>NZ_JBTMNC010000003.1:0-43596 GCF_054481235.1 Pseudomonas fluorescens group sp. PF-69 | reverse complement strand
CGCGAAGGTGAGCCGATCCCGATCGCCGAGGAACGCATGGCGACCTTCGGCGCCAACTCGCTGTCGATCCGCGTGTGTTCACCGACGGTCAAAGAGGAAAGCCGGATTGAGGCCTGTTATCTGGATTCTGACCAGCGTCAGGCGTCGTTCTGCTGCCCACACTGCCAGCACCGCCAGTTCCCGACCTTTGAGCAGGTGCAATGGGACAAGGCCGGCAACACGCACCTAACCCGCACCGCGCGCTATTACTGCGAAGGCTGCGGCGTCGGCTGGAGCGAGGGTGACCGCCTCAAGGCGTTGAAGACCACCCGCTGGCACCAGTGCCGGACCTTCACCTGCTGCGAACAGATCATTGACCCGCGCGAGCAGTACCAGCAGGCCTGGCGCAGCAATCCCGAGGGCGCCCTGGAACGCGTTTGGACCTGGAGCACCAGTGATCGGCATGCGGTCTACATGGCGCGTTGCCTGACCTGCGGCACGCACCCAGTCAGCAACGAGCACGCCGGCTTTCAGGCTGGCAAGCTGTTTAGCCCCTGGTCGCGCGACAAGCCGGCGGACATGGCGCGCAAGTGGATCGCCGCCCAGGGCAACGAGGAAATGCTGCAGGTGTGGTGGAACACCCAAATGGGCCTGCCCTACCGCAAGCACGCCGGCCGCGAGGTGCGGCTGCAGACCCTGCTCGATCGCCGCGAACTGTGGGCGGCCGAGTTGGTCGACGAAATCGCCTGTATCACCTACGGGGTCGACGTCCAGGATTACCGTCTGGAAATCGAGGGAGTGGCCTGGGGTCGCGACGAGGAATCCTGGAGCGTGGATTACCACGTGATCGAGGGCGAATTTTCCGATCCGAAGACCCAGGCGGCGCTCGATGCCTACCTGCAGCGCAAGTGGTACCGCGCCGATGGCCGGCCCTTTGTGGCCAAGGCCACCTGCATCGACTCCGGCGGTCACCATACCCAGGCCGTGTATGCCTTCTGTAAGGCCCGGATCGGCCGGCGGGTGTGGGCGATCAAGGGTGAGTCGGCACAGAGCGGCCAGCGCAACCCGGTATGGCCGACCAAAAAGCCCAACAACCGCAACAAGGCCAGTTTCCGGCCGATCATCCTGGGCGTTAACTCGGCCAAGGACACCATTGCCGCGCGCCTGCACAAGGACACCCCGGGCGCCGGTTTTATGCACTTCCCGGTGGCGCGCGACGTCGGTTATTTCGAGCAGCTGACCGCCGAACGCTCGGTGCTCAAGTTCAAGGCCGGCCACAAGTTCCGGGTGTGGGAGGTTCGCCCAGGTCGGGCCAACGAGGCCCTGGACTGCCGGGTGTACGCCTATGCCGCGCTGCAAGGCTTGCTGCACCACGGCTACCGCTTGAACGCCGAGGCCATGGCTCTGGCCAAGACCATCGGACCCACGGTGGCCCGCGAGGTGCCCGCCGAGGCGATCGAGGCCGGCGTCACCCTTGAACAGCCGCCACTCCCGCCCTCCCCAGCCCCTGAGCCGGCCGCGCCGAAAAAGCGCCGCAAGCTCGCGTGACTGGTCACGAAGCATTGAGGTAACACCATGCGCCGAACCTACAACCCGGACACCAGTCTGCTGGCTGGCCGTTCCAACACTGCTCTGCAGGCGGATCTGGCGGCGGCCCAACAGGCCTATGTCGACCTGCAGGGCGGGGCCAAGGTGGTCAGCGTCAGCTATGCCCAGGGCAGTGGTAGCCGCTCGGTCACCTACACCCAGGCCAGCATTGCCGACGTGCAAAACCTGATCCGCTCGCTGCAGTCGCAACTGGGCATTATCCAGCGTGCCCGCCGGCCGATCCGGGTGGTGTTCTGATGGCGGCCGAAGTGCGGATTTTGGGCCTGAACGGTCAACCGCTGTTACGCACCACGCCGGGCAAGGCCAAGATGCTCAACGGTGGCGAACGCACTGCGTTTGATGCGGCCGGCACGGTGGGGGAGCACGTCGAGGCCTGGAACCCGTGGCTGTGGTCGCCGGATGGCGAGCGCAACCTGCACCGGGACCGCATCGCCGCGCGCGCCCGCGACCTGGTGCGCAACGATGGCTGGGCCAACGGTGCAATCACCCGGATCCTCGATAACTCGATCGGCGGTCAGTTCCGCCCGATCTTCAAGCCGGACTATCGCGGGCTGGCCCTGCGCACCGGCATCAAGGGCTTTGACGGCGAATGGGCGCACGAATACAGCCAGGCCCTGGCCGCCAATTATCGCGCCTGGGCCGAGGGTGATGGTTTTTACGCCGATGCCCAGCGGCACAACACCGTCACCCAGCTGATGCGCCTGGCGTTTCGCCACAAGCTGATCGACGGTGATGCGCTGGCCCAGGTGCAATGGATTCCTGACCGGGTCGGCCCGGGGCGAGCGCGCTACGCGACGGCCATTCAGCTGATCGATCCCGACCGGCTGAGCAACCCTTACCTGCAATTCGACAACGACGTGATGCGCGGCGGGGTGACGGTGGATGCCTACGGCGCCGCGACCGGTTATTACATCCGCGCCGCGCACCAGGGCGACTGGTGGGCCGGGGCCGACAGTCAGCGTTGGGACTGGATCCCCAAGGAAACCCCGTGGGGCCGGCCGATCATCGTGCACGACTTCGACCCGGATCGGGCCGGCCAGCACAAGGGTGCGGCGGGGATTTTTACCCCGGTGCTGACCCGCATGCGGATGCTGGCCAAGTACGACGGCGTCGAGCTGGACGCGGCCGTGGTCAACGCCATTTTTGGCGCCTACATCGAGAGCCCCTATGACCACCAGCTGGTCGAGGAAGCGATCGGCGACGCGGCCACCGATGACAGCCTGAGTCACTACCAGGATCAGCGCGCCGACTTCCACGACTCGCGCAAAACCATGCTGGGCGGTGTGCGCATCCCGACGCTGTTCCCGGGCGAAAAGATCAACGCGGTGACGGCCACCCGGCCCAACGCCAATTACATGTCGTTCGAAAACGCGTTCTTGCGCAACTTCGCCCAGGCCGCCGGCGTGTCGCCACAGCAAATGTCCGGCAACTGGTCGGACGTTAACTACAGCTCGGCGCGTGCGGCGATGCTGGAGGCCTACAAAACCATGGGCCGGCGGCACTATGACTTCACGTCGCGCACGGCCACCCCGCTGGTCAGCGCCTGGCACGAGGAAAGCCGCGAGATTGACGACTATCCGCTGCCCGCCGGGGCGCCGCCGTTTGCCCTGTTTCGCAGCCTCTACAACCGCATGCACTGGATGCGTCCGGCGCGCGGCTGGGTCGATCCAGTCGCCGAGAAACAAGGCGCCATCCTCGGCATGGATGCCGGTCTGTCGACCCTGCAGGCCGAGTGCGCCGAGCAGGACCTGGACTGGGAGGAAACCCTGGAACAGCGCAAACGCGAACTCGACAAGTTCAAGGAACTGGACATTCCGAAGCCGCAATGGACCGGCGCGCCCCATCCCAACCAAATCCCGGCCAACCAGGTCGACCAAAAACCCGAGGCCACCTGATGCAGTTTGCCCACTTGGCTCAGCGCCTGTTCAACACACCGATCGCCATCCGGCCGGACAAGGCCGAAGTGGTGATGGCCGCCCTGGCCGAGCGCCTGGGCATCACCCAAATGATGCACCTGGGCGGTGCGCCGATGAGCCTCAAGCCGCAGATGTTTGTCGATGACGACGACGGCTACGACTACGGCAGTCGCGACCGCAGTGACAAGGGTTATGACCTGGTCGGCCCGGTCGCGGTGATCCCCGTGCACGGCACGCTGGTGCAAAAACAGGCCAGCCTGCGACCGTGGTCCGGGATGACCGGCTATAACGGCATTCGCCAGGCGTTCCTGACCGCCCTGACCGACCCCAAGGTCGAGGCGATCATGCTCGATGTCGACTCGGGGGGCGGTGAGGTCGCGGGTTGTTTTGACCTGGTCGACACCATCTACGCCGCCCGGGGGCGCAAACCGATCTGGTCGATCCTCAACGAGTCGGCCTATTCGGCGGCCTACGCCATCGCCAGCGCCGCCGATCGGGTGGTGGTGCCGCGTACCGGCGGCACCGGCTCGATCGGCGTGATCACCCTGCACTGCGACATGAGCAAGGCGCTGACCGATTCCGGGCTCAAGGTCACCTTTATCACCTACGGCGACCAGAAGGCCGACGGTCACGCTGAAATCGCCCTGTCGCCCGAGGCGCAGGCGCGTATCCAGGCCGATATCGACACCATGGGCGAGCTGTTCGTCAGCACCGTGGCGCGCAACCGCAAGCTGTCGGCGGCGAAGGTCAAGGCCACTCAGGCCGGCACCTTTCTCGGCCAGCTCGGTGTCGACCAGGGCCTGGCCGATGCCGTAATGGCTCCCGACGCCGCCTTTCGCTCGCTGCTCAAACAGCTGGCATAACTCAACCTGAGAGGTTACCCCGTGTCTGTTTCTAAAACCTGGTCCCACCTGCTGGGCCTCCCCCTGCGTTCGCTTCGCGCGTCCAAGGCCGACGATGATGGCCCGATCGTCGAGGACTACAACAACGACGACCCGCTCGATCAGCAATACGCCGACGACGAGGACGACGACAAGAAAGCCCGTGGCAAAAAGGCCCGGGGCAAGCGCGCCGAAGACGACGACGACAAGCCTGACGCCGAAGACGACGATGATGACGTCGACGCCGATGACGACGACGAGAAAAAGCCCGACGCCAAAGCCCGGGGCAAAAGCGCTAAGGGCAAGCGCGCCGAAGACGACGACGTCGATGCCGAAGACGACGACGAAGACGACGAGAAAAAGCCCAGCGCGGCCCGTGCCTCCGAGCGCGCCCGTTGCGCGCGGATCATGGCCTACGGCATGAACCACGGCATGGCGCGCCAGGCTTTTGCCCTGGCCTTCGACAGCAATGTCACCCGCGCCACGGCTATTACCGTGCTCAAGGCTAACAAGGCGGCCTCGCCGAAAACGGCGGGCCGCACCAGCCTGGGCCATTCGATGGCCAGCCTCGGCATTCACCAGGTCGCCCCGGAAGGCTCGCGCGAGTTGCCGGCCGGCGCCGATACGGCGGCCGCCATGATCATCAAGGCCGGTCAGTAACCCTTCCTTTTCGCTAGACGGATTCCCATATGTCCACCATTAGCAGCAATGTCCTGGGCGATAACGCCCAGGTCCCGGGTGCTTACACGGCCCATTACAGCCCCGACCAGCTGATCGCCGATTCGCGCACCCTGGTCTCCGAGCCGATTTTGCTCGGCGCCGGCACCTACAAGCGCGGCGCGGTCCTGGGTCAGCAAACCGTGTACCCGATCACCGGCGCGGTGGTCGCGGGCAACACCGGCAACGGCGTGCTCAGTGCCCTGAGCACCAGTAAAACCAGCCAGATCGGCACCTACACCCTGACCGCCACCAGCGTGACCGACTTTGCCCTGGTTGACCCGCAGGGCAACGCCCTGCCGCATGTGACCGTGGGCACCCCGTACGCCGGCGAAATTGGCTTGACCCTGACGGCGGGGGCCACGGCGTTTGTCGAGGGCGATCACTTCACCCTGAGCGTGGCGGATGCGGTGGGTGTGTTTGTGTTGTGCGTGAAAACCGCCGTCGACGGCAGTGCGGATCCGGTGGCGATCCTCGCCGACGACGTCACCAGCACTGGCGTGGTGAGCACCGGCGCCTATGTGGCTGGTGAGTTCAACGCGGCGGCGTTGAGCTATGACGCCGGTTGGAACCCGGCGCTGTTGTTCGCCGGTTTGCGCAAGGTCGGCATTCACGCCAAGGCCTCGGTGACCGCCTCGGCGCCGTTGAACAACTCGGCCCCGTAATTCCCCCCGTCACCCGCCCTGCCCTGCCCTTCGGCGGGGCTTTTTTTTGCGCCCAGCCCACCCTCGCGTGGGCTTTTTTGTGGGCGCGCTTTGGAGCCTTTCAATGTCTGACAACCTCCCAAGTCTGGCGTTTACCACCGCGACCCTGGTCGCCGTGGTGCCGACCCTCAAGCGCCCGAGCAGCTTCCTGCTCGATAAATTTTACCCGGGTGTGCAGATGGCCGACAGCGAATACGTCGCGATCGACATCATCATCGGCAAGCGCCGCATGGCGCCGTTTGTCAGCCCTTTGGTCGAGGGCAAACTGGTCGAACAGTTGGGTACCGACGTCAAGCTGTTCAAACCGCCCTATGTCAAGGACAAGCGCGCCCCGGACCTGCGCCGCCCGGTGATGCGTCAGGTCGGCGAGCGTATCGGTGGGGGCCAGCTCAAGGGTGCCGAGCGTGAGGCGGCCAACCTCAACGCGGAAATGACCGATCAGCTGCAGATGCTGACCCGGCGGATGGAGTGGATGGCCGCCCAGGAGCTGCAGTACGGCAAAGTATTGGTTTCGGGGGAAGGCTTCCCGACCTCGCTGGTCGACTTCGGGCGTGACGAGTCACTGACCATTGCCCTGTCTGGCAATCACAAGTGGGGTGTGGCGGCCAACTTCGATGAGGACGGCCGCGACCCGTTGCCGGAACGTACCATCGATCAGGCGGCCCAGCGCATGCTGCGCCTGTCCGGTGCGCAGGGCACCGACCTGGTGTTCACGCCGGCGGCGTGGGACGCGTTCAAGAACGGCAAAAACATCTACGGTGCGATCAACTTTCCGAAACTCGCCGAGTCCGGCAACGTGATCAACCCGGCCACCCAGGTCGCCCCAGGTGCGGTCTATAAGGGGCGCTGGGGTCAGTTTGATCTGTGGCTGTACAACGAGTGGTTCGTTGATGACGACAACGTCGAACGCTCGATGCTGGAAGACGGTGTGGTGTTGATGGCGGGTGCTGACCTGATGGGGGTGCGCGCCTTCGGTCAGATCATCGACCCGCAACACAGCTACGAGGCCATGCCCTTCGCGCCCAAGACCTGGCTGCGTGAGGATCCAGCGCAGCGCATGCTGATGCTGCAGTCCTCGCCGCTGCCAATCCCAACCCGGGTCAACGCCAGCCTGGCAATGACCGTCTGTGACCCTCTGACTGACCTGGATGGCTAATCCCATGACCACACTGCAAAAAGATGAAGCGCCCAAGATCGTCAAGGCCGTGGTGGCCAAGGGTTGCCAAGTGACCGGGCACAACGGCAAGGCCGTCAAGGCCGGCGGCACCGTAACGCTGTTCGATTACGAGGCCCAGCGCTACACCGCGCGCGGTTTCCTGGTGGCTTCTGACGGCAAGTTAAAGACCGCGTCCGCACCGCCGACCCGCAACGAGGAAGGCGGGGTCTAAGGTGCTCAACTTCGACGCCCTGCTGCATGGCCCTGTGAGCGCAATTTTCGGCGAACAGGGCCAGGGTGCTGACCTCCCGGTCTACCAACCACAAGTCGGTGCGGCTTACCCCGTCGACGGCGTGTTTGATCAGGCCTATATCGAGGCTGATTTGTTGTCGGGGGTGGGAGCCAACACCGTCGAAAACCTGTTCGGCGCCCGCCTGGCGGCCTTCAAGGCGGCGCCTGTCCAGAACGATGCCATCACTATCCCGCGCCTGGGCAAAACCTTCCTGGTGCGTGACGTGCAGCCGGATGGCCATGGCTGGGTGCAACTGAGGCTCAGTGAAACATGACACAAACCATTGATCTGCTGCTCAGTGCGGTGGAAGCCATGAAGGACCACACCCTGGCCGGCGCCCGGGTGTACCCGGTGATTGACTGGCCGACCACGGCCGCGCACTACCCGGTGATTTATTGCCGGGTGCCGACCGAGGAAAAGCACTCGCTCAGTCGTAACGGTGGGCCGGATTTCACCGTGACCGCGACCCTCAAGGTCTGCGCCAGAACCGAGGTGTCCGCGCTGCCCAATGGGCAGAGTGCGGCTGTGTTGCTGCAGCAGCTGGCGCAGCTGAGCCAGCAAATTCAGGTGGCCCTGGTCAATAACCCGGCGCTGATGGGCAGCCTGCAGCAGGTCCCGTTTATTCATACCGAAATGTCGATCACGGCCAATGGCAACAAGGAGTTGGGCGAAGTCGAAGTGTCCATTGGCCTGGAGTTTTACCAGGGCCCGGAGGACTTCTACCCGCTGCCCGCTGTACCGCTGACCTCGCTGGGGCTCACGGCTGACCTGGGCAACGTGTTTGACCCCACCGGCACCTATGTCGATCCCCTGTTCCCTGATGCGGCCTTGCCGGCTCCGCGTACTAGCGGCCCCGACGGTCGTCCCGAGGGCGGTTTGATCATCGACTTACCTACTTAGGAACACCCCCTATGAAAGTTTATCCCGTTGCTGGGTTGCTATTACGCGACCCGGTCAAGGGCGATTTTGTGCCCGTTGAAGGCCGCGAGGTCGTCGATTCGCCGTACTGGTTTCGGCGCCTGGCCTGTGGTGATGCGTCCCTGACCGCGCCGGTAGCCCTGGAAAGCAATGTTCCAGAAGGACCGGCGGCCCTGGCCGAGGAATCGGCCGATGATCCGGCGGCCCCGCTGGCGGGCGATGAGTCGGCCGAAACCGTGGAGGACGCGGAATGAGTGTTTCCTTTAACCGCATCCCGTCCAACCTGCGCCTGCCGCTGTTCTATGCCGAGGTGGATAACAGCCAGGCGAACACCGGTTCGCAAACGCAACGCACGCTGATCGTCGGGCAAATCACCAGCGCCGGCAATGCCGTGGCCGGTGTGCCGGTGATCTGTGCCGGCGTGGACGATGCCAAGGCCAAAGGCGGCCCGGGCTCGCTGTTGCATTTGCTGACGAAAACCTACGTCGCGTCGGATTCGTTCGGCGAGGTGTGGTTGTTGCCCTTGACCGACGCCGTTAGCTCGTTGGCGGCGAAGGGCACGTTGTTGGTTAGCGCGCCGCCGACGGATACCGGGGTGATTTCGCTCTACATCGGTGGCGAGCTGGTCAGCGTCGCGGTGGCCAGCACCGATACCCCGGCCATCGTCGCGGCTGACATCGTCACCCAGGTCAACGCCAACCTGGCGTTACCCGTCACGGCGGCCGTGGACGGCACCGTGTCGGCCAAGGTCAACTTGACCGCGAAAAATGCCGGTGCCTGTGGCAATGACATCGATATTCGCCTGAACTACCGGGGAACGCCTGACGGTGAGGCGCTACCCGCTGGCCTGGCGTTGACCATCACCGCCATGGCGGGTGGCGCGACTAACCCGGTGCTGGACATGGCCTTGTCGGCCCTGGGCGATGAGGCGTTCGATTTCATCGTCTCGCCCTACAACGACACCGCCTCGCTGAACTCGCTGAAAAGCTTGCTCAATGACGCTACTGGCCGCTGGAGCTGGGCCAATCAGCTATACGGCCATATCTTCGCGGCCAAGGCGGGCACCCTGGCGACGCTGACCACGTTCGGCAACACGCGGAACAACCAGCATGAGTCGGTGCTCGGAGTGTACGACTCGCCGAGCCCGTCGTGGCTGTGGGCGGCCGACATGGCCGGCGCGGCCGCTGTGGCGTTGCGTGCTGACCCGGGCCGGCCGCTGCAAACCATTACCCTCAGTACGGTCCTGGCGCCGCCGCATGCGTCGCGCTTTACCGCGCCTGAGCGCAACACCTTGCTCTGGGACGGTATCTCGACCTTTACGGTCGGCATGGACGGCACCATTGCCCTGGAAAACGTCATTACGACTTACCAGGTCAACAGCTTCGGCGAGGCCGACAACAGCTACCTGCAGATTGAAACCCTGTTCCTGCTGATGCTCGTCCTGCGCGCGCAGAAGTCGGTGATCACCTCGCGGTTTCCCCGGATGAAACTCGGCGTGGACGGCGGCCGTTATGCGGCTGGCTCCAACGTGGTCACCCCGTCGGTGATTCGTGCCGAACTGATCGCCAATTACCAGGAGCTGGAAACCGCGGGCTTTGTGCAGAACAGCGCGCTGTTCGCCCAGGGCCTGATTGTCGAGCAGGACACCACCAACCCGAACCGCGTCAACGTCCTGTGGCCGGCCGAGCTGATCGACCAGCTGCGAGTGTTCGCCTTGCTCGCGCAATTCCGCCTGTAACCGGTACTGATCCACCCAAGCCACCCACCCGGGTGGCTTTCTTTTTGGGGCGCCCAAATGGCTGCAAGCAATCGTCTGGCCGGTACGGCCAGCATTACCGTGAGCGGTAAAAATTACATGTTGGTGGGTGAGCTGAGCTATGACCCGTCGACCGTCAAACGTGAAACCAAAACCGGCCAAGACGGCGTGCATGGCTTTGGTGAGATGCCTAAGCCCGGGAAAATTTCCGGCACCCTGCGCGACTCGGGGGACCTGACCGTGGCCGATATCAACGGCATGGTTAACGAAACCGTTGTGTTGACCCTGGCCAACGGCAAAACAGTCATCGGTCGCAACATGTGGACCGTGGAAAGCCAGGAAGTCAAAACCGCCGAGGCCACGTTTGAAGTGGTTTGGGAAGGCCCATCTGTCACTGAGGTAACTGCATGAACATCGTTGAAACCCTGACCCTTGAATTTCGTACCCCTATCGTTATCGGCAAGGACGCTGGGGCGTTGACCTACACCCACGTCGAGCTACGCGAGCCCACGGCCGGCGATCTGGAAAAAGCCCAGCGCGCCGACACCCCGGTGGGCGGTGTGATCAACCTGATCACGGAAATCGGCGGCGTACCGCGTCTGGTCGCGCAAAAAATGTGTGGTCGCGACATGGCCATCGCCGACAAGTTTTTCAGCTCTTTCCGCGCTGGCCCCGAGACGGCGGCGGATGGCCAGAACTGATAGCCGAACTGACTAAGTTCTATGGTTGGGGGCCGCGCGAGGCGTGGTCCCTGACCCTAGCAGAGCTGAAATGGTGGGCTCAGCAGTCCAAGCTAATGATGGAAAAGCCCGATGGCGAATAATTTTCAGATCCAGATCAGCGCGGTCGACAAGGCATCGGAGGTTTTCCGCAAGGTCAATACCGCCGTTAACCAACTGACCCGGCCGTTTGAACAGGTTGGCCAGTCGTTTAAAAGCCTGGGCAAGGAACTGGGCTTTCAGCGCTTGGGCAAGAACCTCGGCCAAATCGGTCGCGAAGCCAAGGGCGCGGCCTCGGGCGTGGCCTCGATTGTCGCGCCGATGGCCGCCGTGACCGGGATCGGTTCGGTCGCCGGGATTATTGCCTTGGCCGATGGCTGGGCGCGGCTGGGCCGTTCAACGGCCAACACCGCCGGCAACATCGGGATCAATGCCGGCGAGCTGCAAAAGTTCCAAGGGGCGGCCCGGTTGGCCGGGCTGTCGAGCGAGGACATGGCCAGCAGCCTGCAAGGGCTGTCGAGCACCATGGAAAACGCCAAGTTCGGCCGGGATAACTCGGCGCTGATGTTGTTCAACCGCTTGACTGGCGGGATGAAACACACGGCGGCCGGCGCGCTGGACGTGACCGGCGAATTTAAGGCGATGGCCACGGCGATCGCCAAGCTGAAAAACCCGCAAGAGCAAATGCTTGCCGCCCAAAAGTTCGGCATGCAGGCGTTATTGCCGCTGATTCGACAAGGCCCGGAGGCGTTTCAGGCGCTGCAGGATCGGGCCGAGTCATTGGGGTTGGTGATGTCGGGCTCGGCGCTCAAGGCCGCGACCGATTTTGCCAACAGTCTGGACAACCTGCACGGCGCTGGTACCGGGCTGAAAAATTCGATTATCGAGCAGATTACCCCGGCGATTAAGCCGCTGGTCGATGAGCTGGCGGGCTGGATCAGTCAAAACCGCACGCTGATCGCGCAGGACGTCGGCGCCTGGGCCAAGGACTTCGCCACCTGGGTCAACTCGGTGGATTGGAAGGGGGTCGGCAGCGGAATTCACAACTTTGTCAAAGGCATCGGCACGGTAGTTGACCACCTGGGCGGCTGGAAGGGAGCCGCCATCGCGGTCGGGGTGGTGATGAATGCCGCGCTGATCGGCAGCGTGGTCAGTCTGGGCGTGACTTTAGCGCGTGGCGGTATGGGGTTGTTGACCTTTATCGGCATGTTATCGCGCTGGAAATTTGCCGCTCGTAGCGCGGCGGCGGCGCAGGTGGAGGCCAATGCTGTCGGCGCGGCTGCCGGCCGTGGTGCGCTGGGAATCGGCTTGGGGGCGGCGGCCGTGGTGGGCACTTCTCTGGCCTTGACGGGGGACAAATCCGAGGACACTCGGGACGCCGAAAATCTGCAGAACGCCGCCATGGCTGGCGACCGAGGCGCCGCCGAACGGTTGGCCACCCAGCAGCTCGACCACTGGTGGTCTAAGGCGACCCCGCAAGAGATCAGCGCCCGCGCCGATGACATCGCCAGCGGCAAGCAGGCCGGTTACAGCCCGGAACTGATGGCCAAGCTGCACCCGGCGCAAGCCACGGCGGAAAAGCAACTGACCGGGCTGGAGCAGCAATACCATTTGCCGGCCGGCTTGCTGGATAAGGTCTGGAAACAAGAGTCGTCGCGGGGCGCCAACCTGTTGTCGCCGAAAGGCGCCAAGGGCCATTTCGGTTTCATGGACCCCACCGCCCAGCAATACGGCGTGACCAACCCGAACGACTTCACGCAATCGGCCGACGGCGCCGCGCGGATGTACCGGGACCTGTTGAAGGCTAACGGCGGCAATCTGGATAAAGCCCTGGCGGCCTACAACTGGGGACAAGGCAATCTCACTAAAAAGGGCCTCGACCAGGCGCCCGAAGAAACCCGTAACTATATCCGCGAGATCAAGGCGGGCATGGGTACGGACCAGGCCCCCCAAGGGCCTATCAGCAGTGGCAAAAACGAGACGCCACGGCATGCCATCGACTTGACGTTTAACGGCCTGCCTTCGGGCGTTTCCGCCAAGGCGCACTCGCCGAGTGGCGCCGACGTGAGCACTAAGATCGGTTATTCGGTCATTGGGGGTGTGGTGTGACGAGCTGGGTTAAAAAGTTAAACCCCGCCTCGTTTCGCGGGTTGCGCTTCGGGGTGCTGGGCAGCGAGCAGCGCTTTGGCCGCCGGGTGGCCGTGCATGAATACCCGAATCGAGATAAGCCCTTTGTCGAGGACATGGGGCGCTCGACCCGGAGTATCAACCTGGTGGGCTTTCTGATCGAGGACAGTCACGTCTATGGCGGCGGCTCGGTCCTTGAGCAGCGGGAGTTGATGATCGCGGCGGCCGAAAAAGCCGGGCCGGGGATCCTGATTCACCCGACGCTGGGTCAGTTGACGGTGTCGCTTCCCGACGGTGGCCTGTCGGTGGTCGAACGTTGGGATGAGGGGCGTTATTTCGAGCTGCATTTCTCGTTTATCGAGGCGGGAGAGCGGGTGTTTCCGGCGGCCAAGGTCGCCACGAAAAGCTTGCTCGACTCGTTGGTTGATAAATTGGGCCTTGCGGGGCTGAGTGACTTTGTGCGCTCGGTGGAGGCCACGATCAGCTCGGTATTCGCCGCGATCAAAACGGTGGAGGGGGTGATCAGCGATACGCTCGACACCGTGGAGTCGGTGATCAGTATCGGCCAGTCAGCGGTCAATGCGGTGATCGATACGGTGGCCGGCTTTCAGCAGATGGCCGGTCGAATCACCCACGACGTTAGCAATATCTCAAGTCTAGGCAGCCTGCTCACGGGGGACTTCGGGCGCTATACCTCGGGCGCCACCACTAAGGCGTTCCAGGCCAGCCCGTCGTCGTCGGATACCTCGGCCGCCATGTCGACGTTGATTGCGTCCGGCTGTGCCAAACGGGCTGCCGTCGCCTCGGCCTCGGCCTCGCTGACGGCCGCCGCCGCCGGGCTGAATGCCAAAACCGTGGGCGTCTTTGTGGCAGCGGTGAACGCCCTGGTCGACGCTGTGGTCGCCGCCATCCCCAGCCCGGCCGACCGGATTCGGCTGTTGTCGGGCCTGGCCAGTTTCATGCCGACGGCGTACAGCAGTACGTCGCCAATGGGCCAGGCCAAGAGCGTGGCCCAGTTTGTAACGGCCGCGTTAATTCGCCGCTCGGCCCTGGGTGCGTTGGCCAGCGCCGTATCGGAATACACGCCGAGTTCTTATGACGACACCTTGGCGGTGCGCAATGCGGTGGTGGGGGTGCTCGACGCGGAACTGTTGATTGCCGGCGACATGGGCGACGACGCGACCTATGTCGCGTTGAACAGTCTGCGCCAGGCGATTGTGGTCGATCTGGACACGCGCGGCGCCACGCTGGCCTCGCTGGCGACCTTTGCCCTCAACGCAAACCTGCCGGCGCTGGTATTGGCCAACCGGCTGTATCAGGACGCCGGTCGCTCGGATGAGTTGATCGGCGAGGCGGACCCCATTCATCCGGCTTTCATGCCGTCAAGTTTTCGTGCGCTGGCCCGCTAGCGCCGTCTGAGAGTCTCCATGTTTGATAATGACGTTTCGATCATCGCCGGCGGCCAGGTGCTGAGCGGCTGGACGGAGGTGCGGGTGACGCGCGGTATCGAGCGCCTGCCGAGTGATTTTAGCGTGAGCATGTCGGATGTCGTGCCGGGCGAGCTGCAGGCGATGGCGGTCAGAGAGGGGGACCCCTTTCAGCTGAAAATCGGTCAGGACCTGGTGATCAGCGGCTACGTCGACAAGGTGGTGCCGGGGTTTTCCGCGCGCTCGCACTGGATCCGGGTGGCCGGGCGGTCCAAGTGCTCGGACCTGGTCGACTGCGCGGCTGAGTGGCCCGGCGGTCAAATCAGCGGGGCTAACGCGCTGGTAATCGCGCAGAAACTTGCCTCGGTGTACGGGATGAATCAGGAAGGGATTCCGGTCTCGACCTCGATCACGGACTTACCGCAGATTCCGCAATTCAACCTGCTGTATGGGGAAAGCGCATTCGAGATCATCGAGCGGATCTGTCGTTATTCGGCGGCCCTGGTCTATGACTTGCCCGACGGTAGCCTGTTCCTGAGTCGGGTCGGCGTCACGCAAGCGGGCAGTGGTCTGGTCGAGGGGCAAAACGTTGAAAACGCGTGGGTCGAGAATTCGGCCGACGGGATCTATTCGGAATACGACGCGCTGTTGCAATCCATGGATGACCTGGGCGACTTGGGCGTCGGCGGCAATCTGCAATACACCGCCTATGACCCCAACTGTCGCCGCCATCGGAAAATGGTCCTGATTGCCGAGGCTGCCGGCGGCGGCCTGCAGATCCTGCGGCCCCGGACGCTGTGGGAGGTTGCGCGGCGCTCGGGCCGCTCTCAGGTGGTGCGGGTGCAGGTGGATTCGTGGCGCGACAGCACGGGGGCGCTATGGGCGCCGAATACCCTCGTGGCAGTGGAACTGCCGACCTTGAAACTGGAGTCGGCCAACCTGCTGCTGGGTGAGGTGACCTTTAGCCTGAATGATCGAGGCGGCCATGTGGCTGACCTGCTGCTGATGGACCCCGCCGCGTTTACCCCTCAACCCGTGCTGCTCCAGCCAATTTTTGCCGAGTTTGCCCATGTTCAATGACCAATATGCCGGTGCGGTGTCTCGGCTGTGGCGTCGGGTGCAACTGTTTGTGACGCGCGGGCGAATCACTCTCAGCAACGACAGCGGCACCGTGCAAAAGCTGCAGGTGCGGCTGGGGGCTCAGGAAGTCCGGGATTCCACCCCGCGCCTGGGTGAGTTCGGCCACGCCTCACGCCCGCCGACCGGTTCCGACGTGGTGGTGCTGTTCGTGGCGGGTGACCGTTCTAACGGGGTGGTGGTGGCCAGCGGTCACCAGGCCAGTCGGCCGCGCGACATGCAGGAAGGCGAAAGCCAGCTGTATGACCTGTGGGGTAAGTCGGTTTACCTGACCAAGGACGGCGGGATTGTGGTCGAGGCGCAGGGCACGCCGGTGACGGTCAACAACGCGACCACGGTGACGGTCAACGCCTCGGCCAAGGTGCGGCTTAACACCCCGGTACTGGAAGTTTACGGCCCTGGTGGCGTCGGCGGCGTGGTTAAGGTCGGCGCCGGCGCGACCGGTTCGTTTTCCACGCCGACCGGGCAAACCGTCATGGTGCAAGACGGCATCATCACCACCATTTTTTGAGGCGCTTATGAACCCACAAGGCTCGCAACCCGTTAATGCCGCTTACTTTCAATCGCTGACTGACCAGGTCAATAACACTGATACTTGCGCGGATCTGCAGGCGTTTACCGCCGAGGCGTTTGCCTCTGTCAACGCCATGATCAAGGGGATCGAGGACCAGCTGGCGGCGTTGGGGCCGCTCCTCGATCTGCTGACTGCGCCGTCGCTCAACCTGGGCGCCATCGTCTCCTGGATCACCTCGTTTATCGAAAGCTTTCTGACGCCCCTCACCAAGCCGCATTCCACCTACCTCGCCCAGCTAACCGAATTGGTGGCGCAGATGTCGGCGCTGGCGAGCGCCGTCGCGGCCAAGGCGGCGAGCTTTGAGCAGTGCGCCGTGGTGGTTCCGCCGGTCGTAACGACGCCATGAGTGATATTCGGACGGTGTGGGTCGCCGAGACCGGCCAGGGTGACTGGCAGGTGTTGGACGGCGCCCTAGACAGCGGTGACGACATGGCCTCGGCGGTGTTTATCAGCCTGTTTTCAGATCGTCAGGCCAACAGCGATGACGTACTGCCGGACGGCTCGACGGACCGGCGCGGCTGGTGGGGGGATCTGGGTCAGCCTGTGCCGCTGGGATCACGACTCTGGCTGTTGTCCCGCTCCCGGCTGGATGACAACGCGGCCAAGATGGCGGTGATCTACGCCAAGGAGGCCTTGCAATGGCTGCTCGATGACCAGGTGGCCGAGAGCGTGACCGTCACGGCGACAATCCAGGGGCCCAAGCAGCTCAATGTGGCCGTGACCGTCACGCAGCGCACCGGGACCAAGAACTACCAGTTCGCCTGGGCCTGGAATCAGCTGTCCTGACGTTTAAACCGAGTTTTAGACCGCCCCCCGTGGCGGTTTTTTTTCGCCTGGAGTTTCCCTTATGCCCTACCCACGTCCGCCGCTGTCGGCCCTGCGCGCGCAGATGTCGACCGACATCACGGAGGGCCTGAAGACCGTTGACGGTCTGTTGCGGTTTTCCAATCTGAGCATTCTCGGCACCGGCGTCGTCGGCCTGGCGCACCAGCACTATGGCTTTCTGGCGTGGATTGCCAAGCAGGCGAGCCCCTGGACGGCCACGGATGAATACCTCGATGCCTGGGCCGCACTGAAAAACGTTTTTCGTTATCCGGCGGCGGTGGCCAGGCTCCAGGCGACTTGGCTGGGGGCGCCGGGGGTGCCCTTGCCGCAAGGCACGGAGGTCGTCATCGGTAACGGGGTTTACTACACCACGGCGGCGGATGCGCTGGCCGACGGCGCCGGCGTGGTGTCGGTGGAGCTGGTCGCGGTCGTCGCCGGCGCGGCCGGCAACGCCGAGGTGGGTAGCCTGGCGACCTTGACCAGCGGGGTCGCCGGGATTCAGTCGAGCGGCGCGGTCACGGCCAGCGTGGCCATCGGCCTGGACGTCGAGCAAAACGAGCCCTTGCGCACGCGGATGCTGGCGGCCTATCAGGCGCCGGCGCGCGGCGGCGCCGCCCTCGACTATGTGGAGTGGGCGTTGAACTGTCCGGGGGTAACGCGGGCCTGGGTGCAGCCGATGGGGGCCGGCCCGGGCACCGTTGTGGTGTACGTGATGTTTGACCTGGTCAACAGCGCGAACAACGGTTTCCCCGTGGGCACCAACGGCCTGTCCCCGCTGGACAACCGGGCGATCCCGTCCACGATCGCCGCCGGTAACCAGTTGGTCGTGGCCAACATGCTGTTTGCCAGCCAGCCGGTGACGGCGCTGGTGTACACCTGTGCGCCGGCGCCAAGTCCGCAGGCCTTCACCATCACCGGGCTGCTGGGGGCTTCGGCCACCGTCAAGGCCGCTGTGGCGCAGGCGATTGCCCAGGTGCTGATCGATGAGGGCACCCCGGCCCCCGGCGCCGGCTCGGTCGTCGAGCTGGACAGCATTAATGCGGCGATCGGCGCGGTGCCCGGCACGGCCGGGTTTGTGATCACCAGTCCGCTGGCGAACATCGCCAACGTGCTGGGCCAGCTGCCGACAGTGGGGGTGATCACCTATGCCTAAGCCGGTCTTTACCGATGCTGACTACGCCCAGGCCATCAGCAACCTGCTGCCGCCGGGTAAGGCCTGGAACCGTGATCCTGGCAGCGTGCAGGCCCAGGCGGTCAGCTGTTTCGCGCCGACCTTTCGCCGTAACAGCGACGATGCCCTGGCGCTACTGGTCGATTCCTTCCCCGCGACAGCGGTCAACTTGCTGCCCGAATGGGAGGCCACCCTTGGCCTGCCCGATCCCTGCGCCGGTGTATCGCCGACCCTGCAGGGGCGCCGGGCGCAGGTGGTGGCCCGCTTTTCCGCCCATGGCGGCCAGTCCGTCAGCGACTTTCAAACCTACGCGGCGGGGCTGGGCTACGCCGTCACCGTCCAGCAGTACGCCCCGTTCCGCATGGGGCAAAGCGTTTGCGGCAGCGCCCTAGGCGGCCTGGATTGGTTTTACACCTGGGCCATTCAAACACCCGGAAATCCGGTGACGCCCTTTGCCCTCGGCCGCTCGACTGCGGGCGAGCCTTTGGCCAGCTGGGGCAACGCCGTCCTTGAGTGTGAGCTTCGGGCCATCGCCCCGGCGCACACCATTTTGCAATTCCACTATTCCTAACGGTCCCCAGGGTTTCTATGTATCAGATTGATAACAGCACCGCCGCGCTGGTTCAGCCCGCGCCCACGGCCTTTGGCACGGCTGGATATTTTACCGATGGCAATCCGGCCGTCGGCCAGGCGGCGACCGTGCTGCCGGCTGAGTTCATGAACTCGCTGATGCTGGAAGGTCTCAACGTCTTGAGCGCCGCCGGGATTGCCCCGGCCAAAGGCTCGTACAACCAGCTGGCCCAGGCGATCAAGACGATTATCCAGGGCGGCGCGACCACCTACGCGGCGGATACGGGCGTGGCCAATGCCTATGTGCTGGCCCTGACGCCAGCGATCACGGCCTACACCGGCACCACCAAGGTGCGCGGTCTGGTCGCGCACACCAATACCGGCGCCTGCACCCTGGACGCCGGCGGCGGCGCCAAGGCCTTGGTCGGTCTGGCGCATTCGGCGCTGCAAGGCGGGGAAATGGTCGCCGGCGGCTATTTTGAGGCGCAGTACAACGTCGCCCTGGGCAAGTTTATTTTGCTCTGGTGTACCGGTGCCGCCGAGCAAGTGGCCAACGCCACGCAAAGCCAGCACGCGCTGACGCTCGGTCAGGCGCAGTCGGGCACGTCCACCTATGCCGTCGATACCGGCGTGGCCAATGCTTATGTGCTGGCCCTGACCCCGGCCGTCACGGCCTACAACAGCCCGCTTAAGGTGCGCGGCCAGGTGAACGCCACCAACACCGGCGCCAGTACGTTGGATGCCGGCGCCGGGCCAAAGGCCTTGGTCGGCCTGGCGCATGCCGCGTTGCAAGGCGGGGAAATGGTCGCCGGCGGCTATTTCGAGGCCGAGTACAACACCACGCTGGGCAAATTCATCCTGCTGTTTTGCACCGGTGCGCCCGAGCAAGTGGCCAACGCCACGCAAAGCCAGCAGGCGCTGCCGCTGGGGCAAGCTTCGAGTCTGTTCGGCGGACAGGCTGGAAAGATTGAGTGGTTTGCGACAATGACGCCGCCGTCTACGCACCTGGCGGCCAACGGATCGGCAATATCGCGGACGACATATGCCAGCTTGTTCAATGCAATCACGGTCGCCGCGACCGGTAACGTGACCTCGGGCAGCCCGACCATTACTGCCGTCGCCAGCACGGCTGCGATGTGGGTCGGCATGCCGATCAGCGGTCCAGGTATTCCACTGAGCGCGACTATTGCGTCCATCGTGGCCAACACCAGTATTACCCTGTCGATCAATGCCACCGCGACAACTGCATCTGCGGCGCTGGTGATCTGTCCATTTGGCGTCGGTGATGGTTCGACTACCTTCAACATTCCAGACATGCGCGGTCGCGTTCCTCGCGGCTGGGACAACGGCGCTGGCCTTGATGCCGGCCGTATCTTCGGCAGTGGGCAGGCTGATGGTAACGCCAGTCACAATCACGGCGTTAGCGATCCTGGGCACGCTCACGGAGTTAACGACCCTGGGCACATGCACAGCGTTCAGGCTGGTAGCGCGCTCGTAAGTATTGCGGCGGGTGGATCACAATATGGGGTATTCAGCGGACAACAAAACACAACATCTAGTGGCGTTGGTGTTTCCATTCAAACAGCCTTGACCAATATTTCCACTCAACTCGCCGGCGGCACTGAAGCGCGAATGAAAAACATTGCCCTTTTGCCGTGTATTAAATACTGATAGGTGCTGACATGATCGTTTACGGCTACAACCCTGTAACTATGGAATTCGTCGGCGCCACGGATGCTTTTGAGTCGCCGCTGGAGGCTGGTTTATTCCTCATCCCTGCTAACACTACGAAGCTTGCGCCACCTGTTTTTGATGAAGTTACTCAAGTGTGCGAGTTCAACGGTTTGACGTGGGCAGTGCATGCCCGCACTGAAACTCCGCTTCCGCCGGGGCCAACGCCAGAAGAAGTCAGAGCCGCGCTCGAAGCTGATCGCTTGAAAGAACGCAACCTGCTTTTAGCAGATTCCGATTGGATGGTAATTCGGCACCAAGACGAGTTGCTGGCTGGAACTGATCCGGCGTTGACGCCCGCGAGCCTAAAGGCCCTTCTGCAATATCGGCAAGCCCTTCGCGATATCACAAAAGCTGATGGCTTCCCTGAGTGCAGCTTGCCGGAGCTGGATTGTCCACCATCCCCGTAACCACTAACGGTCAAAGCGCCCGCCATGAGCGGGTTTTTTATGGCCTGGAGAAAGCCGTGTCCCTTCTGTTAAGTTTGCCGCGCGCCTTGGCGCAGTGGTCGTTTCTGTTCGTCTGTAATGTGGTGCTGTTGCTGTTGGGCCTGGTGGTGGTCGCGGTGGCGCTGCCGTTTCGCGTACCTGGAGTGTCGGTCAGTGATGGCCGGCCCATCGTCAACCTGCCGCGCTGGGCCTGGCTATGGGGCAATGACTTCGACGGGGTGCTGGGCGACAAGCACGGAACCTGGGCGGCGTCGACGCCCTTTGGCTGGCCAGCGGCGTCCTTTGGCGCGATGTACACCTGGGCGGCCTTGCGCAACCCGGTGAACAACATGCGCCGCCTTTCGCTGTTTGCCTGCCCGGTCGCACAATGCACGATCAGCGGCTATGGCCAGGACTATGTCAGGGATTCGGACGGCCAAAGTGGCTGGCAGTTTGTGATTGCCAGGTGCGGGCTGCGCCGCTGGTATGGCTTTTATTGGGTGCATCAGTGGACGACTGCCCGCGCCCTGGTCGTGCGCCTGGGCTATAAGATCGCGATCAGTGATGCCGGCGTGACGGAAGAACCGATTGGCATGACCACCAAGCTCGATTTGTACAAGGCTATTTGACGAGGTTTCGCGGCCGCTCGATGCGCTAACAACCTGAATGGGCATCAATTTTCTTGCCGCGTTCGGACGATGGAGAGTACGATCCGGGGAATCTATAGCGGCCGATTGGTGATGAAAGGTCGGCGGCTGCGGCGGCGATTGGGGTGGAAAAATTCAATTATTTTTGTATTTTTGCATTCCATTGCGCGCGCGTCCTGCGCTAAGATGCAACGCATAGGCGCCCCGAAGAAGGCGCAAAAGTAGCAAAAAAGGCTTTAAATTCAGGAATTTAGCTTCGCAGAAAAGAAAAAACCCCAGGTCCTGGCAGACTTGAGGTTTTTGGGGTCATCACACAAAACTCATGTAAAAACCGCGATCAAGGTTTGAGTTTATGCGTGTCGGCCCACTGATGCAAGCGCACAGGGGCAAGGCATGCAGAGCTTTAACGAAGCTTGCAGCGTGCTTCCACGGATGTGGGGTACGCGCGAGTATGGTTTTCCAGGGCTTTACCTGGGAACAGGCAACCGATGCGGACATGATCCGCAGGCACTGGCCGTCGATCGGCTGGATTTGCACGTGCCCAACGGGGGCAAATGGCCGCGCCTGATCCAGGCCGGTATCAATCGCATTCAAGCGTATTTCAACGACGCGGCCGCGCTGCCGCCGCTGGCCCACCTGTCCAAAAAGCACAACAAAGATGGCATGCCGCGCCAAAATCGCAGCGAGGCGCGCGAAGGGCATGCCCTGGTGCTGTCGGTGATCTTTACCTACCTCGACCTTAAGTCGCTGCGCGTGGGCTACTACACCAACACCGGCCATTTCGTCAGCATTTCCTTTCTGGAAATCGCCCGGCGTTGCGCCATGACCTGCCAGGTGAAAGCGCGCGATGATGCGGGCCAGGTCATTGCCGGCAAATACAAAGAGGTGCCCACCTCGCGTTTCTGGCGCACAGTGCGCGACCTCAAGCAGGCCGGTGCCATCAAGGTGTTTGAGCAGTACGAAGAAAAGGACGCCGGCAAGCGCGCCCTGACCGCCATCAAGTCGTTCAATAAAAAGTTTCTTGCCGTGATCGCCGGTTGGTCGCTGTCACGCGTAGAAAAGGCCTGCAAGCGCGCCTCGCAGCGCGTCGGTGGCTTCCTGCTGAAAGCTGTCGACGCCGGTGTCGAGAACGTCCACCAGCGCAAGGTTCTGATCAAGGACATTCAGTCGGCCAACGTCAAGCGCGAGCTGTTCGGCGAGGGCACGGCCAAGAATCGCCAGCCGGTGATCAGCGGTGCCCGCGAGTCCGTCGAGGCCGCGTTGCGCCAGGAACACGTCGAGCATGAAGCCAAGGTGCTGGCCAGCATCACCGCCGCCCTGGGCCGCCCACCGCGCGGCCTGGAGCAACTGAAAATGCAAGCCCAGCACGGTTATCTGAGCTACGAAGAATTCGTGCGACGAAAGCTCGGCGGCTAGCCGCCCTCCCCCCTGATATCCCTTCTCACCTCCCCCTGAACGCCAGGGCGCCCCGCTATGGGCGCTTTCTGGCGTTTCTGCGTTGATCCCTTCCCCCTTCCCCCGTCATACGTGCCAAAGCCGACCAGATCGGCCATAGCGCACGACAAACACCCCATCCAACCCTTGCAGCACCGCCCAAATGCGCGCCGCGCGCGCCGCGCATGAAAATTTAACTCACACCCCAAATATTAAGTCGCTCTAGAGCGGATTTAAGTCCGTGTTGGTCTTTCCCGTTGTACAACTAGAGAAGCCTGGCCAGGCTACGCCTGACCTAGTAATGCCTCGGCGATGCCGAGAACAGTCTGTTTACGCCTGAGCTTCGCCCAGGCAACACGGTTGCCCGCAATTCGTGCCTACGGCACGGCGGGGCCCACGAAACTCGCTGGGGCGACCGCCGCCGTTCCGTCAGTGAGGCGACTTACTCCCCCTGCAGGCCGGCCACACCCACCGTACGACGCACCATCGTCGCAGCGGCCTTTGGGTGAACAGTCGCCGGCCGTAGGCCTGGTCGGCGCGCAAGCGCGCCAGTGATCAGTGACGGGGGTGCCCTTCCGCGATTTGTTCGACGCTGGCCACGCCTGCGCCTGCCTGGGCGATTTCCCGGTTAACGTCAGGCCAACGGCGCACCAGGGCAATGGCGAGGTGCTGGCCGCGTTCTGTGCGGCAGCTCGGCGATCGAGCGGTTGGACAATCGTGTGCGGGCCGGCAATGCGCCTGCCTGGCCGGCGTGGGTGGGGCGGTTGGTCGCTTACTGCGTGGTGGCCTCGTGAGCTGGAATCCGCCTAAAGGGTATTTTTTAAGTATTAAAAAGATATCTTAAAGATATTGAATAAGTACCCATGTCGCGATACGATGGCCATCAGTTCACTTGCCAGGACGGCCGCGCGCCGACAGCTTTTGCGATGAAAAAACCGCCTGTTGCCCCCCTAAAGGTCCAGCCCTCCCGCGATGAGAATACGGTGGAAATGTTCCCCGAGCTGTTGGCCCTGGTGCCGCCGCCTAAGCCCGCGCCGCTGACACCCGCCGAACGGCAAAAGCGCCGCCGTGACAGGGTCCGCGAGCTGAAGGCCGCCGAAGGCCTGCGCACGGTGCTACTGTCCGAAGACGAGCGCCGCCTGGTGGAGCAACTGCGCGAGCAGAAAGCCGTCCAGGCGCCCGAGGATGTGCAGGCGATTGCCCTGACCCAAACGGACCGTATGGTGTTGAGCCTCGGGCTGTTGGCCCATGAGGATCTGCACCACCGGCCCAAAGACTGGGAAACCAGCAAAAAGCCTGGGTTTGACGCGCTGCTGCGCAAGCTGTGGCCAGAAGGTGATAACGGCCGTTACCTGGCTGAGCCCGAGCGCAGCACCCGCCGCCCGGCGGCTTTCCTGCGCGACCAGTTGGACGCCGCGCGCGTGGAAAATCAGCGCCTGAAAAGCGCCCTGCAGGAGATTGCCGCCGAAGTCAGCAGCGCGGCTGTCGCGCCCATGCCGGTCCTGGCCCCGGCTGTTGCGAGTTTCGACGTAACCCAGTTGAACGGCGAGGAAATCAACTTGATCAAGGCGGCGGTGCATGACTATGGCCAGGCCTGGCAGGGCGTGCCCTGGAAAGTGGCGGCCTGTGAAAGCCTGTGGCGCCGCTTGACCATCGTGCAGACCGGTCGAGAGTTTCACGGTGGCGACTTCTGGTCGCGCACCGAGGGCGACACCAACTGGTCGCAGGCCGCCGTGGCGGCGGAAACGGCGCAAGTGCGCGCCGGGCTGGCCGAGGGGCGCGCTGCCGAGTCGGTGTTGGACCTAGCGCCGATTGAGCGGGTTGTGACCCGGGCCGCGCTGGACTACTACGCCGAGTCTTATGGCGAGGATTGTCCGCCCTGGCGCGACGAGGTTTGTCTGGATCTGTGGCGCCGCCTGGGTGGCCTAAGCGTGGCCAGCTGCCCGACCTGGCCGCCGCGCGAACAGCGCAACGTCCATGCCGATCGCGCGCACTACGTCACGGAACGCGCCCAGCTGGTCAAGGCATTGGAGTATGCCAACACCATGAACGCGCAAATGGTCAAGCGCTTGAACGTGAACGAAAAAGCAGCCGGCGTGACTGAGCTTGGCACTGATTAAAAGGATCCCTAGAAGCGCAATTGACCAACGAACTGAACCGCCGGGAGCCGCCCGCCTGACTAAAAAGTCAGGCGCTCGCGCTCGGTGTCGAGCAGTTGCTGGAGCAGGTGCAGGGCCACCAGATTGCCGCCCTGGGTGTCGCGCCAGGCTTGGTGGGTGATCTTGTACAGGTGATCGATTTGCGCGATCACTTCACGTGAGCGCACGACCTCAAGGGCCAGACGCTGGACGTCCGGGCTGTGGTGTTGCCGCCAGACGGCGCGCAGTTCGTCCAGCGTCAGCGGCTGGAACGGCGGGAGGTCGCGGGGCATGATAAGCGCTCGATAACTGTATACCTACACAGTATGTGGCCAGTGGCTGGACGTGGCTACTGCCGGCAGTCCCCTGCGTGTCGGCTTGCGGAACAAGCTACACAAGTGTTGCATTGGCAGCATAAGTGTTGCACAATGGCTCTACCGAAACGGGCAAGGACGACAGCAATGAAGTGCAGCGAGTTTCGGCGGTGGTTGGTGGCCCAAGGCGTGGAGTTCAAGAGCGCCAAGGGCAGTCACTTCAAGGTCTACTTGAATGGCAAGTCAACCGTCTTTGCGGACCACGGCAGCAAGGAAATGCACGAAGGGTTGCGCAAGACCATCATCAAACAGCTCGGCCTCAAGGATTGAGGTTGAGCTGTACCCCCAAGAGGTGAGCCATATGTATCAGTACCCGTTGGAGCTGCACCACGAAGCGCCGGGCGTGTGGTTGTCGTGCCCGGACATCCCGGAAATGAACGCCGCCGGCGACACCCTGGGCGAAGCCTTTGCCGAGGCCCTGAATGGCCTGGAGTCGGCGCTGTCGCTGTACGTCGAGCAGCGCCGCAAGATCCCGGCCGCCTCGGCGCCGCGCGATCCGTCGCTGGTCCTGCACCTGCCAGCGCTGACCGTGGCCAAGATCATGCTGTGGAACGCCATGTGTGACGAAGGCGTGAGCCGCGCCGAGCTGGCCCGGCGCATGGGGTGCACGCGCCAGGTGGTCGATCGGCTGGTGGACTTTATCCACGCCTCGAAAATCGAGCAGGTCGAGCGAGCGCTGGGCCTGCTGGGCCGGCGTCTGTCGCTGGTGTTGGAAGCGGCCTAACTCAACCCGTTACGCGTAACAGCGCAAGGAATCCCCGCCATGTCGACCCTGCAACCCGGCAAGTTGCCGCCGCTGACCGACGCCCAGGTGCAGGCCGGTGCCCGCCCGGGGGAAACCTGGGAGCAAGCGCGGCAGCGCCTGGAGGCGGCGAACTGGGCCTGTCCGCCAGAGCCGCAACGCTGGAGTCGTGACGCCGATTGCCTCCTGAGTGGCTGGATCCATGATCAAGGCCTTGAGGGCGAGTTGATCGCCTGGGCGCCCGGCGAGCTGGGCAAGGGCCATCCCGGCGTTGAAGTCACGACCCCTTACGAACCTGAATAGAAAGGAGCCCCCGCCATGAAAGCCGTTGAAACCCGCGCCTGGCGCTTTGAGACACCACCCGGCGACGATTGCGAGATTCAGTGTCCCGATGATGACTGCGCCGCCTGGAGTCCGCTGGCGGCCTGGACGGTCGAGGACCTGGAGTGCGAGACCTGCGGTGAGCATGACGCTATGCAATGCCCGGTCTGCGGCTGGCTGCACGACCATGTGCACAGCGACCTGCTGCTGCTCAAGGTCCGCGCGCCATCCGTGACCCATCACGAATAGAAAGGAAGCCCCGCCATGATCGACCCCACCACCGATCCCGTTATGCGCATGCAGGCCATCACTGGCGACGACCCCGAGTGGTCGGCGGTCGATGCCGGATATGAGTTTGTCGCGTCCGTAAAGCCCCATGCAGAAGTGTTTGAAGGGCTGCCGCGCTGGCTGGGCTATGTGGTGCGTGCCGCGTTCGTGGCCGGCGCCAAGTGGCAGCGCGAGCAAGACGAGCCCGCCGCGCCGGCCGGACCTGTAAACAATCCGCACACATAGGAAAGGAACCCCGTTATGGACCTATACCCGCCGATGCGACCCTGGCCTACACCTGTCCCCGCCGAGCAGATCAAGTGGGGGAATGACTTGGTAGCTGATTTCAAAAGTCTGCCGCCGTTGACGGCTGACGAGCAGGCGGCCATTGACCGGCGCGGCCGGCTGGTCGAGCTGTTGCGCGAGGGTAAAATTTCATTGCCCGAACGTGAATACGGCCCAAAAACCTGGATGCTTGAGTGAAAGGAACCCCCGCCATGACCACACCGAAGAACGCCCCGATCACCCTGGAGCTGCCTGCCTATGTGGTGGACATGCTGGCCGAATGGGCGCGCCTGGATGGCGGCATCATGCGCCCGTCTGTCGTGCCCGGCGACAAGGTGAAGCAGCACGAGCAAAGTGCGATTTTGGCGCATGGGGTTGTGCTGGCCGTGTTGACCGCGCTGCCGGCGTTTTCCGCCGAGGGTGATCTGGCCGATGCGCTCAACGAGCGCGC
Source organism: Pseudomonas fluorescens group sp. PF-69 (assembly GCF_054481235.1). NCBI lineage: Bacteria > Pseudomonadati > Pseudomonadota > Gammaproteobacteria > Pseudomonadales > Pseudomonadaceae > Pseudomonas > Pseudomonas fluorescens group sp. PF-69. Next base: position 16,301 of record NZ_JBTMNC010000003.1, on the reverse strand, counting down.
CGAAGCCTATGCCGACCATCGGGCCGCCAAGGCCGCAAAATCCAACTGAAAGGAACCCCGGCCGCCGGTGGCTATACTGGCAGCGTCACTGATCGGAGGGACTGCTATGGATACCATCGTGCTGTACGGCCCGGATGGCCGTGAGGAAAGTTTTCCGCTGCCCGCCGGTCCGATGGAACTGGTCGAGCCGGTGATTGACGAAATCATTCAGCACCCGGCCAATGCCTGGGCGGATCGCTATGAGTTCTACAGCCATGGCAGTCAGGTCGACCAGTACGGCTTTCCGGTCTACGCGGACGACTGAGCCTCGCGCGTTACGAGTAACGTCGTTTATGTTCAATTGGCCCCCACACCACGACCTGGTGCGGGGGCCTTTTTTTGTGCCTGTGAGTTCCAGACATGGCATGTCTGGGCTACCATAGGCCCACTGTCTGGTTTTACGCACAGACCGCCACTCACTCGCAAAGGAAAGGACGCCATGAGCAGCACCGTCGCCAAAACCGCCCAAGCCTTCACGACCACCACCTGTCGCCACTGCGGCAGCACGGCGTTGACCTGGGCGACCTCGATCGTCAACCGCTCGGACGTGCAGCAAGGCCGGCTCAATACCCGCGACGTCGAGTGCCTGTTTTCTCTCGGCTGCGATACCTGTTCCGAGACGCTGGCCATGGTCAGCGCGGATCGGGTGGCCGACCTGGTCAACGCCGGCGCCGCCGAGCAGCGCGCCGCCAACGATGCCGACGCGGCGTGACGTGTCACAACCCATTGAGAAAAGGAGATTCAGCACCATGAAAAACAGCCACGGCCTCGATGTCGATTACTTCAGCCGCAAGATGGAACGCATGCTCAACGGCGCGTCGAGCTACACCCGCGACGAATGGGCACGCGAGTGCGCGCGCATGGCCAAGGTCGCCGATCCGGCGGTGCTGCTGGAGGCCGAGTTTGTCGGTGAGCCGGCGCCGTTTGCCGTCAAGGTCGTCAGCAAGTTGCAGCGCTATCAAGAATGCACCGATGACGATCAAGGCGCCGATATCGGCCGCCACTGGTTTGACCTGCTGACGCAGTTGGGTTTGCTGATCCGCGTACAGCGCAGCCCGGCGCTGTGGGAGCTGTCGCAGCAGGGCGAGGATCTGCTAGAGGCCGAGCGCGTGAAGTCGGTTGTTCTGGCCAAGTCCGGCGCGTGATGCGTCACCACCCATTGAAGAAAGGAGATTCACCCATGGCTGACCTTGATTTGATCCTGCCGCGCGTCACCGTCGAGGGCGACGAGCTGGTAATCCGCATCCACCAGCGCACCTTGGCCCATTCGGTGGCCATGGGCGACAACTGGCCCGTCAGCGGCGACGGCCAGCCGATGGCGTTCGTTATTGATCAGGCTCTGTTGATGGCCGAAGTGGCCACGCAGTTGCTGGAGGAAGACGAGCAGGGTGCCACGCCGTTACACCACCTGTTCGACGCGGCCGCGATGGCCATCATTGAGCAGGGTGGCGAGTCCATCGAGCTGCGCGAAGACGAGGGCGACGACGAATGAGCGGCGTGACTCCCGCGCTGCTGGATCAGGCCGCGCGGTTTGTCGCGGCGCGGCCCTTCACCGGGCCCCGGGCGCTGATGCGCCGCTTTTCCATCGGCCTGCACGCGGCTCGCTGGCTGCTGATCAATCTGGAACAACAAGGCCTGGTGCGTGGCCACTGGAGCCGCCTGGTCGCGTCCGCCAGCCTGGGCGGTGTTGACGTGTATTCGCACCGAATCTACCGGGTGCAGCCGTGGGCCTGGCGCACGCTAACAGGGGGCGCATGATGGCGCGCAAGAAAGCCAAGGAAGCGCAAGCGCTGACCCTCGATCGAGTCCAGGCCCTGGAGGCGCGGGCCATGAAACTGGTGGCGGCGATCGAGGCGGTCGACAGCGCCGACGACCTGGAGGATGCCGGCCAGTACGTGAAATGGTTCACCGACATGATGGTCAGCGAGGGCTATCACCCGATCGCCGCCGAAGGCTTTGCCGCGCATGGGCGCAAGGCGGTGGCCGCCGCCCAGGTGCGCCTCGGCGTGCAGCGGGATGCCCCAGGCCTGCCGAAGACCGACGCCGGCGCGCTGGATGCCGGCTATTTCAAGACCCGGCTCAAAAGCATGATCGCCGTGTTATCGAACTACAGCCCGGCCGAGCTGGCCCGCGAGTGCGCGCGCCTGGCTCGCCGCGCGGATCCGCGCGTGCTGCAGGAGGACGAATTTCAATGACTGCCCCTCGCATTGAGTTGCCGCCAAGGAGGTTCCACCATGCCCCGCATCTATAAAGGCAAGCTCAGCGAAGGCGCCGGCCTGGCCAACTGTGTGCGCCAGGCCATTCTCGACCAGGAGCTGGCCGGCCAGGCGCTGCGCTTGTACTGGGTTGACGACACCGACGTGGTGGCCGCCCGCTCGCGCGAGGAAGCCCTGGAGGTGATGCGCCGTCAGTACGGCACTGAGCAATGCCGCGACTTGACCGAGAAGGTGGTCAAGCCGATCGATGACGCCCAGGCGAACTTGCCGCTGACCGACCCTCAAGGCGCGCCCGTGGATACGCTGCGCGCGCGCCTGGTGCTGGCCCAGGGGCCGGCCTGGCTCGGCGGTTCGCAATGAGCCCAGGCCTCGCGCTGACGTGATCCCTCACGCGCGACGCAACAGCTCGCGCGTTGACCCCTGTTGTGACCGGTCACGCTGTTATCGACCGCACCACCTCCCAAGCAGCCCCAGGCTAGAGCGGTTTATGCGCTCGGTCTTGCCCTGTGCGCCGCGACCCGCTACAAAGACCCCACTTTCGTCACAGGCAGCCCCATGACCACCCGCGACCCCGACAGCCGCCCGTTGCGCGGCATTACCGAGGAAACCTTTCTGTCCCATATCCGCAACCACTCCGCGCGCGAGGTGGTGGTGCAATACATGGGGTTGAGTGAGGTGGACGGGTCCGAGCAATGGACGATTTCCATTCGCCTGGGTGATTCGCGCAACCGCCTGACCCCGATTCGTTCCAAGCGCGAGCCGGTGCGCTACTGGAAAAGCCTCAAGGCGGTGGCCAGTTTTTGCCGCAAGCGGGGCGTACCGGTGGCGACCGTGGAATGGTAAAAAGATATCAAAAAGATACGAAAAGAATTGACGTTAGATATCCATAGGATATCCTTTGCGTATCTAAACGATACATGAGGGGAGGCGACACTATGTCCATTATCGTGGTGGGAAACACCAAGGGCGGAATCGGCAAGTCGACCAATGCGGTACAGGTGGCGGTGGGTCGTGCGTGCCAGGGCAAGGACGTGCTGCTGGTCAATGCTGACCGGCAGTCGTCTTCGTCCAATGCGATCGATCGGCGGGACGCCGCCGGCCTCACGCCGAGCGTGACCCTAGTCGCGTACCCGGACGGCCAGCAGCTGCGTACCCAGGTGCTGCGGCAGCTGGACAAGTACGACGATATCGTTATCGATGCCGGCGGCCGTGACAGCTCGGCCTTTCGCCATGCGATGATGATCGCCGACGTCATGTTGGTGCCGATCGCGCCCGGCGATTTTGAGCTGGACGCTCTGGAGGATGAACTGGTGCCGCTGATCCGGGAGATTCAGGCCTCGCGTGGCGACAACCCGCTGCCGGTCTATGCCTACCTGAACATGGCCGAGGCCAAGAAGTTTTCCAGCGATAACCTCGACACCCGCAAGTCGATTGAGAGCTTTCCCGAGCTGCAGCTGCTCGACCTGAACATCGTCAAGCGCAAGTCCATTGCGGCGGCGTCAGCGCGCGGTCTGGCCGTTAGGGAAATGAAGCCGCGCGACCCCAAGGCGGTCAAAGAAATTGACGAACTGCTGGCCGCGCTGTTTTAATCGAAAAACATATCCTTTGGGTATTTATTTAATATCCAAATAAGATCTAAAAAGTATCAGGACAATATCCTATGGCTGTTATTAAACGCGCTCCAAAACCCGCCAGCGATGCCCCCGAGGAAGCGCAAAAAGCCGCCCTGATCGCGGCGCCGGCGCCGGACAGCAAGGCCGAGAGCGTGCAGCGGGGCAAGCTGGTCAAGTTTCCGACGGCCCTTGAGCAAGGTTTTTTAGATGAGGTGGATGCCTTCCGCCAGCATGCTGGGCTGTCGCGTAATGCGGTGATCAGGATTGCCCTGCGCCGTTTGCTGGATTCTGGCGCCGTGTGAGCGGTTAGCGTCAGACACTAAAAAGCCCCGGCAGGCAGGGTCCTGGCGGGGCTTTTTTCGAGGGTGGAACGGGCCGCGATCAATGCCCGCGCCGGTTGCGCAACTCGACGTAGTGCGGGTCGACGGTCGCGGCGCCCATGTGCTCGGTGGCCATGTCGATGCGCGAGCCTAGGTCAGCGTTGTTGTGGTTGAGATAGGTCAGCGCCGAGTAGCCCAGCCCGGCCGCGAGGCCGATGATCATCAGGTGCCGTGGGCGCAGCACGCCAAGCACGAAGGCCCGGGCAATCATGTGGGCCTGGGTCCGGGCGCCCAGCTTGCCGCGTATGCGGCCCTCGACCAGCGGCAAGGCTTCTTCATGCAGGCCTGTGGCCTGGGCTTGTTCGGGCATGGTGTAGCCCTCAGCCATGCAAGCCAGTAGGCCCAGTTCACGTTGGGTCAGGTTCTGGCCGGGGGTGATAATCAGGTTCTCAGAGACCTGTTCGCGAGTGGTCATGACTGTTTCAATCCGTTGAATGGGGGGGAGTTACACCAAGAGGTTATTGGTCGCCTCAAAGAGGCCGCCGGCGGGCTCGCTGGACAGATGGCGATCGTGGGCTACCTGGAGGGTGTGCTGCGCCTTGAGCAGGTGGAATTTCAAGCGTTCGTGCTCATTGGGCCCGAGCATTCCTTGCATGAAGTACAAGGTCACCGTATCCACGGCGCTGCCAATGTGGTGTGCGCTTTCAGAGAGGTGATCGCTTACGGCGTGGAAGGTGGCCGCGCACAGTGGATTTTCGGGCATTCGAGCGGATCCTTTTGACGAATTTATATACAAATGCAACGTTTTTGTATTTTAACGACTTTGTAAGGACCTGTAACAGGGGTTTTTCTAGCGGGAATGCAAAATGGCCGTGACTCGACCAATAATCACCAGGCTTTCATCTTTGGCGACCACTTCCCGGCCGTCGTGGTTGATGACCTTGATCGAGCCGTCTAGCTCGGGCTCCAGCCAGCGAAACCAGATCCGGTTATCGACCAGTAAGGCGTACAGATCACGCTCGCGCGGGGTTTTATTGCTGTGATCGATCAGCGCCAGGTCGTTTTTGCTCAAGGTCGGCGACATGCTGGAGTCAGTGGCCTTAACCAGGATGCAGCGTTCGGGCGTCAGGCCCACCTGTTCAAAATAGAGGGCGCTAAACGCGGCGTTTTTGTCCGTGGCGATGCGCACGGCGGCGCCTTCGGCGTTAATCACCGTGGTGCCTTCCAGGCACGGGTAGCCGCTGTCCAGGTTGGTGCGGTAATCGTTGGTAATACCCATCAGGTAGCCCGGCGCCACTTCCAGGGCGGCGGCCAGCTCCAAAATCGTCGGTATTTTCGGCATGGCGCGCCCGCGTTCCCAAGCGTGATATTTCGACGTGCTAGGACGGCTGGGCATGCGCGCGCAGACGTCATCGATTTTCATTTTCAAACGCTGGCGGGCTTTGGCCAAGCGCTCGCTGATCGGCGACTCGGTGTCGATAATCATAAAAGTCGGATCCTTTTGGGGGTGCGGTTTTGCAACTTAGGTTTGTCAATTTATGCGTAAATAGTACAACCTTTTTGCACATCACCATAAAAATCTGTTGCAACTGCGGTGTTGTGCGGCTAAAAATACAAAAATATTGTACTAATCAATATTAAATGTATTTTTATGTTGGCTGATTGTATGACTCCCCAGCACCAAATTAGTGCCCTTACCGTCCTGCCTATGATGGAAAGCCTTGTCGCAGACCCGCTGCTGATGACGGTGCGCGCGCGCGTGGGTATCGCCGGGGTCGGTCGTCTAGCCACCATTCTGTCGCTCTGCGGTCCTGCCGGCGCCTGCCTCGGTTATGCCGAATGGCTGGGCCTGCTGCAGGCCACGCCGCACGAATACGACCTCTTAGTCACTGTGCTGCGCGAGCTGCAGGTGTTTACCACCCAGGCCACCGATGAGCCATCGCGCATCCGTTTCGAGCCCGGTCCTGCCTGGGCGCCGACGTGGGCGGCGCGTCCGGTCCACCTGACGCTGATGCCGGATGCAGCGGCCTGGGCCGCCTGGTGCCAAAGCGAGCTGGCCATGCCCGGCTGGCTGCTCGAAACCCCCGAGACGCAAGCCCTGTTCCGCCGCTGGTGCGCGTCTAACGTAACCGTCGACGAGGCCACCCAGGCCGTACTGCAGGCGGTCGCCGGCGGCGATGTCAGCCCGTCGACGATCCACCAGCAACTGGCCCTCGTGCGCAAGTCCGCCCTGCAAAAAGCCTCCCGCTAAGGCGCGCCACGCGCCGCCTATCACCCCTCCGGCTGCCTGTCAGGCGGCCATGCAAGGAACCCGCCCCAATGCTGATTATCGGCCTCTATGGGGGCTCGCCTGAGTCCCGCCACGAAATCCAACGCGCCCTGGTCCACCCGCAAAAACGCCCCGAGCTGCAGGCCTTTGCTTGCCCGATTGCGGTGCGCCTGGCGGGTTCGCGGGTGCACCACTTGCGCGCCGCCCTGGAGCAACGCCCCGCCGGCGTCCAGGTGCTGCTGGTGACGCACGTGCAAACCGTCGAGGAAGCCCAGTTGCTCAAAGAGTACGGCGCACGCATGTGGTACGTCATGGGCCAGCCCAGCGAAGTGATTCCGTTGGCCCAAGGCGACCTGCCCGTAACTGGCATGGTCGGCGGCTGCCGGCACTACCTTGACCCACTGGAAGCATTGAGCCAGTCGTTGCTCGATGCGCGCCGGGGGCGCTGATGGCCTTGCCTCACTACGCCTACCGCGACCCGGCCCAGCAGGTGGAGGCGGACGAGTTGCACCGCCTGGGCTGCAAGGGCTGCGCCCGGGCCGAGACCATGCTGGGCCTGTCGTTCTGCCCCAGCGACCTGCGATACCCCAGTTGCAAGCGCAACAAGCGCGACGGCTACCTGCTGGCTCGCGAGCATGGGGGTGAAGGATGACCCCAAGGACGCAAAAGCGCCTCAAGGTCCATTTGGAAAAATGGGCGCGCTGGACCGCTGGCCTGGGCGTGGGCCTGGGCGGCGGCAGCATTCTGGCGCGCTGGATGGACAGCAAGGGCCACCTGATTTTCGGCGGCAACAGCGGCCCGAAAAAAGGCCCGATCGATGACTGGGAGGCGGCGATCGAGGCCTGCGTGCTGCACCTGGCCACCACCGACCTGCTGGCCGCCGACGTGCTGCGCCTGGAGCACGACGCCGGGATCGACAACGTGCTGAGCCGTCGGGGCATTCAAGGCTATGACCCGATCAACGCCACCAGCGTGCGCCGCGCCAAGGCCCTGGGCATCAGCGATCGCACCTATCGCCGCCACCTCACTACCGCGCGCCAGGCCGTGGCCGCCGCGCTGAAACTGGAGACACCCCTCGCATGAAATCCCACCCGTTGTTCGCCTGGCTCGGTCAGGAGCCTGACCAAATCCCTCTGGCGCGCTTGAATGCTTACAGTGCCGCCCTCGGGCTCGATGCGCGCGTCGTGACCCATCACGCTCTGCGTGGTGAGGGTCAGCCGCTGGATGCTTTCCTGCAGGCGGCGTTGACCCAGTTCGATCGGACCTACGTCGAGCGCGAGCTGGGCGCCGGGTTTGTCGCCGCCGTGGCGTTTATGACCCCCAGTCAGCGCGCCGGCTTCCTGTTCGTGCGCCCCACCACGCCGGCGGCCGTGGCGCTGTGGGCCATTGGCCTGGCTGACCTGGACAACCCGTTGCCGGTGCGTCAGCGCCTGTCGGAGCTGTGCGCGCCGACGCTGACGCCGATTGCGCCGTGCGCGCCGGCCGATCGCACCCGGCAGTTGGCCCAGGCGGAACTGTCCCGACTGGACGCGCCGACCCTGCAGGGCGCCTTTGACCTGCTGATCGACGGCCTGCAGCTGCACGCCCATGGCTTGCCCGGCCTGCTCTTTACCCCCTTGGACAGTCGCCCATGAACACCCCGCGCGAGGAGTTTGTGCAGGTTCTTGGGCGTCGGGCGATCAAGGCCCTGCCGCGTGCCGAGGTGGTGCGCCTGCAGGCGGCCGACAAGTACGTCAGCGTCTATTCAGCGACCCAGGAGGTGCTGCTGGAGGATTCCCTGGCCACCCTGGAACGCGAAGGTATGCCGGGCTTTTTCCGCTGTCACCGCGCGCACCTGGTGCGCCTGGACCTGATCGCCCGCGTTTGGCGCGCGCACAACACCACCGATTACTGGCTGCAGCTGCAGGGCTGCGCCGAGCCGCTGCCGGTGGCGCGCCGCCATCGCCGCGCGCTGTTTGCGCTGCGCCCGGAACTCAACCCCTCGGCGTGATCCGTCACGCCTAAAACGGCGCGTTCGCGCGCCATACCCCCGCGTCACCTTCTACCCTTCCCCTTGCCTCGGCGTTCGGCTGCCTGCCGTTCGCCGTCGGCGCGCACCTGGAGGCTTTCCCATGGCCCGCACCCTGAAAACCGAGATCACCGAGGCGGCGATCAAACGTCATGCCGCTGACCCGGACATTCGCGAACTCAACGACCCGCGTTTGCCGTTGCGCCTGCGCTACGGAAAGGACCGTTCCGCCGCCAGTTGGCACCTGGTGCGTCACGTTGATGGCAAAGACCTCTGGCGCAAGGTGGGCAGCTGGCCAGCGCTGACCGCCAAGGCGCTCAAGGAGGCCCTGCCGCGCATCCTCGCCCGCTACGCCCATGATCCCGGTTACGCCGCCTCAGTCAGCGGGTACGCCACCCTTAACGACCTGCTGGTCTGGTACGAGACGCGCCTGGCGACCAACCGGAATCTGTCGCGCCGGCGCATCGCCACCGTGCGCTCGGCCATTCGTAAACACCTGCGGCCCAAGGTCGGCGCCCTGCCCTTGATCGACTGCACCCGCGCCGCCCTGGACGCCCAGTTGATCTGGCCGCTGCAGGGGCAATGCTCGCTCGCCCATACGCGCCTGGTGTGGTCGGCCTTGCGGGTGATCTGCAAGCAGGCGACCAAGCTGCAGCTGGTAGAGGTGGACCCGCTGCTCGGCATGCAGTTTTCCGACTTTTCCAGCGTGGCGATCCGCGCCAAGGCCATGCGCATCCGGCCCGAGGCGATCGGTCCGCTGCTGGCTCAGTTGGCCGAACGTTTCGACGAGCGCCCGGGCGAGGTGATGCTGGTGGCCCTGCAGCTGGCCCACGGCACGCGCATCAACGAGACCCGCCTGGCGCGCTGGCAGCACGTCAACGGCGGCGGCTGGTGGCACATCCCGGCGGAAAACGCCAAGACCCGCGAAGCCTTGAACATCCCCATCACCGCGCAGCTGCAGGGCCTGCTGCAGCGCTACCGGGCGCGCCAGGTCAAGGCCGGTTACAGCGGGGTGTGGTTGTTCCCGGGCAAGCGTCAGGGCCAACCCTTGTCCGAACGGGCAGCCCTGGAAGTCTACGCGCGCTATTCAGCCGGCGAGTGGTCCAGCCATGACCTGCGCAAACTGGCGCGCACCACCTGGCTCGACCTGGGCATCGACTACCTGATCGGCGAGCTGCTGCTCAACCACAAGCTCAAGGATTTGAACGCCGCCTACATCCACACCCACGCCGAGGAACGCAAGCGCGACGGCCTGCAGCGCTGGCACGCCTGGCTCGATGCGCGGGGTTTTGCCGCCCTGCACGCCAAGACGTCACCAAGACACGAAGAATCAGCCGTCGCACTGCAAGCCACGACCGGCGCGGCCTCGGCGGCCTTTTAGGCGTACATAAGCTAGGAGGACGTTGTGCACGGCGGGCGCTTAGGAATACAATCGTTTTGCATTTATCAAAAACGGTTTGATTTTAAGGCGCCCGCTCATGACTCGACCCACCCGTTCCACCCTCCGCCAGGGCCAGACCCTGTACGTGCTGGTTCACCCGCTGCTGAGCAATTCCGGGCGCCATGAAGCCCTGGCCGTGCCCATCGACAGCAACGCCGCCCGCGATCGCGTCAGCCGCCTGATGGGTCCGGCCGGGGTCTACAGCTACAGCCGCAAACACATCGAATCCCTGGCCGCCGGCCTCAATGCGCGTCTAATCGCCGATCAGGCGCGGGCCCTGGGCTCGCCCTTCCCGCGTTCGACATCGCAGCGTCAGCGGCCTTTCAGGAGCCTAGTCCATGTCGCGTAAGCCTTCCCTTTCCTCTTTGCGCGCTGGCCAGACCCTGTACCTGGTCGACGCCAAGCGCACGGCGCACCACGGTGCGGCCCAGGTGGCCATGGTTCAGGTCAGCAATGCCGACGTGCGTTATGCCCATGACGTGTTGAAGGGCTTGCCGCCCCGGGCCTTTTACTCGCGCCGGCGCGCCCTGAGCTGCGCCCGCCAGCTGGCTCGGCAACAGGCGCAACTGAAAGGCGCACTCCGGTCGATCATCCGCGCCCTGGCCTCGGAGGGTCGGCCATGAGGCGGATTCTGTTGTTGGGTGTCGGTCTGTTGGGTCTGTCCGGCTGTTATGCCCCGGACGCAGCCCAGCGCGCCCTGTTCGATGCCGGCTACACCGGGATCGAAGTCAGCCGCGAGCCGCTGCTGGCCTTTTCAAAATGCGCCGACGACGATCGTTTCGAGACCTGGTTTACGGCCGTGAGCCCAGTGGGGCGCCGCGTTTCGGGCGCGGTGTGCAGTGGCTGGTTCAAGGGCTCGACCGTGAGGGTCGACGGATGAGCGAACAAACCTCCCTGGCCCGGCTGGCCCGTCTGATCGGCGACGACGCGCACGCCCTGACCTTTCAAACCTTCGGCCAGTACCGCACGGCGCTGCTGGCCGCGGTCAAGCTGTTGCAGGGCCTGCCAGGATCCGCCCCGGTGTCGCTTTCGAAGGCCGAGCAGGAGATTCAGGCCGCGCGCCTGGCCCGACAGTTGGAGCATGAACGGGCCGGCTTTCCAGCGTGCCGGGATGATGCCTACACCTCGGGCGAGCTGGCCCTGGAAGCGACGGCCTACCTGCACTCGGCGCTGAACAATAACCGGGCCTACGTGCCCCGGTATTTTCCGTGGGATCCGCTGCACTGGCCGGTTGAGACGCCGCGTGGCTGCCTGGTCCGCGCCGCCGCGCTGTGCCGTGATGAGCTGGAACGCCTGGACCGCGCGGCGGCACAGGTGCACCCATGAGCCATGCCGTGTTGTTCCTCGGCGGTCCGCTGGACGGCACGCGCACCATCGTCGAGGAACTGCCGCCGTTCCGGCTGTACCCGACCTGGGATTCTGAAAAAGGCATAGCGAGCCAGGTGGTCTATCGCTTAAAAGAAATCCACGACGCCGATGGCGGTTTGGCGGGTCAGCTCTATGTGCGGGAAGGGTTGGGTGTGCTGGCCCAGCTGCTACACGGTTACCGCGAGGCGCGCGCATGAGTCGCACCAAGCCGCCGACCAAGGCCCAGCAAAAGGCCCAGGCGCAGAAAGCCAAAGATGAACAGAACGCGCGCAAAGAGGCCCAGCGCCTGCGCGACAAAGCCCTGGGCATCGAGCGCAAGGAACTGGCCCTGTCGAACCGTGAATTGGACATGGTGCGCTTTGGCTGCCTGGTGCGCGGCGGCCTGGCTGAACCCTACGGTCTCAACGAATACCTCAGTACGCTGATCCGTCGCGACTATGCGCGGCTGCAGGAGCAACTGCAGGACGTCCAGGGTCAAGCCTGTGGGCAGTGCCACAAGCCGTTGCCACAAGGCTGTGGTGGTGACCATCCGGGGTATGCCACCTGCTGGTTCAAGCGCGGCCCGGCCTCGCTGTTGCTGTGACTGGTCACAATGGCGTGCATTTAGCGAAATGCAAAAATATTTGATTTATGCAAAACGGTTTGACAGTTCTGGCCGCTTTCCTTATCTTTTGTTCTAGCGTGGTGATTGACGCGCCACCGCTGACCCTCTCCGGCCATCCTCGCCAGGCCATTTTTTTGCAGTAACCCCGGCCCCAGCCTGCCGGGTGCTGAATGCCCCGATTCAGCGCTCTTTTTATTTCGCGACATCTCTTTATTGCCCGGCCGCCCCGCCGGGTTTTTTTTCGTCTGGAGTTTTTATCATGTCGAGAGCCCTGGAACTGGCGAAGGACGCCGGCGTGGCCGCGCCGCCGGTGTATGTCGCGGCGCAAACGCTGTTTTTCGGTTTGCCGCTCAATAGCTGGGCCTCGCTGCTAGCCATCATCTATACGGCGCTGATCATCCTCAACCATGTTCGTAAGCAGTGGCTGCCCTGGCTGGTGTCGAAGCCGTGGACACGCTCGCAGTGGTGGAAGGGATGAAGCTGCCGCGCGGGTTGGTGATCCCGCTGGCCGGCACGGCGCTGGCCATCGCCGGCAGTCTTAGTGGTTTCTTTGAAGGCACCCGCTACGTGCCCTACCAGGACGTCGGTGGGATCTGGACCGTCTGTGACGGCCATACCGGCCCTGACGTGGTGCCGGGTTTGGTGGCGACAGAGGCGCAGTGCGAAGCCTACCGCCAAGCCGATTTGGCGGTGGCTAACCGCGCCGTCAAGCGCCTGATCAGCGTGCCGCTCTCGGCGCCCTGCGAAGGGGCCTTGACCGATTTCACGCTGAACGTCGGCAGCGGGACGCTGGCCAAGTCGTCGATCCGCACCAAGTTCAACGCCGGTGATTACGCCGGCGGCGCAGCGGCTATTTCCCTGTACCACTACGCCGGCGGTCGTGACTGCCAGCTGAGCGCGTCCAGTTGTGCCGGGATCGTGGTTCGGCGCTCGGTCGAGCGCTGGTTATGTGAGCTGAACCTATGAGTTTTCATCTTTGGGCGACTCTGCGCGCCCTTACCACCCGCTGGCCATTGCCCGCAAAAGGAGCTATCAATTTGGAACTTGTCGACACTTCCGCCCCCGACACCGCTGCCGGTGTGGCTCTCAATGCTTCGCCTGACGCTGTCGGTCTTGCTGTTGCTGACCCTGCTGCCGCTGCCGGCACGTCCACTGCCCTGGTCGCTGAGAACAGCCTGTCGGCCGGCTTCGGCCTTGCCGCTGTTGCTGCTGCTGCGGCCCCGGCTGCGGCTGTCGCGCCTGTTGCCGCTGCTCCAACGGTTGACACTGCGCCAGTTGCTGCGTCCATCCCTGCGCTCGGCCTGGCGCCGCTGGATTCTGATGGCGAAGGCGAAGACCGCGACGAGCTGGAAAGCCTCAGCGCACTGGCGGCGCCGGCGGACATGTTCGTCGGCCTGCTGAAAAACCTGGTGTCGTTCGCCATGGACTTGGGCCATGACTTCGAAACCGCGTTCGATGCGGCGGCCATCCGTGCGCAGGCCATGGTTGCGCCGAAGCAATGAAAGCGGCCCTCGCGCTGATTCTGTGCGTTCTGGTGCTGCTCGGCGGTGTGTCTTACATCGAGTGGCAGTTGCACAAGGCAGAGAGCGCGGCGGCCACAGCGACCACTGAGTTAAAGGCGGCGCGCGACGCTAACCAATCGCAGGCCCTTGCCTTGGCGACCCTGGAAGCCGACCGCGCTGCCGACCAACAGCAACTGGCCGCGCTGGCTGATCAACTGACGTTGATCGAGGCGCAGCGCAATACCACGCGAAGTGCCTTCGCCCAGGTGGTGGCTCATGCAACGCCCGCTGATAAAGACTTGCTTAATAGCAAGTTGCCTGCTGCTACTGTGCAGCTGTTCCGTCGATCAACCGCAACAGTTGATCCAAGCGCAAGTAATCCGCCTGTCCATCCCTGACGCGATGCTCACGCCTTGCGCCATGACCGGGATGGAAGGCGACACCGTTGCCGACCTGGTGAACTACGCCATCGATCAAAGCGCCGCCATTGCCTGTTATCAGGCCAAGCAAAATCAAGTGCGCGCGAAAGTGGCCAGTCAGCCCGCCGGTTAACAAGTTGGAAAAAGCCCATGTCTGATGCTCTTAATATTTCGATACGATCCAATATCAAGGAAATCAGTAAAAGCCTCTCAGACATGGCATTCAGACAAATTGCTTTTGCTACAACTACGGCGCTGACCGAGTTAGCAAAAGAAGTGCAAGCCGATGAAAGTGACAACATCGCGCACACGTTCAAGAAGCCCAAGGCCTTTACCAAAAACGCCGTCGGCATGCGCGGCGCGCGCAAGGACAACTTGACCGCGCTGGTGTTCGTCAAACCGATCGCGGCGCGCTACCTGCAGCCGTATGAAGACGGCGGCAACCATGTGCTGCCGGGTAAAGCATTGCTCAACCCGAAAGACATCAAGCTCAATACCAACGGGCAGTTGCCGCGCGGAATCCTGGCCCGACTCAAGGCCCGCCCGGATATTTTTATTGGGCCGGTTAAGACGAAGTCTGGCGTTGTCAACGGTGTTTGGCAGCGGGCTTACTTTCGACCAAAAGGGAGTGAGCGCGGCCGCTCCCATCAGGGCGGCGAGGTGAAGCGCGGGGCTAATACAACGGGGCGCTTGAAACTTCTAATTCGTTTTGGTGATGCGCTGCCGGTAAATAAACGCCTCAACTATCGCAGTCGCGCGCAAAGTTTGGTGGATCGTCGGTTTAATGCCGTGTTTGCCACGGCGATGGATAAAGCACTAACAACGGCCAAATAGAATGTTTAACGACAAGTATGTAAATGCGGCGCTAGTTTGTTCGGTTGCGTCGGCAGTTGTTAGTTATAAGCCATTGCTGTGCGCGTTAATTGTTGCTCAAGTTTTTTTGATTAGTTTGATGTTCAAAAAGTTATGGGGGGGTGCGCCATGAAGTAGATCGACGTGGTTCCTGAGTCACGGGCGCAAGTGACCGTATTCGGCCCAAATCGTAAAACGAGGGCGCGCTGGTCAGCGGTGTACCTGAATACTGACCCGGAGCGCATCAGCCGCCAGCTGATCCCGTGAGCGACCGAGAGAGGTCACAAGGACGGCCGTGGCACGGCGCCGGATAACGTCACCGGCCCGCCCGGGAGGGTCCGACGGGGTGGGTAGGAGGGCCATAGGCACCCCCCCCCTTGTTTGGGTCCCTCCTGGGCTCTCCTGCAGCGTGGGCATTGCGCGCCGCGCTGCAGCCCCAGCTATGAATTTTGAAAATTGGGTAACAGTTTTTTATGGCCATCGTCAGCCAATCCACGTTCGCCAAAATCATGGACGTGTCACGCAAGACGGTCACCACCTGGAAAGCCAAGAATTTATTGGTGATGCAGGGCGATCAGGTCGATGAAACGGCCTCGAAAAAATTGCTCGATAAGTACCGCTCGCCACCGGCCAAATCTGTTACCTCGGCCCGGGCGCGAGTCGCCAAAAAACCGACGACGGGTAACAAACCAGGTAACAAGAATTCCGCCGCGTCAGGTAACAACTCTGACGCGCCCAAACGTCCCCGCAAGACTGCCCCGCCCGAACCCGGTACGCCGGAGTTCGACGCCGCCGAAGACATCGCCCGAAACGGCGCGCCGCACACCCTCAACGAGGCCAAGCGGATCAAGGAAAACTATCTCGCCAAGCTGCGCGAGCTGGAGTTTCAAGAGAAAACCGGCGAGCTGGTCGAGTTGGCCCTGGTCGAGCGGGTGTTGTTCAAAAGTTTCCGTCAACAGCGCGACGCCTGGTTGAACTGGCCGGCCAAGGTCGGGCCACTGATCGCCGCCGAGCTGGATATCGACAGTGACAAGGTGGTCGCCCAGCTCAATGAATACGTCCACAAACAAATCAGTCAGCTCAGCGAGCCGGTGCTCGACTTCGAAGCCGAACAAGATTGAGCGGCTGTATCGCGCCATTCAACGGGCCATGGCCCCGCCGCCGCGCATCAGCCTGCCGGCCTGGGCCGACAAGTTCCGCAAGCTGGCCCCCGAAGCGGGCAGCACCTCCGGCGATTGGGATACATCGACCGTCGAGGTCGCCCGAGGCCTGATGTTGGCCGTGACCGAGCTGGGCGTGCGGACCATTTCCGCCATGGTCTCGACCCAGCTGCTCAAAACGGCCTTTCTGGAGAACGTCACCGGCTACTTCGCGCACCTGGACCCCTGCCCGATCTTGCTGGTGCAGCCCAAGGAAGACGCCGCCGAGCAGTTTTCCAAGGAACGCATCAGCCCGCTGATCCGCATCACGCCCGTGCTGCGCGCAATCATGGGCAGCCAGGGCAAGAGCCGCAACAAGGACGAAACCCTGCTGTACAAGGCGTTCCCCGGTGGCTTTCTGGCCCTGGTCGGCGCCGGCAGCCCGGACAACCTGGCGCGCCGGCCGATCCGTGTGGTGCTGTTCGACGAGGTCGACAAGTACCCGGTGACT
>NZ_JBTMNC010000002.1:0-43516 GCF_054481235.1 Pseudomonas fluorescens group sp. PF-69 | reverse complement strand
ACTTTTTCAACAGAATCGGCCAGAAGCAGTCATTCGAGCGTGTCTATAAAATGCGGGACGACTCAGTTGATAGCCGCATGCCATACGAATAGGCTTCGCCCATCACACCACTTGCACAAAGGATTTGAAATGCACCGCAGCCGCCTTGCCTTGGCCCTGATGACCTGTCTCGCAATACCCGGCTTCGCCTCTGCCGCAACTGCCAAAAAGGGCACAACGAAGACTGAACTGCCTGATTGTTCAGCCGTAACGTTCGATGGGTCCAATCTCACAAAGGAAGAGAACGACTACTTTTTCTCTAACCAGAAGGACATTTCGACAGCACAGATTCTGCGCTTCGCGCTTGGTAGCGATGCGATTTTGGCCGACTTCTACGCACGCCGGAAAGGCACAGACTTCAATGCCGATGTTCTTAAAATCAAGGATCTAGCTAAGCAGAAAGGGCTTGCATTGCAGATGACCCATGACCTTACCGTGGCTGAAAATGCGTTCATTGAGCAGAACAAGAACCATAAGCGGACCAAGGACACCGCCGATACTCTCTTCTGCCGTATAGACGCCATTGGCGACACCGCGACGAACAGCTACAACACCTATGCCACAAGCTACCTCAAAGGGCTTAAAGCGAAGCAGGAAGCCATGCATGGTCAAGTAGGCTACTTCGATGTGACGGTTAATGACTGCACCATCAGCAAATCCATCGACACCGGCAACCGCTACTCCGCCGTGAAGCCAGATCCTGATGCGCGATTCCTCACCGTGAACGCGACCTTCAAGAACACTGACAACGAAGGTCGGCTACCACTCGAAGGCAGCTTGTTCATCAGCAAGGATGACAAAGATTTCAAATTCGATACGACTGAAACCATCATGAGCGATGGCTACGGAATCCGTTTGCGGTCGCTGAACCCTCTCATCAAGCTCAACACGAAGATCGTCTACAAGGTGCCTAACGAACTGTCTGGCGAGGTTTATTGGAAGCCCGGTAGGAATGCCGAGGATAAGAAGCTCTGGTGTACCTACCTCCCGTCAGCCTGATTCGTGCCATAGCCAGCCATCTGTTGGTTACGGATTTATGTTTACAATTTGGCAGACTGCTGCTGGACGTGAGGGGCTGCTACGGGTCGTTCTCTGCCGATCATGGTTAGGAAGCGTGCTGGTCAAATCCAATGCAAACGCCTGGTCAAGTGGAGTGCAATTTCGCACAACAACGCGGATTGAACTGATCGTGCGTGCCCCTTCGGGGGCGGCTTTCGTGAATCAAGCCCTGGCGATGAAGCTGCCAGGTCTTGCCCCTTCGGGCTTCAATCCTCACGCCTTCGCCCATTCCGGGCTGCGCGCTCCGCTTACCTCCGGCCTTCGTCCTGCGCGCCGTCCTGCAGGACGACTTGCCCGACCTTCCACGTTCACCAGGTGGCTCATCATCATCGTTCGGTAGCGGATCGCCCCAATGGCCTATCCGCCGCCTGGCCTTGCCTGCAACGGGCTTTCGCGGCATATCCTCGGCCCGGTGAAGCTGGGCCTGCGGTATTCCACGGTCCCATTGCACGCGGCCAGGCTCTGGATAGTCCGGGCTTACCGCGACCGACCGACGCTGACGAGCAGACCACCAGCGGCAGCGCGTTCCAGATCGAGGGGGTTTGCTGCGCCCGCTTCGCGGACGGCTGAAAAGCGTTTGTTTACCGCTCTAACACTCGGCCTCGGAGCAGCCCGCGAGAGCGGCGGCGTCAAGCAAATCGCCGCTTTTCTCGCACGCGAGAATCAAGGGTGTGCGTGTTGCCGGGTTGTCAGATCGAGGCCGACAGCGCGCATGACGGCGAGCATGGTTTTTAGGGTTGGATTGCCCTTGTCACTGAACGAGCGGTAAAGCTGCTCACGGGATAACCCGGATTCTTTGGCCAGCTCTGTCATGCCTTTAGCTCGGGCAACAACGCCTAGCGCTTTGGCAATGTAGCCAGCGTCGCCGGTTTCAAAAGCATCGCTCATAAAAATGGCAATGCTTTCAGGATCGGTCAGCGCTGCCGCTGGATCATATTCATAGATTGGCTCTTTCATTCGTCCTCACTCCACTGACTGGCAAGCATCTTGGCGGTTTCTATATCGCGTGCCTGGCTGCTTTTGTCGCCGCCGCACAACAACAGCACAAGCTCATTGCCGCGTTGCTGAAAATAGACCCGGTAGCCGGGGCCGTAGTGAATACGCAACTCGCTAACGCCCTGACCGACCGGCTCAACGTCACCCAAAAGGCCGTTGGCTACCCGGAAGACCCGCGCCGCAATGATCGCCTTTGCGCGGTGATCTTTGAGCTTGCGTTCCCACGTCATGAACGTGGCGGTTTGTTTGATCGTTTTCATAGGCTGATTGTAGTTTATAAATCACGGCAAGGCAAGCACTTTATGTACAATAACATTTTACAAATAGTTGACGTTATGCGCTGCATTTGAGATACTTACCACGTCGAAGCAACACCGCCTCGATAGCCCGGAACCAGCGGCGGCAACCGCTCCGGGAATTCTGCGAAGGAGATTCAAAAATGCGTCTATCCAGTAACTTCCGTAACCCTTGCATGATCCGCAGCGATGTAGCCTTGAGCAATGAACAGATTGCCAGCGTTGCACCTTCGATCTTTGCCGAAGAAGCGCACGACAGCCGCTCCGATCGTTACCTGTACATCCCAACGATCAAGGTGCTCGACGCACTGCGCGCCGAAGGCTTCCAGCCATTCATGGCGTGCCAAACCCGCGTTCGTAACACCGACAAGCGCGAACACACTAAACACATGCTGCGCCTGCGCCATGCCAACACCATCATGGACAAGGAAGCGAACGAAATCATTCTGCTGAACAGCCATGACGGAACCAGCAGCTACCAGATGATGGCGGGTATGTTCCGGTTTGTTTGCGCCAATGGCCTGGTAATCGGCGATTGCTCGATTGATCAGAAAGTACGGCACAGCGGTCGCGGTGACGTAATCAGCGACGTGATCGAGGGAGCCTATGAAGTGCTCAATCAGTTCGACGCCGTGAACGATCAGCGCGAGTGCATGAAGCAAATCAAGCTGCGCCCGGACGAGCAAGAAGCCTTCGCCATGGCCGCGCTGGCCTACCGCTACGACCCGAAAGAGGGACCGGCGCCGGTGACGTCCAGCCAGTTGCTCAGCCCGCGCCGTGTCCAGGACTACGACAACGACTTGTGGACTACTTTCAACCGCATTCAAGAAAACTCGATCAAGGGGGGCTTGCGAGGCCGTAACAAGCAAGGGCGCCGGGCGACTACCCGCGCCGTTGGTGGCATTGACCAGGACGTGAAACTGAATCGCGCCCTGTGGGTTCTGGCCCAGGCCCTGCGCACTCAGCAGGCCGCTTAATCACCCAACCGGGCGCCTAGTGCGCCCGGTTCTTGTGCGGTAGGAGATACAGCCATGTCCAAAGTTTTCTATGTACCCGGCCAAACTTCGATAATCGACTATGCCCGCGAGATCGGCCCGAATATGTGGGCAACCCGCTGCAGAATGCTGATGCTGCCCGAGCTGCGTGTCTGCCACCCCGGCGCAGTGCTGGGCGATGAAGAGGCGTTCTTGCTGGCCCAGGAAGCCGCGTTAGGTACGCAGCCCCAAGAAATCACCGAGGCGCGCTATGACTACGCGCTGACCCGTCTCCCGGTGTTGGACCTCGCCGCTGACGGCAAAACTTACTCGTTCAAGCTGGAAAAATACGAGGCTGGAAATCTGACGCGCATCTACGCGCTCTGTCATGGCCGCTACTGGACGTTCCTAGGACTGGCCACCCTCACGCATCAGATGATTATCCAGCGCGTCACCATGAGCGCTACGGGAACCCTGTTCGCTGATCGACAGGCTCACGGTTCACCACCACACTAAAACGCTAAAAGCGCCTGGCAGATCTGCGGGCGCTTCACCTACGGAGAAAACGAATGCAGCCAAAGTACACAGCCGCCCAATGGGAACAGGTTTCCCCGGCCTTTCGCGGTTTGGCTGTCGGCACTGTTGAGATGGCCAAGGCGGTATTGGTTGACGGTGTGCGACCTTCGGATCTGGCGCGACAATCTGACGTGTCCCGCCAGCTTGTCTATGCCGCCGTGCAACGGGTTCGCAAGATCCTGGAGGAACACCAGGCGCAAGAGTTGGTGCCGGTGATGGTTTGGCTCCCGCCTGAGCTGGCCGAGCAGGTTCGGCAAATGGCAGCGCCTTATGACCAGCCAGCAGGCAAGGGGAAGGCCAGCACGAAATGAGCAAGAGTAAGGACGAGATCCGCGTCGAGCTGGAGCGCATGACGCAGGTTTACCAGGGCGAAAGCACTTTGTACGCGGCACAGCCGTTACCTTCGCGTATGCCGTGGAAAAAACGCCCATCGCTTCTGGATCGTGCATTCAGTGACGAACTGGAAAAAATTAAACGTGATCAACCAAAGGAACCCCACCATGCCGCTGATGATTGATGCTGAACCGCTGCTGTCTTACTTGGCTGCCGTCGATGAAGCCAACGCGCCTCGGTATGTCTAGGCGAAGGCTTATCGCGAGCTGCCGCAACCGGTGACCCAAGCGCAAACCGACCAGTTCCAGGCGGACTACCAGAAGGCCAGCACTGAATGGGCGAACGCATGCGGTGTTCTGGTGCACTGGCTGGGCGTGGAAGTCGAGCGCGCCAAAGCCGGAGGATAGGGCGAGGCGTTACGAATAACGGGGCATTTGTTATATACCATCCCTCATCTAAGCCCACTTCGGTGGGCTTTTTTGCACCGCTGGGGAGTGGCGCTATCAAGTCGAAAGGGCAATTTCTCGCAGGCGAGAACGCACATTTTAAGTAAATTATAATTTTACATATAGTTTACATGATGGGCGAGTTTTGAGATACTAACCCCGTCGAAGCAATACCGCTTCGACACCCGGATCCAGCGGCGGCAACCGCTCCGGGAAGTCTGAGAAGGAGCAACAACATGGCTACTCGCGTATTTGGACCTAGTGTAGAACCTGGCGGCATGGACCACGACGAAGACTTTGCCGCCCTGCGCGCCGAGATCGAGGCAGAGCAAGAAGCCGAAGATCGTGAATTCGCATTGGCCTATTTGGATTGGCTCACCATGAGCGACTTCCGCGCCTTCACCGCTGGCATCCGCCAGGCGGCATGATCCCAAACCCACCGCCCCGGCAACCGACCTGGTTGCCGGACCACCAGTTAGGGAAGGCCGCGATGAGCAACCAATACACCGTAACCTGGACGGTGGACGTCGAAGTAATGGGCGACCACAAAGACGCTGCACAGGCCGTAGCTGACCTTTATTTTCAAGAGCGGATCGCCGCAGGGGAACACGGTAGCGCCTGCTCGTTTACCGTGGCCGGTTCGGATAACTTTCCGGTGGAAATCGACCTTGCAGATAGCTTGTCGGATCTCGAAGGCGACGACACACAATAATCACCTGGTGCGGTGGCCACCGCGCCAGGGATACCCCGCGCTACGTTGAAATCTGACGAATCCGCGGGGCTCTACACCCCCACTTTTTAAGAGAATCTGCGCTCTAACTGGGGAGCCCACAGAATTCGGAAAAAATCGTACGCTAAGGGTTTACAGGTCGGGCGCTTGGTTCTGTGCTGGATCGAGCGGTTCAATCAGCCTCGACCCTTGGTTCTTCACATTTCCGACCCCTCGACCCACCGGGAACCACTCAAAATCCTCAGTCGGGCGGCAACACGCCTTGGCGATCTGTTCGGCGCGGGCCGCTGTCAGGTCCGGTTGAATCCATTCACGGGCGTACTCCGGGGCTAGCACCAACGGCCGTCGATCATGGATATCCACCATGCCGGAATCACTGGCGGCGGTAATGATCACAAAGCCGTTGCCGTCCTGGTGTTCAGTTCCAGGATGAACCTGGGCGAGCGCGGCAAAAAACATTGGTGACTGACGTTTCAGTCTAATGAAGTAGGGTTGCTTAAGCTTGGGCGCGGCGGGGTCTTGCACCCACTCGTACCAGCCTTCAGCCGGAACCAGAGCACGCCCTTGCGGCCAGAGCTGCTTAAAAAACTTGCTAGTGGCTACTGTCTCGACCCGTGCATTTATGGGATCAGGCCTTTTACCCTTGGCCCAAAAGGGGGACCAGCCCCATTTCACTGAGTCGATGTGCAGGCCGCCACTCGCGCAGCGCAGAATCTGCACGCGAGTAGACGGCGCGATGTTGTACCGATCTATTGGGACCGTATCTAAGCCACTGAATAGCTCGCCTTGCGGGGCCAATTCCTCGATAAAAACGGTCATCCCCTCAAATTGCACGAAACGCCCACACATGCTGTCACCTGTCGAAAATTCCCCTACAAAAGATTGACCGCAAGCGCGGCGCTTAGTTAACTGTATATCCGTACAGCTTAGCAAAAGGCACGCATCATGAGCGTCACCATTCTCGGCCCGCTGGCAGAGGCGGGAATTCAACTACCCCTTTACTCGCACAAAGTCCCGGCAGGCTTTCCTTCCCCGGCAGCCGATCATATCGAGCAAAAAATCTCCCTCGACGAACTGCTGAACATTCGGGCACCGCATATGTATCTGGTGCGCATCAGTGGGCGCAGCATGGAAGGTGCCGGAATATTCGAGGGCGATTTGGCCGTGGTGGACAGGTCTATAGAGGCGAAGCACGGGCACATCGTCATCGCCTGCGTGAACAATGAACCAACCTGCAAACGCCTGTGCCTGAAAGGCTCACGGGTGATTTTAATATCCGAGAACAGCGACTACCCGGCACGGCACATTCTGGAAGGTGAAGAGTATTCAACCTGGGGCGTCGTGACTTTTAGCGTGCGCAGCCATGGCCACTAAGCCTGACCCGGTATTCGCGTTGATCGACGCGAATTCTTTTTATGCCAGCTGTGAGAGAGTGTTTCGACCTGACTTGGCCAAGGTGCCTATTGTGGTGTTGAGCAACAACGATGGTTGTGTGATCGCCCGCAGTTATGACGCCAAACCGTTCGTGAAAATGGGTGCCCCATATTTTCAGATCAAGAATGACCTGCGGCGGCATGGAATCCAGGCCTTTTCGAGCAATTATGCGTTGTACGGCGACATCAGCGAACGAGTCATGACATTAATAGAATCTATGGTTCCGGCTACTGAGATTTACTCAATTGATGAATGTTTTGCCGATCTGACTGGGTTACCGGGCGACCTCGATGCGCTGGGCCGAAGGATACGGGCGGCTGTTTACCGCTGCACGGGCATTCCGGTTGGAGTCGGCATCGCCAAAACTAAAACGCTGGCCAAGCTCGCCAATCACACGGCCAAAAGGCTACAGGCGGAAACAGGAGGGGTGGTCAACATCTGTGAACCCTTCCAGCGGGACTGGGTGTTGCGCAATACCGACGTGGCTGAAGTGTGGGGAATCGGTCGTAATATGAAGATTCATCTGGAGGGGATGAATATCAAGTCGGCAATGGACCTGGCTAAAGCCGATCCGTGGATGCTGCGCAAGAAATTCAGCGTGGTGATCGAAAAGACTGCCCGCGAACTGGGCGGCACGCCGTGCCTGGAACTGGATGAACCGGACCCACCCAAGCAGGAAATTTGCTGTAGCCGCGCCTTTGGCAAGCGATTAAAGGAATTGCCACCGATCAAAGAAGCGGTGGCCACGTACATGATGCGGGCCTCTGAAAAGCTTCGTGCCCAACACTCCCTATGCAAGAAAATCCGGGTCAGCATCCGCACAGGGATGTTTAGTCCCGAGGAAGCCAAGTATGCCAACGGGGTGCTGGTTGATCTGCCTT
This sequence comes from Pseudomonas fluorescens group sp. PF-69, assembly GCF_054481235.1. Taxonomy (NCBI): domain Bacteria; kingdom Pseudomonadati; phylum Pseudomonadota; class Gammaproteobacteria; order Pseudomonadales; family Pseudomonadaceae; genus Pseudomonas; species Pseudomonas fluorescens group sp. PF-69. Next base: position 35,752 of record NZ_JBTMNC010000002.1, on the reverse strand, counting down.
ACCCAACTGATGATGTTCGTCTGCTGACCAAGGCGGCTATAGGGGCGCTCGACCAGATATTCCGGGTCGGTTTCAACTACAGCAAGGCCGAGGTGCTATTACTCAATCTGTGCCAGCGCGGTGAATTTACAGACGATCTGTTTTCCACGTCCCAGCCACAAACCGCTGAAAGAGTGATGGGGGTACTGGATGAAATTAACGGACGCTGGGGCAGAGGGACGTTGCGTACTGCGAGCGTGCCGTTCCAGCCCGATTGGGGGATGCGCCGGGAGATGATGAGTCAGAGCTATACCACACGGGTTGATCAGCTTTGGCGTGTGTCGTAACGAACCTGGGGGTGTACGCCGGAACCCCCAACCTAGGGTTTGGGGAGCAACGGAACAGAAAGTGCACTTTGTTGGAAACGACGCCAAGTAGATGCTCGTAGCGAGCAACCCGCGACACGCGCTGATACCCAACCCCGCCGCTGTGCGTGTTCGGCTTCGCCGAAACGGCTCTCGTAAACCAAGCCCCGGCCAAAAGCGCGCCGGGTCTTGGCCCTTCGGGCTTCGATCCTCACGCCTTCGCCCGTCCCGGGCTGCGCGCTCCGCTTGCACCAGGTCAACGTCCCCCACTCGGTTTATATCGTACGATACAGGGAAAAATCCGATAGCCCGGGCCAGCCCGGGCAATGCAACAGCCCGCGTCCTGGATCTGCGCACGACTCAGGAAATCACCCTGCAGTTATCCACCGTCCGGGCAAGAAGCCTCCCGGCCCGTGGATAACTGCATCGCTCGCTCTGGCCTCTGACGGGCCCCGCTCGCTGGGCGATTTTTGTGTGCGCTGGCCGTTGCATCGGAATGCCTTCGGCGACCAAGGGGGGGCCCCCCTTGGATCCGCAAGTTGGAATGGTTCGGGCTTCGCCCGCGATCTGCGCGGGCCTATTCGCCGCTCTCAGCCGTCACCTCTGGCGGGACTTCGACCAGCTCTTTCGAGTCCACAAACGGGACTGCGCACTCAATACATTGAATGCGACCGCTAAGCCCCGGTTTGCCCCATAGATTCAGGTGGCAACTCGGACAGGTGTACTTGCGCTTGTTCTTCGGGTCTTCCTTGCCAGGATCTGGCTGCAGCAAACCCGCCGAAGTCAGCGCCGATATGTCTATCGTTGGGTCTTCTGCCGGGCCTGGCACCGGCTCGCCACCAGGCCCGTAGAGCAGCACTCCCGACATAGGAACCCGCTTGGTTACTACGTCGATCCACGACAACATGCGGCCCTGGTCGATCAATTCCTTGCAGGAAAGATCGAACGGCCCGCCCTCGATGATGTAGTGCGTCATCTGTTGGCCATGACGTTTCCCGCCAGGCTCACCAGTGTCGGACGGCATCAGCCCGATGGACTGCATTTTGTTCGCCCATTCCGCGTTGTGATAACCGGAGCGCGAGCGTCTGCCGAAATGGGCCTGCCACTGGTGGACTTGTTCATGTGCCAACGTCGAAAGCGTCTGCTCAACGCGACGGTGCGCGAAATAGGCAGGGTTCAGCGCAATCTCATCGCTCTTTCCGTCGCCATTCCGGCGAAGAAAGCGCGACTCAGAGTAGTACCCGAACGTGTTGCTTTTGCGCTGCAACGTGAACAGGCAGCCAGGGAGCTGGCCATCAAACAGCACCTCATTGAAGTACGCATAGGCGCCTTCGATTTCTTCGTACAGTTCCTGACTGGCAGTTGCGGTCATGTGTCCTCCTTTTCTCGCACGCGAGAAATCCCCCCTGGCCTGATCGCCTACGGGGGGAGGGTTGTGGCAATACGGAAAGGTTATCCTGTATCGTACGATACAGGATAACCCCCAAAAAAGGGGGCGCACCCCCTCACATTGTTGCCAGTCGATACCCGATGAATGCACCCACGGCACCGGCGACAATCGCTGATACCAACGCCGTAAGCGTGAACGCCAAGAACCAACGGCGCAGCCCTCCGGCTGCGAGGATCAGCGGCGCCGAACTGCGGTTCAGCTCGTTACCGATCCTGGCGGCGGCCTCACGGCCAGCCTGCAGCAACGCGACCTGCTGGGTTTCCATCATTGACTCGAAGTTCAACCGCGTCTGCAGCAACGCCTTGGCCGCGCCGTCCTTGATCGCCTGGTCCAGTTTCGCCCCCAGTTCGCCGTCCACTTCTTCGAGACGGCGCACCAGGGCGTCAATGTCTTCCATCATCTGAACCGCCAACGCTTCGCGGGCGGTTGTCGGATCCTTGGCCATCGCCGTTACTTCCCTTTCCCGAACAGCGCCGCGTACACGTCATCGAGGTTCTTCCAGGCCGACTTAGCCAGGCGCTGAACCGAGATCATCCGTATAGCGTGTTCCTTGTCTTGTTCGGTCTTCGCGTCTTTCAACTGTTCGCGGTATGGCGTGGTGTCTTGCACGACCTCGGAAATGTTTTTCTTGAGCGCACGCAGCCGCTCGAACACCTCGTTGGAATAGATCACCGCGTCAGGGTTGAGGGTGAATTTATTCTCCAGCTTGTGAAAGCCGTACACCGCCGAGAAGGTTTGCGGCAGGTCGTCTGCATCGTCGATCTGCACCTTGTTGAACACGACCAAGATTCGCTTGGCTGGTACGCCAAGCGCGGAAAGCGTCTTGATTGTGTTGATCGTGTCGGCCTGCTGTTTCTTCTCGCTGACTGTGGGCACCAGGAAGTAATCGAACTCTTCTTGCGAGCCAGCGAACTGCCCCATGTACTTGAAGAAATCTTCGACGTTCGACGCCCCCACGTCGACCACCGCTTTGCTTTCTACCATCAGCCATTCTTGCAGCTCGCCGAACTGGCGACCCTTCATGCGCTCGATCTCGGCGGCAGTATCAGAAGCCCCTGCGTTGATCGTCTCAATGGCGAAGCGCGGCGCGTCCATCCGTGGCGACAACAACTGATCGGATACAGTCGTCTTGCCGGTGTTACCGCTGAAATTCACTACGGCGATTTTGCTCATGTGCGTCTCCTTCTGCTTGGGCTCGCACTTTCGTAGCGCGCCAGTTCTGAGGCGTTCACATCATCCCCAGGGTTCATGATTTTGTTCAATTCGGTCGGCGCCATTGGTGCCGGTGGTTCCTCACTTTCCGGCTTTGTATCGTACGATACAGAAACCGGTATTTTGGCTGGTGCCTCTGGCACTGCCGCCGCTGACTGCAAACTCGGCTGGCTTGCCGGTGCTTCGACCGTTCCGGCCTTGACCGACTTGCGATACCGATACAGGTAACTTTTCAGCGTCTCCATGGTGATCTCGATCCCCTGCGCCTTGAGCACATCCAGGATCGCTTGCCGTCTCACTCCGGCCTTCAATTGCTGCTCGATAATCGGCATCACCTGGCGTATTTGTGCCGCCTTGGTTTCCGGTTCAACCGCCTGCAATGCAGTCGCTAGGTCTAGCTTTGCCATATTGCACCCTATATGCACCCTTGTTGCTCTCTGTGTGCATCCTACTCACCCCCTATACATAGTCAAGCTAAACCCTTCTGCAGTCATTTTGAAGCCTTACAGCACCCATATTGCACCCTATATGTACCCTACCCTACGGTCTTCGACCTAAATGATGGATACGCCCTTAACAAGAGCATAATTTTTGATCCTTAACAGGATCAAAATCTTAATACACATTACGCACCTCCCTAGCGGGAGGTCAGCCCAGCATATACAGTGCTTCAAGTGGGTTTTGCCTGAATGCACATGTGATACACATGTATTACAGATATACCGTGTTGGCCATATTTTACTAGTGTTTTTTGTATTACATTTGTTATACATGAACTCGAAGACCTGGACCCCCCCATTTCAAGGGGGGATTTTGACCGCCATGAGGGGGCAATGTGGGGAAGACCGTACCGATACGTTTGAACGATGAGCAGCTGGCCAGGGTCGAGGAATCGGCTGCTTTGGCAGGCTACAAACACCTGTCCACCTACATGCGTGATCGTCTGCTTGAGCCGTCCAAAGTGGACAGCCACCAGGGCGGAATCGACCAGTGGGCAGACCAACAACGAATCATGAGTTTGCTCGAATCACTCGACCAGGCGCAGGCCACTAACCGAACCATTCTGGCCATCGTGGTCTACCTGCTGCGACAGAACAGCACGCAAGGAAAGCTCAACGAGCTGCGCGCCGAACTGTCCGCATTGGGGAGCAACGAGGAAGCATTAGCCGCTCTGTTGCCCGAGTTGGCTAAGGACATTGAACGTCTATCAGGAGAGGACTAGTGCACAAACAAGAAGTCGATAGCGCAACATTGACGGCGGGGATTGCTCTGCCAATCGCCGGTTGGGTCGGCGGCGCCTACCTGGCGCAGATGCCGTTTACACCATTCCCCGGCGCCTTCCGCGAGACATTGCACCAGACACTACAGAACCCAATCATGGCCGGATGCACGGTGGCCACCTCCGTGGTGGCCGGTGCCCTGGTCTACTACCTCAATGAGTATTGCGACGATGGGTTCCGTGGCGAACGGTTCATTGAGCATTTGCGCGGTTCTCGCATGCGAAATTGGCACTACGTGGACAGCAAAGTCCGTAGACGTAACGCCCAAACCAACCGTGAACGCCGCAAAAGTGGGCTGGAAAACATCGAACCGATCATGGTCGGCAAAGTGCCGATGCCACTGCACCTTGAAGATCGAAACACCATGATTTGTGCGTCCATCGGTGCCGGTAAGTCCGTCACCATGGAAAGCATGATGGTCTCGGCGTTGAAGCGTAACGACAAGATGGCCGTTGTCGATCCCAACGGCACCTTTTACTCAAAGTTCAGTTTCAAAGGCGATGTGATTCTCAACCCCTTCGATGCTCGGTCAGCAGGTTGGACGGTGTTCAACGAGATCAAGGGTGTTCACGACTTCGACCGTATGGCGAAATCCATCATCCCGCCGCAGGTGGATCCAGGTGATGAACAGTGGTGCGCGTATGCCCGTGACGTACTGGCCGACACCATGCGTAAGCTCAAGGAAACCAACAACCCGAACCAGGACACGCTGGTAAACCTGCTGGTTCGGGAGGATGGGGACACCATTCGGGCGTTCTTGGCCAACACCGACTCCGAGGGCTATTTCCGCGACAACGCTGAAAAGGCGATTGCCAGTATTCAGTTCATGATGAACAAGTACATTCGCCCGCTGCGCTTCATGACCAAGGGTAGTTTCTCGATCCATAAGTGGGTGACAGACCCGAATGCGGGCAATCTGTTTATCACCTGGCGGGAGGACATGCGCTCGACCATGCAGCCATTGGTGGCCATGTGGATTGACACGATCTGCGCGACCATCCTCAGCTATGAGCCCATGACCGGGAAACGTCTCTGGATGTTCCTGGACGAGCTGCAGTCGCTGGGCAAACTCGAATCGTTCGTGCCAGCAGCCACCAAAGGCCGGAAACACGGCCTTCGTATGGTTGCCAGTCTGCAGGACTGGTCGCAGTTGATCACCAGCTATGGCCAACACGATGCAGAAACGGTGCTGTCTTGCTTCCGTAATTACGTGATTCTTGCCGCATCCAACGCACAAACCTCGGACAAGGCCAGCGAGATCCTTGGCCAGCAGGAAGTCAGGCGTATGCGTGTCTCTTTCAGCAACGGCCGCAGCAACCGCTCGCCAGAGATCAAGAAAGAGCCCGTGGTCATGGACTCCGAAATCTCAAACTTGAAAGACCTTGAGGCTTATCTGAAATTCGGTGAGGACTTCCCTATCACCAAAATCAAGCTGCCCTATGTGAATCACAAAGAGAGAGCGCAGGGAATAGTCGTTGCCGGTCAGGCGGCGTAACGGAGGTTGCATGCTCAACGTCACGCCGATTCGAGGAAACAACCAGTACGCTGCAGCACGCTATTTTTCTGCTGCAGACGATTACTACGCCAAGGAAACACCGGGCGAGTGGCAAGGCGAAGGCGCCGAACGGCTCGGCCTGGTCGGCCCCGTCGATCAGCTGCAACTGGCCAAACTGCTTGATGGCAAGTTGCCGAACGGCGAGCGGATCCACACCACGTTCAATGCCGAAACCAACAAGCGGCGCATGGGCTTGGACATGACATTCTCGGCGCCGAAATCGGTGTCGATGCAAGCACTAGTCGCCGGCGACAAAAATGTCACCCTGGCTCACGACCGGGCGGTGGCCAAGGCCATGCACCACGTCGAAAAACTCGCCCAGGCACGGCGCAAGGAGCAGGGCAAGTTCCTGCGCGAACGCACCGGGAACATGGTCATCGGCAAGTTTCGCCACGAAATGAGTCGCGGCAAGGATCCCCAGCTGCACACCCATGCGGTAATCATGAACATGACGCAGCGCGCCGATGGTAAATGGCGTGCCTTGTTCAACGACGATATTTTCAAGGTTCAGCATGAAGTTGACGCCATGTACAAAGGCCAGTTGGCCTTGGAGCTGCGTGAGCTTGGCTACGAGATTCGCGTACTGGATGGCAAAGGTAACTTCGAGCTGAATCACATCTCCCGGGAACAGATCGAAGCTTTCTCCAGCCGCAGCAAAGTCATTGAGGAAGCGCTGGCCAAGGACGGGAAAACCCGGGCCGACGCGACCACCCTTGAAAAACAAGTCATCTCCATGGCGACCAGACCGCACAAGGACGAACGCGACCGGGATCTGGTGAAACAGTATTGGGTGACGAAAAGTCGCGCGCTGGGAATCGAATATGGCCCACACAGTCGGCTGGATGGCCGCGAATATGGTGAATCTGGCCCAGCGTCAGGCGCAGGCGCTCCATCTGATCCCAACCTACCCGCAGGGCTGACACCGGCCCAAGCCGTTGTGCAGTACGCAATCAATCACCTGACCGAGCGCGAGCAGGTCGTTACCGAACAGGATCTAATGACCGTGGCGCTTCGGCGTGCCGTTGGATTGGCCGATCCCGATCAGGTAAGGGGTGAAATAGACCGCCTGGTAAAACAAGGCACGCTCATAGAGTCGGCACCGGCCTACGCAATGGCGCAGCCCACGGAGAACGCGCCTGTTTTGTCGCCTGCAGGTTGGCAATCTCACCTGCAGGAGTTGAAAGGCTGGACGGACAAGCAGGCAAAACAGTACGTGGCCACCGCCATCAAGCGGGGTTCATTGGTGCCAACCGAAAAGCGCTACACCACGCAGAAGGGCTTGAAACGCGAGAAAGCCATTCTTGCCATTGAGCGCACTGGCCGGGGCCAGGTTACTCCGCTCATGTCTCAGGAACAGGTCGCTAAAGCACTCGAAGGGTCAACCCTCACCGCTGGCCAGCGGCAAGCCGTCGAGGCCATCGTCAGCACGCCAAATCGGTTTGTGGGTATTCAAGGTGATGCGGGGACGGGCAAAACCTACTCTGTCGAACGGGCCGTGCAATTGCTCACATCCGTCAACGAGGCAATGAGCTACGGCAAAACAGAGGATCAACCCGGCTACCGGATCCTCGCGTTAGCTCCGTATGGCAACCAGGTTGCCGCACTCAAAAATGAGGGGATGGACGCTCATACCCTGGCCAGCTTTTTCAACACCAAAGACAAGACCCTGGACGAGAGGACAATCATTGTTCTCGACGAGGCCGGTGTCGTCGGCGCTCGCCAGATGGAACAGCTCATGCGCCTGGTGGAAAAGTCCGGTGCCCGTCTTGTCCAGCTGGGCGACACCAAACAGACCGAGGCCATCGAGGCGGGTAAACCATTCGCCCAGCTCCAGCAGAACGGCATGCAAACCGCCCGGATCAAGGAAATCCAGCGACAGAAAGACCCCGAACTGAAAATTGCCGTCGAGCACGCTGCCGATGGCAATACCCCCATGTCCCTGCAGCACATCAAGCACATTGAGGAACTGCGCAATCCTACCGATCGACACCAGGCGATTGTGAACGACTACATGCAGCTCACTGACCAGGAGCGCAAAGAGGTGTTGATCGTTGCCGGTACGAACAAAGACCGGAAAGAGATCAACACATTGGCGCGCAAGGCCTTGGGACTTGAGGGCCAAGGGACAAAGTTCGACACGCTGAACCGCGTTGACATGACCCAGGCAGAGCGCCGCTATGCCCCGACCTACCAGCAAGGGATGGTGATTCAGCCGGATAAAGACTACAAAAAGGCGGGCTTGGTCCGTGGCGAAATCTACACCGTCAAGCAGGCGCTGCCGGGGAACATTCTTGTAGTGACCGGCGCCGATGGCGAGAGTCGCCAGATCAACCCTCGCCAGGTTACAAAGCTCAGCGTCTACAAGATGGAACGCCCGGAACTGTCCATTGGCGACCTGGTACGCATTACCCGCAACACCCCATCACTCGACCTCACCAACGGCGACCGGATGCGTGTGGTAAGCACAGCCAACGGCATGATCGAGCTGGCGTCGACCAAAGAGCGCGACGGAAAGCCGGAGCGCGTGGTGAAGTTGCCAGCGAACAAACCGCTGCACCTGGAACACGCTTACTCCGCGACGGTTCACAGTGCGCAAGGCCTGACCAATGATCGCGTGATGATCTCCGTCAACACCAAGAGCCGTACCACTTCGCTCAATCTGTTCTACGTGGCCATCAGTCGGGCACGGTTGGAGGCGAGGATCTACACCGACGCTATCGCCGGTTTGCCGGGGGCCATTGCCAAGCGCTACGACAAATCTACGGCACTGGCTCTGCAGAAAGAGCGTGACGCGCAACGTCTGCAGAAAGCACACGCCCCGAAAGCCCTTGTGGACGGGCCAAAAACCGAACGTGCACTCGAACGCGAAAAACGTTCACGGCCCAACAACCCAAGCGACGGCAGGGAACGCACGATGTAGAGCACAAAAAAAGCCACAAGGGGCTTTTTATCGCGTGCGAGAAATCAGACTTAGAAGGGATGCCTACAGAATTCGGAAAAAATCGTATGCTAAGGTTTTCCGACCTGCCGTAGTGGCCTGAATTTCCCCTCTTCCAGCTTGCGGCTTTGCCGCCAGACGTAATCGCCGGTCAGGTTGATGTGCTCCCAGGGCGATGCGCGAGTTGGCGCAGGTGATGAACATGGCGCGAGGTGCCTGTTCGTGGGCGAGCGTCTTGAACAGGGCTGCCTGCTGAGGATAGACCTCGTCGCGAAACCGCTGGAAGCCCTCGACTATGTTCCGCAGGGCCTCTTCGGCACTTTCACCTCCTTGATTGTCATGCTCGTTGCTCATGTTGCCAACCTAGGTCGTCGTAGGGATTTCGCCTGTGCCGATCATTATCCACTGATTGCCGGCGCTTTCATTCCTAGAGGACTGTCGTGACAGCCCGCCGAGTCACACCTCAGAGCAAGGCGGGGTCATACCCTTTCAAGAGATAAAGACGGGTCGTGCTTGCGCTGCGTCAACGAGTCCTCTAGTAGCTGCATCGCTTCGGCCAGCGCTGCGTGTTGGCAGCGCAATTCTGCTAGAAATGATCTGTTTGGCTTCAAATCGGGAAAGTAACGCGCCAGGTCAGGCCGGTATGATTCCATCATGCACTTTACGGCCAAATGAAGGTCTTCCTTAGTCACACCAGACGCGACCGCCAATGTCCCTTGGATCTCGGCCGACGATGCCGTTTCCATCCAGAACAGCAGGTCCAGGTAATTGTTCAGCTCTCGTTCTTTGCGTTCGTCCATGCTGCTAATCCTCAAATGTCCATTTCGTCTGGCGTGTTGACATCGTCTATCGAGCGGCACTGTTCCGCTTTGCACAACAATCCGGAACCCGTCGGTATGATTGAGGCAGCAGCTATGTAGCGTTCGCAGCTGAATACCATTTCCGGCATTCTCGATTTACCTCAATTAAGGATGCCTTGTAGTTTAATTATTTGGCCTAAAATCTTGTTGACTAATAGATTAAATAATCTATTAGTTAATTAACTAAGCGGAACACCTTAATTATTAACGCGCTCGAAAATTTTTTCAATTTTCCCTTTTAATACTTGCGCAGTAAAGGGCTTGATTACGTAACCGTTCACTCCCGCTTGGGCGGCTTTGATGATCTGTTCACGTTTAGCTTCGGCGGTCACCATTAAAACCGGAAGGTGCTTGATACGATCGTCAGCACGCACATAACTCAAAAGATCGATACCGGACATACCCGGCATATTCCAGTCAGTGATTAGAAAATCGAAGCTTCCGTTTTGCAGCATCGGTAGCGCAGACGTTCCGTCATCTGCTTCAAGCGTGTTAGTGAATCCAAGATCACGCAACAGGTTTTTTATGATCCGTCGCATCGTTGAAAAGTCATCAACAATGAGGATTTTCATGTTTTTATTCAACTCAACCTCTAAATAATATTAGCTATGCTCATCAATTAAACGCAATTTTCAACTTAAATAACAAAGCGCGCACTGTCTCGCCGCATTGGCGAGGTTAACAATCGCTCTCCAAAAAACTCCAAGTGCCCGCGCGGGCTCACGGGTAATGGCCAAGCATCTATTTTTTTCGCGATAGACTTGAATGCCAGGGAACACTGAGAACGAGGAAAAGCATCGTATACAGCACGCTGTTTTCTCACAGCCTTGCGCATGCATTCATCATAAGGCACGGCACCAACATATTGTAAGCTCACGTCAAGAAAAAGATTCGTAACACGGGCCAACCTAGCAAAAAGATCGGGCCCTTCTTGGGGACTTTGTGTCATGTTGACGAGTATGCGGAAACGATTCATGCCGTAAGAATGGCTGAGCATTTTAATCAGCGCATAGGTGTTGGCAAGTGAAGTTGGCTCGTCACACACGACCATCAATACTTCGCGGGATGCACGAATACAACTGATAACCGAGTCACCTATACCGGAGGCCGTGTCGATGACCAGCACGTCGAGCTTCTCGTCGACATCGCTAAAGGCTTGAATGATTCCGGCGTGCTGAGCTGGCATTAAATGACTCATCCTTTGGCAGCCCGAAGCTGCCGGAACGATGCTGATTCCGCGAGGCCCTCGCAGAAGCACATCCCGCAGTTCGCACTGCCCCTTGATCACGTGGGCAAGGTTTTTTTGGGGGACTAATCCGAGTAAAACATCTACATTTGCCAGACCGAGATCAGCATCAAGCAGCATGACCTGTCGGCCACGCTCAGCCAATGCCAGAGCCAGGTTTACTGCTACATTGGTCTTACCGACGCCACCTTTTCCACCTGTCACAGCAATGACCTGCACGGGATGCATGCGGCTCATTTCTCTTATCTCCTAGCACTTCGGTGGTGGCCGCCTTCTGTTTTCGACATTTAATACAAGGCGGCTATTCTGATCTGATCGTGGTGAAGGCACTATTTTATCGTTTTGCTTGGGCGAACCAGAGTCGCACTAAAAACATTAACCATCTGCAGCTTTACTTATTTGGAGCCCTTAAAACCTTCACGTCTGGCTAGACAAGGCAAAAAACGTACCAATCTTCAGCTAGCTACGCAAAAGCAATGCGGGCCTTCAAAACAATCCATTCTATCTGCACTACGGTGTTTCCAGCGGCGGAATTTTGACTTATAAGGCGATTTTGCGTGCCATAATTTAAGCGAATAACGTCCAATGAAGGCAGCCACTTGATCAGAAACGAATTGTAAAACCTCGTCGACTTGCACCTTAGCAGCTGTATTTTCTTCAAGCTAACCCCGACAATAAAGCTGGCGCATGAATGATGATCGGTTACTTTTACAAATATTAATTTTCTAATTAAACATCGTTTTTATTTGTCAATTTCCTGGTGTTAGCCAGCCTCTCACATTGTAAGTTTCGTGTAGTTTACTAGCTATTTCTGCGGCTTCTGATTTGCTTCTGTAAGGCCCAACGACAATAAAATTGTTTTCCAATCGAATTGTTGGTAAGCGCATTCCCTTAATCGCTGCGGCAGAATTTTTACGGGTCAACGCGCTAGATAACGTAATCTCTATCACCCAAATTTCGGCGTTTTCGACTAAGCGGCCTTTATTCTCTGAATGTTTTATTAATGCGCTGCATTGAAAGCATAACTGATACGATAGCGGCGTTAAAACCGGCCTGAGAGAGCAGAGATGAAACGGTTTTTCCGATACATTGCTAGCCATTTTTTTTCTGCGAAAAAACATCACCAGCAATCCCGCCAACCCTATAAATCCACCTGCTACCAGCAGGTACCGTAACCAAGCAGTCATGGAGTTTATGTCTCGGGAATCAGCGTTACCTGATATATTTTCTAAATCCGTAAATTTAGATGAGGTGAGAGTGCCTAGATTGCTTTGTAGATCGCCAAATTTCTGACTTAGCACTGTTCTTGTAGAGGCCTCATCAGCATGGTTAATCCCTGATGCACTGTTTAAATGTATATGATTTTTCTCAGAGCACCACACAATAGTATTTTTTGTAAAAAACACCACGCCGAGCACTAATACTTGTATGGCAACCCCAAATATAATAACTTTTGAGCTTAGATTCCACATAAATACTACCTATAGAAGTCTGAAGTAGAGCAGTCTATCCAAGGCCCCACAGCACGGCCTCTTCATCAAAATGATCCCGCGAAAAGCGACACTTTTTCAAAAAATACGTCAAAGCTTTTCAGCGATCAGTGCCTTTAAGACGAGTTTCCTTCTCACAGGCGCACCTCTCCTGCGATCAAAAACTGATTTTGACCATCCATGGGCTTGACAGAGCAAACTTCAGGTAAGTTACTTGGGGCTTTTAACCAACCCTCTGCAGGGTTCGTATTTTCCTGCATCCGAGGGAAATTGAGGATCGTGGACTCATCAGGAATTCGATCCCGATGCAGTCCTACGAACTGGCGCAGAATTGTGGTCTCGTAAAGTGCACCGTGCATCGCAGAATCGCTGTAGCAGAAACTGCTTTGCATTTGGTGAACCCTTAAAATGGCCATTAACGGATACGCCGGACGACCTCCTTCGCCCATCGGATAATGCGACTCGATCAACGCAATCAAGTCTTTCCGGGGCCCGACCCGATCCATTTCAATCAGGAAACGTTCGCGGCGGGTCTGCTTACGCTTACCAGCGTACTCGGCGTCAGAAAAGGACATCTGCTTCATGAGTTCCACAGTTCGATTCGGAGGACGTGCTATATCACCAAGTGCGGAGGGCTTCTTCAGGCTCTCCCCCCAGCGCAGTGGCATCCTAACATCAATCCAGGGGCTGGACGTAATATTGGCGTCAATATAAAGACAAATTTCTAATGAAAGACCGACACCATCGAGGGCTTCTATCCTATCCAGCAACGCCTCGAATTCCCTCTCCTGCATTGGCCAGCTAAGCCAACTCAACGTTGATGCTGCGACGAATGCGGAAAGCCAGCCAGCTGCTGTCTACGCCAGCAGCTGCGTGGCGTCGGCCCGATGATTGTCACCGCATCGTCGTTATAAACGGTGGCCGACAGTTTGCCGCCTCGCCAGGGCTGGCACCGAAGCAACGCAGCTCTGTCGGTAAGGATCGATGCTTGGCTCAGCAAGCGCGGCTATGCATGTTTGCGAACACTGATGGTTCATGGCGCACGCTCTGTTTTGCGTACGGCCAAGTCAAAAGGCGATCGACCTAGCCAGTTGGCCGCCCGCCTAGCCCATCATGGCCCGCATCGAAACGATGCAGTATCTAGAGGCCGAATATACGTAAGCAGGCGGCACGGGGCCAAAGCAAAGTGGCTTGCAATGAGGAGGATTCCATTGACGGCTATTGGTTAATGCATTGAGGCTCTCGATGAGCTCTCAGCCAAGCCATTCAGGTGGAACAAGACGACCGAATCGGTTATCAGCTCTGTCACGATAAAAATAAACTGTTGAGCTATTTTTCAGGGGGCAAGATACATTTTTCACCAATCCTTACCCATGGAGAGCCTGTATATGCTTGTTGTTCCTCTACTGTCTGAGCGTGTAAATGGCCGTACGCGAGTCAGCTGGCGGCAAATGGTTCAGGCCGTCTATGACAGCCCTACCTCAGAACAGGCGTATAGGTACATGTGTCTGGCGGATGGCTATCTCCAAGCCCTCAACGATGCTGAACTGATTGATGACGCTCAGTATCTGAGCTTGTACGACTTTTTGCAGAAAGCTCGAATCAGGCCGATCCCAGAACTGATAGAGTAGCTCGCCAGTCTCGGCTTATAAGATTCAAAATTAGCCTTGCCATCGCTGTGGCGAGAGAGCAGGAAGTTCAGTCATGCCCCAGTTGTCAGACGATCGAGCGAATACAACCTTTGAACCGATGGAGCTGCTCAGTGCCCTCGACCGCTCCATGGCAATTATCGAGTTCGCCCCCGATGGCACTGTGCTGCGCGCCAACCGCAACTACCTGAAAATTTTCGGCTACCAGGAGCAGCAGATCCGTGGCCTTCACCACCGCGCGCTCTGCCAGGCCGACTATGCTAACTCGTCGGCCTTCAATACCTTTTGGAGCAGGCTGCAAGAGGGCCAGTCCATCAGCGGTCAGTATCTGTACCTCAGTTTTGAGGGTCATCTGGTGTGGCTGGAAGCGAGTTACACCCCGGTGTTCGCAGCCGATGGCCAACTACTCAAGATCATCCAGTTCGCCTCGGATGTCAGCACTCGGGTCAAGGCGGAACGCTGCGATAACGAGCGTACGCAGCTGTTCACTCAGATCGCCGAGCGCACTCACAACTCCTTGGTGATAACCAACGCTAAAGGTGTGGTGGTCTATATCAACGAAGCCGTCACCCATCTGCTTGGCTACCAGCCCGAGGAAGTGCTCGGCCAGCCTGCTGCGCTGATGCTCAACATGGTATATCCCGAGCGCAACCCGCTGACTTACATCCGCCAGCACCTAAGCCACGGCCTCCCCTACCGTGGCGAAGAGTTGATCTACAGCAAGTTCCAGCAACCGCTGCTGTGCGTCTTGGGCGTCAGTCCGATCTTCGATGATCAGGGCGCGCTGAGCCATACCCTCAGTGTGATTACCGACATCACCGACAACAAGATATGTGAGGTTCTACAGCAGAAGGCCTTGGAAGCCATGGCCCGCGAAGCGCCCCTGACGGAAGTGATGACACTGATCTGCCAAGCGGTCGAGCGCATCGCACCCGACGTGATTGCCTCGATATTGCGCGTCGATGAGCAAGGTCGTCTCAGGCCTCTCGCTAGCCCGAGCTTACCGCAAAGTTACTCTCAGGCCCTCGATGGCATGGCAATTGGCCCGAATGCTGGATCCTGCGGCACTGCCGCCTTTCGCGGCACGTCGGTAATGGTGAGTGATATTGGCAGCGACCCGCTGTGGGCTGACTACAAGAATCTAGCCCTGCCGCTGGGCTTACGCTCCTGCTGGGCAACCCCGATTAAAGCCAGCAACGACCAGGTAATCGGCACATTCGCTTTCTATTACCGCGAGAACCGCAGCCCGAACAACTTCCACCTGCGCCTGGTGCAGATGTGCACGCACCTGTGCGCCCTGGCCCTGGGGCGCGAGCGCGCGCGCCTGCAGATTAGCCAGTTGGCCTTCTACGACAGCCTCACCAGACTGCCCAACCGAAACCTGCTGCTGGCACAAGCCAATCAGGCGATCGCTAGCGCCAAGCGCCACAACCAGTCGCTGGCAGTGTTCTTCATCGATCTCGACCGTTTCAAGCAGGTTAACGATTCACTCGGTCGCACGGCCGGAGACGAGTTGTTGTGCGTGGTCACCGAACGTTTGCGCGAGCAAATTAGTGATGCCGATCTCCTCGGGCGCCTGTCTGGAGACGAATTCATCGTCGTACTCAACTCCTGTACCCTCGTCCAGGCAGCCGACACCGTGAAGCGCCTGCACGAACTGCTGTCCATACCCTGCCAGATCGCCGGAATCACCTTGACGCCGTCAGCCTGCATCGGCATCAGCCTGTACCCGGATAACGGTCAAGATATGGAGACCCTGCTGCATCACGCCGACCTCGCCATGTGCCACGCCAAGACCAGCGGACGCAAGCGTTTCAGTTTCTTTCGCAATGAAATGAACCTGCTCGCCCAGGAACGCTTGGCCCTCGAGGCGGCGCTACGCGAGGCGGTACGCGCGCAATGCCTGTACCTGCACTATCAGCCTCAGGTTGACCTGAAGAGCGGGCAGATCCATGGCATCGAAGCGTTGGCTCGCTGGTACGACCCGGTGCTCGGCCACATCTCGCCGACGCGCTTTATCCCTCTGGCTGAAGAGTGCGGCCTAATCGACGAAATCAGCCATTGGGCGCTCAACGAAAGCTGTCGCCAGCTCGCAGAATGGAGGCGTCAGGGACTGAATATACCAACCGTCTCGGTAAACCTGTCGTCGACCAACTTTCACAACCTCGATCTGCCGCGATACCTCGTCGAGACGCTCGAGCAACACGCCCTGCTGCCGGGCGACCTGATCCTGGAGATCACCGAAAGCGTGATGATGGACACCAACCTCAGCACGATGCGCAACTTACACGAGGTGCATGCTCTGGGCATCGGCCTGGCCATGGACGACTTTGGCACCGGCTATTCGAGTCTCGGTTACCTGAGGAGTATCCCGCTCAGTGCGTTGAAACTGGACAAAAGTTTCGTGAATGGCATGGAACACGACGTCGCCGCGCAGGCTCTCACCCATGCAGTGATCTGCATCGGAGACAGCCTGAACCTGACAGTAATCGCTGAGGGCGTGGAGACCGAGGCGCAACGCTTTTTGCTCGATGCTCAAGGATGCAAGGTGGGGCAAGGCTACCTATTTTCCCAACCGCTACCACCAGAACTATTGGCGGACTGGTTGAAGACGTCCAGGGTAGCCCTATAAAAATCACCCTACCAGCAAGCTCTGAAAGAAAGCCTCTGATAGAGCATCTCTAAGTACGCCGGCAAACTTAAGCAGACCCACTGCGAGCGCTTCCTGATAGAGATGGATCTCTATCTTGTACGATAAAACCGTAGGTACCCGCTGCACTGCATCGAACAAGCGATGGATGGCACCCCTTTTATCCTGGTACTGGAGGAAGGGCAAAAGCCGCACGGAATGAACACGCTTCAGCAAAGTCGGCTTTGCGTACGATTTTTCCCGAATTCTGCGGCCCCCCCTAGAAGCGGCCTGCGCCGCCAAAACCCGTTGGCTGATGCTCCGGTACTTTCCGCTCCAGAGCTTTATCTTTGACCACTACCACCCCGGCATAGGCATACCGAATAGACAAATCCTTGCCTTGTTCGATAAGGCCGGACTTGGCACCGCTGAGCTTGAATCGATCATGCTCAACAAGATAGGTTTGCTGACCATCGGTTACCGCTTGAACCACCTTATTCGGTGCAAACGAGACGATCTTGCCCTCGTATGTTTTTCCGTCCTCGGCCTTCTTGATGGCGGGCGTGTCACTCTTCCCACTCATGCCCGTAACGTCTTGCTTTTCCATGTGTGCAATCCCTCTCTCAGTATTTTGCCTTGAAGGCTTGACCTTGATCCCAGCGGCTTTGCCAATGGATTAGGTAGGTTTCCGCGAGTGCCGGATCATTCCAGACCACCAGGGCGTTTTCGCTGTTGCCCTTGGCCGCTGCTGCGGTGAAGTTGAAGCTGCCTGTTTCTACCGCCATCCCATCGACGACGATGAACTTGTCGTGATGAATCGGGTACGCCTTGATCGTGCGGGTCGGGATACCAGCTTTCGCCAGAAGTGTCAGTGCATGACGACCAGCGCCTGAGCGCTGGTCTTCGAGGTTGCTGCGATAGTCCGCGATTACTGCCACGTCAACACCACGTTGTTTCGCGGCGATCAGCGCACGGGTTACGTCAGGACTGGTGAGCACGTACGCGGCAACACGGATAGAGCGGGTTGCCGCGTCAATGGTGCGCAGGACTAGTTTCTGTGCCGAGCCCTCGGGCGAGAAACCGACCTCGATACGACGGCTCCCGTCACCCTCGTTGTCAGCGGCCAGGGCCAGCGTTTGCACGCTGCCCCCGGCGACCAGTGCCAACACCAATACCAACGGTTTGAATGCCTTAGAAGCCATTTTCTACAGGCCCCCAAATATCGTTGGCCTTTTTAGTCAAGCCTTCATCGTCCTTGCAGGACTCAACAGCCCGCCCCCGTGCGTCTTTCGTGCGCGAAGGGCTGAAATGGCCGTTCCTGTAGCGCTTGGTGCTGAAATATTTCTGGATGTACTTGTCGCAGTCACCATCGCGGGTCATACCCAGCAGGCAGAGCACAGCACCGCAAGCGTCGGGGTTGCTGTCCTGGCCATAGGGCGGTTGGACCGGTTCATCAGCAGCGGCTGTGCCTGACAGCAATAACGCTCCCAGCAAAAGAGCGGATAGAAGTTTTTGCATAAATCCCCCTTTTCTCGCGTGCGAGAAATTCAATTGATGATCTGTACGAAAGATGGCTCGGCTTGCGTTTGCCCTTGGGCGGATGCAGGCGCGGCGGCTGGTTTGGGATCAGCGAAGCGTTTGAACTGTTCAACCGGCGCGGCGTCGCCAGTGTCCAACGCAACTTGAATCCTTGGCTGTTCAGGGGCTTTCGGTTGGTCAGGGCTCGTCGGTTGCATCGCCGCCAGTTGGGCGGGTTGCGGGGCCTGGCCGTTTTCGTCGGTCACAATCACCCATGGGTCACTCTGTTTTGCCGAAGCCGTACGAGCGCGCGCAGGCGCTTTTCGTGCCCCTGGTGATGCAACCGCTACGGGTATCGCCTCATCGCCTGCAGTGGCCTCCACAGCAGGCACAATCGGATCAGCACTCGAAGGATTCAGGGCACCGACCACAACTTTCTGCACATAGGACAGATCGCCCTCTTTGTCCGGCTGATAACCACGTACAGGGTTCCCGCTGTAGTACATCGACAGCGAGTCTCGCAGGGCTTCTTGTGGGTTCGGATTTGCCGTCAGCGCCTTGGTGTAGTTCTTGACCATCAGCTCGCTAATCGCCTGCAGGTTGCGGCAGGGCTCGAACGCTTGGGCATAGCTCAGGCCAAGAGCGCGCATGTTCGTCACCAGGAGCTGGCCAATACCAACCGAGAAACGGAAGCCTTCGCGCTCCAACCGTTCGGCGGTGGCCACCGCCTCACGCAACGACTGGGGCTGACGCTCCAATCGGCCATCGACAACCCCAATCGCGTAGGGGTTGTAGGTTGATTCATTGCCAATCAATGACTTTAGGGTCTGCGGATGCACGGCAGGCGCGCACTTAGCGGCCAGCTCAGAGAATGGCACCGGGGCTTGTTCATCGGCCCAGGCCTGGCCGAGAGTGCAGGCCAGTGCCAACAGCGTTACCGCGAACTTAGGCAGCTTTTGCATATTGAACCTCCGAGATGTAGCGACGGCCATCAAAGCCGTACTCCCACTGAATGACGACATCGATCAGTTGCCGCGAGTATTCGATCAGTTGCGACTTGTTCATTTCGGCGCCGCCACGCGCAGCCATTGACGCTAAGCGGTCGAACATCATGTCCGGCGAGTCCGAGTGAATCGAGGAAAGCGAACCGCTGTGACCGGTGTTCAGCAGCTCCAAAAACGGGAAGGCTTCGCCGCCGCGGATCTCGCCCATAATTGCCCGGTCGGGGGTCAATCGAAGGATCGACTCAAGCAGGTCAAACGGTGTGACCTTGGCGCGACCTTGACCGCCGCGTGAATAGATCAGGTGAACCACGTTCTTGTTGGGCGTGCGGATCTCGCGGGTATCTTCAATGGTGACGAGACGTTCATGCGGATCAATGTGCTCCAACATCCCGTTGAGCCAGGTGGTTTTACCCGCGTTGGTCCCGGCTGAAATCATGATGTTCTTGCGGGCTTTCATGATCCCGATGAAGAACTCTTTCCAGCGCTTAGCGCGGTACAGCGCTATCAGGTGATCGTCGGAATAATCACTGTGCAACCGAGGCTCGTTGATATGCTCGAAAGCCCCGGTGTCCTGGTATTCGTCCAGGGTGATTTGTTTGATACCGGGCTTACGGATACAGACGATGCCGCCAATGTGCTGTTCGACCGCAGGCGCCAAGACAACCTGCACGCGGTAATCACCGCGCTGGTTGTCTGGCACACCTTCGGCGAGGTTGATCGGAATACGGCCCGACAGGATCGGCGTATACGAGTCAACCTGTTGACCGGTATGAGCAGCGATCACCTCACCGAGCGAGGTAATCAATCCAGTTGTTACCCCCTCGATCTGCACCGGCTTCATGAACCGACTGCCGCGATACCCGGCCCAGACATTGCCAGGGCCATTGATCGCAATTTCGGTCACTTCTGGATCGTCCAGAAGCGTGACCAGGTTTTTCAGCTTGGCGCGGAACGATGCAATCTCAGACATACCGCTTCCTCACTGGATAAAGGTGACGCCGCCACTCTTGGCGTGCTCGATCTCGGCCTCGAACTGCGAGGTGAAATCCAAATCGCGCTGTAGGTAAATCACCACACGCGAGCCATGTGGCACGGTCAAAGTCGGTTGGATACTGGCGTAGCGACCCAGGATCGTTTGGGCTGACTCAGACGCGGCTTCCTGTACTTCCGTGCGATAGCGTGACGCCGAGTTTTCCTGATCGCCGGACGACACGCCGGTATTCGAGGCACCGGCGCCGATGATCGAAACCGCTGCAGCAACACCGAAGATTTGCCCCCAATGGTTATCGACTACGCCACCTTGGCCAGCGGTGCCCAACTGGTCTGAGCCCGCGCTGTTGATCGCGATCTCCATTGCTGGGCGTCCCGGCAGGTTCGGCGTACGCAACCAATTCCAGATGGTGAACAACCGTTCTTGACCAGGGCGAAGACTGGCGTTGTAGCTGCCGCAAACCGTCGAGCCCCACGGAATCAGAACCCGGCGACCGACCGCCGCGTAAACGTCCTGTTGAATGTCTACGCAGATCTGCCCCGGCAACTGGCTTTGGGCGCGGGGCTGCAACACAGCCTCGATGACAGCGCCCTGCAGAACCTTGTATTCCAGGTTTTCCATCTTGCGCACCTTGGATACCGCAACCCCATCGGTAAAGGTCGAGGCGGCGTAAGCGCTGTTCGCATTCGACGAAGCAGGCGCGTTTCTATCGCCCCCTCCCCCCAAAGACCCAAACCCACCCTTCTGCCCCTCCGCTTCCTCCTTGAAGCCGTCTTCTTTCGCACTGGCGAAGATGGCCGACCGTTGACGTGCGGCCTGCATCTTTTGTTCTTCAAGCTCACGCTGCAGCTCAATGGCTTGCCGACGCTTCTCGGCTTCGCTCATACCGGCTTGATCTTGGCGATCTACCACCGTGCGCGGCGTATCAGCGGGTTCAGCGCTGCCGTCATTGCTGACAGGAGCGACCTGCGCCGCCTGGCGCTTGGGGGTCGGATCCTGTACACGACGCGGTTGTGCAGCGGTGATCGCGTCATTGCCAAGGGCGCTCCCTGCAGCAGGTTCATCACTGTGTTTCAACCAGTAGACGAACCCACAAAGAGCAACCGCCGTGACCGCCATAGCGATGCCGGAAACCTTGTTTGAACCAGGCTTTGCCTTGAGCATCGAGTTCGACTGCGATTCGTTCCACTCACGAAGTTCGTCCTCGCGGGATTTCTCCGGAACGGGTTTGTTTTCATCATTTTTCATGCTCACGCCCCCCCGCCATCACGAGCGCCCCGAGTAACGGTGCGCTTGTATGGGTTCGCCAGGTTTTCCACACAGACATGGGCGTTGCCGTCACGCAGGACAAACATGCTGTCCAGGCGCTCTACGACCACGTAATCACCCTCACGGCGCTTGTTGACCATGGCCTCAGTGCCATCGGGCAACACGCGATAGAACTGCGGCATGTCGGCCCCTTTCTTGAGCAGGAACTTGGTGAACTGCCCATCGTCCATGACCGACTGCAGGCCAATGGCGTTCTTGTCACCCGCATAGCCGTAGTTTATGTTCGGAGAGCCTGGCGTGCCGGTGCTGACCACTGGCGCAGGTTCAGGGCTCTTGACCTCTGTGAAAGAGGACAAGCGGCTACTTGGATAGATAAAGCGCACCAGGTACGACTGACCGGTGCGTTTCTTGGTGCTACTGAGTTGGAAGTAGTAGGTGCGTTTGCTGGTGATAATGGTCATGTTGGTATCCGCATTATCCTCGACCGGCTTAATGAACACCCGATTGCGGAACGGGATGGTTTGCCAGGCGATAGTGTCGCCCAAGGCAACCACCTTCACCATTTCATCAGCCTCGAATTCGATCGAAGTTTGATAGTTATAAGAGCCAACCAGTTCGTAGACTTGGTTCGGATCATAAGGAACTTGTTTAACCCGATTATCGGTCATAAGTGGGGTTGGCAACTTAGCTGCGTGTGCAACTCCACCCAAAAAACACAAACTCAGGGCGATAGCGGTCGGAAAAATGCAATGTTTTTTCATGGTTTCAGTTTCCTTGAATTGAGTGAATTACCGGCGGCTCAGTTCTTCACTTTTACGATAGAGAGTAATCACAGTTCCAAGCGGGTTAACCCAGCGATCACCGAGCTTACGCGGCACCAATGTGTGCGCTATTTTCACGTTTGCTGTGTAGTTGGTTGGGATTGGGTCATCTTTACCAGACTGATGGAAGTACGAAGTAAACGAGACTTGATAAACATCGCCTACTTTATTGATACCGTATGCTTCGGCCTCAATCCACTCTTTATCCCCCAACAAGGAGTAAGGATTCTTGGGATTGTCGGGGCTGATATCGTGCTCGTACTCGCGAGCAACCTCAGGCGTCGAATACAGGTGGCAGGTGTTGGAAAGCACTTGCCGTCTGCGCGGGTCGAAGGTGTTGCACGCATTCACAAAAGCGTACAGGTCAGACTCAATCAGTGCTTCTTCGGACGAGACGTTATCTTTGTCAATGACACGCATTTTCAACACTTCGCCATCTGCACCAACCGTCGCGACCACGGGAATCACGGTGTGAAGATCCGACAGGACGTAGACCGCAAATGCCAGCCCAACAATTGAAATCGCCTGCGCACCGTTCAGGAAAAGGGAGCGATTACGTTCCTGTTTGACCTTCTGCTGTTCGCGCAATGCACTGCGGCGCAAGGCTTCATCATTTTTAAATGTCTTGTCCATTACATTTTCACTCCCAAAGTTCTAACAGCCATCATCACCAGCGATGAGCCCCCTACGGTTGCACCAGAGGACAACGCAGCGGCCCAACCGCGAACTTGCAACATGCAGATAATCAAGACCCCTTCCACGATCAATAATGTGCCGTACTGTTGGGCAGTCATCAGAGCCGCATCACTGATGGTCGCGGTTTGAGCGACTTCGTTAATGGCGTCTCCGAATACGGAATAACCGAACCGGATAATAGCGATGGACAGAATGTAGATAAGCGAGAAATTCAACATCTTGCTTAGCCAATTCATTCCCCACCCCCGCGTTTGTGGAAAGAAGAAAAAGGCGACCAGGATCGGCAGAATCGACATGCTGATAGCTGCGCCGAACTTGGCAATCAACATATTCAGCACGGCGACCACGAACAGAATGCAGTTAATAACGAATAAGCCGTAGCCCATCATGATCATTGCAAACTGCCGCCAACTGACGTTCATCAGAACGCTGGCTACTTTCCCGACATTTACATATAAGGCGTCGAGCATCGACGTGGAGCTAACGCCACCGCTCATGATCTTCGCGGCAATGGACTCTGTAGCACCGCCCCATGCCTGGTAGAACGCAAGCCCACCAGAAGACCAATTCAGCGTAAGGAACACCATTCCAGTGAGGAACATCCTTTGCGCCAGATCCCAATACTTGACGGCCTGGCCGTTGTAGATCGTGAACCCCAAAACCACCCAGTAAGCAACGGCGACCAGATACACGATTGGCGAGATCAGTTCCGCCAAGTCGGGAAACACCTGGCCGACGAAGCTTGTTGTCACTTCGTCAGTGGCACCGATTAAGCCTTCAAGGGTCAGCTGCGCCATGGGTTCGATGCTCCGTACACACCCTTGAAGTGGGAGAGCACTCCGGGGTCGCGGAAATCACTGGCACTCAACTGCACACCGGTTTGTGCCTTGATCTCTCTGGAGGTCTGCTCGATGCAGCCTTGAACCAGCGAACCGCCGTAGGACGATGACTTCATGTAGATCTCAGCGAAGCAAGTGCCCGGGAACCAATTGCCAACATCGCGCTTAGTTGCGCTCAACAGCGGGTTTTTCCCGACGCTGATCGGTGCCGTTGGGGTGCCCGGTTCGACTGGTTCAGTCGAGAAGTACGACGCGGTGTTGATGTAAACCAAGCTACCCACAACGACCACGCCAACGACTACCGAGAGGACGTGATGCAGTTTGAATTTAGGCATTGGTGCGCTCCTGGTCAGCAGTGACAAACGGGGTGAACTGGCAAGCGCAAGGCGACTTATCAATCTTGCCGGTGTTGGTGACACAGCCCGAGGCCGCACTGACCACCACGGCCAGCAGCACCACTTTCCAGAGCTTGAATACCACCCACAGCGGCAGCCAGATCGGGAGGGTGACGACTTTGAAGATGAAGACAAATGCTTTCATGGGGTTACTCCTTTTCTCGCACGCGAGAATTACTGTTCTTTCCACTTGAAGAATTTTTCGTTATCCGCCGTTGCCTGGTTTTCGGCGTTGTTCAGGTTCGCTTGCAGGTTCATGTTCAACGCTGCCAGCTTCGACTGAGCCGAGGACAACATGCCGTTCTCAGCGGCAATACGGTTTTGTAGATCTGCGGCATCCTTGGCGTTGGCGGTGTGATCGACTTGTGCCGAGAGCGTGGCCAGGTTGTTCAGGTGGACTTGCACCTCGCTGTAAAGGGCGTCACCACCAGACATTGCAGCGCGAACGGCGTTAGAGCTGAGCTGATAACCCTGAGCCCGTTGGCCCTGCGGGTTGTTGAACAGTTCCTGCGGCAGGGTGTTGATCAGCTGTTCGTAATACGACTGCTTGCTGCCATAAGCGCCGGAGCCTTGACGAGAAACGACTTCCTGCCATGACCCAGGCACGACCGAGGCCGAGTTGATGGCGTCATTCAGGCCGATAGCGCCGCGACCATACGAGCCCTTGAGGCTTTCCAGGGTGCGGTTTTGCGTCTCATAGGACTGTTTCAACGTATCGAACTGCTGCTTCAGAAGAGCGTATTCGTTGGCCAATGCGAGCCAGGTGCCGGCGTCACCAGTTGGAACGCCGGTAGCGTGTGCTTGGCCGCTAATAGCCATGACCACCGCCGTAACGAGGCTCAGCTTTTTGATAGTCGTCATCATTTGACCGCCTTCAAGTTGTGAGTGTTTTTGGCTTTGGCTTCGGCCATGAAGACCGGCACCCATTGCTCTGGATCGTCAGAGCCCAGGCGCTTGATGATCGACTCCATCAGAGCCACACCAACATCGTTCGAGGACAGCACGGGGATGAAGTCGGACAGATCGGCTCGGTCATCCTTCGAGGTCAGATCGAATACAACCCTGATCGACTCTTTGCCGCGACGGATAAGGAACTTGCGGGAGCCCTGGCCGATTTCGCGGATCCACTTGAGTTCAGCGGCGGTCAGGTTTTGATGATCCTCATCAGTAGCCGCGTCGTTCGACAGATAGACCTTGGTGGCACTCTGTTTGTCGATTGAGTCGGTTTCACTGCGGAAGTACTTCGCATCAGGCGTGACAAAGATAATCAGGCCGTTTTTGCGACGGATCTGCATGATGAAGTTGTCGATTCGCTTCTTCCAATACTCGTTCTTCACCAGGTTTTGCCCTTCCTCCAGTACCAGGATGAAAGGCGTGCCATCCATTGCTTGCTCGATGCGATGCAGCGGGTAGCTCAACACGACCGGAAGTTCTGGCCGCGCCTCACCGCCCTTGAGCAGTTCCATCATTTCAAAGCAGTAATGCCGCGACTTGTTCAGGTCGATAGAGTCATTCACGTTGTCGAAGACACCGGCATTCGCGCCGGTGACACCCTTGGCGCCGTGCCAGATGGCCATAACATCGGCCAGTTCACCCTGGCCATACGTCCACACTACGTTGCGGAACCGGCGATCCTCGAACGGCAGGTTGTAGTTTTCGTCCACCAGAGCCTTGAAGCGCTTGATGTCATCAGCGGACGTAGGGGTTGATGCGTAGCACTGACGCATCAGTACCTGCAGATCCACCAGGAACGCACGGTTTTCAGCGGTGTCTGGCAGTTTGAAGGGGTTCCAGTTCATGCCGCTATGAGGGGAAAGCGTGGTATGCACGCCCCCCATAGCCGCCATGAACACCTTGGCACCAAACCTGTTATCGAACCAAAAGACTCGCGGCTTTGCTTTGTCAGCCTCACTGACGAGAAAACTGAGCACTGTCGTCTTACCCGAACCAGTATCAGCAGCCATAGCCATGTGTCCTGCAACCATCCCTTCCAGCTCACGGTGGAAGTTGAAGTTGTAGGAGGTGCCGCTTTCGGTTTCAAAAACGGTAACAGCTGGCCCCCACAAGTTGCCGTCTCGGCGGCCCTTGGCGAAATTGTGCAGCGAAGCAAACCCCGCGAAGTTGCTCGACTTGATCTTGCCGCGACGGCCAATCAGGTTTTGTGCTTGGCCAGGCAGCTGGGACCAGTAGAAGGTTTCCAACCCCATCCACTCGCGCACCGATTTGACGTTCAGATCAACAAAGCAGTTTTCCACCAGGCCCACGGCCTTATCGAGTTCCTTGGTGTTTTGCTTGCGGTTCTCATCCGAGTCCATAGGCAGAGACGGCACATGCACAAAGATGGTCAAGTGGTGCAGGCCGTTGACAGCATCACCACGGCGCAACGCCCGGATACCCTCAGTCAGTTCCTTGCTGTCATCGTCGGCAATGCCGTGGGTGTCCGAGACAGTCAGGCGCCGCTGTTCTTGCGTCATAGCCGATTCAGCTTCAATTCGGTTAGAGAAGAAGAACGATTGCGTGATGATGTATTCCACCGGCTGCTGCAGGAACTTGTTCATCATCCGCGACGGGGTTCTGCGCGGCCATTCAGCCATGCTCAACATCGCACCGATACGGGAACTGGTGCTGCCGCGTACTTCGCACATGGTTGCCAGCACGCGAAAGTTAAGGCGCGCGTATGGCAACGTTTCGCAGAGCTTCTGATCGCTCAGGGGGATCTTGCGATCCTCAAGGTTGATCAGGTAGTTGAAGAACGTACTGAGTTCAGAGAATTCTTCCCCCAGGTAGTCATTCACGACCTCAGAAGGGTATTCCTGGTGATCGCCGTTGTGCTCTTTGAAATCCGCCCAGCTCCAACGAAACCGGCGCACAGCGTCGTACACCCGGTCACGGTCGATCATGTGCGAATCGGATACAGGGTGCCGCTGCACTTTCAGGCGGGTCGCGCCGTACTCGGACAAACCACCCAGCAGCAAATTCGCCGCCTTGTAGAGATCGTCAGCCATATCGTCGTAGGACTCAGCATCCTGCTTAGTCGGGCTTGTCCCTGTAATAAGCGCAATGCCGCGATCCATCAGCCCTGGAACACCAGACCGGAAACGGTTGCGAACCAGCGAGATATAGATCTCGTTGACGTAGAACCCTTTATGTTGATACCGGGCACGCCAAGCTGCGTTGAGTTGCTTGGAGAACCAGGTACCGCCCTCGCCTTCCGGGAAATCGGTGACCTTGCGGCGCACGGTATGCACATACAGGCCCAAGTTACTGGACGCGATAGTACGCAGCAGCGTGTTACGGCGAACTTCAAACTGTTTGACCTGTTCATCGGTCAACGAATCAAAGAGCAAGCCATCAATCTTGATAACTTGCACTAACGCGCTTTCCTTGGTCATCACCATTTGACCATCGTAGTGATAATCATACGGCACCATTTCGCTGACTTCCAACTCCAGCAGATCCTGTTCGGATCCTGCTGGCTGTTGAACGCCAAGCGACAAGTCGAGATTGCGCGTCAATTTCTTAAACGCTTTATCAACGAGGCGCATAACTCCGATACCCCCACACGTTCCTATTCCGAGAGGCCCGTAAACGAAATGCAGATTGCAGGACGCCAAACAAGTAAACGTCTTTGCTGCAGATGTAATACGAAAAGCCAAACAGTAGTGGTATTGCCCCAACCGGCCATAACGAGCGAATTACCAATGCTGTTATGAGCGGCCCAAAGATGCTGATAAGAATGCTCGATAGCGTGAAGGCGCCGACCATAGATGGCCGAGCCATCGCTAAGACGAGCACCTCACCCTCATCGGGTGCGTGCTCGACCGCACTCATTGCAGTGAGTTTGCTGCGCCGGACTTGATCTCGGCGACGATATTCGGAGCGAAGAACACCAGGAACACACCGGCGACAGTCCAACCGAAGGTTGCCCACTCGACACGGCCCGACTTGGCCCGGAAGCCCTGCACCACGATGGCGAGGATGCCCAGATAGTAACCAATGTCGAAGATCAGGAAGCTAACAATGTCTTTGAGCAGGTTCTTGACCGAACTCATGTCCAGCGCCGCGTTGGCAAACTCAGGGAGAAGGCTCAGGGAGAACAGCGACCCGAAGACGACGATCTTTTCTGCCTTGGCAGTCCAGTCTTTACGCATCAGGGCCGCGTGGTTCATTCCGTGTTTCGGAATGAAGATATTGCGGAGGGTTGTTACGGTGTTGCTTTGTTGAAGCTTTGTTACCCAGGATTGTTTGTTAATGGTTTCTGACTTACGGAAAGTCGATTTTCCAGTTTCGAGTTGCATATCCTTGCCTCTTGATAGTCATGACGGGGAATCCCCGTACGTTATGGTTATTTCTTTGTTCGGGTTGTTAGGGCAGGTCTCTTTTATAAAGTCGATGGCGGTATCGGCATTCTTAAAAAGTCTGGTCATCCCTAACGCAGTTACAACGGAATACACTTGTCCAGTTGACGGACTTTCGATGATGAGTGCCCACTTGCGCACATCGTCCAAATAGCGCTCTTGCAAATGAACTCGGTAATCCGGCTGGGCGTTGGCGAAAACTGCCAGTTCTTTTTTGTCTAGGGATTGCATCATTTCCTCTGGATAGCTCAGTGCTAAAAACAGAGCGGATACTGGAGTCCCTGACATTTTTCTTCTAGATCCCACCTCGCATTTTCTTCCTCTTTTGTGTTTTGTTTAACATTTTGCATGTTTCGTGGCTCACTATAATCATTTCATTTCACGAAATCAACATTTCGTGGCGTGTTTTTTGGATCCCATCGAAAGAACGGACGAGCGAATGCCCCAGGAATGAACCTGCGCACTGATGAGCATTGATAAGTGATTGAGAAATAAGGCGTTTCACGATCTATCCCTTGAAGCCAGTGTGTCGGCCTCATGTCGTGCAATAAGGAAGGCCCGTAATAGAGCCTTCATCGCGGGTATGACTGTGAGAAATAGTCTTTGTTCAATCAGTGGGGGGGAGTTCAGGCGGACGGAAGGACGGGGGATGTCGAGGGCAAGGGCTGACCGGGAGCCGCCCCGATCAACCCTCTGGCCAGCTCTGGAGCGCGCAAGGAAACTGATCCCGCGCTACCAAAAGCGACGTGGCGCGAATTCTAGCAGCCGAAAAACGAATTCTCGCGTGCGAGAACGCATCACTGCGATCTGTGGTTTCTTGCGTGCGAGAAAAACAAAGTAAACCCTTTTTAGGGGTTGACCAACGGGTTTACCATCTGCACACTTGAATCACGGTCCACTATCGGACAAGTCGGAGATCATGATGAAGATCACAACTGTAGCGAATCAGAAGGGCGGCGTAGGTAAGACCACATTGGAGGTTCACCTAGCCTCGTACGCGGCAGAAGATGGTAAACGAGTCCTGGTCGTTGACCTCGACGAGGGCGATCTTTCGCAGTTTTTTGCCCCTGCCGAGGATGGCGATGATACGCCCTATCTAATGTCCAGCCAGCTGTTTAATGGCGGGCATGATGGACTGCTGCCACGCCAGGTCGGCCCCAACATCTGGCTGATCGAGGCTGACGTAGCGCTGCTCGACGTGGACGATATGGCTCTGGATGTAATCCACAATCTGCGGCCAGCGCTGGACCGGTTTACCGACGACTTTGATCTCTGCATGATCGACACCCCGCCCAACCTTCAACGTCGCATGGTTGCAGCCTTGACGGCCTCCCATGCCGTAGTGGCACCGTTCAACATCAGTGCCTTCACTTTGGCTCGACTCCCGAAGCTGATGAACACCATCGAAACCGTGCAAGAGCAGTACAACCCTGAACTGCGTTTCTTGGGTTACTTGCCGAACCTGGTGAACAGCCGTTCGCCCGAGGAAATAGACGCCCTCCCCGGCCTCCGCGAGAACTACGGCAGCGCCATGTTTGCAGAGCAGATCATCTACCGGCCTTGTATCAACAAGTCGCTGGCCGCTGGTAATCCGGTCTGGTGGAAGGCACGCAGCGGCAGTCAGCGCGAAGCTGGCCGGGAAATGAAACGGGCCTGTAAGGCCGTGCTCGATAAAGTTTGGGCTGAATGAGGGCTATGTCATGACAACCAAGAAACCCAATGCATTCGGGGGTGCGGTCAAAAAGCTTTCTGACTTTCAGAAGCAAAAAACGGCAGTGCTGGAAGGTGAACGCATCATCAAAGTCAGCCCCGGCGAGGTTGAGTGCAAGCCGCAAATCCGAGGCAAGGACAACCCAGGTTTCACACAAGAATCTCTGATGGAGCTGGGCGACGACATTGAACAGAACGGACAGGCCGAGGCTGCCGTTCTCCGGCCTCACCCAAACCCTGAAAACGGCTTCAAGTACCTGATGGTCGCGGGCGAGCGGCGGTTGCGGTCTTGCGCACTCAAAGGTCTTTTGCTTGAAGCCGTGGTGCGCGACCTCACAGATGCCCAGGCCAAACGGATTCAGCGCTCTGAGAATGTCCAACGCGAAGGGCTGATGCAGATCGAAATAGCCCTGTCCCTGAAAGCTGACAAGGAAGAATTAGGCACCCTGCAGGCAGTTGCTGACGAGTGGAAAAAGAGCGTCAGTTGGGTGGCTGAACGCCTGTCTTACCTAGATGCCATCGAGGCCGGGGGAGCGACCCGCACAGCGGTACAGAACGGTGTAACCGCTGACGTGTCGGTGGTAAACGACCTGGCGCGCCTTGAACGTCTCGACCCTGCCGCCGCCGCCGGTGTAGTGCAGCGGGCCGAGGCTGATCCTGACTTGAACGTACGCAACGAAGTACGCACGCAACTCAAAACAACCAAAGCGCTCAGGATCGGCGGTGGCAAAGTCAAGCCCAAGACACCCGGCAAAGCGACGGAACTCGACCTGCTGAAAGAACAAGTCGCCGTACTGACCGAACAGGTGAAAACCTTGGAGTCTGAGAAGGTCTATCTCGCTGAGGAACTGGAGAAAACACGGCAACAAATCGCTGACCAGTGGAAACCCGCAGAATGACTACCCGTCCCGTTGACCAGGACTTACGGATACCGCCCGGGGACTTCGAGCGGATCCGCAGTAACTCAAAGATGCACAGCCGCAGCCTCGACGTGGCCTTTGAAATCCTTGTTGAGGGCAAGAAGCTCGTGGCGGTGGCCAACGCGCACGGCCTGACGAAACAACGCGCTCTGGCTATCCGCGACAAAATCTACTCAGCCTATCTACTCCAGGCTCCCGAAGGCTGGACATATGCGCAGATCTGCGCGCCCGAAGAAATGATCGATCGTTTTGTCAAAGAGGCTGACACCGTGCGCTTGCAGTATTGGCAGAACAAATCCATGACGAAAAAGGACCATGACGCATGACCGACAAAACCACACTCGATGCACTGACCAAACTGCTGCAGTAAGAGACACGTTCCCGGCACTGGACCGGATTCATCGGCGCCGCAACAAGTAAGCCACCTCGAATGGAGAACAGCCACATGGAACAGACCGACCAACATCCTTTGATTGGCAAAACAGTGGAATTTCAGACCAACCTCACCTCATTCGGAATCGGCCATGTCATCGCCGTAGACCTGGCCACTGAACGAGTCAGCGTGATCGACGACGAGGGGCAACGGTGGAACGGCAATATGGATCAGATCGAAGATGTTTCTTTAGGGCATACATGAACTGAGACAGTCAGAAGCAAACAGGCCAGGGTTTTACTTCGATTAATGATACGTTCAATTTGATACACTATTAAATGAACACTCAAAATGATACGAAGGAGTAGAGCCCGTCATGTTCATCCGTTCTTATCTGCGCGCCTCGACCATCGAGCAAGACGCGAACCGGGCCAATGCTGCGTTGGAACAATTCGCAGCTGAACATGGTCACCTCATTGCCAACACATACACAGAAAATGCCAGCGGCACCGAAGCGAATAGGCCCGAGCTTCTTCGCTTGCTCAAGGATGCGCGCAAGGGTGACGTGCTCCTGGTTGAAAGCATCGACCGGCTGTCACGCATGGAAGATCCTGATTGGCGCATGCTCAAGGCTACTATCGACGCAAAAGGACTTTGCATCGTCGCGCTCGATCTGCCAACCAGTCACCTGGCGTTGAGAGTCACCCAAGGCGACGAATTCACCAGTCGCATGCTTGGAGCAATCAATAACATGATGATCGAAATGATGGCGGCTATTGCTCGGAAGGACTATCAACAACGCCGTGAGCGGCAAGCCCAGGGAATTGCCAAAGCCAAAAATTCGGGCGCATATAAGGGCCGACCCATTGATGCCGATCTGCACAAGCGAGTAGGTGAGCTACTGGCTGCAAATTTGGGCATTCGAGCAACTGCCCGTCACGCAGGTTGTTCAACCACGACCGTTCTCAAAATCCGTGATCAGGTTCAACAGCTCAGTTAATTGAGCCGGTCGGAAGTGACTGACTAGCGAAGGCGAAGCCGTAGTCTGTCAGGCGCTTACGAGTGGCCGCCGCCGGCAGGCGACTTTGACTGATTAACAGCAGGGCAGAGGACGACAGTTAGAGATCATAAGAGGCAGGACTTCTAACCCCTTGATTTACGGGGCCTCCAGAGCAGTAGATAGCTCAACCTATGAGCGAACCTTCGGTCATCAACTGTGAACCAACCTCGCTCATACGCTGTGACCTAACCTAGCTCACGTAATGAGCTACCCCGTGGATGAGCTAACCCTCGCTCATCGGTGCTCGATAGCAAACATCCTTGAGCTACCCGTAGCTCACAACATGAGCTACCCCTAGCTCATTTTTTGCGCGCTATCCGACAAGTCTGTCAGATAGCGAACAAATTTGATCTACCCATAGAGCACAGCGTGAGCTACCCTTGGCTCATTCTTGCTCGCTATCTGACAAGTTTGAGAGATAGCAAACAACACTTTTTGACGATCTGACAGGAGGGTCAATGTCTGAGGAAATCCGCAATCTACACCAACCCGCACCACGCGGGACTTGGGTTCAGACAGAACGTGCTGGCCACGAAGCATGGGCGCAACTGATTGCGCACGCTCCACGTGCGGCCCAGCTGCTGCACATACTCGTGGCCAACATGGATAAGAGCGGTGCCCTCATTGCCAGCCAAGCCACCTTGGCCAAGTTGATGGAGACCTCTACAGCCACGACAAAGCGAGCTTTGTCGGTACTGATCGAGCAGGCTTGGATTCAGACAATACGGCTTGGCAGTGATCGAGGCGGCGCACTGGCTTACGTGGTGAACAGCAGGATCGCTTGGGCTGATAGCCGCGAAAACATTCGCTTTGCACGGTTTAATGCTCGAGTACTTGTGTCCTCGGAAGACCAAAGCGACCTTGGAACCGGCAAGCTGTTGAAGGCGCCTGTCATGGCACCAGGAGATATTCAGTTGCCATCTGGTGACGGCAAGAGCCCGCCAGTTCAGGAGACTTTGGAAGGCATGCTGCCTGATTTGCCATCGATCACTGATGATCCGGAAGCCTGAAAACGACGAAACCCGCAGCACGGCAATGCTTGCGGGTTTCTAGGTTTCTGCGAAGGAGCAAAAGACCGTTCCGACATGCTACCCCGGCGCCCGGTTTTTTCCAACCACTCGTACCCCATGTCGAAGTCGAACATTTCGTAGCTGCGAAATTGCACTCCACTTGACCACCTGACTGCATCGGTACTGACCACTCGTTTGCATTGCACTTGACCAGGCGTTTGCATTCGATCTGACCACCGAGTGCATCGGATTTAACCAACACTTAGTAACCATGATCGGCAAAGAGCTGCCGGTGGCGACAGTGCGACAGGCAGAAATCGGCCAGGAGCGGACGGTGGACATAGTGATGGAAGATGGTTAGCGTCACCGATGCTGCTTTCGAATCTAGAAGGCCGCAGAGCTTGCCGTCACCCCTGTCGTGTTTCTCTCTGGGCGATGTCGCGTTTACCGCGACCATGGTTCAAGCCGTTCGCTTCGCTCACTAGGGACGGGCTAAAACCCGCACCTTAACCAAACATTATGCGCAATATGGAAAGTGATATGGCCACTATTTATGCTTATGTAAAAATTTATGACGATATTGCGCATGCTCATGATTTCATGAGGGGCAAGCTCTTCATGAATATAATCAGAGCTTTTAAAGAGCATCGAGACGAAGCAGGTGAGCTGAGAGGAGATGAATGCGAAGGAATAATTGCATGGCACCAGCCAGAAAATATACAAATCGCAATCAATGGTCATAGTATCCCCAGTGCTGATATTGCCGCACCTATTCCAATTCACTCAAATGAAGTCCTACGTAAAAACGCTTTTTGCATTTACTCATTAAACAGTCGTGGCCATGATTCTGTGACCGCTGAAACTCTAGGCGACCTAAAGGCAACACTACAAATACATGAGTCATGTTTTGGACTTGGCTCTCACTGCGTTGTAGTTCTAAACGCAACCGAATTTAAATCCAGAGTTGAAAAAGCAGTAAGGGCACTTGGTTATTCTGGCTCACTTTGCCTTGTCGACTACTTTGATGAGAAAACATTCAGCGGCAATCTACCCAAGGATCGTTTTGGCTATCAAAAGCGAAGTTTTTTTAAACACCAGCGAGAGTACAGGGTGCTTATTGATACTGAGCTTGAAGAGCCAAAGCCAATATTTCTAGAGGTTGGTGACTTGAGTGACATATGCATCATAACAACACCAGTGGAGTTTAATTCAAGCCTCCAGCTCAAGCTCCCTGACGGCAGTTGCGCATAAATCGCTCACTACGCTCACTGGGACCGCGTTCCGCGGCCCCTTTACCTAAACGTTAAGCGTCATCGGCAGTATAGAGGTCGGCATGAAGCTAAATAAAATGGATGTAGCTCGTCGCCAGCTTGCAGTAGCCATAGAGCTATTTCTTGCTGATGGAGATTTGATCTCGATAATCACTCTGGCAGGTGCGGCGGAAGAAATATTTGGGAAAATAGCTTTAAAAGCAGATAAAGAGAACTCTCTGGGATTCATGGTCAGAACTCACAAGGCCCTAGGTAGCACCACTACCGAGAAAGAGCTAATAAAGCACGCAAATTTAGTTAGGAACGCTTTAAAGCATGCCAATGACGAAGGCGACGAAGAGATTGAGTTCGACGAGCGGCAAGAAGCCATCTCCATGTTGAGTCGAGCGCTAACAAACTATTTTAGAGTCAGCATTGGTGATGCCCTCCCATTAATGGAAAAAGTCTACAAACACATACATCGTATTGAGGACGCTTAACAATTGTATATGGACTCTCCCCACAAGTAGTGAGCAAAGCTCTTCCAACCCAGTCGTCAGTGCGGTTGCATTCGTATATTCGGCCTGTAATGGGCATCGCCGCCCTGACCACTCTGTAGTTCGCGCAACGGGGGCCAAGCGCTCATAGACGAAGGCAGGTAACTTCCGAATTGAACGACCGCAGTGGGTCGGCTGCCTCCGGTGGCGACAGGCAGAAATCGGCCGATTCTGTTGAAAAAGTCGGCTATGGTTTCCACGGCAGAAAAGTACGCGCTTGAGATTGAAATATTTACTTTGAGCAGAGGATTCCGGGCTCGGATTTCACGTAGCAGCGTGCAAAAAAGACGTTTTCACCAGTCAATGACCAGCTAGTTTGGGCAGACCG
>NZ_JBTMNC010000001.1:3107500-6655611 GCF_054481235.1 Pseudomonas fluorescens group sp. PF-69 | reverse complement strand
TCGGACACCTGCCGCACCAAGTTGGTGAGCTGGTCGATCCCGTCGGCCAACTGTTCGCCGGCCACGACGCTGGTCTGACGCGATTCATCGGCCAGCGCCGCCACCTGCAAAATGCTCACATTCAGTTGTTCTACCGCCGCTGCGGCGACAGTGGCCGATTCGCTTTGCCCTTCGGCGTTACTGGTCGCCAGCGCCGCGCTTTGTTCGAGTTCGTGAGAGGAGTGGGATATTTCATCCAGACGCAGCTGCAATAGTTGCTGCTGGCGTTGTTCGTGGTTTAGCCGCTGCTGAAAGCTTCGTTTGATCGGCTGCAGCAACCACTCGGCAGCGCTGAGTGGCGCGTGGGCGTCATGCAAGGCGGAGTTTTCACAGTAGCGTTGCAACTGCCCGATCTCCTGCAACAGCAGCCACAGGCTGGCAATGGCCAGGTAGGCCAGTACCGCCCACAGCGGCCCTGTTGGTAGCGTCGCAGCGGCCAGGGCCCCGCCCGTCAGGCTAATCGCTAACAACGTGTGGATCATGCCGGCGATGCCCAGTTCGCGCAGCAGCAAGAACGCAGGGTAGGTGAGCCACTTCATGTGTCTGAATCTCCAATGCGGTAGCCAAAAAAAAACGCCTGAAGCCTCTGCAAAATATCTGCAGCGGGTTCAGGCGCCTTTGCCTCGCAGGAGCGAATCCTGCCGATGTGATTTTTCAGATAGCAAGAGTGATGCCACAGGCTCTCGGCAATTTTCAAAGTCGTTGAGCCACTTCGTGTTGCGCGCAGCGTTTATAGCGATGGGTTGCGCGACGCAGCAATTGCGTAGTTGATTTTCAGGCTTTGCTCTGCACCACGATATTCAGCATTGGGTACTGCTTAGGCCTCTCATCACCGAGCGTGTCTGGACGTCCAGAGGCTACCCATCTACGCGCTGAGCCACTCTTCAACCTTGTCACGGCTCGGGATGCCCCCTGAGTGAACAACTTTTCCATCAATCACGACACTCGGGGTGGACATGACCCCGTAGCTGACGATCTGTTGCATGTCTTCGATTTTTTCCAGCTTTACGGGGACGCCTTTCGCACTCGCCACCTGTTCGATGATGGCTACTGTCGATTTACATTTTGCACAACCGGTGCCCAGAACCTTGATGTCTTTCATAAAAACCTCGGTAGGTGGATTACAACGCGAAGTTGAAGACGTAACCAACGATGAGAATGCCAACGGCGACAACTCCAATGAAGGTGGCTATCAGGCGAACTTTCAACACCTTGCGCAAGATCACCATCTCAGGAAGGGATAGAGCGATGACACTCATCATAAAGGCCAGCACAGTACCCAGCGCTGCGCCCTTTGCGAGCAGTGCCTGCACAATGGGGATGATGCCTGCCGCATTGGTATACATGGGGATGCCGATAAGAACCGCGAGCGGAACTGACCACCAGGCTTCCTTGCCCATGAAGCTGGCCATGAAATCCTCAGGCACATACCCGTGAATGCCTGCGCCAATGGCAATACCCGCAAGGATGTAAGGCCATACTTTTCCGACGATTTCACGCACGCTGCTGAACCCGGCATTTATCCGCTCATACAGCGGCATACTCGTATCCCCGGCGGTTGCCTGGATCTTGGGCATATCACGGACCCAGTCTTCCAGATAGGTCTCCATTTTCAGACGCCCAATGACCCAACCGGCAACAATCGCAATAAACAACCCCAGGCTGAGGTACAGCAATGCAACTTTCCAGCCGAACAGGCCAAGCAGCAGTGTCAGCGCTACCTCATTCACCATGGGCGCAGAAATGAGGAAAGAGAACGTCACCCCCAGGGGCACTCCGGCTTGAACAAAACCTATAAACAGAGGAACGGCCGAGCACGAGCAAAACGGGGTAAACACACCGAGAGTGGCCGCCATGACATTGGCCGTGCCCTCGCTTCGACCTGCCAACATTGCGCGGGTGCGTTCAGGCGTGAAGTGGGAATTGATCATGCCCATCAGGAACACGATGCCGGTCAACAGCATCAGCACCTTGGGCGTGTCGTAGAAAAAAAACTGTAAGGCACCTCCCAAGTGGCTGTTGCGATCAACCGGAAGCGCTGCGACCAAAGCCTCTGAAACAGGTATCAGGGCTTCATACAATCCGAACCAGACAAGCGCTGCTACCGCTAAAAACAGGCGGGGATTGCGCTCCGGCCAGCGCACGATCATTTCATTCATGTCCTCTACTCCTGGGATGTAGGCGCACTAGGCCACGGACGGATCGCCAAGATAGGTTGCGATCTCATTGACTGTGCTGCGTGCTGTGCGTGTTACACCGATCTGTGTGGCGGAAGCCGAACCCGTCCACTCGCCATAGCCCACCAGCCATAGTCTTGGTTCCTGGATCGAGTGAGTGCCGTCGACCTCAACACGACCTTCAGTGTTGATCACCCCCAACGAGTCCAGATGCTGAAGTGCGGGCCTGAACCCGGTACACCAGATCACCACATCCACTGCGGATTCAGATCCATCGGCCCACATCACACCATCGCGAGTGAAGCGTTCAAAGGGGCGCACGGATTTGAGGGCTTCACGCTCACGGGCTTCCAGCACTGGCGGCACCATGACAATGTCCCCCAACCCGCCGACGGGCTGGTCAATGACACGCCCCTCCTGCTGGGCCTTCAAGCGCTGGGTGGCGCGCTCGAACAGTACCCGTCCATCCACGTCGTCAGGCAAAAACACCGGCTCGGCAGGGGTTACCCAAGTGGTCTCGGCGACCTTGGAGACTTCTGCCAAAATCTGCGCTCCTGAATTGCCACCACCCACCACCAAAACCTTCTTGCCAGCAAAGGCTTGTGCATCAACATAGTTCGCGGAGTGCAATTGCCGACCGGCGAATAACTCGGCATCAGGGTAGTGAGGGATATACGGACTGCTCCAGGTGCCGGTGGCGCTGATGACAACCCTGGCATCCCAATACCTGTCGTCGGAACGTACTCGTAAGCCAATTTCAGTACGCTCCACAGCGGTGACCCGAACCGGACGCTCAACAGGAAACTGATAGCGCTGCTCATATTGGTTGAGGTAGTCGATTACATGATTTCGCGTTGGATACCCCTCCTGCGCAGGAGGCATCATCCAGCCAGGGATCGAACTCCAGGTGGACGGGGAGAATAAACGCAGCGAGTTCCAGCCATGCCCCCAGGCACCACCGGGCTCCTCCTCTGCGTCGAGGATAACGAACGAAAGTTGAGTTCGGCGCAGGAAATACGCTACCGCCAAGGCTGACTGACCCCCACCGATAATCACTACATCTCGTTGGTCGCTGGGCGAAGGAATCATGGGGAAAACCTTGAGTCGATGTTGGGCGGTAGCCAGTATAGCGACCCCGGTTTGAACTCAACTGATCCAGCTCATAGGTTGGGCGCCTCCTGCGCGGTGCCGGCGCTTGCTGCCGGCAGTTGGAGCATGCACGTCAGAAGGGGGGGAAGTGTGGTCACATTCTGTGACGAGTCATTTTTATAAACATGGGGATAACCGTTCGATAAACACATTTTCTCAAATCCAGTGGCTTTGACTTCGCAGCCCGGAATGGCCTGAATGTAGGGGCGGGACTCACCTTCGTCGCTTCGGGAGTATCGATAGCGGCGCTCAGCCAAAAATAGGATCAATGTATTGGCGTGCGGGGCTGAAATTTCAGCCTCGCTGAGCCTCGGTGATGATGAAAACCGACGACTTTAAGACTTGTCTTTCAGGGCTGAGTGAGTTTTCAACTCTTCGTCAATGAATGCAGAGATCATGGCTCTGTATACCCGCTCCACGACATCAGGTGAGGCACCGGAATCGTTTGCGATTGCGCGCACTTTGCTGATGACCTGTTCAACCCGAGCTGGAGCGCGCACATCATCAGTGGTTTTCTTGAAAGCCGCCGCCTGGGTGACGAGGTTGCCGCGCCTGGCGAGGAGTGCAACCACATCGCGGTCGATACGGTCTATGTGCTGACGAACTTCTTCGATTGATGTGCAACGTACTTCCATATAAAAAAATTTCCTTTTAAGTAACCGGAATGCGTCAGTTTTTCCGCACTGATCACCGCGATCACCCTGGCCAGCGCAGTTTCAGTGCCGACACGCCTATCCATGGGCTCGGTGGCGAGCCAGGTGGATTGAGTCTTTGTCCGCGATCCAAAGCAAAGCGACTGTCTGCCGGGTAATGGCAGACAGTACTGGCAGGGCC
The DNA here is from genome assembly GCF_054481235.1 of Pseudomonas fluorescens group sp. PF-69. NCBI lineage: Bacteria > Pseudomonadati > Pseudomonadota > Gammaproteobacteria > Pseudomonadales > Pseudomonadaceae > Pseudomonas > Pseudomonas fluorescens group sp. PF-69. Next base: position 6,651,412 of record NZ_JBTMNC010000001.1, on the reverse strand, counting down.
AGGGGCTACATACTAAAGCGATTGACCAGATTGTTGAGATGTGTGGCCAAGCGCGCCAGCTCTTCACTGGCCACGGAGGTCTGCTGAACTCCGTCTGTACTCTGCTTGGATATGTCGCTGATTGCCACTAAGTTACGATCGACTTCTCGCGCCACTTGGGCTTGCTCTTCTGCTGCGCTGGCAATCACCAGGTTCATCCCGTTGATTTCGGTGATCCGCTCGGCGATCAAGGTCAGCGCCTGATCCGCTTCACTGGCCATTGTCTGACTGCGCGCAGCAAACTCGCCGCTCTGCTGCATGTCACGAACACCCTCTTGCGTCACGCTTTGGATGGCAGAAATCATTCGTTCGATTTCTTGAGTCGAGGTTTGGGTGCGTTGAGCCAAATTGCGAACTTCGTCGGCGACTACCGCAAAACCACGGCCTGCCTCACCAGCGCGGGCCGCCTCAATCGCAGCATTGAGGGCAAGCAAGTTGGTTTGCTCGGCAATGGCGCGGATCACGTCCAATACGCGACCGATGTTCGATGCCTCCTCAGCCAGGCGGAAGACGGTGCTGGTGGTTTCATGAAGCTTGCCGCTGAGCTGATCGATAGTCTCGCGGGTGAGAACAACCTGTTTGCGTCCCCCATCTGCCAACACCATCGCTTCGTGTGAAGCGTTGGACGTGCGGCCGGCGTTGTCCGCGACTTCATCCACTGCAGCGGACATTTCGGTTACGGCCGTCGCTGCCATTTGCATCTCGTCATTTTGCCGATGGATACCCTGGGCTGTGCCCTCAGTGACTGCCTGAAGTTCTTCAGCGGCAGCCGCCAATTGAGTCGCCGAGCCTTGGATGTCCTGCAAGGTATCGCGAAGAGTCACCTGCATCGTCTGCACAGATTTCTGCACGTCGGTCACTTCATCGCGGCCGCTGACCTGAATCGACTGGCTCAGGTCGCCAGCCGCTACACGAGCCGCTGCATCCTTAAGCGTCGCCAAAGGCTGAATGATGCTACGTATAAGCAGAGTGGCGAAGACACCACCGCAAATCAGCGTTCCCAAGAGCAGCAGCACTAACATGGTGCGGGTAGAGTCATACAGGACAACGGCGGCGTCATAGACGCGCTTTGATTCCTCCAGTTGGATCTGGATGAGGTTGCTGAAGCCCTCCGAAAGCGGATCAATCACCGAGTACATTTCATTTTCGACGAAGGCATCGAGTGCCGCCTTGTCGCCACGTTCCAAAATGCCCTTCAAGCGATCAATGGGTTCTTGAGCGTGTTCCACCAGTTTGGCAAGAACGTCGACCGAACGTTGTTCTTCATCGATCATCTGGGTCTTTTGGTAGGCGGGCCAGAGAGTGTCGATCTGCCGATCGGCGTCTTTCACCTCATGCTCGGCTTGTGCATAGGTCATGCGGCCGCTACGCGCCTTGTGGCTGCTATCGACAATTTTCACCGCATACAGGTCGGCGATGGTTTTCAGGTCACGCAGCGGAACGACTCGATCCAGATAAACCGTATTGAGGCCAGCGACGCTTCTCTGAAGAGCACTGAGCCCCATCAATCCGATAATTATGCAGCCGATCAACATGGCGCCAACTAGCATTAATAGTCGGGTTCGAATAGTGAATTGCTGCATGAGTGCGATCCTGTTTCGTATGGCTTGCCACAGCGAGATGACCCGGCAAGTGTTGTTTCGTTAATGTGGGTAAGTGGAAACTTCAAACTGTTTTTACTGGGTATCTCTGGACTTAAGTACTTGCCTTCGCGTTAGGCATGCGAAACGGAGTGTGTTAAGTCAGGTGGTTCGATTTGCGATTCAGTCCGCTGACGAGTAAGCACGTCATAGCCTGAATGGAATATGCAATATTCGTTGTGAATTATTTAAAGTATCTGGATTGCGAAGTGACAATTGATGGATGTGATCGATTTTAATAAGTGCGCAATTGCTATTTGTTTGGTCGTGTAAAAGTTGCATGGCCATTTCAACGAGAGCGTCGGTCTGTTTTTTTTGGATTACTGGATGGTCTGGCAGACTGGGTCGGCAGGGCTGCTCGTACCCAGCTTTTCGATTCAAAACAAGGTGATCGCCGTATATCATGAATTGGTCGTATTGAAATTTTATAAGCGACATTTAGATATCTATTTGCGACTTTGGCGTGCTGAATCTGCGGCAATTACCATGCCGAATTGATGGGTTGTTATCTGTCGCTGGTCATGATAAGCGTGCACGATCGTGCCAAAAAATCTCGTACCCTTTGAAAAACAGGGCTTGTACGCATCAAGAAATTTTTATTTCAGGCATTGGAAGCCTTTCAGTGGGGGCATGCAGTCCGTTTCGATTTTGCCCTGTTTGTGAGCATGCGTTCTGAAGGCGCCCATTAATGGGGCGCAATCTCAGGGCCCTCAAAAGCTGAAATGTGGTATTTGAAAATTCTTCGTATTTGTTCGGGTGAGGCACTTGGAAAAAATTTAATCGTCTTGAACGGTGGCAGTCATTGGGTTTTGGTTGTTTTTTCAAGAGCGCATTAAAACTGACCTCCGCTCAGAAGGTTTCTGGAGTGGATTCAGAAAGAGTTGGGGCAAGACTTCAATTACCGATCCGGATTTCATTACACGCCAGCTTCTCATCAGATGGATTGCACGGTGTTCATATCTCGCCGACGCTGTTGGAACGGTCGGAATCGAGTTCCACGCAGAAGGTTCAGGGTGTAGGCGCCGACGCCAAATTGACCCGGTTACCGAGATGTCCCTGACCCGATCTGTTCCTTGCTGACAACCAACTTGGCTGAATTTGCTCCGATTTGGAGGTGGGCCAGTCTTGCGTCGGCACTCGGTCAATTCGGCGTCGATATCAACAGCCTCATCACATTGGCGGGGCTGAATGCATACCCGCATAATGGCCGCATTCAACTACACATTAGCGGGGATGACGATGACGGCGGAGCCGGAACTCAGCCAAGTAAAAAGGCGGCGTCAGTTCATAACCTATGCCCGGCTGGCCGCCGTCACTGTGATGATAATCGGCTTGGTTGTGCTGGTTGGCTGGCTGCTTGATGTGCCTTCGCTAAAGGCAGTGCTGCCTGGCTGGACTGCAATGGTGGTCAATACCGCCTGCACGTTCGCTGTCCTCGGTGTGGGACTGTGGTGCGCTACGTTTAGAGTGTCCCTGGCCGGAAACTGGATCAGACGGCTTGGCGCTGTCGTGACGATACTGGTTGGAGGACTGACCCTCGTTGAATATGTCATGTCGGTTGATCTCGCTATTGATTTGCTCCTTCCTTTCGAGCTTCAGCGCACTCAACCTGTTCTTTTTCCGGGGCGAATGGCGCCGGCGACAGCGCTGTGTTTTCTGCTTTCCGGCTTTGGCCTGCTGCTTGAGGGCAGGCCATTGCTGCCGCAAATATTCGCTTCATCAGCGCTATTTATTAGCCTGATGGCGTTTGTGGGTTATTTGTTCGATGTCAGCGCGCTTTACTCGGTGGGCCTCTATAGCTCCATGGCCATCCATACGGCTATTGCGCTGATCCTGTTCAATACCGGACTGCTGGTTATCCAGGAGCGTTCCGAATTCGTCGAGTTACTGATAAGCGACACAGCGGGTGGTGAGGTTGCCAGAAGCTTGCTCGCCAGTATCCCGGTGGTCATTCTCGGCATCGGAGGTGCTCTGCTGGTCGGTGAAAGGTTGGGCTACTACGATAAGCGGTTCAGCCTGGCCTTGATGGCGACGCTGAGCATAGCCATGCTCGTTGCGGTAATCCTGCGAACTGCGAGGCATCTTTGTCAGCTCGATAAGTCGAGAGGGAATGCTCAGGCGGAACTGGCTGCGCTGAATGCATCCCTTGAGTTGCGGGTGTTCGAACGAACTCGTGCCCTCGAAGCGGTGAACAGCAAACTAACGGACGAAATATCGCAGCGACAAAAGGTCGAAGATGATGTGCGCCGACTGTCACTGACGGATGAACTGACCGGTTTGCACAATCGCCGCAGCTTTTTTCTTTTGGCTGACCAGCTAATGCGCTCTGCTCGCCGTAATGATCAATCCTGCTTGTTGTTTTTTGTTGATCTCGACGGTCTGAAAAAACTTAATGATATCCACGGCCATGAGGCGGGCGACCTGGCGATCATAGCGGCTGCGCAGGTGCTCAAATCAGCATTTAGAGTGAGTGACATTGTCGCCAGGATCGGCGGTGATGAGTTTGTAGTTCTGGCTGTCGACGCGGGGGAGTCCTCGGATGCGCTCTCTGCTCGTGTGCAAGCACTGGTCGACGAATTCAATGGTAGTGAACGCTGTCGTTATCCTATCGGCTTAAGTATCGGTGCTGTTCGTTGTTCGCCAAATGAGCTGAAGCCTCTGGGGGAGTTGCTTGCATCTGCAGATGCCGCGATGTACGCCAATAAGCAGCGTCGTCGTCAGCAAGCTCTGCATTGTGTCGGGTGCGCGATACATGTACCGCCCAGGCCCGTAGGCCACCCACTTGAATCGCCCTCGGTCTCGTAGGTGCTTTCGCGTACTTAGTTTGGGTCTTCAGATAGTCCGAGTCGCTTTCAGCGTTCAGTGGTTTTGAGCTGCACTCCGTTCCGGGAGAACGTGGCGATCCGAGGCTTGGTTCCGGCCTATCCCGCAAGCAGGATGCTGAGGACACAATCCAGCGCCAGAATGAGCTGGCAGGGGGGGCAGCGAGGTGGGATTGAAGGTTCGAAAGCGGAGAGAAAGTCGGCTGGAAGGCCCGGAAATACTGGAGGGAGGTGGAGCGGGTAGAGGGAATCGAACCCTCAACTAAAGCTTGGGAAGCTTTCGTTTTGCCACTAAACTATACCCGCATTACTCGCGTTCACCGTGCACTCAAGCGGGTTGTTCAATAAGAACCCTCGTTATCAGCTTGTTAAGCTGGAGTAATGCCATTATGCGACACCCGCTCAGAGCGGTGACTTTGTACCAGATACGGCTGGGGATTTGAAGTTTTTCTTTACGTGGGGCGGGTTTAACGCAGTTGAAGCGCTTGGCGGTCTATCGCGGGCAAGCCTCGCACGTGCAGGAATGCGTTTAACGCTGCGGGGCGAAACTTGCTCGCGATGACTCTGTTTCAGATTGCCAATGCATGGTGGTCCTGGACGTAGTGGTAACGCGGTCGGCTTTCGTGCTGTGCCGGTTTCAGGAACCCAAGCAGTGCGTTGCGGCTGTCCCGGCAGGCGGCTTTGTGCTCCATGTCGAGAAAGTGGCCGGTGGCTTCAAGCGTCGTGAAGGTGGCGTGTTGCACGTGGTCGGCGAACAACCGGGCGCCTTCGGCGGCGGTGTATTCGTCCCATTCGCCGTTCATGAACAGCACCGGTACGTTGATTCGCTGCGCAGCCTTGAAAAAGCACTGGCGATCACTGTGCAGCAGGTCGCTGATGTGGAAATGCATCTGCCCGTATTCATGGTCGGCCAGGCTGCTGACGTGCCGGTAGTTGAAGCGCTTGAACAGCGTCGGCAAGTGTTTGCCGATGGTGCTGTTCACCAGGTTGCCGACCCGGTCGCCATCGCGGCAGCCGAGGTAATCCACACCGCGCTCGAGGTAGTCGAGCATGTGCGCGTTGATCTCCGGCGAGAACGAGCTGATCACGGCTTTTTCGATGCGCCGTGGCTGGTGGGCGAGTGCGACCAGTGTCGCGGCGCCACCCCAGGAAAACGACAGCACGTGTTCGGCGGCGAAGTGGTCGATCAGCTCCAGGAGGATCTGCCCCTCGACTTCCTTGGTCAGCAATTTCTCATGCAGGTTGTGGGCCTTTGACTTGCCCGCGTAGGGCTGGTCGTAGCAGACCACATTGAACTGTGGGTGCAGGTTTTTCACGGTTTGAGCAAACGACGCAGTCGTGGCCATCGAGCCGTTGACCAGAATAATGGTCTTCTCTGCGGCGTCTGCGCGATAGAACTCCGTGTAAACCCGATACTGACCCTGTATATCCAGCACAGCGATTTCTGGCCTCATGTCATAAGACTCCTGGCAAGCGGGTATGCGCGCAAAAGAGATTGCACGAGCTTTGTGACAGGTAGGCATACGCCTGGAATTTGAGAGGCCCATGTCGATCCGGTACGGCAGGTCGACGGGTATTATTATTGGCGGGCAGTTTGCCGGGGAGGCGGAACCTGAAGGTTCTCTACCGGCAAAAAGTTTCTTGGATGCATCTTGTGACTCGTCAGTCACATTTCGGCTGACGACCTGATTCAAGCAGGGGAGACGCGATCACGCAAGTGCCGTTGGTAAATTGTTCGACAACTTCTGCTCAGCGGTAGGCGGCTTAGATCATTTCGATCTCGTCAAAGCTCAGCGGACGGTATTCGCCCGGTTTCAGCGCCTCATCGAGCACCAGAGGCCCCATGCGTTCGCGATGCAGGCGCAGCACTTTGTTGTCGAAGTGTCCGAACATGCGCTTGACCTGGTGATAACGGCCCTCAACGATGCTCAGTCGCGCGGATTTGGGCCCCAGCAGCTCTAGCCCGGCGGGTTGGGTCGTGAGGTCTTCGAAGGCGAAGTACAGGCCTTCGCTGAATTTGAGCGCGTACTCGGGGCCGATTTCCTGTTCGGTTTCGACGTAATAGACCTTTGGCAGTTTGGTTTGCGGTTGGGTCAGGCGCCGCGACCAACTGCCGTCGTTGGTGATGATCATCAGGCCGGTGGTGTTGAAATCCAGTCGACCGGCGATGTGCAGCTCATCCTTGTCCGGCTCATGGATCAGGTCGAGCACCGTCGGATGCTGCGGGTCACGGGTGGCGCTGACGCAACCGGCGGGCTTGTGCAGCATGAAGTGGCGAACCGGTTTGCCGGCCTGCAGCACTTGCTCGTCGACCTCGACGCGGCTGAACTCACGGACGTCGGCATGCGGGTCGCGGGTGATTTTTCCGTCAATCCTCACGCGTTTTTCCACCAGCAACAGGCGCACCTGCTGACGGTTGAAGCAGGGCAGGTTGCTGAGGAAGCGGTCGACGCGCATGGCTAAGGATCGGCGAAAAAGGGGCCGCGCATCTTACTCGATTGGCCGGGGCGCCGCTTGCAACTGCGCCTCGACGGCGGCGCAGCGCGGGCACAGGCAGGACGTATTGCGCAGCTCGGGCGGCAATGCCTGGAGTATCGCCGGGTCGATGCTGACGCCATAGCACCAGCATGCCCGGTCAGCGGTTCGCGGATCCGCCAGGGTGCAGTCATTGGGCGCACCGCAGGCCGGGCAGAGGTCTGGCTGATTCATGAGTCGTTAGCCATAGACGGATTGAGGCATTTCCACGCACGTACGGTTGCGGCCGGATTGTTTGGCCCGATACATCGCATGATCGGCCCGCGACAGCAAGGTGTGCAAGGTGTCGTCGACCCGCAGGGTGGTCAGGCCGATGCTGACCGTCACATGCAGGCTACTGCCGTTGTAGGCATAGCGCTGGTGTGCCACATGCTGGCGGATTTTCTCGGCGATCATCAGACCGGACTCACCGTCGGTGTCCTTGAGCAGCACGATAAACTCTTCGCCGCCCCAGCGGCAGACGATGTCGGATTGGCGCAGGCAGCTCTCCAGGTCCCGTGCGAAGCCGATCAGCACCTGGTCACCGGCCAGGTGGCCGTAGGTGTCGTTCAACACCTTGAAGTGGTCCAGGTCCAGCAGCAACGCGGTCAGCGGTTTGGGTTCGCGTTGGGCTTCCTGCATCGCTTGTGCGGCCAGCAGGTCGAAGCCGCGACGGTTGGGCAATTCGGTCAGGCTGTCGAGGGTGGCCTGGGCCTGGATCTTGTCCTGATAGCGTTTGATTGCCCGGTTGAGCAGTGCGAGCACGATCAGCGTGACGATCAGGCAGATCAGCAGGTTGAGGTAGAGCGAGCGACGGATGTCACTGAGGTCGCTGTCTTCGAGTTTGTCGACGAACAAATACCAGTTCAGCTCCGGGATGAACCGCACATTGAGAAAATGCCCCTGGCCCGCGCCGGAGTACTCGTAGCTGCCGCTGTGGGGTTTGGGCAACTGGCTGACCAGGTCTTTCATGCTGTCGATTTCGCTCAGCGATTGTCCGACCTGGGCGCCTTGCGGGCCACCCTCGGCACCGGTCAGTACCACGCGTCCGAAGGTGTCGACGAAATACACGCTGCGCTGGTAGTGCTGCTGGTACTTGTCGATCAGCTTGATCACCGCATCGACGGTCAGGCCGACACCGGCCGCACCGATGAACCGGTTGTTGTAGTCATAGACCTTGTAGTTGATGAAGACGGTCAGGTTGTCCTTGTTGGCCATGTCGGGATCGACGTTGATCTCGTAGGGATCCTTCATGTCGCGCACGCGAAAGTACCAGGCATCGCGGGGCTCGGTCACCTTGACCTGTTTCAGTACGCCCTTGGCGTGGTAGTAGGTCAGGCTGGCGTCGGAGACGAAAAACGCCGTGTAGGCGCCGTAATGGGTCATGACCTCGTTGAGGTAGCGGGTCATCGGGACGGGGTCGCGTTCGCCGTTGACCACCCAGTCGCGCATGAAGGTGTCGCGGGACATCATCGAGGAAATCAGGATCGGTCGGACCAGGTCTTTCTGGATTTCCGAGTAGACCGTGTCCGAAGTCAGCGGCAACTCAGTGTTGACGATGCTGTCGCGGATCGACGTGCGCGACGCGTGGTAACTGAGAAACGAAGTGGCCAGGAAGCCGGCGCCCAGCAACGCGATCAGCGTGAGAATCAACGAGCGTTGAGAATACAGCGGCGAGCGAAGCGGCATGACACATTCCGTTGGCAGTAATCCGATGGCAGCATTCTAATGGCACTGCCGGGAAATAACTGCTCCATGTGTGCCACGAATGGTCATAAATCTTGCCTGGACCTCGTGGGAGCAAGCTCGCTCCCACAGGATCACTGTCAGACGAGGCTTTTCAGATAGGCTCGCCATCCGCCGAAACGAGTGATATCCACCGCACCCTCCAACCCATAGGCCTCGCAGATGAATCCGCTCTCCCAGCGACCATCCGCCAGTTGTACTTTGCCCAGGCCCAGCGGCGCCGGAATGCCAGTCAGGAACGAGCCCAATTCACTGCTCGGCAATTCCCACACTTCTACGGCAATCGCCACGCCGCCCTCGCTTACCCGAACCATGCCTGGACGAAACGGCGGGCCGCCGGCCAGTGCATACAGTTGATAATCAGGCGAACTCTGGGTGGTATCGACCAGCCGGGCCCCACGGCGCTTCAATTGCCAGTTCAGTGCCAGGCCATCGAGGTGCGCGCCGCAGACCACCAGCCGCGCGCGGTCGTTCCGCGCCACCGTCGTCGGTGCCGGCTCGGTTGAACCTTGCTGGCGCTGCAGGCCAGCCGCCACGCTCAACAGGTACTGGTCGGTGAACGCCCGCCCGAACAGCGTCACGCCCCACGGCAGGCCATTGCCCATGAAACCGCTGGGCACGGCGACGGCGGCGTAATCGAGCAGGTTCATGAAGTTGGTGTAGTAACCGAGTTCCGAGTTGCGCAGCACCGGTTCGGCTTCAAGCTCCGCCAGCGTGACGGGGCGGCCGATGGTCGGTGTGAGCACGCAATCAAGACCCTCGAGTGCCTTGTCACACAGGGCTTTGAGCGCTTGCAGTCGATACTGGGCGCGGAAGGTTTGCACCCCGCTGACCGCCGGGGCCTTGGCCAGCACAGCGCGGATCACTGGCAGCACGGCCTCGGGATTTTGCTCCATCAGTTCGCCGGCCACGCTGTAGCGCTCGGCCACCCACGGGCCTTCGTAAAGCAGGCGCGCGGCTTCGAGGAAGGGCGACAGATCCAGCTCCACGGCTTCACCGCCCAGGGCCTTGAGTTGCTCGACGGCTTCGGCGAACAACAGCGGCCCTTCAGTGCAGCCGAAGAATTCCAGGTCCTGGGATCGCGGCACACCGAAACGCAATGGACGCAGCGCGCCGAAGGCCGAGCCGTCATTCCACAACGGGTTACTGCGGCTGTACTCGTCCCGTGGGTCGAGGTGCGCAGTGAGCGCCAGCAACTGGCTGGCTTCCCGCGCGGTGGCGGTGAAGGTGGTCACGCAATCGAGGGTGCGGCAGGCGGGTACCACGCCAGCGGTAGAGATCAGTCCCTTGGTCGCTTTGAGCCCCACCAGATTATTCAATGCCGCCGGCACGCGCCCCGATCCCGCCGTGTCGGTGCCCAAGGCAAAACTCGCCACTCCGAGCGCCACGGCCAGCGACGAACCGGCGCTGGAGCCACCCGACGGATACTCCGGCAACACGCTGTTCGGGCATGCGCCGTAAGGCGAACGGCTGCCATTGAGGCCGGTGGCGAACTGGTCAAGGTTGGTCTTGCCCAGCGGCACCGCGCCCAGCGCCAGCAGTTGCTCGACGATGGTCGCCGAGCGCTGCGGCACATAGGCGAAAGCCGGGCAGGCCGCCGTGGTCGCAATGCCCGCCAGATCGATGTTGTCCTTGATCGCGAACGGCACGCCGTACAGCGGCAGGCTGTCGATGTCGCGACCGTCGAGGGCGGCGAGGTAAGGTTCCAGTTCTTCGACACTGAGCAAGTGGATGAACAGGTGATAGTCCGGGTTCAGCGCCGCGGCTTTGTCTCGCAGGCTCAGCAGCAGTTGCCGGGGCGTGGTGCTGCCGTCGCGGTAAGCGTTGCGCAGGGCGTCGAGTTGCAGATCGATGTTCATGACGTTCGTCCTTTTCAAATGGGTTCAGTCGAGTTCCAGCACCACGACGCGTTGTCCGGCACGCACCGCCGAACCCGGCTGCACGCGAATCTCCCGCACCACCCCGGCCATCGGCGCGAGCAGCGGGATTTCCATCTTCATCGACTCCAGAATCACCAGCACATCACCGGCCTCGACCCGCGTGCCGGTGTCCACCTGGACCTGCCAGAGGTTGCCGGCGATGTGGCTGTCGACGCTCTGCTGACCGCTGGCCAGCGGTGCGTCTTCGGTGGTTTGCGCGACCAGCTCTTCGCTGTCGAAATGCGCCTGGCCGCTGGCGATCCAGCGTTCGCGCTCGGCGTTGAAAGCACCCTGTTGCTGGCTGCGAAACGCCTCGATGGTCTCGGCTTCCCGCGTCAGAAACGCCTGGTAGTCGGCGAGGTTCAACTGACTGTGTTCGATGTTCAGGTCGAAACGCCCAAGGGGGAAATCCCGGCGGATGCGCAGCAGTTCATCGGCGCTCACCGGGTAGAAGCGGATCTGGTCGAAGAACCGCAGCAGCCACGGTTTGCCATCGAACGCGGCGACTTCGCGGTAGCGATTCCACATCTGCAGCGTGCGCCCGACGAACTGATAACCGCCGGGGCCTTCCATGCCATACACGCACATGTAGGCGCCACCGATGCCCACCGAGTTCTCGGCGGTCCAAGTGCGGGCCGGGTTGTACTTGGTGGTCACCAGGCGATGGCGCGGATCGAGCGGGGTGGCGACCGGTGCGCCGAGGTATACATCGCCCAGGCCCATCACCAGATAGCTGGCATCGAACACCGTGCGCTGCACTTCATCGAGGTTCGGCAGGTCGTTGATGCGCCGGATGAACTCCAGATTGCTTGGGCACCAGGGCGCGTCCTTGCGCACGGTGGTCATGTATTTCTCGATCGCCAACTGACACGCCGGGTCGTCCCAGGACAGGGGCAGATGGACGATGCGCGACGGCACTTGCAGGTCCTTGGCCGCGCACACGGCGTCCCATTCGCCGGCGACGATGCCGAGCAGATCGGCCAGCGGCAGTTGCTCGGGCTGGTAGTGCACTTGCAGCGAGCGGATGCCCGGTGTCAGGTCGATCACGCCGTGCAGGCGTTTGCTTTCCAGCGCCTGCATCAGGGCGTGGGCGCGGAAACGCAGGACCAGGTCCAGTTCCGGCGCGCCGATTTCCAGCAGCAGGTGAGTATCACCGGATAGGCGCGCCACCAACCGCGTATCGTCCTGCCCAATGTCCAAAACCACAGGCGACACAACCGCCTGTGGGAGCTGACTTGCCAGCGATGGGGCCCTCTCAGGCAACATTGATGTATCTGAAACACCGCTATCGCGAGCAGGCTCGCTCCCACAGGTGGCCCATTTCAAGGCGAGGTTGCGGGCGGTCTTCAGATCGACCGGGACGAACTGCACCTTGTCCCCGGCCTTGAGCTGCCCCAACTGCCAGAGATCCGCCTCGATCACCGTCACCGGGCAGACAAACCCGCCTAGGCTCGGGCCGTCCGGACCGAGGATCACCGGCATGTCGCCGGTGAAATCCACGGCGCCGATGGCATACGGATTGTCATGAATGTTCGAGGGATGCAGGCCGGCTTCACCGCCGTCGGCACGCACCCACTCGGGTTTGGGCCCGATCAGGCGCACGCCGGTTCGGCTGGAGTTGAAATGCACTTCCCACTGCGTCGCGAAGAAGGTGCCGATGTAGTTTTCGGTAAAGTATTCCGGGGCGCCATGGGGACCGTAGATCACCCGGATCTGCCGCACGGCAGGCAGCCCGCTGACTTGAGTTTCAGGCAGTTGCGCACCGACGCTGCGGTCATTCAACGCCAGTACATGCAACACATCACCCGCCCGCAAGGCACGACCGCCGTGACCACCAAACTGGCCGAGGGTGAAGGTGCTTTTGCTGCCCAGGTAATCCGGAACCTGCAAGCCGCCACGCAGGCACAGATAGCTGCGTGCGCCGGTCCCGGCGATGGTACCCAGGCTCAAGGTTGCGCCTGCAGGAACCAGGAGCGCCGTATTCATCGGCACCGATTCACCGTTCAGCGTCAGGGGAATCACTGCCCCGGTCACCGCCACCACCGCGTCGCAATTGAAGCGCAGCAAGGGTCCGCTCATGGTGATTTCCAGCGCCGCAGCGCCTTCCTCGTTACCCAGCAACAGGTTGCCCAGGCGCAAGGCACGACTGTCCATCGGCCCCGACGGCGGTACGCCGACTGCCCAATAGCCGAGGCGCCCCGGATAGTCCTGAACGCTGGTCTGGGTGCCGGCGCTCAGCACTTCGAAGGTGTTGGCCTGATACACCAGGCCTTCCAGGCAGCGGGTCCACGGCTGGCCGCTGGCGAAGGGCGCATCGAGCAGGATCTGCCGCAGGTAATCGCGGTTGGTTTCCACGCCGTAGAGCAGGCTGTCGCCCAAGGCCTGATGCAGATCGGCGCGGGCCTGTTCGCGTGTCGGTGCCCAGCTGATGACCTTGGCGATCATCGGGTCGAAGTACGGCGGGATCTCGCAACCGGCCTCGACCCAGGTGTCGATACGCAGTTGGATGCCGTTGGCGGCGGGAAAATTCACAGCCGTCAGCAAGCCTGGACTGGGTTGAAAATCCCGGCCCGGATCTTCCGCATACAAGCGCGCCTGAATCGCATGACCTTCCGGCCGCAGTCCTTGACGCAAGGCTTGCAGCGGCGGCAAATCTCCGGCCGCCAGTTGCACCATCCAGCGCACCAGATCCACCCCCCACACCTGTTCGGTGACGCCGTGCTCCACCTGCAGGCGGGTGTTCACTTCAAGGAAATAGAAGCGCTGGGCATCGCTGTCGAACACAAACTCGACGGTGCCGGCGCTGCGGTAATTCACTGCTTTGGCCAGTTTGATCGCCGCTGCGCAGAGTTCATCGGCCATGCCCTCGGGCAGGTTTGGCGCCGGGGTTTCTTCGAGGACTTTCTGGTTGCGCCGTTGCACCGAACAATCGCGTACGCCGAGGGCGATGACCTCGCCACGGCCATCGCCGAACACCTGCACCTCCAGGTGCCGGGCGCGCTGAATGTACTTCTCGATGAACACGCCAGCGTCGCTGAAGTTGTTCTGGCCAAGGCGCTTCACGGCCTCGAAGGATTCGCTCAACTCGGCCGCGCTGCGGCACACGCGCATGCCGATACCGCCACCGCCGGCGGTGCTTTTGAGCATGACCGGATAGCCGACCTGCTCGCCAGCGATCAGTGCCGCGTCGAGGCTGTCGAGCAACCCGGTGCCTTCGAGCATCGGCACGCCGTGCTGCTTGGCCAGGGCACGGGCGGTGTGCTTGAGACCGAACACACGCAGTTGTTCTGGCGTCGGGCCGATAAAAGCGATGCCGGCGATTTCGCAGGCTTCGGCGAACGCGGCGTTTTCCGACAGAAATCCGTAGCCGGGATGAATCGCCGTGGCGCCAGTGGCCTTGGCGATGGCGAGGATTTTGTCGACCGCCAGATAGGTGCCGGAGGCCGCGCCTTCACCGAGGCTGTGGGCTTCATCGGCGTGCAGGATGTGCAGGCTGGCGGCATCGGCTTCGGAGTAAACGGCAACGCCCTGGACTTGCAGGTCGCGCAAGGTACGCAGGATGCGGCAGGCAATGGCGCCACGGTTGGCAATCAGGACTTTTTCGAACATGGCATAACCCCTGAAGGGGATGCGGGCCGTCCCGCAGTTTTTCGATGAGCGCCGGGGTCGTCCCCGACGGAAAAATCTTTTTTCTTCAACGCTGACCCCTGTAGGAGCGAGCATGCTCGCGATGGACGTGAACGATGACGCGTAGCACCAGATGCCCAGCGGTGGCCTCTGGTTTTTCGCGAGCAGGCTCGCTCCTACAGTGGCTGGTGGTGTTCTTTAGGTTTGGTGCACTGCCCCGAACGGGCCTGGCACAGGGCAAACAACCAGCGGCGCAAAGGGCTGAGTTTCAGTTCCATACCAGCAGCTCCGCAGGTGTCGGGTTGTAGGCGTTGCACGGGTTGTTCAGTTGCGGGCAGTTGGAGATCAGCACGATCACGTCCATCTCGGCGCGCAGGTCGACGTATTTGCCCGGCGCGGAAATTCCGTCCTCGAAGGTCAGGCCGCCGTCAGCGGTGACCGGCACGTTCATGAAGAAGTTGATGTTCGGCCCGATGTCGCCCTTGCCCAGGCGCCCGTCGTGCACGCAGGCACGCAGGTAGTTGTCGCGGCAGCTGTGCATGTAGCGTTTTTCCAGGGCGTAACGCACGGTGTTGCTCTCTTGGGCGCAGGCGCCGCCGAGGGTGTCGTGACGGCCGCAGGTGTCGGCGACGATGGTCAGCATCGGCTTGCCGAGGTTGGAATACAGCACGCTGCCGGTGCTCAGGTAGACGCTGTTCTGCCGACGCAGGGTGCGTTGCACGTCGTAGCGTTCTTTCGGGTTGGCGACGCTGTAGAACAGGGTGTCGACGGCCTGGTTGCCTTCCAGGTCAAGGATGCGCAGGGTCTGGCCAGCCTTGACCTCCATCAGCCAGGGTTCGCCGGCGGGGATGGTGGCGCGGTAGATCGCGTTTTCTGGCTGCCGGTTTGTGGTAGCGGCGGTGGCGATAGCGAGTGACATGGCAGCGATCCTCAGGCGAACAGACGGTCGGTGTTGATGAAGCCGCGCTCGTTTTCCGGGCGCGAGGTGCGGCAGTGTTCGGCGACGCTGGCGTCGGCGTTCATCCAGCTGAGCTTCAGCGGTTTCGGCGCATAGTCCGGCGATGGGTCCATCGGGTGTTGCAGGGCGGTCAGCACCACCAGGGTGTCCATCGGCGCGTACAACTCGATGTAATCGCCGGCCTTCGAGTGGCCTTCGACGAAGTGGAAGCGCCCGGCATCGTCGACGTTCACCCGGCTGAACAGATTGAGGGTCATCAGCAGGTCCGACAGGCCCAGCCCCCACTTGCCCAGTTCCACCAAAAGGTTGTCGGTGCCGTTGCGGAAGAAGCCGTTGCGCAGTTCCTGATAGCGGCCGGCACCATATTTTTCCGCGACTTCTTCAGCGCACAGTACGCCGCCGAGGCTGTCGCTCCAGCCGCAGGTGTCGGCGGTGATGGCGGCCAGTACGCGGCCCATGTCCGAGTACAGGCAATGGCCAGCGGTGAGCTTGGCGGTGTGCTGGCATTTGAGGCTGTCGGGCAGGTTCAGGCGTTCGGTTTTTTCATTGGCGTTGAGCAGTGTCAGGCTGACGTTGGCACCGCCGCGCAGGTCGGTCAGGCGCAGCAGTTGGCCGCGTTTCAGGACGAAGGAACGATGGCCGCCGCCGGGGAGCATTTCTTCGGCGAAGGGCGGGAACAGTTGAGTCGAATCAGTCATTTTCAGAATTCCTCTAAGCGAGACGAAGCGTGCCTGCCAGGGGCATCGGCAGGGCGTCGACGGCGGCGCGTTGGGCGCGGCGGTCGCTGTTCAAAGGGATGTCGTAGGTGATGCGTGCGCCATAGGCACCGGGGGCATGCGGGTCGACGCGGACCTTGTCGAACACCAGCAGGCGCGTGCCGAGGCTGAAGCCTTCGGACAGGTCATGGGTGACCATGAACACCGTCAGTCGGGTTTCGCGCCACAGCTCCAGCAACAAGGCGTGCATGTCTTTGCGGATGCCCGGATCGAGCGCGCCGAAGGGCTCATCGAGCAGCAACACGCGCGGCTTCATGACCAGCGCCTGGGCAATGGCCAAGCGTTGCTGCATGCCACCGGAAAGCTGCGCCGGGTACTTGTCCAGCGAGTGCCCGAGACCGACTTTGTGCAGCAGCACCGAAGCCTGTTCCCGCGCCTCACGCTTGGCGCTGCCGAACAGGCGCCCGAGCAACGGCGAGCGCGGCAGTTCGAGGCCGAGGGCGACGTTGTCCAGTACGCTCAGGTGCGGGAACACCGAGTAGCGTTGAAACACCACGCCACGGCTGGCGTCCGGTTCACCGGCCAGCGGCTGGCCGTCGAGCAGGATTTCGCCGCGACTGGCGCGCTCCTGGCCCAGCAACAGGCGCAGGAAGGTCGACTTGCCGCAACCGGACGCGCCGACCAGGGTGCAGAACTCACCCTCATTGATGTTCAGGTTCAGGCCTTCGAGTACCACTTGATCGGCGTATTGCTGCCAGACGTTGTTCACCGTGATGAAGCTCATTTGGCGGCCCCCTCATACCAGGGAAACGCGCGACGGGTCAGGTATTTGAGCCCCCAATCCATCAGCCAGGCGAGCAGGGTGATCCACACCACGTAGGGCAGAATCACATCCATGGCCAGGTAGCGGCGCACCAGGAAGATCCGGTAACCGAGGCCGTCGGTGGAGGCGATGGCTTCGGCGGCAATCAGGAACAGCCACGCCGAACCGAGCATCAGGCGCAGCGAGATCAACAGGCGCGGCAGCAATTGCGGCAGCACCACTCGCAGCATCAGGGTCCAGGTCGAGGCGCCGAGGGTCTGGGCCTTGATCAGCAACTCCACGGGAATGTCCCGGGCGCGCTGCTCCAGGTCTCGGGCCAGGGCAGGGGTGATGCCGATCACGATCAGCATCACCTTCGACAATTCTCCCAGGCCGAAGACGATGAACAGGATCGGCAGGATCGCCAGCGGCGGCACCATCGACAGCACCGTCAGCAGTGGCGACAGCGGTGCGCCGAACAGCGGCAGGGTGCCAGCGGCCATGCCCAGGCACAGCCCGGCCAGCGCGCTGATGCCCAGGCCGATGGCCAGGCGGCGCAGGCTGGAGGCAGTGTCCTGCCACAGTACGTATTCACCGGTGCGGCTGTCGGCGACGAAGGCCAGGCGTTTGACCGCATCGGTCATCTGCACGGCGCTGGGCAGCAACTTGTCGTTGGGGTTGTCCGTCAGCCGTTCGGCCGAGCCCATGAAATAGGCGAACAGCACCAGGGCGAACGGCAGGATCACCAACAGCAGGCGGCTCGGGCTGTCCGGGTGACGATTGATCAGGCGCATGGCCAAGTCCTCCTCTTACAGCTTGGCGTCGGCGGCCATCTGCACGTAACTCGGATCGAAGCGCAGCTTGAGGTTGCCTTTGTCGCCGCTGGTCACGCCGTTGGCGAAGGCCATGCCGACCGCGCTGGTGTCCTTGGCGCCTTCACCCAGCAAGCCGTGCTCGAACGAGAACTCGGCGACCCTGCGCATGGTTTCCGGCAATTGCTTGCTGGTGCTGAACGCCAGGGCCTCTTGAGGCGTGGCGAACAACTTGGTGGTGTCCAGCTGAGCCTGGAAACCGGCCAGGTCAGTGCCCGAGGCTTTGGCCATGTGTTCCAGCGCGCTTTTGCTCGCGGCGTTTTTCGCGTTCATCAGTTCGACGACTTCGAACCAGGCGCCGGTCAGGGCTTTGCCCAGGGCCGGGTTGTCTTTGAGGGTCTGGGAGTTGACCACCATCATGTCCATGATTTCGCCGGGGATCTGGCTGGAGTTGAACACTTCGGTCACCGCAGGCTTGGCCTTGATGTCCGAGAGCATCGGGTTCCAGGTGGTCACGGCGTTGACCTGATCGGTGTTGAAAGCTGCCGAGATATCGGCGTCGGAGGTGTTGACCACTTTCAGGTCTTTCTCGGTGAGGTCCACCGAATCCAGGGCACGGGCCAGCAGGTAGTGCGACACCGACAGTTCGACGAGGTTGACGTCCATGCCCTTGAGGTCGGCGACTTTCTTGCCTTCGCCCTTGAGCACGATGCCGTCATTGCCGTTGGAGAAGTCGCTGACGATCAGCGCCGTGCTGTCGACGCCACCGGCGGCGGGGATGGTCAGCGCATCCATGTTGGTCATGGTGCAACCATCGAACTGGCCGGCGGTGTACTGGTTGATCGATTCGACATAGTCGTTGAGCTGGACCACATCGATCTTGATGCCGTACTTCTTCGCCCATTTGTCGACGATGCCTTGGCTGCCGGCGTATTCCCAGGGCATCCAGCCGGCATAAATGGTCCAGCAGACGCTGAAGTGGTCTTTCTGCGCGGCTTGGGAAGAGAGGCTCACGAGGGCGGCGAAGGCAGCGGCGAGCAAGGCGGGTAAACGAAGCTGGGACATGGTGGTTCTCCAGTTGGTCAAGGACGGACAGGAAGGCAGCGGCACCGCGAACGGTGGCTTGTCTCCCGGGCTTTTGTCCCGCCGTGTAACCTCAACTGGAGGTCGCCAACTCTCGGACCAGCCACTCGCGATTGCGAGCCGGAACCCTAGTCAGCCATTGCAAATTGTGGTGCCGCGAACCTGTAGTGACTCCTGCACGCTGTTGTTAAAGCGAGAGCCGTGCCAAGTCGCTTGAAGCGCTCTGGAATGCGGGTCAGGCGCCAGGTGCCTGGGCCGGCAGGGGGGAGGGCTGCCTTGTGATGGTGCGTGCGCGCACCGCAATGGGACGTACCGGCCATTGATCCGAAGGCCGGCGGGGCACTGCACTCGGTCATGGATTGCGAGTCAAAACAGGTGTCAGTCGGTTTGTCCCGACGGCGGGTCTTTCAGGAGGCCGTCATGTTTCGTCGAATGCTGCTGGGTGTTGCACTCGGTCTGGGGCTTTGCAGCTGCTATTACTACGCCGGCCCCTACGATGGGTATTCCGCGCCTTATTACTATCCTGGCTACGCGCCTTATTCCTACTATTACGGCCCCGGTTACTACTACGGTGGCCCACGTTTCTATGGGGGCTATCGCTACTACTATTGGGGCGGTCACGGCTCGCGGTATTACCGCGGTGGATACCACGGTGGCCACCATTAATCAGCGGTTGAATGGATGAAAAAACTTTCACCGACGAGATGTTTCAAGTTGTTACTGGATCGCACCAGATCCGGAATTTGATGTCAGATGTTTCGACAGTCACCGAATCATCGACTGTCGCCTGCCAGCGTCGCTGGTGTGGCTCACTCGCGGTCCAGGAGGCCGCCATGCTCTGTCAAAAAAAGCTGCGCCGAATTCTTCTGATGGTTGTATTGGGATCGTCCCTTGGTGCGTGCGTGCCTTATTACGATGGAGGAGCCAGCTACTACAGTTCCGAGGTCTACACCTCGCCAGCGCCGTCCTATTACGCCGGCGGCAGTTCCTATTATTCCAATGGCGGCGGTTACTATTCGCCCCCGGCACGGTATTACGCACCGCCTGCGCGGTACTACCAGCCAACCCCGCGCTATTACTCGCAACCGCGGATCTATCAACCGGCTCCGCGTTACTACCAGCCGTCGCGGGCCGACTACCGGGCGTATCAGAATCGCGGCTGGGACGGCCGTAACCGCGGCAATTGGGACAATGACCACCGTGGTGGCGGACGTGACCACAATCACGACGACCGAGGCGACCATAACGGTCGGGGTAATCACGACGGCCGGGGTGATCACCGCTAATCCGGCTTAAGCAAAGTTCCCTGTAGGAGCGAGCCTGCTCACGATGCTGTTTCAGTCACCGCTGTGTCGACTGACACAGCATCGATCGCAAGCTCGCCCCACAGTTTTGTTTAATACTCCGACAAGTCCGCCAGTGGATGGCGACCCTCCCAAACCTTGTGGAAATGCGCCTCCACCACGGCCTCCGGCACGTTGTTGATATCGGGCCAGTGCCAGTGGGGTTTTTGATCCTTGTCGATCAACCGTGCACGCACGCCTTCGCTGAACTCCGGATGACGACAGCAATTGAGGCTCAGGGTGTATTCCATCTGGAAGACTTGCGCCAGCGACATATGCCGCGCGCGGATGATCTGTTCCCACACCAGGTGCGCGGTCAGCGGCGAACCTTCGCTCAGGGTTCGCGCAGCGCGGCTGAGCAGCAGGTCCGGGTGATCGCGCAGCGCACTGATGGCCTTCCAGGCGCACCCCACATCACTGACATCCAGCCATTCATCGATGCGCTCACGCCGCGGCAACCATTGGGCCTCAGGCATGTGCGCAACGGCTTCCTGCTGCAAGGCCTTGAGCAGACTGTTGAGCTGCCTCGGGGTCTGTTCCTGCCAGTTCAACTGCAACAGGCCTTCGATCAGGGCTTCTTGCTGCTCATCGAGCAGGAAACGGTCGGCCAGGTCCAGATCGATCGCATCACGCGCGTTCATGTGAGCGCCGGTCAGGCCAAGGAACAAGCCGAGCTTGCCGGGCAGGCGTGACAGGAACCAACTGGCCCCGACGTCGGGGTACAGGCCGATGCTGATCTCCGGCATCGCCAGGCGACTGCTTGGCGTGACAATACGGATGCTCGCCCCTTGCAGCAGGCCCATGCCGCCGCCCAGCACATAGCCATGGCCCCAGCAGATCAAGGGTTTGGGGTAAGTGTGCAGTTTGAAATCCAGGCGATATTCCGCGGCGAAGAACTGCGCGGCCAGGGGCGGCACTTCGCCGGGATGGGCGCGACAGGCCTCGACCAGGCTGCGCACTTCGCCGCCGGCGCAAAAAGCCTTGGCGCCGTTGCCGCGCAACAATACGCAGACGATTTGCGGCTCGTTGGCCCAGGCGTCCAGTTGAGCGCGCAAGGCCTTGATCATCGGCAATGACAGGGCGTTCAGCGACTTTTCGGCATCCAGGCTGGCGATACCGATACGGGCGCCGTCGGTGCCGGTGAGTTCTTCGAAGTGCAGATTCATCGTGACCTCGATCGGGAATTTGAGGGTTAAGTATGATCGTTGTGTGGGAAAGTGCCGGATCTGCGTCAGATCAATTGACAAGCGTGGTGGGCCTTCTTAGGGTTCGCCCCATTGTTTTTGCCGGATATGACCATGACTGCTGACGACCGTATCAAACTCGAACCGAGCTGGAAGGAGGCACTGCGTGCCGAATTCGACCAGCCCTACATGGCGGAGTTGCGAAAATTCCTGCAAGAGGAGCGGGCGGCCGGCAAGGAAATCTATCCACCGGGCCCGATGATTTTCAACGCGCTCAACTCGACGCCGCTGGACAAGGTCAAGGTCGTCATCCTCGGCCAGGACCCGTACCACGGTCCGGGCCAGGCGCACGGTTTGTGCTTTTCGGTGCAACCGGGTATCCCGGCGCCGCCGTCGCTGGTGAACATCTATAAAGAGTTGAAGCGTGACCTGAACATCGACATCCCCAACCACGGCTATCTGCAGAGCTGGGCCGATCAGGGCGTGTTGATGCTCAACACCACCATGACGGTCGAGCGCGCCACTGCCAATGCGCACAAGGACAAGGGCTGGCAGTTTTTCACCGACCGGATCATTGAAGTGGTCAGCCAGCAGCAGCCGCATCTGGTGTTCATGCTGTGGGGCGCCCATGCCCAGAGCAAGCAGAAGCTGATCGATGCGACCAAGCATTTGGTCCTGACGTCGGTACACCCGTCACCGTTGTCGGCTTATCGTGGCTTCCTCGGGTGCGGGCACTTCAGCCGCACCAACAAGTTTCTCGAGCAAAATGGCGAAACGCCGATCGAGTGGCGATTGCCGCCGGTTTGATGGTTTGACCGGGCTGGCCCCTTCGCGAGCAGGCTCGCTCCCACAGGTTTTGTGAACACCGCAAATCCACTGTGGGAGCGAGCCTGCTCGCGAAGGGCGCGACTCGGTCTAACTGTCTGAATCGGGATTTCGGTTCCAGTACTTGAACAACGGCTCCGCCAGAAACAGCACAAACAGCAGTCGCATCACCTGCATCGCGGTCACCAGCGGCACCGACAGTTGCAGGGTTTCCGCCGTCAGGCTCATCTCGGCAATCCCGCCGGGCATCATGCCCAGGGTCAGTGAACGCAGATCCAGAAGGGTCAGCGCACTCAAGCCCAATGCCGCCGCCGTGGCGATCAGCATGGTCAGCACCGTGCCGATCAGGGTGCGGCCCATGAACGATGGCGCGCGTCGGAAAAACTCCCGATTGAAATGACAACCGAGGCCGCTGCCGATCAGCCACTGGCCGATCTGGCTACCGCCATTGGGCAAGCCGATGTGCAGGTCCCAACCAATGCTCACTGCCGCGCTCACCAGCAACGGGCCGAACAGCCACGGGTTGGGTTGACGCAAACGCTCCCAGATCCACGCCGCCAACGCGCCGGCCGGGAACAGCAGGGCCAGCCAGCGCCAGTCCACGGCGGTGGCATGGGAGGCGGGTGCGCCGTCGCCCAACAAATACTTGAACGCCGCCGGCACGCAAAGCACGACGACCAGTACCCGCAGGCTTTGTCCGGCGGCAACGCGGCTGAGTACCGCGCCATTGCGGGCGCCGAGGTTGACCATCTCCCCGGAGCCACCGGGCATGCTGGAGAAGAAGGCGGTGGCGCGATCCTCACCGGTGCGCCGCATCAACCAGACCCCGACCACTGCGGACAGGCTGGTGACCAATGCGCCAAAGAAGATCAGACCGAAATGACTGAGCACCTGCTCCATCACCACAGGGGTGAAGTGCAGGCCGATGCCGATACCGACAATCCACTGGCCGCACTTGCGGCCGCCAGGGATTTCCGCCAATTGCCAGGGGCTCAGGCAGCGCACCAGGATGATCGCCAGCAACGAGCCGACCATCCATGGCAGCGGCCAGCCGACCTGGCTGGCGAGGTAACCGCCCAGCAGGCCGACCAGCGGTGTACCCCACCCGTTTTTGAGGGGCAACCGATCAGACATCGGCGATGGCGCGTTGCGCGGCCGATCGTTTGCGCCAGATACGGATGATCGGCATCAACAGCATGATTGCCGTCAGGACCCAGCAACCGAAGGTGATCGGGCTCGACCAGAGGATTTCCAGCGCTCCGTTGGAAATCGACAGGGCACGACGCAGGTTCTGCTCCATCAAGCCACCGAGGATGAAGCCCAGCAGCAGGGGCGACAACGGGAAATCCAGCTTGCGCAGGATGTAGCCGAAGATGCCGATGCCGATCATCAGGAACAGGTCGAAGGTGGTCGCGTGCACCGCGTAGACGCCGATCCCGGTAATGATGGCGATCACCGGTACCAGTGCCCAGTTCGGCACGGCGAGGATGCGCGTGAAAATGCGGATCATCGGGATGTTGAGGATGACCAGCATGACGTTGGCGATGAACAACGAGGCAATCAGGCCCCAGACGATGTCGGGTTGCTGCTGGAACAACAGCGGCCCCGGCGTGATGTTGTACAGCGAGAGTGCGCCGATCATCACCGCCGTGGTGCCCGAGCCAGGCACCCCCAGGGTCAGCATCGGCACCAGTGCGCCACAGGCTGCGCCGCCAATGGCGGTTTCCGGTGCGGCCAGGCCGCGCATATCGCCCTGGCCGAACGTGCCCTTGGCGCCCGCGATGCGTTTCTCGGTCATGTAGGCCACGGCACTGGCCAGGGTCGCACCGGCACCGGGCAACACGCCCATGATGAAACCGAGTACGCCGCAACGAATGTTCACCACGAACACTGAAGCGGCTTCCTTGACGTTGAACATCATCCGCCCGGTGGCTTTCACCGCTTCCTGGCCGTGATGGGTCTTTTCCAGCATCAGGAGAATTTCACTGATGGAGAACAGGCCCAGCACCAGCACGACGAACTGAATGCCGTCGGTCAGGTGGATGTTATCGCCGGTGAAACGGTACACGCCGCTGTTGGCGTCGATGCCGACGGTCGACAGGAACAGGCCGATCAGCGCCGCGATGAAGGTCTTGAGCGGACGGTCACCGGCCATGCCGCCGAGACAGACAATGGCGAACACCATCAGCACGAAATATTCCGCCGGTCCGAAGGCAATCGCCCATTTCGCCAGCAGCGGGGCGAACAGCACCATGCCGCAGGTGGCGATGAAGGCGCCGATGAACGAGCTCCACGCCGACAACGACAAGGCCACGCCGGCCAGGCCTTTGCGGGCCATCGGATAGCCATCGAGGGTGGTCATCACGGTGGAGGCTTCGCCAGGGATGTTCAGCAGGATCGAGCTGATCCGGCCGCCGTATTCGCAGCCCAGGTACACCGCCGCCAACAGGATCAGTGCCGACTCCGGTGGCAGGCCGAGGGCGAATGCGATCGGGATCAGCAGCGCCACGCCGTTGATCGGCCCCAGGCCTGGCAACAGGCCCACGACTGTGCCGATCAGGGTGCCGCAGAGCGCGGTCACCAGGTTGTACGGGCTCAGCGCAACGCCGAAACCCTGACCCAAATAGCCAAGAGTATCCATATCAGTTCTCCAGAACGTCGAGCACGCCAAGCGGCAGCGGCACGTCCATCAACTTGTCGAACAGCAGGTAGAGGCCGACGGCCATCAGGCTGAGGATCACGACACTGGGCAACCAGCGGCCACCATACAGGCGCGCCATCGGCACGCCGGTGAGGATGCTGGCGACGATGAAACCGAGGGGTTCGAAGGTGCCGGCGAAGACCAGTAACAGCACCACGCAGATGCCGATCTTGTTCAGGGTTGCGCGGTCCAGTGGCGGTTCGTCAGCGCTGTGCTTGATCGGTGCCGGGCGAAAAACCATGTACAGCAGCGCCGCGCCCATCAGGCCAAGCATCAACAGCGGAAAGGCCCGAGGCCCCACCGGTTCATAGGAAAAGGCCGCTTGATACGGCCAGGCCATCAGCGCCAGGCCAATACAGGCCAGCAACAGCACCGATGCAAAAATGCGTTGTAAGAGCATGGGGAACTCCTGGGCCACGACCCCCGCAAACGGGCGCCGCAGCCGCTAGCTAGACAGAGGCGATCACTGAATCAGGCCGAACTCTTTGGCCAACACCTTGTAGTCCGCCACTTGCTTCTTCACGTAGGTGTCGAGCTCCGGGCCGGTCATGGCGAACGGGAACAGTTCACGCTGATCGCGCAACTTGGCGAAGTCTTCGGACGCCAGCAGCTTGTCAAAGGCCGCTTTCCACCAGGCGTAATCTTCATCGCTGACTTTCGGCCCGAGGTAGAAACCGCGAACCACCGGCCAGACGATGTCGTAGCCTTGTTCCCTGGCGGTCGGGATGTCTTTCATTTCCGGCTCGTCGAGACGCTTGTCGGCAAACACCGCCAGCAAGCGCATATCGCCGCTCTGGATGTGCGGCATGGAGTCGGAAATGTCGGTGCTGCCGACCTGGATGTGGCCGCCGAGCAGGGCGGTAGCGATTTCACCACCACCTTCGAGGGCCACGTAACGCAGGTCACGCGGATTGATGCCGGCGGCCTTGGCGATCAGCGCGGTTTGCATCCAGTCCTGGCTGCCGACGGTGCCGCCGGAACCGATCACCACTTTGCTCGGATCTTTCTTCAACGCCTGCACCAGATCGTCCAGGGTCTTGTAGGGCGAATCGCTTTTCACCGCGATGGCGCCATAGCTGGTGCCAACGGCAGCGAGCCAGCGCACGTTGGTTTCATCGAAACGACCGAACTTGCCTTGCGCCAGGTTCAACAGCGAACCGCTGGACCAGGCCACCAGGGTGCCGGCATCGGCCGGACGCTGGGCGACCACCGCGTTGTACGCGACCGCGCCGACGCCGCCGGGCATGTAGGTCACGCGCATGGGTTTGGTCAGCAGCTTTTCGTTGACCAGCGCGCTTTGCGCCAGTTTGCAGGTCAGGTCGAAACCGCCACCGGGCGAGGCCGGGGCGATGCATTCGGGGCGTTTGGGCTCGGCGAGCGCCTGGCCGGTGAACAGCAGGACGCTGGCGGCGAGGGCAATTTTACGCATTGACAGGTTCATTCAAGTCTCCTTGGGAGTTGTTGTTATGGACTTACTGAATTACCAAAGGGCAACGCTATAGCTCACCAGCAGACGCACTTCATCGGCATCGCGAGCGGAGTAGTTGGAACGGTAGGTGGCATTGCGCAGACGGACAGCGACATCCTTGAGTGCGCCGCTTTGTACAACATATTTAATCTCGCTGTTGCGCTCCCACTCTTTGCCTTCATCACCGTTCTTGAGCTTGATGTTGTCGCCGCTCACGTAACGGCTCATGAAGCTGAGGCCCGGGATGCCGAGGGTGACGAAGTCGAAGTCATAACGCGCCTGCCAGGAGCGCTCTTCGGCGCCGGCAAAGTCGTTGATCTGCACGAAGTTCACCAGGTACGGGTCGGCGCCATCCACATAGGGGAACGCGCTGTCGCCGGACATGTGCTGGTAGCCGGCGCTGAATTTGTGCCCGCTCAAGGCGTAGCTCACCAGGCCGTTGAGGGACTTGTTGTCGATCTTGCCGCCACGGGCCTGGCCCTGGTCATCACTGATGGCGAACCGCAGGTCAGTGCCAAAGGTGCCTGGGCCGAAGGGCTGTGAGGCGATCAAGCCGAGAAAGTGCTGGTTGTAGACTTCACCCAATTGCGCGAAGTGATAACTGCCGGTGATCTTGTCGGTGAACTTGTAGTCCAGGCCGCCAAAGTCAAAGTGGTCGCCCGCCACCGTTCCGGCGAAGCGGCTGTTCTTGTTGTTGAGGGCAATGTCCTCGAAGTCGGTGCTGTCGCGGTCCTTGGCCTTGTCCAGGCGCCCGCCGGTGAAGGTCAGGTTCTTGATCTCTTTGGAGGTCAGCATGCCGCCTTCAAAGGTCTGCGGCAGGATGCGCCCGTCGTTGGGCTTGAGGGTCGGCAGTTCCGGAATCAGGGTGCCAATTTTCAGCTCGCTGGCAGAGATTTTCACTTTGCCGGTCAGGCCGAGCTTGGAGTATTCGTCGACAGCGCGCCCATTGTCGGTCGGCAACAGGCCGGTCCCCGTACGGTCGGGGCTTGAGTCGAGCTTGACCCCCATCATGCCCAGCGCATCGACACCGAACCCTACGGTGCCATCGGTGTAGCCCGATTTCAGATTGAGCATGAAACCCTGGGCCCACTCGTCACGCTTGGACTGTTGGGCACTGGTGCCGTCACGAAAATCGCGGTTGAAGTACATGTTGCGGGTTTCGAACGTGGCCGAGCTGTCGTCGATGAAGGCGGCCTGGCTCAACGGTGAAAAACCGGCCAGGGCGGCAGCGCTGGCAAGCGCAGTGTGGCTGAGACGGGAGAAGCGGGCAGGCGCAATAGCCTGGGTCTGCAAGGACTGCATGGATGAATGACTCCGTTTATTGTTCTTATTGGTCGAAAACGCTTCAGGGCGTTTTTCGTATCGCTGTGTGGCGGCAGCGACGGCAGTCGAAACTGTCCGTGGCTTGACTGTAACGGGCTAACCTTTCGTTAACCTTTCAGCTGACTTTCACGGTTTACGGGCTTCACAGCGGCGGTTGCGGCTGTAAACTCCGCGCCAAAGAATGGCGTCGACCATCCCTGAATGAGGTGAAAATCCATGCGTGTCCTGCTCGTCGAAGACCATCTGCAGCTCGCCGAGAGTGTCGCCCAGGCGCTCAAGAGCACCGGGTTGACCGTGGATGTGCTGCACGACGGCGTGGCCGCCGACCTGGCGCTGGGCAGCGAGGAATATGCCATGGCGATCCTCGATGTCGGCCTGCCGCGCATGGATGGTTTCGAGGTGTTGGCGCGTTTGCGCGCACGGGGCAAGAACCTGCCGGTGTTGATGCTGACGGCCCGCAGCGACGTCAAGGATCGGGTCCATGGGCTGAATCTGGGGGCCGACGACTACCTGGCCAAACCTTTCGAACTCACCGAACTCGAAGCCCGGGTCAAAGCCTTGCTTCGCCGCAGTGTGCTGGGCGGTGAACGCATCCAGCGTTGCGGGGTGCTGGCCTATGATCTGGAAACCCGGCGCTTCACCCTCGGCGAAGAACTGCTGACCCTGACCTCCCGTGAACAAGCCGTACTCGAAGCCTTGATCGCCCGTCCCGGCCGGGTGATGAGCAAGGAGCAATTGGCCTCCCAGGTATTTGGCCTCGACGAGGAAGCCAGCCCCGACGCCATCGAAATCTACATACATCGCTTGCGCAAGAAGCTCGACGGTCAGCCGGTTGCCATCGTGACCTTTCGTGGCCTCGGTTATTTGCTGGAAAGCCGCGATGCATAAGCCCAGCAGCCTGCGCTGGCGGTTGCTGTGGAACCTGGCGCTGTTGTTGGTGGTGTTGATGCTGGCCAGTGGTTTGAGTGCCTACTGGAATGGTCGCGAAGCGGCCGAC
This sequence comes from Pseudomonas fluorescens group sp. PF-69, assembly GCF_054481235.1. NCBI lineage: Bacteria > Pseudomonadati > Pseudomonadota > Gammaproteobacteria > Pseudomonadales > Pseudomonadaceae > Pseudomonas > Pseudomonas fluorescens group sp. PF-69. The sequence goes on along the minus strand of NZ_JBTMNC010000001.1, from coordinate 6,622,893 downwards.
ACCGCTTATGACCGGACATTGCTCGCTTCAGCCCGGACCATCGCGGCGGGCGTGACCCAGCGCGACGGCACGCTGAGCGCCGACGTGCCTTACGTGGCGCTCGATACGTTCGCTTATGACAGTGCCGGGCGGATTTTTTATCTGGTCAACGATATCAATCAGAAGCTGATTTCCGGTTACGAAAACCTTCCGCCACCCCCACCGGGGACACCCCGCACCGATGACTATCCGGCGTTGGCGCGTTTTTACAACGCGACCTATCGAGGGCAGAACGTGCGCGTGGTGAGTCTGCTCAAACCGGTCAGCGAACCGAACATGAATGGCATGGCGGAAATTCGCGTGGCGGAAACCGACGAGGCGCGCGTCAGCATGGCTCGCAGCCTGGCGACTGACACGTTGCTGCGTCTGGGTATGCTGGCCATTGGTGCGCTGATGGTGGTGTGGTTTGCGGTCAGTGCCGCACTGCGCCCGCTGGAGCGCTTGCGCTCGGCGGTGGAGGAACGCCAGCCGGATGACCTGCGGCCATTGCCGTTGGTGGAAGTGCAGCATGAGTTGTGGCCGCTGGTGCGTGCGCTCAATCACTTCACCGAACGCCTGCGCGGGCAGTTCGAGCGCCAGGCGCAATTCATCGCCGATGCCGCCCACGAACTGCGCACCCCCTTGGCGGCGCTCAAGGCGCGGCTGGAACTGGGCCTGCGTTCAAGCGAACCGCAAACCTGGCGCAGTACGCTGGAAACCGCCGCCCAGGGCACTGATCGCTTGACCCATCTGGCCAATCAATTGCTCTCCCTGGCGCGGGTCGAAAATGGCGCCCGGGCGATTGCCGAGGGCGGCGCGCAGCTGCTCGATCTCAGTCAACTGGCGCGTGACCTGGGCATGGCCATGGCGCCACTGGCCCACAAGCGCGGCGTGGCGCTGGCGCTGGAAGCGGACGAGCCGGTGTGGATGCGGGGTGAGCCTACCTTGCTCAACGAACTGTTGAGCAACCTGGTGGATAACGCGTTGGCCCATACGCCACCGGGCGGCAACGTGATTTTGCGAGTCTCGGCACCGGCGGTGCTGGAGGTTGAGGACGATGGACCGGGCATTCCGCTGGATGAGCGTGATCGCGTGTTCGAGCGGTTTTACCGACGTAACCAGCAGGTGGCCGGGTCCGGGTTGGGCCTGGCGATTGTCGGCGAGATCTGCCGCGCGCACCTGGCGCAGATCAGCCTGCATGATGGCGAGCACGCGGGGTTGAAAGTGCGGGTGAGTTTTATTGCCGGGGAGTGAGTAGAACATTTGAGCGAGGGAGCCAGCTCCCTCGCCACAGGAATTGCATTGATGCTTAATAAAACATCGAGCGTGATTCTTCCAGATCGGCGCACAGGGCCTTGTTGTCGTAATCGATCCCAAGCTTGTTGAAGGCTGGCACGCTGAAGGGGTCGATGCAGGCAAACGGGTGGTCGGTGTCTTTGCAGCAGTACAGGCTGGCCACCTGCACCAGATCAACATAATCGATCTGGTCAGACTGTCGCTTGAAGTTCAGGTACAGCCTCGGCACCTGCACCAGCATGTCCGGAAACTCCCAGACCCTGAGCAATTTATCGCCGAGCAGCGGATGGATATGGTCGATCACATGGTTGAGGCTGACCGGGTCGGACAACAGATCATAGTGATCTTCGGCGTAAGTCAGGATCGGCAGGACGCCAATTTGATGCACCAGCCCGCCAAGGGCTGCCTGATCGGGCTTGAGCTGGGTGTAGTGGCGACACAACGCATAGCTGACACCGGCGATTTCCAGGCTCTTGCGCCAGACTTCACGCATTTTCTGTTCCACCACCTCGGAGCGGGCATGGAAGATCTGTTCCATCACCAGGCCGATGGCCAGGTTACTGCTGTAGTTGATGCCCAGGCGAGTGACGGCCGTGTGCAACTCGGTAACTTCCTGGGTCGCGCGCAGCAGCGGGCTATTGACCACTTTGATCAGGCGCGCCGACAGCGCGGTATCGCGGCCAATGACCTTGCTCAGGGCGCTGATACTGACTTCAGGGTCCTCTGCCGCCTTGCGAATCTGCAGTGCCACTTCCGGAAGTGTTGGCAGAACCAGGTCATCGTTATCGATGGCCTCAACCAAATCCCTTTGGACCTTTTCCGCCAGCTCACTCATTTCTGTTCTCTTGGTGTCGCAAAAAAGTACTGCGGTTAACGCTGGATTTCGCGGTCGCGGTCCAGTTGATAAGGCAGATCGAGCAAGTGCAAGGCTGGGCCGTCGAGCGCGCCGACGTGAAGGTCGCCGGCCTCCGCCGCTTCGGCTTGCAGCACCGCCAGCAGTTCGATTTGTTGTTCGCCATGGGCGGCCAGTACCACTTCGCCGATTGAACTGCCATGGCTCGGGGAAAACAGCTGGGTGCCAGGTTCAGGCAGTTCGCTGGCGTCCAGTTGCAGGCGATACAGGCGGCGCTTGAGTTTGCCCAGGTACTGCATCCGCGCGACGATTTCCTGGCCGGTGTAGCAACCTTTCTTGAAGCTCACGCCACCGACAGCCTGCAGGTTGAGCATCTGCGGGATGAACAGCTCGCGGGTGCCCGGCATCACCTGGCCGATCCCTGCGCGGATCTGGCCCAGCAGCCATTGATTGAGATCGCCTTCGGCAAGCAGGGCGGACAGCTTGCCCTTGATGGCCCCTGCTTGATCGGCGCTGACCCAGAGTTCGGCGCGATCGGGTGAAACACGAATGGCGATCAGCCCGTCACTGCGCACCACCCGGTCGGTTTCCGCCGGCAGTTCAAGGCCGAGGCTGACGAGCGCGGCATCGCCATGATCAATGCCGAAGCGGACCCAGGCAGCGCTTTCGTCGGTCAGTTTGGACTTGGAAAATACGGCGTATTTTTTCAGGTCGGCCAGTTGCGGTTCCAGCAATTCGCTGGCCATGGCCATGAGCACGCCGTCACCTTCGAGCAGAATGCGGAAACTCGACTGCATCCGGCCCTTCTGCGTGCAACGCGCGCCGAGGCTGGCCTGGGTATCGCTCAGGTAATTGAGGTTGCAGGTCAATTGGCCTTGCAGGAACTTGCCGGCGTCCGCGCCGCGGACCGCCAGAACACCTTCATGAGACAGCGTGCAGAAAAAAGCAGAATCGGCCATGGGTCATCGCAGGGTAAAGAATCTGGCGGACATGATAAGGGGGCGCTGTTGAAATGGGTAGTTCACAAAGGATCGTCGGTGCCCGACCAAAGCCGACTGTTCTACGGGGCGCGGGGCTGTATACTTGCGGCCTATTTGAGGAGCGCTCCATGGTCGAAGATGTTGAACTGAATCGCCTCTACTGGCACAGCCGCCGCGGCATGCTTGAGCTTGACGTGTTGCTGGTGCCGTTTGTCAAAGAGGTTTATCCGCACCTCAACGAGGTTGATCGCGCCTGCTACGTCAGGTTGCTCGAATGCGAAGATCAGGACATGTTCGGCTGGTTCATGGAACGCGCCGAATCGGAAGACCCGGAGCTTCAACGCATGGTCCGCATGATTCTGGACCGTGTTCAGCCCAAGTAACGGTTTCGAATGCCGCTGGCATGCCTCACGGCAGTTGCTGGCGGCGTATCTGTTGGCCCAGCTGTTCGCGCTGGGTTCGCTTTATCTTCTCTCTATTCCACTTTGGGCCAGTCTGCTCGGCGCCTTTTGCTGCCTGCTGCACGCCGTTTGGGCATTGCCACGCCAGATTCTGCTGACCCACGCGCAGGCCTTTCGCGGCTTGCGTCGCGATGCCGATGGCTGGCAGTTGTGGAGCCGGGCGGCGGGATGGCAAGCGGTGCAGCTTCGTCCGGACAGCATCGCGCTGCCTTTGGTGGTGTTGCTGCGGGTTCGTCTGCAGGGTGAGCGTCGCATCCGGTCTGTTTGCGTGCCCCGGGATTCGCAGGCGGCGGATCTGCACCGACGCCTGCGGGTTCGACTCAAGTTCAGCCGGCGTAGGTGGACGGCACCAGAATAGTGTCCAGCGCGACCGGCAGCATCTTCGGATAGTCCAGCGTGTAATGCAGGCCACGACTTTCCTTGCGTTCCATGGCTGAGCGAATCATCAACTCGGCCACCTGGGCCAGGTTGCGCAATTCGATCAAGTCCCGGCTGACCTTGTAGTTGCTGTAGAACTCGTCGATTTCATCCAGCAGCAGACGCACCCGGTGCTGGGCCCGTTGCAGGCGCTTGTTGGTGCGCACGATACCCACGTAATCCCACATGAATCGCCGTAGTTCATCCCAGTTGTGCGCAATGATCACGTCCTCATCGGAGTCGGTCACCTGGCTCGCGTCCCAGACCGGCAGGTCGGCGGGGGCCGAAACGTTCGGCAATTGCTCCAGGATGTCCGCCGCCGCTGAGCGCGCATACACGAAGCACTCCAGCAGCGAGTTACTGGCCATGCGGTTGGCACCATGCAGGCCGGTAAAGCTGGTCTCGCCAATCGCATACAGCCCTGGCACGTCGGTGCGACCTTGCTGGTCGACCATCACGCCGCCACAGGTGTAGTGCGCCGCGGGAACCACCGGAATGGGTTGCTTGGTGATGTCGATGGAAAACTCGAGGCAGCGCTCGTACACGGTCGGGAAGTGCGTCTTGATGAAATCTTCGGACTTGTGGCTGATGTCCAGATAGACACAATCGATGCCAAGCCTTTTCATTTCATGGTCGATCGCCCGGGCGACGATGTCCCGTGGCGCCAGTTCGGCCCGTGGATCGAAGCGCTGCATGAAACGCTCGCCATTGGGCAGTTTCAGGTGTGCACCTTCGCCGCGCAGGGCTTCGGTGATCAGGAAACTCTTGGCTTGCGGGTGATACAGGCACGTTGGGTGGAACTGGTTGAACTCCAGGTTCGCCACCCGGCAGCCGGAACGCCAGGCCATGGCGATGCCGTCACCGCAGGCACCGTCGGGGTTGCTGGTATAGAGATAGACTTTGGCCGCGCCGCCGGAGGCAAGAATCACGAAGCGTGCGCCGTAGGTGTCGACTTCGCCGGTGCCGCGATTGAGCACGTAGGCGCCCAGGCAGCGATCGCCTTCGAGGCCCAGGCGTTTTTCGGTGATCAGATCGACGGCTACCCGCTGTTCGAGCAACTCGATGTTCGGCCGTTGCTTGGCCTGGGCGAGCAGCGTCCTGAAAATCGCAGCGCCCGTGGCATCGGCGGCATGGATGATGCGCCGGTGGCTGTGACCGCCTTCGCGAGTCAGGTGAAACTCGAATCCGCCATCTTCAGTGCCTGATTGCTCATCGCGGGTAAATGGCACGCCCTGATCGATCAGCCATTGAATCGCTTCCTTACTGTGTTCGACGGTAAAGCGCACGGCGTCCTCATGGCACAGGCCGCCGCCAGCATTAAGGGTGTCATCGACGTGGGACTCGACGGTGTCGGTGTCGTCGAGTACCGCGGCAACACCGCCTTGCGCCCAGAAGGTCGAGCCATTGGCGAGGTCGCCTTTGCTCAGTACGGCGATGCGCAAATGACCGGGCAAGGTCAGCGCAAGGCTCAAGCCGGCAGCGCCGCTGCCAATTACCAGAACATCGTGTTGAAACTGTTGGCTCATTTCAGGATTCCGCTCAAAGCGACCCGGGTCGGGGTAGGCGCCAGACATCTGGACAGGCGAGTCAGGCAGCCGCGCAGCCCACTAGTATATAGAGAGGGGGAGCGGCACAATACCCGTGCCTATATGGCATTGTGAAACTACCGTGACAGAAAAGACTTGACGCTTCGTCGGATGTTTTTTCAGTCGATTCGGCGACAAGTGAACTGTATCGCGGATTTAACAGTCTTTTTCCATTCACAGTCGCACAATGTCGGTTCGGCACGGCTATAAATATTTGGAACTTTTGCCAAAGGCCCAAGATCAATAGACGGTTGCCTGAATCAAGGGACAGTGTCGGCTTCAGCGCAGGATCAGCAGTTGGATCCTTGCCAGCGAATCCGATGACAAGATTATTTGCGCAGCCGGGTCATCTCGCGCTGCGCTTTTCGTGCGTGCCGAATCAGTGCCCGCAGGAAACTTGCCTGGAGGGGGAGAACTTTTGCGAAAAGCCCGAGTCTATGTTTGCAAGTCCGGTCGTTTAGTTATGCAAGCCTCCTTCGAGCTTATCGAGGAGTGTTCATGCTAACCCAGGAAGAGGATCAGCAACTGGTCGAGCGCGTTCAGCGTGGCGACAAGCGTGCTTTCGATCTGCTAGTGCTGAAGTACCAGCACAAAATTCTCGGGTTGATCGTGCGTTTTGTGCACGACACCCATGAAGCCCAGGACGTGGCACAGGAAGCCTTTATCAAGGCGTACCGTGCACTTGGAAATTTTCGCGGGGACAGTGCGTTTTACACGTGGCTTTACCGCATCGCCATCAACACGGCGAAAAACTATCTGGTTTCACGCGGCCGTCGGCCGCCGGATAGCGATGTCAGTTCCGAGGATGCAGAGTTCTACGATGGCGATCATGGCCTCAAGGATCTCGAGTCGCCAGAACGAGCTTTGCTGCGGGATGAGATCGAAGGCACCGTCCATCGAACCATTCAGCAACTGCCAGAAGATTTGCGTACGGCTTTAACTTTACGTGAATTCGATGGTCTGAGTTACGAGGACATTGCGAGCGTTATGCAATGCCCGGTCGGTACCGTGCGCTCCCGGATTTTCCGCGCCCGGGAGGCCATCGATAAAGCCCTGCAGCCATTGTTGCAGGAAAACTGAAGACAGCGGCGACAGCCAAGAGAGGAACGCCATGAGTCGTGAAGCCCTGCAGGAATCGCTGTCCGCAGTGATGGATAACGAAGCGGACGAGTTGGAATTGCGTCGGGTACTGAATGCCTGTGACGATGTTGAAACCCGTGAAACCTGGGCTCGTTATCAAATCGCTCGGGCAGTGATGCACAAGGATCTGCTGCTTCCACGCCTGGATATCGCTGCGGCCGTATCCGCCGCTCTGGCTGATGAAGCCGTGCCGGCTAAAGCCTCCCGCGGACCATGGCGCAGCCTGGGTCGTCTGGCTGTAGCGGCTTCGGTAACCCTTGCCGTACTGGCGGGTGTTCGTCTGTACAATCAGGACGAGATCGCAGGCGTCGAGCTGGCTCAGCAATCCAGTCAGCAGAACCTGATTGCTCCTCAAGTTAAAGGCCCAGCCGTTTTGGCAGGCTACAATGAGAGTTCGGAAGCTACTGGTCCCATGGCCAATGGCGTACTGCAAGGTCAACCAGGCTGGCACGATCAGCGTCTGCCGGGCTACTTGCGTCAACATGCTCAACAGGCTGCAATGAAAGGTACCGAGAGCGCTCTGCCTTACGCTCGTGCAGCAAGCCTGGAAAACCGTTAAGGAGGATCATGCGCGCCATACCTCTACTTACGCTTCTGCTGGGTGGCTGGTTCGTTGTTCCAGCCCACGCCGATGAAGCCCAGGACTGGTTGACCCGTCTTGGTCAGGCCGAGCAGCAGCACAGCTTTCAGGGTACTTTTGTCTACGAGCGTAACGGTAGTTTTTCTACCCATAAGATCTGGCACCGCGTCCAGGAGGGCAAGGTCCACGAACGCCTGCTCCAGCAGGATGGCTCCGCGCAGGAAGTTGTCCGCATTGACGGGCATACTCAATGCGTCAGCGGCATCCTGATAGCCGGGCTGGGGGATTCCCCGAACTCTCCCGCTCGAGCCCTCGATCCTCAAAAGCTCAAGAATTGGTATGACCTTGCTGTCATCGGCAAGTCGCGCGTGGCCGGTCGACCGGCGGTGATCGTTTCACTGACGCCTCGTGATCAACACCGCTATGGTTTTGAACTGCATCTGGATAAAGAAACCGGCCTGCCTCTCAAGTCATTGCTACTGAATGACAAAGGACAGTTGCTGGAACGATTCCAGTTTACGCAACTGGATACCGCCGATGTCCCTTCTGACGCCGAGTTGCAGCCAGGCGCAGATTGCAAGGTGGTCAACCTCGAGAGTGACAAGGCTTCCTCAGTGAAGGCGGCTCAAACCTGGCATTCGGACTGGTTGCCACCCGGTTTCGAATTGATCAGCAGCTCGGCCCGCAAGGATCCGGAAACCAAAACCCAGGTCAACAGCTTGATGTATGACGATGGGCTGGCGCGTTTTTCGGTGTTCCTGGAGCCGTTGAACGGCGCGACAGTCACTGACACCCGTACGCAGCTGGGACCCACCGTTGCCGTTTCCCGAAGCCTGACCACCCCGCAAGGCGGAATGATGGTCACGGTCGTCGGCGAAATTCCGGTCGGCACTGCTGAGCGGATTGCGCTTTCCATGCGCAGTGACGCCGCCGCAACCAAGCAGTGAGCCGGGATCGAAATGTTTCGTGAACATTTCAATTTGCAAAATCCAGTGAATTTTTCTTAAGTCAGAGCCCTCGGCTCTGGCCTTGTTTGTTGTTCCCGGAACAAAAATACCGGCGTATCTTTCTCGGTGTTCCTTGATCCATATCGCTTAACCATGCTCGTCGTAACGGGAGCCGTATGTCGATACCACGCTTGAAGTCTTACCTCTCCATTTTTGCCACCGTGCTGGTGCTCGGTCAGGCGGTCGCTGCTCAAGCGGTCGAATTGCCTGATTTCACGCAGCTGGTCGAACAGGCATCGCCTGCGGTGGTCAACATCAGTACCACGCAAAAACTGCCGGACCGCAAAGTGTCGATCCAGGATATGCCTGATCTGGAAGGCTTGCCGCCGGCGCTTCGCGAGTTCTTCGAGCGGGGCATGCCGCAGCAGCCTCGTTCACCGCGGGGCGATCGTCAGCGTGAAGCCCAATCCCTGGGTTCGGGTTTCATCATTTCGCCTGATGGCTACATCCTCACCAACAATCATGTGATCGCCGATGCCGACGAAATTCTCGTGCGTCTGTCCGACCGCAGCGAAATGAAAGCCAAACTGGTCGGTACCGACCCGCGTTCCGACGTGGCGCTGCTGAAAATCGAAGGCAAGGATCTGCCGGTCTTGAAACTGGGCAAGTCCCAGGATTTGAAGGCTGGCCAGTGGGTCGTGGCAATCGGTTCGCCATTCGGCTTTGACCATACCGTGACCCAAGGTATCGTCAGCGCCGTCGGTCGTAGCCTGCCAAACGAAAACTACGTGCCGTTCATCCAGACCGACGTGCCGATCAACCCGGGCAACTCCGGTGGTCCGCTGTTCAACCTCAACGGTGAAGTGGTCGGGATCAACTCGCAGATCTATACCCGTTCCGGCGGCTTCATGGGCGTTTCGTTCGCAATCCCTATCGATGTGGCCATGGACGTTTCCAATCAGCTGAAAAGCGGCGGCAAAGTGAGCCGCGGCTGGTTGGGTGTCGTGATTCAGGAAGTGAACAAGGATCTGGCCGAGTCGTTCGGTCTGGAGAAACCGGCCGGTGCGCTGGTTGCTCAGATCCAGGATGACGGCCCGGCTGCCAAGGGTGGCCTGCAAGTCGGTGACGTTATCCTGAGCATGAACGGTCAACCGATCGTCATGTCTGCCGATCTGCCGCACCTTGTGGGCGCATTGAAAGCTGGCTCCAAGGCTAAGCTGGAGGTGATTCGCGACGGTAAGCGCCAGAACGTCGAGCTGACTGTCGGCGCCATTCCTGAGGAAGGCAAGGAGCTGGACAGCCTGCCCAAATCGAGCATTGAGCGCAGCAGTAATCGCCTGGGTGTTTCCGTGGTTGAGCTGACGGATGAGCAGAAAAAAACCTTCGACCTCAAAGGCGGCGTGGTGATCAAGGAAGTCCAGGAGGGTCCTGCTTCGATGATTGGCTTGCAGCCAGGAGACGTCATTACTCACCTGAACAATCAGGCCATCGAATCGACCAAGCAATTCACCGAGATCGCGAAGTCGTTGCCGAAAAACCGTTCGGTGTCGATGCGGGTTCTGCGTCAAGGTCGCGCCAGCTTCATCACCTTCAAACTGGCTGAATAATCCGGTTGTAAACTGAATGAAAAACCGCCTCGAAAGAGGCGGTTTTTTTGTGTCTGAAATTTATCGGACACTCAGCCCATCATGTCCTTGATCATGCGTTCCTGCTCCATCAGCTCACGCTGGCGCGCATCGATGCGTGACGACAGCGGGAAGTTGCTGCCAGCCTTGCGCTTGGCAAAATCCAGTTGCTGGATGGCCTGTTTATAGTCGCCTACAAGCGCGAAATACTCGGCGCGTGCCTGATGCAGACCGATGATGTTGCCTGACAGACCGCGCGTCTCGGCAACCTGATACCACACGTCCGGATCATCCGGTCGCGACTTGAGCAGGCCTTCGAGTGCCTTTTCGGCATCGGCGGCACGGTTCTGCTTCAGCAACAGGTCGACGCGCACCTGATTCAGCGGGTAATTGCCTGGGTATTGCGTCAGCATGCGGTCAACCCGGGTTTGAGCGTCCGGCAGGCGGTTGTTGGTGATGTCCAGATCGACTTGAGCGAGATTGTAGATGATCTCGTTCGGCGACTTCGCCAGCAGTGGCTTGAGATTTTCCCGTGCTTCGTTCAATTGGCCGCCCTTGATCTGGGCGATGGCCAGGCCGTAGCGAGCGACATCGCTTTTCGGATTTTCATCCAGCTCGGCGCGGAAACGCTTGGCACCCAAGCCCGGGGTTTCTTCATAGAACAACTGGACCCGTGCGCGAATCAGTTGATAGCGCAGGCTGTCTTCGATACCGCCCTTCGGTGCCTGTTCGGCACGGTTGCGGGTGTCGGCGATCCGCGATTCGGTGACCGGGTGAGTCAGCAGGAATTCCGGTGGCTTGGCGTCATAACGATACTGACGCCCCAAGCGCTCGAACATGGTCGGCATCGAGCGCGGGTCGTAGCCGGCTTTTTCCAGATTGAGGATGCCGATACGGTCGGCTTCCTGCTCGTTCTGGCGCGAAAACCGGCGCTGTTCCTGAATCGCTGCCGCCTGCGTACCCGCAATGGCCGCGATACCGGCGTCGCCGGCACCGGCCGCAGCAATCACGATACCTGCCAGCAGGGCGGCCATCATGGGGACTTGCATGCGCTGTTGGGCTTCGACGCCACGGGCAAAGTGACGTTGTGACAAGTGAGCCAATTCGTGAGCCAGTACCGAGGCGTATTCACCTTCGGTCTGGGCGTTGAGGAACAGGCCGCCGTTCACCCCGACAATCCCCCCCGGGGCGGCGAAGGCGTTGAGCTGGGGGCTGTTGATCAGGATGAACTCCAGGCGCCGGTCATTGACCTGGCTGGTCTCGACCAGTCGGTAAACGCTGGATTCCACGTAGTCTTTGAGCTGCGGGTCGTTGAGCTGCGACACCTGGCTGCGCAACAGTGCCAGCCATGCACGGCCCAACTGGTATTCCTGCTGCGGCGAGACAATGGCAGAGCTGGCGTCGCCGAGTGACGGCAGGTCGTCGGCGAAGCCTGGCGAGGCAAGCAGGCAAGCAAGCGTCAGCAGGGTAGGGCGCAAAAAAGTCATGCACAAAGCCTTAGTCGACAAAGACCTTACTGTAGCCGGACACCAGCGCCGCGACCAGATATTCTAGGCAGCTCGACCATCTGACCAGGAGTGATGCAATGACCGACGCTGTAGCCCATGACGTTGAACTGGACGCCAGTGGCTTGAATTGCCCGTTGCCGTTGCTCAAGGCCAAGATGGAACTCAACCGGATGGCCAGTGGCGCAGTGCTCAAGGTGATTGCCACCGATGCGGGTTCACAGCGCGACTTCCGCACCTTTGCCCGATTGGCCGGTCATACGTTGCTTCGCGAAGAGGATGAAGCGGGCGTTTACCAGTACTGGTTGAAAAAAGCCTGAAACCTGCTGTGTTTGTTCTTAAGGATTACTAATGTTCAAGGTGTTGCGCGACTGGATTCAGCGCTATTTCTCCGATGAAGAAGCCGTGGTTCTGGCCGTCCTGCTGTTCCTGGCGTTCACCGCCGTGCTCACGCTGGGCGGCATGCTTGCGCCGGTGCTGGCCGGGATGGTGCTGGCCTACTTGATGCAGGGCCTGGTGGTGACCCTCGAACGCCTTCGTATACCTGGTGGGGTTGCGGTGGGTTTGGTCTTTGCGTTGTTCATGGGAGTGCTGCTGGTGTTCATCGTGGTTGTGGTGCCGTTGCTCTGGCATCAGTTGATCACGCTGTTCAACGAGTTGCCCGGAATGCTCGCCAAGTGGCAGTCACTGTTGTTGCTGCTACCGGAACGCTATCCGCATCTGGTATCTGACGAACAGGTGCTGCAGGCGATTGAGGTGGCGCGGGGCGAGATTGGCAAGTTCGGCCAGTGGGCGCTGACGTTCTCGCTGTCGAGCCTGCCGCTGCTGGTCAATATCATGATCTATCTGGTGTTGGTGCCGATTCTGGTGTTTTTCTTTCTCAAGGACCGGGAAATGATTGGTTTGTGGGTGCGCGGTTACTTGCCTCGTGAGCGTGCGTTGATCACCCGTGTCGCCCACGAGATGAACCGGCAAATCGCCAACTACATTCGCGGCAAGGTCATCGAAATCGTCATCTGCGGTGGCGCGACCTACATCGGTTTCGTCGTGCTGGGGCTCAACTACGCGGCGCTGCTGGCGCTGTTGGTGGGTGTTTCGGTGGTGGTGCCCTATGTCGGGGCCGTGGTGGTCACCGTGCCGGTGCTGCTGATTGCGCTGTTCCAGTGGGGCTGGAGCGATCAGTTCATCTATTTGATGGCGGTCTACGGCATCATCCAGGTCCTGGATGGAAACGTGCTGGTGCCGTTGTTGTTTTCGGAGGCGGTCAACCTGCACCCGGTGGCGATCATTTGCGCGGTGCTGTTGTTTGGTGGCCTGTGGGGCTTCTGGGGGGTGTTCTTTGCGATTCCCCTGGCGACCCTGTTCAAGGCTGTGCTGGATGCCTGGCCGCGCAAGGAGCCTGTGGTGGCGCCCCTGCTTTAATGGCCGAATATTCTGTTGGCGCCAAGGCGCTTCCGCTGGTTTAACAGTGAAAGCGCCGGCGCCGGCGTCAAACAATCAAGCCTTGTTCAGCGCCTGGGCAGCGGCCAAAACCGCATCAACATGCCCCGGCACCTTCACGCCACGCCATTCCTGGCGCAACACACCGTTCTTGTCGATCAGGAACGTGCTGCGATCCACGCCCATGTATTCCTTGCCGTAGAGCTTTTTCAGCTTGATCACGTCGAACTGCTGGCAAAGCGCTTCTTCCTTGTCACTGATCAGCTCGAAGGTGAATGCCTGTTTGGCCTTGAAGTTCTCATGGGATTTGAGGCTGTCACGGGATACGCCGAAGACCTCGGTGTTCGCCGCTTTAAAGGCGTCCAGTTGATCGCGAAAGCCCTGGCCCTGGGTGGTGCAGCCCGGCGTGCTGTCCTTCGGGTAGAAGTAGATCACCACCTGCTTGCCTTTGAGGGCTGCGAGGCTGACGGTCTGTCCGCCGGTGGCGGGTGCTTCGAAGTCGGCAACCGGTTGGTCGATGGCAACGGCCATGAGAGCTTCCTTACATTGGGTTTTGTGGGCGCCACGGTTCGATCAGGGCATCCAGGTTCAGCGCGTCGGCGAAGTCCAGGAATTGATCGCGCAACCAACTGATCTGCACGCCGGCCGGCAAAGTCACGGTAAACGTGGCGTTGAGCATGGTGCCGCCGGTCTGCGGAGCCTGATAGGTGTCGCAAGTCAGGTTTTCCAGCTCGACGTTGTGGTCCATGAAGAACTGGCACAACTCGTTGACGATGTCCGAGCGGTAGGCCGAGCTGACGTATGCAACGTAAGGCAGGGCCTGTGGACGATTCTCCAGGGCTGCGCTGCGCACTACATTGACGGTGAACGCGTGCCGTTTCGCCAGCACGGGCAGGCTGCCTTCCAGGCGTGCCAGGGCGTCCCAGCTGCCGGAGACTTCGAGGATCAGCGCACTGCACTCGCCGTGGCGTGTCAGGCGTGAAGTAACCACGGCGCAGCGATTTTCATGGCTGGCGCGGCACAGGACGTTAGTCAGCTCCATGGGGTTGGCGCCAAGGGCACTGATGACAAGGAATTGTTCGCGAACTGTGGGGGTGGACATGCAGCATTCCTAAAGCGATGAGCGGTCAATACTTCTGTCGGCTTGTTTTAGCAGGGCGAGCCAGCGGATGCGAATTCAGAAAGCCCGAGGCACAGGTTGCAACGTGCTCCACAATGGCAAGAGCGAGGGGCCGCAACGCTGGATTGGGGCTTGTGATGCCGAAAATGGAGGCTTAAACCCGACGTACGAGCTTGTCAGTATCGATCAAAGTCTGAAGGGTAGCGAAAAGCGACGCTCAGGGGAATGGCAGCAGCGCAGTACTTCGCTTGTACAAGCATCTTGGCGCCAGTACCATTACCGCTCTCTTTTTCCGGCAGGAGCGGTTGCATGATTGCGGGCAGTATGGTGGCACTGGTCACACCCATGGATGCACAGGGTCGTCTCGACTGGGACAGTCTGAGCAAACTGGTGGACTTTCACCTGCAAAACGGCACCCACGCCATCGTGGCGGTCGGTACAACAGGTGAGTCGGCCACTCTTGATGTGAGCGAACACATCGAAGTCATCCGTCGCGTAGTGAAGCAGGTCAATGGCCGCATTCCGGTGATCGCCGGTACCGGCGCCAACTCGACCCGTGAAGCCATCGAGCTGACCACCAACGCGAAGACCGCCGGCGCCGATGCCTGCCTGCTGGTCACTCCGTACTATAACAAGCCGACCCAGGAAGGCTTGTACCAGCACTTCAAGGCAATCGCCGAAGCCGTCGATATCCCGCAGATCCTCTATAACGTGCCCGGACGTACCGCTTGCGACATGCAGGCTGAAACCGTGATCCGTCTGTCGACCGTCAAGAACATCATCGGCATCAAGGAAGCCACCGGCGACCTCAAGCGTGCCAAAGCCATCATCGACGGTGTCAGCAGCGATTTCCTGGTGCTCTCCGGTGACGATGCCACCGCAGTCGAGCTGATCCTGCTGGGCGGCAAGGGCAATATTTCGGTCACTGCCAACGTTGCACCGCGCGAAATGGCCGACCTGTGCATCGCCGCGCTGAATGGCGAGGCCGACAAGGCGCGCGCCATCCATGAAAAGCTGATGCCGCTCAATAAAACCCTGTTTATCGAATCCAACCCTATCCCCGTGAAATGGGCGCTGCATGAGATGGGCCTGATGCCGGAAGGCATCCGTCTGCCGCTCACCTGGCTCAGCGCCGAATGTCACGAACCGCTGCGGCAGGCCATGCGCCAGTCCGGCGTTCTGGTTTAATTGAGGAAGCATTACGCATGAAGCGATTGGCCGGACTTTCCGCACTTGCCTTGATCATCTCCAGCACCAGTGGCTGTGGATGGATCTGGGGCCCGGAAGGTTATTTCCGTGACCGTGGTAGCGATTACCTGCAAGCGCAACAGACTGCACCGATGCAACTGCCGCCGGATATCAGCACTTCCAAGCGTCTGGATCCGCTGTTGCCGATCCCGCGTAACGTAGCGGACGACACCGCCAAGGGCGAATACATCGTGCCTCGGCCGCAACCGTTGTCGGCCATTGCCGATGCCAGCGCCTACTCCCTGCAGAAGAGCGGTGACTCGCACTGGATCCTGGCACAGAATCCGCCGGCCGAAGCCTGGCCAGTGGCCGTGCAGTTCTTCCAGGACAACGGTTTCCGTCTGGACGAGCAGCGCCCGCAGACCGGCGAGTTCACCACGACCTGGCAACACTCTGACGAACTGTCCGCCGCCATGGCCAAGCGCCTGAGCGCAGCCGGTGTCGGCACCGACAGCGAAATCCGTGCCCGTGTGCGTATCGAACCGGGCGTGCAACGCAACACCAGTGAAGTCTACGTGGTCACCGCCGAGCGTCCTGCCGGCAGCACCGCCGACGTCGCCTTCACCAACCGTTCGGTCAATACTGGCCTGGACGCGGCACTGGTCGACGACATGCTCGCGAGCATGAGCCGCATCTCGGAGAAGGGCGGTTCGGTCTCCATGCTGGCCTCCCGTGACTTCGACACGCCAAGCCGTGTCAGCCTGAGCGTTGATGGCAGCGGCAACCCTGTCCTGAACGTCGGTTCGGACCTGGACCGTGCCTGGTCGAGCGTCGGTCGTGCGTTGGAACAGGGCGAATGGCGCGTTGAAGACATCAACCGCAGCCTGGGCCTGTACTACATCAACCTGGCGGAAAAAGCCGAGAAGAAGGACGACAAGCCAGGTTTCTTCAGTGGTCTGTTCGGCAGCAAGCCAGACAAGGAACAGCTTGAAGCCCGTGCCGAGCGTTATCAGGTTCGCCTGAGCAAGGTGGGCGACAGTGTTCAGGTCACCGTCGAGAAAAACATCAATACTGTGGCGCCTGCTGATGTAGCGCGCAAAGTGTTGAGCGTGATTCAGGACAACCTGGGCTGATCACATGCGTTTTGCCGTTCTCGGCAGCGGTAGCCAAGGGAACGGCACGCTGATAGCCAGTGCTGATACGTACGTGCTGGTGGATTGTGGTTTCTCCCTGCGGGAAACCGAAAAACGCCTGCTGCGCCTGGGTGTGAACCCTGCGCAGCTGAGCGCGATACTCGTGACCCACGAACATGCCGACCACGTGCATGGCGTGGGTTTGCTGTCTCGGCGCTACAATCTGCCTGTCTACCTCAGTCGCGGGACCTTGCGCGGGATGCGCAAGCCGATTGAACCCGCGGGCTTCCTGGCGGATGGCGAACAACTGCAAGTCGGCGACTTGAGCATCGGTGTCATTGCCGTGGCCCATGATGCGCAGGAACCGACGCAATACGTGTTCAGCGACGGTCAGCGACGCTTCGGCCTGTTGACCGACCTGGGCTCGTACTGCAACAAGGTGCTGGACGGCTATCGGGATCTCGATGCGTTGATGATCGAGGCCAACCACTGCCGTGACATGCTGGCTCGCGGTCACTACCCGTACTTTCTGAAGCAGCGGGTAGGCGGCGAACTGGGACATTTGAACAACCATCAGGCGGCATTTCTGGTGGCCGAGTTGGGCTGGAAAGACCTGCAACACCTGGTCCTGGCCCACCTGAGCAGCAAGAACAACTTGCCGCAGCTGGCCCGGCAATGTTTTGTCGACACCCTTGGGTGCGACCCGGACTGGCTGCAACTGGCCGATCAAGATTCAGGGCTCGACTGGCGACACATCGCCTAGCCCATCTACTTACCAAGCGGAGCCCATCATGGAAAAACGTGAAGAACTCTACCGCGGCAAAGCCAAGTCGGTTTACAAGACCGACGACGCTAACCGTTTGATCCTGCTGTTTCGCAACGACACTTCGGCGTTCGACGGCAAGCGCATCGAGCAGCTCGACCGCAAAGGCATGGTGAACAACAAGTTCAACGCCTTCATCATGCAGAAACTCGAAGCAGCCGGCGTGCCGACCCAGTTCGACAAACTGCTGAGCGACAACGAGTGCCTGGTCAAGAAGCTGGACATGATCCCGGTCGAGTGCGTCGTGCGTAACTACGCCGCTGGCAGCCTGGTCAAGCGCCTGGGCGTGGAAGAGGGCATGAAGCTCAACCCTTACACCTTCGAACTGTTCCTGAAGGACGACGCCAAGGGCGACCCGTTCATCAACGAATCCCACGTCGTGGCGTTCGGTTGGGGGACGGCTGAGCAACTGGTTCGGATGAAAGAACTGTCGCTCAAGGTCAACGAAGTGCTGAGCAAGTTGTTCGACGACGCAGGTCTGCTGCTGGTCGACTTCAAACTCGAATTCGGCGTGTTCCACGACGGCACCATCGTCCTGGGCGACGAATTCAGCCCGGACGGCTGCCGTCTGTGGGACAAGGCGACCGGCAAGAAAATGGACAAGGACCGCTTCCGTCAGGGCCTCGGTGACGTCATCGAAGCCTACGAAGAAGTCGCCAATCGTCTGGGTGTACCGCTTTAATCGACGCAAGCATCTGATAGCACGGAAAAATTTCGCTTAGGGGGTTCGCTTCCGGCGAAAGTGTTGTTATGATGCGCGCCGTTGGAGAGATGCCAGAGTGGCCGAATGGGACGGATTCGAAATCCGTTGTACCTTCACCGGTACCTAGGGTTCGAATCCCTATCTCTCCGCCATACCTTTACGAAAAAGCCCTGATTATTCAGGGCTTTTTCGTTTCTGCGTTTCTGAAAAAAATCTCGGCCCATTACCCTGGATGGCGCAGTGTTTTTCGATCAAAGGCGGATGTCTGTTGTCGCCGACACCAAATTGATCCAGTCACCGAGATGCCACTGACCCTGTCCTATTTTTACGAATTCTGCAGTCTCCCCTCCAGGCATCCGAGACGGGAAGGAATAGTGATGAGTTTCATGGCAGGTGGAAAATCCATGGGATCGGTTTCGCCATTGATTTGAATCAATAAAACGCCAAGGACTGTGTTGTAAACAGCGCATCAACCTTGTGGGGATGCAGTTTGATGAACGATTCCAGCCAGACAACCCGAATTATCTGCAACGACCTTGAACTAGCCGATCAATTGCGCCAATTGCTGGTTCATATAGCACCGGATTGCGAAGTGCTGAGCGTTCCGAGTCATTGCAGTGCCGTGCCGTTTTGCCGCTGGCTCGGTGAGGCGCAATTGGCGTCAGCCGGGCTGGTGCAGGCTGCTTTGTTGGATGCGACCGAGGTTTTGGAGCAGACTCGACACGCCTTCAAATCTCGCGAACTGGGGCTGCTACGGCGGCGCCTGGTTGCATTGCTGGATAAATTGTCAGACAGTACAGAATGATGTAAATATGCCATTAGTAGGTTCCGCCTAATGCGGGAACCGGCTTTGCCGTGCAGGACAATGGGCCTGAAAGACGAAGCGCCGTGACACCCGTTCTTGACCAGAACGCGGTGTCGCGGCGTTTTTTTTTGTTAACAGAAAGGAATCTTTACAACACAGGGGGCTGCGAATGAAGGTGACAAAAGATCTGGAGGAGTTGCTCAGGCGTATCCGTCTCGATCACGAAGAAGTTGTCGAACGCTTTCGCTTTCTCGACTGGAGTGCCGAAGATGCCGAGCGACTCGGTGCAGCAGCTCAGCACATGGCCCCGGCTCAGCAGGCTTTCGTCGATCATTTGTACCGTCACCTGGCGAACTTCTCCACGCCGTCTGCGTTACTTCGTGCGCCGGAGGTCACCGCACGTTTGAAGCTCAGCCAGGTCGAGTATTACCAGTGTTTGTGGGGCGGGCCCTACGATGACACCTACGTCAACGGTCGTCTGCGCATCGGCGTGATTCACCAACAAGTCGGCCTGGAGTTGAAGTGGTACCTCGGTAGCTACCGTCTTTACCTGGACGACATGCTTAAAAGCGTGTTCGGCGACAGTCAAAACGCCACGCTCTATTCGAGTCTGTTGAAGGCGGTGTTCTTCGACATGACCTTGGCCATCGACACCTACAGCGCGGCTCAGCACAAGGCTCTGGAGGATAGTGAGGCTCGCTTCGCCCGTGCGCTGCGCGGTGCCAACGACGGAATCTGGGATTGGCATGTCGATCAGGATCGGCTGTACGTTTCAGAGCGCTGGGCCAGCATGCTCGACCTCAGCCGCGACAGCATCGGCGAGAGCAGTGCCAGTTGGTTCGGTCGCGTGCATCCGGACGACCTGCCGGAGTTTCGCCAGGCCATCGATGCCCACATACAAGGGCAGACACCTTCTCTCCATCACGAGTACCGCATCCGCCAAAACAACGGTGGCTATATTTGGGTACTGGTGCGAGGGGTCGCCGAAGTCACGACAGCAGGCCAGCTACGCATGGCTGGCTCACAGTCGGATATCAGTGCACGCAAGGACGCCGAGCAGCGGCTCAATCATGCCGCCCACCATGATCCGCTGACCGGCCTTGCCAACCGTTTGCGCCTTGACGAGCAAATGCAGAAAACCTTCATGACGCGGCGCAAGGGAGGTGCTCACGAGGCGCTGCTGTTCATCGACCTCGACCGCTTCAAGTTGATCAACGATAGCCTCGGTCACAACGTCGGTGATCGTGTGCTGGTAGAAGTGGCACAGCGCTTGAGAGACGCTCTGCGCCCCAGCGATCAGCTATTCCGCTTCGGCGGAGATGAATTCATCGTATTGCTTCATGAACTCTCCTGCGAACGCGACGCCGAGCAAATATCCCAACGCATTCTCGACAACCTGCATCAGCCGCTGCACATGGACGGTCGTGTCCTGGTGGTCAGCGCCAGTATCGGCATCGCCCCATTGCACGATCACGGCAAAGCGCTGGATGTCTTGCAGGCCGCCGACCTTGCCCTCTACAGAGCCAAGTCTGCCGGCAAGGCGCGGTTCGCCCACTACAGCGAAGCGTTGCAAGACACCGCACAGCACCATCTGGAACTGGAGTCCGCCCTGGGCCAGGCGCTGCAACACAATGAATTCGAACTGCACTACCAGCCGATCTATCGTCTTGAGCAGGGGGCGCCCCTCATGTCCGGGGTCGAAGCGCTGGTGCGGTGGCGTCATGGCGAACGCTTGATCTCGCCACTGGAGTTCATCCCGGCGCTGGAAGAGTCGGGGGAAATCATCCGCGTCGGCGAATGGGTATTGCGCCAGGCCTGCCAACAGACCCGCCTGTGGCAACTGGCCGGACATGGCCATCTGCGCTGTTCGGTGAACATTTCCAGCCTTCAGTTGCAACAGGCCGACTTCATCCTCCGGGTGATCGACATCCTGCGTGAAAGCGGCCTGCCACCAGCCAGCCTGATCCTGGAGATTACTGAAAGCCAACTGATGCATGACGATCTGGACACATTGGCCTGTCTGAACGAATTGGCCAGCCTTGGCGTGTTGTTGGCGCTGGACGATTTTGGCACCGGTTACTCCTCGCTCGGTTATCTCACCCGTTTTCCACTGCACATCCTCAAGCTGGATAAAAGCTTCATCGGCGGCATCCCGTCCGACAACAAACAGAGCTCGATCAGTCAGGCGATCATCGGCCTCGGCCGTAGTCTTGGCCTGGAGGTCGTGGCCGAGGGCATCGAGAGCCCGGCACAACTCGACTTTGTGGTCAGTGAAGGCTGCCACTACGCCCAAGGCTACTGGTTTAGCCGACCACGACCTGCTGCGCAGATGCAACGGTTGTTCAGCGGGGAAGACTGTTTCGAGGGGCTTGGATGTCCATTGCTGTAAGCACGGCAGGCACCCAGCGTTATCCATCAGCTAAGGAGGCAAATAATGAAAATCAATCTTCCGGTCAGTGGTCGTGCTGTCGAGTTCAGCGTCAATGCGAACATTCTTTCAACAACCAACCCCAAGGGCGCCATCACATACGTCAATCAGGATTTCATCAACATCAGCGGTTTCAGTGAGGCCGAGTTGCTCGGCGTCAATCACAACATCGTGCGTCACCCGGATATGCCGCCAGAGGCTTTTGAACACCTTTGGCAAACCCTCAAGGCCGGACGCTCGTGGATGGGCCTTGTAAAAAATCGCTGTAAGAACGGTGATCACTACTGGGTCAGCGCCTACGTCACGCCGATGCAGCGCAATGGTGAAACAGTGGAATACCAATCGGTTCGTACGTGCCCACCGAAAGCACTGGCAGACGCCGCCGAACAACTCTATGCGCAGTTACGCAGCGGTAAAAAAACACACTGCCTGTCTCTGTCACGACTGTCCGTTGGCATGCGCCTGGCGCTTGCTGGCACTGCGCTGAATCTGCTCGGTTTTACCGTTCTAGGCTGGTTGGGCGCCCTGTCCTGGAACCATGCAGCTATCGCAGCGCCGTTATTCAGCTTGCTGATCGGCGGCATGCTGCGCTATAGCCTGCATCCCCTCGATGTCCTTGCCCGAAAAGCCAAAAATATCGCCGATAATCCCCTGAGCCAGATGCTGTACAGCGGCCGTCGCGATCAATTTGGACAGATCGATTTCACCTTGCAAATGCTCGAAGCCGAGACGCGGGCAGTGGTCGGACGCATTGCCGACTCGGCCCATCAGTTGAACAAAGAAGCCGAAGAGCTCGTCGCCGCAGTGGACAATAACAACAGCGTGACCTTACTGCAGCAAGGGGAAACTGCCCAAGTGGCCAGCGCCATAACCCAGATGGCCAGCAGTGTGCAGGAAGTGGCGCGCAACGCTCAGCTCACCGCCAGCGCGGCGAGCCTGGCCAATCAAGAAACCGACCGAGGTCGAGAACTGGTCGAGCAAACCTGCCAACACATCGATAGCCTCGCCAGCGAGGTGCAGCAGACCAGTGCGGTGATTTACCAATTGGAACAACATAGCCAGGAAATCAACCGCGTCCTCGAGGTCATCCAAAGCATCGCCGAACAGACAAACCTGCTCGCCCTCAACGCCGCTATCGAGGCCGCTCGCGCCGGCGAGGCCGGGCGCGGTTTCGCCGTGGTCGCCGACGAGGTGCGCGGGCTGGCTTCGCGCACCCAGCAATCCACCGCGCAAATCCAGGGAACCATCGATACCCTGCGGCGCTCCACGGGTGACGCCGTGGTCGCGATGCAACGCAGCCACAGCAAGGCCGAAACCAGTGTTGAACAGGCACTGTTTGCCGCCCGGGCGCTGGATGGAATCACCCAGCGAGTCGGTGAAATCAGCGACATGAGCGTGCAAATAGCCGCCGCCGTGGAAGAGCAGAGCTCGGTGGGTGACAGTATCCAGTGCAACCTGACAGGTATCAGTCAAGCCACTCAAAGCAACGTGCTTGCCAGTAACCAGAGTCGAACGACTGCTGCCCATGTCGCCCAACTGGCCGAGCGCCTTCAGTTGCTGGCGGCGCAATTCTGGGGGCGTTAACGTAATGAATGACGGGTTCGAGAAGCGCGATCCGGTTTCAAGCTGAATAGGCGGTCGTGATCAGCCCAGCGTTTCCGACCGAAGGCGCTGTCTGTTCGAAAAGGTTGCCAAGCACCGGCACATTGCCCTATGTATAGTGGCCATATTGCATCCTCTGGGCAGTCTTCATGAGTTACCGGTGCCCGTTGTGGGTAATACCTTTCATCTTTTTGTTCTCACTGCAGGTCAAGGCTGATACGCAAACATTGCGTGTACTTGCCTGGCCTGGGTATGCCGACGGTGACATCGTTGCGGCCTTCGAAAAACGCTATGGCGTTAAAGTCGAAGTCACCATGGTGGGCAGCGATGAAGTGCTTCGAAGCAAGATGACGGAAAACCGGGGCGGTGATTTCGATGTGATTGCTGCCAATACGGCGGAAGTCCATTACTACGCCGACCAAGGGTTACTGCAACCGCTTCGCCCGGAGCGGATTGCCAATACTGTTCGCCAGCTCCCGCGGTTTCGCGATTATTCAAGAATCCCCGATGTAGTGGTCGACGGTCGCATCTACGCCGTTCCCTATGTCTGGTCGGACATGGGCCTGATCTATGATCGAAAGCAGTTCAGTCAGCCACCCGACTCGATCACCAGCATGTGGGACCCGAAGTTTCAGGGCAGTGTGCTGGCATTCAATACAAGCAACCATAATTTTTCCCTGGCCAGCCTGTCTTTGGGTGGCGATCCGTTTCGGATAAAGGCTGCCGATTTTGCCCGTGTGTCCGAGCATTTGGTTGCTCTGCGCCGCAATGTCCTGACGTTCTATTCGCTACCGGAGGAGGCTGCCGAACTTTTTCGTTCGCATAACGTGGCACTTTTGTTTGCCAACTACGGGCGTCAGCAACTCAAGCAGCTACGAGATGCGGGGATCGACGTGGGTTATGCGATCCCGCGTGAAGGCGCGCTGGCCTGGCTCGACTGCTGGGCAATCAGTCGTGGTGCGCGGGATCCGGTACTGGCCAGCGTCTGGATCAATTACATGCTCGAGCCTGAGGTCAGTCACCTCCTCACTGAACGTCAGGGGCTCCCTAATACACTGCAGGAGCCGAACGAGGGCGGCTCCACATACCGCTTGATCTGGCTGCGTCCCGTTGAGAACGACAATCGCCGCGCCGAGCTTTGGCAACGTATCGTGTCGGGCGAACGTCCGCCGTTGGAGCCGCGATGAGGTTCGGTATCGCCTTTAAACTTGGCTGCCTGATGGCTGTTTTCGGCATGTTGCCCACGGCTCTCGCGGGGTACTACATCTATAACAGCAGTCGCGAGTTACTGCTTCAGGCTGCCGAGCGCGATTTGCAAACCGCGGTTCAAGTGCTCGGGCGTAATCTTCAGGGCAGTTTGCACAATATCTCTCTGGATGCCGCTGTGTTGACTCATGGTCCGCAGGTTCGCCAGTTGGCGAATATCAACGACCCTGCGCAACGTAGTCACGTGCAGGATGACCTGGCTGCATTGTTCCGCGCGATGTTGCTGGCGCATCCTGACTACATGCAGATTCGTTTGATCAGCGCCTCCGACCATGGACTGGAATGGGTGCGCCAGGATCGGGACGGCAATCGTATCGTCAGGGTCAGTGGTGCCGATCTGCAAGAGAAGGGGCATTTTGCCTATGTGTTCGAGGCGTTGAAGTTGGCTCCGGGCGATGTACGCATTTCGCCTATTGTCATCAATCGCGAGCAAGGCGCGCATTCCGGGTTGGGCAAACCGACGTTGCATGTTTCGACGCCTGTGGCGGACCCCGACGGAAAAGTCTTCGCACTGCTGGTCATCAATGTCGATCTCGACCAGCTGTTCAGCCAACTGCAAAGCGATTTGCCGGATGAATATCAGGTCTATCTCAGTAATCGTTGGGGCGATTTATTGATTCATCCCGATCATCGGCGGACGTTCGGTTTCGACCAGGGCCGCCGGCTGTTTCTGCAAGATGAGTTTTCTGAAGTGTCCCGGCTTCTCGATACGAGCGGCCCCAATAGCTTGATCAGTCGTAGCGTCGAACAACATCAACAAGATGGTTTGGTTGCGGCTTTTGTGCGGCTTGCCAACAACGGCAAAACCTCTGAGCCTTTTATTATTCTTGGCTTGGGGCAACTGCAGAGTCATGTGCTGGCGCAAGCCTCGCGTGCCGGTGGCTATATCGCTCAAATTGCCGTGTTTTTCAGTCTGCTGGCACTGCTGGTAGCGTTCATTGTGTCCCGGGCGCTGATTCGTCCGCTGCGCAACATGACCGAAGCGGTCGAGTTGTTTTCCCGGGAACGGAAGATCAGCGAGCTGCCGCCTCGACAAGACGAGTTGGGTGTATTGGCGCGCAGTTTCCGTGCGATGAAACAGGAAATTCTCACCCAGCTCGAGGACCTCACCCACAGTCGCGCTGCGTTCGAACACCTGGCCCGCCATGATTCGCTGACTGGGCTGCCCAATCGGCGGATGTGTTTCGAACGATTGGAGCAGGCCTTGATCAGTGCACGACAGAGCGGTCAGAAAATGGCTTTGCTGTTTGTCGATCTGGATCATTTCAAGGAGGTGAATGATCAGTGGGGTCACCGCTTTGGCGACCAGGTCCTGCAGGCGGTGGCCAAGCTGCTCGGTTCAGTCAGTGAGGCCCGCGACAACGTCGCACGCTTGGGAGGAGACGAGTTCGTGATGTTCTTTGAGGATGTTCAGGATCCTCGGAAAATAGTCGCGTTACTGGAAAAACTGCATGTCTGCTTTCAGCTGCCGCTTTTGATCGATGGAAAAGGGGTGAACGTCCATGCCAGCATGGGCGTGAGCATGTTTCCACGCGACGGCAACGACATTGGGACTCTGATCCAGCATGCCGATCATGCGATGTATAAAGCAAAGAGTGCGGGCAAAAACAGGTACTCCTTTGAAGTGATGGGTGAAAACTGACAGAGAAGTGGGTGCCTGGGCAGGGTCGCTGTTTTTCTGTATGAATAAGCCATTTAGACGTCTGAAAGTTTACCGGGCCTGGTCGTTGTTATTCCCCGCATCCGTGTGATTTTTATCGATAGAAGGTCACCCGTTTCTTCGCAATATTTACTGGCTTTTGTTTGCCTTTATATCCTGGATCGCTCCTCTACTCTGTCGGCGCAGGTCAGTTTCCTGTCGTCATTAATAACCGCAAGGAGCGAGTATGTATTTTGAGATTTACAGGCAAACCCGTGGCACCGTTCTGACTGGCAAAGGCCAATGGCGCTGGCGTTTGAGGGCGGGTAATCATGAAACGATTGCCAGCGGGGAGGCTTACATCAACAAGTCGGATTGTCTGCATGCCATCGGTTTGATCAAAGGCACCTGCGAACAGACGCCGGTCAAGGAGATCTAGACGTCAAACATGAAGCTGCCCATGCAGGGCAGCTTCGTTTCAGCCGGGCGATTTAACCCCGGACTGTAAGACAAGACCGTGAAGGCCTTTATATTTAACGCAAGTAGTCAGGTGATTCTCTCTAGTCGCATAGACGCCGATTGTGGCATCTCCCTAAACTGTCGACAGTGCATGGGCGCAGGGGCAATGGATGAATCGCAACGAACTACGCAAGGCCGACATCAATCTGATGGTGGTGTTTGAAACGCTGATGATCGAACGCAATGTCACCAAGGTGGCGAAGAAGCTGTTTCTCGGCCAGCCAACCATCAGTTCGGCGCTCAACCGCTTGCGTGCGATGTTCAACGATCCGTTGTTCATTCGTGTCGGTCATCGCATGGAACCGACCGCACGGGCTGAAGAGATCTTTCGATACCTGTCGCCAGCGCTGGATTCGTTGTCGGTGGCGTTGAGTCTGACCCACGATTTTGACCCCGGTAGCAGCACCATGACCTTTCGGATCGGCATGTCGGACGATGTCGAGTTCGGTCTGCTGCCGTCGCTTCTGCGCGCATTGCGCCAGGAAGCGCCGAAAGTGGTGTTCGTGGTGCAGAATGTCGATGCCTGGCGAATTCCCGATTTGCTGGCGTCCGGCGATGTCACGGTCGGTATCACTCAGACGCGTGGCCTGCCGGCCAATGCCAAACGCAAGCTGCTGCGGCGCATCCAACCCTGCGTGTTGCGTGCCGATGCTTCCGATACGCCTCTGACCCTCGATGAATACTGCTCGCGTCCCCATGTGCTGGTGTCCCCCGTCGCCAACGTCAGTGGCTTCGCCGATGAGTGGCTGGCGCAAATCGGTCGTACACGCCAAGTGGTGCTTTCGGTGCCGCAGTACAGCTCCTTGCCTGCATTGCTCGCCGGGACCGATCTGATTACCAGTCTGCCCGATTACGCAGCGCAGGCCATGGCAGCGACCGGGCAGTTGTTCATGGAACCCTTTCCGTTCAACACCCCGACCCTGGAGCTGTCCATGGTTTGGCTCAGTCATGCCGACACCGACCCCGCCGAACGCTGGTTGCGCTCGCGCCTGGAGTCGTTCATGGGCGAGCGCAATTTGTTGTCGCTACCGCAGTGAGCAAGACCGCTCTGTGTTATATCTACGTCCTTTGCGCCGACCTACAGGAGTAACGTCATGCCTCATCTGCACCTGGAATACACCGCCAACCTGCCCGAGCTGAACGCCGATGTGGCATTGATTCGGCTTAACAATGCGCTGGTGGCGTCCGGTCAGTTCGGTGCCGAGTTCGACATCAAGAGTCGCGCGGTGAAGGTCGAGACATTCAAGGTCGGTACTGCCATGGCCGAGCGGGCGTTCGTGCACGTGAAGCTGGCACTCTTGAGCGGGCGCTCGCCGCAGATCAAGCAGCAACTGTCCGAAAGCCTGCTCGCAGTGGTGAAAGATCTATGTGAATGGCCGGCGGGCGTTGAAGTCCAGTTATGTGTGGAAATCCTCGACATCGACCGCGAGTCCTACGCGAAGACCGCCATTGGCGTCTGAGTTTCAGGCCCCTTGCGGATCGGTGCAGGCCATGATCACTTGTTCGCGCAACCAGGCGTTGGCGCTGTCCTGATCGACCCTTTGACTCCACTGCATGTCGAGCGTGAAGCCCGGTAGACCCTCCGGCGCTTCACGGTGATTGAAGGCTGCTTCATCGGCCAGCAGTTGCTGGATGCGCCGGGGCAACGTCAGGATGAGGTCAGTGCCTGTGATCATTTTCAGTGCCGCGCTGTAGCTATTGGCCCGCGCCACAATGTGTCGTTTCCGCGCCTGCTGCGCCAGCCAGCCATCGACCATATTGGTGGTGGACATCCATGGCGTCGGGAACACATGGCGACGCTGGACGAACGCTTGCAGGCTCAAGCGCGGTTCCACTGGCGTGGCGCAGGTGTCGAAGACGCAGACCAGATCATCTTCCAGTAGCGTGCGCGCATTCAAGTCGCCGTGACTGCGATGAAAGTTCGGGCCGAAACCAATCACCAGATCAAGGCTGCCATCGCGCAGTGCCTCGGCCGGGATATCGGTTTCGAACTTGTGCATGTTGATCATCACCGGAAGGTCGGCGAAAGCGAAGTTCTTCAACAGACGCGGCAGGATCAACTGCTCGAAATATTCCGGTGCGCAAATGTTGAAGGTCGCCGGTTGCAAGGCTGGATTGAACGCGGGTGCCCCGGCGTGACACAGATTGATGCTTTCGAGGATCTTCAGCACATGAGGGTACATGTGGCTGGCCTTGAATGTGGGGCGCATGCCGCTACGGGTATTGATGAACAGCTCGTCGGCGAACCCGGTGCGCAGTTTTTTCAGGCAATAACTGACGGTGGACTGGCTGACACACAAGGCCTCGGACACCCCGGTGACGCTGTTTTGCTCGTATACGGCGACGAACACCATGAGGTCCTGCATGTCGAGCTTTCTTAGCACGTTGCTGTTGAGCATTCCTTGCCTCTCGCGGCTCGTCGGGCGCTGCGGGTGCGCAAACCGGTGCGAGCGATCCTAGCGCAACGAACGAGCAAGGAGAACGTCCGGCAAGTATTCAACGGCCAGCGCTTACAGGTGTCGTGCGTCGGCTGGACCTTAATAAGGCAAGCATGCCTGCCCCGACCATCACTGCGCCCAGTGCTTCCAGGGGCAACGGTGACTGACGCCCCCAGAGCCAGTGAAACAGGGTAATGAACAGCGTGCTCAGATAAATGTAGGCAATGACCGAGGACGGAGCGATCACGCCAATGGCTCGATGCAATAACCAGAATGTCGCCAGGGTGGCAAACAGTGCCAGGTACATCAGCCAGTAGAAATCCGTCGTCGTCAGCAATGACATTGAACGCCAGCCGCCGCTGAACCCACAGAACGTCAACAGGAACAGCGCGCCGAACAGCATGTTCCAGAAAGTCATGGCCACGGGGCCGCGCCCCTTGAGGCTACGGGTTTTGAGTCGCTGGCTGAGGGGCGAGTAGAGCGCCATTGCCAGGCAACCGACGCCATACACCGACAGCGCGTACAGCGAAGGCAGCTCGCCGGGGCCCGTGCCTTTCATCACCAGGAGCGCGGCGCCGGAAGCGGCGATCAGCATTGGCCACAGTCGTTGTTTGAGGTTGCTGTCGGGCATGAGCATCGCCTCGAAACCCAGGGTCAGCAGCGGCACCAGGGTAAACATCGTTCCGGTGTTGACGGCCGAGGTATAACGCAGCGCCTCGAACAGCGAACCGAAATACACCGCCAGCAACAAGCCGAGTACGCAGTGGCCAAACAGCCCGCGAGCGGTCATCACGCTATCGCCCTTGAACAGCAGCAGGGGGAGAAATGCCAGTGCACAAAACAACAGGCGCAAACCGGTGAGCAGGATCGGGTCTATGGCCTGGCTGACCTGCGCCGCAGCGGAAAACGACGCGGCGATCAACACCGCCCAAAACAGCATGCCGGCATGAGCGAAAGCGAATCCGGAGGGTTTCATGATGGGCTCCGAGTCAATCAAAGTGTTGGCTGTAGTGCAGTGGATTGAAGCGCCAGACCATCAGCGCCATGACAGCGGGATGTCGCCGCGAATGGCCGTCAACAGCGGGCCCACAGCGGCCATGGAGGGGCGCAGATTGAGGGCGATGAACATGATGCCGAGCATCAGCCACAGGGCGGGACGGGTGGTTGAGCGAACGTTTTCCATAAGCGGACCTTGATTGGCAGTGGGCCGATTAGGCGCGTGCGATCTGCAGGCCGCAAATCAGAAAGTCCGGAGATGTATTTAGAAGTTAAATACTGCTAGCGGCGATGTTGTGCCAATGAGGGCGAGCGGCCTTCGATACCGACGGTCCATCGGCGCAACCGGCGAAGGTGACAGGCGATGGCGGTTGACCCTGGCCTGAACGGAACTGAATGAAAGCTGAACAATTCTCAAATAATTCGAAAGTTTCTGTCTGTCACCTGAAGCCAACCATTAATTGGCTTCTTTTTCACAAAAAATTGATGGGCGACGGCCTAAAGTTCTCGCCGTCGCGGTAAACGGAACATTTTCGCATTTGCCGAGGCCTTTCTTTTCAGGAACAACCGACCCCCATGTTGAAGATAAAAGCCGTGCGCCCTGAGTGGGTGACATTGATTGCCAGTGCCTTTTTGTTGGTCGCCTTCAATTTTGTTTTGTGGCAGCACCTGTTCGACATTACCGCGGCTGACGGCAAGGGCATCGTCATGCGAGTTGCCTTCGGGGCGATGATTCTCGCGGCCTTCAATATTATCCTGACCTTGCTGGCTTTCCGCCCTGTCCTTAAGCCGATTCTGACCCTGCTGTTCATGGTCAGTGCAGGCGTCGCTTATTTCATGAGTCAGTATGGTGTCTTGATTGACGCCGGCATGTTCCGCAATTTCGCGGAGACGAATGCCACGGAAGTGCGTGACTTACTGTCGATAAAGTTGCTGGTTTATATAGTGCTGCTGGGTGTTTTACCCTCGGTCCTTTTGTGGAAAACCCCCATCAGCTACCGCCGCTGGCACCGCGAACTGCTCAGTAAGGTGTTGGTGAGTGTGGCGTCGGTAGCGGTTATCGGTGGTGTTGCGCTGGTCAACTATCAAGGCCTGTCGTCGTTGTTTCGCAATCACCATGAGTTGCGCCTGATGATGGTGCCGAGCAACTACATCGGTGCTTCGTTCGGTTACTTGCGTGAGCAGGTCGTGTCCGCCCATCAACCCTTTGTCAAAATCGGTGAAGATGCCCAGCGAAATCCGGCCTGGCAAACCCACAACCGTAAATCCCTGACGGTTCTGGTGGTGGGTGAAAGTGCCCGGGCGGAGAACTTCGGCATTCTTGGTTACAACCGCGACACGACCCCCAAGCTTAATAAGGAAGCGGGTCTGATCGCATTTACCAATGTGCATTCCTGCGGGACTGAAACCGCAGTCTCGGTGCCTTGCATGTTCTCCAACCTGGGGCGCAATCATTACAGCGCCAGCAAGGCGAAGAATGAAGAAGGCCTGCTGGACGTACTCAAGCGTGCGGGGCTGGATGTGATCTGGCGCGACAACCAGTCCGGTTGTAAAGGTACTTGCGATCGGGTCACGCTCGATGATGTCAGTAACCTGAAGGACCCGGTGTTGTGCGCCAACAGCGAATGCCGAGATGAAATCCTGCTCCAAGGTTTGCAGCACTTCATCGATACCTTGAGCAAAGACACTGTATTGGTCCTGCACCAGATGGGCAGCCACGGTCCGGAATACTTCAAGCGTTACCCGAAAGAGTTCGAACGCTTCACGCCCGTCTGTGAAAGCAATGCACTGGACAACTGCAGCCGTGAAAGTATCGTCAATGGCTATGACAACACGCTGGTGTATACCGACCATGTGTTGTCGACCTTGATCGATCTGCTGCGCAGCAATCAGCAAAAAGTCGATACCGCAATGCTCTATTTGTCGGATCACGGCGAATCCCTGGGGGAATACAATTTGTTTCTCCACGGCACGCCTTACATGTTGGCGCCGGAACAACAGAAGCATGTTGCGATGCTGGCCTGGTTTTCCGATAGCTATCAGAAGTCGTTCTCGGTAGACACCGGTTGCCTGCAACAGGGGCGTGAAAAACCCCTGAGCCAGGACAACCTGTTCCATTCGATGTTGGGTCTGCTGCAGGTCAACAGCAAGACCTATGACCAGGGTCTGGATATGTTTGCCGGATGCCGTGGTGCGGTGAAAGACGGTGTGTTGGCCAAAAAGTAACTGGATCTTTTTTTCATACGGCGACCGCTAAAACTACGATCAAGAGTCATTGCACATGTCCGCTCAGTCCCCATCCGCCATCGAACTCGAGTTCGCCCGGCGCTACGATCAGGAGCACGCCCGCGTCTGTCTGCAGCCGCGGGCGCAGGGCCTGGTCGAGCGTCTGGCGTTCTGGCGTGAAGAGCGACTGGTACGCAATGCGCTCAAGGTCGCTGGCGAGCCAGGCCTGATCCTCGACGTGGCATGTGGCGTCGGGCGCTTCTGGAAAGTGCTGGCCGAGCATGGGAATCGGGTGATCCTTGCCTCCGATCCGTCCCAGGACATTCTCGATCATGCCCGGACCCACCATCCGCAGGGTCTGTTGAAACGGATAAGGACCTTTCAAAGCTCAGCGTTCAACATCGGCTTGTCGGAAAATGCGGTCGACTGCATTTGTTGCATGCATCTGTTTCAGCACATTGCCTGCTCCGAGCATCGTTTGGCGCTGCTGCGCGAGTGTCATCGGGTCGGTCGCGATACCGTGATTGTCGCCGTACGGGTCAGCGGGCGGTTCAAGGGGCGCCGTACGGACGAGGAGGGGCATGCAGCCTGTCCGCTGGTCAGCAAGGCCGAAGTGGAAGCCGAGTTCAAGCAGGCGGGTTTCTGCGTACTCAGCCATCAGGACTTCCTGCCAGGCTTCGCGCCGATGCGGGTTTATGTACTGCGCAAGGCCGGCTAACCCCTCGCTGTCGGACTATTCTTTCTATCCGTCAGGTGTTTTCGCTAATGCTCTTGTTCAGTGGATGCGCGGAAATCGCCGGGGGCGATATATACTGCGCGCCATTCTTCAAGGGAGAGCCGTGTGGCCATCGATATTCACTGGATTCGCGACAACGATAGCCTCGGTCGGTTTTGTACCGAGTGGCAGCAGTTGCCCTACGTTGCCCTCGACACCGAATTCATGCGGGTCGACACCTTCTATCCCATCGCGGGCCTGTTGCAGGTGGGCGATGGCGTACGCGCTTACCTGATCGATCCGCTGACCATCGACAACTGGCAGCCCTTGGCCGCACTGCTGGAGAACCCGGCGGTGGTCAAGGTCGTCCACGCCTGCAGCGAAGACCTCGAGGTCCTGCTGCGCCTGACGGGCAGCCTGCCGGCGCCATTGTTCGATACCCAGCTGGCTGCCGCTTACCTGAACCTGGGCTTCTCCATGGGGTATTCGCGCCTGGTGCAGGAAGTGCTCGGTATCGACCTGCCCAAGGGCGAGACCCGTTCCGACTGGTTGCAACGTCCGCTTTCCGAAACCCAGATCAGCTACGCCGCCGAAGATGCCGTGCACCTGGCCGAAGTGTTCGTGAAGCTTCGGCCGAAGCTTTCCGACGACAAATACGCCTGGGTCCTGGAAGACGGTGCCGAACTGGTGGCCAACCTGCGCCGCGAGATCGACCCGTACGAGGTCTATCGCGACGCCAAGCTGGCCTGGAAACTGTCCCGCGCCCAACTTGCCGTACTGCGCGAGCTCTGCGCCTGGCGTGAGAAAGAAGCCCGCGCCCGTGACCTGCCGCGCAACCGGATCATCCGCGAACATTCGCTGTGGCCACTGGCCCGGACGCAGCCGGACAACCTCGGCGCGTTGGCGAAAATCGAAGACATGCACCCGCGTACCGTGCGTCAGGACGGCGAATTTCTGCTTGATCTGATCAAGCGCTCTGGCAGTGTGTCGCCGGATCAATGGCCGCCCGCCGTGCCGGAGCCCTTGCCGGTGGACGCCGCCGCGTTGCTCAAGCAAATGAAAGCCATCGGCCAGGCCGAGGGCGAGCGCCTGAACATCGCGCCGGAACTGATGTTGCGCAAGAAAACCCTGGAAGCGCTGCTCAAAAGCGGCTTCCCCAATGGTCCCTACCAATTGCCTGATTCGTTGCGTGGCTGGCGCCGCGAATTGATGGGCCAGGCGCTGCTCGACAGCCTGGCCACCGCCGGAGAACAGCCTTGAAACGTATTTGCTCCATCTACCGCAGTTCGAAAAGAAACGAAATGTACCTGTATGTGCTCAAGAGCGATGCTCTGGAGCGTGTGCCCGAGCCCTTGATGATTGCCTTTGGCAAGCCCATCCACGCCTTCGACCTGGTGCTGAGCCCGGAGCGCAAACTGTCGCGCGAAGACATCACCGTTGTGCTGGAAAACCTCGAAAAACAAGGCTATCACCTGCAAATGCCACCGGCCGAGGATGAGTACATCGAGCACTTGCCGGAAGAGTTGCTGCGCCGCAACGACCCTATGTAATCGGCGGACAGGCTCTGTTCAGAGCCTTTGTGACCCACTGGAATGATTTTGGCGATGGCCATGCCGACGGAGCGAAACGCTGTCGGCGGTCGTCTGCAGCGTTTTTTTGAAAGGTTGAAGCATGCGCGTTCTGATTGCTGAACACGACCACCCTGTGTACGCCCAACTGTTGCGTGAAGCAGCGCCCGACCTGGAAGTGCTGACCAGCGGTGATTCCGCCGAGCTGGCCCGCCAGGCGGCCGACTGTCCGGTCTGGCTCGGACAGCCCGACCTGCTGGCGACGCTGCTGCGTCAAGGCCATCAGCCGCAATGGCTGCAATCGACCTGGGCCGGCATCACGCCGCTGTTGGCCGACGGTTTGCCAAGGCACTATCGCCTGACACGTGCAGTGGGGATTTTTGGTCAGGTCATGGCTGAATACGTACTCACCTACATGCTTGGGCACGAACGGGAAGTGCTGGCGCGGTTGGTCAGCCAGGTCGAGCGCAAGTGGGACAGTCGCCATGGGCAAAGCCTGGCGGGACGCAAGGTGTTGATTGTCGGCACCGGTGACATCGGCCAGACCGTGGCGCAGTTTCTTCAACCCTTTGGCGTCGAACTGTACGGTATCGCCAGTTCGGCCCGCGAGCAGGCACCGTTTGTCGAAGTCGGTTCGCTCGACGATTTGCCGCGTCTGGTCGGTGAAGTCGATTACGTGATCAACCTGCTGCCCAATACACCGAATACCCACGATATTTACAACGCCGCGTTGTTCAAACAGTTCAAGCCGACCGGTTTGTTCATCAACGTCGGGCGCGGTGTGGCAGTGGTCGATGCGGACCTGGTGGAAGCCTTGAAAGAAGGGCACCTGGTGGGTGCCGTGATCGACGTCTGCCGTCAGGAACCCTTGCCGCAACGTCATCCTTTCTGGACGGCCTGGGGCTTGCTGCTGACCGGTCACAGCTCGGCACCGACCTCGCCATCGTTGATGGTGAAGCTGTTTGTCGAGAACCTGCGGGCTTATCAGGCCGGTGAGGCGTTACGCGGGGAAGTGGATTTCAATCGCGGGTATTGAGTCCACCGCGGACTTGAATATTGGGCAAAACCTGTGGGAGCAAGCTCGCTCCCACTAGGCGTTTCGCTATTGCTTAGAGGGTGAAATCACCTTCAGCCGCCAGCTCGCTCAACGGACGGCGCGGGCTCGGCTCTTCACGGGCTTGCAGGTAGTCGGCCAGTGTCGACTTGTCGCCCAGTTTGCCGATCGCCACGGCGGCGTGCAGGGCGTAGCCTTCAGGAATCTTCAACTCTTTGCGCGTCAGCGCTTGATCGAAGCCGGCCATGCCGTGGGTATGCCAGCCGCTGATGCTTGCCTGCAGCGCCAGATGACCCCAGGCCGCACCGGTGTCAAAGGTGTGCCACAGGGCCGGGGTTTCTTCGGTGGCGCCGGGCACGGCGAAGGTGGTTTTCGATACCACGATCACCAGGGCCGAGGCATGTTGCGCCCAACTGCGGTTGAATTCGTTCAGCAGACCCAGATAACGCTCCCAGTTCGGCGTATCCCGACGCGCGTAGAGAAAGCGCCAAGGCTGCGAGTTGTACGCCGACGGTGCCCAGCGCGCGGCTTCGAAAAAGCTCAGCAGCGTTTCTTCGGGAATGGCTTCGCCGGTGAAGGCGCGCGGCGACCAGCGATGGGTGAATTGAGGGTGGATGGCATAGTCGGCAACGCGTGGGTTGGCACTCATCAACAGATTCCTTGCTAGGTTTTAAAGTGTGGGGCGAGGCAAAACCCTACTTGGCGGCGCAAAAACTGACAAGCGCGTTCTACCGACAGTCGCCAACGCTTGGCCGACGGGCCTTGCGGCACTAGACTGGCGGCCTTTTCACCACCTGATGTTGATGCTTGAGCCATGGCCGCCAAAGTCGAACCGTTCTGGATACGCAAAACCCTCGATCAACTGGATCACGAGGAATGGGAATCGCTGTGCGACGGCTGCGGCCTTTGCTGCCTGCAAAAGCTCGAGGATGAAGACGACAACAGCGTCTATTACACGCGCATCGCCTGCAAACTGCTGGACCTGAAAACCTGCCAGTGCACTGACTATCCCAACCGCCGTGACTTCGTGCCGGACTGCATCCAGCTCACGCCGGGCAAGGCGGACGAGTTCAAATGGCTGCCGCCGACCTGCGGTTATCGGCTGGTCAGCGAAGGCAAGGACCTGCCGCTGTGGCATCACCTGGTGTGCGGGGATCGTGACGCGGTGCATCACGAACGCATTTCCCAGTCCGGGCGCATGCTTGCCGAAGGCAGCGTGGCCGAAGAGGATTGGGAAGATCATCTGATTTTCCGTGCCGGTTGATCGTGGCGAGGGCGCTTGCTCCCGCTTGAGTGCGTAGCGCTCATAACCTGGGCAGTGATAACAAAAAAACGGGGCTGTTTTGCAGCCCGGCGCGAGCAAGCTCGCTCGCCACACTGGGAGTCTGTATGGCTGTGCGATGGCGGCGGGCGTTGATCATTGGGTTACTGACCCTGAGCTCGCCAGCGTGGGCGGCAGGCAAGAAAGTCGATCTGGATTACCACGTGCGCCTGTTGCCCCAGAGTGATCAGGCCGAGGTGAGACTGACCCTGGCCCAGGGCTCGGCGGTTCGCAGTCTGGATTTCGATCTCGGCGACGGCAGCCTTTACAGCGATTTCAAGGCCGATGGCCAATGGCAGCTGACGCCGGGCAAGCAAGCCCGTGGCGTTTGGCGCCCCGCGGCCGACAAGGCCAGCCTGACCTATCGCGTACGCATCA
Source organism: Pseudomonas fluorescens group sp. PF-69 (assembly GCF_054481235.1). Classification (NCBI taxonomy): domain Bacteria; kingdom Pseudomonadati; phylum Pseudomonadota; class Gammaproteobacteria; order Pseudomonadales; family Pseudomonadaceae; genus Pseudomonas; species Pseudomonas fluorescens group sp. PF-69. Next base: position 6,586,123 of record NZ_JBTMNC010000001.1, on the reverse strand, counting down.
GCCACGGGCGCAAGAACGGCAGTTTTGATACGCGCATGACCCCGTCCTGGGCGCTGATGCGCGGCGACGACCTGGTGCCCGCCGCCAAACTCGATCAACAGGATGGCATCGAGCTGATTTCACGCCTCGAGTTCGAGTTGCCCAGCGGTTGGAAAAGCGTTGAAACCGCCTGGCCACGGATCGGCAAGAACAAGTTCCGCATCGACAATGTTTCCCGACTGTTCGACCGGCCTACCGGCTGGATGCTTGCCGGGCACCTCGGCAGCCGTCGCACTCGACTCGGGGAAACCGAAGTCACCGTGGCCTCACCCCGAGGCCAGGGCATGCGCCGCATGGATGTGCTGACGTTGCTGACGTTTGTCTGGCCGCAAGTGCAAGCCGTGTACCCACGTCATCCCACCAAACTGCTGATTGTCGGCGCCAACGATCCGATGTGGCGCGGTGGCTCGGCGGCGCACGAGTCGATCTACCTGAACAGCCGTTTGCCATTGGTCAGCGAGAGTGGCTCCAGTACCTTGGTGCGTGAATTGGCCCAGGTGTTCGGACGGATCAACGATACGCAGCGCAGTGACTGGATCGGCGAAGGGTTTGCCGAGTACTACGCCATCGAACTGGTACGCCGTGCCGGTGGTATGAGTGACGAGCGTTATCAGAGCCTGCAGGAGCGGTTGAGCAAGGGCAGTCAGAACGTCACGACCTTGCGTGGTGAGCAGGTCAGCCCGGCGCAGGTTTCAAAAGCGGTGGTGTTGATGCAGGAACTGGATCGCGAAATTCGCCTGAAGACGCGCAACAAGCGTTCGCTGGATGACGTATTGCGCGGGGCGATGCGCTTGGAGAGCGTTGACACCAAGGCGTTCGTGCAGCTCAGCGAGAGCGTGCTTGGCGAGTCTTCCAACGTGTTGGATACCGCGCTGATCCAGTAAATCCGCCCTCGCTGGCAAGCCAGCTACAGCGGATTCTTGTCAGTCACACCCGTTGTGAGCGAAACCGATCAACTGTGGGAGCTGGCTTGCCACTGAAGAGGCCATGAGCCTCACCGCCAATCTCGGATCAAACCCCGGTTTTCGGCGACTTCAACGAGTCATTCCCAGTCGCCGCTTCGGCATTGGCCTTCAGCCGACTCAAGTCCTCACCGGCACGCTGAATCTTCGCTCGCACGTTGTCCATGTCCTGGCGGCTTTTTTCCAGCAGGCTTTTCGCCGAGCTGTGGCCAGTAATGCCGCGAGCCAGGGCAACGCCGCCGATGGCCACTTGAATCAAACCGAAGATGCCGCCGCGACGCAGGCCCTTGCCGACCATCACCACGCCACCGGCCAGGGAACCGATGCGCTCCCAACCCTGCACATTCTGTTCGGTGTGCGTCTGGAACGGGGTGGATTCGATACGCTCAACGCGTTTGAGTTCGCTCATGATCTGTCTCCAGGCAGGATCGGGAATGGATAGTTAAGCTGACTGCCGGGGCGGTCAGCTCGTTCCATCGGATGTGCGGCGATTCAGCGGAATTTCGGCCCCGAACGGGTGTTGAGCCCCTTGGCCATGCGGTCGTAAAGCACAACGTTGACCGTAGCGGCCAGGTTCATGCAACCGGTGGTCGGGATGTAGACCACGTCTTCGCACCAGTCGCGAATCTCTTTATCCAGCGAGCCGTCTTCCGGACCGAAGATGTACAGCGCGCGGTCCGGGTGCGTGTATTCCGGCAGCGGGCGAGCGCCTTCCACCAGCTCCACGGCAACGGGAACACAATTGAGGGGCAGGATTTTTTTCAGGTCGTCGATGCCGATCAGCGGGATGTCGTAGTGCACGCGCTTGGTGTCGGTGACGAAATCGGCGGCGCGCTCATAGCGCTTGCCGGTGTAGAACACCGACGCCACGCCGTAGCAGCCAGCGGCGCGCATCACCGAACCGACGTTCTCCGGTGATTTGGGGTTATACAAACCAATGCAGCTGTACCGTTTGTCTGCCACGAGCGAAGCGCCTTTCAGGAAAAAAGCGCGATTATACGGGGTTTGCGGGCGGGCCGCTGATTCGGCGACAGGCTCACTGTGTCGCCGGCGTCAGCGCCTTGATCCTGTCCATCATGGCATTCCCGGCCTTGTCGATCTGGTCGTTTTCCGGGGTTTTGCTGGCGGACCCGTCGGTATCGACGCCGGCCAGGATTTCGGCAAGATTGTTGAAGTGACCGGTTTTCTTCTCGGTGTCTGCGGAATCCTTGCTGCCATTGGCATACTGATTCAATGCGTCTGCCAACGTCATGTGCTGAGACAGCCACTGCGGTGTGTTTTTCTCTTCTGGACTCATGTTTTCGAGGAAGTTCAACGCCGCCTTGGCCCGACCGACCGGGTCATTGGCGAAAGGGTCTTTCCAGTTTTTCTTCTGATCATCGGGGCCGCTGTAGTGGCCAGACGCCAGTCGAGCCTGCTGTTGCATCAGCCCTCTGGCCGTATCCTGTTCGTCCTTCGAAAACAGTCCGCCTTCATTCGTCGCGACGGCATTGAGTGAACGACGATCCAGGTCACCCATCAGCGCATTGCGGTCTTCGACGCTGCCGCTGTAGGGCTTGTCGCCGGCATTCATTTGCGCGTATTTCTGATCCATGCGTTTGCGCGCATCGGTGGCCACTTCTTCGAATGTCTTGCCCGCTGAGCTGGAAACCGCGCCCGGTCGGGTGACACCCAGCACCAGGGCATCAGCGTTCATGCCAGCACGCACCGGAAAAAACGGTGCATTGTTGGCAATCGAGCCGCTGTAATCGGCGGCTGTTTTAGAGAGGCTCAGCGAGTCTTCATTCCTTGTTTTGCTGGCCGTCTGCTCGCTGTCACGGGCGATGGATCTGGCCTTCGCCTCGGACGTGTTGTTGTAGGCCACGATAGCGGCGCTGTTGAAGGTAGAAGTGACGTTCATAAAACGGGCCTGTCCATGTATGACGCGGTTCAGAGGCAACGTGAGCGTTCAGGGGCTTTGTTGGCGCTCAATGTATTGAACCTGATACATGGCAAGAACAGTGCCATCATGGGGTGGTGGCCATGTAATGGGCGCTTTGTAACGGTCTGGACACATTGCAGCTTGGGAAGGGGCGGGAAGTTTTTTGCCGTTAGCGGCAGGTTGTCGCCGGCTGCCGTCAGGTTTTGCCGGGTTATTGACACGATCCCTGCAGGAGCGAGCAATCTCGCTCCTGCAGGTGGTTTCAGTCTTCTTTTTTCATCAACCCCGCCAAAGCGGCAAACGGGTTATGGGTGGCCTTGGCGATTTTCGGCGTGCTCAGCGAGCCTTCGTCGAAATACTGCTGGTCGGTGTAGCGCGAATGTTCGTTGTCGTGGCAATACAGGCACAACAATTCCCAGTTCGAACCATCCTGAGGGTTGTTGTCGTGGTTATGGTCACGGTGGTGCACGGTCAGTTCGCTCAAGCGCTTGCCGGAGAACTCACGGGCGCAGCGGCCGCATACGTGCGGGTACATCTTCAGGGCCTTGTCGCGGTAACCCATTTCCTTGTCGCGCTGGTTGTCGGCGAGGATGCGATCCAGCTTCGAGGTATTGGTCGGGGTGGACGAACTCATGGGTTCACCTTTGTAAAAGACTAATGACGGTTATGACGTAAGTTTAGCTTAGCCCTTGAGCTTCTCGGCAATCCAGATGGTGTGCCGGGTGCCCTTGTTGCCATGGGCGAAGACTTGCACTTCCTCGGCCTTGAAACCGGCCTTTTTCAGCTTGTCGGAAAATTGCCGGTCGGCGCTGGCCGACCAGACCGCCAGCACGCCCTTGGGCCGCAGGGCCTTGGCGCAGGCGCTCAAGCCGCCAGCGGAGTACAGCCAGCTGTTGGCCCTCTGGGTCAGGCCTTCGGGGCCGTTGTCGACATCGAGCATGATCGCATCGAAGCCCTGCGGCTCGGCTTGCAGCACTTTGGCCACGTCTTCCATGCGGATGACCGTGCGCGGGTCGAGCAGCGGGTTGCCGGACTTTTCGCCCAACGGCCCGCGATTCCACTCGACCACGCCGGGCACCAGTTCCGCGACCACCACTTCGGCGGTCTTGCCCAGATGCTTGAGCGCCGAGGCCAGGGTAAAACCCATGCCCAGGCCGCCGATCAGCACCCGTGAATTCGGGCGGCCGGCGACCTTGCGGCAGGGGATTTCGGCCAGCGCATCCTCGGAGCCGTGCATGCGCGTGTTCATCAGTTGCCCGCCGTCACCCCCCTGGATCTTGATGACGAAATCCTCGCCGTACTCGAACAGGCACAGGGCTCCGCCATTTTCAGGGATTGGCGCGGTGTCGAGCAGTACGAAACGTTTCATGGGGTTCTCTTGAGAAGAATTGGCAAGACGGGGAGGGCAAACGCGCGCAGTTGGGAGTAGCCTGCACATGACAACAAGGCCAACGGAGCCATTGATGAAGCGCACCATTCTAACGGTCATTGCCCTGGCCGCGCTCTCGATTACTGCAGTGCAGGCCCAACAGCAGCAAACCACGCCCGTCACTCCCGCGCCGCTGCCCGGCTCGCCTGGCACCGCGACGCCCACACCCTATCCGCAAATCAGCCCGGCGCCCATGCCGAAAGTCGGCCCCGGCAGTGGTGGTCCGCCATTGGTGCCGATCGAGATGCCCAGCCCGCCGACCAAGGACCAACCGGTGCCCGGGATTGAGCCCAACCCGCCGAAAACCAAATCGCCCGGGGGTTAGACCTGCTGTAAAAGCAGTTGCCCGTCGGCCATGCGCAAGCGTTTGGAGAGCGAAACGGCGAGGGCCCGGATGATCTTGGCGGCGATTTTTGGCGCGTCGTTGAGCATCTTTTCCAGGGAGTCCTTGCCCAGGTTGAGCAACTGACAGTTGCTCGCGGCCACGCAACCGGCTGAGCGACGTTCGCCGTCAAGCACCGCCATTTCGCCGAAGGAGCGTCCGCTGCGCAGGGTTGCGATGGTCACCAGTTGTCCGTCGCCGGTGGTCTTCTGTACCGCCACTTGCCCGGTGTGGATGATGCACATGAAGCTGCCGGCATCGCCCTCGTGGAAAATCTCTTCGCCCTGGGCAATGGTGCTGATGCTGAAATAGCCCGAGGCGGCGGCAAAGTCCGCTGGCAGCAATTGGTTGAACAGGCCGCAGTCCATCAGCCAGTCGCGGATTTCGTTGTTGAGCAAGGTCGGTTCTGACATGTCGTGCGGTCTTTTTGTTGTGTCTGATGGCGGCTTTTTGAGTATCCCCAATCCCTTGTGGGAGCGAGCCTGCTCGCGAAGGGGTCTGCACATTCAAGATCAATGTTGACTGATTCGACGCTTTCGCGAGCAGGCTCGCTCCCACAGGGATCTTCGTTGTATCGGGTCCGGTGTGCTGGTCTTGAGACCGGTTCGTCGGGCCAAGTTCCTCAGGCGATCCCCAAAACCTTAAACAAAAACGCGTATTCGAGTGCTGCGTCACGCAATCCCTGATACCGACCACTCATCCCGCCGTGCCCGGCGCCCAGTTCAGTCTTGAGCAGCAGGGCGTTGGAGTCGGTTTTGGTCGCACGCAATTTGGCCACCCACTTGGCGGCTTCCCAGTACTGCACGCGGCTGTCGTTGTAGCCGGCAATCACCAGCGTCGCCGGATACGCTTGGGCAGAGACGTTTTCGTACGGGGCGTAGGCCTTGATCCGATCATAGACGTCCGGTTCTTCAGGGTTGCCCCATTCGTCGTATTCAGTGACGGTCAGCGGCAGGTCCGGGTCGAGCATGGTGTTGAGCACGTCGACGAACGGCACTTCGGCAATCGCCGCGCCGAACAACTCCGGTCGCTGGTTGAGCACCGCGCCGATCAGCAGGCCACCGGCACTGCCACCGCTGATCGCCAGTTGCGCGGCACTGGTGAAGCCATTGGCGATCAAGTGTTCGGCGCAGGCGATGAAGTCACTGAACGTGTTGTGTTTGTGTTCCTGCTTGCCGGCGCGATACCAGGCTTCACCCAGTTCACCGCCGCCGCGCACGTGAGCGATGGCAAACGCCATGCCGCGATCGAGCAGGCTGAGGCGGGCGTGGGAGAACCACGGGTCGAGGCTTTCACCATAGGCGCCGTAGCCATATAGATACAACGGCACCGGTTGGCCGAGCGCTTCGCGTTTGACCACCAGGCTGATCGGCACCTGCGTACCGTCCGGCGCGGTGGCCCACAGGCGCTGGCTGACATAGGCGTCGGCGTCGAACGGGCCGAGCACCGGGGTTTGCTTGAGGACTTTTTGATCGCCCGTGTTCAGTTCCAACTGGCGGATTTGCGCCGGACGGTTCAACGCTTCATAGCGCAGCCGAATCCGCTCGCTGACGAACTCCAGGCTGTTTTGCACATGCAGGCTGTAGGCCGCGTCCGGCAGTTGCACCCGGTAGCTCGGCAGGTCTTGCGGGTGCACTTCGATGATCGGCAAGCCGCCTTCGCGCAGGCTGAGCGTCATGGCCCCGGCGTTCAGGCTCATGCCGTCGATCATCACGGAGTCGCTATGGGGGATCAGGCTCTGCCAATCGGCTTCGTTCGGTGCCACACCACTGTCAACCGCGGTGTACAAGGCGAAGTTGATGCCGTCGCGGTTGCTGCGGATGAACCAGGTCCATTGGTCGTCGCGCGCGCCATGGTCGACGTCGTACTCGTGATCCTCGACCCGTGGCGCGATGCAGCTGAAGGCTTGCTGCGGCTGGTTGGCGTCCAGCACCCAGACTTCGCTGGTGGTCTTGCTGCCCAGGGACAGCAGTAATTGCTGTTCGGAACTCGAGCGGTAGCAATGCATGAAGAACCGGCCGTCCGGCTCATGAAACACTTCTTCGGCCGCCGTGCCGTCGAGGCGATAGCGGTACAGCTTGTGCGGACGATGGGTGTCGTCCAGCTCGCCGAAAAACAGGGTCAGGCTGTCGTTGGCCCAGGTCATGCTGCCATCGCAGTCCTGAAACTCCAGTTCGCTGACGCGGCCGTCGGACAATTCCTTCACGAACAGCGTGTAAATCTCATCGCCCGTTGAGTCGACGCTGTAGGCCAGGCGCTGGTGGTCCGGGCTGATGCTGAATGCACCCAGGGAGAAAAAGCCGCCATTGGCCAACAGGTTCGGGTCAAGCAGCAGTTGTTCCCGGCTTTCATCGAGTTGCAGGCTGTCGTCGGCCGGGCGCGGGCAGCGATAGTGGCGGGAATATTCGTCACCCGCGGTGGTGCGCGTGTAATACAGGTAAGGTCCCCACGGGGAGGGCAGGGACAGGTCGGTTTCGAGAATCCGGCCCTTGATCTCTTCGAACAGGGTTTCACGCAGCCCGGCCTGATCGGCGGTTTGCGCCTCCTGATAGCTGTTTTCAGCCTTGAGGTAGTCGAGCACTGCATCGGTATCGCGCTCTTGCAGCCAGGCATACGGGTCGGAACCTTCGGCCTTGTGGGCAACCGGAGCGTCGCAAAGGGTGGCGGATAGCGGCATGGAGGACTCTCGAACTGAATACGGAATAGGGTTTTAAACCTGTGGGAGCGAGTTTGCTCCGGGCGGCGTTCCGACGATAGCGTTCTGACAGTCAGTATGGATGCTGGATGTGCTGGCCTCATCGCGAGCAAGCTCGCTCCCACAGGTACTGTGTCCCGACCGGCTGCCATTGATGCAGCCTGAAGGACGAAAAGTCGTTATCATAAGCGCCTCTTTGCCTGCCTTGCCATGGACACCATGACCGAGAACGACTATCTGATCGCTTGGGGCCTCTACGCCTTTGCCGCTTTGGGCTGCCTGTTGGTGTGGATGCGTATCACCCGCTGGATGTGGCGTTGGCTGCGTGAGCCGCTGCGGTTGCTGGTGGCGGTGCTGCTGTTTTCCCCGACCATCATCGACCCCGTGAAGGAAAAGGTTGCCCCGGCCATCGCCATTACAGCCCTTGATCTGTTGTTCAAGGTCGGCAACAACGCGTGGCGGGCGATCTCCGATCTGTTCATGTACGGCATGATCGCGTTCGGCATTTACCTGGTGTTCGTGGCGATCCGCTTCCCGATCGAGCGCGCTTCCAATGCGCGCAAGGAAAGGGCCGCCGCCGCCAAAGCGGCCGCGCTTGCCGAGGAACCGGAAGAGGAGCGTGCCTTTGGCGGCGCTGGCGACGATCGCTATGGTCGTCCCCCTGTTCCGAGCAATCCCCAGCGTATGCGGGTTGAACCCCGTCTGTAACGTCGCCCCTGGCTTGAAGCGAGAGTCCGAGCATGTGTGAATTATTGGGCATGAGCGCCAATGTGCCGACCGATATTGTGTTCAGCTTCACCGGGTTGATGCAGCGTGGCGGCCGTACCGGGCCGCATCGCGACGGCTGGGGCATCGCCTTCTATGAAGGTCGGGGCTTGCGTTTGTTCCAGGACCCGGCGGCGAGCTGCGAGTCGGAAGTCGCGAACCTGGTTCAGCGCTACCCGATCAAGAGCGAGGTGGTGATCGGGCATATCCGCCAGGCCAACGTCGGCAAGGTCTGCCTCTCCAATACCCACCCTTTCGTACGCGAGTTGTGGGGCCGTAACTGGTGTTTCGCCCATAACGGCCAACTGGCGGACTTTAAACCCGGCGCCAGTTTCTATCGTCCGGTGGGCGATACCGACAGCGAAGCGGCGTTCTGCGATTTGCTCAACCGCGTGCGTGCGGCGTTCCCCGAGCCGGTCGAGGTCGAGGAACTGCTGCCGGACCTGGTGGCCGCGTGTGCCGAATACCGTAGTAAAGGCGTGTTCAACTGCCTGCTCAGCGACGGCGACTGGCTGTTCTGCTATTGCTCGACCAAGCTGGCGCAGATCACCCGCCGAGCCCCGTTCGGCCCGGCCCGCCTGAAGGACGTCGATGTCATCGTCGACTTTCAGGCTGAAACCACCCCCAACGACGTGGTGACGGTGATCGCCACCGAACCCTTGACCGAAAACGAAACCTGGACCCGCTACGAACCGGGCCAATGGAGCCTGTGGCGACGCGGCGAATGCGTCAGCCAGGGCAGGACCGAATAAGGATTCTTCCCCATGTTGCTCAGTTACCTACGGCTGGTGTTGTTCGCGGCGGGCCTGTTGATCGGTGTCCAGGTGCCGGGGTTCATCAATGATTACGCCAAACGGGTCGAGGCCCACCTGATCGAAGCGCAGGCCAGCTTGAGCGGTTTTCAGGGCACGGCCAATCAGTTCTTCAAAGGCGATATGCAGGCCCTGGTGGCCCATTATCGTGCCAGCGAAGACCCGATTTTCCGCAGCGACGCCGACAGCCTGAGCAACCTGCTGACCCGCCAACTGGCGCTGGACAAGCAGTTCCAGGCGATGCAGGGCCCTTGGTACATCCGTTTCCTGCAAGTGGTGCTGGCCGCCGATCCGGATATTCGCAAGGAAACCTGGAATGGTTACAGCTACCAGATTCTGTTGACGCCGGAAGCGATGATCTGGGGCATGAGCGGCGCGATGATGCTGTCGTTCGGCCTGGAGTGCCTGTTCCGACTGATTGACTGGGTGGTGCTGGGCGGCAAGCGCTTGCGCCAGAGCCGGCCGATCGAAGAGCGGGATCTGCGGGGCTTGTAAACAAGGCCGTTGTGGCGAGGGAGCGTGCCCCCTCGCCACAAGGTTTGCTAGTCCGCCAATACGATGTAGCTTTCTCCCACCCTGCGCGCATACCCCTCCAGCACCTGCTGACACAACGCCACAATCTCCTCGACCCACTCCGCGCCCACCCGCCACGACACCACCACTTGCAGATTCGGCGGACGTTGGTCGATGGCCAGCAAGGTCAATTCCCCGCGCGCCAGTTCCTCGGCCACCAGCACGGGCGGCAACGCACCAATCCCGAAGCCATCGCGCAACAATCGGGTGATCGCCGATACCGAGTTCACACAATTGAGGCGCGGCGCCATGACGCCGTTGGCCTGCATCAGCGCGAGCACTTCCTGGTGTGGATGAGAGTTTTTCGAGTAAGTGATGATCCGTTCATTCGCCAGATCGGCGATGCCTGAATACTCGCGGTTGTAGAGGGAATTACTGGCAACGATCCAGCCCATCGGATGGCTGGCCAGTTCCAGGCTGCGGACGCTTTCCTGGCGCAACAGGTCGGTTTGCAGGATCACATCGAGAAAACCTGTTTGCAGCTGATCGCAGAGGTTCAGCGAGGTATCGGCCACCAGCTCGATTTCCACCAGCGGATAGTGATCGGTCATCTGTGCCACCAGCGGGCTGAGCCAGGTGTGGATGACCGTGTCCATCACACCGATGCGCACGCGCCCGGCCTTGCTCGAACGGTTCTCGATCGACTGCCGCAACGCTTGCATGGTGTCCATCATCTGCTCGGCATAATCGAGCACCTTCAAGCCCTCCGGCGTCAGGCTCACGCCACGGGAATCCCGCAGAAACAGCTTCACCCCAAGTTCACCTTCGAGCACGGCGATGCGGCTGGAGATCGACGCCTGGGTGGTGAAGAGTTTGTCTGCGGTGAGGCGAAAGCTCTTGAGTCGGGCGACCCAGACGAAGGTCTCGAGAAACTTCAGGTTCATGGGATTGGCTCGGGGGGATAAAGATTTCTTATGTCTAGGGCGGGTTTTTATTAGTTGGACGCAGCAGGGCAAGCGGCCCAAAAATCGATGCATCCGGTTCCCACGATAGGCGTCGTCGGGGCTCAGAACAATACCAATAAAATCAGCGCGGAGATTTGCCATGAGTGCGCCCGACACCCCCTTCACCCCGAAAGCCGTGGCTCGTCCGGGACCTTTCGACTGGTATCGCAACATCAATCAGCAGGAACGCCGCACCTTCTGGAGCTGCAAGATCGGCTATGGCCTGGATGGCATGGACACCCAGATGCTCAGCTTCGTGGTGCCGACCCTGATTGCCATGTGGGGCATCACCACCGGGCAGGCCGGGCTGATCCACACCAGTACCCTGATCGCTTCGGCCATCGGCGGTTGGGTGGCGGGCATTCTCTCCGACCGCATCGGCCGCGTGCGTACCTTGCAGCTGACGGTGTTGTGGTTTGCCTTCTTCACCTTCCTCTGCGGTTTTGCCCAGAACTACGAACAGCTGTTGATCGCCCGCACTCTGATGGGCTTCGGTTTCGGTGGCGAGTGGACGGCTGGCGCGGTTCTGATGGGCGAAGTCATCCGCGCCCAGGATCGCGGCAAGGCCGTCGGCATGGTGCAATCCGGCTGGGCGCTGGGGTGGGGGCTGACGGCCATTCTCTATGCGCTGTTGTTCTCGGTGTTGCCGGCAGAAGATGCCTGGCGCGCGCTGTTCATTCTCGGCATTGTGCCGGCGATTTTCGTGATCTTCGTCCGTCGCCTGGTCAAGGACCCGGAAATCTACCGCGAGGCCAAAGCCAGGCAGGAGCCGAGCAACCCGTCGAAGTTCTACGAGATCTTCGCGCCCGGCATGCTCTTCACCACGATTCGCGCTTCACTGCTGACCACCGGGGCGCTGGGTGGCTACTACGCAATCACGTCCTGGTTGCCGACCTTCCTGAAGAACGAACGCGGTTTGAGCGTACTCAATACGAGCGGTTATCTGGCGATGGTGATCGTCGGGTCCTACGTGGGTTATGTCATCAGTGCCTATTTGACCGACATCCTCGGCCGCAAAAAGAACTTCATCCTGTTCGCGGTCGGCTCGTTCACCATAGTGCTGCTCTACACCCAACTGCCGGTCAGCAACGGTGTGATGCTCTGGCTGGGCTTTCCGCTGGGTTTCTTCGCCTCAGGCATCTTCAGCGGCATGGGCGCGTTCCTGACCGAGTTGTTTCCGACGCGGATTCGCGGTTCAGGCCAGGGCTTTTGCTACAACATCGGCCGGGCGCTGGCGGCGTTGTTCCCGTTGCTGATCGGTTTGCTCAGCCAGAAAGTGCCGCTGAGTGTGGGAATCGGTGCCTTTGCGGCGGTTTCCTACGGCGTGGTGATCCTCGCGGCCCTGAGTTTGCCGGAAACCCGTGGCAAGCAACTCGACGCCCAGTAACTGATAATCTGCGGGCCTGTCTTACAGATATGTCCCGCAGCAAAAAAGAATAATGCCTACAGGAGTGTTCACCGTGAGCCGCCTGCTATTGAACTGCGACATCGGCGAGAGTTTCGGCAACTGGACCATGGGTCTCGACGCCGAGGTCATGCCCTTTATCGATTGCGCCAACATCGCCTGCGGCTTCCATGCCGGCGACCCGAGCATCATGCGCAAGACCGTCAGCCTGGCCCTCAGCCATGGCGTACAGATTGGCGCCCATCCCGCCTATCAGGACCTGGTGGGCTTCGGTCGCCGCTCCATGGCTTACGCCGCCCAGGAACTCCAGGACATCCTGCATTACCAGATCGGCGCCCTCGATGGCATTTGCCGGGCCCAGGGGGGGCGGGTCAGTTACGTCAAACCCCACGGCGCGATGTACAACGACATGATGGCCAACCCGGCGCAATTGCGTGCGGTGTTGCAGGCCGTGGCCAGTTATGACCGCCGCTTGCCGTTGATGTTGATGGCCACCCGCGACAACAGCGCCGCGCAACAGATGGGCGATGAATACGGCGTGACCCTGTGGTTCGAAGCCTTTGCCGATCGCGCCTACGACAGCGCCGGCATGCTGGTATCACGGCAACTGCCGGGCGCTGTGCATCATGATCCGGAGAGAATCATCGAGCAGGCGCTGATCATTGCCCGTGGCGACCACCTCACCGCCAGCGACGGCAGCGCCTTGCACTTGCAGGCCAACACCCTGTGCGTACACGGCGACAACGCCAGTTCGGTGGCCGCCGTGCGGCGCATCCGCGAGGCCTTGAATCAGCAGAGCGCGTCATGAAACTGCGGGTGGAAGTGGTCGCGCTGGATTGTCTGATGGTGCGTCTGTTCGATGAAATCGCCGAAGCCAATATGCCGTGGATGCTCGCCGCCAGCGAAAGTCTGCGCAGCGCTTTCGGTGAACATCTGATCGATCTGGTGCCGTCCTACACCACGTTGATGGTGCATTACGACCTGACTGCGTTGAGTCCGGCCCAGGCGCGGGAGTTGATTGCCGCAGCCTTGATCGATCTGTCGCCCAACGCGCGTACCCGCGGTACCTGCCATGTCCTGCCAGTCTGGTACGACTTGAGCGTCGGCCCGGAGCTGAGCCTGTTGGCACAGCGCAGCGGGTTGACGGTGGCAGAGGTGATCCGTCGGCACAGCGAGCGTGAATATCAGGTGTTCGCCCTGGGTTTCGCGCCGGGCTTCGCTTTCATGGGGCTGGTGGAAGAGGTGCTGGCCGCGCCGCGCCTGGACACCCCGCGCAAGAGAGTCGCCGCTGGCAGTGTCGGCATCGCCGAACGGCAAACGGCGGCCTATCCGGTGGTGTCGCCGGGGGGCTGGAACCTGATCGGTCGCACCCCGGCCAAGCTGTTCGACCGTCACCGCGACGGCTACAGCCTGATGCAGCCGGGCGACACCGTGCGTTTCGAAGCGGTGGATCACGCTGAGTTCATCAACCTGGGCGGTGATGACACGCCATTGGAGGGCCAGGCATGAGCCATCTGACGATTGAAGCCAGTACACCGCTGTGCCTGTTGCAGGACGCCGGGCGCTTTGGCGTGCGGTACCTGGGCGTGACTCAGGGCGGAGGGCTGGATTGGCGTTCGCTGTCCTGGGCCAACTGGCTGCTGGGCAACCGGCTGGATGCACCGGTGATCGAAATCACCCTCGGCGGGTTCACCGTGGTGGCCGAGGATGATTGCGTGCTGGCGCTGGCCGGTGCTGATCTCGGCGCACAGCTGGACGGTGAGGCGCTGGCGCCGTGGCGCAGCTTCAGATTGCACAAAGGTCAACGGCTGCAATTCACCCAACCGTTACTCGGTGCCCGGGCCTATCTGGCCGCGCCGGGCGGGTTTGACGCGCCGAAGGTAATGGGTAGCAGCGCGACGGTGGTGCGCGAAGCACTCGGTGGTCTGGATGGCATGGGTCGCCCGTTGGGCAAGGATGACTCGCTCGGTTATTCGGGCAACTCGGTGATGCTGCTGCGGGAGTTGCCGGCGGACCTGCGACCGGATCTGAACCCCGATACGCCGTTGGACCTGGTGCTGGGAGCGCAAATCGGTGAGTTCAGCGGCCAGAGCCTGTTCGATGCGTTCAACAACCCATGGCGCCTGGACAGTCGCGCCGACCGGATGGGCATTCGCCTGCTGGGCACGGCGTTGCAGTACCAGGGCAAGCCGATGATTTCCGAAGGCATCCCGCTAGGCGCCGTTCAGGTGCCACCGGACGGGCAGCCGATCGTGCTGCTCAATGATCGGCAAACCATTGGCGGCTATCCACGATTGGGGGCGTTGACGCCATTGGCGCTGGCGCGGCTGGCGCAGTGTTTGCCGGGGGCACAGGTGCGGTTGCGGCCAGTGGTGCAGGACGTGGCGCATCGCGAGCAGGTCGAGTATTTGAGCCGGTTCAGTTAACCCTTGTGGGAGCTGGCTTGCCAGCGAAAGCGATCTTGAGCCTTGCAACGACAGATCGGACGCCTTCGCTGGCAAGCCAGCCCCTACAGGACAACGGGATTACTTGGAAAGAAACCGCATCCCTTCTTCCAACCCGCGAAGGGTCAGCGGATACATCTGGTCCTCGACCAAGTCCCGCACAATGTTGGTCGAGGAGGTGTAGCCCCAGGTGTCTTTCGGATACGGGTTGATCCAGATGAGCTTCTTGAACTTCTCCTTGAAACGCTGCATCCACACGTAGCCGGCTTCTTCGTTCCAGTGCTCGACGCTGCCGCCGGGCTGGGTGATTTCATAGGGCGCCATGGCGGCGTCACCGATGAAGATCACTTTGTAGTCGGCACCGTACTTGTGCAGCAGGTCCTGGGTCGACGTGCGCTCGGACGTGCGGCGCATGTTGTTCTTCCATACCGATTCATAAATGAAGTTGTGGAAGTAGTAGTACTCCAGGTGCTTGAACTCGGTCTTGCAGGCCGAGAACAGTTCTTCGCAGATCTTTACATGGGCGTCCATCGAGCCGCCGATGTCGAACAGCAGCAACAACTTCACCGTGTTGCGTCGCTCGGGACGCATCTGGATGTTCAGCAGGCCGGCGTCCTTGGCGGTGTGATCGATCGTGCCATCGATGTCCAGTTCTTCGGCCGCACCCTGGCGGGCAAACTTGCGCAGGCGGCGCAGGGCGACCTTGATGTTGCGCGTGCCCAGTTCCACCGAGTCGTCGAGGTTCTTGTATTCGCGTTGATCCCAGACCTTGACCGCCTTGCCCTGGCGCTTGCCGGCATCGCCGACCCGGATGCCTTCCGGATTGAAACCGCCGGAGCCGAACGGGCTGGTGCCGCCAGTGCCGATCCACTTGTTGCCGCCGGCATGGCGTTCCTTCTGTTCTTCCAGGCGCTTCTTGAACTCTTCGATCAGCTTGTCCAGACCGCCGAGGGACTGAATCGCCGCCCGCTCTTCATCGGTCAGGGAGCGTTCGAATTCCTTGCGCAGCCAGTCCTCGGGGATCAGGGCCTGCAAATGGTCGTCGAGCTTTTCCAGGCCGTTGAAGTACGCCCCGAAGGCCCGGTCGAACTTGTCGAAATGCTTTTCGTCCTTCACCAGGATCGCCCTGGACAAGTAATAGAACTCGTCCATGTCGGCGAAGGTCACGCGCTGTTTCAGCGCGTTGATCAGGTCCAGCAGTTCGCGCACCGAGACCGGGACCTTGGCGGCGCGCATTTCATTGAACAGATTGAGCAGCATGGCATTTGCCCCGGATGATCAACGACTGCCGCGACGGCTCATGAACGCCAGGCGCTCAAGCAGTTGCACGTCCTGTTCGTTTTTCACCAACGCGCCGGCCAGCGGCGGGATGGCCTTGGTCGGATCGCGTTCGCGCAGCACGGCTTCACCGATATTGTCGGCCATCAGCAGTTTCAGCCAGTCCACCAGTTCGGAGGTGGATGGTTTCTTCTTCAGGCCCGGCACCTTGCGCACGTCGAAGAACACATCGAGGGCTTCGCTGACCAGGTCTTTCTTGATGTCCGGGTAGTGCACGTCGACGATTTTCTGCAGCGTGACGCGGTCGGGGAAGGCGATGTAGTGGAAGAAGCAGCGGCGCAGGAAGGCGTCCGGCAGTTCTTTTTCGTTGTTGGAGGTAATGATGATGATCGGGCGTTTCCTGGCCTTGATCGTCTCGTCGATCTCGTAAACGTAGAACTCCATCTTGTCGAGTTCTTGCAGCAGGTCGTTAGGGAACTCGATGTCGGCCTTGTCGATTTCGTCGATCAGCAGGATCACCCGCTCTTCGGACTCGAAGGCTTCCCAGAGCTTGCCCTTTTTCAGGTAGTTGCGCACGTCGTGCACCTTGTCCACGCCCAGTTGCGAGTCACGCAGGCGGCTGACCGCGTCGTACTCGTAGAGGCCCTGGTGGGCCTTGGTGGTGGACTTGATGTGCCAGGTAATCAGCTTGGCGCCAAAGGATTCGGCCAGTTGCTCGGCGAGCATGGTCTTGCCGGTGCCCGGTTCGCCCTTGACCAGCAACGGCCGCTCCAGGGTGATGGCGGCATTGACCGCCAGCTTCAGGTCATCGGTGGCGACGTAGGCCTGGGTGCCTTCGAACTTCATCTGCTAATCCTCGAACGGTAACGCCGACCTGAACGAGGCAGGGCGGGGCGCAATAAAATGGTCAGCCCCGACTATAACGCGCTGCCCGGTCGACTGTGAACGCAGACGGCTTATTCAGTCTCTGAATGGAGCGTCACATCCTGACTGGGTCGCGGCGGTTGCCGGGCAGCGTCTATTCACTGTCGATTTCCGGATATCAGCCCGCATCCGGCTTGGGTCGTTCATAGCGGGCGTTGAAAGCCTCAATGAATCCATTGCGTAAAATCTGCAAAAACGCCTGGAATGCGCTGACATCTTGCTGATGTACGTTGCCACTGAGTTCCACTCGGGTGGCGAACTGGTTCTTGCCCTGGTTTTTCAGCACGGTCTCGGAGCCACCGACGATGGCCTCCCAGATGGAGCGGAAAATCCCTTTGTCCTTGTTTTCGACGTCCTGCTGCCAGTTGAACACATCGACATCCCTGAGCAGCGGTTTGATATAACCCGTCAATTTGGCGTTTTTGGCCTGCGCTTCGATGACCACATCGCCATGGCCGGCATTGAAATCGAACTTGCCGTAGGCCGAAGCAAAGTCGTTCATGCGTTTGAGTTCGATGTCCCTGGCCCGCAGGCGAAACTCGAAGTCTTCGAAATTGCTCAACGGGTCGAAGGTCGCGGTGGTTTCCAGCGGCGCATGCCCCAGCAACAGGGCTTTCCCTTCGAAGCGGGCGTCGCGTTTGCCTTGGGTATCAACCACGTTGGTCAGGTTGTAGAGGCTGGCGTTGACCTTGGTGGCGTTCATGTTCACCGGTGGTTTGGAATTGAAGTTGCGGAAGCTGATCTTGCCATCGTCAATTCGCACTTCGTTCAGTGTGATCGGCAGCAGTTTGCCCAGTTGCGCGCGCCAGTCGGTGCCCCGACCCGTCTGGGAGTTCTGCTTGTTGGCACCGCCATCGACGAAGTTCACCTCCGGGTTGATGAACTGCACCTGTGCCACCACTGCATGGTCGTACCAGAGCGAGTGCCAACTGACCGAGAGGTCGATCAGCGGTGCATTGACGAACGGCACTGGCACCTTGCCGTCGACCTTGACGATTTTCAGGCCGTTGATCTTGTAGGCGCCACGCCATAAGGCCAGGTCGACGTCAGTGATCCGACCGCGGTAATCGCCCATGTCCGCCAACTTGTCGTTGAGGTAATTGCGCACCAGGTAGGGCAGGGCGATATGCAGGGCAACCAGCAGCACGACGAGGCCTGCGAAGGTCCACAAGGGCCAGCTGTATCGACGTTTCATGATGGCAATTCTCTGGCGAACTATAGCGATTGACTGCGGTGGCCCGCGGACGTTCGCCTGACTGGACGCCCACGACCAACAGGCATACCTTTGTGCGCTTATCAAATGCTGTAGTAAGGACCCAGTCATGAGCCGCATTTTCGCTGACAACGCCCATTCCATCGGCAATACGCCCCTGGTGCAGATCAACCGTATCGCCCCGCGCGGTGTGACCATCCTGGCCAAGATCGAAGGGCGCAACCCCGGTTATTCGGTCAAGTGCCGCATCGGCGCGAACATGATCTGGGACGCCGAAAGCACCGGCAAACTCAAGCCTGGCATGACCATTGTCGAACCGACCTCCGGTAATACAGGCATCGGCCTGGCCTTCGTCGCCGCCGCTCGTGGCTATAAGTTGATGCTGACCATGCCGGCGTCCATGAGTATCGAGCGACGCAAGGTGCTCAAGGCCCTGGGTGCCGAACTGGTACTGACTGAACCGGCGAAGGGCATGAAAGGCGCGATCGAAAAGGCTGGCGAAATTGTGGCCAGCGATCCGTCGAAATATTTCATGCCGGCGCAATTCGAAAACCCGGCCAACCCGGCCATCCACGAAAAAACCACCGGCCCGGAAATCTGGAACGACACCGACGGCGCTGTCGATGTGTTGGTGGCAGGCGTCGGAACGGGCGGAACCATTACCGGCGTTTCGCGGTATATCAAGAATACCCAGGGCAAACCGATCATCTCGGTCGCGGTGGAACCCGCGGTATCGCCGGTGATCAGCCAGGCAATGGCCGGTGAAGAGATCAAGCCGAGCCCGCACAAGATCCAGGGCATCGGTGCCGGTTTCGTGCCGAAGAACCTGGATCTGTCGATCGTCGACCGGGTGGAGCTGGTCAGCGACGAGGAGTCCAAGGCCATGGCCCTGCGCTTGATGCAGGAGGAGGGGATTTTGTGCGGCATTTCCTGCGGGGCCGCGATGGCGGTGGCGGTACGGCTGGCCGAAACCCCGGAAATGCAGGGCAAGACCATTGTGGTGATCCTGCCGGATTCCGGTGAGCGTTACCTGTCGAGCATGCTGTTCAGCGATCTGTTCACCGAGCAGGAGACTCAGCAGTAACACCCGGGCGCCGGACGGTGCTGCCGCAGGGACGCGTGCCCTTACATCGCGGGAGGCTGATTCAGATCAGCGGATGTTCAAGAGTCTTATGCTAAATAGGCATTTATTGCGCAATCCTCAACACTGAATGTTGAATCCCGCGGGTGTTTACTGAGGCCGGTAGTGTTTATCATGCCGGCTGCCGCGCCGGGTGAATGGCGTTGTGCAGAAGTGTCTATTTCCAAGGAGTTGTTGATGACCTTTTCCTTTGCCGCGAAAGCGTCATTGTTGCTGCTGTTTGTGGGCAGCACCCTCTATGTGCATTTGCGTGGCAAGGCACGGTTGCCGGTGCTGCGACAGTTCGTCAATCATTCGGCGCTGTTCGCACCCTACAATGCCCTGATGTACCTGTTCTCCGGCGTGCCGTCGAAACCCTACCTGGATCGCAGCAAGTTCCCTGAACTGGATGTGCTCAAGGACAATTGGGAAGTCATTCGCGACGAGGCGATGCACCTGTTCGACGAGGGCTACATTCGCGCCGCCGAGAAGAACAACGACGCCGGTTTCGGCTCGTTTTTCAAAAAAGGCTGGAAGCGCTTCTACCTCAAGTGGTACGACAAACCCTTGCCGTCGGCCGAGCTCCTGTGCCCGAAAACCGTGGAGCTGGTCAGCCGCATTCCCAACGTCAAGGGCGCGATGTTTGCGCTGTTGCCGGGCGGCAGCCACCTCAATCCGCATCGCGACCCGTTCGCCGGTTCCCTGCGTTATCACCTCGGCCTGTCCACGCCGAACTCCGACGATTGCCGCATTTTCGTTGACGGTCAGGTCTATGCCTGGCGCGACGGTGAAGACGTGATGTTCGATGAAACCTACGTGCACTGGGTCAAGAACGAAACCGAGAAGACTCGCGTCATCCTGTTCTGCGACATCGAGCGACCGCTGAGCAACCGTCTGATGACCCGTATCAACCGCTCGGTCAGCGGCCTGCTGGGGCGTGCAACCGCGCCGCAGAACCTTGACGACGAGCGCGTCGGCGGGATCAACCAGGCCTATGCCTGGAGCAAGCGCTTCAGCGACAAACTCAGCGGTGGGATCAAGCAGTGGAAGCGTCGCAACCCCAAGGCCTACCGAGTGCTGCGCCCGGTGTTGGCAGTGGTGGTGCTGACATTGTTGGGGTATTGGTTGTTTGGTTGAATAACTGGTCGGCACCGGCAAGCCAGCTCCTACAAGGGACCGTGTCGGTCACCTGATACCTGTAGGAGCCAGCCTGCTGGCGATACGCTTAAGGGCGCCGCGTTTATCCAGACCACACGCGTTATCGTTGACGACCTTCGCTGCGATGCGGCGACCCGACAAGCCAGCTCCTACATTGATTGCTTGTCCTGCCAATCCCTGGTGGAAAAATCAAAGAAGTTCGCACGACAACCTCGACGCTTTACCTTCAACGCAACTTATTGCAATTCATGTCTCACGCTGGTTATAGTCGGCGCACCGTGAGTTTCAGTACTCACTTTTTCATTCCTCGAGAAAAGATCAGCCCATGCCTGCATCCCTCATCAACGCGGTAGTCGATTCAGCGGTCAACGCTGGCGTCGTGCCGTGCGGGAATCAGCAGCCGGGGCAGATCAGTCATTACCCCCCTCCTGTCAGTCGCACGCCAGTGTGCGCGGTGGTCTCGCCGCCAGGTGTTGGCGTTTCGGGCTGATCAGCGTTTTCTGCTGCTCCCCGGTGCCTGCCTGAAAAAAAACACGACTGAATTTCAGCTACGGCTGAGTTGGCTTCTTGCCTGACTACAGGTGGTATTCATGTTTGTCCTTTCGAAAAAGTCCGCGCTCGCGGCGGCTTCCACGAGTCTGTTCGTCCTGCTGTGGAGCAGTGGGGCGATCTTCTCCAAATGGGGGCTGGCTCATGCGTCGCCCTTTGCCTTTCTGTTCATCCGCTTTGGCATTGCCTTGTGCGGCTTGATCCTGCTGGTGCCCTTGCTCAAGCTGAAATTGCCCAAGGGCGGCAAACCGATGCTGTATGCCATGGCCACCGGGGTGGTGTTGCTGGGGGCTTATCAAATTTTCTATCTGCTGGCCCTGGACCTGAAAGTCACCCCCGGCGTGATGGCGACGATCATGGGCGTGCAACCCATTCTCACCGTGGTGATCATGGAGCGTCAGCGATCAGCCAGCCGGATGTTCGGCCTGTCGCTCGGTCTGGCCGGGTTGATCATGGTGGTCTACCAAGGCATCGGCCTGGCCGGCATGTCGCTGGCCGGCATGCTCTTCGGGTTGCTGGCGCTGGTGAGCATGACCTTCGGCTCGATCATGCAAAAACGCATCACCGACAATCCCCTCGGCACGTTGCCGGTGCAGTACCTCGCCGGGCTGCTGTTGTGCGGGATATTCGTGCCGTTCCAGCCGTTCCACTTCGAGCACGGCAGCGGGTTCATCGTGCCGGTGTTGTGGATGGGCCTGGTGGTATCGGTATTGGCGACGCTGTTGCTCTACCGCTTGATCGCCCGGGGCAATCTGGTGAACGTCACCAGTCTGTTTTACCTGGTGCCGGCGGTGACCGCGGTGATGGACTACCTGTTCTTCGGCAACCGCTTGGCACTGCTGAGCCTGCTCGGCATGTTGCTGATCATTGTCGGTCTGGTGTTTGTCTTCCGTAAGACGGCGTAAAGCTGGACAGGCCCGGCGTGTTGCGCCGGGCCTGTCATGCCGTGACTTGGCCAGTCCAGATCATTCACCCCCTCATGAAGTGACTCAGCCTCTAGCAAGGCGGAACGGTCTGACCGCATTCCAGGACCCTTCCTACATCAATCTGTTTGCCCCGTTGTTAACGTGCCCGCCAAATTTTTGCGTGCACAACCAGGGACGGTTTGCACATCGCGCTTGATAAGGGATAAGCGTATGTTCAGGTCGGCCAATACGGCGCATTTCGCGCTGCACATTCCCGCTGTTCGTAATGATTTCAAGGTCCTCGCCTTTGACGGTGTAGAGGCCATCAGCGCCTTGTACGCGATCCAGGTTGAACTGGTCAGCGAAAACCCGAATGTCGATCCGGAGAGTCTGCTCGGTCAGCCCGCATTCCTTCAGTTCGGTCTCAACGGCGAAGGTCTTCATGGCCATATCGAAGAGGTGGTCGTCGGTGAAACCGGCAAGCGTCTGACCCATTACCACCTGTGCCTCGTCCCGGCGCTGCACTACTTGCAATTCAGCCACGACCAACGGATTTTCCAGAAGCTGACGGTGCCGCAAATCATCGCTCAGGTGCTCAAGGGGCACGGCATTCAGGCCGATGCGTTCACCTTCCATGTCAGCACCAGCCCGGAGCGCGAATACTGCACTCAATACGGGGAAAATAATTATGAGTTCCTCCAGCGTCTGTGCGCCGAGGACGGTATCGCGTGGCATTTTCAGCATTCGCCGAACGGTCATGTGCTGGTGTTCACCGACGATCAGACCTGGTTCCCGACACTGGCCGATACACCCTATCTACAAGATTCCGGCATGGTGGCGGATCACCCCGTGGTCAACCAGTTCTCCATGAGGTATCGCAGCCGCACCAGCACCACGACGCGTAGGCACTATGACTTCCAGCGCCCGAGTGTGATGCAGGAAAGCCGCTTCGCTGCCGAGTTCAGTCCCGTGCTCGAAGACTATCGCTACCCCGCACTGATCAAGAACGAGAAGCACGGCGACCAACTCGCTCGCCAGGCCCTGGAGCGGCACCGTGTCGATTACCGGCTGTTCGAGGGCCAGAGCGATCAGGCGACGCTGCGCAGTGGTCACTTTTTTACCCTGACCGAGCATCCGCGCGAACGCTGCAACGGTCTGTGGCTGTTGCTTAGCGTGACACACGCTGGAAAACAGCCACAGTCTCTGGAAGAGGCGATCACCAGCGACGTCCAATCCGAGGACGGCTTTACCCAAGGCTATCGCAACAGCTTCAGCGTCATTCCATGGGATGTGTTTTACCGACCGCCGATACGTACGCGAAAAATGCCACTGGTGAGTCAGACCGCCCGGGTGACCGGACCTGCCAGCGAGGAGATCTATTGCGATGAGTATGGTCGGGTCAAAGTCGAGTTCCATTGGGACCGGGCCGGACTCAACAGTGAAAGAAGCAGTTGCTGGTTGCGGGTATCCAGTAACTGGGCAGGTGAGAATTTCGGCTCCGTGACCATTCCGCGTGTCGGCATGGAAGTGGTCGTGACCTTCCTGGAAGGCAATCCCGATCATCCGCTCATTACCGGTTGCGTGATGAACAAGGTCAACTCGGCGCCCTACCCACTGCCCGAGCACAAAACCAAAACCGTATTGCGCAGCCACAGCTCCCCGCACACCGGGGGGTACAACGAACTGTCGCTCGAAGACCGCGCCGGGCAGGAAAAAATCTACCTGCGGGCGCAGCGTGACTTCGAACAATTGGTTCTCAATGACAGCGACACCCGGATTGGCCGCGACCGTTTCGAGCAGGTGGATAATCACAGTACCTGCCTGATCAAGGGCGACGAGTCGCATACCACCCAAGGCGCGCGCAATACGGTGATCGGCGGCGATGAGCTGATCAACATCACCCGCAACAGCAGCACGACCGCAGAGGGCGCCTGGGTGATTCAGGCCGGGCCGCAGGCCCGTGTCACTGCCAACAACGTGGTGATTGATGCGGGGGCCAGCCTGACGCTCACGGCTGGCGGCCATCACCTGGTCATCAACTCCGCGGGGATTTTCAACAGCGTAGCCCTTGTCGAAGGCGGGGTGCCGGTACCCGGGATAGCACCGCAGGCGGCTGGCTCATTACTCCCCGTAGCGTCGCAACAGCTTGCGCTATCACTGGCCGCGCAAAAACGGGCATTGGCTCAGGCGGCTCAGATGGCCGCACCGATTTGCGCCGTGTGTCAAAAGCTGGCGGAGAAACGGACATGAGTCAGGCGTATCTGCTGCTGGATCGAACCCGCATTGAACGTCTGCCCGAGCGGCTGTTTGAGCTGGGGAGCACGACGTTCCGGTCACTCTACCGCAACACCGCTTATGGCCCATTGGAGGAAGTCGGGCCGGTCCTGGTGCCTGTTTCTCCCGATAGCCCGCTGGCCCAGCGATTTTTCCAGGAGTGGAGCACGGCCTGCGGCATCTGGCTGGAGTCAGAGGCGCAAGAAGAGGTCGTGCTTGGGCATTTACGCAGCCTGATTCACGTGCGTGTCGAAGGGGATGTCACGGTCCTGTTCCGTTACCACGACCCCCGGATCGCGGCCTTGTGGCTAACCTCGCTGCCCGCTTTCGAGCGTGATCGCTTGATGGGACCTGTGCGACTGATCCGGCTCCCGGAACTGGAGATCCACCAGGAAAATCCCGATCAACCCGCTGCACTCTATGCGCATGAGCCCTGGCTGTTGCTGTCCGCGCATCAGCTGGAGCACTTGGGCAGCGCCCAGCGTCAGCACTTCGCTCAACAGTTGATCGAACACGGTCAGCACTACTTTCCCCAATACCTGCAAGGACTGGACGCCGGGGCATTGCAACAGTGGGCGTTGCACTGCCAGCAGCATGCCGGCCGTCACGGGTACAGCGCCATCGATGAGGTCCTGCTCTGGGCTCGCTTCCAGGCTTTGCTGGGCACCGACTTTCCCGATGCGCCGGCTCACGCCAGTTACCGAAACATGTTGACCGAGCCCGGCCTGTCGCCCAGGCAACGGCTGGATAACCTGAACGCCGAACTGACGCGGCGGCAGGTCACCGACAAGGAGTTCTCCCTATGAGCGCAGAGCAACTGGCCTGGATTGATCGAGCCGCCCAGGCCGAGCGCGCCGCCAAGGCGCAGCCTCACATCGATATCAACTGTACGCTGATGCCGTGCCCCGCCAGCCAGGCGGAGCTTTTCGTCGTGCCCGTGCGTTATGCCCTGGCCGAGGAAAAGGCCGAAAACCCCTGCTGCGCCCCCGGCGTGTCCACCCAGGGCCGGCCCATGGCGGTGCGACGCCTGCGTGCCGGGTTTGTTTATCTGTGGCAGGACCAGGGTCCGCTCAAGCGCTATGGCGTCTCGCGCTCTGGCCAGTTCAAGGAACAGGCACTGGACGAGGATGAAACCCTGCTGCTCAAGGCTCCCCTGTCGGGGTTGGCATTGGAAAAAATCCATGATGCCTGGATGCTCTACAGCGAATTCCCCTTGAACCCCGAGCACTGCAAGGCGCTGAGTGACAGCAGCGCCAAGCGCCATGAACACATGCGCCATATCGCCCTGCGTACCGTGGCCAACGAACTGCAAGCCAAACATTGCCCGCCGCTGGAACAAGCCGCCGAGGTCATGGCTGAACTGCTCCCCGACACCTTCGCCCGTGCCCTGAAAGCGGACCTGAAGCGGGGCGTCGAGGATACCGACGCGCTGGGCGACGCCGTGCTGAAGGACCCGACCCCAGGCAACATCAAGGCTTACACCGACGCCATGCACCGCGCCCGTGAGCGCAAACGCATCCTCGCTGAGCATCCCGATGCCAGCGACCAGCGGCCCGGCGAGTGGAGCGCCGAGCCGTGGGAGGGGCAGGGCACTCAGGATTGGCTGGACGGCGCCACGGCACAAACCGAGGGGCTGTTCGCCGTCTTCGCCTGTCTCGACGACGACCTGGGTGTGCTGCGTGACATCAATCACGAACAGGAATGGCTGGAGGCGAACCACGAAAAATGGCTGGGCGAGAATAATCTGCGCCTGAGCATCGGCGGGTTCGTGCGCAGCCTGATCAGCGAGGACGGCGCCGAACTGGCCGGGTCCATCAGCTACCGCTACAAGGCGCATGAGCTCAAGCTCACGCCCGCACAGGGCCAGGTCATGCTCGACACCCAGCATCGGCTGGATGAGGAGCTCAAGGCCGAAACCCAGGCCCGTCGATACGGCGGGCAGCCCACCCGGGCCCAGGCCGCCGAACGCGACGCCCGGATTGCGGGCATCGTCGCCCCGGTGCGGGCCTTTATTCCGGAGGACCTGTACACCGAAGCAGAATTCGTCGTCCGCGAATACCGCGCCGAAAAGCACGCCAACCTCAATAACCATCTCTTCAGTGCCAAGGTCGGCAAATACATCGACCTCGAGGCGATGAACACCTGGTTCACCCAAACCGCCGCGGCGCACTACCAACATCTGGAGCAACGTCACACCGTGCTGTTTGCCGATCGGGGCCTGTACCTCAAGCGCTCACACAGCGGCACCTGGTTTGTGGACTACGACGACCTGGAGACGCGCCGCTGGCTGACCGAACTGGCCACCGGCTGCCTGACCGCCCAGTGCATTCGCGCCCAGGGGGCCGAACAATACGCCGACTACATCCGCGCCCCTGACGGCGGCGCCCTGAAGCAACTGTTCAACGCCTGGACACCCTCCATCGATGCGGCCGTTAACAGCGCTTCCCGCCTGAGCGAGCTGATGGCCGCACTGGCCTCCGACAACCTCAGCGCGACCCATCAGGCACTGGCGCCGTTGAGTGAGCCGACCCTGCGCGACATTGCCTACATGGCGCGGGACGTCGGCAGCCAATGGAGCGTGCTGGTCAACCGGTTGGCGGCGGCGCTGTTGCTGCTCAAGGGTGACAGCGGCCTCGGCCGTTCCTGGATGGGCATCTTTGTCGCCGCGCGCCTGGGCAACGACACGCGCTTGCAGTTTGTCACCGAGGCGGGCCGGCCAGTGGCGAAGCTGATGGGCCAACAGGCCGAAGCGCTGGGCCAATGGGCCAGGGCAACCGGCAAGGCCATTGGCGCGGGGCAGGTGGGGCGGATCATCCAATCGCCGGTGGTGGCCAACAGTGGTGGGGTGGTGCCGTTGGCGGCGTTGTTGTTGAACGTGGTCAATGCGAATAACTATTTGAGTCAGGCCGGGGTGTTGGAGGGGATGGACAGCCGGCGGGTCAATGACACGATTTCGGCGACGTTGTATGCGGGGGCGGCGTTGGTGGCGGTGGTTGATAATCAGGTGCGGAAGGGGTTGAGGGTTAGAGAAATGTCCCTGCGTCTGCCTGATGGCCGGGTTGGAAGCGCGCCCACACTGACTCTGTTTGGTGGGGTGATTGGTGCACTTTCTACTGGCGCAGCAGTAAACGAATTCCAATCCCTGCAAAAACAATTGGAAAACGCCCAAAATCGAGTCGATCCGTGGCTGGAGATGCGCCAAACCGTGGTCGGTGGACAAATAGCGACTTTCGGCACCCAGGCGTTATTAGGGTTTGGCTACACCGCTCGTGCCCTGGCAGGGTCAATTACCGTCGATGTCGCCATCTTGCGTTACACGCTGTACATGGGACCGTTGAACTGGCTGATTCTCATACTTGGCGTGCTGTACCTGATCACCAGCCTCCTGCAGAAAACCCCGCTGCAAAACTTCCTGAACCACTGCTGCTGGTCAAAGGCGCGGGCCAACGATCTGCAGCCAATCCCGCCCAAAGCCCAGCAGGATGAGCTCGACCGGCTCTACTTCATCCTGTATGCGCCTCGGGTCAGCATGGAAAGCAACTTGAAGTCCAACCATGGTAATGGCCCTTCCCGCCTCGAGTATTACAGTTCCATCAATCACCTCACCCTCGACTTGCCAGGTGCCGAGCCCCGCAGTGTGTACCTGGAACTGAGCATGGTCGGTGATCCGCTGGACAGCCTGAACTCCCGTGAACAGATCAAAACCGGCCGGCGCGATCATTTCAAGCCACTGCGTCCCTGGCGCGATCTGACGCCGCACTGGCTGGCCAGCAGCGCCTGCCAGTGGATACCGTTCAAGGAAGGCCAGGGCCTGCGCCTGAGCGGCCCGTTCAACACACTGAGCAATGTCCTGAGCTCCCAACCCGCCACGGTTTCCCTGCGTGTGCGCTATCGCACGCCATTGACCGCCATGCTCGGCGCCCAACACTTCATCGGCGGCGAGCGAGGGCTGGCCTTTACCCTGAATCACTCAACGGGCGTGACGGCACTGTGGGGGGACCCGACGCCGGAACTGGACCGGGTACCGAACTACCCGCTCGGCGAGGGCCACCCCGGCGCGATTTACCTGCAACCCAAGGGCAAACGATGAGCACGCCCCCGGCAGGCACCACGAAAAAACGGCTGCTTTCGCGCAATGACTATCTGGCGCCGTTGCCTATACCCACCGGAGAAAAACCGCTGGACGTGCTCAACGTCATCTGGCGCAAGAACGAGGTATTTATAGATATTGGCAACTACAGCATCGGCTCTGCGGTGATGGTGATGTGGCCTTCTCTGATGGTGTTTTTGCTGATGGGTTACATCACACCTGAGCCTGGAATGATCTGGATTGGGGCATTGATCATCATCGGCATCCCTTCAATGATCTTGATCCACGGCCTCTTCCGAGAAGTCCCGCTCCCCGTACGCTTCAACCGCCAACGCCGAGAAGTCTGCGTCCCGCGCGACGATGGCGAATACTGGATTGTCCCGTGGGAAACCGTGACCGCCGCCGCCACCCAGCAGTCGTCGGTCAGTCAGGCCGGTCGAGCCACGATGGGTTTATTGATCATTGGTTTCGAAAACCCGGACCCGCAGGCTCGGCAAGACAACAAGCACTATTCATTGGGCTTCAACTGCGGCGGCGGGACCACGGCGATGGCGTTGTGGGAGTGCATGCGCAGCTATATGGAGATAGGGCCGCAGGCTCTGCCAGTCACAAATGACTTTGAAGGCGGGCGAGAAAAGCTGCGGGGTAGAAACGTCGTTTGGGGTATTAGCTGTGAATATCTGGATGGCATCAGGCGATACCTGGTCGCGCAGGAAGTGGGCAAGGCGCTATGGCTGGTCATCGGGGCCATATTTCTAGGTGGTCCGCTGGCGATGATGTTGCAGGAATGGAAATTATCGCCACCCCCCGAATTGCCCTATCCCGACATCACCGAATGGTCAAAACCCCTGCCTCCCGAGCAATGGGCCAAACGCTCCCCGGAACTGGAAGCCGCCATCGCCGAGCGCGAGGCGGAACTGGCCGCGCAGGCGGAGCGAGAGTTGGCGTGATGGCGCATACCCGAGGCCTGCGTGTGCGTTATCGCACGCCATTGACTGCCATGCTCGGCGCCCAACACTTCATCGGCGGCGAGCGGGGGCTGGCCTTCACCCTGAATGATTCAACGGGCGTGACGGCCCTCTGGGCGGACCCGACGCCGGAACTGGACCGGGTACCGAACTACCCGCTCGGCGAGGGCCATCCCGGTGCGATTTACCTGCAACCCAAGGGCAAACGATGAGCACGCCCCCGGCAGGCACCACGAAAAAACGGTTGCTTTCGCGCAATGACTACCTGGCGCCGTTGCCCATCCCCACTGGTCGAAAACCCTCCGATGTGCTCAACGTTATCTGGCGCAAGAACGACGTGTTTCTGGATGTCGGCAACTACAGTATCGGTTCGGCGGTGATGGTGATGTGGCCGTCCCTGATGGTGTTTGTGCTTATGGGTTACATCACACCTGAGCCTGGAATGATTTGGATTGCGGCATTAATCATCATCGGCATCCCTTCAATGATCTTGATCCAAGGCCTCTTCCGCGAAGTCCCTCTACCCGTGCGCTTCAACCGCCAGCGTCGAGAAGTCTGTGTCCCGCGCGACGATGGCGAATACTGGATCGTCCCGTGGGAAACCGTGACCGCCGCCGCCACCCAGCAGTCGTCGGTCAGTCAGGCCGGTCGAGCCACGATGGGTTTATTGATCATTGGTTTTGAAAACCCGGACCCGCAGGCCCGGGAAGACAACAAGCACTATTCATTGGGCTTCAACTGCGGCGGCGGGACAACGGCGATGGCGTTGTGGGAGTGCATGCGCAGCTACATGGAAATTGGTCCGGAAGCTGCGCCTGAGGCCGCAGCACTTAACTCTGGTGCCAACCTGCGCTATTACATCGATTACCTGAACGATAAAGCCAAAGAGCGCGGCTGGTTTTTGACACTGCTGTGGGAAGGAGTATTCGGCGTATTTATCTTCAATGCTCCACTCGCCACCTACCTGCAAAGGAAAAAGCTGTACCCGCCGCCAGACCTGCTTTATCCCGACATCATCGAATGGTCAAAACCCTTGCCTCCCGATCAATGGGCCAAACGCTCCCCGGAACTGGAGGCCGCCATCGCCCAGCGCGAGGCGGAACTGGCCGCGCAGACGGAGCGGGAGTTGGCGTGACGGCGCATATCCAGGGCCTGCGCCTGAGCGGCCCGTTCAACACACTGAGCAATGTCCTGAGCTCCCAACCCGCCACGGTTTCCCTGCGTGTGCGCTATCGCACGCCACTGACCGCCATGCTCGGCGCCCAACACTTCATCGGCGGCGAGCGGGGGCTGGCCTTCACCCTGAATGATTCAACGGGCGTGACGGCCCTGTGGGGGGACCCGACGCCGGAACTGGACCGGGTACCGAACTACCCGCTCGGCGAGGGCCACCCCGGCGCGATGTACCTGCAACCCAAGAGCAAACGATGAGCACGCCCCCGGCAGGCTCCACGAAAAAACGGCTGCTTTCGCGCAATGACTATCTGGCGCCGTTGCCCCTACCTACCGGAGAAAAACCGCAGGACGTGCTCAATACCATCTGGCGCAAGAACGAGGTGTTTTTGGATGTTGGCAACTACAGCATCGGCTCGGCGGTGATGGTGATGTGGCCTTCGATGATGGTGGTTCTAGCCATGTCTTTCTTCACGCGAAATCTCGACTCTGATTTCAGCCAAGGTATCTTGATCCTGGGGGCGGTTATTTTGGGCATTCCGGTGCTGATCTTGATCCAAGGCCTCTTCCGCGAAGTCCCCTTACCCCTACGCTTTAACCGCCAGCGCCGAGAAGTCTGCGTCCCGCGCGACGATGGCGAATACTGGATCGTCCCATGGGAAACCGTGACCGCCGCCGCCACCCAGCAGTCGTCGGTCAGTCAGGCCGGTCGAGCCACCATGGGTTTGTTGATCATTGGTTTTGAAAACCCGGACCCGCAGGCCAGGGAGGAAAAGAAGCACTATTCATTGGGCTTCAACTGCGGCGGCGGGACTACGGCGATGGCGTTGTGGGAGTGCATGCGCAGCTATATGGAGATAGGGCCGCAGGCTCTGCCAGTCACAAATGACTTTGAAGGCGGGCGAGAAAAGCTGCGGGGTAGAAACGTCGTTTGGGGTATTAGCTGTGAATATCTGGATGGCATCAGGCGATACCTGGTCGCGCAGGAAGTAGGCAAGGCGCTATGGCTGGTCATCGGGGCCGTATTTCTAGGTGGTCCGCTGGCGATGATGTTGCAGGAATGGAAATTATCGCCACCCCCCGATTTGCCCTATCCCGACATCATCGAATGGTCAAAACCCCTGCCACCCGAGCAATGGGCCAAACGCTCCCCGGAACTGGAAGCCGCCATCGCCGAGCGCGAGGCGGAACTGGCCGCGCAGGCCGAGCGGGAGTTGGCGTGACGGCGAATATCCAGGGTCGCGGTGAGCCGATCAAAAACAGCCCATCCCGTCACTGGCGGGCAATCCACTGGCTCGCCAGCGAAGACGTCCTTGAAAACGCCAGCGATTTATCGGGCGGTCACCTGGGCCACCTTTACCACCGCCGGCTTCAACACCAACCACAACGCCGCCGCAATCAACACCCCGCCATAGATGTGCGCCATCGACAGTGGCTCGTCGAGAAACAGTGCACCCCACAACACGCCGAACAGCGGGATCAGGAAGGTCGTGGTCATCGATTTCACCGGGCCAATCGAGCTCAGGAGGCGGAAGTAAACGATGTAGGCAAACGCCGTGCAGCCCAGTCCCAACCCCAGCAAGGACAGCCAGACATTCCACCCGCCCCAGCTCGCCGGTGGCTGGCTGATCACGCTGTAGCCGAACAGGGGCAGCAGGAACAACGTTGCGCCGAGCATGCTGCCCAGTGCCGACAAACGGCTGTCGAGACCACCAGCCTGATCGAGCCAGCGGCGGGCCAGAAACCCCGCAAAGCCGTAGCAAGTGGTGGCGAGCAGGCAGGCGAGGGCGCCCATCAGCAATTGCAGGTCGAATGCCACCGGGCCAGCGCGGGTCAGCACGCCGACGCCGAACAGTCCGAGAAAAACCCCGCCGAGCTTGGCAGCGGTGAGTTTTTCACTGAAGAACAGGCCGCCGATCAACACGCCCATCAACGGTGTGGTGGCATTGAAAATCGACGAATAGCCGGCCGGTAGCACCTGTGCGGCCACCGAATAGAGCGTCGCCGGAATCCCGGAGTTGATCACGCCGAGCAGCATCACGGTCTTGAGCTTGCCTTTGAAGTCCCAGCTGATGCGCATCAGGCCGAGAATCACCAGTAGTCCGGCAGCGGCTATCGATACGCGGAAAAAAGCGGTCGGAAGGCTGCCAATCACCGGGGCAATGATGCGCATGAACAGAAAACTCGCACCCCAGATGGCCGCCAGCGACAGTAAACGAACGATATCGGCAGGGCTCACGGCTCACTCCTTCTTGATCGGGACGAGAGTGTTGCCGAGCGCCTTGCCTGTGGCAACCGGAAAACCGGCATCAAATTACAAAGCGTGTCACCAGGCCGTTAAGGTCGACGGCCAGTCGCGACAATTCATGACTGGCGGCCGAGGTCTGGGTGGCGCCAGCGGCAGTCTGGGTCGAAAGATCGCGGATGTTCACCAGGTTATGATCGACTTCCCGGGCCACCAGCGCTTGCTGTTCGGCCGCGCTGGCAATCACCAGGTTGCGCTCGTTGATCTGCGAAATCGACGCGGTGATTTTCTCCAGCGCATTGCCGGCGCTGTTGGCTCGACGCAAGGTCTGGTTCGCATGCTCGGCGCTGCTTTGCAAGGCACTGACCGTGGTCCCGGTGCCTTGCTGGATGTTGGTGATCATCAGCTCGATTTCTTCGGTGGAATTCTGCGTGCGTTGCGCCAGTGAACGCACCTCATCGGCCACCACGGCGAACCCGCGTCCGGCTTCACCGGCCCGCGCCGCTTCGATGGCGGCATTGAGCGCCAGCAGGTTGGTCTGCCCGGCGATACCGCGGATCACTTCCAGGACCTTGCTGATGTCCTGCGCCTGATCGGCCAGGCCCTGGGCCTGTTCCGATGCGCTGATCACTTCGCTGACAAGGCCCTGAATCGAGGTGATGGTTTCGCTGACCTGAACGTGCCCGTGCTTGCTGTCCTCGTTCGACGCCTGCGAGGCTTCAGCGCTGGACACGGCATTGGCGGCGACTTCATCCACCGCCGTGCTCATCTCGGTGACGGCGGTGGCAGCCATTTCGATCTGGTCATTCTGTTGTTGCAGGCTGCGGGTACTTTGCTCCATCACCGAACTCATTTCCTCGGCCGCGGAAGCCAGTTGCTGGGCCGATTCGCTGATGCCGTGGATGGTCGAGCGCAGGTTGCCCTGCATGTCGGCCAGGGCATCGAGCAACTGCGCAGCTTCGTCCTTGCCGTCGCTGACAATCTTGCCGCTGAGGTCGCCCGAGGCAATTCGGCGCGCGACGTTCAATGCCTGATTGATTGGCGTGGTGATGCTGCGGGTCAGTGCCCAGGCCAGCAGCAGGGTGGCAATCAATGCGATGACGATGATCGAGCTGACGATCCATTGCGCGCGCTGGTACAACGATGTGGCGGTATCGGCGGCGGCATCGGCTCCCTGCTGATTGAGACTGATCATCGACTCCAGGGTTTTATCCAAAAGGCTGCCCAGCACGCTCATTTCAACGTTGAGGTGATCGTAAGTCCGGCTGTCATGGCCGGCGTCGATGTGGACAATAATCTGGTCGACGAGTGACAGGTACTTGGCGACGGCCGCCTTCAGACTGTCGAGCATGCCTCGTTCCTGATCGCTTGACAGCAGGGCTGCATAATTGTTGAGGCGCTGGAGCAACTCCTGGCGTTGAGCGCTGATGATGCCCTTGCTCGTTTCCTGGACCTCGCGGCGGCTGCTGGTCCTCATCCGCAACGATTCCAGGCGGATGGTCGCAATGTTGGCCGCGGTGTCGTGGATGCTCTCGCTGCTCGGCATCCACACTTCTTCAATAACCCTCGCGCTTTCACGAAGGGTCCCCATCTGACCGATGCCGAATAATCCGACCAGCACCAGAAGGCTGGCCAGAACGGCGAAACTCAAACTTGCACGCAAACCGATGCGAAGATTCCTTAACGGCATGAAATTATTCCTTTGGCGTATTAGTAGAGAGGTCGTCCTCGTTGACCGAAGATCTTGTTTTTAGGCGGGTGAAGGCGGCGTGTATATCAAAGTGCCATTATTTTGGTAAGACCGACCTTCGTACCGTTTCAGGACGAGCGGAGATATGAAGGCCCCACAGGACAGAGGTGAGCCTGAATGTGCTGATGGCTTGATTGGATCCAAACGCCGCGTGGTACGCGGGTTTCGGGTGAATTGATTCATTGTTCAATAGAGGCTGGCGGCGATGGTTTTCTGACTAAACGGTCGAGTTAAAAAAAACGAAAAAAACATCGCTGACCCAACGAATTGTTCAGGTGTCGGCGGAAATTACGCTTCTCCTGTACCCGCTTCAGTGGCTAAGCTCTGGCTTCCCGAATTCCCGCAGAGGTCTCACCATGCCGCAGCAATGGCCAGCCGCCGACATCGCCCGAATGATCCTCGATGGCTTTGACGATTACCGCGAGCATTTTCGCCAGATCACCGATGGCGCCCGGGCCCGTTTCGAGCAGGCACAGTGGCAGGAGACGCAGTCGGCCTCGGCGGCGCGGATCAATCTGTACGAAGACAAGGTCAGCGAAACCGTCGAGCGCCTGCGCACGGCGTTTGATACCGACACGCTGGACGTGAGCTCCTGGCCGCTGGTGAAAAGCGCCTACATCAGCCTGATCGACCTGCGGTTCGACGATGAACTGTCCGAGACCTGGTACAACTCGATTTTCTGCGGGCTGTTCAGCCATGACCTGATCAGCGACGGCTGCATGTTCATCCACACCACCCGGCCGAGCCTGCGCCGGGCCCGCGCCGCGCAAACCCGTACCTATAAACCCCATGGCCAGTTGTCGGGCATGCTGGCAAGCATCTTTGCCGACTATCGCTTCAGCGAGGAATACGCCGATTTGCCTGGCGACCTGCGCCGCCTTGAGGCGCAATTGCGCGAGAACCTGCCGGACTGGGTATGCAAGGACCCGGAGCTGAGCGTCGAACTGTTTTCCTCGGTGCTGTACCGCAACAAAGGCGCGTACCTGGTGGGACGCATCTACACCGCCGATGAACAATGGCCACTGGCGATTCCGCTGCTGCATCGCGAGGGCCATGGTATCCAGATCGATGCGCTGATCACCGACGAGGCGGACGTGTCGATCATCTTCTCGTTCACCCGTTCGTATTTCATGGTCGATGTACCGGTGCCGGCGGAGTTCATCGGCTTCCTCAAGCGCATCCTGCCGGGCAAGCACATTGCCGAGCTGTACACCTCGATCGGTTTCTACAAGCACGGCAAGTCCGAGTTCTATCGGGCGCTGATCAACCACTTGGCCAACACCGACGACCAGTTCATCATGGCCCCCGGCGTGCGCGGCATGGTCATGAGCGTGTTCACCCTGCCGGGCTTCAACACGGTGTTCAAGATCATCAAGGACCGGTTTTCGCCGTCGAAAAACGTCGATCGCGCCACGGTGATCGAGAAGTACCGGCTGGTGAAAAGCGTCGACCGCGTCGGGCGCATGGCCGATACCCAGGAGTTCGCCGACTTCCGTTTCCCCCTGAGCAAGTTCGAGCCGGCGTGCCTGGAAGAACTGCTGGAGGTCGCGCCGTCCACGGTGTCGGTGGAGGGTGACACGGTGCTGATCCGCCACTGCTGGACCGAACGGCGCATGACCCCGCTGAACCTCTACCTGGAAAACGCCAACGAGGCCCAGGTGCGCGAGGCCCTGGAAGACTACGGCCTGGCGATCAAGCAACTGGCGGCGGCCAACATCTTTCCCGGCGACATGCTGCTGAAAAACTTCGGTGTCACCCGTCACGGTCGCGTGGTGTTTTACGACTACGACGAGATCTGTTTCCTCACCGAGGCCAACTTCCGCCATATCCCGGCACCGCGTACCCCTGAGGATGAAATGGCTTCCGAGCCGTGGTATTCGATCGGGCCGCTGGACGTGTTCCCGGAGGAGTTCCCGCCGTTTTTGTTTGCCGATTCGGGGCAGCGCAAGTTGTTCAATCAACTGCATGGTGAGCTGTACAACGCCGATTACTGGAAAAGCCTGCAAGAGGCCATTCGGGCGGGCAAGGTCATTGACGTTTTCCCATACCGGCGCAAAGGCCTGGATAACGAATAGCCCTCCCTCAGACACGAACTTCTGTAGGCGCCGGCAAGCCGGCTCCTACAAGGGATCTCGTTCAACCTTTAAATCTGCGACAATCCCTGACCTGCGCCACTAGACGACTGAATTGCGTACCTGATGACCGACGAATCGCCCTCCATCGACAAATTGCTGAAAAACCTCGATCACGCCATGCTCGCCGACCGCCACCGGTTGCGGCGGCAGTTGCTTGAGCTGCGCAAGAAACCCGACGAGGCCAGGCTGGCCCAGTGGGTGACCCGCATGCAGGCGTCCTGTGATCAGGTGCTGGCGCGCAAGGCCAGCCTGCCGGTGATTCGTTACGACGACAGCCTGCCGATCGCCGCCAAGCGTGACGAAATCAAAGAGGCGTTGCTCAAGCATCAGGTGCTGATCATTGCTGGCGAAACCGGCTCGGGCAAAACCACCCAGTTGCCGAAGATCTGCCTGGAAATCGGTCGTGGCCAGCATGGCTTGATCGGTCACACCCAGCCGCGCCGAATCGCTGCGCGCAGTGTGGCCAGCCGCGTCGCCGAGGAATTGGGCACGCCGCTGGGGGCGCTGGTCGGCTACCAGGTGCGGTTCGAGGATCAGAGCGATGCCAATACCCTGATCAAACTGATGACCGACGGCATCCTGCTGGCGGAAACTCAGAACGACCGTTATCTGGAACGCTACGACACGATCATCGTCGACGAAGCCCACGAACGCAGTCTCAACATCGACTTCCTGCTCGGCTACCTGAAAACCCTGCTGCCGCGTCGCCCGGACCTGAAAGTCATCATCACTTCGGCGACCATCGACCTGGAGCGCTTTTCCAGGCACTTCGACGATGCGCCGATTGTCGAAGTGTCCGGTCGCACCTTCCCGGTGGACACCTGGTATCGCCCGCTGACCCTGGAGCAGGACGAAGAGGGCAACCGTGTCGAGGACGATTTGACCGTCGATCAGGCGATCCTCGCCACCCTCGATGAAATCGCCGCCTACGAACGCAGTGAACGCCGCAGTCCTGGCGACGTGCTGGTGTTTTTGCCCGGCGAGCGCGAAATTCGCGACGCCGCCGACATGCTGCGCAAGGCCCAGCTCAAGCACACCGAGATTCTGCCGCTGTACGCGCGCCTGTCACCGGCCGAGCAGCAGCGGATTTTCCAGTCGCACCCTGGCCGTCGCGTGGTCCTGGCGACCAACGTCGCGGAAACCTCGCTGACGGTGCCGGGCATTCGCTACGTGATCGACAGCGGCACCGCGCGCATCAGCCGCTACAGCTATCGCGCCAAGGTCCAGCGCCTGCCCATCGAAGCCATTTCCCAGGCCAGCGCCAACCAGCGCAAGGGCCGTTGCGGACGGGTCGAGCCGGGCATTTGCGTGCGCCTGTACAGCGAAGAAGATTTTCTCGGGCGCCCGGAGTTCACCGATCCGGAAATCCTGCGGACCAACCTCGCGGCGGTCATTTTGCAGATGCTGCACCTGCGCCTCGGCGAGGTCACCGCGTTTCCGTTTATCGAGCCGCCCGATGGCAAGGCCATCAGCGACGGTTACAACCTGCTGCAAGAACTCTCGGCGGTGGACCGCAACAGCCAGCTGACCCCGCTTGGCCGGCAACTGGCGCGGCTGCCGGTGGACCCGCGCATGGGCCGCATGTTGCTCGAAGCGGCCAAGCTCGGCAGTTTGCAGGAAGTGCTGATCGTCGCCAGCGCCATGTCGATCCAGGACCCGCGCGAACGTCCACCGGAGCGTCAGCAAGCGGCGGATCAGGCCCACGCGCAATGGAAAGACGCCGACTCGGACTTCGCCGGGCTGGTCAATCTGTGGCGTGGTTTCGAAGAGCAGCGCCAGGCACTGACCGCCAGCCCGCTGCGTAACTGGTGTCGCAAGAATTTCCTGAATTACCTGCGTCTGCGCGAGTGGCGGGATTCCCATCGCCAGTTGAGTCTGATCTGCCGCGACATGCAGCTGAGCCTCAACAAAGAGCCGGCGGACTATCCGAAACTGCACAAAGCCGTGCTGGTGGGCCTGCTCAGCCAGATCGGCCAGAAAACCGAAGACGGCGACTACCTGGGCGCCCGTCAGCGGCGTTTCTGGATTCATCCGTCGTCGGGTATCGGCAAGAAGCGCCCGCAATGGCTGATGGCCGCAGAACTGGTGGAAACCACCAAGCTCTACGCGCGCATGGTGGCCAAGATCGATGCCGACTGGATCGAGCCGCTGGCCGGGCACCTGATCAAGAAAAACCACTTCGAACCCCATTGGGAGAAAAAGCGCGGCCAGGTCGTGGCGTTCGAACAGATCACCCTGTTCGGGCTGATCGTGGTCGGTCGCCGGCCGGTGCATTACGGCCCGGTCGACCCGGTGGTGTCCCGTGAACTGTTTATCCGTGAAGCGCTGGTGCGCGGCGAGATTCAGTCCAAGGCCAAGTGCCTGACGGCGAACAAGCAGTTGCTGGAACAACTTGACGAACTGGAAGCCAAGGCCCGCCGTCGCGATATTCTCGCCGATGAAGAAACCCTGTTCGCGTTCTATGACGCGCGACTGCCGGCGGAGATCCATCAGACCGCGACCTTCGACAGCTGGTACCGCATCAACAGCCAGAAAAACCCGCAGCTGCTGATCATGCGCGAAGAGGACGTGCTGGCCCGCGAAGCCAGTGAAGTCACCGCCCAGCACTACCCGGACACCCTGCACATCGGTGATCTGGAACTGGCGCTCAGTTATCACTTCGAGCCGAACCATCCGCGCGACGGCGTGACCCTGCGTGTGCCGGCGCCGCTGTTGCC
Source organism: Pseudomonas fluorescens group sp. PF-69 (assembly GCF_054481235.1). Lineage (NCBI taxonomy): Bacteria > Pseudomonadati > Pseudomonadota > Gammaproteobacteria > Pseudomonadales > Pseudomonadaceae > Pseudomonas > Pseudomonas fluorescens group sp. PF-69. Next base: position 6,547,253 of record NZ_JBTMNC010000001.1, on the reverse strand, counting down.
GATGCTGCCACCGGAGCGCCTGGAGTGGCTGGTGCCGGGTGTGATCGAAGCCAAATGCATTGCCCTGGTGCGTAACCTGCCCAAGGCGTTGCGCAAGAATTTCGTGCCGGTACCGGATTTCATCAAGGCGGCCTTGCAGCGCATGACCTTCGCCGAGGGCTCGTTGCCCCAGGCGTTGGGCCGCGAGCTGCTGCGCATGACCGGTGCCCGGGTCAGTGATGAGGCCTGGGCCGAGGCGGCGCAGCAGGTCGAAAGCCATTTGCGCATGAACCTGGAAATCGTCGACGCCCAGGGCAAGTTCCTCGGCGAAGGCCGTGATCTGGCCGAACTCACCGCGCGATTCGCCGAGGCCAGCCAGGCCGCGTTGGCGGTACCGCAAACCGCGAAAAGCCAACAACCGGTCGAGCCGAAGGTGTTTGCCGCCGTCGCCGAGAAAACCCAACAGAAGATCGCCGGGCTGTCGATGACGGTGTATCCGGCGTTGGTGGAAGAGGCGGGCACGGTCAAGGAAGGGCGTTTCTCGACGCCGGCCGAAGCCGAGTTCCAGCATCGTCGGGCCTTGCAGCGGCTACTGATGCAGCAACTGGCCGAACCGGCGAAGTTCCTGCGCGGCAAGTTGCCGGGGCTGACCGAACTGGGGTTGATGTACCGCGACATGGGGCGTGTCGACAGCCTGGTGGAAGACATTCTGCTGGCCAGTCTCGACAGCTGCATCCTCGAAGGCGAAGACCCGTTGCCCCGTGACGGTGCCGCGCTGGCATCGCTGGCCGAGCGCAAGCGTGGGGCCTGGACCGAGCACGCCGAGCGTCTGGCGAAGCTGACCCTGGAAATCCTCAAGCTCTGGCATGGCCTGCAAAAGCGTTTCAAGGGCAAGATCGACCTGGCGCAAGCCGTGGCCCTCAACGACATCAAGCAGCAGCTCAGCCATCTGGTGTATCCGGGGTTTGTCCGGGAAACGCCGATGCAATGGCTCAAGGAGTTGCCGCGTTATCTGAAAGCGGTCGAGCAGCGTTTCGAGAAAATCGGCGCTCAGGTGCAGCGGGACCGGGTCTGGAGCGGCGAATTGTCCGGCCTGTGGACGCAATACCAGACCCGCGCCAGCAAGCACGCCCAGGAGGGCAAGCGCGATCCGCAGCTGGAGCTGTATCGCTGGTGGCTGGAGGAATACCGGGTTTCGCTGTTCGCCCAGCAATTGGGAACCAAGGTACCGATTTCCGATAAACGCTTGAGCAAGCAATGGAGCCAGGTCGAGCCCTGACACGGTCCCCTGTAGGAGCGAGCTCGCTCCGGGCGGCGTTCCGACGATGGTCTTCAAGCTAACGCTGGATGCCTGACACCCCGCGGCGTTCATGCGTCCATCGCGAGCAGGCTCGCTCCTACAGGGGGGCACCTTTACTCTCGCCAATGGCGCCAAAACCCAAGGTTTATGGCAAACTTCGCGCCTATAAACGCCGGCCCCGCTGTTTTGAGCCTTCAGGTTCAGGCGGTACGGAATAAAGCGATGCCAGGTTTGCTTCCTGTGACTGGAACAATCCCTTTGTGTGTTGGTACGACGGTGCCAATACTTTCTGCCTGAACAGATAGAGACACGACCATGCATAACGTCGTCATCAGCGGCACCGGCCTGTACACACCGGCCAACAGCATCTCCAACGAAGAGCTGGTGCAGTCTTTCAATACCTATGTGGCGCAATTCAACGCCGACAACGCCGACGCCATCGCGCGTGGTGAAGTCGAAGCATTGACCGAGTCCAGTGCCGCGTTTATCGAAAAAGCCTCAGGCATCAAGAGCCGCTTTGTCATGGACAAGGAGGGCATCCTCGATCCGCAGCGCATGGCACCACGCCTGCCGGAACGCTCGAACGACGAATGGTCGGTGCTGTGCCAGATGGCCATTGGCGCCGCTGAACAAGCGTTGCAACGCGCCGGTAAAACAGCGGCGGACATCGACGGCGTGATCGTCGCCTGCTCCAACCTGCAGCGCGCTTACCCGGCGATTGCCATCGAAGTTCAGGAAGCGCTGGGCATCCAGGGCTTCGGTTTCGACATGAACGTGGCGTGTTCTTCCGCGACCTTCGGCATCCAGACCGCCGCCAACAGCATTCAGGTGGGCCAGGCCCGGGCGATCCTGATGGTCAACCCGGAAGTCTGCACCGGTCACCTCAATTTCCGCGACCGCGACAGTCACTTCATCTTCGGCGATGCCGCGACCGCCGTGATCATCGAACGTGCCGACCTGGCCACGTCTCCCTACCAGTTCGACATTGTCAGCACCAAGCTGCTGACCAAGTTCTCCAACAACATCCGCAACAACTTCGGCTTCCTCAACCGCGCTGCGGAAGAGGGCATCGGTGCCAGGGACAAACTGTTCGTCCAGGAAGGCCGCAAGGTATTCCGCGACGTTTGCCCGATGGTGGCCGAGCTGGTTGCGGCTCACCTGGAAGAGAACAAGTTGAACGTCAGCGATGTGAAACGCTTCTGGCTGCACCAGGCCAACCTGAGCATGAACCACTTGATCGTCAAGAAATTGCTCGGTCGTGATGCGACCGAACAGGAAGCGCCGGTGATTCTCGACACGTACGCCAACACCAGCTCCGCAGGTTCCGTGATTGCATTCCACAAGAACCAGGACGATCTGCCCGCCGGTTCATTGGCCGTGCTCAGCTCGTTCGGCGCCGGTTACTCGATCGGTAGCGTGATTCTGCGCAAGCGCTGAATCCGGCTGTTCCGCATCCCCTGTGGGAGCGGGCCTGCTCGCGAAGAGGTCGTGTCAGTTGGCGTCAATGCTGCCTGACACAGCGCTTTCGCGAGCAGGCTCGCTCCCACATTTGTTTCTACCTGTTCTTTTATGCTCCTACAGCTTCAGGTCGCGACGTTCAGGTATTTGCCTACGCTCGCCACCTTGTCGAGCGAATACTGCTTGCTCAGGTTGGCAATCATTTTGTTCAGCGCCTCGCTGGTGGTCGATTGAGCCGTGGTGCTGTCGCTGGTTTGCTCGCGGCCGGCTTGCAGGGCGGACTTGAGCTCATCGCTGCTGACGCCGCCGCTGCTGTCGCTGTCCAACGCCTTGAGCAAGGTGGCGCTGGTGTCGCTGCTGGTCGATGAATTACCGGCCTGCAGTGCACTGGTCAGTTCGCTGGCGCTGACGTTGCCATCGCTGTCGGCGTCGAGGCTGCTGAACAGTTCATCACTGGACGGTTGCTGTGGCGGTTGTGGCGGCTGTGTCGTCAGGCTGGCAGCCAATTCGTCCTTGCTGACGGTGCCGTCCTGATTCTTGTCCAGGGCCGAGAACACCTGGCTGCTGTCGGCGCTGCTGCCTGCGCTGGTCAGGCCGTTGCTCAGTTCGTCGCTGCTGATGGCGCCGTCGCCGTCGGCATCCAGGGCACTGACCACGGCATCGGCCAGTTCTGTGTTCTGCGCCTGATCCGTCGACTTATCCGGCGGCGGCGGAGGGGCCATGGCGGCCATCTCTTCGCTGCTCAGGCTGCCACTGTTGTCGCTGTCCAGATTGGAAAAATTCTTGCTCAGGCTGACCAGCAGGCCGTCATCGCTTTTCTGCGACAGCGCACTCTTGAGCTCATCCTGATTCACCGAGCCATCAGTGTTGGTGTCGAGTTTGGCGAGCAGTTCTTTCTGGAACTGTTGTGAACGGGCGTTGCTGGTGGTGGTACTGCTGGTACCGGTATAGCTCGTGTAATTGCTGACGCTACCAATCATTGGACTCACTCCCTGGAATGGAAACCCGGTGGGTGTACCGGTTTATGCAGACTCAAGGGGCAAGTTGTCGTGGGTATGTGGGGTTTGTAGCGATCAGTACACATGCACAAGGATCAGGCCAACACCAAACCCTGAAGGTGGATCACTGAACCCAGTGGAAGCAGCTCGAATATTCAAGTACGCGGCAGGCGAATGACCGCGGTCAGGCCGCCGCCCGGGGTCTCTTCCAGGCTTAACTGCCCTCCCAGTCGTTGCGCGGCCTCGCGGGCGATGGTCATGCCCAGGCCCACGCCGCCGGAATTGCGATTGCGCGAACCCTCCAGGCGAAAGAACGGTTCGAACACCGCCTCGCGTTGCTCCGCCGCGATTCCCGGCCCATGGTCGATGACCCGGATGATCAACTGTTCGCGGTGGTCCTCGAGGCTGATCAGCGCTTGCCCGGCGTAACGCAGGGCGTTGTCCATCAGGTTGTTGATGCATGAGCGCAAGGCCATCGGCTGCACCAGCAGCGGCGCGCAATGACCGCTGGCCTGGACATCGGCGCCCTGGTCCTGGGCGTTTTCGCTCAGGGATTCAACCAGCGCCTGCACGTCCATCCATTGTGGTGCTTCGCTGGTGCGTTGTTCATGCAGGTAGGTGAGGGTGGCGTCGAGCATGCTGATCATGTCGTCCAGATCCTGACGCATCTGGCCTTGCAGCTTGTCGTCGTCGATCTGTTCCAGTCGTAGCTTGAGCCGTGACAGCGGGGTGCGCAGGTCGTGGGATACCGCGCCGAGCATGCGCGAGCGCTGTTTCATTTGCTCAATGATGCGCCGCTGCATCTTGTTGAAGGTCTGTGCCGCCTGGCGCGCCTCCAGGGGGCCGGACTCTTCCAGTGGCGGGCTGTCGAGGTTCTCGCTCAAGCGTTCGGCCGCGTCACTCAGGCGCTGGATGGGGCGGCTCAACAATTTGGCGCCATACCAGGCGGCAATGATCAGCGAGATCAACTGAAAGGTCAGTGGCACCAAAGGCCCGCCGAACCACGGCCGCGGTGGCGGACGTTGTCCGCCGAAATCTTCGGAAAAGGCCGGAGGTGGCGGCGGGGGCGGCGGCGGACTGTAGTAGTGAAACCAGGCAAACGCGAGCAGGTGCGCCAGGATGATCGCCACCAACAGCACGCCGAACAGGCGGCCGAACAGCGTATCGAAGCGCCCGCGCATCAGCCGATGTCTCTGGCGTCGAACAGATAACCCTCGCCGCGCACGGTCTTGATCAGTTGCGGCGCTTTGGGATCGTCGCCCAGTTTTTGCCGCAGTCGCGACACCAGCAGGTCAATGCTGCGATCGAAGGCTTCGATCGAACGGCCGCGAGCGGCGTCCAGCAGTTGTTCACGGCTCAGGACCCGGCGCGGGCGTTCGATGAACACCCACAACAGGCGGAACTCGGCGTTGGACAGCGGAACGACCAAGCCATCGGCCGCGATCAATTGGCGCAGCACGCTGTTCAAGCGCCAGTTGTCGAAACGGATATTGGCCCGTTGTTCGGTGCGGTCGTCACGCACCCGGCGCAGGATGGTCTGGATGCGCGCCACCAGTTCCCGGGGTTCGAACGGTTTGGCCATGTAGTCGTCGGCACCCAGTTCCAGGCCGATGATCCGGTCGGTGGGTTCGCAGCGGGCGGTGAGCATCAGAATCGGGATGTCCGACTCGGCGCGTAGCCAGCGGCACAGCGACAGACCGTCCTCGCCGGGCAGCATCAGGTCGAGCACCACCACATCAAAATGTTCCGCTTGCATCGCCAGGCGCATGGCGGCGCCATCGGTGACGCCGCTGGCGTGGATGTTGAACCGGGCCAGGTAGTCGATCATCAGTTCGCGGATCGGGACGTCATCGTCGACGATCAGGGCGCGAATGTTCCAGCGTTTGTCGTCGCCGGGCGCTTTTTGATCGTCGTTCAAGGGGGCTTGGGTGCTGTGCATGCGTGCGATTATCTGCCAGGTAGGCTGCCAACCACAAAGATAGGCGGCGAGGTTGTGGCTCCAGCATAGGCGTCCGGCCCGGAGGCGGGAAGTGCTGTAAGGACGTGTTGCGGCTCCCGAGGGTAGCGGGCAAGGGTGTTGTGGACGTGTCGTGTATGTACCGGGCTCGACACAATTGGGCCAACGGCTAGGATTGCGTGAGCGTTCTCGATGATTTACCGATCATCGGGTCCCGCAGTGGCGCTGCTTCCGCTACAATGCGCGCCGATTTCGACTTGCCTGAGAGCCCACTCATGTCCGCCTGCCAGACTCCTATCATCGTCGCCCTGGATTTCCCTACCCGTGACGCCGCACTGAAGCTGGCCGATCAGTTGGACCCGAAACTGTGCCGGGTCAAAGTCGGTAAAGAGCTGTTCACCAGCTGCGCATCGGAAATCGTCGGCACCCTGCGCGACAAGGGTTTCGACGTGTTCCTGGACCTCAAATTCCACGATATTCCCAACACCACCGCCATGGCCGTCAAGGCCGCTGCGGAGATGGGCGTGTGGATGGTCAACGTGCATTGCTCCGGTGGCCTGCGCATGATGGCGGCCTGCCGTGAAGTGCTGGACAAGCGCAGTGGCCCGCAACCGCTGTTGATCGGCGTGACCGTGCTGACCAGCATGGAGCGTGAGGATCTGGCGGGTATCGGCCTGGATATCGAGCCGCAGGAACAGGTCCTGCGCCTGGCCGCGCTGGCGGAAAAAGCCGGGATGGACGGTCTGGTGTGCTCGGCGCTGGAAGCCCGGGCCCTGAAGTCGGCACATCCGTCGTTGAAGCTGGTGACACCGGGCATTCGCCCGGCGGGCAGTTCCCAGGACGATCAGCGCCGCATCCTGACCCCGCGCCAGGCACTGGATGCCGGTTCCGACTACCTGGTGATCGGCCGTCCGATCAGCCAGGCGGCTGATCCGGCGAAGGCGTTGGCTTCGGTTGTGGCCGAACTCGCCTAAACATTGCAAACCGGTGGGAGCGAGCAGGCTCGCTCCCACCGTTGTTTTGAGGCCATTTCAAGCGTTGGATTAAACCTTCAGCACCAACTTCCCGAAATTCTCCCCGCTGAACAACTTCATCAGCGTCTCCGGGAAAGTTTCCAGTCCTTCGACGATGTCTTCCTTGCTCTTGAGCTGCCCCTTGGCCATCCATCCGGCCATTTCCTGTCCGGCGGCGGCGAACTGTGCGGCGTAGTCCATCACCACAAAGCCTTCCATGCGCGCGCGATTGACCAGCAGCGACAGGTAGTTCGCCGGGCCTTTGACCGCTTCCTTGTTGTTGTACTGGCTGATGGCGCCGCAGATCACCACCCGTGCCTTCAGGTTCAAGCGGCTCAGCACTGCATCGAGAATGTCGCCACCGACGTTATCGAAATACACGTCGACGCCTTTCGGGCATTCGCGTTTGAGCCCGGCGATGACGTCTTCATTCTTGTAGTCGATGGCGCCGTCGAATCCCAGTTCATCGATGAGGAACTGGCACTTGTCCGCGCCGCCCGCGATGCCGACCACCCGGCAACCTTTGATCTTGGCGATTTGCCCGGCAATGCTGCCCACCGCGCCGGCCGCGCCTGACAACACCACGGTGTCACCGGCCTTCGGGGCGCCGACGTCAAGCAGGGCGAAGTAAGCGGTCATGCCGGTCATGCCCAGGGCGGACAGGTAACGCGGCAGCGGTGCCAGTTTCGGATCGACCTTGTAGAAACCGCGCGGTTCGCCGAGGAAGTAATCCTGCACGCCCAGCGCACCGTTGACGTAGTCCCCGACCGCGAATCCGGGATTGTTCGAGGCGACCACCTTGCCTACGCCCAAGGCGCGCATGACTTCACCCAGGCCCACCGGCGGGATGTAGGACTTGCCTTCGTTCATCCAGCCGCGCATGGCCGGGTCGAGGGACAGGTATTCGTTTTTGACCAGGATCTGACCCGCAGCGGGCTCGCCGACCGGCACTTCCTGATAGGTGAACGTCTCGCGGGTTGCCGCGCCTACCGGGCGTTTGGCGAGCAGGAACTGGCGATTGGTCTGGGTAGTCATGACAGGCACTCAAGATGAATGAAGCCTTGTTGATAGCCCCTCATGACCATTGTCGCAAGTTGGGCTCATGCGGCGAATGCAGGCCGATCCAGTGCAGTGATAGTTGGTACGGCAGTTCCATCACTGCAACTCATGGGCTGGCAACCGGCCTCTTGATAGTGCTGCCGTGCCCGGGACCGCTATGGCTAGACTGGGCAAACACGATCTCCCGCACATCTCTCTCTTCGAGGACATAACAATGAGCATGACCTTTTCCGGCAAGGTCGCCGTCGTCACAGGCGCGGCCAATGGTATCGGCCGCGCGACCGCCCAGGCATTCGCCGCCGAAGGCTTGAGGGTGGTGGTGGCCGATATGGACACGGCGGGGGGCGAGGGCACGGTGGCGCTGATTCGTACGGCGGGCGGCGACGCGACGTTCGTGCGCTGCAACGTCACCGTGGAAAGCGATGTGAAAAACCTGATGGATGAGGTGATCAAAACTTACGGCCGTCTCGACTATGCCTTCAACAATGCCGGTATCGAGATCGAGAAGGGCAAACTGGCCGAGGGCACGGTCGAGGAATTCGACGCGATCATGGGCGTTAATGTCAAAGGCGTCTGGCTGTGCATGAAATACCAGTTGCCGTTGCTGCTGGCCCAGGGTGGCGGTGCGATCGTCAACACTGCCTCGGTGGCGGGCCTCGGGGCGGCGCCGAAGATGAGCATCTACGCGGCATCGAAACACGCGGTGATCGGCCTGACCAAATCGGCGGCCATCGAGTACGCCAAGAAAAAGATCCGGGTCAACGCGGTATGCCCGGCGGTGATCGACACCGACATGTTCCGCCGCGCTTATGAGGCCGATCCAAAGAAAGGCGAGTTCGCCAATGCCATGCACCCGGTCGGTCGCATCGGCAAGGTCGAGGAAATCGCCAGTGCGGTGTTGTACCTGTGCAGCGACGGCGCGGCGTTCACCACCGGGCACTCGTTGGCCGTGGACGGCGGCGTCACGGCTTTTTAAGGCCGGATTCTTTTCAACACACAACTGCGAACCGGTGGAAGCGAACCTGCTCACGATCAGGAAGTGTCAGTCGACATTTGTGTTGCCCGGCGCTCCCTGATTGCGAGCGAGTTTGCCCACCGGTTTTTCATTGGCCTCAGGTTCCGTCAAAGGCCTGGCGATGTGTTTCAAATCGTTAGAACCAAAGATTTTGGCGGCGTTGTCGCACATTCCATCGCGCGCTCCTGTGATTAACTGCTCCTGCAAAACGAACAGGAGTTTGCTTGCTCATGGAGTTGAGAATCGATCGACAGGCTTTGGTGCCGGTTGTGCAGCAAATTGTCGATGCGCTGACCTGCTGGCTTCGTTGTAACGGGGTACCGCCGGGCGTGCGTTTGCCTTCGGTGCGGCAAATCGCGCGAATCAATCTGCTCAGTCAATCAAGTGTCATGGAGGCCTGCGAACGTCTGGTGGCGCAAGGTGTACTGGCATCGGGTCATGGCAACGTTTTTTTCGTCGCCGCAGCGCAGTCGGCCGGTCAGGGGCAACAGGACACATCGTGGTTCGAAGGGACACAAATCAATCAAGGCTCATTATTGTGCGAGTTGAAACTGGGTTGCGGTGGACTGCCCGAAAGCTGGCGCGAGACGGACGACCTGAGTTACGCAATCCGCGAGGTCAGCCGTACCGACATGGCCGGGTTGTTCAACTACAGCACGCCGCTGGGCTTGCCCTTCCTGCGCCAACAGATCCTCAAGCGCCTGAACAAACTGGATATCAAGGTGGACGACAGTCGAATCCTGACCACCACGGGTGCCAGTCAGGGCTTGGACCTGATCGTGCGAACCTTCTTCAAGCCGGGCGATTGTGCCGTGGTGGAAAGTCCCGGTTATCCCTTGCTGTTCGATCTGCTCAGGCTGCACGGGGTGAACTTGCTCGAAATACCGCGAACACCCTGTGGGCCGGACGTCACGGCGCTGGAGACGCTGTTGCTGAAGCATCAGCCGCGTGGCGTGTTCATCAATAGTTTCTACCAAAACCCGACGGGCAGCAGCCTGGCGCCAAAAGTGGCGCTGCAAGTGCTGCAGTTGGCGAACAAGCATGGCGTGCTGGTCATCGAGGATGATGTCTATGCAGACCTGCACTGCGGCCCCGGTGTGCGGCTGGCTGCGCTGGATGACGGTGTGATCTACGTTGGCAGTTACTCCAAGACCCTCAGCAGTTCTCTGCGGGTCGGCTTTGTGGTGGCGGGTGCCGAGGCGATTGCGCGACTGGCGCAGGTCAAGATGATCAGCAGCATGGGAGCGTCGCTGTTTGGTGAATCGGTGCTGGCCTGTCTGTTGGCCAACGGCGCATACCGTAAGTTGGTGCAACGCCAGCGCCAGCGCTTGAACGGTGACAGGCTGGCGGCGTTACAGTTGCTCGAAGACGCTGACTGGGAGGTGTTCGGCAAGCCCGTCGGTGGCCTGTTCATCTGGGCGCGGTCACGGATGTCCGACTACGCTCATGTGCGGACCCAGGCGCAGCGCTTTGGTGTCTTGCTGTCATCGAAGACGGCCTTCAGCCCCAGCGGTGCGGCCAATGACTGGCAACGCATCAATGTGGCCTTTGCCTGTGATCCGCAAGCCAGGGCTTTTTTTTGGTTCTTCACGGAATCCCGGGAAACACAGAAACAAGAACGCCGATTTGATTGATGATGTTCGTGCGAGCAAACACATCTAACAAACCGGCGTTCTTATGCGCGATATTAATACTTTCCTTCCCTTTTGGGAGGGCTTTTCTGTCGTCACCATCAAGCCCGATGGCGATGCGCTACAGATCGACCTGACACCCCACGCCACCCAATTCCCCTCTTGTAGCGGCTGCCAAAAACCGTGCTCGACCACGCATGAGTATTGCCAACGAGTCATCCGCGATCTGCCCATTCTTGGCCGAGCAGTGCGCCTCAGCGTTTTGCTTCGGCGTGTTGGGTGTCGCGACTGTGGTAAACGCATGGAAGCGGTCAGTTGGCTGGATCGCTATGCCCGCATGACGCGCCGCCTGGCCGAGGCGGTCATTCAAGCCTGCGAGCGTCTCCCCACAAAACACGTGGCTCAACTGTTCGGTCTGCATTGGGACAGCGTTCGGTTGCTAGAGCGTCGAGCCTTGCAAGTGGCGTTGAGTGTTTTGCCAAAGGCGCAGCCACGGCGCTTGGTGATGGATGAATTCGCTCTGTTCAAAGGTCATCGTTACGCCAGCGTCGTGCTGGACGCCGATACCCGGCGAGTGCTTTGGATTGGCGAAGGTCGCAGCCGCGCGGCGATCAGGCCATTCTTCGAAGAGCTGGGGCCAGAGGGTTGCGCTCGCATCGAAGCGGTGGCGATGGACATGAACACCGCCTTTGACCTGGAGGTTCGTCAGCACTGCCCAAAAGCGCGCGTGGTCTACGACCTCTTTCATGTGGTGGCCAAATATGGCCGAGAGGTGATTGATCGAGTCCGCGTCGATGAAGCTAATCGGCTACGTCATGACAAGCCTGCCCGAAAGGTCATCAAGCAAGCGCGATGGCTGTTGCTGCGCAACCCGCAGAACCTGAAAACGCCGGAGCAACAGGTCCGTTTGGAGGATCTGCTGGCGGCCAACCAAGCGTTGATGACGGTCTATTTGATGAAGGCTGAACTCAAAACGCTTTGGGCACCGAGCACCGCTTGGGGCTGGCGATCAGCCTGGCAGCAATGGTTGCGCCACGCTCATGAAAGCCAAATACCACCTCTGATCCAGTTTGCCAAACGACTGAAGGGTTACTGGCGAGGCATCGTCAGTCGTGTTCGCTGGCCGATGCATACGGGCCAATTGGAAGGCATCAACAATCGAATAAAGGTCATTAAGCGGATGGCGTACGGTTACCGGGATAGCGAATTCTTTTTCATGAAGATCAAGAGCGTCTTTCCCGGTAATCCGTGAAGAACCTTTTTTTCAGTCCACCGCTCCGGATCGACCTCAAGCGTTCTGAAAACGACGTGGGCGTAGCTTTTTGCCATTATTCCGACGCCAGAGACTTGTGTTGCTACAGGCCCGTTGCGAATCTGCGTCTATTGATTCTGGCAGGGGACTAAGTGCAATGATTTCGGCCGTGCAAGGACGTTTTGCCAACCTCGGGATGGCGAAGAAACTGGGTATCGGGTTTGTGCTGGTGCTGTTGTTGACCGCCCTGGTTGCGGGTATCGGCGTCTGGTCCCTGCAAACCATCAGCCATCGTTTCGACGGGCTCAAGCAGATGTCGTCGCTCAACAGCGGTTTGCTGAAGGTGCGATTGCTGGAGCAGGAATACGCCTTGCACGGTAATCCGAAAACCGCCGATGCCTTGCACGAAGGGGTCGATGGGCTGATCGCCCTGGCTACCCAGCTCAAGGCGCAGTCGGCGGCCAATGTGCCGGTCATGACGGACGTCGAGCAGTCCCTGGGGGCTTACCGCAAGGCTTTCGACGAGTTCGTTTCGCTCAGCCAGGCCAAGGACCTGGCGCTGGAAATGGCCAGTTGGTCGGTGTCCAGCGTGGCCAACAATCTCGACGTGTTGCAGTCCGGTCTCGCCGATGACGGCGCCTATACCTTGAAGGACTCCGAAGGCAAGGACGGCGCGCAGTTCATCGAACAAGCCAATCAGGTCAGCCAGGTGTCGCGCTTGATGCTGCAAGCCATGAATGAAGCCCGCGTGCGTCTGGACCAGAGCCGCAAGGGTGACGACAGCGCGGGGCAGGGCAAGATCGAACAGGCCAGTCAGGCACTGAACCAGGCCGAGCAGCTTAAAACCACGGTCAAGGATGAGGGCTACCGAACCGTGCTCAATGAAGTGACCGGTCACATCGCCAGCTTCAGTGACAAGCTCGCTGAGTACACCGGGTTGCTGGAGCAGGAAAAGACCGTCTACCAGCAGTTGCATCAACGGGCTGACCAAGTGGTGGCGCGAGTGGACCAGGCCTATGCGGCCGAAGATCGGTCCATGCAGACCGAACTGAAAAAGAACTCGCTGCTGATCATCGGTTCCTCGGCTCTGGCGTTGCTGGTCGGGCTGATGGCGGCCTGGGTGATTACCCGCTTGATCGTGGGCCCGCTGCGCAGTGTGATTCATGTGGCACAGCAGATCGCCTCGGGGGATTTGAGCGCCACGGTCGAGGTGACTCGCCGCGACGAGATCGGTCAATTGATGCAGGCCATGCAGCAGATGGGGGAGGGGCTGAGCCATATCGTCAGCGGCTTGCAGGCCGGGATCGAGCAACTGGCAACGTCAGCGCAATCGCTGTCTGCCGTGACTGAGCAGACCAACCTCGAAGTCAGCAGCCAGAAGGAAGAAACCGAGCAGGTCGCCACGGCCATGAATCAGATGACCGCTACCGTGCACGACGTCGCACGCAACGCGGAAGAGGCTGCCCAAGCCGCGCAAACGGCGGACGGCAAGGTTGAAAGTGGGCAGCAGGTGGTGCGCCAGAGCATGGCGCGGATCGAACAATTGGCGGACTCGGCCACCTCGGCCAGTTCCAGCATCGAAAGCCTGAGTGCGGAAATCCAGAACATCGGCACTGTGCTCAGTGTCATCAAGAGTGTGGCCGAGCAGACCAACCTGCTGGCGCTCAACGCCGCCATCGAGGCGGCGCGGGCCGGGGAACAGGGCAGGGGATTTGCGGTGGTGGCCGATGAAGTGCGGGCTCTGGCCAAGCGCACCCAACAATCGACCGAAGAGATAGAACGGCTGGTCAGCGCTTTGCGCACGGCAGCACAGGCATCGGTTCAGCAGATTCAGAGCAGTGGCGAGCTGGTGAAGCTGGCGGTGAGCGATGCGTTGCAGACCGAGAGTGCGCTCGGCAGCATTGCCTCGGCGGTGTCCTTGATTCAGCAGATGAACCAGCAGATCGCCGCCGCTGCCGAGGAGCAGAGTTCCGTGGCCGAGGAGATCAACCGCAGTGTCACGAGTATTCGTGCCAGTGCGGATCAGTCTTCATTGGCGATGCAGGGGAATGCGGCGTCCAGTATCGAGCTGGCGCAGTTGGGGGTTGAGCTGAAGGGGATGGTGGGGCATTTCAGGCTTTGATGCTGGGCTGGCAGCCAACCGGTTCGGGCGTACATGGCCAATGCCGAGGTAACAGTTACGCCCTGCGCTGTTTGGCGGTTGTACGTGTTCCCCTGTAGGCGCTCGCTTCCCCGCGCCTACAGGTATTGCCTCATCCGCGTTCCCCCAGGATTGCGTGAACCAAAAAAAAGCCACCTGTCACGGTGGCTTTTTTGCGTTTACTCGGTGATCAGTCGTAAATCACTTTTTTCTTCCAGTCCGCATCCGCCTCGACGTCTTTGAGGCCTTCGGTCAATTGGTTCACTTCGCCTTCTACCGGCGCGATGCGGTCCATGACCTGGTCGTTGGCGCGGGCCAGGAGTTTTTCCAGGTATTCCAGTTGTTCGGCATAGACCTGTGGTTCCTGCTGTTTGCGCAGGTATTGCACGCCGCGTTCGAATGCCAGGCGCGCCTGGCCAGGCTGGTTCTGTTGCAGGGAGTGCTGGCCGAGGTTGTTGAAGAATTCAATGTGCAGCAACACCAGAATGTGGCGCACCTCGCGGATCCAGCGCTTGGCCTCAGTGGGCGGCAGGAAGCCGTCCTGCGCCGCGCGGGTGATCTGGCCGTGCAGGGCTTCGAGCAGGAAACGCACGTCCTTGGCCTTGGCTTCGGTCAGGATCGGTGCCGGCGGGTTGTTGACCGGTATCCCTTCGCCCAAGGTCATCAGTACCTCCAGCTCGGCAATCCGCACCTTGAGATTGGAACTGGTTTTTTCCAGACTCAGCAGACGCTGGCAGACGTTCAGTTCCAGGCGAGTCAACAGCAGCTTGAGCGCCGGTGTCATAAACTGGCCAGGGAAGGTCTCGGTAATCTCGCCGCAACGACGCAGGCGGTCATTGAGTTCAATCTTGGTACGGGCCCTTTCCACCTTGTTGTTTTCCACCACATGGTTGATGTAGCCAATGGCGATCAATAGTGCGATCCCTGCTACGACGAACAGGGTGATCATGAGTGGTGTCACCGGTAAGACCTCTTTATAGGGTTCGCGTCCGAGTTTAGTGGCTTGGCATTTAAGCTCCTAGGGCCGCTCGACGAGTTGGATCGGCGTGGCTCAACCTGTATCGGTCAGACCCTGCTTATATGAATACTGGCACCTCCTGAGCAAATTGCCATCATTCATGCCGTGGACTATAGCGTCTTGGCGAGTGTCAGAATATAGGCGCCAAACACCGGACAGCGGAAAATCCGGATTGGTGCCGAAAAGCAGGGCGAAGTCATTGATTTAAATAAATTTATATCAGGGGGTTGACGACCTCCCAATCCATCCATAGAATGCGCGCCACTTGCAGCGTAAAGCACACAGCGAAACGAAGCAGGGAGTGAATGTTGTAGCGTGTCCCCTTCGTCTAGTGGCCTAGGACACCGCCCTTTCACGGCGGTAACAGGGGTTCGAGTCCCCTAGGGGACGCCAATGCGGGAATAGCTCAGTTGGTAGAGCACGACCTTGCCAAGGTCGGGGTCGCGAGTTCGAGTCTCGTTTCCCGCTCCAATTTTAAACAGCGTTGCTTTCGGGCAGGGCTGAGTGAAACCAGAACCAAGTCTTCGGATGCGGATCTGGGCACCGAAACACACACCATGTGTTCCGGGTAGCGTGTCCCCTTCGTCTAGTGGCCTAGGACACCGCCCTTTCACGGCGGTAACAGGGGTTCGAGTCCCCTAGGGGACGCCATTTGCGGGAATAGCTCAGTTGGTAGAGCACGACCTTGCCAAGGTCGGGGTCGCGAGTTCGAGTCTCGTTTCCCGCTCCATATTTAACGAAAACGCCGCTCATTGAGCGGCGTTTTTGTTTGTGCGTGATTTATCTGCGATATAGCAAAAAGGCCCGCCAGTCTGACTGAGCGGGCCTTTTTGCGTGGTCGGGATTTTACATCGACAGAATCAGCCTGCCGGCAAACAGGATCAGGACCACCCCCATGGTGCGTTCAAACCAGTGTCCCATGCGCATGAACAACAATCGCACCCGTGCACTGGAAAAGAACAGTGCAACGATGACAAACCACAATGCGTTTACGAAACACATCCAGACTCCGTACAGCGCCTGAATCTTCAGTGGGGTCGTGGCGCTGATGAGGGTGGTAAAAATCGCCAGGAAAAACAGAGTGGCTTTGGGGTTTGAGGCGTTGGTCAGAAAACCGGTGGTGAAGGCTCTCAGCAGTGTTTGCTCGACGAACGGTTCGTCTGCGTCATTATTCCCTTCTGCCACGGTTTTCGGTTTGCTGCGCAGCAGGCTGACACCAAGGTACAGGATGTAGGCACCGCCCACGACCTTGGCCACCGTCAACAGCCAGGGAGTGGTGTGCATCAGCGCGCCGACGCCCAACAAGGTGTACAGCACGTGCACTGAAATTCCCGCGCCGATCCCCAATGCCGTGCAAATCCCGATCATCCGGCCGAAACGCACACTCTGGCGAATCGTCACGGCGAAGTCAGGGCCGGGAGCGACCACCGCCAGAAAGTGGATCATCGCCAGTGCCAGAAACTCGCCCAGGTAGTTCGAATACATTTCAACTCCAAAAGGTCAGGGGGGAAGCATTGCCGCGGTAGCCGACAAAGAATGAAAGGCTCAATCGCGGATCCGCCACGCCCGGTGTTACCGAATGCATGCGTCGTGAGTTGAACATGATGAAATCCCCGGGCTCGGGGCGAATTTCCAGGGTTGGAGTGCCCAGAAGCGCTGGGTCGATGCCATAGCTGTCGCCGCGCATTTCGTCGAACCGTTCCGGGGAAACATCGTGGTTCCATATCTGCAGCGCGCCACCCGCAGTGGGCATGCTCAGGTAAATGTTGCAGGCGAACTGCGCTGCCAGGCTTCTGGCCTGATAGCTGTCGGGGGCGTCCTTGGCGAAAATGTCGTGGTGGGCCAGAAAGCACACGTCTGGTTTCACCACGCGCGACAGGCCAACGTACATCTTGCGGCCGTAGAGGCTTTCCAGGTGTGCGCCGGCCGGCCATGATTCATCGAGCATGCAACGCAGCGTGTCGACCGGGCAGGCATAGGGCGCGCAACGGTTGCGCAACTCTGCGATGTTGCGGGTGGCCCGCTCAAAGTAATCCTCGATCAACAGCGGCCGGTTTTCCGCTTCATAGAACGCCATGCCGATGCGTCCGATGCTCGGTGCATTGATATAGCCTTCAAAGCCTGGTGCGAGAATCTTTTCACCGATCTGGATGGCCAGCGGCCGTGCTATCCAACCTTTGACGCGGATGGCGAGGACTTCTTCGTTGGCCAGTTTTTTTATGCACGCCTCATCGAGACGCTCGACGTCAAGCATCATGTCTTAGGTCCATCTATCAGAGAGTCAACGAGGCCTGCGAATACAGGCGCCCCGGCGTCAGTCCACGTGGTAGTGAACCGACAGAATCCCTTTCTTCTGTGAAAGGGACGCGATTGTGACTGTGCCCAGATCCTTCAGGCTGCGTACGTGGGTGCCGCCGCAGCCATAGGCGGGCAGTTCACCGAAACCGATCTCCCGGGCGCCTTCGCGTAGCGATGTCAGGCGCGGCAGATCGCGGGCGATCCATTGTTCGATGCCGTGCTGAACCATGGGGGCATCAACGTCTTTTGCCGACTCTGCGGGTTTGAACTGCACACGCCCTTCGCCTGGCCAATGATGGGCCTTGGTCGGCATCCAGCCCATGGCCTGAACAAAGTGGCCGATCAGGTGGCCGGCGGTATGCATACGCGTATTGAACTGACGACGTTGCTCGTCCACCTGGATCGGAGTCATGCCAGGTTTAATCGGTTGGTCGACAAAGTGAATGATCCGGTCGGGATCCTGAACCACGCGCAGTACCTGGCTTTCGCCGATCCATCCGGTGTCGCAGGGCTGCCCGCCACCCTGAGGGTGAAACAGCGTTGCGCGCAGCACCACGGCGAATTCGTTCTCGTGGGGCGTGCATTCCAGGACTTCCACATTGGCCTTGAGGTCATCCCTGTGGAAAAAGAGGCGAAGCGTCATATTCAATGCTCGTATAAATGTTTCCACTTTTTATTATATGAAGCCTGGAATTACGTGATAATCCGTTCAAATATCAAAGGACTGTTGCGTTTTGAGCATAAATCTTCCGCTACCGTTGCTCGGTGAAATGGCGATTTTCGTCAAGGTCGTCGAGACCGGCAGCTTCTCCGAGGCGGCCCGGCAATTGGGCTCCTCACCTTCGGCGGTGAGCCGCAGCATTTCGCGTCTGGAGAAGGCGCTGGCCACTCGCTTGCTGCAACGCACCACGCGCAAATTGCGTTTGAGCGACGGTGGCGAAGAGGTGTTCAAGCGTTGCCGGGAGATGGTCAATGCCGCTCGTTCAGTGATGGAAATCAGCGGTCAGTTTACGGATGAGCCTGAGGGCGTGGTGCGTCTCAGTGTGCCGAAAGCGGTGGGCCGTATCGTGATTCACCCGCATATACCGGAGTTTCTGCGCCGCTATCCCAAAGTGGATGTTGAGTTGTTGCTTGAGGATCGCCATGTGGATTTGATCGACGATCACGTCGACCTGGCGATTCGCATCACCGATCGGCCCCCTGCGGGTCTGGTGGGGCGGCAGTTACTGACGATTGACCATTTGCTTTGTGCGACGCCGCAGTATCTGGCTGAACACGGGACGCCGACTCATCCCCATGATTTGCTCAACCACAGCTGCATCTACCTGGGTGAAACACCGAGCGATGCGCGCTGGAAGTTCAAGAAAGGCAGCAAATCAGTCACCGTGGGCGTGCGCGGGCGATACGCCGCCAACCACACGGGTGTGCGTTTTGGCGCCGTTTTGCAGCACATCGGTATTGGCAGCCTGCCGTACTTTACGGCGCGCCGTGCCCTGGAGAAGGGGTTGATGGTGCAAGTGCTGCCAGACTGGACCTTCCTGGCGTCCTACCACGGCGGCGCCTGGTTGCTGCATTCGCCCACTCGCTACCTGCCTCCCAAGCTACGGGTGTTGATCGATTACCTGGTGGAGTGCATGGAGAAAGAGCCGACGTTGGGCAAACCCGGTAAGCCGGGCAAGCTGACTACGGCGGTTTCGGAGTATGAATTGCCCGAGAGTGACGGTTTGTTTTAACGCATTAAAAAGGCCCGCATAGTTGAACGGGCGGGCCTTTTTATTGCTGATCGCGGATCAGTGCTTGCTGTCCTCATTCGACAGCGCCAGCAGCTGTTTTTCCTGGTTCCAGTCGAAAGGCTCGTCGTTCTGTTCGGCTTCGAAACGACGTTCTTCCAGGGCCTGGTACAGGTCGATTTCATCGTCGGGCATGTAATGCAGGCAATCGCCGGCGAAGTACCACAGCAGGTCGCGCGGGACCAGGTGGGCGATTTGCGGGTAGCGGGTGATCACCTGACACAGAATGTCCTGGCCCAGGTATTGGCTTTCGATCGGGTCGACCGGCAGCAACGCACGCAATTCGTCGAAGCGCTCCAGGAACAAGGCATGGCTTTCTTCGGGAACCTGGTCGGCCTCACCTACGGCGACCAGGATGCTGCGCAAGTGGTCGAGCAAAACGAGATGATCGGCAACGATGTTGGACACGAGATAAGTCCTCAAGAGCAAAACGGGCGCGGGAGTATAAAGCTCCTGCGCCCTTTTTTCACTGGGTAGAGAGGGGTTGCTGGATCAGCGGACCTTCCCTGCGGCCAGCGCCAGCTCGTCCTTGTCGAAATCATCGACATCAATCACCTTGCGTCGCGCCGCTTCGGCTTCACGCAGGGTGTGAGCCTCCACGGGTTGCAACACGCCAGCCTCGAGTGCCGTATCGATGATGTGTTCCCCGGCGATCGGTTTGACCTGGCCGCTCTTGAGCGCCGTGTGCAGTTTCTTTTGCAGAGGTTGCGCCGCGCTCAACAGATCGCTGGCGTGCTGCAATGCGCCGACCGGGTCGTCGGCCGATTGCGGGCGATAGCAACCCAGGAGCAACTCTTCCAGGGTCGGATCGCCTTTGGCACGGCCGATCACCGCTGCCACTTCGGCACCGAGTTTGTCCGATGGCCCTTTGTGACGGCGGCCGAACGGGAACACGATTACCCGCAGCAGGCAGCCCAGCACCTTGTTCGGGAAGTTATTCAACAATTCATCCATGGCCCGTTCAGCCTGGCCCAGGCTTTCCTCCATGGCCCAGCTCAACAGCGGCGTCATGTGTTCCGCTGAGTCGAGGTCGCTGTAACGCTTGAGCGCGGCACTGGCCAGGTACAGGTTGCTGAGCACGTCACCCAGTCGTGCCGAGAGGCGTTCGCGGCGTTTCAGCTCACCGCCCAGCAACATCATGCTGAGGTCGGCCAGCAGCGCGAACGCAGCGGCCTGACGGTTGAGCGCGCGGAAATAACCTTGGCTGAGCTTGTCGCCGGGCATGTGTTCCAGATGCCCGAAACCGAGGTTCAGCACCAGGGTGCTGGCGGCGTTGCTCACGGCAAAACCGATGTGCTTGAGCAGCAGGCCGTCGAATTCGATCAGTGCCTGATCCTTGTCTTCGCGGCTGGCGAGCGCCATTTCCTTGAGGACGAACGGATGGCAGCGAATCGCGCCCTGGCCGAAGATCATCAGGTTGCGCGAGAGAATGTTCGCCCCTTCCACGGTGATGCAGATCGGCGCGCCATTCCAGATCCGACCGAGATAATTCCTTGGCCCCATGATGATTGCCTTGCCGCCATGAACATCCATGGCGTGGGTGATGCACTCGCGACCGCGTTCGGTGAGGTGATATTTGAGAATGGCCGACAGCACGGACGGTTTTTCGCCCAAATCCACTGCATTGGTCGTCAGCATTCGCGCCGCGTCCATCATCCAGGCGTTGCCGGCGATGCGCCCCATGGCTTCCTGGATACCCTCGAAGGCGGCAATCGGAACGTTGAACTGCTCGCGAATCCGCGCGTATTGGCCCGTCACAAGACTGGTGAACTTGGCCATGCCGGTACCGACCGCTGGCAGGGAGATCGAGCGCCCGACCGACAGGCAATTCATCAGCATCATCCAGCCCTTGCCGAGCATTTCCTGGCCACCGATGAGGTATTCCAGCGGCACGAATACATCCTTGCCGGAGTTCGGGCCATTCATGAACGCCGCGCCGAGCGGCAGGTGACGGCGGCCGATTTCCACACCGGCGGTATCAGTCGGTATCAATGCCAGGCTGATGCCCAGGTCTTCCTTGTCACCCAATAAATGGTCCGGGTCGTAGGCCTTGAACGCCAGGCCGAGGAGGGTGGCCACCGGCCCCAGTGTGATATAGCGCTTTTCCCAATTCAGGCGCAGGCCAAGGGTTTCCTTGCCTTCCCATTCGCCTTTGCAGATCACCCCGGTATCGGGCATGCCGCCTGCGTCGGAACCGGCCAGGGGGCCGGTCAGGGCAAAACAGGGGATTTCTTCGCCGCGCGCCAGGCGTGGCAAGTAATGGTTGCGTTGTTCGTCGGTGCCGTAATGCAGCAACAGTTCGGCCGGACCGAGGGAGTTGGGGACCATCACGGTGGAAGCGAGGTCGCCGCTGTGGGAGGCCAGTTTCATCGCCACTTGGGAGTGGGCATGGGCCGAGAATCCCTTGCCGCCAAATTCCTTGGGAATGATCAGGGCGAAGAAGCCGTTTTCCTTGATGAAGGCCCAGGCTTCGGCCGGCAGATCCAGGGTCTGACCGAGCTCCCAGTCACTGACCATGGCGCAGAGCTCATTGGTCGGGCCGTCAATAAAGGCCTGTTCTTCTTCGCTCAACTGCGCTTTGGGATAGGCCAGCAGTTTGTTCCAGTCCGGGCGGCCGCTGAACAATTCGCCGTCCCACCACACCGTACCGGCCTCGATGGCTTCACGCTCGGTTTGAGACATGGGCGGCAGGGCTTTCTGGAACCATTTGAACAGCGGCGCACTGAAGGATTTGCGACGCAGCTCGGGCAGCAACAAGGGGGCCGCCACGACCGCGAGCAATACCCAGAAAATCAGCAGCAGCCAGCCTGGTGCACGGCTCAAAGCGCCCATTGCCACCAGGTAGACGGCCACGATGCCCAGTGCAGGCAGCGGCGAAATGCGACGGTGGGCCAAATAAGCTATCCCGACAATCAGAACCAGTATCCACAACAGCAGCATATTTAATCCTCCGTGAAACCAGGGCGAGCCAACCCTCAGAGCTTAGACGGCATCCGCAAAACAGGGGGGGGCAGAGCGTTGTGATTGAAAACGTGGGAAAACCATGGATGTTTTTGTAGGCCTGATGAACGACAGGTCGTGACAAATCGTTCATTGAACGAGTGACATAGCGTCCATGTTTGGCCGAAACGTCGTTATCTTTGTGCTTGATCGCTCGCTAGACTCGGGGCTTCCCCAGGAGATAGCCCTCATGCACGAGTATCTGAGTCCCGGCCGCTTCATCGATAGTGACCATCCCTCGGTGGTGGAGTTCGCCGAAAAACATCGTGGCAACAGTCGCGACCCGCTCGAGCAGGCGATCAACCTCTATTACGCCGTCCGTGAAGCCGTGCGTTACAACCCTTACACATTTAGCCGTGATCCCCAGACCTTGCGCGGCAGTCATGCACTGGCCACCGGTGAAAGTTATTGCGTGCCCAAAGCCACGCTGTTGGCCGGGTGTGCGCGGCACTGCGGGATTCCTGCGCGGATCGGTCTGGCGGACGTGCGCAATCATTTATCGACGCCGCGTCTGCTCGAATTGCTCAAGAGTGACGTGTTTGCCATGCATGGCTACACCGAGCTTTACCTGAACGGTCGCTGGGTCAAAGCCACCCCGGCCTTCAACCAGGGTCTGTGTGAGTTGTTCAATGTCGCGCCGCTGGAATTCGACGGAATCAACGACAGTGTTTTCCATTCATTCAATCGCGATGGAGACAAATTGATGGAGTACCTGATTGATCACGGCCAGTTCGCCGACGTGCCCGAAACGTTTTTCTTCGCGCACCTTGAACAGTGCTATCCGCACTTGTTCGGCGAGCAACTGCCAGCGCTGCTGGGGGACATGCAGAGCGATTTGAGTCGCGCCTGAACCGGCGTATGCTGCCTGCGCGTTCATCCATTGAGAGGCGGTCATGCTGAAGATCTGGGGTCGGAAAAATTCATCGAATGTCAGAAAGCTATTGTGGGCCGCCGAAGAGCTGGGCCTGGCCTATGAAGCCATCGATGCCGGCGGTGCCTTTGGTGTCGTCGACACCCCGGAGTACCGCGCGATGAACCCCAACGGCCGCGTCCCGGTGATTGAAGACGATGGCTTTGTGTTGTGGGAGTCCAATGCCATCGTCCGTTACCTGTTGGCCCGTCACGCCGAAGGCAGCGCCTGGTACCCGGCCGACCTGCAAGCCCGCGCAACGGCCGACAAGTGGATGGACTGGACCACTTCCAGTTTTGCCGGACCGTTCCGCACGGTGTTCTGGGGCGTCCTGCGCACCCCGGCAGACCAGCAGGACTGGCCCGCCATCAAGGCGGCAATCCAGGAATGCGAAGCGTTGCTGGCGATGGCCGATCAGGCATTGGCAACCCGGCCGTACCTGTCCGGCGATGAGATCGGCATGGGCGACATTCCTTTGGGCAGTTTCATTTATGCCTGGTTCGAAATGCCGATCGAGCGTGCGCCCATGCCGCATCTGGAGGCCTGGTACGCACGGCTCAAACAGCGTCCGGCTTATCAACGGGCGGTGATGACCGCGTTGACTTAATACTCACTATCGACACACTTGACTGTACTTGTGTGGCGGCGACAAGCACCATTGTGCCGGTGCGTCGTGGTTGAGTTGTCCGCCGCCCGCCCCTATTTACTCCTCTCTTCCCTTCTTGGTGCGTAAATCCGATATGAGTTCCGCTCTGTCCATCCGGCAGCTAACCAAAACCTACGGCAACGGTTTCCAGGCCTTGAGTGGTATCGATCTGGATGTCGCCGAAGGTGACTTTTTCGCCTTGCTCGGCCCCAATGGCGCCGGCAAATCCACGACCATCGGCATTCTCTCCACCCTGGTGAACAAGACCAGCGGCACGGTGAATATTTTCGGTCACGACCTGGACAAGGATCCGGCGGGGCTCAAGCGCTCCATCGGCGTCGTGCCCCAGGAGTTCAACTTCAACCAGTTTGAAAAGACCTTCGACATCGTCGTGACCCAGGCCGGTTACTACGGCATTCCGGCGAAAATCGCCAAGGAACGCGCCGAGCAGTATCTGACCCAGCTCGGTCTGTGGGACAAGCGCGATGTGCCGTCGCGCTCACTGTCCGGCGGCATGAAGCGCCGACTGATGATTGCCCGGGCGCTGGTCCACGAGCCACGCCTGTTGATCCTCGACGAACCGACTGCCGGCGTGGACATCGAACTGCGTCGCTCGATGTGGACCTTTCTCACCGAGCTGAACAAAAAAGGCATCACCATCATCCTCACCACGCACTACCTGGAAGAGGCTGAGCAGTTGTGCCGCAACATCGGCATCATCGACCACGGCACCATCGTCGAAAACACCAGCATGAAGCAGTTGCTCGGCCAATTGCACGTCGAAACCTTCCTGCTGGATTTGAAGAACAGCCTGAGCGTGCCACCGCAGCTGATCGGCTATCCGTCACGGTTGCTCGACGACCACACCCTGGAGGTCCAGGTCGACAAGAGCATGGGTATCACTGCGTTGTTCACTCAACTCGCACAGCAGAACATCGAAGTGCTGAGCCTGCGTAACAAAACCAATCGCCTCGAGGAGTTGTTCGTGTCCCTGGTGGAGAAAAATCTGTCGAAGGTGGCGGTATGAGTTCCGAGCTGCAGCCCAACCTCGTTGCCCTGAACACAATCGTCTACCGTGAGGTCCGGCGTTTTACCCGGATCTGGCCGCAGACCCTGCTGCCGCCGGCGATCACCATGGTTCTGTACTTCGTGATCTTCGGTAACCTGATCGGCCGGCAGATCGGCGACATGGGTGGTTTTACCTACATGGAGTACATCGTGCCGGGGCTGATCATGATGTCGGTGATCACCAACTCCTACGGCAACGTGGTGTCGAGTTTCTTCGGCAGCAAGTTTCAGCGTTCCATTGAAGAACTGATGGTGTCGCCGGTCTCGCCCCACACCATTCTGATTGGTTTCACCCTGGGCGGCGTACTGCGTGGCCTGATGGTTGGCGTCATCGTGACGCTGCTGTCGCTGTTCTTCACTGATTTGCAGGTACATCACCTGGGTGTGACCATTCTGGTGGTGGTGCTGACGGCGACCATCTTTTCGCTGCTGGGCTTCATCAACGCGGTGTTTGCGCGCAATTTCGATGACATTTCGATCATTCCGACCTTCGTGCTGACGCCGCTGACCTACCTGGGCGGGGTGTTCTACTCGATCTCGCTGCTGCCGCCGTTCTGGCAGACCGTGTCCCTGGCCAACCCGGTGCTGCACATGGTCAATGCGTTCCGCTACGGCATCCTCGGCGTGTCGGATATCCGCATCAGCATTGCGATTACCTTCATGCTGGTGGCGACCGTCGTGCTGTATATCGGTTGCGCGCGATTGCTGGTCAGCGGCCGCGGGATGCGCACATAAGAGATAGTGTGTCGTCTGAATCGCGGGCAAGCCCGCTCCCACAAGGACCTGTTGTGTAGCACAAGTCGCATTCACACCGAAGAACCTGTGGGAGTGGGCTTGCCCGCGATAGCGTCATGACAGACACCTGCAAGAAACGGCCTCCATACGGAGGCCGTTTTGCTTTCTCACATTCGACTTTTCTTGCGCCGTTTCCATTGCCGCGCCACCCACCAGCGCCAATACATCATCACCAGGCAATAGGCGAGCGCCCCGAGGGCCAACCCCGTCACTACCGAGCCCAGCAAAAACGGCTGCCACAAGGTCGATAACTCGCCGCTAATCCATTCCCAGGTCAGCGCATCCGGCAATTGGCGGGGAGGAACGTCCATCAGCCAGGCGCCGGCCTGGTAAGTGCAATAGAACACGGCTGGCATGGTGATCGGGTTGGTCAGCCAGACCAGGCTGACGGCAATCGGCATATTGCCGCGCACCATGATGGCGAGCATGGCGGCGAGCAACATCTGCAACGGGATCGGCAGGAATGCCGCGAACAGGCCAACGGCCATGGCCCTGGCAACGGAGTGCCGATTCAGGTGCCAGAGGTTCGGGTCATGCAGCAGGGTGCCGAGAAAGCGTAAGGATTTGTGTTCCCTGATGCTGGTCGGGTCTGGCATGTAGCGTTTGAATAAGCGCCGGGGCATAAGGCTTCTCGGTCGGTTAAGGCGGCAAGTATGTCTGGATTCTATGAGGTGCCCATTCAGAGTTTGTGACAATTAATAACGACGGTGGTGCGATGGGCCGGCTATGCCTAGGGGCTGGACTCTCTAGGACGAGCTTATGCGCACAGGGATGGTTGCGTTGGCGCTGGGTCTGCTGGCGTTGCGTTTTTTACCGGCATTGCCGCCGGTCTGGTTATGCACGTTGTTGCCGGTTATCGGTTTGATGCTGCTGCCGTTCAGGACTTATCCAGTGGCGTTTTTCCTGTTCGGTTTGAGTTGGGCCTGCCTGCAGGCCCAATGGGCGCTGGATGATCGATTGCCATCGCGCCTGGATGGCGAAACGCGCTGGGTCGAAGGGCGGGTGGTGGGTTTGCCGCAGCATACCGAGGCGGTGGTGCGTTTCGAATTGGCCGACGCGCGGTCGCGCCACGGTACCGTGCCGCCACTCATGCGTCTGGCCTGGTATGGCGGACCACCAGTGAAGAGCGGCGAGCGCTGGCGAGTGGCGGTCAAGCTGAAACGTCCCGCCGGGCTGCTGAATCCACATGCCTTTGATTACGACGCCTGGCTGTTGGCGCAACGAATCGGTGCGACCGGGACGGTCAAGGACGGCGAGCTATTGAGCGAGGCGCGTGGGGCTTGGCGCGACGGCATCCGGCAGCGGTTGCAGGCCGTGGATGCCCAGGGCCGGACGGGCGTTCTGACGGCGTTGGTGCTGGGGGATGGTGGCGGACTCAGCCGTCAGGACTGGCAGGTGTTGCAAGACACCGGCACTGTGCATCTATTGGTGATTTCCGGGCAGCACATCGGTCTGCTGGCGGGGGTGGTGTATCTGTTGATTGCCGGACTCGCCCGCTATGGCCTGTGGCCGAACCGTCTGCCGTGGTTGCCCTGGGCCTGTGGTCTGGCATTCGCTGCAGCCCTCGGATACGGGTTGTTGGCCGGGTTCGAGGTGCCGGTGCGGCGTGCCTGTTTGATGATCGGTCTGGTGTTGTTATGGCGCCTGCGTTTTCGTCATCTCGGGGCCTGGTGGCCGCTGTTGCTCGCGCTCAATGGCGTGTTATTGCTGGATCCGCTGGCAAGTTTGCAACCGGGATTCTGGTTGTCCTTTGCGGCGGTCGCGGTGTTGATTTTCACTTTCAGCGGTCGTTTGGGACCGTGGCGATGGTGGCAAACCTGGACGCGCGCGCAATGGTTGATCGCCATCGGCCTGGGCCCGCTTTTACTGGTGCTGGGGTTGCCGATCAGTCTCAGTGGACCGCTGGTCAACTTGCTGGCCGTGCCGTGGATCAGTCTGATGGTGTTGCCACCTGCTTTGCTCGGGACGCTGTTTTTGCCGGTGCCGTATGTGGGTGAGGGCCTGTTGTGGCTCGCGGGCGGCTTGATCGATGGGTTGTTCAGGGGCCTGGCGTGGGTGGCTGGCCAGGTTCCGGCATGGGTGCCCGCGGCGATCCCGCTGTGGGTCTGGGGCCTGGGTGCCTTGGGGGCCTTTCTCTTGTTGCTGCCGCGAGGCGTACCGTTGCGCCCGCTGGGCTGGCCGCTGCTGCTGTTGCTGATTTTTCCGCCGCGTCCGGAAATACCGGAAGGCGTTGCCGACATCTGGCAGCTGGACGTCGGCCAAGGCCTGGCGATCCTGGTGCGCACTCGCCACCACACGCTGCTGTATGACGCGGGTCCCCGATTCGGTGATAACGATCTCGGCGAGCGCGTGGTCTTGCCAGCGTTACGCAAGCTGGGCGTGGACGGTATTGACCTGATGCTGATAAGCCACGCCCATGCCGGCGGGGCGCGGGCAGTCGCCCAGGGGCTACCGGTGAAGCACGTACTCGGTGGTGAACCCGCAGAATTGCCGAGTGAATGGCAAGCGGCGGGCTGCGAGAGCGGTCGGCGATGGACCTGGGACGGCGTGAACTTTGAACTGTGGCAATGGGCGCACGCCCGTGAAAGTAATCCCAAATCCTGCGTGTTGCAGATTGAAGCCAGCGGTGAGCGAATGCTGCTGACCGGCGACATCGATATGGCCGCCGAGCGAGCGTTGCTCGAGAGTCCGTTGGCCATACCCACCGATTGGCTGCAATCGCCGCACCATGGCAGCCGCAGTTCGTCCTCCATGGCGCTGCTTGACCGGTTGCTGCCCAGCGCGGTGCTGATCTCACGTGGCCAGGGCAATTCGTTCGGCCATCCACACCCGACCGTCCTGGCACGCTATCAAAAGTACGGCATGGCGATCTACGACAGTGCGGATCAAGGTGCCATTCATCTCCAGCTCGGGCGTTTCGAGGCGCCGCGCTCAATGCGTCTGGAACGGCGCTTCTGGCGCGATCCACCACCCCTGGCCAAATAACCGGGTGTCATGAACGCCCGACCGAATGCGACATCACGGTCTTCGGTGCGCCGACCCCCTATGTTAGAGTGGCGCACTTTTTCGAGGGGACTGTCACTGTGTGGGAATTGGTTAAATCCGGCGGTTGGATGATGATACCGATCATCCTGAGTTCCATCGCGGCAATGGCGATTGTCGCTGAGCGCCTTTGGACCCTGCGTGCCAGTCGCGTCACCCCGGAGCACTTGCTCGGGCAGGTCTGGGTCTGGATCAAGGACAAGCAGCTCAATAAGGAAAAACTCAAGGAACTGCGCGCCAATTCGCCATTGGGCGAGATCCTGGCGGCGGGTCTGGCGAACTCCAAGCATGGCCGCGAGATCATGAAAGAGTGCATTGAAGAAGCCGCCGCCCGGGTCGTCCACGAGCTGGAGCGCTACATCAACGCCCTCGGCACCATCGCCGCCATGGCGCCGTTGCTGGGCCTGCTCGGTACGGTGCTGGGCATGATCGATATCTTCAGTTCGTTCATGGGCACGGGCATGGCGACCAATCCGGGGGTGTTGGCCGGCGGTATTTCCAAGGCATTGATCACTACGGCGTCGGGGCTGATCGTAGGTATTCCATCGGTGTTCTTCCATCGTTTCCTGCAACGGCGTATCGATGAACTCGTCGTGGGCATGGAGCAGGAAGCCATCAAGCTGGTCGAGGTGGTGCAAGGCGACCGTGATGTGGATCTGGCCGGGAGCAAAGCGTGAAATTCCGCCGCAAACCACGGGAAACGGTGGACATCAACCTCGTGTCGCTGATCGACGTGGTGTTTGTCCTGTTGCTGTTTTTCGTGGTGACCACGACCTTTACCCGTGAAACCCAATTGCGTGTCGACCTGCCGGAAGCGGTCAGCGGCTCGCCGGCTGAAGACCAGACCAGGCAGCTGGACGTCGCCATCAGTGCCGAAGGCGTGTTTTCGGTGAATAACCAGGTATTGCCGAAAAGTGACCTGGCGACCCTGATGGACGCGTTGCAGAAAGAATCCGGCGGCGATACCAGCCGGCCGCTGTCCATCAGCGCCGACGGCAAGACCCAGCATCAGGCGGTGATCACCGCCATGGACGCCGCCGGCAAGCTTGGCTTCAGTCACTTGCGCATGACCACCATCGAGGCGGCGCCGCCCGCACCCTGATGGCCATGTCCGATCGCCTGCTTGCCGCCTGGTATCGGGGTCATCCGGCCCTGAAACTTCTGCAGCCGCTGGAGTGGTTGTATCGGCGCGTGGTCAACAACAAGCGCAAGCGCTTTCTGGCGGGCGAGGGTGATATCTATCAGCCACCCGTGCCGTTGATCGTGGTCGGCAACATCACCGTGGGCGGCACCGGCAAGACACCGCTGATTCTGTGGATGATCCAGCATTGCCAGCGCAGTGGTTTGCGGGTGGGTGTGGTCAGTCGTGGTTACGGCGCCAGGCCGGCGCAATGGCCATGGCGGGTCGAGGCGGATCAAACCGCAGACATTGCCGGTGACGAGCCATTGTTGATCGTCCAGCGCACCGGTGTGCCGTTGATGATCGACCCCAATCGCAGCAATGCCGTCAAATCCTTGCTGGCGAGCGAACCGCTGGACCTGATTTTGTCCGATGACGGCATGCAGCATTACCGGCTGGCCCGGGACCTGGAGCTGGTGCTGATCGACGCTGCCCGTGGCCTGGGCAACCAGCGTTGCCTGCCGGCCGGGCCGCTACGAGAACCGGTCGAACGCCTGCAAAGCGTCGATGCGGTGCTCTATAACGGCGCCACGGCTGACCGCGATGGAGGGTTCGCTTTCCAGTTGCAACCCACCGCGCTGGTCAATCTGCAAAGCGGTGAGCGTCGTCCCCTCGATCACTTTCCAAAAGGCCAGGCGCTGCACGCCGTGGCCGGGATCGGCAATCCGCAGCGTTTCTTCAAGACCCTCGAAACGCTACACTGGCAACCCGTGCCGCATGCCTTCGCCGACCATGCCGAATATAGCGTGCAGGCCTTGAATTTCACTCCGTCATTGCCATTGGTGATGACCGAAAAGGACGCGGTGAAGTGCCGTGCCTTCGCCGCTGCCGATTGGTGGTACCTGGCGGTCGATGCTGCGCCGTCGCCGGCCTTCGTGGCCTGGTTCGATACGCAGTTGATGCGCCTGTTACCGGCCCGACTTTTGCCTTAAACCGTTTTATCCAGGGAATGCTCATGGACACCAAATTGCTCGACATCCTCGCTTGCCCGGTCTGCAAAGGCCCACTCAAGCTCAGCGCCGACAAGACCGAGCTGATCAGCAAGGGCGCCGGCCTGGCTTATCCGATCCGCGACGGTATCCCGGTGATGCTCGAAACCGAAGCTCGCACCCTCACGACCGATGAGCGTCTGGACAAATGACCACAGCCTTTACCGTTGTCATTCCTTCGCGATACGCCTCTACGCGCCTGCCGGGCAAGCCGCTGCTGCTGATCGCCGGCAAGCCGATGATTCAACACGTTTGGGAGCAGGCAAGCAAAAGCAGCGCCCAGCGTGTGGTGGTTGCCACGGATGACGCCCGTATTGTCGAGGCTTGCCAGGGTTTTGGCGCTGAGGTGGTGCTGACTCGCGAAGACCACAACTCCGGTACCGATCGTCTGGCGGAAGTCGCGGCGAAACTGGGCCTTGCGCCCGATGCCATCGTTGTCAACGTCCAGGGCGATGAGCCGTTGATCCCGCCGAGCGTGATCGATCAGGTCGCCGCCAATCTGGCTATCCACACCGAAGCGCGCATGGCCACCCTGGCCGAGCCCATCGACGATGTTGAAACCCTGTTCAATCCCAACGTGGTCAAGGTTGTCAGTGATCTCAATGGCCTGGCCCTGACTTTCAGTCGCGCCACGTTACCGTGGGCACGGGATGCTTTCGCCAAGAGCCGCGAGCAATTGCCGCAAGGCGTGCCTTACCGCCGCCACATCGGTATTTATGCGTACCGTGCCGGTTTCCTGCATGACTTTGTCAGCTGGGGCCCATGCTGGCTGGAAAACACCGAGAGCCTGGAACAACTGCGTGCGCTGTGGCACGGCGTACGGATTCACGTTGCCGATGCGCTGATCGCACCGCCGGCCGGCGTCGATACCCTTGAAGACCTTGAGCGCGTTCGTCGCCTGCTGGAGGCCTGATGCGTGTTTTGTTTGTATGCCTGGGCAACATCTGCCGTTCACCCACGGCCGAAGGCGTGCTGCGGCATAAATTGCGTGAGGCGGGGCTGGCCGACCAGATAGAAGTCGCCTCCGCCGGCACCGGTGAATGGCACGTCGGCCAGGCGCCGGACAAGCGCAGCCAGGCGGCTGCCAAGCTGCGAGGTTATGATTTGTCCGCCCAGCGCGCCCAACAAGTGACCCGTGCCGATTTCTCCACCTACGACCTGATCCTGGCGATGGATAAAAGCAATCTGCGCGATCTCGAGTCCATGCAACCGGTCAAGGGTAAAGCAGAGCTGGATCTGTTCCTGCGCCGCTATCAGTCGGGCATCGATGAAGTGCCGGATCCCTATCACGACAGTGACCAGGGCTTCGAGCGGGTGCTGGATTTGATCGAGCGTGCCAGTGATCTGCTGGTGATCGAATTGAAGGGACGGTTATGAGTCTGCAGGTGCGGCAACAGGTTTCGCTCAAACCGTACAACAGCTTTGGCGTGGATGTTCAGGCCCGTCTGTTTGCCGAGGCCCATAGCGACGCCGACGTGCGTGACGCTCTGGCTTATGCCCGGGACCATGACGTGCCCTTGCTGGTCATCGGTGGTGGCAGCAACTTGCTGTTGACGGCGGACGTGTCGTCGCTGGTGCTGCGCATGGCCACTCGCGGGGTTCGTGTGCTGAGCGACGATGGCCGCACAGTCGTGCTTGAAGCCGAGGCTGGCGAGCCCTGGCATCCGTTCGTGCAGCACACACTGGCGCAGGGGTTGTCCGGTCTGGAAAACCTGAGCCTGATTCCCGGCACCGTGGGCGCGGCACCGATGCAGAACATCGGTGCTTATGGCGTCGAGATCAAGGACGTGTTTGCCGGCCTGACGGCACTCGATCGCCACAGCGGTGAACTGCGCGACTT
Source organism: Pseudomonas fluorescens group sp. PF-69 (assembly GCF_054481235.1). Lineage (NCBI taxonomy): Bacteria > Pseudomonadati > Pseudomonadota > Gammaproteobacteria > Pseudomonadales > Pseudomonadaceae > Pseudomonas > Pseudomonas fluorescens group sp. PF-69. The sequence continues at coordinate 6,514,875 of NZ_JBTMNC010000001.1, read as the reverse complement.
CAGCCTGGAAGAATGCAACTTCGCTTACCGCGACAGCGTCTTCAAGCAGCAACCGGGGCGCTGGTTGATCCTTCGGGTACGTTTCACGCTCGACCGCACCGCGCATCTGCATCTGGATTACGGCCCGGTGCGTCAGCGCCTGACCGAGCAGGGCATCGATCAGCCGACCGCCACTGACGTCAGCCAGGCCATTTGCAGTATCCGCAACGAGAAGCTTCCGGACCCGGCGGTGCTCGGCAATGCTGGCAGTTTCTTCAAGAATCCGCTGGTACCGGCCGCGCTGGTAGCGCAGCTCAAGGGCGAATACCCGGATCTGGTGGCCTACGCGCAACCGGACGGTCAGATGAAGCTGGCCGCAGGCTGGCTGATCGAACGGGCAGGGTGGAAAGGGTTTCGCGAGAACGATGCCGGCGTGCATAAATTGCAGGCACTGGTGCTGGTCAACTATGGCAGTGCTACCGGGCTGCAATTGCTCGACCTGGCACAGCGTATCCAGAAAGACATTTCAGAGCGTTTTCATGTCAATCTGGAAATGGAGCCCAATCAGTATTGAGGCTAAGCTTTCCAGACTGATCTCAAAGCCCTGCACAACTTCCATTGTGCAGGGCTTTTTTGTTAATGCTGGGTTAACTTAGCCACCTAACGATACCAGCATTTGCTCCATCCAAAGGCCCGGTGCAGACGTGTTCGTTCGCACAAGAGAGCCCAATAGCCTGAGTCGATCTGCGATTACCGAACCGCTTGGCTAAAGCGGCAGATTGCTCGACCCCATAACCCAATACTATGCGGGCGTGCCCATGATTACCCTGAAACTCAATGGTCAAGACCATCAACTCGACGTCACCGAGGACATGCCGCTGCTCTGGGCGATCCGCGACGTGGCCGGTTACAACGGCACCAAATTCGGCTGCGGCATGGGCCTGTGCGGTGCCTGCACCATTCACATCGAAGGCGCTCCGGCGCGCAGCTGCATCACGCCAATCGGCTCGGTAGTGGGGCAGAACGTCACCACGATCGACAATCTGCATGCCGACCCGGTCGGCCAGGTCGTGCAGCAAGCCTGGCTCGATACGGCCGTAGCCCAGTGCGGTTACTGCCAGGGCGGGCAAATCATGTCGGCTACCGCATTGCTCAAAACCAATCCGAACCCGAGCGACGAACAGATCGAAGAGGCGATGGTCGGCAACATTTGCCGCTGCGGCACCTACAACCGCATCAAGACCGCCATCCGCCAGGCATCCACTCACCTGAAGGAGGCCAAGGCATGAGCCAGTTACCGAATGATTTCGCCCTGAGCAACCTCAGTCGGCGTGGTTTCCTCAAAGGCGTGGGTGCTACCGGCGCCTTGGTGGTGGCCGCCAGTTGGGGCTGGCAAGACGCGTTCGCCGAGGAGAAGGAGAAGAAGTTCGGCGCCGATGGCATGCCCCACGGCTCGGTCGACGATCCCAAGGTTTACCTCAGCATCGCAGCTGACGGCACAGTGACAGTCGTCTGCAACCGTTCGGAAATGGGTCAAGGGGTGCGCACCAGCCTGACCATGGTCGTGGCCGACGAACTCGAAGCCGATTGGGCGCGGGTCAAAGTCAAGCAGGCACCGGGCGACGAAGTGCGTTTCGGCAACCAGGACACCGACGGTTCGCGCAGCATGCGCCACTGGTACGAGCCAATGCGCCGCTGCGGTGCCGCCGCGCGGACCATGCTGGAGCAGGCGGCTGCCGAGCAGTGGAAAGTGCCGGTCAGTGAATGTCATGCGCAACTGCATAAAGTCATCCATAAACCTTCCGGTCGCGAGCTGGATTATGGTGCCCTGGCCGCCGCTGCCAGCGCCTTGGCCGTGCCGGCGCGTGACAGTCTGCGACTCAAGCAACCTTCGGAGTTCCGCTACATCGGCAAGGAAGGCACCAGGGCCATCGACGGCGACGACATCGTCAACGGTCGCGCGGTGTATGGTGCCGACGTGCATGTCGACGGCATGTTGTTCGCCACCATTGCCCGTCCAGCGGTTTACGGTGGCAAGGTCAAAACCTTCGATGCCAGCGCCGCGATGAAAGTCCCCGGTGTACTCAAGGTCGTGCAGATCGAAAGCCGTCCACTGCCCTCGGAGTTCCAACCGCTGGGTGGGGTGGCGGTGGTGGCCAGTAATACCTGGGCGGCGATCAAGGGACGTGAAGCGCTGAAAATCGAATGGGATGACGGCGCCAATGCCAGTTACGACTCGATCGCCTACCGCAAGGAGCTGGAAGCCGCTTCGCTCAAGCCCGGCAAAGTGGTGCGCAACACGGGCAACATCGATGAAGCCATGAGCGGCGCCAACAGCACGCTGGAAGCCTCCTACTACTTGCCGCATCTATCGCAGTCGCCGATGGAGCCAATGGTCGCCATCGCCCGCTACAAGGACGGTGTGTGCGAAGCCTGGGGCCCGAGTCAGGCGCCACAGGTCACCCGTGAGCGGATCAGCGAACGTCTCGGCCTGCCGTTCGACAATGTCACCTTCAATGTCACCTTGTTGGGTGGCGGTTTCGGCCGCAAGTCGAAGCCGGATTTCATTATCGAGGCGGCGATTCTTGCCAAGGAGTTCCCTGGCAAGGCCGTGCGTGTGCAATGGACCCGCGAAGACGACATCCACTGCTCCTATTTCCATACCGTGTCCGCCGAGTACCTGAAGGCCAGCCTGAACAAGGATGGCCTGCCATCCGGCTGGTTGCATCGCACGGTCGCGCCGAGCATCACCGCATTGTTCGCGCCGGGCATGAACCACGAGGCGGCATTCGAGCTGGGCATGGGCTTTACCAACATGGCGTACGCGATTCCCAACGTGCGCCTGGAAAACCCCGAGGCGACGGTGCACACCCGCGTCGGCTGGTATCGCTCGGTGTCGAACATTCCCCACGGCTTTGCGATCCAGAGTTTCGTCGATGAACTGGCGCACAAGGCCGGACAGGACCCGCTGAAGTACCAGATCAAATTGCTCGGCCCGGACCGCAAGATCGACCCGCGCACCTTGAGTGAAGAGTGGAACTACGGTGAATCGCCGGAACGTTACCCGATCGACACCGGACGTTTGCGCACGGTGCTGGAAACTGCGGCCAAAGCCGCCGGTTGGGGGCGCGAGCTGCCGAAGGGGCGCGGCCTGGGCCTGGCGGTGCATTACAGCTTTGTCACATACGTGGCGGCGGTGATCGAAGTCGAGGTCAAAGACGATGGCACGTTGATTGTGCACAAGGCTGACATTGCCGTGGATTGCGGGCCGCAGATCAATCCCGAGCGGATTCGCGCGCAGTTCGAAGGTGCCTGCGTCATGGGCCTGGGCAACGCGGTGCTGGGTGAAATCAGTTTCAAGGATGGCAAGGTCCAGCAGGACAACTTCCATATGTACGAAGTGGCGCGCATGTCCCTGGCGCCGAAGGAAGTCGCCGTGCATCTGGTCACGCCGCCGGGCAATGTCCCATTGGGCGGCGTCGGCGAGCCCGGCGTGCCGCCGATTGCGCCGGCGCTGTGTAACGCGATCTTCGCTGCCACCGGCAAGCGCATCCGCAGCCTGCCGGTTCGCTATCAGTTGCAGGGCTGGCAAAAGGCTGAAGCCTGATGGACAGCGCTGATCTGAATGTCCTGCGCAGTGTCCTGGAGTGGCGCCGTGCCGGTCAGCGGGTGGTGTTGTACAGCGTGGTCCAGACCTGGGGCACCGCGCCCCGGGCGCCTGGTGCCATGCTGGCCTTGCGCGAAGATGGCGTGGTGATCGGTTCGGTTTCGGGTGGTTGTGTCGAGGACGACCTGATTGCCCGGTTGCACGATGGTCGGATTCCGGCCGACGGGCCGCCGGTGCAATTGATCACCTACGGCGTGACCCGCGAAGAGGCGGCACGTTTTGGCTTACCGTGCGGCGGCACGTTGCGATTGACCGAGGAGCGCGTCGGCGATCCCGCGTGGGTCGCTGAACTGCTGGCGCGTTGCGAAGCCCATGAAATCGTGGCACGTTGCCTTGATATCGCAACCGGTGAAGTGGTTGTGCAGCCGGCCGGCAAAACGGATGTACTGGCATTTGACGAGCAGACCTTGCGCGCCATCTACGGCCCCCGCTGGCGCTTGTTGTTGATAGGCGCAGGGCAATTGTCACGCTACGTCGCCGAAATGGCGCGGCTGCTGGATTTCGAAGTGCTGATTTGCGATCCGCGTACCGAGTTCGTCTATGGCTGGGAAGAGCAGCATGGCCGTTTCGTCTCCGGCATGCCCGATGAGGCGGTGCTGAGTATCCAGACCGACGAGCGCACGGCCATCGTTGCCCTGACCCACGACCCGCGCCTGGATGACATGGCCCTGCTGACGGCTCTCGATTCCAGGGCGTTTTACGTCGGCGCGCTGGGATCACGGGTTAACAGCCAGAAGCGCCGGGACAATCTGGCTCAACTGGGCTTGTCGCAACAGGCCATTGATCGGCTGCACGGCCCGATCGGTTTGCATATCGGCAGTCATAGCCCGGCGGAAATCGCCTTGTCGCTGATGGCTGAAATCGTGGCCATTAAAAATGGCGTGGAGCTGAAACAGAAGAAGCCGCTACAGGAGCGCGTATGAGCGAGTCCATCGGCGTCATTGTGCTGGCAGCGGGGCAGGGCAGCCGGTTTCGTCAGTTCGCCGGTGGCGACAAGGACAAGTTGCTGGCCGATTGCACCGGCCGCGATGGTGCGGTTCGTTCGGTGATCGAACACGTGCTGGTGAATCTGCCGGCCAATGGGGGCAAGCGCGTCCTGGTGACCACCGCTGATCGACCCCAAGTGATTCGCATGGCCCAGGCTTATGGCTGCGAAATTGTGTTGATCGAGTCCATCGGCATGGGCGACAGCATTGCTGCGGGAGTTTCTGCCTGTGCGCAACTCGATGGCTGGTTGATGATGTTGGGTGACATGCCGTTCATCCTGCCGTCCAGCATTGAAAAAGTCCTGGCGGGCATCAGCCACGACAGCGTCAGCGTGCCGGTGCAGAACGGAGAGTATGGGCATCCGGTCGGGTTCGGACGTGATTTCGCGGCGGGATTGATGGCGCTATCGGGAGATCGTGGCGCCAAGCCGCTATTCGCCAAGGGGCGTGTGGTTGAGGTGGCTGTGGGGGATCCCGGGGTGTTATGGGATGTGGATGTGCCGGAGAAGTTGGTCTTCAAGTAATCGCTGATCCCTGTGGGAACTCGCGCCCACAGGGAATCGGTGTGATTGTTCTGGATATGAAAAAGCCCCGCCTGGGTTACCAGGCGGGGCTTTTCATTAGCCGATGGAATCAGGCGAGAGGTTTAGGCTCGTGTTCTTTTTCCAGGGCTTGTTCGTGTTGCTCAACCGCTTCCTGAACGGAGCGAGGTGCTTCGTGGATTGCGGATTGAGCTGGCTCGACAGCAACTTCTGCAGTCGGGGCAGGTGCTGCCTCGGCCACTTCAGCAACAACTGCTTCAGCCTGAGCAGCAGCGGCAGCCAATTCGGCTTCCTTCTGCAGGCGCTCTTCTTCACGCTTGCGACGACGCACTTCACGCGGGTCGTTCGGTGCGCGGCCGCTAGGCGTCAGGGCGCTGGCCGGAGCGGCAGCCACCACTGGTGCAGGCTCTTCGACAACTACCGGCGCTTCCACGACAGGAGCAGGCTCGGCTGCTGCGACGACCGGCTCGGAGGTCACTGTATCGGTGACCGGAGCTTCAACGGCCGGAGCTTCAACGACTGGCGCTGGAGTTTCGGTTACGGCTGGCTCGGCAACCCAGTTGAACGCGGTTTGCTCTTCGCGAACTTCACGAACGGCTTCGGTCACGGTTTCAGTGGCGGTTTCGACAACCGGTTCTGCAACCACGACAGGCGCTTCAACCACAGGCTCCGCTTGTGGTGCTTGTGCCACTTCGACTTCCGGCGATGCGCTAGCTTCGACCGGACTAGTCGCTTCAACGACTGGCGCTTCGACTGGAGCGGTTTCCAGGGTGGCGGCAGTGGCGCGTTCGGCTTGCTCGTTGGCCTGTGCTTCGGCCGGGGCGCTGATCACGGTGCTGGCAACGGCTGCGGTAACAGCCAGGCCGGCGGCCAGGTCAGCGGTGCTTGGTGCTTCATTGCTTTCGCCGGATTCGGATTCTTCCGAACCTTCGATCACATTGCCGTTGGCATCGCGTTGACGCTCGCGACGGTTGCTGCGACGACGCTGGCCACGGGAACGGCGGCGTGGGCGATCGCCTTCGGCGCCGTCCTGACCTTCTTCCTGCAGTTGCTCTTCGTTGGTGGTCAGCTCTTCTTCAGCGACGGCAGCGGCTTGCTCGGCACGGGGTTGACGTTCTTCACGCGGTGGGCGTGGAGCGCGTTCTTCGCGTGGCGGGCGGGCCGGGCGCTCTTCAGCGGTCGCCGCCGCAGCCGGAGCAGCAGCCGGAGCAGCATCCAGAGGCTCACGCAGTTCACGAACGCGCTCTTCGCGTTCGCCACGTGGCTTGCGGTCTTCACGCGGTGCGCGAGGGGCACGTTCTTCTCGTGGAGCACGCGGTGCGCGTTCTTCACGTGCTACGGCTGGTGTCTCTTCACGGGCTTCGCGTGGTTGACGCTCTTCGCGTGGCTCACGTGGTGCGCGCTCTTCACGCGGTGCACGTTCTTCGCGCGGCTTGCGTTCTTCATCGCGGCGACCGTTACGGTTGCGGCTCTGCTGGCGACCGTTGCGACGTTGTTCTTCATTGCTGCGAGCCGGACGCTCGGTGGCAGCCGGTTTCTCGACCACGGCCGGGGCAGCAGGCTCTTCCTTGGAGGCGAACAGGCTGACCAGCGATTTCACCAGGCCCTTGAACAGGCTTGGCTCTGGAGCAGCGACGGGAGCGGCAACCGGAGCGGCAACGACTTCGGTCGGAACCGGAGCGTTGGCACGGGCTGGCGCAGTCTTGACCGCCGCTTCCTGGCGAACCAGGGTGCGGGTGGCCGCAGCTGGCTGGACTTCTTCCACTTCGGCAGCGGCAGCAGCGATTTCGTAGCTGGACTGGTTGATCGCGGCTTCAGGGCTGTCATCACGCAGACGCTGTACTTCGAAGTGCGGCGTTTCGAGATGATCGTTCGGCAGAATCACGATGCGGGCACGGGTGCGCAGTTCGATCTTGGTGATCGAGTTGCGTTTTTCGTTGAGCAGGAACGCGGCGACCGGGATAGGCACCTGGGCGCGAACTTCGGCGGTGCGGTCTTTCAGTGCTTCTTCTTCGATCAGGCGCAGGATCGCCAGCGACAGCGATTCAACATCACGGATGATGCCGGTACCGTTGCAGCGCGGGCAGACGATGCCGCTGCTCTCGCCCAGGGAAGGACGCAGGCGCTGACGGGACATTTCCAGCAGGCCGAAGCGCGAGATGCGACCGACTTGCACGCGAGCGCGGTCGGCTTCCAGGCATTCGCGGACTTTCTCTTCCACGGCACGCTGGTTCTTGGCAGGGGTCATGTCGATGAAGTCGATGACGATCAGGCCGCCAATGTCGCGCAGGCGCAACTGACGGGCGATTTCTTCGGCGGCTTCAAGGTTGGTCTGCAGGGCGGTTTCTTCGATGTCGCTGCCTTTGGTGGCGCGCGCCGAGTTGATGTCGATGGACACCAGGGCTTCGGTCGGATCGATAACGATGGAGCCGCCGGAAGGCAGTTCGACCACGCGCTGGAACGCGGTCTCGATCTGGCTTTCGATCTGGAAGCGGTTGAACAGCGGAACGCTGTCTTCGTACAGCTTGATCTTGCTGGCGTACTGCGGCATCACCTGACGGATGAAGGTCAGGGCTTCGTCCTGGGCTTCGACGCTGTCGATCAGCACTTCGCCGATGTCCTGGCGCAGGTAATCGCGGATGGCGCGGATGATCACGTTGCTTTCCTGATAGATCAGGAATGGCGCGGAGCGATCCAGCGAGGCTTCTTTGATGGCGGTCCAGAGTTGCAGCAGGTAGTCGAGGTCCCACTGCATTTCTTCACTGCTGCGGCCCAGGCCGGCAGTGCGCACGATCAGACCCATGTCGGCCGGGGCAACCAGGCCGTTCAGGGCTTCACGCAGTTCATTGCGCTCTTCGCCTTCGATGCGACGGGAGATGCCGCCGGCACGCGGGTTGTTCGGCATCAGTACCAGGTAACGGCCGGCCAAGCTGATAAACGTGGTCAGGGCGGCGCCCTTGTTGCCACGTTCTTCTTTTTCGACCTGAACGATGACTTCCTGGCCTTCGCTCAGGACGTCCTTGATGTTGACGCGGCCTTCAGGGGCTTTCTTGAAGTATTCGCGGGAGATTTCTTTGAGTGGCAGGAAGCCGTGGCGCTCGGAGCCGAAATCGACAAAGGCAGCCTCAAGGCTTGGTTCGATGCGAGTAATCCGGCCTTTATAGATGTTGGCCTTCTTCTGCTCGCGTGCACCGGATTCGATGTCCAGGTCGTAGAGGCGCTGGCCATCTACCAGTGCAACACGCAACTCTTCGGGTTGAGTTGCGTTAATCAGCATTCTTTTCATGTAGTACCGTCGGTTTCCGGGCTGCCGGAAACGGCGTTCGGCACACACGACTTCTCACGGTCGGTGTCAGGTGCGTCAGGAGTGGTTGGACACTCCAGTGTCTAGCGAACCCCGACCAATTGGGCCGGCGTCGCGACGTACGCGTCCTGCTTGCTGTGGCTACTTAAGCACTCAGTCAGGAGGAGGAATCAACCAGCGGCTGTGGACGAGATGAAGCGTCTTGATAAAGCCTATTGCTACACAGTCCAGCGGTTGTGCATCTCCACCCTACACGTATCCCTGATAATTCGGGTGCTGCCGCGCGCAGAATCCGCAGCGGGTTGGCATTTACCGTGAGCTCCGATAGGGGAGGTCACGCATCATGGCTAATTTAGGCGTTGTTTCCGAAGCGTTCGCTCGGGGTCATTCGCAGCTGACTGCACTTTGTGAACTGGCCATGAATATTGGCTCGCAAGACGAGTGAAAACTCTGCTTTGCGGTTTGATTCAGGCCTCATGTCACCTGCGCTTGTTACAACTGCAAACTCCACCGTTACGTAGCGAAAGCCCCGTAGGACGGCCTCGCGTCCTGGTGAATTGCGTTGGTCAGGGTCGGTTTTTGACCGTTGGTCCGCTGTCCAGGCCGCTTTTGGCGGCGTTCGCGACTATAGCAGCAATGATTAAGTGCTTCAATTCCATAAAAAATTGTTATCATCCGCGGCATGACGACTACAGCCCCCTCGACCCCAGGCGTACAACTGCTTGAGGTCTCGCCGGAATATGCCGGCCAACGTATTGATAACTTCCTTCTCGCTCGGCTCAAAGGCGTGCCCAAGACCCTGATTTACCGCATTTTGCGCAAGGGCGAAGTGCGGGTGAACAAGGGGCGGATCAAGCCCGAATACAAGCTGCAGGCGGGCGATATCGTGCGCGTGCCGCCGGTTCGCGTGCCTGAACGCGACGAGCCGGTGCCGCTGGCCCAGGGCCTGCTGCAGCGACTCGAAGCCTCGATTGTCTATGAAGACAAGGCGCTGATCGTGATCAACAAGCCTGCTGGCATCGCTGTTCACGGCGGTAGTGGCTTGAATTACGGCGTCATCGAAGCCTTTCGTCAGTTGCGCCCCGACTGCAAGGAGCTGGAACTGGTCCACCGTCTTGACCGTGACACTTCCGGGCTGCTGATGATCGCCAAGAAGCGCAGCATGTTGCGTCACCTGCACGCCGCATTGCGCGGTGATGGTGTCGATAAGCGCTACATGGCGCTGGTTCGCGGCAACTGGGCGAGCTCGATCAAGCAAGTCCGTGCGGCGCTTGGCAAGAGCAATCTGCGCTCCGGCGAGCGCATGGTCGAGGTCGACGAGGAGGAGGGCAAGGAGTCTGTGACCGTGTTCAAGGTCCTGCGTCGCTTTGGCGACTTTGCCACCCTGATCGAAGCCAAGCCGATCACCGGCCGCACTCACCAGATCCGCGTCCACACGTTGCACGCCGGGCACTGCATTGCCGGCGACACCAAGTACGGCGATGACGATTTCAGTAAGGAAATTCGCGACCTGGGCGGCAAGCGCCTGTTCCTGCACGCCTACATGCTGACTGTGCCGCTGCCCGACGGCGGTGAACTCAAGTTGCAGGCGCCGGTCGATGAAATGTGGGCCAAGACCGTGGAGCGATTGAGTGCGCCCATCTGATTACAAGCTGCTGATTTTCGATTGGGATGGCACGCTCGCCGATTCCATTGGTCGGATTGTCGAAGCGATGCATGTGGCATCGGAGCGAACCGGTTTTCCGTTGCGTGATGATTTCGCCGTCAAGGGCATCATCGGGCTTGGTCTGCCGGAAGCGATCCGAACCTTGTACCCCGAAATCGGCGATGCCGAGCTGATAGCCTTTCGTCAGCATTATGCGGATCACTACATCGCGTCGGAGGCGGTACCTTCGCCGTTGTTCGAGGGGGTCGTTGAGTCGCTCGAGGCGTTTCGTGCCGAGGGCTATCATCTGGCTGTGGCGACCGGCAAGGCCCGTCGCGGGCTGGATCGGGTGTTGAAATCCCATGGCTGGGAAGATTATTTCGACATCACCCGTGCGGCTGACGAGACCGCCAGCAAGCCGCATCCGCTGATGCTTGAGCAGATCCTGGCTCATTGCAATGTGGCTCCCGCGCAGGCACTGATGGTCGGCGACTCGTCGTTCGATCTGCAGATGGCGCGCAATGCCGGGATGGATTCGGTGGCGGTCGGCTACGGTGCTCAATCGATCGAAGCGCTGAAGCTGTTCGGGCCGCGCCTGGCGGTCGATCGCTTTTCAGAATTGCATGCCTGGCTGAGTCAGCGGGCTTAATACGTTGTTGCTGGGGTAGATGGCATGACCGACGAATGGAAAGCGCCCGCCAAGTCGAGCGCAGAGAGCGGTGACGAGAAAAGCTGGAAGCTGCTGGAAAAGACGCTGCTGGCCGGCGTGCAGGAACAGCGTCGGTCTCGTCGCTGGGGGATTTTCTTCAAGCTGCTGACGTTTGTGTACCTGTTCGGCGCGCTGGCCTTGTTCACGCCGCTGGTGGACATGGAAAAGGCCGCCACCCGCAGCGCCCATTACACGGCGTTGATCGACGTGACGGGCATGATCGCCGACAAGGAGCCGGCCAGCGCCGACAATATCGTTGGAAGCCTGCGAGCGGCCTTCGAGGACGATAAGGTCAAGGGCGTAATCCTGCGTATCAACAGTCCGGGTGGCAGTCCGGTGCAGTCAGGTTACGTCTATGACGAGATTCGCCGCCTGCGTGGCCTGCATCCGGATATCAAGCTCTATGCGGTGATTTCGGATCTGGGGGCTTCCGGCGCGTATTACATTGCCAGTGCGGCCGATCAGATCTACGCCGACAAGGCGAGCCTGGTGGGTTCCATCGGCGTCACGGCGGCCGGTTACGGCTTTGTCGGTACCATGGAGAAGCTGGGGGTCGAGCGTCGCACCTACACTTCTGGCGAACACAAGTCGTTCCTTGATCCGTTCCAGCCGCAAAAACCGGAAGAGACGGCGTTTTGGCAGGGTGTGCTCGATACCACCCACAATCAGTTCATCAACAGCGTCAAGCAGGGGCGGGGTGATCGCCTGAAGGACAAAGAGCATCCGGAGCTGTTCTCCGGCCTGGTCTGGTCTGGCGAGCAGGCGCTGCCGCTGGGGCTGATCGATGGCCTGGGTAATGCCAGTTCGGTTGCCCGGGATGTGATCGGCGAAAAAGAGCTGGTGGATTTCACGGTTCAGGAGTCGCCGTTCGATCGCTTCTCGAAAAAGCTCGGCGCCAGCGTGGCTGAGCATTTGGCGATGTGGATGGGTTTCAATGGTCCATCGCTGCGTTGATCTTTTGGATGCTCAAAATAACCGGCCTGTGTGGCCGGTTTTTTGTGGCTCAGGGAATTTGCACGCCTTCAGTCAGCAGCATGTCGACAAGGCGGATCAGCGGTAGTCCGATCAGGCTGGTGGCGTCCGGGCCTTCGGTGCTTTGGAACAGGCTCACGCCCAGGCCTTCGGCCTTGAAGCTGCCAGCGCAGTCGTAGGGTTGTTCGGCGCGCAGATAGCGCTCGATGCGCGCGCTGTCGAGTGTGCGCATGTGCACGGTGAACGGTATGCAGTCGACCTGGCAGCGACCGGTCTGGCTATTGAGCAGTGCCAGGCCCGTCAGGAAGGTCACGCTGGCACCACTGGCGGCCAGCAGTTGTTCGCGGGCCTTTTCGAAGGTGTGGGGCTTGCCGATGATGCTGTCCCCCAGCACGGCAACCTGGTCGGAGCCAATGATCAGGTGAGCGCTGTGGTGGTCGGTCAATGCGCGGGCTTTTTCCTCGGCGAGGCGCTTGACCAGATCAACGGCGGTCTCGCCCGGGCGATGGCTTTCGTCGATATCTGGCGAGCTACAGGTAAACGGCAGTTGCAGGCGGGCCAGCAATTCCCGGCGATAGACCGAGCTGGAAGCGAGTAATAAAGGCAGCATGGGCAACTCCAAAAGGCAGACGGGAATTCTAGCGAGCCTTCCAAGTGACGGACAGGGCTGAATTTCCTTTGACATGGGCGGGGGCATCCCTATAATGCTGCGCCTATGTTGAATGACCCGATTCCACCTCACGTTGACCCGCGCAAATTGGCTGACCGTGGCACCACCCTTCAAGGTGAAATGCTGCTGGCCGATTTGGAGAGACTCTGCGACCCGCTTTCCGACAATGTCGGTACGGTGCAGGCTAAATTCGTTTTTGAACGAGATGAACGTAAATCTGTGGTCATCCACAGCTTTATCGACACTGAAGTCAAAATGGTTTGCCAGCGTTGTCTTGAGCTGGTCACCCTGCCGATCCATAGCGAATGCAGTTATGCTGTGGTGAAGGAGGGTGCGAATACCCAGTCGTTGCCGAAAGGTTATGACGTGCTGGAACTGGGCGAAGATCCATTGGATCTGCAGTCACTGATCGAGGAGGAGCTTCTGCTCGCCTTGCCCATTGTGCCTGCTCATCATCCGGAAGAATGCCAGCAGCCGGCGGGAGCAGATGAGCCCGAACCGAGCGAGGACGAGGTAACGCGGTCCAACCCGTTCAGTGTATTGGCGCAGTTAAAGCGTGACCCAAACGTTTAGGAGTTAATCAATTATGGCTGTTCAGCAGAACAAAAAATCCCGCTCTGCCCGTGACATGCGCCGTTCGCACGACGCTCTCGAGGCTAGCACTCTGTCTGTAGAAAAAACCACTGGTGAAGTTCACCTGCGTCACCACGTATCGCCAGAAGGCGTATACCGTGGCCGTAAAGTGATCGACAAGGGCGCTGACGAGTAATCACTTGTCCGCTCAAGTCATCGCGATTGACGCAATGGGCGGGGACTTCGGTCCCCGCAGCATTGTCCAGGCCAGCCTTGCTTGCCTGTCTGCTACACCCTCGCTACACCTGACCCTCGTCGGTCAAACCTCCCTCCTTGAAGAATTGATCGCTGGCCATTCGGCTGTGGATCGCGCTCGCCTGTCGATTACACCTGCGTCCGAATTCATCACCATGGATGAAAAACCGGCCCAGGCCCTGCGCGGCAAGCCTGATTCCTCGATGCGCGTGGCGCTTGAGTTGCTGCGTGACGGCAAGGTCCAGGCCTGTGTCAGTGCCGGCAACACCGGTGCGCTGATGGCGTTGTCGCGGTTTGTGCTCAAGACCTTGCCTGGCATTGATCGGCCCGCCATGATCGCGGCGATTCCGACGCAGAAAGGGTACTGTCAGTTGCTCGACCTGGGTGCGAATGTCGATTGCAGTGCCGAGCACTTGTTGCAGTTCGCGGTGATGGGGTCTGTCGCGGCAGAAACCCTCGGTATTGTTCGTCCGCGTGTAGCGCTGCTGAATATCGGCACTGAAGATATCAAGGGCAACCAGCAGGTCAAGCTGGCGGCAACGTTGTTGCAGAATGCCCGTGGCATCAATTACATCGGTTTTGTAGAGGGTGACGGCTTATACCGTGGCGAGGCGGATGTCGTGGTGTGTGACGGCTTTGTCGGCAATATCCTGCTCAAATCCAGCGAAGGCCTGGCCACCATGATTGCCGGGCGCATCGAGGCGTTGTTCAAGAAAACCCTGATGTCGCGAATGGTCGGTGCATTGGCGCTGCCGTTGATGAAGCGTCTGCAAGCGGATCTGGCTCCGGCACGGCATAATGGCGCAAGCTTTTTGGGGTTGCAGGGGATTGTGGTGAAAAGTCACGGTTCTGCCGGGGTACAGGGCTTTCAGAGTGCCATTCAGCGTGCGCTGATCGAGATTCAGGAAAACCTGCCCGAGCGACTTCACGGTCGTCTTGCGGATTTGTTGCTTTAGGCGTTTTCGTCGGACAATGCTTAAATGTGACCGCTCAGTTCAATTGGCCATCCAACTGTCAGTTTCTTGCGTCCCCCAAGAGGGACGTCAATTCTCCGACGACAAGATCATTAGGGGCTTGTTACATGTCTGCTTCCCTCGCATTCGTCTTTCCGGGACAGGGTTCGCAGTCCCTCGGCATGCTGGCCGAGTTGGGCGCGCAACATCCGGTTGTCCTCGAAACATTCAAAGAAGCTTCCGATGCTCTGGGTTACGACCTGTGGGCACTGACCCAGCAAGGGCCGGAAGAGCAACTCAATCAAACCGATAAAACCCAACCGGCCATTCTGACCGCCTCGATCGCCCTGTGGCGTCTGTGGCTGGCTGAAGGTGGTGCGCGTCCGGCCTACGTGGCTGGTCACAGCCTGGGGGAATACAGCGCGCTGGTCGCGGCGGGCAGCCTGAGCCTGGGCGATGCGGTGAAGCTGGTCGAGCGTCGTGGCCAACTGATGCAGGAAGCCGTTCCCGCCGGGCAGGGTGGCATGGCCGCCATCCTCGGGCTGGACGATGCTGACGTAGTGGCGGCCTGTGCTGAAGCGGCGCAAGGCGAAGTGGTCAGTGCGGTCAACTTCAACTCTCCAGGCCAGGTGGTTATCGCCGGTGCCAAGGCTGCGGTCGAGCGCGCCATCGAAGGCTGTAAGGCCCGTGGTGCCAAGCGCGCCATGCCACTGCCGGTCAGCGTGCCGTCCCATTGCGAGCTGATGCGTCCGGCCGCCGAGCGTTTCGCTGAGTCGATCGCTGCGATCGACTGGCAGGCGCCGCAGATTCCTGTGGTGCAGAACGTCAGTGCCGATGTGCCGGCCGATCTGCAAATCCTCAAGCGCGATCTGCTTGAACAGCTCTACAAGCCTGTGCGCTGGGTCGAATCGGTCCAGGCACTGGCGGCCAAGGGGGCAACTCAATTGGTCGAATGCGGCCCGGGCAAAGTGCTGGCCGGTCTGAACAAACGCTGCGCCGAAGGCGTATCGACTTCCAACCTCAATACCCCAGACGCTTTCGCTGCCGCTCGTGCAGCGCTGGCCTGAATCAGGAGAAGCTTGCATGAGTCTGCAAGGTAAAGTTGCACTGGTCACTGGTGCAAGCCGCGGTATCGGCCAGGCTATCGCCCTGGAACTGGGTCGTCAGGGCGCCATCGTTGTGGGCACCGCGACCTCCGCTTCGGGTGCCGAGCGCATTGCCGCCACCCTGAAGGAAAACGGCATTCAGGGCACTGGCCTGGAACTCAATGTCACCAGCGACGAGTCCGTAGCGGCGGTCCTGGCGAGCATCCAGGAGCAGTTCGGTGCGCCGGCGATTCTGGTCAATAATGCCGGCATCACCCGCGATAACCTGATGATGCGCATGAAAGACGACGAGTGGCATGACGTTGTCGATACCAACCTGAACAGTCTGTTCCGCCTGTCCAAGGGCGTTTTGCGCGGCATGACCAAGGCCCGTTGGGGACGAATTATCAGTATTGGCTCGGTTGTGGGTGCCATGGGCAACGCAGGCCAAGTAAACTACGCTGCCGCCAAGGCCGGTCTGGAAGGTTTCAGTCGTGCACTGGCGCGTGAAGTCGGTTCGCGTTCGATTACGGTAAACTCGGTGGCCCCAGGGTTCATCGACACCGATATGACCCGTGAACTGCCCGAGGCACAGCGTGAAGCCTTGCAGGCGCAGATTCCGCTGGGTCGTCTGGGGCAAGCACAAGAGATCGCGTCTGTGGTCGCTTTTCTTGCGTCCGACGGTGCGGCATACGTTACTGGGGCTACAATCCCGGTGAACGGCGGGATGTACATGAGTTAAATGTGACGGATTGCTTCAAAAAAATGTCATACGAGCTGTCTAAAATCCGTTATAAAGCTGCAATCTATTTATAGGCAGAGGGCTGCAGGGTTTGAGGAGTGAAGCTTTCAGTTGAAAAGCTGAAAAGTCTTTCTATACACTTACCCACTGGCCAGCTGCCTGAATTTGTCCATTAGGAGTGAAAACAAGGTATGAGCACCATCGAAGAGCGCGTCAAGAAAATCGTTGCCGAGCAACTGGGCGTTAAAGAAGAAGAAGTGGTCAACACTGCTTCCTTCGTTGAAGACCTGGGTGCTGACTCCCTTGACACCGTTGAGCTGGTGATGGCTCTGGAAGAGGAATTCGAGACCGAAATCCCTGACGAAGAAGCTGAGAAGATCACTACTGTACAAGCTGCAATCGACTACGTTACTAGCCACCAGGCGTAATAGTTTGTAATCGTTGCTTGCTGTCATGGAAAAACCGCACTGCTATCACGGCGTGCGGTTTTTTCTTTAGGCCTGATGCAAAGTCGTCATTTCAAAAAAGGAGAGTGCTGTGTCGCGTAGACGCGTCGTAGTCACCGGTATGGGTATGTTGTCGCCACTGGGCACTGATGTGCCAAGCAGCTGGCAGGGCATTCTGGCTGGCCGCAGTGGCATTGGTCTGATCGAACACACCGACCTTTCTGCCTATTCCACCCGTTTTGGCGGCTCGGTAAAGGGTTTCAATGTCGAGGAATACCTGTCGGTCAAGGAAGCCCGCAAACTCGACTTGTTCATTCAGTACGGCCTGGCCGCAGGTTTTCAGGCGGTACGCAATGCCGGCCTGGAAGTCACCGATGCCAACCGTGAGCGCATCGGCGTCGCCATGGGCTCGGGCATTGGCGGACTGACCAATATCGAAGAAACCAGCCGTACCCTGCATGATTCCGGCCCACGACGGATTTCGCCGTTTTTCGTGCCAGGCTCGATCATCAATATGATTTCCGGTTTCCTGTCGATCCACTTGGGTGCACAGGGACCTAACTACGCCATCGCCACCGCTTGCACCACGGGTACGCACTGCATTGGCATGGCTGCACGCAACATCATGTACGACGAAGCTGACGTGATGATTGCCGGCGGCTCCGAAATGGCGGCCTGTGGCCTGGGCATGGGCGGCTTTGGTGCCTCTCGCGCCTTGTCGACCCGCAATGACGAGCCGGCCCGCGCCAGCCGCCCATGGGACAAGGGCCGTGATGGCTTCGTGCTTTCCGATGGTGCCGGTGCGCTGGTTCTTGAAGAACTGGAACACGCCAAGGCGCGCGGCGCGACCATCTATGCCGAACTGATCGGTTTCGGCACCAGTGGCGATGCCTATCACATGACCTCGCCTCCGGCTGATGGCGCCGGTGCTGCGCGCTGCATCACCAATGCCTTGCGCGATGCCAGGATCAATGGCGATCAAGTGCAGTACATCAACGCCCATGGCACCTCGACGCCTGCCGGCGACCTGGCGGAAGCCAATGCGATCCGTTCGGTGTTCGGCGATCACGCCTACAAGCTGGCCGTCAGTTCGACCAAATCCATGACCGGTCACCTGTTGGGTGCGGCGGGCGCGGTCGAGGCGATCTTCAGCGTGCTGGCGATCAACAGTCAGGTGGCGCCACCGACCATCAACCTCGATGAACCGGACGAAGGCTGCGATCTCGATTTTGTGCCGCACACCGCGCGCAACATGGATATCGATGTCGTCCTGTCCAACTCCTTCGGGTTTGGCGGTACCAACGGCTCGCTGGTGTTCCGCCGGTTTGCAGGCTGATGGAAAGCCGGGTCGACGGTCAACCGGCTGACGCAGTGTCGCTGAAGGATCGCGGCCTGGCTTACGGTGATGGTCTCTTTGAGACCATTGCCGTGCGGCGTGGCCTTCCGGTGTTGCTGGACCGCCATCTGCAGCGTTTGGCCAAGGGGTGCCAGCGGTTGGCGATCAACCTTGATCATGATGCGATGGCCACGGAGCTGCTGGCCTACGCCAGGGAGCTGGACGAAGGTGTGCTCAAGCTGATCGTGACTCGCGGCGATGGCTTGCGTGGCTACGCTTTCGATCCTTCAGCCAAAGCCCGACGTATCCTCTCTGGTAATCCTCCAGCCGTTTATCCAGCCGCCCATGCCGAGCAGGGCGTTCGTCTGTTCCCCTGCACGACACGACTTTCCATTCAGCCATTGCTCGCCGGTCTCAAGCACTTGAACCGCCTCGAACAGGTGATCGCCCGCGCCGAATGGCGAGACACCGAACATGCCGAAGGCCTGATGCTCGATCAGGCGGGGCGTGTGATCGAAGGTGTGTTCAGTAACCTGTTCCTCGTGCGCAATGGCGAGTTGATCACGGCCGATCTGAAACGTTGCGGCGTGGAGGGTGTGATGCGTGCCGAGATATTGTTTCAAGCCGAGTCATTGGGCATTCCCACGCAAATCACCGATATCACCCTCGAACAGCTGCAATGGGCTGACGAAGTCTTTGTCTGCAACAGCGTGTATGGTATTTGGCCCGTGCATGCCTATGCCGCACTGAGCTGGCCGGTTGGGCCGCTCACCCGTAAACTCCAAACCATTGCCCGTGCGCTACTGGATGCTTGATACGTGAGACGTAAACTCTTGCTGCTGCTGGAAACCGGACTGGTTCTGGCAGGGCTGATGTTGGGCGCTTCTGCCTGGAAGGTTCATTCGGCGCTGGTGCAGCCGCTGAATATCGCTCAGGAAGAACTGCTGGAGGTGCCCAAGGGCACCACGCCGACCCGCACCTTCTACCGACTTGAAGCCGATGGCGTCATCAAGGACGCTTTCTGGCTGCGCCTGTACTGGCGTTTCAATCTACCGAAACAACCCCTGCACAGCGGCGAATACCGCATGCTTCCCGGCATGACCGTAGAAGGTCTGATCGATCTGTGGAAGCGCGGAGAAATGATGCAGTACAGCGTAACCCTGGTCGAAGGCTGGAACTTCCATCAGGTTCGCGCTGCCTTGGCCAAGGAAGAAAAACTCGATCACACCCTGGACGGCCTGAGCGACACCCAGGTCATGGACAAGCTCGGCCATGGCGGAATTTTCCCTGAGGGACGATTTTTCCCTGACACCTATCGCTTCGTCCGTGGAATGTCCGACGCAGAACTGCTGAAAACAGCCTATGACCGTCTCAATGAAGTGCTCGCCAAGGAATGGGAGCGGCGCGCCCCTGATGCGCCCTACACCGAGCCCTATCAGGCGTTGATCATGGCCTCGCTGGTGGAAAAGGAAACCGGCGTGCCACAGGAGCGTGGGCAGATTGCGGGTGTGTTTGTCCGGCGGATGGCGATGGGCATGTTGCTGCAGACCGACCCGACGGTGATCTATGGCCTCGGTGAGCGGTACAGCGGCAAATTGACCCGTGCCCATCTCAAGGAACCGACGCCTTACAACACTTATGTGATTGCCGGCCTGCCGCCGACCCCGATCGCCATGGTCGGCCGTGAAGCAATTCATGCGGCGCTGAATCCGGTGGCTGGCAACAGCCTGTATTTTGTCGCTCGTGGCGATGGCAGCCACGTGTTCTCCGATGACCTGGATGCCCACAACAACGCCGTGCGCGAGTTCCAGCTCAAGCGTCGTGCCGATTACCGCTCCAGTCCGGCGCCTGCCACCGCGCCCGACACGCAGGATGCCCCGGCCGCGGAAGCCCAGGCACCGATCCCGGTTGCTTCACCCGATCCGGCCCCGGAAGCCCTGCCGCAAGTGCCGGCGCAAGATCCTGCACCTGCGCCAGCGACTGCTCCCGAGCCGGATGCTGCCGCCCCGCAAAGCCCGCAATGACTCTGACTAAGGACTGCCTGTGACTGGCTTGTTTATTACGCTGGAAGGCCCGGAAGGCGCCGGCAAGAGCACCAATCGCGAATACCTGGCCGAGCGCCTGCGCGCCGCCGGTATTGAGGTCGTGCTGACTCGCGAACCAGGCGGTACGCCACTGGCCGAGCGTATCCGCGAAGTGCTGCTGGCACCGGTTGAAGAACAGATGAACCCGGACACCGAATTGCTGCTGGTCTTCGCGGCGCGGGCCCAGCATCTGGCCGAGGTGATCCGCCCTGCGCTGGCTCGGGGCGCTGTGGTGCTCTGTGACCGTTTTACCGATTCGACCTACGCCTATCAGGGCGGTGGCCGCGGCTTGTCGCTGGAGCGTATCGCGACACTGGAAACCTTCGTGCAGGGCGACCTGCGTCCCGACCTGACACTGATTTTCGATTTGCCGGTGGAAGTGGGCCTGGCCCGCGCCAGTGCGCGTGGTCGCCTCGATCGCTTCGAGCTCGAAGGCCGAACCTTTTTTGATGCGGTGCGCAGTGCCTTCCTCAAGCGCGCGGCAGCGGAGCCGGCGCGTTATGTGTTGGTCGACGCCGCGCAGCCGCTGGCACAGGTTCAGCAGTCCCTCGATGCCTTGCTGCCGCGTCTGCTGGAGCTGACCCGTGGCTGAAGCCTATCCGTGGCAGGACAGCCTCTGGCACCAGTTGGCCGGTCGTACGCATCACGCCCACGCCTATCTGCTGCACGGTCCGGCCGGGATCGGCAAGCGAGCGCTGGCCGAGCGCCTGATGGCCAGTCTGTTATGCCAGCGTCCCACTGCGCAGGGCGCTTGCGGAGAATGCAAATCCTGCCTGTTGCTCAAGGCTGGCAGTCACCCCGACAACTACATTCTCGAACCGGAAGAGGCCGACAAGGCCATCAAGGTCGATCAGGTACGTGACCTAGTCAGCTTCGTGGTCCAGACCGCGCAGTTGGGCGGACGCAAGGTGGTGCTGATCGAGCCCGTCGAATCAATGAACATCAACGCTGCCAACGCCTTGCTCAAAAGCCTTGAAGAGCCGTCCGGCGATACCGTATTGCTGCTGGTCAGCCACCAGCCGAGCCGTTTGCTGCCGACCATCAAGAGTCGCTGCGTGCAGCAGGCTTGCCCGCTACCGAGCGAAGCCATGAGTCTGGCCTGGCTGGCGAAAGCGCTGCCGGATTGCTCGCAAGAAGAGCGTATTGAATTGCTGACCCTGGCTGCCGGTTCGCCACTGGCCGCGGTCAACCTGCAGGCTCAAGGTGTACGCGAACAACGTGCGCAAGTGGTCGATGGCGTGAAGAAGCTGCTCAAGCAGCAGCAATCGCCGACCCAACTGGCCGAAGGCTGGAATGCGATCCCGTTGTTACTGTTGTTTGACTGGTTCTGCGACTGGTCTAGCCTGATCCTGCGCTACCAGCTGACCCAGGACGAAGAGGGGCTGGGACTGCCGGACATGCGCAAGGTGATTCAATACCTGGCGCAGAAGACCGCGCAGGACAAAGTCCTGAATATCCAGGACTGGATCCTTGCCCAGCGCCAGAAAGTACTGAGCAAGGCCAACCTCAATCGGGTGCTGCTGCTGGAGGCGCTGCTGGTGCAATGGGCGTCCCTGCCTGCCCAGAGGTAACCTGGACGCTACCTGTCAGCGGTAAAGCGTTACCGGGCAGCCGGGGTTGGCGTACAGTTCAACAATGCTGAAAACACTGCCCGCAGTCGAATCGAAACCCATCTGGCCGGAGCCCTCGAGTCCGACCGTCCCACTCATACGATGTAAGTTGCAGCCCTTTTTATGCTCGTAGATTCCCATTGCCACCTTGATCGCCTTGACCTCGCAGCCCATGACGGATCCCTGGACGCTGCCCTCGATGCCGCTCGTCAGCGCGGGGTTGGGCACTTTCTGTGTATCGGCGTCAGCGTCGATAACGCGGCTGATGTCAAAGCGCTGGCCGAGCGTTACGACGACGTCGACTGCTCGGTGGGCGTGCATCCGCTGGATGTGCAGCCAGGAGCGGCGCCTGCGCTGGACTGGCTGTTGCAGGAGCTCAATCACCCGCGCGTCGTGGCGATTGGTGAAACCGGTCTGGACTACCACTACGAACCCGAAGCCGCCGAATTGCAGCAGGCGTCTTTTCGACTGCACCTGCAAGCGGCGCAACAAACCGGCAAACCGGTGATCATCCATACCCGTGGTGCCCGTTCAGATACCCTCGACTTGCTGCGTGAAGCGGCGCTGCCCCAGGCGGGTGTTCTGCATTGCTTCACCGAAGACTGGGACATGGCCAAGGCCGCCCTGGACATGGGCTATTACATTTCCCTGTCCGGTATTGTCACTTTCCGCAATGCCGATGCGTTGCGTGATGTGGCCAGCAAAGTCCCGGCCGATCGTTTGCTGGTGGAAACCGACTCACCGTACCTGGCGCCGATTCCCTATCGTGGCAAGCCGAACCTGCCGCAGTATGTGCGAGAAGTGGCAGAGTTTCTGGCCATGCTGCGCGGTGAGCCCTACGAGCGATTTGCCGAGCAGACCACCGCGAACTTCAAGCGACTGTTTCCTCTGGCGCACGTAAAAGGTTAAATCGCAGGCAAAAAAAACCCGGGTTCTGGGGGGTGAATCCGGGTTAAGACCATTAGGAGTAAAACAATGGCACGCGGTCCGTTGGTACCAATATCGGCGTGACACTTGGGGGAGATGCCCCGCCGACAGTTCAAGTATTGATCACTATTACGCCGAGTCCAGTTTACCGGACACCGTTTTTAAACAATTTTGGAATACGCCCGCTTCGGAAGCGTTCTCATCAGGTGCAGACCCTGTCCGAATTCATCAGGAAACACAGACATGGTCGGATGATCCGTGCATTTTTGCGTAATTTAGGCATAATACGCGGCTTCGAATTTTGACCCCTACAGACCTTTTCTTATGCATAAAGAACCTCGTAAGGTCCGTGAGTTTCGCCGCCGCGAGCAGGAAATTCTCGATACCGCGCTCAAGCTGTTCCTCGAACAAGGTGAAGACAGTGTCACCGTCGAGATGATTGCTGATGCCGTCGGTATCGGCAAAGGCACGATCTATAAGCATTTCAAATCCAAGGCCGAGATCTATCTGCGGCTGATGCTCGACTACGAGCGCGATTTGAATGAACTGCTGCATTCGGCCGACGTCGACAAGGACAAGGAAGCCCTGTCGCGCGCCTATTTCGAATTCCGCATGCGTGACCCGCAACGCTATCGGCTGTTCGATCGCCTGGAAGAAAAGGTGGTCAAGGGCAACCAGGTTCCGGAGATGATCGAGGAGTTGCACAAGATCCGCGCCTCGAACTTCGAACGCCTGACCTTGCTGATCAAGGGCCGGATCAGTGAAGGCAAGCTGGAAGACGTGCCACCTTACTTCCATTACTGCGCATCCTGGGCGCTGGTGCACGGTGCCGTGGCCCTGTATCACTCGCCGTTCTGGAGCAATGTGCTGGAAGATCAGGAAGGCTTCTTCCAGTTCCTGATGGACATCGGCGTTCGCATGGGCAACAAGCGCAAGCGCGACACCGACGCCCCGAGCATCTGAGCCATTCAGTTGCCTTATGACGCCATGAATTCGCTACATGGTGCGATACCGCAGGAATATACTCAGGCATAGGGCTTGCTAAAACTTGATTTGTGAGTCAAGTTTTAGCGGTTCGATTTTCTTCCGCCGGAGTGATCCATGATCGTTGACCGTCAAGGCAGGCGCTTTCGTAATTTGCGAATCAGTCTGACCTCAGCCTGCAATTACGCTTGTACCTACTGCGTGCCGAACGGCAAGCGGCTGGTGGCTGCGCAGGATGAACTGTCGGCCGAAGCCATGGCGCGCGGCGTGGCGTATCTGATTGAAGCGGCAGGCATCGAGCGCTTGCGCATCACCGGCGGCGAGCCGCTGGTCAGCCCCAAGCTCGAAGCCTTCATGACCGCCGTCGGCCAGATGGGCCTGGAAGACATCAGCCTGACCACCAATGGTCAACTGCTGGCGAAAAAGCTGCCGTTGCTGGTCCATGCCGGCATTCGCCGCATCAACGTTTCCCTCGATACGCTCGACGCCAGCGCCTTTCGCGGCATTGCCCGTGGCGGCGATCTGGCGACCGTGCTCGACGGCATGGACCAGGCCAGCGCCGCTGGCATGAAGATCAAGGTCAACATGGTGCCGTTGCGTGGCCAGAACCTTGACCAGGTGATGCCACTGCTCGAGTACTGCCTGGAGCGTGGCTATGAACTGCGCTTCATCGAATTGATGCGAATGGGCCACCTGGCCAGCGACTCCAACGCCTTCCTGCAGCAGTTTGTCAGCCTTCAGCAGTTGTTGAGTCTGATCGGCGAACGCTACGAATATCTCCAGGCCGATGCCCCACTCGATGCCACGGCCGTGCGCTACGAGATTCCGGGGATGGGCCATTTCGGTGTAATTGCCAACGAAAGCGTGCCGTTCTGTCGCACCTGTTCCAGGCTGCGCCTGTCCTCCACCGGCTGGTTGCATGGCTGTTTGTCCTCGAGCAATCGTCACTACGTCGGCGATCTGTTGGACAAACCGCGTCATCAGGCATTGCCGGCCTTGCAGCGGTTGCTGGTCAAGGCGTTGGGCGACAAGCAGGAGGTGGCGTTTTCCGGTGGTGCGACAGTCATGAAGATTATCGGCGGCTGAACCGGCCTCATCGCGGGCAAGCCACGCTCCCACAAGGTTTTACGCAGATACTTGTGGGAGCGTGGCTTGCCCGCGATTGCGTTGGATCAGGCGGCGACGTCCATGAGGTGGCGCAAAAGCTGCATCCCATGGCCATTCGCCGGTTTTCCGACACCGGCCTCTGGAGGATAGGATGCGTAGCCTGGTTTTGCTGCTGGCCGTTTTGGCGCTTGGCGGCTGCATGAATGTCAGCGATATGGCCGAAGGGACTCTTTACCACATGAGCGACGTCGGTCTGCTGGATCACAGCGACAGCCGCCGCGTGAATAACCTGCGCATTCAGCCGGACTCGTTCGTCTACATTGCCCAGGGTGCATTCGTACCGCCGGGCAGTGCCGTTTACCCGCGACCCAACGTGATCGCCGAAGTCGCCTTCGATGGCTTTGTCGAATACTTCCCGATGGTTCGTCGCGCTCGCACGCCGGAAGGTCTGGACCAGGCCATGGGCGAAGCCCGTGCCGTGGGTGCCCATTACCTGCTCTACACCCGTTTCGCCAAGTCCGATGACCGCATTGGCAACACGGATGAACTGCTGGACCAAGAGGCGCTGGATCGCCTCGGAATCGACAGCGGCGTGATTCAGATCATGTTGATCGAGACCAGCACCCAGTATTTGATTGATACTGCACGTATCAAGAGTCGTGGCGGTTTACTGACGTTCCACGACAAAAAGCCGGAAGACCTGATGGGCCCGCCGCTGGAGCAATACGCTCGTAGTCTGTTGGGGCTCAGCGACCAGTAAATCAAAGGAGATCGCCATGAGTGGCCCGCAAAAAGCCAACGACCTGTTGGGGCAAATCCCCAAAACCAAAGGCTTGCCGCCGGTCCACCTGTGGAATCCCGACTTCTGCGGCGACATCGACATGCGCATCGCTCGCGACGGCACCTGGTATTACCTGGGCACGCCGATCGGGCGCAAGCCGATGGTCAATCTCTTCTCCACCATCATTCGCCGCGATGGCGATGATTATTTCCTCATCACGCCGGTCGAGAAGGTCGGCATCAAGGTTGATGACGCACCCTTCGTGGCCATCGCCGTGGACGTGGAAGGCGAGGGCGAGGCACAGGTCCTGCGCTTCACCACCAACGTCGACGAAACCACCGACGCCGGTGCCGAACACCCGATTCGTGTGGTGGTCGATCCACTCACCCAGGAACCGGCGCCTTACGTGCATGTGCGCACTAATCTTGAAGCGCTGATCCATCGCAATGTGTTTTACCAACTGGTTGAGCTGGCAGTCAGTCGCGAGATCGATGGGCAGCGCTGGTTGGGCGTGTGGAGTGGGGGTGAGTTTTTCCGCATCGGCCTTGAACCCTGACACGTAACCCTGTGGGAGCAAGGTCGCTCCCACAGGGTTTGCGTATCTTCAAAAAATCAATTTGACAGTCAATCGTATGATGATTAGCGTGGCCACCTTGGCGAATGGCTTTGGGGATATCCATGTCCAGCAGTTTTCATGCGTCGACCGTCGATTGGCTGGGTTGCTGGATCGCTACCGGCCAAGTGAAGCCCGGCGAAACCATCAAGGTCGAGGCTGACCTCGGCGAGCAGCTCGGCGTCAGTCGTACCGTCATCCGCGAAGCCATCAAAACCCTGGTTGCCAAAGGCCTGCTCGAAGTCGGGCCGAAGGTCGGTACCCGGGTGTTGCCGGTACGGCGCTGGAACCTGTTCGACCCACAAGTCGTCGGCTGGCTGTCGCGCAGCGGCTTGCCGGAAAACTTCGTCGATGACTTGCTCGACCTGCGCCGCACCATCGAACCCATGGCCGTGCGCTGGGCCTGCGAGCGGGCGACGGGCGAGCAGGTCGAGGCGATTTTACTGGCTTGCAACGCGCTCGAACGCGCCGTGGACAGTGGCATCGACTACAACCGCGCCGACCAGCTCTTCCATGAGTGCATCCTCGCCGCGAGCCACAATCAATTCATCGAGCAAATGGTGCCGGCCCTCGGTGCCTTGCTGGCGGTGTGTTTCGAAGTGTCCGCCGCCGACCCCGACGAACTGCGTCGCACCTTGCCCATTCATAAAGACATGGCCCAAGCCATCGCCGCCCGGGATGCCGCGCGGGGTGTATGGGCCTGTATGACCCTGATCGACAACGCTGACCTGGCGATCAAACGCTACTACCCGCAGGTCATGGCCGACAAAAAAGCCAGCTGAAAACGAAAAACCTGTGGGCGCCGGCAAACCGGCTCCGACCTGAAAAGAATAAGAAAGCAGGAGGTTTCATGACGTGGACTGCGGTGACCGGACACCGGGCGCAACTCGGTGAGGGCCCATTCTGGGATGCGCCGACCCAGGCACTGTACTGGGCGGACATCGCCGGCAAGCAAGCGCTGCGGCTGATCGGCGACAACGTGCAGATCTGGCAGATGCCGGAGCACGTGTCGGCGTTCATTCCGTGTGAGCGCGGCGATGCACTGGTGACCCTGAGCAGTGGCGTCTATCGACTTGATCTGGATTCGCCCGGCCTGGAGCCGCGGTTGACGTTGCTCTGCGTCGCCGACCCGCAACCGGGCAACCGCGCCAACGAAGCGCGTTGCGATGCCCTCGGCCGGCTCTGGCTCGGCACCATGCAAAACAATATCGGCGAACAAGGCGAAGACCTGCCCATCGTGCGGCGTACCGGCGGGCTGTTTCGCATTGACCGCGACGCCAGGGTAACGCCCCTGCTTCGCGGTTTGGGCATTCCCAATACGTTGTTGTGGAGCGATGACGTCACCACCCTGTATTTCGGCGACAGCCTCGATGGCACGCTGTATCAACATTTCATCCGCACCGACGGCAACCTCGAACCGGCGCAGACCTGGTTTGCAGCCCATGGGCGCGGCGGTCCGGACGGATCGGCGATGGATGCCGAAGGCTTTATCTGGAACGCCCGGTGGGACGGCAGCTGCCTGCTCAGGCTCAGCCCGGACGGCAAAGTCGATCGGGTGATTGAACTGCCAGTCAGTCGCCCCACCAGCTGCGTGTTCGGCGATACCGATCTCAAAACCCTGTACATCACCAGTGCCGCGAGCCCGCTCGGGCATTCGCTGGATGGGGCCGTGTTGTCGATTCGTGTGGACGTACCCGGAAAGCATTGCACTCGATTTGCGGGATAAATCCCAAAATATGGGATGTAAATATATATATTGAGATTTATCCTGGGCCGGGTTTATAGTCGGCCTCACCAGTTACATGCACTCACACTTAAGAAAAACAAAACAGGTGAAGTGATGCAGCGATATTCCACCGTCCTCCCTTGCGGAGTCAGTGCTTCAGAGCGTTTCAAAGCTGAAACGTTTTTTGCGTGCCTGTTCTTGCCTCAACGCCTTTTGACCGGACATCCACGGATGCCCGGTTTTCGTCGTGCTTTCGAACAGGAGTCTTGATCCATGGCTGAACCTCTTTCCTTGCCACCGGTACCCGAACCGCCGAAGGGCGAGCGTTTGAAAAACAAAGTCGTGTTGCTCACCGGCGCGGCCCAGGGTATCGGCGAAGCGATCGTCGCCAGCTTCGCATCTCAGCAAGCCAGGCTGATCATCAGCGATATTCAGGGGGATAAAGTCGAAAAGGTTGCGGCGCACTGGCGGGAAAAAGGTGCCGATGTGGTGGCGATCGAGGCCGACGTCTCGCACCAGCAGGATCTGCACGCCATGGCCAGGCTGGCGGTGGAACGCCACGGCCGGATCGACGTGCTGGTCAACTGTGCCGGGGTCAATGTGTTCCGTGATCCGCTGCAAATGACCGAAGAAGACTGGCGTCGCTGCTTTGCCATCGACCTCGACGGCGCCTGGTTCGGCTGCAAGGCCGTTTTGCCGCAGATGATCGAGCAGGGCACCGGCAGCATTATCAACATTGCCTCGACCCATTCCAGCCACATCATTCCCGGCTGCTTCCCGTACCCGGTGGCCAAGCACGGCTTGCTCGGCCTGACCCGTGCCTTGGGTATCGAATATGCGCCCAAGGGCATTCGCGTCAACGCCATTGCACCGGGCTACATCGAAACTCAGTTGAACGTCGATTACTGGAACGGTTTTGCCGATCCTTACGCCGAGCGTCAGCGTGCCTTCGACCTGCATCCGCCGCGCCGCATCGGTCAGCCGATAGAAGTCGCCATGACGGCCGTGTTCCTGGCCAGCGATGAGGCGCCGTTCATCAACGCTTCCTGCATCACCATCGATGGTGGGCGCTCGGTCATGTACCACGACTGAATGATGAGGGTTTCAGGCGCCATTCTGCGCCTGAGATTCAATCATCATACGATATGACTATTTAGCGATAAGGTTTCACCGCGCCACTGGTTGAAAAGAACGCTTTCGAAGAATGCTCAACAAAAATAACAAGGAGTCAAAACCTATGAATCGTCGTCGTGCAATCCGTTCCCTGTGCTGTGCCGCTCTGGCGGTCACTGCGGTCAGCCTGAGCAGTACGCTGCTGGCGGCCGAGGAAGTGAAAATCGGATTTCTGGTCAAACAAGCGGAAGAGCCGTGGTTCCAGACCGAGTGGGCCTTCGCCGAAAAGGCCGGCAAGGAGAAGGGCTTCACCCTGATCAAGATTGCCGTGCCTGATGGCGAGAAGACCCTGTCGGCCATCGACAGCCTGGCCGCCAACGGCGCCAAGGGCTTTGTGATCTGCCCGCCGGATGTATCCCTCGGCCCGGCCATCATGGCCAAAGCCAAGCTCAACGGCTTGAAAGTGATCGCCGTCGATGACCGCTTCGTCGATGCCAGTGGCAAATTCATGGAAGAGGTTCCGTACCTGGGCATGGCAGCGTTCGAAGTCGGCCAGAAGCAGGGCCATGCCATGGCCACCGAAGCGAAAAAGCGCGGTTGGGACTGGAAAGACACCTACGCGGTGATCAACACCTACAACGAACTCGACACCGGCAAGAAACGCACCGACGGTTCGGTCAAGGCGCTGGAAGACGCCGGCATGCCGAAGGATCACATCCTGTTCTCGGCGCTGAAAACCCTCGACGTGCCGGGCAGCATGGACGCCACCAACTCGGCGCTGGTGAAGCTGCCGGGCGCGGCGAAGAACCTGATCATCGGCGGCATGAACGACAACACCGTGCTCGGCGGCGTGCGCGCCACGGAAGCTGCCGGTTTCGCGGCGAAGAATGTGATCGGCATCGGCATCAACGGCACCGATGCCATCGGTGAATTGAAGAAACCTGACAGTGGCTTCTATGGCTCGATGCTGCCAAGCCCGCACATCGAGGGCTACAACACCGCCAGCATGATGTACGAGTGGGTCACCACCGGCAAAGAACCGGCGAAATACACTGCCATGGATGACGTGACACTGATTACCCGCGACAACTTCAAGCAGGAGCTGGAAAAGATCGGTCTGTGGAACTGAGGACGGGTTGATTTCATCGGCAGCCCCGGCAACGGGGTTGCCTGATCTGTGTCATGAGGTGGTTATGCACGCGCAAACACACATACAACAACGCACCGGCCGTTCCTTTAGTGGCGGTGGCAGCTTGCGCTTCAACGGGATCGGTAAAACCTTTCCCGGTGTGAAGGCGCTGGATGGCATCAGCTTCGTCGCCCATCCCGGGCAGGTTCATGCCCTGATGGGCGAGAACGGCGCCGGCAAGTCGACCCTGCTGAAAATCCTCGGTGGCGCCTATACCCCGAGCAGCGGCGACTTGCAGATCGGCGAGCAGACGATGGCCTTCAGGTCCACCGCCGACAGCATCGGCAATGGCGTCGCGGTGATCCACCAGGAACTGCACCTGGTGCCGGAAATGACCGTGGCGGAAAACCTGTTCCTTGGTCATTTGCCAGCCAGTTTCGGCTTGATCAATCGCCGTACCCTGCGCCAGCAAGCGCTGGCCTGCCTCAAGGGACTGGCCGAAGAAATCGACCCCCAGGAAAAAGTCGGACGCCTGTCCCTCGGGCAACGGCAACTGGTGGAAATCGCCAAGGCCTTGTCCCGTGGCGCCCATGTGATTGCCTTCGATGAGCCGACCAGCAGCCTGTCGGCGCGGGAGATCGATCGTTTGATGGCGATCATCGCCCGCCTGCGTGACGAGGGCAAAGTGGTGCTGTACGTCTCCCATCGCATGGAAGAAGTGTTCCGTATCTGCAACGCGGTGACGGTGTTCAAGGATGGTCGCTACGTACGCACCTTCGAGGACATGAGCGAACTGACCCACGATCAATTGGTCACGTGCATGGTCGGTCGCGACATCCAGGACATCTACGATTACCGTCCTCGCCAGCGTGGTGCGGTGGCCCTGAAAGTCGACGGCCTGCTCGGGCCAGGCTTGCGCGAACCGGTGAGTTTCGAGGCACACAAAGGCGAGATTCTCGGCCTGTTCGGTCTGGTGGGCGCCGGCCGTACCGAGCTGTTCCGCATGCTCAGCGGGCTTACGCGCAACACCGCCGGACGCCTTGAACTGCGCGGCCACGAATTGAAGTTGCGTTCACCCCGCGACGCCATCGCCGCCGGGATTCTGCTGTGCCCGGAGGATCGCAAGAAGGAGGGCATCATGCCGCTCTCCAGCGTTGCCGAAAACATCAACATCAGTGCGCGCGGCGCCCATTCCACGTTTGGCTGCCTGTTGCGCGGGCTGTGGGAAAAGGGCAACGCCGACAAGCAGATCAAGGCACTGAAAGTAAAAACGCCGCATGCCGGACAACAGATCAAGTTTCTATCCGGCGGCAACCAGCAAAAGGCCATTCTCGGTCGCTGGCTGTCGATGCCGATGAAAGTGTTGCTGCTCGACGAGCCCACTCGCGGTATCGACATCGGCGCCAAGGCCGAGATCTACCAGATCATCCACAACCTGGCCGCCGACGGTATTTCGGTGATCGTGGTGTCCAGCGACCTGATGGAAGTGATGGGTATTTCCGACCGCATCCTGGTGCTGTGCGAAGGCGCCATGCGCGGCGAACTGAGCCGCGAACAGGCCAACGAATCCAACTTGCTGCAACTGGCTTTGCCGCGCCAACGCGCTGACGGCGTGGCGAACTGAGAGGTGACTATGATGACAACCCAAAACGAAACCCTGCCGACCGTGCGCAAGCCTCTGGACCTGCGACGCTTTCTCGATGACTGGGTGATGCTGCTGGCGGCTGTGGGGATCTTCGTGCTCTGCACCTTGCTGATCGACAATTTCCTGTCACCGCTGAACATGCGTGGCCTGGGCCTGGCGATTTCCACCACTGGGATTGCCGCCTGCACCATGTTGTACTGCCTGGCGTCCGGGCATTTCGACTTGTCGGTGGGCTCGGTGATCGCTTGTGCCGGGGTCGTCGCCGCCGTGGTGATGCGCGACACCAACAGCGTGTTTCTGGGTGTCTGTGCGGCACTGGTCATGGGGCTGATCGTCGGGCTGATCAACGGGATCGTGATTGCCAAGCTGCGGGTCAACGCGTTGATCACGACGCTGGCGACCATGCAGATCGTGCGCGGCCTGGCCTACATCTTCGCCAACGGCAAAGCGGTGGGCGTGTCCCAGGAATCGTTCTTCGTGTTCGGCAATGGCCAACTGTTCGGTGTGCCGGTGCCGATCCTGATTACCATCGTCTGCTTCCTGTTCTTCGGTTGGTTGCTCAACTACACCACCTATGGCCGCAACACCATGGCCATCGGCGGTAACCAGGAAGCGGCGCTGCTGGCCGGGGTCAACGTTGACCGGACCAAGATCATTATCTTCGCCGTGCATGGCCTGATTGGCGCGTTGGCCGGTGTGATTCTGGCTTCGCGCATGACCTCGGGTCAGCCGATGATCGGCCAGGGCTTCGAGCTGACGGTGATCTCGGCATGCGTGCTGGGCGGGGTTTCGTTGAGTGGCGGGATCGGCATGATCCGGCACGTGATTGCCGGGGTGTTGATTCTGGCGATCATTGAGAATGCAATGAACCTGAAGAACATCGATACGTTTTACCAGTATGTGATTCGGGGTTCGATCCTGCTGTTGGCGGTGGTGATTGACCGTTTGAAACAGCGCTGAGATTTTCGCTGCTCCCACGAGCGCCATCGCGGGCAAGCCAGGCTCCCACAGGTTTTTGCGTAATCTGTGGGAGCGTGGCTTGCCCACGATGGCGGCATGACTGACTCACTCCCGCTCTCGCGAACAATCGCATCCTCCTGTCACCTCCCTTAAATATTCCTTGCCCGCCCCAACCCGTTTCGGGTATCAATTTGTACATGATTAGACAGGTACGATTCGACAAGAAACAACGGGTGGTCGACGAACTCATCCGGCGCATTGAAAGCGGCCTCATGGAGGACGGCTTTCATCTGCCGGGCGAGCATCAGTTGGCTCAAGAATTCAAAGTCAGCCGAGGTACTTTGCGTGAAGCCCTGGCCGAGTTGAAACGGCGCAACTACATTGCGACGCAAAGCGGGGTAGGCTCCATCGTCACCTTCGACGGTGTGATGCTCGACCAGCGCAACGGCTGGGCCCAGGCCCTGGCCGACAGCGGCGCGCTGGTCAACACCGAAGTGCTGCGGCTGGAGGCGGTGACCCGTCCTGACCTGCTGTCGCGTTTCGGCACCGACCAGTTCATTACGCTCGACCGACGCCGCCGTTCCAACGATGGCACGCTGGTCTCCCTCGAACGCTCCTTGATGCCCGCCACCGGAGGTCTGGAAAGCCTGCCGCGTGTCGGTCTGATCGACAATTCCCTGACCATCACCCTGGCGGCCTATGGCTATATCGGTGAACGCGGCGATCAATGGATCGGTGCCGAACCGCTGAACGCCGAAGACGCCGAACTGCTGGGCCGCCCGGTCGGCACGGTATTCCTGAAAGCCTTGCGCACCACGTACGACCGGCAAAACCGTTTCATGGAGCAGGTGGAAAGCTTGCTCGACCCTGTGCACTTTCGTCTTCACCTGCAGTTTGGAGCGGCGCAATGACGGCGCTCAACCGTGCACTTGGCGCATTCTATGGCTTGGCCCTGGGTGATGCGCTGGGCATGCCGACCCAATCCCTGAGCCGCCCGGAAATCAAGGCGCGCTTCGGCGAAATCACCGACCTGCAAGACGCCGGCCCCTTGCAACCGATTGCCCCCAACATGCCCAGGGGCTCGATCACTGACGACACCGAACAGGCGATCCTGGTCGGCCAGTTGTTGATCGACGGCAAGGGCAGGATCGAACCGGCGCTGCTCGCCCGGCGCTTGATCGAATGGGAAGCCCAAATGCAGGCCAGGGGCTCCCAGGATTTGCTCGGGCCATCGACCAAACGTGCAATTGAAATGATCCTGGCCGGTCATTCGCCGGAAGAGGCGGGGCGTTACGGCACCACCAACGGTGCGGCGATGCGCATCACCCCGGTCGGTATCGCCGCCGACGTCGCAGATCCCGCGCGTTTTATCGATGCCGTGGTCCAGGCCTGCCAGGTGACCCATAACACCACGCTGGGTATTTCGAGCGCGGCGGCGGTGGCGGCGGTGGTTTCGGCCGGGATCAACGGCATGGATTTGGGGGCAGCGCTGAACCTTGGCCAGCAAGTCGCCCAGCAAGCCGAAAGCCATGGCCATTGGGTTGCCGGCGGACGCATTGCCTCGCGCATCAGTTGGGCGCGGAGCATCAGCATCGACAGCGACAAGGCGTTGTTGGCCGACCTGCTGTACGACGTGATTGGCACTTCGGTGGCATCACAGGAATCGGTGGTGGTAGCGTTTGCCCTGGCGCAGCAAGTGGCCATCGGTGAGATGAATGCCTTCGAAGCGCTGTGCATGGCCGCCAGCCTGGGCGGCGACACCGACACCATCGCAGCGATTCTCGGCGCGATGCTCGGGGCCTGCCTGGGCCTTGAGAGTTGGCCTGTCGCGTTGATCGACACGGTCAAGGCTGTCAATGATCTGGAGCTGAAGCCACTGGTGCAGGGGCTATTGGCTTTGCGTTGATAGCGCTGACGCCATCGCGGGCAAGCCCGCTCCCACAGGATCGCTGTGACCCTGTGGGAGCGGGCTTGCCTGCGATGGGTGCACCACCGAATCAATTTGATAAACCGCAATAGTGCGCACCAACAAGGCCAGGATGGCCGGGCTGTTGTATCGACATCCGTCATTGCCCACAACCACAAAAAAGGCAAACAGGAGCATTTTTCATGAGTTCATCAACCGCCGGGCAAAATGCCGGACAACTGGAAACCCGTGGCATCGAACCGGTGCCGGAAGCCGAGTGCAACGGTCATCCCTTGCAACTGTTCTGGGTCTGGTTCGCCGCCAACATTTCCATCCTCGGCCTGCCTTTGGGCGCGACCCTCATAGCGTTTCGCGGCCTGGCGATATGGCAGGCGATCATCGTCGCGATCCTCGGTGCCGCCGGTTCTTTCGCGGTGGTCGGGATCATCTCCATCGCCGGTCGTCGAGGCCGGGCACCGAGCCTGACCCTGTCGCGCGCGATCTTCGGTGTACGCGGCAACATCGGCCCGACCCTGGTCTCACTGATGTCGCGCCTGGGTTGGGAAACGGTCAACACCACCACCGCCGCGTTCGTGCTGTTGTCGTTGTGTTCCATTCTGTTCGGCTCGCCGGTGGAAGCGAAAAGCGCACCGCTGTTGACGCTGCTGTTCATCGCGATTTTCGTGTTGCTGACCCTGTCGGTGTCCGGCCTCGGTCACGCCACGCTGTTGGTGATCCAGAAATGGGCGACCTACGTGTTCGGCGCGCTGAACATTCTGGTCGGCGGTTTCCTCTGCGCCACCATCGACTGGAGCGCGGTATTCAACGCCACGCCTGCGCCACTGAGCGCCATGATCATCGGCGTCGGCACCATGGCGGCGGGCACCGGGATCGGTTGGGCCAACGCAGGGGCCGACATGTCGCGCTACCAGCACCGCAGCGTCAAGGCTGTGCGCCTGGTGGCGTCGGCGGCATTCGGCGCGGGCATTCCGCTGGTGCTGTTGATCACCCTCGGCGGCCTGCTGTCGGTGGGCAATAACGACCTGGCCCAGGCCACCGATCCGATCATCGCGATCCGCGACATGCTGCCGACCTGGATGGCCGTGCCGTACCTGATCACCGCATTCGGCGGGCTGCTGCTGTCGAATAACCTCTCGGTGTATTCCGCCGGCCTGACCACGCTGACCCTCGGCTTGAAGGTCAAGCGCGTCTACGCCGTGGTGGTCGACATCGTCGCGATCTTCGCCGGTTCGATCTACTTCATGCTGATCGCCGACAGTTTCTATGGTCCGTTCATCACCTTCATTTCCCTGTTGGCAGTGCCGATCACCGCGTGGGTCGGGATCTTCGTGGTCGACCTGATCCATCGTCACTACTACAGCCCCAAGGACTTGCTGGATGTCAGCCCGAGCAGCGCCTACTGGTATCGCGGCGGCGTCGAATGGCGAGCCTTCGGTGCCTGGGCCATCGCCATTGTGCTCGGTTTCAGTTTCACCACCATTGGCACCACCGCAGAAAACGTCTGGTTCAAAGGCTTTCTGTCCGATTCGTGGCTGGGCCATAACGGCCTTGGCTGGATCGTGACCTTCGTGGTCGCTGGCGGGATTTATTGGGTGCTCGGCGGGGCGAAGGATCGTCGCGCCGCATTGATCGAGAATGCCCATGCCTAGGTTGTTGCACACCGGCCAGGTCATCATCGACCTGGTCATGGCCGTGGATAAATTGCCGCAAGCAGGTGGCGACGTGCTGGCGCAATCGGCCCGTTTCGAAGCGGGTGGCGGTTTCAATGTGATGGCCGCCGCCCGGCGCAACGGTCTGCCGGTGGTCTACCTGGGCCGGCATGGCACCGGGCGCTTCGGTGACCTGGCGCGCGAGGCGATGAACACGGAGGGCATCCGGATCGGCATCACTCAGCGCGCCGAGCGCGATACCGGGTTGTGTGTCGCCATCACCGACGCCTCGGCCGAGCGCAGTTTCGTTTCCTATATCGGCGCTGAGGGCGAACTGACTGCCGAAGACCTGGCGGGCGTGTCGGTCGAGGCGGGGGACTATGTCTACGTCAGTGGCTACAGCCTGCTGCACGTCGGCAAGGCCCAGGCGCTGGTGGACTGGGTGCTGGCGTTGCCGAGCGCTATCAAGGTGGTATTCGATCCGGGTCCCTTGGTGGATTCACCGGATGCACCGCTGATGCAAGCGTTGCTGCCACGTATCGACCTGTGGACCAGCAACGCGGTCGAGGCGCTGAGATTCACCGGGGCGTCGGACATCTCCGACGCGCTGACGCGCCTGACCGACCATCTGCCGGCCAGGGTGTTGATGGTCGTGCGCGATGGGCCGCAAGGCTGCTGGATCAGCCAGGGTTCTGAGCGTCGGCATGTGCCGGGCTTCAAGGTCGACGCGGTGGACAGCAATGGTGCGGGCGATGCCCATGCCGGGGTGTTCGTGGCGGGGCTGGCCCAGGGATTGTCGGCGTTTGAAGCAGCACGGCGGGCGAATGCGGCGGCGGCTTTGGCGGTGACTCGCTGGGGGCCTGCGACTTCGCCAGGGGTGGCTGAAGTGGATGCGTTGATTGGCGTTGGCTCTAGCCGTTGATCTGTCGCCATCGTTGGCAAGCCGGCTCCTGAAGGCGATTCGCGATAGCTGATCTGCACCCCGAAAGCTGGACAGCAATCCTGCTTTCAGGGGTGGCAGCTATTGGCTGATTCCGCCGGCTTTGCCCGAGTTACCGCTGGTGCTTGAGCCCAGGCCGCCGCCGGTGCTATCGGGTGTTTCGGTGTCCGGCAAGTCGAAGCCGCCCTGGCGCCCGGGGTCGTTGCCCTGGGTGCGTGGATCGGTCCCGGTGGAAGGCGGCAAACGGTTGTCGATTCCCGCACCGTCGGTGTTCATGCCGGGGGCGCTCTGGACGGCCGGGGCCTTGGGTTTTTCCACAGGGTTGGTGGGGCCGGTGTTCCCGGCGAAGGCGCTAGAGGACAGCAGCGCAGCGAGGGCGAGGGCGGTCAACCGGGACAGGCTCATGGTGTTGTCTCCAATAAATAGAGTCCTACCTGATTAGTCCGCCACGGATCTCGATGGGTGCCTGATGGGCGACGAACGGCTCAGGCGCGCTGCAACGCCTCGACCGTGGTGATTCGACGCCAGGCCAGGCGCCCGACGGTAATCAACCAATTGAGCGATGCCACCGCCATCACGGTGAGCAGCAGCGTGGCCATGCCGTGTTCGACGATGATTTTCCCGGCCAGCAATGGAAAGCCGAACACGCCGATGAAGTACGACAGGCTGAACAGCAGCAAGGATTGTGCGGTGGTGCCGCTCGGCGCTTCATTGGCGGCCAGGCCGTTGATCACTGAGTAGGTCAGGCCGTAACCGATCCCGAGCATCACGGCGGCGAGCACGTAGCTGAAGCCGTTGTTGACCACGAACCCGAACATCAGGATCGAACCGAGCATCAGCCCTGAAAGCAGGCAGGACGCACGCAGTGGATCGCGCTTGACCACGAATCCGGCGATCAGCAGGCGGCCGCTGATCGCCGCGCTCATGAAACCGAGAAAGAACAGCGAATAGTCGAGTGAGCGCTGCGCCGCGTAGCTTGCAACAGCCCGAAAAGCAGCAGCAGGTGGCCGAAGCCTGGCGTCAAGGCAAAACCAAGGCTGGCGGCGACCAGCAACAGGCCGAACAGCGCCACCGAACGGGCCGCGCCGAGCCAGTCGGACAAGTGACCGGAGACGATTACTGCGGCGAAAGTGCTGAGCATCGCTGCCGAAATCACGCTGCCGGCATCCTGCTCGTTGCCACCGCGAGAGCCGATCAACAGCGACAGCAAAAAGGTCGAACCATAGGACAGCGACAGCAGGTAGCTGGCCAGGCAAAACAGGCCGAACAACTTGCTGGAGACAGGGGGTGTTGCGCTAGACATGACGCAGTTCCTTGACCCGATAAGTAGGCAGGTCATCTATCTATCACGCAAGGCGTCTATCTTAGGTGCGAGGTTCGCGATGCAAGGGTTAGCCGTAGCCGGAGTAATGACCTGTGGCGAGGGAGCAAGCTCCCTCGCCACAAATCGCGCGCCGCCTTAGTATGGCGTTTTCAACTTTTGACAAGGCACGTCCATGACGATCGAAATCCGCCCGGCAACCCCCAGTGACGCGCCACAAATCCTCGCGTTCATCACGGAGTTGGCCGACTACGAACGTGCCCGCCACGAAGTCATTGCCAGCGTCGCCGACATCGAGCGCAGCCTGTTCAGCGAAGGGGCGACCGCCCATGGCCTGATCTGTCTGCGCGACGGCTTGCCGATCGGGTTCGCGGTGTTCTTCTTCAGTTATTCCACCTGGTTGGGCAGCAACTGCCTGTACCTCGAAGACCTCTACATCACCCCGGAACAGCGGGGGGGCGGTGCCGGCAAAACCCTGCTGCGGCATTTGGCGAAAATTGCCTGTGCCAACGACTGCGGGCGCTTCGAATGGAGCGTTCTGGAGTGGAACACCCCAGCCATCGATTTCTACAAATCCCTGGGCGCGCAGCCACAGGAAGAGTGGGTGCGCTACCGCATGGACGGCAAAGTGCTCCGCGAGTTTGCCGAGGGTAATTAAACGCTCAACCCTGTAGGAGCGAGCCTGCTCGCGAAGAAATCGAAAGCACTGCAGGGTGTCAGGCTTCACGCGTTATCGTTAACGACCATCGCTAGCAAGCTAGCTCCTACAAGGGAATGCATTCCGAGGAGCTAGCGAACGCTGCGATCTTTTTTTGTCTTCTCCCAATATATGGGATTGATATTTATATATTGAGATTTTTCGCCGTCCGGGTTTATAGTCCAGCTCACTCACTGCCAAAAACCAAAACAGGTGAAGCGATGCTGGCGCAATTGATCGCGCTCGATTGGGGGACAACCTCATTACGTGCTTACAAACTGGCCGAAGGTGGCCAAGTGCTCGAACAGCGTTCGCTGTCGTCGGGGATCATGCAGTTGCCCAAGGCGCCGCGCGTCATTGCCGGCCGGGAATGCACCGACGGTTTTGAACTGGCCTTTGACCAGGCATGCGGCGACTGGCTCGACGAGCAGCCCGGTCTTCCGGTGATTGCCTGTGGCATGGTCGGCAGCGCCCAGGGCTGGTGCGAAGCGGCCTACCGCGATACGCCGGCAAACGTCGCCACCCTCGGCACCGCCTTGCAAACCGTACGCAGTCTTCGCGGTGTCGACGTGCACATCGTGCCGGGTGTGATCCAGCGCTCGCGCTTGCCCAACGTGATGCGCGGCGAAGAAACCCAAGTGCTCGGCGTGCTGCAAACGCTGCCGGACGAGGCGGGCGCCGATCTGTTGATCGGCCTGCCGGGCAGTCATTCGAAATGGGTGGAAGTGGCCGACGGCTGCATCGTCCATTTCGACACTTTCATGACCGGCGAAGTCTTCGCCGTGCTCAGCGAACACAGCATTCTGGGGCGTACCCAGCAACGCGGCGGGTCGTTCGATGGCGAAGCGTTTGACCGCGGCGTGCAGGTGGCTTTGTCGGCGGACGGCGAAACCGGTGTGCTCTCGACAATGTTCAGCGCTCGCAGCCTCGGGCTGACGGGGGAGCTGAGCGCCACCGCACAACCGGATTACCTGTCCGGCCTGTTGATCGGCCATGAACTGTCGGCCCTGGCCAGCGTCCTGCGACATCGGCGCAACAGTGTGCACCTGCCGTCAATCATCCTCATCGGCAACGCCCAACTCTGTACGCGTTACAGCCGGGCCCTCGACGCGTGCGGGTTTGCCCGGGTGTCCCAGGCCGAGCAGGCCACCGAACGCGGGCTGTGGCAACTGGCGCTGGCCGCCGGACTGATCACGCCCAACCCATCCCGTTAAACCTGACTGGAGCTCTGAACATGCTCAAACAAGCATTGGCGCAAAACGGTCTGATCGCGATCCTGCGCGGCTTGCGTCCGCAAGAAGCGGCGGCCATCGGCGAAGTCCTGTATGCGGCCGGATTTCGCGTTATCGAGGTACCGCTCAACTCCCCGGAGCCGTACGAAAGCATCCGTATCCTGCGCAGCACCTTGCCCGCCGATTGCCTGATCGGTGCCGGCACGGTGCTGACACCGGAACAGGTCGAGCAAGTGAAAGCGGCGGGCGGTCAGGTGATCGTCATGCCTCATAGCGATCCCAAGGTATTGCGCGCCGCGAAAGCTGCGGGGCTGTACCTGTCGCCGGGTGTCGCCACGCCGACCGAAGCCTTTGCGGCACTGGCCGAAGGGGCGGACATCCTGAAGATGTTTCCGGCCGAACAGATGGGGCCGGCGGTCGTCAAGGCATGGCTCGCGGTGTTGC
Source organism: Pseudomonas fluorescens group sp. PF-69 (assembly GCF_054481235.1). Taxonomy (NCBI): domain Bacteria; kingdom Pseudomonadati; phylum Pseudomonadota; class Gammaproteobacteria; order Pseudomonadales; family Pseudomonadaceae; genus Pseudomonas; species Pseudomonas fluorescens group sp. PF-69. The sequence goes on along the minus strand of NZ_JBTMNC010000001.1, from coordinate 6,474,122 downwards.
CGGCAGGAACGATTCTGGCACCGGTCGGTGGCATCACCCCGGACAACATGCAGGTGTTCATCGATGCTGGCGTCAAGGGCTTCGGCCTCGGCTCCGGGTTGTTCAAGCCAGGCATGACCCCTGCGCAAGTGGCGGCCAATGCCAAGGCCTACGTCGCTGCCTGGAAATCCCTTCGCTAAGACTTTTGGCGCTGCGTGCGCTGCATCCGAACAAGAGAGACAAGAAGATGAAAATCACCAAACTGACCACCTTCATCGTTCCGCCGCGCTGGTGCTTCCTCAAGGTCGAAACCGACGAGGGCGTCACCGGTTGGGGCGAGCCCGTGGTCGAAGGCCGCGCCCACACCGTGGCGGCCGCCGTCGAGGAATTGTCCGACTACCTGATCGGCAAAGACCCACGCAACATCGAAGACATCTGGACCGTGCTCTATCGCGGAGGCTTCTACCGTGGCGGCGCGATCCACATGAGCGCACTGGCCGGCATCGATCAGGCGTTGTGGGACATCAAGGGCAAGGCGTTGGGTGTGTCGGTCAGCGACCTGCTGGGCGGCCAGGTGCGTGACAAGATTCGTGTCTATTCGTGGATCGGCGGCGACCGTCCTGCAGATACCGCGCGTGCCGCGAAAGAAGCGGTGGGGCGCGGTTTCACCGCGGTGAAAATGAACGGCACTGAAGAGCTGCAATTCCTCGACACCTTCGAAAAAGTCGACCTGGCCCTGGCCAACGTCGCTGCCGTGCGAGACGCGGTGGGCCCGAACGTCGGCATAGGCGTGGACTTTCATGGCCGGGTGCACAAGCCCATGGCCAAGGTGCTCATGAAAGAGCTCGACCCGTACAAACTGATGTTCATCGAAGAGCCGGTGCTCAGCGAAAACTATGAAGCGCTGAAAGAGCTGGCGCCGCTGACCAGCACGCCGATTGCCCTGGGCGAACGGTTGTTTTCCCGTTGGGATTTCAAACGCGTGCTCAGCGAAGGCTATGTCGACATCATCCAGCCCGATGCGTCCCACGCCGGCGGTATCACCGAAACCCGCAAGATTGCCAACATGGCCGAAGCCTACGATGTGGCGCTGGCGCTGCATTGTCCGCTGGGCCCGATTGCGCTGGCCGCCTGCCTGCAACTGGACGCGGCCTGCTACAACGCGTTCATTCAGGAGCAGAGCCTGGGCATCCATTACAACGAGAGCAACGACCTGTTGGATTACGTCAAGGATCCGCGGGTGTTCGACTACGACAAAGGCTTCGTGAAAATCCCCAACGGTCCGGGCCTGGGTATCGAGATCAACGAGGAGTACGTGATCGAACGCGCAGCCATCGGCCACCGCTGGCGCAACCCGATCTGGCGCCATGCCGATGGCAGTTTTGCCGAGTGGTGAGTTTCTCCTGACACATAACCTGTGGGAGCGGGCTTGCCCGCGATAGCGTCCTGTCGGTCACATCAATGCCGGATGTGCCGCCGCCATCGCGGACAAGCCCGCCTCCACAGAGACAGTGCAAATTTTCCAATCGTCCTCAATAAACATAAGAAGAGGCACTCCTCATGCAACCGCAAACCCTCACCGGGCAGGCGACGTTGGTGACGCCCAGCCGCAAGCGTTTTTTCATCATGGTCCTGCTGTTCATCACGGTGGTGATCAATTACCTGGACCGCAGCAACCTGTCGATCGCAGCCCCGGCGCTGACCAGCGAACTGGGCATCGACCCGATTCACGTCGGCCTGATTTTCTCGGCCTTCGGCTGGACCTACGCCGCCATGCAGATCCCCGGTGGCTGGCTGGTGGATCGGGTGCCTCCGCGCATTCTTTACACCGTCGCGCTGCTGTTGTGGTCGATTGCCACGGTGATGCTCGGCTTCGCCGGCAGCTTCATCGCGCTGTTCGTCTTGCGCATGGCCGTCGGTGCCCTGGAAGCGCCGGCCTATCCGATCAATAGCCGCGTTGTAACCACCTGGTTCCCCGAGCGCGAGCGCGCCACGGCCATCGGTTTCTACACCTCTGGACAGTTTGTCGGCCTGGCGTTCCTGACGCCGGTACTGGCCTGGCTTCAGCACGAATTCGGCTGGCACATGGTGTTTGTCACCACAGGCGCGGTAGGCATTCTCTGGGCCGTGATCTGGTACGCGGTGTATCGCGAACCGCGTGACTTCAAAGGTGCCAACGAGGCCGAAATCGACCTGATCCGCGAAGGCGGCGGGCTGGTGGACATCCAGGCCGAGCAAGCGAAGGTGAAGGCCAAATTCAGCTGGGCCGACCTGGGGATCGTCCTGAGCAAGCGCAAACTCTGGGGCATCTACCTCGGCCAGTTCTGCCTCAACTCGACGCTGTGGTTTTTCCTGACGTGGTTCCCGACCTACCTGGTGAAATACCGTGGGATGGACTTCATCAAATCCGGCTTGCTGGCATCGCTGCCGTTTCTCGCAGCGTTCGTCGGTGTGCTGTGTTCCGGTTTCTTTTCGGATTTCCTGATCCGTCGCGGGTACACGGTCGGTTTCGCTCGCAAATTGCCGATCATCAGTGGCCTGCTGATTTCCACTTCGATCATCGGCGCCAATTTCGTCGAGTCGACGCCGCTGGTGATTGCCTTCCTCGCCCTGGCGTTCTTCGGCAACGGTCTGGCGTCGATCACCTGGTCGCTGGTTTCCACGCTGGCACCGGCACGTTTGCTGGGACTGACCGGTGGCGTGTTCAACTTCATCGGCAACCTGTCGGCCATCGCCACGCCAATCGTCATCGGTTTCCTTGCCAGCGGTGAGTCCTTTGCTCCGGCGATCACCTACATCTCGGTTCTGGCATTGCTGGGTGCACTTTCCTACATTTTGCTGGTGGGCAAGGTCGAGCGTATCAAGTTGTAGTCGCAGCAGGAGGGCGACCATAATGCCGCCCGTTCACTCGCTCAACGGTAAAGGCTGGATATGCAGGAAGACGCCCCAAAAATCGCCAAGGACGCCGCGCCGACCGGCACCCAGACACTGCTTCGAGGTTTGGGTGTGGTTCAGGCGGTGGCCAGTGGCGCCCGTGATCTCAAGGAGATCGCCCGGTTGATCGGAACCACGCGCAGCACCACTCATCGACTGGCCAGTTGCCTGGTCGACGAACGTTATCTGCGGGTGGTGCCGCAAGTCGGTTACCTGCTGGGGCCGAAGCTGATCGAACTGGGGTTTCAGGCGCGCGAAGAACTGCCGTTGGTCACCCTGGCCGGGCCGTATCTGGATGAGTTGTCGGCGTTGACCGGTGACACCATTCACCTGGCGATCCGTGAAGGCGACGAAGTGTTGTACCTGCACAAGAATCCGGGACGCAACGGCCCGGAAATGCGCTCGCGGGTCGGCCATCGCATGCCGTTGGCGCGTACCGGCATCGGTAAGGCACTGATGCTCGACGACACGCCACAAGAGTGGCAACGGTTGTACGAAGTCAGTCTGCCAGCAGGTGGGAAAAATCAGTTCTGGCCGCAGCACCCGGAGCAGTCCTGGGAGCAATTTCAGCAACGCATGATCGAATATGTGGCCGGAGGTTATGCGTTCGACCTGGAGGACAACGAACCGTCGATCCGTTGCGTGGCGGCGCCGATTCGTGATGCCAGCAAGCGTATCGTCGCCGGCATCAGCATCGCCAGTACCGTGCCGTATATGCCGCTGGAAAAAATGGCCGAGTTGATTCCCCTGATCAAAGGGGTCACGGCGCGGTTGTCGGCGGAGCTGGGTCTCAAGGTTTGAATGCAAAACACTGTGGGAGCGAGCAAGTTCGCTCCCACATTGGTTTTTTGTGCCGTCAGTAAAATCGCAGGCAACAAAAAGGCCCCCGTTCGGGAGCCTCGTTGTTCAGCGCTCGGCTTACATGTTCGGGTAAGTCGGGCCGCCAGCGCCTTCCGGCGTCACCCAGGTGATGTTCTGCGAAGGGTCCTTGATGTCGCAGGTCTTGCAGTGCACGCAGTTCTGGGCGTTGATCTGGAAGCGCTTCTCGCCATCTTCCTTGGTAATCACTTCGTACACGCCGGCCGGGCAGTAACGCTGGGCTGGCTCATCGTACAGCGGCAGGTTCTTGTTGATCGGGATGCTCGGGTCGGTCAGCTTCAGGTGGCAAGGCTGTTCTTCTTCATGGTTGGTACCGGAGATGAACACCGAGCTGAGTTTGTCGAAGCTGATCTTGCCGTCCGGTTTCGGGTAGTCGATCTTCTTGCAGTCGGCCGCGAGCTTCAGGCAAGCGTAATCCGGCTTGGTGTCGTGCAGGGTGAACGGCAGTTTGCCGCCGAAGATGTTCTGGTCGAGCCAGTTGAAACCGCCACCGACGATAGCGCCGAACTTGTGGATCGCCGGGCCGAAGTTGCGGCTGGCGAACAGTTCGTCGTAGAGCCAGCTCTTCTTGAACGCGTCGACGTAAGTGGTCAGCTCTGCAGTGCCGTCCAGGTCAGCGAACAGCGCGTCAGCCACGGATTCGGCGGCCAGCATGCCGGACTTCATTGCAGTGTGGCTGCCTTTGATCTTGGCGAAGTTCAGGGTGCCGAGGTCGCAACCGATCAGCGCGCCGCCCTTGAAGACCATTTTCGGCAGCGAATTCAGGCCGCCCTTGCAGATGGCGCGCGCGCCGTAGCTGATGCGCTTGCCGCCTTCCAGGTACTGCTTGAGCACCGGGTGATGCTTGAGGCGCTGGAACTCGTCGAACGGCGACAGGTAAGTGTTGCTGTAGGACAGGTCGACGATCAGGCCGACCACCACCTGGTTGTTTTCCAGGTGATAGAGGAACGAGCCACCGGTGTTCTCGGTGCCCATGATGTCCATCGGCCAACCGGCGGTGTGGACCACCAGGCCAGGCTGATGCTTGGCCGGGTCGACTTCCCAGATTTCTTTCAGGCCGATGCCGTAATGCTGGGCGTCTGCATCGCTGTCGAGGTTGAAACGCTTGATCAGCTGCTTGCCGATGTGGCCGCGGCAACCTTCGGCGAACAGCGTGTACTTGCCACGCAGTTCCATGCCTGGGGTGTACAGGCCTTCTTTCGGCTGACCTTCGCGGTCAACGCCCAGGTCACCGGTGATGATCCCGCGAACCACGCCGTTCTCGTCGAACAGGGCTTCCTGGGCGGCGAAGCCCGGGTAGATTTCCACGCCCAGGTTCTCGGCCTGCTGGGCCAGCCAGCGGCACAGGTTACCCAGGGAGATGATGTAGTTGCCTTCGTTGTGCATGGTCTTGGGCACAAAGAAGTCAGGGATTTTCTGCGCGCTTTCGGCATTTTTCAGCACGAAGATGTCATCGCGGGTGACCGGCGTGTTCAGCGGCGCGCCGAGTGCTTTCCAGTCCGGGAACAATTCGTTCAGGGCCCGTGGTTCGAACACGGCACCAGACAAGATGTGAGCACCGACTTCGGAGCCTTTTTCGACCACGCAGACGCTGATTTCCTTACCGGCTTCGGCGGCCTTCTGCTTCAATCGGCAGGCAGCGGAAAGACCAGCGGGGCCGGCACCGACGATGACCACGTCGAATTCCATGTATTCGCGTTCCACAGGTTATCTCCTACTCAAGGCTCAACAGTTTTTTTTCTAATTGGGAGGTTGGGTGTCGCATCCCTGAATCCCTGCGCAACGCCGGGAGAGGACAATCGAGTAACCACCTTTCTCTTTGGGTGGCGCATTATATCTACACCACTCTCAGCGTCCAATACAAACGTTTGTTTGAATTGGCTCAAAGCCAGAGAAATCAAAGTCACGCGGCTTATGAACGGCTATTTTGCCGTATTGACCGGAATAGGTGTTCCGGTCAAGATACGGGCGGTTTTGCGCTCGCCGTAGGCTGACTGTTGGTTTCAAGAGCACCTCTAAAGACAGGGCGATGGCACTGGAAAGTGATGAGCCGCGCAGGTTTGGCGCGCAGTTTACACGCCGCGATAATGAATGACTTGTAAGTCACGACTGACGAACGGTCATCAACATCATGAACGATGGTCACTTGACACGTTTGCCGGCGTTTTTAGAGGTGCCCTTGCGCCCGATGAGCATCAACCGCCAGGTTCGCCTAGGCGACTTCCTTTTCACCGGAGAGTAACGAGGAATCCATGAAGGTTCTTGTAGCTGTCAAACGCGTTGTGGATTACAACGTCAAGGTCCGCGTCAAGGCGGACAATTCCGGCGTCGATCTTGCCAACGTCAAGATGTCGATGAACCCGTTCTGCGAAATCGCAGTGGAAGAAGCGGTACGCCTGAAAGAGAAAGGCGTCGCGACTGAAATCGTCGTCGTCTCCGTCGGCCCGTCCACCGCTCAAGAGCAACTGCGCACTGCGCTGGCTCTGGGTGCTGACCGCGCCATCCTCGTCGAATCCGCCGAAGATCTGACTTCCCTGGCCGTTGCCAAACTGCTGAAGGCTGTTGTCGACAAGGAACTGCCTCAGCTGGTGATCCTTGGCAAACAAGCCATCGACAGCGACAACAACCAGACTGGCCAGATGCTTGCCGCATTGAGCGGTTACGGTCAGGGTACGTTCGCTTCGAAAGTCGAAATCAGCGGCGACAGCGTCGCTGTGACCCGCGAAATCGATGGCGGCGCGCAGACCGTTTCCCTGAAACTGCCGGCCATCGTCACCACCGACCTGCGTTTGAACGAGCCGCGCTACGCGTCCCTGCCAAACATCATGAAAGCCAAGAAGAAGCCTCTCGAAGTGCTGACTCCGGACGCTTTGGGCGTTTCCACCGCCTCCACCAACAAGACCGTGAAAGTCGAAGCGCCTGCTGCACGCAGCGCGGGTATCAAGGTCAAGTCGGTGGCTGAACTGGTCGAGAAACTGAAAAACGAAGCGAAGGTAATCTAAATGACTATCTTGGTTATTGCTGAACACGACAACAAAGTGCTGGCCCCGGCCACGCTGAACACCGTGGCTGCCGCTGCCAAAATCGGCGGCGATATCCACGTGCTGGTTGCAGGCCAGGGCGCTGGCGCCGTGGCTGAAGCCGCTGCGAAAGTCGCTGGCGTGGCTAAAGTGCTGGTGGCCGACAACGCTGCCTACGCTCACCAGCTGCCGGAAAACGTTGCGCCTCTGGTTGCCGAGCTGGGCAAGGGCTACAGCCACATCCTGGCTGCCGCCACTTCCAACGGCAAAAACATCCTGCCGCGCGTTGCCGCAGCACTGGACGTTGACCAGATCTCCGAGATCATCTCGGTCGAAAGCGCTGATACCTTCAAGCGTCCGATCTATGCCGGTAACGCCATCGCTACCGTTCAATCGAACGCCGCCGTGAAAGTGATCACCGTGCGTGCCACCGGTTTCGACCCGGTTGCCGCTGAAGGTGGTTCGGCTGCTGTAGAAGCCGTTGCCGCTGCTCACGACGCTGGCATCTCCAGCTTCGTTGGCGAAGAACTGGCCAAGTCCGATCGTCCGGAACTGACCGCTGCCAAGATCGTCATTTCCGGCGGCCGTGGCATGCAGAACGGTGACAACTTCAAACACCTGTACGCCCTGGCCGACAAGCTGGGCGCTGCCGTCGGTGCTTCCCGCGCCGCGGTCGACGCAGGTTTCGTACCCAACGACATGCAGGTCGGTCAGACCGGCAAGATCGTTGCGCCACAGCTGTACATCGCCGTCGGTATCTCCGGCGCGATCCAGCACCTGGCCGGCATGAAAGACTCCAAGGTGATCGTTGCGATCAACAAGGACGAAGAAGCGCCGATCTTCCAGGTGGCCGATTACGGCTTGGTGGCGGACCTGTTCGAAGCCATCCCCGAGCTGGAGAAGCTGGTCTAATCCGGCTGCTTCACTTATAAAGAGCCCGACCTTTTGGTCGGGTTTTTTTTGCTTTTTTTCCTGCAGGAGCTGGCTCGCTCCTACAAGGTTATAAACGGTCTCAACGGGAGAGTTTCGCCATGGATTTGAGCCGCCTATGTGGCTGGTCATTGCTTCTTGGGTTGACGCTATTTCCAGCGCTGTCCACTGCAGCCGGCAAGTGCGATCGCCTGGTGGTGACCGGCAGTCCGGATGCGCCACCTTTCCTGTGGCAAGACCCGCAGGATCCCAGGCATCTGATCGGCGCCAGTGCCGATTTATTGCAGCAAGTGGCGGGGCAGTCAGGGATCAAGGTTGAACTGTTGTACGCCGGAAAACGCTCCCAGGCCCTGGACGAAGTGCGCAGTGGACGCATGGACATGCTGGCCGACGCCTCGTTGACGGTCAGCGAGCTGGAAACCCTGGATTATATTCACCCACCATTGCTGGAAAACGACTATCTGGTCTGGACCCGCAAGGATTCGTCACTGGTCTACAGCGATGTGCAGGACCTGCAGGGGCATACCGGCGCCGTGTCGGAAAAATCCCGATTGACCCCGGCATTTGGCACTTTTGCCGAGCAGCAATTGACCCTCATCCGCACATCCAGTCTGACCCTGGCCTTTCAGAAATTGCTCTTGGGCGAGGCGGAATATGTCCTGGCCGGACGCTACTCGGGTGTGGCGATGGCGCAGACATTGGGCATGTCCAATGATCTGGTGGCTCGCGTGCAACCAGTAGACAAGCCGGGGTTGTTTCTGGCCATTTCCCACGACTCCGCCTGCAACGATCCGTGGTTGCGCGGACAGTTGGCCAAAAAGATGACAGAATTGCGCGCGTCCGGACTGACGGAGGCCGTGCTGTTGCGCAATATCGAGCGTTGGAATGCCCAACTTTCTCAACGGCAGACGCAACCTGTCAGTAGCCCAAAACAGTAGGGATTTTTAGTGAGTATTCGACCTCTTTTCGCTGCCCTGGCCGTTCTGGCTCTGGCGGGTTGTGCAGCCGATCCTGCGCCGAATGAACAAATGCGCCTGACTGCACAGGCACTCGAACAAGCCAAGGCTGTTGGCGCCACTGCCGACGAAGTGCCTGAAATGAAATTGGCCGAAGACAAGTTCAACCGGGCCAAGGGCAACATGGCCGACCAATCCTTCAGAAACGCACGCATGCGGGCCGAACAGGCCGAGCTGGACGCGCGTCTGGCTGAGGCCCGGGTCCTGACCCTCAAGAGCGAGGAGCAGTTGAGCGTGCTCAATACCCGCATCGCCCGTCTGCGCAAGCAAGTGGGGGACTCCCAATGAGCCTCAAGACCAAGGCCCTCGGTGGTCTGATCCTGGCGGGTTGCGCGAGCCTTTATGGCTGCGCCGGCCAGCACAGCGAAACGGCATTGCAGGAGGCGGGCGCCGACTTCCAGAAGGTCAAGGAAGATTCGAATGTGCTGCGTATCGCACCCAAGGACGTGATCCGCGCCGGTGAGTCCCTGGCGCGCGCCGATCGCTTGTCCAGCTACTGGGGCAGCGGGTCGGACGTGGTGCATTACGCTTATCTGAGTCAGCGTTACAGCGAGATCGCTCGGGAACACACCAATCAGGTGCTTAACGAAGAGCGCGCGGCAAAGCTCGAACTGGAGCGGCAGCGCCTGCAACTGGCCTTGCGGGAATCCAAACTGCTCAGCGTGCAGCAGCAGGGCAAATGGATCGAAGAGCAGATCGTTGCGACGGCCACCACCCAGACCGACCGTGGTTTGGTCATGACCCTGGGCGACGTGCTGTTCGACACCGGCGAAGCAGAATTGAAAAACTCGGCGAACCGCGTCGTGCTGAAAGTCGTCCAGTTCCTGCAGCTCAACCCCAAGCGCGTGGTGCGGATCGAAGGCTATACCGACAGTACCGGCGGCAAACAGGAAAACCTCAAGCTGTCGCGCGACCGTGCGCAATCGGTGGCGGACGTTTTGACGGATCTTGGGATCGACGACAAACGTATTCAGGTTGAAGGTTACGGCGATGAATACCCTGTGGACGTCAACGCTTCCGAGCGTGGTCGTGCCCAGAACCGTCGGGTGGAAATTGTGTTCTCCGACGAAAAAGGCCAGCTGGGCGCCGCCCGCTAAGGGTTGCGTCACTGGAGACCCGGCCTGCCAGTCAGCGCCGGGTTTTTTTTCGCCTGCCAAATAGTGCTCAAAACAGTACAGTTCTTGCTGACACTGCACTGTACTGTCGACTATTGTGGCAGCTGTCCCAGTACACTTCTAAACTGTTCCGGTATTGTTTTACACAAGAATAAAATGCCCGTGAAATCGAGTGCTGCGTCATGACCAATCTCCTGCTCTACCAACGTATTGCTCAGCAACTGGCCGAAGATATCCGTCGTGGTGTCTATCAACCCGGCGAGCGTGTGCCTTCGGTGCGCAAGATGAGCTCGCAGCTCAATGTCAGTCATGCGACAGTGCTGCAGGCCTATGCCAACCTCGAGGATCAGGGCCTGATCCGTGCCCGGCCGCAATCGGGCTACTACGTGCACCAGACCCCGGCCCTGACTGCACCGACACCGGATATCGCCAGGGTTGAGCGTCCCGGGCTGGTCACTCGCAGCAGCATCATCCAGCAGGTGTTGGTCGAATCCCGCCGCGAGGGCGTCTTTCCGTTGGGCGCCGCAGTACCGAGCGTCGATTATTTGCCGGTGCGGGCACTGCATCAGCAACTGGCCAAAGTCACCCGTTTTCACAGTCCGCGTGCGTTCAGCTACATGTTCAGCCCGGGTTTTGAACCGTTGCGCCGACAAGTGGCGATTCGCATGCGTGATGCGGGCGTGGTGGTCGATCCGTCGGAAGTGGTGATTACCCACGGCTGTGTCGATGCCTTGCAAATGTCCCTGCGGGTGCTGACCCGGCCGGGTGACCTGATCGCAGCCGAGTCGCCGACCTACTATGGGTTGCTGCAATTGGCTGATCTGCTGGGCCTCAAGGTCATCGAAATTCCCAGCGACCCATCCACCGGCATGAGCCTCGAAGCCTTGCAACTGGCGGCCAACCAGTGGTCGATCAAGGCCTTGGTGCTGACCACTCGTCTAAGCAACCCGCTGGGGGGCACCATGCCCGAGGAGCGGCAGAAACAACTGCTGCGCCTGGCATCCGACTTCGATATCCAGATTGTCGAGGACGATATTTACGGCGAGTTGATGTTCGAGCAGGGGCGCACCAAAGCGCTCAAGGCCTATGACCGCCTGGACCGGGTGATCTATTGCTCGAGTTTCTCCAAGACCCTGTCGCCGGGTGTACGGATCGGCTGGATGATTGCCGGCAAGTACCAGCAGGAAATCCAGCGTTTGCAGACGTTCAGCACCCATTCCGCCTGCAGCGTCACGCAAATGGGCATTGCGGCCTACTTGGAAAACGGTGGATACGACCGCCATTTGCGTTACATCCGTCAGGAATACCGCAAGAACCTCAGCGCCTTCCAGCTGGCCGTGCAGCAGTATTTCCCCGAAGGCACCCAGATGACGCGGCCAACCGGCGGGTTCATTTTGTGGGTAAGCCTGCCGGGTCGGGTCAATACCCAGGAATTGCATGTACGGGCGCTGCAGCAGGGCATCAGCATCGCGCCGGGGCTGATTTTCAGTAACACCGAGCAATTCAATCATTGCATTCGCCTGAACTGCGGCATCCCCTGGAATCGTGAAGCCGAGCGTGCCTTGATGACCCTTGGCATGCTCGCCACCCAGCTCTGCCAGGAAATGGCCGGCGGTCTTTGACGGAGGCGGGCAGGTAATGCCTGTCCGCGCTTGTCATGTTGATTGCAACAAGCGAGCATATGGCCCCTCTGTCGTTAGCGCCGTTGCGCCGTTGGGTCCATGAAACCGATTTTTCCCGCCACCTGGCTGATGATTTGCCTGTTATTGAGCGCTCAGCCGCTATCCGTGATGGCCGCTTCTGTTCAGGAAAAACCGGCAGCAAGCACTACCTCGAAAAAAACCGCTCCAGCCACGAAAACCGCCCCGGTCAAAAAGAAAGCCGCGCCGGTCAAGAAGCGTCCTCCGATTGCGGCCAAGTCGAAACCGGCCAGCGAGGTGGCGAAAACCCCGCTGCCTTCAGCTGACCTGGATTTGAGTTTGCCCAAGGGCATGGTCGAGGAGCTGAAGCCGGTGGGCACCGTGCCATTACCGAGGCGAGATCCGGTACTGCCGCAAATGTTCGGTGACAAAAGCAGCCAGTTCCAGCTCAACGGAAGGTTGATCAGTAACGAAATGCAATTGCAGCTGCGCAACGAAGAGCGTCGTGAAGTCGAAGGCGCGGCGCTGGAATTCGAGTTCAAGCATTAATTCTTCCTTGCTGATGACCCGCCAACCAGACGCTTTGTCGGAGACTGCCCGGTCACGCCCGGTTGCAGGCAAAAACCCGTGGTTCGCCAATTTAAAACAACTGTTTTAGCGGTTACTCTGTGCAACGTCCTTTAACACATTGCCCGTCGCGAGGAGCTCGTCGTCATGAAATGCCGTGAAGGGTGTGGCGCCTGTTGCATAGCCCCATCCATCAGCTCACCCATCCCCGGCATGCCCAACGGCAAAGCCGCGGGGGAACGATGCCTGCAATTGTCTGCCGAAAACCTGTGCACTATTTTCGGCCAGCCAGAGCGCCCGGCAGTCTGTTCGGCGTTCGAGGCTGATATCGAGGTGTGCGGCAATAGCCGTGAAGAAGCGATCAGGCTGATCGGCTGGTGGGAGCAAATGACGGCTGCGTGATGTGTACAACGAACGGAACTTCAACAATAAGGAATAAGACTATGGGTTCGCTGCATCGTATTGCTCTGCTGTGTGGTTTGACGGCTGTATTGGCCACCTCGGTCGCTCAGGCCGAAGACTGGAAGGTTGCCAAGAACGAAGACGGCATCAAGATATCCCTGAGTGAAGTACCAGGTTCCGACTACAAGGCCTACCAGGGCGTCACCCTGATGAAGACCACCATGGCCAAACTGCGCGCACTACAGGACGACGTCCCCGGCGCCTGCGCCTGGATTCACGAATGCAAGACCCAGAAGTTGCTCAAGCAGGAAGGCAATCAGCTCTGGACCTACACCCAGTTCAATACCCCTTGGCCAGTCACCCCGCGTGATTCGGTGATGCACGTCACCATTACCGAAGGTGCCGATGGCAGCATGACCCGCAAGCTCGAAGGTGTGCCGAAATACCTGCCTGATGAAAAAGGTCTGGTCCGGGTCGCCAAGGTCGATGGTTTCTGGAAGTTTGTTCCCAAGGGCGACCAGGTTGAAGTGACCTATCAGGTTCACACCGAGCCGGGCGGCAGTGTTCCGTCGATGGTGGCCAACAAGTTTGTGGTCGATGCGCCGTTCAATACCTTGAAAAACCTCAAGGCACGCGCCGAGAAGTAATCGCATTGCGCTGTTGAGCAAGGCCTGCGCAACGCCCCGACCGGTTCGGGGCGTTGCCGTATTTGCAGGGCAGGGCTTTATTTTGTTTCCAGATATGCGTTGCACGAAATTTTCACAACGCCTCCAAGACAATTCGCACGCGTCTGCATCGACGAACACTTATCAATGGCAATGATGCGGTTGATCGTGCAACATTTGCGCATCGCGCAAACCCCGGGCCAGGATTTGGCCAGCAGAGGGCAGGGCGCAGCTGTATTTTTGAAACTTCAACTTCCAATGGGTCCTAATACGACATGGCAATCCCGGACGCCCTGAATCAGCAGCGAGCTTCAAGTCGCCTGCTGCAACCGACCGTCAAATCGCATCTGGCTTATACACTGCTGTGTGCTTTGGTCATGATGGTGATGTTTTCCGCGCTGCGCGTCGCGCTGCTGGTCTACAACCGCGAGATGATCCTCTCCACACCAGCCTCGACATTTCTCGAAGCATTCGCCAACGGCCTGCGTTTCGATTTGCGCCTGGTGGTTTACCTCAGCGTTCCGTTGCTGCTCGCGTTGTTTAGCGTCCGTAGCATGGCGGCGCGCGGGCTGTTCCGCTTCTGGTTGACGGTTGCTTCGAGCATCGCGCTGTTCCTGGGCCTCATGGAGATGGATTTCTACCGTGAGTTCCACCAGCGCCTCAACGGCCTGGTTTTCCAGTATGTAAAAGAAGATCCGAAAACCGTGATGAGCATGCTCTGGTACGGTTTTCCGGTCGTTCGCTACCTGCTGGCCTGGGCCGTAGGCACCTGGATCCTCAGCCTGGCATTCAAGGGCGCTGATCGTGCGACCCGTCCTCGTGGCCCCTTCAGCGGCGGCAGCATTGGTACGCGTCAGGTTGCCCCGTGGTACACGCGCTTCGCCGTGTTCGTGGTCTGCCTGCTGATCTGCGTGGTCGCCGCCCGTGGCACCTTGCGTCAAGGCCCACCCATGCGTTGGGGTGACGTCTACACCACCGAATCGAACTTCGCCAACCAGTTGGGCCTTAACGGTACCCTGCAACTGATTGCCGCCGCCAAGAGCCGGATGTCCGAAGATCGCGACAACATCTGGAAAGCGACATTGCCACAACCTATGGCGCAGCAGACTGTGCGTGACATGCTGGTGATGAAGGACGAAAAACTGGTGGATGGCGATACCGCTGCCGTACGTCGCGTTTATACGCCTCCGGCAGACAAGACCCTGCCGATCAAGAACGTCGTCGTGATCCTGATGGAAAGCATGGCCGGCCACTCGGTGGGGGCATTGGGTGCACCGGGCAACATCACGCCATACCTCGACAAACTGTCGAAGGAGGGCCTGTTGTTCGACCGCTTCTTCTCCAACGGCACCCACACTCACCAGGGGATGTTCGCCACCATGGCCTGCTTCCCGAACCTGCCGGGTTTCGAATACCTGATGCAGACCCCGGAAGGCAGTCACAAACTGTCTGGCCTGCCGCAATTGCTCAGTGCCCGTCAGTACGATGACGTGTATGTCTACAACGGTGACTTCGCCTGGGATAACCAGTCGGGTTTCTTCAGCAACCAGGGCATGACCAACTTCATCGGGCGTAACGACTTCGTTAACCCGGTGTTCTCCGACCCGACCTGGGGTGTTTCCGACCAGGACATGTTCACCCGTGGCCTGGAAGAGCTGAAGGCTCGTGATGGCAAGGACAAAAAACCGTTCTATGCCTTGCTGCAAACGCTGTCCAACCACACACCTTATGCCTTGCCGTCGCCATTGCCTGTTGAGCCAGTGACTGATCGCGGTAGCCTCAACGAGCACTTGACCGCGATGCGTTACTCCGACTGGGCGCTGGGTCAGTTCTTCGAGAAGGCACGCAAGGAGCCGTACTTCAAGGAAACCCTGTTTGTGATCGTCGGTGACCACGGTTTTGGCAACGAGCAGCAGATCACCGAAATGGACCTGGGGCGTTTCAACGTTCCGATGCTGATGATCGCACCGGGCATTCAGGAAAAATTCGGCCAGCGTGACCACACCGTCGGGACTCAGATTGACATTGTGCCGACCATCATGGGTCGACTGGGGGGCGAAGTGCGCCATCAGTGCTGGGGACGCGACCTGCTCAACCTGCCAGAAGGTGATCCTGGTTTTGGCGTGATCAAACCATCGGGCAGTGAGCAGACCACGGCGATCATTACGGCGGACCAGATATTGGTTTTACCGAAGGACAAGGACATGGCCCCGAAGATGTATCAATACGAGTTGGGTGCCAATCCACACGCTGAGGTCATTCCAAACGCCCCGCGTACTGCCGAGTTGAAAACCAAGCTTGAATCGTTCCTGCAAACGGCCACCAAGAGCCTGCTCGACAACACCGCAGGTGTGGTTGACGGCAAGCCGGACTAAGTAAAGCGGCAATATAGAAACAAGCACTTGTAGGAGCGAGCTTGCTCGCGATGGACGTTAACGATGACGCGTATTTTCTGGATAAGCGCATCGTCATCAAGTCCATTGCGAGCAAGCAAGCTCCTACATTTTTTTGCCGGTCAGATCTTCATATTCTGCCGAGCAAGAGCAGGATCAGCAGCACGACCAACACGACGCCGATGATGCCCGATGGGCCATAACCCCAGCTTCTGGAGTGCGGGAAGACCGGCAAGCCACCGATCAGTAACAAGATCAGAATTACGATAAGAATTGTGCCCATGACTGTTTCCTTGTTGGATGTATTCAGGGATGACCTGATCGTTAACGGTCAGCGGGAATGCAATTAATTCGAGCTGCTTAAAAAATCCGACTGCCGCGCACGCTATAAAATTCCAAGTTTTTTCGATGTTTTTCGAACAATGCGCTGTTTCGGGGTTAATTGTGTTAGTTGGGTCGGACGCGCCTGCGGTTTGCTCGGGGCATTCAGCAATCTGATGGAGCGTGGGTCGGGCAATATCCTTCGCTACACTCGCTGCATCTTCCCCCGGACAACAAGGCTGTTTGCTATGCAAAATCGCATGATGATCACTGGTGCGGGCTCTGGCCTGGGTCGCGAAATCGCACTGCGCTGGGCGCGCGAAGGCTGGCAGCTGGCCTTGTCGGATGTCAGCGAACCGGGCCTGCAGGAAACCCTGAAATTGGTTCGCGAAGCCGGCGGCGACGGTTTCATCCAGCGCTGCGATGTGCGCGATTACAGCCAGTTGACCGCCTTCGCCCAGGCCTGCGAAGTGAAACTGGGTGGTATCGATGTCATCGTCAACAACGCCGGCGTGGCATCCGGTGGGTTCTTCAGTGAACTGTCCCTGGAAGACTGGGACTGGCAAATCGCAATCAACCTGATGGGCGTCGTCAAGGGGTGCAAGGCCTTCCTGCCGCTGCTGGAGCAAAGCAAGGGCAAGATCATCAACATCGCGTCGATGGCCGCCTTGATGCAAGGCCCGGCCATGAGCAACTACAACGTGGCCAAGGCTGGCGTGGTGGCGCTGTCCGAAAGTCTGCTGATTGAGTTGGCCCAGCAGGAAGTCGGCGTACACGTGGTTTGCCCATCGTTCTTCCAGACCAACCTGCTGGACTCGTTCCGTGGCCCGACCCCGGCGATGAAAGCCCAGGTCGGCAAATTGCTGGAAAGCTCGCCGATCAGCGCGGCAGACATCGCTGACTACATCTATCAGCAGGTCGCCGCCGGCGAGTTCATGATCCTGCCCCACGAGCAAGGGCGCATGGCCTGGGCGCTCAAGCAGAAAAACCCGCAACTGCTCTACAACGAAATGACCCTGATGGCCGACAAGATGCGCGCCAAGGCCAAACAAACCGCAGGTTGAACTTGCCCGCACGGAACAGCCTCGTTAGGGTGGCCGCCATCGGTCATCCTCGCGAGACGTTCGCATGCTCAACTATCTGTGGTTTTTCCTCGCCGCGCTGTTTGAAATCGCCGGCTGTTTTGCCTTCTGGATGTGGTTGCGCCAGGGCAAAAGCGCCTGGTGGATCGCGCCGGCGCTGCTCAGCCTGACCTTGTTCGCGGTGTTGCTGACCCGTGTCGAAGCGGTCTACGCCGGTCGCGCCTATGCCGCCTACGGGGGCATTTACATCATTGCATCGATTGGCTGGCTGGCGGTGGTCGAGCGGATTCGTCCACTCGGTTCGGACTGGATCGGCGTGGCATTGTGTGTGATCGGGGCGAGCGTCATCCTGTTTGGCCCGCGCTTTACTGCGTCGTGAAGGAAGTGCCTGATCGATTTGTCAGACGTTTCTGTCAGCGCTGTGGGTCTGTGCTTGTAGGTTCGGTCTGGATTGCCGCTGTTGCCTTGAAGCGCTGCGGTACGCCGGGCATCTTCAAGGTCCGGTAACCTTGAAGGACGAAGGCCATGCTTGTACTCAGCCGTGTTGTGGGCGAGTTGATTTCCATCGGTGACAGCATTTCGATACGCGTCGTTGGCATCAACGGCAATGATGTGCGATTCGGCATCGAGGCTCCGCGCCACGTCAATGTGCACCGAAACGAAATCTACGAGCGCATCCAGCGCAAACTGGCCCGAGCGAAAAAATCAGTCGAATAGGTGCTTGGGTACGTCGTGCTTGAGCATCAACTGGCATTGCTCGCTTTCCGGGTCGAAGACAATCAATGCCTGCCCCTTGGTCAACGCCTGACGTACCCGTAGTACACGGGTCTCCAGCGGGGTGTCATCACCATTGTCAGTACCGTCACGGGTCACGAAATCTTCGATCAGGCGGGTCAGGGTGTCGACTTCAAGTTGGTCGTGGGGGATCAGCATAGGCACCTCGGTTAAATCAATGGCGCGATGCTACGGCGAATGGCGGATGGCTGCCAGCCCGGGCGTCTGTGTTGTCCGATCCGGCGTCTTTGCCAGCAAGCCACGCTCCCTCAGGTTTTGCATCGATTCCCTGTGGGAGCGAGCTTGCTCGCGATGGCGTCAGTCCCGTCGAAGACAATCCGGGATCATCTATCGTTGCGCTGCCCCACCAGACTGTCCACCGACGGCACCCAGGTATCGCTTTCCATCTGGGTGTCGTGTTCGATCTGGTGACTGAAGCGGTCCAGCGAACCCTTGGCCGGTTGTGCATCGCTGGCGAACACCGGCGGGCTGAGGATATAGGCGCCGAGCAGGCGACTGAGGGCCGCGAGGCTGTCGATGTGGGTGCGTTCGTAGCCGTGGGTGGCGTCGCAGCCGAAAGCGAGCAGGGCGGTGCGGATGTCATGGCCGGCGGTCACGGCCGAGTGAGCATCGCTGAAGTAGTAACGGAACAGATCGCGGCGTACTGGCAACTCGTTGTCACTGGCCAGGCGCAGCAGGTGCCGTGACAAGTGATAGTCATACGGCCCACCGGAATCCTGCATCGCCACGCTCACCGCATGTTCGCTGGAGTGCTGGCCGGGGGCGACCGGCGCGATGTCGATGCCGACGAATTCGCTGACGTCCCAAGGCAGTGCCGCCGCCGCGCCGCTGCCGGTTTCCTCGGTGATGGTGAACAGTGGATGACAGTCGATCAGCAATTCCTCACCGCTGTCGACGATCGCTTTCAACGCCGCCAGCAGCGCCGCCACACCGGCCTTGTCGTCGAGGTGGCGAGCGCTGATGTGGCCGCTTTCGGTGAACTCCGGCAGCGGGTCGAAGGCGACGAAATCGCCGACACTGATGCCCAGCGAATCGCAATCGGCGCGGGTGGCGCAGTAGGCATCCAGGCGCAATTCGATGTGATCCCAGCTGATTGGCATTTCATCGACTGCCGTGTTGAACGCATGTCCCGACGCCATCAATGGCAATACGCTGCCACGGATTACTCCGTTGTCGGTAAACAGGCTGACGCGACTGCCTTCGGCGAAACGGCTCGACCAGCATCCCACTGGAGCCAGGGTCAGGCGGCCGTTGTCCTTGACGGCGCGCACGGCCGCGCCAATGGTGTCCAGGTGCGCGGAAACGGCGCGATCCGGGCTGTTCTTCTTGCCCTTGAGCGTGGCGCGAATGGTCCCGCGGCGGGTCATTTCGAAGGGAATGCCCAGCTCTTCAAGGCGTTCGGCCACATAGCGCACGATGGTGTCGGTGAACCCGGTGGGGCTGGGAATGGCGAGCATTTCCAGCAGGACTTTTTGCAGGTAGGTCAGATCGGGTTCCGGGTATTTGAGGGTCATGGAAACTCCAGATGGGGTTGAGCACATCGATGGTTTCGATGAGGAGGAATTTTGTTTCCAGCGAAGGCGGCCGCCCAGGCACTACGTGACTAGGAAACGATCGGCTGACTATGGGGAAACAACAGATCCACAAAGCGTTCAGCCGTCGGCTGTGGCTCATGGTTGGCCAGTCCGGCCCGCTCGTTGGCTTCGATGAACACATACGCCGGTTGATCGGCGGCGCTCACCATCAGGTCGAGGCCGACCACGGGAATATCCAGCGCCCGCGCGGCTCGCACGGCGGCATCCGCCAGTGTCGGGTGCAGGATCGCGGTGACGTCTTCGAGAATCCCGCCGGTGTGAAGATTCGCCGTACGCCGTACGAACAAGTGCTCGCCCGCCGGCAGAATGCTGCTGTAGTCGTAGCCGGCGGTATGCAAGGTGCGTTGGGTTTCCGCATCCAGCGGGATTTTGCTTTCACCGTCCGTGGCGGCCTGTCGGCGTCGGCTCTGGGCTTCGATCAACGCGCCGATGGAATGCTGGCCATCGCCGACCACTTCGGCCGGTCGACGAATCGCGGCGGCGACCACTTCAAAGCCGATCACCAGAATCCTTAGATCAAGGCCTTCGTGGAAGCTTTCCAGCAGCACGCGACTGTCGAAGCGACGAGCGTCTTCGATGGCGTGCTGGACGTCTTCGATGGTCTGCAAATCCACCGCCACACCTTGCCCCTGTTCGCCATCCAGCGGCTTGACCACCACCCTGTGGTGCTCGTCGAGAAACGCCAGGTTGTCATCGGCATTGCCGGCCAGTTGCTGCGATGGCAGGTTCAGGCCCGCGTTCTTGAGCACTTTGTGGGTCAGGCTTTTGTCCTGGCACAGGCTCATGCTGATGGCGCTGGTCAGATCGCTGAGGGACTCGCGACAGCGCACCCGGCGCCCGCCGTGGCTGAGGGTGAACATCCCGGCCTCGGCGTCATCGACCTGCACATCAATGCCGCGTCGATGGGCTTCTTCGACGATGATCCGCGCATAGGGATTGAACGGCGCCTCGGGGCCCGGGCCGAGGAACAACGGCTGGTTGATTCCGTTCTTGCGCTTGATGGCGAACGTCGAGAGGTTGCGAAAACCGAGCTTGGCGTAGAGGTTCTTCGCCTGGCGATTGTCGTGGAGCACCGACAGGTCGAGGTAACTCAGGCCGCGACTCATGAAGTGTTCGATCAGGTGCCGTACCAGCACTTCACCGACCCCCGGTCGCGAGCAATGCGGGTCGACCGCCAGGCACCAGAGGCTGCTGCCGTTTTCCGGATCATTGAAGGCCTTGTGATGATTCAGCCCCATGACGCTGCCAATCACCGCGCCGCTGTCCTCGTCTTCGGCCAGCCAGTACACCGGCCCGCCCGAGCCCCGTGGCGTCAGCAACGTGGCATCGATGGGCAGCATGCCCCGCGCCTGGTACAGCTGATTGATCGCGTTCCAGTCCGCTTCACTCTGCGCACGGCGGATGCGAAAGCCGCGAAACACCCGGGTGGCCTGACGGTAATCGCTGAACCACAGGCGCAAGGTGTCGGAGGGGTCGAGGAACAACTGGGTCGGCTCCAGTCCCAGCACTTGTTGCGGCGCGGCGACATACAGGGCGATGTCGCGCTCACCGGGCTGTTCGTTGAGTAACTCCTGAGCGAGGCTGGCCGCATCGGCAAAGGTGTGGCCGATCAGCAACCGGCCCCAGCCGCAATGCACGGCGATTGGCGCGGCCCCCAATTCGCTGCCGTCTTCGGCCAGGCGCGCCTGCAAGCGTTCGTAGGAGGGCGTTTGACCGCGCAACAAGCGTTGGTTGATGGCCGTGGCGTGAGGTTTCATCGATCAGATTCCTTGTTCGCTGAGCCACAGGTTCAGGGCCGCCAGTTGCCACAGTTTGGAACCGCGCAGCGGGGTCAACTGCCCCTGCGGATCGGTCAACAGGCGGTCGAGCATGGCGGGCTTGAACAGACCGCGATCCTGGCTCGGATCGAGCAGCAGTTCGCGGACCCAGTTCAGGGTCTCGCCTTGCAAATGCTTGAGGCCCGGTACCGGGAAGTAACCTTTCTTGCGGTCGATCACCTCGCTCGGAATCACCTGGCGCGCGGCTTCCTTCAACACCTGCTTGCCGCCATCCGGCAATTTGTATTGACCCGGCACCCGGGCCGACAACTCCACCAGGCGATAGTCGAGAAACGGTGTGCGCGCTTCCAGGCCCCAGGCCATGGTCATGTTGTCGACGCGTTTGACCGGGTCGTCCACCAGCATCACCGTGCTGTCCAGGCGCAGGGCTTTGTCCACCGCTGCGTCCGCACCGGGCTGTGCGAAATGTTCCTTCACGAAGTCGCCGGCAGCGTCGTTGGCCGTCAGCCATTTGGGCTGAACGGTGGCGGCGTATTCGTCGTAACTGCGGTCGAAAAACGCCTCGCGATAGGCGGCATACGGGTCGCTCGCGCCGTCCACCTGCGGGTACCAGTGATAGCCGGCGAACAGTTCGTCGGCGCCCTGGCCGCTTTGCACCACTTTGCAGTGCTTGGCCACTTCCCGTGACAGCAGATAGAAGGCGATGCAGTCATGACTGACCATCGGTTCGCTCATGGCGCGGAACGCGGCGGGCAACTGCTCGATGATTTCTTTTTCGTCGATACGCAGTTGATGGTGGCGAGTGCCGTAGTGTTTGGCGATCAGGTCCGAATACTGGAATTCGTCACCGCGCTCACCGCCGGCGTCCTGGAAACCGATGGAGAACGTCGACAGGTTCTCCACGCCGACTTCACGCAACAGACCGACCAGCATGCTCGAATCGACACCGCCGGACAGCAACACGCCAACGTCTACCGCCGCACGCTGACGGATCGCCACGGCGTCACGCGTGCTGTCGAGCACCCGGTCGCGCCAGTCTTTGAGCGTCAGATTCATCTCAT
The DNA here is from genome assembly GCF_054481235.1 of Pseudomonas fluorescens group sp. PF-69. Taxonomy (NCBI): domain Bacteria; kingdom Pseudomonadati; phylum Pseudomonadota; class Gammaproteobacteria; order Pseudomonadales; family Pseudomonadaceae; genus Pseudomonas; species Pseudomonas fluorescens group sp. PF-69. The sequence continues at coordinate 6,451,950 of NZ_JBTMNC010000001.1, read as the reverse complement.
CGGCGTGTGGGCCGTAGGGCAGAGCCCACCAGGTTTTCTGCTCGGTGCTGCCATTGGCCTCGATACGCATCCAGGTGGCCGGCGGCAGTTTTTCGATGCCCGCCAGCAAGGTGCGCGGGGCCGGCACCACGGCGTGGAAGTTCAGATAGTGATTGAGCGCGACCGGATCGAGGATCGGGTTGATGTCGCCGCCCTTGAGCAACGCCGGCAGGGACGAGGCAAAACGCAGGCGCTGGTCGGTGCGCGACAGGTACAGCGGTTTCACCCCGAGCCGGTCACGGGCGATGAACAGGCGTCGGCTGTCGCGCTCCCAAATGGCGAAGGCAAACATGCCGTTGAGTTTGGGCAGCAGCGCCTCGCCCCAGGCGTGAAAGCCCTTGAGCAGCACTTCGGTGTCGCCACCGGAATAGAAGGCGTAGCCGAGGCTTTCCAGTTCGATGCGCAGTTCGGGGAAGTTGTAGATTGCGCCGTTGAAGGCCAGGGACAAGCCCAATTGGTGGTCGATCATCGGCTGCGCCGAACCGTTCGACAGGTCCATGATTTTCAGGCGGCGATGGCCCAGGGCTATTGGCCCTTGACTGTGAAAACCCCAGGCGTCGGGGCCGCGAGGCGCCAGGTGATGGGTGATTCGTTCAACCGCTGCGAGGTCTGCAGGTTGATTGTCAAAACGTAACTCGCCAGCTAATCCGCACATAAATTCCTTACCGGTTTTTCCGTTGGGGAGGGTCATTCGATTACCGCGCCAAAACGGCGGGTACTCAAAAACTGACCCGGCTGAATCCCCGGAGTTTTAGACCGATAAGTTATAAGGGCCGGATGGGCCGCCGTTTGGCTGAACGTCATCCGACCGCAAGGGGCTGCGTCAGGCGTTGGTTCGGCGAATCAGGCGCCGCAAGGCAAACCGGTTGGGATGGCAGGCTTCAGCCACGCTTCTGGGCAGTGGCAGGGGTTCGTCATCCAGCCAGGCCGCCAGCAGTTCCCCGGACAGCGGTGCGGTGATCAAGCCGCGCGAGCCGTGGCCGCTGTTGATGTACAAACCATCCAGCCACGGGCATTCGACGTCCGGCACCTGTCGGGCGTCCTTGCTCAGCGCGGCATAGGCCTGGGCAAATGCCTGGCTGTCGGCCAAGGGGCCGACGATCGGCAGATAGTCGGGGCTGGTGCAGCGAAAGGCGGCGCGACCCTGGAGGCTTTCGGGGTCAAGCTCATTGGCCTGCAGGCGCGTGACCAGGTCATGGGAAATTTCTTCGAGCATCGCCAGGTTGCCCAAGTGTTCGGTGGTGGTCGGCGTCAGGTCGTCACTCTTGAAATCGAAACTGGCGCCCAGGGTATGTTCGCCCAGACGCGCCGGGGCGACGTAGCCTTCGGCGCAGACCACCGTGTTCAGCGCCTGGCTCTGCGGTGTTTGCGGCAGGCGAGTGATTTGTCCGCGAATGCGCTTGAGCGGCAGTCCGGCGGTTTCCGGGAAGCGCTGGATCTCGGCAGCGCCGGCCAGCACCACCACCGGTGCACAGGCAAGCAACTGCTCGCCGTTCCAGGCCTGCCACTCGCCATCGACCCTGCGTAATTCCAGGGCATCGTGATGCGCGAGCAATTGAATCTGCGGATGCGCCATCTGCCATTGGCACAGCGCCGGCGGATGGACCCAGCCACCTTCCGGGTAGTACAGGCCGCCCTGCGCCAGGCCGACACCGGCCAGCGCTTGCGCCTGGGGCTGATCCAGCAGGTGCAGCAGGTCCGCGGGAAAGGCCTCGGCCAGTTGCAACTGACGTTCGGCTTCCTTGGCGTTGAACGCCAGTTGCAACACGCCGCAATCGTCCCAGTCGGTGCTTCTCTGCAAGTGTTCGAGCTGGCGCCGGGTGTAGCCGAAACCACTGACGATCATTTGCGACAGCGTCGTGCCATGGGCCGATAACTTGAGGTAAAGCACGCCTTGCGGGTTGCCCGAAGCCTCCTGTGCGACATCCTTGTGTCGCTCCAGCACGCTCACCTGCCAGCCCCGTGCAGCGAGACTGGCGGCACTGGCGCAACCGGCCAGCCCGGCACCGATCACCAGGGCGCGGCGTTCACCGGTCAGCGCGGCAGGTCGGGCAAACCAGGGCTTGTCCGGCGCCGGAGCGGCAACTTCCTGGGGCCAGCCAAGGAACTCGCCGCGCAGGATTTCCCACTTGTGGCCGATGCCGGGTGTGCGTTTCATTTTGAAGCCGGCGGCATTGAGCAGGCGGCGGACCCAACCGGTGCTGGTGAAGGTGCTGATGGTCGAGCCCGGGGCGGCCAGACGGGCCAGTTCGGCGAACAGTTCAGCGGTCCACATGTCGGGGTTTTTCGCCGGGGCAAAGCCGTCGAGAAACCAGGCGTCGATCCGGGCGTCCAGTTGCGGCAACTGCTCCAGTGCGTCGCCGATCAGCAGTGTCAGGGTCACCCGGCCATTGGCCAGTGTCAGGCGCTGGAACCCTTGATGGATCGCCACGTATTGCCCCAGCAATTGATCGGCAAGGGGTTTGAGCTCTGGCCACAGTGCCAGGGCCCGTTGCAGATCGGCCGGGCTCAAGGGGTATTTTTCGACGCTGACAAAATGCAATCGGGCATCAGTTGCCGCGTGTTGCTCGAACACCTGCCAGGCACATAAAAAATTCAGCCCGGTGCCGAAACCGGTCTCGCCAATCACCAGGCGACCGCCCTGGGGCAACGCGGCAAAGCGTTCCGCCAGGCGGTTCTGCTCGAGGAACACATAGCGGGTTTCGTCCAGCCCCGACTTGTCGGAGAAATACACATCGTCGAACACTCGCGAATAGGGGCGACCTTGGTCGTCCCAGTCGAGTTGGGCGTGGGGCATTACAGGTTTCATGGCAGGCTCGGCAACGGCAAGGCGGCCATTCTAGCCGATCGCCATGATGAGAAGACTTGCCCTTGCAGGAGCGAGCCTGCTCGCGATGAATTCAAGAGCACCGCGGTTATTCAGACAACCCGCGTTATCGTTGACGTCCATCGCGAGCTGGCTCGCTCCCACAAGGAATTTTCTGCGACCAAAAGCAGCCCGATCCGCTAGTCTTGCTCACATCTGGAAGGGAGCCATTCATGTTCGAATCTGCTGAAATCGATCACGTGATCGACAAAGAAACCTATGACACCGAAGTGCCGGCCCTGCGTGAAGCCTTGCTCGAAGCGCAATTCGAGTTGCAGCAGCAAAAGCGTTTTCCGGTGATCATTTTAATCAACGGTATTGAAGGCGCCGGCAAGGGCGAGACGGTCAAATTACTCAACGAATGGATGGACCCGCGCCTGATCGAGGTTCGCACCTTCGATCAGCAAACCGACGAGGAACTGGCGCGACCACCGGCCTGGCGCTACTGGCGGATGCTCCCGGCCAAGGGGCGCATGGGTGTCTTCTTTGGCAACTGGTACAGCCAGATGTTGCAGGGGCGGGTGCATGGCGCGTTCAAGAACGCTCGACTGGACCAGGGCATCAATGGCGCCGAGCGCCTGGAAAAGATGCTGTGCGATGAAGGCGCCTTGATCTTCAAATTCTGGTTTCACCTCTCCAAGAAGCAAATGAAGGACCGCCTCAAGGCCTTGGCCGATGACCCGCTGCACAGCTGGCGCATCAGTCCGCTGGACTGGCAGCAATCGCAAACCTACGACAAGTTTGTGAAGTACGGCGAACGCATTCTGCGCCGCACCAGCCGTGACTACGCGCCATGGCATGTGATCGCCGGGATGGATCCGCGCTATCGCAGCCTGGCGGTGGGCAGGATTTTGCTCGAAGGCCTGCAAAGCGCCCTGAACCGGCCGACGATCCACCCCGTCAAAGTCAGTGCCGCGCCATTGCCCGTCAGCGTCGATCAGGTGAACTTGCTCGATAGCCTTGACCTGACGTTGCACCTGGACAAAGAGGATTATGAAGAGCAACTGATCACCGAACAGGCACGGTTTTCCGGGTTGATGCGTGACAAGCGAATGCGGCGCCATGCACTGGTAGCGGTGTTCGAAGGCAATGACGCGGCGGGCAAGGGCGGGGCGATCCGCCGGGTTGCCGCGGCGCTCGATCCGCGCCAGTACGACATCGTGCCAATTGCCGCGCCGACCGAAGAGGAGAGGGCGCAGCCGTATCTCTGGCGTTTCTGGCGGCATCTTCCGGCCCGGGGAAAGTTCACCGTGTTCGACCGCTCCTGGTATGGCCGGGTGCTGGTGGAGCGCATCGAAGGCCTCTGCAGCCCGGCCGACTGGTTGCGCGCCTACGGTGAAATCAACGATTTCGAAGAGCAGATCGCCGATGCCGGCGTGATCGTGGTCAAGTTCTGGCTGGCCATCGACAAGCAGACGCAACTGGAGCGGTTCCAGGAGCGCGAAGATATTCCCTTCAAGCGCTTCAAGATCACCGAGGATGACTGGCGCAATCGCGATAAATGGGATGACTACCGCGGCGCCGTCGGCGACATGGTCGACCGCACCAGCACCGAGATTTCGCCCTGGACCCTGGTGGAAGCCAATGACAAGCGCTGGGCGCGGGTGAAGGTCTTGCGCACCATCAACCTGGCACTGGAGCAAGCCTTCGAAAAGTCCGACAAACATGAACGCAATGCACAGAAAGGCAAGAAATAAACCGATGGTTGCGCATACGCGAGGTGAATGATTGTCGCGGTCGGTAATTGAGTGAGCTTATGCTCGGCTCACTCTCAACCGACAACAACAATGAGGTATGCCATGCGTGAAGTGGTGATCGTCGACAGCGTGCGGACTGGCCTGGCCAAATCCTTTCGCGGCAAATTCAACATGACCCGTCCCGACGACATGGCGGCTCACTGTGTCAACGCCTTGTTGAAACGCACCGGTATCGACCCGGCCAGCGTCGAGGACTGCATCGTCGGTGCCGGTTCCAACGAAGGTGCGCAGGGCTACAACATCGGTCGCAATGTCGCCGTGCTGTCGCAACTGGGTATCGGCACCGCCGGCATGACCCTCAACCGCTTCTGTTCGTCGGGCTTGCAGGCGATCGCCATCGCGGCCAACCAGATCGCTTCGGGCTGCAGCGACATCATCGTGGCCGGTGGCGTCGAGTCGATCAGCTTGACCATGAAAAGCGTCAACACTGACAACCTGATCAACCCGCTGCTCAAGGAGCAGGTGCCGGGTATCTATTTCCCGATGGGCCAGACTGCGGAAATCGTCGCTCGCCGTTACAACGTCAGCCGCGAAGAGCAGGACCTGTATGCCCTGCAAAGCCAGCAACGTACGGCTCAGGCCCAGGCCGCCGGGCTGTTCGACGACGAAATCGCGCCGATGGCAGTGAAATACCGCGTTGAAGACAAGGCCACCGGCCAGGTGCAGATCGTTGAGGGGGTGGTGGATCGCGATGACTGCAACCGCCCCGATACCACGCTGCAAAGTCTGGCGGGTCTGAACCCGGTGTTTGCCGAGGACGGCTCGGTGACGGCCGGCAACTCTTCGCAGTTGTCCGACGGAGCGTCCATGACCCTGGTAATGAGCCTGGAAAAGGCCCTTGAACTGGGGCTCAAGCCGAAAGCGTTCTTCCGGGGTTTTGCCGTGGCCGGATGCGCGCCGGATGAAATGGGCATTGGCCCGGTGTTTTCGGTGCCCAAGCTGCTCAAGGCCAAAGGCTTGCAGATCGCTGACATCGACTTGTGGGAACTCAACGAAGCATTCGCCTCGCAGTGCCTGTACGCGCGTAATCGCCTGGAAATCGATAACGACAAATACAACGTCAATGGCGGCTCGATTTCCATCGGCCATCCCTTCGGCATGACCGGATCGCGTCAGGTGGGTCACCTCGTTCGCGAGTTGCAGCGACGTAACCTGCGTTACGGCATCGTCACCATGTGCGTGGGCGGCGGGATGGGGGCTACCGGGTTGTTCGAGGCCGTGCGATAAACAGCTTGGGCTGGCCGTCAAATCCATGATGCGACCTGCACAGTTTCATTAGCGGCCAGACGCAAACTGTCCCTGTGTGCCACATGAGGGTGCGCCTAGAATGAGGGCTCTTGAACGTTCGCTCTGGGGATCACATGCACATTTCATCGGGTCGCTGGGTTTACGGTCTGTTCCTGGCCTTGTTGACCGCGTTGCTGTGGGGAATCCTGCCGATCAAGCTCAAGCAGGTATTGCTGGTGATGGACCCGGTCACGGTGACCTGGTTTCGCCTGATGGTGTCCGGTGGCTGCCTGTTCATCTACCTGGCGGCGACCCGGCGTTTGCCCAGTCGCCGAGCGCTTGGCCCACGCGGTGGCTGGCTGGTGTTGATGGCGGTGCTCGGTCTGGTGGGCAACTACGTGTTGTATTTGATGGGCCTTAACCTGCTCAGCCCCGGCACCGCGCAACTGGTGGTGCAGATGGGGCCGATCATGTTGCTGATCGCCAGTGTGTTCGTGTTCAAGGAGCGCTTCAGCCTGGGGCAGGGGATTGGCTTGCTGGTGCTGCTGGTCGGTTTCGCCCTGTTTTTCAATCAGCGCTTGAGTGAGCTGCTGACCTCCTTGACCGATTACACCGCTGGCGTGCTGCTGGTGCTGCTGGCGTCCACGGTCTGGACCTTTTATGCGCTGGGGCAGAAGCAGTTGCTCACGGTGTGGAATTCGTTGCAGGTGATGATGGTGATCTACCTGTTCTGCGGATTATTACTGACGCCGTGGGTGCATCCGCTCGAAGCGCTGCAATTGAACCCACTGCAAGGCTGGCTGCTGCTGGCCTGCTGCATGAACACCCTGATTGCCTACGGCGCCTTTGCCGAAGCGTTGGCCCATTGGGAAGCATCCCGGGTCAGTGCGACCCTGGCGATTACACCTCTGGTGACTTTCGGTGCCGTGGCCCTGGCGGCCTTGTGGTGGCCTGCGTATGTGCACGCCGAAACGATCAATGGCCTGGGCTATGGCGGGGCGGTGCTGGTGGTGCTGGGGTCGGCGTTGGTGGCGTTGGGGCCATCGTTGATTGCCGGGCTCAAGGCGCGGAAAGTGCGGATGGCAGCAAGCTGATTCGCGTTATCGTTCATCACGAGCAGGCTCGCTCCCACATTTGACCGCTTGCACTGTTCAATGTGGGAGCGGGCTTGCCCGCGATTACGGACGCTCAGGCGCTACAAGGCTCAGCCCTTGGCGCCAGCCTCCAGCATGTTCTCCGGCCGCACCCACGCGTCGAACTGTTCATCGGTCAGATACCCCAGCTCAATGGCCGCCTCACGCAGGGTCAGCCCTTGCGCGTAGGCTTTCTTGGCAATTTCCGCCGATTTGTCGTAGCCGATGTGCGGGTTCAGCGCGGTCACCAGCATCAACCCCTGTTCCAGGTGTTCCGCCATTTTCTCGGCATCCGGCTCCAGGCCGGCGATGCAATGCTGTTGGAAGTTGCTGCAGCCGTCGCCCAACAGGCGGATCGATTGCAGCAAGTTGTGGATGATCACCGGTTTGAACACGTTCAGTTGCAAATGCCCCTGACTCGCGGCGAAACCGATGGTGACGTCATTGCCCAGCACCTGACAGGCCAGCATCGACAAGGCTTCGCATTGGGTCGGGTTGACCTTGCCGGGCATGATCGAGCTCCCCGGTTCGTTGGCCGGCAGTTTCACCTCGGCCAATCCGGCACGAGGCCCGGAACCCAGCAGGCGCAAGTCGTTGGCGATTTTCATCAGCGTCACGGCGAGGGTTTTCAACGCGCCGGACAGCGTGGTCAGCGGCTCGTGGCCGGCCAGCGCGGCGAATTTGTTGGGCGCGGTGACGAACGGCAGGCCGGAAAGCGCGGCCAGCTCGGCCGCGATGGCTTCACCGAAACCGTGGGGTGAATTCAACCCGGTGCCCACCGCGGTACCGCCCTGGGCGAGTTCGCAAACCGCCGGCAGCGCGCTGCGGATTGCCCGTTCGGCGTAATCCAGTTGCGCGATGAATGCCGAGATTTCCTGGCCGAAGGTAATCGGCGTCGCGTCCATCATGTGCGTGCGGCCGGTCTTGACCAGCTTCATGTGGCGCGCCGCCAGCTCGGCCAGTCCGCCCGACAATTCGTTGATTGCCGGCAGCAGATGATGTTGCACGGCCTGGGCGGCAGCAATGTGCATGGCGGTGGGGAAGCAGTCGTTGGAGCTCTGGGAGCGATTGACGTGATCGTTGGGGTGCACCGGCGACTTGCCGCCGCGCGCGTTGCCGGCCAGCTCGTTGGCGCGCCCGGCGATCACTTCGTTGACGTTCATGTTGCTCTGGGTACCGCTACCGGTTTGCCAGACCACCAGGGGAAACTGATCGTCATGGCTGCCGTCGAGCACTTCATCGGCCGCTTGTTCGATCAATCGGGCGATGTCGGCGGGCAAGTCGCCATTACGGTCGTTGACCCGGGCGGCCGCTTTCTTGATCAGCGCCAGGCCATGCAGCACGGCCAGCGGCATGCGTTCGGTGCCAATGGCAAAGTTAACCAGTGAGCGTTGCGTCTGAGCGCCCCAGTAGGCTTCATCCGGGACTTCAACCTGGCCAAGGCTGTCGGTTTCGATACGGCTCATCGGTCACACTCCTGTCAGTTCGATTGCGCAGTTTAGGCCGTGATCCACGGCCGTGGTTCCATCAGTCTGAATTGTGTCCATTGAACCCCTCTAAATCAGGCGCGACAAGGCTTGGGGTTGAGTGACACACTTTTTTAGGCGCAGAATGGTCGTCCTTGGGGTTTTACCTCGCCTGCTAGAAAAGGAAACTCGATGACTCGTCTTCGTGCCATCTGTACCGCGGTTGCACTGGTTTGCGCCAGCGGCCAGGTTTTTGCCGATACCGCCAGCCACAACGCCAGTGCCGAGGCCTTCCTGACCCTGGCGCACGCTGACAAATTGGGCACTCCGGTGTACATGCAAGTTCAGCAAATGTTCGCTCAACGCTTCGAGCAAACCAAAGCCCCGGAATCGAAAAAAGCCGTACTCGAAACCTACCAGGCCAAGGCTAACGCCGCCCTGGACCAGGCCATTGGCTGGAACAAGCTCAAGCCAGACATGGTCAAGCTCTACACCAGCAACTTCACCGAGTCCGAACTCAAGGACCTGGTAGCGTTCTACCAGTCGCCGCTGGGCAAGAAAGTCCTGGAAAAAATGCCGCAGCTGACCCAGCAATCGGCCCAGATGACTCAAGCCAAGCTGGAAAGCGCAGTGCCGGTGGTCAACAAACTGCTGGCTGACATGACCGCCGAGCTGACGCCGAAAGACGCGACCGCTCCAGCCAAGAAAAAGCCTTAAGCGGAGTCTGGTATGACCATGCAACAACGCATCGAATCGACGCTGGGCCTGCTGCAGCCCCAGCATCTGCAGGTGCTGGATGAAAGCCATATGCACAGCCGCGGGTTGCAGACCCATTACAAGGCTGTCGTGGTCAGTGAGCAGTTTGCCGGGCTCAATCGCGTCAAGCGACACCAGAAGGTCTATGCCACGCTGGGCGAGCTGATGGGTGAGTTCCATGCGTTGGCGCTGCATACCTACACGCCAGAAGAGTGGGCGCAGATCGACGCGGCTCCGGCTTCGCCGACTTGTGCAGGTGGCGGTCATTAATGTGATGGGTTGATGGGCTATTGTGGCGAGGGAGCAGGCTCGCTCGCCACAACGTCATCTCGCAGTCCTAAAGCACACGGTTTTTGTTAGAATATGCAACGCGCCGCTCACCCGGCGCGTTTTTTTTCGTATCCGGTTCACCCCTTACGAGGGTAGCCACCTGGAGAATCACCCATGACACAACAGATTGTCGTGGCGGCACTGTATAAGTTCGTCACCCTGGAAAATTACGTCGACCTGCGCGAGCCCCTGCTCAAGGCGATGGTCGACAACGGCATCAAAGGCACCCTGCTGATCGCCGAAGAAGGCATCAACGGCACCGTGTCCGGCAGCCGCGAAGGCATCGACGGGCTCATGGCCTGGCTCAAGAACGACCCGCGCATGGACGACATCGACCATAAAGAGTCGTACTGCGACGAGCAGCCGTTCTACCGCACCAAAGTCAAACTCAAGAAAGAAATCGTCACCCTTGGCGTGGAAGGCGTGGACCCGAACAAAAAGGTCGGCACCTACGTTGATCCGCAGGACTGGAACGCGCTGATCAGCGATCCGGAAGTGTTGTTGATCGACACCCGCAACGACTATGAAGTGTCGATCGGTACCTTTGAAGGCGCGATCGATCCGAAAACCACCAGTTTTCGCGAATTCCCCGACTACATCAAAGCCAACTTCGACCCGGCCGTGCACAAGAAGGTCGCGATGTTCTGCACCGGCGGCATTCGTTGCGAAAAGGCCTCGAGCTATATGCTCAGCGAAGGCTTCGATGAGGTCTATCACCTCAAGGGCGGCATCCTGAAGTACCTCGAAGAGGTGCCGCAGGAAGAAACCAAATGGCAGGGCGACTGCTTCGTGTTCGACAACCGCGTGACCGTTCGCCACGATCTGAGCGAAGGCGACTACGATCAGTGCCACGCCTGTCGTACGCCGGTCAGCGTCGAAGACCGTGCATCCGAACATTACGTGGCCGGTATCAGTTGCCCGCATTGCTGGGACAAACTGAGCGAGAAAACCCGTCGCAGCGCCATCGATCGGCAAAAGCAGATCGAGCTGGCCAAGGCTCGCAACATGCCTCACCCGATCGGCTACAACTACAAGCAAATCAACTCCGAGGCTTGAATCATGTCTGCATGTCGCCTGCTCTACTTGATGGACCCGATGTGTTCCTGGTGCTGGGGCTTTGCTCCGGTGGCCAACGCGCTGGTCGAGCAGGCGCAGGCAGCAGGAGTGGACGTGCACCTGGTGGTGGGCGGTTTGCGTACCGGCAGTGGCGCGGCGCTTGAACCGACCACCCGGCGTTACATCCTCGAGCATTGGCAGGCGGTCACCGAGGCCACCGGCCAGCCGTTCAAGCTGGAAGGGGCGTTGCCGGATGGATTCGTCTACGACACCGAGCCCGCCTGTCGGGCGCTGGTGACGGCGCGCAGCCTGGCGCCGGATTGTGCGTGGAAACTGCTCGGTCTGATTCAGCAGGCGTTTTATGCCGAAGGTCGCGATGTTACCCACGCCAGCGTTCTGGTGGAGCTGGCGGAGCGGGCCGGTCTGCCGCGCATCGAGTTCGCCGCGGCGTTCGATCGTGCCGATATGCACGCCGCTACGGCTGCCGATTTCACGTGGGTCCAGGACCTGGGCATTGCCGGTTTCCCGACCTTGCTGGCTGAACGAAATGGTCAATTGGCGCTGCTGACCAATGGTTACCAGCCGCTCAGTGTGCTTTCCCCGCTGCTCGGCCGCTGGCTGGAGCGCGCTGCCTGTGCATGATCTGCCCGACGATAGCGCAACGGTAAAACGTGTCGATCGGTTGAGCTGGGCGGAAATTCGTCGTCTGGCGCTTCATCACAAAAAGTCCCTGTGGATCGCCAACGGCGTGGCCGTGCTGGCAACGCTTTGCAGTGTGCCCATCCCCTTGCTCTTGCCATTGCTGGTGGACGAAGTGTTGCTGGGGCATGGTGACGCTGCGCTGAAAATCATGAACCACGCACTGCCGGATCCCTGGCAGAAGGCTGCGGGTTACATCGGCCTGATGCTGCTGGTGACCCTGACGCTGCGCTGCGCAGCCTTGTTCTTCAACGTGGTGCAGGCGCGATTGTTCGCGGCGCTGGCCAAGGACATCGTCTACCGCATTCGCATCCGGCTGATCGAGCGACTCAAGCGTATTTCGCTGGGGGAATACGAAAGCCTGGGCAGCGGCACGGTGACTACGCACCTGGTCACCGACCTGGACACCCTGGACAAATTCGTCGGCGAAACCCTCAGCCGTTTCCTCGTGGCCATGCTGACGCTGGTGGGGACCGCGGGCATTCTGATGTGGATGCACTGGAAACTGGCGCTGCTGATCCTGTTGTTCAACCCGCTGGTGATCTACGCCACGGTGCAGTTGGGCAAGCGGGTCAAGCACCTGAAGAAGCTCGAGAACGACAGCACTTCGCGCTTCACCCAGGCGTTGACCGAAACCCTCGATGCGATCCAGGAAGTGCGTGCCGGCAACCGTCAGGGTTTTTTCCTCGGTCGCCTGGGGCTGCGGGCCAGGGAAGTCCGTGATTACGCGGTGAGTTCGCAGTGGAAAACCGATGCCTCAAACCGGGCCAGCGGCTTGCTGTTCCAGTTCGGTATCGATATTTTCCGCGCCGCGGCAATGCTGACGGTGCTGTTTTCCGACCTGTCCATCGGCCAGATGCTCGCGGTGTTCAGCTACCTGTGGTTCATGATCGGGCCGGTTGAACAGCTGTTGAACCTGCAATACGCCTATTACGCTGCGGGCGGTGCCCTCTCGCGAATCAACGAACTGCTGTCCCGCGCCGATGAGCCGGAATACCCGAAAGGGGTCGATCCGTTCAATGGCCGCGAGACGGTGGGCATCGAGGTTCAGGGCTTGAGTTTTGGCTACGGCGACGAATTGGTGCTGAACCAGATGAACCTGTCCATCGCCCCCGGCGAGAAAGTCGCGATCGTCGGTGCCAGCGGGGGTGGCAAGAGCACCCTGGTGCAACTGCTGCTGGGCTTGTACACGCCACTGGCCGGCACCATTCGCTTCGGCGGTTCGACTCAGCAAGAGATCGGTCTGGAGACTGTCCGGGAGAATGTCGCCGTGGTCCTGCAACACCCGGCGCTGTTCAACGACACCGTGCGCGCCAACCTGACCATGGGCCGTGAACGCAGTGACGAGGCTTGCTGGCATGCGCTGGAAATCGCGCAGTTGCACGCCACGATACGCGATCTGCCCAATGGGCTGGACAGCATTGTCGGGCGCTCCGGCGTGCGTTTGTCCGGTGGCCAGCGGCAACGCCTGGCGATTGCGCGGATGGTGTTGGCCGAGCCGAAAGTGGTGATCCTCGACGAGGCCACTTCGGCACTGGATGCCGCCACCGAATACAACCTTCATCAGGCGATGGCACGGTTCCTGAGCAATCGCACCACGTTGATCATCGCCCACCGACTGTCGGCGGTGAAACAGGCCGACAGGGTGCTGGTGTTCGACGGCGGGAAAATCGCCGAGGATGGCGACCACCAGCAGTTGATCGCTGATGGCGGTTTGTACGCCAAGCTTTATGGGCATTTGCAGCAGTTGTAGTTAATTCCACAACACTTGGAGCGCATTTGCCCCGCCGTCGTAACCGAACTCTTTCACCACGATCGAGCATGACTCGCAAGGGCGCATTGTCGTAGCGACGTCTATGGATTTGATCGCTGCAGAATCAGGGTATTTTTCCCGAATCACACGGATCAACTTGCTTTCGCTGTCCAGAGAAGTAGGTCTGACAGTTTGCACAGGCTTGTAGGTGCCTATGTCCTTGATGGTCGTCGGTACGGCCAGCAGCTTGCCTTGATCGGTCACATCAAGGGATGTAATGGGAAAGTGCTGATTCAGATCGATATTGAAGTAGACAGAATCGCCGACCCTGACTTGATCCGCGCCCAGGTTTTGCTTGAACAGAGGCAAATGACTGGTCGCCTGTTGGCCTCCCGAAACGCTGACATAAATTTCCCGTTGCCCGGTCGTGGTCATGACCTCGGCGTAGGCGATGTTCCTCGGGTTGTAGGAGCGTTGGCGCCGCGGGATCAACTGGTGCAGTTTTTCCATGGTCTGGTTTATCCGCAGCGCACTGTTCGCCTTGCTGGCGTCGATGGTCGGCGACCCGAACAGGGTATCGAAAATGTTTGCCGTTCGTTGCCTCAGGGCTTCCGGCGCGTCCTTGCTGCGGCTCCAGGACGTGGCGCCTTGGGGCAATTGCGTGACGATCATTCGGGTCGAATGATCGAACATCAACGCCTCTCCAGGGCTGGTGTCGACCTTCAAGTGTTTCATGCTGCTCGCCGGTATCGGGTTCGTTCCGATGGGAATGGCGATCTCCTCCATGGTTTTCATGGCACGCGAAATGGCTTCGACTCCATGGATGCGTGCGATGTTGTTGGCGCTCAACGACCCGGTGTACACCAGTAACAATTCCGCTCCCAGCGTGCCTTCGGCCATGTCGGGCTTGAGCAGGCGTTTCAAGGTCAGCGGCTCGCTCAAGCTTTGTCCCTTGGGGACTGTCGCGACGTAATACTTGTCGGTGTTGATTCGGGTAAACACATAAGTGCTGGACTCATCGAGGGACGGCACCAGAATGGCGCCGATCCGATGCGAGTCCTCAGCGCCTTCATAGACGCCCTTAACCTCGATACGGCTGTAAATACCTTTGCGGAACATCAGGCTGGCCGGTATCTCGCGGCTGGGCACCAGCCACTTCCTGGCAAAGCCGAGCTGGGTGATGTCACCTTTGTAGAGCGTCGGGACATTGTCGATGATGTGATAAAGATTGCCTTCATGGGTAAGAAACTGACCTTCATGATGGAGCCGTGCAACCGGCACGGATACCCGGTCGCCAAACCATGGCGCGTACCCTTTGGTTTCGTCGAACGAGCCGATTTGCGGTGTGGGGGCCGGCTCGCTCGTCACAAAACTGCTGAGGCAGTCACTACTGCCGTTTGGCGTGCGACGTGGCCGGCAGGGCACCAGGGTCAATGCGCTGCTGTCATCGATCAGATCGACGCGGCGTAAATCATCTGCGTCGAGTCGGTAGGGCAAGTCGTCGATCAGTACCGTGGTACGGCCATCGATTTCGAGCACTTCCCGAACGCTGGCTTTCTCAGGCAATACAACGAAGACATGCTCGTCACTTTTCTTCAGTGGGTGGTAGCTGGAACGACCGAGCGAGAGATCGTGGGTGTGAGTCGACAGCAACGGCCCGAACGGACGAGAGGACAGCGGATCGATCAGGTAATGGCGAAATCCCAACGGCACGACATTACGCACGGGGACGTCTTCAATGCCTTTGACGATGGCCAGTTGATCGGCATCTGTCAGAGGTCGCCAGTGCCCGGGGTCGGTTACTTGAGTCAGGCCGTGGGAGAAGTCGTACTCATCAGCCTGTCCGGCCAGTTTCTTGAGTTTGAACAAAGCTTTGTTTTCGAGATGAACCAATGCGCGACCGCCCGCCCGACCGCCACGTGCAGTTGATTTAAGAAGGGCAGGCAGGGCATCCAGGGGATTGAGGTTTCTCAGATTGGTTGTCAGGAGGTTCGCTGAAAGTTTGCCCAGCGAGGGTAGCGTTGCCCGAATTCCCATTCGGCCAGCCTGGATGACCAGCCTCATACTGCCAGCCGCGAATTTCCCCAAAGGCATGGCAAATGAAATGATATCCACAATCAGCCCTATGGCCCCGAGGACTCGATCGCCGAAATTGTCGGATTGCAAATCATCGAGGCTGCCCCAGAACGGGATGAAGGGTTGGAGCATGTACAGCCAGTGTTTTTCATCGCGATCGCGCTCGAATTTCGTTTCTCCCCAGGCACTGGCCCGCAGTTCTTTTTCGTCGAGGTAGAACAGATTCTTCGAAATGAAAGAGGCAATTTCCAGGGAACGGGACGAGGACAGTGTCAGGTTCGCTGAGATGTCGTGATGTGCCGGTGGGATCAATGAACGGCTGAGGGTGCCGCCCAATTGTTCGAGAATGGCGTAGCAGGTCGCTCCCTGCTTCGGTTTTATGCCTTTCTTGTGGGCTTCCCAGTCGAACGGCAGTTTGTTGCCACCCGTGATGGGTATAACGTCATAGTCGTCATTGAAAGCATTGGGAGCATGGAAGTTTCTGCGGTAACCACCGACCATTTTGACTGAAACATCCGTCCGTATCCGTATCAATCCGGCACGGGGAAGGCACTCGTAAAACGACGCCTTGCCGCGATAATCGGCTCGCAGAACAAACCCCATGCGCGCCCGCAGGGGCAGTATCAGTTCACTGGTCTCGTCATCCGCTTTGATTTTCGAGGTTTCTTCCCTCAGGGTGTAGACCCTGACCTCTCCATGTTCCAGAGCCTGACGATCAACCCAGGGCAAAGTAACGAGTTGGTTTTTGATCAGGGTTTCGTAGGCATCCTTGGCTTTATCGAGATAAGTGCTGAACTGTTTGTCGAAGAGGGCTGATATGTCGGGTAAGGGTGTATCGGTGGAAAGGAAAGAATGGAGTCTGGTTCCAGTGTGCGCTCTCGTAAGGCCGTTCTTGAGAGTGCCGTCGCTGGACAGGCTTATCCAAAAATACCCGATCTTGCCGTCGTCGCTGACATACCACTTCGTGTTGGACGACAAGCCGCCCGAGGCATACACCTCAACCAGGGGATAGGTCGTTCCTGGAATGGGCGGAGTGTCGATCACGCTTCGTTTGCTGAGTTTTCCAGCGTTACCGTCGTCGCGCATCAGTCTCGTACTGAGCGGATCGTTGACTTCGCCAAGCGCGTCCACCAAGCATTTTTTGGCCAGATCCAATCGTTGTGGCGGTTCTGCCGCCATCCGGATAATCGCAGCGTTCAATTGTTCGGTGTATTTCTCCAGAGCGGTGGTCGGGTGGGTCAAGGCTTGTGCATTCTCGTCGGCCGGATCAATCGCTCCCGTGGCCAAGGTCCACTCGCGGGCAGCTTCGAGGCGAGTCAATGCAGTCAGATCAAGCAATGACTTTGAAGTGCTTTGACTTTTGCACAGGGGTAAATCCACCAGTTGCTGAAACGTCAGACGTTGCAGTAGTCCCGGATCAAGGGCATGGGCGAGTCTGGCGCCATGGACAAAATTGACCCAGACGACCGAGGTCGCATAAGGCAGATCATCCGGAATGTTGCGTACCTGAAATTCGACTGGAAACTGTCGCAGCAGCAGACGGCCGAGTACGGCTTTTTCCAAGGCCGTGGAGGCTCGCATCGAATCGAGCAGATGAGTCTCGAATTCGTGACGAAGACGGTTGTAACTTTTGCCATAGTTGGAGCGTTGTTGCAGGCTGTAGCCGGCAATGGTGTCGGGTTCTTCGTCATCCCACGGGCAATACCAGGCAAGCAGGGCCGCGGCCAGAAGCCGGGGGCCGATACCCGGAGCGGATGCTTCGCCGGGGCGAGTGCCGTACCACTCCAACACGTCGATCAAGCGCTGGGTCAGATAACGGGCCTTATGGCTGTCGAGCAAGCGCAGCAGGCAGACTTCGGGTGTCAGTTGCAACTGTTCCAGGGTAATGGCCGGTTCGACTTCCCTTGCCAGCCGGTCAATGATGGGCGTTTCTTCATCACCCAGAACCCGGCGGATTTCTTGATTGATCTTCAGACGATCGTCGGTAGTCAACAGGCGGCTGATATCAAGACCCTGTTCTAGACTCAGCCGATGGTTCGCGATTCTTTCTTCCAGCTCGCGAACCAATGGGACAAGCGTGGTGGCGTTTTGTTGCTGAGGCACCGCAAGCCCGTAATATTTCAGGATATGCGTGAGACACAACAGGCGATCAGCGCGCACTTCTGCGCCGATACTCCGAACGACCTCGGCAATGTTTGCGCTGCCCTTGTCGAACTCTCGAGCCAGAGGCGAAAAGGGTTGAGCACTCAAATAAGTGTTGTCTGTGTGGATGCCTGAAGTCGGGATATCGCGCAGCTTCGACAGTAAGGCGTCGTATTCCGCCAGTTGACCGGCGTGATGCTGCGCTGAAGTTGAAGTGGGTAATTGCATGACAGGCTTCGCTCTCGAATGGAAAGAGCGCCAGCTTCAATACTTCAAGCCACTTCGAGGCGGTACATATATATTGGCGTCCCAAAATATCCCGGCTTGCCGGGAATGAGATCGCGCCCTAGTCTAGCTGTAGCGATTTCGTCCGGAAGACGAGCAAGAAGTGCTAATGCAAGGGACCTCATGAATCAAACGCGGACACTCGGAACGCCACGGTTATTGGGCATCGTCTGGCCATTTATCGCCGTAGTGTTGTTTCAAGCCTTGTTGGGTGGCGTTAGCCTTTACGTGCTGTCGGCGGTTCGCGGCTATGTAGCGGGTGAAAGCTTGTGGTCCAAAGGCCAGAAAGACGCCATCTACTACCTCAATCTCTACGCCGACAGTCGTGACGAGTCGATTTTCCGCAAATACCAGAACGCGATGGCCGTGCCCCAGGGCGGTCACGAGTTGCGGGTAGCGCTGGATCATCAACCGCCGAATATCGAAGCGGCGCGCCTGGCGATTCTCAAGGGTGGCAACCACCCGGATGACGTTTCCAGTCTGATCTGGCTGTACCTCAATTTCCGCCATTTCAGTTACCTCGAGAAGGCTATCAATCTCTGGACGGTGGGTGATTCGTATCTGGTCAAGCTTGATGACGTTGCGCAGGACATGCACCGGCACATTGCCGCCGGCCCGGCCTCCGAGGCCGATATCAAGAACTGGAAGGCGCAGATATTTGCAATCAATGTTGAAGTGACTCCGGCAGCGAAAGCTTTCAGTGACGCACTGGGAGAGGGATCTCGGGTCATTCTCCGGCTGTTACTGGTGACCAACCTCGCCACCGCCCTTGGCCTGATTGCGCTGGCCTTGATGCGCACCCACAAGTTGCTCAAACAACGTCATGCCTTCGCCGATGCCCTGCAGCTCGAGAAAGACCGGGCGCAGATCACCCTGCAATCGATTGGCGACGCGGTGATCACCACGGATGTCGAAGGCGCAATTGCCTACATGAACCCGGCGGCCGAGATGTTGACCCACTGGAAGGCCGAGCAGGCGACGGGGTTGCCGCTGGCGGCGCTGTTCAATCTGCTGGACGAGAATGCCCACACCGACGGATTCACGTTGATCGAGCGAATTCTGAGCGGTCAGCTCAGCGGTGGCAGTGAACATTCCAAGTTGATTCAACGCCTGGATGGCAGCACGGTGTCGGTCACGCTGGTTGGCGCGCCGATCCGCAATGCCGGCAACGTCAGCGGCGCCGTACTGGTGCTGCACGACATGACCCAGGAGCGGCAATACATCGCCAATCTGTCCTGGCAGGCTACCCATGACGCATTGACCGGGCTCGCCAACCGTCGCGAGTTCGAGTATCGCCTGGAGCAGGCGCTACACACGCTGGCGCGGCAGACGGGGCGTCACGCCCTGATGTTTCTCGATCTTGATCAATTCAAGTTGGTCAACGATACCTGCGGCCATGCGGCGGGGGACGAATTGCTGCGGCATATCTGCGCGCTGTTGCAATCGGGATTGCGTGAAGGCGATACCCTCGCTCGGCTGGGCGGCGACGAGTTCGGCATCCTGCTGGAGAATTGTGGGCTGGAGGCGGCGGAAACTATTGCCGAGAGCCTGCGCCAGACCGTACAGAATCTGCACTTTGTCTGGAAAGGTCGACCTTTCGTGACGACCGTCAGTATCGGGCTGGTGCATGTCGCGCAACATCCGACCACACTCGAGGCTTCGTTGCGCGCTGCCGACATGGCCTGCTACATGGCCAAGGAAAAAGGTCGTAACCGGGTTCAGCTCTATCATCCGGATGATTCGGAACTGTCCCTGCGTTTCGGCGAAATGGCTTGGGTGCAGCGCTTGCACATGGCCTTGGAAGAAGATCGCTTCTGCCTGTATGCCCAGGAAATCGCGCCGCTCGGCCGTACTGACGCGGGCAGCGGACACATTGAGATCCTGCTGCGTCTGCATGACGAAGCCGGGCGCATGATCCTGCCCGACAGCTTTATTCCGGCGGCCGAGCGTTATGGCCTGATGAGCTTGATTGATCGGTGGGTCGTGCAAAACGTATTCAAGATCATTGCCCAATGTCGTGCCGAAAAGCGTCAGGGGCCTTTGGCCATGTGTGCGATCAATCTGTCAGGCACTACCATCGGAGATGAGGCTTTTCTGGACTTCCTGCGTGAACAGTTCGTTACTTATTCAATACCGGCTGAAATGATTTGTTTTGAAATTACTGAAACCAGCGCCATTTCAAATTTGGGCAGCGCAATCAGATTCATTAATGAACTCAAGGGCTTAGGCTGCCATTTTTCGCTGGACGATTTTTGCGCCGGTATGTCCTCATTCGCTTACTTGAAACATTTGCCTGTAGACTTCCTGAAGATCGACGGGAGTTTCGTAAAGGATATGCTGGACGACCCGATTAACCGCGCCATGGTCGAGGTGATCAATCATATCGGTCATGTCATGGGTAAGCGTACGATTGCCGAGTTTGTCGAGACGCCTCAGATCGAGCAGGCATTGCTGGAGATCGGGGTGGATTACGCTCAAGGGTATCTCATTGAGCGCCCGCAACTGTTTACCTGCGATAGTTTGCAAAGTCGTCCTGCCAGGCCTCAGCCTTTGTTGTTCAGGGCGCCTGGCACGTTCCGTTGAAATCTCTTGCTGATCCCAACAATCACAATCAAAAGGAGCTCGACAGTGATCGATACATTCAACCGAACCGGACCACTCATGGAAGCTGCAAGTTATCCCGCCTGGGCTCAACGATTGGTCCAGGACTGCAGCGAGAGCAAGCGCCGGGTCGTCGAACACGAACTGTATCAGCGCATGCGTGACAACAAGCTCAGCGCAAAGACCATGCGCCAGTACCTGATAGGTGGCTGGCCGGTGGTTGAACAGTTCGCGTTATACATGGCACAAAACCTGACCAAGACCCGTTTTGCCCGCCACCCAGGCGAGGACATGGCGCGTCGCTGGTTGATGCGCAACATTCGCGTCGAATTGAACCACGCCGATTATTGGGTGAACTGGAGCCGTGCTCACGGCGTCACCCTGGAAGATCTGCAGGCGCAACAGGTCGCCCCTGAGCTTCACGCCTTGAGCCATTGGTGCTGGCACACCAGTTCCTCGGACTCGCTGATCGTGGCCATTGCGGCCACCAACTATGCCATTGAAGGCGCAACCGGGGAGTGGTCGGCGCTGGTCTGTTCCAATGGCGTCTATGCGGCGTCGTTTCCCGAGGAGGAGCGCAAGCGGGCGATGAAGTGGCTGAAGATGCATGCTCAGTACGACGATGCTCATCCATGGGAAGCGCTGGAAATCATCTGCACCCTGGCAGGCATGAATCCGAGCAAATCCCTGCAGACGGAATTGCGCCAGGCTGTGTGCAAGAGCTACGACTACATGTTCCTGTTCCTGGAACGCTGCATGCAGCTGGAACACGCGGAAAGAACGCCGGTAGCCCGTGAGCGACTGGCACTGGCCGAAAACTGATCCGAGTAACATGCAATAAAACTGTGGGAGCGAGCCTGCTCGCGAAAGCGGTTTATCAATCAACATTGATGTTGACTGGCACTCCACTATCGCGAGCAGGCTCGCTCCCACATTGATTATGCAGCGTTGCTGAAATCTCAGCCCGCCATCGTCAAACGGTTACGCCCTTCGCGCTTGGCCACATAAAGCGCATTGTCGGCCCTGCGCAACAGGCTCTCCACAGACTCGCCGGGCAACAGGGTCGAGCAGCCGATGCTGACGGTCAGCCCGACCAGACGGCCATCAGCCAGGAAGTCCTCGGTTTGCGCCGCCAACCGCAGTCGTTCGCCAACCATGGCCGCTGCTTCCCGGGTGGTGTTCGACAGCAGGATCAGGAATTCTTCCCCGCCATAGCGAAACACCATGTCTACGTTACGCAACTGGCCTTTGATCGACGCGGCAACGGCCTTGAGCACGTCATCGCCGGCACTGTGCCCGTGGGTGTCGTTGATCTGCTTGAAGTGATCGATGTCCAGCATCAATAGCGACAGCGGTTGCAAATGGCGCCGCGACAGTTCGATTTCCCGCTGCAGCGTCTGGTCCATGGCGATACGGTTGCCGGTGTCGGTCAGTGGATCGCGCAATGCGCTCCGGGTGGCGGCACGGTAAAGCAAGGCGTTGCGCATCGGATAAAGCAGCGAGGCCAGCAGCGATTCGAGGTTGCCCTGTTCTTGCTCGGTGAAGCGCTGATTGCGGCGAAACACCAGTTCACCCAGGTGTTCACCTTCATGACTGAGGTTGTAACTGATGGAGTGATGCCCGCGTTGGCCGAACTCCAGGCGCAAGTCGCTGCTATTGTGCTGGTAACTCAAGGAATCGAGTGGAACGAGTCGCTGAATTTCGCGGAAAAACAGTCCGAGAATGCGTTGTGGCTCAAGACTGGTTTGCAGCTGCAGGCTCAGTTGCTGGCGCAGTTGCGCAAGACTGAGAGGCCTTTCCAGAGTGGTTTGCTGCTGACCAAAACCCAGGCGTTGCAATTTGGCGCTATCGAAGTCAATTGCGTTGGTCTGGGAAGGTGATTTCATATGCTGTGCGCCCCTGAGCAGTAAGGCTGTCTTACAAGCTGGGTGAGAGCGGCTTTGGGCTGCGCGTCATACTGGTCCGTCAGTCCCGTAGGACATCTCTTACAAGTCTAATCTGCTTTATCGCGGTTTTGTAACCCGTCGAGTTAAGCCCCGCTTGCCTGCTTTCACACTGCCTGTTTGAACAAAGGTAGAGCGAAAGTCATGCCAGAGCGTTCAATTAAATAAAAATATTTCGAAATCAATGTGTTAACGGTAGCTGAAAGGGTGGAGGGCACTTGTGCGGCATTTGTTTGACTGAAAAACCACTGAACCTTGGGTGCCGCGACGGGAAGTCGGCGCGGCACAAAAGCGACGCACGGTATTACTGGGCGTTGAATGCCTGGCCGTTGATACCTGTGCTGTCCGGACCCATCAGGTAGAGGTAGACCGGCATGATTTCCTCGGGCGTCGGGTTGTTCAGCGGGTTTTCCCCCGGATACGCCTGGGCGCGCATGCTGGTCCGGGTGGCGCCCGGGTTGATGCTGTTGGAGCGTACGGGGGCCACGGTGTCGACTTCATCGGCCAGCGTTTGCATCAGGCCTTCGGTGGCGAACTTCGAGACACCATAAGCGCCCCAGTACGCACGGCCCTTGCGGCCGACGCTGCTGGAGGTGAATACCACCGAGGCGTCCCGGGACAGCTTGAGCAGTGGCAACAGTGTGCTGGTCAGCATGAACATGGCGTTGACGTTGACTTGCATGACCCGCATGAAGTTTTCGCCGGACAGTTGTTCGATCGGCGTGCGTGGGCCGATGATTGACGCGTTGTGCAGCAGGCCATCGAGGTGGCCGAATTCACTTTCGATCATCGCCGCCAGCTCATCGTATTGATGGGGCAGGGCGGTTTCCAGATTAAACGGGATCACCGCGGGTTGCGGATGGCCGGCCGCTTCGATTTCGTCGTAGACCTGAGTCAGATTGGCTTCGGTCTTGCCCAGCAACAGTACGGTAGCGCCATGGGCCGCATAGGTTTTCGCGGCGGCGGCGCCTATGCCACGACCGGCACCGGTGACCAGGATGACCCGGTCCTTGAGCAAATCAGGGCGAGCGGAATAATCGAACATAAAAACCTCACAGCAAATTCAACAAGAAGCGGAGACCGAACCTGTGGCGAGGGAGCGGGCTCCCTTGCCACCAAGGCGTCTTTGGTCAGCAGCTGCAAAGGGCGCTATCGAGCACCTTGCGCAACTCCAGCGGATGATCGACCACCACGTCCGCGCCCCAGTGCCGCGGGTTGTCATCCGGGTGGATGTAGCCGAACGTCACCGCTGCCGTCCTGGTGCCCGCATCGCGGCCCGATTCGATATCGCGCAAATCATCGCCGACGAACAAGACGCTGGCCGGGTGGAGGTCAAGCATCTTGCAGGCGAGGATCAGTGGCTCGGGGTCCGGTTTGCTGTTCTTCACGTGGTCCGGACAGATCAGCAGGGCCGAACGCTCGGCCAGCCCGAGCTGCTGCATGATCGGTTCGGCGAAACGCAGTGGCTTGTTGGTGACCACGCCCCAGATCAGGTTGGCGCTCTCGATGTCGGCCAGCAGTTCGCCCATGCCGTCGAATAGTTTGCTGTGTACGGCACAACCCACGAGGTAGCGCTCAAGGAATTCCAGGCGCAGCTCTTCGAAGCCTGGGGACTCAGGGTCCATGGAGAAGGTCACGGCGACCATCGCCTTGGCACCACCGGAAATCTCATCGCGAATATGTTTGTCGTTGATCGGCGGCAAGCCGCGATCGGCACGCATCGCCTGACAGATCGCAATGAAGTCCGGCGCGGTGTCGAGCAGGGTGCCGTCCATGTCGAATAGAACTGCTCTGATACGCATCGGCTTACTCCTCGCGCAGGGTCTGGATCATGTAGTTGACGTCAACATCGGCTGCCAGTTTGTAGTGCTTGGTCAGCGGGTTGTAGGTCAGGCCGATAATATCCTTGACCGTCAGGCCAGCCATGCGGCTCCAGGCGCCAAGCTCGGAAGGCCGAATGAATTTCTTGAAGTCGTGGGTGCCGCGCGGCAGCAGCTTCATGATGTATTCGGCGCCGACAATGGCGAACAGGTAGGCCTTCGGGTTGCGGTTGATGGTGGAGAAGAACACCTGGCCGCCGGGTTTGACCATGCGGAAGCAGGCACGGATGACCGAGGAGGGGTCCGGCACGTGTTCGAGCATCTCCAGGCAGGTGACGACGTCGAATTGCTCCGGCATTTCCTCGGCCAGGGCTTCGGCGGTGATTTGCCGGTATTCGACGTTCACGCCGGACTCCAGTTGATGCAACTGCGCGACCGCCAGTGGCGCTTCGCCCATGTCGATGCCCGTCACCGTAGCGCCGCGCTGGGCCATGGCTTCGCTGAGAATGCCGCCGCCGCAGCCGACATCGAGGACTTTCTTGCCGGCCAGGTTGACGCGTTCGTCAATCCAGTTGACTCGCAGCGGGTTGATGTCGTGCAGTGGTTTGAATTCGCTTTCACGATCCCACCAGCGGTGCGCCAGGGCTTCGAATTTGGCGATTTCGGCGTAGTCGACGTTGCTCATGGTTTAAGTCCTCTAAAACTTGAAAAATCCTGTTGCCCCGGTTTTCGGTCCGGGGGGCTTACGATTCGTAGCGACCGCTGATGCGCTGGCCCCAGGCCTTGGCGATGGCGATCAACTGTTGTTCATCCAGGCGGGTCAGGCGCCGGTCGTCCAGCAGTTGCTGGCCGGCGACCCAAAGGTGTTTCACGCTGTCCCGGCCCGTGGCATAGATAAGCTGCGAAACAGGGTCGTAGACCGGTTGTTGGGCCAGCCCGGAGAGGTCGAATGCCACCATGTCAGCGGCCTTGCCCAGTTCCAGGGAGCCGACCTCGGCTTCGATCCCCAGGGCACGTGCACCGTTGAGCGTGGCCATGCGCAGGGCGCGATGGGCATCCAGCGCGGTGGCCGAGCCGGCGACCGCCTTGGCGAGCAGGGCGGCGGTGCGGGTTTCACCGAGCAGGTCCAGGTCGTTATTGCTGGCCGAGCCATCGGTGCCGACCGCGACATTCACGCCAGCCTGCCAGAGGCGTTCCACCGGGCAGAAACCGCTGGCCAGCTTCAGGTTCGACTCCGGGCAATGAATCACGCTGGTGTTGCTTTCTACCAGAAGCGCCAGGTCTTCTTCGCTGATCTGGGTCATGTGAACGGCCTGGAAGCGCGGCCCGAGCAGGCCCAGTCGCGCGAGGCGAGCCAGCGGACGTTCGCCGCGCTGCTCGATCGACTGCTGCACCTCGAACGCGGTTTCATGCACGTGCATGTGGATCGAGGCGTCGAGTTCTTCGGCGATCACGCGGATTTTTTCCAGGTTTTCGTCGCCCACGGTATAAGGGGCATGGGGGCCGAAGGTGACTTTGATGCGGTCATGGTGCTTGAGGTCGCCGAACAACTCGATGCCCTGACGAATGGCTTCGTCCGCCGTGCTGGCGCCGGGAATGGGGAAATCGAGGATCGGGATCGCGATCTGTGCGCGAATGCCGCTCTTGTGCACGCGCTCGGTGGCAACCTTCGGGAAGAAATACATGTCAGAGAAGCAAGTGATGCCACCTTTGATCTGCTCGGCGATAGCCAGGTCCGTGCCATCGCGGACAAAATCCTCGTCGACCCATTTGGCTTCGGCCGGCCAGATGTGGTTTTCCAGCCAGGTCATGAGCGGCAGGTCATCGGCCAGGCCGCGGAACAGGGTCATCGCCGCATGTCCGTGAGCATTGATCAGGCCGGGACTGAGCAAGATGTCCGGCAGATCTCGCACTTCGCTTGCATTAAGCTTCAGGGCGGCGGAACGTGGGCCGATGAAGACGATGCGTCCGTCGCGGATGCCCAGGGCATGGTCCTTGAGGACAACGCCAGCGGGTTCGACGGGTACCAGCCAGGTCGGCAGTAATAACAGGTCGAGCGCAGCGGCAGTGTTCGGCATCGAGGGTCGGTTCCAGTGCTTTTGTAAAGGATGGCGAAGTATACCCGAGCGTCTTCGCGGGGGGATCGCTATAATCGGCGGCTTTTGTTCATGAGTGCGGGGTGAGGGATGCGCGATCGACTGTTGGCTGCGGAGAAAGTGAAGGCCATCGATTGGCGTGATGGCGCCCTGTATCTGCTGGATCAGCGTATTTTGCCGTTCGAGGAGACCTGGATCGCCTACACCAGCGCGGCTGGCGTGGCCGAGGCCATTCGCTCGATGGTGGTGCGCGGTGCGCCGGCGATCGGTATCAGTGCCGCTTATGGTGTTGTGCTGGCGGCTCGCGCGCGGTTTGCCGAAGGCGGGGACTGGCAGGCGGCGCTGGCGGAGGATTTTGCTCTGCTCGCCGATTCCCGGCCGACCGCTGTCAATCTGTTCTGGGCGCTGGGTCGCATGCAGGAACGGCTCGATCGGCTGAAGAATCACGCCGATCCGCTCTCTGTCCTGGAGGCCGAGGCCATCGCAATCCACGAAAGTGATCGCGAAGCCAACCTCACCATGGCGCAACTGGGGGTGGACCTGATCCGCAAGCATCAGGGCAACGCTCAGGCAATCCTGACCCATTGCAATACCGGCGCGCTGGCCACCGGCGGCTTCGGTACCGCGCTGGGTGTGATTCGCGGGGCGTTCATTGAAGGCATGGTCGAACGCGTTTACGCCGATGAAACCCGCCCATGGTTGCAGGGGTCGCGATTGACGGCGTGGGAGCTGGCCAACGAAGGCATTCCCGTCACCCTCAATGCCGATTCCGCTGCTGCGCACATCATGAAAACCAAGGGCATTACCTGGGTGATCGTCGGCGCGGACCGGATCACCGCCAATGGCGACGTGGCGAACAAGATCGGCACCTATCAGCTGGCGGTCAACGCCATGCACCACGGTGTTCGGTTCATGGTGGTGGCGCCGAGTTCGACCATCGACATGAGCCTGGCCAGTGGCGACGACATTCCGATTGAAGAGCGCGATGGTCGCGAGTTGCTGGAAGTCGGTGGCAAACGGGTCGGGGCGGATGTCGATGCGTTCAATCCGGTGTTCGATGTCACGCCGGCTGATTTGATCGACGCCATCGTCACCGAAAAAGGCATCGTCGAGCGTCCGGATACGGCGAAAATGACGCAGTTGATGTGCCGTAAGCGTCTGCATTGACGGTCTCTGGCGCCTGATCGATCGCTATTGCGGGCAAGCCCGCTCCCACAGGTTTTGTGAGCGCAGCAAAACTCTGTGGGGGCGGGCTTGCCCGCGATTGGGCCCTCAAAGCCAACAAATCAACTTGAATCAGCCACAAATTCTCCATTCAACACAGCTCTAAGCTTCTCTGATCCCCTTCAAGCCTGTCACCGGTCAACTAACTATGCTCCATGCGCATCAGGGGGATAGGTGCGTGGCGGCTCTTGTGATAACATCCGGCGGTTTCCAGGGTTGCCCCAAGGGGCGACCTTTACTGCGCAGATCCATGGCATAACTCGTTGATTTGTCGTAAGTCGGTGCATGGCAATGAGCCTGCAGCGGCGAGCTTCGTTCGTCCCATATGGATGTGACGAAGTTTCACCAGAAAAAGGAATCAGGCTTCTCATGGGCGAACTGGCCAAAGAAATCCTCCCGGTCAATATCGAAGACGAGCTGAAGCAGTCCTACCTCGACTACGCGATGAGCGTAATTGTCGGGCGGGCACTGCCGGATGCGCGCGATGGCTTGAAGCCCGTGCACCGGCGCGTGCTGTTCGCGATGAGCGAGCTGGGCAACGACTTCAACAAGCCGTACAAGAAATCTGCCCGTGTTGTCGGTGACGTGATCGGTAAGTATCACCCGCACGGTGATACCGCGGTGTACGACACCATCGTTCGGATGGCGCAGCCATTCTCCCTGCGCTACCTGCTGGTAGACGGCCAGGGCAACTTCGGTTCGGTGGACGGCGACAACGCCGCGGCCATGCGATACACCGAAGTGCGCATGACCAAGCTGGCGCACGAGCTGCTGGCCGACCTGCACAAAGAAACCGTGGACTGGGTGCCGAACTACGACGGCACCGAAATGATCCCGGCGGTCATGCCGACCCGTATTCCCAACCTGTTGGTCAACGGCTCCAGCGGTATCGCCGTGGGCATGGCGACCAACATTCCGCCGCACAACCTCGGTGAAGTCATCGACGGTTGCCTGGCCCTCATCGACAACCCTGAGCTGACCGTCGATGAACTGATGCAATACATTCCCGGTCCGGACTTCCCGACGGCGGCGATCATCAACGGTCGCGCCGGCATCATCGAAGCCTACCGCACCGGTCGCGGCCGCATTTACATGCGCGCCCGCTCGATCATCGAAGACATCGACAAGGTCGGTGGCCGTCAGCAGATCGTCATCACCGAACTCCCATACCAGCTGAACAAGGCCCGCCTGATCGAGAAGATCGCCGAGCTGGTAAAAGAGAAGAAACTCGAAGGCATCACCGAGCTGCGCGACGAGTCCGACAAGGACGGTATGCGCGTCGTGATCGAGTTGCGTCGCGGCGAAGTGCCGGAGGTGATTCTCAACAACCTCTACGCCCAGACCCAGCTGCAAGCGGTGTTCGGTATCAACATCGTGGCGCTGATCGACGGTCGCCCACGGATCCTGAACCTCAAGGACCTGCTGGAAGCCTTTGTCCGTCACCGTCGCGAAGTGGTCACCCGCCGTACCGTGTTCGAACTGCGCAAGGCGCGCGAGCGTGGTCACATCCTTGAAGGTCAAGCGGTTGCCCTGTCGAACATCGACCCGGTCATCGCCCTGATCAAGGCCTCGCCAACTCCGTCGGAAGCCAAGGAAGCGCTGGTCAGCACCCCTTGGGAATCCTCCGCGGTGGTCGCGATGGTCGAGCGTGCCGGTGCCGATTCGTGCCGTCCGGAAAACCTCGATCCGCAATACGGTCTGCGCGACGGCAAGTACTTCCTGTCGCCAGAACAGGCGCAAGCCATTCTGGAACTGCGTCTGCACCGTCTGACCGGTCTGGAACACGAAAAGCTGCTGGCCGAGTATCAAGAGATCCTCAACCAGATCGGCGAGCTGATCCGCATTCTCAACAGCGCCACGCGCCTGATGGAAGTGATCCGCGAAGAGCTGGAAGTGATCCGCGCCGAATACGGCGATGTGCGTCGCACCGAGATCCTCGATGCCCGTCTCGACCTGACCCTGGGCGACATGATCCCGGAAGAAGAGCGCGTCGTGACCATTTCCCACGGTGGCTATGCCAAGACCCAGCCGCTGGCTGCGTATCAGGCCCAGCGTCGTGGCGGTAAAGGCAAGTCGGCGACCGGCGTCAAGGATGAGGACTACATCGCTCACCTGCTGGTTGCCAACAGTCACACCACGCTGTTGCTGTTCTCCAGCAAGGGCAAGGTGTACTGGCTCAAGACTTACGAAATCCCCGAGGCGTCCCGTGCTGCCCGTGGTCGTCCGCTGGTCAACCTGCTGCCGCTGGACGACGGTGAATACATCACCACCATGCTGCCGGTCGAGGACTACACCGAAGGTCACTACATCTTCATGGCCACCGCCAACGGCACCGTGAAGAAGACCCCGCTGGAATCCTTCAGCCGTCAACGCAGCGTCGGTTTGATCGCGCTGGAGCTGGACGAAGGCGACGTACTGATTTCCGCCGCCATTACCGATGGCGAACGTGAAGTCATGCTGTTCTCCGATGGCGGCAAGGTGACTCGCTTCAAGGAATCCGACGTTCGCGCCATGGGCCGTACCGCCCGCGGTGTGCGCGGCATGCGCCTGCCGGAAGGCCAGAAGCTGATTTCCATGCTGATCCCGGAAGAAGGCAGCCAGATCCTCACCGCTTCCGAGCGTGGCTTCGGCAAGCGTACGGCGATCACCGAGTTCCCTGAGTACAAACGTGGCGGCCAGGGCGTTATCGCCATGGTCAGCAACGAGCGTAACGGTCGTCTGGTCGGTGCGGTTCAGGTGCTCGATGGCGAGGAGATCATGCTGATTTCCGACCAGGGCACCCTGGTACGTACCCGTGTCGACGAAGTCTCCAGTCTGGGTCGTAACACCCAGGGCGTAACCCTGATCAAACTGGCCAAGGATGAAACCCTGGTTGGTCTGGAGCGGGTTCAGGAGCCGTCGGAGGTCGAGGGTGAAGAGCTGGAAGGTGAAGAGGGTGCGGAGTTCGACGGTGAGGTCGTGATCGACGACGTTGTCGAGGACCAGCAACTCGACGCCGCCGCTGACGAAGAACCTCAAGAGTAAGCAGGTAAGCAGGGGGCGGATGAAAATTCGCCCCCTTGTTGTTTGTCCGTAATGAAATATCGACACCTCTGGAGATCCCTTGTGGGAGCGAGCCTGCTCGCGATGCAGGCGCCACGGTACGTCTGAAGTATCGCGGTGATGCAATCGCGAGCAGGCTCGCTCCCACACATCTGTTTCAGCAGGGACCCGGTGTCGGCTGACAATGTGATTTATTGCGTGGTACCACCAAATCAGAGCGAGATTGGATGTGAGCAAGAGAGCCTATAACTTCTGTGCCGGTCCTGCGGCGCTTCCCGAAGCTGTCCTGCAGCGCGCCCAGGGTGAACTTCTCGATTGGCACGGCAAGGGCCTGTCGGTCATGGAGATGAGTCATCGCAGTGATGAGTTCGTGTCCATTGCCACCAAGGCCGAGCAGGATCTGCGTGATCTGCTGGATATCCCCTCGAACTATAAAGTGCTGTTTCTGCAAGGTGGCGCCAGCCAGCAATTTGCTCAGATTCCTCTGAACCTGTTGCCGGAAAGTGGCTCTGCCGACTATATCGATACCGGTATCTGGTCGCAGAAAGCCATCGAAGAAGCTTCGCGCTACGGCCACGTCAATGTTGCCGCTACCGCCAAGCCTTACGACTATTTCGCCATTCCCGGGCAGAACGAGTGGAAGCTGTCGAAAGACGCGGCCTACGTTCACTACGCGCCGAACGAAACCATTGGTGGCCTGGAGTTCCAGTGGGTTCCGCAAACCGGTGATGTTCCGCTGGTGGCCGACATGTCCTCGGACATTCTTTCCCGTCCGATCGACGTCTCGCGCTTCGGCATGATCTACGCCGGTGCCCAGAAAAACATCGGCCCGAGCGGCATCGTGGTGAACATCGTTCGCGAAGACCTGCTGGGTCGCGCCCGTTCCCTGTGCCCGACCATGCTCGACTACAAGGTCGCGGCCGATAACGGTTCGATGTACAACACCCCGCCAACCCTGGCCTGGTACCTGTCCGGCCTGGTGTTCGAGTGGCTGAAAGAGCAGGGCGGTGTCGAAGCCATCGGCAAGCTCAACGAAGTGAAGCAGCGCACGCTGTACGAGTTCATCGATGCCAGCGGCCTGTACAGCAACCCGATCAACAAGTCGGACCGTTCCTGGATGAACGTGCCGTTCCGCCTGGCGGACGACCGTCTCGACAAGCCGTTCCTGGCCGGCGCCGACGAGCGTGGCCTGTTGAACCTCAAGGGGCACCGCTCCGTGGGCGGCATGCGCGCCTCCATCTATAACGCCGTCGACATCAACGCGATCAATGCGCTGGTTTCGTACATGGCAGAGTTCGAGAAGGAACACGGCTAATGTCTGAGCAAGAACTCAAGGCACTGCGCCTGCGCATTGATGCCCTGGACGAAAAGGTCCTGGAGTTGATCAGTGAGCGTGCGCGCTGCGCCCAGGAAGTCGCGCGAGTAAAGATGGCCTCGCTGGCCGAAGGCGAAGTGCCGGTGTTCTATCGTCCTGAGCGCGAAGCTCAGGTGCTCAAGCGTGTCATGGAGCGTAACCAGGGGCCGCTGGGTAACGAAGAGATGGCGCGGTTGTTCCGCGAAATCATGTCTTCCTGCCTGGCGCTCGAGCAGCCACTGAAAGTGGCTTACCTCGGCCCTGAAGGTACCTTCACCCAGGCTGCGGCCATGAAGCACTTCGGTCATGCCGTGATCAGCAAGCCGATGGCGGCGATCGATGAAGTGTTCCGGGAAGTGGCGGCCGGTGCGGTGAACTTTGGCGTGGTCCCGGTGGAGAACTCCACCGAAGGCGCGGTCAACCACACGCTGGACAGCTTCCTTGAACACGACATGGTGATCTGTGGCGAAGTCGAGCTGCGCATCCACCATCACCTGTTGGTCGGTGAGAACACCAAGACCGACAGCATCAGTCGCATCTACTCCCACGCTCAGTCCCTGGCCCAGTGTCGCAAGTGGCTGGACGCCCATTACCCGAATGTCGAGCGCGTGGCGGTGTCCAGCAACGCCGAGGCGGCCAAGCGGGTCAAGGGTGAGTGGAATTCGGCGGCGATTGCCGGCGATATGGCGGCTGGCCTGTATGGGCTGACCCGACTGGCCGAGAAAATCGAAGACCGTCCGGATAACTCCACGCGGTTCCTCATGATCGGCAACCAGGAAGTGCCGCCGACTGGCGACGACAAGACCTCGATCATTGTCTCCATGAGCAACAAGCCCGGCGCACTTCACGAGTTGCTGGTGCCATTCCACGACAATGGCATCGACCTGACGCGAATCGAGACCCGTCCGTCGCGCAGTGGCAAATGGACCTACGTGTTCTTCATCGACTTCGTCGGCCACCACCGTGATCCGCTGATCAAGGGTGTGCTGGAAAAGATCAGTCAGGAAGCAGTGGCACTCAAAGTGCTGGGTTCCTACCCGAAAGCAGTTCTCTAAGGGCGGTAGCAAATGAGTGGTGATTTCCTAGCTCTGGCGCAGCCGGGCGTGCAACAACTTTCGCCTTACGTTCCGGGCAAGCCCGTGGACGAACTGGCGCGCGAGCTGGACCTCGATCCGGCCAGCATCGTCAAACTGGCAAGCAACGAAAACCCGCTGGGCGCCAGCCCCAAGGCGCTGGCGGCCATCCACGATGCGCTCGCAGAGCTGACCCGCTACCCGGACGGCAACGGTTTCGCACTCAAGACCCTGCTGGCCGAGCAGTGCCGAGTCGAGCTGAGTCAAGTGACCCTGGGCAACGGCTCCAATGACATTCTGGAGCTGGTCGCGCGCGCTTACCTGGCGCCGGGCCTGAATGCGGTGTTCAGCGAGCACGCGTTTGCGGTCTATCCGATCGTGACCCAGGCTGTCGGCGCCCAGGCCAAAGTGATTCCGGCCAAAGACTGGGGGCATGATCTGCCGGCCATGTTGGCTGCGATCGACGCCAATACCCGCTTGGTGTTCATCGCCAACCCGAACAACCCGACCGGGACCTGGTTCGATACCGAGGCGCTGGACGAATTCCTGCAGGACGTGCCGGAACACGTGCTGGTCGTGCTGGACGAGGCCTACATCGAGTACGCCGAAGGCAGCGATCTGCCGGACGGTCTGGATTTCCTGGCGGCTTACCCGAACCTGCTCGTTTCGCGGACTTTCTCCAAGGCCTATGGCCTGGCGGCGCTGCGCGTCGGCTATGGCTTGTCCACCGCGGTGGTCGCCGATGTACTGAATCGTGTGCGCCAGCCGTTCAACGTCAACAGCCTGGCCCTGGCTGCCGCTTGCGCCGCCCTGCAAGACGCCGAGTACCTGGCCGAAAGTCGTCGACTCAATGAGGCCGGCATGCAGCAGCTGCAAGCGGGCTTCCGCGATCTGGGGCTGAGCTGGATTCCCTCCAAGGGCAATTTCATTTGTGTCGATCTCGGTCGAGTGGCGGCCCCGGTTTTTCAGGGGTTGCTGCGTGAAGGTGTGATCGTGCGTCCGGTGGCTAACTACGGCATGCCGAATCACTTGCGCATCACCATCGGTCTGCCGGCTGAAAACAGCCGCTTCCTCGAGGCGCTGGCCAAGGTCCTGGCTCGTGGTTGATGTCACTGCACTGCAATCTGCCGAACCTATGATCGGGCGCCTGGTGGTGGTCGGTCTTGGGTTGATCGGCGGTTCGTTTGCCAAGGGCTTGCGTGAAAGCGGCCTGTGCCGCGAAGTGGTCGGTGTCGATCTCGATCCGCAATCGCGCAAGCTGGCGGTTGAATTGGGTGTGGTGGATCGTTGCGAAGATGACCTGGCACTGGCCTGCCAGGGCGCGGACGTTATCCAGTTGGCGGTGCCGATCCTCGCCATGGAAAAACTGCTCGCCCGACTGGCTGGCATGGATCTGGGGTCGGCGATCCTGACCGACGTCGGCAGCGCCAAGGGCAATGTGGTGCGAGCCGCGACCGAAGCATTTGGCGGTATGCCGCCGCGTTTCGTTCCGGGGCACCCGATAGCCGGTTCTGAGCAGAGCGGGGTGGAAGCCTCCAATGCCGAGCTGTTTCGACGCCACAAGGTGATTCTGACGCCGCTGGATCAGACCGATCCGGCAGCGTTGGCGGTGGTCGACCGTTTGTGGCGGGAATTGGGTGCCGATGTCGAGCACATGCAGGTCGAGCGCCACGACGAAGTGTTGGCGGCGACCAGTCATCTGCCGCATTTGCTGGCATTCGGTTTGGTCGACTCGTTGGCCAAGCGCAATGAAAATCTTGAGATCTTCCGCTACGCTGCGGGCGGTTTCCGCGATTTCACAAGAATCGCCGGGAGCGACCCGGTCATGTGGCATGACATCTTCCTCGCCAACCGCGAAGCTGTCCTGCGCACACTCGATACATTTCGCAGCGACCTCGACGCCTTGCGCGACGCGGTCGATGCAGGGGATGGGCACCAATTGTTGGGCGTTTTCACTCGCGCCCGGGTTGCCCGCGAGCATTTCAGTAAAATCCTGGCCCGTCGGGCCTATGTGGACGCTATGAATTCCAACGATCTGATTTTCCTGGCTCAACCTGGTGGCCGCCTTTCCGGTCGGATTCGCGTACCAGGTGACAAATCGATTTCCCACCGTTCGATCATGCTGGGCTCCCTGGCCGAAGGCGTGACCGAAGTGGAAGGTTTCCTCGAGGGCGAAGACGCCCTGGCAACCCTTCAGGCTTTCCGTGACATGGGTGTCGTGATCGAGGGGCCGCACCACGGCCGCGTGACCATTCACGGCGTCGGCCTGCATGGCCTGAAGCCCGCGCCTGGCCCGATCTATCTGGGTAACTCCGGTACTTCGATGCGCCTGCTGTCCGGCCTGCTGGCTGCGCAAGATTTCGACAGCACCCTGACCGGCGATGCCTCGCTGTCCAAGCGTCCGATGAATCGCGTGGCCAATCCGCTGCGTGAAATGGGCGCCGTGATCGAGACCGCCGCTGAAGGTCGCCCACCGATGACCATTCGTGGTGGCCACAAGCTCAAAGGCCTGACTTACACCATGCCGATGGCCAGTGCTCAGGTGAAGTCCTGTCTGCTGCTGGCGGGTCTGTACGCGGAAGGCAAGACCACCGTTACCGAGCCTGCGCCGACCCGTGATCACACCGAGCGCATGCTGCGTGGTTTCGGCTATCCGGTTACCGTCAATGGCGCGACTGCATCGGTGGAGTCCGGAAACAAGCTGACCGCCACCCACATCGAAGTACCCGGTGATATCTCCTCGTCGGCGTTTTTCCTGGTAGCGGCTTCGATCGCCGAAGGTTCCGAGCTGGTGCTCGAGCATGTCGGTATCAACCCGACCCGTACCGGCGTGATCGATATCCTGCGTCTGATGGGTGCTGACATCACCCTGGAAAACCAGCGTGAAGTGGGTGGCGAGCCGGTAGCGGACCTGCGCGTACGTGCAGCTAAACTCAAAGGTATCGATATTCCGGAAGCGCTGGTTCCATTGGCGATCGACGAGTTCCCGGTGCTGTTCGTGGCTGCTGCCTGTGCCGAAGGGCGCACCGTGCTTCGTGGTGCCGAAGAGCTGCGGGTGAAGGAGTCGGACCGCATTCAGGTCATGGCCGATGGCTTGCTGGCGCTGGGCGTCAAATGCAAACCGACCCCGGACGGCATCATCATCGATGGCGGCCAGATCGGCGGCGGCGAAGTGCACGGTCACGGCGATCACCGGATTGCCATGGCCTTCAGTGTTGCCTCGCTGCGTGCCAGTGCGCCCATCCGCATCCATGATTGCGCCAACGTCGCGACGTCGTTCCCCAACTTCCTCGCGCTGTGCGCGCAGGTCGGCATCCGCGTAGCCCAAGAGGCCCAGTCGTGAACAACATTGCACCGGTCATCACCATTGATGGGCCTAGCGGCTCCGGAAAAGGCACCGTCGCCGGGATACTGGCCAAACGCCTTGGCTGGAATCTGCTGGATTCCGGTGCGTTGTACCGTTTGCTGGCCTTCGCTGCGCATAACCACGGCGTCGACCTGACCAATGAAGAATTGCTGAAAAAACTTGCCGCTCATCTGGATGTGCAATTCATTGCGGCGACCGACGGTCAGTTGCAGCGCATCATTCTGGAAGGTGACGAAGTCAGCGATGTGATCCGTACGGAGAGTGTCGGGTCCGGTGCCTCCCAGGTGGCTGCATTGCCCGCGGTACGCGAGGCGCTGCTGCAGCGCCAGCGTGCATTCCTGGAAGCGCCGGGTCTGGTGGCCGATGGTCGCGACATGGGCACGGTGGTTTTTCCGGATGCACCGCTGAAGATTTTCCTGACCGCCAGCGCCGAGGAGCGTGCACGCCGTCGATACTTGCAGTTGAAGG
Organism: Pseudomonas fluorescens group sp. PF-69; assembly: GCF_054481235.1. Classification (NCBI taxonomy): domain Bacteria; kingdom Pseudomonadati; phylum Pseudomonadota; class Gammaproteobacteria; order Pseudomonadales; family Pseudomonadaceae; genus Pseudomonas; species Pseudomonas fluorescens group sp. PF-69. The sequence continues at coordinate 6,415,377 of NZ_JBTMNC010000001.1, read as the reverse complement.
GCAAAGTCGATGGTGTTAGTCTGTCGAGTCTGCTAGATGAGATACGTGCACGCGATGAGCGTGACACCCAGCGAGCGGTAGCCCCGCTCAAGCCGGCGGCTGACGCCATTCAGCTGGATTCCACGGAATTGTCCATCGATCAGGTGCTGGAACGCATCATGAGCGAGATCGCCATTCGCGATATCGCCGGGTGACCAAGAAGGCCGCGGGGGGCCAGTCATAGTCCTGCGGCGCTTCTTTTAAATGAAACTAACCCACATCGTCTGGGGTGTGGAGATGGGCGTATTCTTCGCCCTCATCAACAGGAATTAAAATGAGCGAAAGCTTTGCGGAACTCTTTGAAGAAAGCCTAAAAACCCTGAACCTTCAGGCAGGCTCCATCATCACCGGTGTTATCGTTGATATCGATTACCAAGCTCGCTGGGTAACCGTTCACGCTGGCCTGAAGTCTGAAGCACTCATCCCGCTTGAGCAGTTCTACAATGACGCTGGCGAACTGAACATCAACGTCGGTGACGAAGTTCACGTTGCTCTGGACTCGGTTGAAGACGGCTTTGGTGAAACCAAGCTGTCCCGTGAAAAAGCCAAGCGCGCTGAATGCTGGATTGTTCTGGAAGCAGCCTTCGCAGCCGAAGAAGTGGTCAAGGGCGTTATCAACGGTAAGGTTAAGGGCGGCTTCACAGTCGACGTTAACGGCATCCGTGCGTTCCTGCCAGGTTCTCTGGTTGACGTCCGTCCAGTGCGCGACACCACGCACCTGGAAGGCAAAGAGCTGGAATTCAAGGTCATCAAGCTGGACCAGAAGCGCAACAACGTTGTCGTTTCCCGTCGCAGCGTCCTCGAAGCCGAGAACTCCGCCGAGCGTGAAGCTCTGCTGGAATCCCTGCAGGAAGGCCAGCAAGTCAAAGGTATCGTCAAGAACCTCACCGATTACGGCGCATTCGTCGATCTGGGTGGCGTCGATGGCCTGCTGCACATTACCGACATGGCTTGGAAGCGTATCAAGCATCCTTCCGAAATCGTCAACGTTGGCGACGAGATCGATGTCAAGGTTCTGAAATACGATCGCGAGCGCAATCGTGTTTCCCTGGGCCTCAAGCAACTGGGCGAAGATCCATGGGTTGCTATCAAAGCCCGTTACCCAGAAAGCACTCGCGTTACCGCTCGTGTAACCAACCTGACCGACTACGGCTGCTTCGCTGAGCTGGAAGAAGGCGTTGAAGGTCTGGTACACGTTTCCGAAATGGACTGGACCAACAAGAACATCCACCCTTCGAAAGTCGTGCAAGTCGGCGACGAAGTGGAAGTTATGGTTCTGGACATCGACGAAGAGCGTCGTCGTATCTCCCTGGGCATCAAGCAGTGCAAATCTAACCCATGGGAAGATTTCTCTGGCCAGTTCAACAAGGGCGATAAAATCTCCGGCACCATCAAGTCGATCACCGATTTCGGTATCTTCATTGGTCTGGACGGCGGCATCGACGGCCTGGTTCACCTGTCCGACATCTCCTGGAACGAAGTGGGCGAAGAAGCCGTACGCCGCTTCAAGAAGGGTGACGAGCTGGACACCGTTATCCTGTCGGTTGACCCAGAGCGCGAGCGCATCTCCCTGGGTATCAAGCAGCTGGAAAGCGATCCGTTCTCCGAGTACGTTCAAGAGAACGACAAAGGCGCAATCGTTAAGGGCATCGTGAAAGAAGTTGACGCCAAAGGCGCCATCATCACTCTGGCCGACGATATCGAAGCGACTCTGAAAGCCTCCGAAATCAGCCGTGACCGCGTTGAAGACGCGCGCAACGTTCTGAAAGAAGGCGAAGAAGTAGAAGCCAAGATCATCAGCGTTGATCGTAAGAGCCGCGTAATCCAGCTCTCGATCAAGTCGAAAGACGTTGAAGACGAGAAAGAAGCTATCCAGAGCCTGCGCGACAAGCCAGTAGCTACGGATGCTCCAGTAGCCACCACTCTGGGTGACCTGCTGCGTGCTGCACAAGCGGAAAAACAGAACTAAGTTCTGACTTTCTGTAAAAAAAGGGCGACTTCGGTCGCCCTTTTTTGTGTCTGGAATTTACCAGGAGTGATGGCAGTGTGGGTGGGGGGAACCCAGCGTAACCAATAGCTGTCTCTTTCTTTAATCGGATCAATCGTTTATTTGCAGCTAGTCTTTAGACTGAGTCGAACGACAGTCGGGCAGAGTGCCTGGCATAAGGAAGTGAATGAACAAGCTCATTGTCGCAATAGCAATTCTGACATTGGCGGGTTGTACGACTAACGCCAAGACTCACGCTGTGCGTGGGGTCAGTGGTATTGAGATTGATTGTTCGGGGCTGGGCTCGGGGTGGGACAAGTGTCATAAGCGAGCGGCCAAGGAGTGCAAGGCGGCAGGCTATAAGGTTGTGGCCAGGTCCGATGATGTCAAGGAAGAAGATGAGTTTCCCTTTGGCTTCAACCCTGCGGGTTATCTGACTCGCACCATGCTGGTCATCTGTAGATGAGCGTGCGGCGGCGAGTAAGTGTAGCAATGCCCTGAAATCGGGCATTTTGTGGTGGGTAGGGGGATGTTAAAACTCGGACTGTTCAAAATCATCCGGGCGTGCTAAAACCTTTGAAGCGCTGATCTAGCTGCTTGAAAAAGAAGGGAAAAATATGACGAAGTCGGAGTTGATCGAACGAATTGTCACCCATCAAGGGCTGCTCTCATCAAAAGATGTGGAGCTGGCTATCAAGACCATGCTTGAGCAAATGTCCCAATGTCTGGCCACGGGGGATCGTATCGAGATCCGTGGTTTTGGCAGCTTCTCCCTGCACTACCGTGCGCCGCGTGTAGGTCGCAATCCAAAAACCGGTCAGTCCGTCAGCCTCGACGGCAAGTTCGTTCCGCATTTCAAGCCGGGAAAAGAATTGCGTGATCGTGTAAACGAGGATGAAGAGGAAGTCCTTTGACTGTCGCCGCTCATCAAGGAGCCGCTCATGCGTAATTTAAAACGAGTGCTTCTTGGTATCTTCATACTGTTGCTGGTGTTGGCGATCCTGGCCTTCGTGCTCGAAAACCAGCAGTCGGTGTCACTGCTGTTTCTCGGTTGGGCTGGACCGGAGTTGCCTGTCTCTCTGATGATGGTTCTCGCGCTATTGATCGGCATGGTAGTCGGGCCGCTGCTAAGCTGGTTTCTGGGGCGATCGTTCAGGGCTTCGCGCAAGCGACTTGTCTGATTGCGATCAGTGCGAACTGGTCGTTGAATTTGCGCCACAGCTTGTCTATATCCATTAGTAAAACGTTCATTAAGCTGTAAAATGTTGCCCTTGTTCGATAGTGGCATTTTCCCACATCGATTCGGAATAGCTCTGACAGAGGCCTCATGTTCGATGGCTTTTGCATTCATGGATTAGACAGCGCTCGGTAAGCGGCCCTGTCAGCAAATAAAGGGTGTGGTTTCGCGTGAAAATTCTAGTAACCGGCGGCGCCGGGTTTATCGGCTCGGCAGTCATCCGTCATATCATTTCCAATACGTCTGACTCTGTCGTTAACGTTGATAAGCTGACATATGCCGGTAACCTTGAGTCGTTGGCTGAGGTCAGCCAGAACTCACGTTATGCATTCGAACGGGTGGATATCTGCGATCGTGAACAGGTTGATCGCGTGTTACGTGAGCATCAGCCAGACGCGATCATGCATCTGGCCGCAGAGTCTCACGTTGACCGTTCGATTTCGGGGCCATCCGAATTCATTCAAACCAACATTATCGGCACTTATACCCTGTTGGAGGCGGCGCGCCAGTACTGGGGCGAGCTGGATGAAGTGCGTAAGGCCAATTTCCGATTCCATCATATTTCGACTGACGAAGTTTACGGAGACCTCGAAGGTCCGGAAGACCTCTTCACCGAAACCACACCGTATCAGCCAAGCTCGCCATACTCCGCGAGCAAGGCCAGTTCTGATCACCTGGTTCGCGCCTGGAGCCGTACTTACGGCTTACCGACCCTGGTCACCAACTGCTCGAACAACTACGGTCCGTGCCACTTCCCCGAGAAGTTGATCCCGCTGATCATTCTCAATGCACTGGAAGGCAAGCCACTGCCAGTCTACGGCAAAGGCAATCAGGTCCGCGACTGGCTCTACGTCGAAGACCACGCCCGTGCACTGTACAAAGTCGTAACCGAAGGGGTTGTCGGTGAGACTTACAACATCGGTGGTCATAACGAAAAGCAAAACATCGAAGTGGTGCATACCCTGTGCGCACTGCTCGACGAACTGCGTCCCGATTCTGCTCACCGTCCACATGCCGGCCTAATCACCTTCGTTGAGGATCGCCCGGGGCACGACCAGCGTTACGCAATCGACGCCAGCAAAATCCAGCGTGAACTGGGTTGGGCGCCGGAAGAAACGTTTGAAACCGGCATCCGCAAAACGGTCGAGTGGTACCTCAACAACACTGAATGGGTCGCTCACGTAAAGAGCGGAAGCTACCAGCAGTGGATCGATCAGAACTATGCAGATCGTTCGCACAACGCATGAAAATCCTCCTGTTGGGAAAAAACGGCCAGGTAGGCTGGGAGCTGCAACGCTCTCTCGCGCCGCTGGGCGAGTTAATCGCCCTTGATCGCCATGCGGTCGATGGTTTGTGCGGCGATCTATCGGATCTCGACGCCTTGCGCGCGACGATCCGCCAGATCCAACCCGACATCATCGTCAACGCTGCGGCCTACACCGCCGTCGATAAAGCCGAGTCCGAGACCGAGCTGGCCGATCGCGTGAACGGTCAGGCAAGCCAGGTCATGGCCGAAGAGGTCGCGATTCTGGGGGGCTGGCTGATTCATTATTCGACTGACTACGTCTTCAGCGGTCAGGGATCTGATCCTTGGCAAGAGTCAGATGCCGTCGCCCCGGTGAATCACTACGGCGCCAGTAAGCTGGCCGGCGAACAGGCAATTACAGCGTCGGGATGCAAGCATCTGATCTTCCGCACCAGCTGGGTCTATGGCGCTCGAGGCAACAACTTCGCCAAAACCATGCTGCGTTTGGCCAAGGATCGTGAAACATTGAGTGTTATAGCCGACCAGATCGGAGCTCCGACGGGAGCAGACCTGATTGCCGACGTAACCGCGTTGGCCATTCAGCAAGTTCTGCAACGTCCCCAGCTTTCTGGTTTATATCACTTGGCGGCCAGTGGTGAAGTCTCATGGCACGGTTATGCTGGCCACGTTATCGGTTTCGCCCAAACCAATGGCGAGCAGCTCGCCGTAACGACGATCAATCCGATTGAAACGACCGCTTATCCAACACCTGCGCGCCGGCCTCTGAATTCGCGTTTGAACACTCAGAAGCTGCGTGACAATTTTTCTCTACACTTGCCGGATTGGCAAAGTGGCGTAACCCGAATGCTTAGGGAAGTTCTGAATAAATGACCACGACAAATCGTAAAGGCATCATTCTCGCTGGCGGCTCGGGAACTCGTTTGCATCCGTTGACCCTTGGCGTATCAAAACAGATGCTGCCGATATACGACAAACCGATGATCTTTTATCCATTGTCGGTGCTAATGCTCGCGGGTATGCGTGAAATCCTCATTATCTCCACTCCGGACGATCTGCCATGTTTCCGCAAGCTCTTGGGTGATGGCAGCCGGTACGGTATTCAGTTGACCTATGCAGAACAACCTAGCCCAGATGGCTTGGCACAAGCTTTTATTATTGGCGAAGAGTTCATCGGAAAGGATTCCTGCTGTCTGATCCTGGGCGATAACATCTTCTACGGGCAGCACTTTTCAGACAATTTGCATTCGGCTTGCGCTCAAGAAAATGGCGCAACCGTATTTGGCTATCATGTCTCCGATCCTGAGCGATTTGGAGTCGTTGAATTCGACACGACCGGTCGCGCCTTGAGCATTGAAGAAAAACCGTTGAAACCCAAATCCAACTATGCGGTCACCGGTTTATACTTCTATGACAATCAAGTTGTTGAAATTGCCAAAAATATAAAACCGTCCGAGCGTGGCGAGCTGGAAATCACTGACGTCAATCGCGCGTACCTTGAGAAACACACGCTTAATGTTGAAATGCTCGGCCGCGGGTTTGCCTGGCTGGATACGGGTACCCACGAGTCGCTACTGGAAGCAAGTCATTTCGTGCACACTATTGAGCAGCGTCAGGGCTTGAAAGTGGCATGCTTGGAAGAGATCGCTTACAACAATGGCTGGATCAGTACTGGTCAGCTGAAAGCTCAAGCGAATGCTCTAAAGAAGACAGGTTATGGCCAATACCTGCAAAAGCTTCTGGATTCTAGTGCTCGCTGAATAGCTTGACGCACTGCTGGACTCCTCAGCAATTAATTAGTACAAGCAGGAAAAGCATGCCGGTTAAAACCCCAAAAGTTGCAGTTTTACTGGCTGCTTACAACGGAGTAAGGTGGATAGAGGAACAACTTTCCTCAATCCTGGAACAAAAAAATGTTGATGTTAAAATCTATATCAGCATTGATCCGTCTGCTGATGGTACCGAGGAGTGGTGTGCTAAATACGCAGCTATCTATCCTCAAGTTGTCGTTCTTCCTTGGGCTGGTAAATTTGGCGGTGCGTCGCGAAATTTCTTTCGCTTGATTCGAGATGTCAATTTCGATCCATATGACTTCATTGCTCTGGCCGACCAGGATGATGTCTGGCATCAAGATAAGCTTCAACGCGCCACTGATGCTATCAGTCTGCGTAAGGTTGATGCTTACTCCAGTAATGTCACTGCTTTCTGGCCAGACAAAAAAAGTCATCTTTTGCACAAAGCTCAACCTCAGGTTACCTGGGACTTTCTGTTTGAAGCAGCGGGCCCTGGATGCACATACGTCTTGAATAAAAGCTTTGCATTGAAGTTAAAGGATTCGGTTCGTGCCGACTGGCAGAAACTCCAGGAAGTCCGCCTGCACGACTGGTACTGCTATGCGTTGGCTCGCAGCCATGGTTATCGGTGGTTTATAGACCCGATCCCTTCCATGGACTACCGACAGCACGGTAATAACCAAGTTGGTGCCAACAAAGGCTTGCGCCCTTTAATTACTCGGTTCATGAGTATTCGCGATGGTTGGTGGTTCGGTCAGGTTCGAATGATTGCCCTCTTGGTCGGGCAAGCGGGCAATCCGTTTGTAAAGAGCTGGTTACCCATGGAACCTCATCAGCTCATCAGGCTTTCATTTGATGCATGGAAGTGCCGGCGGCGTACGCGCGATAAGATTTTTTTCTTTTTTGTTTGCTGGGCTATCGCATTGTTGGGGGACAAATCTCAATGAAAGCCCCGAAAGTAGTTGTGACAGGGGCTGGCGGGTTCGTAGGCGAGGCTGTTGTTTTTAGATTGCTGCACGATCGAAAGTTTCTACCCGTTGCAGCAGTGCGTGGCCCTACGCGTTTGAGCGGATTGTGCCCCGTTGTATTACTGGATCTGAGTACTCCAGGCAAGATGCCCTTATTCAATGATGTTCAGGTGCTCGTACACGCAGCCGCCCGTGTCCATATCATGGAGAGAACGGAGCCAAATGAACTCGCGATGTTCCGCAAAATTAACGTGGACGGTACCTTGGCGTTGGCTCGCCACGCCGCTGAGTCAGGAGTCCAGCGGTTCATCTACATCAGCTCAATCAAAGTCAATGGAGAAACTACTGAGGGGGGCAAAGCGTTTGCGGCTGACGACGATCCCAAGCCCTTGGACCCTTATGGCGTGTCCAAGTACGAGGCTGAGGAAGGCTTAAAACGGCTTTGCAAGGAGACTGGTATGGAGCTAGTCATCATTCGCCCACCCCTCGTATATGGCCCGGGAGTGAAAGCGAACTTCCTGAGTATGATGAATTTGCTTTCCAAGGGCTTACCCTTACCGTTCGGGTCGATCCGAAATAAGCGAAGTCTTGTTGCAATAGGCAATCTCGTTGATCTCATCGTCACATGTATCGAGCATCCCGCCGCGGCAGATCAAACCTTCATGGTCAGTGATGGCCAGGATCTTTCAACGACCGAATTGCTGAGATATCTGGCACGTGCGATGGATAAAAAGCCATATCTAGTTCCAGTACCACGGCGATTACTGATATACGTAGCCTGTGTGCTTGGTAAACAAGCTATTGCCCAACGCGTTTGCGGATCTTTGCAAGTGGATATAGAAAAAAATCGAGAAATATTGGGATGGAGTCCTCCTGTAGCGGTTGAAAAAGCCATGCTACAGACCGCACGCTTTTATTTGGATAATCAAAAAAAATGATGTTTTGGCTACTGTTGGTCTCAGTTTTTATTGCGTCTTGGGTGATGACGCTAACTTTGCGTAGATATGCGTTGGTCAAGAGCCTTATGGACGTGCCAAATGAACGCAGCTCGCATTCTATCCCCACGCCTCGGGGAGGGGGCTTGGCTATAGTTTTCGCCTTTTTAGCTGGGCTCCCTGTTCTGACTTCTCTGGGTTTGATGAGCGCTGAGTTAATGTATGCGCTAGTCGGCAGCGGTGTGTTGATTGCTGCAATAGGGTTTGCTGATGACCATGGTCATATCGCCGCTAGGTGGCGCCTGTTGGGACATTTTGCTGCTGCTGCGTGGGCTCTTTTCTGGATTGATGGATTGGCACCCATTACGTTTGGTGGCCAGACGATAGACCTTGGTGTCGTGGGATCCGTGCTGGCACTGGTTTACCTTGTCTGGATGCTAAATCTCTACAATTTCATGGATGGTATAGATGGCCTGGCTAGTGCGGAAGCGATATGTGTTTGCCTTGGAAGTTGCGTCGTTTACGGCTACTCCGGGCATACCGAGTTGATGTGGATAGCATTGGCGCTATCAGCTGCTGTTGCAGGTTTTCTGTGTTGGAATTTTCCTCCTGCGCGCATCTTTATGGGGGACGCAGGAAGCGGGTTTCTCGGGCTGATATTGGGAATCTTAAGTCTTGCCGCGACTTGGGAGTCAGCGGAGCTACTTTGGAGCTGGCTTATCCTCCTCGGCGTTTTTATCGTTGATGCGACTTGGACACTACTTCGCCGACTGATGAATGGTGACAAGATCTACCAAGCCCATCGAAGCCATGCTTACCAATACGCGTCTCGCAAATATGGAAGCCACAAGTTGGTTGTGATGGGAACCATCGGCATCAATGTTTTGTGGTTGCTTCCCATCGCGACCGTGGTTGGCAAAGGCAATGTGCCTGCAATCGGAGGGGCGATCGTGGCGTATTTACCACTGCTAATTATCGCCTTTTCGCTCCGTGCCGGAGTGCGCGAGCAACAAACGCGGTGATTGGCCCTTGCGGCCTAGGGTACTGAACAGGCTGCGTGAAGACATGGATTGAGTGATCTTTCGGTGACGATTGATTGGCTAGGTGAAGTCAATTCCGCAGAGGGACTGGAAGGTCGGCACAGGCGATGAGCGGTTAGGTCATCCCGATTAGGTGGGGCGGCCTGTAACGGATAGAAAATGTTATGATCCGCAGTCGCCGTATGTGCAGAGTGGGCATGACCCCTTGGTAAGGCCTCGAAAGCGACTTTTCGCAACTTTTATTGCTGGCACATGCATTCGAACACGTGCTGATTGAATTATCGATGGAGTGGAAATAAATGCAGCATAAAGACAATAATTTGAATTTGTTACGGCTCGTAGCCGCACTGATGGTTCTTTATGCGCACTCCTTTGCTTTTTACGGTAACACTCCGGCTAGTTTTTTAGGGCTCACTTCGTACGGCGGCCTGGGTATTGACATTTTCTTCGTGATCAGCGGCTATTTGATTGTGAAGAGCTGGGACTTCAATCCTAGTGTTACGAATTATTTGATGAAACGTTCACTGCGTATATTTCCGGCGTTAATTGTCGTTACATTGGTAAGTATGTTTCTGCTTGGCCCTATTTTTACAACACTGTCAGTAAAGGACTACTTCACTCACCCACAATTTTCTTCTTATTTCAAGAATATAATTCTTAGCCCTGTATTCTACTTGCCCGGTGTGCTGGAACACGCGCGAGTCCCTAACGCAGTCAATGGATCGCTATGGAGCCTGCCAGTCGAATTTTTTATGTATTTGGTTGTTATGGTGTTAGGACTTATTTTCAAAGGCGGTCGCATGATTTACGCGGCCGTTACCGCAAGCTTCGTTGCAGCGATAGTGTTCTGGTGCTGGAGGGATGCACCATTGATAGTCATACACGGTACTGATATTCGTAATGTATTTTTGACGGGCGTCTATTTCATGATTGGCGCTTGTTACGCAAAATTTGGCCTAGAGCGGTTCTTCAGTCTTTCCGGAGTTGTCGTTCTTTTAGTCGCTACTATTTTGCTTGCACCTTACGCGAGTGTTTCGAAATTTTTGATGTGGGTTACGTTGCCCTACATTGTCTTGGCTTACGGGTTGTCCAGGAGCTGGCTGGGCATCTTCGTCAATAAAGTAGGTGACTGCTCCTATGGTGTTTATATATATGCGTTTCCGGTGCAGCAATTTGTACTTTTGCAGTTTCCGGATATAGCCTACGGTACATATCTGGTGGTAACGATCGTTCTAACAATCATTTTGGGGTACGGTTCCTGGCATTTAATTGAAAAGCAAATGTTGAAATACAAGCCTAAAGATAAAGATCGATTGGTCGTAAACGAAAAAATAAATTCGGAAGTACGTGGGGTTTGATGCGATATAATATCAAATCCACAGACTGAAAGAGTTGAAAACAGCGGTGCGATATTGGGCCAGGGCGAAGTGCCGCAGAGGGATTTATGGTTCAAAGGATGTTTTATGAATGGTTCAGGATGTGATTGCCTCGGTCAAGGTACGTACATGACATTTGCGCACATTTATTCTTATTCTGTGGCAAGTCCTCTTTTGCTTGTTTTCAAGCAGGGGATGAATCGTTTTATTTTAACCCGTCTTGTCGCTGTTTTAAAATTGTCGGTTATTGCCATTTGGCAGCCCGGTACTGAGGTAACTGCTTGATGCAAAATTTTTCAGCCACTCCGAGAGCATTAGTTGAAAGCCTTTGGCGTCATAGGAGTCTAATAAAGTCATTCATTCAACGAGACGTTCTCGGGCGCTATCGTGGATCATTTATGGGGATTCTTTGGTCATTTCTCAACCCCTTATTTATGCTTGTCGTTTATACATTTGTGTTTAGTGTCGTATTCAAGGCTCGTTGGGCTACTGGCAGCGATTCTAAAACCGAGTTTGCATTGATTCTTTTTGCCGGACTGATGGTGTTTAGTTTGTTTGCAGAGTGTATTAATCGAGCGCCGGGTTTGATTCTAAGTAATCCAAACTATGTAAAAAAAGTTATTTTTCCTCTCGAGGTTCTTCCTTGGGTTAATCTCGGCTCAGCGTTATTTCACGGTGCCATTAGCCTAAGCGTTTGGCTATTGGCGTATGTTGTCTTTTTTGGTACGCCCCATTTAACCGCGCTATATTTACCATTTATTTTGCTGCCGCTGGTCTTGTTTATTATGGGGTTGAGTTGGGCGTTGGCATCGTTGGGGGTGTACCTGCGAGATGTCGCTCAGTTCATCGGAATTATTACCAGTACTCTAATGTTCCTATCGCCAATTTTCTATCCGGTCACAGCGATTCCAGAGCGCTATCGAGGCCTCTTGTACCTGAACCCACTGACTCCAGTCATTGAGCAGACACGTAGCGCCCTCTATTGGGGGGCTACTCCTGACTTCGCCATGTTGACTGGCTATACAGTAATTACTGCAATTTTTGCATGGTTGGGATTCGCATGGTTCCAGAAGACGCGAAAGGGGTTTGGTGATGTCCTCTGAAATATCTATAAAAGTCGAGAATTTGAGTAAGTGTTATCAAATTTATGAACAGCCACGTGATCGTCTCAAACAATTTGTGATGCCCCCGTTACAGCGCGTAACACGACGTTCCGCGAAGCAATACTTCCGAGAGTTCTGGGCGCTCAAAAATGTTTCTTTCGAAGTCAAGCGCGGGGAGACAGTAGGCATCATTGGTCGCAACGGAAGCGGGAAATCAACGCTTTTGCAGATGATCTGCGGCACGCTTCAACCCACGAGTGGCAGTGTTACTACAGTAGGACGCATTGCTGCTCTGCTTGAGCTAGGATCTGGTTTCAATCCTGAGTTTAGTGGGCGTGAAAACGTTTATATGAACGCAGGAATTCTCGGCTTAACGAAAAGCGAAATCGATGCTCGGTACGATGCAATTCTCGAATTTGCAGAAATCGGTGAATTTATCGAACAACCTGTTAAATCTTACTCTAGTGGGATGTACGTTCGTTTGGCCTTTGCGGTGATAGCTAATGTCGATGCTGATATTTTGATCATCGATGAAGCGTTGGCAGTAGGTGATATATTTTTCACTCAAAAGTGCATGCGTTTTTTGGCGGAATTCAAGAAGCGCGGAACCATTCTTTTCGTAACTCATGATACTAATAGCGTCATGAGCCTCTGTGATCGAGCGGTGTGGCTGCAAGCCGGAGACCGAAAGGCGTTTGGTGACTCAAAGACAGTGTGTCAGGCCTACCTGGCTGAATACTATGCGGCTTCAGGGGCGAACAGGCCTAGCTCAGACTCAAAAGTTAAAACCGTACAAGTTGAACAGGACTTCCGTGACGTTCGACAGGATTTCATTAATGCTTCTGTAATTAGAAACGACTTGGAAGTGTTCAGGTTCTCCAATACGGAAGACAAGTTTGGACTGAGTACCGCGCACATTCTGGATGTATATCTCTCTAGTGAGTCCGGGGGGGGCATATCGTGGTTTGTCGGCGGTGAGCTGGTTGTTCTCGTCGTGAAAATACATGCAGATGTTTTATTGGATCAACCAATTGTCGGTTTTTTGGTTAAAGACAAGAATGGGCAGCACCTGTTTGGAGATAACACGTATCTCACTTATATTGACGAATCAGTCAGAGTGGACGGCGGTGCCGATTTGACCGCGAGTTTTAAATTCAGAATGCCGATGATGCCTGCTGGCGATTACACGATTGGCGTCGCTGTTGCAAATGGTACCCAGGAAAACCACGTTATACATAGCTGGGTACACGACGCATTAGCCTTCAAATCACACAGTAGTAGTGTTTCGACGGGCTTAGTCGGAATTCCTATGATTGATATCGAGTTGCAGTCCCATGGATAAAAAGTACAACTTTACCTATGAGCCGGTGAGTGTGTATGCCTGCGCGGTTAACTTAGTGCGAAAGTTTTCCCGCGCTGGCGCGATACACGTAGATTTAGGGTGTGGGTATGCCGCCATAGCTCGAGAAATTGAAGCCGGTGGCGCTAGATACATAGGTTTCGATGCGAATAGCCAAAGTGTTGATACGCTTAAGGGGAATGGTATTGAGGCCTATGAGCTTGATTTGACTGATCAAGCGTCGGTTATTTTACAACTGAAAACACTGTGCGATGGCTATCAGGTCGTCACGATATCAATGCTGGATGTGATTGAACACCTGAGTTATGACTGTCAACTGTTGAGCCGGATTAAAGAGTCTTTCAATAGCGAACAGGAAATCGCTCTTATATTGTCGGTACCTAATTCATCGCATATTGATGTTTCCGTCAAATTGCTAGCCGGTGATTTTGACTATCTTGATACTGGGCTGTTGGATAAAACACATACTGTTGTGTATACAGAAAAGAATCTTGCTGAAGTTACCCAGAGAAATGGCTGGAAGCAAGTAGCCGTCGACGATTATTACCTCGAGTTCAGTGAGCAGTTTTTTGAACATCCCTCAATAGTCCTAAATCGAGATAGTGGGATTGGTCGGGATTTTAGGCGCTTAAAAGGCATTTTAGACCCGAATTGTGATGTCTATCAGTTTGTCCGCGCTTATATACCTGACGATAACATTTCGAAAAAACAGCTCGGTTTCAGCGAAATGAAAGGTGTGTCTGTTTCTTTAGTGTTTCCGGAAGATGTTGATACCGTTGAAACATTAAATTTGGTGAGAAGGTTATTGGATCTTGAGAGCCAAAGCAAAATTGAGCTGATTCTTCCGGAGACAGCATTAGGTATTGTGGAAGGTCCATTCAAAGTCAGCAATTACTGCGCAGGTCAGCTGGAATCTTTCGTCGCTGGATCGTTAGGTACTCGCTACTGGTCATATGTTTCGAATCCAGAAGAAGTCTGCACCTTTGCGCTGAGTAAGTTTATCGAGCAGTTTGACTGCTCCCGTGGTACACCACTTGTCGAGTTGACAGGTACGGGGATTCCTGAAGTAACTGAAAATCAATTTGATTTATTTTCGTCCGTTGCCACAAACACTACGTGGCGCGTTATGGTGCCAAGCGGGTATGCCAGTCAGTTCCATGACGGACACTTTGCAAGTGTCGAAGAACGTAATGCTTTTATTCGGCGAGCATCGCTCGCATGTGGTATTAGCCGCTTTAATGTGGTTTTTTCAACGGAACAATTGTGTGCTGTGCCACCGCTTGAATCACTTATCGCTTTGAAGACGATTTTATCTGATCCTACATTGCAATCCTATGTACTTCGCTCTGATATCATGGTTAATGCTGTTCATGTTCAGATGGAAAAGATCGACAAGCTTCAGGCGGACTTGGATGAAGTTTTAAGTAGCAAGTGGTGGAGGATTACACTGCCATTACGTAGTATCGTTCGTCAAGCTACCAGACTAACAAATGTGGCTCGTGCGATTTTACGTCGAGATAAAGTTTTATTAAAGGGGTATGCGCGTGCTTTATATCTAAGAGTCTCATTCCTGAGAACAATTTGGTCGTTCTATACATATAAAAGAATGAAGTTTATACGGGCTATTCAGGATAAAACGTTTTCGAGTGATAACATTCAGTCTTTGAATGACTTGTCCGGTAATCGTTTTTCTGGAAGTGTGCATGCTAACTCGCACAGCACGCTAGTTGCTTTTCCAGAAATTGATATTTCGGTCGTGTCTTATAATAGTTCACGATGGGTCGAAGGTTTTCTAGAGTCGTTAGCTCGGCAACAATATCCGCTTTCGAAAATTCATTTTAAAGTGGTTGATCATGGCTCGGTAGATAATACTGTGTATTTGTTTCAGCAGTATATTAGCGAGCAAGGTAATCGTTTTGCGAGTGCTGAAGTAATTCAACAAGGCAATTACGGTTTCGGTGCCGGGCACGATCGTGCTATTAGAGCTGGCAAATCTGATTTCTGTTTGATCGCAAATTTGGATCTAGAGTTTTTACCCGATTCGATTCTAAAGGCAATTACAGCTGCTGTGAACGACGCTGGTACTTCCGCGGCGAGTTGGGAATTCCGGCAGCTACCTTATGAGCACCCTAAATATTACGATCCAGTTACGCTTGAAACAAGTTGGTCATCGCATGCCTGCGTCCTGCTCAGGAGAGAGGCCTATGTGCAATGTGGAGGTTATGACCATGCCATTTTCATGTATGGTGAAGATGTAGAGCTTTCTTATAGATTGCGTTCTTTCGGTTATACGCTGAAGTATCTACCAAGAGCCACTGTACTTCACCATACTTATGAACAGGCCGGTGAGGTTAAGCCTCTTCAGTTCGCTGGAAGCGTTCTTGGGAATTCTTATATTCGGTTACGCTACGGTTCTGCTAGCGACCGTTTTATGGCGTTCGCGTTGTATTCGATTCTTTTTGTTTATCGGTCTCAATTTCGTGGTTCAAAAAGGATGCTGCTTAAGAATATCCCGAAATTGTTAAAAAATGCCCCGCACTTTTTAAAGGGGAAAGGCCCTGCTTCTGCAAAATTTCCATTTCGCGGTTTTGACTATGAGCTCATAAGAGAAGGAGCTTTTTGGAGGGCAGAGCCTTTCTCTCCTTCGAGAGTAATGCCCCAAGTGACAGTAATCATGCGGACTTATCAAGGGCGTGGAATGTTTTTGAAGCAGGCCATGCAAAGTGTTTTCAATCAGACTTATCCTAATATTGAGCTTCTAGTCGCAGAAGACGGCGGCAACGCTCAGCAGCATCTGGTTGAATCGGCAACAATGTTGGCTCCATCTACGGTTTCTGTAAGATTTCTAGCGAATGAAAAAATTGGCCGCTCTGGCGTAGGTAACGCTGCTATGGCCATCGCCAATGGGCAGTATTATATGTTTTTGGATGACGACGATTTGTTGTTTTCCGACCATATTGAAACGCTAATGCAATGCCTGGTTTCTGAGCCTTCGTTGGATGCTGCGTACAGCTTGGCTTTTGAAGTTGCAACCGAAGTTAATGAGGATAAAAGTTTTTATGTGGAAAAAGTGTTCTATACGCCTCCGATTTTTCGTCAGGCTTGGGATTATAGTGTCTTGCAACACCATAATTTCATTCCGATTCAGTCTATCATCTTCAAGAAAGAACTTTATCAGCGCTGGGGCGGGTTTGATCTCAATCTAGACCAACTTGAAGATTGGAACCTGTGGCTGCGCTATGGGTATGAAGCAAACTTCCGCTATGTTGATAAAACAACTTCAATATTTAGAACACCTGCAACATCTAATGTTCGTGCCGATCGGCACGCACTATTGCACAGGGCTTACAATTTAGCTGCTCAGAGTGCAAACGCGCGGATTGCCAAAGTGGTGAAGTGCGATAAGTAAGGAGTTCTTGTTTTTTCAGATGCAATGATTGCATCGATAGTATGTATATTTAGCAGAGACTGGATCGATCGTGACAAGAGCGATCGATTCAATTTCTCCGCATTGAGTCTTCTGGTCTATTGATTAGATACCAAAACCTAATAAACGTCTTATACTAAAAAATAATTTTTTGTCGGCATAAATTTTTAAATAATAATTATAAGAAAATTACAAGTGGGTTAATCGTAACTGATCCATAAACCCCACTTATCCAAACAAACAGCACGTGAGGTGGGGGGGTAATTAAATGTAAGCGCTCCATAAACCCCACATTCAAAGCCGTCACCTGATCCCCGATGCTGTGCTCCCGATTCCTTTACGGAGCCAGCACCTCATGATGCGTCCCGACGCAAAAGTCGAAAAAGTCTATCTCTATCCCAAGCCTGTCGACTTCCGAAAATCCATCGATGGCCTCGCCGCTCTGGTCGAACTGGACATCAAAGTCGCGGTGTTTGATCCGGTGCTTTTCGTCTTTCTCAACAAGCCTCGCAACCGAGTGAAGATTTTGTATTGGGAGCGCAACGGCTTTTGCCTTTGGCTAAAGCGCCTGGAATCCGAGCGCTTCAAAACATCGCCGGATTGTTCGGATGAAGCCATCGTGCTGACGGTTCAAGAACTCAACTGGTTATTGGACGGTTTTGATTTGTGGCGCAACCGTCCGCATCAAGTTTTGACGCCTCGATTCGTCGCCTGATTCGGTATAATCCAGGGCATGATTTCCATGCCCAAAGACCTTCCTGACGACCCTGTTTTGCTCAAGCAGCTGCTTGAGCAAATGCTGAGTGAGCGGGAGTCGGATAAGGGCAAGATCGTTCATCTCGAAGAAGAAAACGCACTGCTGCGTCAGCGCCTTTTCGGGCGCAAGTCAGAGCAGACAGCCGATCCTTCGACCCCGCAAATGGCCTTGTTCAACGAAGCTGAAAGCGTCGCCGAGACGGTCGACGAAGCGGTTGAAGAAGAGGCCGTCGCGCCGTCCAGGCGACGGGGCAAACGCAAGCCTCTGCCCGCCGATCTTCCGCGTATCGAAGTCATTCACGAACTGCCCGAGCACGAGCTGACCTGCGCCTGCGGTTGCCGCAAGCACGCCATTGGCGAGGAAATCAGCGAGCAGCTCGATATCGTGCCGATGCAAATCCGCGTGATCAAACATGTGCGCAAGGTCTACGGTTGCCGCGATTGCGAAACCGCACCGGTTACCGCCGACAAGCCGGCGCAACTGATCGAAAAGAGCATGGCCAGCCCCAGTGTGTTGGCGATGTTGCTGACGACCAAATACGTCGATGGCCTGCCACTGCACCGCTTCGAAAAAGTCCTCGGTCGCCACGGCGTCGATATTCCACGCCAAACCTTGGCGCGCTGGGTGATCCAGTGCGGCGAACACCTGCAACCCTTGCTGAATTTAATGCGGGATCGACTGCTGGAAAGTCGCGTCATCCATTGCGACGAAACGCGTGTCCAGGTAATGAAAGAGCCAGATCGAGAGCCAACCAGCCAATCCTGGATGTGGGTGCAAACCGGCGGGCCGCCGGATCAGCCCGTTATCTTGTTTGACTACTCGACCAGCCGGGCGCAGGAAGTTCCGTCGCGCCTGCTTGAAGGTTATCGCGGCTACCTGATGACCGATGATTACGCTGGTTATAACGCCTTGGGCGCGCAATCCGGTGTCGAACGTTTAGGCTGTTGGGCACATGCGCGGCGCAAGTTTGTCGAGGCGCAAAAGGTGCAGCCTAAAGGCAAAACCGGGCGCGCCGATATCGCGCTGAATCTGATCAACAAGCTGTACGGTATCGAGCGAGATTTAAAAGAAGCCGGCGATGAACATCGCCACGAAAGCCGACAGCAAAACAGCCTGCCGGTGTTGGCGCAGTTGCACACATGGCTGGAGAAAACCCAGCCACAAGTGACGGCGCAGAATGCACTGGGCAAAGCCATCAGCTACCTGGCCAGCAACTGGATCAAGTTGGTGCGCTACACCGAAGCCGGTTACTTGCCGATCGACAACAATGCGGCAGAGCGTGCGATCAGGCCCTTCGTTGTCGGGCGCAAGAACTGGCTGTTCAGCGACACGCCCAAAGGCGCGACAGCCAGCGCTCAACTTTACAGTTTGGTCGAGACGGCTAAAGCCAACGGCCAAGAGCCCTATGCGTGGCTGCGCCATGCACTTGAGCGCCTGCCACAAGCCTCGAGGGTAGAAGACTTTGAGGCCTTGCTGCCTTGGAACTGCTCGCTCGCATCGCCTTGCTAAGCGCGCCGCCTATTTTTGAATAGGTGGGGTTCATGGAGCGCTTACAATTAAATCATGCTGGCGCGGAGGTCATTTGTAAGCGCTCCATAAACCCCACATTCAAAGCCGTCACCTGATCCCCGATGCTGTGCTCCCGATTCCTTTACGGAGCCAGCACCTCATGATGCGTCCCGACGCAAAAGTCGAAAAAGTCTATCTCTATCCCAAGCCTGTCGACTTTCGAAAATCCATCGATGGCCTCGCCGCTCTGGTCGAACTGGACATCAAAGTCGCGGTGTTTGATCCGTAAGCGCTCCATAAACCCCACATTCAAAGCCGTCACCTGATCCCCGATGCTGTGCTCCCGATTCCTTTACGGAGCCAGCACCTCATGATGCGTCCCGACGCAAAAGTCGAAAAAGTCTATCTCTATCCCAAGCCTGTCGACTTCCGAAAATCCATCGATGGCCTCGCCGCTCTGGTCGAACTGGACATCAAAGTCGCGGTGTTTGATCCGGTGCTTTTCGTCTTTCTCAACAAGCCTCGCAACCGAGTGAAGATTTTGTATTGGGAGCGCAACGGCTTTTGCCTTTGGCTAAAGCGCCTGGAATCCGAGCGCTTCAAAACATCGCCGGATTGTTCGGATGAAGCCATCGTGCTGACGGTTCAAGAACTCAACTGGTTATTGGACGGTTTTGATTTGTGGCGCAACCGTCCGCATCAAGTTTTGACGCCTCGATTCGTCGCCTGATTCGGTATAATCCAGGGCATGATTTCCATGCCCAAAGACCTTCCTGACGACCCTGTTTTGCTCAAGCAGCTGCTTGAGCAAATGCTGAGTGAGCGGGAGTCGGATAAGGGCAAGATCGTTCATCTCGAAGAAGAAAACGCACTGCTGCGTCAGCGCCTTTTCGGGCGCAAGTCAGAGCAGACAGCCGATCCTTCGACCCCGCAAATGGCCTTGTTCAACGAAGCTGAAAGCGTCGCCGAGACGGTCGACGAAGCGGTTGAAGAAGAGGCCGTCGCGCCGTCCAGGCGACGGGGCAAACGCAAGCCTCTGCCCGCCGATCTTCCGCGTATCGAAGTCATTCACGAACTGCCCGAGCACGAGCTGACCTGCGCCTGCGGTTGCCGCAAGCACGCCATTGGCGAGGAAATCAGCGAGCAGCTCGATATCGTGCCGATGCAAATCCGCGTGATCAAACATGTGCGCAAGGTCTACGGTTGCCGCGATTGCGAAACCGCACCGGTTACCGCCGACAAGCCGGCGCAACTGATCGAAAAGAGCATGGCCAGCCCCAGTGTGTTGGCGATGTTGCTGACGACCAAATACGTCGATGGCCTGCCACTGCACCGCTTCGAAAAAGTCCTCGGTCGCCACGGCGTCGATATTCCACGCCAAACCTTGGCGCGCTGGGTGATCCAGTGCGGCGAACACCTGCAACCCTTGCTGAATTTAATGCGGGATCGACTGCTGGAAAGTCGCGTCATCCATTGCGACGAAACGCGTGTCCAGGTAATGAAAGAGCCAGATCGAGAGCCAACCAGCCAATCCTGGATGTGGGTGCAAACCGGCGGGCCGCCGGATCAGCCCGTTATCTTGTTTGACTACTCGACCAGCCGGGCGCAGGAAGTTCCGTCGCGCCTGCTTGAAGGTTAGTAAGCGCTCCATAAACCCCACATTCAAAGCCGTCACCTGATCCCCGATGCTGTGCTCCCGATTCCTTTACGGAGCCAGCACCTCATGATGCGTCCCGACGCAAAAGTCGAAAAAGTCTATCTCTATCCCAAGCCTGTCGACTTCCGAAAATCCATCGATGGCCTCGCCGCTCTGGTCGAACTGGACATCAAAGTCGCGGTGTTTGATCCGGTGCTTTTCGTCTTTCTCAACAAGCCTCGCAACCGAGTGAAGATTTTGTATTGGGAGCGCAACGGCTTTTGCCTTTGGCTAAAGCGCCTGGAATCCGAGCGCTTCAAAACATCGCCGGATTGTTCGGATGAAGCCATCGTGCTGACGGTTCAAGAACTCAACTGGTTATTGGACGGTTTTGATTTGTGGCGCAACCGTCCGCATCAAGTTTTGACGCCTCGATTCGTCGCCTGATTCGGTATAATCCAGGGCATGATTTCCATGCCCAAAGACCTTCCTGACGACCCTGTTTTGCTCAAGCAGCTGCTTGAGCAAATGCTGAGTGAGCGGGAGTCGGATAAGGGCAAGATCGTTCATCTCGAAGAAGAAAACGCACTGCTGCGTCAGCGCCTTTTCGGGCGCAAGTCAGAGCAGACAGCCGATCCTTCGACCCCGCAAATGGCCTTGTTCAACGAAGCTGAAAGCGTCGCCGAGACGGTCGACGAAGCGGTTGAAGAAGAGGCCGTCGCGCCGTCCAGGCGACGGGGCAAACGCAAGCCTCTGCCCGCCGATCTTCCGCGTATCGAAGTCATTCACGAACTGCCCGAGCACGAGCTGACCTGCGCCTGCGGTTGCCGCAAGCACGCCATTGGCGAGGAAATCAGCGAGCAGCTCGATATCGTGCCGATGCAAATCCGCGTGATCAAACATGTGCGCAAGGTCTACGGTTGCCGCGATTGCGAAACCGCACCGGTTACCGCCGACAAGCCGGCGCAACTGATCGAAAAGAGCATGGCCAGCCCCAGTGTGTTGGCGATGTTGCTGACGACCAAATACGTCGATGGCCTGCCACTGCACCGCTTCGAAAAAGTCCTCGGTCGCCACGGCGTCGATATTCCACGCCAAACCTTGGCGCGCTGGGTGATCCAGTGCGGCGAACACCTGCAACCCTTGCTGAATTTAATGCGGGATCGACTGCTGGAAAGTCGCGTCATCCATTGCGACGAAACGCGTGTCCAGGTAATGAAAGAGCCAGATCGAGAGCCAACCAGCCAATCCTGGATGTGGGTGCAAACCGGCGGGCCGCCGGATCAGCCCGTTATCTTGTTTGACTACTCGACCAGCCGGGCGCAGGAAGTTCCGTCGCGCCTGCTTGAAGGTTATCGCGGCTACCTGATGACCGATGATTACGCTGGTTATAACGCCTTGGGCGCGCAATCCGGTGTCGAACGTTTAGGCTGTTGGGCACATGCGCGGCGCAAGTTTGTCGAGGCGCAAAAGGTGCAGCCTAAAGGCAAAACCGGGCGCGCCGATATCGCGCTGAATCTGATCAACAAGCTGTACGGTATCGAGCGAGATTTAAAAGAAGCCGGCGATGAACATCGCCACGAAAGCCGACAGCAAAACAGCCTGCCGGTGTTGGCGCAGTTGCACACATGGCTGGAGAAAACCCAGCCACAAGTGACGGCGCAGAATGCACTGGGCAAAGCCATCAGCTACCTGGCCAGCAACTGGATCAAGTTGGTGCGCTACACCGAAGCCGGTTACTTGCCGATCGACAACAATGCGGCAGAGCGTGCGATCAGGCCCTTCGTTGTCGGGCGCAAGAACTGGCTGTTCAGCGACACGCCCAAAGGCGCGACAGCCAGCGCTCAACTTTACAGTTTGGTCGAGACGGCTAAAGCCAACGGCCAAGAGCCCTATGCGTGGCTGCGCCATGCACTTGAGCGCCTGCCACAAGCCTCGAGGGTAGAAGACTTTGAGGCCTTGCTGCCTTGGAACTGCTCGCTCGCATCGCCTTGCTAAGCGCGCCGCCTATTTTTGAATAGGTGGGGTTCATGGAGCGCTTACGGAAGTTCCGTCGCGCCTGCTTGAAGGTTATCGCGGCTACCTGATGACCGATGATTACGCTGGTTATAACGCCTTGGGCGCGCAATCCGGTGTCGAACGTTTAGGCTGTTGGGCACATGCGCGGCGCAAGTTTGTCGAGGCGCAAAAGGTGCAGCCTAAAGGCAAAACCGGGCGCGCCGATATCGCGCTGAATCTGATCAACAAGCTGTACGGTATCGAGCGAGATTTAAAAGAAGCCGGCGATGAACATCGCCACGAAAGCCGACAGCAAAACAGCCTGCCGGTGTTGGCGCAGTTGCACACATGGCTGGAGAAAACCCAGCCACAAGTGACGGCGCAGAATGCACTGGGCAAAGCCATCAGCTACCTGGCCAGCAACTGGATCAAGTTGGTGCGCTACACCGAAGCCGGTTACTTGCCGATCGACAACAATGCGGCAGAGCGTGCGATCAGGCCCTTCGTTGTCGGGCGCAAGAACTGGCTGTTCAGCGACACGCCCAAAGGCGCGACAGCCAGCGCTCAACTTTACAGTTTGGTCGAGACGGCTAAAGCCAACGGCCAAGAGCCCTATGCGTGGCTGCGCCATGCACTTGAGCGCCTGCCACAAGCCTCGAGGGTAGAAGACTTTGAGGCCTTGCTGCCTTGGAACTGCTCGCTCGCATCGCCTTGCTAAGCGCGCCGCCTATTTTTGAATAGGTGGGGTTCATGGAGCGCTTACGACTTGTTCGGAGATTCCCTAGGTTTTTAAGTACCTCAGAATCTATCTGGGTAAGGAGGTCTCGTTGATAGTTGTCTCTGTTCTCTTGTTCGATCTTATTAAGGGCCCATCAGTGGGGGAGCTACTAAAAGATGATTTCAATCTTGAAGCCATCTTTTAGTAGGGGGGGTTAAATTTTTTCTGCGACGATATAAAATTGTTTGCCCAGTAATTTCCATGCAAATGGAAAAGACAAGTAGATTTTAACCAATAATGGATGTGTCGGGAGAGCCCCCTGAGTTGTAAATGGCAAAAATTTATCGATACATGTAGTGATTTTAAAGCCTTTTAGTTGTAGTGCCTCACTGAGTGAGAGGTGAGTGAGACCCAAATGGTGGTCATAGAAGTCCCAGTATTGACCTGGTAAATAACGCAAATTTGGTCCAAGTATGATGTACTTGCCGCCAGGCTTGAGAGCGAGCTTCACTTCATCCAGGAACTCATCCAGCGTACGTTTGTCAGGCAGGTGCTCAAGGAAATTTGACGTAAAAACTACATCTGCTGTGTTCTTTATTAACGAGCTCAGTTCAGTGGCCTTGCACAAATTGAACTCGATTTCAGGGCTTAAAAAAGATTTCGCGTCTGGGTTTAAATCGACCGCAATTTTTCTTTTCGCCTTGATATTATTTAAGAACTCTCCGTATCCGCAAGCTACGTCGACAACTGTATCAGTGCTCTTAACGTACTTTTGAATAAAACTTCCGCAAATGACTTTCCATATTGCATTTTTTCTTGGGAGTTCTTCTTCGGTAAAGCGGATTCGATAAAGTTCTGATAGGTTTTCATTGCTCATTTGGTACATCCCGGAAGGCAATTAGTTTGTAGAATAGGAAAGTAACAATCATGGGCAGCGCTACCGCAATTGCATGAGAAATTTCCTCTGTATGGAAAGCAAATCCAAGGGTGCGCAACCCATCATCTATTGTTATTGCCGCATACCAAACGACCGGAAAGAATAGTAGATTGATCAAAACAAAGCCTCTCGCTTGTTCAGCCAATGTTTTTTCCGATTTTTTAAAGACGAATATTCTATTCAGCAAAAACGCAGTGACCATGCCCACAATGTAAGCAAGCACGATGGCAAGCGAGAAAGGCAGCCAAAGGCTTATGATTATTCGCGCGAGCCAATGTAAAAATGCAGCAAGCCCACCGACCGCCAAGAAGCCGATGAACTGTTTTGTAAAAATATACTTTATCATTCAGACGCCTCTCGGGCCATATTCCTACCGAAACCGATACTTTCGGAAATCCCTCGATCTTCAGGATAATAATATGAGGTATCTGCGACCCATAGGCCTTCGATAGGTAGCGATACGGGTGGCAACTTACTCAAGTAATCCGGGTCGCATATAGGTTGTGCGTACCTGTATCGGCTGGCTCGCAGATCGAGGAAGTCTTCGTCCGACAAGTCACGATTGATTCTTTTTAAATAACGACGAACCTTATCAAAAAATACGTCATCAGAATCGGAAAATTTCGGATGTTCACCAGGGAGATAGAATGGGATATAGATAATATGGTTGTCTAGCGGGCGTAAATTACTGTATTCGACAAGACCTGGAATATCCATTTCTGGATCATTAGTGTTAAGCCAAAAGTTTTCCGTCAGTGCTTTTTTTAGTTTTACAATTACGCACACAACAGCAATATTTTTTAAAGAGCTGAATTTGCTCAAAATTTCGCTTGGAAGGTCTGGGATCAATTTTGGCACGTACGGCAACGGAACCGTGCTGATAACCTTGTCAAATTTTAAAAGCTCCCCGGCGACTTTCAAGCCTTTCACGACACCGTTTTCGATTACTACTTGTTCGACTGCAGAGCTAAGCCTTACTTCGCCGCCGTTAGCTAATATGTCATTTTTCATTGCGTCGAGAAGTGTTTGGGAGCCACCTTCCAGATAACCAAGCTTTTCCTTGAACAAGTTATAGCGGGAGCGCCCGATACGACGAATTCGGCTCCAGATCCAAGCAGCAGATAAGTTACTACTGTACTCATAAAATTTGTAGTCGAACAAACGGCGCCAAAGTACCTCCCAGGCCTCGGCTCCTACCCACCGACGGATCCATCCTGTGGCTTCAACTGAGTCGAGAGGCTTCCAGTCGTTACGTTTGGTGCAAAGAAACGCAAAAACTCCATAGCGGATTTTAGCGAGCATGCTCAGCCCACGAAATTTGATGAGCGCTACAGGATTGCCCCATGGCTGTAGATTATTTTGGTACCAATAGCCCATTTTTGTTTCAACCCATCGCATCCTCTGCGCTAAGTTTAGTTCATCTAGTACTTTTAGGAACTCGCGGTCCGACGTGCAGTGAAAGTGGTAATAACGTTCGATGCTCATTCCTGAGAAATCGAATGAAGCTGTCATCCCGCCAATACGATCATCCGCTTCAAGCAAAACAGGGATGTGACCATCTCGAGCAAGTTGATATGCAACTGCTAATCCCATGGGCCCTGCACCTAGTACGGCAATACGCTGTCCCATTATCAAAATTCCAGCACTATCTTACTGTAAGTTGAGTGATTAAATGTTTCATAAATCGCATTAGCGAAAGGGGTGTATGTTACACCGAAGATAGACGGCCAGTCGATTACCTCAAATTCATCCTTTGTGCTCAATGCAATCAGTTGCTGTGTTGTGAAGGGAGGGTTTTTATCCACCAAGCCCCACAGCCAAAGCAAAAAATAAAAAGCAGAGTACGGAATTTTTATTATTCTTGTGGTGGAGTGGGTAACACGTTTTATTTCACGGATTATATCAATGTAATCTATTTTTTCATGACCAGATATGTTGAACACTCCATGCAGTTCTGGCTTTTTTATGCAGCTCATAATAATGTTGCAAAAGTCGCCCGCGTAGAGTGGCTGGCGCATGTATCTGCCATTACCTGGTATAGGATACACAGGAGTTTTACGCATGAAACGAGCTAGCCAGCCCAAATGTTTTCGATCAAACCACCCGTACATAAGCGTAGGGCGTAAAATTGGGCATGGTATATTGCTACTTATTACAAGTTCCTCCTGCTCTCGCTTTGACCTTGTGTAAAAATCATCTGCGTTTGATTCAAGTACTGATGAGCTAATATGCACTAGCCGCAAGCTGGGGTTGGTTTTTATTAATTCAATTATTCTTTTTGTTGATTGTACGTTGTTTCGCAAAAAATCTTCGTAATTATTACCGCCTATTTGAGCTTGCAGCATCACCACAATTCCCGAACTTTGGAAATGCTTTTCCCACGTTCCGGCGTCTGCTAGATCAGCATACTCAATAGTAAGATCAGGATGAACCGATTTTAGAATCCTAAGGTTCGCCCGATGCTTATCGAGAACAACGATTTCTTTGTAACCCTGTTCTTTTAAGCGAGCGACTAAATTTTGACCTATCAGTCCGGCCCCACCGGGAAGTATCACTTTCATGTTGCATCTCCTGCTAGGTTAAGGCTTTTCAGCGTGAAGGCTTTTTTTTTCCAGCTTATGCAGCTTGAAATTCCCACGCTTAGGAAAATGCATAATATGGGTAGTAGCGCTAACATTTCTTTGAACCTGACGCCGAGTAACATTGCTGAAGAACATACCAGTAATGCGGTCGATATAATTAGTATTGCTGAAGAGAAAATGACTCTAGTGTTTTGTGTTTGAATAATCGCAATGCAAGAGACCAAGGCCAACAGTGACAGCAGCCAAGATCTAGGGGTCAAGTAGTTGAGTGTGGAAAAAAACTTCATGCCAATGTAGCCGGCTCTTTCCGCTGGGTTCCAATATAGTAAGTGCTGCGCAATACGCCCTTGAGGCGGAGATAGCTTGATATCACCATTTGCGTTAATGTCAGGTCCTACCTCGAGATCCAGGCTCTTTGAGATGAATGGAGTTGTCTGGATTTGTTTTCCAGTCAATAGTTCTTTCCAGCCTGAATATAATTTTTTTGTATAGGTTAACGGTTCTGATATTAGCGATTCTTTGAATACGGCGATCCCAAGAGCGTCGGCAGGTGCGAGGCCTATATAGTAATAAGCAGGAATTGCTGAAATCGACATCATATATCCCTCAGGCAAGCTATTTTTAGAGGTAAAGTCGATTAGCTCATTACGCGACGCTTTCATGAAGTATTCATATTTTTCAAGATACTGGGCCTTAACTTCCACCGGAGCGCCCCAGTCTGCGCTTTGGTAAGCGGCAGCTCTAAAGTAATCTTGGGGCAGTATTGTGCTTAGGGCCCTCCATCTTAATGTGTTAATTCCAAGATCTTGAGGATTTTTCTGTATATATTTTTTCGGGGTTGATGCAGTCAAGACCCATGCGTGGTCATAGCTTAGCTGCCTAGTTCCTGTGCTGGGGAAGTGATAAATATTAATGAACACAGATACTAGTACATAGCTGGTCATGCCTGCTGCTGAGAGCGCAGTCACCTTCCATAGCCAATGCCTTTTTTCGAAAATAAGAATAATAACGAGGATTGGAGCTACAACCAGTGAGTTGTATTTTACAAGGTAAGCAGCGGTGATCACTGCGGCCGAAATTGTATAAATGACGATTTTCGACCGGTTTTCGATCTTGTATGCCCACAAAACCATCAATAAGTATAACGCCAGCAAATCACCCTGCAGCCAGTCAGGCCCGATGGAGTTTACCCCTCCCAAGAAGAAGACATTACCTCCCCATCCCAGGCACATCAGTATCGCAGGTAGTTTGCCAAAAACTCTATTGCACATGAATGTGCAAGCACAAATAGTTAGGATGTGAAAGCTGAAGTGAAGTAGCTGTAATTGATTGAGCCAGTTTGCATTATAGATATTTTCTCCATTTGGTATCCCAAATGCGTTTAGTGCAATTCGCGCACCAAAAGTATAGCCGCTAGCATGAATGAGGTTTGAAACATTTGAAAAAATCATGCCTGCATAGTTGGGGTAGTCGAACGCTGCAATGTTGATGGGATAGGTGCTAAAAAAATAAAAATTCAAAAGCGCTACCACCACCAACGCGGCGGGTATTGCAAGTAATCTGCTGATATTTGAAAAAATCTTTGTCGTTGCCAAAATATGGCTCCCACTAACGAAATACTAAAATGAAATTTTAATTGTATTGTTTTAGAGGTTGGCTCTTTTGAATATGAATGACGGCAGCGACTTGATGATTAACATTATAAATAGCCAGAAGCGCGGTGTGTACAGCGTATTGGTTTTTTTCTCTATTGCATGAACTATTTGATGCGCAACTTTTTCAGGTTTTGCTATCAAAATGTTCGGTAGAGCGAGTCCTGTTGTCATTGGACTTTCGACGAAACCAGGTTTGACTGTTGTGACCGATACTCCAATTTTGAATAGTCTGGCGCGCAAACCTTCGCAGTAGGTCGAAACCGCCGCCTTGGCGGTTCCGTACAGATAATTTGAAGGGCGACCACGGTCTCCGGCAACCGAGGAAATCACTGCAAGCGCGCCGCATTTTTGAATTTCAAAATGGTTAGCGAGTAGCGTCAGCAAGGCTATCGTTGAAATGGCGTTGTTGGACAATTCTTTCAGTGCAATGCTTACGTCTTCCTCGCATTTTTTCTGGTCGGGTAAGGTGCCGTGAGCAATTAGAGCTATGTCAATTTGTTTTAATATAGACAAGCATTCTTCCAGCATGGCTGGGTGTTTTTCAATATCGTTAATGTCAAGAGTGTAATTCGTAACAGATTTGCAGCCCCTTGCTCTAAGGTCCGCACTCACTTGAGAGAGTTTTTCTAGATTTCTTCCAACCAAAAAGAACTCAGCTTCATCTTTCGCCCATTCGCGTGCACATGCCGCAGCAATGGAAGAGGTCGCCCCGATAATTAAAATTCGCTTCATAATGTTACTCTGCTCCAAAATCGAGATTTGAGGGCGGGGTCGCGGAGCGCCTCCAGTTTCTCCCACAAGGGGTAGAACCGTCGAAAATGTTCTGCGCTCATGTGTGCATCTTTAGCAGGATATAGGCGGCCATTTGATTCCGCGACTATTTCATCGAGTCTGCGAAGCAGCCTTGAGTCTAAATTTGTTGTTTGGGGAAAGTCCAATGCTAATGAAGTCCCACTCAAGGGGAAGGAAATCAATCCCGGAGAATTTATATCGCCGCAACGTTTTAGGACCGCTAAAAAAGAACCCGTCCCTGCGTTCGCAATTTCTTTTAATAGCTCGCGCGTCGTTGCTTCTGCGTTGTCGTCTGGAATCACGCATTGGAACTGTTGAAAGCCTTTTGAGCCATAAACCCTATTCCAGTTTAGAATTCTGTCTAGGGGATAAAAAAATGGTTCGTAGTTTACTCTTGAATTGGTCTTTTTTGTAGGTTGCAAGTGCCAATAGCAACTGTTGAATATATTAAGTGTACTACGGTTAAACGGAGATGCTGGAGGTGTCATTGGGATGTTGAGTTTTGATTGTTTTGCTACGCCAAGTTGACCATATTTGGCGTGATCACCAACAATGAATACTCCTCTTCCGATGTTATCGCCCTTAGCTAAGCAATCAATCCACGCAACACTATATTCATGCTGGCAATCAAGTTCATTTGATAACTGAAAGAACTCTCTCAAATTGTTAAAGCGCAGTTTTGTGCTTTCTATTGCGTTTGAGCATATCGGAACTAGATTCAGTGTGCACGATGTTATTATTCCAGTTAGGCCTAGACCTCCGATCGTTGCTGAAAATAAATCACTATTCTCTTGAACGGAACACGTTAATTGACCCTCTTGGCTACGAAGCAACTCAAAGCTGTGAATGTTATTACCGAATGTTCCGCGCCTGTGGTGGTTTTTTCCATGGACATCATTAGCTATAGCTCCACCCACAGTGACGAATTGTGTCCCTGGCGTAACAGGTAAAAACCAGCCTTTTGGAATCGAGATTGCAAGAATCTGGGCAAGTGTAATGCCTGCTTCTACAACGATACGACCGTTTTTCCAGTTGGCTTGAATGAACCGATCCATTGAGCCTGTCATTACCACTTGATCGCTAACCGCTAAACAGCTATCCCCATAACTGCGACCGCTTCCATATGCGAGTGTTTCGCCGAATTGTTCAGAAATCGATTTAAAGGCAAGAGGTAGTTCGGAG
The DNA here is from genome assembly GCF_054481235.1 of Pseudomonas fluorescens group sp. PF-69. Taxonomy (NCBI): domain Bacteria; kingdom Pseudomonadati; phylum Pseudomonadota; class Gammaproteobacteria; order Pseudomonadales; family Pseudomonadaceae; genus Pseudomonas; species Pseudomonas fluorescens group sp. PF-69. The sequence continues at coordinate 6,385,082 of NZ_JBTMNC010000001.1, read as the reverse complement.
CGCCAAGCGCAAAGGTGCCCAGTTTGCGGGTAATAAGGGTAACGACCCCATGAGTACAGATGCGGACTCATGCTGCGGCCCAGAATACAATACAAAACATAGCGCCGATCATTAGGCTTACTTTGTCCCGAATCGCAAATACGACGGGGTCTTCATGAATATGTCCGCGATGAGTCAACATCCAGACGCGGGTTACCCAATATAATAGTAGAGGGCAGGCAAGCCAGATGATTTGAGGGTGTGAGTATAACTTGATCGTGGTTTGATCATGGATATACAGAGACAATACCATTACAGCAAGGTATCCGGATGAGGCTCCTAGCGAAGAAATCATCTCAAGGTCACGTGGGTAATATCCGCGACCTCGCGTCTTGGTCGTTCGGCCATTTTCTCTGGCTTCGCGTAGTTCGGCATATCTTTTAACTAAGGCTAAACTAAGAAACATGAACATTGAAAATGCGAGCATCCAAAATGTCAGTTCCAGGGATAGGGCGGCAGCGCCGGCAATAATTCGCAGAGTATACAAAGTCGCAAGCGCTATCACGTCTATAGCCATTTGACGTTTTAAGTACAATGAATATGCTAATGTTAGTGTGTAATAAACTGATAGTGTGACTATGAAGTGCCAGGAAAGAAGTAGCGCTGCGCCAGTGAAGGATACTCCTAAGAGAAGGGGGAACGCGATTAATCCGGCCTTTATCGAGAGTCGACCAGAGGCAAACGCCCGATTTTTTTTTGAATGATGGTGGCGATCATCTGCAAGATCCAGTAGGTCGTTAAGAATATATACGCTAGAAGCACACAAGCCAAACAGGATAAAAGCAATAATGCCCTTCCAGATCAGCAACGGGTTCATTAATTGGTGAGATGCGAGAAGAGGGACAAAAATTAGAGCGTTTTTCATCCATTGATGGATTCTTATTGCGGACAGCCAACTTTTTGACGTAGAGTCTTTGGAATATATGGTTTGCTTTACATTTCCAAGCGCCTGAGCTTTTCGTTGAACGCCGCGCTCAGGGTCCACAACATAAGCGTGACGAGCCGCTGACCAAACACAAATGTCATCGTGAGAGTTTCCGATATAGTCGAATCCTGACTCACCAAAGTGTTCAATGAGTACATTTTTTTCTTTAGTGCTGTCAAGTTTTGCTTTGAATTTGTTGCTAGAACCAAGTCGAATAGCTGCAAGTGGTCTGCTACTTTTTCTGCAAGTGTGTAATAACTTGCTGTTGCCAATACAATTTTTCGATTCTCCTTGCGTGCGTTTTTTATTATTTCAAGCACCGTGGCGTTGTAAGGCAAAACACTTACGTCAATGTGTGTGCTGTTTGCCAAATGTGATTTTAGCTCAATTTTTCCTTGCGCGAGCCAGCCAGCCATTTTGTGAATCTGAAAAGGGTGGCCACGTACATATGCCATTCCTGTTTCTATCAATAGGTCTGAACGCAACAACGTTCCGTCGAGGTCAACCACGAGTGGGAGGGTCACAAGATCTGTCCTTGAATGCGGGACTGAGAAATCAGCTTTTTAGGTCGATGAAGTTCGTAGATGACGAAGCCGTGGCAGCCTTAAGGCATCCGATCGTCCACGTATAAATTTGCTGGCACATTATCATACGAAAGTGTTTCAGTCATGATTCCGCTACGCTGCGAGGCTCGCAGGTGTTGGACCGACCATCGTGCTTTATGTCCCCTGCGCGGCGGGCAAAAGGCGCATGGTTCGGCACTTGCGTTTGGTCGGTTACCTGTCGATCTGTCGGAACGTGTCTGTCGCTCCAAGTCCAACCGTCATTAAGATTATTCTGCTTTATAGTGTTTAATCTTAGCGATAGAATTCTGCGAAATTTCTTAGTCCGTTGAATGGAGCTCTCATAGGTGCTGGATAGGAATATGGACAGGATCAGGGCTTTTTTGTTGGCGCTTCCCCGTCGACAGAAGAGGCTGCTGCAAGTAGTCACAGACGTTGTCTTGGTCTGGGTAGCGCTGTGGCTGGCCTTTGTGGTGCGGTTGGGTGTTGATGAGATGGTCAACCCCTTCAGGGTGCATCTGTGGTTGTTCCTCTTCGCGCCTGTCGTTGCGATCCCGCTTTTTGTCCGCTTCGGGATGTACAGGGCGGTTATGCGTTATTTCGGCAACGATGCGTTGATTGCAATCATAAAGGCAGTAAGTCTTTCATCGTTGATCCTTGCGGTCGTAGTGTATTGGTACAGCAATCACCAAACGGTCGTTCCTCGCTCAATTGTCTTTAACTACTGGTGGCTAAGCCTCGTTATCATTGGTGGACTACGTCTTTTCATGCGCCAGTATTTTATGGGGGATTGGTTCACTGCCGCGCAGCACGTGCCTTTTACCAGTCGCGATGATGGCTTGACCAAGGTAGCTGTCTATGGCGCAGGCGTAGCTGGCAATCAATTGGTTGCGGCGCTCCGTATGGGACGCTCCATGCGTCCGGTGGCATTCATCGATGATGACCCCAGCATTGCCGATCGTTCGATTGCCGGCCTCCAAGTCTACAAACCCAAACATATCCAACAAATGATCGACGAAACCGGCGCGCAGGAAATCCTCCTGGCCCTGCCATCATCGACCCGCGCACGCCGTAGGGAAATCCTCACGCTGTTGGAGCATTTCCCCCTGCACATCCGTAGTGTTCCAAACTTCACCGACCTGGCCAGCGGCCGGGTGAAGGTCGAAGACATTCAGGAAGTGGATATCGCGGACTTGCTGGGACGCGATTCGGTGCCGGCGCAGCCGGACTTGCTGGAGCGCTGCATCAAAGGCAAGACCGTGATGGTGACGGGCGCCGGTGGGTCGATCGGTGCGGAGCTCTGTCGCCAGATTTTTGCGCTCGGACCAACCACGCTTATTTTGTTCGATCACAGTGAGTTCAATCTCTACAGTATTTTATCGGAGCTGGAAGCTCGCGGTTGTCGGGAGTCTGTCGGCGTTCGATTGTTGCCGATCCTTGGCTCCATCCGCCACCAACACAAACTCCTGGATGTCATGAAGACCTGGAGCGTGGACACGGTCTACCACGCAGCGGCTTACAAGCATGTGCCCATGGTTGAGCACAATATCGCTGAAGGTGTGCTAAACAATGTCATCGGCACGCTTAACACTGCTCAGGCGGCTTTGCAGGCGGGAGTTTCGAACTTTGTATTGATCTCCACCGATAAGGCGGTTCGTCCCACGAACGTGATGGGCAGCACCAAGCGTCTTGCCGAATTGACGCTGCAGGCCTTGAGCCGCGAGATCGCCCCTGTGCTGTTCGGTGACAAAGCCAATGTGTCCCGAGTCAACAAGACCCGCTTCACGATGGTCCGTTTCGGCAACGTACTGGGTTCGTCCGGTTCAGTCATTCCGCTGTTTCACCGTCAGATAAAATCAGGCGGACCGTTAACGGTCACTCATCCGAAAATCACCCGTTATTTCATGACCATTCCCGAAGCCGCACAACTGGTAATCCAGGCGGGTTCCATGGGGCAGGGCGGTGATGTGTTCGTGCTCGACATGGGCGAACCGGTGAAGATCGTCGAACTGGCGGAAAAAATGATTCATCTCTCCGGTTTGAGTGTGCGTTCCGAAAAGAACCTTCAGGGCGACATCTCGATCGAATTTACGGGCCTGCGTCCCGGCGAGAAGCTTTATGAAGAACTGCTGATTGGCGACAACGTATCGGCAACGCCGCATCCGATGATCATGAGCGCTAGCGAGGATCATTTGCCATGGGATGTGCTCAAGGGGCGGTTGACCGAGTTGCTGGTTGCCGTGGAGCAGGATGATTACTCCCGTGTGCGCCAACTCCTGCGTGAAACTGTCAGCGGTTACAGCCCCGACGGGGAAATAGTCGACTGGATCTACCAAGAGCGTCGCCTCGAACCCTGATTGTTTCACATCCGGTAACGGACACATTTTTGACAGGCTCCAGACATCACCTAAGTTTGGGAGGCAGCTTCGGAAAGCTGTTTTCTCAATTGATGTCATGGAGCGTCATTTATGCGTACTGGCTACTTCAACTCCCTGGTTTTTGCCCTTCTGACCACTGCCTCTATCGCTGCTACTGCGGCTCCCGCTGCGAAGCCGGAAAGCAACAATGCCTCCATGGTGATGGAGGTTTCTCCAGCAGCACAATCGGGCAGAATCAATCTCAATGCTGCCGATGCTTCCACATTGCAAAAAGAACTCTCCGGAATTGGCGAGGCGAAGGCTCAGGCGATCGTTGCGTATCGTGATATCAATGGGCCGTTTGCTTCGGTGGACGAGTTGCTCGAAGTGAAAGGAATCGGCAAGGCAATTCTGGATCGTAATCGCGATAAGCTGGAAGTGAACTAAGCTAAACATTCAACGCCAAGGGGGCCGGTCATTGACCGGCCTTTTTGCGCTCTGGCGTTCGCAAAGCTGTGCCTTCCGTCCGCCGCCTAAAAATTATGACTATCATATGGCGTTTAAATTATGCATATAATAAATTGCTTTCCCGTCGAGGCGCTTTGACGTTCATGCGCTGACCTTTTCTCAAGCATTTCCAGGAGCACAGTCATGACTTCCACCCAATCCCAAGGTACGGCCCTCGTCACCGGTGCTTCCTCCGGTATCGGGGCGGTTTACGCACAGCGTCTGGCGGCGCGTGGTTTTGATTTGTTGTTGGTTGCTCGCGATCTGCAGCGGCTGGAAGAAGCGGCGAGCCAGTTGCGCGCCGAGCATGGGGTTCAGGTCGAAGTGTTGAAGGCCGATCTAACGCAAAAGGAGGATGTGCTGAAACTCGAGCAGCGTCTGCGCAGCGACTCGAGTATCAGTCTGGTGCTGAATAACGCCGGTGTTGCGGCGGACGGTTTGCTGGCCAATGCCGATACCGATCAGTTGGAGCGATTAATCCAGCTGAATGTCACTACCGTCACGCGCTTGGCATCGGCAGCGGCCGCCAGTTTTGCCAAGGCGGGTCGGGGCACGATCATCAACATTGCCTCGGTCGTGGCTTTGTTTCCCGAGCGTTTCAACGCGACCTACAGCGCCAGCAAGGCCTACGTGTTGAGCCTGACCCAGTCATTGAATGCCGAACTCGACGGCACCGGGGTTAAGGTCCAGGCTGTGTTGCCGGGTGTTACACGCACCGAGATCTGGGAGCGTTCCGGTATCGATGCGACCCAGATTCCCGCTGATATGGTCATGGAAGCAGGAGAGATGGTCGATGCGGCGCTGTCGGGTCTGGATCAAGGTGAGTTGATCACCATTCCTTCCTTGCCGAATCTCTCTGAGTGGGAGTCTTATGTAGCGGCGCGTCATGCGATGGCGCCGAATCTGTCCAGAAGCCAGGCCGCCGCGCGTTATAAATGAAGCGCCAGTAATCGGCATGAGGTATTTGCGTAATGAGTAATCGTCGAGTGGTTGTAACGGGCATGGGCCTGGTGTCCCCGCTGGGTAGCGGGATCGAAGCTGTCTGGTCGCGTCTGTTGGCGGGACGCTCCGGATTGCGGAAATTGCCGGATGAGGTGGTTGCCGATTTGCCTGCCAAGGTCGGCGGTGCGGTGCCAACGCTGGCGGAGGATGCCGAGGCCGGTTTTGATCCGGATCGGGCAACGCCGCCCAAAGAGCAGAAAAAAATGGATCGCTTCATTTTGTTCGCCATGGAAGCGGCGCGGCAGGCGATTGAAGAGGCCGGTTGGCAAGCGCAAACCGCTACTGCCCAGGAGCGCACGGCCACCATCATCGGTTCCGGCATCGGTGGTTTTGGTGCGATAGCCGATGCGGTGCGCACCACTGACACTCGTGGCCCGCGACGTTTGTCACCGTTCACTATCCCGTCGTTTCTGGTCAATCTGGCAGCGGGACATGTATCAATTCAACACGGTTTCAAAGGGCCGTTGGGGGCGCCGGTGACAGCCTGTGCTGCCGGGGTCCAAGCGATCGGCGACGCGGCGCGCCTGATTCGTTGCGGTGAGGCGGACATCGCTGTGTGTGGTGGAGCAGAGGCGGCGATCGATCGGGTCAGTCTCGCCGGTTTTGCAGCTGCTCGTGCCTTGTCCAGCGGTTACAACGACACCCCGGAGCGTGCCTCACGGCCGTTCGACAGTGGGCGCGATGGTTTTGTCATGGGCGAGGGCGCCGGCCTGCTGGTGATCGAGTCTCTGGAACACGCCTTGGCCCGGGGCGCTCAACCCTTGGCGGAGTTGGTCGGTTACGGCACCAGTGCAGACGCCTATCACCTGACTGCAGGGCCTGAGGATGGCAACGGCGCGCGCCGGGCCATGTCGCTGGCATTGGCGCAGGCCGGTATTGCGCCAGAGCAGGTCCAGCACTTGAATGCCCATGCGACCTCGACGCCGGTTGGCGATTTGGGGGAATTGGCGGCGATCAAGGCGTTGTTTGGCACGGATAACAAAATTGCCGTGACATCGACCAAGTCGGCGATCGGGCATTTGCTCGGCGCAGCAGGCGGGGTCGAGGCGATTTTCACGCTGCTGGCGATCCGTGATCAGATCGTACCGGCGACTCTCAATTTCGAAAATCCTGACCCCGCTGCCGACGGGGTGGACATCGTCCATGGTCAGGCTCGACCGATGGCCATCGAATATGCGCTGTCCAACGGTTTCGGGTTTGGTGGGGTCAATGCCAGCGTGTTGTTCAAGCGCTGGGAAGGCTAGCCTTGTGATTGTTTAAGTGACGCGCGGGTTACGTCGAGAATCTGCCGGGCCAGCTCGGGATTCTCGACGCAGCGCGAAAGCAGCAACGCCCCGACCAGCGTGGACATGATGACGATGCTGCGTTCTTCAGCATCGTCGCCCTCAAGGGTGTTCTGGATTTGTCGAAGTCGTGCATTGAGCACCGCATCTGAAGTCGGACTCGGCTGCCCGCGCATGCCGAGCTCCGATGACATCGTGGGCAATGGGCAGCCTTCATTGGGGCAATTCTGGTGCCATTGCGACAGGTAGGCATCGATGAAGGCGTCCAGCGGTCGATCCTGAGCGAACAGCTCTGCACAAGCGATATCAACCTCGTCCCCTGCCGCCTGCAACGCCTTTTCCACCAATTCATCCTTGGACTTGAAGTGCGAGTAGAAGCCACCGTGGGTCAAGCCCAGCGCTTTCATCAAAGGTTGCAGGCCGGTTGCGCCGATGCCGTCACGGCGAAAGCGCGCTGAAGCTTCCTTGATGATGCGTTGGTGGGTCTGGGATTTATGGTCCTGCGAATAACGCATCTGATATCTCCACATCAATGCGCCATATTAACCAATGAAAATTGCATGGTGACTGTACTTCTATTTCTAAAAAGCATGCAGATGCGTCGAACCCGATCGTGATGCATTGCAACTGGCACGAATAGTGATTACCTGTTGGCTGACGATTGTTGAACAATCCCGAGGCAATGAGTATGAACAGCGGACTGTCACTGGCTGACCACATCACATTGGAGTTGCGCGCCGACATCATCGGTGGACGCTTGCTGCCTGGCATGGCGCTGGTGGAAAACGACCTGGTGTCTGCCTATAACGCCTCGCGTAACACCATCCGCGAAGCCTTGCATCGTCTTGGTCAGGATGGCTTGACCCGCTATGTGCGCAACAAAGGCGTCATGGTGCGCAAGTTGGGCAGTGATGATGTGCGGGACCTGTTCAAGGTCCGGCGCACGCTGGAACTGCAAGCCATCGGTACCAGTCGCCCCCTGCGTGACTATCAGTCCGACCGGATGCTCGAAGCCCTGGAAGCCACAGAGTTGGCGCGGGAGCGCGAGGACTGGCGCGCCGTCGGTACCCACAGTCTGCAATTTCATCAACACATTGTCGGGTTGCTGCGCAGCCCGCTGTTCGATGAGTTCTTTACCAATGTCGTCGCGCAATTGCGCCTGGTGTTTTGCACCGCGCCCGATGAGTCACGTTTTCAGGCGCCATGGCTGGCCCGCGACCGACAGATCCATGAACTTCTGGTCGAAGGCGACAAGCGCGCGGCCGAGGAGGCCATGGGCCTGTACCTCGACGATTCCCAACACCTGCTGTTGCAAATGCTTGCTCCTTCTTCCCATCACTGATCGAGGATTCGTGCCATGTACAAAGACTATCCGGCGGCCTATCAAGTCAGCAAAGGCTCCGCCTTGCAGGTGGATAAAGCCTTTTATGAGCGGGTGCGTGATGCGAAGGACGGACGCACGCTGATCGAGTCCTTCGAAGTACCGATTCGCACCGGCCGCGCCTGGAAAGTCCCGGCCGGCCATGTGTTTCGCGTGACGACGCCCATCGGGCCGCAAGTGGGTGATTTCAACGTCTGGAATGCCAACGACCCGCGCGAGCGCTTGTGGGCGTCGCGCACCCGGCAATTACAGGGCGCACACGTCAGCACCCATGACCGGCTCTGGTCGAACCTGCCGTTTTTGCGGCCGCTGGTGACTATCACCGATGACAGCCTGGCTGGCTACGGCATCGACGAACACGGAGGTCGTTTGCACGACTTGCTTGGCACCCGTTGTGATCCCTATGTGAACAAAATGCTCACCGGCGAAGATTTTCACCACCACTGCCACTCCAACCTGACCCGTGCAGTGCTGCCCCATGGCCTGACCGAGTTCGACGTGCACGATGTGTTGAATATTTTCCAGTGCACGGGGCTGAACCACGACGACATGTACTTCATGAAAGCCTGTCCGGCCAAGAAGGGCGATTACCTGGAATTTTTCGCCGAGATCGACTTGCTGTGTGCACTGTCGACCTGTCCGGGGGGAGACCTGTCGTTGGCCATGTGGGGGCCTGACGCGCAGGATCCGCTCAGCGTTTGCCGTCCGTTGGGCGTGGAGATTTATCGGTTGGAGGAATCATTGCTGGAGGGGTGGAGCCAGCCTGAGCGTGCAGCGTACAAAGGCATGCACGGCTTGCACATCGCGAAGGCTGAGTGGGAAAAGTAGAAACGTCTTGGAGAGCTGCTGTGGCGAGGGAGCTTGCTCCCGCCGGGGCGCGAAGCGGCCCCTCGCCACATTGATTTGCGCACACAAAACAAAACCGTCAGTCACAGCGTTTTTTTGTTCAGCGGTCCTGCGCATCCTTGGCGTCCGCTTCCGCATTACGTTCGGCTACGCGTCGACGTTGCTCATCGGTCAGATCGACCTTGTTGGCGGTGTCACGCAGCATCATCAAACCGCCAACGATGGAGCCGATGGCTATTACCAGAATCAACCAGGCATACCAGGGCATAGGACTCTCCTTGAAGGCAGGCCGGTTGGCGAGGTTCGACAACCGCGCGTGCATACCACTTTGAGCGAATGACTTTCGCAGTGGTTCCATTCTATGCCTGATAGGTCAGCTGCACTGTGATTGTTTTAAAGCCCGGTCAACATCGCATCCGCCGGCGCATCGGCACGTAATTGCGCGGTGAGCATGAAGTACACGAACCCAACCGCCATGAATGCGAGGAAGATCAGCCCGATCAACATGTTGAACCACGCCATCGCCACCAGGCAAACCACGGCGAGCACCAATGCAATGAACGGCACCAGTGGGTAGCACGGGGCGCGGAAGGTGCGCTCCAGGTTCGGCTCGGTTTTGCGTAGTTTGAACAGGCTGAGCATGCTCATGATGTACATCACGATGGCGCCGAACACGGCCATGGTGATCATCGCCGCCGTCAGGGTCATGCCGCCAAGGTTGATCAGGCCATCGCTATAGATCGCTGCAATGCCGATCACGCCGCCGGCAATGATCGCCCGGTGCGGTGTCTGGAAACGCGACAGTTTGGCCAGGGAAGCTGGCAGGTAACCGGCGCGGGCCAGTGCGAAAAATTGCCGCGAGTAACCGAGGATAATCCCGTGGAAACTCGCCACCAGCCCGAACAGGCCGATCCACACCAGCATGTGCAGCCAGCCCGAGCTTTCGCCGACCACGGTTTTCATTGCCTGTGGCAGCGGGTCGTTGATGTTCGACAGGGTGCGCCAGTCGCCGACGCCACCGGCGAAGAACATCACCCCCATCGCCAGTAACACCAGGGTCAGGATTCCGCTGATGTAGGCCTTGGGAATCGTGCGTTTCGGGTCCTTGGCCTCTTCGGCGGCCATGGCTGCGCCTTCGATGGCCAGGAAGAACCAGATGGCGAAAGGAATCGCCGCGAACATCCCGGCAATCGCCGGTGCGCCGAACACATCGGAACCGGCCCAGCCATTGAGGGCGAAGTTGCTGAAGCTGAACGCCGGCGCGACCACACCCATGAACACCAGCAGTTCCGCAACCGCCAGCACACAGACCACCAGTTCGAAGGTCGCCGCGAGTTTCACTCCGAGGATGTTCAGGCCCATGAAGACGATGTACGCGCCGACCGCAGCGTGTTTCGGGTCGAGGGCGGGAAATTGCACGTTGAGGTAGGCGCCAATGGCCAGGGCGATGGCCGGCGGGGCGAAGACGAACTCGATCAGCGTCGCCAGCCCGGCGATCAACCCGCCTTTCTCGCCAAAGGCTCGGCGACTGTAGGCAAACGGACCACCGGCATGGGGAATTGCCGTGGTCAGCTCGGTGAAGCTGAAAATGAAGCAGGTGTACATGGTGGCGACCATGAATGAGGTCACCAGAAAGCCCAGCGTCCCGGCCACGCCCCAGCCATAGCTCCAGCCGAAGTATTCACCGGAAATGACCAGCCCGACCGCAATGCCCCACAAGTGCAGGGTGCCCAACGTGGGTTTGAGTTGTGTGTTCATGCGTTTGCTCCCTGAACGGATTGGACAGCTCGGGGGAGGGCGTGTGCAGTGGGCGTGCCATTTTTTGAATGTGCGTCGTAAAGCGCTATATCCCGTCGTATCGGGATATCGGGCCTCCGGATGGGCACATTTTGGTGCGCTAGTTGAGGGCATTACTTTTTGGTGTGCCGTCTTCGCGGGCAAGTCGCTCCTCGATTTGGCGGAAATTGTAGCCAACGAGGCGTCGCAGTAACGGCTTTTGGTAGTGGGCAAGTGGTGCAGGAAACCTGTTCAGATCACTGCTGAAACCCAAAGCTAGCAGTGATCTGACCGGGACGAGGCTTGAGAGGAGGCAAGGCTATCGAGTGTCTGGGGTCAGGAAAAGACGTCAGCATCTTTGAAAAGCGCCGCCGCCTGATCCTTCGCGGACAATTGTGGTGCCTCATCGAGTTGCCAGTCGATGGCCAGGTCCGAGTCATCCCAGCGGATGCTGCGCTCGGCAGATGGTGTGTAATAGTCGGTGGTCTTGTAGAGGAATTCAGCGAATTCACTCAGTACCACAAAACCGTGGGCGAAACCTTCCGGGACCCAGAGCTGGCGATGGTTCTCGGCGGACAGGCGCACCGCAACCCATTTGCCGAAATGCGGCGAGCTGCGACGAATGTCCACAGCGACGTCCAGTACTTCACCGACCGTCACGCGAACCAATTTGCCTTGGGTGTTTTCCAATTGGTAATGCAGGCCACGCAATACGCCTTTTTGAGAGCGTGAATGATTGTCCTGAACGAATTTTGTGTCGAGCCCCGTCGCTTCTTCAAAAGCCTTGGCATTGAAGCTCTCGTAAAAGAAGCCTCGCTCATCACCAAATACCTTCGGTTCGATAATCAGAACACCAGGTAGGTCGGTGGTGATTACATTCATGTTGTTTCTCCAGCAATAGTCGTAATGGTCGACATTCTTGCTCAAAGTACGCTCTGGCGCGAGGGGCGGTAATGAGCAGATAGTGGAAAACTTGAGTTCAGCGAGCCATTCTGCGCGTGGCTTGCCCGTCCAGATACCGCCGTAATGCCCGCATAAACCCACTCTTTACGCTTTCTTTATGCCCCGCCACACCCCTCGATCTCGTTCCTTTACAGCCTCCCTGTCGACAATGACTCCACACGCGGCAATGCGCCGTAACACGGAGAATTTCCATGAGCGTTCTGGACGGGGTGTCACTGCTGCTGGCAGTGGGGCTGTTCATTTATCTGTTGGTTGCGCTGTTGCGCGCGGACCGGAACTAGGAGCGGCTATGCACAGTTATGACTATTGGCTGATCCTCGCGTTTTTCGCGCTGGTATTGGTCCCGGCGCCGTTTCTCGGGCGCTTCTACTACAAGGTCATGGAAGGTCAGCGTACCTGGTTGACGCCGATCCTCGGCCCGGTCGAGCGTGGCTGTTATCGGTTGGCCGGGGTCGATTCGCAGGCCGAACAGAGTTGGCAGAAGTACGCATTGGCCTTGCTCGCGTTCAACCTCGCAGGGTTCTTGCTGCTGTTCTCGATCCTGGTGTTCCAGGACCATCTGCCGCTCAACCCGCAAAACCTGCCGGGTCAGGAGTGGACGCTGGCGTTCAACACCGCCATCAGCTTCATGACCAACACCAACTGGCAGGCCTACAGCGGCGAAGCGTCGTTGAGCTATCTGAGCCAGATGGTCGGCCTCACCGTGCAGAACTTCGTCAGCGCCGCCACTGGTCTGGCTGTGCTGGTTGCGCTGTGCCGTGGCATTGGCCGCAAGTCGACCAAAAGCCTCGGTAACTTTTGGGTCGACATGACCCGCGCCACCCTCTATGGCTTGTTGCCGATGTGCCTGCTGCTGGCGCTGTACCTGGTCTGGCAGGGTGTGCCGCAAACCTTCGCGCAGTATGTGAATGCCGTGACGATGCAAGGCGTCGATCAGGTGATTCCGCTCGGTCCTGCTGCCAGCCAGATTGCGATCAAGCAATTGGGCACCAACGGTGGTGGCTTCTTCGGCGTCAACTCGGCGCATCCGTTCGAGAACCCGACGGCGTGGAGCAACCTGTTCGAAGTCGGCTCGATCATTCTGATCCCGGTAGCGCTGGTGTTTACCTTCGGCCACTACGTGAAAGACCTGCGCCAGAGCCGCGCGATCATCGCCTGCATGTTGGCGCTGTTCCTGATCGGCGGCGCCACCTCGCTGTGGGCTGAATACCAGCCGAATCCGGCACTGACCAACGTCGCTGTCGAACAGACCGCACCGCTGGAAGGCAAGGAAGCGCGCTTCGGCACCACCGCCACTGTGCTGTGGTCGGTGACTACCACTGCGGCCTCCAACGGCTCGGTCAACGGCATGCACGACAGCCTTAACCCGCTGAGTGGCATGGTCGCGCTGGTCAACATGATGGTCGGCGAAGTGATCTTCGGCGGCGTCGGCGCCGGGCTCTACGGCATGTTGCTCAACGTGCTGATCGCCGTGTTCCTGGCCGGCCTGATGATCGGCCGTACCCCGGAATACCTCGGCAAGAAACTGCAGGCCAGGGAAGTGCAGCTGTTGGTGGTGACGTTGATGGTCATGCCGATCGGCGTGCTGGTACTCGGTGCGATTGCCGCCAGCCTGCCAGGCCCGGTAGCAGCAGTGAGCAACCCGGGTGCCCACGGTTTCAGTCAGTTGCTTTATGCCTACACCTCGGCCAGTGCCAACAATGGTTCGGCATTCGGCGGCTTCGGCGCCAACACCCCGTTCCACAACCTGATGCTGGGCCTGGGCATGTTGATTGGTCGCTTCGGCTACATCCTCCCGGTACTGGCCCTGGCCGGCAGCCTGGCGATGAAGAAAAGCGCACCGATCGGCCAGAACAGCTTCCCGACCCATGGCCCGCTGTTCGTGACCCTGCTGACCGTGACCATTTTGCTGGTGGGTGGTTTGACCTTCCTGCCGACCCTGGCGCTGGGTCCAATCGCTGAACACTTGAGCATGGGTTTCTGAGGACTATTTGATGAATATGCCCGTAACCAAAACCGTCGCCGCGAAAGCGCCGGAGCAACCGAAAACCGCGATATCGGCCCTCTGGCGCCCGGCGCTGGTGCAAGCCTTCGTCAAGCTCGACCCGCGCCAGTTGCAGCGTGCGCCAGTGATGCTGGTGGTCGAACTGACTGCGATCCTGACCACCGTGCTGTGCTTCATTCCAGACACGGCGGTGCCGACCTTCGTCGCCGCGCAAATCGCCGTGTGGCTGTGGTTCACCGTACTGTTCGCCAACTTTGCCGAAGCCCTGGCCGAAGGTCGTGGCAAGGCCCGCGCCGACAGCCTCAAGGCCGGCAGTGAAGGCCTCAGCGCTCGCCGCAAAACCAGCAACGGCACCTTTCAAGTGGTGCCGGCCACCAGCCTGCGCAAGGGCGATGTGGTGCGCGTCGAAGCGGGGGAGATGATCCCCGGTGACGGCGAGGTGATCGAAGGCATCGCTGCGGTCAACGAAGCGGCGATTACCGGCGAATCCGCACCCGTGATCCGCGAATCCGGCGGCGACCGCTCGGCCGTCACCGGCAACACACGGCTGGTGTCCGACTGGCTGCTGGTGAAGATCACCGCCAACCCCGGTGAGTCGACCCTGGACCGCATGATCGCGCTGGTCGAAGGCGCCAAACGCCAGAAAACCCCGAACGAAGTGGCCCTCGACATTCTGCTGATCGGCCTGACCCTGATCTTCCTGCTGGTGGTCGTCACCCTGCAGCCGTTCGCCCACTTCGCCAACGGCAGCCTGCCGCTGGTGTTCCTGGTGGCGTTATTGGTCACGTTGATTCCGACCACCATCGGCGGTCTGTTGTCGGCCATTGGTATTGCCGGGATGGATCGCCTGGTGCGTCTGAACGTGATCGCCAAGTCCGGTCGCGCCGTGGAAGCGGCGGGGGACGTGCACGTCCTGTTGCTGGACAAGACCGGCACCATCACCTTCGGTAACCGTCGTTGCACGGCGGTTTACGCGGCCCCGGGCGTCAGCTCGAAAGAGCTGGCCGAAGGTGCGTTGTTCGCCTCGCTGGCCGATGACACCGCCGAAGGCAAATCCATCGTCGAATACCTGCGTGCCCTGCATCCACAACCCGAACCGAGGGCTGAGTTGCTCACCGGCGTGCCGTTCAGCGCCGAAACACGCCTGTCGGGTGTCGACTATCAAGGTCGCGTGTACCGCAAGGGGGCGGTGGATTCGCTGCTCGCGTTCGTTGGTCAGAAACGCGCCGAGCTGGCCCCGGCCCTGTCGCGGGAAATCGACAAGATCGCCCAGAGCGGCGGTACGCCGTTGCTGGTGTGTGCCGACGGCAAACTGCTCGGCGTGATTCACCTCAAGGACGTGGTCAAGCCCGGCATCCGCGAGCGTTTCGCCGAGCTGCGCAAACTGGGGATTCGCACGGTCATGGTGACCGGCGACAACCCGCTGACCGCTGCGGCGATTGCCGCCGAAGCGGGCGTGGATGACGTGCTGGCCGAAGCCACGCCGGAGAAAAAACTGGCGCGCATTCGTCACGAGCAGAACGACGGTCGCCTGGTTGCCATGTGCGGCGACGGCGCCAACGACGCCCCGGCCCTGGCCCAGGCGGATGTCGGCATGGCGATGAACGACGGCACGCAGGCCGCCCGTGAAGCGGCGAACATGGTCGACCTCGACAGCGATCCGACCAAGCTGCTGGACGTGGTGCAGATCGGTAAGGAATTGCTGGTGACCCGCGGCGCGCTGACGACCTTCTCGATCGCCAACGACGTGGCCAAGTATTTCGCGATTTTGCCGGCGCTGTTTGCCGCGATCTACCCGCAACTGGGCGTGTTGAACGTGATGCACCTGAGCAGCCCGCAGAGCGCGATTCTCTCGGCGATCGTGTTCAACGCCTTGATCATCGTGGTGCTGATTCCGCTGGCGTTGCGCGGTGTACGCGTCCAGGCGGCCAGTGCAGCGGCATTGCTGCGACGCAATCTGCTGATCTACGGGCTGGGCGGGATTCTGGTGCCGTTCGTGGGCATCAAGGCGATCGACATGCTGTTGACGGCGTTGCACCTGGTTTGATCTGACACCCCCCACTGTAGGAGCGAGCCCGCTCGCGATGGTGGTCAACGATAACGCGCCCTTTCTGACAAAGCGCGGCGCCTTCAGATCCATCGCGAGCAAGCTCGCTCCTACAGGTTTTCCTGCGAATTCGAGGATTTTTGAAATGTCCACAATGATACGTCCGGCCTTGAGCCTGTTGGTTTTGATGACCCTGATCACCGGCGTGGCTTACCCCTTGGTGGTCACTGGCGTGGCCCAGGTTGCGTTCCCGGATCAAGCCAATGGCAGCCTGGTGCGCGATGCCCAGGGCAAGGTTCGGGGCTCTGCGCTGATCGCCCAGGATTTCGTGGGTGACGCCTGGTTCCACCCACGGCCATCGGCCGGTGCATTTGCCACCGTGTCGAGCAGTGCCAGCAACCTGTCGCCGAGCAACCCGGCGCTGGCCACTCGGGTGATCGACGATGCCAATAAACTGCTCGTACCCGGTCAGGGCCCGGTGCCGTTGGCGCTGATTACCACCTCCGGCAGTGGTCTCGATCCACACTTGCCACCGGCGGCGATTGCCTATCAACTGGCGCGTGTCGCGGCGGCGCGCAACGTACCGGTGTCTACGCTTGAGCAATTGATGAATGCGCACATCGAGCAACCGTTGGTAGGGCCGCCGGTGGTGAATGTGCTGGCGTTGAATCTGGCCCTCGAAAAGCTGTAAGTGAATGGCGCCGCCAATCGCGGGCAAGCCCGCTCCCAAAGGGTTTTTCAGTTTTTGGAGAACCTTGTGGGAGCGGGCTTGCCCGCGATGGCAATAGAACAATCGCCCCATCAATATCTGAATAAGTGAGCTTCAAGCATGAGCGACTCCGGCCGCGCCGACGCGCTGTTAGCAGACCTGCCCCGGGATGGCCGTGGCCGACTCAAGGTTTTCCTCGGTGCGGCACCCGGTGTCGGCAAGACCTACGCCATGTTGCAAGCAGCGCACACCCAACTGCGCCAAGGCGTGAAAGTCATTGCCGGTGTGGTGGAAACCCACGGTCGCGCCGAAACCGAAGCGTTGCTCGGCGGCTTGCCACAGCAACCCTTGGTGCGCTCGGAATACCGTGGCGTGATGCTCGAAGAGATGGACCTCGACGGCCTGCTCGCGGCCAAACCGAAACTGGTGCTGGTGGACGAACTGGCCCACAGCAACGCCCCCGGCAGTCGCCACGCCAAACGCTGGCAGGACATTCAGGAATTGCTCGCCGCCGGCATCGACGTGTTCACCACCGTCAACGTCCAGCACCTGGAAAGCCTCAACGATCAGGTCCGTGGCATTACCGGCGTGCAGGTGCGCGAGACGTTGCCGGACTGGGTGCTGCAAGAAGCCTACGAACTGCTGCTGATCGACCTGCCGCCACGGGAACTGCTCGAGCGTCTGCGCGACGGCAAGGTCTACGTGCCGGAGCAGGCGCGGGCGGCTATCGATGCATTTTTCACCCAGACCAACCTCACCGCCCTGCGCGAACTGGCGATGCAAACCGCGGCGGCCCAGATCGATAACGATCTGGCCCAGGGTTATCGCCAGATGGGTCAAGCCGCGCCGGCCGTACGGGGACGCCTGTTGGTAGGGGTCGACGGCGATGCCCAGGCCGAGCGCCTGGTGCGACACGCCAGCCGTGTCGCCCAGCGCCGGCACCTGCCCTGGAGCCTGGTGCATGTGGACAACGGCAGTGTGCGTGACGAGCAATCGCGCCTGCGTCTGCAAAGTGCCCAGCAACTGGCTGAACGCCTGGGGGGCGAGGTGGTGCAACTGCGCGCTGGCGAGGTGGCGAAGACGCTGATCAAGCACGCTGCCGAGCGCCGCGCCAGCCTGGTATTGGTCGGGCAGTCCCGGCCGCGACTGCGTCGGCGGTTGTTTGGTGGCGGGCTGGCGGCACGCTTGTTGCGCGATGCACACGGGTTGGAAATCAACATCCTTGCCAGTGACGAAGAAAATTATCTGCCCCGCCAACGACCGGCGCACTCGCTGGTCTGGTTCGATTATGCGCTGGCGGTGGTGGCGACGATTCTGGCCAGTGCCCTGGCCTGGGGAGTGGCCAGTATTTTGCCGTTGCCGAACATCTCGCTGGTGTTCCTCGCCGCGGTGTTGCTGGTGGCGGTGCGCAGTAGTCTCGGGCCGGCGCTGGCCTGCGCCGCGTTGTCGTTTCTGACCTATGACTTCCTGTTCATTCCGCCGAATTTTTCCTTCAGCATCCAGCGCGAAGAGGACGTGCTCACCTTGCTGTTCTTCCTGCTGATGGCGGCCCTCACCGGCAACCTCGCGGCGCGCCAGCGCCGGCAATTGGAAGCCTTGCGCGATACCCAGGAAGAAACCACCGAACTGCTCGACCTGTCACGCAAGCTCACCGCCGCCACTGACCGTCAGGCCGTGATCAGCGCCGCCGCCCAGCACCTCAATGGCTGGAGTGACCTGCAACTGTGCCTGCTCAATCGCGACGGTCAAAGCGGCTGGAAAGTCGAAACCGGTGGTCCGCTGGAGTTTACCGAGGCCGAACGCGCCGCCGCCGATTGGGCCTGGCAACACGATCAACCGGCCGGTGCCGGCACCGGCACGCTGCCGTTTGGGCGCTGGTGGTGGTGGCCATTGTCGGTGGAGGATGGACCGCTGGCGCTGCTCGGCGTGTGCGCCAAGGAAGGCCAGACCTTGAGCGGCCAGCGTCGTCGTTTGTTGACCGCGTTGAGTCAACCGTTGGCCCAGGCTCTGGCTCGCGCGCAATTGGCCGATGATCTGGAAGCCGCACGGCTGCACGGCGAGACCGAACAACTGCGCAGCGCCTTGTTGGCCTCGGTGTCCCACGATTTACGCACGCCCCTGACTTCCATGCGCGGCAGCATCGACAGTTTGTTGGCCCTCGGTGAAGCGATCCCGCTGGAGGATCGCCGCGAATTGCTCGAAGGCACCCGCGATGAGGCCGAGCGCCTGGACCGTTATATTCAAAATCTGCTGGACATGACCCGCCTCGGTCACGGTGCCTTGAAGCTGGCGCGGGACTGGGTGTCGCCGGCCGACATCGTTGGCAGTTCGCTCAATCGCCTGCGTGCGGTGCTGGCGCCGTTGCAGGTCAGTGTCGAGATGCCGGCCGAGTTGCCGCTGCTGTATGTCCACGCCGCACTGATCGAACAGGCACTGATCAACGTGCTGGAAAACGCCGCACGTTTCTCGCCGTTGCATGGCCGTCTGCAATTGCGCGCCGGTGTCGTTGACCAAGAGCTGTTTTTCTCGGTAAGCGATGAAGGACCGGGCATTCCCGAGGCTGAGCGAGCGAAGATTTTCGACATGTTCTACACCGCCGCGCGCGGTGATCGCGGCGGGCAGGGCACAGGGCTGGGGCTGGCGATCTGTCAGGGCATGGTCGGCGCCCATGGCGGTCGTATCAGCGTCGCCGACGGCATCGAAGGACGTGGCACCTGCATCACCTTGCACTTGCCGTTGCAGGAACAGCCTGCCTTTGAAAGTGAACGTTGAAAGTGAAGCCTGATACCCTTTGGATCTCTCTATGCCGCGACCGGAAACCATGAGCCAGACTGCGACCATTTTGGTCATCGACGATGAACCGCAGATCCGCAAATTCCTGCGTATCAGCCTCGCTTCCCAGGGCTACAAAGTTCTGGAGGCCGGCACTGGCACCGAAGGCCTGGCCCAGGCAGCCTTGAACAAACCGGACCTGTTGGTGCTCGACCTTGGGCTGCCGGATATGGATGGCCAACAAGTGCTGCGCGAATTCCGCGAGTGGTCGACGGTGCCGGTGCTGGTGCTCTCGGTTCGCGCCGGCGAAGGGCAGAAAGTCGAAGCCCTGGATGGTGGCGCCAACGACTACGTGACCAAGCCGTTCGGCATTCAAGAGTTTCTGGCGCGAATACGTGCGTTGTTACGACAAGCGCCGGCGGGTGAGGCTCAGCAAGCGGCGCTGACCTTCGGCCCGTTGACCGTGGACCTGGCCTATCGCCGGGTATTGCTCGAGGGCGCCGAAGTCGCGCTGACCCGTAAGGAGTACGCGGTGCTGGCGCAACTGGCGCGGCATCCGGGGCGGGTCATCACCCAGCAGCAATTGCTCAAGGACATTTGGGGACCGACCCACACCGAGGACAGTCACTATTTGCGGATCGTGGTGGGGCATTTGCGGCAGAAGCTGGCGGACGACCCGACCCAGCCGCGGTTTATCGTGACCGAGGCGGGCGTGGGGTATCGGTTGTTGAGTGAGGGTGGTCTTCAGGCAGGTTCTGGCTGATCGGGCCCCATCGCGGGCAAGCCCGGCTCCCACAGGCTTGAGCTGAACACAACATTTGTGAAGGCCACTGAACTTGTGGGAGCTGGCTTGCCAGCGATGAGGCCATTGCGTCGACTCGAGAAATCTCAGGACTCGCGCTCGCTCTCATACCGATCCAGCGTATCCCGCGCAATCTCCCGTCCCAGCGCGATCAGCTCCGGCGCCTTGTAGAACTCGAAAAACCGGCACACCCGCTTCGGCACGTTGATCAGGATGTCCGGCGGATACCCGGCAATCTTGTACTGCGCCAGGGACGTCTGCATCACCTCGAAACTCTGGTTGATCAAATCCAGCAACGACGCCGGCCCGACGTTGTCGATGATGAATGAACCGGTGGCTGACTTCGGTGCTCCGTCGCGTTCCGGCGCGGCAGCCGGTTGCTGGGCTTCGGGTTCGGCGGATTCGACCCAGGGGTTGATCTCGGCGGCTTCGGCCATCAACGCTTCTCTTTCCAGCAGCAACAATTGTTCGGCCTGCTTGCGCCGGAACGGCAGCTTCGAACCGAGGGAACTGATCAGGCTGTCGAAGCGGCTCCTGAACGCGGCGGGCCGCTGGATCACCGGCAGTTGGTAATGGCGCTGGTTGGTGGAGTTGAGGTTGACCGCGATGATCAAATCGCAATGGCTCGACACCACCGGCACGATCGGCAGCGGGTTGAGAATGCCGCCGTCCACCAGCATGCGATTGCCTTGCATCACCGGGGTAAACAGGCTGGGAATCGCCGCCGAAGCCCGCATGGCCTGGTGCAGGCAACCTTCCTGGAACCAGATTTCCTGCTGGTTGGTCAGGTCGGTGGCCACCGCCGTGTAGGGGATGCGCAGCTCTTCGATATTGATCTCGCCGACAATCTTGCGGATCCGTCCGAAGACCTTTTCTCCACGAATCGCCCCCAGACGAAAACTGACGTCCACCAGACGCAATACGTCGAGGTAATCCAGGCTCTCGATCCAGTCGCGATACTCCTTGAGTTTGCCGGCGGCATAAATGCCACCCACCACCGCGCCCATGGAGCAACCGGCGACGCAGGCGATGTCGTAGCCACGCCGCTCGATCTCTTCAATAACGCCAATATGGGCATAGCCGCGGGCTCCACCTGAGCCCAGTACCAGTGCGACACGCTTCTTCATGAATCGCCCTCGTTTTGAATGGTTCAACAATGCACCCATCGAGGGGCGTGCTTCAATCGTTAAGGTCGCTCGATGGGTCAACGCGTCGTTATTTCGATACTCCATGGCGGCAGATGGTTATTCTTTCGAACGCTATAGTTTGCGGTGGCGATGGACGGCACTTTTCATGCCCCAGGCCGTCCTACCTGGACAATTGTTTACCTATCTTTGAGGTGTGAGTGATGAAAGCCTGGATTTGTGTGCCTTTGATTGCCCTGGCACTGGCCGGTTGCGCCGGAAAAACCGCGTACCGCGATAGTTGTGGCAGCAACCTTGACGCGGCGTGGCATGAACTGGACCTGGCCAAAGCCGAGGGTTTCGCCGGGACGGTCAGTTACTCCAAGGCCTTGTCGCTGTTGACCGCGGCCAAGACCCAGCAGCAATTCGAAGGGTTCGAAGGTTGCACCAAAAAGGCCGAGAAGGCCCGGTTCTATATTCGTGAGTCACGGGCAGGGCGTTGAGGCATGATGTAAGGTCATTGGGGAAGTTCGATTCAAGGAGCTAGCAATGTCTGACTTGATTGATCGGTTGGTGGCGCAGGTTTTAGGGCTGGAGGTTCGTCTGCTGGCCTGTCAGGCTCGCCTGAGTGCCCGCACCGATCCGGAAGCGCTGCACGATCTGCGTACCACGGTGCGCCGCATGCGCAGCCTGTTACGTCCCTTGCGTGGCTTGCCCGGTGTCGAACAGCTGGAAGCGGCAGCGTCTGCGGTCGGCAGCCTGACCACCCCCTTGCGTGATCGCGAAGTGCTGGCGGCGTATTTGCTCCAGCACGGTCAACCCGAAGCGGCTCAGCGACGCATGGCGCAGATGGACGAAGCCTATCCGGCGGTGGCGGCAAGCCCCGAGCTCAACCAGCTGCTGATAATTCTCGATGCCTTTCCGCGCTTCCTGCGGGCCGCCCAGCGTCAGGATCTGCTCAAGGGCCTGCGCAAGCGCATCGTCAGGCGCCTGGCCAAGCAGTGGAAGAAACTCGACGAGGCGCTGCACGATCCTGCCCACGACCGCCATCGTTTGCGCCTGCTGATCAAGCGGGTGCGCTATGGCATCGAAGCTTACCCCGAGCTGGACCGTTTGCCGAAGGCGGCGTTGCCCAGGCTGAGATCGGCCCAGGCGGCATTGGGCGATTGGCACGATTGCTGGCAATGGCTGGTCAGGGCCGAGCAGGAGGCGGATTTGCATCCTTGTGTCGCGGTCTGGAAAACCACCATGGTCAAGGCAGAGCTCCGTGCCGATCGTGTCCTGGACAAGTTCAGCAAGGCCTGCTTCAAGTCCTGACTGTTCCTCGGCCATCCTGCACGGCTTATCTGTCGTGCACTTTGGCGGTAATCATCACTGTGGCCGACGCGCCGGCTGGTTAAGATTCCCTGATCCTTTTCCTGCCCTTGAGGTTTGCATGCGTTTTTCCGATTTGCTTGACGCCGTCCGCCGCCAGCCCCTGGCGTTGTCGATTCCGGCTGAGTGGGCACAGGGGCGAGCCAGCTTCGGGGGTCTGGTGGCTGCGTTGCAATACGAAGCCATGCGCGCCAGGGTGCCAGCGGATCGGCAGGTGCGTTCGCTGGCGATCACCTTCGTAGGCCCGGTCGAACCGGAAGTACCGGTCAGTTTCGAAGTCGATGTGCTGCGCGAAGGCAAAGCCGTCAGCCAGGTGCTGGGCCGGGCGATGCAGAAGGGGCAGGTGGTGACCTTGATCCAGGGCAGTTTCGGCGCCTCGCGCCCTTCGGAAGTGGCGGTGACGGCGCAACCGGCCCCGGAAATGAAACACTGGGATGACTGCCAGGAGCTGCCCTACGTCAAGGGCGTGACCCCGGAATTCATGCGGCATCTGGCGATGCGCTGGAGTGTCGGCGGGCTGCCGTTCACGGGCAACACATCCCGTGAGATGGGCGGCTGGGTGCGCTTGCGTGGCGATGTGAAGGAAGAGGCGGTCACGGAGTCGCACATCCTGGCACTGGTCGACGCCTGGCCGCCGGCGCTGATGCCGTTTCTGAAGAAGCCGGCGATGGGCAGCACCCTGACCTGGACCATCGAGTTCGTGCAGCCATTGCTCGAACTGAGCACCCTGGACTGGTGCAAATACCTCGTCGAAACCGAACACGCCGCCGACGGTTACGGCCATGCCGCCGCGAAGCTGTGGGATGCGCGGGGGCGGTTGATTGCCATGAGCCGGCAGACCGTGACGGTGTTCGCCTGATCAATGACGGCGGTGGCGCTCCCGCCAGGCGCGCCACCAGCCGCCGCTGAAGAAAAACCGTGGGAATGTCAGGAACTGCTCGACCAGCAGGCGCGAGACGGCATCCTTGCGATCACTGAACGGCTCGGACGCTTGCGCCTCCAGGCTGTGGCCGTGACGTTGCAAGGCCAGCGCGGCCAACAGGCCGATCACGCCGATGGCGATGTTCACGAAACTCAAGCCGAACACCCCGGTAACAATCAACAGGAACCCCAGGATGAACAGCGGCACGGCAATCAGGTGTAACACCAGATTGGTCGGATGCTGATGATTGTTCGGGTAGGCGCGCCATTGCCAGGCGGGAAGGTTGGGGTGACGTTTACCCATGATGTTTATCCTCGATCCATGTTGAACACATGAATAAAGAATAGGTCTGGCTGATGCGAGCGGCGAATCAAGGTTGGCTATGGAGGTGATAGAGGTCATGGTCAATATTGATGCCGAGCGGGCCAGCCTCTTCGAGAGCAAGTTCGTTCCCACAATGGCGTTTTGTCAGACACAAAATATGTGGCCGCTGATTATTCCCTGTGGGAACGAGCCTGCTCGCGATGAGTCCCTTAAAGCTTGAGTTGTCCTATGGCCCTGCTCAACTCCCCGGCCAACGCCGCCAGGTCATTGCTGGTTGTTGCCGAATTGACGGTCTGCCGCACCGTGTTCTCGGTGACATCGCGAATGCTCACCACCGCCCGATTCATCTCCTCCGCCACCTGACTCTGCTGCTCGGCCGCCACCGCGATCTGCGTATTGCTTTCACGCATTTGCGCCACCGCGCCGGTGATTTCCGCCAGCGCCGCGCCCGCTTCCTGCGCCTGTTGCACGCAGTCGTCGGCCTTGAACGAGCTCTCCTGCATGAAGTCCACGGCATCCCGGGTACCGGCCTGCAGCGCGGACACCATCACGGTGATTTCGTCGGTGGAGGTCTGCACGCGTTTGGCCAGGTTGCGTACCTCATCGGCGACCACGGCAAATCCTCGACCCATTTCACCGGCACGGGCCGCCTCAATCGCAGCGTTCAACGCCAGCAGGTTGGTCTGCTCGGCAATGCTGTGAATCACATTGACCACACCATTGATTTTTTGACTGTCCTCGGCCAGGCGCTGAATCATTTCGGCGGTCTGCTGCACCCCGGTCGACAACCCGGCAATCGACTTCTGCACGCGCATCACTACTTCATGCCCGCTGCCGGCCAGGGTGTCGGCCGATTGCGAGAGGTCACGGGTGGCGCCCGCGTGCTGGGCGATGTGGTAGACGGTGGCGGTCATTTCATTGATTGCCGTGGCGGCCTGATCGGTTTCGCTTTGCTGACCGAGCATGCCCTGGCGCACGTCATTCATGCTCGACGCCAGCTGCGCGGCGCCGTCATCCAGTTGCCGGGCGGTATTGGCGACGGTGTTGACCACCCGTTGATAGCCGGCCTGCATGGCGTTGAAGGCATTGGCCATTTGCCCGACTTCGTCGCTGCACGCCAGTGGGACGCGGGCCGAGAGGTCGCCGGTTTTTTCGACGTGGAGCATCACGTCTTTCAAGGTGTTGAGCTGGCTGAGCAGGAAGCGGATCAGCAGTTGCGAAGCACCGAGCATCGCCAGCATCAGGATGAACACGGCGACCGCGTAGTTGGCAAAACGCTCGCTGAACACTTGGCTGAGGCTCGGGCCATGGGCAATCACCGCGACTTGTTGGCCGTCGGCGCGGGTGAATACCTCGGCGCCTATGAGCAGGTTGTCACCGAACAAGGGCATGCTGTCGATCTCGACCCAGCCCTTGGCATCGGTCAGTTCCAGCACAGGCTGCTCGTTGAGCAGCGGGGCACGACCGTGATCGGAGATCAGGACATTGTCCGCTTTCGGGAGTGGCTGCCCCATGGGCCAGGCACTGAGCAATCGTGCCTGGGCCTGGGCCGATGCCTGGGCGGTCTGAATCCGGGCTTGCTGTTCGAGCTGCACGGCGTACAGCACCAGCAGCAGCGTGGTGACGAAGGCGACGGCATTCACCGCCCAGAATTTGTATTTCAGCGAGATATTGCTAAGCCAGGCACCCATGGAGGTTTTCTCTGATAGCGGAAACAGCATTGGCAAGGTGCCAGTATTGTGCCGCTATGCAGCCTGACGAATGTTGACATGCGTCAATGGGCCACCCTTTACCCTGTGGGCAAACTTGTTCCCACAGGAGGTGTGTTTTATTCCGGGATGGAAGGCAGACCATAGAACGCCCGCGCACAGGCGGTCGTGTGGGCGGCCACATCTTCCAGGCTCTCTGCGCGATGCAACGCCACTTCGCGCAGCACTTCGGTCAGGTAGGCCGGTTCATTGCGACCGTTCTTCGGCTTGGGTCGCAGGCTGCGTGGCAGCAGATAGGGGGCATCGCTTTCCAGCATCAGGCGCCCGCGCTTGATCTCTTTCACCAGCGGATGCAAATGAGTGCCTCGGCGTTCGTCGCAGATCCAGCCAGTGATACCGATGTGCAAGTCCAGGTCGAGGTAACTGAACAGCGCCTTGCGTTCGCCGGTGAAGCAATGCACCACGGCGGCGGGTAGTTGATCGCGGAAGTCGCGCAGGATGTCCAGCAAACGCTGGCTGGCGTCGCGCTCGTGAAGGAACACGGGCAATTGCAATTCGACTGCCAGCGCCAGATGCTCCTCGAGGACTTTTTCCTGCTGCGGGCGCGGAGAGAAGTCGCGATTGAAGTCCAGTCCGCATTCGCCCACGGCAACCACGTTCGGTTCCTTGAGCAAGCTGCGCAGACGCCGGGCGCTGTCTGCATTCCAGTCGCTGGCCGAATGGGGGTGAATACCGGCGGTGGCGAACAGCCGTTGAGCGCTTTCATCCAGTTGTTGGCACAACTCCAGCGCCTGTTCGCTACCCTCGACGCTGGTGCCGGTGAGCACCAATTGGCAGACGCCGGCGGCGTAGGCGCGGTCGAGTACAGCCCGGTGTTTGTCGGCGAAACTGGGGTTGGTCAGGTTGACGCCGATATCGATGAGTTGCATGGTGCTACCTCGGACCAAAGGCCGGAAAGCATATCAGAGCTGTCGATTTATAAGAAAAGCCAAGAACTACAACGAGTTAAAGCTGTCTTTTGATGCTGCGAGCCAGGAGGGAGTGGTTAGTGTGCTATCACTGTGCCAGTCTTTCGCCCGTTGCCAGCGCTTCAGGCGCTCTGTTTTTTTCGTTTGATTTCATGAAAAAACTCATGGGATCAACCCGAATTCTTTCCGGAGAGTGGATGAAGCGTTCCTCGGTTTTGCTACTGCTGTGTTGTTCGCTGCTACTGCCGATGCCGGCGGTTGCGCGTCTGCCCGGGCCGCTGCAAGCCGCTCCGGCGGGCAAGGCGCGTGATCTGACGGAAATCCGCAGCAGTCGCGTCCTGCGGGTGCTGGTCAACCAGAGCCGCAACAGCTCCGGCGAAGTCCAGGGCCAGGCCATCGGCGTCGAGTACCATCGCTTGCGCGCCTTCGAGCAATACCTCAATGGGTATGCCCGTGACGGTCAGGGCATCACCCTGAAGATCATTCCCAAAGCCAAGGATCAATTGCTCGGCGCGTTGCAGCGTGGGGAAGGGGATCTGGTGGCTCCAGGGGAACTGCTCGATATGCAAGCGGGTCAAGCCGTCAGCACCAGTGAACC
This sequence comes from Pseudomonas fluorescens group sp. PF-69, assembly GCF_054481235.1. Classification (NCBI taxonomy): domain Bacteria; kingdom Pseudomonadati; phylum Pseudomonadota; class Gammaproteobacteria; order Pseudomonadales; family Pseudomonadaceae; genus Pseudomonas; species Pseudomonas fluorescens group sp. PF-69. The sequence goes on along the minus strand of NZ_JBTMNC010000001.1, from coordinate 6,358,086 downwards.
GATTGCCAGCGGCATTCCGCTGGTATTGGTCGGCAGAAAGGGCGAGCGCAGCTACACCCGTCTCGAACAACTCTCGGGTAAAACCCTGGCCTTGCCCACCGGCAGCGCCGCCGGGGACGCCATCAGCCAGATCAATCAGAAACTCGCCTTGCACAAACTGCCGCCAGTGAAGATCGAATGGGTCGATCCGACCCTGGCGGTCGAGGATGTGCTGGAAATGATTCAGGGCGGGATTTTTCACCTGACCATCGTCGAACAACCGATCGCCGAACGTTGGGGCAAAATTCTGCCGAAGTTGCGTTTCGATCGTCAGGTGCACATCAGCAATCCGGGGGAGGAGTTCTGGTTCGTGCGCCGCGATGCGTCGATGTTGCGGGCCAGCATCGATCGCTTCCTGACCACTTACAAGAAGCCGTCGGACCAGGATGTCGCTTTCCTGCGGATTTATCGGCGCCTGTATCAAGTGCACGATCCATTGGCCAAGGCTCACCGGCAGCGCCTGGAACAGCTGCGACCGGTGCTGCAGAAACACGCGGATGCCCAAGGCATCGACTGGCTGAACCTGGCGGCACTGGCGTTCAAGGAGTCCGCCTTGCAGCCCTCGTCTCGAGGTGGTGGCGGGCCGACGGGCCTGATGCAGATCACCCCGTCCGCGGCTCAGCGGGTAGGGGTCAACAATATTCAGGATCTGGATGCGAACGTGCAGGCCAGCGCCAAGTACCTGGCGATGATTCGCCGCAAGTTCTTCTCCAGCCCGAAACTCAACGAACGTGAGCGCATGGCGTTCGTGCTCGCGGCCTACAACATAGGGCCGGAGCGGGTCCAGGGGATGCGCGCCGAGGCACGGCGTCGAGGGTTGAATCCGAATCAATGGTTTTTTCAGGTTGAACGCATCGCCATGGAGCAGGTGGGGATGGGACCTGTCAGCTATGTTAATAGTGTGAACAAGTATTACTTGGCGTTCGATCGGGAGCGGGAGTCGTTGGAGCCCCAGGGGCAGAAGGTTGCCCTACGAAAGTGATCGAATAAACTGATTGTTATGGCGGATTTTTTGCGCTTTTAACATGAAATTTACTGATTAATATAGCGGCCAACCCACCCATACTCTCTAAGGATGACGCAGCATGAGCACACTGATTAACAAGGTTCTGTCTACCCGCGCTGGCTACGGCCTGACCGTTCTGCGAATTTTTGTCGGCATCATCTTCGCTGCCCATGGCTCGCAGAAACTCTTCGGCGCGTTTGGCGGCTATGGCCTGGCCGGCACTGCACAGTACATGGAAAGCATCGGCCTGGCGCCGGGCTATCTGATGGCGACACTGGCGGGTGGCACTGAGTTTTTCGCCGGCCTGGCCTTGATCATCGGGTTGCTGGTTCGTCCGGCGGCACTGGGCCTGACTTTTCTGTCGCTGGTCGCCATCTTCTCGGTGCACATCCACAACGGTCTGTTTATGGCGAACAACGGTTATGAGTTCGCCCTGGCGTTGTTGGGTGGCAGCATCGCCGTGATGATCGAAGGTGCCGGCAAGCTGTCAGCCGACCGCGCCATCGCCGGCTGACCGCTCTGGCTCAACGAATGAGGCCCGCTTCGAGCGGGCCTTTTTGTTGCGCGTCATTCTTGACACTGTCCGGTCAGCTTCAATAGGATGTTGCCCATGCGCCGATTTAAACAGCTACTTGCGGGGCGCCAGGTGACTCATTGAGTTGCTGATAGAAGCTTGAAACAGGCTTCGAAATACCGCTAAAGCGCTGGTTCGGTGTTGCCTCTCACCTGCCATGCAGACTTTTGAGGCAGAGACACGACACGATGAATGCACTAAGCCCCGTTGTACGCCCCGCGCCGATCACGGCACATCTCACCCAGCGCAATCCAAAAATCCTGCTTGGCGGTAAACACCAGCCAACGCTCTTGCGTTATCTCGATGGCTGGCCACGCCGTACCGGTGGGCCCGCAGCGTTTCTGATCCAGTTCGTCGAAGACGGAGAGTCCCTGGCCCGGTTTGCCAGCGACAGTTTCGATCTGGCGGTGATTCAATCGCCCAGCGCCGCCGAGGCGGTCGAAGTGATCAGGCAGCTGACCCGTGTGGCTCGCCAAGGACTTATCACCCGTCGCTGAAACTCAGAGTGTTAAAACGATTCCCCGGCGTCCAGTCTGGCGAGCAGGGCCTGGCCCCGTTGCCAGAGCGCCTGCTGCTTGGCGTCAGGCATGCGTTCGAGGTTTTTGTAAACCATGGCCATGCGTTGATTACCGCGCAGCAGGTCGCGATGACGCATCAGAAAATGCCAGTAGAGCGAGTTGAAGGGGCAGGCATCCTCGCTTGTGCTTTCACTCACCTTGTACACGCAGTCACGGCAGTAGTCAGACATGCGTTTTATGTACTGTCCGCTGGCGCAGTAAGGTTTCGAGCCCAGATATCCGCCATCGGCGTGCATCACCATGCCCAGTGTATTGGGGAGCTCGACCCAATCGAAGGCATCCATGTAGATCGCCAGGTACCAGTCGCAAACCTGGCTCGGGGCCACGCCGGCGATCAGCGCAAAGTTGCCCGTAACCATCAGCCTCTGGATGTGATGGGCATAGGCCAGTTCCAGGCTTTGGCCGATTGCCTGGCGCATGCAGTTCATTTGTGTGTCGCCGGTCCAGTAGAACGCCGGCAACGGCCTGCTGTTGCCGAACAGGTTGCCATCGGCGTAGTCCGGCATTTTCAGCCAGTAAACGCCACGCACGTATTCACGCCAGCCGATCAGTTGCCGGATAAACCCTTCGGCCGCATTCAGCGCAATGCTGCCTGACCAATAGGCGGCCTCCACATCACTGCACAGTTGGCGCAGGTCCAACAGGCCGATATTGAGCGCGGCGCTGATGCGGGCATGGAACAGAAAGGGTTCGTCGCTGGCCATGGCATCCTGATAGTCGCCGAAGGCGGCCAGGCCATAGTCTAGAAAGTAGTCCCACAGCACCTGTGCCTCGGCGTGGGTCACGGGATAGTCGAAGCTATCCAGGGAACCGTAGTGGTGAGAGAAATGCTTGCCCACCAGTGCCATCACGTCTCGGGTGATCGAGTCTGCGCCAAAGCGTGCCGGGTACGGCGGTTTCACGCCTTTGGGCAAGGCCTTGCGGTTTTCTGCATCAAAGTTCCAGGCGCCGCCCACCGGCGTGCCATCGCCATTGATCAACAGGCCACTCTTGCGCCGCATTACCCGGTAGAAAAATTCCATGCGCAGCTGCTTTTTGCCGTTCGCCCACGCCGAGAATTCGTCACGGGAACAGAGAAAGCGTGTATCGGCATGCCACTGAATCGGTAGCCCGCCATCCTTGAGCGACTGCTCCAGACGCCAGTCACCGCACTCGGTCAGGTGCAGTTCGCGCGGCTGCAACAGTGACTGCCAGCGCCGTAGCTCGCCGGGCACTGATCCGGTGTTGTGCGGATCATCGAGGGCAACGTATTGCACATGGATGCCACGCTGGCGCAACGCCTCGGCAAAATGGCGCATGGCACTGAAGACGAGCGTGATTTTTTGCGGGTGATGAGGGACATGGCTGGCTTCCTCCATCACCTCTACCAGCAACACGGCATCGAGCTTGCTATCCAGCCCTTTCAATGAGGCCAGATCAAACGATAACTGGTCGCCCAGCACCAGGCACAGCCGACGGGTGTTTTTCATGAGGCAGGGGCCGGGGTCACAGGTTCACCAGGGCGCAGCCAGTGAAAAAGGAATGCGCATCGACTCGATGGGGCCTTCACGCACGCCGCACATCTCATCGTGGACACATTGCTGCACCAGCACGCAGGGAAAGGGCGGGACAAGCTGCAGCATTTCACGCAGATGACTGACAGAGCGCAGGTGCATCGGCTTCGCTGCATCATCCAGCAGGGTGAACTGGCCGTGATCCAGCCTGACGCGAGCCAGATAAAAACCGCCCTCCAGCGACAGCAGCTCCAGTTCGCGGACTTCACGCTTCAAGGCCCGCTCGGTCAACGCTTGCAGATTCAAGGTGCACTCCTTGCCTACCCGGGTAGGCGTTCGCCGTCAAAAGCAAAGAAACTGCCGCTATCGGCGCCCAATCAGTTGCAGGAACTCCTGGCGCGTCGTGTAGCCGTTGCACAGGTATTGCATCGCTTTGGCTGCGCGCCTGGGTGTGTCCAGCAGTCCTTCGCGCTCAGGGTTCTCGCCGACGCCGACGAGAATTTCACGGTAGTGCTCGGCTAATGATGGGTTCACGTTGATTTTTCTCAGCCATACGGCCTTCAGGAAAGGGACACCCCTGGAGCAGGGGAGTGCTGGTCACTCAAGGTTTTACGCGGGTTTGGTCAAAGCCCTGTGGCCCAAATCCCCAGGCCGGCTGCTCGCCAGCTCCAGAGCGTGGCGTCCAGGCCCGTCATCCAGGGGCCATCGGCGAATCTGGCATGAAGGGAGGACTGCATTTGCTCGACAGTGAACCCCAGGGCCTTTGCGTCAAACGCTTCGTCACTGATGTCAACAAACAGCAGTCGGGCGTTAATCGCGCGTCGGCTCAGGAACCTGATTTCCCGAGCGCAGAGCGGGCATTCACCGTCAAAGTACAGTGTGAGTGGCCATGGCTGTTTGTTATACATGTCATAACTACTTGTATAGGTTTTGTATAAGATAGGCCGAAAAAAACCGACTGACAATGGTCGTCACTCTTCTCCGTGTCATTGGCTCCCGGTGTGGGCCGTATAAGCGACACGCAACCTGCATGGCCAGGAGCGTCTAAGGTTCATCCCTGATGCGGTTTACCTGAATGCAGCTGGCTGAAGTTATGATACGAACGCGCCGGGATGCTGGCGTCTTCGCTGTGAACCTGTGGACAGGGCGCTACACAATCGTGCCCGGATAACCGTAAGTGAGAGGCCCGTCTTGAGCACCAACATCATCACGAAGGAAGGTCATGAGGCTTTGAAGCAGGAGCTTGATTTCCTTTGGCGAGAAAAACGCCCGGACACGACACGCAAGGTCACCTGGGCGGCATCGCTCGGCGACCGCAGTGAGAACGCGGATTATCAGTACAACAAAAAGCTGCTTCGGGAAATCGATCGGCGCGTCCGTTACCTTCGCAAACGGCTCGAGGATGTAAGGGTTGTCGAGTATTCACCCGAACAGGACGGAAGGGTGTTTTTCGGGGCCTGGGTCGAGATCGAAAACGAGGCCGGGGATATCAAGAAATTCCGGGTCGTGGGGTATGACGAGATCTACGGTCGCAACGATTACATCTCGATAGATTCCCCCATGGCCCGTGCGCTGTTGAAGAAAGAGGTGGGGGACGAGGCCGTTGTGCAGACACCCAGTGGAGAAGTGCTGTGGTGGATCAACGGGATTTCATACCGAAAACAGGATGAAACACTCGGATAACGGCATCGTCATGGGGTGGAGGAGGGTTGATGGATCAACCCTCGCGCAGGACTGTCAGGGGGCTGGCGTTCAAGGCGCGACGGGTGCCGAACACGCCGGCGCCGCCGATCAGCACGGCTCCGATCAGTGGCAGCAGCAACAGCCATGGGTGCGGATGCCAGGGCAGGTCAAAGGCGAACCGGTAGAGCACCAGGCTCACGACTTCCGACCCCAGCGCGGCCAGTAATCCGCTGACGGCGCCCAGCAAACCAAATTCGATCCGCCGCGCCTTGACCAGCAACTGGCGTTCCGCCCCCAGTGCCCGCAGCAGCGCGCCCTGACGAATGCGTTCATCCAGCGTCGCCTGCAGGCCGGAAAACAACACCGCCATGCCAGCCGCCAGCACGAACAACAACACGTATTCCACCGCCAGGGTGACTTGGGCGAGGATGCTGCGCAGTTGCTCCAGCAACGCTTCGACCTGCAGGATCGTCACCGCTGGAAAGCTGCGGGACAGATCGACAATCTGCTGATCGTGGCCCGCTGACAGATAGAAGCTGGTCAGATAGGTCGCCGGCAGATCCTTGAGGGTGCCGGGCTGGAAGATCATGAAGAAATTCGGCTGGAAGTTGTCCCAGTTGATTTCCCGCAGGCTGGTGACCTTCGCCTCGCGGTTGACCCCGCCGACGCTGAATACCATGTGGTCGCCGAGCTTGAGCTTCAGGCTTTCGGCGACCTTGCCTTCGACCGATACGCCAGGCACCTCGTCCGGAATCTGGTCTTGCCACCAGTTGCCCGCGGTGAGTTTGTTGCCCGCCGGCAGGTCCGCCGCCCAGGTCAGGCTCAGGTCACGCTGGATCGCCCGATCACCGGCCGAATCCTTGCTGACGATTTGCTGCACCGGTTCACCGTTGATGCTGATCAGCCGCCCTGGCACCACCGGGTAAAGGGGCGCCGATTGCGCCGACAGTGAGATCAGGCGATCGGTAAAGGCCTGTTTATCCGCGGGCAGGATGTTCAGCGCGAAATAATTCGGTGCATTTTTGGGTAACTGGTTTTGCCAGGTGTCCAGCAATTCGCCGCGAAGTAGCGCGATCAACGCCATCGACAGCAGGATCAAGCCGAACGCGAGGGACTGGCCTGCGGCCGCCAGCGGATGACGCAGCAATTGGCCCAGACCGAGGCGCCACGGCAGGGAGGCTCGGGCGAGCATGCGTCGCAGGCTTTTCAGCAGCAGTAACAGCAGGCCACCCAACACCAGCGCGGCGATCATACCGCCGCCCAACAGGGCGAACGTCAGCAGCAGATCCAGGCTCAGGCGCCACATGATCAGGCCCAGTGCAGCCAACGCGGCGCCATAAACCATCCAGGTACTGGACGGAATGGGCAGCATGTCGCGGCGCAGCACCCGCAACGGTGGCACCCGGCCCAGCGCCGCCAATGGCGGCAAGGCAAACCCGGCCAATGCCACCAGCCCGGTACCGATTCCGGCAAAGGCCGGGAACAGGCCGCCCGGTGGCACGTCGCTGGGCAACAAGTCGTGCAGCAAGGCAAATAACCCCAGTTGCGCCAGCCAGCCGATCGCGGCGCCGCTGATGCTCGCGAGCAATCCGAGTACGGTCAATTGCAAACTGAACAGCATCATGGTTTCGCGCCGGGACAGGCCCAGGCAGCGCAGCAGCGCGCTGGCATCGAAGCGGCGGGTGGCGAAGCGTGTCGCTGACAATGCCACCGCCACGCCGGCGAGCAAGACCGCCACCAGACTGGCCATGTTCAGATAACGTTCGGCCTTGCCGAGCGCACCGCCGATCTGCCGGTTGCCATCGCGGGCATCCTGGATGCGCTGGTTGGCTGCCAGGCCAGGCTTGATCAGTTGGCGATAGGTTTCCAGTGCCCGGGCATTGCCACGCCAGAGTTCGCGATAACTGACCCGACTGCCCGGCTGCACCACGCCGGTTGCCGCAAGGTCGTCGAGATTGATCAGCACCCGTGGCGTCAGGCTGTAGAAGTTGCCGGCACGGTCGGGTTCATAGGTCAGCACCCGCGCCAGGGTCAGGGTTTTCATGCCGACATCGATGCTGTCGCCGATCTTCAAATCCAATGCAGTCAGCAATCGTGCTTCGACCCAGGCTTCGCCGGGTTTCGGCCCGCCACCGGACGTTTCCGGGGCGAATGGGGCTGGGGCGCTTTTCAGTTCGCCGCGCAATGGGTAGACACTATCCGCAGCCTTGATACTCGACAGCTGAATGCCGTTGTCGGTGGCGATGACGCTGGAAAACTCCACCACTTGCGCATGTTCGAGGCCCAGATCGGTGCCGCTTCTTATCTGCTCCGGGCGCGCCGGTGAGCTGCCTTCGAGCAGCAGGTCGGCGCCGAGAAACTCGGTGGCGCGCAGCATCATGGCGCCGTTCAGGCGGGCACCGAAATAACCGATGGCCGTACTCGCGGCCACGGCCACCACCAAGGCGAAAAACAATACGCGCAATTCGCCGGCGCGGGCGTCGCGCGTTAATTGGCGAATGGCGAGGCTGAACAGGCGCACAAACGGCAGGCGTGCCATCAAGGCTCCAGGGGGGCGACCAGCAGGCCGGCTTCGAGGCGGATCAGGCGCCGGCAACGGTGTGCCAGGCGTTCGTCGTGGGTCACCAGCACCAGGGTCGTGCCGCGTTCCTTGTTGAGTTCGAACAGCAAGTCGCTGATGCGCTCGCCGGTGTGGCTGTCGAGGTTGCCGGTGGGTTCATCGGCAAACAGCACGTCCGGTTCGGCGGCAAATGCACGGGCAATCGCCACGCGCTGCTGTTCGCCACCGGAGAGCTGGCGTGGCGAATGGGTGAGACGCTGGCCAAGGCCCACGCGCTCGAGCAATTCGGTGGCGCGTTCGCGGGCATCTTTGCGGCCGTCGAGTTCCAGCGGCAACATGACGTTTTCCAGGGCATTGAGGCTGTCGAGCAACTGAAAAGACTGGAAGACGAAACCCACGTGTTCGGCGCGAATGCGGGCGCGCTGGTCTTCGTCGAGGTGGCTCAGGCTTTGCCCGGCGAGGGTGACTTCACCACTGCTCGGCAGGTCGAGTCCGGCGAGCAGGCCGAGGAGGGTGGATTTGCCGGAGCCGGAGGCGCCGACGATGGCCAGGCTGTCACCCTTGTTCAGTTCCAGGCTGAGTTCATGCAGGATAGTCAGTTCACCTTCCGCGCTGGGGACCACTTTGCTGAGGTTCTTCGCGGTGAGAATGCTTGCGCCCATGGAGAATCCGATGCGTGTGTGGTTTTTGAGTGCTGGCCTGGCCTTGATGTGCATGGCCCAGAACGCAGCGGCGGGTACAGTCCTGATCGTTGGCGATAGTATCAGCGCCGGTTTCGGCCTGGATACCCGGGTGGGGTGGGTGTCGTTGCTTGAACAGCGGCTCAAGCGCGAAGGTTTCGACGACAAGGTGTTCAATGCGTCCATCAGCGGCGACACCAGTGCTGGAGGCCAGGCGCGCCTGCCAGCGCTGCTTGCAGAGCATAAACCGGAGTTGGTGATCCTCGAACTTGGGGGTAACGATGGCCTGCGCGGAATGCCGCCCACTCAATTGCAACAAAATCTTGCCTCAATGATCGACAGCTCCCGTGCCAGCGGTGCCAAGGTGCTGTTGCTCGGCATGCAGTTGCCGCCCAATTATGGCAAGCGTTACACCGATGCCTTCGCCGAGGTCTACAGCAATCTGGCCACCGAGAAAAACATCCCGCTGGTACCGTTTTTCCTCGACGGCGTGGGCGGTCATCCGGACTTGATGCAGGCCGACGGCATACACCCGGCAGCCGGGGCCCAGGACAAGTTGCTGGAGAATGTCTGGCCTACCCTAAAACCGCTGTTATGACTCTTTTCTAGGCGCGGGCTTTCGGCTAAGGTGGCGCCCCCGATTTGGAGCCCCCGATGCCGCGTCCCGCCTGGTCACTTTTTGCCTATCAACTGATCGAGCCTGACGAACAGCTGGATCTGTTCGCCTGCCAGGAAGTGCGGGTGCATCTGGTGACGCGTCAGCTGGAGTTGGGCGGCTCGGCGGACCGTACCTTGTGCGGCAGCCTGTTGCCGGCGCAGCCACGCTGGTCGAGTGTCGATCGCCGGGTGTTTCAGGACCAGCGCCTGTGCTCGTTGTGCCGGGCGATTCTCGAGTCGCAAAAGCGCGGCACCTCGCCGATCTGGCCAGAGCTGCGGTTCGAGCTGTAAATCATCAACGATAGCAAGCTATCGGCCAGCTCCCCGAAATAACGGGCGTCAGTGTACAATCGCGTCCTTATACCCTCTGTTGATCATGCGAAGGATTTTCCGGATGTTGCCGCGCTTTCCTGCCGTCACCCGCTGCCTGACACTTGCCGCCCTCTGTGTGGCGGGTCCTGTTGCAGCATTGGAGCTGCCACTACCACCGCCCGGTGAAGATATCGTCGGCCAGGTGCAAGTCATCAAGGCCAAGTACGAAGACACCTTCGCCGACCTTGGTACCACCTACGACCTGGGCTACACGGAAATGGTCGCGGCCAACCCGGGCGTCGACGCCTGGCTGCCGGGGGCCGGTACCGAAGTCATCCTGCCGACCCGTTTCATCCTGCCGCCGGGTCCGCGTGAAGGCATTGTGATCAACCTGGCCGAATACCGCCTCTACTACTACCCGAAAGGCAAGAATGTGGTGTACACCTTCCCGCTGGGTATCGGGCGTGAGGGCTGGGGCTCACCCATCGCCCACACCACCATCACCGCGAAAACGCCTAACCCGACCTGGACGCCTCCAGCGTCGATCAAGGCTGAGCACGCCGCCGACGGTGATCCGTTGCCGAACGTGGTGCCGGCGGGCCCGGATAACCCGCTGGGGCCGTTCAAGTTCAGCCTGGGCACACCTGGCTACCTGATTCACGGCTCGAACAAGAAGTTCGGCATCGGCATGCGCACCAGCCACGGCTGCTTCCGCATGTTCAACAACAACGTGCTGGAAATGGCGAGCATGGTGCCGGTCGGTACGTCGGTGCGGATTATCAATGACCCGTACAAGTTCGGCGTCAGTGGCGGCAAGGTGTATCTCGAAGCGCACACCCCGCTGGATGACAATGGCAACCCGTCGGTGGTCGACAAGCACACGGCGGTCATCAACGCGATGCTCAAGCGTGAAGACATTACCAACAATCTGCGCATGAACTGGGATGTGGTGCGTGACGTCGTTGCTGCTGAAGACGGCCTGCCGGTGGAAATCGCCGTGCCGAGCACTTCCGCGCCGATGGTCACAAGCGCACCGCTCGACCCGATGCAGTAAGCCTGGAAAAGGACCCGCCGACGCAGGCCGCGTCGGCGGGTTTTTTATTGCTTGCGACAAACGCCGGGCAATAAAAAAGCCGACCCAAAAATGGGTCGGCTTGATAACAATCCCGAAGGATTATTACTTGCGGCTAGCTTTGTCCAGCATGCGCAGAGCACGCTCGTTAGCTTCGTCAGCAGTCTGTTGTGCTTTTTGAGCAGCAGCCAGAGCTTCATCAGCTTTACGGTAAGCTTCGTCTGCACGAGCCTGGGAGCGAGCTGCTGCGTCTTCAGTAGCAGTCAGACGTGCTTCGGTTTCTTTCGATGCGCTGCTGCAACCGGTAGCCAGAACTGCGGCCAGGGCCAGAGCAGAGAATTTCAGAACGTTGTTCATCGTGTTCCCCTTCAAGGACTTTCCATTAAATTAGCTATCTCCTCACAGTGAGGAATTAGCCGGCGTACATACTACCCATTACTTGTCGTAAGTAAACTGACGTAAAGCAAGAAGCCAAAAAAATTGTAGGCGTTGATTCTTTTTCGAGCAACTTTTAACTGCTCTGTTTAAAAAATATACAGCTGCAAAGCCCGAGCTGAGCGATCCAGTGAGAAAACGCTTACCGCTCTCGTAGCACTTTTCCTCTGTCTTGGCTGAAGAGTGTCTAGATGGATTCGTCTACACTTTTGTTCGGATCTTGGGTGGCGCCTCTCATATCTTTCTCTATCTTCAGGTGACTTTAACAAAGGGCGTTCGTCTTAAGTCTCAACATCCGGCAATGTTCAGGCTATCGACCTTGGGGCGATCTTCGGTCGAGCCAGCCCTGCGTCACCCGGAGCGGCACCCGCCAACCAGCATGATGACGAGTGTACCTTGAGCATTTTTGCCAATGGTGCCTACTATTTGTACGTGCTCGGTTGCGCGAGATCGGTGTAGCTCTTCTCGGTGTCCATTCAGGCACGGGGTGGCGTAGATGTTTCTTCGCCGGAAAAACATCGGTAAGGTAGGGGTCGGAATCCAAGACCCGCGAGGAGTAGTGATGAGCGAGGCGTTGTCCATCCACCATGACCAGGCTGGTCATCAGTTCGAGACCAATGTGGACGGTCATCGTGCCTACCTGACTTATATGGATCTGGGGAAACAGACCCTGGATATCTATCGCACCTTTGTGCCCAACGCATTGCGTGGTCGTGGCATCGCGGCGGCGCTGACCGAACAGGCGCTGCAGTACGCCGAGGAAATGGGCTACACCGTCATTCCATCGTGCTCCTACGTCGAGCGCTACATGGAGCGTCACCAGCGGCATGCCGCCAAGCTGAGCCAGTAAGCTTGAAAAAAACGAACGCATAAAAAAACGCCGGGTTCAGCCCGGCGTTTTTTTGTCTGCAGCCAATGGCGCGATCAGGTGCGATCGCGTTTAGGCAGCACATCCTTGAGCTTGGCGTGCATGCTGCGCAAGGTCGTTTCAGTGGCCGACCAGTCGATGCAGGCATCGGTGATCGAAACGCCATATTTCAGGTCGGCGAGGTCTTTCGGAATGGCCTGGCAACCCCAGTTCAGATGACTTTCGACCATCAGGCCAATGATCGACTTGTTGCCTTCGAGGATCTGGTTGGCGACGTTTTCCATCACCAGCGGTTGCAGGGCCGGGTCCTTGTTGGAGTTGGCGTGGCTGCAATCGACCATGATGTTCGGCTTGATCTTCGCTTTGTTCAGCGCCTGTTCGCAGAGGGCGACGCTGACCGAATCGTAGTTCGGCTTGCCGTTGCCACCGCGCAGGACCACGTGACCGTAGGCATTGCCCTTGGTGGTCACGATCGACACGCCACCTTCCTGGTTGATACCCAGGAAACGGTGCGGGCTGGAAACCGATTGCAAGGCGTTGATCGCCACGGTCAGGCCGCCATCGGTGCCGTTCTTGAAGCCGACGGCCGAGGACAGGCCGGAGGCCATTTCGCGGTGAGTCTGGGATTCTGTGGTGCGCGCGCCGATGGCCGACCAACTGATCAGGTCCTGCAAGTATTGCGGGGAGATCGGGTCGAGGGCTTCGGTGGCGGTAGGCAGGCCCATTTCGGCCAGGTCCAGCAGCAGTTGGCGACCAATGTGCAGACCGTCCTGGATCTTGAACGAGTCATCCAGGTACGGATCGTTGATCAGGCCTTTCCAGCCGACGGTGGTGCGTGGCTTCTCGAAATACACGCGCATGACCAGATACAGGGTATCGGACACTTCCGCGGCAAGTACCTTGAGGCGCTCGGCGTATTCGTGCGCTGCCTTGATGTCGTGGATCGAGCAAGGCCCGATGACCACGAACAGGCGATGGTCGGTGCCATCAAGAATATTGCGAATGACTTCGCGGCCCTTGGTGACGGTGCGCAGGGCGGCGTCGCTCAGGGGAATATCGCGCTTGAGCTGATCGGGGGTGATCAGAGTCTCGTTGGAGGCGACGTTTAGGTCGTTGATCGGTAAATCAGCCATCGTTTACTCGTCAGGTCACGGGTGCCGGCCGCCAGCGAACCCGCGCGGCGGAGCACAGCAAATTAAGCGCGTCGGGGAGCGGAACCTTAGCGCGTTACACCGTGGCTCGACAATGGGCAGGGGGCGGTTTAATCAAGCATTGATTGCGCAAATGCCCTGTGAACCGTGTCATCGGAGAACTCGTCGGCATGCTCCTGAACCCACTCGAGGGCCAGCGCCTGAACTTCCTGCAGGTCGTTGTGTGCGTCATGCTGGCGGCAGAGGCGCTCGATCTGGCATACCTGCTCGCCCATCCGGGCGCTGAACAAGGTCTGCTCGTCCACGAAGGCAATGCCCACCAGATAGCCATGTTTGCGTCGCAGGCACCAGGCCACGTAGCCTGAAATTCGCATGTCGGGGTTCAGGGTCGGCATGCGCACTTCCAGCGCCGTACCATGGCGCCAGGCGCGATGATAATTGCAAGCCATGCCCCCGAGGCTGGTAGTGTGCAATTGTTGCCGTGAAATACACTCAGGTGTCAGCAACGTTAATTCGACGGGCACTTCATCAGGATGAGGAATGAATCGTCCCATGAACACGGACTCCATGTGTCGGCCATCTGACAGTGTTTCCCCCAGTATAGTGGTCGAATTGGAACTGACCGATTTCGACGCCGACCAACGGCTGCTGACAATGAGCGGCGTATCGCTGGTCATTTTCACCAGCGTGGGCTGCTCCAGTTGTCGTTTTGCCCGTGAGCGATTGCCCTCTCTCGATCTGGCCGTCGATCGGCTGTGCTGGATCGACGCCGGGAACAATGGCGGGGTGGTTGAGCGTTATCAGGTCTTTCATTTGCCGGCGCTGTTTGTCGTGCGCGACGGTGAGTTCTTTGGAGCATTGAATTCGCGCCTGACGGGCAACGAGCTCAATCGAGCGGTGCGCAAGGCATTGAGTCGAACAGCAGAGGAGTTGCCATGATGGGGGCCGTTGCCAAGCCGACAATCGGCATTATCGGGACCGGTGCAATCGGCGGGTTCTACGGGGTGATGCTGGCGCGTGCCGGTTTCGATGTGCATTTCCTGCTGCGCAGCGAGTTTTCCGCAGTGGCCGAGCGTGGGCTGCACGTCGACAGTGCGCCCTACGGTGCCATGACGTTGAGTCCGGTTCAGGCTTATTCGACGGCCGAAGACATGCCGCCGTGCGACTGGCTGCTGGTCGGGACGAAAACCACCAGCAATGCGGACCTGGCCCCCGCCATTCTTCAAGCCGCAGCACCGAATGCCAAGGTATTGCTGCTGCAAAATGGCCTGGACGTCGAAGACAGCCTGCGTGAACGGCTTCCCGATTCGCTGCATGTGCTCGGTGGCCTCTGTTACATCTGCGTTCATCGCGAAGGTCCGGGCGTCATTACCCATCAGGCGCTCGGCGCGGTGCATATCGGCTTCCACAGCGGTCCCGCGACCGATGCGATGGCGCGTGCGGCGATTGTCGAGGAAGGTGTCGGACTGTTCCGTGCCGCCGGTATCGATTCCCAGGCGATGGCGAATCTGCATCAGGCGCGCTGGCAAAAACTGGTCTGGAATATTCCCTATAACGGTTTGTCGGTTTTACTGGGGGCGAGCACTACGCCGTTGATGGCCGATGCCGACAGTCGCGAGTTGATCAGGGCACTGATGGCCGAAGTGGTCCTGGGCGCCACCGCTTGCGGTCACGATATTCCGGCGGGCTATGCCGAACATTTGTTCATGGTCACCGAGAGAATGCCCGATTACTGGCCCAGCATGTATCACGACTTCCTGCACAAGCGCCCGCTGGAGCTGGCGGCCATTTACACCCGTCCGTTGGCGGCGGCCAAAGCGGCGGGGTGTGAGTTGCCGCGCATCGAGGCGTTGTATCGCAGTCTGAGTTTTATCGATCGACGCAACACCTGAGTCGATCAACCAATGGGGGAAGGGCATGCCAAAGGCAATTGACGACAAGCTGGTGCTGGCGATTTCCTCGCGAGCGTTGTTCGACCTGAGTGAAAGCCACAAGGTCTACCTGTCGAGTGGCGTCGAAGCTTACCGGCAGTATCAGATCGAACATGAAGACGAGATCCTCGAACCCGGCGATGCCTTCCCGCTGGTGCAAAAACTCCTCAATCTCAATGCCAGCCTCGGCCGTGCCCGGGTCGAGGTGATCCTGGTGTCGCGCAACAGTGCCGACACCGGGCTGCGGGTGTTCAACTCGATCCATCACTATGGACTGGCGATTTCCCGCGCAGCGTTTGTCGGGGGGCGTAGTCCCTATCCGTACCTCAAGGCATTTGGTTGCGATTTGTTTCTGTCGACCCATGCCGAAGACGTGCGCAATGCGCTGGACGCCGGCTTCGCGGCGGCGACCATTCTGTCGGGAGGCGCCAGCCGAGCGGCCAGCGATGAATTGCGCATCGCCTTTGACGGTGATGCGGTGCTGTTTTCCGACGAGTCGGAGCGCGTCTATCAGGCCGGTGGTCTGGAAGCATTCCAGGCCAGCGAACGCGAGGCGGCCCGCGAGCCGTTGCGCGGTGGGCCGTTCAAAGGCTTCCTCGCCGCCCTCAATCTGTTGCAGCGCGAGTTCCCGGACGATGCCTGTCCTATCCGCACGGCCCTGGTGACGGCGCGGTCGGCGCCGGCCCATGAACGGGTGATCCGCACCTTGCGCGAATGGGATATTCGCCTGGACGAATCGCTGTTTCTCGGCGGCCTGACCAAGTCGGCCTTTCTCGAGGCCTTCGCCGCCGACGTGTTTTTCGACGATCAGGCCGGTCATTGCGAACTGGCCCGCGAAGTCGTCGCCACCGGTCATGTCCCCCATGGCATAAGCAACGAGCAAAAGGTTTAAGCCCGCCGATCAACGTGTTGCGCGGGGCGTCGAACTCGCCACGGCACTGCTAAGCTGATTCAAGTCTGCGCCATGTTGGCACTCGAGGAGGTCATATGATTCATTCGATGCTGTATGCCACTGACCTCGGCCTGTACGCACCGCTAGTGATGCAGCATGCCTTGGCATTGGCACGGACCTTCAATGCCGATCTCTACGTGGTGCACGCGGTTGAACCCATGGGGCTGTTCGCTGAGTCGGTGCTACAGAGTTACCTCGATGAGCAAGCGTTGAACGAATTTCACAGTCAGGGCCTGAACACGGTCATTGCCAATATCGAGCAGCGGGTGCTCGACAGTTTTCGTGAAGAGTTGGGGGGGGAGGGCGCACAGGATCTGGAGCTGATTCGTGCCGTGCGGGTGCTGCAGGGCGATCCGTCGCAGGTGATTCTCGACCAGGCGCAGAAACTCTCGGTGGATTTGTTGATCCTAGGTAGCCACAGCCATGGGGCTGGCGCGGAAACGCCGCTGGGGCGGACCGCGGCGCGCGTCCTGCAACTGTCCCGGGTGCCGGTCTATCTGGTGCCGCTGGTGGAGCGCCGTCGCCAGGGGGATCGCTAGAGCATCAATAGTGGCAGTTTGATAAAAAAGTTCTAGATTTATTCTTCAAACCATTAATATAGTTATATAACGTCGCTGATGCCCGTGGCGTCTATCTGCTTTGAGGGATTCATATGAAGCTTCAACAATTGCGCTACATCTGGGAAGTGGCGCACCACGACCTCAACGTTTCCGCTACCGCCCAAAGCCTGTACACCTCGCAACCGGGCATCAGTAAACAGATCCGACTGCTGGAAGACGAATTGGGCGTCGAGGTCTTCGCCCGCAGTGGCAAGCACCTGACCCGCGTGACCCCGGCTGGCGAGCGCATCATTACCACGGCTGGCGAGATTCTGCGCAAGGTCGAAAGCATCAAGCAGATCGCCCAGGAATTCTCCAACGAGAAGAAAGGCACCCTGTCGATCGCCACCACCCACACCCAGGCGCGTTATGCGTTGCCGCCGGTGATCAGCAATTTCATCAAGCAATACCCGGACGTGGCCCTGCACATGCACCAGGGTTCGCCGATGCAGATCGCCGAAATGGCCGCTGACGGAACCGTGGATTTCGCCATTGCCACCGAAGCGCTGGAGCTGTTTGGCGACCTGGTAATGATGCCGTGCTATCGCTGGAACCGCTGCGTGGTCGTGCCTCAGGGACACCCGCTGACCAAGCTGTCGAAGCTGACCCTCGAAGCCCTGGCCGAATACCCGATCGTGACTTACGTGTTTGGTTTCACCGGCCGTTCGAAGCTCGACGAAGCCTTCAGCCATCGTGGCCTGACGCCGAAAGTGGTGTTCACTGCAGCCGACGCCGACGTGATCAAGACCTATGTCCGCCTCGGGCTGGGCGTGGGCATCGTGGCGAAAATGGCGGTCGACACCAAACTCGACAGCGACCTGGTGGTCCTCGACGCCAGCGAGCTGTTCGAATCCAGCATCACCAAGATTGGGTTCCGTCGCGGCACTTTCCTGCGTGGCTTCATGTGCGATTTCATCGAGAAGTTCGCTCCGCACCTGACTCGCGAAGTCATGGCCAAGGCCATCCAGTGCCACAACAAGCAGGAGCTGGAAGAGCTGTTCGACGGCGTCGAACTGCCGGTCCATTGATCAGTGGGCGCCGCTAGACCACTTCGGTGACAGCAAACTGTTGCCGGGTACCCGCCACCAGAATCTCCACTTCATCGCCCTCGAACTTGCCCAGCAGGCTTTTGCCCAGCGGCGAGCGCGGGGTGATGACCGTGATCAGTTGCCCCACCAGATCGACCTTCAGGCCTGCCGCATCAGGTGCCAGAAACAGCCATTGCTCGCGCCCCTTTTCGTCTTCAAGGCCGAGCAGTGCGCCGACCTCGATCCCGCGCTGCTCATCATAGGGGCGCAGTATCAGGTTCTGGCAAAGTGCCAGTGACTGCCTGATTTCCTCGACCCGTTTGGCCTGGCCGGCGGCCAGATAGGACGCCTCCAGTCCCAGCGTGTCGTACTTGTTCTCGGCGATGTTTTCTTCGTGGGTCGCAGTTTCGTAAGCGGTCTGCGCGGCGCGTTCCGCGATGTCGAGATCAATGCGCAACTTGTCGAGAATCAGTTGGTGGACAGTTTGTTTGTTCATGGTCAATCGCAGAATTGCAAAACGTTGGCGCGACTTTTTTCGCTCGGTGCGGTGTGGTCCTGTTGCAGCCAGAACTGGCACTTGGGATTCGACAGGTTGCGACTGCTGCTGCGAGCCTGATCGAGCCGTTGTGCTTGTTCGTTCTTGCGCAGGTTCTCTTCGTATTGCTCGAACAGCGGGCTCTGTGGCGGAATTTCCGGCACCGGTTGTGCCGCAGCAGGCGGGTTTGCCAGTTGCTGCACGGCCTGGGCCACGGGCGCCAATTGCTCGTTGAACAAAAAGCGTGAAGCAAGCCAGCAGGTCAGCGCGATGGCAATGAATCCCAGCCACAAACCGAGGGCGATGCTGCCGCTCAATTGCAGGGTGTTGAGCTGGATCGGCAAAGGGCGGCGCGGGTTGGGACGGTAGGGCATGGCTGCCTCCTGGCGGTGGTCGCGGGCGAGTGGCGATTGTCGCACGAAGATTAATCGCCGTCGGCTCTTCTGCGCGGGGTAATTTATGCGGACAATCGGGGCTTTTGCCAACGGGAGCCTGGAATGCCTGAAATGAAACCCCGCTGGGATATTTTTTGCACCGTCGTCGACAACTTCGGCGACATCGGCGTGACCTGGCGCCTGGCCCGGCAACTGGTTGCCGAGCATTCGCAGGCGGTGCGGTTGTGGGTCGATGATCTGCGCGCCTTCGAGCGCCTCTGCCCGGACATCGACATCCACGCCTCGCAGCAATGGCAGCAAGGTGTTGAGGTGCGGCAGTGGATGGCCGACTGGCAGCCCACAGAAGCCGCCGATGTGGTGATCGCCGCGTTCGCCTGCCAGTTGCCGGGTGCCTACATGGAGGCGATGGCCGAACGGGAAAAAACGCCGCTGTGGATGAACCTCGATTATTTGAGCGCCGAGGACTGGATCGTCGGCTGTCATGGCTTGCCGTCGGTGAAGTACAAGCAGGTGCAGAAGTTCTTTTTCTTCCCCGGGTTCCACAAGGGCACCGGTGGCTTGCTGCGTGAAAGCGATCTTCTTGAGCGGCGTGAGCAATTTCAACAGAGTCCGGCAGCGCAGCGACTTTTCCTTCAAGGGCTGGGGATCGATCGCGCACCCGGCGCGCAACTGATCTCGCTGTTCGCCTACGAAAATACCGGCCTGGCCAGTTGGCTCGATGCGCTGGCTGGCGACGTGACGCCCACGCATCTGTTGGTGCCGGAAGGGCGGATTCTCGGCGATGTCGAGCGTTGGCTCGGTGTGCAAGGGCTGGCGGCGGGTGCCGTGCATGTACGCGACGCCTTGACCGTGCAAGTGCTGCCGTTCGTCCGGCAGGACCAATACGACCCGTTGCTGTGGAGCTGCGATTTCAACGCCGTGCGCGGTGAGGACTCGTTTGTCCGCGCGCAGTGGGCGGGCCGACCGATGCTCTGGCACATCTATCAGCAGGACGAAGATATCCATCTGGACAAGCTGGAAGCCTTCCTCGCGCTCTATGTGAAGGGCCTTTCCGGGCCGGCTGGCGAGGCGATCAGCGGTCTCTGGCGGGCGTGGAACGCCGGTGAAATAATGACCGACCACTGGCAATCGACCCGCAAACACTGGCCAGAGCTGGAAAAACACGCCCAGGCGTGGTGTCTGGAACAAGCCTTGCAGGCTGATCTTGCCACGGCGCTGGTACAGTTTTATGTAAATTGGATATGATACGCGGCCTAGATTTTTGTAAATCCCATCCAAATTCGGATATTCGCAATGAAAACTGGTAAAGAACTCAAACCCGGTACCGTGATCCGTATCGACAACGATCCTTGGCTGGTTCAGAAAGCTGAATTCACCAAGTCGGGTCGTAACAGCGCGATCATGAAGACCAAGCTGAAAAACCTGCTGACCGGTTACAAGACCGAGACCGTTTACAGCGCCGACGACAAACTGGACGACGTGATCCTCGACCGCAAAGAAGCGACCCTGTCCTTCATCAGCGGCGACTCCTACACGTTCATGGACACCACCGACTACACCATGTACGAGCTGAACGCTGAAGACATCGAAAGCGTACTGCCGTTCATCGAAGAAGGCATGACCGACGTTTGCGAAGCCGTGTTCTTCGAAGGCCGTCTGGTTTCCGTAGAGCTGCCGACCACCATCGTGCGTCAGGTTGACTACACCGAAGGTTCCGCTCGCGGTGACACTTCCGGCAAGGTGATGAAGCCTGCCAAACTGAAGAACGGTACCGAGCTGTCGGTTGCTGACTTCATCGAAATCGGCGACATGATCGAGATCGATACCCGCGAAGGCGGTTCCTACAAAGGCCGTGCCAAATAAGCACAGCTTCAGGAATGAAAAAGCCCGACCATTGAGTCTAATGCTGTTCACTTAAGCGGAGCAGCCTTACGGTCCACTGGAAACCGGGTCTTTGAAATCTTCACCGTCCTTGGCCTCGAAGGCCTGGGGCGGTGATCCAGAAACAGCCCGGCAACGCCTTTTCTTAGTTCTGCTAACCGTCTACCCGTCGCCGAAACGGGATTGGCCGCAGCCATCACGATCAACTGCACGGCGATGTACTGGCAAGCCGGCTTGAATCGGATGTCCGACGGCGCTCGGCCAAACGCCACTGCTGCCTGACTCGCCTCCCGGCGAATCACGTTGTAAGCCAGCAACAGCCCCCATACTTCCTGGTAGATCAGGTCGACTTTTTTGCTGCGCAAGGTCACTGCGTTCTGCTGCATTGAGCTTTTGATATCCCTGAAGCCCAATTCGATTTCCCAGCGTTCTTGATACAACGTGGCAACGGCCTTTGTGCTGTAGGTCTTGGCCGGCAACGATGTCATGACTGTTTTTACTTTGCCTTGAATTTCATAACTGACTTCACGCGCCTCCCAGTGTGTAGGAAGAGTCGGATTTCGCTTTCTGGCTTGCGGCGACACTTTCATACGCACCAAACGATCGTTGTGGTTGTAACGGGCTACCTCCTCGCAAACCAATCCCTTTTTTGCCGGAATCAGCCAGTGGCGGTGATTGCCGTCGCCGCTCAGGCTGAGCATGAGATCGGCGCTCCAGAATCCCTTATCGAACAGCGTCACGGAGTGGTCGGGAATCTTCTGCAAAAACTCATCGGCCAGACGCATTTCGCTGCGTCGGTAAGGGCTAAGTTGTGCATCCAGGATCAGGTGCGAACGCACATTCATCAGCGCCACCAGGCGCAGCATGGGAAAGGGAGTCTGGCGGTCGGTCGAGGTGTTTCCAGAACCGAAATGGTCTCGCAACTCAGGTGTATCCGGCGTGCGCAGAAGCGCACCATCGACCGCAAATACTTGCAAGTCCTGCCAGGCATCATCGGGATAGCGCTGCGCGCCCCATTGAGTGCCAGTTTTGCGAAACAACCACTCAACCGGGTCGGCCCCAAGCCGCTTGCGGGCCTCGGTCACACCGCTACGGGCCAACAGATGGTCAGAAGCCAGACCTTGGGCGCAGATGTTCAAACGCCGGGCGACTTCATGAACAGGTTCGTCGCGAAACAATGCCATTCCGAGCACCAGCCAGAGCACTTGCTCGGCAGGCAAGCGACGCCGCCGGATAGTGGCCTGGCTGGACAAATCCAGCGCAGACGCGACCCACTCGATGGGAATATTTTGAGTGAAAGTGCTCAAGTCACAGAAGTTGAAAAGGTCGCCGAGGTCGAGCAAGTCCTGTTGAACAGACATAAAAAATCCGATGCCAGAGGTCTGGCATCGGATTTTCTAGGAAGCCCGGCTTTGACTCAAATGCTTAAGTGAACAGCATTACGACCATTGAGTCGGGCTTTTTTGTGTCTGCAGTTTAAGGCTCAACGCTAACCCATGTGGGAGCGAGCCTGCTCGCTCCCACTGGTTTTTTATTTCAGGTGCTCTTTGAGTTCTTGCGAAGCCTGCAACATCGCCGAACGCACCGCTGGCACCTGACTGACCACGTTAAGCAAGCCGTAGTCGTGGATCATGCCGTTGTAACGAACCGAGGTCACCGGCACGCCGGCTTCGTCGAGTTTGTGCGCATAGGCTTCGCCTTCATCGCGCAGTACATCGGCGCTGGCGGTCTGCACCAGGGCGGGTGGCAGGCCCTTGAGTTGCGCAGTGGTGGCCCGCAGCGGCGAGGCGTAGATCTCGTTACGTTGATTCGCGTCGGTGGTGTAGTTGTCCCAGAACCACTTCATCATGTTTTTGCTGAGGAAGTGCCCCTCGGCGAACTGGTTGTACGAGCCCGTCTCGAAGTTGGCGTCGGTCACCGGCCACAGCAGCACCTGGAACTTGATCGCCGGTGTGCCCTTGTCTTTGGCCATCAGTGCGACCACGGCCGCCATGTTGCCGCCGACGCTATTGCCGGCCACGGCCAGGCGTTTGCCGTCGACATGGATCTCTTTACCGTGCTCGGCCACCCACTGGGTTGCGGCGTAAGCCTGGTTGATCGCCACCGGATAATGCGCTTCCGGTGACGGGGTGTAGTTGACGAACACCGCCGCCGCACCCGAACCGACAACCAGGTCACGCACCAGTCGTTCGTGGGTCGGGAAGTCACCCAGTACCCAGCCACCACCGTGGAAGAACATGAACACCGGCAGCTCGCCCTTGACCCCGGCCGGCCGGACGATGGTCAGGCTCAGCGGCTGGCCGTCGACCTGAATCGTCTTCTGGCTGACATCGGCTTTTGGCAGCGTCAGCTTCACCCCGGCCTGCGCACCCACCAATACGGCACGCGCTTCGGCAGGTGTCAGTTGCTCGATCGGTTTGCCGGTGCCGGCATTGAGCACATCGAGGAATGCCTGGGTGTTGTGTTCAACGTCGCCGGCAAATGCGCTCTGGATGGACAGGGCGAGAAGGGTACCGGTCAAGACTTTGCTGAAAGTGTTCATGTTCATTTCCTGTTCGGGCCTGGGCAATCAGCGGTTAGACGGTGACGTGCAGACGCACATCAACGTTGCCTCGGGTGGCGTTGGAGTACGGGCAGACTTGGTGGGCCGCGTCGACCAGGGATTGCGCGTCGGCTTGTTCAAGGCCCGGCAGGCTGATGTACAGGTCGATGTCCAGACCGAAGCCACCGGGGATCTGACCGATACCGACGTGGGCGGTGATCGATGCGTCGTTCGGGATGCTGCGTTTGGTCTGGCTGGCGACGAATTTCAGAGCGCCGATGAAGCAGGCGGAGTAGCCGGCTGCAAACAGTTGCTCAGGGTTGGTGGCTGCGCCGCCGGCACCGCCGAGTTCTTTCGGGGTGGCGAGTTTGACGTCGAGGATGTTGTCGCTGGAAACCGCACGACCGTCACGGCCACCGGTGGAAGTTGCGATTGCGGTGTAGAGAGTTTGCATGGTGAAAGCCTCGTTCGGGTTGGTTTGTTTGCGCTAAATATTTGCGCGCTAAGTAAGTGCGAAATGAATGTATCGCGCCAATATTTAGCGCGCAAGATAAATTTTTAAGAAAAATCTATTCAGAGATCGCGTCGATGCGACCGAATTGGCTGGAAGGCTTGATTTAGAGGCGCGGGAGGGGAAAGGCGGGGTCGCAAAAAAATTTATGCGGCCGGGATTTCAAATACGCAGGCGATTCTTGTGGGAGCGGGGCCTGCCGGCGATAGCGTCCTGTCAGTCGATATCAATGGCGCTGAGGTACCGCAAAGCCGGGCAAGCCCCGCTCCCACAGGATTCAGGTTTCCACAAACGGGTGATGCTGCTTTAAATCAGGCTTTCTTGCAGGTGATGACGCAGCGCTTGCAACTCCGCCTGCAGTTTTTGCAGGCGCTCCAGCGTCATGCCGCTTGCGCCGAGGATGCATTGTGGGATGTCACGGGCCTGGTCGCGCAAGGCGCGGCCCTTGGCGGTGAGTTCGACGATCACCACGCGCTCATCTTCACGGCTGCGGGTGCGACTGAGCAGGCCTTCAGTCTCCAGGCGTTTGAGCAGCGGCGTGAGCGAACCAGGATCGGTCAGCAAGCGTGCGCTGATTTCGCCTACGGTCAAACCGTCCTGTTCCCACAGCACCAACATCGCCAGGTACTGCGGATAGGTCAGGCCCAACGCCTGCAACAGAGGCTTGTAGACCTTGGTCATCATCAGCGAAGTGGAGTGAAGGGCGAAGCAGGCCTGATTGTCCAGCAGCAGGTCGTCGCAGGTATCCGGGGTGTCGCGCTCGGTGGTCATGTCAAAGCCTTGATCAGTGATCTTCAGAATCTAGCGGGCGAATCTTTAATGCGCCAGACAATTCTCGACTAGTGGCGGCCCAAGTGGGTTTGCAGCACCAGGTCCCACGGCGGTATCGGGCTGAAACGGCTTTTCAGGTATTCCAGCAGCAAGCGGCTGCGGGAATTGGGTTGTTGTTCCAGGCGCAAGGCATAGATTCCGGAGCTCTCGGGTTTCGGCAGACCGTTTTCGCAGAACAATGGCAACAGTTCGCCGCGCAGCAGGTATTCACTGGCCAGCCAGGTTGGCAAATGTGCGATACCCAATCCGGCCAGTGCGCCGCAGACCAGCGCCTCGGCATTGTTGGCGCTCATGCGCACCCGCGAAGGGCGGTGCAATTGCATTTGACCGTCTCGCTCGAATCGCCAGGCGAAGGGGGGAGCCAGGCCATCCCAATCGAGGCCGTCATGATCAATCAGCTGAGCCGGATCGGTGGGTACGCCCCGGCGCTGCAAATAGTCGGGACTGGCGCAGGCGATGCGCATCATGCTCGCCAGCGGCGTGGCCACCAGCCGGGTGTCGGCCATCAGCCCGGCGCGCAGTACCAGATCGACCTTGCCCAGGTTCAAGCCCTGCATGTCGACAAAACTGTCAATCAGATGCAGCTGCACATCGAGGCCGGGGTAAAGCATCAAGAAATCGGCGATCACCGGCGCCAGATGCCGACGACCGAACGCGGCCGGCGCATCGACCCGAATCAGACCTTCCGGCGCGCTGCTGAGGGACACGGCTTCCGCCCTGGCCAGGCGTAACTCAGCGACGATCCGCCGTGCGCGCTCTGCAAAGGCCAGCCCCGCCGGCGTGGCGCGCACCGCGTGGGTGCTGCGAATGAATAGCTGACTGCCGACGGCGCTTTCCAGGCTATCGATGCGCCGGGCCACCGCCGAAGGCGTCAGCGGATGACGGCGAGATGCTGCGGAAAAGCTGCCGGTTTCCAGCACGTCCAGGAACAGGCCCAGTTGATCGGTCAATTGATTGGGATTCATGCGTGGTCAATGCCTGTGCGAAATTGGCATAGCCATTGTGCGTTGCTGTGCGTTTCCGAGCCAGACCCAACTGCGTAGGATGAACCGCTTCACCTAAAGGGAAAAACTGCTGTGATTGAGTTTCTGATGTATCTGGTTTTCGGCGCAGCCCTGGGAACCCTTGGCGGGATTTTCGGCATCGGCGGAGGCTTGATTGCCATTCCCTTGCTGGGTGTGTTGTGCGGTCTGGATCAGCAGATTGCCCAAGGGACGGCGTTGGTCATGGTCGTGCCGAATGTGATGCTGGCACTGTGGCGTTACCACCAACGCAACCGCATTGAGTTGCGCCACGCGTTGCCGCTGGCTTCGATGGGGTTCTGTTTCGCCTGGATCGGTTCGATCTGGGCCGTGGGCATTGATGCGCAAACCATGCGGATCGGCTTTGTCGCGTTTCTGGTCGCCCTGTCGGCCTACAACCTGGTGCGCATGTTCACCGCCAGCGCGCCGGCCTCGGCGCAGATGAATTATTCATGGCCCTGGCTGGGTGTGCTCGGCGCGGCGTCCGGGACCATGGGCGGGTTGTTTGGCGTGGGCGGGGCGGTCGTGGCCACGCCGGTATTGACCAGTCTGTTCGGTACGACTCAAGTGGTGGCGCAGGGCTTGTCGCTGGCGCTGGCACTGCCCAGCACCGGCGTCACGCTGGTCACCTATGCCGTACACCATCAAGTGCACTGGATGATTGGCGTGCCACTGGCGATCGGTGGCCTGATGAGCATCAGTTGGGGGGTGAGGATCGCCCACGCCATGCCCGAGCGGTTGCTGCGCGGATTGTTCTGCGGCTTCCTGGTGTGCTGCGCGGTGATGCTCGCCTTTAAGGTTTGAAGCCTTCGACGATGTGGTCGGCCAGGCATTCGGTGATCGGTGACGGGTTGTGCAGGTTGCGCACCAGCATGATGCTGGCCTCGGGCAGGATCGGCAGGTCTTCGGCCTCACCGAGGATGCGCATGTCCGCCGTGATCAAGCTTTCCAGTTGCGCAGTCACTGCCAGGCCGGCGCTGACCACCGCCATGATCGCCGACAAGCTATCGCTGTTGTACGCCACGCGATAATCGCGGCCCATGGCATCGAGGGCATTGCAGGCCCACAGGCGGCAGAAGCAGTCACTGTTGAACATCGCCAGCGGCAACGGGGTTTGTTCGTGGGCACTGAAACACTGGGCTTCGGCCCAGACGAAGCGTTCCTTGCGCAGTAGCTGACCGATTTCACTACCCGGTTCGCGGGTCACGATAGACAAGTCGAGGTCCTGGCGCATCAGCAATTGCTTGGACGACTCGCAGTGCACTTCGATCTGGATCAGCGGATAGGACTGGGCAAACCGGCGCAGAATCCCCGGCAGAAAACGCATCACATAGTCGTCCGGTGTACCGATCCGTACGGTGCCGACCATGTGCGGTTCGCGCAAGGTGTTGAAGACTTCGCTGTGCAGCTTGAGGATGCGCCGGGCATACCCGAGCAATACCTGGCCTTCCGCCGTCAGCCGAACCTGCCGGCCGTCGCGCTGGAACAGCTGGCGCTGCAATACATCTTCTTCCAGCCGCTTCATCTGCATGCTCACGGCCGACTGGGTGCGGTTGACCAATTCTCCGGCACGGGTAAAGCCGCCCTGATCGGCGATGGCGACGAAGGTGCGCAGTACTTCGGTGTCGATACTCGGGTAGGCGGACATTCATCAATCTCCGAGATATGTGACATCAGAAACATTCGTTGGATTGATCTTAGTCCCGGCGCGAGACTGGAGCTATCCAAACGGAGGGCAACAAGATGAAAGGTCAACATGAATACCCAGCGGTAGAAAAACACTCGATCCACCTGGTATCCGATCTGCTGCACAAATTCAGTCGCTGGTACGAACTGCACAAGGAACGCGAACTGCTGGCGAGCCTGAGTGATGAAGCGCTGAAAGACATCGGCATGAGCCGTGCGGATGTCGAGTTCGAGTCGGTCAAGCCGTTCTGGAATGACCCGATGCATAAATGATGAGTGCCACGCTACACAAACCACTTACCGGTGAGGTAGGTTGCGAGCAGACAAGGAGATGCTCATGCCCGCAACGTTGTCCTTTACCCTCAAACAGGCTCGGCGTCTGGCGCTGGCCGCCCAAGGGTTCAACGGGCGTCAGCCGCCAGCGACGATCAAGCCGTTTCAGCTCAACCGCCTGATCGAACGACTGGGCATTCTGCAGATCGACTCGGTCAATGCCTTGGTGCGTTCGCACTACCTTCCGCTGTTTTCCCGCCTTGGACACTACTCTTGCGACGTGCTCGACCAGGCTGCCTGGAGTCAGGGCCGGCGTCGAACATTGTTCGAATACTGGGGCCACGAGGCCTCTTTACTGCCCCTGTCGATGTACCCGTTGATGCGCTGGCGCATGCAGCGTGCGAGTCGTGGCGAAGACATTTATCAACAGCTGGCGCGTTTTGGTCGTGAGCAGCAGGACGTTATTCGCCGGGTGCTGGCCTCCGTCGAGGCGCAGGGCGCTCTGGGGGCCGGCAGTCTGTCGACCCGCCAGGAGCGGGCGGGCCCATGGTGGGACTGGAGTGCGGAAAAGCATGCACTGGAATGGTTGTTCGCCACCGGTGAAGTGACCGTGGCCGGCCGGCGTGGGTTCGAACGGCTTTATGATTTGCCGGAGCGGGTGATCCCCTCGGCGATTCTTGCGCAGCCACGGGTTGATGAGGCACAAGCCCAGCGCGGATTGCTGTTGCATGCCATGACGGCGTTGGGCGTCGGCACGGAAAAGGATCTGCGCGACTACTTTCGCCTGAATCCCGCTGACAGCCGTCCACGTCTTGCGGAGTTGGTCGAGGCCGGTGAATTGCTCACCTGCGAAGTCCAGGGCTGGCGCCAGTTGGCCTATTGCCTGCCGGAGCCCAAGGTGCCGCGCAAGGTCGAGGCCAGTGCCTTGCTTTCACCTTTCGATTCACTGATCTGGGAACGCAGTCGCACCGAACGCCTGTTCGACTTTCGCTATCGGCTGGAGATCTATACGCCGCAGGACAAGCGGGTCTACGGCTATTACGTCTTGCCGTTCCTGCACAACGAGCGGATTGCCGCGCGGGTTGATCTGCGCGCCGAACGGGCGGTCGGTCGATTGGCAGTGCACGCGGTGCATGAGGAACAACCGGGGCTGGACGACGAAGGGATGCTGGCGTTGGCGGCTAATCTGCGACAGATGGCGGATTGGTTGGGGCTGGCGCAGGTTCAGTTGAATTGCCCGCGGGCGAGTGCGGACAGGTTGCGGGTGGCATTGGCGAGCATTTGCGGGGTTTGATCTGAGGGCATCGCTGGCAAGCCAGCTCCTACAGATGTTGCGTCGTGCACATTATTGCCCAACGACGTAATTCCTGTGGGAGCTGGCTTGCCAGCGATGGGGGGCGATGCGAGTTAGCGCCGAACCTGCTTCAACGTCTCGGCAATCAAAAACGCCAATTCCAGCGACTGATCGGCATTCATCCGCGGGTCGCAATGGGTGTGGTATCGATCCGACAACCCATCTTCGGTAATCGGCCGCGCGCCGCCTATGCATTCAGTGACGTTCTGCCCGGTCATCTCGATGTGGATGCCGCCGGCGTAGCTGCCCTCGGCTTCGTGAACCTGGAAGAACTGCTTCACCTCGCCAAGAATCTGCGCGAAGTCACGGGTCTTGTAGCCGCTGCTGGCCTTGATGGTGTTGCCGTGCATCGGGTCGCAACTCCACAGCACTTGCTTGCCTTCACGCTGTACGGCGCGGATGAGCTGCGGCAAGTGATCGCCGACCTTGTTCGCGCCCATGCGCGCGATCAGGTTCAGGCGGCCTGGATCATTGTCCGGGTTGAGCACGTCGATCAGGCGAATCAGGTCTTCAGGGTTCATGCTCGGGCCGACCTTGACCCCGATCGGGTTGTTCACCCCGCGCAGGAACTCGACATGGGCACCGTCGAGCTGACGGGTGCGATCGCCGATCCACAGCATGTGCGCCGAGCAGTCGTAGTAGTCGTTGGTCAGGCTGTCGCGACGAACGAAGGCTTCTTCGTAGTTCAGCAGCAGCGCTTCGTGCGCGGTAAAGAAACTGGTCTCGCGCAGTTGCGGCGAACTGTCCATGCCGCAGGCGCGCATGAAGGCCAGGGTTTCATCGATGCGGTCGGCCAGGTGGCTGTATTTTTCCGCCAGGGCCGAGTTGGCGATGAAGTCCAGGTTCCACTTGTGTACCTGATGCAGATCGGCAAACCCGCCCTGGGCGAAGGCGCGCAGCAGGTTCAGGGTGGCGGTGGACTGGTGGTAGGACTGCAGCAGGCGCTCCGGGTCCGGTACGCGGCTTTTTTCATCGAAACCGATGCCGTTGACGATGTCGCCACGGTAGGCGGGCAGGGTCACGCCATCGATGGTTTCGTCGTTGGCCGAGCGCGGCTTGGCGAATTGCCCGGCCATGCGCCCGACTTTGACCACCGGGCAGCCGGCGGCAAAGGTCATGACAATCGCCATTTGCAGCAGCACCTTGAAGGTGTCGCGGATTTTCGCGGCGGAGAACTCGGCGAAGCTTTCGGCGCAGTCGCCGCCCTGCAACAGAAACGCCCGGCCCTGGGTCACTTCGGCAAACTGACGGCGCAACTCCCGGGCTTCACCGGCAAACACCAGCGGCGGGTAGCTGGCCAGTGTTTGCTCGACTTGCAGCAAATGCGCCGCGTCGGGGTATTGGGGTTGTTGCTGGATCGGCAGGGCGCGCCAGCTGTCAGGGCTCCAGGGTTGGCTCATCGCAGTCTCTAATGTTTTACGCTCGGACAGCTATGTTATCAGCAATTAGTGCGTGACCTGTTCCCGTCGCTTCGCGGACAATCGCGCCTTTGCCGCAGCCTGTTCGCGGTGTTATTGCGTTGCCGGGTCCGGTGACGATCAGGAGACGAAATGACTGAGGAGCGCGTCGAGCATCTGCTCGCCGAGGTGCAGGACGAATTTGGCGTGATTCGCGTGCTGGAAGTGGCCGATTACCGCTTTCTCGAATTCGGTGATGCCATCGAACAAAGCTGCGTCTTCACGGCCGATCCGAGCTGGCTCGAGTACGACTACACCAGGGCGATGCTGATTGGTGCGCTGTGCCACGAGCAGCCGGAAAGTGCATTGTTTCTGGGCCTCGGTGCCGGGACGCTGACCCAGGCGTGCCTCAAGTTCCTGCCGCTGGAGGATGTCGAAGCCATCGAGCTGCGCCCTGACGTGCCGCGCCTGGCCATCGAATACCTTGGGCTGGATGACGATCCGCGTCTGTACATTCGCGTGGGTGATGCGCTGGACCTGCTCGACACCGCGGAGCCGGCGGACCTGATTTTTGTCGACCTGTATACCGATGTCGGTCCCGGAGTCGGGCACCTGGCCTGGTCGTTCCTGGAAAACTGCCAGAAACGCCTGAATCCGGGCGGCTGGCTGGTGATCAATCAATGGGCTACCGATGATGGCAAGCCATTGGGTGCCGCGTTGCTGCGCGGGCTCTACCACCGGCATTACTGGGAATTGCCGGTGAAGGAGGGCAATGTGATCCTGATCGTGCCTTCGGAGCTGGATCAGCAACTGGACATGGACGGCCTGATCGCTCGGGCCGAAGGGCTGGCGCCACGGTTGGGGTATTCGTTGCAGTCGTTGATCAAGGCAATTCGGCCGGCGAGCTGATTTGTTGCTCGACCGGACCTCATCGTGGGCTTGCCTGCGATGAGGCCATGGAGGCCAACACACATTTCACATGCCTTTGAAGACTCCGGGCCGCCGCTCCACCAGCGACCGCACACCCTCCCGGGCATCCTCGCTGCTCATCAGCTTCTTCACCAGCGCCGGCAACCCTTGCGCGGCCACCGTTTCCCCTTCATAACGCGCCTGCCGGGCCGACATCAACGTCGCCTGAACCCCGAGTGGCGCCTGCCGGGCAATTCGCTCGGCCAGCTCGATTGCCCGTGGCAGCAAATCCTCGCTGGCCATGACTTCCTGCACCAGCCCCAGATGCAAGGCATCATGGGCATCGAACTCATCCCCGGTCAGCATCCAGCGCATCGCGTTGCCCCAGCCGGCGACTTGATGCAGGCGCAGGGTGGCGCCCCCGAAGGGGAAAATGCCGCGCTGCACTTCCATTTGCGCAAAACGGGTATTGCTGGCGCACAGGTTGATATCGGCGGCCAGCATCAACTCGATGCCGATCGTCAGGCAGTAGCCCTGCGCGGCGACAATCACCGGTTTGTTGACCCTCGGACCGGCGAACACGCCCCATGGATCACAGCCGCCGGGCGGTGCCTGCCAGCCTTCCGTCAACGTGGCGCTGGCATTGACCAGGTCCAGTCCGGCGGTGAAATGCTCGCCATGACCGAAGACCACCGCCACCCGCGCTTCGCTGTCAGCCTCGAACTCGCCGTACGCCAGGCTCAATTCGTTGAGCAGGTCGAGATCGAAGGCGTTGCGTTTGGCGACCCGATCCAGGCCGATCATCAGGACATGACCACGTTTTTCGCGGCTCACGCGGCTGGTGTTGAGCTCTTTCATGGTGCATTTCCTCGGGCGGGAAGGGCAGTCAGACCGACGGTCTGCCTGTTCAAGATGAACCGTTTTAGCGCCATCGCCCGCGGGGCCGGGCCTTTGAAAAATAGACGCTCGCATGATTATCCGCAAAGCCTGTGACAGAACGCCGTACGCAGGAGTTTTGCGATAAAAAAAGCTCCCTTTTTCAGCAAATTCCGGTATAGTGCGCGCCGGCCTTTAGCCGGGCCGCGTTTAGGTAGAGCAATTCCCCGAAGTCAGCTTCGGCTGCACGTCCGCATCGCGGACTCTTCCTTGACGATTCTTTTCATTCATTCGTTTTCGCAAATCCCCGCCGACAAAGCTGCCAGGGCGACTCTTGAGTCTCAACACGGCATGCGCAGCTTTGGAGCATGGGTCTTTGCGGATGCACTTAGAGGCAGACCCATGACCCAGGAAATCGGCGGCTTCGCCGCTCTTGAACTTCATCCCAATATTGTCGCTGCAGTAGTCGCTACCGGCTATGAAGAGCCTTCGGCCATTCAGCAGCAGTCGATCCCGATCATCCTCGCCGGTCACGATATGATTGGTCAGGCGCAAACCGGTACCGGTAAAACCGCTGCCTTTGCCCTGCCTATCCTGCACCGCATTGATCCGTCCAAGCGCGAGCCGCAAGCTCTGATCCTGGCCCCAACTCGTGAGTTGGCGCTACAAGTTGCAACCGCTTTCGAAACCTACGCCAAGCAAATGCCGGGCGTGACTGTTGTGGCTGTCTACGGCGGCGCGCCGATGGGCCCACAATTGAAAGCAATCCGTAATGGCGCACAGATCGTTGTCGCCACTCCGGGCCGTCTGTGCGACCACCTGCGTCGCGACGAAAAAGTACTGGCCACCGTGAACCACCTGGTTCTCGACGAAGCCGACGAAATGCTCAAACTGGGCTTCATGGACGACCTGGAAGTTATCTTCAAGGCCATGCCGGAAACCCGTCAGACCGTATTGTTCTCGGCCACCTTGCCACAATCGATCCGTGCCATCGCTGAGCGCCACCTGCGCGATCCGAAGCACGTGAAGATCCAGAGCAAGACCCAGACCGTTACCGCGATCGAACAGGCTCACCTGTTGGTTCACGCTGACCAGAAGACCTCGGCTGTATTGAGCCTGCTGGAAGTGGAAGATTTCGACGCGCTGATCATGTTCGTGCGTACCAAGCAAGCGACCCTGGACCTGGCCAGCGCCCTGGAAGCCAAAGGCTACAAAGCCGCTGCGCTGAACGGTGACATTGCCCAGAACCAGCGTGAGCGCGTGATCGACTCCCTCAAGGATGGCCGTCTGGACATCGTTGTGGCGACCGACGTTGCTGCTCGTGGCCTGGACGTTCCGCGCATCACTCACGTATTCAACGTTGACATGCCGTACGATCCAGAGTCCTACGTTCACCGTATCGGCCGTACCGGCCGTGCCGGTCGCGAAGGTCGTGCACTGTTGCTGGTGACTCCACGTGAGCGCCGCATGCTCCAGGTCATCGAGCGTGTCACCGGTCAGAAAGTTGCTGAAGTTCGCCTGCCGGACGCTCAAGCCGTTCTGGATGCGCGCATCAAGAAACTGACCAACAGCCTGTCGCCGCTGGTGGCTGAAGCTGAATCGACCCATGGTGAACTGCTGGATCGCCTGACTGCCGATATCGGTTGCAGCCCGCGTGCCCTGGCCGCAGCCCTGCTGCGCAAGGCTACCAACGGTCAAGCGCTGAACCTGGCCGCTATCGAGAAAGAGCGTCCACTGGTGCCGAACAACGCACCGCGTGGCGATCGTCCAGAGCGTTCCGGTGATCGTCCTGAGCGTGGTGACCGCGAGCGTCGCGCACCAATGCCTCTGGCCGAAGGTCGTGCTCGTTGCCGTACCGCGCTGGGCGCGCGTGATGGCATCGCTGCCAAGAACCTGCTGGGCGCCATCCTCAATGAAGGTGGCCTGGCTCGTGAAGCCATCGGTCGCATCCAGGTGCGTGACAGCTTCAGCCTCGTTGAGCTGCCGGAAGATGGTCTGGAGCGTCTGCTGACCAAGCTGAAGGACACTCGCGTTGCCGGTAAGCAGTTGAAGCTGCGTCGCTACCGCGAAGATTGATCCGCTTTCGGGCTGATTGATCTCACATAAAAAATCCCCGACTGGTTCGGGGATTTTTTTTGTCCGGATGGCGGGGCGGCTTGGTGTGCCGGTCAGCCGAAACGATAGATGTCCATGCCCAGTGCCCCCATAGTGAATCCTTGGTGGGCGATGCTGAAATCCCCCCCGGCCGCGCGGGCAAAGTACAGCGGCAGCAGGTGTTCATCGCTGGGATGATTGCGCACGGCATTGGGTGCCAGTTGGCGATAATCGTTCAGGGCCGCTTCGTCGTTGGCCGCAAGCTTCTCGACCATCCAGTCCCGGAACGCCTGTGCCCACGGCTCCACGCTCTCAGGGCCGGCATGCCAATCCAGTTCCCGCAGGTTATGGGTGATGCTGCCGGAGCCGATCAGCAGTACGCCGTGCTGGCGCAGGCTGTTCAGCGCCTGTCCGACGTGGGCCTGCAGGGCAGGACCGCCACGGGTTGGCAGTGAAACCTGAACAATCGGGATGTCCGCCTGCGGATACATCAGTGACAACGGAACCCAGACACCATGATCGAAAGGTCGGTTGGAATCGATGCGGGCGGGAAGATTACTGGCCTTCAACAGTTCGACGACCTCGGCTGCCAGCTGTGGATCGCCGGGTGCCGGGTACTCGACTTCAAACAAGGCTTTAGGGAAACCGCCGAAATCATGCCAGGTATCAGGTCGTGGATTGCCGCTGACCAACAGTTCATTGCTTTCCCAGTGCGCGGAAACAATCACGATGGCTTTGGGTTTCGGCAACTCGGCCGCCAGGCGAGCCAGGGCAGGCCCGCTGGCGCCGGGTTCCAGGGCAAGCATCGGGGAACCATGGGATATGTACAGGCTGGGGAACATGAACGAGCTCCGGAGAGTTAAGATGGCACCATCTTCAGTCAGATCATTGATCTAAATCTAATATAAGTTTTAGGGTGTTTTGATCGAATTTTTGGGGTTACCTATGCAGCCGGAGTTTTGGCACAAGAAGTGGGCGTCGAATCAGATCGGCTTTCACTTGCCGCAAGTGAATCCTTATCTTCAACGGTTCTGGCCAGCGTTGGGCCTGGAAGAGGGCAGTCGCGTTCTGGTGCCCTTGTGTGGGAAGAGTCTGGATGTGTTGTGGCTCGCTCATCAGGGGCACGAGGTTCTGGGCGTCGAACTATCGGAAAAAGCCATCGAGGACTTTTTCAGCGAGCATCACTTTGACCCCGCGGTGAGCGAGCAGGGGCCGTTCAAGGTTTATCGCGCAGGCTCCATCGAGCTTTGGTGCGGTGACTTCTTCGAGCTGACAGCTGGCGATGTGGCTGATTGCTCTGCGCTTTATGACCGGGCCGCATTGATTGCGCTACCGCCATCAATGCGCGAGCAATATGCCACGCATTTGAAGCGGATCCTGCCCAAGGATTGCCATGGGCTTTTGATCACCCTCGATTATGACCAGGCTCAAATGGACGGCCCACCGTTTGCCGTGCTGGATGACGAAGTGCAGCGATTGTTTGGCCAGGCATGGTCGCTAAAAATCCTGGAAGATCAGGATGTGCTGAGCGAGAGCGGGAAATTTCTGGAGGCGGGGGTTACCCGGCTTGAGGAGCGGGTGTATAGGGTGTCCACCCGGTAATCCGAAGAACTAAAAAAAGGCCTGCATCACTGCGGGCCTTCTTGTTTGCCACGGAGTCGCTTAGCCCCGGCGACGAGCCAGAGCATCGATGCGCTCTTCCAGCGGCGGGTGGCTCATGAACATGCGGGCGAAGCCCTGTTTGATGCCACCGTTGATGCCGAAAGCGTTCAGGGTGTCCGGCATGTGCACTGGCAGCCCCTGTTCCGCACGCAAGCGTTGCAGGGCGCCGATCATCGCAGCCGTACCGGCAAGTTGTGCACCGGCTTCGTCGGCGCGGAACTCGCGTTTGCGCGAGAACCACATGACGATGGCGCTGGCGAGGATACCCAGCACCAGTTCGGCGAAGATGGTCGCCACGTAGTAGGCGATGCCTTGACCTTCTTCGTTTTTGAAGATCACCTTGTCGACGAAGTTACCGATGATCCGTGCGAAGAACATTACGAAGGTGTTCACCACGCCCTGGATCAGTGCCAGCGTGACCATGTCGCCATTGGCCACGTGGCCGATTTCGTGGGCCAGTACGGCTTTCACTTCATCGGGCGAGAATCGTTCGAGCAAACCCTGGCTGACTGCGACCAGAGCGTCGTTCTTGTTCCAGCCGGTGGCGAAGGCGTTCGCTTCGTAGGCTGGGAAAATCCCGACTTCGGGCATCTTGATCCCGGCTTCGCGGGACAATTGCTCGACCGTTTGCAGTAGCCATTGCTCGTGACGGGTGCGTGGCTGGGTAATGATCTGGGTGCTGGTGCTCATCTTCGCCATCCACTTGGAGATGAACAGCGAGAACAGGGAACCGGCGAAACCAAAGACCGCACAGAAAATCAGCAGCTGATTGAGGTTGAGATCAACCCCGTTGGCCGCCATGAACCCGTTGAAGCCGAAAAGGCTCAGGGTGATGCTGGCAATCAGCACGACCGCCAGGTTAGTGGCCAAAAACAGCAGGATGCGCATCATGGTTGTAGATATCTCCTTTTGCTAAAGATGTAGCGTACTGCGGGGTATATAAGGTGCTGCACCGGGGTATTCAACCAAGTGACTATTTCAAACTGTGTCTTACGGCAACAGCTTAGCTGCTTGAAGGGCATTTCCGAGGTTTCGGCAGGAAGAGTTTGTAGGCCATTGGACGCCCCGAGCCCCGTCGCCGCTAGTCGTAGGCCGGCAAGTGGGTACAGGTGTGGAGTTGAGGCGTCGGTGAGCCGCAAGACGCAAACATATGTTGCTGAATGAATCACCGTGCGACCCGTCAGGGCGTCGCACGGTGAAAATCCGCTTATTGGCGATAGGACTTCAGGAAGTTGCCAATGCGCCCGATGGCCATGTCCAGATCATCCACGCGCGGCAGGGTGACTACGCGGAAATGGTCCGGCCATGGCCAGTTGAAGGCCGTGCCTTGCACCACCAGCAGCTTCTCGGAGAGCAGCAGGTCGAGGACGAATTTCTCGTCGTTGTGAATCGGGCAGACTTTCGGATCGATACGCGGGAACGCATACAGCGCGCCCATCGGCTTGACGCAGCTCACGCCCGGAATGTCGTTGAGCAGTTCCCAGGTGCGATTGCGCTGCTCCAACAGGCGTCCTGGCGGCAACACCAGATCGTTGATGCTCTGATATCCCCCCAGTGCGGTCTGGATCGCATGCTGGCTCGGCACGTTGGCGCACAGGCGCATGTTGGCCAGCATATCGATGCCTTCGATGTAGCTCTGGGCATGGTGTTTGGGGCCGGATATGGCGATCCAGCCGGAACGGAAGCCGGCCACCCGATAGGACTTGGACAGACCGTTGAAGGTCAGGCACAGCAAGTCTGGTGCCAGGGATGCCGTGCAGATGTGCACGGCGTCGTCGTACAGGATCTTGTCGTAGATCTCGTCGGAGAACACCACCAGATTATGCTGGCGGGCCAGTTCCAGCATGCCCAGCAGCACTTCTTTCGAATACACCGCACCGGTGGGGTTGTTCGGGTTGATGATCACCAGCGCCTTGGTATTCGGGGTGATCTTGGCCTTGATATCGGCCAGGTCCGGCCACCAGTTGGCCTGCTCGTCGCACAGATAGTGCACCGGGCTTCCGCCCGACAGGCTGACCGCGGCGGTCCACAGCGGGTAGTCCGGCGCCGGGACCAGCACTTCGTCACCATTGTTGAGCAGGGCCTGCATCGACATCACGATCAGTTCGGAAACGCCGTTGCCCAGGTAGATGTCTTCAATGCCGACACCTTCCACCTGCTTCTGTTGGTAGTACTGCATGACGGCCTTGCGTGCGCTGAACAGGCCTTTGGAGTCGCTGTAACCCTGGGCGGTGGGCAGGTTGCGGATGACGTCCTGGAGGATTTCGTCCGGCGCTTCGAAACCAAAGGGCGCCGGGTTGCCGATGTTCAGCTTGAGGATGCGATGGCCTTCCTCTTCCAGGCGTTTGGCGTGCTTGAGCACTGGGCCGCGAATGTCGTAGCAGACGTTGGCGAGCTTGTTCGATTTGCTGACCTGCATGGCGATGTGTTCCCGAAAATGAACGATCCAGGCGGCGAATGACCAACCGTACTGGGAATCCTGCGTAATCACAGGTCCGAAGCCTTGAGAGGCAGCACCCATAAATCCGTTTGAATGCGCGTGGTCTGGCTGCCAGACTGGCGTTTGACGAGGCGCAATCATACGTGCCGCCCGATCCGTGGAAAAGATACAGATCGGGCTTTTTCAGCTGCTGAGGTGTGACGATGGAAAAGTTGGAAAAAACCCTGGAAGAATGGAAAGCCATGCTCGATCCGGAGCAGTACAACGTATGCCGGCTCAAGGGCACCGAGCGCCCGTTCTCCGGCAAGTACAACGACACCAAAACCGACGGTGTCTACCACTGCATCTGCTGCAACGAGCCGCTGTTCGACTCCAGGACCAAGTTTGACTCCGGTTGCGGCTGGCCAAGTTTCTACGAACCGATCGCCGACAGCGCCATGATCGAGATTCGCGATGTCAGCCACGGCATGATCCGCACTGAAGTGGTCTGCGCCAAATGCGATGCGCACCTGGGACACGTATTTCCAGATGGCCCGCCACCGACCGGCCTGCGTTACTGCATCAATTCGGTGTGCCTGGACCTCGTCCCTCGAGACTGATCCGGGGTGTAGGGATGCCCTGCAGGTGCTGACAAGCCAGCGCCTGCAGGTTCGGGTTCCACCGAATGAGCAGAGTCGATTGATTAATTAAATTGCACGCAATTCAATTGCTCGTTACTTTATGGTTACTTCCCTTCAATCGGTACCTCAAACATGAGCGATAACCTGCTGAGCATCCCTTGCACCACCATCAAGGGCGAGCAAAAGACCCTGGCGGATTTCGCCGGTAAAGCCGTGCTGGTGGTCAATACCGCGAGCAAGTGCGGTTTCACGCCTCAATACAAAGGCCTTGAGGAGCTGTGGCAGACCTACAAGGATCAAGGCCTGGTCGTGCTGGGCTTTCCCTGCAACCAATTTGGCAAACAGGAGCCGGGCAGCGAAGGAGCGATCAGCGAGTTCTGCGAGCTCAACTACGGTGTGAGTTTCCCGCTGTTCAAGAAAATCGACGTCAACGGCGCCGGCGCTCACCCACTGTTCGTCCAGTTGAAAAAGCGCGCGCCGGGCGTGCTCGGCTCCCAGGGCATCAAGTGGAATTTCACCAAATTCCTGATCGGCAAGGACGGCCAGTTGGTCAAGCGTTTCGCCCCGGCGACCAAGCCGCAGGACCTGAGCCGCGAGATTGAAGCCTTGCTCAAATGAACAGCTTGTCAGTCGATTCGCTGAATCTCGACAACCAGCTCTGCTTCAAGCTATACGCCGCTTCCCGTGCTGTGATTCGTGCTTACAAGCCGATGCTCGATCAGTTGGGTCTGACTTATCCGCAATACCTGGTCATGCTGGTGTTGTGGGAGTGGCAGGAAAAAGCACCCGAACAGCCGACGGTCAAGGCGCTGGGCGAACGCCTGGCCCTGGATTCGGGCACGCTGACTCCACTGCTCAAGCGTCTGGAGCAGTTGCAACTTGTGCAGCGTCAACGCTCGGCGCGGGATGAGCGTGAGGTGCACCTGAGCCTGTCGCCAATCGGTCTGGCGCTGCGCGATCGGGTCGGGCCACTGAAGGCTCGCCTGCTTTGCGACAGCGGTGTGGATCTGGATCGATTGAATCAGCTGCGCGATGGCCTCGACCATCTGTTGGGGCAAATCAAGACTCTGTCGTAAGGGGGATCCACACGTCGAGCAGGGCAGCCAGTTCTTCACGGCTGAAGGGTTTGGCCAGGTAGTCGCTCATACCGGCAGCACGACATCGTTCGCGTTCCTCGGACATGGCGTTGGCGGTCAGGGCGACGATGGGAAGTTGTGGCCAGCGTCCGCTGCGGCGGATTTGCCGGCTGGCTTCATAGCCATCCATCACCGGCATGTTGCAGTCCATCAGCACCAGATCGAATTCCTTGTACTCCAGCTGATCCAGCGCCTCGGCACCGTGCGCAGCGACGGTGACATCGCAGCCGAGTTTCCCGAGCATGCCCTTGGCCACCAGTTGGTTGACCGGGTTGTCCTCAACCAGCAGCACCCGTCCGCGTCGTTGCGGTGAATGGGTGTCGATAGGGGGGGCATTGACGATGCTGGTATCCGGTTGAAGGATTCGCCGTAAGGTCTGGTGCAGTGCGTTGCGTGCCAAGGGGCGTGCCTGTTGTTGCAGGGGGGCGAGGGCGCTGACCTGGTCGCTGGGCATGAAACTGCCGTAAGCGGTCACCAGCAAAATTGGCGCGGTGAAAGTGGGACGCAGGTTGAACAGGCATTCGGGGCAATCGGTAATCAGCACGTCGGGCGCCAATCCGGTCAAAGGGGCATCGATGGCGCACTGATGATATTCAAGCCCCCATCCTGGCAACAAGCTGCCGAGCAATTCCGCCAAACCGCTGCTGGCCGCAGTGATTGCAACCACTCTGCCTTGCAGCGCCGGGATGGCGAGTGCCCGGGTGTGACGGGGGAGTGGCAATTCTGCGCAGAACTGGCTGCCGAAACCCGCTTCCGAACTGATGGTGAGGCGGCCCTGCATGGCTTCGCAGAGGTTGTAGGTCAGGGCCAGCCCCAGCCCGGTGCCGCCAAATTGCCGGGTGATGCCGGCACCGGCTTGAGTGAAGGGCTGGAAAATCTTGACCTGTGCGTCCTGCGGGATACCGATGCCCGTATCGCAGACCTCGATTCTGACGCCGTCGTCAAAGGTAGACAGACGCACATCGACCCGACCGAACCGGGTGAATTTGAGTGCATTGGACAGCAGGTTGCTGACGATTTGCCGGACCCGGGTCGGATCGCCGAGCACCAGCGCCGGAAACTGCGGTTCGATCAGGCAGGTCAGTTCGACACTCGGCGCGGCGTTCTGCGACAGCAGGTTGGCGGTGTCTTCGATCAGCGAGGCGAGGTCGAACGGGATGTGTTCGAGTTCCAACTGACCGGCATCGAACTTCGACAGATCAAGGATATCGTTGAGCAACTCCACCAGAACCTTGCCCGAGTCATGGGCAATGGACAGTTGTTGCTGCTGCTCGGGATTCAGCGGGCCGTCGAGGGACAGCGCGATCATTCCCAGCAGGCCATTGAGGGGCGTGCGAATTTCATGACTCATGTTGGCCAGGAACGCCGAGCGTGCTTCAGCCATGTCCAGGGCAGTGCTGCGAGCGGTCTCCAGTTCCTGGTTGGACTGGCTGAGCCGCGCATTGATCGCCTTGAGTTCCGCCGTGCGGGCCGAGACGATGTTTTCCAATTGACCGAGATAGTCGGTCAGGCGGTTTTCGGCGTTGCGCCGCTGCTGGATTTCGGTGGCGACATTTTCAAACTGCTGGTTGGCCACTTTCACCAGTACGCCGATTTCATCGTCGGCGTGCCCCGCCGGACATTCCAGTGACGTCGGCTCCATACTGCGCGAATCGCGGCCACTGAGTTCGTGGATCAGGCGCACCAATGGTTTGGTCAGCATCACGTAGAACAGCGCCAGCAGGATGCCCGACAGGATCAGACTACGGGCGAAGCCATTAAGCAGGGTCACCTCGGCCCGACGCAGGAAACGGTAGCCGAAGGAGTAAGTGTCGACGTCCAGTTGCAGCGTGCCCAGGGATTCGTTCGGCAAGTGATCCAGATACAAGCGGTCTTCGAACTGGCGATCGGCACCAAACAGGAAGTCGCTGAGCACCCGATAGCCGCTTTGCAGGCCCGGGCGTTTGACGTTGGCCAGCACGTTGCCGTTGTTGTCCGTCAGTTTCGCGCCAATGATCGCGGGTGAGCGCAGCAGGCCCAGTGTCAGTTCCTGAGCCAGTTCGGCATCAATGTTATAGGCGATGCGGGACGCGGGGTTGTGGCTGATTTCCAGTAAAGACTGTATTTCGCGGTTGATGGAAGCGTCTTCACTGGCATAATCGATGCCTATTTGCAGCAGGCTGAGCAGCATGCCCAGAATGAACCCGACCAGCACGGTAAGCCGCGCTTGTTTGTAAGACAGTCGGTTGGTGAATTTAATGTCCATGGGGTGTTGAACCACTTCCGTTTCCCTTCGCTGCTCAAGCATAGTCGATCATGCATGGATTCCGATGTGCCTGGCGAGCCCTTGCACACAGGGCTAGCGGCTCGTCGCCTGCCATGTTTCGTCGCTGTATCGCCATCATTACTGTGAACGTGCCCGAGGAAAAGACGTGGATTCCCGATTGAATGCTTTTCTTGAACGCGCCGATGCCGTTCTGGCTCGTATCGAGCCACTGTTGCCCACCCCTCGGCATGCCATCGACTGGACCCAGAGCCTGGCGGCGCGCTGGCAGCGTGAGGGACGCAGCGGCTTTCTGTTGCCCCTGGAAGTCAGTCTCGACATGCGTCTTTCCGACCTGATCGGCGTCGATCGCCAAGTGGAGCAACTGGGGCGCAATACCCAACAGTTCCTTGATGGCATGCCGGCCAACCACGCATTGCTCTGGGGTTCGCGCGGTACCGGTAAATCCTCGCTGGTTCGCGCCTTGCTGGCCGAGCACGCCCAGGCGGGTTTGCGTCTGATCGAAATCGAGCGCGATCACCTGGCCGATTTGCCGCGCGTCGTCGAACAAATCGCCAAACTGCCGCAACGTTTCGTGTTGTTCTGCGATGACCTGTCGTTCGAGTCGGGCGAAGGTGATTACCGCGTACTCAAGAGCGTACTCGACGGTTCGCTTGAGCAAGCACCGGATAATGTTTTGCTATACGCCACGTCCAACCGTCGCCACCTGGTGCCGGAAAAGGAAAGCGATAACGAAAACTGGAAGCGGGTCGACGGCGAACTGCATCCCAGCGAGGCGGTGGAAGACAAGATCGCGCTCTCGGATCGCTTCGGACTGTGGCTGTCGTTCTATCCGTTCACCCAGGAGCATTTCCTCAACGTGGTCGAACACTGGATCGGCCAACTGGCGGACAAGGCCGGCCTCAAGTGGCAACGTGACGAGCAACTGGACATCCTTGCGGTGCGCTGGGCCACCGGGCGCGGTAATCGTAACGGACGTTGCGCGTATCAATTTGCCCGCTATTGGGTTGGGCTGAAACTGTTGGAGCACAAGGCATGATCGATATACACAAGAGCGGCCAGGGCCTCGAAGGCTACGGCATGCTGCACGCGCAGCTTGAGTCGTTGCTGGCGGACGAGCGGGACTTCATCGCCAATGCCGCACAGTTTTCGGCCTTCCTGTTCAATCAGCTCGATGACTTGAACTGGGCCGGCTTCTATCTCAATCGCAATGAAGAACTGGTGCTGGGCCCGTTTCAGGGGCAGATCGCTTGCGTGCGGATCCCGTTCGGCCGCGGTGTTTGCGGAACGGCGGCAGCGACCTTGCAGAGTCAACGGGTCGAAGACGTGCATGCGTTTCCAGGGCATATCGCCTGTGACAGCGCCTCGAACAGCGAACTGGTCGTGCCGCTGGTCAAGGACGGTCGTTTGATTGGCGTACTTGACCTCGACAGCCCGAAACTGGCGCGTTTCACCGCAGAGGATCAGGCCGGCATCGAGCAACTGGCGGCGATTTTCCTGCGCCTGACCGATTGCTGATCAAACCCGCAAGCCTGCCTTGATCAGCAGGCTTGACGCATCGACCGCATCGATTTGCCGTGGGTCGAGAAAACGCTCGGCGTAGCGCAGATAGATGTGGTCGCTGATGAACAACCCGAACAATTCCGGATCGATGTGAGCGTCCCGGCACATGCTGGCCATGATGCCCAGCGCTTCGCTCAGGGGCTTGGCTTTCTTGTAGGGGCGGTCGGCAGCAGTCAGCGCCTCGAAAATATCGGCAATCGCCATCATCCGCGCCGGCAGGCTCATGTCTTCGCGCTTCAAGCGTTTGGGATAACCGGTGCCGTCCATTTTTTCATGATGGCCACCGGCGATTTCCGGAACGTTGCGCAGGTGGCCGGGGAAGGGCAGGTGGTTGAGCATCAGGATCGTCTGCACCATGTGATGATTGATGATGTAGCGCTCTTCGTTCGTCAGGGTGCCTCGGGCAATGCTCAGGTTGTAGAGCTCGCCGCGATTGTATTTGTAGCGCGGCACATCGAGCTTGAATCCCCAGGGATTTTCCGGGGCAATGAGTTCGGCGTCGATGCGTTCGAACAAATGCTCGGGTTTGTCCGCCAGCAGCGACTCGCTGACCGGCAGTGTCGGTGCCGGGGTGCGTTCCTGACGCCGGTTCTCTTCCCAGGAAACGCCCAACCGGTCATCCAGGGTTCGGGTCCAGGTGCGCTGGCCGATACTGCGTAGTCGTTGCAGGTCGGCTTCTGCCATGGCTTCACCGCCAAGGTTGCACCGGGCAATAAAGGCGAAATCATCATCGAGTGCCGCCAGCGTGGCATCGCGCAGTAGCGACAGGTCTTGCTCTTCCCCCCCCATTGCAACGGCTTGCCAATAGTGGACCCAGGCATCGCGCTTGAGCACTTCGAAACGGGTGCGGATTTCGTGGATGCGGTCGTTCAGCGTTTCCAGTTTCGTGGCTTTATCGACGACGTATTCAGGGGTGGTGACCTTGCCACAGTCATGCAACCAGGCTGCAATGTGCAGCGCCTCCCATTCATCCTCGGTGGGGCGATAACCGCTGAAGGCTGGATCCTGGCTGGCCGCGGCAGCCTGGGCAATCATCAGTGCCAGGGCGGGTACTCGCTGGCAATGCCCTCCGGTGTAGGGGCTTTT
Organism: Pseudomonas fluorescens group sp. PF-69; assembly: GCF_054481235.1. Lineage (NCBI taxonomy): Bacteria > Pseudomonadati > Pseudomonadota > Gammaproteobacteria > Pseudomonadales > Pseudomonadaceae > Pseudomonas > Pseudomonas fluorescens group sp. PF-69. The sequence continues at coordinate 6,313,392 of NZ_JBTMNC010000001.1, read as the reverse complement.
GGCGTCGATCGCGCCGGCCAGCAGTTTAATGAAGGCATCCAGCAGGTTTTTTTGTCGGGCTTGCAGGCGCTGGCTTTCAATACTCACGGCTGCCGCACCGGACACCGCCTGCAGAAACGCGATACGGTCGGGCCGAAGTTTTTCCAGGTCACTCTGGTTACCGCTGTCGGCCAATAAAAACACCAGCAGGCCCACGGTTTCGTTATGACGATTGTGCAAGCGGATACCGATCAGATGAACCCGGGGGCAAGCCAGTGCGAGCAACACTTTTTGCAAATCCCCCGCCTGTTCGAAGCCGATATGGCTGACGACATTGTCGGCGGTCGAAAGCTGTTGCATCCAGGCTGGAGTTTTCGGGTCTTGAAGATCATGTCCGTGGATATCGAATGATGACAGCGTTTCAGCGGTGTCATTGATGACCAGGCCCTGGGGCTCCATGCGATCACCGTCACCTTCGCGCAGGTAAATCAGACCGGCCTGGGCCTGGCCGATTTTCACGGTTTCAAATAACACCCGCTCCATCAGCGGCGCAAAACGGGTCTCGGCGCTCAGGCTGTCGGTGATCTGGAAGAAGCTTGCCAGAGTGTCTTTCATGCGCGCCATCGACACGCTCAGTTGATCGACTTCCAGCACCGGGGAGCGACGGGAAAGCGGGAAATTGAAGTCGAAGCTGCGAATCGCATCCGCTTCCTGTACCAACGCGCGCAGAGGTTTGACCAACACCCTGGACGTCAGCCAACCCAGAGGAACGCACAACAGCAGTGTCGCCAGAGTAATCAGCGCACCTTGCCAGCGCATGCGGTAGGCATCGACCAGCAATTCGTCTTCCGGCACCAGCAGTGCCAACTGCAGACCTTGTGGACCGCCTTCCTGCATGCTGCTGCGGGCCACGATCCATTGGCGACCGCCGGCATTCAACCGATTGCCCTCGGGAGGGCTTTTGAGCAGGGCGCCGAGGCTGGGGCTCAGGTCGGCGGCCTTGATCAGACGCGCCGTCTGGTCGTCGACGATCAGGCGGCTGCTGTCGGGATACGCGATGGCATTGCCCTGGGCATCGAACAGCACGATCTCGGTGGCGGGCGTCACGACATGTTTGGCCAGGGTGGCGCTGAGTTCTTCCAGGGTCAGGTCGGCGCCCATCACGGCATGGTCGCCGCTGCGCAGGGCCAGCGTGGTGCCGACGTTGTGGGTAGAGAAAAAGACATAGGGTTCGGTGGTGATCTGGGTGCTGTCGCGGCTGGCGCTTGAAAACCAGGCGCGGCTACGTGGGTCGTAGGTGTCGGTGGGGTCTTCGTGACGACTGATGAAGGCCAGGTCCTGATCGAAAAACAACGATTGGGAATGAGCCTGACCGAGGGTGTCTCGCTCGATGCTCCACACTTGGTAAGCCGCTGCTTCCGGGGCGTTGAGCAGCGTTTTCAGCTGCGGGGCGCGCAGCGGGCGAACCATGAAAAAATCACCATTGCCATAGCCCAGGTACAGGGATGCCAGATCCGGGTTATCCCGCAGCGACTGACTGAAGGGTTTGAGCAGCGCCAGGCGTTGCTGAAGGTCGGAGCCTTGCACGGCGGGGTTGAGCACCAACAAGCTGAGCAGATGTCGTATCGGCTCGTAGGTCGCCTGCAGATCCAGGCGGACATCCTGCTCGATGCGATTGAAGAGCTTTTCGCTGCTGGAAAGAATGATCTGCGTGGTTTGACGGTAATTGAAAATGCCCAACACCACCCCGGTCAGCAACAACAGCAGGGTGAACATCACGCTGATATGAACGTGCAGGGGAAACCGCCGTTGATCCGGGCGCAGTGGGTTGGGCATGCAGTTCACTCCATGATGGTTAACGCACTGCTCAGCGTCCAAGCATAGTTAAGGCTCTGTGATTTTGCTTCCGTCGTTTTGCCCAATTTGCTGCAGCAATGCCTGGTCCAATTCGAGCATGGCGCTCTCGATGGCCTTGCAGCATTCGGCCGTCCTGCCGGGCTCGAACAGGCTGCGGCAGGCCGCTTCAAGCGCTTCGCAGGTGTCGATCAATCGGGAGGCTTGAACGATTCGGGCGGCACCTTTGATCTTGTGGGCGATATCGAGAAAAACCTGTGGATCCGTGGACCCGGATAACGCCAGCAAGCTTTGTCGGTCCAGACGATTGCTATTGATCAGCTCGGTCAGCAATCGTCGGTTGAGTACGGGATTGCCTCCCGTCATCAGCTCGAATCCTTGCAGGCTGAAAACGGGGGTGAGGACCATGGGTTCCATGCCCTCAACCCATTGACTCAAGGCCGTCAGGGTCAGCGGTTTGAACAGGCAATCGTCCATCCCGGCCTGTTTGCAACGTTGAATTTCTTCCGGCTGTGCATTGGCCGTAAATCCCAGTACGGTGCACGGACGTTGTAGCGTTTGGCATTCCTGGCGGCGAATGGCGCGGGCTAGCTCGTAACCATTCATGACTGGCATGTTGCAATCGACAATGACCAGATCGAAAGTGCCGGCTCTCCATAGCTCGAATCCTGCCTGACCATCCTCGGCGACGCTGAATCGATGGCCCAGAAACTCCAGCTGCTGACACATGAGCAGGCGATTGGCTGCGTGATCATCGACTACCAGTACATTCAGGGGAGTTAATGCCGCGGGTGTGTCTGTTTCAACCACTTTCGGCCCAGGTTCAAGTGGCAATGTGGGCAGGTGCAAGGTAATGCCCACTTGAGTGCCCAGCCCCGGCTGACTGCGTAACTGCAGGCTGCCCCCCATCCTTTCGCACAAACCGCGGCTGATCACCAGGCCAAGCCCGGTGCCGCCCCTGGCGGACTGTCCGGCGTTATCGGCCTGAGCGAAAGGCTCGAACAGGCGTTGCTGATCCTGTTCGCTGATTCCGATACCGCTGTCCTCGACCTGCAGTTGCATTCGTACCTGGCCCGGCTCGGCGGACGGCTGCAGCTCGACGATAATCCTGACTTGACCGTGCTCGGTAAATTTGATGGCGTTGCTGACCAGGTTGGAAAGCACTTGCTTGAAACGCAATGGGTCCAGCAGGACGTCGATCGGTGGGTTGGCCGGGTTGAACTCCAGCCGCAATTCGAGTCCTTTCTGGTGGGCCAGTCCATCGAAGTTACGTGCTACTGACGTGACGATTTCCTGCGGATTGACACGCTCCGGGCTCAGGCTCAAGTGCCCCGATTCGATGCGGGCGATGTCGAGAATGTCGCCGATCAATTCCAGCAAGTCTTTTGCCGAGTTGTACGCCACATCGATGGCTGGACGATCCGGGTGATCCTGTTCGATACGCTTGAGCGTCAATTCGAGCATGCCGATCACTGCATTCATCGGGGTGCGGATCTCGTGGCTCATGGTGGCCAGGAATGTGCTTTTGGCCCGGTTGGCTTCGTCGGCGCGTTCTTTCGCACAACGCAGATCATCGAACAGTTGCCGCCGTTCGCTGATGTCGATCCAGCCACCGATGATGCCTTGCACTTCGCCGCTAGAGTCACGGTAGGGGAGAATCCAGTGATAGATCGTCAACCGGCGTCCACCGATGTGCAGTTCACGATCAAGAATCAGGGGTGTGCCCTCGGCCACGACACGCTGGTAATCGGCCTGATATTCCCGGGCTTCGAAGGCGTTGCTCATAGTGCCTTGAATGACACTCTTGCCAATGACGTCTTCGCGTTTTGCATTGAAGGCTTGCAAGTAGCTGTCATTGCAGCTTTGGAGCAGACCCTGGCGATCACGTACATAAATCGGATGTGGCGTGCCGTTGACCAGTGAGCGCATGAATTCGAATTGATCGTTCAATGCGCGTTCGGCCGCTTTGCGTTGATTGATCTGGCGCCGCATGTTCGCGTTCCAGGCCATGGAAATTAACAACAGCACGCCTGCGCCGATGACGATTTGATAGAACAGCCGATGATAGGTGCGCCAGGTACTTTGTGAGGATGCTGAATAACCACGCCAGCGACTGTTGATAATCCCCAGTTCCTCCGGCGAGATGCTCAACAGCGCCTTGTTGAGGATGTCATTGAGTTCTTTGGCGTTGCGGCCGGTGGCCAGGGAGAATGCCGCTTGCTCGGTGCCGATGGTGGTGCTGATTTGGAGGCTGTGCTCGAAGAGCCGCGATGAGATGAAGTAGTTGGCGATCACCAGAGAGCTCACTGCACCTTCTGCCTGGCCCTCGGCAAGCATTTCCACGGCACTGAACGTGTCCGGCATTTTGACGAGTTTTATCTGCGGGAACTCGGTACGCAAAAAATCTATCAGTGGATTACCTTGGGCGATGGCCAGGCGCTTGTCATGGAGTTGCGTAAGATTGGCAGGGCTGTCTGCGGCTTTGCGCGTCAACAGGACATTGGAGTTTTGCAGATAGGGTCGACTGAAATTCAGCAGCCTTTCCCGTTTTGCGCTGGGCAGCAGAGCGGCGATCAGATCGGCCTGGTTGTCTCTGATCCGCTGAATCATGTCGCTGTCGCTTCGGCTGCGCTGGATCTCGAAGCGCAGGCCGGTTCGCAGCCTGATGAGTTCAAGCAGGTCGGCGGCAACGCCGCGGAAGTTGCCGTCACTGTCGAAAAACGTCAGTGGCGCGAGTGCTTCATTGACGACTACGCGGACCACCGGGTGTTGCGCCAGCCAGCGTTCTTCGCCGTAACTGAGCTCCAGCTTGTGATCGGTGAGCAGAATGTCGCTGCCGGCGCTCCAGCGCTTGGCGATGTTTTCTCGTTCGCTGACAGGGATCGCCATGAGCGTCGTATTGATGATACCGAGCAGTTCCGGGTTGTTCTTGTGCACCGCAAAACTGAATCCGTGGGCTTCGTGTTTGCCGAAGTTGGCCATGCGGATGTTGTTCAGGTAGCCCTTGTTGATCATGTAATGGGTCGAAATGGTATCTCCGAGAAACACGTCCGCCTGGTCGAAGGCTACGGCGTTGATCGCGTTCTGATAGGACGGATGGGATGTAATGATCGCCTTCGGGTAGAGAGCCTTGACCTCCTCCAGCGGCAGATAGTGATACACCATGCTCAGGCGCAGACCGGCAAGGCCGTCTGTCAGTGATCGGGTTTCGCCTTCGCGTGTCACCAGGACCGGTTGGTCCACCGCGTAGGGCATCGACAGTACGATGTCGGCATTGCGCGCTTCGAATCCATTGGCGGTGCCGAGCAAGTCAACCTCTCCGCTTTTGAGTGCTTCGATTGCGGCTCCCCGGGACGAGAAGCGCTGAACCTTGATGGGCAAGCCAGTGGCCTTGCCGAGTATGCCCGCATAATCGGCAGTGAAGCCTTCATAGTCGTGGCCGCTGAGGGTCAGGTCGAACGGTGGATAATCCGGTGCTGAGGTACCCAGAACCAATTCACGTTTGTTCCTGGCCCATTGTCGTTGCGATTGATCCAGTTGGACTTCCAGATTTCCGGCCGTCGAGCGGCTGAGCAAGACGTAATCCTCACCATCCTGCGCCGCGAGCAATGAGGTGCTCAGGCATAAGCCTGCTGTCGTGAGTATCAGAAAATCCTTTAAACGACTGAGCATCCTGTTTCTCACACCAAAGCGTTACGTTTTGCCATTTCGATAAGTTCAACCAGGGATTTGGCCTTGAGCTTTTGCATGAGACGCTTTTTATAAGTGCTGACAGTTTTGTTGCTCAGAAACATGCCTTTGGCGATCTCCTTGTTGGTGCGGCCTTGGGCAAAAAGTTGCAATACCATCAGTTCCCTATCGTTTACTGACTTGAACAGTTCGAGTTCGGCGTAACGCGCTTCATCGCCGCGAACCGGGTTGAGCGCTTCACTTGGGAAATAGTTGTAACCTGACAATACTGCTTTAATGGCACTGATCAGTTCGCTCAGGTCTTCCTGTTTGCAGACATATCCAGAAGCACCGGACTGCATGCAGCGAATACCGAAAAGTGTCGGGCATTGTGCCGTTAATACCAATGTTTTAAGTGGGGTACTCATTGCGTTGAAGCGGGCCAGTACTTCCAGGCCATCCAGCTTGGGAATGCTGATGTCGAGAATGACCAGGTCGGGCATGCATTCGCGAACCATCTGCATGGCGTCGACCCCATTATCAGTTTCGCCAACGACTTCATAACCTTCGTGTTCCAGCAGCATACGGACGGCAAGTCGGATGACAGGGTGATCGTCGACAATAAAAACGGAGTTCATAATAAAATTCCATGCAAGCTCAAATAAAGCGCGCACCTTAGCTCAGATAGTTGAGGTGACGTATGAACTGAGGTAGTCGTAGCGCCATTATCAGAATGTTCCTACATGCAAAAAGGAATGGGCCTACGTGTCAACTAGGTTTTTTATAAGGATCAATAAACTTTGTTAGGGTTTAGTTGTAATATTTAGTGCTGGTTTTTTGTTGTTATTTGTTATGGGGTCAGGGTCAATAATTTTCTGAATTCTGATTGTTTCAAAGGCTTGATCAAGTAGCCCAGCAACGGGAGTCCATGGGTGTTTGCCATGTGTTCAAGTTGGTCCAGTTCGGCGGGTGTCAGGCTACTTAGAAGTATTGCCTGTTTGATCATCCCTTGATGACTGGCGAATTTGACCAGATCAAGGCCACAGAGATCGGGAAGACATTGGTCGCACAAAAGAATATCGAACGGTTGTGTTGCGGTGAGCATTAGTTGCAATGCACCTTGGGCACAGTCAGTGGTGGTTAGCTGGGTGAAGCCGTAACTCTCGAGCAGGTACTGAGTGGCTCTGAGCTGAAACGGGTGATCTTCCACCAACAAGATGCGCAGATTGTCTTTGATCATATTATTCACGCTTTTTCTATCGAACAAAGTAGGCGTGATTGTTCCGTGGGAAACGCGGATAAATCGATCAGTTCACTCGACAGGAGCTGTAGGGGATTTCCGTTAACCTTGAGCGCACTTGCAGTTTTCGGGGGACATCAGCCATTAAGGGGGGCGTAATGGCTGATGTTCCGGTTCTTGTCAGTGGCTGGAACTACCGGTCATTTCCAGTGCCATGTCGCTGGCATAGCTGTCGGTCATGCCGGCGATGAAGTCGATCATGCGCAGGAACGATGTGTGTAACGAGCCGTTGGGGTCGGGGGCGTTGTTGCCCAGCAGGTCGAGAACCCGCCGACTCTTGAACGATGGCGTCCGGCCACCGTGTTGCTCAAGCGCCGCGCCGCAGAAAGCGTTGAGCAGGATTTCCAGCGTGGTGTAGGCGCCGATTTCGTGCAGGGTCTTGCGCTTGTCCTGGAAGATTTTCTTGCGCGCCATGTCCTTGGCGTTCAGCACGCAGCGTTTGGCGGGGCCGTGCATGTGCTCTACCAAGTCGCCGTGCAGGGTGCCGGCCAGCAGCGCGTCCTGTTGCTCGACAAAGGCCCGGGCCGCCGCATTGGTCAAATGCTCGATGGCTTTGCCTCGCAGGATCGCCAGTTTGCGTCGACGCGAATCCTGCGGGCCAAGCTGGCGATAGGTTTCCGGCAGGTCATCGCCCACCAGATTCAGCAACAGGGACTCGACTTCGGTGTATTCCAGCAGCTCCATTTCCAGGCCGTCTTCGAGATCGATCAACGCGTAGCAAATGTCATCGGCGGCTTCCATCAGATACACCAGCGGATGACGTGCCCAGCGTTGCTCTTCGAGTTGCGGCAGGCCGAGTTTGTGAGCGATCTGTTCCAGTAGCGGCAGCTCGCTCTGATAGCAACCGAATTTGTGTTTTTTGTAACCCAGCGAGTCGGCGTGCCGGGCCGTCCATGGATACTTCAGGTAGGTGCCCAGGGTGGCGTAGGTCAGACGCGTCCCGCCGTCGAACTGGTGATACTCAAGCTGCGTCAGCACCCGGAACCCTTGGGCGTTGCCTTCGAAATTGAGGAAGTCACTTCGTTCCGCTTCGCTCATTGCGTCCAGCCAGCCACGGCCGGCGGCTTGCAGGAACCAGTGCCGAATCGCATCTTCACCGGAATGCCCGAACGGCGGATTGCCGATGTCATGTGCCAGGCAGGCTGATTGCACCACCATCCCAAGGTCACTGGGTTCGCACCAGTCGGGCAGGGCGCCGCGGATGGTTTCGCCGACACGCATGCCCAGTGAACGACCCACGCAGCTCACTTCAAGGGAATGGGTCAGACGGGTGTGGATATGGTCGTTGCTCGAAACCGGATGAACCTGGGTTTTGCGCCCGAGACGCCGAAACGCTCCCGAAAAAATGATGCGGTCATGGTCTTTGTGAAAGGGGCTGCGACCGAGTTCTTCCGGACTGTGCAGCGGTTTTCCAAGACGTTCACGGGTAAGCAGGGTGTGCCAATCCAAGGCTGGTTCTCTCCGTCAGGTGACTGATTGCTTTAGCTTCCCGGTTCGCATCAGGACCTGCAAGGGAAAAACACGCATGCCTGCAGGTGCAAGACTTGCCGGCGATGGTGGTGCATCGGGCGCTGCAACGTCGAGTCAGCTGCCGCCATCGCCGGGCGGTCTCGGTTCCTAGAGCCCGACGGCATCGATATCGATCAGCAGCAAACGTTCGCCATTGTCGAAAAATTGTCCGGCGGTGAGGCAGTACTGATTGCTGGTGGCGTCGCGGTAAGTGTTGGAAAGGGTCAGTCGACGCTCATCCCAGCCCTCGGCCAACAGATGATAGAAATAGGGGCGCCACGACCAGTTGTGGCCCAGATAACGGTTATCGGCGACCCAGCCGTTATTGCGCCATTCTAGGTTTGGCGTCAGTTGGGTTCCGTGCCGGTCGCATTGATAGAAGCGCAACAGCCAGGGGAAGGCATCCAGTTGGGGCAGGGCGCTGAGCGGGGCGCGGTTTTGTGCCCAGGCTTGAAGGATCGCCATCAGTTCGCCGAGTTGCTGGCGCATGTTCATCAAGCGACCACGCTCGGCCAGCTTTTGCTGAACATAACGTTGGCGCAGTTGTGCAAAACGCTCGACAAAGGCGTTGGTGGCGAAGAAATCCTCTTGCGCCCCGGCAAACAGAAAACCCTGCACGTAGCGTGAGCCGCATTCCAGGGCAAAATTCAGTTGGGCTTCGGTTTCCACGCCTTCGGCGATGATCCAGCAACCGGTTTTCTCGGCCATCAAGGCCAGGGCCTTGACCACGTCAGTGCTGGGCCCACCCAGTGCCGCCGCCTGGAACAGGCGCATGTCGAGTTTGAGAATGTCTGGCTGCAACGCCAGAACGCGATCGAGTTGAGAGTAGCCGGCACCGAAATCGTCGATGGCGATCCGTGCGCCGGCCTGACGGTAACGCGTCACCACTTGGGCCAGGCGCTGGATATCGCCCCCCAGTTCCGTGATCTCGAAGACGATTCGCCGTGGATCGATGCCATGACTGCTCAGTTGCTTGAGGCTCGGCAGCGGCTGGTCTGGACGCAGGCGGCTGATCCAGCGTGGTGAAATGTTCAGGCTCAAGAACCAGTCGGAAGGCGCCTCATGCAGACGCCTCAAGGCGTCATCGCGCAATTGGCGGTCCAGCCGACGCAGGATGATGGCGTTAGTTCGCGGGTCGGCGAACAGCGGACCCACTGAAGCCAATTGACCGTCGGCTTGTCGCAGTCGACCCAGAGCCTCTACGCCCGCGATACGGCCCGTAGCGGTATCGATGAACGGCTGAAAGCAAGCGAGCGGTTGCCCGTCGATCACGAGGCCTCCTTAGCGGATCTTGTTTTTGGAATGAGTCTGATCACCGGGTGGGCGAACAGGGCTGAACCCCTCGATAAAGAGGTGCAGCCCGTGTGTGTTGCAAGAATGTAGCCAGATTGCGATGGTTTGCTATTTACGCGATGAGCCTTGCAAGATCAGCTTGATCAGGGGCCCCAATGTGGTGCCAAGCCGAATCAGCCGGGTCAGGCTGCTCAGACCACCGCCGTTTTTTGCGCCTTTGCCGGTCAGGAAACCGAGCAACGTTACGGCGGCGACGCCCCAGAGTGGAGCGTGCTTGATGCCGAAGCCGTCCTGCAGGCTTTGCGTCATCCCGCGCACACGGTTCAGGGGTTGCAGCAGTTGCGCGGACTCGTGGCGGATTTCCTGGCGATGCATTTCCATGCGCAGGCGAATCAGCGCCTTGCGCATCTCTGTGCGCGAGCTGTTTCGAGGCAGTTCAGGCAGGCTCATGGCAGCAGGCGCTCCCGGTCATTGGCCAACTCTTCCAGAGTGCCGTGGAAGGGAGAGGACTCATCGAAGATCGCCGCTTTCAGGCGCAGGCCGCAGAAAATGGCGGCGAGAGCGTAAAACACACAGAGCCCAATGATGGCCGGTAGACGATAGGTGTCCCAGAACAGGATCAGCACCAGCGTCGACAACCCCACCAGCAACAGCAACGCAAACACCAGCGCCAACCCGGCAAACAGCAACAGGCTTACGGTACGGGCTTTTTGTTCCTGCAGTTCGATGCCGAACAGCTCGACATGGCTGTGCAGCAGGCCCAGGAATGCAGCGCCCAGGCGCCGCGGTGAGGAGCTTTGCCCCGTCTCGGACGAACCGGATTCACCGATTGCCATATCAGCGCCGCGTCGCCAGCAGGCCAATCAGGAAGCCCACGCCGGCCGCGATCCCGACCGATTGCCATGGGTTGGCCTGGACATAGTCCTCGGTGGCAGTGACGGCTGCCTTGCCGCGGTCGCGCAGGGAGTCTTCGGTCAGTCGCAAGGTTTCGCGGGCACGCAACAGACTGTCGTGGATCTGGTCGCGCAGCTCGTCGGCCTGATCACCGGCCAGGGTGGCGGTGTGTTCCAGCAACCGTTCGGTGTCGTTGACCAGAGTCTGAAAATCGCTCATCAGGATTTCTTGAGCAGTCTTTGCCTTGATGCTGGCCATTGGTGATCTCCATAAGTGGCTTCTGAAACGTTCGAGTATGAGCCTTGGGTGAAGGTTCAGTACAAATGACTGGTACAACTTTTGCTATGTCGTGGTGCGTCAGTCTGCGCCGTTGCGCTGTCGCTGGGCATGATTTCAGTAAAACCATAACTCAAACAATCAAAACCCGTGAAATTGTCCTGGTCATCGTTGGCCATGACGAACCCTGTGCGCCAAATCGGTTCATTGGGGGTGACCTGCTCGATGCGGACAGGTCACAACTTGGTGCATGGATTGCCCGAACGAACTGCTTTGGTGCTTTTTTCAGCCTTAAAGGTCTGCCAAATCCATGGAAAATCTGCAAAGCGCTGTGGACAGCCTGGTCCATAGCTCAAACACGTTGTTCATTCTGATCGGCGCTGTCATGGTTTTGGCCATGCACGCCGGTTTTGCCTTTCTGGAAGTCGGAACGGTTCGGCAAAAAAACCAGGTCAACGCGTTATCGAAGATCCTCAGCGACTTCGCCGTTTCAACCCTGGCTTACTTCTTTATAGGCTATTGGATTTCCTACGGCGTCACTTTCATGCAACCGGCCGCGGTGATCAATGCCGATCACGGCTATGGCCTGGTGAAGTTTTTCTTTCTGCTGACCTTTGCGGCGGCGATCCCGGCGATCATTTCCGGGGGCATTGCCGAACGCGCCCGGTTCGTCCCGCAGTTGTGCGCGACCGCCTTGATCGTAGCGTTCGTCTATCCCTTTTTCGAGGGCATGATCTGGAACGGTAACTTTGGCTTGCAGGCCTGGTTGCTGGAACGTTTTGGCGCAGGTTTCCATGATTTTGCCGGCTCAGTGGTGGTCCATGCCATGGGCGGTTGGCTGGCGCTCGCGGCGGTGCTGTTGCTGGGGCCGCGTAATGGCCGTTATCGCGAAGGACGCCTGGTGGCGTTCGCGCCTTCGAGCATTCCCTTTCTGGCGTTGGGTTCGTGGATCCTGATTGTCGGCTGGTTCGGTTTCAACGTCATGAGCGCCCAAACCCTGCAAGGTGTCAGTGGATTGGTGGCGGTGAACTCATTGATGGCCTTGGTTGGCGGCACCGTGGCGGCATTGATCGTCGGACGCAATGACCCGGGCTTTCTGCACAACGGTCCATTGGCCGGCCTGGTGGCCATCTGTGCCGGTTCCGACCTGATGCACCCGGTGGGCGCGCTGGTGACCGGTGCGATTGCCGGTGCGTTGTTTGTCTGGTGTTTCACCGCCGCTCAAAGCAAGTGGCATATCGACGATGTGCTGGGTGTCTGGCCCCTGCATGGCCTGTGTGGCGCGTGGGGCGGTATCGCTTGTGGCATCTTCGGTCAGGGTGCGCTGGGTGGGTTGGGTGGGGTGAGCCTGATCAGTCAGTTAATTGGTACCGCGTTGGGCGTTGGCGTGGCATTGACCGGTGGTTTTGCGGTGTATGGCGTGATCAAGGCGCTCCATGGTCTGCGGTTGAGTCAGGAGGAGGAGTATTACGGTGCAGACTTGTCGGTCCACAAGATTGGTGCTGTCAGCCAGGATTGAGACCACTGAAATTTACGTTTCAAGGCAGAGGACTCAATGGCTCGACGGCTTTTCAGGGCAGGCCTAGAATAAGCACTTAATTTTTTAGGTTGAGCGCTCATGCTTCCTGAATGTCAGTTGTTCGGCACCCTCGGGTGCCATCTCTGTGAAGTGGCCGAAGCCATGCTGATGGAATTTGTTGAGCGCGGCTTGCTGGTGGAACTGGTGGATATCGCTGAAGACGAAACCTGGTTCGAAGCCTACAGTCTGCGCATTCCTGTTTTACGGCGGGTCGATAACGGCGCGGAGCTAGGCTGGCCGTTCAGTGCCGATGAGGTGGTGGCGTTCCTGCGATAAACGTTTTTTGCGATGGCCTGTTCCCGCCTGTCGATCTTCGCGAATGATCCCCTTGGCTTAATCAATGCGATTCGGATACTGTATGCGCATACAGTTATCCGGATTGCCGACCTTGTCACCCCTGACTTCAGGGTTTGAGCAGGCGAGCCCGGGCGTGAGAGGGATGAATCGTGGTCAATGTCGAACAATTGAAAAGCAGCGTGAACCGGATGTCGGTGGACGTAGTACGCGAAGCGGTTCTCGAACTGCGTCTTGATGGTCTGGTGACGGAAGGCAAAACCCCCTTCAACAAGCTGCATTTCAATACCTGTTTCGCAGAAATCGAAGCCTTGTTTCAGCGCGCTGGCTATCACCGGCAACTGGACGTCGTGGGCTACCAGGGTTTGTTGTATGCGCTTTATGACCCGGCACGCTGGGAGGCGGTCGATGTGCTGCGCTGGCTCAAGGAGTACACAGAAGCCGCGGCGCGCAAGCAGATTCCTGCTTGAGAATCTCTTCTAGGCTCACTCCTGTCTCTGTCGGATAATGCCGCCCTGCATTGAGGGTTAGAGCTTTCGTATGTCCACTTCAACTTTTTCGGCTGCACACCACCAGGCAAGCACGCTCTATTTGCCCCCTGGCCCGTGGCAGACCGTGCTCGACTGCCTGTGCGAGCACTTCAGTGCCATCGGGCGTGAACAATGGCTGGATCGAATTGCCCGCGGCCGCGTCCTCGACGGCCAAGGTGCGCCCATCACCGTTGATCTGCCTTACAGGGAAGGCCTGAAAATTCACTATTTCCGCGAAATACCGGACGAAAAAACGATCCCGGTGGTCGAGTCGATCTTGTACGCGGATGAGCATCTGGTCGTGGCAGACAAGCCGCATTTTCTGCCTGTGACTCCGGCCGGGGAGTATGTGGAGCAGACCTTGCTCAGACGGCTGATTCGTCGGCTGGATAACCCGCACCTGGTGCCCTTGCATCGAATTGACCGGCATACCGCGGGGCTTGTGTTGTTTTCTGCCAACCCGCAGAGCCGATCGGCGTATCAGTCGTTGTTTCCTGCGCGGCAGATCGAGAAACGGTATGAGGCCATTGCCGGGGCATTGCCTGATCTCTCATTTCCCTTGGTGCACAAGAGCCGTCTTGTCGATGGCGAGCCTTTTTTCCGCATGCAGGAAGGGCCGGGCGCCTGCAATACCGAGACAGCCGTCGAGGTCAGGGAGAAAAACGGGGATCTCTGGCGTTATGGACTTTACCCGGTGACAGGCAAGAAGCATCAGCTGCGGGTACACATGACGGCGCTGGGTGCGAGCATTTGCAATGATCCGTTTTATCCCCGGGTGCTCAAGGATGTCGAGGATGACTATGCCAATCCTTTGAAGCTGCTGGCCCAAGGACTGAAATTTGTCGATCCGGTCACGGGGCAGGAACGAGAGTTCGAGAGCGCCATTACCCTTCAATGGTGATGAGCCAGGGCGTTTTATTTAGCCATGCCTGCAAAAAATATCGAATTTAAGGGCCGCTCTACAGTCAGTTGATAAGGCCTCGCGATCGTGGCTTTCAACGACCTCGGCACAGCAGCCGGATCGCCCGGTAACACCGAGACCTTTCGTGCAAGGAGACACCCATGAAACGTACCGCTTTCGCTGGAATATTCATTTGCGCTGCAATGTTGGCCTCTCCTGCATTCGCCGCAGACAACAATCTCTGCACCGCCAAGCTTCAGGAGCTCAAGGACAAAGTCACGAGCCTGCCAGCCACCTCTGAAAACACCACCATGGAAGTCAGGCGGTTGTTGGCCAGTGCCGAAGCGTCCAAGCGCGCCGGGGATGACACGAAATGCGTTACCGAAGCTACGCAAGCCCTGTCACGCGCGGATAAGCTGAGCAACGAGCCGAATCCGTAATCGCGTCAATCCGGTTTGGCTTCATGATTCTGATGCAGACAAAAAAATGCCCCGACAAATCGGGGCATTCTTGTATCCAGTGTCCGCTGCGCAAATTACAACTCTTTAACGGTGCGAACCTGATCCTTATTGATGCGGGTCTGTTTGCCATCCAGTTGTTCGAATTCGTAGAAGCCCGAATCCTTGTCATAGTGTGGCGTGTCGACGGCCTGGATTTCGCGACCGTCGTTCAAGGTGATCACTGCGGGCGACGCGCAACCGGCCAGGGTAGCGAGACCCAGTGCGAGCATGAAAGTGGCCAGGATCCGTTGAGTCATGGGTGTATCTCCGAAAATGAATTCTTTTGGTTACTGAGCTTGAGACGTATGCAGATCGTGCAAGTTCCTTGATAGGTTCAGTCTGACACAGTGTTGTGCGCGCTTAACAGTTCCGGTGTGTTGAGATTGGCCAGGCGTGGATCATTATCAGGGCACTGCAATGCGGTAGCCCCCAGTTTGCGCATGAGTCGGCCCGGGCTGCGCTCGCCGTCGTTCCAGGCGCTTTCGAAGTCAGCGCGAAGTGCCACGGGAATGACGCACAGAAGAGGTTCCCAATGATCGCCATGGCGCAGCATCAACGGCTTGTCGGGATGCTGGTTGGCGGTTACGCGCATGCTGTTGAGCAGCGCGGCATCGATGCGCGGAACATCACACGGCAAGACCAGCAGATGTGTATGGCGAGCGGCTTTCAATCCCGCACGAATGCCGGCCAACGGCCCGGGAAAGTCACCTTCGTCGTCATGTACCAGTTGGTCGGCATAAGGCGCGTATTTTTCCGGGTTCCGGTTGCAGGAGATGATCAGGTCATCGCTCAGTGGCCGTGTCTTGCGATGCAGATGTGCAATCAGCGGTTCACCGTGCCAGTCCAGCAACCCTTTGTCCTGCCCTCCCATGCGCTGGCCGCGACCGCCTGCCAGGAGCAGAATGGAGCAGGGCGGCAGCTGATTCGAAGTCATGGCAGTTCTCCATCAGACATGGGAGGGCGGCGAAAAAATGAGGCGCTGTGATATAACACCGGGCTGTTTCTCCTACAACTGGACGAGCCTATGAAAGCCAAGGCTGATGTACCTTTCGCGCCGCTCAACATTGCGGTGCTGACTGTCAGCGATACCCGTACCCTGGAAACCGATACCTCAGGCCAGGTCTTCGTCGACCGCTTGACGGCTGCCGGCCATAACCTGGCCTCCCGGGTATTGCTTAAAGATGACCTCTACAAAATTCGCGCGCAAGTCGCCAACTGGATTGCCGATGATGTGGTGCAGGTCGTGCTGATCACCGGCGGCACCGGTTTTACCGGTCGCGACAGCACCCCGGAAGCGGTGAGCTGCCTGCTCGATAAACAAGTCGATGGGTTCGGTGAGTTGTTCCGGCAGATTTCGGTGGCGGACATCGGCACCTCCACTGTTCAGTCCCGCGCCCTGGCCGGTCTGGCGAACGGGACGCTGGTCTGCTGCCTGCCAGGCTCGACCAATGCAGTGCGCACCGGTTGGGATGGCATTCTTTCCGAACAACTGGACTCGCGCCATCGCCCCTGTAATTTCGTGGCTCATTTGAAACAGGCGGCACCCTGTGAATCCCGTGGGTAAACCGGGCAAGACCGGCAGCCTGATGCCGGTCGAGGTGGCGCTGGCACGCCTGCTGGAATTGGCCGACAACTCGCGGATTCATGAGCGTGAACGCTTGCCGTTGGCGCAGGTTCAGGGCCGTGTGCTGGCGGACGATTTGGTGTCGACCCTTGATTTGCCCCCGTGGCCCAACAGCGCCATGGACGGTTATGCCTTGCGCCTGGCTGACTGGACGGGTGAGCCGTTGGTTGTCAGTCAGAAGATATTTGCCGGGCAGGCACCCGAGCCATTGCAGTCGGGTACCTGTGCCAGGATCTTTACGGGTGCCCCTGTACCGGCGGGTGCTGACTGCGTCGAGATGCAGGAAAACGCGGTCATCCAGGCGAATGAGCGAGTACATTTCACCGAAACCATGACCCTTGGGCAAAACATTCGTCCACAAGGCCAGGAAACCACCATCGGTGAACTGATTTTGCCGGCGGGGACTCGTCTGGGGCCTATCGAGCAAGGCCTGGCAGCTTCGCTGGGGTGTGCCGAGCTGGACGTGATTCGCAAAGTTCGTGTTGCGGTTCTTTCCACCGGGGACGAATTGATTGAACCCGGGCAGCCGCTGGGGCCTGGCCAGATCTATAACAGCAACCGTGTGCTGCTCTGCAGTTGGTTACAGCGTTTGGGTTGCGAAGTGATCGATGCTGGCATTCTGCCGGATGACCTGACCACCACGCGCGCGCGCCTTGGCGAGTTGAAGGATGTCGATCTGATTCTCTCGACGGGGGGCGTATCGGTAGGTGAGGCGGACTTTTTGGGCATTGCCTTGCGGGAAGAGGGAGAGTTGGCATTATGGAAACTCGCCATCAAACCCGGTAAACCACTGACATTCGGGCACTTCCGTGGCGTTCCGGTCATTGGCTTGCCCGGCAATCCGGCATCGACCCTGGTGACCTTTGCCTTGCTGACACGGCCCTATCTCCTGCGTCGTCAGGGGGTAAAAGAAGTCGAGCCGTTGAAAGTGCAGGTACAGGCGGGATTTGACTGGCTCAAAGCCGGCAATCGACGCGAGTATTTGCGCGGTCGCCTGGAGAATGGTCGGGCGATCATCTATAGGAACCAGAGTTCCGGGGTGTTGCGCAGCGCCGCCTGGGCCGATGGACTGGTTGAGGTGCTCGAGGATCGTACGCTTGTCGCAGGTGACAGTGTGTACTTCATACCGTTGAGCGAAGTCCTGGGCTGACCCGGTGAACAATCTTCGCCTTGCAAGCCCGGTTGATCGAACCGGGTTTTGCGTTGATGAGGCTTTAATTCGCCAGAAGCAGTGTCACGAGCTGCTCGAAACGACTATTGGCGATCCAGCCGAGAAGCCCGAGGACTACGGCTGTTCCGCCAGCTGAATAGGCGAGTCGGTGCTTGATGGATTTGACGTCACTGCGAATGTCTTCCATGTCCCTTCGGATGGACTTGAGGCGTGTTTCCAGTTCAATGACGCGAGGTTCCATATCAACTTCTCCGTTGGATTTCATGCTGTTTTTGATTTCAGCCGGCTGGTTGGCCTGTTTCTCTGCGAGCGGTGCGACCGGAAACACCGATAGGCTGAAGTGATGGCTCTGCATGGCACGTCCTTGCGTTTGTGTTGCTGATCACTAAAAGCCGAAGGCACCAAAGTGGACCAATCACACTTTCTGGTCAATTGAGCCGATTCCTCACGTTTTGTAAGAAAAATCCCGCTACATAGGGCTCAAGTCGACTCGACTGGAAATAATTCAATGTCCTGCGACTTTTATCGGTAGCGTCGCGGTCAACATCTCCCATAGGCCAATCAATTTCGGGAGTGACACCGATGAGCGAACGCAAGGCGCTGTTGATATTGCATGGTAAACAGGCGCTCAACGAGGCAGTGCGTGCTGCCGTCGAAAGCAAGCGTGAGCAGGGTTGGGAACTGGCTGTCCGGGTGACCTGGGAGGCCGGTGACGCGCAGCGGCTGGTGAATGAAGCACTGACCGCCGGCTACCGGCGAATCGTTGCTGGCGGTGGCGATGGCACGTTGCGTGATATTGCCGAGGCCATGGCGGCGCATTCGACCGAGGCCAGTCTGGTGCTGATGCCTCTGGGAACCGCCAATGATTTTGCCCGCGCCGCCGGTATTCCTCTGGAGCCGGATCAGGCACTGGAACTTCTGGAGCGTGCGCCCAGCGTCATCGATCTGGGGGACGTGGGCGGGCAAGTGTTCCTGAACATGGCCACGGGCGGTTTCGGCAGCCAGGTCACCGCCAATACCTCGGAGGAGCTGAAAAAAGTCCTCGGTGGCGCTGCGTATCTCTTCACGGGCCTGTCACGTTTCAGTGAGTTGCACGCGGCTTATGGCGAGTTGCACGGGCCGGATTTTCACTGGAGTGGCGAGCTGTTGGCGTTGGGCATCGGGAATGGCCGGCAGGCGGGAGGCGGCCATGTGTTATGTCCACAAGCGTTGGCGGACGACGGTCTGCTCGATATCAGCATTTTGCCGGCACCGCAGGAACTGGTGGGCACCTTGAAGAACCTGCTGGCCGATGGCTTTGGTATCGACAATATGTTCGTGCGGGCACGCCTGCCATGGGTCGAGATCAAGGCCTCTGAAGGCCTCTACATCAACCTCGATGGCGAGCCGCTGGAAGGTGACAGCCTGCGATTCTCGGCTCGACCGGGGGCGTTACGGGTGCATTTGCCCGAACATTCGCCGTTGTTGGGCGCCAGCGTTAATCGTCCAGGCTGATGATCTGCTCGCGCACGGCGAATAAAACAAGGCCTGCCACATCGAAGATCTGCAAGCGTTTCATGATCTGCGAGCGATGGGTTTCGACAGTCTTGACGCTCAGGCCCAGGCCGTTGGCGATTTCCCGGGTGGATTTTCCTCGAACAATCAAACGAAGGATTTCCAGCTGACGGGGCGTCAGGTTGTGCGAGTCAGCGGATTCCGTCTGGTTTTTCTGGGTTCGGGTCAGCGCCTGGTTGATAACCGTATGGGCGATGGCCGGGCTCAGGTAACGTTCGTTGTTTCGCAACGCCTCCAGCGCCTGTTCCAGTTCAGTGGCTGTGGTGTCCTTGAGCAGGTAGCCATGGGCGCCCGATTCCAGCGCCTGCATGATCAGTGCCGGGTCGGTGTGCATCGACAGGATCAGCACCTTGGCCTGAGGGCGTATACGCTTGAGCTGCTGCAAGGCTTCAACGCCGCCGATTTGCTTCATGGAAATGTCCAGCAGTACGATATCCGGGGACAGATGCTCGACCATCGCGAGCAATTGCGAGCCGTCATCGGCTTCGCCAATGACCGCGTAGCCAGGAAGGTCGAGCACCAGGGCGCGTACGCCAGCCCTGATCAGCGAGTGGTCATCCACCAGAAGTAAGTTACAAGTCAATGTATAACCTTTTTCGTACTGGCCCGTTCGAGCGCGCGAGGTGCCCAAGGGAGGAGAGCTTCGATTTGAGTGCCTTTGCCCGGTTCGCTGGTCACGGTCAGTGTGCCACCCAACTGAGCGATCCGTTCCGACATCCCGGCCATACCGCGTTGCCCCTCGCGACCGGGATCTGTAGCCGGCGCAAACCCCAGGCCGTCGTCACTGATCAGCAGCGACAGGCCTTGCGGCAAGCGCTGGAGGCAGACCAGAAGGTTTTTCGCTTCGGCATGCCGCAGTATGTTGGTGATCGCTTCCTGAGTGATTCGAAAAGCGGCCACTGCCATTTCTTCCGGGATGCCCGTCAGGCGTTGGTGGCATTCGAGGCTCCAGTGTACCGACGTATTGGTCAGCGTCTTGAGTAAATGCGCACGCAGGCTGGCTTCCAGCCCAAGGCTGGTCAGTTGTCGGGGATTGAGGATGGCCGATACATCGCGAACTTTGGTCAGGGTTTCGTCCAGCGTATCGCAGAGCACCGAGCATTGTCCCTGCAGGTCTTCCGGCATCCGGCGCCTGAGCCAGTCACTTTGAAGCTTTGCTGCCGTCAGCAACTGACCGATGTCGTCATGCAGTTCCCGGCTCAGTCGATGACGCTCGTTTTCCTGAACCTGCAACAAGCGGTCGGCCAACTCCTGAGGCTGAAATTTGATCGACTTGCGCGACAGGTGATACTGCATCCAGACGCAGCCCAGTGCCGCTATGTTGAGCACCAGCAAACCTGGTGGCAGATACGCGGACAGGCTGTAGATCAGCAGATTGCCGAGCGTCGAGGCGGCGCACAGAGCAAGGGTGAACCGACTTGCATTTTCTCTGGAAGGTGGCCACTTGGCGATGGACTTGAGGCTGGCGTGCATAGCGGATGGAGCCAATGGATGTTCGCTGCGGGCAGACCGGTCATGCAAGCTGACGGGTCTATGTTTTTTAGTATCAGGCATCGACTTCAACGGGGCGTATTCTGACTAAGAATCCAGTCTTGAACTTGATCGGATTACGACCGTCTGCAATCACGGTGCCATTACTTGACGCAAACTATTGGGCGGCATAATAACACTTAAGATACCGTTGGTCGCGTACGCGATAGATGTCCTTGGAGTCAGGAAACACGAGTCCAAACCCTGGCTCCAGCCAGCAAAAAGGAGGCTGTTTCGTCGGCGCAGGGGGTGCCGTTTGTCTATAGGTTTTTGTCATTTAATATCAGGCAAAACCCTAGGCTGTCGGCTGTCGAGGAGATTAGTTATTTGTTGGGGGTTGTCGCTTAAATATGCAATAGCCAGTTGCGATGTGTGTTTGCTCAAGTTGCTGAGTCGTCATTGGGGAAAAAAGAAATACGGGGCGTTCTGTCGTTCTTAAGTCTGTTCAGCATAGGAAATGATTGTGAAGGGTTTGGAATTAACCGGTGGCCGAAACTGACTTTGTCCAACCTGACAGGCAAACGCTTCAATCAGGGTGGTCTGTTCACTCTCATCAAGGCTGAGCTGGCCGGTTTTCTGGTCGATGAGTTCGAGTTGCCAGGCAATCAGTGTCAGGCAGTCTTTCAGCGCGCTCAGGGCCTCGTCATGCAGGTCCATATGATTCTGCGCATGATTCAGCAAGCCGTGTATGTGTAAGGAGAATTCCGAAACAGCGGCCAGCGCCAGGGCATCGGCCTTGTTGGCCAGCTTGAGGAGGGTACTGAGCATGCAGTCGATCGCGTCCTTGTCATTGCTGATCAGTTGCAAATGACTCAGGCATTCCTCGGTCTTGGCCAGGAGTGTTTCAGCTTCGACGATAAATTCAGGGATCCGCTGTGCCCATTCATTGCGATTGTTCGGCATGCTTATCTCCACAACGTCATGACTAATGAGGGGATGTCGCGCGTGTCGATCAGGACGGACAGCGTCCCGACGTAACCGTTTGGTCGTGGGATCGCGCTACAGCCGGCTGGAGTGCGGGCAGTAGTAATAGAAAGGGTGGCTGGCCACTTACCTGCAATCGCACACACAAGCCTGACTCCATTCATGCAATGAGAATGGCGTCACATTAATGGCTATTGGATATTGCGAATATCAGGTTTTACCTGATTGATGCTAGGGGAATCCCTTACGCAAAGGAACCGAACGCGAAAGCTGTGGTCGCGTTGCAGGAGTGTAGCAGATGAAATCACAACGCCAGTAAAGCATGATGTTAATGTGACATCAATGCCTGTGCGTGGCATTTTGCAAGGGGTCAAGCTCCGGCAAAAACAGCCGATAACCCTCTATTAGTGAATTCATCAGAACAAGCCCAGGAGTCATTGAATGGCCGGCATTCTCGATACGGTAGACCAACGTACGCAACTGGTGGGTGAGAATCGCCTGGAAATTCTCATGTTCCGGCTGGCCGGACGGCAATTGTTTGCGATCAACGTCTTTAAAGTGCAGGAAGTCCTGCAACTGCCGAAGCTGACCCTGATGCCTCAGCGTCACCCGTTCGTTTGTGGCGTGGTCAACCTGCGTGGCCAGACCCTGCCGGTGATTGACCTGTCCCAGGCCATCGGCATGCGTCCACTGGTGCCGGGCCCGAACAGCACGATCATCGTCACCGAGTACAACCGTTCGGTACAGGCATTCCTGGTGGGTGGTGTGGACCGTATCGTCAATATGAACTGGGAAGCCATTCTGCCGCCGCCGACCAGCGCCGGTCGTCAGCATTACCTGACCGCCATCAGCAAGGTCGACGATCAGTTGGTGGAAATCATCGACGTTGAAAAAGTCCTGGCGGAAATCGTCCCGTACAACGCCAAGGTATCCCGCGACAAACTCGACGATCCGGTGCTGGAGCGTGCCCGTGGTCGTGAAGTGTTGCTGGTGGATGACTCGAATGTGGCCCTGGCGCAATTGCGTGACACGCTCGGGCAGTTGGGCGTGAAGATGCACATTGCCAGCGATGGCTTGAAGGCGCTGAACATGCTCAAGGGCTGGGCCGATACCGGCGTCAACATGACCGACAAACTGCTGATGGTTTTCACCGATGCGGAAATGCCGGAAATGGACGGCTATCGCCTGACCACCGAGATCCGCAACGATCCACGTCTGCGGGGCCTGTATGTGGTGCTGCACACCTCTTTGTCCGGCAGCTTCAACGACTCCATGGTCAAGAAGGTTGGCTGCGATAATTTCCTCTCCAAGTTCCAGCCCGATAAACTCGTCGACGTGGTGCGTCAGCGCCTGATGCTCGACGCCGTGCCGGCCTGACCACGCCCGGAAATAACGTGTAGGAGCCGGCTGAGTCTGTGAAGTCGCTTTCTCCGGCGAGCCGCTCCCACTGTTTTTTGGCCTTTGATTCAGCGATCAAGCTCGTATAGGGTGGCGTTTTTACCTCCCAGGGAGCTGGTCATGTTGCGTCTGAGCGCGCTTTATCGTTATCCGTTGAAATCCGGCAAGGGTGAGCCTTTGCAGCAGGTCAGCCTCGACAAACTGGGGCTGGACGGAGATCGACGCTGGATGCTGGTCGATGAGGCCAGCGGGCGCTTTTTGACCCAGCGTGCGGTGGCGCAGATGAGCCAACTGTCAGCGCTGTGGAATGCTGAAGGCGGCTTGACCCTCAGCGCCCCCGGTCACCCACCGATCGATATCGCCTTGCCCGCAAGCGACGCCGAACTGCGTGGCGTCACCATCTGGCGCGACACCCTGCGTGTGCCCGATGCCGGCGACGAGGCGGGCGCTTGGGTCAGCCAATTCATTGGCAAGCCGACCCGTCTGGTACAAGTGCCATTGGAGCGTGCGCGCATGACCGAGGCCGGTTATGGCAAGGACGACGATCAGGTGGCGTTTGCCGATGGGTATCCGCTGCTGCTGATCGGCCAGGCATCGCTGGAAGACCTGTCGCAAAAAGTCGGACGTGAGCTGGAAATGCTGCGTTTTCGGCCGAATCTGGTGATCGAAGGCAGCGAGGCGTATGCCGAGGATAGCTGGAAGCGCATTCGCATCGGCGATGTCGAGTTCCGGGTGGTCAAGTCGTGCGCGCGTTGCATTTTGACCACCATCGATCCGCAGACCGGCGAGCGCAGCGCAGATCGCGAACCCCTGGCCTCCCTGCAGAAGTACCGGTCCGAAGCCGATGGCGCGATGTTCGGCCAGAATCTGGTCAATGACGGCAATGGCCGGCTGCAAGTCGGTATGCCGGTGACCATCCTCGAGTAACGGCGCTCAATAAAAAATGCCCGTGTCCTTGGACACGGGCATTTTTTTGTTGCTGTGAAACCCGGGGGTTAGCCGCGGTATTCGCACAGGTAAGCGGT
This sequence comes from Pseudomonas fluorescens group sp. PF-69, assembly GCF_054481235.1. NCBI lineage: Bacteria > Pseudomonadati > Pseudomonadota > Gammaproteobacteria > Pseudomonadales > Pseudomonadaceae > Pseudomonas > Pseudomonas fluorescens group sp. PF-69. Next base: position 6,289,588 of record NZ_JBTMNC010000001.1, on the reverse strand, counting down.
GGCGACGGCCACTTTCACCTTGAACTTGCTATTGGCCGGAACGTTGAACTGTTCGCCGGCGTTGAAAGTTTCCCATTCGGTGCTATCCGGCAGTTGAATGGTCAACGCGCCGGACACCACGTGCATGATTTCACGCTGGCTGGTACCGAAGTCGTAGTCACCCGGAGCCATGACACCGATGGTCGCCTGACCTTCAACGTTGTCAAAGGCGATCGACTTGACGTTGCCGTCGAAGTACTCGTTGACTTTAAACATGGGCGATTCCTCGAAAAGGGCTAAAAAGGGCCGGCCAGTATGCACAACGCCCAACGCCGAGTCACCTCTCTAAAGGGGAAGAACCAGTGGCAGCAGCCGTGCGGTATTGCGCGCATCTTCCAGCGCCCGGTGTTGCTGGCCGGTGAACTGCAAACCCGCCAGTTGCAGGGCACCATTGAGCCCCAGCGGGCGCTCCAGGCGTCGGACCTTGGCAAAACGCTGCTTGAGGTTCATGTGTTGCACCTTGGCCAGTGCACTGTCGATGTGCAGGCGCTGCCATTCCTGAAGCAGCTGTTTGCGATCGTAATCGCCCCAACTGGCCCAGCCTTCAAGGTGCGTGCGATGTTGGCCGAGCCAACGCTCGAACGATTCCCATACCTCGTCCAATGGCTGCGCGGCATCGATATTGGCCTGGGTTATGTGGGTCAGTTCCCGGCAAAACGATGTCAGTAACGGACGCCGTCCCGGTTTGACGAAGCGCTGGAAGTGATCCAGCTCCCGGCCCTTGCGGTCCACCAGGGTGGCGCCGATTTCGATGATTTCCATTTCCGTGATGGGCCAGCCACCTTCATCGGTGGTGGCTTCCAGATCAATGACCAGCCAGTGAGGCATTGCAGGGTTCCTGGTATCCGCGTCCTGATAGGGCTTGAGCGTAGCCAAACCCGGCGGATCCGCCTAGCGGCTTATTCGACCTCCAACAGAATCTGCCGGTTTTTCACCTGATCGCCCACCTGCACCTGCAAGCGCTTGAGGACGCCGTCGATGCCCGACTTGAGCGGATGCTCCATCTTCATGGCCTCCAGCACCACCAGCAATTGGCCTTTGCTCACCGGGCTGCCTTCACGGACCAGCACATCGACGATCGCGCCGTCCATCGGTGCCTTGAGGGTGCCGGAACTGACGCTGGCCAGACTGCTGACCAGCGCCTGGGTTCGATCCGTCAGGCTCAGACTGCCCGGACGGGTGAACAGGCACAGTTGCCGCGCCTCCAGCCGGTAGGCATGGCGCTTGCGGATGCCGTCGATTTCCAACGTGGCCCAGCGCCCGTCGCACTCGATGATGTTCAGATCCAGGCTGCGGGTCGCGATCTGAATCCGGTAGGCCTTGCCCGGCATAGCCTTCAGCTCCACCGACCACGTCTGATCCTCCAAACCCAGAGAATACTGGAGCGGCACACTGGCGTTGTTGCGCCAACCGGCCAGCGGGGCGCGATGCGATTGAGCAGAGGCCTGATAGAACAGCGCCGCGGCAATCGCCAGTTCCTCGGCGCTGGGGACATGTGGGTGCAGGCAGGAATGGTCGGCGAAATGCTGCGCGATGAACCCGGTGCTGAATTCGCCGCTGATGAATTGTGGATGATCCAGCAGGCTGGCGAGCAAACGCTGATTGCTCTGCACTCCCAGCAGCACGGTGTCCTGCACCGCTCGCAGTAACTTGCGCCGGGCTTCCTCGCGGGTGGTGCCATGGGCGATGATCTTGCCCAGCATGGGGTCATAGAAAGGGCTGATCTGCTGGCCTTCGATCAGGCCATGGTCGATCCGCACGGCATGTTGCGCTGCAGGTTCCCAAGCCTCGACGTGCCCGGTTTGCGGTAGAAATCCCTGGGCCGGATCTTCGGCATACAGTCGTACTTCCATGGCGTGGCCGTTGAGTTGCACCTGCTCTTGACGCAGCGGCAACGGCTGTCCCTCGGCGACAGTCAGTTGCCAGGCCACCAGATCCAGCCCGGTGATCAGTTCCGTCACCGGATGCTCCACCTGCAGCCGCGTGTTCATTTCCAGAAAGTAAAACTGCCCACGCGCATCCAGCAGAAATTCCACCGTACCGGCACCGACGTAATTCACCGCGCGTCCCGCCTTGAGCGCCGCTTCGCCCATGGCCTGGCGCAACTCGGCGGTCATGACCGGGCACGGGGCTTCCTCGATGACCTTCTGATGTCGGCGCTGGATCGAACAATCCCGTTCGCCGAGGTAGATCAGGTTGCCGTGCTGGTCGCCGAACAGTTGAACCTCGACATGCCGTGGTTCGATCAAGGCTTGTTCGAGGATCAGTTCGTCGCTGCCAAAACCGTGCAGCGCCTCGGAGCGTGCGGTGCGAATCGATTCCAGCAGTTCGTTGGCCGAGTGCACCAGGCGCATGCCGCGTCCGCCACCGCCGGCACTGGCCTTGATCATCAGCGGATAGCCGATGCGTTCGGCTTCGCGGCTCAGGGTCGCGTCGTCCTGTTCGGCACCTTGATAGCCTTTGATGCACGGCACACCGGCCTCGAGCATGGCGATCTTCGACAAGCGTTTGCTGCCCATCAACTCAATCGCCTCGGGACTGGGGCCGATGAAGATGATGCCAGCGTGCTGACAGGCGAGGGCGAAGCCGGCGTTTTCCGAGAGAAAGCCGTAGCCGGGATGGATCGCATCCGCGCCGGTGCGCCGGGCGGCCTCGATGATTGCCGGAATGTTCAGATAAGACTGTTGCACCGTAGCCGGGCCGATGTTCACCGCTTCATCGGCCATCTTCACGTGCAGCGCATCGGCGTCGGCATCGCTGAACACGGCGACGGTGCGGTAGCCCAGGGCCTGGGCAGTACGCTGGATGCGGCAGACGATTTCACCGCGGTTGGCGATGAGAATTTTCTTGAGTGCGGGCATGGGTTTTTCCCTTGGTTTTGCGGTGAAAGTGCTGGCCTCTTCGCTGGCAAGCCAGCTCCCACAGGGTTGTGTGTGGCACAAATCCACCGTGGGAGCTGGCTTGCCAGCGATGTTTTTCAGGAGGCCCACCCCGGTTTACGCTTCTGCACAAAGGCCATCGTTCCCTCGATACCTTCGGCCCCGGTCACCGCCTCGCTGAACCACTGCGCGGCTTCGTTCAGCAGCTCATCCGAGGGTTGTGGAGCACTTGCCAGCAACAGCTTTTTCGTCGCCGCATTCGCTCCCGGCGCACAACACAGCACATGGGCCAGCACCTCATCCAGGCGTTCGGCCAGTGCTTGTGGATCGTGCTCGACAAAATGCACCAGCCCCATCCGTCGCGCCTGGGTCCCATCGAATCGCGCCGCCGTCAGGGCCAGTCGCCGGGCCTGGGTCAAACCGATGCGCTGGACCACGAACGGCGCGATCTGCGCCGGCAGCAGGCCAAGGCTGGTTTCCGGCAGGCCGAACTGCGCCTGATGATCGGCCAGGGCGATGTCACTGACACAGGCCAGACCGAAACCGCCGCCCAGCACGGCGCCCTGCAGCACGGTGATTACCACTTGCGGCGCGTGTTGCACCTCTTGCAGAAGGGCACCGAACAATCGGTTCAAGTCGCGGTGAGCGTCGGGACCCTGGGCACGGGCATTGGCCATGTCCTTGATGTCGCCGCCGGAGCAAAAGTGTCCGCCAGCACCGCCAATGACCAGGGCGCGGGTCCTCCGGTCATCGCGCACCGCCGCCAGCACCGCGCGCAGTTCGCTGACCATCTGCAAGCTCATGGCGTTGCGGCTGTCCGGGCGATTGAGGGTGATGTGCAGCACGCCGTTATGCGGTTCGAGCAGCAAGGTCTGGCAATCCGGCAAGGTGCTCATTTCTTTTTCCCCGGCAGGATGCCCATGAGTTTGCAGATGATCCCCAGCATGATTTCGTCAGCCCCGCCGCCGATCGACACCAGCCGTACATCGCGGTAGGCGCGGGCCACCGGGTTGTCCCACATGAAGCCCATGCCGCCCCAGTACTGCAGGCAGCTGTCGCTGACTTCACGGCCCAACCGGCCGGCCTTGAGCTTGGCCATGGACGCCAGGCGAGTGACGTCATGCCCCTTGATGTATTGCTCGGTGGCCTGATAGACCAGCGCTCGCAGGCATTCGATTTCGGTTTGCAATTCGGCCAGGCGGAAGTGAATGACCTGGTTGTCGATCAATGCACTGCCGAAGGTCTTGCGCTCCTTGCAGTACTCGATCGTGCTGTCGACGCAGTACTCCAGCCCCTTGATCATGTTCGCCGCGCCGAACAGGCGTTCCTCCTGGAACTGCAGCATCTGCATCATGAACCCCGCACCTTCGTGACCGATGCGGTTGCGTTGCGGCACGCGCACGTTGTCGAAAAACACCTGGGCGGTTTCCGAGCTGCGCATGCCGAGTTTGTCCAGGTGCGAGCTGAGGCTGATCCCCGGCGTGTTCATCGGCACCATGATCAGCGATTTGTTGATGTGCGGTTTGTCGTCCGACGTGTTGGCCAGCAAACAGATGAAATCGGCACACGGCGAATTGGTGATCCACATCTTGCTGCCGTTGATCACGTAATCGTCGCCGTCCTTGCGCGCGGTGGTCTTCAACCCGGCCACGTCGGAACCGGCACCGACTTCGGAGACGCCGATGCAGCCGACTTGCTCGCCGCTGATGGCCGGACGGAGGAATTCATCGCGCAATTCATCGGAGCCGAAACGCGCCAGGGCCGGGGTGCACATGTCGGTCTGCACGCCGATGGACATGGGAATGCCGCCGCAATGAATGGTGCCGAACTCTTCGGCGGCGACGATCGAGTAGCTGTAGTCCAGGCCCATGCCGCCGAATTTTTCCGGCTTGGAAATCCCCAGCAGGCCAAGGTCGCCAGCCTTGCGGAAGATCTCGTGGATCGGAAAGCGTCCGGCCTTTTCCCACTCTTCGACGTGGGGATTGATTTCGTTGTCGACGAATTGGCGGACGGTGCGGCGCAGGGCTTCGTGTTCCTGGGTGAAGATCATTCTTGTTGTTCTCCTGATCGCCCTAGAAGCGGGCTACACCAAAACTGTTGGGCTGCAGCGGCCGTACCTCGGCCTCGTGACAGATATCCAGCAAGTAACCGAGCAAGGTCCGGGTATCGCGTGGATCGATCAGGCCGTCATCCCATAGGTTGGCGCTGCCATAGAGCGCCGTGGACTGACTGTCGAGTTTCTGCGCGGTGACCTGTTCCAGCATGTCGAGCATTTTCGGATCGGGCACCAGGCCGTCCTTGGCCTGTTTGGCCTCGGTGACGATGCGCAGCACTTTGCCGGCCTGGGCGCCGCCCATCACCGCCGTTCGGCTGTTGGGCCAGGCGAAGATGAAGCGCGGGTCGAGCCCACGGCCGCACATCGCATAGTTGCCGGCGCCATAGGAACCGCCGACGACGATCGTCAGTTTCGGTACCCGGGCGTTGGCCACCGCTTGAATCATCTTGGCGCCATGCTTGATCACGCCTTGCTGTTCCGATTCGGTGCCGACCATGAATCCCGTGGTGTTATGAAAAAACAGCAGCGGCGTCTGGCTCTGGTCGCACAGCTGGATGAACTGCGCAGCCTTGCTCGCGCCCTGGGGCGTGATCGGGCCGTTGTTGCCGATGAAGCCGCAGGCGCGGCCCTGGATTTTCAGTTGGCCGCAGACGGTTTGCCGGTCGAACTCGCCCTTGAACTCGAGGAAGTTCGAACCATCGGCGATGCGCGCGATGATCTCGCGGACGTCGTAGGGCTTTTTCGGATCATCCGGGATCAGGCCGAGCAATTCATCGATGGGGTAGAGCGGTTCTTCCCAGTGACGTTCCGGTAGTGCAGGCAACCGGTCGTTCCACGGCAACAGGCTGACGATTTCGCGCACCTGACGCACACCGTCGGCATCGTTTTCAGCCAGGTATTCGGCGGTGCCGGCCACTTGCGCGTGCATCTCGGCGCCGCCCAGCGCTTCGTCGGTCGCCACTTCACCGGTCGCCGCCTTGAGCAGCGGTGGGCCGGCGAGAAACAGCTTGGCCTTGCCTCGCACCACCACCACGTAATCCGACAATCCGGGTTGATAAGCACCGCCCGCCGTCGCCGAACCATGCACCACCGTGATTTGCGGCAGGCCCATGGCCGACATCCGCGCCTGATTGGCAAAGCTGCGCGCGCCTTCGACGAAAATCTCCGCCGCGTAGTTGAGGTTGGCGCCACCGCTTTCGGCGAGGGTGATCACCGGCAGTTTGTTTTCCATGGCGATCTGTTGCAGGCGCAGGGACTTTTTCAAACCGCTGGGGGAAATGGTTCCGCCCTTGATCGCACTGTTGTTCGCCACCACCAGGGTGCGCACGCCGGACACGTAACCGATGCCAGCGATCAGGCCGCCACCGGCCGAGCTGCCATCCTTGTCGTCGTGCAGTTTGTAACCGGCCAGGCTCGCCAGTTCGAGGAACGGCGCGCCGGGGTCCAGCAGCAGATTGAGGCGTTCGCGGGGCAGCAATTGTCCGCGCTTGTCGAACTTGGGCTTGGCCTCGGCCGCCTTGTTCAACAGGTTCTGCTCGAGTTCGCGGACCTGCTCGATCCCCACCAGCATGGCCGCGCGATTGCGGGCGAACTGTTCGCTGTGGGGATCGAGTTGCGACTGAATCACCGGCATGGGTTATTCCTTGTCCTTGAGCACTTCTGGAAGGTACGCACGGTGAAAGCCGTTGTACGACTCACTGTTGGTCGCCTTGTGAATCGGCCATGCGCGGCCACCGAGGCTCGCGGCGCCATCGATGCGCAGGGTACTGCCACTGATGAACGCCGCCGCCGGGCTGAGCAGGAAAACGATGGCCGCGCTGACCTCCGACTCGGTGCCGATCCGCTTAAGCGGCACATGTTCGCGCAAGGTCGGGATCACCGCCTTGAACGCGCCTTCATAGGTGTCCATGCCACTGGACGCGATCCAGCCCGGCGCCACGGCGTTGACCCGCACCCCGGCGTAACCCCACTCGAACGCCGCGGTCTTGGTCAGGTTGTCCATGCCGGAACGCGCGGCGCCCGAGTGGCCCATGCCCGGCATGCCGCCCCACATGTCGGCGAGCATGTTGACGATGGCGCCGCCGTGCTTGCTCATGGACTGGTTGAACACTTCCCGGGCCATCAGGAAACCGCCGACCAGATTGGTGCGCATCACCGTTTCGAACCCCTTCTGATTGATCGACGCCAAGGGCGACGGGTACTGCCCGCCGGCATTGTTGACCAGACCGTGGATCGGGCCGTGCTTGCGGATCAGTTCGCCAACCAGGTGCGTCACCGCGTCTTCCTCGCGAATATCGCAGGTGCTCCAGTCGGCCCTGCCGCCGTCTTCGGCAATTTCGGCAGCGACGGCTTTCAACTTGTCGGCCTTGCGTCCGACCAGCAGCACGTGCGCGCCGAGGGCGGCCAGTTCATGGGCGGTGCAACGGCCAATGCCACTGCCGCCACCGGTGACGATGACGGTAAAACCTGCAAACAAATCGGCTTTGAAAATCGAATCGTAGGCCATGGCGGCAGCCCTCTAGTTGACCTGGTCGGCGATGCGCTGAGGCACCGGAATCTGGATTTCCAGCAGTTGCTGGGCGAACGCCTTGCCTTGTGGGTCGATCCGCAGGCTGGCGACACCGCCGCCCCCGAGGGCGTTTTCCAGGAGGAAGTTCAGGCTGTGGGAGGCGGGTAGATACCAGCGCTCGACACGGCCGTGGATCGGGTCCAGCACATGGCTCATCCAGTCGACGAGCACCGCCGGGGTCAAGGCTTCGGCGATCCAGGGCAGGTACTCGGGGTCGCGGGCCATCACGCCGATGTTGCTGTGGTTGCCCTTGTCGCCCGAACGGGCCACCGCCAGTTTGACCAGCGCCACGCTGGCGTCCGCCAGGCCCGCGGGTTTGGGTGGCTCGAACGGCGCGGGCAAGTCGGCGCTGTCGAGCAGATCGACGGCGGGCAGGGCGCACGGATGGCGCTGGCCCATGAGATCAATTTCCAGCGTGCAGGCGGTTTTGTCGATCAGGAACGAGAACAGGCGGATCAGCGGATACACGGTGGGGCGGCCGCCGACAATCCCGGTCAGTCCCGGCGCCATGCCGGTGGCAGCCTGGGCTATTTCCCGGGAGAACACGATCAATGCCTGTTTACTCGGGTGGCGCACGGCGAGTTTGATCACCACTTCGCGGCTGTCGTGGCGCTGGCCGTGGGGGCCGTAAGTGGCCTCGCTGCCGAGCAGTTCGATGTTGACCTCGCTATAGGGCGCCCAGCCGCGCTGGCTGAAGATCTCCGAGGTCTTGTTGATGATCGCTTCGCTGACCCGCCGAGCCTTGTCGACTGCATCGATGCCGGCGATCAGGCAACTGGCGGTGCAGCGAAAACCATCCGGGTAGGTGGCGCTGACTTTGTATTGATCGGTCGGCGGCAATCCCTTCGCGCCGTGCACCTGCACCGCGTTTTTGCCTTGCTGCACGAGTTTGACCCGGGTGAAATCGCAGACCACGTCGGGCAGCAGATAGGCCCTCGGGTCGCCGATTTCATAAAGCATTTGCTCGCCCACCGTCAGCGCGGTGACCAGCCCACCAGAGCCTTCGGGTTTGCTGACGATGAACTGGCTGTCGGCGCTGACTTCGACGATGGGAAATCCGATGTGTTCGTAGTCGGGCACGTCGCGCCAATCGGTGAAGTTGCCGCCGGTGCACTGGGCGCCGCATTCGATGATGTGGCCGGCCAGGGCCGCCTGGGCCAGCTTGTCGTAGTCATGCCACGACCAGCCGAACTCATGCACCAGGGCGGCGCTGACCACAGCGCTGTCGACCACGCGCCCGGTGATCACGATGTCCGCCCCCAGGCGCAGGGCTTCGACAATGCCCGGTGCGCCCAGGTAGGCGTTGGTCGAGACGCACAGGGGCGGCAGGGGCGCGCCGCTGAACATCTCATGGATGCCGCGAGAACCCAGCTGTTTGAACTGCGGTTGCAGGTCATCGCCCAGCAGGACGGCGATCTTCAGTGCGACGCCGGCCTTGTCGCACGCCGCTTGCAGCGCGGCGGCGCAGGCCTGTGGGTTGACCCCGCCGGCGTTGCTGATGACCCGGATCTTTTGTTCGCAGAGTTGGCTGAGCAGCGGACTGAGCACTTCGATGAAGTCGCTGGCATAGCCGGCCTGGGGATCTTTCATCCGTGCGCCGGCCATGATCGACAGGGTGATTTCCGCCAGGTAGTCGAAGACCAGATAGTCCAGGCGCCCAGCTTCCACCAGTTGCGCGGCGGCGGTCGAGGTGTCGCCCCAGAACGCGCTGGCGCAACCGATGCGGATCGTTTTTGGCGCAGTCAACTCCATAACCACCTCCGACAGAAGTGCCTCGAGACTACCAAGCAAGCGCTTGGTTTGTAAACGGCTAAAATAACTTCTGCCCGAGCGCTTGCTTGGTTGCGGGCAGCAGCTTAAATTGCCCGCGCAACCCCGCTGTTTTAGCGGTGATCTCGACTGTAGGAGAAAACGGGTGGACGAGCAAAAAGCCCTGAGGGTCATGCACGAACTGGTCGAAAACGGCCAATTGACCGATCCGGACAGTGCCCGCGGCAAGCTCCTGCAAGTGGCGGCTCACCTGTTTCGCAATAAAGGCTACGAACGCACCACCGTGCGCGACCTGGCCGGTGCCGTGGGCATTCAGTCAGGGAGCATTTTTCATCACTTCAAAAGCAAGGAAGAAATCCTGCGGGCGGTGATGGAGGAGACCATTCACTACAACACCGCGCTGATGCGTGCGGCCATTGCCGACGCCAGCAACGTGCGCGAGCGGGTGCTGGCGCTGATCCGTTGCGAATTGCAGTCGATCATGGGCGGCAGTGGCGAGGCCATGGCGGTGCTGGTCTACGAATGGCGCTCACTGTCCGAGGACGGGCAGGCCAAGGTCCTGGCGTTGCGCGATATTTACGAAGACATCTGGTTGCAGGTACTGGGGGAAGCGAAGAGTGCCGGTCTCATTCGCGGTGATGTGTTTGTCACGCGACGCTTTCTCACCGGGGCACTGTCCTGGACCACCACCTGGTTTCGCGCCGGTGGCAGCATGAACCTCGATCAACTGGCCGACGAGGCGCTGATTCTGGTGCTGGGGGAAAATAATTAGATTGCATTGGTCGGCAGGAAACTGGCTAATTGGGTGAAACCACCTAGCTTGAATGCATTGATGCAGTACTTTTTTGGAGTGGTAGTTTTGATGTCTTCGCCAATTCGGACGGCTTCGCGGCTTTTGCTGATGGCGCTTGTTGCGTTATGGATACTGCCGTCCCAGGCTGCACAGTTGGTGCGTATCGGTGCGGCGCACTTTCCGCCCTACACCGTGCGCCCGGAGTCCGGTGCCGACACCGGTTTGCTGCCGCAATTGGTCGAGGCGCTCAACGCCCTGCAAAGCGACTATCAGTTCGTCCTGGTACCCACCTCCATTCCCCGGCGTTTCGGCGATTTCAAACAAGGCCGGGTCGATATGGCGATCTTCGAAAACCCCGACTGGGGCTGGAAGGACATCCCCCACACCAGCGTCGACATGGGCCTGGAAGACGCCGAGATTTTTGTCGCGCAACGCCAGCGTGAAGGTCAGCCAGTGCGCCAGCAAAACTACTTTGCCGACCTGACGGGCAAGCGCCTGGCGATGTTCAGCGGCTATCACTACGAATTTGCCGGCTTCAATGCCGATCCCAAATTCCTCGCGCAGAACTACAACGCTACGCTGACGTATTCCCATGACAGCAACTTGCTGATGGTGCTGCGCGGGCGCGCCGACATCGCCCTGGTCACGCGCTCCTATCTCAGCGACTATTTTTTGCACAACGACAAGGTTGCCGATCAATTTCTGGTGTCCGAGCGCGTCGATCAGGTCTATCACCATTACGCGATCCTGCGCCCGGCCTCGCCCATCAGCAGCGAGGCATTCGGCAAGTTGTTGCAAGGGCTGCGGGATAACGGTCAGATGCTGAGGATATTCGATCCGTACAAAATTGCGGTGTTGCCGGTCCCGGCGACACAGAGCGCGCCGCAGCTCGCGAATTGACCGACCCCGCTTGAATTTTACGCCCCGGAACCCTTCACTTCGTTGAGCTGCCACAGACCAGATATCTATGTTCATGTGAGCAGCGATCGCCTTTCATATCGCCAGTTAACGACCTCGACGCGCCCAGTTACGTTTGGCCAAAAACTGCCAATATCCTCTATTTGCAGCTTCAAGAAATAAAACGGTATCCAACACCGGTTTCGGTGATGAGGTGTCGTGGCTGGGAAGGGTCAGCCTCGACTTTCTTTCGCAGGCCACCCATGAATACTCGAAGGTAAGGCGTATCAGTGGTGTGCGATGGGCCCCATACCGCGTTGAGCAGTTGCTGGTGTGTCAGGACCCGGTTCGGATGCGAGCAAAGATGGACCAGCAGACGGTATTCCAGTGGCGTCAGGTGTAACGGAGTGCCTGAGCGTTCCACGACGCGGCGTTCGACATCGATTCGCACGTCACCAAAGCACAGTACCGAGTTGTTTTCGGTATCTTTCACGTGTCGGCGTAACAATGCGCGAACGCGGGCGAGTAGTTCCCCGGTGCCAAAAGGCTTCACCAGATAATCGTCTGCACCAGTGTCCAGCGCCAGGATCTTGTCTGACTCAGCACCCCGGGCCGATAACACAATAATGGGCACTGGCGACCAGCTCCTTACGTCCCGGATCAGGTCAATGCCGTCGCCGTCGGGAAGTCCGAGGTCGAGCACAATCAGGTCCGGATGGCGTGTTCCTGCGTCGATGAGGCCACGGTGAAAAGTATCGGCTTCATGAACTTCCAAGCCTTCAGCTTGCAAAGCCATACGCACGAAGCGGCGGATTTCCTTCTCGTCTTCGATAATCAGGACGTGCAGTGCCGACTCGGTCATGGCTATTCCTTGTCGATTTTCTGATCAAAGGGGTCGATGACTGGAGGCTCCTCACGGGGAAGACGTAACGTGAAGCGCGCACCGCCCTCTGGGCGTGTAACACCCAGGATGGTTCCTCCATGAGCTTTTGCGATGGCTCGACAGATGGCCAGCCCCAGCCCGACGCCTGGTATCGAGCTTTCCTTCTTGCCGCGCATGAATTTGCTGAAGATCGCCTCTTCGTGACCATGCGGTAACCCTGGTCCTTCGTCGGCGACCCACAACTCGATGTTGTCAGGCTTGGCCGTGGCTCCCAGCTTGATGGTGGTGCCTTGAGGCGTGTATTTGACGGCGTTCTCGATCAGGTTGATGAGGACGCGTTCGATCAGTACCGCATCGATGTGGACGGGCGGCAAATCATCGTCCATCGCGACCTGCACCGAATGTTTGTCCAAAATCGGCTGGATGGCTCGCAGGGCGCTGCCCACCACGTCTTCGATGGGTTGCCACTGCCGATTCAATATCACTTTGCCGGATTCGAGGCGCGCCATGTCCAGCAGATTATTGACCAGCGTATTCATGCGCAGCGCCGATGCACCCACCGCCGTGGCGATCTCGGCTGCTTCGCCGGTCAGCGGTGGCTTGGTGAGTTTGAGCGCTTCGGCGAGCCCAACCATAACCGACAGCGGGGTGCGCAGGTCGTGGGAAATGGCCGATAGCAACGAGTTGCGCAATCGTTCGGATTCCATTTGAACCGTCGTGTCCTGAGCCACGTTGATGTAGTGAATCCGCTCAAGCGAGATGGCCAGCAGTGATGCACAGGTGTCAAGCAGGCGTCGCTGCTCCGGCACCACCAGCCGGCTCGTGTCGCGCGGTTGCACGGCCAACACACCGCGCACCCGCATTGGGGCTGACAACGGCAGATAGAGCGTAGAACTCGAAGGCAGGGTGTCGGTGCCATACCCGGCCGGTTCGGTTTTGTCGAATGACCACTGGGCGATGGCTACGTCCACTTGCGGTGCATCTCCCGTGACCATGGGGGGCAGCAGTTTATTGTTGTCATCGGCGACCAGCAGGGCAGACCTTGCACCAAACTCGTCGGAGAGAAAGCGTGCGCTGATGTCGGCGACTTGCTCGGTCATCAGCGCTGCGGACAACAGGCGCGACATTTCATACAGCGCCCGCATGCGGTCTTCGCGCTTTTGAGCCACCCGTGCCTGGTAGGTCAGGCCGGCGGTCATCTGTCCGATCACCAGTGCGACCACGAGCATGACGCTGAAGGTCACCAGGTATTGAATATCGGCGAAGGCGAACGAATAGCGCGGCGCCACAAAAAAGAAATCGAATGCGGCCACTGACAAAAAGGCCGCCAGAATCGCTGGGCCGCGACCAAAGCGAACGGCGACGGCGACCACGGCCAGCAAGAACAGCATGACGATATTGGCCTGTTCCAGCACCTGTGCCAGAGGTAAAGCCGCAAGGGTCATCACCGCACAGAGTGCCGCGCTCCAAATATAGGAACGCCACATCACCGGGGTCTCGGTTTTCGTGGACCGGGGCTCGGTCTGAGTACGCGGGCTGGTCGCAAGAGAGACTTGAATCACGTCCAGGTCAGTACCCAGCGCACCAATTCGATCGGCGAGTATCCCCTTCCAGAAACGACGATGAGGGTGGTCGTCGCGCCCCATCACGACTTTGGAGAGATTGTGCTGCCGTGCGTACTTGACCAGCGCCTCGGCAACGTCCTGTCCGGCCAGTGTCGAGATTTGGGCGCCCATCTCCTGGGCCAGTTTCAGGGTCGCCAGAATGCGACGGCGCTTCGTCTCAGGCAGGCGCTGCAAGGCAGATGTTTCGACATACACAGCATGCCACGGCACGTTGAGCTGAGCGGCCAGTCGAGCTGTCGAGCGTACGGTTTTTTCCCCCTGTTCATGCGGGCCGACGCACGCGAGCAGCGAGTCGCGGGTGCCCCAGACAGGCTTGACTGCACTGCTTGTGCGGTATTGCAGCATCTCGCTGTCGACACGGTCGGCGGTACGACGCAACGCCAGTTCACGCAAAGCGATCAGGTTGCCTTTGCGGAAGAAGTTCTGCACGGCACGTTCGGCCTGATGAGGCAGATACACTTTGCCTTCCTTGAGGCGTTGCAGAAGGTCATCCGGCGGCAAGTCGACGATGATCACTTCATCGGCCGTGTCGAACACATGGTCGGGCACGGTCTCCCAGACCCGAATACCGGTAATACCACCGACGATGTCATTCAGGCTCTCAAGGTGCTGAACATTCATGGTGGACCAGACATCGATACCGGCGCTGAGCAGTTCTTCGACGTCCTGCCAGCGTTTTGGATGGCGCGAACCGATGATGTTGGAATGGGCCAGTTCGTCGATCAGGATCAGCTGCGGTTTGCGCAACAGGGCGGCGTCCAGATCGAACTCGGTCAGCGTGCGGTTCTTGTCGATGACCTGTTTGAGCGGCAGCACGTCCAGGCCTTTGGTCAGCGCCTGGGTTTCAGCGCGACCATGGGTTTCGATCACGCCGATCAGTACATCGATGTGCTGTTGTTGCGCCGTTTGGGCGGCCGCCAGCATCGCGTAGGTCTTGCCAACTCCAGCGCTGGCGCCGAAAAAAATTTTCAACCGACCGCGTTTGGCCTGCGCTTCTTCTTCGCGAATCTGGGCCAGGAGCTGATCCGGGTCTGGACGTTGTTCGGCCATCAGGGCCACCGTGTGTGAGTTACCACTCAATGCAGGGCGTCGAGTGCCAGATTCAATGTCAATACGTTGACCCGAGGCTCGCCCAGGAATCCAAAGAGCATGCCTTCAGAGTGCTCGGCAATCAGTTGCCGAACGCGCTCTATGGGCAAGTTGCGCACCCGCGAAATTCGGCCCGCCTGATACTGGGCTGCTGCGATGCTGATATGGGGGTCGAGGCCACTGGCCGAGCTGTAGACCAGGTCGGCGGGGATGGTCGCGGTGTTGCCTGGGTCGGCAACATGCAAGGCATCGATGCGGCCCTTGATCGCGTCTGCAAGTGCGGGATTCAGTGGCCCCAGGTTCGATCCGGATGATGCCGCCGCGTTGTAGGGCATGGGGCTGGTCGCAGACGGGCGACTCCAGAAATGCCCGGGATCGCTGAAGCTCTGACCGATCAACGACGAACCTACGGTTTTGCCATCCCGTTCAATCAGGCTGCCCGCAGCCTGAGAAGGGAAGACCCACCTGGCAATCTCCGTCGTGAGCAGTGGATAGGCCAGGCCGGTGATCAACGACAATGCAATGAACAGGGTAAACGCCGGGCGCAGTAGAGAAGCCATGACAGTGCTCCCTTAAGTCAGACCGACGGCAAACAGCACCATGTCGATCACTTTTATGCCAATGAATGGAACGATCACGCCACCCAGCCCATAGATCAACATGTTGCGGCGCAACAGCGAGGCGGCGCCAACCGGACGGTACTTCACGCCTTTAAGTGCCAGGGGAATCAGGAAGATGATGATCAGAGCGTTGAAGATAACCGCTGACAGCACCGCCGAGTTCGGGCTTGTCAGCCCCATGATGTTGAGTGCCGCGAGCTGAGGGTACGTAGTGACAAAGGCCGCTGGCACGATCGCGAAATACTTGGCGATGTCGTTGGCAATCGAGAAAGTGGTCAGCGAGCCTCGGGTCATCAGCATCTGTTTGCCGGTTTCCACTACTTCGATCAACTTCGTCGGGTTGCTGTCCAGGTCCACCATGTTCCCGGCTTCCTTGGCGGCCTGAGTCCCCGAGTTCATCGCCACGGCGACATCCGCTTGGGCCAATGCCGGGGCATCATTGGTGCCGTCGCCGGTCATGGCCACCAGCCGGCCTTCGGCCTGGTAGTCGCGGATCAACTGCAATTTCTGTTCGGGTGTCGCTTCCGCCAGAAAGTCATCGACGCCAGCCTCTGCGGCGATGGCGGCGGCGGTGACCCGGTTGTCGCCGGTCACCATCACGGTCTTGATGCCCATGCGCCGCAGCTCGAGAAAACGCTCCTTGATCCCGCCCTTGACGATGTCCTTGAGTTCGATCACGCCCAGCACCTTGGGCCCGTCGGCGACGACCAGCGGCGTACTGCCCCGGCGCGCCACCTCCTCAATGCTGTTCTGCACGGCTTCGGGAAAGCTGCCACCCAGGCTCTGGATATGCTTGAGAATGGCCTCGCCAGCGCCCTTGCGTATTTGCCGGTCGCCCATGTTGACGCCGCTCATTCGCGTTTGCGCCGAAAAGTGCACGAAGTGGGCGTCGAGTGCGCCGATTTCCCGTTCCCGCAGATTGAAACGCTGCTTGGCCAAAACGACGATACTGCGCCCCTCGGGGGTTTCGTCGGCCAGGGAGGCCAGTTGCGCCACATCCGCCAGTTCAGCTTCCTTGATGCCCGGTGCCGGTAAAAAGGCCGAGGCATGGCGATTGCCCAGCGTAATGGTCCCGGTTTTGTCGAGTAGCAGAACGTCCACGTCGCCGGCAGCTTCCACGGCTCGGCCGGACGTGGCAATCACGTTGGCCTCCATCATGCGGCTCATGCCCGCCACACCGACGGCCGAGAGCAGGCCGGCAATGGTCGTGGGAATCAGGCAGACCAGCAACGAGATGAGGACGGTGATCGAGACGGGGGTTCCGGATTTGGCCACTGCAACCCCGAACAGTGAGAACGGCAGGAGCGTCACCGTCACCCCCAGAAACACGATCGTCAGTGCGACCAATAAAATCGACAAGGCAATTTCATTCGGGGTTTTTTGTCGCTTGGCGTTCTCGACCATCGCGATCATGCGGTCGACGAAGGTTTCGCCGGGATCGGTGGTCACTCGAACGACGATCCAGTCCGACAGCACCCGTGTTCCCCCGGTCACGGCCGAAAAGTCGCCGCCACTTTCCCGGATAACCGGTGCCGACTCACCGGTAATGGCCGATTCGTCCACCGAGGCCGCGCCTTCGATGACTTCGCCGTCGGCCGGGATCACCGAGTCGGCCAGGTCACCGGCTTCAACGATCACCACGTCTCCCTTGCACAGGTCGGTCGATTTAGCCAGCTGCCACTCTGCGCCGTAGCGTGGCTCGCGCAGTTTCTTGGCCCAGGTTTCCTTTTTCAGTTTGTGCAGGGAAGCGGCCTGGGCCTTGCTGCGTCCTTCGGCCAGCGCCTCGGCGAAGTTAGCGAACAGCACGGTGAACCAAAGCCAAAAAGTGATCGCCAGGATGAACCCGCTACCGGCTTCTCCCTTGCCACTCAGCGCCTGGGCCCATAGGGCGGTGGTGATGATCGCGCCGATGTAGACGACGAACATCACCGGGTTTCGCCACTGGATCCTGGGGCTGAGTTTGCGCACTGAATCGACGATGGCCGGCATTATCAGTTTCGGGTCGAACAAGGAGAACGCTTTGCGTGTCATGTTCGTGATCTCACTTGATCATTATGAAGTGTTCAACGACGGGCCCCAGCGCGAGCGCCGGTACGTAGTTCAACAAGCCGACCAATAACACCGTGCCGATCAGCAGCACCACGAACAGCATCCCGTGGGTGGGCATAGTGCCTGCGGTGACCGCCAATCGCTTCTTCGCCGCCAGGCTGCCGGCGACTGCCAGCACCGGCACGATGACGCCGAACCGGCCGAACCAGGTCATGATGGCCAGCATCGTGTTGTAGAACGGGGTGTTGGCCGACAGCCCGGCAAATGCACTGCCGTTGTTGTTGGCCGCGGAGGTGAAGGCGTAGAGGATTTCCGAGAAGCCATGGACACCGGGGTTGGCGATCCCCAGTCTCCCAGCCTCGGCCATGACAGCGATGGCCGTACCGAATAGCACCAGCAATGGCGTCACCAGAATCGCGATGGCCACCATCTTCATCTCGTAGGCTTCGATTTTCTTGCCCAGGTACTCGGGTGTGCGGCCGATCATCAGACCGGCGATAAACACCGCGAGGATGGCGAACACCAACATGCCGTACAGACCCGAGCCGGTTCCGCCGAACACCACCTCACCCAATTGCATGAGTATCAGTGGCACCGCCCCGCCCAGCGGCGTAAACGAATCATGCATTGCGATAACGGCGCCGCACGACGCTGCCGTTGTCACCGCCGCAAACAAACTGGATGCACTGATGCCGAAGCGCAGTTCCTTGCCCTCCATGTTGCCCGCCGCCGTGTCGATACCCAGCGCCGAGAACTGCGGGTTGCCAAGTTGTTCGTAGTGGGTGACCGCCACTACCGCGATCACGAAGATGATCGTCATTGTCGCCAGCAACGCCCAGCCCTGACGTATGTCACCGACGATGTGGCCGAAGACAAAACACAGAGCGGTCGGGATCAGGAAGATCGCGAGCAACTGAAAGAAGTTCGTGACGGCGCTGGGGTTTTCATAAGGATGGGCCGAGTTGGCGTTGAAGAAACCGCCACCATTGGTGCCCAGCATTTTGATGGCTTCTTGTGATGCTACAGGCCCCATGGCAATCGTCTGCTTGTCGGTGCTGACGCTCTTGGTCACCGGATTGCCCTGGGCGTCGAGGGTTGGTTGGCCGGCATCATTGAGTACCGGGGCCTGGTACTGCGTGACCTCCAGCGTCGTGACTTCCTTATACGGGTCAAGATTCTGAATCGCGCCCTGGCTAACCAGAAACAGTGCAAAAATCAGCGACAACGGCAACAACACCCACAACGTGACGCGCGTGAGGTCGGCCCAGGCATTTCCGATGCTGTTCGCGTTGTGGCGCGCGAATCCCCGGATCAGAGCAACCGCGACGACGATACCGGTCGCGGCGGACAGGAAGTTCTGTACCGTCAGCGCGAGCATCTGGGTCAGGTAACTCATCGTCGCTTCCCCGCTATAGCCCTGCCAGTTGGTATTGGTGACGAAACTGGCGGCGGTATTGAACGAGGAGTCTGGAGTGACGGCACCGAAACCTTGGGGGTTAAATGGCAGAACGCCCTGCAGCCGTTGCAGGGCATAGACGGCCAGCAATCCCAGGGCGTTGAACAGCAACAAGGCCAGGGCATACTGGAGCCAACTCATCGGTGTTTCGGGCTTGACGCCGGCCAAGCGATACAGCGGCGACTCAAGGCGTGCACCGAAGGCAAATCGGCCCTCCATCACCGTGGCCAACCAGCGCCCGAGAGGCCAGGCCAGAATACCCAGCACCAGCAGAAAGGCCACGAGCAAGCCCCAGGCTTGAGTAGTCACAGGAAGTCCTCCGGAAAAAGCAGTGCGCAGATCAGGTAAATCAGTAAACCTGCCGCTATCAGCCCGCCGAAAAGATAAAAGCCAGTCATGACCGCCTCCTGTTAAGCGCGGCACAGCCACGAGCAAGGCCGACGAAGACGAAAAAGAACAATGCGCCGAGCACTAAAAAGACGAAGTCCATGGCATTCCCTCCAGCGATGGGGGAAGCCTAGTTGGCCTTTTAGTAAATTGTTAAAAGGATTGGGGGCAAAAGAATAAAGATCTTATAAAAATCCGATTAAATAGTGCCGCTTGGGTGTTGTTGCGTTTCCCCTCAAGACTGAAGTCACAAGACGCTCACTTTCCATTACCTGGGGAACACTCCACACAGAACATATCCTTCGTAACCGTGCACGAAATGTCCCATGAACATAAATGGACCGCAGGCATAAAATGGAGTAGTCAGAGATTGATCCTTGTAAAGTTCGCAGACGGGCAGTTTGAGTGGAATGGGTACGACCACCGCCCAGAGTGTTACACCGCACCAAGCTCGCGTGGTCACCTCTTTGTTGAACTGTTGGTAGGTTTCCTTTTCTGGTACTGAAACCGTGACCCCGACACAGCTAACGAGGCACAGAAACATTGTTGTCATGGCCGTGATTTTTTTTAGAAGATTCTGAAGAGACATTGTTGAGCTTATCTAATTGCGCAGGCGTTCTGCTGAAGGGGTAAGGCGAGCAAGATTGCCTCTCTTAACGGCCCCGGAACGCAACCCTAACAAGGCTGCCAATAAATTGATGTCAGACACTTCCTAAATTGACGTTACAAATTCTGGCTATAAACTTGCGCTCGTTGCTTCCAGGCAATTGACTATCGATAACTCTCGGATCAGCCTTCCGGCTCCATTTTTTCAAGCGGAGTCATCCGATGCCCTTCCTGACCATAGACGGACAAGCCCTTCACTATATTGATCAAGGCACTGGCCCGGCGGTGCTGCTGGCCGGCAGTTACCTGTGGGACCAGAACATGTGGGCGCCGCAGATTGCCGCGTTGTCGCAACAGTATCGGGTGATTGCGCCGGACCTGTGGGGTCATGGTGAATCCGGGCGACTTCCGCAGGGCACACGGTCGCTGGACGATATCGCCCGTCAGGCGCTGGCGTTGATCGATCATCTGGAAATAGAACGCTTCACGCTGGTGGGGCTTTCGGTCGGTGGCATGTGGGGCGTGCGGTTGGCGTTGTCGTCAGCGCAACGGCTCAACGGCCTGGTGCTGATGGACACCTATGTCGGCGTCGAGCCGGAGCCAACCCGGCAATACTATTTTTCGCTGTTCAAGATGATCGAGGAAAGCGGCGAAATATCGCCGCAACTGCTCGACATCGTGGTGCCGATCTTTTTCCGTCCGGGCATCGATCCGCAGTCGGCACTGTACCGGGACTTCCGCGCCAAACTCGCCGCGCTGCCGCCTGAACGCCTGCGCGAAAGCATCGTGCCGATGGGGCGGATCACCTTTGGCCGAGAGGATCTGTTGCCACGCCTGGGCGAATTGAACGCCGCGACGACGCTGGTGATCTGTGGCGATCAGGACAAGCCACGTCCACCCGGCGAAGCGCGGGAAATGGCCGAGCTGATCGGTTGCCCGTGTGTGTTGGTGCCGGACGCGGGGCATATTTCCAATCTGGAAAATCCGCAGTTCGTCACTGAGGTGTTGCTCGGGTTTTTAGCCGAGAGAAACTAATCGGTTGCAATGGCCCCATCGCGAGCAGGCTCGCTCCCACAGATGATCGTATTTCCCTGTGGGAGCGAGCCTGCTCGCGATGGGGCCGATGAGGTCACTTGGGTCCGAGAATCTTCACCAGTTTGTCCGGCGACGGCGCCCCTTGCTGCTGTTGCAGCTCGCCCTTGTCATCCATGTAGAAGATCGCCGGGGTGGCTTGCAACTCCAGGTCTTCCATCAACTGCATGTTCGCCGCGAGTTTCGCTTGAATCGCCGGTGGTACATCCTTCAACGCCTTGAGCGAACTGCCCTTGCCAGCGGCTTCGTGGTCCGCCAGGGCCTTTTGCGGGTCCTTGGCGGCGAGCAGTGCGGCGGACTTGCCCGGACTGTCTTCGCGAATGATACCGACCATGATGTGGCGCAACTGCACCTTGCCAGCCTTGACCCATGGCCGCGCCTGCTCCCAGAACAGGTTGCAGTAGGGGCAGTTCGGATCGCTGAACAGGTAGACGATGCGCGGGGCATTCTTGTCGCCGTCGCCGATCCAGCTGCTCGCCTCGAACTTGCCCCAGACCTCCTTGGACATTGGCCCATAGACCAGTTTCTGCAACGGCGCGCTGCTCAGGTCATTGCCCTCGGCGTCGTACAGATTGCCCAGCAGCACGTGCTTGCCATCCGGTGTCAGGTACAGCGCCATGCCGCGGTTCTGGTATTGCGCCGCATAACCGCGCAGGCCATCGGGAGCGTCGAACTGGCCGACGATTTTCGCGCCCTTGGCTTCGATCTTCTTGATCGCCTCGGGCAGCTCTTCAGCCTGCACCGATGGCAGGTGCAGCAGGGCGGCACCCAGGCTCAGGGTCAGCAGGTGGCGGAGGCGGGGCATGGCAGTTTCCTTGAGGAGGTGGCAGGAGCGGTATCGAAATTTTCCAGGGCGCGAGCCAGGCTGGCTTGCGACAACTCGCCCAGATGGCTGCCCAGCAGGCGACCCTCAGGGCTATAGAACAGCGTAGTCGGCAGCGCCATGGAGCCGACGGCGTGGCCCAGGCGGCCGCTGCCGTCGAACAGTACGTTGGACAGGCTCAGGCCCTGGGTTTCCAGAAAGGTGCTGACACTTTGCATGCTTTCGGCCTGGTTGACGAACAGGAAGGTCAGGTCCGGACGCTGTTGCTGGGCGCTTTCGAGCACAGGCATTTCCCGGCGACACGGTGGACACCAGGTGGCCCAGAGATTGATGACCAGCGGACCGCCCTTGTAGTCGGCCAGTTGCACGGTTTCACCGGCGGCGTTGCGCAGGGTGATGTCCGGCAGGCGCGTGCCTTGTTCGTAGATACTCAAGGAGAACGTCGCCAGCAGCCAGAAGGCCAGGCCACTCGCCACGCCAAAGCCCAACGGGCGACGCAGTCCCGGACGGCGCCAGGCGCGGTACAGCGTGGCAAGTACCAGCGCGATCACGCCCGGCCAGGCGAGGAAACCGCCGTCGCGCAGGTCGATGATCTGCCAGGGATCGTTGCGATAGTGCATCCAGTAAACGGCGACGAAACTGATCCGCGCCGCGAGCATGCCGATCAGGAACAGACTGAACAGCACCGACTCGGGGTTTTCGCCACCGCGCTTGGCCACCCGCCAGCCGACGAATGTCGCCAGTGCCAATGCACTGATCAGCAGTAGATGGTTAAGCGCGATGGCAAAGGTGCCGAGGGTGAATGTCAGCATTAACGGGCGTCTCGGGTGGTGGTCCAGCGTTGCAGGAAAGTGGTGGCATCGACCTCGCCAGTGATGCGCTGGCTGCGACGCTCGTTGCCATCGGCACCGATCCACAGCAGGCTCGGCGGTCCCGGCACTTTATAGCGGCCGAGCAGTTCGCGACTGGCAGCATTGTCGGCGGTGACGTCCAGGCGGAGCAAGCGCACGTCGCTCAGGGCTTGGAGCACCTCCGCTTTGCCGAACACCTGTTTTTCCATGACCTTGCACGACACGCACCAGTCCGCATAGTAATCGAGCAGCACCCACTGGCCCTGAGCCTGTGCCGCGTCAAGTTGCCGTTGCAGTTCGGCGGGATCCTTGAGGGTGGTGAAGGCGTCGTGGCCGACCGGGTCAGTGGCGCCGCGCGCGTTGGCGACGCTATAGACCTGCAACGGCTTGAACAGATCATCCGCGCCACCCGCCGCACCGATCATCAACAGACTGCCCCACAACCCGAGCAGCAGCGAACTGGCGCCGAACAGATGAGCGACACGGCCAAAACCTTCCGACTGTTTCCAGGCGCTATACGCCGCAATCAACAACAACGCCCCGCACAAGCCGACCCACAGCGATTCATCCAGCACCGGGCGCAGCATCAGCAACGCGGTGGCGAGGAACAGGAAGCCGAAGATGCCTTTGAGCAGGTTCATCCAGGCGCCAGGTTTGGGCAGGAAGCGATTACCGACGGTCACCAGCAACAACAGTGGCACACCGATGCCGATGCCCATGGCAAACAGGATCAACCCGCCATGCAACGCGTTACCGCTTTGCGCGATGTAGAGCAGGGCGCCGGCCAGCGGAGCGGTCATGCACGGGCCGACCAGCAGGCCCGACAAGGCCCCCAGCACACCGGCGCCGACCAGACTGCCACCCCGCTGATTGCGCGAAACGTTTTCCAGGCGATCGCGTACGGCCACCGGCAACTGCAGTTCGAAGAAACCGAACATCGGCAACGCCAGCAGGACGAAAATCGCCGCGAAACTGCCGAGCAGCCACGGGTTCTGTAACAGCGCCTGCAGGTTCGCACCGAGCAGCGCCGCGAGCACACCCATCGCCGCATAGACCAGCGCCATGCTCACCACATAACTGCTGGCCAGGGCAAAACCGCGCTTGGGCGAAGCGCCGCTACCGACGATCAGCCCGGCCAGGATCGGCAACATGGGCAGCGAGCAGGGGGTGAAGGCCAGCAGCAGCCCCAGGCCGAAGAACACCAGGAGACTTAAGCCGAGTGCCCGCTGCTGCAGGCCATTGGCCAAGGCTTGATCCGTGGCTTCGTCTGGCGCGACGCTGGCAGCTTTACCCCCCAGATCGACGACTTGGGTCTGCGGCGGATAACACAAACCGGCATCGGCACAGCCCTGGAACCCCACCTTGACCTGGCCACTGGCACCGGCGGGGATTTTCAGTTCCAGGCCCTGGCGATAGACCTGCTGATCACCGAAAAACTCGTCGCTGTGAGCTTCGCCTTCCGGCAGCGCTGGATGCTGTTCAGTAGGCAATCCATCGAATTTCAGGCGCTTTTGATACAGGTAATAGCCATCGGCAATCTGCCAGAACAGTTGGGTTTCACCGGATTCCAGGCGTTCAGAGGTGAAAGTGAAAGCTTTGCCGACCGGAAGAAAGTCGGGTTTGGTTTCAAACGGATTGGTTCCCGCCTGGGCCAGACCCGAGATCAGGAGAAAAAAAAGTAAAAACAGACGACGCATGAATAAGCCTTGGTTCTGTGCAAGTGAAAGGCACAATGGGCGGTAGCGATTAACCGATGATTAACCCTGGCAGCCTTGTGGCCGCAGCACTTGCGGCATAATGTCCGCTTAATCGGTCACCGGCCTAATCCGCTTTATTTCTGCGAGGCTTTTCATGCACGTTCTGGTTTGCGAAGACGATGAGTTGATCGCCAGCGGCATCGTCGCCGGCCTCTCCGCCCAGGGCTTGACCGTGGAGCACGTGGCCACGGCGTCCGCCGCCCGGGCGATGCTCAAGGTCGCGGAGTTCGATGTGATGGTGCTCGACCTCGGGTTGCCTGACGAGGACGGTCTGAAGTTGTTGCAGCAACTGCGTCACAACGGCCTGGAGTTGCCGGTGTTGATCCTCACGGCCCGGGACTCGGTCACCGACCGCGTCGACGGCCTGCAGGCCGGTGCCGACGACTACCTGCTCAAGCCTTTTGACCTGCGTGAACTGGCCGCACGCCTGCACACCTTGTTGCGTCGGGTGGCGGGCCGCAGCGTCAACCTGATCGAACACGGTGCCCTGACCTATGACCCGAGCAGTCGCGAGACCACGCTCGCCGGCCAGCCGGTAGACCTGTCGCGTCGTGAACAGTCGCTGTTGCAGGCCCTGTTGCACAACCGTGGCCGCGTATTGTCGACCGAGCAGCTCAAGGACAGCGTCTACGGGTTCAACGACGAATTGGAGAGCAATGCCCTCAATGTCCACATCCATCACCTGCGGCGCAAACTCGGCAATGGCATTGTCGAGACCGTGCGCGGCCTGGGCTATCGCCTGGGACCGGCTGATGGCGGAGAACCACAGAAGTGATGAGTTTGCGTTTGCGCCTGAGCCTGACGCTCGGTGCCGCGTTTGCGCTGATCTGGGCGCTGGCTGCGGCCTGGATGCTCAGCGACCTGCGCAATCAAATGATGTTTTCCCTCGACCAGCGGCTGGTGGCCTCGGCGCGGATGGTGGCCGGGTTGATGGAGCAATTGCCGCCCGTGCCGAGCAAGGGCGAGGGCACCCATTTCAGCGCCGAACAACTGAATATCCCCGGTGGCATGGCCTGTCAGGTCAGTTCGTTGCGCGGGGAAATTCTTGCCCGTAGCCACAGCGATCCGGGGCAAACCCTGGAAGCGGAGAAAATGGGCTTCCACGATCAGATGATCGATGGCGCGCCGTGGCGCAGTTTTACCCTGGCCCGTGGCGATCTGCGGATCACCACCGCCGACCGGCAGATCGAGCGCGAGGCGTTGAACATGTCGATCCTGCTGGCTGCTTCCGTGCCGGTGGGCGTGGCGCTGCTCGTTTGCCTGTGCCTGCTGTGGCTGGGGATCGGCCAGGGGCTGGCGCCGCTCAACCGCATGCGCGATGCGCTGATGCGGCGCAGCCCTGACTCGCTCGAGCCCTTGCAGGTCCAGCCTTTGCCCAGCGAACTGCAACCCTTGCTGGATACGCAGAATCAGTTGTTCCAGCGAATCGGCAAGACCATCGAGCGTGAGCGTCGCTTGACCGGCGATGCGGCGCACGAGCTGCGCAGCCCTTTGACCGCGATCAAGACCCACCTGCAGGTGGCGCGCATGACCGACGGCGCCGCGCGGGATCAGTCCCTGGCCCGGGCCGAAGAGGGGGCCGACCGCCTGCACCGGACCCTGGAGCAATTGCTGCTGCTGGCGCGGGTCGAAGGCAGTCTGTCGTTCGATGACGGTGTGCAATGCAGCGCCGAGCAAGTGGCGAAACTGGCGATACAGGATGCGGCCGGCGGTGATCGCGAGCGTATCCGGTTCGAGGTGCCGGCCAGGGTTTCGCACGCCCCGGTGCAAATGCCCGCCGTGCTGTCGATTGCGGCGTTGCGCAACCTGCTGGACAACGCCCTGCGCCATACCTCCGGCAAAGGTCCGGTGGAGTTAAGTTTGCAAACCAGTGGCGATCGCGTGCAGTTCGTGGTGCGGGATCACGGGCCGGGCATTGCTCAAGACGATCTGCAGCACTTGACCCAACGCTTCTGGCGCAACGGTCAAAGCACCGGCTGCGGCCTTGGCCTGGCGATTGTCCAGGCCATCGTCCAGCGCTGCGGCTGCACCCTGCGTTTCGACAGTCGACCGGACGGGTTGCGGGTTGAGTTGACGATGCCGCTGCAACCGGTCTGATCAACACTATAAGACCCTGTGGGAGCGGGCTTGCCCGCGATGAGGCCCTTACATTCAATATCCATGTTGGCTGTTTCACCACCATCGCGGGCAAGCCCGCTCCCACAGGTTTTTGTCGCACATCAAATGTAACTTCTCTTCATTGGCCGCCCGAATCTCTCGGGACTATGGTTGCCCACACTCAATGGATTGAGGGCAAAGCGCCATGGAAGCATCCATACAGATCTGCAAGGCCACCCCGGCCGACGCCGGCATCATCAGCCGGATCATCGATCGCTCCATCCGCGTCGGTTGTGCACTCGACCATCGCAACGACCCGCAAACCGTTGCCACCTGGACCCACAACAAAACCATCGAACATATCCAGCCCTGGTTGAGCGACCCAAGGCTGTACCTGAATATCGCCCTGTTGCAGGACAAACCCGTTGGCGTCGCCATGGCCGCAAGCAACGGCAAGGTGGTGTTCTGTTATGTACAACCGGAGTGGTTTCGTCGCGGCGCGGGGCAAGCGCTGGTGCAAGATCTCGAGGGCTGGTTGATCAATCAGGGCCAGCAGCAGGCGCGTCTCAATAGCACCAGAACCGGCGAAGGGTTCTACCGGCATCTGGGCTATCGGCCCTGTTCCCGGAGCTTCATGGTCGCGGGTCTGTGCGCCATCCCCATGCACAAAGGCCTGGTACTGCCGGCATAGAAAGCTGATCGAGAGTGCGGTCAGCGGGCTTTTTCAGGTTCAGACCCGGTCGGGCGCACGATTGGCGTGGTCGGGCTGCTCATGGGGGGGGCGATGTCCGCCTGATCGATTTCGACCGCATGGCCGGGACCCACGTCGAACAACACATAAAACTCGGTCTCAGGCTGCCTGAAGGTCAGGGTCGAATCGGCGCCGAGCTTGCCCGCCACGAGAATGGTTTCGTCGTAACCGATCACATCCAGGGTCACGCCAGGCGCGCCGCTGCCATCGGAAAAACCGCCCGTGCACTTGATCTGCCCGGCGTCGATGGCCTTGCATTCGCACATCGGGTTGTGGGCCAGGGCGCTGGCGCTGAAACCGGCGCAGAACATCAGCAGTGCGGCGCTCAGCGGGCGAATAAGGTCGATCATGGTGTACCTCTTTGTGTGCTCAGCCAGGCGAGGGTGGCGGGGGAGGCCTGGCTCAGAGGAATGGATGCCTGGTGCATCGCGCCGTCCCAACCTTCCATGGTGATCCACAGTTCCGCGTCGGCCCTGGTTCTGGCCGGGATCGGCAACATCGCGCCCATGCGGTACGGCGTGCCGAAGAAAATCACCCCGGCGGCGCGCAGGCTGCGCGGTTTGCCGATGCGCAGGTAAGTCGCCTTGACCTGTTCGCGGCAGCTGGTGCACAGCGCCGCGTTGAAACTCTTCATGTAGCCGGCCGGGCCATCGAGCTGTGGGGCCTCGTCGTGCAACTCGGCCAGGCGCAGGCTCCACGGGCCGACGGTGACTTCGCCGATGTCCCGTTCGCCCAGGCCAGTGTCACCCCGGGACAGCGCAGCGTCGGCGAAATACTCGGGCATGAAACCCAGCGGCACCAGCAACAGCAGAACGTTGAGGTGAAAGCGCCACTTGTGCCAGAAACGGCTCAGCGGCGAACGCGGTTTTTCAGCGGTGACCGGGTTCATTGGCTGACCTGCGTGGACTCGTGGCGGATGGCCGCAGCCGTCTGGCTGCGTGACGTTTTGTGGTTGCGCCTGAGGGCATTGGCCGTGGCCAGGGCGGTTCGCTTGGTCCAGATCAACAGGCCGCTGAGCACCATCATGCTCAGCAGCAGGCCGAAGAAAAACCAGATCAGCTTGATCCAGATCCCGCCAAAGTCTCCGGTGTGCAACGGACGCATGGACTCGGTCACCCACTCCAGGCCCGAGCGGTCCGAGAGCAGGCGTGTGGCCGCGACGTCGCCGGTATAGGGGTTGATGTCCGCGGTCTGGTACATCAACGGATACCCGCTGCGACCGCCCACCGACAGATAGCCGTAGGCATTGTCGGGCAGGCTGACAAAACCCTCGTCGAGTCCGGGAATACGTGTCCTGGCCTGGCGGATCGCGGTCTCCAGGCTGATCATCGGTGCCGGCGAACCATCGGCGCTGAGCGGTACGCTTTCACGGGGTACCACGGCGGCGACCGGTTCGGTGGAGATCGAAATCCGGTTATCGAACAGGAACGCCTGGATCAGGAACCAGGTACTGGTGATGGAAATCACTGCGATGAACCAGATCGACCAGATGCCGCTGAGGCGGTGGAAATCGCCCCAGAAAATCCGTGCACCTTGACGTATCCGCAGGGTCGGACGAAAAAAACCTTTCCAGAAACGCTTGTACACCACCAGTCCGGTTACCAGGGACGCCAGCATCGGCAGGCTGAGGAACGACACCAGGTACCAGCCCCAACTGTAGCCATTGGTGAACGGCACCAGCCACCAGCCATGCAGGGCTCGGGTAAAGGCCTTGAAGTCAAAGGGCGGGGCCGTGCCTTGAATGGCGCCGGTGTACGGATTGACGTAGACCGTCGCCGAACGCCCGTCGGGGTAGCTGACTTCCACGTCCAGGGCAAAGTGCGACTCGTCGGGCCGGCTGATGCTTTCGATCAGTGTGTCGGGCTCGGCTTTCTTGATGGCGGCGACAATCTGGTCGTAGTTGAGCCGTGGAGCATCGTCCGAGGGCTGGCTGGCGCGCATGGGCGGGTTGGCCAGCCAGACGATTTCCTGACTGACCACCGCCAGGGTGCCGGTCACACAGACGATCAGGACAAAAAACCAAATCGGCAGCGCCAGCCAGCTGTGGACCAGAAACCAGAGTTTGGAACGGGATTTCTTCGACATGATCAAGGGTCTTGGTTCGATGAGAAGGCCTCTGCCACGGGCTTCGCAGCGATGAGGTCGATCCAGGTCCGGTCGCCGCTTTTAACGGCGCGACAGGACTGTATCTAGATAAGACGGATGAGCATGGGAAATCCCGAAGAGGGATATGAAAGAAAATATTTCGTATTTCGAGAGGGCGTTTCTTTCGGGAGGCGTGTTGCTACCTGTGGCGAGGGAGCAAGCCCCCTCGCCACCCATGAAATGACTAACCCTGCTGAAACATCTCCTTTGCCCGCTGCTCGATCTGCTCCTGGGTCAAATCCTCCTTGCGCGTGGCCAGGAACCACAGATGGCCATAGGGGTCTTTCAACGTCCCTGAACGGTCGCCATAAAACTGATCCTTGACCTCCGACACCACAGTGCCGCCCGCCGCGATGGCCTGGTTATACGACTTGTCCACATCGGTCACATACAAATGCAGTCCCACGGACGGCGACTGGTCCGGATTGCTCAACGGGCCTTGATCGCACGGTGTACCGAGCATGATCGGGCAGTCGCCGATGCGCAGTTCGGCGTGACCGATGCCGCCGTCCGGCATGGACAGGCGCATGACCTCAATCGCGCCGAAGGCTTTCTTGTAAAAGTCGATGGCTTCGGCCGCTTTTTTGATGCCCAGGTACGGGGTGATGCTGTGGTAACCCTCTGGAATGGGTTTGACGCTCATGATCGTTCTCCCTGATTTTGTTGTAGATGGAAGATCTCACTCGCTGCTTTTCAGCAGGACTTCCCAGTGTAGGTCCTGACGAAAAAGGCGATGTCTTGTGTTTGATCTTCAGCACTCGCCGAGTTCACAAAAAAAGATCACAGCGCTCGGCAGCAGCGCCACTGTCCGGCAATCAACAGTGAAGCAACAGATTGCCTTGACTTCGGCATTGTCGAACCCGCCAGAACCCGTTGAAGTGCCCGGAAACACGGGCTCTCGCAGTCAGGCACAGAAGCTGCAATGACCTTCGGTAAACACTGGTATCGAGAGTCTTGTATGTCTGAATCTGCCGTTTATCCGATCAACCCGCCGGCCGCCCACCGGATCGCCAGCGAAGCCGAAGCCCTGCGCGTGGCCGAGCATGTCGCCACGATTCTGCTGGAGCAGGACGCCGAACGTGATCGCACCCGCCAGGTACCCGCCGATGTCGTCGATCTGTTCTCCAACAGCGGCCTGTGGGGCATTACGGTGCCCAGGGAATTTGGCGGAGCGCAGGTGTCCTCCGCGGTGCTGGCGCAGGTGATCGCAATCATCTCGGCGGCCGATCCGTCCCTGGGGCAGATCCCGCAAAACCACTACTGCCTGCTGGAAGACATCCGTCTGCAGGGCACCCCGGAGCAGCAGGCGCATTTCTTTGAGTTGGCACTGCAGGGGCATCGGTTCGCCAACGCCTTGTCGGAAACCGGCGGCAAGAATGTGCAGGACATTCAGGCGACCATCCGCCGTTACGGCGACGGCCATGTGATCAACGGGCGCAAGGGGTATTGCACGGGTTCGTTGTATGCGCACTGGCTCGCGGTGCTGGCGCTGGATGAAGAGCAGAAAGGCCAGTTGGCATTCGTCCAGCGAGGCACTCAAGGGCTGGTGATCGTCGACGACTGGGACAGCATCGGCCAGCGCACCACCTCCAGCGGCACCGTGCTGGCCGAAGATCTGCACGTCTCGGCGTTCAACCTGTTCCCGACGTATCGTTCCTATGAAAGCCCGACCCTGGCCGGCCCGTTCGCCCAGCTGACCACCGCGGCCATCGATGCCGGCATTGCCCGCGCCGCCCTGCGCGACACCATCGCCTTTGTCCGGCAATTCGCCCGGCCATGGATCGACGCGGGTGTGGAAAGGGCCAGCGAAGATCCGCTGACCATCATTCAGGTCGGTGGCCTGGACATTCGCCTGGAAGCCGCCGAAGCCTTGCTGGAAAGGGCAGGACGGGCACTGGACGCGGCGCGCCCGGCACCGGATGAGGACAACGTGGCCCTGGCATCCCTGGCCGTGGCCAGAGCCAAGGTGCTGACCACCGAGATCGCCATTGAAGCGAGTAACAAGCTGTTTGAACTGGGCGGCACTCGTTCGACCCTGAAGAAACACAATTTCGACCGCCACTGGCGCAACGCGCGGGTGCATACCCTGCACGATCCGGTGCGCTGGAAATACCACGTGGTCGGCAACTGGCTGCTCAACGGCGTGAAACCGCCGCGTCATGACTGGTCGTGACCATGGCTGAATGGTTCAAGAACATTTATTGGGCCGACATCGGCCAGGCCTGCCTCGACACCCTGAGCATGCTCGGCGCGGCCCTCGGTTTCACCGTGTTGCTGGGCCTGCCGCTGGGGGTGCTGCTGTTCCTTACCGGCAAGCGCCAGTTGCATGAAGCGGTCGGGGTTTACCGGGTGCTGTCGGTGATCGTGAACATGCTGCGTTCGCTGCCGTTCATCATTTTGCTGATCGTGCTGATTCCCCTGACCACGTTACTGGTGGGCACGTCCCTGGGCGTGCCGGGGACCATTCCGCCGCTGGTGGTCGGTTGCACGCCATTCTTCGCGCGGCTGGTGGAAACCGCGTTGCGCGAAGTCGATCGCGGGGTGGTGGAGGCGACCCAGGCCATGGGTGCCAACACCTGGCAAATCATCCGCTTCACCTTGCTCCCCGAGGCGAGAGGAGGGCTGCTGGCGGCGGTGACAGTCACTGCCATCGTGCTGGTGGATTACACCGCGATGGCCGGGGTGATCGGCGGCGGTGGTCTGGGTGACCTGGCGATCCGCTATGGCTACCAGCGTTTCCAGACCGACGTGATGGTGGTCACCGTGGTGCTGCTGTTGATCCTGGTCCAGGCCCTGCAAATGAGCGGCGACCGACTGGTGGCGCGCTACAGCCATCGATAAACATTCTGTTCAAAACCAACAATCGGCCCCACGTCCGCCCCACGACGGCCACTCTATCTGCCTAGGAGCACAACATGAAAAAGACCCTGGCCGTTCTGGCTGCCTTGATTTCGCTGAGCGTACACGCCAACGAAAAACTGACCGTCGGCGCCACGCCGGTGCCGCACGCGGAAATCCTCGAATTCGTCAAACCGACCCTGGCCAAGGAAGGCGTGGACCTGGACATCAAGGTCTTCACCGATTTCATCCAGCCCAACCAGCAGCTTGCGCTGAAGAACCTCGACGCCAACTACTACCAGTACCGGCCGTTTCTCGATGATTACAACAAGACCCGCCACACCGACCTGGTGCCGGTGGTCGGTGTGCACATCGAACCGTTCGGGGCTTATTCGACCAAGATCAAAAACATTTCCGAGCTCAAGGACGGCGCCACCGTGTCGATCCCCAACGACCCGGTGAACACCGGTCGCGCTCTGGTGCTGCTGCACGAAGCGGGGCTGATCAAGCTCAAGGACCCGAGCAACACCCTGGCGACGCAACGGGACATCGCCGAAAACCCCAAGCACCTGAAAATCCGTGAGCTGGAAGGCGCGCTGCTGGCGCGTTCGGTGAGTCAGGTGGACCTGGCGTTCGTATTCGCCAACTACGCGCTGGAAGCGGGGATCGACACCAACAGTGCGTTGATCGTCGAGAAGGGCAAGAATCTGTACGTCGAATTCCTGGTGGCGCGACCGGACAACATCAACGATCCGGGCGTGCAGAAACTGGCCAAGGCGTTGAACTCCGATGAGGTTCGGCAGTTCATTTTGACGCGCTACAAGGGGCAGATTGCGCCGGGGTTCTAAGCTTCGGTTGATCTTGAGGACGCCATCGCGGGCAAGCCGCGCTCCCACAGGGTTTGGGTCGTTCACGAAATGTGCAAACGACCCAAACCCTGTGGGAGCGCGGCTTGCCCGCGATGGCCGCGCCACAATTTCAGATCTGTCCCGGATGCCAATAGCCGAGCCCCGAGCACATCAGCAACCGAAATCCGCAGCAGTCGGCCCTGGCGCCTGTTAGATGGACAACTGCATCAAGCGCTCGCCCTGCACGTTTTCCGTCGGTCGTCGCTTGTTCACCGCCAGTTCGCCGATCTTGATCAGGCGCGTGCGGGTCACGTTGCGGCTCAAGCCCAGCAGCGCGGCGGTGTGCACCTGGTTGTAATGGCTGAAGCGATAGGCTGCCCTCAGCAAGGCGTCCTCGACTTTTTCGTGCAGCGCGCCGGCCTGTTCCTCGAACAGCTTTTGAAACGCCCGGTCGAGCAGGGCCTCGGCGCAATCGTCGACCTGGGTGTGGTGATCGTCCTGGCGTTCGATGCGCATGTTGGACAGGCGCAGGTCATCGCGTTCGATGATGCCGTTGCGGCAAATCAGCAGGGTGTGGTGAATGACGTTTTCCAGCTCACGGATGTTGCCCGGCCAACTGTAGCTGCGCAGTTTCAGTTCGGCTTCTTTGCTGATGGTGATGCTGCCGTAACCGAGGCGCTGACTGTAGGCGTCGATGAAGTGACGGGTCAGGGGCAGGATGTCGCCGGGGCGATCTCGCAGCGGGCTCAGCTCCAGGCTGACCACGTCCAGCCGGTAGTACAGATCCTCGCGGAAATGGCCGGCGTTGATGGCTTTCTCCAGTTGCACGTTGGTCGCTGCCAACACCCGCACGTCGATGGGAATGCTCTTGCGCGAACCCAGGCGCACCACTTCACGCTCCTGCAGCACCCGCAACAACTTGACCTGAATGGCCATCGGCAAATCACCGATTTCATCGAGGAACAGGGTGCCGCCGTCCGCCTCCTCGAACCAGCCGGCCTTGGCGCTGAGGGCGCCGGTGAAAGCGCCTTTTTCGTGGCCGAACAGCTCGGCCTCGACCAGTGATTCAGAGAACGCACCGCAGTTCACTGCCACAAACGGCCGGTTGCGCCGGGCACTGAGGTTGTGGATATGGCGCGCCACCAGCTCTTTGCCGGTGCCGGTTTCGCCAATGATCAACACACTGGCTTCGCTCGGGGCGACTTGTTGCAAGTGGGCGAGCAAGGCCTGGGATTTCGGGTCTTCGAACACCTGGGCCGTGGCGCGGATCGACGTGGCCAGAGCGGGCGAGGGCGGTAAGGTCAGCAGTTGCATGGGGCACGCTCCTTGGTTGGGAAGCTATGAATAGAAAGTCGGAATCGGCAAGGCCTGGTTCAGCGCCCAGTCACCCAGTTCATGGAGTTTGTAATCCACCGGGTCGTGCAGGGTTTGCGTGCGCAGGTTGCGCCAGTGGCGGTCCAGGCGCAGCGAGGCGTGGGTCGAGCGAGCGCCGGTGACTTCGAACAAGCGGCTGCACAGTTCCAGGCCATTGCGCGTGGCGGCGACCTTGGCCGTGGCGATGGCGGTGGCCAGATGTCCGCGCTCTTCGGCGCTAAGGTTCGGGCCTTTCGCCCAAGCCTTGTCGAGCAAATCAGCTGCGCGCTCCACCAACAGCCGCACCCCTTCGAGGGCCACCCAGAATTCACCGTAATGGCCGAGTACATAAGGGTCTTGGCTGACTT
Organism: Pseudomonas fluorescens group sp. PF-69; assembly: GCF_054481235.1. Classification (NCBI taxonomy): domain Bacteria; kingdom Pseudomonadati; phylum Pseudomonadota; class Gammaproteobacteria; order Pseudomonadales; family Pseudomonadaceae; genus Pseudomonas; species Pseudomonas fluorescens group sp. PF-69. The sequence goes on along the minus strand of NZ_JBTMNC010000001.1, from coordinate 6,254,947 downwards.
CCTGGGCACTGGATTTGTGCCATGGCCGAGTCTCGGTCAGCGTGTACTGGCGCGCTTCTTCGAACGCTCCCTCGGCAATGCCGAGGAACATATGGGTGAACGTCAGCTGGGCAATCAGTGGGCGCAAGCAGGCGAACGGCGTGCTCAACGGCCCCGGATCAAGCAGCAGTTCCGATTCTTCGACCCGCACCCGTTCAAAGGTGGCGCTGCCGCTGTCGGTCTGGCGCTGGCCCATGTTGTTCCAGTCATTGTGCAAGGTGATGCCGCTGCGACCGCAGGGGATGGCGGCGATCAACAGCTTGCCGCCCGCACTTTCGTCCACCGCCGAAGCGATCAGCATCTCCGAATCGCTGGCGCCGGAGCAGAAGCTTTTCTTGCCGGAAAACTCGCGCCAGCCATCAAGCTTTTTCACCACGGTGCGGGTGTCCAGCGGGTTGAGGGCATTGCCCCAGAACCAGTTCTTGCGCGCCGTTTGTTCAAACCATGGCTGCCATTGTTCGGGGCGGGCGAACAGGCGCACGGTGGCGAGCATCAGGTGATGGAAGCCGAACACATGGGCAATCGAACTGTCGACCTTGGCGAATTCACGCACGATGGTCAGGGTTTCACTCCAGCTGGCGCCGAGGCCGCCGAACCGGGTGGGAATGCTTAACGCGAGCAGCCCGCTGTGGCGCAGCGCATCACGCTCGGCCTTGGGCGTACCACCGCGTTCGTCGCGCTCGACGGCGGTCAGGGCAAATTCGGCGGCCAATTGACGGGCGGTCTGCAATGGGGGGATCAGGGCGCTTTGCGGCTTGGCAGTCACGCTGTTTTCCTTTTTAAAAGACGCAGGTCCCCTGTAGGAGTGAGCTTGCTCGCGATGGAGAACAACGATTACGCGGGATGTCTGAATGACAGCGTCATCATTGACGACCATCGCGAGCAGGCTCGCTCCTACAGGTAGTGCGTGGGTCAGGCCGTGGTTTTGGTCGGCAGCACATCATTGGCGATCATTTCGCCAAACGGCCCGGTGAGATTGGTGACGCCACGCCCGGCGAGACTCGCGTACGGCTCGGGCAGCAGCGGGAAGACCAGTTCGGCGAAGCGATACGCCTCTTCGAGATGCGGGTAACCGGAGAAGATGAAGCTCTCGATCCCCAGGTCCGCGTACTCCTTGATGCGCGCGGCGACCTGCTGTGGGTCGCCGACCAGCGCCGTCCCGGCACCGCCACGCACCAGGCCGACACCGGCCCACAGATTGGGCGAGATTTCCAGGTTGTCGCGACGCCCGTCATGCAGCGCGGCCATGCGCCGTTGACCCTCGGAGTCGAAGCGCGAGAACGACTTCTGCGCGGCGGCAATGGTTTCGTCGCTGATGTGTTCGATCAGTTTGTCTGCGGCTTTCCACGCTTCTTCGGCGGTTTCGCGGACGATCACATGCAAGCGAATCCCGAACTTCACCGTGCGCCCGTGACGGGCGGCACGTTCACGGACATCGGCGAGTTTCTGCGCCACGGCGGCCGGTGGTTCGCCCCAGGTCAGGTAGACATCGACCTGCTCGGCAGCCAGGTCGTGTGCGGCATCGGACGAGCCGCCGAAGTACAGCGGCGGATAAGGTTTCTGCACCGGTGGATAGAGCGCCTTGGCGTTCTGTACCCGCAGGTGTTTGCCTTCGAAGTCCACCGATTCGCCTTGCAATACCCGGCGCCAGACTTTCAGGAACTCGTCGGTGACTTCATAGCGTTCGCTGTGATCGAGGAAGCTGCCGTCGCCACGGTTTTCGTCCGGATCGCCGCCGGTCACGACGTTGATCAGCAAGCGGCCACCGGATAGTCGATCCAGGGTGGCGGCCATGCGTGCCGACACGGTGGGCGAGATAATGCCCGGACGGATCGCCACCAGATAACGCAAGCGTTCGGTGAGCGGCACCAAGGCTGAAGCGATCACCCAAGAGTCTTCGCAGGAGCGCCCGGTGGGAATCAATACGCCGTGGTAGCCGAGGCTGTCCGCGGCCTGTGCCACTTGTTTCAGGTACTTGAGGGTGACCGGGCGTGCGCCCTGAGTGGTGCCCAGGTAATGCCCGTCGCCGTGGGTCGGCAGAAACCAGAAAACATCCATGACGAATTCCTTAAGCGATTTTCAGCAGATTGTTGGGGTGCACGCCGAACAACGGCGCCGCGCGTTCTGCAGCCAGTTGAATGCGGGCCCTGAGCAGTTCGCTGGTGATCTGGTAATTGGAGAAATCGGCTTCGGTGGCATAGACGCCAATGGGCAAGGTCAACGCCTGGAAGAAACTGAACAGGGGGCGCAGCTGATGATCGAGCACCAGCGCATGACGTTCGCTGCCACCGGTGGCGGCCAGCAGTACCGGGGTGTTGACCAGTGCATTCAGATCGATCAGGTCGAACAGGTGCTTGAGCAGGCCAGGGTAGGAGCCGCGATAAACCGGTGCGGCGACAATCAGCAGATCGGCGTTTTCAATCGCTTGCAGTTCGGCTTCGACGTCCTCACTCAGTTCCTGGCGAGACAGCGCCGCGCCCAATGGCCGGGCGATGTCACCCAGTTCGATCAACTTGCTCTCGATCGGCAGTTGCTCGGCCAGTTGCGCCAACAGCGCTTGGGTCAGCACCAGGGTGCGGGAGGGACGCCAGGTGCCGCCGGAGACGGCAACGACTTTCAATGGACGCGACATGATCAGTTCCTTTTTAAACAGTTGCTGTGGGAGCAGTGAGTCATCACTGGGCTTTTCCCCATTGAGCAAGAGCTGTACCAATCCCTCGAAGCCACGTTTTACGGGGCTTGCAGCGAGTTGATCAGACCGCGCTGTTGATTTCCAAGGGCTGTTTGTTGATTGACTGTTGCCTGGCGAACAGTTGCGTGAGCAACAGTGCGTCAGGGGATGCAGTTGTTATAAAGGCAATTTGTTATTCCTCAAAAGATCGTTGATTGATATTTATAGATCATTTGGAAATATAAAGATCCCAATAGAGCTGGCTTGTCGGCGATGTCGGCACCTGGAACAGCGCAAGGTTCAAGGTCGACACGCCCCCGAGACGGCGCCTACGGTCTGGCAACATCAGGAAAACTCGATAGCGACTATCGAGAACGATGATTTTTACCCGGCCAGAGACGCGAGTAGCCTGTGTTCATTGCCCCGAACCCAGATGCCAGGACGCCTGAACATGAAACCTCTGATCGCCACTTTGCTGCTGCTGACTGTCTCCGTTCTCGCCGGATGCGCCAGTCAGACTTCGCCGGAGTTGCGCCCCTACACTGCTGAAGAAACCAGGGAGCTTGCGCTGGAGGCGTTGAATCGCCGGGGTCTGTCCTTTGACGAATACCAGGCGAAAAAAGCTGAATTGCTCGGCGAACCGCAAAAATCGTTCGGCTTCGACAAGCAGGGTGAGATGAACGCTGGACGCGCTGTACAGCTTCACGGTCGTCCTAGCTAAGCGAAAACTGTACTGCCGGAAGTTTTACCCAACTGTCCGTGGGTTTCTCCCGGGGTGTGCGATAGGGTCGTTACTTGATCGACCCTGATGGACTGCCACCCATGACACTCTCGCTTGATCTGCTGCTGGGCTTCGCCCTGTTCGCCCTTGTCACCTCAATCACGCCAGGCCCGAACAACACAATGTTGCTGGCATCCGGGGTGAACTTCGGCTTTAACCGCACCATTCCTCACATGCTCGGCATTACCTGCGGATTTTTCGTGCTGGTCGTGGCGGTGGGCTTTGGCCTGGGCGCGGTGTTTCAGACGTATCCATTGCTCTACACCGCGCTGCGTTATGTCGGCGCTGCGTATTTGCTGTATCTGGCGTGGAAAATCGCCCATTCCGGGCCGGTCTCGGACGGCGAACAGGCTGGGGGGCAACCCATCAGCTACTTCGGCGCCGCTGCATTCCAATGGGTCAATCCCAAAGCCTGGATCATGGCCATTGGTGCCATCAGTACCTACACGCCGATGCAGGGTTACTTCACCAATGTCATCGTGATTGCCGCGGTATTCGCCCTGATCAACCTGCCGAGCGTTGGCGTTTGGGCTGCGTGCGGCACGCTGTTGCGCAATGTCCTGAAGGACCGTCGCTGGTTGCGCCTGTTCAACTGGGGCATGGCCGCGTTGCTGGTGGCTTCGCTGTATCCGCTGCTGCTCGAAAGCTTTCGCTGACGCATTGCTTCAACCGGTCGCCCGATGCCTGTTAAGCTCGCTTTTCAGGAGCGTTCCTACGCACTTTTAATGAAGTGGTACTTCTTTAACAGCATCCGATCAGGTATTGGTAACGTTCTGAAACCGGGCGCCGCTCACGAGGCTGCGTGTTGATGTTTACAGTGACGAGCCTCCTGATCCCGGAACACGCTCTGCGAGTCTTTTATGAATAAACGTCCGTTGTATTTCGACTATGCCGCCACCACGCCGGTGGATGAGCGGGTCATCAAGGTCATGGTCGAGTGTCTGGGTTTCAGCGGTAACTTTGGCAACCCGGCATCCAGTTCCCACGCATTCGGCCAGCAGGCCCGGCAAACCGTCGAGCAGGCCCGGCGCCAGGTTGCAGAACTGGTCGGCGCCACGCCTGAACAGATCGTCTGGACTTCCGGCGCAACCGAATCGAACAACCTTGCCCTCAAGGGTGTTGCCCAGGCCCGCGGCGTTGCCGGCGGCCACATCATCACCAGCCAGATCGAACACAAGGCCATCCTCGATACCGCAAGACAATTGCAGGACGCGGGTGTGGCAGTGACCTATCTGGTGCCGGACGGCGACGGCCTGATCACCGCGCAAGCCGTCAGCGAAGCCATGCGCGAGGACACCTTCCTGGTGTCGCTGATGCTGGTCAACAACGAGCTGGGCACGGTTAACGACATCCCGGCCATTGGCCAGGTGGTGCGTGATCGCGACGCCTTGTTTCATGTCGACGCGGCGCAGGGGGCAGGCAAAGTGCAGATCGATCTGGCGCAATGGCCGGTGGATCTGATGTCGTTCTCGGCGCACAAAATCTATGGGCCCAAAGGCATTGGTGCGTTGTATGTCGGGCCGCGCGCGCACCAGCGTTTGCAGGCGCAGATTCATGGTGGCGGTCACGAGGGCGGCTTGCGTTCCGGGACCCTGGCCACCCACCAGATTGCCGCCATGGGCGCGGCATTCGCTCTGGCGGCGGCTGCGTTCGATGAAGAAAAAGCCTTGATCGTGCGTCTGCGTGAACGCCTGCTCGATCAATTGCTGGGCATTCCCGGCGTACGCCTCAATGGCAGCCCGACCCGACGCATCCCCCATACCCTGAGCCTGACCTTCAGTGAGGGCGAGTTCAATTCGGCGGCGTTGCTCGCGTCGATCGCGTTTTCCGCGACCTCGGCCTGCAATTCCGCGAGCAATGCTCCGTCCCATGTGCTGCTGGCCCTGGGGCATGACGCTCGTTCGGCGAGTCGCACCATTCGCTTGAGCCTGGGGCGTTTCACCACCGAGCAGGATATCGATCAAGCGGTACAACTGATTAAAACGGCCTGCGCCAGTGCTCCGGCATTCTGGCAGTAGTGCCTCGAAGCGCCGACACTGATCGGCGCTAAACAATAATGATGAGTGGTTAGCAGGAGTCATGATGAGTACGCAGTCTTCGATCAATGGATCGGTGCCCCAGCGCCTGGTGCAAACCCGTGAACTGATGAGCCGCGAGGGCATTCACGCCCTGCTGGTGCCGTCGGCCGACCCGCACCTGTCCGAATACCTGCCGGGCTACTGGCAGGGGCGGCAGTGGTTGTCCGGCTTCCATGGCTCGGTCGGCACCCTGATCGTGACTGCGGACTTTGCTGGCGTCTGGGCCGACAGCCGTTACTGGGAGCAGGCGACCAAGGAACTCAAGGGCAGCGGCATCGAACTGGTCAAGCTGCAACCGGGTCAGCCGGGGCCGCTGGACTGGCTGGCCGAGCAAACCCCGGAAGGCGGTGTGGTCGCGGTCGATGGCGCGGTGATGGCCGTGGCCTCCGCACGTACCTTGAGCGGCAAGCTGGAAGAACGCAGCGCTCGTCTGCGCACGGATATCGATCTGTTGAGCGAGGTCTGGAGCGACCGCCCGAGCCTGCCGAACGAGCCGATCTATCAGCACTTGCCTCCGCAGGCGACCGTCAGCCGTGGCGAAAAACTCGCCAAACTGCGGGAAACCCTGCAGACGCGCGGCGCTGACTGGCACTTCATCGCCACCCTCGATGACATCGCCTGGCTGTTCAACTTGCGCGGCGGCGATGTGTCGTTCAATCCGGTGTTCGTTTCCTTCGCCTTGATCAGCCAGCAGCAGGCAACCCTGTTCGTGGCACTGAGCAAGGTCGATGCCGAACTGCGTGCGGTCCTTGAACAGGATGGCGTGACCCTGCGCGATTACAGCGAAGTGGCCGAAGCACTGCGCGCCGTACCGAAAGGGGCGAGCTTGCTGGTCGACCCGGCGCGGGTCACGGCAGGATTGCTGGATAACCTCGACAGCGGCGTCAAGTTGATCGAAGGCTTGAACCCGACCACCCTGGCCAAGTCGCAAAAAAGCCTGGCTGACGCCGAGCACATCCGTCAGGCCATGGAACAGGATGGCGCGGCGCTTTGCGAATTCTTCACCTGGCTGGACTCGGCACTCGCGGGCAGCGAGCGCATCACCGAGCTGACCATCGACGAGAAACTGACCGCCGCCCGTGAGCGCCGTCCGGGTTATGTGTCGCTGAGCTTCAACACCATCGCCGCGTTCAACGCCAACGGCGCCATGCCGCATTACCACGCCACCGAAGAAGAACACGCGGTGATCGAAGGTGATGGTCTGCTGCTGATCGATTCCGGCGGCCAGTACCTGGGGGGCACCACGGACATCACGCGGATGGTACCGGTCGGTACACCGACGGCCGAGCAGAAGCGCGATTGCACCCGTGTGCTCAAAGGCGTGATTGCCTTGTCCCGTGCACAATTCCCGAAAGGCATCCTGTCGCCGCTGCTGGACTCGATCGCCCGTGCGCCAATCTGGGCCGAAAGCGTCGATTACGGCCATGGCACCGGTCACGGCGTTGGCTACTTCCTCAACGTTCACGAAGGTCCGCAAGTCATTGCCTATCAAGCCGCACCTGCACCGCAAACCGCGATGCAACCGGGCATGATCACCTCTATCGAACCAGGCACTTACCGTCCGGGCCGCTGGGGTGTGCGGATCGAAAACCTGGCGATGAACCGCGAAGCAGGCACCAGCGAATTCGGCGAGTTCCTGAAATTCGAAACCCTGACCCTGTGCCCGATCGACACTCGTTGCCTGGAGCCGTCGCTGCTGACGGAAGAAGAAAAGCAGTGGTTCAATGCTTATCACGCCGAAGTGCGCAAGCGCTTGAGCCCGTTGCTCGACGGTGCGGCCCTGGAATGGTTGAACACGCGCACCGCGGCTATTTGATCGCCTGCAAGTCGGGCGCTGCTTCCAGCGCCTGGCTCATGTAGTCGACAAAGGCTTTGACCCTGGCGGATTGACGACGATTCGCCGGGGACACGGCGTGTATCGGCAGCGATTGCGCAGTGTAATTCTGCAGAATCGCGGTCACTCTCCCGGCTTTCAGATCCTCGCTGAACAGCCACACCGGCGACATCGCAATGCCCAGGCCACCCAGCACCATCTCGCGAATCGCCTCGGAGTTGTTGCTTTGGGCGTTGCCCTTGATCCGCACCTCATGAAGTTGTCCATCGCGCTGGTAAACCCACAGGTTCTGACTGTTCAGCAGGTTGAATAGCAGGCAGTTGTGTTCGCTCAATTGCTGCGGTGTTTGTGGTTCACCGTGTTGCTTGAGGTAGGCGGGCGTTGCGACGGTTACCCGGTGGGTGGTGCCGATGTGACGAGCGATCAGGCCACTGTCATTCATTTGTCCGATCCTGAACGTCACGTCCAGGCCTTCGCTGACCAGGTCCTGGTTCTGATCATTCAGTTGCAGGTCGATTTCAATCTCTGGATATCGCTTGAGGAATGCCGGCAGGCGCGGAGCAATCTGCAAGCGCCCGAAGCTGACCGACGAGCCGATGCGCAGATGACCGGCAATCGTTTCCCTGCCGGATTGGAAGCTGTGCTCGGCTGCATCGACGGCGGCGAGGATTTGTCGGCACTCGTTGTAGTAGCGCTGGCCTTCATCGGTCAGGGATAACCGACGGGTACTGCGTGCGATCAGCTTTCCACCCAGCTCGATTTCCAGTGCGCGCAGTACTTTGCTGATGGTCGGCTGGCTGGTCTGCATTTCCCGGGCGACGGCGGAAAAGCTGCCGCGTTCGACCACCCGGACGAAAATCGCCATTGCATGGAGTTTGTCCACGGGATTTCTCATTGATGCCAGATGGGAATGGTCACTATAGCTATTCGGCGTCTTATCGGCATGAGTGGCTTGCTGGAAGATGGCTCTACCACCTTTGACGGGAATAGCCGAAATGAATGACTCAATGCATATGCGCGCGCTGATTGTTGACTCTGCTAATGCACCTCTGCGCCTGGCTTCGATTCAGCGACCGGTGCCTGGAGCGGGACAGGTACTGGTGCGGATCGCGGCCAGCGGGGTCAATCCGTTAGACGGGAAAATTCGTTCGGGCCAGGCTGCCCATGCTCGCCAGCCACTGCCAGCGGTACTGGGTATGGATCTGGCGGGCACCGTCGAAGCGTCAGGCGAGGGCGTCAGTGACTGGCTGCCCGGCGATGAGGTGTATGCCATGGCGACAGGAATCGGCGGTGTCCAGGGTTCGCTGGCTGAGTACGCGGTGGTCGATGCGCGTTTGCTGGCGCGCAAGCCGGCCAATCTGAGCATGCGCGAAGCGGCGGGATTGCCATTGGTGCTGATTACGGCGTGGGAAGGATTGGTCGACCGCGCTCGGGTGCGTGCGGGTCAGAAAGTGCTGATTCACGGTGGTGCAGGAGGTGTCGGGCATGTGGCGGTGCAAATCGCCCGCGTGTTTGGTGCCGAGGTGTTCGCCACCGGGTCGGCGGGGCAGCAGGAAATCATCGAAGGCTTGGGCGCGACCTTCATTGATTACCGAAAGACGTCGGTGGAGGCCTACGTGGCTGAGCATACGGACGGGGAGGGTTTTGACATTGTCTATGACACGGTAGGCGGTGAAACCCTGGATGCGTCCTTCAAGGCGGCACGGGTCTATCACGGTCATGTGGTGAGTTGTCTGGGTTGGGGGCAGCACAGCCTGGCGCCGCTGTCCTTTCGCGGGGCAACCTATTCCGGCGTGTTCACCTTGTTACCGTTGTTGACCGGGAACGGGCGTGAGCACCATGGCCGGATCCTTCAGGAGGCGGCGCGACTGATCGAAGCGGGCAGTGTGGTGCCCATTCTCGATCCACACCGGTTCAACCTGGAATCCGCCGAGGCCGCCCATGAGCTGCTCCTGTCGGGAGCGGCGCAAGGGCGGTTGGTCATCGACATTTAACTCAGAGCGTCCAGGACGACCTCCAGACGATCCTGGCCGAAGAACAACTGATTATCTTGAATACGAACGCCTCGATGGGGCCAATTTCGCTTTCGATCTGTTCGACCCGTGCGATCACGTCATCTTCCTTGCGTGCATCGCAGGCAAAACCATGGGCCTCGTGACCATTGGCTTTGATGGCATCGACCAGTGGCTGGAGTTTGTTCGCACTGCGCCGGGTGAGGCAGGCGATGAAACCTTCCTGTGCAAAGCAGTTCGGTGTCGGCCAAGAAGTGTGGTTTTTCCGCCGTGGGCATGGACGGCTTGATGAAAGCGATCGGTTTGAGCGGCGGCGCGTTCTACAACCATTTCTCGTCGAAGGACGAGCTGTTCGCGTCCATTGTCGAGCGTGAGCTGCGTCAAAGCCTGGAACGGCTGGGGGCTGATCAGGACCGGGATAGACTCGAGCGATGCTTGAAGCATTACTTGAGCATGTCCCATGTCGATCATCCGGAAACCGGTTGTGCATTACCGGCCCTGGGTGCCGAGATCGCCCGTTCCGACGTAGTGATACGGCAGCAGGCAGAGCACTGGATCTGCCAGCTTCAGGAAAGCTGGGCGCAGGTGCTGGAGAGCGACAGCCTGGCTTGGGCCATTCTGTCGCAATGCATCGGGGCGTTGGTGGTGGCGCGGATGCTCGTTACTCCGGAGCTGCAGCGCAGGGTGCTGAAGTCCAGTTACGATGAGACCAGCCGCCAGATTGCAAGTCCGAGAGCCTGACACGGAGGCTTCAAGCTATTTGCAGATGACGATCATGCTGCGGCTTGTATACCCGGCCGGATTGAGGCCAAAAGGGTAGTCCCCTGGCTCTTCCACGACATCCCCTGACTTGGCGATGACTTTGTAGCCCTTGGGCGCGCATGAGTTCGCGGCGCTCTCATAACACTTGTCCCAGGAAGACGACAGCCCGGAACAGTTGATATGCAGTCCTTTCTTGCCGTGTTTGATCTGGGTTTTGGATGTCGCCGCGCAGCCCGCAACTGCAAGTACGGCGATCAGTATCAAAATTCGTTTCATTGCTGTCCTTGTAGCGTCCCGGGTCTTTTGCCCGGGTTCGGCTGTAATCGCTTACGCATGAAGCGTTCTGATATCCCTGTCTTGAAAAGTCCATGTCTGTCACTGGGTTGCGGGCCTAAACATGGCCTAATTGAGCGGTAAATACCAGAGTCTCGTCAATTCCTGTATCAATCCGCCGCAACAGCGGGCTTTGCGGCACTGCCCATCGTCATGGTGGCACCGACGGAAGCCAGAATGATGCACAGGATGGCCATCCACTGTGACAGCGACAAGTACTCATGGAGGAACAGCAACCCTGAAAGGGCGCCAATAGCGGGTTCAATACTCATTAATGTGCCGAAAGTCCTGGCCGGCATGCGTGTGAGGGCGACCATCTCCAGGGTGTAAGGCAGTGCGGTGGAGAGAATGGCGACGCCGAGGGCGATCGGGATCAGTGAGGGGGTCAGCAGCGCTGCGCCCGCATGAACAATCCCGATGGGGGCTACGAACAGCGCAGCAATCATTACTCCCAGCGCGGCGGTCTGCACACCATTGTCGGCACCGGCCTTTTGGCCGAAAAGAATGTACAGCGCCCAGCAGGCACCGGCCCCCAACGCATAACCGGCACCCACCAGATCGATGCTCGCTGTGGTTGCTCCTGTGGGAATTAACAGCAGGAGACCGACGGCTGCCAGGGCGATCCACAGAAAGTCGATAGCGCGGCGTGAAGCGTAGATGGCAACTGCCAATGGCCCGGTGAACTCCAGCGCCACCGCGATCCCTAGCGGAACGGTGCGCAAAGACATATAGAAGAGGAAGTTCATTCCGCCCAGCGCCATGCCATAGACGATGACAGTGCGCAGAGATTTTGCCGTGAGCTTCGCCCGCCATGGTCGGAGCAACAGCAGCATGATTACGCTGGCAAAGATCAGGCGCAGGGTGGTGGTCCCTTGTGCGCCGACAACAGGGAACATGCTTTTGGCCAGGGAGGCTCCGGACTGGATCGATGCCATGGCTATTAATAGCAGGCCGACCGAAAACAAGGTCGAGGCAAGGCTGCGAGGCTGATCATTCATTGAGTGGCATCGTCCGAAGTAGAGAGCTTGGGGTATTGTTCTTGGTAATGGGCAATATACTGCGCAATCGTTACAGGCGCGTCTATATATAAGCGGTGATTTTGTCTGTCTGATAGAAAACCCAAATCAGTGCTTGACGGCAGATTCTGGAAGCCTATAATTCGCCCCACTTCCGGCGCAGTCGAAACTGAAAACTCATTGGAATACAATGAGTTACGCAGTTTTCGGCAGCAGGGTGCTTCAGGTCATCGAAGTCGAAAGGAAGTTGAAAAAGAGGTGTTGACAGCAGCGAGTAACGCTGTAGAATTCGCCTCCCGCTGGCGAGAGATCGAAAGCGCAAGTGGTTGAAGTTGTTAAGGAATCCTTGAAAACTTCTGAAAATAATCACTTGACAGTAAATGAGGCTGCTGTAGAATGCGCAGCCTCGGTTGAGGCGAAAAATCTTAACCAACCGCTCTTTAACAACTGAATCAAGCAATTCGTGTGGGTGCTTGTGGAGTCAGACTGCTAGTCAACAGATTATCAGCATCACAAGTTACTCCGCGAGAAATCAAAGATGTAACCAACGATTGCTGAGCCAAGTTTAGGGTTTTCTCAAAACCCAAAGATGTTTGAGCTGAAGAGTTTGATCATGGCTCAGATTGAACGCTGGCGGCAGGCCTAACACATGCAAGTCGAGCGGATGAAGAGAGCTTGCTCTCTGATTCAGCGGCGGACGGGTGAGTAATGCCTAGGAATCTGCCTGGTAGTGGGGGACAACGTTTCGAAAGGAACGCTAATACCGCATACGTCCTACGGGAGAAAGCAGGGGACCTTCGGGCCTTGCGCTATCAGATGAGCCTAGGTCGGATTAGCTAGTTGGTGAGGTAATGGCTCACCAAGGCGACGATCCGTAACTGGTCTGAGAGGATGATCAGTCACACTGGAACTGAGACACGGTCCAGACTCCTACGGGAGGCAGCAGTGGGGAATATTGGACAATGGGCGAAAGCCTGATCCAGCCATGCCGCGTGTGTGAAGAAGGTCTTCGGATTGTAAAGCACTTTAAGTTGGGAGGAAGGGCAGTAACTTAATACGTTGCTGTTTTGACGTTACCGACAGAATAAGCACCGGCTAACTCTGTGCCAGCAGCCGCGGTAATACAGAGGGTGCAAGCGTTAATCGGAATTACTGGGCGTAAAGCGCGCGTAGGTGGTTTGTTAAGTTGGATGTGAAAGCCCCGGGCTCAACCTGGGAACTGCATTCAAAACTGACAAGCTAGAGTATGGTAGAGGGTGGTGGAATTTCCTGTGTAGCGGTGAAATGCGTAGATATAGGAAGGAACACCAGTGGCGAAGGCGACCACCTGGACTGATACTGACACTGAGGTGCGAAAGCGTGGGGAGCAAACAGGATTAGATACCCTGGTAGTCCACGCCGTAAACGATGTCAACTAGCCGTTGGGAGCCTTGAGCTCTTAGTGGCGCAGCTAACGCATTAAGTTGACCGCCTGGGGAGTACGGCCGCAAGGTTAAAACTCAAATGAATTGACGGGGGCCCGCACAAGCGGTGGAGCATGTGGTTTAATTCGAAGCAACGCGAAGAACCTTACCAGGCCTTGACATCCAATGAACTTTCCAGAGATGGATTGGTGCCTTCGGGAACATTGAGACAGGTGCTGCATGGCTGTCGTCAGCTCGTGTCGTGAGATGTTGGGTTAAGTCCCGTAACGAGCGCAACCCTTGTCCTTAGTTACCAGCACGTTATGGTGGGCACTCTAAGGAGACTGCCGGTGACAAACCGGAGGAAGGTGGGGATGACGTCAAGTCATCATGGCCCTTACGGCCTGGGCTACACACGTGCTACAATGGTCGGTACAGAGGGTTGCCAAGCCGCGAGGTGGAGCTAATCCCATAAAACCGATCGTAGTCCGGATCGCAGTCTGCAACTCGACTGCGTGAAGTCGGAATCGCTAGTAATCGCGAATCAGAATGTCGCGGTGAATACGTTCCCGGGCCTTGTACACACCGCCCGTCACACCATGGGAGTGGGTTGCACCAGAAGTAGCTAGTCTAACCTTCGGGAGGACGGTTACCACGGTGTGATTCATGACTGGGGTGAAGTCGTAACAAGGTAGCCGTAGGGGAACCTGCGGCTGGATCACCTCCTTAATCGACGACTCAGCTGCTCCATAAGTTCCCACACGAATTGCTTGATTCATTGAAGAAGACGATAGAAGCAGCCCGAAATTGGGTCTGTAGCTCAGTTGGTTAGAGCGCACCCCTGATAAGGGTGAGGTCGGCAGTTCGAATCTGCCCAGACCCACCAATTTTGTGTGGGAAACCTGTAGAAATACGGGGCCATAGCTCAGCTGGGAGAGCGCCTGCCTTGCACGCAGGAGGTCAACGGTTCGATCCCGTTTGGCTCCACCACTACTGCTTCTGAAGTTTGAAAGCTTAGAAATGAGCATTCCATCGAGACGATGATGAATGTTGATTTCTAGTCTTTGGCTAGATCGTTCTTTAAAAATTTGGGTATGTGATAGAAAGATAGACTGAACGTTACTTTCACTGGTAACGGATCAGGCTAAGGTAAAATTTGTGAGTTGCTCTTTATTGAGCGGCGCGAATTTTCGGCGAATGTCGTCTTCACAGTATAACCAGATTGCTTGGGGTTATATGGTCAAGTGAAGAAGCGCATACGGTGGATGCCTTGGCAGTCAGAGGCGATGAAAGACGTGGTAGCCTGCGAAAAGCTTCGGGGAGTCGGCAAACAGACTTTGATCCGGAGATGTCTGAATGGGGGAACCCAGCCATCATAAGATGGTTATCTTAAGCTGAATACATAGGCTTAAGAGGCGAACCAGGGGAACTGAAACATCTAAGTACCCTGAGGAAAAGAAATCAACCGAGATTCCCTTAGTAGTGGCGAGCGAACGGGGACTAGCCCTTAAGTGGCTTTGAGATTAGCGGAACGCTCTGGAAAGTGCGGCCATAGTGGGTGATAGCCCTGTACGCGAAAATCTCTTGGTCATGAAATCGAGTAGGACGGAGCACGAGAAACTTTGTCTGAATATGGGGGGACCATCCTCCAAGGCTAAATACTACTGACTGACCGATAGTGAACTAGTACCGTGAGGGAAAGGCGAAAAGAACCCCGGAGAGGGGAGTGAAATAGATCCTGAAACCGTATGCGTACAAGCAGTGGGAGCAGACTTTGTTCTGTGACTGCGTACCTTTTGTATAATGGGTCAGCGACTTATTTTCAGTGGCGAGCTTAACCGAATAGGGGAGGCGTAGCGAAAGCGAGTCTTAATAGGGCGTCTAGTCGCTGGGAATAGACCCGAAACCGGGCGATCTATCCATGGGCAGGTTGAAGGTTAGGTAACACTGACTGGAGGACCGAACCGACTACCGTTGAAAAGTTAGCGGATGACCTGTGGATCGGAGTGAAAGGCTAATCAAGCTCGGAGATAGCTGGTTCTCCTCGAAAGCTATTTAGGTAGCGCCTCATGTATCACTGTAGGGGGTAGAGCACTGTTTCGGCTAGGGGGTCATCCCGACTTACCAAACCGATGCAAACTCCGAATACCTACAAGTGCCGAGCATGGGAGACACACGGCGGGTGCTAACGTCCGTCGTGAAAAGGGAAACAACCCAGACCGTCAGCTAAGGTCCCAAAGTTATGGTTAAGTGGGAAACGATGTGGGAAGGCTTAGACAGCTAGGAGGTTGGCTTAGAAGCAGCCACCCTTTAAAGAAAGCGTAATAGCTCACTAGTCGAGTCGGCCTGCGCGGAAGATGTAACGGGGCTCAAACCATACACCGAAGCTACGGGTATCACTTAGGTGATGCGGTAGAGGAGCGTTCTGTAAGCCTGTGAAGGTGAGTTGAGAAGCTTGCTGGAGGTATCAGAAGTGCGAATGCTGACATGAGTAACGACAATGGGTGTGAAAAACACCCACGCCGAAAGACCAAGGTTTCCTGCGCAACGTTAATCGACGCAGGGTTAGTCGGTCCCTAAGGCGAGGCTGAAAAGCGTAGTCGATGGAAAACAGGTTAATATTCCTGTACTTCTGGTTATTGCGATGGAGGGACGGAGAAGGCTAGGCCAGCTTGGCGTTGGTTGTCCAAGTTTAAGGTGGTAGGCTGAGATCTTAGGTAAATCCGGGATCTTAAGGCCGAGAGCTGATGACGAGTGTTCTTTTAGAACACGAAGTGGTTGATGCCATGCTTCCAAGAAAAGCTTCTAAGCTTCAGGTAACCAGGAACCGTACCCCAAACCGACACAGGTGGTTGGGTAGAGAATACCAAGGCGCTTGAGAGAACTCGGGTGAAGGAACTAGGCAAAATGGCACCGTAACTTCGGGAGAAGGTGCGCCGGTGAGGGTGAAGTACTTGCTACGTAAGCCCACGCCGGTCGAAGATACCAGGCCGCTGCGACTGTTTATTAAAAACACAGCACTCTGCAAACACGAAAGTGGACGTATAGGGTGTGACGCCTGCCCGGTGCCGGAAGGTTAATTGATGGGGTTAGCTAACGCGAAGCTCTTGATCGAAGCCCCGGTAAACGGCGGCCGTAACTATAACGGTCCTAAGGTAGCGAAATTCCTTGTCGGGTAAGTTCCGACCTGCACGAATGGCGTAACGATGGCGGCGCTGTCTCCACCCGAGACTCAGTGAAATTGAAATCGCTGTGAAGATGCAGTGTATCCGCGGCTAGACGGAAAGACCCCGTGAACCTTTACTATAGCTTTGCACTGGACTTTGAATTTGCTTGTGTAGGATAGGTGGGAGGCTTTGAAGCGTGGACGCCAGTTCGCGTGGAGCCATCCTTGAAATACCACCCTGGCAACTTTGAGGTTCTAACTCAGGTCCGTTATCCGGATCGAGGACAGTGTATGGTGGGTAGTTTGACTGGGGCGGTCTCCTCCTAAAGAGTAACGGAGGAGTACGAAGGTGCGCTCAGACCGGTCGGAAATCGGTCGTAGAGTATAAAGGCAAAAGCGCGCTTGACTGCGAGACAGACACGTCGAGCAGGTACGAAAGTAGGTCTTAGTGATCCGGTGGTTCTGTATGGAAGGGCCATCGCTCAACGGATAAAAGGTACTCCGGGGATAACAGGCTGATACCGCCCAAGAGTTCATATCGACGGCGGTGTTTGGCACCTCGATGTCGGCTCATCACATCCTGGGGCTGAAGCCGGTCCCAAGGGTATGGCTGTTCGCCATTTAAAGTGGTACGCGAGCTGGGTTTAGAACGTCGTGAGACAGTTCGGTCCCTATCTGCCGTGGACGTTTGAGATTTGAGAGGGGCTGCTCCTAGTACGAGAGGACCGGAGTGGACGAACCTCTGGTGTTCCGGTTGTCACGCCAGTGGCATTGCCGGGTAGCTATGTTCGGAATAGATAACCGCTGAAAGCATCTAAGCGGGAAACTAGCCTCAAGATGAGATCTCACTGGAACCTTGAGTTCCCTGAAGGGCCGTCGAAGACTACGACGTTGATAGGTTGGGTGTGTAAGCGCTGTGAGGCGTTGAGCTAACCAATACTAATTGCCCGTGAGGCTTGACCATATAACACCCAAGCAATTTGCATGCTCCTAAATAAAGAGCAAAGCCAGATTGCGGTGTGTGAAGACGCAATGAACCGAAAGTTCGCACAACACACAAACTATCGCATACCCAATTTGCTGAAGCGTCGAAAGACGGTTCGGCACACAGAATTTCTTGACGACCATAGAGCATTGGAACCACCTGATCCCATCCCGAACTCAGCAGTGAAACGATGCATCGCCGATGGTAGTGTGGGGTTTCCCCATGTGAGAGTAGGTCATCGTCAAGATTAAATTCCGAAACCCCTATCTGCGTATGCAGGTAGGGGTTTTGTTTTTGTCCGCAGGAAAGTGTCGCTAAAAAAGGGATAGTCTGATGGCTATCCCTTTTTTCAACCCAAAGCGCTAGTGAAACTTCGGCAACACGTATTCCGCAATCTCTTCAATAATTTCTGCGACGGGTCGTTCACTGCGCCGTAGATGCAGGCCAACATGCTGTACCCCTGCTTCGCGCAATGCCTGAAGTTCGTCAATCAACGCCAATCGCCCACAAATACCGCCGAACCGTACTCGTCGCATGGGGGCGTGGGGGTTGTCTGCGAGATCCAGGTGAATGAAGCTGACATAAGGTTTTTTGCCGCCAACCTCGCGCCACAACCCGACTCTGCGACGATGTTCCTCGGGTGTGCCCGGATAGGCGAGCCAACCGTCCATGTGTTGACCAATCCACGCTGGAGATTGTTGGCCAAGACCCGCAACGAGCAACGGTGCTGACTCACCTCGCTCGGGAAGCAAGCGAGCCCCTTCGGGCAAACGACCTTCCCCTTGGCTGCGCAGCAATTCAACGGTATCGCGGAAGATTTCACCGCGCCGATCGTAATCCACGCCAAACAACGGATACTCCATCGGGCGGTCACCACTGGCCACGCCCAGCAGCAGGCGCCCGTCACTCAACTCATCGACACTGTTAGCCGATTTCAACGTCAGCCAAGGCTGACGCAGCGGCAGTACAACCGCCGCCGTACCCAGCATGATGTTTTCGGTAATGCCGGCCAGGTACCCGAGATAGGAAAAGGTTTCGAAAACCTGTGCCGCATCACCGAAATGCGGGTCATAAATCGGCACATCACGAACCCAAAGGGCGCTAAAACCCGACTTGTCGGCCAGGCGCGCCATGGCCGCGTGCTGCCTCAGGTCCGGTACGCCAAAAGGTCGACCTTCGGCCATCCGCAGACGTTGACCGCCGCTGGACCAATCATTGTCGAGTGGCAGTTCCAGTCCGATGGAAAACCCATTCGGCCCAAGCAATCGTTGAAATCGTGGATGCATGTATAACTCCCAAAAAACAGAACGGAATGACATGCACCCAGTATTCACGGGCGAATCAGCAAGAAAAATGCACGAATGGGAATATCAGTCTTGATTAAGACGCACGAGTCAGCGGCAACCGAGATCACTTTGCGACGCTCAACGACTGCCCTTAGAGGAAATCGCACTAAAGTGACCGGACAGTTTTTGTTATGGTGCAGCTCGTTTTTTAATGGACTGATTTCAAGCCCGCGGATCGGCACTTTCTCTTCAAAGAGTTGCTCCAGAAATGCCCGAACCGATACCGATCAAGGACCACGAAAATGAGACGCGCCTGGTCAACAAAAGGCTGATCGCCTGCGCCTTGTTTGTCGTCGCCATTACCTGCGCGCTGGTGGTGCGCATGTATGTCCTGCAAGTGGTCGAATTCGACTATCACTCCACGATCTCTGAAAACAACCGTGTCCACGTCCTGCCGATCACCCCGACTCGCGGGTTGATCTATGACCGCAATGGCGTGGTTCTGGCGGACAACCGGCCCAGTTACAACCTGACCATCACCCGCGAGCGCGCTTCGGACGTCAAACAAGAGCTGGACGAAGTGATCAACCTGCTGCACTTGCCTGCCGAAGACCGCGCGCTGTTCGACAAAGCGATGAAGCAGGCACGGCACCCCTTCGTACCGGTCACGCTGTTCTATGAGCTCAGCGAAGAACAGATTGCGGTGCTCGCGGTCAATGAATTCCGCTTGCCTGGCATCGATGTCGAACCGCAGTTCGTACGCCACTATCCGTTCGCTGAACACTTCGCTCATTCAATCGGCTACGTCGGTCGTATCAACGAGAAAGAATCCAAGGCCCTGGACTCGGTCGAATACCGTGGCACCCAATCCATCGGCAAAACCGGGGTCGAGAAATTCTACGAGTCGGAGCTGCATGGCCATGTCGGTTACGAAGAAGTTGAAACCAACGCTCAAGGGCGTGTGTTGCGAGTGCTCAAGCACACCGACCCGGTTCCGGGTAAAAACATCGTCCTGAGTCTCGACGTCAAGCTTCAGGAAGCCGCCGAGCAAGCTCTGGGTGACCGCCGTGGTTCGGTGGTTGCGCTCGATCCGTCGACGGGTGAAGTGCTGGCCATGGTCAGCAAGCCCAGCTTCGACCCGAATCTGTTTGTCACCGGCATCAGCTTCAAGGAGTACGCGGCGCTGCACGATTCGATCGACCGGCCGCTGTTCAACCGCGTGCTGCGCGGCCTCTATGCGCCGGGCTCGACCATCAAGCCGGAAGTCGCGATTGCCGGCCTCGATGCGGGTGTGGTCACGCCGCAGACCCGAGTCTTCGACCCGGGCTACTACCAACTGCCGGACTTCGATCACAAGTACCGTAACTGGAACCACAGCGGTGACGGATGGGTGGACATGGACGCGGCGATCATGCGTTCCAACGATACCTACTTCTACGACCTGGCACACAAGCTGGGCATCGATCGCCTGCACGACTATATGGCGATGTTCGGTCTCGGTGAAAAGGTCTCGCTGGACATGTACGAAGAGTCTCCCGGATTGATGCCGTCCCAGGCCTGGAAGCGCGCCACGCGCCGCCAGCCGTGGTTCCCGGGTGAGACGGTAATCCTCGGCATTGGCCAGGGCTACATGCAAGTCACCCCGCTGCAACTGGCCCAGGCCACCGCGCTGATCGCCAACAAAGGGGTGTGGAACCGCCCGCACCTGGCCCGGACCGTGGACGGTGTCGCACCTGTGGATGAGCACCCGATGCCGAATATCCTGCTCAAGGATCCCCGTGACTGGGAGCAGGTCAACCATGGCATGCAGATGGTGATGCACGATGCCCGAGGAATTGCCCGTGCCGCCGCGGTGGGGGTGCAGTACCGCATCGCCGGCAAGAGCGGCACTGCGCAAGTGGTGGCGATCAAGCAGGGTGAGCGTTACAACCGCGCGAAGACCCTGGAGCGTAACCGCGACAACGCCTTGTTTGTCGGTTTTGCACCGGCGGAACACCCCAAGATTGTCATTTCGGTGATGATCGAAAACGGCGAGGCCGGTGGCCGCGTCGCCGGTCCCGTGGTGCGGCAGATCATGGACGCCTGGCTACTTGATCAGGACGGTCACTTGAAGCCGCAATACGCCGCGCCGAGCAAACCACCGGGCGATCCGCACGTCTGAAAGCCATCGCGATCCACCTGTCGAAACACAAACGCCCTACGGCACTTGCCATAGCCCTTACGTTAACGTAAAGATTGCGGCAGGGCGCCGTTGTACCAAGGCGCAGGGCGGACCGACCCGGAGCGCTTGATGACTCTTATAAAAACAAATTCCCCCAAATTGCACCGCGAAGCCCGGCTGGCCCGGGAAAAGCTGCATCTGGAAGGTGAAGTACCGGATGGCGTCCTGCGCGCCGAAATCGATGCCTCGTGGCGGCGCAGCCTCAGTCATGGCGTGCATTTCAACGCCAAGCATGAACTGGCGCTGGAATCGACGGCGAGCCTGGATGTGTTGCTGGCAAGCAACCGGCTGCTGATCGACGCGGCACTGCCGGCGATCGATTACCTGGCCGAACGCCAGGGCAAGGAAGGGCTGATCATTCTCGCCAACTCCGAGGCGACCATTCTCGCGGTCGAAGGACGCGCTGACCGTCTCAAGGGCAGCGGCCTGCAAGACATCACCCTCGGTGCCTGCTGGAGCGAAGCCGTACGCGGCACCAATGCCCTCGGTACGGCGCTGGTCGAAGCCCGGCCGACCCTGATCGATTGCGGCGAACATTACCTGGATCGGCTCAGTGATTTTTCCTGCACCTCGGTGCCGATCCATTGCCCCCAGGGCGACATTCTCGGCGTCCTCGACCTGACCCGCGAAGGTCCGCTGGGCCGCGCCCACGACAGCACCGCGTTGCTGGCCATGGCCGTCAGCCAGATCGAAAGCCGGGTGTTCAACGCCAGCTATCCGGACGAAATCGTCCTGGCCTTCCACAGCCGTCGGCAGTACCTCGAATCCCCCTGGCAGGGCTTGTTGGCCGTAAGCCTCGGCGGGCAGATCCTCGCCGTCAGTGCCCAGGCTTGCCAGTTGCTGCATGCCGAGCGCTCGGCGCTGGTGGGTCGACGGTGCGAAGAGTTTCTCGGCGTCGATGGCCTGCAACTGTTGGCGCGGCTGCATCAGGGCGGTGTTGGCAGCCTGCAGACCGCCAAAGGCGAGTTCTTCTACAAAACCCTGCGTGCGCCGCAGCGTTCGATCAACGTCAGTACCCCGCCGCGCAGCGTCGCAAAACCCGCCAAGACCCAGCCGGACCTCGAATCCCTGGCCGGCAGCAATGTGCGTTATGCCCGGGCCCTGCGCATGGCCCGCCAAGGCCTGGCCAACGAACTGCCAGTATTGCTGTTGGGCGAAACCGGCACCGGTAAAGAAGTCATCGCCCGCGCCCTGCACATGGCTGGCAGCCGCGCCGAAAAGCCCTTCGTGGCGGTGAACTGCGCGGCCATTCCTGAAGGTCTGATCGAGTCCGAACTGTTCGGCTACCGCGAAGGTGCGTTCACCGGATCGCGGCGGGGTGGCATGATCGGTCGTTTGCAACAGGCCCACGGCGGCACGCTGTTCCTCGACGAAATCGGTGACATGCCGCTGGCACTTCAGGCGCGTCTGTTGCGCGTATTGCAGGACCGCAAAGTCGCGCCGTTGGGTGCTGGCGAAGAACAGGACATCGACATCGCATTGATCTGCGCCACCCACCGCGACCTCAAGCGTCTGGTGGAAGAACAACATTTTCGCGAAGACCTGTTCTACCGAGTCAACGGCATCAGCGTGATGCTCCCGGCCCTACGCGAGCGCGAAGACTTCAGCGCGCTGGTCAGTCGTTTGCTGGCCAGACTCGATGCACCAACGGTGCTGCTGCATGACGACTTGAGCCGTTTGCTCGGCGCTTATCACTGGCCGGGCAACATCCGCCAACTGGAGATGGTCCTGCGCACGGCACTGGCCATGCGCGAGCCAGGGGAAACCGTGCTCACCCTCGATCACCTGCCCGACAGCATGCTTGACGACCTGAGCGCCAGCGAACGACCGCAGTCCGGGAGCATTCGCGAAAATGAACTGGAGATGATTCGCCAGTCCCTGGACAGCCATCAGGGCAACGTCTCGGCCGCCGCCGACGCCTTGGGCATCAGCCGCGCGACCCTGTATCGCAAGCTCAAACAGTTGCGCTCGTGATGCAGCGCCTGATCGTTCGGCTGATCGACAGCCAGAACCCCGAAGCTCTGCAGTCAGCGCTGCGCTGGCTCTACAGTTTCGTGCGGCCCCATCGACTGGCGATCGCCGGGCTGCTCGGCTTGTCGGTCTCTGCTTCGGCATTGGTGCTGGTGCAACCGTGGCTGACCAAGCTGTTGATCGACGATGGTTTGCTCGCGCGCAATTTCCCGATGCTGGTGCTGATCGCCGGGCTGATGATCGTCGCCGGGTTGCTCGGCACGGCGTTGTCCGGGATCAACCGTTATCTGCACACGCGCCTGTCCGGGCGCATGCTGTTTGCCCTGCGCGATGACCTCTATCGGCATTTGCAGACCCTGTCACCCAGCTTCTACGGTCAGCGGCGCATCGGTGACCTGATGTCGCGCCTCGATGGCGACGTGGCGGAGATCCAGCGTTTTGCCGTGGACTCGCTGTTTTCGGCGGTGTCCAGCGTGATTGGCCTGGTGGTGGCGCTGGCGATGCTGCTGACCCTGTCCTGGAAGCTGTCGCTGCTGGCACTGGTGCTGATTCCCCTCGACGTGCTCTGGCTGCGCTGGATGCGGCGCAAGGTCGAGCGTGATGTGCGGCAGTTGCGCGAGCGCTCGGCGGACATGTCCTCGTTCATGGTCGAGACGCTGCCGGTGATGAAATTCATCCAGTCCGCCGGTCAGCAGCAGCGCGAAGCGCGACGCCTGGAAAACCTGGGCCAGGGCTACATGAGCCAGTTGCTGCGCCTGCAAGTCACCGAGTTTTTCACCCAGGCCGTGCCAGGCACGCTGACCTCCCTGTCCCGCGCCTGCGCCTTTCTGATCGGCGGATACTGGGTGGTGCAGGGCACTTGGCAACTGGGCGCTCTGATCGCGTTTTCGACCTACCTGGGCATGGCCGTCGGGCCGGTGCAGAGCCTGCTCGGGCTCTATGTCGCCATTCAACGAATGACCGTCAGCCTCGGGCGCGTGATGGAGCTGCGCGGCGAACAACCGACCGTACTCACTCCCGCGACGCCACAGCCGCTGCCGGCTTCTGGCGATCTGCGTTTCGATGACGTGCACTTCAGCCATCCGGGTCGATCGACCACCCTGCGCGGCATCCAGGCCTCCATACCCTACGGTTTGAAAGTCGCCTTGAGCGGCGGCTCCGGCGTTGGCAAATCGACCTTGATCGACCTGCTGCAGCGCCACCACGACCCGCAATCCGGTCGGGTGTTGCTGGGGGAGGTCGACCTGCGCGAACTCGACCTGTTCCAGCTGCGTCGGCGCATCGCCGTGGTCAGTCAGGACATCGTGCTGTTTCGCGGCAGCCTGGCCGACAACCTGGCCTATGCGGTGCCGGATGCCAGCCGCGAAGCGATTGCCGAAGTGGCACGGCTGGCCCAACTCGACAGTCTGATCGCCTCGTTGCCCGAAGGTCTCGACAGCCCGCTGGGTGAGCGTGGGCAGCAGTTGTCCGGCGGGCAAAAACAACGCATCGCGATTGCCCGCGCACTCTTGCAGGACCCTCTGATCCTGGTGCTCGACGAAGCCACCTCGGCGGTGGACGAAGCCACCGAGCGCGAAGTGATCGAGGCCATCGACCGCCTGTTCGCCGGGCGCACACGGATACTGATCAGCCATCGTCCTTCCACCCTCGCCGATGCCGATCTGCGCTTTGAATTGCTCGACGGCGTATTGATTTCCAAAGCGGTGCTGCATGAAGCCTGAGTTGCGTATTGGTGTGGTGGACAGCGGTCACTCGGCGGCGCAGCGGGTGCAAGTCATTGCCGGGCGGCGCTTTGCGTTGGTGGAGGACGGACTCACCGAGAGCGATTTGCACGGCGACCCCCTGGGCCACGGCAGCGCGGTCATCGAAGCCATCGGCCGCCGTGCGCCATCGGCACTGTTCTGCGTGGCCCAGGTGTTCGATCAGCGCGGCGTCACCAGTGCCTTGCAGATAGCCACGGCGATCGACTGGCTGGTGGCTCAGGATGTGCGGCTGATCAATTTGAGTCTCGGCCTGCGTCAGGATCGCAGTCTGTTGCGTGCCGCTTGCGCGGCGGCGGTGGCGAAGGGCGTATTGCTGTGCGCGTCCAGCCCGGCCCAGGGCGAGGGCGTGTTCCCGGCGAATTATCCACAGGTGCTGCGGGTGACCGGCGATGCGCGCTGCGCCGAACTCGAATGGTCGTGGCTCAACACCACCCAGGCGGATTTTGCCGCCTGCGTGCACGGCACTTATCCGGGGCAGTCGGGCGCCAGTCTCGGTTGCGCGGCGTTGAGCGGACATATCGCAGCGTTCCTGGTGGCACACCCCGAGGCGAGCAACGAACAGGTGATCGACTACCTGCAGCACAACGCCCGCTATCGCGGCCCTGAACGGCGTCTCGGGCCATGACCGCGATTGTGGTGCTGGGCGCCGGCCCGGCGGGTGCGGCGGTGGCACTGGGGCTGCGGCGCCTCGGCTATGCCGTCACCCTGGTCAGCGAGTGGCGCCGGTTTGCCGCACTGGAAGGCGTATCCGTGCGGGTGCTGGAGGCCCTGCGCGGTGCAGGGCTGCATCATGCTGTGGAGGAGGCGGCGTTGCCTTCGCAACGGCAGGTCAACTGGAACGGCCAGCAACACGCACAAAACATCGAATTCCTGCTGGATCGCCCGACTTTCGATCGCGGCCTGCGCCAAGACTTGCGCGCGGCTGGCGTGCTGTTGATCGAAGGCCGGGTGCTGGGCGTGCAGTCATTTTCCGATCGGCATCGCATCGACATCGAAGGACGCGAAAGCCTGAGCGCAGACTTTCTGGTCGAAGCCCGTGGGCGTCAGGCACCGGCGCTCGGCAAGGGCCTGCGCGGGCCGGAGACGGTCAGCCTGCTTAATCGCTGGCAAGGCACGCCGGGCGACACCGCCAGCGCCGTGGAAAGCCTTGAGGACGGCTGGGCGTGGATGGCGCGACGGGCCGACGGCCAGTGCTACTGGCAATGGACGGTGGACGTGGCCAGCGCCGGGTTGCCGGGCAAGGCGCAGTTGCTGGCGTACTGTCGCCAGCGGCGTCAGGATTCGGCCGTGGCCCGGGCATTTTTTGCCGGTGAAGCGGAGGTTGACCTGAACCTGCACGCCCGCAGCAGCACAGCCATCCTCAGCCCGCAGGTGTGTGGCGATCGATGGATACGGGTCGGCGATGCGGCGATGGCGGTCGACCCGCTGTCGGGCAATGGCATCTTTCAATCGCTGTCGTCGGCATTGCAGGCGCCGACGGTGATCAACACCCTGTTGCGCAAACCCGAACGGGCGGCGCTGGCCCAGCGTTTTCACCAGCAGCGAGTGGAACAGCTGTTTCTGCGGTTCGCACGGATCGGTCGGGATTTCTATGCCGATGAGCAGCGCTGGTCGAGCCAGCCGTTCTGGGAGGCGCGGCGACAGTGGCCGGATGCCGAGATCGCCCATGCCGAGGCGGATTTCAGCGCGTTACGGATCGAGCGGGCACCGGTGTTGCGCAACGGGTTTGTCGATGAGGCCGAAGTGGTGATCACCGCGGATCAGCCGCTGGGGATCTGGCATGTACAGGGGGTTGAGCTGGCGCCGTTGGTACGGCGGTTGCGGACCGAGCCGGCCGAGCGGGCGCTGGCCGGGCTGACGGTGGAGCAGGGGAGGATGGTTCGCGGCTGGTTGTTGACTCAGGGATTCAAGCCCTGAGATTTGTGCTGTTTGGGCCGGCCTCATCGCGAGCAAGCCCGCTCCCACAGTGATTTGTGTGAGGCCGAAGAATTCAGCAACACCACAAAACCTGTGGGAGCGGGCTTGCCCGCGATGGCGTCCGGGAGGACGCCGCTATTACAACTTGATCAACACCGACTTCAACTCCGTGTAATGCTCAATCGCCGCATAGCCCATCTCGCGCCCGACTCCCGACATTTTGTAACCGCCGAACGGCAACGCCGGGTCCAGCGCGCTATGGCAGTTGACCCACACCGAACCGGACTTGATCCGCGGAATCATCCGGTGCACCGCCGCCAGGTCATTTGACCAGATACTCGCGCCCAAGCCGTAAGGGCTGTCGTTGGCCATGCGCAGCGCATCGGCTTCGTCATCGAACGGAATCGCCACCAGCACCGGGCCGAAGATTTCTTCCTGCACCAGTGAGTGCTTCTGATCGACGTCGACGATCACCGTCGGCTTGACGAAAAAACCCGGCCCGAATTGCTCGCCGCCGCAGGCAATGGTCGCACCGCTTTCCCGGCCTTTTTCGATATAGCCATACACCCGCGCCTGCTGGCGCGCAGAGATCAGCGGCCCCATCTCGACGCTCGGGTCCAGGCCGTTGCCGAGTTTCATGGCATTGGCGATGCCGGCGATGTCCGCCACCACATTGTCGAAATGCTTGCGTTGCACATACAGGCGCGAGCCGGCGCAGCACACCTGGCCCTGGTTGAAGAAAATCGCGCTGGCGGCGCCGGCGGCTGCGCTTGGCAGGTCGGCGTCGGCCATGACGATGGTCGGCGATTTGCCGCCCAGTTCCAGGGTGACCCGGGTCATCGAGTCCATGGCGATCTTGCCGATCTGCTGGCCCACGGCGGTGGAGCCGGTAAAGGTCAGCTTATCCACCAGCGGGTTGTGGGTCAGTGCGGAGCCGGCGGTGATGCCCGTGCCGGTGACCACGTTGAACACGCCTTCGGGATAACCGGCTTCCAGTACCAGCTCCGCCAGTTTCAGTGCGGTCAGTGGTGTTTCATCGGCGGGTTTGAGCACTACGGTGCAACCGGTGGCCAGGGCCGGGCCGAGTTTCCAGCAGGCCAGCAGCAACGGGAAGTTCCAGGCAACGATGGCACCGACCACGCCCACCGCTTCGCGACGAATGAAGCTGTGAAACTGATCGTTGGGCATCAGCGGCAACGACACCTCGACGCTGGAGCCTTCGATCTTGGTCGCCCAACCGGCCATGTAGCGCAGGAAGTCGATGGCCAGCTGCACGTCCATCACCTGTGCGACGGCAGCGCTTTTGCCATTGTTCAGGCACTCCAGCTGCGCCAGCAGCTCGGCGTCGCGCTGCATCAGGTCGGCGAGCTTCCACAACAGGTTCTGCCGCTCCCGGGGGCGGGTACGGCTCCAGGCCGAGTCATCGAACGCCTGACGCGCGGCGAGCACGGCGCGGTCGACATCTTCCGGCGTGGCCCGTGGCACCACACAAAGCACTTCGCCGGTGGCCGGGTTGTGCAGCGGCATGGTCTGGCCGTCGGCGGCCTCGACCCAATCACCGCCGATAAGCATGCGCGGCGCGCGCTGGATAAAGGCCGAAGTGGCGGGAAGCAGATTAGGAAGCGACATGTTGAAACCTCGTCTTGTTCGTGTGCCGAGGTCTTTCGCAACGGTTGTGCCAATTGTGCTTTATCGGCGCGAAGGCCTGCTCTGCTGGGCGTGACCGGTATTTTTGCGGTTACCAGGAGATCGCTAAACGTCGCAAATTGCGACGAAGTGAGACGTTCCGATCACAACTCCCGGTAAGAGCGAGCCTGCTCGCGATGGACTAAAAAGCACTGTGTTTAGCCGGTAAGCACGCGTAATCGTTAACGACCATCGCGAGCAGGCTCGCTCCTACAGAAAGCTATGCTTGTCTCAGACTGAAACAGTTGTCGCGAAATTAAACGTGTTGCCGGGCCGGTATCCCGGGGAAAACACCCGCCGGTATCGGCAAATCATTGATTCAAAGAGGTTTTAACAAGCTGGCACGCTCCGTGTATTGCTCATCACAGACGTTTCTCTTGCCTCCGTCTGCGGTGCGCCGCCGACGGCAGAAACCATAAAAACGATAAGCCACAAAAATAATAAAGCACCGTGCGAGGTTCGACGTTGATGAAGAGAAGAATCCGATCAGGCATGAGCGCCAGCCTGCTGGCCGTAGCCGCTTGTATAGCGCTGCATTCGCCTCACAGCCTGGCAGCCCGCGACGCCCAGACCATCCTCAAGGAAACCTGTCAGGGCTGTCATACCCCCGAAGCCGATAACGCCCTGAGCCGCATCAGCCAACAGCGCAAGACGCCGGAAGGCTGGTTGATGAGCATCGCCCGGATGCAGACCATGCACGGTTTGCAGATCAGCGATGAAGACCGCCGGACGCTGGTCAAGTACCTGGCCGACACCCAGGGCCTGGCACCTAGCGAGACCGACGGCGTGCGCTATGCACTGGAACGCCGGCTCAACACCGCCGAGAAATTCGACGAGCAGACCAGCCAGATGTGCGGTCGCTGCCACTCCGGTGCGCGGGTCGCCCTGCAACGACGTCCGGCCCAGGAATGGGAGCGACTGGTGAACTTCCACCTCGGCCAGTGGCCGTCCCTGGAATACCAGGCCCTGGCCCGCGACCGCGACTGGTTCGATATCGCTCGCAAAGACATGGTGCCGCTGTTGGCCAAGCGCTATCCGCTGGACAACCCGGCCTGGAAGAAATGGCAGAGTGTGGCGCCGAAGTCCGACGCACTGGCAGGCGACTGGAGCTTCAGCGGTCACTTGCCGGGCAAGGGTGAACTGGCGGGTGTGATGAGCGTCAGCGCCGACGGCAGCGACACCTTCAAGGTCAGTGTCAAAGGCCAATACGCCGATGGCACCCCGTTCAACGGCGACGGCAGCGCGATTCTCTACACCGGCTACGAATGGCGCGGCAACGTGACCATCGACGGCGTGACCATGCGCCAGGTGTTCGCCGCCCAGGGCAATGCGATGCAGGGCCGGATGTTCGAGGCCGAGCACGATGAGCGTGGCCTGGACTTCGTCGCCGCCAAACAGGGTTCCGCCCGTTTGCTGGCGGTGCAGCCGGGTTATCTGAAGGCCGGCAGCGAAAGCGAAGTCACCCTGATCGGCAGCGGTCTGAGTGGCAAGCCGAATTTCGGCAAAGGCGTGGAAGTGCTCGAAGTCGTCGAGCAGAGCCCGCAGCGGATCAAGGTCAAACTCAAGGCCGCCGCCAATGCCCAGCCGGGTCTGCGCGCGGTCACCGTCGGTACGCTGAAAGGCCCGAGCCTGTCGGTGTACAGCCAGATCGCCGAAGTCAAAGTCGTGCCTGAGTTCTCGGTGGCGCGGATCGGCGAGGGCGGCGGTTCGACGCCGAAAGTCCAGGGCCGTTTCGACGCCGAAGCCTGGGGCAAGGGCGCCGATGGCAAGCCGTATCGCATTGGCGTGTTCCCGGCGCAGTGGAAGGTCGAGGCCTTCGACGACCGCGCCAGGGAAGACGAGGACGTCAAGTTCGCCGGCACCATGCAGGCTGACGCGGGCGTGTTCACACCGGGCGATGCCGGACCGAACCCGGCGCGCAAGATGTCCACCAACAATGCCGGCAACCTCAAGGTGATCGCCGCCGTCGACGACGCAGGGAAATCCCTGACTGGCGAAGGCCACATGATCGTGACCGTGCAACGCTGGAACAATCCACCCATTCCGTGAGGTTGAAACGTGAGCTGCACTGACAGCAAAGGTTTCAGACACTTTTCGGAATGACCGCAAGCCCCCGCAGAACGGGGCTTGCACAGGAGGTTTGCCATGGGCGCTATCTTGAATCTGGTCGAACGCAACCTGCACGAAGTGCGCGTTGATGCCGACCGCATGCTGTTCCATATCCCCAGCAGTTCGCTGTTTGCCAGCGATGAACTGACGGGCACCATCATCGATACCTTGCGCGGTCCCGGTTGCTCGTCGGACGACCTGATCCAGCGGCTGTCCGCGCGTTTCAATGGTGAAGAAGTCACCGAAACCCTGCGCGAGCTGATGGCCCTGGAACTGGTCAGCGACGGCTCGCCGCTGACCCCGGACATCGCCACCAAACGGGTCGAGCGCACGGCAATCAACACCGTGGTGCTCAACGTCAACACCGGCTGCAACCTGAGCTGCACCTACTGCTACAAGGAAGACCTCGACAAGCCCTCGGCCGGCAAGAAAATGGACGTCGAGACCGCCATTGCTTCGGTGGAGATGCTGCTGCGCGAATCCCCGGATGAAGAGCGTTTCACCGTGGTGTTCTTCGGCGGAGAGCCGCTGAGCAATCGCAAGCTGATCGAGTACATGGTCGATTACTGTGAAAAGCGTTTTCGCGAGGCCGGCAAGTTCGTCGAGTTCGTGATGACCACCAACGCCACGCTGCTCACCGAAGAAACCGTGGACTACCTCAACGCCCACCGTTTCGGGCTCTCGGTGAGTATCGACGGTCCGAAAACCGTGCACGACCGCAACCGCATCACCGTGGGCGGGCAGGGCACCTACGACGTGGTGCGGCGCAAGGCCGAAATGCTGCTCTCGCGTTACAACAGCCGTCCGGTCGGCGCGCGGGTGACCCTGACCACCGGCGTCACCGATGTCGAAACCATCTGGGACCACCTGTTCAACGAACTGGGTTTTGCCGAAGTCGGTTTTGCCCCGGTCACCTCAGGCGACATCAGCACATTCAACCTGACCAGCGACGAACTGATCGAAGTCTTCGCCAACATGAAGAAACTCGGTCGACGTTACCTGGAGGCGGCGCTGGAGCACCGCAACATTGGCTTCTCCAACCTGCATCAGCTGATCACCGACATCCACGAAGGCCACAAAAAAGCCCTGCCGTGCGGTGCGGGCCTGAAGATGCTGGCGGTCGATCACAAGGGCGAGTTGAACCTGTGCCACCGCTTTACCGGTTCGAGCCTGCCGACCTTCGGCAACGTGCACAGCGGCGTGAAACAGGTCGAGCTGAACGACTTCCTGTCCCAGCGCCTCGACCGTACCAACACCGGCTGCGAAGACTGCCAGATCCGCAACCTGTGCTCCGGCGGTTGCTACCACGAAAGCTACGCCCGCTACGGCGACCCGACCCATCCGACCTATCACTACTGCGAACTGATGCGTGACTGGGTCGACTTCGGCATCGAGGTCTACACCCGGATCATGGCTCACAACCCTGCGTTCATCAGCAGCTACATCACTCCGCGCAAGGCTCACTGATATGAAACATCTCAAGGCAATCAATAACAAAGCGTTGAAGCTGGATCAGGCCGCGGACGAAAACCGCATCGAAGAAGTGGTGGCGATGAGCTCCGTGGCGGGCTGCGCCTCGACCACCGACCCGGGTTGGGAGATCGATGCGTTTGGCGGTGTGTCGTCGCTGTGCCAGCCGATGGAAGCCGACCTGTATGGCTGCTCCGATCCGTGCTGGTGGCCGGCCCAGGTGCCCGACATGATGAGCACCTATCCGGACTGGAACAAGGATGCCCAGGCGTCCAACGAAAACTGGCGCAACCTCGGCACTGTCTTCCCCAAAGACAAGTGATCAGATAAGAAGAAGGATTCCAGCATGCACAGCATCAAAGCCTGCGGCCTGGCCGCTTTCGCCCTCCTGAGCACCTGTTCGCTCAGCGTGATGGCCGATGAAAACACCGCACTGCAAGACGGTCACGAATACATGTTGACCACCAATTACCCGAACAACCTGCACGTGATCGACCTGGCCACGGACACCTTGTACAAGACTTGCAAGATGCCGGACGCCTTCGGTCCCGGCACCGTGCAACTGTCGCCGGACCGCAAGACCGCCTTTGTGCTGAACAACCACTATGCGGATGTCTACGGCGTCGAACTGGACAGCTGCAAGCAGGTGTTCCACGCCAGCATCACCCAGAAGCCGGGGGAGAAAGCGCGGTCGATGTTCGCCTTTACCCTCAGCCACGACGGCAAGGAACTGTTCACCGTCGCCAACCCGACGTTGATGCTCAACGACCGCTACGAAGTGCAGCAGCCGCGGCTCGACGTGTACAAGACTGACGCCGGCCTGGACGCCAAACCCGTGCGCAGCTTCCCGGCACCGCGACAGCTGACCATCATGCAGAGCGGTGACGACGGCACGCTGTACGTGGCGGGGGCGGATGTCTACAAGGTCAACGTGCAGACCGGCAAATTCGACGTGCTGATCCCGAGCCGCCACTGGAAGCGCCCGAACTACAGCGCCCCGGACGTGCTCTACGTGTGGAACCAGCAGACCTATCGCCATGACTTCTCGCTGCTCTACACCGCCGCGAAATTCAAGGACAAGAAACAGGACCCGGCCACCGCCGAATACCTGTATGGCCTGTTCAGCATCGACCTGAAAACCGGCAAGACCGAAACCACCGACTTCGGTCCCCTGACGGAAATCTACTTCAGTGGCATGCGCTCACCCAAGGACCCGAACCTGATGTTTGGCGTGCTTAACCGCCTGGCCAAGTACGACATCAAGCAGAAGAAACTGCTCCAGTCCGCCACCCTGGATCACTCCTACTACTGCATTTCCTTCAACAAGGACGGCAGCAAGATCTACCTGGCCGGGACCTTCAACGATGTGGCGATCTTCGATGCCGACAGCCTGAAGCAGATCGGCAGCATCAAGATGCCGGGCGGGGACATGGCAATTACTACGGCGCAGGTGTTTGTGCGGTAATCGCAGCGCCTGAGCTGCCTTCGCTGGCAAGCCAGCTCCTGCAAGGATTTCGGTGGATCACAAATTTGTGTATGCCGCTGAACCCTGTAGGAGCGAGCTTGCTCGCGATGGGGCCCCCACAAACACGGCAAAAATAGCCAGAATCAAATCCCCGGCACCGGACACCCCAAATCCCCTTCCTGACACTTCAGATACGTCTTGAACGTCTCGACCCGCGCCTTGGTCAACTGCGTGATGCAATTGCCATAGACCAGCGGATAGACACTCCCGCCTTCCACCCCCGACGCCGAAAACTTGCACTCGGCATCCCGAAACGCAATCCACGAACGCTGTGCGCCCACCCACAGTGTCTTGCTGTCGGGATTGGCCTTCAGTCGAGCGGTGATTTGCTGGTAGAGCGCATTAAGCTCCTTGTCAGCCGCGGCGTGCTGTTGCGACGCGCACTGGTTCATCGTCGCCTGGTCGGAGGCGTTGTCGCAGTCCACGGCATGGGCCATGGGGGTCAACATCAAGGGTGCCAGCGCCAGGAGAAAGCGTGGATGCATGTCAGAAGCTCGCTATGACAGGGAAAAGAGCGGTGCAGTTTAGCGCAGTGCAATCTCCAGCCCTCTACGTCTGCCATTCAGGGTGTTTTTTGACCGCCTCACAGGCAAGCCAGGGCACGTCGTGGGATGTCCAGATATGCGCCTGAGGCGTCATTTTCGGATCGTCATCCAGTGTGGCGACACGAACGATCACGTGGGGCTGGGCCAAACGTTCCGCCATCAAATGCGAGCCGCAGACCGAACAGAAATGCCGCCACTTGCCCGGCGAGGACTCATGGCTGCTCAGCCGATCCTGGCCCTTGATCCAGCGAAAATGCTCGCGCATCACGCCGGCGGTCGACGCAAAGGCCGCGGCGTGCGCCTTGCGGCAGGTATGGCAGTGACAGTGGCTGATGGGCATGTCGAGGCTGTCGACTTCGTATTGGATGGCTTTGCATAGGCAGCTGCCGTGCAGTTTGTTCATGGTGCCTCTCGGTGACATGGCTGAATGCTGCGTTGTGGCGGTCAACGTTAGCAGTTTCGATCAACGCCAACCGCCACCTTCAAAGCAGAACTTATCGCCCCGAATACAGCCGAATACTTCGGGCAACGTTGATCGCCACACAACTTTAGGGTTGGACAAGTGGTCTTACAGGCCTACTGTTGTCCAGTACAGGAGGTGACTTATGAACCCAGCATCAGATCGCATCGAAAGGAAGATCCTGCTCAAGGCGCCGCGTTCACAGGTCTGGCGCGTGATAGCCCATGCCGAGGAGTTCGGGAAATGGTTTGGCGTGGCGCTGGACGGAAGGCGTTTTGTCGCCGGCGAGTGGACCCAGGGGCAGGTGACGTACCCGGGGTATGAACATGTGTTGTGGAATGTGTTGGTCGAAAGGGTCGAGCCGGAGCGACTGTTTTCGTTTCGCTGGCATCCGTACGCCGTAGAGCCGGGTTTCGATTACTCCCAGGAACCCACCACGCTGGTGAAATTCGAGCTCGAAGACATGGACAACGGCACGCTGCTGAAGGTGTCCGAGTCGGGTTTCGATCACATTCCCCAGCATCGCCGCCTCAAGGCATTCCGCATGGACAGCCGTGGTTGGGATGAGCAAATGAGCAACATCGAACAGTTTCTTATCGCCAAGGCCCATGAACGCCAGGTGGAGTGATCGCACCCGGATAGCTGCAAGTCGGCCGCCGGTCGCGTCACTCGCGGCCTCCGTGCTCAACTTCCGACGTATCTCAGGGATTTTGGAAGGGTGGCTATAGCGAATGTCCTACAAGTGTTAGTAGATATGTCCTCTATCGCAGATTGGATCCCATGCGTATTCTGGCCCCATCCACTGAAGCACAGGGAGCGCTCAGGATCATGGATGATCGGCCTGCATGGAATGCTGACGACAGGGAGTCGTAATGGTCTTGGAAGAACCCGCCTCGGCGGGTTTTTTTATGGGCGCAAAAAAAGTATTGGCTGCGGGAGCCCGGCTCCCGCAGCCATTTCTATCAGCGTCGATCCAGTTTCGCCGCAGCACGTTCGGTGATTTCCGCGCGCAGCTTCAATGAACCGGCAGCGCGTTTGCGGGCTTCTTCCAATACGCTGGCGGGCGCCGTTTCCGGGCTACCTGCGGCGAACGGCGGCGCCGGGGCGTATTCGAGCTGCAATTGCACCAGTTCGGCGGTGTCCTTATCGAACAGTTCCGCCGCCAGGGTCAGGGCGAAATCGATGCCGGCGGTGATCCCGCCACCGGTCAGCAAATTGCCGTCGCGCACCACCCGGTCTTTCACCGCAATCGCCCCCAGCGGTGCCAACAGTTCGTGATAGGCCCAGTGGGTGGTCGCACGCTTGCCCTTGAGCAGGCCCGCCGCGCCGAGCACCAGCGAACCGGTGCAGACCGAGGTGACATACCGCGCGTTGGCAGCCTGGGTCCTGATGAAATCCAGGGTCTGCTCATCCTCCATCAATGGCCCGACGCCACTGCCGCCCGGAATGCAGATCACATCCAGCGCGGGGCAGTCGTCAAAGGTGACGGTCGGTTTCAACATCAGACCGGTGCTGGCGGTGATCGGCATCAGGTCCTTCCAGATCAAATGCACCTTCACATCCGGCAGCGAGGCCAGCACGTCGTAAGGGCCGGTCAGGTCGAGTTGCTGAACCTGTGGAAACAACAGAAAACCGATCTGCAGGGTCATGGTGTATTTCTCATGAAGTGGGTGGACGGCTTCACTGTAGGCTCGTAGGATTTGGCGCATACGCCAATTACCCCACGAATTACGCCAATCATGCCCAAGACCATTCATGTGCTCGCCTTCACCAACGTGCAATTGCTGGACGTCACCGGGCCGTTGCAGGTCTTCGCTTCTGCCAACGACATCGCCCGTCAGCAAGGTTTGCCGCCGCCCTATGCGCCGACGGTGATCGCCAGCGGCGGCGGGGCGGTGATGTCGTCGGCGGGGTTGGCCTTGCTGGCCGAACCGTTGCCGGAGCAGGGCAGCGACACCTTGATCATCGCCGGCGGCTGGGGCGTTTATGCGGCGGCTGAAGACCTGTCGCTGGTGGCGTGGGTGCGCGAGCATGCAGCGGGGTGTCGGCGGGTTTCATCGGTGTGCACCGGGGCGTTTTTGCTTGCGGCCAGTGGCTGGCTCGATGGGCGGCGTGTGGTGACCCACTGGACCCGTTGCGAGCAGCTGGCGCAGCAGCATCCGCAATTGCAGGTCGAACCCAATCCGATTTTCATCAACGATGGCCCGGTCTGGACCTCGGCCGGGGTCACCGCCGGCATCGACCTGGCGCTGGCCATGGTCGAGCAAGACCTCGGCCGTGGCATGGCCCTGGAAGTGGCCCGGCAACTGGTGGTGTTCCTCAAGCGGCCCGGCGGTCAGTCGCAATTCAGCGTGACCCTGTCCTTGCAAAAAGAAGGCAACCGGTTCGACGAGCTTCACGCCTGGGTCAGCGAAAACCTGACCAAGGACCTCGGCATTCCGACCCTGGCCCAGCAGGCCGGCATGAGCGAGCGCAGCTTCGTGCGCCACTACCGCGCCGACACCGGCCAGACCCCGGCCCGGGCCATCGAACAGATCCGCGTCGAGACCGCGCGGCGGCTGCTCAGCGACACCGGCGTGCCGATCAAACGGGTCGCCGTGCAATGCGGGTTCGGCAGCGAGGAAACCCTGCGTCGCAGCTTTCTGCGCGCCATGGGCGTGACACCACAGGCCTATCGTGAGCGGTTTTCCGTCAACGCCGGAACAGATCCAGTGCTGCCTTGACCCTGACGTTGGCGCCCTGCGCGGCGCTTCTATTCAGCCGCCTCGGCTTCCGTCACCTGATTGAAGTACTTCGCCCGATCCGGTGTAAACGTCACCACCATCCGCGTGCGTGAACAGGTCAGTGCCCGCTCCTCACTCAAATCCACATCCAGATCCTCGCCACGCAAGCCCTGCCATTGGGCGAGGTATTTGAGGGAACCGTATTTTTCGAGTTTTTTCAGGCTGCGGCTGACCCCCCCTTTCCAGCCCAGCACCGGAAGTTCACCGGCCAGGCACCGTTGCGCGAGGTCAGGGAAGCGGACGGCACGCTGGCGGCCGATCTCCCAGCATTTGATCAGGCCCCTGTCGTGGGCCTCCCACAGTTCGTCGCGGGTCAGGCCCGAGCGCAAGGGCGAGTCGATGCTGCGATGGATGCGTTGGGTCATTCCGGTTCCTTGAATTCGGGGTGGCTGGACAGCTCCGCTGTGCCCGTTGATCGAGGATGTTAGGTGGGGTTGTAACGGCTGGCAACAGAGTATTTCCGCATGTGTTGTTTAAAAAATGTAGGACATCCACCTGGGGTTCAGTGGAGCTCCCTCACCACAAAAGCCTGTTCGCCACAGGTGACTGGCGCTGGCTTCAAGGCTGCCACACACTCTTCTCCCCACTCAATTTCCGATCCAGAAAACACGCCGCGCTGATCAACGCCAGGTGCGTCAGCGCTTGCGGCGTGTTGCCCATGTGCCGCGCCTGGCTGTCGAATTCTTCCGCGTATAACCCCAGCGGGTTGGCGTAGCGCAGCAGCTGTTCGAATTCCAGATGGGCCTTTTCCACGCGGCCGGCCCGGGCCAGGCATTCGACGTACCAGAACGAGCACGCGGCGAACGCGCCTTCGATGCCGGGCAGGCCGTCGATGGGGTTGTCGTCATTGTGATAGCGATAAACCATGCCGTCGCGCACCAGGTTCTTTTCGATGGCATCGAGGGTGGCCAGCCAGCGTGGGTCCTTGGCGCTGACGAAACGCACCAATGGCATCAGCAGCATCGAGCCGTCGAGGGCGGTGCCGTCGATGTGCTGGACGAAATGCCCGCGTTCCTTGTGCCAGAAATTTTCCCAGATATCGGAATAGATGGCCTGCCGGGTCTGGTCCCAACGGGCGAACGGGGCGGGCAGGGAGCGTTTCGAGGCGAGGCGGATCGCCCGGTCCAGCGCCACCCAGCACATCAGGCGCGAATGCAGGAAATGATGCTGCTCGCCGCGCATTTCCCAGATGCCGACATCTTCCTGCTGCCAGGTTTCGCAGACCTGGTCGACCACTTCTACCGTGTGCTTCCAGCCTTCGTGGGAAATGGCTTCGCCGTACTTGTTGACCAGGTACACCGCATCCATCAGCTCGCCGAAGATATCCAGTTGCACCTGCGCATACGCCAGATTGCCGATGCGCACCGGGGTTGCACCACCATGGCCGGACAGGTGTGTGAGTTCGATTTCCGGCAGTTCCTGACGGCCGTCGATGCCATACAGGATATTGAGTTTCATCGCGTGGCCCCGACAGTCACTGACCCGCCCGCGCAACCAGCGCATGTAGGCGTTGGCCTCGTCGACGAAACCCAGGCGCATGAAGGCGTAAACGGTGAACGAGGCGTCACGGATCCAGGTGTAGCGATAGTCCCAGTTGCGTTCGCCGCCAACACTTTCCGGCAGGCCGAAGGTCGCGGCGGCGAGGATGGCGCCGTGTTTGCGCGAGGTCAGCAGCTTCATTGCCAGCGCCGAGCGATTGACCATTTCCCGCCAGCGCCCGCGATAGCTGGACTGCCTGATCCAGTCGCGCCAGAACTTCAGGGTGCGCTCCAGACACAGATCGGCGGCGCCTTCCCTGAAGCGCGGATCGTCAATGGCGCCGAGCAGAAACTCGGCGGTCTGATCCTGTTCGAGGGTGAATACGGTGACCGCCGCGTTGCCGTCGATCCTTAGCGGTTGGTCCGTGGACAGCCGCAGTGACGGTTGATCGACGGCGCTGAAAATCACGTCCTTGCCGTCCAGCCGGGCGAGGGTATTGGCACGGGCGT
Source organism: Pseudomonas fluorescens group sp. PF-69 (assembly GCF_054481235.1). Classification (NCBI taxonomy): domain Bacteria; kingdom Pseudomonadati; phylum Pseudomonadota; class Gammaproteobacteria; order Pseudomonadales; family Pseudomonadaceae; genus Pseudomonas; species Pseudomonas fluorescens group sp. PF-69. The sequence goes on along the minus strand of NZ_JBTMNC010000001.1, from coordinate 6,216,143 downwards.
AGTCATGGCGTACGGCGCAGCGCAGGCGAAACGTCGCCCGGCCACTGACCACCCGCACCCGACGCATCAGCATCGGCAAATCATCTTCGGTGTCGCCGATGGGCAGCAGATCGGTGATTTCAACAACAGCGCGGTCACTGAGCCAACGGGTTTGCAGCACGTTGGTGTCTGGCAGGTAAATCTGCTCGCGACGCGCATCGGGCAAATCCGGGGACAGCTGGAAAACGCCGGCCTCGGGGGTGTCCAGCAGCGAGCAGAAAATCGACGGACTGTCGAACTCCGGCCAGCAGAAAAAATCCACGCTGCCCTTGTCGTTGACCAGCGCGGCGCTGCGCATGTCACCGATGATGCCGTGGGCGTCGATGGGGCTTTGTCGTTCCGGGTGATGATCAGGCATAACCGTGAAACTCCGGGAGTTGAGCTCCTATGCAACTGACTGGCACGAACGCCCCGGAGTTCATTCGATGGGAGGGCAGGGTGTCTGTGGCCTTCACATTCAACCAACAAATTGCCGCTTCCCCCTCAATCCGCCGTTGTGGCAACTTGCAGGCCCCTATCGAGGCCGGACCCCATGGCGAACCCCTACCGCGAACTGTTCAACGCTCCTGGCAGCCGCGCGTTCGTGCTGGCCGGGATGATCGCGCGCATGCCGATTTCCATGACCGGCATCGGCCTGATCACCATGCTCTCGCAGTTGCAGGGCGGCTATGGGTTGGCCGGGGCGGTGGCGGCGACATTTGCCCTGGCCACGGCGTTTTGTGCGCCGCAGGTGTCGCGGCTGGTGGACCGTTTTGGCCAGCGGCGGATCCTGCCGGTGTCGGCGCTGGTCGGGGGCGGGGCGCTGTTGATGGTGTTGCTCTGCACCCGCTTGCAGGCACCGCACTGGACGCTGTTCGTGTTCGCCGCGTTGGCTGGTTGCATGCCGAGCATGTCGGCCATGGTGCGGGCGCGCTGGACCGAGGTCTATCGCGGTCAGCCGCAACTGCAAACGGCCTATGCCCTGGAATCGGTGCTGGACGAAGTCTGCTTCATTGTCGGGCCGCCCTTGTCGGTGGGGCTGTGCGTGGTGGCGTTCCCCGAGGCCGGGCCCTTGGCAGCGGCACTGATGCTGGCGATCGGCGTGACCGCGTTTGTGTTGCAACGCGACACCGAGCCCGCGCTGCATCCCCATGAAGAACACCATCAGGGCTCGATCATCCGCTCAAGGGACATTCAGTTGCTGATGCTGTTGATGGTCGCCATGGGCACCATCGTCGGCGTAGTGGATGTGGTCAGCGTGGCCTTCGCCCAGCAGCAGGGGCAACCGGCCGCGGCAAGCATTGTGTTGTCGGTGTATGCCATTGGTTCCTGCCTGGCCGGGCTGGCGTTCGGCGCATTGCGTTCGAACGTGCCGCTGCCGCGCCTGTTCCTGTACGGCGGAGTGGCGACGGCGGTGACCACCTTGCCGCTGCTGCTGGCGGTGAACATCCTCGGGCTGTCGCTGGCGGTGTTCGTCGCCGGGCTGTTTTTTGCGCCGACGCTGATCGTCGCCATGGCCCTGGTGGAGCAAATCGTGCCACCGGCCAAACTCACCGAAGGCCTGACCTGGCTGGTCACCGGGTTGAGCATCGGCGTGGCAATCGGCGCCGCCAGTTCGGGGTGGCTGGTGGACGCCTTCGGGGCGCGCAGCGGGTTCTGGGTGGCGATTGCGGCGGGGGCGGTGGTACTGGGTTCGGCGGTGCAAAGCCATCGTCATTTGAAAGGATGATTCACCCGTGGGAGCTTGCTCGCGATGGCGCCATCACAGACGACAAAAAATGCCCGCCTCTCACAATGCGGGCATTTTTCATTTCGGCTCACCCGCTCAGAAGTTGTACTTCGCGGTCAGTTGCAGGTTGCGCGGTTCGCCGTCGAACGTGGTGCCGAAGTTGCCCAGGCCTGTCAGGTAGCGCTTGTCGAACACGTTGTTGGCGTTGACGGTGAAGCTCAGGTGGTCGTCGTACTGATAGCGGGTCATCAGGTCCACCAGGGTGTAGCCGCCTTGTTTGAGGGAAGTGGCGCCTTCGGTGGGGCTGGAGCTCTGGCCGTAGAACGCGCTCTGCCAACTGATGCCGCCGCCGACCGTGATCGGGTCCAGGACGCCGGGCAGGCGATAGGTGGTGAAGGTGCGCACGACGTGTTCCGGTTTGGTGGTGGCCAGCGGGAAGCCGTAGATGCGTTGTTCGTCCTTGTCGCGGGTACGGGCGTAGGTGTAGCCGGCCGAGACGTTCCAGCCTTCGGCCAGTTCGCCGGCCAGTTCCAGTTCGACACCCTTGGTGGTCGCGTGGGAGGTCGGTTTGTAGATGTCCTGGCCGGTGTTCGTGTCGGTGGTGACGTATTGGGCGATGTTGTCCTGCTCGATGCGGAACAGGGCCAGGCTGGCGTTGAGCCGGCCTTCGAGGTAGGCCGCTTTCAGACCGGTTTCGTAGCTGTCGCCTTCCACCGGGTCCAGGGTCTTGCCGCTGGCGTCCTTGTAGATTTGTGGCTGGTAGATGTTGGTGTAGCTGGCATAGACCGAGTAGGTGTCGTTGAGGTCGTAGACCACACCGGCATAAGGTGTGACGACCCCGTGCTCCTTATAGCTGGCGTGGGTGTCGGCCTGACCGGCGTCGGCGTTGTAGCGGTAATCTTCGTTGTATTTGAACGTGCTCAGGCGGCCGCCGAGGATGAACGACAGGTCGTCGGTCGGGCGCAGGCGGGTGGCCAGGTAAATGCCGTTCTGGCTCTGGGTGCGCTCGTACTTGCCGTTTTTCGGGAAGTCCTGGTACGCCAGGTCGCCGTTCCAGTCATAGATGCTCCCCGGCACCAGTTCGAAGGCGCTGGTGTCGTAGGTCGCACCGGTCTGACGGGAGTGGGAGGTCATGAAACCCGCCACCAGTTCATGCTCGCGACCGCCCAATGTGAATGGGCCGGTGACGTTCACGTCAGCGGTGTTCTGCACCCGATGACCTTCCCAGCGACCCCAATAAAGGAACATGCCTTCACCGGTGGCGCGGTCCGGGCTGCCACCGCTGGCCGACGCCAGGCGGGTGTCGTGATCGGTGGTTTTCTGGTCGAGGCTGAGCTTGAGTTTCCAGTCGTTGGCCAGTGCCTGTTCCAGGGAGGCAAAGTAGGTGGTGCTGTCGAAATCCCGACGGCTCCAGTCGGCACCCGGGTTGAAACTGCGCGGGAAGTCGGTGCGGCCGCCATCGGCGAAGTACACCGCGTTGCCGGTCCAGGAACTGCCGCGCGGGGTGGCGCTGGATTTGTCGACGCCGAAGGTCAGCAGGGTGTCGTCGCTCAGGTCGGCTTCGAGGATGCCGTAGAACAGGTCTTTTTTCTGGCTGTAGTGGTCGATGTACGAATCCTTGTCCTGATAGGCACCGACGAAGCGACCACGCACGTTGCCGGAGTCGGTCAGCGAGCCGGAGATGTCGCCTTCGGTCCGATAGTTGTCCCAGGAACCGGCGGTGGCACTGATCGACGCCTTGAAATCCTTGGTCGGCTTCTTGCGCACCAGGTTGACGGTGGCCGACGGGTCGCCCGCGCCGGTCATCAGACCGGTCGAGCCCTTGATGACTTCGACCCGATCCAGGCTGGCGGCGTCGTCGCTGTTGTTCGGGTTTTCACCGTAGACGCCGTCGTAAGGGATGTTGACGCCGTCGTACTGGAAATTGGTGATGGCAAAGCCACGGGCGGAGAACTCGGTACGGTCACTGTCGTACTTCTGCGCCGAGACCCCGGGGGTGTTGCGCAGCACATCACCGACGCTCTTTGCACCCTGATCGTCCATTTGCTGGCGGGTGATCACGGTGACCGTCTGTGGGGTTTCGCGAATGGTCAGCGGCAGCTTGGTGGCGGTGGTGGTCGCGCCGGTGGTGTAGGAACCGGTGTCTTCGGTGACCAGTCCCAGGGCCTGGCCGGAAATGGTGGTCGCGCCCAGTTGCAGGCTGGAGGCGCCGCCGGACGTCAGCGTGACGCTGTTGCCATTGATCTGGAACGAAATGCCGCTGCCCTTGAGCATTTCCGCCAATGCCGCGGAAGGCTCCAGCGACCCGGACACCGCACGGGACTTGATACCGGCCACTTGATCGGGGCTGTACAGGATCTGCAGGTTGGTCTGCAGGCCCAGTTCCGTCAGGGCGCTGGACAGTGGTTGCACGGCAATACTGACTTTTACCGGTTGCGCATTGGCCATCGAGCTCCCCAGCAGGGTGGCGGTCAGCAGAATGCCGGTCAGCAGGGTTCGATGCAGGGTCGGGCGCTGAACGGCCAGCGCGAGAGGTGTGCGGCGTGAAAGGGATCGCATTACTTGCCTGTGCTCCTGAAAAATGTCGTGCGGAGTTTTTGTTAATGGGAATTATTATTAAGACGAGGCGTGGGCGCGAAACCGGAAAAGAAATTTCAGAATGATGAATGGCCGAGGTTTTTAGGTTCAGGTGGGGCGAAAAACAACCTATAGGAGCGAGCCTGCTCGCGATGGACGTCTGGGCGCCGCGTTTCGCCAGGTTGTCTCGCGTAATCGTTGACGTTTTTCGCGAGCAGACTCGTGCCTACAGAAAACGGCGGAGCGGGGGGCGAAAAACAACCTGTAGGAGCGAGCCTGCTCGCGATGGACGTCTGGGCGCCGCGTATCGCCAGGTTGTCTCGCGTAATCGTTGACGTTTTTCGCGAACAGGCTCGTGCCTACAGAAAGCGGTGCGTGGGTCCACGACTATTTCCGAGCAGGGCAAAGCATTACTTTAAATCTACATGAGAATTACTATAAATTACGCGCCTCAAATTGCCACTATCGTGCCACTGCCTGATTCAGTGTCCGATCAAGTCGCCCAAGGACAGAAACCGCACCCGTGCGGACGGGAGTCATGTTGGAAAACTACTATCGGGAGCTGGTGTGTTTCCTGAACGCCAAGCTCGGCAACCGTCAGGTGGCCGAAGATGTGGTGCATGACGCTTACCTGCGTGTCCTGGAACGCTCCAGTGACACGCCGATCAAGCAGCCGCGGGCGTTTCTCTATCGCACCGCGCTGAACCTGGTGATCGATGATCATCGGCGCAATGCCTTGCGCCAGGTTGAATCGCTGGAGGTGCTGGACAGCGAAGAGCGCTATGTCAGTCCATCGCCCCTCAACAGCCTCGACCATGGCCAACGCATCGACATGCTCCAGCGCGCATTGGCCGAACTGCCACAGCTGTGCCGCGAGAGTTTCCTGCTGCGCAAGATCGAAGGTCTGACCCACCCGCAGATCGCCGAGCACCTGGGTATTTCCAAGGCCATGGTCGAAAAGCACATCGTCAATGCGATGAAGCACTGCCGGGTGCGCATGCGGCAATGGGATGCGAATTGATCGGCCCGTTGCCCGTTCTTTTCATAAAAAACAGCCTTGCAGCCGCTGCGCAACAGGGGGCGCCGGCGGCTGCCAGCTCACATTTCCGCTGGCTGTTACGCCGCCATCGCGAGCACGCTCGCGCCTACATGGAGGGGCCATTGTGGGAGCGAGCTTGCTCGCGATAGGGCCCTCAAAAGCACTGCAACGCTTGAAAACTGAACCCTTCCTGAAGAACCCCGCGATTCCCCCTGCAAGATTCTGTAACAGGTTTACTCTCCAAAAACCGGGGCGTAAGCTTCGCGCGTTTTCATCAATAGCGGAGACCCACAGTGGGTACTTGTTCGAGTGACAGTAGTCGGCCGGTTTCGATAACCGGCACCTTCCCGGCAAGATAACGCGCAGCTTTTTTATGCCGTTGTCTCGCCGTAAAGCGAGCAGCGGCATCCCGATTCCGGCCGGCCCAGGCTGGATTCCCGACGTCCTCTCATCGACGCTGAACCGTGCGTGATGTTCGACTTTGTGTCGTCATCGCGGCGCATCGACACGCCTGCTCGACGGTTTCCTGGCCGACCCTGGGGGAACTGCCATGAACCTGACACTGCTCAAGGAATTCTTTGCCGGATTCCTGCGCACCCGCCACATTGCCCGGCACTTCCGTCGCCTGGCACTGCTGGAAAATTTCACCGACACCACGGTCAGCCGTGAGGTCCCGCCCACCCTTGCACAAACCCTGGTCAACGCCGCGATCAGCGACACCGGCCACTTGCTGGAGACCCTCGGCAGCCACACCGACGGCCTGAGTGAACTCGAAGCCGAAGCCGTGCGTGAGCAGGTCGGCCTCAACGAAGTCGAGCACGAACAACCGCTGCCATGGTGGGTTCACCTGTGGCACTGCTACAAAAACCCGTTCAACCTGCTGCTGACCCTGCTGGCGGTAATCTCCTGGCTGACCGAAGACATGAAGGCCGCCACCGTGATTTTCTCGATGGTGGTGCTCTCGACCCTGCTGCGCTTCTGGCAGGAAACCAAATCCAACCAGGCCGCCGACGCCCTCAAGGCCATGGTGAGCAACACCGCCACTGTGCTGCGGCGGGATCTGGAAGACCACGGAGCCCAGCGCATTGAGCTGCCGATCAAGCAACTGGTGCCAGGCGATCTGATCGTGCTCTCGGCGGGTGACATGATTCCCGCCGATTGTCGGGTGCTGAGCGCCAAGGACTTGTTCGTCAGCCAGGCGGCCATGACCGGTGAATCGATGCCGGTGGAAAAATTTGCGCGCCAACAGGACAACGACACCTGCAACCCGCTGGACCTGGACAACATTTTGTTCATGGGCACCAACGTGGTGTCGGGCACGGCCATGGTGGTGATCCTGACCACGGGCAACAGCACTTATTTCGGCGCACTGGCGCAGCGGGTCGGCGCCACCGACCGGGCACCGACCTCGTTCCAGACCGGGGTCAACAAAGTCAGCTGGCTGCTGATCCGCTTCATGTTCGTGATGGCGCCGCTGGTGTTGTTCATCAATGGCTTCACCAAGGGCGACTGGACCGAAGCGCTGTTGTTCGCACTGTCGATTGCCGTGGGCCTGACCCCGGAAATGCTGCCGATGATCGTCACCTCGACCCTGGCCAAGGGCGCGGTGTTCCTGTCGCGCAAGAAAGTCATCGTCAAACGCCTCGACGCCATCCAGAACTTCGGTGCCATGGACGTGCTGTGCACCGACAAGACCGGCACCCTGACCCAGGACAAAATCTTCCTGGCGCGCAATGTCGATGTCTGGGGCAACGACTCCGACGATGTGCTGGAAATGGCTTACCTGAACAGCTACTACCAGACCGGCCTGAAAAATCTGCTGGATGTGGCGGTGCTTGAACACGTGGAAATCCACCGTGAACTGAAAGTCGGCACGGCGTTTCGCAAGGTTGACGAGATCCCGTTCGATTTCAATCGCCGGCGCATGTCGGTGGTGGTGGCCGAGCGTGACCAGCCACACTTGCTGATCTGTAAAGGGGCGGTCGAAGAGGTGCTGGCGGTCTGCTCGCGGGTGCGTCATGGCGAGATTGACGAAGCGCTGAGCGAGGAACTGCTGGCGCGGATTCGCCAAGTGACCGCGACCTTCAACGCTGAAGGGCTGCGGGTGGTTGCCGTGGCCGCGCGGCCGATGGTTGAAGGGCGTGACGCCTACAGCCTGGCGGATGAACGGGACCTGACGCTGATCGGCTACGTCGCCTTCCTCGACCCGCCGAAAGAAAGTACCGCGCCCGCGCTCAAGGCGCTGGCCGCCCACGGTGTGGCGGTGAAAGTGCTGACCGGCGACAACGAACTGGTCACCGCGAAGATCTGCCGTGAAGTCGGCCTGGAGCAACAAGGCCTGCTCATGGGCAATGACGTCGAACGCATGAGCGACGCGGAACTGGCGGTGGCGGTGGAGCACACCAATGTGTTCGCCAAACTCACGCCATCGCACAAGGAGCGCATCGTCCGTTTGCTCAAGGGCAATGGCCATGTGGTCGGCTTCATGGGCGACGGCATCAACGATGCGCCGGCCCTGCGCACCGCCGACATCGGGATTTCGGTGGACAGTGCCGTGGACATCGCCAAGGAGGCGGCGGACATCATCCTCCTGGAAAAGAGCCTGATGGTGCTGGAGGAGGGCGTACTGGAAGGTCGGCGGACCTTCGCCAACATGCTCAAGTACATCAAGATGACGGCCAGTTCGAACTTCGGCAACGTGTTCTCGGTGCTGGTGGCCAGTGCGTTCATTCCGTTTCTGCCGATGTTGCCGATGCACCTGCTGGTGCAGAACCTGCTCTACGACATCTCGCAGATTGCCATTCCGTTCGATAACGTCGATGCGGACATGCTGAAAAAACCACAGCGCTGGCAACCCGCCGACGTCGGGCGGTTCATGCTGTTTTTCGGGCCGATCAGCTCGATCTTCGACATCACCACCTTCGCGTTGATGTGGTACGTGTTCGACGCGAACACCCCGGACCATCAAACCCTGTTCCAGTCAGGCTGGTTCGTGGTCGGTCTGCTGACCCAGACGCTGATCGTGCACATGATCCGCACGCCGAAAGTGCCATTCCTGCAAAGCCGCGCAGCGATGCCGCTGATGGTGATGACCGCCCTCATCATGGCCGTGGGGATTTTCCTGCCAATGGGACCGTTGGCGCACTACTTCAAACTGCAGGCACTGCCCTCGCTGTACTTTGTATTCCTGCCGTTGATTCTGCTGGCGTACATGGGCCTGACCCAGGCTGTGAAGGGGTTCTACATCCGGCGATTCGGCTGGCAATAAGGCTGTCAATCGCAGGCGCCGGGATAGCCCGGTGCCTGCGGGAGAACGCGCCGCCAACGGGGCACGGGATTTAGGAAAAGTCCTACAGAAAGCTCGACAGGTCTTCCGTAGCCTTGCGCCCTCACTCTTCTGACACCTTTCTGGGGGCGCACGTTGTCGAACAAGTCCTTACGCATCCTGATCGCTGACGAGCAACACTTCAATCGGCTGAGAATCGAGCGCTGGTTCAACCAACTCAATTACTTTCGGATAGCGCCAGTGCAAAATCTCGACGAGTTGCTGAGCCTGGTGGAATACGGTGGCGAGCCATTCGACCTGTTGGTCATCAACGCCGCGCTGCCGGGCGGGAAGCTGGATCTGTTGGATTACTGCCTCGACAACCGGCAGTTGGATCGCGTGTTGATCTACGACGGCCAGCAGGCGCAACTGCCGCCTGTCCCAGCCTGCGAGCGGCAGAAAATTCAGGTCAGCCATGCCTCGCTGCCGGATCCGGGGACGATCCAGCGCCTGATGGCGATCATCGATCCACGCCTGCCGTTCGTCGGCACTGTCATTTCTGTCAGGTAGTTCGCAGAGGCTTTTCATGCAACAGTCTATGCGCAGCTACTGCGTCCAATTCGAGCTTTGCTCATGGGTAATCAGTGCCTAATCGTCGTGTTGTTGCACAGGGAGTAGCCATGAAGTCAGTGCTGATAGTGGACGATCACCCGGTGATTCGCGGCGCGCTCAAAATCGTACTCAAGCAAGAGGGGTACAAGCGCATTTACGAAGCGGCCAGCGGTAACGAAGTGCTGCCGATGATCCGTGAGCACCGACCGGAACTGGTGGTGTTGGACCTGAACATTCCGTCCCTCGACGGGCTGGATGTGCTGGCCAGGATCAAGACCGGTGAGGTGCCTTGCCGGATCGTGGTCTTCACGTCCCAGGAGCCGGAGTTCTTCCAGGACCGGTGCATGCGTGCCGGCGCCTCTGCCTTCGTCGCCAAGACCAATGACCTGCAGCATTTGCATAAAGCCGTGCACGCCGTGATGTCCGGTTACACCTATTTCACCCGGTTACCCTCCAGTTCAGTGTCGTTGAGCGCACTGCAACGCAGCGAAAAACAGATGATCGCCAATCTGTCGGACCGTGAGCTGTCGATCTTCCAGCACCTGGCCAGGGGGGTGAGTAACAAGGCTATCGCCGAAATCATGCATTTGAGCCACAAGACCGTCAGCACCTACAAAACCCGTTTGACGGAAAAGCTCAACGTCGATTCGCCGGTGCACCTGCGCGATCTTGCCCGGCGCAATCATCTGATCTGAATGAACATCTTTCGACGCCTGCGCGACCTGAGCATCCTTTTGCTGCTGGGACTTTGCCTGTGGGCATCGAGTGCCTGCGCGCAGCCGCAAACGCTGACCCTGCTCGGGCGCTCAAGCGTGGAGGGTGACAGCGTCAAGCTGTCCGCGGCCGATTCGCGCTGGCTGCAGCAAAAGGGGCGGCTGGTGCTGGCCGTCTCGGCTCCGGATTATCCGCCCTTCGATATCACCACCACCGGCCATGCGCTGGAAGGGGTGACGGCGGACTATGCCGGTGTGCTCCAACAGCTGTTGCAGGTGCAGATCGACGTTCAGCGCTACGAGTCCCGGGAGGAAGCGGTCCGGGCGCTCAAGGAGGGGCATGCGGACCTGTTGGGCACGGCCAATGGTTATGAGGCTCAGGACCCGCAGTTACAGATGTCCAGTGCCTATGCCGTCGATCAACCGGTGCTGGTGACCCAGACCGATGCGCCTCGGATAACGGACCCGACGCTGGCCGGCAAGCGACTGGCGATGCTCTACCACTATCTGCCCGAACACAGCGTGCAGCAGTTCTACCCCGACGCGAACGTTCAGCTCTATCCCTCGACGCTGGCGGCAGTGGGTGCCGTGGCCTTCGGCCAGGCGGATGCGTATCTGGGCGATGCGATCAGCGCCCATTACCTGATCAGCAAGAACTACCTCAACAATGTGCAGTTGGCCGACTTCTCGCGCATGGAATCCGGTCGCTTCGCTTTTGCGATGACCCGCGACAACCGTCCGTTACTGCGCATCGTCAACCAGGCGTTGGCGATGATTGCCACCAATGAGCAGATGAACATTTTGCGGCGCTGGGGGGCAGGGGGCGTGTCCATGCCGGGCACTCAGTCACTGCAATTGAGCGTGGCCGAGCAGCGTTGGCTCGACCGGCACCCGCGCGTGAATGTGGCGATCAATGCGAACATCCCGCCGATCACGTTCACTGACAGCGAGGGCCGGTTTCGTGGCATCGGTGTCGATGTCCTGGCGAAAATCGGCCTGCGCACCGGCATGCAGTTCGACATCCACGTCATGCACTCGGTGAGCGAGATGTTAGAGGGCATCAAGAGCGGCCAGATCGACATGCTGGCCGGGATCGGCCTCAGTGCTCGACGGGAAGAGGCGCTGCTCTTTACCCGGCCATTCCTGACCAGTCCTTCGGTGCTGGTGACGCGGGTGGCACCGGGCAGCCCCAAAACCCTGGATGAGATGGCCGGAAAAACCCTCGCGCTGACCCGGGGCAACATCGCCAGCGAGTACATTCGGGAGCACTACCCGTTGATCCGCTGTGTGGATGCGCCCCTGTCGGCGGAGGCCATGGAAATGGTCGCCCAGGGCAAGGCCGATGGCAGCATCAACTCCTTGATCGGCGCCCGCTACCAGATTTCCCGGCAATACCGCGATCGTCTGCAAGTGACCAGCACGGTGGGCACCGACCCCGCGCGCAGTACCCTGGCCACCAGTCGCGAAGCCACCGAGTTGCATTCGATCCTGGACAAGGCGCTGCTGAGTATCCCCCCTGAAGAAATCGACGAGCTGATACTGCCCTGGCGCAATGACCTGATGGTCGAGCAGAGCTATTGGCTGCGGCATCGGCAGAGCATTTTCCAGGCGTTCGCCGCCGCTGGCGTCTTGCTCTTGATCGCTTTGGCAGGGATCGTCTGGCAGCGTCGGCAGATCCGGCAACGTCAACAATTGCTGACGCAACTGCAGGACGCCAAGGACGCGGCGGACGACGCCAACCGGGCCAAGACCACGTTTCTGGCCACCATGAGCCATGAAATCCGCACGCCCATGAACGCCCTGATCGGCATGCTCGAACTGGCGCTGAAACGGGCGGATGAAGGTGTCACCGACCGTTCGGCCATCGAAGTGGCATCCAATGCCGGCCAACAATTGCTGGCATTGATCGGTGACATTCTGGACATCGCCCGTATCGAGTCCGGGCATCTGTCGCTGACGCCGGAACGCACCCGTTTGCAGGCGTTGGTGCTGTCGGTGTGTCGGATCTTCGAAGGCCTGGCGCGACAGAAAAACCTGCAATGGCGGGTTGAGCTCGACCCACAGAGCGACTGTGATGTGCTGATCGATCCCACGCGTTTCAAGCAAGTGCTGTCCAATTTATTGAGTAATGCGATCAAGTTCACCCCTCACGGCGAGGTCAGTCTGACGCTGCGGGTGGATCCGCTGTCATCGCAGCGTCTGGCGGTCAGTGTGCAAGTGCAGGACAGCGGCATCGGCATCAGCGCCTTCGATCAGCAGCGCTTGTTCAGTCCCTTCGTGCAGGCCGGCAATGGTCAGCAATCGGGTCGGCAGGGTTCCGGGCTGGGGCTGGTGATCAGCCGCACCTTGTGCGAAATGATGGGCGGCCGCTTGCAGCTCGAAAGCACCCTCGGGGGCGGTACCCGTGTCGACATCAACCTTGAACTGGTCGCCCTGCAACCGCTGCCCGCCAGCGCGCTGGAGGATCGTGCCGTGCAGGCACCGACACGACCGCTGACGATATTGGTGGTCGACGATTACCCGGCCAATCGCCTGTTGCTCTCGCGGCAGTTGAGCTGGCTGGGGCATCAGGTGCTGGAGGCCGAGGATGGCCAGCAAGGTCTTGAGCAGTGGCGCGAGTACGAATTCGACCTGGTCATCACCGACTGCAACATGCCGGTGCTCAGTGGTTATGAGTTGGCGGGGGCGATTCGCGACGAGGAGCGCTGCCAGGGATTGTCGCCGACGGTGATCCTGGGGTTAACGGCCAATGCGCAACCCGAGGAGAAAATTCGCTGTATCGAGGCGGGAATGGATGATTGCCTGTTCAAGCCGATTCGGTTGGAGGATCTGAGCGCCTGGTTGGCCGCAAGGTTTTTGAGCGAGCCGGCCGCGCCGGTCAAAGCGACTTCATCCGGCGAGATCGACTTGAGCGGACTGGAGCGCTACGTGGGCGCCGATCATGAGCTGATCACCCAGTTGTTGCACGATCTGGCAGTGACCAATCGCGATGATCGCGAACGCCTGCTGCAGGCGCATGCCAGCGGCAATCACCATGGCTTGCAGGAGCTGGCGCACCGGATCAAGGGCGGAGCGTTGATGGTCCGGGCCATGAATCTGGTGGAGTGCTGCGAACAGCTGGAACGTGCGTGTGGCGAGGGCAACGCGTCACTGATCGACGTCGCCGTCGATCAGCTGCAGCAAGCCATGAGGCGCCTGGAACAAGGCCTTGAGCAGGGCTGACGCTTAGTCCCAGTGTGGCGCGATGCCTTTGGGGCTGGTCAGGCGCTGACCGCGATCCAGACTGGCGATCAATGCCATGTCGGCATCGCTCAACTTCAGTTCGCAAGCCTTCAGGTTGCTTTCAAGGTTGGCGCGTTTCGTCGACGAAGGAATCACCGCGTAACCCAGTTGCATGGCCCAGGCCAGGGTGACCTGTGCCGGAGTCGCCTGCAGGCGTTCGGCAATTTGCCGGATAATCGGATCCTTGAGTACTTCGCCGTAGGCCAGGGTCATGTACGAGGTGATCTGGATGCCCTGGCGCTGCGCGAACTCGACCACTTTGCGGTTTTGCAGATACGGGTGCAGTTCGATCTGGTGGGTGGCGATGTGCTCGGCGCCGATGGCCGCGATGGCTTGTTTCATCAGGTCGATGGTGAAGTTCGATACCCCGATCTGCCGGGTCAGGCCCAGTTGCCTGGCTTCGAGCAGGGCGCCCATGAACTCCTCCACCGGCACCTGGTCTTCCGGCGACGGCCAGTGGATGAGCGTCAGGTCCAGGTAGTCGGTGCGCAGTTTGCGCAGGCTCTCCTTGAGACTGTCGATGAGGCGCTCCCTGGCGAAGTTGGCCACCCAGATCTTGCTGGTGATGAACAGTTCTTCACGGGCGATGCCACTGGCGGCGATGGCCTCGCCGACCTCGGCTTCGTTCTCGTAGATTTGCGCGGTGTCGATGACCCGGTAACCCAGTTCGAGGCCGGTGCGCACCGAATCGATGACCACCTGGCCTTGCAAGCGAAAGGTACCCAGGCCGAATGCGGGGATGGACATGAAAGACTCCAGAGGTTGCAGTGGGAATGGGCGCGAGTATCCATGTCTGCATCCGAAGGAAAAACCGCTGCAATGGCAAAGCAATGTTTACTGGAAATCATGAATCCCGGGGCGGGCAGGTACATGGATGGTGGTTGTTCTGGAGCCATCGCGAGCAGGCTCGCTCCCACAGGAGATTGATGGTGCACACATGCTCACTGCGCCAGTCCCGTCTCGGTCAAGCGCTTCCACGCGCATCGTTCTCCAGATAGAACGCTAAGGCTGGTTTTTGCAGTCTAGCGCAGCAAAGGTCACGGTTTTAAGCTTTGTCCATGGCTTCACTCACCTCATCAGGAGACACCATGAAAAGCATCATCGGTATCTACACCAGTCCACAGGCCCACTGGGTCGGCGACGGTTTTCCGGTTCGCACGCTGTTTTCCTACGACAACCTGGGCAAGCACATCAGCCCGTTCCTGTTGCTCGATCACGCAGGTCCCGCTGAATTCACCCCGACGACCCAGCGGCGCGGCGTTGGCCAGCATCCGCATCGCGGCTTTGAAACCGTGACTATCGTTTACAAGGGCGAACTGGAACACCGCGACTCCACCGGCAGCGGCGGCAAGATCGGCCCTGGCGATGTGCAATGGATGACCGCCGCCTCGGGAATTCTTCATGAAGAGTTCCATTCCGAAGATTTCGCCAGGAGCGGCGGCACCCTGGAAATGGTGCAACTGTGGGTCAATCTGCCGGCCAGGGACAAAATGGCCGATGCCGGTTACCAGACGATTCTCGATAGCGACATTCCGAGTATTGCCTTGAGCAACGACGCTGGCAGCTTGCGTTTGATCGCCGGTGAATTCGATGGTCACACAGGGCCGTCGCGCACCTTCACGCCGATCGATGTGTGGGACCTGCGCCTGAATGCCGGCAAGTTGCTCACCCTTGATCTGCACGAAGGGCGCAACACCGCACTGGTGGTCTTGCGCGGCGCGGTTCAGGTCAACGGTCTGGAGTCGGTGCGTCAAGGGCAGTTGGCCCTGCTCGATCGCAAGGGCGATCAGTTGACCCTTGAAGCCAGCGCGGACGCGGTGGTGCTGTTGCTCAGCGGCGAGCCGATCGACGAGCCGATCGTCGGTCACGGTCCGTTCGTGATGAACACCGAACAGGAGATCCACCAGGCTTTCGCCGACTTCCAGTCCGGCCGCTTCGGCCAGATGCACGGTTAAACCGTTTCGCTTCAACAACCCGCTCTGCACAGGACGCGTGGGCCGGTTTCCGGGCCAGGGATGGCTGTTGCCTATCGATAAGAGGAAACGCACATGAACACCGTCAATGCGGCCAACTTCAATGGCCAAAAACCGACCATCGATACCAACGATGCCGCGATGGCTGTTGATCGATCACTCGAAACTGGCCACTGATCTGACAATTGCCCGTTTGGCGCAAGCCGGGGTGGTGCCCATCGACATCATGGCTACGCTTTCTGAGCTGCAAGGCTCGTGGAACCGTCCGGACGCCGAGCAGTGGCGGCGGTCTACGCCCAGGCCATGCCGCATTATCAATTGTTGATCGAAAGCTACCTCAAGGCCCGGCAAGTGGCTAACGAACACGAATCGCTGGATTCCCGGCGCTGACCGGTTACCCCACGCCGACGTCCACTCGGCATCGATAACACGCGAGGACTACTGCAATGACGACTTCATACAAACGACTCGACAAGGATAACGCCGCCGTTCTGTTGGTGGATCATCAGGCGGGACTGCTGTCGCTGGTGCGCGACATCGAGCCGGATCGTTTCAAGAACAACGTGCTGGCGCTGGCCGACCTGGCCAAGTACTTCAAGTTGCCGACCATTCTCACCACCAGTTTCGAAACCGGCCCCAATGGCCCGCTGGTGCCCGAACTCAAGGCGCTGTTCCCGGACGCGCCCTACATCGCTCGCCCTGGGCAGATCAACGCCTGGGACAACGAGGATTTCGTCAAGGCGATCAAGGCCACCGGCAAGAAACAACTGATCATCGCAGGCGTCGTGACGGAAGTGTGTGTGGCATTCCCGGCGCTGTCCGCGCTGGCCGAGGGCTTTGACGTGTTCGTGGTGACGGACGCATCCGGCACTTTCAACGAACTGACCCGTGAATCGGCCTGGAACCGCATGTCGGCCTCCGGCGCGCAATTGATGACCTGGTTTGGCCTGGCCTGTGAGCTGCATCGCGACTGGCGCAACGATGTGGAAGGCCTGGCGACCCTGTTCTCCAATCACATCCCGGATTACCGCAACCTGATGACCAGCTACAACACCCTGACCAACAACAAGTAATCCCGGCAATACGCCTCAACGGTGGGAGCGGGGCTTGCCCGCGAAGGCGGTCTGACAGTCGACTATTGGTTGAATGTCAGGCCGCTTTCGCGAGCAAGACCGCTCCCACATTGTTTTTGTGCAGCAGGCGGGATCAAGGGAAATCAATTGCTCCTACACTGGGGCCAATGTGTGCGATCTTTTGTTCATTGTTCCGGGCTGGAGTTGCTTGATGTTGTCTTTTCTTACCGAACACCCGCTGATTTGCGCCATGGTGCTGGTGTTGATCGATCTCGGGCTGTGGCGTTTGGTCAGTGCCAATCGCAATGGCTGGAAGCTGTTGGTGCGGGTAGTGATTTTTTCATTGTTCAGTCTTCTGCTGTTCAACGAAGGCTTGAATCCGATGGAGCCGGCGCCGTGGGCCGACAACGTGCCATTGCATCTGGCGGCGACAGGGTTGCAGATCGGTTGGTGGCTGTTCGGTGCGCGCACCCTGACCGTGTTGATTGGCGCGGCGATGATGCAGCGGGTCGGGCATACCGGGCGACTGTTGCAGGACCTGCTCGGCGCGGTGATTTTCCTGGTCGCGGTCATCGCGGCCCTGGCGTACGTGCTCGATCTGCCGGTCAAGGGCGTCCTGGCCACATCCGGCGCGCTGGCGATCATCGTCGGCCTGGCCTTGCAGAGCACCCTCAGCGATGTGTTTTCCGGGATCGTCCTCAACACCACCAAACCCTATCAACTGGATGACTGGATCTCCATTGACGGCACCGAAGGCCGGGTCATCGACATCGATTGGCGCGCCACGCGCCTGCAGACGTCCCAGGGCAGCATGGCGGTGATTCCCAATTCGCTGGCGGCCAAGGCCAAGATCGTCAACTTCAGCCGGCCCAGCGACATTTTCGGCATTTCGATCAGTTTGCAGGTGAGCCCCCATGTCCGGCCGAACAGGGTGATCGATGCCCTTGAGCGGGCGATGCAGGGCTGCCGCAAGCTGTTGACCACGCCGCCAGCCAAAGTGGCACTGAAAAGCTCCTCCAGCAGCGGCGTGGAATACGAAATCATCGGGTTTGTCGCCTCGATGAGCGAAAAACGCGAGGTCCGCAATCAACTGTTCGACCTGGCCTACCGACACTTGCAGGCGTCCGGGGTCAACTTGCTCTCGAGCGAGGAACCCAACACGCCGAGCAACCTCTCGCGGCCACGGGCGCTGCTCGACAGCTCACCGATCTTCTCCACCTTGCGACAGGAAGAGAAAGAAACCTTCAGCCAGAACATGAGCCTGCAAACCTTTCGTGCCGGCGAGACGATATTGGCGGCGGGGGAGGTCAGTGATCATTTGTTCATCATTGAATCCGGTGTGGTGACGGTCAGCTTGAACCGCCACGGTACGCCTTTCGAATCCGGGCGCATGGGACCGGGCGAAGTGATCGGCGAGGCGGGCATCCTGGAAGACAGTTCGGTGCCCGCCGCGTTTGCGGCGAAAACCCCGTGTGCGCTTTACCGCATCGAGAAGGAGTACCTCAAACCTTGTCTGGATGCCCGTCACGACATCAACGACGCCATGCAATCCTTGCTGGATTTCCGTTTGCACAAAGCGCAGACACTGACTCAGGACGTGCCGCAGGTTGTGCAGAAAACGGGTTTTTTGCATTGGTTGCGTAATCGGGTATGAAGGGTCGTTGCAGGGTTCGTGGGGGCGGTTGACCTTTCTTCTTGCGCAAGTGGCCTCCTCGACTTCTGGAATATTGGCTATTTGTCCAAAGCGCTTCGGGCACTAACGTAGTCACACACCCACTTGCCCTGGAACACATCCCATGCAACCACGTACTGATTTCTATACCGCCAGCCCTGACGCCCTCAAAGCGATGATCGCCCTGGAAACCGCAGTTTCCAGGCTGCCGCTGGAGAAGCCCCTGATCGAGCTGGTCAAGCTGCGTGCTTCGCAAATCAATGGCTGCGCCTTCTGCATCGACATGCACACCGCCGATGCGATCAAGGGGGGTGAAACCCCGCGTCGCCTGTTCGCCGTGACCGCCTGGCGTGAGGCGCCGTTCTTCACCGAGCGCGAACGCGCTGCGCTGCTGTGGACCGAATCCCTGACCCAACTCAGCCTGACCCACGCGCCGGATGAAGACTACGAAGTGGTCAGCGCCCAGTTCACACCGAAGGAAATGGTCGACCTGACCGTGGCCATCAGCACCATCAACAGCTGGAACCGCCTGGCGGTAGGCTTCCGCAAAACCCCTCAGGCCTGATCCTCAAGTCGCTGCCGATGCGCCTCAATGGGCATCGGCACTCGGCGCGGCCGGTGGTTGCACCTTGCGCATCAAGGGCACCATCGCCGTGGCGATGACGAAGCAGACCCCGATCATCAGAAACGCGTCGCCATAGGTTTGCGTCTGGGCTTCGCGATAGGTCAACAGCCAGAGTTGATGCAGGCTGGCAGTGACCCCGACATCGCCGCTCTGTCCCAGGGCGGCGAAGTTGTTTGCGACCTGCGACAGCCACTGGTTGAGCGCCTCGTTGGTGCTGTTGAGGTTTTCCGCCAGCCGGGTGAAGTGCAGGTTGGTGCGGTCATTGAGAATGGTGGCGCATGCGGCAATGCCAATCGCGCCACCCAGGTTGCGCATCAAGTTGAACAACCCCAAGCATGTTTCAGTCGCGCCGGTGCCAACCCGCCCAGGGTCAAGGTCACCGCCGGCGGCACCGCCAATTGCTGGGCAATCCCGCGCAGGGCCTGTGGCAGCATCAATTCCCTGGCCCCCCAGTCATGGGTGATCGGGCTGAAATCCCACATCGACAAGGCGAACAGCCCAAGGCCGGTCATCATGATCCAGCGCAGGTCGACGCGGTTGGCCAGAAAGGCATACAGCGGAATCGCCATGATCTGGAACACGCCGGTGGAGAAAACCGCCAGACCAATGTCCAGCGCGCCGTAGCCACGCACCCGACCGAGAAACAGCGGCGTCAGGTAAATGGTGGCGAACAGGCCGATCCCGGTGACGAACGAGAAGAAGCAGCCGAGGGCGAAGTTGCGGTCCTTCAAGGCACGCAGATCGACGATCGGGTTGGCCACGTGCAAGGTCCGGCCAATGAACGCCAGGCCTGCCAGGCCGCTGATCCACGCGGTGGTCAGAATCGTGCGGTCGCTGAACCAGTTCCAGCGCGGGCCTTCTTCGAGGGTGTACTCCAGGCAACCGAGGAACAGCGCGAGAAACACCATGCTTAGGTAGTCGGCGCCCTTGAGCAGCGAGAGTTCCGGCTGATCGATTTTCACCAGGATCGGCACGGCCACGGCGACAAAAATCCCCGGCACCAGGTTGATGTAGAACAGCCAGTGCCAGGACGAAATGTCGGTGATGTAGCCACCGATGACCGGGCCGAGGGTCGGCGCCAGGGAAGCCACGGCGCCGATGGTCGCGGCGGCGATGACCCGTTGCTTGCCGCTGAAGAACACGAAGGCCGTGGTGAACACCATCGGGATCATCGAGCCGCCGAGAAACCCTTGCAGGGCGCGGAAGGCGATCATGCTCTGGATGTTCCACGCCGCGCCGCACAACAGGCTGGTCAGGGTGAAGCCCACCGCCGAGGCGCAAAACAGCCAGCGGGTGGAAAACACTCGGGAGAGCCAGCCCGACAGCGGAATGACGATGATTTCGGCGATCAGGTAACTGGTTTGCACCCAGGCGGTTTCGTCGGTGCCGGCCGAGAGTCCGCCGCCAATGTCACGCAGCGACGCCGAGACGATCTGGATGTCCAGCAGCGCAATGAACATGCCGATGCACAGGCTGGCGAAGGCGAAGACCTTGGTCGCCGTCGCCATGTTCGCCGCATTGAACGGTTGCGCCGGGGCGGCGAGGGCGCGACTCATGGCGCGCTGGCCACGGCTGGCGCTTCAGGCTCCTTGCGGGTGTCCACTTCGGCGGTCACCGACAGGCCGGGGCGCAGGTGGCCGAGCACGCCGTCAGCCGGATCGAGGTGGATGCGCACTGGCACCCGTTGCACGATCTTGGTGAAGTTGCCGGTGGCGTTTTCCGGCGGGAGCACGCTGAATTGCGCTCCGCTGGCCGGCGCGAGGCTGTCCAGGTGACCGTGGAATTCCTGACCCGAGAGCACGTCGGCATGAATCACCACCCGCTGGCCGGGCGTCATGCGCGCCAGTTGGTCTTCCTTGAAATTGGCATCGACCCACAAGCCGCTGGAAGGCACCACCGACAGCAGTTGCGAACCGGCCTGGGCATAGGCGCCGAGCCGTGCCCGGCGATTGCCGATCACGCCGTCGATCGGTGCGCGCAGTTCGGTGTAGCCGACGTTCAATTGCGCCAGATCACGTTCGGCCCTGGCCTGGACCAGCGCGGCGCGGGCCTGCTGTTTCTGGGTGGCGATCACGTTCAACTGCCGCTGTGCCGCCAGCAATTCGGCCTGGGCGCGACTGCTTTGGGCCTGGGCGGTCTTGAAGGTGGCGTTGGCCCGTTGCGCGCTTTCCACCGAGACCGCGTTGCTGCCGACCAGTTTTTTGTAGCGCGCGTCGTCATCCCGCGAGCGGGCAGTTTCGGCGCCGGCGGCGTCGATGCCGGCGCGGGCCTGGCCGATGACGGCTTGCTGCAGTTGTTCGGTGGCGTCGAGGTTGGCGAGCAAGGCTTCCTCGGCCGCCACCGCGCCTTCGGCCTTGGCCAGGTTGGCGCGGTAATCGCGGGCGTCGAGACGAATCAACACATCGCCGGCCTTGACCTTCTGGTTGTCGGTCACCAGCACTTCGTCGATGTAACCCGCCACCTTCGGCCCGATCACCGTTACGTCGCCGCCAATGTAGGCGTCGTCGGTTGCTTCGATGAAGCGGCCGGCCGTCCACCAATGCGCGGCATACACGCCGGCCACTACCAGCGCCGCCACTCCCAGCGTCGGCAGCAGCAGGCGCTTGAGCAGGGGAGACCTGGGGGTGTTCACCGGGACAGCAAGGTCGGGTTCAACGGAGGGCATGCTGGTCATGGAGAATTACCTGTCGGAAGCGGCGTTTAATTACGAGCGTAATATGACGTATGTAATATTTGGTGGCAAATGGTTTTTGCGGCCGGTCGTCAGGTGATTTGTCCAGTGGAAATAAAGAAGGTTTTGTGTGCGCTGGAGGACCCTGTGGGAGCGAGCAAGCTCGCTCCCACAGGGAATCGCTACGGGTTTACTGGAATGAAAAAGGCCGGTGATCTGCGCGATCACCGGCCTTTTTGGACCTATTGCTTAGACGCGTTCAAAAATCGCCGCAATCCCCTGGCCGCCACCGATGCACATGGTCACCAGGGCGTAACGGCCGTTGATGCGGTGCAGTTCGTGGATGGCCTTGGTGGCGATGATGGCGCCGGTCGCGCCCACCGGGTGGCCCAGGGCGATGCCCGAACCGTTCGGGTTGACCTTGGCCGGATCAAGGTCCAGTTCCTGGCTGACGGCGCAGGCCTGGGCGGCGAAGGCGATGTTGGCTTCGATCACGTCCAGGTCGGCGACGGTCAGGCCGGCGCGCTTGAGTGCCAGGCGCGTGGCCGGGATCGGTCCCAGGCCCATCAGTTCAGGCTCGACGCCGGCGTGGGCGTAGCTGACCAGACGCGCAAGTGGACGCAGGTTGTTAGCCTGGACCGCATTGCCGGTGGCCATGACCAGTGCGGCGGCACCGTCGTTCAAGCCCGAAGCGTTGCCGGCGGTGACCGAACCGTCCTTCTTGAACGCCGGCTTCATTGCGGCCAGCTGTTCCAGGGAGGTGGCGCGTGGATGCTCGTCGACGTTGAACAGCTTGGTGCCCTTGCGATCCTGGATTTCCACGGTCGCGATCTGCTCGCTGAAATAACCGTTGGCAATCGCATGGGCGGCGCGTTTCTGGTCTTCCAGCGCCAGGGCATCCTGCATTTCGCGGGTGATGCCGTTGCGATCGGCGATGTTCTCGGCGGTGATGCCCATGTGGATGTTGTGGAACGGGTCATGCAGGATGCCCAGCATGTAATCGATGGCCTGGACGTTGCCCATGCGCGCGCCCCAACGGGCCGAAGGCAGCAGGTACGGGCCGCGGCTCATGGACTCGGCACCGGCACCGATGGCGATTTCGGCATCGCCCAGCAGCAGCGTCTGCGCTGCGCTGATGATCGCTTGCAGGCCGGAACCGCAGAGACGGTTGACGTTGAAAGCAGGGGTTTCTTTCGGGATGCCGGCGTTCATCGCGGCGACCCGGGAAATGTAGGCGTCACGGTTTTCGGTCGGGATCACGTTGCCCATGACCAGATGACCGACCAGCGCCGGGTCCACGGCGGCCCGTTGCAGGGCGGCCTTCACGGCGGTGGTGGCCAGGTCGGCCGGCGGCACGTCCTTGAGTGAACCGCCAAAGGTGCCGATGGCGGTACGGGCGGCGCTGACGACGTAGATTTCCGGAGTGTTCATGGCTGGTTTCCTTTCGGTGAATTCTTATCAGTACTGCGATTGAGCAGGGCGTTCAAGGCCGTTTTCGCTTCGTCGCTATTGAGGCGTTCGATGAACAGCAGGTTCTCTTCACGCAGGGTGGCTTGCAGTTCGGCCATGCCGGCCTGTTTCATCAGTTGTCGCGATTGCCGCAGGGCGTGCTGAGGCATTGCCAACAGTCGATGGGCGAGACGGGTGGCCGCCGCCAGGCATTGCGCCCCGTCGTCGAACACCTCGTTGGCCAGGCCCCATGCCACCGCTTCGCTGCCGTCCAGACTCTCGCCCAACAGCAACAGGCGTGCGGCGCGGGCCTGACCGAGCAGGCGCGGCAGCAGCAGGCTGGCACCGAACTCCGGGCACAGGCCCAGGTTGACGAACGGCATGCGCAGCTTGGCATTGCGGGTGACCAGTACCTGGTCGCAATGCAGCAGCACGGTGGTGCCAATGCCGATGGCGGCTCCACACACGGCCGCGATCAGTGGTTTTTGCAGATGGGTCACGGCGCGCATCAGGCGGAACGCCGGGCTGTCCAGATGCGTGGGTGGCTGCTGCAGGAAATCCACCAGGTCATTGCCGCTGGAAAAACAGGTCGGGCCACCGGTCAGGATGACCACGCCGACCGAATCGTCCTCGTCCGCCGCGAACAACAGGTCGGCCAGGCGCATGTACATGCCGTTGGTCAACGCGTTGAGCTTGTCGGGGCGGTCGATGGTCAGCGTCAGTACGCCATCGCGTTGTTCATGTTTGATCAGGTCGGTCATGGATGGCTCTTGCAGAGTCGGCTCGGCCGCCACTTTAAGCGTCAGTCAAACCCCGCAGCTATGACAAAACGGGTCAAACCGCCTGATGCTTTTTGCCATGTGCCGTGACTTGCCCGGCCTTGCCAGTCGGTTCGCACACACCCATTCGGGGTATGGTGCCGCCTGGCGAATCGCCCAATAGTAGGTTCACCGCTCATCCAGAGCCGAACTCGCTTGATAAGGTGAATGTGCAATGCGCAAGACACTGAGGGTGATTTCCAGTCTGTTTGCTCTTCCGTTGATCATCAATGCCCAGGCCGCCGAAGTGGACGACAGCCATACGCTGCGGCTGTACAACTGGGCGGATTACATCGGTGAAAAAACCCTGTCGGACTTTGAAAAGTCCACCGGCATCAAAGTCATCTACGACACGTTCGATTCCTATGAAACCGTGCAGGCCAAATTGCTCACCGGCCACTCCGGCTATGACCTGGTCGTGCTCAACGCCTCCCTCGCACCGCCGCTGATCCAGGCCAGGGTCTTCCAGCCGCTGGATAAAAAATTGCTGCCGGGCTGGAGCAATCTTGACCCGAAAGTCCTGCACGACCTGCAAGGGTTCGATCCGGGCACCGCCTACTCGGCGCCCTACACCTGGGGCAGCAACGGGGTCACGTACAACGTCGACAAGATCAAGGAGCGCATGCCGGACGCGCCGATCGGCTCGCTGGCGATGATCTTCGACCCGAAGATCGTGTCGCGCTTCGCCGACTGCGGCGTGACCCTGCTCGATGCCCCCACCGAAGTCATTCCCATGGCCTTGAAATACCTGGGACGCGACCCGAGAAGCGCGGCCCCGGCGGACCTGAAAGCCGCCCAGGACTTGCTGCTGTCGGTCAGGCCGTACATCCGCAAGTTCGACTCGGTCAATTACCTCACCAGTCTGCCCAATGGCGACGTGTGCATGGCCATGACCTGGTCCGGTGACTACGCGACGGCCATGGCCCGTGCCGAAGAAGCCAAGAAGCAGATCAACCTGGCGTACTTCATTCCCAGGGAAGGCTCGCTGATCTGGTTCGACAACCTGTACATCCCGGCTGATGCGCCCCACGTCGCCAACGCCCACAGGTTTCTGGAATACCTGATGCAGCCGCAGGTGATGGCGGACGTGAGCGACTTCATCAATTACGCCAACAGCAACGCGGCGGCCACGCCATTGCTCAATGCCAGCGTGCGAAACAATCCGGCGATTTACCCCGATGAAAATGTTCGTCAACGGCTGTTTCCGCAGAAAACCCAGGACGCCAAAGACATGCGAGCCATGACACGCGTCTGGAGCACCGTGAAAAGCGGGATTTGATCGTCCAATCGTTTCGTTTGAGGTTTTTGTATGGCTACCCCAACTAAAAAAGTGTTCTCGACAGTCGAAGCGGCTGAACTGGTCAAGGCCGACAAGGCCCATCACATGCACGGCTATCATGTGTTCGACGAGCATGCCGAGCAGGGCTCGCTGAACATCGTCGCCGGCGACGGCGCCTACATTTATGACACCCAAGGCAATCGGTTTCTCGATGCCGTCGGCGGCATGTGGTGCACCAACATCGGTTTGGGCCGTGAAGAAATGGCCCTGGCCATTGCCGATCAAGTGCGGCAACTGGCGTATTCCAACCCGTTTTCCGACATGTCGAACAACGTGGCGATCGAGTTGTGCGAAAAACTCGCCAGCCTCGCCCCCGGCGACCTCGACCATGTGTTCCTGACCACGGGCGGTTCCACGGCGGTGGACTCGGCGTACCGGCTGATCCAGTACTACCAGAACTGCCGCGGCAAGCCGGAAAAGAAACACATCATCGCGCGCTTCAACGCCTATCACGGCTCGACCACCCTGACCATGTCGATCGGCAACAAGGCCGCCGACCGGGTGCCGGAGTTCGATTACGCCAACCCGCTGATCCATCACGTGTCCAACCCCAACCCGTACCGCGCCCCGGACGGCATGGATGAAGCGCAGTTCCTCGAGTTCCTGGTCAAGGAGTTCGAAGACAAGATCCTGTCGATCGGCGTGGACAAGGTCGCCGGCTTTTTCGCCGAGCCGATCATGGGCTCGGGCGGGGTGATCATTCCGCCCAAGGGTTATCTCAAGCGCATGTGGGAGGTGTGCCAGCGCTACGACATCCTGTTCGTTGCCGACGAAGTGGTCACTTCGTTCGGGCGCCTGGGCAAGTTTTTCGCCTCCCTGGACGTGTTCGATGTGCAACCCGACATCATCACCACCGCCAAGGGCCTGACCTCCGCCTATCTGCCATTGGGGGCGTGCATCTTTTCCGACCGTATCTGGAAAGTCATCGCCGAGCCCGGCAAGGGCCGCTGCTTTACCCACGGCTTCACCTACAGCGGTCATCCGGTGTGCTGCACGGCAGCGCTGAAGAACATTGAAATCATCGAGCGGGAAAACCTGCTGGCCCATGTCGACGATGTCGGCGGCTATCTGGAACAGCGCCTGGCCACGCTCAGGGATCTGCCGTTGGTGGGGGATGTGCGTTGCCAGAAACTGATGGCCTGCGTGGAGTTCGTCGCCGACAAACGCACCAAGGCGTTGTTCGCCGATGAAATCAACATCGGCGAGAAAATCCATGTGCGGGCACAGGCCAGGGGCTTGCTGGTGCGGCCGATCATGCACCTCAATGTCATGTCGCCGCCGTTGATTCTCACCTATGACCAGGTCGACGAAATTGTCGAGATCCTGCGGGTGTGCATCCTCGAAGTGGCGGCCGAGCTGGAGCAGAGTGGCCAGTATTTCGGCCAATGAGTCTTTCCGTCAGGTTTTTACCAAGGGCCGGCGCACCCGCTAGACTGCGGGGCATGAGCAAACCAGACGACGACACACTGATCGCAATGCCCTTCGGGGCGTTGCACAAATGGCATGGGGGCATGCGCGAGGCATTCGCCCATGTCGACGAGCCTGACGCCCTGCAATACCTGGCGTCCGCCCTGGCGCAACTGGTGTCCATCGAGTCGATGATGATCAGCCTGGAGCACAAGGACCGCGCGCCCCGGTTGCTGCATCAGCGCGGCATTGCCCAGGAATACCAGGTCTCGATTCTCGACCGCTATTTTTCCGGGGGCTACCTGCTCGATCCGTTTTGCCTGGCGGTGGAGCATGGCTTGGCGCAAGGCTTCTATCATCTGGAGGAAATCGCCCCGGACAACTTCTTCGACAGTGACTACTACAAGTCCTATTACCTGAAGGCGGGTTGTTCAGAAGACAGTTACTACATCGTCGATACGGGCAACGACACCAAGATCTCCGTCAGCCTGTTCCAGGGTTTCGGGGGGGAATGCCTGCGGGTCGATCAGCTGAACCTGCTGCGCGCCGTCGAACCGTTGGTGCGCGAGTTTGTCAGCGAGTTCAGTCAGCGTGGCCTGCTGCGCAGTCACGAAATCCAGAGCAATAACGATCAAGGCCTGCGCGATGATCTCAAGCACCGGGTGCAGTCGGCATTCGAGCAATTCGGGTGCGATGTGCTCACCGAGCGTGAGCGGGAAGTGGCGCACATGGTGCTTCGCGGCCACTCGGTGAAATCCACCGCCAGCCAGATGGGCATCTCCCCGGAAACCGTGCGCATGCACCGCAAGAATCTGTACCTGAAACTGGAGGTGGGTTCGCAGTCGGAGTTGTTTGCGCTGTTTATCGAGTGGTTGCGCAAACATTGAAAGTCCAAAAGCCGCAGCTTGCGGCATCGCTCATCGTTCATATAGGAAGGTACGTAATGAGCTATTCCGAAGGCTGCGATCTTTTGTTCTTTTGAGCGTCTATTCGCGCGGATCAATCCGATCCAGCGCCCGGTTCACCGCCAATTCGCCCAGCATGATGACTTGCGCAATACCCAGCAGCGTATTGCGACTTGTCCCCTCCGTACGATCCGCCAGATCCAGGGTCATGACATTGGCCGACGCCAATGATTCGCAGGCGTGTGCCAACAGGGATTCGGTGTCGAGTTCCGAATTGACGATGAACATGGTGCAGAGTTTACGAGGCGTGGCGCGGATGTCGGCGGCGGAGGGGATGCGGTCGGAAGATATTGCCCGATCGGTTTCCGGCGAACTTGATGTTGGTTTAGACATGGAAGGTATCTCTCGTTAGAGCTGCAGCCTGTCTCGCTACTAAACGAAAGGGTGGCAGCTGTGCGCAAGTTAGTAGACCGGTTACCTTCCAAACCCGGCGCATCCGAGGACGCCATGCGCACAGCTACCATCAAGTGCAGACGTACGTCTGACTGAGGGACGCTTGTGCAACCGTTTCAGAAGATGAGCCGGGCTACTAAACCCGATCACTGACCATCAGTGACGCGAATCAAGCTACCGAGCAGCCCCGAGGCGCACAAGCCGGCGGATTCTGGCGTAACCGTAGGCAACGACGCAAGGCGCTGTGGCTTTCACGAAGTAACCTTGAGAGCGGCTGAGCGACGAGCATCTGTGGCAAGGGAGCTCGTCGGATCGCCGCACCGTCCCGTTGGGCGGTGAAGCGGCCCCGGCATTTCCTCGGCAGTACACTGTATCCAAGCATGACTACGGCTGCGCCGGTGCAGCAAGCCAACAAGCCCCCTCACCCCAGGCAATCACCACCACCAAAAAATCCTACAGCCCCGGTGCATGTAGATACGGAAGCCTCCTACGCCACCCTCGGAAACCTCCTATTTCAACCCTTATCACCTTCGTGAAAGCTGTCTCGCGCTTGAACGAGGGTGGAAAACAAGCGTCCCCGTGCACCTCAAACAGGCCAGGGAGGTCTGAGTTTTGCAAAAACGCCCCGCGCATTTTCTTCGATCACAGCCGCCACAAACTCCACATCTACGGCCTCGACGCCACCCTCGACATCCTGTCGCGTACACCTGTGCGGCCAAGCAAGAGCTGCAAATGCCGACGCTCTCGCCACTGACCAAGCACGACGCCAAGTCCATGGACCTTCCAAATTTCTCTGCCTGATCTCTTTTCCAGAACAAGGAGCGACACTCAACATGGCCAGTTTGCTTGCCCGACTGTTTGGATTACACAACAACCGCAGGGGCGCGCGCTGGGAGGGGCCGAGCGACCCGATTTTGCCAACACGCGATACCCGGCCAGCCCCCGCTCCCCCGAAATTCGATACTTCCACATTGCCGCCTCTGAAAAACTGGTGTCACCCGTTTAAGGACAAACGCGATCCGCTGGCGCAGTTGACTCACATGGCCAATGCCGCTGCCGGTTACTACCCGCTAGGCCGCGGCGGGCTGTTTCACGGTGGCGTACATTTCGATGGCGGTACCGCCGGCATTCTGGATCAGTCCAGCGTGCATTGCCTGGCTGACGGTGAAGTGGTGGCCTACCGCATCGATACGCACGCGCCGACGACCCATTTCGTCAACACCATCCCCGTCGCGAAACCGTTCTCGCGCAACTTCGTGCTGGTGCGCCATCGGTTGCAGCCGCCGAAGATCGAAGGCAGTCAGGACATACCGCCCAGCCTGACCTTCTACAGCCTGTACATGCACCTGCAGGACTGGGCGGATTATCGGCACGCTCCCGCCGTGCCACGTCCGGCGTTCTGGCCGCAAAGCCCAACCCTGCGGGTCAAACAGACGGCCAACGACATCCGTCCCGGCCACCCGGAGCAGCCCGGCTTGAACGTGCGTCACGCGGAGCACCACGGCAAAGTGATTGACCTGCTGCCGCGCGGCGCAGAGGTGACCATCAGTGGTACCGGACGCTACCGCAAGCTGGAAAACCGTCCGGGTCCGGCCGAACTGATCAACGCTGACGGTTCGCTGGCGGGCTACATTCACGCCAGCCTTCTGCAACCGATGGCTGGCAACGAGTATCGGATCACCTCGTCGAAAGAGTGGGTCAATGTTCGCGCTGAACCGAAAGTTCCTTGCCCGATATTGCTAGAGCTGCCGACTGGCACCGTCGTCACGGTCAGCGGCGAGGGCGAGTTCCGCAAGCTGGAGCGCGTCCACCAGTACGTGCATTTCGACTCACTGGAAGGCGGGCAGGAACCGCAGGCGACGGATCGAATCGTTGTGCTCGACCAGCCTGTGCCGATCAAGGCCGGGGATCTGATTGGGCACCTGGGTCAATATCAGGGCTGCAATGCCGACCAGCCGGACGAGAGGCTGCACCTGGAAACGTTCAGTGGTGATGACGTCGAGGCGTTTATCGACGCCAGTCGCGCGTGGGCCAAGCGCCTGCCGAAAAAAGACAGAACCTGGCTGAAACTGGCCAAGGGCACACCCGTAGTGCCGCCTGAAGGCAATGTCACCGCTTCGCAATTGCAGGCGTCGAGTGTATCCAGCCCGCTCAGTGCTGCGGATCTGCTTGTGCCCAAAAGCCTGCTGGATGGCCTGCCGGTCGAGCGAAAAATCCACGTACCCGCCGGCGACAGCCACAACGCCCGCCAATGGTATCGCCTGGACGGGCTGCTACACGACAAGAACAACGACCTGCTCCACGGCTGGGTGTGTGAAGAGGTGGGCGTTACACCATGGTTCAGTTCATGGGCTTGGGAAGGCTACAAGGTCATCATCGACTACAGCAGACCGAAACACTTGTTGGCCTCTTTTCTCAGTGCCGTTGACGGTTTCAGCGACGCACAACAGGAGCGTTATCGTCCCATCGCCGAAAAAGACGACAAGGGCCCAATGAAGAGCCGGTTGTACGAGATCATTGGCCGCAACCGCGACGGCAAGATGACGGCCACTGAACTCAAAGCAGCGCTCGAACGACCGGCTCATGCGCAGTCGATATCGCAGATGATTCTGTACAAGGAAAGCGAGTGGTTTCACCAGCCGAAGGTATGGGATGCACTGGATGAGTTGCTCGGCCATAGCGGTTCGACACCGCACTTGAATTGGCTGGCGGAAAAGCAGCGGATCGCGCAGTTGGGATGGTGGCGAGACGTCGCGGAAAAGGTGGGGCTGCCTTCTTGGGGGAGTGCTTATCACTTTCATCCGATTGGGTTGATGGGGATTTTTTGTGATAACCGATTTAAGTTTTCCCTTGAGGTCATGAAAAGCATTTATCCGAATCTCGGTGAAGATCGACACGGTGATTTGCAAAAAATCGCTGACGAGTTAAACGCAAACATCGATTTTTTCAAATTAGATACGCCGCTGCGAAGAACTCATTTTTTTGCGCAAATCCAAGAAGAAACCGGGGTGAATTTAACGGTAGATGAGGATTTTAGCTATGAGGCCAACGCGCTGATTAATATGTTTAGCTATTTCAGGAATAACCCGGAAGAAGCGAGGCGATACGGATACAAAGTACGGAGAGGAAAAATTAAAGAAAACGGCCTGCCTATGACCCGATCCGATTATGAGGCTATCGCCAATGGCGCTTATGGTGGACGCGAAGAACTTGGCAATCGAGGTATTTCAAGCGGTGATGGATGGAAGTATCGAGGGCGCGGTATGAAGCAGTTGACAGGACGACACAACTACACGCAATTTCAACTTTGGCATTCAAAATTTTCAGCGAATTGGCCAAGTGAGCGCGTTGATTTTATTGTAGATCCAGACTTATTACTAGAGATGAAATACGCGATCAGATCTGCAGCAAGTTTCTGGTTAAATAATAGACTGCATGAAATAGCCGACAAGGGCGACGCCCCAGAAATTGTGGACACAATAACCGCCATTGTAAATAAACATACTAAGAGCTACCCAGATAGAAGAGAGAACTTCATTGAACTATCGAGAAGGGGTACTTTGAATTGAAAAAAATACTGATCACTTGTTTAGTTGTAGCGTGTTCCATAAATCTTAAATCTTGGGCGAAAGATCCATATGTGGATATAAAAACAACAATGTGCACGGAAGGAGAGGATATTTATATTAGTTGCGCCTTTAATGATAGCTTGGATCAATACAGCTACATAGGAAAAGTCGCTTCCATTTGCGCAAAGTCCAATACATCTCCGGATAGTGGCTATGTACAGTATCGCTTTGGGACGCCCTCATACGGCGTTGGCCCGGCAAAAATAGAAATGCAATATCCAGAACAAAAAATACCTCCAAAAGGAGTATTCACAATTTACACTTCGAGAAACCCTGAAAGTACCGGAGCAGCAATTCGCTTTGCAAAAGGAAAATACCTTTATTCAATCGAGCGCCTAAACTCCTTTAGCCACAAAGTTGTTGTCAGAAAACAAAGTGAGAAGATTTTCAATAAGGACTGTAATCTCCCGGGCGTGAGCTACTTAACCACTGACGCATATCAAGGCATACCAATAATAGAGCTTGGTGAAGCTAAAATGCCTGATGCGGATAACTGACTTGACCAGGACATACGTTGCGAGACTGTTTATGAGTTCACGTAGAAGGAGGCTTTCTTTAAATAAAGTCAAATCGCTTTGGCACAGTCACGGATGCGAAATAAAGAAAATGGTTGGGGTTGTTGTTTGTTTGCTTGGGTCGACGGCAATAGCGAGCAATGAAGAGTGCCGAGGCATTGGGCTTCGGGAAGCTTATAACTCCATGGATGTATATGGGGTGAAAGCATGTTTCATCTACACAAAAGCGGATGTAAAAACCGAAGGGCAGTTA
This sequence comes from Pseudomonas fluorescens group sp. PF-69, assembly GCF_054481235.1. Classification (NCBI taxonomy): domain Bacteria; kingdom Pseudomonadati; phylum Pseudomonadota; class Gammaproteobacteria; order Pseudomonadales; family Pseudomonadaceae; genus Pseudomonas; species Pseudomonas fluorescens group sp. PF-69. Next base: position 6,184,126 of record NZ_JBTMNC010000001.1, on the reverse strand, counting down.
CCCCGTGATCCTGATGAAATATCTCTTTATTCAGTTATTTCATCTGAGAACCCAAAGCTTGTTTATGAATTTCCATATGCGGGTACGGAAGGAAAAATCACCGATGCTTTTTTTCTTCCAGTTGATGGGATGGACGAAAAAATGCTGTTCGTGATCCATCGCATGGAAACGCCAAGAGCGTGGGATCCGGTAAGTGATATCTATGATGTAAGTGTTATTGGCCTGGAGGGCGACACTTTGCTTCTCGACAAAAAACGTACTCGTTTTTTTGACTTGGGCGGAGACTCTGTCGATGAGCAAGGACGATCAGCTTATATTTATCCATACAAAGACAAAAAAAGTGTTGAAGAAGCAGTTTGGTCGCCTTTATTTCATGCCATCACTGCTGACAAAGAAATCACAGGTACCGTTTTGGAGAAAACATTTCTTTATGATGGCGGATCTGAGCCGGTGCAACAGAGTCCAACCAAGATGTACTTAATCGATGGTGACACAGTCTTGGTGACGGACTCGATGGCCGGATGGTGCAAGGTTTCCTACCAATCAAAGATAAAGATAATTACGAAATGGGCACAGTGTAAGTCAATAAATTTTCCGGGGAGTTAGGTGACGACATGCCAATCAAACTAGATAAAATTCCTCCTCTCGCACTGCGCCCTCAACGCCCTCGTTTTTTACTTTGGCTCGGCATGTTGTTGCTGTTTTGTTTGCTGGGTGTAGTAGCGACGCTGTTGTTCGGCGATGAATCGCTACTCCAGCGGCCACCGGATTTCTGGCTCTTGGCCTTGGGCATTCCAATTCTGTGTTGGTGCGTACTGGCTTTTGGGCGAGTGGTGTTGCACATCGGCAGACAAAGTGCCGCCGATGGTTGGGATGAAGCTCGTGAAGAAGACCTGTTCCACAAGATTCGTCAGGGGCGTCGTTCACAACAGGTGTTGGGGGTGAGCTTGCAGACTGCACTGCAAGAATCTGCGGAAGAGCCGGCAATGCAACTGGACGCTCTGCTGAATGGGACGAAGGCGCTGAAGGCGCAAGCATCGAGGATAGATGGGGAGACATTTCGCCATAGTTGTTTATCGAGCGACACAGATGAAAATCCGGAAGCAATATTGCTGAGTGTGTTGGCGCAGACGCTCGCCGACCTGACGCCAACTTTGGCGCAGTTGCCTGCCGATCAACCGCTGGCCCTGTTGCTGGACGTCGATACCCGTTTGCAGGAGATCCAATGGCGCCGGGTTTGGCAACAGGCGTGGCGCGAATCTGGCATTCGCCAGCCCGCTAGCCCCGTCGATGGACACGGGCTGGCAGCACTGGACTATTGGCTCGACCACCGTATTGGCGATTCTGCCTTGTTGCTGGTGATAGCCGTGCAGTTTGCGCCGCAGCAGCCTAAAGGCACGGCGGAGGCCGCCGTCGGGGTTTTGTTTGGTAACCGTCTGACGCAAACCACATTGCCACCGATAGCCTACCTTCACCGCCCGGAGCAGGAGCGAACGCCCACCTCCGATGACCTGCTTTACGCGACGCGCCAGGCCCTTGATTGGGTGCCACTTGAATCGACATCAATCGAGCAGGTTTGGCGAGTGGGTATTGACGGACAACGGGCTGACGCCATCGCGAGCGTATTGTGTGAGGTGCCGATGTTGGTCAAGAAGAAGGGGCTGTGCGATCTCGATGCAGCACTTGGTGATCCAAGGTGCGTTTCACCCTGGCTGGCGATTGCCGGTGGGGCGCAGACGATTCAACGCGGTGCCGGACCGCAATTCATCTTCAGTGGCGGCGCTGCTGGGACTGGGGTCTGGAGCATGGTGTTGATGCCGATATCGCCACCTTTGAAATAGAAGTCTCGTATGTAGTGCTGACGGGGGATTCCACCGCCAGCCAGATGGGCATCTCCCCGGAAACCGTGCGCATGCACCGCAAGAATCTGTACCTGAAACTGGAGGTGGGGTCGCAGTCGGAGTTGTTTGCGCTGTTTATCGAGTGGTTGCGCAAGCACTGACTACAACGCAGAGCCAATGTAGGAGCGAGCTTGCTCGCGAAGAACCTGAGAGCACCGCGTTCATCCAGAAAGCGCGCGCCATTATTAACGTCCATCGCGAGCGAGCTCGCTCCTACAGGTGTTGCATCAGTCCTCGCGTTTAACCACCAAGGTCAAAATGTCGTAGCTGGCCACCAGCTCACCCAGCTGATTGGTGACTTCCACGTCCCACGCCACCACCCCTTGCGGGACGCCTTGCGGGCTCTTTTTGCCCTGGTCGATTTTGCGTTTGCAGGTCAGGCGTGCCTGGATGGTGTCGCCGATGCCCACCGGGTTGATGAAGCGCAGGGTGTCCAGGCCGTAGTTGGCCAGCACCGGGCCGACGCCAGGGGATACGAACAGGCCGGCGGCGGCCGACAGCACGAAATAACCGTGGGCGATGCGCTTGCCGAACTGCGATTCCTTCGCGGCGATGTCGTCGAAGTGCATGTAGAAGTGATCCCCCGACAGGCAGCCGAAGTTCACCAGATCCGCTTCGGTGACCGTGCGGCGGTGAGTCAGCAGCGACTCGCCGATCTGCAGGTCCTGGAAGTAACGACGGAACGGGTGCACGTCGGTTTCGATGACCTTGGCGCCACGCACGTATTCACCGGTCACCGCCGCGAGCATGGTGGGCGAACCCTGTACCGCCGCGCGTTGCAGGTAGTGCTTCACCGCACGCAGGCCGCCCAGTTCTTCACCGCCACCGGCACGACCGGGGCCGCCATGCTTGAGTTGCGGCAGCGGCGAGCCGTGGCCGGTGGATTCGCCCGCGCAGTGGCGGTCCAGCACCAGCAAACGCCCGTGGAATGCAGCGGCCACCGGAATGGCCTTGGCGGCGATCTGCGGATCCTTGGTCACCAGGCTGGCCACCAGGCTGCCTTTGCCGCGTGCGGCCAGGGCGAGGGCTTCGTCGAGATCGTCATAGGCCATCAAGGTGCTGACCGGACCGAACGCTTCGATATCGTGGGCGCCGCCTTCGGCATGCGGGTCGCAGGCCTGCAACAGGGTCGGGGCGAAGAACGCACCTTGACTCACGTTCTCACCGCGCGGTTCAAAACCGTCACGGGCGCCGAACAGCATGTCGCTGCTCTGCAACAGGGCTTCCAGGCGCTCGGCGACGTCTTTCTGCTGATCGTGGGACGCCAGCGCCCCCATGCGCACACCTTCCACCGACGGGTCGCCGACCACCACTTTGGCCAGGCGATCGCGCAGGCGCGTGGCCACGGCATCGATGTGTCTGGCCGGGACGATGGCACGGCGAATGGCGGTGCATTTCTGCCCGGCCTTGGTGGTCATTTCCCGGGCGACTTCCTTGATGAACAGCTCGAACTCTTCGTCATCCGGGGTGACATCCGGGGCGAGGATCGCGCAGTTCAGCGAGTCGGCTTCGGCCGTGAACGGCACCGAGTTGCGAATCAGGTTCGGGTTGACCCGCAGCTTGGCCGCGGTGTCGGCGGAACCGGTGAAGGTCACCACGTCCTGGCCTTGCAGGCGGTCGAGCAAATCGCCGGTACCGCCGATGATCAGTTGCAGGCTGCCCGCTGGCAGCAAGCCGGATTCGTCCATCAGGCGCACCACGGCTTCGGTCAGGTAGCTGGTGGCGCTGGCCGGTTTGACGATGCACGGCATGCCGGCGAGGAAACTCGGGGCGAATTTTTCCAGCATGCCCCAGATCGGGAAGTTGAAGGCGTTGATGTGCACCGCCACGCCGCCCCGAGGCACGAGGATGTGGGTGCCGGCGAAGGTGCCCATTTTGCTCAGCTGCAGGGCCGGGCCTTCGTGGACGACGTTGCCCGACGGCAATTCACGGGAGCCGAGGCTGGCGTAGGTGAACAGCGTGCTGTTGCCGCCTTCGATGTCGATCCAGCTGTCGGCGCGGGTGGCGCCGCTGTGGTGGGAGATCGCGTAGAGCTGTTCCTTGCGTTCGCTCAGGTACAGGGCCAGGGCCTTGAGGCGTTGGGCACGCTGCTGGAAGTCCAGCGCCATCAGTGCGCTGACACCCTGGCGACGGCCATGTTCGATGGCTTCGGCGAAGTCCGGGCGCTCTTCATGGGTACGTGCAATTTCATGGCCGTCGATAGCGCTGCGCAGCACCTGGGCGCCGTGTTGGCCGATCCAGCGGCCGGCGATGAAACTTTGCAGGGTGGGGGCATGCAGTGCAGGTGAAGAGGACATCACGATTGCTCCAGGTTATGAAAGGTGTTGGCGCGGCTGCAACCGCGCCTTTCAGGGATTACCAAAGCGCCAGGGTGTAACCGACAATCAGCCGGTTCTCATCGATGGCGGTCTTCAAGCCATTGCCGGAACGGAAGGTCACGTTGCGCCAGCGCAGGCTGACGTCCTTGAACACGCCGCTCTGGATGACGTAACTGATGTCGGTGTCGCGCTCCCGCTCGCGGCCGTTGTCGACGCTGCCGGCCTTGACGTGGCGACCATCGGTGTAGCGCGTCATGAAGGTCAGGCCGGGGATGCCTTGCGCCGCGAAGTCATAGTCGTAACGCAGCTGCCAGGAGTCCTCGTCCGCGCGGGTGTAGGTGTTGTAGGTCACCAGGTTGACCACGTACGGATCGCCGCCGTTGAGGAACGGAAAGGCGCTGTCGCCGGACAACTGCTGGTACGTGGCACTGACCTTGTGGGCACCGTGGGACACGGTGAACATGCTGTTGAAGTTGCGGTTGTCGATACGCCCGGCCCGCTCGGCACCGTCACCCCGGCTGTCGAAATAGCGCAGGTCGCTGCGCAGGTTGAAGCCATTGCCCAGCGGCTGGGTGTGCACCAGCCCGACGAACTGCTGGCGATAAATCTGATCGAGCTTGCCGTAGTAGTAGCTCAGGTTCAGTTGCGGGCTGAAGGCGTAGGTGCCGCCGGCAAAGTCGAAGTGATCACTGCTGGCGGTGCCGTAGCCGATGTCATCGTTGCTGGAGGAATCCCGCAGGTTGGCCTTGGTCAGGCGCCCGGTGTTCACCGTCAGGCCACTGATTTCCTGGCTGGTGAGCAGGCCGCCCTCGAAGGTCGACGCCAACAGGCGGGTGTCGTTGTAGGTTGCCACCGGCAGCAAGGGTTGCAGGGTGCCGAGCTTCAGCACGCTTTTGGACACTCGCAACTTGCCGGTCAGCCCCAGTTGGCTGTACTCGTCCGCCGGTTCATGGCTGTTCGGGCCGTAGGGCAGCAACCCGGTACCCCGGCGATCCGGGCTGGAGTCGAGCTTCAGCCCCAACTCCCCCAGCGCGTCCAGACCGAAGCCGAATGTGCCGTCGGTGAACCCGGACTCGATGCGCGCGGTGAACCCCTGGGCCCATTCTTCAGCCTTGGATTGTGGTGCGTTTTCCTGACGGAAATCGCGATTGATGTAGTGGTTGCGCATTTCAATGCGGGCCTTGCTATCGTCGATGAAGTCGGCCATGGCGCTGGTGGCGACCATGGGCAGACTCAATGCGGCGGCCAGCGAAAACAGTGATTCGTAGGATGCGGTACGCGCGGGCTTCATTATTTTTGTTCCCTGCCATCAGATCGATTGTCGTTTAGTGATTGCTGGCGCCGGAGGCACCGATTCCGGTCATTGAACGGATGAACTGCGCCAGGTAACGGCCGCGTTCAAGGGCCGCACGGGGCGAGGTGTCGGTGACCGAAAATACCCAGGCACTGAAGAAGGCCAGGCTCATGGAAAACAGCGCCGGGTTGGAGTAAGGGAACAGGGCCTTGTCGTGATGCAGCACGTTGACCCATACCGCCGGGCTCAGGATCAGCAGGACAATCGCCGACACCAGCCCCGCCAGACTGCCGGTCACTGCGCCACGGGTGGTCAGGCCTTTCCAGTACATCGAGAGGAACAGCACCGGGAAGTTCACCGACGCGGCGATGGCCAGGACCAGCCCGGACAGGAACGCAATGTTCTGCGACTCGAACAACAGACCGAGGATGATTGCCAGCACGCCGATGCACAGCGTGGCAATGCGCGACACGCGAATTTCCTGCTGCTCGGTGGCCTGACCCTTGCGCATCACACAGGCATACAAATCGTGGGACACCGCCGACGCGCCGGACAATGCCAGCCCCGCGACCACCGCCAGAATGGTGGCGAAGGCCACGGCCGAGATGAAACCGAGGAATAGGTTGCCGCCCACGGCTTGCGCCAGGTGTACGGCGATCATGTTGCCGCCGCCGATGATCGCGCCGCTGGCGTCACGGAACGCCGGGTCGGTACCGACCATGACGATCGCGCCGAAGCCGACGATGATCAGCAGCAAGTAGAAATAGCCGATGAAACCGGTGGCGTAGAACACGCTTTTACGCGCTTCCTTGGCATCGCTGACGGTGAAGAAGCGCATCAGGATATGCGGCAGGCCGGCGGTGCCGAACATCATGCCCAGGCCCAGCGAGATCGCATCGATCGGGTTCGACAGCAACCCGCCGGGCGCCATGATGGCGTTGCCCTTGGCATGCACGGCGGTGGCGCCGGCGAACATCGCTTCGGTGCTGAAACCAAAATGCTTGAGCACCATGAACGCCATGAACGTGGTGCCGAACAGCAGCATCACGGCTTTGATGATTTGGACCCAGGTGGTGGCGAGCATGCCACCGAAGGTCACGTAGAACACCATCAGCACGCCGACCAGCATGACCGCGTAGAGGTAATCGATGCCGAACAGCAATTCGATCAGTTTGCCGGCGCCGACCATTTGCGCCACCAGGTACATCAACGCCACCGTGAGGGTGCCGAACGCCGAAGTCAGGCGCACCGGGGTTTGTTCCAGGCGATAGGACACCACGTCGGCAAAGGTGTATTTACCGAGGTTGCGCAGGCGCTCGGCGATCAAAAACAGAATGATCGGCCAGCCCGCCAATACGCCCAGGGCGTACAGCAAACCGTCATAACCATTGAGGAACATCATCGCGGAGATGCCGAGGAAGGACGCCGCCGAGATCATGTCGCCGGCAATCGCCAGACCGTTCTGAAAACCGGTCATGCCACCGCCTGCGGTGTAGAAATCGCTGGCGGAACGCGTACGACGTGCCGCCCAGCGCGTCACGCCGAAGGTGAACAGCACGAACACCAGGAACATGCCGATGGCGTTCCAGTTCAGTGGCCGGGACGCGCCGTCGGCAGCCACGGCGAAATCAGTGACTGCCGCCAGCGGCAGCAGGAACATCGCGAGAAGACGGCTCATCGGGCGCACTCCTGCTTGAGTTTTTCATTCAGCGGATCGATCACGTTGTTGGCGCGATAGACATAGAAACCGGTCAGTGCAAAGGCCAGCAGCACGATCACTACACCCACCAGCATGCCGACGCTGGTCACGCCGCCGCTGAGGGATTGGCCGAGGGTAGAAGGGGAGAAAGCCACCAGCAGTACAAAGCCGTAATAGATCACCAGCATGGCCAGGCTCAGTGACCAGTACAGTTTCTGTTTGCGACGAACCAGCTGGATGAAATCCGGGTGCTGGCCGATGAGTTCTATTTCCTGGGGGGTCATGACGCGAGCTCCTTTGTTGTTTTTGTTTTGGGTGTAACGGTGTATTCGGGTTGATCACTGAACAACTGTGGGAGCGAGCCTGCTCGCGATGGCCGTGAACGATGACGCGTGTTGTCTGGATACACGCGTTGCTCTCAGGTTCTTCGCGAGCAGGATCGCTCCTGCAGGGGAGGCGGTTGGGGGTTAGAGCTGATCGAAATCCAGCACCACCTTGTCGCTCACCGGAAACGCCTGGCACGACAGCACATAGCCGGCGGCCACTTCGTAGTCTTCCAGGGCGTGGTTGCTGTCCATTTCCACTTCGCCCTCGATGACCTTGCATTTGCAGGTCGAGCACACGCCGGCCTTGCACGAATAAGGCAGTTCGGCGCCCTGGGCGTTGCCGGCGTCGAGGATGCTCTGGCTGTTGCGTGGCAGGTCGAAGGCCAGGGCGCGTCCGTCGCTGATCACGGTGATCTGGCTGACGGCGGCGTCGACCTGGCGCGCGGCTTCGCGGGCCTGACGTTTTTGCTGGCTGCCAGCGGCGGCAAACAGTTCGAAGTGGATGCGTTCAGGCGCCATGCCCTTGGCCTTGAGGCTGTCGCGCACGGTCTCGGTCATTTCCTGCGGGCCGCAGATGAAGGCGGCGTCGAGGGCTTTGACATCGATCCAGCGGCTGAACAGTTGCTCGCATTTCTCGGCGTTGATCCGGCCGTTGTACAGGTCGACATCCTGCTGCTCGCGGCTGAACACGAAGATCAGGTTCAGGCGTTGCAGGTAACGGTTCTTCAAATCTTCAAGCTGTTCGCGAAACAAGGCGCCGGAGCTCGAACGGTTGCCGTACAGCAGGGTGACGCGGCTGTTCGGCTCGGTTTCCAGGGTGGTCTTGATGATCGACAGGATTGGCGTGATGCCGCTGCCCGCCGCGACCGCCAGGTAGTGGCCGTGGCGCGCCGGATCGAGTTCGACGCAAAAATGCCCCGCAGGTGGCATCACTTCCAGGCTGTGCCCGGCCTTCAACTGTTCGTTGGCAAAGGCGGAAAAACGTCCACCGGCCACGCGCTTGATCGCGACACGCAGTTCGCCGTCGTTGACCCCGGTGCAGATCGAGTACGAGCGACGCACTTCTTCGCCGTCCAGTTGGGTGCGCATCACCAGGTGCTGGCCCTGGGTGAAGTGAAAACTGTCTTGCAGGTGTTGCGGGATCTCGAAGGCGATGGACACCGCGTCACGGGTCTCGGTGCGCACGTCCTTGATGGTCAGGCTGTGAAATTTACTCATTGTTGTTCTCCAGCTGGGACGGCCGATCGCCGCTCAGATGCACTTGAAATAGTCGAACGGTTCCCGGCAATCGACGCAGCGATACAGCGCCTTGCACGCGGTGGAACCGAACTCGCTGAGCACCTCGGTGTGGGCGCTGCCGCATTGCGGACAGCGGATCACCGGGCTTTCACCGAGCAGGCTGCGTTTGCTGGTGCTGCCCTCGGGCGGCGCGATGCCATAGGCGCGCAGGCGTTCGCGGCCGCTGTCGCTGATCCAGTCGGTGGTCCAGGCCGGGGTCAACCGGCGCTCCAGCTGCGGCGCCTGGAAACCGGCCTGCTCCAGCGCCTGGCGAATATCGCCTTCGATCACTTCGGTGGCCGGGCACCCGGAGTAGGTCGGCGTGACCACCACATGCAGATGGCCGGCCTGCCATTCGAGATCGCGGACGATGCCCAGGTCGACCACGCTGACCACCGGCACTTCCGGGTCCATGACCTCGGCCAGGATCGCCCACGCAGCAGCCAGGTCGGTCGGTTGTGCCGGCCGGGCGCCGAGGTCGCTGGCGATCAGCTCACCAGGTTGCATCGGGGTACGCTCGTGGCAGGAACTGCATCTCGGCCAGCAGGATGCCCAGGTGTTCGGTGTGCAGGCCCTTGCGTGCATTGAGGTAGAAATAGCTGGGCACGGCAGGTACGGGCAGGGTGGCGCTGGCGAAGATCTCGTTGACCTTGGCTTGCCAGGCGGCGGCGACTTGCGCGGTGTCCGGGGTGATGCCGGCCGCGTGCAGGCGCTGTTCGCTGTCGTCGGCGCTGGTCAGTTCGACGGTGAAACGCCAGACCTCGGGGATCGCCGCGAGCATGCGTTTGTGGCTTTCCTCGGTGCCGTCACCCAGACGCTCGACCCACTCGCCGGAGCGGCGCAGGTGATAGGTGACTTCCTTCACGGCTTTGGCGGCGATCCCGGCGATGCGTTCATCGCTGGACTGGCTCAGGCCGTTCAACACTTGCAGGTGCCAGGCGTCATACAGGAACTGCTTGAGGATCGTCACCGCGTAATCGCCGTTGGGTTGCTCCACCAGCAGCAGGTTGCGGTAGGCGCGCTCGTCGCGACGGAACGCCAGGTCGTCGGCGTCGCGGCCGTCGTTGAGCAATTCGGCGGCGTAGTCCAGCCAGTTGCGCGCCTGGCCCACCAGGTCGAGGCCGACGTTCATCAGCGCAAGCTCTTCTTCCAGGGCCGGGGCCTTGCCGCACCATTGGCACAGGCGCTGGCCCTGGATCAGGGCGCTGTCGCCGAGGCGCAGCAGGTATTCGATCAGATCGGTCTTGTTATTCATGGTCGATCTCACATGTGCCCGACTTCGGCCGGCAGCTCGTAGAAGCTGGCGTGGCGGTAAACCTTGTCGTCCGACGGATCGAACAGTGGGTCTTTTTCATCCGGGGAGGAGGCGGTGATCAGCGCCGATGGCACGACCCACAGGCTGACGCCTTCGCTGCGACGGGTGTAGAGCTCGCGCGCGTTCTCGATGGCCATGGTGGTGTCGGCGGCATGCACGCTGCCGACGTGCTTGTGGTTGAGGCCGTGCTTGCTGCGCACGAAGACTTCGAAGAGGGTCCACTCGGACATTTCAATTACTCCACATCAGGTGGCCGAATCAGGCGGCGTTCTTGTTTTGTTTTTTGCGGGCGTGGGCGACGGCGGCTTCACGAACCCAGGCACCGTCTTCAATCGCCTTGCGGCGGGTGGCGACACGTTCGTGGTTGCACGGGCCGTTGCCCTTGAGCACTTCGTAGAATTCGCTCCACTGGATCTCGCCGAAATCGTAGTGGCCGCGCTCGGCGTTCCACTTCAGGTCCGGATCGGGGCAGGTGCAGCCCAGCAGCTCGAGTTGCGGGATGGTCTGGTCGATAAAGCGCTGGCGCAGTTCGTCGTTGCTCTGGCGCTTGATTTTCCAGGCCATGGATTGGGCGCTGTTTGGCGAGTGTTCGTCGCTTGGACCGAACATCATCAGCGACGGCCACCACAGGCGGTTGATCGCGTCCTGGACCATGTCTTTTTGCGCCTGAGTACCGTGACGCATCATGGTCAGGAGGATTTCGTAGCCCTGGCGCTGGTGGAAGCTTTCTTCCTTGCAGATACGCACCATGGCGCGGGAGTAGGGGCCGTAGGAGGTGCGCTGCAAAACCACCTGGTTAACGATTGCCGCGCCATCCACCAGCCAGCCCACCGCGCCCATGTCGGCCCAGTTCAGCGTCGGGTAATTGAAGATGCTCGAGTACTTGGCCTTGCCGCTGTGCAGCTTGGCGATCTCTTCATCGCGGTCGGCGCCCAGGGTTTCCATGGCGCTGTACAGATACAGACCGTGACCGGCCTCGTCCTGAATCTTGGCCATTAATTGCAGTTTGCGTTTGAGCGTCGGCGCGCGGGTGACCCAGTTGCCTTCGGGCAGCATGCCGACGATCTCGGAGTGGGCGTGCTGGGAAATCTGCCGGATCAGGGTTTGCCGGTAGGCATCTGGCATCCAGTTCTTGGCTTCGATCTTGATTTCTGAATCGATTTTTTCCTGAAAAGCGCGTTCCTGGTCGGACATTTCCGACAGGTCTTTGATGCGCTTCACGCCTGTTTCTACGAGCTGTGCGTACATGGGGGGTCTCCCGCCGTGAATCTGTTCGAGGGCATGGAGAACTTTATAAGCGATACGGAAATTAATATCAAACGGAAAATGATGTGTCGTATTTGTTTTTTGTATCGCTTTGGGGGAGGGGCGTTCTTTTGGGAGGGGGTATATCCATTTCTTCGGTGATGGCGGCTGGCGGTTTCGCCGTTCAGGCGAACCATTTGGAAGAACGTAACGCCGCCCCCTGTAGGAGCGAGCCCGCTCGCGATGGTGGATAACGATGACGCGCGCTGTCTGAATGCCCGCGTTGTCCCGGCGTTTTTCGCGAGCAGGCTCGCTCCTACAGAGACAACGCAAACCCTGTAGGAGCGAGCCCGCTCGCGATGGTGGATAACGATGACGCGGGCTGTCTGAATGCCCGCGTTGTCCCGGCGTTTTTCGCGAGCAGGCTCGCTCCTGCAGAGACAACGCAAACCCTGTGGGAGCGAGCCTGCTCGCGATGGAGGATAACGATGACGCGGGCTGCCTGAATGCCCGCGTTGTCCCGGCGTTTTTCGCGAGCAGGCTCGCTCCTGCAGAGACAACGCAAACCCTGTGGGAGCGAGCCTGCTCGCGATGGTCGTCAACGATAACGCTGGCAGCCTGACACCCTGCGTCGTTCTGTCGTTTATCGCGAGCAGGCTCGCTCCTACAGAGACAACGCAAACCCTGTGGCAGCGAGCTTGCTCGCGATGGTGGATAACGATGACGCGGGCTGTCTGAATGCCCGCGTTGTCCCGGCGTTTTTCGCGAGCAGGCTCGCTCCTACAGAGACAGCGCAAACCCTGTGGGAGCGAGCCCGCTCGCGATGGTGGATAACGATGACGCGGGCTGTCTGAATGCCCGCGTTGTCCCGGCGTTTTTCGCGAGCAGGCTCGCTCCTACGGAAAAGCTGATGGGCGTACGCCAAAAAAAATCAAAAAAAACCCCGCAAAAGCGGGGCCGTAAGGGGTGCAGCAGTCATGCTTTCGGGCGTTTGTCCATCACGTGACAGGCCTTGCCCTCGGATCGTTTGATCGAGTGGAAAGGCTGCAAAACAATCCGCGAACTGATCCCGATATAGGTCTTGATGTGCTTGCTCAGCTCCCCGCAAACAGCTTTCTGCTGTTCGTCGCTCAGGTGCTGATGTTCGGCCTTCAACTCGACGTGCACATCAACGCTGTCCAAGTTGCCATTGCGATACAGATGAATCTCATAGCACTCGGCAAGCTGTTTGACTTTCAGCACCTGTTCTTCGATCTGCGTCGGGAACACGTTGACCCCACGGATGATCAGCATGTCATCGCTGCGTCCGGTGATTTTGTCGATGCGTCGCATCGGCCGTGCGGTGCCCGGCAGCAGACGCGTCAGGTCGCGGGTGCGGTAGCGGATCATCGGCAGGGCTTCTTTGCTCAGGGAGGTGAACACCAGTTCGCCCATCTGACCGTCCGGCAGCACTTCGCCGGTGACCGGGTCGATGATTTCCGGGTAGAAGTGGTCTTCCCAGAGGGTCGGGCCGTCCTTGGTCTCGGCGCATTCCATGGCGACGCCCGGGCCCATGATTTCCGAGAGGCCGTAGATGTCCAGGGCGGTGATGCCCAGGCGCGTTTCGATGGCGCTGCGCAGTTCGGCGGTCCATGGCTCGGCGCCGAAGATGCCCAGGCGCAGGGCCAGTTTGTGCGGGTCGATGCCCTGGCGCTCGATTTCATCGGCGATGTTGAGCATGTACGACGGCGTGACCATGATGATGTCCGGCTGGAAATCCTTGATCAGCTGCACTTGTTTCTCGGTCTGGCCGCCGGACATGGGGATCACCGTACAGCCCAGGCGTTCGGCACCGTAGTGCGCGCCGAGGCCGCCGGTGAACAGGCCATAGCCATAGGAAATATGCACCTTGTCGCCGCGACGTCCGCCTGCCGCGCGAATCGAACGGGCAACGACGTTGGCCCAGGTGTCGATGTCGTTCTGGGTGTAGCCGACGACGGTCGGTTTGCCGGTGGTGCCGCTGGAGGCGTGCAGGCGAACGATGTCATGCATCGGTACGGCGAACATGCCGTACGGGTAGTTGTCACGCAGGTCGGACTTGGTGGTGAACGGGAATTTCGCCAGGTCCTCGAGGGACTTGATGTCGTCCGGGTGCACGCCCAGGGCATCGAAACGCTGGCGGTACAGCGGCACGTTCTCGTAGGCGTGCTTGAGGCTCCAGCGCAGGCGATCCAGCTGATGTTGACGCAACTCGTCGATGCTGGCGGTTTCCAGCGGGTCCAGCACAGGATCAAGCACGGATTGGGCAATTGGCATGTTCATGACTTCACTCGAATTGTTTTTGTGTTCCAGCCCCTTTGCACAGGGGCTTTGAGTGCATGACCCAAGGATACCTCTCGGCTCCCCGGGAATCGCGGTTCTTTAACGGGAGAGTCGCTCGATGATCAGCGCGATCCCCTGGCCGACGCCGATACACATGGTGCACAGGGCATAGCGGCCACTCCGTTCCTCAAGCTCATGCAGGGCGGTGGTCACCAGGCGCGCGCCGCTCATGCCCAGTGGATGGCCGAGGGCAATCGCGCCACCGTTGGGGTTGACCCGTGGATCAGTGTCGCTCAAGCCCAGTTCGCGCAGCACCGCCAGGCCTTGTGCGGCAAACGCTTCGTTGAGTTCGATCACGCCCATGTCCGCCAGGCTCAGGTTGGCCAGTTCCAGCACCTTGCGCGTCGCTGGCACTGGGCCGATGCCCATGATGCGTGGCTCGACCCCGGCGGTGGCCATCGCCACCACCCGGCCACGGGCGGTCAGGCCGTGACGCTTGGCGACTTCCGGGCTGGCCAGCAGCAGCGCGCAGGCACCGTCGTTGACCCCGGAAGCGTTGCCGGCGGTGATGCTGCCGCCTTCGCGGAACGGCGTGCCGAGTTTGGCCAGCTGTTCGAGGGTGGTGTCGCCGCGCGGGTGTTCGTCCTGCTCGACCACTTTGGCCGGGCCTTTGCGCTGGGGGATTTCTACCGCGACGATTTCCCTGGCCAGGCGGCCATTGGCCTGGGCGGCAGCGGCACGTTGCTGGCTGCGCAGGGCGAAGGCGTCCTGGTCGGCCCGGGAGATGTTGAACTGTTCGGCCACGTTCTCTGCGGTTTCCGGCATGGAGTCGATGTCGAAGGTCTTTTTCATCAACGGATTGACGAAGCGCCAGCCGATGGTGGTATCGAAAATCTCGGCCTGACGGGAAAACGCCTGCTCGGCCTTGCCCATCACCAGCGGTGCGCGGGACATCGATTCGACGCCGCCGACCAGCATCAACCCGGCCTCGCCGCTGCGAATGGCGCGCGCCGCCGTGCCGACCGCATCCAGCCCGGAACCGCACAGGCGGTTGAGGGTGGTGCCGGGCACGCTGACCGGCAACCCGGCCAACAGCGCCGACATGCGCGCGACGTTGCGGTTGTCTTCGCCGGCCTGGTTGGCGCAGCCGTAGATCACGTCATCGACGCTGCTCCAGTCCACTTGCGGGTGACGGCGCAGCAGTTCGCGCAGCGGCACCGCGCCGAGGTCGTCGGCGCGCACGCTGCTCAAGACTCCGGCGTAGCGGCCGATTGGGGTCCGTACCGCATCGATGATCAGGGCGTCATTCATTCGGGTTCTCCTGCGTCAGCACCGGGCCGCGCACTTTGTAGGATTTGCCATGGAACAGGGCGATCAACTGGCCCTGCTGGTTTTCAATGCGTACGTCGTAGTTGCCGGTGCGACCCGAGCGGCTCTGCTCGGTGCAATCGGCGTTCAACGTGTCGCCCAGGCGCGCCGGGGCGATGTAGTCGATGCTGCAACCGATGGCCACGGTGGCTTCGTTGTAGCTGTTGCAGGCAAAGGCGAACGCCGAGTCGGCGAGGGCGAACAGGTAACCGCCGTGGCAGGTGCCGTGGCCCTGGAGCATGTCGGCGCGCACGGTCATGCCCACCCGGGCGCAACCGGGGCCGGCGGACAGCAGGCGCATGCCCATGGCCTGGCTGGCGCTATCACGCTGGAACAGGGCCTGGGCGCAATCGCTGGCCAGGGTCATGGCTTCGTGATTAGTCATGGAAATTTCTCCCTTCGGCGACCCGACGGCGCAACAGCAGCGACGGGCGATAGCGTTCTTCGCCGTAGGCGGCTTGCAGGTTGTCGAGCACGGTAACGATGTGTGCCAGGCCAATGGCATCGGCCCAGGCCAGCGGCCCTTGCGGGTAATTGACCCCGGCACGCATGGCCAGATCGATGTCGGCGGCCGAGGCCACGCCTTGCAGCAGGGCATCGGCGGCTTCGTTGGCGAGCATCGCCACCGTGCGTAGGACCGCCAGTGCCGGGCTGTCGCTGAGCAGGCTGACCTTGAAACCGGCCCGTTGCAGCAGCGCGACGCCCTGTTCGAGGGCCCGTGGATCGATGCCCGCCGCGCAGCTGATGGCGATGCGTTGGGCCTTGCTGTAATCGAGGGTCAGATCCAGCAGGATCAGGTTGCGCAGTCCGTCTTCCCGAGCGCGCTGACAAGCCATGCGCCCGTCGCTCAAGGCGAGCACGGCGTCACCGACCCGCAGCAGGCCCTGGCCATCACGCTGGATGATCTCGACGCCTTGTTCATGCAAACGCGCCAGCAAACCCTGGGCAATGCCAAGGTCGCCTTCAGCAGCGCAAACCTCGACCGTTGCTTCGCTGCTGATTTGAGCGGCTTGCGGACGTTCGGCGCCTGGGGCGTAGCTGTAGAAACCCTGGCCGCTTTTGCGTCCCAGGCGTCCGCCGTCCACCAGTTCTTTCTGGATCAGTGAAGGCAGGAAGCGGGTGTCCTGGTAATAGGCGTCGAACACCGAGCAGGTCACGGCATAGTTGACGTCGTGGCCGATCAGGTCGGTCAGCTCGAACGCACCCATGGCAAAACCGCCGGCCTCGCGCATCAATGCATCCAGAGTCGGGCAATCGGCGGCGCCTTCCTGCAACAGGCGCAGGCTCTCGGCGTAGAACGGCCGGGCCACGCGGTTGACGATGAAGCCCGGCGTGGAACGGGTGTGCACCGGTTTTTTGCCCCAGGCTTTGGCGGTGTCGTACAGGCACTCGGCCAGGGTTGGATCGCTGGCCAGGCCGGAGACGATTTCCACCAGCGCCATGACCGGCGCCGGGTTGAAGAAGTGCAGGCCGAGCAGGCGATTCGGGTGATCAAGTTGCGCGGCGATGCTGGTGATCGACAGCGACGAAGTGTTGCTGGCCAGAATGCAGTGTTCGCCGCAAATGCCTTCCAGCTGGCGGAACAGCGCGCGTTTGACCTCTAGGTTCTCGACGATGGCCTCGATGATCAGCTCGCAATCGGCCAGCGCTTCAATGGCTTCTACCGCGTGCAGACGGGCAATCGTGGCGCTGCGGGATTCGGCCGAGAGTTTGCCGTTCTCGACCCGTTTACCCAGTTGCCGGTCGATGCCTTCGATGGCCTGGGCGGCGGCGCCGGGGCGGTTGTCCAGCAGCAGCACCGGGTGACCGGCCTGTGCCGCAACCTGGGCAATCCCGGCGCCCATGGCGCCGGCACCGATCACCGCGATGCGTGCGTTGACGTTCAGTGCGGTCATGGCTCAGCGTCCCTTGAAGCTTGGGGTGCGTTTTTCCATGAAGGCACTGACGCCTTCGCGATAGTCCTCGCTGCGCCCGGCCAGGCGTTGCAGGTCGCGCTCCAGTTCGAGTTGTTCGTCGAAGCTGTTGCTCAGGCTGGCGTTGAGGCTGCGCTTGATCAGGGCCAGACCGTAGGTCGGTTGCGTGGCCAGGTGTTGCGCGAGTTTCAGCGCTTCGTCGCGCAGTTCGGCGTCGTCCACGCAGCGGTAGATCAGCCCCCATTGCTCGGCCTGTTCGGCGCTCAGGCGATTGCCGAGCAGGGCGAGGGCCTTGGCGCGGGCCATGCCGACCAGGCGCGGCAGGGTCCAGGTACCGCCGGAATCGGGGATCAGGCCGATCTTGCAGAACGCCTGGATGAAGCTGGCCGAACGTGCCGCCAGCACCAGGTCGCAGGCCAGCGGAATGTTGGCGCCGGCGCCGGCCGCCACACCATTGACCGCGCAGATCACCGGCATCGGCAGGTCGCGCAGTTGGCGGATCAGCGGGTTGTAGAACTTCTCGATGGATTCGCCCAGGTCCGGCACGGCGCTGCCTGGTGCGACATTGCGGTCGCTGAGGTCTTGTCCGGCACAGAAGCCACGACCTTCGCCAGTCAGCAGCAGCACGCGCACGTCCGGGTTCTGCCGCACTTGCTTGAGCGCTTCCTTCACTTCGCCGTGCATCTGCGTGTTGAAGCTGTTGAGCTGGTCCGGGCGATTGAGGCTGAGCAGGGCAACGCCGGCCTCGATGGAAAACAGAATGTGTTCGAAGTTCATGGTCTTGGCGCTCTCTGAGAGATCGTTCTTTTTAAAACGGGGCGGGGTGATCACTGGCCGGTGAAGGTCGGCGTGCGTTTTTCCTGGAAGGCGGCAATGCCTTCCTCGCGGTCGCGGGTGCCGGCCAGCACGGTGAAGGCATGGCGCTCGAAGCGCAGGCCGGTGGCCAGGTCGGTGTCCATGGCCTTGAGCAGCGCTTCCTTGGCCAGGCGCACCGCCAGCGGGGCTTTGCCGGCAATGCTGCGGGCGATTTGCAGGGCGCGTTCGACGGTGAATTCCGGTTGCGTCACTTCGCTGACCAGCCCGGCGCGCTGGGCCTGGCGCGCATCAATCGGCTCGCCGGTCAGGACCATCTGCATGGCCATGGATTTGCCGACGGCACGCAGCAGGCGTTGGGTGCCACCGGCGCCGGGCATGATCCCGAGGTTGATTTCCGGCTGACCGAAGCGCGCGTCCTCACCGGCAATGATGATGTCGGCGTGCATCGCGAGTTCGCAGCCACCGCCGAGGGCGAAGCCATTGACGGCGGCGATCAGGGGTTTGCTGAAGCGGGTGATCGCTTGCCACGAAGCCTGGCGCGGGTCGTCGAGGATGCCGAGCAGGTCGCGTTCGGCCATTTCCTTGATGTCGGCGCCAGCGGCGAAGGCCTTGCGGCTACCGGTGAGGACCACGGCGCGGGTCTCGGGATCGGCTTGTGCGGCGCTCAGTTCGTCGGCCAGTTCACCCAGCAATTGGGTGGTCAGGGCGTTCAGGGCTTGCGGGCGCTGCAGGGTAATCAGGCGGACGCCGGGCTCGATCAGTTCGACGGCAAGGGTTAGAGGCATGGCGGATGCCCTCACGGTGCACGCTCGGCGGTGATGCCGGCTTGTTATTGGATCGGTCACAGGAACCGGTTTTGCCCGAGTATACCTACAACGTGATACGTAAATGCAATACAAAAGTAGATTTAATGTGTCCTTTTGTCGTTGCTTCAGTCATTGCGTGCCTGCCGGAAGTGGGCGCTGATATGCCTGAATGTTCCGATTTTATTGGCTGCTAATCCCGTCGTTGCGGTGGGTGAGTGGCGGCGTTGACCGGCCTTTTCAAGTGATACGGTTTTTTGTCTTTGTGCCGGTAAAAGCGATGTGATACAAAATGAGTCACTATTTGCATCGCTTTGTGAAGGAACCTGCCATGACCTGCTACAGCCTTGATGGCCTGACCCCGGTGGTTGACCCCACTGCCTATGTGCATCCGTCTGCCGTGCTGATCGGTGATGTGATCGTCGGTCCTCATTGCTACGTCGGGCCGCTCGCGAGCCTGCGTGGCGACTTTGGCCGGATCGTCCTGGAGGAAGGCGCCAATCTGCAGGACACCTGCGTGATGCACGGTTTTCCCGACAGTGACACGGTGGTAGAGCGCAACGGCCACATCGGCCACGGTGCCGTGCTGCATGGTTGCCGGATCGGCGCCGACGCACTGGTGGGCATGAATGCGGTGGTGATGGACAACGCGCACATCGGCCCGCGTTCATTCGTCTCGGCGGCAGCATTCGTCAAGGCCGGTTTCGCATGCCCCGAGCAGTCGCTGGTGATGGGCGCCCCGGCCAGCATCAAGCGCAGCCTCAGCGATCAGGAAGTGGCGTGGAAACAGGCAGGCACCCGCGAGTATCAGCAATTGGCCCAACATTGCCTGGAACAGATGCAGGTCTGCGAACCGCTGAGCGAGCCGGAGCCGGATCGCCCGCGCATCAGCGACAGTGGTCTGCGGCCAAAGGGCAGTACGTTGTGAACACGGTCCCTTGCAGGAGCGAGCCTGCTCGCGATGGTGTGTCAGTCGACGCCAGGCTAGCTGACCCAACATCGCGAGCAGGCTCGCTCCCACAAGGGGGTGCGATTAACCCACAGACATTCGGTATATTCCTTTTCTTTTTTCGCTCGGTACGCCCATGTCGTCCCTGACACCTTTGAATCACTTGATTACCCGCTTCCAGGAGCAGACGCCGATCCGCGCCAGCTCCTTGATCATCACGTTGTACGGCGATGCCATTGAGCCCCACGGCGGGACGGTGTGGCTGGGCAGCCTGATTCAGTTGCTCGAACCGATCGGCATTAATGAACGGCTGATCCGCACGTCGATTTTCCGCCTGACCAAGGAAGGCTGGCTGACCGCCGAAAAAGTCGGGCGTCGCAGTTACTACAGCCTGACCGGCACCGGTCGCCGGCGTTTCGACAAGGCGTTCAAACGGGTCTACAGCACCAGCATGCCGGCCTGGGATGGTTCCTGGTGCCTGGTGATGCTGTCGCAGCTGACCCAGGACAAGCGCAAACAGGTGCGCGAAGAGCTGGAGTGGCAAGGTTTTGGTGCGATTTCGCCGGTTGTCCTGGCCTGCCCGCGCAGCGACCGTTCCGATGTCAACGCGACGCTGCTCGATCTCGGCGCCCAGGAAGACACCATCGTCTTCGAAACCACCGCCCAGGACGTACTCGCCTCCAAGGCCCTGCGTCTGCAAGTGCGCGAGAGCTGGAACATCGAGGAACTGGCAACGCACTACAGCGAATTCATTCAGCTGTTCCGGCCGCTCTGGCAGGCGCTTCGCGAGCAGGAAAACCTGCAACCGTCCGACTGCTTCCTGGCGCGGATCCTGCTTATTCATGAGTACCGCAAATTGCTGCTGCGCGACCCGCAACTGCCGGACGAGTTGTTGCCCGGCGATTGGGAAGGCCGTGCGGCCCGGCAGTTGTGCCGCAACATTTACCGTTTGATCTATGCCAAGGCCGAGGAATGGCTGAACAGTGCACTGGAAACCGCCGACGGCCCATTGCCGGATGTGGGTGAAAGTTTTTATCGACGGTTTGGCGGGTTGAAGTAACCCGTCGCCGTTCAGGGAGAGTCGCTGTTCAGGAGAACCTGTGTTTTGACGTAGACAATAAAAATAAGCCTGCGTGAGGCCTGACATGATTTCTACAATTGCACAGCGCCAGGATGGGTTCGATCAGTGGATCCATCAGATCAATCAGATCTGTGGCGCCTTCAATGCACAACCGCTGGGCGCGGGGTTTACCGGGCAGATCCGGGAATACCGCAGCGATGCCCTCAAGCTCAGCTTCGTCGATGCCTGTCAGGCGCGCCTGTACCGCACGCCGCAGGAAGTCGCGGCGGGCGAGGGCGGCAAGTACTTCGCAGTGTTCCAGCTCGATGGCTCGGCGGGCATGGCCCAGGGCGACGACAAGGTGCTGCTGTCCGCCGGCGACATCACACTGATCGATGCGTCGCGCCCAAGCGACTTCACCTACAGCGAAAACTCCCGACAGTTGTCGCTGATCTTGCCCTACCCATTGGTCGAGCAGACCCTGCGCTTCAATCAGGTCAAGTGCGGTCACCGCATCGCCGCGACATCGCCCATCGCCATGCTGTCGCACCGGTTGATCCTCGATGCCACCCGTCAGCCAAGCCTCAGCCGTCAGGAAAGCGAAGCGACCCTGGAGGCGATTGTCAGCCTGCTGCGCCCGGCGATCAGCCAGACCGACGACTGCACGGATCTGCATGAACGTACCTTCCGCAAGACCCTGAGTGTTATCGACCAGCACATCCGCTCGGAAGAGCTGTGCCCGGAATGGCTGGCGCGGGAGGTGGGCATGTCCACTCGCGGGCTGTACCGGATGTTTGCCAAGAAGGGCCTGGTGGTGGCGCGCTACATCAAGAATCGTCGCCTGGACCTGTGCGCCGAATCCCTGCGCCAATCGGGCAAGGAGCAAAAGTTGTCGGTGCTGGGCTACTCGTGGGGTTTTTCCGATTCGAGCTACTTCTCCACGGCATTCAAGTCACGCTTCGGTATTGCGCCGGGGGAGTATCGTAAACAACACGCCTGATCACGTGCACACCTGTAGGAGCGAGCCTGCTCGCGATGGACGTCAACGATAACGCGTGAATTCTGGAGAAACGCGATGTCCTTGAGTTCTTCGCGAGCAAGCCCGCTACAGGGGGGATGTACGTTATTTTGGTGCGTTGAGGTTCAACGTCGGCGTTTCATCGAAGAAGTTCCACGGCTTGAGCAGCACGTGCACCCACTCGGTCGGCATGATCGGCCACTCTTCGGCGCGGGCGATGTGGGTGGTGCCGGTGGTCAGCCACACGACGTCGTCGGTGTTTTCGATGGAGTGGTTGTCCTGGGTGAACTGCCCCAGGCCCGAGTCTTTATCCGAGCGATTCGGGTACTTGCCTTCCGGGTATTTCTCCTCCGGGTTGTATTGCGTCACCCACAGTTGCTTGTCCATGAAGCTCAGGCGGTGATACAGCCATTCGTCCTTGCCGAAGTTGGCGCCCTTGGCCACCGGGTGCGTGCCGCCGGTATACGGAATCAACTGATAGGACACCGGGTTGCCGACCTTGTTTTCCTTGCTGAAGTTGGTCAGCAGGCGAACGGTCGACGGGTCGAATTTCTGCGCCGCCTGTTGCTCGGTGCTGACCACTTTGGTTTCGGTCTGCATGGTGCTGGTGCGCGGTCCGCCACGGTCGTTGGGGGCAATCACCGGGTTCACCTCCACCAGCGAGTTGCTTTCACCGTCCACGTCCATGTCGAGGCGGAAGTTGTAGATGTGCTGGTGGGTGGTGCCGACGATGTTGTGATCGAGCAGCGTGCCGTAACGGGTGTCTTCCTTGGCGGTGTCCTCGTGCATGGTCCTGGACTTCACGCCCTTGACCGCTTCGATGCCGGTGGCGCCGGCGTCGATGCCGAGGGTGCCGTTCTGCTGGAAGACCCAGTCGAAGATGTAGTCATAGTTGCCGACGGTGCTGATCCAGCGCACCACCAGTTCCCGGCGTTCGGTACTGAGGTTGGGCTGGCCCATTTCCTGGTGTTTGTACTCGGGGCCGGCGTAGCGTTCGAACACCGCCATGGCGCGCGGGATCGCCGTCGGGGCGCCGGTGTAGTCGGCGATGGTCGCGTCCAGCAGCACGGCGTTTTCCGGGGCGTCTTTGCCGCGGGCGATCGGTGAGGTCAGGGTGCCCATGCCGTAGTCGCCCGAATCCAGGTAGGCCTTGAAATACCAGCCGACATCCGGATCGCCATACGGCACGATCATGCCGCCCAGCGAGCCCTCGTACATGATTTTGCGTTTCTTGCCCTTGTCGTCATAGGTGACGGTGGACAGGATCGGCCCGACCCGCGAGTCGAGGCGAACATGGAAGTCCCAGTTCTGCCAGTGAATGCTGTTGCCGGTGATGGTGTAGTTCTTGCCCTCGGGCTCGATGATCTCCAGCGGCTTGACCGATGTGCCCTTGCGTCCGCGTCCGTCATAGGGGGTCGGTTTCATCGGCACCGGGATAAGCGCTTCGTCTTCGATCTTGATGAGTTTCTTTTGCTCCAGATCGACAATCGCCACCAGGCCTTCGATTGGATGCGCCCAATAGTTGCCGTCATCGGTATTGAGGTAGCTGACGATTTTCAGCAGGCGCTTGTCCTGTGCCAGGCCGTCCTTGCCGTCGAAGTAGCCGACGGTCAGCGGTGTGGCCACGACCTTTTTCACATCGTTGATGCCGCGCTTGGCCAGGGCTTCTGCGTACTCCGGGCTGGTCTCGACGGCCGATTGCACCGTGGCGAAATCGTCCAGCAGCACCATGCCATGGGCGCCTTCAATCGGTTTCCAGGACTTCAGTTCCTTGCTGTCGAGATCGACCAGCGCTTCGATCACGTGCTTGCCGTCCAGCACCACGATATTGGCCTGGCGCGGCTGATCGACCTTCTGCCCGGTGTAGACGAAATTCCACACCTGATCCTTCGGCGGCTCCTTGACCGAGACCTCGGTGAAGCGGAAACCGGGTTGGTAATGCTCGGACTTCTTGACGATGTCCACCGCCGCAGTGATTTCGTCCGCGCTCAGGGGATTGAGCGGGTTAGGGCGGGTTTCGACGACAAAGGTCTTGTCCAGGCCGGACTGGAACACCTGGTTGATGAAGTCCTTGGACATGAATGCGGTCTTGCCCTTGAACACCACCGGCACCGTCAGCGCCATGGGCTTGCCGTTGAGCATGGCCACTTTGCTGTTCGGCTTGACCTTGAGGTAGACCCCGTCCTTGGCAATGGTGAACAGGTTGGAATAGTCGTCCCATTTGACCGTGGCGCCGAACTCCTCGAGGCCCGCCTGCAGCGGCACCATTTCGGCGTGACCGCCATGGGCCTGGGCATTGCCTGCCCAATAAGGCAGGCCAAGGGTGCCCAGGGTGATGGCCAGCGCGAGCCGGGCAAGCGGTTTTTTGTGTCGCAACGCAAGGGAGGTGAACATTCTGGGTTCCTTCGAAAAAGCCGGTGACAGCACACCTGTACTTTGCAACAGCCCGGCGATGGCTGCTTTTGGATTCCTGCCAAAATCCTTTGGCTCTGTGCCGCAATCAGCTTTCCCGACTGGCGGGGGCTTGGCAAGCGGATATAGCGCTTTGCCATTGCGCTGCTGCAAGTGAGCGGGGAGCGTTTGTGAACGACATGGATCAACGGCAGCTGGCGTGCCAGCGATGCTTTTCAGACCTTCAAAACCTTCCCGCCAATGGCCACCGCCACCAGCAGCACCGCCATCAAGCCAAAGGCAAAACTCAAACTGCTGCCATGGGCGATGAAGCCGATGACCGCAGGTCCGGCGAGAATCCCCGCATAACCGAGGGTGGTAATGGCCGGTACGGCGATGCTTTCCGGCATGACCGTCTGCTTGCCCACTGCGGTGTACAGCACCGGCACAATGTTCGAACAGCCTGCGCCCAGCAACGCATACCCCAGCAGTGCCGACTCCCAGCCCGGTGCGAATGTCGCCAGAAAAAGACCGGCCGCGGCCGTCAGTCCGCCGAATACAATGACCCGTGTGGCGCCAAGGCGACGCACGATCGAATCACCGGTCAATCGTCCCGCCGTCATGGTCAGGGCAAACGCCGCGTAACCCAATCCGGCATAGGCCTTGTCGATTCCACGCTCCTGGGCCAGGAACACCGCGCTCCAGTCGAGGGCTGCGCCTTCGGCGAGGAATACGATGAAACACATCACGCCGATAAACAGCACGATGCCGTGGGGCACGGCAAATGCCGGTCCCGAGCTGTCGCTGCCATAGGGCAGCAGATGCGGCGCGGCTTTGGCGAGGGCGATCAGCAGGATCACGATCACCACCAGGGTCGCGCCCAGCGGTGAAATCCCCAGGCCGAGCAGCCCGCTGACGCCGGCCGCTCCGACGATCCCGCCGAGGCTGAACAGGCCATGAAACCCCGACATCATGTTCTTGCCGCTGGCCCGTTCGACGATCACTGCTTGCAGGTTCACCGTGGAGTCCACCGTGCCGAGGCCGGCACCGAAGATGAACAACGCCGCGATCAGGGCCGGAATCGATGACACCGTTGCCAGCAGTGGCAGCGCCAGACAGATCAGCAAGGTGCCGCCGGTGGCCACTTTGCGACAGCCAAAACGCGAGGCGAGCAGTCCGGCCATGGGCATCGCCAGAATTGAGCCCACGCCCAGACACAGCAGCAACAGACCGAGGGTGCCTTCATCCAGCCCGGCCCGGGCCTTGGCATACGGCACCAGTGGCGCCCACGCGGCGATGCCGAACCCGGCGATGAAAAAGGCGATGCGCGTGGACATTTGTTCCAGTCGCCCCGGCACGAATGAGGTCTGGGTGTTGAGGTTGGTCATATCGATCCTTGGCCAAAAAACGTCGCGTTTCCAAGGGACAGTGATCCGCCTGCAAGGGTTCGATCAGTGTCCGCCAGGCTTGCGCTCAAACAGGCTGACATCCTTGCACAGCCAGAGTGTGTTTCGCGATATGTTGAGCCAGTCCAATCATTCCAGCAGGGAGGGCGCCATGGCGCGGATGTACGATGCACGGGGCAATATCTATATCGTTGTGGCGCCCGAGGCGCTGCGCCAACAGGGTATCGCCGTACCCGATCAGGCCGGCCGCGCCGCGCAAACCCGCGAGGTCTGGGCGTTGGCGGCCGTTGCGGCGCACTGTGGCTGGGCCCCGGGTACGCAACCACCCGGTAGCAAAGACCATTGCAGCGATGGCCTGTTGGTTGGCCCGTTCCAGTCGTCGCCGCCGTTTGATCTGCTGATCGTCAACACCGACGGCACACTGGCCGAGCGCAGTGGCAACGGGCTGACGATTTTCTCCCAGGCGCTCAGCGACCAAGGGCTTTTACC
Organism: Pseudomonas fluorescens group sp. PF-69; assembly: GCF_054481235.1. Taxonomy (NCBI): domain Bacteria; kingdom Pseudomonadati; phylum Pseudomonadota; class Gammaproteobacteria; order Pseudomonadales; family Pseudomonadaceae; genus Pseudomonas; species Pseudomonas fluorescens group sp. PF-69. Next base: position 6,158,236 of record NZ_JBTMNC010000001.1, on the reverse strand, counting down.
CAGCGACGACCCTTGCGTGCTCAGGGTTCACCACGACAAATCCGACACGCCTTCACCGGGCCAGACGTCCGTGAAAGCCGCGCAAGTCGAGGGTGTCCAGGGTTTCTGGCTTGACTTGGGCCAACCTGGGTTCGGGCCGGCGGCGGTCAGCGCGGCGGGCATTGACACGGTGCTGTTGAACGGGCGCGAACTCAGCCACGTTCAACAACTGTCAGCACTCAATGGCGCCTGGTCGCGCAGCCAGTTCGTGCGGCTCGGCAATCCGCACTGCGTAACCCTGGTCGACAGCGCCGATGCCTTGCCGGGCAATGAGCAGATGCGCGAACCCGTGTTGGGCGAAGGGCTGACGCAGATCGCCTATGCCATGCCGACCGGCGCAGGGAAACCTTGCCCGGCGGGGATCAATCTGCAATGGGCAATGCGGCTGTCCCCAGGGCACATCGCCGCGCGGGTGTTCGAGCGCGGGGAGGGGCCGACGGCGTCCTCGGGCACCAGTGCCAGTGCGGTGGCGTGTGCGGCATGGCGGGTCGGTTGGGTCGATGCGGGGGAGGTGAGGGTGACGATGCCGGGTGGGACGGCGCCGATTTTGCTGGAGGAAGAGCGGGGGGCGTTGAGTCGGGTGAGCCTGTTTGGTACGGCTCGGTTGGTGAGTTGACTGGGCCTACGTCATCGTCGGAACGCCGCCCGGAGCAAGCTCGCTCCCACAGGGGGAAATGTGATCGACACAAAACCCATGTGGGAGCGAGCCTGCTCCGGGCGGCGTTCCGACGATGGCGTCAGTCCGGTCAAGGCAAATCTCAATCCGGACTACCGAACTCCACCACCGGCATCGTCCGCTTCATCAACACCTTGCCCCTGCGAACCGAATAAAGCGGCAGGCCCTGGCTGCGGATCACCTCGTAATCGCTCTCCGCCGACAAAATCAGCAAGTTCGCCGGCCGCCCCGGCTCCAGCCCGTAACGATTACCCAGGGCCATGGCCTTGGCGCTGTTGTCGGTCACCAGGTCCAGCGCGCTTTGCAGGTTGCGGTAACCGAGCATGTGGCAGATGTGCAGGCCGGCTTCGAGGACCCGCAGGATGTTGCCGTTGCCCAGCGGATACCACGGGTCGACGATCGAGTCCTGGCCGAAACACACGTTCATGCCCGCTTCGAGCAACTCGTTGACCCGGGTTACGCCACGGCGTTTCGGGAAGTTATCGAAGCGTCCTTGCAGATGAATGCTTTCGGTGGGGCAAGAGACAAAACTGATCCCGGAATGCCCGAGCAGGCGAAACAGCTTGGCGCAGTAGGCGTTGTCGTAGGAGCCCATGGCCGTGGTGTGACTGGCGGTGACCCGCGAACCCATGTCGCGGCTGCGGGCTTCTTCGGCCAGCACTTCGAGAAAGCGTGAGTGCGGGTCGTCGGTCTCGTCGCAATGCACATCCACCAGGCAACCGGTGCGCTCGGCCAGGTCCATGAGGAACTTCACCGAACTCACGCCTTGATCGCGGGTGTATTCGAAATGCGGAATGCCGCCGACCACGTCGGCGCCCATGTGGATCGCTTCCTCCATCAGGTCCCGACCGTTGCGGTACGACTCGATGCCCTCCTGGGGGAACGCGACGATTTGCAGGTCGATCAGATCACGGCTTTCCTCGCGCACCTCGAGCATGGCCTTCAGGGCGGTCAGTTGCGGGTCGGTGACATCGACGTGGGTGCGCACATGCTGGATGCCGTGGGCGGCGAGGGTCTGGATGGTTTTTTTGGCGCGGGTCTTGGTGTCTTCCAGGGTGATGGTCGCCTTGCGTTCACCCCAGCATTCGATGCCCTCGAACAACGTACCGCTCATGTTCCAGCGTGGCTCGCCGGCGGTCAGGGTGGCGTCGAGGTGGATGTGCGGCTCGACGAAGGGCGGTACCACCAGGTTGCCACCGGCATCCAGATCGTCGGGGCCCAGGGTCGGGGCCTCGGTTTGCCGGGCGATGTGGCTGATCAGGCCGTTTTCCAGGTGCAACTCATGCAGGCCTTCCTGGTGACGCAGCCGGGCGTTGATGATGTGCATCAGGAGCGTCCTTTTCGATAGACAATGACTCTACGTTAGCGCGACGGAGGCAATCCCTGCCAGCGTCATTGATCTTGCCTGTGCAAATGTCGGGCGAGCGTGCTTGCGATGGCGTTGGGTCAGTCAACCCAGTGTCGCGGTTGATGCCGTCATCGCGAGCAAGCTCACTCCCACAAGGGCTATTTCTTCAGGAAGACGGGTGCTGCGGCAAAAAGCGCATCAGCGCCGCAACAATGGCTTCGGGGGCGTCTTCCTGGACCAGATGACCGGCGTTGGGAATGGCGTGAAATTGCGCTCCCGGAATCATCTGTTGCAGGGCGCGCCCGCGTTCGATGGGGATCCATTGATCGTCTTCACCCCAGAGAATCTGCACCGGGCAGCGGATCGTCGGGTACAAGCCCTCGGCCTCGCGGGTGTAGTGCTCGTCCATTTGGGCGATCTGCCGATAAAACGCCGCTTGCCCGGGGTCGCCCACCCACGGTTGCACGTAAGGTGCGAGCTCGTCATCAGGGATATCCCGCTTGATCGCCCCGCGAATATAGGTCGGTACGATGGCGCGCTGAATGTAGTCGGGCAGCCCGCTGAACGCTGCCTCATGCTGGCGAACATGCTGCACGAACGGCGAACCCCAGGGTGTCAGCGCCACCGGGTCGATCAGTGTCAGGCTGCGGTACTCCTTGCCGTTCAACAGGTGGGCGCGCAGGGCGGTCGCGCCGCCAAAATCATGGGCCACCACATCGGGACGATCCAGCCCCCAATGCTCCAGCAGCTGCGCCAAGAGTTGATTTTGCACACCCAGCGACACATCGCCGTCGACCTTCTCGGATTGCCCATAGCCCAACAGATCGAAGTAATGCACCCGGTGCGAGGTGATGAAGTGCGGTGCAATCCGGTGCCAGACATAAGAAGAGAAAGGCGTGCCATGCACGAACACCAACGGCGGGCCGTCGCCCCTTACCGCATAGCGAACGGAGTGACCATTGAAGCGGTAGCTCTGAGCCAGTGGCCAGTCAATCATGGGCGAGTCCTCTTGGCGTGTGAAAGCCAAAAAGCATAGGCAAAAAAAAACAGCCGTTGAAGGCTGTTTTTTATATCACTGACGAAACGCATTTCTTCTGTAGGAGCAGGCTCGATCCTACAGCTCGCCGCGATAGATGCAGCCGCTGGTGCACGTCTCGTGGATACGAATCGCACTGAGTTCCGGCAGCAGGGGCTTGAGTTCGGCCCAGATGAATTTGGCCAGTACTTCGCTGGTCGGGTTTTCCAGGCCAGGAATGTCGTTCAGGTAGTTATGGTCCAGACGCTCATACAGCGGCTTGAAGATCGCCTTGATTTCCGAGAAGTCGCGGATCCAGCCGGTGTGCGGATCAATATCGCCACTCAGGTGAATCGCCACTTTGAACGAGTGGCCGTGCAGGCGGCCGCACTTGTGGCCGTCCGGGACGTGGGGCAGGCGGTGGGCGGATTCGAAAGTAAATTCCTTGAAGATTTCCACAGTGTTTTCAGCTCTGTTCAGGTGGCGATCGCCGCAGCGATAGGGGCAGGCGGCGAGTTTAACAGCTTGTCCTGACTAAAGGGTCAGCAAGCGTTCGCCGAGGCGACCGTTGGCGGCCAGTTCAAGGAATTCATCACCCAGGCGACGGCTTTCATCCATCGCCGCGCGCCAGTATTTCTGCCGGCTCGGGGCGTCGCCCATGAAGCGTTTGAAGTCATTACGATCCGGCAGTTTGCCGTAGGGCAGGCGCGCCAGGTATTCCCTGGACGGCGCCAGCAACAGCACATTCTGCAGGCGCGCAGGGCAGGCGCGGCGCCATGGCAGGGTTTTGTCGAACCAGCCCGGAATCACCCGATCGGTGAAATGCGGGTAGAGCACGATGTCGTCGCCGCTGTAGGGCAGGTCGAGGTGGTAGTCCAGCAGACCGCCATCGCGGAAGGTCCCGGTGCCTGCACCCGGCAGGTCGCGCACGCCTTCCATCACCATCGGAATCGAGCCCGAGGCGAGCAGGGCCTGGCGCAGGTTGCCGGCGTTCAGCGCGACGAAGCGCGACGGGAAGTCGTTCAGCGTGTTGACCGGTGGAGCCAGGCGCGGGTCGTGGATGATCAGCCGTTCGAAGTGCCGCGACAGCCGCGCGCGGCCGCGCAGGTTGTCGGCGATCACCGACGACAGGCCCAGGCCCAGGCGGCCGCGATGATCGTCCGCGAGCAGGCCGTGGCTTTTGACCACCATGATGTTCAAGCGGTAATGGGCGTTGTCGAGCAGGGCGGCGTCGCGGCCGTCGAGCAGCTCATCGAGCATGCGCCGCGAGCTCTGGCTGATCTGCGCCATGGTTACGCCTTTGGCGAAGTTCTGCTCGGTGTAGAGGTGGCCGAGGCGGCGGATGCCCTCGGCGGCATCCGGCAGGCAGGCACTGGCAAAGCGCCAGGAACCGACCGATGCACCGATCAGCGAACGCTCCCGTGGCGCCGCCGGCAGCCATTCGCCGAACAACGCCAGGTCCAGCCCTTGTATCCCCAGCGCCTTCGGGCCACCGGCGGCACCCGGTAGCGTGCCGACATCGATGGCGCTCAGGCCGTTTTCACGGATGCGCGCAAAGGTACGGGGACCGGCCTTGAGCGTCAGGGAAGGGAACTTGATGTGGATGGCTGTCATACCGGTCTCGATGTCGGGCAAGCGGATGAATTATGTGGGAGCGAGCCTGCTCGCGATAGCGCTGGTGCAGCTGCATTGATTTTGGATGGGCCACCGTCATCGCGAGCAGGCTCGCTCCCACAGGTTTGCGCTGTCTCTGCAGGAGCGAGCCTGCTCGCGAAAAACGCCAGGACAACGCGGGCATTCAGACAGCCCACGTCATCGTTATCCTCCATCGCGAGCGGGCTCGCTCCCACAGGTTTTGCGCTGTCTCGGTAGGCGCGCGCCTGCTCGCGAAGAACGGCAGGACAACGCCGGCATTCAGACAGCCCACGTCATCGTTATCCTCCATCGCGAGCGGGCTCGCTCCCACAGGGTTGGCGCTGTCTCTGTAGGAGCGAGCCTGCTCGCGAAAAACGCCAGGACAACGCGGGCATTCAGACAGCCCACGTCATCGTTATCCTCCATCGCGAGCGGGCTCGCTCCCACAGGGTTTGCATCTGTATCTGCTTGCCACTGCGGCCCTATGATGGCAATTCAGTTTCAATTAAGTTCAGGTCGCTAAGGTGGAGCCCGTATGCAACACCCAGGGGCCGGACAAAGCCTTGAGGTTGCACGACGCTGGTACCATTGTGCCTTTCGAGAAACTCAACGCCGCGGCATCGACCGGGATCTGCAATTAGACGCGGTCGGCCAGACGCGGTCGGCGGCCAGTGACTCAAGGATCATCAGGATTCGTAATGACGCTGCTTTCTTTTTCCACACGACGCGCGGCCAGCCTGGCGCTGGTGTTGCTGGCTTTCTGTTCGGTGGTCATGGCCCGCGACCTGGACCAGGACGAAGCCCTGCGCTTGCGCCAGCAAGGGATCATCCTGCCGCTCGAGCAAGTGTTGCAGCAGGCGCTGGACCGCTATCCAGGGGCCAAGCTGCTGGAAGCCGAGCTCGAAGAGAAGCACGACGTCTACATTTATGAAGTCGAGTTGCTGACCGCTGAAGGCGTGGTGCGAGAGCTCGATATCGACGCCGCCACGGGCCGTCTACTCAAAGACAAGGAAGATTGACCGATGCGTTTGCTCCTGGTGGAAGACCATGTGCCCCTGGCCGACGAACTGATGGCCGGCCTCAATCGCCAAGGGTACGCCGTGGACTGGCTGGCCGACGGTCGCGACGCGGTCCATCAGGGCAGCACCGAGCCTTACGACCTGATCATCCTCGACCTCGGCCTTCCGGGATTGTCAGGGCTTGAAGTGTTGGCCCGCTGGCGTGCCGAAGGTTTGCCCACGCCGGTGCTGATCCTCACCGCCCGCGACTCCTGGGCCGAGCGCATCGAAGGCCTCAAGGCCGGTGCCGACGATTACCTGACCAAACCCTTTCATCCCGAAGAGTTGCACCTGCGAGTCCAGGCGTTGCTGCGCCGTTCCCACGGCCAGGTCAATCACCCGACCCTCAAGGCTGCGGGCCTGCAGCTGGATGAAGGGCGTCAGTGTGTGACCCGCGACGGTGCCGAGATTCAACTGACCGCCGCCGAATTCCGCTTGCTGCGCTATTTCATGTTGCACCCGGATCAGATCCTCTCCAAAGGCCACCTCGCCGAACACCTCTACGACGGCGAGACCGAACGCGACTCCAATGTGCTGGAGGTCCACGTCAATCACCTGCGGCGCAAACTCGGGCGCAGCGTGATCGAGACCCGTCGCGGCCAGGGTTATCTGTTCGGTGGGCAAACCCGGTGAGGTCGATCCAGCGCCGCTTGAGTCTGGGCCTGATCAGCGTGATGGTGATTGTCGGTCTGGTGCTGGCGCAGACCAGCCTGTGGCTGTTTGAAATGGGGTTGCAGCGCTACCTCGAAGCCGGGCTGCGCAATGACAGCGAAAACCTGTTGGTGGCGCTGGTGCGTGGCCCGCAAGGTTTGCAGCTGGACGAAAGGCACCTGGCACCGGCCTATCAACGACCCTTTTCCGGGCATTATTTCCGCATCGATTTTGCTGACAGCCATTGGCGTTCCCGTTCGTTGTGGGACCAGGAGCTGCCACGTCTCGAACAGCCCGGCCTTGACAGCAACCTGCAATTGGGACCCGAAGGGCAGCAGTTGCTGGTGCTGCGCTCGGACTATCGCCGCCTGGGCCAGTCGATCTCCATCAGCGTGGCGCAGGACTACACCCCGGTGCGCGAGAGCTTCCGGCGCATGCAGCAGGTGGGGTTGGGGCTCGGGCTGGCGGGATTGTTGCTGATTCTGCTGTTGCAACGAATCACCGTGCGGCGCGCCTTGCGCCCGCTGGAAAAGGCCCGCGAACAGATCGCTCAGTTGCAGCAGGGCCAACGCTCGCAACTCGATGATCAGGTGCCGGTGGAACTGGAGCCGCTGGTGGCGCAGATCAACCACCTGCTGGCCCACACCGAAGACAGCCTCAAGCGTTCGCGCAATGCCCTGGGCAACCTCGGCCACGCCTTGAAAACCCCGCTGGCGGTATTGCTGAGCCTGGCCTCAAGTGCACAGCTGGACGCGCATCCGCAATTGCGCAAGACCCTCAAGGAACAACTGGAGCAGGTGCAGCAACGGCTCAATCGCGAGCTCAACCGTGCCCGTCTGGCCGGCGATACGCTGCCGGGGGCACTGTTTGATTGCGCTGGGGAACTGCCAGGACTGCTGGCGACCTTGAACATGATCCACGGTGAACATTTGACGCTGAGCTATCGCGCCGCGGCGGGCCTGCAATTGCCGTGGGATCGCGAGGATTTGCTGGAATTGCTCGGTAATCTGCTGGATAACGCCTGCAAATGGGCGGACGCCGAAGTGCGGCTAAGCGTGGTCGAAACCGTCGAAGGCTTTGAACTGAGTGTGGAAGACGACGGGCCTGGCATCCCCGAAGACCGCCGCGCGCAGGTGTTCAGCCGCGGCACCCGGCTGGATGAACAGACTGACGGACACGGCCTGGGTTTGGGGATCGTCCGCGATATCGTCGAGGCGTGGGGCGGGGCGTTGGTATTGCAGGAAAGCGAGTGGGGCGGGCTGAAAGTGCTGATCGAGTTGCCCGGGCGCACCTGAAGCCAGCTCGCTCCCACATTGGTTTGTGTGGTGTCAGGTTCAGGTGTGATGAATCTCCCGATCCTTGGTTTCCGGCATGAAGAAAATGCCCAGGATGGCCGTCATCACCGCAATGACAATCGGGTACCACAGCCCGTAGTAGATATCGCCGGTGGCTGCGACCATGGCGAACGCCACCGTCGGCAGGAAGCCGCCGAACCAGCCATTGCCGATGTGGTAGGGCAGTGACATCGAGGTGTAGCGGATGCGCGCCGGGAACAGTTCCACCAGCCAGGCGGCAATCGGGCCGTAGACCATGGTCACGTAGATCACCAGGATCGTCAGCAACAGCAGCACCATCGGATAGTTGGTCTTGGCCGGGTCAGCCTTCTCGGGGTAGCCGGCGTCCTTGAGCGAAGTGGCGAGCGTGGCGGTGAAGGCGTCGTTGCGGGTCTTGAAGTCGGCGGCCGGCAAGCCGGTGCCTTCGAAGCTGGGGATCACTTTATCGCCGATGCGGACCTGCGCGACGGTGCCCGGTTCGGCGGTCACGTTCTTGTAGGGGATGGCCCGTTTTGCCAAGAGGGTTTTCGCCAGGTCACAGGAGCTGGTGAATTTGGCCTTGCCCACCGGGTCGAACTGGAACGAGCACTGAGCGGGATCGGCGATCACCGTGACCGGGTTCTTCTCCTGCGCAATGAAGACATCGGGGTTACCGTACTGGGTCAGCGCATGGAAGATCGGGAAATAGGTCACTGCCGCGAGGATGCAACCGGCCATGATGATGCCCTTGCGGCCGATGCGGTCGGACAGGCTGCCGAAGATGACGAAGAACGGCGTGCCGATCAGCAGCGAGCCGGCGATCAGCAAGTTGGCGGTCTGCGGGTCGATCTTCAGCGTCTGCAGCAGAAAGAACAGCGCATAGAATTGCCCGGTGTACCAGACCACAGCCTGGCCGGCGGTGCCGCCGAGCAGGGCCATGATCACTATCTTGAGGTTCTCCCAGCGGGCGAAGGATTCGGTCAGTGGTGCCTTGGAGGCCTTGCCCTCAGCCTTCATTTTCATGAACACCGGCGACTCGCTGAGCTGCAAGCGGATGTACACCGAAACGATCAACAGCAGGATCGACAGCAGAAATGGAATCCGCCAGCCCCAGGTTTCGAAGGCTTCGGTGCCCAGCGCCGTGCGGCAGGCCAGGATCACCAGCAGCGACAGAAACAGGCCGAGGGTCGCGGTGGTCTGGATCCACGAAGTGAAGTAGCCACGCTTGCCTTTCGGCGCGTGCTCGGCCACGTAGGTCGCCGCGCCGCCGTATTCACCGCCCAGGGCCAGGCCTTGCAACAGGCGCAGGGTGATCAGGATGATCGGTGCCGCCACGCCAATGGTCGCGTAACCGGGTAGAAAACCGACCACGGCGGTGGATAGACCCATGATCACGATGGTGATGAGAAAGGTGTGTTTGCGCCCGATCATGTCGCCCAACCGGCCGAACACAATCGCCCCGAACGGCCGCACGGCGAAGCCGGCGGCGAACGCGAGCAAGGCAAAGATGAATGAGGTGGTCTCGTTGACGCCGGCAAAGAAGTGCTTGGCGATGATCGCGGCGAGGGAACCGTACAGGTAAAAGTCGTACCACTCGAACACGGTGCCCAGAGACGAGGCGAAAATGACCTTGCGCTCTTCCCTGGTGATGCCGTGTCCGGGGGCGCTGCCCGAAGTTGCAGTGTCGATGGCTGCTATGAGTGTTCTCCGTCTTGCTCTTGTCGTAGGCCGGAGTTTTTCCTTACCGCTGGCGCACCCTGGCCCTGGGGCTGATGTCGTCGGATGAGCGATTGCGCGAAGCGTGCATGCAGGGTGGACGCCTCGAATCGCTGCAAGGTTCCTTAAAGCATAATCAACGTCTGGGGGATGTCCACTCGCCATCATGATGGCGGCCCCTGTAGGAGCGAGCCTGCTCGCGATGGTGTGTCAGTCACCGAGGTGCCAACTGATACTCCATCGCGAGCAGGCTCGCTCCTACAGGGGGGCGGGGTCAGACGCGGAACTGGTCCATCAGGCTCTGCTGTTGATTGGCCAGGCTGTTGAGCGACTGGCTCACCCGCGCCGATTCATTGGCCTGACCCGACAGCGATTCAGTCACGTCACGGATGGTCGCCACGTTGTTGTTGATCTCCTCGGCCACCGCGCTTTGTTCTTCGGCGGCGCTGGCAATCTGCAGGTTCATGTCACTGATCACTGTCACGGCATCGCCGATCTGGCGCAGCGCGGTCACGGCCTGGCCGACCTGATCGACGCTGCCCTGGGCCAGTCGATGGCTGTTGCCCATCGAACCGACCACGTCCTGAGTGCCGCTTTGCAGTTGTTCGATCACCAGGCGGGTTTCTTCCACCGACTCCTGGGTGCGCCGCGCCAGGTTGCGCACTTCATCGGCGACCACGGCAAAACCACGGCCGGCTTCACCGGCACGGGCCGCTTCGATGGCCGCGTTGAGCGCCAGCAGGTTGGTTTGTTCGGCGATGGCGCGGATCACTTCCAGCACCGAACCGATTTTCTCGCTGTTGGCCGCCAGGCCTTCGACTTGCACCATTGCCGCGCTCATGTCGGCGGCGAGGTTGTCGATGCTGGTGGTGGTACGGTCGATCACGGTCAGGCCCTGACGGGTCGCCTGATCGGCATCCCGCGCAGCCTGTGCCGCTTGTGCGGCGCTGCGGGCAACGTCCTGGGCGGTAGCGCTCATTTCGTGGGAAGCGGTCGCGACCTGATCCACCTGGCGGTATTGCTGCTCCATGCCGGCGCTGGTCTGGGTGGCGATGGCGGAGGACTGGTCCGCCGTGCTGCGGGCGTCCTGCACCGAGCGTTTGACCTCGGCGATGATCGGCTGCAGCTTGTCGAGGAAACGGTTGAACCAGCCGGCCAACTGGCCCAGTTCATCCTGTTTGTCGTAGGCCAGGCGTCGGGTCAGGTCGCCTTCGCCGCTGGCGATGTCTTCGAGCATGTGCGCCACGCCGAGGATCGGTCTGGTCACACTGCGAGCCATCAGCCAGACCAGGAGCAGGCCAATCAACGCCGCCAGAACGCCCAATGCGAGTTCCGTCAGGGTGCCGGCGGTGTTGCTTTCATCCAGTTGCTTTTTCAGGGTTTCGGCGGGGCCAACCAACACTTTTTCCGGGACGTCGAGCAATACGCCCCAGGTTTTGCCACCGGGAATCGGCTGGAACGGCGACAGCACCTTGAGCTGTTGCTGGCTGTGCAGGCTGGCGGTCTTGGTGCTGGCGGCGAGCATGCGTACCAGCTCGGCACCGTTGGTCTTGTCCACGGTTTCCAGGCGCTGGCTGAGTTTGCTGGCGTCGGGGCTGTAGCCGGCGAGCAAACCGACCGGGCTGAGAATGCTGACGCTGGTCTGGCCGTCATAGAGCTTTTTGCTGGCGTTCTGGCTGATCGTTTGCAGGCTGTTGAGGTTGATGTCCACCGACAGCGAGGCGATGAGCTTGCCGTTGAGCATCAGGGGGAAAACGATACTGGTCATCAGCACGTTCTGGCCGTCGATCGTATAGAAGTAGGGCTCGATCACGCAGGGCTTGAGGGTGGTGCGCGGGCAGGTGAACCAGGCGTTGGCCGCTTCGCCGCTGGGGCCGGTGCTGGTGTCGGCGATGTCTTTTTCCGGCAATGGCATGGAGGTCAGCTGGCCTGGCGTCGGTTGCGACCAGTACAAGGCAAAACGCCCCTTTTCATTGCTGCCGACGTCACTCTGGCCGGCAAACAGTTCGTCCTTGCCATCCAGGCCGTTGGGCTCGAACACCAGGGCCAGGCCGAGCAGTTCAGGGTTGGCTTGCAGTGTCGACTTGACCTGGCGGGTCAGGTCTTCGCGCAAGTCGAATGCATCGAGAAAGCGCTTTTCGGCCTGGTCGCGCAGAAACAGGACCTGGCGCGAAAAGCCGTGGCCATATTGATAGGCGTCCATGAACTGCTGGCGAATGCCCAGCGCCTGGTTTTCACCCTGGGACTCGATCCGCGCCTGAGCGGCTTCGGTCAGCATTTCCATGCTCGAGGCTTTCACCAATTCCGAGCTGGTCTCCATGCGATACAGCGAAAGACCCACCAGCAGGGTCACGATGCCCGCCAGGCAAAGCCCGGCCAGCAGGGTGATTTTCCATTGAATGGACAGTTGCTTGAGTGACATGGAGACGTCCTTATTCGATATATATCTGAGACTTTGTACTGTAACGGCCGGGATTCTGGTTTCTTTATCCCGTGTATCGTTAATCGCCCTGCAGGAGCGAGCCTGCTCGCGATGGTCGCCAACGATGACGATGGAATCCTGATACCCCTCGGTGCTCTCATTTGCATCGCGAGCTGGCTCGCTCCTACAGGTATTCATATGCCGTTACATCTGCGCAGGGCCCGGCCGCTTTGACACGAAGGCGAGCCTGAGGCACAGTGCGCGCCCTCTAATAAAACCCATTCCTTTATCCGCTGGCGGCTCACGCAGACTGCCGGACGGACTCTTTCCGTTTGTCTCGAGGTAATGAAATGAATGCAGTGATTGCCGCGGTCGGCATCATGCTGATACTCAGCCTGTCCCGCGTGCATGTGGTCATCGCGCTGATCGTCGGTGCGCTGGTGGGTGGCCTGACCGGCGGCCTTGGCATCGACGCGACGCTCAAGGCCTTCAACAGTGGCCTCGGCGGCGGGGCGACGGTGGCGCTGTCCTACGCATTGCTCGGTGCGTTTGCCGTGGCCATCGCCAAGTCCGGCCTGGCCCATGCCCTGGCCGACAAGGCGTTGGCGATGGTCGATCGCCAGCACGCCAGCGGGGGTGGTCAGGTCAAGTGGTTGCTGATCGGCCTGCTGTGGGTGGTGGCCATTGCCTCGCAGAATATTCTGCCGATACATATCGCCTTTATCCCGTTGCTGGTGCCGCCGCTGCTTTATGTACTGACCAAGCTGCAACTGGATCGACGTTTGATCGCCTGTGTCATGACCTTCGGTTTGATTACGCCGTACATGTTCCTGCCGGTGGGCTTCGGCAATATCTTCCTCAATGAAATCCTGCTGGCCAACGTGGCCCGCAGCGGCGTGGACATCACGGGCATCAATGTCACTCACGCCATGGGCATTCCGGCGCTGGGCATGGTGGCGGGCCTGCTGATCGCGTTTATCAGCTACCGCAAGAAGCGCGTCTATAACCTGGAGAAAATCGAGCAAGTCGAGCAGGTCGCGGTGCAGTACAACCCGCTGAGCCTGATGGTGGCCGGGGTGGCGATTGCCGCCGCCTTCATTGTGCAACTGCTGTTGGACTCGATGATCATCGGTGCACTGGTGGGTTTCCTGATTTTTTCGGTGTCGGGCATCGTCAAATGGCGCGACACCGATGACCTGTTCACCGAAGGCATGAAGATGATGGCGATGATCGGCTTCATCATGATCGCCGCCTCAGGGTTCGCCGAAGTGATGAAGGCCACCGGTGAAGTGCAGACACTGGTCGAATCGTCGGCGTCCTGGATCGACCACAGCAAGGGCATCGGCGCCTTGTTGATGTTGCTGGTGGGGCTGTTGGTGACCATGGGCATCGGTTCGTCGTTTTCCACCGTGCCCATTCTGGCGGCGATCTTCGTGCCGCTGTGCGTGCAATTGGGTTTCAGCCCGCTGGCGATCGTCTGCATCGTCGGCACCGCCGGCGCACTCGGTGACGCCGGTTCGCCCGCCTCGGACTCGACCCTCGGCCCGACCTCCGGTCTGAATATCGACGGCCAGCATCACCACATCTGGGACACCGTGGTCCCGACCTTCCTGCACTACAACCTGCCATTGCTCGCGTTTGGCTGGGTAGCGGCGATGGTGCTCTAACCCCGCAACACCTGTGGGAGCCAGCTCGCTCCCACAGGAGGCTCCAGTGTTCCCGATGAACGTGTTCAACTTTTGACCTGGCCTGCCGTTAACGCCTTTAACCACGCCAATAAAATCAAAAAAGAGTGAACGTCATGCGCATGAGCCTGAAGGCCAAAGTCCTGTCCCTTGCCGTCCTCCCGGTGTTGCTCTTTGCGCTGGTCATCAGCCTGACCACGTTGTTCATCCTGCAGGCGCAGGCGCGCCACGAAGTCGAGGAAACCCGCGAGCGCTTGCTCAGCGATGCCAAGGCCACCCTGCAAAGCTACGTCGCCGTGGCCATGACCGCGATCAAACCGCTCTACGACGCGGCAGCCCCTGGCGATGACGCGGCGCGGGCCCAGGCGATCAAGTTGCTGTCGAGCATCGCCTACGGCAAGGAAGGCTACTTCTTCGGCTACGACTCCAACACCGTGCGGCTGTTCAAGGCCAACAGCCCCGAAGGCGTGGGCCAGAGCTTCAAGGACAACCGCGACCCGAACGGCGTCTACGTCAACCGTGATCTGGTGAAGGTCGCCAAGGACGGTACTCACTACCTGCAATACAGCTCGCCGCTGCCCAGCAACAACCAGGTGCTGGTGCCCAAGCTCGGATACACCGAATACCTGTCGAAGTGGGACATGGCGGTGGGTACTTCGGTGAATCTGGACGGCATCGAGGCGCAAGTCGCGGTGGTTGAGGCCAAGGTTCAGGAGCGCATGGAAGGTGTGGTGCTGAGCATCGTCGGCGTCGCCGTGGTGGTGCTGCTGGTGATCGCCGCTGCCGGGATGCTGCTGGCCAATACCATTTTGCGTCCGCTGAACCTGATGAAAGCCAACCTGGATGACATTGCGGCGGGCGAGGGCGACCTGACCCGTCGCCTGACCATCACCCGCCAGGATGAGTTGGGCCAACTGGCCGGATCGTTCAACCGTTTTGTCGACAAGATCCACGGCCTGGTGCGCCAGATCACCGAAATGACCACGCAGCTGACCGGGTTGGTGCATCAGGTTTCCGATCAGGCGCACCGTTCGGACCAGGCCATGGAGCGTCAGCGTCACGAGACAGATCAAGTCGCCACGGCAATCAATGAAATGTCGGCGGCGGCTCAGGAAGTGGCCAAGAGTGCGCAAAACGCGGCGGTGGCCGCCCAGCAGACCGACGAAGAAGGCCAGGCCGCCAAGCGTGTGGTGGCTGGCAGCATCGTGAAGATTCATGCGTTGGTGGACGACATTCGCAGCAGCGGTGTGTCCCTCGACAGCTTGCAAAAAGACGTGTCGTCGATTGTCAGTGTGCTCGGGGTGATCCGTTCGATTGCCGAACAAACCAACCTGCTGGCGCTCAATGCTGCCATTGAAGCGGCGCGCGCCGGTGAGGCTGGTCGCGGATTCGCAGTGGTGGCCGATGAAGTACGGGCCCTGGCCAGCCGCACGCAAATCAGTACCCAGGAAATCCAGGGCATGATCGACCGCTTGCAGGCCGGCACCCAGTCGGCGGTGGAAGCGATGCGCCGTTCCAGTGAAGCCGGCGACGGCACCTCGGCCCAGGCCAACGAAGCGGGCGCGTCGCTCGATACCATGGCCCAGTTGATTGCCACCATCAATTCGATGAACGCACAGATCGCCAGCGCCGCCGAAGAACAGACCGCCGTGGCCGAAGAGATCAACCGCAGCGTGCATCAGATCGCGGTGGCGGTGGACAACGTCGCCGATGAAACCCAGCTTGGTGCGCAAACCTCGCGCAGCCTGGCGGATCTGGGGCAGCGTCTGGGCAATCTGGTCGGGCAGTTCCGCATCTGATTGGCAACCCCCCCCTGTAGGAGCCGGCTTGCCGGCGATAGCGTTTCGCTAAGGCTAGGCGTTCCGTCGCTGCGGTATCCATCCGGGGACACTGCCCTCCGGTCGGCTTCGCTTCGACCTGCATGCAGCGTGTCACACCTCCACTCAGCCTCCCGAAGGGGCGGGTGGATCAAGAGCTGCAGGCGAGCTAACGCTCGGCCTGATGAGTGGTGAAGAGCGGGTGGGGGCGCCGCCTTGCTTCTCTGTGGGAGCGAGCCTGCTCGCGAAAAACGTCCGGGCAACGCGGGCATTCAGACAGCCCGCGTTTTCGTTGACGACCATCGTCGGAACGCCGCCCGGAGCAGGCTCGCTCCTACAGGGGTTCTGGCGAATGAAGTGGATCTTGCCCGGCCTGCCGCACTTCGAAATAGCGCGAAGGCGGCCTCATAGCCAACCCGTCTCTCGCGATTGCACGTGTTCGCCTTAACCAACTCCTACACTGGTAACACGGGTTGTTCTTCTCGCCCCGACGACCACTACCTCAGGAGTCAGGCTCATGATCAACAGTGACAGTATCTGCGATTGCCCGAAATGTTCGTGCAAGCTGGGCGCGCATCCGATTGCGCGCCACGGCAAGCACTATTGCTGCGAGGCGTGCGCCAAGCACCACGAGCACGGTGAAGAATGTACCGGCAAGGGCTGCAAGTGCGCCCACGCCAAATAGTTCGGTTACGTTGAAAGTGGAGCCTAGTCGGGCTCCACTTCCAGTTTCAGGCTGTCATCGTCGAGGCGTTCGGTGTGTCGGACGGTGCCCGACAGGCGGCGGCCTTCGACTCTGACCACGACAGTCTTGGCCTGTTCGAGATCTTCCGGCAGCGGTGGCAGAACGCGAATCGCGAAGCAGGTCGGGTCGTTCATGACCTGTTCCAGGCCAACCCGGCACTCGACGCTCCTGGTGATGCGGCCGAACAGCGTATCCAGACCATAGTCGAGATGCGCAGGGCTGCTGATGAGTGTCATGTACTTGGCCCCCCCTCCAATCCTGTCGCTCGCCGGGCATCAGTTGGCCGGCCGCCACTTGACGTTTTCCACGCCGAATTTCTCTGCCATCGGCTTGCTGGTCTTTTGCACCTTTTCCCGGCCAAAGCGCGGTATCCGGCCCACTCCCGCGTCGCAGCTCGCCCAATGCCAGGCTTCTGCGTTGTCCATTTTGTCCAGACGGATAATGAACGATTTGGGGACGCCATGAAGGGTGTATTCAATGACGAAGAGTTTTGCATTGTTCATATAGCCCGTATTCCTCCCTGTGGTACATAAACGGATCACGGGCCGAACGGAAAATTCACTTGGATTGGTGGACGGTGGCAGCCGCTGGCGGCAAATTCAAGGCCTCGTTACCGTTGAGCCTTTCCCAACCCCAATGATTGCTGCCCATGGCCCTTGCCGCCCCGCCTGATCTGAGTGATACCGATGTCCCCGTGCAACCGCTGGCGAGCACTTATCCGCGCGGGTTGTTCATCGAGCCGCATGAGCATGTCTGGGGGCAATTGCTGTATGCGATGAGTGGCGTGATGTGGGTCGAGACGCCTCACGAGGCACTGGTGGTGCCGCCGCAACGGGCGGTTTGGTTGCCGCCAGGCGTGCCTCACGGGATTCGCGTGGTCTCGGACCTGCAAATGCGCAACATCTACCTGCGGCCATCACTGGCGGCAACGCTCGATGCCAGTGTCCAGGTCATCGAAGTCGGCGGTTTGTTGCGCGAGCTGATCGTCGGCCTGGTGGAGCAGGGCGACGACGGTGCGCCCGAGTATTACGAAGCACTGGTGGGACTGGCGCTGCTGGAGCTCAAGCGGGCCCGGCGCTCTCAGCTGAAGATCCCGCTGCCGGATGAGTCCGACCGGCGCCTGATGAACCTGTGCCAGGCGGTCATGGCCGCGCCGTCGCTGGACATCGCTTTCGAGCAACACGCGGAAAACGCCGGCGCCAGCGTGCGGACCCTGGCGCGGTTGTTCAAGGACGGTCTGGGCATGGGCTTCGCCGAATGGCGGCGCCAGGTACAACTGGCGACGGCGGTGGCCGAGTTGATTCAAGGGGTGCCGGTCAGTGCCATCGCCCGTGAACTGGGTTATTCGCCCAGCAGCTTCAGCGACATGTTCCGTCGGGAACTGGGTGTCGCGCCGTCGCAGTTTTCGGCCAGTCAGCATCCGGGCTGACGCTTTCAGGGCCAGGGTTTGGCCGAAATTCAGAAGCACTTGGCCGGTACTCGTTGGCACTGCGCACTAGACTTTCGGGCATATCCCAACTGCCCACGGAGTCTGTCATGAACTACCTCATTTCACTGGCGATCGGCCTGGGTGTCGGTCTGCTCTACGGCGCCCTGGATTTTCGTTCCCCCGCACCACCGGCGATCGCACTGGTAGGCCTGCTCGGCATGCTGGCCGGCGAAAAACTCTGGCCGATGGGTCGCCAGTTGATGGCTGGCTGGATCTCCTGAAACCCTTCTGATCATTCGATGGAACCCCCTATGAAAGCATTGCAGTTCGACAAAACCGGCGACCTCTCGGCCCTGCGCTACGTCGAGGTTCCGACGCCCGTTCCCGGCACCGATGAAGTGCTGGTCGAAATCAAGGCGGCCGGGCTCAACCCCAGCGATGTGAAGAACGTGCTGGGACGTTTTCCCTACACCACGTTGCCGCGCATTCCCGGTCGCGACTTTGCCGGCATCGTCGTTGAAGGCCCGCAGGCGCTGGTCGGTCAACACGTCTGGGGCACAGGTCGCGAACTGGGTTTTTTCGCCGATGGCTCCCACGCACAATTCGTCAAACTGCCGGCCAATGGCGTCGCCCTCAAGCCCACGCATTTGAGCTTTGCCCAGGCCGCCAGTCTGGGCGTGCCCTACACCACGGCGTGGGATGCACTGGAGCGCAGCCTGGTGACCGCCGAAACCCGCTTGCTGGTGATCGGCGGCGGCGCGGTGGGCAGTGCCGCGCTGGCATTGGCCAAGGTGCGTGGCGCCCAAGTGTTGGCGGCAGCGCGGCGGCCCGAGCAGGTCAAGGAGCTGCAGGACCAGGGGTTTCAGACGCTGCAACTGGACAAGCCCGAGGATCTGGGCGCTCAGGTCAATGCCGTCTTCAAGGGCGGCGCTGACGTGATTTTCGACACCACCGGCTTCTGGTTGCCGGCGTCCGTTGCGGCATTGGCCACCTTCGGCCGCATCGCCATCATCGCCGCGCCGGTGGATGGCATGGTGCAGCTACCGGCCCTGGCGCTGTATCGCAAGGGCGGTTCGGTGGTCGGTATCAACTCGTTGCTCTACGGCGTACAAGCCTGCGCGGCGATGCTGGATCAGTTCGGTCAATTCTTCGATCAGGACTTGCTGCCGTTGCCCCAGGGGCTGTTCGAGTCGCCATTGGCTGAAGGCCTGGAGCGTTATGCCGAGGTCAATCAGGGCAGCGGTGACAAAGTGATCCTGTTGCCGTAACACCACCCCCGGTGGGAGCGGGCTCGCTCCCCCGGGGGGGCGGCGATGCAATGCACTGCCAGAAGGGTGCTCTGATAGAATCGACGGCACCAATCTTCCGAGGTGCCCCCATGAGCGAGCCGATTCGCCTGACCCAGTACAGCCACGGCGCTGGATGCGGTTGCAAGATTTCTCCCCAGGTACTGGAAGTGATTCTCGCCGGCAGTGGCGCGCAGAATCTGGACCCCAGGCTCTGGGTCGGCAACGCCTCGCGCGATGACGCGGCGGTCTATGCCATCGATGAAGAGCGCGGTGTGGTATCGACCACCGATTTTTTCATGCCGATCGTCGACGATCCCTTCGATTTCGGTCGCATCGCGGCCACCAATGCCATCAGTGACATCTACGCCATGGGTGGCGACCCGTTGATGGCCATCGCCATCCTGGGCTGGCCGGTCAATGTGCTGGCGCCGGAAATTGCCCGGGAAGTGATTCGCGGCGGCCGTTCGGTCTGCGATGAAGCGGGTATTCCGTTGGCTGGCGGGCATTCCATCGACGCACCGGAACCGATTTTTGGCCTGGCCGTCACCGGGCTGGTGGAAAAGCGCCACATGAAGCGCAACGACACGGCGACGGCCGGTTGCCTGCTTTACCTCACCAAGCCCCTGGGCATCGGCATCCTCACCACCGCCGAAAAGAAAGGCAAGTTGCGCAATGCCGACATTGGCCTGGCCCGTGACTGGATGTGCACCCTGAACAAACCCGGCAGCCGCTTTGGCAAGCTGGACGGGGTGACTGCGATGACCGACGTCACCGGTTTTGGTCTGTTGGGGCATCTGGTGGAAATGGCCGACGGCAGCCAGCTGACCGCTCTTATCGAATATGACCGCGTGCCGCGTCTGCCGGGTGTCGAGTATTACCTCGAGCAGGGCTGCATTCCCGGTGGGACCTTGCGTAACTACGACAGCTACGCCAGCAAACTGGGGCGATTGCAGGAATTGCACAAAAACGTGTTATGCGACCCGCAGACCAGCGGAGGTCTGTTGATCGCCGTGGCGCCCGAGGGTAACGACACGTTTCTGGCGACCGCTGCGCAAATGGGCCTGGACCTTGTGCCCATCGGTAAATTGGTCGAGCGACAGAGCCATGCAGTCGAGGTTTCCTGATGTTCGCCGACTGCACCGATTACCGCGATATTTTCCTCAACGACCGGCCGCTGATGGATGCCCGTGCGCCAGTCGAGTTTCTCAAGGGCTCGTTTCCCGGTGTGGTCAATTTGCCGCTGATGGACGATCACGAGCGGCAACGGGTTGGCACTTGCTATAAGCAACAGGGTCAACAGGCCGCCATCGAACTGGGCCATCAACTGGTGTCTGGCGCGATCAAGGCCGAGCGCATCCAGGCCTGGGCCGACTTTGCCCGGGCTCATCCCGATGGGCTTTTGTATTGTTTTCGCGGCGGATTGCGCTCGCAAATCGTTCAGCAATGGCTCAGGGACGAGGCGGGTATCGACTACCCGCGCGTCGCGGGTGGCTACAAGGCCATGCGCAGCTTTTTGCTCGATACCCTCGATCAAGCGGTGGCCCAGTGCGATTTCGTGTTGTTGGGGGGCATGACGGGCACCGGCAAGACCGAAGTACTCCTGCAACTGAGCAACGGGCTGGACCTTGAAGGGCACGCCAATCATCGCGGTTCCAGTTTCGGCAAGCGCGCCACGGGGCAACCTTGCAATATCGATTTCGAAAACCGCCTGGCGGTGGATGTGCTGAAGAAGCGCGCCGCGGGCCTCGGGCAATTCGTGCTGGAAGACGAGAGCCGCGCGATCGGCAGTTGCGCACTGCCTCTGCCGCTTTATCAGGGCATGCAGCAGTTTCCGATGGTCTGGCTCGAGGACAGCCTGGAGGGCCGGGTCGAGCGAATCCTGCGCGATTACGTGGTGGACCTGTGTGCCGAGTTCATCCGGGTGCGCGGCGAGGAAGGTTTTGCGCTGTTTTCCGAGCGGATGCTGGAGAGTTTGAATAACGTGCACAAGCGCCTGGGCGGCGAGCGCCATCGACGGATGCTGATTCTGATGGAAGATGCCTTGGCGGAGCAGGGTCGCAGCGGCTCGGTGGATCTGCACCGGGGCTGGATCGAGGGGTTGCTGACCGAGTATTACGATCCGATGTATGCCTTTCAGCGGGAAAAGAAGGGCGCGCGGATCGAGTTTGCCGGGAATCGTGAGGCGGTATTGGGGTATTTGCGCGAGCGCGGTAGTCAGAGAGGGTGACGGTGGTCTTGCCGGCCTCATCGCGGGCAAGCCCGCTCCCACAGGGGCCGTGGCGTACACAAAAGGTCCGATCAGGCCCTGCTCAACTCAGCTCGGGCAGGTCTGCGGCCCGTTATCCAGCCCTTGCTTGTAGCTGTGGCTTTGCAGGCTGGCCTTGCCGTTATGCCAGGTCAGGGTCAGCACAAAGAGCGAGTCATAGTCGCTGGACTCCCAGTCTTCGGTGATCTTCTGTTTCTTGCCGACCGCTTCCCCGGCGACCTTGTTGATCAACTCCGGCAGGTAGCCGTGGGACCACGCGGTGTAAATGACCGAGTTGTGATACTTGTCCTGGAGCAGTTCATCGGCCAGGTCGCTGGTGTCATTGGCCGAGAAATTGATATTGACCGGCAAGCCGAGCTTGATCGCGCTGGGACTGATGGTCATCAATGGGCGGATGTAGCTGTAGGAATTGTTCAGTTCACCTTCCTCGACATTGCGCGTCGGGTTGGCGGCAAACACGTAGTTGGCCTTGCCGAACTTTTCCGGAAGCAGGGCGGCCAGTTCGATCGCACGGTTCAAGCCCTGGCAATTGAGCTGGCCCAGGCCCCCGGCAGGTTTTTCCGCATGACGCAGGAACACCAGCGTCTGGGTGCCATCTGCCGGTTGGGCGCGGCTTTCGCCAGACTCCAGGGATAGAAACAACGCGCTGGCCGCCAGCAGGGCGGGCAGGAATAGATACGCGCGATGTTTGAAGCGATGGGAGATTTTCAGGAAGTTCTTCATGGAATAAAGGATTCTTCAGCGCATTCGGTTAAGGCTGACAAACCTCTACACCACGAATTTCCTGCGTCGGGTGTTTTCCATGTCGTCGAGCCGGTCCGTTTCAACAAGGGCGGTGCTCAGAGTCCTCTGATGCCCATTTGGTTCGATTCCGGCGGAGTGCGCAGCAATCTACCGGCAACCGTGAACGGACAGGAGCGAAGGTTATCGACAGGATGTTGCTGAATTATGGATACGGTACAGGTTATGGGGCTGACCAGGGCTGCAATTCCTTGATCTTCAACATCAGTGATATTGATAACGACAGCGTAACGCCTGCATTACTATCACTACTTTCAATTTTCTCGTGGATCCTTCCCATGACCGATTTGTCTGCGTTTCCCATCACCCAAAAATGGCCTGCACAGTACCCGGAGTGGATTCAGCTGTACTCCTTGCCGACCCCCAACGGCGTCAAGGTTTCGATCATGCTCGAAGAGATCGGCTTGCCTTACGAGCCGCACCGCGTCGGGTTTGACACCAACGATCAAATGTCCCCCGAATTCCTGTCGTTAAGCCCCAACAACAAGATCCCGGCCATCCTCGATCCTAACGGCCCCGACGACCAGCCGTTGCCGTTGTTCGAGTCAGGCGCGATCCTGATTTATCTGGCTGACAAGAGTGGACAATTGCTGGCCCGGGAAGGGGCTGCGCGCTACGAGACCATTCAGTGGCTGATGTTCCAGATGGGCGGCATCGGGCCGATGTTCGGCCAACTCGGCTTCTTCAATAAATTCGCCGGCAAGGACTACGAAGACAAGCGTCCCCGTGACCGCTACGTCGAAGAAAGCAAACGCCTGCTCGGCGTCCTCGACAAACGCCTTGAAGGTCGTGACTGGATCATGGGCGAGCGCTACACCATTGCCGACATCGCGACCTTTCCCTGGGTGCGCAACCTGATCGGTTTCTATGAAGCAGGCGATCTGGTCGGCATCCAGAACTTCCCCAACGTCACCCGCGTGCTGGAAAAATTCCTGGCGCGGCCGGCGGTCAAGCGCGGGCTGGAAATTCCCAAGCCCGTTTCGAACTGATTCACCGCACAACCCCTGTAAGAGCCTGCTCGCGATGGCGGAGTATCAGTCAACATATGTATTGACTGGCGCGACGCCCTCGCGAGCAGGCTCGCTCCCACAGGGGGTTGGTGTTTGTTAAAGGATTATTGCCATTGCAGTAACGCAATCTTGAGCGTTGGGTGTTTGTGCCCTGCACCCCGCAGGGCATAAGCTTTGCCCCCTTACGACTTTTGTCTTGTCCTCCGATTTCCAGGAATGCCCATGTCCAGTCAGTTCCCCGAAGCACGCCCACGCCGTCTGCGCCGCAATGCGAGCCTGCGCAGTCTGTTCCAGGAAACCGAATTCAGCCTCAACGACCTGGTGCTGCCGATTTTCGTCGAAGAAGAGATCGATGACTTTGTACCGATCAAAAGCATGCCCGGCGTGATGCGCATTCCCGAATCGAAACTGGCCGGCGAGATCGAGCGTTATGCCAGGGCCGGGATCAAGTCGGTGATGACCTTTGGCGTGTCACATCACCTGGACAGCAGCGGCAGCGACACCTGGCGCGACGACGGTCTGGTGTCGCGCATGTCGCGCATCGCCAAGGACGCCGTGCCGGAAATGATCGTCATGTCCGACACCTGCTTCTGTGAGTACACCGACCACGGCCACTGCGGTGTTCTGCACAATCACGAAGTCGATAACGACCAGACCCTGATCAACCTCGGCAAACAAGCCGTGGCGGCGGCCCGTGCCGGTGCCGATGTGATTGCACCGTCGGCGGCGATGGACGGTCAGGTCCAGGCCATTCGCCGGGCACTCGACGAGGCCGGTTTCAGCCAGACGGCGATCATGGCCTATTCGACCAAGTTCGCCTCGGCGCTGTACGGACCGTTCCGCGAAGCCGGTGGCAGCGCACTCAAGGGCGACCGTAAAAGCTACCAAATGAACCCGATGAATCGCCGTGAAGCGGTGCGCGAATCGTTGCTGGACGAGCAGGAAGGCGCCGATGCGCTGATGGTCAAGCCGGCTGGCGCGTACCTGGACATCATTCGCGATATTCGTGAGGTTTCGCGTTTGCCGCTGTCGGCGTATCAGGTGAGCGGCGAGTACGCGATGATCAAGTTCGGCGCGCAAGCGGGGGCGATCGATGAAGACCGCGTGGTGCGCGAGAGTCTTGGCGCGATCAAGCGGGCGGGGGCCGATCTGATCTTCACGTATTTCGCGATGGACCTGGCACTGGCCGGAATCTGAAATTCACCCGGCCTCCCGCGGGAGCCGGGAGGGTTTCGGGATCAACCAATGAACGGCCGGATCCCGTGATCCCGGAAGTACCGCTCGATCACCTTGGGATCCGAGCAGGTTTCGGCAATCGCCACATAGGTATCCGGCCGTAACAGGTAAAACCCGTTACGCCCCAGGCCTGCCGTTTCAAACGCCGGCCGCCAGTCGAACACATGCAGCGGCAAATGATGCTCGATGCACCAGTCGATCATTTCGTCGCTGGTGTCGCCATACACATGCACCTGCCATTTCGGGCATTTGAGCGGTTCGAAATTGTCCCCTTCGCCGTCGTGCGCCCAGGGCAGGCGGTCGCCACCATGGACCTGCCCGGCAACGCCTGTGCTCAAAGGCATGCCGCGGTAGTTCAAGGTGATCTGCGACACCGTGCGAAACAGGAATTCACGGGACCTCTCGAACGAGGCCATTTTCGGAATCAGTAAGGGCGCCAGGCGTGTGCGCAGCAGGTCGGCCATGGGGCCTTCAGCGGTGACGAAGCTGAACACCCGGTCGGTGGTCGCCACCAATTTTCGGGCGAAGGCAATGCGCTCGGTTTCGTAAGTATCAAGCAGTTTGGCCTCGGCGCCGCCGCTCAAAACGGCGGCGAGTTTCCAGGCCAGGTTGATGGCGTCGCCAATCCCGGTGTTCATACCCTGGCCACCGGCGGGGCTGTGCACATGGGCGGCGTCGCCCAACAAGAACGCGCGTCCGGTGCGGAAGTGATCGGCCACCCGATGATGCACGCGGTAGGTCGAGAACCAGTTCACCTGTTCGATCTGCACCTTCAGATGCTCGATGGCCCGGCTGCTGACGTCTTTGAATCGCAGCGTTTCAGCACGCTCGGCGCGCTCATCGCGAACGGTGCCGATCAGGCGTGCGCGACCGCTTCCTGCCAGTGGGAACACCGCAAGAAAGTCCGCCTCATCGAGGTCCACGTGCAGTTCGCCATTGAACGTCGGGCCGCTGGCCTGCACATCGGCCACATAAAAAATCTGCTGGTAGGTCCCGCCGGGAAATCCGGTGTCCAGGGCCTTGCGCACGACTGAACGGGCACCGTCGCAACCGGCCAGGTAACAGGCCTGGCAGGTTTCCTGCTGACCATCGGGCAGACGCAACGTGGCGTTGATGCCGTCAACGGTTTCCTCGAAAGCCTCAAGCTCGGTGTCGCGCTCCACCGTGATGCCAAAGGATTCGAGGCGTTTGATCAGCAGCCGTTCGTGTTCGTCCTGGGGGAATATTTGGAGGAAGGCGTAAGGTGTCAGGCCCTCGCCGATGTGGGTCAGCGGCAAGCGTGCCACGGGTTCACCCTTGACCCAGAAATTGGCGGCCTCCACGCAATGGCCCTTCTGCACGACACTGGCACTGAGGTCGAGTTGGCGGTACAGCTCCAGCGTACGTGCCTGCACGGCCAGCGCCCGCGAGGTGGTGCCGGGCGCCGACGTCTTGTCGACGATCCGCACGCGAACTCCCAGAGTGCTTAGCCAGAGTGCCAGTACCAGCCCGGTCGGGCCGGCGCCGATGATTAACACATCGCTTCGGTGCATGAGCCTGTCCTCCTCGCGGTGTGGAGCAAGTATGGTCCAGCCGTGGCGGGCGGCCAGGCTGGCTGCCCAACGGAGAAGGCCACTGCTCAAGGTCATAGCCTCAGACAGGCCATTGATCGTATGGTTAGCCCGGCATAACGGATTATCTGGAGCAGCATGCAAGCCCATCGATTGATCATGAGCATCGTCGCGTTGCTGGTGCTGGCCGGTTGCGGCAGTCAACGCACGCAGCAGGCACCGGCGCGTACGCCGGCCGAGGTCAAGGCCGAAATCATGCGACTGTTGCCGGCCAAAACCGTCGACCGCCAGGGTTGGGCCACGGACATCCAGGCGGCGTTTGCCGCGCAGAACATCGAGACGACCACGCAAAACCTGTGTTCGGTGCTGGCTGTCACTGAGCAGGAGTCGACCTTTCAGGCAGACCCAAGCGTGCCTGGCCTGGGCAAAATCGCTCGCGACGAGATCGATCGCCGAGCGGCCAAGGCCCACATCCCCGGCCTGTTGGTCAGTGCGGCGCTGCAGGTGCGCTCGCCCAATGGCAAAAGTTACAGCGAACGCCTCAACGCGGCGCGTAGCGAAAAGGAACTGAGCGCGATTTTCGATGACTTCATTGGCATGGTGCCCATGGGGAAAAGTCTGTTTGGCGGCCTTAACCCGGTACATACCGGCGGGCCGATGCAGGTCAGCATCGAATTTGCCGAGCAGCACGCCAAGGCCTATCCCTACCCGGTGGACGGGTCGATCCGCCATGAAGTCTTCACTCGGCGCGGCGGGATGTACTTCGGTATCAGACATTTGCTCGGATACCCGGTGAACTACCCGCAACCGCTGTATCGCTTCGCCGATTTCAACGCCGGTTGGTATGCCAGTCGTAATGCTGCGTTCCAGAACGCCGTGAGCCGTGCCTCGGGCATTGCGTTGGCGCTGGATGGCGATTTGGTCAATTACGGTTCGATCATGCCCGGCAGCACCGAAGTGGCCGTGCGCAGCCTCGGCAAGCAACTGGGCATGCGCAACACGACGATCAGGGATCAACTGGAAGAGAGCAAGAGCCTGGCGTTCGAGAACAGCTCGTTGTATCAGCAGGTCTTCGCGCTGGCGGACCAGGCCGAAGGCCGGCCACTGCCTCGGCAAGTGTTGCCGGGAATCGTCCTGCAGAGCCCGAAAATCACTCGCAAACTGACCACGGCCTGGTTTGCCAAGCGGGTTGATGAGTGTTATCAGCGCTGTATGGCGCGGGCGGGTTGAAGAACAAATGATCGCAGGTGGTTCTGCGTATTATCCCGGGCATAAAAAAACCCGACTGATGAGGCCGGGTTTTTTGTCGAGGAGAGCGGTAGAGCCATTCATTCAAGCGATGTGGTTGCTGTTCAGACGATCAGAACCATCGGCCGCAACGGTGTTGCCTTGCAGACGATCCGAGCCATCGGCGGCAACGGTGTTGCCTTGCAGGCGGTCGGAACCATCGGCAGCAACGGTGTTGCCTTGCAGGCGGTCGGAGCCATCGGCGGCGACGGTGTTGCCTTGCAGGCGGTCGGAGCCATCGGCGGCGACGGTGTTGCCTTGCAGGTGGTCGGAGCCATCGGCGGCCACCCGATTCTGGATCAGGCGATCGGAGCCACCTTCCGCCACGCGACTTTCAATCAAGCGATCCGAGCCGCCTTCGGCGACGACAGGTTGAGCAGAGGTAGCGGCGAAAGCGTTTACTGCAAAAACCGAGAAAGCGATGCTGAGAAGAGTCTGGCGTTTCATGGTGGTGTGCTCCGGGTCTTATTGGGTGGGTATGGAGCAGATGTTACGCCGCGCAGTTTTTATGAGAACTTCATTGGCATGATGGTGAACATCGACGGGATTGATAGGGCCAGCGGCATACCCCTGGCGAGCGTGATGATGCAGTCGTCGGATGGCTCCAGCGCGGTCAAGGGCGGCTTCTACACTGGATAGCGTCGCAAGGAGGTGTTTATGTATCAGCTCTATGGTCATCAGAATTCGGGCGCAGCCGCCATCGAGGCGGCACTGGAATTGTGCGAGATCCCTTATCGTTTCATTGACGTCGAGTCGTCTTCGCAGGCCGCCCTGGCGTTGGAGAAGCTCAACCCGCTCAAGCAGATTCCGACCCTGCAATTGCCCGACGGCAGCGTCCTCACCGAAAGCGCGGCGATCCTGATTCACCTCGGGCTGACGTTTCCCGAGTCGAATCTGCTGCCGGACAACCCGGCCGATCGTGATCAGGCCATCCGTGGCCTGGCGTACATCGTCAGCAATTGCTATGCGGCCATCGGCATCATCGATTACCCCGAACGCTGGTTGGCCGAGGCAGATGAATCGTCTCGGCAAAACCTGATGGCGGGCACCCGTGCACGGTTGCATTGGAGTTGGGAGGTGTTTGCCGATCAGTTTTCCGGCGAGCTGTATCTGGGAGACGAGACACCGGGGGCGCTGGATGTGCTGGCGGCGGTGGTCAGTCGATGGTCAGGCAGCCGCGAACATTTGCGCACGGCCCGGCCGGGGTTTTACGCCTGGCTGGAGCGCATCGACCGACACCCGACGCTGGCGCCGGTGTTCGCCCGGCATTGGCCGGCCTGAGCACTGCAAAACAAAAGCGGGAGCGAGCAAGCTCGCTCCCACAGGGGACGGGGGTATGTTTGAGCTATTCCCCGCGAATGTACTGTTCCAGCTGACGAATCAGTTCCGCCTGTTCCGCGATGGCCTCCTTGACCAGGTCGCCAATCGACAGCAAACCGATCAATTTGCCGTCCTCCACCACCGGCAAGTGGCGCAGGCGTTTGTCGGACATGATGCCCAGGCAGGTATCGACGGTTTGATGGGTGTCCACGGTAATCACCGGTGAAACCATGATGTCGCGCACCGGCGTACCCACCGAAGAACGCCCGTGCAGCACCAGTTTACGCGCGTAGTCACGCTCGCTGATGATGCCCAGCACTTCGTCATTCTCCACCACCAGCAAGGCGCCGACGTTTTTCTCTGCCATCTTCATCAGCGCTTCCAGCACCATATGACCAGGTTTGATCTGGTGCACTTCCTGATTCTTCTGATCTTTCAACTTGAGTAGTTGCGCGACGGTTTTCATGGCGGTTTCTCGGGTGTTGTCGTTGTTATTGAAGAATCGTAGACGCCGGCGCGCAGGGCAAGAGAGAAAGCGGCAGATAAACGGCAAAAAACGTCATTCAGTGGTTTTTCTTCGGTAAGCCCCCCGGATTCCTGCCCGGCAAAATACCTGTGGGAGCGGGCTTGCCCGCGATGAGGTCAAATCAGTCGACATCCATGCTGAATGTCAGGCCGCCATCGCGAGCAAGCTCGCTCCCAGAGGTTCATGGTGGCGTAGAATCACCACCCTGAATCAATGTTGAGGTTTTCAGTGGTGGATTTACCGCAGGGCTTTGTCCTGACCCGGCATTGGCGCGATACACCGACCGGTACGCAAGTCGAGTTCTGGCTGGCGACCGACAGCGGTCCCCGGCGCATCCGCCTGCCTCATCAGCCATCGGTGGCGTTTATTGCGGCCAGCCAGCGCGAGCAGGCCGAGGCACTGCTGCACGACGAAAAAAATGTCGAACTGCGGGAATTGGCCTTGCGGGATTTCGAGCACCGTCCGGTGCTGGGGCTGTATTGCTCGCAGCACGGACAATTGATGCGCCTGGAAACGGCCCTGCGCAGGGCCGGGGTCGAAGTGTATGAAGCTGACGTGCGCCCGCCGGAACGCTACATGATGGAGCGGTTCATCACCGCCCCTGTGCGCTTTGGCGGTACGCCGGATGCCGAGGGCCTGTTGCTCGACGCACAGATGAAACCCGATCCGCACTATCGGCCAAGCCTCAAACTGGCGTCCCTGGACATCGAAACCACCGCCCAGGGCGAGTTGTATTCCATCGCCCTGGAGGGCTGCGGCGAGCGGCAGGTGTACATGCTCGGCCCACCCAATGGCGATGACAGCGAGGTGGATTTCCAGCTCGAATACTGCGACTCGCGCACCCTGTTGCTGAAAAAGCTCAATGACTGGTTCGCCCGGCACGATCCCGACGCGATCATTGGCTGGAACGTCGTGCAGTTCGATCTGCGGGTGTTGCATAAACACGCCAGGCAACTGGGCGTGCCGCTGAAGCTGGGGCGTGGCGGCGAAGAGATGCAGTGGCGCGAACACGGCAACGGCAACCATTATTTTGCCTCCGCTGCCGGCCGGCTGATCATCGACGGCATCGAGGCGCTGCGTTCGGCGACCTGGAGTTTTCCGTCGTTCAGCCTGGAAAACGTCGCGCAAACCCTGCTGGGCGAAGGCAAGTCGATCGACAACCCCTACCAGCGCATGGACGAAATCAATCGCATGTTCGCCGAGGACAAACCGGCGCTGGCCAGGTACAACCTCAAGGACTGCGAACTGGTCACCCGAATTTTCGCCCACACCCAATTGCTGACCTTTTTGCTGGAACGGGCCAGTGTCACCGGGTTGCCGGTGGATCGCATGGGCGGTTCAGTGGCGGCGTTCACCCACCTCTACATGCCGTTGATGCATCGCCAGGGCTTCGTCGCGCCAAACCTCGGCGGGCGCCCGCCACAAGCCAGTCCCGGCGGGTTTGTCATGGACTCGCAACCGGGCCTGTACGAGTCGGTGCTGGTGTTCGACTACAAAAGTCTTTATCCCTCAATCATCCGCACGTTCCTCATCGACCCCGTGGGCTTGATCGAAGGGCTCAAGCACCCCGAGGACAGCGAGTCGGTGCCCGGCTTCCGGGGCGCCCGGTTTTCCAGAACCCGGCATTGCCTGCCCGCTATCGTGGCCCGGGTCGCCGAAGGCCGGGAAACCGCCAAGCGCGAGCACAACGCGCCGCTGTCCCAGGCACTGAAGATCATCATGAACGCCTTCTACGGGGTGCTCGGTTCCAGCGGATGCCGGTTTTTCGATACGCGCCTGGCATCGTCCATCACCCTGCGCGGGCACGAGATCATGCTGCGCACCCGTCAGTTGATCGAAGACCAGGGCCATACCGTGATTTACGGTGATACCGATTCCACCTTCGTCTGGCTGCGCCGCGCCCACGGCCAACAGGAAGCGGCACAGATCGGCGAAGCGCTGGTGGATCACGTCAACCAGTGGTGGCGCGAGCATGTGCGGCAGGAATTTGGCCTGGAGAGCGCGCTCGAACTGCAGTTCGAAACCCACTACAAGCGGTTCCTGATGCCGACCATTCGCGGTGCGGAGGAGGGCAGCAAGAAGCGTTATGCGGGGTTGGTGACGCGGGCCGATGGCACGGACGAGATGGTCTACAAAGGCCTGGAAACCGTGCGCACCGACTGGTCGCCGCTGGCCCGCCAGTTCCAGCAGGAACTATACCTGCGCATCTTCAACCGCAAACCCTATCAGGACTACGTGCGCGACTATGTGCGCAAGACCCTGGCCGGAGCGTTCGATGAGCGCTTGATCTACCGCAAGCGCTTGCGCCGCACCCTCGATGATTATCAACGCAACGTGCCGCCGCATGTGCGGGCAGCGCGTATCGCCGATGACTACAACGACCGGCAGGGTCGTCCCCGCCAGTACCAGAACGGTGGCTGGATCAGTTACGTGATCACCGTCGCCGGCCCTGAACCACTGGAGATCCGCAGCGCACCCATCGATTACGAGCATTACGTCAGCAAGCAATTACAGCCTGTGGCCGACGCGATCCTGCCGTTCGTCGACGACGATTTTTCAACCCTGATCGGTGGGCAACTGGGCCTGTTTTGAGTCCATCAGCGACAACGTCCAGTCATCCAGAATGCCGTGGAAGTATTGATTCAGGGCTTGATGGAACAGGCTGTCGTCAGGTGCGACCTGGGCGAACAGCGTCATCGACGAATGAAATTTCAGGTCATCGGGATGGCCGAAGATCTCCCTCACCGAGCGCTGCTGGATGTTCAGCACCTCTTGGGTGCACGTGCGCAGCCGCGCGCCCAGCAATGGGTGCTCAAGATAGGCTCGGGCTTCTTCGCGCGAACCGATCGCGAAGCGTTTGGACATGTCGCTGCCACCCAGCCCGGCAAACTGCGGAAAGATGAACCACATCCAGTGGCTACGCTTGCGGCCGGCATTCAATTCGGCCTGAGCCCGGTCGAACACCGGGTCCTGCGCCTGAATGAAGCGCTGCAGGTTAAAGGTGTCCAGCCGATCGGTGCTTCTCATGCGCAAGTCCTCTGACAGACTGCGATGGCTCAGACCATGGCCAACCGCTGTTTGCGTTGTGGCGCACGAAACGCTTGGTCCAGCGCCTTCAGATCCCCAGGTTCAAGCACTAACTGCGCCGCGCGTGCGTTGAGTCGCACATGCTCGGGCCGTACCGCCTTGGGGATGGCAATCACCCCGTCCTGGCGCAAAAGCCATGCCAGCGCCACCTGGGCAGGCGTGGCATCGTGACGGGCGGCCACTTGCCGGAGCGTGACGTTGCCCAGCATGTTCCCGCCCTGGCCAATCGGGTAGTAGGCCATGACCGGCATCCTGCGCTGCTGACACCAGGGCAGTAAATCAAATTCTATGCCGCGCTCTTCCAGGTTATAGAGCACTTGATTGGTGGCGCAGGCCGGCGCGGCCAGTTCCTGCAAATCATCGACGTCGAAGTTGGACACGCCCCAGCGACCGATCTTGCCCGCCGCGCGCAGTCGCTCGAAGGCCTCGACCGTTTCCTCCAGAGGATACTGGCCGCGCCAATGCAGCAGGTACAGATCGATATGGTCGGTGTTCAGGCGCCGCAGACTGCGTTCGCAGGCCTGGGGAATGCCTTGGCGGCTGGCGTTGTGCGGGTAGACCTTGCTGACCAGAAACACCTCGTCGCGCCGGCCGGCGATGGCTTCGCCCACCACTTTCTCGGCGCCACCCTCGGCGTACATTTCGGCGGTGTCGATCAGGGTCATGCCCAACTCGATCCCCAGGCGCAACGCCGCAACCTCCTCATTGTGCCGGGAGCGGTCCTCGCCCATTTGCCAGGTGCCCTGGCCGATGACCGGTACGTTGACGCCGGCCAATTCGAGAGAACGCATGCAAATCTCCTGTAAACACCCAAGCCATATTGCTATTGGCACTCAGCATAGCTTTCGGGTTCCGCGCTTAGATCAAAAGATCGCAACTTGCCGGTGATCGATTGGTGACGGCATGACTGCACTTTTGCAAAATCAATGGCTCTACTTTTGGGCAGCCTGCGGCGATCCCCTCTGCCGGCCCATGCCCAAGTTCAAGAACCCATGGCTCGAGCGTTACCTTTCAGTATCACCTCAATCCGCCGCCATTGCCTGATGCTGGTTGGCCTGTCGACGTTCTTCGTCAGCGGATGCAGCCATCAGGATGGTAACGACCTCTTGACCCAATTGCGCGAAGGCAAACCCCAGGAATTTCTGCAAACCAGTGTCGACCGCATGGCCACCCTGACCATGCGCGACAACCTCGACAGCCTCTATCTGCTGATGAGCAAGCTGTACCTGCGCAACCCCGACGAGCTGAAAAAATCCGGCTTCCTTGACGCACGCATCGCCGGCAAGCAAGTACGCATGGCCATCGAACAGCAGCAGCCGCTGCCAACGCTTGGCGGTAAAAAGGACCTCGCGGCGCTACGGTTTGCCATGAGTCCGGAATTTCTGGGCGACCGGGTCGGTGCGTTCATCTATGCCATCGGCAGCATGCTGGTCACCGCCCACGGCAATCGCCTGGAGTTCTACATGACGGACGCGATCAACCCGACGTTCGTCAGCAACGCTGCACGCAACATCGAGATTGCGACCTGGATCCTGAGTCAGCGACAAAACAAGAACGGCGAACCCATGCTGTTCTCCAACGAAATCTCGGAAGAGGGCAGCAACCTGAGCTTTGCCGTGGAGTTCGGCAAAATAGTCGCGCGCCTGGATTTGCTGACGCAGATGCTGGACGAGCGCTACCGGCGCATCGGCCTCAACTACGCCCAGAGCCTGCTGTTCCTGAATTTCCTGCCGGTGCAATAGAACGGCGGTGACTCTCCAACAAGGGTGATAGTGCATGTAGGGAATAAAGATAGATCGCATCGATATAACTGGTTATAAGAAAAATCGCTATGCTGCGGGCCAGATTTCCCTTGCAGTCTTTGTGGGCGTATCGATGGATTTAGTGAATATCGGGTTGGTCGTAGCCGGGCTGGTGGTCGGTTTCATCGTCGGCATGACGGGCGTGGGCGGCGGGTCGTTGATGACGCCGATCCTGCTGTGGTTCGGCATCAACCCGGCAACGGCGGTGGGCACCGATCTGCTGTACGCGGCCATCACCAAATCCAGCGGCGTGCTGGTTCACAAAAAGAACGACAACATTGACTGGGCCATCACCGGCTGGTTGACGCTGGGCAGTGTGCCGGCAGTGGCGTTGACCCTGTGGTTCCTCAGCAGTCTGCACAGCGCCCCCGAGGCGATGAACGCCATCATCAAGCAGGCGTTGGGTTTTGTCCTGTTCGCCACGGCGCTGGCGATCCTGTTCAAGAAGCGCCTGCTCGATTTTGCCCACAAGCGTGCCGGCGGCAACTACAACCCCAGCGGTACGCAGTTGAATGTCCTGACGGTCGTTACCGGTCTGGTGCTCGGCACCATGGTCGCGCTGACCTCCATCGGCGCTGGCGCGCTGGGCACCGTGGCGCTGTTCATTCTCTATCCGCTGCTGCCGACCCGCCGCCTGGTCGGCACGGAAATCGCTCACGCCGTTCCCTTGACCCTGGTCGCCGGTCTTGGTCATGCGAGCATGGGCAACATGGACTGGCATGTCCTTGGTTACTTGCTGGTCGGTTCGCTGCCGGGGATTTACCTGGGCAGCCATTTGACCGGTCGTATTTCCGATGAACTTCTGCGTCCTTGCCTGGCGACGATGCTGGTACTGATCGGTTACAAACTGGTGTTCTAAAATGCCGCACCGACAAAAAAGCCCCTGATGGCCAGGGGCTTTTTCTACTGAACAGCTGATTTTCGTAAAGGAAGCTTCCTTCCGGCTTTAAAGACACTTCCTACATCCATCTGTTTTTTGCCTTGTTAGTGTGCCCGCCAGTTTTCGCGAGCACGAACCAGGGACGGTTTGGACATCGCGCTCTTTTCCTCCTTTGCTTAAGGATAAGCGTATGTTCCGGTCGGCCAATGCAGCGCATTTCGTGTTGCAGATTCCTGCTATCCGTCACGACTTCAAGGTGCTGGCCTTCAATGGCACTGAAGCCATCAGCACGCTTTACAGCCTCCACATTGAACTGGTCAGCGAGTATCCGGATTTCGATCTGGAAAGCTTGCTTGGCCAACCCGCGTTTCTGCAATTCGGCCTTGATGGCGAAGGCATACATGGGCATATCGAAGATGTGCTGATGGGCGAGTCGGGTAAACGCCTGACTCGCTATCACCTGACCCTGGTACCGGCGCTGCACTATTTGCAGTTCAGCCACGATCAGCGGATTTTTCAGGGCATGAACGTGCCGCAGATCATCACCAAGGTGCTCAAGGGACATGGCATTCAGGCCGATGCCTTTACCTTCCATGTCAGCACCAGCGCGCCGCGCGAGTATTGCACTCAATACGGGGAGGACAATTTCACATTTCTCCAGCGCCTGTGCGCCGAGGACGGCATTGCCTGGCATCACCAGCACTCGGCGGACGGTCATTTGCTGGTGTTCACCGATGATCAGGTGTTCCTGCCCAAACTCGGGGCCACGCCTTATCAGCAGGACTGCGGCATGGTGGCCGAGCATCCGGTGGTCAGCCGCTTCAGCGTGCGTACCCGTACTCGCACCAGTACCGTCACCCGGCGCGACTATGATCTGAAACGCCCGAGCCTGTTGCTCGAGAGCCGTTTCAGCGCCGAATCCACCCCGGAACTGGAGGATTATCGTTACCCATTGTTGCTGGGGAACGAAAAACGCGGCGACCACCTTGCCCGTCAGGCGCTGGAGCGGCATCGCAGCGACTATGAACTGGGCGAGGGTGAGAGTGATCAGCCACACTTGCGTTGCGGCCATCTGTTCGACCTGGCCGACCACCCCCGGAACAAGTGCAACGACTTGTGGCTGTTGCTCAGTGTTTCCCACGATGGCCGACAACCCAATGTGCTCGAGGAAGCGTTCACCCATGACGTCAAGGGCGCCGACGGTTTCACCCAAGGCTACCGCAACACGTTCCGCGTGATTCCCGCACAGGTGGTTTTTCGTCCACCGCTACCGCCGCGTCGTCCTCCATTGGTCAGCCAGACGGCGCGGGTGACCGGGCCTGAACACGAAGAGATCTACTGCGATGAGTTCGGCCGGGTGAAGTGCGAGTTCCCGTGGGATCGCGCCGAACTCAACAGTGAACGCAGCAGCTGCTGGATCCGCGTTTCATCGAGTTGGGCCGGGGAAAACTTCGGTTCGGTGACCCTGCCGCGCATCGGCATGGAAGTCGTGGTGACTTTTCTGGAGGGCGATCCGGATCAACCGCTGATCACCGGCTGCGTGGCCAACAAGGTCATGTCCGCGCCTTATCCCTTGCCCGAGCACAAGACCAAAAGCGTGCTGCGCAGCCGCAGTTCGCCGCACACCGGTGGGTACAACGAACTGATGATCGAAGACCGCGCCGGTCAGGAAAAAATCTACCTGCGGGCCGAGCGCGATGTCGAACAACTGATCCTCAATGACAGCCACAGCCAGATCCGCCGCAACCGCGTCGAGCAGGTTGACGCCAACAGCACCAGCCTGATCAAGGCGGATGAACGGCACACCACCAACGGCACGCGCAACACCGTCATCGGCACCCACGACCTGCTCAACATCGCTGGCAACAGCAGTACCACGGTTGAAGGCACGTGGGTGATCCAGGCCGGTCCACAGGCGCGAGTCACCGCCAGCCAGGTGGTGATCGATGCCGAGGCGAGCCTGACGCTGTCGGCCGGCGGCCATCACCTCGTGATCCATTCGGGCGGGATCTTCAGCAGCGTGGCCATAGTCGAGGGCGGTGTGCCGATGGCGGGTGTGGCGGCGCAGGCCGCGTTGTCGGTCGCTGCCGAAGATGTGGTTGTTGAATCAATTCCGATGGAAGCCCTGCTCAAACAAGCCATCGTTTTTCGCGAGGCCGATACCGGCATTTGTCCTATATGCGATGCCGCCCGGAGGGCTGAGGCATGAACCCGGATAACTCGGACAAAGGGCTACTCCTGCTCGACGGAGGCCGTTATGCGGACGCGATGAGTTGGCTGCACGAGCACTACGGCGCGGACAATCCCCAGTCGCTGTTCAACGGCACCGCTTACGCGCCGATTAGCGCCACCGGGCCTTTTTTGCTTAACGCTTCACTCGGCAGTGCAGCGCATAACGCATGGTGGAGCGGTGCCGATCTGCAGCATGGCGTGTGGCTCGCTTCGCAAAAAAACGCCCAGCAATTGCTTCCGATGCTGCGACGCCGGATACGGATTTTTGATGAGCAGCGACAGGAATTCTGGTTGCGTCTGGCCGATGGTCCGGCATTGACCTGGGCCTGGCTGGCAGGTGCGCAATGGCCGAAAGGTTTTTGGTGCGGCGTCGAAAGCGTCTGGTTACGACACGGCAACGGGGCTGCCTGCGCTTGGGAAAACCGGCATCCGGAATACGATTTGGCGCCACAGCCCAAAGGGCTGGTCGCGCAAATAACCCTGTCTGAGTCACTGCTGCTGGCGCTCAGTCTGCCATCCCATCCGGAGACAAACCGATGAGCGCCCGCGACAATAACCGCTTTGGCACTTGCCCGCTGCTCGCTGCCGTTCTGCCCCTGCGTTACGCCGTTGGCCCGACAATGGCTGTTACTACGGATGCTTATGGTTTGCCTGCGCTGAATGGGCAGTTCCCCGAGCTTGGGCCGCGCCATCCCGACCTGACTGAACATCCCCTCAACTACACCTCTCGTTTGCTGCGTGACGGCTGGCTCTACGTCTGGGAAAGCAGGCCATCCCGACTGGTGGAGTATCAAGTCGAAAATGCTTTGCTCACGCAAACCCCGCGCGCGGGCAAAGTCATCGACACCCGGGTCAAACCGCATTTGCTGCTTCGGGCCGGTGACCCTGCCGGGCTGGTGTGGTCCCCCGTGCGTTGGAGCGAGCCACAATACGTCGCAGCCAGGACCGATGCCGCCGTGCGTCAGCGCATCATGCGCAGAGTTGTCCCAGGCGTGGCACCGTTCAGCGGTCCGGTCGAAACCGTCGCCCGGAAAATTGGCGAGTACGCCGATGCCACACGCTACGGTTGGAGCGCCCGGCCTGAAACGGAGCACGCACCTGATTGGCTGAAACTGCAGCGACAGATGAACGCGTGCGAACAACAGACCTTCGCGATGATTGATGATGCGTGGGGCGTGCTGCTCGACCTCGCCGCGCTGATCCGTGCCCGCAAGACCGCGTTCGACAGCTATCAGGAGCATCACGCCGACGATTGGGCGCTGGCCGGTGTTCTCAAGTCCCTGAGCGAAAGCGACCATCAGTTGCATGCACAACTGCCGTCCATCACCCGCTTCGACGAACTCCGGCGAACATGGAAGGATCAAGAGGCGCAGAACGAGCGATATACCGCCGACATGCGGCGCCTGGCTCAATTTTGGGTGGCGTGGTTCAACACTCAGCGAGTGAGCGGCCCATCGAGCATGGACACGGCTTGCGGCCATTTCGACATTACCCAGGCGATTGCCCGTGAAGCCTTGGAGCTGCATTTCGCCGGGGCCTGCCTGGGGCCGGCGAGTACCAGTATCGGGGCTGAGGCCATCACCCTAAGCCTGGAAGGCGACAGCGCCGGCAAGCCATGGCTGCTTTGGGCGTTGCTCGGGCTAACGTCACGATTGGGCATTGGCGAAATCAAATACCTTGTGGATTTCAGCGATCTGGCGCGCGACAACAAGGCGGCGGTGCAAGAGGGCGCCGACAGACTGGCCAGGGCCTTTGCTCATGCTGATGGGCTGAACAAAGCCGCCGACAAACTCAGGCAGCACAATCCGGCAGCCAGTATTGAACCACTGTTCCTGGCCGTCGCCCCCGTCGCCGCTCTGCAACTGCACCAGACGGACAATGCCACCGGCAACGCAGGTCCACTGTACATGGCTGCGGCGCTGGCCCGCAGCGATCAGCGCATTCAGACATTGAGCGTTACGTCGCGCCAACTGGGTGAGTGGTACAGCGATCTGATGGGCACTCGCCAGACCCCGCCCGCTCATTTGAACGTCGCCTCGCTGGCCAGCGGCGTGGCTGCGGGTATCCCGTTCATGCATCTGGTGCCGGTCAGTACAAGACTACCGCCGCTGCCGGTGAATCTCGCGGCGGGAACGGATCTGAGCAGTGTGTTTGATTTGAAAGGGGCGTTGAGTAAGGCGCCGATCAAGGTTTTGGTTGCGTTGGTTGCGGGGGGGAATTTTGTTTGGGCTGGGAATGCGTTTACTGATAATAAGGCGACCAAGAGTGGCTTGGTAGCGGTCGGAGCAGGACTTGGCACTGGTGCAGCCGTTGCTGCCGTCGCTCAGCGAGTGGCAGAGGTTAATTGGGCTTTGTCTGTTCGCCAGAGCGGAGGGGCTTCAGTACCCGCGAGGCTACTTCTTGTTAGAGCGCTGGGCGTTGCAGCGGCGGTTGCAGTGGCGCAGGCAGTTGTTCTCAGCCTTGATGCCATTGTCTA
This sequence comes from Pseudomonas fluorescens group sp. PF-69, assembly GCF_054481235.1. NCBI lineage: Bacteria > Pseudomonadati > Pseudomonadota > Gammaproteobacteria > Pseudomonadales > Pseudomonadaceae > Pseudomonas > Pseudomonas fluorescens group sp. PF-69. The sequence continues at coordinate 6,118,925 of NZ_JBTMNC010000001.1, read as the reverse complement.
TGGCATGGAAGCATTTGAGGCGTATCAGGCGGGCGACTTTGATTCCACGGTTACGAATCTGGCAATCGTCGGCGCCGAAGTGTCCAGCGTTGTGCTCTATGTAAAGCTCTTTCGGGCTTACCGTGCCGCTCAGGTGGCTGTATTGCTCGGCGAGGCTTCAGCCATTGCAGCGGGAATGGACGTTGTGCCGCATGCAGGCATAAAAATACTGGGCCTCACCGTAGTGATTGTCGCGGGCGTTATCGCCCGGCTCTACACAACAGACTCACCGTTGGAGCAGTGGGTAAAACGCGGTCGTTTCGGCATCCGCCCGGACGATACCTGGTCGAGCAGCTACACCCTGTCCATGGACAGGCTCTACCCCATCCTTTTCCCCATCAGCTTTGAAGCTTGGCGATTGTCGGAAATGCACCCGTATCAGGGCCAAGTCACTTCCACGTATCTGATGCTGAAACTGCCCGGGGAAGATGTATCGCTCACCGAGGGGATGATTCACTTCAAGGGCATCGAAGTCTGGGGCGATACCATTGGCTACCATCCCGACAAGATCAAAAAGGTCGAATGGACAGGCAAAGACTTTGCACGACATGGCGGAAGCCGCATTCCCGTTTCAAAAGGCATTACCCCTTATCGCCGTGTGTACCACGAAGATGGAGTACGAGACTTGAGGCGTATCGAGGGTGAGTTGATCTATTCCCCACAAGAAGGTCTGACGCTGCCAGCAGTTACCATCGTGGAAAGAGCATGGATATGAACAAACTGGAACAACCAGGAAGCACTAATCCGTCCACGGTATTTCTGGAAGCCGGAAAGCCCACGGGCGAACAGCCAATGGAGCTGTTTATTACCGATGAGCACACCGAATATTATTTGACGCTGCAATCAGGAGGTGATTCGGGGCGGGGATTGTGGTCAGGAATTTTGGGGGGGATGGGAGCGATTCCTTCGATAGGGCTCGGACTTTTCAGTTTCTTACAGAGTGGTGAACCGGACGGGTTGTTTATCATGCTTTGGATATGTATCCCTCCCTGCATGGCCACATTTTTATGGGAAACCATGCGTCCGTTACCGCTGCCCATCCTGTTCAATCGCCGCACCCGCGAAGTGTATTTCGATCACGACGGCGAACTGTTCCACACCCCATGGGATGGCATCTCGGCTGCAGCCAACGAATTTCAACTCGTCGGCACCCATATCGGTGGCATGCAAAGCGCTTCGCTGGAAATTCGGGTGTGGAAATTCGAAGAACCGCAAACAGCGCTCATGGTCAGTCTCGGCGCACCCTTTGGTAAAAGCCTGGAAATGCAAAAAGGCTTTTGGGAGTACATCCGCTCGTATATGAACAACGGCCCATATTTCGACGAGCAGGGAAATCACAGTGAGTCGGATGCTTTTGTAAAAAACCAGTTGGACGTGAAGCCCAATATGAGCGGCTGGTTCAAGGACACCCTCGATGACATCAAAAAGGCCAGGGACGAAAATGCTGGAAAAAACTACTTGGGTGGCACTGATGTAGTGATGGCTGTGTGTACATTTCTTCTTTACCCCTGTTTTCGAATCCAGGAACTCACCTACAGCGTTGCCAAACGCCGTTCCCGCAACCGGTGGCCCAAAGTCGTCTCTGAGCGCCTGAAAGCCGACGGCCCTGTCACGCGCCTGGTCGACCTGGAACAAGCGCAGGGATTTGGCGTATCGAGCGCCAGTTGATTCATTCCCAAGAGGAAGGGCTGATGCTGTCTCGTTGTCATTGATTCATCAGCGCCCAAGTGTCGTGTTCGGTTCTTTCCATGACCACCCGTTAAATCGAGAAGACCGCAGCCCGACGCGTCTCGATACGTTCTGGCTTCAGGGCTGCTGGTCGGGGGAGCCTGAAGAGGCATGAGTTTAGTCCGGCCTGTTGCGCTTCGACCGCCCTGACCTAAGCTTTGGACAAGGCGAACAACATTTGCGGAGCGTCACCCGGAACGATCGCCGCGATGCGCAATCATTAGAGCGTGGATATCAAAAGGAGATGCGCATGCTCATCAGGTCACTGACCCTGGCTACCCTGCTGGCAGTTGCCGGTCCCTTGTTCGCCGCTGATGGCGACTCACCGCTGGACATGGACAAGGGCAGGTCCCGGCCACTGATCGTCATCGCTCCCAGCACGGTCGACCCGACGTGGGTCAGCCTGAAAAAGTCGCTGGAAGAGCCGGATAACAAAAAGGGGTTCACCGAGCGAAACCTGGTGTTGTACACGGTGCTCAATCTGATGGGTCAACGTGATGGCAAAGACCTGGGGCCACAAGACACGGCAGCGTTGATTCGTTCACTCAAACTGGGTGCCGGGGCCAAGACCAAGGTGATTCTGGTGGGCAAGGACGGCGAGAAGAAGCTTGAACAGTCCGGGCCCGTCGAGTTGAAAGAAGTCTTTGCTGCGGTCGACCAACTCCCGGCGGCCGAGAAGGAAACGCCACCACCAACGGTAGCGCCCGCTGCCGAACCCGAGCCAAGCGCCAAGGGCGCCAAAGGCGAAAAAAACGGCAAAGCGGCCAAGCCCGCGAAGCCCGCCAAGCCGCCGGAAATGCCGGATGATTGACTTACCCCAACTCGGTGGCGAGTGAGCAGCCCCCCTCGCCACAGGTAAGCTACGTGGGGATTACTGGCTCAGCGCACTCAAAATCTGGTGAGCGATCTTGACCCGCTCTGCAATCGGGTAGTTCTTGTTGGCCAGGATCACGATGCCAATATCTTTCGACGGCACAAACATGGCGTAGGCACCGAAGCCACCGGTCGACCCGGTTTTGTTCAGCAGCAGGTTTTTCGGTTGCGGTTGAGGCGGGTTGAGCCACTGGACCTTGTGCGCCTCCATGGCCATCTGCGGCGAGTTGCCCGCCAGCAACTGATCCAGGGTGACCGGGTACTGATAGAGCTCCCATCCCAGGCCCTGGGTCATCTCGCCGACGCGGTAATAACCGGTATGGGTCAGGGCGATTGCCTGTTGTAACGGTTTTTCCAGGGAGGCGGGTTGCAGGTTCGCTTGCACATAGCCGATCAGGTCCGAGGTGCTGGTTTTCACCCCGTAAGCCTCGGAGTCCAGCGCCCCCGGCCCGACGCGCACCGGCTTGTCGTCCTTGTTGTAGCCCTGTGCATAAAAGCCCATCTGCGCCTGCGGCACTTTGAGGTAGGTGTGCTTGAGGCCGAGTTTGGGCAGCAGCGTGTGTTCCATCAATTCATCGAATGGCTGGCCCATGCTTTGGGCCGCAAGGTAGCCGAATAAACCGAGGCTCGGATTCGAGTACTGCCGGTGGGTGCCAGCGGCGTAGGTCGGCTGCCACTGCTTGAAATAGCCGAGCATCTTGTCCGCCGAGTCGGCGGCGTCGGGGAATTGCAGGGGCAGACCGCCTGCGGTGTAGGTGCCCAGTTGCAGCACGCTGATGTGATCGAACGCACTGCCGCGCAATGCGGGCCACACCTGGCTGGCCTTGTCGGACAACGACATCTTGCCGCTGGCCTGGGCGTAGGCAGCGAGGGTGGCGGTGAAGGTTTTGCTCAGGGAGCCGATTTCGAACAGGGTGTTTTCAGTGACCGGTTGCGCGTTTTCTTTCGACGCTACCCCGTAGTTGAAGTAGTGCGGCTTGCCGTTGACGGTCACCGCCACGGCCATTCCGGGAATGCCCTGGGCTTGCATGACCGGGCGCACGGCGGCATTCACCAGCGTCTCCATTTGATCCTGTGCGATGCACTGGCCAGCCGCGAGCGCCGCCACGCAAACCGCGAAGATTTTCAGTCTGTCCATGGGAATGTCGTCCTTCATCGATTCAGTTGCGCATCATGTTAGGGGGTTAATCGCTCCACTCCGAATGGTTTTTGAGCCCTGCCGGCCATCGGCGACAGGGCGGGTTGTTGGGGGGGCGTGTATCCGTCAGATCAGCGCACCAGGCACGGCCGCTTGTTGTCGAATGTCCACCCCGGAATCAAAAACTGCATCGCCACACTGTCATCCCGCGCGCCCAGCCCCATGCCTTTGTACAGTTCATGGGCCTTGGCCACCTGATCCATATCCAGCTCGATGCCCAGCCCCGGTTTCTGCGGCACCTGCACGCAGCCCTCGACGATTTGCAGTGGGGCTTTGGTCAGGCGCTGGCCGTCCTGCCAGATCCAGTGGGTGTCGATCGCCGTGATTTCACCCGGTGCGGCTGCCGCGACATGGGTGAACATCGCCAGGGAGATATCGAAGTGGTTGTTGGAATGCGAGCCCCAGGTCAGGCCCCATTCATGGCACATCTGGGCCACGCGAACCGAGCCTTGCATGGTCCAGAAGTGCGGGTCCGCCAATGGGATGTCCACCGACTGCAACTGGATCGCGTGACCCATTTCCCGCCAGTCGGTGGCAATCATGTTGGTCGCGGTTTTCAAACCCGTGGCACGCCGGAACTCGGCCATGACTTCACGTCCCGAGTAACCGTTTTCCGCGCCGCAGGGATCTTCGGCGTAAGCCAGTACCTGATGCTGGTCGCGGCACAAGCGAATGGCCTCCTTGAGGGACCAGGCACCATTGGGATCGAGAGTGATGCGTGCGTCGGGGAAGCGTTCGGCCAGGGCCGTCACTGCTTCGATTTCGGCATCGCCGCTGAGTACGCCGCCCTTGAGCTTGAAGTCCTTGAAGCCATACCGGGCGTGGGCCGCCTCGGCCAGGCGCACCACGGCGTCGGCGGTCATGGCTTTTTCGTGACGCACCCGGAACCAGTCATTGTCGGCATCCGGCTCGCTACGGTAGGCAAGATCGGTTTGCTGGCGGTCGCCGACATAAAACAGATAGCCGAGCATTTTCACTTCATCACGCTGCTGGCCTTCGCCGAGCAGGGCGGCGACGGGAACGCCCAGATACTGCCCGAGCAGATCGAGCAGCGCCGCCTCCAGCCCCGTGACGGCATGGATGGTGATGCGCAGGTCGAAGGTCTGCAGGCCACGGCCGCCGGCGTCGCGGTCGGCGAAGGTCTGGCGCACTTGATTGAGCATCTTCTGGTAGGTGCCGATCGGGCTGCCGACCACCAGGCTGCGGGCGTCTTCGAGGGTCTGGCGAATACGCTCGCCACCCGGTACTTCGCCGACGCCGGTGTGGCCGGCGTTGTCCTTGAGGATCACGATGTTGCGGGTAAAAAACGGCCCGTGGGCCCCGCTCAGGTTGAGCAGCATGCCATCGTGACCAGCCACCGGAACAACTTGCATGCTGGTGATGATCGGGGCTTTGGCGGTTTCTTGTTGGGTCATGTTCTTATCCTTTTAAACCGTGTTCTTGAAAAGTATTCAGGCGTGGTGGGGCGCCGGTTTGGCCGTTGTGGTGATGGACGCGGCCTTGGGTGTGTTGCGTGCGGCGAAGACGATGATCGCGGCGATGATCGAGGTTGCGGCCAGGCCATACAGGCCGCCCTGAATGGAGCCGGTGCGTTCTTCCAGCAGGCCGAAGGTGGTGGGCGCAACGAACCCGCCAAGGTTGCCCACCGAGTTGATCAACGCGATGACGCCAGCGGCGATGCGCGCATCCAGATAGGCCTGGGGAATTGGCCAGAACAGCGATGACGCCGATTTGAAACCCAGTGCGGCGAAGCAGATCGCGACAAAGGCGAAGACCGGCCCACCGGTGGTGGACATGAACATCCCGGCGGCGGCGATCAACAGCGCGGCGGCGACCCATGCTTGCTGGTGTTTCCATTTGGCCGACAGCGAGGCAAAGGCGTACATGCCGACAATCGACAGCAACCACGGAATCGAGTTGAACATCCCGACCTGGACGTCGCTCAAGTCGCCCATTTTTTTGATGATGCTCGGCAGCCAGAAAGTGGCGGCGTAGATGGTCAGTTGAATGAAGAAGTAGATCAGGCAGAACAGGATGATCTGGCGATCCTTGAGCAGTTTGCCCAGGGACGGTTTGATCGGCGTCGCGGCTTCGCGGGCCAGTTGCTCATCATCGATGGCCTGGACCAGTGCGTCTTGCTCGTCCCGGGTCAGCCATTTCGCGTCGTGGGGCCTGGAATCGAGCCAGAACCAGACAAACACACACAGCCCGACCGAAAACATCCCTTCAATGAAGTACATCCACTGCCAGCCGTGCATTCCGAAGCCGGTGATTTGCAGGAGCAAACCGGACAGCGGGCCGGAAATCAGCGACGCAACGGCCGAGCCACTGAGGAAAATGGCGATGGCCTTGCCGCGCTCCACACCGGGCAACCAGCGAGTGAAGTAGTAGATCACGCCAGGGAAAAACCCGGCTTCGGCCACACCCAACAGAAAACGCAGGACGTAGAAGTGGGTTTCGTTCTGGATGAACGCCATGCCTGCGGCGACCAGGCCCCAGGTCAGCATGATGCGGGTCAGCCAGAGGCGAGCGCCGACTTTCTGCAGAAGGATGTTGGAGGGCACTTCGAACAATGCGTAGCCGATGAAGAACAGACCGGCGCCGAGGCCGTAGGCGGCAGCGCCAATACCCAGGTCGTGTTCCATGTGGGCGCGGACGAAGCCGATGTTCACGCGGTCAATGTAATTGACGATGAACATGATCACGAACAGCGGCAAGACGTGACGTTTGACTTTCGAGATGGCGGACTTCAGCACCGAATCGGCGCCATCGTCCATGGCTGATATGGATGTTTTCACTGCGTTTTCTCCCACTCGTTATTTTTATGCGGGGTGCGGCTGGGTGTTGCGATGTTGATAGACATCATACAACTGCTTTTTTTTGTCCTGCAATAGCGTTCGCCGAATAAAATGGCGCGATGTCGGCAATTTTTATTCCTTTCGCTGTGACTTTTTTTCGTTTGATTGAGCTTCTATTGGCGTTTTGTTGAGTGTTGTCATACAAGTTGAACGGTGTTTTCTTGAGTTTGCAGGCGATCGCAGTGCTACGATTGCGCTAGTTCTGCTTTTGGATGAGCGCCATGCAAGAAGATCTCGACGCACCTGCCCGCAAGCGCAGCCACAACCTGGCCCATGACCTGGTGGCCAAGCTGACCCAGAGCATCCTGCTCGGCCAGATGCTGCCCGGCGCAAAGCTGCCGTCGGAGAACACGATTGTTCAGGAGCACGGTGTCAGTCGCACCGTGGTGCGCGAGGCGATTTCGAAGTTGCAGGCCTCCGGGCTGGTGGAAACCCGGCACGGCATCGGCACCTTTGTGCTGGAGCGTGCGCCGGAACAGGGCTTGCGACTGAATGTCGACACTGCGCTAGGGGTGCGCAGCATTCTGGAATTGCGCATGGGCCTGGAAACCCAGGCCGCCGCACTGGCCGCCACTCGCCGCAGCGATCAACAGTTGGCGCAGATGCGCGAGGCGCTCGACGACTATCAGCGTCTGCTGGCCAACAATGACAGCTGTGTCGAAGCGGATCGGCGCTTCCACCTGCTGATCGCCGAAGCCACGGGCAATGTGTGCTTCACCGAGATCATGCAGCACCTGGGTAGCGCCATGATTCCGCGAACCCGGGTGAATGCCGCCGAGCGCGGCGCGGTGGACCTGAGCAAGCTCGGAGAACTGGCCAACCTCGAGCATGAGGCGATTCTCAACGCCATCAAGCGCCAGGACCCGGACGCAGCGCGGGCAGCGATGTGGCTGCATTTGACCAACAGTCGCGACCGGTTTTCGCCTGCCAGCAGTTGATCCTGGTGCCGCCGCAACCCCTGTGGGATCTTCAGTGTTCAGGCGTTGGCCACTTGAACGACCACTCGCCGCTCCAGGTTCAACGCCAACACACTGATCAACACCACAACCGCTCCAACCCCAACCATCAGCGTCGGCCTTTCGCCCAGCGCAAACGACGCAATGGCCATCGCCATCGGCGGTACCAGATACAGCGTCATCGTTGCCCGACTCAAATCCACATGTGCCAATACATAGGCCCAGGCCAGATACGCCAGGGCACTGGGGAATATCCCCAGGGCAAACACTGCCAGCTGCGCGCGCAGCGGTGCCACGGCGACCTGCTCCACAAGGCCTGGCAGAAAAACCACTAACAGTAACGTCCCGGACCAGACCGTGTAACAGACCAGGGTCAAGCCGTCATAACGCCCGGTGTGGTGCTTTTGCAGGGCGAAATACAGACTCCAGGACAGCGCCGCCAGCAAGATCAGCAAGCCGTGGGCGTCGATGCTGCCCAGGCCATGATCGCCCGCCACCACGATCACCACGCCGAGCAGGCCCAATAAAATGCAGCCCCAGCGCCAGAGGCTGACCCGGTCCTTGAACGCGAAGCGCGCGAGCAAGGTGCTGAACAACGGCGTGGTTTGTGCCAGCACACTGGAAGCGCCAGCGCTGACGCCTTGCTGGCCGAAGTTGATCGCCACGTGATGCAGACTGACGGCAAAGAAACCCAGCCCGAACAGCAATGGAACATCGCGCAGTCCTGGCAGGCGAATGCCCCTGCATAACGCAACCACGGCCATGAACACCGATGCCAGCAGGAAACGCAAAAGCGCCAGATGCACGGGGTCGTAGGCGAGCAGGCCGATATGGATGCCGGTCGGGGAATACCCCCAGCAGGTCACGACAAACGCCATGGCCAGGATGATCTTCAAGGGCGAAACGGGGGCGTGTGTGAGCGGCTTCATGGTCGTGCACCGGTAGGCAGGTGCTCTGAGTATCTGAACCTGAACCATTCGCCACAACTGACTTATACTGCGCTAACCGTTCACTTTGGGTGATGTATGGAGTTGGCGCAGATTCGCATGTTCAAGACCGTTGCCGAACTGGGCAGCATCGCCCGTGCGGCAGAAGTGCTGCATTGCGTGCCGTCGAACATCACGGCGCGGATCAAGTCGCTGGAGGCGGAGTTGGGTGTCGCGTTGTTTTTGCGCGAGGGGCGCGGGCTGCGCATCAGTCCGTCGGGTCAGACCTTTCTGGCCTACGCCTCGAAAATCCTGGCGTTGACCGCGGAGGCGAAGCGGGCGGTGGACCCCGCGGCCGAGCCTTCCGGGCCGTTGCGCATCGGCGCCATCGAGTCCTCGGCCACCGGTCGCTTGCCGCGACTGCTGGCCAAATTCCACAAGCGCTTCCCGCAAGTGGCGCTGGAACTGACTACGGGCACTTGGGGGCAATTGCTGGATGACACCCTCAATCATCGGCTGGATGGCGCCATAGTTGCGGTGGATGTCGAGCGCTCGCACCTCAAGCGCACGCCGATGTACCGCGAAGACCTGTTGCTGATTGCCTCGACATCGCTGGGGCCGGTGCGTGACATGGCGGATCTGCATGACAAGACCGTCTTCATGTGGCCCCAGGGTTGTCCGTATCGGGCGGCGCTGGAACATTGGTTGTTGCGCCAGGGGCAGGCGTTGCCGATTGTCAGCCTGGCCAGTTACGGCGCGATTGTCGGGTGCGTCAGCGCCGGGGCCGGCGTGGCGCTGGTGCCCAAAGGCGTGTTCGATCAATACGCCAAGGGCGCAGGGTGCGTGGGTTACGAGTTTCCCGAGCTGACGGCGATCGAGAACTTGTTCTACTGGCATGAAAACGCCGGGGTACACCCGGCGCGAGAGGCGTTCGTGGCAATGTTGCGCGAGGAATTTGCTTAAGCGAACTGGTAGCCGTGAACGCGGATTGATCAGCTCACGCATACATCCCGCATCAACAACCCGAAACTCAAATCCACCGCATCCGGAATCGGCAGGTACACCGTATGCCCATCCCCCGGCGCGACCTCGATCGCTTCACCCCGGATGTTGTGCAATTGATGCAGATCGAAGTGGAAGTTGCCCTTGGGCGTCATCAACTCCATGTGATCGCCCAGGCCAAACCGATTCTTCACCTTCACTTCCGCCAACCGCTCACGTCGCTCGCCGGTCAGTTCACCGACGAACTGTTGCCGCTCCGACACCGAGCTGCCGTTCTGGTAGTTCTGGTACTCGTCATGCACATGCCGACGCAGAAAGCCTTCGGTGTAGCCGCGCTGAGCAAGGGATTCGAGGTCGGTCATCAGGCTGCGGTCGAAATCGCGGCCGGCCACGGCATCATCGATGGCCCGTCGGTAGACCTGCGTGGTCCGGGCACAATAGAAATGCGATTTGGTCCGGCCTTCGATTTTCAATGAGTGCACACCCATCTGCGTCAGGCGCTCGACATGCTGTACGGCGCGCAGATCCTTGGCATTCATGATGTAAGTGCCATGCTCGTCTTCGAAGGCCGGCATCAGTTCGTCGGGGCGATTGGCCTCTTGCAGCAGGAACACCTGCTCGGTGGGCGCGCCGAGACCCAGGGTCGGTTCCGGTTGGTACTGTTGGACGATTTCGCCCAGGGTGTTTTCCGTGGCCTCCTGCGCCGAATACTTCCAGCGGCAGGCGTTGGTGCAACTGCCCTGGTTGGCGTCACGCTTGTTCATGTAGCCCGACAGCAGGCAGCGACCCGAATAGGCCATGCACAGCGCACCGTGCACGAACACCTCCAGTTCCATGGCGGGAACCTGTTGGCGGATTTCGGCGATTTCTTCCAGAGACAGTTCCCGCGAGAGGATGATCCGGCTCAAGCCCTGCTGCTGCCAGAACTCGACACTGGCCCAGTTCACCGTATTGGCTTGTACCGAGAGGTGGATCGGCATCTGCGGGAAGTGCCGGCGCACCAGCATGATCAGGCCGGGGTCGGACATGATCAACGCGTCCGGCGCCATGGCGATCACGGGTTCCAGATCCTTGAGGAACGTCTTGAGCTTGGCGTTGTGCGGCGCGATGTTCACCACCACGTAGAAGCGCTTGCCCTGCGCCTGCGCTTCACGAATGCCGCGGGCCAGGTTGGCGTGATCGAATTCGTTGTTGCGCACGCGCAAGCTGTAGCGTGGCTGGCCCGCGTACACGGCATCGGCGCCGTAGGCGAAGGCATAACGCATGTTTTTCAAGGTGCCGGCGGGGGCGAGCAGTTCCGGAGCAATCTGGTTCATGGTGGGATCGATCGCAAAAGCCGCCGAGCGTATACGCCTTGCTCCGAAGGTTTATTGATCTGGATCTATGCTTGATGAAAAAAACGATGGCACTCGCGCGAGCCATGGTGGCCTAAGCATCAGGGCGCAACATTGCGTTCCGGCGGACTGACATGGATCGGACATGAACGAAGAGACATTACAAGACAAGTCACTGACGGTGTTGCTGGGGCTGGTGAGCATCGCCTTCGTCTGGATTCTGTTGCCGTTCTACGGCGCGGTGTTCTGGGCAGTGATCCTCGGCATCCTGTTTGCGCCCCTGCAGCGTCGACTGCAATTGAAGTTCGGCTGGCAGCGCAACATCACGTCGTTGCTGACGCTGAGTGTTTGTCTGGTGATCGCGATCCTGCCGGTGATCATCCTCGGTTTCTTGCTGGTTCAGGAGGGGGCGGCGCTCTACAACAGAATTGAAAGCGGCGAGTTGGACATCGCAGGCTATGTGACGCACTTCAAACACAGCCTGCCGCCGTACTTTCAGCACTTGCTCGATCGGTTCGGGATCGGCGAGTTGAACGGCCTGCGGGAGAAGATCATCAAGAGCGCGGTGACGGGCAATGAGTTTGTCGCCACGCAGGTCTTCAGTTTTGGTCAGGGCACTTTCGATTTTGTGGTGAGTTTTTTCATCATGCTCTACCTGCTGTTCTTCTTTCTGCGGGACGGTGCCGAACTGGCGCGCAAGGTTCGCTCCGCCGTACCGCTGCAGGAACACCAGAAACGTCGTCTGCAACTCAAATTCAACCGTGTGGTGCGGGCCACGGTGAAAGGCAATCTGCTGGTGGCGATCACGCAAGGCGCATTGGGTGGTTTGATTTTCTGGTTTCTGGACATCCCGAGCGCGTTGCTCTGGGCCGTGTTGATGGCGTTTCTGTCCCTGTTGCCAGCGGTGGGGGCGGGTATCGTCTGGGCGCCGGTGGCGGCGTTTTTTCTGTTCACCGGGGCGATCTGGCAGGGCGTGGTACTGGGGTTGTTCGGGGTTTTTGTGATCGGACTGGTGGACAACGTGCTGCGACCGATCCTGGTGGGCAAGGATACCAAGATGCCGGATTATCTGATCCTGATCTCGACCCTGGGCGGCCTGGCGATTTTCGGCCTCAACGGTTTTGTGATCGGTCCGCTGATTGCCGCACTGTTCATGTCGAGCTGGGCGATCTTCATCGAAACCAAGCCGCGGGTTCAGCTGCCTTAAGCGCTGAATTTGCCCGTCTGGCCAGTGCCGATACGCTCAGACAATGCCTGGGCGGCCGGCAGCGAAGTGAGCGGGCCGCTGATCTGTTCGCCATCCTGTACCAGATACCAGCAGGCGAGCAGTCCCAGCTCTCTGAGAGGGGCGGGAACGGCGCTGCCGATAACGGACATAATATGAACCTGAGACATCATCAGTACCTCCATCGATCTATGGAGATACCTTACGGGGCGGGTGCTTTTGCGGACAATCACCGTTTTCGATAGTGGTCATTGACGCCAGTGGGTGCAAATGACCGTTTGTCGGTCACCGCACCTGTCAATGTTCCTGCTGGCCGGCGATAACGTTTTCGAACGCGTCATCGCCAGCAAGCGGGCCCCTGCGGACTGTGTCAGTAGTGACCGTAACGCGGGCCATAGTAACCACGGGGTGGGCCGTAATAACCACGGGGTGGTCCGTAGTAGACCGGCGCCGGACGGTAGTAGATCGGTTGCTGCACATAGACCGGAGCCGGCTGGTAGTAAACCGGTGGCGGTGGTGCGGCATACACCGGTGCGGGTTGGGCGTAGACCGGCTGTGCATAAACAGGTTGCGGCTCGACATACACCGGCCGGTTGGCGTTGATCAGGGCCGAGCCGACGATGGCCGTACCGACGATCGCTCCAAATACCGCCGCGTCATTACCACCACCGTGGGCTTGCGCCTGTCCTGCGATAGCGAGCGCGCCGATCAGCAAGGCTACTGTGGGGATTTTACGGATCATGATAATTCCTCGGTTCTTCGACCCGGCGCTTGTGTCTGCAATAGACCCAGGGATCGTCGCGGGGATACTTCTAAGACAGCGTTTTTTTCAAAATCAGCACAGCCGTTAGGTAAATTTTGTGTAAGGTCTGTACCGGCTTGCTTACGGTCGCCCGATGCCATAAGCAGGCCCTGGAATATGATTGATCAGAACACCCTGGACTGGCTAAGCCCGTCCATCTGAAAGTGCACTGGAAGGAGATTCACATGCAGATGAACCCCAACAGAGACACCCGGCTGTGCATGTCCCTCTCCGGACGCCCCGGCAACTTTGGCTTGCGATTTCACAACCATCTGTATGAACAGCTGGGGCTGAATTTCTACTACAAAGCCTTCAGCAGTCAGGACTTGCCGGGCGCTGTCGGCGGTATTCGTGCCTTGGGCATTCGCGGCTGCGGCGTATCGATGCCGTTCAAGGAAGCCTGCATTGCGCTGGTCGATGAGTTGGACGCGTCCGCCGCCGCCATTCAATCGATCAACACCATCGTCAATACCGACGGTCATCTCAAGGCCTATAACACCGATTACATTGCGATTGCCCAACTGCTGGAAACCCACGCCGTGCCCAAGAACACCACCTTTGCCCTGCGCGGCAGCGGCGGAATGGCCAAGGCGGTGGCCAGTGCCTTGCGCGATGGCGGTTACACAAACGGCCTGATCGTGGCCCGCAACGAGCGCGCAGGCCGGGCCCTGGCTGAGTCCCTGGGCTATTCATGGCAAGCGGAGCTGGGGGAGAAACGGCCGCAAATGCTGATCAATGTCACGCCGGTCGGTATGGATGGCGGCCCGGAGGCCGGTCAGTTGGCATACGAAACCGAGGCCATTGCGGCTGCTGATATCGTCTTCGATGTGGTGGCGATTCCCTCGGAAACGCCGCTGATCGTGCGTGGTCGTGCCGAGGGCAAGCAAGTGATCACCGGACTGGAGGTGATCGCGCTCCAGGCGTTGGAGCAATTCGTGCTTTATACCGGTGTGCGGCCGACGGATGAGCAATTTCAGCAAGCGGTGGCGTTTGCGCGCAGTTGAAGGTCTTTTGCCTGCCTTAAAACAAGGTCAAGGAGGTACCCATGCATCCCCCCATTCTCAACCTGAACCAGGTCGAACTGGAGCCCCTGCCCGAAGCCTTGGCGCCCACCGGTGAAACCGCCGGCCGCTATCGGCAACGCATGGCCCGCGTGGGTCAGCAACTGGGGGCTCAGAAGCTCGGATATCGCCTGTACGTGCTGGAACCGGGGATGCGTGGCAGTCCGTTTCACAGTCATCGGGTCAACGAGGAGATGTTTTACGTCGTGGCCGGGGAGGGGGAGATCCGTCTTGGCGCCGAACGCTTCCCCATTCGCGCTGGCGACGTGATCGCCTGCCCGCCGGGCGGTCCTGAAGCGGCACACCAGATCATCAATACCAGCCTTGCAGAGTTGCGTTACCTGGCGGTCAGCACCCAGCAGTCACCGGAGATCTGTGAATATCCGGATTCCGGCAAGTATGCGGTGATGGATGACTTCAAGGTCGATGCGCAGGGTAATGCTTCGGGGTTTGTCGCGGTTGCCCGGCAGGCGGATGGGGTGGATTACTGGGACGGGGAGTGAACGGTTCCGAGATCGAGTCGGCAAAGGTGTAATTGTGGCGAGGGAGCAAGCTCCCTCGCCACAGGGTTATTTGTTCAAGTTAATGATGTTTACTCAAGCCGCGCCAAACGCTCTTCCAGTGCCGCAATCCGCGCCTCGAGCTCTTCGATGCGCTCAACCGAAACAGCGCTGCCACCACCACGTTCGACCGGGTTCTGCCGCGCCGCGAGAATCGCGTCGATATCCGCCGGGTCGCCCAAGGCATGCATATACCGGTCTTCCCGCTGCCCGGCCTGGCGCGGAATCAGCAGGGCCAGGCCACGGGCAATCAAGCGTTCAAGCTGATGCACCACCTGGTCGGTATCTTCGAAGTCATGCATGCGGCCGCTGCGGGTCAGCAACTCATTGACCGTTTGTGGGCCGCGCAGGAACAGCAGTCCCGCCAGCACCACCTGAGCCGGCACCAGTTCCAGTGCCTTGTCGACCCTGTGCTCCCAGCGATCCGCACGGCTGCCCATCACCAGTTTGGTGAAGCCGCGTCCCTCAAGGGCGCGCAAGCTCTGACCGACCTGACCCTGGGTCAGGTTCATCACCGGCTCGCGGCTGGTCTTCTGGTTGCAGGCGATCACCAGCGCATTGAGGGTCAGCGGGTAGGTTTCCGGGCTGGTGGCCTGTTTTTCGATCAGAGAGCCCAGAATACGGATTTCCGTGCTGTTGAGTCGCGGCTCGTCATAGGTCGTCTCTTGCTCGGTGATCATGGTTCTGCGTCCTTACCCGGTTCAGGTTTTCACTTGCGTGGATGCACTTTAGATTGGTGTGCGTCAATGGCAATAGAATTTGCGAACTATCTGGGCTGTTTAATGAGGCATTAACGCAATAGTAACGAATTTTTTACAATCGGATGGGCACCGTATGCGGGGCCATGGACAGGATGTCCTTGAAGTGGGGGATTTACACGTTTCTTGCATCGACAATGTCACCGGCCTTAAGCAATGGAAGATGGAGTAAGGCATGAAGTTGATGTTGGTATCAGCCAAACAAGATGTGCTCGATAGCACACGATTCGCATGACTATTTTGATTACCGGCGCTGCCGGATTCATTGGGTTTCACACCGCCCGGCGTCTATGCCTGGACGGGCATGAAGTGGTCGGCATCGACAACCTCAACGACTATTACGACGTCACGCTCAAGCGCGCACGACTCAAGGAACTGGAGTGCTTGCCGGGCTTTCGTTTCGAGAAAATGGACATAGTCGATAAGCCGGCGTTGATGGCGTTGTTTCGCGATCAGCCGTTTAGCGAAGTGGTGCATCTGGCCGCACAAGCCGGAGTGCGCTATTCGCTGGACAATCCCGACGTGTACGCGCAATCGAATCTGGTGGGCTTTCTCAATGTGCTGGAGGCCTGCCGGCACCATCGCCCTGAGCATCTAATCTACGCCTCGAGCAGCTCGGTGTACGGCAGCAACAGCAAAATGCCGTTCAGTGTCGAGGACGCGGTCGATCATCCCATTTCCTTGTATGCCGCGACCAAACGCGCCAATGAGTTGCTGGCCGAGAGTTATTGCCATCTGTACGGACTGAAGGCCAGTGGGCTGCGTTTCTTTACGGTTTACGGACCGTGGGGGCGGCCGGACATGGCGTTGTTCAAGTTTACCGAGGCGATGCTCAAAGGCCGGCCGATCGATATCTATAACCAGGGCCAGATGGCACGGGACTTCACGTACATCGATGACATCGTCGAAAGCATCGCCCGATTGCGCACGCGGCCACCGGTATCGACCGGGGCGGGCGAAGGTGTCAACCGGTTGTTCAATATCGGTCGCGGCCAGCCAGTGGCGCTGCTGGAGTTCGTCGACTGCCTGGAAGCGGCGCTGGGTATGCAAGCCCAACGCAACTATCTACCGCTGCAGGCTGGCGATGTGGTCAAGACCTGGGCCGATGTGTCGGCCCTGGCAGAGTGGGTCGATTTCAGTCCGCAGGTGCCGGTTGGCACCGGCGTCGGGGAGTTTGTGAAGTGGTATCGGCAGTTTTATCAAATTTGAAACGTTCGCCTTTGACAGCGGAAAAACCACAAGGCGAGGGAGACACCATGAGCCAGGACATTTTTGTATCGGTACTGATCCCCGCGAAGAACGAAGCGAACAATCTCAAGCCCTTGCTTGAGGAAGTCCGCGTGGCGCTGGCCGACGAGTCTTATGAAATCATCGTCGTCGACGATGGCAGTACCGACGCGACCTTGCACGAACTGCAGCAGGCCAAAAACAATGGTCTGAGCCAGTTACGCATCCTGCATCATGATCGCTCGCTGGGCCAAAGCACGTCGCTGTACCACGCGGCACAGGCGGCTCGCGGGCAGTGGCTGGCCACGCTCGATGGCGACGGGCAGAACGACCCGGCGGACATCCCGGGCATGTTGGCACTGGTGCGTAACCCGCGTGGCAGTGGCGACTTGCAGCTGGTGGCGGGGCACCGGGTCAACCGCCGCGACACCGCGAGCAAGCGCTGGGCCTCGCGTTTCGCCAATGGCCTGCGCAGCCGCCTGCTCAAGGACGCCACGCCCGACACTGGCTGTGGCTTGAAACTGATTCAACGCGCGGCGTTTTTGCGCCTGCCGTACTTCGATCATATGCATCGGTACATTCCAGCGCTGATCCAGCGCCACAATGGCCGAATGGTCGTCCATCCCGTCAACCACCGGCACCGCACCGCCGGCGTGTCCAAGTACGGCAATATCGACCGCGCCCTTGTCGGCATTCTCGACCTCTTCGGGGTGTGGTGGTTGATCAAGCGTACTCGCCTGAATACTCAGGCTCGGGAGGTTCAGGAATGAACCTTTCCCGCGAATCCTTGTGGTTGGTGGTCGGCTTTGCCGGCCAGCTCGCGTTCACCGGCCGTTTCGTCCTGCAGTGGCTGTACAGCGAATACAAAAAACGCAGCGTGATCCCGACCAGCTTCTGGTACCTGAGTATCGTCGGCAGTGCCCTGCTGCTGATGTATGCCATTTACCGGCAGGACCCGGTGTTCATTGCCGGCCAGGCTTTTGGCTTTATTGTTTATCTGCGCAACCTGCAACTGATTGCAAAAAGCAAAAACCTCAAGGAGTAAGTCATGCGCAGAT
This sequence comes from Pseudomonas fluorescens group sp. PF-69, assembly GCF_054481235.1. Classification (NCBI taxonomy): domain Bacteria; kingdom Pseudomonadati; phylum Pseudomonadota; class Gammaproteobacteria; order Pseudomonadales; family Pseudomonadaceae; genus Pseudomonas; species Pseudomonas fluorescens group sp. PF-69. Next base: position 6,101,320 of record NZ_JBTMNC010000001.1, on the reverse strand, counting down.
CGTTGTCGCCCAGGGTCGAATGCCTGGGGTTGATGTTGCTCGCCCTGCTTTTGGTCGGTGCCGGTCTGGGCCTGCGTCAAGTGCAGAACGTCGATGAAGAACGTTTCCTCGGCGTGGCCCTGGAAATGCTGCACAACGGTTCATGGCTGATTCCCCATCGCGCCGGGGAGATCTACGGCGACAAGCCGCCGATCTTCATGTGGACGGTGGCGTTCTTCGCCTGGCTGACCGGCAAACCCAACCTTGCCCTGTTCATACCCGGGCTTTTTTCCGCGGTGACCGTCACGGCGATGGTCTATGACTTGGGCCGCCGGCTGTGGAACCAGCGCATCGGGCGCATTGCCGCGCTGTTGTACCTGGCGACCTACCAGACCTACAGCATCCTGCGCACCGGGCAGATCGACAGCTTTCTGATTCTGTTCACCACGCTGGGCCTCTACGGCCTGGCCCGTCATCTGTTGCTGGGGCCGGCATGGCGCTGGTTCTATGTAGGCTGTGCGGGCATGGGCATCGGGGTGATCACCAAAGGCGTGGGCTTTCTGCCGGCGCTGATGCTGATCCCTTATGCCTATGCGGTACGCAAGGATTGGTCGGGCGTGGTGGCCATGCCGGGCCAGGCGCGCAAATGGTGGCTCGGGTTGCTGGTGATGCTGGCGGCGATCGCGGTCTGGCTGTTACCCCTGACCTTGTCCATCGTGCTCAACGGCTCCGCTGACGAAGTGGCCTATGCCCGGGAAATCCTCCTGCGCCAGACCGCCGGACGCTACGCCGCTTCGTGGGACCACCGTGAACCGTTCTGGTACTTCTTCACCAACGTCATTCCGCAATACTGGTTGCCTTTGGTACTGGCCTTGCCATGGCTGGTGCCAGCCTGGCGCCGTCAGCTGCAAAAGCGTGACGGTCGGGTGCTGGTGCTGCTCGGCTGGGTTGCGCTGGTGGTGCTGTTCTTTTGCATCAGTGCCGGCAAACGCAAGTTGTACATCTACCCGGCGCTGCCTGGCCTGGTACTGGCCGCCGCGCCGCTGATTCCCTGGCTGCTGCAACGCTGGTTCAAGCAGCGCCCGCGCCTGCGCCGGGCATTTCCGGCCCTGGTGGCAGGCTGGTTCGTGTTGTGGTTCGCCCGTGGGTTTATCGAGCCGATCACGGACGGCGCCAATCCACACGTAGCCATCATGGAGCAAGCCGCGTCAATGACCCACGGTGCTGACCTGGTACTGGTCAACTGGCGCGAGGGACATTGGTTGTACGCCCGTCAGCCGATCGTGCATTTCGGTATGGCCGAGTCGACGGTCGAGCAGGCTGCACAATGGCTGCGCGATCACCCCAACACTTATGCATTGGTCCCGGACGAGTTGCTCGGCCAGTGCTTCGCCCCCGAGGCTGCACATGAACTGGGCGAAACGTCCCGTGCCGAGTGGTCGATCGTCGGCGCCGATGCCGATAACGGCAAATGCCATCCGGGGCAGCCTGGGCATGTCTATCGTTTCACTTGGGATTGAGAAAAATAATAATGAGCAAGGCAAGGAAAGCGGGGCTGTTGGTTGTCGTTATCGCGTTGGCACTGGTGATCACTACAGGCGTGCGTTCTGCCTGGTTCTCGCAGTTGTACGGACACTGGCACAACCAGTGGTACGGCAATCAGGCACCGGACAAAAATATCTGGGTGCCTGACTATAAGGCGGTGATCCAGGCCAAACCTGTGGAGGGTGTCACCAATTTGTCCGGCATCGCTTACGATTACGATCGTGATCGCCTGCTGGGAATCACCAATGGCGAGCACATGGGAATCGTGGTGTTGAGCCGCAACGGCGACTTGCTCGGACGCTACCCGCTGATCGGCTTCGAAGACACCGAAGGCATCGCTTACATCGGCGGTGGACGGGTGGTGATCGCCGATGAAAGACTGCAGCAACTGGACATCGTCACCTTGCCCGACACCCCTGCGCCGATCCATGTCGAACAAGCACAATTTGTTGCCATCGGCGTCAACCTGAGCCCGCACAACAAAGGGTTTGAAGGTGTGACGTACGACCGGGCCAATGACCGTGTCTTCGCCATCAAGGAGCGTGATCCGCGGCAGCTGTATTCGGTGACGGGCATGCTCCCTTCCATGGGCGGCCCTCTACAGATCCGTATCAAGGACTTGACGTCCTGGGTTAACCGCAGTGTCTTCAGCCGAGACCTCTCCGATGGCTACTTCGATCCGAAGAGCGGGCACCTTTTGTTGCTCAGTGATGAGTCCGCCAATATCACCGAGCTGGACGGGAAGGGGGACTTCGTCAGCATTCTCTCCCTGCGCAGCCAGGCGGGCGATCTTAAGCATTCGGTGCCGCAGGGCGAGGGTATGACGATGGACACCGATGGCGATCTGTACGTCGTCAGCGAGCCCAACCTGTTCTACCGATTCAGCAAGACCAAAACGCTCAAGTAACTGCTGTGGAGTAACCTTGATGGGTGTGAGCCTGACTCGTTTGTCGAACCGCAATGTCGCCTTGCTTGCGGCCATAGCCATTGCGCTGCTGTTTTTCTGGGGGCTGGGCAGCGTACCGTTTTTGAGTGTCAACGAAGCCCGGCGCGCGGTCACCGTCCGCGAAATGCGAGAAGCGGGGAGCTGGTTGCTGCCTTATATGAACGGCGATCTGTACCTGTCCAAGCCGCCGTTTTTCTACTGGGCCGGTCTCGTTTCGACCGCCGTGGTGGGCAGCTTGTCCGAGTGGAGCATGCGCCTGCCTTCGGCGCTGGCCGCAACCTTGTGCTGTGTCGGCACTTATCTGTACGGCGTCAGGCAGGCGGGGCGCCAGGTGGGGCTGTTTGCGATGGTGTTCCTGGCCGCGAACGGGGCATTCAGCCTGTTCGCCCGTCGCTCTGAAATCGAGATGCTGCTGACCCTGCTGTGTTTCGGCGCGCTGTTGGCAGCCTGGCAATTCATATTCCAGCAGGGCCGGGCCGTTTGGAGTCGACTCAGCTACGTCCTCATCGGCTGCGCGTTGTTGACCAAGGGGCCGGTGTGCCTTCTGTGGGTGACGGCGCCGATTCTGGCTTATGCCTTGATCTATCGCGATGCCCGGGCCAAAGCCTATCTGTGTGACGGTTGGGGCTGGCTCCTTGCATCGGTTCTGGGTGGTTCCTGGTATCTGGCCGTGTCCATCAACCAGGGTTGGGGTGTCTGGGCGTCGATCATCAGCGAAGACATCGTGAAGAAGATCGACGGGCAAGGCGCCGAGGCCTGGTATGCCTACCTGTTGTACCTGGCCGGTGATTTCTTCCCGTTCTGGCTGATTGTATTCGTGCAGCCGCGAAAGTTCTGGGCAATGATCCGTTCGCGCCGCGAGGCGGCCATGTTGCTGTGTTGCAGTCTGCTGCCACTGTTGGTCTTTTCTTGCTTCACCGAAAAACACGGCAAGTATTTGCTGCCGATTTACCCGTCCATGGCGCTGCTGCTGGCCATGCACTGGGCGGCCGTGCTTGACGACGCGAAGGGCCGCTGGCGTGCCTGCCTGGCCACGGTTCCCTACGTGATGCTGGCCGGCTTCGTGGTGTTTTATGCGTTCGTCGAGGCGCGGGTGCTGTCTCACCGCGTCGCTGGCCTGGAGCAGGTCGCCACGTTGGCGGCGGGGCAACCGGGCCAGAAAGTCTACACAATCGGTGAGCCGGATATCCGCCTGGTCTACTACATGGGCCGACCGGTCGCGCCACTGACGATTGATCAGTTGCAAGGGGACGCCCGGCCAGCGGGGCTGCTGTTCGTGCCGGAGCCTCTGGATCCGCAATTGCAAAACCTGGCGTCGTGCAAGGTCGGAGAAATCGATACGTATCTGAAACCGGGCCGCTCGGCGCTGTTGATCCGCATGGGCGGCGATTGCCACTGATCGGCAATCGTGATTCGCAGACTTCGTCTGCTGGTGGCCGGCTTTTACGGCTCAATGCTTGTCGCGCCTTTGCTCATGTACTCGAAGCCAGGCAGTCGAAGGCGACTGCCTGATCCGTGCGCAACAAAAGACAAGTCGCAGAAGGGGCGGTCATGGCTATAATCGGCGCACGTTCCAAAACCGATCACCTGTGGGAGCGAGCCTGCTCGCGATGGACTCAAGCGCAACGCGTTTGTCCAGAATCAACGCGTTATCGTTAACGTCCATCGCGAGCAGGCTCGCTCCTACAGGTGGTCGAAGTTTCCCTCCGACATCACACGAGACTGCCATGACCATTTCCCTGTACGACGCTTCCGTTCCTGTTTTCAAACAAATGCTCAACGCTCTGAGTGACGTGCTGAAGAAGGCCGAAGCCCACGCGACTGAAAAGAACATCGACCCGAATGCGTTCCTGCAAGCGCGCCTGTACCCGGACATGTTCCCGCTGGTGCGTCAGGTGCAGATCGCCGTTGATTTCGCCAAGGGCGTTTCCGCCCGTCTGGCCGAAGTTGAACTGCCGAAGTACGACGATAGCGAAACCACTTTCGTCGAGCTGCAAGCCTTGATCGCCAAGGTCCTGGCCTTCATCGGCGAGATCAAGCCGGAGCAGATCAACGGCAAGGAAGGCATCGAAATCGTCACGCGTCCAGGCACCCCTAAAGAGAAGCGCTTCAGTGGCCAGGCATACCTGCTGAGCTATGGCTTGCCGCAGTTCTTCTTCCATGTCACCACCGCTTACGCCTTGTTGCGTCATAACGGCGTGGAAGTGGGCAAGCGCGACTACATGGGCGCGTTCTAAACCGTCCAGATACAAAAAAGCCCCCGCAGCCTTGGGTTGCGGGGGCTTTTTCATGTGCGCGCATTTATACGCGTCACCACGAACCCTGTGGGAGCGAGCTTGCTCCCACAGGTTTTTTGTCAGGCCAAACGCTCGGCTTTCTGCTCTTTACCCAGGCAAGCCGCCGCCGTGAACAGCACATCAGTGGATGAATTCAACGCCGTCTCCGCCGAGTCCTGCAATACCCCGATGATGAAACCGACCGCTACCACCTGCATCGCGATTTCACTCGGGATGCCGAACAAACTGCACGCCAGTGGAATCAGCAACAACGAACCGCCCGCCACACCCGAAGCGCCACAGGCGCAGATCGCCGCGACAACGCTGAGCAGAATGGCGGTCGGGATGTCCACGGCAATGTTCAGGGTATGCACCGCTGCCAGCGCCAGTACGGTAATGGTGATGGCCGCACCGGCCATGTTGATGGTGGCGCCAAGCGGGATCGACACTGAGTAGGTGTCTTCGTGCAGGCCCAGGCGCTTGCTCAGTTCCAGGTTGACCGGAATGTTCGCCGCCGAGCTGCGGGTGAAGAAGGCAGTGATGCCGCTTTCACGCAGGCACATCAACACCAGCGGATACGGATTGCGACGCAGTTTCCAGAACACGATGGCGGGGTTCATCACCAGCGCCACGAACAGCATGCAGCCGAGCAGCACGGCCAGCAGATGTGCGTAGCCGATCAAGGCACCGAAACCGGAGGTGGCCAGGGTCGAGGCCACCAGGCCGAAGATCCCCAGCGGTGCGAAGCGAATCACCACGCGCACGATCACGGTGACGCCATTGGACAGGTCGCCCAGCACTTCGCGGGTGGTGTCGCCGGCGTGGCGAATGGCGACGCCCATGCCGATGGCCCAGGCCAGAATGCCGATGAAGTTGGCGTTCATCAGTGCGCTGATCGGGTTGTCGACCACGCTCAGCAACAGGCTTTGCAGGACTTCGCCGATACCGCCGGGCGCGGTGACCGCAACGTCATGGGTCGACAGCACCAGGCTGGAGGGGAACATCATGCTCGCCACTACCGCGACCACGGCGGCGGCGAAGGTGCCCAGCAGATACAGGAACAGAATCGGCCGGATATGGGTTTCCTGGCCGTGCTTGTGGTTGGCGATCGACGCCATGACCAGCACGAACACCAGAATCGGCGCGACCGCTTTCAGCGCGCTGACGAAGACCTTGCCGATAAACGCCGTGGACTTTGCCGCTTCCGGCGCGAACAGGGCCAGGGCAATCCCGGCGATCAAACCGATGATGATTTGCGTGACCAGGCTGGTGCGTTTGAGGTGTTGCCATAGAGAAGGGGATGAAGCGGTCATAAAACGGCATCTCTGATTTTTTGTAAGTGCATGGTTTCGCAGGTTTGCAGCAACAAGCCGGGCAGGCCGCAGGCCGGAAACCGTAAGGAGAAACGCGGGGGTGTAATGTCATTCAACGTGTAGAAACCTTGTGGGAGCGAGCCTGCTCGCGATGACGGTGGAACCGTCAACATGAGTGTTTGCTGACACTCCGCCTTCGCGAGCAGGCTCGCTCCCATAGGTTTTGTCACTTGAATGAGCAGCATCGAACACAGGGTGTACGTTTTTCAGGGCGCGGACTTTATCACAGCGCAGGGCCGATCCTTCAGACCTGTGACGAACTGACGCCCTGGCGTTCAACGCGATATGCAGGTTCGTGCAACCGCATCCGGAAACACTCTGTTAAGATTCGCCATCCTCTTTTTCATGTCTGCCAGTGAGCCTTCGGGCTATCGCTGGTGTTGTCGTTTTTCTGGAGTTTTGCATGCGGTTGTTGCCCATCCTTCTGTTGTCCGCCGCCGGTTTCACGGTGTTGACCACGGAGTTCATCATTGTCGGCCTGCTGCCGGCCATCGCCCGCGACCTCGAGGTCAGCATCCCGCAAGCGGGCTTGCTGGTGACCCTGTTCGCTTTTACCGTGGCCGCCTTCGGGCCATTTCTCACCGCGTATTTCGCCCGGTTCGAGCGGCGCAAGCTGTTCATCAGCGTGTTGATCATGTTCGGCCTGGCCAACACCCTCGCGGCGTTGGCGCCCAATATCTGGGTCATGGCGCTTGCTCGCTTGATTCCGGCGTTGGGCTTGCCGGTGTTCTGGGCGCTGGCCAGTGAGACGGCCGTGGACATTGTCGGGCCGGATTACGCCGGACGCGCCATCGCCAAAATCGGCTTCGGCATTGTCTGCGCCACGGTGTTCGGTATTCCGGTGGGCACCCTGATCTCCGATGCATTTGGCTGGCGCAGTGCTTTCGGCATCCTCGCGGTCATCGCGTTTGCCAAGGCGCTTTTGCTGTTCATCTATCTGCCGAAAACCAGTCTGCATCAGCATCAGGTCAGTTTCCGTTCACAGTTCAAGATTCTGCGCAGCCCCGTGATGGTCGGCCACGTACTGCTGTCGATCGTTGTGTTCAGCGGCATGTTCACCGCCTACACCTATCTGGCGGACATCCTCGAACGTTTGGCCGGATTCGATGGCTCGGTGGTTGGCTGGTGTCTGATGGGCTTTGGCGCGGTCGGGTTGATCGGTAACTCGCTGGGGGGCCGTGCGGTGGATCGGCATCCGCTGATCGCGTCGATGATGTTTTGCGCGTTCATGATTGCCGGGCTGGTGGCGCTGGTGCCGAACATCCATTCGCCTGTCGGTCTGGCGGCGGCGATGGGTATCTGGGGCATCACTCAGGCAGCACTGTTTCTGGTCAGCCATGTGCGCTTGATGAAAGCCGCACCCGAGGCACCGGCATTCGCGGCCTCGCTGAACATCGCCGGGGCCAACCTGGGGATTGGCCTGGGCGCCATGATCGGCGGCCGGGTGATCGACAGCGTTGGCCTGCAAGGCCTGGGGTTTGCGGCGGCCGCTTTTATTCTGGCATCGATCCTGTTGGCGCTTGCCCTGATGACTTTCAAACCCCGCGAAGTCTTCGCCTGAGGCTTCATAGTTCGGTAAACAATTCGCGGCGGGCACCTTCGGTAATGGCGACAATGCCGGGGTGCTTGACCTTGCGTTCCACCGAAATGGCATAGAACGACTCGCTCACCGCGTCGGTCTGGCCAATCACCTCCACGCCGTATTGGCGCCGCACTTCATCGGCGATCACGCTCGGGCCGATGAAAATCCCGCTACCGGACTGCCCGAAGGCTTGCATCAAGGCGCTGTCGTCGAATTCGCCAAGGATGCGCGGCTGGATCTGTTGCTCGGCGAACCAGCGTTGCAAGCGGCTGCGCACCACGGTTTCCGGCCCGGGGATCAGCAGCGGAGCGCCGTTGAGGCTGCGGGGGAAGTCCCCACCGTAGAGCGCTGCCAGCTCAGCGGTCGCGAAAAAACTGATCCCGCATTCACCGAGTTTCTGGCTGTAGCCCTTGATGTCCAGGTGCGACGGCATCGGGCTGTCGGAGATCACCAGATCCAGACGCTGGATGGCCAGGTCGGCGAGCAGGCGTTCCAGCTTGTCCTCGCGACAGGTGATGCGCAGGGGGTCGCTCAATTCCATGGTGGGCGCGATCAGGCGGTAGACGATGGATTTGGGGACCACATCGGCCACACCGACGCGGAACAGAATCTGCTGCTCATTGGGTTGCGCTCGCAGCATCAATTCCAACTCTCCACCCAGCTGAAACATCTGTTCAGCGTAGGGCAGGGTTTGCCGGCCAGCCTCGGTCAGCTCCAGTTGCCGACCGACCTTGCGAAACAACTCGATGCCATAGGTCTGTTCGAGCAGCGAAATCTGCCCACTGATGGTCTGGGGCGTCAGGTTCAGTTGCTCGCAGGCACGCACGATGCTGCCGGTCTTGGCCACGACCCAGAAGTAATGCAGTTGTCGATAGTTGAGCATGGGAACCTACAGTTCGTAAAAACCGAAGTATATACGCTGAAAATACGAATTTTCCTGAAGTGTTCATCTCCCTAGAATGCGTCGCTATCAACGGGCCATCGTCTCGGCGCCGTTTGTTCTATTGAAGGAGGCAACATGAAGCTTAAGACCACGGCATTGCTGATCACGTCTTTACTGGTACTGGCCGGCTGTGACCAGGCCGAAAAAAGTGCCCAGCAACTGATGGGCAAAGCCGCCGAAAGCGCCAAACAGGCCATCGACGACACCCATAAAGCCGCCGAACAAGCGCTGAGCGATGCCACTGGCGGGTTGATCAGCAAAAAAGAATCAACGGAAAAAGACGCGGAAAAAACCGAATCTTCCTCCCAGGAAATCTAAACCGTCTTACAGCGAGTCAGGACTGACCCATGGAATACCTTTTACAACTAGCTGCCAGCCCCACCGCGTGGGTTGCCCTGGCCACCCTGGTGGTGATGGAAATCGTGCTTGGCATCGATAACCTGATCTTTATTTCGATCCTGACCAACAAGCTGCCTGAGCAACATCGACAGAAAGCACGGCGCATCGGTATCGGCATGGCGTTGATTTTGCGACTGGGCCTGCTGAGCACCATTGCGTTCATCGTCCAGTTGACGGCGCCTGTCATCGAAGTGTTTGGCCAGGCCTTCTCCTGGAAAGACATGATCCTGATTGCCGGTGGCCTGTTCCTGTTGTGGAAAGCCACCACCGAGATCCATCACAGCATGGACCCGGCTCCGGAAGATCCGACGTCGGCGACCTCGACCGTGACCCTGGGCTTCGCTGCGGCGATTGGTCAGATCCTGATGCTGGACATGGTGTTCTCCATCGACAGCATCATTACCGCTGTCGGCATGACCGAGCATTTGCCGATCATGATCATCGCGGTGGTGGTGTCGGTGCTGGTGATGTTGCTGGCGGCTGATCCGCTGGCCAAGTTCATCAACGACAACCCGACGGTGGTGATGCTGGCCCTGGGCTTCCTGATCATGATCGGCATGACGCTGATCGCCGAAGGCTTCGGCGCCCACGTACCGAAAGGTTACGTCTACGCTGCCATGGCGTTCTCGGCTGCGATCGAGGTGTTGAACATGATGTCCCGCCGCGCCCGGCAGAAGCGGGTCTCCGCTGAAGCTTGATTGGCGCTGAACGAAACGGCCGCCTGCACTCGAAAGAGTCCAGGCGGCCGTTTTTTTGTAGGGGCCCAACGCTTCGATTAATGGGCTGTGGCGTGGCTCGTGGCCGGTTCTTCGGCTTTCACCAGGGGCGCCGGTTGAGCAGGGTGGTGATGGTGCCGACGAGTAATGCGCAGAACTCCCCATAGCATGGCGGTGGCAACGGCCAGCCAGCCGGAAATCAACATCACGATTGTCATTGTCAGGCTCATCGATGCCTCCTCTTTGCCCTGCGGCGGGCACACACGACTTGCAAGTGACAGTCTAGACGCTGCGGTGTTGCAGGCTATTGACCAAAGGTCGACCCGGATCAACCAGTTCGCTCTATCCAATGCAATCAACTACCGGTTAAGGCTATACCGCTGTCGCGAGGCATCCTATGATCGACGGCCAAGCCGGGAGTGCGATTGCCTGGCGTCTGAACGAAGAGAGTGATGATGGTGCGGGTAATTTCTCGAATTCTATCGGCGGCACTGATTGTGGGGTGCGTGGCTGGTTTGGCAGGTTGCGCGGGCAGTGTTGCACCTGAGATCAAGCGTCTGCCGGAGCGCGTCGAACTCAGCGGCCGCTTCTATAAGGGCGTAGCCAATCAAAGCGGGCCTCAAGTGTTGGCGAGCATGCTGTCCCAGCAGGGCGTTGTGATTACCCCGGGCTTGCTCGACAAGCCGTTGCATTTGCCGGGTGCCGAAGCGCAACTGCAACAGAACATGCAGAACCTGGCCCGTGAATACGGGATGATGGTCTATCCCCTCGACAGCAATCTGCCTGCCTTGCTGACTCAGGTCGCTGCCGGATATCCGGTCATGGTGCGCTTCACTGAGGGTTCTGCGCTGTGGGCCGAGCCGCGTTATGCCATTCTCGCCGGGTACAACCGGCAGAAACAGACGGTACTGCTGCGCGCCGGCATGAGTCAGAGGACGTTGATGAGTTTCAGCTCGTTTGAGTCGTCTTTCAAGGATGCCGGTGGCTGGGCGGTTTTGATTCAGGCGCCGACACAGGTTCCGGCCAGCGTCGATCGGCAGCGCTGGTTAAAGGCTGCAAGCGACCTCGCCCAGGCCGGCCAGGAGCAAGCGGCCGCCAGGGCGAAAAAAGCCTTGGGCGCACAGTAAGCCCGTTCGTCACCCCCATGGCACCACTGCGCATTGCCAGCCTCTGATGATTGAAGCCCGAGTTTCTCGGGCCGCGACCAGGAGGCGTTCATGGCTCATTTCAATACTCCCGCCGGTCCGCACTCGTCTGAGCATTCGTCTGGCGACGAGTTGGGGTTCGACCCCGACTCTCCGGATCTCGCCGACCCTCAGGTCGATCCCATCGGTCCGGCAAAGGCGCCACGGGATGTAAAGCCGGGCGACAATCCCAAGGCTCCGGCAAAGCCTTACGATCCACTCGGTGATCTGAAACCCTAGGTCTCATTGCCAGGTCTCATTGGAGGTGCGTATGTCTACTGATTCGAGCTTTGACGATAAACGTCCGGAAAACGTCCCGACCACCCCTGAGCAAGACGTGGATCCGGTGATGGATCCGGATAGCCCGATGAGGGATCCTCTGGCTCGGCCAACCGTGGTGTCAACCGAACATCCGAAACCCTGGAGAGACCCGAGTACCGGCGACGGGATTCCGGATGATGACCAGATGCCGCTGCCCAATGATTAAGGCGGAAAGCAAAAGCCCCGAATGATCGGGGCTTTTGCTTTCTACTGTCGTGCCGTTATTTCGACGCTTCAACCACGCCGCTTTGGCGATGTTTGAGGTTCTTTTCGGATTTGTATTGCAGGGCTACAGAGGGTACGTCTGCGCTGTGGCCGGTTTCGACCCAATTGCGGATGCGAGTGGCGTCGGCAAAGTGAGTGTACTTGCCATAAGCATCGAGGATCACCAGTGCTACCGGGCGGTTAGCCATATGGGTCACCAACACCAGGCAGTGACCCGCTTCGTTGGTGAAACCGGTTTTCGTCAGTTCGATGTTCCAGTTCGGCTTGCCCACCAGATGGTCAGTGTTGCGGAAACCCAGGCTGTAGTTGGGTTTGCGGAACGACACGGTTTTTTCCTTGGTGGTGCTCAGTTGCGTCAGCAGAGGGTATTTGTGTGCCGCGACCAGCAGTTTGCTCAGGTCGCGGGCTGTGGACACGTTGCGTGGCGAGAGGCCGGTCGGCTCGACGAAATGGGTATTGGTCATGCCCAGCGCCTTGGCTTTGGCGTTCATGGCAGCAATGAACGCCGCGTAGCCACCCGGATAATGGTGCGCCAGGCTCGCGGCGGCACGGTTTTCCGAAGACATCAAGGCGATCAGCAGCATCTCCCGTCGCGGCATTTCGCTGTTGAGCTTGACCCGGGAGAACACGCCTTTCATTTCCGGCGTATTGCTGATGTTGATATTGATGTATTCGTCCATGTTCTGCCGGGCTTCGACGACCACCAGGCCGGTCATCAGTTTGCTCACCGAAGCGATGGGGACAACGACGTCGGGATTGCTGGCGTAAATGACTTTGTTGGACTGCAAGTCGACCAGCAATGCGCTGCCGGAAGCGATCTTCAGGTGTGAGGTGTCTCGAGGCGCGGCGGTGGTTTCGCCAGCGCTGGCGATTGGCGTGATGAAAGTCCCTGTAACTGCAAAAAATAGGCTCAGGATGGAAAGACGGATTTTCACGCTGGCAGACTCATAAAATGTTGATAAGCCGTTTTGTAACGGGCTATTTCGTAAAAAGCGCGACATTCTGGAGTATGGCTGAATAACTGTCGATGGTTGTTCCGGGAAGTGGTTAAAGTCCTTTGAAACATGAAAAAAATGTCATTTTCCGGCAGGTGGTCGACATTTATCTGCGGGCAAAAAGAACCCCGCCATGGGCGGGGTTCCTTGACTTGTTGCCAACGCCGGAAACGGGACTCAGCTGTGCAGGGTTTCGGCCGCGTACAGTGTGTTTTCCAGCAGGCATGCGCGAGTCATCGGACCGACGCCGCCGGGCACTGGAGTGATCCAGCCGGCGCGGGGCAGGGCGGTTTCGTAAACCACGTCGCCGACCAGCTTGCCGTCTTCCTGACGGTTGATGCCGACGTCGATCACGATTGCGCCTTCCTTGATCCATTCACCCTTGACCAGGCCCGGCTTGCCGGCGGCCACCACGACCAGATCCGCGCGACCGACGTGGCCGGCCAGGTCTTTGGTGAAGCGGTGGGTGACGGTCACGGTGCAACCGGCCAGCAACAACTCCATCGCCATCGGGCGACCCACGATATTGGAAGCACCGACAATCACGGCATTCATCCCGTACAGATCGGCACCGGTGCTTTCCAGCAAGGTCATGATGCCTTTAGGGGTGCACGGACGCAGCAGCGGTATGCGTTGGGCCAGGCGACCGACGTTATACGGGTGGAAGCCGTCGACGTCTTTATCCGGACGAATGCGCTCCAGCAACTTGGACGCGTCCAGGTGTTCCGGTAGAGGAAGTTGAAGCAGAACACCGTCAATTGCCGGATCGTCATTGAGGCGATCGATCAGATCGGTCAGCGCTTCTTGAGTGGTTTCGGAAGGCAGGTCATAAGCTTGGGAGAGGAAGCCGACCTCTTCACAGTCTTTACGCTTGTGCGAGACATAAACCTGAGAGGCAGGATCGCTGCCGACCAGGATCACCGCGAGTCCGGGCGTACGCAGGCCTTGCTGGCGACGCTCGTTGACCCGTTGGGCGATCTGCTGGCGCAGGCTGGCGGCGATCGATTTGCCGTCGATTAGTTGTGCAGTCATTGCGCGTGATTAACCATCGAGAGGGGAAAAAAAGAGAGCGCATTCTCGCATGTCATGAGGTGAGGGCAAAGGCGCTTGGTCTGCAAATTCCCCTAACTCCTTTAATTAAATGAATTTTTTTTAAAAAGGATTTGACGACCCTCGGGGGGCTCTATACTATTCGTCGCACTTGTCGGGCACAGCCTAGCACTGGTTAAGAAGGTCGAGCGGAATCAAGGTTCTGCAAGGCTGGAAAGCATTTAGTTTGTAGTCCTCCAAGGTTACAGATTAACAAGGCGCCCGTAGCTCAGCTGGATAGAGCATCCGCCTTCTAAGCGGATGGTCGCAGGTTCGAGTCCTGCCGGGTGCGCCATTAGGCAGCTTTGGCACAAGTAGCGCGATATGGTGGGCGTAGCTCAGTTGGTAGAGCACGGGATTGTGACTCCCGTTGTCGTGGGTTCGATCCCCATCGTCCACCCCATATTTCGAAAGGCGCCAGATTAAAAGTCTGGCGCCTTTGCTTTAACAGCTTCAACCCGCGGATGTGGTGGAATTGGTAGACACACTGGATTTAGGTTCCAGCGCCGCGAGGCGTAAGAGTTCGAGTCTCTTCATCCGCACCAAATAAAGCTTCAGTCATGCCGCTTGGCTTGTTTGGGGCTGACTAAAGAAGTTGTTTGGCTTCTTTGTCATGCAATATGGTGGGCGTAGCTCAGTTGGTAGAGCACGGGATTGTGACTCCCGTTGTCGTGGGTTCGATCCCCATCGTCCACCCCATATTTCGAAAGGCGCCAGATTGAAAAGTCTGGCGCCTTTTTTGTTTCAGCGGTTCGAGTATTCAGCGGCTGCAGGTTCTGGGTCGCAGGGGCAGGGCGTTTCGTCGTATTTATGTTTCTCGATGATGCTGCGCTGCCCGCCGGCCTTGCTCGCAAGATCGGCTGTCAGGGAGATGATTGGCTGCCTCTTCTATATATAGAAGGGTTGGCGCAGAGCCCTGGCGTGATTGGCTGTATTTGCCACCGGGGCGAGGTGCATCCGTGCATTCGCACCTATAAATTGCCAGCTGCTTTTTTACCCGTTTTCAGTAGGGTGACTTCTTGAGTTTGACCCACTAGAATGCATGCCCTTGATTCTGGGGTCGGAAACGGCCGGCTAACGTCTGTGCAACGAGGAATATCCATGCAAGTTTCTGTTGAAAATACTTCTGCTCTTGAGCGCCGCATGAGCATCACCGTGCCGGCTGAGCGCATCGAGACTCAGGTCAACAAGCGTCTGCAGCAGACCGCCCAAAAGGCCAAGATTGCTGGCTTCCGTCCAGGCAAAGTGCCAATGAGCGAAATCAAGCGCCGTTTCGGCGCTGAAGCTCGCCAGGAAGCTGTAGGCGACGTGATCCAGTCCTCTTTCTATGAAGCTGTGGTTGAGCAGAAGCTGAACCCGGCTGGTTCGCCTTCGATCGAGCCTAAGTCGCTCGAAGCTGGCAAGGACCTGGAATACGTTGCTGTTTTTGAAGTGTTCCCTGAGTTCACCGTTGCCGGTTTCGAAGGTATCACCGTAGAGCGTCTGAGCGCTGACGTGGCTGATGCCGATCTGGACAAGATGCTGGACATCCTGCGCAAGCAGAACACCCGTTTCGAGGTGGCCGATCGCGCTGCTCAAAACGAAGACCAGCTGAACATCGATTTCGTTGGCAAGGTCGACGGTGAAGTGTTCGCTGGCGGTTCCGCCAAGGGTACTCAGCTGGTTCTGGGTTCCGGTCGCATGATCCCTGGTTTCGAGGACGGCCTGGTTGGCGCCAAGGCCGGCGAAGAGCGCGTTCTGAACCTGACCTTCCCGGAGGACTATCAGAACCTGGACCTGGCAGGCAAAACCGCTGAGTTCACCGTTACCGTAAACACCGTTTCCGAGCCAAAACTGCCAGAGCTGACCGAAGAGTTCTTCGCTCAATTCGGCATCAAGGAAAGCGGTCTGGAAGGCTTCCGCACCGAAGTTCGCAAGAACATGGAGCGCGAGCTGCGTCAGGCGATCAAATCCAAGGTCAAGAATCAGGTCATGGATGGTCTGCTGGCCACCAACCCGATCGAAGTGCCTAAGGCTCTGCTGTCCAACGAAGTTGACCGTCTGCGCGTGCAGGCTGTTCAGCAGTTCGGCGGCAACATCAAGCCTGATCAATTGCCGGCCGAGCTGTTCGAAGAACAAGCCAAACGCCGCGTAGTACTGGGCCTGATCGTCGCTGAAGTGGTCAAGCAATTCGACCTCAAGCCTGACGAAGCCCGCGTTCGCGAGATGATTCAGGAGATGGCTTCGGCTTACCAAGAGCCTGAGCAGGT
Source organism: Pseudomonas fluorescens group sp. PF-69 (assembly GCF_054481235.1). NCBI lineage: Bacteria > Pseudomonadati > Pseudomonadota > Gammaproteobacteria > Pseudomonadales > Pseudomonadaceae > Pseudomonas > Pseudomonas fluorescens group sp. PF-69. The sequence continues at coordinate 6,085,498 of NZ_JBTMNC010000001.1, read as the reverse complement.
TGTGTCCTGGTACTACAAGAACGACCAGCAACTGAACGAAGTCCGTTCGGTTGTGCTGGAAGAACAAGTTGTGGATACTGTTCTGCAGAAAGCTAGCGTGACCGACAAATCGGTCTCTTACGAAGAAGCGGTCAAGCCGGTAGAAGCTCCACAAGCCGACTGATTGTTTTTGCGGTAAGAAGCACACACCATAAGCCAGCCTTCGTGCTGGCTTATGCGTATTCAAGACATAACTATTTGGGAGTGACTGCAGAGCATGTTCCGTAATTCGTATATTCAGCAGAACTCTGATATCCAGGCCGCAGGCGGCCTGGTCCCGATGGTTGTCGAGCAGTCTGCTCGTGGCGAGCGCGCCTATGACATCTACTCGCGTCTTCTCAAGGAGCGAGTGATCTTTCTGGTAGGTCCGGTAGAGGACTACATGGCCAACCTGATCTGTGCGCAACTGCTGTTCCTTGAAGCGGAAAACCCGGACAAGGACATCCATCTCTATATCAACTCCCCGGGTGGTTCGGTGACGGCGGGCATGTCGATCTATGACACCATGCAGTTCATCAAGCCAAACGTGTCGACCACCTGCATTGGCCAAGCGTGCAGCATGGGCGCGTTTCTTCTGACGGCTGGTGCTCCTGGCAAACGTTATTGCCTGCCGAACTCACGTGTGATGATTCACCAGCCATTGGGCGGTTTCCAGGGCCAGGCTTCGGATATCGAAATCCACGCCAAGGAAATCCTCTTTATTCGTGAGCGTCTCAACACGCTGATGGCCAAGCATAGTGGTCGCACTCTTGAAGAAATCGAGCGAGACACAAACCGCGACAATTTCATGAGTGCGGAAGCCGCGCGTGAATATGGGTTGATCGATGAAGTGATCAGCCAGCGCCCTGCTTAAAATAAGCAGCTCAAAATAAGGTTGGTCGGCGGGTCCGATCACCTGCGGGCTTGAAAAAGCCCGCAATAGCCTTCATCTTGTGTTGCAAGCCTATCGGATTTGGATCGAACGAATGACTGACACCCGCAACGGCGAGGACAACGGCAAGCTGCTCTATTGCTCCTTCTGTGGCAAAAGCCAGCATGAAGTACGCAAATTGATTGCCGGCCCCTCGGTCTTTATCTGCGACGAGTGCGTCGACCTGTGCAATGACATCATCCGTGAGGAGGTGCAGGAAGCCCAGGCCGAAAGCAGCGCGCATAAATTGCCTTCGCCTAAAGAAATCAGCGGCATCCTTGATCAGTATGTGATTGGTCAGGAGCGTGCGAAAAAAATTCTGGCCGTAGCGGTGTACAACCACTACAAGCGCCTGAACCAGCGTGACAAAAAGAATGACGATGTCGAACTCGGCAAGAGCAACATCCTGCTGATCGGCCCGACAGGCTCGGGTAAAACCCTGCTTGCCGAAACACTGGCCCGCTTGCTGAACGTTCCGTTCACCATCGCCGACGCAACCACCCTCACCGAGGCGGGTTATGTGGGTGAAGATGTCGAGAACATCATTCAGAAGTTGCTGCAGAAATGCGATTACGACGTGGAAAAAGCCCAGATGGGCATTGTCTACATCGATGAAATCGACAAGATTTCGCGCAAGTCTGACAACCCGTCTATTACCCGGGACGTTTCCGGCGAAGGCGTGCAGCAGGCCCTGCTCAAGCTGATCGAAGGTACAGTCGCTTCCGTTCCGCCTCAAGGTGGTCGCAAGCACCCACAACAGGAATTCCTTCAGGTCGACACCCGTAACATCCTGTTCATCTGCGGTGGTGCATTTTCCGGTCTGGAAAAGGTTATTCAAAACCGTTCCACCAAGGGCGGCATTGGTTTCAACGCAGAAGTGCGCAGCAAGGAAGAGGGCAAGAAAGTCGGTGAATCCCTGCGTGAAGTCGAGCCTGACGATCTGGTCAAGTTCGGTCTGATCCCGGAATTCGTTGGTCGTCTGCCGGTTCTTGCCACACTGGACGAGCTCGATGAAGCTGCTTTGATGCAGATCCTCACCGAGCCGAAAAATGCTCTGACCAAGCAGTACGCCAAGTTGTTCGAGATGGAAGGCGTGGACCTGGAATTCCGGGCTGACGCACTGAAATCGGTTGCGAAACGCGCGCTGGAACGCAAAACCGGCGCTCGTGGCCTGCGTTCGATTCTCGAAGGTGTATTGCTCGACACTATGTATGAAATCCCCTCGCAGTCCGAGGTGAGTAAAGTAGTGATCGATGAAAGCGTTATAGAAGGCAAGTCCAAGCCACTGTATATCTATGAAAACAGTGAGCCTGCTGCCAAGGCCGCGCCAGACGCATAAACGTCACGCAGCCGGTACAAAGAAGGGGCCTTCGGGCCCCTTTGCTTTTGTGACAGTGGGTCTGTCGGATCGCCGCGTCGCTGCGAAGGGGACATGCCAGCCAGCCTGCCTGGTTTTTTCGCTGTATCCGGGCCCCACAGTTGCGGCCGCAAGAAGCGATCTTTTAAGTCGTACTTTTATCCGCTTGTTTTTTTCCAGATCAGCCCCCATCTTGGTTTCAAGCTTACTTCCATCTGTTTACGGCCTTATGGCCGCCGTAGAGGCGAAATCATGAAGACAACCATCGAATTGCCTCTCCTGCCATTGCGTGATGTCGTGGTTTATCCGCACATGGTTATCCCGCTGTTCGTGGGGCGCGAGAAATCCATCGAAGCCCTTGAGGCTGCGATGACGGGCGACAAGCAGATCCTTCTGCTGGCACAGAGAAACCCTGCAGACGACGATCCCGGCGAAGATGCGCTTTATCGCGTAGGTACGATTGCCACCGTTCTGCAGTTGCTGAAGCTGCCTGACGGCACGGTCAAGGTTCTGGTCGAAGGCGAGCAACGCGGCGCCGTGGAGCGTTTCAGTGAAGTGGACGGCCATTGCCGTGCTGAAGTCTCCTTGATCGACGAAGTCGACGCGCCTGCGCGCGAGTCGGAAGTGTTCGTGCGCAGCCTGCTGTCGCAGTTTGAACAATATGTGCAGCTGGGCAAGAAAGTCCCGGCTGAGGTCCTCTCGTCGCTCAACAGCATCGATGAGCCTGGGCGCCTGGTCGACACCATGGCCGCGCACATGGCCCTGAAGATCGAGCAGAAGCAGGAAATTCTCGAAATCATCGATTTGTCGGCCCGGGTCGAGCACGTTCTGGCGCTGCTGGATGCCGAGATCGATCTGCTGCAAGTCGAAAAACGCATTCGCGGTCGTGTCAAAAAGCAAATGGAGCGCAGTCAGCGCGAGTACTACCTGAATGAGCAGATGAAAGCCATTCAGAAGGAGCTCGGCGACAGCGACGAGGGGCACAACGAAATCGAAGAGCTGAAAAAGCGTATCGATGCCGCTGGCCTGCCAAAAGACGCGCTGGCCAAGGCTACGGCCGAACTGAACAAGCTCAAGCAAATGTCGCCAATGTCCGCGGAAGCGACCGTGGTGCGCTCGTACATCGACTGGCTGGTTCAGGTGCCGTGGAAGGCTCAGAGCAAAGTGCGTCTGGATCTGGCGCGCGCCGAAGACATTCTCGACGCCGATCACTACGGTCTGGAAGAAGTCAAAGAACGAATTCTCGAATACCTCGCCGTTCAAAAACGCGTGAAAAAGATTCGTGGCCCGGTGTTGTGCCTGGTGGGGCCTCCTGGGGTGGGCAAAACCTCCCTGGCGGAGTCGATTGCGCACGCCACCAACCGTAAATTCGTGCGCATGGCCCTCGGCGGCGTACGTGATGAGGCGGAAATTCGTGGTCATCGCCGTACTTACATCGGTTCGATGCCAGGAAGATTGATTCAAAAGATGACAAAGGTGGGTGTTCGCAACCCGCTGTTCCTGCTCGATGAAATCGACAAGATGGGCAGCGATATGCGTGGCGACCCGGCGTCGGCTTTGCTGGAAGTGCTCGATCCCGAGCAGAACCACAATTTCAACGATCACTATCTGGAAGTCGATTACGACCTGTCCGATGTGATGTTCCTGTGCACCTCGAACTCCATGAACATTCCGCCGGCGCTGCTGGACAGGATGGAAGTGATTCGTCTGCCGGGCTACACCGAAGACGAGAAGATCAACATCGCGGTCAAATACCTTTCGCCCAAGCAGATTACGGCCAATGGCCTTAAGAAAGGCGAGCTGGAATTCGACGCCGAAGCGATCCGCGACATCATCCGCTACTACACCCGCGAAGCCGGTGTACGGGGGCTGGAGCGGCAGATTGCCAAGGTTTGCCGCAAGGCGGTCAAAGAGCATGCACTGGAAAAACGCTTCTCGGTGAAGGTCACCGCAGACATGCTGGAACACTTCCTGGGCGTGCGTAAGTTCCGCTACGGCCTCGCTGAACAGCAAGACCAGATCGGTCAGGTCACCGGATTGGCGTGGACTCAGGTGGGCGGTGAATTGCTGACTATCGAAGCCGCCGTAGTACCGGGTAAAGGCCAGCTGATCAAGACTGGTTCCTTGGGTGACGTGATGGTCGAATCGATCACCGCTGCCTTGACCGTTGTCCGTAGCCGCGCGAAGAGCTTGGGGATCCCCCTGGACTTCCACGAGAAGCGTGACACGCACATCCATATGCCGGAAGGGGCGACCCCGAAAGACGGCCCTAGCGCCGGTGTGGGCATGTGCACGGCGCTGGTTTCGGCGCTGACGGGTATCCCTGTGCGCGCGGATGTCGCCATGACCGGTGAAATCACCTTGCGTGGTCAAGTGCTGGCGATCGGTGGCCTGAAAGAAAAACTGTTGGCCGCTCACCGTGGCGGGATCAAGACCGTGATCATTCCGGAAGAGAATGTGCGCGATCTGAAGGAAATTCCCGACAATATCAAGCAAGATCTACAGATTAAACCGGTTAAATGGATTGACGAGGTCCTGCAAATTGCGCTGCAATACGCGCCGGAGCCCTTGCCAGATGTGGCTCCGGAGATCGTCGCGAAGGATGAAAAACGCGAGTCGGATTCCAAGGAAAGAATTAGCACGCATTAGTACGTATTTGCCTGAAGGGCTTCCTTGACAGCTTTTTAGAGCCCTTGTTATAAAGCGGCTCTTAAGTGTCTGTAGGCCATTCAGCACTCGTTTTTGCTTTCACCAAAAAAACTTAGAATCATACTCAAATAGATATAAGGGGACTTAGAGTGAACAAGTCGGAACTGATTGATGCTATCGCTGCATCCGCTGATATCCCGAAAGCTGCTGCTGGCCGTGCGCTGGACGCTGTAATCGAATCCGTCACTGGCGCTCTCAAGGCCGGCGACTCTGTTGTTCTGGTTGGTTTCGGTACTTTCTCCGTAACTGATCGTCCAGCTCGCATTGGTCGTAACCCACAGACCGGTAAGACTCTGGAAATCGCAGCAGCCAAAAAACCAGGTTTCAAAGCCGGTAAAGCTCTGAAAGAAGCTGTCAACTAAGTTCGATTCAGGTTTTTGCCTATCCGGGTCGGGGTCATGCCTGACCTGGCAGCGGAGCGGTAGTCCAGTCGGCAGGTGCCGGTCCGAGACGCCGAGGCTCGCAAGTTCGAGTCATCGGTCCGCTCCGCCAGTTACGAGAAGGCGCATCCTCGGATGCGCCTTTCTTCTATCCGGATTCTACCCACGCTCCACGGTTGCCTAATTTTGAAGTTCAACCGTTTATGGGGGACGCATGCTGCAGAATATCAGGGACAATTCACAAGGCTGGATTGCCAAGACCATTATCGGGGTCATCGTTGCACTGATGGCTTTGACCGGTTTCGACGCCATTTTCAAGGCCACGACGCACAACAATGAAGCGGCAAAGGTCAACGGCGAACAAATCAGCCAGAACGAGCTGAGCCAGGCGGTCGATATGCAACGCCGTCAACTCATGCAACAGCTGGGCAAGGATTTCGATGCTTCCTTGCTCGACGAAAAAATGCTGCGCGAATCGGCCCTCAAAGGCTTGATCGACCGCAAACTGCTGCTGCAAGGCGCAGAGAGCTCGAAATTCGCTTTCTCCGAAGCGGCATTGGACCAGGTCATCCTGCAAACACCTGAATTCCAGGTGGATGGCAAGTTCAGTCCAGAGCGTTTCGATCAGGTTATTCGTCAGCTCGGCTATAGCCGCCTGCAATTCCGTCAGATGCTGGCTCAGGAAATGCTGATCGGTCAATTGCGCGCCGGCGTTGCGGGCAGCGGTTTTGTCACCGATGCACAGGTCCTGGCTTTCGCCCGTCTGGAAAAACAGACCCGCGATTTCGCTTCCCTGAACATCAAGGCTGACCCGGCGGCTGTGAAGTTGACCGACGATGAAGTCAAAGCCTATTACGACGAACACGCCAAGGAATTCATGACGCCAGATCAGGTGGTCATCGATTACCTGGAGTTGAAGAAGGCCTCCTTCTTTGATCAGGTCAGCGTCAAGGACGAAGACCTGCAAGCGGCGTATCAGAAAGAAACCGCGAACCTGTCCGAGCAACGTCGGGCGGCGCACATTCTGATCGAAGTGAACGACAAGACCACTGAGGCGCAAGCCAAGGCCAAGATCGAAGAGATCCAGGCCCGTCTGGCCAAAGGCGATAAATTCGAGGCTCTGGCCAAGGAATTCTCCCAGGATCCGGGTTCGGCCAACAACGGTGGCGATCTTGGCTACGCGGGGCCGGGTGTCTATGATCCAGCGTTCGAAAAAGCATTGTATTCATTGGCCAAGGATCAGGTTTCCGCGCCGGTTCGCACCGACTTCGGTTTCCACCTGATCAAGCTGTTGGGTGTGGAAGCGCCGGAAGTGCCGACCTTCGCCAGCTTGAAAGACAAGCTGACTCGCGAACTGAAGGCCCAGCAGGTCGAACAGCGCTTCGTCGAGGCAACCAAGCAACTGGAAGACTCTTCGTTCGAGGCGTCCGATCTGGCTCAGCCGGCGCAGGACCTGAAGCTGACCGTTCACACCTCCAAGCCGTTCGGCCGTGAAGGTGGCGAAGGTGTTACGGCCAACCGTGCCGTGGTGACCGCAGCGTTCAGCCCTGAAGTACTCGATGAGGGTGCCAACAGCACTGCCATCGAGCTCGATCCGGAAACCGTGATCGTCTTGCGCGCCAAGGAGCACCTCAAGCCTGCGCAGTTGCCGCTGGAAAGCGTCGCCGGCCCGATCCGCGAGCAATTGACCAAGGAGCACGCCAGTGCTGCCGCCAAGACCAAGGCTGACCAGCTGATCGCCAGTCTGCGTGATGGCAAGACGCCGTTGGACAAGGCGATCGACGGACAGAACTGGAAAGTCACCGCCGGCGCGACTCGCGCTCAGGAGGGGGTTGACCCAACCGTGCTGCAAGCGCTGTTCCGTATGCCGAAGCCTGTCGCGAAAGACAAGCCAGCCTTCAGTAGCGTGACGTTGCCTGACGGCAGCCTGATGATCGTGCGCCTGAACGGTGTCAACGAAGCCGCAACGCCAACCGAAGAAGAGAAGGCTCAGTACCGTCGCTTCCTCGCTTCGCGCGTTGGCCAGCAGGACTTTGCGGCTTACCGCAAGCAGCTGGAAAGCCAGGCGGACATCAAGCGTTTCTGATGCCCGACTGAGTTTTGCGCTTATCAAGAACCCCGGCCGAAAGGTCGGGGTTTTTTGTTTGTGCAATTGTCATCAATCTTCCGGGATCTTTTGCCTAATATCGGGATCAACGGACCTGTAACTGTTTTAAGACACAATCGTTGCGCCGCTAAGCATCGATCTGTTGCACAATACGCCCCGAACCGATTTCCTCAGGATGTTCAATGTTTAAATCATTTCCCATGCGTGTTGCCGGGCTGGCGCTGGTGCTGGCCGTTGCGGCCGGGTGCTCGTCGAAAAAAGCCGCCATCTACGAGCATGAGAACTTCGCCGACTCCGGTACGTTTTCCCGGAACTATCCGGTGACTGATGCGCAATCCTGTGAAGCCGCCCGTCGGGCGTTGCTTAGCCAGGGCTACATCATCACCAGCAGCGATCCGAAACTGGTCAGTGGTCACAAGAGCTTCCAGCAGACCGGTGAGACCCACATGGAGATCAGCTTCAGTGTGGTGTGTACCGATGATGGTAGCGAGGGGCACCACGCGACCATGTTCGCCAATGCCCTGCAGGACCGCTATGCATTGAAGAAGACCAACAACTCCGCCAGTCTCGGTGTCGGTGTGTTGGGTTCGGTGTCGATGCCAATAGGCTCGTCTGACGATTCGATGGTCAAGGTCGCCAGCGAAACCGTATCGTCGGCCAAGTTCTATGAGCGTTTTTTCACGCTGGTCGAGCTGTTCCTGCCACCGGAGGCGAAGAAGGCGGCACACATCACCGAAAAACCGAAAACCGATCTGGGAGTGCCTGAAGTCAAGGCTGCTCCGGCTCCGTTAGCAGCGACCCCGGCACCGGCAGCAGAACCTGCACCCGTAGCGGCCCCAGTGCCCCCTGCGCCCGCTGAAGCCGCTCCCGCAGCCTCTGAACCGGTTGCGCCGCCGGAAACCGCGCCAGTTGCGGCGACCCGGAGCGAAGAGCCGGCCGCGTCCTCGGAAACCATTGCGCCGCCGACCCATTCAAGCGACATGCCGCCGCCGACAGAACCGATTCCGGCGATGCCTGTTACCGGCCAATAGCGGGTTGCAGCGTCGCGGGTGTGAAAAACCGCTCCCTTTGCGCTGCACAGATTGACCCACGTCAAACCAGGCTGCTGTTCTGCGGCCTGTCTCGAAAAAAACGCTGATAAATGCCTGACCGCCTGCTACGTTTTATCGTAGAGCGAAGGCGTGTCGTGGCTGCGTCATTTTTCTTTCATGCGCGGACTTTATGCTCAAGTTGCTGGTCATTTATTCAGACAATTTTCAATGAGCCGTGGGGGATTCAAAATGGACGATTATCAGGAAGAGCTGCTCGAGTATCAGGCGTTTGAACTGGACCCGCTGGAACCAGCCGAAGACGCGACCGAGCTGTAAGCGTCAGGCTAACTGACGGTGGCTGCGGCGAAATTCGCCGGGGGTCTGACCGTTCCAGCGCTTGAAAGCGCGTTGAAAGGCTTCGGCTGAGGCAAAGCCCAGCAGATAGGCGATTTCTCCGAATGCCAGTTCGGTATCGCGAATGTAGGTCATGGCCAGGTCGCGACGTGTGTCGTTGAGAATTGCGCGAAATTGCGTGCCTTCCTCGGCAAGTCTGCGACGCAAGGTCCAGGTGGGCAGCTTCAGGCGTGCCGCCACTTCTTCCAGGTCGGGTTCCCGGCCGCCATTGAGCAACGGCCCCAGCAACTGAGTGATACGTTCACGCAGGCTGCGGGTGCGTGTCAGTTGCTCCAGTTCCCGCTCGCACAGTTGCAGCAAGTGTCGCCAGGTGCTTGGACAATGTTCAGGGTTTCGCTGAGCGAGACTCTCCAGGCCCAGGCGCAGCTGATTGTGTTCGCAGCCGAACTGGATCGGGCAGTCGCCCAGCACTTCATAGTCCGCGCGGTAATCGGGGGCTTCGAACTCGATCTCGATGCGCTCGGCGCGCAGTGGAGCGGGGCTGACACTGGACAATTGCTGCAACCAGCCGGCAATGATCGAGTCGACCACAAAGCGGTTATAGCTGTTGTAAGGGCTGATCGAGTAGAACCTCAGCCAGGCACCCTGGGGGTCTTCGTGAAAGCTTGACTGTCCGCGATAGTTGGAACCATACAAGGCTTCAAAACGGATCAGGCAACGTGCCGCTTCGCGCACGGTCGGCGCCTGGGAGGCGGTAACTCCGGCGAGGCCCGCCTGGCTCAAGCGACTGTATCGGCCCATGCGCAGGCCGAGTGCCGGGTTATCGGTCAACTGAATTGCGCCATGGCCCAGGCGCATGTAGCGGGGTATCGAGAGTCGGGCACACGCTTCGCCGAGTCGGGCTGCGTCGAGGCCGTATTGTTCGAGCAAGGGTTGCGGGTCTACTCCGTGGCTGCGTATGGCGTCGGCCAGACTGTGAACAAAACCCACTGACAGGTCGCCCAGACGCATCGGAAGGGATTTCATGCGCTACAACCAGAGATTCAGCAGGCGCGCACCATGCGCGTTGGCATCGACGAACTGCTGGCCGCTGCTGCTGATGAAGCTTTGTCCGGCGCTGCCCTGATCCCAGAATTGCCCGCGCAGAAACACGCTGACCCCGGCGGTGGCCTGACTGGCCGGTGCCTGCGTCGTGAGGGTCAGGTGCTGCCACGCCTGGCCTTCGCTGAGCTCTCCTGGCTTGAGGTTGACAGAGGCTGGCGTCGACGAGCCCCGGTATCCTCGCCACGGTTGATCCCAGGTGCCGCGCCCGGCCAAATAGGCCGGAACCGCAACCAGTTGCACGCGCAGATCGTCGAGCTTGCGATAATTTTCCGGATACCAGCTGTCGCGACCGATCAGCACGCCCAAGCGTCCGGCCGGTGTGTCGACCACATTGAGCGAATGCTCGCCACTGGCCTTGACCCCATCCTGCTTGGCAAACATCGGGTGCATCTGGCGTTGCGGTTGTCCGATTGGCAGGCCATCGCGGCTAAACACCACGCTGCTGTTGTAAAGCGCACCGTGGCCGATTTTCAGGGTGCCATCGATGATGCTCGGCTCGGGCAATACAATGGAACCTGCCACCAGTGTCACGTTGAATTCTTTCGCCAGGCCGCCAAACAACGCCTGGTAATCCTTGGCCATGCCTTTTGCTTTCATGCGCAGGTGAGCATCGTCCAGGCGGTTGCCGCCTTCGGCGCTGATCAAGGCACGGACAAATTTCAAGGGGTTGCTCACGGCCAGCCAGTTCATGGCTTCCTTCAACGTGCTGGCCTGATACAGCTCATCCTTCTCGCCGCTGACCATCAGCCAGGTGCCGACATGCTCCGGCAGGACCACGATGGTTTTCTCGTTCAGCAATCCCTGGTCCTTGGCTTTCTGCAAGTAGGCCGCGAGTTTGCGGTGCAGGCGTTCAGGGCTCTGATAGTCGGTGGGAAAGAGTTCGGGCTGGATGCCCAGCAGATTGCCGCGATCGGCAGGCGTGCCCTGATCGACGGCCAGGTTGATCCGCAAGTCCGAGAGGTAATGCCCCGCCGGGCGATCCGCGGCCCACATGGCGTAGGTCGTCAGGACAGCAATCAGCGCCATGGAGAAGGTCAGGTACAAAAGTTTGCGCATGGGGAAACAGTCAACGGCCGCGAGCAGGATTCGTCGACTAGGGTATGGCCCATGTCGACGCTTGCCAAGGGGTGCTGCGCATTTGGATCAATAAGTTGTCAGTTATGGTCATTGAGTGACAACGACTCGGCTCTTAGTCTGTCGAACATGACTGACGGGGGCCACGAGAGCTTCCGCATTTTTCCCGTGATCGCTCGATGTGGAGTTTCCGATGACCGCCGCCCATTACCCGCACCTGCTGGCCCCGCTGGACCTGGGTTTCACCACGTTGCGCAACCGTACCCTGATGGGGTCGATGCACACCGGCCTCGAAGAAAAACCGGGTGGGTTCGAGCGCATGGCGGCCTATTTCGCCGAGCGTGCCCGTGGGGGTGTCGGCTTGATGGTCACCGGTGGCATCGGTCCGAACGACGAGGGCGGGGTGTATTCCGGCGCCGCCAAGCTGACCACCGAAGAAGAAGCGCTCAAGCACCGGATCGTGACGCGCGCGGTGCACGAGGCGGGTGGCAAGATCTGCATGCAGATCCTTCACGCCGGCCGTTATGCCTACAGCCCGAAACAGGTCGCGCCAAGCGCCATTCAGGCGCCGATCAACCCGTTCAAGCCTAAAGAGCTTGACGAGGACGGCATCGAGAAGCAGATCCGCGATTTCGTCACCTGTTCGACCCTGGCGCAACAGGCCGAATACGACGGCGTCGAAATCATGGGCTCCGAAGGGTATTTCATTAACCAGTTCCTCGCCGCTCATACCAACCACCGTACCGACCGCTGGGGCGGCAGCTACGAAAACCGCATGCGCCTGCCGGTGGAAATCGTCCGCCGGGTGCGCGAAGCGGTCGGTCCGAACTTCATCATCATTTTCCGCCTGTCGATGCTCGACCTGGTGGAAGGCGGCAGCACCTGGGAAGAAATCGTGCAGTTGGCCAAGGCCATCGAGCAGGCCGGTGCGACCCTCATCAACACCGGGATCGGCTGGCACGAAGCGCGGATTCCGACCATTGCCACCAAGGTGCCGCGTGCGGCGTTCAGCAAGGTCACGGCCAAGCTGCGTGGGGAGGTAGGCATTCCGTTGATCACCACCAACCGCATCAACACCCCGGAAGTCGCCGAGCAGATTCTGGCCGAAGGCGATGCCGACATGGTCTCGATGGCGCGGCCGTTCCTCGCCGACCCGGACTTCGTCAACAAGGCCGCTGAAGGCCGCGCCGACGAAATCAACACCTGCATCGGATGCAACCAGGCGTGCCTGGACCACACCTTCGGCGGCAAGTTGACCAGTTGCCTGGTCAACCCGCGTGCCTGCCACGAAACCGAACTCAACTATGTGCCGGTCAAGCAGATCAAGAAAATCGCCGTGGTCGGTGCCGGTCCTGCGGGATTGTCCGCCGCGACCGTAGCGGCCGAGCGCGGCCATCAAGTGACGCTGTTCGATTCGGCCAGCGAAATCGGCGGCCAGTTCAACGTCGCCAAGCGAGTGCCGGGCAAGGAAGAGTTCAACGAGACCCTGCGTTACTTCAACCGCAAGTTGCAGACCACCAACGTCGAACTGTGCCTGAACACCCGTGTGGATGTGGCAAGACTGGTCGAGGGCGGTTACGACGAGATCATCCTGGCGACCGGCATTGCGCCAAGAACCCCGGCGATTCCGGGTGTCGAGAATGCCAAGGTCCTGAGTTACCTGGACGTGCTCCTCGAGCGTAAGCCCGTGGGCAAACGTGTCGCGGTGATTGGCGCCGGTGGTATCGGTTTCGATGTGTCGGAGTTCCTCGTTCACCAGGGCGTGTCCACCAGCCTGAACCGCGATGAATTCTGGAAAGAATGGGGCATCGATACGCACCTGGAAGCGCGCGGCGGTGTCGCCGGGATCAAGGCCACGCCCCATGCCCCGGCCCGTGAAGTGTTCCTGCTGCAACGCAAGAAGTCCAAGGTCGGCGACGGCCTGGGCAAAACCACCGGCTGGATTCACCGTACCGGTTTGAAGAACAAGCAGGTGCAGATGCTCAACAGTGTCGAATACCTGAAGATCGACGACCAAGGTCTGCATATCCGCATCGGCGAAACCGGCGAGCCGCAAGTGCTGCCGGTGGACAATATCGTGATCTGCGCCGGGCAAGACCCGTTGCGCGAGTTGCAGGAAGGCCTGGTCGCGGCGGGGCAGAACGTGCATTTGATTGGTGGTGCGGACGTCGCGGCGGAGCTGGATGCCAAGCGGGCGATCAATCAGGGTTCGCGGTTGGCCGCTGAGTTGTAATCGCAGCTGCTAAGATGCCGGCTCTTTTTCCTGGGCCGGCATCAATGCTTTCTCCTCCCGCAAACTGGCGACCCCAAGCCCCCCTCGAACCACTGCAACTCGACTGGCTCAGCATCGCCAGAATCGAAGTCGCCATCCTGCGCCTGGATCAGATCGACCCGCTGATCAGCGGCAACAAATGGTTCAAGCTCATCGAACACCTCAATGCCGCTGACCGGGCGGGTGCCGAGGGCATCATCAGCCTCGGTGGTGCGCATTCCAATCACCTTCACGCGCTGGCCGCCGCCGGCAAGCGCCTGGGTTTTGCCACGGTCGGCCTGCTGCGCGGACATCCTCAGCAAACGCCCACCGTGAAAGACTTGCAGGCGTTCGGCATGCAGCTGCACTGGCTCGGTTATGGCGGCTATCGCGCGCGGCATGAAGCGGGTTTCTGGCAGCCGTGGCAATCCCTCTACCCGACACTGCACCCGGTACCGGAAGGCGGTGGTGGTTTGCCAGGCGCGCTCGGCTGCATGTCGCTGAGAGGGCAGGTCGCTGCGCAGCTGGCCAGTGTCGGCTGGAGCGACTATGACGGTTGGTGGCTGGCCTGCGGAACGGGCACGACCCTGGCCGGCCTGGTGCTGGCTGAAGCGGGGGATCATCCGGTCTACGGCGCGTTGGCGGTGCCCGACGATCATGGGGTCGCGCAGCAGGTCGAGAGGATCGTTGAAGAAGCGGGTGAAACCACAGCAGTTTATGAACTGTTCGACGCCAGTCGTGGCGGTTTTGCCCGCGTCGATCCGCCGTTGCTCGAATTCATCGAAAAGACCGGGCAAACCAGCGGCATTCCTCTGGAACCGCTGTACACGGGTAAGGCGTTGCTGGCGCTCAAACAGCAAGTCGAGGCGGGCCGGTTTGCTCCCGGGACGCGACTGATCTTCATCCATACCGGTGGCTTGCAGGGCCTGCGAGGGTTCGGTTCGCAGCACTGAAGGGCATCAGAAACCAGTGTGGGAGCAAGCTTGCTCCCACATTCAGGTATTGCGGGTCTCAGGAATTGCGGCTCACCGTTTGGGCATCATCCGCAGCAAGGTGTTATCGCCGACCACGTAGTGATGATAAAGCCCGGCCAACGCGTGCAGGCCAATCAGCCAATAGCCGATGGTTGCGCCCAGTTCATGCCAACCCTGGATTTGTTTGGCCAGTGCTTTGTCTTCAGCGATCAGCATGGGCAGGTCGATACCATAAAACATCACTTGATTGCCTTTGGCACTGGTGACCAGCCAGCCGAGAATCGGCATGGTGATCATGAAGAGGTACAGCGCCCAGTGCATCAGCCTGGCCATCACCGTCTGCCACCGAGGGGAGGCCGGGAAGATTTGCGGCGCCGGGCCCAGGCTGCGAGCAAACAAACGCAACCAGACCAGAACGAACACGGTCAGGCCGAGCATGAAGTGCAATTCCACGATCAGTGTTCGCCCGCCACTGCCCTTGGGAAAAATCCCGCGAAATTCTATGCAGGCATAAACCAACGCCAGCAAAACCAACATCAACCAATGCAGCGCTATCGAGACGGTGCTATAGCGCGAATCGGAATTTTTCCATGGCATACGGTGTTCCTCACAGGTCAGCTCAAGCCACCGTTCTTCTTCGACGGTGTGCTTTTACTGTAATCCTGTTTCACCGTGTTTGCCTGTGGCGATCGGTCACGGGAGCACTGGTTCATCTGATTGACAGCAAAAAGCGCCGGTTCCGTTCAGACACTGGCGCTGTTTTTGGAGGTATGGCAATCAGTGGGCTTGTGGCATTTCACCGTTGGCCAGGCGCTTGTTGATATCGGCGATCACGGCCGGCAAGTCAGTGATGGTGTCGATCATGTAATGCGGGCGCGAGCCTTCGAACAGCGCATGGATACGCTTGCGTTCGCTGTCGAGTTTATCGCTGTCCAAGGCGCGATAACCCTCGTAGTCCAGGCCCAGGGCGTTGCCCGAACAGATCAGCGCCACGGTCCACATGCCGGCGCGGCGACCTTCGAGAATGCCTGGCACGGTGTCGTCGATCTTCACGCAGGCGGCGACATCGTCGATGCCCAGGGCTATCACGTTGGCCAGTGCCTGTGCCGGCCATGGGCGGCCATTCGGTACCTCGTCGGTGGCGACCACGTGATCGGCCACGTAACCGTTGGTGGCGGCCAGTTCGACCACCTTGTCCATGACCTGTTTCGGGTAACCGGAGCACGAGCCGATCTTGATCCCTTGCTGGCGCAGGTGGGCGATGGTGTCCAGTGCACCCGGGATCAGCGCCGAGTGCTCGGCGATTTTCTCGATTTGCAGCGGCATGAAGCGTTCATAGATGGCGGTGACGTCATCGTCGGTGGGCGTGCGGCCAAACACAGTGCGGTAGCGCTCGGCGACTTCCGGCTGATTGCACAAGGTGCGGATGTGGTCCCACTTGCCCATGCCCATTGGGCCACGGGCTTCATCGATGGACACCTGGACGTCGAACTCGGCGAAGGCCTCGACAAAGATCTGCGTCGGCGCGAAAGAACCGAAATCGACCACGGTGCCGGCCCAGTCGAGGATGGCGGCCTGGAGTTTGTTTGGGTTGGTGTAGTTCATGGTGATCAAGTCCTGTGGCAACTGGCTAATAGGGGCGATGCGGTGACTGTGGGAGCGAGCCTGCTCGCGATTGGGTCTGACATCCACTCATGAAGTCGACAGACAGGGCCTCATCGCGAGCAAGCTCGCTCCCGCAGGGGAAGGCGGTGTGGCTTAGATCTCTAACACTTCCATCTCGCGCAGCACGTCGCCAATCGCCGCCACCGCTTCGCGCATCTGCGCCGGGGTGACATGACCGATGCAGCCGACGCGGAAGGTTTCGACCTGGGTCAGTTTGCCGGGGTAGAGGATGTAACCCTTGGCCTTGACCCGTTCGTAGAACTCCTTGAACTGGTAGCGTGGGTCTTTCGGTGCGTGGAACGTGGTGATGATCGGTGCCTGGATGGCGGCCGGCAGGAAGCTGCGCAACCCCAGTTTGCCCATCTCTTCCATCAGCGCCTGGCAGTTGGCGGCGTAGCGCTGGTGCCGGGCCGGCAGGCCGCCTTCTTCGTTGTATTGCAGCAGGGCTTCGTGCAGCGCCGCGACCACGTGGGTCGGCGGGGTGAAGCGCCATTGGCCGGTCTTGGCCATGTAGGAGTGCTGGTCAAACAGATCCATCGCCAGCGAATGCGAGTTGCCGGCCGCGTTGGCCAGGGCTTCCTTGCGAGTGAAAACGAACCCCATCCCAGGTACGCCTTCCAGGCATTTTCCGGAAGCGGCAATCAGCGCATCGAACGGTATCTGTTGCGCGTCGACCGGCAGCGCGCCAAAGGAGCTCATGGCGTCGATGATCAGGCGTTTGCCGTGTTGCGCAACGATCCGAGCGATTTCCGGCAGCGGGTTGAGGATACCGGTGCTGGTTTCGCAGTGAATCAGCGCGACGTGGGTGATGCCGGCATCGGCTCGCAGCAGGCGCTCGACATCGGCGGCGGTGGTGGGTTCGTCTTCGGCGGTTTCGAAGGTGCTGAACGAGCGGCCGAGCACTTCGCAGATTTTCGCCAGGCGTTTGCCGTAGGCACCGTTGATCAGCACCAGCACTTTGCCGTCGCGCGGTACCAGCGTGCCGATGGCCGCTTCGACCGCGAAGGTGCCGCTGCCTTGCAGGGGCACGCAGTGATGAGTGGCGCCCCCGTTGATGATTGCCAGCAGTTGTTCGCAGAGGCTGGCGGTCAACTGGTTGAAGCGCTCATCCCATGAACCCCAGTCGACCATCATCGCCTGACGGGTGCGTGCTGAAGTGGTCAGCGGACCAGGGGTGAGCAGGATGGGGGCGGCAGTACTCATTCTCGTGTCCTCGCAATCGATGGGATGAAGCTACGGGGCCTAAATTGCAATTTGCCGAGTTATCAATCAAATTGTTTGTTGTTATGCCAGCCATCAGTGAGGCTTATTCATGAATCTGTTTCAGCTGCGTGCTTTCGACGCCGTGGCCCGCGAGGGCAGCTTTACCCGGGCGGCCGCACGGCTGTTCATCAGTCAACCGGCGGTCACCGGGCACATCAAGGCGCTGGAGGAGCACTACCAGATCAGCCTGTTGCGCCGCACCGCGCGACGGGTGGAGTTGACGGAAGAGGGCACCAAACTGGCGGCGATCACCCGGGCCATGTTCGGCCTGGCCGAAGAAGCACAGGCGATGCTGGAGGCCAACCGGCAGTTGCTGACCGGGCGCCTGGAAGTGGCGGCGGACGGCCCGCATATGGTTATGCCGATGCTCGCGAGCCTGCGGGCGCGTTATCCGGGCATCACGGTGAACCTGCGCCTGGGCAATGCTCAGGAAACCCTGGCGGCGCTGTTGTCCGAACATGCCGACGTGGCGGTGCTGACCGAAGTCGAGCCGCGCAAGGGGCTGCATCTGCAAGCGCTCAGCGAGTCACGCATTTGCGCACTGGTGCCCGACGGTCATCCGTGGGCGCAACGGTCCAATGGCGTGACACTCAAGGAACTGGATCAGGTGATCATGGTGTTGCGTGAGCCGAGTTCGATAACCCGGCGCACCTTTGATCAGGCGTGCGCCCATGCCCAGGTCAACCCAAGGGTGTTGCTGGAGCTGGACAGTCGCGAAGCGGTGACTGAAGCGGTGGCCGCCGAGTTGGGCGTGGGCGTGGTGTCTTCGGTAGAGGTGAGCCACGATCCCCGGGTGGCGGCGGTGCCGATCATTGGCGAGGGGTTGGTGAACCGGCACATGATGGGGTGCATGGAACGGCGCCGGGATTTGCGTTTGATCCAGGCGTTTTTTGAGTTGGTGCCAGGCCGATAAACCGCGATGGGGCCAGACCTGCCTACCTCAGGCTCTCGCGCACCATTTCCAGAAACGTCGCCACCACCCGCCGCGAACTCTGCTCGCGCAAGCACACCAGCGTCTCGGTCAACCGCCGTTTGCAATCGGTAATCGGCAATGCACACACACGCGAGTCCGCGCCGAACTCGGCTGCCGACACCACGCCGACACCGATCCCGACCACCACCGCTTCTCGCGCCGCCTCCCGCCCTTCGACCTGAATGGCCGGGCGGATGCGGAAGCCAGCGCCAGCCATTTCTTCTTCCAGCGTTTGCCGCGTCACCGAACCGATTTCCCGCAGCACCAGCGGCGTATCGTCCAGGTCCGCCAGGCAGATGGACTTGCGATCGGCCCATGGGTGATTGCGCGACACGAACGCCACCATCGGGTCGTTGCGCAGGGGCAACGAGAGCAGACGTTCATCACTGACATCACGGCCCAGTAACGCCAGATCGGCTTGATAGTTGAAGAGCCGCAAGAGCGACTCATCGGTGTTGCCGGTTTCGATCTTCACGCTGATCCCCGGATAACGCTCACAGAATCGGGCGATCTGCGGCAGCACATGCACCGGCGCGTCCACCGCCAGAACCAGGCTGCCGGTCTGCAAGGCCTGGGAGTCTTGCAACAGCTCCTGGGCTTCGGCTTCGATCACGAACAATTTCTGCGTGACGCCGAGCAAGCGTTCGCCCAGGTCGGTCAGGCGCACGGAGCGCTTGTTACGGTGGAACAGCAGCACACCGTAGCGCTCTTCGAGTTTGCGCACCTGGTCGGAAATGGCCGGTTGTGTGAGAAACAGTCGTTCGGCAGCTTTGGTAAAGCTTCCGTACACGGCCACGGCGTGGAAGGCTTTGAGTTGGGCGTGGGAAACCGACATGCGAATCTCCAGTAACAAGCTGAGCTTATTTTTGAAATACGATAAATCGATTTCACTTATTAATCAGTAATTGTTTTTATCCACCTCAGCCCCGGTGACTGGTCAATCGAACAGCAGCGGGTGCCATGAGCCTGTGCGTGCAACAACAGGACTCATCTGACCGGAATCGCCCACAGGGACAAGGTGATTTCGCAGTGCTCAACAATAAAAAACACAGGCGTTTTCTTTCAATTCTGCCGGCACACTCACACCCTGAGGTCAGAACCACAATGAACAAGCACATCGGCACCATCAAACGTTGGCGCGTGCAGATCTTCGCGATCACCTGGCTCGCCTACGCCGCTTTCTACTTCACTCGCAAAGCATTCTCTGTTGCAAAACTCGGGATTGGCGAAGACCCGACGTTCATGCTCGACAAAATGGCCATGGCCAACCTCGATGCTATCTATCTGACCGCATATGCCATCGGGCAATTCACCTGGGGCATCCTGGCCGATCGCTTCGGCCCGCGGGTCGTGGTGCTGGGCGGCTTGCTGATTTCTGCGGCGGCTGCGCTGGTGATGGGCAGTTTCGCCACGTTGCCGATTTTCGCCACTTGCATGTTGATTCAAGGCCTGGCGCAGTCCACCGGTTGGTCGGGGCTGTGCAAGAACCTCGGTAGTTTCTATCCCGCCGAGCAGCGCGGGCGAGTGCTGGGCCTGTGGAGTTCCTGCTACGCCTTTGGCGGTCTGGTGGCATCGCCCTTTGCCGGTTGGTGGGCCTATACGCTCATCGGCAGCTGGCATGCGGCGTTCATTTCCAGTGCGGCGGTGGTTGGGCTGGTCGCCGTGCTGTTTTTTATTTTTCAACGCAACAAACCCGAAGACGTCGGTTTGCCGGCTGTGGAGCCCGAGCCCGAGCTGACCGCTGAAGAGGCACAGGCTCAAAGCAAAATCAGCGTCCTGGAGCCGTTAAAGGAAATCCTGCGCAATCGTACGGTGCTGGTGCTCGGCCTCGCGTACTTCATGCTGAAGCCGGCGCGCTATGCGATTCTGCTTTGGGGCCCGGTGATCGTTTTCGAACAGATGCCTTCGGTGGGCAAGGTCGGCGCGGCGATCATTCCGACGGCGTTCGAACTGGCCGGGTTGCTCGGACCGATCATGATCGGCCTCGCCTCCGACAAAGTGTTCGGCGCCCGACGTATGCCCGCCTGTGTGCTCAGTCTGCTGGCGCTGACCGTGTCGCTCGCGCTGTTCATGGGTGCCCTGCACACCGGCAGTGTGCTGCTGGTAGTGGCGCTGCTGTTTGTCATGGGCCTGACGCTTTATGGACCGGATTCGATGATCAGCGGCGCGGCCGCCATCGACTTCGGCACTGCCAAGGCCGGTGCGACCGCCGCCGGTTTCGTCAACGGTTGCGGCTCGGTCGGGGCGATTCTTGGCGGGTTGCTGCCTGGTTATTTCGACACCGTGACGGTGTTCATTGTCTTCGCTGGCTGCGCGATGTTCTCCGCACTGGTGTTGATCCCGCACTGGAACAGCCGCCCCGGTGGCTTGCGAACCCACTATCCCCTCGTGCCTAACCGGCCGATAAGCGTCAAATCCCTGCGTACCTGAACCCTGTCCGTCGCCGCCTGCTGCGTTTGCGGCAGGCTGGCGTGTGGACTATCGAATGGAGAGTGATCCCATGAGACCCTTTTGGCTGGAGCAGGCCTTGAAGACCGAGACGTGCGAAACCTGTCCGGCGCTGCAAGGCGACATCCGCGCCGCCGTCTGTATCGTCGGCGGCGGTTACACCGGGTTATGGACCGCCATCATGCTCAAGGAGCAGAACCCCGGCCTGGAAGTGGTGCTGATCGAAGCCGATATCTGTGGCGCCGGCGCCAGTGGCCGCAACGGTGGTTGTGCGCTGTCGTGGTCGGCCAAGTATTTCACCCTTGAACGCCTGTTCGGCGCTGAAGAAGCGGTGCGGCTGGTCAAGGAATCCGAGCGCAGCATCCACGCGATCGGGGCCTTCTGCGAACGGTATGCGGTGGACGCCGACTACCGCCTCGATGGCACCCTCTACACCGCGACCAACCGTGCTCAGGTCGGCTCGACCGACGCGGTGATCGCCGCGCTGGAGCGCAACGGCATCAACTCCTTCAGCCAGCGGCCGCTGGTCGATGTACAGCGCATGGCCGGCTCTACCAGGCACCTGGAAGGCTGGTTTTCCCCGGCCGCCGCCAGCGTGCAGCCAGGCAAACTGGTGCGCGGTTTGCGCCGGGTGGCCTTGCAGCTTGGCGTGCGGATTCATGAAAACACCGCCATGACCGGGCTGGAGGAAGGTAAGCCGGCCGTCATCCAGACCGCCAATGGCAGCGTTCGCGCCGACCGTGTGGTGCTGGCGATGAATGCCTGGATGGCACGGGCATTCCCACCGTTCGAACGCAGCGTGGCGATCGTCTCCAGCGACATGCTGATCACCGAACCACGACCCGATCTGCTCGACGAAATCGGTTTGACCAGCGGTGTCACTGTGCTCGATTCGCGGATTTTCGTGCACTACTACCACAACACACCGGACGGCCGGATCATGCTCGGCAAGGGCGGCAACACGTTCGCCTACGGCGGGCGCATGTTGCCGGTGTTCGATCAGCCATCGCCTTATGCCGGTCTGCTGCGCAGCAGTCTGACGGACTTCTTCCCGGCGTTTGCCGACGTCAAGGTCGACGCAACCTGGAATGGTCCGTCGGATCGCTCGGTCACAGGGTTGCCGTTCTTCGGGCAGATGAGTGCCAGCGGTAACCTGTTCTATGGTTTTGGCTATTCCGGCAGCGGGGTAGGGCCGTGCCACATGGGCGGGCAGATTCTGGCTTCGATGGTCCAGGGCCTGGACAATCCCTGGACGCGCTCGCCACTGGTCAACGGACCGCTGGGCTTCTTCCCGCCGGAGCCGATTCGTTACCTTGGCTCGCTGATGGTGCGCAACGCCATTCGCCGCAAGGAGCGCGCCGAGGACCACGGGCGGCGGCCCCGGCATCTGGACGTGCGCCTGGCCAGGTTCGCGGCGGCGGCCGGCAAGGCTGACAAGGGGTGAGGCTCAGGACTCGGCATCGGTGGGGTCGATCAACCAGTCGAGCAGCAGACGGCTATCGTTCCGTGGCTCATGGCGCCGGGCGGGTCGAGGCGTGGAACGGTGTCCCGTGCTGGCGCAGAACACCGGGCGGTCGGGATCGCTGTCGAGGAAACTGACCCAGCCGTCGCTGCCGGCCATGGGCAAGCGGCCCGGATCGATGCGGGCGCCCGTCATCGCGACGGGCAGCCAGAGGCCCACGCCTTCTGCGGTTTCATTGTCCGTAGCAGGCCACACACTCACCTGTATGCGACCTTGCTCATCCAGCGCCGACTGCTGCCCGGTCTGGCCCAGCACCCGCGCTGGCTGATAACCGGGGATACGCGGCCTGGGCTGTTCGAGCGCCGGACGAAACACCGTTGACCAGGGAATCGCGCTGAATTGATTGCGGTAACGCCTGGGTGCGCCCGAGGTGCCGTGCTGCAGAATCGAACCCTGCTCGCCCTGATGACGCGCCTGGGTCACCAACCATTGATCGTTGAAACCGGTTAGTGGGTGCTCAGTCACCTGCACGATGCAGCCGCTGCGCAGTTCGCCGTGATTACTTTGGCCGTGAATCTGCATTTGCCGGCATCGCAAGCGCTCCAGGTGCCGGCGAGCGAGTTGATCGCGGTGGCGCTGTTCGGGAGCGGGGCGGGCCATGGGCGCCATGGCTTGGGTAAAGACATGATTGGCCGCGCCGTCGTCGGTGTCCATGGCGCCGCGGTCTCGGGTATCCAGCCTTGGCGAGAAGGGCCGTGAATCGTGACGCTGGAACAGCTCGCTGATTCGCCATGGGTTGCTGTCATCGGGTGCATCGCTCCGGAACGGCATCAACAACGGTTCCTGAGGGAAACTCAGGCTGTCGTCGGCGAACACCAGAACGTGCCCGTGACGGTGGTGTTCGAAGTGATAGTGAATGCCTTCCTCCTCGCACAGCCGTTGCAGCAGGGCCAGGTCGGTTTCTTCGTACTGAATGCAAAACGGTCGCAGAGGATAGTGGCCATTGGTCAGTTCGAAGCGATAGCTGTTATCGGGTAGCTCATGTTCGGCCAGCAACTGCTGCAGGATCATGGGCACGCTGGACGGCTCGAAAATGCGTCGGCAACGATGTCGGTCCAGCGATTGCAGGGAGGGGCCCAGCACCAGTTTGTAGCCGACCCGGTGCGGGCCGCGATGTTCGCGACTGACGTTGTGCAGTACGCCGTGAATGCCCTGGCCATGCCCAAGGCTCAGGAACGCCGCTTGGTGCAGTAGCTGTTGCAGCGGCATGGCCGGTGCCAGGCCAATCACTTCAATCTCGAATCGATAGGGTTGGTTGAGGGCTTCTCGGCCACTGAACTGCACGACCTGCAGGCTCAAATCGTCGTCAAGCAGTGTCAGGGTGAAGGGACTTTCCTTGTCGTTATGCATCGGACGCGCTTCTGCCATGGAGTACGGCTGCAGAGGGTACGAAACCACAGCCCTTAATGGTCATCGCAAACAGGAGTTTCAGAATCGCCCTACAACTGCCGGTGAACTTGTCGATTCGAGGTCAGAATTTTTGGTCGATTGCCAACTTTAGGCCGGGTAAACTTGCGCGATGCGTCGGCCAATAGATGTCTCGGCGCCACAGACAAGAGAGTGAGTAATGGGCGCACAGTGGAAGGTTAAACACAAAGAAGCGGCAGCCAACGCCAAGGGAAAGATCTTCGGCAAACTGGTGAAAGAAATCACCATTGCTGCGCGCAACGGCGCTGATGTCGCCACCAACGCACACCTTCGCCTGGTGGTTGAACAGGCCAAGAAAGCTTCGATGCCCAAGGAAACACTGGATCGCGCCATCAAGAAGGGTGCGGGCCTGTTGGGCGAAACCGTGCAATACCATCGTGTGACGTATGAAGGCTTCGCACCGCATCAGGTGCCGCTGATCGTTGAATGCGTGACTGACAACATCAACCGTACCGTCGCTGAAATCCGCGTCGCATTCCGCAAGGGCCAGTTGGGCGCTTCCGGTTCGGTGGCCTGGGACTTCAACCACGTGGGCATGATCGAAGCCTCGCCGGACACCCCGGACGCCGATCCGGAAATGGCCGCCATCGAAGCGGGCGCTCAGGATTTCGAGCCGGGCGAAGACGGCGCGACCCTGTTCCTGACCGAGCCTGCGGATCTGGACGCAGTACAGAAAGCCCTGCCGGGACAAGGCTTCACCGTACTGTCGGCCAAGCTGGGCTACCAGCCGAAGAACCCGGTCAGCGGCCTGAGCGACGAGCAGATGGCTGAAGTCGAAGCCTTCCTCGAAGGCCTCGATAACCATGATGACGTGCAAGACATGTTTGTCGGGTTGGCGGGTTAAGTTGTAATTCCAGTAACACCGCCATCGCGGGCCAGCCCGCTCCCACAGTATTTGTGTCGTTCGTAAAAATGCGTACGACGCTGAACACTGTGGGAGCGGGCTGGCCCGCGATTGACCGCGCAGCGGTCATCAATCTTTCAGCAGTTGAATAACCTCGTCGAACCCCGGTCGCGCCAGTACATCAGGCTGACAGCAGCGCTGCTGCAAATCCTCCAGCCGCAGACGCCCCTCGGCGCTCAACCCCGAGTCGGTCCGCTCCAGCAATTCCCCCAGCAGAACCCCGAACGCTCTGACTTCGATGCGTTGCAGTGCACGGCTTTCCAGGGTGTCCTGCGTGGCATGGAAAGACGCCGCGCCAAAGTCCCCCAACAGGCAATCACCCTGCGCGTTCCACAGAATATTGTGGCCGTAGAGGTCGCCATGGGTAATGCCCTGGCGGTGCAAGTGCTCGGCGACCGAGGCGATACCACGGGCAATGCGCAAGGCGACATCGGCCGTGAACCGGGTATCTTCGGCGTAGACATCGCGGCTGCAGGTCGCCAGGCTCGGCAGCGCGGCAAGGTTGCGGTAGCTCGGTTCGATCAGTTGCATCACCAGCCCGGCGGTGTCTTGCGGGTGATCGACTACCCGGCCTTCGACCCGGATCAGGTTGGGGTGAAGGCCAGCGGTAATACAGGCGTTCATTTCATGCAACGGCGAGCCATCACTGGTCATTTCGCCCTTGTAGAGTTTGACCGCGACTTGCGTGTCCGCGTGGCCCGGTCGTGCCCATGCCGCCCGATGAATCAACCCCGAAGCGCCTTCGCCCAGGAGCTGCTCCAGACGCAACTGCGACCAGGGGATGCTCGCCGTGGCTGCCAGGGCGGCCGCGTCGGCTTCGGTTTCCAACGGGTTACCGGCGTACGCCAGCCAGGTCAGGCTCGGCAGCGCGAGCAGCCATTCGGGTAATTGGCTGATCTGGTTGGCGGCGATGCGGATCAGCTCCAGCCGATGGCAATTGCGCAAACTTTCCGGCAAGCGTTGCAGCCGGTTACCCGCCAGCATCAGTTTTTGCAGGTAGGGGCGCTCGCCCAGCTCCGTCGGCAGTTCGCCGATGCAGTTGTCGGTCAGGATCAGCCAACGCAGGAGCGGTGGCAACGCGGCGCCCGGCACGTGCTCGATGCGGTTGGCCTTGAAGCCGATCATGGTCAGCGCCGCGCACTGGCCCACGCAGGCCGGCAGTTCGGTAAACAGATTGTCCGAGCAGAACAACACGCGCAAACGGGTCAGGCGATGCAGGTCGTCCGGGAGGCTGCTCATGGCATTGCCACTGAGGTTGAGCACTTCCAGGGAGTCCGCCAGGTCGAAGATTTCCCGGGGGAACTCTGTCAGGCCGCAGCTGAGGTCCAGACGGGTAATGCCTGCCAGTGTACCGGCGCGCAATTGTGCAAGGGTGTGCATGAACGGGGCTCGCCATCGATCAAATGAATGGCCGGCATGATAACGGGAATGAGTGTTGTCGGTCAGACCGCTTTCGCGAGCGAGCCCGCAGTCGACCCAGTTGTTTAATCGAGCGCGGACCCAATGTGGGATTGATCAGGCCGGCTCCCGGACCTCCACCAACTGCCCCAGGCGGCTGCGGGTACGTGCCAGGTCGATGGCATCGCCGTCCAGGCTTTCGCGCAATGAATGCTGCCCCATCAGCACCAGATGCTTGTCCTGGTCGTACAAAACGTCCACCAGATTGATGAAGCGTTGCTGGGCGGCGATTGAACAGTCGGCCAGGTTGGGCAATTCGTCGATGATCCAGTGATCGAATCGTCGGCACAGCTCCAGGTAATCCATGACCGCCGTGGGCTGCTCGCACAGATCGGTGAAGGTAAAACCGATGGTGCGGTCTTCGCAGAAACGGGCGGGCAGGTGGCGAGGGCCGACCGGCAGCGCAATGGCCGGTGCGTCGGCGGGTGGCAGGTTGGATGCCTGACGCTGCGACGCTGTGCCGGGCCAGATGTATTGACCCTGGGTAAACAGTTGATGCGTGTGAGTTCTGGCCTGGCTGCGGTAGTCGTGTGGCCCGCCGACCTCCATCACCTGCATGCGCGCGTTGATCAGGTCGATCACCGGTTTGAAGCGCGCGTGGTACAGCGGATTGGGCAACAGACCCTCCGGCGGGTAATTGGAGGTGACCAGCAGCAGAATGCCTCGACGGAACAGCGCTTTGAACAGGCGCGTGATCAGCATCGCGTCGCCGATGTCATGAACATGGAATTCGTCGAAACACAGCACCCGGCAATCGCACAGCAAATCATCCAGGGTGGTCGCCAGCGCGTCCGGTTGATCGCGATGGCTGAACATCCCCTGATGCAACCGGGCAAAAAACTCGTGGAAGTGCAGGCGCTGTTTTTGTTCGAGGGGAATGGCCTGGAAAAAGCCGTCGAGCAGCCAACTCTTGCCGCGACCCACGGCGCCGTGCAGATAGAGGCCGGGCAAGGGGGGCGCCGCGCTGCCCAGCAGTGCTGTGGCGTGTTGCGCCATGCAGTCGATCACGCGCTGCTGACTGTGACTGAGGGTGTAGCCCTGCGCATGAGCCTTGCGGTGAAAGTAATCGTGGATGACCCGGCCGGTTGCGGTTCCATGGGCGGGCGCAGCCGAGGCCTTGCCGAACAGGCGGCGCAGCGACGGCCAGCGCGGTGCGAGACGCGAACGGTTGGGCGGTCGAACGGCCACTGTGATGTCACCCCATACTCTTCAGGCCGGCTCCCGCGCGGCGGCGCCATAGTGTACCCAGAGGGGAGAATTTGCTTCCAGTTATGTCGATGGAATGCTGGTTTTTTTTTTGGACGGATTACTGCGGTGTGTACAACTTATTTTGAGTTGGAGTTCTGTAGAAAATCGATATAGGCCCTACAAAATCAATTCAATTGGGCGTGGATACATTTTTGTCTGGGCCGTCAGGTGGTCCACTGCAACGCGAAGATCTACGTGGGCAACGCTGAAAGAGAAAACGTATGCGAAACCCGGCAGACGCTGCCAGGCCAGCGTCTACGGGATTGATGTGGCGCTCAGAACTGAGTTGTCTGTTGGAGCATCTGCGCCGCCGGCGTATCCGCCGGGCTGACCATCGCATAGTTGTAGCCGCCCCCTGACCAGTACTCGGCCTGCAAGCCGTCATCACGCCGACTGCCCCGTGGCAGCAGGAAGTTTTTCGGCCCCGGCGGGCGCACGTAGAAGCTGATTTTGTGCCCGCCCTGATCCTCATAGACCACCATCGCCGCCGGCCCTTGCTCGGTGCTGAGCAAACGCCCGCTGACCGGTTTGAACCCGGCGCCCGAGAGATCGGGCAGGCGATTGGCCTGGGTGAAGTAGCGGTCGAGCCAGCCTTGCATGTCGCCGTCGGTGCTGACCTTGTAGTCGGCTGGCAGGATGCCTTGCTGGGCAATCAGTCGGTAGGCCTGCAGGGCATCGGTCATGGGCAGCGGGGCGCTGGCGAGGGTCATCTCCCGTGCCTGCCAGCCGCTGACCCCGCCGATGCCGACGGCGATCAGCAATACAGCGGCGCTGGCCAGGTGACGACGGGACTGGCGTTTGAGGCGTTGACGAATCATCACCGGATCGAGGTCCGGGTTGGCCGGTTGCTGCAGGGCGCCGCTCAGGGCTGCGCGCAGTTGCTGGGCGTCCTTTTGCCAGGCGCGCACCTGCTCGGCAATGGGCGCGTTGCCGGAGAGATAAGTCTCCACCAGGCGTCGGTCGTCATCGCTGAGTTGGTGGTCGACATAAGCGTGCAGATCACGCTCGCTGGGGGGCATGCTGATCATTTGAGTCTCCGCAGGGAAGGGCGGTTGATTTCACCATCGCTGAGTTGGCGCAAGGCCTGGCGGGCCCGGGACAGACGGGACATCACCGTGCCGGTGGGGACATCGAGAATCTCGGCGACCTCTTTGTAGCTCAGGCCTTCCACCGATACCCAAAGCAGCAGTGCGCGCTGTTCGGTGGGCAGTTGGTCGAAGGCGTTCAGTGTCGATTGGGCGATCACCGTGCGCTCTGCCGAGGGCTGCGCATCGTCGCGTCCGGTGAAGAACTCGAGCATTCGTGCATAGCGTCGGGAGCGCCGGTGAGCGTCGAGGAACTGCCGATAGAGAATCGAAAACAGCCAGGCACGCAGGTCTCCCTCGGGCCGCTTGTCGCCCCAGGCCGACAGTGCCCGCTCGAGGCACGACTGCACCAGATCGTCGGCACTGCTGGGATTTCGCGTCAGCGATACGGCGAAGCGGCGAAGCCTGGGAATAATTTCCCGCAATTGTTCGTCGATATCATTCATGAAGTTCTGACCAGTCACTACGCTGTGGTGAGTGTCCAGGAAGACGCATGGCAATCGAGGTTATTCCACGCCGGAAAAAATAAATACCGAACGATGGAATAAACCCTCGGGGGGATCGTCTGTCTGGTTCTTCTCACTTGTGGCCGATGGCCCTGGAGTCCTTCATGGTAGATCGATCAACACCGCCCACCCGGCCACCCCTGAGTACCGCGAGCCTGATGATGCGCCTGGCGGGCATTGCCGTGGTCGTCGCTGTTGTGGCTGGGGCGTTTGCCTACGTCAACGGCACCCTCGACCCACAACGGCTGACGCCGAAAAAGCTGATCAATGTGCTGGAAACCAACAACGGCGTGCACCCAGGGTTCCGGCGCAATCACTCCAAAGGCGTGTGCGTGATCGGCCATTTCGAGAGCAGCGGCGAAGCGCGCAGTTACTCCTCGGCACAGGTGTTCAACGAAGCGCGGACCCCGGTGGTCGGGCGTTTCGCCTTGCCGGCGGGTAATCCTTATGCGCCGGACAGTGCCGTGCCAATCCGCAGCCTGGCGTTGCGCTTCACCCAGGCCAACGGCCAGCAATGGCGCACCGGGATGAACAGCATGCCGGTGTTTCCGGTGGGCACGCCCGAGGCGTTCTATCAATTGCAACAAGCCCAGTCGCCAGACCCGGCCACCGGCAAGCCGAACCCGGCGGCGGTGCCGGCGTTCTTCGGCTCGCACCCTGAAGCCGCACCGTTCCTGGCCTGGATCAAGACCGCCAAGCCGTCGGCCAGTTACGTGACGGAAACCTACAACAGCGTCAACGCGTTTTACCTGGTGAACGCCGCCGGACAACGGCAGGCGGTGCGCTGGAGCATGGTGCCGGTGGCTCAAGATGCACCGGGCGCGACGGCCCCGGAGGGCAGCGATTATCTGGAAAAAGACCTGGTTCAACGCATCGCCGCAGGGCCGTTGCGTTGGCAATTGAACATCACCCTGGCCAACCCCGGCGACCCGGTCAACGACGCGAGCAAGGCCTGGCCCGACGGACGCAAGGTGCTGAACGCCGGCACCCTGGTCCTTGAAAGCACCCAGCCGCAGCTCAGTGGCGAGTGCCGTGACATCAACTACGACCCGTTGGTATTGCCAGCCGGGATCGAAGGTTCCGACGACCCGTTGCTCGCCGCACGTTCGGCCGGTTACGCCAATTCCTACCTGCGCCGCACCAGCGAAGTCAGCCAGTTACCCGCCGCCAAACAGGAGGCCAAGCAATGAGCGCCCAACCGAACCATTTCGCTCCCCTGGCGCGGCTGCTGCACTGGCTGATGGCGCTGATGATCATCGCCATGCTGTTCATCGGCGCAGGCATGGTGGCCTCGGTGTCCGAGCGTCATGAATGGCTGATTCACCTGCACAAACCCTTGGGCGTCGCCATTCTGCTGTTGGTGATCGTGCGTCTGCTCGTGCGGTTCTCCACGCAACAGCCGCCGTTACCCGCGGACTTGCCGGGTTGGCAAGCGCTGGCGGCCAAGGCCTCCCACGTGCTGCTGTACGCCCTGATGTTGATATTGCCGCTGCTGGGCTGGGCGATGATTTCGGCCTCGGGCGAACCGGTGATGCTCAGCAGTTCGTTGCAATTGCCGTCGATCCTGCCGGCCAACGCGCAAGTATTTGCCTTCCTGCGCAAGGCCCACGGGTATCTGGCTTATCTGCTGTTCTTGACGGTGTTGCTGCATTTGGCTGCGGCGCTGTTTCATGGCTGGGTGCGTCGGGATGACGTGCTGGACAGCATGTTGCGGGGCAAGGATCGCGGTTAGTCGCAGTTTGAAAAAAGCTCTTCCGAATGCAGTCCAAGCCTCCGGCAGCTCAGAAGAATATGGATACCTGAGCTGCCGGAGGCTGCGATTTTTTTGATATTAAAAATTATCAGCGAAACGTAACTTTGGTTGGTGGTGCCAAGGTGAATGTTCGTTAGGGATTTTTATTGCCAAACAGTATAAATAAAATATAGGGCACTGTTACTTTTGACAGGTTCTTTCTTTTACAAATGCTGATCCAATGGTTTTTAACTGCTGTGTGAATAGCGGTGTGGCTTCAGATAATTTGGATACAAGAAGGAATATGATCATGTTTGGATTAACACGATGGACGAATGCGAAGTGCGCTCTGAATATACTGTGGGTTGTTTCAGTAGCTGTATTGGTGGGGGGATGTTCATCTGTTAATCAGTCGAAATCCGTGCCGTCTTTGGCGCCAAGCCCCGAGGCCAGTAATGTGAGCCAGACTATCGTATGGCTCGGTCCTCTTGAACATCCATTTACTGTGTCATGCATGGGCAACAGCGGGGTGATGGCCGGCGACAAGTATGAAGCGCTTCGCGAAAAATACTTTGTCGGGTGTGTGACGCCTCAGTTTCAAGGTCAAAACTTGCGTCCTGCTGACTCAGAACGAATCTCTGGCGCTATGTCGATGTGTCCCGATAATAAGGTTCAAGCCGGGGAGGCAATTACATTTAACCTAAGGGGAATCATCTGCGTAAGTCTTATACAGTCGGACTCCACACCCGTGCTAATTCCAGATACAAGCCATATACCTCCCACGGGCGATATTGACCGCACCTACGTTTGCCCAGAGGGCGAATATATACGAGGTCGGCGGGTGGTTGGAGGACGAGTGGCTTACATCTGTGGGCGTCCCGAGTATGGCCCACCTCCGGCGCCAACAGAATTTCGGAAAACAGGTTCAACGGCCACCTCTATTTCGTTCGCCTGGCAAGCCTTAACACAACCAAGCGTCCGTTATGAAATTTATAAAATGAATACTATGATTCCATCAGGAACTAAAATTGGCGACACCACCGGGTTGGTCTTTACCACGAGTAAAAGTAGCAGAGAGTGGATTTACTATGTTAAAGCGGTAAGTCCCGCTGGAGTGGTTTCTCAGCGCAGTAATGTAGTTGTTGATTAACTATTATAATTTTTACTGTGACATGACTCATAAAAAGTGGAATGGCTGCATGCAATGCATGCAGCCAACGAGTTGATCAGCGCAACGTATCAACCATCTCGGCCACCGTGGTCAACACATCTTTCCCCAACTGCTTCGACCGCTTGCCCGACCAGCCTGTCAGCGGGTTCGGATGATCATCATTATCCTTGAACGGCATTTCCAGGGTCAGCGACAGGCAATCGAATTTCTCACCCACGCTGTTGCACGCCAGCGTCATGTTGGCCTTGCCCGGTTCGTCGCGGGTGTAGCCATGTTTGGTCTGGAAGTCCTTGGTCAGGTGCTTCAGATGATTGCGAAAGTGCTCTTCCAGTTTTTCGATTCGCGGTGTGTAGCCTGGATTGCCTTCGCAGCCGGCGGTGAACACGTAGGGGATTTCTTCATCGCCGTGAATGTCGAGAAACAGGTCGACGCCGTACTTTTCCATCTGTTGCTGTACAAAAAAGACTTCGGGGCTGATTTCCGGGCTGGCGCTCTGCCAGGCGCGGTTCAGGTCCTGGCCCATGGCGTTGGTGCGCAGGTGACCGTGGAAGGCACCGTCCGGGTTCATGTTCGGCACCAGGTACAGGTCGGCACTGGCCAGCAGCTTGTTCAGTACCGGATCATCGTGTTTTTCCAAACGTTCGATCACGCCTTCCATGAACCATTCCGCCATATGCTCGCCGGGATGTTGCTGGGCGATCATCCACACCTTGCGCTGGCCTTCGGCGCCCGAGCCTTTGCGCAACAGCTGAATGTCCCGACCTTCGACGCTCTTGCCGGTGGCCAGCAGTTCCGTGCCGGCCTTGGTCAGCGCCTGCTCGATCAACCAGTCGTGACGGCCACGGCTGTAGGGTTCGAAGTAGGCGAACCAGGCGTGGGTCTGGGTCGCTTCAAGACTGAAACGCAGGCAGTCGCCTTCGAAGATGGTCGGTACGCGAAACCAGTTCACATGATCGTAGGACGCCACCGCCTGATAACCGTCCCAAGCCTTGTTGTAAGAGGACTTACTGGCATTGTTCAGGCGAAACCAGTGCTCCTGTCCGACATGCAGGCCGCTGGCTTTGAAGTGGAACCATTGAAAATGCTGGCTGCGGGTGTCGGGCTTGATGGCCAGCAGCGCCTGCAGCGGGTTGCTGATGTCCAGCACTTCAATGTTGCCGCTGTCGAAGTTGGCACTGATGTCGAGAGAGGATTTAGCCACGGTTGGGTTCCTGTTTAGATTTTATGGCGGCTACTTTACACGCAAGAGAAGGGGGTTAGGAGCGACTGAAAAAACGTTTCACCCTTCCTGCGGGGCCCGTGTCCGCCACGAAGCGCTCCTTCTCAGCGTAGCGATCATCCGTGTTACCACCAGCACTGTTTTGAGGCTATCGAGTTGCAGAATGGGGGCATTTCTACGCGTTCTTCGTTTGGTGCGCTCCATGCAGCCTGCCCCTCTATATAGCCGGCCCCGATCTCAACCCGCTTTGGCGCCGTGGGCATGAGGTGTGCGGCCTGACCCGTTACGGGCGGATTCGCATATCGTGGTGTATTGAGGTCAGGAGGGCGAGGGTGTTGCATCCTCGCCTGCATACCCGCTTCAACCTGAGGGTGACGGCAAGACAGGTCATCGCAGAGACAAGGAACGGGGGGCAGACAGATGATGTAAAACGGGGGCGTCTTCCTTGACGCTGTCGCAGCTTAGAGACTGTGGAATTGATTCTCAAGTGCTATTTTTTGGTGGTGCGCCCCAATGATGCCGGGCTGCCCATGCCAGCGGACATTCTTCTGATATCGTCCGCGCCAGTGCGTGTATGCGGCACTTGAAGACCAGATCGCCAGAAAACGCGCAAAAAAAAGACCCGGCAATAAGCCGGGTCAAAAACCGTGATTAGCCTGATGAGGAGATAGACCAAAAGTCCGACCTGAGGTCCCTTGATCCATCGACTGATCTCGCGACCAGATGACGCAATAATAATCATTCTCGTTTAAGGGTCAAGCTTTTTTTGTCTTGGCATCGGAAAGTTCTTTCCGATCCTCTGTCAGCGCCTTCCTCTTATGCTTTCTGGTGCCCCTCCAGGGAGCGGGTGACCATGGCTTTGGCCATATCGATCATATGCACTGCCGAAAACGCCAGGTCCCGACTGGCGCCCTGCAGGTGATTGGCTGACTCGTAGGCGATGGCTGCGGCACAACGCAGCAGATCGGAAGCATGGACCAATGCCTCTTCACTGCTGATGTTGCGGTTCACATCAAAGAAGCGCTCCTCGACCTCGTTCTCTGAAACCGCCGGCTTCAAGTAGTAGTCCAGCGCCCGCTGGGCGGCGGCGGAGCCTTGGGGCGAGGTGAGGGAGGTGTCGATTTGCATGTCGGGCAGTTCGTTGGCCGGTTGTTGGGTCATGGTGATGGCAAGCTCCGTGATAGGTTCAGATCCGTGAGCTCATCCTAGTACGATTTGTATTTGTGACCATGGGTTTAATACTACAATTTGTGTTTTGATGGCCGGAGTTGCCCCAGTATCGTGCCGCCCATGGATAAATGGATCGAATTGGTCAAGGCCAAGATGAGTGAACTCAAAGTCACTCAGGAAATACTCGCTGAACGCCTCGGGATGTCCCAGGGCGGCATTGGCCATTGGCTGAATAAACGTCGCGAGCCGGGTGTCGAGAACATGAATCGGGTGTTGAAGGCGCTCGGCATGGACTTTTTGGAAGTGGCGCTGGTGATCCGCGAAACCACGGACGCGAAGGACGACGAAGTTTCCCTGACGCAAAAGTACAATCCGTACTTTCGTTACCCGGTCAGTGACTGGAAGGCAACCGCTGAAGTGCGCGACGGAGAACGGGCGCAGTACCGTTTTGAATTGTCGGACTACCACGCCCAAGGCTCGGCATTCTGGCTGACGGTGACCGGCGACGCGATGACCGCTCCCAGTGGCCTGAGCATTGGCGAAGGCATGTTGATTCTGGTGGACCCGGACGTGGCAGTGGAGCCTGGCAAACTGGTCATCGCGCAATGGCCGGACAGCGCCGAGGCGATCTTTCGCAAGCTGATCGAAGAGGGCGGGCAGCGTTACCTGGTCCCGCTCAATCCGACGTATCCCAAAGCCCTCTACACCGACGACTGCCGAATCATCGGCGTGGTGGTTCAGGCGACAGCCAAGTTCTGACCGGATCGGTCCTCGCAAGGCGCAGGACCGATCTTCATTTC
The DNA here is from genome assembly GCF_054481235.1 of Pseudomonas fluorescens group sp. PF-69. Taxonomy (NCBI): domain Bacteria; kingdom Pseudomonadati; phylum Pseudomonadota; class Gammaproteobacteria; order Pseudomonadales; family Pseudomonadaceae; genus Pseudomonas; species Pseudomonas fluorescens group sp. PF-69. Next base: position 6,050,616 of record NZ_JBTMNC010000001.1, on the reverse strand, counting down.
ACGCTTCTTCGAGTTCGACCAGCGCACTGCCTTCGCTGACCATCTCGCCTTCCTGGCAATACAGCGCCTTGATCACCCCGGCGTGTGGCGCACGAATGCTGTGCTCCATCTTCATCGCTTCGAGCACCACCAGTTGCGCCCCGGCTTCGACCGTTTGCCCGGCCTCTACCAGCACTCGTACGATGCTGCCGTTCATGGGAGCGGTCAGCCCGCCCTGATGGCTGTGACTGGCTTCGACGGCGCTGATCGGGTCATAGGCTTCGATGCGGCGCAACTCGCCATCCCATTGCAGATAGACCCGCTCACCACGGCGGATGGTCCGATGCTGGCGTCGCACGCCGTCGTGCTCGGTGAGCAATTGCTCACCCTTGAGTTGCGCGCCCTGGGCGTTGATGGCGCCCAGCGTCAGCGCGCGGTCCTGGCCTTCGCAACTCAAGTGCAGGGTGATTTCCGATGGCAATCCGGCGCGGAAACCGTTGCTGGCGGCCCAAGGCGAACTCGGGTCATCGAAGCGCGGTGAACGAGGCTGGCTCTGGGCAAATGCCTGGGCGGCGGCTTGCCAGAAGTCGTCGCTGAGCGCCGCCGGCGCCGGCAATAGTTGCTCCTGATAACGCGGAATGAACCCGGTATCCAGTTCCGCTGCGGCGAACGCCGGATGGGCAATGATTCGACGCAGGAAGTTGATGTTGGTCTTGAGTCCGCCAATGGCGAACTCATCGAGCATGCTCAGCAGGCGCAGACGCGCCTGTTCACGGTCCTCGCCCCAGGCAATCAACTTGCCGAGCATCGGGTCGTAGAAGGGTGAAACCTCATCGCCTTCCTCAACGCCGCTGTCGACACGACGCCCCGGTCCCTCGGCCGATTCACGATACAACTCCAGGCGCCCGGTCGCCGGCAGGAAGTCATTGCCCGGGTCTTCGGCATACAGCCGCACTTCAATGGCATGGCCGATCAGCGGAACCTGATCCTGGGTCATGGGCAGTGCTTCACCGCGCGCGACGCGAATCTGCCAGGCCACCAGGTCGAGGCCGGTGATGGCTTCGGTGACCGGGTGCTCGACTTGCAGACGCGTGTTCATTTCCATGAAGAAGAACTCGCCGCGCGCATCCAGCAAAAACTCCACGGTGCCGGCGCCGACATAACCAATGGCCTGGGCCGAGCGCACGGCCGCTTCGCCCATGGCACGCCGCAGTTCCGGGCTCAGGCCTGGTGCCGGTGCTTCCTCGACGACTTTCTGGTGGCGACGCTGAATCGAGCAGTCACGTTCGTTGAGGTACAGGCAGTTGCCGTGTTGATCGGCGAACACCTGGATTTCCACGTGGCGCGGCTTGAGCAGGTATTTCTCCACCAGCATCCGCGAATCGCCAAACGACGATTGCGCTTCACGCTGGGCCGAGGCCAGGGCTTCGGCCAGTTGGCTGACGTCCTCGACCACTTTCATGCCCTTGCCGCCACCACCGGCCGTGGCTTTGAGCAGCACCGGGTAACCGATGCGCTCACAGGCCGCGCGGAAGGTCTCGAAGTCTTGCGCTTCACCGTGATAACCGGGCACCAGCGGCACGCCAGCGGTTTCCATCAAGGCTTTGGCGGCCGACTTGCTGCCCATGGCGTCGATGGCCGAGGCGGGCGGGCCGAGGAAAATCAGGCCGGCCGCTTCGATCGCACGGGCGAACCCGGCGTTTTCCGACAGAAAGCCGTAACCGGGGTGGATGGCCTGGGCGCCGCTGGCCTTGGCGGCGGCGATCAGTTTGTCGATTTGCAGGTAGCTGTCGGCGGCTTTGCTGCCACCGAGGTCGACGCGAATATCGGCTTCGCGGCTGTGGCGGGCGTCACGGTCAGTGGCGCTGTGCACGGCCACGGTGGTCAGGCCCAGGGCCTTGGCGGTACGCATGACCCGGCAAGCGATTTCGCCACGGTTGGCCACCAGCACAGAGGTGATAACAGGTGCGCTCATCAACGGGGCTCCTTGGTGGTGGTTTCGGCCTGCCAGCTCGGCGGACGTTTTTGCAGAAAGGCGCGCAGGCCTTCCTGGCCTTCAGGGCTGACGCGGATGCGGGCAATGGCGTTCTCGGTGTAGCGACGCAATGCCGGGTTCAGCGAGCCATCGCCGACTTCACGCAGCAGATCCTTGCTGGCACGCATGGCGGCGGGGCTGTTGAGCAGCAGGTTGTCGATCCACTGTTCGACCTTTTGCTCCAGATCGATCAGCGGATAGCTCTCCGACAACAAACCGAGTTCCCGCGCCCGTTGCCCGCCGAAGCGTTCAGCGGTCAAGGCATAACGGCGGGTGGCCCGTTCGCCGATGGCTTGCACCACGAACGGGCTGATCACCGCCGGTGCCAGGCCGATGCGGACTTCTGACAGGCAGAATTGCGCGTCATCGGCACCGATGGCCATGTCGCAGCAACTGATCAGGCCCAGCGCGCCACCGAAGGCGGCGCCTTGCACCACCGCCAGGGTCGGCACTTTCAGTTTGGCGAGGTTGTACATCAACTCCGCCAGTTCCCGGGCGTCGTCGAGGTTGGTGTGGTAATCGAGTTCGGCCGATTGCTGCATCCAGGCCAGGTCGGCTCCGGCGCTGAAATGCTTGCCGCGGCCACGCACCAGCAGAAAACGCAGGCTGGCGTCGTTCGATACCTTGTCCAGCGCGAGGATCAATTCGCGGATCATCTCGGCGTTGAACGCGTTGTTCTTTTCTTCGCGGCTGAGCCACAGGGTGGCGAAACCCCGAGGGTCGGTCAGCAATTCGAGGGTGTTGAAGTCGCTCATTTTTTATTCTCCACGGCACTTGCAAGAGCGAGCCAGCTCGCGATGGACTGAAGGGCGACGCGTTTATCCGGAACACACGCGTTATCGTTAACGTCCATCGCGAGCCAGCTCGCTCCTACAGGGTCGGATCACATCCGGAACACGCCGAAGCGGCTCGGTTCGATTGGCGCGTTCAACGACGCGGACAAGGCCAGGCCCAGGACATCGCGGGTCTGCGCCGGGTCTATGACGCCGTCGTCCCACAGCCGTGCGCTGGAATAGTAGGGGTGGCCCTGTTCCTCGTATTGGTCGAGGATCGGTTGCTTGATCTCGGCTTCCTGCTCGGCGCTGAAACCCTGGCCACTGCGCTCGGCTTGCTCGCGCTTGACCTGCACCAGCACGCCAGCCGCCTGCTCGGCACCCATCACGCCGATGCGCGCGTTCGGCCACATCCACAGGAAACGTGGGTCATAAGCACGGCCGCACATCCCATAGTTACCGGCACCGAAGCTGCCGCCGATGATCACCGTGAATTTCGGCACTTTGGCGCACGCCACGGCGGTCACCAGTTTTGCGCCGTGCTTGGCGATACCGCCGGCCTCGTATTTCTGCCCGACCATGAAGCCGGTGATGTTTTGCAGGAACAGCAACGGGATGCCGCGCTGGCACGCCAGCTCGATGAAGTGCGCGCCTTTTTGCGCGGCTTCGGCGAAGAGGATCCCGTTGTTGGCGAGGATCGCGATCGGATAACCGTGCAGGTAAGCAAAACCGCACACCAGCGTGGTCCCGAACAGCGCCTTGAATTCGTCGAACACCGAACCGTCCACCAACCGGGCAATCACTTCGCGCACGTCGAACGGTTGCTTGGCATCGGCCGAGACCACGCCGTACAACTCGTCGCTGCTGTAGAGCGGGGCGATCGGTGTGCGTTGCTGAACCTCGCCCTGTTTGCGCCAGTTGAGGTTGGCGATGCTGCGGCGGGCCAGGGCCAGGGCGTGCTCGTCGCTCTCGGCGTAATGGTCGGCCACGCCCGAGATCTTGCAGTGCACATCGGCCCCGCCCAGGTCTTCGGCGCTGACCACTTCACCGGTCGCGGCTTTCACCAGCGGTGGGCCGGCGAGGAAGATCGTCGCTTGCTCGCGGACCATGATCGCTTCGTCGGCCATCGCCGGGACATAGGCGCCGCCAGCGGTGCAGGAACCCATGACCACGGCAATCTGCGGAATGCCCATGGCGCTCATGTTGGCCTGGTTGAAGAAGATCCGCCCGAAGTGCTCGCGATCCGGAAACACTTCATCCTGGCGCGGCAGGTTGGCGCCGCCGGAGTCCACCAGGTAGATGCACGGCAAGCGGTTTTGCTGGGCGATGGTTTGGGCGCGCAGGTGCTTTTTCACGGTCAGCGGGTAGTACGAGCCACCTTTCACGGTGGCATCGTTGGCGACGATCATGCATTCGACGCCTTCCACACGGCCGATCCCGGCAATCACGCCAGCGGCGGGAACGTCTTCGCCATAAACCCCGTAGGCGGCCAATTGGCTGATTTCGAGAAACGGCGAGCCTGGATCGAGCAGGCGATTGATGCGCTCACGGGGCAGCAGTTTGCCCCGCGAGGTGTGGCGTTCTTGCGCTTTCGGTCCGCCACCTTGCGCCACTTGGGCGAGCAGGGTGTGCAGGGCGTCGACCTGTTTGAGCATCGCCGCGCTGTTGGCGGCGAACTCCGCCGAACGGGGGTTGAGCTGGGTATGCAGGATAGCCATGGACAGCTCCGTTTAGCGGGTTTCGTTGAACAGTTCGCGGCCGATGAGCATGCGACGGATCTCACTGGTACCGGCGCCGATTTCATACAGCTTGGCGTCACGCAGCAGACGACCGGCCGGGAATTCGTTGATGTAGCCGTTGCCGCCAAGAATCTGGATCGCGTCGAGGGCCATTTGCGTGGCGCGTTCGGCGCTGTAGAGGATCACGCCGGCAGCGTCCTTGCGCGTGGTTTCGCCGCGCTCGCAGGCCTGGGCCACGGCGTACAGGTAGGCGCGGCTGGCGTTGAGTTGGGTGTACATGTCGGCCACTTTGCCCTGGATCAGCTGGAATTCGCCGATGCTTTGGCCGAACTGCTTGCGGTCGTGGATGTACGGCACGATCAGGTCCATGCAGGCCTGCATGATCCCGGTCGGGCCACCCGAGAGCACGACGCGCTCGTAGTCGAGACCGCTCATCAGCACTTTCACGCCGCCGTTGAGCACGCCGAGGATGTTTTCTTCCGGGACTTCGACGTCATCGAAAAACAGTTCGCAAGTGTTCGAACCGCGCATGCCGAGCTTGTCGAATTTGTTGCTGCGGCTGAAGCCTTTCCAGTCGCGCTCGACAATGAAGGCGGTGATGCCATGGGGGCCTTTTTCCAGGTCGGTCTTGGCGTAGATCACGTAGGTGTTGGCGTCCGGACCGTTGGTGATCCAGGTCTTGCTGCCATTGAGCACGTAGTGATCGCCGCGCTTGTCGGCGCGCAGCTTCATCGATACCACGTCGGAGCCGGCGTTCGGTTCGCTCATCGCCAGGGCGCCGATGTGCTCGCCGCTAATCAGTTTCGGCAGGTATTTGGATTTCTGCTCGTGGTTGCCATTGCGGTTGATCTGATTGACGCAGAGGTTGGAGTGCGCGCCGTAGGACAGTGCAACCGAAGCCGAACCGCGGCTGATTTCTTCCATGGCCACCACGTGGGCCAGGTACCCCAGGCCAGCGCCGCCGTACTCTTCCGGCACGGTGATGCCCAGCAGGCCCATGTCGCCGAACTTGCGCCACAGGTCGGCGGGGAACAGGTTGTCGATGTCGATCTGAGCGGCGCGCGGGGCGATCTCTTTGGCGACGAAGGACTGAACCTGATCGCGCAGCATGTCGATGGTTTCACCGAGGGCAAAGTTCAGGGATGGATAGCTCATGGGGCACCTTTTGGCTTTTTTGTTGGGTGGGGAGGGCAGTGATTCAGCTCTCACCTTTACGTTAACGTAAGCCTGTGACGAATGGCTGTCAATCGCCCTTTACGTTAACGTCAACTTGAGCGAGAGTAGAGTTGTTCTTACAGACTGGCGTCGCACTCTGTGGCGAGGGAGCAAGCACCCTCGCCACACATGCCGCGCACCAACAATAAAGACAATAGGGGTCGTCATGGATCAACCCAGTGCACATCCGCAGCGCAGCTACACCCGCGGTTCCCAGGACAAAGCCTTGCTGGCGATGACCATTGGCCAGGTGTTCGACAACACCGCCGCGCAGTACCCGGACGGCGAGGCGCTGGTCGTGCGCCATCAACAGCTGCGCTACACCTGGCGGCAATTGGCGGACGCGGCGGACCTGCACGCCAGAGCCCTGCTGGCGCTGGGCCTGCAGACCGGGGACCGCCTGGGGATCTGGGCGCCGAATTGCGCTCAGTGGTGCATCAGTCAGATCGCCAGCGCGAAGATCGGCGTGATCCTGGTCAACATCAACCCCGCCTACCGCAGTTCCGAACTGGAATACGTGTTGAAGCAATCCGGCTGCCAATGGCTGGTCTGTGCCGGGGCGTTCAAGTCCTCCAATTACCACGCCATGCTGCAAGGCCTGGTGCCGGAACTGGCGGAGCAATCCATTGGCAAGCTGCAGAGTGATCGCTTGCCGGCGTTGCGCGGCGTCATCAGCCTTGATGCGCAGCCACCCGTCGGTTTCCTGCCCTGGTCGCAGCTGAGCGATCTGGCGGCCGGGGTGTCGGTCGAGCAATTGCACGAGCGCCAGGACAGCCTGCATTTCGACCAGGCGGTGAACATCCAGTACACCTCCGGTACCACCGGGTTTCCCAAAGGCGCGACCCTCAGTCACTACAATATTCTCAACAACGGTTACATGGTCGGTGAAAGCCTTGGCCTGACCGCCGCCGATCGCCTGGTCATTCCGGTGCCGCTCTATCACTGCTTTGGCATGGTCATGGGCAATCTGGGTTGTATCACCCACGGCAGCACCATGATTTACCCCAGTGACGCCTTCGATCCGCTGCTGACCCTGAACACCGTCGCCGAAGAGAAAGCCACTGCGCTGTACGGCGTGCCAACCATGTTCATCGCCATGCTCGATCAGCCTCAACGCAACGATTTCGATCTGTCGACCCTGCGCACGGGGATCATGGCGGGCGCGACCTGTCCGATTGAGGTGATGCGGCGGGTCATCAGCGAAATGCACATGAGCGAAGTGCAGATTGCCTACGGCATGACGGAAACCAGCCCCGTGTCCTTGCAGACCGGGCCGTCAGATGACCTGGAGTTGCGCGTGACCACCGTCGGCCGAACCCAGCCGCAACTGGAAAGCAAAATCATTGATGAGGCGGGCAACCTGGTGCCGCGCGGCACCATCGGCGAACTGTGCACCCGCGGTTACAGCGTGATGCTCGGCTACTGGAACAACCCCGAAGGCACTGCCGAAGCAATCGATCAGGCGGGCTGGATGCACACCGGGGACCTGGCGAGCATGAACGACGAGGGTTACGTGTGCATTGCCGGGCGCAACAAGGACATGATCATCCGTGGCGGCGAGAACATTTACCCACGGGAGCTGGAAGAGTTCTTCTTCACCCACCCGGCCGTGGCCGATGTGCAGGTGATCGGGATTCCTTGCTCGCGCTATGGCGAGGAGATTGTTGCCTGGATCAAATTCCACCCCGGTCACAGCGCGACCGAGCAGGAACTGCAAGCCTGGTGCAAGGAGCGCATCGCGCACTTCAAGACACCGCGTTACTTCAAGTTCGTCGAGGAGTTTCCGATGACGGTGACCGGCAAGGTCCAGAAATTCCGGATGCGCGAGATCAGCATCGAGGAGTTGCGTAGCAATAACGACTAACGCAAACCCCTGTGGGAGCGAGCCTGCTCGCGATGGCGATAGCACATTCAACTTGGATGTCGACCGACCCACCGCTATCGCGAGCAGGCTGCTCCTACAAAGGGCGGTGAAAATACCGAATGCCAGACAGCACAAAGGGGAGCCGAAGCTCCCCTTTAATTTTTCGTTGCGCGTGCTCTTTTTTTATTATTGAGGGGCGGTCTGTTGTTGTTTTTGGTGACCGTGACCCTTTACCGCTGTTTTTTTCGATCCCCATCCGGGATCAAGAGCAAACGTATTTTTTTGAGCGCTGATCTACTTTCTCGCTGAGCGATCCAACCGATTCGGGAGCTACCTGAAGGTAGTTTTATTGTTCTCTGCCCGGTTGCGGGTAACTCCGAAAAGCACCCTGAAAAGCACACCTTCTCCAAAAAAATCTGTTAGCTGCGTCTCTGCCGTGTTGTTTTTGTTATGTCAGAGTCGTTACGTCTTGTTTTTATTGGTTGTGCCGCTTTTTTTATTCTTGTTATGCCATAGAGATAGCAGGTGTCGTGCCAACTTTTAAAAATCATTTAAAATCAACGGCTTAATAAAAGTGTAGGGTTTTTCCCTCAGGTAAACCCCGACAATTTGTTTCCGTGTTACTCGCTTTTGCCCCACGCCCAGCCGCAGCGGTAACACCCGGACACAACCGCGCCCTCACTGAGCGCTACGTGCCTTGGCCACGCGCGAACCGGTGGGCCGCCCCAGCACTGTGCAGATTTGCTGGCCGGCGAGGATCAGGGCGTCCAGGTCGATTCCCGTGTCGATACCCAGCCCATTGAGCAGGTACACCACATCTTCCGTGGCGACGTTACCGCTGGCGCCCTTGGCGTAAGGGCAGCCGCCGAGGCCGGCGATGGAGCTGTCGAATACCGAGATACCTTCCAGCAGGCTGGCGTAGATGTTGGCCATGGCCTGGCCGTAGGTGTCGTGGAAGTGCCCGGCCAGTTTGTCCCGTGGCACGACAGCGGAAACCACGTCGAACATCTTGCGGGTGGCGCCCGCGGTGCCGGTGCCGATGGTGTCGCCCAGGGATACCTCGTAGCAGCCCATGGCGTAGAGCTCGCGGGCGACCCGAGCGACTTGTTCCGGTGCGACGTTACCTTCATAGGGGCAGCCCAGCACACAGGACACGTAACCACGCACGGTCACGCCGTGTTGTCTGGCCGCCTCCATGATCGGCACGAAACGCTCCAGGCTTTCGCTGATCGAGCAATTGATGTTGCGTTGGGAAAACGCTTCGGAGGCCGCCGCAAACACCGCGACTTCCTTGACCCCGGAGGCGATGGCGTCTTCAAACCCTCGAAGGTTGGGGGCGAGCGCGCCGTAAGTCACCCCGGGTTTACGCTGGATCTGCGCGAAGACATCCGCAGAGCCCGCCATCTGCGGTACCCATTTGGGCGAGACGAAACTGCCGACTTCTATATAGCCCAGGCCGGCAGCCGTCAGCGCGTCGACCAGTTGTACCTTGTCGGCAACGCTGATGGGTTGGGCTTCATTTTGCAGACCGTCGCGCGGGCCGACTTCGACAAGGCGTACGTGGGTGGGGAGGGACATGGCATTGGACCTGTGCTGATTGTTCGGAGAACCCTGTAGGAGCGAGCCTGCTCGCGATGGGCTCCCAGGCACCGCGTTTATCCAGCAAACACGCGTTATCGTTAACGACCATCGCGAGCAGGCACGCTCCCACAAGGGGATTGTGTTGTCTTATTGAACCGATTCCTGGCTTTTGAGGGTCTGCTCCAGCGCCTGGACGCAGCGTTCTTCCGCCGTATCGAGTTCGAGTTTCATCTGCTCGATGTCCAGCAGTTGCTGTTCCAGCTGTTCCCGACGCTCGCTGATTTTCGCCAGCATGCTGTGCAATTGCTTGGTGTTACCGCTGGAAGGGTCGTAGAGCTCGATCAGCTCGCGGCATTCGGCCAGGGAGAAGCCGATGCGCTTGCCTCGCAGGATCAGCTTCAGGCTGACCTTGTCGCGGGGCGAATAGATGCGTTCCTGACCTCGCCGTTCGGGGCTGAGCAGGCCTTGCTCTTCATAGAAGCGAATCGCCCGGGTGGTGATGTCGAGCTCGCGGGCGAGGTCGGAAATGCTGTAGGTCTGGCTGCTCATGGAAGCGCTCGCAAAAGGTCATGGCGCTAAGCTAATGGCAGGTTGACGTTTACGTCAAGGGGCAGGGGATGACTGCTGTTTTTGCTGGCCCCATCGCGAGCAGGCTCGCTCCCACAACGTTTTTCGGCGTACACAATCAAGTGCATGACAAATTGACCTGTGGGAGCGTGGCTTGCCCGCAATGAACGATGACGCTGTAAAACTTCCTACGCCTTTTCCAGCTTCTTCTCGTGCGCCGTCACCTGCTGGCACAACTCGATCATCTGCTCGCGCATCCAGCGGTTGGCCGGATCCTGGTCGGTGCTTTCGTGCCAGTACAGGTGGGTTTCCACCGGCGGCACATCGTTGACCGGCAAGCTGAAGGCGTGCAGATCGTTACGACGGGCGAAGCGCTCCGGAACGGTCATGACCATGTCGGTCTGCTGCAGCACTTGCGATGCCATCAGGTAATGCTGTGAGCGCAGGGCGATCTTGCGCTGGATGCCCATCTTGCCGAGGGCCAGGTCGACATGCCCCAGACCGCTGCGGCGGCTGGAAATATGGATGTGGGTCAGGCCCAGATAATCATCGAGGGTGAATTTTTCCTTGCCCGCCAACGGATGCCCCTTGCGCATGGCGCATACATAGCGGTCTTCCATCAACTTGACGTGGCGCACTTGCGGGTCGGTGTTGAGCGGCGCATCCACCGCAAAATCGAGGCGACCGGCGGCCAGTTCCTTGGTGGTCTCGCGGCGCTTGGACAGGAAACTCTCGATGATCACCGTGGGGGCGAGACGGCGCAGGCGCTGGAACAACGGTGGCAGAATCACCGCCTCGGTCAGGTCGGTCATGCTGATGCGGTAGGTCTTGACCGCCTGCAACGGGTTGAAAATGCGGCTTTCCTGCACCGATACCCGCAGCAGGGAAAGGGCGTTGCGTACCGGGCCGATGATGTTCTGGGCCATCGGCGTCGGCACCATGCCCTGGGCGGTGCGCACGAACAAAGGGTCGTTGAAGGTTTCGCGCAGGCGGGCCAGTGCGTTGGATACCGCCGGTTGGGTAATCCCGACGATCTGCCCGGCGCGGGTCAGGTTGGCTTCGGTGTAGATCGCGTCGAAGACGATGAAAAGGTTGAGATCGACCTTGCTCAGATTCATTACGCGGCTCTCTTATTGTGTGGGCGGCTGGCCTTGAAGATCAGCCGATCATATATCGGTGATGAATGTTAATACACGCCGAGAATAGGCTAGGTAAATTTTCGTAGCTGTTCTAGCATCGATTGCATGATCTAAACAACCTCCCCCAAGAAGGTATCTTGCTCATGGATTTCGCTTATTCGCCCAAGGTTCAGGAACTGCGTGAGCGCGTGACAGCGTTCATGGACACCTACGTCTATCCCGCTGAAACCGTGTTCGAGCGCCAGGTTGCCGAGGGCGACCGCTGGCAGCCGACCGCGATCATGGAAGAACTCAAACTCAAGGCCAAGGCGGAGGGCCTGTGGAATTTGTTTCTGCCTGAGTCAGAGCTCGGTGCCGGCCTGACCAACCTCGAATACGCGCCCCTGGCCGAGATCATGGGGCGCTCGCTGCTGGGGCCTGAGCCGTTCAACTGCTCCGCGCCCGACACCGGCAACATGGAAGTGCTGGTGCGCTACGCCAACGAAGAACAGAAGCAACGCTGGCTCGAGCCGCTGCTGCGCGGCGAAATCCGCTCGGCATTTGCCATGACCGAACCGGACGTCGCATCGTCCGACGCCACCAACATGGCCGCCCGTGCCGTGCGCGATGGCGACGAGTGGGTGATCAACGGCAAGAAATGGTGGACCTCCGGGGCCTGCGATCCACGCTGCAAAATCCTGATCTTCATGGGCCTGAGCAACCCTGATGCACCGCGCCATGCACAGCACTCGATGATTCTGGTTCCGGTGGATACCCCCGGCGTAAAGATCCTGCGTCCGCTGCCGGTGTTCGGTTATGACGACGCGCCCCACGGTCACGCCGAAGTGTTGTTCGAAAACGTGCGTGTGCCGTACGAAAACGTGCTGCTGGGTGAAGGACGCGGCTTCGAAATCGCTCAGGGTCGCCTCGGCCCGGGCCGGATTCACCACTGCATGCGTTCGATCGGCATGGCCGAACGTGCCCTGGAATTGATGTGCAAACGCTCGGTGAACCGCACGGCGTTCGGCAAACCCCTGGCGCGACTGGGTGGCAACATCGACAAGATCGCCGATTCGCGGATGGAAATCGACATGGCGCGCCTGCTGACGTTGAAAGCGGCGTACATGATGGACACCGTCGGTAACAAAGTGGCGAAGAGCGAAATCGCGCAGATCAAGGTGGTGGCGCCGAACGTGGCGTTGCGGGTGATTGACCGGGCGATCCAGATTCATGGCGGGGCAGGGGTCTCCAACGATTTCCCGCTGGCCTACATGTATGCGATGCAGCGCACCCTGCGCCTGGCCGACGGCCCGGACGAAGTGCACCGTGCGGCGATCGGCAAGTTCGAAATCGGCAAGTACGTGCCAAAGGAAATGATGCGTAGCGGGCAGTAACAGGCACCGAGTCATCGTTCATCGCGGGCAAGCCCGGCTCCCACAGGTTTAGTGTGATCCTTGTGGGAGCGGGCTTGCCCGCGATGGCGTCGGCCCATTCAACACATCTACATCAAATTCAATACACCCAAACCTCAACCCGCCGATTCTTGATCCGCCCCTCATCGGCGCTATTGGCCGCCACAGGCATTTCGGCGCCAAACCCGCGAACGTCGCGCAGCACCACGCCACTTTTCACCAGTTCGCGCCGCACCGCCATGGCCCGCAGTTTTGACAGCAGGTCAGCGCGGGCCGGGTCGCTCTTGGCATCGCCAAACCCTACCAGTGTGACCTGCCGATCGGTTTTGCCGTGCTGCTTTATATAGTCGAGCACTCGGGACAGGTCCTGTCGCGCCTTGTTGTCCAGGCTGGCGCTGCCTTCCTCGAAGCGAAAGTTAACGGTCAGGCGCTGGGCGTGGCGGCTGAGTCCCTGGTAGGCCTCGGGCATCAGTGCGTTGGGTGTGACGGTCATGGCCTGCACGGTCTGGGCGATAAACCCGTTGGCCGCGACAATCGCCTGACCCTGGCCGCTTTGCGCGAACGTCACCAGCGCGTCGGCCCAGGGATTTTTCCCGTTGGGCGGCAGGTAGAGGAACAAGCGGCGGGACAGGGGATAGTCTTCCGTGGCGATCAGGCTGTTGAGCGGCAGCATGGCCTGGGATTGGCCGTCGACAATCGCCACCGGTTTGGCCGAGCGCACGTACGGCAGGCCAATGAAGCCGATGCCTTGTGGATCGAGGCTGACCGCGTCCGACAATTGCTCGCTGGACTCGAAACGTTTCGCTGCACCGCTCAGGGTTTTCCCGCGACGGCTGAGGACCAGTTCCTTGAAGGTGTCATAGGTGCCGGAGTGATCATCCCGCGCATACAGATGAATGGCGCCGCCACGGCCGCCGAGTTCTTCCCAGGTTTTGACCTCGCCACTGAAGAGGCGTGCCAGTTGCTCGGTATCGAGTTGGTTCAGCGGGTTTTGCGGGTGAAGGATAATCGCCAGGCCGTCGATGGCGATGACCTGCTCGGCGGCCGCGCTTTTCAGATCACCCAGGGATCGGAGGTCAACCAACTCGCTGTCCTTGATCGGGCGCGATGAAGCGGCCAGATCGGCCCTGCCGGCCTTCAGTGCGCTGAAGCCGGTGCTGGAGCCGTGGGCCGCGAGTTCGACCTCGACCCGGCGTCCTTGCGGGGTTTCACCGACAATCCGCAGTTCGTTGGCCTTGTCCGGCGCTTCGCTGTGCACCTTGAGCAAGCCCTGTTCGCGCAACAGTCCTTCGACCAGCGCCGGACCGAGTGCCGCTCCGATGGTATTGGAGCCCTGGATGCTTAGCACCGGGCCATGGTCGGGCACCGGCAAACTGTTGGCCGAGGTCATCAGCGGCAAGCAGGTGCACAGCATCAACAGGAACAAACCGCGCAGCGTCATGCCGGCACCTTGAATGGCTAAAGGAGGTGCCGGGAGAATAAGTCAGTAGGGTTTCAGAGAGATGACAGTTTTCCAATGTGGGAGCGAGCCTGCTCGCGATGAGGGCCTGGCATTCAATTTTCAGTTGGATGACAGTCCGTCATCGCGAGCAGGCTCGCTCCCACAGAAGAGGGTAATCAGCTCAACTCAAGCCAGATCGGCGCGTGATCGGAGGGTTTTTCCATGCCGCGCAGTTCGTAGTCCACGCCCGCGTCCTTGACCCGCGGCAACAGGCCATGGGACGCCATGATCAGGTCGATGCGCAGTCCGCGCTTGGGCTCGTCTTCAAAACCGCGGCTGCGGTAGTCGAACCAGCTGAACATGTCGGTCACCTCCGGGTTCAGGTGACGGAAACTGTCCACCAGGCCCCAGTTTTTCAGGCGGGCCATCCACTCGCGCTCTTCCGGCAGGAAGCTGCATTTACCGGTTTTCAGCCAACGCTTCATATTGTCCGGGCCGATCCCGATGTCACAGTCTTCCGGTGAAATGTTCACATCGCCCATGACCACCAACGGCTGATCGTTCCGGAACTGGCTTTCCAGCAGTTGCTGCAGATCGCTGTAGAAACGTTCCTTGGCCGGGAATTTGGTCGGGTGGTCGCGACTTTCGCCTTGAGGGAAATAGCCGTTCATGATGGTCACCGGCACGTCATTGGCGTCGGCGAACGTGCCCCAGATAAAGCGCCGCTGGGCATCTTCATCGTCGGTGGCGAAGCCTTTGTGCAGCACCAGCGGTTCTTTGCGCGACAGCAGGGCGACGCCGTAGTGACCTTTTTGTCCATGGAAATACACGTGATAGCCCAGGGCTCTGACTTCATCGAGCGGAAACTGGTCGTCATGGACCTTGGTTTCCTGCAGGCCGATCACGTCGGGCTGGTGTTTGTCGATCAGCGCCGCCAGCTGATGGGGACGGGCACGCAGCCCGTTGATGTTGAAGGAGACGATCTTCATGGTCGGCAGTCCTGGCAAAAGGGCGATGCTAGCTGACATGTCGGCATCGGGCCAGTGTCGGTGCAGCCGGCTTTTACATTGACTGACTGATCTGCGAGTCTGGTCTATACCTGTGGGGGGGAACTGTGTTGCCACCCAAAGGCTCCTACCAACGAGAGCACAGCCGTTCGAGCTGTGCCGGGGAGAATGACCGTCATGCCCGAAACGTCCACCGCCATCGCCGATATTCACATGCTCGACAGGGGCTATTCCCGCGAAGCACGTTCCCTGTTGTACCAGGCTTACCGGCACGAGCCGACATTCGGCTACCTGTTCGAAGCCGAGCGCCCCGGCTATGAACAGCGGGTGCGCGCCACGGTGCGTGAGCTGGTCAAGCAGCACTTTCTCCAGGATTTGCCGGCCATCGGCCTGCTGGTCAACGATCGCTTGATCGGCATCGCCCTGATCGCGCCGCCGCAACGGCGCCTGGGCATCACTGAAAGTTGGGCCTGGCGCCTGCGGATGGTGCTCAGTACCGGGTTTCGCTGCACCCGTCGTTACCTTGAATATCACGATGCGGTGATGGCTTGCGTGCCGTCCGACTCGGTGCACCTGCTGCCATTGCTGGGGATTCATCCGCAATTCCAGGGCAAGCACTTCGGCGAACAACTGCTGCAAGCGGTGCACAACTGGTGCGCGGTGGATGAACATTCTCAGGGTGTGGTGCTCGACACCGGCAATCCGCGTTATCTGGAGTTCTATAAGCGACAGGGTTATGAGGAAATTGGTGAGGTCGCTGTAGGACCGATCCGCGAACACGTGTTTTTTCACGCCAATCCTCAAGTCGTACAAACCGCAACGGCATAACCGTCGAACTTTTGGGGCGCACCGGGCTCTATCACGCTCCCATGTTCATCAAGCATGCTCGTGATAGCATCCGCGCCTATGAAGTTTCCAGGAAGAATTACCAGTGGCGTGCTGATGCTGATTTCCAGCTGCGCGGCACTGGCCCAAAGTGAATTGGATGTTCGGATCAAACCGTCCAACGATGAACTGAAAGCCAATATAGAGGGCTATGTCGGCAGTCTCGGCGATCGTGACGAAGAGGCCTTGCTGCGCTTCAGTCGGGGCGCCGAGGAACAGGCGCGCAAGGCCGCCCAGGCCTTGGGTTATTACCAGCCGCACATCGACAGCGACGTGAAGGGCGGCAAGACGCCACGCCTGATACTGAACATCGACCCCGGCGAACCGGTGCATCTGCGCAACGTCACCATCCGCATCGACGGCCCGGCCGCCTCGCTCAAATCCTTTCGTGTGCCCAATGACCATTCGCTGAAAACCGGTGCGGTGCTCAACCATGGCCATTATGAAGATGCCAAGCGGCTGATCCAGAACCAGGCCTCGCGCTATGGCTTTTTCAGCGGGCGTTTTACCCGTTCGACACTGTCGGTGGACCCGCGAGCCGGCGTGGCCGATATCGAGCTGGTCTATGACAGCGGTCCGCGTTACGCCCTGGGCAAGGTCAGTTTCGAAGGCGACACGCCCTTCGACGAAGACCTGCTGCAACGCATGGTGCCGTTCAAGGCGGGTGCGCCCTATGACTCCGAGCTGATTGCCGAACTCAACCAGGCCCTGCAAACGAGCGGTTATTTCGAGGGCGTGCGGGTGGACGCGGCGCCGACCGCGTCGAGGGACAACGTGATCCCGGTGGACGTCAGGCTCGAAACCCGCAAGCCGCGGACCATGGGCCTTGGCCTGGGTTACTCCACCGATGTCGGCCCGCGGATCAAAGCCAACTGGACGCGGCACTGGGTCAACCCGCAGGGGCACAGCTATGGCTGGGAAACCGAAGTCTCGGCGCCACGGCAAAACGTCGGGGTGTTCTACGACATTCCGCTGGACCCGCCACTGACGGACAAACTGCGTTTCGCCGGTGGCTATCAGAATGAAGAAATCGCGGACAGGGACAGCCTCAGCAAACTCCTGACCATCGGTCCCGAATGGCACAGCAAGTTGCCCAGCGGATGGCAGCGGGTGGTGTCGCTCAAGTGGCAACGCGAGGAGTACCGGCTCGGCGACGACTCGGGACTCAGTAACTTGCTGATGCCCGGCGTGAGCTATTCGTACCTCAAAAGCGATAACCGCATCGACCCGCACAATGGCTATCGCCTGCAATTCGAAAGCAAGGTGGCCAAGGAAGGTCTGGGCTCCGATAACAACCTGCTGTACGGCACGGCGCTGGTGAAGGGCTTGACCACAGTGTTCGACAAACACCGCTTCCTCGGTCGGGTGCAGGTCGGCGGCAGCGCCACCAACGGCTATAAGTCGGTGCCACCGTCGCTGCGCTTCTTCGCCGGTGGCGATCAGAGCGTGCGCGGCTATGACTATCAGAGCCTGTCCCCGGAAAACAACGAGGGTGACCGCATCGGTGGCCGCTACATGGTCGCCGCCAGCGCGGAGTATCAATATTCCATCGCCGAAAAATGGCGTGTCGCCACGTTCATCGACCAGGGCAATTCCTTCAATACACTTGAACTGCCGAATCTGAAGACCGGTGTCGGTATCGGTGTGCGCTGGGTTTCGCCAGTGGGGCCGATCCGCCTCGACCTGGCCCATGCGCTGGACGACGATGGCGGCATTCGACTGCACTTTTCCATGGGGCCCGAGTTGTGAAGCGTGGTTTGAAAATATCGCTGCTGGCGGTCCTGACGCTGCTGATGCTGGTCGCCCTGACCCTGGCCACGGTGTTGGGCACGGCGGCGGGCAGTCGCTGGGCGCTAGGCTTTGTGCCGGGTTTGACCCTGGACAACTTCCAGGGGCGCCTGGGCGGGCAATGGAGCGCCGACCGCGTTGTGTGGCAGCAAGACGTCAGCCAGGTCGAACTGAACAAGGTGATTTTTGCCTGGTCGCCGCTGTGCCTGACGCGAATGACCTTGTGCATCGAGCAATTGCAGGCTGATCAGGTCAGCCTGCAATTCCCGCCGGGCGGTGAAGAACAAAGCAGCGGGCCGATCAGCCTGCCGGATTTGAAATTGCCGGTGGCGCTGGAACTGGGTGACGTGCAGGTCGGCAGCTTGCGGTTCAACGGCAGCGAGCAGCTCAAGGGCTTGAAACTGACGGCGCACTGGACCGAGAAGGGGATGCAGATCGACTCGGTGAAACTGCAGCGGGACGATCTGAGCCTGAATTTGACCGGGCAGTTGCAACCTAGCGGCAACTGGCCGCTCAGCGCTGAGGGGCAATTGACCCTGTCGACGCCTGCGCCCTGGACGCTGGCCCTGAAAATCGACGGCGATTTGCTCAAGACCCTCAACCTGAAAGCCGACAGCAGCGGATACCTCAACGGCCAACTGACCGGTCAACTGCAACCCTTGGTGGAGAACCTGCCGGCCAAGGTGCGCATCACCGCTGACGGTTTCAAGCCCAGCGCCGACCTGCCGGACACCCTGCAACTCAATCAGCTTGAACTCACGGGCGACGGCGACCTGAAAAACGGCTACGCGCTGCTCGGCAAGGCCACGTTGCCGGCCGAACAAGGACCTGTAGCGCTGGTGTTGCAAGGCAAGGTCGACGCCAATGGCGCGCAGATTGCCGCGCTCGACCTGACGGCCAGCGACAAGCAAAACCTAAAACTCACGGGGCAAGTCGACTGGAGCAAAGGCCTGAGTGCCGAGGCGAAAATCGATTGGCTGGACTTTCCGTGGCACCGCCTCTATCCGCTGATCGATGAGCCGCAAGTGGCTCTGCGCAGCTTCAATGGCGAAGTTTCCTACACCGACGGCCAGTACCTCGGCCATTTCAACGCCGCGCTGGACGGCCCGGCCGGGGCGTTCAGCCTGACCAGTCCGTTCGCGGGTGACCTGACGAAAATCTACCTGCAACAGATTCAGCTCACGGCCGGCCAGGGCAAGGCCGAAGGGCATCTGAACCTGCAGTTCGCCAATGGCATCGCCTGGGATACCGCGCTGGATTTGTCGGCGATCAACCCGGCGTACTGGGTGGCGGAATTGCCCGGAACCCTGGCCGGCCCATTGCGCAGCCAAGGGGAAATCAAGGATGAAAAACTCAGCCTGAGCGCCGACCTCGATTTGAAAGGCAAACTGCGTGGCCAGCCTGCGGTGATCCAGGCCAAGGCCAATGGCGGCGGCGAGCACTGGAACCTCGATGCGCTGCAGATTCGCCTGGGCGACAACAGCATCAGCGGCAAGGGCAGCCTGCAACAGAAGGTCGCCGGGCAGATCGATATCAAGCTGCCGCGTCTGGCCCAGCTCTGGCCGCAATTGCGCGGCCAGCTCAATGGCCGGATCGATGTCGCCGGTACGCTCAAGGCACCGCAAGGCAAGCTGGACCTGCAAGGCACTCAGCTGGCGTTCGCCGACAATCGGCTGCAAAGCCTGAACCTGGACGCCACCCTCGACAGCGCACAACGGGCGAAAATCGACCTCAAGGGCAGCGGGATCCAGGCCGGCGACACCTCCCTCGGCACCCTGACCGCCAGTGGGCAGGGCGATATCAAAAACCAGAAACTGACCCTCGATCTGCAAGGGCCGAAGCTGAAACTGGCCCTCGGTCTCGACGGCATCCTGGACAAAGGCAACTGGCGCGGACGCCTGGCCAGCGGCGATATCCAGGCCGGTGGCCAGGACTGGAAGCTGCAAGGCCCGGCAAAACTGGAGCGGCTCGCGGACGGCAAGATCAACTTCGGTGCCCATTGCTGGCAGTCCGGCCCTGCCAGTTTGTGCGGCGAAGACCAGCGTCTGATGCCTGATCCGAAACTGCGCTATCACCTCAAGCAGTTCCCCATCGAAAGCCTCGCGCAGTGGTTGCCCAAAGACTTTGCCTGGCAGGGTCGACTCAACGCCGACGTGCAACTGGATCTTCCAGCCAGCGGCCCGAACGGCCAGGTCAGCCTCGACGCCAGCGGTGGCCTCTTGCGCATGCGCGAGAAAGACCAGTGGCTGGACTTCCCGTACCAGACCCTGAAACTCACCAGCAAATTCACGCCAAAACGCATCGACACCGACCTCAACTTCGTCGGCGGCAAGCTCGGCGAACTGATGGTGCAGGCGCAGATCAACCCGCTGCCCAAGAACAAACCCCTGAGCGGTTCCTTCCGCTTGAGTGGCTTGGACCTGTCGGTGGCGCGACCGTTTGTGCCCATGGTCGAAAAGCTGACTGGCCGTTTGAATGGCAGCGGTACGATTTCCGGTGGGCTGCTGGCGCCCCAGGTCAATGGCAATCTGTTGCTCAGCGATGGCCAGGTTTCCGGGCCGGAACTGCCAATGGAGATCGAGGCGTTGCAACTTCAGGCCGTCATCGCCGGCGAAACCGTGCAATTGAACGGTGGCTGGAAAAGCGGCAAGACCGGACACGGCAGTTTGAGCGGTAGCGTTGCCTGGGGTCAGGCGCTGGTGGTGGACCTGGCGCTCAAGGGCACGCAGTTGCCGGTCACCGTCGAGCCCTACGCCAAGCTTGAAGTGGCGCCGGACCTGAAGATATCGATCAAGGACGACAAGCTCGCGGTTGCCGGGAAAGTGCACGTGCCCAAGGGCGAAATCACCATTCGCGAGCTGCCGCCATCGACGGTCAAAGTCTCCGATGACACGGTGATCGTCGGCCAGCAGACCGAACAGGGCAAGCCGCCGATGGCCACGCTGATGGACATCGATGTGGTGGTCGGCGAAAACAAACTGAGCTTCGCCGGGTTTGGTCTTACGGCCAACCTGCAAGGCCACGTTCACATCGGCGACAACATGGACACCCGGGGTGAACTCTGGCTCAACGACGGCCGTTATCGCGCCTACGGTCAGCGGTTGACCGTGCGCCGGGCGCGATTGCTGTTTGCCGGCCCGATCGATCAGCCGTACCTCGACATCGAAGCCATTCGCAAGACCGACGACGTGATCGCCGGCATTCGCTTGAGCGGCAGCGCGGAGCAGCCGACCACGCAGATTTTCTCCGAGCCGGCCATGAGTCAGGAACAGGCGCTGTCCTACCTGGTGTTGGGCCGTCCGCTGAGCAGCAACGGCGAGGACAACAACATGCTCGCCCAGGCGGCCCTTGGTTTGGGGCTGATGGGCAGTTCCGGGGTCACCAGCGGGCTGGCCAAGAATCTGGGTATTCAGGACTTCCAGCTCGACACCCAGGGCAGCGGCAACACCACCAGCGTGGTGGCGAGTGGCAACCTCTCCGAGAAGCTCAGCCTGCGCTATGGCGTGGGCGTGTTCGAACCGGCGAACACCATTGCCTTGCGTTACAAATTGAGCAAAAAGGTCTACCTCGAAGCCGCTGGCGGCGTGGCCAGTTCGCTGGACATCTTCTACAAGCGGGATTTCTAGGTCCCGTTCTCTCCAAAACCTGCTCTCAACCTTCGCTGGCTTGCCAGCGAAGGCCTCACCGCGTTCGCCGTTAATATCCGACGCCGTTAGTCAACTAATTACAAAGCATGCTAACTATTGCGTTGACATTCGCTGCCTAGGCAGTAATATCTCGACATACATTCACTGCCTAGGCAGCTAACTGGTGTCCAGATGAAACATTTCACCCCAGACGATTTCCACAATTGCCACCTTGGCCTGCTGCTCGGACGCGCTGCGCTGCTCAAGGACCGGATTATCGACACCCACATGGAGCCCCACGGCATCACCGCCGCGCAGTTCAAGGTGCTGATCATCATGGCCCAGTTCGGCGTCGATACCCCGGCCGAGCTGTGCCGGCACCTGTCGTTGGACAGCGGTTCGATGACCCGGATGCTCGATCGTCTGGAACAGAAAGGTTTCCTTGCCCGCCAACGCTCCGAAGCCGATCGCCGGCAGGTCCAGCTGGTGTTGACCGAAGAGGGTCAGAAGCTGGCCGCTCTGTTGCCGCACATTGGCGCCGAAGCCATGAACGAACTGGCGGGCGGCATCACCCCTGAAGAGTTGAAGACCCTGGAACAGATCCTGAAGAAAATCCTGGTGGCAGCCGGTGACGCGATCACCTTGCTGCGGGTAGGTGACAAATGAGCAGCAAAACCCTGCGTACCGGTTTCAGCCTGGTGCTGTTGGCCATGACGCTCGCCGGCTGTGCCAATTACAGCGGCCTGAATACCGAAGGCGTCAGCCTCGAGGCGAAAAACCTCAAGGCCGGGCAATCCCTTAGTGGTGTGACTCTGTCGCCGGCGGCCTGGCCGAAAAGCGACTGGTGGAAAAGCCTCGGCGACCCTCAGCTCGACGGCCTGATTCGCGAAGCCCTGCACGACAGCCCTGACATGCAGATCGCCGACGCTCGTGCCCATCAGGCCAGCGCTGCCGCTTATGCCGCCGATGCCGCGCGGATGCCGACCCTCGATGCCAGCGCCGGCGTGACCCGTTCGCGTCTGGCCCGTGATCAAGACCCGAGCGGGCAGGGCGACAACTACTCCACCCTGCGTAACATCGGCGCCAGTTTCAATTACAACTTCGATCTCTGGGGTGGCCAGCGAGACGCCTGGGAAGCCGCATTGGGCCAGGCCCGTGCCGCTGAAATCGATCAACAGGCCGCGCAGTTGACCTTGTCCGCCGACGTGGCCCGCGCTTACAGCGATCTTGGGCAGGCGCACATCGTTTACGACCTGTCCGCCGAAGACCTCAAGCGCACCCGGCAGATGCTCGATTTGAGCCAGCGCCGCCTGAGCGCCGGGATCGACAGTCAGTATCAGTTCCAGCAGACCGAAAGCCTGGAGGCCACCTCTGAAGCGAACCTGATCGACGCCGAAAAACGCCTGCAAAGCGCCAAAATCGCGCTGGCCGTGTTGCTGGGCAAGGGCCCGGACCGTGGTAACGAGATCGCCCGGCCGAAAGTCCTTCAGGCCAGCGCCGTGGCGTTGCCGTCGGTGCTGCCGGCCGAGTTGCTCGGTCGTCGTCCGGACCTGGTGGCCGCGCGCTGGCGGGTTGAGGCGGCCAGCAAGAACATCGACGCGGGCAAAACCCGGTTTTATCCCAACTTGAACCTGAGCGCGGCGGCCGGTGCCCAATCTTTGTTGGGCGATGCGATGTTCGGTTCGGCCAGTCGTTTCTTCAATGTCGGGCCGACGATTTCACTGCCGATCTTCGATGGCGGCCGCCTGCGCGCCGACCTCGATTCCCGCGATGCCGATTACGACCTCGCGGTGGCGCAGTACAACAAAAGCCTGGTGAAGGCGTTGGGGGATGTCAGCGACAGCATCAACCAGTTGCGTGATATCGGTCGGCAAATCGCCGCCCAGCAACACGCCACGGACATCGCCCAGGACTCTTACAACACCGTGGTCCAGCGGTACGGTTCCGGCATCGGCAACTACCTGGACGTGCTCAGCATCGAGCAACAGTTGCTCCAGGCCCAGCGGCAGCTGGCCAACCTGAACGCCGAGCAGATCGACTTGTCGATCCAATTGATGCAGGCGCTGGGTGGCGGGTTTACGCCCGACAACCTCGTGTCTGCCAACACATCGCCAGCCACGCTGAGCCACTAATTCAAGGTATTTGCCATGGCCACTGCCGATACAACTCAAACTGCTGAAAACACTCCAGGCAATCCCAACGCGGGCAAGCGCAAGTTCATGCTGCTGATTCTCGCGGTGGCAGTGGCGCTGAGCGGGGCGGGCGTCTGGGCCTACCACGAGTTTTACGGTCGCTGGAGCGAGAGCACCGACGACGCCTATGTGAACGGCAACGTGGTGGAAATCACGCCGCTGGTCACTGGCACCGTGGTCAGCATCGGCGCCGATGATGGCGATCTGGTGCACGAAGGTCAGGTATTGGTGAACTTCGACCCGAACGATGCCGAAATCGGTTTGCAAAGTGCCCAGGCCAATCTGGCCCGCACCGTGCGTCAGGTGCGCGGCCTGTACAGCAACGTCGACGGCCAGAAGGCGCAGGTCAACGCCCAACTGGCGGAAGTGCAAAAAGCCCAGGACAACTTCAATCGCCGCAAGAACCTCGCGGCGGGCGGGGCGATTTCCCAGGAAGAACTGTCCCACGCCCGTGATGACCTGACCTCGGCGCAAAACGCCTTGGCCGATGCGAAGCAGCGACTGAAAACCACCAGCGCCCTGGTGGATGACACCGTGGTGTCGTCGCATCCGGACGTGATGGCCGCCGCCGCGCAATTGCGTCAGGCGTACCTGAACAACTCGCGCAGCACCTTGATTGCACCGGTCACCGGTTATGTGGCCAAGCGCACCGTGCAGCTCGGTCAGCGTGTGCAGCCGGGCACGGCCCTGATGGCGGTCATACCGCTGGACCAGTTGTGGATCGACGCCAACTTCAAGGAAACCCAGTTGCGTGACATGCGCATCGGCCAGCCAGTGGAAATCGAAACCGACCTTTACGGCAGTGCCGTGAAATACAGCGGCACCATCGACAGCCTTGGCGCCGGTACTGGCAGCGCGTTCGCCCTGTTGCCCGCGCAGAACGCCACCGGTAACTGGATCAAGATCGTGCAGCGCGTGCCGGTGCGGATTCACGTCAACGCCGATGAGCTGGCCAAACACCCGCTGCGGGTCGGCCTGTCGACCGTGGTCGATGTGAACCTGCATGACCAGAGTGGCCCGGTGCTGGCGCAACAGCCACCGCAAAAGGCGTCGTTCAGCACCAACATCTATGACCGTCAGTTGGCCGAGGCCGACGCGATGATCACGCAACTGATCCACGACAACAGCGCCGCGGTCAGCAAAACCGCGCAGCGCTGATTCGCCTGTGTGCAGCACGCCGCCCCTCTGTGGGTGAGCTTGCTAGTGATGGCGGTTTGCCAGTCAATGACTGTGTTGAATGTTCATTCGCTATCGCGAGCAGGCTCGCTCCCACAGGGTCAGCGGTGTCTGTAACAGACGCAGCGCCAACAAGGTTTCAAAGGATTCGCGATGAGCAATAACGCGTCTTTCACACCCCCCAGCCTGGTGCTCAGCACCATTGGCTTGTCGCTGGCGACCTTCATGCAGGTGCTCGACACCACCATCGCCAACGTGGCGCTGCCGACGATTTCCGGCAACCTCGGGGTGAGTTCGGAGCAGGGCACCTGGGTCATCACTTCGTTTGCCGTCAGCAACGCCATTGCCTTGCCGCTGACTGGCTGGCTCAGCCGGCGGTTCGGTGAGGTGAAGCTGTTTGTCTGGGCGACGCTGCTGTTCGTGCTTGCTTCGTTCCTGTGCGGTATTTCCACCTCCATGCCGGAACTGGTGGGCTTTCGCGTGTTGCAAGGGGTGGTGGCGGGGCCGTTGTATCCGATGACCCAAACACTCTTGATTGCGGTCTACCCCCCGGCGAAACGGGGGATGGCGCTGGCGTTGTTGGCGATGGTCACGGTGGTGGCGCCGATTGCCGGGCCGATCCTCGGCGGCTGGATCACCGACAGTTACAGCTGGCCGTGGATTTTCTTCATCAACGTGCCGATCGGTTTGTTCGCCGCGTGGGTGGTCACCCGGCAGATGAAGAAACGTCCGGTGGTCACCAGCCGCCAACCCATGGATTACGTGGGTCTGATCGCGTTGATCATCGGTGTCGGCGCATTGCAGATTGTTCTCGACAAAGGCAACGACGCCGATTGGTTCGAGTCCAGTTTCATCGTTATCGGCTCGGTGATTTCCGTGGTCGCCCTGGCGTTTTTCGTGATCTGGGAAATGACTGATGAGCACCCGGTGGTGAACTTGCGGCTGTTCGCCCACCGCAACTTCCGCTTTGGCACCCTCGTGTTGGTGCTGGGCTATGCCGGATTCTTCGGGATCAACCTGATCCTGCCGCAATGGTTGCAGACCCGCTTGGGCTACACCGCGACCTGGGCCGGTTTTGCCGTGGCGCCGTTGGGCATTCTGCCGGTGCTGCTGTCGCCTTTCGTCGGCAAATACGCACCGCGATTCGACATGCGGGTGCTGGCGGGCGGGGCATTCCTGGCCATCGGTCTGAGTTGTTTCATGCGTGCCGGCTTCACCAATGAGGTGGATTTCCAGCACATCGCCCTAGTGCAATTGTTCATGGGTATCGGCGTGGCGCTGTTCTTCATGCCGACCCTGACCATCCTGCTGTCGGACCTGCCGCCCAGCCAGATTGCCGACGGTTCGGGGCTGGCGACGTTCCTGCGGACACTGGGCGGCAGCTTCGCCGCCTCACTGACGACCTGGATCTGGATTCGCCGCGCCGACCAGCACCATGCCTACCTGACCGAAAGCATCACCCCGTTCGACCCGGCAACCCGCGAGGCATTGCATCAATTGGGCGGGGCAGGGGCCAAGGCTTATACGCAGATGGACCAAATGGTGATCAGCCAGGCGTACATCATGTCCACGGTGGACTACTTCACGCTGCTGGGCTGGATGTTCATGGGGCTGATCCTGATCGTATGGCTGGCCAAGCCACCCTTTACCGCCAAGGCTGGGCCGGCGGCCTCTGCCGGCCATTGATACAAACGCAATCCCTGTGGGAGCGAGCTCGCTCCTACAGTTTTTTTGTTGTGCAAATTAGTTGGCGGGGGCAGCCAATTGCGGCGGCGGGGCGAAATCGAACGGCGCCAACGCAAACCCGTGATCATCCACTTGCAACGCCCAACCCTGGCGATCCCAATCCCCCAGCACAATGCGCCGCGCAGCTTGATCGCCCAGTTGCAGCTTGTGCACGGCGGGGCGATGGGTATGGCCGTGAATCAGGGTTTTCACCCCGTATTCCTGCATGATTCGCGGAATTTCTTCGGGGGTGACATCAACGATGTCGTTGGCCTTCATCCGCGTTTGCGCACGGCTTTCACTGCGCAGCTTGCGCGCCAGTTTATGCCGGGTGCGCAGCGGCAGATGGCGCAGGATGAACAACGTGACGGGGTTGCGCAGGTAGCGACGCAGCTTCATATAGGCTTCGTCGCGGGTGCAGAGGCTGTCGCCGTGCATCAATAGCACCGGCTCGCCTGCCAGTTGCACGACACTCGGATCCTTCAGCAAGGTGCAGCCGGCCTGTTTGCAAAAGGCCTGGCCGAGCAGGAAGTCGCGATTGCCGTGCATCAGAAAGATGGCCGTGCCGCTGTCGCTGAGGTCGCGCAGGGCCTGGCAGATGGAGCGCTGGAACGGCGTCATGGCATCGTCGCCAATCCATGCCTCGAAAAAGTCGCCCAGAATGTACAGCGCACTCGCCGAGCGGGCGCGTCCGGCGAGCAAATCCAGAAACGCCCGGGTGATGTCCGGGCGCTCCTCTTCCAGATGCAAGTCTGAAATCAGCAATATCACTCAATGATCTCGGCTTTCTCGATGATCACGTCGTCTGCTGGTACGTCCTGGTGGCCGGCCTTCATGGTGGTGGAAACACCCTTGATCTTGTCGACAACGTCGGTGCCTGCAACGACTTTGCCGAACACGGCGTAGCCCCAGCCCTGAGTGGACTTGGCGCTGTGGTTCAGGAAGCTGTTGTCAGCCACGTTGATGAAGAACTGGGCGGAAGCCGAATGCGGCTCCATGGTGCGCGCCATGGCCACGCTGTACTTCTCGTTCGGCAGACCGTTGTCGGCTTCGTTCTGGATGCTTGGGCGCTTGTCTTTCTTTTCTTTCATGCCAGGCTCGAAACCGCCGCCCTGGATCATGAAGTTACCGATGACGCGGTGGAAAACAGTGTTTTCGTAGTGACCGGCTTTGACGTATTCGACGAAGTTGGCCACGGTGATCGGGGCTTTCTCGGCGTTCAGTTCCAGGACGATGTCGCCATGGTTGGTGGTCAGTTTGACTTGGGTCATGATTACTACTCATTCAGGGAATTCGTGGATTTCGGGACATTGCGGTCCCTTCACCGGTTCAGCCGTTTTCGGCCAAGATGCGCAGTTTAGCGTGCCAGACGCGAATTTCGAGGCTGTTTTTCATTTACGCCCCATTAAATGCGACCGTTTGCAGGCCTGCTCTGTCAGCTGCTTGACGGCATCGGCTATGATAGCGGCTTTGTTTTGTCCGGCCTTTATTACGGCCACGCACTTGTACGTTCAAGGATCCTATGAGCAAGCCCACTGTCGACCCTACCTCGAATGCCAAGACCGGCCCTGCCGTGCCGGTCAATTTCCTGCGGCCGATCATCCAGGCAGACCTGGACTCGGGCAAGCACACGCAGATCGTCACGCGTTTCCCGCCTGAGCCCAACGGCTACCTGCACATCGGTCACGCCAAGTCGATCTGCGTGAACTTCGGCCTGGCCCAGGAGTTCGGCGGCGTCACGCACCTGCGTTTCGACGACACCAACCCGGCCAAGGAAGACCAGGAATACATCGACGCAATCGAAAGCGACGTCAAATGGCTGGGCTTCGAATGGTCCGGTGAAGTGCGCTATGCCTCGCAGTATTTCGACCAGTTGCACGACTGGGCCGTCGAGCTGATCAAGGCCGGCAAGGCCTATGTCGACGACCTGACCCCGGAACAAGCCAAGGAATACCGTGGCAGCCTGACCGAGCCAGGCCGCAACAGCCCGTTCCGCGACCGCAGCGTCGAAGAGAACCTGGACTGGTTCGCCCGCATGCGCGCCGGCGAATTCCCGGACGGTGCACGGGTGCTGCGAGCCAAGATCGACATGGCCTCGCCGAACATGAACCTGCGCGACCCGATCATGTATCGCATCCGTCACGCCCACCACCACCAGACCGGTGACAAGTGGTGCATCTACCCGAACTACGACTTCACCCACGGTCAGTCGGACGCCATCGAAGGCATCACCCACTCGATCTGCACCCTGGAATTCGAAAGCCACCGTCCGCTGTACGAGTGGTTCCTCGAGAACCTGCCCGTGCCGGCCAACCCGCGCCAGTACGAGTTCAGCCGCCTGAACCTGAACTACACCATCACCAGCAAGCGCAAGCTCAAGCAGTTGGTCGATGAACAGCACGTCAATGGCTGGGACGACCCGCGCATGTCCACGCTGTCGGGTTTCCGTCGCCGTGGCTACACGCCGAAATCGATCCGCAACTTCTGCGAGATGATCGGCACCAACCGTTCCGACGGCGTGGTCGACTTCGGCATGCTCGAATTCAGCATCCGCGACGACCTCGACCACAGCGCCCCGCGCGCCATGTGCGTACTGCGTCCGCTGAAAGTCGTGATCACCAACTACCCGGAAGGCCAGGTCGAGAACCTCGAACTGCCATGCCATCCGAAAGAAGACATGGGCGTGCGCGTCCTGCCGTTCGCCCGTGAGATCTACATCGACCGTGAAGACTTCATGGAAGAGCCGCCAAAAGGCTACAAGCGCCTGGAGCCAAACGGCGAAGTGCGCCTGCGCGGCAGCTACGTGATCCGTGCCGACGAAGCGATCAAGGACGCCGACGGCAACATCGTCGAGCTGCGTTGCTCGTACGACCCGGACACCCTGGGCAAGAACCCCGAAGGCCGCAAGGTCAAGGGCGTGGTCCACTGGGTGCCGGCCGCTGCCAGCGTCGAGTGCGAAGTCCGTCTGTACGATCGTCTGTTCCGCTCTCCGAACCCGGAGAAGGCCGAAGACAGCGCGAGTTTCCTGGACAACATCAACCCTGATTCGCTGCAGGTACTCACCGGTTGTCGTGCTGAACCCTCGCTGGGCAATGCACAGCCGGAAGACCGTTTCCAGTTCGAGCGCGAAGGCTACTTCGTCGCCGATATCAAGGATTCGAAACCAGGTCAGCCGGTATTCAACCGTACCGTGACCCTGCGTGATTCGTGGGGCCAGTGATTTAGCGTCAAGGAATTAACGTGCTTACGATCTACAACACGCTCACCAAGAGCAAAGAAGTCTTCAAGCCGCTGGATGGCAACAAGGTGCGCATGTACGTGTGCGGCATGACCGTGTACGACTACTGCCACCTGGGCCACGGCCGCAGCATGGTCGCGTTCGACCTGATCACCCGCTGGCTGCGTTTCAGCGGTTACGATCTGACGTACGTGCGCAACATCACCGACATCGACGACAAGATCATCAATCGGGCCAACGAGAACGGCGAGTCGTTCGAAGCCTTGACCGAGCGCATGATCGCGGCGATGCACGAAGATGAAGCGCGCCTGAACATCAAGAAGCCGGACATGGAGCCGCGCGCCACGGATCACATCCCTGGCATGCACGCCATGATCCAGACCCTGATCGACAAGGGTTACGCCTACGCTCCGGGCAATGGCGACGTGTATTACCGCGTCGCCAAGTTCATGGGTTACGGCAAGCTGTCGCGCAAGAAAATCGAAGACCTGCGCATCGGCGCGCGGATCGAAGTCGGCGAGTCCAAGCAGGACCCGCTGGACTTCGTGCTGTGGAAGGCCGCCAAGCCGGGCGAACCAAGCTGGGAATCGCCGTGGGGCGCCGGGCGTCCGGGCTGGCACATCGAATGCTCGGTGATGTCGACCTGCTGCCTCGGCGAGACTTTCGACATTCATGGCGGCGGCAGCGACCTCGAGTTCCCGCACCATGAAAACGAAATCGCCCAGAGCGAAGCGGCCACCGGCAAGACCTACGCCAACGCGTGGATGCATTGCGGCATGATTCGTATCAATGGCGAGAAGATGTCCAAGTCCTTGAACAACTTCTTCACCATTCGCGACGTGCTGGAAAAGTATCACCCGGAGGTCGTGCGTTACCTGCTGGTGTCCAGTCACTACCGCAGCGCGATCAACTATTCGGAAGACAACCTCAAGGACGCCAAGGGCGCGCTCGAGCGTTTCTACCACGCGCTGAAGGGCCTGCCGAGCGTGGCTCCGGCTGGCGGAGAAGCGTTCGTCGAGCGCTTCACCACGGTGATGAACGACGACTTCGGCACGCCTGAAGCCTGCGCCGTACTGTTCGAGATGGTGCGCGAGATCAACCGCCTGCGCGAGAGCGATCTCGATGCGGCGGCCGGTCTGGCGGCGCGCCTGAAAGAGCTGGCCAGTGTGTTGGGCGTGTTGCAGCTTGAAGCCGACGACTTCCTGCAGGCCGGTGCCGAAGGGCGCGTGGATGCCGCTGAAGTGGAAGCGCTGATTGCTGCGCGTCTGGCGGCTCGTGCCGGGAAAGACTGGGCCGAATCCGACCGCATCCGCGACCAGCTCACCGCCATGGGCGTGGTGCTGGAAGACGGCAAGGGTGGGACGACCTGGCGCCTGGCTGACTGATTGCTTGATCGGTAAAAAACAAAACCCGCCTTGTGCGGGTTTTTGTTTTTAGGGGGCTGCTCGCTGATTCTGCGCTGACAGGACGGGCGTCATCGCTGGCAAGCCAGCTCCCACAGTGTCCGTGTCGTACACAAAGTCTATGCAGCCCGCTGCACCTGTGGGAGCTGGCTTGCCAGCGATGGGGCCCATCCGGGCAATCCATCATTCCGTCTGGCGAAGTCGTTTGTAGAGGGTGTTGCGACTTACGCCAAGCCTGCGCGCCAAATGCGAGATGTTCCCCCCAACCGCCTGCAACTGCCGACTCAACTCATCGGCATCATCAAGATCCACCGCCAACGGCTCCGGCGCCTCCACCGGCTCCATCTCCAGGTCGACAAAGAAATCATCCGGCAAATGCTCCGGCCGCACCGGTTGTTCCTCAGCCATGGCCAGCGCCACCTGCATCACGCTGCTGACCTGGCGCAGGTTGCCGGGCCACGGATGACGGCTGAACAGCTCCAGAACTTCATCGCTAAGACCCGCCCATTGGGTGGGCTCCCGATGCTGCTCCCACAAACGCTTGAACAGTGCCTGCTTGTCACTACGCTCGCGCAGCGGCGGCAACTCCAGGGTCAGGCCGCCGATGCGGTAGTACAAATCTTCGCGAAAACGCCCCAATTGCACCTGCTCGCGCAAGGAGCGGTTGGTCGCGGAGATGATGCGGATGTCCACCGGAAACAAGTCACTGCTGCCCACCGGTTGCACGCAGCGCTCCTGCAACACCCGTAGCAAGCGGGCCTGGGTCGGCAGCGGCATGTCGCCGATTTCGTCGAGGAACAAGGTGCCTTTGTCGGCCTTGCGGATCAGGCCGATGCTGCCTTTCTGGTTCGCTCCGGTGAACGCGCCTTTCTCGTAGCCAAACAGCTCGGACTCTACCAGTTCGGCGGGGATCGCAGCACAGTTGACGGCAATGAACGCTTGTTTATGGCGGGAGCTGGCTTGATGCAGGGCCTTGACGAAGACTTCCTTGCCGACCCCGGTTTCCCCGTGAATCAACAGCGGAATGTCTTTCTCCAGCAAGCGCTCGGCCTGGCGCACGGCCTTTTCCACGCGACTGTCGCCAAAGTGCAGGGTCTTCAGGCTGATGGTGGCGGGTTTAGCGTCCGCCACGGCGCTCTTGGGGTCAGCACGTTTGCTTTCAGAAAACAGCCGCGGCTGAATCGTTGCCTGCTTCGGCCGTTTCAACAGGCACTGGAAGCGGTTGCGTCCGCGAGTCTGCAGGGCGAAGGGCAGGCCTTCGGGCTGATTCAGCAGTTCCAGCAGCGAGACGTTGAACAGGCTCTCCACACTGACTCGCGACAGGCGGATACCCAACAGGTTGTCAGCCCGGCGGTTGGCGGACAGCACCTGGCCATTTTCATCGAAAATCAGCAACCCGGCCCACTGGCTGTCGAGGTTGTTCAGGCCCGTGTTGAAGGTCAACTGGAAATGCTGGCCGTGGAACAGGTTGAGGATCAGCCGGTTTTCCACGGTCTGGCTCATCATCTTGACCATGCCCAGGGTGTGGGACGGCGGCAGGTAGCTGTCGCTGGAGACATCCAGCACGGCAATGACCTTGCGCTCAGCGTCGAAAATCGGCGCGGCGGAACCGGTCATGAAGCGGTTGGCCTTGAGAAAGTGTTCATCGTGTTCGATGTGCACCGCTTGTTCGCAGGCCAAAGCGGTGCCGATGGCGTTGGTCCCGCTGCAGTGCTCCAGCCAACTGGCGCCGGCGCTGAAACCGCGGGTCAGGCTCGGTTCGATGAAGCGCTGGGTGCCCCATGACGTCAGCACCTGGCCCTGATTGTCGGCGAGCATGATCAGGCAATTGGAGTTGCTGAGGATGTTCTCGTAATACGGCAGGACTTCCTGGTGGGTGGTCTGCACCAGCGAGTGCTGGCTCTCGAGCAACTGCGCGATGCCTTCGGCGGGCAACTGATCGAACGCCGGAGCGCTTTGATGATTGAGACCGAACGCGCGGCAGCGGGACCAGGAGTCCTGGATGATGGCGTCGTGAGACAGCGGCAGGGCAGGTGGGGCCATTACAAGTCAGCCTCTGATTAACGCTTTTATTGTTGTTATCGGTTTTCCTTGTGGGAGCGAGCCTGCTCGCGAAAAGGGCTTGTCAGGCGACATGAATGTTGCCTGATCCAACGCCATCGCGAGCAGGCTCGCTCCCACAGGTTTTGCGTCCGTTTCAGGGTGCGTGAAACGGTCTGTAGAGTGTTGTTCACTAATGTTCATTGTCAATCGGTGAACTGTTCAATTGTTCACTTTCGATTGTTCATTTGTGTTCATCAACGAACGTGACTCGGTAGTCACGCTCAAGGATTTTTATCCAAATCAACGGCTTGTGATTTTTGGCATGGTTGTCGCTATGTAGCTCCGGTCGCTTGACTCCAAAAATAAAAAAGGCCGAGCCATGTCATTAACCCTGGAGCATGTCAGCCGTACCGTCGAGGGCCAGACCTGGATCGACGATGCGTGCCTGAGTTTCGAACCCGGTTCCTTCAACGTATTGCTGGGGCGCACGCTGTCCGGCAAAACCAGTCTCATGCGCTTGATGGCCGGGCTGGACAAGCCTGATACCGGGCGCATTCTGATGAATGGCGTGGATGTCACCCAACGCCCGGTGCGCCTGCGCAATGTGTCGATGGTGTATCAGCAGTTCATCAACTACCCGACCATGACGGTGTTCGAGAACATCGCTTCGCCGTTGCGTCAGGCCCGCGTGTCCAATGAGCAGATCCAGAGCAAGGTGCTGGAAACCGCCAGGATGCTGCGCATCGAGAAGTTTCTGCAGCGTTATCCGCTGGAGCTCTCCGGGGGCCAGCAACAGCGGACGGCCATGGCCCGGGCGCTGGTCAAGGACGCCGAACTGATCCTGTTCGATGAGCCACTGGTCAACCTCGATTACAAACTGCGCGAGGAACTGCGCCAGGAAATGCGCGAGCTGTTCAAGGCCCGCCACACCATCGCGATCTACGCCACCACCGAACCCAACGAGGCGCTGGCCCTCGGCGGCACCACGACCATTCTTCACGAGGGTCGGGTGATCCAGAGCGGCAAGTCTTCTGCGGTCTATCACCAGCCGCAGACCGTGCTGGCGGCCGAGCTGTTTTCCGAACCGCCGATCAACCTGATGCCGGGGCGCATCGCCGGTAACGAAGTGAGTTTCGCCAATTTCGTGCATTTCCCGCTGAACGTCGATTTGCGGCCGGTGGGCGAGGGCGAATTTCGCTTCGGCGTGCGGCCCAGCCATATCTCGCTGGTGCCGAGCAACGACGACGACCTGGAATTGGCAGTAACCGTCGAAGTCGCGGAAATCAGCGGCTCGGAAACCTTCCTGCACGTGCGCAACGAGCATTTCCTGCTGGTGCTGCACTTGCCCGGTGTCCACGAATACGACGTCGATGCGCCGATCCGCATCTACATCCCGACCCATAAACTGTTTGTGTTCGATACGCAGGGGCGGCTGGTCCAGGCGCCGGGCCGGCGTGTCGCGAGGGTTGCCTGATGGCCGAAATCCGTTTGCAGAACCTCGCCCACAGCTACACCAAAACCCCGGGCGGACCCGAGGATTACGCGATCCGCGAGATGGACCACATCTGGGAGCAGGGCGGAGCCTATGCCTTGCTCGGCCCGTCGGGGTGCGGCAAGTCGACCTTGCTCAATATTATTTCCGGGTTGCTCAGCCCGTCCCAGGGCCATGTGTTGTTCGATGGCAAAGCAGTCAATGACCTGACCCCGGAGAAGCGCAACATCGCCCAGGTTTTCCAGTTTCCGGTGGTCTACGACACCATGACGGTGTTCGACAACCTGGCGTTCCCGCTGCGCAATCAGGGCATGGCCGAGGCGAAGATTCACACCAAGGTGCAGGAAATCGCTGAAGTCCTCGACCTGCAGAACCTGCTGAGCAAAAAGGCGCGCAACCTCACCGCCGACGAAAAGCAGAAAGTGTCCATGGGCCGTGGACTGGTGCGCGATGACGTGTCGGCGATTCTCTTCGATGAACCGCTGACCGTGATCGACCCGCACCTGAAGTGGAAGCTGCGGCGCAAGCTCAAGCAGATCCATGAGCAGTTCAACATCACCATGGTCTATGTCACCCACGATCAACTGGAAGCCTCGACCTTTGCCGACAAGATCGCGGTGATGTACGGCGGGCAGATCGTGCAGTTCGGCACGCCACGGGAATTGTTCGAGCGGCCGAGCCACACCTTTGTCGGTTACTTCATCGGCAGCCCGGGGATGAACCTGATCGAGGTGCAGCCGCAACCGGGCGGCGTCGGTTTCGCTTCGACCCATTTGCCATTGTCCGCCGCCATGCAGCAACGCATCGCCGAGACCGAATGGAAAACCCTGAAAGTCGGTATCCGACCCGAGTTCGTCCATGTGTGGGAAGAGCCATTCGATGACGCGATGCGGGCTCACGTCGTACACGTCGAAGACCTCGGCACCTACAAGATCATGACCCTGAACCTCGATGGCGTGTCGCTGAAAGTACGCCTGGCCGAAGACAAACCGGTGCCTGAGGGCACGGCCTACATCAGTTTTCCGGGCCAGTGGCTGATGGTCTACGCCGACGAATTCCTGCTGGAGCCCCATGCCGTCAACGAAGCAATGGCCAATGAAGAGGCGCAGCCATGAACAAGGTGCAGAACAACAAGGCCTGGTGGCTGGTGCTGCCGGTGTTCCTGCTGGTGGCGTTCAGTGCGGTGATCCCGATGATGACCGTGGTCAACTACTCGGTGCAGGACATTTTCGACCAGTCCAGCCGCTACTTCGTCGGCGCCGACTGGTACCGGCAAGTGCTGCTCGATCCACGCCTGCATGACTCGCTGCTGCGCCAGTTCATCTACTCGGCCTGTGTGTTGCTGATTGAAATTCCCCTGGGCATTGCCATCGCCCTGACCATGCCGACCAAGGGGCGCTGGTCGTCGGTGGTGCTGATTGTGCTGGCGATCCCGTTGCTGATTCCGTGGAACGTGGTGGGCACCATCTGGCAGATCTTCGGCCGCGCGGACATCGGTCTGCTGGGTTCTAGCCTCAATGCCATGGGCATCAGCTACAACTACGCGGCGAACACCATGGACGCCTGGGTCACCGTGCTGGTGATGGACGTCTGGCACTGGACGTCACTGGTGGCGCTGTTGTGTTTCTCCGGTCTGCGGGCGATTCCGGACGTGTATTACCAGGCGGCGCGGATCGATCGGGCTTCGGCCTGGGCGGTGTTCCGGCACATTCAGTTGCCCAAGCTCAAGAGCGTGCTGCTGATCGCGGTGATGCTGCGCTTCATGGACAGTTTCATGATCTACACCGAACCGTTCGTGCTCACGGGCGGCGGGCCGGGTAATGCCACGACCTTCCTCAGTCAGACATTGACCCAGATGGCCGTAGGGCAATTCGACCTGGGCCCTGCCGCGGCGTTTTCGCTGGTGTATTTCCTGATCATCCTGTTGGTGTCGTGGCTGTTTTATACCGCCATGACTCACTCTGACGCCAACCGCTGAGGCCCGCCATGAGCAAGAGAAAGCTGATTCCGCTGCTGCTCTACATCCTGTTCCTGCTGGTGCCGATCTACTGGTTGCTGAACATGTCCTTCAAGAGCAACACCGAAATCCTCGGCGGCCTGACGCTGTTTCCCGCGGATTTCACCCTGCATAACTACAAGGTGATCTTCACCGATCCGAGCTGGTATACCGGTTACCTCAACTCGCTGTACTACGTGAGCCTGAACACGGTGATCTCCCTGAGTGTGGCGCTGCCGGCGGCCTATGCGTTCTCGCGTTACCGTTTCCTCGGTGACAAGCACCTGTTCTTCTGGCTGCTGACCAACCGCATGGCACCGCCGGCGGTGTTCCTGTTGCCATTCTTCCAGCTGTATTCGTCGATCGGGCTGTTCGACACCCACATAGCCGTCGCCCTGGCGCACTGCCTGTTTAACGTACCGCTGGCGGTGTGGATTCTCGAGGGGTTCATGTCCGGCGTGCCCAAGGAAATCGACGAAACCGCCTACATCGATGGCTACAGTTTTCCCAAGTTCTTCGTGAAGATTTTCATCCCGCTGATCGGCTCCGGCATCGGTGTCACGGCGTTTTTCTGCTTCATGTTTTCCTGGGTCGAACTGCTGCTGGCGCGCACCCTGACGTCGGTGAACGCCAAACCGATCGCGGCGGTGATGACCCGCACGGTCTCGGCGTCAGGCATCGACTGGGGCGTGCTGGCGGCGGCGGGGGTGTTGACCATTTTGCCGGGCATGCTGGTGATCTGGTTTGTTCGCAACCACGTGGCCAAGGGCTTTGCCCTGGGCCGGGTATGAGGAACTGATGATGGAATGGATGAGTTGGACGGTTCCCACCGCGGCGTTCTTCGTCGTCATTGGCCTGATTCTGGTGGGCATGACGACTTGGGAGTTGCGTTCGCCGAGCATTCTTCGGCGTGGTTTTCTGCCGATTGCCACCACCCGTGGCGACCGGCTGTTTATCGGTCTTCTCGGTAGCGCCTACCTGCATCTGCTGGTCATCGGCGTAACCGACTGGAGCATCTGGGTCGCCTTCGCGTCGTCCCTGGTGTGGCTGTTGGCTGTGATGCGTTGGGGCTAGTCGAATCGCTCGGCAATGTTGCTCCGAAACCCTAAAAGGAGGTCTCTATGTTCGACAAAAACAATAAGCTGCGACATAGCATTTCATTGGCAGCCATGCTGGCACTCAGCGGTTTGAGCGCAACGGCCTGGGCCGATGCCTATGAAGACGCTGCGAAGAAATGGATCGGCAGCGAGTTCAAACCGTCCACCCTGACGGCTGATCAGCAGCTCGAGGAGTTGAAGTGGTTCATCAAGGCCGCCGAGCCGTTTCGCGGGATGGACATCAAGGTCGTTTCCGAAACCCTGACCACCCACGAATATGAATCCAAGGTGCTGGCCAAGGCCTTCACCGAGATCACCGGGATCAAGGTGACCCACGACCTGCTGCAAGAAGGCGATGTGGTGGAAAAACTGCAGACCGTGATGCAGTCGGACAAGAGCATCTATGACGGCTGGGTCAACGACTCGGACCTGATCGGTACGCACTTCCGATACGGCAAGACTGAAGCCATCACCGACCTGATGGCCAATGAAGGCAAGAACTTCACTTCGCCGACTCTGGACCTCAAGGACTTCATTGGTACTTCTTTCACAACGGCCCCGGACGGCAAGCTCTATCAACTGCCCGATCAGCAGTTTGCCAACCTGTACTGGTTCCGCGCCGACTGGTTCGAGCGCCCGGACCTCAAGGCCAAGTTCAAGGAGAAATACGGCTACGAGCTGGGCGTACCGGTGAACTGGTCGGCCTATGAAGACATCGCCAAATTCTTCAGCGAAGACGTCAAGGAAATCGACGGCAAGCGTGTCTACGGGCACATGGATTACGGCAAGAAAGACCCATCCCTGGGCTGGCGTTTCACCGATGCCTGGTTCTCCATGGCCGGTGGTGGCGACAAGGGCTTGCCCAACGGTTTGCCGGTGGACGAGTGGGGCATTCGCGTCGAGGATTGCCACCCGGTGGGCTCCAGCGTGACCCGCGGTGGCGACACCAACGGCCCGGCGGCGGTCTTCGCCACCCAGAAGTACGTCGACTGGATGAAGGCCTACGCTCCACCGGAAGCGGCGGGCATGACCTTCTCCGAATCCGGCCCCGTGCCTTCCCAGGGCAACATCGCCCAGCAGATCTTCTGGTACACCGCGTTCACGGCCGACATGACCAAGCCGGGTCTGCCGGTGGTGAATGCCGACGGCACGCCGAAATGGCGCATGGCACCGTCGCCGCGCGGCCCGTACTGGGAGGAGGGCATGAAGCTGGGGTATCAGGACGTGGGTTCCTGGACGTTCATGAAGTCCACGCCTGAGAAGCAGAAACTCGCCGCCTGGCTCTATGCGCAGTTCGTGACGTCGAAAACCGTGTCACTGAAGAAAACCATCGTCGGCCTGACGCCAATCCGCGAGTCGGACATCAACTCGCAAGCCATGACCGACCTGGCGCCGAAGCTCGGTGGCCTGGTGGAGTTCTACCGCAGCCCGGCCCGCGTGCAATGGACCCCGACCGGGACCAACGTGCCTGATTATCCTCGCCTCGCGCAGTTGTGGTGGAGCCACATCGCCGAAGCGGCCAGCGGCGAGAAAACTCCGCAGCAGGCACTGGACGGTCTGGCCAAGGACCAGGACGCCATCATGTCCCGCCTGGAACGTTCGAAAGCGCAAACCACCTGCGCGCCGAAGATGAACCCGGAACGCGACGCGCAATACTGGTTCGACCAGCCGGGCGCACCGAAACCGAAACTGGCCAACGAGAAGCCTAAAGGGGAGACCGTGAGCTACAACGAACTGCTGAAGTCGTGGGCAGATGCGCGTAAGTAAATGACTGGAGAGTGAAAGGCGAACGGCACCGGAAGGTGCCGTTTTTTTTGCTGGCTGTGCCACCGCGTTCGCCGGCAAGCCGGCTCCTGCAGATGCAGCGCCGGCCGAAGCCCCACGATCCTTTGTAGCTGGCTTGCCAGCGATGGCGTCGTGTCGGTCAGCACGGAATGGTGAGGACAGCGCTGCCGGTCCAGCAACGGCCAGAATGCAAAAACGGCACCCGAAGGTGCCGTTTCTGTTTGCTACCGATAACGCTAAGCGATCAACCCGCCAGGCCCGATTGTTGAACCAGGCTCAGCAGCGGTTGTGGGTACAGGCCGAGGAAGAATGCCAGTACCGCGATGGCCAGCAGCATCACGCCGCCTGCTTTCTGTTCCCAGTGCAGTTGCGCATCGTGGCGACGCAGGTTCGGTTCGATCAGGTACAGGGTGACCATCACACGCAGGTAGTAGAACACGCCGATGGCGCTGCCCAGTACCAGCGAGCCGACCAGCCACCATTGCTGGGATTCGACACCGGTGGCGATGATGTAGAACTTGCCGATGAAGCCCGCGGTCAGCGGGATACCAGCCAGGGACAACATCATCACGGTCAGTACGGCAGTCAGGTACGGACGGCGCCAGAACAGGCCGCGGTATTCGTACAGGGCGTCCGCGTCACGGCCTTTGTACGGCGAGGACATCAGGGTGATCACGCCGAAGGCGCCGAGGCTGGTGATCACGTAGGTGACCAGGTACACGCCGATAGCTTCCACGGCCATGCCTTTGCTCGCCACCAGGGCGATCAGCAGGTAACCGAAGTGGGCGATGGACGAGTAACCCAGCAGACGCTTGAGGTTGCTCTGGGTCAGGGCCAGCAGGTTACCGAACAGGATCGACGCGATGGCGATGATGGTCAGTACGTTGCTCAGCACACCGCTGCTTGCCGCTGGCGAGATCTGGAACAGACGCACCATCACGGCAAACACGGCGACCTTGGAAGCGGTTGCCAGGAACGCTGCGACCGGCGCTGGAGCACCTTCGTAAACGTCCGGGGTCCACAAGTGGAACGGTACCAGCGACAGCTTGAACGCCAGGCCGATCAGCATCATGCCCAGGCCCAGTTGCGCCAGCGAGCTAGGCAGACCGGTAGCCGCCAGCGCCTGACCGATACCGACGAAGCTCAGGGAGCCGGAGTCAGCGTAGAGCAGGGCCATACCGAACAACAGGAACGCGGAACCGGCTGCCGACAGCACCATGTACTTGATGCCGGCTTCCAGCGAACGCTTGTTGAAGAAGGCGTAGGCCACCAGACCGTAGACCGGCACCGACAGCAGCTCCAGACCGATGAACAACCCGGCCAGGTGCTGCGCGCTGACCAGAACCAGGCCACCGGCGGCGGCCATCAGGATCAGCAGGTACAGTTCTTCACGGTTGCCCGGGTAACCCGAACCGCCCTCGCCGAGGTAGGCGTGGGCGAGGGTGACGCAGGCGAGGGTGGCGACCAGGATCAGCGCCATGTACAGGCAGGCAAAGGTGTCGATTTGCAGCAATGGCGTCACGGCCAGGGGCGTGACTTTCAGGGCTGGCAGGATCGACAGCAGTGCCAGGTTCAGACCCGCCACGGAAATCAGGAAGGTCTGCGAGTGGTTGCGGCGCCAGGCGATCGCCAGCATCGCCACGATGATCGTGGCGCTGGTGATCAACAACGGCGCAAGCGCGATAAAGTGTTGAGTCGTGAATTCCATAGCGCTCTTACCGTGCCGAAGCGAGTTGAGTGAAGGCGGTGCCGAGCCACTGCTGCACGCCATGCATCGTCGCGGCAGAGGTGTCGAGGAACGGTTGCGGGTAGACGCCGATGTAGACCAGCAGCGCTGCCAGACCGACCACCATGATCAGTTCGCGAGCATCCATGCCTTGCAGGACCGCGTCCGATTTGGACGGGCCGAAGTAGGCACGGTGGATCATGATCAGCGAGTAGACCGAACCGAACACCAGGCCGGACGTCGCGATCACGGTGACCCATGGAGCGCTGGCGAAGGTGCCGATCAGGATCAGGAACTCGCCGACGAAGTTACCGGTACCCGGCAAGCCCAGGGACGCGGCTGCAAAGAACAGGCTGATGGCCGGCAGGTAGGCGATCTTCGACCACAGGCCACCCATTTCACGCATGTCGCGGGTGTGGGTGCGTTCGTACAACTGACCGCTGAGGATAAAGAGTGCCGCGGCCGACAGACCGTGCGCCAGCATCTGAATCACCGCGCCCTGCAGCGCCAGTTGGCTGCCGGAGTAGATGCCGATCAGTACGAAGCCCATGTGGGAAACGGACGAGAAGGCGACCAGACGCTTGATGTCGGTTTGCGCGAACGCCAGGAACGCACCGTAGAAGATCCCGATCAGACCCAGGGTCATGGCGATCGGCGCGAACTCGGCCGACGCATTCGGGAACAGCGGCAGGGCGAAACGCAGCAGGCCGTAGGCAGCGGTTTTCAGCAAGATACCGGCCAGGTCCACGGAACCTGCGGTCGGCGCCTGGGCGTGAGCGTCAGGCAGCCAGGAGTGGAACGGTACGACTGGCAGCTTGACCGCGAAGGCGATGAAGAAGCCGAGCATC
This sequence comes from Pseudomonas fluorescens group sp. PF-69, assembly GCF_054481235.1. Classification (NCBI taxonomy): domain Bacteria; kingdom Pseudomonadati; phylum Pseudomonadota; class Gammaproteobacteria; order Pseudomonadales; family Pseudomonadaceae; genus Pseudomonas; species Pseudomonas fluorescens group sp. PF-69. The sequence continues at coordinate 6,008,865 of NZ_JBTMNC010000001.1, read as the reverse complement.
AGGACGTACTCGGTGGTCATCGACATCTTGGTTTTCAACAGGTCGGCGTAGTTGAAGGTCATCACGCCGGTGTTGCTGAAGTTGACCAGTACCAGACCCAGGATCGCCACCAGCATGATCAGGCCGGAAGCCTGAGTGAAGATGAAGAACTTGGTCGCCGCGTAGATCCGGGTTTTCTTGCCGTCCGAAGAACTGTGACCCCAGAGCGCGATGAGGAAGTACATCGGCACCAGCATCATTTCCCAGAAGAAGAAGAACATGAACAGATCGAGGGCCAGGAACACGCCGACGACACCGCCCAGGATCCACATCAGGTTCAGGTGGAAGAAGCCGACGTGGCGCTGGATCTCTTTCCACGAGCAGAGTACCGAGAGGACACCCAGCAGGCCGGTCAGCAGGATCATCAACAGCGACAGGCCGTCGAGGGCCAGGTGCACGTTGATGCCGAAGCGCTGGATCCAGACATGCTTGAATTCAAGCGACCAGGTCGGATCGGCGCCAGGCGCCGGGGCAAATGAATAATCACCGTGGGCCCACAGCCAGAGGCCGAGAGCGAGTTCCAGGGTCATGGTCAACAGCGCAATCCAGCGGGGGAGGGTGGCGCCGAAGCGCTCACCCATCCAGCACAGCAGGCCGCCGATGAAGGGGATCAGGATTAGCCAAGGCAGAATCATGACGGGCTCAATTCCTTTCGCAAGTTCGCAAGGTTCATATCAGACCGCTACCAGCACGACGGCGCCAATTACCAGCACGGCACCAGCAGCCATCGAGGCGGCATACCAACGCAGTTGACCGGTCTCGGTACGGCTCAGGGCGGTGTTGCCGCCTTTGGCCATGCGCGGGATCAGACCGATGGTCTGGTCGAGCGGGTCTTTGCGCAGGATGTGGCTGATCGCCAGGTAAGGCTTGACGAACAGTTTGTCGTAGATCCAGTCGAAGCCCCAGGCCGCGAACCACCAGGCCGACAGGAAACGGCCGATGCCGCTGTTGGCAATGGCAGTCACGAAGCGACGCTTGCCGAGGAACAGCAGCGCGGCCAGCAGGATACCGGCCAGGGCGATGGCGCCCGAAGCGAGTTCCAGACTGTGCTTGGCTTCGCCGCCGGCATGGCCGACGCTTTCCGGCAGCACGCCGTGCAGCGGTGGAACGATCATTGCGCCGACGAAAGTCGACAGGACGATCAGCACCGACAGCGGCAACCAGTGAGCAATGCCGTGACCGGCGTGGGCTTCAGTCTTCGCTTCACCGTGGAACGTGATGAAGATCAGGCGGAAGGTGTACAGGGAGGTCATGAACGCGCCGACCAGACCGGCGTAAAGCAGACCGTGGTTGCCGCTGGCGAACGCTTCCCAGAGGATTTCGTCCTTGGAGTAGAAGCCTGCAGTCACCAGTGGCAGGGCCGCCAGGGCCGCGCCGCCAACGATGAAGCTGGCGTAGGCCAGAGGCAGTTTCTTCCACAGGCCACCCATCTTGAAGATGTTCTGCTCGTGGTGGCAGGCAACGATCACCGCACCGGAGGCAAGGAACAGCAGGGCCTTGAAGAAGGCGTGGGTCATCAGGTGGAAGATCGCGCCATCCCAGGCGCCAACGCCCAGGGCCAGGAACATGTAGCCGATCTGGCTCATGGTCGAGTAGGCGAGGATACGCTTGATGTCGGTCTGTACCAGTGCGGCGAAACCTGCAAGCACCAGGGTCACGCCACCGACGATGCCCACCAGGTGCAGGATTTCCGGCGCCAGGGTGAACAGGCCGTGAGTACGGGCGATCAGGTAGACACCGGCGGTTACCATGGTCGCGGCGTGGATCAGTGCCGAAACCGGAGTAGGACCGGCCATCGCGTCCGCCAGCCAGGTTTGCAGCGGCAGTTGCGCGGATTTACCGACAGCGCCACCCAGCAGCATCAGGGTAGCCAGGACCATCCAGAAGTTGCCGGCCTGGAATTTCTGTGGTGCCAGCACCAGCAGTTCCTGGATGTTCAGCGTGCCCAGTTGAGCGAACAGGATGAACAGGCCGATGGCCATGAACACGTCACCGATACGGGTCACGATGAAGGCCTTGAGTGCCGCGTTACCGTTGTTGCGGTTGCTGTAGTAGAAACCGATCAACAGGTACGAGCACAGGCCCACGCCTTCCCAGCCGAAGTACAGGAACAACAGGTTATCGCCCAGTACCAGGAACAGCATGCTGGCGATAAACAGGTTGGTGTAGGCGAAGAAGCGCGAGTAGCCGTCTTCACCGCGCATGTACCAGGACGCGAACAGGTGGATCAGGAAGCCGACACCCACCACCACGCCGAGCATGGTGATCGACAGGCCGTCGATGTACAGGGCGAAGTCAGGCTTGAAGCCTTCGACCGCCATCCACTTCCACAGCACCAGGGTGTAGTGACCACCCTCGGGTGGCGCGACATTGAATTGCCAGATCACGTAGGCCGCGACCACGGCGGACAGGCCGATGGAGCCGACGCCGATCAGTGCCGAGAGGTTTTCCGAGAAGCGTCCGCGGGAGAACGACAGCAGGAGAAACCCGATCAGGGGAAATACGAAAGTCAGAAAGATCATGTTCATCCGCGCATCTCACTGGCAGCGTCGATATCGAGCGTGTGGAAGCGGCGATACAGTTGCAGCAGGATCGCCAGGCCGATACTGGCCTCGGCGGCAGCCAGGCTGATCACCAGGATGAACATGATCTGTCCATCCGGCTGCGCCCAGCGGCTACCGGCAACGATGAACGCCAGGGCGGAGGCATTCATCATGACCTCCAGGCTCATCAGCACGAAAAGGATGTTGCGGCGGACCATCAGGCCGACCAGACCGAGGCAGAACAGGATGCCGGCGACCGCCAGACCATGCTCCATGGGGATAGCAGGCATCGTCATTGCTCCTTGGCTTCGTTGCGGCCCAAGTGGAACGCCGTGACGGCTGCGGCGAGCAGCAGCATCGAGGCGAGTTCGACCACCAGCAGATAAGGACCGAACAGGCTGATGCCCACGGCCTTGGCGTCCACGGTGGTGTGGCCGATGGCCTGGCCGCTCTGGTGGGAGAACAGCACATACAGCAGTTCCACCAGCAGCAAGGCGGCGAGGGCGACCGGGCCGCCCCATATGCCGGGCTTGAGCCAGACGCGCTCTTGCTGAACCGAGGCCGGGCCCAGGTTCAGCATCATCACCACGAACACGAACAGCACCATGATGGCGCCAGCGTAGGCGATCACTTCCAGCACACCGGCAAACGGCGCGCCAAGGGCGAAGAACGTCATCGCCACGGAGATCAGCGAAATGATCAGGTAGAGCAGGGCGTGCACGGGGTTGGTGTTGGTGACCACGCGAAGCGTGGAGACCACAGCGATACCCGATGCGAAATAGAAAGCGAATTCCATCTTTCTTCCTTAAGGCAGCAAGCTCTTCACGTTGATCGGTTCGGCTTCATTCTGCGCGGAGCCTTTTGGCTTACCGGCAATCGCCATACCTGCAACACGATAGAAGTTGTAATCAGGGTTTTTGCCGGGGCCGGAGATCAGCAGATCTTCTTTCTCGTAAACCAGGTCCTGACGTTTGAACTCGGCCATTTCGAAATCCGGCGTGAGCTGGATCGCGGTGGTCGGGCAGGCTTCCTCGCAGAGGCCGCAGAAAATGCAGCGCGAGAAGTTGATGCGGAAGAACTCCGGGTACCAGCGACCGTCTTCGGTTTCAGCTTTCTGCAGCGAGATGCAACCGACCGGGCAAGCCACGGCGCACAGGTTGCACGCTACGCAGCGCTCTTCGCCGTCGGGGTCGCGGGTCAGGACGATACGCCCACGGTAGCGCGGCGGCAGGTAGACCGGTTCTTCCGGGTACTGCAGCGTGTCGCGCTTGCGGAAGGCGTGGCCGAAAATCATCACCAGGCTGCGAAGCTGGGTGTAGAGGCCATGCACGATGTCAAAAATGTACTTCATGATTCTCTATCCTCACTGAGCCGCGACGGCGGGCGTGTTGAGCAACACGATCGCAGCGGTCACCAGCATGTTGACGAGGGTCAGCGGCAGGCAGAACTTCCAGCTGAAATCCATCACTTGGTCATACCGTGGGCGCGGAATCGAAGCGCGCAACAGGATGAACATCATGATGAAGAACGCGGTTTTCAGCGCGAACCAGATGAACGGGATCTGCGGCAGGATGCCGAACGGACCGTGCCAGCCACCGAAGAACAAGGTCACCAGCAGTGCCGAAATCAACACGATGCCGATGTACTCGCCGACGAAGAACATGCCCCATTTCATGCCGGCGTATTCAATGTGGTAACCGTCGGCCAGTTCCTGTTCCGCTTCCGGCTGGTCGAACGGGTGACGGTGAGTCACGGCCACGCCAGCGATGAAGAAGGTCAGGAAACCGAAGATCTGCGGAATGATGAACCACAGGTGCTGGGCCTGGTAATCAACGATGTCGCGCATGTTGAACGAGCCGACCTGGATCACGATGCCCATCAGCGACAGGCCCATGAACACTTCGTACGACACGGTTTGCGCCGAAGCCCGCAAGCTGCCCAGCAGGGCGAACTTGTTGTTGCTCGACCAACCGGCGAACAGCACCGCGTAGACCGACAGACCGGCCATGGCGAAGAAGAACAGGATGCCGATGTTCAGGTCCGCCACGCCCCAGGTCGGGGTGACCGGGATGATCGCGAAGGCAATCAGCAGGGCGCTCATGGCCACGACCGGTGCCAGGGTGAAGATCATCTTGTCGGCGAACGGCGGCGTCCAGTCTTCCTTGAAGAACATCTTGATCATGTCGGCGGCGATCTGGAATGCGCCGAACGGACCGACGCGGTTCGGACCGTAACGGTCTTGCCAGAGGGCGAGCAAGCGACGCTCGACCCAGCTCAGCAGTGCACCGCAGACCACCACGGCCAGCAGAATCACCACGGCCTTGAGGACCGCGATGATGATGTCGATCACTTCAGGAGTGAACAAGGTCATTGAGCTGCCTCCTGCAGACCGTCAACGGATTTGCCGAAGATCGCTGGCGGAATGCCGGCGATGCCCGCTGGCAATGCCACCAGGCCGGCGCCCAGTTCTTCATTGATGCGCAGTGGCAGACGCAGGGTCTGGCCAGCCACGTTCAGGCTCAGCAGTGCGCCGTCGTTGACACCCAGACGGTCGGCTTCGGACTTGGCCAGGGAGACGTAGGCCGCCGGGATGCGTTCCTGAACCGGAGCGGCTTTCGAAGAGGTTTCTTCGCTGCCGAACAAGTGGAAGAACGGCACAACCTGCCAGGTGCCCTGGGCCGGGTTGAACGCGCGCGGAACGTTGGCGAACCACTTCAGCGAATCACCGGTGCTTTCGATCAGGCGGGTGCCCGGGTCGCCAGCGCGGATGTGACCACCGACTTCGTCCTGGAACTTGTTCCAGGCTTGCGGCGAGTTCCAGCCCGGAGACCAGGCGAATGGCACTTGCTGACGGGGTTCGACTGAACCCGAGTAACCTTCCATCGAGAAGGCGAACGCGGTGTCCTTGTCCTGCGGCGTGCGGGGCTCGTGCACGCTGATGTCGGCACGCATGGCGGTACGACCGGAGTAACGCAGCGGTTCGCGCGCCAGTTTCAGGCCCTTGATGCGGAACGCGGCGGACGGTGCCGCGTCGACGATGGCCGACAGTTGTGGAGTGCTCGAGGCGACCGCAGCGGTGACGTGGTCCAGCTGCGTCCAGTCGATCGGCTGGTTCAGCAGGGTCGAACGCAGGGCATGCAGCCAGCGCCAGCCTTCGTGAACCAGGATGCTGGCGTCCATGTATTGCGGGTCGAAAACCTGGAAGAAGCGCTGGGCACGGCCTTCCTGGCTGACCAGGGTACCGTCGCCCTCAGCGAAGCTGGCAGCCGGCAGGACCAGGTGCGCGCGATCGCTGGTGGCGGTCTTCTGATGGTCCGCCACGATCACCACTTTCGCGGCGGTCAGGGCGGCATCGACCTTGGCTTTGTCGGTACGGGTGTACAGATCGTTTTCCAGCACGACGATGGCGTCGGCCTTTCCGTCGATCACCGCTTGCAGGGCTGCATCGACCGATTCGCCACCGAGCATGGCCAGGCCGAGGCTGTTGGCCTCTGGCACGATCAGGCTGATGGAACCGTTCTTCTCGCGCAGCTTCAGGGCCTTGGCGATGTTCGCGGCGGCTTCGATCAAGGCTTTGGAGCCCAGGGACGTACCGGCGATGATCAGTGGGCGCTTGGCGGCGAGCAGGGCGTCGGCGATGCGCTTGGCCAGCTCGAGGGCTTCGGCGTCCAGGCCCTCAACGGCAGGAGCGCTGGCATCGAGGGCGTGAGCCACGGCGAAACCGATGCGGGCCAGGTCGTCCGGCGCGGCGTGAACGCACTCTTCGGCCACGTCGTCGAGCTTGGTTTCAGCCAGGCTGGCGATGAACAGCGGGTTCAGCGCGTGCTGACCGATGTTCTTCACCGCGGCGTCGAGCCAAGGCTGTACGCGCATGGCTTCGGCCATGTCTTCGGCCTTGCCCTTGACCGATTGGCGCAGGGCCAGGGCCATGCGTGCAGCGGTCTGGGTCAGGTCTTCACCGAGGACGAACACGGCGTCGTGGTCTTCGATGTCGCGCATGTTCGGTACAGGCAGCGGGCTGTCTTTCAGCACTTGCAGGACCAGGCGGATGCGCTCCAGTTCGGAGGCTTCGATACCGGAGTAGAAGTGCTCGGCACCGACCAGTTCGAGCAACGCGTAGTTGCTTTCGAGGCTGGCGCGGGGCGAACCGATACCGACGATGTTGCGGCCGCGCAGCAGGTCGGCGGCTTTATCCAGCGCCTCGTCCAGACCCAGCTTGGTGCCGTTGGCCAGCAGTGGCTGACGCGGACGGTCTTCGCGGTTGACGTAGCCATAGCCGAAACGGCCACGGTCGCACAGGAAGTACTGGTTTACCGAGCCGTTGAAACGGTTTTCGATACGGCGCAATTCGCCGTAGCGTTCGCCCGGGGAGATGTTGCAACCGCTGGAGCAGCCATGGCAGATGCTCGGCGAGAACTGCATGTCCCACTTGCGGTTGTAGCGCTCGGAGTGAGTCTTGTCGGTGAACACACCGGTCGGGCAGACCTCGGTGAGGTTGCCGGAGAATTCGCTTTCCAGGGTGCCGTCTTCAACGCGACCGAAGTACACGTTGTCGTGGGCGCCGAACACGCCGAGGTCGGTGCCGCCGGCGTAGTCCTTGTAGAAGCGCACGCAGCGATAGCAAGCGATGCAGCGGTTCATTTCGTGGGAAATGAACGGGCCCAGTTGCTGGTTCTGGTGGGTACGCTTGGTGAAGCGGTAACGGCGCTCGTTGTGGCCGGTCATTACCGTCATGTCTTGCAGGTGGCAGTGACCGCCTTCTTCACAGACCGGGCAGTCGTGAGGGTGGTTGGTCATCAGCCATTCGACAACACTGGCGCGGAAAGCCTTGGATTCTTCATCTTCGATGGAGATCCAGGTGTTGTCGGTGGCAGGGGTCATGCAGGACATGACGATACGACCACGGGTGTCGTTCTCGTCGGTGTACTGCTTGACCGCGCACTGGCGGCAAGCGCCAACGCTGCCCAGGGCAGGGTGCCAGCAGAAATAAGGGATATCGAGGCCTAGCGACAGACATGCCTGTAACAGGTTGTCTGCCCCATCGACTTCGAGCTCTTTGCCGTCTACGTGGATAGTGGCCATGGTTCAAAGTTCTTCGTTGGCCCGGTGTCAGCGGGCGTGGCTAATGGAATCTTGTTGTTCGTCCGAATCCAAACAGCCCTTGAAAGGCGTCATCGAACGAAAGACGAAGGGCACGGACCCTTCGCCTTTTTAAGCATTTACGCGCCGACTACGATCGGCCTTGCCAGAGGCGGGACGGCGGCGCTGGTGGGCGCGATGCCGGCTTCGAACTCTGGACGGAAGTATTTGATTGCGCTGCCCAACGGCTCCACGGCGCCCGGTGCGTGAGCACAGAAGGTCTTGCCCGGGCCGAGGAAACCGACCAGACCCAGCAGGGTCTCGATGTCGCCTGGCTGACCCTGACCGTTCTCGATGGCCATCAGGAGCTTGACGCTCCATGGCAAGCCATCGCGGCAAGGGGTGCAGAAACCACAGGATTCGCGAGCGAAGAACTGCTCCATGTTGCGCAGCAGGGACACCATGTTGACGCTGTCGTCGACCGCCATGGCCAGGCCGGTACCCATACGGGTGCCCACCTTGGCGATGCCGCCGGCGTACATTTGTGCGTCCAGGTGCTCAGGCAACAGGAAACCGGTACCGGCGCCGCCAGGCTGCCAGCACTTGAGCTTGTAACCGTCGCGCATGCCACCGGCGTAGTCTTCGAACAGTTCGCGAGCGGTTACGCCGAATGGCAGTTCCCACAGGCCTGGGTTCTTGACCTTGCCGGAGAAGCCCATGAGCTTGGTGCCCATGTCTTCGCTGCCTTCGCGGGCCAACGACTTGTACCAGTCCACGCCGTCGGCAATGATCGCCGGCACGTTGCACAGGGTCTCGACGTTGTTCACGCAGGTCGGCTTGCCCCAGACGCCAACGGCGGCGGGGAAGGGCGGCTTGGAGCGCGGGTTGGCGCGGCGGCCTTCGAGGGAGTTGATCAGTGCGGTTTCTTCACCGCAGATGTAACGCCCGGCGCCGGTGTGGACGAACAGCTCGAAGTCGAAGCCGCTGCCGAGGATGTTCTTGCCCAGCAGGCCCGCGGCCTTGGCTTCTTCCACTGCACGGTTGAGGTGCTTGGCGGCGGTGGTGTATTCGCCGCGCAGGAAGATGTAGCCACGGTAGGTTTTCAGTGCGCGGGCACTGATCAGCATGCCTTCGATCAGCAGATGGGGCAGTTGCTCCATCAGCATGCGGTCTTTCCAGGTGTTGGGTTCCATTTCATCCGCGTTGCACAGCAGGTAGCGGATGTTGATGGATTCGTCTTTTGGCATCAGGCCCCACTTCACGCCAGTGGGGAAGCCTGCACCGCCACGACCCTTGAGGCCGGAGTCCTTCACGGTCTGGACGATGTCGTCCTGGGCCATGTCGGCGAAGGCCTTGCGGGCAGCGGCGTAACCGTTCTTGGCCTGGTACTCGTCGAGCCAGACGGCTTCGCCGTCGTCACGCAGACGCCAGGTGAGCGGGTGAGTCTCGGCCGAACGCTTGATGCGGTTGGCCGGACCGAAGGAAGTCAGGGTCATACGTAGCCCTCGAGCAATTTGGCAACGCCTGCTGGCTGCACATCACCGAACGTGTCGTCGTCGATCATCAACGCCGGTGCCTTGTCGCAGTTGCCGAGGCAGCAGACCGGCAGCAGGGTGAAACGACCGTCGGCGGTGGTTTGACCCAGGCCGATGCCGAGCTTGCTCTGGATTTCGCTGACCACGGACTCGTGGCCGCCGATGTAGCAGACCATGCTGTCGCAGACGCGAATGATGTGGCGGCCAACCGGTTGACGGAAGATCTGGCTGTAGAACGTCGCCACGCCTTCAACGTCGCTGGCCGGAATGCCGAGGATCTCGCCGATGGCGTACAGGGCGCCGTCCGGCACCCAGCCACGTTCCTTCTGGACGATCTTCAGGGCTTCGATCGACGCCGCGCGCGGGTCTTCGTAGTGATGCAGCTCGTGCTCGATGGCCGAGCGCTCGGTTTCGCTCAGGGCGAAACGGTCTGTCTGGATAAGCGTGCTGTTCATGCTTAGCGGTCCACGTCGGCCATAACGAAATCGATACTACCCAGGTACGCGATCAAGTCCGCGACCATGCTGCCTTTGATCACCGAAGGGATCTGCTGCAGGTGCGGGAAGCTTGGGGTGCGAATCCGGGTGCGGTAGCTCATGGTGCCGCCATCGCTCGTCAGGTAATAACTGTTGATGCCCTTGGTCGCTTCGATCATCTGGAAGGATTCGTTGGCCGGCATCACCGGGCCCCACGAAACTTGCAGGAAGTGCGTGATCAGGGTCTCGATGTGCTGCAGGGTGCGCTCTTTCGGTGGCGGCGTGGTCAGCGGGTGATCCGCCTTGTACGGGCCTTGCGGCATGTTGCGCAGGCACTGGTCGATGATCTTGATGCTCTGGCGCATCTCCTCGACGCGCACGATGCAGCGGTCATAGGCATCGCCGTTGGCGGCCAGCGGCACTTCGAATTCGAAGTTCTCATAGCCCGAATATGGACGCGCCTTGCGCAGGTCGAAGTCGCAACCGGTCGAACGCAGGCCGGCACCGGTGACACCCCATTCCAGGGCTTCCTTGGTGTTGTAGGCCGCGACGCCGATGGTACGGCCACGCAGGATGCTGTTGTCGAGGGCGGCTTTCTGGTATTCGTCCAGGCGCTTTGGCATCCATTCGACGAAATCCTTGACCAGTTTTTCCCAGCCGCGCGGCAGGTCGTGGGCGACGCCACCGATGCGGTACCAGGCCGGGTGCAGACGGAAACCGGTAATGGCTTCGATCACCGTGTACGCCTTCTGGCGGTCGGTGAAGGTGAAGAACACCGGGGTCATGGCGCCGACGTCCTGGATGTAGGTACCCAGGAACAGCAGGTGGCTGGTGATCCGGAAGAACTCGGCCATCATGATGCGGATGACGTCGACCTTCTCGGGCACCTTGATGCCGGCCAGCTTCTCGACCGAGAGCACGTACGGCAGGTTGTTCATCACGCCGCCGAGGTAGTCGATACGGTCGGTGTACGGAATGAAGCTGTGCCAGGACTGACGCTCGGCCATCTTCTCGGCGCCACGGTGGTGGTAACCGATGTCCGGTACGCAGTCGACGATCTCTTCGCCGTCCAGCTGCAGGATGATGCGGAACGCACCGTGCGCCGAAGGGTGGTTCGGGCCGAGGTTGAGGAACATGTAGTCCTCGTTCGGGCCGGAACGCTTCATGCCCCAGTCTTCAGGCTTGAAGCGCGCGGCTTCTTCCTCGAGCTGTTGCTTGGCCAGGGTCAGGCTGTACGGATCGAATTCGGTGGCGCGCGCAGGGAAGTCCTTGCGCAGCGGGTGACCTTCCCAGGTCGGCGGCATCATGATGCGCGACAGGTGAGGGTGGCCTTTGAAGTCGATGCCGTACATGTCCCAGACTTCACGCTCGTACCAGTTGGCGTTCGGCCAGATGCTGGTGACGGTCGGCAGGCTGAGGTCGCTCTCGGAGAGGGCAACCTTGATCATGACGTCGCTGTTACGTTCGATCGACATCAAGTGATAGAACACAGAGAAGTCGGCGCCGCTCGGCAGCCCTTGACGCTTGGTGCGCAGACGCTCGTCCACGCCGTGCAGGTCATAGAGCATGACGTACGGCTTGGGCAGGTTGCGCAGGAAAGTCAGGACTTCGACGAGTTTGGCACGGGCAACCCAAAGCACCGGCATGCCGGTGCGGGTAGGCTGGGCGGTGAACGCCTCGGGGCCAAAACGGTTGTTCAGTTCGACGACCACATCCTGGTCGTCTGCCTTATAAGGCGGGATGTACAGAGCACTGCCTGTAGTCATGATTTTTTTATCGCTTTCGGTCAACGTAAAGAATGAAGCCAGCTTCTCGTTTCTTTGAAACAGCAGATCTGGATCAGACTTCGTCGGGGCTGCGCAGGTTGGTTACCTGAATACGCTGTTCGCGGCGCTTTTCCTTCTCGGAAGGCATCTCGGCGCGGTAAACGCCTTGATCGCCAACGACCCAGGAAAGTGGGCGACGCTCCTGGCCAATCGACTCCTGCAACAGCATCAAGCCTTGCAGGAAAGCTTCAGGGCGGGGCGGGCAGCCAGGCACGTAGACGTCCACGGGCAGGAACTTGTCCACCCCTTGAACGACAGAGTAGATGTCGTACATGCCACCGGAGTTGGCGCACGAACCCATGGAGATGACCCATTTAGGTTCGAGCATTTGCTCGTACAGGCGCTGAATGATCGGCGCCATCTTGATGAAGCAGGTACCGGCGATAACCATGAAATCCGCCTGACGCGGTGATGCCCGGATAACCTCGGCGCCAAAGCGCGCGATGTCGTGGGGCGCCGTGAAGGCGGTGGTCATTTCCACGTAGCAGCACGAAAGGCCGAAGTTATACGGCCACAGGGAGTTCTTGCGACCCCAGTTGATCGTGCCGTTAAGCACGTCTTCGAGCTTGCCCATGAAAATGTTTTTGTGGACTTGATCTTCTAACGGATCGGAAACGGTTTCCCGTTCGCCAATCGGATACTGCTCGTTAGGAGCATCGGGGTCGATCCTGGTGAGATTGTATTGCATTGCCAAAGCCTCATTGTTTCAGCTTCGCTTGCCGCTTGCGCCGAGCTTCCGGAGCCCAGTCAAGGGCGCCCACTCGGAATAGGTAGACAAGACCTGCCAACAGAATTGCTATGAAAACGAGAGCTTCGACGAATCCGGTCCAGCCGCTTTCGCGGACGGACACAGACCATGCAAAGAGAAAGAGGGCTTCGATATCGAAGATCACGAAGAGCATCGCGACCAGATAGAATTTGGCAGAGAGCCGCAAGCGGGCGCCACCTGTGGGTAGCATGCCGGACTCGAACGGTTCGTTTTTGCTGCGGCCCCAGGCTTTTGACCCGAGGAGGCTGGAGACGCCGAGCATGAAGGCACAGAGGCCGACTACGCCCAGAAGGAAAATGGCAAAGCCCCAGTTGTGGGCCATGAGTCCTGTCGCTTCGGGCATGCTGGTAATCCTTAACAGAGAGCAAAGGTCTCTGAGCTTGAAAAGAAACAACGCAGTGACGATATGTCGCAGCAATCAATCGCGCTGATTTTATGGCTAAACACTCGGCAAGTAAAATTCCTATAGCGAAATTATTTACCGAAATAAGGACATAGCGAGTGGCAAAAGCGCTGTGGCCCTTGCGTTACGGGCATTAGGTGGCATTTCGTCAATTATGTTTTGTAGGGATTGTAACGAACATAGTTTCATCTGAATGATAATCAATATTATTTGCGTTGGTTTTGAATCTGTTTAACGGGTCAGTGTTCGTTAAGTTGTCTTATATGCGCGTTACTTGAAGTAGCGGCGGTGATCTTTTTAGCGGATTTTTCCGATGTTGATGCCGCTCTGGATCAGTATTTTTCCAGATCGCCACCAGCCCCTGTAGGAGCGAGCTTGCTCGCGATGGTGGTCAGCGATGACGCCGGGGGCCTGACACCCTGCGGCGCCCTCGGGGTCATCGCGAGCAGGCTCGCTCCTACAGAAGGGGGCGTTCATTGAAACGCAGGCAAAAAAACGCCCCGAACCAGTCGGGGCGTCAGATGTGCAGCGCTGCGGTTAGCTTTCTATCCGGTCCGCAGCGGCTGTCATTTCAGGTGAAGCAGATCAGTGGAACTGTTCTTCTTCGGTCGAACCGGTCAGCGCGGTTACCGAAGACGAGCCACCCTGGATCACGGTGGTCATGTCGTCGAAGTAGCCGGTGCCCACTTCCTGCTGGTGAGCCACGAAGGTGTAACCCTTGGCGGCGTCGGCGAATTCCTGCTCCTGCAGTTTCACGTAGGCAGTCATGTCGTTGCGGGCGTAGTCGTGCGCCAGGTTGAACATGCTGTGCCACATGTTGTGAATGCCGGCCAGGGTGATGAACTGGTGCTTGTAGCCCATGGCGGACAGTTCACGCTGGAACTTGGCGATGGTCGCGTCGTCCAGGTTTTTCTTCCAGTTGAAGGAAGGCGAGCAGTTGTACGACAGCAGCTGGTCCGGGTATTCCTTCTTGATCGCTTCGGCGAAGCGACGAGCTTCTTCCAGATCAGGCTTGGCGGTTTCGCACCAGATCAGGTCGGCGTACGGCGCGTAGGCCAGGCCGCGAGCGATAGCCTGGTCGAGACCGGCGCGCACTTTGTAGAAGCCTTCCTGTGTACGTTCGCCAGTGACGAATGGCTGGTCGTACGGATCGCAATCGGAAGTCAGCAGGTCAGCAGCGTTAGCGTCGGTACGGGCCAGGATGATGGTCGGAGTACCGGCAACGTCAGCGGCCAGGCGAGCAGCGATCAGCTTCTGTACGGCTTCCTGGGTCGGTACCAGTACCTTGCCGCCCATGTGGCCGCACTTCTTCACCGAAGCCAGCTGGTCTTCGAAGTGAACGCCGGCGGCGCCTGCTTCGATCATGCTCTTCATCAGCTCGTAGGCGTTCAGTACGCCGCCGAAACCGGCTTCAGCGTCAGCCACGATTGGCGCGAAGTAGTCGATGTAACCTTCGTCGCCCGGGTTCTTGCCGGCTTTCCACTGGATCTGGTCAGCACGACGGAACGAGTTGTTGATGCGCTTGACCACGGTTGGAACCGAATCCACCGGGTACAGCGACTGGTCCGGGTACATCGATTCGGCGGAGTTGTTGTCCGCAGCTACTTGCCAGCCCGACAGGTAGATCGCCTGGATGCCGGCCTTGACTTGTTGCACAGCCTGGCCGCCGGTCAGGGCGCCCATGCAGTTGACGAAATCTTTCTCAGGACGGAAGGCTGGCTTGGCACCTTGGGTAACCAGGTTCCACAGCTTTTCGGCGCCCATTTTTGCAAAAGTGTGCTCAGGTTGAACCGAGCCACGCAGGCGGACGACGTCAGCAGCGGAGTAAGTGCGTGTCACGCCTTTCCAGCGCGGGTTTTCAGCCCAGTCTTTTTCGAGGGCTGCAATTTGCTGTTCGCGTGTCAGTGCCATGGAGATAAACCTCGTCGCATAGGTCTTGGGGTGGAAAATTCCTGCTCCTGCCACGTACGCATCCTGAAATTGGCGTAAGAGGCTGCTCGCTGACCAGAAGCTTAAGCGGTCAAGTCGGGTTCGGCGGGGGAGGCGACGGGATGAACGATGGGCTCGAGGGGAAGTGAGCAGGTACGGGCGGACTGCGGGCGCATTCGGGCGTCGTGGGCCTTGGTGCGAACATCAGTGTGGTGCCGGGTTACCTAATTACGCTTCCGTCCCTCGGGACAACTTCGTTCCAGTCGACAACCTCGTCAAACACACCTTGTGGGCGGTACAGACACGAATCGGCTTGCGTGGGGTAAGTTGCAAGCGGCGACTCGAAGGCCCTTGCCGGGGCCTCTGATTAGCGGGAGCGAGGCCATCATGCCTTCGGTTTTTTGGCTCGTCAAACACTTTGTAGTGCTTTTTTTCAAGCACTACATCTTTGGTCTAATACGACTTGCCAGTCAGTTTTCGGTGACTTAGTCCAAAGTATCGACTTTCACCCGTAGCGTCATGTCATCCCGGCCTTGAGTCGAGTAGCTGCGGGTATGGCCCTGTTTGTCGGCCTGTGTCTGGCTGTTCACGCCAGCCAGCAGGATCCATTCGCCCAAGTGTCCGGTGACGGTTGTGTCGGTACTTTGTACGTTCACTACATCGGGACGTTCCTGACTCATGCGGTCATGGTTGGTGCTGATCGACAGGTGAACGATGTCACCGGTGACGCTGGCGGTGACATAGAACCCCTGAGTGACGTTGCGGTATTCGGTCTGGCTGCGCAGGTCGCCGTAGGAATCGGTCTGGCTGGTGGTGAGCGGTACGCTCTGGCCGACCTGGATCAGTGCTGGCGTGCCTTCGCTGGCCTGGACTTGCTGAATGCCACCATTACGGCTGGCGGTGTTGTAACTGATGATGCGGGTCTGGTTGGGCTTGGCGCCGTTCACCGAATATCCCTGGTCGCCCTGGGTGTTGTTGTCACTGGTATCGACCGTGATCAGCAGGCGTTTTGGCGCCGTGTCGAGCTGGGAAAGAAGGGCTTTAAGTTCGTCGATCTTGCGCTGATCAGCGTTGACTATAAGCTGATTCCCGTAAGCGCTGACCTGGCCGTCCTTGCCGATGAAATCCTGTGCGACCGGCAACATGTCGGCGCTGGTGTGGTAGTTCAATGGCACGATTTCGGTGGCTGCCATGACCGAAAAACTGCAGGTCACCAACAGCGTGGTGAGCAGGGTGCGTAGGGACATATCCGTTATCTCCGCAATCAAAGGCTTGATAGTGCCACTTTGTCGGCCCGTAATGGGGCAAGTTGAATCGTAGACAGCAAAACGCCCCGGCATCCGAAAATGGCGAGGCGTTTTGTGGTGTTTGCGTGTTGCTTTTGTGGTGAGGGAGCAAGCTCCTTCACCACAGGTATCAAGCCGAATGGCGAACCATATCGACATGCGGAATCCCTGCTTCCAGGAACTCCTCACTGACCATGCTGAAGCCCAGGCGCTCATAGAACGCCGTGGCTTGGACCTGGGCGCTGAGCATCTGCTGTTTTAGCCCGCGCTTTTCGGCTTCGCCGATGACCGCTTGCATCAACGCATCGCCGACTTTCAGGCCGCGCCAATCCTTGAGTACCGACACTCGGCCAACGTGACCGTCAGGCAGCAGGCGGGCGGTACCGATTGGAAAGTCGCCTTCGAATGCCAGGAAGTGCACGGCAGTCGCGTCGTCGGCATCCCACTCAAGTTCAGGTGGAACGCATTGCTCGGCGACGAACACCGTCTCACGAATGCGCCGGATCTCGGCGTTGTCCTTTTGCCAGTCTGCGACACGTACGTGAATCTTATTCATCGGCAAACCCCAGGCTACCTTGCTTGACCAGCTCGCACAGCAGGCTGCGGCCATCTTCGTCGCTCAGCCATTGGTCGAGGTTGTCGCTGTGCAGTGCATCGGCGGCGCAGATCATCTTCAGCAGCTCGCGCAATTTGCCCGGCAGATAACGGCTCTGGCCGCTGGCGAACAGCAGCAAGTCATCATCAACTTCCGACCAGGCCAGGCGTGCGCTTGGGTTGCGGATCAGTACGGCGCCCTGTTCGAGTGCGCTGAGGACGTCTTCCTCTTCGACGTCTTCCGGGCCGACGACCAGTTCCGGATAGCGTGGCTCGGTCATGAACTGGCCGAACCAGGTCAGCAGCAGGCGTTCGTCGCTCATGTGTTCGGCCAGCAGGCCTTTCAGGCGGTCGAGGGCGTCGTGCTGGATCTGGTGCGGATCGACCGCAGGCAGGGCGTCGGCGTCGGTGTAACGCTCTTCGTCAGGCAGGAACTGGCTGAGGAAGTCAGTGAAGTGGGTCAGCACTTCAGCAGCGCTCGGTGCGCGGAAGCCGACGGAGTAAGTCAGGCAGTCATCGACCGCGACGCCGCAGTGGGCCAGGCGCGGTGGCAGGTAGAGCATGTCACCCGGTTCCAGCACCCACTCATCGGTCGCTTCGAATTCGGCGAGGATGCGCAAGTCCGCGTGCTGCAGCAGCGGGCTTTCGGAGTCGCACATCTGGCCGATCTTCCAGTTGCGCTTGCCGTGGCCTTGCAGCAGGAACACGTCGTAGTTGTCGAAATGCGGGCCGACGCTGCCACCTGGTGCCGCGTAGCTGATCATTACGTCGTCGATGCGCCAGCTCGGCAGGAAGCGGAAGTGCTCCAGCAGTTCGCCGACTTCCGGTACGAACTGGTCCACGGCTTGCACCAGCAGGGTCCACTCACGTTCCGGCAGTTTGCTGAATTCGTCCTCGGCAAACGGGCCGCGACGCAGTTCCCAAGGGCGCTCGCCATGCTCGATGATCAGGCGCGATTCGACTTCTTCTTCCAGCGCCAGGCCGGCCAATTCGTCGGCATCGAGCGGGCTTTCGAAGTCCGGGATGGCCTGACGGATCAACAGCGGCTTTTTCTGCCAGTAGTCGCGCAGGAACTCCCGTGCCGTGATGCCGCCCAAAAGTTGAAGAGGAATGTCAGGATTCATGTGTAACCTATTGAAAAAATGCACTTTTCATACGGGAATAAAAACGCCCGGCGCGGCCGGGCGTCTTAAAAGGGTCAAGCGGTCGATCAGATGCGTCTGGCTTGCTCTGCAGCGTTACCGATGTAGTTTGCCGGGGTAAGCAATTTCAGTTCGGCCTTGGCGGCGGCTGGCATGTCCAGGCCGTCGATGAAAGTCTGCAACGCTTCAGGGCTGATGCCCTTGCCGCGGGTCAATTCTTTCAGCTTCTCGTACGGGTTTTCGATGTTGTAGCGGCGCATCACGGTCTGGATGGGCTCGGCCAGGACTTCCCAGCACGCGTCCAGGTCGGCGGCGATTTTCTGCTCGTTGAGCTCCAGCTTGCTGATGCCTTTGAGGCTTGCTTCGTACGCGATCACGCTGTGGGCAAAGCCGACGCCGAGGTTACGCAGGACGGTGGAGTCGGTCAGGTCGCGCTGCCAGCGGGAGATTGGCAGTTTGCTCGCCAGGTGCTGGAACAGTGCGTTGGCGATGCCCAGGTTGCCTTCGGAGTTTTCGAAGTCGATCGGGTTGACCTTGTGCGGCATGGTCGACGAACCGATTTCGCCTGCGATGGTGCGCTGCTTGAAGTAGCCCAGGGAGATGTAGCCCCAGATGTCGCGGTCGAAGTCGATCAGGATGGTGTTGAAGCGGGCAATCGCATCGAACAGCTCGGCGATGTAGTCGTGCGGCTCGATTTGCGTGGTGTACGGGTTGAAGCCCAGGCCCAGCTCGTCTTCGATGAAGGCGCGGGCGTTGGCTTCCCAGTCGATCTCAGGGTAGGCCGACAGGTGTGCGTTGTAGTTGCCGACGGCGCCGTTGATCTTGCCCAGCAGCGGAACGGCAGCGACTTGAGCGATTTGACGCTCCAGGCGGTAAACCACGTTCGCCAGCTCTTTGCCCAGGGTGGTCGGCGAAGCCGGTTGACCGTGGGTGCGCGACAGCATTGGCACGTCAGCGAAACGGATGGCCAGTTCGCGGATGGCGTTGGCGGTCTGGCGCATCAGCGGCAGCATCACGTCATCGCGGCCTTCGCGCAGCATCAGGGCGTGGGACAGGTTGTTGATGTCCTCGCTGGTGCAGGCAAAGTGGATGAACTCGCTGACCTTGGCCAGTTCCGGCAGCTTGGCCGCTTGCTCTTTGAGCAGGTATTCGATGGCTTTTACGTCGTGGTTGGTGGTGCGCTCGATCTCTTTGACGCGCTCGGCGTGCTCCAGAGAGAAGTTTTCCGCCAGGGTGTTCAACACCGCGTTGGCTTCGGCGGAGAACGCCGGCACTTCGCTGATGGCAGGGTGAGCGGCCAGACGCTGGAGCCAGCGTACTTCAACCAGAACGCGGGCACGGATCAGGCCGTACTCGCTGAAAATTGGGCGCAGGGCCTGGGTTTTGCCGGCGTAGCGGCCGTCAACAGGGGAAACCGCAGTGAGCGAAGAGAGCTGCATGGGGTGTTCTCGGACAGTCGGGCAACGAAATGGGGCGCGTATCATACATGAAAAAATCCGCCGGTCCGTTGCCAACTGACCAGCGTATTACGCGTTACTGACTACAAAAGGGTGTTGCGGATGCGCCTCAGCTGGCGCGCATCAAGGGATAAAGCTCTTTCAGCAATTTGCGCCGGCTGATCACCAACTGCCAGCGATGGCCGCCCAGCTGCCGCCACAGGCGTGCAGAGCGAATGCCGGCCAGCAATAGCGCGCGAATTTTCGACGCGTTACTCGGTTGCTGCAGGTTGCGCATGTCGCCGTGGACCTGGATGCGTTGGCGCAAGGTGCTCAGGGTGTCCTGGTACAGCGCGCCACACGCGGCGATCACGTTTTCATGGGCCGGGCCGAAGTGTTCGACCTGGGACTGAATCTGGGGCAGACGTTTGCCGATGATGTCCAGCATGTCGCTGCGCTTGGCCAGTTGGCGCTCAAGGCCGAGCATGGCCAGCGCGTAGCGCAGCGGTTCGCGCTGCAGGGCGCTCGGATCGCGTTCGAGGGCGCCGATCAAGGCGCGATAGCCTTCGCGCAGATTGATATCGTCGCCGCCGTAGACTTCCAGGGTGTCCTTGGGGTCGCGGATCAGCAGGCTACCCAGCATGCAGGTCAGGCCAGCCTCGTTGGTCTGGCCGGTCTTGGCAATTTTATCGACCAGCACGGCGGCGAGAAACACGCCGCCCAGTGCCGTCAGTTGCTCCTGGGTCGGGCTCATTGGGGCTTCCCTTTGCCGGTGCTCTTGCTGGTCCAGGGTTCCGCCACTTCGATCACTCCGCCACCCAGGCAGATTTCACCGTCATAGAACACCACGGACTGGCCTGGAGTGACCGCGCGTTGCGGGTCGTCAAACGTGGCGCGGTAACCGGTGGCGGTTTTTTCCAGGGTGCAGGGCTGGTCGCTCTGGCGATAGCGGACCTTGGCGGTCAGTCTGCGCGGCTCGCTCAGGTCGATCGGATTGACCCAGTAGATGTCCGAAGCGAGCAGGGCGCGGGAGAACAGCCACGGGTGGTCATTGCCCTGGCCGACGATCAGTTCGTTATGTTCCAGGTCCTTGACCAGCACGTACCACGGCTCGTCGCCGGCGTCTTTCAAGCCGCCGATGCCCAGGCCCTGGCGCTGGCCGATGGTGTGATACATCAGGCCATGGTGGCGGCCGATGACTTCACCTTCGGTGGTCTTGATCTCGCCCGGTTGTGCCGGCAGGTACTGCTTGAGGAAGTCGCTGAAGCGACGTTCGCCGATAAAGCAGATCCCGGTGGAGTCCTTTTTCTTCGCGGTCGCCAGTTCGTATTTCTCGGCAATCGCGCGTACTTCCGGCTTTTCCAGCTCGCCGACCGGGAACAGGGTCTTGGCGATCTGTTCGCCGCCGACGGCGTGCAGGAAATAGCTCTGGTCCTTGTTCGCGTCCAGGCCCTTGAGCAATTCGGTGCGACCGTCGATGTCACGGCGGCGCACGTAGTGGCCGGTGGCGATCAGGTCGGCGCCCAGCATCATGGCGTAGTCGAGGAACGCCTTGAACTTGATTTCGCGGTTGCACAGGATATCCGGGTTCGGCGTGCGGCCGGCCTTGTATTCGGCCAGGAAGTGCTCGAAGACGTTGTCCCAGTACTCGGCGGCGAAGTTGGCGGTGTGCAGCTTGATTCCGATCTTGTCGCACACAGCCTGGGCATCCGCCAGGTCATCCATGGCGGTGCAGTATTCCGTTCCATCGTCTTCTTCCCAGTTCTTCATGAACAGGCCTTCCACCTCATAACCCTGCTCGATCAGCAGGAGGGCGGAAACGGAAGAGTCCACGCCGCCGGACATGCCGACAATGACGCGCTTCTTTTGTGTGTCAGAAGGGGCTGGATCACGCATAGGGATTCAATGAGTGTCTTGAAAAAGGACGCGATTCTAACAGGCTGGAGCCCGCAAGGCTAAAGAGAAGGGCGGATCAATTCGAGACCGAACTGTTTGCCGTCCAGATAGTCGTCGATACAGCGGATAATCAGCTCGCTGCGCCAGCTGTCCCTCTGCTCGATTAATTCGTCGCGGGTCAACCACTTGGCGCCGACGATGCCGTCGTCCAGCTGGTAGTCCGGGTGGTGTTTGAGTGGCTTGGCGATGAAGCAGACCCGTTGGTAGGTCACACCGTTGCTGGGAGCGGTATAGAGATAAATGCCCAGCACGCCGGTCGGCTCGACGTCCCAGCCGGTTTCCTCGAGGGTTTCGCGCACGGCGGCCTCGGTCAGGGTTTCGTTCGGGTCGAGGTGGCCGGCGGGCTGGTTGAGCACCACGCGTCCGTGCTTGAGTTCCTCGACCATCAGGAAGCGGCCGTTGTCTTCGACGATGGTGGCGACGGTGATGTGGGGTTGCCAGTCCATGAAATGCCCTCAATTTTCAAAAGGTGAAACACTATCCCTGTGGGAGCTGGCAGACCAGCTCCCACAGGGTTTTGATTCGACCATAAATCCCAAAAACACAAACCCCGGCACAGGGCCTAATGCTGTTCACTTAAGCGGAGCAGCCTTACGGTCCACCGGAAATCGGGTTTTTGAAATTTTCACCGTCCTTGGCCTTGAAGGCCTTGGGCGGTGATCCAGAAACAGCCCGGCAACGCCTTTTCTTAGTTCTGCTAACCGTCTACCCGTCGCCGAAACGGGATTGGCCGCAGCCATCACGATCAACTGCACGGCGATGTACTGGCAAGCCGGCTTGAATCGGATGTCCGACGGTGCTCGGCCAAACGCCACTGCTGCCTGACTCGCCTCCCGGCGAATCACGTTGTAAGCCAGCAACAGCCCCCATACTTCCTGGTAGATCAGGTCGACTTTTTTGCTGCGCAAGGTCACTGCGTTCTGCTGCATTGAGCTTTTGATATCCCTGAAGCCCAATTCGATTTCCCAGCGTTCTTGATACAACGCGGCAACGGCCTTTGTGCTGTAGGTCTTGGCCGGCAACGATGTCATGACTGTTTTTACTTTGCCTTGAATTTCATAACTGACTTCACGCGCCTCCCAGTGTGTAGGAAGAGTCGGATTTCGCTTTCTGGCTTGCGGCGACACTTTCATACGCACCAAACGATCGTTGTGGTTGTAACGAGCTACCTCCTCGCAAACCAATCCCTTTTTTGCCGGAATTAGCCAATGGCGGTGATTGCCGTCGCCGCTCAGGCTGAGCATGAGATCGGCGCTCCAGAATCCCTTATCGAACAGCGTCACGGAGTGGTCGGGAATCTTCTGCAAAAACTCATCGGCCAGACGCATTTCGCTGCGTCGGTAAGGGCTAAGTTGTGCATCCAGGATCAGGTGCGAACGCACATTCATCAGCGCCACCAGGCGCAGCATGGGAAAGGGAGTCTGGCGGTCGGTCGAGGTGTTTCCAGAACCGAAATGGTCTCGCAACTCAGGTGTATCCGGCGTGCGCAGAAGCGCACCATCGACCGCAAATACTTGCAAGTCCTGCCAGGCATCATCGGGATAGCGCTGCGCGCCCCATTGAGTGCCAGTTTTGCGAAACAACCACTCAACCGGGTCGGCCCCAAGCCGCTTGCGGGCCTCGGTCACACCGCTACGGGCCAACAGATGGTCAGAAGCCAGACCTTGGGCGCAGATGTTCAAACGCCGGGCGACTTCATGAACAGGTTCGTCGCGAAACAATGCCATTCCGAGCACCAGCCAGAGCACTTGGTCGGCAGGCAAGCGACGCCGCCGGATAGTGGCCTGGCTGGACAAATCCAGCGCAGACGCGACCCACTCGATGGGAATATTTTGAGTGAAAGTGCTCAAGTCACAGAAGTTGAAAAGGTCGCCGAGGTCGAGCAAGTCCTGTTGAACAGACATAAAAAATCCGATGCCAGAGGTCTGGCATCGGATTTTCTAGGAAGCCCGGCTTTGACTCAAATGCTTAAGTGAACAGCATTACGGCACAGGGCCGGGGTTTGTGATGTTCCTTGCAGCCTTAAACCAGCGCAGCAATCGCCGCGTTGAACGTGGCGCTCGGACGCATGGCCTTGCTGATCAGTTCGGCATTGGCGTGGTAGTAACCGCCGATGTCCACTGGTTTGCCCTGAACGGCATTGAGCTCGGCAACGATGGTTGCTTCGTTCTCGGTCAGGGTTTTGGCCAGGGGCGCGAACTGCGCTTGCAGGGCCTTGTCTTCGGTCTGGGCAGCCAGGGCTTGAGCCCAGTACAGCGCCAGGTAGAAGTGGCTGCCGCGGTTGTCGATGTTGCCGACTTTGCGCGATGGCGACTTGTTGTTGTCCAGGAACTGGCCGGTGGCCTGGTCCAGGGTCTTGGCCAGAACCAGCGCCTTGGGATTGTTGTAGGTCACGCCCAGGTGTTCCAGGGACGCAGCCAGTGCCAGGAATTCACCCAGCGAGTCCCAGCGCAGGAAGTTTTCTTCCAGCAGCTGTTGAACGTGCTTCGGTGCGGAACCGCCAGCGCCGGTTTCGAACAGGCCGCCGCCTTTCATCAGCGGAACGATCGACAGCATCTTGGCGCTGGTGCCCAGTTCCATGATCGGGAACAGGTCGGTCAGGTAGTCGCGCAGAACGTTGCCGGTCACCGAGATGGTGTCCTTGCCTTCGCGGGTGCGCTTGAGGGTGTACTTCATCGCGTCGACTGGCGCCATGATCTGGATGTCCAGACCGGTCGTGTCGTGATCCTTCAGGTAAGCCTGAACTTTCTCGATCACTACACCGTCGTGGGCGCGCATCGGGTCCAGCCAGAAGATCGCTGGTGTGTTGCTTGCGCGGGCACGGTTGACGGCCAGTTTGACCCAGTCCTGGATCGGCGCGTCTTTGGCCTGGCACATGCGGAAGATATCGCCGGCTTCAACCGATTGTTCCAGCAGCAGGGTGCCCTTGGCGTCGGTCACACGGACAACACCGTTGGTCTTGATCTGGAACGTCTTGTCGTGGGAGCCGTACTCTTCGGCTTTTTGCGCCATCAGGCCAACGTTCGGCACGCTGCCCATGGTGGTTGGATCGAAAGCGCCATTGGCCTTGCAGTCTTCGATCACTGCCTGGTAGATGGTGGCGTAGCAGCGATCCGGGATCACGGCCTTGGTGTCGTGCAGCTGGCCGTCGGCGCCCCACATTTTGCCGGAGTCACGGATCATGGCTGGCATCGAGGCGTCGACGATGACGTCGCTCGGCACGTGCAGGTTGGTGATGCCTTTGTCGGAGTTGACCATCGCCAGCGGTGGGCGAACAGCGTAGACCGCTTGAATGTCGGCTTCGATCTGAGCTTGTTGCTCGGCCGGCAGGGTCTTGATGCGCGCGTACAGGTCGCCGATGCCGTTGTTCAGGTTAAAGCCGATCTGTGCCAGCACGTCAGCGTGCTTGGCCAGTGCGTCTTTATAGAACTCGGCAACGATCTGGCCGAACATGATCGGGTCGGAAACCTTCATCATGGTGGCTTTCAGGTGAACCGACAGCAGCACGCCTTTGGCTTTGGCGTCTTCGATCTCGGCGGCGATGAAGCTGCGCAGAGCGTTTTTGCTCATGACCGCGCAATCGAGGATCTCACCGGCTTCTACGGTGGTTTTTTCTTTCAGGACGGTGGTGGTGCCGTCTTGAGCGATCAGTTCGATTTTCACAGCGCCAGCGGCGTCGATCAGGGCTGCTTTTTCGCTGCCGTAGAAATCGCCGGTGTTCATGTGCGCGACATGGGACTTGGAGTCGGCAGCCCAGACGCCCATTTTGTGCGGGTGTTTGCGCGCATAGTTCTTGACCGACAGCGGAGCGCGACGATCGGAGTTGCCTTCGCGCAGAACCGGGTTCACGGCGCTGCCCTTGATCTTGTCGTAACGGGCCTTGGCTTCTTTGTCGGCTTCGGTGGTCACGGTTTCCGGGTAGTCCGGCAGGGCGTAGCCCTGGGCTTGCAGCTCTTTGATCGCGGCCTGCAGTTGCGGAACCGAGGCGCTGATGTTCGGCAGCTTGATGATGTTCGCCTCAGGCGTAATCGCCAGGGCGCCCAGTTCGGCGAGGTGGTCGGCTACGGCTTTGTCGCCCAATTGCTCGGGGAAGCTGGCCAGGATACGCCCTGCAAGAGAGATATCGCGGGTTTCAACGGCGATATCAGCCGAGGCGGTGAAGGCCTCTACGATAGGCAACAGTGAATAGGTGGCGAGGGCGGGAGCTTCGTCGGTGAAGGTATAGATGATCTTCGAGCGGGTGGGCATATTCGGATTAACTCTCTCTTCTTTGCTAAAGCGTGCGCAGAAACTCGAGGGCGCCGGGTAAGCGCGTTCGTTCAAAGTCATCCATGAGCCGAATATCGAGGTTTCGTTGCTGTGATGTTGGGTGCATCAGTAGAGCGACAAGCAAGCGGGCTGCGGTAACAGACCGACTTATGCGGCGGAAAGGCTCATCATGGAGCAGTTCAGTCGTCGTGACTCTGTGGTCAGCGGGCAGCATTATACATAGGTAGCTGGCAATCTGCCGATGGTTCATACGCGACGATTGTCGTCCATTGGTCTAAAGGTCGCAGGGGCGCGTGGGGCGTAGAGTCATTCGTCGTGCTGTAGTTTGGCGCTTTTCCCTTTGCTTTCAGGCTTGTAGGCCGCCAGTTGTGCAGCTTTGCGGCACGTGGATGGAACATAGGGTTTGCGCGCAGATTTAACTGGGTTACGCTCGAATGAAGCCAGATGTTCAATCCAATCAATGGAGTTCAGCATGGGTTACAAGAAGATTCAGGTTCCAGCCGTCGGCGACAAAATCACCGTCAATGCAGACCATTCTCTCAATGTTCCTAATAACCCGATCATTCCCTTCATCGAAGGCGACGGCATTGGGGTTGATATCAGCCCCGTCATGATCAAGGTTGTCGATGCTGCCGTGAAGAAGGCTTACGGCGGCGAGCGCAAGATTTCCTGGATGGAAGTGTACGCCGGGGAAAAAGCGACTCAGGTTTACGATCAGGACACCTGGCTGCCCCAGGAAACCCTGGACGCGGTCAAGGACTACGTGGTTTCCATCAAGGGTCCGCTGACGACCCCGGTCGGTGGTGGCATTCGTTCGCTGAACGTGGCGCTGCGTCAGCAACTCGATCTCTATGTCTGCCTGCGTCCGGTGCGCTGGTTCGAAGGCGTGCCGAGCCCGGTCAAGAAGCCTGGCGACGTCGACATGACGATCTTCCGCGAGAACTCCGAAGACATCTATGCCGGTATCGAGTGGAAGGCCGGTTCGGCCGAGGCCACCAAAGTCATCAAATTCCTTAAAGAAGAAATGGGCGTCACCAAGATCCGTTTCGACGAAAACTGCGGTATCGGCATCAAGCCGGTTTCCCTGCAGGGCACCAAGCGCCTGGCGCGCAAGGCGCTGCAATATGTGGTCGATAATGACCGCGATTCGCTGACCATCGTGCACAAAGGCAACATCATGAAGTTCACCGAAGGTGCCTTCAAGGAGTGGGCCTACGAAGTGGCCGCCGAAGAGTTCGGCGCGACCCTGCTCGATGGCGGTCCGTGGATGCAGTTCAAGAACCCGAAAACCGGCAAGAACGTCATCGTCAAGGATGCCATCGCCGACGCCATGCTCCAGCAGATCCTGCTGCGCCCGGCCGAGTACGATGTCATCGCGACCCTGAACCTGAACGGCGACTACCTCTCCGACGCCCTGGCGGCGGAAGTGGGCGGTATCGGTATCGCGCCAGGCGCCAACCTGTCCGACACCGTGGCGATGTTCGAAGCCACCCACGGTACTGCGCCGAAGTACGCCGGCAAGGACCAGGTCAACCCGGGTTCGTTGATTCTGTCCGCTGAAATGATGTTGCGCCACATGGGCTGGACCGAAGCGGCTGACCTGATCATCAAGGGCACCAACGGCGCGATTTCCGCCAAAACCGTGACCTACGACTTCGAACGCCTGATGGACGGCGCCACGCTGCTTTCGTCTTCGGCCTTCGGCGATGCCCTGATCTCGCACATGTAAGCGAATCCAGGCTGCAAAAAAACGCCCGGCTCAATTGAGTCGGGCGTTTTTCATGGCTGGGGCGGTCAGCTCAGAGCTGTGCCGTGGGTGCTGGTGGAGGCGGTAGTGGTAGTCGCGGTGGTGGTTTTGGCCAGGGCGTCGTTGATCTCGACCGCATGCAGCCCCTTGGGCCCCTGGATGATGTTGAAGGTCACAGCCTGTCCGGCCTTCAGGGTTCTATAGCCATCCATTTTGATGGCCGAGTAGTGGGCAAACAGATCTTCTGTCTTGCCGTCCTCGTTGATGAAGCCGTAACCCTTGGCGTTGTTGAACCACTTGACCTTGCCGACTGCCATACACATATCCCTCTGCAACAGACTCCATCACTGGAGTATCATCCAGTTCATCCGCAGTCGCCTTTTCGAAAAAAGTTGACTCCGCGGACCTTTTTTACCCACTGTGGGCTCTATTGGTTGTAACACCGTTTTGCTGATAGTCAAGGTGACCCGGCAGTCGGAGTTGAAATTGGCCATAGCTGCCCCCACCACTGTATTTGCACAACTGACGAACCTTTCTTTCCATGCATGCAATCAGCCAGATTCGACTAACATTCAATCAGGATCGCCCTGATTTACACGACGACGATTCCGCAGGCATTGCTGTTCAGGAGGCCAAGCCTGCTCTACAGGCGCCGCCGATGTACAAGGTGGTTTTGTTCAATGATGACTACACACCGATGGATTTCGTCGTCGAAGTGCTCGAGGTGTTTTTTAACCTGAATCGCGAGCTGGCGACCAAGGTCATGCTGGCCGTCCATACAGAAGGGCGGGCAGTATGTGGAGTGTTTACCCGCGACATCGCCGAGACCAAGGCCATGCAGGTCAACCAGTACGCCAGGGAAAGCCAGCATCCGCTACTCTGTGAAATCGAGAAGGACGGTTAATCGCCGGACACTTGGGTATGAGGTGAAGCTATGTTAAACCGCGAGCTCGAAGTCACCCTCAATCTTGCCTTCAAGGAGGCTCGTTCGAAGCGTCATGAATTCATGACCGTCGAGCATCTCCTGTTGGCCCTATTGGACAATGAGGCTGCCGCCACCGTTTTGCGTGCCTGCGGCGCAAACCTCGACAAACTCAAGCACGACCTGCAGGAGTTCATCGACTCCACCACGCCGTTGATCCCCGTGCATGACGAGGACCGCGAAACCCAGCCAACCCTGGGCTTCCAGCGTGTACTGCAACGTGCTGTGTTTCACGTACAGAGCTCGGGCAAACGTGAAGTGACTGGCGCCAACGTGCTGGTCGCGATCTTCAGTGAACAAGAGAGTCAGGCAGTGTTCCTGCTGAAACAGCAGAGCGTTGCCCGTATCGATGTCGTCAACTACATCGCCCATGGCATTTCCAAGGTGCCAGGGCACGGCGATCACTCTGAGGGCGAGCAAGATATGCAGGACGACGAGGGCGGTGAGTCTTCTTCTTCAGGCAACCCACTGGATGCTTATGCCAGTAACCTCAACGAACTCGCGCGCCAGGGTCGTATCGATCCGTTGGTCGGTCGTGAGCTGGAAGTCGAGCGCGTTGCGCAGATCCTGGCGCGTCGTCGCAAAAACAATCCGCTGCTGGTAGGCGAGGCGGGCGTGGGTAAAACCGCGATTGCCGAAGGCCTGGCCAAGCGCATTGTCGACAACCAGGTGCCGGACCTGCTGGCCAATAGCGTGGTTTACTCCCTTGATCTGGGGGCCTTGCTGGCCGGGACCAAATATCGCGGTGATTTCGAGAAGCGCTTCAAGGCGTTGCTCAATGAACTGAAAAAACGTCCGCAGGCGATCCTGTTCATCGATGAGATCCACACCATCATCGGTGCGGGTGCAGCGTCCGGCGGCGTCATGGACGCCTCTAACCTGCTCAAGCCGCTGCTGTCGTCGGGTGATATCCGGTGCATTGGTTCGACGACCTTCCAGGAATTCCGCGGCATCTTCGAGAAGGACCGTGCCTTGGCTCGGCGCTTCCAGAAGGTCGATGTATCCGAGCCTTCGGTGGAAGACACCATCGGTATCCTGCGCGGCCTGAAAGGGCGTTTCGAGACCCATCACAATATCGAATACAGTGATGAAGCCCTGCGCGCCGCTGCCGAACTGGCCTCGCGCTACATCAATGACCGGCACATGCCGGACAAGGCCATCGACGTCATCGACGAGGCGGGTGCCTACCAGCGCCTGCAGCCGATCGAGAAGCGCGTAAAGCGCATCGAGGTGGCTCAGGTCGAGGACATCGTCGCGAAAATCGCGCGGATTCCGCCAAAACACGTCACCAGTTCCGACAAGGAGCTGCTGCGTAACCTTGAGCGTGACCTGAAGTTGACGGTGTTTGGTCAGGATGCTGCGATCGACTCCCTGGCGACCGCGATCAAGCTGTCCCGAGCCGGACTCAAGTCGCCTGACAAGCCTGTCGGTTCGTTCCTGTTCGCCGGTCCCACCGGTGTCGGTAAAACCGAAGCGGCGCGTCAGCTCGCCAAGGCCTTGGGTGTCGAGCTGGTTCGTTTCGACATGTCCGAGTACATGGAGCGCCACACCGTATCGCGTCTGATCGGTGCGCCTCCGGGCTATGTCGGGTTCGATCAGGGCGGCCTGCTGACTGAAGCCATTACCAAGCAGCCTCACTGCGTGCTGTTGCTCGATGAAATCGAGAAGGCGCATCCGGAAGTCTTCAACCTGCTGCTGCAGGTCATGGACCACGGTACGTTGACCGATAACAACGGGCGCAAGGCGGATTTCCGTAACGTGATCGTCATCATGACGACCAACGCCGGTGCCGAGACCGCAGCCCGTGCCTCGATTGGTTTCACCTATCAGGATCACTCTTCCGACGCGATGGAAGTGATCAAGAAAAGCTTCACGCCGGAATTCCGTAACCGCCTGGACACCATCATTCAGTTTGGTCGCCTCAGTCACGAGGTCATCAAGAGCGTGGTGGACAAGTTCCTCATCGAGCTTCAGGCGCAGCTGGAAGACAAGCGTGTGCTGTTGGAGGTTTCCGATGCGGCCCGCAGCTGGCTGGCAGCCGGTGGTTACGACGCAGCGATGGGTGCTCGACCAATGGCTCGCCTGATCCAGGACAAGATCAAGCGTCCGCTGGCGGAGGAGATTCTCTTTGGCGAACTGGCCGAACATGGCGGTGTGGTGCACATCGACATCAAGGACGGCGAGCTGACCTTCGAGTTCGAGACCACGGCCGAAATGGCCTGAGGTTAAACCGTTGCAAAGCAGAAAGGCGCCGATTGGCGCCTTTTTGCTGTCTGCCTGAAGCTCGCTCCCCGCACAAACAAAAACGCCCGGCAATGCCGTAATGCTGTTCACTTAAGCGGAGCAGCCTTACGGTCCACCGGAAATCGGGTTTTTGAAATTTTCACCGTCCTTGGCCTTGAAGGCCTTGGGCGGTGATCCAGAAACAGCCCGGCAACGCCTTTTCTTAGTTCTGCTAACCGTCTACCCGTCGCCGAAACGGGATTGGCCGCAGCCATCACGATCAACTGCACGGCGATGTACTGGCAAGCCGGCTTGAATCGGATGTCCGACGGCGCTCGGCCAAACGCCACTGCTGCCTGACTCGCCTCCCGGCGAATCACGTTGTAAGCCAGCAACAGCCCCCATACTTCCTGGTAGATCAGGTCGACTTTTTTGCTGCGCAAGGTCACTGCGTTCTGCTGCATTGAGCTTTTGATATCCCTGAAGCCCAATTCGATTTCCCAGCGTTCTTGATACAACGTGGCAACGGCCTTTGTGCTGTAGGTCTTGGCCGGCAACGATGTCATGACTGTTTTTACTTTGCCTTGAATTTCATAACTGACTTCACGCGCCTCCCAGTGTGTAGGAAGAGTCGGATTTCGCTTTCTGGCTTGCGGCGACACTTTCATACGCACCAAACGATCGTTCTGGTTGTAACGGGCTACCTCCTCGCAAACCAATCCCTTTTTTGCCGGAATCAGCCAATGGCGGTGATTGCCGTCGCCGCTCAGGCTGAGCATGAGATCGGCGCTCCAGAATCCCTTATCGAACAGCGTCACGGAGTGGTCGGGAATCTTCTGCAAAAACTCATCGGCCAGACGCATTTCGCTGCGTCGGTAAGGGCTAAGTTGTGCATCCAGGATCAGGTGCGAACGCACATTCATCAGCGCCACCAGGCGCAGCATGGGAAAGGGAGTCTGGCGGTCGGTCGAGGTGTTTCCAGAACCGAAATGGTCTCGCAACTCAGGTGTATCCGGCGTGCGCAGAAGCGCACCATCGACCGCAAATACTTGCAAGTCCTGCCAGGCATCATCGGGATAGCGCTGCGCGCCCCATTGAGTGCCAGTTTTGCGAAACAACCACTCAACCGGGTCGGCCCCAAGCCGCTTGCGGGCCTCGGTCACACCGCTACGGGCCAACAGATGGTCAGAAGCCAGACCTTGGGCGCAGATGTTCAAACGCCGGGCGACTTCATGAACAGGTTCGTCGCGAAACAATGCCATTCCGAGCACCAGCCAGAGCACTTGGTCGGCAGGCAAGCGACGCCGCCGGATAGTGGCCTGGCTGGACAAATCCAGCGCAGACGCGACCCACTCGATGGGAATATTTTGAGTGAAAGTGCTCAAGTCACAGAAGTTGAAAAGGTCGCCGAGGTCGAGCAAGTCCTGTTGAACAGACATAAAAAATCCGATGCCAGAGGTCTGGCATCGGATTTTCCAGGAAGCCCGGCTTTGACTCAAATGCTTAAGTGAACAGCATTACGGCAATGCCGGGCGTTTTGTGTTGACTTGATTAGCGAGCGGACGCTGTCTTTGCAGGAGCGAGCCTGCTCGCGATGGTCGTCAACGATGATGCGGGGAGTCTGGCTTGACGCGGTACCCTCAGGTTTTTCGCGAGCAAGCTAGCTCCTACCTTAGCGAGCGCGGTAAGTGATGCGCCCTTTGCTCAAGTCATAGGGCGTCAGCTCGACGCGCACTTTGTCACCGGTAAGAATACGAATGTAGTTCTTGCGCATCTTGCCGGAAATATGCGCGGTTACGACGTGCCCATTTTCCAACTCCACACGAAACATGGTGTTGGGCAGGGTGTCGACGACAGTGCCTTCCATTTCGAAGCTGTCTTCTTTCGACATGCAGTAAAGCCCTCGGTGTCCAATGAATGGCCCGGTGCAACTGCGCCAGGCAAAAGCGGCGTGCATTGTGCCCGAAAAGTGGGGTTCAAGCCAAGGGGTTTAGGCCGTGCTCTAGTTCAGGGCAACCCAGCGCTGGTTAATCAGCAGTTCAATGGGTCGATATTGCGTCTTGTAGCTCATTTTTTTGCAGTTCTTGATCCAGTAACCCAGGTAAACCGCGTCCAGCCCCAGGCGCCGGGCCTCGCCAATCTGCCACAGGATCGCGAAACGCCCCAGGCTTCGGCGGTCTTCGGCAGGCTCATAGAAGGTGTAGACCGCGGACAGACCGTTCGGCAGAAGGTCGGTGACAGCGATGGCCAGCAGCCGCCCGTCGAGGCGAAATTCATAGAAGCGCGAGAAAGGCAGGTCACGTACCAGGAATGTCGAAAACTGATCGCGACTCGGCGGATACATGTCGCCATCGGCATGACGCTGTTCGATGTAGCGCTGGTAAAGGTCGAAATACTCTTCACTGAAACCTGGCTTGGCCGGGCGTACTTGCAAGTCGGCATTGCGTTTGAAAATGCGCTTCTGCTGACGGTTGGGGGTGAATTGTCCTACAGGGATGCGTGCAGGCACGCACGCATTGCAGTTTTGACAATGCGGCCGATAGAGGTGATCGCCACTGCGACGAAAACCCATTTCCGACAGGTCCGCATAGACATGCACATCCATGGGCTGGCTAGGATCGAGGAACAGGGTTGTAGCCTGCTCCTCTGGCAGATAACTGCAAGAGTGGGGCTGAGTGGCATAGAACTTCAAACGCGCCAACTCGGTCATGATCAACCCTCGGGATAAACTTTTAATTAGGGGGCGTCTCTAAGTGTAAGCCACGCGCGCGAAAGTCGCTCAGCAAACCCAGGTCGCACGGCTGGGATGGTCCAGGTACTGCGACAGATAGCCGGCAAACGCGCTGCGGGGAATCGCTCGCGCACCGAGGCTATGCAGATGGTCGGTCGGCATCTGGCAATCGATCAGCACGAAACCCCAGTCTTTCAGGTGTTGCACCAAGGTGGCAAAGCCATACTTGGAGGCGTTGTCGGCGCGGCTGAACATGGACTCGCCGAAAAACAATTGCCCCATTGCCAGGCCATACAGCCCGCCAACCAGTTCACCCTGATCCCAGACCTCCACCGAATGCGCATAACCGCGCTTGTGCAGTTCCAGGTAAGCGTCCTGCATGGCTTGCGTGATCCAGGTGCCATCGGCGTAGTCGCGCGGCGCTGCGCAGGCACGGATGACGGCGGCAAAATCCTGGTCGAAGGTCACCTGATAGCGTTGTTGGCGCAGCAATTTGTTCAGGCTGCGCGAGACGTGCAGTTCGTCGGGAAATAGCACGGTGCGCGGGTCCGGCGACCACCAGAGAATCGGCTGGCCTTCCGAGAACCAGGGAAAGCAACCGTGCCGGTACGCCCGGATCAGCCGATCGGCGGACAGATCGCCGCCGGCGGCCAGCAGACCGTTGGGGTCGCGCATGGCTTTGTCCAGCGGCGGGAACGTCAGGGTATTGCGTTGTAACCAAGTCAGCATGGCGTCCGGGCTTGCAGAGAGGGGAGGGTAGTGGCGATTGTCGGCCCACCACCCAGTGTGCCGTCAAGCGATGGGAATGTCGTCGAGGTATTTTTCCGCGTCCAGCGCCGCCATGCATCCTGCTCCGGCGGAAGTGACGGCCTGGCGATAGACGTGGTCGGCCACATCGCCAGCGGCAAATACCCCGGCGATGGCCGTCGCAGTGGCATCGCCTTCGCTGCCTCCCTTGACCAGCAGGTAGCCGTCACGCATTTCCAACTGGCCGGTGAAAAGGTCAGTGTTGGGTTTGTGGCCGATGGCAATGAACACGCCAGCGAGCGGCAGCTCCTGGGTGGCTCCGGTGAGGCTGTCGCGCAGGCGCGCACCGGTGACGCCACTGGCATCGCCCAGCACTTCATCCAGATGCTGGTTCCAGTGCAGGCGGATATTGCCATTGGCGGCTTTCTCGAAGAGTTTGTCCTGAAGAATCTTCTCCGAGCGCAACTTGTCCCGACGGTGAATCAGGTGCACTTCCCTGGCAATGTTGGACAGGTACAACGCTTCTTCAACCGCCGTATTGCCGCCACCGATCACGGCGACGACCTGATTGCGATAGAAGAAGCCGTCGCAAGTCGCGCAAGCCGAAACCCCTTTGCCGGCAAACGTCTCTTCCGAGGGCAGCCCCAGGTATTGCGCGGAGGCCCCGGTGGCAATAATCAGCGCATCGCACGTATAGGTTCCGCTGTCTCCCGTGAGTTCAAACGGGCGCTGTTGCAACTTGGCCGTGTGGATGTGGTCGTAGACGATCTCTGTGTCAAAGCGTTCGGCGTGTTTTTGCATGCGCTCCATCAGGGCAGGGCCGGTGAGGCCTTCGACATCGCCGGGCCAGTTATCGACTTCGACGGTGGTGGTGAGCTGGCCACCTGCCTGTATGCCGGTAATGACAACGGGTTTGAGGTTGGCGCGGGCGGCATACACGGCTGCGCTGTAACCGGCGGGGCCGGAACCCAGAATGATCAGGCGGTGATGCTTCGCTTCGCTCATAAAAACACCTCATAAGCCTTTGTCACAAAAGAGAATGCGTGCTCAAATTGAGTCGCACGTAATGTGCTTTTGACTATGCTGAAACCTAAGGTTTCAAGCATGGCATCGGACGAACAAACCCGTACAATGCGTGGCTGTCACAGTGTTTGTAACAAAATAAGCAGTGCGTTTCGTGTTTATAAAAACCGAGGCGCAATGTTAAAAGTAGTACTTGTTACGCCCGTTAACTTTTTACCTGCCTGGATTGGGCAGTTTTTTTGGCAGTTTTTATAGTCATTCAACAGATGGACGCGCCATAGGCGCAGGAAAAGAAGCGTTTTGAAGAAATCCACCGCAGCACCTAAACCAGCCGTCGTTCCGCTCTGGCGTCAGCATTTGCACTACCGACTCAAGGAAGGTGCATTGATCGCCATTGGTGCCTTGTGCCTGTTCCTGATGATGGCCTTGTTGACCTATGGCAAGGACGATCCGGGGTGGAGTCACAACAGCAAGATCGACGACGTACAGAACTTCGGCGGGCCGGCGGGCTCCTACAGCGCCGATATCCTGTTCATGGTGCTCGGTTATTTCGCCTACGTCTTCCCGCTGCTGCTGGCGATCAAGACCTACCAGATATTCCGTCAACGCCACGAGCCATGGCAGTGGAGCGGCTGGCTGTTTTCCTGGCGGCTGATCGGCCTGGTGTTTCTGGTGCTGTCCGGCGCTGCGTTGGCGCACATCCATTTCCATGCCGCGACCGGGTTGCCGGCCGGTGCTGGCGGCGCGCTGGGGGAAAGCCTCGGCGATCTGGCAAAGAACGCCCTGAACATCCAGGGCGGAACGCTGCTGTTCATTGCGCTGTTCCTGTTTGGCCTGACGGTGTTCACCGACCTGTCCTGGTTCAAGGTGATGGACGTCACCGGCAAGATCACCCTCGACCTGTTCGAACTGTTCCAGGGCGCGGCCAATCGCTGGTGGGCGGCCCGTACCGAGCGCAAGCAACTGGTCGCGCAGTTGCGTGAAGTCGATGATCGCGTGCATGACGTGGTCGCGCCGACTGTCACCGACAAACGTGAGCAGGCCAAGGTCAAGGAACGCCTGATCGAGCGTGAGCAGGCGCTGAGCAAGCACATGTCCGAGCGCGAGAAGCAGGTACCGCCGGTGATCGCACCGGCCCCGGTCAAGGCGCCCGAGCCAAGCAAGCGCGTACAGAAAGAGAAACAGGCGCCGCTGTTCGTCGACAGCGCCGTGGAAGGCACCTTGCCACCGATCTCGATTCTCGACCCTGCGGAAAAGAAACAGCTCAACTACTCACCGGAGTCCCTGGCGGCGGTCGGTCACCTGCTGGAAATCAAACTCAAGGAATTCGGCGTCGA
Source organism: Pseudomonas fluorescens group sp. PF-69 (assembly GCF_054481235.1). Lineage (NCBI taxonomy): Bacteria > Pseudomonadati > Pseudomonadota > Gammaproteobacteria > Pseudomonadales > Pseudomonadaceae > Pseudomonas > Pseudomonas fluorescens group sp. PF-69. Next base: position 5,972,793 of record NZ_JBTMNC010000001.1, on the reverse strand, counting down.
AGTTACCGTGGACTCGATCCATCCGGGTCCGGTGATCACGCGTTACGAAATCCAGCCGGCGGCCGGGGTCAAGGTCAGCCGTATCGCCAACCTGGCCAAAGACCTGGCGCGCTCCCTGGCCGTGACCAGTGTGCGGGTCGTGGAAGTGATTCCCGGCAAGACCACGGTCGGTATCGAGATTCCCAACGAAGACCGCCAGATCGTGCGTTTCTCCGAAGTGCTCTCGACCCCCGAGTACGACAATTTCAAATCGCCGGTCACCCTGGCCCTGGGCCATGACATCGGCGGCAAGCCGGTGATCACCGACCTGGCGAAAATGCCTCACCTGCTGGTAGCCGGTACCACCGGTTCCGGTAAGTCGGTGGGCGTGAACGCGATGATCCTGTCGATCCTGTTCAAGTCCGGCCCGGAAGACGCCAAGCTGATCATGATCGACCCGAAAATGCTGGAACTGTCGATCTACGAGGGCATTCCGCACCTGCTTTGCCCGGTGGTCACCGACATGAAGGACGCCGCCAACGCCCTGCGCTGGAGCGTCGCCGAGATGGAGCGACGCTACAAGCTGATGGCGAAAATGGGCGTGCGAAACCTGTCGGGCTTCAACGCCAAGGTCAAGGAAGCCCAGGACGCCGGCGAGCCGTTGAGCGATCCGCTGTACAAGCGCGAAAGCATCCACGACGAAGCGCCGCTGCTGCAAAAGCTGCCGACCATCGTGGTGGTCGTGGACGAATTTGCCGACATGATGATGATCGTCGGCAAGAAGGTTGAAGAACTGATTGCCCGTATCGCGCAGAAGGCGCGTGCCGCCGGTATTCACTTGATCCTCGCGACCCAGCGTCCGTCGGTGGACGTGATCACCGGCCTGATCAAGGCCAACATCCCGACCCGCATGGCGTTCCAGGTATCGAGCAAGATCGACTCCCGGACCATCATCGACCAGGGCGGCGCCGAACAACTGCTGGGCCACGGTGACATGCTGTACATGCCGCCGGGCACCAGTCTGCCGATTCGTGTCCACGGTGCGTTCGTTTCCGATGACGAGGTTCACCGGGTGGTCGAAGCGTGGAAACTGCGCGGTGCGCCGGAGTACAACGACGACATTCTCAACGGTGTCGAAGAGGCCGGTAGCGGCTTTGAAGGCAGCAGCGGTGGTGGCGACGGCGATGATCCCGAAGCTGACGCGCTGTACGACGAGGCGGTGCAGTTCGTCCTGGAGAGCCGTCGCGCGTCCATTTCCGCGGTTCAGCGCAAGCTGAAAATCGGCTACAACCGCGCTGCGCGCATGATCGAAGCCATGGAAATGGCCGGGGTCGTGACGTCCATGAACACCAACGGCTCGCGTGAAGTCCTGGCCCCCGGCCCGGTGCGCGACTGACCTGATTTTTGAAGGACGGCGTCTTGAGGCGCCGTCCGTACTCCCACGAATGTTATGAGGACTCCCATGCGTCTTATCCGCATGCTGCTGCCGGTACTGGCCTTGACCACGCTCTCGGCCCACGCCGATGAAAAGGACGTGGCGCGTCTGACCCAACTGCTGGAAAAATCCCAGACCCTGACCGCACGTTTCTCCCAGTTGACCCTCGATGGCACAGGCACCCAATTGCAGGAAACGGCCGGTGAAATGTCCCTGCAACGCCCGGGATTGTTCTACTGGCACACCAATGCGCCAGCCGAGCAGACCATGGTCTCCGACGGCAAGAAAGTGACCCTGTGGGACCCCGATCTGGAACAGGCCACCATCAAGAATCTCGACCAGCGCCTGACCCAGACCCCAGCGCTGCTGTTGTCCGGTGACGTGTCCAAGATCAGCCAGAGCTTCGACATCAGCGCCAAGGAAGCCGGCGGCGTGATCGACTTCACCTTGAAGCCGAAAACCAAGGACACCCTGTTCGACAGCCTGCGTCTGTCGTTCCGCAATGGCCTGGTCAATGACATGCAACTGATTGACAGCGTCGGTCAGCGGACCAATATCCTGTTCACCGGCGTGAAGGCCAACGAGCCGATCCCGGCCTCGAAATTCAAGTTCGACATCCCCAAGGGTGCGGACGTGATCCAGGAATAAGACACAACACCCTTGCAGGAGCGAGCCTGCTCGCGATGGGCGTTAACGATAACGCTGGCGGCCTGACACCCAGCGGTGCCCTTGAGTCCATCGCGAGCGAGCTCGCTCCTACAGAATCGGCATCAGACCCAATGAGGTTTCTTAATTAGTGATGGACCTGTTTCGCAGTGCCCCGATTGCCCAGCCATTGGCCGCCCGTTTGCGTGCGACTAGTCTGGACGAGTACGTCGGTCAGGAACACGTGCTCGCTCGCGGCAAGCCATTGCGCGAAGCCCTGGAGCAGGGGGCCCTGCATTCGATGATCTTCTGGGGGCCGCCGGGCGTGGGCAAGACCACCCTGGCGCGTCTGCTGGCGGAAGTCTCGGACGCGCACTTCGAAACGGTGTCGGCGGTGTTGGCCGGGGTCAAGGAAATCCGCCAGGCCGTGGAAATCGCCAAGCAACAGGCCGGGCAATACGGCAAGCGCACCATCCTCTTCGTCGACGAGGTGCATCGCTTCAACAAGTCGCAGCAGGACGCGTTCCTGCCGTACGTCGAAGACGGCACGCTGATTTTCATCGGCGCGACCACGGAAAACCCCTCGTTCGAACTCAATAACGCCTTGCTTTCCCGCGCCCGCGTCTACGTGCTCAAGAGCCTTGACGAAGCGGCGCTGCGCAAACTGGTACAGCGTGCGCTGACCGAAGAGCGTGGTCTGGGCAAGCGCCAGCTGACCTTGAGCGATGAAGGCTTCCAGATGCTGTTGTCGGCCGCCGATGGCGATGGCCGGCGCCTGCTCAATTTGCTGGAAAACGCCTCGGACCTTGCCGAAGACAACAGCGAGATTGGTGTCGATCTGCTGCAAAGCCTGCTGGGCGATACCCGTCGGCGTTTCGACAAGGGCGGCGAAGCGTTCTACGACCAGATTTCCGCACTGCATAAATCGGTACGCGGCTCCAACCCCGACGGCGCGTTGTACTGGTTCGCACGAATGATCGACGGCGGTTGCGATCCGCTGTACCTGGCCCGGCGCGTGGTGCGCATGGCCAGCGAAGACATCGGCAATGCCGACCCGCGTGCACTGAGCCTGTGCCTGGCGGCGTGGGAGGTGCAGGAACGCCTCGGCAGTCCCGAAGGCGAACTGGCGGTGGCCCAGGCCATCACCTACCTGGCCTGCGCGCCAAAAAGCAACGCGGTGTACATGGGCTTCAAGGCCGCGATGCGCAGCGCCACCGAGCATGGTTCCCTGGAAGTGCCGCTGCACCTGCGCAATGCCCCGACCAAACTGATGAAACAGCTGGGCTATGGCGACGAATACCGTTATGCCCACGATGAGCCGGATGCCTACGCCGCCGGCGAAGACTACTTTCCGGAAGAGCTCGAACCTCAACCCTTCTATCAGCCCGTACCACGCGGCCTGGAATTGAAGATTGGCGAGAAGCTCAACCACCTGGCGCAACTCGACCGTTTAAGCCCCCGGCAGCGGAGAAAATAGTGGTTCCCTTGATCATCGCGGTTTCCGTCGGCGGGATCGCCGGCACGCTGTTGCGCTTCGCCACCGGTAACTGGGTCAACGCTAATTGGCCGCGGCACTTCTATACCGCGACGCTGGCCGTTAATATCGTGGGCTGTTTGCTGATCGGCTTTCTATACGGTCTGTTTTTGATACGCCCGGAGGTGCCATTCGAGGTGCGCGCCGGGTTGATCGTCGGCTTCCTCGGAGGGCTGACGACTTTTTCATCCTTTTCACTGGATACGGTGCGCCTGCTCGAAAGCGGGCAGGTGCCGCTGGCCCTGGGCTATGCTGCCATCAGCGTATTCGGCGGGCTGCTCGCCACCTGGGCTGGCCTGTCCTTGACCAAACTTTGATAACGAGAGACCGACATGCTCGATTCCAAACTGTTACGTAGCAACCTTCAGGACGTAGCGGACCGCCTGGCATCCCGTGGCTTTGCCCTGGATGTCGCGCGCATCGAAGCGCTGGAAGAACAGCGCAAGACCGTCCAGACCCGCACCGAAGCCCTGCAGGCTGAACGTAATGCGCGCTCCAAATCCATCGGTCAGGCCAAGCAGCGCGGCGAAGACATCGCGCCGTTGATGGCGGACGTCGAGCGCATGGCAGGCGAGTTGAGTGCCGGCAAGGTCGAGCTGGACGCGATCCAGACCGAGCTGGATTCGATCCTGCTCGGTATTCCAAACCTGCCGCACGAGTCCGTGCCGGTCGGCAAGGACGAAGAAGACAACGTCGAAGTGCGCCGCTGGGGTACGCCGACCGCATTCGATTTCCCGGTTCAGGACCACGTGGCCCTGGGCGAGAAATTCGGCTGGCTGGACTTCGAAACCGCCGCCAAACTGTCTGGTGCGCGTTTCGCCTTGCTGCGCGGCCCGATTGCCCGCCTGCACCGCGCCCTGGCGCAGTTCATGATCAACCTGCACGTCACCGAGCATGGCTATGAAGAGGCCTACACGCCTTATCTGGTCCAGGCCCCGGCGCTGCAAGGTACCGGTCAACTGCCGAAGTTCGAAGAAGACCTGTTCAAGATCGCCCGCGAAGGTGAGGCCGATCTGTACCTGATCCCGACCGCCGAAGTGTCCCTGACCAATATCGTGGCCGGTGAAATCGTCGACTCGAAACTGCTGCCGATCAAGTTCGTCGCCCACACCCCATGCTTCCGCAGCGAAGCCGGTGCGTCGGGTCGCGACACCCGCGGCATGATCCGCCAACACCAGTTCGACAAGGTCGAGATGGTGCAGATCGTCGAGCCATCGACCTCGATGGAAGCGCTGGAAGGCCTGACCGCCAACGCCGAGAAAGTCCTGCAGTTGCTGGAGCTGCCATACCGCACCCTGGCGCTGTGCACCGGCGACATGGGCTTCAGTGCAGTCAAGACCTACGACCTGGAAGTGTGGATCCCGAGCCAGGACAAGTACCGTGAAATTTCGTCGTGCTCCAACTGCGGCGATTTCCAGGCCCGTCGCATGCAAGCACGCTTCCGCAACCCGGAAACCGGCAAGCCTGAACTGGTCCACACCCTGAACGGTTCCGGCCTGGCAGTCGGCCGTACCCTGGTGGCGGTGCTGGAGAACTACCAGCAGGCCGACGGTTCGATCCGTGTGCCTGACGTGCTGAAACCGTACATGGGTGGCCTCGAGGTCATCGGCTAAATGAACTATCTGCCGCTGTTCCATAACCTTCGCGGCAGTCGTGTGTTGGTCGTCGGCGGGGGGGAGATTGCCTTGCGCAAATCCCGCCTGCTGGCCGATGCCGGTGCGCTACTGCGGGTGGTCGCACCTGAAATCGAAACCCAATTGAGCGAACTGGTCACCCTCAGCGGTGGCGAGTGCGTGCTGCGTGGTTACGTCGAGGCGGACCTGGACGGTTGCGGGCTGATCATTGCCGCCACCGATGACGAAGCGCTGAACGCGCAAGTCTCCGCCGATGCCCATCGGCGTTGCGTGCCGGTCAATGTGGTGGACGCGCCGGCCCTGTGCAGCGTGATCTTCCCGGCCATCGTCGACCGTTCGCCGCTGGTGATTGCCGTGTCCAGCGGCGGCGATGCGCCGGTTCTGGCACGCTTGATCCGCGCCAGGATTGAAACCTGGATTCCCTCCACCTACGGTCAACTGGCCGGTCTGGCCGCACGTTTCCGTAATCAGGTCAAAGGCCTGTTCCCGGATGTGCAACAGCGTCGGGCATTCTGGGAGGACGTGTTCCAGGGACCGATTGCCGATCGCCAACTGGCCGGGCAGGGCGCCGCCGCCGAGCGTTTGCTGCAAGCGAAAATTGACGGCGAAGCGCCCGTGGCGACTGGTGAGGTGTATCTGGTCGGCGCCGGGCCGGGTGATCCCGACTTGCTGACCTTCCGGGCCCTGCGCCTGATGCAGCAAGCCGATGTGGTGCTGTACGACCGCCTGGTGGCGCCGGCGATTCTCGAACTGTGTCGGCGTGATGCCGAGCGGGTTTATGTCGGCAAGCGTCGCGCCGATCACGCCGTGCCGCAGGACCAGATCAACCAGCAACTGGTGGATCTGGCCAGGCAAGGCAAGCGTGTGGTGCGGTTGAAGGGCGGCGATCCGTTCATCTTCGGCCGTGGCGGTGAAGAGATCGAGGAACTGGCGGCCCAAGGCATCCCGTTCCAGGTCGTGCCGGGCATCACGGCGGCCAGCGGTTGCGCGGCGTATGCCGGGATCCCGCTGACTCACCGTGATTACGCGCAGTCGGTGCGCTTTGTCACGGGGCATCTCAAGGACGGTTCCACCGATCTGCCGTGGGCCGATCTGGTTGCACCGGCGCAGACCCTGGTGTTTTACATGGGCCTGGTAGGCCTGCCGATCATCTGCGAACAGTTGATCAAGCATGGTCGCGACGCCAATACCCCGGCGGCATTGATCCAGCAGGGCACCACGGTCAACCAGCGTGTGTTTACCGGCACCCTGGCCGATCTGCCACGGCTGGTGGCGGAGCATGAAGTGCATGCGCCGACGCTGGTGATCGTGGGTGAGGTGGTGCAACTGCGCGAGAAACTGGCGTGGTTCGAAGGGGCTCAGGCGCAGGTCTGAAAACCGGGTTCCTCAATCGCGAGCAGGCTCGCTCCCACAGGGGATTTGTGAACGACACAAATCAAAATGTGGGAGCGAGCCTGCTCGCGATTACGGCCTGAAAAAACCGCAAAATTCAGATCAGACTCCGGCCCTGCGCCAAACCCCTTTGCCGCTCAACCGCTCCCGATCATGGGGCACGGTGAAGTCCTGTTCCGGGCCTTTGGGCACGATGCCGGTCGGGTTGATGGTCTTGTGGCTACCGTAGTAGTGATTTTTGATGTGGGTGAAGTCCACCGTCTCGGCAATCCCTGGCCACTGATAAATCTCCCGCAGCCAGTTCGACAGGTTCGGATAATCGGCAATCCGCCGCAAGTTGCACTTGAAGTGCCCGTAATACACCGCGTCGAATCGAATGATTGTGGTGAATAGACGGATATCCGCTTCGGTCAGGTATTCCCCGGTCAGGTAGCGGTTGGCCCCCAGCAATTGCTCCAGCCGATCCAGTTCGGCGAACAATCCATCAAACGCTTCTTCATAAGCCTGCTGCGACGTGGCAAACCCGGCACGGTACACGCCGTTGTTGACCGCCGGATAAATCCGCTCGTTCAGCGCATCGATCTCGCTGCGCAGTGGCGCCGGGTAGAAGTCCAGGTCGTTGCCGGTCAATGCGTCGAACGCGCCATTGAACATGCGGATGATTTCCGCCGATTCATTGCTGACGATGCGCTGCTGTTGCTTGTCCCACAGTACCGGCACGGTGACGCGGCCGGTGTAGTCGGCGGTATCGGCGGTGTAGCGCTGGTGCATGAAGTCGAAGTGATCGAGCTTGTCGCCGGTTGAGCCGTGGGACTTGTCGAAGGTCCAGCCGTTTTCCAGCATCAAGTAGCTGACCACCGACACGTCGATCAGCTTTTCGAGGCCCTTGAGTTTGCGCAGGATCAGCGTGCGATGGGCCCACGGACAGGCCAGGGAGACATAAAGGTGATAACGACCGGCCTCGGCCGCAAAGCCGCCGACACCGGTGGGGCCAGGCTGGCCGTCGGCCGTGACCCAGTGACGGCGCTGCGCCTGTTCGCGCTGAAACGCGCCGTCCTTGCTGCTTTCGTACCACTTGTCCTGCCAGCGGCCTTCGACTAACAAACCCATGCTCAGACTCCTCAACCAATAATCGTTGGAGTGGAGTCTATTCCCATGAGTTCGAACAAAAAGCGCAAAGGTTGGGCAGTTATGATCGATTAAATCGATTTGTCCCGGGCATCCCAGTAACGCTGGGCGGTTTCGAACGCTTGCTCCCGGCTCTGTCCGAGGCCGCGCAACGCCAGGGCCATGGTGGAAATCAGGGCCATCTGCGGATAGCTGTCGACCACATCCCCGCGCCAGACGGCTTTAAGGTGCTCGGGGTCGAGGCTGGCCGGTTTGACATGGCGCTGGCTCGACAGCTGTGGCCATTCCTCGTCCCAGCTCTCGCCGCCCGTGGTGCCATACAGGTGGCTGTCGGCGTCCGGGTTGATCTCGATTTCGCCACCGTCGCCCTTGATCACAATCGCGGTGTCGCCGAGCAGGCCGCTGGCATCGCGGTGCACCGCCTGATAACCGGGATGGAAAATGCTTTGCAGGCCGCAGCGCGCACCCAGCGGATTGAGAATGCGCGTCAGGGAATGGATTGGCGAGCGCAGGCCCAGGGTGTTGCGCAGGTCGATCATGCGTTGCAGCTGCGGCGCCCAGTCCACCAACGGCATGAACGCCAGGCCGCCGTTGTCGAGCGCCTCGCCGACCTGCTGCCAGTTGCGGCACAGCGGGATCTGCAAAGCCCCCAGCAATTGTTCGCTGTACAGTCGACCCGCCGTGTGGGCGCCGGCGCCGTGCATGAAGATGCGTACGCCGTTCTGCGCCAGGCATTTGGCCGCCAGCAAATACCACGGCAGATGACGCTTCTTGCCGGCATAGGTCGGCCAGTCCAGATCCACCGCCAGTGAGGGTGGCTGCAAGCGCTCACGCAAGGCTTCGGTGAAGCCAGCCATTTCCTCGGCGCTTTCTTCCTTGTGCCGCAGCAGCATCAGGAACGCGCCGAGCTGGGTGTCTTCGACCTTGTCGTCGAGCACCATGCCCATGGCTTCACGGGCTTCCTCGCGGGTCAGGTCGCGGGCGCCGCGCTTGCCTTTGCCGAGAATCCGCACGAACTGGGCGAACGGGTGTTCGGCGGGGGTTTCGAGGGTCAGCGCTGGGTAGTCGGTCATAAGCAATTCGTCGGTTTGGGCAGGCCCGCCAGTTTCGCGGCGAGTTTGGCGGGGGTGCCTTTGAACAGTCGGTTCAGGTGCAGGCTGTTGCCTTTGGTCGGGCCGAGTTTCAAGGCGGTGTATTTGATCAGCGGACGGGTGGCCGGCGACAACTGGAATTCGGCGTAGAAACTGCGCAGCAATTCGAGAACTTCCCAGTGCTCGGGGCTCAACTCGATGTCTTCGGCCGCCGCCAGGGCGCTGGCGACTTCGGCAGACCAGTCACTCAACTCGACCAGAAAACCGTCCTTGTCCAGCTCGATGGTGCGGGCGCCGACTGTCAGGGAATTCATAGCCACGTGTTGACCTTGTCGTGTTGGATCGACAGCTCGACGAAGGCCGGGTAATCGATGGTCCTGGCCCAGTCTGGAACGTCGATGGCCCGGGCCTGGGCATCTTCGGCCAACACGTAGAGTTTCAGGCCACGGGTTTGAAGCGTGGCGAAAGGCACTGTGCCCGGCTGCAAGGCATAGGCCGCGTCGCCGGACAGCAGCAGCGCGTCGTTGGCGCCGATCACGCGCAGGCAACTGCTCAGGCGCGAGTCGCCGAAGGGGGAATGAGACAACACATGCAAAGTCGACATCAGAGGGTAATCACCTGATCGTAACGGTCAATGAGCGCAGTGATTTCGTTGGCAGTCAGCACCTGGGCTTCTTCCAGCGACAGGGCACTGGCGTCCAGGCCACGTTCGGCGGCGCTGTCGGCACAGAAAAACAGCTCCTCGACACCGAACATCGGCAGGGCCTGCAGGTTGGCGCTCAGGTCTTTCTGTTGCAGGGATTTTGCGTCCTGTCTGGCGGCGAGCTGGAACACGCCGTCATCGAGAAACAACAGGCCGATGGGCAGGTCGAAGGCACCGCCGGCCAGCACGATGTCCAGCGCTTCGCGCGCGCCGGGACCGGACCAAGGCGATTGGCGGCTGATGATCAGCAAGGATTTAGCCATCTCAAGCGCCTCCGAAACAGATCAGGCGGTCGGCATCTTGAACCGCGTCATGCAACTGACCGAGGCCGGACAATTCCCATGGTGCCTCGACGGCGACCGCTTCACGTTGATAGCGCCTGGCTTCTTCTTCGTTCAACACTCCACGGCGCAAGGCGGCGGCGATGCACACCACCGCATCGAGTCGGTGCTCGGAAATAAAGGTGCGCCATTGCTTGGGCACGTCCTGCTCGTCCTGGGGCGTGACCACGCCGCTGGAGGCGTTGTACACGCCGTCCTGGTAGAAAAACAGCCGGACAATTTCATGCCCGCCGGTCAGCGCGGCCTGGGCGAACAGCAGGGCACGGCGCGAGGAGGGCGCATGGGCAGCGGAAAACAGCGCGATGGCGAACTTCATGACGGACTCGATCAGCGAAACTGCGGCCATGATAAAGCTTTATCGGTGGGGCGGCTAAATCGATCTTGCCTAAGCGGGCCTCATCGCGAGCAGGCTCGCTCCCACAAGGGGGCGGTGTCGCCTATAAGATTGGAATCCGGCACAAAACTAATGTGGGAGCGAGCCTGCTCGCGATAGCGTCCTGACAGACGGCGCCAAACTCAGCGCGGCATGTAACCCAACTGCCAGCGCCGCGGGATCTTCAGCGACAGAAACCCCAGTCCCGCAGCGAGCAGGCCGCTGGCGTACAGCGCCTTGAGCCCCAGATGATATTCGAGCACGGCGCCCAGTACCGCACCGGCGAACATGCCGGTCCACGGAATCAGTTGCACACGCCAGCCGTTACGGCGCTCACCGAGCATCCAGCGACCCAGTCCGCGTCCGAAGCGCGACAGGGCGCCGGTGACATACGTCAGGCCCACCGGCAGACCATTGACCTCTTCCACGGCGGCGTTGAGCATGCCCATGGCAATAATGGCCGCGAGCAGGGCTGGCAGCTGTGAATCAAAAGGCCAGGCGGCGGCAGCACATAGCAACGCGGCGATGATCAGCAATAGTGGCAGCGCCCGGCGCCCACCCAGCCGGCTGACGATGATGCCCAGTGCATTGCCGACAATAAAGGTGGCGACAAGCAGCGCCAGGCGCAAGGTCAATCCCGCATCGCCAGCGCTGATGGCGACCGCCATCCGGGTGGTGTTGCCGCTCATGAACGAAACGAAGTCACCGCTGGCCATGAAACCGATGGCGTCGGTCATGCCGGCCAGCACCGAGAGCAACGCCACCAGGGTCAGGCCGATGCGCCCGCGCCATTTCTGAGTGTGCAAATGTCTGGAACTGGCGTGGGTACTTGAAGACGAAGGCAGCATCGGCAGCGGCATCCTTGAACGAGACGTTATGGGGTTAATCCATATAACTCGCAATACTCCTGCCAGTCTAGCCCGGCCATTTCCGCGACTTCCCTGTGCACGTCCAGCCGCTGGGCCTGATAATCCTCGGGTGTGGCGGCGGTCAACAGCAGCGTCAGTTCCCAGGCAAACAGACCGAGGCGCTCGGCTTCGGCCTCGAAGGCCTCATGTAACCGCTCGTCGCGATACTGCGCGAGGGTCTCGCCCTTTACCTGAGCGAGCAATGGATTCAGGTTCTCGAGTTTGACACGCAACTCGGGGCGTTCTTCGAGAAACCGCTTCAGTGCCTGTTCGTGTTGCTGCCCGGATGCCGCCATGGTCACTCCTTGGGTAGGGATTGCGAAGCCTGTTTCTTGCTGGCCTTGGCCGCTGCCGCCAGGCACTCCAGGGCAAACTGCTCGGTGTAGGTCATCTGGATCGGCGTGGTTTCACCCTTGACGGTTCTTTCGCCGTCGAGGATGTAACGAATCCGCTTGTCGGTCACGCCGATGCGCTTGGCGATCCAGGAGGGGGTCTGACCGATCTGACTGATCAGCTTGTCGGCGTATTCAGTGGTGGGTTTGTAAAACTCGGCGTTGGGTGTCATTGGGCTTCCACAATAGAGGTCGATGGGACGCGAAGGGCGCGACAGGGTGCGCGAATCGTCGCGCGGTGTCGCGGTATAAATGCAGTAAAGCAGAACGAAACGCCGTGCCACGGTGATACAGTCCGCTTTTTCCTGATGAGCGACTGCAATGCGAATTCTGATGGTAGCGCTGGCCGTGACGTTGCTGGCCGGTTGCGCGGGCTCGGTGATGAGCGATGCCCGCAGCAAACCTCCGTACAAAACCCTCAACTCGGACAAACCGGCCAGGGACGTCGCCCAGTGCGTGCAGTTTTCCTGGCAGGACGAAGCGGTGTTCGGTGTCGATGCCGCAGCTTACCTGCAGCCGGGCGAGAAGGGCGGGACGACCGTCTACACGCGTTCGGCGGAGTCGTTCGTCGACGTGACCACCGATGCCTCGGGCACCGTGTTGAGCTACTACGCGCAGCATGATGACTTTGTCGCCAAGCGGCGCCTGGCGGCGTTGGCGACCTGCCTGTGACTTGATGCACGCCCGTGCAGGAGCGAGCCGGAGTCCATCGCGAGCCGGCTCGCTCCTACACCAGGCGTGTTGATTCAGTTGTTCAGGCGCTTCTGGAAAAAGAAGTGCTTATACCCCGGCGGGTAGTCGGCAATGTGCCCGATCTCGCTGTAGCCGCATTTCTTGTAGAACTCCGGTGCCTGGAACTCGAACGTGTCGAGCCACAGGCCGATGCATTTTTTCTCCCGCGCCAGGTCTTCAGCCATCTGCATCAGCTTCGTACCCATGCCCTGTCCCCGTGCCTGCTCCGGCACCGACAGCAGGTCGATGAACAACCACTGGTAGAACAAGCGGGCGTAGAGCCCGCCGAGGATTTCGTCGTTGTCATCGCGCACCAGCAACGCAATGTGCTCGGGCACGGCACCTTCGGCCTTCGAGGCGTTATAGGCGCGCAGGGGCAGCAGGATGGCCTGGCGTTCTTCTTCCGTGGGGTTTTGCGACAGCTCGATACGCAGGGTCATGGCTATGTCCTTATGGCAGTGAAGCCGCACAATATCTTGGTCGCGGCGATTGATCTATCCCCCGGCACACGTGGAACCGTCGCCCGCGCGCAGATGTCTAGCCTCAGAGAGCGTTAATCCAGAACGCCGCCCATGAGGACACTCCGTGAATATTTTCGAAGCCTTGCGCGAAAGCCACGAACGCCAACGTACCTATGCCAAAGCGCTGATTCGCACCAGCGGCGACACCCCGGAGCGGGTCGAAGCCTACAAGCAGCTCAAGTCCGAACTGCAAGCCCACGAAACCGCTGAAGAGCGGCATTTCTACATCCCGTTGATGGAGTTCGACAACGGCGTCGACCTCAGCCGCCATGCGATCGCCGAACACCACGAGATGGATGAAATGATGGAAGCCCTGGACGAGACCGAGATGTCCAGCCCGGCCTGGCTGGCAGTCGCGAAGAAGCTGTCCGAGAAGGTCCATCACCACCTCGAAGAGGAAGAGCAGAAATTCTTCCAGATGGCCGGCAAGTTGCTCGACGATAAGCAGAAAGAGACCCTGGCCGGTGCCTATGTGAAGGAATACAAGGCTCAGCTTGTTTGAAGGATCAAACGCCGGGCGTTTTCACCTAAGATGCACAATCTCGAAAGAACAGGATGCGTTGTCATGTCGAACACAGCCGAGCGGGTCAATATTCTTGAGTCTCAGGTGTTGTCCCACGACTGGTATCTGCTGCGGAAAATCACCTTCGATTATCAACGCAACAATGGTGATTGGCAGCGCCAGACCCGCGAGGTCTATGACCGTGGCAATGGTGCGGCGATCCTCCTGTACAACCGCGAGAAGAAAACCGTGGTCCTGACCCGGCAGTTTCGCTTGCCGGTGTTCGTCAACGGCCACGATGGTCTGTTGATCGAAGTGGCGGCAGGGCTGCTGGAAGGTGCTGCGCCGCAAGAACGCATTCGTGCCGAAGCGGAAGAGGAAACCGGTTACCGCGTGCACCATGTGCAGCCAGTGTTCGAGGCCTATATGAGCCCGGGCTCGGTGACGGAAAAGCTGCACTTCTTCATCGCCGAATACGATGCGGCGTCGAAGGTCAGCGAAGGCGGCGGGCTGGAGGAAGAGACGGAAGAACTGGAAGTGCTGGAATGGGCCTTCGATGAAGCGCTCGAGGCGTTTTATCGCGGGGAAATCTGCGATGCGAAGACCATCATGCTGTTGCAGTATGCGGCGATGAAAAACATCTTCGCGGCTTAAGCCTTAACCCTTCTTTGGCGAGCGAGCTTGCTCGCGTCGGGCTGCGAAACGGCCCCGAACATCTCGGGGCCTGGCGAATATTTGCCAGCGCTGCGCACTGGAGCGGGAGCAAGCTCCCTCGCCACAGAGAACGGTGTTTACCCGAACAGGTCAGCGGTTATTCCGGCTCCGCACCATTGAGCACCTTCCAGCGTCAGCAGCTTCTCCTTCGCCTCAAGCCCCCCGGCAAATCCCGTCAGCTTCCCCGACGCACCAATCACCCGATGGCACGGCGCGATAATCGAAATCGGGTTCTTGCCATTCGCCGCACCCACCGCCCGGACCGCACTCGGGTTGCCGATCTGCTCGGCGATCTGGCGGTAGCTGCGGGTCTCGCCGAACGGAATGGTCAACAGCGCCGCCCAGACCTTTTTCTGGAATGGCGTGCCGACAAACTCCAGATCCAGCTCGAAATGATGGCGGCCGCCGGCGAAGTATTCGCGCAGTTGTTGCGCCGTGCGCAGCAGAACCGGATTGTCCGGCGCTTCGATCATCGGGCCGAGCCGCACCCGGCCTGGTTTGTCGTTTTCCCAGAGGATGGCCACCAGTCGCGAGCCGTTCGCAACCAGCTTCAACTCACCGACCGGGGACGCCAGGGTGCTGCAGGTGTAAGTCATGCCGAAGGCCACGCCGAATGGTTGAACGGGCGTTAAGGATACTGCCTCGCCGGGGAGGCGCAATACGCAATCGCGACCATACTTGCCTACGGCTCCTGAAGCGTTCCCCCTGTTCAATGACAAGAAGAGACCGACTGATGAAGTACGAACCTTTTGCCAAATCGCTGATAGCGACCTCATTGGCACTCAGCTGCCTGATGGCCCATGCAGCCTCCGTAGCCCCCGTCGCGGCCGAAAACGGCATGGTGGTCACGGCCCAGCATCTGGCCAGCCATGTGGGCGTGGATGTGCTCAAGAGCGGCGGCAATGCCGTCGACGCCGCCGTGGCGGTGGGGTACGCGCTGGCGGTGGTCTATCCCGCCGCCGGTAACCTGGGCGGCGGCGGTTTCATGACCATTCAACTGGCCGACGGACGCAAGACCTTCCTCGATTTCCGCGAAAAAGCCCCGCTGGCCGCCACCGCCGACATGTACCTCGACAAAGAGGGCAACGTTGTTCCGGACCTGAGTACTCGCGGCCACCTGGCCGTCGGCGTGCCGGGCACCGTGTCCGGGATGGAACTGGCCCTGAGCAAATACGGCACCAAGCCACGCAAGGAAGTGATCGCTCCGGCAATCAAGCTGGCCGAAGACGGTTTTGTGCTGGAACAGGGTGACGTCGATCTGCTGGACTACGCCACCGACGTGTTCAAGAAGGACATCAAGGATTCCGGTTCGATTTTCCTGAGCAACGGCGAGCCGATGCAGGTCGGACAGAAGCTGGTGCAGAAGGACCTTGGCAAAACCCTGCGGACCATCTCCGAGAAGGGCGCCGACGGCTTCTATAAGGGCTGGGTCGCCGACGCCATCGTCACCTCCAGCCAGGCCAACAAGGGCATCATCACCCAGGCCGACCTGGACAAATACAAGACCCGCGAACTCGCGCCGATCGAGTGCGACTACCGTGGCTACCACGTGGTCTCGGCCCCGCCTCCAAGCTCCGGTGGCGTGGTGATCTGCCAGATCATGAACATCCTCGAAGGCTACCCGATGAAGGATCTGGGCTATCACTCGGCCCAGGGCATGCACTATCAGATCGAAGCGATGCGCCACGCGTACGTGGATCGCAACAGCTACCTCGGCGACCCGGACTTCGTGAAGAACCCAATCGCCCACCTGCTGGACAAGCACTACGCGACCAAACTGCGCGAAGCCATCAACCCGCAAAAGGCCGGTGTGTCCCGCGAGCTCAAGCCTGGGGTCGCGCCCCATGAAGGCAACAACACCACCCATTACTCCATCGTCGACAAATGGGGCAACGCAGTGTCGGTGACCTACACCCTCAACGACTGGTTCGGTGCCGGGGTCATGGCCAGTAAAACCGGGGTCATTCTCAACGACGAAATGGACGACTTCACTTCGAAGATCGGTGTGCCGAACATGTATGGCCTGGTCCAGGGTGAAGCCAACGCCATCGCCCCCGGCAAGGCGCCGCTGTCATCCATGAGCCCGACCATCGTCACCAAGGACGGCAAAGTGGTGATGGTGGCCGGCACTCCCGGCGGCAGTCGCATCATCACCGCAACCCTGCTGACCATGCTCAACGTCATCGACTACGGCATGAACATCCAGGAAGCGGTCGATGCACCACGTTTCCACCAGCAATGGCTGCCGGAGGAAACCAACCTCGAAGCCTTCACCACCAGCCCGGACACGGTGAAGATCCTCGAAAGCTGGGGCCACAAGTTTGCCGGGCCTCAGGACGCCAACCACCTGGCGGCGATTCTCGTCGGCGCACCGTCCCTGGACGGCAAACCGGTGGGCAAGAACCGCTTCTACGGCGCCAACGATCCACGGCGTAACACCGGGTTGTCGCTGGGTTATTGAGCCTTGTGCTTGGACGGGGACGGACTTATGTTCGTCCCTGTTCCACTGACTTCTCAAGGAAGGAACCATGACTACCGCACTGTTAATCATCGACGTCCAGCAGGCCTTGTGCTCCGGCGAGTATGAGTGCTTCCAGATCAAGCGCGTCATCGACAGCATCAATGGCCTCAGCGCTAAAGCCCGACATAAAGGGCTGCCCGTGGTGCTGATCCAGCATGAAGAAAAGGACAGCCCCCTGGCGCACAACGCCGAAGGCTGGCAACTTGCCGAAGGGTTGCAAACCGCGCCTCAGGACCTGCGCGTACGCAAGACCACCCCGGATTCGTTCTACCACACCCACTTGCATGACCAGTTGCAGGAGCTGGACGTCAGCCGCCTGATCATCTGTGGTCTGCAAACCGATTATTGCGTCAACGCCACCGTGCGCCAGGCACTGAAACTGGGTTACGACGTTGTGCTCGCGGCCGACGCCCACTCCACCGTCGACAACGGCAATATGGCCGCTGAAGACATCATCGCCGAGCACAATAAAGATCTGGCGCACCTGACCAGTGCCGTCGCCCGGATCGACGTCGTCCCGGCCAACGATATCCGACCCTGAAGCCACCACATTCCCTGTGGGAGCGAGCCTGATTGGCCTAATAATTCCGGACACCTCTTAAGCGCGCCACGACATCTCGGCCCTGGCCCTCTCGACCGAGCAGCGTTCAAACGCCTGGACCGGTCCCCGTTTCAACGTCCGGGGAGGTTCAAGCGGGCGCGTAATTGCTCGTATTGTTCCTCGGGCATTTGAATCAGCAGGGGTGCCTGGCTTGTGTCCAGCCAACGGAACAGCCGAGCGATGTCGGCTTGATCCATGGCCGTACAGCCCTGCGTCGGTGAGGCAGGGCTGCGCCAGATGTGCAAGAAAATGCATGAACCCGCTGCCGGGGCGGCCGGCATGTTGTGTTCGATGACGATGCCTTTTCGATACAGCTCATCCATGCTGCGCATGTGTTCGGAGCTGCTCCAGTCCTTCGTTGTCTTCGCGCCATCGACGATCTGGTTGTAGCGTTGGGAGTGGCTGTCATCCACGCATTCAATGGTGGAGGTCAGCGCGAGGTAAGGCAGCCGGGTTTCAGCCGTCGTGTCGTAGCCAAACGCCGTCCCCAGTTTGAATATCCCGGCCGGCGCTTTTCCATCGCCTTCCTGTTTGATGGGCCCGTCGCGCTGGTCAACGGGGCCCAGGCCCTTGCCCCAGGCCAATCCGTTCTTGCCCAGCACCACATCAAACGCGGCCTGGTATTTGCCAAAGCTGTTGCCCTGTCGTTCATAACGCTGCGCGGTCGCGTGGGTGTCGGTCCAGTTGTGGCTGGTGACCACAATCAGTTGATTGCTGGTCTTGATAACGTCCTCCAGCGCCAACGGCGTAATGGGGAAATCCATGACGTCTTTCAGCGTCGCATCACCGCTGTAGGTGAAGTGCCACCACTCGGCCGAGTAGCCGCTGAAGCCTTCTTTCTCCATAGCGCGGGTGAGTCGCTGGCGATTGGCCTTGGCCGTGGCACTGATCTGCGTTGAGTCGGTGTGCGCGCGCTCATCGAAGCAGTCGAAACCGGTGCCCATGTCCACGGCACCGTCGTGCCAGCGCTGGTCGTACGGTGCCGTGCAATCGACGGCGGTGGCGGTGGGCGTCCAGGTGTCGGCGGGCAGGGCGTCCGGGCCGGTCATGGTCAGATCGACGGTGCTGCCCCTGGAGTGATTGGATACCCGGGCCACATAGCCCAGGCGCCAGAAGTCCTGCTTGTCCACCCGTGGGTAGAACTCGGCCTTGCGTGGGTCGCCCGGCTCGGTGGCGAAGCGCCCCATGTCGGCGACCGCGCGGCTGGGTCGATAGCAGTCGAAGACCTTCAAACCGTAGCCTTCGGCGCGCAAAGCCGCTTGCACCCGGGACAGGGCCTTGGCGGCGTTGACCGACAGCAGGCATTCCGGCGCCGCATAACCGTCGAGCGGGTGCCCGGTGAAGTTGTGGGCGCTGGCGTAGCGGATATCCTGCGCGATGCCCGGATCGATCGTGCGCAAGTACACCATGTGTTCGGGCCTGGTTTTGGCCGCCTCGCCGGCACCGACGAGGCAGGGCAGGGTGAGGCTCAGTGACAGGAGCAATGTTCGAACTGCAAAGGGCATCGGGCCGGGCCTCCGAAATGCATGGCAAGTCAGCCCATCATGGCGTGAATCCCGCCGCACCTCCATGCAGTTGTTGATCGGCATGATAGGACGAACGCACCAGCGGCCCGGAGGCGACGTTCTTGAAGCCCATCCGCGCGCCTTCCTCGGCGAACCGGGCAAACACGTCCGGGGGGACGAAGCGCTGCACCGGCAAATGCCCAGCATCAGCCCGGATTTGGTCAGTACGTTCGGCACCCGGTGCTTGAAGTTGCGCAGCAGGTCCAGCGACCACTCGAAATCCGAACCCGGTCGCGCGGCCTTGTACAGGCGCGGGACGGTCTCCAGGTTGTGGTTGAAAACATCGGGCGGCTCACTGGCGGTGATCGCCAGGGCCACGTCCATGCGCGGCAGCAGGGTTTCCAGTTGTATGCCCGGCGACCGTTTGCGGATCTCCTGCAGGCAATCGACAAAGTGCTGGGCGCCGCTGTCGCGCAGGTCATCGCGAGCAAGCTCCCACTGTTCATCGGTACATGGCAAAGATTTTCCGTCTGCGTTCCATTGTGGTTGCTAGGCTATAGAACCTTGAGACCGCAAAAGAGCACCCTCATGGCTATTCAGGCCCTGCGCGCCGACGCTTCCCACATCGACAAGATCGCCCCGTTATTCGACGCCTATCGCGGCTTCTACGGTCAGCCATCGAACCTGCCGCAATCCCGTGACTTCATCGCCGAGCGCATCGCCCGCGACGAATCGGTGATTTTCTACGCCGAGGACGCCAGCGGCGAAGCCCTGGGTTTCGTGCAGATGTTCCCGACCTTTTCCTCCATCAACGCACATCGCACCTGGTTGCTCGGCGACCTGTTCAGCGCGCCCGCCGCTCGCGGCAAAGGCGTCGCCACCCTGTTGATGAACACCGCCCGCGACTTTGCCCGGTTGAGCGGCGCCAAGGGCATGACCCTGGAAACCGCCACCGACAACCTCACCGCGCAGCGCTTGTATGAGTCTTTGGGGTATGTACGTGATCCGGGTTACTACACCTATTGCCTGGACTTGAAGCAGGGCTGAGCCCGGCGCTTCAAGTCGCGGATGTTCCCTAACCGAACACCGGCCGGAAGAAACTGCGCTCATAGCTGAGGATGCAGCGGGTTTCTTCGGCGTACTTGAACGCGGCAATGCACGCCGGGTCGTTCATCGACTGTTGGCGATAGGTTTCATAGGCCGCCAGGCTGGGGAAGGTGAACATCGCCAGGGCAATATTGCTGGCACCCTCGGACGGCAGGAAGTAGCCGTGATGCTGACCACCGAATTTCTCCACCAGTGGAATCCACAACTTGCCGTAGTGCTCGAACGCTTCGAGCTTGTAGGGGTCGAGTACGTATTTCAGGTAGCAAGTGACCATCTGTTTTCTCTCCTTGAGTGACATTTTCATTGCTTGCAGCAATTACCGGGCGACGCAGCATCCGGGCTCGTTTTTACCGGTTGGCGCGAACAAACTCAATGAACGCCTTGAGCGGTGCCGGAACATGGCGACGGCTCGGTCAATAAAGGTGCAATCCGGGGTAGTAGGGGCACCAGTCGGCGAGCACCTTGCCCTCGGAACTGGGGGAGTGGAATGAGCTGGCGCTGTCTATCGATTTCAAGGACTGAAGTCGGCGTTCAAAAAAACAGGCCAATCAGGGTAGGCGCCGACTTTTTGGTGATATCCAATGGCCACTATCTCCATTAGAATGCGCGCCGCCCGAGAGATGGGTCCCGGGCGCTTTCTCATGGAGTTGTACAGTGAAATACCTCAGTAAAGTCGTTGCCGGTGCCCTGTTTGGTCTGATTCTGGCAGGTTGCAGCGGCACACCGATGAACACCCGGCATTACGACAGCAGCCAGTACACCGTTCTGGGCCACAGCGAAGCGAGCGCCACGGGACTGATGCTGTTCGGCGTGATCCCGATTCGGCAGAACAGTCGTTTTGTGCGCGCACAGGACGAGGCGATCAAAGCCAAGGGCGGCGACGCCATGATCAACACCCAGGTGCAGGAACGCTGGTTCTGGGCGTGGGTCCTGAACGGCTACACCACCAAGGTGTCCGGTGATGTGATCAAGCTGAAAAACGTTCAGTAAGCACGGTAGCCAAAAAAAATCCGGCGTCCTGTAACAGGCCCCGGATTTTTTGTTTTTGAGGGGGCCGTCGCCGGTCAGTGGCATGAGGGTGGACGCGGATTTCGATGAAAGTCTTCGGTCCGTCGCCCAGTCATGATGAAATAGCCGCCACTTTTTGCTGTGCGCAAGACCCGGAGCGGTGATGAAGAAAGCTGTCTTGATGACCTTCGTGTGCATCCTCGGTGCAGGATTGCTCGCTACACAAGCCCAAGCAGCCGGCGATGCCGAGGCCGGGGGCAAACTGTTCAAGCGTATGTGTGGCGGCTGCCACCAGATCGGAGAATCGGCGCGGGCATTTTTTGGCCCGCAGCTCAATGGCATCGTCGGCCGCGCGGCCGCAAGCACCACCGATTACCAGTACTCCGACGCCATGAAGTCATCGGGCGTGGTCTGGACCCGGGAAAAGCTCGCCGCGTATATCGAAGATCCAAAGGCGGTGGTTTCCGGCACCCGGATGATTTTCTGGGGCATCAGCGACCAGGAAAAAATCGACGATCTGCTGGCGTATCTGGAGACCTTTCCGGCGCCGTGATCGGCCCGAGAAATTGCACCCCACTTGAACACCTGTTTGCGTTCGACCCGACTACCGATTGCATCGGATTTGACCCGCACGCTTTGTAACCATGATCGGCAGGGAACGGCCGGAAGCGGGTTTTCAGCCGATCAGAAAAGGACGACTGAGGCATGTGCTGATTCACCATGGGGTGACTGAATTGGGCTACCTTGTTGACGCATTGACTCATCGCTCAGGGAGAGCGCCATGGCTGTAGAAATCAAGCTATCGGAAAACGCCACTGAAGAAGAGCGGTCAGGCATTTTGACCCCGTTGCGGGCCCATAATTTCGCCAACCCTTTGACATGAAGTACACCGCCCCGGTGGAAAAATTCTCGGCTGCGCAGCTCAAACGCTATGCGCAGGTGTGCGGATGGACACTGGCCAGGGCGCATGCCAAGTCCGGAGACGCAGCGAGCATCAGCGGTTATCTGGGGGGGAGCGATACATTTGACCTGGCTCTGGCGGCGTTTGCCCAATCCTATGCGGATGAGGCCGAGCGCGATCATGCGGCCCTGGTGGAAGCTGTACGCGCGGGGCGGATACACGCGCAGATCAACGAGTAGCCCGCTTTGGTCATTGGCGGGTCAACGCAAAGGACCTTGACTGACCCCCTGTCGGGCTGACGCTCTTGAGCATAGTGCACCGAGAATCCCGGCAGTTTCCTCGGTGACCCACGCACCTGACAGCGCCGTCAAGCCCATGCAATGACACGCGGCCGGCCCTTTTGCATTTCCGCTCACTGACGCAACGACGCGCAATGATCCTGTTCCGGTTGAGCCGCCGTGTACCACACGTAATCAGCGTTCTCGGCGCTCACGGTCTTGCCCGCTTCGGCCAACACCAACACCACGTAGCCCTGGGCGGCGCCGAGGTCTTTGAGGTGCAACGGCACCCCCAGGTCCTTGCGCACATGGAACGCCCCGGCCAGCAACAGGGCAGGGGTTGGCGCGGCCAGCAGGCGCTCGGCCATGCGCCGGTCGCGCTGCTGTTGCACCGCGAGCATGGCCGGCAGCAGCGCTTCAGGCAGCAACCCGCAATGGGACCCTCGGATGTCGTCCAGCAGCGTGGCTTGAACCTGTGGCGTGGTGGAGGCTTCGCCACTCAGCGTCGGGTGCTGTTGGTAGATCTGCAGGATCTGCGAGCGGTCGAGGTTGGCCGCCAGCAGCGGGTAGGGTTGACGCAGCGCGTAGTTGACCACTGCCCCGTAAACACCCCAATCCCAATTGGCTTGCCAGGCCAGCGCCTGATAAGGATCGGCCGGCGGTTGACCGGCACGGCTGGCGGCCTGAGCCGCATCGACCCTGGCTTGTTGGTCGGGGTTGAGCATTTCCAGCAGCAGACTGCCCTGGGGACGTTGCGCCGCCAGTTCGCGCAGCAGCCAGAGTTGCAGCGCGTGGTGATCGGGGTTGTCGTGTTGTTCACCCACCAGCAGCCGGGGTGCGCCAGCCAGGTGTTCGACCAGTTCCTGCGGGGTCAGGGCGCGGCCGGTGGCCAGTTCACGGATCACCCCGAAATCGGCGTGATCCCGGCCTTGCGGAGCAATCGGTGCCGGTGGCGCTGCGGCGTGATGGGTTTGGCAGGCAGCCAGCAGGCTGAACAGGCAAAGCAACAGAATGCGCATCGGTTTTCCTTATCAGGGCCCTTGATTCACCCCCTGAGGATGGGTGATCAGCGCGCGATAATCAAAGGATGGCCACGTTCCGGGTGGCGCTGAATCAGTACCTGCAAGCCATAGACCGCTTCCAGCGCTTCGGCGGTCAGGACTTCGTCCGGGGTGCCGTAGGCGTGGGGGCGACCGTCCTGTAACAGCAGCAGGTGATCGCAATAACGCGCGGCAAGATTGAGATCGTGCAGGATCACCAGCACCGCCGCGCCGCGCCCGGCGAAGTCGCGCACCGCTTGCAGGATGGTGTGCTGGTGCAGCGGGTCGAGCATTGACGTCGGTTCATCGAGCAACAGGGTCTGCCCCTCGGCGCCCGGCCACAATTGCGCGAGCACCCGTGCCAGGTGCACGCGCTGGCGCTCACCCCCGGACAGCGCCAGATAACTGCGTCCGGCCAGGTGCAAGGCGTCGGCGGCACTGAGCGCCTCGGCGACGATTTGCGCATCGCGTACCCGGCCACTGGCATGGGGCAAACGGCCCATGCCCACGACGTCATTGACCGAAAAGGCGAAGTTCAGGCTCGAACTCTGGGGCAACACCGCCAGGCGTCTGGCCCGCTCCTGACCCGGCCAGTCGCTCAGCTTTTGCCCGTCAAGGCTGACCGTGCCCTCGCTGGGCGCAAGCTCATCGCACAAGGCCGCGAGCAAGGTGCTTTTGCCGGCGCCGTTCGGTCCCAGGACGCCGAGGACCCGGCCCGGATGCAACTGGACATCGATGCCCGCCAGCACGGTGCGACTGCCGCGCCGTACCGCCAGGTTGTTTGCGCGCAACATCAGGAACGCCCCCGCACCAGCAAGTAAAGGAAGAAGGGCGCACCGATGAGTGCCGTGACGATGCCGATCGGCAATTCGGCCGGCGCCAACAGCAAACGGGCGACCAGATCCGCCAGCAGCAACAGGCTGGCACCGGCGAGCAATGACGCCGGCAACAACACCCGATGATCCGGACCGACCAGCAGGCGCATCAGGTGCGGAACCACCAGGCCGATGAAGCCGATCAACCCCGCGGCGGCCACGGCGGCACCGACGCCCAGCGCCGTGCACAACACCAGTTCCCGTTTGATCCGCTCAACGTTGAAGCCCAGGTGACGCGCTTCCGACTCGCCCAGCAGCATCGCATTGAGTGCCGCCGCGCGACGGGGCAACCACAACGCCACGCCCACGGCCACGATCAGCAACGGCCACAAGCGTGAGTAACTGGCACCGTTGAGGCTGCCCAGGTTCCAGAAGGTCAGGGTGCGCAGCGTGGCGTCATCCGCCAGGTAGGTGAACAGCCCGACCCCGGCGCCGGCCATCGCCGTCATGGCCACGCCTGCCAACAGCATGGTCGCGACGTCGGTCTGACCATTGCGGCGCCCGAAGCGATACACCACCGCCGTGACGATCAGGCCACCGATGAACGCGCTGACCGACAGCAGATAAGGTTCGATGGCTGGCGGCAGTCCACCGATCAGGCTGCCGCCGACAATGGCGAGGGCCGCGCCCAGCGCCGCACCGCCGGACACGCCGACCAGACCCGGATCAGCCAGCGGATTGCGAAACAACCCCTGCATGGCCACGCCGGACAAGGCCAGCACCGAACCGACCGCGATGCCGAGCAAACTGCGCGGCAGACGGATTTGACCGAGGATCAGCTGCGCCTGCTGGTTGTCGGCGCCGTGAACCGGCAGTCCGAACAGCCGCAACCCGGCCAGCAAGGTATCGCTCAGCGGCAGGCTCACCGGGCCCAGGGCCAGGGACAGCCAGAACACCAGCACCAGCAACAGGCCGAGGAACGTCAGCATGGGGCGCGGCCGGACGATCGCCGTCATCGGCTGACCCCGGCTGTCTGGGGCGATGCTGACGGGTAGAACGCGTTCGACAGTGTTTCCAGTGCGTCCGGCACGCGCGGGCCAAGGCCGCCGACCAGCAGTGTCGCGTCGATCTCCAGCACCCGGCCTTCGCGACCGGCCCGGGTTTGCGCCAGGATCGGGTTCTGTTCCAGCAGGGCCGCCTTCGCGGCATCGCCTTCAAGACGGCTACTGGCGATGAGGATCACTTGTGGGTCCAGGGCCAGCATGGCCTCGTTGGACACGGGCTTGTAGCCGTTGTGTTCGGTCAGGTTCTGCCCGCCGGCCTGGGCAATCATCCAGGCCGCCAGCGTGTCCTTGCCAGCGGCCTGAAGGTTGCCGCCGGCATGGCTGAGCAGCATCAGCACCCGAGGCGCAGGCTGTTGCTGTCGTGCCTGTTCGACCCACGCGGCCTGGCGTTCCAGACGCTGCTGATAAGCGGCCATCAGCCCCTGAGCTTCTGTCTCCTTGCCGAGCCATTGCCCGATCCGGGCCAGGTTGTGTTGCAGCGACGGCACGTCCGGCTTGGCCGCGAGCAGTTCAATGCGCACCCCGGCGGCCTTGAGTTGCGCCAGCACCGGTGGCGGCCCCGTTTCGGCGCTGCCCACCAGGATGTCCGGTTTCAACGCCAGAATGCCCTCGGCCGCCAGTGCCCGCTGATAGCCAATGCTCGGCAGGCTGCGCAATGAACGCGGGTACTGGCTGGTGCTGTCGACACCCACCAGTTTGTTCTCGCCGCCAAGGGCCACCACCCATTCGCTGAGTGCTCCACCGGCGCTGACCCAGCGCTGGGGCAGGGCGTCGGCGACGGCCATCTGGCTGAGGAGCACACCGGCACAGGCCAGCAGTGTTTTCATACGCATCGGGGGGACTTCCTTGGTCGATCGGTGGCGGTATCTGCCAGGACGCCGAACAGCTGGATGAGCCGTTCAGGCACCGGAACCTTCGTAACGGGTGATGATGCCATCGACACTCGCCTTGCGCACACGTCACCGCGAGGCCACGCCGGGTTTTGAGCGGCGGGTTGAACAGACGGTCGATAACAGATTGCGCATGATAATTATTAGCAGTTGCGCGTCAAGTCGTTATCTTCATGCCCGACTGAGTCAAATGATTGCAGTCAATGCAGCGCTCACCCTCGCATCAATCGATTTCCCTGTGGCGGCGGGCTCGCCCCCACAGGTTGGGTGTGTGCTACCGATCGAGAGCGGCCAGCGCCCGGGAAACCCCTGCGCCGTAGAACGGGTCGGCCTTCGTGCAGTGGTTGATGTGGCGCTGTTGAACCGCTTGGGATACGCCGCTGAGCGAACGCGCGGTGTTTTCGAACAGCGCTTGTTTCTCCGACTCGGTCATCAAGCGGAACAGCTTGCCGGGTTGCTCGAAGTGGTCCTCATCCACACGATGATCCCAGTGCCCGGCCGCCCCCGACAGGTGCAACGGTGGCTCGCGCCAGTCGGGCTGGTCGGCCCATTGGTCCTGGCTGTTGGGCACATAGGCCAACTGTCCGCCGTAGTTGCCGTCCACGCGCATGGTGCCGTCCCGGTGGAAGCTGTGCACCGGGCAACGGGCGGCATTGACCGGAATCTGATGATGATTGACGCCCAGGCGATAGCGCGCGGCGTCACCGTAGGCGAACAGGCGCGCCTGCAACATCCGGTCAGGTGAAAAGCCGATGCCGGGCACGACGTTCGACGGGGAAAATGCAGCCTGTTCGACTTCGGCGAAGACGTTTTCCGGGTTGCGGTTGAGCTCGAAGTCACCCACCTCGATCAACGGATAATCCTTGTGCGGCCAGACTTTGGTCAGGTCGAACGGGTTGACGGCGTGGTCCCTGGCTTGTGCCTCGGACATGACCTGGATGTAAAAGGTCCACTGCGGAAAGTCGCCCGCTTCGATGCTGTCGAACAGATCCCGATGATGACTTTCCCGATCCCGGCCAATGAGATCCTGAGCTTGTTCATCGCTCAGGTTCTCGATGCCTTGCCGGGATTTGAAGGTGAACTTGACCCAATGCCGCTCGTTGTTGGCGTTGATCAGGCTGAACGTGTGGCTGCCGAAGCCGTGCATGTGCCGGTAGCTGCGCGGAATGCCGCGCTGGCTCATGACAATCGTCACCTGGTGCAAGGCTTCGGGCAGTGACGTCCAGAAATCCCAGTTGCTTTGCGCGTTGCGCATGCCGGTACGGGGATCACGCTTGACCGCGTGGTTGAGGTCCGGGAAGCGCAGCGGATCACGGAAGAAGAACACCGGGGTGTTGTTGCCCACCAGGTCCCAATTGCCTTGTTCGGTGTAGAACTTCAAGGCAAAACCCCGGATATCGCGCTCGGCATCGGCCGCGCCACGTTCGCCGGCAACCGTCGAGAACCGGGTGAAAATCGGCGTTTGCTTGCCCACTTCCGAGAACAGGCGGGCCTTGGTGTAACGCGTCACGTCGTGGGTCACGGTGAAGGTGCCGTAGGCACCGGAGCCCTTGGCATGCATGCGTCGCTCAGGGATCACTTCGCGGTCGAAGTGCGCGAGCTTTTCCAGCAGCCAGACATCCTGCAACAAGGCGGGGCCGCGTGGGCCGGCTGTCTGGATATTGAAGTTATCGGCGACAGGGGCGCCGTTGATCGAGGTTAGTTTGTTTTTTGGCATGGACTGGTCTCTTCAAGTTGATGTTTAAAGTTGCGCGGAAGATAGTCGGTTGTAACTAATTGAAGGTGTGGAAGATCCGGGTCGGTTATACGAAAGTGTTAAAGGTTGCTTGTTCTTGAAGTTGGAGGCAGAGGCTCAAGTGCGGCGTTTTTTCAATGCATTTTCAATGCACGCCACCAGTGCGTCCGTGTGGAAAGGTTTGGAGAAATATCCTTCGGGCTTTCGCACACGGGCGCTGAATGCAGGCGGCAAACCGGGCTTTCCGGTGATGAACAGCGTGGGGATATGGGTGTTTCGCGCCGCCAGCGCTTCGTACATCTGTACGCCGCACATGCCGGGCATCTGGATATCCGAAATCAGGCAGTCGGTCTGTTCAGGTCCGCTGGATTGAAGAAATGCATAGGCACTGGCGTAGGTTTTTACCGTGTAACCATAGGAACGCAATAAACTGTCCAGCGCGATAAGAATGAGTTCGTCATCATCAACAACTGAAATGATAGCTGAGTTGAACATGTAAAAACCTTGCGTCATTGCGAGTGGCGCGAAGTGGCGCCCGCCATACCGGCAAGATACGCGCTCAAAAAAAGCGGAATAGTATACTTGGGTATGTTTAATGGCTTTTCACGGGAGCAGTACCGAAGACTGCGATCATTTGAATTTCTATCGATCCTGATTCGTCTGACTATCAAAAGATCGCAGCTTGCAGCAACTTGTTGTTTGCATTCTGAAAAAGCCACCCGGGTTGTTCAGCGCAAAAGATTGTTCTCGATCAACGCGAGAAAGTACCCGTTGCGCCGAGTGCATTCTTCAAAGAAGCGTTTGCTGGCGCTGTCCTTGTTGGCGACGGCGCTCTCGCGGTAATCACGCAGCAAGGCATCGACGGCGCGCAGTCGAAGCGTCCCTTGGCCGATGCTCGCCAGGCAATCGGAAAAACACTGGGGCTCGCGAATGTCATTGAGGCTATAGAGCGCAGAGGTTTCGGTGTAGCCGCCCAGGTCGCCGATGCCGGTGGCGAGGAAGTCGGCGTAATCGGCATTGGCGCGCACCAGGCGGTTGAACAGCTGTTGGACTGGCAGGAAGCTGACGTTACGCAACGTCTGCCGTCCCCGTTCGAGCTGCGCGAGGAGGCTCAGTGCGGTGCCCATTGCGTCGGTCAATGCCTCGATGATTTCCACGCGCTCGGCCGCCGACAGGGAGGTATGCGCGCCATAGCGGCTGATGCGCAGCGGATGACTGACGATGTGCAGTTTCGATAATGCGTTCATGACAACCGTCTCCTGGCCAGCGCATCGGCGCGGTGAGTTGATCCGTTTGATGTGGCCAGCGTAAATCGACGCGTCCTCGATGACACTCCTACCTCAAGACAGCGGGCTAGCCCATGGGGCCAGGTCTTTCATACCAGGGTATGGACGATTGGCGCCCGCGAGGGTGACCTGCCGCAATGTCGATCAGGTGTTGGCGGGATACTGCGATTGCAGCAGCGGACTCCATTGTTCCTGATTGTCCGGGCGTCGGTAGTGCACCACCAGTCGCCGGGCGACCTGCATCGCCAACTCACGGCCGTCATCGGCCTCGATCAGCGCCAGGGCCAGGTCGATCCCGGCACTGACCCCGGCGCTGGTCCACACCGAATCCTGCCGGACGAAAATGGCCCCTCGGTCGAGTTCGACCTGGGGGAACAGACGCTCGAACAGGTCGGCCATCGCCCAATGGGTGGCCACGCGCAGGCCATCGAGCAAACCGGCCCGAGCCAGCAAAAAGCTGCCGCTGCACACCGACGTCGTGCGCCTGGCGGTGGCTGAAGCAATGCGCAACCAGTCCATCAACGGCGCGCTGTCGGCCATGACCTGGCGAATGTGCGCGGAGCCGGGAACGATCAGCGTATCGATCGGGCGATCGACCCACTCGTCCAGGCGTCGGGTTTCCACCACCAGACCCTCGCCGGTCTGAATCGGTCCGCCGTCCAGACTCGCGGTGTGCAGGGCATAACCGGGCAAGCCGCGTTCGTTCAGGCTGCGGGTCGCGACCCAGAAAACGGTCTGGGCACCGGTCAGGTCCAGCAGGCCCATTCGCGGATAGGCCACGAACACGACGCTGCGCGGTTGTGCTTGTGCGAGCTCGGTGCGTTCAGGGTTGCAGCTCATTGGATAGATCGACACTACAGGGTCTCCATGTCGCCGGCTCGCGGCATCGGGTGTGGATGAGGGCTATTGATCGTGTCTCAGGGCCGTCAGCGGAATCGCAAACAGGAACTGCGTCCCGACCCCCACCGTGCTGCTGACCCAGATCCGGCCGCCATGGAACTCAATGATCGAGCGACAGATCGAGAGCCCCATGCCCAGACCGTTGTGCTTGGTCGTGAAGAACGGGTCGAACAGCGACGGAAGAATGTCTTCGGCAATGCCGGTGCCGGTATCGGCGACTTCCAGCACGACTTCGTGGTCCTGCACCGAGGTGTGAATCCGCAGGGTTCGCGCTCGGTCATGCACGTTGGTCATGGCCTGGCAGGCATTGATGATCAGGTTGATGATGACCTGTTGCAGTTGCACCCGGTCGCCTTTGACATACGCGCCGGCAGCCCCCAGATGCACGTTCGGCCGCACCTGATGATTGGCGGTGTCATGTTGCATGAGAGTCAGCGAATCGTTGACGATCTCATCGAACACTTCGGCCTTGCGCTGCACATCGCTCTGGCGCGACAGCGCCCTGATGCAGGCGATGACTTTCGAAGCCCTGGTGGAGTTCTGGATGATCCGGTCCAGTGAGCGACGCGCCTCTTCGAGATTCGGTTCGGGGCGATTGATCCAGCGTTTGCAGGACTCCCCGCTGGTGCTCACCGCCGCCAGGGGTTGATTGATTTCATGGGCGATGGAAGCAGCCAGCTCGCCCATGGACGTCACCCGCGTCACATGCGCGAGTTTTGCCTGGGAGTGAAACAGCGCCTCTTCGGACTGTCGGGAAGCGGTCACGTCCATCAGCGCACCGACATATTCAAGGCGGCCACCCTGGTTTGACAGCGGGTTGGCGATCATCTGCACATGCTTGATCCGCCCATCCGGCATCAGCAGTCGATGCTCCACTTCGATCAGGTTTTCCTTGCGCGCAGCCTGTTCGAAAACGCTTTCGACAATGCTCAGGTCTTCGGGGTGGGTGCGCGCCCTGATCATGGTGGCCGTCGGTGTGACATCCATCGGGTACTCGAAAATTCGTGTGGTTTCGTCCGACCACCACACGGTTTCCTTGTCATCGAAGGTAAAGCCGATGCTGCCGGTATGGCTGAGTTTCTGGGCGCCCAAAAAGAGGGCTTCCTTGCGGCGCAACGTGTCGGTCGCGCGCTTGCTGCGCAGGGCCAGCAGGGTGATGGTGGTCAGTGCGATCAGGCAACGCACGAAACCGACGATGAGGCGGTGATCACGATAGCCTTCCTCGACAACGAAACTGGCGCTCAGCATGGCGATGCAACTCAAGGCGACAGTGAGGAAGACCGGCACAGAGAAAATGTTCGCCGACATGAATACCAGCGTGATGTAGAAGAGGGTCGGTGCGATATCCAGATCGAGGTACGAGTTGGTAATGAAAATCATGCTGCCTGCCGCAATGGCGGCCAGAAAGGCTAAGGCATCGGATAAAAAAAGTTGTTTGCAACGTTGAGTGATAGACATTTGTACTTCCAGTGTTTGCTATCGAACGGCAACTCGCACGGCCTATACCGGCAAACTCTTTGTGAGGGGCGTGAGGGGGGTGGAGCAATGGCACTACTGAAATGGGCTGTTCATCCGTCCTTTGGCGCAACTGTTCATCGGGGTTTGCGGGCGATCTGGCTTGAGAAAAAACGCCCGCCAGAAAAAACAGTGGCGGGTGCTTGGGAAAATCCCCGATCCAGCAAGGAGGGGGCTGGTCGGGATACAGGCATTGAGCTTCACATCACCGGGCGATGCCCGGCGGGTGAATGACAGACTGGCGTCGCAGCCGGTTGATCATCAGCAAGCGCAGCACGTAACCGAGTTTGATGGCTGTCGGACCGAGGATCGTCATGGCATGGGCCGCCACCAGGCTGGGCAGCGATAGATACGGGTCCAGACCATAGGCGAGCGTTGCCCCGACGAGCAGTGCAATCAACCCACCCAGCAGCAGCGCGTGGGACACCTTCAACAGCCGATGCGGATTCTCGAAAAAACCATTCATACCGGTTACCTGGGGGTTTGCGTCATGAGCTGGCGTGAGTGACCACCGCGGACGGGTTGCCGGTATGCGCCCCGGCAACCCCGCGAGGTCTGCGTCTCAAGCCACCGGAATCAGCGGGTCGGCGGCGGCCAGCGCTGCGGCACGATCAGCCGCCGGCGGATAGATCCACACGGTGTTGATCTGGGTCTTGAGTTCCTTGGCCTCGCGGCCCAACAGCTTGACCTGGCGATCCCAGCCCTCGGTGAACACCGCGCCCCAGGCACCCAGGTCCAGACAGGTCACGTACTTGGGTTGGCTGTAGGGGATCGGCGCCACGCCCAGCAGTTCGGCTGCGACGTTGTTGCCGGCGTAGCGGCCCAGGGCAATCGCATGCTGGCAGGACATCGCCGCGAAGTTGCCCAGGTCATCGGTGGCGGCATAGGCGACGTCACCGGTGGCGAACACATCGGCGTGGCCGCGCACTTTCAGGTGCTGGTCGACATGCAAGCGACCCTGATGATCACGGGTGCCCTGGATTTGCCCGGTCAGCGGGCTGGCGCGGAAGCCGACGGTCCAGATCACTGTCTTCGCCTCGATGCGCTGGCCATCGGCGAGCGTCACGCCGTTGGCATCGACCGTCGCCACGGTTGCATCGAGCACCCAGTGAATTCCCAGGTGTTGCGATGCCTCGACGATCGAGGGACGAATGGCGTCGCCCATCGCGGCGGCGATCTGTGGGCCACGGTCGACGACGATCACCCGGATATCGGCGTCGTCACCCAGGGCCTCACGCAGGCGGGCCGGCATTTCGGTCGCGGTTTCGATACCGGTGAAACCGCCGCCGGCCACCACCACGGTGTTGCGTGCCGCGCTGACCGGCAGATTCTTCAGCGACTTGATGTGGGCTTCCAGGCGTGTTGCCGCTTCAATCGAGTCAACGTCGAACGCGTGCTCAAGCATGCCATCGACCGGTGGGCGCATCAGGTGGCTGCCGGCGGCCAGCACCAGGCGGTCGTAGCTCAACTGACGCTGAACACCCTCGGCATCGGTGAAGCCGACCTGTTTGTTTTTCTCGTCGATCACCTCGGCCGAGCCCTGGACGAACTTCACCCCCACGGCGTCGAACAATTCATTCAAGGGCGCTTTCATGTTGTGCACGTTGGGTTCGTAGAAACGCGGGCGAATCCGCAACTCGGCCTGAGGAGCCAACACGGTGATCTCGACGTCATTTCGATCGTGCTGGTCCAGCAGGCGGGCAGCGCTCAGTGCGCTCCAGACACCACCGAATCCCGCACCAATTATCAAAATATGCTGTTTCATTGTTTGGCTCCTGAAGAACAAAAGGTGTTGCGATGTCAGCGCGACCGCTTTGTTTGAATGGTTGCGAAGTAACCAGGCAAAACAAAACAGACGGCCTCGGCTTGATCTGAAACAGATGTTATTAGAGGGGATATGTATCTGGCACTTCTACAAAGGGTCAGCCGGAGTATGACTAGGCATTAATAAGTTATACCAAGGTGTTAGTTGTTCGGGGTGGTCGATGTTAGTTGCATCGGCTCAAGGCCGTTTCGATACACTCGAGCAACTTTTCGGTGGAAAAGGGCTTGGGGAAAAAAAGCGATCGGTTTCATCGCGCCGGCGCTGATCGGGCGTTGTGCGTCGGGGTTTCCGGTGATGAAGATGACCGGAATGTGAAAGCCCAGGGCCGACAGTACTTCATACATTTTTATTCCGTCCATTACCGGCATCTGGATATCGGAAATCAAACAGGAAGCAGCCTCTGGACCATCGGAGAACAGGAACTCGTGGGCACTTGCGTAGGTGTGCACGCTGTATCCGCTGGAACGCAATAAACTGTCCAGTGACATTCGAACCGATTCATCATTATCGACAACGGCAATGATTTCCTTATTGCGCATAGTTGTGTCCTGCGTGGCAGCGGTAGCACTTAGAGACTGTCCGCCATCATCGCAAGATACGCCGTCCTGAATGGGTGCGCAGTATACGTGCGTATAGTCACCTGATTGCCGGCGAAGCGGAGACCACTTCGGCCATGCGCACCAGGTCGGCGAATGATCGCGCGCCCATCTTGCGCATGGCCTGGCCGCGATGGATCTTCACAGTGATTTCGCTCAAGCCGATTTCTCCGGCAATTTGCTTGTTCATCAAACCCGACGCCGCCAACGCCATGACCGTTTGCTCCCGTGCAGTCAGGGTCTGATGGCGCACACGCAAATCCTCGGCATGACGCTGGGTTTCGCGACGTTGTTTGTCTTGGGCATGGGCGGCGCACACGGCGTCGATCAAGTCCTGCTCGCGGAAGGGCTTGGTCAGGAAATCCACCGCGCCGGCCTTCATCGCCCGCACCGTCATGGCGATGTCGCCGTGCCCGGTGATAAACACGATTGGCACATTAATGCCGGCGGCGGCCAATTCCTTTTGAAAGTCCAGGCCGCTACTGCCTTGCAGCCGGACATCCAGTACCAGGCAACTGGGCGTGTCCGGTCGCTTACACTTCATGAATTCGGCCACCGAGCCGAACAACTCGACCCGCAGGCCAATGGAGCGCAACAGGCTGCCGAGGGATTCGCGCAGGGGCGCGTCGTCGTCAACGATAAAAACCATGGATTCGTTGCAGATGCTTTTATTCAGGGGATGTTGTTCGTTCATTGTTGATTCCCAAGGGAAGTGGACATACAACCGCCCTGCCGTGTTCCTTGCGATGGGCGCTACATTAAGTGCAGGCGGGGCTTGAGACACTCATACCTGTGGGCAGCCACGCCACGCCTTGGCGTGCCCCGGTCATACCTTTGTATCAGATGGCCGCTGCGTAGCCGGCGTCGTTGGCGACCCGTATCGGCAGGGCAAACAGAAACGAGCTGCCCTGGCCGGCGGCGCTGGTGGCCCAGAGCCGCCCTTCGTGGAAATCGATGATCGAGCGGCAAATGGAAAGCCCCATGCCCAAGCCGTTTTCCTTGGTGGTGAAGAACGGCGTGAACAATTGCGCCAGCACATCGGAGGCGATGCCCGGGCCTTGATCGGTCACCTCCAGCACCGCCTCGTTGTCCCTCACCCAGGTGCGTATGCACAGCGCCCGTTCGTTGGGGTCGATGGCGTCCATGGCTTGGCACGCGTTGATGATCAGGTTGATGATGACTTGCTGCAGCTGGACGCGATCGGCACTGACCTGGGCGCCGAAAGCGGCGAGCTCGATTTGCGGGGTGATCTTGTGGTGGGCCAATTCGTATCGGACCAGGCCCAGGGTCTCGCTGACGATGTCGTTGAGCGATTCGTTGCGCCGCAGCGGGTCGCACTGGCGGGCCAGGGCCCTGATCCGGCGCGTGACCTCGCTGGCGCGGTTGGCGCTGGCGATGATCCGCTCCAGTGCCAGGCGTGCTTCGACCAGATCGGGCTGCGGTCGGCTCAACCAATTGCGGCAGGCTTCGCCGCTGCTGTTGATCGCCGCCAGCGGTTGATTGACTTCATGGGCGATGGACGCCGCCAACTCGCCGAGCGACGTCACACGGGTGACATGGGCCAACTGGGTCTGGGCACGGCAGAGTGCTTCTTCAGCTTGCCTGCTGGCGGTCACGTCCATCAACGCGCCCAGGTATTCAAAACACCCGTGCCGGGTCAAGAGCGGGGTGGCGAACAGGTGCAAATGCTTGATGCGCCCGTCGGGCATCAACAGGCGGTGTTTGACCTCGATCAGGGTTTCATGGCGTGCAGCCTTTTCGAAACCGGCCAATAGAAGGGGCAGGTCATCGGGGTGCGTGCGCGACAGCAACAAAGGCACAGAAGGGCGCGCGTCCACCGGAAACTCAAGTATCTGCGCGGCCTGTTCCGACCAGGAAATTCTCCCAAGGTCTGCGCGAAAGCCGAAACAAGCGGTCTGGGTCAGGCGCTGGGCACCGACCATGTAGACCTCCTTGTGACGCAGGTTGTCGGAGACCTGTTTGCTGCGCAGCGCCAGAAAGGTAATCGCCGCCAGTACGGCCAGACTGTGCAGCAATTGCGTGGTCCAATCCCAGCTGTGAAACCCGCCCTGATAAAGGTACATCGACGTCAGCACCCCCATGCAGAACAACGCGACGATGATCACCGCGCTGATCGAAAACAGGTTGATGACCATCAGCAGTAACACGATGTAAAGCGTAGTGGCGGGGAGGTCAGTCCGGGTTTCGGCGTTGCTCAATATCCCGCTCGCCACCATCAGACCCAACAGCCACACCAGCGTGTGTTCCAGCGGCTTGAGGTTGATGCCGGTCAGTAGGCGAGAAGTCCTTTGGCCTGTTTTGTACAGCATCTTGCTGCAGGTTCCTTTCAGGAAGAGATGCGCGCTGCGTGCATGGGCAGGCTTTTCGGTTCGGGTTTCGATCATGCGCGCCTCGGTTTTTTTTCGGCTGGGGGCGGAGAATCGGTTCAGTATCCTAGGAGCGCGCCCGCCCATTCCGTTAGGACAAAAAACCCGAAAAAACTGCCATGACGATGTCGCGCCTGCCGTTCGCTGAGTTCGTGCAAGTCATTAATCACATTGGTTTTTTTCGTTGACGCTATACCGGGGTATCAGCGTGCCCACCTAACGCATGATCGTGATGTCCCCCTGTACGACAGACGTTTTTCATCCGCCGCCATAACCTGTTCACGCCACTTCCCGAACTCAATGGCCACGTGCCGGGTAGTAAACCTCATGAACAGAAACGACCTGCGTCGTGCCGATATCAACCTTCTGGTGGTCTTCGAGACAATGATGCATGAGCGAAATGTCACCCGCGTCAGCAAAAAACTGTTCCTCGGGCAACCCGCCATCAGCGGCGCCCTGAGCCGTTTGCGGGTGTTGTTCGATGACCCGTTGTTCATTCGTTCGGGACGGGTGATGGAGCCGACCGCACGGGCCGAGGAAATCTTCGCCAATCTGGCTCCGGCCCTGGACGGCATCGCCTCGGCATTGAGCCGTTGCCAGTCCTTCGATCCGTTGACCAGCGACGCGAGCTTTCATATCGGGCTTTCCGACGACGTCGAATACGCGCTGTTGCCGCGACTGTTACGACAGCTGCGTGTCGAGGCGCCGAACAGCACCTTGATCGTGCATCGCGTCGATCAGCAGCAGATGTCGCAACGGTTGACGAATGGCGACATCTCCTTGGGCATCAGCCACATCCTGGATCTGCCGGCCAACGCGCACCGCAAAGGCTTGCGGCCGATCCGGCCGATGTTGCTGCGGGCCGACACCCGATCCGGTCCGCTGGGCCTGGAGGAGTTTTGTCGCCGGCCTCATGCGGTGGTGTCGTCCATGGGCAATGCCATGGATGGCACCGACCACGCCCTTGGCCTGCTGGGCCGGCAACGCAAAGTCGTGCTGACCGTCCCGCAGTTCAGCACATTGCCGGTGTTGCTGGCGCAAAGCGACATGCTGGCCGTGGTGCCGGATTACGTCGCCAGAGCCATGACGTCTGTCGGGGGGATGAGGGCCGAGTCGGCGCCGCTGTCACTGCCGACCCGGGAACTTTCCATTGCCTGGCGCGCGGCGGTGCACAACGATCCTGGCCAGCGCTGGTTACGCTCGCGTTGCTGCGCGTTTCTTGGCGAACCGGTCGAATTGCAGGTGGTGCCGACCTATCGACCGGCGTTGCGCCATGATCAGGCCTTGCTGGCGGCCAGGTAAGCGCCCAGGCGTCGTCCCATTTCCTCGCCCAGGGCCTGCAAGCCACTGAGCGGACGAACCATCACCTCGAACTCAACGATTTTTCCCTGCTCGTTGAAGCGGATCAGGTCGATGCCTTTGAGCTGTTTCTCGCCGACCCTGGCGCTGAATTCCAGCACCACATTCAAGCCGTCGGCGGTGGCCAATTCGCGGTGGTAGGCAAAGTCCTGAAAGACGTTGAACACCGTGTTGAGAATCATCGAGACCACCGGTGCCCCGGGATACGGCGTGTGCGCCATGGGCGAGCGGAACACCGCGTTGGGGTCGAGCAAACCGGGCAGGGCACTGAGGTCGCCGCTGCGGATCATCGCGTGCCACTGCTCCAGGGACGCGGCGGCGTCGGCTTGCAGTTTCAGTTCAGACATTTTCAACTCCTTTTTTTGTTGTTGTTCAAACCTTGCCTGATGCGGTTTCTCGACGGCGCCGGGTAATGGCCT
Source organism: Pseudomonas fluorescens group sp. PF-69 (assembly GCF_054481235.1). Classification (NCBI taxonomy): domain Bacteria; kingdom Pseudomonadati; phylum Pseudomonadota; class Gammaproteobacteria; order Pseudomonadales; family Pseudomonadaceae; genus Pseudomonas; species Pseudomonas fluorescens group sp. PF-69. The sequence goes on along the minus strand of NZ_JBTMNC010000001.1, from coordinate 5,935,017 downwards.
CGACGGCATCGTCCGCCCACACACTGTAGATCGCCGGGCCGGGATGAAAACCATCCCGCGCCATCGAACCGGCCACGGGCGCCAGGCGGGTGGTCAGCATCGTACAGTGATCGTTGCCAGTCGCCAGCCCGGCGAGCCGTGTATTGAAACGCGCCGCCCGATTGCCCAGGTACCAGCGCAGCGGCTGCGGCAATGCTGGAAACAGGTGCATGGGTGGAAGAGGGGACATGACGACCTGCGTCGCCGCGAATTTATCGCGCAGCACATCGATCAACCGCTGTTGCAGGGTGATCCACTGATCGACCGACAACGTGCTGGTGACATCGTTGACGCCAATGGACAGCAGCACCACATCGAAGGGTTGCGGCGGGTGCTGTTCGAGCAGATCCAGCAGCGTCCGCGAGTCCAGGCCGGAGCGCGCCCAGAGCTTCCAGAGCACCCGATGATCCTTGGCCAGACGGCTGACCACTTGACCGCTCAGGGCTTCGGTCTGAGTCGATGCGCCGACACCGGCAGCGGCGCTATCACCCAGAATCAGCACACGAAGGTCCTTGCCGGAGCCCGCCACACCTTCGCGCTCGCCCTCGGCCTCCGGGAGCTTTGGCGTAACCCGCCGGGTGTGCGCACCCTGCATGAGTAACAAGGGGCCGAGCAGGATGTGGGCCAGCGTTTCAATCTTGCTCATGCCGAGGCTCCTGAGAGAAGAGCCATAGATTCGCTTAAAAATCGCCCACGAAAAAGCCCGGCTGATCAGGCCGGGCTTTTTGCGGGTATTGCGGTGAGGCGATGTGTTCAGGCGACGGTGTTGCCTTGCAGACGGTCGGAGCCATCGGCAGCGACAGTGTTGCCTTGCAGACGGTCGGAGCCATCGGCAGCGACAGTGTTGCCTTGCAGACGGTCGGAGCCATCGGCAGCGACGGTGTTGCCTTGCAGGCGGTCGGAGCCATCGGCGGCGACGGTGTTGCCTTGCAGACGGTCCGAACCATCGGCGGCGACGCGGTTTTCGATCAGGCGGTCAGAGCCACCTTCAGCCACACGGCTTTCAATCAGGCGATCCGAGCCGCCTTCAGCGACTACAGGTTGAGCAGAGGTGGCGGCAAAAGCGTTCACTGCAAAGATCGAAAAAGCGATGCTGAGGATGGTTTGGCGTTTCATGATCGTGTGCTCCAGGGGTGTTGTTTGTTGGGTATGGAGCCCATGTTACGCCGCGGATTTTTTAAGAGAACTTCATTGAGTCAATGGTGACTATCGACGCAGTCAATGAATGGACCAAGGCGCTTTGTGCAGTCACTGGCTTGCCGGCGATGGCCATCTCAAGGGCGCCATCGCCATCCCGCTGGATATCGCTGGCCTCATTGCTCAGCGATACAAAGCTCCCCGGTGGCGCGTATCAGCGCCTGGCCATGCAGCGCATCCTTGATCAGGCCGGAACGCTGGGCGGCCAACCAGGCCGGGCAGTCCGGGTCCACGCGATAAGGCGCGAAATCGGCGTATTGCTGCAACAGTCGGTTTTGCAATTCGTCCAGTTGTGGCCTGATTTTATTGAGGTCCGGCCGTGGCACGTCAGGCGCCTTGCTCGCCGCTTGCCACTGCGCCAGCAAGCCGTACTGCACCAGTTTGTTGGCTTCGATCTGGGCGGCGATCAACTCGGCTGCGTCCTCCGGGTCCACTTTGTGTTCGATCGCCTGCCGGCGGGCATTGGCGATGACCAGCGTCTCCCGGGCGGTATCCTGGATCGGCTTGCCACTGTCCCATTTGGTCAGTGCCACCTGATCAGCAAGATTCAAGCGCTCGTTGATCGTGGCCAGCAGCGGTTGCAACGCATCGGGTGCCGGGGTGGGAGCAGCGGCCTGGGTGCCGCTGGCGAGAACGCCAAGCAGGGCTCCCGTCAGCAACTGTGAAAGGCGTGGAAAGTGGAGCATAAGCAGACCTCATCGGGCGCGGAGTTCATACAGAGGTGTTATGTAGCACAGGCGCGCCGAACGAACGAGTGGTCGCGGCGCAATCAAGCGGACTCAGGCCCGGCCAGCCGCCGCTCAATCTGCGCCAGTTCCCAAGTGCTGAGCAGACTCACCGGGTCGGTGCCGTAACGCTGCCAACCGGCGAGCGTCCGACCGTCCGAGCTGAGGCAATGCAGGCAGTGGCGCAGCTGATGCGCCTCGACCTCCAGCGTCAGGCGCCAACCCTCGATGTCTACCTGCAGCTGGCCGGCCACGGCTTGTTCGTCCAGGCGCTTTAATGTGCGAATGCCTTGGGCGACGTCACGTAATTGCTGATAAACCTCGCGGGCGGTCAAGGGGGGCACAAGTGTCTCCGACAGATACAGGGCAGGGGGGAATGGGGTGGCACAGGATAATCGATCAAGCACAAAACGGGTGCCCATGAAAAAGCCCGGCTGATCAGGCCGGGCTTTTTGCGGGTATTGCGATGAGGCGATGTGTTCAGGCGACGGTGTTGCCTTGCAGACGATCCGAGCCATCGGCAGCGACAGTGTTGCCTTGCAGGCGGTCGGAGCCATCGGCAGCGATAGCGTTGCCTTGCAGGCGGTCGGAGCCATCGGCAGCGACAGTGTTGCCTTGCAGGCGGTCGGAGCCATCGGCAGCGACAGTGTTGCCTTGCAGGCGGTCGGAGCCATCGGCGGCGACGGTGTTGCCTTGCAGGCGGTCGGAGCCATCGGCAGCGACAGTGTTGCCTTGCAGGCGGTCGGAGCCATCGGCAGCGACGGTGTTGCCTTGCAGACGGTCGGAGCCATCGGCGGCGACGGTGTTGCCTTGCAGACGGTCGGAGCCATCGGCAGCGACGCGGTTTTCGATCAGGCGGTCCGAGCCACCTTCAGCCACACGGCTTTCAATCAGACGATCCGAGCCGCCTTCAGCGACTACAGGTTGAGCAGAGGTGGCGGCAAAAGCGTTCACTGCAAAGATCGAAAAAGCGATGCTGAGGATGGTTTGGCGTTTCATGATCGTGTGCTCCAGGGGTGTTGTTTGTTGGGTATGGAGCCCATGTTACGCCGCGGATTTTTTAAGAGAACTTCATTGAGTCAATGATGACTATCGACGTAGTCAATGACTGTACGGCGGCGCTTTATGCAGGCGTCGGCTCGTTTTTTTCAAGTGCCCCCCGGTACAGATATCACCGCGCAATCGCCAACTACGAGTACCCGTCAACAACCTGCCGCGCATGACACCTGAATCAATCCGGCTGCTCGTCATCCGCAGGCACCAACTTCCAACTGTCATCCGGATCAAACAGCTTCATCGACTGCGCCAGCTTCTCACCGTCGGGTCCCAGGTCTTTCTCGAATACCTGACCGTCATGGCTGATCATGAAACTCATCACGCCGCTCTCGCCGTACTTCGCCGGCCAGGCGATCAGTGCAAAGCCCCGGCTCATCTTGTCGCCGATCAGGTAGCTATAGGCGCCGCCCGGCGCCGAAGGGCCCTGGCCATCGAGGATGCGGAAGCGGTAGCCATGCCAGTCCTGGCCGGCAATGGTCTTGCCGAACTCGGGGCCCAGCGGGCTGATCTGACCACTGTTGTCGTCCGCCCAGTAGAGCCCGTCGTGCTGGCCCGGGGTACTGAAGATTTTCTGCGCGTATTCAAGTGCGCCGTCACCGTCACGGTCCACTGACGCGTAGTCCATCTGGGCGTCGTGATAAGCCAGCGCCGATTGCACCGCGGCGAGTTCGTTGCGACCAATTTGACGAGCGCGGATCTCGGCGTTGCCGGCCTTGATGTCGAAGCGCCAACCCTGCGCGCTTTTGACCAGGGGAATAGGCAATGTCCAGTGGTCACTTCCTACCGACAGAATCGCCTTGCCGTCGCTGGTTTTCTCAATGCTGTGTTGCTCGCGGTAATGCTTCAAGAACGCATCCACATCCTTGCGCTCCGCGCCTTCGCGCGGGATGTAGGTGCGCCATTCGTTGCCCAGCAGCTCGGTCAGGCGTTTCTGATCGGCGTGTTTTGTGCCCAGGGCTTCGACGAACGCCTGGGCGGCCTTTTCCGGGGTCGGAAATGCCTGCTGCGCCATGACCATGCATGACCAGGCCAAACCGGCCGTGATCGCCAGGGCATGACCCAGCAGGCCCTTGAAAACCGGTACTCGAGGATGGTTATTCAACGGCGGCCCCCCCTTTGACGCGCTGGTGGAGTGGACGGCCGACTGATCTGTTGACCGGCTGAACGCGAAGCGCTGGGACGCTGGACGGATGCCTGACTGGCCCGGCCACGACTGGCTTGCTGGTTGGCCTGGGACGGCGAGCGCGCGCCGGCGAAGGCATTGTCGCGGGCACTGCCCCGGCTGGCGGGCTTCGCGGCCGGCCGGTTTTGCGTGGTCTGGCGTGCCTGTGCATTGCCCTGTGCGCGTTGATTGCCTTGCGCGTTCTCTTTTCTGGGCTGCTGATTGTCCCGAGTATTCCTGGCCGTGCCCTGGCTTCTGTCAGCCGCTTGCGGTCTATCCGTGGCCTTGGACCTGTCGGCTGCCTTGGGCCTGTCTGCACCGGCTTGCAACCGATTGCCCGAGTCTCGCGCCTGGGCTTCGCGGGCCCGATCCCGGGCTTCGAGGTTGCTGGTGGCGGGGCGTTCGATGCCGTGTTTGTCCATCGAGCTACGGGCCTTCTCACGCGCCTGGGCACGCTGGGCATCGTCCCCCCGGTAGGCCTGACGCTGATTGGCACCGTCCAGTTGACGGCCGTACTGTTCGCGGCTTCTGGTGTCTCGATAGGGCACGCCATTGCGATGCACGGGGTTGTGCTGCCAGCTGTTATTGGTGATTCGGTTGTTGCCGTTGATGTTGTTGTAGCGATTGACGTTGATGTCGACGTCGTTATTGCCCCAGTCGCATTCCCCCCACAACGCGCCGACGATTGCCACACCGGTCCCGAACGCCAGCCCGGCCATCAACGCCTGACCGGGGTAATAGGCCGGTGGCGGTGGATAGTAGGCCGGCGGCGACGCTGGATAAGGCCAGGTGCCGTAGGTGGTGGTCGGGTTATAGGTGGGGACGTACACCACCTGCGGATCGGCGGGCTGAATGATGATGGTGGAGCTGCTGGCAGGGGCCGGAGCGGGGGCCGAACTCGTCGCGGCGGGTGCCGGTGCCGGGGCGGGTGCCGCCACATTCTGGATCGTCACGTTCTGATACTGGTTGCTCTGCAGGTTGCCGGCGGCTTGCGCCTGACGACGCAAGCGTTGCACCCCCTCCATGACCTCGTCCGGTTGTGCCAGGAAGGCATCACCCAAGCGCTGAACCCACACCGGGTCCTGTCCCAGCGTCGCCAGCACCTGGGGGAAGGCGACCAGCGCCTGCACACTGGGGTCCCATGGCTGGTTTGCCACTTGCTTGACCGCGTCATCGCCCTTGGCGTCCGGATTGGCTTTCGACCAGGTGACCGCTTCGGCGACTTCCCCGGGGTAGGTCGTGGCCATCAGTACCTGTGCCAGCAGCGGGTCCGGGTAAAGCGCGATGGGCGCCAGCATCTGATCCAGTTGCTCCTGGGTAAACACGGCATCTTTCGCGGGCGCCGGGACCGGCGTGCCGGGGGCAGGGTTGGCGGTGGGGGTGGCGGTCTCTGCGGTCTGCGCAATGCAGGGCGCGCCGCTCAAAAACAGGAACGCTGACAACGCATAAAGAATTGGAAGACGCATCGCAGCTCCCTGTGATCTGGCGATTGGAAAGGAGTGGATCAATGCCAGGGAGGTGACAGCGGACTTTGCAAGCCACAGACCTCGATGCCGTCCAGTAATAGTAGCAAACAAAAAATATCTGCCACTGAGATCGGCGGCGCAGCGAGGGAGGGACTGACTGCGCGGTAAGCAGGTGGGCGCCAGATGGGGCAGTCGGCCGACTACCCCGAAAATCCACGAAGGTTATGCACGCGGAAAAGAGGGGCCTCAGTCGCCCGTTTTCACCTTGGGAATGTACGCGGCACTGCCGGATTCATGGGCGTGAAACAGGCGGGCGCCGTTGTCGGGCCTGGTGGTGATCAACTGATGATCGGCAGTCAGATATCCCAGCGGCAACCGATTGATGTTTTCGTACTGTTCGAAAATGATCGTGCGTTCGGGATTCCAGCGCTCGCCACTTTTCTTCTCCAGCCACGCCATGAGCGCCGTGCTGTCACCGGTTTTTGGGAGGTCCGAGTCCGGCAGTACGTAGTAGAACGGTGAGCCGTGGTTTTGCAGGTACATGGGCAACTTGTTGTCGACGTCTACCAGCACCAGGCGCCATTCGTTCCATGGCGCCGTTTTGCTGGCTTCGGCACGCACATCCCTGGTGAACTGCATGACGCCGCCGTCTCCGTCGTTGGTCCAGGGGTAGACGACACCCAGAATCAACCATAAAAAAACCGCCGCACCGGCAATACCCTTGGTCCAGCCAGGGCCGCTGACTTTACCGGCAGCCTCGCGTTCGGCCATGCGCCGGGTGACCCACCAGGCCGCCAGCAACTGGGCAAACGGCACCAGCGGCAATACGTAATAACTGCGCCGGCTGCCACTGGCGGTGAAGAACAGGAACAACAACCCCAGGCCGCCGATCAGCCAGCGAACGTTGGGCTCGGTGTGCTTCCAACTGCGCACGGCCACCCACAGGCCGAGTATCCAGCAGGGAGCCCAGGGCAGGGTGTAGACCGGCAGATAAAGCAGATAGGTGTAGATCGGGCCAAATTGGTCGAAAGGCTGAAAGAATCGGACCACATTTTCCCGAAAGACCAGCGCAAGCCCGCTCTCTCCATAGGTTGGCGTGCCATAGCGATGCGACAGCAGGAACGGCAGCATATAGAACGCACCCGCCACCAGAATCGCCAGGCACAGGCGTGGATTGAGATGGTTTTTCCAGCGCCCTTCGCCCAACAGGTGCGGCAGCAGGATAAGCCCGGGAAGAATGAACCCGATCAAACCCTTGAACAGCGAGGTCAGCGCCAGTATCAGGAGAAATACGATGTAGCGACTCAGGCGCGTGTCGTTGGGGCCGCGCCAATACCACCAGACCGCGCCCAGAACACCGCAAACCGTGAGGATGTCCGCCGTGGCGACCCGAGCCCAGAACACGAAAAAGAACGTCGTTGCCAGAAACCAGCCAGCGATCAGGCCCGTGCCTTTGCGATACAACTGTTCGCCGATCAGGTAGACCAGCCAGACGCTCAGCCACGCCGACAAGACCGAGGGCAGGCGTAGAGACCAGTGCCCGAGGCCACCCATCAAGTGGGCCGTGGCCGTGATCAACCAATAGGAGGGCAGTGGCTTGTCGTAATAGGGCATGCCCTTGAGATAAGGGTCGAAATAATCGCCAGTTTGCAACATTTGCAGGGCGATGTTGGCCCAACGGGTTTCCGGGCCCCAAAGCTCTCTGGCGCCCAGCCCGAAAAGCAACAAGAGCGCGGACATGCCCAGCAAAAGTAACAGCGCACCCTGATCACTTTTCAGAAAGCTGACTAACGATTTTTTCATGAGTTTTTCGCGCGTTGCGCTCACCGTGACGTCGGCGAAGCGGCTGAATCGTCAAGGCTATCGGTTGAAATGTGATGGAATTGTCAGTAGATCGCGAACAAATCATTGGTTGCGATTCAAGTCCAGTTAACACATGCATTAATGCAGGGCTGTGAACAACGGCATGAACAATTGTTCATGTAAGAACATTAGAGGGTGGAATTGCACCGAACACGAAAAAGCCCGGCTGATCAGGCCGGGCTTTTGCGGGGTACTGCGGTAGAGCGAATGGCTTAGGCAGCGCGGTTCTCGATCAGGCGATCGGAACCACCTTCGGCGACGGTGTTGCCTTGCAGGCGGTCGGAGCCATCGGCGGCGACGGTGTTGCCTTGCAGGCGGTCGGAGCCATCGGCAGCGACGGTGTTGCCTTGCAGGCGGTCGGAGCCATCGGCAGCGACGGTGTTGCCTTGCAGGCGGTCGGAGCCATCGGCGGCGACGGTGTTACCTTGCAGGCGGTCCGAACCATCGGCAGCGACGCGGTTTTCGATCAGGCGGTCAGAGCCACCTTCAGCCACACGGCTTTCAATCAGGCGATCCGAGCCACCTTCAGCGACAACAGGCTGAACAGAAGTCGCGGCAAAAGCGTTAACGGCGAAGATCGAAAAAGCGATGCTGAGGATGGTTTGGCGTTTCATGATCGTGTGCTCCGGGGTGTTGTTTGTTGGGTATGGAGCCCATGTTACGCCGCGGTTTTTTTAAGAGAACTTCATTGAGGTGATTGTGAACATCGACGGGATTGATAGGGCGAGCAGAACACCGCTGGTGAGCGTGATGAAGAGGCGAAGCCTATGCGGCGGCACATTGATTACATTGGGTATCAACTGTAATTCGCGATCACGTCATTATCAGTAATGCCCATCAGAAATAGAGTCCGCCTGACGATGTTGTCTTCTGCGCAGTTAAGGTGCCTCTCATGATTCAGAGCATGATCAAAACAGCGGGTCTGGCCGCCCTGCTTGTCGCAAGCGCGGCAATGCCACTCGCCCAGGCACAACCCTTGCCACTCGATAAAGTCGGTGCCTTGCATAATGAAGACGTGGAATGGCGCAACTTTCCGGCTTTCCCGAAAGAAGTGAAACTCGCTGTAATCGCCGGCGACCCCAGTAAACCCGCACCCTATGTAGTGCGAGTCAAAGTGCCCAACGGCATCAAATTAATGCCGCATACCCATCCGGAAGATCGTATCTACACCGTCATGTCTGGTGTGTTCTACATCGGCTTCGGCACTGTTTTCGATCCAGACAAACTGGTGGCCTATGGTCCGGGTAGCGTGGTGATACTCCCGGCCAATACGCCGCACTTTCACTGGGCGAAATCAGGGGAGTACATCTCGCAAGTCTACGGAACGGGGCCGTTGGGGCTTGAATACATCGATAGCCATGACGATCCGCGCAACGCGTCGAAGTGACAAAACCCCCTGTAGGAGCGAGCCCGCTCGCGAAAAACCCGAGGGCGCCGCAGGTAACCGGTTGCCAACGAAGCCGGAGCTATCAAACAGCCCGCATTTTCACACCGCCTGGTGCACCACCGAGATAAGCCCGGTGCGCCAGGCTGGATATCCGGTAATCCGGGATTACGTTGTGGGCAATTGCGCCGACCAGTGTTTCATCTCTTCGGCAATGAAATGGTTAACCAAGTCGCTATACAACTTTTCGATCGCATCCGGGCTCAGGCCTTCGGCCTCTGCCCATTCGCGACGTGTCGCGAGCATGGCATCGAATCGCTCCCGGGCACGCACCGAGGCCGCAGAGGTCTTGAATTTCGAAGCCGCAAGCACGTACTGGAAACGCTTGCCCAACAGCTTGATAACGGCCCGGTCGAGGGCATCGATCTCGCGTCTGATGTCCTCCATTCCGGCGCATTCTGAGGGTTGCAATTGATTGGAAACGTCCATGTGAGTCACTCCCTTTGCTGAAATAAATTGTGAAACGGCTAATGTGCTATTCAGGGTCTTTCTTTCCCGAGAGTCTCGAGCCGGTTACCTACCGATAAGCTCTCTCGCGGTGTCTGCCAATTGGCTACCCACCCGTGCTTTTAGCGTTTCTATGAAGCGGGTTATCTTCGCATCGACAAACTGGCGGGACGTGTAAACGGCATAAACATTGCGCTCGTAGGTATGGTACTCCGGCAAAACGCGCACGAGTTTTCCCGAGCGCAGATCGTCGATGGCCGAGAATCCGGCCAACAAGCCAATCCCCGCTCCGGATCGAACGGCGACGGCCATTGCATCCATATCATTTACGCTAAAGCTCGGCCCGGTGGGTACGAAAGTGGCGGTGCCGGATCTGCTTCTCAGTTGCCATTCATCCCGTGCGTAATCAACGGTGCCCAGCAACAGGCACTGATGATCGTTGAGGTCTTCAGGCGTCGCCGGCGGTGCATGTTGTGCCAGGTAGGCAGGGGACGCGACCAGCACGCAATGACTGACCCCAATCTTTTGACTGACGTACGCTGAATCCGGCAGCGTTCTGGCAATCAGAATTGAAACATCCAGTTGGTCTTCCAGCAGGTTCGGCATCCGTTGGGATAGCAGCAAATCGACCGTGACTTCCGGAAACTCCTTGCGGTACTCAAGGACGGCGCCGGTCACCAGATGACGCGCAAGGCCGGGCACGCTATGAACCCGTAGCGTGCCCTTGGGTTCCAGGATCGAATTACTCGCTTCGGCCTCAGCGTTTTCGAGGTCGGCCAGGATCGCCGTACAGCGTTCGTAAAATCGTCGACCGGCGTCAGTCACGGAAAGACGGCGAGTGGACCTTTGCAGCAGGCGGGCATCGAGCATTGTTTCGAGCGCGGAAACGGCACGGGACACATTGCCGACGGTCGAGTCCAGATGGTTGGCCACTGCGGTGAAAGTGCCCATCTCAACGACTTTTACGAACACAGACATATTTGAAAATTTGTCCATCCCTACCGTCCTTTTCTACCGGTTTAACGCTCAAGTTGCAGAGAGTATCCACTGAGGCTGTTCAGTGCTCGTGAGCGCAACGCCACCACTCACCGACCCCGCATCATGGACGTTGACTGTTGAGGACACAACTCAACGTCGGCGCGTGATCTTCCCTCTGCACACAACAATGATTCCCTCGTGGCTATCTAAATCAAACCTGTCGCCCTCCATAGACTGGGTTGCACGGGCCGCCTGAACCGGCTCTGTCGTAAACCACCGAAGCGAGGACTCACGCAGCGCGCTTCGGTCCGATTCCTGACAATCAAGTGAAGGCCACAACTATGAACACGCCATACGACGCGCTCTATCTTTTCATGGGTGGTGAGTGGATCAGCGCTGAAGGGCGCGACACCGCAGCCGTCATAAACCCAGCCACGGAAACTGAAATCGGACGTGTGCCGCTGGCCACTTCATCCGACCTTGACCACGCCCTTGAGGTCGCCCGGCTCAGCTTCCAGACGTGGCGCCAGACGGTGCCGGACCAGCGCGCAAAAATTCTCAAGCGTGCCGCTGATCTCATCCTCGAGCGAGCGCCGCACATCGCATCCCAGATGACGCTGGAGGAGGGCAAACCCCTTGGCGAAAGCATGGACGAGGTCACGCGTGCAGCAGAGTATTTTGAATGGTTCGCCGAAAGCGCCCGTCGTATCGATGGCCGCGTCGTGCCGGCCAACCGCCCAGGCGTGTTGCAACTGGTGAAGCGCCAGCCAATCGGCCCGGTCGCAGCCTTCACGCCCTGGAACTTTCCGGCCATTACTCCGGCGCGCAAGTTGTCAGCTGCTTTGGCGGCAGGTTGCAGCGTCATTCTCAAACCCGGTGAAGAGAGCCCTTCCACGGCGCTGGCCCTTGCTCGCGCCCTTGATGATGCGGGCTTGCCCAAAGGCGTTCTGCAAGTCGTTTTCGGTGTACCGGATCAAGTCTCCAGCCACCTGATTGCCTCGCCGATCATTCGCAAGGTGACCTTCACCGGTTCCGTACCGATTGGACGACTGCTGTCGGCCAGGGCAGCCGCAGGCGTCAAGCCAATCACTTTGGAACTGGGTGGCCACGGCCCTGTGCTGGTGTTTGAAGACGCCGACATTGAAAAGGCGGCAGTGGAAGGCGTGGCGAATCGGTTCCGGGGTACCGGGCAGGTCTGTATCTCGTCAACACGCTTCCTGATCCAGCGTGGTGCTTATCAGGCGTTCACCGATCACTTTGTCGCGGCGACCAATGCCCTGAGAATCGGCAACGGCCTGCACCCCGATACTCAGGTCGGGCCACTCGCCAACCCAAGGCAATTGTCAAAGATGGAAGAACTGGTGGCTGACGCCGTCGAGAAAGGCGCGCGGGTGCTTGCCGGCGGCGAATGCTTGCCAGGACAAGGCTATTTCTTCCAGCCCACCGTTTTGGCTGATGTGCCCATGGACGCTCGGGTCATGCATGAAGAACCCTTCGGCCCCATCGCGATTTTAATGCCCTTCGATACGTTGGCCGACGGCCTGGAAGAGGCCAACCGCCTGCCTTACGGGTTGTCTGCCTACGCCTTTACCGCTAACGCTCGAACCGCCATTGACGTCGCAGATGGCCTCGAGGCCGGAATGATCGGGATCAATCAATACCGAATTGTCGCCACTGAGCTTCCCTTTGGCGGCATGAAGGAGAGCGGTCATGGCTCAGAAGGCGGCATTGAAGGCATCGAACACTATCTGACCAACAAATTCATCAGCCAGATTTAAGGACGCCCGACATGTCGAACATCAATTTCAGCAGCCCCCGTGAAGCGGCCAGAGCGTTCACCCCAAAGCTCTCGCAGTTCGTCGACGCTACGCTCTATCCGCAAATATGGAGCGATCCGGCACTGTCTCCACGTGACCGCAGCCTGATAACGGTGGCTGCATTGATTGCCGGTGGTCACGCCGAAGAGCTGCCTGCGCACCTGCGGCGCGCGGTCAGCAATGGGGTCACCCATGACGAAATATCCGCAGCGATCACCCACCTGGCGTTCTATGCAGGTTTCCCTGCCGCCATCACCGCGTCCGCCATTGCCAATGCCACATTCACTCAATCGCAGGCGAAGCAACCATGAAAGCCATCACCATTGAAGAATTCGGCAACCCCGACGTGCTGAAGTTGAAGGACGTTCCCGACCCCGTAGTGCGTCCTGCCGACCTGCTGGTGCGCGTCTATGCAGCCGGTGTCAATCGCGCGGATCTGACGCATCGCTCCGGTGGCTACGGGCGTCCTGATTTCGGAGACTCACCCATCATCGGGCTTGAGATCGCAGGCGAGGTCATCGATAAAGGCAATGCCGTCGTTGGTTTCGAAGTGGGGGATCGGGTGATGGGCGTGGTGGGTGGCGGGGCGTATGCCGAGCTGGCACGCATTGACTACCGCATGGCCATGCCAATTCCTGCTCAGCTGGATTACGTGCACGCGGCGGCGATTCCCGAGGTGTTTGTCACCGCTCATGAGGCGCTGATGCATCTGGCTCGACTCAAGCCAGGTGACTCGGTCTTGATTCATGCCGCCGCGGGTGGTGTTGGCTCCGCTGCGGTGCAGCTCGCTTACGCCACAGGTGCGACGGTTTATGCGACAACCGATGGCAGCAAGTTATCCCGCGTCGAGCATTTGGGTGCTGATGTCGCCATCGACTACAAGAACAGTGATTTCGCCGAAGTCATCGCCAGCAAAACCGATGGCCGGGGTGTCGATGTCATCATCGATTTCGTCGGCGAACCTTATTTCGCCCGCAACCTGGCTTCACTCGCTAACGGCGGGCGACTGATCCAGGTTGGTATCCTCGGCGGTGGCGGGAAGGTCGCCCTGGAACTGGAGCACATTCTCTACCGTCACCTGCAAATCATCGGCACGGTCATGAAATCCCGTACCCAGCCGGAGAAGCACGACATGATCAAGCGATTCCGCGAGCACTGGCTTGAACGGTTCGAAGGGGGAGGAAGCCTGGAGCCGGTAGTCGACAGTACCTTCCCCCTGTCACGCGCCGCAGATGCCCATCGCAGGATGGAGTCGTCCGAAAACGTCGGGAAGATCATTCTCACGATGCAGCCTGCGGACTTGCTCTAAGTCTGGTCTTCTGCAAGCGGTGCCTGTCCAAGTTACCTTGTGTCATCCTGGCAGGCATTCACTTGTGCAGATGGCTGGCACACCCTGCTGGTCCACGACATGGCCGACGTCCCGGCAGTGCTCGATGCCGGCACAAGGCTGGTGATGACCGGCCATTCCCTTAAGCCACGCATCGAATGGCGTGGTGAACGGCTGTTCCTCAATCCAGGCAGCGCGGGGCCACGGCGGTTCAAGTTACCGGTGACGTTGGCGTTGCTGGAAGTGCAAGAGGGGGCGATTGAGCCGCGATGGGTTTCGCTTTTTGAATGAGGGGGAAGCTGAAGGCTGGTCGTTCATGTCTTTGACAGAGGAGCACCAGGTTCCGTCGAGCGAATGAGTAAAGGGGGCTGGGAAGCGTGCTGCGTCTTTTAGCGAGTGCCTGGATTGAGTCAAAACGGTTTTTTGGAAGGCAGATAAACGGGCCAGGAGCAGCCCCCGCCAGTGTCTACAATCGAGACGGAATCACTGATGTGGTCTAAAGTTGTAACGAATTAATTCATGGGTCATTACCTGTAGAGCAGATTCTTATAGGATGCAGTCCGCTTCTGCTGCTCTCCTTCAAGTCTGGGTGAACCACGATTATTGTGCATGGCAAAGCGACCTGACAAACTGGGCTCTGTAGCGGCGCAAGGTTTTCCGCGGAAGAACAAGCAAAAGCTGGATACAGGTTCAATTACGTCTAAAAATAAATACAGCACTAATGGGCACATGAACAATGAAAAATCCAGTCTTTCCAGCTGAGAGTTACAAATCCTTCAGCATTGTCATAGTGAATTACAAAACGCCCGAAATCACCAAGATATGCCTGGATTTATTGCACCAACACCTAGGTAATGACAACGTCCCAATATGGGTGGTTGACAACAATTCCGCTGATGAAAGTACTGAGTACTTACGAAGTCTCGATTGGATCAATTTAATCGAGCGCTCTGCTCCTGGACCGGAAATTGGTCACATCGCACATGGCAAGGCACTGGACCTGGTTTTACAGCGAGTTGAAACTGATTATTTATTTCTGATGCACACGGATACATTTGTTTTCGACAAAAATGTTTTCCCAATGATGTTGAGCAAGTGCTTGAAAAACCCGAAAGTCGTCGCCGTAGGTTGTGTTGAACAAATCAATCGTGGTACCGCGAGAACGCTTTGGCGCTTTAGCTCACGACTGTTCAAACATCATTACAGACGCCTGAAAATGTCCGTTGGATTACGCTCAAGAGAACCAAAGCCGTACAGGGAAGTCTACTTGAAAAGTTTCTGTACATTGTGGAACTGCAAACTTGTCAAGCAACATGACATGCATTTTTCCATGGATGAGCGTGTACCAGGATACACTCTCCAAGACCGCATGACCGAGCTTGGCTATGTCGTAGAAATGTTATCGCCGCGTAAAATATTCAGCTATCTGGATCATATTCAGGCCGGCACCGTCGCAGCAGCTGGCGGCTATGACAAGACTCATAGACGAACCAAAATGTACAACAACATCCTTAATCGCCTGAACAAGGGTGACAGAAGGATCTAAGCTACGAGCAGACGCAGCGTGTTCAAGGTTGTTTCAAGTCACCCACAAGTCTATATGTCAAGTTATTGGAGCGGTAATGGCACCCATCACTCAAGCACTACCTATCACCCTGTCACCGGAGCTTGATTTCGACCAAAACGCTGCCAGCGCCTTTGGCGACTCACTGATCAGTCACTATGTTAAGGCTACGCCATTTCCGCACATAGTCATCGACAATTTCTTGCATGAAGAGCTGATTTCGCGTATCTGCTCGCACTTCCCAAGCGAACCGACCAACAATGAAATGCTCTACGAGCGCGGCTATAAAGGTCAACTAAAGCGCCAAATCAACCCCAACGAATGCGACCCTTTCTTGAAAACTGTTTTCAACGCCTTTAACTCGGCGCCCATGTTGCAGTTTCTTGAAAAGCTCACAGGCATTCACGGCTTGATACCCGACCCCTACTTTACCGGTGGTGGCCTGCATGAAACGAAAAGCGGTGGTTTCCTGGGCGTGCACTCGGACTTCAGGCTCAACAAAAAGCTGAACATCGAGCGCAGACTGAATGTCATCATTTATCTGAATGAAGACTGGCGAGAAGAATACGGAGGCAACCTGGAGCTTTGGGATGTCGGCATGAAGACCTGTCTTAAGAAAGTTCTGCCTGTTTACAATCGCTGCGTCATTTTCAACACAGACAAAGACAGCAATCATGGACACCCGGAACCTTTGACGACTCCAGAGCACATCACCCGCAGGTCTATAGCGCTTTACTACTACACCGCCGCAACCATGGCGATCGATCCCACACAAAGAAACAAAACCCACTACAAACCAAGGCCTAAAGATCGTTTGAGCCTGAAGTACTACATCAATAAATTAATCAAGAAGAAAAACTGAAGGGTATCGCCTGACGATCGATTTCGTGCATTTTTTAGCGTCAGGTTGCAAGAATAATGGGGGCGGATTTATATAGTGCAGTGAAAAAACACATACGGCCCCATCTTCCTTGAAAGTCAGCTAACGGCCGATGCTGTTGAAAAAGTCGGCCATGGTTTGCGCAACTAAAAAGTACACCTCCGAGATTGAAATCTTCACTTTCGGCAGAGTCTTCCAGACGCAGATCTCACGTAGCGGCGTGTCAAAAAGCGGTTTCACCAATACTCAAGTCTCAGGCCGTCTGCCTGCGTATAGCGAGAATCGCAGTGCCAAATCCGATGAACGTGACTCCCACCACCCGGCTAACCCAGCGGGCCAACTCGGGTCGTACCAGCAGGCCCTTGGCACGTGAGGCCAGCGCGGCATACAGGCTCAACGACGACACTGAAAGCGCCATGAAAATCGCGGTCAGGATCATGAATTGTGGGAACAGGGCTGCGCCTTGATCGATGAACTGCGGGAATAACGCCGTAAAAAACAGAGTCGCCTTGGGGTTGGAGAGCGCGGTAAAAAACGCCGACCTGTACAGTTTTAGTCGTGTGGGTCTGCGGCTCGGGCCCTCGTGAATGCCATTAGCCAGCAGCGGCGTCTTATTGAGCAACTGCCTCACCCCCAGGTAGAACAGATACCCGGCGCCAACAATCTTCACCATGTTGAACAACCCTTCGGAGCTGGCAAGCAGCGCCCCCAACCCCAGCATTGCAGCCCCCGACAGGCAGAACAGGCCAGTGGCATTGCCCAGCGAGGACCATATCGCGCTGCGTTGTCCATGGGCGAGACTGTTGTTGATCGCCATTAATGTCGCAGGCCCGGGGCTGGCGATGGCAATCGCGGCGACCAGGGTAAAAGCCAGCATCGTGTTCGGGTCCATGGTTCCAGGCTCCTGAATAACTGAGGGTATGCTATCGAATACTTCGTTAGCTGATGACGCAAATTACTCATCATCTACAGGCGTTACCGAAGCCCCGCCAGCGACACCACGGCAATAGCCACCGCGAACAGCATTGGCAAGCGCCACGCGCTAACCTGCGAGTAATGAGTGATGAGGACGCCCATCAGCCGGTCCCGAACGCAGCTAACGGTCAAGAGCGGATATCCTTTCGACGCCAGACTATAGTGTCGAAGCGATTAACCGGTTCGACACTATCTCTCGGCTAGCTGAAAGGATTCGTATGAAGCAGAAAGCATTGTTCACTTTTTTCGCGTGCACCACCTTCACCTGCATGGCCTGTGCATATGCCGAGGAGCCGCTGCCCAAGCCAGGCGCAACGCCGGTGACGGTTGATAATTTCGTAAGGGCGGAGTCAGACCTGTACATCGGCTCACTGGCGGAACAGGGTGGCCTCGGCAAGCTGCTTCATCGTCGTGAAGCAGCCGACATCGAGCACCAGACCGTCATACGGCTCAATCGAGACACACTTTACAGCTCGGGGGTTTTCGACCTCGATGCGGGCCCGGTAACGATTACACTGCCCGATCCCGGCAAGCGCTTCATGGCGCTGCAAATCATCAACGAAGACCACTACACCCCGAATGTTTTCTACGGTGCTGGCACGCACACCCTTACCCGCGAAGGCGTTGGCACGCGTTACGTGATCACTGCGATCCGCACGCTGGTCGACCCCAACAGCCCGGATGACGTCAAACAGGTCCACGCGTTACAGGACGCTATCAGCGTGAGCCAAAAGGATCCCGGCGCGCTGGAGCTGCCGCTATGGGATGCCGGTAGCCAGAAGAAAGTCCGTGATGCGCTGCTGGTGCTGTCTTCAACTATTCCCGACTTCAGGAAGGCGTTTGGCACTCGGGCCGACGTAGATCCCGTGCGCCACCTGGTGGGCTCTGCTGCCGCTTGGGGCGGTAACCCGGACAAGGACGCGACCTACCTGAACGTGACTCCGGCCAACAATGATGGGGAAGCGGTGTATCGCCTCACGGTGAAAGATGTTCCCGTCGATGGCTTCTGGTCAGTTAGCCTCTACAACGCTGAAGGGTACTTCGAAAAGAACGCCGCCAATGCCTACACGCTGAACAATCTGACGGCGAAAAAATCGGATGACGGTTCGATCACCATTCAGTTCGGTGGCTGTGACTTGAAGACTGCCAATTGCTTGCCGACCATGAAAGGCTGGAATTACACCGTGCGATTGTATCGGCCAAAAGCGGAAGTTCTCAGTGGCACGTGGAAGTTCCCCGATGCCAGACAGGTTAACTAAGCTCTGAATAATGGGGACGGATTCATATAGGAAAAAATAGATCCGTCCCCATATTCGATGGTCCCCATATTCGATGGATGTATCAGTCGTCTCTGTCGTCACGATCGCGATAACGGTAATGACGACTATCGCGGTCATGGTCGCGATGGTCATAACCCTGATCAGAGTCATCCCTTTGGTCGTATCCGCGGCGATGATCGTGATATCGGCCATACCTTTCTCCATCATCCCAGTGAGGGCCGCAGCCTGCCAGCAAGAGCGAGCTGGAAATGGCCAGGATCATCATTACTGCGCGATTCATTTGCATGTCCTAAAGGTCAGGGGGATGAGACGGTTGGCTGCCCGAAAGTTTCGTTTGGACAGCGTTTAACCCAGGGTATGACTACTCAATAACTTAATGATTCCGTTCAGTAATACAGAGAAGCGTGTATTCACGCCGGAGGCGTGCGCAGTAGATAAAGGCCTTTCAGCGATCGATAAGATCCAGGTCCTCCTTTATGGCGCTCGGGCGCCATTCAAAAAAGCCTTGCCGTCAGAATGGCCGGGAGTCCTGAGCAGATGTCAGGGTCATAACCACCGATATGCCGGAAAAAACCGATAAATCCAATATTCTGCAGGGTCCCGCCCGGCATTTCGCACACTCATAATTGGCTTACAACAAAGGGACACCCCTAAGGAGCGTAAGCCATGTACAAAGACCATATCGTCAAGGCGCGCATGACTGACAGCGCCCTGTTCATGGGGGTAGTCGCTGCAGTCATTTTCATCATCACGCTGGTCTGCGGTGTAGGTGAAGGCCGTCTTTCCACGTTGATGGGGCCAATCGTTCTCGACCTGAAAACTCCTCTGGCGCGTGACATCGCCGTCGGGGGGACCTTCACCATCACGGCCGTGCTGAATCTGTTCATCCTTGGGCGGTTTCCCTTGCGGGCGCAGATCATTACGGTCTGGTGCGAATTGCTGGTGCTGTTCCTTTTATTCTTCGACACCTTCAATCTTTCTTACAGCTTCATCGCGACCAAAGTCGGCTTCATGATTACCCAAGGGGTTTTCACCACCGTCTACGTGTCCGCGATTTCCATTGCCATTGCGTTTGTCCTGGCATTGCTGGGAGCGACGGCCCGTTTATCTTCCAACGGTTTCGCCATTGCCATCGCGAGCTTCTACACCTCGTTTTTCCGAGGTGTTCCGCTGCTCATCCAGATCTATCTCATTTACCTGGGCATTCCTCAGCTCGGCTACGTGGTCGGTGCCGTGCCGGCAGGGATTCTGGCGCTCTCGCTTTGCTACGGCGCCTACATGACGGAGATCTTCCGTGCGGGGATCAGCAGCATCCCGCGGGGTCAGTGGGAAGCCTCCCGGGCGATTGGCCTGAATCCATTTCAAACAATGACCCGGGTCATTCTTCCGCAGTCCATGCGCCTGATCATTCCGCCGACTGGCAACCAGTTCATCTCGATGCTCAAGGACAGCTCACTGGTGTCCGTGATCGGCGTCTGGGAACTGATGTTCCTGGCGCGAACACAAGGACGCGCCGAGTTCCGTCACCTGGAAATGCTCATCACCGCAGCCGTGCTGTATTGGCTGCTGTCGATCGTGCTGGAAACCGTTCAGTCGCGTCTGGAAAAGCACTTCAATCGCGCCCACCGCTGAATCAGGAGCCTTACGATGAATCAGCCGTCAGCTTCAGCAGTCACTGCCCCGTATCCCGCCATTTCAATTCACGAGATGCAAAAATGGTATGGCGATTTTCATGTGCTCAAGGGGATCGACCTGCACATTTCCAGCGGCGAAATCGTGGTCGTCTGCGGTCCATCGGGTTCCGGAAAGTCGACATTGATTCGCTGCCTGAATCTGCTGGAAGACTTCCAGAAAGGCAAAGTGTTCATCGACGGAATCGAGTTGACCCGCAATGCCGCCTGCGTGGCCAGCATCCGGCGTCAGGTCGGCATGGTCTTCCAACAGTTCAATCTTTTTCCGCACATGACGGTGCTGGAGAACCTGATGCTGGGGCCGCGCCTGGTGAGCAGGCTCGATGAGTCGCAGGCTCGCCAACTGGCCTACGAGTACCTGGATCGAGTGCGGATCGGGAACCAGGCCGACAAGTACCCCAGCCAGCTCTCCGGCGGTCAGCAGCAACGCGTTGCCATCGCTCGAGCCCTCTGCATGCGACCACGCATCTTGCTGTTCGACGAACCCACCTCGGCACTTGATCCCGAAATGGTCAAGGAAGTGCTGGATGTCATGGGCGAACTGGCTCAGGACGGCATCACGATGGTGTGCGTCACCCACGAGATGGGGTTTGCCCGGCGGGTCGCCGACCGGATCATCTTCATGGATCAGGGTTGTATCGTCGAGCAGGCCAAACCCAATGAGTTTTTTGAGAACCCGCAGCATGAACGCGCCCGAGAGTTTCTGTCACAGATTCTCAGCCACTGAGAAGCATCGTCACACCGTCCAACGTCATCGATAAAAACAACAAAGACCTGCACTCAACTACCTGGAGGCTTACTCATGATCTCGATCACTCGCTTCTTCACCACAGCGGCTATCGCCACAGCCGTCACGATCAGCTCGGGCGCCGCCTGGGCGGGCTCGACCCTCGACCGCATCCATGAAACCAAGGTGATCAAAGTGGCCACGGCCGCCAACTGGCCACCACAATCGTTCCTGGGGCCGGACAACAAGTTGCAAGGTTTTGATATCGATGTTGCCACCGAAATCGGTCGCCGCCTGGGTAGCAAGGTCGACTTCGTCACCCCGGAATACGGGATCATCACCGCAGGGCGCTGGTCGAATCGCTGGGACTTGTCGGTCGGTTCGATGACGCCAACCACCGAGCGCTCCCGAGTCCTCGACTTCCCCGCGATCTACTACTACACGCCCTATGTATTCGCCGTGCACAAGGATGCAGCCGGGGCAAAGGCGGCGGACCTGAACGACAAGATCATCGGCGTCGAAGCAGGCACCACGTCGGAGGACTATATCAATCGCCGGCTCAAGATCGACGCCGCCGATGTGCCGGCGTTCACCTACGACGTCACACCCGGCGAGGTGAAGACGTATGGCGACAGCATGGGCCCTCTGGATGATTTGCGTATGGGCAACGGGGTCCGACTGAACGCCACCCTGTCCGCGCTTCCAACTGTTGTCGCGGCCGTCAAGAATGGCTATCCCATCGTACGCGTGGAAGGCAAACCCGCTTACTACGAACCGCTGGCCATCGCCGTGGATAAAGGCGATGAGGCGTTCAATAGCGAATTGAGCAAGGCCATTGCGCAGATGAAAGCCGACGGAACGCTCAAGCAACTTTCCGAGAAGTGGTACGGCGCCGATCTCACCCAGGTGCAATAAATCCGGGTGCAATAAATTCCAGTGCAATAAACCCAATCACTGCAGGCGCCCGTTCCAAACGCGGCGCCCTGCATGACTGCGCCGCGAAGAAGGACAGGGGACTTCATGTACACGTATAACAACAATTACTACACCGCCACGATGAACGACACGGCTGAGCGCGCGGCGCTGTCAGGCAATGTCCAGGCCGATGTGTGCGTCATCGGCGCCGGCCTGGCGGGGCTGAGCACGGCCTGGGAGCTGGTCTCACGAGGAAAGTCCGTGGTGCTGCTCGAGGCAGGCCGAGTTGCCTGGGGAGCCTCCGGCCGTAACGGTGGCTTCGTCCTTCAGGGCTGGTCCGAAGGATTGTCATCCATCGAGCGGCGCTGCGGAAAAGCGACAGCCGCCGCCCTGTTCAAACTGTCGCTTGAAGGAGTCGACACTGTTCGCGACATGATCGCCCGTCATCAACTGCCAGGTTGCTCGCCAACGCCTGGAAAATTGAGCGTGGTTCGCTACGAGGATGGCGATAATCTCAAGCGTTTGCGCGACAGGATGGCGACGGATTTCGACTTCCACCTCGACTACCTGGATCGCCAGGCCGTGCGTGAAAAACTCAAGACGGAGCGGTATTTCCAGGCTCTGCGCGATACCCATGGATTTCACTTCCATCCCTTGAACTATTGCTTGGGCCTGGGCCGGCTGATTGAACGCAACGGCGCAAAGATTTACGAACAGTCGCCCATGAGCCGTGTCGAGAGCCGAAACGGGCGACACCGAGTCATCACTGACCGGGGCACTGTCGATTGCGCCAACGTGGTGTATTGCTGCGGCGGTTATGGCGGCCCCGAGTTCGGTAAATTACGCCGCGCCTTTCTGCCCATTGCGACCTACGCGGTGCTGACTGAACACTTGGGCGAGCGCCTGGCCGATGCGGTAGGCACCACCGATGCCGTGGGTGATAATCGCCGGGCCTCAGACTATTACCGAATCGTCGAAGGTGACCGACTGCTCTGGGGCGGTCGTATCACCACCAGGAACCTGCAGGACGAAAAGCGCCTGGGGCAGTTGCTGACGGAAGACATTCTCGACGTGTATCCGCAATTGCGCGGCATCAAGATCGAAAAAGCCTGGTCGGGACTGATGGGTTATGCGCGGCACAAGATGCCTCACATCGGCCCTCTCGGGAAGGGGCTATGGGCATGTACATCATTTGGTGGCCATGGTATGAACACGGCCCCTATCGGCGGGCGCGTCATTGCCGAAGCCATTTGCGGCGAGACCCATCGCTACCGTCTTTTCGATGCCTACGGCCTGGAATGGAATGGCGGCCCGCTCGGCCCGGCTGCGGCGCAAACGGTATATGCCGGTCTGAAAATGATGGACAAGTTTCAGGAAACGCGTTCGCAACGCAGGGCGAGTCAAAAAAACTGAAAACCACAGTGAGGTCAAGGCAGTGTTGATGGATGCGCAGAATCCCGGTCCGTTGTTTAACCTGACTGATAAGGACCGGCAGTTGCTTGGCCTGCTGCAGGCCAACGCCCGCGAGCCCACGGCATCATTGGCACGTAAACTCGAGGTCTCACGCTCTTCGGTGCAAGAACGCATCGCCCGCCTGGAAAAGGCCGGGGTCATTACCGGTTACAGCGTGCGCATCGACCAGAACAGACTCCAGCAGACAATCAACTGTTTCACCATGACCTCCTGCACCAACAAGAGTTATACCGATGTCATGACCTCGCTTCGCAAGATGGATGCGGTGCAGGCGGTGTATGCGGTCTCGGGCGAATCCGACTTCATCATCCATCTCGCCACGTCGACGCTGAGTGAACTCAATGCCGAGCTTACCCGGATCAACATGATCAAAGGCGTGGCGCACACCGCGTCGCATATTGTGATGGAAACCAAATTCAGCCGGAAATTGACGGTTTAAAGCCTGCCCATCAACTCAGCGACCCAATCGATGAACACGCGCAGTTTGATGCTGATATGCCGGTTCGGGGGAAATGCCACGTAGATGGGCATCGGATCGAGGCTCCAGTTCTCGAACAGGGGCACCAATTCGCCGCGTGCTTCGAAGGTGTTGGACATGTACTTCGGCAGCCAAAGAACACCCAGCCCGGCCAGGCCGGCTGCGAGGTAGGCGTTGCCATCGTCGACTGCCAGCGCGTAGCGACCTTTGATCTGGATACGCTCAGCGTGGTTGTGCAGAGCATAGGGCACGGCTTTACCGGTGCGCGCCCACAAGAAACCGACGATACGATGCGGCGAATCTTCCAGCTCCCGCGGATGCGCTGGGATTCCGACGCGTGCCAGGTAGCTCGGCGCTGCAAAAACGCCAAGCTGGAGGTCGCCTACCTTCCGGGCCATTAACGACTGATCCTTTATCTCGCCGCCGCGCACCACGCAATCGACGTTCTCACCGATCATGTCCACGATACGGTCGCTGACGCCCATGTCGATCTGAATGTCCGGGTATCGCCTGTAAAACCCAGACAATGCGGGGACCAGAATCATGCTGGCCAGCGGGCTTGGCACATCCACTCGCAATCGGCCCCTGGGCAGCGTCGAGGCGCCGGACAGGCTGGTCTCGGCGTCGTCCATGTCGGCCAGAAACCATCGGGGGATGATCTGGTCAGTGATTACGTAAGGGAGCGGTACGGAAAGCGGTCCATCATGAACCGTTGGGCTGCAACGAGTCGCACGTCGGATCCAGGGAAACAATGGGGACTGATTTATATAGTGCAGTGAAAGAACATAGTGAATAAATAGATCCGTCCCCATTTTCGTCGTCTCCATTTTCGTCAGGGAGATGAGCCTGCGAAATCAGGGGCGATTTAAAAAGCCCTGCTCTAGAATGGCCCCCAAATGAGCGTGGATCGCTTGTCAAGTACTCATTCAAAGGATGAACACGATGGGCCGCATCGACCATATCTGCCTGATGGCGATCTATAACGACAGGATGAACGCAAAGGTTTATGAAGCGGCCAGAAGTCTGACAGATGAAGAGCTGTCAGTGGACAGGAAAGCATTCTTTGGTTCTATTCTCGGGACGTTAAACCACCTGGTGGTCGGGGACACAATCTGGCTAAAGCGATTTGCCCAACACCCAGCGAATTACTTGGCTCTGGAGCCGATTCGACAGCTTCCTGCCCCCCAAAGCCTCGACCAGTTCCTGCTCTCAAATATCCGAGAACTTTCGACATATCGCGTTTGGCTCGATCAGGTAATTGTCGAGTGGTCTCGCGCCATTACAGAGTCAGATTTAGATTACACCCTCAATTACACAAGCATGAAAGGAGCTCCCGCTGACAAGAGCTTTTATGGCTTGGTCATGCATTTCTTCAACCACCAGACTCATCACCGAGGCCAGGCTACTACTTTGCTGTCACAAGCTGGTGTCGACGTAGGCGATACTGATCTGGTAGCCCTCATTCCTTACGAGTCCCGCGCATAATCTAAAAACCAGCACTAGACCGGGATTTTCATTTCGTGTCATGCCGGCAAACCAGCGTGGCCATCTTAAATGACTGAAATGGGGGCGGATTTATATCGTGCGTGTTACCTAACGGAATTTGAACATCATCTCGTAGTGGTCCTGGCGACAAGGCTTACAGATAACGGGCACGATCTTGGCTGCGCAAGGGGATGCTGGCTTATTGTGATCTACACTCCCGGGGCGGGTGAGTTGGCGCTTCGTCGCAGGAGTTACTCAGTCGCCAGGTAAAGAGACAACCAGAGTTTCAGTTGGGGCGCGGTCTGGGTGGTGCATGCCAGTCGACAGCAAAACGTTGCTCAGAACAAACGAGGTGAAAATGAACAGGAAGTCTAACCGGGGCTGGACAATGGCTGCGGCACTCGTCGTGGTGGGTTCAACGCTTTTCACGGGGTGTGCGAGCAAGAACGACCCCATCGCACAGGCAGACAAGGCGGACGTGGCCAAGGGCGTACCCGCGCCGAGTCTCGAGCAGACCAAGGCGATCGCCGAGGAAGGCTTTATTTACGGCTTGCCGCTGGTCATGAACTACGCCGTGATGAACGAGTTCGCGGTGGACACCAAATCCAGCCAGTTCAAGGCCCCCTTCAATCAACTGCACAACGAGCATCGGGTCGCGACACCCGCTGATACTGCCGTCATTACGCCAAACAGCGACACCCCCTACTCGATACTCTGGACCGACCTGCGCGCAGAGCCCCTCGTGATCACCGTGCCGGCCGTCTCCAAAAAGCGCTACTACTCGGTGCAGCTAATCGACGGCAACACCTATAACTACGGCTACATCGGCAGCCGGGCAACTGCAAGTGCCCCCG
The DNA here is from genome assembly GCF_054481235.1 of Pseudomonas fluorescens group sp. PF-69. Taxonomy (NCBI): domain Bacteria; kingdom Pseudomonadati; phylum Pseudomonadota; class Gammaproteobacteria; order Pseudomonadales; family Pseudomonadaceae; genus Pseudomonas; species Pseudomonas fluorescens group sp. PF-69. The sequence continues at coordinate 5,909,174 of NZ_JBTMNC010000001.1, read as the reverse complement.
GGAGCTATCTGATTGCAGGCCCCGATTGGAAAGGGGCGACACCGCCTGGCATCGATAAAGTGTTCAACTCCACGACTCCCTTCGCGCTGACGCTGATCCGGACCCAGTTGTTCAATCCAGCCGACATGCCCAATGTCGAGAAGGTTCAGGCGGGTTACAAGGTCCAGCCGCTTTCAGCCTTCCTCCATCAACCAGCGCCGGTCGCGGCCCCGAAGATTGATTTCGTACCGGCCACCACGGCTGGTATCAAGGACAATTTCTTCGAGTACCTGTCGGCCGCGTTGGAGTATGTGCCGCCTTCGGCCGACGACAAGGCGATTCGGTCGAAGCTGGCCAGCATCGGTGTAGGCCCCGGCCGGCGTTTCGAATTCAAAGACCTCTCGCTCGAACACAAGGCGGTGGTCCTGCTGGGGATGAAAGCTGGCGATGAGAAGGTTGACAAGTTTCTCTCGAGCGGCATGAAAAACATCAACGGCTGGAACGTCGGCGCGTTCTTTGGCGACCAGGCGTTCTACAAGGGCGACTGGCTGATGCGTGCCGGCGCCGCGAAGGGCGGCCTTTACGGCAATGACGCCGTTGAGGCGATGTACCCCTATACCCGCACCGACGGTAAAGGCCAGACGCTGGATACCAGCAAGCGCAATTACACGCTGACCTTCCCGGCGGGCAAGCTGCCGCCAGTGAATGCCTTTTGGTCGGTGACCCTGTACGACGGCAAGAGCCAGCTGCTGATCAACAACCCGCTCAACCGTTACCTGATCAATTCGCCGATGCTGCCGGCCATGAAGAAAAACGCGGATGGCTCACTGACGCTGTACATCCAGAAGGACTCCCCCGGCAAGGCAAAGGAAAGCAACTGGCTGCCGGCGCCTGACGATACGGTCTATCTGGTGATGCGTCTCTACTGGCCGAAGACCGCACCGCCTTCGATTCTTCCCGCTGGCGAAGGCAGCTGGCAGCCACCGGCGCTGGTGGTTTCGAAGTAGTGCGACCCATTGCCGACACTCGCTGCAGGTTGGTGTTGGCAGGTGCTGCTTGTCGCCAATAGCTGCCGATCATGAAGGGCAGCTATTGCTCGATTCTGTTGAAAAAGTATCTCTCCTGTTTGGCCTGCGGCAAAATACGCTTATCGGCAGGCGGGAGGGTACGCAGCATGATGGGACAGTTATCGAGTGGACAGGATCGACTGTTTTACTCGTTCAACCTCGAAGATCACATCCCAGCTAATCACCTTCTGCGCAGCATTGATCGGTGTCTCGATCTTAGCGACATGCGCCATTACCTCGCCGATTTCTATAGCCCGATTGGGCGTCCTTCGATTGATCCTGAACTGATGATCCGCATGCTGGTCGTGGGCTATTGCTATGGCATTCGCTCCGAACGGCGGTTGTGCGAAGAGGCCCATTTGAACCTGGCGTATCGCTGGTTCTGCCGGTTGAGTCTTGAGGATGAAGTACCCAATCACTCGACGTTTTCCAAGAATCGACACGGCCGTTTCCGGGACAGCGATCTGTTTCGCTGGTTGTTTAATGAAGTGCTGCGTCGCTGCATGGACGCGGGCCTGGTCAAGGGCGAAGGCTTTGCCGTGGACGCCAGCATCATCAAGGCAGATGCGAGTCGGCAGCGCGGCGTACCTGGTAATGAAGAGGCTAACTGGAGCGACCCATCGCTCAGCACACGTGCCGTCCGTGAGTACCTCGAAGCACTCGATGAAGAGGCGCTGGCTGAAGCACTTCCCAAGCGCTTATCGCTGACTGATCCTTTATCCCGTTGGACGGCCGCCCCGGGCGGCCCAGCCTTTTTTGCCTACTCCACGAACTACCTGATTGATGTCGAGCATGGCGTGATCATGGACGTAGAACCGACACCGGCTCATCGAACGGCTGAGGTCGAGAGCACCAAAACCATGATTGATCGAGTCGAAGAGTTGTTCGACATCAAACCGGATCGCTTAATCGGTGACACCGCTTACGGCACAGCACCGATGCTGGCCTGGATGGTAGAAGAGAAAGATATCGAGCCACATGTGCCGGTCTGGGATAAAACAGAACGCAAGGACGACAGTTTTTCGATCAGCGACTTCCACTGGAACAAAGACGCTGAGGAGTATCGCTGTCCTGCTGGTAAGAAATTACGTAGCGAATGGCGTGCTTTCAAGAACCTGCGCTCACACGTCACGAAAGCCAACACGGTCAACTTCCGATCTAGGCAAACCGACTGCGCGATGTGTCCGATGAAAGCCAAGTGCTGCCCGAACACTGCGTTTCGTAAGATCGCCCGCAGCGTTCACGAAGCGGCTCGTGATGTGGCTCGCCGCATCGCAGGGACGCCGGAATATGTGTGCTCTCGTCACGAACGCAAGAAGGTCGAAATGTTGTTCGCCCACCTCAAGCGCATCTTGAAACTGGATCGCTTGCGATTACGTGGCATGAGTGGCGCCACCGATGAGTTCACGCTGGCGGCAGCGGTACAGAACCTGCGTCGACTGGCCAAACTTACAGCTCAAGGGCCACCCGCCACAGGATAGGTACGCCTGTTACAAGCAAAAACCCTCAAATAAACCCACTGACAAAGCAGCAACGGTCAACGAAGGACCGAAAAGCCACTTAACAGTGGTGAATAGGTTCTCAGTTGAAGGCCAAGTTCAGTGTCACGCTTCCTGAAAAACCGACTTTTTCAACAGAATCGCTCTAAAACAGACATTCACGAAGGACCGGAAGTAATGCGGCCACCCTCACTTGTCTGTCGCCATTACATCTGTCTGCCGTTGCGCGCAGCGATCGCCACGGTGGTCGGCGAGTCAGCAAGTGAAACGAACTGTCGTGTCGCGCCATCCAGCGCATCGATGCACCCCGCCTCGATGTCGTAGACCCAGCCGTGCAGATTCATGCGCCCCTGCTCGAGCGCGAGAGCCACCGATGGATGCGTACGCAGATTCGCCAGTTGCGCGATCACGTTTTCGCGCACGAGGCCATCGAGTTTCGCGCGGGGCGTGTCGAACTCATGCGCCGCGTTAATCGCTTTCGCGGCGTCCGAGTGACGTAGCCAGTTAGCAACCGCCGGAAGATGATCCAGACACGTGCAACGTGAAATCGCGCCCATCGCTCCGCAGTCTGAGTGACCGCAGATCACGATGTCCTGTACGCCGAGTACTGCGACCGCATATTCGACGGTGGCCGAGACGCCGCCGGGTTCTGGACCATACGACGGCACAATGTTGCCGGCGTTGCGAATCACGAACAGTTCGCCCGGTTCGCGCTGTGTAAGGAGTTCGGGCACAACACGACTGTCTGAGCAGGTGACGAATAACGCCTTCGGATTTTGTGTCGTCGCGAGCTGCTTGAAAAGCTCGACGCGTTGCGGATAAACCTCGCGCTGAAAGCGCAGAAAGCCGTCAATAATGTCACGCATGGAGTCCTCCAAACCCGAATAGCGGATGGTGGCACGAGCACTCGATATGCCATCGCGCCGCAGTGGTCGTCATTATCGCAGACCTCACGCGCGTTGGCTTTACTCGATCAACGATGCACTTCGAGACACGACCAGCGCGGCGGATGTCCGATGCCTGCTGGCAGCCGCCATTGATCTTTCGCTGGCCTGAAAGGCGCGTGAATGGCCTGGTTTTTATAGGCATCCTATGACCGCTTCTGGCCGATTCTGTTGAAAAAGTCGGCCCTGATTTCCACGGTAGAAAAGTACGCGCTTGAGATTGAAATCTTTACATTGAACAGAGGATTCCGTACTCAGATTTCGCGTAGCTGCGCGCAAAAAAGGCATTTTCAGCAGTCAATACGTGGACAGTCTGGAAGGACCGACTTTTTCAACACAATCGGCCAAATGCAGTCATTCAATGTCCTAAAAAATGAGGGTTCGTTCAGACGCTCCCAGTGTCATAAAGGGCGCCCGTACAACTTGCAGACGTGTGTTGCGCCAATTGACGCCGAAAGCAGAAAGCCCGCGTTTGCGGGCTCTCTGGTCAGTTACCAAGGTAAAGTTATCGCTATAGCCTCTCACCCGGTAACGGTCTACGCATACTGGGCGTTAACCGTACACTTCTTCCACTCGGCGGGCTTTTGCGGCGAAGGCCACCAGGACTACCAAGACCGCGGCAAGTACCAACGAGGAACCTACGGTGCCAAAGTCCAGGCCGCCTTTTTCATGGGGCTTGGTCAGGAAGTCGCCGAGGGTTGCACCGAACGGACGGGTGAGGACAAATGCCACCCAGAACAGCAGGACACCGGAGATACGGGTGTAAAACCTGGCCAGCACCACGGCAATAATCGCCGAACCAATCAGCAGTGCGCCACCGGCAAAGCCCAGGCCGGAGTCATCCGCCAAATAGTCACCCAGCGCCGTACCCAGAGTGTTGGAAATCAGAATGGCGGCCCAGTAGAACAACTCACCCTTAGTGGTGTGGATGCTGTCCACCGACAGGCTTTTTTCGCTCAGGCGCCAAACCGCGAAAATCGTGATCAGCAGGCTAATCAGAATCAGCGAGCCCGAGGCATAACCCAGGCCGAGGGTGCGGTCCATAAAGTCCGACATTGTCGTGCCCGCGGTACTGGTGGAAAGAATCACGATCCAGTACAGCACCGGATTATGATTCTTGGAAAACAGCTGCAAGCCAAGCGTCACCAGAAAGGCGCTGATCAGGATCAACGAACTCATGGCGTAGCCCACATTCAGGGTCATGGACAGCAGATCACCGGCGGTTTCGCCAAGGGTGGTGGCACAGATTTTCATAACCCAGAAAGCCAGGGTTATTTCCGGCAGTTTGTTTAGATTGATATGGGTGCTCATTAAGAAAACACGCTCCTGATGAGGTAAGGGTATATGAGTATCACGCAGAGGAATCAGCCATGAGTCATGCATGGAGACAACCAGCAAGCTGTACCGCGATGTTATGGGCGGGCGCAGGTTGCACAGCGAAAGGTCAAAAAAACGTCAAAACAAAATAAAAACGCTATTTAACAAGAGTCGCTATTGGCGCTGAGTACACACGATCATTGATTTGAAACTGGAGCAAAACATCGCATGGCCATTTATTCTTCGTATCACTTCGCCATGTAACTTGAAATCAAATTGTTTGCGGGAACGTATATTTAGTTTCAGGGCAAGCTGTGCACCAGGGCAAGCGACGCTGTACTTGCGTGAAAGAAAAGATACAAGGCAATACTTAGCTGAGACTGAGGGATAGTGACGTGTCTGCCTAAGGTGCCTTTTGAGGGACACTGCGAAGTTGTAATCCACGCGACTGCCTGTTTGCATTTGACCGGCACGCTTGGTAACCATGATTGGCAGAGACAGTCGATTTTAGCCAATGCAGACCGGTAGATAAGGGGCGTTTCCGCTTCTCGCGACGCGCAGCAAACAGCCAAATGCAGCCAATCAGATATGTTTAGGGAATCAGGGGGAAAAATGGTGACGGCTTTATATCGTGCAGTGAAGAAATAGATCCGTCCCCATTTTCCCGTCATCAATCAACGACAGGTTGCGAGGGGAACCTGCGGATATGGATTTGCTCGAGCACGCCGTTAGCCTGTATACGCCGATAGCCTTCCTCATAGATCTTCAATGCCCGCAATCCGTCAGGGTGAGTCAGGCTAAAGCCTATGGTCGCGGTCACCACCCCACAACTGAAGGCAAACCGAACAGCGTCTTCTGTGCCCGCCAGTTTGGCCTTCTGCTCTTTTGCTTCCAGGTCACTGGTCACTATCAAGGCGGCAGACAGGCGGCGAGCAGCGAGCTTCTGAAGGTTCTGCCCATCAGATTCGGCGCTCTCAAACACTATTCCCGAGGACCGTAGCGCTGTGGCTTGGGTCGAGTACTCGTAGTCTCTGACCGAGCCCACTACCGTGCCGGGCGGCAAGGTGCATGTGCCTTTGCTTGGCTTGGGCAAGGGCGCGTTCACCTGTTCGAAAATGTCATTGTTAACCGTATAGATGGGTTGCGCGGCCAGTTTGACCTTGCCCTCGAATTCGGGCGACCAACTCATGTTGAAGCAAGCCATGTTCGTGCCATTGAGCACCATGTACTTGCAACGGGCGTAAGGTACGACTTTGAGCTGAACGTCGACCGCCATTTCCTTGAAGGCGGCGACCACTACGTCATTGGCGTAACCCGTGCCGTCATGCTTCGACCATGGCGGGGCTGCATCCTCTGCCAGGATCGTCATCGTCTCACGCGTTTCCAGCGCAGCGACGGTGCTCGGAGCCAGCAGATAAAGAAGGCACATCAGCAGCATCGGTCTGGACTGCCACTTGCTTGAGTTCATCTTTGCTGAATGCATGTTTCCTCATTGAACGGTCGTCCCTCATAACAGTAGGTCGATACCTCGAGCACAGGTCGATCGCAGCCCCACTTCCCAGTCGACGATCAATAGCCGCTAATGGCTATCGATGGAAACGCCCGGCAAGACTATGCAGATACTTGGCCTTGTTCAAGAACCGGGGGCATTTTCACCCTGGCGACCCGCAACGACGGCCTGCTTTTTTGGCCCAGATAAAACGAAACCAACGCCCGTCTGCTGTCAGGTCGCCAAACCCGAATCGCCATGTGGGCGACGGCGCAGACTATAAGCGGCATGGTATCCGCGCGGGAGGTGAGCCATTCCGAGCTTTTTGTAGGACCCTCGACGACAAAACCTCAGACTTTTCCCCCCAGTGCCAGAAATCCAAACCCAACCCCGAAATGTTCGTTGCCCCTTACGCGTAACTCACCGAAGCTATCCCTATCAATCCTCACGCCGTCGAGATGGACCTCCACCCCATGCAAACCCCCACCCAACCCCAACGCCCCCTCTGGAAAACCTACCTCCTGTTTCTCGCCCCCATGGTCCTGTCGAATTTCCTTCAGGCCATGTCCGGCACCGTCAACAGCATTTACATTGGCCAAATGCTCGGCACCCAGGCCCTGGCCGCCGTGTCCGGCATGTTCCCCATCGTGTTTTTCTTCATCGCCCTGATCATCGGCCTCGGCGCGGGGGCGGGGGTGTTGATCGGGCAGGCCTGGGGCGCGCGGGAGAAGCATTTGGTGAAGGCCATTGCCGGGTCGACCTTGTCGTTGGGCTTGTTGATCGGTCTGGTCGCGGCGGTGGTGGGGAGTGTGTTTGCGCGGGCGTCGCTGGTGGGGTTGGGGACGCCGGCGGATGTGCTGGACGATGCGGTGGCGTATGCCCATGTGATGTTGTGGTTCATGCCGACGCTGCTGGTGTTCGTGCTGTTCACCCAGTTGCTGCGCGGGGTGAGCGATACCTTGTCGCCGCTGCTGGCGCTGGTGGTCTCGACCTGTATCGGGTTGGCGCTGACGCCGGCGTTGATTCGCGGCTGGGTGGGGTTGCCGCCGATGGGGATTCAGAGTGCGGCGTTTGCCGGGTTGGTCAGTAACCTGGCGGCGATGGGCTGGCTGGCGTGGCGCCTGATTCGCAGGGGGCATCCGTTGGCGCCGGACCGGGAGTTTTTCGCGGCGATGAAGCTGGACTGGGCGATCCTCGGCAAGGTGCTGCGCATCGGCTTGCCGACCGGGTTGCAGATGGTGGTGTTGTCGCTGTCGGAGCTGGTAATCCTGGCGCTGGTGAACCAGCACGGTTCCCAGGCGACGGCGGCGTATGGCGCGGTGACGCAGATCGTCAATTACGTGCAGTTCCCGGCGCTGTCGATTGCGATCGCGGCGTCGATCCTCGGCGCGCAGGCGATTGGGGCAGGGCGCATCGAACGCATCGGCTCGATTTTGCGCACGGGGCTGATGATCAGCCTGTGCCTGACCGGCGGCCTGGTGGTGTTGAGTTATGTGCTGTCGCACTGGTTGCTGGGCCTGTTCCTCACCGAAGAGGCGACGCGAACCATGGCCAAACACCTGTTGCACATCATGCTCTGGAGCCTGCTGGTGTTCGGCTTCCAGGCGGTCATTGGAGGCATCATGCGCGCCAGTGGCACGGTGATGGTGCCGGTGGGGATTTCCATTGTGTGCGTGGTCGGCGTGCAGTTGCCGGCGGCGTACGTGCTGGATGCGCGGTTCGGGCTGCCGGGGGTGTGGATGGCGTTTCCGCTGGCGTACCTGGGGATGCTGGCGTTGCAGACGCTGTACTACAAACAGGTGTGGAAGCATCAGAAGATTGAGCGGTTGGTGTAGGTATGTCAGGAATACGCCTGACGTCTGGCGCATCGCGAATGCTGGCGATCCGCCACAGCGGGTATGAGGTGGAATAAAGCGCCGTTCTTTGCTTTAGTCCTTCTGTTGCCGGCAGGCGTGCGCTGGCCACCTCAACCCCTGAGGAGGCTCTGGCCCGGAGCGTTCCATGAACTTTCGATTGCCTCGTTTCACCCTCCTGGCGGCCATCTTTGCGGCGGGCGTGCAGTCCGTCGCCGAGGCGGCGGAGTACGCCGATGTCAACACCACGGCCAGTACCATCAGCTTTACCTATGACCAGATGGGGTCGAGCGTGTATGGCACCTTTGCCAGGTTTGAAGGCACCCTCTATTTCGACACGGACAGGCCCGAATCGGCCCATGCCAGGTTGATCATCGAGCTCGACAGCATCGATGCCGGCAGCAGCGACGCCAACAGCGAATTGAAGAAAACCGCCTGGTTCGATACGGCGGTTTATCCGCAGGCGATGTTTGAGTCGAACGGCGCCAAAGACCTGGGCAACAACCGCTATCAGATCACCGGTCACCTCACGCTCCGGGGGCAAACACGGGAGGTGGTGGTGCCGGTTCTGCTGAAGGCGGAGAACGCCATCGGCATCTTCGACGGTCAGTTAACGCTTAAACGCAGTGATTTCAACATCGGCGAAGGGGAGTTCGCCAGCGGTGTGGTTTCCGACGACATCAACATCCGGTTTCGCATGGTTGCGCCGCAACGCAGCGATCAAGCAATGCCCGTTACTGAAGGGAGATAGTCATGCCAAAAAAAATCATCATCGCCTTTGACGGTACCTGGAACCTGCCGGATCAGGCGCCGGAAATCGACGGCGACTCCAGCACCAACGTCGTTAAATTGCATGATGCGATCCTGCCCGCGCACAAGGACGGCACGGTCCAGCATGCGGTGTACATCGCCGGTGTGGGCACCGATTGGTACGACAAACTTGAAGGCGGGGCATTCGGGGTGGGCCTGTCGAAGAAGATCAAGGAGGGTTACCTGGCCCTGGCCAAGAGTTACGAAGACGGTGATCAGGTGTACATCATCGGCTTCAGTCGCGGCGCTTATTCGGCGCGAAGCCTGGTGGGGCTGATTCGAAACGTCGGGTTGCTGACCAAACGACACCTCAATCGTATCGATGAGGCCTACAGCCTGTACCGCACCCGCGACTCCAGTGCCGACACCGAAAACGCCCAGTACTTTCGACAAAGTTACTCGCGGGAAATCGAGATCCACTTCCTGGGCGTCTGGGACACGGTCGGGGCGTTGGGTGTTCCGTTCAAATCGGCCGAGTGGTTCAACCACAAATATTACGAATTTCACGACACGGAGCTCAGCGGGATTGTGCGCAATGCCTTCCATGCCGTGGCCATCGATGAGCATCGGGAAAATTACGAATGCACGCTGTGGGACCCGATCGCCAAGCCCAATCAGGTCATGGAGCAGCTGTGGTTCTGTGGGGCCCATGCCAACGTGGGCGGCGGCTATACCGACAATACGCTGTCGGATATCCCGCTGCGCTGGATGGCCAACAAGGCCATGGACTGCGGGTTGGAGCTGGACCCGATGAAAATTCCCCGGCAGCCCAAAACCCTGCCTGATATCACCGACTCCTACAGTGATTTCCTCGGTGGAACCTACCGCTTGCTCAACGCCCGGTATTTTCGGCCCGTCGGCACTAAAACGTTCGGCGAGGAATGCATCGATGACAGCGTGCAGCAGCGCGTAACGACCGTGGCCACGTATCGGCCCAAGAATCCGGTAGGAGTGTTTTTATCGGGTGATTACCGGCCGGTGAACAAGATCAGTTGATTCAGGGGGGCGATGGACGCGGGGGGCGGCGTGCGGCTGATTGAGCATGTCAGCCCCGATACCGCAACGCCTCCAGCCGATCGTTCAACGCAGGCCAGTAATGCGCCCGGGCACGTTATGATAGGCAGCCCCGCGATCAACGCTTCACCCCAGCCCCCGGAGTCAGCCCGCGCAATGCCCCAGATCAGCCACTTCAAAACCCCGTGCCCCGAGCACATCAACAGCCAGATCCTGCAGATGGTGGTCGATAACCTGACCGACATCAGCATGGTCGCGATCCCGCCCAGCAACCTGTTGTACAACGTCTACCAGTATGCGATCGGCTATGAGGTGCACCTGTATCTGGAGGCGTTGAACGGGGCGAAAGGAATTGATGTGGAGTTGCTGGTCGCCACCGATCTGGACGACCCGGACAAGGTCATCGGCTTTTTGCTGTACTTGCCGGTCAAGGATGATCCCGAGGCATGCGGCGTGGCTTATATGGCGGTGGATGCCGGCCATCGGCGCCAGGGCGTTGCGCGCAAGATGCTGCGCGAGATGGTCGGTCGTTATCCCCATGCCGAGCTGACCTGCGCGGTGGCCAAGGTGCCGTACTTCGAAGCGATGGGCTTTCAGGTCGTGGGTGTGCGCGCTACCCAGGTGCTGATGAACACCCGCGACCACGGCAGCGACGGCCTGATGGCGTTGCTGGATGTGGCGTCGATCTACAGCTCCCTGGAGGTGCGGCAGATTCATACCTACCTGCTGCAAAAGCATGGCAAGCGCGCCATGCTCGACGCGGAAAAACAGCGTGACCGGCATCTGGATCAATTGACGCGCAAGGCCAACGAGTTTGTGCGGGAACGCTTGGGGGAAGACGCGGTGCCAGCCATTGGCCCACGCTTGCGCCTGGTCTGACAACCCGATCAAAACTGTAGGAGCGAGCCTGCTCGCGAAAAGCGCGCAGACAACACGGGCATTCAGACAGCCGGCGTTATCGTTGACGTCCATCGCGGGCAAGCCCGCTCCCACAAGGATTTGCGTGGAACCCAAACCTGTAGGAGCGAGCCTGCTCGCGAAAAGCGCGCAGACAACACGGGCATTCAGACAGCCAGCGTTATCGTTGACGCCCATCGCGGGCAAGCCCGCTCCCACAGGGATTTGCGTGGAACCCAAAACTGTAGGAGCGAGCCTGCTCGCGAAAAGCGCGCAGACAACACGGGCATTCAGACAGCCAGCGTTATCGTTGACGCCCATCGCGGGCAAGCCCGCTCCCACAAGGATTTGCGTGGACCCCAAAACTGTAGGAGCGAGCCTGCTCGCGAAAAACGTGCAGGCAACACGGGTATTCAGACGGTCGGCGTTATCGTTGACGTCCATCGCGGGCAGGCCCGCTCCCACAAGGATTTGCGTGGAACCCAAAACCGTAGGAGCGAGCCTGCTCGCGAAAAACGCGCGGGCAACACGGGCAATCAGACAGCCGGCGTTATCGTTGACGCCCATCGCGGGCAGGCCCGCTCCCACAAGGATTTGCGTGGAACCCAAAACTGTAGGAGCGAGCCTGCTCGCGAAAAGCGCGCAGACAACACGGGCATTCAGACAGCCAGCGTTATCGTTGACGCCCATCGCGGGCAAGCCCGCTCCCACAAGGATTTGCGTGGAACCCAAACCTGTAGGAGCGAGCCTGCTCGCGAAAAACGCACGGACAACACGGGCATTCAGACAGCCAGCGTTATCGTTGACGCCCATCGCGGGCAAGCCCGCTCCCACAAGGGGCGGATTTCAGACGGCACAAAGCCCGGCCATTTGCCGGCCATTTGCCGGGCTTTTTCTGGTCTGGAAGTCGCGCAGTTAAAAAAGAGCCTCAAAGCTCTTTGATGGGGAGGAAGTGGAGCCATTGAGGCTCAATATGCGCGTGAAGCAGGCGGTGAGCTTGATAGGGGTTCAGTACACTCACCACCTGCGCAACGGCTTGGGCAAGCAAGCGGCTGCGCAGAATCATCGTAGAAAGTTGGGGGTTCGACCTCAAGTACCGCTAGTCGAGTCACCCCCATAATTGTCAGCTTTTACCCTGCCGGGCGCCCGGCCAACCGGCCTGCTGCAAAGCGTCGAGCAGCGTCCGGGCATCCAGTCCCGGTACGGCATGCCCATTGCCTTCGGCGCTGTCGGCGGCCAGCAGGGCGTTGATGATGGCTTCTTCCACCGCTTCGGTGGCCGCCAGGAACAATTCGCTGATGTGATCGTTGTTGACCATGCTCAGGTTGCCCGTGGTGGGCGCGCGTTTGCTCTCGTAGGCGGCGGGCGGCACGTGCGGGTTGCCGGTGGAAAAGGCGATGAAGATGTCACCGCTGTGGTCTTCGTTGCCACCGCCGGTGCGAGCCAGGCCGAGGCTGGCACGCTGGGCCAGGCGTGTGCATTGGTGCGGCAGCAACGGTGCATCGGTGGCCAGGCACACCACGATCGACCCCATGCCCGGGTGCGGCAGCGACGCCTTGAGGAACGGCGAATCCACCTGTTCCATGTAGCGCCCGACCGGGTAGCCATCGACGCGCAACTCCCCGCGAATGCCGTGGTTGGCCTGAACGATGGCGCCGACCGTCCAGCCGCCCTGAGCACTGTTCAGCCGTCGCGAAGCGGTGCCGATACCGCCCTTGAATTCATGGCAAATCATGCCGCTGCCACCACCGACATTGCCCTCGGCCACCGGGCCGCTTTCTGCGGTGCGCAGGGCCTGGGCCACGTGCTCGACCTGCACATGGAAGCCGTTGATGTCATTGAGCAGACCGTCGAAGGTCTCCAGCACCACCGGCATGTTCCAGTAGAGCCGGCCGTCGTCCGGTTGCTGCTCGCGGTCCAGCACGATCAGCGCATCACGCACCACGCCCAGGCTATGGGTGTTGGTGAAGGCGATCGGACTGGTCAGCAGACCCGCTTCGCGTATCCATTCCAGACCGGTCGCGTCGCCATTGCCATTGAGCACATGGACGCCGGCAAAGCACGGTTGCAGGCTGGTAGAACCGGCACGCGGTTCGATCACGGTGACACCGGTGAGGATGTCACGACCCTTGGCACTGCGGCCGCGCACATTGCTGTGGCCGACGCGCACACCGGGGACGTCGGTGATGGCATTGAGCGGGCCGGGTTGCAGTTGGCCAAACTGGATATTGAGGTCGCGGGCACGTGGTTTCATCGGTTTACTCATCTTCGAATCCGTGGGGGTAAAAATGTCTGACTAACAGCGGTGATCCACTTGTGGGAGCGAGCCTGCTCGCGAATGCGGTGTATCAGGCAAGGTGATGTCGTCTGACCCGACGCCTTCGCGAGCAGGCTCGCTCCCACAGGATTAGTGATTGGTTACTGGCCGTTCTTGACCTTGCTCCAGATCCGCGTCCGCACCCGTTCGGTGGCCGGCGGCAAGGGTTGCAGGGTGAACAGGGTGGCCAGGGCCTCGGCCGACGGGTAGACCGCAGGGTCGTTGCGGGTCGCCTCGGCCACCAGGGCCGTCGCGTTGCGGTTGCCGTTGGGGTAGTTGAGGTGATTGCTGACCGGGGCAATGACGTCGGCACGCATCAGGTAGTCGATGAAGGCCAGCCCTTGTTGCGGATGCGGGGCATCCTTGAGCAACACCAGGGTGTCGAACCACACCGGCGCACCTTCCTTGGGCAGGCTGTAGGCGATCTTCACGCCATTGCCGGCCTGCTCGGCGGTGGCCTTGGCTTCCAGCATCGCGCCGGACCAGCCCACCGCGACGCAAATGTTGCCGTTGGACAGATCGCTGATGAATTTCGACGAATTGAAGTAGGCGATGTGCGGACGCAGCTTGAGCAGCAGCGCTTCGGCCTTCTTGTAGTCCTCGGGGTTGGTGCTGTTGGGCGGCAGGCCCAGGTAGTGCAGGGCGACCGGCAGCATTTCCGAGGGCGAATCGAGCATCGCCACGCCGCACTGGCCGAGCTTGGCCAGGTTCTCTTCCTTGAACACCAGGTCCCAGGAATCCACCGGCGCCTTGTCACCCAGGACAGCGCGGACCTTGTCGACGTTGTAGCCGATGCCGTTGGTGCCCCACAGGTACGGCATGGCGTACTGGTTGCCCGGATCGTTGTGGGCCAGTTTCGCCATCAGATCCGCGTCCATGTTGGTGAAATCCGGCATCCGGGCGTGAGGCAGCGGGGCGAGGGCGCCGGCCTTGATCAGGGTCGGCAGGCTGAAGTTACTGGCCACCACCACGTCGTAGCCGCTGCGGCTGGTCAGCAGTTTTCCTTCCAGGACTTCGGCGCTGTCGAAGGTGTCGTAGACCGGCTGGATACCGGTGTCACGCTTGAAATCATGCAGGGTGTTCGGGCCGATGTAGTCGTACCAGTTGTACACGTGCACGGTCTCGCCATCGGCGGCGACCGCCGACAACGAGATCGCCAGACAGGCGCCAAGCCCCAGATTGAAATACGAGCGTTGACCACTCATGATGCGGCACTCCTGGCCTGCTGCAGGCCGGTGATAATCAGGAGTCTGCAGCGTATCGACCGGGGTGGCCGTTACCCATTCCCATCATGGGTTACTCGAAAGGGGTAGTGCGTGGACGCGTTGTTGAAAGAGTTACCGCTGCACCAGGGACTGGCGCGGGTATTTGGCACCGTGGGCCAGCAAGGATTCTGGCGGGCGCTGGTCGACACCCTGCGTTTGCTGGTGCCGCTGGACAACGCGCTGGTCGCGGTGATGCAGGCGGGAAGGGTGCCCAGCCTGCTGATCGATTTCGACTCGCGGGGCGGTGCCGACGAGCATGAAGAACTGGCGGATTACCGCGCCGGCATGTACCTGCTCGATCCGTTTTACCTGGCGGTGTGCGCGGGCATCGCCGATGGCTTGCACAGCCTCGACTCGGTGGCGCCCGACCAGTTCCAGCAGAGCGAGTACTACCTGACTTACTTCTGCACGGTGGTTGGCGGCGACGAATTGCAGTTCATGCTCAACGTTGACGGCGCCGTGCTCGGCTTGTCACTGGGGCGTTCGACACGCTTCAGCCTCGAAGAGCAGGGGCGCCTGCTGTGCGTGCGCGATTGGGTGCTGGCCGCGATGCGTCGACATACGCAACTGCTGCCGCTGCAAGGGCCGGCCGCCGAGGCGGTGGCCGGTGATCTGGCGACCTTGCTGGACCGCTTCGACGCACGCTTGTCGGCACGGGAAATCGAAACCGCGCGCCTGATTCTCCAGGGCTTCTCCAGCAAGGCCATCGCCCAGCAAATGGGCATCTCGCCGGAGACGGTGAAAGTGCATCGGCGCAACCTCTATCACAAGCTCAACGTGAACGGGCATGGCGAGCTGTTCGCGCTGGTGTTGCGGCCGCGCTGACGCTTTCGCTTTTGCAGGAGCCGGCTTGCCGGCGAAGGTGTTTTCAGCTCTTCAGTTTGAACACCAGCGCCTTCAACCCGCATTCGATGTCGGCATCCGGAAACTCCGGCGGGTTCTCCAGCCGCTCTATGAATTGCAGGCTCGGCGCTTCGCGGGTGACGCCGTCGATCAGGAAGTCGGCACCGAAGGCCGGGTCGTTCATACACGCCAAGACAGTGCCGTTTTCAGCGAGCAATTCCGGCAGGCGGCGCAACACGCGCTGGTAGTCCTTGGTCAGCAGGAAGCTGCCTTTCTGGAACGACGGCGGGTCGATGATCACCAGGTCGTACGGGCCTTTGCCGATGACTTTGCCCCAGGACTTGAACAGGTCGTGGCCGAGAAACGTCACCTTGCCCAGTTCATGGCCGTTGAGCCGATGATTGTCGCGACCACGGCTCAGGGCCGGGCTGGACATGTCGAGGTTGACCACGTGGGTCGCGCCGCCCTCGATGGCGGCGACAGAGAAGCCGCAGGTGTAGGCGAACAGGTTCAGCACCCGTTTGCCCTCGGCGTTGGCCCTTACCCAGTCGCGGCCGTAGCGCATGTCCAAGAACAGGCCGGTGTTCTGTTTGCGCCCCAGGTCCACCCGGTACTTCAGACCGCCCTCGACAATCGTCAGCTCGTCGATTTCTTCCCCGAGCAACCATTCGGTGGTGCTTTGCAGCAGGTAGCGATGTTGCAGCAGCAGGGTGTGCGCGCCGGATTGCGCCCAGGCACCTGACTGCGTGAGTTCCAGCAGTAGCTGTTTCAACGCCTCCAGCTGCGCCGCTTCCGGCTCCTTGAACAACGCCACCAGCACCACGCCTTGCAACCAGTCCACGGTCAATTGCTCCAGCCCCGGCCAGCAGCGGCCACGGCCATGGAACAGGCGGCGGGTTTCGGCGGGGGCGGCCGCCAGGGCGGTCAGCAAATGTTCGCGGAGGGTGGCGAGGGCTTCAGGGTTCATCGGGTCGGGTCGGTCATTTGAAGGGGGCGGCATTTAACCATAGTTGCGGCCCGTCCGGATCACCCATCCCCTGTAGGATCGGGTGGGCAGTTATCACGATTTATTTAACTTTACGTGAGGATTTGGCGACCTTGTGCCTCCCATACTCGGCCCCAACGAACAACAACAGCCGGGAGCCCGTCATGTCGCCGCTACCTGCCTCACCCAGAGCCAGCCATCCACGATGGCTAAGGCTGACCCACTGGCTCAACGCCCTGGCGGTGCTGGTCATGGTCACCAGCGGTTGGCGCATCTACAACGCCTCGCCGATCTTCGATTTCAGCTTTCCCAAGTCGATCACCCTCGGCGGCTGGCTCGGTGGTGCGCTGCAATGGCACTTCGCGGCCATGTGGTTCCTGGCGATCAACGGTCTTGTCTATCTGGCGTTCAACCTGTTCAGCGGGCGCCTGAAACGACGGTTTTTCCCGGTCTCGCCCAAAGGCGTGATGCATGACCTGTGGGCCGCGTTGCGGGGCAAACTCGGTCACGCCGACCTCAGCCATTACAACCAGGTGCAGCGCGTGGCCTACCTGTTCGTAATGGTCGACATCACGCTGCTGGTGCTCTCCGGGCTGGTGCTGTGGAAGTCCGTGCAGTTCCCGCTGTTGCGTGAACTGTTGTGGGGCTACGAAGGCGCACGACGTGTGCACTTCTTCGCCATGGCGCTGTTGGTCGCGTTCGTGGCGGTGCATCTGGTGATGGTCGCACTGGTGCCAAAAACGCTGGTGGCCATGATCGTTGGCCGTAAGGAGCACGTATGAAAAAGCGCATTCAAGGATCGGGACTGGATGAGTCGTCCATCCTGACCGACGCCCGGAAAATCCTCGCCCCGCAGATCGAAGACCGCTCGCGCCGTTCGTTCCTGCTGCGCGGCCTGACCCTCGGTGGCGTGGCCATGTTGTCCGGCTGCAACCTCACCGACAACGAAAGCGTCGACACCGCGTTGTCGTCGATGTCGCGCTTCAACGATCGGGTGCAGGGCTGGCTGTTCAACCCCAACGCCATGGCGCCGACCTATCCGGAATCGATGATCACCCGACCGTTTCCTTTCAACGCCTTCTACGGCATCGACGAGGCACCGACGGTGGACGAGGAGAGTTATCGCCTGGAAGTGACTGGCCTGGTCGCCGACAAGCGCAGCTGGCGCCTCGAAGAGCTGCGTGCGATGGCGCAGACCGACCAGATCACCCGGCACATATGCGTCGAAGGCTGGAGCGCGATCGGCCGCTGGGGGGGTGTGCGTTTCAGCGATTTCCTCAAGCGCGTGGGCGCCGACACCGATGCCAAATACGTCGGCTTCAAATGCGCCGACGACTACTACACCAGCATCGACATGGCCACGGCGCTGCATGCGCAAACCCTGCTGACGCTGACCTACGACGGCGCGGTGTTGCCACGCGAGTACGGCTTCCCGATGAAGCTGCGCATGCCCACCAAGCTCGGCTACAAGAACCCGAAACACATCCAGGCGATTTTCGTCAGCAACACCTACAGCGGTGGCTACTGGGAAGACCAGGGCTACAACTGGTTCGGTGGCAGCTGACGGGCGCCCGGCCTTTTCCTTTGTACACACCCCACGCATCAAGGAGTTTCATCATGAAGAAGCTGACCACCGTTGTTCTGTCCATGTGCCTGGCCGTCGGCGCCGCCAGCGTGTTTGCCGCCGATACGATGAGCAATGACAGCATGAGCAAAGACTCGATGTCCAAGGACGCCATGTCCAAGGATGCGATGAAAAAAGACGCGATGACCAAGGATTCGATGTCCAAGGACGCCATGTCCAAGGACACGATGAAAAAAGATGCCATGTCCAAAGATGCGATGAAGAAAGACGCCATGTCCAAGGACGCGATGAAAAAGGACGCCATGTCCCAGTAAGCCCGTACAGCTGTAATCCCTGTAGGAGCGAGCCAGCTCGCGATGGACGTCAACGAAAACGCGGGGAGTCTGATACCCCGCGGTGTTCTCAAGTCCATCGTCGGAACGCCGCCCGGAGCCTGCTCGCTCCTACAGGTTTATCACCCTATGACTTGAAGTCATGCCCATGTCATTGCCTGGTTTTCCCCTTTGCTTGTATCAAAAATGAATTTCCGCCCACTCCGCTGCTCCTACCTGTAGGCAGCGGCGTTGAGCCCGCGAATTCATTGAAGCAATCAGGGAGCGGCACGGTCATGAGTCAAGTACCGACGGCGGGCGCACACCTTCCCGGCGGGTTGATCCTGGTGGTTGAGGATGACCCGCTGATTCTGGAGTTTCTCTGTGAAATCCTGCAGGACGAAGGTTTTGTGGTGCAGCCGCAGACCAGTGCGGACGCTGCAGCGCAGTATCTGGAGCAGCATGCGCAGGAGGTGCGGATGCTGCTGACCGACATCACCATGCCGGGCAAGCTCAATGGTGCGGACCTGGCCAACCTGTTCGGTGATCGCTGGCCGGACAAGCCGATCATGATCATGTCCGGCTATGAAACCCCCGAAAGTTCAGGCGTGCGGCATGCGGTTTCGTTCATCAAGAAACCCTGGGCCCTCGGGCAGTTGCTCGACTGCGTACAAAACGCATTGCAGGCTGATCCTCCGCCGCATTGATCCTGTACATTGGCCGTCACACCCGCCAGATCCATTAGACAGGAAGGTCCGCCTTGTCCGCTCAAACCTCCGTTTTCCATAACCCGTACCGCGCCTTCCTGTTCGATATGGACGGCACCGTACTGACGTCCATTGCGGCCGCCGAGCGCGTCTGGGCGACCTGGGCCATGCGTCACGGCGTCGATGTCGAGACCTTCCTGCCGACCATCCACGGTGCCCGTGCCATCGACACGATCAGCCGTCTGGCGTTACCCGGCGTCGATGCCGAAGCCGAAGCGGCATGGATCACCCAGGCGGAACTCGAGGATGTCGACGGGGTGGCTGAGGTGGTGGGTGCGGCGGGGTTTCTCAAGTCATTGCCGGCCCATCGATGGGCCATCGTCACCTCGGCCCCCAGAGCGTTGGCGTTGCGCCGCATGGCCGCCGCCGGGATTCCCGAGCCGCAGGTGATGGTCACGGCCGAAGACGTCAGCGCCGGCAAACCTGATCCGGCCGGTTATCGATTGGCGGCCCGGCGACTGGGTGTCGAGATCACCGAGTGCCTGGTGTTCGAAGACGCCACCGTTGGCATTCTCGCGGCCGAAGCGGCGGGAGCGGATTTGCTGATCGTCACGGCCACCCATGATCAGCCGATTCAGACGGCGCACGCGACCCTGGCCGGTTATGACCGGATTGTGGCCAGACTGAACGACGACCTGATCCAGCTGCAGCTTTTGTGAGTGATAGCGCCTTCCAATGAAGAAAGGCCCGCCAGCAGGTTCTGCTGAAGGGCCGCCAGGTGAGCGTTCAGGGGAGCGTTCGCGCCGCTGCCGGCGTCGCCTCGCCAGTCGGGTTGCGGGTGCAGGCCTTGAGCTACTTCTGCGCAACGCCTTGCTTGATGTCGCCACAGAAAATATCGACATTGCCGTCGGTCGCCGCAGTACGCACGACAATGGAATACTCACCGGCCAGCAGCACGGACAATTCGACGGGGGCGCTTCGGCTGAACGCCCAGCCGCGTACGGCCTGGCGTTCGGTATTGACCTTGTCGTTCATGGCGTAGGCGACGGGCCCGGGTTTTGCGCAACTGCCCTTGTTGATGAACGAATAGAGGCGCAAGGGCAACACCGCTCCGGTTGGAACACCACTGATGAAGAAGCTGAGGCCGGTCTGTTTGCCCCAGTCGGACAAGGCGACATTGCCGATCTGACCAGTGTTTTGCCGGGTGGCAACCAACGTAACGGACACGCTCTGGTTTGATGAAGTGGCGCAGCCGAACAGACTGGTCATGACCATGAGCGCGGCAAGTGAGTTTCTGAATTTCATTGCCAACCTCCTGCACAGAAGAACCGCAATGGGTGATTAAGGGGTATAGCTCATTAATCGCTGTCCGGGACTGCAATGCAGTCCACTCAAGGTCGAACACTGACTTGTGGCGAGGAAGCAAGCTCCCTCGCCGCAGATTAATGATTACGACGCTTGCTTCAGTACCGGCGCGCGCTTGCCCAGTTTCATCAGCCAGAAGTAGCTCAAGGCCGGCACCAGCAACCCCACCAGCCAGGCCAGGTCGACGCCGTCGAGCGCCGTGGCGACCGGGCCGACGTAGAGCGTGGTGTTCATGAACGGAATCTCCAACGCAATCGCCAGCACAAAACTGCCGCAGGCGATCCCGTTGACCCGGCCATAGATCCCGTTCACGTCGAAAATGTCATCGATCCGGTACTGACCTTTGCGCAGGCAGTAGTAGTCCACCAGATTGATCGCCGTCCACGGGATCAGGAAGTAGCTCATGAAGAAAATGAAGTTGAGGAAAAAGGTGATGAAGTCGTCCTGACTGATGGTGCACAGGGCCGTGGCCACCAGGCTGATCACCAGCATGAACAGGCCGCGCACCCGGGGTGTCACTTTCAGGCGGGCGAAGGGTTCGATCACGGTGATGGTCGACATGAAGGCGCCATACAGGTTGAAGACGTTGATCGACACCTGGCCATAGACGATGAAGGCGAACAGCAGCAGGGCGCCGCTGCCGAACAGGCCAGCGACATGGCCGCCGACGTTGCTGGAGAAGTCGCCGATGCCGACGCTCAGGATCGCCCCGAGAATCATCATCCACGCACCGCCACTGACCGTGCCGGCGTAGCTGTACCAGAACACCTTGGCGGTCGGCGTTTGGCTGGGCAGGTAGCGCGAATAGTCGGCGACATAAGGCGCATAGGACAGTTGCCAGGTGACGGCAATGCTCACGGCCACCAAAAATTTCGACAGCGAGAACCCGGTCGGCAGCCATTGCTCGGGCGGAATCGACAGTTGCAGGGCGAACAGCGTGGCGACGACGAACACCAGCAGCGAAAGGATCGACAACAGCTTCTGCAAGCGGTGAATCAAGCGATAGCCGTAGAGCGCGACGACGAAGCACAAGGCGCCGATCAGGTAGATGTTGCCGTTGGCGGGCAACGGGCTGACCGACTCCAGCGCCTGGGCGGCGAGCAGGGTGTTGCTGACGAAGAATCCGAGGTAGATCAGCATCACGAACAGCAGCGGCAACACCGCCCCGAGCACGCCGAACTGGGCCCGGCTCTGGATCATCTGCGGGATGCCCAGTTTCGGTCCCTGGGCGGAGTGGGAGGCCATGAATATCGCCCCGATCAGCGAACCGATGATGATCGCCAGGGCGCTCCAGAACAGGTTGAGCCCCATCACCACCGGCAGTACGCCGGAGGCGATGGTGGTGATGTTCATGTTGGCGCCGAACCAGATGAAAAACAGCGAACCCGGCCGGCCATGACGTTCGGCTTCGGGGATGAAATCGATGCTTCTTTTTTCAACTTGCATGGCGATCACTCCTGAGTCCGGACGAGGTGGGTTTGCAGGCGGGCGATGGTGTTTTGCAGTTCGTGGGGCTGGTGGGCGAACAGGTCCGGGTGTTCGGGACTCAGGCTCACGTAGTCACGGTTTTCCAGGGCGCGGCGGCATTCGCCGGTGGTGAGGATTTCCAGGGAGTAGACCCAGTTGGCCATGATCAACAGCGCCGAATAGTGCCCGGCCTGGGTGGTCGTGGTGCACGCATCGCTGACCAGGCGAATGTGGTAGCCGAGGGCAAAGGCATCGAACACTGTGGTCAACACGCAGACATCGGTCAGTACGCCGCCGATGATCAGCGTGTCGACGTCCAGTGCCTTGAGCCGGGCATCGAGGTCGGTACGGTGGAAAGCGCTGTAGCGGCCTTTATCGACGACGGCTTCATCGGGCTGCGGGGCAAGGCTTTGGATGATCTCCACTTGCCGCGTGCCGGCGCGATAGCCGCTCGGGCCGCCATCGGCGGCGCGGGGTTCGCCCGGTGGCAGATCACTGCCGTCGGCCTGGTTGATATGGCGGGTATAGATAACGGGGACCCGCTGCTGGCGGGCGCTTTCGAGCAGTGTGGCGGTGTTGGCCAGCACCGAATCGAAGTGTTCGAGGACGAAACCGTCCTCCTGTTGCAGGTCGATGATCAACAGTGCGTTTTTATTGTTTATGGAGCAAACCTGATCATGGGCCGGACACTGTTGCGTCCAGCCAGCCCGATAAACATCGGGCCGAAGCACAATGCACCGCAAACGCGAGGCTATCGCCTGACGCCGAGGTACGTGGATTCCTGTTCGGGAGTGCTCAGTGAACTATTTGCCAGAAGCCGTTCTGCTTGGCCGAAACACTGGCGCGCAGACGCTTGAAATGCAGGTGCGAAGCGGTCCATTCACCGCGCAAGTAAGCCCGCGCGGCGCCGGAGGGAAGGGCGAGTGATTGGAGACGACCATTGAACATGGGAATCAACCCTGTAGGAGCGAGCCTGCTCGCGAGAAACTTAAAGGCACCGCGTTGATTCAGAATGCACGCGTTATCGCTGACATCCATCGCGAGCAAGCTCGCTCCTACATAAAGCAACTCAGAGGACTCAGCGGAACGCCGGGACCACGTGTTTGATAAACAGCTCCAGGGACTTCTTCTTCTCGGCGTGCGGCAAGCTGTTGTCGCACCAGAAGCTGAACTCGTCGACGCCCAGTTCCTGATAGTACTTGATGCGCGGAATGATCTCTTCCGGGGTACCGATCATGGCGGTCTTGTGCAGGCTGTCCAGTTCGAACTCCGGACGGCCGGCGAATTTCTCTTCCGGGCTTGGCGCCAGGAAGCCGTTGACCGGGGTTTCCTTGTTGCCGAACCAGGCATCGAAGGTGCGATAGAACTTGGCGATCGCCTTGGCCCCGACCTTCCAGCCTTCGGGATCATCGACTGCGTGAACATGGGTGTGACGCAGCACCATCAGTTGCGGGCGCGGCACGTCCGGGTTGTTGTCCAGTGCGGTCTGGAACTTGTTCTTCAGGTCCAGTACTTCTTCGTCGCCTTTCATCAGCGGCGTCACCATGACGTTGCAGCCATTGGCCACGGCGAAATTGTGCGAGTCCGGGTCACGGGCGGCGATCCACATCGGCGGGTTCGGTTTCTGAACCGGCTTGGGCACGCTGGTGGAGGTCGGGAATTTCCAGATGTCGCCGTCATGGGCGTAGTCGCCTTGCCACAGCGCGCGGACCACCGGAACCATTTCCCGCAGTGCCTGGCCGCCGCTTGAGGCTGGCATGCCGCCGGCCATGCGGTCGAATTCAACCTGGTAAGCGCCACGGGCCAGGCCCACTTCCATGCGCCCGTTGCTGATCACGTCCAGCAACGCACATTCGCCGGCGACCCGGATGGGGTGCCAGAACGGCGCGATGATGGTGCCGGCGCCGAGGTGGATGGTGGTGGTCTTGGCAGCCAGGTAGGCCAGCAGCGGCATCGGGCTCGGCGAGATGGTGTATTCCATGGCGTGGTGTTCACCGATCCAGACGGTGCTGAAACCACCGGCCTCGGCCATCAGGGTCAGCTCGGTCAAATCTTCGAACAGCTGGCGATGGCTGATGCTTTCGTCCCAACGTTCCATGTGTACGAACAGGGAAAATTTCATGACGCTTACCTCGGATCTTTTGTTGTCGGCCTGTCGACTGCGGGCCTGTTGCCTGGAATGAGCGCAGGGCTCCCCGGTGTTCTCGCCAGTGTAAAGCGCGTTCCTGAGTACGGCTGTTCGGCTGATTGATTATTGGTATACCATAATACGGAATATCCGCAAAATATTTCTCTCAGGCGGTCACATACCAAGAGTCACTCGGCTTATGCCTATCTGTCCCTGGGCACACAGGAGGGCGGTTATGTATTCCGGCGCGGACAACACGGGCATTCAGACAGCCGGCGTTTTCGTTGACGCCCATCGGGGGCCCGCTCCCACAAGGATTTGCGTGGACCCCAAAACTGTAGGAGCGAGCCTGCTCGCGAAAAACGCACGGACAACACGGGCAATCAGACAGCCGGCGTTACCGTTGACGTCCATCGCGGGCAGGCCCGCTCCCACAAGGATTTGCGTGGAACCCAAGACTGTAGGAGCGAGCCTGCTCGCGAAAAAGCGCGCGGGCAACACGGGCATTCAGCCGGTCGGCGTTATCGTTGACGCCCATCGCGGGCAAGCCCGCTCCCACAGGGATTTGCGTGGAACCCAAACCTGTAGGAGCGAGCCTGCTCGCGAAAAACGCGCGGACAACACGGGCAATCAGACAGCCGGCGTTATCGTTGACGTCCATCGCGGGCAGGCCCGCTCCCACAAGGATTTGCGTGGAACCCAAGACTGTAGGAGCGAGCCTGCTCGCGAAAAACGTGCAGGCAACACGGGTATTCAGACGGTCGGCGTTATCGTTGACGTCCATCGCGGGCAAGCCCGCTCCCACATGAATTGTGCGATAGCAGAATTGTTTGAAGTCAGGCGAGAACGGGCAGGGCGCCCATCTTGCCGTGGCAATACACCAGGGGGCCGGTATTCTGCCGGGGCACGATCAGGTTCTTCACGGCGCCGACCATGATCGCGTGGTCGCCCCCTTCATATTCGCGCCACAGTTCGCATTCGATGACCGCCGTGGCGTTGGCCAGGATCGGATTGCCCAGCTCGCTCAATGTCCACTCGATGCCTTGTGCCTTGTCTTTGCCCTTGCGTGCGAAGGCATAGGCTTCGCTCTGCTGCCCGCCGGAAAGCACATGAATGGCAAAGCGTTTGTTCTTGATCAGAACCGGGTAGGAGTCGGAGCTGTAGTTGGGGCAGAACAGCACCAGGGCCGGGTCCATGGACAGCGAGCTGAACGCACTGGCCGTCAGGCCGACGATTTGCCCGTCGTCATCGAGCGTGGTGATCACGGTTACGCCGGACGGGAACGAGCCCATGACTTGTTTGTAGATGGCGGCATCGATCATTGGACTGTCCTCGGGTGTGGTGCGTGGTTTTTATGAGTTTGTAGGTCTGATGGTATACCGTAATACATCGTTTGCAAGGGCTTTTTCTACTGACCGATAAACGTACACCTCTGGTCTTGAGGGCAATAAATACAGGGCTTTCAGCCAGGCTGAGGGCGGGGTTTTGCGGCAGGATTGCAGATCAGATGGGCTTGCAAAGACCGAATCAGCCTTGTGAAAAGTTTGGAATACCATAATATGGTGTTCATCTGAGGGGCGGCCAGAGAGTCCCCCCGGTTTGGCTTCATACAAAGATAAGAACAGACAAACTCGAGTTCATGCATATGTCCCAGATGTCCCGGCAAGACCCGTTGATCGAGAATCACACGGTCGACTACGTTCCACTCGCAGAGCGCCACGGGAAGGCCCGCGATCTTTTCACCCTATGGTTCAGCACCAACATTGCACCACTGCCCATCGTCACCGGTGCCATGGTGGTTCAAGTGTTCCATCTCAATTTGTTCTGGGGGCTGCTGGCGATTGCATTGGGGCACATGGTCGGTGGACTGGTGATTGCCCTGGCGTCGGCCCAGGGCCCGCGCATGGGCATCCCGCAAATGGTCCAGAGCCGGGGTCAGTTCGGCCGCTATGGCGCGCTGCTGATCGTGTTCTTTGCTGCCCTGATCTACGTCGGTTTCTTCATTTCCAACATCGTGTTGGCCGGCAAGTCGATCGTCGGCATCGTGGCTTCGGTCCCGGTGCCCGCCAGCATCCTGATCGGCGCCCTCAGCGCTACCGCCATCGGGGTGATCGGTTACCGCTTCATCCATACCCTCAACCGCATCGGCACCTGGGTGATGGGCAGCGCGCTGCTCGCCGGTTTCCTCTACATCTTCGCCCATGACTTGCCGGTGGACTTCTTCACCCGTGGCGGTTTCAACCTGTCCGGCTGGTTGGCCACCGTGTCCCTGGGAATCATCTGGCAGATCAGCTTTTCGCCTTATGTGTCGGACTACTCGCGCTACCTGCCGGCGGATATCGGCATCACGCGTCCGTTCTTCGCCACCTACCTGGGCGCGACCCTGGGCACGATCCTCTCGTTCACTTTCGGCGCGGTGGCGGTCCTGGCAACCCCGGAAGGCACTGAAGCGATGGCTGCGGTCAAGCAATCCACCGGTTGGCTGGGGCCGATCCTGATGGTGCTGTTCCTGCTCAACATCATCAGTCACAACGCCTTGAATCTGTACGGTGCGGTGCTGTCGATCATCACCTCGATCCAGACGTTTGCCAGTCAGTGGACGCCGAGCATCAAGGTGCGCGTGGTGTTGTCGAGCGTGGTACTGACCGGCTGCTGTGTGGTGGCGCTGGGCGCTTCGGCGGACTTCATCTCGCAGTTCATCGGGCTGATTCTGGCGCTGCTGTTGGTACTGGTGCCGTGGGCATCGATCAACCTGATCGATTTCTATGTGATCAAGCGTGGGTGCTACGACATTGCCTCGATCTTCCGTGCGGATGGCGGGATCTATGGACGGTTCAATCTGCATGCGATCGTGGCGTATTTCATCGGGATCATTGTGCAATTGCCGTTCGCCAATACGTCGCTGTACGTCGGGCCTTATGCCAATCTGGTTGAGGGCGCGGATCTGTCGTGGCTGGTGGGGTTGGTGGTGACGTGTCCGCTGTATTACTGCCTGGCGACCCGTGGGCAGGCCCGGTTGAGCGGGGTGGCGCGGTTTGGTTTTACTGACTGATTGTTGATTGGCGATGTTTGTCTGGAATGCCCGGCTTTTTGCCGGGCATTTTTGTTTTTGGCTGTGTGCATATCCGTTGCTGCGGTAATGGTCGCTGGCGGTTTCGCTCTTACAGCGAGTCCCTTTTTCAAACGCAGTAAAGGAACCAAAAGGCTTTGCCCCGCCACTGCGCAATGCCTGCGTTCGGCCATCGTGGTTTAGCGGTACCCCACGATCAAAAGCAAGCGAGGCGGCCTGACAGCCGACCTGACTTTTACGGCTGTACCTGATCTCCAGTGGGAGCGAGCCTGCTCGCGATGGATGTTAACGATAACGCGTGCTGTCTGGATGATCGCGTTGTCTGGACGTTTATCGCGAGCAGGCTCGCTCCTACAATGGAATCGGGGACAAGCCTGCAATCAGGTCGGCTGTCAGGCCGCCTCGCTTTTGCTTTTGATTTTCTTGCCCCATCGAGAGGCCGAGTGGAGGCCCACGGAGCTGGACTGGAGAGAGGGCATGCCGAGCCACAGCGAGGCACCGAACGCCAGGGGCAAGAGCCCTTGGTTACTTGGGGCTTTTCCAAGTGACTCGCTGTAAGAGCGAAACCATAAGTGGCCGTCATCGAAACAACGGATATGTCCCCAATCAAAAAGCAAAAAAAAGGCCACCACAACCCGACGTTGCGGTGACCCGAGGGTGACAAATATCTACCGCTCCACTGGCATGGAGCTCAAAAAATCAATGGGCCCCAGCCGCCTTGTTCAAATCGCTCTCAGCCCACTCCGTATAAACGCAAGCATCCGCCGTCGCCCAGCGCACACGCACCGGATCCCCCGCCTTCATGGGCATGCCGGCGGCAGACAGCGCCTTGACCGTCATCGACGTGCCGCCCGAGGTCACCACGCTGCAGGTCTGGCTCTCGCCCAGGAACAGCACTTCCACGACCTTGGCCGAGACTTCATTCCAGCCGGCGGCCAGTGGCTCTTGGGCCGCTTGCTCAACACTCAAGGCTAACGCCTTTTCCGGACGCACCATCAGCAGTACATCCTGGTTGGTTTGCAGCCCGGCGGTCAGGCGGATCGACAGTGACTGCCCTTCAAACGAAGCCGCCGCATTGCCCTGGGCCTTGAGCTTGAGGAAGTTCGAGTTGCCGAGGAACGAGGCGACGAAGGCATTCGGCGGGTTCTGGTACAGGTCGTAGCCGCTGCCCAGGCCAACGATCTTGCCGTGGCTGAAGATCGCGATGCGCTGGGACAAACGCATGGCTTCTTCCTGGTCGTGGGTCACGTAGACGATGGTGATGCCCAGGCGCCGATGCAGCTGGCGCAGTTCATCCTGCAAGTCCTCGCGCAGTTTTTTGTCCAGTGCGCCGAGCGGTTCGTCCATCAGCAGGATGCGTGGCTCATAGACCAGTGCCCGTGCGATGGCGACCCGTTGCTGCTGGCCGCCGGACAGTTGCGAAGGCCGGCGGTGGGCGAATTGCTCCAGCTGTACCAGCTTGAGCATCGCATCGACCCGGCGTTCACGTTCGGCCGCGGCCAGTTTGCGAATCGTCAGCGGGAAGGCGATGTTGTCGCGCACCGACAGATGCGGGAACAGCGAATAGCGCTGGAACACCATGCCGATGTCGCGCTTGTGCGGTGGCACGTTGACCAGCGACTGGCCATTGACCAGGATCTCGCCGCTGCTTGGGGTTTCGAAGCCGGCGAGCATCGACAGGGTGGTGCTTTTGCCGGAGCCGCTGGAGCCGAGGAAGGTCAGGAACTCACCGTCCTTGATGTCCAGCGAGATGTTGTCCACGGCGGCGAAGTCGCCGTAGTACTTGTTCAGGTTGCGCAGGCTGACCAGCGGCTGGTCGTTTTGCTGGGCGCTATCTTTGATCACTGCACTCATGTCGTTCTCCTGCGCGCTCAGGCGCTGATTTCGTTGCGCCGGCGCAGTGCGGCGGCGATCACCATGACCAATACCGAGAGGCCGATCAGCAGCGTCGAAGCGACGGCGATCACGGGCGTCAGGTCCTGGCGCAGGGTGGTCCACATTTTCACGGGGAGGGTTTGCAGGGTCGGGCTGGCCATCATCACGCTCAACACCACTTCATCCCACGAGACGAGGAAGGCGAAGAGGGCGCCGGCCACCATGCCGGGACGAATCGCCGGGAAGGTCACCTTGAACACCGCTTGCAGGCGCGAGGCACCGCAGATCACCGCGGCATCCTCGATCGACTGGTCGAACAGCTTCAGCGAGTTGATGATCGAGATGATGGTGAACGGCAACGCGACGATCACATGGCTGACCACGAACGCGAACATCGTCCCGGTATAGCCCAGTTTCAGGAACAGCGCGTACACCGCCACGGCGATGATCACCAGCGGCACGATCATCGGCAGGGTGAACAGGCCGTAGAGCATTTCACGGCCAGGGAAGCGGCCGCGCACCAGGGCGAACGCCGTCGGCAAACCCAGGGCCACGGCGAAGAACGTGGTCAGCACCGCGACCTTGAGGCTGGCCATGGCCGCGTTCATCCAGTCGGCGTTGGAGAAGAACTGGACGTACCATTTCAGCGTCCAGCCCGGTGGCGGGAACACCAGCCATTGCGACGATCCGAACGACAGCAGCACGATGAACACGATCGGCAGCAACAGGAACAGACCGATCAGCCCGGTGGTGGCGTACAGGCCGAAGCGCATCCGGCGGCTCATGGCATTGGGGGTCAGGAGCATGACGGCTTACCTCGCGTTACTGGCGCCAACCGGGGATTCCGGCTGAAGCTTCAGGTAGAAGTAGAACAGCACCAGCGTAATGACGATCAGCAACGCGGCGCCGGCGCTCGCCAGGCCCCAGTTGAGGAACGACTGCACCTGCTGAATGATGAACTCGGGCAGCATCATGTTCTGCGCACCGCCCAGCAGGGCCGGGGTGACGTAGTAACCCAGCGACATCACGAACACCATCAGGCCCCCGGAGAACAGGCCCGGCCGGCACAGCGGCAGGAACACCCGGAAGAAGTTGGTCCATGGGCTGGCACCGCAGATCGAACCGGCCTGCAGGATCATCGGGTCGATGGCCTGCATGGTCGCCTGCAGCGGCAGCACGATGAACGGGATCATGATGTAGCTCATGCCGATCACCACGCCGGTCAGGTTGTGCACCATTTCCAGCGGCTGATCGATGATGCCCATGGCCATCAGCGCCTTGTTGATCACCCCGGAGGCTTGCAGCAGCACCAGCCAGGAGTAGGTGCGGGCGAGGAGGCTGGTCCACATCGACAGCAGCACGATGTTGAGGATCCAGCGACCCCAGCCGCGCGGCACCAGGGTGATCGCCCAGGCCAGCGGGAAGCCCAGCAGCAGGCTGAACAGCGTGACCAGGCCGGCCACCGAGAAGGTGTTGAGCAACACCCGGGCGTACGCCGAGTTGGCGAACAACTGTTCGTAATTGCCCAGGCCCGGCACCGGTTCAAGCACGCCACGCAACAGCAGGCCAATCAACGGCGCGAGAAAGAACAGGCCAAGGAACAACAGCGCGGGGATCAGGTTGCTTGCACCACGCCAGCGCTGCGCCAGGGTCGGGGATTGCGTCATCGCAGCGGCCTTGCCGGCAGCGCCGGAGGCGCTCCCGACGGGCGTGGATGGACGGGACGCGGTTACCGTCATTTTCATTTGACCAGCCATTCGTTCCACCGTGTCGCGATGGCCGGACCGTTCTTGGCCCAGTACGCGAAATCAAGAGTGATCTGATCCTTGACGTAGGCGGTCGGCAGATTAGGGGCGAGCACCGAGTCCAGGCGCGCCACGCTGTCGACGTTGACCGGGGCGTAGGCGGTCAGGTTGGAGAAGTCGGCCTGGCCCTTGGCACTGCTGGCGTTGGCCAGGAACTTCATCGCCGCGTCCTTGTTCTTCGAACCTTTTGGAATGACCAGGATGTCGGCCATGACCAGGTTCTGCTTCCAGCTTACGCCCACCGGGGCGCCGTCTTCCTGCAAGGCGTGGATCCGGCCGTTCCAGAACTGACCCATGCTCGCTTCTCCGGAGGCCAGCAACTGTTGCGACTGCGCGCCACCGCCCCACCAGACGATGTCTTTCTTGATGGTGTCGAGTTTCTTGAAGGCGCGGTCCAGGTCCAGCGGGTAGAGCTTGTCGGCGGGCACGCCATCGGCCAGCAGTGCCAGTTCCAGAACGCCTGGGCTTGGCCATTTGTAGAGGGCGCGTTTGCCGGGGTAGGTCTTGGTGTCGAACAGCGCGGACCAGTCCTGGGGTTTGGCGGCGCCGAGCTTGCCTTCGTTGTAGCCGAGGACGAAGGAGAAGAAGAACGACCCGACACCGTGATCGGAGACGAACCGCGGGTCGATCTTGGTGCGATCGATGACTTTGAAATCGAGGGGTTCGAGCAAGCCTTCAGAGGCGGCGCGCAAGGCGAAGTCAGCTTCGACATCGACCACGTCCCATTGCACGTTGCCGCTTTCGACCATGGCTTTGAGCTTGCCGTAGTCGGTCGGGCCATCCTGGACCACCGTGATGCCGCTGGCCTTGCTGAACGGGTCGGCCCAGGCCTGCTTCTGCGCGTCCTGGGTGCTGCCGCCCCAGCTGACGAAGTTGACGCTTTCAGCCGCCATTGCCACGTGACTGGCCGTGGCCAGCAAACCCGCGAACAGTACTGCGGTTGCACGTTTGTTCAACACCATTTTCACGCCCTCATTTGTTGTGTTTTTGAGCGGGCTTTGTATTGCCCGCCTATCGGGAGCAGTAGGTCCATCTGGCCTCTAAAGGCGACCGTGCCAAGGGCTGTTATTGGTGCTTTCCCTGTCGGGCGCACTTGGCCAAATCGTTCGGTCTATGGAATATCATATTATGGTATTCCAAACTTTGTGCAAGCATTTTGCCTTACCGGCTATCCGCCGAATCAGTTTTTTTGGAAAACTTCGGTGCCTCTGATCCGCACAATCCCACCGCGGCAAATTCCGCTCGGGTCACTGGGTAAACGCAATACTCTCCACCACCTCCAGGTCGTACCCGGTCAAACCGGCGTATTTCAACGGCGGCCCGAGATGCCGCAGCTTGCCCACGCCAAGGTTCTGCAAGATCTGCGCCCCGGTGCCGACTTCCGAATAGATCCGCGACTGCGAACGGCTGAACTGCCGTGGCGGTTGGGTCAATTGCGGTACGCGCTCGAGCAACGCTTGCGAGGATTCGTGATTGGCTAACACCACGACCACGCCACATCCTTCTTCAGCCACTCGCTGCAACGCCGCCCACAACGTCCAGTTGGACGGCCCGCTGTACTCGGCACCGACCAGGTCGCGCAACGGGTCGATCACATGCACGCGCACCAGCGTCGGTTGTTCGCGACGCACGTCACCCATGACCATTGCCATGTGCACACCGCCTTCGATGCGATCCTCAAAGGTGATCAGACGGAAGGTGCCATGCACCGTGGGCAGTTCGCGCTCGCCGATGCGTACGACCGTGTGCTCGGTACTTAAACGATAGTGGATCAAATCGGCGATGGTGCCGATCTTGATCCCGTGTTTGCGCGCGAACACTTCCAGATCCGGGCGACGGGCCATGGTGCCGTCGTCGTTCATGACTTCGACGATCACCGAGGCAGGGGTGAAGCCGGCCAGGCGCGCCAGGTCGCAACCGGCCTCGGTATGCCCGGCGCGGGTCAGGACGCCGCCTTCCCGGGCGCGCAACGGGAAGATGTGACCCGGTTGCACGATATCGGCGGCACTCGCGCCGTGGGCGACGGCGGCGGCTACGGTACGCGCCCGATCGGCGGCAGAGATGCCGGTGGTCACGCCGACGGCGGCTTCGATCGACACGGTGAACGCCGTGCTGAACACGCTGCCATTGCTCGGCACCATCTGTTCCAGGCCAAGGCGCTGGCAGTGCTCGTCGGTCAGGGTCAGGCAGATCAGCCCACGTGCTTCGCGGGCCATGAAGCTGATGGCCTCGGCGCTGCAACGGTCGGCGGCGAGCAACAGGTCGCCTTCGTTTTCCCGGTCTTCGTCGTCAACCAGGAGCACCATCTTGCCTTGGCGGTAGTCTTCGATGATTTCTTCGATGCTGTTGAAGGCCATGTAAGGATTCTCGGTGTTTGGTGGGAATATATTGTGGTATACCATAATACAAAATAACCGGAGAGATCACTATGACGGCGTACTGGATTGCTCACGTGGATATCACCGACCCCGATCAATACAGCCACTACACCCAGCGGGCGCCCAAGGCGTTTGCCGAGTACGGCGGACGGATATTGGCGCGCGGTGGGCGTAGCGAGGCGATGGAAGGGCGGCCGACACCGCAACGCAGTGTGGTGATCGAGTTTGATTCCTATGACCAGGCGATGGCCTGTTACCGGTCGGATCTTTATCAGGAGGCCAGGGGGCACCGCGAGGGTGCGGCTCGGGCCGAGGTGATTATTGTCGAGGGGGTGGTGCCGGTTTGAGGAGTGGATGGATACTCTTCAGGTGTCCCCGGATCGACTGTAGGAGCGAGCCTGCTCGCGATGGACTTGAGAACACCGCGGGGTGCCAGACTCCCCCGCGTCATCGTTGACGTCCATCGTCGGAACGCCGCCCGGAGCAGGCTCGCTCCTGCAAGGGCGCTAGCGGATGAAGTGAATCTTGCCGGTATCGTCGTTGCCGATGTAGATGCCGTAGACCCCAGCCTGCCGCTCTTCGATATAGCGCTCGAGAATCTGCCGGATTGCCGGGTAATAGATGCTGTCCCAGGGAATGTCCTCGGGCGCGAAGAATTTATAGTCGAGGGTTTCCGGCCCGTACTGGCCGGTGATTTCCAGGGCGATGGCGCGGAAGATGATGTACACCTCGCTGATCTTCGGCACGCTGAAGATCGAGTACGGCGAGAGGATTTCCGCGCGTACGCCGCTTTCTTCCCAGACCTCGCGCAATGCCGCCTGTTCGGTGGTTTCGCCGGCTTCCATGAAGCCCGCCGGTAGCGTCCAGGTGCCCGGACGCGGCGGGATTGCGCGTTGGCACAGCAAATACTTGCCGTCCTGCTCGATGATGCAGCCGGCGATGATTTTCGGGTTGACGTAGTGGATGTAGCCGCAGCCGCGGCACATCAGGCGCTCGTGCGTATCGCCCGGCGGCAGCTGTTGACCCAGGTCAGGGCTGCCACACTTCGGACAAAAGCTCGGGCTGAACATGATCAACGACCTATACGGGGTTCTTTGAGGGCGATGGGCTGGGTGATCTCGGGGATCGCCCCGGTCTCTTCCTGCTTGCGCTTGAGATAGTCTAGGGCCACGGTGGCGGCGGCGCGGACGTGGTCGACGCAGGCCTGGTGAGCGGCCAGCGGATCACCGCTCTTGATCGCCTCGACCATGCGTTCCATTTCCTGGTTACTGGCGCCACGACGGTTTTCCTGGGACACCGAGGTCGCACGCAAGTAGCTGATGCGTGCCTGCAACTGGCGCAACTGGGTGGCCGCGACATGGTTGCCGGAGCCTTCGAGCAACACGTCGTAGAAGCCTTGCACGGAGTCGATGACCTGTTGCAGTTCACCTTCCTTCAAGGCCTGGCGGTTTTCTTCCAGGGCTTTTTCCAGGGCCTTGATATCCTTGGCCTTGGCACGCAGGGTGAACAGCTGGACGATCAGGCCTTCGAGCACGCAACGCAGCTCATAGATATCGACCGCGTCGGCCAAGGTGATGATCGCCACGCGTGGGCCCTTGGCGTCGGCGAATTCCACCAGGCCTTCGGATTCCAGGTGGCGCAGGGCTTCGCGCACGGAGGTACGGCTGACGCCCAGGCGATCGCACAGATCGCGTTCGACCAGACGGTCTCCCGGCAGAAGCTGGAAGTTCATGATGGCGCTTCGCAATTTATCCAGCACGATTTCGCGCAGGGTAACGGGGTTGCGATTGACCTTGAAGCTGTCGTCGAGTGGCAGGCGTTTCATGGGGTCCGCTCTGATTGTGGCTGTCCATGCAAAAAAAGCACTTCGATTGCAGCAATCTCCGTGCTCGTCAGATCAAACAGCCAAGGGGTTAACTGGAGGCCTCGGCATCGGCTTCGGCGAAGGCTTCTCGGGCGAGCCGGAAACTGTCGACGGCGGCGGGAACACCACAATATATGCCGACCTGAAGCAGAATTTCGCGTATTTGCTCACGACTCAAGCCGTTACGCAAGGCGCCGCGCACATGCAGCTTGAGTTCGTGAGGCCGGTTGAGCGCCGAGATCATCGCCAGGTTGATCATGCTGCGCTCCTTGAGGGACAGACCCTCGCGCCCCCAGACGTGACCCCAGCAGTATTCGGTGACCATTTCCTGCAGGGGGCGGGTAAAGTCGTCGGCGTTCTCGATGGAGCGATTGACATAGGCTTCGCCCAGCACCTGGGTGCGGATCTGCAAGCCTTTCTCGTACTTCTCGTTGTTCATAGCGATGATCTCCGTGGACCAATAGCCCTGTATGGAATCAGAGCCCGCCCATCAGGGTGTATTTAAGTTCAAGGTAGTCCTCGATGCCGTACCTGGAGCCTTCACGGCCCAGACCCGAGGATTTGATCCCGCCAAACGGCGCGACTTCGGTGGAGATCAGCCCTTCGTTGATCCCGACCATGCCGTACTCCAGCGCTTCGCTCATGCGCCAGGCACGACCCAGGTCGCGGGTGTAGCAGTAGGCGGCCAGGCCGAATTCGGTGTCGTTGGCCATGTGCACGGCCTCGGCTTCGCTGTCGAAGCGGAACACCGCCGCCAGCGGGCCGAAGGTTTCTTCCCGGGCGACTTTCATCTGCGTGGTGACGCCGGCCAGCACGGTCGGCTGGAAGAAGCCGTTGCCCAGCGCATGGCGTTCGCCGCCGCACAGCAGGCGGGCGCCCTGGGCCAGTGCGTCCTGTACGTGGTCTTCCACCTTGGCCACGGCGCGTTCGTTGATCAACGGACCTTGAGTGATGCCCGACTCGAAACCGCTGCCGACCTTGAGCTGCGATACGCGCTCGGCCAGCCGCGCGACAAAGGCGTCGTGAATGCCGTCCTGCACCAGGAAGCGGTTGACGCAGACGCAGGTCTGTCCGGCGTTGCGGAACTTGGCAATCAGCGCGCCTTCCACGGCACGCTCCAGGTCGGCATCGTCGAAGACGATGAACGGCGCGTTGCCGCCCAGTTCCAGCGACACCTTTTTTAGCGTCGGCGCGCACTGCGCCATGAGCAATTTGCCAATCGCCGTGGAGCCGGTGAACGACAGTTTGCGCACCAGGGGACTGGCGGTCAGTTCGCCACCGATGGCAATGGCGTCGCCGGTGATCACGTTGAAGATGCCAGCAGGAATGCCGGCCTGTTCAGCCAGCGCGGCCATGGCCAGGGCCGAGAACGGCGTTTCCGGCGCCGGCTTGACGATGCACGGGCAGCCAGCGGCCAGTGCCGGGCCGGCCTTGCGGGTGATCATTGCCGCCGGGAAGTTCCACGGCGTAATGGCCGCGACCACGCCAATCGGCTCTTTGCTGACGACGATGCGTGCATCGCCCTTGTGGCTGGGAATGGTGTCGCCGTAGATGCGCTTGGCCTCTTCGGCGAACCACTCGATGAAGCTGGCGGCGTAGAGGATTTCACCCTTGGCTTCAGCCAATGGCTTGCCTTGTTCGAGGGTGAGGATTTCGGCCAGGGCGTCGGCGTTTTCCAGCATCAGGGCGTGCCAGCGCTTGAGCGTGTTGCTGCGCTCCTTGGCGGTCAGTGCACGCCAGGCCGGCCAGGCGTTGTTGGCGGCTTCGATGGCCAGGCGCGCATGCTCGGCACCGAGGTTCGGCACCCGACCGATGAGTTCACCGGTGGCCGGGTTGAAGATGTCCTGTTGCGCGCCGTCGGGTGCATCCAGCCATTGGCCGTTGATGTACGCCTGCTGGCGGAACAGTGATGAGGCTGCTGGGCTCATGCCGGCTCCTGAGTAAAAGGTGGGATGCCTGTGGGAGCGAGCCTGCTCGCGAAAGCGGCATATCAGTCGACATGGATGGTGAATGTCAGACCGCATCGCGAGCAGGCTCGCTCCCACATGGAATTGTGTGAATGCGTCAGCCCAGCGCGGGCAGGGGACCCAGCTTGCCTTTGTGGTAGACCATCGGCGTCACCGGTTGCTCGGGCAGAATCAGGTTCTTCACCGCGCCGACGATGATGGCGTGATCGCCGCCGTCGTATTCGCGCCACAGTTCGCACTCGATGATCGCCGTGGCCTTGGCCAGCAACGGGTTGCCGAGTTCGCTCAGGTGCCAGTCGATGCCTTTGGCCTTGTCCTTGCCCTTGCCGGCGAAGGCATAGGCTTCGGCGGTCTGGTCGGCGGACAGCAGGTGAATCGCGAATTGCTTGCTGTCGCGCAGCACCGGGTAGGTGTCCGAGGCATAGTTAGGGCAGAACAGCACCAGCGCCGGATCGATCGACAGCGCACTGAATGCGCTGGCGGTAATGCCGACGATGCCGCCATCCGGGTCCAGGGTGGTGACCACCGTGACGCCGGACGGAAACGAACTCATGACGTCTTTGTAAATGCCGGGTTCGATCATTTCTCTGGACTCCTAGCGCATCACGAACGGGTCAGGCATTGGCGCCTGGGAAAGGTTGATCCACACCGTTTTCAGCTCGGTGTAGGCCAGCACCGAATCGATGCCGCTTTCGCGTCCATAGCCACTGTTCTTGAACCCGCCGATCGGCGCCATGGCCGAAACCGCGCGGTAGGTGTTGACCCAGATGATCCCCGAACGCACGTCACGGGCCAGACGATGGGCGCGGCCCAAATCGCGGGTCCAGATGCCGGCGGCGAGGCCGAACTGCGAGTCGTTGGCAATCGCCAGGGCTTCGGTTTCGTCCTTGAAACGAATGACCGAGGCCACCGGGCCAAAGACTTCTTCCTGCATGATTTTCATCGAGTTGCGGTCGCATTCGAACAAGGTCGGCTCATAGAACCAGCCCTCGCCGAGATGCTGCGGACGCTTGCCGCCCAGGCGCAGGCGCGCGCCTTCGGCAATGGCATCGGCAACCAGGCCTTCAACCACCGCCAGTTGCTGCGCAGTGGCCATCGGGCCCATTTCGCTGCTGTCTTCCTGCGGGTTGCCGATGCGGATGCGCTGGGCGCGCTCCACCAGGCGACCGACGAATTCGTCGTAGATTTCGTCCTGCACCAGCAGGCGCGAACCCGATACGCAGCTCTGCCCGGAGGCGGCATAGATCCCGGCGATGGCGCCGTTGATCGCGCTGTCGAGGTCGGCGTCGGCGAAAATGATGTTCGGTGATTTGCCGCCCAGTTCCAGGGACAGCTTGGCGAAGTTTTCGGCGCTGCTGCGCACCACATGCCGGGCCGTGGCCGCACCGCCGGTGAAGGCGATTTTGCGGATCAGCGGATGGCGGGTGAGGGCGGCGCCGGTGCTTGGGCCATAGCCGGTGACGACGTTGACCACGCCCGGCGGAATCCCGGCTTCCAGCGCCAGGCGCGCCAGCTCCAGAATGGTCGCCGAGGCGTGTTCGGACGGCTTGATCACGATGGTGTTGCCCGCCGCCAGGGCCGGGGCGAGTTTGATCGCGGTCAGGTACAGCGGGCTGTTCCACGGAATGATCGCGGCGACCACGCCCATGGCTTCATGCACGGTGTAGGCAAACAGGTCCGGCTTGTCCAGCGGCAGGGTGCCGCCTTCGAGCTTGTCGGCCAGGCCTGCGGTGTAGTGGAAGAACTCCGGCAGATAGCCGACCTGACCGCGGGTTTCGCGGATCAGCTTGCCGTTGTCGCGGCTTTCCAGCTGCGCCAGTTGTTCCTTGTTTTCGGCGATCAAGTCGCCCAGGCGCCGCAGCAGTTTGCCGCGGGCGGTGGCGGTCAGGCCACGCCAGGCCGGGCTGTCGAAAGCGCTCTGCGCGGCCTGCACGGCGCGCTCGACGTCGGCTTCGTCGGCATCGGGCAGTTCGGCCCAGGGTTCGGCCAGGGCCGGGTTCAGGCTTTCGAAGGTCTTGCCGGACAGGGCATCGACCCATTCACCGCCGATGCACATCTGGAAGCGTGCGAGTGTCATGCAACGATCCCCTTGATTTGGTTTGGTCGGGAGTGCGCTTTATCGAGAAACTCCAGCAACAGCTGGTTGACCAGGCGCGGCGATTCTACGGGCATCATATGCCGCTGTTCGGCGAGTACGGCAACTGCCGCGCCGGGAATGCGCTCGGCCAGTTGCCGGGCCATTTCCGGCGTCGAGCCAGGGTCCAGTTCACCGGTGGCGATCAGGGTCGGCACCTGGATGCCGGGCAGGTCCTCGGCGCGGTACATGTCCTGGGTTGCAAACAGCTCATAGGTGGTCAGGTAGCCCTGGGGGTCATTGCCTGCCAGCGTCTGGCGGATCGCGGCGATCTGCGCCGGATTGGCCGCCTGGTATTCGCGGCTGAACCAGCGCGACAACGCCGCTTCGGCGTTGGCGTCCGGTCCATGCTCGGCCGCCTGGCTGGTGCGGGCGATCACACCGGCGCGCTGTTCGGCGCTGCGGTTGAACACGCTGTTGAGCACCACCAGACTT
The DNA here is from genome assembly GCF_054481235.1 of Pseudomonas fluorescens group sp. PF-69. Classification (NCBI taxonomy): domain Bacteria; kingdom Pseudomonadati; phylum Pseudomonadota; class Gammaproteobacteria; order Pseudomonadales; family Pseudomonadaceae; genus Pseudomonas; species Pseudomonas fluorescens group sp. PF-69. The sequence goes on along the minus strand of NZ_JBTMNC010000001.1, from coordinate 5,869,804 downwards.
TGCAAGCGTTGCGGGTAATGCAGGGCGAAGGCCCGCGCCACCAGCCCGCCCATGGAAAAACCGATCACCGCCGCCTTGGGCAATTGCAGGTGATCGAGCAGCTCCAGCAACTGGTCGGCATAGCCGAGCAGGGGCGTGCCGCTTTCCGGGCGCGGGCTGGCGCCATGACCGAGCATGTCGTAGGCGATGACCCGGTACTGGGTGGCCAGGCCAACGATCTGGCCGCCCCACATTTCTTTGTTCAGGCCCACGCCGTGGATCAAGACCACGGGCTGGCCTTGGCCGGTCGCCAGGTAACTGGTGCCAGCCGGGGTGAGTTCAGCGGTGAGCCGAATCATGGAGCGCTCCTGCAAACCTTCTTGTTGTAGTGACCGACCGTCTTACTGGGCTTTTTCGGCCGCCAGTTCTTCCAGGTCGATGTAGCGATTGCCGATGCGTGGGTGCAGGCGGCCGCCATCGGCGCAACCCAGGACCACGACTATTTCGTCGGCACGCGGTGCGTCTTCGATCTGCATTTCCAGGGTGATGTAGTGCGAACGCAGGCCTTCATCGTCCTTGTGCATCATCGGGATCTGGATCGAGGTGCCCGGGCCGCCGCGTTTGTTGGTGAAGCTCAGGTAGCTCTTGGCTTTCACGGCTTCGCGGTAATGGTTGCCGAAGCGCAGGGTGTGGATCACGGCCGAGGCGTGTTCGATTTCGCCATCGGCACCGACCACGGCAGCCTTGCCGTAGGCTTCGATCTTCTCGGCACCGCCGATGAGGCCCACCAGGCGTTCAACCATCATGGCGCCAAGGTCGGAGCAGTTGGCGCGGATTTGTGGTTTCAGGTCTTCGACAAAGCCGTTGCCCACCCAAGGGTTTTTCATCACCACGGCCAGCCCGACCATGGTCACAGGCTTGTCACTGGCCTTGCCGCCTTCGATAAAGGTTTCTTCGATGTAGCTGACGATCTTGCGGATTTCAAAACTCATGAGCGGCTCCATTTCAGCGTGAAAAGTGTCTGTGCGTCTGATGGTATACCATAATACCGGTAGCGCAAGACCCTGAATGGAGTTTCTGGTCGGAAGGTGCGCAAACCCGCCAGCCATTGATCGGATGCCGGTCTTGAACAGTTGAAAAAGGGGGAACAGCCATATCCCTGACACGCCGAGCGGTGGCAGGGGATTGCGGCGCTGCGTTGGGCAATGCGTTGAGGTGAACGGTGACGTTATGCGGCGAAGCCTGAACGCGGCGTTGAAGGACCCGCGTCAGGCTTCAATGTATGGCCGGTCAGTGATCAGGCCGCCATGCCGTCGCCGAGCGACTTCTTGTAAGAAGCTTTCATTGACTCCATTTGTGCCCCCAGTTCATCCAATTGCGCTTTGCCCAACAGTTTTTTGGCCTGAGGAAACATCTCCGTTTCTTCTTCTTCGATGTGATGCTCAAGCAACTCCTTGACCACCTTGGCGCGTCCGGAAAACTCCACGCTGGCCGGGTCTGTGGCCTTCAGGTCAGGCAGCACCAGGGAGTCGACCGTGCGGTGCTCTTCCTTGGCCTCGTAGTACATTTTTTCCTGTTCTTTACCGCCGGCTTTTTTATAGGCCGGGTAGAGAATTTCTTCTTCAAGCTTGGTGTGGAGGGTGATCTCCATTTCCAGTTTGCCAATCAGCTCGGCGCGTTTTTTTACCGCGCGCTCGGTGGAGTCGTTCAGCTGGGTCAGGATGGCTTTTACTCGTTCATGGTCGGCTTTCAGAATGTCGATGGCGTTCATGGTTCAGCCTCTGCTGTCACGGGAAGTCAGGACCGGTCGTTGCCGGCAATCTCTGTGGTTGCCCCAGGACAGGAGCATGAGCTGTGCCAATCTGGTTGCGCGAAAAACGCCATTGAGATCAATGATTTGGCGGAGGAAGTGGCGAAAAGCCTCATGCAGCTTGCCCGAGTGCTGTCGTGCCGGCATTGCAAATCGCGGACAGGGGCACAGGGGCGAAGGTGTTGGTGCAGTCCCCGGCATTGCCACCGGTCCATGGGCCGGGAAAGCCGATGGAATTTTCCGTGGCCGGTCAAATCTCCTGTTCAACGAGTAGCGTTTCATTTGATCGCCACCTGATGTCAGGGGCAGGCGAAATGCAATGCCCAGGAGAATGACCTCATGACCGTGTTCAAAGCTTTGTCCGGCACATCCTCGACACTGGCTGATTCAAGCCATGAACAGTACCGCGACCTCTATGGCGTGTTGTGGTGTCGGCGCGTTGATCGTCGCCCGTGCCCGACGCGACGCCCAGGTGCTGGCCGTGGACATCAACCCTCGGGCGCTGCGACTGTCGGCCGTCAACGCCGAGTTGGCCGGCGCCAACAACATCACGGTCTATCACAGCGATGTGCTGGGCAGCGTCGAAGGTGCGTTCGATCTGATCATCGCCAACCCGCCTTATATGAATGACAGCCAGCACCGCGCCTATCGCGATGGCGGCGGCGCCCTCGGCGAAGCCCTGTCACTGCGCATCGTTCGCGAAGCGTTGCCGCGCCTGCACTTGGGCGGCAGCCTGGTGCTGTACACCGGCGTGGCGATGGTGGCCGAGAGCGATCCGTTTCTGGAGGCCGTGCTGCCCATGCTGTCCGGTGACACCTTTGCCTGGACCTATCGGGAGCTGGACCCTGATGTGTTCGGCGAAGAATTGCTCAAGCCCGGTTATGAACGGGCCGAACGCATTGCGGCCGTGGCGCTGACCGTTACCCGCAGACGCGAGGCGTGACCATGAGCCTGGCGCCCCGGTTTGGCATCGAGGAAGAATATTTCCTCACCGATTTCAAGACCCGCCAAATGCTCGCTGAACCCGGCGCCGAGCTGCCGGGCGCCTGTCGCGAGGCCATTGGCGAGGGAGTTGCCAGAAAGCCACGGCTGACGCCGGCGCTCAATTGCCATCAGCCACCTTGCGCTCGATTTCGGCCACCTTGCGCCGCTGCTCCTCAAGCTTTTGCTCCTCGGTCAGCGGTTGCGTCGGCGGATTGGCTTCATCCCGACGCTTGGCGTCATCTGACTCGGCAGGGTTGATCAGGTCATCGTCGTTCATGATGCTTTTCCTCCAGTGTCTGCACATTGGAGGAGGCGTGATGGCAGGAGTTCGGGTTTTTTCCGAAGGTCGGAGCGCCGGTCGCAAGGCGTGGCGCATTGCGCGGGAATCGGGGTTGGCTGAGTGCAACCCCTGCCGGTCAATGAGCCGCCTCGGGGGATGAGGCGGCCGGCACATCATTGCATCTTGCTGTGGTCCATCATCTTGCTGTGATCCATGGTGCCCAGCGCCCTGGCTACAGCTTCGACGTTGATCGTTTCTTTCTCGCCCCTGGCGTTTTCCACGACCAGGGTCAGCGGCACTTTGCTGCCTTCCTGAACCTGGGCAGTCAGGTCCATCAACATGACGTGGTAGCCGCCCGGATCGAGGCTCACCGGTTTGCCGGCCGGCAGCTCGACGGACTCGACCTGACCCATTTTCATCACGTCGTCTTTCATGCTCATCTGGTGGATTTGCACGGTCCTGGCGACGGGCGACTGTACGCTCAGCAGTTTGCTGTCGGTGTCCGCCTGCAGGGTCATGAAGGCCCCGGTCGAAGGCTGGCCAGCCACCGTCGCGCGAACCCAGGCGTCGTTGACCAGGGTTTGCGCCGACGCTTGCCAGGCCATGCCGATCAGGGACAGGCCCAGGGCCAGTTGTTTAAAACGCGTTGCGTGCAACGAAGTCATCAGCAGACCTCCATGACGGTGAGCAGGTCTTCTGCGCACTCTTTTGCGGTAAGGGACGCGGACAGCCCGAGGCGCAAGTTGCCCCTGGAGTCGAAGACGTAGCTGGTCGCGGTGTGGGAGAGGGTGTAGGTGTCGCCGCTCGGGACCTTTTCATAAAACACGCCGAACTCCTTGGCGGTGGCGGCGGTTTCTTCCAGGGTGCCGTACAGCGCCTCGAAACTCGGGTCGAAGGCCTTGACGTATTTGTCGAGCATTTGCGGGGTATCGCGCTCGGGGTCCAGGGTGATGAAGATCACTTGCAGACGTTCGCCGTCGCGGCCCATCAGCTTCTTGGCCTGGGCGGCGCGGGCCAGTGTCGTCGGGCACACCGCAGGGCATTGGGTGAAACCGAAGAAGATCATCGGCATCAGGCCACGGTAGCTGCCGAGCATCCGGGTCTCGCCCTGGGCGTCCTTGAGCTTGAAGTTACGCCCCATGATCTTGTCGCTCAGATCCTTGCCGTACTTGAACGACAGCTTGCTGCTGTCATCACAGCCGGCGAGCAGGCCAAGGCTCAGCAGGCCCATGCCGTGCAGGACGGTGCGACGGGTATACAACGTACTCATGGAAAAAAGCTTCCTGTGTCACCACTGAAAAACCACAGTGCCTGACGCATCAGGCGAAAAAAAGCGCGTGGATGTTAACAAACTGTTGCCCTGTGGCGCTCAATCGGTCGCCCGCCGGTCATGCGCCAAATGGTCGCGGTCAGCCGTTCACACCCCGGCTAATCGCGCCTTTGCGGACACCGTGCGGATACATGAGTGCGCTTGGATTGGGCGTGTTCGTCGTCTTCTGTGGCGCGGGGCCTACAGTATTGGACATTTGAGTCAAGCTCAAATGCCGGGGTGTTTTCGGCTATATAACGAGCCCGCTCAAAGCGACTAAGGCATCTGCTTGTAATAAGCCTGAATTGTTGCAGGAATTGATAATTACTTTCACGGGAAACCGGATCAATGTTTCGGCGCGAAAGTGCTATAAGTCTTTCGCCTTAGGGCCTGCCATGTAATAAAAAATAAACCGTTATAAAACGGTGTATCACTCTGCGCAGTCAAAAGATTGCGACTAGAGCTCTTTTTTTCTTATCTGCCATTGACTTACAACTGTTCGCTTTTGACGGCCTGACTTCAGGGGGCACCCTGTTGACTGCGCATTGAGAGACGAGGCAGTTCTATTAAAAAACAGGGGAACGAACAATGTCTTTGAAGTGGAATTTGGTGGCGCTAGGTGTCTCACTGGGTATTAGTCAACTAGCGTCAGCCGCTGGTGTGGAAGACCAGGCGACTGCCAAGGGGTTTGTTGAAGGCAGCAGTTTGAACCTCCTACTTCGCAACTTTTATTATGATCGTGACGGTAAGAATTCGGCGGGCCGCAAACAGGACTGGCTGCAAGTGACACAAGGCAACTTCAGCTCCGGCTTCACCCAAGGCACCGTCGGCTTTGGTGTGGATGCGTACGGATACTGGGGGGTGAAGCTGGACGGTGGCAAAGGCGATGCGTACTCGGGCAACTTGCCGGTCGACAACAGCGGCCGGCCGAAGGATGATTTCAGCAGCGCAGGCGCGTCGATCAAGGCCCGGTTCTCCAAGACTGAACTGCACTATGGCAACTTGCAGCCAAACAACCCGGTCCTGGCCACGGCGGGTACTCGCGCCACGCCTCAAACGGCGACCGGTTTCAACCTGTTGAGCAGTGAAATCGAAGGCTTGAACCTCGACGCCGGGCACTTCACCGCCAGTAACGGTCCGGCCACAACCAACAATAGCCATGAACTGTATGCCGGTTATGCAAACGTGGCGGCCAAGAGCATTGACTACCTCGGCGGCAAGTACACGCTGACCGATAATTTTTCGATGAGCTTGTTTGCGTCGGACCTCAAGGACGTCTGGCATCAATACTATGGCAATGCCAACTACACGATCCCGTTCACTGCCGATCAGTCACTGAACCTGGACTTCAATATCTACCGCACCCTCGATTCCGGTCAGTCCAATGCCGGTGCCATCGACAACACCACCTGGTCGTTGGCGGCGGCGTACTCTTTCCTGAGTGCTCATACCGTCACACTGGCGTTCCAGAAAGTTCACGGCGACACCCCGTTTGACTATGTGGCCGTGGGTAATAACAAGTCGGGTGATTTGGCCGACTCCATCTTCCTGGCCAACTCGGTTCAGTACTCTGACTTTAACGGCCCTGGCGAAAGATCCTGGCAGGCCCGTTACGACCTGAACATGGCGGCCTATGGCGTGCCGGGGCTGAGCTTCATGACGCGCTACCTGAACGGCGACAATATCGACGGCACCCACATGCCGGTTGGCAGCGCCTATCAGGCCTATGGTTATGGATCTGACGGCAAGCACCACGAAACCAACTTCGAAGCCAAATACGTAGTGCAGACCGGTCCAGCCAAAGACTTGTCGCTGCGACTGCGCCAAGCCTGGCACCGCGGCAACACCGATCAGGCGGAAGGGGATTACAACGAAACCCGTCTGATCGTGGATTACCCGATCTCGATTTTCTAAGCGCAAGACCGCCGGTCAGGCCCGAAGGGCGCACCGCGTTGACGGCCAGTTCCAGCCCTGCTGAAGCTGGCCGTTTTGTTTGGATGAAGCGCTTCCCTGGATGCACTTTTAAAGCGCCGTGGCTGACGACGTGCACCAGTGCGAGGCGATTTGTCGGGTGCTCCGGCGTCACGTATCACTCGCCGTCAGAACCCTCTCATCCCGCAGGGAACGCCTCTAACCCACCCTTGCACGGCCATTTCCATCGCGTGATGGTCCAGTTTCGCCTGTCGCGCAAAGCGTCCGTCACCAACTGGCACAAAGGCTGCATTGATCCCCTCAAGTCCATCTGAACAAGAGGGACAGCCCTCTCGGTCAACGACGATCGACTGGCCGCACAGGTCGTGGGCTACATCGGTGGATCAGGCATAGCCGTCTGGTTTCAACACCGCAAAAGAACAGGCAAAGACGCCTGGAACCGCAAGGTTTCAGGCGTTTTTTTTTGCTTTTTTTTACCGTGATTGGCTTTGGCAGGTGTCGTTTATGAATTCCAATGTAGCCACGTTGAACAAGCTGCAAACGCTGGTCGTGATCGGCAACGGCATGGTCGGACATCATTGTGTGGAACAGTTGATCGAGCGCGGAGCCCTTGACCGCTATCGCTTGCACGTCTTCAGCGAAGAGCCGATGCGCGCTTACGACCGTGTGCACCTTTCCGAATACTTCTCCGGTCGCGACGCCGAGTCGCTGGCGCTGAGCGATGCGTCGTTGTACCAGACGCCCGGCGTCACCCTGCACCTGGGTGCGCCGGTGCTGGAAATCGACCGCGAGCGTCGTCAGGTCATCACCGCGCAAGGGTGTGTCAGCTACGACAAACTGGTCCTGGCCACCGGCTCCTACCCCTTTGTGCCGCCGATTGAAGGCGCTGAAGGCGATTCGCGCCTGGTCTATCGCACCCTCGACGACCTCGATGCCATTCGAGCGGCGGCGGTCAATGCCCGGCGCGGCGTCGTGGTCGGCGGTGGCCTGCTCGGCCTGGAAGCGGCCAATGCGCTCAAGAGCCTGGGCCTTGAAGCCCACGTCGTGGAGTTCGCCCCGCGCCTGATGCCGGTGCAACTGGACGATCTGGGTGGCCTGGCGCTCAAGGCACAAATCGAACGCCTGGGCGTCGGCGTGCACCTGTCCCGCGCCACGCAATCGATCAGCGCCGGTGAGGACTATCGCTATCGGATGAATTTTGCCAACGACGAATTCCTCGAAACCGACCTTGTAGTGTTCTCCGCCGGTATTCGCGCCCAGGATGCGCTGGCTCGCCAATGTGCGCTGGAGATCGGCCCCCGCGGTGGCGTGGTGATCGACGACAGCTGCTTGAGCTGCGACCCGAACATCTACGCCATCGGTGAGTGCGCATCCTGGAATGGCAGCCTGTTCGGTCTGGTCGCGCCCGGCTATCAGATGGCGCGCAGCGTCGCCGCGCGGCTGTGCGATGACGTGGCCGAGCCGTTCCAGGGCGCCGACATGTCGACCAAACTCAAACTGCTGGGCGTCGACGTCGGCTCCATCGGCGATGCCCACGCCCATACGCCGGGCGCCCGCAGCTACCAGTTCATCGACGAGACGAGCGCCGGCTACCGGCGCCTGGTGGTGGACGCCACCGGTAAGCGCGTGCTGGGTGCGGTGCTGATCGGCGACAACAGCTACTACGACACCCTGCTGCAATACATGCAGAACGCGATTGCCTTGCCGTCCGAACCGGCCGCGCTGATTCTGCCGTCGTCCGAAGGCGCTCCAACCCTGGGGCCGGGCGCCTTGCCGGAAGCGGCGACGATCTGCTCTTGCCACAACGTGACCAAGGGCGCCATCTGCTCGGCCATCGACGGCGGTTGCACCGACCTCGGCCTGCTCAAGTCACAGACCAAGGCCTGTACCGGCTGCGGCGGTTGCGCCGGTCTGCTCAAGCAAGTCTTCGAGCATGAGTTGATCGCCCGGGGCGTCAGTGTCGACAAGAGCCTGTGCGAGCACTTCGCCTACACCCGCCAGGAGCTGTATGCGCTGGTGCGGGTGGAAGGGGTGATCACCTTCGAAGAACTGCTGGCCAAACATGGCCGGGGTCACACCGGTTGCGACGTGTGTAAGCCGGCCGTGGGCTCGATCCTCGCGTCGTGCTGGAACCAGCCGATCATGGACCCGTCGCTGGTGCCGTTGCAGGACACCAACGACACCTTCATGGCCAACATGCAGAAGAACGGCACCTATTCGGTGGTGCCGCGCATTCCCGGTGGCGAGATCACCGCCGACAAGCTGATTGCCATAGGCGTGGTCGCGAAGAAATACGACCTCTACACCAAGATCACCGGTGGCCAGCGCATCGACCTGTTCGGCGCCCAGTTGCATGAGTTGCCGGACATCTGGGCCGAGTTGATCGAAGCCGGTTTCGAAACCGGCCACGCCTACGGCAAATCGACCCGTACGGTGAAATCTTGCGTCGGCAGCACCTGGTGCCGCTACGGCGTGCAGGACAGTGTGCAAATGGCCCTGACCATTGAAGGCCGCTACAAGGGCCTGCGTTCGCCGCACAAGCTCAAGTTCGCGGTGTCCGGTTGCACCCGCGAGTGCGCCGAGGCGCAAAGCAAGGACGTCGGCGTGATCGCCACCGAGAAAGGCTGGAACCTCTACGTCGCCGGCAACGGTGGCATGCGTCCGCGTCACGCCGAACTGTTCGCCACCGACCTCGACGATGAGACCCTGATCCGCTACATCGACCGCTTCCTGATGTTCTACATCCGCACCGCCGACAAACTGCAACGCACCTCGGTCTGGCGCGAAAGCCTGGAGGGCGGCCTGGATTACCTCAAGGACGTGATCATCCACGACAGCCTGGGCCTGGGCGCCGAACTGGAGTCGCAGATGCAGCTGGTGGTCAACCGCTATGAATGCGAGTGGGCCAACGCCCTCAAGGACCCGGAAAAGCTCAAGCGCTTCCGCACCTTCGTCAATGACAAACGCCCGGACCCGGACATTCACTTTGTCCAGGAACGTGGTCAACGCCGGCCGATCATGGCGGCCGAACTCAACCTGATCCCTGTTACCGAGGAGACTGTCTGATGACTCAGTCCAATACCCAACGCGTTGAAACCGGTGCCTCAGCCGTCTGGCAATCGGTGTGCAGTCAGCAGGATCTGGTGAATGACTCCGGTGTGGTGGTGTGGCTGGACGGCGCGCAAGTGGCGCTGTTCTACCTGCCGGGCGTTGAAGGCAAAAACCTCTACGCCATCGACAACCACGACCCGCAATCGGGGGCCAATGTCATCGGTCGCGGCCTGGTCGGCAGCCTCAAGGGCGATCTGGTGGTGGCGTCGCCGATCTACAAGCAGCATTTTCGCCTGGAGGACGGCACCTGCCTGGAGTACCCGCAACAGCGTCTGCGGGTCTGGCCGGTGCGGTTGAACGATGGGGTCGTGGAGGTCGGGGTGGCCTGACGGTTCAGGCCATTCACACCAGGAGTCGGATATGAAGACAGCCGCACAGTTGCTCAAGCTCAAGGTCGTGGAAAACCAGCAGGTGCACAGCATCGCGCCGGACGCCATGGTGCTCGAGGCCGTGAAGAAAATGGCCGAAAAGAACGTCGGTGCTCTGCCGGTGATCGAAAGGGGCGAAGTCGTCGGGGTGATCAGCGAGCGCGACTATGCGCGCAAGGTCGTTTTGCTGGGGCGTTCGTCAGTCGGCACGCCGGTCCGGGCGATCATGAGTTCCCCGGTGATTACGGCCGATAGCCAACAGAGCATCGAGCATTGCATGGCGGTCATGACTGACAGCCATTTGCGTCACTTGCCCGTGGTCGAGAATGGCGAGCTGATTGGTTTGCTGTCGATTGGCGATCTGGTCAAGGAAGCGATTGTCGAGCAGGCCGACTTGATCCGGCAGTTCGAACACTACATCCGCGGGCATTGATACCGGAGCTGGCTTGTCGGGTCGCCGCATCGCAGCGAAGGCGTCAGCACATCCACCATCAATGCTGGCAGAGCCGACGCCATCGCGAGCAAGCTCGCTCCCACAATGGTCATTGGTCGAGCCGGAAATCCGGGGCACAGGGCGGCTTTAGAGGTATTTGTCCGTGACGGCACCTTCAGAGGCGCTGGACACGGTCTTCGCGTACTTGGCCAGCACCCCGCGTTTGTACTTCGGCTCTGGCCGCACCCAACGGCTCTTGCGTTCGGCCAGGTCGGCATCGGATACATCGACCGTGATCTGTCGGGTTTCGGCGTCGATGGTGATGTTGTCACCGTTTTCGACCAGCGCAATCGGCCCGCCGTCAAACGCCTCGGGCGTGATATGCCCCACGACAAAACCGTGTGAGCCGCCGGAGAAACGGCCGTCGGTGATCAGCGCCACCTCCTTGCCCAATCCCTTGCCCATCACCGCCGAGGTCGGCGAGAGCATTTCGCGCATGCCCGGCCCGCCCTTGGGGCCTTCGTAACGGATCACGATCACGTCGCCAGGTTGCACTTCACCGTTGAGGATGCCCGCCAGCGCATCTTCTTCGCCGTGGTAGACCCGTGCCGTGCCTTCAAAGCGCAGGCCTTCCTTGCCGGTGATCTTGGCCACGGCACCGGTGGGGGAGAGATTGCCGCGCAGGATCACCAGGTGCGAGTCCTTCTTGACCGGTTGGTCGAAGGGCAGGATCACGTCCTGGCCGGCGGGGTAGTCGGGGACGTGCTCGAGGTTTTCGGCCAGGGTCTTGCCGGTGACGGTCAGCACATCGCCATGCAGCATCCCGGCTGCCAGCATGCGTTTCATCAAGGGTTGAATGCCGCCGATGGCCACCAGTTCGCTCATCATGTATTTGCCGCTGGGGCGCAGGTCGGCGACCACGGGAGAAACCTTGCCCAGTTCGACGAAGTCATCGAGGGTCAGTTCGACATCGACCGCGTGGGCCATGGCCAACAGGTGCAACACGGCGTTGGTCGAGCCGGCGAGGGCGATCACCACGCGGATGGCATTTTCGAAGGCCTTGCGGGTCATGATGTCGCGCGGTTTGAGGTCAAGCCTGAGCAGTTCCATGACCTGCTGGCCGGCCCGGAAACTGTCCGAAGCCTTGTCGCTGCCGATGGCGTCCTGGGAGCTGGAACCGGGCAGGCTCATGCCCAGTGCCTCGATGGCCGAAGCCATGGTGTTGGCGGTGTACATGCCGCCGCAGGAACCGGGGCCGGGAATGGCCACTTCCTCGATCTGTTTGACCTGGATCTCGCTGATATCGCCGCGCGCATGCTGGCCCACGGCCTCGAACACGGAAATGATGTCGGTGTGCCCGGCACCGGGGCGGATGGTGCCGCCATAGACGAAGATCGACGGCCGGTTCAGCCGCGCCATGCCGATCAGGCATCCCGGCATGTTCTTGTCGCAACCGCCCAGGGTCACCAGTCCGTCGAAGCCTTCGCAACCGGCCACCACCTCGATGGAGTCGGCGATCACCTCACGGGACACCAGCGAATATTTCATGCCTTCGGTGCCATTGGCGATGCCGTCGGAAATGGTGATGGTGTTGAAAATCACGCCCTTGGCACCGGCGGCATTCGCGCCTTTTTCGGCTTCGATCGCGAGTTTGTCGATGTGCATGTTGCAAGGTGTGACCATCGCCCAGGTGGAAGCAATGCCGATTTGCGGTTTCTTGAAGTCTTCGTCGGTGAAGCCCACTGCACGGAGCATGGCGCGGGCGGGTGCGGCTTCCACGCCGTCGATGACTTGAGAGGAGTATTTGCGCAGGTCGTCTTTATCGCTCATGGGCGGTTCCTCACAGGCTCAACGGATGACCAGTGAGTATAGTCGCCCCTGCACCGCAAGCCGGGCTCCCGCAGATCCATCAACCGCGGGTTTGCCATGTCGTGATATTCTTCGCGCCAACTTGGTTTGACCTATTCGGTTTTCCTGTTCTTGAGACAGGCGAACGGAATCACTGTCGCTCAAGTAGCTGAAGCCAAAAAAGATAAAAAGTCAGTTCAGAAGGGACATATAACTGGGGTCGATACAGTCGGCCTTGTGTGCCCACCCTCCGGATGTCATGCGCGAGAACCTGTGGCAGCCTGCCTGAATGCCGTGAATCAAGGCTCGTGAGTGACGATGGAAGGGCGGATTGCGTTTTATCATAGGTGCTACAGATGTTTAAAAAAGTGAACACGGCCCTGCTGGGGCTGGCCCTGTCGTTGGGGATGACGACGGCCCAGGCCGAAGAAGCCAGGAAAGTCGACGTGCTGCTGATTGGTGGCGGCATCATGAGTGCGACCCTCGGCGTCTGGCTCAATGAGCTGGAACCCGGTACCTCTATGGAAATGATCGAGCGTCTCGATGGCGTCGCCCTGGAGAGCTCCAACGGCTGGAACAACGCCGGTACCGGTCACTCCGCCCTGGCCGAATTGAACTACACCCCGGAAGACGAGAACGGCAAAGTCTCGATCCCGAAAGCCGTTGAAATCAACGAAGCTTTCCAGATCTCCCGTCAGTTCTGGGCCTGGCAGGTTCAGCAAGGCGTGCTGAAAAACCCGCGTTCGTTCATCAACTCCACGCCGCACATGAGCTTTGTGTGGGGCGATGACAACATCAAGTTCCTGAAAAAGCGCTACGAAGCCCTGCAAGCGAGCCCGCTGTTCGCCGGCATGCAGTACTCCGAAGACCCGGCGGTGATCAAGAAGTGGGTTCCGCTGATGATGGAAGGGCGTGACCCGAACCAGAAAGTCGCGGCCACCTGGTCTCCGATCGGCACCGACGTGAACTTCGGCGAAATCACGCGTCAATTCGTGGCTCACCTGCAAACCACGCCGAAATTCGACTTGAAGCTGTCCAGCGAAGTGCAGGACATCACCAAGAACGCAGACGGCAGCTGGCGCGTCAGCTACAAAAACCTCAAAGACGGCAGCCAATCCGAAACCGACGCCAGGTTCGTGTTCATCGGCGCTGGCGGCGGTGCCCTGCACCTGCTGCAGAAGTCCGGCATTCCTGAAGCCAGGGAATACGCAGGCTTCCCGGTGGGTGGCTCGTTCCTGGTGACCGAAAACCCGGCCATCGCCGAGCAACACCTGGCCAAGGCCTACGGCAAAGCCTCCGTGGGCGCACCGCCGATGTCGGTCCCGCACCTGGACACCCGCGTGCTGGACGGCAAGCGCGTGATCCTGTTTGGCCCGTTCGCGACCTTCTCGACCAAGTTCCTCAAGGAAGGCTCGTACCTGGACCTGCTGACCACCACGACCACGCACAACGTGTGGCCAATGACCAAGGTCGGCATCAAGGAATACCCGCTGGTCGAGTACCTGGCCGGTCAACTGATGCTGTCGGATGAAGATCGCCTCAATGCCCTGAAGGAGTATTTCCCGAACGCCAAGGCCGAAGACTGGCGCCTGTGGCAAGCGGGCCAGCGCGTGCAGATCATCAAGCGTGATGAGGCTGCCGGTGGCGTGCTGAAACTGGGCACCGAGATCGTTGCTTCCCAGGACGGCACCATCGCCGGCCTGCTGGGCGCATCGCCAGGCGCTTCGACCGCTGCACCGATCATGCTGTCGGTACTGCAGAAAGTCTTCAAGGACAAGGTCGCGACCCCGGCCTGGCAAGAGAAGCTGCACCAGATCGTGCCGAGCTACGGCACCGCGCTCAATGCCAGCCCCGAGAAAGTGGCGCAAGAGTGGGCCTACACCGCCAAGGTGCTGGAACTGACTCCGCCACCGGTGATCGGTCAGGTTGCTGCTCCGGCTGTCGAGGCTGAAAAGCCGAAGGCGCCAAAGGAGAACGCCTCGACGGATATGGCGTTGTGATCCGCAGGTCCCGTCGTTGTGAACGGGACGCCCGGATGAGCTGATCCGCGATAAAGAAAGCCCGCTGAACCGGTGACGGTCAGCGGGCATTTTTTTAACGCCTGTAGGTGGCTTGCCTGCGAAGGCGGCCTGACAGCCGACCAATCACTCGCAGATGCGCCCGATCCATTGTGGGAGCTGGCTTGCCAGCGATGGTCGTTAACGATAACGCGTGTGGCCCGGTTAAACGCGGCGCACTGGAGTCCATCGCCAGCAGGCTGGCTCCTACAAGACGGTGCCACACCCTCTGCGCCCGACCCAAATCCCCTGTGGGAGCTGGCTTGCCAGCGATGGTCGTTAACGATAACGCGTGTGGCCCGGTTAAACGCGGCGCACTGGAGTCCATCGCCAGCAGGCTGGCTCCTACAAGACGGTGCCACACCCACACCCTCTGCGCCCGACCCAAATCCCCTGTGGGAGCTGGCCTGCCAGCGATGGTCGTTAACGATAACGCGTGTGGCCCGGTTAAACGCGGCGCACTGGAGTCCATCGCCAGCAGGCTGGCTCCTACAAGACGGTGCCACACCCTCTGCGCCCGACCCAAATCCCCTGTGGGAGCTGGCTTGCCAGCGATGGTCGTTAACGTTAACGCGTGTGGCCTGGTTAAACGCGGCGCACTGGAGTCCATCGCCAGCAGGCTGGCTCCTACAAGACGGTGCCACACCCACACCCTCTGCGCCCGACCCAAATCCCCTGTGGGAGCTGGCTTGCCAGCGATGGTCGTTAACGTTAATGCGTGTGGCCTGGTTAAACGCGGCGCACTGGAGTCCATCGCCAGCGGGCTGGCTCCTACAAGACGGTGCCACACCCTCTGCGCCCGACCCAAATCCCCTGTGGGAGCTGGCTTGCCAGCGATGGTCGTTAACGATAACGCGTGTGGCCCGGTTAAACGCGGCGCACTGGAGTCCATCGCCAGCAGGCTGGCTCCTACAAGACGGTGCCATACCCACACCCTCTGCGCCCGACCCAAATCCCCTGTGGGAGCTGGCCTGCCAGCGATGGTCGTTAACGATAACGCGTGTGGCCCGGTTAAACGCGGCGCACTGGAGTCCATCGCCAGCAAGCTGGCTCCCGCAGGTTGTGCGTTTGCCGGGCTCGCGTGCAGAGCCTTGTCCTGGGCGGATGTTCATCTGATCCGTATTTTTCTGCGCTTTCTGCCTCTGTAACGTACTCAGCTGGCGCTCCACAATAACGGTACGGTCGGCAGTCGCCGCCGTGATTGCACCGTACTTTCAAGCTGGAGGAAGACTTATGGGCAAGATGGCATTTTTTCTCGGTGGCTTTCTGATACTGACGATCCTGATCGGCGTACTGGCCACTATTTCACCGGTTTAACGCAGCCTGTGTCATGACTCCCTGCCTTGATCTTGAATATCGCAATATAAAAAGATATACAGCGATCACATGCGCGGTCTTAAACAAGGAATGACTCATGACCATGGCCCTGAGCGGTAAAGAGGCGGTAGGCGAACGTTACCAACTGGAATCGATGCGCCATGCGCAGCACATGACCTGGAAGGCGATCGATCAGATTGCCCGCGTCATCACCCCGGGCATGCGCGAGTCCGAGGCGCAGTCGCTTGGCAAGCAGGTGTTGTCCGAACTGGGCATGGATCGAATCTGGCATCCACTGCTGGTGCGCTTCGGTGCCAATACGCTCAAGACGTTCAAGCAGCGTTCCGATGGCGACCCGCAGTTGGGCGAAGAGGACATTTTCTTCATCGACATGGGCGTGGTCTGGCAGGGCCACGAAGGGGATGCCGGCGCGACATTCACCACCGGTTCCGATCCGCAAATGATCGCCTGTGCGGCGGCGGCCAAGGATCTGTTTGACCGGGTCGAAAGCTTTTGGCGCAGCGAGCGGGTGTCCGGCGTGGTGCTTTATGACTATGCCGCCGCTCAGGCAACGGCCATGGGCTGGAGGCTCAATCTGGACATCAAGGGTCATCGGGTCAGCGATTTTCCCCATGCGATCTACCGGGGTGGCGACCTCGGGGACCTGGATCAATGCCCGAATACCGGCCTGTGGATTCTGGAAATCCAGATCGCCCATCCCGAGCGTCCCTTCGGCGCGTTCTATGAGGATTTGCTGATTTGACCGTCGAGTGAAGCGGCGTCCCGGAAAATTGCGCTATTGTCGCTGGCCAGCACTGGAGCGATTTACAAGGGACGAAGCACATGACATTGACGGTCGAAAGCCTGGTCAGCATCGCAATGACCAATCCAGTCAACGCTGAATTGACCGCACGTTTGCCTGCACTGGGTTTGTCCGAGTGCATGCTCACGGCCGGTTGCCTGTTCCAGGCTGTATGGAACCATCAAGCGCAGCGGCCGGCCGCATGGGGCGTGAAGGACTACGACGTCTTCTACTTCGACGAGGATCTCTCCTGGGAAGCCGAGAATGAGGTCATTCAGTGCGCGCAGCGCCTGTTCCGGGACCTGGACGCCAACGTCGAAATCAGGAACCAGGCTCGCGTGCACCTGTGGTACGGCCAGCGGTTTGGCGGGGCCTATCCTCAGCTTCAGTCGGCCAGGGACGGAATCGATCGCTACCTGATCGCCGGCACCTGCATCGGTCTGGATGTTGAAACCGGCGAACTCTACGCCCCCAACGGCCTGGCCGACACCGAGCACGGTCTGCTGCGTATCAATCGCAAGAATCCCAAGCCAGACCTGTTCGCGCAAAAGGCGAAAAGTTATCAGGCGCGCTGGCCCTGGCTCAGGATCGTTGAACCTGATAGTCCATGACCCTTTGCGCAGGCGAGAAGCGCTGGCAGAGTCTCCATCGAGCCTCTGCCGGCGACTTCAGATCCGCGCCAGCGCCTGAGCCAGATCCCCACGCAGGTCTTCGACATCCTCGACCCCCACGGACAAGCGCACCAGCGCATCGCCGATACCCAACTGTGCACGGGTGTCGGCTGGGATGGTGGCGTGGGTCATGATCGCCGGGTGTTCGATCAGGCTTTCCACACCCCCCAGGCTTTCGGCCAGGGCAAAAATCCGGACGTTTTCGAGGAAACGCCTGGAACCGGCCAGGTCGGTGTTGAGGTCGAGGGAGATCATCCCGCCGTAACCGCGCATTTGTCGCCGCGCCAGCTCGTGCTGCGGATGCGATGCCAGGCCCGGATAGTAGACGCGCGCCACCTGCGGCTGGTGCTCCAGCCATTGCGCCAGCGCCAGCGCATTGCTGCAGTGACGCTCCATGCGCAGCGCCAGGGTCTTGACCCCGCGCAGGGTGAGGAAGGCGTCGAACGGGCCGGCAATCGCGCCCACCGCGTTTTGCAGGAAGCCCAGGCGCTCGGCCAGTTCGGCGTTCTGCCCGACCACCGCGATGCCGCCGATCACGTCGGAGTGGCCGTTGAGGTACTTGGTCGTCGAGTGCAGCACGATGTCGAAACCCAGCTCCAGCGGGCGCTGGATATACGGGCTGGCAAAGGTGTTGTCGGCCACGCAGATAATGCCCCGGGCACGGCAGATGCGGGCGATGGCGGCGAGGTCGGACAGGCGCAGCAGGGGATTGCTCGGCGTCTCGACCATGACCATCCGGGTGTTGTCTTGCAGTGCCGCCTCGAACGCTGCCAGGTCGGTCAAGTCGACGAAGCTGAAGCGATGCCCGGCGCTGCGCTGGCGCACCTTGTCGAACAGGCGGAAGGTCCCGCCGTACAAATCATTGCCGGAGACCACGTGCGAGCCGGCGTCTAGCAGCTCCAGCACGGTGGAGATCGTTGCCAGCCCGGATGCGAAAGCGAAGGCCTGGGTGCCACCTTCGAGATCGGCCACGCAACGCTCCAGTGCCCAGCGCGTCGGGTTGTGCGAGCGTCCGTAGTCGAGGCCTTTATGAACGCCGGGGCTTTGCTGCAAATAGGTGGAGTTGGCATAAATGGGCGGCATCAGCGCCCCGGTGGAAGGGTCCGGCGCCTGTCCCGCGTGGATCACCCGGGTGGCGAAGCCCTGTGGCGCGGCGTCTTTATCGTGCTGGCTCATGCAAGGGATCTCCGTAAGTGATTGAGCATGTCGAACCGGGTAATCAGGCCATGAAAGCCCGACGCGTCGGCGATGATGGCCACCAGGCCGCGGTCGAGCTCTGCCTGCAGCTCGGCCAGGCTGGCGCCGGGCGGCAGGGTTTGCAGTTTGTCGGTCATCGCGCCGGCCACGGTCAGGCGAAATTGCGAAGCGTCCTGGTGCACCCGCAGCAGAATGTCGGATTCGTCGATCACCCCGATCAGCCGCTGGCCATCGACCAGCACCGGCAGTTGCGACACATCCGCCAGGCGCATGCGCTGGAAGGCGGTGAGCAGGGTGTCATCGGGTCCGACGCTGATCACCCGGCCATCTTCGAAACGCCGCGCGATCACGTCGCGCAGGTCGCCGTAGCGCTTGCTCTGCAGCAGGCCCTGATCGGACATCCACTGGTCGTTGTAGATCTTCGACAGGTAGCGGGTGCCGGTGTCACAGACGAAGCTGACCACCCGTTTCGGCTTGGTCTGCTCGCGGCAGTAACGCAGCGCCGCGGCCAGCAACGTGCCGGTCGAGGAGCCACCGAGGATGCCTTCGGCGCGCAGCAGTTGCCGGGCGTGATCGAAGCTTTCCTCGTCGCTGATCGAGTAGGCGTGGCGCACGCTGGAAAGGTCGGCAATCGAGGGAATGAAGTCTTCGCCGATGCCTTCCACCGCCCAGGACCCGGGCGTCGGCAGGGTGCCGTCGCGGCTGTATTGGGCCATCACTGAGCCGACCGGGTCAGCCAGCACCATCTCCAGGTCGGGCTGCACCCGTTTGAAGAAACGCGTCAGCCCGGTCAGCGTGCCGGCCGAGCCGACGCCGACCACGATGGCGTCCAGATCATGCTGGGTCTGCGCCCAGATCTCCGGGGCGGTGCTGCATTCGTGGGCCAGCGGGTTGGCCGGGTTGTTGAACTGGTCGGCGAAGAAAGCGTCGGGAATATCCTTTGCCAGCCGCGCGGCGACGTCCTGGTAGTACTCGGGATGGCCCTTGCCGACGTCGGAGCGGGTGATGTGCACTTCGGCGCCCATGGCCTTGAGGTGCAGGACTTTTTCCGTGGACATTTTGTCCGGCACCACCAGCACCACCCGGTAGCCCTTGGCGCGACCGACCAGGGCCAGGCCGAGGCCGGTATTGCCGGCGGTGGCTTCAACGATGGTGCCACCGGGCCGCAGGCGGCCATCGCGCTCGGCGGTATCGATCATCGCCAGGCCGATGCGGTCCTTGATCGAGCCACCGGGGTTCTGCGATTCAAGCTTGAGGAACAGGGTGCACGGGCCGGTATCGAAACGGCTGACACGCACCAGGGGCGTGTTGCCGATCAGTTCGAGTACGGCGGGGCGGGAGTCGTTTGGCATGTCGTCACCTCCTGTGGAAATTCGCAGTGGAAAGACAGAAACCAGCGGCGCGTCATCGCGCCATTTGTGGCAAATCTTCGTTTGGACCATAGGCCGGGAATGCCGGAGCCGCAACCTGAGGCGGCCAGTCGGTCATGTCGTCTGCGAGTGTCAAAGGTCCCCGACTGTGGGGGAAATTCCTGTGTTTGGGCGGTTTTTGGGGGGAGAGGGGAACAGCGCTCGGGCGTTGGTTTTACCCCAGGATTCATCGCCTACAGGGTTGCTGCGATCATGACCAGGTTCAACGCCTGCATGAACGGCGTGATCGTCGCCAGGCCTGTGGCCTGTAGGGCGATCATGATTATCGTCTGCGCCGGATTCAGCGCCAGAGCGGCCAGCAGCTGAATGTCCGTGGCGACCTGCTCGGCAATGCCGATGGCCGTGGACGTTGTCGAGCTCAGCAATGACGTGGCCGACAACGTCGCCAGGACGATCACCCCTGCCACGGCAAGGATGAATACTGCCACCCATGCTTGCGCCCCCATGTCTACCTCCGCTGCCGATTGTGCCGATGCGCACCATCAGCCAAAGCAAGGGGCGGGCCAATGCCGGGCAGCGGCTAGCGAAACCGCTGCGGGATGGCCTCGGCAAACGGATAGAGCGAAAAGTAAGGCCGGGCTTCGTCGATGACCCGCTGGAACGACGGCCGCTGGGTCAACCGTTCGAAATACCCCTGCAAGTGCCGGCAGTCCTCGGGAAACGGCAGCAAGGTGCTGGCATAGAAAAGTGCCGGGCAGGCGGCGCAATCGGCCAGGCTGAAGTCCGGGCTGGCCACCCAGGTACGACCGGCCAACTGGCGTTCGAGCATGCCATAGGCGGTCATCAGCGCGGCGCGTTCGCGGGTCAGGTCGCCATGGGCCGCACGCATCCGATCGGCAACGATCTGCTGCATCGGGGTCTGCACATGAAGGTCGAAGAAGCGGTCCCACAGGCGCACCTCCAGCGCGGTGTCCCAATCAGCGGGAATCAGCGGGTGCTGGCCAGCATGGAAGTGGTCCAGGTACTCGATGATGACACTCGACTCCGCCAGGTTGCGCTGGCGCCCGTGATCGCGGATGACCGGGAACTTGCACGGCGGCCAGAGCGCCTGGAGCACTGATCGGTCCGCCTCGCTGGTGAGGTCGATGATCTTCTTCTCGAATTCGATGGCCTGTTCATAGAGCGCGACCAGCACTTTGTGGCAGTACGACGACAGCGGATGGTAGTAAAGAGTCAGCGGCATCTTTCAACTCCGGCTTGCAGGGCGACCCTTGCAGTATTGGCCAGGGTCCGACAACACGCTTCTGTCACGCCTCGAATTGTTTTAAGCGTTTCGCCGAGCGCCAGCCGCCAACACCGTAATCCGTCACTTCCCGGCCTTGATACCCATGGCCATTCATCGGGCGCGTACTCGTGCGTGCGGAAGTTGGCGGCGAAAAAACCGAATAACGATAAGAAATCACCAGGAACACCCCCAGGGGTATCGGGCAGTGGGTGGCGGGCACGTTGAAGAACGTCGGCTTCTCGCTGCGCAATGGCCAGTCGAACACCGAAGCCGGCCGCGACGTTGATCGGAGCCGCTTCATCGTCATCTACACGCTGTCGCTGTTGTGTGTCCAGGGGGATTTTTTCAGGCGGTACGCCAGCGCGGGTCGGGTCAGGCCCAGCAGGCGGGCCGCCTCCGAGACGTTGTGCTGGCTGCGTTCCATAGCTGCCTGAATCAACGCATCTTCCACGCCATCCAGGCCGATACCGCTGTCGATGATGCTGTCGATCCAGTCCTGGCCGCTGGCGAGCGTCGATTTGACCAGGCGTCCATCGCTGGCCAGGCCAATGCTTTCGGCCAGTTGCGGTGAATGCGGGAAGAGGGCGTCGACGGTGATGCTCTGGTTTTCGTCGGTGATGATCACGCCGCGCTCCATCAGGTTTTCCAGCTCGCGGATATTGCCGGGCCAGTCGTAGTGCAGGCACACCTGCAGCGCCCGGTCCGACAGGCCGAGGGTTTTTTTCTTGTAGCTGGCGTGCAGTTTTTCGAGGAAGTGTTCGATCAGCAGCGGGATGTCTTCGCGGCGTTCGCGCAAGGCCGGAATGCGCACCGGGAACACGTTCAGGCGGTAGAACAGGTCCGCCCGGAAACGCCCTTGCTTGACCGCGTTTTCCAGGTCTTCGTGGGTCGCGGTGATGACCCGCACGTCGACCTTGCGGGTCTGCGAATCACCGACCCGTTCCAGTTCCTCTTCCTGCAAGACCCGCAGCAGCGAGGCTTGCGCGCGCGGGGTCAATTCGACGATTTCATCGAGGAACAACGAGCCGCCATTGGCCCGCTCGAAACGCCCCATTCGCGATTGCTGGGCACCGGTGTAGGCGCCTTTTTCCACGCCGAACAGCTCCGCTTCAATCAGGTCTGGCGGGATGGCCGCGCAGTTCAGCGCGACAAAGGGCCCGCCGGCCCGTTCGCTGCGCAGGTGCAGGCTGCGGGCGATCACTTCCTTGCCCACGCCGGTCTCGCCCAACAGCAACACCGAGGCCTTGCCCAAGGCGACCTTGTCGATCAGTGCGCAGGTCCTGCGGTACACCGCCGACTGGCCGATGCCGTAGAACTTGCCGGCTTCAATCTGCAAGCGCTGGCGCATGTTGGCCACTTGCACCTGCAGCGCTTGCAGTTCATCGATGATCGGGTCGCTCTGGAAGTAGCGCATGATCTCTTCGGCGTCGTCCCACTGCTCGGCGGGCTTGCCGATGATCCGGCAATGCGCGTCGCCGCAACCGCGGCAACTGACCTCCTTGTAGATGATCTGCCGACCAAGGAAAAACGAGCTGTAGCTGATGGCATAACCGAGCAGCATCCAGCACACCGGCTGATCGGAGTGGAGGTTCTCGGTCTGGCAGTTTTCCACTTCGAAGGAGTCCTGCCATTCGATATCAGCATAGAACTGGCCGTTCTCCAGATCGATATCGATGGTCTGCGGACGCACGTTGACCATGCCCTTGAGCGAGTGCAGTTGCGGGCCGGTGAAGAACATGTCCACATCACTGCCCTGGGGCCGCAATTTGCGCGCCAGCTCCGCATCCTTGAGCCCGGACTGATAGCCCAGGCGCAGGAAAAATCCCTTGGCGCGCTCGACGCCGAGCATCTCGATCAACTCGCGTCTGCAGGACGCCATCATCGAAACCTGGATCAACAACATGCGTTGTTCGTCCAGCCAGATTTTCCCTTCGCTGCCGAGAAAGCGCACCTGGTCGCTCAGATCCTTGAGCGACGGCGGGTGCTGGGTAGCCTTGTACGTGGTGATCATTCAGTGCGCCCCTGATTTGTAGTTATTGGGGTGGCGATGCGGTCCGCTCAGGCTTTTGGCGGATTGTTCCGGGCATCGTAGCGACCTCGGTTTTTCAGGCAAGGCAGGGTCGCTTTTTCTTTTTCTAAGCGGCCTGAAAGCGGACCAAAAGTCAATCGCCGGATGATTGCTCATTTGCTCGAAGGGGCCGGGGGCGATTGATCAAATGATCAATTTGCCGCTGCCGAGGTCTTGTCCGGCAGCCGGTCTTGAACCCTGCAAGGTGGTCGGTGCGTGCGTTTAACTGTTTGTTTTTAAACAAATAAAAAATCAATTTCGAACGATTTTTCGTCGCTGGCACCCTTGTTGCTCCGTACCCCGACCATAACAAGGGAGTACCCGAGCATGAGCCAACCTGGCAGCACCTTCGATCAGATGCCGCGCTACATCCGTGTACGCAGCGAGCCTGACGCCACCTTCGTCGAATTCGATTTCGCCATCGGCTATCCCGACCTGTTCGTCGAGTTGGTGCTGCCGCGTCAGGCGTTCCGGCAGTTTTGCGAAAACAACCGCGTGCAGCACATGGACGCCCGGATGTCCGAGGCCCTCGACGCCGATGCGCAGAAGTGGCGCTACGGCGAAACCCGCGACGCTGATCAGGTCGCCGCCCACCCAACACAACAAAAACCACAGGAGTCCACTCCATGAGTGTCGAGATCAAGACGACGACCGTCGAGACGATCCGCAACACCTTCAGCCACACCCGTCGCCGCTTTGGTGACAAGGTGGCCAGCCGTTATCAGGAAGCCAGTTTCGACCTGGAGTCGGCGACCAATTTCCATTACCGGCCGCTGTGGCAGCCAGACAAGTTGCTCAACGACGCCACCCGCACTGCGGTGGTCATGGCCGACTGGTACGCCGTCAGCGATCCGCGCCAGTACTACTACGGCGCCTACGTCCAGGCCCGGGCCAAGATGCAGGAAAACGCCGAGCACGATTACGCGTTCTGCGAGAAGCGCGACATGCTCGCCGGTCTGTCCAGCACCAACGTCCAGCTGATCAGCAAGCTGTTGTTGCCGCTGCGCCACGCCGAGATGGGCGCCAACATGAACAACAGCAACATCGCCGCCGATGGCTTTGGCACCAGCGTGACGCAGATGCACATGTTCCAGGCCATGGACCGCCTGGGCATCGCCCAGTACCTGTCGCGCATCGGCCTGATGCTCGACGACGGCGATGTCCAGTTGCTGGCCCAGGCCAAGCAGCAATGGCTGAACGACCCGGCATGGCAGGGCATGCGCCGCTACGTCGAGGACACCCTGGTGGTGCGCGACTGGTTCGAATTGACCGTGGCGCAAAACCTGGTCAGCGACGGCCTGGTGTACCCGCTGCTGTTCCACAAACTCGACGAACAACTGACGGCCAACGGCGCCGGCCAGGTCGGCATGCTGACCGAATTCATGCGCCTGTGGTTCGCCGAAAGCCAGCGCTGGGTCGATGCCCTGCTCAAGACCGTGGTCAACGAAAGCGCCGCCAACAAGGCACTGGTGCAAGGCTGGATCGATCACTGGAGCCATCGCTCGGTCGAGGCGCTGCAAGCGCTGGCGGCCCTGGGCCTCGATCAATCGGCACTGGATGCGGTGTGCAGCGAATTCGACTCGCGCCTGAAAAAGCTCGGCCTGACAGGAGCCCAAGCATGACTTCCCTCGTTTACATGAACCTGCAGGACACCGACTACGCGCGCTCGATCGTCGACGCCATCGTCCAGGACAACCCCCATGCCGAGATCCAGCACCAGCCTTCGATGATCCGCATTGAAGCCCAGGGCCGGCTGGATATCCGCCGCGAAACGGTCGAGGCGCTGACCGGCAGCGTCTGGGACATTCAGGAAATGCTGATGTACGTGATCACCCTGGGCGGCAACGTCGTGGAAGAGGACGACAGTTTTTCCCTGTACTGGAACAGCTGATCCGTCGCCGACAGCCGTTTGATCCATCACAAGAATTCGGGAGTGCCATCATGGCCGTGAAAAAACGCCTTAATGCCAAAGAAAAATACCGCTGCATGACCCGTGACCTGGACTGGGAGCCGAGCTACCAGACCCACGAGGACATCTACCCCCATGAGCGTTTCGAAGGGATCAAGATCACCGACTGGGACAAGTGGGAAGACCCGTTCCGCCTGACCATGGACACCTACTGGAAGTACCAGGCCGAGAAAGAGAAAAAGCTCTACGCGATCTTCGATGCGTTCTCGCAAAACAACGGCCATACCACGCTGTCGGACGCCCGTTACGTCAACGCGCTGAAGCTGTTCCTGTCCGGTGTCACGCCGCTGGAATACCAGGCCTATCAAGGTTTCGCCCGGGTCGGGCGGCAGTTCAGCGGCGCCGGTGCACGAATCGCCTGCCAGATGCAGGCCATCGACGAACTGCGCCACGTGCAGACCCAGATCCACGCCATGAGCCACTACAACAAGCACTTCAACGGCCTGCATGACTTTGCGCACATGCACGACCGTGTGTGGTTCCTCTCGGTGCCCAAGTCGTTCTTCGAAGATGCACGCACGGCCGGGCCGTTCGAGTTCCTCACGGCGATTTCGTTTTCGTTCGAGTACGTGTTGACCAACCTGCTGTTCGTGCCGTTCATGTCCGGCGCGGCGTTCAACGGCGACATGGCCACCGTGACCTTCGGCTTCTCCGCACAGTCCGACGAAGCCCGGCACATGACCCTGGGCCTGGAAGTGATCAAGTTCCTGCTCGAGCAACACGAAGACAACGTGCCGATCATCCAGCGCTGGATCGACAAGTGGTTCTGGCGCGGCTACCGCCTGCTGACACTGGTGGGGATGATGATGGACTACATGCTGCCGAACAAAGTCATGTCCTGGTCCGAAGCCTGGGGCGTGTATTTCGAAGAGGCCGGCGGTGCGCTGTTCAAGGACCTGGAGCGCTACGGCATCCGCCCACCCAAGCACGTCGAAGAGGCCAACATCGCCAAGGATCACGTCAGCCATCAGGCCTGGTCGATCTTCTATCAATACAGCCAGGCGACCAACTTCCACACCTGGATGCCGACCGACGAGGAACTGGACTGGCTTTCGGAAAAGTACCCGGACACCTTCGACAAGATCTATCGCCCACGCTTCGAACACTGGCGTGCGCTGCAGGAGAAGGGCGAGCGTTTCTACAACCCGACCTTGCCGATGCTCTGCCAGATCTGCCAGATCCCGCTGTCGTTCGGCGAGCCGGATGACCAGACCACCCTCAGCCATCGCAGCGCCGAGCACGAAGGCGAGCGCTATCACTTTTGCTCCCAGGGTTGCTGCGACATCTTCGAATACGAGCCGACCAAGTACATCCAGGCCTGGTTGCCGGTGCATCAGATTCTGCAGGGCAACTGCGGTGGCGCGGACGTCGAATCGGTGGTGCGCGATTACTACAACATCAATCCCGGCCAGGACAACTTCGAATACCTGGGTTCCACCGAGCATCGGCGCTGGCAGGACTGGCACCCGAACGATCGCAACAGCGCCCCGGCGGCACCGGTCGACCCGGACCTGCTCAAGGCCAGCTGACGCCGCGTACTCCTGTGGGAGCGAGCCTGCTCGCGAATGCGATTTCACATTCGACATTGCGTGGCTGACACACCGCCTTCGCGAGCAAGCCCGTTCCCACCAATCAACCGACAATAAGAAGGACAAGATCATGCCTGTGACTGCCATCGGCGCCTACGACGCCCAAGCCCTGGATCGCCAGGAAAATTTCCATGGCCTGCAACTGGTGTACCTGTGCTGGGAAAGACACCTGATGTTCTGTGCGCCGTTTACCTTTCCGCTGCCCCCGGCGATGCCGTTCAGCGACTTCATCGAGCAGGTGGTCAAGCCCTCGATTTCCCGGCACCCGGATGCGCCTCGGGTCGATTTCGCCCAAGCCCTTTGGCGCCTCAACGATCAGCCATTCACGCCGGACCCTGGCGCGAGCCTGATCGCCAATGGCATCGACCACAAGAGCCTGCTGCACCTCGATACCCCTGGCTTGAACGGCATTGCCGGCAGCTTCAACTGAGGACACGGTGATGAGCTACCAAGTAACCATCGAACCCACTGGCGAGCAGATCGAAGTGGAAGAGGGCCAGACCATCCTGCAGGCCGCGTTGCGTCAGGGCGTCTGGTTGCCGTTTGCCTGCGGTCATGGCACCTGCGCCACTTGCAAGGTCCAGGTGCTGGAAGGCGAGGCGGACCTCGGCGCGGCCTCGTCTTTTGCGCTGATGGATATGGAGCGCGATGAGGGCAAGGTGCTGGCGTGCTGTGCCATTCCGCAGAGCGACATGGTGATCGAGGCCGATATCGATGCCGACCCGGATTTCCTCGGGCATCCGGTCGAGGACTACCGCGCAGTGGTCAGCGCGCTGGTGGACCTGTCACCGACCATCAAGGGCGTGCACCTCAAGCTTGACCGGCCCATGGCCTTTCAGGCGGGGCAGTACATCAACCTGCAATTGCCCGGCATCGAAGGCACGCGGGCCTTTTCCCTGGCCAATCCACCGAGCCGTGCCGATGAAGTTGAACTCCATATACGGCGGGTCGACGGCGGCCTGGCCACGGGCAAGATTCACGACGACTTGAAGGTCGGCGATACGGTGGATCTGTCCGGACCTTACGGCCAGTTTTTTGTGCGCACCTCGCAAAGCGGCGACCTGATCTTCATCGCCGGCGGCTCCGGTTTATCGAGCCCGCAGTCGATGATTCTCGACCTGCTGGAAGCCGGCGATAGCCGCCAGATCGTACTGTTCCAGGGCGCGCGCAACCGCACCGAACTCTACAACCGCGAACTGTTCGAGGCGCTGGCCCGGGAGCACGCCAACTTCACCTATGTGCCGGCGCTCAGCCAGGCGGACGAGGACTCCGACTGGACGGGGTTCAAGGGCTACGTGCATGACGCCGCGAAGCAGCATTTCGATGGGCGCTTCAGCAGCCGCAAGGCTTACCTGTGCGGGCCGCCGGTGATGATCGACTCGGCCATCACCTGCCTGATGCAGGGGCGGTTGTTCGAACGCGACATCTTCATGGAGCGCTTCTACAGCGCCGCCGACGGCAGTGAGCAAACCCAGCGTTCGGCTTTGTTCAAACGCATTTAAGACAGCCCCCACGATCCACAGTGGGAGCGAGCTTGCTCGCTCCAGCCAGCAATGGAACCTGCCTTCTCGACACCCTACGAGCGGGCAGGGCGTGCCCGACCGATAACAACAATAAAGGTTGAAACGAATGACTCGCAGAACAAACAAACTGCTCGTGATCTCCACCCTTGCCAGCGTCAGCGCGGCGCTCTCTGTCCCGGTGCACGCCACCGAAGGCGGAGGAACGTCCTACCCCTTGGGCGCGGAAAACTACATGTCCGGGGCGATGCCGCCACCGGGTTTCTACGGGCAACTTTTCGTCAATCACTATGAGGCCGACAACCTGCGCGGCAACGACGGCAAGAAACTCCCGGTGGATTTTCGCGTACGCGCCAACGCCATCACGCCACGGCTGATCTGGGTCAGCGACTACACCCTGTTCGGCGCCAGCGTGGCGCTGCACGCGATCGTCCCGCTGGTGGACCTCAAGGTCGAACTCAACGGTCAGTCGCAAAGCAAACAAGGCCTGGGGGACGTGATCTTCGGACCGGCACTGGGCTTTCACCACAGCGAGAAATTCCACAGCATCCTCGCCCTGGACATGATCGCCCCCACCGGGCGCTACGACCGGGGTGACCTGGCCAACACCGGGCGTAACTACTGGGTGATTGAACCGGTCTACGCCATGTCCTACGTCGACCCGAGCGGGCTCAACCTCGACGCCAAGGTGATGTACGACTTCAACCGCGAGAACCCGGCGACCAACTACCGTTCGGGGCAGGAGTTTCACGTCGACTATGCCGTGGGCTGGGGCCTGGGTAATGGCTGGGTGTTGGGTGTCGGTGGCTACTACTACCGGCAGACCACCGATGACCGTCAGAACGGCGAGACGATCAAAGACAACAAGGGCCGGGCGCTGGCCATCGGGCCGTCGATCAAATACACCAGCAAGGAGGGCTGGTTTGTCACCGGGAAGTGGGAGCAGGAAACCGAAGTGCGCAACCGGGCGCAGGGCAATGCGTACTGGATGAAGCTGACCGTGCCGTTCTGACAGGGTACAACTCTGTGGGAGCGAGCCTGCTCGCGATGACGGATGTATGGCCGACAGGCATCATCGACTGACATTACGCCATCGCGAGCAGGCTCGCTCCCACCCTTTATTTTTCTGCGGACAGCGGCGGCGTGCGTGGCGGGATCAGGCGCTTGGACCCGGTCGACTCGAACGCCGAAGCAAAACGCAGCAGGGCCGAATCGTCATAGGCGCGACCGGCGAAGGTCAGGCCGACCGGCATGCCAATGTCGGGCATCACACCCATCGGTACGGTGACCGTCGGCACGCCCAGGTGGCGGATGGCGAGGTTGCCGTTGGCCACCCAGATGCCGTTGCTCCAGGCGATATCCGCCGACTGCGGGTCGACATCGGCATTGGCCGGCGCCACATCGGCGACGGTCGGGAACAGCACCGCGTCGAGCCCCAGGCGATCCATCCACTCCTCGAGATCGATCCGCCGGGTCTGTTCAAGACCACGCAGGCCGTCAGGCACGGTGCTGATCTGGTCCCACGGGGTAATGCCGCGCTCGGCCATCTTCACGTATTCATCCATGCCGGCGGCCAGGTCGCCCTCACGGTTGGGCAGCGTGCCCGGGTCGTGCGGGAAAATCAGCGGCCCGTCGACGTCGACCAGGCGGTTGAGTTTCGGGTCGCCGTTGGCTTGCAGGAAATCATCGAAGGCCCAGGCCGTCAGGTCCCACAGTTCGTGGTGCAGGAACTCTTTGGAGACGATGCCGCGGTTGAACACGGTCGGCGCACCCGGGCGATCACCTTCGCAATTGGAAACCAGCGGGAAATCCACTTCGAGCACTTCGGCGCCAGCGGCTTCCAGGGCCTTGCGCGCTTGCTGCCACAGCCCAATGACCGAGTCACGGGTGATGATGCGTTGCCCGGTCGGCCCGCCGATACCCGGTGCATCGCTGGTGCCGGTTTCGGCATCGGCGTTGATGTACATGCGCGGCACACCGAAACGCTTGCCCGCCAGCGAATCGGACTTTACGGCAAGCTCCAGATAGGAAGCCGGACGCACCGAGGCAACGCTCGGAATCGGCACCCAGGGTTGCAGGCGCCACAGATCGCCACGGGTGTCGGGATCTTGCGCCACCACCACGTCGAGGACCTCAAGCAGGTCGGCCATGGTTCTGGCGAACGGCACGACCACGTCCATGGTCGGCGTCAACGGCCAGTTGCCGCGCACCGAAATCACCCCGCGTGAAGGGGTATAGGCGCACAAACCGTTGTTCGACGCCGGGCCACGGCCACTCGACCAGGTTTCTTCGGCAAGGCCGAAGGCGGCGAAGCTGGCAGCGGTGGCCGTGCCGGCGCCGTTCGACGAACCGGAGGCGAAAGGGGCGGTGAGGTAGTCGGCGTTGTACGGGCTCTCGGCACGGCCATAGACGCCACGCTGCATGCCGCCATTGGCCATCGGTGGCATGTTGGTCTTGCCCAGGCAGATCGCCCCGGCGGCACGCAGACGCTCGATGGTAAACGCGTCGCGATAGGCAATCAGGTCCTTGAAGGCCGGGCTGCCCGAAGCCGCCGTGAGTCCCTTGACCAGATAACTGTCCTTGGCCGTGTAGGGAATGCCATCGAGCGGACCCAACGTCTGGCCCTTGGCCCGACGGGCATCGGAGGCCTGCGCTTCAGCGAGCGCTTCAGGGTTGCGCACCACCACCGCATTGAGGGCGGTGGGCGTGTCGGTGCCATCGTACGCATCGATCCGCGCGAGATAGGCCTGGACCAGCTCAACCGCCGTGGTCTGGCCGGACTCCAGCGCAGCACGCAGTCGGGCGATGGAAACTTCAGTGACCTCAATCATGCTGCCACCGCCGCTTGCTGACGGGCGACTCGGTAATGGCGGCCATCACACAAGGTCTTGGACACAGCGACATCGCTTTTCTGAAAATGGGTGTTCATATCGGTTCTCGTTGCACGGCGTTCCGCGACGCGGGCTGTTTTTATGGCTGAGCGCTGTATTTTGCACCAAGTCGGGGGGAGGGCAATCGCCGTGATGGGATGTGTGCTGATTCAAGGGGCTGAACGAGGATCTGTATTCGCTTGGGGGCGTTGGCAATTTTTGTGCATCGAAGATGCCTGAAAACTGCAAATGTTCAGACCGTGAAAGTTAACGCGAAACCTCGTGAAACACATTGTGTAACTGGTGAGAAAACAGCTGTGCTGTATTCGTTAATTAATTTTTCAAGGGATAATGGCAAGGAGGTGTGCATGTTTTTGCGCACTGGAGTGCTAAATTTTAGTAATTTTGTAGCTTGCGTCTCTACATCATGTAGGAAGATTCCCAAGGTTGCATCGGGGTGTGGAAAGTTGGCGTGGGATAGTTCAATGTTGTCGAGATGTTAAGGGGCGTGACTTTTGAAGGACTTCACGCTTGTTCAATTTAAATGGAATTTATGCTTTGTGGCTGACAGTTTATTGTGTCGGGCTATTTAGAGTCATGAGTTCCAGTCTTACATGAATTTTGTAGCGGCTTCGAATGTTTGCTACTTAGGTCTGGAGGAGTTATGGCTTCAAATAGTTTTCAAAATGAAGTGCCCAAGGCTCGGGTCAATATAAAGCTCGATTTGCATACCGGTGGTGCGCAGAAAACCGTCGAATTGCCTCTGAAGTTGATGGTCATGGGCGATTACAGCAACGGCAGGGAGCAGCGTCCGTTGTCGGAGCGAACCAAAGTCAGCATAAACAAGAATAACTTCGACAGTGTGCTGGCTGATTTTTCCCCGGCCTTGAAGGTTTCGGTGGAGAACGTTTTGGCCGATGACGCCACCGATACATCGGTCGAGTTGAATTTTCAGAGCATGAAAGACTTCGAGCCAGAGCAAGTCGCCCGGCAAATTCCACAGCTGCGTGCCTTGCTGGCAATGCGCAACCTGTTGCGCGATCTCAAGTCCAATCTGTTGGACAACGCCACCTTTCGTTATGAGCTTGAGCGTATCCTCAAGGATGATGCGCTGAGTGATGAGCTCCGAGCCGAATTGGCCGCCCTGGCTCCGGCAGAAGTCAATTAATTTAATTCGGTTCATCTAAAGGGAAGTTTTCGCAATGACCTTAGAAAGTTCTAACGTGCAATCGCGCGGCGCTACAGTGTTGTCCGAAGAAAATGCAAGCGTGTATGGCGCATTGTTTGGAAAAATCAATCTCAGCCCTGTTGAAACATTGGCGGACATTGAAGCGTTCCAGAATTCCGAGGCGCTTTCGGACGTGACGACCGATGAACGGGTGACGGCCGCCGTCAGTGTGTTCTTGAAGTTGCTTAAACAATCGTCGCAGAAAATCGAACGCCTGGATAAAACGCTGCTGGACGAGCATATCGCATCGCTGGATGCGCAGATCAGCCGGCAGCTCGACGCGGTCATGCATCACCCTGATTTCCAGCGGGTCGAGTCAACCTGGCGCGGCGTCAAATCGCTGATCGACCAGACCGATTTCCGCCAGAATGTGCGAATCGAACTCCTGGATATCAGTAAGGATCACCTGGTACAGGATTTCGAAGATGCGCCCGAGATCGCTCAAAGTGGTCTGTATGTGCACACCTACACCCAGGAATACGACACGCCGGGTGGCGAGCCGATTGCCGCGGCCATTTCCAACTTCGAGTTCGACCGCAGCCCGCAGGATATTGCCCTGCTGCGCAACATTTCCAAAGTGTCTGCCGCCGCGCACATGCCATTCATTGGTTCCGTCGGGCCGGCGTTTTTTGGCAAACAGTCGATGGAGGAGGTTGCCGCCATCAAGGACATCGGCAACTACTTTGATCGTGCCGAATACATCAAGTGGAAGTCATTCCGCGACAGCGACGATGCCCGCTACATCGGTTTGCTCATGCCGCGAGTATTGGGTCGCCTGCCCTATGGCCCGGACACCATTCCGGTGCGCAGCTTCAACTACGTCGAAAGCGTCAAAGGGACTGACCACGATAAATACCTGTGGACCAATGCTTCGTTCGCCTTCGCTGCAAACATGGTCAAGAGCTTCATCGCCAATGGCTGGTGCGTGCAGATTCGCGGGCCGCAGTCGGGCGGCGCGGTCACCGATCTGCCGATCCATTTGTACGATCTCGGCACCGGCAACCAGGTGAAGATCCCTTCGGAAGTGATGATTCCAGAGACCCGGGAATTCGAGTTCGCCAACCTTGGTTTCATCCCGCTCTCGTACTACAAGAATCGTGACTACGCGTGCTTCTTCTCGGCCAACTCCGCACAGAAGCCGGCGCTGTATGACACCGCCGACGCCACTGCCAACAGTCGGATCAATGCACGCCTGCCTTATATCTTCCTGCTGTCGCGCATTGCGCATTACTTGAAGCTGATTCAGCGCGAGAACATCGGAACGACCAAAGACCGTCGTGTGCTGGAGCTGGAGCTGAACAAGTGGGTCAGTGGGCTGGTCACCGAAATGACCGATCCAGGGGACGACCTGCAGGCTTCGCACCCACTGCGTGAGGCGAAGGTGACCGTCGAAGACATCGAGGATAACCCCGGCTTTTTCCGCGTCAAGTTGTACGCCGTGCCGCATTTCCAGGTGGAAGGCATGGACGTCAATTTGTCGCTCGTTTCGCAGATGCCCAAGGCGAAAGCCTGAGTCTCTTCAAAACCAAGCCATTTCGTAGGGAAACGTCCTCATGAAGATCGACCGCCCCTTGTGGGCCGCGGGGGCTCTATTGTCTCCGCAGCAGTTCCAGCAGCAGGCGCGTTGGGAAGCCTGGGCCAATGAGCGATTGGCTCATTTATCCCTGGTGCACCCTTGGGGCATCCAGGCCGTGGGCTTTGATATGGAAGCCTTGCGCCTGGGTAAACTCAAGGCGACCTTGCTGCGTTTGCGCATGCCTGACGGCACCCTGATCGATTCCGATCTTGTAGATCGGTTGCCTGACGGTCTGGAACTGGGTCGATTACTGCCCGATGAGGTTCAGGTCGCGACGTTGCTGCTGGCGTTGCCGCTTGAGCAGGCCAACGGTAACAACTGCCTGTTCGATGCAGCCAGGGCCGATCGCCCGACTCGCTATCGCCAGGACTGGCGACAGGTCCAGGATATTTACGCCGATGAGGTGCAATCGGTCGGGGTCCTGGAGCATGTACTGAGCCTGCGTTTTGATCGCGACGAAAACGGTGACTACCTGACTTGCCCGATCGCGCGCCTGGTGCGCGACGGGCAGGGCGCCTGGAGTCTTGATAGCAGCTACGTGCCGCCTCTACTGCATTTCGCGGCCCACCCGGGGCTCCTGACACAGCTGGACAATCTGCTGACCCAGTTGTCGGCCAAGCGCCAGCGATTGATGGGCATGCGGCGCGAGAGTAACCAGCGGATGGCCGACTTCGCCGTAGCTGACGTTTCGCTGTTCTGGCTGCTCAATGCCTTGAACACCTACCAACCGGTGCTGGCTGACCTCAAGGCCTGGCCGGCACGGCATCCCGAGCAGGTCTATCAGGAGCTGACAAAGCTGGCCGGCAGCCTGCTGACGTTCTCGCTCGAACACGATATCGAGCAGATCCCGGCTTACAACCACGAACATCTGGAAACCGTATTCCCGCCGCTGATGCGCGTGATTTCCACGCTGCTGGAAGCCAGCCTGCCGTCGCGGGTCATTGCCCTGGAGCT
Organism: Pseudomonas fluorescens group sp. PF-69; assembly: GCF_054481235.1. Taxonomy (NCBI): domain Bacteria; kingdom Pseudomonadati; phylum Pseudomonadota; class Gammaproteobacteria; order Pseudomonadales; family Pseudomonadaceae; genus Pseudomonas; species Pseudomonas fluorescens group sp. PF-69. The sequence continues at coordinate 5,835,277 of NZ_JBTMNC010000001.1, read as the reverse complement.
TGAAGAAAAGGGCGTGAACCGTTGGCAGGTCACGCTCAACGATGCGCGTTTGCGCGAGCGCGACGGCGCCGATTTTTATCTGTCGGTGCGCAGTCGTTTGCCGGCCGCGCAGTTGCAGAGTCAGTTCCCGCGCCTGTGCAAGATCGGTACGCCGGATGAGGTGAATCGTCTGGTCAACGCCGCGCTTAACGGTGTGCCTTTGCAGTCGCTCAGCCACGTGCCGGCGGCTATCCCCCTGCGCCTGGAAAACCAGTACTTCGCCCTTGATCTCAACGATGCCAAAGGGCAGGCCATGCTGGCCGAAGGTGTCTGTGCTTTCTACGTTCCGAGCACGCTGGCCGAAGTCAAACTTGAACTATTCGCGGTATTACGCGCATGAACCTGAACACTTCCAAAAAACACACGGCAGCGGTGGTGGATATCGACGCGCTGTTGCAGGACAGCTTCCTGTTGGTGGTCCAGTTGCGACAAGGAGCGTCGGCGCACAACGGCGAGCAACTGAAAGCGCTTTGCGTGAAACAGGTCGAGCAGGTCAGCCAGTCACTCAAGGATGCCGGCCTGAACCAGCGCAGCATCGACCATATCTGCCACGCACAGTGCGCGTTGCTGGACGAAACCATGCTCAATTGTGCCAAGGACGATGCTGAGGCTCATGCCCATTGGGCCAGCGAGCCGTTGCAGGCGAAGTTCTTCAATCGTCACCAGGCCGGTGAGTTCCTGTACGAGGACATGCGCGAGGTATTACTTGAACCCGCGCCGGATCTGCACGTGCTGACCGCATTCCAGCGGGTGTTGATGCTGGGTTTCCAGGGCCGTTATCGCAACGCCAATGACCCAGAGCGTTTGCAGCTGCTGGCCGACCTGAATACTCGGGTCAACCCTCTGAAACTCCGTCAGACATTAGCCGGACAGGTCCTCGGTCGTCAGGCGGTGAAGGGACTCGATCGGTTGCACTCACCGCTGTTCCACCTCCTGGCGGCCAGCTTGCTGCTGGTGGGTGTGTGGTGGGGGCTGGATCACCTGTTGGGTGGTCTGGTCGCTACGTTGTTACCCGCAGGTGCCTGAGGTGGGGCCAATGACGCTCAAACTCAAACAAGGCCTCTGGCTATGGGCCGCCGCTCTGGCGCTGGTGTTGTTGGCCATTATCCCGCTGGCAGGATGGTTGCGCGCTGTCATGGCGTTGACCGTGGCGTACTGTGTCGCGGTGGCCTGTATCCGGGCGGGACGCCGAGCCGCATATCAGCGTGAGCAATTGCAGCTGACCGATCAGATGGCCTTGCCTGCGGTGTCGTACCGGCAACCCGTGGTACTGGTTTGCGGCGATGGCTTGGCCGGCCTGTTTGGTCCGACTCCCGCTGACCAGCCTGCGCTGCGGGTAACCGACCACGGTTGCTATCTACGGGTTTCGCGAGTGGAACAGCTACCGGGTTCGATCGAACGCCTCATGTCCTTGCGTCCACAGTGGGGCGGCCAGATCAGCGTGATGTTCGTCGTCAACCCGGGTGAGCATGCCGATGCCGCAGTGCTCGCCGGACAAGTACGCGCCCTTGACTATCAGATCGCGTTGATTCGCAAGCGGGGCATGGCGCTGCCATTGATGTTGGTGAGCTACCAGCAGGCAGCGCGGGCCGAAGGTGCCTGGTTCAGTTGGGAAACGGGTCAGGGAGACTGCAACGTTCGCGAAAGCGGTGCCTGCATCAGCAGCGATGATTGGCAACGGCTGAGCACCGACAATGCCATGCACGCCGAGCGGATGCAGGCCAGCGTCCAGATCAATAGTGCCGCAGCCTGGCTGGCTGAAATCGTCATGCCGCACCTTATGCCCCGTGGAACCCGCCATGCCGTGGGCATGCCGGTGGTCTGCACCATTACCCTCGTCCCGCAACTGCACGGGGTGGCATCCAGCCTGTGGCAACGATGGCTGCGTGACAAGACCGGGTTGCTGGACACCAATGCTGTGGAGCAAGCGGCGGATGCGCCCTTGCCATTCCCGGATCCGTTGCTGCACTTGCTGCCGATCCAGGCTCAGCACTCCCCGATGCGTCGCGCGAGTGTGATCGCCCTGTGGCTGTTCGCGGTCGCCGGCATCGTTGCCCTGCTCAATTCGGCCTGGCAGAACAGGTTGCTGCTACGCGAGGTCAGTGATGACCTGCGCCGTTACACAGCCATTGCCGCACCCAAGCGTATCGACCAGCCCCAGTTCGCCGAGCGGGAAGAGGCGTTGAATGTGCTGCGTCAGGACGCCGAACGTCTGGACCGCTACTACCGAAAGGGTGAACCCCTGGCGCTGGGCCTGGGCCTGTATCGCGGCGAAGTCTTGCGCGCGCAGTTGCTGTCGACGATCGCCGGTCACAGCCAACCTGCAGCGGGGCCGAAGGCGGCCAGGACAGTGCGCCTGGACAGCCTGTCGTTGTTCGGCACCGGAAGCGCCGAGCTCAAGCCAGAGTCAACCAAAGTGCTGATCGACGCCCTGGTCGGCATCAAGGCGCAGCCCGGCTGGCTGATTGTCATTGCCGGGCATACCGATGCCGTGGGCAGCGACGAACACAATCTCCAATTGTCCCGTGCCCGCGCTGCTGCAGTGCGCGAATGGATGCAACGCATGGGCGACCTTCCCGACAGCTGTTTCGCGGTGCAGGGCTTTGGCAAAAGCCAGCCGATCGCCAGCAATGACACCGAGGCGGGGCGCAAAGCCAACCGTCGCGTCGATATCCGTCTGGTGCCGGAAGCGGGGGCGTGCGCGTTCCCGTTGGCCGGAGCGGACGTACAACCCCCTGTCGCAAACGCGGCATATGTGTTTTGAGAAAAGGAGCTTCAAATGGCAATTCCCGTTTACCTGTGGCTGAAAGATGACGGCGGCGCGGACATCAACGGTTCGGTGCAGGTGCAACAGCGCGAAGGCAGTATCGAGGTGGTCGCTCAGGACCATAATGTGTACATCCCAACCGACAACAGTACCGGAAAATTGACCGGTGCACGGGTGCATACACCGTTCCTGTTCACCAAGGAAATCGATGCCTCCAGCCCGTACCTCTATAAGGCGGTGACCACCGGCCAGACTCTCAAAAGCGCTGAGTTCAAGTGGTATCGCATCGACGACGCCGGACAGGAAGTCGTGTACTTCATCACCAAACTTGAGAACGTCAAAGTGGTGAAGGTCGCGCCGAAAATGCACGACGTCAAAGACGCATCCAAGGAGAAACATAACCACCTGGAGCAGGTCGAGTTGCGCTACGAGAAGGTCTCCTGGACCTACAGCGACGGCAACATCATTCACACCGATTCCTGGAACGAGCGCCAAAGCGCCTGATGCCGAACAACCAGCAGGCAGGCTCCTGCCTGCTGGTTCCGGTGCGCTGGGTTGAGCGTCTGTTCGCAGACTTTCAACCCAGTACATCGCCACGCTTTGTACTGACCCATCCGACTACCCGCTGAAGATCCCGCTCAAGGACGTCCCCGCATGACACACAACTCCACGCGTTTGCTGCGTCGCCTCAACCCCTATTGCGCCCAGGCGCTGAGTGCGGCGGCGTCGCTGTGTCAAAGCCGCGCCCATGCCCGGATCAGTATCGAACACTGGTTACTCAAGTTGCTGGAGCAGGGGGAGGGTGACCTGACGCTCATCGCGCGCCGCTACGAATGGGATATGGACGCGCTCTGGCGAGGGTTGCTCGACCACCTCGATTCGCTGCCGCGCACGGTGCAAGGCAAACCGCAGTTGTGCGGAAAGTTGCAGAAACTGATCGAGCACGCCTGGCTGCGTGCGTCGCTGGACGGTAACGAAAACCTGCGTTCGGCGCACCTGCTCGGCGCCTTGCTGGCAAGCCCGAACCTTCTGGCTTGCGAAGCGGCCTGGCCGCTGCTGAGTCTCAGCGAAAGCCAGATGCAGGCATTGATGGCACTGCTCGATCAACACTCCGAAGAACGACCTCAGGTGCAGCAGGAAGCGGCCCTGGACTCAACCACTCCAGCTTCCGGCACCGTTCCCCGCGATGCCCTGCAAGCGGTGCTGGATAAGTTCACCCAAGACGTCACCGCCAAGGCGAGGGCAGGGCAGATCGATCCCGTGTTCGGTCGTGATGATGAAATCCGCCAGGTCATCGACATCCTCAGTCGCCGGCGCAAGAACAATCCGATTCTGGTTGGCGAACCCGGGGTGGGCAAGACCGCGCTGGTCGAAGGACTGGCTTTGCGCATCGCCGAAGGCAATGTTCCGGACAGCCTCAAGTCGGTCAGCGTACGCAACCTCGACCTGGGCCTGTTGCAAGCGGGTGCCGGGGTCAAAGGGGAATTCGAACAACGCTTGAAAAATGTCATCGACGCCGTGCAGCAGTCGACCGATCCGGTGCTGCTGTTCATCGACGAAGCCCATACCCTGATCGGCGCCGGTAACCAGGCGGGCGGGGCGGACGCAGCGAATTTGCTCAAGCCGGCCCTGGCCCGCGGTGAATTGCGCACCATCGCCGCGACCACCTGGAGCGAGTACAAGCAGTACTTCGAGCGCGACGCCGCGCTGGAGCGTCGCTTCCAGAGGGTCAAGGTCGACGAGCCGGACGATGCCAGCGCCTGCCTCATGCTGCGAGGGCTCAAGGCTCGCTATGCCAGCCATCACGGCGTGCACATTCAGGATGCGGCGGTGCAGGCTGCGGTCAGCCTGTCGCGACGCTACCTGACCGGTCGACAATTGCCGGACAAGGCCGTCGACCTGCTCGACACCGCCAGCGCCCGCGTGCGCATGAGCCTCGACTGCGAACCCCAGGCACTGGTCCGGCTCAAGGCCCGGCAAGCGGCTCTGGACCTGGAACGCCAGGCACTGCAAGCCGATCAGCAACTCATCGGTCGTAGTGCTGAAGAACGTCTGGCGACGATCGCGGCGCAACATGCCGAACTGGATCGCCAGCAAATTGAATTGGCGCGGCAATACCGCCTTGAGCTGGACCTGACCCGGCAACTGCTCGATGAACGTCAAGCCGAACCGCCACGGCTGGATAATTGCGCGCTGTTGCAACAACGCCTGATCGAAGTTCAGGGCAGCCAGCCATTGCTTTCCCTCGACGTCTGCGCGCGCAGCGTGGCCGAAGTGATCGCCGACTGGACCGGCGTGCCCCTCGGCAGCCTGCTCAAGGATGAACAGGCCAGCCTGCTGGCGCTCGAACAGCAATTGGCTGAGCGGGTGATTGGCCAGGAGCATGCCCTGACCGCCCTGGCCCAGCGACTGCGCGCCGCCAAGACCGGTCTGACCGAAGAACAGGCGCCGCTCGGTGTGTTCCTGTTGGTGGGCACCAGTGGCGTCGGCAAAACCGAAACAGCCCTGGCGCTGGCCGACTGTCTGTTCGGTGGCGAAAAGTCGCTGATCACGCTCAACCTGTCCGAGTATCAGGAAGCCCACACTGTCAGCCAACTCAAGGGGTCGCCGCCTGGCTATGTCGGTTACGGCCAGGGTGGCGTGCTCACTGAGGCGGTGCGTCAGCGACCTTACAGCGTGGTGCTGCTCGATGAGGTGGAGAAAGCCCATCGCGATGTGCTCAACCTGTTCTACCAGGTGTTCGATCGTGGCTTCATGCGCGATGGCGAAGGGCGCGAAATCGATTTTCGCAACACCGTCATTCTGATGACCTCCAACCTCGGCAGCGATGAACTGCAAACCGGTCTGCAGCAGCAACCGGAAGCGGCCGACAGTGCCCTGCACGAATGGCTGCGACCGATCCTGCGCGAGCATTTCCAGCCAGCCTTGCTGGCCCGTTTTCAAACCCTGATCTATCGCCCGCTGCAAGCCGACGCCCTCAAGCGCATCGTTGTGCTCAAACTGGCCCGGGTCGCCAAGCGCCTGCAGCGTCACTACGGCCTGACCTGCCAGATCGACGACGCGCTCAGCGATGCGCTGGTTGCAGCCTGCCTGCTGCCCGACACCGGCGCCCGCAACATAGACAGCTTGCTCAACCAGCAGATTCTGCCGGTTCTTAGCCAGCAGATCCTGCAACGTCAGGCAGCGCAACTGAAAACCCTCGGCGTCACCCTGGGCTACAGCGACGAGGAGGGCATCACCCTGCAATTCGTCGACGCAACGGACGCCATCCCTCTCATTGCCAAGGAGGCCTGAGCATGTCCAGTCAATTACGCACCTTCTTCGACCACAGCCGCCACAAACTCCAGGTCCGCGACCTCAAGGCCACCCTCGACGTACTCGCCTTCGAAGGCCAGGAACGCCTGAGCGAGCCCTTCCTCTACACCATCGAATTCACCAGCACCGACCTCGACCTCGGCGCCCCGCAATTGCTCGGCCAGGACGCGCGTTTCAGCCTGCACGCGCCGCCGATCAAGCCCTTGCCGGGGCTGAAATTGCCCGAGGTCAAGCCGTTGCGCACCGTGTTTGGCGTGGTCAGCGGCTTCAAGCGCTTGTCCGCATCGGTGGACGAAGCGCGTTACGAAATCACCCTGCAACCGCGCCTCGCCCTGCTCGATCGCGGCCGGCAGTACCGCATCTACCAGCAGCAATCGGTGCCGGAAATCGTCGAGAGCATCCTGCGCAGCCGCCACGGCTTCCGGGGGCAGGATTTCTTCTTTCGCCTGGTGCGCGAGTACCCCAGGCGCGAGCAGGTGATGCAATACAACGAGAGCGACCTGATGTTCATCAGCCGCCTGCTGGCCGACGTCGGCATCTGGTACCGCTTCACCAGCGACGAGCGCCTGCGCATCGACGTGGTGGAGTTCTGCGACGACCAGCGCGGCTACCAGTTCGATGTGCGCCTGCCGCATCATCCCCCCGCCGGCCTGAGCAGCAGCGACGAGGACGGCGTCTGGGACCTGCAAACCCGCCATCAGGTGGTGGAACGGCAGGTCAACGTCCGCGCCTATCATCACCGCGATGCCCACGCCTACCTCCAGGACGAAGACCTGCAAAGCGAAAGCGGCTACTTCTATGCGCGCCTGCGCCACGAGCGCTACCTCAACGACCAGACCCTGCTCAGCGGCGTCAGCAGCAGCGCCACCCTGGCGCCCGGCCAGGTCCTGAAAATCACCGGCGGCGCGCCCCAGGCCTTCGCTCCCGGCGCGGTCATCACCCGACTGGTCACCCGCGCCGCCCGCGACCGCAGCTTCGAAGCCCGCTTCGAGGCCATGCCCTATGCCGAGACCATCTGCTTTCGGCCGCCGCTGGTGGACAAACCGCAAATCGCCGGCACCGTCCCGGCGCGCGTCACCAACCCCCAGGCCAACGACCCCTACGCCGAAATCGACCTCGAAGGGCGTTACCGGGTCAACTTCCTGTTCGACCGCGACACCTGGAAACCCGGCCAGGAAAGCATGTGGCTGCGCCAGGCACGCGCCTACGCCGGCGACACCCACGGCCTGCACCTGCCGCTGATTGCCGGCACCGAAGTGGCCATCGCCTTCGAACAAGGCGACCCCGACCGCCCCTACATCGCCCACGCCCTGCACGACAACCAGCACCCCGACCCCGTCACCCTGGCCAAGCGCGACTACACCCGCAACGTGCTGCGCACCCCGGCCAACAACAAGCTGCGCATGGAGGATCGGCGCGGGCAGGAGCACGTCAAGCTCAGCACCGAGTATAGCGGCAAGAGCCAGCTGAACCTCGGGCATCTGGTGGATGCGAAGAAGCACAAGCGCGGGGAAGGGTTTGAGCTGAGGACGGATGATTGGGGGGCGATTCGTGGGGGCAAGGGCATTTTTATCAGCGCCGATGGACAGCCCAAGGCGCAAGGCCCGGCGCTCGAAATGGCCAGCGCCGTGGACCGTCTGCAACAGGCCGGCGAACAACTGCAACAACTCTCGGTCGACGCCCAGGCCGCCAGCGCCGAACCGGCGGACGTGGCCGCGCAACTGCAGCTGCTAAGGCAGGACCTCGAACAGCTCAAGTCCCAAGTGCTGCTGCTCAGCGCCCCCAAAGGCATCGCCCTCACCAGCGGCCAGCACCTGCAACTGGCGGCCCAGCACAACCTGATGCTCAACGCCGGCGGCGAAGCGGACCTCAGCGTGGTCAAGCGCCTGTTCATCGGCGTGGGCCAGGGCTTGAGCCTGTTCGTGCGCAAGCTCGGCATCAAGCTGATCGCCAACCAGGGCGCGGTGCAGATCCAGGCGCAAAACGACAAGCTGGAGTTGATGGCGCGGCATGGTCTGGACATCACCAGCACCGAGGACGAAATCCGCATCACGGCGAAGAAAAAAATCGTTCTGAATGGCGGTGGCAGTTACTTCACGCTGGACGGGGTCGGCATCGAGTCGGGCACGGCGGGGGATCACAAGGTCAAGTCGGCGCATTACCAATATCTGCCAAGCAAAGCCACTCAGGCGGCAGCCATACCGACGCTGCCACCGCTCATCAACCCGCCACTGATGTTTGATGAGCAATTCCGGATATTCGCCAGCAATGGCGAACAACCCTGGGCCAACGTGCCGTACAAGATCACCAGCGCCTCCGGTAAGGTCTGGAAGGGCACCACCGACAGCCAGGGCTTCACCGAAAGGGTTTACACCGCCAAGCCCGAAGAGCTGTCGCTGATCTACGACATGGAAGAGGAGGAAGAGGAAGAAGAGCTAGAAGGCATCACCCTGCGCCTGGGGCTGTTCTTTGACGGGACGGGTAACAACCTGGCCAACGTTGCGGCCACGGAACAATGTCGACGTGAGGATCTGGCGCTGTTCGATGAAAGCGAGCTGGCGAGCATCATTGATCATTGCAAGGGTTACGGGTTTGGTGAATTCGATGGCGAGGCCTTCAACAGCGCGCCGGACAACAGTTATGGGAATGCGCCGAGTAATGTGGTGCATCTGTGGGACCTGTATCCAGATCATGCTACTGATGCCCTCCCGTCGGGTGCTGATATTGGCTATGTACCGGTCTATCTGGAGGGTATTGGTACCCGTAGTACCGGGAAGGATTCACTTTATGGCATGGGTATGGGGCTGGGTGAAACCGGAGTCGTGGCGCGAGTTAAACAAGCACCGGCTGCCATACAAAAACAACTGAACAGCTTTCAGCAAGCCAATCCTGGCCTATACATCCAGAAAATCGAGTTTGATATTTTTGGCTTCAGCCGCGGTGCCGCCGCCGCGCGGCACTGTGCCAATGAGTTGCTCAAACCGGGGCGTGGTCTGTTCAAAGAGTTGCTACAGGCCGGCCGTTTCACACTATTGACCACGTTCGACCCGGCAGTGGATATCAGCCTCAACTTCATCGGCTTGTTCGACACCGTCGCCGCCATCGGTGGCCTTGACCTGAGCGTGGCGAATGATCACAACCCCGGTGTGAACCTGTACCTGCCGCCCGGTTGTGCGCGCCAGGTCATCCAGTTGCAGGCCCGCGACGAGTGTCGGAACAATTTTGCGCTTAACAGCGTGCTAAAGGGCCACCGGCAAATCAGCCTGCCTGGAGTGCATTCGAACATCGGCGGTGGCTATTTGCCGCGCATCCGTGAACGGCTTTGGTTGACCAGGCCGAGCCGCGTCACCCTGCGCCACAATCAACCCGTGCAATCCACAACGGAGTGGATAAAAAACCTGCCTAAGGTCCAGGCGCTCCGTGACAGCGGTATCGCCGGTGACGGTCGCATCGACATCAAGAGTTGGCACGTCCCCACAGCCGCCCGTGGCGGTCCGGAGCCTAAAGATCAGCTTCATATGTTGACCATTGAACTCGACCGGACCGTGCGTGGTGAGTTGGCGCTTGTTTATTTGCGGCTGATGCGAGAACTGGGGGTGCGCCATGGTGTGCCGTTTGATGTCATTGACGAGCAGGACCGGCGTTTTCAGATGCCAGAAGAATTGCAGGCCATCGCCGCCCGGATTCTCGAGCAGGCACTGGCGGGTGTCGAGGTCAACCTCGATGCCGAGCAGGAGCGCCTACTGCGTCAGCGATATATCCATCAGTCCGCCCATTGGGTCGCCAGCAAGGGGCTTCTTATCAGCAAACCGGCGGAAAACAACAAGCGTAACGTCTACGACAACCTGCCACAGAAGGGCTATCCGCAATGAAGCGCCTGACGCTAATCGTCGGCCTGTTGTTCAGCCTGTGTGCCTGTGCCAGTGGTCCTAAGCCTTACCCGCCGCCCAAGCTGCCCTACCACAGTTGGTATGTTGGCCTCGCCGCACCGCGCCATATGGAAGTATGGGTCGAAACCGTGGATGTGCTTGATCAGCGTGGCTTGCCATTTTTTCGCGTCTCTGCCGGCGTGGCTGGCTACACCAGCAAGCCAGAAGGCTGGCACAAAGGCGGGGGGAAGATGAAACCTGTGAATAACGTCGATCTACCCGAGCGAATCTTCCTGCGCTGGCAATCGCTGGTGGAGCCGCAGGCCTACAAAATTCGCATTCCGATCCCGCAGTGGGTACGCGATGAAATGGTTAAGCGAGAGCGTGGATTTTGTCACTGGTCCAAAACGTGGGAAGACGACTATCGGGACTCCATCACTCTTGGTATGGCCCCCGGTGGCATCGTCAAGGTCTGGGTCGGAGGGGCATGCCTGGGCTTCAAGGAAGTCGGGCGCTTTCAGGCCGAGGTGGAGCCGCTAGGGCCTCACCGGAACGGCAACGGTATCTATTACCGAGCACCGAACCCTGAAGCGCAGGCTTACATCGATAAGCACGGGATTCCCTATGGCACTTGGTAAGGGGCTATCCGCAATGAAGCGCCTGACCCTGCTCGTCAGCCTGTTGTTCAGCCTGTGCGCCTGTGCCAGTGGTCCCAAGCCTTACGCGCCGCCCAAGCTCCCCTATAACAGCTGGTATATCGGATTGGCTGCGCCGCGCCATATGGAGGTGTGGGTCGAGACCGTCGATGTGCTCGATCAGCGTGGGCTGCCATTTTTCGAAGTGCACGGAGGGGGCGCAGGCTACACCCGTAAGCCGGAAGGCTGGCATAAGGGAGGGGGTAAAATGATGCCGGTAAACAACGTCGACCTGCCGCAACGGATCTTCCTGCGTTGGCAGTCGCTGGTGGAGCCACAAGCCTACAAGATCAGAATTCCGATTCCGCAGTGGGTACGCGATGAAATGGTTAAGCGAGAGCGTGGATTTTGTCACTGGTCCAAAACGTGGGAAGACGACTATCGGGACTCCATCACTCTTGGCATGGCCCCCGGCGGCATCGTCAAGGTGTGGGTCGGAGGGGCATGCCTGGGCTTCGAGGAAGTCGGGCGCTTTCAGGCGGAAGTGGAGCCACTTGGGCCCTACAGAGGCAAAAGCGAAGGCCAATACATCCCACTCGAGCCTGAGAACAAGGCTTACATCGATAAACACGGGATTCCCTATGGCACTTGGTAAGGGGCAATCCCCAATGAAGCGCCTGACCCTGCTCGTCAGCCTGTTGTTCAGCCTGTGTGCCTGTGCCAGTGGTCCCAAGCCTTATCCGCCGCCCAAGCTGCCCTACCACAGTTGGTATGTCGGCCTCGCTGCACCGCGCCATATGGAAGTGTGGGTCGAAACCGTGGATGTGCTGGATCAGCGTGGTTTGCCGTTTTTCCGCGTATCTGCCGGGGTACCCAGTTATACCGGCAGAGTGGAGGGCTGGCACAAAGGCGGAGGGTCGATGATGCCAGTGAACAACGTCGACCTGCCGCAACGGATCTTCCTGCGCTGGCAATCGCTGGTGGAGCCTCAGGCCTACAAAATTCGCATTCCGATCCCGCAGTGGGTACGCGATGAGATGGTCAAGCCAGAGAAGGTGTATTGCCCCGGTTCCCAAAAGTGGAAGGTTGACTATCGGGACTCCATCACTCTTGGCATGGCCCCCGGCGGCATCGTCAAGGTCTGGGTCGGCGGGGCCTGTCTGGACTACAAGGAAGTCGGGCGCTTTCAGGCCGAGGTGGAGCCACTAGGGCCTCACCGGAACGGCAACGGTATCTATTACCGAGCACCCAACCCTGAAGCGCAGGCTTACATTGATAAGCACGGGATTCCCTATGGCACTTGGTAATCGTTAGTTAAACCGATTTTGTTAATAGCTATAAAACGTTTTTGAACCAACTCGCGCGTTATTACAGGGAGGGGCGATGCCATGCAGCAAGTAAAGCATGCAGGTAGCACGAATAATACGGACGGTACCGTCACCAGGGTTGTGTCCTCGGACAGTTCACTAACCTGGCTGACACCGGTCGAGAATGCGGTGTTCAGAATTACGCAGGATGCACAGTTGCCAGATATTGTTTTCGAGTTTCGAACTCAAGTCGCCGGAAATTACAAGTGGTCGTGGACCATTGAGTGGGAGGCCAAAGTCAGTGGGCTGAGGGAACGCGCACGAAAAGGCAATGCTCTACAAACTTTTAAGGAAACGGGTTCATTTGTCAGCAGTACCCCATCGTGGACAGTTGGTTTTTCCGAGAAAGTGCTGGGCGGAACTCTGACAGTTGAAGTGAATGTTAATGAAAAGACCCTGACCAGAACTGTTGTTATAAAAGGGCAAAATCCATCTGAACAAAGCGTGGCGGCCTATATAGCAGGTCTGGAGGGTTTAACTGGCTTCGATAAACTCCTGGAGCAAGAAACCCGCTCAAAGCACTTCATAGACCTGGATGGCGAGCCCATCGTTGCCTTTGATAAAGGCTACGGCATCACGCAAATGACCAATCCGGCGCCGACCTACGAACAGGCATGGAACTGGAAAGCCAACATCCTGGCGGGATCTTCCATTTATAAAGACAAAGTTCGTATTGCCAAAAAATACCTTGGGCAGGCGGGCAGAACCTATACCGACGATCAACTGCTGCACGAGGTTTTCAGTCGCTGGAACGGCGGTTCGTATCATGAGTGGAACACGGTCACCGCTTCCTGGGTCAGGAAACAGAACACTTTGTGCGATACCAATACCGGCAACATTGGGTGGTCGATGGATAAAGAAAAAAACAAGGACAAGACCGAAGCTGAATTGCGCGAGCGAGACAAAGACACCTACTCGAAGGGCACAAAGGGACAGTCCGATGAGCACCCCTGGGAATATAAGGGGGTGTGTTATGCAGATCACGTGCTGGGCCAGTAAATTCACAAGGGTACTGTTCTTTTTACTGCTTGGATCCGGGCTGGTGAGTCATGCGCATGCCGGCACCGAGACATTCTGGGCGAAAAATAATAGCGGGCAGGTGCATCTTTCAATGACGGACGGAACAGCCTACGACGTGAAGTTACTTCCCAGCGTAGATGGTGTGTTCTATGACAAAAGAAAGCACGAACTTGGCGAGATTGAGTATGTTTCGCTGTTTCAGGTCTCACCCTCTAACGCTGGAAATCCGTTAGGACTTTGTGGCGCAGGAAACGAAATATGGCTTCATGTTTATCGAATAACCGGCACGGCATTGACTGAGATAACCAGGACGCTGGTGAGCAGTTGTTTGCATTCGATTTCAATGACAAGTCAGAACTCGGGGACGGCGATGCAAGACCAGGACTTCTCTTCGGTGCAGTGGAACTTGCAGGGGTTTTCCATTGAGTGGTTCGAGCAGCGTGATGCGGCTGGGCGCTCTTTGCAGTTTTCGAATTTCGTATTGCATGACGGCGTTTTTTTACAGCAAGACGTAGTGAGTCAAGAGCACTCGAATCAGTAATTATCGATTAATAAAAAGGAGCAGGAATATGCAAGGCATCATTCGCGTGGGAGACAAAAACACCGGCGGCGGCACCGTACTGTCGGGCTCATCCGACATGCTGTTTGACGGCATAGGTGTGGCGCGTGAGGGCGATCCGGTGCGCTGCCCGGTTCCGGGTCATGGCCGCACAGTGATCGCCGAGGGGCACCCGGCGTTTCGCGACAATGGCGTGCCGGTCGCGTTCGACGGTCATCGCTGCGCTTGCGGCTGCGTGTTGATTTCCTCACTGCCTGTCGCGGGCGCGAACTAGCCATGCCGATCAGACTGGATCAGATCCCTGCGCCGGCGTCGCGACCGGCACCTCCTCGTGTCTGGCTTTGGCTAGTTTTACTTCCGCTTTTTTTGCTGGTGGGTATTGGGGTGGCCTGGGTGTTCGCGCCTCCAGCGTGGCGCGAGCAGCCAATGATGTTGTGGGGGGCGGCGTTGGGCGTGCCTTTGGCGGGGTGGTGCTTGCTGGGTTTCGGGCGGACGGCGCTTTACCTGGGTCAACATCGGGTCGCTGATGGCTGGGATGAAGCGCGTCAGGACGATCTGATCAGCCAAACCCGGCAAGGGCGACGTTCTCAGCAAATACTGGGCGTGAGTTTATACACCGCGCTTCGAACTCCGGGGTCGCCGCCAACCGGCCAGCTCGATGCCTTGCTGGATGGAAACGCCTCACTTGAGGCTCAACCGGCCAGTCAGGGTGAATTACCCCTGCGGCACAGTCGTTTGCCTGGCGACAGGAAAGATCCAGAGCTCGCGTTGCTGAGGATGCTGCTGCAGGTCCTCGAAGACCTGAGGCAAACCCTGGAGCCGTTACCGGACGCTACGCCGCTGGCATTGTTGCTGGAGGTCGATAGCGGTTTGCCTGACAGCACGTTGCAACGCCTCTGGCGAAAGGCCTGGAGTGAATGCGGCATCCGCCAATCGACGGTCGCCGTCGAGGGCCATGGCCTGGCTGCGGTGGATCAATGGCTCGACCAGCGCATTAACGATCAGGCCCTGCTGATGGTGGTGGCGGCGCAGTTCGCACCGGAACAGGCCGAAGGCACGGCGGAAGCAGCCGTTGGCCTGTTGTTCGGCAACCGCCTGACGCAAACCACCCTGGCGCCGATCGCCTATCTGCATCGCCCTGAGCAGGAGCGCACACCCACCGGTGCCGATCTGCTGTACGCCGCGCGTCAGGCGCTCGACTGGGTGCCGTTGCCTGCGCCGTCGATCGAACAGGTCTGGCGGGTCGGTATCGATGCGCAACGTCGTGCCGACCTGGCAACGGTATCGGCCGACGTTCCTCTGCCAGCCAAGCCCAAGCAGGGCTTGTGCGACCTCGATGACTTGCTGGGCCATCCCGGGAAAGCCTCACCCTGGCTGGCGATCGCCGCCGCGACGCAGACGATTGAACGCGGTGCCGGAGCGCAATTCATTTTCAGCGGGGGCGATGTCGCTGCTGGACTCTGGAGCACGGTGTTAATGCCCGTGTCACCCCTTTCGAAACAGGAATAACGAATGCAGTTGCGACGCGCGGTAGGATTTTATGGGCTGTTTGGCGTGCTGTTACTCACGGGTGTGGTGTTGGGCGTTTTGGTCTGGTATCACCCTGAATCCTTGGGCATGGCTGCCGGCAGCGTGCGGCAAACCCTCTGGTTTTCCGTGATCTCGGCCACCACCTTTGTGCTGCTGGCGTTCCTGGGGGGGTATTACCTGCTGGGGCGCCCGTTGGGGCGCTCGGTGTATCGTCGGCCAGATGCGGATGATGTGCGCCAGCCTGCGCAAACGTCCCCAGACAAATCCGTCGATACGCCGGCAGCGCGAACCTTAGCGGCGATCAAAGCCCGTCAGAGCAAAAACCACGGCCCCTTCTGGCGCCGCAAGACCCGGATCTTTCTGCTCATCGGCGAACCCGAACAGATCAACGCCATCGCCCCCAACCTGAGCCCGACACATTGGCTGCAAGGCCACGACACCGTGCTGCTCTGGGGCGGCAGCGTGCAGGGCAGGCTCGACGATTCGGTCATCGACCTGTGCCGTCGCTTGACCCGCTGGCGCGCCCTCGACGGTGTGGTCTGGGCATTAAGCCGCGACCAGAGCGCCGATCAGCGAGCCGTCAGCCTCGGCGTGAATCACCTGCAATCCCTCGCCCGTGAGCTGAAATGGCCCTTGCCCCTGCACCTGTGGCAGGTCTGCGACAGTCAGTGGGCGCAGGACGGTCGCCCGGTCCAGCCCGTCGGTTGCCGGCTGCCAACCGACCTGACACCCGAAGCTCTGGACACGGCGCTGGCCAGCCTGCTCGAACCGCTGCGCCGCGAAGGCCTGGCGCAGATGAACGAGCAGCGCCGGTATGACTTTCTGTTGCGTCTGTCCCGTGATTTGCAAGTCGAGGGCATGGCCCGCTGGCGCCAGGCGCTGACGCCGGTATTCGGTGTGTTGGCTCAGGAGGTGCCGTTGCGCGGGCTGTGGTTCAGCCTGCCGTTGGCGGGTGGGTCGGATGCTTCCGAGCACCATTGGCCCCTGGAGCCGGCCTGGGAAGGCGTGCTTGGCGACCGGGCGCGCCAGCGTCGGCGCCTGGGCTGGAGCGCCCCGCGCATCGCCTACGTGCTGGTCCTGGGCCTGGCGTTGTTGTGGGGCGCCGGGTTGCTGTTGTCGTTCGTCAGCAACCGCGTGCAGATCGCCCAACTGCACAGCTCGCTGGCGGCGCTGCAGCCGTCGGGCCAGGGCGATGAGCAGTTGCACGCGCTCAACGAACTGGCGCGTGAATTGTCGCGCCTGGATTACCGCGCCGAACACGGCGTGCCGTGGTACCAGCGCTTTGGCCTGAACCAGAACGATGCGCTGCTGACCGCGCTGTGGCCGCGTTACGTCGAGGCCAATCAGCGGCTGCTGCGCGACCCGGCCGTGAGCCAGCTGGAGGCGCAGCTC
Source organism: Pseudomonas fluorescens group sp. PF-69 (assembly GCF_054481235.1). Lineage (NCBI taxonomy): Bacteria > Pseudomonadati > Pseudomonadota > Gammaproteobacteria > Pseudomonadales > Pseudomonadaceae > Pseudomonas > Pseudomonas fluorescens group sp. PF-69. The sequence goes on along the minus strand of NZ_JBTMNC010000001.1, from coordinate 5,818,784 downwards.
GACCGCCTGATCAAGCTGCCGGCGGACAGCCCCGAGCGCGCCCGACGTGCCGGTGCGGCCTACGACCAGCTCAAGGCCTACCTGATGCTGGCGCGTCCGGACAAGGCCGATCCGGGTTTTCTCTCCAAGACCTTAATGGCGGTCGAGCCGCCGCGCGGGATTTCGCCGGGGCTCTGGCAGGCGCTGGCGCCGACCTTGTGGCAGTTTTACGCGCAGCAACTGGCCGCCCACCCGGACTGGCGCATCGAGGCCGACCCGAAGCTGGTGGCCCAGGCCCGGCAGGTGCTGCTCGGCCAGTTGGGCCAGCGCAATGCCGAGTCCAGCCTGTACCAGAGCGTCATCGACGCCTCGGCCAATCACTTTCCGGCGTTGAGCCTGCCGCAGATGGTCGGTGATACCGATGCCGCAGCGCTGTTCTCCAGCAAAGCCCAGGTCCCCGGCGTGTTCACCCGTCAAGCCTGGGAAGGCCAGGTGCGCCAGGCCATCGACGAGATCGCCGAGGCGCGCCGCGAAGAAATCGACTGGGTGCTCAGCGACAACCCCACCGACATCGCCGCCGAACTGACCCCGGATGAACTGCGCCAACGCCTGACCGAACGCTATTTCCAGGACTACGCCAACGCCTGGCTGGACTTCCTCAACCGTCTGCGCTGGCGCCAGGTGCAAAGCCTGGGCGAGGTCATCGACCAATTGGCGCTGATGAGCGATGTGCGCCAGTCGCCGCTGATTGCCCTGATGAACACCCTGGCGTATCAGGGCCAGGCCGGCATGCGCGGTCAGGCGTTCGCCGATTCGCTGGTCAAATCGGCGCAGAAACTGATCGGGCAGGACAAGGTGCCGGTGATCGACCAGCAGCCGCAGGGCCCGGTCAGTCCACTGGACGCCACCTTCGGGCCGTTGCTGGCGCTGCGGGCAAGGACACCGAGAGCCGCAACGACAGCGACCGCCTGAGCCTGCAAGCCTTCCTCAACCGCGTCACCCGGGTGCGCCTGAAACTGCAACAAGTGAGCAACGCCGCCAACCCGCAGGACACGACCCAGGCCTTGGCGCAGAGTGTGTTTCAGGGTCAGAACGTCGACCTCACCGACACCCAGTCCTATGGCAGCCTGGTCGCCGCCAGCCTCGGCGCGGAGTGGGACGGGGTCGGCCAGACCCTGTTCGTGCAGCCGCTGGAACAGGCCTGGCAACGGGTCCTGCAACCCTCGGCCGCCGGCCTCAACAGCCAGTGGCAACGGGCGATCGTCGACGAATGGCGCGGCGCCTTCGCCGGCCGCTTCCCCTTCGCCGCGACCCCCAGCGACGCGTCGCTGCCGATGCTGGGGCAAATGATTCGGGCCGACTCCGGGCGCATCGAACAGTTCCTGCAGCAGCAACTGGGCGGGGTGCTGCGCAAGGAAGGCCAGCGTTGGGTGGCCGATACGCGCCATAGCCAGGGCCTGCATTTCAACCCGCAATTCCTCAGCGCGATCAACCAGCTCAGCCACCTGGCCGACGTGCTGTTCACCGACGGCGGCATGGGCCTGAGTTTCGAACTGCGGGCCAAACCGGTGCGCGACCTGGTGCAGACCACCTTCATCCTCAATGGCGACAAACATCACTACTTCAACCAGAAAGAGCGCTGGCAGCGCTTCAGCTGGCCCGGTTTCACCAGCCACCCGGGCACCAGCCTGACCTGGACCAGCGTCGTTGCCGGCGAACGTCTGTTCGGCGACTACCAGGGCACCTGGGGCCTGATCCGCCTGCTGGAACAGGCGCGGATCACGCCCTTGAACGACAGCGACAGCCACTACCAGGTGCAACTCAAGGCCCCGGACGGCATCGACCTGACCTGGCACCTGCGCACCGAGCTGGGCGCGGGGCCGATGGCGCTGCTCAAGCTGAGGGGCTTTGAATTGCCGACGCAGGTGTTTGTGGTTGAGGGCACCAAAGCGCAGAAGGGGAAGTTAAAATGAGCTTGCAAACATTGATCGACCGGTGCCTGGGTGAGCGTGATGTCTTGTCCTTTGCCCGGGAGCAAGGCGAGCGCTGGCAGCCCTGGTTGCAACCCATCAGCGCCGATTCACCGGTGGGCGAAGATCCGGGTTACGACGATGACTTCCAGCGCATGCGCGAAGAGGTCAACAAGCTCTCCGGGGTGGATGTCGAGCAGGTGGTGCAACTGGCGGAGAAACTGCTCGGCCAGCGCTGCAAGGACCTGCGCGTCGCCACCTACTACTTGTGGGGGCGTTTGCACGCGGACGGTGAGCCCGGGTTGGCCGACGGCCTGAGCTTGCTCGCCGCGCTGGTCGAGCGTTACGCCGGGGACGTGCTGCCCGTACGGCCCAATAGCCGCAAACTGGCCCTGGAATGGCTGGCCAGCGGCAAAGTGCTGGACTGCCTTTTGCTGTATCCGGAAGTGGTGAAGGCCGAGGCGGAGCGCACGGTGGCGGCGCTGGCCTGGCTGGAACATGGGCTGGAGGCCTGGCCGCAGGATCAACGGCCGGAACTGGGTACGCTCCATGCGGCATTGTTCGCCCGACTGGCGCAATCCGGTGGGGTGGATGCTTTGGTTCCGCAGCACAGTGCCACTCAACCGGCCAGTGCTCAGTCCACCATTACCACTGAGACCGCGATCAAGTCCGGGCGCGATCTTCTGGGCGGTGGCCGAGCCTTGGCCGAGTACCTGCGCGAAAAGCCTGAGGGTTGGCTCGCGGCCCATCGTCTGATGAAGAGCCTGCGCTGGGATACCCTGCAAAATACGCCGCCCCATGACGCAGACGGCTCGACGCTCCTGGCGCCTCCCCGCAGCCAATATCGGGCACAACTCAAGCGCCTCTATCAGCAAAACAGTTGGAACGAACTGCTCGATCTGGTCGAGCGCATATATGCCGAAGGCGTGAACCATTTCTGGCTGGACCTGCAATGGTGTGCGTATCAGGCCCTGAGCAAACTGCCTGCGCCACAGGACAGCTGGGCCGATATCGTCATGCGTGATCTGGGCATGTTCATCGAGCGCCTGCCGGGCGTGGAATTGCTGAACTGGAACGATGGCTCCCCGTTCGCTGACGATGTCACTCGCGAATGGATAGCCCGGCACGTCAGCGGCAATCGTCCGCAGCAATGGCTACCGGCCCCGGTGGCTGCCCCGACCGGCGCCGATGGCGAGATCCTGTCCCTGGAGAGCGAAGCCCTGGCACAAGCTGACAGTGATGGCGTGGATAAAGCGCTGGCCTGGCTGGCGCAGCGTCCGGGCATTGAGACCGGACGGCAGCGGTGGTTGCTGCGCCTGTTGATGGCGCGGGTGGCTGAGCAATGTGGCAAGAGCGACCTGGCCATGCACTTGCTCGGTGAGCTGGATGCCACGGCACAACGTCAGGCGCTCGCCGAGTGGGAGCCGGAGCTGAATTTCGAAGTCAAGGCACGCCTGCTCAAGCTGTTGCGCCTCAAAGCACAGCGCAACGATACGGACAGGCCCACGCTTTCGCGACGCATGGAGGCGCTGCTGTCGGAGCTGGTCGCCATTGATCCGGTACGTGCTGCAGTACTTTGCGGCTGAACCTCATTCATCAGGATTCTTTCTTTGAGCATGGACAATCTGACACTGCATTATTTCGACGCCGAGATGCGCTACCTGCGCGAGGCCGGGCAGGAGTTTGCCGAAGCCTTTCCGGACCGGGCGGCGCAACTGAACCTGGATAAACCGGGCGCACGCGACCCCTATGTGGAGCGCCTGTTCGAAGGCTTTGCCTTCTTGATGGGGCGCTTGCGCGAGAAGCTCGACGACGACCTGCCGGAGCTGACCGAAGGACTCGTCAGTCTGCTGTGGCCGCATTACCTGCGCACCATTCCATCACTGTCCATTGTCGAGCTGGCGCCGGACGTTGCGCAGATGAAGCGCAACGAGCTGATCGCGACTGGCTTCGAAGTGCTGTCGCAACCCATCGGTCCACGGGGCACCCGCTGCCGTTACACCACCACCCAGGACCTGACACTGCGACCTCTCGATCTGGAGTCCGTGCGCCTGGCCCATGAGCCCGACGGGCGCTCGTTGCTGCGCCTGCGTTTTGCCTGTGGCGCATTGACCGACTGGAACCAGTTCGACCTCAGTCGCCTGCCGCTCTACCTGAATGCCGATGCGCCGCTGGCCAGCGCACTGCATCAAGCATTGACCCTCAATACTCAAGCGCTGTTCGTGCGCCTGCCGGGCGAGTCGAGCCGTCGTCCATTGGCGGGTCATTTTGCGCCCAAGGGATTCGCCGATGAGGATCGCTTGTGGCCCAAGGGCGACAGCGCCTTCAGCGGTTATCAGTTGCTGCTGGAGTACTTCACCTTCCGTGAGAAGTTCATGTTCGTGACCCTCTGCGGACTGGAACATCTGGACCTCCCGCCGGGCACACCCTGGTTCGACCTGGAGGTGGTGCTGCGCGAGCCATGGCCGCCAGCGTTCAACCTGAGTGCCGAGCACATCCGCCTGCATGCGGTGCCGGTGATCAATCTGTTTGTGCTGGAATCCGACCCGTTGACCCTGGCGCCGTTGCAAACCGACTACCTGCTTCGTCCCATGCGTTTGCAGGACGGTCATACCGAAATTTATTCAGTGGACCGGGTCACGGCATCTAAGAACGCCGAGCGCCATGACTATGTGCCGTTCACCAGTTTTCGCCACAAGGGCGGCATGCTGCGTGACGAGGCGCCCGAGCGGTACTTTCATACGCGCCTCAAGCGTGGCGCGAATGGCTTGCACGACACCTGGCTGATCCTGGGGGGCGAAGGCTTTGACCTGGATCGGCTGCACGACAACGACAGCCTGTCGCTGCAGTTGACCGGCACCCACGGCCAACTGCCGCGCAAGGCGCTGCAAAGCACCTTGCTCGATACGGCGGTGCGTTCCTCTCAGACGAGTTTGCGGGTACGCAACCTGTGCGCGCCGACCTTGCCGTGCTACCCGCCGAACCGCGACCGCTTTCACTGGCGGGTGCTCAGCCATCTGGGGTCGAACTTCCTGCCGATGCTCGACAACGCCGAGGTGCTGCGCGGCACGCTGGCGTTGTACGACTGGACGGACAGCGAGCTGAACCGACGTCGCCTGGCGGCCATTGTCGAGGTCAATCACCACCTGGTGCAGCGCTTTGAAAAAGGCTTTCTGCTGCGCGGCGTGGACATCGAAGTCACGCTGGATGCCAACGGATTTTCCGGCGAGGGCGACATCAGCCTGTTCGGCGAAATGCTCCATCGCTTCTTCGCGTTGTATGCCGACATTCACCTGTACAACCAGCTCACGCTGATCCTTCAACCTACTGGAAAGTGCCTGCGATGGAACGAGAATCACAGCCAGCGTATTCCCGGCTGAACGCCAGCGGATTACTCGAGGCACTGCAAGGGCGGGTGGCCGAGGCCAGTCTGTATCGCATCTGTCAGTTGCTGGAAAAGGCAATGCCCGATCACCCGCCACTGGGCAGCACCACGCACCCGGCGGACGATCCGGTTCGCTTTCGCCCCGACCCGGGCATGGGATTTCCTGCCGCTGAACTCAAGGCGATCGAAACCGATGAGCGGCATCCGCAGCGTCCGGCGACGGTGCGCACGCGGCTGCTCGGGCTTTACGGTGTGGATTCGCCGATGCCGACGGCTTTTGTCGATGACATTGCCCAGCGCCGGGAAGGGCATGAAGCGCTGGAGGCTTTCCTCGATATTTTCAACCACCGGATCTTCACCCAGTTCTACCGGATCTGGCGCAAGTACTCGTACCCGGTCAACTTCGAAGCGGGCGGTAGCGATGCGACTTCGCAGTGCCTGCTTGGCTTGATCGGCCTGGGGATTCCCGGTACCGCCCAGCGAATCGCCACGCCGGTATCGCGGTTTCTTGCGCTGCTCAGCGTGATGCGCCTGCCGACCCGCAACGCCGAAGGCATCATGGCGCTGGTGACGCTGCTCGCGCCCAACACCCGGGCCAGGATAACCCCGCACTGGCCGCAGAAAGTCGCCTTGGTAATGCCGGCGAGTCTATCCACGCAGCACCCGGTGAGCTTGTCCCAGGGAACGCCGCTTGGCCCTGTCGGGTATGACGCCAATAGTCAATTGCATTTGGCGTTGTTCACCGAGGATCAGGAAGAAGCCCGTGGCTGGTTGCCGGGAGGGCAGTTGCACAACGACCTGCTGGTGCTGTTGCGGGTATACCTGGGATGGCGCTGCACCGCGAAGCTGCAGTTGTCGCTGCCGGTGCGCAGCCTGCCACAACCGGTCCTGGGACGTGCGCCGCTCTTGCTGGGAATGACCGGCATGCTGGGCTCGGAGTGTGACGCCGGGCAGTGTGCGGAACACGACACGATCACGATCAATCTGGGCCGTTACCAGGGCCTTTCGAAGAACCCTCAGAACAGGGAGGTACAGCATGTCGCGTACCGTTTTTAACTCACTGATGCTGGCGACCGTTGCTACGCTGCTCACCGGCTGTGGCGCGACCCAGTCAGTCAGCGACTCCACCGCATCCACCGCCAGGGCGATTTTCTATAAGCAGGTGAAAACCCTGCACCTGGATTTCAGTGCCCGTACCGCGATCAACACCGATATGAAAGACATGAATGCCATGTCGGTATCGACACTGGTGCGGGTGTATCAACTGAGCGACACCAAGGCGATGGACAAGGCCACCTACGACAGCTTGCTCGACGATGACGACAGCGTGCTCGGCAGTTCGCTGCTGGACAAGCGCACGGTGGTGGTCAAGCCGGGCGAGGGCGCGCAGCTGGATGTGCCGATGGCAAAGGATGCGCGCTTCGTTTCGGTGGTCTCGTTGTTCCGTCACCCCGAAATGAACGTGAACACCTGGCGTCAGACCCTGACACGCGAGGAGCTGGACCCGGACCGGGCGCGGGTCATCGAGTTGGGGGAAAACCAGATGTCCTTGCGCCCATTGGCCAAGGAGTAACGGATGACCGAGTTCAATCCCTCGCTCTATGAAATGCTATTGCAAAACTTCGATGGCGACCTGGACCTGCATCAAATCAGCGAAGAGGATCAGCACACCCTGTCGGTGCTGGACAACATGCAACGCATCCTCAACAGCCGCGCCGGTACGCTCGCTCACCTGCCGGATTACGGCCTTCCCGATATGGGGCAGATTCTGCAAGGACTGCCTGCCACGGCGCACGGGCTGATGAGGACCATGGAAGAGACCCTGACTCGGTACGAACCCCGTCTGGCGGCAGTGAACATCCAATTGCTGCCGCAGACTCAACCGGGTCACCTGGAGTACAGCCTCGACGTGCAATTCAAAAGCGGCCGGCAAGTGATGTTCGGCACCACCCTGGCGGCAGAAGGAAAAATTCTGGTACGCCACCTCAAGCGCCAGGAGTGGGTGTCTTGACAGGTCATGCAATGGAGGCGGGATGACGGTTTTTTTTGAAATGCGTATTCGTGTGGGCGGCGATCCGCGCGGTTTCGCCGAGTTTGTGGCGTTGAATGCCGAGCTGGCCAAGTTGAGTCACCCGGCCTGTCCCGACGTGGACTGGGCCAGGGTCGAACAATGGTGTCAGGGCTTGTTCGAGCAGAACGGCGCGGATCTGCAAACGGCAGCGGCGTTTGCCCTGGCGCGAAGCCAGCGCCGTGGCCTGGAGGGCATGGGCCAGGGGGTAGCGCTGATCGATGCGCTGGGCGGGCAATGGACGAGCTTGTGGCCCGCCATGTCATCCGTTCGGCTGGACATCCTCGCCTGGCTGTTCATGCAATGGCAGCCGTTACTGCGCGGCATGACGCTGAATGCGCAGAACGTACCTGCACTTGTCCAGCTGGATAGCGCACTGTTGCGCTTGCAACGGCGTCTGGACGATCAGGTGCACATACCTGTGCCCCCGTTGCAGGTCCTGCGCCAGCAGCTGGAAAGCCTGATCCTGCGTCTGCAGCACAGCACCACAGTGGTCGAACCGCTGCTGCTGCCGCACAGGGAGTCGGCATCACCGCTCGCGATGCCGATGATCATTTGGCCCGCGAGCCCGCCGCCTGAAATGCAGCGAAGCAAGCCTCGTACCGTCAAATGGGCGTGCGCAGCGGCGGCCATGATCATGCTGGCCGGTGGAGTCTGGTGGGCTGTCTCGGTAGCGAACATAGAGGGTATGCAGCGCGTTGCCGGCGTTTTCCAGCAAGCGCAGCCGGTGCCCGCGCCTGTGCGTCTGGACAGCCTGTTACTGTTCGGTCCAGGCAGTGCCGAGCTCAGGCCTGACTCGACCAAAGTGCTCATCAACGCCTTGATCGATATCAAGGCCCGGCCAGGCTGGCTGATCGTCATCAGCGCGCACACTGACAATTCCGGTGACGCTGAGCGAAACCTTCGGTTGTCCCACGCCCGTGCTTCCGCCGTGCGCGACTGGATGCAGCGCATGGGCGACATCCCCTCCAGCTGTTTTGCCGTCCAGGGCTTTGGTGCCAACCAGCCGGTTGCGAACAATGACACCGAAGCCGGGCGCATCGAGAATCGTCGGGTGGATATTCGCCTCGTTCCCGAAACCAATGCCTGTCCGGTTTCTGCGTTGGCTCCGGTCGCGTAGCGCCATCCGTGGCTGTTGGGCTCCCAGCCTTCATGCGTGGATACCGCGCTGCTGCAAACCTCGGTCTCAATACACCTGAGGCACGATGATTTCCGGCGGCGTGGGATTGCGCGAGTAGTCTTCCTGGCGCACGCGTTCAGGCAGTTCGATGGCCGGCATTTCCACTTCTTCATAGGGCATTTGCCCGAGCAGGTGGTGGATGCAGTTGAGTCGGGCCTTCTTCTTGTCGTCGGCTTGCACCACCCACCAGGGCGCTTCGGCGATATGGGTGCGTTCGAGCATGATTTCCTTGGCCTTGGTGTAGGCCTCCCAGCGCCGGCGGGATTCCAGGTCCATGGGGCTGAGTTTCCATTGCTTGAGCGGGTCGTGAATGCGGCTGAGAAAGCGCAGGTGCTGTTCCTGATCGGAGATCGAGAACCAGTATTTGATCAGCTGGATCCCGGAGCGGGCGAGCATGCGCTCGAACTCCGGCACGGTGCGGAAGAACTCTTCGTACTGGTCGGCGTTGCAGAGCCCCATGACCTGTTCAACCCCGGCGCGGTTGTACCAGCTGCGGTCGAACAGGACGATTTCACCTGCGGCCGGCAGGTGTGAGACGTAACGCTGAAAGTACCACTGGGTGCGTTCGCGGTCGTTGGGGGCGGGCAGGGCGGCCACCCGGCACACGCGAGGATTGAGTCGCTGGGTAATGCGCTTGATCACGCCCCCTTTGCCGGCGGCGTCGCGGCCTTCGAACAGGATCACCACCTTGTGGCCGGTTTTCACGACCCAGCTCTGCAACTTCACCAGTTCGCCCTGCAGGCGGAACAGCTCGCTGAAGTAGCGTCGCCGCTCTTGCTTTTCGGGGGTGTCGCTGAGGTGATCGTCAAACAGCGCATTGAGGTCGTGTCCGTCCTCCATCAGTTCCAGTTCCAGTTCTTCGTCACTGTGATCGAGCAGCTCGCGATGAATGCGTTGCATCAAGGTGTCGTTGGTCAAAAGCATGATGGGAACTCCCGACGAAGGTGGAAGTGCCGATGCTAGCCCTGGGGATGTGACGGCCTGGTGACGACGGGATTCAGCAGAAAATAATCCCGGTGTCATCTGACTGTCACCGAGCCCATGGCAACATCTTCGCACTCCGCGTTGAGCGGCCCATGGGCTGTCGAATTTGCCAGGGAACCCCCACCATGAAAGGCGATGCCTCACTCTTTGCCGCTATTGATCTGGGCTCCAATGCGTTTCGCCTGATGATTGGCCAGTCGGTCACGCGCAATCAGCAATTGATGATCCAGGAAGTGAAAACCCTGCGCGAGCCCGTTCGTTTGGCCGAGGGTTTCCAGGGCGGCGCGCTCGACGAACTGGCGCTGGACCGAGGCTGGCAGGCGCTCGCGCGCTTCGGCAAAAAACTGCGTGGCTTCGAGGCCGGGCGAGTGCGGGCGGTGGCGACCAGCGCGGTTCGCCAAGCCGACAACGCCCCCTTGTTTCTGGCCAGCGCAGAGCGGCACCTCGGGTTTCGCATTGATGTCATTTCCGGGCACGAAGAGGCCCAGCTGGTGTACGCCGGCGTCGCCCATACCCTTCCTGACACCCAGCGCATGCGCCTGGTGGTGGATATCGGCGGCGGTTCGACCGAACTGATCCTGGGTCAGGGCGCACAGCCATTACTCACCGAGAGCGTAGCCGTTGGCAGCGGCACCGTGGGCGCGCGTTACTTTCCGGGAGGGGCGATCAGCGCACGGGCGTTGCTGGAAGCCGAGCGTGTCGCCACCCTGCAATTCGAAAGGGTGGCGCGCCGTTACCGTGCCAAGGGCTGGCAGCAGGTCATCGGCTCTTCAGGCACGGCACGGATGCTGGCCAAAGTGCTCAAGGCCAACGGGCTGAACGACGACGGTCAAAGCGGCGTGACCTATGGCGGTCTCTTGCGCCTGTCGTTGCGCCTGCTGGAAGTCGGGCATGTCAAGCAGCTCAAGCTGGCGGGTTTACAGGCTCATCGTTTGAGCATCCTGCCGGGTGGTCTGGTGGTCATGCTGGCGGCGTTCAAGGTGTTTGGTGTCTCACACATGACGCCGTCCGAGCCAGGGTTGAGGTTTGGTGTGCTGCATGGGTTGATGTCCAGACACTGATCACCTCGATCCCCTGTGGGAGCCGGCCTGTCGGGTCGCCGCATCGCAGCGATGGTTGTCAACGATAACGCCGATTACCCGGATAAACGCGGCGTACTTGAGTCCATCGCCAGCAGGCTGGCTCCTACAGGGGTTGAGGATGCTCACATATTTGTGGCGCGATACAGCTTGCCAGCGATGGTCGTTAACGATGACTCGAATTACCCGGATAAACGCGGCGTACTTGAGACCATCGCCAGCAGGCTGGCTCCTACAGGGGTTGAGGATGCTCACATATTTGTGGCGCGATACAGCTTGCCAGCGATGGTCGTTAACGATGACTCGCATGATCTGGATAAACGCGGCGTACTTGAGACCATCGCCAGCAGGCTGGCTCCTACACGTTGCACAAACGCCCTGATGCCTCGCCCTCAAAGATGATCGGCATCGATCACGGCCCTGGCGAACGCTTGCGGATCTTCCTGCGGCAGGTTGTGGCCGATGCCGCCGTTGATCAGGCGGAACTCGTACTTGCCGGTAAAGCGCTTGGCGTAATCCTCGGGGGCAGGGTGGGGCGCGCCGTTGGCATCGCCTTCCAGGGTGATGGTCGGCACGCCGATGGACGGCGCGGTGGCCAGCTTCTGCTCCAGGGCTTCGTAGCGGGATTCGCCTTGAACCAGCCCCAGGCGCCAGCGGTAGTTGAATACGGTGATGTCGACATGGTCGGGGTTTTCCAGCGCCTTGGCGCTGCGGTCGAACGTGGCGTCGTCGAACGCCCATTTCGGCGACGCCGTTTGCCAGATCAACTTGGCGAAATCGTGGGTGTTTTTCTCGTAACCGGCACGGCCGCGATCGGTGGCGAAGTAAAACTGGTACCACCACTGCAATTCAGCCTTGGGCGGTAGCGGGTTCTTGCCGGCCGCCTGGTTGCCGATCAGATAGCCACTGACCGACACCAACGCCTTGACCCGTTCCGGCCACAGCGCCGAGACGATGTCGGCCGAGCGCGCGCCCCAATCATAGCCACCGAGCACGGCTTGCTTGATCTTCAGCGCATCCATGAAGTCGATGACGTCGCTGGCCAGCGCGGCCGGTTGACCGTTGCGCAGGGTTTTATCGGACAGGAAATGCGTATCGCCATAGCCCCGTGCATAGGGCATCAGCACGCGGTAACCCTTGGCGGCCAACAAAGGGGCGACCGCGTCATAGCTGTGAATGTCGTACGGCCAGCCGTGCAGGAGAATCACCACCGGCCCGTTGGCCGGGCCCGTTTCGGCATACGCGACGTTCAGCAGCCCGGCGTTGACATGCTTGAGCGGACCGAACGGCGAGGGCGCCGCGTAGGTGGCGCTGGCATCGGTCGCGGCTGGCTGAGCGGCGACGCTCGATTGCGCGTGGGCCGTGCCGAGCACGCCGAGCAGGCTGAGGGCGAGGAGCGATGCGCCGACCAGGTGACGGCGGGTCTTCCCGTTTTCGTGGTTTCGCAGTGCCATCGTCATGTGGATGTCTCCGTTGCAAGCCGTTGGTCAGGGGTTCTGGATGATCCCCTTCAAACCTTGCCTGCATTTGAGCGCGGCGATGTATCTGGCCTGTGTCGGTGGGCAGGCCAGATGCAAGCGGATGTATCGCGATGTCACCCGGATACACTGTGATACATCATTGCGCACCCGGTCATTCTGTCTGGAATGGCAAAAAACACCGTCGAGGGTGTTGCGTTTAACCTTGTTTAATAATAACTGGCTGTTTTCAAACAAATATTTTCTGTTTGGGCTTCACAGGTGCCAAGAAAGTTGATAAATTCCCGCCCACTCTCGCACAGGGCCTCACGGGCCTTTAAGTTGCAGATACAGGGGCGTCGCCAAGCGGTAAGGCAGCAGGTTTTGATCCTGCCATGCGTTGGTTCGAATCCAGCCGCCCCTGCCATATTCCTGATGCTCATCCAGGTACAACTCAGTCAGCAGCCAAGGCGCGAGTTGAGGATGATCATGAAAAAACGCCAGTCCGAATCGGTCTGGCGTTTTTTTTGTCCGCGACAAAACCCTCCTCTGAGCATCCTTCGTTTCCCTGCGGCCACCGATAATGGCCATTACGATCCCCTTTTGGCCAATGCCACGCTATGAAGCGTCCAGCCTGTCAGCAAGAATCGGAGCCAGGCTGCCGACCCGGCGCCCCTCGAATCCATAACCAGAATCTTTGATCTTCCTTGCCCTTGGCTATTTGCGGGCCACTGCCGTCTCAAAACATAAAAACCAGAGCTGACATTGGGGAACTGATCCATGGACACTATGAAACGCATTTTGGGCGCCACGGTTTGTGGGCTGACGTTGCTGGCCAGCGCCGTGCACGCCGAACAGCGCGAGTTGAGGGTGTACAACTGGGCGGACTACATCCTGCCGTCCGTGCCCAAGGACTTCGCCGCGCAAAGCGGCATCAAAGTCACCTGGGACACCTTCGACACCAACGAGTCCCTGGAAGCCAAGCTGCTGACCGGCAACTCCGGGTACGACCTGGTGGTGCCGTCGAACCAGTTCATCGAAACCCAGATCAAGGCCGGGGTGTTCCAGAAGCTGGACAAGTCCAAGCTGCCCAACTGGAGCCATCAGGACCCGGCGTTGCTCAAGCTGTTGGACAAGAACGACCCCGGCAACCAGTACGGCGTGCCCTACATGTACGGCACCGTGCTGATCGGTTTCAACCCGGCCAAGGTCAAGGCCGCCTTGGGTGAGAACGCGCCGGTGGACAGCTGGGATCTGGTGTTCAAGCCCGAGAACATGAAAAAGCTCAAATCCTGCGGCGTGGCGATGCTCGACTCGCCGTCGGAAATCCTGCCCCTGGCCCTGCATTACCTGGGGCTGGACCCGAACAGCCAGAACCCGGACGACTACGAAAAAGCCAAGGCCCTCATGTTGAAGATCCGGCCTTACGTCACCTACTTCAACTCCGCCAAATACATGACCGACATCGCCAACGGTGACATTTGCGTGGCCATCGGTTACTCCGGCAGCTTCTACCAGTTCGGTAATCGTGCCAAGGAGGCGGGCAACGGCGTGGTCGTCGATTGGCGCTTGCCGAAGGAGGGCGCGCCGATCTGGTTCGATACCTTCGCCATTCCTAAAAGCGCGAAGAACGTCGAGGAAGCCCACGAATTTCTCAACACCTTGCTGGACCCGAAAGTCATCGCCCCAATCAGCGATTTCCTCGGTTATCCAAATGCCAACAAGGATTCGATTGCCCTGATCAACAAGGACATCACCGGCAACCCCAACCTGACGCCCACCTCCGAAGCCCTGAAAACCCTGTACGTCTTGCAACCTCTGTCGCAAAAGCTTGAGCGGGTGCGCACTCGGGTCTGGACCAGCATCAAGTCGGACAAGTAGCCGAGCCACGGTGGGAGCGAGCCGGCGCGCTCCCTCATTTACCTGCCGGCGTGGGGCGTTCGAGTCCGGTGATTGGGGTGTTTTTGCGAGGCGTCAGCGCGGAAACAGCAAGGTCACCGCCGCGCGAAAGCCCCAGCCTTGAGCCCCGTCTTCCGGACTGTCGAGCCAATAACGTGGCCCGGCCTGGATCGTCAGCGGCTGGCCACCGATTCTCAGCAGTTGAGTGACGGTCAAGTTGATCGGCACCGACCATTGCCGGGTTTGCCAGTCGTAGGTCGACTCGGTGTTTACCCCGTACGTGGTGTAGGTCTGGGTGGTGTATGAAAGGAACGGCTGGAGGAAGGTCTGGTTGACCTTGTCCTTGTTATCCGGCGGACTGTCTTCCAGGCCCCAGATATGGTTGGCGAGAATGCCACGGGTCCAGCCATTCGATTGTTTGAGCGCGACCGCTGTCGGCCCGAGGCCCCATTGCTTGCTGCTCAGCAGCTTGTCGCTACCGGTGGGAATCAGCAGCGCAGGGCCCACACCGAGTATCCAGCCGCTGTCGGTGGGTTTCTTCGGCGAAAAGAAAAAGCTCTGGGTCACATCACCGATACCTGACTGGTCTGCCGCGCCATTGGGTGCCAGGCCATGCTGGTCGATGACCGGCAGGATCGTGCGCGAGATCAGGTTCCAGTCGTCATTCAGACTGAACGGCAGCACCGGCTGAATATTGGTGACACTGTGCATGCCGTCGCCCGTGGGCCCCAGCTTCTGATCCCAGTTGTATTGCACGGGCAGGCTGTACATCGCCGCGACCGGGTTGAGTGCCTGTTTGGCCAGCTCTGCCGAATCGTCGGCCAGGCTCAAGCCACTGTGCGTCGAGGCCACCAGGGTCCAGAACAGCGTGAGTTGTACTCGTGACATGTTCATTCCTTGTTGGCAATTATCCGGGTGAGCCTTGCACAAGCCTTTTTGGCCGCCTGAAGCCGCCGCCTGTCGCTTGCGACCGTTCAACCCTAGAACGTGCAGAAGGCATCGGAAAACACCACCCGACCGAATTGCGCATTGGCATCGAGGGGGGTGATGGCCAGCAATTGGTCCAGGCGAATCTCCTGTTGTCCGTCATCCGTCTCAAGGAGGATGAACTCTTCCTTCTCGCTCGAGGTGCGCGTGGTCAGCGCCCTGGCGACCAGGCGTGCGCCGTCCTTCAACTCGATATCCAGTCGATAACCGCGCATGCAGGCGATTTCCAGAAAGTCATACAGGTCGCAACTCATGGGCTGGTATTCGTTCATGTCGATTCTCCTGGCAACGTTGCGGTTCGATTGAGCATAGACAGGATGAGTCAGTAACGATAACGCGTGTGGTCTGGATAAACGCGGCGTACTGGAGTCCATCGCCAGCAGGCTGGCTCTTACAGGACTGTGCCGTGAGATAGACTCAACCCGGGTCTTCTGAACGCAGGAGTGACACGCGTGGCAGGATTTCAATGGACTCGCTGATCACCGCCGCGGCGCAGGCGCTGGCGGCGGGTGACCCGCTCGGCGCGCTGAACCGGGTGGCGTTGCGTGAGGATGCGCCGGCGCTGGCGCTGCGCGGTATCGCCATGGCGCAACTGGGCGATCTGGCGCGGGCCAAGGCACTGGTGCGCAGGGCGGCGCGGGCCTTTGCGCCGAAAGAGGCCGTGGCGCGGGCGCGCTGCGTGGTCGCTGAAGCCGAGATCGCCCTGGCCTCGCGGGAGCTTGGCTGGCCGGTGAAGGCGCTCGACGCCGCGCGGGTCACGCTGGTGGCCCACGGCGATTCCGTCAACGCGGCCCATGCGCGCTATTTGCAGATTCGCCGCTTGCTGCTGATCGGCCAGCTCGATGAGGCGCAGGCATTGCTCGCCGACCTCGATCCGGCCATCCTGCCTCCCGCGCTACGGGCTACCCATGAACTGGTGGTGGCGGGGATTGCAATGCGGCGTCTGCATTCCCAAGCCGCACGGTCGGCGCTCGTCAGGGCCGAACTCGCCGCTCGCCAGTCCGGCATTCCTGCGCTGTACGCGGAAGTGGAAAGCGCGACGCTGATTCTGAGCAGTCCTGCCGCGTGCTTGATCGCCCAGGGCGAAGTACGCCCCCTGTTGCTCGACGAAGTGCAAGCGCTGCTGGCTTCGACGTCGCTGGTCGTGGACGCTTGCCGCTCTGTCGTGCGCGGTGCGGGCATGTCGGTTTCCCTGGCCACGCGCCCGATCCTCTTCACCCTGGTACGAACCCTCGCCGAAGCCTGGCCGGCTGACGTGTCGCGGGAAACACTGATCGCCAAGGCCTTTCGCCTGAAGCTCAGCGATGAATCCCATCGCGCCCGATTGCGCGTGGAAATCGGGCGCCTGCGCGCGGCACTCAACCCCCTGGCCAGCGTGACCGCCAGCAAACGCGGATTTGCCCTGGTCACCGAGGTTGCAACCGATGTGGTGTTGCTCGTGCCACCGGTCGAAGCGCGGCATGCGGCGGTGTTTGCCTTGCTCGCCGACGGTGAGGCCTGGTCGAGCTCGGCCCTGGCATTGGCGCTGGGCAACAGTCAGCGCAGTGTGCAAAGGGCACTCGACACACTGGCCATGGCAGGCAAAGTGCAGTCGTTTGGTCATGGCCGGGCCCGACGCTGGATGACCCCGCCGGTGCCCGGTTTCGCGACGACCTTGTTACTCCCCGGTCCGCTGCCCGGTGGCTAGGATGAACGCCACAACCCCTAGCGAGGAACACCCTCATGAAACAGTCAGCCGCCGAAATCCTCCGTGAATATGGTCCTTTTGCCGATGTCGACAAGGTGCATGGCCTGACCTGGGACGGTCAGCAGGTATGGTTTGCCAGCGGAGAAAAAATCAACGCCCTCGACCCCGACACGGGCAAGACCCTGCGCTCGATCGACGTTGCCGCCCACGCCGGCACCGCCTTCGATGGTGAACACCTGTTCCAGATTGCCGAGGATCGCATCCAGAAAATCGACCCGCGCACCGGCCGGATACTCAGCACCATCCCGGCCCCCGGTGGCGGCAACGACTCGGGCCTGACCTGGGCCGAAGGCACGTTGTGGGTGGGGCAGTATCAGGCGCGGAAAATCCATCAGATCGACCCCGAGAACGGCGCGATTCTGCGCACCATCGAGTCCAACCGATTCGTCACTGGCGTGACCTGGGTTGAAGGCGACCTGTGGCATGGCACCTGGGAAGCCGAAGAGAGCGAACTGCGCCGCATCGATCCGCACTCGGGCGAGGTCCTCGAAAGCCTGAAGATGCCGGCCGGTATCGGCGTGTCGGGGCTGGAGTCCGATGGTGGCGCGCGGTTCTTTTGCGGCGGAGGCATGAGTGGGAAGGTGAGGGTGGTGCGACGGCCTTCCTGACGCGTCGAGTCTGCGCCGGGTCAGGGCAATCGTGGGTGTGAGTCTGCTGTTTCGTACCCACTCGCCCTCGGACGGTGAATAGCCCTCGAGCGTCTGGGCGCCAGCGAATGAATGGGTGTTTAAAGGCGTCCTGCCATTTGTGTTTCCTCCGACATTGTTCCAGGAGATTTCCCGCCGAAGCGCCGGAGCCGTCCGGTTTTTGTGGTGAGGGTGATTGATTAGAGTGTTCGAGACTAACGGATAATTGATGCCTGAATAGTGGCTAATTAGTATCCGGCCATCATTGTGCTATCACTTGCCATTTCGAGGGATCGAACATGCAACCACCCGCCCTTGTGGCGAGGTTGGGCCTGGCTTTGCTATGCCTTTCTCCACTCAATACCGTCCACGCCGCGCCCACTCCCGGTGATACCGACCTGATCCGTGAGCGTCAGGATCGCTTGCTCGAAGAGCAGCGCCGGCGCCTTGAAGAGCTCAAGGAGTTGCCGGGCAAGCCCGCCAAGCCGGTTCAACCGGCAGCCCCGGCCGACGCCCGTTGTTTCCCCATCAAGGACATCGAACTCAAGGGTGCCGACAGCCTGTCCGCTGCCGAGCGCGAGCGTTTGCTCAAGCCGTACATCGGCCAGTGCCTGGGCGTTGCGCAGCTCAATGAGCTGCTCAAGGTCATCACCGACCACTACATCGAAAAAGGCCTGGTCACCAGTCGCGCCTACCTGCCGCAGCAGGATCTGTCCGGCGGGCATCTGAAGGTGCTGGTGGTCGAGGGCCGGCTCGAAGGGTTGAAGGGCGCGCAGGGCAGCCAGCTGTCGGAGCGGGAACTGGGGATGGCTTTCCCCGGTAAGCGCGGTGATCTGGTCAATCTGCGGGAAATCGAGCAGATGGTGGATCAGTTGAACCGCTTGCCATCGAATCAGGCGCAGATGGAATTGTCCCCGGGGGAGAACGTCGGTGGCAGCGAAGTGTTGGTCAAGAACACCCCGCAGAAGCCGTGGCGTGCCGGGTTGTCCCGCAGCAATGACGGCCAGCGCAGCACCGGTGAGCAGCAATGGGGCACTACCTTTGACTGGGACAGTCCGCTGGGCCTGGCCGATCAACTGATGCTGCGCGGCGGTCACGATGCAATGACCGATCACCAGCACACCTCCAGCAACGCGATGCTCTCTTACAACGTGCCGTGGGGCTGGTGGAACTTCAGTTACACCTACAGCCAGAGCGAGTACCGCTCGCAGATCGCTGCCAATGGTTACAACTTCAAGCAGACCGGCGACAGCGAGAACCATCAACTGCGCGCCGAGCGAGTGATCCATCGCGATGCGGTGAGCAAGACCTCGCTCAACGCTGGCTTGTCCTACCTGCGCACCAATAACTTCATCGAAGACAGCAAGCTCAAGCTGAGCAGCAACCGCATCAGCGAAATGCAGTACGGCATCAACCATGGCCGTCGGGTCGGCAGCGCTTTTATTAACCTCGACCTCGGCATGCAGGAAGGTATCGGCGCGCTGGATGCCCAGGGCAATCACCATCCGGGACCGGGTGAGCCGAACGCGCGCTACCGCAAATACACCGCCACAGCGACATACCAGCAGCCGTTCAAGGTCTGGGGCGAGTCCTTCAATTTCACCAGCCTGATGACTGGCCAACGCAGTGAGGATGTGCTGTTCAGTCCGCAACGCACCAGTCTCGGCGGGCTGTCCTCCATTCGTGGCTACAAGGACCAATCGCTGTCCGGCGACAGCGGTGGATACTGGCGCAACGACTTGCGCTGGACCCGCCCCGTCACCCTGGAATGGCTGCACCCGGTGTTCGCCGAGTACGGCACCAGCCTCGGTTACGACCAGGGAGTGATCAGCGCCAATCGCTACAACGGCGATCAGCACGGGCGCATGTCCAGCAACTCCGTGGAGCTGTTCGCCCGAGGTCAGCATGTGGCCGCCAGCGTGACCTTTGCCCACTCCCTTGAGCGCCCGGACGCCCTGACCGAGCGTGAAGCACCGATCTATTTCAGTGTGGATTTTTTCCTCTGATAACGACTCTTTGAGACCTCGACATGGATGTTCGCCACTTCGCTTTTCTTGCTCGCCAGCCATCTGCCGTGGTGAAAACCCGTGAACGCTTCTGCGGCATGCCCAAACGCGGGCTGGCGTTCCTGTTGGCCAACGTCATGTTCTGGCAACCGGTCTGGGCGCAAGCCGACGGCATCGTGGTCGCCACGCCCGGCACCACGCTGGATCATGCTGGCAACGGTGTGCAGATCATTAACATCGCCACCCCCAATGGCAGTGGCCTGTCCCATAACCAATTCGTTGAATACAACGTCAGTGCCCAGGGGCTGATTCTCAACAACGGCTCAACCCAGACGTCGGCCACGCAGTTGGGCGGCATCATCATCGACAACCCGCACCTGAAAAACAGTGGCTCGGCGCAGGCGATCCTCAACGAAGTCATTGGTGGCAGCCCCAGTCAGTTGCGCGGTTACACCGAAGTCGCGGGGCAGTCGGCACGCGTCATCGTTGCCAACCCCTATGGCATCACCTGCAACGGTTGCGGTTTCATCAACACCCCGCGGGTCACGCTGACCACCGGCAAACCGGTGCTCGATGGCGGTGGACGCCTGGACCGCTTCCAGGTCGATCAAGGCAGTGTGTCGATCGAGGGTGACGGCCTGAACGCCGACAACATCGACCGTTTCGAAATCATTACCCGCAGCGCGAAAATCAACGCCGAGATCCAGGCAAAGAACCTGACCATCGTCACCGGCCGCAACGACGTCAACGCCGACAGCCTCAACGCCACCGCCCGCGCTGAAGACGGCAGCGCCAAGCCACAACTGGCCATCGATTCCTCGGCACTGGGCGGCATGTATGCCGGGGCGATCAAGCTGGTGGGCACCGAGGCGGGTGTCGGGGTGAAGCTGGCCGGCAACCTGGCGGCCAGTGGCGGTGATATCCAGATCGACGCCAATGGTCACCTGAGCCTCGTGCAGACCTCGGCTGCCGGTGCAGTCAGTGTCAAAGCTGCCAGCCTGGAGACTCAGGGGGCGGTGTATGGCGGCAGCTCCGTCAACGTTCAAACTCAAGGCAACCTGACGATTCAGCAAACTGTTGCAGCCCGGGACAGCGTTGCCCTGAGCGCCGGTGGGCAGTTGACCAATAACGGCATCATTGAAGCCGGGGTCAATGCCGATAACAGCCGTAACGCCAATGGCGATGTCAGTCTGAGCGCGCAGACGCTCGACAATACCGGCAAAACGGTGGTGGCCAGCCGCAACCTGACGGTCAATACCGCGCAGACGTTGACCAACCAGGGCGGTACGTTGAGCGCCGCGCAAGCCGCAAACATGACCGCCGGAACTCTGGACAACCAGAACAATGGCCGGGTGTTGAGCAATGGCAGCCTCAACCTCACGGCCAATCAGGTGCTCAATGGCAGCGGTCTGATCACCAGTACCGGCCAACTCAGTGCAACCCTTGGCCACCTGAACAATCGCAATGGTGAATTATCGAGCCTGGCCACCGCGACGCTGCGCATGGCGACTCTGGATAACGTGGCGGGACTGGTGAACGCCGGTCAGGTTCTGAGCATCAACGCCACGGGGTTGGTGAACAACCAGAACGGCAAACTGACCAGCCTCGACAGCCTGAACGTCAACGCCGGTAAGGTCGATAACAGCAACAAGGGTCGGATCGCCAGCAACAAGGCCCTGACGGCCACCGTCAACAGCCTCGACCAACACGATGGCGGACAACTCACCAGTGGCACGTTGCTGACCCTGGATCTGAATCACGGCGAACTGAACAACCAGAACGGTTTAATCAACGCCCCGGTGCTGGTGCTGAAAAATCTCGCGCAGGTGGACAACCGCAGCGGCGAAATTTCCAGCGCCCAGGCTTTTACGCTGGCGGCCGACAGCCTGGACAACAGCAACGGCAAACTGGTCGGCAATCAGGCAGTGACCCTGCGCGTGCAGCAGGCGCTGACCAATCTCAAAGGTCTGATCGCTGCGGCCAACGTCGACGTACAGGCCGGCAGCCTGAACAACAACGGCGGCACCCTTACCAGTCGGGCCGACGTCGCCCTTCAGGTTAACGGGCAGCTCGACAATCAGGACCAAGGACTGATCAACGCCGCCCACAACCTGAGCATCACCGCCGCCGGCTTGAATAACCAGAGCGGCGGCTCGTTGCTGGGCAGCGCGATAGCCATCGATTTCAGCGGTGCCATGGGCGATCTGAATAATGCCAAAGGCCTGATCACCACCACCGGCCAGTTGAGCATCCGCAACCTGCGGGACCTGAACAACCAGGGCGGCGAACTCTCCAGCAGTCAAAGTTATACGTTGACCGGGCGTAATCTGGACAATAGCGACGGCATGCTTTTCAGCCGTCAACAACTGGACGTCACCGCCGAGACCACCACCAACCTCAATGGCCTGATCTCTGGCTGGCAAGGCGTGAGCCTTTTGGGCGGCAGCCTCGACAACCGCAATCGCGGCACGTTATCGAGCCGTGACGGTGACGTGCTGGTAGATCTCACCGGCGCGGTGCGTAACGGCAATGAGGGGGCCTTGGTCAGTCACGGTACGCTGAAGGTCACGGCGGCCAGCCTCGACAACAGCGAAAAAGGCATTCTATCCAGTGGCGGTGCGCAAACCTTCGTCATTGCCGGGACACTGGATAACAGTCAGGGTGGCCTGATCGACAGCGGTGCCGGTCTGGGTATCCAGGCCACCTTCCTCAACAACGCCAATGCCACCATCAATGCTCAGGAAGGCATCAGTTTTACCGGTACGGACCTGAACAACGGCGCTGGCAGCCTGGCTGGCAATGGCGCGGTCACCCTTGATCTGCTCGGCACCTTGACCAATACCAACGGCCAATTGGCCAGTCTCGGCCCGCTGGTGATTACCCGCGCCAATCAGATCGACAACCAGGGCGGCAAGCTGGCCAGCCAGGGACTTCTGAACCTGTTGACCGGCGGCCTCGACAACCGCAATGGCGGTACTGTTGCAGCCAACAAACTGCTGACCCTCACTGCCAGTGGTACGGTGCAAAACAGTGCGAACGGTCTGATTTTCAGCCGCGACGCTGGCCTGACCTTGAATGCCGCCAGCCTCGACAACGCCAAAGGCAGCCTGCAAAGCCAGGGCGATCTGACAGTAAAAACCAGTGGTGCCATCGATAACCAGAGCGGGCGCATCGTCGCCAAGGACGGTAACCTCGACATCACCGCTGCCAGCCTCGACAGCCGCGGCGGCGTGCTCTCCAGCCTGCAAGGCGCCTTCAGCAGCCACATCACGGGTGTACTGCGCAACGGCTATGACCTGAACAACAATCGTCAGGGCGGGATCATTCAGGCCCAGAGCCTGGACCTCAAGGCACTGGCCGGCATCGACAACTACGGCGGGCGGATCACCGCGCAAACCGGTGATGCCATCGTCGATGCCGGCACCAACGGCAACTTCGACAACCGCAATGGGGGTCTCTACGCCAAGGGGTTGGTCAGCGTCACGGCTAAAGACTTCGACAACAGCGGCGACAACGACGGGCAGATTGCCGGGCAGCAGGTCGATCTGAGCCTGCGCGGCGCATTGAACAACCGCCTGGGCATCATCGAAAGTGAAAGCACACTGACCATCACCGCTGCCAGCCTCGACAACCATAACGGTCAACTTCGCGCGCTGGGTAGCAATGGCAAAACCTCATTTACCATCGGCGGCCTGTTCGACAACCGCAACGGCACGGTGGAATCCGCCAACAACGACCTGACCCTCGGTGCTGGTGGTTTGTTGAACGTCGGCGGCAATGTGCTGCATGTCGGCACCGGCATTTTTGATATCGCCACCGGACTACTGGGCAGTGCCGGCGGCAACTTCGTCACTCGCGCTGGCCTGACCCTGACTGCTGACAGCTGGACCAACAGCAGCGTGATTCAGGCCGATCGGCTGACCGTCAACATCAACAGCCTCAACCAGACGGCCAGCGGTCAACTGCTGGCCGTCAGCACACTGACCGGTAACGGCGGTAACTGGAATAACGATGGCCTGATCGCGAGTGACGACAGCCTGAGCCTGACGCTCGGTGGCACGTACTCGGGCAATGGCCGGGTCAGCAGCCTGGGAACGTTTGGCCTTAGCGCTGCACAACTGAACGTCAGCGCGGCCGCCAGCATTGCCGGTGGGGGGGACACCACCGTGTCAGTGGGTGGCCAACTGAACAACGCCGGTCGCTTGACGTCTGCTGCCAACCTTACCGTGAACGCCGGCGGCCTCTATAACACGGGGACCCTGGGCAGTGGTCAAGGGTTGACTGTGACCACCGGGTCGGTGGTCAATGATCACGGGCTGATCTTCAGCGGCGGCAACATGAGCCTGCGGGTCAATGCGCTGAACAACAGCTACGCCAACATCTACAGCCTGGGCAATCTCACGATTGACCGTAACGGGCAAGGCGCCCAGGCCGACAGCATCGTCAACAGTTCGGCGTCGATTCAAAGCGACGGCAGCATGAGCCTGGCGGCGAGTACGATCCAAAACATCCGCGCAGTGCTGACCACCAGCAACCAGGGCATCTACACCGCCAAAATTGACGAAATCACCTGTATCGAAGGGGTCAATGCCGGTGATTGCAGCGGCAAGCAAAACCATGTCTGGGAGATCGTGCAGCGCGACAAATTCGAAGTCACTGAGGCCAGTGCCGCGTCCAGCATCACGGCGGGCGGGAACCTTGCCCTGAGCGGTGGTGACCTGCTGAACCAGAGCAGCACCATTGCCACCGGCGGCAATCTGAGTGCCTCGCTGGTCAACCTCACCAACAGCGGCATCGAGACCGGCGAAACCGAGACCACCCGGGTGTTTCGCTCCGAACGCACCCGCAACGCCAGCGGATGGTACAGCGCGGCCAGTAATTTCACCGACAAGTACTGGTTCGAAAGCGCGGGCTATAACCCCAACGACGTGGGTGGTCTTGAGGCCGGATTGGCCAACTTTATCGGCATGACCGAAATGGAGTATCCGAACTTAGGCAGCTCCACGAAAATCGCCTCCAGCGACCAAAGCTACGCCGCCGTGATCCAGGCTGCGGGCGCGGTCAACATCAACGCCCAGAACAATATCGATAACAGTGTCGTACGCCCTGGCTACACCTATGTGGGCAGTGGTCCGCGCACCGGCACCGGTGCTTCGGGCAGCCAGTTCTCCACCCGCATCACCCTGAACCAACAACTGCCGCCCGACCTGGCTCAACAGCAGGTCAACCCGGTCAGCCTGCCCACCAGCCAGAACGGCCTGTTCCGTCTGAGCCAGGAAAGCAGCACCACCCCGACCGGCACCGGCCCACAAAGCTGGACCCTCACCGGCGCCACCGTCACCTCGTCCACCAGTACACCGGTCACGATCAACCGCGTGAAAGGCCTGCCGAGCAACGCCGGAAAGTCCCAGCCGCACAAGTACCTGATCGAAACCAACCCGGTGCTCACCGACCTCAAGCAATTCATGAGCTCGGACTACCTGCTGTCCAACCTGGGTTACGACCCCGATCAAAGCGCCAAACGCCTGGGTGACGGTCTTTATGAACAACGCCTGATCCAGCAAGCCGTGGTTGCCCGTACCGGCCAGCGCTTCATCGATGGCCAGACCTCCGACGAGGGCCTGTTCAAGTACCTGATGAACAACGCCATCGCCAGCAAACAGGAGCTCAACCTGTCGCTCGGCGTCAGCCTGACCTCCGAACAAGTTGCGGCCCTGACCCACGACATTGTCTGGATGGAAAACGCCGAAGTGAACGGCGAACAAGTGCTGGTGCCGGTGCTGTACCTGGCCAACGCCAACAACCGCCTGGCCGCCAACGGCGCGCTGATCCAGGGCAGCGACGTGACCCTGATCGCCGGCAAGGATCTGAACAACGCCGGCACCTTGCGCGCCTCCAACAACCTGTCGGCCACCGCCGGCAACGACCTGGTCAACAGCGGGCTTGTCGAAGCGGGCAATCGCCTCGACCTGCTGGCCGGCAACAACCTCACCAACAAGGCCGGCGGCATCATCGCCGGTCGTGACGTATCGGTGGCCGCCACCCGGGGCGATGTGATCAACGAGCGCACCGTCACCACCCACGAAAGCAGCAGTGGTTATCGCAGCGAGCGCACCGACTTCGTCGACAACGCCGCGCGCATCGAAGCGGCCAACAGCCTGACGATCAACGCCGGGCGGGACATCAACAACGTTGGCGGCGTAGTGAAGAGCGGTGCTGATACCACGATTAGTGCCGGTCGCGACGTCAACCTCACATCAGCCGAACAGATCGTCAGCGGCGAGCGCGGGCGGCATCGGGATCAGACCATTACCCAATATGGCTCAGACGTGGATGTGGGGCAGGACCTGAAGGTCAACGCCGGCCGGGATATCACCGCCATCGCCAGCCAGATCGAGGCCAAACGCGATGTGAGCATGAGCGCTGTTGGCGATCTGACACTGGCTTCGGCGGCGGATGAGCAGCATTCGTATGACAAGACCAAGAAGGTGACGAGTCAGGAGGATCATGTTCAGCAGATTTCCACCACTGTTAATGCGGGGGGCAGCATCGCCCTCGGCGCGGGCAAGGATCTGGACCTGATTGCCAGCCGGGTGAGTGCGGGGGATGAAGCCTACCTATACGCCGGCGGTGATGTGAATCTGGAAACAGCAGACGACGTTGACTACTCCTACTACTCGAAAACTAAGAAGGGCTTGTTCGGCAAGAAAAAGTCGAAGCTGACCGAGAGCGAAGCAGACGTATCCGTCAGCTCGAGTGTTTCGTCCGAGAAAAAACTGGTGATCTCTGCCGGTGAGGATTTCAACGCCATCGGCGCCAAGCTGAACAGCGATGGAACGTTGCTCGTCACAGCGGGTGGTGACATCAATCTCGATGCCGCCGAAGACTACGCAAGCCAGGCTAATGCATCGTCCAAGAGGGGATGGTCCTCCAGTAAGTCCAGCAGTTCGGAAGTCACGCAGACCCGTTTGAACAGCACCGAGCTGGTCGCCAAAAACATCGAGCTGAAAGCTGACAACGACATCTCGCTGACGGCCGCTGCACTGCGTGCTGAAGAAGCGGTGAAACTCACCGCCGGCAACGACGTATTGATTGGTGCCGGCGAGGAAACGCAAACAACCGCACAATCGAAAAGCTCCAGCAAGACCGGTGCAACGTTCACGGGCTTGCTGTCTTCCACGCAAAAAACGCAGCAAAGGCAAACGACCTCCACCCAAAGCATCGGCAGTGATATCAGTGGCGGCAGCATTCAGATCAAGAGTGGCCGCGACACTGTTGTCGAAGGCAGTACGCTGGTGGCCGACAAGAACATCGGCATCGATGCCGGTCGCAATCTGGAGATCACTAGCGCTGAAAATACCGAGACTTCGAGCTCCAAATCCGGCAGTAAAAAAGTCGGTGAAATAGGCTCCTGGTGGCAGGGTGCGACGGGGATCGTCAAGCAGAAAGAAGCCAATCAATACACCTCGACCCGCCAGTCGGGCAGCCAGGTCGCATCGCTGGGCGGCAATATCAGCCTGACCGCGGGTGACCATTACACCCAAACCGCCAGCCACGCAGTCGCGCCTCAAGGTGATATCGGCATTTCCGCCAAGCATGTCGATGTCGTGGCCGGCTACGACACCTTGAAATCCACTAAAACCGCCAGCACGAGCCGCACGGCGATCGGCGGAACGGTGAGTATTCCGTTGCTTGATGCACTCCGTGGCATTCAGAAGATGGGGGAGGCGGCGCAGAAAACCAGTGATGACCGAATGGTTGCTTTGGCTGCCGTGAATGCGGCGATGAGTGCCAAACAGGCTGTGGACGCCGGGCGGGCACTGATGAACGCCCCGAAAACCGCAGTCAAGATCAGCGTCAATCTCAGTGACAGCCGCAGTCATAGCAAAAGCAGCCAAAGCGGTCGCAATGTAGTGGGCAGCGATGTAGTGGCTGGCGGTAACGTCAAGGTCGTTGCCACTGGTGATGGTGCGAACAGCGATATCAACGCAGTCGGCAGCCGGATCGAGGGCGGCGGTGATGTCAGTCTCAAGGCTGACGGTGAGATTAACCTGTTGTCGACGCAAAACACGGCGCATCAGGAAAGCGCCAATAGCAATTCTGGCTGGAGTGCCGGAATCGGGATTGCTTTTGGTGGGACGCAAAACGGCATTTTGTTCGAACTGGCGGCCAATGCCGGGCGTGGTATGGCTGACGGCGACGACGTCACTCAAACCAATACACATATCAAGGGTGGCAACAGCGTCAAACTGGAGAGTGGTGGGGACACCAACATCAAAGGTGGGGTCGTCTCCGCTGACCAGGTCAAAGTCAAAGTGGGTGGCGATCTAAACGTTGAGAGCCTGCAGGACACCAGCACCTACACCTCCAAACAATCGAGCGCAAACGTCGGTGTCAGTATCTGTGTTCCCCCATTCTGTAATGGCATCAGCAGTGTCAGTGCCGGTGTCGCTACGCAACATATGCACAGCGATTACGCCAGCGTCAGCGAACAGTCAGGAATCAAGGCCGGTAATGGTGGCTTCCAGGTCGAAGTCGCAGGCAATACCGATCTCAAGGGGGCCGTCATCGCGAGTACCGATAAAGCGGTGGCTGATGGCAAAAACACCTTGGAAACCGGGACGCTCACTACCTCTGACATCAAAAACAAGGCCGAGTACGACGCCACAAGCGTCAACTTGAGTGGTGGATACGGCGGTCAGATAGGCCAGGATGACAAAGGCAATGCCAGCTCAACGGCCAACGCAAATGGACCCAGGGTGCCAAGTAAAGATGGGTGGAGCGCGAATGCACCGGTGGTGCTCTATGCCGGTGACAACTCCAGCAGCACCACCTACAGCGGGATTAGCGACGCGGCCGTCACCATCACCAATACCACCAAGCAACAAGCGTTGACCGGTCAGACAGCAGAGCAGGTGGTCGCGGCAATCAACACCAATGTCTCTAGTGATCGGGACGGCAGTAACAACCTCAAGCCGATCTTCGACGCGCAAGAAATCGGCGTGGACTTCGAAATTGTCGGCAAGTTTGTGCAGAACGTTTCTCAGTACATCGCGAGTCGGGCGCTAGAAATTGATCAGAAGAAGGAGCAGGCCACCAAGGAAAAGGTCGCAGCTGATAACGAAAGTTTGCCTGCTGCTGAGCGGATCGCGCACCACGAGAACTACCTGCTACTCAATCAGCAGATCAAGGAGATCGGCGATGACTGGGGAGCCGGAGGCACTTACCGGCAAATCGCAACAGCCCTGGTCGCCGGTATCAGCGGAAATGTGGCCGGAAGCGGCGCGCAGTTTGCCCAAAACATGGTGGTCAACTACGTACAGCAGCAAGGTTCGGCGTATATCGGCGAACTGGTGAAAAAGGGCCTGAAGGAAGGCAGTCCTGAGCACGCAGCCCTACATGCGATTCTCGGCTGTGCAGGTGCTGCCGCCAGCAACCAGAGCTGTTCGGCTGGAGCCTTGGGCGGCTCCGCCGCCAGCCTGCTGGCAGGTTTGTTTGCGGATGCTGATCCAAACGAAACCGCTGTGGAGCGTGAAGCCAAACGCAACATCATCACCAGCCTGGTGACCGGTATTGCGGCCATGAGTAACCCCAACGGTGCGGCGACCGCCAACAATGCGGCCATGGCGAACGTTGATAACAATTGGTTGGCGACGCAGCAATACGTGCAGGCAAAAAAAGAGATTGACGCCGAACCCAGTATTCTCAAAAAACTGGCGATCGCTGGAAAGTGGCAGATCACTTCACTGCGGCAGGATCTGCTGACAGGCTCGGGCGCCCTCAAAGGCTTCACGGACGGCATGGCGGGCGCAGGCTTGGGTACTTTGGATAGTGCCGTCACACTCTTGACTGATCCTGTACAGAGTTGGGAAGCCGTCAAAGAGTTTGCATCCTCCAAAGAGGCGAGGGCGTTGCTGGGTGATGCAGTCGCCGCTGCGTTCAAGTCTCAAGTTGACCAGATTGGAAAGGCGGTCGTCGAAGGCGGCGACGAAAATGCGGAAAATCTCGGCAAGCAAATGGGTCAAGCGGTGGCGCTTGTTGCTCAGATGATGATTGGCGGGGGGAGCAGTTCTGCGGAGAGTGCGCTTGCTCTCTCGCGAATGGGGATCGATGTTTCGGTCGACACGGTCAAAAAAATCGGTGCATCGTTTGATATCAACGTTGTCAAAAATGATATAAACAAGCTGCAGGATTTGATGCCGGATTCGGATGTGCCGGTGCTTGATCCGACGAAGCCGGTAACGCCGCCTAAAACCGCAGGTGGTGCAAAAGACGGAATCAGACTGGCTAGTGTTGAGGTCGATGTAGCCAAAGCCAGTAAAGGAACACCCGAATACAAAATACTGAATGATCCGCCACCCAATAGCCAAGTCAAGCTAAGCAATGGCACTGAGTTCAAGACCAATTCAAGCGGTTACGTCGATGAAATCACCTACAGTCCATCGTTGGATAAAGGGGGCCGTGATTCGCGCCAAACCGCAGTCGGTAAGGAAGGGTTGCCAACGGATGTTGGGGGGCACATCCAGGGTTGCCAATTTGGTGGTACCTGTGACCGATTCAACCTCTTTCCGCAGGATGGAAATTTCAATAATTCTGCCTACAAGCGGTGGGAGACGGAAATCAAGAGCGGATTGAATAACGGCGATCAGGTAGGCTCCGTGACAGTGCGCTTTTCTAGAACTGATCCCACGTCAGCAAGACCAGATTCACTAGTTATTGACTACTCGATCAATGGAACAAAAATGCGTAAGTCGTTCAGGAATGAGGCCGGGCAATGAGTATTGAACAACAAGTACAAGTCTTGAATGCTCTCACGCAGATCATGCATGACTCTGCGTGTGGGCAGTACGAAGAGATGCGCTGTGAATTTGAGTATGAAGTTTACGACGGAGGATGGTCTGTAGGTTCTAAATATTCGTTCGTTCGAGATGGCTTTCTTTTCAGTGAACTTCTGGCCGACCCTGAAGATAGAGCTTCCGGGTTCGTACATAAATTGCACGAGCTGATGAAGGCGCACACGGGCGGCGATTGGAAAAAATTTGTACTTGCTATCGACTCTAGTGGTAAAGCGAATACCAAATTCACTTATTAAGTAGGTGCAAAAGGTGGTGAGGCGATTCCAGATTTTTACACGAGAACATCTGGAGAAGCTATTCCTTCAACCGGATATAGGTATGTTTCGTCTGATGCTCCATACCTTCAAGAATTGCTCTCCTCGGGCACAATCCCCGCGAACAGCCGAGGCACTTATATTTCTTTTGATAACCTTGGCTCTGGGGCTGCTGGGAAATTGCAGGTTCCACATGATGCTGCTATTAAAATTGAGTTTGATACAAAGCAAATACTGGATGACGTTAAAATTCCTCAAGGGCAATGGGGCAAAGCTGATCACCTTGAACCTATCACTACGGACTTTCCACAATTTGGACCTGGCGGAGCAACTCAGGCGGTTACCACAAAACCCATCCTCGTTAATAAGGTGATTGATACAAATACCGGGAAGGTGCTTTATGAACGTGGAAA
Source organism: Pseudomonas fluorescens group sp. PF-69 (assembly GCF_054481235.1). Taxonomy (NCBI): domain Bacteria; kingdom Pseudomonadati; phylum Pseudomonadota; class Gammaproteobacteria; order Pseudomonadales; family Pseudomonadaceae; genus Pseudomonas; species Pseudomonas fluorescens group sp. PF-69. The sequence continues at coordinate 5,787,894 of NZ_JBTMNC010000001.1, read as the reverse complement.
ATAGACATGATTGGGAGATTGCCTTCAGAGGGCTAGAGCGATTCTTTGATGAAGGCATGACTTTGTGGCCGAAAGATAAATTTTTCTTACTGTTTCCAAGCGAAACTATCGCAAATAGTCGTTATGTATTGGAGCAGTTGATTAATCTCGAAAAACAAGGAGCCATCTCTTTTGTAGGTACTGACGAGCTGTATATTAAGGTTCTGAATATTTAGACGGTGCAAAAGCGGCAGGGGTTGCGGACGAAACTGCCGGTTCAATAAGGAACGTCAATCCAGGTTATCCAGACGCTGGGCGAACTCATAACTGCGTTAATTGTTCAATTGCTACTGATGCAACACTGGCAGGTAATCCAGCATCTGCATTGCCGATAAACTCTACCAAGGGTGTTCCGTTGACCGTGCTGGAGAAGCAATATGGAGCTAAGTTTAGCGGTGTGTCTTCACCCGAAACCATCACCCAGCACATGATTGATGGTGGGGACGGCGCACGTGGGATTGTGTTTGGCTCCTATGGTCCAGGTCAGCCAGGCCATGTATTCAACGTGGTTAATCAGAATGGGGCTATTCGTTATCTCGATGGGCAGACTGGAAAGCCGGCAAATATGAGTAATTTTAAGACATTGCAGTTACTGAGAACTAACTAATGATTACCTACGAATACGCTTTGGAAAGAGCTAAGGAATATTTGAAAGACTCTGAGATTGCTTTGCAGCTAACACATGAGGGCGAGTTCTCTGAGGGATGGTTTTTTTGCTATCAATCTAAAGAGTATGTGGAGACAGGGAACCTGTCGGCTCAACTGGCTGGAAACGGACCATTCCTGATTGATAAGGAAACTGGAGAGCTTCATGTTTTAGGGACCGCCAAGCCGCTGAAAGAATACCTTGATCACTATGTAATCAGTAAGTCAAAAAAATAAGATTGGTTTTTCGGTGCAAAAGCTACTGGTGGCGCTGCTGGAAAGGTAGATGATCTTGCCTCTACTGGGACACCTGTTCGTCCCACACCCCAAAAATCTGAAATTGATGTCGACGCTGATCTTGGTGCTGGAGCTCGCCCACAAGTCAGTTATAAAAATGGACAAGAAGTTCCTTACGGCACTTCGGGTAGTGTTCGTCCAGACTGGTGTGTAGGTAACGTATGCAGTGTTGAAGTGAAGAACTACAACATTGCAAAAAATCAAAGCGGATTGATTAGTAATGTTTCCAAGCAAGCCATCCAGCGAGCTGAAAACTTACCGCAGGGAATGCAGCAGCAAGTCGTTATTGATGTGCGTGGCCAGATGATAACTGTAGACCAAGAAAGAAATATAATTAAAGGTATTGTTCAGAAGTCGAATGGAGCAATCAAGCCAGAAGCCATTGAATTTAAGAGGAACTGATGAAGCGTGTAGGTTTTCAAGGTGGTAGCTCAATTTTTGAGCTTGGCATGGCTTCGGATATGGTTTGCTTTTTTTCTGTGATTAGAGAAAAAACTGAGCTGTCAGGAAGTGATCTTCTTATATTAGATCGACTGTTTCGTCGCTATTTGCGCCTTGAGGATTTAAAGGGGGCGACGATGTTTATGTTGAAGTCCAAAGAGTGCTTGTCTGGTATTTCTAACTGCATTATTGAGTTGGAAAGCTTGGGGTGGAGTTCAAATAATAGTTGCTTAGATACGACATGCTTAAGTTATGCGGAAGTATTCATTAAGTATTTCGAAGGCTTTGAATATTGCGTTGAATCAGCTAAGGGATTCTATGAGGACTGGGGAGTATACAAACCTGTCAGAACGATTGTTTGTGATATGCCTGATTACATGGTGGAAAAACTTCGTCCATTAGATGAGTATGATAATCTTGGCCCCAATGATCCTCCATTCTGGCTGCGTTAGTTTTTAGGTGGCCATTTCTATGCTGACACCGGCCTTGCGCCGGTGTTTTTGCACCCTATCTGCACCCTGATTGCACTCTTTTTGCATCCTATTTGCATCCTTTCAGCTAGAAAATAAATCTGTCCCCTTTTTTCGAGGTCTTGATCGTGATGAGTATCCACCTGCAATGTTCCAATAAGGTGGCCAAGGGGCCTCTGTAAGACATATCAACCCTAGCGACAATCGTGGGGCTGGTGCTTGTATTGGTGCTCAATGTAGAGGGTTGCCAAACGGAGCGAAGGTTCGAATAGACGTGGTGGATTAGAATATGGCTAGTTTGGATAAATTGTTATCGAACGCAAGTTCATCTTTGAGCGAGCATGAGCCGGAAATGTTAGGGCAATCGCGCAGATTGGCAGGCACTTTAGCTGATCAACTTTTGGGGATGCTGTGTCAGCGTAATGGTTTTTATGCTCTAGAAAGTGCTTTGCATGTATTTCCAACACACTCTAGTCAGAACGAAATTGGTATTTGTGATTGGAACGAGAGTGCTCTGTGGCGCAGTGACTACAAAGGCCTGGCCGATGGTTGCCTTTTTTTTGCTGAAGATGTTTTTGGTGGGCAGTTCTGCATTAAAGATAGCAAGGTCTATACCTTTGACCCAGAAACAGGCTCGTTAGAGTACTTGGCTGATGATATTGAAAGCTGGGTGCAAATGCTCCTCAGTGATTATGAGGTACTTACGGGCTATCCGTTAGCGCATCAATGGCAAAAGCAGAACGGTCAGCTTCCTGCCGGGAAGCGTTTGTTACCTAAGGTGCCGTTCGTACTGGGTGGTGAATTTGTGCTGGATAATTTGTACTTGGCTGATGCTGTAGAGGGGATGAGATTTAGAGCTGATATAGCCATTCAAATTAAAGAGCTGCCGGACGGTGCCCGGATTAGATTAAATATTGACAGCTAATTTTTGATAACGGGTAACAGATTTATATAAAATCATACTCGATCTGACACCGGCCTCGTGCCGGTGTTGTTTTATCTGCTTACTGCAAAACCTCCCGTCCTTCGCTGCTCGCTTTGGTCGTGGCCTGAGCGATCAAGGCATCAAGCATCTGCGCAACGAATTTCTGTTGGCTCTTAGGTAGCTGGTCGATGGCTTCCAGTTGCTGTTGCCATTTCGGAGCGGGGCCACGTTTACGCACAGTGGTTTCCTGCTGCTGACCAAACAGCTCTTCGAGTGTGGTCGAAAGGAGCCGGGCCAGCTCTGGCAACGCCGCTACCTGGATACGCCGCTTGCCGGACTCATAAGTGGAAAAAGGGGACAGATTTATTTTTTCCATTTTTTCTTCTTTGCTACGCTGAAAGCTTCCATGGAAGGAGGAGTCAGACATGCCCAGAATGGGACGTGTTGTATTACCAAACTATCCGCACCACGTTGAAATACAAAACGCCCGATGCGATGCATCGGGCGTTGGGGTGAAACAGGTGTAAACCTATTTCAGGACTAGACAGGTTAGAAAAATAAATCTGTCCCCTTTTTCGCTTTTTCGGTCCCCTTTTTCGTCCCTTTTTCGTCCGTCCCCTTTTTCGTCCAGAGCAGATCAAGCTATGCCAAGGTTGTCATTCGCCATCCGAGTTTTGTTCGCCTTTTGTCTTTTGATCGCTACCGCCAATCACATCCGAGCAGATTTTCAGCATGGGTTGTTCTGGGACTACGGCTATGGGGATAGCGCCTACTGGGCTAGCCGTGTTTTCTGGGGGGCGCTGACTTTTTTTGACCCGCTGGCGGTAGTGCTCCTTTTCATAAAACCAAGGATGGGAATAATCCTCACAGCAGCAATTATTTTGGCTGACGTGGCCCATAACACCTATTACGTCGCACTGAAACAGCAGTGGCTGGAGCCGTTCTATCTGTCGCAAGTGGCGTTTCTTATTGCGGTGTTTCTACTCTCACCTATCGTCTGGAGACGCACCATTCGCCGCGTAGCACTAGCCAACACGATTCGATGGTGAAGCACTCCAATGGCGGGGTAGAAGCTCCCCGATTTCACTTGCCCGCTGGGCGGTAAAAAGGGGCCGGATTTATTTGTTTAGGTAAAAAGGGGACGGATTTATTTGTTTAGCTAGAAAATAAATCTGTCCCCTTTTTTCTCCCAATGGGAACAAATCAATAGAGCCATTGAATATGGTCAGAGCAAAGGCATTACGGTAAAAATTACCAAGGTGAATTAAGATGAACGATGTCGTGAAAACAGCCTGGGCGGATGCAGGAGTCAATAAGGAATTTATTTACGTTAAAACTTATTCTGGCTATCGGAGTAGTCGAGCTGATCCACAGGGTGTCGAGCATCACGCCAGCCCTGAAATCAGTGATCAAGAGTTAGGTGTTGTGGTATTGGATGCGTTGGCCCATAGCCGATTTGTGCTTCCCGAGCCGCGTAAGGATGTCTGGATTCATCCTGAAGCTACGTTTGATATGGATTTATACGACTACGACTTGACCAGTCAACGATATGATCAATGGGTTAGCAGTACTTTGGAGCGCTATGGCTACAAAAATAAGCGTGCATTATTTAAAGATATGAAAAAATGCAGTATCGAAAGTAAGGGGGGCCAGATAACTATTCGTCCTAGCCATCACGAAAAGCTAGAAGCCTGGAGTGGTAAGGGACTAAGTGAGAGTGACTATGTCATTATCCCCAGCGGTAGTAGTCCTTCCGATGTAGGTGCGGCCTTACGCTTGGCTTTTAGTCGGTGCACCTAATGTGTAGGTAAAAAGGGGACGGATTTATTTGTTTAGCTAGAAAATAAATCTGTCCCCTTTTTCTCCTCAGCATTGATTAGTGCTTGCCCCACGACGCAATGCCGAGACGAAATCAAAGCCAACACCATTTCGATCGATGATCCTGTTGCGAAAGAATTGCTGGATGTTTTTAAACATGCGATCTCATACGACATGGTGGGGTTGCTCACCGGTGACCCAAGCAAAATAGCAGTTCCTTCACAGGGGGTTGATAACTGGGGAAGTACCTTTGTCACTGATGATCAGGTTATTCTGGCGCTAAAAATCGCCGAAGGTTCTCTAACGCCTGAAGAAAATGGGAATTTAAAAACATGGGATGAGCAAACGTCCTGGATGGATCGGGCTGCTGGCCGAAAGCTGTCACTTCAAGAGAAGGCTTCCCTTCTCACCGAGCTAACATCTACTGCGGGAATGGCTATACTTGGTGGTGCAAAAGGCATTGGAAGCGGGGCGAGATTTGCCGACAAATCCAAGCTTGATGACCACTTTGCCCGTCATGGCAGTGACTTTGGCGCGAAAAATGCGCTTGAATATCAAGCACAAGCCGATAAATTCTTAACAGCCTCAAAGCCTGCGGGCGTACTTGAAAAAACAAGGGCTAATGGAGACATCGTACGTTACAACCCTGGCACCGATGAATTTGGCGTCGTATCAAGTGGGGGAAGTATTCGCACGTACTATAAGCCTGATCCTGCAGTGCATGGTAAGGGCTCAAATTTGGACTATTTCAATGCCCAATAGTAATCAATCATATGTATGTCCCGTGTGCGGATATCCTGATCTCAATGAGCCGGCGTATGACAGTTTCGGCTGTGCCTCGTACAATATTTGTCCATGCTGTGGGACGGAATTTGGATATGATGATTCGACAGCCGCTCACTCCGACTTACGTAGAAAGTGGATTTCTGAGGGGATGCATTGGTGGAGTAAGCATCAACTCAAACCTAATGAATGGGATCCGGTCAGGCAGCTAAAAAACAATTAAATTCTTATTTATTGGTGAAAAAGGCGCAGTTGGCGCAGTAAGCCTAACGAATGCCACTAAGCTTCGCGGGAAAATTACTGAGCAAGAAATATCAAGTGGCGATGCATTTGAAAACCATTCAGTTCATGTGACATTTCACAATAGACACAACTATTTCGAAACAAATGCAACTGATGCTGTTGATAGAAGCGCGACTAACTATCTCCCAACACTATACTAAAAAGGGGACGGATTTATTTGTTTAGCTAGAAAATAAATCTGTCCCCTTTTTTTCTCCTGTTAAATAGAGAAGTTTTATATGTTGTGTCCAAGGTGTGAGCAGGGAGATATTGTCAAGGCTAAAATTATAGCTGACGACACTTGCTTGTTCGTATGTCAAGAGTGCGAGGCCTCATGGTTTTTATACAAAGACATTGGGGTTAGGGACTTTTTCGACTATGGGACTTATATGGAAAGTCTAGGGCTGAAACCACTATGGAGTGAGTTGCAAATCATTCCTGAGTAGGTGCAAAAGGCGCAGGTACATCCTTAGAGCGAGGTCTTGCCTATGAGGAAAAAGGGGACAGATTTATTTTTTCCATTTTTTCTTCTTTGCTACGCTGAAAGCTTCCATGGAAGGAGGAGTCAGACATGCCCAGAATGGGACGTGTTGTAGTACCAAACTATCCGCACCACGTTGTGCAACGTGGTCATGACCGTCAGGTGGTATTTGCAGCTGCCGAGGATTATCAGCGTTATCTCACGGATCTACGTGAACTCAAAGATGTCACCCAGCCTCAGCAGCGTATTCCCGTGGCGAGCGTACCTGCAGTGTGAAGAGGATTTAGCTATTGTTCACAACATGAAACGGGCGACCCAAAAGGTCGCCCGTTTTCATTTATCCCGCAACCTGCGCCCGCAGCCGCCGACCAATTACATCCATCAAATCACAACCATCACGCAACGGAATGACCGTAACCGCTCCACAAACCCCACATTCAAAATCATCACCTGATCCCCGATGCTGTGCTCCCGATTCCTTTACGAATAAAAAGGAATAAAAAGGGGACGGATTTATTTGTTTAGCTAGAAAATAAATCTGTCCCCTTTTTTCCTAAACAGTTCTTCGAGTGTGGTCGAAAGCAGCCGGGCCAGCTCCGGCAACGCCGCTACCTGGATACGCCGCTTGCCGGATTCATAGGCTTGAATGGTCTGCTGGGACACGCCCAGCCGTTCGGCCAGTTGGGTTTGGGTGATTCCGTGTTCTTTGCGTAGGCGGGCAATCCGCTCACCCAGGGCAATGAAAAATTCACGTTCTTCGCTGGTGATGCTCATGGCTGTCGTCGACGAGATCTGTCGTAAAAAGGGGACGGATTTATTTGTTTAGCTAGAAAATAAATCTGTCCCCTTTTTTTCGCCTTTTTTTCGAGTTGGGTTTGGGTGATTCCGTGTTCTTTGCGTAGGCGGGCAATCCGCTCACCCAGGGCAATGAAAAATTCACGTTCTTCGCTGGTGATGCTCATGGCTGTCGTCGACGAGATCTGTCGTAAAAAGGAGACGGATTTATTTGTTTAGCTAGAAAATAAATCTGTCCCCTTTTTTTCGATGTTCAGGGTTCGCCACTTACTGTGCCCCTGCCTGATACACGGCATTTGGACGCGCATATGCCAGGAGGATTTAGATATAATCCGGGCGGTCCAGGGTCAGCTCTCCCGGCATACCCTCCGAAAAAAGGAGCTGAGTAATGCATTCCATACCGCTAGAGCTTGCGAAGCAAAAGTTAATTTTTTACGTGGCTCAGGATTTGGACCAGATCTATTAGATCTAATGTGCAGCAGCTTGTGAATGAGGTTGCTGCGTCAAGAATATGGAGCGTTACTCCGCCAAGCTTTATTGACGAGATAGACGAGAGTGGTACGGAAGTAGTAGGTGGGATTTTGGAAATTTATTCGGCTTTGCCGCCAAACCTACTTCCTATTGAGATGGACTCAAAAAACCTAGATGATGTAGAGGCGCTGGTAGGTGCCGTAAAAAAACTATCTGAAAATGAAAGTCTTTCCTTTGAGTTTCAGTTAGATACTACTTATGTTGGCGCTATTGAGGACGGTGTTATTGATCGAGTCCTGCTGGACGGTTTGCTAGTACCGTGGCGAAATCACCTCAAAGGGAAAATTTGAGTTGGTGCAAAAGGCGCAGGTGAGGTTGCCTCTATAGGCGGAAAGACCTGTGTTTATAATTGCGTGGTTGATGGCGTGACTCGTTATGTTGGAATAACCGACGACGTAGTTAAGCGCGGTCAAGCTCACCTCAGACAAAAAGGCATCACGATTGACAGCGGGAAAAAGGGGACAAGGGAAAAAGGGGACAGATTTATTTTTTCCATTTTTTCTTCTTTGCTACGCTGAAAGCTTCCATGGAAGGAGGAGCTAGACATGCCCAGAATGGGACGTATTGTATTACCAAACTATCCGCACCACGTTGTGCAACGTGGTCATAACCGTCAGGTGGTATTTGCAGCTGCCGAGGATTATCAGCGTTATCTCACGGATCTACGTGAACTCAAAGATGCATTGGGTGTAAAGGTCTACGCCTATTGTTTGATGACCAATCATGTTCATCTGCTGCTCGCTCCTGGTGACTCGACTACTGGGCTGGGGCAGTTAATGAAAGGCCTTGCGGCGCGTGCGACGCGTTATCGCAATCGACTGGAAGGGCGTTCAGGCACTCTGTGGGAGAGTCGTTACAAATCCAGTGTGGTGCAATCAGACTCCTACTTGCTTGCTTGTTGTCGTTACATTGAATTGAACCCTGTACGCGCTCGAATGGTGGCCGATGCCGCGGATTATCCGTGGTCCAGCTTTGGAATCCGAATCAGTGACAGACCTGATGACCATTGGCTGGATGTTGATCCATGCTTTGCGGCGTTGGGTAACACATCAATGGAGCGGTGCAATCAATACGAGTCATTCATACGCCAAGCTATTCCCGATGAGGAGATCAGATTAATTCGAGATGCCTTGCAGCGTGGTCAGTTGACAGGGACAAGCCGTTTTGTTGACGAAGTGGAGCGGATTGTGGGTTTACGAATAGAACAGCGTGGTCGAGGCCGGCCAAGAAACGGGTTAGAAAAATAAATCTGTCCCCTTTTTTTGGTCCCCTTTTTTTGCTTTTTTTTAAGTGGTTGTTAAAGAATTCAAGTGAGACCAGAAAAGATGAAGCGATTCAAGTTTGTTTTTGATGTCGAGTCGATCAGTGGTTTGCAGATGCTGGCCTTGGTTGAGGAGCTTTTAAATAAGTTTTCTTCCCCCACGGTTTTTTTTCTGCATGGGGTTAAGGTTGATATTAAAACTCTTGAAAAGAAAATATTGAAAAAAAAATCTTGGCCTAGTGGTTTGATGTCTGGTGGGTTTGAGCTCCGATTCGGGTTGCTTCCAGCACTGGGTTATTGCTTTTTGGTGCTAGAAGAATCAGAGGGTCATAGTAATACTAAGTTGGAAGAGGAAATAGGGCCTATTCTCAGTGTTGAAGGTTTTATTCAGGCATGGGTTTCTGATGTCGAATATGATTTTTGGCAGAACGCTACAGACCCTCTAGAGTATGAATGCGTGGGGCGCCCTCTTTCAGGTCTTCCAATGAAGTCTAATGGCTTGCCTCCCCCCTTGGATCAAATGGAAATTGATACCTCAGGGAATCCTGGCCGTAACGTGCTCAGGCAAGGATATATTGAGGCGATTGGAAGCACTATGTGGCTAGGAAACCTCTTCTGGGAGAGAGCTGGTGTGGATAGATTTGCTAGCATTTCGTTGTTGGAAAGCCAGGGATTTAAAGTTTATGAGTGTGGTAATTTTTTTAAAGTTGTAACGTCTGATAAGGTTTTTTCTGATGGTTCAACCCTAGAAAAACAACGTGCTCTCAGGCGGATTTTATTTGGATTAAATTGACGCTTTAGTTGGTGGGGCGAAAAAGGGGACGGCGAAAAAGGGGACAGATTTATTTTTTCCATTTTTTCTTCTTTGCTACGCTGAAAGCTTCCATGGAAGGAGGAGTCAGACATGCCCAGAATGGGACGTGTTGTATTACCAAACTATCCGCACCACGTTGAAATACAAAACGCCCGATGCGATGCATCGGGCGTTGGGGTGAAACAGGTGTAAATCTATTTCAGGACTAGACAGGTTAGAAAAATAAATCTGTCCCCTTTTTCCCGTCCCCTTTTTCCCCTTTTTCCTTTTTCACTATTCACTTTTTCAAGGAGCGGGTTAGAAAAATAAATCTGAGAATCATCTGGCCGGCCTCCCTGACGTGTCGAGTCTGCGCCGGGTCAGGGCAATCGTGGGTGTGAGTCTGCTATTTCGTACCAACTCGCCTTCGAGCCGACACAGCCGTGTTTCTGCTTTCGCACCGTAAACGGCGTATCCAGCGTCCCGAGGGCTATCGAAATCCACTGGGAAAACGAACTCTTTGAATCAGACCAGAACAACGAAGAGCCACAGTTGGAACAGAACTGGCGCAGGACTCCCTCGGACGATGAATAGCCCTTGAGCGTTTCTGCGCCAGTCACGATCGAAAGCGCCGACGCAGAAGCGCTCCCATAGGTCGCGAACGCGGCGCCATGGCCTTTTCGACACTGACTGCAATGGCAATGCGTGACGGCTTTGAGTTCGCCCGAAACGCAATATTTAACGGTGCCGCACAGGCAACTGCCTTGATGCAATTCATCCATGTTCGGTGGTTTCCTCAGATTGTCGCGCGCACTGTAGCGGCCGCCGTCAATCCTGGCGAATAAGTGCGTGTTTAAAGGCGTGCTGCCATTTACTCAGCATCCCGCTGTCCTGAAAATGTACGCCTATGTACAGGCCATGTACGCAATGGAACCTGAGGTGTACAGTTGAGCGCAATTCCCAGGTAAAGGCGCCAGTCAAGATGTCGCAGACAGGAAAGGTGAAAACCAAGGCTCAGGATGCAGGATGGCGGGGCTCCGTCGATGGCTGGCTGGACGCTGCCTACGACGCGTTGAAGGAATCCGGTGTCGATGCGGTGCGGGTGATGCCGCTGGCCAAGCGCCTGAATTTGTCGCGCACCAGCTTCTATTGGTTCTACGAAGATCGCGAGCAATTGCTGGCGGCACTGCTGGCCCGTTGGCGGGACAAGAACAGTGGCGGCCTGATCGGTCAGTGCGAAAGTTACGCCGAGAGTATTTGCGAGGCGATCCTCAACGTCTTCGAGTGCTGGTTGAACCCCGAACTGTTCGACTCGCAATTTGAATTCGCCGTGCGCAGCTGGGCCCTGCAATCGGCGGAGGTCACCGCAGAAATTGCCCTGGCCGATGAGGCGCGCATCAATGCCCTGACCGCGATGTTCCGCCGGTTTGGCTACGAAGCCGAGGCCGCCGACGCGAGGGCCCGGACGATCTACCTGACGCAGATCGGCTACATCTCGATGAAAACCAATGAGGACATCGTGGTGCGTTTTCGCCGCATCCCCCAGTACGTCACCGTGTTTACCGGCAAGGCACCGAAGCGGCGTGAACTGGATCGTTTCTTCGGCAAGTTCGGTTACGCGGAAAAAGAACCCGGCGTGTTCGGTCCGCTGGTTGAAACCTTCGAGGAGCCGACAGCCGATGAACAATAAAACCCTGGGCATTATTGGCGGCACCGGCTGGCTGGGCCGCGCGATCGCCGAGGCGCTGCTCGACAGCGGTTTCATCGAACCTGCCCGGTTGCTGGTTTCCAACCGCTCGGGCCGCAGCACGTTGCGAGCGGATGTGCGGGTGCTGGCCGACAACCAACAGTTGGTGGCGCTCAGCGATGTGCTGGTGCTGTCGATTCGTCCGGAGCAGTTTCGTGAACTGCGGATAGACGCCAGGGGCAAACAGGTGATTTCCCTGATGGCCGGGATCCCGGCCGCCGTCATCAGCGCCGCCACCGGTGCGCAGACGGTGGTGCGGGCCATGCCGAACGCGGCCGTGGAGATCAGGCAGTCGTATACCCCGTGGTACAGCACCGGCGCGCTTGGCGACAGGGATCGTCAGTGGCTGCAGCAGTTGTTCGAATGCGTGGGCGCGGCGGATGAAGTGCCGAACGAAGACTGCATTGATTACCTCAGCGCGCTGTCCGGCACCGGGCCGGCGTTCCCCGCTTTGCTGCACCAGGCGCTGGCCAGTCAGGCGGTGGCGGCGGGTATTCCCCAGGACATTGCCCAACGTGCCGCCCGAGGCGTGGTGGTCGGGGGCGGGCAGATGCTTGCCAGTCGTGATCCGGGGCAAATGATCGACGCACTGATGGCTTACCGGGGCGTGACGGCGGCGGCCTTGCAGTCGATGACCGAGCAGGGCATCGATGCCATCGTCGGGCGGGCCTTGCAGGCCGGTGCGGAGGTTGCGCGGCGGGGGATGTAGGGAATTCCGATAACGGGTCTGTGGCGAGGGCGCAGGCTCCCTCGCCACAAGTGAATCGCAGGATCAGAGATCCTTCACCAGCCGCAACGCATCGTAGATCGCCGCGTGGGTGTTGCGCGCGGCCACGGCGTCACCAATCCGGAACAGCTGGAATGGCCCCTGGGGGTTGGTGACGATGTTTTGCGCCTTGCCGGCGATGAGGTCGTGCTGTTCCACCGCGCCGCCGTTGCTCGAAAGCGGGCGAAGCTCGAAGTACAGATCGTCCAGGGGCAGGGTGCCGTGGTTGACCACCACCTGATCGACGATGCGCTGCTTGTGCACCTGGCCGTAATCGCTGCCGAAGGTCGCGAGCAGGCGCCCATCGCGTTTCTCGACCGTCTCGACGCGGTAGGTCACGGTGAAGGTGACGTCCAGATCCTGCAAGCTGCGCATGTAGGGCACCAGGTTCATGGCCATGACTTCCGGCGCGAACGAACGGTCAGGCGTCACGATCTCCACGGTCGCGCCGCTTTTGGCGATGACTTCGGCCGCCTGCAACGCGGCATGGTCACCGGCATCGTCGAAGATCAACACATGGCGGCCGGGCTTGATGTCACCGGAAATGATGTCCCAGGTCGACACCACCAGCTCGTTGCCTTGGGTCAGCACTTCGGTGTGGGGCAGGCCGCCGGTGGCGACGATCACCACATCCGGCTCGTGGGCCAATACCGTGTCGGCTTCGGCCCAGGTGTTGAAGTGGAACTTGACCCCCAGGCGCTCGCACTGGGCCATGCGCCAGTCGATGATGCCGATCATTTCGCGGCGTCGCTCATTGAGGGCCGTCAGGCGGATTTGCCCACCGGGTTGATCGGCGGCCTCCAGCACTGTCACTTCATGCCCGCGCTCACCCGCGACCCGCGCCGCTTCCAGACCCGCAGGGCCGCTGCCGATCACCAGGACTTTGCGCTTGACTGCGGCCTTGGGAATCTCGTGGGGCATGGTGGTTTCCCGGCCGGTCGCCGGGTTGTGGATGCAATAGGCCGCGCCGCCCTGATAGATGCGATCCAGGCAGTAGTTGGCGCCGACGCAAGGGCGAATGTCTTCCTCACGTTTTTCGATGATCTTGCGCACGATGTGCGGGTCGGTCATGTGCGCACGGGTCATGCCCACCATGTCGACCTTGCCCGAGGCAATCGCGTAGCGCGCGGTGGCCACGTCCGGAATCTTCGCGGCGTGGAAGGTCGGGAAACCGGTGGCCGAGCGAATTTCCCCGGCGAAGTCCAGGTGCGGTGAATTGCGCATGCCCTGGATCGGGATGACATCGGTCAAACCGGCGTCGGTGTCGATGTGGCCGCGCACCACATTGAGGAAGTCCACCAGCCCGCTGTCCTTGAGCAGGTGCGAAACCTGCAGGCCTTCGCTGGCATTGAAGCCTCCCGGCAGTTGCTCGTCGCCGGTGTAGCGCACGCCGAGCAGGAACTCTTCGCCCACCCGCTGGCGAATGCCCCGCAGGATGTCGAAGGTAAAACGCATGCGGTTTTCCAGCGAACCGCCATAAGGGCCGTCGAGTTCGTTGGTCAGCGGTGACCAGAACTGGTCCATCAAATGCCCGTAGGCCTGCAGTTCCAGGCCATCCATGCCGGCCGCCTTCATGCGTTCGGCCGCGTCCACGTAGTCCTTGATGATCCGCTCGATGTCCCAGTCTTCCATTTTTTTCGGGAAGGAGCGGTGCGCCGCTTCGCGGTGGTGCGAGGGCGACACCACGGGCAGCCAGTCGGCCTTGTCCCAGCGGGTGCGCCGGCCCAAGTGGGTCAACTGGATCATCACCGCCGCGCCGTGTTCATGGCATTCGTCGGTCAGGTCCTTGAGCCATCCGACCACTTCGTCCTTGTAGGCCAGCACGTTGTTGAACACCGGCGGACTGTCGCGCGAGACCGCTGCGGAGCCGGCGGTCATGGTCAAGGCGACACCGGCCCTGGCACGTTCGACGTGATAGGCGCGATACAGGTCCTTGGGCATGCCGTCCACCGGATAGGCCGGTTCGTGGGAGGTGGTGATGATGCGGTTTCTGAGGGTCAGGTGCTTGATCGTGTACGGCTGCAGCAAGGGATCGCTGGACATGGTGGTGCGCTCCAAAGTGGGCTTCATCAGGCTCGGCGACTTGAAATTAGGATAACTGTACATGTGTGTCAATGCTTCATGACACATGTGTACATTTTGCTTGCGCGGGATAAAAGTCGTGGATAAGATCGGCCCACAAGGAGAAGGGATCGGTCAAACCGACCTGCCGCGCAAGGCTGCATTTTTCACGACCGTAAGGCCGTTCAAATTAAGACAAACCTGCCAATGACAACCAAAACAGGAAGACGCTTGATGAACGCTCATTCGCCGTATCGAAAAACAATCTGTGCCGGATTGATCAGTGTTGCGCTCGCCGCCGGCGCTGCGCTGGCGCAAGCCGCGGAACCTGCGCCGGTGCGTATTGGCTGGGTCAACTGGTCGGACACCGAGATCACCGTCAAGCTGGCCACCACGGCCCTGGAGGACCATCTCAAGCAGCCGGTGAAACTGGTCATGGCCGACATCGGCATCCAGTTCCAGGCGTTGGCCAACGGCAATATCGACCTGATCCCGATGGTCTGGCTGCCGAGCACCCACAAGGCCTTCTACGACAAGTACAAGGACAGGCTCGAAGACCTCGGCGTGCTTTACGAAGGGCGAATCGGCATGGCCGTGCCCACCTCGATACCGGTCAGCGAGGTGGCAAGCGTGGAGGATCTGAACAAGCCCGAAGTCAGGGCGAAATTCGACGGCAAGATCCTCACCTCAGAGGTGGGCAATGGCCAATACAAGCTCACCGTCAAAGCCATCGACGAATACAAGCTCGACGGCTACAAGCTGGTGGCGTCTTCGGAAACCGGCATGCTCAACGAGCTGGACCGCAACCTCAAGCGTGACAAATGGTCGTTGGTCAATGCCTGGAGCCCGCACTGGATGTTCTCCAAGTGGTCGCTGCGCTACCTCGATGACCCCAAGCAGATCTTTGGTGGCGCCGAACAGATCCACGCCATGGCCCGCAAGGGTTTCAGCCAGGAATATCCCGAGGTGGCGTACTTCTTCGCCCACTACTCGATTCCCCGGGCCGACCTGGAAGCGCTGATGATGCAGTCGCGGCAGAGTTCTCCCGACAAGGTCGTTGCCGACTACTACGCCGCCAACAAACTGCGCTTCGAAGCGATGTTCGAGGGCAGCGAGCAGCGGGTCAGCAGTCGGCAGCCTTGATGGCGCTTTCACCGCCACGCCGGCTTCCGCACTCCTTTACTGCGCGCCAAACACCATCGTCCAGTAAACCCCCTCGTCACTGCGCGCGTCCGTGGCATAGGCCGCGCCGACCTGGGTGAACATCGGGTTCATCAGGTTGGCGCAATGCCCGGGACTGGCCAGCCAGCCAGCCATGGCCTTGCTCGGTGAACCCTGGCCGGCGGCGATGTTTTCGCCGATCTGCCGGCCACGGTAACCGGCGGCTCTTGCGCGGTCGGCGGGCATGTCGCCATCGGGGTCCTTGTGCGCGAAATAGTTACCGTAGGCCATGGCCTTGCTGTGGCCTTGCGCCGCCGCGCCAAGGCTGGCATTCCACGACAGTGGCCGTGCGGCGGCAAAGCGCTGGCGCCCGCAGAGACGTGGTTTTGCGCGGGCGGCATTGACCTGCGCGAGCAAGGCTTTGCTGACCGATCGCGTATCGTTCAACTGACGGTCCAGCACAGGTTGCGCCATGACCACTTGCCATTCGCTGCGGCTGCGACTCACACCGATGTCGGCGTATTGGCTGTCCAGCAGCGCCGAGCAATGCTCGCTCTGAAACAGGTCGAACGCCTCTTCGGCGTCCTGCGCACCGACCACACGGATGGAGCGGACGGCCACCGCTTGATAGCCATTGGATTTCAACCGGTCGCGCAAGTCACCGCCGTAGCCCACGGGCAGGGCCAGGCTGGACTTCAGCGCCAGTGGCGACAGGCGTTGAGCGGGACGTCGCTCACAGCGCTGGGGGTGGGCTCGATAATCGTTGATCGCTTCCACCAGTTCCCGCTCGGCACTGGCGTGGGCGGGACTGGCGATAAGGGGAAGCAAGGTAAACAGGCACAGTGAAGAAAAGCGCAAGACAAGGGCGGTTTGGCGCATGGTGCGGACAGCTCTGATGAGATGACAACGATGAGGGGAGGATTTGGCGCCGCTCTAAGACTGGCGCCCCGGGACTTGGTTCACGGGGCGTGAGGGCATTTTTGCGCGTGGAGAGGAGCATCCGACGGACGTAGCGAATGATGCTTTTTTGCCTGTACGGGGATCAGACCGCCTGGGTGTCACGCGGGACGATTTCACGTTCGCCGGATCAACGGTCGTTAAACCTCCTGCCGCTACAAACCATCCCCCAACGCCTTTAGATACTCCGGGCTGTCGCTGATCGAGTTGTGTCCCGTGCCCGCAATCACCTGAAGTGAAGCCACGCCCCGGGCGAAATGGCTGTAGAGCAGCCGCGTGCTTGAGCCTGGCACCACTTCGTCATGTTCGGCCGCGATCAACCGCGTCGGCACCGTGATGCGCGGGGCATAGCGCCAGGACTCAAATTTGTCCTTCAACAGCCACTTCACCGGAAACCAGCGGAACTGGCGGGCGGCGAGGCCCTCAAGGCTGTTGTAGGGTGTGATCAGCACCAGCCGTGCCGCCGGGCGTTGGCTGGCCAGGCGCACGGCCACCCCCGAACCGAGGCTGCGCCCGACCACCGCCACATGCCCATGGCTGGCCTGCACTTTGTCGAACAAGGCCAGGGCGTCGCGGGCGATGGCCTCTTCCGAGGGCGAGCCGGTGCTGCCGCCGTAGCCTCGGTAGTGCAGCAAATACAGG
This sequence comes from Pseudomonas fluorescens group sp. PF-69, assembly GCF_054481235.1. NCBI lineage: Bacteria > Pseudomonadati > Pseudomonadota > Gammaproteobacteria > Pseudomonadales > Pseudomonadaceae > Pseudomonas > Pseudomonas fluorescens group sp. PF-69. The sequence goes on along the minus strand of NZ_JBTMNC010000001.1, from coordinate 5,770,999 downwards.
GCATAGTCGGGGAACGCCTGGCTGAAGGGCGGCAGGCTGCGCGAGACGTCCTCGGCGTTACCGCCAAAATAGATCAGCGCGTTGGGGCCGTCGTGGGCCCGGACGGAGACCTGCAACTGCGCATCGTCGACGGGCAGGGTGAGCAGTGACGCGGCGGTCCCGACGGCGCGGGGTTGCGGGTAGTAGATCAGCGCGCGTTGAAACACATACAGCGCTGCGCAGAGCGTCAGGTACAACGCGGCCAGGACGACGACAAGCAGCATCAGGTTGTGTGACATTCGGCTAACGTTAGTGGACGGCATTGATGGCTCGGGGGTGAACACGGCTACGCTGGATCGCTGCCAGAGTGTAGTCAATCGCCAGCGGGGCACGCCGGCCGTCTGCCGAGGTCATGCTCATGCAGCATCCAGAGGGGTTCACCCGCAGGAAAATACTCACGCTGGCTGCCGGTGCCTCGGCGGTCTTCACGTTCGGTCCGGCCGCCGCGCCCTCAGCGCCGTCGACCGCAACAGGAGGCAAGACCATGCAGACCCGCGCCATTCCTTCCAGCGCCGAATCATTGCCTATCGTTGGGCTGGGCACTTATCGCGGCTTCGACGTGGCCCCCTCCGATGCCGCCTACAAGCAATTGCCCGCGGTGCTGCGCGCGCTGTTCGAGAAGGGCGGGACGGTGATCGACAGCTCGCCGATGTACGGTCGTGCCGAGCAGACGACCGGCGAGTTGCTGTCGATCCACGAACCTCGGTCCCCGGCATTTCTGGCGACCAAGGTGTGGACCCGTGGCCGCGAAGAGGGCATTGCGCAGATGGAGCGGTCGTTTGCGTTGTTGCAGACCGATTGCATCGACCTGATGCAAATCCACAACCTGCTGGACTGGCAAATCCACTTGCCGACGTTGCGGCACTGGAAGGAACAAGGGCGTATTCGTTACATCGGCATCACCCATTACACCCCGTCGGCGTATGACGAAGTGGAGGCGGTGCTGAAGGCCGAGCCACTGGATTTCCTGCAGATCAACTATGCGCTGGATGATCGCGGCGTCGAGAAACGCATCCTGCCGCTGTGTCGCGAACGGGGCGTGGCGGTGATCTGCAATCGGCCGTTCGGTGGCGGCGGGCTGCTCGAACGACTCAAAGGCAGGCCGTTGCCGGGTTGGGCGGCGCAAGTCGGGGTCAAGGGCTGGCCACAACTGGCGCTGAAATTCCTGCTGTCCCATTCGGCGGTGACCTGTGTCATCCCCGGTACCGGCAACCCGCGCTACATGGCGGAAAACGCCGGGGCCGGTTTCGGTCCGATGCTCACCGATGCGCAGCGTCATCAGTTGATAGCACTGGTGGAGTGACGGGCGGCGGGCTCTGGAAGCTCTCCTATACTGTTCGCGTCAAACGTCTTCCCCATGCCGTTGGAACCGCAGTCGGCCCTCTGACGGCTTCTTTATCCAACACTGCAAGGAGTTCGAAAATGTCCATCCGCATTGGCGACGAAGCACCGGATTTCACCGCCGAAACCACCGAAGGCACGATCAACTTCCACCAATGGATTGGCAATGGCTGGGCCATCCTGTTTTCCCATCCGAAGGATTTCACCCCTGTCTGCACCACCGAGCTGGGCTACCTGGCCAAGCTCAAGCCGGAATTCGACAAGCGCAACACCAAGGTTCTCGGACTGAGCATCGACCCGGTCAGCGACCACAACAAGTGGGTCGGTGACATCGAGGAAACCCAGGGCACGGCCGTCAACTATCCGCTGATCGGGGACGAAAACCTGGTGGTGGCCAAGCTCTACGACATGATTCACCCGAACGCCAGTGGCGGTTCGCGCACGGCGGTGGACAACGCCACGGTGCGGTCGGTGTTCATTGTCGGCCCGGACAAGAAGGTCAAGGCCATGCTGATCTACCCGATGAGCGCCGGTCGCAATTTCGACGAAGTGCTGCGGCTGCTCGACGCGCTGCAACTCAATGCCAGGCACACCGTGGCCACCCCGGTGAACTGGCGTCCGGGTGAAGACGTGATCATTCCGACATCGGTTTCCGACGAGGATGCGAAGAAGAAATACCCTGACGGCTTCAAGACCCTGAAGCCGTATCTGCGCACCGTGGCGCAACCGAAGTAACCGCCTCGGCAGCACGGTCATCCCAAAGCGGGTCTTCGGGGTGACCGATGGTCGGTACGACCTTCCTCCGCAGGTTCTTCAGAAATCCGCTATCCGGTCGATACAGCGTCAAGGACATGAGCTTTTTCGGAGGGAGCGTGAAGATGAGCCGTCTGCGTATTTCTATCGCAATGGGGCTGCTGGTCAGCCTGAGTGGAACCTGTTTCGCCTCGCCAGGGGTTATCGCCTTCCGTGGCGCCATTGTGGAATCGCCTTGCCCGGTTTCGACGTCGGCTGAAGGGTTTGCCCTGCATGGCTGTCCTGCCAGGACTGCCGGCCAGGACGGCAGTGCCCACAAAGTGCAGCCACTGCGATCAGTGCGCTCAATCGACGGTTCGACCGCCCAGGTCAAGCTCATCGGCGAAAACAGTGACGAGAGCGGCGTGCTCCGTCAGCAGTACGCCTTGGTGGACGGCAAAGGCCGGGCGCTGACCTCGGGCAATTACGTGGTGACCCTGACTTACCCGTAATGCTGTTCATTTAAGCGATAGAGCGAGCAATCAGTAACCTGTGGCGAGGGTGAACAATGCGGCGCGGTCGAGAAACTCGCGGCGATTGATCAGGCCGTGGGCGTAGTAGTCATAGAGTTCCAGCAATGGCGGGGCAAAGTCTTTCGCGGTGAGACCGGTCATCGATGCGCTTCCTTTTCGGCGAATTGAACACGATCCCGGTGGGGCCTGCTGGTGGGAATGGACTTGATGAGGCGGTAAACATTGCCATTGCAGGAGACACGAACCCTGTGGGAGCGGGCTTGCCCGCGATAGCGGTATGTCTGATACGTGGATGCCGGATTTGCCGCCATCATCGCGGGCAAGCCCGCTCCCACAATGTGCCGTTCATTTCAGGCTCCGCGCCCCGACCTTCGCCACCTGCGCATCCTGCTCGGCCTTGACCCCGGACACCCCGACCGCGCCAATCACCTGGCCGTCGACGATGATTGGCACGCCACCTTCCAGGGACGTCAGCAAGGGTGCCGACAGGAAGGCGTGGCGCCCGCCGTTGACCATGTCTTCATAGCCCTTGGATTCGCGCCGGCCCAAGGCCGAGGTGCGGGCCTTTTCGGTGGCGATGTAGGCGCTGATGGGCGAGGCGCCATCAAGGCGTTCGAGGGCCAGCGGATGGCCGCCGTCATCGACCACGGCAATGGTCACCGGCCACTGGTTGTTTTGCGCCTCCTGCCGGGCGGCAGCGAGGATCTGGCCGACTTCGGCCTGACTCAGCATGGCTTTGCTTTTCATGGGGTTCTCCAGGGCTCGTTAAGGCAGGGCGGCTTCGACCAGTTCGATCCAGTGCCGGACCGGAGTGCGACCGGCGCCATCAAGGTGCGACTGACAGCCGATATTGGCGGTGACGATCACCTCGGGATAGCCGCTTTCCAGTGCATTCATCTTGTTGTCGCGCAGTTGCCGCGCCAGCTCCGGTTGGGTCAGCGAGTACGTGCCCGCCGAGCCGCAGCATAAATGGCCGTCGGGCACGAACGTCAGGTTGAAGCCCAGGCGTATCAGCAGCGCTTCCACCGCGCCACCGAGCTTTTGCGCGTGCTGCAACGTGCACGGGCAATGGAACGCCAGGCGCTGGGCACTGTGTATGCCGAGTTGCTCGAGGGGTTCGTCACGCAACACTTCGATCAGGTCCTTCGCCAGCGCGCTGACGGTTCTGGCCTTCTCGGCATAGGCCGGGTCGCTGCGCAGCAGATGGCCATAGTCCTTGATGAAGGCACCGCAGCCGCTGGCGGTTTGCACGATGGCCTCGGCGCCTTTTTCGATGCTCGGCCACCAGGCGTCGATGTTGTGGCGGGCGCGATCCAGGCCAGCGGCCTGGGCGTCCAGATGATAGTCCACGGCGCCGCAGCACCCGGCCTCGCGGCTCGGCGTGACGCTGATCCCCAATCGATCCAGGACCCTCGCGGCGGCCGCGTTGGTGTTGGGCGCAAGACCCGGCTGTACGCAGCCTTCGAGCATCAGCACCTGCCGGGCATGGCGGGTGGTGGGGCGCGCTTTGCCTGGCGGCGCGCTGCGCGGCAGTTTGCTTTGCAGGGGGCCGGGCAGCAGCGCGCGAAACACCTGGCCGCCGCTGACCAGTCCCTTGAACAGGTGCGCGTGCGGCACCAGCGTGCGCAAACCTTCGCGCAGCAAGCGCTGGCCGACCGGGCGCGGCACCGCTGCGTCGACCACGGCGCGGCCGATGTCCAGCAGGTTGTGGTAATCGACCCCGGACGGGCAGGTGGTTTCGCAGTTGCGGCACGACAGGCAGCGGTCCAGGTGCTGCTGGGTTTTCTGCGTGACTTCGTTGCCCTCCAGCACCTGTTTGATCAGGTAGATGCGCCCGCGTGGGCCATCCAGTTCATCGCCGAGCAGTTGGTAGGTCGGGCAGGTGGCATTGCAGAAGCCGCAGTGCACGCAGGTGCGCAGGATGCCGTCGGCTTCTTCGGCTCGGGGCAGTTGGCGGGCACTCTCGCTCAATGTGGTCTGCATGGCTCAAAGCTCCGCGTACAGGCGACCGGGGTTGAAGACGCCCCGGGGATCGAGTTGCTGCTTGAGGCTCTGATGCAAACGCATCAGGGCGCCGGGCAGCGGCTGGAACGGGCTGTCGGTGAGCCCGTGGCTGTAGCAGGTGACATGGCCGTCGACCTCATCGACGACCTGGCGAATGAACGCCGCCTCGGCGTCTGACTTGAGCCAGCGCTGGGCGCCGCCCCAGTCGATCAACTGACGGCCGGGCAACGACAGTTTTGGCGTGTTGTTGGGCAGCGACAGGCGCCACAGGGGCTGGTCTTCGTCGAAGAAACTCAAGCGCTGTTCATTGAGGTCGGCCCAGTACGAGGCGTCCAGCAACTCGCCGCCCAAGCGGTCGTGGGCCGCCGCCACCGATCCTTCACCGCCCTCGAGCCGCAGGTGCAGGCACTGGCCGTCATGGCACGCGGCACTGATCGGCAAGGGTTGCTGGCCCCATTCAGCCAGGCGCAACAGGGCGCGTTCGCTGTCCATTTCCAGGCTGATGCTCAAGGCTTGCCGGGGTTTGGGCAGGACCTTGAGCGAGACTTCGGTGATCACCCCCAGGGTGCCGTAGCTGCCGGCCATCAGGCGCGACAGGTCGTAGCCGGCGACGTTTTTCATGACTTCGCCGCCAAAGCGCAAATGCTTGCCGTGGCCGGTGATCACCCGGGTGCCGAGCACGAAATCCCTCACCGATCCCGACCAGGGGCGACGCGGTCCCGACAGGCCACAGGCAATCATGCCGCCCACGGTGGCGCCATCGCCAAAGGCGGGTGGTTCGCACGCCAGCATCTGTTGCGCGGCGTCCAGTGCTTGCGACAGCTCCGCCAACGGCGTGCCGCAGCGGGCGGTGATCACCAGTTCGGTCGGGTCGTAGCTGACGATGCCCCGGTGCGAACGGGTGTCGAGTATTTCACCTGCGGTCACCCGTCCCAGGAATCCCTTGCTGTTGGAGCCCTGGATGCGCAGGGGCGTGGCGTTTTGCAGCGCCTGATTGACCTGCTCCAGCAGCAGGCGGCTGTCGTCGCAATCGCCGGTGCCGTGCATCAGAAACGCTCCAGGTCGGGGAAGGGCAGTTGCCCGCCATGCACGTGCATGGCGCCGAACTCGGCGCATCGGTGCAGGGTCGGAATGTTCTTGCCGGGGTTGAGCAGGCCGCTGGGGTCGAACGCCGCCTTGATTGCGTGAAACAGGGTCAGTTCATCGCTGTTGAATTGCGCGCACATCTGATTGATTTTCTCGCGGCCGACACCGTGTTCCCCGGTGATGCTGCCGCCGACCTTCACGCACAGTTCCAGAATCCTGCCACCCAGCGCCTCGGCGCGGTCGAGTTCGCCCGGTTGATTGGCGTCGAACAGGATCAGCGGATGCATGTTGCCGTCGCCGGCATGGAACACGTTGGCCACCCGCAGGCCGTATTCCGCCGACAGCGCGGCGATGGCGTGCAACACGCCGGGCAACGCGCGGCGCGGAATCGTCCCGTCCATGCAGTAATAGTCCGGCGACAGACGGCCCACCGCCGGGAAGGCGTTCTTGCGCCCGGCCCAGAAACGCACGCGCTCGGCTTCGTCCCTGGCCTGGCGTACTTCGGTGGCGCCAGCCCGTTCCAGTACTTCACGCACGCGGTGGCAGTCGTCATGGACGTCGGCTTCAACGCCGTCGAGTTCGCACAGCAGGATGGCCTGGGCGTCGACCGGGTAGCCGGCGTGGATAAAGTCCTCGGCGGCGCGGATGGCCAGGTTGTCCATCATTTCCAGGCCACCGGGAATGATGCCGGCGGCGATGATGTCGCCGACGGCGCGGCCAGCCTTCTCAACGGAATCGAACGCCGCCAGCAGCACTTTCGCGGTTTGTGGTTTGGGCAGCAGTTTGACCGTGACTTCGGTGATCACCCCGAGCATGCCTTCGGAGCCGGTGAACAAGGCCAGCAGATCAAGGCCGGGCGAGTCCAGCGCGTTCGAGCCCAGGCTCAGGTATTCGCCGTCGACGGTAAGGATGTCGACCTTCAGCACGTTGTGCACGGTCAGGCCGTACTTCAGGCAATGCACGCCGCCCGCGTTTTCGGCGACGTTGCCGCCGATGGAGCAGGCGATTTGCGAGGAGGGGTCCGGCGCGTAGTACAGGTCGTAGGGGGCGGCGGCCTGGGAGATGGCCAGGTTGCGCACGCCGGGCTGGACCCGCGCAGTGCGTGCGGCGGGGTCGATGTGCAGGATCTGATTGAAGCGCGCCATCACCAGCAGCACGCCCTTTTCCAGCGGCAGCGCCCCACCGGACAAACCGGTACCGGCACCGCGGGCGACCACCGGCACCTGACGCTCATGACACAGGCGCAGCACGCCCTGGACCTGCGCAATGTCACGGGGCAACACCACCAGCATCGGCGTCGTACGGTAGGCCGAGAGCCCGTCGCACTCGTACGGCTTGAGTTCTTCCTGCTGATGCAGCACTTCCAGGTCCGGCCACTGCGTGCGCAGAGCCTGTAACAATCCGGCCTTGTCCACGTCGGGCAGCACGCCATCGACGCGTTCATCGTAGAGAATGTTCATAGTCGCTTTACGATACTCCCTTCATGAAAAGCCCGGACGATTGCCCGGGCATTTCGAGGCTGGCCAGGACCTTGGGCGATCAATGGCTGCCCACCACCATGTGGCTGAACGGCACCACATAGGCCTGCAACGTCACCAGCCCGCCGACCAGGATCGCCAGGATGATCGAGTGGAAGAACACGTAGCGCAGGATTTCCCCTTCATGGCCGTACCAGCGGGTGGCGGTGGAGGCGACCACGATCGACTGGGCATCGACCATCTTGCCCATGACCCCGCCGGAGCTGTTGGCGGCGGCCATCAATACCGGGCTGAGCCCCAGTTGCTCGGACGTGACCCGTTGCAAGCCGCCGAACAGCACGTTGGAGGCGGTGTCGGAGCCGGTCAGGGCGACGCCGAGCCAGCCGAGCAGGGTGCCGAACATCGGGTAGAAAATCCCCGTCGCCGCGAACGCCAGGCCCATGGTGGCGTCGAGTCCCGAATAACGCGTGAGAAAGCCGAGGGCGAGCATGGCGGTGATGGTGATCAGCGAATAGCGCACCACCCACAGCGTTCGCAGGTATTGGCTGATCAGCTGCGGGATGCTGTAACCCATCAGCAATCCGCCGAGAATCGCCGAGAGCAGGATGCCGCTGCCGGTGGCGGTGAACCAGGTGAACTTGTACACCGCGTCCTCGGTTTTCGGTGCCGGCACCACCGGCGGCACTTTCTCGATTTGCTGGTGGATGGTGGTAAAGGTCAGGACCGGCGCGAATATCGGATTGGCTTCAGACAACGGTTTGCCCTGTGGGTCGAGCTTGGCCGAATGGGTGGCCGGATCGATCGCAGGGCGTGTGTCGAACAGGTTCTTGAAGCCCTGGGTGCCCCAGGCGAAGACGAAGATGGTCAGGATGATCCACGGCATCCACGCGCGCATCACCGCAGGCTTGGCCTCGCTGGCAAAGGTCGCGGTCGGCTCGGTTTTGCTCTCATGCTCGGTATCGATTTTCGAGTGGTCGACCCGTCCGGACAGGGCAGCAGAGGTATGCACCGTGGCCGGTTTCCAGACCTTGAGGAAACCGGTCAGGCAGGCCATGGAAATCAGTGCGGCAATCACATCCACCAGCATGGGCCCGTGATAGTTGGACACCAGGAACTGCGGCACGGCGAAGGTGACCCCGGCCACCAGGATCGCCGGCCAGATTTCCAGCATCTTGCGCCAACCGGCGAAGGCCCAGATCAGCCAGAACGGCACGATCACCGAGAAGAACGGCAGTTGCCGGCCAACCATCATCGACAGCTCCATTTCATCCAGCCCGGTGACTTTGGCCAGGGTGATGATCGGCGTGCCGAGGGCACCGAAGGCCACCGGCGCGGTATTGGCGATCAGCGCCAGGCCAGAGGCGGCCAGCGGTGAGAAGCCCAGGCCGATCAGGATCGCCCCGGTCACCGCCACGGGCGTGCCGAAACCGGCCGCCCCCTCGAAGAACGCGCCGAAACAGAAGGCGATCAGCAACAGTTGCAGGCGGCGGTCGTCGGTGATTTTCGCCAGGGAATCCTGCAGCACTTTGAACGAGCCGTTTTCGGTGGTCAGCCGGTGCAGGAAGATGATGTTCAGCACGATCCAGCCAATCGGCAGCAGACCATTGGCGGCACCGTACAACGCTGCCGACCCGGCCATGTTGGCGGGCATGCCAAAGGCGAAGATCGCGATCAGCAAGGCCGAGGTGAGGGCGAGCAGCGCCGCCAGGTGCGCCTTGACGTGAAAAAAAGCCAGGGAGGCCAACATCACCACCACTGGCACGGCTGCCATGAGGGTTGAAAGCACCGGGTTGTTGAACGGATCGTAGACTTGCTGCCAGACCATGTTCCACCTCTGCTTTTTATTGTTGGAAGTGCAGACCCCTGAGGGGAGGTGGCTTGTAGTATAGGTGGCCTTACGCCGCTGTCAGGGTACGCCTCTGGTCCTGTGAGTCAGCGCTGTTTGGCGGGGCTGAGCTAGCATGGCGGATAGGGTCCACATCCAGTACGGAGAGGAATGCCGCAATGACTGAGCGCCATCTGATTCACAAGGAAACGCTGTCGAATGGATGCAGCATCGAGGTCAAGGCCGAAATCCTCAGGGACGGCTCGCTGGGGATGTTCATCGGTGTTTACCGGCCGGACGGCACGGTCATTGAAGAGAACCCTGATCCCAAGCCGCACATGCTGGACATGGAAGCGGCGATGGATTGGGGGATCGATATTGCCAAGGGCATTGGCAATAGCCAGCGCACGTTGTAGAGGTGGGGGCCGCACAATTGCGCAGGACACAAAACCCGTAGGAGCTGGCAAGCCAGCCCCTACAGGTCGGTTACAGGTCGTAGAGGGTCAATGGCCTCAAGGCTGTTGCAGCGTTGCGCCGGTCACTCCCGTCGCTTTGGCCTTGGGTTTGGAGAACTTCCACGCGTCACCCGCCGGCGCCGTGCCCTTGTCATAAGGTTTGCCCAGCAGCATGTAGACCAGCCCGGCGCCCATCACCACCAGCGTGGTCAGGATCATCGAGTAGTTGATGTACCACGCGGCATCGGGCGAGCGCGGCCAGACCATGTTGACGATGGCGCACACACCGTAGACCAGCGCGGCCAGGTTCACCCACAGGCCCCAGGCGCCGAGGGTGAATTGACCGTTCGGACGCCAGCCCTTGGCCCGGGCGATCAACGCGGCGACCACGATCAACTGGAAGGCCACGTAGATACCGATCGCGGCAAAGCCGACGATGGTGGCCACGGCATCGGCCATGAACATGCCCAGGCAGACGATCGCTGCCGGTACCAGGCCGCTGACCAGCAGGGCGAACGACGGCACATGGTTGGCCGACAGGCGCTTGAACAGCGAACTGCCGACGATCATTTCGTCGCGGGCGTAGGCGAACAGCAACCGGCTGGCCGCCGCTTGCAGGCTCAACACGCAGGAAATGAACGACACCATGACCACGGCCATGACCAGGCGGGAACCGACCGGGCCGAAGGCATTGGCCAGGATGGTGGCGACCGGGTCGGTGTCTTCACCGGCCAGGACCTTGGCCATGTCCGGCACCGAGAGGATCAGCGCCAGGCAGGCAAACATCGCCGCCGCACCGCCGATGTAGATGGTCATGCGCATGGCTTTGGGAATGCGCTTGCCCGGGTTCGGTGTTTCTTCGGCGACATCGCCGCAGGCCTCGAAGCCGTAGTACTGGAACAGACCGGCCAGGGACGCCGCGAGGAATGCCGGCAGGTATGAACCATTCACCTCAAGGTTGAAGGTGTTGAACAACACGCTGAGCGGCTGGTGACGTTCGAAGATCAGCAGGTAGCCGCCGACCAGAATCGCGCCGACCAACTCGCACAGAAAGCCGAACATCGCCACCCGCGCCAACAGTTTGGTGCCCACCAGATTCAACGCCGTGGAGAGCAGGATGATCGCCAGGGCGATGAGGATGTTGGCCTCGGGACCGGGCTTGTAGCCGAGCATGATCGCCAGGTAAGGCCCGGCACCCACCGCGACCCCGGCGATGGTCGCGCACAAGGCCCAGGCATACACCCAGCCGACCATCCACGCCCAGCGCTTGCCTACCAGCCGGCGGGCCCAAGGGTACACGCCGCCGGAAATCGGGAATTGCGATACCACTTCACCGAAGATCAGGCACACCAGCATCTGCCCGGCGCCGATCAGCAAATAAGACCAGAACATCGGCGGGCCGCCGGCGGCCAGGCACAAACCGAACAGGGTATAGACGCCGACGACCGGCGACAGGTAGGTAAAACCCAGGGAGAAGTTCTCCCACAGGCTCATGCTGCGATTGAAATCCGAACTGTAGCCGAGGGCGCGGAGCTGTTCCGCATCCTGGTCGTCGCTGACGCTTGCACGCGCGTTAGGTGAGCCACTCATGTTATTTCCTCATTATCAATGGCAGTGATTGGGTTCTGACGTTTGTTTCGCCTTGGTTCCCTTGCAGGAGCGAGCGTGCTCGCGATGGAGGCCAACGATGACGCGACCGGTCTGGGTAAACGCGGTGCAATTGAGATCATCGCGAGCGGGCTCGCTCCTACAGGGATAAAGGCGTTATTTTTTTTTAGGCCTGCTTTGTCACTTCGCTGTCGCGCCCGTCGTCGTATCGCGACAACCACTCCACCGCCGCATCGCGATAACGGCTGAAGCCCTTGTAGTCGACCAGTTGCTGATCCAGGTCGCGCAGCACCCGGTGCATGCGCCGGGCCCAGGCCGGGTTGGTGGCGATGTCTTCGAGGCTGAGCAGGTAGGTGCGGATCGGGAACAGGATGGCGTTGCTGCGCGGCAGGCGATGCAAGGGTTGCAACTCAATGCGCAGGTAAACCAGTTTTCCGGCATTTTCCGCCGTCACGATGGTCCGGTCCGGCGCCCATTCCGGCAGGCTTTCGGCCGAGACTTCGAGGCGCGGGTTGACCGTCAGCGACCAGTTCAGGCGCCGCACCGGATGCCCGGTGCGCAGGCGCAGCAGGAACTTCAGCGCACGGTCGAGCATGCCGATTTCTTTCACCAGCGGCACCGGGCCGTGGAATTCTTCCCAGCTCATGCCGAGGTTGAATCGCAGCGAATAGTCGGCGCGCTGGGTGGCGATGCCCGCCCCCCAGTACAGTGTGCCGTCGCGTTCCTCTTGCAACACCCAGTCGCCCTGGGCCTGACGGGTCACGTACTCCATCGGCTCGTAGGGCAGGGTGGTCGGGTCACCGAAGGTGAAGCGGTCGTCAATGTCCAGCAAGCGGTTGGTCCAGTGCCACTGGCGGCCTTCACGCTCCAGGCTGAAGTACTGCGGGTAGTCCCGGGCGTAGGATTCCATGATCAGTTCGAGCAAATCCCATTGCGCCTCCATCATGTGCGGCGCCGAGACATAGTGCATGCCCGGGTCTTTCTCCAGGGTGATCGCCCGGTCGCGGCATTCGCTGATGTAATGCTCGTCGATATCGAACGCGGCGCGCAAGGCACCGTCTCCCACCGAGACATGGGGCTCGAGGTTCATCGAGTACATGTAATTGTCATCGGGAAACGGGAAGGGCGCGCGGGCGATGCATTCCGGGCTGTTGGCGAAGGTGTAGTCGTCGCGGTAGGTTTCGTCGGGATTGAATGGGATGTTCATTGTTTTTTTTCTCCGTCGATCAGAGGTCGATGACCAGGCGATTGCATTTGGCGCGGGACACGCAGGGCATGATTTTCTTGCCGCTGGTTTTGTCCTCGTCGGACAGCCAGTCATCGGTGTGCAGCAGCTCGCCGTCGAGCTCCAGCACCTCGGTTTCGCAGTGGCCACAGGCGCCGCCACGGCACAGGTAAGGCATGCTGTAACCGGCGGCTTCCACGGCTTCGAGCATGGTCTGGTCGGGCGAGACCTCGATGGTCGCGCCACTGCGGCCGAGGGTGAAACTGAAGGCTTCGCCGCCGCTGCTTTGCTCCAGGAAGCGTTCGAAGTGCACGTGGCTGTCGGTCCAGCCCAGTTCGCGGGCGCAGGCCAGGGTGGCATCGATCATGCTGTCCGGGCCGCAGGCGTACACGTGACTGCCGAGCGGGCGATTGGCCAGGACCCGGCCGATGTCCATGCGCGCTTCGATGCCCTTGCGATACAGGTGAACCTTGTCGCCGTAGGTCGCCTGCAGCTCTTTGCCAAGTTGCGCATGTTCTTCGCCGCGCACCGCGTAGTGCAGCTCGAACGGCACCTTGCTCAGGCGCAACTCCTCCAGTTGGGAAATCACCGGGGTAATGCCGACGCCGCCAGCGATGAACAGATGCAGGCGTGCCTGTTTGATCAGCGGAAACAGATTGACCGGCGGCGTGACTTCGATCAGATCGCCTTCATTGACGCTGTCGTGCAGGGCCACCGAGCCGCCACGACCGCTTTCCACGCGGCGTACGGCAATCTGGTAGCTGCTGGTGTCGTAGGGCGAGCTCAGCAGCGAGTAAGGGTTGCGCAAGGTGTTGCGGTCGTTGGCGATCAGCACCACCACATGGCTGCCACCGGAGAACGCCGGCAAGTGCTCGCCGGTCGGTGAGACCAGGGTGAAGCGCTTGATTTGCTGGGTCACCGATTCGATTCGGGCCACGCGCAGATTCAAAGTCCCAGTGTTCTGGCTCATGTGTCGAGCTCCTCGGCGGGCGGCAGTTCGCCCGGTACTTCGGCATCGGCCTTGACCGCCTGAAACGCTGCCAGCCGCCGGGAATAGTGATCGCGCACCACCAGCGTCAGGCCGCAACCGGGGCAGTCGTAGACACGTTGGGTGACGTTTTCGGTATAGGTGTCGCAGTGCACGCACCAGACCCGGCGCACCAGCGTGCCGGAATGTTCGCGCAGCACTTCATCGCGATTGAGGTCGTAGCGGGTGGCCACTTGCATGGCGCTGCCCAGGAAGCTTTCGGACCCGGCGAGGTACAGACGGGTGCCCATTCGCGCATCGAAGAGCAGGTCGTTCAGGTCATCGATCAACGCCTGGTTGCTGGCGTACAGCTTCAATTGATGGCCTGGATGCTCCTGCAATTGGGCGACAAAGTCCTGCCCGGAAAAGGATTCGCGGGAATACAGCAAGGTGATGGGCCGGTCCAGGCCGGCCATTTCGTCGAGCAGGCGCAACATGGCGCGCCCGCCACTGCCTTGCCCCGCAATGATGTGCCGCGTACCGCCCGGCAGCGGTTGCAACTGGTCATAGACCGGTCGGCTTTTGATCCCGGTGATCAGCATTCTTGTTTTTTCTCCTGACTATCGGCTCGGCTGATGAAAGCCGGCTGTGATGCAACGCCCAACGACGGTGGGTTGCGATAGCAGGAGCACAGGGCGTGCCAGTTATTCAAGTTATTGAAATTAAAGGGTTTTATTGTTTGTTGAGGGCGGCTTGGGGGTAAAAATAACGATGGGTGTAGGCATTTTTGCAGCATTCAGGCGGGAAGCCACATCACCCCCTGCAGGCGTGAGCGTGCACCCACAGGGTTGTGTATGGCGGGAATCAAGGCATCAGTCACGCTGCAATTTGCGAATCAACGTACCGATATCGATACCCAGATGCTGCGCCGCCTTGCGTTTGCTGCCGCACAGTTCCACCGCCTCGAGGATGACCTGGCGTTCGAACTGCTGGACCTGAAGTTTGAGGTTCTGCTCGGCGCTCTGATCGGTGGCGCCCTGAACGACGGCGGGTTTCAGTCGTTGCGCTTGCAGCAGCTCCGCGGGCAAATGATGCTCTTGCGCCTCGTCGTCGGCGAGAACCGCCAGGCGTTCGAAGATGTTGACCAGTTCGCGAATATTGCCCGGGAAGTCATAGCTCATCAGGCGCTTGCGGCAACCGGCCGACAGGCTCAGGGAAGGCTCGCGATCACCGTTGATGCGGCTGAGCAGGATGTCGATGAGAAACGGCAGGTCAGCGCGATGCTGGCGCAGTGGCGGGATTTCAACCGGCAGCACGGCCAGGCGATAGTAAAGATCGGCACGAAATTCACCGGTGCTCACCAGGTGGCGCAGATCCTTGTTGGTGGCCGCGATCACTTGCACTTGCACGGTCTTGCTCAGGGGCGAGCCGACCGATTGAATGGTGCTGTCTTCGAGAAACTTCAGCAACTTGGCCTGTACATGCAAGGGGATCTCGCCGATCTCGTCGAGGAACAGCGTCCCGCCGGAGGCCGCCTCGATGTAGCCTTGCTTGCCTCCTTGCAGCGCACCGGTAAAAGCGCCGCGCTCGTAACCGAACATCTCCGACTCGAACAGGCTCTCGGGAATGCTCCCGCAGTTGACATGAATGAACGGTCGATCACCCCAGCCGGCCGCACGGTGAATATGTCGGGCAATGGCCGTCTTGCCGACGCCGGGCTCGCCCAGGAGCAACAGTCGCGCGCGCCGGCGGAACGCGCGCACGCCGGTGTCGGCGATGCTCGACAGTTGAGGCGAGAGGTGCAGGGCGTTGTCCTGTGGATCGCGCAGGCCTTGCGGTTCCGCCGGTCGATTGCCGAGTGATGCCCGCCGTTGCGGCTGGCTGCCGTCGAAGTCTTTCTGGGTCAGCATCCTGAACGGTTTTTCATAGGCCCCGGTGGGGATGGCATGGGTGCTGCTGAGCAGTACCCGACCTTCCCGGGAACGGGTCAGGGCGCTGTTGCCTCCGCGATTGAGCGCGGCCAGCAAGTCGTCGTAATTCAGGGCCGAGCGCTGGAAGAAATCGCGCTCGGACAACCCGATGGCTTGCTGTTTCGACAAGCGGTTGACCCGCTCGGCGGCGAGGTTGAGAAAACGCACCCGACCTTCGCCGTCAGTGACGATCAGTGCTTCGCTGAAGCTGTCGAGCAAGGCGTGCAGTGCCGGGGTTTCCAGCAAGGCCCCCAGCACTTCACTGCTGGCATTGACCGAAGAACGCATGCCCATCTGCAACAAGGGCGGCAGGTTCGAGTCGTTCATGGATGCAAATCCTGGACGCGACGCCCCTGGCATTCGCGAAACACCGCCACCCGCCACGCCACACCCTCACGGACCAGGATGCGCGAGCAATGCACATTGAAATTGCGGTCGCGCCCATGCCAATCAGGTAGCGGCAGGCTGTGCCAGGTCCGTTCGGGCAAGGCCATGTCCAGCAGCAACTGTGCGATCCCGGCGCCATGGGTGATGCCGAACGTGTCTTCGAACGCTGCATTGCGCCATTGCGGCTGCAGGTGTTCATCGATCACCAGCACGGCGTCGGGCACCGCATCGAACACCCGGCGCAACGCTTCGATGCGCTGCTCGGCGTCGTGCTGCATGCGCAATTCCTGGCTGACGTCGCGAATGCTGCCCCACATCCGCAGCAGTTGCCCGTTGATGATGGTTGCCCGCACATCGTTTTCGACGTAGGCCGGCGAGCCGTCGTGGCGACGGTCCACCGAGAGGGCGCAGTCGACGCTGAACCCGGCCTCGATCAAGCGCCGCACGAATGCTTCGTTGGCCGGGCTGCGAGGCCAGTACAGGCGGACGGGCTGCTGATTGAAATCGACATCCGACGGCATCTCGTAGACATCGGCCATGGCGCGGTTGCACAGGCGCCAGTGGGAGTCGTTTTCAAAGACCTGGCGGACAATTTCGTCCGGGGTATTGTTGATGTTCACCGCTTCGGCGAATTCGATGCACCAGTACGCCACCTTTGCGCTCTGCAGCATCTGACTCATCACTTCGTTGGCGTTGTGCATTTCCCGCAGCCGGTGGCCCAGTGATCCGAGGGGGATTTTCACCAGGTGCAGGCGCGCCGGTTGCATGGTCCGCCATTCCAGCAGGCCACTGGCGATCACGTGCAGCAGGCCGCCATTGTGGCGAATCAAGGTGAGCTCCAGGCTCGGGATGAGTTCGTCGGCAGGCGGGTTGGCGAACAGCGACTGCAAGGCACGCACCGACTCGACGCTGAAAATGCGTTCGATCGGTTGCGCCAGCAGTTCCTCCAGCGCATAGCCCAATTGATTGCTCAGGCTGGCGGACAGGTTGAGCAGTTGCCCGTCGGCGCTGACGGAGCTTGCGAGGGGCTGGGCTTTCTTGGCCAGCAAATTCAGGATATCCATTGATGGATCGGCTCGATATTGGCGTTTGAGTATTTGGATACGGCACATTGCATGCCAATCGAAACGCTTATAAACATTGACGTTCACGAAGGCCTGTCTGGCTGAGTGCTGTGATAATGCAGCAGTTCATGCATATTTACAGCACTTTGCCGGGCCGGACACGCTATCCGATGAATGACCCTGTCGCGGCTGATCGCTGGAGCGGTGAGGGCGATAGCATTTTTCCATCCAGCCGCGTGTTTCCCAGGATGAAATCGGTCTAAAAACGCCGACCCATTCCCTGAGTGCTTTGCTAATCTGAAGTTGTAGGTGAAAACGCAGACTGATGCGCAAGCGGATAGCGAGGAGGCGTGGGGCGCGCTCCGAAGGGTACACGGTTAGAAAGATCTCCGCGCTGAGATCCAGCCCTTATGCCGTGTGAAGCAGGACAGTGTTTAGTTGCATCATGGTTACATGACTGTTCTGTGGGAGGCCTGATAAACCTTGTAAGCCAGAGACCAGCGCTGGCCACCTACTTAACCTTCGAAGCCCGCCTTGAGCGGGCTTTTTAATGGTTCTTCACGGATTACCGGGAAAGACGCTCTTGATCTTCATGAAAAAGAATTCGCTATCCCGGTAACCGTACGCCATCCGCTTAATGACCTTTATTCGATTGTTGATGCCTTCCAATTGGCCCGTATGCATCGGCCAGCGAACACGACTGACGATGCCTCGCCAGTAACCCTTCAGTCGTTTGGCAAACTGGATCAGAGGTGGTATTTGGCTTTCATGAGCGTGGCGCAACCATTGCTGCCAGGCTGATCGCCAGCCCCAAGCGGTGCTCGGTGCCCAAAGCGTTTTGAGTTCAGCCTTCATCAAATAGACCGTCATCAACGCTTGGTTGGCCGCCAGCAGATCCTCCAAACGGACCTGTTGCTCCGGCGTTTTCAGGTTCTGCGGGTTGCGCAGCAACAGCCATCGCGCTTGCTTGATGACCTTTCGGGCAGGCTTGTCATGACGTAGCCGATTAGCTTCATCGACGCGGACTCGATCAATCACCTCTCGGCCATATTTGGCCACCACATGAAAGAGGTCGTAGACCACGCGCGCTTTTGGGCAGTGCTGACGAACCTCCAGGTCAAAGGCGGTGTTCATGTCCATCGCCACCGCTTCGATGCGAGCGCAACCCTCTGGCCCCAGCTCTTCGAAGAATGGCCTGATCGCCGCGCGGCTGCGACCTTCGCCAATCCAAAGCACTCGCCGGGTATCGGCGTCCAGCACGACGCTGGCGTAACGATGACCTTTGAACAGAGCGAATTCATCCATCACCAAGCGCCGTGGCTGCGCCTTTGGCAAAACACTCAACGCCACTTGCAAGGCTCGACGCTCTAGCAACCGAACGCTGTCCCAATGCAGACCGAACAGTTGAGCCACGTGTTTTGTGGGGAGACGCTCGCAGGCTTGAATGACCGCCTCGGCCAGGCGGCGCGTCATGCGGGCATAGCGATCCAGCCAACTGACCGCTTCCATGCGTTTACCACAGTCGCGACACCCAACACGCCGAAGCAAAACGCTGAGGCGCACTGCTCGGCCAAGAATGGGCAGATCGCGGATGACTCGTTGGCAATACTCATGCGTGGTCGAGCACGGTTTTTGGCAGCCGCTACAAGAGGGGAATTGGGTGGCGTGGGGTGTCAGGTCGATCTGTAGCGCATCGCCATCGGGCTTGATGGTGACGACAGAAAAGCCCTCCCAAAAGGGAAGGAAAGTATTAATATCGCGCATAAGAACGCCGGTTTGTTAGATGTGTTTGCTCGCACGAACATCATCAATCAAATCGGCGTTCTTGTTTCTGTGTTTCCCGGGATTCCGTGAAGAACCTTTTTAATGCCATTCACGCCCCTGTAGGAGCGAGCTTGCTCGCGATGGACTCAAATACGCCGCGTTTAACCTGGCCACACGCATCATCGTTAACGACCATCGCTGGCAGGCCGGCTCCTACAGAGCGATGTACCCCCAGGCATAGGTAACGCAATCCGACTGGCAGGGCTCGCCGGCTGTGCTAGCGTCTTGAGGTCAACCCTCATTTGCGAGCTCCCCCCATGGACGAGACTATCGTTGATGTAACCACTGCCAAGTTCAACGCCCTCATCGCTATCGTTCAGGCCTACGGGGCCGCTTTCGCGGTCAAGATTCTCACCGCTATCGCGTTCTGGATCGTCGGGCGCTGGCTGATCGGCTTTGCCGTCCATATGGTGCAAAAGGCCCTGGGCAAGCAGAAGGTCGACCCGACCGTGTTGCGCTATGTGGGCTCGGCGATCACGGTGACGCTGAACATCATCCTGGTGATCGGCATTCTCGGTTACCTCGGCATGCAGACCACCACCTTTGCCGCGCTGCTCGCCGCGGTCGGCCTGGCAATCGGCATGGCCTGGTCGGGGTTGCTGGCCAATCTGGCGGCCGGTGCCTTCATCATTGTCCTGCGCCCGTTCAAGGTGGGCGATTTCATTTGCGCCGGCGGGGTAACTGGCACGGTCACCGAGATCGGCCTGTTCGCCACGGCGATCAATACCCCGGACAACGTGCTGACCCTGGTGGGCAACAACAAGATCTTCAGCGACAACATCCAGAATTTCACCCACAATCCGTTCCGCCGTGTTGAACTCAAGGCACAGCTGTCCGGCGCCGCCGACTGGAAGGCAGCGGCGGCCTTGCTCAAGGAGAAAATCGCGACCATCCCCAACGTGCTCTCCGAGCCGGCGGTGGATGTGGAGATCCTGGAGTTCAATCTGGTAGGGCCAGTGTTGGCGGTGCGTCCTTATTGCCACAATGAATACTATTGGCAGGTGTATTTCGACACCAATCGCACCATCAAGGATGCACTCGGCGAGGCGGGCTTCCCGGCACCGATGCCGGCGCAAACGGTGATTTTCCAGCAGGGCGCTACCTTGCCCGGAGCGCTGGCCAAGGAATGACGGCGTCAGTTCGATTGCGGTCATGGGTACCGGGTCGCAATCGACTTCATGCGGAGCAGGATCAATAAATGCAGGATGTTCGCCCCAACCCAACGCTGACCCTGGAATATTGTGTCGAACGTCCGATATTCATGGACTTCTTGCAGTACGCGAACCGTACACCCGATGCAACCGCTGTCGTCTCCCACGATGCATCGTGCAGTTATCGTCAACTTGAGCGCATAAGCCGGGGCATTGCCGGCTTTCTGATCGAAAAGGGCGCCCGCGAGTCAGACCGGGTGGTCATCGTTTCCAATCGCTGCGCGGGCCTGGTCTACGCCATGCTCGGCGCCTCGCGGGCCGGGTTGACGTTCAGCGTCGCCGACATGGCCTATCCCGCTGCGCGCATCGACCAGATCATTCGCATCCTGCAGCCCTCGTTTGTGTTGCTTTGCGGCGGGGCGACCTTCGATCCTGGGCCTGTACAACCGGGGCAGGGCACTGCTCATCCGCAGGTGGTGCAGATTCCCGAATCGCCTGACGAATCCCTGCAAGCGTTTGCCATCGCTCCCGTGGATTTGCCGGACGTCGACCCGGCTCATCCGGCCTACATCACCTTCACATCGGGCAGTACCGGTGAACCGAAGGGGATTGTCACCCACCATGCGCCGCTGGTTCATTTCATCGAGTGGCATACCCGGCATCACTCGCTATCGGAAAACGATTGCTTTTCCCTGTTGTCCGGACTGGGCCATGACCCCGTCTACAGGGACGTCTTCACGCCGCTGTCCATCGGCGCGAAAGTGGTCATTCCGGCGCAGTCGCTGGTTATCGATCCATCGGCCCTGGCCACATGGCTGCACGAGCATGCCATTTCGGTGATTCACCTGACGCCGCCCCTGGGCAAGCTCATTGAAGCGGGCGCAAAGATCAATGGAACCCGATTCAACGATTTGCGCTATCTGTTTTGGGGTGGCGACGCCCTGAGCGATACCTTGTACAAACAGATGCGCGTCATTGCGCCCGATGCAAAGAGCGTGAACTTCTACGGTACGACGGAAACGCCACAGGCCATGGCGTTTCACCTGCTCGACCCCGCCGCCGACAATTCGCGGATACCGCTGGGCAAAGGCATAGACGGGGCACAACTGCTGGTCGTGAATGACGCCGGTCAGCTGGCCGGCATTGGAGCAGTGGGGGAAATCCTGATTCGCAGCCCCTATCTGTCATTGGGTTACTGGGGCGACGCGGCGAAGACCCGGGATAGTTTTGTGGTCAATCCCTTCACCCGTGTCCCGGATGACATTTGCTACAAGACCGGCGACCTCGGCACGTACCTTCCGGATGGCAGTGTCATGTTTCTGGGGCGCGGTGACAGTCAGGTCAAGATTCGCGGGCACCGAATCGAACTGACTGAAATCGAAGGCGCCATTTCACGCCATCCTCGCATCAAGCAGTGCGTTGTGCTGGCGGCGAATGATCGTTCCAGCGTGAGGCTGGTGGCCTATTGCGTTTCAACCCAGCCTGTTTCGTCGGTTCAATTGCGCGAGCATGTCAGCAAGGCACTTCCCGACTATATGGTGCCGGCGTTGTTCGTGTTTCTGGACGCCATTCCACTGACGCCCAATGGCAAGATCGATAAGCGGGCGCTGACTGCAGCGGGCGCCTCGACGGAAGCGGCGTCCCCGGGCTCGAACCAGAATCTGTCGCCGATCGGGCTCAAGCTGGTGGACGCCTGGTCTGCAATCCTCGAAGTCCCGCATATCGACGCCAACCTGTCGTTCGTGGAGCTGGGCGGCGATTCGCTGTCGTTCGTCCAGGCATCAATGGTCCTCGAGCGGTTGATCGGGCATCTGCCCGAGCGATGGGAAATGCTGCCGGTCCGTGATCTGGGTGAGCTGGCCAATACGGCCAAACCGTCGAGGCTGGCCGTTCGGGCGATGGAAGTACCCGTGTTGCTGCGGGTCATGTCCATCGTGATGATCGTGGTCGGGCATTTTCAACTGTTTAAGGATTGGGCGTTTTTCGGCGAAACGGCCGTGTTGTTCGCCGTGTCCGGTCTCAGCCTGGCGAGGTTCCAGGTTCAAGCCATCAATGAGCGCGGTAACGCCAGCACGCTCCTCAAGTCCATGGCCAGTATCGCGGTGCCCACCGTCCTGTATACGGTGTTGACCCAGGTGCTTTTCGACAGGGTTCACTGGCCGTCAGTGCTGATGATTTCCAACTGGTTTCCACCCAAGGAAATCGGCAACTTCACCTATTGGTACATCGAGGTGCTGTTGCAGATGATCCTGATCATCGGGATCGTGTTGTCGTTCGAGCGCGTCAGGCAAATCATCCTTTCCAATCCGTTCCGTTATTTGCTCATGGCGTCCTGCCTGCTGGCGGTGGCTGACCTGTTGATCAGTGCCTATGTGTTTGACGCTTCCGCGCTCAATAACCGGGTGCCGCAGCACTACCTGGCGATCATGGTGCTCGGCATGGCCATTCACTATGCCGACTCCACCCGGCGCAAATGGATGGCCAGCGCGGTGGCGGTCATTGTGGTGGGCGGGCGAGATTTACTGGAGTTCTACGGGCATGGATTGCCTGCGGTTGGCATGAGCGAATACATCGATGTGGCGGTGCCGGCGGTGCTCGCGGTGATCTGGATCCGCTCGGTGCCCGTGCCAGGACTCATCGCGCGGGGGCTCGCCGCCATCGCGGCGTCAACGCTGTACATCTATCTGACGCACTTCCAGTTCCAGTCCGTGGCCCGTCGCCTCAATGACAGCCCTGTACTGGCCGTGGTGATCGCCATCGTCGGCGGGATCGTGGTCGGTTATGCCTGGAACAAGTTCGTGCGAATCGTGTTGATGCGCTTCAACGGCGCCGAGAAGAAGCGCCGTGCGCAAAAGATTGAACGGGTGGCCTGACGCCAATGTTTTCGTCAGGTCGCCACTTCACGGCTATCCTGATTTCCATGTTCTTGATGCTGTTGCGCTTCGTTAACCGGAATCAACTGTTGCCTGGATGATGGGTCCCTTCTGGCAGGGAAGGGTCTTTCGGCGTTCCACTGGCTTTTCTGGATGAAAAGCGGTGGTTGCACGGATAAATGTGGCAGCGATGAACACAAGGGTCGAACTGGCAAGAGACGAAGCGGCTCCAGGCGTCTTGGTGCAAACACTGGAGCAGGCTATCGACGCCGTGGTGGTCGTGGATGCGCAGGGCCTCGTGGTGTTTTTCAATGCCGCTGCCGAACGCTTTTGGGGCTGTTCGCGCATTGAGGCGCTGGGCGGTAACTTCAGTGCCCTGATTCCCCGGGGGCTTGACCCCAACCCTGACGGTTCTGCCAGCGAGCACGCGGACGGCGGCGTCCATCACCTGGCAGGCAGCAGTCTGGATACGCGGATCGTGCGCCAGGATGGTCAGGAACGCTGGGGCGTGATGTCCGTCTCGACAATCGTCATGCACGATCAGACCCTGCATGCGGTATTCCTCAAGGATGTCACGCACCTGCGCGTGCAAGATCTCGAGCACCGGTTGCTATCGATGTCGATCAACGCCACGCATTCGGCGACGTGCATCGTCGACGCCCATCAACAGCTTATCTACGTGAATGACGGACTGATCCGCTTGCTGGGGTATTCCCGTGAAGAGGTGATCGGGCAGTCACCCTTGCTGTTTTTCGTGCCCGACGCTCGGGCCGAGACGCAAGCGGAGCCGGAGCTGGAAGCCATTCTCTGCGGCCAGCCTCACGAGTTCAGCGCCCTGATCAGCAAACGCAGTGGCCAGCGCCTGTGGGTGCATGTGTCCTCGACACCCGTCTTCGACGCTCAAGACCAGCTCGAACACGTCGTGATCGTGCTGACGGACATTACCCAGTCGAAGTTGCATGAGGTGCTGCAGAACAAAGTCATTGGCGCATTGCTCAAGGAGGAGTCGCTGGAGAGCGTGCTGACGCTGTTGTGCCATGAAATTGAACGCATCGCCCCCGAAGTCATCGTGTCGATCCTGAGTGTCGATCCGCAAGGAATTCTGCATCCCCTGGCCAGCCCCGGCTTGCCGGTCGAGTACTCCAGGGCCATCGAGGGTCTGGCCATCGGCCCCACGACGGGGTCCTGCGGTACCGCCGCCTACCGGGGCGAACCGGTGCTGGTGACCGACATCAACAACGACCCGCTGTGGGCGGACTACAAGCAACTGGCACAACAGTCGGGTTTGCAGGCCTGTTGGTCGATGCCGGTACGCAACGGTTCCGGGCGCATCGCCGCGACCTTTGCCCTGTATTTCCGGGAAAGCCGTGGACCGGACCCCTTGCATGGCCACTTGGTCAAAGCGGGCACGCATCTTTGCATGTTGGCCCTCGAACGCGAGCAAGCCCGCCAATCCATTCGAAAAATGGCCTTTTACGATGGATTGACCGGCCTGCCCAATCGCAGTTATCTGCTCGCCCAGGCGCAACGCACCCTGGGCGAAATGGCGCGAGAGCAGGCGGAGCTGGCCGTGCTGTTCGTCGACCTGGATCGTTTCAAGCAAATCAACGATGCGTTGGGCCATGCCTCGGGTGACGAATTATTGCGCGTCATGGCGCACCGGCTGCGCAGCCTGTTGCGAGAGTCCGACCTGGTCGGGCGTTTGTCCGGCGACGAATTCGTCCTGGTGCTGCCACGCATGAACGCGACGCAGGTCGCGACTTTTCTGGAGCGGATGATGATGCTCCTGAGTCGTCCGATGACGATCGCGGGCATGTCGGTGGTCGTTTCGGCCAGCATTGGCATCAGCCTGTTCCCCGGCGATGGGCGGGACATGGAGAGCCTGCTGCACCGAGCCGACATTGCGATGTATCAGGCCAAGCGCATCGAACGCGGCAGCTTCAGCTTTTTTGTCGAAAAGATGAACCGGATCGCTCAAGACCGATTGGTGCTGGAAACGGCGCTGCGCAACGCCATGGCCACCGGCAACCTCGAGTTGTTCTACCAGCCGCAGATCGACCTCAAGAGTGGCAGGCTGGTGGGTGTCGAGGCGTTGGCACGCTGGGCGCATCCGGCCCTGGGCGACATCTCGCCAAGGCAATTCATACCGCTGGCCGAGGAGTGCGGGCTGATCAATGACCTGAGTCAGTGGGTGCTGCAAGCGGCATGCGAACAACTGGCCGGCTGGCGTCGGCAGGGATTGGCGATTGCGTCGCTTTCGATCAACCTGTCGCCGATCAACTTTCATAACCTCGATCTGGCTGAACTGATTGCCGGCCAATTGCAGCGAAACGGTTTGCAACCCGCCGACTTGTGCGTGGAAGTGACCGAGGGCGTGGTGCTTTCCAACAGTCCTGGCACCTGTAAAACCATCCGCGACCTGCACGCATTGGGGGTGCGGCTGGCCATCGATGATTTCGGCACGGGCTATTCCAGTCTGGGGTATTTGCGGCATCTGCCGATCAGCGAGCTGAAACTGGACAAGAGTTTTGTCGACGACCTGGAGCACGACACGTCTTGCCGGGCCCTGAGCGAGTCGGTCATCGGCATCGGCAAGAGTCTGTCGCTGACCGTGGTGGCCGAAGGCATCGAGTCCTCTGTCCAGCGTGACATCCTCAAGGCCCAAGGGTATGAGGTCGGCCAGGGCAATTTTTTCTCGGTGCCACTGACTGGCCAGGCGTTCGTGCAATTCATTGATTCGGTGAATGCGGGCGCGGCGGCGTGTAACGGGGCAGGGCCCCTCTGCGTGGGGGCGGGGTTTTCGAGCTGATTCAGGGACGGCCTGACGATGGCACTGTAAACTGGCCGCCCGGTTTCGACCGACCCTTTACCCCTCGAGCAAGAGTTTCCCATGGCCAATCAAGACATCATCTTCGTTCCTGACCCCGATGCCGATTCCATCTCCTCCGACGTTGCCGGTTTTGGCGGCCTGCTGGTCTCCACCCAGATCCCTACCCGCGCGGACGGCAGCCTGGAGCTGGGCGACATCACCCTCCAGAGCGAATGCACCCTGCAGGCGCTGAAGGTTGCGCTGGAGCGTGCCGGCAGTTCCATGGACCGGGTTCTGCACCTGACCATCTACCTCACCGACATGGCCGACCGCGCCGCCTTCAACGAGGTTTATCAGCGCTTTTTCGCCAAGCCATGGCCGGTACGCGCCGCCGTTGGCGTGGCCGCCCTGGCGGTCGAAGGCATGCGCGTGGAAGTCACCGCGATGGCCGCCAAGGGCTGAAAACACCCCATGTGGGAGCGAGCCTGCTCGCGATAGCGGTGTGACAGTCAGCACCGTTGACGACTGATAAGCAGCCATCGCGAGCAGGCTCGCTCCCACAAAGAACTCAGGCCAATCCGTTCAGGCAGGCGCCATCGGGCAGCCTGTGGGTGCCGGTCAAGGGTTTCGCCGCTACAATGCGTGCCTTGATCGTGACAGGCCAGACTAAAAACACATGTCCCTACCCAAGCATCACCTCGAATTGCTCAGCCCCGCCCGCGACGTCGCCATCGCCCGCGAGGCCATTTTGCATGGCGCCGACGCCGTGTACCTGGGGGGGCCAAGCTTCGGCGCCCGCCACAATGCCTGCAACGAGGTGAGCGACATCGCCCAATTGGTGGAGTTTGCCCATCGCTACCACGCCCGGGTGTTCACCACCATCAACACCATCCTGCACGACAACGAGCTGGAGCCGGCGCGCAAGCTGATCCACGAACTCTACGATGCCGGGGTCGACGCGTTGATCGTCCAGGACCTGGGCGTGATGGAACTGGATATCCCGCCGATTGAACTGCACGCCAGTACCCAGACCGACATCCGCACCCTGGCGCGGGCGAAGTTCCTCGATCAGGCCGGTTTCTCGCAACTGGTGCTGGCCCGCGAACTGAACCTGCAGGAAATCCGCGCCATCGCCGACGAGACCGACGCGGCGATCGAGTTCTTCATCCACGGCGCGCTGTGCGTGGCCTTCTCCGGCCAGTGCAACATTTCCCACGCGCAGACCGGCCGCAGCGCCAACCGGGGCGACTGCTCCCAGGCCTGCCGTTTGCCGTACACCCTGAAAGACGAAAAGGGCGGGGTGATCGCCTACGAGAAGCACCTACTGTCGATGAAGGACAACAACCAGAGCGCCAACATCCGCGCCCTGGTCGAAGCCGGCGTGCGCTCGTTCAAGATCGAAGGGCGCTACAAGGACATGGGCTATGTGAAGAACATCACCGCCTATTACCGCCAGCGCCTGGACGATGTGCTCGAAGACCGCCCGGACCTGGCCCGCGCCTCCAGCGGCCGCACCGCGCACTTCTTCCTGCCCGATCCGGACAAGACCTTCCACCGCGGCAGCACCGACTACTTCGTCAGCGAACGCAAGATCGACATCGGCGCCTTCGATTCGCCGACCTTCACCGGCCTGCCGGTGGGTGTGGTGGAAAAAGTCGGCAAGCGCGATCTGCTGGTGGTCACCCACGAGCCGCTGTCCAACGGCGACGGCCTCAACGTGCTGGTCAAGCGTGAAGTGGTGGGCTGGCGGACCAACATCGCCGAGCCCAAGGGCGAGTTCGAAGAGGACGGCGAGAAGCGCTACCGCTACCGCGTCGAGCCAAACGAGATGCCCAAAGGCTTGCACCAGTTGCGTCCGAATCACCCGCTCAGCCGCAACCTGGATCACAACTGGGCCCAGGCGCTGCAAAAGACCTCCGCCGAGCGCCGGATCGGCCTTTCGTGGGTCGCGCGACTGCGTGAAGATCGCCTGGAACTGACCGCCACCAGTGAAGAGGGCGTCAGCGCCAGTGTTGCCCTGGACGGACCGTTCGGTGTGGCCAACAAACCGGAACAGGCCCTGGAGCAACTGCACGATCTGCTGGGCCAACTGGGCACCACCGAGTACCACGCCACGGACATCAAGCTGGACGCCCCACAGGCCTGGTTCATCCCCAACTCGCAGCTCAAGGCCTTGCGCCGCGAAGTGATCGAAGCGCTGACCGTGGCGCGCATCGCCGCACACCCACGGGGCGCTCGCAAAGCCGAGACCACTCCACCGCCGGTGTACCCGGAATCGCACCTGTCGTTCCTGGCCAACGTCTACAACCAGAAGGCTCGTGATTTCTATCACCGTCACGGCGTCAAGCTGATCGATGCGGCCTACGAGGCCCACGAAGAGACGGGCGAAGTGCCGGTGATGATCACCAAGCACTGCCTGCGTTTTTCCTTCAACCTCTGCCCGAAACAGGCCAAGGGCGTCACCGGCGTTCGTACCAAGGTCGCGCCGATGCAACTGGTGCACGGTGATGAAGTGCTGACGCTGAAGTTCGACTGCAAACCCTGCGAAATGCACGTGATCGGCAAGATGAAGGGCCACATCCTGGATCTGCCGCAACCGGGCAGCGTTCAGTCAGTGGTCGGCCACATCAGCCCTGAAGACCTGCTCAAGACCATCCCGCGCGCGCCTCACTGAGTGACGGGCGAGCACGACGCCATGGCGTCCTGCTCGCCCCCGACTCAGGCGGGGTCGCCGCGGCGGCTGGCCAGGGCGATCAGGCAAGCGATACCGATCAGCCCCCACGCGACCCTGAACGTCACGCGCATGCCGCTGGCAACCGCCTCGGGAGGCGCGGTATTGATGTCGACCGAATTCGATGCCAGTGCAAACACCGCGCCCAGCACCGAGGCCCCGGTGATCAGCCCGAGATTGCGCGACAGGTTGAGCAACGCGGACACCACGCCCCGCCGGTCTGGCGCCACATCGCTCATGACAACGGTATTGTTGGCGGTCTGAAACACCGCGTAACCCAGGGTGATGATGACCATGGGCGCGAGGTAGCCGCCGATGCCGAACGTCCTCGGCAGCGCCGACAGCGTGAAGCAGCCCAGCCCCAGGGCGATGAGCCCGGCGAAGGTCATGCGTCGCGCGCCGAAGCGATCGGCCATGCGCCCGGCGGGCACGCCGGACAGTGCCGCCACCAGTGGCCCGACCGACAACACCCATCCGACCCCGACCGCCTCCAGCCCGAGCGCCCGGGCCAGGTAGAACGGCCCGACCACCAGCGTTGCCATCATCACCGTCGTCACCAGCAGGCTCATGGCCAGGCTGGTGCTCAGCTGTGGATCGCGGAACATCCCCAGGCGAATCAGCGGCGCAGCGACCCGTGCCTCCACCCGAATGAACAGGCCGATGCCCACGCACGCGGCCAGCAACAGGGCGATGTTCAACGGACCAAAGTCGCCACGACCGAGGGTCATGGCCAAGGCATAAGCGCCCAGTGTCAGGCCCAGCAACAGGCTGCCCAGCGGATCGAAACCGCTGCCCACGGTGTCCGCCTTGCGCCGATCGGCCGGCAAATGGCGATAAGCAAGCAGCAGCGTCACCAGGCCCAGAGGCAGCATCATCAGGAACATCGCCCGCCAGCCGAATCCGCCGATCAGCAGGCCACCGAGCGAAGGCCCCATCGCGGTGCCAATCGCCGACATCGTCCCGAGCAAACCCATGGCGCTGCCGGTCTTCTCCTTGGGCACGGTCTCGCTGACGAAGGCCATGGTCAGGGCCATCATGATCGCCGCGCCCAGGCCTTGCAGGACCCTCGCGCCGATCAGCAGGCCGAGGGTCGGTGCCAGGCCGCACAAGGCCGAAGCCAGGGTGAACACGCCGATCCCGCCCAGGAGCAGGCGCCGCCGTCCGACCAGATCGCCGAGCCGGCCGACGCTGACGATCAGCGTGGTGATGGCCAGCAGATACGCGAGGACGATCCATTGCACCTGCTGAAAGGAGGCCTCGAACACTTGGGCCAGCGTCGGCAAACCCACGTTGGCGATGCTGGTGCCGAGGGCGGACAGCAGCATCGACATTGACAGGCTGGCCAGCGCCCACCTGACGGATCCTGTTCGTTGCGCGCCCTCTGTCATGGTCGTTGCGGAATTCATGGGGTCCCCCTGTCGTGGCCACTCCCGATTGGAGCTATCGGAAATCTACGCCCGCGCCTAACATGGCGGAAGACGCACCCTTTGCACTCAATACATGCGTTCAACGCCCTATAAGCTCGCCACGAGGCATTGCATGTCCAGCGCCGATTTCAACTTGCTGATCACCCTTGATGTGCTGCTGGCAGAAGGCAGCGTGGCCCGCGCCGCCAAGCGCTTGCGCCTGAGTCCGTCGGCGATGAGCCGGGCGCTGGCGCGATTGCGCGAGACCACTGGCGACCCGCTGCTGGTGAGGGCGGGACGCGGTCTGGTGCCCACGCCCCGGGCGCTGGCGTTGCGTGAGCGGGTCAGTCAACTGGTGCAGGAGGTCGAAGCGGTGCTGCGTCCGGCCGAGCAGCCGGACCTCACGCAATTGGTTCGCACGTTCACCCTGCGCACCAGTGAAGGCTTTGTTGAAAATTTCGGCGCCAGGCTGATTACGCGCATCGCCGAACAAGCGCCCGGTGTGCGCCTGCGCTTTGTGCACAAACCGGACAAGGACAGCACGTCACTGCGTGACGGCACGGTGGATCTGGAAACCGGGGTGGTGGGGAAGGGGGCCGGTCCGGAATTGCGTACCCAGGGTCTGTTCCGTGACCGATTCATCGGCGTGGTGCGTTCGGGGCATCCGTTGAGTCAGGGCCCGATCAGCGCTGCGCGTTTCGCTGCGGGCCGTCACATCGGCGTGTCGCGGCGCGGGCTGGACAAGGGGCCGATCGACGATGCGCTGGAACGGCTCGGATTGGAGCGCGAGATCGCCACCATCGTCGCCGGCTTTTCGACGGCACTCTCGCTCGCCCGGACCAGTGATTTGATCGTCAGCGTGCCGGAGCGCCACACGGCCGACTTGCGCGAAGGCATGCACAGTTTCGAGCTTCCCTTGTCATTGCCTTCTTTCACCGTGGCCATGCTCTGGCACCCTCGACTGGATGCCGATCCGGTGCATCGCTGGTTACGTGAATGTCTTCGAGTGGTTTGTTCGCAATAGAAAGGAAGCCAGCCTGTGTCGCCCTCTCAGACGTACTGATGGCGGCGCGCAGTCGCGGCGACTTCGGTCGCCAGCAGATGCTCGGCCAGCACATCGTTCAGGAACCTGAACTGATCGTTGAGCCCGACCACTTCGTTGTTGAAGTGATTGGCGGCCGCCGGAATCAGCAGCGCTTCGAATTTTTTGTCGAATACCAGGGTCAACACTTTACGAGACTCGAAAGGTTGCGAGTAATAGTTGTTGCCAAACACCGGGAAGCTCACGGACAGGGTGACTTCGTTGATCATGACGTGCGCTCCTCGGAGAGGACGAACCAGCCGAATGCACTCAACGTGAAGGCCGTCAGGGCCAGACAGGTCAGGAGATGGATAAGCATGATTCGACCCTCCGCTACAGGGTTTCGTGTTGGGTTGGAGCCGATCCTACGCTGACGGCGGCGGGGCGGAAGAAATTCGTGGCGATGGTGAATATCGACATAAGTGATGGTCGGTTTTTGCGGTGTTTCCGAGGGCTGGCGACCCGCCACGCTCAGCCGACAATGGCAGCCACCTATACTCAATTCAGGGGCTCTTGAACACCGAACATCCCGCTCGGAGCCGACTCTAGGAACCGCGATCTTGAACCTGCGTTGGTTGATCGTCGCCATGCTGGTGGTATTGGCCGGATGCGCCATGTCACCGCGCGCGCCGGTGGAAGCACCGCAAGTCGTGATTTCCCCCAGCACCTGGCAACAAGTGGATCGGGAGATCATCCAGGCGTCGCAATCGGCGACCGAGCAGACAAAAATCTACGCCCACGGCGCCATGGATTACTGGCGCACCCGGGTCTATGAGTTGACCGAGCAGAACTTCATTCCCTGGTTCAGCAGTTACTGGACCCAGGAATGGCTGTCGATGAAGGTCAGCTGGTACACCATCAGCGCCAAGGGCGAGCAGGACACCACGGAAAAGCGTCTGGCCGCATATCTGCTGGAGCAGTACCAGGAAAAGGTCCTGGCGCCGGTGGCGGTGGAAATAGACCCCGATGCGATTCTCAGCCTGGCGGCAGCTTTCTACGTGGACATTCTCAAGGAAGAACTGCAGAAAATTTCGCAACGCCATGGCGTGCCGATGGCGCAACTCAATGGCCGTATCCAGAAAATCCCGGCCATTGCCCTCGGGCCGCCACCGGCACGGGACGCCTCGCTCTACCAAGTCGTTCACACTGAACAATTGAACACCTTGCCGGCCTACGCGGCGTTGATCGACAAGATCCACAAGGCAGGCGGCGATAAAGGCGTTGGCTCGACCGACACTGCCATGGCGCCGGTGGCCAGGCGCGCCAGCCAGCGGATGGAGGCCGAAATGGCCCCTCGCGGGGCGGCCAGTGCGGTGGCCGCGGCGGCGGGCAAACTCGCCGGCGGGTTGATCACCGTAGGGGTCGCGGGGATTCGCGCATTGATTCAGAGCGCCGACCGGCCGGACAGTGAAGCGTTGATTCGCAGCAGCCTGGGCAACACTTTCGATAAAGCCTGGACCAAGCTGGTGCAGAACCCGACCACCGGTGTCATGGCCGGGACCCTGTACATGGCGGCGCAAATCGAAGGCAGCCTGGCACAGCGTGCCGAACCGCCGGTCGGCTCAGGCGTGGGGACTGTCGATTGGAGCCCGACGGATTCGACTAATCAGCAGATCCACCCATGACTCAAGGAGAACCCCCATGTCCTATGTAGATGGTTTTATCGCGGCAGTGCCCACCGCCAATCGCGAAAAGTTCAAGAAACACGCCGAAATCGCCGCCGTGATCTTCAAGGAAAACGGCGCGCTGAGCCTGGCCGAGTGCTGGGGCGATGACGTGCCGGAGGGCAAGGTCACCTCGTTCCCGATGTCGGTAAAACTCAAGGACGACGAGACCGTGGTGTTTGGCTGGATCATCTGGCCGGACAAGGCCATCCGCAATGCCGGGATGGAAAAAATGATGCAAGACCCGCGCATGAAGCCGGACGTCAATCCGATGCCGTTCGATGGCCAGCGTATGGTATTCGGCGGTTTCGAACTGTTCGTCCAGGCCTGAGGCGGGCTCCAGGGTCACTCCGCCGTCGGGGTGATCCTGCAGCTTTTACGATGGAGGATCTCGTCATCGGTCGGCCGTACCCTGATGAATTCGAAACGCGGCTCGCCTTCGCTGTAGTGCACCAGCCAGCCCCATTCCAGTTCGAATTCATCCTGGCCGGGCCTGGGCGGCTCGGCCCACCATGGTTCCTTGCTGATGATCTGGCGCATGACCCCTCCGGTTGAATCGCTCGCCTCAACTATAGACCCGTGGCGAGGACGCTTGCCGACACGTCACAGGTTGTACACTCATGCGGTCTCCCGCCGAGGTGTCCTGCATGAATGACGAATCCCGCGAACCGTTCAAACGGCTGTTTTTTGCCCTGGATTGCGCCCCCGCGCAACGCAAGTCCATCGCCCAGTTTCGTAGCGCGCTGCAACTGCGCAGCGGGCGGCCGGTGCCGGTGGAGAACTTTCATCTGACCCTGAAGTTTCTGGGTGCGGTGGCGGTGGGGCAGATTGCGGACATTTGCACGGCGGTCGCGTCCGTACGCACACCCGACGCGCGTTTGACCGTGGCGCTGGACCGGCTGGATGTCTGGCGCAGGGCAGGGGTGTTGGTATTGGCGCCGGAACAGGCACCGCCGGCGCTGTTGCGCCTGGTGTATGACCTGGAACAGGCCTTGTTGCCGTTTGGACTGGAGGATGCGCCACGGGAGTTTCGTCCGCACCTGACCCTGGCCCGCGACTATCGGGCGCCGGTGCCGGAGTCCACCTCGCCACCTGAGTTTTTCCTGCGCGCCGACCGCTTCACCCTGTTCGAATCCCATAAGGGCCGCTACCGGGCGCTGGCGGATTGGCCGCTGGGGGCGGCGTAAGCCCCTACAGCAGACAAAAGGAATAAAAGGGGCATTGCGACGTGGGCACCGTCCTTTGTGGGAGCGAGCCTGCTCCGGGCGGCGTTCCGACGATGGTGGTCAACGATGACGTTGGGAACCTGACACCCCGCGGTGTTCTCAGGTCCATCGCGAGCAGGCTCGCTCCTACAGGTATTGCGTTGGTTTTGTATCCCGGGATTCCGTGAAGAACCAGAAAAAAAGGCGCCCGAGGGCGCCAAAATTCACCTTAACCGAGGGAGCCAGGTGAGTGATGCAGCGGTGGTAAGGCGCTGCATGAACGTAAATCGGAAAATCAGATGTCAACCAGCACACCCTACGTGTGGGAGCGGGCTTGCCCGCGATAGCGTCGTCACAGACAGCATCCGTGGCGGCTGACCCATTGCAATCGCGGGCAAGCCCGCTCCCACAGGGTGATGCGTTATTTACCCAGCTTCACCTTGGTCCAGCCCCGGGTCATCACCCGCTGCACACCGATCGGCATGTCGGGAATGGCATACAGGGTCGCCATCACTTCCTGGGACGGGTACGAACCCGGATCGTTGCGAATCGCTTCATCCACCAATGGCGTAGCGGCCGCGTTGGCGTTGCTGTAGCCGACGTTGTTGGTGATCTCGGCGATGATGTCCGGGCGCATCAGGAAATTCATGAACAGGTAGGCGTTCTCGACGTTGGCGGCATCACGCGGGATGGCGACCATGTCGTAGAAACTGCCAGCCCCTTCTTTGGGGATGCTGTAGTCGATCTTCACCTTGTCGCCGGCTTCCTGAGCGCGGGCCTTGGCTTGCAGCACGTCGCCGGAGTAGCCGACCGCCACGCAGATGTTGCCGTTGGCCAGGTCCGAGATGTATTTCGACGAGTGGAAATACGCCACCGACGGGCGAATCTTCATGAACAGCGCTTCGGCTTCGGCGATGTGTTGCTTGTCCTGATCGTTCACCGGGTAGCCCAGGTAGTGCAGGGCGGCCGGGAGCATCTCGGTCGGCGAATCGAGGAAACTGATGCCGCAGGCTTTGAGCTTTGCGGCGTTCTCCGGTTTGAACAGCAGGTCCCAGGAATTGGTCGGGGCATTGGCGCCGAGCACTTCCTTGACCTTGGCCGCATTGAAACCGATACCGATCGAGCCCCACATGTACGGGAACGCGTGGCTGTTGCCAGGGTCGCTGGCGGAGGCGTTCTTCAGCAGGACCGGATTGAGGTTTTTCCAGTTCGACAGCTTGGATTTATCCAGTTCCTGATAGACCCCGGCCTTGATCTGCTTGGCCAGGAAACTGTTGGACGGTACGACGATGTCGTAACCGGATTTACCCGCCAGCAGACGTGCCTCAAGGGTTTCGTTACTGTCGAACACATCGTAGGTCACCTGGATGCCGGTCTCGTCTTCGAACTTCTTGACGGTGTCCGGGGCTATGTAATCCGACCAGTTGTAGACGCGCAGTACCTTGTCATTGGCCTGGGCGCCGGTGGTCATCGCGCCCAATAAGGACAGTGTCAGCAGAGTCCTGCCAAGCGTTTTCATCGGTACAACTCCATTTCTTTTCTTATTCAAATACACAAAGCAAAAATGCAGTGGCGCTTGTGTTCCCTGTAGGAGCGAGCTTGCTCGCGATGGACGTCAACGATGACGTGGGCTGCCTGAATTAACGCGGCGTCCTTGGGTCCATCGCGAGCAAGCTCGCTCCTACAGGTCGGCGGCACTAGGCCGTCGCTTCTACCATTTTCTTCTCAGGTGCCTGCCACGATTCGCTGGCAGTCTGGTCCATCGCTTCCTGGATCGCCCGCTTGCGGGTGGCTTCGGCACGGCGGCTGAAGTACCAGACCATGAAGGTCACGATCGAGACCGCCAACAGGATCAGGCTGGCCACGGCGTTGATCTCCGGCTTCACGCCCAGGCGCACCGCCGAGAACACTTCCATCGGCAGGGTCGTGGAACCCGGGCCGGAGACGAAGCTCGCCAGTACCAGGTCATCCAGCGACAGGGCGAACGACATCATGCCGCCGGCTGCCAGGGATGGCGCGATCATCGGAATGGTGATCAGGAAGAACACCTTGAACGGCTTCGCACCCAGGTCCATGGCCGCTTCTTCGATGGACAGGTCCAGCTCGCGAAGGCGCGCGGAGACTACCACTGCCACGTAGGCGGCACAAAAGGTGGTGTGGGCGATCCAGATCGTCACGATGCCGCGTTCCATCGGCCAACCGATCAGCTGCGCCATGGCCACGAACAGCAGCAACAGCGACAGACCGGTGATCACTTCCGGCATCACCAGCGGTGCGGTGACCAGGCCGCCGAACAGCGTGCGACCCTTGAAGCGGGTGACGCGGGTCAGGACGAACGCCGCCAGTGTTCCCAAAGCCACGGCCGCCAGCGCGGTGTAGCAGGCGATCTCAAGCGAACGCACCACCGAACCCATCAACTGGGTGTTGTCGAGCAGGCCGGCGTACCACTTGAACGACCAGCCACCCCATACCGTCACCAGTTTCGAGGCGTTGAACGAGTAGATCACCAGAATCAGCATCGGCAGGTAGATAAACGACAGGCCGAGCACCAGCATCATTTTTGAGAAGCCGAAACGTTTCATCCCCGTGCCTCCATTTCTTTGGCCTGACTGCGGTTGAACAGCAGGATCGGCACAATCAGGATCAACAGCATCACCACCGCCAGGGCGGACGCCACCGGCCAGTCGCGGTTATTGAAGAACTCTTGCCACAGCACGCGGCCGATCATCAGGGTCTCGGGACCGCCAAGCAGTTCCGGGATCACGAACTCGCCCACCACAGGAATGAACACCAGCATGCAACCGGCGATGATGCCGTTCTTGGCCAGCGGCACGGTGATTTTCCAGAAGCTGTTGAAGGTGCTCGAACCCAGGTCCGAAGCGGCTTCCAGCAAGCTCTGGTCGTGCTTCACCAGGTTGGCGTACAGCGGCAGGATCATGAACGGCAGATACGCATACACCACGCCTATATAGACGGCGGTATTGGTGTTGAGGATCTCGATCGGGTGCGACGTCAGCCCGGTCCACATCAGGAACGCGTTGAGCAAACCGTTGTTGCTGAGGATGCCCATCCATGCGTAGACGCGGATCAGGATCGCGGTCCAGGTCGGCATCATGATCAGCAGCATCAGGACGTTTTGCGCTTCCTTGCTCGCCTTGGTAATGGCGTAGGCCATCGGAAAACCGATCACCAGGCACATCAGTGTGCTGAACAGCGCGACCTTCAACGAACCCAGGTAGGCGGAGAGGTACAGCTCATCTTCGCCCAGCAAGGTGTAGTTGCCGATGTTGAGCAACAGCTGGAATTTCTGCTCGGCGTAGGTGTAGATCTCCGAGTAGGGCGGAATGGCCAGGGCCGCTTCCGAGAAGCTGATCTTCATGACCAGGAAGAACGGCAACAGGAAGAACAGGCACAGCCACAGGAAAGGAATCCCGATGACGAGTTTTCGTCCGCTGGGCACCAGGCGCAGGAATTGCTGATTGAAGGTTCTCATGCGCGCAGTACCACGCCGCTGTCGTCTTCCCACCACACGTAGACCTGATCGTCCCAGGTCGGGCGTGCGCCACGGCGTTCGGCGTTGGCCATGAACGACTGCACAATCTTGCCGCCAGGCAACTCCACGTAGAACACCGAGTGGCCACCGAGGTAGGCGATGTCATGCACCTTGCCGCTGGACCAGTTGTAGCGGGCCTCTGGCTTGGTGGTGCTGACCAGCAGTTTTTCCGGGCGGATGGCGTAGGTGATCGACTTGTCCTGCACCGAAGTGCTGACGCCATGACCGACGTAGATCTTCTGTTCCAGGTCCGGGCTGTGAATGATCGCGTAACCTTCCAGGTCTTCGACGACGGTGCCTTCGAAGGCGTTCACGTTGCCGATGAATTCGCAGACCATGCGGCTGACCGGCGCTTCATAGATGTCCACCGGGCTGCCGATCTGGGCGATCCAGCCCAGGTGCATGATGGCGATGCGCTGGGCCATGGTCATGGCCTCTTCCTGGTCGTGGGTCACCATCACGCAGGTCACGCCCACGCGCTCGATGATTTCCACCAGCTCCAGCTGCATCTGCGAGCGCAGCTTTTTATCCAGTGCGCCCATCGGTTCGTCGAGCAACAGCAGCTTCGGCCGCTTGGCCAGGGAGCGGGCCAGGGCCACGCGCTGACGCTGTCCGCCGGACAACTGATGGGGTTTGCGCCTGGCGTATTGGGTCATGTGCACCAGGCGCAGCATTTCTTCCACGCGGGCGTCGATTTCCGCGGCTGGCAAACGGTCCTGCTTGAGGCCGAAGGCGATGTTCTGCGCCACGGTCATGTGCGGGAACAGCGCGTAGGACTGGAACATCATGTTGATCGGCCGCTCGTAGGGCGGCATGTCGGTGATGTCGACACCGTCGAGCAGGATCCGGCCTTCGGTCGGCCGCTCGAAGCCGGCGAGCATGCGCAGCAGCGTCGATTTACCGGAGCCGGAGCCACCGAGCAGGGCAAAGATTTCGCCCTGATGGATTTCCAGGGACACATCGTCCACAGCGGTGGTTTCGTCGAATTTCTTGGTGACGCGGTCGACTTTCACCAACACCTTTTTCGGTGCCTGGTGACCTTCAAGAGCCTTCCTGTAGATGCTGGAGGCGTTTGCCATTTGAAACTCCCAACAGGTTTCAGTCGTCGGGCCAACGCGGCCTGACTTAATAGTTGATTGCAAACCCGTATCGGGGACTTCGCTCAGAACGCGCTCCCACATGGAATTGCATTTGCTGATCGAACTCACCCATACCGCTCGGGTTTATTCGGCGCCGCCGTCCTGGCTGCCTGGTAGTGCTTGTTGTTATTGCAGTGTGTTGTTGTCGTGAGGGACCGGCGCGCACAAGCGCGCCCGCCTGACTCACGGGGGCAGTGAAATCGTTGAATCGTGTTTGGGTTCGTCAGTCAGCGCCCATGACGCAGCGCCGCCCGTTGCCGGCACGCGTCGCCAAACGCCTGGAAAATGCTCAAGTAAGGAGGATTCGACAGGACCTGCCATTCCGGGTGCCATTGCACGCCGAGGGCGAAGGCCTTGCTGTGCTCGACCGAGATCGCTTCGATCAGGCCGTCCGGCGCGAGCGCTTCGGCCCGCAGGCCGGGGGCGAGTCGGTCGATGCCCTGGCTGTGAATCGAATTGACCTGGAATTGCGTGGGCAGGTCCAGCGCCTGGAACACGCCGCCCGGTTGCACGTCGACTGTGTGCGCCGGTGCGTATTGCACCGCCAGGTCAGGGTGGTTGGCTTCGCGAT
This sequence comes from Pseudomonas fluorescens group sp. PF-69, assembly GCF_054481235.1. Lineage (NCBI taxonomy): Bacteria > Pseudomonadati > Pseudomonadota > Gammaproteobacteria > Pseudomonadales > Pseudomonadaceae > Pseudomonas > Pseudomonas fluorescens group sp. PF-69. Next base: position 5,732,278 of record NZ_JBTMNC010000001.1, on the reverse strand, counting down.
GATCAAGGAAGCCGGGCAGTTCATGGACCTTCTGATGCAGGCTGCCACCGAACGCCACGTTCATCTCCTGGAAGCCACGGCAGATGCCGAGCACCGGGACGCCAGCCGCGATGGCCGCACGAATCAGGGGAAGGGTGGTGCGATCCCGCTGGGGATCGTGTTCCGTGCCGGGAGCGCTGTCCGGGCCTTGATAGTGGAAGGGTTCCACGTTCGAAGGCGAGCCGGTCAGCAACAGACCGTCGAGCTGCGGCAGCAGGTCCTCGATTTCGATCAGTTCAGCCAGGGAAGGAATGACGACGGGCAGCCCCAGTGCCGCAACGCTGACAGCACGCAAGTACTTGTCGCCGCTGACATGGTAGGGGTGCAGGCCAATCTGTTTGACGCATGCAGTAACGCCGATCAATGGCTTGAATGCCATTTTTATCACCTCGAAGTTTCACACTTGAACGAGCTTTTCCGGAGCTTAGCCTTGTTGATTTTAATTAACAACTCTCATGTAAAAAATTCTAAACGCCGTACGTCTGAAGATCAGGATTTACCTGCGTTCGAGGGATGATATGGCACTCTCGTGCCGCTGAGAGGCCCTAAAATAAACGTTGAAAGGCTGAGTGTTCGCTATTGACTTCACTTTGTCTTTCGGATTGACTGGGCTCGTGAAAGGGCGGTGAACATAATAATTAACAGTAAAAAATAGGTGCATCATGTCGGTCCCTCTGCGTACCGTTCAACTCAACGAAGCAAACGCATTCCTTAAGAAATATCCTGAGGTTTTGTACGTCGACCTTCTGATTGCGGATATGAACGGTGTGGTGCGCGGCAAGCGCATCGAACGCACCAGTCTTCATAAGGTTTACGAGAAAGGCATCAACCTGCCGGCGTCGCTGTTCGCGCTGGACATCAACGGCTCGACGGTGGAAAGCACCGGCCTGGGCCTGGATATCGGCGACTCTGACCGAATCTGCTACCCGATCCCCGGCACCCTGAGCATCGAGCCTTGGCAGAAGCGCCCGACCGCGCAACTGTTGATGACCATGCACGAGCTGGAAGGCGAGCCGTTCTTCGCTGACCCGCGTGAAGTGTTGGCCAATGTCGTGCGCAAGTTCGACGACCTCGGCCTGACCATTTGCGCCGCGTTCGAACTGGAGTTCTACCTGATCGACCAGGACAACGTGAACGGTCGTCCGCAGTCGCCACGTTCGCCGGTATCCGGCAAGCGTCCGATGTCGACCCAGGTCTACCTGATCGACGACCTCGACGAATACGTCGACTGCCTGCAGGACATCCTCGAAGGCGCGAAAGAGCAGGGCATCCCGGCCGACGCCATCGTCAAGGAAAGCGCCCCGGCGCAGTTCGAAGTGAACCTGCACCACGTGTCCGACCCGATCAAGGCGTGCGACTACGCGGTCCTGCTCAAGCGTCTGGTGAAGAACATCGCCTACGACCACGAGATGGACACCACCTTCATGGCCAAGCCGTATCCGGGCCAGGCAGGTAACGGTCTGCATGTCCACATCTCGATTCTCGACAAAGAAGGCAAGAACATCTTTGCCAGCGAGGATCCCGAGCAGAACGCCGCACTGCGTCACGCGATCGGCGGTGTGCTCGAGACCCTGCCGGCGCAGATGGCCTTCCTCTGCCCGAACGTCAACTCCTACCGTCGCTTCGGCGCACAGTTCTACGTGCCGAACTCGCCGAGCTGGGGCATCGACAACCGTACCGTGGCAGTGCGCGTACCGACCGGTTCGGCAGACGCCGTGCGCATCGAACACCGCGTGGCCGGTGCCGATGCCAACCCGTACCTGCTGATGGCCTCGGTCCTGGCGGGCGTGCACCACGGTCTGACCAATCAGATCGAACCGGGCGCCCCGGTGGAAGGCAACAGCTACGAGCAGAACGAACAGAGCCTGCCGAACAACCTGCGCGACGCACTGCGCGAGCTGGACGACAGCGAAGTCATGGCCAAATACATCGACCCGATGTACATCGACGTGTTCGTGGCGTGCAAGGAAAGCGAGCTGGCCGAGTTCGAGAACTCCATCTCCGACCTTGAGTACAACTGGTACCTGCATACCGTCTGACGGGCAGAACCCAATGCAACACCTGTGGGAGCGAGCCTGCTCGCGATAGCGGTGGATCAGTCGGCATTAATGCCGTCTGACACTCCCTCATCGTCGGAACGCCGCCCGGAGCAAGCTCGCTCCCACAGGGGACTGCATTTCAATGCCTTGATTGGCTGGCATTCAGCCCGAGACCACCTATTCCCCTGCGTCGAGTCACAACAATGACAATTACTCGCAGCGACTGGGAGCAACGCTTCCAGTCCCTAACCATCGAAAGTCGCGCCTTCATCGACGGCCAGTACTGCGCGGCCGCCAGTGGCGCCACGTTCGAATGCATCAGCCCGGTGGACGGTCGCTTTCTGGCGAACGTCGCCAGCACCGACGAAGCCGATGCCAACGCCGCGGTCGCCGTTGCCCGTCGTACTTTCGAGTCCGGTGTCTGGTCCAGGCTGGCCCCGGTCGAGCGCAAGCGCATCCTGATCCGTTTCGCCGATCTGATCCTGGCCAACCAGGAAGAACTGGCGCTGCTCGAAACCCTCGACATGGGCAAGCCGATCAGCGACTCCATGAGCATCGACATTCCGGCGACCGCCAACGCGATCCGCTGGACCGCCGAAGCCATCGACAAGATCTACGACGAAGTTGCCGCCACGCCCCATGATCAACTCGGCCTGGTCACCCGTGAACCGGCAGGTGTGGTCGCGGCCATCGTGCCGTGGAACTTCCCGTTGATCATGGCCAGTTGGAAGTTCGCCCCGGCCCTGGCGGCGGGCAACTCGTTCATCCTCAAGCCTTCGGAAAAGTCGCCATTGACGGCGATCCGCATCGCGCAACTGGCGCTGGAGGCGGGCATCCCCAAAGGCGTGTTCAACGTCCTGCCGGGCTTCGGCCACACCGTCGGCAAGGCGCTGGCGTTGCACATGGACGTCGATGTGCTGGCCTTCACCGGCTCCACGGCGATCGCCAAGCAACTGATGATCTACGCCGGGCAGAGCAACATGAAGCGCGTCTGGCTGGAAGCCGGCGGCAAGAGCCCGAACGTGGTCTTTGCCGACGCACCGGACCTGCGCGCAGCCGCCCAGGCGGCAGCCAGTGGTATCGCCTTCAACCAGGGCGAAGTCTGCACCGCCGGCTCGCGCCTGCTGGTGGAGCGTTCGATCCGCGATCAATTCATCCCGCTGTTGGTCGAAGCCCTGCAAGCCTGGAAACCGGGGCATGCGCTCGATCCTTCGACCACCGTCGGCGCCGTGGTCGATCAGCGTCAGCTGGACAATGTGCTGCGCTACATCGGCATCGGCAAGGAGCAGGGCGCTCAACTGATCGCCGGCGGCAGCCGTACCCTCGAAGACACCGGTGGCCTGTACGTGGAACCGGCGATCTTCGACGGCGTGACCAACGCCATGACCATCGCCCGTGAAGAAATCTTCGGCCCGGTGCTGTCGCTGATCACCTTCGACACCGTCGAAGAGGCCCTGGCGATTGCCAACGACAGCATCTTCGGCCTGGCGGCCGGGGTCTGGACCCGCAACCTGAGCAAGGCCCACACCTTCGCCCGTGGCCTGCGCGCCGGCAGCGTCTGGGTCAACCAGTACGACGGCGGCGACATGACCGCGCCGTTCGGCGGGTTCAAGCAGTCGGGTAACGGTCGGGACAAATCGCTGCATGCGTTCGACAAGTACACCGAACTCAAGGCGACCTGGATCAAGCTCTAAGCCCTTTTAAGCGGCGGTCGCCTGCACGTTGCCGGCGACCCTCGGAGAAACCTATGAAACAAGCACATGTAAACAGCTACTACGCCGCCACCCGCAACTTCACCGGCGACTTCCCGGTGCTCGAAGAACGGGTGGAATGCGACGTCTGCGTGATCGGCGCCGGCTACACCGGCCTGTCCTCGGCACTGTTCCTCGCCGAAGCGGGCTACAGCGTCACCGTGCTGGAAGCCGCCAAGGTCGGCTTCGGCGCCAGCGGTCGCAACGGCGGTCAACTGGTCAACTCCTACAGCCGCGACGTCGATGTCATCGAAGAGCGCTATGGCGACAAGACGGCCGAAGTGCTGGGCAGCATGATTTTCGAAGGCGCCGACATCATCCGTCAGCGCATACAGCACTACGACATCCAGTGCGACTACCGCCCGGGCGGTATCTTCGCGGCGATGAACAAGAAGCAACTCAAAGGCCTGGCCGAGCAGAAAAAAAGCTGGGAGCGCTACGGCAACAAGAACCTGAAAATGCTCGACGCGGCCGACATCAAGCGCGAAGTGGGTTCCGACGCCTACGTCGGCGGCCTGCTGGACATGCAGGGCGGCCATATTCACCCGCTGAACCTGGCACTCGGTGAGGCTTCGGCAATCATTGGCCTGGGCGGCAAGATCTTCGAGCAATCGGCGGCGGTGGAAATCACCTACGGCGAACCGATCACCGTGCGTACCGCCAAGGGCGTGGTTCGCGCCAAGTACCTGCTGATCGCCGGTAACGCCTACCTGCCGCAAGGCCTGGACAACCGCGTGACCAGCAAGAGCATGCCGTGCGGTTCGCAGATCGTCGTGACCGAGCCGTTGACCGAGCAACAGGCGCGCAGCCTGATCAAAAACAACTACTGCGTCGAAGACTGCAACTACCTGCTCGACTACTACCGCCTGACCGCCGACAACCGCTTGCTCTACGGCGGTGGCGTGGTTTACGGCGCCCGCGAGCCCAATGACATCGAGCAACTGATCCGCCCGAAAATCCTCAAGACCTTCCCGCAATTGAAAGACGTGAAGATCGATTACCGCTGGACCGGCAATTTCCTGCTGACCATGTCGCGTATGCCGCAATTCGGCCGCATCGAGAAAAACGCCTACTACATGCAGGGCTACAGTGGCCACGGCGTCACCTGTTCGCACCTGGCCGGCAAACTGATCTCGGAAATGATCCGCGGCGACGCCGAACGCTTCAACGCGTTCGCCTCGTTGCCACACATTCCAATGATCGGCGGGCGCACCTTTTCGGCACCGCTCACCGCCATGGGCGCCGTGTATTACTCGCTGCGCGACCGTTTCGGTATCTAAGCTTTACCTCGCCGGCGACCACCCCAAAAGGTGTCGCCGGCTTTTTAACCTGTGGGAGCGAGCCTGCTCGCGATGGCGTCAGCTCGGCCAACATCGAAGTCGCCTGACACACCGCAATCGCGAGCAGGCTCGCTCCCACAGTGTGTACTGCATCAAGGCATAGGCCATTTTCGACCACCGTTTATCGAACCTGCTGAGCAACACCAACAAACGTGATTTAATAGCCGCCTTTCACGGTTCAGGGACAGGGAAAACGGCAGGATCCGCGCCTGTTTTCCACCCCCATTACCCTTAAGTCGTTCTTGCATAAGGCTGTCATGGATACGGGTTCTCGACTCAAATTAGTACGCGAAAGCTACAAACTGTCCCAGCGCGAGCTGGCCCGGCGTAGCGGCGTCACCAATGCCACCATCTCCCTGATCGAACAGAATCGCGTCAGTCCTTCCGTCAGCTCGCTGAAAAAGCTGCTCGAAGGCATTCCCATGTCCCTGGCGGACTTCTTCACCTTCGATCAACCCCCGCGCGAGCATCAATACGTGTTCCGCGCCAACGAACAGCCAGACCTGGGCCGTAACGGCCTGCGCCTGCTGCTGATCGGCGCCTCCGTGCCGAGCCGGCAGATGCGTCTGCTGCGAGAGCAATACGCGCCGGGCGCCAGCTCCGGGGAAGAACCGATTGTGCATTCGGAAGGCGAAGAGTGCGGGCTGGTGACGCGGGGAACGGTTGAGCTGACCGTGGATGGGCAGATCAGCGTGCTCAACGCCGGGGATGGCTATTACTTCCCGACGACCTTGCCCCATCGATTCCGCAATATCGGGGCGGATGAGGCGGAGATCATCAGTGCGAATACGCCGGCGAACTTCTGATGGGAAAGCAATAGGTAAAGTGTTTTTTCCTTTAAGCTGCCAGTGATCATTTCAACAAGATATAGCGACAATGAACGTTTGGTTGGGTGAGAAAAAAAGATTGAATCTTACAGCCATAAGTTGAGCTGATAACCAAGCGATAAACACATAGCTAATCTGACTTTATCAGTCACATGCATGAGCTCAATCAGTGGACGACAGCAAAAAATTAAGTATCAAGGATTTGCTTAAAGGTGCCGAAAAACGCCGGGTGCTCACTTCTATTGGTCCCCTGTATGTCCGCCATCTCACCTATGGCGACCACAAAAAAATCGGAGAAACGGGCGCTTTTGAAAGAGCTGATGCGCACGAAGTTGGACGCTTGGTCGTGCAATTGTTCAGTTCCTCTAACATGGATTCAGGGGTATGGACTGGACTTTCGGATGATGAGTTTGCTCGGCTCGAGAGGGAGGACATCGAGGAGTTAGCAAAGGCTGGAGTCGAAGGTGCAGGATATGAAAATTCCAGTGATTTGTTATCGGCACTTGGCAAAGGAGTCATGGCCGAGCACTCGAATTTTCAGCAGATGAATAAAAAAATCTCTGATCAATTCCGTAGCAATTATGAATTTCTGAAGCCTGGCGCCATTGAGTCACTGACTTCCTCCATCGCAGCGATTGACAATGCCAGCCAGTGGTGGCGACAAAAGTTTTCGGATAAAAAGTGGAGCAAGGTGGGAGATGCTGTGCGCGCGCAAGCGATCCATTCGCCAAGATTGCACCAGCCAAAAGCTGAGGCGATTGAGGTGCGGACAGCTCCCTTTCTAGACTTTTCTACGTCACCTCAGGCTAGAGCCGCGAACGCCTCTGAAGAAGCTGCTGAAACGCTTAGTACCGTCGCAGTACATATGGGCGACATGTTGAATCATGTAGCGTCTCTTTCTACGACGTTAGTTTCGGACGCCATTCCACAATGGATAAAACAGCAGGACGAAGATAAAGCAAAGGCTGAGGCTTCGTTAAAGGGAGCCGCAAAAAGCCTATGGTGGACGAAGTGGGCGGTAATCATAAGCGTAGTAACGTCAATTGGAATTGCTTTAGCCCAAGCCTATTTTACTAAAAGGGATGGAGCTGAAGAATCTCGGCTTAATGAAAAAATGCAAGTGGAATGGCAGAAGCAAGCAGAACTGAGCCAAGAGCTGTTGCGCAAACAGATATTAGAAACGCAATATTTACGCACGGAGTTAAAAGCACTAAATGCCAAATTTGAAAGAAGTCAAGGTGCAACCGTATTTGCTGTAGAGCGAGCACGAAATTTGGAAAAAAAGATCGGCTCGAAAAAGATGGAAAGTCGAAATAGTAAATAGATCTGTAACTTTTGCTTGCTGGTCGCAAGCCTGATTCGTACGGCGGCCGTCCTAGCTATTTGTTTCTTGTTGTCTTGGGATTGTTGTGCGTTCTAATCTCATATTGCTGATTGTTCGGGGCGGGGAGTCTTACGGTATGTTTTTTAGAGCGTTTTTTTATGGCGTGAAATCTTATCTTCCACTGCTGGCTAGTTTGAGCTCAATGTTGACTGTGGTGATTGCTGGTCTTGCTCTTTATGTTGCTATAGGTCAATTGAGTTCTTCAGATAGCTCAGCTGCCAAAGGAATATACAAAGAGTACTTGGCACTTGCATTTTCTAATCCGAAATTTTCAGCCGCGTCTTATCCGTTGGGAGATCCTGTTTTTTTAAAATTTAAAATTGGAAGCGAGGAGTTTGAAAGGTACGAGTATTTTGTTTCGCTATTATTGTTTTCAGCAGATGAAATTTTGTCGTTGGATCTAGAGGATGAGGAAAGATGGATTGTCACACTTGAAACTCAAATGCGATACCATGCATTGTATCTGAGTAGTGATTATTTTGATGCGTCATCATATTCTGATGTTACGAAGGAGCTTATAATGGCCTCGTTGAAAAGTTATGGGTCATGTCAAGCGAAGTATAGTCTCGCTTTGAAGCCCATAATAAATTTTGGCGAAGAAGAATGCCCCTTCAGTTGGAAGTGAGGTTAGAGCTAAAAGGTGGCAGTTTTTAAATGCGTCTGTAACCTTTCTTATAGGGCACAAAATAGTGCAGGTTTAAGAGCTGAAGTTTGTGGGCGCTAACGTCTATGAGTTACCGTACCTGCATGCTCAAGAAAGCATTGGTGCCCCCTTCGCCGCGAAGTGGCTTTCATACGAAAGTTTTAATGACGAAACGCCGTTGGTTTCTCATGGACTTTACGAGTTGCTGCAGAGGATTGTGTTGAAGGACCGAAACCGCTGATTAATTTGGTTGTGGCGCAAGGGCAACAGCTTCGACTACAACTGCTCGTCCGACTCTTTGAACGGATGAGTCAGCGACGCTCGCAGGAACCGCAGACTTATTGATTTCGATCGTATTATTTCTGATCAGTGCGGGTTTAAAGCGAGAAACTTTATCTTAAGTGTTTCTCGAAAATTAGATTGGAATTTGCTCTGCACTCAACGAGGGTCGGGGTATATGAAGGATGTGTGGTGGTGATAGTTAATAATTCAAAGATTATCAATGTCATTTATGCATGTTTATAATGTTGATTATATTTTTTTTGATAGATGACTTGTTATAGTTGTGGTTCTTCATTTTCTTCATGAATTCCTCATCAGAATGTTCGTTATTGAGGATTGCTCGTTCTATTAGTCTCTCGGTCCAATAATCTATCCCTTCGATTAGTTTCCAATTCGTAAGGCCGCCAGCGACTAATTTGATAGGGAGTTTAAGAATTTTTTTGCAAGCTTTATTTATAGCTAGTATGTCGAGGTCAGGAATTTTTTTGCTTGTTAGTATGGTTGGTTTGCTTCTTCTATAGAGGTATTTTCCTTCTCTAATGCAGAGCATTGTGTAAATATCATTATCTGATAAGCCAAATTTAGATAGCGCATCTAAGTATCCAAAAGCATACTGGTCATTCAAAGCGTTTATGCAGTATATGCAGGTTCGTAGCGAAACGTATAATGCGTCACAAACCCATAGCTGGCCGATATAACTATCTGGGTACCACTCCAAGTTTAGAATAAATTTTCTAGCGGACTGATATTGTAGATTTATTTGATGTTGTGAGGGGCGGAATCCTTTAATTTCATTTAATAATAATGCATCTCCGGTCAAGCATATTCCATCGATGTCTAGGTGAGTTATAAATAACGAGCCTTTCTGTTTCATCCTTCTGATAGTTTCTAGGGAGTAGAATGTTACGCCGCCATGCATTGCAGAAATTTTTTTGTAATCTGGTTTAGGCCCAGACCAAATGCATACCAAGTCAATGTCGCTATTGATGTTCGCATCGCCTCGTGCAGAGGATCCACACTGAATAATGACCAAAGACACTATTTTACTATCCTCTTAACAATGATTGCTGTCACTACTGCACACCATCCAACCGACCCCAAAAGAAATAAAATGGTTAGCGCGAGAGGGAGTGTTTCATGTAGTGGGGTTACTTCGCCATACCCTACAGTTGTAAAGGATACTATGGAAAAATAGAGCGCTTCAAAAAAACTGCCGTTTTCTTTGAGGTTTCCTTCGATAAAAAATGCAAAGATGAGTATATATAGAGAAGTAATTATGAGTGCGTTTACTATGCCGTAGCCATATCCTAAAGCATAATCGAAAATTAAACTGCTTATGAAGCGATGCGGTTTTGGATTTGTCCCTCGTAGGTGCTGGTATCTACGATAAAATTGAAATTTTCTGTCTGCATGCATCGCGAATTCATCTTGATGCATATCCTTCGAGTTTCTATAAAGTGTTTGGAAAAGTCCTGCGTTTACGTTTGCTAGGTCCCATTCCCATTTGTCAGAGAACAAAAATGATTTTGGGTCTATATAGGTGGATTGAAATTTCGTTTTATAAAAAAAGCATTCGTCAAATGTACAGTCGTGAAATTCCACTTTACTTATATTGGCGCCGTTAAAAACACACGTGACAAATTTGCAATTAGTGAAGCTAAAATTGTTTATTTCTTGTTGGGAAAATATGCATTTGAAAAAAACCTTGTCGCGAATTCGACTTTCTTTGGACGACAACCCCTCTGTGGGGAATTCAATAATAGATAGCTCAATATTTGCTTCAGTAAGAGCATTAATATTAATTTTTTGAGTGATTCTTTCATCTATCGTGAGCATTGGAGGGCGATCAGGTTTTCTTTTCCAGTGCCTCAGCCGGACTAGATTTTTTAGGAATCGTGATGTTCCATTTTTTATGTGTTCAAGCATTTACGTTGTACCACAAAAATATTTTAGGCTGATATGCAACACTATACCAAGTTCTCCTGCAGATTAGTCCAGTGAGCCCTGTAAGCTTGATCCGAATCGTCCCTTCTGTGTAGGTGTACTGATCATTTCACTGCTAATGCGGTCAGAAAAGCCCGCAGTACTGCGGGCTTTCACGCCTATGAATCTATGTCACATGTCTTTGGGTATATCAAATGAACGCTGCTCAATCACCCGAAACACATCGCTCACATCCTGGACCATGATCCGGGCGATGTTGGTGATGGTGTTGATGTCGTTCTCGGCGGAGTCGGGGAGGCTGGTGCAGGCCATGAGGTGCAGGTATTGGAGGACGGCGTTGAGGCGTTCGCTGACGCAGTTGTGCAGTTCGCGCAGCGGGGCGTCGCTGTCGATGAGCAGGACGGGGTAGTGGGTGGCGAATTGGGACATGGGGGTGAAGCGACGGGGTGGGTGTTGATTCGACATGGTGATAATCCTGATAAAAAAAGAATTGCCACCTTTCTGCTGCGAAACAAATGGGTGGCAGCTGTGCGCGGGTTCGCAGACCGGGGACCCACACCAAAAACCCGGCAGACCCGAAGGTCTCCCACACACAACCGCCATGAAACTAATGCAACCAAAAGCGGCCGCATCATGCCTGACGGTTCTTCGGTGTCAATCCAGAGGGCTGCGAAACCCATCGCTATTTGTGTCAGCGGCGAGGCGAATATAGGCGCCCATTTTCATGCTCACAACCGGGCTGTAGGACGCTTTGGCGAGCGTTTTGGCAAGGCGGATAGCCAATGTTTACGGGCTTTTGCGGTATTTCGGACAGTGCGCAGGGTCTTGGGAAATCGGGGGCAGGGGTTGGGGCCGCTTCGCTGCCCAACGGGGGCAAGTCCCTTCGCCACAAGAGGTAATTTCCTACAGGATTTTCGGAAGCCCAAAATCAAAGGTACGTCCGACTGGGGCCGTCGTCTTCGACGGCTTCCATGCGGATTCGGTTGTGAGAAAAGGCAAAGCTCCGATTGATCGGCAAAGCTGTTTGGTTATGTACGAACACAGTATGTGTGGGAGCGAGCTGGCTCCTACAGGTATTGCATTAGCTTTGTATCCCGGGATCGCGTGAAGAACCTCATTTTATTGGGGTGCAAAGCTCCACCAGCGTTCCGTCCGGGCAGCGCACGTAGGAGACGGTCTGGCCCCAGGGTTTGATCAACGGGGCGGCCACCTCGCTGGCCCCTGCGTTCAGGGCTTTGGCGTGGGCGGCGGGGACGTCGTCGGTGACGAGGCCGACTTCCATGCCCAGTGGTTTCACGCTGGTGTGGGCGCTGATGTGGCCGCCGTTGAAGTTCATGGCGGCCAGTTCGTCGGCGGCGAACGCCAGGGCGGTTTCACCGGTTTCGAGTTCGCCGTAGGTGTTGGATTCGTGAAGGAATCGGGTGGTGAGGCCGAACGCGGTTTCGAAGAATTGCAATGAGGCGGGGACGTTGGCGACGTAGACGATCAGGTAGCCGAATTTCATGGGTGAACATTCCTTGTCTGGGTATTGACGGCGGAATGTAGCAGATTCGGCGGGCTTGCTCGCAAAGGGCTGGACAGTCGACATGGATGTTGAATGTCAGGTCCTCATCGCGGGCAAGCCCGATCCCACAGGGTTCTTTGGGGGGGATGCTTGTGATTCAACTGATCGACAGCAGCATCCTTTGCAGCATTTCATCGCAGCCGTTCAATTGCTCCAGGCTGACGAATTCGTCCGGTTTATGCCCCTGATCCATGCTGCCGGGGCCGCACACGACAGTGGGGATTCCTGCGGCATCGAATAGCCCGCCCTCGGTGCCGAAGGCCACCGTACCGAACGCTCTGCAACCGGAAAACGCGGCGATCAGCTCGGCGGCTTCGCTGTGGGCATCGGTCGCCAGGCCGGGATACGCCGACAACTCGCTGAAGCGAATCTCGCTCTGTTCGCTCACCGCGCGCATGCGCGGCAATACCTGCTGCTCGGCGTAGGTCTTCAGCTCTTGCGCAACTTCGCTGGGGTCGTGGAAGGGCAGGGTACGGATTTCAAAGTCGAAGCGGCAATCGGCGGGGACGATGTTCAAGGCCTTGCCGCCGGAAATGACGCCGGTTTGAACGGTGCTGAACGGTGGGTCGAAGCGTGCGTCGTGATGCTCGGGGGCTTTGAGCCGGTGGCCAATACGGCCCAGTTCGCCGATCAGTTCGGCGGCGTATTCGATGGCATTGACCCCCTGCGGCGCATAGGCGGAATGGCAGGCCTGGCCGTGAATATCGCAGCGCATCGCCAGTTTGCCCTTGTGGCCAAGCACCGGTTTGAGCTCGGTGGGCTCGCCAATGATGCAGAGCATCGGTTTGATCGGGCGCTGCTCCAGGGCTTTGAGCAAGGACCGCACGCCGAGGCAGCCGACTTCTTCATCGTATGACAGTGCGATGTGCACCGGCCGCCGCAGGTCGGCCTTCACCAGCGCCGGCACCAGCGCCAGTACACAGGCGATGTAGCCTTTCATGTCCGCCGTGCCGCGACCGTAGAGTTTGCCGTCGCGCTCGCTGAGTTCGAACGGCGCGACAGTCCACGGCTGGCCGTCCACGGGCACCACATCGGTATGCCCCGACAGCACGATGCCCGGACGATCCGCCGGGCCGAGGGTCGCGAACAGATTGGCCTTGCTGCGCTGCTCGTTGTAGATCAGTTCGCAAGGCACATCGAAGCGTGCGAGGTAATCGCGGACAAACTCGATCAGCTGCAGGTTGGATTCGCGACTCGTGGTGTCGAAGGCCACCAGGGTTTGCAGCAAATCGCGGCTGCTGCTCATCGGTCGTCTCCGGCCACCCCGTAGCCCGGCGACTTGTCGGGGGCGAGGGCGCGGTCGATGTAGTCCTGAACCTGCGGGCGATAGGCGTCCCAGAGCTTTTCCAACTGACCGATCGGGTTTTCGTCATCCCAATCGACTCGCAGGTTGATGATCGGCCAGGTCAGTTCACCCACCACCACCATCGCCGCCGAATGCACCGGCCCGGCTTCGCCACCTGCGGCAATGGCCGCTTTCATCGCGGCGAGCAGGCGGTCGGCGAGTTGACCTTCACCGTGCTCGAACGCCTGGACCATGGCCTCGATCACCGCACGATCGGCCAGCATGTTGCCCGCCGCCACGCATTGTTCGCCGGACACGGCATTGTGGTTGCCCAGGGTTTGCGCGCCGCTGAAGTGCGCGGTGCGGCCGAGGTGGTCGATGGCGGTGACCTGCCGATACTGGCTGTAACCGTTGCGGGTCAGCACCTTGTCCAGCGCCTCGGCCGGCGCGAGGCCTTGTTCCATGAGGGCGAGGACTTCCGGGCCGAGGGACGGCAGGGTGATGTTTTGCGTGGACACCGCGCCGACACCGGGCAGCAGCCAGGGGCAGCGGGCGCCGACGGCGATGCTCGAGGAACTGATCGCGATGCCGAACTGACCGGTTTCGGGGCAGCGTGCGGCGATGGAAAAGGTCATGGGTGTGCTCCTTGGTGTGCCTTGTCGAATGGGGTGTCTGGGCGGGCCCCATCGCGGGCAAGCCCGCTCCCACAGGTATCTTCAGTGGTCACAAAGTCGTGTTCAGCGCAGATCAACTGTGGGAGCGAGCCTGCTCGCGATGGCCGCGACTCGGTCTACTCGGGAATCACCGCAATCACATCAATCTCCATCAGCCACTGTGGCTGCCCCAGGGCCGACACCACCAACCCGGTGGAAATCGGGAACACGCCTTTGAGCCACTTGCCCACTTCCTGGTAGACCGGTTCGCGGTAACGCGGGTCGATCAGGTAGGTGGTGGTTTTCACGATGTGGCTCAGGTCGCTGCCGGCCTCTTCCAGCAACTGTTTGACGTTGCGCATGGCTTGCTCGGCTTGCGCCCGAGGATCACCCAGGCCCACCAGGTTGCCTTCGAAATCAGTACCGACCTGGCCGCGCACATAGACGGTGTTGCCGGCCCGGACCGCTTGGCACAGGTCGTTGTCCAGGCTCTGGTTCGGGTAGGTTTGCTTGGTGTTGAACATGCGAATGCGGGTATGGGTTGGCGTGGACATTTGATGCTCCTGACAGAAAAAGGCTTAGGCACTGACCGTGGTTTCAAGGGCAACCGGGGCCGCTTCGGCCTGCCGTTGCGCCGCATCGTGGTAGTCGAGGTAGGAACGCTGGATGGCGATCTGGTCAGCCACGTACTTGGCGTCGTGCCAGACGCCCCAGATAAACGACGAACCGCGTCGCGACTGCCACGGCAGACCGAGGAAATACACCCCGGGCTCGCTCGATACGCCGCGCTGGTGCTGCGGCTTGCCGTTGGCGTCGAAGGCGTTGACCTTCAGCCAGCTGTAATCGGTGGCAAAACCGGTGGCCCAGATGATCGAGGTCACGCCGGCCTTGGCCAGGTCCAGCTGCAGGATCGGATGGGTCACGCACTCGGGATCGGGGAAGGTAATCCGTGCTTCCGGTTCTTGCGGCAGGTCCAGGCCGTTGCGCTCGATGTAGGCGTCGGCGGCATCGAGCAGCGCCAGATAGTTCTCATCGCCCCGGGCCAGGTTCTCGGCCAGGTTCGGCTGGAAAGTCGCCACGCTGCCGTCGAACGACTGGGTCAGGCCGACCAGGGTCATGCCGCGATGGGCAAGCCCGCGAAAGTCCACGGTCCGCCCGCCATGGGCACCGCTGACGGCAATGGTCACGTGTTCCCGACCGGGCTTCATCGCCGCTTGGTCCCACTCGCCCAGCACCCCCAGCCACCAGCAGAAATCACGGTTGCGGTAGGCGCGGGGAGGGCGATCGTGGGCGCCTACCGAGAGGTAGACCTGCTTGCCCGTACGCTGCAACTCGTCGGCAATCTGCACCCCCGACGAGCCGGCGCCGACGACCAGAACGGCGCCCTCAGGCAATTGCCCAGGGTTGCGGTAATCAGCCGAGTGCATCTGTAGCAATGGCTGATCTTTCGGCGCGATCGGCGGGATGACCGGGTTTTGGAAAGGACCGGTGGCGGCGACCACGCGGGCGGCTTCGATCACGCCTTCGGAGGTTTCGATGGTGAAACCGGGGCGACCGACATTGCGCTCGACCTTCAACACATCGACGCCGGTGCGGATCGGCGCGTTGAATTTTTTCGCGTAGGCTTCGAAGTAGTCGGCCACCCGCTCTTTCGGGGCAAAGCTGTCAGGGCTCAGGTCGTCGAATGCCAGGCCGGGAAAACGGTCGTGCCAGGCCGGGCCATTGGCCACCAGCGAATCCCAGCGGCCGGAGCGCCAGCGTTCGGCGATGCGGTTACGCTCCAGCACCAGATGCGGCACACCCAGTTTGCTCAGGTGCTCGCTCATGGCCACACCCGCCTGACCGGCGCCCACAATCAGCGTATCTGTTTTTATTTTTACAGTGGTCATCTCAATACCCTTTGAAGTTGGATTCAAACCGCATGTGGCCTGCCATCTCTTGGGGTCAAGACTAGGGATCACCCTGATATCGGTAAAATATTATTAAGCTGGCATTTGAGTATAAATAACTGATGCAGTGCCTTTGGCCCCGCAGCTTGGGGCGCGTGATTCCGCCCAGGGCAAACCGCTTCCACCCGGCGTCCCGAGTGGGCGATGAGGCAATGGGGCCGTCTATCGTCAAACTTGAACTGCCGGGGGGATATCGCGTCATAAAGGTCGCGATATCAACCCCCTACGGAAGCAATCATGCTTTTAAAAAACAAGAGTCTTGTAGCCGTCATGTCCTGCGCCTTGATGTTGGCGGCCGCCCCTTTACTCCCGAATGATCTGTCGGTCATCAACACCGCTTCCGCCAGGGAAGGGGGTGGACACGGCGGTGGCAATGGCGGTGGCAACGGTGGCGGTCATGGCGGTGGAGCGGGCGGTGGTGCAGGTGGCAGCCACGCCGGCTCAGGCCACGCCGACAGCAACGGCCGCGCTAACGGGCTGGACAGCGACCACGCCGGCAAAGCCGTTCGCGACCATGGCATCAGCGGCAAGCACTATGGCAGTGAGCGAAATGATGATCGCGGTCATGGCAGCACGACCTCAGGTGTCGCCCATTCCAAAGACACCCGCGGCATAACCAAGGCCACCGCGATCTCGGCTACCACGCCCGGTGATCACAACACCAAAGGGCTGAGTCATGCCGGGCCATCGGGAACAAAAAAATCCCATTGATCGGCAGTTGAAGCGATCAGCTTCAGCCCCAGAGAAAGCCCGCAGTCCTGCGGGCTTTTTTTCGTCTCAAGGTTGCCCGTAGCCCTTGGGCACTGCAAATCCGCGCGGCTCGATCAACCGAATGATCGTCATTGGCCGTTGTGACGAAATGTCTGCAATTTTTGCAGACCGCCAGATCAGGCCTGAAGGGGGGCACTGTCGTCGGTAGCGCAGGGTCCTGATGGCAACCATTCATTTGGTCGATATTCATCATTAAAGAATGCAAGTTCTGTTTTTCTGTCATTGGAGGAGGATAGCGTTATACCGATCTCGCCTTTGAAGGAATCAGCGCGATGAGAATTTCAAACCTGCTGGCTTTTGTCGCCGTGTTCACCGGCAGCGTTGCCGCCACCGTCCCGGCCGTTGCCGCCGATTTGTCCTGCCATTTCCCGCCGATCACCGACAGCGTCGCCAGCCTGCAGCACGCGCAATCGGTGGCGGTGCTTTACAGCGAAAACACCGTCAACACCCAGCAATACCTCGAGAGCTACCACGCCGTTGCGATCAATGGCGCGAAGAACCCGCAGATGAATCCGCAGATCGGCAAGGCGTTCGTCGACAGTTCCGATCCGCAGCGTGCGATCAACTGGTTGATGGGGTCGCTGCAGAAACAGTTCGCCTCGGTGACGGTCTACGACAACCTCGACGCCGCCGTGCAGGCGCATCCCGATGTGGTGGTGATGCTCGACACCTACAGCCGCCTGGTGTCCAAGCGCAACGACCAGGTCGAAGCGCGGTTTGTCGCCAGGTTCTACGATGCGAACCTGCAATACATCGGCCAGGCTGAAGGCTCACGCGCCAAGCAAATGCCCTCGGTGTGGGTGCATGGCAAAGCCGCTCCGCAGATTGCCGCGCAAATCAACGAGCAAACCGAGTTGCAGGTGAATGCGCTGAAACAGTTCGATGCGTCGCTCAAGGCGCTGGTGATGACTGGCAACGTGGATCACGTTGCCAGCAACTGAGGCTGTCAACCCTCTGGGTGTCCTCTAAACAGCACACCGCTTGTGCTTCAACCGCGTTTTTTCTCCCCTCTGCGTATCAAAAACGCAGCGTGTACCCTTGTCTTACCCCATGCAGTGAAAAACCGTCACGGGCCTGTCGCCCGGGCTGACGCCTGCCTATTCGCGCGTGAATGCCGGGCAAGCTGAGGCGAACAAACACGTTGTGTCAGCGGGCTTTTGAGGGGGGTGTTTCGAGGCGGGTTCGATCATTCTTGCGCACGCGCGCGCGACAGGGCTGGCGCCGCGTGCATGGTTTGGGTGAGGTGCCAGCCAGCGAAGTGGTATCCGGCTGTTCCGGGAACAGGAAGCAGCCGTACGCTAACAGGGAAAAAGCGGGGCTCGACGCTGCATGACGCAGTGAGCGTTGTCGCAGATCAGGCGTGGCCCAGCGCAATGGCAAACGAGACCACGATCATGCAGGCGAAGGCGAAATTGAGATTCATGAGATGTCCATCCGTTGCTTTTTGTGATGGCGCTCATCTTGAACAGGTCACGCGCAAATAAGAAATTCGCCTTTATGATTTGAAAGATTGAAATAATTGATACTTGGCCTCGTCCTGTTTGTGTTTCAGGCACTGTTTGACTAATCTCGCACAAACACGCATCTAATCGCATAAACAGGCAAAAACATGCATGATCAGCATTCCGCGGCCGAACTCCCTCATGTGCGCCGGCAGAAAATCCTCCTGATCCTCGAGCGCGACGGCAAGGTCATGGCCTCCGGGTTGAGCCAGCATTTCGCGGTGTCCGAAGACACCATTCGCCGCGATCTCGCAGAGCTGGACAACGCCGGCCTGGTGCAGCGGGTGCACGGCGGGGCGCTGCCGCGACCCAAGGACACGGGCAAGGATTACTTCACCCGCATCAGCGAAACCGATGAGGTGAAAACCCGACTGGCGCAGCTCGCCGCCGAAAGGGTGGAGGACGGCCAGATCGTGATGTTCGATTCGGGCACGACCACGCTGCAGATCGCGCGCTCGCTGCCCTCGGACATTTCCATCACCGCCATCACCACTTCGCCGATGACCGCGATCACCCTGGCTGAATACAAAGGCATCAAGGTCATTCTCGCGGGCGGGCAACTCAACCTGGCGACCCTGTCCGTCAGTGGCCACGAGACCCTTCGCTTGCTGCAGGGAATCAAGGCTGACCTGCTGTTCACCGGGGTCTGCGCGATTCATCCCGAGGTGGGCATCAGCTCGCTGCATTTCGATGAGGTGCCGGTGAAACAGGCGCTGATCGACAGTGCCTCGCAAGTGATCGCAGTTACCACGGCGGACAAACTGGGCGCGGTCGAACCCTTCATCGTCGCGCCCTGCAACCGCGTGCACACGTTGATCACCGAGCGTCATGTGGCGACGGGCAACATCGAGGATTACCGCAGGCTGGGCATCGAGGTGGTGCAGGTGGAGGCTTGAGCAAACTATGGGAGCAAGCTGGCTCCCACAGCTGATTCAGGTGTATCCCGTGGATGCTTCAGCGCAGGCGTTCGAGCATTTGGTAGTACCACATGCCGGCGGCGAGCATCGGGTTGCCGAGCAGGTCGCCCATGGGCACGCGGATGTGCTGGCAGGCGGCGAAGGTGTCGAAGTGCTCCAGTTGTCCGGTGATCGCGCGGCCCATGATTTCGCCCATGATGTGCGTGGTGGCGATGCCGTGCCCGGAGTAGCCCTGGCAATACCAGACGTTGTCCGAGAGCTTGCCCAGTTGCGGGATGCGGTTGATCACGATGCCCATCGCGCAGCTCCACTGATAATCGATGGCCACGCCCTTGAGCGCCGGGAACGTTTGCTCGATGCAGGGGCGCAACTCGGCCGCGATGTCCCGTGAATCCTTGCCGCTGTAATTGGCGCCGCCACCGAACAGCAAACGACCGTCCGCAGTCAGGCGGTAGTAGTCGAGGACGAAGCGGCAGTCATAGACGGCCAGGTCTTCGGGGTTGATCTGTCTGGCCAGGTCGCCCAGCGGCGCGGTGGTGACGATGCCGCCCATGGCCGGGAAGATCTTGCCCTTGAGTTGGCCCGGTTCCAGTTTGTGGTAGACGTCGCCGGCCAGCAGCACCTGGTTGGCGTCGATGCGACCCTGGGCGGTGCGTACGCCAGGACTCTTGTTCAGGCCATCGCCGTGAATGATCTCCAGCACTTCGCTGTTTTCGAAGATCAGCGCGCCCAGGCTCTCGGCCGCGCGGGCTTCGCCGATGCACAGGTTCAGCGGGTGCAGGTGCATGTTTCGGGTGTTCTTGATCGCACCGTGGTAGAGGTCGCTTTGCAGCAGGTCGCGTACCTGGCTGCGGTCGAGCAGGCTGACCTCGTCGCCCATGCCACGGCGCACGGCTTCGTCGTAATCCTTGCGCAAGCCCGCCATATGGCCTGGCTTGTAGGCCGCGTGCAGGTGACCGTGCTTGAGGTCGCAGGCGATGCCGTATTTTTCGACCCGTTGCCGGATGATCTGGTGCCCGCGCCAGCGCAGGTGCCAGATGAAATCGTCGACGTCTTCGCCGAGGGTGCGGCGCATCTGCTTGCGCATGGCTTCGTCGCCCGAGAGGCTGCCGGTGACCTGGCCACCGTTGCGACCGGTGGCGCCCCAGCCGATCTTGTGGCTTTCGACGATGGCGACTTTCAGGCCTTTTTCCGCCAGTTCGACGGCGGTGGCGACGCCGGTGAAGCCGCCGCCGATGATCACCACGTCAACCCGGTGTTGGCCTTGCAGGGTCGGGTAATCGGTGTCCTGGTTGAGGGTGGCGGTGTAGTAGGAATTGCAGCGTTGGTTAGTCATGTCAGGGTCCAGGCAAAAATGAAGAGCCGTTAGCGCGACCCCTGTGGGAGCGAGCCTGCTCGCGATAGGCCATGTCAGTCATCTCAGTGGTGAATGACACACCGCCATCGCGAGCAGGCTCGCTCCCACAGGGGGTGGGGGCTGATTGGGCTCACGCCTCAGTCAGATACCAGCGCCAGTCCTGCTCACCCACTTCGCCCATGAACTGCCGATACTCGGCACGCTTGATCGCCAGATAAACCCCTAGAAATTCCTGACCCAGTGCATCCCGCGCCCAGGCCGAGTTCTCCAGTGCCGTCAGGGACGTCAGCCAGTCGGTGGGCAGCAATTGCGTGGCTTGCGCGTAACCGTTGCCTTGCACCGGTTCGCCCGGATCGAGGTTTTCACGGATGCCGCGATGAATGCCGGCCAGGATTGCCGCCGCCGCCAGATACGGGTTGGCGTCGGCGCCGCAGATGCGGTGTTCGATGTGCCGGCTGTTGGCCGGGCCGCCCGGCACGCGCAGGCTGACCGTGCGGTTATCGACGCCCCAGGTCGGTGCCAGGGGCGCATAGCTGTTGGCCTGGAAACGCCGGTAGGAGTTGGCGTTGGGGCAGAACAGCAGCAACGAATCGAGCAGCGAGGCGAGCATGCCGCCGATGGCAGTACGCAGCAGCGGGGTGCCGGCCGGGTCCTCGGAGGCGAACAGGTTGCGACCTTCGGCGTCGGCGATGCTGACGTGCATGTGCATACCGGTGCCGGCCAGGTCGTCGAACGGTTTGGCCATGAACGTCGCCTGCATGCCGTGCTTGTGGGCGACGGCTTTCACCAGCCGCTTGTACCGCACGGCCTGGTCCATCGCCAGCAAGGCATCGCCGTGTTCCAGGGTGATTTCCACCTGGCCCGGGGCGTATTCGGAAATCGCCGTGCGCGCCGGAATGTCGTGCAGTTTGCACGCGGCATAGAGGTCGGCGAGGAACGGTTCGATCTGTTCCAGCTCGCGCAGGCCATAGACCTGAGTGTGCCGTGGACGACCGCCGTCAGCGTCCAGCGCCGGTTGCGGGCGACCGTTGTGATCGCGCTTGCTGTCCAGCAGGTAGAACTCCAGCTCGCAGGCCATCACCGGGTGGTAACCCTCGGCTTTGAGGCCGTCGATGACCTTGATCAGCAGGTGACGCGGGTCGGCGATGCTCGCCGGCATGCCTTCTTGCGGGTGCATGCTGACCTGCACCGCCGCCGTCGGAATCTGCCGCCATGGCAAGCGCACCAGGCTGCCTTCGAGCGGGTAGGCGCGGCAGTCGATGTCGCCGACGTCCCACACCAGCCCGGAGTTCTCGACGTCTTCGCCCTGCAAGGTCAGGCCGAGGATGGTGCTGGGCAGCGGACGACCGCTTTCATACACCGCCAGCAGTTCTTCGCGGTGCAACAGCTTGCCGCGTGGCACGCCGTTGGCATCGAGGATGAACAGCTCGATCATGTCGATATCGGGGTTGTTCGCCAGAAAGCGTTGGGCATCTTCAAGGGCTGCGAATTTCATGGTTCGTCACTCACGTTGGCGTCCCGCGGACGCACGGATTCGGGCCGCGGCACGGGCACGGACAAAGATCCGTTGCGTGCGGGCAGCGATAGCAAAAAGGCTGGGGGCTCGATGCGTCGAAGACGCGATCAGGCGAGCAGGGCGCTATCCGGCGGGCGTGCGGAGTGACGCAGTTTTGAGCGGCGCAGGGCCATGGGGAGGTTGACGATGCGTTTCATCAGGCAATGCCATCCGCGACCAGCCGCGAGGGGGTCAGGATCGAGACATCCAGCAAGTGGGGCTCTGACGGCGAAGTGCGCATGACTCATGTTTCCAGAAGGAAAACGTCGGTGGCCGGTAAACAGCCATCCGGGGATGGCTGGATACTAGGGGTGAACGGGGCACATGTAAATCTTTGATTCAGCGCAGCAGGTGCACGACCAGTCCGATCAGGCCACAACCGAACAACACTTCGATGACCCCGCGCTTGAACCGAAGCAAGGCGATGGCGGCCGCGATGGCGATCAGCAATGAAGGCCAGTCCAGTTGCCCGGCGAAGCCCTTGGGCCACAGCACGTGATAACCAAAAAAGCACGCCAGGTTGAGAATCACGCCGACCACCGCGGCAGTGATCGCCGTCAGTGGCGCGGTGAATTTCAGTTCGTTATGGGTGGACTCCACCAGTGGCCCGCCGGCGAGGATGAACAGGAACGAAGGCAGGAAAGTGAACCAGGTCACCAGCGTGGCCGCGAGGGCGCCGGCGACAAAAGCCTGATCAGGGCCGAACACTTGATGGACATAGGCACCGATAAAACCGACGAAGGCCACGATCATGATCAGCGGCCCCGGCGTGGTTTCGCCCAGCGCCAGGCCGTCGATCATTTGCGTCGGCGTCAGCCAGCCATAGTGGCCGACCGCGCCCTGATACACATAGGGCAGCACCGCGTAGGCACCGCCGAAGGTCAGCAGTGCCGCTTTGGTAAAGAACCAGCTCATTTGCGTCAGCGTGCCTTCCCAGCCGAACAGGGCGGTGAGGGTCGCCATCGGCAGGGTCCACAACACCGCGCCGATCAGCGCCAGGCGCAATAGGTTCCAGCGACTGAAACGGGCATGTCCGGGGGGCGGCGTGTCATCGTCGATCAACGCCGGGCCGAAGGATTTTTTCGCGGCGCCGTGGCCGCCCGTACTGAATTTCTCCGGTGCCAGGCGTCCGCCGAAGTAACCGATGATGGCCGCGCCCAGCACGATCAGCGGAAACGGCACGTTGCCTAGGAAGATCGCGGCGAATGACGCTGCGGCGATCGCCCACATCCAGCCGTTCTTCAGCGCACGGGAGCCGATCCGGTGCGCGGCTTGCAGCACAATGGCGGTCACCGCCGGCTTGATCCCGTAAAACAGCCCGGCCACCACCGGCACTTCCCCGAAGGCGATGTACACCCAGGACAGGGCAATCAGGATGAACAGCGACGGCAGCACAAACAGCGCACCGGCGATCACGCCACCCCAGGTACGGTGCATCAGCCAGCCCAGGTAAGTCGCCAGTTGCTGGGCCTCGGGGCCGGGCAGCAACATGCAGTAGTTGAGGGCATGCAGGAAGCGTCGCTCGGAGATCCAGCGGCGGCGCTCGACCAGTTCCTGGTGCATGATCGAAATCTGTCCGGCCGGCCCGCCGAAGCTGATGAAGCCGAGCTTGAGCCAGAATCGGAACGCTTCACCGAGGCTGATCGGCGCAGGCTTGGTCAGTTCGGGGGCGCTGTTGGGGGCGGGCGTGAGGCTCAAGCGAATGTTCCTTGTGCTGGGGCGCTTTGAGCCGGTGACTGTAGCCATGAAGCGGCGCTTTGAACAGTCGGTTTTACCCGACCGCCATCGCGGGGAGCCCGCGCTCCCACAGGTTTGCTTTTCAGTTCAGGACAAAATCCACCGGTTCCAGTTGTGGCGGCAGTTCCGTCACGCCCAGTGCGTCGAGGACGTCGCGTTCGATGTTGCGCACGATGGCGTCGGTGGGCAGGTCGTGGCCAACCTGCGTCAGTGTTTGCCCGCTGAACCTTGGAAAAGTAGCTGGGGTGCAGCGTTTCGATCAGCACGATGGCCGAGGCCAGCAACGTCACCATCAGGCTGCGCAGGGCAATGCGCTTGGCGATCGACCCCTTGAGTGACGTCAGGACACCGATCAGGTTGGGTTTGGGTCTGACGATCATGGTCTTTCAGCCGCCTGTCATGTTCATGAAGCGAACCACCTGGACATCGTCGTTCACTTCGAAATGGTGCCGATAAGGTTTGAGTTTCATCGCCTCGATGATGGCGTGTTCCAGGCGTTCGGGCTGGCCGGGGTGGCTGCGCAAGACAGCTTTGAGGTCGACGGCGTGCTCGTTGCCCAGGCACAGCAGCAGGCGTCCCTCCACGGTCAGCCGTACCCGGTTGCAGGTGCCGCAAAAGTTGTGGCTGTGGGGCGAAATGAACCCCAGGCGAATGTGCGGCGCTTCGGCCAGGCGCCAGTAGCGCGAAGGGCCCTGGGTCGACTCGGCGGAATCAATCAAAGTGTACCGTTCGGCGATTTTTTCACGTACCTGGGCGCTGGAGAAAAACGACTCGGCGCGGCTGTGTTCGTGGAGGGTGCCCAAGGGCATTTCTTCAATGAAGGAGATGTCCAGGTTACGGTCGATGGCAAAGCTCACCAGGTCATTGATCTCGTGATCGTTGCGGCCCTTCATCACCACGCAGTTGAGCTTGGTGTTGCGAAAACCGGCCTTGTTGGCGGCGTCGATGCCTTTGATGACCTGCGCCAGGTCACCGGTGCGGGTCAGTTCGCGAAAGCGTTGCGGGTCGAGGCAATCGAGGCTGATGTTGAGGCGCTTGACCCCGGCCTCGAACAGCGGATCAGCCAGTCTGGCCAACTGCGAACCGTTGGTGGTCATGCACAGTTCGCGCAGGCCGGGCAGGGCGGCGATCTTCTGGCACAGTTGCACCACACCCGGGCGGATCAGCGGTTCGCCCCCGGTCAGGCGGATCTTGCGGGTGCCCAGTGCGACGAAGCTGTGGGCCACCTGATAGATCTCTTCCAGGGTCAGCACTCGCTGCCGGGGCAGGAACTGCATGTCCTCGGCCATGCAATACACGCAACGGAAATCGCAGCGATCGGTGACCGACATGCGCAGGTAGTCCACCCGCCGGGAGAACCCATCGACCAAGATTCGCTCTGACATGATTTCCTCATACGCATTGAATGAGTAGCCGCAAAACCTGCAGCAGCGAGCTCGCTCCTGCAGTGACGAATGACGTGATGTGCGGATTTGTTGAGGGGAGGCTAAGTGCAACTCGGGAGAACGTCCAATCACTCTGAGTAACCGGTTGATCGACGGCATCTATGAAGCGCTGTTTTCCTTCAATAATTGGCTTTTCAATTGTTTAAGTTGTTGATAAATAACGATAAAAAATCCTCTGGGTTATCGTCGGCAGCGGGCTCGCAACGAGCGATAACGCGATATTTAACGCGCATTCCTGGTCTTTTCTTCATTAAACGATCGATGACCTCAATCAGGTCACCGTCAACGTCCGGCGCGAGAATCGATGTGGGAGCGGGCTTGTCGGTGATAACGGTCCGACAAGCTCCCTCGCCACAGAGGTCGTTTCAGGTTCGGTTCTTATTGCGCCCCGAACATCACCGTCCAGTAAATTCCCGCATCGCTTTTCGGATCGGTCGCGTAGGCCGCGCCGAGATCCCGGAACAGCGGGTTCATCACGTTGGCGCAATGGCCGGGGCTGGCCATCCAGCCATCGACCACCTTGCGCACGGTGTCTTGCCCGGCGGCGATGGTCTCGCCGATCTGCTGGAAGTCGTAGCCCGCCAGTTCCGCCCGGTCGCCCGGTGTGCGGCCATCCGGGTCCTTGTGGTCGAAGAAGTTTTTATTGGCCATGTTGCGCGCGTGCGCTTCGGCGGCGGTCGCCAGCGTGGCGTTCCAGGTCAGCGGCGCGGTGGCGCCGAAGGGCTGCGTGCCACATTGGCGCGCTTTGCTGCGAGCGATGTTGAGTTCGGCCAGCAGTTTCTGGCCTTCGGTCTGCCAGTCACCCAGGCGGGCGCTGAGCAACGGACGGGCGACAACGATTCGCCAGTCACGGTCCTGATGGCTGACACCGACATCGACGAATTGCGGGTCCAGCACGATCTGGCAAAAACTCTCCTGTATCGCTTTCATCGCCGAGGCCGCATCACGGGGCCCGGACAGGCTGATCGCCTGCACGTTCTTCATGGGGTAACCGGCGGTCACCATGGCCTGCTGCAAATTGCCGATGCTGGTGGCGGACA
This sequence comes from Pseudomonas fluorescens group sp. PF-69, assembly GCF_054481235.1. Classification (NCBI taxonomy): domain Bacteria; kingdom Pseudomonadati; phylum Pseudomonadota; class Gammaproteobacteria; order Pseudomonadales; family Pseudomonadaceae; genus Pseudomonas; species Pseudomonas fluorescens group sp. PF-69. Next base: position 5,706,254 of record NZ_JBTMNC010000001.1, on the reverse strand, counting down.
GCGCCAGGCGCGGGTCGGCCGACAGCGGCGGCAGCTCCGACGACACTGAACCGGCGCACCGTTGCAGCTGGCTGCGGTAGGCATTGATCGATTCGATCAGCTGTGACTCCTCACCCGCCATCGCGGTGGAGACAAACAGCAGACCCAGTGACAACCCGGCAAAGCGCATTGCGGATGATAGTGAACGCATGGAAATCCCCCTAGAGCTGACTGCGCCCATGATGCGCGAAGTTACCCCATCAAAGGCAATGGATTTTCCAGAATGTTGTGGGGGGCATGCAATCCGTTCACTACTACACTGAGTCGATACTGCCCACTGAGTTCTTCCCATCATGCGCCTCGACTGGATTGCAACCTGCCTCGCAATAACGCTGCTGGTCGGCCCGGCCTTCGCCGGTGATCAGGATCAAAAACAACAAGTCGCCAAAGACAAGGCCGAGGTCCTGGAGCAAAAGGCCGCGGATAACAGCAGCCCGGCACCGGCACCCAAGTCTCAAGCCATTACTCAACCTGAAGTCCAGGCGGTCGATCCGGCGGGCAAAGCACCCTTGGACGACGCGATCACCTGTCTGGCCCGTTCCATCTACTGGGAGGCCAAGGGCAAGGACTCCACCGACATGGAGGCCGTCGCCAATGTGGTGATGAACCGACTGGGTCACGAAGGCTTCCCGGATACGGTGTGTGCCGTGGTCAAGCAAGGCTCGGAAACCAAGAGCTGCCAGTTCTCCTGGTGGTGTGACGGCAAGCCCGATTCGGCTCAGGAGGAGGCTCCCTACGCGATCGCCAAGGAAATCGCACGCAAGGCGCTGAACAAACAATTGCCGGACCACACGGGCGGCGCGTTGTATTTTCACGACCGTACCGTCAAGCCCGACTGGGCTGACAAGTACGTCAAAACCGCTGAAATCGGCTTGTTCCGGTTTTATAAGCCCCGTGACGGGGATGCGAAATAATCCGATTGACGCGTAAAAAAATCCTTCGAAGTTTTTCTGAACCACCGAAACTGAAACATTTCTGTTTTACAAGCTTCATGACGGAGTCACGCATTAGAAACGTCATGGGCAGGAACAGAAGCATGAAGCAGGCGTGGGTATTGAGCAGCAACACTGCACCGGTCGGTGCGTCATCGTGGCGTACTGGCCGGTGACGGTTCTCGTCACCGGCGTCGCCGGGTTCATTGGATTTCACACCGCCCGGCGTCTATGCCTGGACGGACATGAAGTGGTTGGCATCGACAACCTCAATGACTATTACGACGTCACGCTCAAGCGCGCACGACTCAAGGAACTGGAGTGCTTGCCGGGCTTTCGTTTCGAGAAAATGGACATAGTCGATAAGCCGGCGTTGATGGCGTTGTTTCGCGATCAGCCGTTTAGCGAAGTGGTGCATCTGGCCGCACAAGCCGGAGTGCGCTATTCGCTGGATAATCCCGATGTTTACGCGCAATCGAATCTGGTCGGCTTTCTCAATGTGCTGGAGGCCTGCCGGTACCATCGCCCTGAGCATCTGATCTACGCCTCGAGCAGCTCGGTGTACGGCAGTAACAGCAAAATGCCGTTCAGTGTCGAGGACGCGGTCGATCATCCCATTTCCTTGTATGCCGCGACCAAGCGCGCCAATGAGCTGCTCGCCGAGAGCTATTGCCATCTATACGGATTGAAGGCCAGTGGGCTGCGTTTCTTTACGGTTTACGGACCGTGGGGGCGGCCGGACATGGCGCTGTTCAAGTTTACCGAGGCGATGCTCAAAGGCCGGCCGATCGATATCTACAATCAGGGCCAGATGGCACGGGACTTCACGTACATCGACGACATCGTCGAAAGCATCGCCCGATTGCGCACGCGGCCACCGGTATCGACCGGGGCGGGCGAAGGTGTCAACCGCTTGTTCAATATCGGTCGCGGCCAGCCAGTGGCGCTGCTGGAGTTCGTCGACTGCCTGGAAGCGGCGCTGGGTATGCAAGCCCAACGCAACTATCTACCGCTGCAGGCTGGCGATGTGGTCAAGACCTGGGCCGACGTGTCGGCCCTGGCAGAGTGGGTCGACTTCCGCCCCCAAGTCCCGGTTGCAGCCGGCGTCGGGGCGTTTGTGAAGTGGTATCGGCAGTTTTATCAAATTTGAAACGTTCGCCTTTGACAGCGGAAAAACCACAAGGCGAGGGAGACACCATGAGCCAGGACATTTTTGTATCGGTACTGATCCCAGCGAAGAACGAAGCGAACAATCTCAAGCCCTTGCTTGAGGAAGTCCGCGTGGCGCTGGCCGACGAGTCTTATGAAATCATCGTGGTCGACGATGGCAGTACCGATGCCACCTTGCACGAACTGCAGCAGGCCAAAAACAATGGTCTGAGCCAGTTACGCATCCTGCATCATGATCGCTCGCTGGGCCAAAGCACTTCGCTGTACCACGCGGCACAGGCGGCTCGCGGGCAGTGGCTGGCGACCCTCGATGGCGACGGGCAGAACGACCCGGCGGACATCCCGGGCATGTTGGCGCTGGTGCGTAACCAGCCAGCCAATGGTGATTTGCAACTGGTAGCGGGCCACCGGGTCAACCGCCGCGACACGGCGAGCAAGCGCTGGGCTTCGCGTTTCGCCAATGGCCTGCGCAGCCGCCTGCTCAAGGACGCTACGCCAGACACTGGCTGTGGCTTGAAACTGATTCAACGCGCGGCGTTTTTGCGCCTGCCGTACTTCGATCACATGCATCGGTACATTCCAGCACTGATCCAGCGCCACAATGGCCGAATGGTCGTCCATCCGGTCAACCACCGGCACCGCACTGCCGGCGTGTCCAAGTACGGAAATATCGACCGCGCCCTTGTCGGCATTCTCGACCTCTTCGGGGTGTGGTGGTTGATCAAGCGCACGCGGCTGAACACCCATGCCCAGGAGATCGAGGGATGACCCTGTCGCGCGAAGTGCTGTGGCTGGTGGTCGGCTTTGCCGGGCAAATTGCGTTCACCGGCCGTTTCGTTCTGCAGTGGCTGTACAGCGAGTACAAAAAACGCAGCGTGATTCCGGTGAGCTTCTGGTACTTGAGTATTGTCGGCAGCACCTTGCTGTTTGCTTACGCCATTTACCGACAGGACCCGGTGTTCATTGCCGGTCAGGCCTTTGGCTCCATCGTGTATCTGCGCAACCTGCAATTGATTGCGAAAAGCAAACACCTCAAGGAATAAATCATGCGTCGAACCCTGTCGCCCCGCGTCGAATGCCTGGGCCTGATGCTGCTCGCCCTGTTTTTGGTCGGTGCCGGCCTGGGGCTGCGTCAAGCGCAGAACGTCGATGAAGAACGTTTCCTCGGCGTGGCCCTGGAAATGCTGCACAACGGTTCATGGCTGATTCCCCATCGCGCCGGGGAGATCTACGGCGACAAGCCGCCGATCTTCATGTGGACGGTGGCGTTCTTCACCTGGCTCACGGGTAAACCCAACATCGCGTTGTATATTCCGGGGCTGTTTTCTGCGGTGACCGTCACGGCGATGGTCTATGACCTCGGCCGCCGGCTGTGGAACCACCGCATCGGGCGCATTGCCGCGCTGTTGTACCTGGCGACCTACCAGACCTACAGCATCCTGCGTACCGGGCAGATCGACAGCTTTCTGATTCTGTTCACTTCCCTGGGCCTGTACGGCCTGGCCCGTCATCTGTTGCTGGGGCCGGCATGGCGCTGGTTCTACGTAGGCTGTGCGGGCATGGGCATCGGCGTGATCACCAAAGGCGTGGGCTTTCTGCCGGCGCTGATGCTGATCCCTTATGCCTATGCGGTACGCAAGGATTGGTCGGGCGTGGTGGCCATGCCGGGCCAGGCGCGCAAATGGTGGCTCGGGTTGCTGGTAATGCTGGCGGCGATTGCGGTCTGGCTGTTACCCCTGACCTTGTCCATCGTGCTCAATGGCTCCGCTGACGAGGTGGCCTATGCCCGGGAAATCCTCCTGCGCCAGACCGCCGGACGCTACGCCAACTCGTGGCATCACCGTGAACCGTTCTGGTACTTCTTCACCAACGTCATTCCGCAATACTGGCTGCCTTTGGTACTGGCCTTGCCATGGCTGGTGCCAGCCTGGCGCCGTCAGTTGCAAAAGCGTGACGGCCGGGTGCTGGTGCTGCTCGGTTGGGTGGCGCTGGTGGTGCTGTTCTTTTGCATCAGTGCCGGTAAACGCAAGTTGTACATCTACCCGGCGCTACCGGGGCTGGTACTGGCGGCTGCGCCGCTGATTCCCTGGCTGCTGCAGCGCTGGTTCAAGCGGCGTCCGCGCCTGCGCCGGGTATTTCCGGCCCTGGTGGCGGGCTGGTTCGTGCTGTGGTTCGCCCGCGGGTTTATCGAACCGTTCGCCGATGGCGTCAATCCGGATCAGGCGATCATGGCCCAGGCCGCGACCATGAGCCACGGTGCGGACCTGGTGCTGGTCAATTGGGAGGAGGGGCACTGGTTGTTCGCCCGTCAGCCAATCGTGCATTTCGGCATGGACAACTCCACGGTCGAAAGGGCCGCACAATGGCTGCGTGAACATCCTCAGGATTATGCCCTGGTGCCGGACGAAGTCCTGACCCGGTGCTTCAAGCCCAAGGCCGCCCATGAACTGGGCGAGAACTCCCGTGCACAGTGGTCGCTCGTCGGCGCCGATGCCGATAACGGTCAATGCCAGCCAGGACCGTCCCCCAGGTCCTATCGGTTCGAATGGACGCCAGTCGCGGTGAAATAATCAGGGGACATGAGCCTTGCGATTGCTGCGCAACAGCAATCGCAAGGCTTCCGGTCCGAGGGGCTTACCCTCAGAACTTCGCAAAATTCAACGCATCGACAATCGCCGAACCGCCAATCCCGGTCAGCGACAACAGCAAGGCCTTGATCAGCGGGTCTTCGGCATAGCGTGAGAAGGAGCCGGTATTGAGCGTCGCCACCCGCTCGCGGATCATCTTGAACTTGCCGTAGCAGGGCGTGGTTTCCTGGGTTTCCAGCAGGTAGGCGTCGAGTCGTTGCAAGGCCCGGGTGCGGGCCTTTTCGGCGGCGCGTCGCAGCGACAGCGCGGAACCGAGCAGCAACAGCGCCGTGACCAGGTACGAAATGACCAGGCCGGGCGGTGTCGGCCAGTTGTCGAACAGGCTGCTGCGTGAGGCCACCAGGATCAACATGACCACCGTCGGCGCGTAGATCAGTCGGTTGACGGCCGAGGTGCGCTTGGCGATCAGCTGCATATCCACCCACTCATCGATGCAGGGGTGCTTGAGCGTTCCGAAGATTTTCTTGTGCTCGGCCTGCAACGAACCCGGCCAGATCGCGTGATGCTCGCTGAGATGGCGGATAAATCGGGTCAACAGCAGATTGGCGTCCATGACCCAGAACACCAACACCTGGAAGGTCAGGGTGGGAATCAGCCAGCTCACCATCCACCAGATCGATTGACCGCGAACGGGCATGCCTTCCATGGGCCAGACGACAAACAGCACGCTGGTCACGACCACGTAAAACCAGGTCGCGAGTCCCGCCCGCAGCATGCGCGCACCGAATGAACCACAGATGCAATGCTCACCCCAGAACCTTGCAATGGAGATCATCTTGCGCCCGTCGGTGCAATTGACCTGGGCCGACGCACAGGGTTTTGACCAGTCTTCGCTGGCGCTCATCAACGGGAAAAATATCAGCAGCAACCAGTGACCCAGTTCATTGCACCAGCGCCGCACGCTCCAGCCTCTGCCTCGGCGCAGCAAGCGTCGGACCTGACCCCATAAGGTCATCTCGTATTTGCGCATGTGCAGGCGCAAATGGAAGGTGGTTTCGATCTCGGCGCGGTTGATGCGCAACTTGCGCCAGCCCCAGGTCAATGCCGAGATGGATATCAGCACCGCCAGCAAGCGCAACGCCACGGTCGGCCAGGCACTGATGCCTTCGAACAGGAACATCGGCTCGCCCAGGCCATTGTCGGTCAGGGTGCTGCGCATCTGGTACGCCAGCATCAGCGCGAGGATGAACATCACCAGCGGAACCACGATGTACCACACCCAGGCGTCGTAGAAGGCCGGGACAGGACTGGCCATCGGATCTTCGGCCAGCGCCAGTTTTCGGGTGGAACGCCGGGTCAGGTTCAATGACAGGATGCCCAGCAGGATCAACACGAAGGTGAACCAGAGAAACTCCGCATGCCAAAACCGTGTGGCGATGAAGGCGCACACCGCCGCGACCATGAACAGGCTGATCGGCACGCCGCGCACCCAGGCCAGCCGCGTGTCGTGATCGTCCTGCGGACCTTCGATCCGCCACCAGAGGATAAAACTGGCGATCATCAGCAAGGAGAACGTCAGCGGCCCGGCCCAGAAAAAGGACTGGGTTTGTTTGAAGCGCTCGCGGATCGACGGCGACGGTTCGGGGTAGGGCGGTGGCGAAGGGTCCTGGAGGCAGCGCAGGGCCATCAGGTCGTGGGGGCGGATGCCGCGATCGGATTGCGATTGGGTCGGCGCCTGGCAATTGACCGGGCGTGAGGCGCTAAGCCGGGTCGCCAGTGGAATGAAACCACTGATGCCGACTTCATAAATGCCCGGCGAAAGCAGCTCCGATTTGGAATAGTCGAACTTCGCGCGCTTGACCTCGAACGACTGCGGCGCCAGCGCCGCCAGCACCGAGACAAACACCGCGCTTTGCAGGCTGTCGCGGAACGGCGGCACGTCTTGTTGCAGGGCGCGAGTCAGGGTGAGGCCGTAAGGGGCCGCCAGGATCAGGTTGCGGGTGGTCTGCGCCTGGCCCCGTTGCAGCATGCGGGCATCGAGGTCGGTGGAAAAGTACAGTTTGTAGGGCATCCGGCTCTTGAGTGCCTGCAACACCAGCAGCTTGTCGTAGGCATCGACGCCCAGGATGCCGATGGCACCGATGCCGCTTTCGCCATTGCGTCGATAGGCCTCGTCCTCGCGGGCGATGTGGTCGGCCAGGCGCCGCAGGTAGTCGAGCTGAGAATTGCCGTCGGCCTTTTCCAGCGGGCTGAGGTCGATCGGGGGGCTGCCCAGTGTGTTTTTGCCGGCATCGCTGCTGGCGGTCTTGTCGGTGCTCGCCGACTCCTCCGGCAGGCGCCCATCCAGGCCGCGTAAATAGCTGAAGCGCAAAATCCATTGATCGACCGCTTCGCGCTGGTTCTTTTCGCTGTCATTGAGGTGCGCGTCCCGGGCCACTTGCAGCTTGAAGCTTTCGATCAGCGCGCGGCTGTAGAAACTGTCCCACTCGGAAATCAAGGCGATGCGGTTGTCGCTGCGCCGCAGCGTGCGCGTGCAGGGTGAATCGACCCGGCGCTGGGTACCGTCGCTACAACGCACGCCGGCGGCCGGATCGACGCGGCGCAGCTTCAGCTCGTCGAGCATCAATTGGGTCATGGTGCCGTCGTCGCTGACGGTGCGCAGCAACTTCATGGGTTGCCGATTGACCAGCGGCGGCGACAGCCGTTGGTAGCCGCGATCCAGCGTTTCGTTATCGGCGGTGGCCAGCGGCGAGTAAATTTCGACATTCGGCGTGGCCTTGCCGATGTCCTGGTCCTGGAACATGTCTCGCAGCACGGTCGAGGTCGAAGGGCCGATGACCTTCAGCACGGCGCGTTCCGGTTGTTCGGAGCAGTCTGTGGGCGCGCACGCCGCAGCGACTTTGTGGTTCAGGGTCTGGCGCAGGGTTTCCAGGTTTTGCAACGGCGTCGGACCGAGGGCGTCCTGTTTCAACCAGAACACGATCGTGCGGTCCGCAGGTGGTGAGGCGCCTTCCAGCGCGGTCGGCGGATCGAAGGGGTTGGAGATGAACACTTCGTAGGGCGCGTCGACGAAAGCGTTTTTCTGCGGCGCATCGGGGGACAGGTTGTCGGCGAGTCTCAGGCAGTGGATGTACTGCTCCTGATCCGGCACCCGATGGGAATTCTTGAAGCCGGCGAGCAAGGCATAGCGAATGCGCCGGCGTCGCTCGACCTCATCGGCATAGGGGCCGCCCTCGACCAGCGCGACCATGATGTCGGGCGCCTGTTTTGCGCCGGACAGTGGCGAAAGGTCGGGGCTGCACACGTTCTCGGCATCGGGGTTTTTGCTGTCGCCGAGCTTTTTGCGATAGCGCTCCACCGCGTCGAAAGGGTCCTGCCAGAGCCGTGCTTCGATAGGCAGTTGCGCCTGGAACTGCGCACCGATGGGGCGCGGTTCGAGGAAGGGTTCGCGGTTGAGGGCGAACATCGATACCACCAGACTCAGGATGACCGCACTGCCTGGCAACCAAAAGGCCAGGTTCGTGCCCGAACCCTTGCTGTCCACGGCCTGTGCCTCTTGTTGTCGGCCCACTGCGTACAGTTATGTATAGACCCAATCAGGCACGGAGCTTGGCCTGAATGGACGATTATTTGCCCGATTTGCCGCTGATTGACCTCTGTAGGAGCGAGCTCGCTCGCGATGGACGTCAACGATAACGCGTGTGATCTGGATGAACGCGGCGTACTTGAGTCCATCGCCAGCAGGCTGGCTCCTACAGGAATTGCGTGACCCATGCCTGGGCATGGTCTCTTGTAGGAGCGAGCTCGCGATGGACGTCAACGATAACGCGTGTGATCTGGATGAACGCGGCGTACTTGAGTTCATCGCCAGCAGGCTGGCTCCTACAGGAATTGCGTGACCCATGCCTGGGCATGGCCTCTTGTAGGAGCGAGCTCGCTCGCGATGGACGTCAACGATAACGCGCGTTATCTGGATGTACGCGGCGTACTTGAGTCCATCGCCAGCAGGCTGGCTCCTACAGGAATTGCGTGACCCATGCCTGGGCATGGTCTCTTGTAGGAGCGAGCTCGCTCGCGATGGACGTCAACGATAACGCGCGTTATCTGGATGAACGCGGTGTACTTGAGTCCATCGCCAGCAGGCTGGCTCCTACAGGAATTGCGCGACCCATGCCTGGGCATGGTCTCTTGTAGGAGCGAGCTCGCTCGCGATGGACGTCAACGAAAACGCGCGTTATCTGGATGAACGCGGCGTACTTGAGTCCATCGCCAGCAGGCTGGCTCCTACAGGTGTTGATTTAGACAGGGCTTCGGCGCCAGAAGCATCGGGCCAGCAGCGCATCGAGACTGAACTTGCCAGGGCCTGACAGCACCAGTGGTACCAGCGCGGCAAGGTAGATCAGCGGCAGTTTGAAGTTGCCGTAGCCTTTGTTGGTGATCGAGTAACCCTGGGCCAGATCGCTCAAGGTCGACCAATCGGCGGGCCAGTGAACGGCGGCGGTGGCGACGATGGTGACCACGATCAGGCTGATCGCCGAAAAGCGTGTGGCCAGGCCCACCAGCAAGGCGAGGGCGCAGATCAATTCCACCCACATCGACAGTTCCCAGTTCAACGTGGCCGGCAGGTGGTTGAACGGAAACAGGAAGCGGTCCTGGATGTCGGCGAACCAGTTTTCGCCATTGAATTTTTCCAGACCGGATTCGAAAAACTCCCAGGCCAGAAAAATCCGCAGGGTCAAAGGCGCGATCCAGGTGCCGGCGCGGTCAAGGTTCAGGTGCAGGCCTTTGACGGTGGATGAAATGAAAGTGCTCATGGACATGGATCTCCTACAGATCAGGGATGTCGGGCGACTGTGCGCCCGTTCGGCGCAAGGATCGGCTTGGCCAATCGACAGGCGCATTTCATCAACCGGGTGTATCTGCGGTGTGTCTTTGGGGTGGGGTTTTAAGTGCGGGGTGTGTCTGGGGCAGGGCTGTACACACTTTGATACGTACATCGCAGAACGTTAAACCAGGGCAATGCCCTTGTGGGAGCGAGCTCCCACATTGTTAACCGGCCCCGTTCAGCGACATGCCCTGGCGCACTTGCGGGGCAGTTTGCGTGGGCATCGAGTCAGTCCGATAACGCCAGGACCCGGCTGCGCAAATGTTCCAGGGTTTCGTCGTTGAGCACCGTGGTCGAGTCCAGTCCTTCCTTGGCCTGGAACAGGTTCATTGCGTCACGGGTCTGCTTGCCGACGATGCCGTCGATGGCGCCAGGGTGCCAGCCCAGGTACGTGAGGTAGGTTTGCGCCATGCGGATGCGCAGGTCCGGCGTGCCTCCATAAGAGAACTTTTGATACGCGGCGCTGAGTCGCAAGTCGTAGTTGTTGATGGCGTAGTTGGGGCCGTTGTAACGACGGGCGAAGTTCGCCCAGTCCTTGGCCCGCAGCGCCGCGACCGATCCCCCCTCGATCAGTTGGTTCACGGTGCACAGCAGTTGTTCGTTTTCGGATGCAACCATGCGCTTGATCATCGCCTCGACATCCGCCGACCTCGTTGCGGCGAAATTGAAGCCCATCGTCTGGCCGAGTCCCCAGGAAGCGCTTTGCAGGGCCGCGTTGCGGTTCAAGCTGATGGCCTGATTCAGCCGATCATATTGATGCGCTCCCGTTGCGCCGTAGCTGCCGGGGGATTTGCTGCTGATATCGGGGTGTTGTGCGTCAAACGCCTGATGGGTCAGGCGGCTGAAGACGTGACGTTCGTAAAGGATTTTCGGGCGCCGGTCGGAAAAGAATCCGTTGCCGGAGGTTTCTACTGCTAGCACAGCCCAGAGTTGCGCAGCGCTGACTTTGGCCAGATCCAGGGCATTTTCCATTCCTTCGTCGTCAAGCGCTGCGCCATGGCTGGTGAATTCATCGCTCATGACGGCCTCCGTCGAAAACAGGAAACGCGGGTACGCGCTTTAAGCGTAGGCGGGCCGGGCCGGGGCAGAGGGTTTTACGATCATCGGTGCCGGCCAGCGGCGGATGACGCTCAGGGACTTTTGCTATACATTTTCCGCCCGCCCATTGCATGGTGATACTGCTTCATGTCTTTCGCGCTCGAACGTCTAGTCGCTGGCACGCCGATCCCTTTCGCCGGTAATCGTGTCACTGTGGTCAGCCCCGAACTGGCGGCACGCTTCCAGCCCGGTGACCACCTGTTGGTGGAGCAGGTCAGCGGTGAACTGCTGCTGATTCCAGTGGCTGACCAGCAGGCGGCGTCCGTCGCGATTGCCCGTGCCGAAGCGGCGTTTACTGCAATGTCGTTGGTGTCGGATCAAGCCATCAGCACCTTCTTCGATCTGTTTGCCCAACGTCTGGAGACCCCGGACTGCTGGGCCTTGATCGAGGCGGCCAACCTGGCTGACATCGAACGGGCCAAGGCTCGCGGTCGTTCGACCACCCGTTTGCTGGCCGATGAGCGCATGCGTCGCGACATGATTGCCGGCCTGCGCGCCTGGCGCGATGCCGCGGCCACCCGCGGCCAAGTGGTCAGCTGCGTCGAGCATGACGGCTGGAAAGTCGAGCAGGTGGTTTCTCCGCTGGGCATTGTCGCGTTCGTCTTCGAAGGCCGGCCGAACGTCTTCGCCGACGCCGCCGGTGTGCTGCGCACCGGTAACACTGCCGTACTGCGCATTGGCAGTGATGCCTTGGGCACGGCCCAGGCCATCGTCACTCACGCGTTGAATCCGGCGCTGGCCGACGCCGGCCTGCCGACCGGTGCGGTGTCGCTGGTGGAGAGCGTCAATCATGCCGCCGGTTGGGCAATGTTTGCCGACCGCCGTCTATCGCTGGCCGTGGCCCGGGGTTCAGGTCGTGCCGTCAGCCAGTTGGGCAGCATCGCGCAACAGGCCGGCACCGCCGTCAGCCTGCACGGCACCGGCGGCGCCTGGTTGATCGCCCACAGCGACGCCGACGCCACACGTTTCGCCGCGGTGGTGCGCAACTCCCTCGACCGCAAGGTCTGCAATACCCTCAATGTCTGCCTGATCCATCGCGACCGCGCCGCCGAACTGGTGCCGCTGTTTCTGGACGCACTGCAACAGGCCGGCAAGGCACGGGGCCAGGGCTGCAAGTTGCACATCGTAGAAGGCAGCGAAGCCTATCTGCCAGCGGAGTGGCAAAACGCGACCGTCGAGGTCTACCGCGCTGAAGGCTATCGCACCGAGCCCCTGGCCGAGCCGCTGCCGGAAGAGCAACTGGGCCGCGAGTGGGAATGGGAAGAAACCCCTGAAGTGAGCCTGAAGATCGTTGACGACCTGGACAGCGCCATCGCCTTGTTCAATCGCTACAGCCCTCAGTTCACCGTATCGCTGCTCAGCGAAGACGCGGCGACCCAGGAGCGTTTCTACAATGCGGTCAACGCGCCCTTTGTCGGCAACGGGATTACCCGTTGGGTCGATGGCCAGTACGCGCTCAACAAGCCCGAGCTGGGCCTGTCGAACTGGGAAAGCGGACGCCTGTTTGCCCGTAGCGCGATTCTCTCGGGCGATGGCGTGTTCACCATCCGTAGCCGCATGACCCAGACGAATCTGTCGGTGAAACGTTAAAAACGCCTGACGCGGCGGCCGTTGCGGTCTGCCAGGCATAAACAAAGGGCCTGCTCCTTATCGGGAGCAGGCCCTTTTTTATGGGTCAGTCAGTGATGACGCTTGCTGATCAGTAGAACCGGTCAATCACCCGAACTTCGTTCTGGTTCTGCATCGATGCCCAGGTCTGTTTCAGCGTTTGCAGAACATTACCGATGAAGTCCTTGTCGGCCGCTGCTTTCTTGCCGACATAGCCCTGGCCGCGACGGTACATCTTCAGTCGGGCGAGCAGGTTCTGGTTGTTCTGGTCAAACTCCGTTTCATGGGCATGTGGCGACAGGCAGTCGATATGAACCTGGCCCGACTTGCTGATCCACAGAATATGGCTGTCGTGGCTGTCTTTTTGCGCAGCGAACATACGAGCCAGTTCTTCGATAGTTGGTTGATTGTTCAGATTCATTTTAAAACCCCTTGACCATTTGGTGATCTTTCAAAGTTGATTCGCTAATACAAGTAGCCCATCGGTTAGTTGATCCCTGGCACCGAAACCAGGACGTCAGCAGTCGTCCGCCATATTCGACGGGGTCCCGCATCTGTTGCATGTAGTCGTGTTGAATAACTGCTACGCGTTAGCGTCACAACGAAGAGAAGCAGCGAATACCTTCAGGCCACTGCCGACGTTTTCAGGGTCGGGCACAAGCGTCATGAGGATGGATCGCTAGCGCTTCTCGTCCTTGTACTGGACGTTCAGGCCAGGTCAGCTTCTTCAATCTGCCTTGTGGGCAGGGTGTATCCGGGAAAAAACAGCTCGGCGGTCAGACGAGCTTGCTCAAGCGTGTTGCGTGTACTCCCGATCGGGGAGACGTCTGCATCATGCAAGGGCAAATCGAAGGCGTCAACGGTTTTGTAGTGAATATTTTTCGTCACTACATATTGTCTGACAAAGCTGTTTGGAATTAGCGCAAAGGGTGTGGGGGGCTGTGGGGCGGATGGATCGCCGGGATCTGAGCCTTTGGCGGTTCTACGGGATTGGGCCTGGTGCTGGCGAAGGTGGCGATTTTTCAAAGCGGTAAAGGGTGCATGGATAACCGCCAATCGACGGGTGATGCAGGCTGTACTCGCCACCCGTGAGATCGGGCATGACCGCAGCCCAGAACAGTCGCGCCGGTTGGTTCGCCTCGATGTGGAAAATCTGCCATTGACCGGGGAAACGGCTCAAGAGGGTGGAAACGACAAACTTCGCGACACCCTGGCCACGAAAGCGCCGGGTCACGAACAGGTAACCGATGTTGTGCTCGATACCGGGCCGATGGGTTTCATCGTCCACGGTCACGAACCCGGCCAATTCCCCGTCCACCCTGATGAGAAAAGGCCGGGTCGCGGGTTTTCGCCAGTAATCGGTCAGGGGCAGGATCTTGAAGAAACCGTGTTCAGCCAGTTTCAACGGCAACCACTCGCTGAAGTCATAGGTATAGAACTGCATCAGGCATTCAATGGTTTCCAGATCGTCGCGCTGTGCGGCGTGCAGCTTTATCGAAGGCATCACCGGTGGCTCCTGATATCCGTCCGTCAAGGATAGTTGGAACGGCGAGTGAACCGTGGCGAGGGAGCAGGCTCCCTCACCCGGGTTGTGGCGATGCCACGTCTGTCTGAATTCAGTTCCGGGACAATGGGCGTAAACCTCGGCCTACCAGAACTTGAACGTGTAGGCGACGATCAGGCGATTTTCATCCACATCGGTCGTTTCGCTGCCGCGATAAGTGACATTGCGCCAGCGCAGGCTCAGGTTTCGTAAAGGCCCGCTCTGGATCACGTAGGCAATGTCGGTATTGCGCTCCCACTCTTTGGCCGCAACGCCTCGAATCTCGAAATCATTGCCTCGCATATAGCGGGTCATCAATGTCAGTCCGGGCAGGCCCATGGGGGCAAAGTCATAGTCGTAGCGCAATTGCCAGGAGTCTTCCCTGGCCCGGACAAAGGGTTGGTAAGTGCCGTTGTTCAAGGCCCAGGGATCGGCAACCAACAGATAGGGAAGTCCGGTGTCACCACTTTGGTTTTGATAACCAAGGCCCAGGGAATGGCCACGGCTGCTCACCGTGAACATGCCACCCAGATAGCGGTTGTCGACGTTGGTATGGCCTTCGTTATCGCTGCCGAAGTAGCGCAGGTCGGCCTTGAAGTTGACGCTTTCGGTCAGGGCCGACTTGTATAAAAGGCTGGCGGCATTCTGGCTGTAATTGTCCTTCAGTTCGGCGCGGTAAAACGTGGCGCTGAGATTGGGCTGGAGGGCGTAGGTCGCGCCTGCGTAGTTGAAACGGTCTGTGGGCACGCCGCCGGTGGAGCCATCGGCCGCCATGCGCATGTCTTCGTAGTCGGACGAGTCGCGCTGATGGGCCTGGCGAAACTGTCCGGCGGTGAGGCTCAGGTTCTGGATGTCAGTGGAGACGACCTGGCCACCCTGATAGGTTTGTGGCAACAGGCGTGTGTCATTGCGGAACAACACGGGCATGACCGGTTCGTGGTTGCCGAGGGTGACCAGGGTCTTGGCGACTTTGAGCTTGGCGGTCGGCGCCAGGAAGCTGTACTCGTCGACGGGCTCGCCGGTCCGTTGATTGCGCTGCAGGACACCCGTACCACTGCTGCCGCCGCCGGAGTCGAGCTTGACGCCGACCAGCCCCAGGACATCCAGGCCAACGCCGACCGTACCCTCGGTGAACCCGGAGTTACCGCGCAAAATGAAGCCTTGTGCCCAGTCTTCGGCCTTGCTCTGGGGCTTGCCATCATGGCGCGGTCCGTCGGACAGACCCGCATCCCGGTAATCGCGATTCATGTAGAAATTTCGTGTGTCCAGGCTCAAGTGACTGTCGGCGACCAGGTCTGCATGGGCCTGTGTCGCGAGCAATAACGCAGACACACAAGTGGCTTTCAAGGAATACCGGGCGCGAGTCGGCCCGGCCAGATGCCCAGTGACGGGATTGGCTATACGCATGATGTGATGTTCCTGCCTGCCGTGAGTTGTTTTTGTTGTTCAGCCAGCCCCTGGAAAGGGCTGTTCAGGGTTTTATGAACAATGACGCTTCGGCGAGGGCAGGAAGGTTGGGATCAGCCTACTGCGCCTCGTCGTCTTGCTGCTCGCTACCGAGCGATATGGCGGCCATATCGCCCTGTAGTTTGTTGAGGTAATGCAGCAGGCTGACGCTGTCGTCGAAACTGAAGCCTTTCAATGCCTGCTGGTAAAACGCCTGGATCCGCTCCTGCAGAGAGTCCCAGAATGCCCTGCCGGTATCGGTCAACTGCACCAGGCGGGCACGTCCGTCATCCGGGTGGGGCACGCGCAGCACATGGTTGTCGCGCTCCATGCGTTTGAGTACACCGTCCAGGCTCTGGCGACTGACGAACAGGTATTCGGTCAGTTCAAAGAACGAAATACCCCCTTCATAACGTTCGCGTGACAGTGCGCCGAGCACGGCCCATTGCACCGTACTGATGCCCATCTCTTTCTGGACTTGCCTTTGCAGCACGTTACCGGTCTGGAACAACCGGAAAAACAGCGTATTGGGTACGGATCGGGTATCGCTATTGTTCATCAATGTTCCTTGTCGGCTCCGTAAGGACGAGCGCGGCTGTATGAGCGCCCGGCCTGGCGGAGCAGGCAGGGCATCAGTTGGGGACAAATTCGCGCGCGATGATATTTTTCATGATCTGCGCGGTGCCGTCACCGATTTGCAGGCCAAGTACATCGCGCAAGCGTTGGGCGAACGGCAGGTCCTCGCCGTAACCGGTGTGCCCATGGGCCAGCAGACACTGCTTGACCACATCGAACGCCAGTTTCGGTCCCCACCATTTGTTCATGGCCGCCTCGGCATTGTGCGGCTGCTTATTATCCTTGAGCCACAAGGCGTAATAGCACTGCAGGCGCGCAGCATGCACGTAGGTCTGCAATTCTGCCAGTGGGTGGGTCAAACCCTGAAAGGAAGACAACGCCTGGCCGAAGGCCTTGCGTTCGGTCAGCCATTGCCAGGTTTCATCCAGCGACTGCTGGGCCAACGCCAGGCACTGCAGACCGATCAGGGCGCGGCTGTAGTCGAAGCCCTGCATCACCTGTTTGAACCCCTTGTTTTCATCGCCCAGGCGATGGCTGACCGGCACTTCGACGTTATCGAAGAAAATCGACCCGCGGCCAATGGCACGCTCGCCGGCATCCTCGAAACGGGTGGTGCTGATGCCCGGCAGGTTCATGGGCACCAGAAAAGCGCTGATACCGCTGGCGCGTTGCTCAACGGTGCCCGTGCGGGCGAAGACCACGGCGACATCCGCCTGATCGGCCATGGAGATAGACGTTTTCTCTCCGTTGAGCACATAGACGTCGCCTTTGAGTTCGGCCTTCAGGCGCAAGCTGGCAGCGTCGGACCCGCCGCCGGGTTCGGTCAGGGCAATACAGGCGACCTTGCGCCCGGCCGTCATTTCACCCAGCCATTCCCGGGCCAGCGAGGCGTCGGCGTATCGGGCGATGATCTGGCCGTTCAACGACGTCAGCAGGGGGATGTACGCGACGTTGAAGTCGCCACGGGCCAGTTCTTCGATGATCAGGCCGGCGGTGACACAGTCCAGGCCGCTGCCGCCGAACTCCTCCGGCAGTTCGCCGCCGAGCAGGCCCATTTCGCCCATTTGGGCAATGACTTCACGCTCGATGCGGCCATCGCGATCCCGTTGGCGGTAACCGGGGGCGAGGACGTCAGCGCTGAATCGTGCAACGCTGTCGCGGATGGCATTTTGTTGTTCTGTGAATGCGAAATTCATGATGCTCTCCAGGCCATTCGGGTGCTGGGCCGGCAGCGCGATGGCTACCGGCGCAGGGGTCATTTGTAAAATTTACGGAACTCGGGCTTGCGCTTTTCCTTGAACGCCGCGACGCCTTCCCTGGACTCTTCAGTGTCGTAGTACAGACTCAGGGCCTGCATGCCGAGGCCGCCGATGCCGCCGATGTTGGCGCTGTCGGCATTGAACGAGCGCTTGGCGATGGACAGCGCGGTAGGGCTCTTCTCGAGAATTTCCTCGCACCACTTCTGTACTTCTTCATCGAGCTGTTCGTGGGGTACCACGGCGTTGACCAGCCCCCAGTCAAGCGCCTGACGGGCGCTGTACTTGCGGCACAGGTACCAGATTTCGCGGGCGCGTTTTTCGCCGATCAGGCGCGACAGGTAGGCGGTGCCGTAGCCCGGGTCGACCGAGCCGACCTTGGGGCCGACCTGGCCGAACACCGCGTTTTCGGAGGCGATGCTCAGGTCGCAGACCACGTGCAGCACGTGCCCGCCACCGATGGCGAAGCCGTTGACCCTTGCGATCACGGGCTTGGGCACTTCGCGAATCAGATTCTGCAGTTCTTCGACCGGCAGGCCGATCAGGCCGCGGCCGTCGTACTGGCCTTCATGGGCGCCCTGGTCGCCTCCGGTGCAGAATGCCTTGTCGCCTGCGCCGGTGAAGACGATGACGCCGATTTCCTTGTTCCAGCCGGCGCGGTTGAACGCGTCAAGCAGCTCCATGCAGGTCTGGCCGCGGAATGCGTTGTAGCGCTCGGGGCGGTTGATGGTGATGGTCGCGACACCGTTGAGTTCCTGGTACAGGATGTCTTCGTAGTTCATTGCATGCTCTCCCCTATGAGTGTCGTCTGGCTTAGCCAGCCATCGTCAGGCCGCCGGACACGCTGATGACTTGACCGGTGATGAAATTGGCATCGTCGCTGGCGAGCAGGGCGATGATTCCCGGATAGTCTTCCGGTTGGCCGAGGCGGCGCATCGGCACGGCATTCTTGAAGGCTTCCAGGAGCTTTTCCGGGTTGCTGGAGGTTTCGGCCACGCTTTTGAGCAGTGCGGTGTCGGTCGGACCGGGGCAGACCACGTTGACGTTGATGTTCTTGGTCGCCAGCTCTCGCGCCAGGGTTTTGCTCAAACCCACCAGGCCAGCCTTGCAGGCTGCGTAGACCGCCTCGCCCGACGAGCCGACCCGGGCGGCATCAGAGGCAATGTTGATGACTTTGCCGCCACCGGCCTCGAGCATTTTCGGCAGCACCACGTGGTGCATGTTCAGGGCGCCGGTCAGGTTGATCGAAATCAGCTGCTCCCAGAGCTTTGGTTCGGTCTTGAGGAATGGCATGAAGCGGTCGAACCCGGCGTTGTTGACCAGTACGGTCGGCACACCCAAGTCTTTTTCGATGGTCGCCACGGTCTGGGTGATGGCGTCGTAGTCGGCGATGTCGGCGGCATAGGCGACCGCTTTTCCACCGGCTTCGCGGATCAGGTCGACGGTGGTCTGCGCCGCAGCGCTGTCGCGATCCAGCACCGCCACCCGGCTGCCTTCGGCGGCGAAGCGCTGGCACACTGCGCGGCCGATGCCGCCGCCACCGCCAGTGATGATCACGGTTTTTCCACTAAGGCCTTTCATGGGGGCATTCTCCAAGTCAGTTGAGTTGCGTGTATCGAGTGTGTTGATCAGCGGCGCTTGGCCGGGTCGATGCGAATGTTCGCGGCCCGCTCGTGCAGCTTGAATTTCTGGATCTTTCCGGAGGGCGTGCGGGGCAGGGCAGGCAGCACCTCCAGGTACTCGGGCAAATAGTTGCGCGACAGACTGTGTTCGAGCAGAAAGGTCACCGCGTCATCGAGGCTCAGCTCCGTATAGCCGTCATGCAACGTGACGTAAGCGCAGACACGCTCACCGAGACGCTCGTCGGGGCAGCCCACCAGGGCCACCGCCGAAATGGCCGGGTGCTTGTAGAGCAGGTTTTCCACCTCAACCACCGGAATGTTTTCGCCGCCGCGGATGACGACATCTTTTGTTCGTCCGGTGATGCGGATGTAGCCCTGGGCATCCATACGGGCCAGATCGCCGGTGGCGAACCAGCCCTGCGCGTCGACGCCATAGAGATCGGGGCGCTTGAGGTAACCCACGAACAGGCTCGCGCCGCGGACCTGAAGATGGCCTTCGCTGCCGGCGGGCAGCGCAAGCCCTGCATCATCGACCACCCGCACATCCATGAGCGGCAGCACCACGCCGTCGCTGTAGATGGCCCGCTCGGGATCGTCCTGCGGACGCGTCATGGTGGAAGCGCCGGTTTCGGTCATGCCCCAGGCCGAGATGATTTTCGCGTTGATGCTGTTGCCAGCCTTTTCCACCAGGCTTTCCGGAATGGGCGCGCCGGCCGAGACAAAAAAACGCAGGCTCGTGAGCGCGTCACCGTTGTCCGGTGCGAGCTCGATCAAATCGGCGAGAAACGGTGTTGAGGCCATCGTGAAAGTTGGGCGCTCGGCGGCGGCGATCCTAATGGCGGTGCGCGCATCCCAGACGTCTTGCAGTACCGCTGCCGCGCCGAGGTAGATGGGCATCAGCAGGCCGTAGAGAAAACCGGTCTGGTGAGCCATGGGCGAGGCCATGAAGATGATGTCTTCGTGGCCAAGCCCCAGGCGCTCGGCATAAGGAATGATATTGCTCAGCAGGGTCCTGGAGGTGTGCAGCACCCCTTTGGGTTCACCCGTGGTGCCGGAAGTGAACAGCAGCTGGAGAATATCGTCGGCCTGGGGGCGTCGTTCTGCGAACAGCGCCTGGGTATCGCAGTCCTTTTCCCATTCCCGCTCGAGCAGTTGCTGTTCAAAGCTGTTGTGACCGTCCCCCCCTATAACCAGTACATGGCGCAGTTCCGGCAGGTCGGTGCGCAAGTCTTCGGCCATGCTGGCGTAATCGAAACCCCGGAAGTGCTTGGGCACGACCAGCAGATGACTGCGGGCGTGGCCGAGCATGAAGCGCAGTTCGCGTTCCCGAAAGATCGGCATCAGCGGGTTGAACACCGCGCCGACACGGGCGCAGGCCAGGAACAAGGCTGTCATCTGCCAGCCGTTGGGCAACTGGCAGGACACCACACTGCCTTTTTCCACACCCAGGGCGGCCAGGCCGGCACCCATGCGGGTGACCACGGCATCCAGTTCGCCGTAGGTAAACGAGACGGGATTGTTCTCGCCTGCCTGGTAGCTCGACAGGGCGCGGCAATCTTTGCCTCGTGCAACCTGTATACCCCAGTAATCTGTAATGATCATGTCACTGATGGCGCTTGTGGTGGGCGCTTCCGGATGACGATCTGGTGGTGTGCCTGTCCAGGTGTTCATTTATAAGTATCGACTCTTAAGGGTTGGAATTGTTGTTTTCTTACGATCTGGTATTGCCCTTTCGATGAGCTGAAGATAAGGCTTTCAAAATTAATGTGTCAACATGTTGTCTTTAATTTTTTCTGTGGATATATTCGAAACCCATACCGAATAACAAGAGGTGGGTGACATGGCTTTCCTGAATATCCTTGTCGAGCAGCGTGCAGCCGTCGGCCTGATCCGTTTGAATCGCCCGGCTGTCCATAACGCCCTCAATGACGCCTTGATGACCGAGCTGGGCCAGGCGCTGCTGGCCTTCGAGGCCGATGAGCGGATTCGGGCCGTCGTCATTACCGGCAACGACAAAGCCTTCGCGGCGGGTGCCGATCTCAGCGAATTGCAGTTCAAGGGTTTTGCCGATGTGTACCTGGAGGATTTCGTCACGGCCAACTGGGAAACCGTCACCCGCTGCCGCAAGCCGGTGATCGCCGCGGTTGCCGGCCTGGCGCTGGGCGGGGGCTGCGAGTTGGCGATGATGTGCGACATGGTCATCGCCGCCGACAACGCTCGATTCGGCCAGCCCGAAGTCAAGGTCGGCACGTTGCCCGGTGCCGGCGGCACCCAGCGCCTGACCCGCGCCATCGGCAAGGCCAAGGCCATGGACCTGTGCCTGACCGGGCGCTTCATGGAAGTCGATGAGGCCGAGCGCTGCGGTTTGATCAGTCGTGTGGTGCCCCTGGCAGACCTGCTGGATGAAGCCCTGGCCGTGGCCGCGCAAATTGCCGCTCACCCGGCGATCGCGGTGAAACTCAATAAAGAAGCGGTCAACCGTGCCTTCGAAACCACCCTGGCCGAGGGTGTGCAGTTCGAGCGGCGATTGATGCACGCCAGTTTCGCCAGTCAGGACCAGAAGGAGGGCATGCAGGCCTTCGCTCAGAAGCGCCAGCCGGTGTGGACCCATCGCTGAGAAACGCGATCGATTGGCAAGCCGCATAAATACAAGAAGAGGAGCTGTCCGATGACTTCAGTCGTACAAATGACCCGCGAGGCAGGCGTGGCCTTGATCCGGGTCGACAACCCGCCGGTCAATGCCCTCGGTCACGCCGTGCGCGCCGGGCTGTTGCAGGCGTTTATGGCGGCCGAGCGGGACGGGCAGGTCGAGTTGATCATGCTCTATTGCGCAGGCAAGACCTTTATTGCCGGTGCCGATATTCGCGAGTTCGGCCAACCGGCCCAGGCGCCGATCCTGCAGGAACTGACCCTGGCCATCGAGAACGGCAGCAAGCCTTCGCTGGCGGTGTTGCACGGTTCAGTGCTGGGCGGCGGGCTGGAAGTCGCGCTGGGCTGTCACTACCGCATCGCTCACCGTGCCACCCGGCTCGGCCTGCCGGAAACCCGTCTGGGTTTGCTGCCCGGTGGTGGTGGCAGCCAACGCCTGCCGCGTTTGGTGGGCGTGGAAAGCGCGCTGGACATGATCATCGGCGGCGAGCCGATCGAGGCAACCCGGGCGCTGGAGCTCGGTCTTGTAGACGCACTGTTCGACGATGCGCCTCTGGTTGCAGGCCTTGCGCATGCGCGGCAACTGTTGGCCGAGCGGGTGGGCGTGCGGCGCGTCGGCCAGATGACGATGCCAACGACATCTGCCGAGGCCGGCGCATTGATTGCGGCCCGGCGCAGCGAAATCGGCCGCACCCAAGCTGATTCGTTCTCGGCACCGCGCTGCCTCGCTGCGATCGAAGCGGCGATCCATATGCCATTGATCGAAGGGTTGCAGCGCGAGCGCGCGCTGTTTCTCGAATGCATGGCATCGCCCCAGCGTGCAGCGCTGATCGAAGATTTCTTTGCCCGGCGCCAGACAGCCAAGAACGGCCAACGCTGAACCTGCGGCCAGCCTGGTGTTGGCCTGACCATCGACCGAGGACTTTGCATGGACATCCACTACACACCCGCCGAGCTTGAGTTCCGCACCGAGGTGCGTGCTTTCCTTCGTGACGCGCTGCCGGCGGACATCGCCAGTAGCGTTCGCCTGGGCAAGCGTCTGAGCAAGGACGACCACCAACGCTGGCAGCGCATCCTTGCCCGGCGTGGCTGGTACGCGGCCAATTGGCCGGTGACCTTTGGTGGCACCGGTTGGAGCGTGGTGCAAAAACACATTTTCGAGGAGGAGTGCGCCGCCTTCGGTGCGCCGCGCCTGATCTCCTTCGGCGTCAATATGGTTGCGCCGGTGATCATGAAATTCGGCAGCCCGGCGCAGCAGGCGCATTACCTGCCACGCATCCTGAGCGGAGAAGACTGGTGGTGCCAGGGCTACTCGGAACCGGGTGCCGGTTCGGACCTGGCCAGCCTCAAGACTCGTGCCGTGCGCGAGGGCGATCACTATGTGGTCAATGGCCAGAAGACCTGGACCACCCTCGGCCAGCACGCCAACATGATTTTCTGCCTGGTGCGCACGGACAGTGAAGCCCAACAGCAGCGGGGCATTTCCTTCCTGCTGATCGACATGACCACGCCAGGCATCAGCGTTCGCCCGATCATCACGCTCGAGGGCGAGCATGAGGTCAACGAAGTGTTCTTCGACAACGTCCGCGTGCCAGTGGAAAACCGGGTGGGCGAAGAGAACCAGGGCTGGACCTGCGCCAAATACCTGTTGACCCATGAGCGCACCGGGCAGGCTGGCATCGGCCAATCCAAGGCAGCCTTGGCGCACCTCAAAGAGGTCGCCCGGCAGGAGTTGCGCAACGGCCGGCCGTTGCTGCAGGACCCGCAGTTTCGCCTGCAGGTCGCCGAGGTGGAGATTGAGCTGCTGGCCATCGAGATGAGCACCTTGCGCATCCTCGCGGCTGCCCAGGCCGGCGGTGTGCCCGGTGCCGAAAGCTCGATCCTGAAAATCAAAGGCTCGGAGATTCGCCAGGCCATCAGTCACCTGTTGCGCAAGGCGCTGGGCGCCAAGGCGTTGCCTTTCGTCGAAGCGCAATTGAACGACGGCTTTACCGGCACTGCGCTGCACAACGACTACAGCGCCGCCCCCGCCAGCCAGTATTTCAACCTTCGCAAGCTGTCTATCTACGGCGGCTCCAATGAAATTCAAAAGAACATCATCGCCAAGATGATTCTTGAGCTTTAAGGAGGCACGCAATGGACTTCACACTCAGTTCCGAGCAGCAAATGCTGCAAGACACCGTGGCCCGACTGGCCCGCGATCACTACAGCTTCGAAGCCCGCGAAGGCTACTACCACAGCGAAGCCGGCATGAGCCCGGTGTTCTGGAACCAGATGGCAGAACTGGGCCTGTGTTCGGTGCCGATTGCCCAGGAACATGGCGGCTTCGGTGGCAGCGGCGTGGACAACCTGCTGATCATGACCGAGCTCGGTCGCCACCTGTGCCTTGAGCCCTTCCTGCAGTCGCAGATTCATGCGGCCGGCCTGCTGCAGCAACTCGGTGATGCCAGCCAAAAGGCAGACCTGCTGCCGCGGGTGGCCGAAGGCTCGCTGCAACTGGCGGTGGCTCTGGAAGAACTGCAAAGCCATTACCAGCTGCACGATGTGCAGACCCAGGCGCGCCTGGTCGAGGGTGCCTGGTGCCTGTCCGGGCGCAAGATCTGCGTGGTGGGTGCGGCCAGTGCGGGATTGATCCTGGTGTCGGCGCGAACCAGCGGTGATACACGTTGCGAACAGGGCATCAGCCTGTTTCTGGTCGAGGCGCAAGCCCATGGGTTGCAGCGTCGCGATTATCCCTGCATTGATGGCCCGCGAGCCAGTGATCTGATTCTCGACGATGTCTTTGTGTCCCGGGGGGCTTTGCTCGGTGACATCGGCGAAGCCTTGCCGGCGTTGCGTTATCAGCAGGGGCGGGCCATTGCCGGGCAGTGCGCCGAGGCCGTCGGCGGCATGCAGGAAGCCTTTCGCCTGACCCTCGACTACCTGAAGACGCGCAAGCAGTTCGGCACGCCAATCGGCAAATTCCAGGTGCTGCAACATCGCATGGCCGACATGTGCGGCGAGCTGGAAATGGCCACCTCCATGGCCATCCTTGCCGCCTGCGTGGCTGATCAAGCCGATGGCGATGAACGCAGCCGGCAACTGGCCGCCGCCAAGTTCGTGGTGGTCCGCGCCGCACGCCTGATCGCCGAGCAAGCGATCCAGTTGCACGGCGGTATCGGCATGACCTGGGAGTACAGCCTGGCCCATCACGCCAAGCGCCTGGTGATGCTGAGTCATCAATTGGGCGATGACGATCACCATTTGCAGGTCTACGCCGAGTTGCTGCACAGCGCCTGACCGATCACTGCACTCACACGGGAACACACTATGAAAGTACTGGTTGCGGTAAAGCGTGTGGTTGATTTCAACGTCAAGGTTCGCGTGAAGGCGGACCACTCCGGCGTTGACCTTGCCAACGTCAAGATGGCGATGAACCCCTTCTGCGAAATCGCCGTGGAAGAAGCGGTGCGCCTCAAAGAACAAGGTGTTGCCAACGAGGTGGTGGTCGTCAGCATCGGCAGCAGTGCGGCACAGGAGCAACTGCGCACCGCGCTGGCGCTGGGTGCCGACCGCGCCATCCTGGTCGAATCCGACGAGGATCTGACTTCCCTGGCCGTTGCCAAACTGTTGAAAGCGGTGGTCGACAAGGAACAGCCTCAGCTGGTGATCCTTGGCAAACAGGCCATCGACAGCGACAACAATCAGACGGGCCAGATGCTCGCTGCGTTGAGCGGTTACGGTCAGGGTACGTTCGCGTCCAAAGTCGAAATCAGCGGCGACAGCGTCGCGGTGACCCGTGAAATCGACGGCGGCGCGCAGACCGTTTCCCTGAAACTGCCAGCCATCGTCACCACCGACCTGCGGTTGAACGAGCCGTGCTACGCGTCGCTACCCAACATCATGAAAGCCAAGAAGAAGCCGCTGGAGGTGCTCACGCCGAACGCCCTGGGCGTCAGCTGCGCTAGCACCGTGCACACCTTGAAAGTCCAGGCACCGGCCGCGCGTAGCGCCGGGATCAAGGTCAAGTCGGTGGCCGAACTGGTCGAAAAACTGAAGAACGAGGCGAAGGTAATCTAATGGCTATCCTGGTTATCGCTGAACACACCAACACAGCACTGGCGGCTGCCACCCTCAACACCGTGACGGCTGCGCAGCAGATCGGCGGCGATATTCATGTGCTGGTCGCCGGTCAGGGCGCAGGCGCCGCGGCAGAGGCGGCGGCGAAGGTGGCAGGCGTGACGAAAGTGCTGCTGGCCGACAACGCTGTCTACGCTCACCAGCTGCCGGAAAACGTTGCGCCTCTGGTTGTTGCTCTCGTTCAAGAAGCCGGGGCTGACAGCTACAGCCACGTCCTGGCTGCCGCCACGTCCAACGGCAAAAATATCCTGCCGCGCGTTGCCGCCGCACTGGACGTCGACCAGATCTCCGAGATCATCGCGGTCGAAAGCGCCGATACCTTCAAGCGCCCGATCTATGCGGGCAACGCCATCGCGACGGTGCAGTCCTCTGCCAGCGTGAAGGTGATCACGGTGCGCGGCACCGGATTCGATGCCGCTGTCGCCGAAGGGGGCAACGCCGTCATCGAAGCGCTCGCCCTGGTCACCGACAGCGGTCAGTCGGTCTTCGTCAGTGAACAATTGGCCAAGTCCGATCGCCCGGAGCTGACCGCCGCGAAGATTATCGTGTCGGGTGGCCGTGGCATGCAGAACGGCGACAACTTCAAACACCTCTATGCGCTGGCCGACAAGCTCGGCGCGGGCGTGGGTGCATCGCGTGCCGCGGTCGACGCAGGTTTCGTACCCAACGACATGCAAGTCGGGCAGACCGGCAAGATCGTCGCGCCGCAGTTGTACATCGCGGTGGGCATCTCGGGCGCGATCCAGCATCTGGCCGGAATGAAGGATTCCAGGGTCATCGTGGCGATCAACAAGGACGAAGAGGCACCGATCTTCCAGGTCGCCGACTACGGCCTGGTGGCGGATCTGTTCGACGTCGTGCCGGAACTGGAACGGGCGATTTGAGGAGGTGCTTGTGAATACGTTCAAACAGATCGGTGTGATCGGCAGCGGCGCGATGGGCCGGGGGATCGCCCAGTTATTCGCCAGCGCAGGCGTTCCGGTGTTGCTGTATGACAGTCGCAGTGAGGCGACGCAGGAAGCGCTGCAAGCCAATCGGGCGTTGCTTGAGCGTGCCGCCGCCAAGGGCAAGTTGAGCAGTGAAGCACTGGCCAGCGCACTGGCTTGCATGGGCGCGGCCACTCACCTTGAAGCCCTTGCCGATTGTGATTTATTGATCGAGGCGATCGTTGAAAACCTTGAGGCCAAGCAGGGGTTGTTCCGTGCGCTGGAGCAAGTGGTCAGGGCCGACGCGGTACTGGCGACCAACACTTCATCCTTGTCGGTGAGCCTGATTGCCAGTGCCTGCCGACATCCCGAGCGGGTGGCCGGGTTTCACTTTTTCAACCCGGTGCCACTGATGAAAATCGTCGAAGTGGTGCGTGGTGAACTGACCGACCCGCAGGTGGTTCAGCGCCTGGCGGCGTTGGCCGGGCTCGCCGGTCACTTTGCCGCGACGACGCCCGATTCTCCGGGCTTCCTGGTCAATCATGCCGGGCGGGCCTTCGGTCCGGAGGCCTTGCGCATCCTGGACGAGGGGATCGCCACCCCGGCGCAGATCGATCGCATTCTCAAGGACAGCCTCGGCTTTCGCATGGGGCCGTTCGAGCTGTTTGACCTGGTTGGCCTCGACATTTCCCATGCGGTGATGGAGTCGATACACGCGCAGTTTTATCAGGACCCGCGCTACACCCCATCGGCACTGGTGCCACCTCGCCTGGCCAGCGGTCTGCTGGGGCGCAAGACAGGGCAGGGCTTCTATCGCTATCAGGACGGTAGCGTGGTCGAGGAAGCGCAGCAGGTGCCGTCGCAGGTGGCCATCACCCAGCCATTCTGGCTGGACTGCGACGACTCGGCCATGCGCGAGCGGATAGCTGCAGTACTGTCCGTTGCCGGCGTTGTGCTGGAGCAGGGCGATCATCCCAGTGCGAGCGCCATCTGCCTGGTGACGCCGCTGGGCGAGGATGCCAGCAGCGTGATCACCCGCAAGCGCCTGCCGTCGCGACGCAGCCTGGCGCTGGAAACCTTCGTCGGCTTCGACACGCGTCGCGTACTGATGCGTCAACCGGCGCTCGACGCGCAGGTTCTGGCTCAGGCGTGCCAGGCCCTGGGCGCCGATGGCGTGCCGGTGGAAGTCATCAATGACTCGCCAGGCTTTATCGCCCAGCGTGTGCTCGCCGGGATCGTCAACCTGGGATGCGAGATCGCCCAGCGACGCATCGCCGAGCCCGCCACCCTGGACCGTGCGGTGCAGTTGGCCCTCGGTTACCCCCATGGTCCGTTGGCGTTTGGTGACCATTACGGGGCGTTGCAGATCCGGCAGATCCTGCACCAACTGCATGAGCTGTATCAGGAACCACGCTATCGGGCCAGCCCCTGGCTGCGCCGCCGGGTCCAGCTTGGCCTGCCCCTGACCACCCCCGAGGATCCAGCATGACGGCTTATATCTACGATGGTCTGCGTTCACCCTTCGGTCGCCACGGTGGCGCGTTGGCCGGTGTGCGTCCCGATGACCTGCTGGCCTGTGTGGTGCGCGCCCTGGTGGCGCGTAACCCGTTCGAGGTGCGCGACTATGAAGACTTGATCGCCGGCTGCAGCAGCCAGGCAGGTGAGGACGGGCGCAACCTGGCGCGGCATGTTGCGTTGCTGTCCGGCTTGCCGACGGCCGTTGGCGGTTTGACCGTCAATCGTCTCTGCGGCTCCGGCCTGGCGGCTGTACTGGATGCGGCTCGCGCCGTGCGCTGCGGCGAAGGCGAGCTGTTTATCGCCGGCGGCGTGGAGAGCATGAGTCGGGCGCCGTTCGTGGTGGCCAAGGCGCAAAGCGCCTGGTCCCGTGACTTTCAAGTGTACGACAGCACCCTCGGCCCGCGCTTTCCCAACCCGAAGGTCGAGTCCGGGTTCGGTGCCGACTCGATGCCGCAGACAGCGGACAACGTCGCTCATGAACTGGGCATTACTCGCGAACAAGCCGACCGCTATGCCGCACGCAGCCAGGCGCTGTTCGACGCGGCGGTGCGGGAGGGTTTCCAGGCCGGTGAAATCCTGCCGATCGAAGTGCCGTCAGGGCGCAAACAGCCGCCGAAGATCGTCGACCGTGACGAGCATCCGCGTCCACAAAGCAACTTCGAGGCGCTGTCGGGCCTGCAACCGCTGTTTGACGACGGCGTTGTCACCGCAGGCAACGCCTCGGGCATCAATGATGGCGCGGCCGCGCTACTGATTGGCTCGCGGGCCATGGGTGAGAAGGCTGGTCTGAGGCCTCGTGCGCGCATTTTGGCCGGAGCCGTGGCGGGGGTCGAACCACGATTGATGGGCCTTGGCCCGGTGCCGGCCTGCACCAAGGCCTTGCAGCGCGCAGGTTTGAGCCTGGCCGACATGGACCTGATCGAAATCAATGAGGCGTTTGCCGCGCAAGTGCTCGGCTGTGCCCGGCAACTTGACGTCGCCTTCGATGATTCGCGCCTGAACCCCAACGGCGGTGCCATTGCCATTGGCCACCCGCTCGGTGCTTCCGGCGCCCGCCTGGCCTATAGCGCGGTGCGACAACTGGAACGCAGCAGCGGGCGCTACGCCCTGGTCAGTCTGTGCATTGGTCTGGGCCAGGGCATTGCGTGCGTGATCGAACGCCTCGACTGACCAAACACCACCATAAAGAACCCGGAGAAATCACCCATGACCAACAAGGCAAGCTTCAACTGGATCGACCCGCTGCTGCTGGACCAGCAACTCACCGAAGAAGAGCGCATGGTGCGCGACAGTGCCCGGCAGTTCGCCGCCGACAAGCTGGCGCCACGGGTGCTGGAGGCTTTTCGTCATGAGCAGACCGACCCGGCCATCTTTCGCGAGATGGGCGAGACCGGCCTGCTCGGTGCCACCCTTGCGCAAGCCTACGGCGGCAGCGGTCTGAACGCTGTGTGCTATGGCCTGATCGCTCGGGAAGTCGAGCGCGTGGACTCTGGCTACCGTTCCATGATGAGCGTGCAGTCCTCGCTGGTCATGGTGCCGATCAATGAGTTCGGTAACGAAGCCACCAAACAGAAGTACCTGCCGAAGCTGGCCAGCGGTCATTACATCGGTTGCTTCGGCCTGACTGAGCCGAACCATGGCTCCGCCCCGGGCTCGATGATTACCCGGGCGAGAAAAGTCGAAGGCGGCTACCGTCTCACCGGGAACAAGATGTGGATCACCAACAGCCCCATCGCCGATGTCTTCGTAGTCTGGGCCAAAGACGATGAAGGGCAGATTCGCGGCTTCGTCCTGGAGAAAGGCTGGCAGGGCCTGAGTGCGCCGGCGATCCATGGCAAGGTCGGGCTGCGTGCATCGATCACCGGCGAAATCGTCATGGATAACGTGTTCTGCCCTGAAGAGAACGCTTTCCCTGAAGTGCGCGGTCTGCGCGGCCCGTTCACCTGCCTGAACTCGGCACGCTACGGGATCGCCTGGGGCGCGCTGGGTGCGGCTGAGGACTGTTGGCACACTGCGCGCCAGTACGTGCTGGATCGCAACCAGTTTGGTCGCCCGTTGGCTGCCAACCAGTTGATCCAGAAAAAGCTGGCGGACATGCAGACCGAAATAACCCTGGCCTTGCAGGGTTGCCTGCGCCTGGGACGGATGAAGGACGAAGGCACTGCCGCGGTTGAAATCACTTCGATCATGAAGCGCAACAGCTGCGGCAAGTCGCTGGACATCGCGCGCCTGGCGCGGGATATGTTGGGCGGTAACGGCATCAGTGACGAATTTGGCGTGGCCCGTCATCTGGTCAATCTGGAAGTGGTCAATACCTACGAAGGCACCCACGATGTGCATGCGCTGATCCTCGGCCGTGCGCAGACCGGTATCCAGGCGTTTTTCTGATGGTTGCCTGAAAAGCATCCCTTGGGTTTGTTTGCCGGGCGTTTGCCCGGCCAGTCTGAAGCGGTACTGCCTTGGGTGATCTCTCAGGGGTAGTGGGCGACAGAAAGCGCATGATGTTGTCTTCGTTTTGGTGTGTGCCCGGCTTGTAGAAGCGTCGCATATCCGCCTCGACAAGCCGAAGGTGCCTTATGCCTGCGCTGGCTGACCGGCCAGTGTTTTTCCTGCGATGTACCCAAACGTCATGCCTGGTCCCAGGGTGATGCCGCCGCTTGGGTAGTACCCGTTCATGATGCTGTTCATGTCATTGCCCACGGCAAACAGCCCCGGGATCGGCGTGCCGTGTTCGTCGAGGGCGCGGGCGCAGGCGTCGGTGTTCAGGCCGGTGAAGGTGCCGAGGCTGCCGGGGACCAGTTTCACCGCATAGAAAGGCCCTTCGCGCAGGCTGCCCAGGGACGGGTTCGGCTCGTGCAGTGCTTCCCCCTGCGCTTTGTTGTACAGGGACTCTCCACGCTGAAACAGCGGATCTCGACCTTGCTCTGCACCCTGATTGAAGGCACTGACGGTGGCTTCGAGTTGTTGCGCGTCGATACCGCATTGGCGTGCCAGGTCACTCAAGGTCGCGGCTTTGAACAGGTAGCCGCCGCGCACATGGGGCGCTGTCGGAAACGGAAAGGGTTTCGACCAGCCCAGCCCATAGCGGCGCTGGGCGCGGTGATCGCAGATCAGCCAGGACACCGGGGGTTCTTGCGCACCTGAGGCTTTGAACAGCGCGCCCATATAGTCGTGGTAGGAGTCGGCCTCGTTGACGAAACGCCGACCATCCTGACGCACCGCGATGAAACCGGGTTTGGCCCGTTCCATCAGGTGGGGAAAACCACTGAAACCACCGTCCTCCCGTGGCACCCGGGATACCGGGGCCCAGGCAGCGGCATGGGGCAATCCGGTTGCAACGCATCCACCGACGCTTTCGCCCAGGCGCAGCCCGTCACCGGTATTACCCTTGGGCGCCGCGCTCAAATGTTCGGTGCCATTGGGCGCGTGCTTGAACAACTGCGCGATGCGCCGCTGATCGTGGGGGAAGCCACCACAGGCCAGCACCACACCTCGCCGGGCGCGAACATCGATCCGTTGCCCCGCGGATTCGACACGCGCGCCCACCACCCGGTCGCCCTCGCGTAGCAACGTGCGCACGGGGGTTTCAGTCAACAGGCGTACCTGGCGGTCCACTGCGCTTTTGAGCAGGCGGGCGACCAGGGCATTGCCATTGACCAGGTGCATGCCTCGACCATGCCGCAGCAGGTCGCGGGTATGGCGCAACACCCGTCCGGCGCTGTAAAGCAGCGAGGACGGCGAGTGCCGGGCATTGAGGAAATGATTGAGGTCGGTGCCGCCGGCGATGCCCATTCCATACAGGCTGATGAGGTCGAGCGGACGCCGCAGCTTGTTGATCCAGGGCCCGAGGCGACGACCGTCGAAGGGTTGTGCGCAGACCGAGCGCCCCCCTTTGGCGTGGCCTTCGCTGGCGTGAAAGTCCGGCATCTTGCTGCCGGAGAAAAACTGTACTTCGGTATGGCGCTGGAAAAATTCGACCATCTTCGGCCCTTGTTCGAGGAACATCTCCACGCGCGCGTCGAGCGCTTCGTTGTGCAGTTCCCGACGCAGATAAATGCGCGCTTGTTCAGGGTCTTCGACGATGCCGTCGGCGATGGCCAGCGGATTGCGCGGGATCCACAGCCAGCCGCCGGACCAGGCGCTGGTGCCGCCCAGATGCGGCTCTTTTTCCACCACGATGACATCCAGACCGAGTTCAGCGGCGGTCACCGCCGTCGCCAGGCCGGAAGCGCCGGAGCCAATGACCAGAACGTCACAAAGCAGGGGATTGCTGATGTGCATGGGGATTACCGCGAGAAAGGATGAGGGCCGCTTCGAAGATCGAAGCGGCGCGACCGGGTTTACTTGAGGGGGGAAAAGTCTGTCGGGCGCAGCAGTCGTGATTCCAGGGTCACCACGGCGTCCAGTTCCTTGTTCTGCCGTGCGAACGCCTGCCAGCGCGGATCGGCCGCCATGGCGTTGCGGCGGGCCATGCGATCGTCAAGGCTGGTGTAGCCCCAGATGTGCACCACTTGATTGGCTTCGCCGATTTCAGTGGTGAAGAAACCGATCAGGTTGCCCAGGTGCTCTTGCTGGACGGCCAGTGCGGCGCTTTTGTACAGGGACAGCCAGTCGCCGAGCCTGGTCGGTTTAATCGTGTAGGTGCGCAGTTCGTAATACATGCTGTTCTCCAGTGCGGGATGGTTGTGCGGGGTGTTGATCGAGCCGGCCGGCGATGTCGCTGGCGGCGAGGTAACCGAAGGTGATGCCGGGGCCCAGGGTGATGCCGGGGCCGGGGTAGGTGCCGTCCATGATCGAATTCATTTCGTTGCCGGCGGCGTACAACCCGGGAATCGGTGCGCCGCTGCGATCCAGCACCCTGGCCTTGCCGTTGGTGACCAGCCCGCGGGCCGAGCCAAGGTCGCCGGTAAACAAACGGACGGCGTAGAACGGCGCCTTGCGCAACGGCTTGAGGCACGGATTGGGCTGGTGCAGCGGGTCACCCATGTACCGGTTGTAGGCCGTGCTGCCCTTGCCGAACTGGCGGTCGACACCGTGTTCGGCATCGGTGTTGTATTGCGCCAGGGTCTGCTCCAGGGCGGGGGCATCGATGCCGGTGATCCGGGCCAGTTCGGCAAGGCTGTCGGCGCGCAGCAGGTAACCGGCGTCAATCAGTGCGCCGTTGTCGACCGGTCGTGGACGGGCCAGTCCCATGCCGTAGTTGTTCATGGCGTCGCTGTCGCAGATCAGCCAGCAGGGCGCATTGGCACCGCCGTTGGCGAACATACCTTCGACGAAACAGTGGTAGGAGTCGGACTCATTGACGAAACGCTGCCCGGCGCGGTTGACCGCGATCACGCCCGGCTTGGCGCGGTCGGTGACCAGGTGCGGAAAGCGTTCGACGCTGCCATCGGCCTTGTGCAGCACCGAGACCGGCGCCCAGAAGAAGTTCGCCGAGAGGTGGTCGCCGAGCGCCGCGTTGACTGACGCGGCCAGGCGATGTCCGTCACCGACGTTGGCCGGCGGTGACATGGTCCAGTGCTCCGAGTCGGTGACCGGCCGCTGCCCGGCGGCCTGGTCGCCAGCGGCAAAACCACCCGTGGCCAACACGACGCCGCCGCGCGCCCACACCGCACGGGTCGCGCCGCGCCAGGCAATTCGCACGCCCTTGACCGCTCCCTGTTCAACGATCAACGACTCCGCCGACGCTTGCAGCCAGAGGTCGACGCCATTGGCGAAGGCGGTGCTGGCCAGGCGCGCGATCAAGGCGTTGCCCACGGTCAGGCGGGTGCCGCGTGGATGGCTGAGCCGGTCGACGGCGTAGCGCCCCATCAGTTTGAGGCAGTGCCAGAGGGATTTCGCCGAGCGCTTGAAACTGAGGAAGTGTTGGATATCGACACGATTGACCATCATGCCGCCGAACAGCAGCATGCCGTCCGGTGGCCGTTTCAGGTGCTTGAAATGCTCGCCCAGCCGGCGCCCGTCGTATTCGTCGATTTCCAGCGCTCGGCCGGTTTGTGTGCCACCGGGCAGGTTGGGGTAATAGTCGGGCGACAGCGGCCGCAGGCTGTAACTCAGTTCGCTGTGGGTTTCCAGGTAGCACAGGGCTTCGCGACCCTGTTCGATAAAGGCGTCGATCAGTTCCGGGTTGTAGCCGGCGCCGATGACCTCCTTGAGGTAACGGCGCATTTGCTCGGCGGGCAGGTGATGCCCGGCGGCCCGGGCCTGATCGGTATCGTGCAGCCAGACCGCGCCACCGGAAATCGCCGACGTACCGCCAAAGGCCTCGGTCTTTTCCACCAGCAAGACCTTGAGGCCTCGGCAACTGGCCGTCACGGCGGCGGCGAAACCGGCCGCGCCGCTGCCCAGGACAATCACGTCATAGGTCAGGTCGGCGTTGGCAGCGGGCAGGGAAGTCGTAGTGTTCATTGTCTATTGCCTGTTGAGGACGTGGCTGGATGTTCAGATGTCCAGCGGCGTCACGCCCATGAAATGACCGAGGTTGCCCAGTTGCGCCAGGGCCATCTCCGGCCCGGTCTGAATCGTGCAGCCCAGGCGTCGGGCGCAGGCGAGAAAGGGCGTGACCTGCGGCGAAGTCACGACATCGGCCACCAGGGCGGTGGCGCTCAAGGTTTCCATCAGCGCACTCGGCAACGGCATCGGGCCGTCATCGGTGGCAGCGCCCATGCCAACCGGTGAAGCGTTCACCACCAGATCAAAGTGCTTCAGGGTGAGCGGATTGGCGCTGATCACAATCTCCGGGAAGGCGCTGCGCAACAGCTCGCCCAGCACTTCGACGCGCTCCTGGCTCAGGTCGCTGATGACCAGGTGACTGACGCCGGCCTGGCACAACGAATAGGCGATCGCGCTGCCGACGCCGCCCGTGCCGATCACCAGCGCCTGCTTGTCCTTGGGATTGAACGCGTGTTTGCGCGCAGCATTGAGAAAGCCTTCGCCGTCGACGATATCGCCCACCAGCCGCCCGTCGGCCTCGCGGCGGATCACATTGACCGAACGCAGGGCTGCCGAACGTTCGCTGAGGCTGTCCAGGCGGCTGGCCAACAGTTGTTTGTAAGGGACGGTCACCACGCAACCGCGCATGTTTTGCCAGCCGCGCAGGGTCTGGATGAAGTTCTGCAATGCGGTCGGTGCGAGGTCGATGGCCAGCATCGCAACGTTTTGCTGGTGGTCGGCGAACCAGCGATTGAAGTTTTCCGGCGATTTCACCTGGGCGATCGGTGAGCCGACGATGGCGACCAATTCAGTCGAACCCTGAATCATGAGATGTACCCGCTTATTGGCTGTGTTGTGGGGCCGATACTGCAAGCGGGCCACAAGACGAACAATCAAAGCCTGGGGCGAATACGTTGATAATCGCAATGACAGTGCGATAATCGCAGTCTTTGCGTGATAAAGAGTCCGAGTCGATGAAACAGCCCACCATCCATTCGCGGGATTTGATCGTCGGCCTGCAAAAAGGCCTGGCGCTGTTGCAGCTGTTTTCCCAGGAGCATCCGCGCTTGAGCGTGCCGGAAGTGGCGCGCATGGCCGACATGACCCAGAGCGCCGCCCGGCGTTTTCTGCTGACGCTGGTGCATGACGACTTTGCGCAAACCGACGGCCGTTATTACTGGCTGACGGCCAAGACCTTGCGCATCGGCCAGGCCTATGTCGATTCAGCGGTATTGCCGCGCATGCTGCGGCCCATCGTCGAGCAGGTGGCGCGAACCACTCAGGAGCACGTGTCGGTAGGCGTGCGTGACGGCGATGACATTGTGCATGTGGTGCGCAGCCGCTACAGCCACATCACTTCGATGTCGATTCGCCCGGGTTCGAGGGTACCGATGTATTGCACCGGCAGCGGTCGGCTGTGGCTGGCGAGCCTTGCCGAAGAGGCACTTGCCGCCTATTTCGCGCGCAATCCGCCACGGGCTGTCACGCCTTATACCCTGACCGACGAAGCGCAGATCCGCAGCGAAATAGCCTTGGCCGCAGAGCGCGGTTACGTCCTGGTGGATCAGGAATATGAAGTGGGCATGCGGGTTTTGAGCGTGCCGCTGATCGATCGGGAAGGGCGGTTGCAGGCGACGCTCACACTCACCACTCACGCGTCGCGCATGACTATCGAGGACATGCGCGAGCGTTATCTGTCGGCGCTCTACGAAGGGCAGGCACTGCTGCGGCCGATCATGACACTCTGAGCGTAGGCCGCTTGCTCAAGTGAACACCCTTACAACGGCGGGATCCCGGTGTTCGTCAAACCCCATGAACAACGACGCTGTCACGCCGGTTTTGCTGTCCGCTTGCTACCCGTCGTTGCTTTACGCTTGGCCGGCTTGCGCTTGTTTTTCCACGGTGTCGCGCCACGTCCGGCGGGGCTGGCCGGGCCGCTGATGGTCAGGCTCAGGCCGGCGCAACGGCTGACCTGCTTGCTCATCCAGGCGGCTTGTTTGGTGACGAATGCTTCAAGGCTCATTTCGCCGCTCTGCACCATGTCCAGCGCCTGTTCCCAGATGGCCGTGGTGCCCGGATCGGCAATCGCCCGCGGGACTGCATCGATCAGGCTGAAAGCGGCGGGGGTGGCGGCCAGCGCCTTGCCGTTCTTGACCAGGTACCCACGGTCGAGCAGGCCCTGGATGATCGAGGCGCGGGTCGCTTCGGTGCCGATGCCGGTGGTGTCCTTGAGTTTTTGCTTGAGCAGCGGATCTTCCACCAGTTTGGCCACGTTCTTCATCGCCTTGATCAGATCGCCTTCGGTGAACGGTTTGGGCGGTTGCGTCCACAGGTCCTTGAGCTGCACGTTGGCCACTGCGCAATCAATGCCTTCCTTGAGGTTGGGCAGGGTTTGCGGGGCCGGTGCTTCACGGCTCCTGGCCGGGGCAAGGGCTTCGGGCAGCGCACGTTTCCAGCCGGGCTCGACGATCTGCTTGCCAACGGCACGCAAGGCCTCACCGGCGCAGTCGAAGTCGGCCTGGGTCCGGTCGTATTCGTGATTGGGCAGGAATTGGGCGAGGTAGCGTGCGCGGATCAGGGTGTAGACCGCGCGTTGTTTGCCCGCCAGTTTTTCGAGGTTCTTCGCGGCGGCGGTGGGGATGATGCCGTGGTGCGCGCTGACCTTGGCATCGTTCCAGGCCCGTGAACGCCGCTGGGGCTCAAGGTGGTCGTGCAAGGCGTTCAGCGCGGGGTCGGCCTGACGCAGCGCCGCCAGGATACCCGGCGCCTCGCTGTGCTGACTGACGGGCAAATAGCCGCAGTCACTGCGCGGGTAGGTGATGACTTTATGGGTTTCATAGAGCGCCTGGGCGATGTCGAGGGTTTCCTGGGCGCCAAGCCCGAGCTTCTTCGAACAGACTTCCTGCAAGGTGCCGAGGTCGAACGGCAGCGGCGCCACCTCGCGCATGCGTTCGGTGCGCAGCTTGATCACCCGGGCGCTCGCTGCACCGGTCATCGCAGCTGCCGCTTGTTGGGCCAGCGCCTGATTCAGGCAGCGATCCTGATCGTCGCAAACTTCGGAGGCCGCCCGCCATTGCGCGGTGAACGCGGTGCCGTCATGCAGCAGCTGGACATCGATGGCCCAATAGGCGACCGGTACGAAGTTGGCAATGCTGCGGTCGCGATCCACCACCAGGCGCAAGGTCGGCGTTTGCACGCGACCGACCGGCAACACGCCCTGATAACCGGACTGGCGCCCCAGCAGGGTGAACAGCCGACTCATGTTCATGCCGATCAGCCAGTCGGCCCGGGAACGCCCCAGCGCCGAATGGTAAAGGCTGAAGGTTTCCGCCCCCGGCTTGAGGGCGGCGAGGGCCTTGCGGATCGAGGCGTCGTCCAGCGCCGACAGCCATAAGCGGCGGATCGGCCCGCGATAACGGCAATGTTCCACCAGTTCCCGGGCGATCATCTCGCCTTCGCGGTCGGCGTCGGTGGCGATGATCAGTTCGTCGGCTTCGCCGAGCAGGCGTTTGACGGCCTTGTACTGACTGGCCGTGCGCGGTTTGACGGTCATTTTCCATTTGTCCGGAATGATCGGCAGGTCCGCCAGCACCCAGCGCTTGTAGCGCGCGTCGTAGGCGTCCGGCGGCGCGGTTTCCAGCAGATGGCCGATGCACCAGGTCACCGTGACGTCCGTTCCCAGCCAGCAGCCATCGCCACGGCGCCTGGCACCGAGCACAGCCGCAATGTCTTTGGCCTGGGAAGGTTTTTCACAGAGGTACAGCCGCATAACCACCATCGTCGATCAGTGCCCGGAGAGGTGCACAGAATGGCGGGAGATGGACGCGGGGGCAATCTTTATCTGTATGGATGTACAGTTTGTGCGTTGCAATGGTTTGCCTGATCCGTTCGGCTGCAAGGCGGTCGTGAGTGCGGAATTTGGGTTATACCTGATAAATCGTGGTCTCGGGTCATGGGGCTGCCGGGCAGCCCGTCGCGGGCAAGCCACGCTTCCACAGGGTCAATCATCGTCATGAGGAACGAACTCCATGAAAAGCACCGGTCCCAGTCCTGTCATCACCATCGCCGAGCAACCCGGCTGTCTGCTGGTGAAGTTCCACGGTATCCAGGTGGCCGCGTCTTCGCGCGCCCTGGTGCTGCTGGAGGCCAATTATCCGCCGGTGTATTACGTGCCGCGGGAGGACATCGACGAGCAGTATTACGCCCGCACCGATCACACCAGCTATTGCCCTTACAAGGGCGATGCCAGCTATTTCAGTTTGCAGGTGCCGGGGCATGAAGGGGCCAATGCGGTTTGGAGTTACGAAAATCCCAAGGTGTCGGTGGAGCAGATTCGCGGGTATGTGGCGTTCTATCCGGACCAGGTGACATTTGAGGTGGTCGAGCTCGACGAGTGAGTGATGTTCGCAATGCCTGCAGGAGCGAGCAGGCTCGCTCCTGCAGTGGGTTAAGGTCGTCCCTTAATTTTTGTGCAGGTCGACGTTGCGGGTCTCGCGCAAACAGATCAGTCCCACCACCAGGCTGACGCCGGTGATCACCACCGGGTACCAGAGCCCGTAGAAAATGTCCCCGGTGTACACCACCAACGCGAACGACACCGTCGGCAGGAAGCCGCCGAACCAGCCGTTGCCGATGTGGTAGGGCAGGGACATTGAGGTGTAGCGGATGCGCGTCGGGAACAGCTCCACCATCAGCGCCGCCAGCGGCCCGTAGCACATCGCGGAAATGATGATCAGTGCCACGATCAGCGCGACGATCATCGGTTTGTTGATCTGTTGCATGTCGGCTTGCTGCGGATAGCCGGCGAGGGTGACGGCGCCGCGCAATGCCGCTTCGTCAAACCCGTCGATCTTCACGTCGCCAACGCTGACCTGCACAGTGCTGCCGGCCGGCGCCACGGCGCTGGTATAGGGCAAGCCCTGTTTGACCAGGAAGGTTTTGACCTTGTCGCACGGGCTGTCGAATTTCGCCTTGCCCACCGGGTCGAACTGAAAGGTGCAGGTGGCCGGGTCGGCCAGCACGGTGATCGGTGCCTGACGGCTGGCCAGGTCGATGGCCGGGTTGGCGTAGTGGGCCAGGGTCTTGAAGATCGGGAAGTACAGCGCAGTGGCCAGCAGCAGGCCAATCATCAGCACCGGTTTGCGCCCGACCTTGTCCGACAGCCAGCCGAAGAAGATGAAGAACGGCGCGCCAATGGTCACGCTGACAATCAGCAGGCCGTTGGCGACGGCGGGGTCCATTTTCAAGAACTGGG
Organism: Pseudomonas fluorescens group sp. PF-69; assembly: GCF_054481235.1. NCBI lineage: Bacteria > Pseudomonadati > Pseudomonadota > Gammaproteobacteria > Pseudomonadales > Pseudomonadaceae > Pseudomonas > Pseudomonas fluorescens group sp. PF-69. Next base: position 5,666,593 of record NZ_JBTMNC010000001.1, on the reverse strand, counting down.
TGAGGAAGAACAGCACATAGAACTGCGCGGCGTAAAAGGTCACGGCTTGCCCGGCGTTGATGCTGAACAGGGCGATAAGCACGACCTTGAGGTTTTCCCATTTGCCGAAGGAGTCACGGATCGGCGACTTGCAGAGTTTGCCTTCTTCTTTCATTTTCACGAAGGCCGGCGACTCGTGCAGGCTCAGGCGAATCCAGGTCGAGATGCCCAGCAGGATGATCGAGAACAGGAACGGGATGCGCCAGCCCCAGACTTCGAACTGATCGCCCGTGAAGTAACGGCAACTGAGCACCACCAGCAGCGACAACAGCAGGCCAAGGGTGGCGGTGGACTGAATCCAGCTGGTGTGGAAGCCGCGCTTGCCGATGGGGGCGTGCTCTGCGACGTAGGTCGCGGCACCGCCGTACTCGCCGCCCAGGGCCAGGCCCTGAAGCATGCGCAGCGCCACGAGGATGATCGGTGCGGCGATGCCGATGCTGGCGTAATTGGGCAGCAGGCCGACGCAGAAGGTCGCCAGGCCCATGAGGACGATGGTGGCGAGGAAGGTGTATTTGCGTCCGATCATGTCCCCCAACCGGCCGAACACCAGGGCGCCGAACGGCCTCACGATGAAGCCGGCGGCGAAGGCCATCAGGGCGAAGATGAACGCCGTGGTGTCGTTGACCCCGGCGAAGAACTGCTTGCTGATCACCGCCGCGAGGGCGCCGTAGAGGAAAAAGTCATACCACTCGAAGACTGTCCCGAGCGAGGAGGCGAAGATGACTTTCTGGGTGTCCTGGCTGGTACGCACGCTGCGTAAGCTTTCCAGGGGCTGAACGTGTTCTGACATATCGGTATCCCTCACAGTGATTGTTTTTGTTGTTCCACTGTCGACGCCGGCTTTGAGGGCGGGCGCCGCTGCTTCGATGTATCGGATGTACGCGTTTCCGTAGGAGCGAGCCTGCTCCGGGCGGCGTTCCGACGATGAACTTGAGAGCGCACATGGGTGTCAGGTTGTCAGCGTTATCGTTGACGACCATCGCGAGCAGGCTCGCTCCTGCAGTGTTCGTGTGGGTTTACGAGTGTGTGACCCGTTCCTTTGTCTCGGTGATGCTCCTTGTATTGGGGTTGAGGATCAGTTGTGCCGCTTTCTCGGCGATCATCAGCGTGGGCGAACAGGTATTGCCCGAGGTGATGCGCGGCATGATCGAGGCGTCGGCGATGCGCAGGCCGGGAATCCCGTGCACGCGCAGTTCGGCATCGACCACCGCGTGCGTGTCATTGCCCATGCGGCAAGTACCGACCGGGTGGAAAATCGTGGTGCCGATCCGGGCGGCGGCTTCGTGCAGCTCTTCTTCGCTTTGCAGGCTGTCGCCGGGCAGGTATTCGACCGGATTGAACGCCTTCAGCGCCGGTGCGGCAACGATGCGCCGGGTCAGGCGGATGGCGTCGGCGGCGACGCGCAAGTCCTCCGGATGGCTCAGGTAGTTGGGTTGAATCAGCGGCGCGTCCTGCGGGTTGGCGGAGCGGATTTCCACCCGGCCGCGACTCTGCGGGCGCAGGTCGCAGACCGATGCGGTGAAGGCGGGGAAGGCATGCAGCGGTTCACCGAAACGCTCCAGCGACAGCGGTTGCACGTGATATTCCAGGTTCGCCGAGGTCTGCTCCGGCCCCGAACGAGCGAACGCGCCGAGCTGGCTGGGCGCCATGGACAGCGGGCCGCTGCGGTCATACAGATAGCGCAGGCCCATGCCCATCTTGCCCCACAGGCTGCCGGCGATCTGGTTCAGGGTGCGGGCATTTTGCAGTTTGTAGATCAGGCGCAATTGCAGGTGATCCTGCAGGTTGCCGCCGACGCCGGCCAGTTCATGCGCGACGCCGATGCCTAGCCGTTGCAGGAGTGGGCGAGGGCCGATCCCGGAACGCTGCAGGATGCTCGGCGAGCCGACCGAACCGGCGCTCAGGACGATTTCCTTGCGAGCCTTGAAGGTCCTGGCCTGGCCCTGCCAGCGAGCGACGACCGCTGCAGCGCGGCCATTCTCCAACAGCACGCGGTCGACTTCGACGCCGGTCAGCACGGTCAGGTTGGGGCGATGGCGGATGGGCTTGAGAAACGCCTTGGCCGCGTTCCAGCGGACCCCGGCCTTTTGATTGACCTGGAAGTAGCCGCAGCCTTCGTTGTCGCCCTGGTTGAAGTCATCGATGCTGGCGATGCCGCTTTGCTCGGCGGCGCTGCGGAAGGCATCGAGAATCGGCCACGACAGACGCTGGCGTTCGACCCGCCACTCGCCGGCACCACTGTGAAACGCCGAGTCGCCGGCAAAGTGGTTTTCGCTTTTCTTGAACAGCGGCAGGACGTCTTGCCAGCGCCAGCCCGGATTGCCCTCAGCAGCCCAGTTGTCGTAGTCGCCTGCCTGGCCGCGCATGTAAATCATGCCGTTGATCGAGGAGCAGCCACCGAGCACTTTGCCGCGCGGATAGCTCAGGGCGCGGCCCTGCAAGCCGGGTTGGGCTTCGGTCTTGAAGCACCAGTCGGTGCGCGGGTTGCCGATGCAGAACAGGTAACCCACCGGGATGTGAATCCACGCATAGTTATCGCGGCCGCCGGCTTCGAGCAGCAGTACGCGGTGTTGCGGGTTGGCTGACAGCCGATTGGCCAGCAAACAACCGGCCGGGCCGGCCCCGACCACGATGTAGTCGTACTCATCAAGGGAAGTCTGCATCCCTGACCTCATGTTGTTGTTCTTGTTGATCCATCCTAGTTGTTAGCTTTCGTCAAAAGAATGTTAGTTTTTACGCAGCTGCTGTGCGTTTTTAAACACCTGTAAACAAGGACGATTCATGTTCGACTGGAATGACCTGCGGTTTTTTCTCGAGTTGCAGCGCAGCGGACGTTTGTTGACCGCAGCCCGACGCTTGAACACCACCCACGCCACCGTGGCACGGCACATCGAGGCCATCGAAAAAAGCCTCGGCACCGCGCTGTTCGTCCAGCATGCGCAGGGCTATGAGTTGACGCCGGCCGGCGAGGCGCTGCTCAAGCACGCCGAAGCCATGGAGAACGTCGCGCTGCTGGCCCAGGAGGAAATCACCCAATCCACGGCGCCCTTGGGCAAGATTCGCGTGGGCGTGACCGAGGGCCTGGGCATCATGTTCCTGGCCAGCCGCATGAATGGCCTGTTCGAACGCTATCCGGGGCTGGAGGTGGAACTGGTGGCGGTGCCGCGCTTTGTCAGCATTCTCAACCGCGAGGCGGAAATCAGCATCCACCTCGAACGACCGGCCGCCGACATGCTGGTCACCCGCAAACTCACCGACTATCGCCTGGCGCTGTACGCCAGCCAGGACTATCTCGATCGTTCGCCGGCGCTGCGTAGTCGCGAAGACCTGGGCCGGCATGCGTGGATCGGTTACGTCGACGATTTGCTGTTCAGCCAGGAACTGATGTTCCTCAACAGCTTCTGCCGCAACCCGCGGGTGGTGTTCCACAGCACCAGCGTCATCGCCCAGCAACAGGCCGCGCGCGCGGGCCTGGGGATCGCGGTGCTGCCGTGTTACATGGCCGGCGCCGATCCCGGACTGGTGCCGTTGCTGCCGGAGGAGAGCATCCAGCGCAGCTACTGGATCAGCACCCGCCGCGAGCTGCACAAATCCGTGCGGCTGCGTGTGTTGTGGGACTACGTGGTGCAATTGTGTGAACGGGAACAGGGCTTGTTGCTCGGCCCCAACCCCCTCTAGGGACGGCATCCCAAGGGGATGCTAGGGAGTAATGAGCGGCCGGGCATCCGGAATCGTCAGGGTTGCCTGCAATCCGCCTTCAGGTCGATTGACCAGGGTGATGCGTCCACCCAGTCGATGGGCAATGGTGTTGACGATCGTCAGCCCCAGTCCCGCGCCCTGGGCGTTGCCACGACTGTAGAAGCGTTCGAACACACGTACGCGATCCGCTTCGTCGATACCCGGTCCCTGATCCAGGACACTCAGCGCGTAGAAACCATCGACCTGTGTCAACTGCACGGTAATGACGCCGTGCTCGGGGGAGAAGTTCGCGGCATTGGTGATCAGGTTGTTCAGCGCGATGTCGATGGCGGCGGGGTCGGCGAAGACCTTGCAGGGGGGGTCACTGGCATCGAAGGCCAGTTCCAGATGTTTGCTCAGCAACCAGGGGGTGAGCTGGACCAGGCTGTCACGCACCGTTTCGTTCAGGTCGATGGCGTGCATTGCCGGTGTCTGGGCTTTGGGTTCGAGGCGGGCCATGGTCAACAGCTGGTTGACCAGGCGGCTGGTGCGATCGACGCCGGCGATCAGGAACGCCAGGGACTCGCGGCGCTCCTCTTCGGTGCCGGCCTCCATCAGGTTCTGCGCGTGCACCCGCAAGACTGCCAGGGGCGTGCGCATTTCATGGGCGGCATCGGCAATGAAGCGCCGCTCTCGGCCGAGCACTTCCTGAATCTGCGCCAGCATGCGGTTGAGTGCCGCCTGCATCGGTTCGAGTTCGCTCGGCAGGGGTGTCAGGTGCAACGGCTCGAGCGAGCCACTGTGGCGTGCCCGCAGGGTCTCTGCCATGTCGGCCAGGGGCTTGAGGCCCCAGCCAATGGCCATCCAGACCATTGCCGCGAGCACCAGGCTACCCAATATGTTCGGCCACAGGGTGTGGCGCACGATGCGATCCACCAGATCCGCGCGTACGTCGTCGCGCTCACCGACCCAGATCCGCAGCTCATTCTGTTTGTCTTCGAGCAGGAAGGCGCGCCAGTGTCGGTTGTTCAGGTCCACCACATCGCTGAAGCCCGGTGTGGCGGGCGGGGCGGTGAATGAGGGGGCGCTGAGGGTGTGCACCAGCACTTCGCCCTTGCGGTTCCAGACCTGGAAGGCGATTTTGGTTTCATAGGGATGGCCATCGACCTTTGGCTCCGCTTCGCTCAGGGCCTGGTTGAACGCCTGATACAGCTCGGCGTGTTGCTTGCTGGCCAATGGCATGCGCATCACGCCCTGCAGCAACCGGGCGTTCTGGGCCAGTTGAGCGTCATAGACCTCGGCGATTTCATGGTTGCTGTCATGCAGGTTGAGCACGCTGATCACGGCGAGACCGGTGAGCATCAGGCCAATGATCAGCGTCAGGGTGCGACGCCGGATCGAAGTCATCGACGCTCCTCCACCAAATAACCGACCCCTCGTATGGTGCGGATCAGATCGGTGGAGAATTTCTTGCGCAGGTGATGGATGTGCACTTCCAGGGTGTTGCTCTCGGCTTCTTCGTTCCAGCCGTACAGCAACTGCATCAGATGATCGCGGGTCATCACCCGGCCGGGTGGCGAGAGCAGTTCGTGCAGCAGTTGATATTCCTTGGGCGTCAGGGCGACCGGCTCGCCGTTATAGCTGACTTGCTGGGTGCCGGGGTTCAGGCTGATGCCGGCGTGTTCGATCAGCACCTGCGCGCGGCCGGCGCTGCGCCGCAACAAGGCCCGAAGGCGGGCCTTGAGCTCGGCCAGGTCAAAGGGTTTGATCAGGTAATCGTCGGCCCCGGCATCCAGCCCGGCGATGCGGTCCTCGGTGGCATCGCGGGCCGTGAGGATCAGCACCGGCAGGTTGGAGCCGCTGTCGCGCAAACGTCGCAGCACGTCGAGGCCGTCCATGCGCGGCAGACCAAGGTCGAGGACCGCCAGATCGAAGGATTCACTGAGCAACGCATGCAAGGCGCTGTTGCCGTCCTGCAACCAATCGACCGTGTAGCCCTCACGGCTCAGGGCCTGATGGATGCCTTCGCCCAAGGCCACGTCATCTTCAACCAGTAGTAAGCGCACACGGACTCCTGTCAGCCGAGTTTTTTATTGACGTCCACCAGCAATGCCTCGATTTCCTTGCGACGACCGGCATCAGCGGTTTCGCGGCCCGGTCTGGGCGCCGCTTGCAGGGCTTTTTGCAAGGCTGCCTTGGCTTCGGTGTAACGCTTTTGACGGTAAAGGTGATCGCCCCAGAAGTACAGGCTGTCGATGCCATTGGGGTTGAGTTGCAACGCTGTTTTGAGCAACTGCTCGGCCTTGTCCGCGTCGCCGAAGCCGATCGGCCAGCCGGGTACGCGATCATACAGCGCGGCAAGGCTGGTGTAGGCCGAGCCTTGCAGCGCCTTGGGGTCCAGGGCCAGGGCTTTTTCCAGGTCGACTTTGGCCTCCTTGACCTTGCTCAGCGCGCCAAGCCCGCCCTGGGCGCCGGCCCAACTGCTGGTGACGATCCCGGACCAGATCCAGGCTTCCGCCACATTCTGGCGCTCCTGGGTGAAGGTTGAGGCCTGGGCGGCAAGCTTTTCGAATGCGGCGGTTCGCTGGCCCTCGGGCAGTTCGTACTGAATGTGTGCCCAGTTTTGCTGGATGCCCAGCAGGCGTTGCTCGTCGGCGGCATCCAGTGCCCAGGCACTTTGGCTCAAGGCGCCCAGCAGCAGGTAAGCGGCGATTTTGTTCATGGTTTGAGATTCTCCTTGTCGGACTTCTGACTCAAGCTACGGATCAGTGGTAATTGCTTGCGCAGGCCTCGGTCCACCAGATTGGGCAGCAGGCTGTTGAGGCGCACGAAAAAACGTTCCGGCCAGCCCAGGTACAGATCGCGACGGTCACCGGCAATGGCGTGAATCACGGCGGCGGCCACGGTTTGCGGGTCGTCGACGTTGGACTTCAGGGCATCGTTGAGCGCCTGCGCCGCCGGGCTGTTCATGCTGGTGCGGGTGGCACGCGGGGCGACGTAGAGCACGCTGACCCGGGTGTCCGCCAGCTCCCGGCGCAGGGCTTCGGAAAACCCGCGCAACGCGAACTTGGTGGCGCAATAGCTGGCGTAGCCGGGATAGCCGATGGAACCGTAGGTTGACCCGACGTTGACCACCATGGCGCTGGTTGCCTGCTTGAGCAGTGGCAGGAGGGTTTTCGTCAGGCAGATCGGTGCACCGACATTCAGCGCGAGCATCGCGTTGATCTCGCTGTCATCCAGTTGTTCGAGCATGGCGAAATGATTGACCCCGGCGGCATTGATCAACAGGTTGATGCCACCGATGCTTTCGGCTTCGGCCAGGACTTCGTTGCGGTCCGCGAGCGACGTCAGGTCAGCTGCGATCCAGCACAGGTTATTGGGGTAACGCTCGAGCAACGGTTCCAACGGTTGTCGATGCCGGGCCACGGCCAAAACCCGGGCGCCGCTGTCGCACAAGGCCGTGGCGATGGCCAGGCCTATGCCGCCGCTGGCACCGGTCAATACCACACGAGCTTCAGACAGGCGCATGGGCGTTCTCCCCGTCACGTGGCAAACCGCGGAACATGTCGGCGTAGAGCTTGTACACCACTTTGGAGGCGTGAATGACGGCGGCCTGATCGTCCGGGTCGTCCAGCGTGTTCATCAAGCGACGGTAGGTCTGCATGTGCTCGATATCCAGGGAACCGTGGGAACTGAGGTAGCTGAAGGCGCTTTCCGGCAAGTCCAGGCGTTCGCGAATACTGCCGGCGGCGTGGGTGGCCAGGGCGATGCTGGTGCCTTCCAGCACGTTGACCATGCCGAACAGACCCACCGGGTTGTCCCGGGCAATCAGGTCGTAGAGAAAGCTCACCATCAACTCGATGGGGAGCGAAGGGCGACCGTCGCGGACAGCGGATTTGTCGCCACCGCAGACTTCGATGTCGTTGAGGATCCACTGTTCGTGGCCGTATTCGTCCTCGATGTACTCGCACACCGCTTGCCGCAGCCATTCCAGGCGTGAGGGCAGGCGCGCGCCACAGGCCATCATCAGAGGCACCGTGTGGCGAACGTGGTAGTAGGCTTGCGTCAGGAACGCCCGGTAGCTTTCCAGGCTGACCTTGCCCTCCAGGGCATCGCGAATGACCGGTAGGGTGAACAGTTCGTGGCGTTCCTGGTGGGTGGCTTCTTGCAGTGCGTCAAAAAAACTCATGATGCGGTGTCCTCTGAAAACGCAGATTCGGTCAGTTGTGCCCGGTACCGCTCGACAATGGCGTCGCGGCGGGGGCGGCCATTGGCGGTCAGCAGGCCATTGGCTGGGGTGAAGGGTTGATCCAGGCGGGTCCAGTGATGGACCTGGGCGTAGTCGGGCAAGTCCGCGTTGGCCTCGGCCACGGCGGCGGCCAGTTGCTCGTCCGGGCAGTCGGGGCGATGGGGCCAGAGCAACGCATGGTTGTGGGGCATGGCTTCGCCGTAGACGAACGCCTGGGCGATATGACGACGTTGGGTCAATTCGGCCTCGACCCACTCGGGGTTCACGTTACGACCGAAACTGGTGACGAACTGATGCTTCTTGCGCCCCTTGAGGTAAAGGAAGCCCTCGGCGTCGAATTCGCCGAGATCGCCGCTGGACCACCATTGATCGGTGTGCGGCGCGTCCCCCAGGTAGCCGAGCAGCGTCGATCCCTTGATCAGCACCTCACCGTCGTCGGCCAGGCGAATCTGCACATGGGGCAGGGGCCGGCCGACACTGCCGGGGCGACATGCCTGCGGCCGATTGAGGCAGACCACTGACGCGCACTCCGACAGACCGTAGCCTTCGTAGACCGGTATGCCCACGCGTTGCGCCCGCTGCAGCAACTCCGTGGCGACCCGCGCACCGCCCACCGCGGCAAATCGCAGGTGTTGCGGGTCGAAGCCTTTCTGCTCGGCGGCGCTGACCAGCATCAACAGCAATTGCGGCACCAGAATCAGACTCTGCGGTGCTCGGGCGGCCAGGCACCCCAGCAAGCGCGGTACATCCACGCCGCTGGCGCCCTGAATGCCCAGGGTTTTCTGGCTGGGCAGGCTCAAGGTCGCCCCCGCGTACAACGCCGCATAACAACCGATATTTTCCAGCAGGATGGCCAGCGGCAGCAGGGCCAGGTGGTGTTGCGGCTGGCTGGGTCGGCTGGCCAGTTCCAGTTCGCGGGCCACCTGCAAAATGCTCTCGGCACTCAGGCAGACGCCTTTCGGTGTGCCGGTGGTGCCGGACGTGAAGGTCAGCTTGGCGGTGCCTTCGGGCATCCGCCCGGGCCCCTTGAAGGTGCGGCGCCAGAACTCGCCGGTGTGCTCATATCCGCACGCTCGCAGGTCGCTGTCTAGCTCCGGCCCGGCGATCACGAGTTCGGCCTGGCTCTGCTCCAGACAATGGTTGCGTTGTGCGGGGCTGAAGAACGGCGGCAACGTCAGGCACGTCAGGCCTTCAAACAGGGCGGCCAGGTCCCAGAGCATCGCGTCGACGCCATTGTCCAGCGCCAAGGCGACCACCTTGACGTTCTCATCGCGCAGGCGCTGTCGGTGGCTCGTCACCTCGGTGTAGAGCGTGGCGTAGTCCAGCTTCGACTGATCGCCCCACAAGGCGATGCCAAGGGGTTTTTCTTCGGCGTGGCGGCGCAGGATCCGGTCGAATCGTTGCATTTCAGGCGACATGGTTGAACCCCTCCATGGACGTCGACAAACCCAGGCGAGCGAACAGTCCGATATTGCGTAAATGAATGAATCCGGCGCGGATATTGCCGACGTGCACCCAAGGCTTGCTCTCGTAATAGCTGCCCCAACTGTGCCGGTCCTCGCCCAGTCGCGCCGGGTCGGCGGCGCACAGGGTCACCGGCTTCAGACCGAGCCGGTGGAAGCTGTTGACCAGGCCGATGTTGCCGGTAAACGCCACCCATTCCAGGCCACCCATGGCCAGCAGGTAGGTGATGGCGATGATGCTCATTCGTGCGCTGCCGGTGTCACTGGCCGCCAGATTGCCCACTTCGACGATACCGGCCCGTTCCACCGGGCGATCAGCCGCGGCGCTGATCAGCGGGTCGATCGGTTCGTCCAGGTAACGCTCCAGAAACAGCTCTCCTTCATTGGCCAGACGCACGCCGGCCACTGCGCAGAGCTCACCCGCGTCATTGCTCATGCCGAACAGCTCCGGCATGAAATGGCGGATGTCGGCGCCATGGGCCTTGCGGAAACGTTGCTGGATAAAGGTTTCGAACGATTTGCGCTGGGGGTCATCCGGCAACGCTCTGGCCAGGCTCATCTGCGGTGTTTCCGCTTGGCCGAACTGCAGAGGCAAAGGGATGTTCCAGTAGGAATGGGGCATTGAAAGACGCCTCCCGGTGAAGTTTGAGAGGAGTATCGGAAGCATTTCTTAACGGAGTCTGAAGGTGAGAAAAAAGTTAAATCAACTCGTCTTCAGGTTCGCTTAAGATTGCGCTGGCAGGGTGGCGCACGATCAGGTTGTGCGAATGAGTCGCCAGCCTGGACTGACGCTCACGAGGCCCACCATGACCCGCGATTCAACGGCACAACGTTACGGAAAACTGTCTATCACGCTGCACTGGCTGATGCTGGCGCTGTTTGTCGGCGTATACGCCTGCATCGAAATCAAGGGGTTATTGCCCCGTGGCAGTACGGGGAGGAGTTTTTTCCTCGGGCTGCACGGTGTGTTCGGCTTGAGTATTTTTGCCCTGGTCTGGATCCGTCTGCTCGGACGGCTGACCCCGCGCCCACCCATCACGCCGGCGCCGCCCACCTGGCAGACCGGTGTTTCGCACCTGATGCATCTGGCGCTGTATGTGCTGATGATCGCCACGCCGTTACTGGCCTGGCTGATGCTGTCGGCAGGCGACAAACCGATGCCCTATTTTGAGTTTGCCCTGCCGGCACTGGTGTCTGTCGATCCCGACCTGGCCAAACAGTTCAAGCACTGGCACGAGCTGCTCGGAAATGCCGGCTACTGGTTGATCGGCCTGCATGCGGCGGCAGGCTTGTTCCATCACTATTGGGTCCAGGACAACACCCTGACGCGCATGCTGCCAGGCCGCTCACGGGATGCGCTCAACCCGCGTCAACCCTGATCTCGAAGGCTGAACTCGCCAGCCGTTCGCCATTGATCAACACATGCACCGCATGCCGGCCCGCATAGTGGCGACGGGTGGTCAGTTCCTTGATGTGCTGGCTGCGGGCGATGGATTCGGTGGCCTTGCCAGGCAATGTCAGGGCCTTGAGCTTGAACACCTTCGCCGACGTGCTGCCGTTGGCCTTGACGTAGTCGACGGCGTAGTCGATCACCAGGCGCTGGCTGACCTCTGCCGTGGATTTGACGGCAAAGGACAGGGTGATTTTTTCCCCCAGGCCAATCACTGGCGGATTGACCTGCAGGTCGATGATCTCGACTTCAGGCTTGCCGCTGGCGCCGATGATGGCCAGTGCCCTTTGATTACCCTGTTTAATCAGGCTGCGCAGCGCGTGCCTGGCGATCCACGCCGTGTGTTTGTTTTCCAGTGACCAGCTTTCGATCAGGTCCAGTACCCACTCGGGATGGTCCTTGGTGATGTCGTTGAGGTGATTGGCCACGGACTTGCGCACATACAGGCTGGGGTCGGCCTTGAGGTTGTCGAGAATGGCGGCCGCCAGGCGTGGCTCGGCCTGGATCGACTCCAGGCGAAACGACCACGGCAACCGTGGCCGGCAGCCTTCACTGGCCAGGCGCCGGACGTGTTCGTTGGCGTCCAGCGACCATTCATGCATCCGCTTGAGGGAACGCTCCAGATCGCGACGCAGGAAGTGGCGGATGGCGAATTCCGAAGAGCCGAAGGCGGTGAAGTACTTGAGTGCGTCCATCGACAGTTCGAATCGTTCGGCGCCATAAGTCGCGACGTAGTGCGGCAGGCACATGCTGACGAAGCCGCTGTTCAGGCGCGGCGCGAGGGCGCGCAACAGCGGCAGAGAGGCTTCGAAGTCCAGCGCCAGCACCGCGTGCAGGCATTCGCTGACGCGGGCCATGCGTTGCATCACCGACAGGTCCGCCAGACCGTTTTTCGCCAGCTTCAGGAACGCCCTGGCGTCGAACCCGGGATGGACCGCGGTCATCTCGGTGGCAATGTGCTGGAGGCGTTCGGTGTTGAAGATTTCCTTGAGGGCGGGGGAGGATGAATCAGCAGCCATTGTGGATTCCTTTGCGTTCGTTATGCATCCGATACAACGCGTGATCGTTCATCGCGGGCAAGCCCGCTCCCACAGGATCGTGGGGCAGGCAAAATTTCAGCTCATCCGAAATCATCGTGGGAGCGGGCTTGCCCGCGATGAGGCCCGTGCCAACGCATCATTCCCTGGCGGCTTGCTCTTCCAGCTGATCCGACTCAAACAGCCGCGCCAGTTCCGCCCGCGCTTCCTGGGCGGTCTGCATGACTTTCACCGCATCGTCGTACACCGCATGCTGGGCTTCAAGCACCTGCTCATCGTGATGTTTGAAGCGCTTGATCCGCGCATCCGCCTGGGCATGGGTCAATCCCAGCCCGATCAAGGTCTGCCGGCTCATTTCCAGGCTGGAATAGAAGGTCTCGCGCACCGGCAGGGCGTCCACGTCCATCAGCCGATGCACATGCTGGCGGTTGCGTGCGCGGGCGATGATTTTCATCTCCGGGTAGAGCTTGCGCACCAGCTCGGCGGTCTTGATGTTGGTGTCCGGGTCGTCGGTGGCAATCACGAAAAACTCCGCTTCGCCGACTTTCGCTGCCTTGAGGATTTCCGGGCGCATCGGGTCGCCGTAGAACACGGGCACGCCGCCGAAGCTGCGGGACAGTTCGATGGTTTCCACCGACGTGTCGAGGGCGACGAACTTGATGTTCTGCGCCCGCAGGATACGCGCGACGATCTGCCCCATCCGGCCCATGCCGGCGATCACCACACGGGGAGCTTCGGTGTCGAAGTCGCGGAATTTCTCAGGCACCTCCACCGGTTGCACCTTGGGGCTGAACAGACGGTCGCACACCAGCAGCAACAACGGCGTCAGCGCCATGGACAGGGTGATGGTCAACACCAGCAAGTCGTACAGATGCGGTTCGAACAGCCCCTGGTCGCGACCGATCTTGAACACCACAAAGGCAAACTCACCGCCGGCCGCCAGCACGATGCCGAGGCGAACGGCGTTGACCTTGCCCAGGCCTCCGGCCAGTCGGCCGACGACAAACAGCAGTGGCAGCTTGCAGGCGATGAGCAGCAGGGTCAGGCCCAGCACCAGGGCGGGCGCACTCAGCAGCAGGCTCAGGTTCGCGCCCATGCCGACACTGATGAAAAACAGCCCCAGCAGCAGGCCCTTGAACGGTTCTATCTGCGCTTCCAGTTCATGGCGGTACTCGGAATCCGCCAGCAGCAGGCCGGCAAGGAAGGCGCCAAGGGCCATCGACACACCGACCAGGTCCATCAACCATGCCGTACCGATGACCACCAGCAGCGCCGTGGCCGTGGACACCTCGGGCAGGCGGGTTTTGGCCACCACCCGGAACACCGGTCGCAACAGGTAGCGTCCGCCGATCACGACGACGGCTATGCTGCCCAGCACCCGCAAGCCGTGGTTCACATCGTCGGCGGTGCTGGAGTTGTGATCGACTCCGGCCAACAGCGGCACCATGGCGATCAGCGGGATCGCGGCGATGTCCTGGAACAGCAGAATGGCAAACGCCAGGCGCCCGTGGGGGCTGGTCAGTTCCTTGCGTTCGGCCAGGCTCTGCAGGCCAAACGCCGTGGATGACAGCGCCAGGCCCAGGCCCAGTACGATCGCGCTGTTGAGCGGCTGACCGAACACCAGCAGCGCCACCACACCGATCACCGAGCCGGTCAACAACACCTGCGCCAGGCCGACGCCAAACACCGATTTACGCATCACCCACAAGCGGCGCGGCGACAATTCCAGGCCAATGATGAACAGCAGCAACACCACGCCGAGTTCCGAGATATGACTGACACTCTGCGGATTGCCGATCAGGCCCAGCACCGAAGGCCCGATGATCACTCCGGCAAACAGATAACCCAGCACCGCCCCCAGTTGCAGCCGCTTGGCCAGCGGCACGGTGAGCACCGCCGCGAGCAGAAACACGACAGCGGCTTGCAGCAGATTGCCTTCATGGGGCATGAGAAAACTCCATTCACTCGGTACGGTGGGGGGGTAAGGATAAAGGCTGGGGTTGCCTCATATCTACCGTGGATCGATGGTGGATGTGCAAGTGACATCGTGGACTTGCCTGTGAGGAGGCCCTGTCAGCCAGGCGTGACAGTGGCTGACACACTGGGCGGCTCTACTCGATCCTGTTGTGGCTCAACGCCTGATCACCCAATCGGTACTGATTGTTCCCGCTGCGCTTGGCCGCATACATCGCCAGGTCGGCAATGTGGATCAGCCGGTCCATGCTCGGCGCATGGTCGGGGAATACGGCCACGCCCAGGCTGGTGCCGATGTGGCGCTGGTCGTTGCCGATGGTGACGGGCGGGGAGAGTTCGACGAAGATTTTCTGACAGATGCTGCGGGCTTCGTCTTGCAGGCTGCGGCCCTGAGGCAATCCCTGGAGAATGATCACGAATTCATCGCCGCCGATGCGGGCAACGGTGTCGGTCGCACGCAGGATCTTCTGGAGGCGGGTCGCGGTGGTCATCAGTACGCGGTCGCCGGCGGCGTGTCCATAGTGGTCGTTGATGGCCTTGAAGCCATTGAGGTCGACGAACACCAGCGCCACCCGCGTGTTGTTGACCCGCGCCTGTTCCAGCGCTTCGGCCAGACGTTCTTCGAGCACCAGCCGGTTGGGCAATCCCGTCAGTGGGTCAAAGTGCGCCAGGTGGCGCAGGTAACTGGCGGAAGCCTTTTCTTCGGTGATGTCGCGCACCACGCCCATCATCTTGATCGTTTTGTCGTGCTCGTTCTTCACCACGTTGCCGGTCTCGCGCAACCAGCGGAGGGTGCCGTCGGGCCAGACCACACGATATTCCTCGTCGTGATTCTCACCGGTTTCCAGGCAACGCAACTCGCCGGCCCGGACCCTGGCCCGGTCATCCGGGTGCACGCAGGCGCAGAACAAGGCGTAGGAGGGGGTCACTTCGCCGATCTTGAACCCGAACATGCCGTAGATCGCGTCCGACCAGTAGAGCCTGTCGGTATCGACCTCCCAGTCCCAGGTGCCGATGCGGGCAAAGTACTGGCTGCGTTTGAAACGCTCCGCGTCGCCTTTCTGGTGGATATGTTGTCCTTTGCAGAGGTTGTCGATCAGTGTGCGGCATTCGCTCAGTTGCTTGCGGAACGTGCGCTCGCGCCAGAGCAGCACGATGACCAGCGCGAGTATTACCAAGCCAAGGGCAGTGTGGGTCGAGAGCAAAATCATTCTGGGGTGGCCATCATGGCGATGCGAACCGTCCGGGGAGGTTCGGTTATCTTGGTTCAGGATACTTCGGCAAACAGCTTTCGACCCCGCGCCTGACGGCAGGAAGGGTTGCCAATCGAGTGCAGATCTGGGAAAACGGCGCCGGTCAGGCCCCTTTCGGGCAAGAAAGCATACGAGTGAATTCAATGAATGACGAGCTTCAGGTGATTGACCTCCAACCGGGCGACGGCAAAGCAGCCGTCAAAGGCGCATTGATCACCACCCAGTACCGCGGCTGGCTGGAAGACGGTACGGAATTCGATTCCTCCTACAGCCGGGGCAAGCCTTTCCAGTGCGTGATCGGCACCGGTCGCGTGATCAAGGGCTGGGATCAGGGACTGATGGGCATGCAGGTCGGCGGCAAGCGCAAACTTTCGGTGCCGGCGCACCTGGGCTATGGCGAACGCACCATGGGCAAGATCCCGCCGAACTCGAACCTGGTTTTCGAGATTGAATTGCTGGAAGTGCTGACCCGTGACGATTGACCGCGACGGCACTCGGGGCAAACCGCGCTGTTCTGGCCGGATGCCTCGGGTGCGGGCCTGATCGAATGATCGATGCAGCCGGTGGCACGAGCCGGCTCGTCACCGCCCCAATGCACCCCTCTGAATAAATATGACCTCAACGCCTTGCCAGCCCCCGGGCTATCGGCGACTATGCGCACCGTATAGGGGTAGGGGGTATAGGTATGTCGCACATTCACGAACACAAAGATGACTTGCTCAAACGGGTCCGGCGCATTGCCGGCCAGGTTCAGGCAGTGGAGCGCGCGCTTGAATCGGATGCCGATTGCGCCAAGACCTTACATTTGGTCGCGGCCATCCGCGGGGCGGTCAATGGGTTGCTGGAACAGTTCATCGACGCCCATGCCCGTGAGCATGTCGCGCATCCGGGGCTCAGCGACGAAGCTCGCGCCGAAGGCCTGGAAGACTTGTTGCAAGCCATCCGCCGTTACTCGAAATAGAGGTCTGGAACCATGACACTGACACCGCAGGCCTCGCGTTTTTCCCATGATCATGTGTTTCTGGGCGCCTCCCACGACGAAAACGCCCGCCGCACCTTATGGGTGGTGGTACTGACGTTTGTGATGATGATCGGCGAAATTGCCGCTGGGTACATGACCGGTTCGATGGCGTTGCTGGCCGATGGCTTTCACATGGCGACCCATGCCGGAGCCTTGGGCATCGCCGCGGCGGCTTACGGTTTCGCCCGCCGCAATGCCAACAACGCGCGTTACAGCTTCGGTACCGGCAAAGTCGGGGATCTGGCCGGGTTTGCTTCGGCCATGGTGCTGGGGCTGGTATCGATCGCCATCGCTGGCGAATCCATCCTGCGCCTGTTCCAGCCGACGACCGTGGCCTTTACCGAGGCGACGGTGATCGCGGTGGTGGGGCTGGCGGTAAACATCGTCAGTGCCTTCCTGCTGGCCGGCGATCACGGCCATCACGATCACGGGCACAGCCATGACCACGGCCATCATCACCATCACGACAACAACCTGCGCTCGGCTTACCTGCATGTGCTGGCCGATGCCCTGACCTCGATCCTGGCGATTGCCGCGTTGCTGGCAGGCCGCTATCTGGGCTGGGTCTGGCTGGACCCGGCGATGGGGATCGTCGGTGCCATCGTGATTGCAAAATGGGCGGTCGGATTGATGCGCGACAGCGCCGCCGTGCTGCTGGACGCGACGGACGAACACGTGGCTGAGGAAATTCGCGAGCTGCTCGAATCGTCGGACGATGCGCGGATCAGCGATCTGCATGTATGGCAGGTCGGCCCGCAGGCACGGGCGGCGATCGTCAGTGTCGTGGCGGCGGCAAACATCAGCGCCGACACCATCCGCGAACGCCTGGCGCCGGTCCACGAGCTGTCACACCTGACGGTCGAACTGCGCAACGTTTAACCAGGTTTCACGCGTTATCGTTGACGACCATCGCCAGCAGGCTGGCTCCTACAGGCCGCGCGTGTGCCAGCGAAAAACGAAAGACGCAAAACGCACTTAAAACAAAGCCCCCCATCGGCAGGCCGATGGGGGGCTTTTGTGCATCAGGCGTCAGGTCAAACCTTGACGATCCAGCCTGCTGGGGCTTCGACGTCGCCGGTTTGCACGCCGGTCAGCTCTTTGTAGAGCTTCTGGGTGATCGGGCCGACTTCGGTTTCACTGTGGAACACGTGCAGATGGTCGTTGTAGCTGATGCCGCCGATCGGCGTGATCACGGCGGCAGTACCGCAGGCACCGGCTTCCTTGAAGTCCGACAGCTTGTCGATGAACACGTCGCCTTCGACCACTTCCAGGCCCAGGCGGGTTTTCGCCAGTTCGATCAGCGACAGACGGGTGATGCCCGGCAGCACGGATGGCGAGTTCGGGGTCACGAACTTGTTGTCGTGGGTGATCCCGAAGAAGTTGGCCGAACCGACTTCCTCGATCTTCTTGTGGGTCATCGGGTCCAGGTAGATCGCGTCGGCGAAATGCGCCTTCTTGGCCTGGGAGCCCGGCATCAGGCTGGCCGCGTAGTTGCCACCGACCTTGGCTGCACCGGTGCCCTGCGGGGCGGCGCGGTCGTAGCTGGAGATCAGGAAGTTATGCGGGGTCAGGCCACCCTTGAAGTAGGCGCCTACCGGAATGCAGAAGATCGAGAAGATGAACTCGGGTGCGGTACGCACGCCGATGTTGTCGCCGACGCCGATCACGAACGGACGCAGGTACAGCGCGCCGCCGGTGCCGTAAGGCGGAATGAAACGCTCGTTGGCGCGGACCACTTCCTTGCACGCTTCGATGAACTGCTCGGTGGATACGTGCGGCATCAGCAGGCGGGCGCAGCTGCGTTGCATGCGCGCGGCGTTCTGGTCCGGACGGAACAGGTTGATCGAACCGTCCTTGCAACGATAGGCCTTCAGGCCTTCGAAGCATTGCTGGCCATAGTGAAGGGCAGTGGAGCCTTCGCTGATGTGCAGCACGTTGTCTTCGGTCAGGGTGCCTTTGTCCCACTCGCCATTACGCCAGTGCGACAGATAGCGCTTGTCGGTCTTGATGTAGTCAAAACCCAGCTTGTCCCAATTGATGCTTTCGTTACCCATGACACCCTCTATCACTTAACAACCGCCGAAACGGTTCAAGGCTTCTGACATTTTTTCGGATGGGCACAACAATACTTCATTCTCGGGCTAAATCGCAGCCCAGACTATCGGATGGCAGGCCGATAAATCGTGTTGGCCTCAAGAATTCGCGAGCAGGCTCGCTCCCACAGGGGATTGCATTTCAAATGTGGGAGCGAGCCTGCTCGCGAAGGGTCCGGTGTTGCCACCACCATTTAGAGGTGCAACGCGTGGCCAAGGGCCCGCAACGCCGCTTCCTGCACCGCCTCGCCGAGCGTCGGATGCGCATGGATGGTGCCACCGATGTCTTCCAGCTGCGCGCCCATTTCCAGGCTTTGCGCAAAGGCCGTCGACAATTCGGACACCCCGACGCCTACCGCTTGCCAGCCCACGATCACATGGTTGTCACGACGGGCGACCACGCGCACGAAGCCGCTTTTCGATTCCAGGGTCATCGCCCGGCCATTGGCGGCGAACGGGAAGCTGGACACGATGCAGTCCAGCCCGGCAGCCTTGGCTTCGTCCGGCGTCTGGCCGACCACCACCAGTTCCGGGTCGGTGAAGCACACCGCGGCGATGGCCGTCGGGTTGAACTCGCGGGACTTGCCGCTGATCAGCTCGGCGACCATCTCGCCCTGGGCCATGGCCCGGTGAGCGAGCATCGGTTCGCCGCTGAGGTCGCCGATGGCGTAGACGTTGTGCATGCTGGTCTGGCAACGATGGTCGATCTTGATCGACGCGCCGTTCATCGCCAGGTCCAGCGCTTCAAGGTTCCAGCCCTGAGTGTTCGGCTTGCGACCGACGGCCACCAGCACCTGATCGGTTTCCAGGTTCAGGGTGTCGCCGTTGGGGGCAAGCACTTGCAGGGTATTTGATTTGGAATCAAAGCCTTGAACGCTGTGCTTCAAGTAAAGTTTCACGCCGAGCTTTTTCAGTTCGTCATGCACAGGCTGGGTCAGTTCGGCGTCGTAGGCCGGCAGAATCCGCTCCTGCGCCTCGACCACACTGACCTCGGCACCGAGCTTGCGATAGGCAATGCCCAGTTCCAGGCCGATGTAGCCGCCGCCCACCACGATCAGCCGTTTTGGGACTGATTTCGGCGCCAGGGCTTCGGTGGACGAAATGATCGGCCCGCCAATCGGCAGCATGGGCAGGTTCACGCTTTTGGAGCCCGTCGCCAGCACCAGATGCTCACATTGAATGCGCGTGTCGCCCACTTCGACAGTCTTGCCGTCGATGACCCTGGCCCAGCCTTGAATGACCTGGACCTTGTTCTTTTTCAGCAGCGCGGCGACGCCGGTGGTCAGGCGATCGACGACGCCGTCCTTCCACTCGACGCTCTTGCCGATGTCCAGGGTCGGCGCCGACACGCTGATGCCCAGGGCCGAATGCTGGCTGTGCTGTTGCGTCTGGTGAAACTGTTCGGCGACGTGGATCAGTGCCTTGGACGGAATGCAGCCGATGTTCAGGCAGGTGCCGCCCAGGGACTGGCCTTCTACCAGAATGGTCGCAATGCCCAACTGGCCGGCACGGATCGCCGTCACATAACCGCCGGGGCCGCCGCCGATGATCAGCAGCGTGGTGTTCAGAGTTTGCATGCATGCCTCTCCAGAAATCAGTCCACAAACAGGGTGGCGGGTTGTTCGAGCAGGCCGCGCATGGCCTGGATGAATTGCGCCGCGTCCATGCCGTCGACCACGCGGTGATCGAAGGAGCTGGAGAGGTTCATCATCTTGCGGATCACGATCTGGCCTTTGATCACCATCGGCCGTTCGACGATCTTGTTGACGCCGACGATGGCCACTTCAGGCAGGTTCAGCACCGGGGTGCTGACGATGCCGCCGAGGGCGCCGAGGCTGGTCAGGGTGATGCTCGAGCCGGACAGTTCATCGCGGCTGGCCTTGCCATTGCGTGCGGCGGTGGCCAGTCGGGCGATTTCCGCCGCACTGTCCCACAGGCTGCGGGCTTCGGCGTGGCGCACCACCGGCACCATCAAGCCGATGTCGGCCTGGGTGGCGATGCCCACATGCACCGCGCCGAGGCGGGTGATGACCTGGGCTTCGTCGTCGTAACGGGCATTGATCTGCGGGAAGTCGCGCAGGGCGACGACCAGGGCGCGGACCAGGAACGGCAACAAGGTCAGCTTGCCACGGGTCGCACCGTGTTTTTCGTTGAGGTGCGCGCGCAGTTCTTCGACAGCGGTGACGTCGATTTCTTCGACGTAGCTGAAGTGGGCCGCACGCTGGGTTGCGTCCTGCATGCGTTGGGCGATCTTGCGGCGCATGCCGATCACCGGGATTTGCTCTTCATCGTTGCGCTGGGTGTAAGCGCTGCTGACGCTCGAGGCATTCGACTGGCCCTGGGCCAGGTAAGTCTCTAGGTCTTCGTGCAGCACCCGACCGGCCGGGCCGGTACCGCGTACCAGACGCAACTGGATGCCCAGGTCCAGTGCATGCTTGCGTACGGCCGGGGACGCCAGCGGACGCTCATTCGCTTCACGGGCCACCATCGGGCCCTGGCACACGGCCGGGCGTGGCGCGGCGGCAGCGACCGGTTTGCTTTCGACCACGGCTTCCACTTTCGGGGCTGCAGTCGGTGCTTCTTTGACAGCGGCCGCTGGCTGAGCCGACTCTTTAACGTTGCCCGCGCCTTCGACTTCAATGCTGATCAGCACACTGCCGACCGCCATGACTTCGCCTGGCTGGCCGCCAAGGGCGATGACTTTGCCATGCACCGGCGACGGGATATCGACCATCGCCTTGTCGGTCATGACATCGGCCAGCACCTGATCTTCGACGACCATGTCGCCGACCTTGACGTGCCACACCGACAGTTCAACTTCTGCAATACCTTCGCCAATGTCCGGCATTTTAATAACGTGCGTGCCCATTCAGACCTCCATGACCCGTTTCAACGCCGCGCCCACTCGGGACGGACCAGGGAAATACGCCCACTCCTGCGCGTGCGGGTAGGGGGTGTCCCAACCGGTGACGCGTTCGATCGGCGCTTCCAGGTGGTGGAAGCAATGCTCTTGCACCAGCGCCACCAGCTCGGCACCGAAACCGCAGGTGCGGGTGGCTTCATGGACCACCACACAGCGCCCGGTTTTCTTCACCGACTTGACGATGGTTTCCAGGTCCAGCGGCCACAGGCTGCGCAGGTCGATGACTTCGGCATCCACGCCGCTTTCTTCGGCGGCGACCAGCGACACGTACACCGTGGTGCCGTAGGTCAGTACGGTGACATCCTTGCCCGGACGGGCAATGGCGGCAACGTCCAGCGGCACGGTGTAATAGCCATCCGGAACCTGAGCGGCGGGGTGTTTCGACCAAGGGGTCACCGGACGGTCGTGGTGGCCGTCGAACGGGCCGTTGTACAGGCGCTTGGGCTCGAGGAAGATCACCGGGTCATCGTTTTCGATGGAGGCGATCAACAGTCCCTTGGCATCGTAGGGGTTGGACGGCATGACGGTGCGCAGGCCGCACACTTGGGTGAACAGTGCCTCGATACTCTGGCTGTGGGTCTGGCCACCGTAGATGCCGCCGCCGCAGGGCATGCGCAGGGTCAGCGGTGCGGTGAATTCGCCGGCCGAGCGATAACGCAGGCGGGCGGCTTCGGAAATGATCTGGTCGTAGGCCGGGTAAACGTAGTCGGCGAACTGGATCTCCACCACCGGCCGCAGGCCGTAGGCGCCCATGCCTACCGCAGTGCCGACGATGCCGCTTTCGGAGATCGGCGCGTCGAACACCCGCGAGGTGCCGTACTTGGTCTGCAAGCCTTCGGTGCAACGGAACACGCCACCGAAGTAGCCGACGTCCTGGCCGAACACCACGACATCGTCGTCACGCTCAAGCATCACATCCATGGCCGAGCGCAGGGCCTGGATCATGGTCATGGTGGTCGTGGTCATGGCGGTGTCCAACTGAATATTGTTGTTGTGATCGTTCATGTCAGATCCCCAGTTCCTGACGCTGGCGCTTCAAGTGCTCCGGCATCTCTTTGTAGACGTCTTCGAACATGGTCGCGGCGCTTGGAATCTGGCCGCCGGCGAGGGTGCCGTACTGTTCGGCTTCCTTCTGCGCGGCGATCACTTCGGCTTCCAGTTCGGCGCTGACGGCGGCGTGTTCCTCTTCGGACCAGTGGCCGACCTTGATCAGGTGCTGCTTGAGGCGCGCGATCGGGTCGCCCAACGGGAAATGACTCCAGTCGTCGGCAGGACGGTATTTGGACGGATCGTCGGAGGTCGAGTGTGGGCCGGCACGGTAGGTGACCCATTCGATCATGGTCGGGCCGAGGTTGCGGCGGGCGCGTTCGGCGGCCCAGGCAGAAGCGGCGTAGACCGCATAGAAATCGTTGCCGTCGACCCGCAGCGAAGCGATGCCGCAACCCACGCCACGACCGGCGAAGGTGGTCGCTTCACCACCGGCGATGGCCTGGAAGGTGGAGATCGCCCACTGGTTGTTGACCACGTTGAGGATCACTGGCGCGCGGTACACGTGGGCGAAGGTCAGGGCGGTGTGGAAGTCCGATTCGGCGGTGGCGCCGTCGCCGATCCAGGCCGAGGCGATTTTGGTGTCGCCCTTGATCGCCGAGGCCATGCCCCAGCCCACCGCTTGCACGAACTGGGTGGCGAGGTTGCCGGAGATGGTGAAGAAACCTGCGTCCTTGACCGAATACATGATCGGCAATTGACGGCCCTTGAGCGGATCGCGCTCGTTGGACAGCAGTTGGCAGATCAGGTCCACCAGCGGCACTTCACGGGCCATCAGGATGCTTTGCTGGCGGTAGGTCGGGAAGCACATGTCGTCGATGTTCAACGCCAGGGCCTGGCCGCTGCCGATGGCTTCTTCGCCGAGGCTCTGCATGTAGAACGACATTTTCTTCTGGCGCTGGGCGACCACCATGCGGTTGTCATAGATCCGCGTCTTGAGCATGGCGCGCATGCCTTTGCGCAGGATCTCGACTGGCACGCCTTCAGCCCACGGACCGAGGGCATTGCCCTGGTCGTCGAGCACGCGAATCAGGCCCTTGGCCAGATCGGCGGTATCGGTCGGTTCAACGTCGATGGAGGGTTTGCGCACCGTGCCGGCGTCGGTCAGACGCAGGTAGGAGAAGTCGGTTTTACAACCGGGACGGCCCGAGGGTTCGGGAACGTGCAGGCGCAGCGGTTCGTACGCTTGGTTCATGGCTTCTACGCTCGATCTTGTGAATTTCTTGTAGTGAGCTGACAGATTTCGTTCTGTGGAAGAAATCTTGTCCTACAAACATCATAGGCCCGGCCAAGAAGAATATTTCTCTCTGTTTCGTTGCGCTGACGATCATTTGCAGATAAAAAATCTCCATAAACATAAAAAACAGGTGGTTTTATCTCATGCGCAAACTGGACCGTACCGATATCGGCATTCTCAACAGCCTTCAGGAGAACGCGCGGATCACCAACGCCGACCTCGCCCGCTCGGTGAACCTCTCGCCGACACCGTGCTTCAACCGGGTCAAGGCGATGGAGGAGCTGGGCCTGATTCGCGAGCAAGTGACCCTGCTCGATGCCGACCTGCTGGGGTTGCACGTGAACGTGTTCATCCATGTCAGCCTGGAAAAACAGGTGGAGGAGGCGTTGCAGCATTTCGAAGAGGCGATTTCCGATCGCCCGGAAGTCATGGAGTGCTACCTGATGGCGGGAGACCCGGACTACCTGATCCGCGTGCTGGTGCCGACCATCCAGTCGCTGGAGCGCTTCATGATGGACTTTCTGACCAAGGTGCCGGGGGTGGCGAACATCCGTTCGAGCTTTGCGCTCAAGCAGGTGCGATACAAGACGGCGCTGCCGTTGCCGGCCAATGGAATGACGCTGGATAAATAACATTCGATGGCGTTGTTATTGTTGTTGAATCAATAAGTCACACCTGTACAACGCCAATCTACAGTTTGGGTCCATGTTTATCTGATAGGGCTCCGTTTATGTTGTTTCCTCCATTGTTAAATAACTGTTGAGGTACAAGATGAATTCCCTATTGGATAAAGTTGCATTGGCTAGTTCGCTGGATGTGTGTGTTGATGATCTGGATGCGCTCGGTCATATAAAAGAATACCTGCCTCCGGTTTTTGGACCTTACTTTGAAAGTGCGGCGGTCATACAGTCGGTAGATCCGCAATCGCTACTGAATCACGGGCCGGCATCCGCCAGCGATGAGTTCGAGATCGGAATAATGGGTGGCTGGTGTCCGGGAGGAAGCTGGAGCGGTGGCGTATGCAAGCCTTTCAATAATAATCGTACGCACTGGATGAGCACTTATACGGGCGTGCGGAATTTGCCGATACATTCGGCCATTTTGCCGGGTACTCATAATTCGGGATTTGACCTGAAGGCCGAGTTCGCTCCTTCTATGGAAGTTTGCCAGGATGTTTCGCCTCATGAACAACTGAACGCGGGCATTCGAGTGCTGGATATCAGGGTTCACCACTATTCCGGATATCTGGCGGGTGATCCCCGGCGATTCATGGTTTATCACAGCACAACCAATGGCCGAACCATTCAGGGCGATATCATTAATGGAATCAAGTCCTTTCACTTCGGTTCGGGATGGGACCGTAGAAAAGAAATCGTGATCGTGAACTTCCATCAATTCCGGAAATTTACCTCTGCGGCGCATGCAGAACTTATAGGTATTTTGAAGTCTTCTTTCGGCGACTCGATTATTTCCCCAACGTATAAGAATTTGAGTGTGTCTCAGATCTGGGGCTTGCCGGGATTCAAAAATGTTGTCGTCTCTTATAACGCTGGCGAGCGAGACCCCGGTTTCTGGCCGGGCGTCAATCAACGCTGGATCGGTTCCAACACCCCTTCGGACTCCGCTCTCAAGGCCTTCATCGACGAGGTGGGTAAAGAGGTCAAGCCTGCGGGTGAGCTCAGATCGATTCAGGCCGCCCGTATGGTGCTTCCTTTTTTTGTGCCGAAAGACATATCGGGCTCACTGATGTCATGGTTCGGGGCCGGTAATGCCAATTCTCCTATCATGAATCATTACATCATCAATACAGACTGGTCGCTCAGGCATCGACTGGTCGATAACATCATCTACTCGAATCAGTTTCGTGCACGTACGTTGGGGCTTCAGGATGTCGAACAGGCCAACCCCACTGTCGCACGTGCCAAAAGCCTGCCCTCGGCCCGTCACATGCTGTTCAGAATCAGTGACGAGCATTGGTCGCCGACGGTCTCACTGCCTCCCATCCTGAGTGCGGAATCACACAGGCTGCTGGTCTGTTCGGACGCCAGCGCTGAATGTGTACTGGATATGCGCAACAGTGATGTCCCGATGGCTCGGGTGACGCTGTCAGCAGGTGATGCAGTGGCCTTCGTCTGTCTCGACGGTAGCGAGCAATGGCAATTACAGGTCCGCGACTGTTCGCCTGAAGATCATTCGCAATCGATTCCTGCACCCTGCGATGGAGAAAAGTTTGTTCGATACACGTTGTCCTACGGCAACTATTTGCCCTTGGTGTATCTACCGGACGTGGCGGCGGCCAATGGCGTAGTTTTGGTCGTCAGCGAGGCACCCTACGAAACCAGGATATGTCATGCCCGGGGGGCGGATGAAATCGAGCATGTCATTGAGGCGGGTCAGACGCTTGCATTCACCTACAACGAGCCTGCCGGCGGCTGGAGTATGGAGCCGGTTTTGACCAACGCTACATCTGATTGATCGGAATTTTCAGGTAGGTCACGCCATTACCTTCCGCGGGCGGCAGATTTCCCGCCCGCACATTGACCTGGATCGCCGGCAGCAACAACGTCGGCATCCCCAGCCCCCTGTCGCGCCGGGTGCGCATGGCGACGAAGGTGTTTTCGTCGATGCCGTCATGTACATGAATGTTGCTTTTTCGTTGCTCGCCAACGGTGCTCTGGCATTGCGCTTGCCGACCTTCAGGCGGGTAGTCGTGGCAGACGTAGAGTTTCACACCGGCCGGGAAGGCCAGCAGCTTCTGGATCGAAGCGTACAGATGATGCGCATTACCGCCGGGGAAGTCGCAACGCGCGGTGCCCACGTCCGGCATGAACAGTGTGTCGCCCACCAGGATCTGCTCGCCGTCGATCACGTAGGCCATATCCGCCGGGGTGTGGCCGGGGACGTGCAGGGCGGTGGCTTTCAGATTGCCGATCCTGAACGATTCGTCCGGGGCGAACAGATGGTCGAACTGCGAACCGTCCACGCAGAACTCTGGCTCAAGGTTGAACAGCGCCTTGAACACCTCCTGGACCTTGCTGATCGATGCGCCGATGGCCATCTGGCCGCCCAGTTCCCGACGCAAATACGACGCAGCCGACAGGTGATCGGCATGGGCGTGGGTTTCCAGCAGCCATTGCACCTGCAACCGGTGTTCGCGAACGAACGCGATGATGCGGTCTGCCTGGGTGCTGGCGGTGCGCCCCGCAGCCGGATCGTAGTCGAGCACGGGGTCGACGATTGCGCACTGACTGCCATCGGCTTCATAGACCACGTAACTGTAGGTCGAGGAGGCCGGGTCGAGGAAGGCTTCAATCAAGGCGGGCATGGTGGCTGTTTCTGTCTGGACGAGTATTGAGGGTAGTTTCATTTTCCCCGTGGTGGTGGCCTGCATGTCATTGAAGGCGGCTGTCCAGTCAGTAGCGGTTCCTGTGGCCCCCACCTCGGGGGCCACAGGCCCTACACCTTAAGTTGCTGGCCCTGCCGACAAGCGGTCTTACGCCGAACTTGTTGCGCACCGCCGGCCGCTCCAAAGCAGCTGCAAACCGCCCCCAAGGCAGCGTATGGCGCCGCCGGTCCGCTTTCGATAATCGCCTCCGACACCTCGTCACCAGTCGCGGAGCGCGCCATGCACAACAATAAGAACTTCAAGCATCGTCTTTTACCGGTCTTCATCGCCAGCCTGCCGGCCCTTGGCCTGAGCTCGATGGCCGAGGCCGAGATCATGCTGTACGACAAGGACCAGACCACGTTCTCCACTGACGGCTATATCAACGCCTTTTACGTGAACAGTGACGTCAACCGTGAAGGGGACCAGTACGACCGTCGGCAGGCGCGGGTGAAGATGGGGTTCCTGCCCAACTACCTGGGCTTCAACATGGGCAAACAGGTCGATGATCTCAAGCTCGGCGCCCGGGCTTCGTTCTGGGTGACCATCAACGACAGTGAAACCAATGGCACCGACACCGCCATCGATGTCCGCCAGTTCTACGGCACCGTGGCCAACCCGCAATGGGGTGAAGTGCTGATCGGCAAGGACTTCGGCCTGTTTGCCCGCTCCAACATCCTGCTCGATGAACTGCTGGCCGGGTACGGCCAGGTCAGCGACACCCTGGGGCTGGTGGACGGTGGCGGGGTCTCGTTCGGCAACATCGGCACCGGTTATCCCTATCCTTTCCCGACGTCGCAGATCACTTACCGCACACCGGTGATGGACGGTCTGCGCGTGGCGGTGGGCATCATGGACCCGGTGGACACCAACGACAGCAGCCCGACCGGCAAGGCCTATCAGGAGAACCCGCGCACCGAGAGCGAAATCACCTACCAGTTCGACCTGGCCGGCGCGCAGATCTATAGCTGGGTCAACGGCAGCTACCAGACATCCGACAATACCGACTCCACCGTCAACAGCGTCACTTCAAAAGGCGTCGGTTATGGGGTGCAGGCGAAAATGGGCGGGCTGACCCTGGTCGGTTCCGGTTTCCAGGCCAAGGGCATCAACCCGTTCTTCACCAACAATGCCGGGGAGCCGACCCTGCGCAACGTCGACAGCGACGGTTATCTGCTGCAGGGCTCCTACAAACTGGGGAAAAACCGCCTGGCGCTGTCCTGTGGCAAGACCAATGACGATGGCAACGGCGTGGTCGGCAGTGGCGCCGACTATGAAACCCGCGGCGTCGCGCTGTTCCATGACGTGAACGACAACCTCAAGCTGGTGGCCGAGTACAACCAGTTCAAAATCGACGGGCACGATACCAGCGCCCAGAACGAAGACACCGATACGTTTGCGGTGGGGGCTGTCGTCACCTGGTAAGGGGTTGATCGTCCGACCCTTTCCAGTGGCGAGGGCGCTTGCTCCCGCTTTGGGTCGCGAAGCGGCCCCTGCTTCTGGTCGCGCATCGGCCAAGCAGGGGCCGCTTCGTCGCCCGGCGGGGGCAAGCTCCCTCGCCACAAAAGCCCCCGCCATCCAGTTTCCACGCTCCGGCTCTCATCCCATCGAAGCGCCTGACCGCTACCCAAGTAGCATAGGTCGCACCCCCGCAGGCTTCGTACACTCGTACCTCATACATGCGCACCTGCGGGAGGCGACGATGCAGCAGGTCCAGAACGAAGGTATCGTCAGCGCGATGTCCCAGGCCACTGATGCCCGGCAGGTGGCGCAGGAGCTGGCGCGACAGTTATTGCATCCGCACCTGGGGTTCGTGCTGTTCTTCTGTTCCGCCGAGTACGATTTGCAGGCGCTGGGGCAGGCCTTGCAACAGAGCTTCGGCGGCATTCGCCTGGCGGGCTGCACCAGCGCCGGGGAAATCACGCCGCTGGGGTATGGACGCAATTGCGTGACGGCGGTCGGTTTCGATCACCGGCACTTCTCCATCGCCCTCGAACTGATCGACGAAATGGAACGCTTCAGCCTGATCGACGCCCAGCAAATGGTCGAGCGCCTGGTCGGCGGCTGTCGCAGCAACACCCTGGCACCGATCAAGGGCAACAGCTTTGCCCTGACCTTGCTCGATGGCCTGTCCAGCCGCGAAGAAATGGTCCTGGCGGCCTTGAGCGCCGCGCTGGGCGACATTCCGCATTTCGGCGGTTCGGCCGGCGACGACAACTACCTGACCCACACCCATGTCTACTTCGACGGCGAGTTTCACAGCGGCGCGGCAGTCGTGGTGCTGGTCAATACGTGGCTGGACTTCGAAGTGTTCACCACCCATCACATCCTGCCCCGGGCGGAGAAACTGGTGGTCACCGGAGCCGACAGCGCTTCGCGGCGGGTCTTCGAACTCAATGCCGAGCCGGCCGCCGCCGAGTACGCCCGACACATCGGCGTGCCGGTGGCCGAGCTCGATCACCGGATCTTCGCCGCGCACCCCTTGGCGGTGCGGATCAACGAGCAGTATTACGTGCGTGCCATTCAGCAGGTTCATGCCGATTTGAGCCTGAGTTTCTATTGCGCCGTGGAGAACGGCATCGTCCTCACCGCCATGACCCCCGGTCCCATGCTGCCGAACCTGCAGAGCCTGTTCGACGGCTTGCAGGAGCGTCTCGGTGATTTGCTGCTGACCATAGGCTGCGATTGTTTTCTGCGGCGCCTGGAGCTGGAGGACGACGGTAGCCTCGAGCAGATCGGCGCCTTCTTGCGCGAGCAGCGGGTGATGGGGTTCAACACCTACGGAGAACAGTTCAATGGCATGCACATCAACCAGACATTCACCGGCGTTGCCATTGCCCGAGGGCGGTCCCTCGGACTGCGCTGAACTGCGGGCGCAGATCGCCGGCCTGCAACACGACAACCAGAAACTGCAACGCATCAACGCCGCGTTGATCGAACGCATCGAGTCCGGCATCACCCGGGGCAATGATCCCTACGCCGCGTTCCAGCATTCGGTGGTGCTGGCCGAGCAGGTGCGAGAGCGCACCGACGCCTTGAACCAGGCCATGGCCGAACTCAAGGCCGGCAACCACTTGCTCAGCGAAGCGCGCTTGCGCGCAGAAACAGCTCATCAACACCTTATCGACGCGATCGAGAGCATCTCCGACGCCTTCGTGCTGTTCGATGCCCAGCAATGCATCGTCCTGTTCAACAGCCGCTTCAAGGCCTTCTGGAGCAACAGCCGGGTGCGGATCAGCGCCGGCATGCGCCTGACCGAGGTCAAGCGCCTGATGATGAACAACGGCCTGTTCACCGAAGAGCCGCGCGGGCATGCCGACGAAAACCTGCTGTATCGCCTGCAGGACGGTCGCTGGTTGCAAGTCAGCGAGCGGCCTACCCAGGAAGGCGGGCGGGTGATTCTGTTCACCGACATTACCGACGTCAAACTCAGCGAAACCGTGCGCCGCGAGCAAGCGGTGGCGCAGAAGTCGCACCTGTTGCAACGGGCGGTGGACAACCTCTCCCAAGGGGTGGCGATGGTCAACGCCGAAGGCATCCTGGAACTGTGGAATCGCCGGTTCCTCGAACTCAGTGGCCTGGCACCGGTAGCGGCCCATCGTCCGTTTGCCGAAGTGATCGCCGACAGCGAATTGACCCTGCTGACCCCGGCCAGCCGCGACGCCAACGGGCGGCCCACGCAGGAGTGCGAACAACGCCTCTACGATGGCCGGGTCCTGGAGATTCGCACCCATCCGCTGCCCACGGGCGGATTCGTCAACACCTTCACCGACATCACCGAACGCTACCAGCACGCCGAAGCCCTGAGCGAAAGCGAGCGCTGGATCCGCCTGATCACCGACCATGTGCCGGCGTTGATCGCCTATCTGAACGCCGACCTGGTCTACGAATTCACCAACAAGGTCTACGAAGAATGGTACTGCTGGCCACGGGGCGTGATGCTCGGCCAAAGCTTGCGCGAAGTGCACAGCGAGCAGCATTACCAGCGCCTGGAGTCCTACGTGGCCAGGGCGCTGGCGGGGGAGAGCGTGACGTTCGAGGTCGCCGAAACCAACGTCAATAATCAGGAACGCTACATGCTGCGTTCCTACGTGCCCAATCGGCTGGCCAGCGGCGAGGTGGTGGGGATTTTCGTGTTGATCCGCGACATCACCGAGCGCCGCCGCACCGCCGAGGCGTTGCATCAGGCTTACCAGAATCTGGAGCTGCGGGTGCGCGAACGCACTGCGGAACTGACCACCCTCAACGACCAGTTGTTGCGTGAGATCGAGGAGCGTCGCCGGGTCGAATCACGCTTGCGCGAGGCCAAGCAGGAGGCCGAGCAAGCCAACCTGTCGAAGACCAAGTTTCTCGCAGCCGTCAGCCATGACCTGCTGCAACCCTTGAACGCGGCGCGGTTGTTTACCAGTGCCTTGCTGGAGCGCCGCGAGGCGGTCAGCAACGAGGTGCTGGTGCGCAATGTCAGCAACTCCCTGGAAGACGTGGAAAACCTGTTGGGCACCCTGGTGGATATTTCCAAACTCGATGCCGGGGTGATCAAGGCCGACATTGCGCCGTTCGCCCTGAGCGAGCTGTTGGACACCCTGGCGGCGGAATACACCCAGGTCGCTCGCAGCGAAGGCCTGGAGCTGCATTTCATTGCCTGTTCGGCACTGGTGCGCAGCGATATCCAGTTGTTGGCGCGCATCCTGCGCAACCTGTTGAGCAATGCCATTCGCTACACCTACAGCGGTCGCGTGGTGCTGGGTTGCAGGCGTCATCACCAGCGCCTGTCGATTCAAGTCTGGGACAGCGGCATGGGCATTGACGAAAATCGCCTGGAAGAGATTTTCCAGGAGTTCAAACGTGGCGATGTGCAACGCCCGGATCAGGATCGCGGCCTCGGGCTGGGCCTGGCGATCGTCGAAAAGATCGCCGGCATTCTCGGGCATCGGGTTCAGGTTCGTTCGTGGCCGGGCAAGGGCTCGATGTTCTGCGTCGAAGTGCCGTTAAGCGCCACCGCGCCGCAGGCAGCCCCCGGTTTGCTGATGAGCGAGCCGATGCTCGAACGGCTGCGCGGGGCGCGGATCTGGGTGCTGGACAACGATGCGACCATTTGCGCCGGCATGCGCACGCTGCTGGAAGGTTGGGGCTGCCGGGTGGTCACGGCACTGTCGGAAGAGGACCTGGCACGGCAAGTGGACAACTACCACGCCGACGCGGACCTGCTGATCGCCGACTATCACCTGGACAACGATCAGAACGGTGTGGACGCCGTGGCCCGGATCAATGCCCGGCGCGGCTCACCGATCCCGGCGATGATGATCACCGCCAACTACAGCAACGAGCTCAAGCAGCAGATCCGCGAACTGGGGCACACCCTGATGCACAAGCCGGTACGGCCGATGAAGCTCAAGACAGCCATGAGTCATTTGCTCGCTCGGCCTTGAGTGCTCGGGTGCAGGTGCCGGCCCCTTCGTCGGAACGCCGCCCTGCTCCCACACTGGATCGGCTAAATCCCTGTGGGAGCGAGCCTGCTCGCGATAGCCGTTATGCGGTCTTCAGGCAAGCCTCACCGCCGCAAATACGACCCGAAATCAATGTCCCCGGCACTCAGGATCGCCTGCACCCGGTTGTGCACGTTGAGCTTGCGCAGGATCGCCGAGACGTGGGCCTTGACCGTGGTTTCGGCGATTTCCAGGGTGTAGGCGATCTGTTTGTTGGACTCACCCTTGGTCATGCGTTCCAGCACCTGCAATTGCTTGCGGGTCAGGGCCTGGAGCAGCTCCGGCGGGAAGCTCGGGGTGTCGTTCATCCGCCGGTGCGTGCCGGTTCTGGCCGAGCGGATAATGTCCGGAGGCAAGTAGACGTTGCCGTTGAGAATCTGCTGGATCGCATCGGTCATCTGGCTGCGGGGCGAAGATTTGGTAATGAAGCCCACGGCGCCGTAAGTGATGGCTTGCAGGACGATTTGCTTGTCTTGCTCGGCGGACACGATCACCACCGGAATGGTCGGCGCTTCGTTGCGCAGGTTGATCAAGCCATTGAGCCCGTGCATGCCGGGCATGTTCAGGTCGAGCAGGATCAGGTCCAGGTCATCGTGTTCCTGGGTCAGGGCCAGGGCGCTGTCCAGGTCGGCGGTTTCCATCACTTCGCTGCCGGCAAAGCCGTCGCTGATGACGTTATGGATGGCTTCGCGAAACAGCGGGTGATCATCGGCAATCAGAATTTTGTACATAGCCTTTCACCTCATTATTTTGATTATGGTGTGGCAACAACACGCACGCGTAAAGCTCAGGGAAAGGGTTCGGGCCGGGCCGGCGTCACCGGCAGGTTGGCCGCCTGCCAGGCGTCCACACCGTCACGGTACCAGTACAGTGTCTTATAGCCCAGGCTGGCCGCGCGCTTGACCGCATTCCAGCTCAGCCAGCAGTCGGAGCGGCAGTAAAAGACCAGTGGTTGCGTCGGGTCACCGGCGGTCAGTTTTTTCAGGTTGTGCGCGAAATAGTCTTGCCACTGTGGCGTCAGCTCACCATCACCGGTATTGGCCAGCCAATGGCTGCCGGGCAGGTTTTCGTGGGGCTGGTCTTCGATGAATTGGCCTTGCAGCCATGGGCGGCGGTAGACGTCGATCAGCAGCGGGCGCGGGCTTTGTTCCAGCAGGGTTTGCAGGGCCGGTGTGTCGACGAGGGTCGCGCCCGGCAACTCATGGGGCGTCGGGCTGCGGTACAGGTCGATGCGATAGCCCTCTGCGGAAAACAGCGGGGCTTGAGCGTGGGCGTTGCCCAGCCACAGGCTCAGCGACAACGCAGCAAGAGAGAGACGCAGCAGGCGACGTCGGGCATGCGGCATGGGTTCAGTCCTTATCGTTATGGACCCATTACATGCCAGTCACGCTGCGTTTGGAATGCGACGATAGACAGGAAAACCAGTACTAAAGTAGTAATTTTGGTCCTTCGGGAGGTCGGTCAGCCGGATTTGCGCAAGGCGGCGTGTTGCGGGTTGAACGTCAACACGGCCAGCAACGAAAACAGCAGGGTCAGCCCCACGCACACCGCCAGCGCCAGGGCATTGAAGCGTTCATACAAGGCAAACCGCACCAGTTCCACGGCATGGGTGAACGGGTTCAGGGCGCACAGCCAGTACAACCATTCACTCGACTCGCGCATCTTCCACAGCGGATACAGGGCCGAAGAGAGGAAAAACAGCGGGAAAATCACGAAGTTCATGACCCCGGCAAAGTTCTCCAGCTGGCGGATCGCGTTCGACAGCAAAAGGCCCAGGGCACTGAGCATCAGCGCCACCAGCAGCAACGCCGGCAAGGCCCACAACAGGCCCATGGCCGGCGGTCGCACACCGTAGACCCAGGCGATCGCCAGAAACGCATACACCTGCAACAACGAAATCAGCGCCGTGGCCAACAGCTTGCTGCACAGCAGAAAGGTCCGGGGCAGGGGGCTGGTCAACAGCACGCGCATGCTGCCCATCTCGCGGTCGTAGACCATCGACAGCGAACCCTGCATGCCGTTGAACAGCAGGATCATGCAGGCCAGGCCCGGAATGATGTACACCTCGTAAGGAATGTAGGTGTCGTAGGGCTCGATGATCGCGATGCCGAGGGCCGCACGAAAACCCGCGGCGAACACCAGCAGCCACAACAAGGGCCGCACCAGCGCGCTGAGAAACCGCGTGCGCTGCAGAACGAAACGCAGCCATTCGCGCAGCACGATGCCGCTGAAACATTGCCAGTACGCATTCATCGGGCAGCTCCGGAAGTCGTGAGACGGGTGAAGGCCGAACCCAGATCGCCGCCGTGTTCCAGGCTCAGCGCGTCGGCCTGCCCACTGGCGACCAGCCGGCCTTGATGGAGAATCAGCAAGTCATCGCTGGGCTGCACTTCGTCGAGCAAATGGGTGGTCCAGAGCACGCTGATGCGCTGCTCGCGGCACAGGTTGCGAATGTGCTGGTTGAGCGCCAGGCGACTGGCCGGATCGAGTCCGGCGCTGGCTTCGTCGAGCAGCAGAAGACGTGGCTCATGCAGCAGGGCGCGGGCAATTTCCACCCGCCGGCGATGCCCGCCATTGAGTTCACGTACCCGTTCGCGCCGGCGTTCGGTCAGGGCCTGCCGGGCCAGTTCCGCCTCGACCCGCAGGGCGCTCTGGCGCCGGGACAGGCCATGCAGCGCTGCGTGATAACGCAGGTTCTGCTCGACGCTGAGGTCCAGGTCGAGGGTGCTTTGTTGAAACACCACGCCCAACTGCCGAAGTGCCGGGCGCGGCGTCCTCGACAACGAGCAGCCACCGACGCGGATGTCTCCGTGCTGTACGTCATAGAGCCGGGTGAGCAGGGCGATCAGGGTTGATTTACCGGCTCCGTTAGGCCCCAGCAGCGCCGCGAAGCGTCCCGATGCCAGACTGAAACTGACTTGGCGCAAGGCCTCTCGGGCCCCGTAGGCGAAGCTCAGGTCGCTGACCTCCAGGGCGTTCATGGGGTCACCACCACGCCCCAGGGATAGCGTCCGACCTTCACCGATTTGATGACCTTGAGGCTTTCGACATCGATCACCGAGACGTCGCCGCTGACACCATTGGTGGCCAGCAACTGCTTTTGATCCGGGGTAAACGCCATCTGCCAGACCCGTCGCCCCACCAGCAGGTAGTCGAGAATCTCGAAGGTCTTGGCATCGATCACCGCCACATGGTTGGCCGGGCCCAGCGCGACGAAGCCGTACTTGCCATCGGCGCTGAGCTTGACGCCCACCGGCTGGACCTTGTCCGGGTGCACGCCCTTGATCTGGAAGTTCAGGGTCTTGAGGATCTTGCGGCTGGCCACGTCGAGAATGGTCACGGTGCCGCCGATTTCCGCCGAGGCCCACAGCTGCGAACCGTCCGCCGAGAACTCGACGAAACGCGGGCGCTGATCCACCAGGGTGCTGTCAGCCAGGGTCTGGGTGCCGGTGTCGATCCAGTGCAGCATGTTGGTGGTTTCGCTGGTGTTCACCGCCCATTTCCCATCGGGGCTGACGGCCATGCCTTCGGGTTCGACGCCGACGTTGATCTGGCTGAGGACCTTGGAGGTTTCGGTGTCGATCACCGTGACCAGCGCATCGTCTTCGTTGGACACATACAACCAGCGATTGTTGGGGTGCAGGGCGAACTGCTCGGGATCCTTGCCCGAAGGCAGTTCCTTGATGATCTTGCGCGTGGCCACGTCCATCACCTGCACCCGGTCCGAGTCGCTGGCGCAGATGTACAGCAGCTTGTTGTCGTGGGACAGCAGCAGGCCACGCGGACGCTGGCCGACGGGCAAGGTCTCGGTGACTTGCAGGGTCTGCATGTCGATCAGGCTCAGGCTGTTGTCCTTTTCGTTGGAGACCCAGGCGGTGCTGGCCGCGGCGTGTCCCGCAGCGAGCAGCAGGGCGCATGAGAGCAGGGTGCGGCGCATGGCAGATTCCTTATTGTTGTCGTTGTTGTGAAAAAAGGGATCAGGGAAAGCGGCAACTGACCTCGGGCTTGTCGTAGCCCAGGCTGTCCATTTCGTTGAAGGGGTGCAGAAAGCCGTCCTGGGGCGAGGTGCTGACCAGCGCACGGGGTTGCACGATGGGGATCGGCTGGCGCAACTGGCCGTTCCACGGCCGATAACTGAGCTTGCGCCCCTTGAAGCCGTCCAGCGGCAGTTGATCGCTGATTTCCAGCTGACGGATCGCCATGGGCTCGGTCTGGCGCAGTTTGCTCACGGCGCTGGCGATGCTGCGCACGGCCATCCATGCAGCGAAATCGCGGTCGTTCATCCAGCGCCCGGTCAGGGCTTCGAAACGTTTCTGCAACTGCGCGGCACCGTAGGTTTCCACGGTTTTGTGCCAGCCCACCGGGGTCAGGCCCTGGGTGCCCGCCACCGGGCGCGGGTACCAGGTCTGGTACGGCACGTATTCACCAAAGTCGCCGCGTTCGTCGGCCACCAACACCACGTCGTATTCAGCGGTCTGGGTGAACAGCGGCATGTCGGCCTGGGCGCTGCGTCGTTGATCGTTGTCGAAACTCCAGGCTTTTTCCGCCACCAGTTGCACACCGAAGCGTTTGGCCGCGCGGCGCAGGGCGGCGGCGTAGGCTTGATCGTCTGCGGTCGGGCCGACGATGAGCAGGGCCCGCTGCCATTTGCGCACCACCAGGAATTGCCCCAGGGCATCGGCGAGCATCGCCCGGCTGGGCAGGCTGTGCAGCACATTCGGCAGGCAATCGGTGGTGCGCAGGCTGTCGTCCGGGCTGCCGGCGTTGAACAACAGGCTGTCGGGAAGTACCGCGCTGAGCCGGCGCAGACTCTCTGCCGGCGCATTCACCACAAACAGGCGCAGGCCCTGTTCGTGCTGGGCCTGGGCGGCATGAATCAACGCATCCGGGCTGTCGACGCTGGCACTCACCAGGCTGTAGCTGTGGTTGAGAAAACGCCCGGTGCTGTTGCTGTCGGTGATCGCCAGTTCAGCACCGCGCAACCCGGCATCGGTCGGTTCGGGAATGACGTTCGACAGCAGCGGTCCCGGGTCGGGGCGATAGCCCAGGTAGCCGATACGCACCTGCAACGGCGCATCGGCGGCCTGGCTTTGAGTCGCCAGCCCCGCCGCGCAGGCAATCGCCAGCACGTAGAACAAGGCGTAAGGGGCAAGCTGGCGCATAGGGCACTCCATTACAGGTAGCGCCAGCATAGGAAGCCTGAAGGCCGGATGAAATATGCAGAAAGTACCAGCGAGGCAGTACCAAGGTAGTAGCTCGCACCGTGCGGTGCGGTTTTAGCATGGGCTGAAACGGCCATTACCCTGGAGGCAATCGATCATGCGAATTCTCAAAGCGCTGCTCCTGCCGTTTTTACTGGTCCTGAGCCTGATCGGCGTCGACAAGCTGCACGGCCCGCGCCCCGCGCCGTTGCTCGTCATGCCCGCGACACCGGGACGCTAGGCATGTCGGCCCTGTGGCGGATCAACCTCTGGGTGTGCGGTTTTTTCGCCCTGGTGACGTTGGCGTGCATGGGGTTGCTGGTGCATCAGGCGCTGGCGGATGTGGAGCGTGAGCTGCAATCCGCCGAAGCGGTGGTCGAGTACCTGAGCGAAACCGCCGAGCGCAATCCTGCCAGCCTGCAACCACGGCTGACGCGCAGTTTGCGTCACGTGCGGGTGCGCTGGCTCGAGCCGGGCGAAGCGGAACGGCTGCCGGTGCAGGACGGGCTCGATGCCTGGCTCGGACGGCTGTTGTTTGCCGAGGCCCGACACAGTGAACGGGTTCTCCAGTTACAGGACGGCCGCCGCGTGCAGATCGCGGTCGATCCACGGGATGAAATCGACGAAGTCTGGGATTCCCTCCAACAATTGCTGAGCCTGTGTGGCCTGGCGTTAGCGTTGAGTCTGCTGACCATTCGCTGGGCCGTGCGTCGGGGCCTGGGCCTGCTCGACGACTTGCTGCGTGCCCTGCAGCAGGTCTCCGGCGGCCAGCTCAAGGTGCGTTTGCGTGCGCAAGGCCTGCCGGAGGCGCGGCAACTGGCGACGCATTTCAACCGCATGACCGACGCACTGGAACAGGCACGCGCCGACAACACCGAACTGACCCGGACGTTGCTGGCGGTGCAGGAACAGGAACGCACACAACTGGCGCAGACCCTGCACGACGACCTCGGACAATACCTGGCGGGGATTCGCGCCCAGGCCTGCCTGCTGCGGCTGGTGGCGGATCAGCCAGACACCGTGGAACGCACAGTGCGTGAGCTCGAACACAATTGCGAACACCTGCAACAGGGCTTTCGGGCGCTGGTGCATGGCCTCTATCCGGTGGTGTTGCAACACCTGTCGTTGTCCGA
This sequence comes from Pseudomonas fluorescens group sp. PF-69, assembly GCF_054481235.1. Lineage (NCBI taxonomy): Bacteria > Pseudomonadati > Pseudomonadota > Gammaproteobacteria > Pseudomonadales > Pseudomonadaceae > Pseudomonas > Pseudomonas fluorescens group sp. PF-69. The sequence goes on along the minus strand of NZ_JBTMNC010000001.1, from coordinate 5,627,924 downwards.
AGCCTTTGGCTTGCTGGTCGAGCAATGGCAAGGCCGGCAGGGGATCGATTGCCAGTTGAGGGTCAGCGCGCAGTTGCCGCCGTTGTCCGTACCGGACAAGACTCATCTCTACCGCCTGTTGCAGGAAGCCCTGACCAACATTAGCCGTCACGCCGGCGCCAGTGAGGTGCGGGTTCGCCTGCAACATCATGGCGGCCATCTGCGCTTGCTGATTCGCGATAACGGTCGCGGCGCCCGACAGCCACCCCGGCCGGGTGTCGGTTTGCATTCGATGTTCGAGCGCGCCCGCAGCCTGGGCGGCGAACTGCGGGTGATCAGCCGGCCCGGCGCCGGTTGGGCGCTGGCCTTGAGCATGCCTTTGGAGGTGTCATGAATATTCTGTTGGTCGATGACCATGCGGTGGTCCGCCAGGGCTACGCGAGTCTGTTGCGCGCGGTGCTGCCGGCAATGGACGTGCGAGAAGCGGCGACCGGCGAGGAGGCGCTGGCCAGGGTGCAGGAGGCTGTGCCGAATCTGGTGATCATGGATTTCGGTTTGCCGGGGATCAGCGGCCTGGAAACCACACGACGCCTGCGGCAGCGCCTGCCACAGTTGCGGGTGCTGTTTTTCAGCATGCACGACGAGCTGCCCCTGGTGCGTCAGGCACTGGACGCGGGGGCCTCGGGCTACCTCACCAAAAGCTCGGCGCCGCAAGTGCTGATCGAAGCGGTGCGGCGGATTCTCGCGGGCCATGCCTACATCGAACAGCCTCTGGCCACCCAACTGGCCTGCCACCCGCCACAGGACGCCAGCGATCCGCGTTTGCAGAGCATGACCCAGCGCGAGCTGGAAATTTTCGTGATGATCGCCAAAGGCACCCCGGCCCGGATGATTGCCGAACAGCTGAGCATCAGCAGCAAAACAGTCTCCAATCACCTGACGTTGCTCAAGAGCAAGTTGCAGGTCTCGTCCCATGCCGAACTGGTGCACCTGGGCATCGACATGGGCGTGGTGCGGGTGGCCGGCTGATTCACCGCCCTTGTGCCTGCGTAGGAGCGAGCCGGCTCGCGAAGAACGTCAACGATAACGCGGGGAGCCTGATACCCCGCGGCGCTCTCGGGTTTTTCGCGAGCAGGCTCGCTCCTACAAAAGAGCAAGCATCGACATCTGCTCGCGAAGAACGTCAACGATAACGCGGGAAGCCTGATACCCCGCGGCGCTCTCGGGTTTTTCGCGAGCAGGCTCGCTCCTACAAAAGAGCAAGCATCGACATCTGCTCGCGAAGAACGTCAACGATAACGCGGGGAGCCTGATACCCCGCGGCGCTCTCGGGTTTTTCGCTTGTACCTTTGTAGGAGCGAGCCGGCTCGCGAAGAACGTCAACGATAACGCGGGGAGCCTGATGCCCCATGGCGCTCTCGGGTTTTTCGCGAGCAGGCTCGCTCCTACAAAAGAGCAAGCATCGACATCTGCTCGCGAAGAACGTCAACGATAACGCGGGAAGCCTGATGCCCCGTGGCGCGCTCGGGTTTTTCGCGAGCAGGCTCGCTCCTACAAAAGAGCAAGCATCGACATCTGCTCGCGAAGAACGTCAACGATAACGCGGGGAGCCTGATACCCCGCGGCGCTCTCGGGTTTTTCGCTTGTGCCTGTGTAGGAGCGAGCCTGCTCGCGAAGAACGTCAACGATAACGCGGGAAGCCTGATGCCCCGCGGCGCTCTCGGGTTTTTCGCTTGTGCCTTTGTAGGAGCGAGCCTGCTCGCGAAGAACGTCAACGATAACGCGGGGAGCCTGATGCCCTGCGGCGCGCTCGGGTTTTTCGCTTGTGCCTTTGTAGGAGCGAGCCCGCTCGCGAAGAACGTCAACGATAACGCGGGAAGCCTGATGCCCTGCGGTGCGCTCGGGTTTTTCGCGAGCAGGCTCGCTCCTACAAAAGAGCAAGCATCGACATCTGCTCGCGAAGAACGTCAACGGTAACGCGGGGGAGCCTGATGCCCCGCGGCGCTCTCGGGTTTTTCGCGAGCAGGCTCGCTCCTGCAAAGGAGGGGGAGGGGTTAGCGATTCCAGGTGGTCGGGCAGCCGCTGCAGCCCTCCATGTTTGCATCCTGAAAATTCGCGTAGTGCTGGCGCGAGCCGCTGAGGTTGGCGCCCTCCAGGTTGCTTTCGCCCAGCTTGGCTTCTTGCAGGTTGGCATCACTGAGATTCGCGCCCTTGAGATCGGCCTTGCTCAGCCAGGTCATTTCCAGATCGGCGGCCCGCAGGTTGGCGTTGTGCAGTTTGGCTCCGGAGAGGCGGGCGAATTGCAGGTAAGCGCCGCTGAGGTCGGCGTCCTGGAGTTGCGCGCCCTGGGCGAACAGGCCCCAGCCCTGGATCGCGATCAATGTTGCCCCGCTGAAATCAGCTAACCGCAGATTGCTTTGCTGCAGGCTGGCGCGAGTCAGGTTGGCGCCTTGCAGCCGGGCTTTTTCCAGATTGGCCAGGTCGAGGTTGGCGTGGCGCAGGTCGGCATCGCGCAGGTCGGCGCCGGCCAGGTTCATGTTGCGTAAATCCTGATTGCTCAGGTTGGCGCCCCTGAGATTGGCGCCGGGGCACTGGCTGTGTACGGCGAGGGTGCAGCCGTTGATGACCAGCGGGGCGTCGTCGCCCTCGTCGGCCTGGGCCAGGGAAAGACTCAAGAGCAGTAGGAAGGGCAGGTATTTCATCACGAGACCTCTGGTGTTCCTGTGGCGAGGGAGCTTGTCGAAGTGTCGAATCGTCCCGCTCGGCGGCGCAGCAGTCACTAGACCTGAGCGCATGGTGTGACTGAAGGAATGCCGGGGCCGCATCGCAGCCCGACGGGAGCAAGCTCCCTCGCCACAAAGGCGGCCCCGCATCCTAGGAGGGGTTACTTCTGGGCGGTCTTGTTATCCCAGCTCGGAATCTTGAACACCCAGAACGACCCGCCCTGTGCCACGGGTTTGGTCAGTTCGGCCATGTCGCCGCCCCACAACGGCACGGCGCCGCCATAACCGACGGTCACGCCGATGTATTGCTCGCCGTCCTGTTCCCAGGTAATCGGTGGCGAGACGATGCCGCTGCCGGTCTGGAACTTCCACAGCTCCTTGCCGGTTTTGGCGTCGAAGGCCTTGAAGAAGCCGTCGCCGGTACCGGTGAACACCAGGTTGCCCTTGGTCGCCAGTACGCCGGCCCACAATGGCAGATGCTCCTTGTGCTCCCACACCACTTTGCCCGTGGTCGGGTTCATCGCCCGCAGGGTGCCAACGTGATCGTCGTACATGCGCTTGATGCGGAATCCCATGCCCAGATACGCCGAGCCCTTCTTGTAGCTGACCTCTTCGGTCCAGTATTCCTCTTTCCACTGGTTGCCCGGAATGTAGAACAGCCCTGTGTCCTGGCTGTAGGCCATCGGGTTCCAGTTTTTGCCGCCGAGGAACGGCGGCGAGACTTCCACCGGTTTGCCTTTGGTCTCGCCCGGTAGCGGTTTGGCCGGACGCTGGCCCTCGTTCTCGACCGGCCTGCCGGTCTTGAGGTCGATGTGGCTGGCCCAGGTGATGTTGTCGACGAAGGGGAACGCGTTCTGCAATTTGCCGTTGTTGCGATCGACCACGTAGAAGAAGCCGTTTCGGTCCGCGTGGCCGGTGGCCTTGACCGTTTTACCGTCCTTGTCCTTGTAGTCGAACAGCACCAGCTCATTGTTGCCGGAGAAATCCCAGGCATCGTTCGGGGTGTGCTGGTAGAACCATTTCACCTCGCCGGTACTCGGGTCGACGCCGACCTGGCCCGAGGTGTAGAGGCTGTCGTAGTCGTGGGGATTGCCGTCCTTGGCGGTGCGCGCCCAGGTGTTCCACGGCCCGGGGTTACCGGCGCCAACGATGATGGTGTTGGTCTCCGGGTCGAAACTGGCGCTCTGCCAAGGGGCGCCACCGCCATGGCTCCAGGCCTCGACCTTGCCGGTTTCGGTGGTCGGGTCATTCGGCCAGGACGGTGCCTTGACGTCGCCGGTCGGGGTGCTGTCCTTGCCGTTCAAACGGCCCATGTGGCCTTCGACGAAGGGCCGCATCCAGACTTCTTCGCCCGTGTCCGGGTCGCGGGCAAACAATTGCCCGACGACGCCGAACTCATCGCCGGAGCTGCCGTGAATCAGCAGCACCTTGCCACTGGTCTTGTCTTTGATCAGCACCGGGGCGCCGGTCATGGTGTAGCCGGCAGCGTGGTCGCCGAACTTCTTGTTCCAGACCACCTTGCCGGTGTTCTTGTCCAGGGCGATCAGCCGCGCATCGAGGGTGCCGAAGTAGATCTTGTCGCCATAAATGGCGGCGCCGCGATTGACCACGTCGCAGCACGGGCGAATGTTGTCCGGCAAGCGATGGTTATAGGTCCACAGGCGCTTGCCGGTCTTGGCGTCCAGGGCAAATACCCGCGAGTAGGAACCGGTGACGTACACCACGCCGTCGCTGACGATGGCCTGGGATTCCTGGCCGCGCTGCTTCTCATCGCCAAACGAGTAGGACCAGGCCGGCGTCAGCTTGAACACGTTCTTGTCGTTGACCTGGGCCAGCGGGCTCCAGCGCTGGGCGTTGGTGCCCATGCCGTATTGCAGCACGTCCTTGGTGGTCAGGTGATCGTTGGCAATGTCTTCCCAACTCACATTGCCGGTCGGGGCGGCGGGGGCTGTCGCGGCGTAGCTGGCCGCGCTCAGGGACACACTGCCCACCAGCAGAAAAGCCTGCACGGCGAGTGTCAGCGGGGAAAGGGCGGGTAGCGATCTTATTGTCATGGTTGCAGTTCCCAGTGGAGGTTTTGGCCTGCACAGGTTGGTGCGCGCAGCGTTTGCCGGATACGGAAAAAGTCCCGCTGTGGCCGGGAAGACTTCCCGAACGGCACCTGATTTGGGTGTGCGCCACAAGCCCTACTACCAAGGTACTGGGCCGCGACCACCAAAGCAGCATGGGGCCGGCGCGGCGGGGTTCCTAAGATGGTTGCCATAGCCTCTGCCAAGAGGTTTTGCGTGCAATCCTGAGGGCATAACAATGACAACAAAACGCAACGCCTTGCTCGTTGCCGGACTGCTGGCCGGCTTTATCAGCGCAGGTTCCGTATGGGCCCACGGCAACGTGGTGCCACAAGCCGTCGAAACCAAAGGCCTGACGCCCATCAAGGATGCCGGCGTGACGGTGGATGGCGATGGCTGGGCCGCGGTGAACCCGTACCGCAATTCTCCGGAACACGACAAGGCCCTGGAAATCGGCTCATCGGCCTATAACCAGAACTGCGCGGCCTGTCACGGCCTGGAAGCCAAGTCGGGCGGTATCGCACCGGACTTGCGCATGCTCGATGTCGGCGACGCCGGTGATGAATGGTTCGTCGAACGGGTACGTCACGGGGCCGTGCGCGACGGTCGGGTCTACATGCCGAAAATGGCCGACTACCTGAGCCAGGAAGCCCTGTGGGCGGTCCGCACTTATCTGGACAGCGTCCACGTCGAGGAATAACCCATGCGCCTGCTCGCGGTGTTGATCAGCGCTGTGTGGCTGTGCTGCCAGTCGGTGCAGGCGCAGGTCCGCAACTATGACGAAATGATCGCCGCCGGCGAACTGAAGGTAGCGGTCTACAAGGACTTCGCGCCCTACAGTTTTGAAGACGCCGGCCAGCCCCGGGGTGTTGACGTCGAACTCGCCCAGGCGCTGGCCAAGGCACTGGGCGTGCGCCTGACACTGATCTGGGCGCCGGCCGGGGAAAAACTCGACGACGACCTGCGCGACTACATATGGCGTGCCAGCCCACTGCACAAGCAGCAACTGGCCGATCTGATGATGCGCGTGCCCTACGACCGCGACTACGCGCAGAAGCGCAACGAATTCGGCGAGATGGAAAACGGTCATGTGGTGATGTTCGGCCCTTACCAGAACGAGCAATGGCAAGTGGCCTACGACCGTCGGCGCCTGGACAAGGTCGGCAGTGTCGCGGTGTTCGAGCAGCACCCGATCGGCGTCGAAGTCGACAGCGTGCCGTCGTTCTACCTGACCTCGGTGTTCAACGGCATGCTCGCCGGCAAGACCCATCACTACCCGGGCGTACCCCAGGCGTTTGCGGCGATGAAGGCCGGTGAGGTCGACGCGGTGATGGCCATGCGCGGCGAGATCGACTGGCAGGTGCACGAGGCTGCCGACCCGCAAGTGGCGCTGGCGCAAAACGCTTACCCGAACATGGGCAAGCAGCTTTGGGAAATCGGCATGGCCGTGCACGAAAGCAACCGGCAACTGGCCTATGCCGTGGAAGAGGCGCTGGAAGGCCTGATCCGCGAGGGTTCGGTGAAAACCATCTATGGCCATTACGGCCTGCGTTATGACGTACCCGAGATGTATCAATAGGAGCGGGCGATGACCTGGCGAGCGAGTTGTCTGTTGGCCTGCTGTTTGAGCCTGGGCCAGGCCGCACAGGCTGCCGGGATTGAATCGGGCAAGGACCCGGTGCCGTCGGTCATGTGGTCGTTTTATCACAAGCAGATGCTGGGCGACGCGCCGTTCGTGTTCGATGAACGGGTCAAGCTGCTGGCACCGCCGTTTGCCGAGGACGCCCGACAAGTGCCCGTGGAAATCGACGCCCGGGCGTTCAAGGGCGAGGTGGTGCGAATACTCGCCTGGGCCGAGCTCAATCCTCTGCCGAAAATCGTCGACTTCGAGCCCGTGTCCGGTGTGTTGCCGTGGCTGTCGGTGCGTATTCGCGTCGAACAGGCGACCCCGTTGCGCGCCGCGGTGCTGACCCGCGACGGGCTGTGGCATGTCGGTTCGACCCTGATCGACGCAGCGGGTGGAGGCTGTACCGCGCCCAGTGTGGTGCGTACCCAGCCAGGCTGGGAGGAACACATAGGCGAAGTACTGGGCGGTCGCTACCCGCGTGGTGATTTCAGCCGTTTGCGATTGCAGGTGGCCCACCCGATGGACAACGGCATGGTCAGCGGCATTCCGGAGTTTTTCATCAACCATGCCGAATTGCGGGACTCGAACAATCAAGTAATGGCCCGCCTGGAACTGTTTCCCGCGGTCAGTGAAAACCCCAACCTGGCGTTTGACATTGAAGGGGCAGGGCAGACGCGCCTGGTGTTGCGCGACAACAGCGGCAATGAATTCGATGCGTCGATACCCTGACCCCAAGGAGCGCGTCATGCGCTGGATGCTGCTGTTGTTCATGAGCCTGAGCCTGCCGGCCATGGCCGATCTCGACTATGCGCTCAAGCCCCGGCAGATCGCCGAAGACACCTGGCTGCTGGAAGGCAGCACGGACAATTTCGCCACGGCCAACGGCGGCAACATCGTCAATACCGCGTTCATCGTCACCGAGCGTGGCGTGGTGGTGATCGATACCGGGCCATCGAAGCGCTACGGCGAAGCCATGCGCCGGGCGATTGCCGCCGTCACGGATAAACCGGTGATCGAGGTGCTGCTGACGCACCATCACCCGGACCACGTGCTGGGCAACCAGGCGTTCACCGATGTGCCGATCGGTGCGCTGGCCGGCACCACCGAGCTGTTGCATCAGCAGGGTGATGCCATGGCGCAAAACATGTATCGGCTGGTGGGCGACTGGATGCGCGGCACCGAGGTGGTGCTGCCGACCCGGACGCTGACCGCCGGCGTGCAACGTTTTGGGAACCACGATCTGCAGCTGCTGAGCCTGGGTGGGCATACGGGTGCGGATCTGGCTATTCTCGACCAGAAAACCGGCGTGCTATTCGCCGGGGATCTGGTGTTTTATCAACGGGCGCTGACCACGCCCAACAGTCCGGGGTTATCGGTGTGGCTGGCGGACATCGCCACCCTGCAAGCGTTGCCCTGGACGCTGATCGTGCCCGGCCACGGGCCGGTGGCCAGCGATGCAAAACCGTTCGCGCAGATGCGCGACTACCTGGGCTGGCTCGACCAGTTGATGCGCGACGGCGCCGCCCAGGGCAGCGACATGGCCGAGATGATCCGCAGCCCCATTCCCGAACGCTTCGCCGGGATCAGCCTGAGCCGCTATGAACTCATCCGCAGCGTCAGCCACCTGTACCCGCGCTATGAGCGTGCGCAAATGAAGCGCGTCGATTCCGCCGCGCAGCAATGATCAACACCCTCCCTTGTAGGAGCGAGCCTGCTCGCGATGAACCTGAGAACGCCGCGGGGTGTCAGGTTTCCAACGTAATCATTCACCACCATCGCGAGCAGGCTCGCTCCTACAGGGGGAGCGCGCCATCTCCACACCCAACCCCCTACCAAGGAACTAGAAATCTCCACACAGCGGGTCATTGTTGTAAGGGCGGCGGCGCCCAAGAATCTGCATCACACCGGGAAAATTTCCCGGGTATAACAAAAACCGCAGAGGTAGCCGTCATGACTCAACCCGCACGTTGCCAGCCCTTCGTCTTGAGCCTGTTGCTCAGTGCCATGCTGTTATCCGGCCAGGCATTGGCCGGCGTCACCGATCAAGACATTCTCCAGGACCCCAAGAACCCTGAGCAGATCGTCACCAACGGCCTGGGCGTTCAGGGTCAGCGCTATAGCCCGCTGGATATCCTCAATGTCGGCAACGTGAAGGAGTTGCGGCCGGTCTGGGCCTTCTCCTTCGGCGGTGAAAAGCAGCGCGGTCAGCAAGCACAGCCGATGATCAAGGACGGCGTGATGTACATGACCGGCTCCTACTCGCGGGTCTTCGCCGTGGATGCGCGCACCGGCAAGAAACTCTGGCAATACGATGCGCGCCTGCCGGATGACATCCGTCCCTGCTGCGACGTGATCAACCGTGGGGTGGCGTTGTATGGCGACCTGGTGATCTTCGGCACCCTTGACGCCAAGCTGGTGGCGCTGAACAAGGACACCGGCAAGGTGGTCTGGAGCAAAAAAGTCGCCGACCACAAGGAAGGCTACTCGATCAGTGCCGCGCCACTGGTGATCAACGGCAAATTGATCACAGGCGTGGCCGGTGGCGAATTCGGCGTGGTGGGCAAGATCGAAGCCTATGACCCGAAAAACGGCGACCTGCTGTGGACCCGGCCGACCGTGGAAGGCCACATGGGTTACGTCTACAAGGACGGCAAAGCCGTGGAGAACGGTATCTCCGGCGGCGAGGCCGGCAAGACCTGGCCCGGCGACCTCTGGAAAACCGGTGGCGCAGCGCCCTGGCTGGGCGGCTACTACGACCCTGAAACCAATCTGCTGCTGTTCGGCACCGGTAACCCGGCGCCGTGGAACTCGCACCTGCGCCCTGGCGACAACCTGTACTCCTCGTCGCGCCTGGCGCTCAACCCGGACGACGGCACCATCAAATGGCACTTCCAGAGCACGCCACACGACGGCTGGGATTACGACGGCGTGAACGAACTGGTGTCGTTCAACTACACCGAGGGTGGCAAGGAAATCAAAGCGGCGGCGACCGCCGACCGTAACGGTTTCTTCTACGTGCTGGATCGTACCAACGGCAAATTCATCCGCGGCTTCCCGTTCGTGGACAAGATCACCTGGGCCACCGGGCTCGATAAGGACGGCCGGCCGATCTACAACGAAGCCAGTCGTCCAGGCGCACCGGGCACCGAAGCCAAGGGCAGTTCAGTGTTCGTGGCACCGGCCTTCCTCGGCGCGAAAAACTGGATGCCGATGGCGTACAACCGCGACACCGGTCTGTTCTATGTGCCGTCCAACGAATGGGGCATGGACATCTGGAACGAAGGCATCGCCTACAAGAAAGGCGCGGCGTTCCTCGGCGCCGGTTTCACCATCAAGCCATTGAATGAAGACTACATCGGCGTGCTGCGGGCGATTGACCCGAAAACCGGCAAGGAAGTCTGGCGCCACAAGAACTTCGCGCCGCTGTGGGGCGGGGTACTGACCACCAAGGGCAACCTGGTGTTCACCGGGACGCCGGAAGGGTTCCTGCAAGCGTTCAACGCCAAGACCGGCGAGAAAGTCTGGGAGTTCCAGACCGGTTCCGGCGTGCTGGGCTCGCCCGTCACCTGGGAAATGGACGGCGAACAGTACGTCTCGGTCCTCTCGGGTTGGGGCGGCGCCGTACCGCTGTGGGGCGGCGAGGTGGCCAAGCGCGTCAAGGACTTCAACCAGGGCGGCATGCTCTGGACCTTCAAGCTGCCGAAGGATCTGGTGGCCAAGCACTGACGCCAGGACCACCGCATAACCCCTGTAGGAGCGAGCCTGCTCGCGATGGCCGTCAACGATAACGCTGGATTCCTGAAATCCCGCGGTGCTCTCAGGTTTTTCGCGAGCAGGCTCGCTCCTACGACCAAATAACGAGAGCCCCCCCTGCCAACGGCGCATTCGTCTGGCGCGCGGGGCTCTCTAGTATCGGTTCATCGCCTGTTGGTTCGACAGGCATCGACCCAGACAGAGGCCCACCATGATCTACGCACAACCCGGAACACCAGGCTCAGTCGTTTCCTTCAAACCACGCTACGGCAACTTCATCGGCGGCGAGTTCGTTGCGCCGGTCAATGGCGAGTACTTCACCAACACCTCGCCGGTCAACGGTGAAGTGATTGCCGAGTTTCCGCGCTCCAGCGCCGCCGACATCGACAAGGCCCTCGACGCGGCCCATGCCGCCGCCGACGCCTGGGGCAAGACCTCGGCCCAGGACCGCTCCCTGGTACTGTTGAAAATCGCCGATCGCATCGAGCAAAACCTGGAAATCCTCGCCGTCACCGAAACCTGGGACAACGGCAAGGCCGTGCGTGAAACCCTCAATGCCGACGTACCGCTGGCCGCCGACCACTTCCGTTATTTCGCCGGTTGCATCCGCGCTCAGGAAGGCGGCGCCGCCGAGATCAACGAACTGACCACCGCCTATCACTTCCACGAGCCATTGGGCGTGGTCGGGCAAATCATTCCGTGGAACTTCCCGCTGCTGATGGCGGCCTGGAAACTCGCCCCGGCCCTGGCTGCCGGCAACTGCATCGTGCTCAAGCCGGCCGAACAGACGCCGCTGTCGATCATGGTGTTTGCCGAACTGATCGCCGACCTGCTGCCGGCGGGCGTGCTGAACATCGTCCAGGGTTTCGGCCGTGAAGCCGGCGAGGCCCTGGCCACCAGCAAGCGCATCGCCAAGATCGCCTTCACCGGGTCGACTCCGATCGGCGCGCACATCATGCATTGCGCCGCCGAAAACATCATTCCAAGCACCGTGGAACTGGGCGGCAAGTCGCCGAACATCTTCTTCGAAGACATCATGAACGCCGAGCCTGCGTTCATCGAAAAAGCCGCCGAAGGCCTGGTACTGGCGTTCTTCAACCAGGGCGAAGTGTGCACCTGTCCTTCCCGGGCGCTGGTGCAGGAGTCGATCTACGAACCGTTCATGGCCGAAGTCATGAAGAAAATCGTCAAGATCAAGCGCGGCAATCCGCTGGACACTGAGACCATGGTCGGCGCCCAGGCGTCGGAGCAGCAATACGACAAGATCCTCTCGTACCTGACCATCGCCCAGGAAGAGGGTGCCGAACTGCTCACCGGTGGTGCGGCCGAGCGTCTTGAAGGTGACTTGTCCAGCGGCTATTACATCCAGCCGACGCTGCTCAAGGGCACCAACAACATGCGCGTGTTCCAGGAAGAAATCTTCGGTCCGGTGGTGGGCATCACCACCTTCAAGGACGAAGCCGAAGCCCTGGCCATCGCCAACGACACCGAGTTCGGCCTGGGTGCCGGGCTCTGGACCCGCGACATCAACCGCGCTTACCGCATGGGCCGGGCGATCAAGGCCGGGCGTGTATGGACCAACTGCTACCACCTGTACCCGGCGCACGCCGCGTTCGGTGGCTATAAGAAATCCGGCGTCGGCCGGGAGAACCACAAGATGATGCTCGACCATTATCAGCAGACCAAAAACCTGCTGGTGAGCTACGACATCAACCCGCTGGGGTTCTTCTAACCTTCCTGCAACAACACTGAAAAAACCTGTGGGAGCGAGCCTGCTCGCGATGAGGCCATGACATCCAACATCCATGTTGACTGTTACGCCGCCATCGCGAGCAGGCTCGCTCCCACATGGGTATGTGGGGTTCTTGAAAGTCTGCGTACACCCCCTACCAACGCACCCTGCCACCTCCTTCGAAAGTAGCATTCGGGCGTCCGGCGCCCCGTGCATTAATGGTTCTACCGGAATCGCCCGGCACAACAAGAGGATTGACCCATGTGGACTAAACCCGCGTTTACCGACCTGCGTATTGGCTTCGAAGTGACGATGTACTTCGCCAACCGTTGATGGTTCACCCGGCCAGCCAGGGTGTTGGCCGGGCCTGCCTTTAGGGAGCATTGCCCATGCACATCCGCGTTCTCGGTTCCGCCGCCGGTGGTGGTTTTCCGCAATGGAACTGCAACTGCCGGCAATGCGCCGGTATGCGCAATGGCAGCCTGCGCGCACAACGGCGCACCCAGTCATCGATTGCCCTGAGCGACGACGGTGTGGCGTGGGTGCTGTGCAATGCTTCACCGGACATCCGTGCGCAACTCGAGAGTTTCGCGCCGTTGCAACCGGCCCGTCACCTGCGCGACACCGCCATTGCCGGCGTGGTGCTGATGGACAGCCAGATCGACCATTGCACCGGCCTGCTGAGCCTGCGTGAAGGCTGCCCCCATGACGTCTGGTGCACCGAACGGGTTCATCAGGACCTGAGCACGGGATTCCCGTTGTTCAACATGCTTGCCCATTGGAACGGCGGGTTGCACTGGCAACCGCTTGGCCTGGATCGCCAGCCATTCAGCATCCCGGCCTGCGCGCATTTGCAGTTCCGGGCGATTCCCCTGGTGAGCAACGCGCCGCCGTATTCACCCAATCGCGGCAACCCGCAGCCAGGCGACACCATCGGCCTGTTCATTGAAGACCAGCGCAGCGGTGCGTCGCTGTTCTACGCGCCAGGCCTGGGGCAAATCGACGAAGAGGTGCTGGGCTGGATGCAGCGCGCCGATTGCCTGATGGTGGACGGCACCCTGTGGCGCGACGATGAAATGCGCGTGTGTGAAGTCGGCCAGAGCCTGGGCAGCGACATGGGGCATCTGTCGCAAAGCGGGCCCGGCGGCATGCTCGAAGTGCTGGAAGGCTTCCCCCGTCAGCGCAAGGTGCTGATCCATATCAACAACACCAATCCGATCCTCGATGAAGACTCGGCCGAACGGGCGCTGCTGGAGCGGCGGGGGATCGAAGTGGCGTATGACGGCATGAACATTGAGCTGTAGCCGACGGCCCCATCGTCGGAACGCCGCCCGGAGCAAGCCCGCTCCCACATTTGGAATGCGAACTCCTGTGGGAGCGGGCGTGCCCGCGATGGGGCCAGACCAAACACCGCAGGGCTTCCAGGAGAATCCGCAATGACCGACACCCCCATGACCCCCACCGAATTCGAACAAGCCCTGCGTGCCAAAGGCGCCTATTACCATATCCATCATCCGTTCCACCAAGCCATGTACGCCGGGCGTGCCACGCGTGAGCAGATCCAGGGCTGGGTCGCCAATCGCTTTTACTACCAGGTGAACATCCCGTTGAAGGATGCCGCAATCCTGGCCAACTGCCCGGACCGCGACGTGCGCCGGGAATGGCTGCAACGCATCATCGATCATGACGGCGCACCCGGCAGCGAGGGTGGCATCGAGGCCTGGTTGCGCCTGGGCGAGGCGGTGGGGCTTGAGCGTGAACGGATCCTGTCCCGGGAACTGGTGTTGCCCGGTGTGCGGTTTGCCGTGGACGCCTACGTCAATTTTGCCCGGCGTGCCTGCTGGCAGGAAGCGGCCAGCAGCTCGCTGACCGAGCTGTTCGCGCCACAGATCCATCAATCGCGGCTCGATGCCTGGCCCACCCATTACCCGTGGATCGACGTCGCCGGCTATGACTATTTCCGCACCCGGCTGAGCCAGGCCCGACGCGATGTCGAGCACGGTTTGCGCATCACCCTGGCGTATTACACCACCGCCGAGGCGCAGCGGCGCATGCTGGACATTCTCCAGTTCAAGCTCGACGTGCTGTGGAGCATGCTCGATGCCATGAGCATGGCCTATGAACTGGAGCGCCCGCCGTACCACACGGTGACCCGCGACAACGTCTGGCACCGGGGGATTGCCCTGTGAGCCCGATCCGCCGCGACCAGGCCCTGTCCTTGCGCCGGGGTTTTCGCCTGCAATGGGAACCCCGCCAGGACTGCCACGTGCTGCTGTACCCCGAAGGCATGATCAAGCTCAACGCCAGTGCCGGGCAGATCCTCGAACGGCTGGACGGCCAGCGCAGCGTGGCCACGATCATCGACCAATTGACCGCGAGTTTCCCCGGTGTGCCGGGGATCGACGAGGACGTGTTGGCGTTTCTGGAGGTGGCCCATGCACAGTTCTGGATCGAGTGAGGCGCTACCGGGGCCGCCGCTGTGGCTGCTGGCGGAGCTGACGTATCGCTGTCCCTTGCAATGCCCTTATTGCTCCAATCCTCTGGACTTCGCCGGGCAAGGCGAGGAGTTGAGCACTGAAGAATGGATTCGGGTGTTCCGCGAGGCGCGGGAAATGGGCGCCGCGCAATTGGGTTTTTCCGGTGGCGAGCCGCTGGTTCGCCAGGACCTGGCCGAGCTGATCAAGGCCGCCCGGGACATGGGGTACTACACCAACCTGATCACCTCGGGTATCGGCCTGACCGAGCAGAAAGTACGCGACTTCAAGGTCGCCGGGCTCGATCACATCCAGATCAGCTTCCAGGCCGCCGACGAAGCGGTGAACAACCTGCTCGCCGGTTCGCGCAAGGCCTTCGCGCAGAAACTGGCTATGGCCCGGGCGGTAAAAGCCCAGGGCTATCCGATGGTGCTGAACTTCGTCACCCATCGGCACAACATCGACCGCATCGAACAGATCATTGACCTGTGCCTGGAGCTGGAAGCGGATTTCGTCGAATTGGCCACGTGCCAGTTCTATGGCTGGGCCGAGCTCAACCGCGTCGGGCTGTTGCCGACGCGCGAGCAACTGCAGCGAGCCGAGCGCATCACCAACGAGTATCGCGAACGTCTCGAGGCCCAGGGGCACCCGTGCAAGTTGATCTTCGTCACCCCGGACTATTACGAAGAGCGACCCAAGACCTGCATGAACGGCTGGGCCAACCTGTTTCTCGACATCACCCCGGACGGCACGGCCTTGCCTTGTCACAGCGCCCGGCAGTTGCCGGTGCCGTTTCCCAACGTGCGCGAACACAGCATCGAGCACATCTGGAACCACTCGTTCGGCTTCAATCGTTTTCGCGGCGATGACTGGATGAAGGAGCCGTGCCGCTCCTGCGACGAGAAGCACAAGGACCTGGGCGGCTGTCGTTGTCAGGCCTTCATGCTCACCGGCGACGCCGCCAATGCCGACCCGGTGTGCAGCAAGTCGCCCCATCACGGGGTCATCCTCAAGGCACGGGAGGAGGCCGACGCGCCGGGGCTGGGGATGGAACACCTGACCTTGCGCAACGAAAAAGCGTCGCGGCTGATCTACCGCGGCTGATTGAACACACACATCCCCTGTAGGAGCGAGCCTGCTCGCGATGGTGTATCAGTAAAAGGTGTGGCGACTGACACTCCATCGCGAGCAGGCTCGCTCCTGCAGGGGCATTGGTTGACGCGACAATCCAGGTACACAGCCAACCCCCATCAGGATCTGCAGTGAATCCGGCCATTGGTCTGATTGCATTCGCAGCTGGATGCTTTAGTGTGAGCGCTATCTTTCAAAACAATAAAAACAGGCTTTCCAATGAGCCAGAGTCTCAGCCAGCTGCGTAAATTCGTTTCGCCTGAAATCATCTTTGGTGCCGGTTGCCGGCACAACGTCGGTAACTATGCCAAGACCTTTGGCGCCCGCAAGGTCCTGGTGGTCAGCGATCCCGGGGTGATTGCCGCCGGTTGGGTGGCCGATGTCGAGGCCAGCCTGCAAGCCCTGGGCATCGAATACTGCCTGTACAGCGCGGTGTCGCCCAACCCGCGTGTCGAAGAAGTGATGCTCGGTGCCGAGATGTACCGGGAAAATCACTGCGATGTGATCGTCGCCGTCGGCGGTGGCAGCCCGATGGATTGCGGCAAAGGCATCGGCATTGTCGTTGCCCACGGTCGCAGCATTCTCGAGTTCGAGGGCGTGGACACCATCCGCGTGCCCAGCCCGCCGCTGATCCTGATTCCGACCACCGCCGGCACGTCGGCGGATGTTTCGCAATTCGTGATCATCTCCAATCAGCAGGAGCGCATGAAGTTCTCCATCGTCAGCAAGGCCGTGGTGCCCGACGTTTCGCTGATCGACCCGGAAACCACCCTGAGCATGGACCCGTTCCTGTCGGCCTGTACCGGCATCGACGCGCTGGTGCATGCCATCGAAGCCTTCGTGTCCACCGGGAACGGGCCGTTGACCGATCCCCATGCGCTGGAAGCCATGCGCCTGATCAATGGCAACCTGGTGCAAATGATCGCCAACCCGACGGACATCGCGTTGCGCGAGAAAATCATGCTGGGCAGCATGCAGGCCGGGCTGGCCTTTTCCAATGCGATCCTGGGCGCGGTGCATGCCATGTCCCACAGCCTGGGCGGCTTTCTCGACCTGCCCCACGGCTTGTGCAACGCGGTGCTGGTGGAGCACGTGGTCGCTTTCAACTACAGCTCGGCGCCGGAACGTTTCAAGGTGATTGCCGAGACCTTTGGCATCGACTGCCGTGGCCTCAATCACCGGCAGATCTGCGGGCGACTGGTGGAACACCTGATCGCGCTGAAACACGCCATCGGTTTCCACGAAACCCTCGGGTTGCACGGGGTCAGTACTGCGGACATTCCGTTCCTGTCGCAACACGCGATGGACGATCCGTGCATCCTGACCAACCCGCGCGAATCCAGTCAGCGTGATGTCGAGGTCGTGTATGGCGAAGCCCTCTGACGAGCAGCAACGGGCGCTGGCCGGGCTGCTGGGGTTAGGCAGCCATTCGGCGCGCAAGAGCCATTACCCCGAGCTGGCCGCGCGCCTGGACGAACTGGAAGCCGAGCGCAACCGCTACAAATGGCTGTTCGAAAACGCGGTCCACGGGATTTTCCAGGCCAGCCTGCAAGACGGTATGCGCGCGGCCAACCCGGCACTGGCGCGCATGCTCGGTTATCAGGACCCGCAGGAAGTGCTGTTTTCCCTGACCGATCTGGCCAGCCACCTGTTTTCCGGTGGCGTGGCGGAGCTGCAAAGCATCGGTGAAATCCTCAGGCAGCAACGCAGCCTGCACGGTTACGAAACCCGTTTGCGGCGCAAGGACGGCAGCCACCTCGATGTGCTCATGAACCTGCTGCTCAAGCCCGATCAGGAAGGTCTGGTGGAAGGTTTTGTCGCCGACATCACCGAGCGCAAACTGGCCCAGCAGCGCCTGCAACAACTCAACGACGAACTGGAACAACGGGTCACTGCGCGCACCGATGAACTGCTGGAAGCCAACCGCAACCTGCAGCAGCAGATCGCCCAGCGTCAGCAGATCGCCCAGGCCTTGCGCGATGCCCGTGATGCCGCCGAGGCGGCCAATCGCAGCAAGGACAAATACCTCGCCGCCGCCAGTCACGATTTGCTGCAACCGTTGAACGCTGCGCGCTTGCTGATCTCGACCCTGCGCGAGCGCAAGCTGCCGGAGGTCGAGCAGGTGCTGGTCGAACGCACCCACCAGGCACTGGAAGGCGCCGAAGACCTGCTGACCGACTTGCTCGACATTTCCCGGCTCGATCAGTCGGCGGTCAAGCCCGACATCGCCGTCTACCGCCTCGACGAACTGCTCGGGCCGCTGGTGTCGGAATTTCAGTCGGTCGCCGAGGCGGCGGGGTTGAATCTGCGTGTGCACATGGGCCATTACGCCGTCAGTACCGACTTGCGCCTGATGACGCGGATCCTGCGTAACTTCCTCAGCAATGCCTGCCGCTATACCGACGAAGGCTGCATCCTGCTGGGGGCCAGGCGCCGGGGTGAGATGCTGCGCCTGGAAGTCTGGGACACCGGGCGCGGCATCGCTGCGGATCGGCTCGATTCGATTTTCCTCGAGTTCAACCAGTTGGACGTCGGCCGCGCCGCCGACCGCAAGGGGGTGGGCCTGGGGCTGGCCATCGTCGAGCGCATCGCCAAGATCCTCGGCTACAAGATCGGTGTGCATTCGCTGCCGGGGCGCGGCTCGATGTTCAGCATCGATGTGCCGATTTGCGCCGAGATGCCGTTGCCCGTCAGCCTGGCCGCGCCGCAGCCGGGGACGGGCAATCCGCTGCCGGGCCGGCGTTTGCTGGTGCTGGACAATGAAGTGAGCATTCTGCAAAGCATGAGCGCGTTGCTCGGGCAGTGGGGCTGCGAAGTGGTCACCGCCACCGACGAAGCCTCGGCACTCTCGGCCTTGCGCGGCCAGGCACCGGAACTGATCCTGGCGGACTATCACCTCGATCACGCGGTGGTCGGTTGTGATGTGGTCCGGCATCTGCGCGAACATTTTCATCAGACCATCCCCGCCGTGATCATCACCGCCGACCGCACCGATCAGTGTCGGCGTGCGTTGCAACGCCTGGACGCGCCGTTGCTCAACAAACCGGTGAAACCCGGCAAGCTGCGTGCGGTGTTGAGTCAACTGCTGGGTTAGAGCGCTCGATAGTGCAGGGTGAAACCAAGTTCGGTGGACTGTCCCTGTTCGAGTAAACGCAAGCCTGGCCGACCGGGCAGGTGATGGGCGTTGACCGGGTGGCTGACCGGTTCGATGCAGAAAAAATCCAGGCCCACCGGGCAATAGAGCAGGTAGTAATCGCTGCCGCTGGCCTGGCACTCCAGTTCATAGCCCAGGTCCGGTTGCTGAATCAGGCAATGGCCGTCCCATTCGCAGAAGCCGTTGTCGACCAGCGTTTCCGGCAACGCCCCGGGGTGCTGGAAATCCCATTCGGCAGGCAGTTCGCCAAGCTGTGTCGGCAATTTTGACGCGTCGCAAAACCACACCTGGCGTGCTGCCGCCTGCAATCGGGTGTTCGCGGTTCGCGGCAAGTAAGGGTGCAACCCCAGGCCATGCCAGACCGCGCGTTCGGCCAGGTGGGTGACGCTCAATTCGATGCTCAGCTTGCCTTCGCTCAAATGAAAACGCTGACGCGCGCGATAGGCGAAGGGCGTGCTGCTGTCGAGTTGCAGGACCGCTTCATCCGCCGTCCGGGACACCACTTGCCATGCCTGCTGCCACGCACTGCCATGAATCGGCAGGGGATCGGTGAGGCTGTTGGGTGTCAGCGCCTGCCAGCCATCCGGGCAATCGAAACCGCCTTCGGCGATGCGGTTTGACCAGGGCACCAACGGAAAGCAGCCGAGTTTGCCGGGCAGGCCGGTGTTCAGCGCGTGGGCGTCGGCATGGCGCAGCAAGGGCTGGCCAGTAGCGCGTACGGTCCAGTTGACGATGCTCCCGCCGAGCTCAGGGGCGAGGGTGAGGCGGGTGAATTGGTCTTCGAGTTCCAGGATTACTAGCGTCATGGCCTTCTCTGCAGGTTGATGAGCTGTTGTGGCGAGGGCGCAAGCGCCCTCGCCACAAAGCGTTTTGCGAGTCTTGGTTACAACACCAGATGCGGCAACCACAGTGACAGCGCGGGAATGTAAGTCACGGCGATCAACACCAGGAACAGCACGCCGTAGAACGGCAACAGGGCTTTGACGGTGGATTCGATACTGACCTTGCCCACGGCCGACCCCACAAAGAGTACCGCGCCCACGGGCGGTGTGATCAAGCCGATGCCCAGGTTGACCAGCATGATCATGCCGAACTGCACCGGGTCTACGCCAATGCCGAGGATCACCGGCATCAGGATCGGCGTGAGGATCAGGATCAGCGGCGCCATGTCCATCACCGTGCCGAGCAACAGCAGCATGACGTTGATGCACATCAGGATCACGTAACGGTTGTCCGAGAGCGTGAGGAACATCGTGGTGATTTTCGCCGGGATCTGCATCAGCGTCATGATGTAGCCGAAGCTGGCGGCGAAGCCGATCAGGATCATCACGATCGAAATCGTCCGCACCGTGCGGTGCATCAGTTTCGGCAGGTCGCTCCACTTGTAGTCGCGGTAGATGAACATGGTCACGAAGAACGACCACAGCACCGCAATCGCCGCCGACTCGGTGGCGGTGAAAATCCCCGACAGAATGCCGCCCAGGATGATCACCATGGCCATCAGGCCCCACAGCGCTTCACCGCAGATCTTCAGCGCTTCGCGCATCGGAATGACTTCGCCCTTGGGGTAGTCACGCTTTTTGGCGAAGATCAGGCACAGCACCATCAGGCACGCGCTCATCAGCAGGCCGGGCACCACGCCGGCCATGAACAGCGAGGCAATCGACACGGTGCCGCCAGCGGCCAGCGAATAGAGCACCGAGTTGTGGCTCGGCGGGGTCAGCAGGGCTTGTACCGAACCGCTGACGGTGACCGCCGTGGCGAACTCCCGTGGATAACCGCGCCGCTCCATCTCAGGGATCAGCACCGAGCCGACCGAGGCGGTGTCGGCTACCGAAGAACCGGAAATCGCGCCGAAGAAGGTCGAGGCCATGATGTTGACCAGCGACAGACCGCCACGGACGAATCCCACCAGCACCCCGGCAAACGCCACCAGCCGTCGGGACATGCCGCCTTCGGCCATGATCGCGCCCGCCAGGACGAAGAACGGAATCGCCAGCAGGGAGAATTTGTTCACGCCACCGGCGACCTGAATCATCAATGCCTGGAACGGAATATCGATCCACCATGCGCCGATCAGGGCCGACAGCCCCAGGGCATAGGCGACCGGCATGCCGATCAGGATCAAGGCGATAAAGCTGCCCAGCAGAATCAATGCGTCCATTCAGGCAGCCCCTTCGTTTTCTTCAACCAGGTCGAAGCGCACGACCCGCCGGTTGCTCTGGTCACCGAGCAGGAGTTTTTCCAGCACAAAGACCAACGTCAGCAAACCGCCAATCGGGATCGGCATGTAAGTGATGCCGACGCGCAGGGTCGGCACGGCGCTCATGAACTGGTTCCAGGTCGACAGGCACAGCTTGGTCCCCCAGATCGCCATGAACAGGCTGATGGTCGCCATCAGCAGTTGCGCAAACACGCTCATGGCTTTGCGCAGGTTCGGTGGCAGGCGATCAGTGAGCATCGCCACCGCCATGTGGGAGCCGGAACGATAGCTGGCGGCGGCGCCAATGAAGGTGAACACCATCATCAGCAAAATGGCGCTGGGCTCCGGCCAACTGGAGCCGGTGCCAAGGACGTAGCGGGCAAACACGCCCCAGGGAATGATCAGGGCAATGGCCAGCACGGACAGGCCCGCGACCCAGATACAGGTCATGTAAATCCTGTCGTTGATGCGCAGCAGTAGATTCTTCATCGGGTTTCACCGTAACCGGGCGCGCACTGACAGACACCCGTGTCAGTGGCGCCGGGCCTTTCTTGAATGCAGGGAGGGATTACTGAACGGCTTCGATGCGCTTGATCAGGTCGGCATAGGGCGCGCCGTATTTCTCGCGGATCGAGGCGGTGGCCTCATAGAAAGGTTTTTTGTCGACGGTGATGAACTCGACGCCCGCCGCCTTGAGCTTCTCTTCGCTGCTGGCCGATTTGGCGTCCCACAGGACGCGTTCCTGTGCCTGCGCGGCCTTGGCGGTTTTCTTCACCAGTGCCTGTTGCTCGGGGCTCAGTTTTTCCCAGGTGATCTTCGACATCACGATCGGTTCTGGCAGGATCAGGTGCCCGGTCAGGCTGTAGAACCTGGCGTTCTGGTAGTGGTTGTGTTCGAGCAGGGTCGGCGGATTGTTTTCCGCGCCGTCGATCACCCCGGTCTGCAAGGCACTGAAGATTTCACCGGTGTCCATGGCAATGCCGTTACCGCCCATGGCATTGATGGTGTCGATGAACATCGGGTTGCCTTGCACGCGAATCTTCATGCCCTTAAGGTCTTCCAGGCTGCGCACCGGTTTCTTGGTGTAGATATTGCGCGTGCCGCCGTCCATCCAGGCCAGGGCGACCAGGCCGAATTCGGAGTCGGTGATTTTGTCGAGGATCGCGTCGCCGACTTCGCCGTCGATCACCTTGCGCATGTGCGCCTGGTCGCGGAACACGAACGGCATGTTGAACACGTTCACGTCCGGCACCACCGGCCCGACGATGCCGAGGCTGACCCGGGCCATCTGGATGGCGCCGACCTGGGCTTGTTCGATCACTTCCTTTTCCGAGCCGAGCACACCGCCGGCAAACATCTTGAAGGTCAGTTTGCCGTCGCTGTCGGCCACCAGGGTTTTACCCAGTTGTTCCTCGGCCACTACGGTCGGGTAGCCGGCAGGGTGGATGTCGGCGAATTTGATTTCCAGCGCATGGGCGGCGCTGCTGAGGGAGAAGGCGAGGGCTGCGGTGAAGGGGAGTGCAGCGGCGAGCAAGGTGCGTTTGAAGTCCATTGGGGGTGTCTCCTGTTTTATTGTTTTTGTGTTCAAGGCACAGCGTTGCAGCACGAGCAGTTGCGGTCAGACGTTGAAAAGTGGCTCCGGCAAACCCTTGACGCCGGGGTTGAGGGCGAACACGCCACCGGCCAGTGACTGTTCGTCGTGGTCGTCTGCGGGGCGGATCGAAGTGACGAACAAGGTGTCCAGGCGGCTGCCACCGAAGGCACACATGCTCGGTTTTTTTACCGGTAGGGCGAGGGATCGGTCCAGGCGTCCGTCCGGGGTAAAGCGGTGAATCAGCCCGGCGTCGTTGGCACAGATCCAGTAGCCACCCTCGGCATCGACCGCGGCCCCATCGGGGCGCCCGGCGTAGTGATTCATGTCGACAAACAGCCGGCGATTGCTCGGCGTGCCGCTGTCGATGTCGTAGTCGAAGGCCCAGATCTGCTGGACGGCGGGATGGGAGTCGGACAGGTACATCGTGCGCCCGTCCGGACTGAAGCCCAGGCCGTTGGGCACGATGAAGCCGTTCAGTTGGGCGTCGAGCGGTCCGCGTTGTCCGGCGCTGTAGCGGTAGAGCCGGCCCTCGGCGGCGTTGGCGCCCATGTCGAGCACCATGCTGCCGGCCCAGAACCGCCCCTGACGGTCACAGCGACCATCGTTGAGGCGCATGTCGGGGCGGCTGTGATCGATGCCGGCCAGGGGCTCGCTGTCGAGGCTGCCGTCGTTGTGCGGGCGTAGCTGGAAGAAGCCGCTCTCCATGCCGGCGACCCAGCCGCCGTCAGGGTGACGGGCGATGCACGCGAGCATTTCCGGGGTTTTCCACGCCGACACATGGCCGGTGTCGGCGCTCCAGCGTTGCAGGCCGCCGGCCGGGATATCGACCCAGTACAGGGCGTTTTCTTCACCGACCCATACCGGGCATTCACCCACCGCGTTGCGGGCATCGACAATCAATTCAGCTGGCATGGCAACTCATTCCCTTGGTTTTTGTTGTGGGGATCAAGCGGTAAGCACTGACGGTTCAGTCGCCGAACGGGCCGGCCACGCAGAAGGCGCCGCCCTGGTAGATCCGCGTTGGATCATCGGCGGCTGGAAGCGGCTGCGCTTCGACCTTTTCGCGGAACACTTCGGAGCTGTCATTCGGTACATAGCCCAGGACCGTGGCGTAACGGTTGTCCCACCAGACGTTCTTGTTGTCGGACGCGCCATAGACCACGGTGTGGCCGACATTCGGCGTGTACAACGCCCGTTCGAGCAGTTGGGTCAGGTCGCCGAAGCTCAGCCAGGTGCTCATCATCCGGCGGTTTTGCGGCTCCGGGAACGAGGAGCCAATGCGCACGCTGACGGTTTCGATGCCATAGCGATCGAAGTAGAAAGTGGCCATGTCTTCACCGTAGGACTTGGACAAGCCGTAGTAACTGTCCGGGCGGCGAGGGGAGTGGGCGTCGATGACTTCGTCTTGCTTGTAGAAGCCGATCACGTGGTTGGAACTGGCGAAGATCACGCGCTTCACGCCATGACGGCGCGCGGCTTCGTAGATGTGAAAGACGCCGCAGATGTTGGCGCCGAGGATCTCTTCGAACGAGCGCTCGGTGGACACACCGCCAAAGTGCAGGATCGCGTCGACGCCTTCGACCAGTTGATGCACGGCTTGCTTGTCGGCCAGATCGCACGGCACGACTTCTTCTCGGTCGTCGATGGCCGGCGCGATGTCGGCGATGTCCGACAGGCGAATGACATTGGCGTAGGGGCGCAGGCTTTCGCGAAGGACCTTGCCCAGGCCACCGGCGGCACCGGTCAGCAGCAGGCGATTGAAAGGGGCGCGGGCAGTGGGAGTGGTGGTCATGGAGAGTCCTGGACAAGCAATGGTGGTTATTGAATTTGTTGTAGGTTGTCGTACGACTATTGGCAGTATCGTAAGGCTTTCCGTTTCTTGTCAACGCGTCTTGTGGCGAATTTGACGAAGGGTTGGATTCTCAGGGCGGCCTGTGGCGAGGGAGCAAGCTCCCTCGCCACAAGAGCGGTGTCAGCGAACCGTCTTACAACAACGAAATCGGATAGCTGATGAAGATCCGGTTTTCGTCGAACTCGTTGGTGCTGAAGTTTTTGCGGATGCTCGCGTTACGCCATTTGACGTTGAGGTTTTTCAGCGGACCGCTCTGCACCGTGTAGGCCAGTTCCGATTCACGGCCCCATTCCTTGCCGTCGGTGATGCTTCCGGTGTGCACGTTATCGCCGCTGATGTAGCGGTTCATCAGGGTCAGGCCCGGCACGCCGAGGGCCACGAAGTTGTAGTCGTGACGCACTTGCCAGGATTTTTCCTTGGCATTGTCATAGCTGGAGTTGTAACTGTCGTTGGCCAGGGTGCCGCCGCTGGTGCCGTTGACGCGCATCCAGACATCGTCGCCCGTGAGCTTCTGCAGGCCGACATAGAAGGTGTTGCCACCGTACTTGGCCGAGAGCAGGGCGAACGCGGTTTTGTTATCGAGGTCGCCGGCCAGGGCGCTGCCGTCTTCCTTGCCGATGAAGTAGCCGAGGTTGGCGCCGAGGGTCCAGTCGCCAATGGGCTGGCTGTGGCTCAGGTTGAAGTATTGCTGTTGGTAGATATCGCTCAGTTGCGCGTACCACACGCCGACCTGGGTGCGTTTTTCGTTGAAGGCGTATTCGCCGCCACCGAAGTTGAAACGATCGGAGGTGAACGCCGCTTTGCCGTTCATGAACATGTCTTCCATGCTCCCATCGTTACGCGGGCTGTTCTGGCGGAACTGCCCGCCGTAGAGCGTCAGGCCGCTGATTTCAGTGGAGGTGACCTGACCACCACGGAAGGTTTGCGGCAGGGAACGGCCGTCGTCCGAGCGCAGGATCGGCAGCACCGGCATCCATTCACCAACCTTGACTTCGGTCTTCGAGATCTTGCCCTTGAGCGCCACGCCCAGGCGCCCGAAGTTGTCGGCCGGGCGACCGTCGTGGTCCAGTGGCAGCAACTGTGTACCGCCGGTGCCCTTGCCGCCATCGAGCTTCTGCGAAAACGTGCCCAGCACGTCCACACCAAAGCCGACCGTGCCCTGGGTGAACCCGGATTTGGCGTCGAGGATGAAGTTCTGGGTCCATTCCTCAGCCTTGCCCTGGGGGTAGGCCGGGTTGGTGTAGTTACGGTTGAAGTAGGCGTTGCGCAGGTTCAGCGTGGCTTTGGCGTCATCGGTGAAACCTTCGGCGTGACTGGTCATGGGCAGGGCGATGGCCAGGCTGCTGCAACCGATCAGGCTCAGGGCATGACGGCGGGCAAACTGTGGACGTGGGGCACGGGGGGACGAATTGCGGGCGGGCTTGCTCACTGTAACGCTCCATTTCTTTTTTGTTTTTATTGTTGTTATACGTCGTCGTACAACATTGGAGGCGATTATTTACGCGGCGTTTCAGTGTTGTCAATCGGAAGTTGTACGATGACTTGGTGTATAGAATTCTTATGTGGGAGCGAGCCTGCTCGCGAAAGCGGAGTGTCTGTTACATCAATGCTGACTGTGGCGACGCCTTCGCGAGCAGGCTCGCTCCCACAGGGCGGCGGGTCTTAACTCGAAATCATTGGCGGCAGGGTACCCAGCAACGAAACCGCCGCCACCGCGCCAATGCCCAGCAACCATTCGGCGATCACGCTTTTACGCAAGGCCGACAGGCGCTGTTCGCAGTCCTTGATCCGCAGCCGGTTGAACAACGCCAGGCCGAGCAGGGCGGCGGTGGTGAGGGCTTTTTTGAGCAGCATTGTCGGGTTCCTGTCAGGCAGTGGCGAAGTGGCGTCAGTTTAGCCGCCGGAGGCCCGTTGTACGAAGTTTGGTTTTCCCCTGTCGCCGCGAGGTAGAGCGGATGCTAGTCTTGTTTAACGCTGTTGTCAGGGAGCCCTCATGGGCAATCACAAGATCGATATTCGTCGCAGTAACGTCGAGAAAATTCTGCTGGGGGCCGAGAAGGTCTTCGCCGAGAAAGGCTTCGGCAGCACCGCCATGGCCGACATCGCCGCCGAAGTGCAACTGCCGCGCTCCAACCTGCATTACTACTTCAGCACCAAGACCGAGTTGTACAGCGCCGTGCTGTTCGACTTGCTGGAAGTCTGGAAGCAGGACGCGCTGTGCTTCGAGATGTTCGACGACCCGCGCGTGGTGCTCAGCAGTTACATCCGCGCCAAGATGAACCACTCCCGCAGCCGTCCCTACGGTTCGAAAGTCTGGGCCAACGAAATCATCCACGGCGCCCCGACCCTGGGGGAGGCACTGGATGCGAGCCTGTACGACTGGGCCAAGATGAAAGAAGCGAAAATCCGCCAGTGGGTGGACGACAAGCGCATCCTGCCGGTGGAGCCTTCGAGCCTGCTGTACATGATCTGGGCCTCGACCCAGCACTACGCCGACTTCGACCACCAGGTGAACATCCTCAACGACCACCAGCCGCTGTCGGACATGCAGTTCGAACGGGCGATACAGACCGTGACCAGTGTGATTTTGCGCGGGATCGGGTTGGAGCCGTAAGTTTTGTGGCGAAGCTGATGGCCTCATCGCTGGCGAGCCAGCTCCCACAGTAGATCTTCAGTCGACACAAAATTTGTGAACACCAGAGACCCTGTGGGAGCGAGCTTGCCCGCGAAGGCGTCTTTTCAGGCGCAGCCCATCTCAAGGACTGACGTGATAGGGATTCCTCGGATCATGGTTCCAGTCCAGAAACGGCTTGCCGTTTTCCACCGGCACCATCTCGATGCAGTCCTGCACCGGGCAGGTGATCTGGCACAGGTTGCAACCCACGCATTCATCCTCGATCACTTGATACTTGTGCGTGCCGTCCGCCTGCTTGAGGCTGGCCACGGCCTGGTGCGAGGTGTCTTCGCAGGCGATGTGGCAGCGGCCGCAACCGATGCAGGCGTCCTGGTCGATTTTGGCGATGACCTGATAGTTGATGTCCAGGTACTTCCAGTCGGTGGTGTTGCCCACGGCACGCCCGGAAAACGCTGAAATGCTGGCGTAACCCTGACTGTCCATCCAGCGCGACAGGCCGTCCTTCATCTCTTCGACAATCCGGAAACCATGCAGCATGGCCGCCGTGCACACCTGCACCGAGCCGCAGCCCAGGGCAATGAATTCGGCGGCATCGCGCCAGTTGCCGATGCCGCCGATGCCGCTGATGGGCAGGCCGCGGGTCTGTGGGTCACGGGCGATTTCGGCGACCATGTTCAAGGCGATCGGCTTGACCGCCGAGCCGCAATAGCCGCCGTGGGTGCTCTGGCTGCCGACCATGGGGTTGGCGACCATGCGCTCCAGGTTGACGCTGGTGATCGAGTTGATGGTGTTGATCAGCGATACCGCATCCGCGCCGCCACGGTGCGCCGCGCGGGCCGCAACGCGGATGTCGGTGATGTTCGGCGTCAGCTTGACGATCACCGGCAGCGAGCAATAGGTCTTGCACCAGCGGGTGACCTGTTCGACGTATTCCGGCACCTGACCGACCGCCGCGCCCATCCCGCGTTCCGGCATGCCATGGGGGCAACCGAAGTTCAGTTCGATGCCGTCGGCACCGGTGGCTTCCACCAGCGGCAGGATGTGTTTCCACGATTCTTCGACGCAGGGCACCATCAACGACACGATGAGCGCACGGTCCGGCCAGTCCTTTTTGACCTGGGTGATTTCCCGCAGGTTGATCTCCAGCGAGCGGTCGGTGATCAGTTCGATGTTGTTGAAACCCATGACTTCACGGTTAGGACCGAAGTGCGCCGAGTAGCGCGACGATACGTTGACCGCCGCCGGGTCTTCACCCAGGGTTTTCCAGACCACGCCACCCCATCCGGCCTCGAAGGCGCGGACCACGTTGTAGGCCTTGTCGGTGGGCGGCGCGGAGGCCAGCCAGAACGGGTTGGGGCTTTTGATGCCGGCGAAGACAATCGAGAGATCGGCCATTTACGCAGCCTCCACGTTGAGCATCAGTTGAGCGTTGATGGCCTCGGCGGCCAGTTTGCCGTGCTGCACGGCCTGAACGGTGAGGTCCTGGTCGAGGCTGGTGCAATCGCCGCCGGCATACACGCCGGGGACGCTGGTGCGCAGCTGTTCATCGACCTCGATACGATCCCCCCGGCGCTTGAGTTCACCGGCCAGCGGGTCGGCGAGGGCGCTGCTGTCGAAGGCCTGGCCGATGGCTTTGAAGATGGCGTCGGCGGCCAGTTCAAAGGTTTCGCCGGTGGTTTGCAGACGATCTTCGACCAGATGGGTGCGCGCGAATCGCATGCCGCGCACGCGGCCGTCGGCATCGAGCAGGACTTCTTCAGGTTGTGCCCAGGTCATCAGGCGCACCTGATTGGCCTTGGCGATGTCCTGTTCGTGGAGGGTAGCGCCCATGTCCTCGACACCACGGCGGTACACCAGATTGACGTCATGGGCTCCAAGGCGTGCCATCTGTACGGCCATGTCGATGGCGGTATTGCCGGCACCGAGCACGATGCAACGATCAGCCAAGGGCAGTTGAGTCAGGTCATCGGCCTGGCGCAGTTCACGGATGTAGTCGGTCGCGGCCAGCAGCCCCGGCGCGTTTTCATGGGCCAGGCCCAATTGCTTGCTCGCCGCCAGACCCAGGCCGAGGAACACCGCATCGAATTGCTGATGCAGTTCGGTCAGGCTGAGGTTCTCGCCAAGTTTTTGCCCGTGACGGATCTCGATCCCGCCGATCTGCAGCAGGAACTCCAGCTCCTTCTGCGCATAGTCATCCACCAGTTTGTACTTGGCGATCCCGTATTCATTGAGGCCGCCGGCCTTTTCCCGAGCTTCGAAAATCACCACGTCATGGCCGTGCATGGCGCTGCGATGGGCGCAGGACAAACCCGCCGGCCCGGCACCGACCACGGCGATGCGTTTGCCGGTGGCGGCGGCGCGGGGGAACGGGTGTTCGCTGAAGTGTGCGTTGTCCACGGCGTAGCGCTGCAGCAGGCCGATCAGCACCGGTGCGCACTCCTGAGCGTTGTTGCGCACACAGGCTTGCTGGCAGAGGATTTCGGTGGGGCAGACCCGGGCGCAACTGCCGCCGAGGATGTTCGCCGAGAGGATTTTCTGTGCTGCACCCTGCACGTTGTCCTGATGGATATTGCGGATGAACGATGGAATATCGATCTCGCTCGGACAGGCGTTCACGCACGGCGCGTCGTAGCAATACAGACAGCGCGAGGCTTCAAGGTGAGCCTGGCGGTCGTTGAGCGGCGGTGCCAGGTCGGTGAAATGACTGGCGAGGACGGCCGCCTGCTCTACGGGATGCGGGAGATGGGTCAAGGTCTTGATCACGGTATTGGCCTCACGGTGATGGCGGTGCTGCCTCTGTCGGGCATTGTTTTTGTGTGGTTCGGGCTGACGCCATCGCCAGCAGGCTGGCTCCCACAGGGATTTCAGGTGTTCACAAAACCTGTGGGAGCGGGCTTGCCCGCGATAGGCCGAAGGCCTCGATCTCAGCGTTTCACGGCAACCGGCTGATTCAACTCAGCCCGCTTGCTCAGCAAATCAAACACCGCCGGATACGCCGGCCGTTCGATATAGCGCCCGGCACCGCGTTCGGCCCGCAGATCGCCGTCGGCCCAGACCACCCGGCCCTGGCTGATGGTGTGGCTGGGCACACCGCGAACGGTCTTGCCTTCGAAGATGTTGAAGTCGACTTGCTGGTGGTGGGTCTTCGCCGAAATCGTGCGCGTGCCCTGCGGGTCCCACAGCACCAGGTCGGCATCGGCGCCGACGCGTATCGCACCTTTGCGTGGGTAGAGGTTGAAGATTTTCGCGGTGTTGGTGGAGGTCAGCGCCACGAAGTGCTGCATCGACAAACGCCCGGTGTTCACCCCTTCGTCCCAGAGCACGGCCATGCGGTCTTCGATGCCGGCAGTGCCGTTGGGGATCTTGCTGAAATCATCCTTGCCGGCGGCTTTCTGCTCGGCGCAGAAGCAGCAGTGGTCGGTGGCGGTGGTGTGCAGGTTGCCGGCTTGCAGGCCATGCCAGAGCGCTTCTTGATGGCCGACGGGGCGGAACGGCGGGCTCATCACGTAACCGGCGGCGGTCTGCCAGTCCGGGTGTTGATAGACGCTGTCGTCCAGCAACAGGTGCCCGGCCAGCACTTCGCCGTAAACCGGTTGGCCCTTGGCCCGGGCATAGGTGATTTCGTCGAGGGCTTCCCTGGTCGAGACGTGCACCAGGTACAACGGTGTGCCGAGGGTTTCGGCGATCCGGATCGCCCGGCTCGCCGCTTCACCTTCCACTTGCGACGGACGCGACAGCGGATGCGCCTCCGGCCCGGTCATGCCCTGGGCCATCAACTTGCGTTGCAGGTGATAGACCAGCTCGCCGTTTTCCGCGTGCACGGTGGGCACCGCGCCGAGCTCCAGGCAGCGTTCGAAACTCGCCACCAGCGTGTCGTCGGCGGCCATGATCGCATTCTTGTAGGCCATGAAATGCTTGAAGCTGTTGACCCCGTGGTGTTTCACCAACTCGGCCATTTCTTCGCGGACCTGCTCGCTCCACCAGGTGATGGCGACGTGGAAGCCGTAATCGGAAGCCGACTTCTCGGCCCAGCCACGCCACTGATGGAACGCTTCCATCAGTGATTGTTGGGGGTTGGGAATCACGAAGTCGATGATCGACGTGGTGCCGCCGGCCAGACCGGCCGCCGTGCCGCTGTAAAAGTCTTCACTGGCCACGGTGCCCATGAAGGGCAGTTGCATGTGGGTGTGCGGGTCGATGCCGCCGGGCATCAGGTATTGGCCGCTGCCATCGAGTATTTCGGCGCCTGTGGGAGCCTCGAGGTTTTCGCCGATGGCCTTGATCACGCCGTCTGCGCAATACACATCGGCGCGATAACTTTCATCATGGGTAATAACGGTGGCGCCACGGATCAACAGAGACATTCCGAGTTCCTCGCAGGCAATGACCGGCTGATGCCGGCTCTCAATGTTTTATATGAAGCGAGTTGCACAGGTTTATTCCTGTCATCGCTGTCAAGATTGAAAGCTAGCTGGTGTTATTGAAATCAGCAAGAATAATTTTTATAAGCTTATATGTGTTTTAAGTTGTTGATTTTTAACGGTAAAAATTAAAAATCACCAAAATGGTGAGGCCTCTCACCATTTTGACGCACTTGACAGGATCCAAATATGGTCAAGATTTCTTATGTGAAATCAGCCGTTTGAGGATGGTCTATGGTTGATGCGCAACGTTTAAAAAAAGATTCACGCACCAGATTGAGTCCTGACTGTTTGGACAACTTGCCTGGCATTCGGCCTGAGTGGCATGGCAAGTGACCGGAGACTGAATGGTTGAATAAATAAAACTGATAATAATCAGCTGTTTATAAAACGTTTATGGAACTGCCCGATGCGTAAGCGGGGTATCCGGCACGTTTATTGATGCCGCCAGCCCTCGATGAGCAATACAAAACAACAATGGAGCGGCCATGCAACAGATCAGATCACAAGTGACCGAGCGCGACGGCTTGTTTGAGTTGGAGGCCGGCAGCGACGTCCTCGACAGTCCCCGATACAACCATGACATGGCACCGACCAAGGTGCGCGAACGAACCTGGAACCAATGGCACATCACGGCCTTGTGGATCGGCATGGCGGTTTGCGTGCCGACCTACACCCTGGGCGGCGTGCTGACGGCGTACTTCGGGCTGAGCGTCGGCGAAGCGCTGCTGGCGATCCTGTTTGCCAACATCATCGTATTGATCCCGCTGACCCTGAACGCCTTTCCCGGCACCAAGTACGGCATCCCGTTTCCGGTGTTGCTGCGCTCGTCTTTCGGCGTCCTCGGTTCCAACATTCCGTGCCTGATCCGCGCCTTGGTGGCGTGCGGCTGGTTCGGCATTCAAACCATGTTCGG
The DNA here is from genome assembly GCF_054481235.1 of Pseudomonas fluorescens group sp. PF-69. Lineage (NCBI taxonomy): Bacteria > Pseudomonadati > Pseudomonadota > Gammaproteobacteria > Pseudomonadales > Pseudomonadaceae > Pseudomonas > Pseudomonas fluorescens group sp. PF-69. The sequence goes on along the minus strand of NZ_JBTMNC010000001.1, from coordinate 5,595,661 downwards.
TGGCCTGGCGATTCACCTGTTCCTGGGGTCGGTGTTCGACGGCTGGAAATCCCTGGGCGGCACCGGCGAAGTCATCGGCTTCATGATCTTCTGGGCGCTGAACCTGTGGGTGGTGATTCGTGGCGCCGAGTCGATCAAATGGCTGGAAACCCTGTCTGCACCCTTGCTGGTGGCGGTAGGCGCAGGCTTGCTGGTGTGGGCCATGCCCAATGTGTCGATGACTGAACTGCTGGCGATTCCGGCCAAGCGTCCCGAAGGGGCCGGCGTGGCCAGTTATTTCGCCGCCGGATTGACCGCGATGGTCGGCTTCTGGGCCACGCTGTCGCTGAACATCCCGGACTTCAGCCGCTATGCGAAAAGCCAGAAGGACCAGATCGTCGGGCAGATCATCGGTTTGCCGTTGACCATGTTCCTGTTCGCCTCGCTGGGCGTGGTGATGACCGCCGCGTCGGTGAAACTGGTGGGCGTGACCGTCTCCGATCCGGTGACGCTGATCGGCCATATCCAGAGCCCGGTCTGGGTCGCGGTGGCCATGGCGCTCATTATCATTGCCACCTTGTCCACCAACACCGCGGCCAACATCGTTTCGCCGACCAACGACTTCCAGAACATTGCGCCCAAGGTGATCAACCGCACCAAAGCCGTACTGCTGACCGGGTTTGTCGGCCTGGCGCTGATGGCCCATGAGCTGCTGAAAAAACTGGGCCTGATCGTTTCTGACGTGAGCCTGGAAACCGTCTATTCCAACTGGTTGCTGGGCTACTCCAGCCTGTTGGGGCCGATTGCCGGGATCATGGTGGTGGACTATTTCCTGATCAAGAAACAGCGACTGGACCTCGCCGGGCTGTACCGCGATGACGTGTATCCGGCGTGGAACTGGAACGGGTTCCTGGCGTTCGGGGTGCCGGTGGTGTTGACGCTGCTGTCGTTGGGCAGCGATGCCTTCAGCTGGTTCTACAGCTACGGCTGGTTCACCGGCTCGGCCCTGGGCGGGTTGATTTATTACGGCTTGTGCTCGATGCGGGCGCAGCCGTCTGCCGTGAAATCGGCGGTGTAGTGGCTGGCCCTGTCGCGAGCAGGCTCGCTCCCACTTTGGGTACGCGTTACCCCTGCGGGAGCGAGCCTGCTCGCGATGACGGCCTCAAACACACCGACGAAATGCCTGACAGAATCCATAAGAACTGCCTGAGGAGATCATCATGAACGCAGCTGTAGATGTTCTGCAGTCCACCCATCAGCACATCAACCGCGACCGTCTGTGGCAGTCGCTCATGGAGCTGGCCAAACTCGGCGCCACGGTCAAGGGCGGCGTTTGTCGCCTGGCCCTGACCGACCTCGATCGCCAGGCCCGGGATATTTTCGTCAGATGGTGTGAAGAGGCGGGCTGCACCGTCAGCATCGATGCCGTGGGCAACATCTTCGCCCGGCGCCCCGGGCGCAATCCGGACTTGCCGCCGGTGATGACCGGCAGCCACATCGATACCCAACCCACCGGCGGCAAGTTCGACGGCTGCTTCGGCGTGCTGGCCGGGGTCGAAGTGCTGCGCACCCTCAATGACCTGGGCGTGGAAACCGAAGCGCCGCTGGAAGTGGTGGTCTGGACCAACGAAGAGGGCTCGCGTTTCGCCCCGTGCATGATGGGCTCCGGCGTGTTCGCGGAAAAATTCACCCTCGAGGAAACCCTGGCCAAGGTCGACGCCGAGGGCGTTACCGTGGGCGAGGCGTTGAACGCCATTGGTTACGCCGGGTCGCGCGCGGTCAGCGGCCACGCGGTGGGCGCCTATTTCGAAGCGCATATCGAGCAAGGCCCGATTCTCGAGGACGAGCGCAAGACCATTGGCGTGGTCATGGGCGCCCTCGGGCAGAAATGGTTCGACCTGAAACTGCGCGGCGTCGAAGCCCATGCCGGGCCGACGCCGATGCACCTGCGCAAGGACGCGCTGGTCGGTGCCGCGGTGATCGTCGGCGCGGTCAATCGCGCCGCCCTCGGCCATCAACCCCACGCCTGCGGCACGGTCGGTTGCCTGCAAGCCTATCCCGGTTCACGCAACGTCATTCCCGGCGAAGTGCGCATGACCCTGGACTTTCGCCATCTCGACCCGGCGCGCCTGGACTCGATGATCGCCGAAGTCCGCGAAGTCATCGAAACCACCTGCGAGGAACACGGCCTGACCTATGAACTCACCCCGACCGCCGACTTCCCGCCGCTGTACTTCGACAAGGGCTGCGTTGAGGCGGTGCGCGGGGCGGCGCAAGGCTTGGGCCTGTCGCACATGGACATCGTCAGCGGAGCAGGGCACGACGCGATCTTCCTCGCCGAACTTGGCCCCGCCGGGATGATCTTCGTACCGTGCGAAGGCGGCATCAGCCACAACGAAATCGAAAACGCCTTGCCGGATGACCTGGCGGCCGGATGTGCGGTGTTGTTGCGGGCCATGCTGGCGGCTTCGGCGGCGATTGCCAGCGGGCAATTGGCCGCTTGAAGCGCAACAGATCGTAACCCTCGGCATCCCGTGGAGGCAGTGCTGGTCGAACGCGTGCAGGAACTTCGCACGATTGCAGGCTCTGGCGGTCGTACTTGTCACCGGAGTGCAATTGCTCCGCCGTACGTATGGAGATGCAATGAGCCAAGACGTCCTGACCACTGAAACCAGCCGCCGCCAATTGCAGCAGATCATCACGGGCCTGTCCGACGGGGTGATCCTGCTCGATCTCGACCAGACCATCGTCTGGGCCAATGACGCGGCGCTGGCCATGCACGGCATCGAGCGGATCGGCGACCTTGGGGCGAACGCCAAGGAGTACGCGCGCCGCTTTGCCCTGCGTTATCGCAACCATCACCCGGTGCCGGTGGCCAGTTACCCGATCAGCCGTGTCGCCCGTGGCGAGACCTTCAGCGATGTGCTCGTCGAGCTGACCCCGGTTGATGACGAAGAACATACCTGGGTGCATAAGGTGCGCAGCCTGGTGGTCACCGATAGCCGCGGTGAGCCGGAGTCGTTGGTGCTGATCATGGACGATGTCTCCGAGTGGGCCAGCGCCGAGCAGCGCTTCGAGAAAACCTTCGCCGCCAACCCGGCCCCGGCGGTGATCTGCCGGCTCAGCGATCTGCGCTACATCAAGGTCAATCCCGGGTTCCTCGAAATGACCGGTTATGCCCGTGATCAGGTGATCGGTAGCTCCACTTATGAACTGGATATATTGGACCAGGCGCAAAACAAGGACCTGGCCAAGCAGCGTTTGCGCGAAGGCGCGACCATTCCGCAAATGCAGGCCGAACTGCGCGTGGCCGAGGGGGGAACCAAGCAGGTCATCGTCGCTGGCCAGCCGCTTGAGCTCAACGATGAGCCCTGCATGCTGTTTTCCTTCGTCGACGTGGAGCCGCGGCGCAAGGCTGAAGTGGCCCTGCGCCAGAGTGAGGAGCGTTTTGCCAAGGCGTTTGGCCTGACCCCGGTGCCGATCCTGGTGTGCAGTGCCAGCGATCAGGTGGTGATGGATGTGAACGAGGCATTCCTCGAGACCCTCGCGTATCCGCGCGAGGAAGTGCAGGGCAAGACCATCGCCGAAATCGACTTCATTCACGACAAGGGCGCGAGGACGAAACTGTTCAGCGCCCTGGAGAAAACCGGGCGTCTGGATCGGGTGGATGTCCGCGTTCGAAAGAAAGATACCGAACTGATGGATTGCGCGGTTTGCGCCGACACCGTGAATATTCAGGACAGGGCTTGCTACCTGCTGGTGTTGATGGACATCACCGAGCGCAAACGCACCGAACTGGAGTTGGTGGCGGCCATTGAAGAGGTGATGAAAGATGCCTCCTGGTTCAGTCGTACGCTGATCGAAAAGCTCGCCAACGTGAAGCATGTCAATTCGCCGCAGTTGCCCAGCGTGTCCTTCACTGACCTGACGGCCAGGGAGCGCGATGTGCTGGAGTTGATCTGCGAAGGCCTGGCGGACAAGGAAATCGCTGCGCGCCTGAAGCTGGCACCGAACACGGTGCGCAATCATGTGGCGACGGTGTATTCCAAGCTCGATGTGCACAGCCGCAGCGAGGCGATTGTCTGGGCACGCGAACGCGGGTTGTTTTCCAGTGCGTGGCGGCAAAAGGGTCAACGGTAGGTGCAAATGCACCAGGCGATGGGGTGCAAATTCACGTTCTGGCAGGCAGGTGGCAAGCCTTAGGCTGAGTGCGTGCGAATGACAGTTTCGGATCATTCGTCCGCCCCGAAGTCGCTAAAGGAACAGCCATGCATCCCGAGCGTTTTACCTGCACAGTCGCCTGTCGCCGAGGGCCATCGCAATGATTTACCTGGCGCAACTGCGGACGCAGCTTGAGCGGACCTTTTCACCCCTGGCCTGCGAATGCGCTGTCACAGGCGATCATTCGTTGACCATCAAGCTCTACCATCCAGTGACCGGGCAAGTTGATCTGGTGGTCAGCGGTTTGAACATGACGAGGCTGCAGACGCCCGATTCGATCGCGACGCTCATTGAAGAGCTGCGTTATGAACTGGAGAGCAACAGCCTGCAACGCCCCGACCCGGTGGTGTAGGAATCGCCAGCTTTCCCCGGTCTGGACGGCTGGTTACGCGATAAGAATGTACAAAAGTGATATTTCTGCACCTGCCCCGTGAACTTTTGGGCGGTGTTTTGTTGTCACACCTCTGTGTACATCCTTTTCTCGCGGGTCATCCTATGAACAGTCTTGGGAAACGCGTTTTTGCTCCAACGTCGCTCGTACTCTGCGCCATGATTCTCGGCGCCTGCGCCAGTCCGCCTCCGCCACCTCCCGCTGCACCGCCTCCACCCCCTGAACGCACCTGCCAGACCCTGGATAAAACCGATGTCATGGGCGATGTGAGGGCCGAAGGCGAGGTGACTCGGGTCACCACGACCACCCGCTGCGTGACGCAGTAGAGCGGGTATGAGAAAGGCATTACCTGCCCATCAGTCAGATGAACGACTGCCTCTTCTGTAGGAGCGAGCTTGCTCGCGATGGATTTGTAGACTCCGCGTTGAGTCAGTAAACACGCGTTATCGTTAACGACCATCGCGAGCAGGCTCGCTCCTACGGGGGCGTGAGTGCCAAGGGCTGTGGGATCAGGACAGGAAACCACCGTCCACGTTCAGCGAAACGCCGGTGGTGTAGCTCGATGCATCGCTTGCCAGATAAAGCACGGCGCCGGCCATCTCGCTCGGGTCGGCCACGCGCTTGAGCGGAATCTGTGCCAGGGCGGTATTGAGGATGGCCTCGTTCTTCACCAGCGCCGAAGCGAACTTGGTGTCGGTCAGGCCCGGCAGCAGGGCGTTGCAGCGGATGCCGAACTGCGCACATTCCTTGGCGAACACCTTGGTCATGTTGATCACCGCAGCCTTGGTCACCGAGTAGATGCCCTGGAACACGCCCGGCGAGACGCCGTTGATCGAAGCGACGTTGATGATGCTGCCGCCGCCGTTTTCACGCATCAGCTTGCCGGCTTCCACCGACATGAAGAAGTAGCCGCGGATGTTCACGTCGACGGTTTTCTGGAAGGCGCTGAGGTCGGTGTCCAGCACGTTGCAGAACTGCGGGTTGGTCGCCGCGTTGTTGACCAGGATGTCCAGACGCCCGAATTGTTCCTTGATGGCGGCGAAGACCTGGCTGATCTGCTCCATTTCGCCGATGTGGCAGGCGATGGCGGTGGCCTTGCCGCCCTCGGCGATGATCGCGTCGGCCACGTGCTGGCAGCCCTCGAGTTTGCGGCTCGAAACGATCACGTGGGCGCCTTGCTGCGCCAGCAGCTTGGCGATGGCTTCACCGATGCCACGGCTGGCGCCGGAGACGAATGCGATCTTGCCGTCGAGGTCGAACAACTGGGTCTTGGACATGGGATTCCCTTATGAAAAGTCTTGTTATCGAGTCAAATGCCGGGTTGCGGCCAATGCTGTTCAGTTGAGGCCCGTCAGTGCGCGTTATCGTTCACGATTTTCGCGAGCAGGCTCGCTCCTGCGGGGATCGCGTACGGTCACAGGCTGGATTTCTGGATGACCTGCAGGCTCATCTGTTCCAGCAGTTTGTTCATGTGAATGAACTGCGCGAAGCGTTTGTCCTGGGTCTGTCCATGGTAGAAGCGGTAGTAGATCTGCTGCACGATGCCGGCCAGGCGGAACAGGCCATAGGTGTAGTAGAAGTCGAAGTTGTCGATCCGGATGCCGGAGCGCTCGGCGTAGTAATCGACGAACTCGCGGCGGGTCAGCATGCCCGGCGCGTGGCTTGGCTGGCGACGCATCAGTTGCACCGGCGCCGGGTCACCGGCTTCGATCCAGTAGGCGAGGGTGTTGCCCAGGTCCATCAGCGGGTCGCCGAGGGTGGTCAGTTCCCAGTCGAGCACGCCGATGATCTGCATCGGGTTGTTCGGGTCGAGGATGACGTTGTCGAAACGGTAGTCGTTGTGGACGATGCTGGACGTCGGGTGATCGGCCGGCATCTTGTCGTTGAGCCAGGCTTTGACCGCTTCCCACTGTGGCGCGTCGGGCGTCAGGGCTTTCTCGTAGCGGTCGCTCCAGCCTTTGATCTGGCGTGCCACGTAACCTTCGGGCTTGCCGAGATCACCCAGGCCATAAGCCTTGTAGTCGACCCGGTGCAGCTCGACGAACTTATCGATGAAGCTCTTGCACAAGGCTTCGGTTTTCGCGGCATCCAGGCCGAGCTCCGGCGGCAGTTCGGAGCGCAGGATGATCCCCTTGACCCGTTCCATCACGTAGAACTCGGCGCCGATCACCGATTCATCGGTGCAGTGCACGTAAGCCTTGGGGCAGTAGGGAAAACCCTCGCGCAGCTGATTGAGGATGCGAAACTCGCGGCCCATGTCGTGGGCGGACTTGGCTTTGTGGCCAAAGGGCGGCCGACGCAGGACGAACTCCTGTCCGGGGTATTCCAGCAGGTAGGTGAGGTTGGACGCGCCACCGGGGAACTGGCTGATCTGCGGCAAGCCGCTGAGGCCTGGAATGTGCGCCTTGAGGTATGGGTCGATCAGGCTGGCATCGAGTTCTTCGCCGGTACGGATACGAGTGGACTGGTCAGTAAGCGCCATGCTTATCCCTTCTGCTTATTCTGGAGGCCTGAAACTATTGACTAATCTAATGCGCCCACCCGGCACCCACAACCATGAACGGCCCTTATAGGTGAGCGTGTTGCCGGGCAATCATTATTTTTGATACGCCTGTTTGAATTGTCCTACAGGACCGCGTTACTGATGCGGGTCGGCAATTCAACCGGGGTGAGCACCGGTTGCCCGGAAAAGAATGCCACGAGGTTGCGACCCACCAGTTCAACCGTGCCTTCGATCGCTTCCGGGGACAATCCGGCGACGTGCGGGGTGAGCACCACATTGGTCAGCGACTTGAGCGCGTCCGGCACATGAGGTTCGGCATCGAAGACATCCAGCGCGGCCCCGGCGATGCGGCGTTGTTCCAGGGCGCTGATCAGGTCGGCGGTGACCACCACGCTGGCCCGGGCAATGTTGACCAGAAAGCCCTTGGGCCCGAGGGCGTCGAGCACCTGGCGGTTGATCAGGTGTTTGGTGGTCAGGCCTCCCGGAGTGGCGATAACCAGAAAGTCCGAGGCGCGTGCCAGTTCAGTGGGCGTGGAACAGAAGCTGTAGGAGACGTCGCTGCGATGTTGCCGGTTGTGGTAGCTCACGCTCATGTCGAAGCCGTTGGCGGCGCGTTTGGCGATGGCCATGCCAACGGCGCCGAGGCCGAGGATGCCCAGGCGTTTGCCGGCCAGGGAAGGGCGCATGATCTTCGGCCACTCGCCCCGGCGCACGGCAGCGTCGCAGCGCGGAATATCGCGTACCAGTGACAGCAGCAAGGCCATGGCGTGGTCCGCCACTGAAGAGGCGTTGACCCCGGCGCCATTGGTGACGGTGATGCCGCGGTCGGCCGCCGCTTGCAGGTCGACATGCTCATAACCGGCGCCGATCACGCAAATGATCTTCAGATTGGGCAGGGCAGCGATTTCATCGGCATACAGGCCCAATGGGCCGCGGGTCAGGACCGCGTTGATCTGGCCGCTGTGCCGGGTGATGGCCTCGGCGCGTTCGGCAGGCGTAGGCGCCAGTATCAGGTGAAAGCCCTGATGTTCGAGGATGGGCAGATAATCATTGATGGTTTCGACCAGTACCAGAACGGTTGCAGGCATGCTTGGCTCCCTGTGGGCATCGGAATATCGGACTCGAACATCGGTGGAGATGGCTGGCTGCCGGACGTCCTGGCAATCAGCAACATCGTTGCCGCGTCACTCAGTGTAGGAGCTGATGCGGCAGGCGAGGGTTTTCTGTGGTGGCCAGGCATTCAGCGTGGGGCAGGGGATGCAGGCACCGCGCCGAGAAAGCCCTTGGCCGCCTCCAGTATTTCATCCGACAGGGCGTCGCCACGCGTGGCGCGGGCCAGCGTCAACGCACCGACCATCAGCGAATACTGCACCAGCGCTTGCTGGCGGTTATTGGCGGCGTCGTCCGAGTCCATCAGCTGACTCAGGGTGTCGAGCAGCCTGTTCAGGCCGGTCATGAACGTCTCGCGCAAGGCGCTGTCGGCGGACTCGTGGCACATGTCACCGGCAAACGCCACCACCGGGCAGCTGTCACCCGGGTTGTCGCGGCTGGCGGTCGACAGGTAGGGCTCGATCAAGGCGCGGCGTGCGGCGGCGTGGTCCTCGGCCGCCACAGTCCACTCCCGCCAGCGCCCTGCCGCCTGTTCGAACGCCCGGCCACTGGCCTCAACGGCCAGCGCCTCCTTCGATTCAAAATGACCATAGAACCCGCCGTGGGTCAGGCCCGCTGCGCCCATCACATCGACGACACTGATCCCGTGCAGGCCGCGCTCGCGAAACAGCCGTGTGGCCGCCTCGACGATGATTTCGCGGTTGAGGTCGGCTTGCTTGCGGGAGACTCGGGGCATGGGGTACTCACAGAAATTGAATTGCAAAAATCAGAGGGCGTACTGGGCAATGCCATTGCCAAACGACCAGTTCTCTTTCTTCACTTCCACCAGATTAATGAAAACGTCTTCCAGACGCACCGCCAGTTCCAAGTCAAGGCTCTCGGCGATGGTTTTATAAAGCAGTTTTTTCTGCTCGACGGTGCGGCCTTCGCTCAGGGTGATCTGAATGATGACCAGGTTGTCGCTGCGCTGGATGCCCAGGTATCCGGGATCAAAGATGAAGTGCTGCCCGTCGTGTTCAGAGAGGATCTGGAAGTTATCGTCCTCCGGCACGCCAATGCTACTGCGCATGGCAGCGTAGACCCGTTGGCCGATGCGTTTGGCGTAGGTCGGGTCCTGTTGCTTTTTGATCTCGATGCGAACCAGTGGCATGGGAAGACTCCGAAAGAGAGACAGGTTCAATCATAAATACATGATGCAGGACCTTTATCAAGCGGGGATTGCGCTTGGGCGATGAACGCCAATGCACAAACCCTGTGGGAGCGAGCCTGCTCGCGATAGCGATGGATCATTCAAAAGCGGTGGCGCCTGATGCGCCGCCATCGCGAGCAAGCACGCTCTACAGGGCCCGCAGGTTGTTCGATTTCAGCCACCTGGCACCACCGTTCCTCACCTAAGTCTTTGCTTCTGTTCACTAATCCCGGACAATCGCGCCCCTGTTTCGGCCAGGGCGCTACTTGTCGGGTACTCCGACGCGTTCTGACCGGGTGGCAAGTGACCGGAATGTGGAGATCCCACCGGATGAATGATCAGGCCAATAGCGTTAACGAACGCTATTTAGACGCGACACCAGCGACCCTTTCGAGCTGGAATCGCCAAGACACCACCTGGATGCTTGGCCTGTTTGGCACGGCGATTGGCGCCGGCACCCTGTTTTTACCGATCAACGCGGGCGTGGGCGGCTTCTGGCCCTTGCTGGTGCTGGCGCTGCTGGCTTTCCCGATGACCTACTATGCGCACCGCGGCCTGACCCGCTTCGTATTGTCGGGCCGTGAAGGCGCGGACATCACTGAAGTGGTCGAAGAGCATTTCGGCATCCAGGCCGGCGCGCTGATCACCCTGCTGTATTTTTTCGCAATCTTCCCGATCCTGTTGATCTACAGCGTGGCCCTGACCAACACCGTGGGCAGTTTCCTGGAGCATCAACTGCACATCATGCCGCCGCCCCGCGCGCTGCTGTCGCTGGTGCTGATCCTCGGCCTGCTGGCCGTGGTGCGCTGTGGCGAGCAGGTGATCGTCAAGGCCATGAGCCTGATGGTGTATCCGTTCATTGTCGCCTTGCTGTTCCTGGCGGTGTTCCTGATTCCTCACTGGAACGGTGGCATCCTGACCACGGCCAGCACCTTGCCTGAGCCATCGGCGCTGCTGCACACCCTGTGGCTGGCGATTCCGGTGATGGTGTTTTCGTTCAACCACTCGCCGATCATCTCGGCGTTCGCGGTCGATCAGAAGCGTCGTTACGGCGACCACGCCGAAGAGCGCAGCTCGCAAATCCTGTCCCGTGCCCACGCCTTGATGGTGGTGATGGTGCTGTTCTTCGTCTTCAGCTGCGTGCTGACCCTGTCCCCGGCACAACTGGCCGAGGCGAAGGCGCAGAACCTGTCGATCCTGTCGTACCTGGCCAACCACTTCAGCAACCCGACCATCGCCTTCGCGGCGCCGTTGATTGCCTTCGTGGCCATTTCCAAGTCGTTCCTGGGCCACTACATCGGCGCCAGCGAAGGCTTGAAAGGCCTGATCGTCAAGAGCGGCAAACGCCCGGGCGCCAAAGCACTGGACCGCATCGTCGCGGCGTTCATGCTGGTGGTGTGCTGGATCGTCGCCACCCTCAACCCAAGCATCCTCGGCATGATCGAAACCCTCGGTGGCCCGGTCATCGCGGCAATCCTGTTCCTGATGCCGATGTACGCAATCCGCAAGGTACCGGCCATGGCGCGCTATCGCGGCCAGGCGTCCAACGTATTCGTGGTGGCGGTGGGGCTGGTGGCGATTACGGCTCTCGTCTACTCGCTGATGGCTTGATCGTCCGGCCTGCTCGCGCAGTACCGGATTGACAGTTACAGTGGCCGCTGCGCGTGATACGCGTAGCGGTTTTTTTTCGACTGTCGAACGGAGACACCGGATTGTCGAGCGCCTCAACCCCCAACCCTGTTGAATCCACCCATCGCTGGCAGGATGTTCTGGCCGGGCTGTCGATTGCCGGTCTGTTGCTGCCCGAGGCGGTCGCCTATTCGAGCATTGCTGCGTTGGCGCCGCAGGCCGGGGTGATCGCGCTGTTTGCCGGGTTGCTCTGTTATGGGCTGTTCGGCACCAGCCGGTTTGCCATTGTCTCGGCCACTTCGTCGGCGGCGGCGGTGCTGGCGGCGGCGACGGCGACCCTGGCCAACGGCGATCTGCAGTTGCGTTCGACCCTGGCGGCCGGGCTGGTGCTGGTCACCGGCGGGCTGTTTTTGCTGGCCGGGATCTTTCGCTTTGGCAGCGTCACGTCCTTTATTGCCAAACCGGTGTTGCGCGGGTTTGCCTTTGGCCTGGCGCTGACCATCATTCTCAAGCAGGTCGCCAGTGTGGTCGGTGTGCATTTGATCGACGCCAACCTGGTGCGCTTCGCCCCGCAATTACTCGCACAATTGCCGCAATGGAACTGGCCGGCAGCCGGTGTAGCGGCGGTGGCGCTGGCGTTATTGCTGCTGTTTTCGCGGTTTCCACGGGTGCCCGGTGGCTTGCTGGTGGTGGTGATCGGCATTGCGGCCGGCCAGTGGCTGAACCTGCCGGCGTATGGGGTGAAGATGATCGGGCTCATCGACCTGAGCCTGGAAGTGCCGAACCTGCCGGTATTGCCATTTGCCGATTGGCTGCGTTTGGGCGAAGTGGCGTTTGCCATGGTGATGATCCTGTACGCGGAATCCTATGGCTCGATCAGTGCCTACGCGCTCAAGCACGGTGACCGGGTCAAATCGAACCGCGACCTGCTGGCGCTCGGTGCCACCAACCTGCTGTCCGGCCTGTTCCATGGCCTGCCGGCGGGGGCAGGGTATTCAGCGACATCGGCCAACGAGGCGGCGGGTGCCACGTCACGGCTGGCCGGTGGCGTGGCGGCGCTGGTGGTGTTGCTCATCGTCATGACGGTATTGCCGTATATCGCCTTGACCCCGGAGCCGATCCTCGCTGCCATCGTCATCCATGCCTTGGCGCGCGGGTTGAGCCTGCAGCCGTTGGGGCGATATTTCATCTGGCGACGTGACCGTGTGCTGGTGATGTGCGCCGTGGGCGCGGTGTTGGTGCTGGGGGTGCTGGACGGCTTGCTGGTGTCCGTGGCGATCAGCGTGCTGCTGATGCTCAAGCAAATGTCGGCGGCCAATATCCAGATTCTCGGCCGGATCGACGGCGGGCACGACTTTGTCGACGTGCAACGTCATCCAGCGGCGAAAACAGTGCCGGGCGTCCTGGTCGTGCGACCGGATGAAGCGTTGTTTTTTGCCAATGTCGAGCGGATTCTCGGTGCTGCGTTGCACTTGATCCGGCACCCATCGGCGCCGATCCACACCGTGATCCTCAGTCTGGAAGAGTCCCCCGATCTGGATGGCACCAGCATCGAGGCGATGCAGGAGTTTTTCGTCCGGGTGCATAACGAAGGCAAACGACTGATTCTGGCGCGTCTCAAGGACAGTGCGGAAACGGTATTGTCGGCGTTGCCCGAAGTTCGGGCCAACGGGGTGATGCTCAGCGGGCTGAGCGTGGATGGCGCGGTGCAACGAGCCTACAAGGATTAAGGCGTGACCTGTGGGAGCAAGCTGGCTCCCACAAGGGGCATGCCACTAAAGCCTGGGCATAAAAAAACGCCGCTCATCTCACGATGGGCGGCGTTTTTCATTGCCTTGCAGCGTTAGGCTTGAACGACCGGGATGTTGGCGTTCGCAGCCGCTTCGCGGAACTCGGCGATCTGGTCGAAGGACAGGTAGCGGTAGACATCAGCCGCCATGCTGTCGATCTTGCCAGCGTATTCCATGTACTCCTCGACGGTCGGCAGGCGACCCAGGATGGAAGCCACCGACGCCAGCTCGGCCGAAGCCAGGTAGACGTTCGCGCCGTCACCCAGACGGTTCGGGAAGTTACGGGTCGAAGTCGACACAACAGTCGAGTTCGGCTCTACACGTGCCTGGTTACCCATGCACAGCGAGCAGCCCGGCATTTCCATGCGCGCGCCAGCCTTGCCGTAGATGCCGTAGTAGCCTTCTTCGGTCAGTTGGTGAGCGTCCATCTTGGTCGGCGGCGACAGCCACAGACGGGTAGGCAGCTGACCCTTGACCTGTTCCAGCAACTTGCCGGCAGCGCGGAAGTGACCGATGTTGGTCATGCACGAACCGATGAACACTTCGTCGATCTTCTGACCGGCAACGCTGGACAGCAGGCGAGCGTCGTCCGGGTCGTTCGGCGCGCAGAGCACAGGCTCCTTGACGTCGGCCAGGTCGATCTCGATGACTTCGGCGTATTCGGCGTCTTTGTCCGCTTCCAGCAGCTCAGGGTTGGCCAGCCAGGCTTCCATCGCTTGAGCACGACGCTCCAGGGTACGGGCATCGCCGTAGCCTTCGCCGATCATCCAGCGCAGCAGGGTGATGTTCGACTGCAGGTACTCGGCGATCGACTCTTTGGACAGCTTGATGGTGCAACCGGCAGCCGAACGTTCGGCCGAGGCGTCGGACAGTTCGAACGCTTGCTCGACGGTCAGTTTTTCCAGACCTTCGATCTCCAGGATGCGACCGGAGAAGGCGTTCTTCTTGCCTTTCTTCTCTACGGTCAGCAGGCCAGCCTGGATCGCGTAGTAAGGAATGGCGTGAACCAGGTCACGCAGGGTGACGCCTGGTTGCAGTTCGCCCTTGAAGCGAACCAGGATCGACTCAGGCATGTCCAGCGGCATGACGCCGGTGGCTGCGGCGAACGCAACCAGACCGGAACCGGCCGGGAACGAGATGCCGATCGGGAAACGGGTGTGCGAGTCGCCACCGGTACCGACGGTGTCTGGCAGCAGCATGCGGTTCAGCCACGAGTGGATGATGCCGTCGCCCGGACGCAGGGAAACGCCGCCACGGGTCATGATGAAGTCAGGCAGGGTGTGGTGGGTGGTCACGTCGATCGGCTTGGGGTAAGCCGCGGTGTGGCAGAAGGACTGCATCACCAGATCGGTCGAGAAGCCCAGGCACGCCAGGTCTTTCAGTTCGTCACGGGTCATTGGACCGGTGGTGTCCTGGGAACCCACGGTGGTCATTTTCGGTTCGCAGTAGGTGCCTGGACGAATGCCGGTCACGCCGCAAGCCTTGCCGACCATTTTCTGCGCCAGGGTGAAACCCTTGGTGCTTTCAGCCGGTGCTTCAGGCTTCTTGAACAGCGTCGAAGGTGGCAGACCCAGCTCGGCGCGAGCCTTCTCGGTCAGGCCACGGCCGATGATCAGCGGAATACGGCCGCCGGCGCGAACTTCGTCCAACAGGACCGGAGTCTTCATTTCGAAGGTGGTCAGGACTTCGTCGGTACCGTGCTTGCAGACTTTGCCAGCATGCGGGTACAGGTCGATCACGTCGCCCATGTTCATGTTGGAAACGTCGAACTCGATTGGCAGTGCGCCGGCATCTTCCATGGTGTTGTAGAAGATCGGAGCGATCTTGCTGCCGAAGCAGAAACCGCCTGCGCGCTTGTTCGGCACGTAAGGAACGTCGTCGCCGAAGAACCACAGTACCGAGTTGGTAGCGGATTTACGCGAAGAACCGGTACCGACCACGTCGCCGACGTAGGCGATCGGGAAGCCGGCGTTGCGCATTTCTTCGATCTGCTTCATCGGACCGGTGACGCCTTGTGCGTCAGGCACGATGCCGTCGCGAGCCATTTTCAGCATGGCCAGGGCGTGCAGCGGGATGTCTGGGCGGGACCAGGCGTCCGGAGCAGGGGACAGGTCGTCGGTGTTGGTCTCGCCGGTAACCTTGAACACGCGCAGGCTGATCTTGTCGGCCAGCACCGGGCGCTTCACGAACCACTCGCCGTCAGCCCAGGATTGCAGTACGCCCTTGGCGTGAACATTACCTTTCTTGGCTTTTTCAGCGACGTCGTGGAAGGCGTCGAACATCAGCAGGGTGTGCTTGAGTTCTTCGGCCGCTACTGGTGCCAGTTCGGCGTCGTCCAGCAGGTTCACCAGGGTCACGATGTTGTAGCCGCCCTGCATGGTGCCGAGCAGTTCAACAGCGCGTTTTTTGTCGATCAGAGGGGATTTGGCTTCGCCTTTGGCGATGGCGGACAGGAAGCCGGCCTTGACATAGGCTGCTTCGTCCACTCCCGGTGGAACGCGATTGGTGATCAGGTCAACGAGGAAAGCTTCTTCGCCAGCCGGGGGATTTTTCAGCAGCTCGACCAGGCCTGCAGTTTGTTCGGCGTTTAGCGGCTGGGGAACGATTCCCAGTGCTGCACGCTCTTCGATATGTTTGCGGTAGGCTTCAAGCACAGTATTACCCTCATCAGTGGTCCCAAATGGGTGTCCGGGACGCTCATCCAGAAATTGCCGTACTCATGCGCTTCATGGCGTTGTGAGCCGCTTAGCCAGAATTACCGGCAATTTCTTACAGAAGCTGCTTTCAAAGTTTTACGCCTGCAGAACGGGAACTGATGAGGGTTGGCGTCGGGTTTTTCCCCGCTGGAAAAAACCTTCGCCAACACCGTTCTGAAGGAGCGACTGTGCTCGTGACGCTTTGAAAACAGCTTCCAACGGACATTGGCGCCTAAAAAGGCTGGCTGATTCTACGGTAAAAAATTTTTAAAGGTAAGTCGGGCTCTATTGGACTTTGGTGGTGAGCCGACCCCGGAATGTTGACGCGCCGGATGCGCTGAGCGTTGAGGGGTGATCAATGGCGGACAAAGGGCTAACATGCCGGCCTGTTTTGCTTTTTCGCGTTCTCCCCTATGCCCAATCAGACCATCAAGACCCCTTGCGTCGGCCTCTGCTCCACCGTTTACGGTGATCTGGTGTGTCGTGGCTGCAAGCGTTTCCATCATGAAGTGATTCACTGGAACGGCTACAACGAAGAAGAAAAGCGCGCGGTGTGGCTGCGTCTTGAGCAGTTGTTGTCCCAGGTGATGGCGGCCAAGGTGGAGATTTTTGATCCGGCACTGCTCCGCATGCAGCTGGAGCAGCGCAAGATCCGCTTCGTGCCCCATCAGTCGGAATACTGCTGGGCTTATCAGTTGATCGCGCGGGGCGCGCGGGTCATCAACAACCTGGAAGCCTACGGCATGGTACTGCTGCCGGAGTTTCGCGACTGGAACCTGCCGGAGCTGCGGGACGCCATTGATCGGGAATTCTTTTTGCTGTCAGAAGCGCATTACCAGCGCTACATCGCGCCGGGGTTTCTGAATGATGCGTTTGGCGGCTAAGAGCATCGCGGGCAAGCCCGCTCCCACAGGTTTTTCATCGACCTTGTGGGAGCGGGCTTGCCCGCGATGGCAATCTATCAGGCACGGCAGGGCTTAATGCTTGCTCGCGATTTCATCCAGATGATCCTCGATTTCCTGCGGCTTGAGCACCAGCACATCGCTCTCCACCACGTCGAGCACCACCTCTGCCGTATTGCCGATCAGCGTCCCTGAAATCCCCCTGCGCGCCACGGTGCCGATCACCGTCACGGCCGCCTGCAGCTTGCGCACCATGAACGGAATCAGCACGTCCGCCGGGCCTTCGGCGATGTGCAGGTGTTCATCGTCGACGTCGAATTCCGCCTGGAACGCCTTGCACTGTTCGCGATAGCGCGCTTCGATGGTTTCGCTGAGCTGGAAGGTCGGGTCGGCCGACGACAGCATGGGCGACGGATGGGCGCTGATGACATGCAAGTGCGCTTTGGCCATGCTGGCAATGTCATAGCCGTAATCGATAATGGTGTTGTGCAGATGGCGGTGCTCACTGTCGATGTTGCCGACATCGACGGCCGCCAGAATCACTTTGTCCTTCCAGGAACCGGCGGTTTTCACCAACAGGACCGGAGTCGGGCAGGTGCGCAACACTTTCCAGTCTTCCGGGGTCAGCAGGGCCTTTTTCAGCGGGCTGTCGGGGTAATGCTGCTTGATGACCAGACCGCAGCCTTCGGCTTGCTGCACCGTGACGATGGTTTCATGCAGGCTGCTTTCCCAGGCCTGTTCGGTGGTGACGCTATAGCCATCCGCCACCAGCGCCGCCTTGAGCACGCCGAGCATGGCGCTGTGGTCGTGCTTGCGGTCGCAGACCAGCAGGTGCAAATGAGCCTGGGTCACACCGGCAATCAATTTGGCGCGCTTGAGCGCGAGGCTTTCCGAGTGCTCGGGTTCAAGAACCACCAGAATGCTGCGAATGGCTTGCATGATCGGGATCTCCGGAAAGTAAGGATTGCGTGAAACTACTATAGATGCTGGTCGCCTGCACGGGACTTGATGCATATCAACGGTAGCGTCTGGTGGTCTTCGGGCAGGCCGGTATAATCGGCGCCCTTCGTTTTGAACCTTTTGTCCGTGGGCCCCATGATCCTTCCCGAAATACACGAATTCCTTGGCTGCCGTACCCCCGATGGTTGGGTTCAAGCTGCACTGGCCGATCAGGAAACCCTGCTGATCGACCATAAGAACTGCGAATTCAAGGCTGCCAGCACGGCGCTCAGCCTGATTGCCAAGTATCACTCCCACGTCGATCTGATCAACATGATGTCGCGCCTGGCCCGGGAAGAGCTGGTGCACCACGAACAGGTCATGCGTCTGATGAAAAAACGCAAGATCGGACTGCGTCAGCTGTCCGCCGGGCGTTACGCCTCGGGGTTGCGCAAAGTGGTGCGCAGTCACGAACCGGTAAAACTGGTGGATACGCTGGTGGTCGGCGCGTTCATCGAGGCCCGCAGCTGCGAGCGTTTTGAAGCCTTGGTGCCACATCTGGACGAAGAGCTGGGCAAGTTCTACTTTGGCCTGCTAAAAAGCGAGGCCCGGCATTTCCAGGGCTACCTGAAGCTGGCTTATCAGTACGGAGACGCCAAGGATATCGCCCAGGTCATCGACAAGGTCCGCGCCGCCGAGCAGGAGCTGATCGAGTCGCCGGATGTGGAGTTCCGCTTCCACAGTGGTGTGCCGGCCGCACAGGGGGATTGCGGTGGCGCATGATGGTCAGCCTAGCGGCTCAGGCCCAGGCGCTCATGCCACTCGGCAATGGACTCTTCGGGATAGACATCGAACTGCCGGTCCTTCCCATGCGCCTCGACCTCCACCCACGATGCTCTCGAGCCGAGCATCAGGTGCGTGTGCTCCGGCGGGACCGGTAGCGGGGTGTCGATGGCCGAGGCGAACGGGTGAATCAGCTCGGGCCATTCAGGACTGAACAACCACAAGCCCGAACCGCACAGCGAGCAGAAATGCCGCTCGGCGGTGCTGCTGTGGGCGCGTTTGTCACCTTCGTTCTTGAGCCGCGCATGGTAGATCGCGATGTGTTTGCGCCCGCGTACTTTCAGGCTGACGGCATCGCCGCCCAGATTGATCGCATAGCCGCCACCGCCCTGGGTCTTGCGGCAGATCGAGCAATAGCAGCGTTGATAAGGGTAGGGGTGGGCGCTGGTCAGGCTGAATGACACCGCGCCGCAATGGCAGGAGCCTTCGAGTTGCATGGTGCTCTCCAGGATTTGAATCGTCCGTTTAGCCTAGAAGATGTATGGCGCGCGTGCCGACGCCTTCGCCGGCAAGCCAGCGCCTACAGGATTGTGGGCGCGTGGCTCCTGTGGGAGCTGGCTTGCCAGCGATGAACGATAACGCGGTGCCACTGGACGGCTACCGACAGCCAAGTCAGCATGGGCACCACCCATTCCGGACCAGGCCCGATGCGACGACTACCCTCCCTGGCAGCACTGCGAACCTTCGAATGCGCCGCGCGCCATGCCCATTTCGGCCGGGCGGCGGCAGAGTTGTGCGTGACCGACAGCGCCGTCAGCCATCAGATTCGTCAGTTGGAAGAACAGCTGGGCGTGTCGTTGTTCGTCCGTGAAGGTCGGCAGATTCGCCCGACCATGGCCGCGGGGCGGCTGATGCAAAGCTTGCAGCAGGCCTTCGAACTGATCGGTGACGCCTGCGATGAATTACGCGACCCCTCGTCCCTCGCGGTGTTGCGCCTGGCAGTGACCGCCGAACTGGCGCAAAAGTGGCTGATGAGCCGCCTCACCGATTTTTATGCGCGCTATCCGCACATCACCTTGCACCTCTACGAACAACCGATTGACGCCACGGCGCCGGGGGAAGACATCGACCTGGCGATCACCTACGGCACCGGTCCGGTGGACAGCAGCGCGTATTTCGTCCGGCCGTTGCCGGCATTGCAGTTTTTTCCGGTGTGCAGCCCCGGTCTGTTCAACCAGGGCACGCTGAAAGCCCCCAGGGATCTGGCACGTCACTGCCTGCTCCACGACGATCAGGACGGCAAGACCTGGACGGCCTGGCTCACCAGCCATGCCGGCGATCAGCGCCCCGAACGGCAGCTGTATTTCGCCCACGCCGGGCTGGCGCTGGAGGCTGCGGCCCAGGGGCAGGGCGTGGCCATGGGCGACAACCTGACCGCCCAGGAAGACTTGCTCAGCGGTCGTCTGGTCCGGCCTTTTACTTCCAGCATGACGGCGTTGGGCCAATACGCCCTGGTGTGCGAACGGGTGCGCCTGGATCGGCCGGCAGTGGCGCAGATGCTGGAATGGTTCAACGATCAGTTGGTCGATTGATGAGTTGAATTCAAGTATTCCGAAATAATCATCGTTGGCGAGGAGGTCGCCACCGACCTTAGCCTGTGGTCATTCCAATCCCCGCTGATGAGGTTTGCCCATGGCACGTTTGCTCGATTCCACTCCCAAGCTCGACGGTTTCCGTTTGCCCGGCGAATTCGAAACCAAGTCCGGCTGCTGGCTCGGCTGGCCGGAGCGCACCGACGTCTGGCGCAATGGCGCCAAGCCTGCGCAGAAAGTCTGGGTGCAGATCGTCACCGCGATCGCCCAGAGCGAACCGGTCACCGTGTGTGCTTCCGCAGCGCAATTCGCCACCGCACGCCGCCAGCTGCCGCCGCAAGTGCGGGTGGTCGAAATGACCTGCAACGACACCTGGTTTCGCGACAGCGGCCCGTGCTTCGTGGTCAACGACCAGAGCGGCGAAGTGCGCGGCGTCGACTTCGAATTCAATGCCTACGGCGGTCTCGACGGCGGTTTGTACTATCCATGGGACAAGGACGACCAGATCGCGAGCAAAATCCTCGAAATCGAGCGCTTCGACCGCTATCGCGCGCCATTGATCGCCGAACTGGGCGGTATCCAGAGTGACGGCCAGGGCAGCATCCTCACCACCGAGCAATGCCTGCTCAACCGCAATCGCAATCAGCACCTGGGCAAGGACGAAGTCACCCGGCGCCTGACCGATTACCTCGGCGCCGAGCAGGTCATCTGGCTGCCGCGCGGCTGCAAGTTCGACGAAACCGATGGCCATGTCGATGACCTTGCATGCTTCGTGCGCCCCGGAGAAGTGGTGCTGCAATGGACCGACAACCGCGATGACCCGCAGTGGGAAATCTACCAGGAGGCCTACGACATCCTGCGCAGCACCCGCGACAGCCGTGGCCGCGAGCTGATCGTGCACAAACTGCCGCAACCGGATGTGCTGGAGTGGACCGCTGAAGAGGCCGAAGGCCTGGATCAGCAGGACAGCACCCACACCCGTCAGGCCGGCACCAAAATTTGCGCGTCGTACATCAACTACTACGCGGGTAACACGTCGATCGTGGTGCCGCTGTTTGGCGATCGCAATGACCAGGTGGCGCAGGCGACCCTGGCGGAGCTGTTCCCACGGCACACAATCGTCGGCATCGAAAACTCCCGGGAAATCCTCCTCGGTGGCGGCAACGTCGCGTGCATCACCATGCCTCAGTACGCCGGCGCTGCCAGCCAGAAGAAGGGAGCGTGACCATGGGCCTGCACAAACTGACTCAAGCAATACTGCTGGTGCTTGCACCCCTGTGTGTGCAGGCCGCCGACACCGCCAAACCGGTGGTGAATCTCTATATCTGGGGCGAGTACCTGGCCCCGGACACCCTGACCAATTTCGAGAAGCAGACCGGTATCCATGTGGTTGCCGATCACTTTGACTCCCTGGAAACCGTCGAGACCAAACTGCTCACCGGCCGCAGCGGCTACGACCTGGTGCTGACCGCCGGGCAGCATCTGTCCCGGGCCATCCAGAGCGGCGCGATCCAGCCCGTGGACAAGCAGCGACTGCCGCACTTTGCCGGCGTCGGCGAGGAGTTTCGCCAGCACATGGCAGTGTTCGATCCGGGCAATCGCTATGCCGGGATCTACGCCTGGGGCACCACGGGCGTGGGCTTTCAGGATGAGGCGGTCAAACAGCGCCTGCCCGACGCGCCGACGGACAGTTGGGCCATGCTGTTCGACCCGGCGGTGGTGGCGAAATTCGCCGATTGCGGGGTCAGCCTGCTCAATGATCCCAACGAGGTGTTCGCGGCGGTCATGAAGTACATGGGCCTGGACATCAACCGCCAGAACCTCGATGACCTGAAACGCGCCGAGGCGCAACTGGCGAAGATCCGCCCCTACATTCGCTATTTCGACAACGACCTGAACATCAGCGACCTGGCCAACGGCAACACCTGTGTGGCGATGTCGTGGAACGGTAACGTGGCCATCGCTGCCGGCCAGGCCGAAGCGGCGGGCAAACCTTACAAGCTCGGTTACCGGATACCGAAGGAGGGCACGTTGATCTGGTTCGATGCCATGGTCATTCCCAAGGATGCGCCGCATCCGCAGGCCGGCCTGGCCTTGATGGACTATTTGATGACGCCTGAAGTGATGGCGCCGATCACCGACACCATTCACTACGCCAACGCGATCACTGCGGCGGACAGCCTGATCGACCCGGCGATTCGCAATGATCCGGGGACCTACCCGCCGGCCGAGGTTCGCGCTTCGTTGTACAGCAAGAATGACAACGGCAAGGCCTTCAACCGGGCGTTGATCCGGGCGTTCAGCCGGTTGAAATCGGGGTTGTGACTGGCGTTGGAGAGCAAGCTCGCTTCCTAAGGATCGGTGCCGACCCTGTGGGAGCAAGCTTGCTCGCGAAGAACGATAACGCGGTCTACCGGCCAGGCACCCGCCACAAATACCAGGAAGCCACCGTCCGATAAGGACTCCACGCCAAGCCGATTTCAACCATCTGCTTGCGCGTCGGCTGTGCTTCCAGGCCCTTGAGCCGCCGATAACCCTCACGCACCCCAAAATCGTCGGCCGGCAGGATGTCCGGCCGTTCCAGGCTGTAGATCAGCAGCATTTCCACGGTCCAGCGGCCCACCCCGCGCAAGGCGATCAAACGTTCGATCAGCGCTTCATCGTCCATGGCCAGGGCCGTGGCGTAATCCGGCACGACGCCATCGAGGGTGGCCTGGGCGATGCCTTGAATAGTGGCGATCTTGCTGGCGGAGAACCCGCAACTGCGCAGTTGATCGAAGTCGCTGGCCACGATCTGCTCGGGCCTGGGGAACGCGCCCGACGGGAACAGGGCCAGCAAGCGGCCGATGATCGCATCGCCGGCCCGGGCATGCAGTTGCTGATAGGCAATCGCCCGCACCAGCGACTCATAGGGATCGCGGGCGGCATGGGGTTGGTGCAGGCAAGGGCCGACCGCCGCGATGTGCCGGCGCCAGTCATCATCGATTGACGACAAAAACGCCGTGGCAGGTTGATAGCGCTCGGGCATGGGCTCAGGCATTTGCGCAGGGCTTCAATGGCGCGTTGATTTCGTCATGGGGCTGTTCGTGCATCTGCGTTTCGAGCCTGTCCATTGAGTGTCCTTATGAACAACAGTGGGCGATCAGAAGGCAAGTTGTTGGGTGATCTGCACGGCGGCTTTTTCCAGCCTGAGCAGAAACGCCTTGCGTGGCTGTCCGCCACCATAGCCCGTCAGTGAGCCATCGGCACCGATCACCCGGTGGCACGGCAGGACGATCGAAAGGCGATTGTGCCCATTGGCCAGGCCGACCGCGCGGCTGGCGCCGGGTTTGCCCAGCCTGGCGGCAATGGCCCCGTAGGTGGTGGTCTGGCCATAGGGGATGGTCGCCAGGATGGCCCAGACCTGGCGGGAAAATTCGCTGCCGGGCAGGTGCAGCGCCACGTTGAACTCGGTCAGGTCGCCGGCGAAATACCGCGCCAGTTCCTGCTCGATTTGCTGCAGGTGGTGGTTGTGCCCTGGCGCCACGGCATAGCCAAAACGGTTCTGCAGGGCTTCAATCTCCCGGGTCAACGCCGGCCGGTCGAGGAACTCCAGCAACACCAGTCCCCGTCGTTCGGCCATGGCGATCATCGGTCCCAGCGGCGTGGTCAGGCGCGTGAACAGCAGCGGCTCACTGTTGGCTGCGCGACCGGGGGTGATGCGGAAGGATTTGCGGAAGGCATCGCGAAAACCGCTCAGGGACTCGTAGCCGGAGTCGAACGCCGCGCTGTCGATGGAATCGCCCTGTTTAATACCGCCCAGCGCCATGCCCAGGCGGCGCGTGCGCAGCCAGGCATGAAAGGTCATGCCGAAATGCTGCTTGAACCAGCGACGCAGTTTCAACGGCTCGATGCCGGCGGCCAGCAACTGGGCATCGGTCCAGCGCTGCTCGGGATCGGTTTCCACCGACTTGAGCAGCGTCTGTACCCAGTCAGGGGCGATGGCTGCGGCGTCCAGGGACTTACAGCGCAGGCAGGCGCGATAGCCCGCCGACAGGCACTCGTCGGCATGGGCGAAGAACTCGACGTTCTCCGGCTTTGGCTTGCGTGCGGTGCAACTGGGACGGCAGAAAATCCCGGTGGTTTTGACCGCGGTAAAAAACACCCCCTCGTAGGCGGTGTCGCGTTCGAGCATGGCGCGAACCATCTCGGCGTGGGGCGGAAGTAGCGTGCTGTGCAAGTTCATGGGGCCAGCATAGAGCGCGAATCCGGCAGCCTCCACCGGAAAATCGACAGGGAATTGCGGAGCGTTCCAGACTCCGCTCCATCAGCAATTGCCGGTGGACGACTAGTGCTTGTGACGATGATGGATGTCTGGAAAGTGCGCATGGCTGTGCCGCATGGGCGTGTGTGGGTGTTCATGGCTGTGGGGTTCGGTGCCGTCCCACTCAAATTCATGTTCGTGTTGGTGGTGTTCATCGTGGACGTGTCGATGACGGTGAAGCAGTGCCTGGTGTTCATGTTCATGGGCATGGCTTTCCTTGAGGTGAATCCAGACCCCCAGGCCCATCAACAATGAGGCCGCCCAAAAACTCGCCGTCACCGATTCGCCCAGCAGCAGAATGGCAATGGCGGCGCCGAGGAACGGCGCGGTGGAAAAATAGGCGCCCGTTCGTGCGGAGCCCAGCCCGCGCAAGGCCAGTACAAACAACACCAGGCTGATACCGTAACCGAGGAAACCGACGATCAGGGTCGGTCCCAGCACCGTCATCGGTGGCAACGATGCACCGAGCGACAGCGCCAGGGAACAGTTCACCAACCCGGCGCACAAACCCTTTACACCCGCAATGAACAGCGCGTCCGAGGCTGACACTTTGCGCGTCAGATTGTTATCGATAGCCCAACAGGCGCAGGCCAGGGCGACCAACAACGGGCCGGTCCAGCCCTGGGAGTGAACCGCTCCCTGTGGCCAGGCCAGCAGCACGCCCCCTGCGACGATCGCCAGCATGCCGATGACGATGCGTCGGTCGGCGTTCTCCTTAAACACCACCCACGCCAGCACGGCGGTCAGCACTGATTCGAGGTTCAGCATCAAGGAGGCTGTGGCGCCAGAGGTTAAGGTCAGGCCGAACATCAATGCCACGGGGCCGAGAATCCCGCCAAACGCAATCGCGCCGATCAGCCAGGGCCATTCCGGTGAGGTCAGTCCGCTGGGGCGCCAGCCCCGGTCGCGGATCAATCGGGCAAGGGTCAAGCCCAGGCCGCTGCCCATGTACAGCAGTCCGGCCAGCAGGATGGGCGAAAGGTTCAGCCCCAACAACTTGGCCAGTGGCGTACTTGCACCAAACAGCGCAGCGGCGGCAAGGGCGTAAAGAATGCTTGTGTTCATTGGGGCCTGGCTTTCACATCAATGGCGGGATGACCTATTTAGTCACAGGCGCGGTTTCCGATCCATGCTGGCGGAGAAGGCCATGAAGAAAAAACGGCTCAGGCCCGACGCGCCATCAGCAACACCGAAGCCGCCGCCGACAGCAGCCCGGCGCAGCAGCGGTTGAAGAGGCGCTTGCCCGACGGCTTGGCGAACCAGCGGCGCATGTGCAGGCCCATGTAGGCGTAGGCGGCGATGGCGATCCATTCCAGTATCAGGAACAGCGCGCCCAACACCGCGAATTGCGGGGTGATGGCGCGGGTTGCGTCGACGAATTGCGGCAGGAACGCGGTGAAGATCAGGATCGCTTTCGGGTTGCCCGCCGCCACCAGGAACTCTTGCCGGGCCAGCGCCAGCATCCCCGCCGGAGCGCTGGCCACCACGTTCGCAACGCCAGGATCGGCGCGCCACAACTGCCAGGCCAGGTAAAACAGGTAGGCCGCACCGAGAATCTTGATCCCGTAGAACAACAATTCCGAGGTTTGCAGCACCACCGCCAGGCCGGCCGAGGCCAGGGCGATCATCCCGGCGAACGCCAGCAGGCGCCCGAGGCCAGCTAGGCACGCGGTGCGATAGCCGTAGCGGGTCGAGTTGCTCACCGACAGCAGGTTGTTCGGGCCGGGCGCCATGTTCAGCGCGAAGCAGGCCGGGAGAAAGAGGGAGAGGGTGGCGAGGTCCATGATGGGCTCCAGTAGCGAGAACGTATTTTTATCACAGCCCTTGAAGGGGCCGCCCCGTACAGTCATGGACCTAAAGTGCCGTATCAGTGGCTAGCGGGAGAACTTTTTCGCCCCGGCGACGCAGAGGATCACCGCGACCGTCACCCCGAGCATGCCCAGGCTGACCTGTTCGTGCAGCAAGGTCGCCGCCAGCGCCAGGCCAAAAAACGGCTGCAGCAATTGCAGTTGGCCGACGGCGGCGATTCCGCCCTGGGCGAGGCCGCGATACCAGAACACAAAGCCGATCAGCATGCTGAACAGTGACACGTACCCCAGGCTGAGCCAGGCGGGCGCGCTGATGTTGGCGAAAGTCGCGGGCACTCGCCACCAGGTTACGGCGGCCATGATCGGCAGCGCCAACACCAGCGCCCAGCAAATCACCTGCCAGCCACCGAGCGTCCTGGACAGCTTCGCGCCTTCGGCATAACCCAGGCCGCAGGCCAGGATCGCCAGCAGCATCAGGAGATCGCCTTGCGGTGCCGCGGTCAGCCCTTGGGACGCGGCGAAACCGACGACCAGCAGGCTGCCCAGCACCGAGAACACCCAGAACACCGGCCGGGGCCGCTCGCCACCGCGCAAGACCCCGAACACCGCAGTCGCCAGCGGCAACAGGCCGACGAACACGATGGAATGTGCGGACGTCACGTATTGCAGCGCCAGTGCCGTCAACAGCGGAAAGCCGACCACCACACCCAAGGCCACGATGGCCAAGGGCAGCAATTGCTGGCGCGCGGGGCGCTTCTCCTTGAACAGCAGCAACAGGCACAGTGCCAGGATCGCCGCGAGGGTGGCGCGGGCGACCGTGAGGAATACCGGATCGAACTCCAGCACCGCCACCCGCGTCGCTGGCAGCGAGCCGCTGAAGATCACCACGCCGATCAGGCCATTGATCCAGCCGCTGGCATTGCTTTGCAGTGACGGGTGTTGCAGGTTCGAAGTCCGTTCCATTTCGCTCTCGCTCAGAGTCTGGTTGCATGAAAGCCATCCTATGACCGACTATCGGTACAATCAAAAAATTGTCATGGATACATCTCGACATGCCTCGCTCCCGCTACAAATCCCTGGTAGACGCCTTTGCCGCCGACATCCGCGCCGGTCGCCTGTCGCCCGGTACACGCTTGCCGACTCACCGACAACTCGCCTCCGAGCAAGGCTTGGCGCTGGTCACGGCCAGCCGGGTGTACGCCGAGCTTGAAAGCATGGGCCTGGTCAGTGGCGAAACCGGGCGCGGCACCTTTGTCCGCGAGACGTCGCTGCCGCCCGGGCAAGGCATCGCCCAATCGGTGGTGGCGGCAGGGATGATCGACCTCAACTTCAACTATCCGTCGTTGCCCGGTCAGGCCGATCTGTTGCGCAACGCCCTGCGGCAGTTGGCGTTGTCCGGGGACCTGGAAGCGCTGCTGCGTTATCAGCCCCACGCGGGGCGTCTGCATGAGCGGGCCTCGGTGGCGCGGCACCTGATTGAGCGCGGGCTCAACGTGCCGGCCGAACAGGTCATGATCGTCAGCGGCGCCCAGCACGGCCTGGCGGTGACCCTGATGACCTTGCTCAAGCCCGGCGATGTGATCGCTGCGGATGCGTTGACGTACCCCGGTTTCAAGACGCTGGCCGAAACCCTGCATCTGGAGGTGCTGCCCATTCCCGTCACCGAAAATGGGCCTGATCTGGCAACCCTCGAAACCTTGTGCCGGACCCGTTCGGTACGGGCCGTGTACGCGATGCCGACGCTGCACAACCCCTTGGGCTGGGTGATGGCGGCCGAACAGCGGGAGCAGTTGGTGTCGATAGCCCGTAAGCATGACCTGAAGATCATCGAAGACGCGGCCTACGCCTTTCTTGCCGAAGACGTTCCGCCGCCCCTGGCGACCTTGGCACCGGAAAGGACGGTGTACGTTTCAGGCCTGTCGAAGAATATCGCCACCGGTTTGCGCGTCGGATTCATGGCTGCGCCCGTACCCTGGGTCGCGGCCTTCGAGCGCACGATCATGGCGACCACCTGGAACACACCCGGCGTGATGACCGCCATCGCCTGCGGCTGGCTCGATGACGGCACCGTCCTCAAGCTGGAAGCACACAAACGTGCGGACGCCCAGGCCAGGCAGGCCCTGGCGCGCAAGGAACTGGCGGGGCTCCGGATCATCAGCCATCCGTCTTCGTATTTCATCTGGCTGCCACTGACCGACGATGCTCGCGCCGACCAGATCGCCATGGCGCTGATGCGCGAGCAGGTCTCGGTCTCGCCCGCCGACCCCTTTGCGATCTCGACCCATGTGCCCCATGCGATCCGCCTGGCGCTGGGCTCGGTGGACATGGACTCGCTGCGCCAGGCACTGGTGAAGGTGAAGCGGGTGGTCGACTTTTACGCCTAGGGCAGTTTTCTTCAATACGCACGCCAGCAGGCTCTTTACCTTGGGGCCTGGTTCAACTGACAGGAACAGGTGTGCGATGAGTTTGATGATGTCCATGGCGGCGTTTGCGTTGGCCGCTTCGATTACGCCGGGGCCGGTGAATATCGTGGCGTTGAGTTCCGGGGCGCGCTTCGGCTTTCGTGCCAGTCAACGGCATGTGGCCGGGGCGACCCTGGGCTTCGTGTTGCTGCTGGTGTTGATGGGGCTGGGGTTGCATGAGGTGTTGCGGCTGTGGCCGGCGATGACCCGGGTGGTGCAGTGGGCGGGCGTGGCGTTCCTGTTGTACATGGCGTACAAGCTCGCGGCCGACAATGGACAGCTTGAGGCGAAGGATTCTGCCCGCGCCCCGTCGATGCTGTATGGCGCCGTGATGCAATGGCTCAACCCGAAAGCCTGGCTGGCCTGCGTGGCTGGCATGGGCGCGTTTGTCGCCGATGGCGAGGCGCGACTGGTCTGGCAGTTTGCGGCGGTGTACCTGGTGATTTGCTACCTGTCCGTCGGTTGCTGGGCCTACGCCGGGACGTTTTTGCGCGGCTACCTCAACAACCCGGCGGGCATGCGCTGGTTTAACCGGGTGATGGCGTTGATGCTGGCGGTGAGTGCGGTTTATCTGATTGTGGAATGAGTGACAGGTCTGTGGCGAGGGGGCTTGTCGGATCGCCACAGGAAACTCATGGCCAAAAATTTCCTACAACCCCGGCGCATCTAGATACGGAAGCCTCCTACGCCACCCTCGGAAACCTCCTATTTCAACCCGTATCCCCTTCGTGAAAGCTGTCACGCGCTTGAACGAGGGTGGAAAAAATGCCTCCCCGTGCACCTCAAACAGGCCAGGGAGGTCTGAATTTTGCAAATCGCCTCGCGTATTTTCTTCGACCACAGCCGCCACAAACTCCAGGTCCGCGACCTCAAGGCCACCCTCGATGTGCTCGCCTTCGAAGGCCAGGAACGCCTGAGCGAGCCCTTCCTCTACACCATCGAATTCACCAGCAGCGACCTCGACCTCGGCGCCCCGCAACTGCTCGGCCAGGACGCGCGGTTCAGCCTGCACGCGCCGCCGATCAAGCCCTTGCCGGGGCTGAGCCTGCCCGAGGTCAAGCCGTTGCGCACCGTGTTTGGCGTGGTCAGTGGCTTCAAGCGCTTGTCCGCGTCGGTGGACGAAGCGCGTTACGAAATCACCCTGCAACCGCGCCTCGCCCTGCTCGATCGCGGCCGGCAGTACCGCATCTACCAGCAGCAATCGGTGCCGGAAATCGTCGAGGGCATCCTGCGCAGCCGCCATGGCTTCCGGGGCCAGGATTTCATCTTTCGCCTGGTGCGCGAGTACCCCAGGCGCGAGCAGGTGATGCAATACAACGAGAGCGACCTGATGTTCATCAGCCGGCTGCTGGCCGACGTCGGCATCTGGTATCGCTTCACCAGCGACGAGCGCCTGCGTATCGACGTGGTGGAGTTCTGCGACGACCAGCGCGGCTACCAGTTCGACGTGCGCCTGCCGCATCATCCGCCCGCCGGCCTGAGCAGCAGCGACGAGGACGGCGTCTGGGACCTGCAAACCCGCCATCAGGTGGTGGAACGGCAGGTCAACGTCCGCGCCTATCACCACCGCGATGCCCACGCCTACCTCGACGGCGACGTCGACCAGACCCGTGGCGCCACCACCACCTACGGCGAGGCCTACCACTACGCCGAAGGCTACCGCGAGCTCGGCAACGCCTACCTCCAGGATGAAGACCTGCAAAGCGAAAGCGGCTACTTCTACGCCCGCCTGCGCCACGAACGCTACCTCAACGACCAGACCCGGCTCAGCGGCGTCAGCAGCAGCGCCACCCTGGCGCCCGGCCAGGTCCTGAAAATCGCCGGCGGCGCGCCCCAGGCCTTCGCCCCCGGTGCGGTCATCACCCGACTGGTCACCCGCGCCGCCCGCGACCGCAGCTTCGAAGCCCGCTTCGAGGCCATGCCCTATGCCGAGACCATCTGCTTTCGGCCGCCGCTGATGGACAAACCGCAAATCGCCGGCACCGTCCCGGCGCGCGTCACCAACCCCCAGGCCAACGACCCCTACGCCGAAATCGACCTCGAAGGCCGTTACCGGGTCAACTTCCTGTTCGACCGCGACACCTGGAAACCCGGCCAGGAAAGCATGTGGCTGCGCCAGGCACGCGCCTACGCCGGCGACACCCACGGCCTGCACCTGCCGCTGATTGCCGGCACCGAAGTGGCCATCGCCTTCGAACAAGGCGACCCCGACCGCCCCTACATCGCCCACGCCCTGCACGACAACCAGCACCCCGACCCCGTCACCCTGGCCAAGCGCGACTACACCCGCAACGTGCTGCGCACCCCGGCCAACAACAAGCTGCGCATGGAGGATCGGCGCGGGCAGGAGCACGTCAAGCTCAGCACCGAGTATGGCGGCAAGAGCCAGCTGAACCTCGGGCATCTGGTGGATGCGAAGAAGCACAAGCGTGGGGAAGGGTTTGAGCTGCGGACGGATGATTGGGGGGCGATTCGCGGTGGTAAGGGCATTTTTATCAGTGCCGATGGACAGCCCAAGGCGCAAGGCCAAGCACTGGAAATGCAAACCGCCGTGGACCGTCTGCAACAGGCCGGCGAACAACTGCAACAACTCTCGGTCGACGCCCAGGCCGCCAGCGCCGAACCGGCGGACGTGGCCGCGCAACTGCAGCTGCTAAGGCAGGACCTCGAACAGCTCAAGTCCCAAGTGCTGCTGCTCAGCGCCCCCAAAGGCATCGCCCTCACCAGCGGCCAGCACCTGCAACTGGCGGCGCAACACAACCTGATGCTCAACGCCGGCGGCCAAGCGGACCTCAGCGTGGTCAAGCGCCTGTTCATCGGCGTGGGCCAGGGCTTGAGCCTGTTCGTGCGCAAGCTCGGCATCAAGCTGATCGCCAACCAGGGCGCGGTGCAGATCCAGGCGCAAAACGACAAGTTGGAGTTGATGGCGCGGCATGGTCTGGACATCACCAGTACCGAGGATGAAATCCGCATCACGGCGAAGAAAAAAATCGTCCTCAATGGCGGTGGCAGTTACTTCACGCTGGACGGGGTCGGCATCGAGTCGGGTACGGCGGGGGATCACAAGGTTAAGGCCGCGCACTTCGCCTACAGCGGTGCGGCCAAGCAAGAGCTGCAAATGCCAGCGCTGCCACAACTGACCGAGCACGAAGCCAAGTCCATAGGGCTTTCGGATTTCTCTGCCTGATCCCTTTTGCAGAACAAGGAGTGATATTTCAACATGGCCAGTTTGCTTGCCCGACTGTTTGGATTACACGACAACCGCAGGGACGCGCGATGGGATGAGGTGCTGCCGGCACCCGCTCCCCGGCCCGCCCCCGCACCATTGGCTGCGCCTACCAGCGCCGAGCTATTGCCGCCGCTGAAGAACTGGTGCCACCCCTTCAAGGACACACGGCAACCACTGGCGCAACTGACCCACCTGGCCAACGCCAAGGCCGGTTACTACCCCATCGGCCGCAGTGGCCTGTTTCACGGCGGCGTGCATTTCGACAGCGGCACCGGCGTCACTCCGGATAAATCCGTGCACTGTCTGGCCGACGGCGAAGTGGTGGCCTACCGTGTCGACACACAGTCACCGACTACGCGCTACTTCATCAATACCCTCACCGTCGACAAACCCTTCTCGCGCAATTTCGTACTGGTGCGTCACCGGATGCAGCCACCCAGGATCAACGGCAGCCCGGAGACGCCGCCCAGCCTGACCTTCTACAGCCTGTACATGCACCTGCGGGATTGGCAGATGTACCGGAAAGATCCCGCCACGGCGCGCCCGGCGTTCTGGCCCCCGAGCCCGACCCTGCGCGTCAAGCAGACGGCGAATGACGTGCATCCCCGCCACCCCGAGGCGCGTGGCCTGAACGTGCGTCATGCGGACAACCAGGGCCAGATCATCGACCTCCTGCCGCGCGGCACAGCAGTGGCCGTCAGTGGCGCGGGGCGCTACCGCAAGCTGGAAAACAGCCTGGGCCCCGCCGACCTGATCAACGTCGACGGCTCGCTGAAGGGCTACATCGCCGCCAGTGTTCTGCAACCGATGACCGGCAACGAGTACCGCATCCGATCGTCCAGAGCGTCGGTTTACGTGCGTGCCGAACCGGTCAAAACCGGTCAGGAACTCAGAGAGTTACCGACTGGCACGGTCGTCACGGCCATCGGCGAGGGCGAATACCGCAAGCTGGAGCGCGTCAACCAGTACGTGTATTTCGACATGCTCGAAGCCGAACCGGAACCGCTGGCGCTGGATCGCATCGTGGTGCTCGATCAGCCTGTCCCGATCAAGGCCGCCGCGTTGATCGGCCACCTCGGTGAGTATCAGGACAGCGGCGCAGAACTCCCCGAGGAAAAGCTGCATCTGGAAGTGTTCACCGATGTTGAAGAGATCGATCTATTCCTTAAGGACAGTCGCGCCTGGGCCAAGCGCCTGCCGGAGAAAGATCGAACCTTGCTCAAGTTGGCCAAGGGCACTCCGGTGGTGGCTCATCAGGAGAATGCCACCGCTGCTCAAATGAAAGCGCGCAGTAGCTCCAGCCCACTCAGCGCAGCCGACCTGCTGGTGCCCAAAAGTCTGCTGGATGACCTGCCGCCCGAGCGAAAAATCCACGTACCCGCCGGCGGCAGCCACAACGCCCGCCACTGGTATCGCCTGGACGGGCTGCTGCACGATGCGAACAACAACCTGCTCAATGGCTGGGTGTGCGAAGAGGTGGGTGTCACCCCATGGCTCAGTCCATGGTCGTGGGAGGGGTATGACCTCATCTTCGACTACAACACGTCCAGAGACGCCATGGCGTCGTTTTTCAGTGCCGTCGACCGCTTCACGGAAACCCAGCGCGAGCGCTTTCGCGCCATGGCTGAGGAAGACCTTAAGGGGCCAATGAAGAGCCGGCTGTACGACATCATCGACCGCAACCGCGACGGCAAGCTGACCGCCGACGAACTGCAGGCGGCAATGCGCCTGCCAGCCCACGCGCAAGCGATCTCGCAGATGATCCTCTACAAGGAAAGCGAGTGGTTTCACAACACGCAAAAGTGGGATGCACTGGACGAACTGCTCGGCCATAGCGGCTCGACGCCGCACTTGAATTGGGTGGCGGAGAAGCAGCGTATCGAGCAGATGGGGTGGTGGTCGGAGGTTGCGAAAAAGTTGGGGTTTTCGTCTTGGGGGAAGGCTTATCACTTTCATCCGGTAGGGTTGTTAAGCAACTTTCCAAGAACAGGCGAGTTAATTAATGTAGATGATTTTCTGCAGCAGTATGAACTTGTGCACACATTTTTCTTGCCTGGCACACCGGCACTTACAGCAGACTCAAGAAAGAATTTAAAAAAATTAGTACGCACTATAAATAACCATTATAAATCCTCGTCTCTTAGTGCAAATATTTACGAGATATCCTACATGCTGGCGACCGTAAGGCATGAAACTTATTACTATCCAACTGGAGAGTTTTTTAGCGAAAAACCGGAGATTGGAGAACTATCCTATTTTAATAAATATGATCCGATTCTTGCGCCAACTGAAAAGCTTCGGATGAGGGCTAGACAGAATGGAAATACCGAGGAGGGTGATGGGTACAAATACAGAGGTCGCGGTTGCGTGCATCTGACATGGAAAAATAATTATCAGAAATTTTCAAGATTACTCGGGTTTGATTTTGTCTCAAATCCTGAGGCTGCAGGAAAATTTGAGTATTCCGTGCCGATAATGATTATTGGCATGAGTAGAGGCTTATTTACGGGGAGAAAAATGGCTGATTACTTAAATAGAAAAGGAATTGATTATTTATCAGCTAGAAAAATCATAAACGGCACTGACAAGCAAGAGTTGCTGGCATCGCACGCAGAAAAATTCGAGTCAATTCTCAAAAAAACTTCTCAACTGTCAGTGGAATTCCACGAATGATACGAAGCGCCTTAGTTTTCATGTCTTTCATCTTTATATTTTTCAATGCGTCCGTGATTGCGGGGGAGTTAATAAATGGATCTGAGGCAGGTAGTATTATATTGCGTGATAGCGGCGGTGAAAAAGTGTACAAAAACATTACTGGAACTGAGTACGAAGTTGATCGGAGTCTGGTCGAAATAAATGAATCTCCTGGGTTGCTCGTTCTGTCTAAGGATACTTTTTACTTTACGCTATTAACAAAAGATCATTCGGTAGTAATTGATTGCGCCTATTCCGACAAGCGCAACAACTATAATGGAGCCAGAATGACTGCCGGAATGTGCGGATTGAACACCATGCTTGATGAAAATTATATTGAGATTGCTGAGAGCAACTCAAATAAATGGTGGTCTTCTATTTATTCTTTCGATACGCGACCGGTATTCAAAGATGGTTTGGCGACCAATTTTTTACTCGGATCTATTGGCAATATTGAAATTTATGATAGATACGAATCAAGAGAATCCCTAATAAATGCAGCGCCACGAAAATACGTTAAAGGCCCTCTTGGTTGTTACGATTTCGGATCCTCTGTCGTTTTTTTTGTCTTCTCTAAAGAAGACGGATCAAAGCCTAAATACCTTGACCTTCTTCAGTCTGAAGAGCCTATAAGGCTTCAAAGATTAAAGGAAAAAGATCTGGAAGGATTAGCCATTAAGAAATGTGCGCAGGGAGAGCTTTAGCTACTCCTATTGAGAAAGACAATTCAAAAGAACAATGACATGAACTCAAATAAGTGAGCCGCAAATGCCAATCTCAACATTCAAAGCCAGTCATTGATAAACATGGTGGCTTGCAGATAACTACAGATGAATTAAATGACAATCATCTTATAGGCTTGACACTCTACATAGTGGTGATCTCATTTTTTGCACGAATACTGCGATGAGGGATCCGATTGCAAAGCAATAACTAATGATGCCTATGGGGCTCGGAACTTGGGGGTCGAAAATTATACTAGTGACGATGACTAGAAGCACAGCAGGCCCAGAGAGAAATAGAAAGCTTGGCAACGCAGAGATAGGTGGTGGTTAATTTTATAAGAAGGTGTTTGTGTGCATTGGATATGGAAGAGCAATTTCAAGAAATTTAACACGCTCGGTAAGGTTCTATTGTGCTTATTAATTGTTTTTGTCGCGACTATTCGTGTTTTTGCAAGTAACGAAATCTCATGAGTGAAAAACAAGAGCGGCCAGGTGCATCTTTCAATGACGGACGGAACAGCCTACGACGTGAAGTTACTTCCCAGCGTAGATGGTGTGTTCTATGACAAAAGAAAGCACGAACTTGGCGAGATTGAGTATGTTTCGCTGTTTCAGGTCTCACCCTCTAACGCTGGAAATCCGTTAGGACTTTGTGGCGCAGGAAACGAAATATGGCTTCATGTTTATCGAATAACCGGCACGGCATTGACTGAGATAACCAGGACGCTGGTGAGCAGTTGTTTGCATTCGATTTCAATGACAAGTCAGAACTCGGGGACGGCGATGCAAGACCAGGACTTCTCTTCGGTGCAGTGGAACTTGCAGGGGTTTTCCATTGAGTGGTTCGAGCAGCGTGATGCGGCTGGGCGCTCTTTGCAGTTTTCGAATTTCGTATTGCATGACGGCGTTTTTTTACAGCAAGACGTAGTGAGTCAAGAGCACTCGAATCAGTAATTATCGATTAATAAAAAGGAGCAGGAATATGCAAGGCATCATTCGCGTGGGAGACAAAAACACCGGCGGCGGCACCGTACTGTCGGGCTCATCCGACATGCTGTTTGACGGCATAGGTGTGGCGCGTGAGGGCGATCCGGTGCGCTGCCCGGTTCCGGGTCATGGCCGCACAGTGATCGCCGAGGGGCACCCGGCGTTTCGCGACAATGGCGTGCCGGTCGCGTTCGACGGTCATCGCTGCGCTTGCGGCTGCGTGTTGATTTCCTCACTGCCTGTCGCGGGCGCGAACTAGCCATGCCGATCAGACTGGATCAGATCCCTGCGCCGGCGTCGCGACCGGCACCTCCTCGTGTCTGGCTTTGGCTAGTTTTACTTCCGCTTTTTTTGCTGGTGGGTATTGGGGTGGCCTGGGTGTTCGCGCCTCCAGCGTGGCGCGAGCAGCCAATGATGTTGTGGGGGGCGGCGTTGGGCGTGCCTTTGGCGGGGTGGTGCTTGCTGGGTTTCGGGCGGACGGCGCTTTACCTGGGTCAACATCGGGTCGCTGATGGCTGGGATGAAGCGCGTCAGGACGATCTGATCAGCCAAACCCGGCAAGGGCGACGTTCTCAGCAAATACTGGGCGTGAGTTTATACACCGCGCTTCGAACTCCGGGGTCGCCGCCAACCGGCCAGCTCGATGCCTTGCTGGATGGAAACGCCTCACTTGAGGCTCAACCGGCCAGTCAGGGTGAATTACCCCTGCGGCACAGTCGTTTGCCTGGCGACAGGAAAGATCCAGAGCTCGCGTTGCTGAGGATGCTGCTGCAGGTCCTCGAAGACCTGAGGCAAACCCTGGAGCCGTTACCGGACGCTACGCCGCTGGCATTGTTGCTGGAGGTCGATAGCGGTTTGCCTGACAGCACGTTGCAACGCCTCTGGCGAAAGGCCTGGAGTGAATGCGGCATCCGCCAATCGACGGTCGCCGTCGAGGGCCATGGCCTGGCTGCGGTGGATCAATGGCTCGACCAGCGCATTAACGATCAGGCCCTGCTGATGGTGGTGGCGGCGCAGTTCGCACCGGAACAGGCCGAAGGCACGGCGGAAGCAGCCGTTGGCCTGTTGTTCGGCAACCGCCTGACGCAAACCACCCTGGCGCCGATCGCCTATCTGCATCGCCCTGAGCAGGAGCGCACACCCACCGGTGCCGATCTGCTGTACGCCGCGCGTCAGGCGCTCGACTGGGTGCCGTTGCCTGCGCCGTCGATCGAACAGGTCTGGCGGGTCGGTATCGATGCGCAACGTCGTGCCGACCTGGCAACGGTATCGGCCGACGTTCCTCTGCCAGCCAAGCCCAAGCAGGGCTTGTGCGACCTCGATGACTTGCTGGGCCATCCCGGGAAAGCCTCACCCTGGCTGGCGATCGCCGCCGCGACGCAGACGATTGAACGCGGTGCCGGAGCGCAATTCATTTTCAGCGGGGGCGATGTCGCTGCTGGACTCTGGAGCACGGTGTTAATGCCCGTGTCACCCCTTTCGAAACAGGAATAACGAATGCAGTTGCGACGCGCGGTAGGATTTTATGGGCTGTTTGGCGTGCTGTTACTCACGGGTGTGGTGTTGGGCGTTTTGGTCTGGTATCACCCTGAATCCTTGGGCATGGCTGCCGGCAGCGTGCGGCAAACCCTCTGGTTTTCCGTGATCTCGGCCACCACCTTTGTGCTGCTGGCGTTCCTGGGGGGGTATTACCTGCTGGGGCGCCCGTTGGGGCGCTCGGTGTATCGTCGGCCAGATGCGGATGATGTGCGCCAGCCTGCGCAAACGTCCCCAGACAAATCCGTCGATACGCCGGCAGCGCGAACCTTAGCGGCGATCAAAGCCCGTCAGAGCAAAAACCACGGCCCCTTCTGGCGCCGCAAGACCCGGATCTTTCTGCTCATCGGCGAACCCGAACAGATCAACGCCATCGCCCCCAACCTGAGCCCGACACATTGGCTGCAAGGCCACGACACCGTGCTGCTCTGGGGCGGCAGCGTGCAGGGCAGGCTCGACGATTCGGTCATCGACCTGTGCCGTCGCTTGACCCGCTGGCGCGCCCTCGACGGTGTGGTCTGGGCATTAAGCCGCGACCAGAGCGCCGATCAGCGAGCCGTCAGCCTCGGCGTGAATCACCTGCAATCCCTCGCCCGTGAGCTGAAATGGCCCTTGCCCCTGCACCTGTGGCAGGTCTGCGACAGTCAGTGGGCGCAGGACGGTCGCCCGGTCCAGCCCGTCGGTTGCCGGCTGCCAACCGACCTGACACCCGAAGCTCTGGACACGGCGCTGGCCAGCCTGCTCGAACCGCTGCGCCGCGAAGGCCTGGCGCAGATGAACGAGCAGCGCCGGTATGACTTTCTGTTGCGTCTGTCCCGTGATTTGCAAGTCGAGGGCATGGCCCGCTGGCGCCAGGCGCTGACGCCGGTATTCGGTGTGTTGGCTCAGGAGGTGCCGTTGCGCGGGCTGTGGTTCAGCCTGCCGTTGGCGGGTGGGTCGGATGCTTCCGAGCACCATTGGCCCCTGGAGCCGGCCTGGGAAGGCGTGCTTGGCGACCGGGCGCGCCAGCGTCGGCGCCTGGGCTGGAGCGCCCCGCGCATCGCCTACGTGCTGGTCCTGGGCCTGGCGTTGTTGTGGGGCGCCGGGTTGCTGTTGTCGTTCGTCAGCAACCGCGTGCAGATCGCCCAACTGCACAGCTCGCTGGCGGCGCTGCAGCCGTCGGGCCAGGGCGATGAGCAGTTGCACGCGCTCAACGAACTGGCGCGTGAATTGTCGCGCCTGGATTACCGCGCCGAACACGGCGTGCCGTGGTACCAGCGCTTTGGCCTGAACCAGAACGATGCGCTGCTGACCGCGCTGTGGCCGCGTTACGTCGAGGCCAATCAGCGGCTGCTGCGCGACCCGGCCGTGAGCCAGCTGGAGGCGCAGCTCGACCGCCTGATCAAGCTGCCGGCGGACAGCCCCGAGCGCGCCCGACGTGCCGGTGCGGCCTACGACCAGCTCAAGGCCTACCTGATGCTGGCGCGTCCGGACAAGGCCGATCCGGGTTTTCTCTCCAAGACCTTAATGGCGGTCGAGCCGCCGCGCGGGATTTCGCCGGGGCTCTGGCAGGCGCTGGCGCCGACCTTGTGGCAGTTTTACGCGCAGCAACTGGCCGCCCACCCGGACTGGCGCATCGAGGCCGACCCGAAGCTGGTGGCCCAGGCCCGGCAGGTGCTGCTCGGCCAGTTGGGCCAGCGCAATGCCGAGTCCAGCCTGTACCAGAGCGTCATCGACGCCTCGGCCAATCACTTTCCGGCGTTGAGCCTGCCGCAGATGGTCGGTGATACCGATGCCGCAGCGCTGTTCTCCAGCAAAGCCCAGGTCCCCGGCGTGTTCACCCGTCAAGCCTGGGAAGGCCAGGTGCGCCAGGCCATCGACGAGATCGCCGAGGCGCGCCGCGAAGAAATCGACTGGGTGCTCAGCGACAACCCCACCGACATCGCCGCCGAACTGACCCCGGATGAACTGCGCCAACGCCTGACCGAACGCTATTTCCAGGACTACGCCAACGCCTGGCTGGACTTCCTCAACCGTCTGCGCTGGCGCCAGGTGCAAAGCCTGGGCGAGGTCATCGACCAATTGGCGCTGATGAGCGATGTGCGCCAGTCGCCGCTGATTGCCCTGATGAACACCCTGGCGTATCAGGGCCAGGCCGGCATGCGCGGTCAGGCGTTCGCCGATTCGCTGGTCAAATCGGCGCAGAAACTGATCGGGCAGGACAAGGTGCCGGTGATCGACCAGCAGCCGCAGGGCCCGGTCAGTCCACTGGACGCCACCTTCGGGCCGTTGCTGGCGCTGCGGGCAAGGACACCGAGAGCCGCAACGACAGCGACCGCCTGAGCCTGCAAGCCTTCCTCAACCGCGTCACCCGGGTGCGCCTGAAACTGCAACAAGTGAGCAACGCCGCCAACCCGCAGGACACGACCCAGGCCTTGGCGCAGAGTGTGTTTCAGGGTCAGAACGTCGACCTCACCGACACCCAGTCCTATGGCAGCCTGGTCGCCGCCAGCCTCGGCGCGGAGTGGGACGGGGTCGGCCAGACCCTGTTCGTGCAGCCGCTGGAACAGGCCTGGCAACGGGTCCTGCAACCCTCGGCCGCCGGCCTCAACAGCCAGTGGCAACGGGCGATCGTCGACGAATGGCGCGGCGCCTTCGCCGGCCGCTTCCCCTTCGCCGCGACCCCCAGCGACGCGTCGCTGCCGATGCTGGGGCAAATGATTCGGGCCGACTCCGGGCGCATCGAACAGTTCCTGCAGCA
Source organism: Pseudomonas fluorescens group sp. PF-69 (assembly GCF_054481235.1). Classification (NCBI taxonomy): domain Bacteria; kingdom Pseudomonadati; phylum Pseudomonadota; class Gammaproteobacteria; order Pseudomonadales; family Pseudomonadaceae; genus Pseudomonas; species Pseudomonas fluorescens group sp. PF-69. The sequence goes on along the minus strand of NZ_JBTMNC010000001.1, from coordinate 5,555,453 downwards.
GCAACTGGGCGGGGTGCTGCGCAAGGAAGGCCAGCGTTGGGTGGCCGATACGCGCCATAGCCAGGGCCTGCATTTCAACCCGCAATTCCTCAGCGCGATCAACCAGCTCAGCCACCTGGCCGACGTGCTGTTCACCGACGGCGGCATGGGCCTGAGTTTCGAACTGCGGGCCAAACCGGTGCGCGACCTGGTGCAGACCACCTTCATCCTCAATGGCGACAAACATCACTACTTCAACCAGAAAGAGCGCTGGCAGCGCTTCAGCTGGCCCGGTTTCACCAGCCACCCGGGCACCAGCCTGACCTGGACCAGCGTCGTTGCCGGCGAACGTCTGTTCGGCGACTACCAGGGCACCTGGGGCCTGATCCGCCTGCTGGAACAGGCGCGGATCACGCCCTTGAACGACAGCGACAGCCACTACCAGGTGCAACTCAAGGCCCCGGACGGCATCGACCTGACCTGGCACCTGCGCACCGAGCTGGGCGCGGGGCCGATGGCGCTGCTCAAGCTGAGGGGCTTTGAATTGCCGACGCAGGTGTTTGTGGTTGAGGGCACCAAGGCCCGGCGCAAGTGACAGACAGGTCTGTGGCGAGGGGCTTGTCGGATCGCTACAGGAAGCTCACTGCCACAGGAACTCCGCTGTCACGAGGGTTTCAGCCCCGGTACTGCCCCGGGGTCACCGCCAGATGCTGTTTAAACGCCCGTTGAAAGTGCGCCTGGTCGGCAAATCCCGCTTCCAGTGCAACGTCGGCGATCAGCTTGCCGTGGCGCAATTGATCCCGGGCGAACTGGATGCGCCGGTTGACCAGGAAGGCGTGGGGCGTCATGCCGTAATGCTGTTTGAACGCACGGATCAGGTAGGAAGGTGACAGCTGCGCCGCTTCGCAAATGTCTTCGAGCTTGAGCATCTGCGTGCAGTGATCGCGGATGAAGTCGGCGGCGCGTTCCAGTTTGAAGTTCGGTTCGCGCAGCGGTTGATCGGTCGGGTTGAGGCGCAGTTGCACTTCGCTGAAAAACTCCACGGCCGTGCTCTGCTTGCGCAGCACGTCCTGCTGCGGATCGACCAACACTTCATACAAGGCCTTCAGCCCATCGAACAGGCTGGCGTCGGACGTGTGGGTGACTGCAAACCGTCTGAACGCCAGATCGTTGCTGAACCCGAGTTGGTGCTGCAGGTCGGTGAGCCACGCGGTATCGACGTACAGCATCAGGTACGACCAGGGCTGGTCGTCGATCGGATTGCAGGCGTGGACATCGCCGGGGTTCATCAATACCACGGTGCCGGTGCTGACCTCGAACTGCGATTGCTCGTGGACGTAAGTACTGCGCCCGGCGGTGATTGCGCCGATGGAGAAGTGTTCGTGGGCATGCCGGGTGTAACAGACCTCGCGCCCGTCGGCGATGGAGCGCGCTTCGATGAAGGGCAGGGTGTCATCGCGCCAGAAGCGCGGGGCCTTGTCGGTGGCCTTGGGCGTGGAGAGCTTCATGGTCAGTCCTTGGCAGTTCAGCGTCGGAGTGTATTAGCTCTCGCCGTCAAAGGCTCGTTGCAGCTCGGCAATATCGAGTTTTTTCATGTGCATCATCGCCAGCATGGCACGCTGGGATTTTGCCGTGTCGGGGTCTTTGATCATCTCCATCATCGCCACTGGCACGATTTGCCAGGACACGCCGAACCTGTCCTTGAGCCAGCCGCATTGCTGCGCCTCGACCGGCCCGCCCGCAGACAGGCGGCCCCAGAAATGGTCGACTTCTTCCTGGGTCTGGCAATTGACCTGGAACGAGATCGCTTCGTTGAACGTGAAGTTCGGGCCTCCGTTAAGGCCGGTAAACGTCTGCCCGTCGAGCTCGAAGCTGACGGTCATCACCGACCCGACTTCCCGGCCGTGGAATTCCTGGCCGGCCTTGCCGTAATGGGTGATGGCGGTGATTTTGGCGTGATCGAAGATCGCACAGTAGAACCTGGCGGCCTCTTCGGCCTGGCCGTCGAACCACAGGCACGGGGTGATTTTTGGCACGTGTAGCATGGCGGGTCTCCCTGGCTGGTTTTTGCAGGCTGGACTATCAGCGTAGCCAGACTGCGGTCGGCCGGGCGTGCCGTAGATCGACAAGTGCTCGCTGCTGTTTTGCCGGGTGTAGTCTGTATGACTCCATGTCGAGTCATACGGACTATTCCTTGTGGTAGTCGAAAAGACTCAATGCCTCGCAGGTGGCTGATTTATAGGGGTTAAATATCTGGCGCGGGACTTGATACGACTCTCGTACCACTGAACGCCTTCAGGAGTACGGAAAATGTTCGACTTCTTCAGCCATCCTCAGAATGTTCTGCATCTTTCCAGCCGCGTGCTCGGCACCGGCCTGGCCATGCTGCTTGCCGGGATCTATGGCGCTTATCTCTATGCCGGTCATTTGCCGATCGTCGCGCTGGTAGCGATGCATGCCATGACCATCGTCGGCCCCACCCTGTTGAAAGTCGGCTACGTCATGCGCTTGCTGGCTCAGCATCGGTTGAGCAAGCCCATGGCCGGGGTGCTGGCCTGATGCGCACCTTCGGCGCTGCACCCGTTTTCAGCCTCGGTTTTCGCCCGTTCTTTCTCGCAGGCGCTGCATTTGCCGCGCTGGCGGTGGCCATCTGGGCTTTGTGGCTGTACGGCCGATGGCCCGGTGCTGAACCGGTGGGCGGCATGCTCGCCTGGCATCGACACGAGATGCCGTTCGGGTTTGCCGTGGCGATCATTGCCGGTTTTCTGCTGACAGCGGTGCCGAACTGGACAGGTCGGCGGGGACTCAATGGCTGGCCGCTGATCGGGCTGGTGCTGGTTTGGCTGCTGGCGCGACTGGCGTGGCTGATGCCGATTCCTCCTGCGTTGTTGCTGGTGCTTCAACTGCCTTTTCTACCGCTGCTGGCGTGGGTGCTGGGGCGGGATCTGCTGGCGGCAGGCAAACGCGACAATTACCCGATCTTGCTGATGATCAGCTTGCTGGCCGGGTGTCAGGTGATGACGTTGTGGGGGCTCCAGACCCATGACGATGGCTTGCAACGGCGCGGTGTGTTGGCGGCCTTGTGGCTGGTGGCGGCGTTGATGAGTGTGATCGGTGGGCGAGTGATCCCGTTTTTCATTCAGCGCGGGTTGAATCGTCCGCCAGCGCCTGCGGCCAGTCCGTTGCCGACCAGGGTGCTGCTGGTCAGTGGGTTGCTGGTCGCCGTGAGCTTTGCCTTCGGCTTGAACGACGCGCCGAGGCCCTGGTTGTCGTTGTTGTTTGTGCTGATCGGGGCGTTGCATCTGCTGCGGCTGTGGCGCTGGCATGACCGTGGAATGTGGCGGGTGCCTCTGCTGTGGTCGCTGTACCTGTCCTATGGGTGGCTGCTTGTGGCGGTCGTGGCGATGGCGTTGTGGCACGCCGGCCTGATGCCGCAACAGAGCCTGGCCACCCATGCGCTGGCGGTTGGCGCAATCGGCGGGCTGATTCTGGCGATGATTGCCCGGGTCAGCCTCGGCCATACCGGGCGGCCGTTGTTGCCTTCCAAAGCGATAGTGGCGGGTTTTTCCCTGATGCTGCTGGCCGGTTTGTCGCGGGTGCTGCTGGTGCCGTTTTCCGGGGTGGGGCTGGGGTTGGCGGCATTGCTGTGGTGTTCGGCATTCGGACTGTTCCTGCTGCGTTATACCGGGGTGTTGCTCAAGCCTCGGGTCTAGCGCCGATGTCGCTAGAACTGTGGGGGCGAGCCGGCTCGCTCCCGCAACAGTCCTTGAACTCGCGGGGATCAGTCGATTGAGACGGTTTAATTGACCGACTGTCGATAGGGTTCGGCCTGCCGGCCAAATTGCGCTTAGCTGTAAGGGATAACCCAAGGCGCGCGAAAATTCGCTGTACTCCTGCAACGCATCACCTTTCCCAAGACGCGCGCTCTTCAGAACACCTTGAGTCTGAGGACCTTCGCAATGCTGACCCTGAACATCAATGGCAAGGACCAGGAACTGGATGTCCCCGCGGACATGCCGCTGCTCTGGGTCCTGCGCGACGTTGCGCACCTGACCGGGACCAAATTCGGTTGTGGCATGGCCCAGTGCGGCGCCTGCACCGTGCACATCGACGGCGCGCCGCTGCGCTCGTGCATCACGCCCGCGACGGCCGTCGCCCATGGGCAGAAAATCCTCACCATTGAGGGCCTGTCCACCGACGGTTCGCACCCGGTGCAACAAGCCTGGGCCGAACTCGATGTGGTGCAGTGCGGTTACTGTCAGTCCGGGCAGATCATGTCGGCGGCGGCGCTGCTGGCGAAGATCCCGAAACCGACCGACAGCGACATCGATCAGGCGCTGTCCGGCAACATCTGTCGCTGCGGCACCTATCCACGAATTCGCGCTGCGGTGAAACGCGCCGCCGAGTTGGGTTGAGGTGGCTATGGACAGCATTACTGCGTTATCCCGTCGCGGTTTCCTCAAGGGCGCCACGGCGCTGGGCGGCGGCCTGGTGGTGGCGTTTGTCATCCCCGGCGCCCATCGGTTTGCCCAGGGCGCGGACAACCAGGGCAATGTGTTCGCGCCGAATGCGTTCCTGCGCATCGGCAATGACAACAGCGTCACTGTGTTGCTCGGCCATTCGGAGATGGGCCAGGGCATCTGGACCGGCCTGACCATGCTGATCGCCGAAGAGTTGGATGCCGACTGGTCGAAAATCCGCGTCGAACATTCCCCGGCCTCAGCCAGGGATTATGGGCTGGCCGGGTTTGGCGGGATGCAAATCACCGGCGGTTCGACTTCGACCTGGATGGAGTTCGACCGCTACCGCCAGGCCGGTGCGGCAGCGCGATTGATGTTGATCGAGGCTGCGGCCAAGCGTTTCAACGTGGCGCCGTCGCAGATCAGCACAGAATCGGGGGTGGTCATTGCCGGTGACCAGCGTGTCAGCTACGGCGAACTGGCCGACGATGCGGGCAAGCTGCCGATGCCGGATCCGGCGTCGATCAAGCTCAAGGACGCCAAGGACTGGAAGTTCATCGGCAAGCCCACCAAGCGCCTGGACACCCCGGAAAAAATCACCGGGCGCGCGAAGTTCGGCATGGACGTGCAATTCGACGGCTTGATGACCGCGATGGTCGCCCGGTCGCCGGTGTTCGGCGGCAGCGTCAAATCCTTCGAAGGCGCCGGCGCGCTGGCGATTCCGGGGGTGCACAAAGTGGTGCAGGTGCCGAGTGGCGTGGCGGTGATTGCCGAGCATTATTGGGCGGCCAAGCTGGGGCGTGACGCGCTGACGGTCGAGTGGGACCTGGGGCCGAATACAGGCCTCGACAGTCAAAAACTGCTGGAGAGTTTCCGCAAACTCGCCGCCACGCCGGGCCTTCCGGCCAGTCAGGCCGGCGATACCCAGGCGGCGCTGACCAAGGCGAGCAAGACCCTCGATGTCGAGTACAGCGTGCCGTATCTGGCCCATGCACCCATGGAGCCGCTGAACTGCACGGTGAAGATCACCCGGGACAAGTGCGAAATCTGGACCGGTACCCAGTTCCAGACCCTCGATCAGATGATCGCCGGGAAAATCACCGGGCTCAAACCGGAGCAAGTGGAAATCCATACCGAGTTCCTGGGCGGCGGTTTTGGCCGGCGCGCCAACCCGACGTCGGACTTTGTCGCTGAAGCGGTGCAGGTGGCCAAGGCAGCGGGCGGGCCGGTGAAAACCGTGTGGGCGCGGGAAGATGACATCCGTGGCGGCTATTACCGCTCGGCGTTCCTGCATCAGGCGCGGATTGGCCTGGGTGCCGACGGGCTGCCGCTGGCGTGGAAGCATGTGATGGTCGGGCAGTCGATCATGGCCGGCACCTCCCTCGAAGCGGCGATGGTCAAGAACGGCATCGACAAGACCTCGGTCGAAGGCGTGGCGGACAGTCCCTACCTCGAAGGGCTGGCCAACCATCAAGTCGAGCTGCATTCACCGCAAACCGGCATCAAGGTGCTGTGGTTGCGTTCGGTGGGGCACAGTCACACGGCGTTTGTCATGGAGTCGTTGATCGACGAGTTGGCGACGGCGGCGGGCAAGGACCCGGTGGAGTATCGCCGAACCTTGCTCAAGGACCATCCGCGGCACCTCGGCGTGTTGAACCTGGCGGTGGAGAAAGCCAACTGGAAGGCGCCGTTGCCCCAGGGCCATGCCCTGGGCGTGGCGGTGCACGAGTCTTTCGGCAGTTACGTGGCGCAGGTTGCCGAGGTGTCCCAGGACAACCTGGCGATCCGCGTGCATCGGGTGGTGTGCGCGGTGGACTGCGGGATTGCGGTCAACCCGCAGAGCATCGCGGCGCAGATGGAATCATGCATCACCTTTGGTCTGGGCTTTACCTTGCACAGCAAGCTGACCCTCAAGGACGGGCAAGTGGTGCAGTCCAATTACCACGACTATCAGGTGCTGCGGCTCAACGAGATGCCGGTGGTGGAGGTGCATATCCTGCCCAGCAGCGATAAACCCGGCGGTATCGGCGAGGCGGGCGTGCCGCCCACGGCGCCGGCCGTGGCCAACGCGGTATTCGCCTTGACCGGCCAGCGCCTGCGCGAATTGCCACTGCAACTGTCGGGGGTGTGAGATGAAACGCCATCACTGGTTGCTGGGTTCGCTATTGCTGATTTGCCTGTTTATCTATGCAACCGAGCTGTTCGCCGATGACCGCGAAGCCTTGAAAGCCTTCGAAACCGTGCAGAAGGTTTTCCAGAGTCCGCGTTGCCAGAACTGCCACATTCCCGGCGATTCGCCGCTGCAGTTCGACGCCGGAAAACCCCATGGGATGAATGTGGTGCGTGGCCTGGATGGCAAGGGTGCCGCCGGGTTGCCCTGCGCAACCTGCCACGCCGAGGCCAATCCACCGCCCAGCTACGGCCCCAAGGCACCGCCGGGGGCGCCCCACTGGAGCCTGCCCCCGGCGGCGCAAAAAATGGCCTGGATTGGCCTGCCGCCCGACAAGTTGTGCGCCATGATCAAGGACCGTTCAAGCAACGGCGATCGTGATTTCGCGGCGCTGATCAAGCATGTCAGCGAGGACAAACTGGTGCTGTGGGGGTGGAATCCCGGGGGCAATCGCGAGCCGGTGCCGGTGCCCCACGCTATTTTCGTCGATCAATTCAAGGTTTGGGCGGACGCGGGAGGGCCCTGTCCGCTGGGGAGCTGACCAACGGTGCGTCAACCGGGAGTCAAACCGGTTCTGGGCGACTCTAACGTACAGAGTCGCCACAGGAGCAACTTATGCTGATCCCAGGCAAGACTTACCCGTCAAGCGTCTGCGCAGACCCCATGCGCACGCCATTGCAGGAGCGCGAACTGCTGCGCGACCTGGCCCGACAGGCTGAGCAGGAACTGATCGGCGTGCAGATGGCGAGCATGGATGAGTTGACGCTGCTGTCCAATCGGCACGGTTTCATCGCATTGGCCCAACTGGGGCTGAACGTCTGCCAGCAACTGGGCCGGCCGGCGACGTTGCTGTTTTTCAACCTCGACGACTTCAAGCGCATCAACTACCTGTTCGGTCGCGCCGAGGGCGACGATGCGCTGAAAACCTTTGCCGACGTGCTACGCATAGGTTTCAGGGAAAGCGACGTGATCGGTCGACTGGACGGTGCCACCTTCGTCGCCTTGCTGGCGGGGTCCAGCGCGGTGGACATCAAGGCGATCAAGGCGCGACTCGAAGAAATGCTCGACGAGCGCAATGCCACGGTGCATCGCGGTTATGACATTCGCTTCAGCATCGGGCAGATCGAGTACGACACGGTGCTGCATGGCTCGATTGAAGAGCTTTTGGTTGAGGTGGAAGCGGTGTTGGGCCGCTAGTGCGGTGTTGGGGCGGCAACCCCCATCGCGAGCAGGCTCGCTCCCACATTGATTTTTTGAGCTGCATAAGTCCACTGTGGGAGCGGGCCTGCCCGCGATGGGGCCCTGACAGACGATCTACATCGTCATTTGGCAAACAACTGCCCGATATCCTTGAACGCCTTGAACTCCAGCGCATTGCCGCAGGGATCAAACAGAAACATGGTCGCCTGCTCACCCACCAACCCCTGGAAACGAATCCCCGGTTCTATCACGAAGCGCGTCCCCAGCGACTTCAGCCGTTCGGCCAGCGCCTCCCACTCCGTCATTCCCAGCACCACGCCAAAATGCGGCACCGGCACGTCATGGCCGTCCACGGCGTTGGTGTGGGCGGCTTCCTGGGTTGCGTTTTTCGGTGCCAGGTGAATCACCAACTGGTGGCCGAAAAAGTTGAAATCGACCCAATGTTCGCTGGAGCGACCTTCTTCAAGACCGAACACGCTGCCATAGAAGTGTCGCGCGGCCGGCAGGTCATAGACGGGAATGGCGAGGTGAAAAGGGGAGAGCTGCATCGGGAGGGCCTCAATCTGCTGAATTCAGGCTGAGTGTAGCCCTGTGCTTTTCGATTGAAAGACGATAGTTTTTGCGCCGAGCTCAAATTATTTCGATCAATCGGGGGCCCTATGCTGCGGGAACTGAAAACCTTTATCGCGGTGACCCGCTACGGCACGTTTGCGGCAGCGGGCATGCACATCGGCCTGACACAGTCGGCGGTCAGTGCGCAGATGCGCAACCTGGAACAGGCCCTCGGCATTCGCCTGTTCGATCGCACCGGACGTCAGGCGTTGCTCAATGCGGCGGGGCAGCGTGCGTTGCCCATGGCCCGCGAGATCCTGGACACCTTCAGCCGCATGGCAGTCAGCGACGATGTGAGCGAATACCGTGGCGAGCTGAAAATCGGCGCGGTGGCCACGGCCCAGACCGGATTGCTGCCCCAGGCGTTGCTGCGTTTGCGTCAGCAGGCACCGCTGCTGGAGCCAAAACTGGTGCCGGGGGTGTCGCTCAATCTGTTGAGCCAGGTGGACACCGGCGAAGTCGATCTGGCGATCCTGATCAAGCCGCCGTTCGACCTGCCCAAGGAACTGTCGGCGCAAGTGATTCGGCGCGAGCCGTTTGTATTGATCGTCCCGGCGGAGCTCGAAGGCGACGAGCCGTTGCAACTGCTCGCCGAGCATCCCCATGTACGCTACGACCGCAACTCGTTCGGCGGACGCCTGGTGACCCGGTTTCTGCGTGAACAGCAAATTGATGTGCAAGTGGCGCTGGAGCTGGATGAACTGGAAGCCATCGTCAAGATGGTCGAATGCGGTTTGGGGGTTTCGTTGCTGCCCGAAGCCGGGTTGTGGCTCGAGCATGGGGCGAGGGTGAGGGTGATCCGCCTGGGCGAGTTGACGTTTTATCGCGAGATTGTGCTGTTGCAGCGCTATAGCCAGCGGACTCAGCCGATTCAGCAGTTGTTTGCAGACTGCCTCATGCACACACCCCTGTAGGAGCGAGCCTGCTCGCGATGGACTTCAGACCACCCCGTTTCATCCTGACAAAACGCATCATCGTTAACGACCATCGCGAGCAGGCTCGCTCCTACAAAGGGCGTGCCGTCCTGACATCGCAGGCACAAAAAAACCCGCCTGAAGCGGCGGGTTTTTTATCGGCTAACCGAAGATCACTCTTCGATGTTGCCCATGGCCGTGGTGTTGAAGCCACCGTCCACGTACATGATTTCACCGCTGATGCCGGACGCCAGGTCCGAGCACAGGAAGGCGCCGGCGTTGCCGACTTCTTCGATGGTGACGTTGCGACGCAGCGGGGTTTGCGCTTCGTTGGCGGCCAGCATCTTGCGGAAGTTCTTGATGCCGGAAGCGGCGAGGGTACGGATCGGGCCAGCCGATACGCAGTTGACGCGGGTGCCGTCCGGGCCCAGGGAGCCGGCCAGGTAACGTACGCCGGCTTCCAGGGAAGCCTTGGCCATGCCCATCACGTTGTAGTTAGGCATGGTGCGCTCGGCACCCAGGTACGACAGGGTCAGCAGGCTGCCGTTGCGGCCTTTCATCATTTCGCGACCGGCCTTGGCCAGGGCCACGAAGCTGTAGGCGCTGATGTCGTGAGCGATGCGGAAACCTTCACGGGTGGTGGCTTCGGTGAAGTCGCCGTCCAGTTGGTCGCCCGGGGCGAAGCCGACGGAGTGCACGATGCAGTCCAGGCCGTCCCACTTCTTGCTCAGTTCTTCGAAGACCTTGGCGATCTCCGCATCGCTGGCCACATCGCACGGGAAGCACAGCTCAGGGCTCGAACCCCAGCCTTGTGCGAACTCTTCGACACGACCTTTCAGTTTGTCGTTCTGATAAGTGAAGGCAAGCTCAGCGCCCTCGCGATGCATGGCGGCAGCGATGCCGGATGCGATGGACAGCTTGCTGGCGACACCGACGATCAGTACGCGCTTACCGGCGAGAAAACCCATGTGTTGCTCCTCTCTTTCAGGTTATTGCGCAGTGGCTGGAGCCAGGAAAGCGGCTTCGAGCAACTGCTGTGTATACGGATGTTGGGGGGCGGCAAAAATGCTTTGCGCGTCTCCCTGTTCGACCACTTGGCCATGCTTGACCACCATCAGCTGGTGGCTCAGCGCTTTGACGACAGCCAGGTCATGGCTGATAAACAGATACGTCAGGTTGTACTTGCTTTGCAGTGAACGCAAAAGCTCCACCACTTGGCGTTGCACGGTGCGGTCGAGGGCCGAAGTCGGCTCGTCCAGCAGAATCAACGCCGGTTTTAGCACTAATGCCCGGGCTATGGCGATTCTCTGCCGTTGCCCACCGGAAAATTCGTGGGGGTAGCGGTGCCGGGTTTCCGGGTCCAGTCCTACCTCCTTGAGTGCCGCAATGATCGCTTGTTCCTGTTCCGCCTCGGTGCCCATCTTGTGGATCCGCAGGCCTTCGCCGACGATCTGGCTTACGCACATCCGCGGGCTCAGGCTGCCGAAGGGGTCCTGGAACACCACCTGCATTTCCCGGCGCAACGGTCGAACCTGTTGTTGCGTCAGGCAGTCTAGCTGCTTGCCTTCAAAACGGATGGTGCCTTTGCTGCCGATCAACCGCAGGATCGCCAGACCCAATGTCGACTTGCCGGAACCGCTTTCTCCCACGATCCCCAGGGTCTGACCCTGAGGCAGGCTGAAATTGATGCCGTCCACTGCCTTGACGTAATCCACCGTCTTTTTCAGCAGGCCTTTCTTGATCGGGAACCAGACTTTCAGGTCCTCGACCGTCAGCAACGGCGGGCCAACCACATTGGTTGCCGGCGTGCCGCTGGGCTCTGCGGCCAGCAGGATCCGGGTGTACGGATGCTGCGGCGCGCGGAACAATTCTTCGCACGATGCCTGTTCGACGATGCAACCGCGCTGCATGACACATACGCGATGCGCAATTCTTTTCACCAGGTTCAAATCGTGGCTGATCAGCAGTAACGCCATGCCCAGGCGGGCCTGCAGTTCCTTGAGCAATTCGAGGATTTTCAGCTGAACGGTCACGTCCAGCGCGGTGGTCGGCTCGTCGGCGATCAGCAGTTCCGGCTCGTTGGCCAGGGCCATGGCGATCATCACTCGCTGGCGCTGACCGCCGGACAACTCATGGGGCAGGGCCTTGAGGCGCTTGTGCGGCTCGGGGATGCCGACCATCTCCAGCAACTCCAGGGTGCGCCTGGTCGCGACTTTTCCAACCAGCCCCTTGTGGATGCTCAATACCTCGTTGATCTGCTTCTCGATTGAGTGCAGCGGGTTGAGCGAGGTCATCGGCTCCTGAAAGATCATTGCGATCCGGTTGCCGCGGATGTGGCGGATGGTTTTCTCTTTCAGGCTCAGCAGGTCTTGCCCGGAATAGGCGATGGTGCCCGACGGATGCCGCGCGAGCGGGTAGGGCAGAAGGCGCAGGATCGAGTGGGCGGTCACCGATTTGCCGGAGCCGCTTTCGCCCACCAGGGCCAGGGTTTCACCGCGCTTGATGTCGAAACTGACCCCTTCGACCACACGCTGGCAGTGGTCGCCGACGACAAACTCGACGGCGAGGTCGCGCACTTCGATCAGATTGTCCTGATTCATTTCACTTCCTCGGGTCGAAGGCGTCGCGAGCGGACTCGCCGATAAACACCAGCAAACTCAACATCAACGCCAACACCGCAAACGCGCTCATGCCGAGCCACGGTGCTTGCAGGTTGGATTTGCCCTGGGCCACCAGTTCCCCCAGGGAAGGACTGCCCGCCGGCAGGCCGAAGCCGAGGAAATCCAGGGCGGTGAGGGTGCCGATGGCGCCGGTCAGGATGAACGGCATGAAGGTCATGGTCGAGACCATGGCGTTGGGCAGGATGTGGCGGAACATGATCGCTCCATTCTGCATGCCCAGCGCCCGGGCCGCGCGTACGTATTCCAGGTTGCGCCCACGCAGGAATTCGGCGCGCACCACATCGACCAGGCTCATCCAGGAAAACAACAGCATGATGCCCAGCAGCCACCAGAAGTTCGGCTGGACGAAACTGGCCAGGATGATCAGCAGATAGAGCACCGGCAACCCGGACCAGATTTCGAGGAACCGCTGGCCGGCCAGATCGACCCAGCCACCGTAGAAACCCTGCAGGGCACCGGCGATGACGCCGATCAGCGAACTGAACAAGGTCAGCGTCAGGGCAAACAACACCGAAATGCGGAAGCCGTAGATCACCCGGGCCAACACATCGCGGCCCTGGTCGTCGGTGCCCAGGAGGTTATCGGTCGAGGGGGGCGCCGGTGCCGGGACTTTCAGGTCGTAATTGATGCTCTGGTAGCTGTAGGGAATCGGCGCCCACAGCACCCAGGCGTCCTTGGCCTTGAGCAGTTCGCGGATGTACGGGCTCTTGTAGTTGGCTTCCAGCGGGAATTCGCCGCCGAAGGTGGTTTCCGGGTAGCGCTTGAGCGCCGGGAAGTACCAGTTGTTGTCGTAATGCACCACCAGCGGTTTGTCGTTGGCAATCAGTTCGGCACCGAGGCTGGCGCCGAACAGGATCAGAAACAGCCACAGCGACCACCAGCCACGCTTGTTGGCCTTGAACAGTTCGAAGCGTCGGCGATTGAGAGGGGACAGGTTCATCTCAATGCTCCCGGCTTTCGAAGTCGATGCGCGGATCGACAAAGGTGTAGGTGAGGTCGCCGATCAGTTTCACTACCAGCCCCAGCAGGGTGAAGATGAACAGGGTGCCGAAAACCACCGGGTAATCGCGGTTGATCGCCGCTTCAAAACTCATCAGGCCGAGGCCGTCGAGGGAGAAGATCACTTCGACCAGCAGCGAACCGGTGAAGAAGATGCCGATGAACGCCGACGGGAACCCGGCGATCACCAGCAGCATGGCGTTGCGGAACACATGGCCGTAGAGCACGCGATGGCGGGTCAGGCCCTTGGCCTTGGCGGTGACCACGTACTGCTTGTTGATTTCGTCGAGGAAGCTGTTTTTGGTCAGCAGGGTCATGGTCGCGAAGTTGCCGATCACCAGCGCGGTCACCGGCAGCGCAAGGTGCCAGAAGTAGTCGAGCACCTTGCCGCCCATGCTCAGCTCATCGAAGTTGTTCGACGTCAGCCCGCGTAACGGGAACCAGTCGAGATAGCTGCCACCGGCAAACACCACGATCAGCAGGATGGCGAACAGGAACGCCGGGATCGCGTAGCCGACGATGATCGCCGAACTGGTCCAGACGTCGAAGTGACTGCCGTGCCGCGTGGCTTTGGCGATCCCCAGCGGGATCGACACCAGGTACATGATCAGGGTGCTCCACAGCCCGAGGGAGATCGACACGGGCATCTTTTCCTTGATCAGGTCGATGACCTTGGCGTCGCGGAAGAAACTGTCGCCGAAATCCAGGGACGCATAGTTCTTCACCATGATCCACAGGCGTTCCGGCGCCGACTTGTCGAAGCCGTACATGTGCTCGATTTCCTTGACCAGCGCCGGGTCCAGGCCTTGGGCGCCGCGATAGGCAGAGCCGGCCACCGAGACTTCGGCACCGCCACCGGCGATGCGACTGGTGGCGCCTTCGAAACCTTCGAGCTTGGCGATCATCTGCTCCACCGGCCCGCCGGGGGCGGCCTGGATGATCACGAAGTTGATCAGCAAAATGCCGAACAAGGTCGGAATGATCAGCAGCAGTCGCCGAAAAATATACGCCAGCATCTGATTACTCCGTGCCCGCAGGGTCGGCTTGCAATTTGGTTTCGATCTCTATGGCCGGTTTGGCATCGGGCTTGACCCACCAGGTGGCGGTGCCGATGTCATATTTAGGCGAGACCTTGGGATGGCCGATGTGGTTCCAGTAGGCCACGCGCCAGGTTTTGATGTGCCAGTTGGGAACCACGTAATAGCCCCATTGCAACACCCGGTCCAGTGCGCGGGCATGGGCCACCAGGCTTTTGCGCGAATCGGCGTTGATCAATTGTTCCACCAGTTGGTCCACCACCGGGTCCTTGAGGCCCATGGAGTTGCGGCTGCCCGGTTTGTCGGCGGCAGCGGTCATCCAGAACTCGCGCTGTTCGTTGCCCGGCGAGTTGGACTGCGGGAAGCTGCCGACGATCATGTCGAAGTCTCGCGAGCGCACGCGGTTGATGTACTGCGAGACGTCGACCCGGCGGATCACCAGGTCGATGCCCAGGTCGCTCAGGTTGCGCTTGAACGGCAACAGCACCCGCTCGAATTCGGTCTGGGCCAGCAGGAACTCGATCGTCACCGGTTTACCGCTGGCGTCGACCATTTTGTCGTCGACGATGCGCCAGCCGGCCTCTTGCAGCAGTTGATAGGCCTTGCGCTGCTGGGCGCGGATCATGCCGCTGCCATCGGTGACCGGGTTCTGGAAGGCTTCGCTGAATACCTGTTCGGGAATCTTGCCGCGGAACGGCTCGAGGATCGCCAGTTGATCGGCGTCCGGCAGGCCGGTGGCGGCCATTTCCGAATTTTCGAAGTAGCTGCGGGTTCGCGCGTAGGCGCCGTTGAACAATTGCTTGTTGGTCCATTCGAAATCCAGCAGCAGTGTCAGGGCCTGACGCACGCGTACATCCTGGAACATCGGGCGACGCAGGTTGAACACGAAGCCTTGCATGCCGGTGGGGTTGCCGTTGGGGATCTGCTCCTTGATCAAGCGGCCCTCGGTGACCGCCGGGATGTTGTAGGCGTTGGCCCAGTTCTTGGCGGTCATCTCCAGCCAGTAATCGAACTGCCCGGCCTTGAGCGCCTCCAGCGCGACGGTGTTGTCGCGATAGTAATCGGTGGTCATCACGTCGAAATTGTAGAAACCACGGTTGGCCGGAAGATCCTTGCCCCAGTAGTCCTTGACCCGCTCATAGCGCACCGAACGCCCGGCCTTCACTTCGCTGACCCGATAGGGGCCGCTGCCCAGGGGGATTTCCAGGTTGCCCTTGTTGAAATCGCGGGTGGCCCACCAATGCTTGGGCAGTACCGGCAACTGGCCGAGGATCAGCGGCAGTTCGCGGTTGTTGCCGTGCTTGAACTTGAACAGTACCGTGAGCGGATCCTCGGCGACGACGTCGTCAACATCGCTGTAGTAGCCCCGGTACATCGGGGCGCCATCCTTGATCAGGGTCTGGAAGCTGAACACTACGTCTTCGGCGCGTATCGGATGACCATCGTGGAATCGCGCTTGCGGGCGCAGGTAGAAACGCACCCAGGTATTGTCCGGGGCTTTCTCGATCTTGCCGGCGACCAGGCCATATTCGGTGAACGGTTCATCCAGGCCCTGTTTGGCCAGGGTGTCGTAGATCAGATTGATGTCGTCGGCGGCCACCCCCTTGCTGATGAACGGGTTGAGGCTGTCGAAGCCGCCAAACCCGGCCTGGCGGAATTTTCCGCCCTTGGGGGCATCCGGGTTGACGTAATCGAAGTGTTTGAAATCGGCCGGGTATTTCGGCGGCTCGTTGTACAGGGTCAGGGCATGCTGCGGGGCGGCACAGGCCAGCCCGGCGAACAACAGGGCGCTGGCCTGCAGGAGCAGGGCGCTTACAGGTTTCATTGATCTTTCTCCGAAGATTTCAGCCACCACGCGCTCAGGCCCAGGGTGTAGGGCGGCGTGGTGACGAAAGCCAACCGGTTGCGGTAGGCCAGACGGTGATAATTGAGGTACCAGTTGGGAATGATGTAGTGCTGCCAGAGCAGTACCCGATCCAGGGCCCTGCCGGCGGCCACTTGCTCATCGCGACTCTTCGCTGCGAGCAGTTGTTCGAGCAGGTGGTCGACCACCGGGTTGGCGATGCCGGCGTAATTCTTGCTGCCCTTGACCCCGACCTGGCTGGAATGAAAGTACTGCCATTGCTCCAGGCCCGGGCTTAGGGTCTGGTTGAGCGTCATCAGGATCATGTCGAAATCGAACTGGTCGAGGCGCTGCTTGTACTGCGCACGATCGACCGTGCGCAGCCGGGCGTCGACGCCGATGCTGGCGAGGTTCTCGACGTAAGGCTGGAGGATGCGCTCCAGGTTCGGATTGACCAGCAGGATCTCCAGGCGCAAGGGTTGCCCGGCGGCGTTTTGCAGGCGCTGGCCGTTGAGCTTCCAGCCGGCTTCGGCGAGCAGCCCCAGGGCTTTGCGCAGGGTTTCCCGGGGGATGCCGGCGCCCTGGGTCTGCGGCAGGCTGAAGGGCTCGGTGAAGAGCCTCGCCGGCAACTGCTCGCGCCAGGGCTTGAGCATCAGCCATTCATGTCCGACCGGCAGGCCGGTGGCGGAGAACTCGCTGTTGGGGTAGTAACTCATGGCGCGCATGTAGGCGCCGCTGAACAGCGTGCGGTTGGTCCACTCGAAGTCGAACATCAGCCCCAGCGCTTCACGGACCTTCACGTCGGAGAACGTCGGCCGGCGGCTGTTCATGAACAGGCCCTGGCTCTGGGTCGGGATCTGGTGCGGGATCTGCGCCTTGATCACGTCACCGCGGCGTATCGCCGGGAAGTTGTAGCCGGTGTCCCAGTTCTTCGCCTGGTGCTCGATGTAAATGTCGAACTCGCCGGCCTTGAACGCTTCGAACGCGACATCGCTGTCCCGGTAGAACTCGACCTCCATGCGGTCGAAATTGTATTTGCCGCGATTGACCGCCAGATCCTTGCCCCAGTAGTCCTTGACCCGCTCGAAAACGATCTGTCGTCCCGGTGTCACCGAGGTGATGCGGTACGGTCCGCTGCCCAGTGGTGGTTCGAAGGTGGTGGCCTTGAAGTCGCGACCCTTCCAGTAGTGTTGCGGCAGTACCGGCAACTCGCCCAGGCGCAGGATCAGCAGCGGATTGCCGGCGCGTTTGAAGACGAACCGTATGCGCCGTGGATTGAGAATGTCGACCCTCAACACTTCCTGGAGGCTGGTGCGGTACAGCGGATGGCCTTCCTTGAGCAGCAAACGGTAGGAAAACGCGACGTCATGGGCGGTGATGGGGGTGCCATCGTGGAAACGCGCTTCGGGGCGCAGGTTGAACACCACCCAGCTGCGGTCCTCGTTGTACTCCACCGACTGGGCAATCAGGCCATAACTGGAGGCGGGTTCGTCGCCGGACGGTGCGTACTGACCTGTGCCGACCATCAGCGGCTCATTGAGTTCGTTGATGCCGTATTGCAGGAAATTCGGCGTGGTCACCGGGCTGGTGCCCTTGAAGGTGTAAGGGTTGAGCGTATCGAAGGTGCCAAACGCCATCACCCGCAACGTACCGCCCTTGGGCGCTTGCGGGTTGACCCAGTCGAAGTGGGTAAATCTGGCCGGGTACTTGAGCGTGCCGAACTGCGCATAACCATGGCTTTCGCTGATCGTCGCGCTTGCGGTGGAGCTCAAGGCCAGGCAGATCAGGAGCGAGAGGAGGGGATGCTTCAAATAGGGAATCCGATCCGGGCGGCTTGGGCTTTGTGGCCCGTACAGTAACAGCTTGTATGAACAGGAAAAAGACAGGGGTTTAAAGCCGACCTGATCCGTTGCAGGGGCCGGGCTTGCTGGCGATGGTTTGGGAGATTACGCGTAAAACTGGAAGCGTGACGGCGCCCTCTGGTTTTTCGCGAGCAGGGTCGCTCCTGCAGGGTGAAAAAATCGCGGGCCAAAAAAAGCCCCTGAATTCAGGGGCTCGTTTTTTAATGCGGGTTGGCGACGGTCAGCATCTGACCCGGTTTCAACGCCTGGCCGACGCGCGGGTTCCAGCGCTTGAGGTGTTGCATTTCAACGTTGAAGCGCTTGGCCACGATGTACAGCGAGTCGCCTTGCTGAACCTTGTATTGGGATTGTGGCTTTTTGGTCTCGCCCTTGGTCCTGGCATTGGCCGCGACCACGGTGTTGATGCGTCCGGAACCGCGTTTGCTGGTGTCCTGAAGAACCAGGGTCTGGCCCGGTTTGAGGTTCTTGCCACTCAGCTTGTTCCAGCGCTGCAGGTCCTTGATGTCGACGTTGTTGGCCTTGGCGATGGTGCCCAGGTTATCGCCACGCTTGACCCGGTAGTTGCGTTTGGCACTCGCCACCTGGATGTCGTCGGCGCCTTCGAAGACCGGTTTGCGTGATTTCTTGCTGATCAACTCTTCAGGACGCATGGTCTGCAGGCTGGTGGTCAGCAGCTGCGCCTTGGAGGTCGGCACCAACAGATGCTGGGGGCCGTCGAGGGTGGTGCGCTGCTTGAACGCCGGATTGAGCTGGAACAGTTCGTCTTCGTCGATGTTGGCGACTTCGGCGACCTTGGACAGGTCCATGCGCTGGTTGATTGCGACGACTTTGAAATAGGGTTCGTTGGCGATCGGGTTGAGGTTCACGCCATAGGCCTCTGGCGCCAGAACCACTTGCGAGAGGGCCAGCAGTTTCGGTACATACGCCTGGGTCTCGGCAGGCAGCGGCAGGTTCCAGTAGTCGGTAGGCAGGCCGAGCCTTTCATTGCGCTCGATGGCCCGGCTGACCGTGCCTTCACCCGCGTTGTACGCGGCAAGGGCCAGCAGCCAGTCACCGTTGAACATGTCGTGCAGGCGAGTCAGGTAATCCATCGCCGCGGTGGTCGAGGCAGTGATGTCGCGACGGCCATCATAGAAGCGGGTTTGACGCAGGTTGTAGTAACGCCCGGTGGACGGGATGAATTGCCAAAGGCCCACCGCGTCGGCCCGGGAGTAGGCCATCGGGTTGTAGGCGCTTTCGATCACCGGCAACAGCGCCAGCTCCAGCGGCATGTTGCGCTCTTCAAGACGTTCGATGATGTAGTGAATGTAGAGGCTGCCGCGTTCGCCGGCATTTTCGAGAAAAGACGGGTTGCTGGCGAACCACAGGCGTTGCTGCTCGATGCGCGGGTTGACGCCCAGGCCATCCTGCAACTGGAAGCCCAGGCGCATGCGCTCCCAGACGTCCTGCGGAACCTGCGGGCTCGGCTTTTCGCTGAGCCAGACGGGCTTCTGCTTGGCGCGCGCGGCAATATTCGGAGTGTGTGCCGCATCGGTTTGCGGCGCATGGCTGGAACAGCCCGCCAAGGTCGCGGACACAGCCACCGCTATGGCTTGAGCCAGGCGGGTCAATGCGTCCGAATTGATGGCTTTGCGAATAGATGACGACATTGGCTGGAAGTAAGTTCCGGGCAAAAATGTCGGGGGATTCTAGAAAGCGCACCTCCAACGGTCAACCACTCATGGTTTTTGCACCATCGTACAGGCGGCTCAGAACGTGTCTTTCCAGCTTCTTAGCGCAGCAAAAACCATATCGGGCGCAGAGTTATCGGTGCCGGTCCGTTCGTCCACTTTTTCTTTAACGGATGTTACGGCGGTACGCAAAAACGGGTTTGTACGTTTTTCCAGGGCCACCGTGGAAGGCAGTGTGATGACCCCGGTTTCCCGTTGGCGGGTAACGGTGGCGAGGCGTTCCAGCGTATCGGGATTGCCGGGCTCGACCGCCGCGGCGAAACGCAGGTTGCTCAGCGTATATTCGTGAGTGCAGTACACCAGCGTATTTTCGGGAAGGGCCGCGAGGCGCGACAGCGAGGTGTACATTTGCAGGGGCGTCCCCTCGAACAGGCGTCCGCAACCGGCCGCGAACAGGGTATCTCCGCAAAACAGCAGGCCGCGATGATAATAGGCAATGTGCCCCAGGGTATGGCCGGGCACGGCGATGACGTCGAAGTCATGGCCCAGTACATGGATGCGGTCGTTATCCTTGAGGGCCACGTCCCGCGCCGGAATGTTTTCACTGGCCGGGCCGTAGACGGTGGCATCCGTCGCTTTTTTCAGCTGTTCGACGCCGCCGACATGGTCATGATGGTGATGAGTGATCAGAATATCGCTCAACACCCATTGCGGATTGGCTGCAAGCCAGGCCTGCACGGGGGCGGCATCGCCGGGGTCGACCACCGCGCAACGCCGGGTGTCGGGATCTTGTAACAACCAGATGTAGTTGTCGGTAAAGGCGGGCAGGGCAGTGATCTGTATCATCGTCGGATTCGCCAATTGGAAAGCATTGGCGCATCTTAGAGCTTCCTGGCGCGTTGGAGAATGCAATGACGGATAAAGCGTTCGCTCAGGCTGATCCTGACTGGCTGGCGTTGATCAGCGCGGCCCGTGACTGGCTGTCCGGCCCCCTCGGGCAGTTTTTGCTGGATGAAGAACGGCGCATGCTCGAAGAAGAGCTGGGTCGCTTTTTCGGCGGTTATCTGGTGCATTACGGCCCATCCGCCCAGACACCACCGTCGGCACCGCAGGTGCAGCGCAACGTCCGCCTGGGCGCACCGTTGCCAGGGGTCGAGATTGTCTGCGAAGAGCAGGCGTGGCCGTTGAGCGAGCATGCCGCCGACGTGGTGGTCATGCAGCATGGCCTGGACTTCTGCCTGTCGCCCCACGGACTGCTGCGCGAAGCGGCGAGCAGCGTGCGGCCCGGCGGACACCTGTTGATCATCGGGATCAATCCCTGGAGCAGTTGGGGCCTGCGTCATGTGTTCGCTCATGATGCGTTGCGCAAGGCCCGCTGCATTTCCCCGTCGCGGGTCGCCGACTGGCTGAATCTGCTGGGCTTCGCGCTGGAGAAACGCCGCTTCGGGTGCTATCGTCCGCCGCTCGCGTCACCCGCCTGGCAGACCCGTCTGGCCGGCTGGGAGCGCATGGCCGGTCGCTGGCAGTTGTCTGGCGGCGGCTTCTATTTATTGGTGGCGCGCAAGATAGTGGTCGGCCTGCGACCCTTGCGTCAGGAGCGCCGCGAACCGATGGGCAAGTTGATTCCATTGCCCATGGCCAAGGTCAACCGTCGTCATATTGAACCGTAATTCACCTTGTATTTCCTGGCCGGGGTTGCCCCCGGTCTCGGGCATTGTCGATCAGCGATCGGCGAGCCACCGCATTTTCTGGATAGATTGGCATGAGCGATAGCGTAGAACTCTTCACTGACGGCGCCTGTAAAGGCAACCCTGGCCCTGGCGGCTGGGGCGCATTACTGGTGTGCAAGGGTGTTGAAAAGGAACTCTGGGGCGGCGAAACCAACACCACCAACAACCGCATGGAGCTGATGGGCGCGATCCGTGGCCTCGAAGAACTCAAGCGTCCCTGCGACGTGCTGCTGGTGACCGACTCGCAGTACGTGATGAAGGGCATCAACGAGTGGATGGCCAACTGGAAAAAGCGCGGCTGGAAAACCGCTGCGAAAGAACCGGTCAAGAACGCTGACCTATGGAAGATGCTCGACGAGCAGGTCAACCGTCACAATGTCACCTGGAAATGGGTGCGCGGGCACATCGGCCACCATGGCAACGAGCGGGCCGACCAACTGGCCAACCGTGGCGTGGATGAAGTGCGCGGGTTCAAGCAGGCCTGATTTCCGGGGCGTCGCCATCGCGAGCCGGCTCGCGATGGGGGGCGACACGGTGTACCTGAAAGACCTTGGCGAGCGTGTTAACATCGCCGCTTTTGCACGATTGACCGATTGAGAGCTGAGCATCAGATGGCCACCAGATCCGTTGTACTCGATACCGAAACCACCGGCATGCCGGTGACCGACGGCCACCGGATTATCGAAATCGGTTGTGTCGAGTTGATCGGTCGTCGCCTGACCGGTCGGCATTTCCACGTCTACCTGCAACCGGATCGTGAAAGTGATGAAGGCGCCATCGGCGTCCACGGCATCACCAACGAGTTTCTGGTGGGCAAGCCGCGTTTCGCCGAAGTGGCCGAAGAATTCTTCGAATTCATCAAGGGCGCGCAGCTGATCATCCATAACGCGGCGTTCGACGTTGGCTTCATCAACAACGAATTCGCCCTGATGGGCCAGCACGACCGTGCGGACATCACGCAGCACTGCTCGATCCTCGACACCCTGCTCATGGCCCGGGAGCGTCACCCGGGGCAGCGCAACAGCCTCGATGCCTTGTGCAAACGCTACGGCGTCGACAACTCCGGCCGTGAACTGCACGGCGCCTTGCTCGACTCCGAGATTCTCGCCGACGTTTACCTGACCATGACCGGCGGCCAGACCAGCCTGTCGCTGGCCGGCAATGCGTCCGATGGCAACGGCTCCGGCGAAGGCGCGGACAACTCCGCCACGGAAATCCGCCGTCTGCCCGCCGACCGCCAGCCGACCCGTATCATTCGCGCCAGCGAAGACGATCTGGCCCGGCATGTGGCACGCATGGAAGCCATCGCCAAGTCGGCAGGTGCGCCGGCGCTGTGGGTGCAGTTGGCCGAGGCGGAAGCTCAGGCCTAGGTCGTTTCTTTATGCCGGTGACCCGTTTTGGGGCGTCGTGCTCGCTACATCCGCTGCAACCCTCTACCCTGAGGTTATTGGCAGGCTCTGGCCTGCCGCCTCAGGACACTGAGTCCCATGTATAAAGATTTGAAATTCCCGGTATTGATTGTCCACCGCGACATCAAGGCCGACACCGTTGCCGGTGACCGTGTGCGGGGCATTGCCCGGGAGCTGGAGCAGGAAGGCTTCAGCATTGTCTCGGCCGTGGACTACACCGAAGGGCGTTTGGTGGCTTCGACTCATCACGGTCTCTCGTGCATGTTGATCGCCGCCGAAGACGCCAGCGCTCGCTCGCATTTGTTACAGAATATGGCCGAGTTGATCGGGCTGGCGCGGGTGCGCGCGCCGGACCTGCCGATCTTCGCCCTGGGCGAGCAAGTCACCCTGGAGAACGCCCCCGCCGACGCCATGGCCGAGCTCAATCAATTGCGCGGGATTCTTTATCTGTTCGAAGACACCGTGCCCTTTCTCGCTCGCCAGGTGGCGCGGGCGGCGCGCAAATACCTCGATGGCTTGCTGCCGCCATTTTTCAAGGCGCTGGTGCAGCACACGGCAGACTCCAACTATTCCTGGCACACGCCTGGGCATGGTGGTGGCGTGGCCTACCACAAGAGTCCCGTGGGGCAGGCGTTTCACCAGTTTTTCGGGGAAAACACCCTGCGTTCGGATTTGTCGGTGTCGGTGCCGGAGCTGGGGTCGCTGCTGGATCACACCGGGCCGCTGGCAGAAGCAGAAGCCCGGGCGGCGCGCAACTTCGGCGCCGATCACACTTTTTTCGTCATCAACGGGACGTCGACCGCGAACAAGATCGTCTGGCACTCGATGGTCGCGCGCGATGACCTGGTGCTGGTCGATCGCAACTGTCACAAGTCGGTACTGCATTCGATCATCATGACGGGCGCGATCCCGCTGTACCTGTGCCCGGAGCGCAATGAGCTGGGGATCATCGGGCCGATTCCGTTGAGTGAATTCAGTCGCGAATCGATCCAGGCGAAGATCGATGCCAGCCCATTGACCAAGGGGCGGGCGCCCAAGGTCAAACTCGCGGTGGTCACCAATTCGACCTATGACGGCCTGTGCTACAACGCCGAGCTGATCAAGCAGCAATTGGGCACCAGCGTCGAGGTGCTGCATTTCGATGAGGCCTGGTACGCCTATGCGGCGTTCCACGAGTTTTTCGCCGGACGTTACGGCATGGGCACTTCACGCAGTGAAAACGGCCCGCTGGTGTTCACCACCCATTCCACCCACAAGCTGCTGGCAGCGTTCAGCCAGGCATCGATGATTCATGTGCAGGACGGTGGCGCGCGGCAGCTCGATCGCGATCGCTTCAACGAAGCGTTCATGATGCACATCTCGACGTCGCCGCAATACGGCATCATCGCTTCGCTGGACGTCGCTTCGGCCATGATGGAAGGGCCTGCCGGGCGTTCGCTGTTGCAGGAAATGTTCGACGAGGCCCTGAGTTTTCGCCGGGCGCTGGCCAATCTGCGCCAGCACATCGCCGCCGATGACTGGTGGTTTTCCATCTGGCAACCGCCTTCGGTGGAAGGCATCGAGCGCGTTGTCACGCAAGACTGGCTGCTGCAACCGGAGGACGACTGGCACGGCTTTGGCGGCGTGACCGACGATTACGTGCTGCTCGATCCGATCAAGGTCACCCTGGTGATGCCGGGTTTGACCGCAGGCGGCGCCCTCAGCGAGCGCGGGATTCCGGCGGCGGTGGTCAGCAAGTTCCTTTGGGAGCGCGGGCTGGTGGTGGAAAAGACCGGGCTCTATTCGTTCCTGGTGCTGTTTTCCATGGGCATCACCAAGGGCAAGTGGAGCACGCTGCTCACCGAGTTGCTGGAATTCAAGCGCAGCTACGACGCCAACGTCAGTCTGGCCCATTGCCTGCCGTGCGTGGCACAGGAGAATGTTGCGCGTTATCAGGGCATGGGCCTGCGCGATCTGTGCGACCAATTGCACGCCTGTTATCGCAGCAATGCCACGGCCCGGCATCTCAAGCGCATGTACACCGTACTGCCGGAAATCGCCATGAAGCCGGCTGACGCCTATGATCAATTGGTGCGTGGCGAAGTTGAAGCGGTGTCGATCGATGCTCTGGAGGGGCGTATCGCTGCCGTGATGTTGGTGCCATACCCGCCGGGGATTCCGTTGATCATGCCCGGCGAGCGTTTTACCGAGTCGACCCGCTCGATCATCGACTACCTGAAGTTTGCTCGCACGTTCGACAGCAGCTTTCCCGGGTTTGTCGCCGATGTGCACGGCTTGCAACACGAAGATGAGGGCAATGGACGGCACTACACCGTCGATTGCATCAAGGAATGAGGACCTTTCCCAGTATGCAACCGGTCATAAATCCGATTTACCCGGGGCTGTCGGTGCGCGTTGCCGACGAAGCTTTTGCCGCCTATATCTGGGGCAGTGATTTCAGTTTTGAAGTCGCCGCCTATGGCACCCCCGAAATAGGTCAGCCAGTGGAGCAATGGGCGATCACGCCGATCACGCCCTATCGCAAGTGCTATGGCATTGACCCCGAGGAGTTCAGCAGTTATCGCGACGCCGTCGACAGTGCGATTTTCATGGCGTATCTGGATGACGAGCCGGTCGGCCATATAGTGGTCAGCACTAACTGGAATGGCTTTGCCCATATCGACGAACTGGCGGTGCATGCGCCCGCCCGACGCCATGGTGTGGCCAAGGCACTGCTGGATGTGGCGCAGTTCTGGAGTCGCAAGAAGAAGCTGCCAGGCATCATGCTGGAAACCCAGAACAACAATCTGGGGGCCTGTCGTCTCTATGAGCGCTGCGGTTATGTGATCGGCGGCATCGATCACCTGCGCTATCGGGGCATCGATCCCAACACCGCCGAGGTGGCGCTGTTCTGGTATCGATTGTTCGATAATCCGCTGGAAAATCCGGTCAGTTCGCGAGCATCGCCGCGGCTTGTTCCGTGATGATCGCCAACAGGGTCTGAATGGCGGGCGAGGGCTCGCCGTTTTTAAGGCTCAAGGCGTAGAGACTGACCGGGACCGCGGGCGCCAGGGGGCAGACATCGAGTCCGGCCGATTTGGCGCCGAGGGCAGTGAAGGGGTCGACGATGGCCAGGCCTTCACCAGCCTCGACCATGCTGCGCATCATCTGGTGAGTCTGTACCCGTGTGTGGATCACCGGAGCCGGACGCAGTGCATGCAGTTTGTTTTCCAGCGCCGGGCTGAGCGGGTCATGCCCTTCCAGCCCGACCATTGCCTGGCCCGCCAGATCCTGCAGGGAAATGTACTTCTGCCTGGGTTGCAGCCAGCCGTGGGGGGCGAGCAGTTGCAGCTTGCCCTGGGCAATCACCTGGCATTCAATCTCGGCGCGATCGGGATCATGCAGGCTCAAGCCCAGATCGCTTTCGCGCAGCAGCAGGCTTCGGACGATGTCGCGGGTCGGTTGGCTGAGCAGAGTGCAGGGCGCGTCAGGCAGGCGTCGGCGCAAAGCCGCAATGCTTTGGGGCAGCAATTGCTGGGCCAGGGGAGGCGTACAAATGATACGTAAGGGCGGAGCCTGGTATTGCCTGAGGCTGTTGGCCAGGCGTTGGACCGGTTCAAGCGCATCGTAGACGCGGGCCATTTCGACTTGAAGCTCGCGGGCCTCCCGCGTGGCCTGCAAGCGCCCGCGTACGCTGGAGAACAGCATGAAGCCCAGCTGATCCTCGGCGTCGCGCAATATGCGCTCGACTTCGGTCACCGGCAACTGCAGCCATTCGGCGGCGGTGCCCAGGTGACCGGTCTGCAAGAGCGCCTGGATCACTTCGATATGGCGTAAGCGCATGCGTGAAGTCCATGTTCAGCAGGGTGAGGAAGTCAGTGACTGAATCCTAACCCAAGTCTGCGCCTATGACTTCTGCTCATAACGTCGAGTTATGAAGCGGTGCTGGTTACCGGTTCGCGGGTAATGGTGACGCCCGACTGCACCAATAGAAATTCATTTTCATCCAGCTTGTTCACGCGATCGCCAATAGCCAGTTTGTACGTGGTGACAGGCGCCGCGCTTGCCAGGCCGTCTGCCGGCGGGGTGGATTCCTGGAACTCATGTACGGAATAAATGCGGCCTTCCGCGTCTCTTGCATGGAACTGACCGACGAGTACTGCTGCCATCTGCTTAGAACCTCTGGAGATAAATCACTCAATGTGCGGTGGAGTAGACCGTCACTGAGCACGGTAAGTTTTCCTGCGTGTAAAAAATAATCAGAGCGCAGATATACCTGTGTTCACTGGTTGAATCGTCATCTGATCAACTATAACTTCAGGTTCCTCCCACGGATAAGCGAGAGTCTTCCATGAGCAATGTCCATACCGTCGCCGTAGTCGTCGGCAGCCTGCGAAAAGAATCGATCAACCGCAAGGTCGCCCTCGCACTGGTGGACCTGGCGCCGGCCAATCTCAAGCTGAACATTGTCGAAATCGGTGACTTGCCGCTCTACAACGAAGACATCGATGGTGCTACACCGCCGGCAGCCTACAGTAGTTTCCGACAACAAGTGAGTTCATCCGACGCAGTGCTGTTCGTCACGCCGGAATACAACCGTTCGGTGCCGGCACCGATGAAGAATGCAATCGATGTCGGTTCGCGTCCCTATGGCAAGAGTGCCTGGAGCGGCAAACCGGGGGCGGTGATCAGTGTTTCGCCGGGCGCGATCGGCGGATTCGGCGCCAACCATCACTTGCGTCAGTCCATGGTGTTTCTCAACGTGCCGTTGATGCAGCAGCCGGAAGCCTACCTGGGCGGTGCCGGTTCGGCGTTCGACGAGGCGGGCAAATTGTCGGAGTCGGTCAAGCCTTTCCTGCAGAGCTTCATCAATGCCTATGGTCAATGGGTGGAGCAGCACAAGAAAGTCTGAGGTCGTTCGCGTCCCGAGGGAGTTTGCCTGTGACAGAGGGGGCAGGCTTCCCTCAACAGGCATGTTCCCTGTCACCCAGGCACAACAGCATTGAGTCTATCGTCGCCGTTGCCACGCACGGCGGCTCTACTTCAGAATCCCTGCCGGTCCGCCCCCTCGCTCAAGGCTGTTTCGCATGCTCGCCGCTTCATTGATTTTTCTCCTGACCATTACCCTCGTGATCTGGCAGCCCAAAGGCCTTGGTGTCGGCTGGAGCGCGGTGCTGGGTGCCGTGCTGGCGCTGATTTTCGGCGTGGTGCACCTGAGTGACATTCCGCTGGTGTGGCAGATCATCTGGAACGCCACTGGTACCTTTGTCGCGCTGATCATCATCAGCCTGTTGCTGGACGAAGCCGGGCTGTTTGCCTGGGCGGCGTTGCATGTGGCCCGCTGGGGACGGGGCAATGGACGAAAGTTGTTTGCCTATATGGTGCTGCTCGGCGCACTGGTTTCGGCGCTGTTCGCCAATGACGGCGCGGCGCTGATACTGACGCCTATCGTGATTTCCATGTTGCTGGCGTTGCGCTTCTCGCCCACGGCGACCCTGGCGTTTGTCATGGGCGCTGGTTTCATTGCCGACACCGCCAGCCTGCCATTGGTGGTGTCGAACCTGGTGAACATCGTTTCCGCGGACTTCTTCAAGATTGGTTTCAACCGCTATGCGGCGGTGATGATTCCGGTCAACCTGGTCAGCGTCGCCGCGACCCTGGCGGTGCTGATGTGGTTTTTCCGGCGCGACATTCCCCGGGCTTACGACCCCGAACAACTGGAGCACCCGGCGTCCGCCATCCACGACAAGGCAACGTTCTACGCCGGTTGGGCGGTGCTGGTGATTCTGTTGCTCGGTTGTTTTGCGCTGGAACCGCTGGGCATTCCGATCAGTGCGATCTCGGCGGTGTGCGCGGCCTTGCTGCTGGCCATCGCTGCCCGTGGGCACAAGATCTCCACGCGCAAGGTCATGAAGGAAGCCCCGTGGCACATCGTGATTTTTTCGCTGGGCATGTATTTGGTGGTCTATGGCCTGCGTAACGCCGGGCTGACCGGGTATCTGGCGGGCTGGCTGGACATTTTCGCCGGATACGGCGTCTGGGGCGCGGCGCTGGGCACGGGTGTGCTGACGGCGTTGTTGTCATCGATCATGAATAACCTGCCGACGGTGTTGATTGGCCTGCTGTCCATTGATGCGAGCCAGGCGACGGGGGTGGTGAAGGAGGCAATGATCTACGCCAACGTCATTGGCAGCGACCTGGGCCCGAAAATCACCCCGATTGGCAGTCTGGCGACACTTTTGTGGTTGCATGTGCTGGAGCGCAAGAACATCCGGATTGGCTGGGGGTATTACTTCAAGGTCGGGATCGTGTTGACAGTGCCGGTATTGCTGGTGACCTTGGCAGCGCTGGCGGTGCGGTTGTCCGTTTAAATCGCGTCGCCGACATCGCCAGCAGGCTCGCTCCCACGGCGGAATGCGTTTCAAGGTGGGAGCAAGCTTGCTCGCGAAAGGGTCACTGCATTCGCCATAAAATCCGGATCAACCCTGTCCCGGCACATTCGGCCAAAGATCCGCCACCAGAAACAATCGTTCGGCTTCCTCCCAGTCGCCCTGGGCGTTTTCCACCAGTCGTACCAGCAACTGCGCCGGGGCCAGCGGCTCCAGATCGCTCAGCCACGCGTCCAGCTGCTCGACGCTCCATGTCTGCTCGGCCGGGTAGTGCGCCGGTGCCAGCCACGCATGGCGGGGCAGGGGTTGCCAGCGGCCAGGCGGACTCTGGGCCGCGAACTCGGCCCAATCCTTTTGGTGCAGCCAGCGACCACGCAAGTGCTGCGGATGCGCCCCTCGGGGTGGCGCCGCTTGCCCCGGCCAGGGATAGAGCAAGTAACCACCCAGCCATAAATGCGCGCTGAACTCGCGGATATCCAGCGCCGCCAGCACTTCGCGGCTTTCCGGGCGCGCGGAAATCGGCAGTTGATGCTGGCACAGGTGCGCCAGTTTGCGGTCCAGCCGATCATGGCAGCCAGGTCCGAGCCATTGCGCGGCATCGTGGCCGTCGCCGTTTTGCGGCCCCAGGTACAGCTTGATCGCCAGCTCCAGGTGATGCACGCCGTCGCGATCACGCAGCAGCATGTCCAGCTCGCCGAGGGTGTGGCCTTCGCGACGGATCGGCATGTTGGCGGCAATCAACTCGATGCCGGGCGCGTGCTGCACGGCAAATTGCCAGAGCCGCTCGTAGTACAGGCCCAGGCGCCGGGTGCGGGCCTGGGCCAGCCAATGCAGCAAGCCATAACTGTCCCGATCCAGTTGTTGCAGCCAGTGTTGCAGGCGTTCCGGCGCCTGTACCCAGTCACTGCCGGCCAGCGGATGGCGCTGCGGCCACGGGGTGTCGCTGAGCATCGGCGGCGCCAGGATGACCCAAGCCAGGTCGCGCACTTCGGGATGGCGCAACTGATGGGGCAACTGCAATAAATCTGGAAATAGGATCATCTTGCGAGCATAGCCCGAAACCGGAAGCCACCTTGAGGCTGAAAGGATTTTGTCTATCCGCGGCTTTCGCCCATAATCGTGCTTTTCGCCGTCGCTGCCCTTCCTTAGGAGCCCCATGGAGCAATTTCGCAATATCGGCATCATCGGTCGCCTGGGCAGTTCTCAGGTGCTGGATACCGTCCGCCGACTGAAACGGTTTCTGCTCGATCGTCACCTGCACGTGATTCTCGAAGACACCATCGCCGAAGTCCTGCCGGGCCATGGCCTGCAGACCTCGTCGCGCAAGATGCTCGGCGAAGTCTGTGACATGGTGATTGTGGTGGGTGGGGATGGCAGCCTGCTGGGCGCGGCCCGTGCGCTGGCCAGGCACAATATTCCGGTACTGGGCATCAACCGGGGCAGCCTGGGTTTCCTGACGGACATTCGCCCCGACGAGCTGGAAATCAAGGTTGCCGAAGTGCTCGACGGCCACTATCTGGTGGAAAACCGCTTTTTGTTACAAGCCGAAGTCCGGCGCCACGCCGAGGCCATCGGTCAGGGCGACGCGCTCAATGACGTGGTGCTGCACCCCGGCAAATCCACACGGATGATCGAATTCGAGCTGTACATCGATGGCCAGTTCGTCTGCAGCCAGAAGGCCGACGGCCTGATCGTCGCCACGCCGACGGGGTCGACGGCCTATGCGCTTTCCGCGGGTGGCCCGATCATGCATCCCAAGCTCGACGCTATTGTGATTGTGCCGATGTACCCCCATACCCTGTCAGGCAGGCCAATCGTGGTCGATGGCAACAGTGAGCTGAAAATCGTCGTGTCCAAGGATATGCAGATTTACCCGCAAGTCTCGTGCGACGGGCAGAACCACTTTACCTGTGCGCCCGGCGACACCATCACCGTCAGCAAGAAAGCCCAGAAGCTGCGGCTGATTCACCCGCTCGACCACAACTATTATGAAGTCTGCCGAACCAAACTCGGCTGGGGCAGCAAGTTGGGGGGTGGAGGCGACTGATGCTCGATCCCGCGCGTAGCTACGACCTGATCGGTGACGTGCATGGTTGCACTCTGACCCTGGAGCACTTGCTCGACCGACTGGGTTACCACAAACAAGCCGGCGTCTGGCGCCACGCTTCGCGCATGGCGGTGTTCGTCGGTGACATCATCGACCGCGGCCCGCGGATTCGCGAGGCGCTGCACATCGTTCACGACATGGTCGAGGCCGGCCAGGCGCTGTGCATCATGGGCAACCACGAGTTCAACGCGTTGGGCTGGTGCACGCCGGCACTCCCTGGCAGCGGCAAGCAGTTCGTGCGCGAACACACCCCGCGCCATGCCCGGTTGCTCCAGGAAACCCTGACCCAGTTCGAGCATCATCCGGTGGACTGGCATGACTTTCAGCAATGGTTCTATGAACTGCCGTTGTTCGTCGATGCCGGGCGTTTCCGGGTGGTGCATGCCTGTTGGGACGCGAGCTTGATCGAACCGTTGCGGGCGCTGTTCCCCAATGGTTGCGTCGATGAACACTTCCTTCAGGCGTCGGCCATGCCGGGCAGCTTCGCCTGCACCGTGTTCGACCGCTTGCTGCGCGGCACCGACATGCGCTTGCCCCATGGTCTGACCATGACCAGCGGCGATGGCCTGACACGCTCGTTCTTCCGTACCAAGTTCTGGGAAGACGATCCGCAAACCTACGGAGACATCGTGTTCCAGCCTGACGCCTTGCCCGACCCGGTGGCTCGCACGCCACTGACGTCAACCGAGAAAAACAACTTGCTGCGCTATGGCATCGACGAACCGTTGCTGTTCGTCGGTCATTACTGGCGCAGCGGCAAACCGGCACCGATTCGTCCGAACCTCGCGTGCCTGGATTACAGCGCCGTGCTCTACGGCAAACTCGTCGCCTATCGCCTGGACCAGGAAACTCGCCTCGATCCGCATAAATTCGTCTGGGTCGACGTCGAGCGCCCGGAGGTACTGCAATGACGAATGTCGCTGTATTGCGACTGCCGCTGGCGGTGGATTTGAGCGGGTTCGTCAAGTTGCTGCAACGCATGCAGGTACCGCATCGGGTCAGTGAGGAGGCGGGCGAGCAGGTGTTGTGGGTGCCGGCGAACATCAGTGAAGACGTCCGGGTGTTGTACGAACGCTATCCGGCGGGTGACCCCGATGAGCAGCTGGCCATCCCGGTGGCCCGAACGGTTCGCCGGCCGAGCTTCGCCTCGCAGCTTCGGCATGCCAAAGGCACGGCGCTGATACTGCTGCTCAGCCTGCTCGTCGGTGCCGTGACCTTGCTGGGCGATAACCTCGTCACCATGCGCTGGCTGACCTTCCTCGATTATCACGTCGTCGGTGAGTACATCCACTTCGTGCCGTTGGCCGACAGCCTGGCGGCGGGGCAGTGGTGGCGATTGGTGACGCCGATGCTGATCCATTTCGGCATCCTGCACCTGGCCATGAATGGCATGTGGTACTGGGAGCTGGGGCGGCGCATCGAATCGCGCCAGGGCACTGTCAACTTGATCGGTCTGACCTTGCTGTTCAGCCTCGTGTCCAATTTTTCCCAGTTCGTATTCGGCGGCCCGACCCTGTTTGGCGGGTTGTCCGGGGTGCTGTACGGCCTGCTCGGGCATTGCTGGATTTTCCAGATATTGTCGCCGAACGCCGCCTATCGCCTGCCCCGCGGGGTACTGGTGATGATGCTGGTGTGGCTGCTGCTGTGCCTGTCCGGGCTGGTCTCGATGATCGGCTTCGGTGAAATCGCCAACGCGGCCCACGTCGGCGGGTTGCTCGTCGGATGCCTGACCGGTTTGTTGGGTGGTTTGTACAACCGCCGTAAACTGGCCGCCTGAAACAGTTATGTATATAGAGAGCGCGGAGACCCAATGTCCTCTTTTAACGAAATGATCAAAAACATCACCCCGGACATCTACCAGAGCCTGAAACTGGCGGTGGAAATCGGTAAATGGTCTGACGGTGGCAAGCTCACCGCCGAGCAGCGCGAGCTGTCGCTGCAAGCGATGATCGCCTGGGAAATCAAGAACCTGCCTGAAGAAGAACGTACCGGCTACATGGGGCCGCAGGAGTGCAGCTCCAAATCGATTCAAGTGCCCAATATCCTGTTCAAGTCGGATGCCATCCATTGATCGAGATTGGCCGCGGTGCAATCAGTAAAATGTCGGCGCGCCTGGACGGGCCGAACGTGCAGTACGCATTTCGTCTGGGCGACGTCGAGGTACCGGTCAACCCCTTGATCGGCACCACGGTTCGCCTGGAATACCTGGGGGCGATCCACTGCACCCATTGCGGACGCAAGACCAAAACCAGTTTCAGCCAGGGCTACTGCTACCCCTGCATGACCAAACTGGCCCAGTGCGACGTGTGCATCATGAGCCCGGAACGCTGCCATTACGACGCCGGCACTTGCCGCGAGCCGCAGTGGGGCGAGCAGTTCTGCATGACCGATCACATCGTGTACCTGTCGAACTCTTCCGGAGTGAAAGTCGGGATCACCCGTGCCACCCAACTGCCGACCCGCTGGATCGACCAGGGCGCCAGCCAGGCCTTGCCGATCATGCGCGTGTCGACCCGCCAGCAATCGGGCTTTGTCGAGGACCTGTTCCGCAGTCAGGTGGCGGACAAGACCAACTGGCGCGCGCTGCTCAAGGGTGATGCGGTGCCGGTGAACCTGGCAGAAGTTCGCGACCAGTTGTTCGACAGCTGCGCCGAAGGCCTGCAAGGCTTGCAGCAACGGTTCGGCCTGCAGGCGATTCAGACTGTCGCCGATGTCGAACCGCTCGAAATCCGCTACCCGGTCGAGCAGTACCCGGCCAAGATCGTCAGCTTCAACCTGGACAAGCAGCCCATTGCCGAAGGCACGCTGATGGGGATCAAGGGCCAGTACCTGATCTTCGACACCGGCGTGATCAACATTCGTAAATACACGGCTTATCAGCTCGCCGTGCATCAGTAAGGACTCCAGCATGCGCACCGAACAACCGAAGATGATC
Source organism: Pseudomonas fluorescens group sp. PF-69 (assembly GCF_054481235.1). Taxonomy (NCBI): domain Bacteria; kingdom Pseudomonadati; phylum Pseudomonadota; class Gammaproteobacteria; order Pseudomonadales; family Pseudomonadaceae; genus Pseudomonas; species Pseudomonas fluorescens group sp. PF-69. The sequence goes on along the minus strand of NZ_JBTMNC010000001.1, from coordinate 5,521,477 downwards.
TACCTCAAGGACTATCAGGCTCCCGAGTACCTGATCGACGAAACGCACCTGACCTTCGAGTTGTTCGAGGACCACAGCCTGGTCCATGCGCAACTGGTGATGCGCCGTAACCCCGAGCGTGGTCCGGGCCTGCCGCCGCTGGTGCTGGACGGTCAACAACTGGAACTGCTGTCGGTGACGCTGGCCGATCGCGAGCTGGGCATCGCCGATTACCAGTTGACCGAGAATCACCTGACCCTGCACCCGACCAGCACCACCTTCACGGTCGATACCAGCGTCAGGATCCACCCGGAAACCAACACCGCGCTGGAAGGCCTGTACAAGTCCGGCACGATGTTCTGCACCCAGTGCGAGGCCGAAGGCTTCCGCAAGATCACCTATTACCTCGACCGTCCGGACGTGATGAGCACGTTCACCACCACCGTGGTCGCCGAGCAGCACAGCTATCCGGTGCTGCTGTCCAACGGCAACCCGATTGCCTCGGGGCCCGGCGAAGATGGCCGGCACTGGGCGACCTGGGAGGACCCGTTCAAGAAACCGGCATACCTGTTCGCGCTGGTGGCCGGTGATCTGTGGTGTGTCGAAGACACCTTCACCACCATGACCGAGCGCAACGTCGCGCTGCGCATTTACGTCGAGCCGGAAAACATCGACAAATGCCAGCACGCCATGAACAGCCTGAAGAAATCCATGCGTTGGGATGAAGAGGTCTACGGTCGCGAATACGATCTGGACATCTTCATGATCGTCGCCGTGAACGACTTCAACATGGGCGCCATGGAGAACAAGGGCCTCAACATCTTCAACTCCAGCGCCGTGCTGGCCCGGGCCGAAACCGCCACCGACGCCGCGCACCAGCGGGTCGAGGCGATCGTTGCCCACGAATACTTCCACAACTGGTCGGGCAACCGCGTGACCTGCCGCGACTGGTTCCAGTTGTCGCTCAAGGAAGGGTTCACGGTTTTCCGCGATTCGCATTTCTCCGCCGACATGAACTCGGCCACGGTCAAGCGCATCCAGGACGTGGCGTACCTGCGCACGCACCAGTTCGCCGAAGACGCCGGCCCCATGGCCCACGCGGTGCGCCCGGACAGCTTCATCGAGATTTCCAACTTCTACACCCTGACCGTGTACGAAAAGGGTTCGGAAGTGGTCGGGATGATCCACACCTTGCTCGGCGCCGAAGGTTTCCGTAAAGGCAGCGACCTGTACTTCGAACGCCACGACGGTCAGGCCGTGACTTGCGACGACTTCATCAAGGCCATGGAAGATGCCAACGGCGTCGACCTGACCCAGTTCAAACGCTGGTACAGCCAAGCGGGCACCCCACGTCTGGCGGTGAGCGAGTCCTTCGACGCAACGGCCAGGACCTACAGCCTGACCTTCCGCCAGAGCTGCCCGGAAACCCCGGACAAGGTCGAGAAACTGCCGTTTGTGATCCCGGTCGAGCTGGGCCTGCTGGACAGCCAGGGCAACGAAATAGCCTTGCGCCTTCAGGGCGAAGCCAGCGCCCAGGGTACTACCCGGGTTCTTTCCGTGACAGAAGCCGAGCAGACCTTCACCTTCGTCGACATCGCGGAACAACCGCTGCCGTCGCTGCTGCGTGGCTTCTCGGCGCCGGTGAAACTGAGCTTCCCGTACAACCGCGACCAGTTGATGTTCCTGATGCAGCACGACAGCGACGGGTTCAATCGTTGGGATGCCGGCCAGCAACTGTCGGTGCAAGTGCTGCAGGAACTGATTGCCCAGCAGCAGAAGGGTGAAGCGCTGGTACTGGATCAGCGTCTGGTTTCGGCCTTGCGCACCGTGCTGTCCGACGAGTCGCTGGATCAAGCGATGGTCGCGGAAATGCTCTCGCTGCCAAGCGAAGCCTATCTGACCGAAATCAGCGAAGTGGCCGACGTCGAGGCCATTCACATCGCCCGCGAGTTTGCCCGCAAGCAACTGGCCGAAGCGTTGTTCGAAGGCCTGTGGACGCGCTATCAGGCTAACCGCGAGCTGTCGAAGCAAACCCCGTATGTGGCCGAGGCCGAGCATTTCGCCCGCCGTGCGCTGCAGAACATTGCGCTGTCGTACCTGATGCTCAGCGGCAAGCCTGAAGTCCTGGCGGCGACACTGGAGCAGTTCGACACCTGCGATAACATGACCGAGCGTCTGACCGCACTCGCGGTGCTGGTCAACTCGCCGTTCGAAGAGCAGAAGGCCAAGGCACTGGCCAGTTTCGCCGAGCACTTCAAGGACAACCCGCTGGTCATGGATCAGTGGTTCAGTGTCCAGGCCGGCAGTGTGTTGCCGGGCGGCCTGGCGCGGGTCAAGGCGTTGATGCAGCATCCGGCGTTCAACATCAAGAACCCGAACAAGGTGCGGGCACTGGTGGGCGCATTCGCCGGGCAAAACCTGATCAACTTCCATGCGGCCGACGGTTCCGGGTATCGCTTCCTGGCAGACCTGGTGATCGAGTTGAACGGCTTCAACCCGCAGATCGCGTCTCGCCAACTGGCACCGTTGACCCGCTGGCGCAAATACGACAGCGCCCGCCAGGCCTTGATGAAAGGCGAACTGGAGCGCATTCGTGCTTCGGGTCAGCTGTCCAGCGACGTGTTCGAAGTGGTCAGCAAAAGCCTGGCGTGATGCCTTGATTGCCGGCAAGTTCGCTTCCACAGGGTTCAGTCTGATCCTTGTGGGAGCCAGCCTGCTGGCGATGGTCGTCAACGATAACGCGTGTAACCTGGATAAACGCGGCGCACTTGAGTCCATCGTCGGAACGCCGCCCGGAGCCGGCTCGCGATGATGTCAGCCCAGACATCATCATCCTTCCTGATACCCCCTCATTCACCCGTACCCGTTAGCCCGGCAGTTAACAAAACATAACGTGCCGTCGATTGTCAGCCCTTCAAAAACACCGATAGGATAAGCCAGCTTCCGAAGGGGCTCTGGATTGCGGGTTTCGGGACTATGCTCCGAAATAGCCAATCACAACGAGCACCCTGTCGGCGCCCTGAAAGGTTGAATGACCAAACAATAATAATGGGGGATGGTCTATGAGTGAGCCTGTCATGGGTGTGGGTATTTGCCGCCCGCCGGCATTACGCAAATTCGCGTTGCTGGCCACAGCGCTCTCGCTGTTTGGCTGTGCCGTGGCGTCGGCACCCGTGCTGGCCGCAGACGCGCCGGCATCCGACGTTGTTTATTCCGTTGAATCGGCCAAGGCCAGCAAAAGCCTGATACTCGATGTCGTGCACGCCGGCCCGCGCCTGGTGGCGGTCGGGGATCGCGGGCACATCCTGTATTCCGACGACAAAGGCACGACCTGGGTTCAGGCCAAGGTGCCCACCCGGCAACTGCTGACGTCGGTGTTTTTTGTCGATGACAAGCACGGTTGGGCCGTCGGTCATGACGCGCAGATCCTCGCCAGCGAGGACGGTGGCGTCACCTGGACCAAGCAATTCGAAGATCTCAAACGCGAATCGCCGCTGCTCGATGTCTGGTTCAAGGACGTCAACAGTGGCTTTGCCGTGGGCGCCTACGGGGCGTTGATGGAAACCACCGACGGCGGCAAGCACTGGGAAGACGCCAGCGATCGCCTGGACAACGAAGATCAGTACCACCTCAACGCCATCACGGCGGTCAAGGATGCCGGGCTGTTCATCGTCGGCGAGCAGGGCAGCATGTTCCGCTCCGCCGATTGGGGCCAGACCTGGGAAAAACTCGAAGGCCCGTACCAAGGCTCGCTGTTCGGAGTGCTCGGCACCGCACAGGCCAATACGCTGCTGGCTTACGGGCTGCGCGGCAATCTCTATCGCTCCACCGATTTCGGCAGCACCTGGCAGCAAATCGAACTCAAGGCTGAACGCGGTGACCTGGAGTTCGGTCTGTCCGGCGGGACACTGCTCGATGACGGATCGATCGTGATCGTCGGCAACGGTGGTTCGGTGATCAGCAGCAGCGACAACGGCGAGACTTTCAGCGTATTCAATCGTCGGGATCGCATTTCCCTCTCGTCGGTCACTGCCGCCGGGAATGGCAATCTGATTCTGACCGGACAGGGCGGCGTTCACGCCACTTCGCCAAACGGCGCCGAGCTGGGCAAATGAGCCGGGTTAATAATAAGAAGGCGGGGCTATGACTTCCTTGAGCACTCATCATCAGGACAAGGCGACGTTTCTTGAGCGCCTGATTTTCAACAACCGCCCGGCAGTGATCACGATCTGCCTGCTGGTCAGCATCTTCCTGTTCTGGCAGGCGACGCTGATCCGCCCATCCACCAGCTTCGAGAAAATGATCCCGCTCGAGCATCCGTTCATTCAAAAGATGATGGAGCACCGCAACGATCTGGCGAACCTGGGCAACACCGTGCGGATTTCCGTGGAAGCCACCGACGGTGACATCTTCTCCAAGGAATACATGGAGACCCTGCGTCAGATCAACGACGAGGTGTTCTACATCTCCGGCGTCGACCGTTCCGGCCTCAAGTCGCTGTGGAGCCCGAGCGTACGCTGGACCGAAGTGACCGAGGAGGGCTTCGCCGGTGGTGAAGTGATTCCGCAGAGTTACAACGGCTCCCAAGCCAGTCTCGACTTGCTGCGCAACAACGTGCTCAAGTCCGGACAGGTCGGGCGCCTGGTGTCCAACGACTTCAAGTCGAGCATCGTCGACATCCCGCTGCTGGAGGCCTACCCGGACCCGCAGGACCAGGGCAAGTTGCTGGCGCTGGACTACCGCAAGTTTTCCCACGAACTCGAAGACAAGATCCGTAACAAGTTCGAGGCGCAGAACCCCCACATCAAGATCCACATCGTCGGCTTCGCCAAGAAAGTGGGTGACCTGATCGATGGCCTGGTGATGGTGGTGATGTTCTTCGGCATCGCCTTCGTCATCACGCTGATCCTGCTGTACTGGTTCACCAACTGCATGCGCAGTACGGTGGCCGTGTTGAGTACGACGCTGGTGGCGGTGGTCTGGCAGCTCGGGTTGATGCACTTCTTCGGCTTCGGGCTTGATCCCTACTCGATGCTGGTGCCGTTCCTGATCTTCGCCATTGGTATTTCCCATGGCGTACAGAAGATCAACGGCATTGCCCTGCAATCCAGCGATGCGGACAACGCCCTGACTGCTGCGCGCCGCACCTTCCGCCAACTGTTCCTGCCGGGGATGATCGCGATCCTCGCGGATGCGGTGGGGTTCATCACGTTGCTGATCATCGACATTGGCGTGATCCGCGAGCTGGCCATTGGCGCGTCGATCGGCGTGGCGGTGATCGTGTTCACCAACCTGATCCTGCTGCCGGTGGCGATCTCCTACGTCGGCATCAGCAAGCGCGCTGTGGAACGCAGCAAGAAGGATGCTCACCGCGAACACCCGTTCTGGCGTCTGCTGGCCAATTTTGCCAGCGCCAAAGTCGCGCCGGTGTCCGTCCTGCTGGCACTGGTCGCCTTCGGTGGCGGCCTCTGGTACAGCCAGAACCTGAAAATCGGTGACCTCGACCAGGGTGCGCCGGAGCTGCGTCCGGACTCGCGTTACAACAAGGATAACAACTTCATCATCAGCAACTACTCCACCAGCTCCGATGTGTTGGTGGTGATGGTCAAGACCAAGGCGGAAGGCTGCTCGCGCTACGAAGCCATGGCACCGATCGACGAACTGATGTGGAAGATGCAGAACACCGAGGGCGTGCAGTCGGCGATTTCCCTGGTGACTGTGTCCAAGCAGATGATCAAGGGCATGAACGAGGGCAACCTGAAGTGGGAAACCCTGTCGCGCAACCCTGACGTGCTGAACAACTCCATTGCCCGGGCCGATGGTCTGTACAACAACAGTTGCTCCCTGGCGCCGGTGCTGGTGTTCCTCAACGATCACAAGGCCGAGACCCTGAATCGCGCCGTGCATGCAGTGCAGGAATTTGCCAAGGCAAACAACAAGGATGGCCTGGAATTCATTCTCGCCGCCGGTAACGCCGGTATCGAGGCGGCCACCAACGAGGTGATCAAGGAATCCGAGCTGACCATCCTGATCCTGGTCTACATCTGCGTGGCGACCATGTGCATGATCACCTTCCGTTCCTGGGCGGCGACCTTGTGCATCGTGCTGCCGCTGGTGCTGACATCGGTGCTCGGTAACGCCCTGATGGCCTTCATGGGCATCGGCGTGAAAGTCGCGACCCTGCCGGTCGTGGCGCTCGGGGTGGGGATTGGCGTGGACTACGGCATCTACATCTACAGCCGCCTGGAAAGCTTCCTGCGTGCCGGCCTGCCGCTGCAAGAGGCGTACTACCAGACACTGAAGTCCACCGGTAAGGCCGTACTGTTCACCGGCCTGTGCCTGGCCATTGGCGTGTGCACCTGGATCTTCTCGGCCATCAAGTTCCAGGCCGACATGGGTCTGATGCTGACCTTCATGCTGCTCTGGAACATGTTCGGCGCACTCTGGCTGCTGCCAGCGCTGGCACGCTTCCTGATCAAGCCGGAAAAACTGGCGGGGCAGAAGGGCAATTCGTTGTTCGCTCACTGACCCACGTTGAAATGAAAAAGCCGCAACCCTGGTTGCGGCTTTTTCATTTCTCAAATTCCACCTCAAATCCTGTGGGAGCCGGCTTGCCGGCGAAGCGGTTCAACTGTCGGCATGGATGCAGCTGATCCACCGCCATCGCCGCGATGCGGCGACCCGACAAGCCAGCTCCCACGGGGTCGGTGGATGCATGCGAAATCCATGAGCGGCCAAAAAACTGTGGGAGCGAGCCTGCTCGCGATGGCGGTGAGCCAGGCATCATTGATATTGAAAGTGACGACGCCTTCGCTGCGATGCGGCGACCCGACAAGCCAGCGCCTACAGAGGGCTGTGGTCGTCAGTGCCAAGCACCACATTCAACGCGTTACGCGCATCGTCGAGTTGTACCAGGGTCGCATGTCGTGCACCCAGCGCATCGCGATTTTCGATAGCGGTCAAAATCGCCTTGTGCCGTGGCAGCGCCAGTTCATGCAGGTTGGGCCGCTGGTTCGAGTGCTTCAGCGCTTCGGCAATGGCCACGGAGAGCATGTTGCACAGGTTGGCCAGCAAGTCGTTGTGGGTTGCGTCGGCGATGCGGCTGTGGAAGTCCAGGTCCGGTTGCAACAGCGCTTCCGGCGTCGGCGCGGCTTCCATGCGTTGGTAGGCCTCACCGATGGACGCGATGTCGGCCTCCGTGGCGAATTGCGCGGCCAGTGCGGCGGCGGCCGGTTCGATGATGCTGCGCACGCTGGTCAGCAGATCGAAGAACTGGTTCTGCGGACTGCTTTGCATTAGCCAGTGCAGCACATCCGGATCAAGCATGTGCCAGTCTTTGCGCGGTTTGACCACGGTGCCGACCCGTGGACGGGAATACACCAGGCCTTTGGCGACCAGCACCCGAGTGGCTTCGCGCAAGACCGGCCGGCTGACGGCATATTCCTCGCACAACAGGGCTTCGGCGGGCAGTTTGTCATCGGGCTTGAAGCGTCCGGAGACGATCTGCATGCCCAGTTCCTGGACGATGCGCGAATGCATGCTTTTGCGGTCGGAGGGTTTGCGGTAGTCCATGGGGAACGGCGCGGTCCTGTGCGATGGAGGTGCCGGGCATGATAACAGGCGCGGCGGGTGACGGTCGCTAGAGTGGCGTATAGCGACTGTAGGAGCGAGCCTGCTCGCGATGGACGTGAACGATCACGCGTGCTGTCTGAAAGCACGCGTCGCTTTCAAGTCCATCGCGAGCCTGCTCGCTCCTACAGGGATGGCGGGGTTAGTGGGAGTGACGTGGCACTTCAGCCCCACGGCAGCCGACCAGGAAATCGAAGTCGCAACCCTGATCCGCCTGCAAGACATGGTCGATGTACAGCTGGCGATAACCACCCACCAACAATTGCTGAGGCGGTTGCAGGTCCGCCATGCGTGCGGCCAGTTCAGCGTCCGGGATGTCCAGGTGCAGGCGGCCGCTGGCGCAATCGAGTTCGATCCAGTCGCCTTCCTTCACTGCTGCCAAGGGGCCGCCCGCAGCCGCTTCCGGCGCTACGTGCAGGACAACGGTGCCATACGCGGTGCCGCTCATGCGTGCATCGGAAATACGCACCATATCGGTCACGCCCTGGGCCAGCAGCTTGGCCGGCAGGCCCATGTTGCCGACCTCGGCCATGCCCGGATAACCCTTGGGTCCGCAGTTTTTCATGACCAGGATCGAATTGGCGTCGACGTCCAGCTCCGGGTCGTTGATCCGCGCCTTGTACATGTCGAAGTTCTCGAACACCACCGCACGTCCGCGATGTTGCATCAATTGCGGTGTGGCCGCAGAAGGCTTGAGGACCGCGCCGAGGGGCGCCAGGTTGCCGCGCAACACGCAGATGCCGCCATCGGCGCGAATCGGGTTGTCGAGGGTGCGGATCACTTCATCTTCACCGTAGATCGGCGCGTCCTTGGTGTTCTCGCCGATGGACTTGCCGTTGACGGTCAAGGCGTTTGGGTTCGGGATCAGATTGGCCTCGCCGAGACGGCGCAGCACCGCCGGCAAACCACCGGCGTAGTAGAACTCTTCCATCAGGAAGCGCCCGGAGGGCTGCAGGTCGACGATGGTCGGCATGCCGCGCCCGATGCGGGTCCAGTCGTCGAGATCCAGTTCCACGCCGATGCGGCCGGCAATGGCTTTGAGGTGAATCACGGCGTTGGTCGAACCGCCAATGGCGGCGTTGACGCGAATGGCGTTTTCGAAGGCTTCCCTGGTCAGGATCTTCGACAGCTTCAGGTCTTCGCGGACCATTTCCACAGCGCGCATGCCGGACATGTGCGCCAGGACATAACGCCGCGCATCGACCGCTGGAATCGCCGCGTTGTGGGGCAGGGAAGTGCCGAGGGCTTCCGCCATGCAGGCCATGGTCGAGGCGGTGCCCATGGTGTTGCAGGTGCCGGCCGAGCGGGACATGCCGCCCTCGGCCGCCAGGAAGTCGTCGATGGTGATGGTACCGGCCTTGACCTGTTCGCTGAGCTGCCAGACCACGGTGCCCGAGCCAATGTCCTTGCCCTTGTGCTTGCCGTTGAGCATCGGCCCGCCGGTGACGACGATGGCCGGCACGTCGCAACTGGCCGCGCCCATCAACAGCGCCGGGGTGGTTTTGTCGCAGCCGGTCAGCAGCACCACGCCGTCAATCGGGTTGCCGCGTATGGCTTCTTCCACGTCCATGCTCGCCAGGTTGCGGGTGAGCATGGCGGTGGGGCGCAGGTTCGATTCGCCGTTGGAGAACACCGGGAATTCCACGGGAAAGCCACCGGCCTCGATCACTCCGCGTTTGACGTGCTCGGCAATCTGGCGGAAATGCGCGTTACACGGAGTCAGTTCCGACCAGGTGTTGCAGATGCCGATGATCGGCTTGCCATGGAACTGGTGGTCGGCGATGCCCTGATTCTTCATCCAGCTGCGGTACATGAAGCCGTTCTTGTCGGCCGTGCCAAACCATTGGGCGGAGCGCAGGGTGGGTTTCTTATCAGACATGATCGATTCTCTTATCGTATGACTATATTGTTCAAGCTTGCGGCTAACATAAGCTCAAATTGGCCTGTTTGGAAGTGTTGTTGAGTAAATAGTATTACTATATAGTCGATTTCAACGGAGGGATGACCCTGACGGTTTTCCGTGAGAGGCGTCTCCCGAGGTTCTATAAAAACAACAATCGGAGACCGATCTCATGAGCCAGGAACTGCGGCTTATTCGCCGCATCACGCTGAAACTGATTCCCTTCCTGATCCTGCTGTACCTGATCGCCTATGTGGATCGCTCCGCTGTGGGCTTCGCCAAATTGCACATGGGCGCCGACATCGGCCTGGGCGATGCGGCTTACGGAATGGGCGCCGGGCTGTTCTTCATTGGTTACTTCCTGCTGGAAATCCCCAGCAACCTGATGCTCGACCGCTTCGGTGCGCGGCGCTGGTTCGCGCGGATCATGATCACCTGGGGCGCCATCACCATTGGCATGGCCTTCGTCCAGGGGCCGAACAGCTTCTATGTGATGCGTTTCCTGCTCGGTGCGGCCGAAGCCGGGTTCTTCCCGGGCGTTCTCTACTACATCACCCAGTGGTTCCCGGTTCGCCATCGCGGTAAGATCCTCGGGCTGTTCATCCTGTCCCAACCCATCGCGATGATGATCACCGGCCCGGTGTCCGGCGGTTTGCTCGGCATGGACGGCGTGCTCGGACTGCATGGCTGGCAATGGCTGTTCATCGTCATTGGCACCCCGGCGATCCTGCTGACCTGGCCGGTGTTGCGTTACCTGCCCGATGGCCCGCAACAGGTGAAATGGATGGACCCGTCTGAAAAGGACTGGCTGGCCGGCGAGCTGAAAAAAGACCTGGAACAGTACGGCCAGACCCGCCATGGCAACCCGTTGCACGCCCTCAAGGACAAGCGCGTGTTGCTGCTGGCGCTGTTCTACCTGCCGGTGACGCTGAGCATTTATGGCCTGGGCCTGTGGCTGCCGACGCTGATCAAGCAGTTTGGCGGCAGTGACCTGGTGACCGGTTTCGTGTCCTCGGTGCCCTACATTTTCGGGATCATCGGCTTGCTGATCATCCCGCGCAGTTCCGACCGTCTGAACGATCGCTACGGCCACCTCGCGGTGCTTTACGTATTGGGTGCCATCGGCTTGTTCTTCAGCGCCTGGCTGTCGGTGCCGGTGCTGCAACTGGCGGCGCTTTGCCTGGTGGCATTTGCGCTGTTTTCCTGCACGGCGATTTTCTGGACCTTGCCCGGCCGCTTCTTCGCAGGCGCCAGTGCAGCAGCGGGAATTGCCCTGATCAACTCGGTGGGCAACCTCGGCGGCTACATCGGCCCGTTCGTGATCGGGGCGCTCAAGGAATACACCGGCAACCTGGCCTCGGGTTTGTACTTCCTGTCCGGCGTCATGCTGTTCGGCCTGGTGCTGACCGGCGTGGTCTACCGCCTGCTGGAACGCAAGCATGTACTGCCGGCCGACGAATTTGCCGCCAGTGCGCGTGGGGCAACCCGCACCTGACCCATAACTGCAAATCACCACTATCCCTGTGGGAGCGGGCTTGCCCGCGATAGCAATCTATCTGGCACATGAATGTTGAATGTGCTGCCGTCATCGCGGGCAAGCCCGCTCCCACAGGGAGTCAGGTGTGCCCACGTTCTGTGTTTACAGGAGAAATGTCATGCGTTTGGTTCAATTCGAATTGGGAAACGGCGAGCGCCGGGTAGGCGTCGTCGAGCAAGGTCTGGTGCGCGAGGTACAGGATGCGCGCACGGTTCGTGACCTGGCACTGGCGGCGATCGAAGCCGGGGTCAACCTTGAGCAGCAAGTTCAAAGCCTCGGGCTGGGGATCAGCCATGACTACGCTGAACTGCTGGCACAATTGCGTATCCTGCCGCCGCTGGATCATCCGGACCCCGCGCACATGCTGGTCAGCGGCACCGGTCTGACGCACCTGGGCAGCGCTTCGGCCCGGGACAAAATGCACCAGCAGGCCGGTGACGAAACGGCGATGACCGACACCATGCGCATCTTCAAGTGGGGCGTGGAGGGCGGCAAGCCCGCAGCGGGTCAGGCCGGCGTGCAACCCGAGTGGTTCTACAAGGGCGACGGCAGCATTGTCGTGCGTCCGGGCCAGCCGTTCCCGTTGCCGCCGTTCGCCGAAGACGCCGGGGAAGAGCCTGAAATCAGCGGCCTGTACGTCATCGGTCACGATGGCAAACCCTATCGCCTCGGTTTTGCTGTGGGCAACGAGTTCTCCGACCACGTGATGGAACGCAAGAACTACCTGTACCTGGCCCACTCGAAATTGCGCAGTTGCAGCTACGGGCCGGAACTGCGAGTCGGCGAACTGCCGCAGCATCTGGCCGGTACCAGCCGCATCCTGCGGGACGGTGAAGTGCTGTGGCAGAACGAGTTCCTCAGTGGCGAGGCGAACATGTGCCACAGCCTGGCCAACCTGGAATTTCACCATTTCAAGTACAGCCAGTTTCTGCGGCCGGGGGATGTGCACATTCATTTCTTCGGCACCGCGACCCTGTCATTCGCCGATGGCGTGCGCACCCGTCCCGGTGATGTGTTCGAAATCAGTCAGGCCGAGTTCGGCGCGCCATTGATCAATGGCATCTCGCCGGTCGAAGCGGCATTCGAACCCGGCTCCGTCGGCACCTTGTGAGGAGTTACCCATGACCCGGATTCTTGGCCACAACTTCATCGGCGGCCAGCGCAGCGCGTTGGGCACCGTCAAACTGCAGAGTGTCGACGCCGAAACGGGCGAGGCACTGCCCCACGATTTCTTCCAGGCCACACCGGCAGAAGTCGAGGCTGCCGCCAAGGCGGCGGCAGCGGCATACCCGGCTTATCGCCGCTTGAGCGCCGAGCGCCGCGCGCAGTTTCTTGAGGCCATCGCTGATGAACTCGATGCCCTGGGTGACGCGTTCGTGACGCTGGTTTGCCGTGAAACCGCGCTGCCAGCGGCACGGATTATCGGCGAGCGTGGCCGCACCAGTGGCCAGATGCGTTTGTTCGCCAAGGTGCTGCGGCGCGGCGACTTCTACGGTGCGCGCATCGACCAGGCGCTGCCTGAACGCCAGCCGTTGCCGCGCCCCGATCTGCGCCAGTACCGCATCGGCCTGGGGCCGGTGGCGGTGTTCGGTGCCAGCAATTTTCCCCTGGCGTTTTCCACGGCGGGCGGCGATACCGCCTCGGCACTGGCCGCCGGTTGCCCGGTGGTGTTCAAGGCGCACAGTGGACACATGGCCACGGCCGAGCAGGTGGCCGATGCAATCATCCGCGCGGCGCAAAAAACCGCGATGCCGGCCGGTGTGTTCAACATGATCTATGGCGGTGGCGTCGGCGAGGCACTGGTCAAGCATCCGGCGATTCAAGCGGTGGGCTTCACCGGTTCGCTCAAGGGGGGCAGGGCGCTGTGCGACATGGCGGCGGCGCGTGCGCAACCGATACCAGTGTTCGCCGAGATGTCGAGCATCAACCCGGTGATCGTGCTGCCACAGGCGTTGCAAGTTCGCACGGAATCCATCGCCCGTGGCCTGACGTCTTCGGTGGTGCAGGGTTGCGGCCAGTTCTGCACCAACCCGGGCCTGGTGATTGGCATTCGTTCGCCGCAGTTCACGGCGTTCCTGCAATTGCTGACGGACTTGATGGCCGATCAACCGGCGCAAACCATGCTCAACGTCGGAACCCTGGGCAGTTATGGCAAGGGCCTGCAAAAGCTTTTCGATCATCCGGGCATCGAGCACCTGGCGGGCAATCCGCAACAAGGTCATCAGGCGCAGCCGCAACTGTTCAAGGCTGATGTCAGCTTGCTGATCAATGGCGACGAGGTGCTGCAAGAGGAAGTGTTTGGCCCGACCACTGTGGTGGTGGAAGTGGCTGATCAGGCACAACTGCACGCGGCCTTGAATGGGCTGCACGGTCAGTTGACCGCGACCATCATGGGCGATCAGGCGGACTTTGAGCAGTTCGGCGAGCTCACGGACTTGCTGGAGCAGAAGGTCGGACGAATCCTGCTCAACGGCTATCCGACCGGTGTCGAGGTGTGCGAATCGATGGTGCATGGCGGGCCGTATCCGGCGACTTCGGACGCTCGTGGTACGTCGGTCGGGACCCTGGCCATTGACCGATTTTTGCGTCCGGTGTGCTTCCAGAACTACCCGGACAGCCTGCTGCCGGACGCGCTGAAAAACGCCAATCCGCTGGGCATTCAGCGCCTGGTGGATGGCAAGCCGTCACGCGACGCGATCTAACCGCTGGTTGCAGTCCCCATGGGAGCGGGCAAATCCGCTCCCATGGTTTGTGTGGAACAGTCAGCAAACGCATGAGCTATCATTGCGTCTTTCCCCTTCAAGATTGATTGCCATGACTGCTGCCACTGACACCCTGCTCAACGTCCTCGAACACTGCGGTATGGTGGAAATCGACGGGCTGCATGCCTTCGAATTCTCCCTCGATGAAGAGGACAACCTGCATATCGAATGCATGGACGGTCGAGCGGCCAGGCACTGGGCGTTCACCCCGGCGCAAATCCAGGCCGCGACCTTCGACAGCACATTGCAAAGCTGGTTGATCACCGGTGATTCTGGCGAGCATCGCTTGGTATGCCTCGGCGACGTGATCGGCGGTGACAACGATGACGATGATGAAGACGATGAAAATGAGGATGCGTAACTTCTGGCCCTTGTTAATGGCTGGCAGCATCGGCGCGATGAGCGTTCAGGCGGCCATTGCCGACGACTATCAACTGCTCGTGGGTTCGTACACCGCTGGCCAGAGCCAGGGCATCTATCGGCTGAATTTCAACAGCGCCACCGGACAGATCGACGCCAAACCCCTGCAAGTGATCAAGAGCGAAAATCCCTCCTGGCTGACCCTGTCAAAGGATCAGCGCTATCTGTTCGTGGTCAACGAAAACGGTCCCGGCCAGCGCGATCCGGTGGGGCGTGTCAGCAGCTACGCGATCGCCCCCAAGACGCATGAGCTGAGCCTGATCAATCAGGTGCAGAGCCTGGGCAACGAGCCGACTCATTCGAGTCTCAGCGCTGACGCCAGTCATCTGTTTGTCAGCAATTACTCGGTGGCCGAAGATCCGGGTGGCACCCTGGCGGTATTGCCAGTCAATGCCGACGGTGCGCTCAAACCGGTGGTGCAGATGAGCGGTCATCCGGCCAGTCGGGTCAATCCCGAGCGGCAGATGTCGTCGCATGTGCATTCGACGGTCTCGTCGCCGGACGGCCGTTACGTGTTCTCCAATGACCTGGGCGCGGACAGGGTCTTTGCCTATCGCTTCGATCCCAAGGCCAACCCCGACCTGCCGTTGACCCCGGCCAACCCTGCGTTCGTCCAGTTGCCTGCCGGCAGCGGGCCACGGCATCTGCTGTTCAGCGCCGATGGCAAACACGCCTGGCTGACCATGGAGATGAGTGCACAGGTGGCGGTGTTCGATTACCGGGACGGCTCGCTTGAGCAGACGCAGATGGTCGATCTGGCGGCCGGCCAACCGGTGTCGGACAAGGCTGCCGCCGCGTTACATGCCTCGGCGGACGGCAAGTTCCTTTACGTCAGCAACCGTGGCACGGCCAATCAGTTGCTGGTGTTCGCCATCGACCCTGCTACCGGCCACCTCAAGGAATTGCAGCGTCGCTCCGTAGAGGGTGACCACCCGCGTGAGTTCAGCCTCGATCCCAGTGGCAAATTTGTGTTGATCGCCAACCAGAAAAGCAACGGGATTGTCGTCGTCGAGCGCGATGCCAAGACCGGTTTGCTGGGCAAAACCGTGCAGAAATTGCCGATGGACGCCCCGAGCGATCTCAAGTTTTTGCTGCGACAATAGGCCGCAGGCCCCGGTCCATGGGGCCTGCGTTGTTCTATCAATGAGGCTGATATCTGGTACTGCTGCAAAGCATTTCAAGGCATCGACCCTTGAAGGTTAAGTTTGCTTCACGGCCCCACCGGGCAAGCAAGCCAACTGACTTCGAGGAATACCGTCATGAACTTCAATCTCTTCTCCGTAATCGCCGCTTCCGCCATCTCTGCTTCCGTTGCCCTGCCAGCCAGTGCCAACGTTGAAATCAGCGAGAAAAAAACCCACACCCAGAGCTACACCCAGAAATACCTGCAACAGAGCGCCAACTTCTACGCCGCGCTGGACCACAAAGCCCAACACTGAAAGCGCCTTCCTGCACCCTTTATGCAGGAGCGAAGTCACTGGCCAATCGACCGTTCACCGATCGAAAGGCGCTGAAGTGATGTCGCTCCTGCATAACGCATTTACGACAGCATCAAATAGCCATTAATCTTCTGCTTGATATCATTCGGCCATGCGTTTAAATTTGACGCTGATTTTTTGACTCCTTCCCAGGAAAAGGATCGACAAGATGGCGATGCGTCTGGCTGTGGTGCTGCTATTCCTCTATTCCACTCCGATTTTATCCGCCGTAGAGCCTGTTTCTGGCGAGCCTGACGCTGCCCGCGAACGCTTGATGAGTTTTATTGAAGACTGAAATAGTCTGCTTCAATGATCAACGAAGCTGATAGTTGCTATAGACCGGACTCGTTGGTTATCCGCGCTTTTTTGATCGATCCTGTGGACATTGAAACATGCCCACGGAGAACATCATGGCCCGCGCAATTATCACTTCTGCCAAACATGGCGCCTATGTGGCTATCGGTCTTTACCTGGTCATGGTGCTGGTTGTCAGCCTTTCGCCGCAGTCGCAACGATCCTTCGAAACGCCGATTCAAGTCGCACATCCTGGCATCCAGTTTGAGCACCGCGCGCACAACGCGATGGTCGACCAGGCTGATCTCGCGGGAGTCGGCGGAGCATGAAAGGTCACAGACTCTGGGTCATTGCCTTCCTGGCGTTCATGACCAACGGCGCGTCGTTGTTGGGGATCGGCCAGGGCTCGGCGGGCTCGGTGGCCCGGTCCATAGAGGCCAACCACAACATTGCCCGTAACATCGAAACCGCCAAGGCGTTGGGCTTGCTGGCCGGCAACCCGCCGATCAAGCCTGAAGGCGGTTTTTTCGGGCCGTTCCAGGTTGATTGCTCGGCCATAGGGATGTGTGAGGTTTTGGCCTGAGTCACCACGATCCCTGTGGGAGCGAGCCTGCTCGCGATGGTCGTGAACGATGACGCTGAGAACCTGACACCGCGCAGCACTCTCAGGTTTTTCGCGAGCAGGCTCGCTCCTACAGGGAATCGCGTTTACTTCGCCATGATCGACGTAAACAGTTGCGACTCGATAAACCCCTGCAACCAGGCCTGTAACCGCCGATAAGGCGTCTGCGCAAACCACTCGCGATCGACATGGGCGAACTGCCGTACGAACGGCATCAGCGCCACGTCGGCGAGGCTGGGATGATCGGCCAGCAAGCAGGCGTGCCCCTCGAGCATCTCGTCGAGCTTGCGCAAGAACACCTCGCCCTCGGCGCGGTAAAACGCCATGGGTTGCTCGGGGTAGCGTTCGGCGTATTTGTAGCGATTGAGCTGCACCTTGAACGCCTGGTCGTTTTCCTCGATCAGCGCGGCAATGGTCAGCTGTCCCTGCGGGTCATCCTTGAGCAACCAGTCCTGTGGATCGTTCTGCGCCAACGCCCAGCGCATGATTTCCAGGCTTTCATCGATGACCCGGCCGTCCACGTCCAGCACCGGCACCGTGCCTTTGCTCGACAGAGCGAGCATTTCGGCGGGTTTGGCCTTCAGGCTGACTTCGACAATGCTGACCTCAACCCCTGAGTAGTGCAGGGCCATGCGTGCCCGCATGGCGTACGGGCAGCGGCGAAAGGAATAGAGCGTGGTCATTTCACCTCCAGGGTGCTGAGGCCGTTGCCTTGGCGGCGGACCTGGATCTGCACCGGAATCCGTTCATGCATTTCCTGCACGTGGGAAATGACCGCGACCTTGCGGCCCTGGGCCTGCAGGCCGTCGAGGGCGTCCATGGCCAGTTGCAGGGATTCCGGATCGAGGCTACCGAAGCCTTCGTCGATGAACAGCGATTCGATTTTCAGCGTGCTCGACGCCATCGATGCCAGGCCCAATGCCAGCGCCAGCGACACCAGGAAGGTCTCGCCACCCGACAACGAATGCACCGAACGCAGTTCGTCGCCCATCTCGGTGTCCATCACCAGCAGCCCCAGCATGCTGCCGCCGCGCTTGAGGCGATAGCGGCGCACCAGTTGGCGCAATTGCACGTTGGCGTGATGGACCAGCAAGTCGAGGTTGTAGGCCTGGGCGATCTTGCGGAAGGTGTCGCCGGTGGCCGAACCGATCAACGCATTCAAACGTGCCCAGCGCTGGAATTCGGCGTAGGCATCGGCGATCTGTTGCGCCAGGGCCTGATTGGCGTTTTGCCGGCGCTGGTCCTCAGCCTGCTCGGCACGCAATTCGGCGCAGCGTTGTTCGCTGACGCTGAACTGGTTTTGCAGTTCTGCCAGCGCCGTGGCGAGTTGCTCGGCGTCGAGGTTGCCGTTGTGCTGCGCCTGATGAGCGAGCAGGCGCTGGTCGCGCTCTTGCAGCAGCACCTTGGCCTGTTCGATGGCCTTTTCGTTGTGCTGCAAGCGCTGGCGAAGCTCGCTGACCTGCGTGTCATCGACGCGCAGCAGGTCTTCGAGACCGCCGTCATCCAGCTCAGGATGACGCGCGCGCCAGTCGGCAATCTTCTGCGTCAGCTCGTTGTCTTCGCTTTGCAGCGCTTGCAAGCGTTCCTGCTGCGCCTTGAGTTCGGCGCCAATCTGCACGTATTGCGTGCGCAGGTTCTGCAGTTCCGAAGCCATGGTGGTTTCGGCGTTGCGCGCCTGCTCCACGGCCTGCTCCAGTTGCTGCTGCCAGTGCTCGGCGCTGCTGTGTTCGCCCAGCAGTTGCGCGAGTTTCGCCTGACAGGCCTGTTGCTGTTCGGCCAGAGCACTGAACTGTTGCTTGGCGCTTTGCAACTGCTGTATGCGGCTGAGCTGGCGATCCTGTTCCTTCTCCAGCGTCTGCTGACGTTGCTGCTGTTCGGCCAGTTCTTCCTTTTGCTGATCGACTTGCGCCAGGCGCTCGGCGATCTGCCGATCCAGCTGCATGAAAGTTGCCGCCGGCTCGACGCGCAAGGCCTCGAGGGTATCGGCCGGCAGCAGGCTGGCGAACGCGGTGAGTTCCTCGTCGAGGCGCTGACGGTCGCTGCTCAGTTCGCGTTGTTGATTGCTCAAGTGCTGCGCTGCTTGCTGATGCGCGGTCTCGGTATTGCGCAGTTGCTGGGTCAGGCGCGCGGCATCCTGTTGCAGGGTGAGCAGGGCGCTTTGGCGTTGTTCGTCTTGGGTGATGCTCTGGTTCAACTGATCGTTTTGCCGGGTCAGCCAGGCGTCGCGCTTGTCGGCGTCCTGATTGAACAACGAAGTGGCCAGCGGATGCGCCTCCAGGCTCGGCGCCAGTGCCTGGAGTTGGGCGGTCAATTGTTCTTGCTGTTGCAGCAGCTCTTTCTGCCGGGCGATCACACCACCGACTTCGGCGCGCAGCTCGGTGAGTTTTTCCTTGAGCTGATCCACCGACTGCTGGGCCGAGGCCTGCTCATTTTCATCGTGGCGACCCAGGCTTTGCAGCAGCGCTTCAGGCTGATGATACGGGTGCTCGTTGCTGCCGCAGACCGGGCAGGGCTGGTCGTCCTGCAACTGCGCGCGCAACTCTTCGACACTGGCGCTGCGGGCCAGACGCTGGCGTTCGAGCAGTTCACGGGTGACGTTGAGGGTTTGTTCGGCGACGCTGAGTTCGGCTTTGGTTTTGACCCCGTCCTGGGTCAGGCGCTCGCGCTCCTGTTGCGCATCGAGCAGTCGCTGTTGCAGCTCGGCGCCGCGTTTTTCCAGCTCCTGCTGACTGGCCCAGAGCCGCGTCATATCTTCAATGGCGCGCAGTTGTTTGCGGTTGTCCTGCAACAGGTTGCCGAGGATGCCAATCTGCTCGGCAACCGCATCCGGCTCGGCGCCGGCCTCTTTGAACAGCACTTCCAGTTGCTGTTTTTGCGTGTTCAGTGCTTCGGCGCTTTGCGCCGCGTTCTGTTCGAGGCTGGCCAGTTCGGCCTGGCCCTTGTTCAGGCGATTGCCAATCAGCATCAGCTGTTGCAGGCGATTGCGGTAGGCATTCCACGCATCGCTCAACGGCGCCAGATGGGTGCTCTGTTCCAGCTCGGCGGCCATTTTTTGCAGGCGTTCAGCGACCTGGGCCTGTTTGTCCTGCAAGGTTTCAATGCCGCTCTGGCCTTGCGTGCAGGCCTGCTCGGCGGACTGTCGGGCGTCGGCGCTGAGGGCGGTGTCCTTGGCGAGGCGGGCGAGGGTGCTTTGCTCCTCGAAAGCCTGACGCAGCAGCGGGGCGCTTTCGCTGTGCCGCTGCTGCGCTTCGCCCAAGGCGTTTTTCGCCGACTCGAGGGTTTGCTCCAGTTGCGTCTGGCGTTCGCTGAGTTCGCCGTGTTGGCGGGTGTGTATAGCAATCTGTGCAGCCAGTGGCGTCAGTTGCGCATCGAGTTCCGTCTTGCGCGCGAACTGGTGACGTTGCGGGGCGAGTTGTTCAAGGCGCGTAAGCTTGAGGCGTTCACCGGCCAGACCTTGCCACTGTTGTTGCGAACTTTGCAGTTGCTCGGCGGCCGCTTGGTGCGCGTCCTGCAACTGGCGCAAATCCTTGAGCCAGCTGTGTTGTTGCTCAAGCTGCTTGAGCTGCGCCTGCTGCAACTTCAGCTGTTGTTGCGCTTGGTTGAAGCGTTCATCCAGCTCTGCACGGGCTTCAGGCGACAACGGGGTGACACCGCTGGCCTGGTCCTGCAGCAGCTTGTGCGCTTCGCGGGCTTCTTTGGTCTTGTCGAAGGCGCGACGGCCGAGGCGGGTGTAGAGCGCGGTGTCGGTGAGTTTTTCCAGCAGTTCGCTGCGGTCGTTGTCATCGGCCTTGAGGAAGGCGCTGAACTCGCTTTGGGCCAGCAGCACGGCGCGGGTGAACTGTTCGAAATTCAGGCCCAGGGCGGCTTCGAGTTGGGTCTTGTATTCGCCTTTCTGGCTGGCCAGCAGTTGATCCTGATCGATGTCGCGCAGGCTCTGGCGACTGGCTTGCAACTTGCCACCGGCCTTTTCCCGGGCGCGGTTGGCTTCCCAGCGTGCGCGATAGCGGCGGCCGTCGACACCGACGAAATCGACTTCGGCATAGCCCTCACCGGTGCCGCGACGCAGCAGGGTGCGCGGATCGCCGGTGCCGATTTCGCCATCGGCGTCCGGCACTTTGGCGTCGCGGCCGGTGTTGTTCAGGCGTGGAACCGCACCGAACAACGCCAGGCACAGGGCATCGAGCAACGTGCTTTTACCGGCGCCGGTCGGGCCGGTGATGGCGAACAGGCCGGCACTGGCCAAGGGTTCGGCGGTGAAGTCGATTTCAAACGGCCCGGCCAGGGAGGCGAGGTTTTTCAGGCGGATCGCGAGGATCTTCATGGCTGTTCGCCCTCCATCTGCACGTCTTGCAGCAGCTCGGCAAAGTCCTTGAGGGTTTGCTCGTCGACTTCGCTGCCGTAGTTGTCTTGCCAGGCACGGCTGAACAGTTCTTGAGGGGTGAGCTGGTCCAGTTCGATCAACGCCGCACCGTCCTCGGCGCCTTCGCGACTGCCGTTGCCGGCGTACTCGGCGGCGATGCGCACCAGTCGCACAGCCTTGCCTTGCAGGGCGCTTTCCACTTGATGGCGCAAGTCAGGTTGCGGTTCGTCGAGGCGCACCCGGACTTCCAGCCAGGGTTGACGATGCAGGTCGGCGAGCAGGTCGATGTTCGGCAGGTCCGCCAATTGCAACAGGATCTCCGCCAGTGGCGCCGGGCCAAGGCGTTGCAGGTTCACCGCACGGGGAATGAGTCTGGGTTCGACGCTGACCAGGGTTTCGCCGTCGAGGGTGATGTCGAGAATCTGGTGCTGGTAGCCGATCTCGGAGAACGACAACGGAATCGGCGAGCCGCTGTAGCGAATGCGCTCTTCACCGTTGACCTTTTGCGGCTTGTGCAGGTGACCGAGGGCCACGTAGCTGATGCTCGGTCCGAACAGACTGGCGGGCAGGGCTTCGGCGTTGCCGATGATCAGGCTGCGTTCGGAGTCTTCCGACACCGAACCACCGGCCATGTGCGCATGGCTGATGGCGATCAGCGCCTGGCCCGGCTGGCGTTTGGCATTGGCCGCTTCGATCAGCCATTCATGGACCTGGCCAATGCCGCGCAGGTAGTTGTCGCCCAAATGCGCGCCAGTCACTTCCGCCGGGCGCAGGAACGGCAGCGCCAGGCACCAGCCGGCGATGTCGCCTTTGGCATCGGGCAATGGCAGCAGCAGGCGTTCGGCGTCCAGTTGCCCGTCATCCAGCCACAGCACGCGCCCCAGGGCATGGGTGCGCAAGCGACGCATCAACGGCGCCGGCAGTTCGATCCGCGACCCGGAATCGTGGTTGCCGGCAATCATCACGATGGTCAGCAACGGCTGCTGCTCGTGGGCGCTGACGATGAAGTCGTAGAGACGCTCCTGGGCTTTGACCGGCGGATTGACCGTGTCGAAGATGTCGCCGGCGATCAGCAGCACATCAGGCTGATCCAGTTTGAGCTGACGCAGCAGCCAGTCGAGAAAACAACCGTGCTCGAAATCGCGATCCTGGCCGTGCAGGTTCTGCCCGAGGTGCCAGTCGGAGGTGTGGAACAGACGCAAGGGCAACTCCGCTAGATAAAGGTGATGGCCGCGGGGACACATGGCTGCGGCGAAAGGGGGAGAGTTTACTGGTAAAAAAGCACGAGCTCCCTCGCCACAAAAGCTTCCTGTCATAAAGACAGGTGTTTACTTGGGATAAAGCGGTGGCAAACCACTGTCGCCCACCGGGTCCTGGACCCGCTCGGCAATCGGAATGGTGCGGATCACCCGCCACAGCTCTTCGCCTTGCCAGTGTTGGCCGGTTTCGCTGTAGAGCGCGCCATTGAGGCCGTCGAGGGCGTCGGACAGTGGCACGAAGCGGGCGGCCATGTCGGCCAGGGTTTCCGGTTGCTGCCGGGCCCAGGCGTCGAGGGCCTGGCGTGTGGCGTGGGGGTCGTTGGCCTGGCAGGCACGCTTGAGGTCGTCGAGCACGGTGCGCGGGCTCGGACCGGTTTGTGCGGCTCGCGCGATCGCCGGTTGCCAGCGCGCGCGCCACCACAGGCCGAAGCCCAGCAGAGTGGTGCAAGCGAGGATCAGTGTGCTGAGTTTCCAGCGCCACAGGGTCTCGCTGTCGACCGTGGCGCTGGCCGGAGAATTGCCGGCCGGCGTGTCGACCATCAGGCTCGGATTGACCGCGACCTGCAGGGTTCTGGCAGGCAGGCTGCTGTGTTCCAGATGGTCTTCAAAGGTGTTCCACCAGACCACTTCGACCGATGGCAACTCGATCGGGCCGCTACGGGATGGCACCAGCGCCTCGCGGTCTTCGCGACTGCCGACCAGGCCGCGGTCGCTGTTCTGGTTGCCCAGCACCGGTTGATCCGGATAGCGACGCAGACCACTGGCTTCGGTGCCGGGCAGCGGTGGAAGCTGCGAACTGCCCAGGCCTTCGGCTTTCACGATCAGGCTGCGGGTCAACGAGTCACCGACCTGGACATGATCGGGCTCCGGGTTCCAGTTCTCGCTCAGGGTCAGGCTGCGTGCCGGCAGCCAAGGCAAGTCGGCAGGGTAGGTAATGGGCTTGGCCTTGACCGTGAGCAGCAGTTCACTGGAGCTGACGCGCATCAGCTTGCCGGATTTCGGCGACTGCGGCGTGGCGTCCGGAGCGGGTTGTGCATCTACCAGGGCGGCATTGAAGATCTGCGCCGGGATGATCAATTCGCCACTGTGCTGCGGGTAGATCGCATAGCGCATTTCGATCACGCCGTGGCGCACGCCGTTGATGTCTTTCTCGTAGGTGCGCGACTCGCCGAGTTGTTCGATGCGCGCATCGGGAATCTGCAGCGGCGGCAGGCTGCTGTCGTCGTACAGCGACACCGAGTGGTAAATGCGCAAGGTCAGGATCGCCTGAGCCTGCACGTACACGCTGCTCTGATCGAGGCTGGCGTCGATGAAGACCGGGGCCTGTTTGTTCGGGTTGTCCTGGGTTTCGCTTTCCACCACTTGTACGGTGATCGGCTGGCTCTCGACCTCGCCCAGTTTCAGCGGCGGAATCACCACGCTGCCCGTTTGTTTCGGCAGCAGCGTGACGATCCAGCGGGTCGTGGCGCGGTTGTCGCCACTGAGGGTGTTCAACTGGTTGACCTGGCGTGTGCCGCGCACGTCGAACAGCGGCTCCAGCGGCGCCAGGTCCGGCTTGCCGAACTGCGTGACGTCGGAGGACTCCAGGGTCAGTTCGACCGTCTCTCCTGAACTCAGGCGCGTGCGATCGACGCTGGCGACCAGCTCGGCTGCCTGGGCCTGAACGGTGCAGATCAGCAGGGCCGGCATCGAGGCGAGCATGTAGGCGGTGAAGCGGGTCATCGAGTTTTTCCCTGATCCTGATGTTGTTGCTGTTCGTACCAGAATTTGCGTCTGAGCAATTCGCCGGGGTCATCCGGGATCTGCCGCAGCCATTGCTCCAGCGCCTGCTGTTGTTCGCCTTCGATGCTGTCGTTGGCCGGACGCATGGGCGGCGTGGTGTGCTGTTCATCCCCCAGTTCGCTGCCCGGTACTTCATTGCTGCCGGGGCGCGGGGGGGTGGAGGGCGGTTGTTCGGCGGTGGTTTTTTCGTCTTCGCCCTCGGTTTTCGCTTCGCCAGTGCTCGTCGGTTGCGTCGTGGCGCCGGACGGGGATTCTTGTGGAGGCGTCTGCGGCTCTTCACTGGAGGCCTTGTCCGGCTCGGCGGCAGGCGGGGTCTGCTTCTGCTTGAGCAAGGCTTCCACCAGTGCCTTGTTGGTCAGGGCCGGGCGCAAGTCCGGCTGGCGTTCCAGTGCCTGATCGTAGGCATCCAGCGCTGCTTCCAGCTCACCACTCTTGGCCAGGGCATTGCCACGATTGTAGTGGGCGTGGGCGTCATTGCCTTCGGCGAACCGCTGGGCGGCGCCTGTGTAGTCTCCGGCCTCGTAAAGGGCCACGCCTTGCCATTGGTGATCTTCGAAATGCTGTGCCGCTTCTGCCGGGCGTTTCTGCTTGAGCAAGTGTTGACCCTGTTGGTCGGGGCGCAGCCAGAGGTCCTGGAAGTCGAAGGCATAGCTCGGTTGCGGCAGCGCCAGCAACAGCGGCAGGCAGAACAGCCAGCCGCGACGGCCGGCGCAGGCCGCCAGCAACAACAAGGGCAGCAGCAACCAGTAACCCTGATCGGCCCAGGTGTCCAGGCGCAGGGTCTGGCCGTCGTTGCGCAGGTTGCGCGGGCCGTCGAGCAAGCCGAGGGCGCGCAGATCGGCATCGTCGAGGAGCGCGTGGCGATAGTGTCCATCCATCTCGCTGGCAAAGGCTTTGAGGCCGGGTTCGTCCAGACGCGGCACCAGAATCGCGCCCTGTTCGTCCTTGAGAAAACTGCCGTCGTCCTGGGTGATCGGCGCCCCTTCGGCGGTGCCGATGCCGAGCATCAGAAATTGCGTTGACTTGCCGCTCAGCGCACGGCGAATCTCCAGGCGTTCCTGTTCCGTAAGGGATGAACCAATCAACAGGATCCGGCCATCGCCGAGGGCGGCCTGTTGCAGCAGCGTCAGGGCCTTGACCACCGCGAGGTCGGCGCGATGGCCGGCTTCGGGCATCAGCGACGGCTTGAGGGCGTCGAGCAGATTACGGCTGGTGGCCAAGTCATCCGACAGCGGCACGAGGGTGTGCGCACTGCCGGCGTATACGACGATGGCCGTCTGCGCGTCACTGCGATTTTGCAAGAGATCGAAGAGCTTGCGCCGGGCCTGTTCCAGCCGGTTGGGCTGAACGTCGGTGGCGAGCATCTCCGGGGTCAACTCCAGGAGCACCACCAATGGGTCGGCGGGTTTCTGGCTCAGTTGCTCGACACGTTCCCAGCTCGGGCCCAGCAGTGCGAACACGGTCAGTAGCCAGGCCACGCCGAGGGCAATCCATGGCAGTTTGCTGTCGCGTCCGTTACCACCACTGAGCAATGCCGCATGGAAGGCGGGGGGCAGAATCATCTGCCAGCGCCCGGCACGCTTCTGCCGATGCCAGAGTTGCCAGAGCAGCCAGCCAAGCAGTGGCAGCAATAACAGCCACCAGGGGCGGAACCAGTAGGGCCAGAGTGCGCTCATCGACGCCTCCGCAGGCGCAGGCGCTTGAGCCGCTCGCGCCAGTCGGGCAGTTGCGTTTGCAAAAACAGATCCTTGGTAAGCAGACGGTGCAGCGGGTTATCCGGCCAGAGCTCGCGGGCCACCAACAGCATGCTCAACAACAGTGCCAGCGCCAGGGGCCACTGATACAGGGTCTCGGCCGGGCGGGCCTGGGTCGGCTGCTGTGCCACCGGCTCCAGTCGGTCGAGGGTGTCCTTGATCGCTTGCAGTTCCTTGCCGTCACGGGCCCGGAAGTACTGGCCGCCGGTGGCTTCGGCGATGGCTTTGAGGGAGGGTTCGTCCAGGTCCAGGCTCGGGTTGATCCCGAGGAATCCCAGGGTGCCACTTTGCTCCGGGTCGGCGCCGATGCCGATCGGGTAGATTTTCACCCCTTCCTTGGCCGCCAGACGCGCAGCGGTCAGCGGGTCGATCTGGCCGCCGTTGTTGGCGCCGTCGGTCACCAGAATCAATACGCGGCTTTGTGCCGGACGCTGGCGCAAGCGCTTGATGGCCAGGCCAATGGCGTCGCCGATGGCGGTGTTCTTGCCGGCGATGCCGATGCGCGCTTCGTCGAGCCAGACGCGCACGGTATGGCGGTCGAACGTCAGTGGTGCTTGCACGTACGCCTGGCTGCCGAACAGGATCAAACCGACCCGATCGCCTTCGCGGCTTTCGAGGAAGTCGCCGAGCAGATGCTGGACCAGCGCAAGGCGGCTGACGTCGTCGTCCTGCCATTGCATGTCGGGGAAGTCCATGGAGCCGGACACGTCCACCGCCACCAGCAGATCGCGGCCGCTGGCGGCAATCGGCAGCGGCTCGCCCAGCCATTGCGGACGCGCGGCAGCGATCAGCAGCATCAACCACAGCAGCATGAACGGTGCCTGTTGGCGCCAGGCCGGCAGGTTGGCGCGTGCACGGCGGCGGGCCAGCCCTTCGAGGTCACTGAGGAAGCTGACCTTGAGCGCCGGCTCGCCGCTGTCGGCCACCGGCAACAGGATGCGCATCAGCCACGGCAGCGGCAGCAGGACGAAGATCCATGGCCAGGCGAACTCAAACATGTTTGCGAATCCAGATTTCGACCGCTTGGGTCAGGCCGGCGATGGCCTTGTCGTCGAGTTTGCATTCGGGCTTGTAGGCCCCTTCGACCAGCACCATCCAGCGGGTCAGGCCGGCCGCCGGGCAGCGGTTGTCCAGAAAAGCCAGCCATTTGCGTCCGTTGAGGGTGTGGCTCTGGCTGTAGGGATAGTGGTTGCGGCACAGGCGCTTGAGCAGGCCGTTGAGTTGTTGCAGCCAGGCGCCTGCCGGCGCGCCATCGTAGGGCTTGGGCATCAGCGCCAGTTCCGCCAGTGCGGCGAGGCGCACCGGGTCCAGCGGTTGTTCGGCGCGCACGATCGGGCGTTTGTCGGGAATCAAGCGTCGCAGCTTCCACAGGCCGAAACCGATCAAAGGCAGCAGCAACAGCAGTGACCACCAGCCCGGTGCCGGTGGCCAGAACCCGATGGCCGGTGGGGTAATCAGCGGTTGAAGTTGATCGAGACCGTTCATCGACCTTTCCCCGGTTTCTGTGGGTTCAGGTATTCGCGCAATTGTTCGACCATCTCGCTTTGGGTGCTCAACGGCATCAACAACACGCGCAGCTTTTGCGCGAGCAACTCCCAGCGGGCAATGCGCGCTTCGGCCTGGGCACGGTAGGTCTGGCGCAGATCGAAGTTCAGCGTGTCGAGTTCGAGTTGTGCGCCACGTTCGGCAAAGCGCAAGAGCCCGGCGGCGGGCAGGGCGTGATCCAGCGGGTCGGACAGGGGCAGCAGCAACAGGTCGCAATGGCGCGACAACAAACTCAACTGCTGTTCGGCACTGTCGGACAGCGCACGTTCGTCGCAGATCACGATCACCAGGCTGCCTGGGCGCAACACCTCCCGGGCGCGACGCAAGGCAATGCCGAAGGCATCACGGGCCGGCTCGCTTTCGGAGTTCAGGGACTGGTTGACGCGCACCAGTCGGTTGAGCAATTGCAGCAGGCTCTGCTTGCTGCGCCGGGGTTTGATTTCGTAATGCTCGTTGTCGCCGAACACCAGCCCGCCGACCCGATCGTTATGACCCAGCGCCGCCCAGCCGATCAGGCTCGCGGCCTGGGCGGCGAGCACCGACTTGAACATCAACCCGGAGCCGAAAAACAGCCGGCGGCTTTGCTCGACCATGATGAAAATCGGCCGCTCGCGCTCTTCATGGAACAGCTTGGTGTGCGGTTCCTGCGTCCGCGCGGTGACGCGCCAGTCGATGGTGCGCACGTCGTCACCGGCCTGATAGACCCGCACCTGATCGAAGTCCACGCCCCGTCCGCGCAGCTTGGAGTGGTGCAGGCCGATCAGCGGGCTGCGCTGACTGGGCGTCGAGAACAACTGCACTTCACGTACGCGATGGCGCATCTCGATCAGCTCGGCGAGCGTGATGCGGATACCCGGTTGGGACGGCAGGGGGACGTTCATCGGGGTCAAGCGACGGCTACGACGTCGAGAATCCGCTGGACCACCCGATCCTGGTCGATCCCTGCGGCTTCGGCTTCAAAGGAGAGAATGATGCGGTGGCGCAGCACATCGAACAGCACGGCCTGGATGTCCTCCGGGCTGACGAAGTCGCGTCCGGCGAGCCAGGCATGGGCGCGGGCGCAACGGTCGAGGGCAATCGAACCGCGAGGACTGGCGCCGTACGCAATCCATTCGGCCATTTCCGGGTCGAACTTGGCCGGTGTCCGCGTGGCCATGACCAGCTGCACCAGGTATTCCTCCACGGCGTCGGCCATGTACAAGCCGAGGATTTCCTTGCGCGCGGCAAAGATGGCCTGCTGGCTGACCCGTCGTTCAGGCTTGGTCTCGCCGTTCAGCGCTTCGCCGCGAGCCTGCTGCAGGATCCGCCGCTCGACGGCGGCATCGGGGAAGCCGATTTTCACGTGCATCAGGAAACGGTCGAGCTGGGCTTCGGGCAGCGGGTAGGTGCCTTCCTGCTCGATGGGGTTTTGCGTGGCCATCACCAAAAACAGCGGCGACAGCTCATAAGTGCTGCGCCCGACACTGACCTGGCGCTCGGCCATGGCTTCGAGCAAGGCCGACTGAACCTTGGCCGGCGCCCGGTTGATTTCGTCCGCCAGCACCAGGTTGTGGAAGATCGGGCCTTGCTGGAACACGAAGCTGCCGGTTTCCGGGCGATAGATCTCCGTGCCGGTAATGTCGGCAGGCAACAGGTCGGGTGTGAACTGAATGCGATGGAACTGCGCTTCGATACCCTCGGCCAGTTCTTTGATGGCCTTGGTCTTGGCCAGGCCAGGGGCGCCCTCGACCAGCATGTGGCCGTCGGCAAGCAGGGCGATGAGCAAGCGCTCGATGAGTTTTTCCTGGCCGAGAATCTGCGTTGAAAGAAAGGTTCGCAGCGCTAGCAGCGCTTCACGATGTTCCATCGATGACTGTTCCTGGAAAGGGTGACCGACGACGTTCGAATAACGCCAGGGCTGGGGGCGTTACTTTAATCCATCGCGGGGGGCGGCGACTAACGGCATTTTGCGTAAAGTGCAGGGATTTGAGTTCGGTCTCGCCACCGTACATGAAATGGTGACGACTCTACTGGTATTACTCCATCGATTGGAGGTCACTCATCAGCAGTTTGATGGCTGTCCTGTCGACCAGTTCGCACCACGGACCGTCGTCAACGATCGTACCGTTTTGCATGACGATGACGCGGTCGAAGCGGTGCAGGTGGCTGACATCATGAGTCACACAAATTAGTCCACGACCGGCGAAGGTGTCGAATAGCAATTCCCAGACTGGGGTGGCGAGCTTTGGCTCGATTGATGCGCTGGGTTCGTCGAACAGATTGAATCGTCCCGGTCTGTTGATCAGCCGCAGCAGTGATAGACGTTTGGCTTCGCCGCCTGAAATGTTGGATGCATTCTCAGTGAGATGGCGATGGCCAACAACTTCTTCGAGGTTTAGTCGCTGTATTGCCTGGTTTAGACATGGCGATTCAGCAACTCCGAACAGGACTGAATTTTTAAAGGTGCCTTCCAGAAACTGCGGGGACTGAGGACAATATCTGAGGACGTTCAAATGAGCCTGCGCGCTCAGTCTGGAAACCGGTAGGCAGTCGATGTTCAAGTGACTTCTCAGCTGAACATGCAATCCGGCCAGCGCTTCCAGTAACGTCGATTTACCCGCACCACTGGGGCCGGTGATAGCGACCGATTGACCTTGGGTGAAAGTGATGGCGTTCTCGATACGCAGGCGAATCATTCCGTTGTCGCTCACAACGCAGGGCTCGAGAGTCAGCGTCGATTCGTCTCGAGGCTTGATTTGGGCTGTTCGGTTGTCGTCAAAGTTTGGCAATGACAATAGCTGTTGGAGCCGACGCTGGTCAGCGAGGAACTGATCCAGTACCCGATAGCCCTCGGTCAGCGCGGTGATGTTAAGCAAAAAACTTCCCGCAATGGAAAAAATGGCAACCATTTGTCCAACGCTGATGCTTGGCTCGTTCGTCAGTTGATCGAGAACTCCCCAACTGAGTAATCCGCCCGTGGAAAGGCTTACAAACAGCACTTTCGTCCCACTCAAAACACCACCGGAGCTTGCCACGGTGATTGCCGCGTCGGCGTAATGCTTGAATGCACTGTTCAAGGGTTGCGTTGCCGTGTACTCGGCAGCCTCGAGCTTTATCGATTTGCCAGTGCTCAAGGTGCTGAATAGGAGCGCGCTGAGTTCATCCTCTTGCTCGTTGACTGCATCAAGGTGTTTTCTGCGCCACCTGATGATTCGGCAGGCAACGAATAAATAGACGACACCTAAGCTGCTCATCGCAAAGAAAATGCCGATACCGCCCATGTAGGCAAAAGCGCATCCGACAATCAGAAATTCCAGGCACAGTGGGAGTCCAACGGTGACGAAGAACGTTAATAGTTGCTCGTGTGCTGTAATTCCCCGCTCCACTGATTTTATGAAGTGACCGATACGCCAAGAGCTGAACGGGATGAACTCTTTTCGCATCAGTTGCGCAACCCAGTGGGTGGATGCGTCCATTACTACTTTCTGCACTAGCTTGGATAAAAAAAATACTTGCAGCGGATTAATGATTGCTTGTACACACCCTGCCAGAATGAACCCCCCCCCCGTTAGAAGTAGTAGTGTATTGAGTGTCGCGCGGTCGTCGCTATTCAGTGTGTCAATTACGTTTCCTAGTAGTAATGGAGGGGCGAGAGCAATAAGTTTTAATATTATTATCGTCGTGATCGTTGATATCAATAAGGCGGCGTGTGCTTTACAGGCTGTTCTAATGAATGTCTGCATTGGGAATGCCTATAGCTGTTCGCAATAATTAAGCTGTTTTCGCCGTTTGGCGCAGGAATCGCTGGGGAACAACATGACAACCATTTCTGATCAGGTTAAAACGTTCAAGTCCAGGAATATAAGATTGGCAGACGATACCATCGTCGGAGTATCGGGAAGCTACTCTGTGGTAAGGCACTTTGCCGGTACGTAAAAGGTTATTTTCTAATGAGTTGAGTTGAGCTGGAACGTCTTTTACGAAATCCACTATTGGGGAGTCGAGAGTTGGAAGTTTCAACGTGCTTACAGCTTCGAAATCTATAAGAGGTTTTAGTTTTTCCGAGCTTGCTAGAAATGAAAGTGTTGCTCGATCAGTCGCTTCTTGCACATCGTCATACAGTTCACTGACTTGAAATTGTTCCGTCGCTGCTCTTTGGATTGCGGTGCATAAGTCCAATGAACAACCTGAGCCGATGGGTGACAAATGGTGATGGCCGGGGCCGGATTTCGGTAGTGCAACGGAGAAATAAACATCCATCACATCTTTTATGACTATGATCTGTAGTTTATCTGCTAGCGCAAGGGCGTAGTCGTTGTTCTGCAGCGCTTTGACGAGTAAAGGCTTAGAGGGGTTATATAATTTCATGCTCGGACCAATCGAACAAACCGCCATGAAGAAGCAGGACAGGATGTGCCTTTCGATGATTTCATTGATTCCGTGAAGTAATGCTTCAGCTTTGGTGCAGCCAAAAGCAGTCCCTGAGTTAGAGGAGTAACGAGACAGGAAGCGCATGCCTGTATTTTCACCACTAAAATTGGCACTCTCCATCCTCGGGCATAGAAGAATTTTCGGAACGAAGAGCTCTTTACTTTGATCGAGTGTTGTGAGTTTAAAAGATTTTATGAGCTCCGATGCATTTGGCAGGCTAGTGAAAAGACCATCGTTTTCTGCTGCTTTTTGAGAAGCGATAAATCCACAGGACTGAACACTCGAATCATCAGCGTTGAACTGGAAAATGCTGAGGTGTTCGATGCTTTCAGCAAGAGCTCCAATCAGCGAATCTGGACCTTTTCCTGCGCCGGACTCTATTAGATTTCGGCTTTTATCAAAAAGTTTTGCTGTGGCTACAAGTGCGTTGCAATCAATATGTTGAGTGACGGCATTTAGATTTAAGGATTCAATTATTCTTTGGATTTTTTTTAAAGCCGTGACGGGGTCGGTTTCACGCTCTGACATAAGTGCCTCATCGGGGGTCTGAATGCCGAAAGGGCCCTTTCGGCATTTGCTGCAGATGTGATTTGTGCGAATCAGTTAGTCAGCGAGGCAAAGAAGTTTACTTCATTTGCCAAGAGGCCACTTGATGTGATCAATGCCTGGGGAAGTTCATCCCAAGGGGTTATCTCAGTGCGTTTTTTACCCATGATGTTAACTCCTTTTTTATGGAGCAGCACTAGGAGGTAGGTGCTGCGCTTGCGAGATTTATTCGCAAGTGACTTATTAATAGCAGTCAGGCTTTTGAGGTTCAATTGTTCGGTGTCGCGAAACTTCCCATGTGAATGTGGGCTTGTTCCTACATTGAAGTGGGATGGATCTCGGCGAATTTTAGAGTCTGTTAAAATTTGCGTATTTTTCCCGTTATTCCAGTAGTTTGCGATGTTTAAAGATTTGGAGAGGTGATGGTTTTTTTTGCTTCAGAATTGGGTGTTGCTAGCGCAGTCGGACAAAAAACGGCTGGAGTCGTTTACAAGAGGGAAGTCGAAAGGGAAAGGCTTATTTCCGGATGATGTGTATCGCAGGCGATCCGTCGGGGAAATCGTTGGAGATTTGTGGGGCTTGAATTGACGATGTTCTTTTGGACGCCTTCGCGGGCAGCCTCGCTCCTACAGGGACGCAATGTTTGCGCACGCCATCGGTATTGAAGGAGCGGGGCTTGCCTGCGATGGCGGTCGCTCAGACACTGAAATTTCAGAGTTGGCTGATGTAAGTCCCGGTCCCCTTGAGAATGTTCTGCAAGGTTTCCTCAACTTCCGCCAGCTCGCTCGCATCGGTGCCATGAGTGATCTCCAGCACATCATCGCCATTGAGCGCATCAGCATCCGCCGCCGCGATTTCGATCTTCAGCAGGGTAGGGCTCAGAGTGACTTTCACCCCGTCCAGGGTCGAAGGCTCGCCATCGAGCGTGATCTCCAGCTCGTCCTCGTCCGGGTAGCGACTCATCAGGAACATTTCGCCCTTGTCGCTGTGGCAGCAGAGCATGGCCATGTTGTCTTCTTCTTCATCGCACGGGTTGACGATCAAGAGGGGGGTGGTCATTTGCATGGGGGATTCCTGGCTCGGCGAGCGTTTGAGGGCTACAAAAGCTCATTTTGCCAGCCGTCGAGTCTTTGTGCTGCCCTCGCGTGGGCTGGGTCGCAAAATAGTGCGCTTTGTATTATTGGATAGATGAATTTCAGGCTGCCTTCAAGGATGGTTCTATGAATGATGAAAGACCTGTCTTTCGGATGTGTCGCATCTTGCTACATGAAAAATCCGATGGGGCTGTAGGGTATTTATACAAGGGAAAAATAACCCGCATACACGGCATTTTTGCTTGTCCTGTCTGATTTATTTGCCTTAGTTTTTGCAGCTCGAACGCGTTGGATTGCGTAGTCAGCCATGAAAAAAAGGACCTTTGAATGAGTCGTTATTTTGAGTGGGCAGATGAGATCAAACATTTGTCCGAAGAGCAGGTCGAGGAGCTCTACCAGCGTTATCTGAACGGCGAAAAAACTGCGGAACTGGCAGTCGAATACAACATTTCGGCGAATGTCCGCAGTCTGTTGAAGGTATTGCCACCCATCATCAGCAAGGACCTGGCATGCCCTTACTGCGACCTTCCCATGTGGGTGCGTCGGCATGCCAGGGGTACTCCTGTCTCAATCCGTAAGCCCTTCAAATGCGTGCGTTGCGAGCACTATCACTTCGCGCCGGGCAACTATGGTCGGCAAAGGCTCTGTAATTGCATCGAGTGTTACAAAGTGCGCCAGCAAGAAGTCGCGGCCCAAGCGTTGCGCGACCGGGGTGAGCTGGAGAAGCGTTATGGAGTAACGAGTCCGCCAGTGCCGTATGCGTCGCTGAGCTTCGTTCAGAAACTGGTCCTGCTTGCCTTGCTGGACGATGGCGGCGCCGCTGGTTCGGAACGCATCGCCCCACTCGATTCCAGTACAAGAAGCGAATATTTGGCGCCCAGCGAAGAATCCAGCGAAGAGTGGGTGAAAAAGCTCTACGAATGCGGCGCATTATTGGTCGATCTGGGTTCGGATATTAAGGCGTTCGACCGGGCATCCGGATGCCTGATCAACGATTTTTCCGCAGTACGCTGGCTGCCAAACGTTGCCCTGGAGCCCGACGTACAGTGCACTCGCGACGCGCTGTACCTGGCGCTTTATCAGGAGCTGTCCGGGGCCGTGCAGCCCGCCTGGAAAAGCGAGCTTTATGCGTTGATGTTCAGTCTGGCGCGGGATGAGTCGATCCAGTACATCCAGGTGCTGACCAATGAGGTGAATTTTGTGTTCAGTGCCCAAGGGCGTGCCGAAACCGTCGTTGGCCAGCTTTTGCAGGACTTCTCGGTAAGTCATCTCTACTACTTTGCGCGCCTGGCCGTGAAAAATGCCGCGCATTTTTATGCGACCGGCAACTCCAAGGGCAGAAACCATGCAGCAAACACCATTCCGGGCAACATGCTGGGTACGGCGCAGGATGCGCTGGCGAGGAATTGGCGCAAGACAGCCTATCGCGATTCGCGGGTGCCGCAGTCGGCCTTGCATCGCTTGCTATATGACGTGGTACTCAAGGACAGCGGTGCTGGCTTTTCGAAGTCACCCGGAATCTATTGGCGCGATGAATTGGTGCCGCAGTTTTTTTCCGGGGCCCTCTTCGGCAGTGATCTGGCAGGGCATCTGCAGCTGTTTTGTCGTGAGTGCGACTCGGCCAATATCGACGCGAGCATGGACAAGATGACGCTGCAAATGATGTGTTACGACTGCGCTACCGTGAGTAAATTTCGAGCCATTGAAGACTTGATTGACTGATCTGGTCGTAGTTACTACGGCGATCCTGTCGGCGTCCATGATTTGCCCCGTAATCATGGGTGTCGTCTTTTTCTGATCCGCTCGAAAACGCAACGGTCTCCAGCACGTGTTTTCGGGTGAATGGCCGGCCGATCCGGCAGGAATTTCCCCGATTTCCCGCTCGGCTGCTAGTGTTGATCGTTGCACATGGCGCAAGCAGCGTACCGTTGACCGAATATGTCGCAGCACCGCAAGCACGGGCCTTGCCGCACTCGTTAAGCTGCGCAACGGATGAGCACCTGTAAAGGCATTGCGCTGCACGCAGTCCAGTCGTTTTTGCAGATGCCCATTCATGGAAGGTGAATGTGACCTGAGTGTCTCGTCCAGCTTCACCCACCTGTCGTCCTGTTTCCTCTGCCCGAGAATCAGGAACAGGGTGACGGGTTGCCCCGAACAGGGGTTTTGCACGCGACGCTTCCATCAATAACAAGCCCAAGCGGAGTACCACAGATGGCGTTCTTCACCGCAGCCAGCAAAGCCGACTTCCAGCACCAACTGCAAGCGGCACTGGCGCAGCACATCAGTGAACAGGCACTGCCACAAGTGGCGCTGTTTGCTGAACAATTCTTCGGCATCATTTCCCTGGATGAACTGACCCAGCGTCGGTTGTCCGACCTCGCTGGCTGTACCCTTTCTGCGTGGCGCCTGCTTGAGCGCTTCGATCACGCGCAACCGCAAGTGCGCGTCTACAACCCCGATTACGAGCGTCATGGCTGGCAGTCGACCCACACCGCGGTCGAAGTGCTGCACCATGACCTGCCGTTCCTGGTGGACTCGGTGCGTACCGAGCTGAACCGTCGCGGCTACAGCATCCATACCCTGCAAACCACCGTGCTGAGCGTGCGTCGCGGCAGCAAGGGCGAGTTGCTGGAAATCCTGCCGAAAGGCACCCAGGGCGACGGCATCCTGCAAGAGTCGTTGATGTACCTGGAAATCGACCGTTGCGCCAACACCGCCGAATTGAACGTACTGGCCAAAGAGCTGGAGCAAGTGCTCGATGAAGTGCGCGTCGCGGTGGCCGACTTCGAACCGATGAAAGCCAAGGTCCAGGAAATCCTCACTGGCCTGGACAACAGCCAGTTCGCGGTCGACGCCGGTGAAAAGGCCGAGATCAAGAGCTTTCTGGAATGGCTGGTGGGCAACCACTTCACGTTCCTGGGCTATGAAGAGTTCGTGGTGCGCGATGAGGCCGATGGCGGTCACATCGTCTATGACCAGAATTCCTTCCTCGGCCTGACCAAATTGCTGCGTACCGGCCTGACCTACGATGACCTGCGCATCGAGGACTACGCGGTGAACTACCTGCGCGAACCGACCCTGTTGTCGTTCGCCAAGGCCGCGCACCCGAGCCGTGTACACCGTCCGGCTTACCCGGATTACGTGTCGATCCGTGAAATCGACGCCAACGGCAACGTCATCAAGGAATGCCGCTTCATGGGCCTGTACACCTCGTCGGTGTATGGCGAGAGCGTGCGGGTCATCCCGTACATCCGTCGCAAGGTCGAGGAAATCGAACGCCGCTCCGGCTTCCAGGCCAAGGCTCACCTGGGCAAGGAACTGGCGCAGGTGGTTGAAGTGCTGCCGCGCGACGATCTGTTCCAGACCCCGGTGGACGAGCTGTTCAGCACCGTGATGTCGATCGTGCAGATCCAGGAACGCAACAAGATTCGCGTGTTCCTGCGCAAAGACCCGTACGGCCGCTTCTGCTACTGCCTGGCCTACGTGCCGCGTGATATCTACTCCACCGAAGTGCGCCAGAAGATCCAGCAAGTGCTGATGGATCGCCTGAAAGCCTCCGATTGCGAGTTCTGGACCTTCTTCTCCGAGTCCGTGCTGGCCCGCGTGCAACTGATCCTGCGCGTCGACCCGAAAAACCGCATCGACATCGACCCGCTGTTGCTGGAAAAAGAAGTGGTGCAGGCCTGCCGCAGCTGGCAGGACGACTACGCCAGCCTGGTGGTCGAAAGCTTCGGCGAAGCCCATGGCACCAATGTGCTGGCCGACTTCCCGAAAGGTTTCCCGGCCGGTTACCGCGAGCGTTTCGCAGCCCATTCGGCTGTGGTCGACATGCAACACCTGCTGAGCCTGAGCGAAAAAAATCCGCTGGTGATGAGCTTCTATCAGCCGCTGGGCCAGGTCTCCGGCCAGCGTGAGCTGCATTGCAAGCTGTACCACGCCGATACTCCGCTGGCGCTGTCCGACGTGCTGCCGATCCTGGAAAACCTCGGTCTGCGCGTGCTGGGTGAGTTCCCGTATCGCCTGCGTCACACCAATGGCCGCGAGTTCTGGATTCACGACTTCGCGTTCACCGCCGCTGAAGGCCTGGAACTGGACATCCAGCAACTCAATGACACCTTGCAGGACGCGTTCGTCCACATCGTGCGCGGCGATGCCGAGAACGATGCGTTCAACCGTCTGGTGCTGACCGCCGGCCTGCCATGGCGTGACGTAGCGCTGCTGCGTGCCTACGCCCGTTACCTGAAGCAGATCCGCCTGGGCTTCGATCTGGGCTACATCGCCAGCACCCTGAACAACCACACTGACATCGCTCGCGAGCTGACCCGGTTGTTCAAGACCCGTTTCTACCTGGCGCGCAAGCTCACCAGCGATGATCTGGAAGACAAGCAGCAACGTCTGGAACAAGCGATCCTGAGCGCACTGGACGACGTCCAGGTGTTGAACGAAGACCGCATCCTGCGTCGCTACCTGGACCTGATCAAGGCGACCCTGCGCACCAACTTCTACCAGACCGACGCCAACGGTCATAACAAGTCCTACTTCAGCTTCAAGTTCAACCCGCACCTGATTCCAGAGCTGCCAAAGCCGGTACCGAAGTTCGAAATCTTCGTTTACTCGCCGCGCGTCGAAGGCGTGCACCTGCGCTTCGGCAACGTCGCTCGCGGTGGCCTGCGCTGGTCCGACCGTGAAGAAGACTTCCGCACCGAAGTCCTGGGCCTGGTAAAAGCCCAGCAAGTGAAGAACTCGGTGATCGTGCCGGTGGGTGCGAAGGGTGGCTTCCTGCCGCGTCGCCTGCCACTGGGCGGCAGCCGTGACGAGATCGCGGCCGAGGGTATCGCCTGCTACCGCATCTTCATTTCGGGCCTGTTGGACATCACCGACAACCTGAAAGACGGCGCTCTGGTGCCGCCGGCCAACGTCGTGCGTCATGACGACGATGACCCGTACCTGGTCGTGGCAGCAGACAAGGGCACTGCAACCTTCTCCGACATCGCCAACGGCATCGCCATCGACTACGGCTTCTGGCTGGGCGACGCGTTTGCGTCCGGTGGTTCGGCCGGTTACGACCACAAGAAAATGGGCATCACCGCCAAGGGCGCGTGGGTTGGCGTACAACGCCACTTCCGCGAGCGCGGCATCAACGTCCAGAAAGACAGCATCACCGTGGTCGGTGTCGGCGACATGGCCGGTGACGTATTCGGTAACGGCTTGTTGATGTCCGACAAGCTGCAACTGGTCGCTGCGTTCAACCACCTGCACATCTTCATCGACCCGAATCCGAATCCGGCCACCAGCTTCGTCGAGCGTCAGCGCCTGTTCGACCTGCCGCGTTCGGCCTGGTCGGATTACGACACCAGCATCATGTCCGAAGGCGGCGGGATCTTCTCGCGCAGCGCGAAAAGCATCGCGATTTCCCCGCAGATGCAGGAACGCTTCGACATCCAGGCTGACAAGCTGACCCCGACCGAACTGCTCAATGCCTTGCTCAAGGCACCGGTGGACCTGTTGTGGAACGGCGGTATCGGTACGTACGTCAAAGCCAGCAGCGAAAGCCACGCCGATGTCGGCGACAAGGCCAACGATGCGCTGCGCGTGAACGGCAACGAACTGCGCTGCAAAGTGGTGGGCGAGGGCGGTAACCTCGGCATGACCCAACTGGGTCGTGTGGAATTCGGCCTCAATGGCGGCGGCTCCAACACCGACTTCATCGACAACGCCGGTGGCGTGGACTGCTCCGACCACGAAGTGAACATCAAGATCCTGCTGAACGAAGTGGTTCAGGCCGGCGACATGACCGACAAGCAACGTAATCAGTTGCTGGCGAGCATGACCGACGAAGTCGGTGGTCTGGTGCTGGGCAACAACTACAAGCAGACCCAGGCCTTGTCCCTGGCGGCCCGTCGCGCCTTGCCGCGGATTGCCGAGTACAAGCGTCTGATGAACGATCTGGAAGGTCGCGGCAAACTCGATCGCGCCATCGAGTTCCTGCCGTCGGAAGACCAGCTCAACGAACGCATCGCGGCAGGCCATGGCCTGACCCGTGCCGAGCTGTCGGTACTGATTTCCTACAGCAAGATCGACCTCAAGGAGCAGTTGCTGGGCTCCCTGGTGCCGGACGACGACTACCTGACCCGCGACATGGAAACCGCTTTCCCGCCGACTCTGGTGAGCAAGTTCTCCGAAGCCATGCGCCGTCACCGCCTCAAGCGCGAAATCGTCAGCACCCAGATCGCCAACGACCTGGTCAACCACATGGGCATCACCTTCGTTCAGCGACTCAAAGAGTCGACCGGCATGAGCCCGGCGAACGTGGCGGGCGCTTATGTGATCGTGCGCGATATTTTCCACCTCCCGCACTGGTTCCGTCAGATCGAAGCCCTGGACTACCAGGTCTCCGCCGACGTGCAACTGGAGCTGATGGACGAGCTGATGCGCCTGGGCCGTCGCGCCACACGCTGGTTCCTGCGCGCCCGACGCAACGAACAGAACGCTGCCCGTGACGTCGCACACTTCGGTCCGCACCTGAAGGAGTTGGGTCTCAAGCTGGACGAGTTGCTCAGTGGCGAGATCCGCGAAACCTGGCAAACCCGTTATCAGGCGTATGTCGAAGCCGGTGTGCCGGAGTTGCTGGCGCGTATGGTGGCTGGTACTTCGCACCTGTACACCCTGCTGCCGATCATCGAGGCTTCCGACGTGACTGGCCAGGATCCGGCCGAGGTGGCCAAGGCCTACTTCGCCGTGGGCAGTGCGCTGGACATCACCTGGTACCTGCAACAGATCAGCGCTCTGCCGGTTGAAAACAACTGGCAGGCCCTGGCCCGTGAAGCGTTCCGCGATGACGTCGACTGGCAGCAACGTGCGATCACCATCTCGGTCCTGCAGCTGGGTGACGGCACCCTGGACGTGGAAACACGTCTGGAGCTGTGGATGCAGCAGAACGAGGGCATGATCGAGCGCTGGCGCGCCATGCTGGTGGAAATCCGTGCCGCCAGCGGCACTGACTACGCCATGTACGCGGTGGCTAACCGCGAACTGCTGGACCTGGCATTGAGCGGT
Source organism: Pseudomonas fluorescens group sp. PF-69 (assembly GCF_054481235.1). Lineage (NCBI taxonomy): Bacteria > Pseudomonadati > Pseudomonadota > Gammaproteobacteria > Pseudomonadales > Pseudomonadaceae > Pseudomonas > Pseudomonas fluorescens group sp. PF-69. The sequence continues at coordinate 5,481,050 of NZ_JBTMNC010000001.1, read as the reverse complement.
CAATCGGCAGTTCCTGCCGCTGCGGTCGCCGAGCTGGAACCGGCGGCCTGATCAGGCGTTGAATGAAAAAGCCCCGCATCGAGAGATGCGGGGCTTTTTTATTTCAGGGCGGACAACACGTCGGCCCAGGGATCGATCACTCAGGTGTAGGGGCTAGAGCGTTCGGGTGTAGAGACGTGCCTTTCCAGAATATCCAGCTTGAACGTGGCGATGTCTCCGGATTTATCGGTGAAACAAGTGCTGTACGCCGGGTCGCGCCAGATTTCTTTTTTGATGATTCCGGCGTTACGCGCTTTCAGGTGAAGGGTCGCTTGGGAGCTGCTCAAATCATCCAGAGTGATGATTTGATGATTGCTGTTCAGTAAATTGAAGGAGGTGGTAGCACTGCCGGCGGCCGGATAGGCACCCAGCACGCCTTGTCCGCCCTTGCTGAAATATTTCTGATAGTAGTCCTCGCTGAGAATCTGCAGGTTGTAGTAGTCGTCATAACACTTGAAGTGGACGACCATGGCTGTAGATTTCCTGCCGCCTACGCGGCGCATTGTTCGACTGGCAGGGTCATAGGCTTCGACGGTAGTCACTACATTTGGAGGTATTGGAGATCTGCCTCTGCTGGATTCGAAATGACCCGCGCTCAATATCTTGTCAAAAAATGTCATGTTGATTCCATCGCAAGTGATGCGGGCGATGAAGGATCTTTCCTGGTCTTTAGTCATGAAGACGTCCTTGTCTGTAAAAGATGGTTGTTGGCGCTGTTGCGCGGAACTGAAGGTATCGCTATTTAAAAGTCATGACATTGATTAATTGTGAGCAAACCCTTCCTGTCCAGGTCGGGGTTTGCTCGCATTGATTGTCGCAGTCTCAATACAGTTGTTGCTCTTTGGCTTTGTCGATCATCGAAACGTTACTTGTCGGCTTGGTCAATAAATGGCTGAGCGACTGGTCAAACTTCTGCAGCGCTCTTACTTGCACGTTCTGCTGTTCGTTAATATCCGCGACGATTTCTTCACTGCGCTTGAAGTCCGCCCACACTGGACTCATCGCCTTGGCGTCATGCCCTTGCGCCGTACCGATGTAGCCCAGGTTCTTGTCGTAGAAGTCCACACTGACCTTCGCCTCGATGTCCGAGCTGCGCGATGTCATCAACTGGCTGCGGCTGTCGACGATGCCGACCACGTCCGGTTTGGCCGCCTTCAGGCTTTGCATGTCCGGGTACACCGTGACCGAGCCGAACTGGCGTTGCAACGAGGCCTTGACCCAGTCCACGGCCAGGTCGGGTTGGGAGGTGGCGACGTAGGCATCGTGAATCGGCTGCACCAGCAGGCTCTGGCCGAAACCGGTACCGGCGTTGGCCTGGTAATCCTGCAGGTAGGCGCGGTTGGCCTGGGTGTTGCGGCTGTAGACGATGCCCAGCGAAACATTGTGGGCGTTGGGAATACTCGTGGCATTGCTGCGTCCGACCGGCTGCGTGAAGATGCCGTCCAGAGAAGAAACCGCCGAAGGAGCGGTGGGTATGGAGCAGCCGGCTATTAGCACGGTCATTGTCAAGGTACTGACAAGTGCGAGTTTCATGGTGTTTCTCCAGTGAAACAACATCAGTCGGAAAGTTGAATAGCCGGTTTTAAGCGGCAGTCGTTCCAGACTAAACCGCTTGGCTGCCCTGAAGTAGCCAATATCCGTCGTTATCCGCCGGGCAATAGTTTTGTTTGATTTAAAGCTTTTCGGTTAATTGCCGGCAGATATAAAAAAGCCCAAATCAATGATTCGGGCCTTTTTGTTTATGGCTGTACCTTCAGCCATCAGTTTTCCAACGGGATCAGCACTTTCTCGTCCGGTGAGAGCACCATGAACACCAACAGCTTTGCAGGCTTCGTTTTGCTGGCGTTTTTCGACACCAAGTGCTCGGAACCGGCCGGTTCGTACCAATACTCACCGGCCTTATAGGTCCGCTCTTTTTCGCCCTTCACCTGAGAAGTGACGGCCCCGGATAACACGTAGGCCATGGCAGTGCCCTCATGTCTGTGTGCAATGGAGGATTGCCCTGGCTTGTAGTCGACTTCGATCATCATGGCTTTTTTGCCAGGCGCGTTTTGCAGCATTTGATCTTGCAACACCGTGACCTTTTCCGAAGGACCACCGGCTTCATGGGCGAACGCCGAGGCGGAAACGACCAGGGCCAGGACAACAAAAGGGGCAGGACAGAAGCGCAAAACGTTCATGGTTCATTACCTGTAATGGGTGAGTTGTCCGGGACCAATCTAGTTCGCCACCCATAACAAACAAACAGCCAATATTCGGGAAGTCCAGGGGACCAATGTCAGGTTTGCAGGCAAAAAAAGATCGCAGCCTCCGGCCTCTTCTACAGAGGTACCCATGCCCTGTAGAAACTGCCGAAAGCTGCGATCTTTAATCGCGTTCTTAACGAATCGGAAAGCTGTTGAAGTCGACGGCGTTGGCCAGTTGGCAATCGATCAGGTCGATGAATCCCTGCACTTGAGGGCTGTTGAAATGCGATTGCATGGCCGCTTCGGATTGCCAATGGGAGCTGACGGTCCAGCGATTACTGTCGTCGGGGCAACGGTCGACCATATAGGACTCGCAGCCCGGTAGATCGCGCAGCGTCTCGACAATCTTTTGCAGTTGCTTACCCAGCTCGTCCGAGCGGCCGGAGACGGCTTTCACCTTGACGGTATTGATCATTTGGTTGGGCATTGCTCACACTCCTGAATCAGGCCGGACGAATCCTGCTCATTGAGAGATAACGCCTATGCAGGATAGGCCTGCACCCCCGGACCACCAATAGCCAATCGCCTGATAAAGTCGCAGACCAATCCTTCAGGCGACTTGCTGCAAGATGTCGCGCAGGCGATCCAGAGCGGTGTCGATGTCCAGGGTATCAATGGCGCCAAAGCCGAGGAAAAGCCCGTCCAGCGGCGCTTGCTGGTAGAAAAAACTGTTGATGGGGTAGAGCCCGACTTCGACTTTTTTCGCCAGTTCGATCACCAGGGGCACATCGATAGGCACTTTGCACAACACCACCATGTGGAAACCGGCCGTGGTCGGCACCGCTTCGAGCCATGGCGAGAGGTCTGCGGCGATGCGCGCCAGTATCCGTTCCCGTCGACCGGCGTAGATGCTGTGACAACGGCGAATGTGCTTGAGCAGGCAGCCTTCGGCGATGAACTTGGCCAGCGCCCATTGCGGCAGGGTAGAGGTGTGAAGGTCAGTGAGTTGCTTGGCGCGTACCACCGCATCGAGAATCGCCGGTGGCAGAATCGCATAACCCAGCCGCAACTCCGGCAGCAGCGTTTTCGAGAAGGTCCCGACGTAGGCGACGATTCCGCGTTCATCCATGCTTTGCAGCGAGTCCGTGGGCCGGCCCTCGTAGCGGAATTCGCTGTCGTAGTCGTCCTCGATGATGATTGCGCCCAGCTCGTGGGCCTTGGCCAGCAACGTCACGCGCCGCTCCTGGCTCATGGGCATGCCCAGCGGGAACTGGTGCGACGGGGTCACATATATCAGCCGGGTGCCGAGGGGGATCTTGTCCACCTGAATGCCTTCGCCATCCACCGGCACGCCGATCACCGTGGCGCCGTGGGTGCCGAACAACAGACGCGCCGGCGGGTATCCGGGGTCCTCCATGGCGACGATGCTGCCCGGGCGGGTCAGCACCCGGGAAATCAGGTCCAGGGCCTGTTGGGCGCCGTTGCACACCACCACGTCTTCATCCTGGCAATTGACCCCCCGAGAAAACGCGATGTGCCGGGCGATGGCATTGCGCAGCGCTGGCAGGCCTTCCGGCAGGCTGTAGAACCCTTTGGACGCGGAGATCTGCCGCAAGGCGTGGGACGTGCAGCGCCGCCAGTCGTCCTGGGGAAACTGGCCCTTGCTGGTGGCGCCACCAATGAAGTCGTAGCGCAGCGAGCCTTCGAGTGTCGGGTGGCGCAGAAACACCGGCAGGTTGCGCCAGGATTCGATGACCTCGCATCCGGCCAGTTCCGAGTGGCTCTGTTTACGCTCGACTTTCGAAGCCCGGGCGTTGACGTAGGTGCCTTTGCCGATCACCCCGGTGAGGAAGTTTTCGTAGGTCAGTTGAGCGTAGGTGTCGGAAATGGTCTTGCGCGAAATGCCCAGTTGCTCGGCCAGCAGGCGACTGGGTGGCAGCTGCGTCCCCGCCGCCAGGCGCCCGGACTCGATGGCGCTGCGCAGTTGGTTGTACAGCTGACCTGCCAGGTCCTTGCGGCCATTGATGACAACATGCAGTTCCATACCGGCGAAGCTCCGGGGCAATTGAGGCGCGTGTGCGTCGCGCAAGATTACCCCCATCCGCCGGTGATGCAGAAGTTGCGTGGCGTAAAAACCGTCCATTGGTCTGGAGGCGGGTGGTCCACGGTTTTTTCGCCAAATTGGACCTGTAACGCAGGGGTAACAACGGATACCGTGAATTACACATTCTCGCTGCACGAGGCCTGTCATGAACCCCCGCCTGGATTACTACAGCGCGTCACCCAAGGCGATGAAAGCCATGATCGCGATGGAGGCCTTGACCAGCAGCTTGAGCATCGAACCGGCGCTGCTGCACCTGGTCAAAATCCGCGCTTCACAGCTCAATGGCTGTGCGTTCTGCACCGACATGCATTCGGTGGATGCCCGGCGCCTTGGCGAGACCGACCGGCGTCTTTACTCGATTGTGGTCTGGCGCGACAGCAACTTCTTCAACCCGCGCGAGCGTGCAGCCCTGGCCTGGACCGAGGCCGTGACCCTGCTTGCCGAAAGCCACGTGCCGGACGACGTCTACGAGCAGGCGCGGACGCAATTCAGTGAAGCTGAGCTGGTCGACCTGACCATCGCCGTCACGACCATCAATAGCTGGAATCGCCTGGCAGTGAGTTTCCGGCAAAGCCCCAGTGCCTGATCGGGTTGTCATACGGCTTTCATGAAAGGTGCGCAGGATGGATCGCACGGATAGAAGGACAGGGAGTCATCAATGCCAATCATGGAAACCGGCAGCCGTCGGCGCATTGCCGAGTATGGCGCGCCCCTCGATAAAAGCGTGTCCTGGCGGACACTGGCGGCAGATGTCGATCCGGTGCTGGCCCAGTGTTTCAGCGTCACCGCGCGTTCTGGCTGTTTCATGCAGGCGGCGCGCAGCCTCAATATCAAGGCGACCCGGTTACGCAAGCAATTGGCGGAACTGGAAACACAGCTGCAGTGCTCATTGTTCAGCCTCTCGGACAATGGCGTCGCCCTCAGTCGTGACGGGCTGCAACTGCATTCACAATTGATCGCACTGGCCCACGAGCGCGACTGGCCGGTGATCGAACAGCCGCTGGTGCGCCTGGCCGTCGCCGAATCGATCCTGCATGACATTCTCGGGCGCGACCTGGTGGCCTTGCTGCGGCGCAATGCCAGCGTGCGCCTGGACATCATCAGCCTCGACAGCGAGCTGTCCCTGCGGGCCGTCAGTGCCGATGTGGTGCTGTGGTTGTCCGGCACCGATTCAGCGCTACCCGGGCCGAGTTTTGCCATCAGCGAACCCCGGTGCCTGGCGCGTCTCGACTACCTGCCGCACATCGCCAAACGTTACTCCAGGGTCGCTTCGCGCCCGGACAGCCTCGATGACCTGGCCGATTTCCTGCTCGTGCAATGGCAGCATGATCGGCAGGTCGACAGTTTTCGCCCGTGGAACAATCTGGTGGACCAGCGCCTGGCCGGGGTGGTGCAGTTGCATTCCTATGAACTGATGCTGGAAATGATCCGTTGCAGCGCCTGCATCGGCCTGTTGCCCGGCTACATGAGCCATTTCGACCGTGGCTTGATCGGTTTGCCGGAGCTGTTCGACCTGCCGATGCAGCGTCAGGTCTGGTTGGCGGTGAATCGCCACTCCGAGGCGGATGCACAGGTGCGGATGATCGTCGAGTTGATCAACGGCACGTTCAACGAGCGCCGGGAGTGGTTCGAAGGTTGAGCCCAATCAAGTGTGGGAGCGAGCCAGCTCGCTCCCACAGGGGGCTCGCCAGCCGGGAAGTTTGCGATATAGAGTGAGCAGCCATGTCTGTATCAAGGATGAGTCACCCATGCCCGACATCGACCCTGCCATCACCCTCGAACGCCTCAACGAATCCCACATCGAGGGCATCACCGCGCTTTACCATGACCCCATGGTCGCCCGGCAGACGCTGCAAATGCCGTTTCCGTCCTGCGAGACCTGGCGCAAGCGCCTGGCGTCGGACAACGAACGAATCGTTCAATTAGTGGCGCTGCACCAGGGAGCCGTTGTCGGCAGTATCACCCTCGAGCAGTTTTCACGTGTCCGTCGCGGCCATGCGGGGACTTTCGGCATGGGGGTCGCGCAGGCGTGGCAAGGCAAGGGCGTCGGTACCAAGCTGTTGGCGGCGGCGCTGGATATTGCCGATGACTGGATGAATCTGCGGCGGGTCGAACTGTCCGTCTATGCCGATAACGAGGCTGCCATCGGCCTGTATCGCAAATTCGGCTTTGAAACCGAAGGGATCTTTCGCGATTACGCGGTGCGTGACGGGGTATTCGTCGATACCTTGAGCATGGCGCGCCTGCGTCGCCCATCTAAGGCCGGTTGAATCAACGGTTCAGGGCAAACGCCAGCGCCGCTCGTGCTTTTAGTCGCACGCCAGCGGCGCGCTTCTGCCATGCTCAGGGTCCGCAGCACCGCTTCAACCAAAGGAACATCGCGATGGACGACGTACAGCAACTGGGCGAGATGCTTCGTCATTACGCAGACAGCGAAGCGCACAAGAAGCAACTGTTCGAGACGCAATCGGCCGAGTGGGCCAAACGCATTGGCGAGCTGTTCGATCAGATCCAGCAGTGGCTGGAGCCGGTCAAGGCACCGAATCTGCTGGAGGTGAGTCGCGAAGCCTATGTCGCCTCGGGGCCGAGTGTTCCGGTGGAAGCCTCCACCTTCAATACCGAAAAGCTGAGCATCCTGATTGCCGGTAAGCCGGTGGAGTTCGTTCCGGATGTGATGGGTGTCGGTGGGCAGATTTCAGTGGCGGTGATGGGCTTTACCGCCGCACGCTACGGCAGTGTTTCCCTGGTTTGCCTGCCGCCGTCGGACGGCTGGCAGTGGCGCAAGACCAATGGCCTGAAGGACCCGGATACCTTCGCCTTCGATGCGAACTTTCTGGCGCAACAGTTGCAGAGCCTGATCCCCCGCGAGCGCAACTGAATTCACTCATCGATGCATAACCCCCTGTGGGAGCAAGCTCGCTCCCACAGGGGTTGGCTGTTGTCTCAGAGTTCGAGGTTGCCCCATCCTGGCTTCGGTTCTTGCGGGGCGACAGCCTTCACCGTCTTCCCTGTCGCCTGTTCCACCCGCCGCGCCACTTCCGGGTCATCGGCGAAGGGCATCAGGCTGGCGTCATTGAGGCTTTGCGTCGAGTGACTTCTCAGGCAGTACTCGACGCCCAGCCACAGGCTCGCCACCCCCAGAATATTCAGTGCGATTTCGATCATCAGGCGATCTGCGCCTCCCGTTCGGCCATGGCCACGTCGCCCACCCGTACCGTGCGCCACACGTTGTACGCCATCAGCAACATGCCGCTGAGGAAGAACACGCCACCGGCAAAGCGCACCACAAAACCGGGATGACTGGCCTGCAAGGCTTCGACGAAGGAGTAGGTGAGGGTGCCGTCGTCGTTGATTGCCCGCCACATCAGGCCCTGGGTGATGCCGTTGACCCACATCGAGGCGATGTACAGCACCGTGCCAATGGTCGCCAGCCAGAAATGCAGGTTGATCAGCGGCGTGCTGTGCATCTGCTCGCGACCGAAGACTTTCGGCACCATGTGATAAGTCGCGCCAAAGGTGATCATCGCCACCCAGCCGAGGGCGCCGGCGTGCACGTGGCCGATGGTCCAGTCGGTGTAGTGGGACAGGGCATTGACGGTCTTGATCGCCATCATCGGCCCCTCGAAGGTCGACATGCCGTAAAACGCCAGGGACAGCACCAGAAAGCGCAGGATCGGATCGGTGCGCAACTTATGCCAGGCGCCCGACAGCGTCATCATGCCGTTGATCATGCCGCCCCAGCTCGGCGCCAACAGGATCAGCGACATCGCCATGCCCAGTGACTGCGCCCAGTCCGGCAGTGCGGTGTAGTGCAAGTGGTGCGGGCCGGCCCAGATGTACAGGGTGATCAGCGCCCAGAAATGCACGATGGACAGGCGATAGGAATACACCGGACGCCCCACCTGTTTGGGCACGAAGTAATACATCATCCCGAGGAAACCGGTGGTCAGGAAGAAACCCACGGCGTTGTGCCCGTACCACCACTGAACCATGGCATCGGTGGCCCCGGAATACACCGGATAGGACTTGAACCAGCCCACCGGGATCGACAGGTGATTGACCACGTGCAGCATTGCGATCACTACGATGAACGCACCGAAGAACCAGTTGCCGACGTAGATGTGTCTGGTCTTGCGCTGCACCACCGTGGTGAAGAACACGATGGCGTAAGCGACCCAGACCACGGTCATCCACACCGCGCCGGAGAACTCGATTTCGGCGTATTCCTTGGTGGTGGTGTAACCCAGCGGCAGGCTGATCAACATGATCACAATCACCGATTGCCAGCCCCAGAAGGTGAACGCGGCGAGTGTGTCCGAGAACAGCCGTACCTGGCAGGTCCGCTGTACGGCGTAGTAACTGGCCGCGAATTGCGCGCTGCCGGCAAAGCCGAATATCACCAGGCTGGTGTGCAGCGGGCGTAAACGGCCGAAGGTGGTCCACGGCAGATCCAGGTTCATCTGCGGCCACACCAGTTGCGAGGCGATCCATACGCCCATCGCCATCCCCACGACGCCCCAGATCACCGTCGCCACGACGAATTGGCGCACGACCTTGTAGTTATAGGCTTGCCCGACAGTTGTTGTGCTCATGCTCAATGCTTCCACGGTTGCAATGCCGTGCACTCTAGGAACCGTGGCGCAAACAAAACAGGCTCAGGAAAAGTTCATTAATGCGGATCAGATTGGAAATGACCTTGTCCCGATTGATCCACCTCTGATACGGCTTTTTAACAAATAACTGAATCTGTGATGAAAATCAGCGCCGGCCCATAGTGCTACCTCCTGTAGGAGCGAGCCTGCTCGCGATGGGCGTCAACGATGACGCGGGCTGTCTGGATGCCCCCGTTGCCTGTGCGTTTTTCGCGAGCAGGCTCGCTCCTGCAGGTTTTTGTGCCAAATCCTGATGAGGTAGCCACATGTATCAGTACGACGACTATGACCGGGCGCTGGTGTTCGAACGGGTTGCGCAGTTTCGCGATCAGGTCGAACGCTTCATCGCGGGGGAACTGAGTGAGGAAGAGTTCCTGCCGCTGCGCCTGCAGAACGGCCTGTACATGCAGAAACACGCCTACATGCTGCGGGTGGCCATCCCTTACGGCACGCTGAGCGCCCGGCAGATGCGCACGCTGGCGAGCATCGCCCGCGACTACGATCGTGGTTACGGCCACTTCACCACCCGGCAGAACATGCAGTTCAACTGGATCGAACTGGCCGAAGTGCCGGACATCCTCGAACGCCTGGCACAGGTGGAAATGCACGCGATCCAGACGTCCGGCAACTGCGTGCGCAACATCACCACCGAAGCCTTTGCCGGGGTCGCGGCCGACGAAATGATCGACCCGCGCCCGCTGGCGGAAATCCTGCGGCAGTGGTCGACCATCAACCCGGAATTCCTGTTCCTGCCGCGCAAGTTCAAGATCGCCATCTGCTCGGCCGAGCAGGATCGGGCGGCGATCATGATGCACGACATCGGCCTCTATCTTTACCCCGGCAGCGATGGGCAAATGCTCCTGCGGGTCATCGTCGGCGGGGGCTTGGGACGTACGCCGATCCTCGGCTTGCAGATCCGCGAAGGCTTGCCATGGCAGCATTTGCTGTCCTACGTCGAGGCGGTGTTGCGGGTGTATAACCGCCATGGCCGGCGGGACAACAAGTACAAGGCGCGGATCAAGATTCTGGTCAAGGCCCTGGGCATCGAGGCGTTCGCCCGGGAAGTCGAGGAAGAATGGCAGTACCTCAGGGACGGTCCGGCACAGCTGACCGAAGATGAATATGAACGCGTGGCCAGTGCCTTCGTCGCACCGCCGTACCGCGAACTGGCGGACACCCGCCTGGATTTCGGCACTCAGTTGAGCGAGCACCCGGCGTTCGCCCGTTGGGTGCAGCGCAATGTGCAGGCGCACAAGGTGCCGGGGTATGCCAGCGTGGTGCTGTCGACCAAACCCGGCAATGCCGCGCCGCCGGGCGATGTCACCAGCGAACAGATGGAGGCAGTGGCCGAATGGGCCGAGCGCTTCGGCTTTGCCGAGATCCGCATTGCCCACGAACAGAACATCGTCCTGCCGGACGTGCCCAAGGCCGATCTGTTCGCGCTCTGGCGGCTGGCCTGCGAGCACAATCTGGGCAGCGCCAACGTCGGCTTGCTGACTGACATCATCGCCTGTCCCGGTGGCGATTTCTGTGCACTGGCCAACGCCAAGTCGATCCCCATCGCCCAGGCCATCCAGGCGCGTTTCGACGACCTCGACTACCTGCACGATCTCGGTGACATCAGCCTCAATATCTCGGGCTGCATGAACGCCTGTGGCCACCATCACATCGGCAATATCGGCATCCTGGGGGTCGATAAGAACGGCAGCGAGTGGTACCAGATCACCCTCGGTGGCGCCCAGGGCAAGAGCAGTGCGCTGGGCAAGGTCATCGGCCCATCCTTCAGCGCTGCCGAAGTGCCCGGGGTGATCGAGCAGATCATCGACACCTTCGTGCGTTATCGCGAGAGCGAGGAAGTGTTCGTCGATACCTTTCAGCGCATCGGCCTGGAACCGTTCAAAGAGGCGGTTTATCCGAAAGTGCTGGAGGTCTCGGCATGAACAATCTGTTGCGTCTGCAAGAAGGCGTGGCGCGGCTGATCGAGGACGATCCATGGACGCTGGTCCGGGACCTGGAGGCGCCATTGCCGGCGGGCAAGCTGATCCTGCCATTGGCCCGTTGGCTGGAAAACCCGCGACAACACGCGCTGTGGCTGGGGCCGGACGATGACGTGGAGGGCCTCAAGCCGTGGTTGCCCGAGTTGCCGCTGATCGCCGTGGACTTTCCGAGTTTTCGCGATGGTCGCGGCTACAGCCAGGCGTACTTGCTGCGCACTCGATTGGGCTGGACGGGCGAGTTGCGAGCCATCGGTGACGTGCTGCGCGACCAGCTCAGCCACATGCGCCAATGCGGCTTCGACAGCTTTGCGGTGCGGGCGGATAAATCCGCCGAGGATGCGTTGAAAGGACTGGCCGGCATGAGCGTGCTGTACGGGCGCTCGGTGATAGAGCCGCGGCCGTTGTTTCGGCGGCGTTGATGCCAAACCGGTGGGAGCGGTCTGACATTCAACATCAGTGTTGTCTGAACTGGCCTCATCGCGAGCAAGCTCGCTCCCACAGGTTGATCATTGGCCGTGATTACTTGACCCGTTCAGCTTGCCCGCGAAGGGTCTCTGGATCAGCCCCCAATCACTTCAACGCCGGATCGCCCATGTTCATTTTCTTCCAGCCCTGCAACAGCACCTGCGCCTTGGGTTCATGGCCGTTATCCAGGTAGTACTGGATCAATGCCAGGCGCGCATTGCGGTTGGCCGGCTGCACTTTCAGCAGCCGTTCGAGTTCATCGCACGCCTCATCGATTTTGCCGCTGTCGTGCAGCGCCACGGCCAGCACATAGCCAAACTGCGCACTCTGCGGTTCCAGTTGCGCGGCTTTGCGCAGGAACGGCATGGCCTGGGCGGACTGGCCGGCGCGCACCAGTGACAAGCCCTGGGTATGTTGCAGCAGGGCGGCGTCCGGGTGCTCTTTCAGGCTTTGCGCCAAGAGCGCCTGTGCTTCCTGACGGCGGCCATTGGCCTCCAGCCATTGCACCAGTGTCACCAGGGCCGGATAGAAGCCCGGATCACGCTTGAGCGCAGTTCGCAGCAGACCTTCGACCTCGTCACTGCGCCCACTGGCCTGATACAGCATGGCCAGGTTGAGGTTGGATTCGGCACGCTCGGCGAGGCTCTTCTGCACGTTTTCGTACTCGGCGATGGCCGCCTCCCAATTGGCCCGCGCACTGCCCAGACCCGTGTTAGCCACGCTGAGCAGGTCCCGGGCCGCGGCAATGCGCACGGCTTTCACCGGATCGCCGAGCAACGGCGACAGCAGCGCGGCGCGTTCCTCAGGCGGCAGGAACGCACTGATGGTGTGGACCGCACTTTCACGCACTTGCGGCGCTGGATGGCTCAGGTCCCTGGTCGCGAGTTTCAGTGCCTGTTCGCTTGGATACAGCGGCAACTCGGCGAGCAGGGTCGCCCGTTGAATCGCCGGCAGGTTGCTGCGTTGCAGCTGCTCGTAGAGCGCCTGCGCCGCGCCCGGCTGGCCGTTGCGAATCAGCCACAGGCTTTCGTCGTAGCGCGGGGCCTGGACGGGGCTGGCATTGGCGGTGTTCCACAATTTGAACTGCTCGGTGACCTTGTCGCCTGCCTTGCTTTGGTGACAGCTCAGGCAGGCGTCCGGTGTGCCGAGTCTTGCCGCACGCTCGGGGTTGGGAATGCTGAAGCTGTGGTCATGGCGGAAGTCGTTGCCCATGTAGAACTTGCCGGGCATGTGGCAATCCACGCACTGCGATCCGGGCTGGCCCATGGCGTGACGGGTGTGTTCGATGGAATCGTAGTTCTTCGCTTGCAGGCCCTTGCCATCGACGGTTTCCACGGCCGTCTTGCCGGCGCTGTTGTGACATTGCAGGCAGACGCCGTTCCCCGGCGCCTTGAGCTCGGCGCTGTGCGGGTTGTGGCAATTGCTGCAGCGCACACCCTTGTCGAACATCTTGCTCTGGGCAAAGGAGCCGTGTTCGAACACTTCGTCCTTGATCTTGCCGTCCAGGGCATACAGTTCGCGGGTCAGCGGGCTCGGCAAAAAATCATCCATCAGGCGCTTGCCAACGGTGTAGCCGTCGTCCAAGGGGGCGCGGCGCGAGTGGCAGCGGGCGCAGGTTTCGATTTCAACGGTGGCGTTCTTGTCCTTGAGATCGACGGCGAAACCGGCGTGGATCAGGTCGGTCTTCTTCGCGGCCCATTCCAGGTGGTTCGAGGCCGGGCCGTGGCAAGCCTGGCAGCCGATCCCGAGGCTGTTCCACTGACTGTCGAAGGTGTTTTTCGCCGCATCGAAATTACGCTTGAAACCGGTGGTGTGGCACTCGATGCACATGAAGTTGGCGTTCTGGCTCGGTTTGCTCCAGTGCAGCGGGTCCTTGAAGGACACGCCCTGGCCCGGATAAAGGTGAAACCAGCGGTGCTTCTCGGTATCCCAGGCCACGCCCAGGGCTTGCAGTCGACCTTCGCCGACCTCGATCAAGTACTGCTGCAAGGGCGCAATGCCGAAGGTGTAGGCCACCTTGAAGTCGGCGTTCTTGCCATCGCTGCCGGGGGTGTTGACCCAAAAGCCGTCGTCCTTGCGCGAAAAACGTGTGGTTTCGTTTTCCGCCTTGAAGGTGACGTTGTTGAAGTCGCCGAGCAGGGTGTCGGCATTGGCCGGTTGCATCGCCAATTGGTGATGGGAGCCTTGCCAGTCCTTGACCTGCGCGCTGTGGCAGCCTTGGCATTGTTGCTCATCGACCATTTTGGCCGGCGCCATGGCAACGGGTTGCGGTTGTGGTTTGGCCGGTTCAACGGCGGCCTTGCTGACCGGTGCGTAGGTCACGGGTGCCGGATGGCTGCCGAACAGAAACCAGCCGATGCCCGCGACCGCCAGCAGCAAAACGCCGATGGTGACGGGAAACAGGTAGCGATTGATCAAGGTCGGTTGCGAATCAGGGGTTGCGTTTGCTGCATTATTTTTATGTTTCGGCATTGCGACTTCCCTGGTCCAGGTGCGTTTGCCGTCAGGCGCACGTTCAGCGAATTGCAGCTTTGCCGGATGGCCGGCGACTGTCAAATGACGCTTGTGATCGGTTATGCGTCGTTCCGACAATGGCGGTCGGATAGTTGCCGGATCACTCCCCGCCAAACCAGCGGAAATACGGGTTACCGCCATCCCCGCGCATCACTTCGCGGGCGTCCCGGGCCCAGGCATCGCGGTCACCCTCGTACGCATGCAGGCTCGCCCGATAGAACTGCATCAGGCGTTGCTGGTGGGTGTTCATCCGTTCGATGAAACCTGCATCGGCGTTGACCAGGGGCGGGGCGCTGCGCAGATTCAGCAGCGCCGGAAGCACGCGGGTGATTTCCCTGTCCCGTACCCAGGGGGCGTATTCGATTCGCGGTTGATCGTCGGTCACCGCTGGCGCGGCAGCAGCGAAGCGTTCGAGGCCGGCGCGATCGGTGACCCAGGTGGCGAGCAACGCGGCCGCCGAGCCGATACCGACATCCTGCAAGGTGCTGCGCACGCTGTCCTGCTGGAAGCGCGCGCTGATCTTCGCTGCATCCAGTTCCATCGGCTCCAGCGAGCCCACCAGCAGCATCTCGTGGAACTCACTGGTCCACAGGGTGGCGTAGGGGAAGACGTCAAGGAAACTGCGCACCAGCGAGCGTGAGTCGTCGATGTTTTGCGTCGGCAACGGCAGCCATTGGGCGACCAGGCCCTGGTTCTGCAAACGGCTGGCCGCCAGTTGGTAAAAGTCCCGGGAATACAGATTGACCACGCCGGCAGCGGACGGCGGTGGTGGTTCAAGGGTGATCAGGTCGTACTGCTGCGGGTTGCGCAGCAGTTCCTGGCGACCGTCGCGCAAACGTACATCGACACCGGGATCGGTGGCGGCATTGAAGTTGCCCTTGAACAAGGGCGCAGCCTTGACCACCGACGGCAGCAGTTCGGCGACGACGCGATGCTCCAGGCCCGGATAGCGGGTCAGGGCGCCAGCGGTGATGCCGGTGCCGAAGCCGATCACCAGCGCCGAGCGCGGTTCTCCGTTGTGGATCAGCAGCGGCAACAGTGCCTGAATGCGCATGTAGCGCAGGGATGGCATGGCGTCGCCAGTGTTGGACACGCCCTGGATGTACAAGCGCTGAAACGCCTTCTGCCCCTTGCCCTGGGTGACTACGGCGACAGTGCCGCCGCGACCTTCCTCATAAAACGCCAAGGTGCCGTTGCGCGCACCGGGCAGCAGGCCGGCCAGTTTTTCGACCGGGGTCAGCAACGCCAGTGCCACCGATAACAGGCCGACCGCGACCACGCCCTGGCGCCGGCCTTTCTTGACCCCATGGCCCTTGCGCACGGCGAAGTAGCCGATCGCGGCGGCGAGGATCGCCAGCAGGCCAAGAGTCCGCACCAGCCCCAGCAACGGGATCAGCACAAAACCGCAGAGCATCACTCCGATAATCCCGCCCAGGGTATTGAACGCCACGACCTCACCAACATTGCGCCCCACATGGTCGCGCCCGACGCTCAAGCGCAGTGCCACGGGAAACGCCGCGCCGAGCAGCACGGTCGGCACGAACACGATGCTCAGGGCAGCGACCGCGAAGCGTGCGCTCATGCCCAGTAACTCACTGGCACCCAACGACAGCACCCTGGCTTCGACCAGGCTCTGGGCGAGTACCAGCCAGCGCCCGAGCAAGGCGATTTCCAGCAGCGCGATCAGCCCGGCGCCAGCGATCAGCAGGCCGAATACCCCCCAGGGATCGCGCAGGCGATCGACCCGACGGGCGAGCAGGGCACTGCCCAGGAACAGCCCGGTGAGGTACGTCGCCAGCACCACGGCAAAGGCATAGGTGCGCGTACTCATGAACTGCACGATGGACTGCGACCACACCACTTCGTAACCAAGGGCCACGCCACCGGCGATCGAATACAGCCACAGGGCCAGGCGATCCGGTGCCTTGTCCGTGTGGTGTTTGATGGGGGTTTCAACCGGCAGTGAGCGATGACGCTGGAACCACAGGGCCCCGGCAGCGGCCAGCAGGTTCAACATCGCCGCGGCCAGGGCACTGCCGCGCACGCCCAGGGTGGCAATCAGCACGAACGCCGCGAGCAGGGTGCCGGCGATGGCGCCTGCGGTGTTCGCCGCATACAAGTGGCCGCCAGCCTTGCCCAGTTGTTGCGGGTGGCTGGCCAACGAACGAACCAGCACCGGCAACGTGCCCCCCATCAGCAAGGCGGGAATGCCCACCAGGGCAAACGGCAACACCCAGGCCAGCAGGCCGATGTGTTGTTCCAGCCAGGCGAAAGGGCTGGCCGCCAGGCTCATGGCGAACGTCGCGCCGACACCGAGTACCGCCACCAGCACCTCCAGCCCGGCATACAGCAGCACCGGTTGCTGCAAGCGGTCCGCCCAGCGGCCGAACAGCAAGCCCCCCAGGGCCAGGCCTGCAAAAAACGCGCTGATGCCGGTGGTGATGGCGTACACCTCGACGCCCACCACCAGCGACAGCTGTTTGATCCACAGCACCTGATACACCAGCGCCGCGGCACCGGAGACGAAGAGCAACAGGGCGGGGATCAACAGCGCCGGGGAGGCGACGTGAGGGGCAGGTATGGCCGACGACTTGCTGGCGACACGTGAGGACATTGCGGATGGCCTTATACAAAACTCGAATTCCATGAATAAGTCCGCTCGCCGGTGAAGGCGAGCGGCGGTCGAGCGGTCTTACTGTGCGGCTTTCATTTTTTCGGCGATTTTGGCGTCTACCGCAGCCCGGATCTGGTCAACACTGAAGCTGGCCGGTTTCTGGCTCGGTGGATACTCGATGAAGGTCTGCAGGAACTGCGCAGATTTGGTCACTGCCTGGGCAACCAGATAAACGTTTTTGGTGGTCCAGTCGTAGTACTGGTCAGACACGATGTCCGCCCGTTCGAATGGGTCCATGCGCAGGTTGAATATTTTCGGTACCCGCAGGCACGCGAACGGTTCGCTCCAGACTTTGAAGCCGCCCGGTGCACGCTGCTCGCAGAACACAGCTTTCCAGTTGCCGAAGCGCATCGACACCAGCATGCCGTCATCGTTGAAGTAGTAGAATTCCTTGCGCTCGCCTTTGGGCTGCTGACCGGTCAGGTAAGGCAGTTGGTTGTAGCCGTCCAGGTGCACCTTGAAGCTGGTGGCGCCAGACGTCGGGGCCCAGCCCTTGAGCAGCTTGTCTTTCACCTCGGCATCGCCTGCTGCAGCGAGCAACGTCGGGAACCAGTCCATACCCGAGAACAGCTCGTTGGACACTTCCCCCGGTTTGATCTTGCCTGGCCAGCGCACCATGGCCGGTACGCGGTAGGCGCCTTCCCAGTTGGAGTTCTTCTCGTTGCGGAACGGCGTGGTCGCCGCGTCCGGCCAGGAGAACTGGTTCGGGCCGTTGTCGGTGGTGTAGACGACGATGGTGTTGTCGGTGATCTTCAGGTCGTCGAGGGTTTTCAGCAGTTTGCCGACGTCGCCGTCGTGTTCGAGCATGCCATCGGCATAATCGTTGCCGGGCATGCCGCTCTGGCCCTTCATCGAATCGCGTACGTGGGTGAACAAGTGCATGCGCGTGGTGTTCATCCAGACGAAGAACGGTTTATCCGCCTTGGCCTGCTTCTCGATAAACGCCTGAGCGGCGGCGGTGGTTTCGTCGTCGATGGTTTCCATGCGCTTGGCGGTCAGCGCACCAGTGTCTTCGATCTTGCCGTCGGCGAAACTGTGGATCACGCCGCGAGGTGAGGCAGCCTTGACGAACTCGGGATCATCCTTGGGCCAGTACGGGCGTTCAGGCTCTTCCTCGGCATTGAGGTGATAAAGGTTGCCGAAGAACTCGTCGAACCCGTGGTTGGTCGGCAGGTACTCGTCCTTGTCGCCCAAGTGGTTCTTGCCGAACTGGCCGGTGGCGTAGCCCTGGGATTTGAGCGCCTGGGCGATGGTGATGTCACGTTTTTGAAGACCCACCGGGGCGCCCGGCATGCCGACTTTCGACAGGCCCGTACGCAAAGGCGTCTGCCCGGTAATGAACGACGATCGTCCAGCCGTGCAGCTGTTCTCCGCGTAATAGTCGGTGAACATCATGCCTTCCTTGGCGATGCGGTCGATGTTCGGCGTCTTGTAGCCGACCACCCCCATGGAATAGGCGCTGATGTTGGTCTGGCCGATGTCGTCGCCGAAGATCACCAAAATGTTGGGTTTTTCCGCAGCCCCGGCGATTGCCGGGATCGCCATGACCGAGGCCACCATCAGGGCAAACTTGGGTAACCATTTGCGTATGCGAGTCATCTGACTTGCTCCTTTGCTTACGTCGCTCGGTGCGACAAACGTTTATCGCGGTCCTGCATCACGCTTTTTATTGCACTTGCTCGGGTGTGGCGGCATCGAACGGGTAGATTCGGCGCCATTCGGCCGCCATGTCGACGACGGTCCAGCCGCGTTTATTCGCTTCGTCCAGGGCCTTGTCCAGACGGCCGATCTGCGACTCACGGTCATAGGCCCATTCGCGCTTGGCGTCGGTGTGATGCACCAGTCCCATGAAACGTTTGCCCGGCCCGGCAGCGGTCCACTGCAGCATTTGCAGGTCGCCGTCGGAGTTGCCGAAGGCCAGGATCGGCCGCTTGCCGATGACGGCGTCGATGCTTTCCGGTTTGCCCGGACCGTCGTCGTTATGCGCCAGTTTTGGCGTGCGCAGGATCGACGCCTGGCCATCCTTGTACTGAAACACTGTGACGAAGGTGGTGCCGATCACCTGCTCGGGCGGGATGCCATAGACCTTCTCGGCGAAGGCGCGCATGAAACCGGTGTCGCCACCGGAGACGATGTAGGTCTTGAAGTCTTCGCTGCGCAGGTAGTCGAGCATTTCCAGCATCGGCTGGAAGATCATTTCTGTGTAAGGCCTGCCGGTTTTCGGATGGCGAGCCTGGCTGAGCCAGGTCTTGGCGTAGTCGTCGAAGGCCTCGGTGGTCATGCCGGTGTGGGTCGCACCGAAGATCTTCATCATGCCGTCCAGGCCAGTGGCGGCCAGCGCCTTGTGATCGTTTTCCAGCACCGCCTTGAACGGCTGAGTGGTTTTCCACTCCGGGTGTTGTGGCGCGGTGCGCTTGACCTCTTCCAGGGCAAACAGCAGTTCGAAGTACATCGGCTGCTCGCTCCACAAGGTGCCGTCGTTATCGAACACGGCAATGCGGTCCTCGGGTTTGACGAAGTCCTTGCTGCCTTGATCGGTCACCGCCTGCACGAACTCGATGATGTGCTTTTTCGCCGGGCCGTCGTTCCAGGAGGGCAGCGGTTCGGCGGCTTGTGCCAGCAGTGGCAGGCTCAACGCCAGGGCCAGCAGCCACTTCAGCCCGTGGAAATGGCGGTGCGCTATCGGGTTCGTCATGGGAATTCCTTCTCGTGCCCGGGGTTGAGTGGACGCAATGCGGGAGCAACTGATTCGCTGTTGTGTTCAGCCTGACTGTGCAGCGTAGTCAAGGATTCCTTGAGTTGGTGCAATGCCTGATCTTTGGCGGGATCGCGGCCGTAGCACGCACGCAGAAAGGCTTGCAGGCGCGGGCCGAAACCCGTCAGCTTCAGGCCCGTTCGGCTGCGCCGGGTCCACAGGTACAGGGCGCTCAACTGTGGCGGTTTGCCATCAAGCTGCGCCGGGATTTGCCGCCAGGCGTAGTCGGCGCAGGCCAGCCAGGCGCTGTGCCGCGCCTGACGCCGGGCCTTGGCCTTGAGGTACGCGCGATGGACAAAGGGGCGGGCAATCCAGGCAAGTAGCGCCACACTCGACAGCAGCGCCAACAGGCCCAAGGCACCGCCCGAAAGGTGCAGGCGATGGGGCTGACCGAGTTGCTTCAGGTCTTCGCTGATCGAAAACACCGGCCGATAGGCACTGTTGGCGGCGGCGTCGAAGCTCACGGCGGGCACTTGCGCGGTGCGGGTTTGCTGGCTGCTGGCGTCCCACCATTTCAGCTCGATGGCCGGCAATGTGTGAGGGCCTTCGGTGTCGATGCGGTAGGTCACGCTGTCGATGCGCTGGCCGCCGGTGAAGTGGCCGCGACCGTCGTCCAGGGTGCTGATCTGCGGGTTCTTGGCGTACCGGCTGAGGCCGCTGACATCCCCCAGCGATGGCGTCGGCAGTGACATGGCCAGGGCGCCGTCGGCTTGCAGCGTCAGTTGCCGGGTGAGGCTGTCACCGACTTTCAGCGGCGTCGCGGAATTGACGATTTGCTGGGTGAGCCGCAGGCCTTGCGCGACCAGCACCGGTTCGCCGGGCGCGAAACCCGGCGGTT
The DNA here is from genome assembly GCF_054481235.1 of Pseudomonas fluorescens group sp. PF-69. Lineage (NCBI taxonomy): Bacteria > Pseudomonadati > Pseudomonadota > Gammaproteobacteria > Pseudomonadales > Pseudomonadaceae > Pseudomonas > Pseudomonas fluorescens group sp. PF-69. The sequence goes on along the minus strand of NZ_JBTMNC010000001.1, from coordinate 5,460,826 downwards.
GCGCCGCCGTGAAGTGCAGCGGCTGGCTCCGGGCGCTCAACTCGACGCTGGCCTGGCCCGGGGTGACGCGCACGCTCAGGGCCGGAATGTCGAACCCTTGCGCCACATTCGGCGTGATCAGGTAGCGGTAGCGCATGCCATTGAAGGACTTGCCGTCGAGCGTCCGGTTCAGGTGCTCGGCGTGGCCGTCCGGCGGCATCACCAGCGCGCCGGGCAGCTTGAGGTCGGGCAGGGTGGGGGCATTGGTGAACCAGGTGTCGGTGAGGACATCGAGGTGCAATTCGACCAGGCTGCCGACCATGGCGGTGTCGGCCGGTTGCAGGCTGGTCTGGACGCGCAGTTCGGGTTCGGCGGCGAGGGCGGTTGCGCTGATCAGGCACAGGAGCAAGGTGCCGAGTATTGTGTTGCCTGGGCAGGCGCCTTCGCGGGCAAGCCCGCTCCCACACGATGCACGCCGTTCATGACGTTTGGGTACGCCACCTATCCCTGTGGGAGCTGGCTGGCCGGCGATGGGCGCGACCGGGTTTTGCAGACAGATCATGGCTTGCCTCCCGCCTGATCCTGCAAACTGAATTTCTGCTTCAAGAACTTCGCGGGTGATGTCGTGAGGTTCTGCAACCACTGTTCATCCGAGGCCGCCTGTTGGGTTGGCACCGGTCTGCTCTGGCCTTTGCCGGGGGCCTTGTCCATTTTGATTTCGTCGGGTTTGACCTCGGGGGCGTTTTGCTCAGCGCTTTCGGTGTCTTTCTGCAAGGCGATGGCCAGGGCCAGGTTGGCCGTGGCTTCAGGGAACTGCGGCTGCAATTTCAGCGCTTGGGTGTAGGCGGCGATGGCCTCGTCGAACTTGAAGCGACGCACGTAAATGTTGCCGAGGTAGAAATACGCCTGGGGCGTTTCCAGGCGGGCGAAGCTGGCCAGGGCCAGGTCGAAATCGGCGGCGTTGTAGGCGGCGATGCCTTTCCAGTAAGGGTCAACGAAATGCGCTGCGGCTTGTGGCAAGTGCCCGTGTTCGAATGCCCGGCGGCCTTGCTGGTCCGGGGTGAAAAACGCGTCAATGAGTGCGTTGGCCTGTGCCGGTGCCGGTTGTAAGCCAATGCCGATGGCCAGTAAAAATCCGGCCATCCAGTTCAGGCTCCAGCCCTTGCGCACGCTGAAGAACGCGATCAACAGCAGCGGCCAGCACAGCCAGTATCCGGCGTCCTTCCAGTGCAGTTCGCGCTGTTCGTCGCTGGCACTCTGGAAATGCTGCTGGGCGTGTAGTTCGATCCAGTCCAGATCGTCGTTATTGAGGGTCAGGCTGCCCAGTGGTGCATCCAGCGTAGAGGCGAGCTGCTTGAGGGCGGCCTGATCGAAGCTACCCAGCGCCGGGCGACCGTTGCTGTCGGTGCGCGCCTGGCCATCGGCAGTGTGGATGATGCCCCCGTCCTCGCTGCCCACAGCGAGGATCAGCACTTGCAACGCGCTGTCGTCCAGTTGCTTGTTCAGGCCGGCCAGCGCCGACGTGTCGGCACCGTCGGTGATCAACAAGAGCGTCCCCGGCGTTTTTTCAGCACTCAGCAAACGCTTGGCCTGATCGATCACCGCCCCGACATTTTTTCCCGGTTTGCCGATCAGGTCGGTGCCCAATGCCTGGATAAAGGTGTCGAGCAGGGCCGGGTCGTCGGTGGGCGGCAACACCAGGTGCGCGCTGCCGGCGTAGGCGATCAGTGCGTTGCGGGCGCCGGCGCGACGCTGGATCAGGTCATGCAATTTGTGTTTGGCCGCTTCCAGGCGCGTCGGTTGCACATCGTTGGCGTCCATGGACGGCGAGAGGTCAATGGCGATGATCAACGGCGCCCGGTTTTGCAGAAAGTCAGGGCGATCCTGTTCCCAGGTCGGCCCGGCGGCGGCCAGCGCGCCGAGCGCCAACAGCGCGCAAACCAGGTGCACCGGGCGCAGCCAGTGTTGATCCTGCGGGGTAATCAAGAGATGCGGCAGCAAGTGCTCGGCGATGTTGCTGCGCAAACGCCGCTGCAAGTCGCGGCTGCGGCGCCAGAGCCACGGCAGCACGGCGGCGAAGGGCAGCAGCAACAGCCACAGAGGACGCAGGAAATGGAAGTCGCTGAGGTTGATGTCCATCTCAAACCGCCTGCCGTTGACGGGCAATCGACAAGCGTGGCCACAGCAGGGCACCCAGGTGATAGAGCGCAAGCAGGGCGATCGCCGTCCCGAGCGGCCACCAGAACAGGTCGCGTTTGGGTTGATGGCTAAGGGTTTTCACCTGATGCGGCGTGAGGGTATCGAGGTTGCTGTAGACCTGGTCCAGCGCGTTGCGGTCCTCGGCGCGGAAGAACTTGCCACCGGTGGCGGCGGCGACCTGCTGCAAGCCCTGCAGGTTGACCTTGGCTTCACCGGAGGCGTCAGGATCGCCGATACCGATGGTGTGAATCACCACGCCTTTGGCTGCGGCCATGGCCGCCGCGTGGTCCGGGGTGATGGCGCTGCTGGTGTCGTTGCCGTCGGTGAGCAGGATCAGCACTTTCTCTTGTTCACGGGTCTGGTCGAGCAGTTTCAGGCTCAGGCCGATGGCGTCGCCAATCGCTGTGTTGGGGCCGGCCATGCCGATGCCGGTGTCGCCCAGCAGCAACGACAGGCTGGCGTGATCGAGGGTCAAGGGGGCCTGCGGGTAAGCGCCACTGCCGAACACGATCAGGCCGAGACGATCCTCTTTGCGCTTGTCGATGAAGCCATGCACCACCGCTTTGACGGCGTCCAGGCGATTGATTTTCTGGCCATTGGCGTCGGTGAAATCGGTGGTTTCCATGGACTGGGAAATGTCGATGGCCAGCATCAGGTCGCGCACCGGCTGCTGACGCTCGATGGGTTTTTCCACGTACACCGGCCGGGCCGCCGCCAACAGCAACAGCGCCCACACCAGCAGGTTCAACAGCAATTGCCAGCGATTGCTGCGGGTGCCGGCCTGACTGGGCGCCTGGCCGACGGCACGGCTCATGGCGGTGAAAAACGGCACGCGCACGGCGCTGCGCGACTCACGGTAATCGGGCAGGTAGCGATAACCGAACCACGGCAATGGCAACAGCAGTAACAGCCAGGGGTAATCAAGCTGCCACATGATGATGCTCCACCCAGTGTTTGCAGGTGTCGAACAACTGCTGGCGTTGCTCGTTGGGCAGTGCGCGCAAAGCCGCATCCGGGGCATAAGCGAGCAGCGACAGTTGTTGGCTGAAATCGGCTGGCAACGGCTGCTTGCAGTGGCGCTGCAAAAAGGCCTGCCAATCATCTTTTCCAAGCGCTGCCGGCGACTGTGGGAGCGAGCTTGCTCGCGATAGCGGACGGACAATCACCTTCGTTGTTGAATGTTGAGTCGCCATCGCGAGCAGGCTCGCTCCCACAGGTTGTGTGGCTGGCATGGAGAGGGCGGTGCGTTTTAGAAGTTCTGGTAGCTCACGCAACGCGTTCAGGTCATCACTGCGCTTTTGCAATTGCGCCAATCGCAGCAGCGCCTCGCGCCGATAACGATCACGCCGCCATTGCCAATAACGCCGCACGGCGATGATCGATGCGGTCATCACCAGCAAACCGAGCAACATCCACCAACCCCAGGTTTGCGGTGCGTAGCTGACCGGTGCCGGCAGTGGGATCTCCTTGAGTTGGTCAATGCTCGGGATGTTCGGATTCATCGCCGCGCTCCAGCCAGTTTGCCCAGCTCGGCGCGCAATTGTTGCTGTGCCTCGGTGGCGGTGGTGAACATCATCAAAGGCACCCGACTGCGCCGTAGCAGCGTTGCAACGTCCTTGAGCCGGCCACTGAGAAAGTCCCCCAAAGGCTGGTGCACCTGACGGCGCTCCACCGCCAGCTCCACCTGCAACTGGCCTTGGGTGATCAGTAAACGGCCGTTTTTCGGCAGGTTCAGGGCCAACGGGTCGTAGACCTGCATGGCGATCACATCGTTGTGCGTCGCCAATTGGCGCATCAACTGCAAGGTCCGTTCTCCGGCGCCGGCAAAGTCGCTGACGATGCAGATCAAATGATCGTGGCCGGCCAGTGCCAGGCACTGCTGCAAGACTTTGTCGAGCTGGTCTTCGCCCTCGGCATCCGGATTGGCCGCATTCAGTGCCCGGTTCTGCTGGACGATGCGGCTGCACAGCGCTTCGATCCGCTTGCGGCTGCGCAACGGCGCGATGCTGTCGATGCGCTGATCGTTGAACACCAGCCCGCCGACCCGATCCCCGGCGTTGAACACCATCCACGCCGCCAGCGCACCGAGTTCGGCGGCGACGGCGGATTTGAAGCTGCGTTGCGAGCCGAAAAACATCGACATGCGCTGGTCGACAAGTATCAGCGCGGGGCGGTCGCGCTCTTCGGTGAAGGTGCGCACCACCGGTTTGCCGGTGCGCAGCGACGCACGCCAGTCGAGGTGGCGCAAATCGTCCCCTGGCTGGTACCGGCGCAATTCATCGAAGTTCAAGCCACGGCCACGCAGGCGCGACGCATGGTTGCCGGCCAGGATGCTGCCCTGGGGCTGACGCGCAAGAAAACTCAGGTCACGGGCCTTGAACTCCAGCGCCATCAATTGCGCCAGAGAGACGTAGACCAGACCGTCCGCGTTCATGCGGGAATCGCCACTTTATCGAGCAACCGGTCGAGCACCTGATCGGCCGTGACGCCGTCGGCCACCGCGTCGTAGCTCAGTTGCAGGCGATGGCGCAGCACCGGATGCACCACGGCGCGCACGTTGTCCGGCGAGACGAAGTCCTGGCCCTGCAACCAGGCATCGGCGCGGGCGCAGCGGTCCAGGCCAATACCGCCGCGAGGACTGGCGCCGATGTTGATCCAGCGCCCGAGGTCGGCGTCGTAATCGGCCGGATGGCGGGTGGCATTGATGATGTCGATCAGGTAGCGGTCGATGGCCGGGGAGACGTGCACCGCGCTGACTTCCTGACGTGCAGCGAAGATCACGTCCTGGGCCAGGGCGAAGCCCTGCACCGGGGCGGTCTTGGCGCCGAGGGCCTGTTCTTCTTCGCGCAACAGGCGCAGCACCTGGCTCTCGTTTTCCGCACTGGGGTAATCCAGCAGGACTTTCATCAGAAAGCGGTCCATCTGCGCTTCTGGCAGCGGGTAGGTGCCTTCCTGTTCGATGGGGTTCTGTGTCGCGACAACGATGAACAGTTCCGGCAGCGTATGGCTGTTGCCGGCCACGGTGATCTGCCGTTCTTCCATGGCTTCGAGCAACGCCGCCTGGACCTTGGCCGGGGCGCGGTTGATTTCGTCGGCCAGGATCAGGTTGCCGAACAGCGGGCCCGGTTGGAAGCGGATCTCGTTTTTGCCCTCGACCTGGTGCAGCACCTCGGCGCCGGTGATGTCTGACGGCAGCAAATCCGGGGTGAACTGGATGCGACTCATCTTCGCGTCCAGGTGTTTGGCCAGCGCCTTGACCGTGCGGGTCTTGGCCAGCCCCGGCAGGCTCTCCAGCAGCAAGTGCCCATTGGCCAGCAGGCCCAGGAGGATCTGCCGAATCACCTGGTCCTGGCCCAGCACCGCTTCGGCGATGCTGGCTTGCAGGGCGTTGAGATCATTGAGTGCGGTCACGGGTTGCTCCTCGCTCACAACATAAAGGTCGGAATGACCGGGATGAAGGGTGGGCGGAAATTCCAGCGGCTGTTGATCGCGCTGCCTCTTAGAAAAACGCGAGGGTCAGGTTGATGTTGAAACCATTGCCTTCCGGCCGGTTCTTGGTGTCGAACTCGGGCACCCAGCGAGCGCTGACGCTGGCCTGGGCATCGGCAAACTTGCCGTTCCAGCCCACTGACGGGCCTGCGCCCACCGAACGTCCGCGAAAGCCCGTGGTAGAGCCACTGCCTGAGTCATCGGTGATCTGCTGGATATAACCGGCCACCAGCCCCGCGTTCCAGCCGTTGCCGAAACCATGGGTCCATAAGGCGTCGAGGGTGAAGATGTCGCCGTTTTTGTAATCGGTGGCGTTGTTTTCGGTATAGAACTCCAGTCCGCCCGACAGGGTGAACTCGCCGCCCTTGCCGTCCAGGTGAGTGAACGCCACGGTGGGCATGAAGGTGTAGTTGTTCTGCCCGGGGTTGGCCAGGCGATTGTCGTTGTAGGCACCGGTCGGCACGTAGATCGGCAGGGACAAGGAGAGGTGGTTGACCTCGTCGAAGTGGTAGCCGGCGGCAATCGGTGTCACCAGCATGTCGGCGAACTGGGTGCCGGTGTCTTCCCTGCCCAGCATACGTCCACGCGGGCCGGTGATGCTCGCGGTGACGTCGGTGTACTGCACCGGCACGCCAATGGCCGAGGCGTAGTTCCAGCTTCCCTTGCCGGTGTCCCAGACACGGGTGAAGTTGGCCATGGTGTAGGACACCTTCATGTCCAGCCCGGTACTCAAGGCACCGACAATCGGCACTTGGGCGTTGCCCCTGAGATCGCCGTCGTACCAGATGCTGGTCAGGGACATTACCCAACCCGGTGCTGGCGGTATGACCCCCGCATTGGAAATCACCTGCTGACCGGTGATCGGCCGGCCAACGCCGCCCTCGGTTGCCAGCACCAGCGAGCTTCCCCCAACCATGCACAGCGCCAACAAAGGGCGCACTACCAAAGGCCTCATCATCACTGACTCCGCTTATTTGTCTTTTTGGTCTACAGGGGTCAGCAACGGCATATTCCATTGGCCGTTGGTGACTTCCGGTTTGGGCAGGTACAGGCGCAGTACGCCGTAGAACGGACCCTTCGGTGCCGGCAGCCAGTTGCTTTGCAGGGCCTTGGCCGGTGCCTTGTTTTGTACGTAAAGGGTCAGTCCGCCGTCGTTGTCGAACTTGAGACCGGGCAACATGCGCGAGTTGATCAGGTAGCGATTGAGCGGGTTGGCCACCAGCAATTTGGTCTTGCCGTCGTACATCGTCAGCGACCAGAACGCGTCGGCCGGGGGCAGGGCGTCTTTGTCGAAGTGCAGGGTGTAATCGTGTTTCGAGGCATCGACCGGTTGCCCATCCTTGTCGACGAAATAGCCGATGTAATTCGCTTCTTCGGCGGAGTTGCCGAAAATCCCCATGTTGGCGCCGGCATAGCGGTACAGGTAATTGCCCTTGAGGTGATCACGGGTGCCGAACACGTCGCCACTGGTAAGTTCGTGGGTATCCACTTTGGTTTTCTTGAACTCGGCGAATTCTGCCTTGGCGTCGCTGATGCCGTCCTCCAGGGCCTTGCGCTGGTCCGCGGTGAGTGTGCTGACGTTGAACGGCTTGCCGGCTTCGATGCCGATTTTTGCGAATCGCCCCAGCAGGTCCTTTTCCACGTCCTGGGACGGAGCGAACGACAGCATGAAATTCAGGTAGCGAAACAGGTCCGGGGTGTCGCTCATGGTCGGTGTGGGTTTCGGCCAGTCGATCTTCGGCGCGGCCGGTGGCGCCTTTTGCTTGTCGTAGTGGCTGAGGGTTTCGACCTTGTAACCTTTCTGGATCTGCTTGACCTTGGCCAGGTCCTTGTCATCGAACAACTGCGTACGATACAGCGCATAGGCAATGTTGCTTTCGCTGCGCAGCAGGCGGTCGATGTTCAGAGGTTGCTGTCCCTGCCAGTTGGGCCCGGCGATCATGTAGTGGCCGCCATTGTTGCCGGTGCTGCGGGTGCCCAGGTAGGCGAAGTTCTGCGTGTAGGCGTCGATCAATTGCACCGAGTAGTAACGTTGCTCTTCGATGGGCGGCAAGGTCAGCACCAGGGGCTCGGCGCGCAGGTCCATCCAGACGAAAGAGTAAGGGGTGTCTGCATTCGGCGTGACGAACGCGGTGTCCCTGGCGGTAAACGCCTTGGCGGTGTTGCCGATCTGGTTGAACGGCGCCTTGAAGTTCGGGCTCTTCTTGTCCACGGCCTGGGTGTACAAGGTCTTGTACATTTCCACCACGGGGAACCCGTATAAATAGGCTTCTTTGGCAATGCTCCGGGCTTCTTCCGGGGTGGCGGTGAAGTCGGCCGAGGCGTTCGCGCTCAGGGCAAGCGCAAGCGCGGTGAGTGACAGGCGATTACTCATAAAACTTCCTTATTCAGTCTCTTGGCGTCATCGCTTGGTCGTGACGTCGTCGGTCTTACCGGGCTTGTAGATACGGCCTTGACTGGCGGGGTCCAGGCGCAAGTCGCATCGGGGGGCAGACACATGAGTGGGTGTGTCAGCGTCCAGGGTCACTTGGCCGGCCCGTGCGTCCAGGTCCTGAGCACCCACGCCGCAGCTGACAAACATCGTCATCACGCTGAAGCCGGCTGCGCGAATGGCACCGTGCATAAGAACTCCTTGCTGGCCGTAACTGACGGTCCATGCGGTTCGAAGAAGACGTTGGTGATATCAGGCCCGGGTTTGCAGATTTTGCCGCCACCCAAACCGAGTGGGGCGTGCCGGTGGTTTTCAGGTAGCGCAAATCGCCGCCATGCGGATCTGAACGGGCGCTGGCGGGGAGGGAGGCAGCAGCATGCAGCTTGAGGGCGCAGACGTCTTGCAGGTTGATATCTGGCGCCGGGTTCAGCGGGTTGTTGAGGGTATAAAAGCCAGGCGCATGCAAGTTCGCCAAAAGACAGACGCACATCCCCATGGTGTTCGACATGATTCCCCGGTTCCTTGGTGGCTCATTTGGACTGCTCGGCACTAGGCGGCCGTTGCGACGTAGTCTCTTTGCTCTCTAGCCTGTAGGACACGTCCTTTTGACGCTAGCAGCTCACCACGGTTTAGCCAGTCGAAGGGATTGATTCTCTGGATTTTGCAGGCGGAATTTCGGTGCCTATGTGTACTAAAAAGTCAATAAAAATCAGCAGGTAAGGCGTGAGCGCACGGATTGAAACGACGAAACCCGCCGTCTGTGTGAGCACAAAAGGCGGGTTTCAAGGATCTGTGCTTAGGCGTGATCAGCGCGGGTCAAGATTATCCAGCACCCGGTTGACTGCCAGTTCGCCCAGCATGATCGACTGTTGAATACCCAACAGCGTATTGCTCTGGGACCCCTTCAGATACCTGGCGAAGTCACTGGCCATGACATTCGCCGAGGCCAGCGATTCACAGGCGTATTCGAGCAGGGTCTGGTTGTCGATGTCGGGGGCGATGAAGAAGATGTTGCTGGGTAGGCGGGGCGTTTGGTTGAGGGTGTCCGGATCGGTGTCCGGGGGATTTTGCGTCTGTTTGATCATGGCAACGTACCTCTAAAAGTAGTGCCGCAACCCACTCGCTACTAAACGAAAGGGTGGCAGCTATGCGCAAGTTAGTAGACCGGTACGTTGCCAACCCGGCGCACCTGAAGGTGCCATGCGCACAGCCGCCATCAAATGCAGGTGAACACCTGACCGGATGGCACTTATGCAACCGTTAGCAACAAGCCGGGCTACTAAACCCGATCACTGACCATCAGTGACGCGAAGCAAGTTACCGAGGGCCTCCAGGGCGCACAAGCCGGCGGATTCTGGCGTAGTTGTAGGCAATGCCGCAAGGCGCTGCAGGGTCGTGGAAGCGGGCATTTTGATGCAAGACATCACGGTTTGGCGTCACCGAAAAATCCGGACATTCGATACAAATCCAATCCTATAAATATGTACCGCACCTGACCCACATCCCCTCGACAAGCTGCGCCTTACAGACAAGGAGAGACTGTATGGCACAAAACACATTAAACGATGGATCGTCGGGAGACGTAGTGATCAGGTCCGGGCCGCCGGCTTCGAGCGGTGGCGGTGGCGGAGGTAGTTTCGGCGGTAACCGAGTCGGTGCGTCAGGGGTATTTGGTGGGGTCAGTCAAAAAACTAAAAACGCGAGAAAACGTGTCAAGCAGGAGTACCTGGCCGCTGAGGCTCGAAAACGAGCACAGGCCGCGGCCGATGCGGCACAAGCGCAGGAGCATGCTCGTGTACTGGCGCGACAGCAACTTCTCGCGAGTTGGACGCCTCGCTATAACAGTTTTAGAGCAGTTATAGATCAACACTTCGCGGGCCGATCTGCGCAGTTGGCGTTATCGCTTGAGCAGGAAATTTTGGCGGCCCGTCGACCTCCTGTCCATGATTCGAGCGAACGCTGGCAACTGTACGTCATTACCAAAGAAAAAAGCGAAATCGACGGACTGATCGCCCGCAAGACATCGGAACTCGACGCAAAAAAAGGGGCAGCCCATTCATTCGATGGCCACGATGCGCTTACTCGTTCCGCGAGTGATTATCTTGCACGGCTGGACCAGTATGGCGAAGCGCTCAATAACGGGCATGAGGTTTGGGAAAGCGCCTACAACGCTGCCCATGAAGCAAGATTATTAACGGCCCAGATCAATGCGTTAGCGGAAAAATCCAGTGCGCTATCCAGGTTGCATGCTGAACAAACCATTGTCTGGCGGGAGCGGGAGGCGGTCTGGGAGCGACATCGCCAGATCGCCGAGCAACGTGATGCACGCATCAAGTTCAAGCAACAAGCCGATGGGGATGTGCGATTAGAGCGACTCCGGCAGGCCAATACCTTGAGTTTGCCTGCCGCGCCGCTAGTCAGTGCGTCGTCGATGCTGTTCAGTCCGAACGGGCTTTGGGTTGCGGGAGCAGCCGATGCAATGGCAGTCGCCATAGCGCGGGCGGTAATTAAATCAGGATTGGTAGCCGTTGGAAGGACCCTTTCCATTCGCCAAGTTGCGATATTTGTCACAGGGATGACCTATCCATCCGAACTGGGTAATGGAGAATTGTCACCCGAGCAAAGAACGCACTTGTTCCATGCTGTCGGAGTTCCAGCTCAAGTTTTGGACCTCTATGACAATCAAGAGCTGCAAGCGATCGCTGACTCTGGTGGCTCGGTGGAGGTCGAATACCGGCTCAAACCTTTAGCCGTACCAGAGGGCACTGCAATCATCGTCGCCAGTACCGGGGGCGAGATCGATTCACAAGTTCCGGTGGTGAATGGAGTATTGGATCCACTGACCGGTCTCTATACCGCCGAGATCCCGGGGGCAGCCACCCGGTACGTGCAATTCACCGCTGACGCCGCGTCCCAATCCAGCGTACCCGCTCAAACGAAATTGACAGTGACCGAACCGCAGGTTCAGGACGTCCCGCAAGGTGTCGATCTGCGTATTCAGGATTGCATTGTTTGTGTGCCCGGCCTTTCGCCGACATACCTGTCCTTCGATGTGCCTCCCATGGGCTCGGGCGTCGCCACCGGGACCGGGCAAATGGCCACGACGGATTGGTGGAAAGCAGCCAGCCAGGCAAAGGGTGCCGCCATCCCGGCGCAGATCGGTGATCAGATTCGAGGCAGGCAGTTCAAGACGTTCGATGCCTTTGATAAAGCGCTGTGGCGAGCGCTTGGTGAGCAAAGAGAGCTCACCGCTGCATTCGATGAAGTGAACAAAAAACGCATTGCACAGGGCTTTGCCCCTTATGCTCCAAAAAGTACCTGGGTAGGTGAAAACCGCGAGTTCGAACTGCGTTATCAGGAACGACCGCAATTCTGGTCTGACCCTTTCAATCTCGATCAAATCAGCATCAAGGTGCCGAACAGTGCCGAGGGTTGGATTGGAGTCGTACCTGCCGTTGTACCCTGGCCGATTCCGTCGACCAACAGCTGGAAACCCTTGGTGCCGCCGGGCAGCGAACACCTCGGATCGACGACATCGCCGATCACACCGACCGACCCGTTGGTTTATCCCGGCAGCCCGGCCATCCCCGTCCTACCGCCAATCGAGACGTTTCCGGCTGTCGATGAGGGGGAGATTGGTGCGAGTATTCCGGGGTTTCCGGGGGATATGGAATTGCCTTCGCCGGATGCCCTGTTTCGTGATCGACGGGATGATCCGGGGGTTGCGACCGGAGTGGGGAAAGCGGTTTCGGGGGTATGGTTGGGGGAGGCTGCGCGAGCGCAGGGAGCGCCTATACCTTCGCAGATTGCTGATCAGTTAAGAGGGCGTGAGTTTGCTAATTTTCATCGGTTCAGGGAGGCGTTTTGGAAGGCTGTTGCGGCGGACACGATTTTAAGTGCTCAATTCAGTGCTACCAATCTGAGATTTATGGGCAAGGGTATTGCGCCCTTCCCGAGCACGAATGATCAGTATGGTGGTCGAGTAAAATTCGAGCTTCATCATCAAGTGGAGATTGCGCAAGGAGGAGCGGTCTACGACATGGAAAATATTGTCGTAATGACACCGAGACGACATGTTCTAGAGCATAAAGGAGGAACACAACCATGAAAGAAAACTCACGTCTCGAAGACTACACGGAGTCTGAATTTTTGGAGTTTCTTAGAGAGCTTTTTGAAGGTGGAGGAGATTTGACTGCGGATGAATTTGATAAATACATGCTAAAACGCATCAAACACTTTGAGCTGGTCACCGAGCATCCAAACCGTTCAGACGTCATCTTCTACCCAAAGGAGGGCCAGGAAGACAGTCCCGAAGGCATCCTGAAAGAAGTCAAAGAATGGCGTGCCGCCAATAATAAACCTGGGTTCAAGCCTGAATAACTCACACCTCGACGAAGGCAACATCGAGATTGGGTGCGAGAGGTTACATGCTCTTCATAAACAACAGGGGTGGTACTAATGGACGCGGCAAAAGTCATGGAACTGATAGCAGGAGTTGGTCGCACATATAAGTCGTTGATGGCAAGCGGAATCATTCCTGCCCAATCTCTTGTTGAACTCTATCCTGGGTCTAATCGGCTGGATCTTGAGGTCGAAGATGGAGTAGAACTGACGTTTTGGTATGAAACTAAAGTGTTGGATAGTTTATTTTTCACTTTGAAGGAAACAATGCCTACTACGGTGAGATATAAAGGCGACCTTCCTGCTCCCTACAGAATGGCCATGACCCAGTCCGATGTGCATGCGCTCTTCGGTCAACCAATGGAATCAAGAGGTCCAATCAAAATGCCAGAACCTATGGGCCAAACAGGTGGATGGGAATCCTATCTGCTGGATCCTGTTGTTTTTCCAGGCAAGAAGGTCGTATTTCAATATACAGCGGCAATGGAAGTTAAAACCTTGGTCTTTACATTGGTCGATAAAGATCATGATTAAAACCTTGCTGTAACGGCTGAGTTTTGTGAGCAGTTGTTCAGGGGTGTAAAATGCGGGCTTGATGAATATTAGCTCGTCTAAATATAACGTTGTTTTCCGTTTTCGGATATTCGATCCTGCCGCTAATCGAGATGATTGCGGCTATTGATGAGGAGGAGACGGGGGCTGGTATTTCAGGTTTGTGGTTTTTTGGGCGCGCTTCATTATCGGAAATGAATTGAGTGCGAATTAAAGTCGAAGCTTGCCATTTCGTAGAGGTTGCCCAGCGAAGCGGAGTTTTCGAAGCGGACAATTTTGTTGTAATGACACCAAGACGGTGCATTGATTTTCATGGGCGAGGAAATTAATCATGATTTTCAAAGAGGAACTTGAAGACTACACAGAAGCTGAGTTTTTGGAGTTTTTACGCGGCCTTTATGAGGAGCGAGACGACTTGTCTGCAGAAGCGTTTGATAATTTCATCGCCAAGGGGGTGCAGCATTTCGAATGGGTAACCGAGCATCCAGACCGCTCGGATGTGATCTTTTACCCAAGAGAAGGTCAGGAAGACAGTCCCGAAGGCATCCTGAAAGAAGTCAAAGCATGGCGTGCCGCCAATAATAAACCCGGCTTCAAGCCAGAATAATTCACATCTCTACGATGGCAGCTGCTTGGAAGGCTGTTGCGGCGGACGCATTACTAAGTACGCAATTTAATAAAGGTAACCTCGAAAGAATGCGAGATGGTTCAGCTCCATATCCCACGTTGATTGATCAAGCAGGAGAGCGGAAGGCATTCGAGCTCCATCATCAAATTGAAATTTCAAAAGATGGCGCTGTTTATGATCTGGATAATTTATTGGTAATGACCCCTATACGTCATATTCGACTGCATAAAGGTAACCATAATGATCTCTTTTAAAGCGAAGCTCGAGGATTACACTGAGGCGGAGTTTCTGGCTTTTTTGGGCGAGTTTTTTCATCAGGCAAGCAATTTAAAAGGACGAGCGCTTGAGGAGTATCGAGACAGACTCTTAAGCCATTTTGAGTCAGTCACAGAGCACCCAGGCCGTTCAGACGTCATCTTCTATCCAAGAGAAGGTCAGGAAGACAGCCCCGAAGGCATCCTTAAAGAAGTCAAAGCATGGCGTGCCGCCAATAACAAACCCGGCTTCAAGCCAGAATAATTCACAACCCTACGATGGCATCTGCTCTTGATCGAGCAGATGTCTTCGTCTTCGGCAACTCGCCCGAGAAAAACAAGGAAGAACCAAGGATGGAACTTAAAGCAACACTCAAGGAATACACAGCTTTGGAGTTTGAGGCATTGGTCGAAAAAATCTGGGCCGTGGATCTACCCAAGCGAGAACATGACGACCTGATCAATTATTTCGACCGCATAGTCGGCCATCCCCAAGGTGCGGATTTATTGTTTTATCCCGATGAAAGATTCGGCTCCAATAGCGCGGTTTGGGTTGTGTACGCCGTTAGCGACTGGTACCAGAAACAAGGCATGGTTGCATTCAAGGGCGTATCGTCATCCGTATCACCTCCACCGTTAGCGATGAGCCCAATTGCCCGTGCCTTCGCTGAAGTGCAAAAAATTGCTTCAGATTTGGCCTTGTTGGATCAGGCAGTCAAGCAAGCCTTTGAAAAATTTGAACAGGCTGTCCTGTACTTTAGAGGCCTTCAAGGTACCCAACTGGAAATATCCGTACAGGAAGCGAACATTCGCAATCTCGAACGAGCCCATCGTGAAACCAGGAGCGCGGCCAGAACGTTCGAGTTTCGGAAAACATGGATTGAATTAGCCAAAAGCAGAGCACAGGATGACCTGACTTATGCCCGATCCGAACACGCGCAGTGGCAAAACATCGCTCAACAGATCAACACAACACATATTCAGTACCTTGCGCGATTGGCGGACATTAACCAGCGCCACCCTGTTGTTCATGTTGAAGCAGAAGCGATGCTGAACACCGCGCAGCAACATTTGATCCGTTCACGAAGCCTCGCCAAACTTGGTCCGGCCCATGCTGCTTGTGTAATTAATGGGTCATTGAACTTTATCGGCAAACGCCCTGCCTTGCTGCTTCAAGGCAAGTCATCAGCGTTGGAGTTGTCGCAACAGGTTGATCTGCAAAAATCCATCCGCTCGGCGGTGGCTGAATTTTCATGGCAGAACACTACTGGTGCTCCACTCGCCACCCAGTGCGCTCCTGTGCTGCATTTCGGATTTTCCAGTCGTGCAGATGCCCAGATTTACGGCCTTGGCACGCCGTTGTCAGAACTGGTACCTATCGAAGGTATGGATTGGCAAGCACTGGCACGGAACAGGGCGGAGATAGAGATCCCATTCAGGATGAGTTCCGCCGTCATTACCGCCACACCTGGCGCCTCGCTCCTGGGCATACAGGGTATTAGTTCCATGTCGCAGGTTTTCGTCACTGCGTCTTTATCTGGACACTCAACTCCCAAAGTGCGGGTCAGGTCGGCATATCCAGGCCAAGGGGTGAACACCTACAGTTTTACTGCTGATGGCGCAGCGCCGGTTACGATTTCCTGGGCCGGCGAGATTTCTCTTGAAAACAACGAACCTGGGAACTGGCAACAATCACGTTCGTTGCTTTTTGTTGTATCTCCTCCCGTCCCGGTTCTGACGCCCTTGGGCAATAACGAAGGTGTCCATTTTGACGACTACATTGTGGTTTTCCCTGCCGCGTCAGAGCTGGATCCTGTTTATGTCATGTTTAGAAACCGACATGAGTATCCCGTCTAGCAGGTGATCGTCGAGCATTCGATCACGTCCATTGAGGCGGGTAATGCCCGGGACGTGATCGCACGAATCGTCGTTACCTGCTCAGGCACAAATATTCAGCACTTCTTCTGCCCAAACGCCCGCTCTTCCTGCTCTCGCAGTTCCGGCGTGAACTCCTCGCCGAAATCCTCCATCTCGAACACCTGCCGAATCTCGATCTCGGCCTCAGTACCCGGCATCGGATTAGGGCAGCGCTTGACCCACTCGATGGCCTCTTCTTTGGATTTCACCTGCCACAGCCAGTAGCCGGCGATCAGTTCCTTGGTTTCGGCGAACGGGCCGTCGATCACCGTGCGCTTGTCGCCCGAGAAGCGCACGCGGGCGCCTTTGCTGCTGGGGTGCAGGCCTTCGCCCGCGACGAGGATGCCGGCCTTGGCCAGCTCTTCGTTGTAATTGCCCATGGCGGTCAGCAATTCGTTGCTGGGCATGACGCCGGCTTCGGAGTCCTGACTGGCTTTGATGATGATCATGAATCGCATGGTTTCGATCTCCGCTGAATTTGAGTGATTCAATTTATAGTCGTATGGCGGAGCACCCAATCGACACTGTTGCGAAAAAATTCGCCAACGGGGTCGATGCGTGTCTTTCGTGATGAACGCCGGGTGGCGGCTGGGGAGGGCGATTGCTTATCGGGGCGGGCAAGCCCCGCTCCCACAGGGTTTTGTGGTGATTGTGCAAGCGCGGGATTTCAGATTGCTCGACGACTGTTCACAATTTGTATCCAGAGTAGGTCGTCCGACCATTTCGTGGTTAACTTCGACCTCTTCAAATTTCTCTACCACAACGTTCAGAAGGACTCCGTTCATGGCTCAAGTCACTCTTAAAGGCAACCCGGTTCAAGTCAACGGCCAACTGCCTCAAGCCGGTTCCAAGGCGCCAGCCTTTTCCCTGGTTGCCGGCAATCTGTCCGACGTCTCCCTGAAGGACTTCGCCGGCAAGCGCAAAGTGCTGAACATCTTCCCAAGCGTCGACACTCCGACCTGCGCCACCTCCGTGCGCAAGTTCAACGCCCAGGCCAATGACGTCGCCAACACCGTGGTGCTGTGCATCTCCGCTGACCTGCCGTTCGCCCAGGCCCGTTTCTGCGGCGCCGAAGGCCTGGAAAACGTACAGAACCTGTCGACCCTGCGCGGTGCCGAGTTCATCGAGAACTACGGCGTGGCCATCGCTGACGGCCCGCTCAAAGGCCTGACTGCCCGCGCCGTGGTGGTGCTGGACGAGAACGACAACGTCCTGCACAGCGAACTGGTCAAGGAAATCGCTGAAGAACCGAACTACGAAGCGGCACTTGCTGTACTGAAATAAGCCTGCGTTTACATTTGTTAACGGCCTGGCCCTCCCCAGGCCGTTTTCATTTGTGTTTCAGTGTCTTGGATAAATCTCCTGATACGTAAGCCGAAAGTAAATTGCCGGTAAAGGCGCTTTGCTTAAGACCCGCCAGTGCTTATCGTTCAGCCTCATGTAAAAGAAGCCCACGCGCCTAATGGTTGATCACTCAATGCAATCCTCCGCCCCCCGTAGTCCCCGTCGCTGGCTGTTTGGCCTGCTTGTCCTGTTGGTCATCGCTGGTCTGTGCTGGAAATTCTGGCCCGGCGGCGCTGTGCCGAAAGACGCTGCGGGGCAAAAAGCCGTTGCCGGACACACGGGCAAGTCAGGCGCGATGCGGCCAGGGTTCGGCGGTGCGACCGGGCCGGTTCCGGTGCGAGTGGCACCCGCAGTCAAGGGCGACTTCCCGCTGTACTACAAGGCGCTGGGCACTGTCACGGCGCTGAATACCATCAACGTGCGCAGCCGCGTTGGCGGTGAGCTGGTCAAGATCTATTTCGAAGAAGGGCAGATGGTCAAAGCGGGCGACCTGCTGGCCGAGATCGACCCGCGCCCCTACCAGAACGCCTTGCTCCAGGCCGAAGGGACCTTGCTGCAGAACCAGGCACAGCTGAAAAACGCCCAGGTGGACGTCGAGCGTTATCGCGGCCTGTACCGCGAAGACAGCATCGCCAAGCAAACCCTGGACACCGCCGAAGCGCTGGTAGGTCAGTTCCAGGGCACGGTCAAGACCAATCAGGCGGCGGTCAACGACGCCAAGCTCAATCTCGAATTCACCCGGATCCGCGCACCGATCGCCGGGCGCGTCGGTCTGCGGCAACTGGACGTCGGCAACCTGGTGGCAGCCAACGACACGACGGCATTGGCGGTCATCACCCAGACCCAACCGATCAGCGTGGCCTTCACCCTGCCGGAAAACAGCCTCGAGGTCGTGCTGGCCCGCTATCGCAGCGGCGCCAAGCTGCCGGCCGAGGCCTGGGATCGCGGTGACACCAAATTGCAGGCCACCGGTGTGTTGCAGAGCCTGGACAACCAGATCGACGTCACCACCGGCACCCTGAAATTCAAGGCGCGGTACGAAAACCGTGACCAGTCGCTGTTCCCCAACCAGTTCGTCAATGTGCGCCTGCTGGCCGACACCCTCAAAGACGTGGTACTCGCGCCTTCCGCGGCGATCCAGTTCGGCACCAATGGCACCTTCGTCTATGCCCTGGACGGCGACAAGAAGGTCAAGATTCGCCAGTTGAAAATCGGCGCCAGCGACGGCGAGAACACTGTGGTCACCGAAGGCCTTTCCGCAGGTGATCGCGTGGTGCTGGAGGGCACCGATCGCCTGAAGGACGGCAGCGACGTGGAAGTGGTCAACACCCCCGAGGACGTGCCGACCAGCCCGGCCGGCCACCTGCAAGGCAAATCGGCGGCAAACGGCGCTGAGCCGGCGACCACCGACAAGGCGAAAAAGGGCGGCGCATGAATCTCTCGCGGCTGTTCATCCTTCGCCCGGTAGCGACCACCCTGAGCATGCTGGCCATTATTCTGGCCGGTGTAATCGCTTATCGACTGTTGCCGGTCTCGGCATTGCCCCAGGTCGATTACCCGACCATCCGCGTGATGACGCTCTATCCCGGCGCCAGCCCGGACGTCATGACCAGTGCCGTGACTGCGCCGCTTGAACGTCAGTTCGGGCAGATGCCCGGCCTGACACAAATGGCGTCCACCAGCTCTGGCGGCGCCTCGGTACTGACCCTGCGTTTCAGCCTCGACATCAACATGGACGTCGCCGAGCAGCAGGTGCAAGCCGCGATCAATGCCGCGACCAACCTGTTGCCCAAGGACCTGCCGGCACCTCCGGTGTACAACAAGGTCAACCCGGCCGATACGCCGGTGCTGACCCTGGCCATCACGTCCAAGACCATGCTGCTGCCCAAGCTCAACGACCTGGTCGACACGCGCATGGCGCAGAAGATCGCCCAGATCAGCGGCGTCGGCATGGTCAGCATCGCCGGCGGCCAGCGTCAGGCAGTGCGGATCAAGGTCAACCCCGAGGCCCTGGCGGCCAACGGCCTGAACCTGTCGGACGTGCGCACGCTGATCGGCGCCTCCAACGTCAACCAGCCCAAGGGTAACTTCGATGGCCCGACCCGGGTTTCGATGCTCGATGCAAACGATCAACTGACCTCGCCCAAGGACTACGCCAACCTGATCCTGGCTTACGCCAACGGCGCGCCATTGCGTCTCAAGGATGTGGCCGAGATCGTCGACGGTGCCGAGAACGAACGCCTGGCGGCGTGGGCCAACGAAAACCAGGCGGTGCTGCTGAACATCCAGCGCCAGCCCGGGGCCAACGTCATCGAGGTGGTTGACCGGATCAAGGCCTTGTTGCCGAGCATTACCGACAACCTGCCGGCCGGCCTCGACGTGACCGTGTTGACTGACCGTACCCAGACCATCCGCGCCTCGGTCAAGGACGTGCAGCATGAGCTGCTGATCGCCATCGCGCTGGTGGTGATGGTGACGTTCCTGTTCCTGCGTCGGGCAAGCGCCACGATCATTCCGTCGGTGGCCGTGCCGCTGTCGCTGATCGGCACCTTTGGCGTGATGTACCTCGCGGGCTTCTCGGTCAACAACCTGACCCTGATGGCCCTGACCATCGCCACCGGTTTCGTGGTGGACGATGCAATCGTCATGCTGGAGAACATTTCCCGATTTATCGAAGAGGGCGACAGTCCGCTGAATGCGGCGCTCAAGGGCGCCAGGCAGATCGGCTTCACCCTGATTTCCCTGACGCTGTCGCTGATCGCGGTGTTGATCCCGCTGCTGTTCATGGCGGACGTGGTGGGGCGGTTGTTCCGCGAGTTCGCCATCACCCTGTCGGTGGCGATCCTGATTTCCCTGGTGGTGTCCCTGACCCTGACGCCGATGATGTGCGCGCGGCTGCTCAAGCGTGAACCCAGGGAAGAAGAACAAGGCCGTTTCTATCGCGCCAGTGGCGCGTTCATCGACTGGATGATCGCGGCCTATGGGCGCAAATTGCAGTGGGTGCTCAAGCACCAGCCACTGACCCTGTTGGTGGCCATCGCCACCCTGGCGCTGACGGTATTGCTATACATGGTCGTGCCCAAGGGCTTCTTTCCGGTACAGGACACCGGGGTGATCCAGGGGATTTCCGAGGCGCCGCAGTCGATTTCCTTCGCCGCGATGAGCGAACGTCAACAGGAACTGGCCAAGGTGATCCTGGCTGATCCCGCTGTCGAAAGCCTGTCGTCGTATATCGGCGTCGATGGCGACAACTCGACGCTCAACAGCGGTCGGTTGCTGATCAATCTCAAGTCCCACAGCGAGCGCGACCTGAGCGCAACGGCGGTGATCGCCCGATTGCAACCGGAGCTGGACAAACTGGTCGGCATTCGCCTGTTCATGCAGCCGGTGCAGGATTTGACCATCGAGGACCGTGTCAGCCGTACGCAATATCAGTTCAGCATGTCGTCGCCGGACTCCGAACTGCTCAGCCTGTGGAGCGGGCGTCTGGTCGAGGCCCTGGCGCAACGGCCGGAGCTGACAGACGTCGCCAGTGATTTGCAGGACAAGGGCTTGCAGGTCTATATGGTGATCGACCGGGATGCCGCGTCGCGGGTCGGGGTCTCGGTGTCGAACATCACCGATGCGCTGTATGACGCCTTCGGCCAGCGGCAGATTTCCACCATCTATACCCAGGCCAGCCAATACCGCGTGGTGCTGCAATCGCAGTCCGGGGAGAAGATCGGCCCGCAGGCGCTGGAGCAGATCCACGTCAAGACCACCGATGGCGGTCAGGTGCGTTTGTCCAGCCTGGCGCACATCGAAGAGCGCCAGGCGCAACTGGCGATCACCCATATCGGCCAGTTCCCGGCGGTGATGATGTCGTTCAACCTCGCGCCCGGCGTGGCGCTGGGGCATGCGGTGCAGATCATCGAGCAGGTGCAGAAGGACATCGGCATGCCGATTGGCGTGCAGACCCAGTTCCAGGGTGCGGCCCAGGCTTTCCAGGCGTCGCTGTCGAGTACCTTGCTGCTGATTCTGGCGGCGGTGGTGACCATGTACATCGTGTTGGGCGTGCTGTACGAAAGCTACATCCATCCGATCACCATTCTTTCGACCCTGCCCTCGGCGGCGGTCGGCGCGTTGCTGGCGTTGATCCTCAGCGGCAATGACCTGGGCATGATCGCGATCATCGGCATCATCCTGCTGATCGGCATCGTGAAGAAGAACGCGATCATGATGATCGACTTCGCCCTGGACGCCGAGCGCAATCAGGGCATGGACCCGGAAACGGCGATCTATCAAGCCGCCTTGCTGCGCTTTCGGCCTATCCTGATGACCACCCTGGCGGCCCTGTTCGGTGCGGTGCCCCTGATGTTGGCCACCGGTTCCGGGGCGGAATTGCGCCAGCCGCTGGGCCTGGTGATGGTGGGCGGCTTGTTGGTCAGTCAGGTGCTGACGCTGTTCACCACGCCCGTGATCTATCTGTATTTCGACCGCCTCGGTCGGCGCTGGGGCCGCAAGCCTGAGTCCGTGGAAGCGGTAGAGCAGCCATGAACCTTTCCGGTCCTTTCATCAAGCGCCCGGTCGCGACCATGTTGCTGAGCCTGGCGATCATGCTGCTGGGCGGTGTCAGCTTCGGCCTGTTGCCGGTGTCGCCGCTGCCACAAATGGACTTTCCGGTGATCGTGGTGCAGGCCAGCCTGCCTGGCGCCAGCCCGGAGGTCATGGCGTCCACCGTGGCCACGCCGCTGGAGCGTTCCTTCGGCGCCATCGCCGGTGTCAACACCATGAGCAGCCGCTCCAGCCAGGGCTCGACCCGGGTGATCCTGCAATTCGACCTCGACCGCGACATCAACGGCGCGGCGCGGGAGGTGCAAGCGGCGATCAACGCCTCGCGTAACCTGTTGCCCAGCGGTATGCGCAGCATGCCGACCTACAAGAAGGTCAACCCGTCCCAGGCGCCGATCATGGTGTTGTCGCTGACCTCGGATGTGCTGGAAAAGGGCCAGCTCTACGACCTGGCTTCGACCATCCTGTCCCAGAGCCTGTCCCAGGTGCAGGGGGTCGGTGAGGTCCAGATTGGCGGCAGTTCGCTGCCGGCGGTGCGCATCGAACTCGAACCCCAGGCGCTCAATCAGTACGGCGTGGCGCTGGACGATGTGCGCAACACCATCGCCAATGCCAACGTGCGCCGGCCCAAGGGCTCGGTGGAGGACAGCCAGCGCTTGTGGCAGGTCCAGGCCAACGATCAACTGGAAAAAGCCAAGGACTACGAATCGCTGATCATTCACTACGCCGACGGTGCAGCCTTGCGCCTGAAGGATGTGGCCAAGGTCAGCGACGGCGTCGAGGACCGCTACAACAGCGGTTTCTTCAACAACGATTCGGCGGTGTTGCTGGTGATCAACCGGCAGGCCGGCGCCAACATCATCGAGACGGTCAACGAGATCAAGGCCCAGTTGCCGGCGTTGCAGGCGGTGCTGCCGGCCAGCGTCAAACTGAACCTGGCCATGGACCGCTCGCCGGTGATCAAGGCCACGCTGCACGAAGCGGAGATGACCCTGCTGATCGCCGTGGCCCTGGTGATTCTGGTGGTGTTCCTGTTTCTCGGTAACTTCCGAGCGTCGCTGATTCCGACCCTGGCAGTGCCGGTGTCGCTGGTCGGCACCTTCGCGGTGATGTACCTCTATGGCTTCTCGCTGAACAACCTGTCGTTGATGGCGCTGATTCTGGCCACCGGGTTGGTGGTGGACGATGCCATCGTGGTGCTGGAGAACATTTCCCGGCACATCGACGAAGGTGTACGGCCAATGAAGGCCGCGTACCTCGGTGCCCAGGAAGTCGGTTTCACCCTGCTGTCGATGAACGTGTCGCTGGTGGCGGTGTTCCTGTCGATCCTGTTCATGGGCGGGATCATCGAAAGTCTGTTTCGCGAGTTCTCGATCACCCTGGCGGCGTCGATCGTGGTGTCGCTGGTGGTCTCGCTGACGCTCACGCCGATGCTTTGCGCGCGTTGGCTCAAGCCCCATGTGCCGGGCCAGGAAAACCGCTTGCAGCGCTGGAGCCGGCAGGCCAACGAATGGCTGGTCGGAAAATACGCGACGAGCCTCGACTGGGTGCTGCGTCATCGGCGGTTGACCTTGTTGAGTCTGTTGGTGACCGTTGGCGTCAACGTTGCGCTGTACGTGGTCGTGCCGAAAACCTTCATGCCGCAACAGGACACCGGCCAGTTGATCGGTTTTGTGCGCGGCGATGACGGCCTGTCGTTCAGCGTGATGCAGCCGAAAATGGAGATATTCCGCCGCGCCGTGCTCAAGGACGAAGCCGTGGAAAGCGTCGCCGGTTTCATCGGTGGCACCAACGGCACCAATAACGCTTTCATGCTGGTGCGTTTGAAACCGATCAAGGAACGCAATATTTCGGCGCAGAAAGTCATCGAACGTCTACGCAAGGAAATGCCCAAGGTCGCTGGCGCGCAATTGATGCTGATGGCCGACCAGGACCTGCAATTCGGTGGTGGTCGCGAGCAGACCACGTCGCAGTACTCCTACATTTTGCAAAGCGCCGATCTTGGCGAGTTGCGCGAGTGGTACCCGAAAGTCGTCACGGCGCTGAGGGCGTTGCCGGAGCTGACCGCGATTGACGCCCGTGAAGGCCGTGGCGCCCAACAAGTGACCTTGATTGTCGACCGCGACCAGGCCAAGCGCCTGGGGGTCGACATGAATATGGTCACGGCGGTGCTGAACAACGCCTACAGTCAGCGGCAGATTTCCACCATCTATGACAGCCTCAACCAGTACCAGGTGGTGATGGAGGTCAACCCGAAATATGCCCAGGACCCGATCACCCTCAAGCAGGTTCAGGTGATTACCGCTGCCGGTGCGCGGATTCCGCTGTCGACCATCGCTCACTACGAAAACAGCCTGGAAGATGACCGGGTCAGCCACGAAGGGCAGTTCGCCTCGGAAAGCATCTCCTTCGACATGGCCGAAGGGGTCACGGTGGAGCAGGGCACGGCGGCCATCGAGCGAGCGATTGCCAGGCTGGGGATGCCGGAAGACGTGATCGTGAAAATGGCCGGCACCGCCGATGCCTTTGCCGCCACCCAGAAGAGCCAGCCGTTCATGATCCTTGGCGCGCTGGTGGCGGTGTATCTGGTATTGGGTGTGCTGTATGAAAGCTACATCCATCCGCTGACCATTCTGTCGACCTTGCCCTCGGCCGGGGTCGGTGCGTTGCTGTCGATCTATGCCCTGGGCGGGGAGTTCAGCCTGATCTCGTTGCTGGGTCTGTTCCTGCTGATCGGCGTGGTCAAGAAAAACGCCATCCTGATGATCGACCTGGCCCTGCAGCTCGAACGCCAGCAAGGCATGGCGCCGCTGGAGTCGATCCGCAATGCCTGTCTGCAACGTTTACGACCGATTCTGATGACCACCCTGGCGGCGATCCTCGGCGCCTTGCCGTTGTTGCTCAGTCGTGCCGAAGGGGCGGAAATGCGCCAGCCACTGGGCCTGACGATTATCGGCGGGCTGATCTTCAGCCAGGTGCTGACCCTTTACACCACCCCGGTGGTTTACCTCTATCTCGACAAGCTGCGCCATCGCTTCAACCATTGGCGTGGGGTGCGTACCGATGCTGCTCTGGAAACTCCGCTATGACTGACCGTTCGCTTTACAACCTCACTGCACCGATGATCGCGGCTCGAGGCTCGCGTTTGTTGAGCCTGTCGCTGTGTGTGGCGATGCTCAGTGCCTGCGCCGTCGGCCCCGATTACCAGCGCCCGCCAACCGCCGCGCCGGCGCAGTACAAGGAAGCCGCCGGCTGGCGTCAGGCCAATCCCAGCGATTCCCTGGCGCGCGGCGCGTGGTGGGAGTTGTACGGTGATCAGCAACTCAATGGGCTGGTCGAGAAACTCAATGCGTCCAACCAGACCGTGGCCCAGTCCGAAGCCCAGTATCGCCAGGCCCAGGCCCTGGTGCGCAGCGCCCGAGGTGCGTTTTTTCCGACGGTGGACCTGACCGTCGGCAAGAACCGCTCCAGCCAGGGCACCGGCAGCAGCAACTCCAGCCTGTCCAGTTCTTCCAGCGGCATTCGCGACACCTACACCGCCCAGGCGGGGGTGAGTTGGGAAGCGGATGTCTGGGGCAAACTGCGCCGTGGCCTGGAAGCCGACACTGCCAACGCCGAGGCCAGTTTTGCCGATCTGGCGGCGATGCGCCTGAGCCAGCAGTCGGAACTGGTGCAGAACTACCTGCAATTGCGCGTGATCGATGAGCAGAAACGCCTGCTGGAGGCGACCGTCGAGGCCTATCAGCGTTCGCTGAAAATGACCGAGAACCAGTACCGCGCCGGGGTTTCCGGCAAGGACGCGGTGGCTCAGGCGCAGACGCAACTCAAGGGTACCGAGGCAGACATGGTCGATCTGATCTGGCAGCGCGCCCAGTTCGAAAACGCCATTGCCGTACTCGTCGGTCTGCCGCCCGCTGAGTTCAGCCTGGTGGAAATCAACAGCATCCCGGCATTGCCGCAAGTGCCACTGAGCCTGCCTTCGCAATTGCTGGAACGACGCCCGGACATTGCCTCCGCCGAGCGTTCGGTCATGGCCGCCAACGCCAACATCGGCGTGGCCAAGGCGGCCTATTACCCGGACCTGACGCTGAGCCTGAATGGCGGGTACAGCAGCAGCACGTACTCCAACTGGATCAGCCTGCCTAACCGCTTCTGGTCGGTCGGCCCGCAACTGGCCATGACCTTGTTCGACGGTGGCCAGCGTTCGGCGGAAGTGGACCGCAGCGAAGCGGCCTACGATGAAACCGTGGCCAAGTACCGCCAGACGGTGCTCGACGGTTTCCGTGAAGTGGAAAATTACCTGGTTCAGCTCAAGGTGCTGCAAGACGAAGCGGTCGTACGTCAGCAGGCACTGGATGCGGCCCGTGAGTCGTTGCGTTTGACCCAGAACCAGTACAAGGCCGGGTTGATCGCGTACATCGATGTGGTGGTGACCCAGGCGGCGGCCCTGAACAATGAGCGCAGCAGCCTGAACCTGCTGCAAAGTCGCTTGATTGCCAGCGTGCAGTTGATTGCGGCGTTGGGTGGCGGCTGGGATGGCCAACTGCAGGTCAGCGACAATATGTAGGCGCTGGCTTGCCAGCAACGGCATTGTGTCAGGCGCCATCCATTTTGAATCGGCTGCCCGCATCGTCGGAACGCCGCCCGGACCAGGCTCGCCCCCACAAGTCGCTGCGCCTCACCCAATCACTTCAGGAGTTGAGCCCAGTTAAGGTGAAACCTTAAAACAAGCGTTTCATCGGACTGCTGGCCTTTTGCTAATTTTGTGAGTGCGTTCTGAATTGGAATCAGTACAATCGCCGGATTTGCCCTGCCGAGAATGAATTCCATTACGGAGGGTGTTGGCGAGAAGTCTCATGCTCATCGGCAGTTATTCCCCCACGCTGGTTATCATCTCCCTTTGTGTCGCGATTCTTGCTTCGTACACGGCCCTCGACTTGACCGGACGCATTGCCACGGCCAAGGGACGGGCCGTGCATTTATGGACGGCGGGTGGCGCTTTTGCCATGGGCATTGGCGTGTGGTCGATGCATTTCATCGGCATGCTCGCGTTCAAGCTGCCCATCGACCTGGGCTACGACCTCACCTTGACGGTGTTGTCGCTGTTGATCGGCATCCTGTCTTGCGGCTTTGCCCTGTGGCTGGTCAGTCAGCCGCAGCTGCCGGCCTGGCAACTGGCTTTCGGCGCCCTGGCGATGGGGACCGGGATCAGTGCCATGCATTACACCGGCATGGCGGCCATGCGCATGCAGCCCGGTATCGATTACGACCCGACGCTGTTCAGCGCATCACTGCTGATCGCAGCGGGCGCCTCCGGTGCGGCGCTATGGATCGCATTCCGCCTGCGCCAGCACGCGCCGTATGTGCGCCTGATTCGCGGCGGTGCGGCAGTCATCATGGGGATTGCCATCGTTGGCATGCATTACACCGGCATGGCCGCTGCGCGTTTTGCGGATGGCAGCTTTTGCGGCGCTGCCGTCAATGGCTTGAATGGCAAAGGCCTGGACAACCTCGTCCTGATCACCACCCTGGCGGTGTTGAGCATTGCCTTGCTGACGTCGATCCTCGATGCGCGCCTGGAGGCCCGCACCGCCGGCCTTGCCCAGTCGCTGACCGAAGCCAACCGCGAACTCACCCAATTGGCCCTGCACGACACCCTGACCGGGTTGCCGAATCGGGTCCTGCTGGCCGATCGCATCGAGCAGGCGATGTCCAGGGTGAACGCCGAGGGTGGTTGTTTTGCGTTGATGTTCATCGATCTGGACGGCTTCAAACCGGTCAATGATGCCTTTGGTCATCATATGGGTGACCTGTTGTTGTGCGAGGTCAGCCTGCGTTTGCGTGAAGACCTGCGTAGTCAGGACACCCTGGCGCGAATCGGCGGCGATGAGTTCGTGCTGCTGGTGCAACTGGGCGAGCAGATCGACGCCATGGGCCTGGCGGCGCGCCAGGTCGGATTGATCGCCCGTCCGTTCCGGGTCGCCGAACATGACGTGCAGATCTCTGCCAGCATCGGCATTGCGCTCTATCCGGGCAATGGCCAGACCGTCCATGAGTTGCTGATGAATGCCGATGCGGCGATGTATCACGCCAAGGGTGCAGGCAAAAACGGCTACAGCTTTTTCGATGCCTCGATGAACAGCAACGCGCGCAAGCAGCTGCAATTGCTGCAGGACCTGCGCAACGCGCTGGACCGGAACGAATTCAGCCTTCACTACCAGCCCAAGTTCGATGCCGGCAACGGTCGGCCGGTCGGTGCCGAGGCGTTGTTGCGCTGGCAGCACCCGACGCAAGGCATGTTGCTGCCGGACAAGTTCATCGAACTCGCCGAAAAGACCGGGCTGATCATTCCGATTGGCGACTGGGTGCTCAATGAAGCCTGCCGCCAGATGCGTGAGTGGTACGTGCTCGGCTACACCGACTGGCGCATCGCAGTGAACCTTTCCGCCATGCAGTTCTGCCATGTCGGCCTGGTACAAAGTGTCGCCAAGGCGCTGAGCACGCACCGTCTGCCGGCCAACAGCCTGACCCTGGAAATTACTGAAACCACGGCCATGAGCGATGCCGATGCGAGCATGACGGTGCTTCAGGCGCTGTCGGACATGGGCGTTGACCTGTCCATCGATGATTTCGGTACCGGCTATTCCAGCTTGATGTATCTCAAGCGTCTGCCGGCCAACGAACTGAAGATCGACCGTGGTTTTGTGCGGGATCTGGAGCGAGACAGCGACGACGCCGCCATCGTTTCCGCCATTGTCGCCCTGGGCCAGGCGCTGGGCTTGCGGATCGTCGCCGAAGGCGTGGAAACCGGGATGCAACAGGACTTCCTGACCCAACTCGGTTGCGACTCATTGCAGGGTTACCTGCTCGGGCATCCATTGCCGGCCGAGCGTTTCATCGTGGAAATTCACCGTTCGGAGCAATCGGCCGTCGTCTGATCGGTGGCGAGGGAACTAGCTCCCTCGCCATATCGACTGGCAACAGACCGATGCAAAAACCGAAGAGGACGGTTATCCTTCCCCCCGGATCGCTTACGCTTGAAACGGGGAAAGCTTGTATGGACAAAGTCATCGTTATCACCGGCGGCAGTCGCGGCATCGGTGCCGCCACAGCCCTGTTGGCCGCCGAACAAGGTTACCGGATCTGCATCAACTATCAGGCAGATGAACAAGCGGCCCAGAGTGTGCTGGATAAAGTCCGCGCACTGGGCGCTGAAGCCATCGCCGTGCGTGCCGATGTCAGCATCGAAGATGAAGTGATCGCGCTGTTTCACCGGGTCGATACGGAGCTCGGCCGGGTCACCGCACTGGTGAACAACGCCGGCACCGTGGGCCACAAGTCCCGTGTCGACGAAATGTCCGAATTCCGTATCCTCAGAACCCTCAAGACCAATGTGCTGGCACCCGTCCTGTGCGCCAAGCACGCGATTCTGCGCATGTCGCCCAAGCACGGCGGGCAGGGCGGCAGCATCGTCAATGTGTCTTCGGTCGCCGCCCGCCTGGGCGCGCCCAACGAATACGTCGACTACGCCGCTTCCAAGGGTGCGCTCGACACCTTCACCATTGGCCTGTCCAAGGAAGTGGCCGGCGAAGGCATCCGCGTCAACGCCGTACGCCCCGGCTACATCTACACCGATTTCCATGCACTGAGCGGCGATCCTGATCGGGTCAGCAAACTGGAGTCGGCGATACCCATGGCCCGGGGAGGGCGTCCGGACGAAGTGGCGGAGGCGATTGTCTGGTTGCTGTCGGACAAGGCTTCCTATGCGACCGGGACTTTCGTTGATTTGGGCGGTGGACGTTAGACCTCTGGATTGTCGCTCCCACAATTGACCGTGTCGTCCTGTGGGAGCGAGCCTGCTCGCGATAGCGTCCTTTCAAGCGACATCTGAACGTCAGAAGGACCTGACAATCCGCCCCAACGTCTCCATTGCCTTTTCCGCAGCCTCGTTCCACGGGCTCCCGTAATTCAAGCGAATGCAATTCCTGAACCTTTGGGTCGGCGAGAATATAGGGCCCGGCGCGATGCTGATGCCCTGGGCCAACGCCATCTGAAACAACTTCAGCGAGTCCATCTGCTCCGGCAGTTCCAGCCATAAAAAGTACCCGCCCGCTGGCTGACTGACGCGAGTCTGTGCCGGGAAATAGCGGGCAATGGCTGCGAGCATCGCGCTTTGCTGTTCTTCCAGCGCGTACCGCAGTTTGCGCAGGTGCCGGTCGTAGCCGCCGTGCTGCAGGTAGTCGGCGATGGCGGCCTGCGCCGGCATCGAGGCGCAAAGCGAGGTCATGAGCTTCAGCCGTTCGATTTTTTGCGCGTAGCGGCCGGCGGCCACCCAGCCGATGCGATAACCGGGTGCAAGGCTTTTGGCGAAGGAGCCGCAATGCATCACCAGGCCTTCGGTATCAAACGCCTTGGCCGGTTTCGGTGCCTGTTGACCGTAATACAACTCGGCGTAGACATCGTCTTCGATCAGCGGTACCTGGTGGCGGCGCAGCAGCTCCACCAGCTCCTGTTTTTTCGCCTCGGGCATGGTGGCGCCCATGGGGTTCTGGAAACTGGTCATGCACCAGCACACCTTGATCGGGTGACGTTCCAGGGTTTGTGCAAGGACGCCGAGGTCGATGCCGTCGCGCGGATGCACCGGGATTTCCACGGCTTTGAGTTTCAGTCGCTCGAGGATTTGCAGGCAGGCATAGAACGCCGGGGCTTCGATGGCCACCAGGTCGCCGGGTTGGGTCACGGCTTGCAGGCACAGATTCAGCGCTTCCAGTGCGCCGTTGGTGATCAGCAGTTCTTCCATGGGCAGCATCAGCCCGCCGACCATGTAGCGCAGGGCGATTTGCCGACGCAGTTGCGGGTTGCCCGGCGACATGTCGGTCACGACCATGCGCGGGTCCATCGCGCGGCTGGCACTGGCCAGCGACCGCGACAACCGTTGCAATGGAAACAGGGTCGGGCTGGGGAACGCCGAGCCGAATGGCACGGTGTTTGGGTCCTTGATCGAGTCGAGGACCGAGAACACCAGTTCGCTGACATCGACTTCGGTCGATTCGTTGACCTGGCTGCTGATCTCCGGCTCGGAAAACGGCCGCGGTGCATGGGCATTGACGAAATAGCCGGAGCGCGGCCGGGCGCGGATCAAGCCGCGGCGCTCAAGCAGGTAGTAGGCCTGGAACACCGTGGAGGGGCTGACGCCGTAGGTCTGGCTGGCGTAGCGTACCGATGGCACGCGCTGCCCGGGGCCGAGAACGCCGGAGCGGATCAGTTCAGCGATGTCATCGGCGAATTTTTCGTAGCGTTTCATCGGTATCCCGCGATGGAATCGAATCGAATGACTGTGGCCAGGGCGCTTGTTCCCTGACCACAAAGGTTTGCATCTTAAAGACTCAACGGTTCATTGGCGCTACAAAGCGACTTTTGGCCACGCTGTAGATGCCGGGCTCGTCGCTGTCGACGATTTTGAAGCTGATGCTTTTCGAGCTGCTTTCCGGCCGTTGCGTCGTCATTGCCACCGACACCGGCACATCGACGATCTCGCCGGGCGCCAGGCTCAGTTCGGTTTTGCCCTGTAATTGGAAACCGTCGCCGTCGACCAGCGTCAGGTGGTAGTCCTGGCGCTGCTGGGTCTTGTTGATCACTTTCAGGCTGTAGATGTTTTCGATCTGCCCCTGACTGTTCTCACGGAACAGGCCGCGGTCCTTGCTCACGTCCAGCGACACCATTGGTCGTTCGACCAAGGCCAGCACCAAAGCGCCGATCATCACCAACAGCACGGCGGTGTAGCCGATCAGCCGTGGCCGCAACAGGTGAGTCTTGCCACCTTGCAACTGATGCTCCGAGGTGTAGCTGATCAGCCCGCGAGCGTAGCCCATTTTGTCCATGATCGAATCACAGGCGTCGATGCACGCGGCGCAGCCGATGCACTCCATCTGCAAGCCGTCGCGGATGTCGATGCCGGTTGGGCACACTTGCACGCAGAGTTGGCAATCAATGCAATCTCCCAGCCCGACTTGCGCCGGTTTGACCTCACGCTTGCGCGGGCCACGGTTCTCGCCACGGGCGACGTCGTAGGAAATGGTCAGGGTGTCTTTGTCGAACATCACGCTCTGGAACCGCGCATAGGGGCACATGTGCATGCACACCGCTTCACGCAGCCAACCGGCATTGATATAGGTGGCGCCGGTGAAGAACAACACCCAGAACAGGCTGACGCCACTCAGCTGCAAGGTCAGCAGTTCTTCGGCCAGCGGCCGGATCGGCGTGAAGTAGCCGACGAACGTCAGACCGGTCAGCAGGCTGATGGCCAGCCACAGCGAGTGCTTGGCCGAACGGCGCATCAGTTTGTTCAAGCCCCAGGGCGCGGCTTGCAGTTTGATGCGCTGGTTACGTTCGCCCTCGGTGATTTTCTCGCACCACATGAAGATCCAGGTCCAGGAGCTTTGCGGGCAGGTATAGCCACACCAGACCCGGCCGGCGAACACGGTGATCGCGAACAGCCCGAACGCGGCAATGATCAGCAGGGCCGAGAGCAGGATGAAATCCTGTGGCCAGAACGTCGCGCCGAAGATGTGGAATTTGCTTTCGGACAGGTCCCAGAGCACCGCCTGGCGGCCACCCCAGTTCAGCCACACGGTGCCGAAGAACAGCAGAAACAGAAAGCCGGCACCGCTCATGCGCAGGGTGCGGAACAAACCGGTGAAGCTACGGGTATGGATCAGGTTGTCACTGGTCTTGACCTTCATCTTTGGGCGTGAAGGTTCATGGATTCTTACGGTCGGGGCACTTTCTATGGTTCGGACGGGGATTCTCTCGCTCATGGTCTTTCGCTCATCAGCCTCCATCAGGCATGAGCACTATGAGCGGCCATCTGTTTGCATAACAGACTCAGGTATTGCAATAAAAACCGGATCAGATGGGCGCCCCGCGCACCCCTGCGACAAGTTGAAGCACCTTTCGCAACGGGACGCAGGCGGCTATATCAGGTGTTTGCAGCCGATGTTGATCCGGGTCAGTCAAATCACCGAATCACTGTCCGTCGTCTTCAGGTGTCGGCGACCGTCGACCGCACCTGCTACGGTCAATGCGTCGGCTTCTGCTTCGGTGATGTAAATGTGCTGGCCGTTGATGTCCACCGCGGACATGGCTTTTTCCCCGTCGGTAACGATGGTGACGTCGGTGCACAGACGAATTTCTTCGCCGTCTTCGGTGGTAAAGAAGCAAGTCTGGTTTTCGATGCGCACGGTCATGGAGATGTCCTTCTTTCAGCGGGATCTACAGTGTTAGGGCACGCCCGGCGGTCATCGTTCTGTGCAACCGATTAATGGTCGTTGCTGTCCACCTTCCAAGACCTTCTCAAGGACAACGCCATGAACGCCTGGTGGCACGAAGTCTGGGTGACCCTGCAAGCCGAATTCGCTGACATCGCAGATGCCTCGCAATTGACACGCATCACCGTGCGCCTGCTGATCGCCGCGACCCTGGGCGGCATTCTCGGTTTCGAGCGCGAGAGCAAGGGCAAGGCCGCCGGAGTGCGCACCCACATGCTGGTGGCACTCGGCGCGGCGCTATTCGTATTGGTGCCACAGATGTCCGGCTCCCAGGCCGATGCCATGAGCCGGGTCGTGCAGGGCGTCATCGCCGGCATCGGCTTCCTCGGCGCCGGCACCATCCTGAAAAACCACGAAGGCGACGAAGGCCACGTCAAAGGCCTGACCACCGCCGCCGGCTTATGGATGACCGCCGCCATCGGCGTGTCCGCCGGGTTGGGCAGGGAGGCGACGGCGGTGTTCAGTACGGTGTTGGCGTTGGTGATTTTCAGTGTGATGCCGAGGATCGTGAAGGTGCTCGAAAGGAAGAACGACCACCTGTAGGAGCGAGCCTGCTCGCGATGGTCGTTAACGATGACGCGGAAAACCAGACACTCAGCGGCGCTCGTTTTTCCATTTCAATCGGGCTCGGTCCTACAGGTGCAACGGTGAAAGATCGTCAGCCTATGGTCATTCCGGCGTAACTATCACCGGCGGCATGGTGTCAGGCGGTTCTTCCCGTGGTGGCGTGGTGCCGGGCGGATCCTGCTCGGGCACAGGTTGCGGGTCGGTCGGCGGGATCACCGGATTGTCGATATTCGGATCGGGTGTTTCGCCCGGGAATGGATTGGTCATGGTCTAGCCTCCAGTGGCACATGGCGTGAGTCGTGCTTAAGTTGATTGACCGCCACACCACGGATTTGATTCCGGCCAATTGCCGATGAACTTTTCCGGGCGCCCGGCGCTCGGAACCTAAGTGAGTTCATTGGGATGACAACCAGACACAAGAGCGTCCATGGGGCGTAACGGAGAGATGCTCGATGACGACTGAAAAACCGACAGAACTGAGCTACAACCCGCACATGCCACTGTCGCAGGCTCTGTTGCTGCCACGGATCGTGATTGAAGACACCATGCCGACCCTCGACGGTGGGCAGTTCGCTGTCAAGGCGGTGGTGGGGCAGGACGTGGTGGTGAGCAGCAAAGTGTTTGCCGACGGTCATGACAGGCTCGCGGTACGGGTACGTTGGCGCACCGAGGGCGATGAGGTCTGGCAGAGCGAAGTCATGACCGACCTGGGCAACAATGGCTGGCAGGGCCGCTTCCGCGTCGAAGACCAGGGGCGTTATGTGTTCTGCATCGAAGCCTGGATCGATCAATTCGCCAGTTTCCGCCATGAGCTGGAAAAGAAG
Organism: Pseudomonas fluorescens group sp. PF-69; assembly: GCF_054481235.1. NCBI lineage: Bacteria > Pseudomonadati > Pseudomonadota > Gammaproteobacteria > Pseudomonadales > Pseudomonadaceae > Pseudomonas > Pseudomonas fluorescens group sp. PF-69. Next base: position 5,426,363 of record NZ_JBTMNC010000001.1, on the reverse strand, counting down.
CACATGGCCTCGGTCCCCGTCAGCCTGGAATTGCAGGAAGGCCGCCATCACGTTCAGCAAGCGGCAGAACGCACTGAGGGGCAACTGAGCGAACAACTGGCGGCGTTGCACCATGAATTGTCCGGGTTGCTCGAAACCGAGCAGGTCGCGTTGTTTCTGCACCACCGTAGCGCCGAGTTAATGGCCCAGGCCGATCACCGTGCTTACCTGAGTTTGAGCCCCGAGTATCCGGTTGATGTCGAGCGCGAACTGGCGCAGTTCGCCAGTTGGTATGAGTTGTTTCCACGCTCGATCACCGACGATCCGGCGCGCCACGGCACCTTCAATGACGTGCATTCGCGTTTGCCGATGATTCAGGACATGGGCTTCGACGTGCTTTATTTCCCGCCGATTCATCCGATTGGTCGCAGCTATCGCAAAGGCCCGAACAATTCTCTGAGCGCCGGGCCGGACGACCCCGGCAGCCCTTACGCCATCGGTAGCGAAGAGGGCGGCCATGAGGCGATTCATTCGCAACTGGGCAGCCGCGAAGACTTCCGTCGGCTGGTGGTGGCCGCGTCCGAATACGGGTTGGAAATCGCCCTCGACTTCGCCATTCAGTGCTCCCAGGACCATCCGTGGCTCAAACAGCATCCCGGCTGGTTCAACTGGCGGCCGGACGGCACGATCAAATACGCCGAGAACCCGCCGAAGAAATACCAGGACATCGTCAACGTCGACTTCTACGCCGCCGAGGCGATTCCCAGCTTGTGGATCGAGTTGCGCGACATTGTGGTGGGCTGGGTCGAGGAGGGCGTGAAGCTCTTTCGCGTCGACAACCCGCACACCAAGCCGTTGCCGTTCTGGCAGTGGCTGATCGCCGATGTGCGTGCGTTGTATCCCGAGGTGATTTTTCTCGCCGAGGCCTTTACCACGCCGGCCATGATGGCCCGATTGGGCAAGGTCGGTTACTCCCAGAGCTACACCTATTTCACCTGGCGCAATACCAAACAGGAACTGGCGACCTATTTCACCGAGCTGAACGAATCGCCATGGCGCGAATGCTACCGGCCGAACTTCTTCGTCAACACGCCGGACATCAATCCGGCGTACCTGCACGATTCCGGGCGCCCCGGGTTTCTGATTCGCGCGGCACTGGCGACCATGGGCTCAGGTTTGTGGGGCATGTATTCCGGGTTTGAGCTGTGTGAGTCGGCAGCGATTCCGGGCAAGGAGGAATACCTGGACTCCGAGAAGTACGAGATCCGTCCGCGGGACTTCACCGCGCCGGGCAATATCATTGCCGAGATCGCCCAGCTCAACCGCATCCGTCGGCAAAATCCGGCGCTGCACACGCATTTGGGCCTGAAGGTCTACAACGCCTGGAACGACAACATTCTGTATTTCGGCAAGCGCAGCGTCGACGGCAGCAATTTCATCCTGGTGGCCGTCAACCTCGACCCGCATCACCCGCAGGAGGCGAATTTCGAATTGCCGCTCTGGGAAATGGGCTTGCCCGACGATGCCACGACCCACGGCGAAGATTTGATGAACGGCCATCGCTGGACCTGGTACGGCAAGTACCAGTTCATGCGGATTGACCCGGCGCACCAGCCGTTCGGGATCTGGCGGATTACCGCGTCCTGAGTCCACCACAGGTAATAACCACACTTGAATGGGTGATCGGCTCAGCGGTTATTTCGAATTCGACAGGAGTTTCCAATGGCGAAGAAACCCAAGGCAGCGACCTTCATCAAGGACCCGCTCTGGTACAAGGACGCAGTGATCTATCAGGTTCACGTCAAATCGTTTTTCGACTCCAACAACGACGGGATCGGCGATTTTCCCGGCCTGATCGCCAAGCTCGATTACATTGCCGACCTCGGCGTCAACACCATCTGGCTCTTGCCTTTCTACCCCTCGCCACGGCGCGACGATGGCTACGACATCGCCGAGTATCGCGGCGTCCACAGCGACTACGGCACCATGGCGGACGCCAAGCGCTTTATCGCCGAGGCGCATAAACGCGGCTTGCGGGTGATCACCGAACTGGTCATCAACCATACCTCCGACCAGCACGCCTGGTTCCAGCGTGCCCGCAAGGCCAAGAAAGGCTCGGCGGCGCGGGATTTCTACGTGTGGTCCGATGACGATCAAAAGTACGACGGCACGCGCATCATCTTTCTCGACACGGAAAAGTCCAATTGGACCTGGGACCCGGTCGCCGGCCAGTACTTCTGGCACCGTTTCTATTCCCACCAGCCGGACCTGAACTTCGATAATCCGCAAGTCATGAAGGCGGTGTTGTCGGTGATGCGTTACTGGCTCGACATGGGCATCGACGGTCTGCGCCTCGACGCGATCCCGTACCTGATCGAGCGCGACGGCACCCACAACGAAAACCTGCCCGAGACCCACGACGTCCTCAAGCAGATCCGTGCGGAAATCGACGCCAATTACCCGGACCGCATGCTGCTGGCCGAGGCCAATCAATGGCCCGAAGACACTCAGTTGTATTTCGGCGCCACCGACAAGCAGGGCCTCAACGGCGACGAATGCCACATGGCCTTCCACTTTCCGCTGATGCCGCGCATGTACATGGCGCTGGCCCAGGAAGATCGCTTCCCTATCACCGACATTTTGCGCCAGACCCCGGAGATCCCGGCTAATTGCCAATGGGCGATTTTCCTGCGCAATCACGATGAACTGACCCTGGAGATGGTCACCGACAAGGAGCGCGATTACCTGTGGAACTACTACGCGGCCGACCGTCGGGCGCGGATCAACCTGGGGATTCGCCGGCGCCTGGCGCCCTTGATGGAGCGTGACCGACGCCGGGTGGAACTGCTCAACAGCCTGCTGCTGTCGATGCCCGGCACGCCGACAATGTATTACGGTGATGAAATCGGCATGGGCGATAACATTTACCTCGGTGACCGCGACGGTGTGCGTACGCCGATGCAATGGTCGATCGACCGCAACGGCGGCTTCTCCCGCGCCGACCCGGCCAGCCTGGTGCTGCCACCGATCATGGACCCGCAATACGGCTACCTCTCGGTCAACGTCGAAACCCAGGCCGGCGACCCGCATTCGCTGTTGAACTGGACCCGGCGCATGCTCGCGGTGCGCAAGCAATCCAAGGCGTTCGGGCGCGGCACGTTGAAAATGCTTTCGCCGACCAACCGCAGGATCCTGGCCTATACCCGGGAATTCACCGGGGCGGATGGCAAGCACGAAATCATCCTGTGCGTGGCCAACGTGTCGCGCAGTGCGCAGGCGGCGGAGTTGGACTTGTCGGCCTACGTCGGCATGGTGCCGGTGGAGATGCTTGGCGGTAATGCGTTCCCGCCGATCGGGCAGCTGAATTTCCTCCTGACCCTGGCGCCTTACGGCTTCTATTGGTTCGTCCTGGCGACCGAAAACCAGATGCCGAGCTGGCACGTGGAACCGGCCCAAAGCCTGCCGGACTTCACCACGCTGGTGCTGAAAAAACGCATGGAAGAACTGCTCGAAGCCCCGGCGCGACGCACGCTGGAGCAGGACATCTTGCCCAACTGGCTGCAAAACCGCCGCTGGTTCGCCGGCAAGGACGCGGCCATCGAGCAGGTTCATCTGGCCTATGGTGTGCGTTTTGGTGATGCCATGCACCCGGTGCTGTTGAGTGAAATCGAAGTCACCAGCGGTGGCCAGACCAGTCGTTACCAGCTGCCGTTCGGCTTCATTGCCGAAGACCAGGTCGGGACGGCATTGCCGCAGCTACTGGCACTGTCACGGGTTCGTCGTGGGCCGCAGGTCGGCTTGATCACCGATGCCTTCAGTCTCGAGAATTTCATCCGCACCGTGTTGCAGGGCATGCAGGAACATCTGATGTTGCCATCGGACGGTGGCGAGATCCGCTTCGAGCCGACCGCCGAACTGGCCAAACTGGGGCTGACGGCTGAATCGGAAGTGCGTTATCTGTCTGCCGAGCAATCGAACAGTTCAGTGGTGATCGGCAACAGCCTGGTGTTGAAGCTGATCCGCAAAGTCGCCTCCGGTGTGCACCCTGAACTGGAGATGAGCGCCTATCTGACAGGCGCCGGTTTCCGCAACATTTCACCCTTGCTGGGCTCGGTGGTGCGCCGGGATGCCAGGGGCGAGGACAACTTGCTGATGATTGCCCAAGGCTACTTGAGCAATCAGGGCGACGCCTGGGAGTGGACGCAGAACAACCTGGAGCGGGCGCTGCGCGACGAACTGGCGGACGCCATGTCCGAGCAGGAACAACACTACAACGCCCTCGGTGAATTGAAAGATTTCGCTGCCATGCTGGGGCAGCGCCTGGGGGAAATGCATCAGGTGCTGGCCGCGCCGAGCGACAACCCGGATTTCGCTCCGCACCTCACCACGCAAAAAGAGGCGCTGGCGTCGAGCAGGGATGTGGTAGCACAAATCGAGCATGCGCTGAAGTTGCTTAAAGACCATCAAACCGAACTGAACCCGGCGGACAAAACCCTGGTCAGCCGTTTACTGGACAACAAAAAAGCCATCCTCAGTCATGTGCAGGTGCTGGGCAAAAAATCCGCGGGAGGCCTGAAGATCCGCGTGCATGGCGACTTGCATCTGGGGCAGGTACTGGTGATCAAGGGCGATGCTTACCTGATCGACTTCGAGGGCGAACCGGCGCGGCCGTTGCATGAACGACGAGGCAAACACAGTCCCTATAAAGATGTAAGCGGCGTTTTGCGATCTTTCGACTACGCTGCGGCCATGGCCATCAATGTGCATAACGTTGATAACACTGCCGAAGCCCGCGCGGCTCGCCAACGGGTTTCCGATCGCTACTTGAGCGAAGCACGGCAAGCATTTGTCGACGCTTATCGGCAGGCGGCAGCTAGTCTTGGCCATGCATGGCAAGATCCTGAAGGCGAGGACGCCGCGCTGGCGTTGTTCGGTCTGGAGAAGGCAGCGTACGAAGTGGCCTACGAGGCAGAGAATCGCCCCACATGGCTGTCCGTGCCACTGCACGGTTTGTACGGGTTATTGAACGGGCTTAAACCCTTTTCCGATCTTGGTGGAGAGTAGTCATGAGTTTCTCGAACAAGGAACAGGGTCAGCACAAAGAAGCCCTGCTACCCAGGGCGCGGGACATCGATGCGCTGGTGCGCGCCGAACATCACGACCCCTTTGCAATTCTCGGTCCCCACGGCGATGGCGCCGGTGGACAGTTCATTCGGGCTTATCTGCCGGACGCCTTGAGCGTACAGGTGGTGGCCAGGGACTCTGGAGAAGAGCTCGGCAATCTGGAACCGACACAGACACCGGGGTTATTCGTCGGGCACTTCGACCGGGCGCAGCCCTATCTGCTGCGCACCCGTTGGGCCGGTGGCGAGCAGATCGCCGAAGACCCGTACAGCTTCGGTCCGCTGCTCGGCGATATGGATCTATACCTGTTCGCCGAAGGCAACCACCGCGACCTCAGCAGCTGCCTGGGTGCGCAACTGATGACGGTCGACGGTGTCGACGGCGTGCGTTTCGCCGTGTGGGCGCCGAATGCCCGGCGGGTGTCGGTGGTCGGTGATTTCAACGTCTGGGATGGTCGCCGCCATCCGATGCGTCTGCGTCATCCCACCGGCGTCTGGGAGCTGTTCATTCCGCGCCTGCAGGCGGGGGAGGCGTACAAGTACGAGATTCTTGGCAAGGACGGGATCCTGCCGCTGAAGGCCGACCCCATGGCTCTCGCCACGTCCCTGCCGCCGGACACGGCCTCGAAAGTGGCGTCGCCGCTGAAGATCGACTGGCAGGACCAGGAATGGATGCAGTCCCGTGGCGAGCGTCAGCGCCCGACAGCACCTCTGTCCATTTACGAACTGCACGCCGGCTCGTGGCAATGCGAGCTGGATGATCTGGGCGAAGTGGCTCGCCAGTACACCTGGCCGGAACTGGCCGAGCGGCTGATTCCCTATGTGAAGGAGCTGGGCTTCACCCACATCGAGCTGATGCCGATCATGGAGCACCCTTTTGGCGGCTCGTGGGGCTATCAGTTGCTCTCGCAATTCGCCACCAGCGCCCGCTACGGCACCGGGGATGAGTTCGCGGCCTTCGTCAATGCCTGCCACCAGGCCGACATCGGTGTGATCCTCGACTGGGTGCCCGCGCATTTCCCGACCGATACCCATGGCCTGGCGCAATTCGACGGCACGGCGCTGTACGAGTACGGCAATCCCCAGGAAGGCTTTCATCAGGATTGGGACACGCTGATCTATAACCTTGGCCGTACCGAAGTGCATGGCTACATGCTGGCGTCGGCGCTGCACTGGCTCAAGCATTTCCACGTCGACGGCCTGCGGGTCGATGCCGTGGCGTCGATGCTGTATCGCGATTACTCGCGCAAGGCCGGCGAATGGGTGCCGAATCGCCATGGTGGTCGAGAAAACCTCGAAGCCATCGACTTCCTGCGCCACCTCAACGACGTCGTGGCCCTGGAAGCGCCGGGTGCCCTGGTGATCGCCGAGGAGTCCACCGCATGGCCGGGCGTCAGCCAGAGCACGCAACAGGGCGGCCTGGGCTTCGCCTACAAATGGAACATGGGCTGGATGCACGATTCGTTGCATTACATCCAGCAGGACCCGGTGTACCGCGCCCATCATCACAACGAGCTGAGTTTCGGCCTGGTCTACGCCTGGTCCGAGCGCTTCATCCTGCCGATCTCCCACGACGAAGTGGTGCACGGCAAGCATTCGCTCATCGACAAAATGCCCGGCGACCGCTGGCAGAAATTTGCCAACCTGCGGGCTTATCTGAGCTTCATGTGGGCGCATCCGGGCAAGAAACTGTTGTTCATGGGCTGTGAGTTCGGTCAGTGGCGCGAGTGGAATCACGACCAGCAACTCGATTGGTACTTGCTGCAGTACTCCGAACACAAAGGTGTTCAGAAGCTGGTGAGCGACCTCAATCAGCTGTATCGCCAAGAGCCGGCGCTTTACGAACAGGACGATGTACCCCAAGGGTTCCAGTGGCTGATCGGCGATGACGCCATCAACAGCGTGTATGCCTGGTTGCGCTGGAGCAAGGACGGCAGGCCGGTGCTGGTGGTGGCGAACTTCACCCCGGTGCCGCGTGAGGCTTATCGCATCGGTGTGCCATTTGCCGGACGCTGGGCCGAGTTGATCAACAGTGATTCGGCGACCTATGCCGGCTCCAATTACGGCAACAGCGGCGGGGCGTTCACCGAGGAAGCGCCGAGTCATGGTCAGGCGCTGTCATTGGTGCTGAATCTGCCGCCGTTAGCGGTGCTGATGTTGCGCCCCGAGGGCTGATCCGAAAACGCCTTGCCATATCGCGAGTCAACTCGCTCCGACAGGTTCCGTGTGATCCTTGTGGGAGCAAGCTTGCTCGCGATGGCGTCAGCCCGGTCAACAGTCTTTTCGAGGTCTGCCCCTCACCACCGCATCCGCACGCCCAGACTGCCGATCAACCCGTTCAAATCATTGTCGTCGACGTCACTGCTGTAATCGGCGCTGACGTACAGGCTCACGGTCGGGGTCATTCTGGCCACCAGGCCCAATCCCAGCTCTACCGTCGACGAGTTCCGGCTGCTGCTGATCTTGTCGACCTGATCCAGTGTCACGGTATTGCCGGTGTTCACCGTGTGCCACAAGTTGGTCCGCACATAGGGTTCCACGGGCAGGCCGTTGATGTCGTAACTCCCTTTCAATTTGGCGCCGACCCGGCCGCTCCACGACGACAAGTCGGTGGAGGAGGCATTGCCCGAGCCTGCGTAAGGGGTGTCCAGGGTGATCCGTTGGTTGATCAATTGCGCCTGGGGTTCAACCACCCAGTGTTCGCCCAGGCCGATGGGGAATCCACCTTCCATCGACACCGTCATCGCGCTGCCCTCGGCGGCTTGCCGCACACCCTGTTCGTTGCGGGTATAGCCATTGACCCGGCCGCCGCTGGCCGTCAAGTCCACGTGCCAGCCTTGTGGTCCGATCAGGCTCCAGTAGGCGCCGAGGCTTTGGCCTTGCAGGCTGTAGGTGTCGCTGTTGGCGTCGGATTGGGCGCGATTGGTGAACAAGCCCGTGCTGTTGCCCTGGATCATGCTGGTGCCACCGATCAGGCCAACCCGCTGAGTACGGCCACTGCCGCTTTCCAGGGTCATGAGTGCCGGGCCTTTGAGTTGACCGGCACCGGAAGTGGAAATGCCTTCGGCGAGAACATCGTTTTGTGCCTGGCGCGAGGCCTGTCCGTACACCTGATCCCAGGCGGCAGGCGAGGCATATTCGGTCGTCAGGTGCGAACTTCGAAGATCGGGCATGGCGCTGAAATGGCCGGGATATGTGGAAACTTGTGCGGGCAAGGAGAGCACCGGGACGTCCTGGCGATACCAGGGCGAAGTATCTTCCTCGACAGGCGAGGCCTGCACTTCCATGGAAGAGCACAGCAGGAGTGAGCTCGAGACTGTGCAAAAAGTGATTTTGATCTCTTGTTGGGTGAATGAAGTTTTCATGGGGGTCTACCTTGCAATCGCATGCCGTGATCGCTTTGCCGTCTCTCCTACCCCGAATGAGGGGCGACCGATGGATGGGGGCAAGCCGGGGCCCGCCCGTGTTCGCGGGTGACTTGGGGGCTTGCCCCTGATTGTGGTTCCGGGGGTAGTAAGGTGAATTCAAGGAGACCCCTGCCACTGCGTCAAGAAAATGGCCGATAAGTGGTATGGGTATTTTATGGATTATAAGTGACTGATTTTTGGCGTCTCTCTAAGTTCTTGTTAAATGGAAAAAACGCGGAAAAAGCCTTGAAATAGAGCCATTGCTCGGTATTTACCAGCTCACCCGGATACCGGCATTACCGATCATTCCCCGCAGTTGCTGGCTGTCAATGTTGCTGGAGTAATCGGCACTGGCGTACACACTGACGGAGGGAGCCAGTGTCAGCACGGCACCGATACCAAGATCGGCGTAGGAAGATTTTTGCTCGGTGTCGATATCGGTGTTTCCGGCAAATGTGACCGTATCGGTGCCGGAAAACGTATGCCACAGGTTGGCTCGCAGATAAGGTTCCAACGGCAGGCCACTGACCTCGTAGCGGGCCTTGAGCCGGGCACCGAGACGGCCGGTCCAGGCCGGATCGGAATCGAACGACACCCGCGAGATTCCATCGTCCTGGCTGTCGAGGGTAACGTTCTGATGGATCACCTGCGCCTGGGGTTCGATCACCCAGTCGCCTGCCAGGGGGAAGGGGTAACCGGCCTCCACCGAGAGCGTCACCACGTGCCCCTTGTTGTCGAGCTTGAGGCCGCGTTCGGAATGGCTGTCGCCATCGAGCCAGGTGTACATCGCCACTGTGTCGATGTACCAGCCCCTGGCGTCCGTCAGGGTCCAGGACGCACCGAGGCTGTCACCGCGCAGCTCGACCTTGCCCGCGCGTTTGCCTTCGAAGCCCTGGTTGAAGCCGTTGACGTCACCCTTCAAGCGGCTATGGCCGACAAAGAACCCGCTGCGTTGGGTTTGGCCCTCGGACGTCTGCGAGGCGTACAGATCGTTGCCAACCTGGAAACCGTCAAGCGAACCATCGAGCCGTGGCGTGACGGTGCCGGCCCATGTCTGGTCGACATGCTTGCCATAGACGCGACCCCAACCCGCGCCGAAGGTCCCGGTTTCGCTCAGCAGGCGCTGATCGCCCTGGCGATCGTGGAAAGTGCCCAGGGCGGTCAGGGTCAGTTGCGCAGATGCTGGCGGCAAGACGGACCAGATCGGCACTTCCTGGCGGTACAGGGGGATGGGAGCGGCACCGGGTTGAGCAGTGGGCAGTGGCGGGCTACCGGCAGCGGCGACCGGCGTTGCCACCAGAGGCACCAGAATCGGCGGCAGGGTCGGGTCGGGGTTCGGGACGGCAACCAGCGGCACGGCGACGACGGAGGAGCGCAGGTACCAACTGTTTTCGCTGCCGGCGGTGATACCGCCCTTGTACAAGACGTAATCGAAGGCGCCCGCCGACACTGGCGTTTTCAGGGTAAAGGCACCGTTGTCGCTGATGGCCGTCCCCTGGGCCTGAACCACCTGGATGCCGTTCTGTTGGGTCAACGCACCAGCGCCACCGAGGTTGCTGACGCTGATCGAGGTGGTGCCGGTCAAGGTGCCGTCGATGACCACCAGCTTGTCACTGGGCGAGTTGTCGTCGCCCACGGCGCTTTGCAAAAACAGTTGCCCGTTGTTGCCCGAATAATTGCCCTGTACGGTCAGTGCATCATGGGTGCGTGTATTGCCACTGCTCAGGTCGATCACCCCGGCGTTGTTCAGGGTCGCGCGCTGGCCAGTGGTGAAGGGTACGATGCTGCCCTGGCTGGACGTCAGTACGCTGCTGCCATCGATGTTGAATACACCCGTGCCGCTGCTGCTGTCACCGAGCACGAAATTGCCGGCGAGGTCGAATTGCGAACCGTTGTTCAGGTTGACGGTTTCCCAATTGATGTAACGGGCGGCGCTGGCGGAGGTGGTGTGGTCGAAGGTCAATTGATCGGTGCCGGCGCCACCGTCGATGCTCGGGGTCAGGGCAAGGGTGGTTTCACTCAGATTGCGCACAGTGGCTCTGTCGTTGCCATCGCCCATCAGGATCGCCGAGCGGATGATGCCGCCACCGTCCCACACAAGTGTGTCATTGCCGGCGCTGGCGCGGATTTCACCGGCGATCTCGCCGCCTGTCACCGTAATGTTGTCATTGCCACCGCTGACACTGATATTGCCGCCAATTCGTCCGCCCGCCACGATGATGGTGTCGTTGCCAAATCCGGTGACCAGATTTCCCAGGATCTGCCCGCCGGACATATCGAACGTATTGTCGTCGAGCTTCATGTCTACCCGGCCGATGGTGCCTCCGGTCATCTTCGCGAAGTCACCGTCTTCGAAGGCGCCGACGATCGTCCCGCCGGTCATCAGGAAATTGTCGAAGCCGTCGCCTTGCGCCAGAGACTGGATGCGTCCGCCGTTCATGATGAAGGTGTCGATGCCGTTGTGTTGATGGACTTCGCCGGTGACCACTCCGTTATCGATCTGCAGGACATTGGCGCCGTCGCCCTGATCAAGTACGCCATCGAGGGTGCCGGAGTTCATTTTGACGGTATCGTTGCCGCTGCCAAACGTCACATTGCCATTGATGGTGCCGGTGCCATTGGCGGGGAACGTCAGGGTGTTGTTGCCCGCCAGATCGGTCAGCGGTCCACTGCTGGCGCTGTCACACACGAAGTTATCGTTGCCGGCGGTGGGGGTGAGGGTGCAGGCGGCGAGGGTGGGAGGAGACCAGCCTGCACACAACCAGAGGGAAAAGGCGCAGGCGGTGTAACGGTACTTGGGTAGATCAGGCCATGGATTCATGCTCGTCTCCGCACAGGGATCGGCGACTGAGCGGCCACGACGTCAGCATTGGCCAGGCATCAGTCACCCTCGGCAGCACGAGTTGCGAGACAGCATCGAGAGGTCTTCTCCCGTCATCCAGAACCTTCGGCAACGCCGGCTACGGTGGTTGCATGTCCGTAGGGCTGGTCGTACGGACATGGGCAACGTAGCAGCAGCGGATAGTGGTTTCTACTGTCAGAAATACCAGAAATGACGTGAAATTACGGTGGATTCGACTGTTTTATCAACGCGGCCAGGGCTCAGAGATGGACTTCCACCGCCAACGGCAAGTGATCCGACAGGTGCGACCAGGGCTTGTTTGCGAGGATTTTCGGATCATGGCTGTTGGCATTGCGCAGGTAAATGCGGTCCAGGCGCAGCAGGGGAAACCGCGCCGGATAGGTTTTTGCGGGGCGTCCGTGGTGGCGCTCGAAGGCTTCGTGCAGGTCTTCACGTCGGGCGAGGGCGGCGTTGCCCTGCAATTGCCAGTCGTTGAAGTCGCCGGCAATGATCACCGGCGCGTCGTCCGGCAGGGACTCAAGCAACTGACAGAGCAGCTGCAATTGCAGTTGGCGATGGCTTTCCAGCAAGCTCAGATGAACGCAGATCGCATGGACCTCGGCGTGGCCCGGCACATCGAGTACGCAGTGCAACAGTCCACGCCGTTCCGGGCCGGTGATGGAAACGTCGAGGTTGCGGTGCTCGCGAATCGGGTATTTCGACAGCAGGGCATTGCCGTGATGGCCATCCGGGTAGACCGCATTGCGCCCGTAGGCAAAATCGCTCCACATGCTGTCGGCGAGGAATTCGTATTGCGAGGTGGCCGGCCATTGGTTGTAGCGCGAGGAGTGACGCTCGTGTTCGCCCACCACTTCTTGCAGAAACACCAGATCCGCCGACGTGCTGCGTACCGCTTCACGCAGTTCCGGGAGGATGAAACGCCGGTTGAGGGCGGTAAATCCCTTGTGGGTATTGACCGTCAGCACGCGCAGTCGATGGATGGCCGGTGGCGTGTTCGATGGCACTGATTCAATCGTGTCGCGTTTGGAATTGCGGACCACTTTCACGCCTCTGAATCCGGGTTGCTTATGTATGCGACTGATACACAAGCGGGCAGTTCAGTTTGAGTCAGGCAAGGATCGTCCTCACGCGCGCATTGGCTGTTGGCCGCGTCAGACAAATACGATTTCGTAAGGCAAACGCATCCGCTCCAGCAACACCCGTGGCAGCATCGGTGCAAGGCCGATCGCCGGCTCGCCATCGAGTTGGCTGGCATAGGCGTGGGTGGCGTGGCTCTTGCGCGCGACCGTCCAGCTGTCCAGGCGTACCTTGCGCGCGCGGTGCCAGGGGATAGAGCCGTAATCACGCGCCGGCCAGTGCCAGGCCCAGACCGGAACCTCATGGAACGTTGCACCGGCAATGTTCGCGGCATTGGCGCTGGCGCGGCCCACGGCGTCGTGGTCGCTGACGCCATCCTCGCTCCAGGTGCTGAATACCACGTCGCCGGGGCGCAGGTAGCGCGCAATGAATTGCGTCAGTTTCAGCTCATGGTCGGCCAAGGCGTTGTCGGTAAAGCCGCCACGAATCCATTTCAGGCTATGCATGGGCAACCCGAGGCGACGCAAGGCTTCGACACTTTCCTGGGAGCGAAACACACTGAGGCGTTTTTCCGACCACTGCCGGGATCCCTGATGGCTCGCGCTGCCGTCAGTGACCGAGATCAATTGCAGTGGATGAGCGCCGGCGCTGAGCAACTGCAGCAGGCCGCCGCAGGTCACCACTTCATCGCCGGGATGCGGGGCGATCACCACGGCGCGAGCGCCAGGGGGGACCAATGACTGAGTACCGATTACCGGAATGTTGTCCAGTTGCGGGGCGCTGTTCCAGATTTGTCCCGACTGGCTGCTTTCACACAGGGATACAGGTTTCATGGGCTACGTCCTTGTTCCGTATTGCCTTCAGTCGTGCGCAAGGCTTGCACATGACAAGCCGGCAGACCCGTGAGGGCGGGTTGATAGCAATGCGCGGTGCCCCGAACCCTGGAGCGCCGCGCATCGAGTATTGCTCACGGACACGTATTCGTCGATCTGAAACAAATTTTTATCCGCCGGGAGTCCGGCTCATTTCAATCCTCTTCTTCATGCTGCAGTTCGAACAGCAGCAGTGAACGGCCAGTCACCGAATACTCGTGGCCGAACTCGAAGCGCTCCTGGCCGCGAATCGACGGTTGATTGGTATCGACCATGCAGGTCCAGAAGCCGCCATCGGGCACTTCCGGCAAGGTGAAATTGACGATGTCGTGATGGGCATTGACCACCAGCAACAGGGTGGCGTCGGCCCCCTGGCGGCGAATACCGGTTTCCTGCGCACGTCCGTCCAGCAGCATGCCCAGGCAACGATTGTGCGCATCGTGCCAATGTTTGGTGGTCATCTCGCTGCCATCCGCGGCCAGCCAGGTGACATCCTTGACGCCGATGTCCTCATTGTAATTGCCGACCAGGAAGCGCCCGCGGCGCAGGATCGGATAGGCCAGGCGCAACTTGATCAGGCGTTTGACGAACTTGAGCAGGGCCTTGCCGTCTTCGCTCAGGTCCCAATTGACCCAGCCGATTTCGCTGTCCTGGCAATAGGCATTGTTGTTGCCGTCCTGGGTGCGGGCGAATTCGTCACCGGCCACCAGCATGGGCGTGCCTTGGGACAGCAGCAGCGTGGCGAAGAAATTGCGCATCTGCCGCTGGCGCAGCTCATTGATTTCCGGATCGTCCGTAGGGCCCTCGACCCCATGGTTCCAGGACAGGTTGTTGTTGCTGCCGTCCTGATTGTTTTCGTCGTTGGCTTCGTTGTGCTTGTCGTTGTACGACACCAGGTCGTTGAGGGTGAAGCCATCGTGGGCGGTGACGAAATTCACCGAGGCATAGGGCCGTCGACCGCGCTGGTTGAACATCTCGCCGGACGCGGTCATGCGACTGGCGAAATCTGCCAGTTGCCCATCGTCGCCTTTCCAGAACGCACGCACGGTGTCGCGAAACTTGTCGTTCCATTCCACCCAGCCCGGCGGGAAGTTGCCGACCTGATAGCCGCCGGGGCCGCAATCCCAGGGCTCGGCAATCATCTTCACCTGACGCAGCACCGGGTCCTGGCGACAGGCCACGAGGAAGCTGTGACGCTCGTCGAAGCCATCGTGGTAGCGCCCCAGAATGGTCGCCAGGTCAAAGCGGAAGCCATCCACGTGCATCTCCTTCGCCCAGTAGCGCAGGGAGTCGGTGACCATTTGCAGGACGCAGGGATGGCTCAGGTCCAGGGTGTTGCCGGTGCCGGAATCGTTGATGTAGAAGCGCTTGTCGTCAGGCATCAAGCGGTAATAGGAGGCGTTGTCGATGCCACGCATCGACAGGGTCGGGCCCTGTTCGTTGCCCTCGGCGGTGTGGTTATAGACCACGTCCAGGATCACTTCGAGGTTGGCTTCGTGCAGGTGCGCGACCATTTCCTTGAATTCGGCGATCTTGCCGCTGGCCAGGTAACGCGGGTCGGGGGCGAAAAACGCGATGCTGTTGTAGCCCCAGTAATTGGTCATGCCCTTGTGCAGCAGATGCTGGTCATTGACGAAGGCATGAATCGGCAGCAGCTCCACGGTGGACACGCCGAGCTTGCGGATATGTTCCAGGACGTCGTCGACCATCAACCCGGCGAAGGTGCCGCGCACGTTCTCGGGGACGGAAGGGTGACGCATGCTGATGCCGCGCACATGGGTCTCATAAATGATCGTTTTGTCCCACGGTACGCTGACCCGGTGATCGTGGCCCCAGGTGTGCGCCGGGTCGATGACTTTGCATTTGGGGACGAAGGGCGCGCTGTCCCGTTCATCGAAACTGAGGTCGGCGTCGGGATGGCCGATGGTGTAGCCAAACAATGCCTCGGACCATTTCAACTTGCCGACCAGCTGCTTGGCGTAGGGGTCGATCAACAGCTTGTTGTGGTTGAAGCGGTGACCGTTGGCGGGATCGTAAGGACCGTAGACGCGATAGCCATAGATCAGCCCTGGATGGGCGTCAGGCAAGTAGCCGTGGAAGGTCTCGTCGGTGTATTCCGGCAGTTCGATGCGTTCGAGTTCGACTTCGCCGGCATCGTCGAAAATGCACAGTTCGACCTTGGTGGCGTGGGCGGAGAACAAGGCAAAATTAACCCCCAGACCATCCCAGGTCGCACCCAGTGGAAAGGGCAGGCCTTCACGAATTCGCGAGGCCTCGACTTGAGGGGCTGGCGCGGTTTTCTTCGGACTGGGCATAGGTGCTCCTGCAAAGTGAGGTACAAAAACGCCGCAATCTGTGGGAGCGAGCCTGCTCGCGATTGCGGAGTGTCAGGTAACGCATGTATCGAGGGTAAACCGTCCTCGCGAGCAGGCTCGCTCCCACAGGGTTTTGTTGAGGGTGAGCGTCCTCTCGGTGGCGAGCGGACTCGCCACGCGTTCGATCAGGAAAAGGTCCGAGCCAATCAGACCGCTGGTGGTTTTCGTGGTGCGCGAGGCTTTTTCCCGACGGCTTTTTCTCCGGGTGGAATCACGGTTGAGGCTGCCGCCGGCTTGGTCTTGGCTTTTGGCGCGGCCGCCTTGACCTCGCCAGCCTTGCCATTGGCGGTTTTGCTGACGGCCGGTTTGCTCACAGGCGCTTTTGCCGGTTTTTTCGGCGCCAGCGCTTCAGCTTCGGCGAGTTTGCGGGCCATCTCCCAGTGACGGCTTTCCTGGCCTTCGGGTTTCCCTTCGGACTCCCAGATCTGATAGGCAAATTCGCGGATGCGTTTATCGTCGGTACTCATCGCAATGCTCCTGAACTGAACTCAAGTGTCGGTAGTTTGGATAAAGAGATTGACCGGGAAATCCCCCAGCGCGGCGCTGATCATCAGCTCCCTGTTTTTTGTGACTGTGATGCTTGAAAAAAGTCCCTTTAGATTCTCGTCAGCGGTCGCGAACGGCACATGGATTCGCGTATCGCCCCACAGCGGCGCGTTCACCTGCGGTTCGGCACTGTTTTCCAGCAGCGCTGCGCAACGGATTGGCACGATGACGATGGCGCGTTTGCCCTCCCATTCACGAACAAATCCCAGCACTCGATGGGCCTGGCTGCCGACGACTTCGAGGGCCTGGTAAGTCCCCCGTCGAAACAGTTCGGCGTGCTCGGTGCGTACGTTCAAGGTCTGCGCAATCAAGGTTTGCTTGATGCGCCCGTCGCGCCAGTTCGCCAGTAGATCAGGCAGATTCACGACTTGCTGCAAGGCCTGTTGGCGGCTGGCGTAGTCCACTGGCCGGCGGTTGTCCGGATCGACCAGGCTGAAGTCCCAGAACTCGGCGCCCTGATAGAGATCCGGGACCCCCGGCACGGTCATGCGCAGCAAGGTTTGCGCCAATCCGTTGAGTGCGCCGGGCGCCGCAATCGCATGCACGGCCTTGCCGAGCGCCGTGCGCAGAAAGTTGCCCTGCGGGCTCAAGAGCAGGCGCTGGATGAAGGTTTCAACCGCTTGCTCGCAGGCTTCGTTGGGCGCGCTCCAGCTGCTTTGCAGCTTGGCTTCACGCAGGGCTTTGCGTTGCCACTGCCAGAGGCGTTCGGCGTAGGCCTGCAGCGCCGGTTGATCGTCAGCGTTCAGGTCCAGCGGCCAACTGCCGAGGATCGCTTGATACAGAATCAATTCATCACCCGCAGACGGCTGCTGATCATCGTCACGCAACGGGCGGGCGAGGGCGCGCCAGAGGCCGATCTGCTCGACGTACCACTGACCGTGTTCGCTTAACACCGCCAGGCGCGCGCGAGTGTCTTCGCCGCGCTTGTGATCGTGGGTCGCGGTGGCCAGCAGATTGTCCGGGAACTCGGCGAGACGCTGTTCGCATGCCGCGTGAAACCCCTCGACCGGCGCGCTGAACTGTTCGGTGCTGAAGCCGACGTCGTTACGCGACAGCAGCACCGCCGAACGATAGAACGCGGTGTCTTCCACGGCCTTCGCCGCTGCCGGCGAGGTCAACTGCTGAAACCGCACGCAGGCATGTTTGAGGCGCTTGCGCGCGCGTCCGGCCGGGTATTTTCGCCACGGCTCGCCGCCCAGCCAGCGGGCCAGGCAATCGAGTACCGGCCAGTCCGCTTCGCCCAGGGTTTGCCGGGCACCGTCCATGGCCCGCTGGAAAAAAACGTTGTCCTGGGCCGATCGCCCGAGGGGGCTGATGTAGGTGCGGTACACCGGAAAATGCACGATCAGTTCCTGCAGTGCCCGGCGGATCGCGCCCAGGGTCAGGTCGCGGGTCATCAGGTCTTCCCGGGCCACTTGCAGCAGCGCCTGGGCGACGCTTTCGAAATCCCCGGCCAGGGAGCCGTTGAGGATCTGTTGCCGGGCCAGTTGCGCCTCCTGCCGGAAATCGGCGGGACGTTCGCTGTGCCGCTGCCAGATTCTGCCCAAGGCCTGCTCGCCTTGGGGATCGTGTTGCAGCAGCGACACCTGGTTCATGAATTCATAGCCGGTGGTGCCGTCCACTGACCAGTCGCGATGCAGGGTTTCGCCTTCGCCGAGGATCTTCTCCACGTAGATCGGCAGGTGCCGGCCGGGGACCAGGCTGTCGACCCGCCGCCGCAGCTTGCGGCAGTAACCCCGAGGGTCGGCGAGGCCGTCGATATGGTCGATGCGCAGGCCATCGACCAGTCCTTGCGCCACCAGTTGGAAAATCTTTGCATGGGTCGCTTCGAACACCGCCGGACGTTCGACCCGCAGGCCGCCCAGTTCGTTGACATCGAAAAAACGCCGCCAGTTGATGTCATCCGCAGCCGTGCGCCAACTGGCGAGGCGATAACTCTGGCGTTCCAACAGGTTATGCAGGCGCTGGAAACCTTCACGGGTGAGCGAATCATAGGCTTTGACGTTGTGCTCAATGGCCTGGAACATGGCCGGATCGGTGGCCAGCTCACGCAACTCGTCCTGCAAGGGGATCGCCAGGCTGTGGGCATCGGTCTGGTAGCTCAATGTAGTGAATCGATCGGCCAGGGATTTCAGCGGCTCGATGTCGGATTTGAGCAGCTCGCCGTAGGTCATCGGGCAAATCGGAAAGTGGTGTTCGTAATGCTCGACAAAAAACGCGCCGTGTTGCGCATCGAAGCGCAGGGGCAGGGTGCCGTCCTGCAGGGCGACCCCATAGTCGCTGCCCAGGAACGGCAGCAGCAGTTGCCCCTCCATCAACGGGTCGGCGGAGTGCCACTGGATATCGAAGAACTCGCCATAAGGGCTCAGGCGACCCCACTCAAGCAAGTCCAGCCACCAGGGATTGTCACTCCCGCCGACCGCCATGTGATTGGAGACGATATCGAGGATCAGCCCCATGCTTTGCTCGCGCAACGCGCTGACCAGGCGGCGCAACGCCGCTTCCCCGCCCAGCTCCGGGTTGACCGTGGTCGGGTCCACCACGTCGTAGCCATGCATTGACCCGGCGCGGGCGCTCAGCAGCGGCGAGGCATAGACGTGGCTGATGCCGAGGCGGGCGAAGTACGGCACCAGCGGCACCGCATCGTCCAGGGTGAAACCCTTATGAAACTGCAGCCGCAGGGTGGCCCGCAGCGGCTGCATTGGCAGCGTGCTCATTGGTCACGCTCAGCCGCCTGAAGCCGCGCGCAGGCGAGCAATTCCAGGCGTCGCGAGGCGTCCGGGTCGTCCAGCAGGGCCTCGCTATAGCCCGACAGGCGTCGTGACCAGTTGGGATGGGTATCGATGGTGCCGGGCAAGTTGGCCTGCTGTTCGATGCCCAGTGCATCTTCCAGTGGCAGCAACACCAGCGGCGCACGGGTATGACCAAGGAAACGCACACTGGCGTCGAGCACCTGATCGGTTTCGTGGGACTCTTCGCGAAAGTTCTGCGGGTCCTGGCTCAAGGCCCTTCGCAGGCCTTCACGTTCGCGTTCGCGGTGATGGCGCCACTCGATTTCAGCGTTGGCATCGATGAGGTTGAGCCGCGCGTTCCAGTCGATGTCGCGGCCATGCCACCAACCGTTGAGGGTTGGCAAATCATGGGTGCTGGTGGTCGCCAGTGCGTTGTCCGGCCAGTCGAGGATCGGCTTGAAGTGAGTGTTGTCCTGTTCGAACAGCAGCACTCGCATGCCCAGCATCGAACGGGCGATGAGTTTTTCCCGCAGACCGTCCGGCACCGTGCCGAGGTCTTCGCCAAGGACGATGGCCTGGTGGCGATGGGATTCCAGGGTCAGCAGCCGCAGCAGGTCGTCCACCGGGTAATACAGGTACGCACCGTCGGCGGGCGGCGCGCCGTTGGGGATGACCCATAAACGTTGCAGGCCCATGACGTGGTCGATACGCAGGCCGCCGGCGTGGGCAAAGTTGGCCCTGAGCATTTCGATGAAAGCGCGAAAGCCGTTGCGTACGAGGCCTTCGGGAGAAAACGCGGAAATCCCCCAGCCCTGGCCGGTGCGGTTGAGAATGTCCGGCGGTGCGCCGACGGTGAGGGAGGCGAGCAATTCGTCCTGGCGACTCCAGGCCTGGCTGCCACCACCGTCAGCGCCGACGGCCAGGTCGGTGATCAGGCCAATGCGCATGCCGCTGCTGCGGGCGGTTGCCTGCGCACGCTCCAGGCAACGGGTGATCAGCCACTGGCAAAAAGCGAAGAAACCGATGCGGCCAGCGTTTTCTTCGGCGAACTCGGCCAGGGCGGCGCTGCGCGGGTCGCGCCATTGCTCGGGCCACTGACGCCAGTCGAGGTTTTCGCCCCGTGCTTCGCGAACCTCTTGAATGGCTTCGAACCGGCAGTGATTTTCCAGGGCTTCGCCCCCGGCGTGACGAAAGCTGCTGAAGTCGGCATGCAACGGGTGTTCGCCCTGTACGAAGCCTTCGTACAACGCTTGCAACAGCCGGTGCTTGGCTTCGGCGGCGGCGGGCCAGTCGATCAAGGCGCGCTCTTCCAGATCCTTGAGCTGTACGCTCAGGCCGGTGGCCTCGATGGCGGCGCGCATCGCATGCTCACCGAGGACCGTCCCCGGCGCGCAATAGAGGCTGTTGAGAAACAACCGGCTGGACGGAGAGTAAGGACTGTAGCGCCGGGTATCGCTGGCAAACATGGCATGCAGCGGACTGATCGCCAGTGCTTCGGCGCCGCGTTCGCCCGCGACCCTGGCCAGGTCTTCCAGGGCCTGGGTATCGCCGAAGCCACCGTCACCTTTGCGTCGCAGGGCATACAACTGCACGCTCAGGCCCCAGGTGCGCGGGATCGGACTGTCCACGGCATCGCCTACGCTAAAGCAACGTTCGGGGGCCACGGCCAGGGTAAAGGTCTGGCCATCGATCCTGACGTGCTGGTAACCCACGGGAATCAACCCCGGCAGAATCGCCTCGGCGTCCAGCTTGAGGGTGAGCCGCGAACCATCTTCGAGGTGGATCTCGCACGGCGCGTGCGGTTCGAAATGATGGGACAGATCGAGACCGACACCGAAGTCGGCGGTAATCAGTGGCGGCAGTTGCCGGGTTTCTTGAACCTGCTGCAATTGCTGAAGGCTGGCGTCGATTTCCTGAGCGCTGCCGGCCGGGTGGCCGAGTCCGGTCAGAACGCTGCGCAAGACCGAAGGTGCAACTTTTTGCGGGCGACCATTGGCATCAATCCAGTCGACCGCGAGGCCAGCCCTGCTGGCCAGGATTTCCAGTTGCGCATCACTCATTGGCGCTCTCCATCGGGGGTTGCAAAGGGGTTGCGGCCGTTAGGCTGACAAGCGCGCAATAGGGGGCCAGAGTGCCTTTGTCCAGGTGCTCGGCCGAATGTGGCGGATGTTCGAACAACAAAGAGCTGCTGACCGACGCTGTGTGGAGTACCGGCGTGGCACTAAGGTTCAGATCAATACGCAGCAGACGGCCATCGCCCAGTCGCCATGACGCACTCACCGCACCGACTGCCAACACCTCGGCGCCCAGTGCCTGGGTGCCGGGCAGGTACGGGATGATCTGCTGATGGCGGATATGCAGCAGGCGGCGATACAGCTCGTGCATGGGCGACGATCCATTGGCTGTCAGCACAGGGCGGGATGATTCGAAGGTCTGCGGCGCGTTAGGGTCGGGAATCCGCTCGCGTTTATGCGGATCAGTAAACGCGGCGAAGGCTGCAAACTCGTTACGCCGTCCTTCACGCACCCATTGCGCCAGTTCGCCGTGGTGGCTGGTGAAGAACAGAAAGGGTTGTTCGGCGGCGAACTCGTCGCCCATGAACATCAACGGAATCATCGGCGACAGCAGCAACAGGACGGTGGCGGCCTGCAGTGCCTGAGCAGGGGCCAATTGATGCAGGCGCTCGCCGAAGGCGCGGTTGCCGATCTGGTCATGGTTCTGCAAAAACAGCACGAACGCGCTGGGCGGAAGGTGCCCGCTGGGCTCGCCTCGGGGCTCGCCGCGACGGTTGATGTGTCCCTGGAACACGAAACCCTGGCTCAGGCAGCGCGCCAGTTGCCCGGTAGGGTTTTGCGCATAGTCGGCGTAATAGGCGTCGGTTTCTCCAGTCAGCAATACGTGCAAGGCGTTGTGGCCGTCGTCGTTCCACTGCGCGTCGTAACCCTGTTCCAGCAGGCGGGCCTGGTTGTACTCGTTTTCCACCATCAGCCAGACATGGCGTGACGGATCGCTCTGCCGGCGTACCCGCCGGGCCAGTTCCTGGAGAAAATCCGGGTCGTCGATGGCGTGCACCGCGTCCAGGCGCAAGCCGTCGAAACGGTACTCCAGCACCCACATCAGGGCATTCTCGATGAAAAAATCCCGCACTTCGCGCCGACGGAAGTCGATGGCCGCGCCCCAGGGAGTGTGCACGTCTTCGCGGAAGAAGCCGCTGGCATAGCGATGCAGGTAATTGCCGTCGGGACCGAAGTGGTTGTAGACCACGTCGAGAATCACCGCCAGACCATGACCGTGGGCGGTGTCGATCAGGTGTTTGAGTTGGTCGGGCGAACCATAGGAGGCCTGGGGAGCATAGGGCAGCACCCCGTCGTAGCCCCAGTTACGCTCACCGGGGAATTGCCCCAGGGGCATCAGTTCGATGGCGGTGATGCCCAATTCCACCAGGCGCGCCAGTTGTCGCTCGACGCCCTGGAAGCCGCCGAGCGCCCCGACGTGCAATTCGTAGATCACCGCCTCATTCCAGGGGCGGCCAGCCCAGGCATTGTGCTGCCAGTGATAGGCGAGCGGATCGACCACCACGCTGGGTTGGTGGATATCGCCGGCCTGGGCGCGGGAGGCCGGGTCGGGCACCTCCATTTCGCCATCGATGCTGTATCGATAACGCGTGCCCGCCGGGCAACGGGTTTTGACTACGAACCAGCCGTCGTCCTGTGGCAACAACGGCAAGGATTGTCCATTTTCCAGTTCGACACTGACGTAGAACGCATCTGGCGCCCACAACGCAAATTGCGTGTGCTCCGCGTCCAGCATGATTGCGCCGTGGGGCCAGGTCTTCAGGGTCCGTAACGGCATTTCAAAGCCTCTTTATTGTTTGTGCGATTTCCCCAGCGCCTTGGCCACCAGTTGTTCGTAGAGTTCGGCGTAGGGTTCGACGGCCTTGCACCAGTTGAACGGGGCCGCCATGGCCCGGCAACGCATGGCATGCAGCAGATCGGGGAATGCGAACACCTTGAAGGCACGGCTCAGGGCTTGCTGATAACTCTCCACCGTCGATTCATCGAACAGGAAACCGGTCACACCGTTTTCTATGGTGTCGGCCAGGCCGCCGGTGTTGCGCGCCACCGGCAACGAACCGAAACGCTGGGCGTACATCTGGCTCAAGCCGCAAGGCTCGTAACGCGAAGGCATCAACAGGAAGTCGCTGCCGGCGAACATGCGTCGGGCGTCGGTCTCGTTGAAGCCGATGCGTACGCCGATTTGCCCGGGGAAGCGCAACGCCAGTTCGCGCATGGCTTGTTCTTCTTCCGGTTCGCCCCGGCCGATGATCGCGATCTGGCCACCGGATTTGACAATGTATTCGGAGACCGCTTCGGTCAGGTCCAGGCCTTTCTGGTAGACCAGTCGCGAGACCACGGCGAACAGCGGGCCTTCGGAGTCTTCCAGGCCAAACAGTTCGCGTACGTGGGCGGCGTTGACCGCTTTGCCTTCCCAGTCGCCAATGCTGAAAGGGCGGAACAGGTGAGTGTCGGTGGCCGCATCCCAGCTTTCATCGATGCCGTTGGGAATGCCGCTGAGCAGGCCTTGCTGGGTTTTGGCGGCGAGGAAACCGTCGAGACCGCAGCCGAAGGCCGGCGTGGTGATTTCCTGGGCGTAGGTCGCGCTGACGGTGGTGATGTGGCTCGAATAGGCCATGCCGGCCTTGAGGAACGACATCTTGCCGTAGAACTCCATGCCTTCCTGTTGCAGCGCGTGGTGGGGGATGCCCAGTTCCGGGCAGGAGCCGAGGCTGGTCACGCCCTGATACGCCAGGTTGTGGATGGTGAACAGGGTCGGCGTGCGTTGCCCGCGCCAGTGCATATAGGCGGGCGCCAGGCCGGCCGGCCAGTCGTGGGCATGCACCAGGTCCGGGCACCAGTGAATTTGTGCCAGGTTGGCGGCGATATCGGCGGCCGCCAGGCCCAGGCGGGCGAAGCGAATGTGGTTGTCCGGCCAGTCGCGACCGTTGTTGGCGCCATAAGGCGAACCTTCGCGTTCGTACAGCTCGGGGCAGATCAACACATAAATGACCAGGCCGTCGGGCATGTCCATGCGCCCGATCTTGCAGGGTGGCAGGGCGGCATGGCCACCAAGCTCGCCGATGATATGAATCGGGTTTTCGCTGTGCAGCACCTGCGGGTAGCCGGGAATCAGCACGCGCACGTCGTGCAGATGCGACATCGCGCGGGGCAATGCCGCGGAAACGTCGCCCAGGCCCCCGGTTTTCACCAGATCGGCGATCTCGGAGGTCACAAACAGTACTTTTTTCTTGTTCGGGTTCTGACTGGCAACCGGTGTCAGCACCTTGGTGACGGGCACGCTGATCGATTGGGCGCTGTGGGCGCTCACGGCGCTCGATTCACCGACCTGTTGATGAGCACGCTCTCCCTGAATATCCAAAGCCGCACTGATCATATGCATCTCCCGTGTTGTTGATCTAATTCTTAGGTCTGGCAAACGGCATTTCATGGCCAATTCCTGTGGCCGGGCGCAAAAGCGCTACACATCGATGAGCAAGAGCTGCCCAAATGCGCTGAAGCAGAATGGGTGAAGTAGCTGTTGCAAAGATTGCACCAGTCGTAACGCACCTGCCTTTCAGTCGACCGATCACCGAAGGCAAAAGTTTCGACTTTTTTCCCACTTTGTGACCGACCGGTTTTTTCCCGCGAACGTGAGTCTAGGCCAGAACTTAGAGCGGTGAAGCTCAGATGGCAAAATTGTTCGACAATCGGTTTAACGAGGTACGGACGTGCCGGATTGCGGGGCAAGCGCACCGACGAAGTGCAGTTTTTTTTGTGAAGACGGCTGAAAAAGAAGCAGAACTGTCACATCGGTGTGCGTAGGCAAACAGTTGGGGTGCACCATTGCGGTGCGGGGGCGGTGTGGTGTTTGATCTGGCCTCTTCGCGAGCAGGCTCGCGCCCACAGAGATTCACGGTGCGAACACAACCTGTGGGAGCGGGCTTGTACTCAGGCCAGTAACCGAATGGGCGTACCGGCGGACCAGGCCTGAATGTCTTCGATCATCTGCGAAAAGAACAGCTGGTAATTCTGTTGGCTGACATACCCGACATGGGGCGTGGCCAATACATTGTCCAGGGTCCTGAAGGGGTGTAGAGGTGGCAACGGCTCGATGTCGAACACATCCAGCGCCGCGCCTGCCAGCTGACGTTTCTGCAAGGCCTTGATCAAGGCGGCCTCATCGACAATCGGTCCCCGCGCCGTATTGACCAGCAGCGCCGTGGGTTTCATCCAGCCCAAGGCCTCGGCGTCCACCAGGCCTCTGGAGCGCTCGCTGAGCACCAGATGCACCGACAACACATCGGCCTGTTCGAACAGCTCCTGTTTGCTGACATGGCTCACACCCACTTGCGCGGCCCGTTCGGCGGTAAGGTTCTCACTCCAGGCGATGACGCGCATGCCAAACACCTGCCCGAACTGCGCGACACGCTGGCCGATGCTGCCCAGACCGAGAATCGCCAGGGTCTTGCCGTGCAGGTCGCCGCCCAGCCCTTGCTGCCATACACCGGCACGCAGGGCGTTGGCTTCCGCCACGAGGTTGCGGGTGGCGGCCATGATCAGCGCCCAGGTCAGTTCCGGGGCAGCATGCTTGTAGCTGTCGGTACCGCACACCTGGATGCCCAGGGTGGCGGCGGCTTTGAGATCGAGGGCGAAATTGCGCATGCCACCGGTGACCAGCAACTTGAGTTTGGGTAACTGGCGAAGCAGCGCCTCATCAAAGCGCGTGCGCTCGCGCATCACGCAGATCACGTCAAACTCACTCAAGCGAGCCGCCATCGTGGCGTCGTCCGCCGGGTATTGATGAATGAAACTCACTGGGCCGATGCCTTCGAGCACTGACCAGTCGACCACGTTGCGGGCCACGTCCTGCCAATCGTCAATTACTGCAATCTGCACCGCCATTTGCCTTACCTCATCAACGCACGGGGTTGGTTTTGTTTAGCCAGGCGAGCAGCGCCTGATGGAATTTTGCCGGTTCTTCCATCTGTGGTGCGTGGCCCAGGCCCGGGAACTCAATCAATGTCGATTGCGCAATCCGTTGTGCCACTTGCTTGCCGAGCACGTCGTAGTGGCCGATTTTTGCCTTGACCTCGGGAGCCGCGATGTCGCTGCCGATGGCGGTGGTGTCGGACGTGCCGATCAGCAGCAGGGTCGGCATCTTCAGGTTCTGGAACTCGTAGTACACCGGTTGGCTGAAGATCATGTCGTAGATCAGCGCTGAATTCCACGCGACCTGTGCATGGCCCGGGCCTTTGTTCAGGCCGGCCAGCATGTCCACCCAGCGGTCGAACTCGGGCTTCCAGCGCCCGGCGTAATAGGTGTTGCGTTCATAGGTGCGGATACCGTCGGCGCTGAGCTTGAGTTCGCGCTCGTACCACTGGTCAACGGAGCGCCAGGGAACGCCCAGGGCTTTCCAGTCTTCCAGGCCGATGGGGTTGACCAGCGCCAGTTGCTCGACTTGTTCGGGGTATTGCAGCGCGTAGCGAGTGGCGAGCATACCGCCGGTGGAGTGGCCGAGCAGGCTGGCCTTCTGGATACCAAGGGCTTTGAGCAGTTGCCGGGTGTTACTCGCCAGTTGTTGGAAGCTGTACTGATAGCGCTCGGGTTTGCTGGAGGTGCAGAAACCGATCTGGTCCGGGGCAATGACCCGATAACCGGCGTCACTCAGGGCTTTGATCGAGGTGTCCCAGGTCGCACCGCAGAAATTCTTGCCATGCATCAGCACGACGCTGCGGCCATTGGCCTTGCCATGGGCGGCGACATCCATGTAGCCCATTTGCAGGGATTGGCCCTGGGACTCAAACTCGAAATGCTTGACCGTGTAGGGGTAGTCGAACCCTTGCAGCTCAGGACCGTAGGCCGGGCCCTCGGCGTAAGCGCTGACCGGCAGCGCGGCGCTCAGCAGCAGACCGGGCAACCAGCGGGAGAGGGTGGGTGACATGGGAGAACTCGATGGGAAATCCGCCGATGCTGGATCGGCTGGATTAGGGCGACATTAAACAGGCAATCGCCGAGGCGGTTGGTTCAACCCATCCAGCCCAGGGTGATCAGCGCCAGCACCCCATAACGGGCGCCCTTGGCCAGCGTCACGATCAGCAGGAAACGCCCCAACGGTTCACGCATGACGCCGGCCACCAGGGTCAGCGGGTCGCCGATCACCGGCAGCCAGCTCAGCAGTAGCGACCAATGACCGTAACGCTGGTAATGGTGACGGGCCCGTTCCAGATGCCGAGGACTGACCGGAAACCAGCGCCGCTCGCGAAAACGTTCGATGGCGCGGCCCAGCCACCAGTTCAGCAGGGAGCCGAGGACATTGCCCAGCGTCGCCACCGCCAGCAGCACCCACAGCCAGTACCGATCGCTGAGCAGCAGCCCCACCAGGACCGCTTCGGACTGCAAGGGCAGCAACGTCGCGGCACCGAAGGCTGCCAGGAACAGCCCCATGTAAGCGCCGAAAATCAATGGGCCGGGTAGTCCGCCACCACCACATCGGTGCCGTCCTTTTTCAGGCCGATGACTTGATACGCATCGCTCATGCCATCCATCTCCATGCCCGGCGAGCCCATGGGCATGCCAGGCGCGGCAACACCCAGGAGATCGTCACGCTTGCTCAGGGCCAATACCTGATCGGCCGGTACGTGACCTTCGACGAATTTGCCGTTGATCAAGCCGGTATGGCACGACGCCAGACGCGGTGGCACGCCGTGCTGTTGCTTGAATTCGCTCATGTTGCTTTCGACATGGTCCTCGACCTTGAAGCCGTTGGCCTCCAGGTGACTGATCCATTTTTTGCAGCAACCGCAATTGGCGTCGCGATGGACTTCGATAGGGACCAGGTCGGCGGCCTGGGCCAGGGAGGAGATCAACAGGGCGCTCAAGGCAGCCAGACGCAGATGGATTCGCATGGGAAATGGGTCTCGTCTTGCGGGCAAAGGAAGGCATTCTGACCAAAATATCCTTTCGGGCATTCAAGGATTGTTTCTAATTGATACAGAGTTGCTCAGCCCTAGCCTCGCAGATCCCATCTGACAAGCCGATGAGGCGGACATTACAAAACGGTCAGGTACGTCGTAGAGGGGGGAATGCAGAGCCTGAAACTGACGGCGAGAGCGGCGACCCGGTGCTTAGCCTGGCAAGAACGTCGAAACGCCAGCCTGAATTCGAACAGTGCTGGCCCGCTCAGGCAATCGAACGGGCCAGGCCATTATTTTTCCGGATCAAGACTCCACTAAGAAACCTGGTTGTCAGCACGCTGATTGAATGAAGCGCCGTCTGATGAATGAGGGGTGTTATCGGCGCTGGTAGTAACCCGGTCCGCCGTGATCGTAGTGACGGTCATGGTCGTGCCAGCCACCGTGGGGGAACACGATGCAGCCACTCAGGGACAATAGAGCCAGCAGGGGAATCAGCAGGGTGATTCGACGCAACATTTGAAAATCCTCATGGTTATCGCCGAGATAAAGCTAAAACTCTTCATCGGCTGTAACATGAGACCCCGTTTGCAGCCACTCATCCCCGAAAGACGGTAGGGGCTTGGCATGCATTCGGATACAACGCGGATACATTTTTCAGGTTCAGGCTTACATTCAGGAAATGGCAATGACCCAGTCGCAACGTTTGAAATACTCGATTCTGATTTCCCTGGTGGTGCTGGGAATCATGTTTGGCCTTTCGTATTTGCAGAGCACAGGGGTCATCGGCGAAAAGCTGTTTCAATACATCGCCATTGGCGTGGCGGTGATTGTGGTGGTCATCAATGGTGTGATGCGCCGCAAGGTCAAGCCCTGAGCACTAAGCCCAGGGTTTGATCATGCCTGTTGCAGGACAGCGGCGGCCTTCGGGTGCAGGCTGTAGCTTTTGTCCGGATTGAGGACAATCACGCCTTCACTGCACAGGCGTTTGAGCACTTCGCGCACACTCAGGAAGGACAGCGGAATATCCAGCTCCAGCAATTGAGTGTGCACGCCACGCACGCCCAGGCTGCGCTCTTGTTCGGCGGCCGTCAGCAAGGCGTCGATGACTTTCAGGCGTATCAGACTGGTTCGCAGGCCGAAGCTCTTGAGCAGTAACCTGATCCGCTCATTGCCGTGGCGTTCGGCAGGCGGGTCAAAGGTTTCGCTTTCTATGGCGGTGCTGACTGGCGCATGGCTAGCGTCCGTCGGCAGTTGCGAGTTGTACATGGCAAAACTCCTGTTGCGAGGCTCATCAGGAAAAAACGTGTGCGCTCGTACCTGACTGGACGTATGAGCCACGCAAATGATGAAGACTCAAATGTAGAAATTTTGTCGTCATTGCGTCAGCGACCCGTGAGCCCCGCAGCATTACCCGCCAATGGCCTGAATTTTTGTCGTTTGTTTCGTTCCGGAGTGGATGCGCTGTGCGTGTCGGTACGCAGAACTGAAGGCCGCACCCGGCAAGGGTGGCGGCCTTCAGCTCTTCGGCGTTTGTTGCGCAATGGAGTTGAGGACCGGGTTGCCGTCCTTGTTGCGGGTCAGGTAGACCGGCAGCACCTTGGGCAGTGTCGCCACCAGGGTGTCGAGCTCCTTGATGTTGTAGACCCCGCCGATACGGATCGCACCGGTGCCGTGATCAGCGATCATCAGCGGTTTTTTCAGGTAGCGGTTGATCAATGGCAGCGCATCGCTCAGCGCCAGGTCATCGAGGACCAGTTTGCCGCTACGCCAGGCCAGCGAATTGTCGCGGTCGTCAGTCTGACGGATGCGGGGAACGCGATCACCCTGCTGATAGCTCGCCTGCATGGCAGGGCCGAGTCTCAAACCATCGCCGGACGGGTCATCATGGCTACTGACCAGCACCGAACCTTCGATCAGGTTCACTTTTACCTGGTCTTCGTACATCCAGACGTTGAATCGGGTACCGGTAACGCGGATCTTGCCTTCGCCGGCCTTGACCACGAACGGGTGGGCGGTGTCATGGGTGACGCTGAAGAAGGCTTCGCCTTTTTTCAAGGTGACCCGACGCTGATCCTTGTAGTGGCTGTACGTCAGCTCGCTGCCCAGGTTCAGCTCGACCTGACTGCCATCGGTCAGGGTGACCTGACGAACAGAATCGGTGGCCTCGAAGTGCTGGTACGAATTCGGCAACCAGCCGAGGTTCCAACCGCTGTAGGCCGCCAGCGGGAGGGCCAGGGCACAAACCGCCGCGGCGATGCCGAAGGTACGCCAGGGTGTCCGGGGTCTTGCTTGAACCATCGGTGCGACGACAGGTTCGGGACGGGGCAAATCCCCGGCGACATCCCAGATTTCCAGCATCGCCTGGTACTCGAACGCATGGAGCGGGTGGGCATCCCGCCACCGCTCGAACGCCAGACGTTCCTGCGCGGTGCAGTCATCGGCGTGCAAACGCATGCACCAGTGCGCTGCCGCATCGGTAATGGCATCGTATTCGGCTGGCGAGAGAGCGTTGTCGGTCATTGACTCATCCTGATTTCCCGCATTCTAACCTTGAGGCCAGTCGGCGAGAACATCGGTCATGGCAATTACCCATCAAAGGGCGCTTGTTTTTCGGCAAGACGCGGAAAACCCGGGGTTTCCATCATCGCAGCGAAAAATCATGCGCAGCCCCGCGCGGCTGCGCATGTTCGTGTCGGTCAAGCCTGTGAGGCGGACGTGCCGGGCAACGGGTCCAGTTGTCGGCCCATCTCGCAGATCAGGAATGCAATTGAATCGGCATTGCGCAAGATGATGTCAATCCGCTTGTCCGGGCTGTGCCGGTCGAGAAAGGCTTCCCGTGCCCCTTCCATTGTTCGGGTGCCGACGATGTTCAGGATCGCCTTGCCCACGTGATTCAAGCCTGGAATGTCGTCCAGGTCGATCCATGCCTGCTCATTGTCACTCCAGCGGGCGAACAGTTCTTCCCGAGGTGTCCCGAGCGATAGCGCTGCTCGCTGAAAATCGACCTGGCTTTGCTTCATCGCACGCCCATATTGGGTAATGGGTGTCACCAGATCACTGAATGGCCGTCTGGCCTCCAGCGATGCGATATCCACGGCCTTTGAAAACAGGTGCGCGAACTCATGGATCAGCGTGGCGGCCTGACTGTGTCCGTCGACATTGAAGGGCTCGGTCAAACAGAACTTGTACCAGTCCAGTTGCTGATCGAAGAACCTTTCGGTGAAATGCACGTTTTTGCGTGCATCCTGCTGCACGACGAAAGCGATCAGGTTGGCGTGTTGGTATTTGTTCGAACCGACGATAAATCGTTCGCTGTTCAGCAAGTCTTCATCGGGGTCTACCAGTGCCGTGCAGACGGGAACGATGGTCTGTTTGATTTTGTCGAGCAGGCTGTTATCGACGCTGTGTACATCAAAGAAATGTTTGAGGAAGGCATCCAGTCGCGTACCGGGGAGCAGTTGCCTGAGTTGCGCCAGGTTATGCAGGCTGTTGAAGGCGTAGTAGCGCGCCATATCAATCGCCTGCGCGATCATCCGGGCCTTTTCGGGATGGTGGGTGCGTATGTCTTCCATGCCCCGCGCTTCGATGTTCAATACTTGCCTGACCTCATGGCCAATCGCGTATTGATTGTGCATTTTCGACAGGGCTTTGCCGTAGTGCACGGTATGCAGGTCCGGGTCGACCACCATTTGCCGTGTCGGCGATTGCCGCAGCGACGGGCCGCTCTCGTTGTCCCGCAGGAGCTGCCAGACCGCACCCGGTTTGTTCACGGGGTACACCTTGCCGGCGATGGCGGCATAGCTTTTCTTGCTGACCGGGTCGGAGTAGGTGCCATCAGTCTGGTGCTTGGTCAAGTCCTTCAAGGCCACGGTGGGTGCTTCGAAGGGCTGCAGTGCCGTACGCGACGTCGCCGTCGGGCGGATTCTCGCCCATTGCGGATCGTTCACCGGGGCGATGACCGGCTCGTCTTCGGCGGTCGCTTGATCGGCAATGGCGGAGGTTTCCAGGGACAACCGGCCCAGGGAGACCATTTGTAGGGCACCGGCAATGAAGGCCTGCAAGGCTCTTTGCCAGTGATGATCCTGCAGTGCTTCGGCGGACGCCTCGAAGTCTTTGAAGCTTTGCCACAAAAACGATATGCAGGCGAGTTTGCCCGGCAACAGGCCAATCACCCGATTGATGCCAGCGCTGAACAGGTTTTTCAGCGCCTCCCAGTCCGACTGACCGCGGGTATCGGACTGGCTGCCGAACATCTGCGACAACAGGTTGACGTTGTCGCTGAACATCTGGCTCAGGAAATTGCCCGTCAGGGGGGACGAGGCGAGGGTGATTTCGCTTGGTTGTCCGACGGAGGACTTGAACAGGTTGGCGAACACCGTGCGCTGATTTTCCGGTAAACGGCGAATCAACAGGTCCTGCAGCGGTCCCGGTTCAGTCAGCGCTGCGACAGCGCTGGCCTCGTTCTCGAACTCACTGAAAACCGCGGTGGGATGGTAGGGCGCTAACAGCACTTGCGGCCCGAACTTTCCCGCGCCAGGACCGATCAGGTAAAGGCCCAGGGCTTTCACGGCGGCGGCCCCCGGCGTCTTGATCAGTTCCAGCGGCCGGACGACGGCATGCGCCCCTTGCACGGCCGCCCGGGCGATCGCGTCCGGCATGTCCACGACTTGCCCGATCAAGTCGAAGGCGGCGGCAGACAAGTGTTGCTGCAGTTTCAAGGCATGGGCGTGTTGCAACAATTGCCACGGCAGTTGCCGGACAAAACGCAGTTTTCGGCTTTCTGCATCGGCACCGGTCAACGCGTCGTTCACCAAGGTGGCGTAGTCGCGCTGGATCTCCAGCGACTGAAGAAGTTGCTGGATCGCTGTCCGGTCGAGACGGGCTGGCAAGGTCTGGCCGGTCGCCGAAGCGATCTTGAATCCGCTCCCTTGATCGACGTTGATGTGGTTCAGGGCAAACTCGGTCAGGGTCCGGGACGGTCCGGCCAGTGCCAGGCTGGGGGTGATTTCGATCTCGTCAGGGTCCAGCGTCGTTTCGGGGAATCGGCTGGCGAGCAAGGCTTTCAGGCGGGCATGCACGTAGGACGACAGGGTCTGTATCCCGTGCAGATAGTCTTTATCGTCTGTCACGCTGTGGCGATATTGCTCCAGCAATTCCATGTGCAATTGCTGCTCTTGCACCGGTGCCATGCCAAGCCAGCCCGGCAAGGTCTGCTGTCGCGAGATGCTCTGGGCGATCAGCGTGGCCCGGCGCAAATTGGTGTCGATAACGGTATTGGCAAGCGACTTGAGGGCTTTGTGCTTTTTCTCATCGCCAAGGTCCTGTGTGCGTAGGTGCTCGCAGGCCGACAGAAAGTGATCGATGGCCGTTTGCGAGAGGTGCTGCAGGACGTTGCCCTCGATCAATCTCAGGGAGTTGAGTGAATAACGGCCATGGGTTTTGCGCTGGGCGGTCGTGAGGTTTTCCAGCAGTGCCAGGCGCTTGCGAGGGGCGAGCAGGCGCAGGTTCAGCGCCTGTTTCACGCTATCGACTGAATCGAAGACCTCCAGCCCTGCCGCCGGCGTCCACAGAATGGCCCGGCCTGAGTGCTGATTGTCGAGCCCGCCACGCTCGGTCAGCACCAGGCAGTTGGACAGCGGCAGTACGTCTTGCTGCCCGGAGCACTCAAGGACCAGTGAGTAAGCGTCTGGCCGGAAGCCGTTGAGCGCGCGGCGATTCTTGCGATCCGGTTGGTCCGGGTTGAGCACGGTATCGACGATCGCTTGTTCGAGGTCTCGCAGCGTGGCTTGCAGTACGCGCAGGCTGGCTTCCCCGCGTATCCCGACGGAAAGGGCGTGGGCCAGTCGAGGTTTCATGTCCTCCAGATAGAGCCGTTGCAGTGCCAACGAGGCAAGCGGCTGAGCGGTGAAGTCGGCGCGGATCAGCGCCTCCACGTCAGTGAAGGTTTTGATGTGCTGGGTGGCGGTGTCTGCCCGCACGATCGAGGGCTGTTGCTTGCCCGCCAATACCGGTCGGGTACTCCAGCGGCCATGGGTGTCGAGCGTCAGCAAGCGTTCACTGAGCATCGAACGTATGTCCAGCGCTTTGTCGAACAGGGCGTGGATGTCCATGTTGCCGTCGCTGTAACGGAACACCTGCAAGGCGTACTCCATGTTTTGCAGTTGTTTGCCGATGATCGCCTCGAACAGGGTGTTGAATATCGAGCCGGAAATCACCTCGCCGGAAACATGAGGTTTATCGAAGCCGAGGAAGCGATTGCGCTCCTCCAGTGTCAGCAGACCATAGAGTTCGTCTTCGTGGCCGGCGGCGCTGAACTTGCTCAGCAACGTGGCCTTGAGGTCCGGATAGTCCTTCAAGACCTGCAGCCCCTGAGTCGGGGTATAGAGGTAGGCCTTGGCATGGCTGATCATCAACGAGCCCGCCAGTTCGACGTAATGCCCCTGGTATTCCCACAGGTGCACGGTTTCCAGGGGCGGGCGCCTGATCGTCGTGGCCGTCTGCTCAATCATGCCGTGCAAGGCCTGGAATTGTTCCGGACTGATGATCCCGGCTTCGCGTTTGAGCAGTAACTCTGCCCGTGCCTGCTCACCGATCGCACGACTGAAAAACCTGCGGCGCGATCCGCCATCCAGCGCGACCGCTCCCCAGTACCGCTGCAGAAGCCCGCAAAGCAGGTGGTTGAGTTTGCGCGAAGCGGCCTCTACAGCGGTTTCCCAGTGCTGCTGGTCGGTGCTGGTCGATGTCCTGTCCGGATGGGCAAACTCATGAAGTTCGCCGCTGGGCCAGCGTTGATGGCGGTAGTAAAGCAATAGCGCGTCACTCAGCGACAGTGAGCTGCGCCAGCGCCGAACCGGTTCCTGGCCATGGTTCTCCAGCGCGGGCAGTGTGTAGAAATTAACTCGCGTCCGGCTTTGATCCAGGCCCGGAAATGCCGACTGCAGCCACTCATCAAGCATCGTATCGAGCAACGAGGCGAGGGTCGGGAGCATGAGCAATTCATCGAGCATCGCCTGATCGTTGAGTCGTTGCAGGTGCGCGATGGCCGCGCGCTGGTCCTCGAACACGTCACCCTCGATGACCTGGAATGTCACCTGGATCTTGTCGCTGGCGGCCAAGGCTTTACGCTGCGCGAGCGACATCAGTGCCAGTAGCCGATCGTCCTCGGTGGCACTGTTGAGGCGCTGTTCAAGTTGGCTTTTCAGCGAGACGAGACGGTCGAACTTCTTGATGCCGTCGTACGGGGTGTAAAGGATCAAGCCGTTGTCATCTGGCGTCAGGCTCAAGACAAAACTGCCGGCCAGGGGCGTGTAATCGAACCCTGTGGCGTTTACCAGGACCTTGTGCGCCAGCATGGGCGGCGTTTGTTGACTGCGCAGCGCCTGGCTGGCCAGTTCCACGTGGCCCAGCCATTCGAAGTCCTTGCGGGACAACCCGTGGATTTTGCCAAGGTCGTTCCAGAGCCCGGGCGATTGCAGGGCCTCGGGGAAAAAAAGTGGAGCGGGGGAAACGGGCATCGTCGAGTCTCTTTCGGGGCACCGGTGAGTGCGCCTGTGGGTAGAGTCTCGAGCCTAAAAAACCTCGAATGGCTAAAGGTGGTAGATAGTTATTACCCGGTTGTCAGGTGTTTGTGACACCGCAATACTCCTCCCGGATGCCACGGCCTCATCTAAAAGTTGACAGGTCGCTCGCCCCGCGTTGTTAATCGGCGGTCTTTATACGCTGTTGCCCCCTCCAAAAATTAGTCTGGAGCTTCAGATGTCTGCGCCACACGATCAAGTGTCTACTGTTGTCTCGCAAAACCTGTCCCTCGACGAGTTGACAGCGTTGCTTGAGAAGATATTCCAGCGTCATGGCACCTCGGCCGAGGTCGCTCGGGTACTGGCTGAAAACTGCGCGGGCGCCGAACGCGACGGCGCGCACAGCCATGGGGTGTTCCGGATGCCGGGATACGTCTCGACGCTGCAGAGCGGTTGGGTAAACGGCAAGGCCGTACCGGTGGTCGAGGATGTGGCTTCGGGGTTTGTCCGGGTCGACGCCGACAACGGCTTCGCGCAACCGGCTCTCGCCGCCGCCCGGGCCTTGCTGGTGGAAAAAGCCCGCAGTGCCGGCATCGCGGTACTGGCGATCCGCAATTCCCACCATTTCGCCGCATTGTGGCCGGACGTCGAGCCGTTCGCTTATGAGGGGCTGGTGGCGCTCAGCGTGGTCAACAGCATGACCTGCGTCGTCCCGCATGGCGCCGACCGACCGTTGTTCGGCACCAACCCGATTGCCTTTGCGGCGCCGCGGGCCGACGGTGATCCGATTGTCTTTGACCTGGCCACCAGTGCCATTGCCCATGGTGATGTGCAGATTGCCGCGCGCAAGGGCGAGCGGTTGCCACCCGGCATGGGCGTGGACAGCCTCGGTCAGCCGACCCAGGATCCGAAGGCGATCCTCGAAGGTGGCGCGTTGCTGCCGTTCGGCGGGCACAAGGGCTCGGCGCTGTCGATGATGGTGGAGTTGTTGGCGGCGGCCCTGACCGGAGGCAATTTCTCTTTCGAGTTCGACTGGAACAACCATCCCGGCGCCAAGACCCCATGGACCGGTCAATTGCTGATCGTGATCGATCCGTCCAAGGCGGCGGGGCAGAGCTTCGCCGAGCGCAGCCAGGAGTTGGTGCGGCAGATGCACGGGGTGGGTTTGAAGCGCTTGCCGGGTGACCGGCGTCATCAGCAACGGGCGAAATCGGCGACGGCGGGTATTGCCCTGGATGAGCAGACACTGGCCAATCTGCGGGAACTGGCGGGGCTTTGATCCTGGAATAACACCCCCCGATCAATTCAGGAGCGAGCTTGCTCCGGGCGGCGTTCCGGCGATGGCGGCGGCACATTGATGTTGATTGTGCCGCCGCCATCGCGGGAAAGCCCGCGCCTACAGGTTTTCAGAGCGACTGCAATTCAGCGGCGCGCCAGCAACAACCCGACCACCAGGCCAAACCCGGCAGAAACCGCAACGGTTTGCCATGGATGGCCGCCAATGTAGGTTTCGGTGGCGTCGACTGCAGGTTTGGCCCGATCACGCACACTGGTGAGCGAGTCCCGGGCCAGCTGGAGTTTCTGGGCAATCTGCCCACGGAGTGTCTCGGCTTCCTCTCCCACCAGTGAGGCACTGCTTTTCAGCAGCTTCTCCGACTCTTCGATCAGCGCCGATAACTCACTGAATGCCTGATCCTTGATTTGATCTTCGGCGACTTGTGCGGCGGTTTTCCGGGCCATTTAAGGACTCCTTGCAGGTAAGTGGACAGTGAACAATGGAGTGCGCCGCGATTGAAAAAGTTGCAGCGACTTTTCCCACGGACTTGATCCCGCAAAAATCCGGCGCAGGACGATTCATCCTACAGTGTAAGATGTCGCCTATTTTACGCAGCAGGAAATTCCCATGAGCTTCAATCTGGCCGACAAACCCCTTGCCGAGCGCGCTGCGCTTGAAGATGAGAAATCACGTCTGTTCGAACTCTGGCAAACCAACCTGGGCAAAGCCAAGGGCGAAGCCGCGCGGTTGTTTGGCGAGCGCGGCAAACGCAAAGGCAAATGGTCCGAGTGGGTCCGTGCCGAACTGGATGGCATGTCGCCGCCGGAGTTCTCGAACATGGTGCGCAGTGAAGTCAATCGCCTGATGGCGGCCAATAAGTAACGCCTAGGCAAAACTCGCGACGATCGCTTCACGCACTTTCAACACCACCGGATCGAGCTGGGTGCTGGTACGCCAGCCCAGTTCGATCGGGTAGCGGGGCAGCGCCAAAGGGCAGGGCAGCAGCGCCAGCCCTGTGAGCGCCGCGATGCTTCGGGCTGCGTGGGCCGGGATGGTCGCCACTGCCTGACTGCCCTTGAGCAGGTGCGGCAATGCCGCGAAATGCGTGGTCGAGGCACAGACCCGCCGGCTCAAGCCGACCGCCGCCAGGCCTTCGTCGGTGATCCCGATGAATCCACCCGACGACACCAGAATGTGTTCGCGGGCCACAAACTCCTCAAGACTGATGTGCTGCTGCCCCTCGGCCAGACTGAGCGGATCGACCAGGCACAGGTAGTTTCCTTCACCCAGCACCTGACGACTGAGCAAACGTTCGGCAAACCCGCCGGCGGTAATCGCCAGGTCGATGCTGCGGTCCATCAACGCCTGCGCGACGATCTGGCTGTGAGTCTGGCGAAAGATCAGGCGCAGTTTTGCTGCGCTGCGGGCAATTTCCTCGATCAACCGTCGGCCGTAGGCAATCTCGAAATCATCGGACATGCCCACCGTCACGGCGCGCCCGTCGTAATGATTGGCCGTCGGATCGACCATGGCCAGGCTCTGCCGGCATTTGTTCAGCGCATCGCTGACCACCGGTTTCAATTGATTGGCTTTGAGCGTTGGCGCGAGGCCGCGACCGGTGCGTACGAAAAGCGGATCGCCATACACCTCGCGCAGCCGGCGCAACGCCGCACTGACTGCCGATTGCGTGACGCCCAGGCGCAGGGCGGCGCGACTGGCGCTGGACTCCTCATGCAGGGCTTCGAAGACTTTGAGCAAGTTGAGGTCGACGTCGGTGATATTCATTTGATTCATATCATTCAGCAGTGAATGGGGCTTTATTCATGATTGCGTGAGGCCGGAGAATCAGCAACACCTGATGTGAATGGAGTGACCGCGATGCCCAAATCAATTGTTGCCGCCCTGCAAATTGGCGCCTTGCCCGGTGGCAAGGGCGAAACCCTGGAACAGATCCTGTCGTATGAAAACGCAATCATCGAATCCGCCGCTGCGCTGGTGGTGATGCCTGAAGCCTTGCTGGGCGGTTATCCGAAAGGTGAGGGCTTTGGCACGCAATTGGGCTACAGATTGCCCGAGGGCCGCGAAGCCTTCGCCCGCTATTTCGCCAACGCCATTGATGTACCCGGCGCGGAAACGGATGCGCTGGCCGGATTGTCGGCGCGCACGGGCGCCAACCTGGTCATTGGCGTGATCGAGCGTGCCGGCAGCACCTTGTACTGCACCGCGCTGTATTTCGACCCGCAGGCCGGGCTGGTCGCCAAGCACCGCAAGCTGATGCCCACCGGCACCGAGCGCCTGATCTGGGGCAAGGGCGATGGTTCGACCCTGCCGGTGATCGACAGTCAGGTCGGGCGGATTGGGGCGGTGGTGTGCTGGGAAAACATGATGCCGCTACTGCGCACCGCGATGTACGCCAAAGGCATTGAAGTATGGTGCGCGCCGACCGTGGACGAGCGGGAGATGTGGCAGGTCAGCATGCGCCATATCGCCCATGAGGGCCGCTGCTTTGTGGTCAGCGCCTGTCAGGTCCAGGATTCGCCGCAAGCCCTGGGCTTGGACATTGCCAACTGGCCGGCGCAGCGACCGCTGATTGCCGGTGGCAGCGTGATCGTCGGTCCCATGGGCGACATTCTGGCAGGGCCGTTACGTGACGGGCCAGGTTTGCTCACGGCTGAAATCGACACCGATGATCTGGTCCGCGCCCGTTACGACTACGACGTGGTGGGCCATTATGCGCGCCCGGATGTGTTCGAGTTGACAGTGGATGAGCGGGCCAGACCCGGCGTGAAGTTCAGCGCATGACACCGGCAGGAGCGAGCAAGCTCGCTCCTGCCGAAAACGGGCCTAGCGGCTGCCGGTCATCGGCCCTGGCAGGCTGAGTTTGCCGCTGTCCATGAAGCGCGTGGTGCCGAACAGGCCACCGGCCAACTTGCCGCGCAGGACGTAGGGCAGGTTGTTCAGGGTTTGTACCTGGCTCAACCCAATGGTCTGCCGCAGCACCGAGAAGGCCGACACGCTGACCGGCACGGTCAACACGGTCTCGGAATAGCGCGAAATTGAACCGGCCTGATCGCTGACCCCGGAGGCGAAGGGTTGACCGTTGATTTCCAGGTCCAGTGCCACACCGTTGTAGTTGACGTTGGTGCCATTGGGGTTCTGCACGCGGATCTTCACGGCGAAACGAACTTCCATATCCTGGCCTTGCAGCGGCTGGATGCCGACGACGTTGACGTTCAGCGGATCGCTGTTGGGGAGCGAGCTACAGGCGCTCAGGCAGAGCAACAGGAGGGAAAGAAGGACCGCTTGGACACTGCGCATTGACGTGCTCTCGTGGAGAAAAGGGCTGAACCACCAGCGACTCGGCCCTTGAGCGCGATTTAGCGGTTCAACTGTGCGACACCCGCAGGCGTTTGGGGTTCACCCCGGGGCGGGACATCGGGATTCTGCATCACTTGCAGCACCGAGGCCTCGGGGTCGAACTCGTCCTCTTCCAGCTCGATGAACTCTTCAGGCAGGAAGATATTCAGAACGATAGCGCACAGCGCGCCGACGGTGATGGGCGACTCGAAAATGTTGTGCAGGGCCTGGGGCAGTTCACGCAGGACTTCTGGTACTGCCGCCACGCCCAGGCCCATGCCCAGGGAAATCGCCACGATCAGCATGTTGCGCCGATGCAGTCCGGCTTCGGCGAGAATCTTGATCCCGGCCACTGCCACGGTGCCGAACATCACCAGCTCAGCACCGCCGAGCACCGGTTTTGGCATCAGTTGCAGCACCGCGCCGATCATCGGGAACAACCCCAGCAGCACCAACAGGCCGGCAATGAAAAACGCCACGTAACGGCTGGCCACGCCAGTCAGTTGAATCACACCGTTATTCTGGGCGAACGTCACCATCGGCATGCTGTTGAACACCGCGGCCATGGCCGAGTTGAGGCCGTCGGCCAGCAGCCCGGACTTGATGCGGCGGATGTACACCGGGCCTTTGACCGGCTGCCGGGAAATCATCGAGTTGGCCGTCAAGTCACCGGCCGCTTCCAGTGGCGAGACCAGGAAAATCACCGCCACCGGCACGAACGCCACCCAATCGAAGGAGAACCCGTACTTGAACGGCATCGGAACGCTCATCAGCGGCACGGTGGGCAGGCTGGCGAAGTCGACGTGGCCCAACAGCCAGGCGACCCCGTAGCCCAGGGTCAGGCCAATGACAATGGCGCCGAGACGCAGGAACGGCACATCGACCCGGTTCAGCACCACGATCGTCCCGAGCACCAGCGCGGCCAGGACCAGGTGGCTGGCTGCACCCAGGTCGCTGGCGCCGAAACCGCCGGCGATGTCGGTCATGGCGACCTTGATCAGCGACAGCCCCATGAGGGTGATGATCGTGCCGGTCACCACCGGGGTGATCAGCATGCGCAGTTTGCCGATGAACTGGCTCAACACCACTTCGATGAACGCGGCGAAAAAGCACACGCCGAAAATCGTCGAGAGAATTTCATCGGTGCCGCCCCCTCGGGCCTTGACCATGAAACCGGCGCTGAGGATGACGCTGATGAACGAAAAGCTGGTGCCTTGCAGGCACAACAGGCCGGAACCTACCGGCCCGAAACGCCGCGCCTGAACGAAGGTGCCCAGCCCCGAGACGAACAGGGCCATGCTGATCAGGTAAGGGATTTCGCTGTGCAGGCCCAGGGCGCTGCCCATGATCAGCGTCGGGGTGATGATGCCAACGAAACTGGCGAGCACATGTTGCAGGGCGGCGAAGACGGTGGCGGTCAGATGCGGGCGATCGTTGAGGCCATAGATCAGGTCGTTGTGGCGCGGGGCAGGCGGTTTTTCAGAAGCAGTCATGGGGGTGTGCAAGCCAGAGGGCGGGCCGGGTCAGAAAATGGAGGCGCAGGATGCCAGAAAGCCCCTTTTGTGGCGAGCAAAGCCCCGAAACCTCGGCCAACCTGTAGGAGCGAGCCTTGCTCGCGATGGACGTCAACGAAAACGCGGGGAGTCAGACACCCCGGAGTGTTCTCAAATCCATCGCGAGCAAGTTCGCTCCTACAGAGGCATTCGCTGTTCAGGCAAACGCCGCGAGCAAATCCTCTTCAAGCGCCTTCTGGGCATCCCCCGGGACCCGGGCGCGATGACGGGCCAGGTGAAACGCTACCTCGAAGCTCATGCCTTCACGGCGTACGACTCGCAGCAAGCCTTTGTCTTCCCAGCTTCGGGCGAAGTGGCTGGGCAGATACCCGACGTGCTTGCCGGACAGGATAAAGGCGAGGGTGCCTTCGACCTGCTCCGAGCGCGCCGAACACAATTTGCCCTGGAACGGCTCGTCGCTGCGCAGGAAGCGGTAGGGGTGATCGACCCGGTCGCAGGCCTGCAATGCCTGATCATCCGGCGCGTCATTGTCGAACAGCGGATGACCGGGGGCGCAATACAGGTGCTGGGTTTCGCTGAACAACTGGCGGTAGTCGAAAGCGCTTTGTACCTGGGAGAAATAGCCGATGGCCAGGTCCAGCCGCTGTTGCAACAACAAGCGCTCCATTTCGCCGGGCATCGCGCTGATCAACTCGATGCGCACCGATTCGTCTCGCTCACGGAAACGCCGGATCGCACCGGCCACCTGTTGCAGCACCGATTGATCCAGCGCTTCGGACAGGCCCAGGCGCACCTCGCCGATCAATCTTCCGGCCACGCCGTTGGATTGATGGCGGAACGCTTCGATGGATTCGAACAAAGCCTTGGTGGCCGAGAGCAACTGTTCGCCCTTGGGGGTGATCTTGAATCCGCCCTTGCCACGACTGCACAGGCGATAGCCGAGCCGGGTTTCCAGCTTGGCCATTTGCTGGCTGATGCTTGACTGGCTCAAGCCCAGTTCGCCCTGGGCCGCGCTGAAGCCGCCGCAATCCACCACGCTGACGAACAGGCGCAGCAGTTGCAGGTCCAGATCGTGGAGTTGACCGAGCATCAAACATTACTCCTGGGTAATGTCAGGTTAATAAACTTGATATTTCACCAATGTATCCGACGACGCATCCTGCAGTCACTTCCTCTTGTCAGGTGTTCGTCATGGCTCCCAAGCTCAAGCTGTGTTTACCCGCGTTGCTCCTGGCCGTGGCCGCCTCGGCCCAGGCTGAAGACAAAGTCGTCAATCTCTACAGCTGGGCCGATTACGTTGCCCCCGAAACCCTGCAACGTTTCGAGCGGGAAACGGGCATTCATGTGCGCTACGACACTTTCGATGCGCCTGAAGTGCTTGAAACCAAGCTGCTCACCGGTGGCAGCGGCTATGACGTGGTCGTGCCGTCGTCCAGCGTACTGGCGCGTGGCCTGGCGGCGGGCGCGCTAAAAGCGATACCCCATGAAGGCCTCAAGGGCTACGCGAATCTTGATCCGGACCTGTTGGAGAAACTCGCTGCGGTCGATCCCGGCAATCAATATGGCGTGCCCTACACCTGGGGCACCCTGGGGCTGGGAATGAATGTCGAAGCCGTGCGCAAGCGCCTGCCGAACGTGCCGCTCAACAGCCTGGATCTGCTCTTCAAACCGGAATACGCCAGCCAGCTCAAGGACTGTGGCGTTGCAATCATTGATTCGCCGCAGGAAGTGATCGGCCTGGCCTTGCACTACCTGGGCAAAGACCCTTACAGCACCGACAAGAATGATCTGGATGCGGCGCAGGCGTTGTTGCATCAATTGCAACCGTCGGTGCTGTACGTCGCCAGCGGGCGGCAGATCAACGACCTGGCCAACGGCAGCATCTGCCTGGCACTGGCTTATAACGGCGATGCCAGCATGGCCGCGGATCAGGCGCGCAAGGCCAGCAAGCCGTACGAAATCGCTTACCGGATTCCCAAGGAAGGCACCCTCGTCTGGCAAGACAACCTGGCGATCCCGAAGGATGCGCCACACCCTGAAGCCGCGCGCCAGTTCATCGAGTTCATGTTGCGCCCCGAGTCCGTCGCCTCGTTGACCAACACACTGTTCTTCGCCACGGCCAACCAGGCGGCCACGCCGCTGGTGGATGAGGCGGTGCGCACCGATCCGGATATCTATCCGCCCGCCGACATTCGTGACCGCCTGTACGCCGACCGCAGCATGAGCCTCAAGGACATGCGTCAGCGCACTCGTATGTGGACCGCTTTCCGTAGCCGCCAATAACAAGGAACCTTCAATGGACGTCCCAGCACAGAACGACCAAGCCATCACCCGCGACAGCCTTTACGGCACTGCCGCCGAAAGTACCTACGCCGGTATCACCAGCTTCATGCGTCGTCGCTACAGTCGCGATTTACGCGGTGTCGACGTCGCGGTCAGCGGTGTGCCGTTCGACACCGCCACCAGTAACCGTCCCGGGGCTCGCTTCGGACCACGGGGCATCCGCGCCGCGTCCACCGGCATCGCCTGGGAACGCCACTGGCCGTGGACGTTCGACCCGTTCGATCATCTGGCGGTGGTTGACTTTGGCGATTGCGACTTCGATTTCGGTTCGCCGCAGTCGACGCCGGAATGCATCGAAGCCCATGCCGAACAAATCCTCAATGCCGGCAGCGCGATGCTGACCTTCGGCGGTGATCATTTCATCACCTACCCGCTGCTCAAGGCCCACGCCCGCAAGCACGGTGCGCTGTCGCTGATTCACTTCGACGCCCATA
This sequence comes from Pseudomonas fluorescens group sp. PF-69, assembly GCF_054481235.1. Taxonomy (NCBI): domain Bacteria; kingdom Pseudomonadati; phylum Pseudomonadota; class Gammaproteobacteria; order Pseudomonadales; family Pseudomonadaceae; genus Pseudomonas; species Pseudomonas fluorescens group sp. PF-69. The sequence goes on along the minus strand of NZ_JBTMNC010000001.1, from coordinate 5,381,977 downwards.
GCGACACCTGGCCGGACGAAGAGGGCAAGCGTATCGACCATGGCACCATGTTCTGGCACGCCGCCAAGGAGGGGCTGGTCGATCCTTCGCGGTCGGTGCAGATCGGTTTGCGCACCACCAACGACGATCACCAGGGCTTTGAAGTGCTGGATGCACGGCAAGTGCATCGGCGTGGTGTGGACGCGATCGTCGAAGCCATCCGCGCACGGGTCGGCGACCACCCGGTGTACCTGACGTTCGACATCGACTGCCTCGACCCGGCCTTCGCTCCGGGCACTGGAACACCGGTGTGTGGCGGATTGAGCACGGTGCAGGCGCTGGAGATTCTTGGCGGCTTGCGCGGGATCAACCTGGTGGGCATGGACGTGGTGGAAGTGGCGCCGGCCTATGACAGCGCCGACATCACCTCCCTGGCGGCTGCGACCCTGGCGATGGAAATGCTGTGCTTGTACGCGGCCAGGCACAAGGTCGACCGCTGAACGCGATCCGGGACTTGGCTGGCGGTGTAGCCGGAATGGGTGAACGCCCGAAAAACCTGTGGGAGCGAGCTTGCTCGCGATGGCGGTGTCTCAGGCGACGGGGATTGTGGGCTGGTCCAGGGTCTTGCCCCCGCTGAACCGCGGCGCCTAACCCGCCAGGGTTTCATCGCTGACTTCATCGAGACGCGCCAGCTGCTCGTCACTTGGCTGCACGATGCAGAATCCTCTGAGACATTTCAGTGAAGACAACGCTGACGAGTGGCATACTGCCGCGCATGAATGTCGACTCCCCTCTCAGCGCCTGGCAACACGCCATCGAACAAAAGGGTTTCGTCCAGGACGAAGCCCAGGAACATGCCGTCTGGGCGTTGCAAAAGTGCCACGAAGCCTTGCATGAAGGTCGGGCGCCGATCATGGGCGTGTACCTCTGGGGCCCGGTCGGGCGCGGTAAAACCTGGTTGATGGACCAGTTTTACCAACACCTGCGGGTGCCGGCCCGGCGCCAGCACTTCCACCACTTCATGGGCTGGGTGCATCAGCGTTCGTTTCAATTGACCGGCACTGCCGATCCCTTGAAGGCACTGGCTCGGGAACTGGCCGACGAAGTGCGGGTGCTGTGCTTCGACGAACTGTTCGTCAACGACATCGGTGACGCCATCATTCTCGGGCGCTTGTTCCAGGTCATGTTCGAGCAGGGCGTGGTGGTGGTCTGCACCTCCAACCTGCCGCCCGACCAGTTGTACGCCGATGGCTTCAATCGTGACCGTTTCCTGCCCGCCATTGCGGCGATCAAGCAGCACATGCAGGTGATTGCGGTGGATGGCGGGGAAGACCATCGCCTGCATCCGGGGCAGGGCTTGCAGCGTTATTGGGTGGCCACGCCCGGACAATCGAGTGCCCTTGGCGATGTGTTCAAGGCGTTGACCGTCGGTCAGGCGGTTTCCAGCGCTCCGATCCAGGTTGGCTACCGCTCGCTCAATGTGGTGCAGGCCAGCCGGGGCGTCGTCTGGTGTCGTTACGCCGACCTCTGTGAGCAGCCGTTCTCCGCCATGGATTTCATGGCCCTGTGTGACACCTTCAGCGCTATCCTGTTGAGCGACGTCCCCAATCTCAGTGCTCGAAAACGCGAAGGGCGCATAGCCCGTGGCACTGAGGATGGGGTCGAGCGAGTGGTGGCCGGCGATCGCGAGTTGCCGCAGTTGTCGGTGCATGATGACGGCGTGCGCCGGTTCATCGCCCTGGTGGATGAGTGCTACGACCGCAAGGTGCCGCTGTACCTTGAAGCGCAGGTGCCCATGGACTCGCTCTACACCCAGGGCTATCTGGAGTTCCCGTTCCGCCGCACCCTCAGTCGCCTGCAGGAGATGCAGCTGCAACGCTTCGCCGAGGCGTGAGAACCAGGAGGCGTGAAGATGAATCAACCGCTGTCACACCATTTGCTGACCATGGCCTACCAGAACGCCTGGGCCAACCATCGACTGGCCAAGGCCTGGTGCCAGTTGAGCCAGGATGAGCTGGCGGCGCCGCGCACCAGTTTCTTTCCCAGTCTGCGCGCGACCCTCAACCATATCCTGACCTGTGACTGGTTTTATGTGGATGCCCTTGAGCGCGAGTTGCGCGGCGATGAGCCGCACCCCGATTGCTACGTTTTTTTCAAGGACGACGAGCCGCACACCCTGGCCGCCGACCTCATGCGCGAGCAATCCCATGTCGATCGACGCTTGATCGCCTACTGCGAGCAAATGCGCGATGCGGACCTGAGCAGGACCGTGACCATCGCCCGGGACACGCCACAGCACGAGAGCCGTCTGCGCCTGTTGTCGCACCTGTTCGAGCACCAGATTCACCATCGCGGTCAGGTCCACGGGATGCTCAGCGCGACTTCAGTCGAGCCGCCACAGCTGGATGAGTTTTTCTGTGTCGGCGAATCTCATCTGCGGGCCGTGGATTTTGCCGAGTTGGGCTGGACCGAGGCTTTGATTTGGGGGCATTGAGCCTGCGATCCTTTGATTTGCAGCGGCGCCCACGATATCTTCACCCGGCCTTCCAGCGCGAACAACGCGATGGGGCTATTGCAAACGAGGATGGAAATGGATTCCGCGGAAATACTAGTACTGCAAGCCAGCTATACCAATCCGGTGCATGCCGAAGCCATCTGTCTGGTGTTGAACAGTTACGCCGAAGATCCGATGGGGGGCGGTCACTCCTTGCCTGCCAGTGTGCTGGAACACCTGCCGGGCGAGCTGGCCAAGCGTCCCCATGCCTTCAGCGTGTTGGCCTTTGTCGGCGGCGAGCCGGCCGGGCTGGTCAACTGTTTCGAAGGTTTTTCGACCTTCGCCTGCCGGCCGTTGGTCAATGTTCACGATGTGGCGGTGGTGCCGAAGTTTCGCGGATTGGGACTGAGCCAGCGGATGTTGCAGAAGGTCGAGGAGATCGCCCGCCAGCGCGGCTGCTGCAAAATCACGCTGGAGGTGCTGGAGGGCAATGCGGTGGCCCAGGCGTCGTATGGCAAGTTCGGCTTTGCCCCGGGCGAGTTCGATCCGGCGCACGGGCGCATGATGTTCTGGATCAAGGCGCTTTGATCAAGGTGCTCTGATCATGGCAAAAAAGGGGCGCCCATCAGGACGCCCAATGATCGACTCTGACTGCAGAGCAGGACAGTCAGAGGTGTAACAATCATTTCGGTCTGTAGGACTCGGTCACCTGCGCGGTTTGATCGTCCGGGACCCGCATTGGCGTCGTCTGACTTTGCGTGGCGCTGCCCAACGCCAGTTGCTGGTTGTATCGCAGGGTTTCGTAGTAGTACCGCATGCGTTCGGCTCCGCCTTCGGCAAAGGCGCAGGTGGAGCCAAGTGTCATCAGGACGGCGAGGGCCAACGTAATACGTTTCATGGTGTGCCTCCCACTAACAGCTGTCGGATGCCATTCGTCCATGAATCAATGAATCGAAGTCGAATCCCGATTATCCGCCGATTCCATTAAAAGGGAATTGGCGAGGTCTGGCGTTTCAAGTCCAGTTTCCTGTCCAGGCTGAATGTCGCCGGTTTATCGGGGGCGGCTCGTCAGTGCACGCGAATTGCCGGGCAGGAGGCACGCCGTGGCCCGCTCGGCCTCGCGCACGCGCGCAAGAAAAAGGGGCCGGAACCGGCCCCCTGAAAAGGTTTACTGCTGAACGACGGTAGACGCTGTCTTGGGTTTCATCAGGCTGAAGTCGATCAATGGTCGCTGTTGGCGCTCGTACGGATTGCCGATCAGCAAGGGCCGTTGCTTGAAGCTGTCGCTGACCAGGCTCTTGCTGCGATCCAGTTCATCGAAACTCAGGCCGGCCAGGTCGGCCCAGGTGTGGATCAGTTGCGAGCTGCTGTAAGGGCGCCCCAGATCGCCGGCAAAACTCCAGTCATGGGTTTCGCGCCATTTCGGCGAGGCCCAGGCCATGAACGGAATGGTGTACATCGGTGCTGTCGGCTTGTTTTCGTTGCGCCCCAGCGTGCCATGGCCAGCGGAATCGAAAACGTCTTCACCATGATCGGAGAGGTACAGCAGGAAGCCGTTCGGATCAGACTTGGCGTAGTCCTTGATCAGGCTCGACACCACGAAGTCGTTGTACAGCACCGCGTTGTCATAGCTGTTGTAGGTGGGCACCTGATCATCGCGCACGCCCGCCGGTACGCCGTTACGGTCCTTGAACTTGTCGAAGGACGCAGGATAGCGGTACTGGTAGCTCATGTGCGTGCCCAGCAAGTGCACCACAATCAACTTGCGCGGTGCCGCGTCGGCCAGGGCCTTGTTGAATGGCTCGATCACGTCGCCGTCGTATTGGGCGGCATTCTGGTTGCGGTTGTTGTTCAGGTACACCTGCTCGTCGGCCTGCTCGGAGAAGGTCGTGAGCATGGTGTTGCGCTTGGTCATGGTCTGCTGGTTGGTGATCCAGAAGGTTTTGTAGCCCGCCTGTTTCATCATGCTGACCAGCGATGGTGTCGACAGGTACAAGTCCGGGTTTTCTTCGTCGGCAAAGGTCAGCACCTGTTGCAGCGCCTCGATCGTGTACGGGCGCGGCGTGATGACGTTGTCGAAAACCGCCAGTTGATCCTTGAGCTTGTCCAGTTCCGGCGTGGTTTCCCGCGGATAGCCGTACAGGCTCATGCGCTGACGGTTGGTGGACTCGCCGATGACCAGTACCAGGGTCGCGGGCTGGTTGGCCATCGCGTCCTTCAGATTGTGCAGCGGCGGGATCGTGCTGGCGCTTTTGAGCATGTCCTGCATGCCGGCCAGGGTTTCCCGGTAACGGTGATAGGCCACGACCATCTGCCACGGCACAGCAGGTTCGATGCGACTTTCGAATTTATCGAATCCTTGCGCGAAACTGCCTGCCCGCACCGTCTGTTTCATCAGGGGATAACCGACCACTGCCACCAGAATGGCGGTCGCGGCCACCAATGCCTTGCCACGGGGCAGGTACACGGGGCGCAGGCGCGTCCAGAGGAAATAGGCAAACGCGGTATGCGCGAGGAACGCGAGCACCATCCACCAGGCGAAGTACTGGGTCATGTACTCGCCGGCTTCAGACACGTTCGACTCGAACATGATGAAGATGACGCTTTGGGAAAATTCCTGCTGATAGATGAAGAAGTAACCCAGGCTCGCCATGGAGCAGGCCCACAACACCACGCCGATCACCGCTGCCATGACGCGTGTTTTTTTCGGGAACAGCAGCATTGGCGCAAGCCAAAGGGCACTCATGAAGAACGCTTGGCGGAACCCGGAGAAACCCGAAGTGCCCGTCAACTGGATCAGCAGTTGGGTGATGCCGGAGAAATACCAGAAGAACAGAAACATCCAGAGAAGGGCGGTCCAATCGAAACCTTTCACAGCCACATCGCTGCGCTTAAACCAAAACATTCAACGCTCCAGCCAGAGTTCATCACCGTCAGTCAGAGGGGGGGGGCGACAGACGGGAGGCGCACGCAAGAGGTGGCCACGACAATTAAAGGGGGCCAGAGTATTACCAAGCAAATGTGAAAAATTCGTGAGTTGGCAGGGTAGACGAAAGGCTACCCTGCATCGGAAGCAGGGCTGAGCTGCTTCCGATTTGAGCGAGGGAGGTCAGGCGTGGGGGGCGCCCTGAGTCAAGGGAAAGGGCTGTTGACCCTGGAGCAGCAAGCGCAATTGCGCCAATTCGTGTTTCAACTGATCGCGTTCGTCTTTCAACTGGCGCAATTCATCGCGACGGACAGTGACATAAAGGGTTTGTGCTGGCAGTGCGGTGTGTACTGTGCCCATTGCTCACCTCGCAAATGGCGTGTCTCAACTGTAGATCCGCCCATATCAGCGGCTGATCTACTATCGGCGCCGATTTTGATTTCTTTCGCTCCCGAAGGGAACTTTTTTATTTTTTGCGGTCGTTGTGTCTTCGGCACGATTCCCGACGTTATCAGTCTGGATCGGGCACAATGCCCGGAAACTTCATTCCGACGCTCTGGACTAAGCTTCATTAGTCGCGTTGGGCTATAACCTTTGACACACTTTTATTTGTAGTAGGGAGCATCAGCACATGCAACTCGGGATTATTGGACTGGGCCGCATGGGCGGTAATATTGCGCGGCGCCTGATGCTCAACGGGCACACCACCGTTGTGTACGACCGCAATACCGCCTTCGTCGACGCGTTGAGCGAAGAGGGCGCCACCGGGGTTGCCGATTTGCCAGCCCTGGTCGCTGGCCTGGCCAAACCACGAGCGGTCTGGGTCATGCTGCCGGCGGGCGCGCCGACCGAAGACACCATCGACACCCTGAGCAACCTGCTCGAAGCCGGCGATACCATCATCGACGGCGGCAACACCTTCTATAAGGACGATATCCGTCGCGCGAAAACCCTCTCGGAAAAAGGCCTGCACTACATCGATGTCGGCACTTCCGGCGGCGTGTGGGGCCTGGAACGCGGTTACTGCATGATGATCGGTGGCGATGCCGAGACCGTAGAGCGCCTCGACCCGCTGTTCCGAAGCCTGGCACCGGGCATGGGCGACATTCCGCGCACCAGGGACCGCCAATCCGATGATAACCGTGCCGAGCACGGCTACATCCATGCCGGTCCGGCGGGTGCCGGGCATTTCGTGAAGATGATTCACAACGGTATCGAGTACGGAATGATGCAGGCCTTCGCCGAAGGTTTCGACATTCTCAAGACCAAGGCCAGCACCAACCTGCCGGAAGACCAGCGTTTCGACTTGAACGTCGCCGACATTGCCGAAGTCTGGCGTCGTGGCAGCGTGGTGTCGTCCTGGCTGCTCGATTTGACCGCCGATGCCCTGGCCAGCGACCCGAAACTCGACGGCTATTCCGGTTCTGTGGCGGACAGCGGTGAAGGCCGCTGGACCATCGAAGCGGCCATGGAGCAAGCGGTACCGGTTCCGGTACTGTCGAACTCGCTGTTCTCCCGCTACCGTTCCCGTGGGCAAGGCACCTTTGGCGACAAAATTCTCTCGGCCCAGCGCTTCGGCTTTGGCGGTCATGTGGAGACACCGAAAAAATGACCCATGTGATCCGCAGAAAATCCAAGGCAGAACCCACGCCACCGACCACGCTGTTTCTGTTTGGCGCCCATGGCGACCTGGTCAAGCGCCTGCTGATGCCGGCGCTGTATAACCTCAAGCGCGACGGGTTACTCGGGGATGGACTGCGGATCATCGGCGTTGACCACAACGCCATCAGCGATGAAGGCTTCGCGCAAAAACTCGAAGACTTCATTCGCAACGAGGCGGCCGCGAAAGTCGGCAAGGGCGATCAGGCCCTTGACCCGCACGTGTGGGCCAAACTCGCCAAAGGCATCAGCTACGTCCAGGGCGATTTCCTGGACGACAGCACTTATCAAGCGCTGGGGGCAAAAATCGCCGCCAGTGGCACTGACAATGCGGTGTTCTACCTGGCCACCGCGCCGCGCTTTTTCACTGAGGTGGTCCGCCGGCTCGGTGCGTCCGGTTTGCTGGAAGAGAGCCCGGAATCCTTCAGGCGGGTGGTGATCGAAAAGCCTTTCGGGTCCGATCTGCAAACCGCCGAAGCCTTGAACGCATGCCTGCTCAATGTCATGACGGAAAAGCAGATCTACCGGATCGATCACTATCTGGGCAAGGAAACCGTGCAGAACATTCTGGTCAGCCGGTTTTCCAACAGCCTGTTCGAAGCATTCTGGAACAACCATTACATCGACCACGTGCAGATCACTGCCGCCGAAACCGTCGGCGTGGAAACCCGTGGCAGTTTTTATGAGCACACCGGCGCCCTGCGGGACATGGTGCCCAATCACCTGTTCCAGTTGCTGGCGATGGTGGCCATGGAGCCTCCGGCGGCCTTTGGCGCCGATGCGGTTCGTGGCGAGAAAGCCAAGGTGGTCGGCGCGATCCGTCCCTGGTCGGTCGAAGACGCCCGGATCAATTCGGTACGCGGTCAATACACCGTCGGCGAAGTCGACGGCAAGCCACTGCCGGGGTATCGCCAGGAAGACAAGGTCGCGCCGGACAGCAACACCGAAACCTACGTGGCCCTGAAGGTCATGATCGACAATTGGCGCTGGGTCGGCGTGCCGTTTTACCTGCGCACCGGCAAGCGCATGAGCGTACGCGACACCGAAATCGTCATCTGCTTCAAGCCTGCGCCCTATGCGCAGTTCCGTGATACCGAGGTCGAAGAGCTTGCACCGACCTATCTGCGAATCCAGATTCAGCCCAATGAAGGCATGTGGTTCGATCTGCTGGCCAAACGGCCTGGCCAGGCACTGAAGATGGAAAACATAGAACTGGGCTTCGCCTACAAGGATTTCTTTGAAATGCAGCCGTCCACCGGCTACGAAACCTTGATCTATGACTGCCTGACCGGCGATCAGACGCTGTTCCAGCGCGCCGACAATATCGAGAACGGCTGGCGGGCCGTACAACCGTTCCTTGACGCCTGGCAGCAGGATTCAACGGTGCAGAGCTATACCGCGGGTGAAAACGGGCCGCAGGCCGCCGAAGAGTTGCTGGCTCGCGACGGTCGCGTCTGGCATGGCCTCGGATGAGTGAGGTGGCGCAACAACCCATCCGTTTTTTGCTCAGTGACATGGACGGCACGTTGCTGCTGCCCGATCACAGCCTCAGTCAGCGCACCATCGACGCGGTACGCGCGTTGCGTGAGGCCGGGGTGCTGTTCAGTCTCGCCACCGGCCGGCCCCCCAAAGCCATGTTGCAGGCGATCGAGGCCCTGGGCGTCGACTTGCCGACGGCGGCCTTCAATGGCGGCACGATCGTCAATCCGGATGGCAGTTTGCTGGTCGCGCATTACTTGCCTGCCACGGCGGCGTTGATTGCCCTGGCATTGTTCGCCGATCAGCCGGATATCGAGGTGTGGGTGTTCAGTGGTGGCGACTGGCTGGTGAAAGATCCGAGCGGCCCCATGGTGCCGCGAGAGCAGCACGGGCTGGGATACCCACCGGTGAGCGTCGACAGTTTCGAGCCGTTTCTTGCTCGCATCGACAAGATCGTCGCCGCCAGCAGCAACGCCGAGTTGCTGGTTGAGCTGGAGGCGCGGTTGTTACCGCTGGTGGAAGGGCAGGCCCAGGTTTCGCGTTCGCAGCCGGTGTATCTGGACGTGACCGCGATGCGTGCCAACAAGGGTGACGCCCTCGCGACATTGGCCGGGTTTCTCGGTGTACCGCTGCAACAGACGGCGGCCATGGGCGATGGCGGTAATGATCCGGCCATGTTCCATCGCGCCGGTCTGTCGATCGCCATGGGGCAGGCCGAGGAAGAAGTCAGACGCCAGGCCGATGTGGTGACGGGCGCCAATACCGAGGACGGTGCGGCTCGGGCGATTGAGCGGTATATCCTCCCTCGATAACCCTATAGACCCAATCGTGGGAGCAGGCTCGCTCCCACGTTTTTTGGGGCAGTGTTAGAGCCAGAAGCTCACGGCATACCAACCAAGACCACCCATCACTACCGTATAGGGCAGCGCCATCCACACCATCCGTCCATACGACAGGCGAACCAGCGGTGCAATCGCCGACGTCAGCAGAAACAGAAACGCAGCCTGACCATTGGGTGTCGCCACGCTCGGCAAGTTGGTGCCGGTGTTGATCGCGATGGCCAGCGTCTCGAAATGCTCACGGCTCATGTGCCCGGAAAGGAACGCCTGTTTCACTTCGGTGATGTAGATGGTCGCCACGAACACGTTGTCACTGATGGCCGAGAGCAACCCGTTAGCGATGAACAGCATGCCCGGTTGTTGATCGGCAGGCAGCGCCAGCACCCATTGGATCAATGGCGTGAACAGTTGTTGATCGTGAATCACTGCCACCACGGCGAAAAACACCACCAGTAGCGCGGTGAATGGCATCGCATCCTTAAACGCGTTACCGAGACGGTGTTCATCGGTGATGCCGGTGAGCGCTGTGATCAGCACGATCACCATCAAACCGATCAAGCCCACTTCCGCCACATGAAAGGCCAGGCCGGCAATCAGGATCAGTGCGGCCGCGCCCTGTACGATGAGGGCTGCACGCTGTTGCGAGGTGCGTTCGGCGTTGTCCTCGGCGGCGTAATTGGCCAGCACGGCGCGGACGTTGTCCGGCAGCAAGGTGCCGTAGCCGAACCCGCGCAATTTTTCCAGCAGGACGCAGGTGACCAGACCCGCGACCAAAACAGGGAGTGAAACCGGAGCGACTTTCAGGAAGAACTCGGAAAAATGCCAGCCCATTTCATGGCCGATCAGCAGGTTCTGCGGTTCACCCACCAGCGTGCACACGCCACCCAGCGCCGTACCGACGGCACCGTGCATCAGCAGGCTGCGCAGAAACGCACGAAACTGGTCGAGATCGCCATGATGCAGGGAAGGCAGGTGTCGATCATCGCCGTACTCGCCGTCCTGGCGCGGATCGGTGCCCGAGGCCACCCGGTGGTACACCGAGTAAAAACCGACGGCGGCACTGATGATGACGGCTGTCACGGTCAGGGCGTCGAGAAAGGCCGACAGGAACGCTGACAAAAAGCAAAACATCAACGACAGCAGCGCCTTGGAGCGGACCCCAAGCAGCAACCGCGAGAACAGGAACAACAGCAGGTCTTTCATGAAGTAGATGCCGGCCACCATGAACATCAGCAGCAGGATCACCGGAAAGTTGTGCACCAGCTCGTCATAGAGCGCCTGTGGCGTGGTCATTTTCAGCAACAACGCTTCGACGAGCAGCAAGCCGCCAGGCATCAGTGGATAACACTTGAGCGCCATGGCCAGGGTGAATATGAATTCCAGCACCAGCAACCAGCCGGCTGCCACCGGACCTGCTGTCCACAGCACCAGGGCATTGAGAATCAGGAAACCGACAATACAAACCTTGTACCAGCGGGGTGAGTTGCCCAGAAAATTACGCGCGAACGCCTGGGCCATCGAGCCGGACATTGGCTGCTCCTTGTATTAAGAAGCGCGCAACTTGCCGTAAGCGGAAGGGAAGATCAAGTGTAGGAAAAATACAGTGGGCTAAGCCAGGTAACGGGCGACGATCGCCCGATAGTGGCCGTCCAGGGAATAACCCCCCACGACAATGTTTCCATCACGCTGCACGGCCACCGAGGTGGCGGTGTCCAGGCTGCGACCGAGACGGGTGCGAACCCAACCGTTGCCATCGCCAAAGTCCCGATCGAGCTGGCCGTCAGGCGCGTATCGACCCAGCAGAAAGTCGGCCTCGACGCCACCAATGGTTGCGCCGGCTACCACCACACTGCCGTCCGGTTGCGCCTGTGCGGCGGTCCATTGGCAACCGTTATGGGCGATTTCCAGCAATTGCGGTTGCCCGCCGTTGCAGTGACTGTCCGGGCGGCCATTGACGTGGACTTTCAAGGCCAGGCAGTGCATCGGCTCACGACTGCTGCCAAAACACTGCACGTCGCCATTGTCTTGCTGGACGATCTGGTTGACCTGAGCGCTATGCCCCCGCGCCTCGAAACTCATGAAGCCGTCGACGGCAAAATGGGTGTCGAGACTGCCGTCCGCGCGATAACGGGCCAGCAATCCTTCTCCGGGAAGGTTGATCGACCCGCCCACAAGGATTCGCCCGTCACGCTGAATCTTCAGGCTGCTGAGCCAAGTGTTCATCAGCAAGTGCCTGACGATCACGAACCCGCGGCCATTGAATGTGCTGTCCAGCGATCCGTCGGGGTTCAGCCGAATGAGCAGGCCGGCATGATCGGCCCGTTCGAAGTGATGGTTGGCCATCAACAGGATCCGACCGTCTGCTTGAACGTCGACATCGCAGGCTTCGGCGCCCGGAACACCGGGTGGAAGCCAGGCATCACGCATACCATGGGAGAGATTGCCTGGCAGACGCACGATGCAGCGACCATTGTCACCGAAGTCCTGAACGGGACGACCCTGAGGGTCAAACAATGCCAGTGCGGGGAGGGTGCGGTGCGTATTGTCGTAGTGCAGGCCGACGACCAGAATGCGCTCATCGGGGAGCACGCGAACCCTGGCAGCCATGGCTTCGAAACCTTGTTGGAACTGTCCGATGACACTGCCTTGATTGCCAAAGGCGAGATCCGCCGAGCCGTCCTCCAGCAGGCGAGCCAGACCGAAGCGACTGCCGCCCTGGGTACCTACCTTGGCCGCCACCAACAGGCGGTCCCGGGAATCTATTGCGATGTCATTGGCGATGCTTGAAAGACTGCCGGCGAAATAGACCTGGGATTTGCCTTGGGTAGCGAATGCAGGATCCAGTTTCCCTGCATGACTGAGTGTGGAAGGCGAAGCCACAATGGACTGGATTGACATGCACGCATCTCCTTGCGAGTCGTCCTGATCCGGGAATTGGGTGGCGACTGTATAAGGAGAATATTCAAAACCTGAATGGTTGAATGCACAACTGTCATAACTAACAGGTGGAGGGTCGCTGTGTGCCACAACAGTGTCTTTTCGAACCAGTGGCAAGCCTGCAATGTATAAAGGCACACGGAAGTTCGAATTAAAGGCATGTCATAAGTGCAGCTGGCAATGATCAGCCAACCTATTAACGACGGGAAAGGGCGCGGATTACCCCGGAGTAATCCGCAAAAAAATTAATGCGGCATTGACCACGACTGGAGCGTGTAACCTTCCTGGCTCAATTCGGCACGCGCCTGTTCGAGCAGGCGTTCAAGTTGTGCCGGGTCGGTGTAGGCGCTGCTCGGGATCAGCTTGCGGCCTATACTGTTTTTGGTGCGGTCGATAACGGTCAGGCTGAGTTCGCCGTTGCCGTCCTGTGGCGCCCAGGCCACGCACTGGAAAGGCTGGAATGCGCGGTCGGCAATCAGAAGAGCTTCGTTGATACGGAGCGGGGCGTTCATTGGATGTTCCCTCGGTTTGCCCAATCAAGTGATAGGCCGACGGTTGGGCTGACCCTCGGCAGGTTACTTGTACTGATGCCCGCAAGGGTGGTTCGGGTCACATGCAATCAAAAGAAATTTCAACTTTCTTTCATATACCCGGTTGGCCCGAGTCATTTTGAATGCCGAATGAAAGCCTGGGCTTGTCAGGTAATTATCAAAGGCTCTTCTTATAACTAATACCAGGGCCGCTCTATAGTCAAACGATACAAGGCCCTGTCAAATTCTTGCTAATGTTACAGTCAGGTTTGCCAAATGACTGTTTTTAATAATTTTTCCTGAATTTGGCGCCAAGGAACAGTCATGAGCGATGCGCCTGCCTTAAGACGTTTACTTGTGGTGGATCCGTGCGACGACTGCCATCGGCTGTTGCCCGGATTACGCTCCGTGGGTTGGGATGTTGACAGCTGCACGCTGGAAAACGCCACCGACCGAACGTGTGACGTAGGCTTGTTGCGTTTGCAGCCTTGGCATCTCGAGCACCCGGACGCCGTCAAAGAGGTGATCAGCCGCAGCGGTACCGAGTGGATCGCCGTGCTCAACCAGGAAGTGCTTCGACTGCAGAATGTCGGGGACTTCGTCTGCGAGTGGTTTTTCGATTTCCATACCTTGCCTTTCGATGTCTCCAGAGTCCAGGTGACGCTGGGCAGGGCTTTCGGCATGGCCCGTCTTCGCGGGCAGGGCACGGTGCATATCGATCAGCCCGAGCACGAGTTGCTCGGTGACAGCAAGCCAATACGCGAGTTGCGCAAGCTCCTGAGCAAACTGGCGCCTACGGAGTCTCCAGTGTTGATTCGCGGCGAAAGCGGGACAGGTAAAGAGTTGGTCGCCCGCACGCTGCATCGGCAGTCGTTGCGTCACAACAAACCCTTTGTCGCGATCAATTGTGGCGCGATTCCCGAGCACCTGATTCAGTCCGAACTGTTCGGCCACGAGAAGGGTGCCTTTACTGGCGCCCATCAACGCAAGGTCGGGCGAATAGAAGCGGCTAATGGCGGTACGCTGTTCCTCGACGAAATCGGTGACCTGCCTCTTGAACTGCAGGCGAACCTGTTGCGCTTCCTCCAGGAGAAGCATATCGAGCGGGTGGGTGGCAGTCAGCCGATCCCCGTGGATGTGCGAGTGTTGGCCGCGACCCACGTCGATCTCGAGGCCGCGATCGAGAAGAAGCGCTTTCGCGAAGATCTGTATTATCGCCTGAACGTCTTGCAGGTCTCGACCGCGCCCCTGCGTGAGCGCAATGGCGATCTGTCGATGCTGGCCAACCACTTTTCCCATTTCTACAGTCATGAAACCGGCCGCCGTCCGCGCAGCTTCAGTGAGGATGCCTTGATAGCCATGGGCAAGCATGACTGGCCGGGCAATGTTCGCGAACTGGCCAACCGGGTACGACGCGGGTTGGTTCTGGCCGAAGGCCGGCAGATCGAAGCGCGAGACCTGGGGCTGATCAGCCATCAAACTGTTTCCGCGCCAATGGGCACGCTGGAAGACTACAAACACCGGGCAGAACGTCAGGCGTTGTGCGATGTGCTTAACCGTCATAGCGACAACTTGAGCATCGCCGCCAAGGTGTTAGGGATATCCAGGCCGACCTTCTACCGTTTGCTGCACAAGCATCAGATACGTTGATCAATGGATGTTTAGCTGCAACTGAATGCTCCGAAAGCTCGCAGGATCCCACAAAAAACCCGCTGAAACAGCGGGGCTTTTTGTTGGAGCAGGATTAGAAGTAGTACGGGAATTTCAGGCTGAAGGAAAAATCGGGCGCGTCATCGGTCATCCCGATGGACAGTTGCGGGACGATCGTCAGGTTATCGCTTGCTGCCAGGGTCATGCCGATGTTGAAGTTGGCCGAGTTGTAATCGCTGTTGGTGATGGATTGCCAATCACCCCCGTCCGGCTTGATCTTGCTCTTGCGGGCGAACTGATCGGTGAACGAGAACGACATACTCATCTTCTCGTTCAAGGCGAATGCGATGCCGGCACCGATCTGCCAGGAATCGCCCAGTTTCACATCCCCCTTCACCTTGGAGTCGACCTGGGGGCTGATGTCGCTGAAAGATTCCTGCATGTTGTAGGTATAGGCCAGGCTGCCGAACAGCACGGCCGGGTCGAACGTCTTGACCAGCGAGATGCCCGGGGTGATTGACCAGACACCATTACCGGTCGGCAAGCTTTCGGGGACCGCCAGGTTATTGTTGCCCGGGACCTCAACCAATTTGATGCCGTAAGGGTCTTCACCGGTGGGGGCCTTGATGCGCAATGTGGCGACCGCGTCGGGATAGTTGGCCGACTCATCCAGAAACTTGTAGGCAACCCCTACGTTGACATCGCCGATGGTCGGGTCGCGGGTAACGGTTGCGTCCGACGTCACCGGTGCTGCGCCACCGGCACCACCGGAGGAATACGTCGATTCGCGATAAACCACGGGAACGTTGATGTCGAACTGCCAGCGTTGAGCCACGTTGTAGCGGGCGGTCAGGTCCAGGGTCCAGTTATCCGCCTTGATACGGTCGATGTTGATGTTGCCGAGAAAAATGGAATCCAGCGCGAGGAAGCCGTTGAGCGTTAACGCGCGGGTATCGTAGTGCGTGTAGGTCAGGCCCGTTTCGACGCTGAACTTGCCGCCTCCGAAGAAGCCGCTGGCTTCGTCATACAGGTTGGAAACGCTTTGCGCAGGCTCCGAGTCATCCTTGAGCGACTGACCGTATGAACTGCCCGTGGCTCCCGACCCAGAGGTGGCCACTGTCTGGCCACCCTTGGTCTTTTCCGCGGGGGATTTGGTCAGGCGCTTGGGTGCCGGTGTCGCCGGTGTTTCTTCGACCTGGCGAACGCGCTGCTCGAGTACCATCAGCGCGTTCTGTTGTGCTTCGTAACGTTGTTTCAGCTCCATGAGTTCTTGTTTTAGTGCTTCGACCTGGGGATCCGGTGCTGCATACAGCAATGAAGCCGGGGCCAGGCTACTCAAACAAACGATAGCCCTGAACGTTAAAGATCGATGCATGGGTGAGCCGTCCCTTCTGACACGTCTGGTGACACTGAGCGTAGATCAGAATCCGCTGGTGCGTAGCCCTCTGAGCTGGTCTAGATTGCCGCTCAGCGAGCCGGCTGTCGGAACGGTGTCACGCAGCACGACATTGAGCGATGTGATGTTGCGTACCTGGTTGCCGGTGCCGAGCAGCGTCGTGTTCTGCAGCAGCCCGCCCTGGGCCAGGCGTTGTACCGTACTGCCCTGGTTGTTGTTGGCCAGAATGTTGAGTTGTATGCCACTACCGGTCAAGGAAACGCTCATCGAACCCGCATCGTTGGCGTTGGTTAATGTCGAGCCAGCGGCCAATGCCTGGCCCTGCTGTTGTGTGGCTGGTGCCTGATTGGCCTTGGTCACGTTGATATAAACGTTGTTGTAGGCCGTGTTGTAGTCACCGGCAGCACGCGCGACTTGTGTGACACCTTCGGTGCTATTGAGGCCGCTGCCACCAATGACGATGCCGGTGCCTTGTGATCGCGACGTTCCAGTGCCTTTTTCATCGATCTTCGACACGTAGAACTGTGGCTGGATGGTGGATTGTTGAATCTGCATCGAGGACGTTGCCCCGATCACTTCACCGTTGGCATTTTGCCAGGTGCTGGTCATGGCGATGCCGAAGCTGATGATGCGTCCGGGCATGACAAAG
Organism: Pseudomonas fluorescens group sp. PF-69; assembly: GCF_054481235.1. NCBI lineage: Bacteria > Pseudomonadati > Pseudomonadota > Gammaproteobacteria > Pseudomonadales > Pseudomonadaceae > Pseudomonas > Pseudomonas fluorescens group sp. PF-69. The sequence continues at coordinate 5,365,439 of NZ_JBTMNC010000001.1, read as the reverse complement.
CGGCCGCGCAGGGTCGCCAATTGCTGGTCAGTCAGTTCGATGGGTTTGAAAGTCTCTGCATGGGTTGGCAGGCTGGCGGCGAGGCAAGCCACCGCCAGCCAGATTGGAGTCTTCATTGGATACTCCCGGAGCGTCGTGCTCCCTTGTTATTAGAAGAAGTCGCTTTGGATGAATCCGAAATCCATCAACTCGGCGTCTTGCACCGGGTTGAAGGTATTGATGCGATTCTTGGCGCTCAGTGGCAACGGCGGATCGAGCAACGCATTGGTTTTGTCGTAGCCCTGACCGATGACGGCAAAGATGATGCCGTTCCAGCCTTTGACAAAGTCGTCGACTTTGTAGCGTTTATGACCGAGTACCGGATCCCCGATATAGACCCAGCCGTCATGAACCCTTTGCATGACTACAAAATGTTTGTAGCCACGGATATCCATGAGTACCACCACCGGGATTTTGATATCACCCAGGGTTTCCGGCGCCACCCGGTAGCCACGGGCGCGCATGCCGATGCTTTCCACGTAGTGCTTCATGTCGAGCATGGAGAAGCCCTGAACGCGGACAAGATCCTGGTCGGAGTGTGCCAGCATGCCTTCGATGATCTGGTCTTCCGTGACGTCCAGCCAATAGGCTTGGCGCAAAATGGTCGCCAGCGCTGCTGCGCCACAACTGAAGTCGGTTTTCTGTTGCACCAGGTCGGCAAATTTACGCTCGCGGATGCTCTGGATCGGCTTGAATACCACCGCACCGCCCGGCAGGACGGACAGCGGCATTTGTGCAGCCTCGATCACACTGGTCACGCAAAGCAAAAATGCCAAGGCGATAATGCGCATGGGGGGATGCCCTCTGGCCATGTTGAAAAAAGGCCCCCGTAAGGGGGCCTCCAGAGACAGCATTAGAACGACTGGTTGGAGATGGCCAGCGAGTTGCTTTGTTGGTTGCCCACACCAGCAGCCACGTTGACACCCAGGTTGCCGCTGCCGCCATTCACCGAACCACTCAGGGTTGCGGTGTTGGTCACAGGGTTTGCCCAGCCGGTTGGAGTCAGCACTTGATAGGAGTAGGTATTACTCAAATCAAATGAACTGCTTTCGCTGTAGCTCTTCGTTACGTCTTTCGACGAAGCGGACGATTTCTCGCCAGATTTGTCGTACGAGGAGTCAAACGATTTTGTGAACGAGGAATCGTGCGATTTTGTGTAGGACGAATCGGACGAATTGCTGTTCGACGTATTGAGAGAACCACTGGCCGATGCATCAAGCGATGCGCTCAGCGATGCATCAGCACTCCGGCTGCGAGTGTGATCGGCGCCGCCGTTATTCCAGGTGAACGATCTGGAAGCACTCGCCGATGCGTCCAGGTTAGCGTTCAGAGAAGCATCGAAAGAAGCACTGCTGGTAGCACTGGAATCCGCGCTTCTGGATCCGCTGGCATCGAAGCTTTTTGATCCGCTTGCATCGAAGCTATTGGAACCGCTCGCGGCCCAGCTGCTGCTAGCGCTCTTATCAACGCTAAAACTGGAGTCCTTGTTAAAGGAGGCACTGCCACTGGCTGTTTTGGTAACAGTCACCGTATCCACGCGATAAGTCCGGTCGGCGACGTTGTTCACGGTCAGGCCAGGGCTGCTTTGATTAGCCGAGGCAGTGGCTGTAGCGCTGCCCAGCGGCGAGTTGGAGTTGGCAATTGCCATGGTGTTTTTCTGTTGGTTAAGGTCACCACCAGCAATGTTGATACCCATATTGCCGCTGCCGCCGTTACCCGAGCCACTCATCGTTGCAGTGTTTGTGACGCCGTAGTTATCGACCCGGTTGTTGTTGCCGTATTGAGTGACTTTGGCGGTGGCAGTGGCATTGCCGAACACGAAGCTGTTATCCAGGCTTGAGTCGGAGGAGGCGTTGGCGATGGCCGCCGCGTTGTCTTGTTGGTTGCCATTGCCGCCTGCCACGTTGACGCCCACGTTGCCGCTGGCACCGGAGGCAGAACTGCTCATCTCGGCAGAGTTTTGAGTGCCTTCGTTATAGATGCGGTTGCCGGTACTGGTCTGCTTGTCGGTGGCACTTGCCGTTGCACTGACAAGGATTTTGGTTGGAGGAGGAGGCGTATGGCCGTGGTGATGGTCACGCCGATCGTTTTGCCCAGCTTGTACAGCAACAGCCATGACCGCAGCAATTGCGAAAACCAGAGGCTTTAGTGCCATCGAAGGTTTCATGGTGATTCTCCGTACTTATTTTAGGTTAAGTGTTGAAACTACCTGTTTGGGTCAATCCGCGACCCGTATGCTGAGGGTGTTAGCCATGCGGTTTCCCACCCCTGCACTCTGATTCAACTGAATTACCCCGCGGCTACCGGTGAAGGCCTGGTCGCTGGTAGCGACCTGGCGAAAGCCTGGTGCAGAGTCAGTTGGATCGGAGTTGTTGAGCAGCGTCACGTTCTGTTGCATGAGGACGCTGTCGTCGATGCTTTGCGGCTGAGCACTGATGCTGATACGCAGTGCGTTGGCTTGCTGGGTATTGGCGCCCGAGCTCTGGTTCACGCCCAGTACGCCGTTGCCGTTACTGAAGGAGTTACCCTGGATGCTCGAGCGCGCATCCATGGCGGGGTCGACCTGGCCGCGCAACCGTTGGCGAATCTGTACCGTCGCGCTGGCTCCATGGCCAATGGCGATGGCCCGGGCGTTGGCCTGTTGCTGTAGATCGCCAGCCGCCTGGTTGACGGAGAAGTTGCCTTGGTATTGCGCGCCTGAATTATCGATTTCGGCATTATTGATGACGGGAGGTTGGGCAAAGGCCGATGTACTACTGCAAAGCATGGCGATAATCAGCAGCGTGCGATTCATCTCAACGGTCTCCCGTTATGATTCTCAAAGCGCCCAGGCCTTGCTGGACGTTTGAATTGACCATGTTGGCAATGCCGTTGTTGCCCGAATTTCCCGAACGCCCGGCGGGGACGTTGGAAAGTTGTGTCTGGTTGGTGATGTTGCCGCCCAGGTTATTGGTGCCTTGGGCGACCAGGCGTGAAATGCCTGCACCACTGGCAACGCTGGCAAAGTCACCGTCGCTCAACTCGCTCGTCTGATTGAGGATTTGTTTCGACGGGTTGGCATTGGCGGTCGTGGGGTTAGGATCGGGAGCCACTGGCGCGCGTGTCGCCATGCGCACCTGGACATCACGTTTGATAATGATGATGCCGTTGTCGGCCTGTACTGGCAGGCAAACACTTGAGCCCAATGCACATCCGATCAGCAGGAGGCTAAAAATGTGGTTATCAAGTTTCCCCACGGCGGCAATTCCTTCTGTAAGTGGAACGCTGGCCCTTATCAGCGTTGCGAGGAAGACAGCAGAAGGTGTGCCGGTTTTTGTTTTTCTTTAAAAAACAGTGAGTTGTAAACATTTGTCGTGGCGGTCAAAAAAATTTGTATCACCGCTGAGACAAAACCACGCAAAAACGCCGTCCAGATGGGCGCCATTGCTCGTCAAGGTGGCTTGAGGCAGGTTGTATCAGTGGCTTAACATTTTCTTGTTGCAGCGCTCGGGCCGCTTTAGTTCGAGGGTTTGCGCGGAGGAGGGTGTTTCAGGAATGGACATATGTGACAGGGCAGGGTAGCCCTGTCAGGCCTTGAGCAAGCGTGTCACGGCCTCGAATGCGGTGTCCTTGCGCTGTTGCCAGTCACCTTCAAGTACCTGATAACGCTGGTGGTTCAGCTCAAGCCATTGGCGGCTGGCCTGGAAAAACGCCTGGCGTTCTGCCAGTTGTGGCTGGCAACGTTGTCCATCGTCATGCCAGGCCACGTTTTCCGGGCTAAGCAACAAATGCATGTCGTAGTGCCGTGCCAGCAGTGCCTGCTCGATCCAGGTCGGGCAAGCGCGAAACAACGTACGACTCCAAAGAATGTTGCTTAAAAGATGCGTATCGAGGATCAGCAGCGACGGCTGTGAGGCACGTGCGACATCCTCCCAGGTCAGCTGGCCATGTGCTATTGATTCAATATCATCGTAGCAGGTTTCCCGGGCCTCGCTTTCGATGAAGTGCCTGACGTACTCATCGACCAATATGCCGCCAAAGTTGGCGTGAATCTCACTCGAAAGCCAGCTTTTGCCACTCGATTCCGGCCCTGCCAGCACCAGCACCTTCATGGGCATGGCACTGGATCGCTGCGCCATGAGCGCCAGCCCTGAATGGCCAGCAGGGCGAACAGGCCATACAGGGCCGCCGTCACGTACATCCCCTTGTACAGGAACAGGCCGACGAAAATACAATCCAGGACGATCCACAGCGGCCAGCATTGCAAGCGTTTTTGCGCCATCCACCACTGCGCCACGAGGCTGAAGGCGGTGAGGAAAGCGTCGAGCCAAGGCTGGGCGGCATCGGTCCAGTGCGCCATGGCGGCGCCCAGCAACAGACTGCCCGCCGCACCGATGGCCAGTCCCGACGCCACCGCATGTGTGCCCAGCCGGCTGACCTCGCGTCCATGATGCGCATCGCCGGCGCGCGTCCACTGCCACCAGCCATAGAGCTGCAATGCGGCGTAAATCACTTGCAGCAGCATGTCCGAATACAGCTTCACCTCGAAAAAAATCCAGCTATAGACAAGCACCATGACCAGGCCGATCGGCCAGCACCAGGGGTTCTGTTTGACCGTCAACCAGACGGCAATGACACCGAGGGCGGCGGCAAACAGTTCAAGCCCGGACATGGAGTTTCCTTGGGGGAAGTCGAAGAAGGGGCGGATTGTAACTGAAGATCAAACGATCGCAGCCTTTGGCGGCGCCAGCAGGCGCTGTCAGAGGCTCGGGTCGCGTTCGGACGACCTTTTTTCGAATTAAACCCGGAACTGCCTGAGCAAGCCGTTCAATTGCTCGCTCAATTCCTTCAGCCTCATGCTCGCCTTGCTGGATTGTTCAGCCGCCAGCGCGGTGCTGTGGGACAACCCGGCGGCTTGGGTGACGTTCTGGTTGATGTCTTCGACCACATGGGCCTGTTGCAGGGTGGCGCTGGCGATGGACGCATTCAGGCCGTTGAGGTTGCGCAATGCCTGGCCGATGGCATTCAGACTTGTACCGGCCAGACCCGCCTGCTCGATGGTCAGCTGCGAAGCCCGGCTACTGTCGCCAATCACCTTGACCGCCGCCTCGGAATGACTTTGCAGTTGCTCGATCATCGACTGGATTTCCGCCGTGGACTTCTGGGTCCGCTGGGCCAGCAGTCGAACCTCGTCGGCTACCACCGCGAAACCCCGACCTTGCTCGCCGGCCCTTGCTGCCTCGATGGCAGCGTTGAGCGCCAGCAGGTTGGTCTGATCGGCAATCGAGCGGATCACTTCCAGAACGCCGCCGATCTGCGTGCTTTCGGTGGCCAGGGTGCGGATCACGTCCACGGCCTGATTGATGGTGCACGACAACGTGTCGATCTGCTGCAGGCTGCCATCAATGTTGACCTGGCCTTGTTGGGCCTGGGCTTCGGCATCGCGCATTTCGCTGGCGGCATGTTCGGCATTCTTTGCCACATCCTGCACGCCGGAAGTCACTTCATTGATCGCCGTGGCCACCCGTTCCATCTGCTGCGACTGTTGCTGGCTGCGTTGCTGGGCCTGGGTCGCGTCGTTGCCCAATTCGCTGGACGATTGGCCTAGCGCGCTGGCGCAGACCTGCAGTTCACCGATGACCTGGCGCAGTTTGGCGGTAAAGGCATTGAAGTGCCGGGCCAATTGTGTGACTTCATCCTGACCGTGGGTGTCGAGGCTGCGGGTCAAATCGCTTTCACCGCTGGCGATGTTGGCCATCGCGTGGACGGTTTCCTGAAGCGGGCGAACGATGCTGCGGGCGATGAGGATCACCAGTGCCGCCATGATCAACGCGATTGCAAAGCCAATGACCGAGGCTTTCCAGAACTGACCATAGAATTCGGCTTGCATGTCATCGATGTACACGCCCGAGCCGATCATCCAGCCCCAGGGCTCGAAGAGTTTGACGTAAGAGGTTTTTTCCACGGGCTCGCTGGCGCCGGGTTTTGGCCAGCGGTAATTGATGATCCCGGCGCCCTTGCTCCTGGCCACCGTGACCATCTCATTGAATATCGCAACACCGTCGGGGTCGCGGATCGCCGAGAGATTCTGGCCGTCCAGCTTGGGGTTGGCCGGGTGCATGATCATCACCGGCGTCAGATCGTTGATCCAGAAGTAATCGTTCTGGTCGTAACGCAGTCCGCGAACGGCGGTCAGCGCCTGTTTCTGCGCGGCCTCGCGGGTGAGCGTGCCGGCGGTTTCGAGGTCGTGATAGTAAGTGAGGATGCCACTGGCGGTTTGCACCACATGCTGGGTTTTCTGTGCCTTGGCGACATACAGGTCATCGTGAATCTGCTTGAGCATCAAGACGCCCAAGGCCAGCAGCATCATGACGGCCACGACCAGGATGAGCCACAAGCGCCGGCTGATCGACATATTGCGCAAGCTGTTCATAACGCGGTGCTCCGTTTTCTTGTTCTTGTAATGAATGATCGCCTGCATTCGGCCTGGCCCGATATCGCGAAAGCACTTATCGGACTTGTCTGATAGGATTTCGGCCCCGCACGGGAAAACCTGAATCCAAATGTTTCACGGATTTTTCATGGCCAGGTGTGGATCCTGAAAGCGTGCGAATTCAACTACGCTGGTCGCGATAAATGTTTTTAAAAATACTAACGGGGCATGCACGGGTGCATAGCCTTTTGGGGGATTGATGGATCTTTGGACTGCCTTTCAGGCTTTGATTCTTGGCGTTGTAGAAGGGCTGACAGAGTTTTTGCCCATTTCCAGTACCGGGCACCAGATTATCGTGGCCGACTTGCTCGACTTCGGTGGCGAGCGGGCCATGGCATTCAACATCATCATCCAGCTCGGGGCGATCCTGGCGGTGGTGTGGGAGTTCCGCCGCAAGATTTTCGATGTGGTCATCGGTTTGCCGACCCAACCCAGTGCGCGACGCTTTACCGCGAACCTGTTGATCGCCTTCCTGCCTGCCGTGGTTCTGGGAGTGATTTTTGCTGACCTGATCCACCATTACCTGTTCAACCCGATCACCGTGGCGACGGCCCTGGTGGTGGGTGGCATCATCATGCTATGGGCTGAACAGCGTCAGCATGAAGTGCATGCCGATACCGTGGACGAGATCACTTGGAAAGACGCACTGAAAGTCGGGTTCGCCCAGTGCCTGGCGATGATTCCGGGTACTTCGCGTTCCGGCTCGACGATCATCGGCGGCCTGTTGTTTGGTCTGTCGCGTAAAACCGCCACCGAGTTCTCGTTCTTCCTGGCCATGCCGACCATGGTGGGTGCGGCCGTGTACTCGGGCTACAAGTACCACAAGCTGTTCGTGGCGGCTGATTTTCCGGTGTTCGCCCTTGGCTTCGTGACCGCATTCATTTTCGCGATGATTGCCGTGCGCGGGTTGCTCAAGTTCATCGCCAGCCACAGCTACGCGGCGTTCGCCTGGTATCGCATCGCCTTCGGCCTGCTGATTCTGGCCACGTGGCAGTTTGGCTGGATAGACTGGACCGCGGCCAAGCCATGAGTGATTCCAGCGCGCGCTATCATTGCGGAGGCAAGTCCGGTGGACATATCCAGCATCTACGCCTGAAGCTGCTGGTGTTCGCGATCCTGTGCGCGCTGCCGTTGTTCGGGTCGATGTCGTTGTGGTTGCGTGGGGTGTCTTTGATTCCCCTCGCGGCCTACGGCATCGTCAGCCTGCTGACGTTTTTGCTGTACTGGAGCGATAAGCGCAAGGCCCGTGTCGATCAATGGCGAACGCCGGAAAACGTGCTGCATGCACTGGAGTTCGCGGGTGGCTGGCCGGGGGCGTTGCTGGCGCAACAAGTGTTTCGGCACAAGACGCGCAAGGTCTCGTTTCAACTGGTGTTCTGGCTCATCGTGATGCTGCACCAAGTGTTCTGGATCGACTTGCTGTTTCTCGGTGCAAACCTGTTGGCACTGTTCTAAAGCAATAACCCGACCTGCGTTCGTTTGGGCAGTTTGCTCACCACCAGTTGATGAGAGCGTTGCAACAAGCCTTGCAGCTCTTCGGCACCCAGCGGGTAGGGCGCGTTCATGATGATCCATTGGGCCCGCGCCAGATAAGGCGCTGGATGAATGCCCGGACGGTCGCAATGACCGAGGAACAAATCCTTGTCGACCTTGAACGCCAGGGATTCGCCGCGCAGGTTCTGCAGCGCGAACATCTTGTTTCCGGCAACCGAAAACACCCGTACGCCTCCCCATTTATAGTCTTCCCGCGCACCGGGCAGTGCCAGGCAGAATGTCGCGACGTCCACTTCGCTCATGCGTCCAGCCTTCATATCAAACGGTCCCCGCAGGCATTGAATGTTTCGATCAAATGGTCGAGCCAGGCACGCACGGCCGGCATCACCCCGCGTCGATGAGGGTAGACCGCTTGCAGCCAGCCACCCGGCAGCGACCATTCAGGCAACAGCTGCACCAGCGAACCATTGGCCAGTTCTTGTTCGCAATACATCATCGGTAGCGTGGTAAACCCCTGCCCGGCGAGGGCGCAGGTCTTGCGTACGATGAAGTCGTCGACGCCCAGGCGCGCTTCCATTGCCAGATCGTGGCTTTTGCCCTGGTGATCGAGCAGGCGGATGTGTACCAGCCGATCCGGTTCGAGGGCGCCGAGCACTGGCAGGTCTTTCAAATCATCGGGGCGGTTGATTTCATGTCCCAGCAGGAATGTGGGGCTGGCCACCAGGAGCATCTGTGCCTGGCGCAAGCGGCGGGTCACCAACAGCGGATCTTCATCGCCCGGTTCACGCACGCGCAGCGCGACATCCACGCCTTCGGTGACCAGATCGACGCGGCGATTGACCAGCACCACCTCGAGTTGCACCTGGGGGAATTTCTCCAGAAAGCTGCTGATGACTTCCGGCAGAATCTCGTGGGCCAGGCCGACCGGGGAGGACACCCGCAAACGTCCTCGGGGTTCACTGGACATGCTGGCGACGGCTTCATCGGCCATTTCGGCTTCCAGCAGCATGGCCTGACAGTGTCGCAGGTAGCGTTCGCCCACGGCGGTCAGTTTCAGCTGGCGAGTGGTTCGTTGCAGCAGGCGCGCGCCCAGGCGTTCTTCCAGTTCGGCGATACGTCGCGACAACCGCGACTTGGGAATGCCCAGCAAACGCCCGGCCGCCGCGAAGCCGCCGGCTTCCACCACCTTGGCGAAATAATAAAGGTCATTGAGGTCTTGCATGGCTGATGGCTCTATCGTTCTATCAGTGAGACAAACTATCGCATTGTTGCGGCCTAATCACCTATTGGTTTCATCTGTAGGATTGTTTCCATCAGATCGCCCTTGTAGCGATCCTCACCTGGAGATCCCACATGAAACTGCTGCATATCGATTCGAGCATTCTTGGTGACAACTCGGCCTCCCGTCAGCTGAGCAGTGAAGTTGTGAAAGCCTGGCAAGTCGCCGAACCATCCGCCGTGGTGACTTACCGCGACCTGGCAGCCGATGCCATCAGCCATTTTTCGTCGACCACCCTGGTGGCTGCCGGCACCGCCGCTGAATTGCGCAACGCCGCACAGCAGCACGAAGCCGAACTCAGCGCTTCCACACTGGCCGAATTCCTCGCCGCCGATGCCGTGGTGATTGCAGCCCCGATGTACAACTTCACTGTTCCGACCCAACTGAAGGCCTGGATCGATCGCATCGCCGTTGCCGGTCAGACCTTCCGCTACACCGAAGCCGGTCCCGAGGGGCTGTGCGGTGGCAAGAAAGTGGTGATCGTTTCGACTTCCGGCGGGCTGCATGCCGGCCAGGCAACCGGCGTTGCCCACGAAGACTACTTGAAAGTGTTGTTCGGTTTCATCGGCATCACTGACATCGAATTCGTGCGTGCCCATGGCCTGGCCTATGGTGACGATGTCCGTAACAAAGCCATGAGCGACGCTCACGAGCAGATCAGCGAGCAGTTGTTCGCCGCCGCGTAAGGCTTGCGTAAAGACTTCAAGCCGGTTGGGCAAACCCTCAAAAAACTCTGTATTCTGAATGCGCAAGTATCAGATACGGAGTTTTTTGTTTCTGTCTATTTCGTTTTGTGGCCCAAGTTATGCAGTCGAGGGTTTATGTCTTTAATCCGGTAACAAGGTGGGGCATCCCATGGTGCGTCTTTGTGCAACTTTACTGATTTGCCTGCTCAGCAGCCTGAATACAGTGCACGCCGCCCCTGCGCCGCATCCTCACTGGAGCGTCGGCTACCACGAGATGAAGTTTCTCGACCCGCTGGACTTGCAACCGATGCGTGCCATCGCCTTCTACCCATCGAGCGAAAAGGAACATTCCAGCCGACTCGAGGGTTACACCGTCGAGGCGGGTGAAGACACTAAAGTCGCCATCGGCCGATTCCCCATGCTGATGCTGTCCCACGGCAACACCGGGACCCCGCTGGCCCTGCATGACCTCGCCACCTCGCTGGCGCGCAAGGGTTTTGTGGTGGTGGCGGTGATTCACCCCGGCGACAACTCCAAGGATCACAGTCGTCTCGGCACCTTGAGTAATCTGTACGGGCGGCCGATCCAGATTTCCGAAGCCATCACTGCGACCCTGGGCGACCGCATGCTGTCGCCGTTCGTCAATGCTGATCAGGTGGGCGTCATCGGTTACTCGGCCGGAGGCGAGACAGCATTGATTCTGTCCGGTGCGACTCCGGACCTGGACCGCCTGCGCCGTTATTGCCAGGAGCGTCCGGATGACCGTGATGCCTGCAACACCCGGGGGGAATTGATCGTCGACCGCGATGACCTGCAACCGGTGGCCGATCCACGCGTCCACGCGCTAATGCTGATGGCGCCGCTGAGCTTGAAGTTCGGTCGCCACACGCTGGCCGATGTGCACGTGCCCGTGCTGCTTTACAGCGGTGACGGCGACAAACTGGTGCCCATCGACAAAAACGCGGTGGCTTTGGCGCGCAAGCTGCCTGTCGCGCCGGACTTCAAGTTGCTGGCCGGGGCAGGGCACTTTGTATTCATGGCACCGTGCAACGACGAGCAGATCGTCATCATGCCGGCGCTGTGTACTGATGCCGATGGCGTTGACCGCGAAGACATTCACCGCAACATGATCTCTGAAGCCGGGAGCTTCTTCTCCCGCACGCTGGGCAAGGCGACGCGGGCCGGGATGCAGACTGCCGATCAGTAGGCGTCACGCCATGGCCCGGTGCTTGAGCAACAGGGTCAACCCCAATCCGCTGACCGACAACACCGCTGCGCTGAAGAAAATCCATGCGTACCCCAGGTTCAGGGCGATCGCGCCCATCAAGGGGCCGGCAATCGCCAGCGCCAGGTCGAAAAACACGGCATAAGCGCTCAATCCGGCACCACGGCTGGCGTTGGGCACCTGCTTGATCGCCTCGACACCCAGCGCCGGGTACACCAACGACAGGCCGAAGCCGGTCAGGCCGGCACCGATCAAGGCGTAGGCGGTCGAAGGCGCGAACCACAGCAGCATCAGGCCGACGGTTTCAATGGTCATGCAGGCGATGGCCGAGGCGAATCCACCGAAACGGCTGATGCTGGAGATGAACAGCAGGCGCGCCAGAATGAAGCACACGCCGAAGACGGTGAGGCAATAAGCCGCGCCGGTCCAGCCACGATTGAGGTAATACAAGGTGATGAAAGTGGTCAGGGTGCCGTAGCCAATGGAGGCCAGGCACAGGCTCGCACCGAACGGCGCAATGCGCCCGAAAACTGCCCAGAAGGGCAAGCGCTCGCCCCGGATCACTGGTACCGACGGCTTGTTACGAATCAGCAGCAGTGCTGCCAGGGCCAGCACCGACAGGGCGATGCCCAGGCTGACGAAGCCCAGTTGATCGACCATCACCACGCCCAGTGGCGCGCCGATGGCAATCGCGCCATACGAAGCGATGCCGTTCCAGGAAATTGAACGCGCGGTGTGTTCGGCCCCTACCTGGCCCATGCACCAACTGATGGTGCCGACTCCGATCAAGCCTTGGGCAATCCCAAGCAGCAAGCGGCCGGCGATCAGGATCAACAAGCTTAATAAAGGAACGCTTTGCAGCAAGGTCGACAGCCACGTCAACACGCCGCTCAACACAATCCCGGACAACCCGTAAATGATCGCCCGCTTGGTGCCGACATTGTCGGACATGCGTCCCGCCATGGGCCGACTGAGCAGGGTAGCGAGATATTGCGAACCGATGGTCAGCCCTGCGACAACGGCACTGAACCCCAGTTGTTCATGGACATAGCCGGGCAGCACCGCAATCGGCAGGCCGATGCAGAGAAAGGCAATAAAGGTATAGAAGACGATGGAGACGATCTGCAGGGTGATCGCCATGGAGCTTTGCGGTGGCTGTTGCTGCGCAGACATGAGAGCTCGTTCGCGGGCGGCGGTGGGAGAACGGCATGATGGCTTGGCGTTGATATAAAAGAAAACAGGCTAACTACTTTTGCCATGACATTTTCGCTGTTGCTCGCGATGATTGATGCACCGACAAGAAACCTTGGTCTGAAATGCAAAAAAGCCCCGTCACAAGGACAGGGCTTTTTGTTGAAGCTGGCAGCTTGAAACCGATGGCTGCCCTTAGAACACCACACCCTGGCTGCGCAGGTAGTCGTCATAGGTGCCGCTGAAGTCGGTCACGCCATTCGGGCTCAGCTCGATGATGCGGGTGGCCAGGGAGGACACGAACTCACGGTCGTGGCTGACGAAGATCAGCGTGCCCGGGTAGTTCTCCAGCGCCAGGTTCAGCGCTTCGATGGATTCCATGTCCAGGTGGTTTGTCGGTTCGTCCATCACCAGCACGTTCGGCTTTTGCAGGATCAGCTTGCCGAACAGCATGCGACCTTGCTCACCACCGGAAATGACCTTGACCGACTTGAGGATTTCGTCGTTGGAGAACAGCATGCGGCCCAGGGTGCCGCGAATGATCTGCTCGCCTTGAGTCCACTGGCCCATCCAGTCGAACAGGCTGACGTCGTCTTCGAAATCGTGGGCGTGGTCTTGGGCGTAGTAGCCCAGTTCCGCGCTTTCGGTCCACTTCACGGAACCGGCGTCCGGGGTCAGCTCGCCCATCAAGGTGCGCAGCAGGGTGGTCTTGCCGATACCGTTCGGGCCGATGATCGCAACGCGCTCGCCGGCTTCAACGGTGAAGCTGAAGTTCTTGAACAGGGTCTTGCCGTCGAAGCCCTTGGACATCTGCTCGATGGTCACGGCCTGACGGTGCAGCTTCTTGGTCTGTTCGAAGCGGATGAACGGGCTCACGCGGCTCGACGGCTTGACCTCGGCCAGCTGGATCTTGTCGATCTGCTTGGCGCGGGAAGTGGCCTGTTTGGCTTTCGAGGCGTTGGCCGAGAAGCGGCTGACGAACGTTTGCAGTTCGGCGATCTGGGCTTTCTTCTTGGCGTTGTCCGAGAGCAATTGTTCGCGCGATTGAGTCGCGGCAGTCATGTACTCGTCGTAGTTGCCCGGGAACAGGCGCAGCTCACCGTAGTCCAGGTCGGCCATGTGGGTGCAGACGCTGTTGAGGAAGTGACGGTCGTGGGAAATGATGATCATGGTGCTGTTACGCGCCGTGAGAATGGTTTCCAGCCAGCGAATGGTGTTGATGTCCAGGTGGTTGGTCGGTTCGTCGAGCAACAGCACTTCCGGATCGGAGAACAGGGCCTGGGCGAGCAATACCCGCAGTTTCCAGCCTGGAGCGACTTCGGTCATCGGGCCGAAATGCTGTTCCAGGGGAATCCCCAGGCCCAGTAGCAGCTCACCGGCGCGGGATTCGGCGGTGTAGCCGTCCATTTCAGCGAATTCGGTTTCCAGCTCGGCCACGGCCATGCCGTCTTCTTCGCTCATTTCCGGCAGCGAGTAGATGCGATCGCGCTCGGCCTTGACCTTCCACAGTTCTTCGTGACCCATGATCACGGTGTCGATCACGGTGAATTCTTCGTAGGCGAACTGGTCCTGGCGCAATTTACCCAGGCGTACGTTCGGCTCCAGCATGACCTGGCCGCCGGATGGCTCGAGGTCACCGCCGAGAATCTTCATGAAGGTCGACTTGCCGCAACCGTTGGCGCCGATCAAGCCATAACGATTGCCGCCGTTGAATTTGACCGAAACGTTTTCGAACAACGGCTTGGCGCCGAACTGCATGGTGATGTTAGCTGTGGAGATCAATTACCTTACCTATCAATGGGTTAGAGCTGGTCTTTTTTGCCTGATACCGATTTGATACCAATCTGGAGCTTTTCCAGCTCCGCCCAGTCTGAGCTTGAGTTGAGCCAACGCGCATACGTCGTCAGCAACATTTGGACGCTGTGGCCAAGCTGCTGAGCGATGAATGCGGGGTTCATGTTGGACATTAAGCATATTGTCGCATAAGTATGACGGCAGTTGTACGGTGGTCGATAGGCATCGTCAGTGCCTGGAGTGCCGGCCTCCACTGGTTGTGCAGATCTGAGGTCTGTTTGCTGTACTCGCTGTTCTTCGACGGCGGGAACACCCGGGACGTGGTCTTGACTTTGCCGACGCCTTTTGCACGGCGCACGGCGTACTGGCGGGCGAACTCCAGCGCGTGCGATGCACGTTCGTTGAGTCGAACGAAACGATTTTTTCCGTTTTTGGTGCGTTAGCCGGGTTCTTCTTGATCAGCGCTTCGGCAACTGCGGCTTCCAGCGTCGTCGAGAGCCTGACCAGAGCCTTGCGGCGAACCCCCGGAAAGTCCTCTCCGTGGCCGCAATGATGCGGCGCAGGAGGGTGGTGGTAATCAAGTCTATGCGTACCAGGGCTGAATTCAGTAGAGGTTCAGCGCACCCCTGTAGTTATTTCGAGTGCCCTCAGCGATAACCTGGCCATCGAACCAAAGCTGGGCGTACTCATGGGCGCTTGGAATGCCACCGAGTCGCGTCATTGATCCAGGGAACAGATCGGCGTAGTTGGGATGCAGTTCTAACCTAACCGCCAATCCATAGGCATTTTTACGCTTCGGGCTGTGGATTCAACTAATCGACGCAACAGGCTGGCTAAATTGTTTAGCGCGAGCTTCGTACTCTAGTGTTTTCGGTAAACACACGATTCGCATCAGACTTCAAAGTCAGAAAACGCCCTATGCCGGGCTGTTGCTGCCAATACTCGTAAAACAAGGAAAAAACATTTGGATGGATGGCCAAGTGCTATCTTTTAATCTCGAGTGGTTGTAGTGTTGGGAGGTTTGCCTTTTAGCTGCGGACTGTTCCAACGGGAATACGTTGTCAACCTACAAGGATGTGATCGCAATAAATCATGTATTTGAATTGACTTTCTCCATCCGCTTCAAGGGCCATCGCTTTAAATGGGAAACGATAACAAACAGCCTCAGATCGAACGGATTGCAATTTGGCGGGTGCACTCCTCACATCGTGCTTCCATGCACCGTATGGCGGTATTGCTGTCGGCACTTGCCATATGCCAGTTCATCGCTTGGGCAATTTCGGCCGGTTCAAATGGCATAGGCATTCCGCATTACCTCCCAGGGCATATGCTGATGGAAACAGTTTCCATCGTAATTGCCATGATGGTGTTTGCGGTAGGCTGGAATTCCAATCTGGGGAAAACCTCGGGCAACTTGGTGTTTCTGGCCTGCGGTTTCTTTGTCGTGGGTTGGATGGATTTTTTGCATGCCGCCTCCTATGCAGGCATGCCCGATTTTCTATCGCATAACGACTCAGAGAAACACCTCTATTTTTGGCTTTCAGCACGGTTTGCGGCCGCCATCACGTTGCTCTTGGTGACATTGCGTTCCTGGCAACGTTTGATGACGGTCTTCACCAAATACCTGATTTTCTCTGCTCTGTTGTTACTCACCGCAATTGTTAATTGGATGGTCATTCACTACCAGGATTGGCTGCCTCACCTGTTCATTCCCGGCCAAGGTCTGACGTCATTAAAAATAAACCTGGAGTACCTGTTAATCGCCATCAACCTGACCACGATGGCGACGCTCTGGATCAAGATGAGAAAGCCGCAACCCTTCAACGCGGCACTTCTGTTCAGTGCGGTGAGTGTGACGGCGATGAGCGAACTCTTCTTCACGCTCTACACCAGCATGAATGGAATATACAACGTGCTGGGACACATTTATAAAGTCATCAGCTATTTGGTCATTTACCGCGCCGTGGTGGTGGAGTCAGTAGATCGTCCGTTTCTCCAACTGATGCGGGCTCGCAAAAACCTGGCGTTGGCGGTCGAGGCTTCGGCCACAGGCATGATCATGGTGGATGAACGGGGGCATATCACCTTGACCAACGCACAGGCCGACATCATGTTCGGCTATGAAGCCGATGCATTGATAGGTCAGTCGATTCAGGTGCTGGTTCCCGACGCATATCGCAAAAACCACGAGAAGCTGGTGCAAGGGTATCTGCAAAACCCTGTGAAGCGGCAACATAGCGAGGGCAGGGAGCTGATTGGAAAACACAAGTCGGGGCATCAATTTCGGGTTGAAATCGGATTGACACCGATTTCCGATGACGAAGGGCACTACGTCATTGCATCCGTTCTTGACGTTACGATGCGCGTCGAACACGAACGACGGATCAACCAGCTTATCAACTTCGATCCGCTAACCGGGTTACCCAATCGCAACCTGCTGCATGATCGTGTAACCCGTGCCATCCAGGCAGCCGCACGTAGCCAAACGCATGTGGCGGTGCTGTTTATGGACCTTGATAATTTCAAGAATGTAAACGACAGCCTGGGCCACAGCCTGGGTGACAACTTGCTGATTGAAGTTGGCAAGCGCCTCACAGCTGTAGTGCGTGAAAGCGATACTGTGGCACGCATTGGCGGAGATGAGTTTGTGATCGTGCTGGCCGATGCCGATACCCGCGGCACTGCCACGGTGGCGACCAAACTATTGGAATCGGTATCGCAGCCCTATCAGATTGGCATTCATACCTTGACCGCAACGTCTTCCATTGGCATAGCCATGTACCCGGAAAACGGCGCCGAATACAGTGTTCTGTACCAGCACGCCGACACCGCCATGTACCGGGCCAAGCACGAAGGACGCAATGGTTACCGCTTCTTCACCGAAGAAATGCGCACTCACATAAAGCGTATGTTGGCACTTGAAAGTGCCATGTGCCAGGCACTGGAACAGGCGCAGTTCTATTTACATTACCAACCACAGCTGTCTATTGATGGGCACCGTGTTGTTGGCGTGGAGGCATTGTTGCGCTGGCACCATCCGGTGTTGGGTCACATTTCGCCCGCTGAATTCATCCCATTAGCGGAAAGTAATGGGCAGATCAATCCCATCGGTGCCTGGGTGTTGCGCACGGCAGTACGACAACTGCGTTCCTGGATGGACGCCGGTATGCCTCCCGTGGTCATGGCGGTCAATCTATCGGTAGTGCAGTTCCAGAATCCGGATCTGCCGACATTGATTTCCGAAATACTGAGTGAGGAACAACTTCCTCCAGAGTATCTCGAACTGGAGTTGACCGAGAGTGTGGCCATGGGCGAGCCGCAGCGTGCCATCGAGATCATGGACAACTTGCACTCGCGCGGGGTACGTATGTCCATCGATGACTTTGGGACCGGGTATTCCTCGTTGAGCTATCTCAAGAAGTTCAAGATTTATAAACTCAAAATCGATCAGTCGTTCGTGCGTGATATCGCAATCGATGCCGATGATCGAGCCATAGTCAAGACCATCGTACAAATGGCTCATAGCGTGGGTTTAATCACTATTGCCGAGGGGGTTGAGACATCGGCGCAGTGGGAGTTTCTGAATCAGAATGGTTGCGACGAAGTTCAGGGATATTTGTTTAGCCGGCCATTGCCCACCGATCAGATTCCAGAATTCGTCAGGAAGATCGAGGCCCAACGCGAGATTGAGGTTACGAATGCTCTAGAACTTTCGGAGCAGAGAGAAATTTGACGATCCGAATTATTCTAGTGAAGCGGGGCGATTCATAGCCAGGGTTGAGGCAGTACCGAATCAGTCCCCGTTCCGCCATTCGGATCACGGGAAACGCACCCCGGTCAGAAGCGGAAGATCGATCTGGCAACAAGTGGACAGGAGCATGTGAAGCGCTTGGCCCGAGTCGAAGTGCGCTGAGGCCGGTCAATCAGGGGGCGCGAAAAGTTTGGGCTGGTCTGGTGCTCAAAACGATAAGGCCAAAAGGCAGTGGTGCTGTTTTGGCGGCCTGATCAGACAGATTTTCACGGCTTCGGTTCACTTTTGGTTACAAATTGTGGCTAAAATGCCGCCGATCATCGGGTGCCGAAAATCAGCGCCGGCTCAAGGATGCGCCATCGGGACAGCTTTCGTATTCAGACTCTGCACAAGCCCCTGGGCCAAGGGCTGCCAAGGGGCGCAGTTTGTTCACTTCTGACGTGTGACGATTTCCGTGAAACTCATTATTGCCGCTATCTATGTTGTCTCCATCGCATACGTTCACCTGCGAGGGCAGGTTCGACACAAGCTGGGCCGCCAGTTGAGCGATCACTCGACGTTTCTGGCCCCGATCAATTGCTTCCTTTATCTCTTCTCGAAGATTCCCAACAAACCTTTCCTCAATCCTGCCGACTTTCCCGACCTGAGCCCCTTGCAGGCTCACTGGGAAGAAATCCGCGCCGAAGGCCAAAACCTGTTGCGGGCAGGGGAGATCAAACGCTCGAGCCAGTACGACGACGTCGGTTTCAACTCGTTCTTCAAATCAGGCTGGAAACGCTTCTACCTCAAGTGGTACGGCGACAGCCACCCATCGGCGATGAAGCTCTGTCCGCGCACCACCGAGCTGGTGCAGGGCATCGGTTCGATCAAGGCTGCGATGTTCGCCGAATTGCCTCCGGGCTCGAAACTGGTGCGTCACCGCGACCCGTATGCGGGTTCCTATCGTTATCACCTGGGCCTTGAAACCCCCAACAATGCCGGTTGCTACATCAATGTCGATGGCGAGAACTACCATTGGCGCGACGGTGAAGCGGTGATGTTCGATGAGACCTACATCCATTACGCTGAAAACGCCACCGAGCAGAACCGCATCATTCTGTTTTGCGACGTTGAGCGCCCGATGAAGTATCGCTGGGCGGCTGCGTTCAACACCTGGTTCAGCCGCAATGTGATGGCGGCGGCCGGCGCGCCGAATGAGGCGGGTGACAAGACCGGCGGCATCAATCGACTGTTCGGCAGAATCTACAAAATTCGTCTGCGCGGCAAAGAACTGAAAAAGCGCAACCGCACACGTTATTACGTGGAAAAGTGGGCAATCTTTGGCGGGTTGCTGGCCATCTTCATCCTCGTCTGACTCTTTCGCCGGGTCGACCGAAGGCGTCGCAGGCTCGCCTGCGATGATCCTGGTCGGCCCCGCTCATTACGTGCTGGCTTTTTTTCTCGCCGCCGGTTTGTTGGACGGCTTGGGTTTTGCGGTCGCCTTGCCTGGTGCCTTGCTGCCCAGACTGCGTTTGAGCAGTTCGGTCAAGTCAATGACATCCGCTGTTTTGCGTTGCTCTTCGCCGGTGGCTGTTTCAACGTCCTCAATCTTGCCTTCGTGGGCTTTCTTGTCCACAAGGGCCATGATCTTGTCTTCAAACTCATCCCGGTAGTCATCCGGCGACCATTCGGCGCTCATGTCCTCCACCAGTCGCCTGGCCATATCCAGTTCGCCCTTGGTCAGCTCGGCCTTGGTCACGTCAGGGCCTAACGCCAACTCGTCCAGGCTGCGTACTTCTGCCGGCCAGCGCAGTTTCATCAGCACGATGGCCGATTCCAGCGGCATGAGCGCGGCCAGATATTGGCGGGTGTGCAGCACCACGCGGGCCAGGGCGACTTTTTGGGTTCGGGTGAGCGTTTCGCGCAACAGCGCATAAACCTTGCCCCCGCGTTTATCCGGCGCCAGGTAGTAGGGCGTGTCGATGTTCTGCAAGGGAATCTGGTCGCTATCGACAAAGGCAAAAATGTCGATGGTCTGGGTCGACAGAGGATGCGCCGAGCGAATGTCCTCTTCGCTGAGCACCACGTATCGACCTTTCTCGAACTGGATACCCTTGACGATGTGTTCCTTGGTGACTTCTTTACCGGTGACCTTGTTGACGCGCTTGTAGCCAACCGGGTCCATGCTGCGGCTGTCGAGCCAGTCGAAATCCACCCCTTGGGAAGACGTTGCCGAGACCAGCGCCACGGGGATGTGCACCAGGCCGAAACTGATTGCGCCCTTCCAGATTGCCCGCGCCATGGTCGTCTACTCGTGAGTGATGATCAGGTGACCCGTGGCCTCTTGAAAAAGTTTCAGCCGCATTGAGCCCTGCCGCGATGGGGCGTCAACGTCGTGTTACATCTTGTCGGAGGTTTTTGTTAACAAATACGAACCCCGAGCGTAGCGTGCTATCGAAGACTCTATTCTGGCTCACGTCGAGAGGCTCCCCATGAACCGATGCATGCTTGGCCTCATCACGCTCGCCCTGAGCGGCGTCATCAGCCAAACGGTGCAGGCTGAAGTTGCCAGGGCAGGTGCGCCGTTGCAGATCGCCCAAAACCTGCCGGGCAACAACAACCCCTACAACAGCCCGATTCGCCGCGCGAATCCAAACAGCATGCAGGGCACGCAGCCCAATACGCCGGCCATCCGCGGGCCGAACACTGTGCCGGTACCGCGGCCACCGACCCTCGATAATGGCGGTATTGGCAATCGCTATCCCCAGGATCGCCCGGCGCCTGCCAGCCCACCCAAATTCATTCCCAACCCGCCTCAGCGAGACTCGGACACCCGCAACCCATGATGGCCGGGCAGCCAGGCTGTCGGTCATTTCTCCTCTGACAAAAGGAATCGTGCATGTTGCGTAAAACGCTTCTGGCCACTGTCTGCGCCAGCGCCTTGATGACCACCACTGTGTCCGCCATGGCAGCGCCGGCTCAGGAAATGCAGAGCGAGCAGGGCACGCTTCAGGTCACGCCGATCGTCACAGGGCTGGAACATCCCTGGGCCCTGGCGTTTCTCCCTGACCGCCAGGGCATGCTGGTGACCGAACGGCCCGGCAATCTGCGGCTGGTGACGGCTGAGGGCAAACTGTCAGCACCAATCAGTGGCGTGCCCAGGGTCTGGGCCAGGGGGCAGGGTGGATTGCTGGATGTGGCGCTGTCGCCCGACTTCAAGCAGGACCGTACGGTCTACCTGTCCTATGCCGAAGGTGGAGGTCAAGGGGATAAGGCAGGGACCGCTGTCGGTCGTGGGTGGTTGTCTGAAGATCTGGCCTCACTCAAGGATTTTCGGGTGATTTTCCGTCAGGAACTGAAGCTGTCGGTCGGCAATCACTTCGGCTCGCGGCTGGTGTTCGACCGGGACGGTTATCTGTTCATTACCCTGGGCGAAAACAACGACCGCCCGACCGCCCAGGACCTCGACAAACTGCAAGGCAAGGTGGTGCGGATCTACCCCGACGGCAAGGTGCCGGACGATAACCCCTTTGTCGGTCAGGCCGGTGTGCGTCCGGAAATCTGGTCCTACGGCCATCGCAACCCGCAAGGCGCTGCGCTTAACCCCTGGACCGGCATCCTCTGGGAAAACGAACACGGTCCCAAGGGCGGTGACGAGGTCAATATCATCGAGCGTGGCAAGAATTACGGCTGGCCGCTGGCCACCCATGGCATCAACTACTCCGGCCAGCCGATCCCGGAAGCTCAAGGCACAACCGCCGTAGGCACCGTCGCACCGCACCATGTCTGGGAGAAATCCCCCGGCCTCAGCGGCCTGGCGTTCTACGACGGCGACCGATTCAAGGCCTGGCAGCACAATGCGTTTATCGGTGCATTGGTGACTCAGGAGTTGATCCGCTTGCAGTTCGACGGCGATCGGGTGGTCCACGAAGAGCGCTTGTTGGATGAACTCAACAAACGCATTCGCGATGTGCGTCAGGGGCCGGATGGCTACCTGTACGTGCTGACCGATGAAGAAAACGGCGGGTTGTACAGGGTGGGTTTGAAATAACGCGGATACCTGTGGCGAGGGGCAAGCCGCTTCGCCACAGAAAATGGGCCGTTCACTCACTACGATACAAAATTACCGCCGCCCGCAGCTTGTCCCGACCGAAAGTGCACATCTTGTCGAATTCCCCATGGCTGACCGGCAGATGCTGGCAGTCCATGGGTTGGCGATGCTGGCTATGATCCACATCGGGATCATGCAGGTAGACGAATTCGTCGTCGCAATCGGTGACGATCACCCAATGCGGGGATTTCGAACGGGTCAGTCGATAGCTGCTGATCAGTACCAGCGGCTGTCCACCGTGCTCCAGCAGTCGTGGCAGGTTCAGCGCCGCGCCCATCACACACTCGACATCGGTAGTCTGCAATTGCAGTGTGAATTCATCGTGCACCAGGCGCATGACGTCTTTTTTATGCGCGTCGCGCACGCCGTCGAGGAACAAAGGTCCGGCCATGCTGAGTTGCAGACGCACCCGAAATCCCCGTCGCCAGGCCGCCAATGCCAAACCCTGGGGGCTGCAACCACCGTGTCCGGAGGTCATGAACACGGTGGTCGCCTCGCGCCAGATCTGCAGTTCTTCGCGGCGTTCCAGCACACGACCCTGTTGCAAGGCACCCATGGCCATCAGCAGGCAGGCCGGGCCGCAGGTGAAATCGGTGGTTTGCGGGTAATAGGGCACCTGGATGTTTCGTGAGGCGCGGTGCTCAAGGATGCGCTTTTCCAGGCGCAACGCGTCGGCGTGATCCTGGTAATAGTCGTGAATCAAGGCGAAGCGCCGATAGCCATTGCGCTCATACAGGGCAATGGCCGCCGGGTTATCGATGCGCACTTCCAGGCGCAAATAGGCGCAATCGTGCTCCAGTGCACAGGCTTCGACGCGCTCGAGCAATTGTTTGCCCAAACCGCTGCCCCGCGCCTGAACCGCGATCGCAATCGAATACAGGCGCGCCAGCGACGTACCGCGATGGAATAGCACAACGGCATACCCCACCAGGTCCTCGCCACGCTGGGCCACCAGCAGTTGGCCGTGTGCCCGATTGATCATCCATTGAAAGCTGCGACTGTTGAGCCGATCCGTGGTGAAACACTGTTCTTCAAGTTGCAGTAGTGCCGGTAGATCCTCAGTGACCGCCAACCGAAAAATCAGATTCATATGACCACCGTAAAAGTTGCGTAACGAAACGGGACTTTCGAAAAAGTTCGTGCTTAATAGGAAAGGTCTTGTTCTCCAACGGATCAATCACTATGTCAGCGGTACAGGGTCATTGGCGCGAAGTATCCGAACAAACTTTGCCAACAGCAATCACTTCTGCAACTTATTTAAGCGATGCGAATAGAACTTCCAGCCAATTGATTATCATCGTCGAGCGCAAGGAAGACTGGGCCTCTTACTTCCCCAGTGAAGACATCGTTACGGCCCAGGAGTACCTCGAGCAAACCCGTGACAATGACCAGGGCAAACGCGTCCAGGTGATCAACCTGTGCCGCAGCTACAAATACCTGGGGCATGGTTATTACTGCTCGCTACTGGCCGAGGCCCGGGGGCACAAGGTCATTCCATCGGTGCGTACCATCAGCGAGCTGACCCGCAAGTCCCTGTATGGCCTGGCGCTGGATGACCTGGACAAAACCCTGGAAAAGGCCCTCAGCCATCATCTCTACAGTGACACCGAAGGCTTCACCCTGACCTTGTATTTCGGCAAAACCAACATAGAACCTTTACAGGATCTGGCGCGCCAACTATTTGAAGTGTTTGCCTGTCCGATTCTGTTAGTTGAGTTTCGCCGAACTAACGGCTGGCACATCGAGGGAATAAAGTCTGGTGCCTTGCACAAGTTGCGTGAAGATCAGGAGGATCAGTTTGCGAATGCGCTGGACACGTTCAGTCGAAAGATCTGGCGATTACCGCGATCAAGGCGCCTGGCTCGTTATGATCTGGCGATATTGCACGATCCCCAGGAAGCCTTGCCGCCGTCCAACGCCAAGGCGCTGGACAACTTTGTCAGGGTCGGCAAGACCCTGGGTATCGACGTCGAGTTGATTGAGCGCAAGGATTACGCGCGAATTGCCGAGTACGACGCGTTGCTGATCCGCGAGACCACCAGCGTCGACAACCACACCTATCGTTTCGCCAAGAAAGCCGAGAGCGAAGGGCTGGTGGTGATGGACGATCCGACGTCCATCCTGCGCTGCACCAACAAGGTGTACCTGACAGACCTGCTCAAAAGCCATCAACTGGGCATGCCTGCCACTGAAATCCTCTACAAGGAACGACCGGAGGACTTCGAACGGGTTGGCGAGCGCCTGGGTTTTCCGTTGGTGCTGAAGATACCCGACGGCTGTTTCTCCCGAGGCGTGATCAAGGTTGAAAGCCAGCAGGCATTGCTCGAAGCCACGGCCGAGCTGTTCGAACACTCGGTGCTGTTGCTGGCTCAGGAGTTTTTCTACACCGAGTACGACTGGCGCATCGGCGTACTCAACCGCAAACCGATCTTTGCCTGCCAATACTTCATGTCCAAGGGGCACTGGCAGATCTACAACCACAAGGCCAAGGGCCAGGACATCAATGGCGAATGCCGGACCCTGGCGGTTCACGAAGCCCCCCGCGCGGTAGTGGAACTGGCGGTGAAGACCGCGAATCTGATCGGCGATGGCTTGTACGGCGTCGACCTCAAGCAGTCCGGCGACAAAGTGGTGGTGATCGAGGTCAACGACAACCCGAACATGGACGCGGGTATCGAAGACGCCTATTTGCAGGACGATCTGTATTCACTGGTGCTGGAAGAGTTCGTCAGGCGCCTGGAGCTTAAGCGTCGCGGCCAGGCCTGGTGAGCGGCCCATGATCAAAAGTTATCAATTGACCCACGGCACGCTGCACGCGGTCGAAAGGCTGGACGCCGAGGTGATGCTGTTCAGTAATCCCGACGCCGCCGAACGGGACCTGCTGCACAGTCATTTCAAGCTGGATGATCATGCCCTGGCCTCGGCGCTCGACCCGGACGAGGTGTCGCGCATCGAGTTTCACCCGGACAACCTGTTCCTGATCTGGAAGCGACCGGACAATTACTCCGGCGCCGACAGCCTGGCCTTCGAAGTGTCGTCCTGCGGCCTGCTGTTTTGCCCGGATCGCTTGCTGGTGATCGCCACCGACGATGCGCCCCTGAGCGGGCTCGGCAAGCGCCAGTCGCTGAATACGCCACTGGATGTGCTGCTCGAATTGCTGTTCAACAACATCCATCACTATCTGGGGCACCTCAAGGTGATCAAGATGGTTGCCCGCGAGTTGCAGCAGAAATTCAACGCGTCGATGCAGAACCAGCACTTGATCCAGATGTTCAATCTCAGCGAAAGCCTGATTTATTACATCAACGCCATTCACAGTAACGGCGCGGTGCTGACCCGGTTGCGCAATCATGCGGAAAAGGAACACTTCGGTGCCCATGCCATTGGCCTGATCGACGATCTGATCATCGAAAACAACCAGTGTTACAAACAGGCGGAAATCTACTCGACGGTGTTCTCCGGGCTCATCGACGCCCGGGGCAATTTGATGAACAACAGCATGAACAACCTGCTGCGCAAACTGACATTGATCAACGTGGTGTTTTTGCCGCTGAACCTGATTGCGAGTATCGGCGGCATGTCCGAGTTCAGCATGATGACGGCAGGGACCCCATGGTGGGTTTCTTATCCGCTGTTTTTGCTGGCAATGATGTTCGGGGCCGGGGTGATGTTGCTGTGGTTGAAGCGGCTGGCGAAGTGAGTATTGCAACGTTCAGATCGCCTTCGCGGGCTTGCCCGCGATAGCTATCTCGACAACGACGCTAATTCCGAATTGAGCCTTTAGCGAAACAACTACCGCGCCGGGTGAAAATTGGCCATTGACTTGCCATCAGCGCCCGGCTATTTTCCGGGCATGACTTCCACCGTATTGCGCTGCCAGCCAAGCATTATTACCGCCATTCCTCATTTGGCGGGCTAGCTCACGACTGCAGCACCCAACCCGCCCTAGAGGCGGGTTTTCATTTTCTGTCTCGGGGCTCTGATCAATGTCAGGAGACGATCATGACCCGCGTGCCCGCCCAACAATCCCTGCTTGAGCATTACGTCAAAAAGATCCTTGCTGCGCCGGTCCATGAACTGGCGGTACGCACCCCATTGCAACCCGCGCCGGCGCTGTCCGCCGCCTTGGGCAATCAAGTCCTGCTCAAGCGCGAAGACTTGCAACCGACCTTTTCTTTCAAGATCCGTGGTGCCTACAACAAACTGGTACAGCTGAGTCCTGAGCAAAAGGCGCGGGGCGTGGTGACGGCTTCGGCGGGTAATCACGCCCAGGGCGTGGCACTGGCGGCGCGTGAACTGGGGATCGATGCAACGATCGTGATGCCCGCCACCACACCGGAACTGAAGGTGCTTGGGGTGCGCAGCCGTGGCGCGCAAGCGTTGTTGCACGGCGAAAGCTTTCCGTTTGCCCTGGCCTATGCGCTGGAGCTGGCGCAAACATCCGGGAAGACCTTTGTTTCACCCTTCGACGACCCGGATGTGATTGCGGGGCAGGGCACCGTGGCCATGGAGATCCTGCGTCAGCATCAAGGTCCGCTGGACGCGATTTTCGTACCGGTGGGCGGTGGCGGCTTGATCGCCGGAATCGCGGCCTACGTCAAATACCTTCGCCCTGAAATACGCATCATCGGCGTCGAGTCGGAACATTCTGCTTGCTTGCAGGCCGCATTACAGGCGGATCAGCGCGTCGTGCTGCCGCGCGTCGGCACGTTCGCCGATGGCGTGGCCGTCGCACAAGTCGGCGCCCATGGTTTCGAGGTGTGCCGGTTTTGCGTCGATGAGGTGCTGACCGTCAGCAATGACGAACTCTGCGCCGCCATCAAGAATATCTATGACGATACCCGCTCGATCACCGAACCCTCCGGCGCATTGGCGGTGGCTGGCATCAAGAAGTACGTGGCAAAAAGCGCAGCCCGTGGCCAGACCTTCGTGGCCATCGACTCGGGTGCGAACATCAATTTCGACAGTTTGCGGCATGTGGCCGAGCGCGCCGCATTATGCGACGCCCCGGCGTGAAGCGAGTCAGCCGGCAAGCGGACGCTGTCCGTCCGCTTCACGGTTACTCTTCGACGGCTTTATCGACCTTGCTGGAGGCGGACCAGATTCGATAACGCACCTCAACGTCCCTGGGCACGTACAGTACGATCGGCAGCTTGCTGTTATAGCGCAGCATGAATCCGTCCCCGACCACCGGCACGAAATCCTGGTGGCTCTTGCCATCCGGGCAAGCCATGAGGGTGCTCATCGGGCCGATGACTTTTTCCAGGCGGTAGAACGGATAGCCCCAACCCTCGAGGTTTTTCTCTTCGAGAATGCCGCCCAGGCGTTGCCGATTGCAGTCGACGTTCAAGGTCTTTCCGGCAAGGATCTCGACCTGATAATCGTCTTCACGGGCTTGCGGGGTGAGGTGGATAACCTGGCGGGCGAAGCCGCTCTCAGGTTTGGGAAAGGGCGCGACTTCTTCAAGTTTTGCTGCGTGCACGGCGCTGGACAGCGCGGCAACTATCAGCCCAACGGTGGTGTTAATGGTCCAACAACCCATGTTGCCTCCTTGCGTCTATACGGTGTCAGCGGATACTGAATAAACATCTCTCTATTTTTGACGGCATCGATGGCTAATGCAAACCCGCCGCCGAAGTGTGCAAATTGCAGGGCTTCTGAAGGTGTTTTTTGCAAATTGCATGGTCAAAAATCAGTGCGTTTGAATAACTGATTGATTTACCGATGAACTGCACGGCGAAATTCAAGGCATGTTTTATGCTGGAGTAGTTCTCAAGCTGGCCAGGATTCATCTCACGAAGGAGAGGGTCACCATGTTTTTATCTGCCTTGGAACTACGCAACATCATTGAAAGCAGTTTTCTACCGAAGCGGTGTGAATGCTCGCTGTCGCCGGAGTTGTCGATGACGGTGAAAGTCTATTCGGACGGTGCAACCGATCAGCTGGATCTATTGAGGACGGGTATAAACGCACAACGTCTCAATGGTTGCCGGGAAATCAATGATCTGATCGCCGAGCTGCGTTCCGACCTGCAGCTTCACCATACACAAAGCGAGCCCCACCACGTGGTTGGCAAGGTCGGTTAGCTCGCTGTTTCAAGCTCTGCCGACACGCGCCGGGTCTGGAAAAACGCCAGGCCCAGCGCCAGTTCGAGTCCGACCGCCAGCAATATGCCCGGACCGGCATGGCCATTGAGCCATTCGCCGAAACCCAGTGCTGCCAGTCCCCAGCAGCCGACCATGAAGCCATAGCTCAGCGCTAGACGTATGGGGGAAGGCGCTTCATTGCGGACCCGATAAAAAATCACGCACAGCGCCGCAAACAGTACGGCGATGCGCCGTGCCATCAATCCCGCCGTCAGTGAATATTCGATATCCCAGGTCGCCAGCAGCCACTTGGGCATCACACCCCAGACCAGCGCCAGGAGCAGACACAATGTGGCGGTGAATATCGACAATGTACGAAACGATAACTGCATGGCGAATCCTTGCGGCAGTGGGGGAAGGCGCTAGATCATAGCGCCTGAACCCTTTCACGAATACCGCAAGGTGTTATTTCAGACTTTTCAGTCAGTTCTGATAACTGCAGGCATCAGACAGTTTTCTGTAGGCGATTTCTGCGGGTTTGCCGGTCTGCTCATCGATGTATTTCATGTGCGCGTTGATCACCTTGCAATCCAGGGTGTCAGGTTCAGTCAGCGCGATGACTTTGCCTACGTGCAGCGGCATGCCGTAATGATAGGAAGGCACGGCCTGAGTAGTGGAGGTGTCATTGGCCTGCGCCATACCTGTCAATGAGACACAGGCCAGGGCGGCGGAAACGAGCAGGGTGCGCGAGTTCATGGGGCGATCTCCAGTGCAGACGGAAGTCAGTTCGACGATTCGTCGAACCTGCCGCACTGGGCGTCAGAGGGCTCTGAGGGCGTGCGGTCCAGTAGAGTGTTGGACTGCGTGATTAAGCATTGGTTAACTCGCCTGAACGCCACCTGTCGCCTGGTCGCTACCGTTTGGCGGAGTCTTTAAGACTAAGGTCGTATGCTTGTAAAGAAAGCCCTCTGCCATCATTGCCGATCACCCCTGCGTTTTCACTTCTACGGGCCAACCATTGGCCTGGATGAAGGCTATTTTTGGCCGCTTGCGCTTTGGCGCAAGCGGCACTGTTGGAGTTTTAGATGCGTTCCCCCTTTATCTCTATCACCGTGCGCCAGTCATTCGGCTTCGGCGCTCTGGTCCTGTGCGCCGGTTTTACCGGGTCGAGCCGAGCGAGCGGTTTTATCGACGACACCACGGCGAGCATCGAATCGCGCACGATATATTTCAACCGTGATTTTCGTGATGGTCACACCTCCAACGAACAAGGCGCCTCCAAGCGTGACGAGTCGGCCCAGGGCTTTATTCTCAACCTGCAATCGGGGTACACCGAGGGCACAGTCGGTTTTGGTATCGACGCCTTGGGCATGGCCGGCTTCAAGCTTGACTCCAGTCCCGACAGCAGTAACAGCGGCCTGCTGCCATCCCGTGGGGAAAACCCGCGCGGTTCGGCAGACCAATACGCCAAGCTCGGCCTGACGGGCAAAATGCGGGTTTCGAAAAGCGTGCTGAAATACGGCGCATTGCGGCCCGATTTGCCACTGCTCAAATACAACGACGGGCGTTTGCTGCCGACGATGTTCAACGGCGCCATGCTGACGTCCAAAGAGGTCAACGATCTGACCTTCATGGCGGCGCGACTGGACAAGTACACCGCCCGGGACTCCACCGATGCCCAGGACATCCGGGTGCACTGCAAGAACAAGCGCTACGCCTGCAACACCACCGCTGATCACTTCGATATGTACGGCATCGATTACACGATCAACGAGCGCCTGACAGCCCAGTATCACTACTCGGAGCTCGAAGACATTTACCGCCAGCAGTTCGTGGGCTTGCTGGGCAATCAGCCGTTGGGCAGCGGTGTGCTCAAGGCCGATATGCGCGTGATCGACAGTGCCGACAGCGGTGCTGCCCGCGCCGGTTCCATCGACAACCGCGCCCTGAGCGCAATGCTTGCCTACGCCATCAACAACCATACGTTCAGCGCAGGGTGGCAGCGCATGAACGGCGACAATTCGATGCCGTATCTGGATGGCACTAACCCGTACCTGGTCAACTATGTGCAGGTCAACGACTTCGCGGCCGCGCAGGAGCGTTCATGGCAGTTGCGCTACGACTATGACTTCAAGGGTGTCGGCCTGGATGGCCTGACGTTCCTGACCCGCTATGTGAACGGCGATCACATCAAGGTGCCCGGCAGCGACGTGGAAGGCAAGGAATGGGAGCGCGACACCGAGCTCAAGTACGTAGTGCAGAGCGGCACGTTCAAGGATTTCAGCTTGCGCTTGCGTAACGCGACGTACCGATCCAACTACGAAAAATTCGCCCGGGATATGGATGAGACACGGTTGATTGTCAGCTACAACTTCTCGGTGTTGTAAGCACGGCTGTTTCAGCGCCTGAAGGATCGTCATCGCGAACCAGCTCGCTCCCGCACCGGTCGCTGTGCATGACCAGGAATCGTAGGAGCGAGCTTGCTCGCGATAGGGCCTCCCGGTTCAGCGAAGGTCCAACTGATGGCGATACGGCAAGTCCGGTCCGGTCTTGCTGCACGTCAGCGCGGCGGCCTGAACCGCAAACCTGAGCATTGCGCCGATCTGCTCGCGACTCAGTTGTCCCACGCCTTCGACCGAATCCAGCTGCTGCTCGGTCAACCAGGTAATCAATGCCGCCTGGAAGGTATCGCCGGCTCCGACGGTGTCGGCGATTTTCACCGAACAGGCGGGAACCGACCACGACCCATGAACGCGACTGAATACGGTTGCGCCTTCGCCACCCCGGGTCAAGAACACCAACTGGCAACGGTGTTGCAACCAGCCATCGATCACCTGCTCCGGGTCTTGTCCGGGATACAGCAGGCTCAAATCCTCATCGCTGACTTTGATCAGGTCGGCGTGCTCGACCAGCGTGGCAATCCGTGAGCGCCACCGCTCGATATCCGGCTCGGGATTAAGCCGCACGTTCGGGTCGAGGCTGATCAGGCGCCGGCCACTTTCGCGACGCACCAGTTCCAGCAATGTGTCGGCCACTGGCTGCACCACCAGCGAAAATGAACCGATGTGCAACCCGCGCACCTGCGGCCCCAGCTCTGGCAGATGTTGCGGTTTGAGTTGGCGGTCGGCGCAGCCTTCACCACGGAAGCTGTAGTGCGGCGAGCCATTGGCCCCGACCGCGACCATGGCCAGGGTGGTGGGCGCCGCGAAATCCACCAGATAGTCGGTGCCTACGCCTTCATCCTGCAACACTTGCAACAAGCGCCGCCCCAGGTAGTCGGTCGACAACCCGGCAAACAGCGCCGCGTCCACGCCCAAGCGGCGCAATCCCACTGCAACGTTGAACGGCGAGCCGCCGGCAATCGCCTTGAAATTCACTTTTGAAGCCAGGCCGCTGGCGTCGTTTTCACTGAAGAAATCGAACAGCGCTTCGCCACACACCAGATACATAGTTGTTCGCTCTTTAAAGGGTTGCGACATGCTGTCGATAGCGTTCGTAGGCCTGCTGGGAGGCCGCCACGTTGTCTGCGATCGGCAAGGTTTCACTGGCCAGGTCGAGTTTCACGCAACGTTCGCACAGGTCCTCCAGGCTGTCCTCGTGCCCGTTGGCCCAGGATGTACACCACGCCGCCTGGATCGCCGCGCCCAGGGCGGCGGCTTCGCTTTGTTCGGTGCAGATCACGGGCGTGTTCATGGTGTCGGCGACTATCTGTCGCCACACCTGACTGTTCGAGCCGCCGCCGATCAGGCAGATGCTGCGGCTTTGTAAGCCATTGTGGCGCAGCAGGTCCAGTCCATATCGCAAACCGAAGGTGGTGCCTTCGACCACGGCACGGCACAGATTGGCCTGGGTCAGGTTGGTCATGTTCAGGCCCAGCACGCTGCCGGTGGCATGGGGCAGGGCGGGCACGCGTTCGCCGTTGAGGAACGGCAGCATGCACACGCCGTCGGCACCGATGGGGGCCTGGGCCACGAGCGCGTTGAAACACTCGATATCCAGATCGAACAAGTCGCGAATCACCCCGGTGGCGTTGGTCAGGTTCATGGTGCAGATCAGCGGCAGCCAGCCGCCGCTGGAGGAGCAAAAGGTCGCCACCGCAGCGTCCGGGCTGACCTTCGGCTGATCGGCATAGGCGTACACCGTCCCCGACGAACCGAGGCTCATGGTGATCGCGCCGGGTTTGATGTTGCCCGTGCCGATGGCGCCCATCATGTTGTCGCCGCCACCGCTGGAGACCCGCGCGCGCGGGTTGATGCCCAGGTGCTCGGCGATGCCCGGCAACACGGTGCCGACGGCGGCGTGAGCATCGATCAGTTCCGGCAACGCCGCTTGCAAGCGCCCACTGGGGTCGATGTCACGCAACAACTGCAAATCCCATTGGCGCGTGCGCACATTGAAGTAGCCGGTGCCGGAGGCGTCGCCGTACTCGCTGCAGCTGCGCCCGGTGAGCCAGTAGTTGAGGTAATCGTGGGGCAGCAGCACGTGAGCGATACGGGAGAAAATCTCGGGATGCTGCTCTCGGGTCCATAACAGTTTGGACACGGTGTAGCCTGGGGCAATGACCACGCCCAGGCGTTCCAGCGAGCCTTTTTCGCCGCCCAGAT
The DNA here is from genome assembly GCF_054481235.1 of Pseudomonas fluorescens group sp. PF-69. NCBI lineage: Bacteria > Pseudomonadati > Pseudomonadota > Gammaproteobacteria > Pseudomonadales > Pseudomonadaceae > Pseudomonas > Pseudomonas fluorescens group sp. PF-69. The sequence goes on along the minus strand of NZ_JBTMNC010000001.1, from coordinate 5,332,728 downwards.
GCCGGAGCAGTCGGTCGTTTTCTTCGGCGGTTTCGGTGTCGCACCAGAGTTTGGCCGGGCGCAGTACCCGGCCCTGATCGTCGAGGAGTACCAAGCCATGCTGCTGGCCGGAAACACCCATGCCGAGGATGGCCTGGCCATCGACATCGGCTGCCAGCAACGCGCGTCGGGTGGCGAGGGTCAACGCGTCCAGCCACTGTGCCGGGTCCTGTTCACGGCGGCCATTGGCGCCACTGATCAGCTTGTGCGCAGCGGCGCCCTGGCCAAGCACCTGACCACTGACGGCGTCCAGGACAATGGCTTTGGTGCCCTGGGTGCCGCAGTCGATGCCGAGGAAGAGTTGTGGGTTTGTCATGGCAGTTCCTGTGTGTCAGGTCGATCTTGGTGAAGTCATTCGCGAGCAAGCTCGCTCCTACACTGGATAGGCATGGAACACAAAATCTGTGTTCTCTGAAGATTTCCTGTGGGAGCGAGCCTGCTCGCGATGACTGCAGTCATTTCACTGCCGCGCTCAAGCCAGAACCCTCTCCAGCGTCCGCGTCACCCCAACATCGCGCAAACTGTTGCAGCACCACTCGAATGCCGCGACAAACTCCGCCGAGCGCGGTATCGCCGTGCCAAAGATCTCCTCGACCCCCAGCATCCGCTGGGTGATCAATGCATCATCGGCCACCAGCGCCTGGCAGAACACCGCCCGAGGGTCCGGGATGGCGTAGGTGTCACCGTTCTCGTCCACACCCTTCAAGTACAAGGCCCAGGCGGCCATGACCAGCGCTGCCCGTTTGGTATCCCGGCCGTCGGCGATCAGGCGGTTGATGGTCGGTACGGTGAATTTCGGAAACTTCGACGAACCGTCCGAGCAAACGCGCTCCAGTTGGTCGGCGATCGCCTGGTTGGAAAAACGTGCCACCAGCGTGTTTTTGTACTCGGTCAGGTCAATGCCCGGCACCGGTGACAGCTGCGGGGTCACGTCCAGGTCCATGTAGGCACGCATGTAGCGCACGAACAACGGATCGTTCATGGTTTCGTGGACAAAGCGGTAACCCTTCAAAAAACCCAGATAAGTCAGGGCCAGGTGACTGCCATTGAGCAGTTTGATTTTCATTTCTTCATAGGGTGTGACGTCGTCGGTGAACTGCACACCGACCTTTTCCCAGGCCGGGCGACCATTGACGAATTTGTCTTCCAGCACCCACTGCACAAAGGGTTCGCAGACCACCGGCCAGGCGTCGTCCACCCCATGCTTGTCGGCCAGTTGCAGGCGATGCGCGGTGCTGGTCATCGGCGTGATGCGGTCGACCATGGCATTGGGGAAACTCACGTTGCGCTCGATCCAGTCGCACAAATCGGCGTCGCGCAACGCGGCGAAGGCCAGCAACGCCTTGCGGGTGACGGCCCCGTTGTGCGGCAGGTTATCGCAGGACATCAAGGTGAACGCCGGCGTGCCCGCCGCCCGGCGTCTGGCCAGTGCGGCACAGAGGAAACCGAACACGGTTTTCGGCGCGTCAGGGTTCGCCAGGTCATGCTGGATCTGCGGCAGCCCGGCCATGAACTCGCCATTGCTGTCGTCGATGCAGTAGCCGCCTTCGGTGATGGTCAACGAGACGATGCGGATCTCGGGGCTGGCCAGTTTATCAATCAGCGCCTGGGCACTGTCTTCGGCCAGCAACATGTCGCGAATGGCGCCGATGACCCGCACCTCGGTGTCGTCGCGATCGCCCAGTTCGAACAGGGTGAACAGGTAATCCTGTTCTTTCAGATCGTCCCGGGCACGACGGTCTTCGGCGCGCAGGCCGACGCCGCAGATCGCCCAGTCCAGGCCTTCGCCGGTATTCATCAGGGCGTCGGTGTAATACGCCTGATGGGCGCGGTGGAAACCACCGACGCCGATGTGGGCGATGCCTTGGCGAGTGTCACTCAAGGCGTAGGCGGGCAGGACCACCTCGGGGGCGAGGCGGTTGAGGTTCTGTCTATTGAGTTTCATCACAGGATCTCTGAAGTCAGGCGGCAACGCGCAGTGGTCGGGTCAGCGCCACGCCGTTGGCATCGAATAAATGGCAGTGCCCGGCGTCCAGGTGCAGGCTCAAGGACTCACCGTAACGGCTGGCCAGATCACCGCGTACACGCATCGTCAGGGCCTCGCCGGAAGCGGTCACGACATGGCAGAAAGTGTCGCTGCCCAGGCGTTCGCTGACGTCGGCAGTGACTTGCAGTGTGCAGTCGCCAGGCTTGGCCAGCTCCAGGTGTTCCGGACGAATGCCCAGGGTCACCGCGCCACCCACGCTCAGGTTGGCACCGCTGAGCGGCAGGGTGATGCGGGTGCCGGCGTCCAGCTGTACTTCGCAACCCTGGCTGTCGATACGGCTGACGTTGCCCTTGAGAAAACCCATTTTTGGCGTGCCGAGAAAACCGGCGACAAACAGGTTGGCCGGTTGGTGATAGAGGTCCAGGGGCGAGCCGACTTGCTCGATCTTGCCGCCGTTGAGCACCACCACCTTGTCGGCCATGGTCATGGCTTCGACCTGGTCGTGGGTTACGTAAATCATCGTGGCTTGCAGGTCTTTGTGCAGGCGCAACAGTTCCAGACGCATCTGCACCCGCAGTGCCGCGTCGAGGTTGGACAGTGGTTCGTCGAACAGGAAAATCTTCGGGTTACGCACGATGGCCCGGCCGATGGCTACACGCTGACGCTGACCACCGGACAACTGCTTCGGCTTGCGCTCCAGCATCGGCCCCAGCTCGAGGATGCGCGCCGCTTCGCCGACTTTCTTCTCCACTTCCGCCTTGGGCACGCCCGCCAGATCGAGGGCGAACGACATGTTCTTGCGCACGCTCATGTGCGGATAAAGGGCGTAGGTCTGGAACACCATCGCCAGGTCGCGCTTGGCCGGGCTGACTTCAGTGATGTCGCGGCCATCGAGCTCGATGGTGCCGCCGCTGACTTCTTCCAGCCCGGCGATCAGGCGCAACAGGGTGGATTTGCCGCAACCCGACGGGCCGACGAACACCACGAATTCCTTGTCGTTCACTTCCAGGTCGATGCCTTTGATGATGGAAAAGCCTTCGAAGCCTTTGTGCAGATTCTTGATTTTCAGGTTGGCCATGGTGGTGGGCCTCCACTGTTGGTTATTTGGTTGAACCCGTAGGAGCGAGCCTGCTCGCGATGGGCTCACAGGCGACGCGTTCCTCCTGGAAGAACGCGTTATCGTTTACGTTCATCGCGAGCAGGCTCGCCCCCACAATGGGGCATTCATTTCACGGCGCCGAACGACAGGCCGCGCACCAGTTGTTTCTGACTGATCCAGCCGAAAATCAGGATCGGCGCGCAGGCCAGGGTCGACACCGCCGACAACTTGGCCCAGAACAACCCTTCGGGGCTGGAGTACGAGGCGATCAATGCGGTCAGTGGCGCGGCTTTCGATGAGGTGAGGTTCAGCGACCAGAACGCTTCGTTCCAGCACAGAATCAGCGACAGCAGCACGGTAGAGGCCAGCCCGCCCTTGGCGATCGGCAGCAGCACGCGGACCATCTCCTGCCACAGGGTCGCGCCGTCCAGTCGCGCGGCTTCGAGGATGTCTTTCGGGATGTCCTTGAAGTAGGTGTAAATCATCCAGACCACGATCGGCAGGTTGATCAGGGTGTAGATCACGATCAGCGCGATGCGCGTATCCAGCAGGCCGAAGCTCTTGGCCAGCAGGTAGATCGGCATCAAGACCCCCACCGGCGGCAGCATCTTGGTCGAGAGCATCCACAGCAGCGTGCCTTTGGTGCGTTGGGTTTCGTAGAACGCCATCGAGTAGGCCGCCGGCACCGCGATCAGCAGGCACAGTGCGGTAGCACTGAACGAAATCACCACCGAGTTCCAGGCGAAGCTGAAGTAATCACTGCGCTCGTTGATGTGCAGGTAGTTCTCCAGGGTCGGGGTGAAGATGAACTGCGGCGGCGTGGCGAAGGCGTCGATTTCGGTTTTGAAACTGGTCAGCACCATCCAGAAAATCGGGAAGAAGATCAGGATCGCGATGGCCCAGGCCAGGGTGCCGAGCAGCAGGCTTTGCAGGCGGCGGGATTGTTGAAGGGTCATGGCGCGGGCCTCAGGCTTTGTCTGTCAGGTTTTTGCCGATCATCCGCACCAGCACGATGGCCGCGATGTTGGCGATCACCACCGCGATCAGGCCGCCAGCGGAGGCCATGCCGACGTCGAACTGCACCAGCGCCTGGTTGTAGATCAGGTAGGCGAGGTTGGTCGAGGCGTAGCCGGGGCCGCCGTTGGTGGTGGTGAAGATTTCGGCGAACACCGAGAGCAGGAAGATGGTTTCGATCATCACCACCACGGCAATCGGGCGGGCCAGGTGCGGCAAGGTCAGGTGCCAGAAAATCGCGACGGGGCCGGCACCGTCCAGGCGCGCAGCTTCCTTCTGTTCCTGATCGAGGGACTGCATGGCGGTCATCAGGATCAGGATCGCGAAGGGCAGCCATTGCCACGAGACAATGATGATGATCGACAGCAGCGGGTAATGCGCCAGCCAGTCCACCGGTTGCGCGCCGAACAGTTTCCAGACGTAGGCAAGCATCCCGGACACCGGATGGAAGATCAGGTTTTTCCAGATCAGCGCGCCGACCGTGGGCATGATGAAGAACGGCGAGATCAACATGACTCGCACGATACCGCGACCGAGAAATTCGCTGGCCTCCAGCAAGGCACTGATCAGCACACCGAACACCACGCTGATCAGCAGCACGCTGCCCACCAATAACAGGGTGTTGGTCGCACCGGGCAGGAAACCCGAGTCCGTCAGGAAGTAGGTGAAGTTTTCCAGCCCGACGAACTCGTTTTCACCCGGGTTGAGCAGGTTGTAGCGAATCATCGAGAAGTACAGCGTCATGCCCAGCGGCACGATCATCCACAGCAGCAACAACGCCACCGAGGGGCTGACCAGAAACCAGCCGGGGTTGCTCAACCGGCTTTTACGCAGCGGTTGAGGGACTTCCATGTGAGCTTTGGCAGTTGAGGTATTCATGGCGGTAACCGATTGACTACAGACAAATGAGATCAACGGTGGGAGCGAGCCTGCTCGCGAAGAGGCCGGGCACCCGACACATCTTCTGCGGCTGGAATACCGCTTTCGCGAGCAGGCTCGCTCCCACAGATGGAATTTGCAGGGGTTACTTGGGATAACCGGCGCGCTTCATCTCTCGCTCTGTGGTTTGCTGCGCCGCCGCCAGCGCCTGGTCGACCGTCATCTGACCGATCAGCGCCGCCGAGAACGACTTGCCGACCTGGGTGCCGATGCCCTGGAACTCAGGGATGGTCACCAACTGAATGCCGATATAGGGCACCGGTTTCAGCGTCGGCTTGCTCGGGTCCGCAGCCTTCAGTGACTCGAGCGTCACTTTGGCAAACGGCGCGGCACTCATGTACGCCTCGCTGTAGGTCGAGGACCGGGTGCCTGGCGGCACGTTGGCGATGCCGTCTTTTTCTGCAACCAGCGCACTGTATTCCCTGGAGGTCGCCCAGGCGCTGAAGGTTTTCGCTGCGTCCTTGGCCTTGGAACTGGTCGGGATCGCCAGTGCCCAGGAGTAGAGCCATGCCGAACCTTTGTCAGTGACCTGATGCGGCGCGTAGGTGAAGCCGACGTGATCGGCCACTTTGCTTTGGGTCTTGTCGGTGACGAACGAGCCGGCGACGCTGGCATCGACCCAGATCGCGCATTTGCCGCTGTTGAACAGTGCCAGGTTTTCGTTGAAGCCATTGCTCGAAGCGCCCGGCGGGCCGGACTTCTTCATGGTGTCGACGTAGAAGTTCAGGGCGTTTTTCCATTCGGGGCCGGTAAATTCCGGCTGCCATTTCTCATCGAACCAGCGCGCGCCATAGGCGTTGGCGACGGTGGTGATCAACGCCATGTTCTCGCCCCAACCGGCCTTGCCGCGCAGGCAGATGCCGTACTGCTCTTTATCCTTGTTGGTGAGTTTGCCGGCGAACTCGGCGATCTGTTCCCAGGTCGGGCGCTCGGGCATGGTCAGGCCGGCGTCCTTGAACAGGTCGGTGCGGTAATAGGTGATCGAGCTTTCGGCATAGAACGGCAGCGCATACAACGAACCCTTCACCGACAAGCCTTCACGCACCGACGGGAACACATCGTCCAGGGCGTAGCTTGCAGGCAGGTCCTTCATCGGCTCCAGCCAACCCTTGGCGCCCCACAGTGCCGCTTCGTACATGCCGATGGTCAACACGTCGAATTGCCCGCCCTGGGTGGCGATGTCGGTGGTCAGGCGCTGACGCAGGACGTTTTCTTCCAGCACCACCCAATTGAGCTTGATCTCCGGATGCTCGGCCTCGAAGGTTTTCGAGAGCTTCTGCATACGAATCATGTCGCTGTTGTTGACGGTGGCGATGGTCAGGGTCTGGGCGCCAAGGCTGACGCCGCTGAGGGTCATGCAGGTGAGGGCAAGCAGAGCTTTTACAGACGGTTGCATCGTGCACTCCTTTTCTGCACCCGAGGGGGACAGAAGGACGGTTATTGTTTTTGTGTCTTCCGCTTGTAGGAAGAATCTGCACTGATTACAGCCTTCAATTCACGGCGAAACAAATCATCCGTCGCACTTGAATCGATACTTTTTTGCACTCGGGTTTAGAGCGGTAGACGCAGGGAAGGGCTTTTTGGCGGAGAGGTGATGTCGAATCCGTACAGGTTTTCGACACCCGGCAGGTCAAACCCTGTGGGAGCTGGCTTGCCAGCGATGGCGGTGGATCAGTCGATAGAGATGTTGGTTGCGCGGGCCTCATCGCTGGCAAGCCAGCTCCCACAGGGACGGGTGATGTCAGCCGTGGTTTTGCTCGGTCAGACGCTGCACCACCAACCGCCGGTAATGGGACGGCGTCATGCCCTTGAGCTGTTGGAAGCGCCGATTGAAATTGGAAATATTGTTGAAACCCGATTCGAAACAGACGTCGGTCACCGGTTTGTCGCCGTCGGCCAGCAGTTCACAGGATTTACTGATGCGCAGGCGATTGACGAACTCGATGAAATTGCGCCCGGTGGCCTGTTTGAACACTCGACTGAAATAGGTCGGTTTCATGCCCAGGTGCTCGGCGACTTCTTCCAGAGGCAACTCCCGCGCATAGTGGGCGAAGATATAGTCCACCGCCCGGTTGGTGCGATCGATGTTGTGTTCGTCAGCCAGTTGCGGTGTCGTGGCGCCGGACAACAACTGATAGTCGTCAGTGGCTGCGAGCAATTCCAGCAGAATGAAAAAGTGCCCCAGCCGCGTCACGCCCTGGGTATCGGCAATGCGCTGCATCAGGTCCATCGCCTGGCGGATGGTGTGCTTGCAGCGAAATTCGATGCCGTACTGTGCCCGCTCCAGCAGCGGGGCGAGGGTCTTGAGTTCGGCGAACACCTGATAGCCGCTGTCGAACAACTCATCCGTGAAGTTGACCAGCATGTCGCGCTTGGGCACCACTTCGTCTTCGGTCACCTGGCTGATCCAGTTGTGCGGCAGGTTGGGGCCGGTGAGGAACAGGCTTTCGGGGTAGAAATTGCCGATGTAGTCGCCGATGAATACCTTGCCGGAGCTGGCGACGATCAGGTGCAACTCGTATTCCTTGTGGAAATGCCAACGTACCAGCGGGCAGGGAAAACCGTGCTGGCGGTAGATGATGGACAACCCATTGTGGTCGTCCATCAGTTCGTAGGACGGGTCGGTCACTCTGGCGGTACGAGTCATGGCGGCACACTTTTCTTGTTATCGCGCTGTGATCATGCCCTGTGCACAGTGGGGAATGCCAGTTTCCGGCAGTACGACACTATCGAGAACCGGTCGGCTCATGCAAGGAATGGCCATAGACAGCCTTCATACTGCTGGCGCTCCAGCAATAACGGACGATGTCGGACTCTTCGAAGAAATCGGTGTTGATGATGCTGCAACGCGTGACCCAGCTTTGTGTGGTGCTGAACCAGTCGTTGATCTGGTGCTTTATGTCCTGAGGTCCGCCCAGCAACGAGTAGCAAGTCGCCGACAGCGCCCACAAAAAACCATCGTAGGGCGCATCTGCCAGCGTGGTGGCGATGTGGAGGTGCAGTTGCGTGGTCGAGGTAAAGGCCTGGCCATGCCACTTGTGCGTTATTCGCCACCAGAAGTATTGACCGTCCATGTCCGGGTGAGCGGGGGCCGCCATCACGATCCGGCGATAGGGGCTGGAGCGCTTGAGTTGCGCAACGGTGTTGTAACCGTCGACAGGGAGGATGGTCCGCGGTCCGAGTCGGCGCACCAAGTGCTCACTCAGTTTTTTGAAATCAAAGCTTTTGTCGCCGTCGGCCAGTTGGTGAAAGTCCAGCACGATGAACTCATCCGGATTCCGCTCAAGGAATGACAGCACCGCCTCGATCAGTTCATCCAGCACCCGACCTGAACGATAGCCGTTGTGGTGAAAGTAAAACCCCGGCTGATCGGCGTCGGTGTCATGGCCCAGGCGAATATCGAAAGCCCGCGCACCATTGGCAAGCTGGAAGGCAAAGGTATCGTTCTGGCAGTTTGTCCAGTGGCCTACAAGCGCTGAATCATTGGGGGCCTGTTTATCCATGCCCGCGTTATGGGCGCCGGGCCAGACAATGTCGGTCAGTTTAAGTTTGTCGATATCCAGGACATTGCTCATCCATGTTTGCCTGTCGAGCCATCCTGTTGTGTTATCCGTCATGATCATTCCTTTGGCTCAATAAGCCCGCTCCCTGGAAAAAAGTGGCTTCACGTTTATAGGAAGCCAGACATTAGTCCAGGGAAAAAAGGAAGGGTGTTATCTATGTATTGTGTTGTTACGCCCTGGTTATGTTAGAGACCCTTTTTCTGGCGCGCGATTCTTTGCCTCGATCCATTGCGCCATGTACTGAGTGCTCTTGTGATGATGGTGACGCAACATGCTGCCGGTAAAGTTGTCCCGGCGGATCTGCGCCAACTGCCGTTGGCAATGAACCAGTCTTTCAATCAGGGCGGGCCCGTGAATGGATTGCTGGTAACGGCTGGCTAGCAGAGCCTGCGCTTGAACCTGTGCACGCTGCCACAGAGCCTTGTCGGTATACAGCCGCACAGCGTTGTCGGCGAAGTCGCGAGCGGACCGGGTCACGGCGCCGGGCCACGCTTGCTCGCCGTGCATGGCTTCCGCCCCCATCGGGGTGGTGACATTGGGCGTGCCGCAGAGCATCGCATCGACGATTTTGCCTTTGATTCCCGCACCAAAACGCAGCGGCGCCAGGCACACTCGTGCCGCTGACATGACTTGCAACGCGTCTTCCGCCCAGTTCATCACGTGAAAGCCCTGGGCGGCATTGTGCAGCGCGCTCGCCTTGGGCGGCGTGTAAGCGCCATAGATGTGCAACTGCGCGCCAGGTAATTGCTCGCGGATCATTGGCCAGATGACGGTTTTCAGCCAGAGCACCGCATCCCAGTTGGGCGCATGCCGGAAGTTGCCAATGTGCAGGAAATGCGCGCGATCTTCGAACGGTGCCGGCGGTTGGTTAGGCAGATCAACCATCAGCGGACACCAGTGCAGCAGGCTTGGCGGAAGATTGAATTGCTCGACCAGCAACTCGATTTCCATCTCGGAAATCATCAGGTTCAAGTCACAACGATAAATCGCTGCGATTTCCCGTTTGGCCAGATCGGTATCGGCCATGAACTCGAACTCTTCACGCAATGCAGGCGCGAACAGATCACTGAAGTCGTTGCTGTCGTCACTGGCCTTCAAGCGCTCCTTGAGTCGTTGCTGGCGGGCATCACGCAGGCTTTGCAGATCGGACGTTTCAAGTACGCGCACGGCATCGGGGCAGTGTTTTTCCACGCGCCAGCCGAACTGTTCTTCCATCATGAAGCGATCGAACAACACCACATCCGGTGCCAGTTCGTGGATGAACGTGTCAAAACTGCTGTTGTTCAACTCGATCGGCACTTCGCGAATGCCCAGCGCCGTGAGGTCGGCCCGGTGCTCACCGCTGCCGGCCGGGCTGCTGAAAGTGATGTCCCAGCCTTGCTGCAGGAAAGTCTCGAGGATTTGCATCATGTGCCCACCGGCCGCGGAGGAGCGGGGCTCGGGCCAGACGTAACCAATGACCAGGACTTTGGTTGCGCGAGGTTGACTCATGTACGGGGTTTCCTTGAAGCGTGCAGGGGGCAGGCAAGAATAAGAGAGGGCGGTATTAGATCATGGCGGGTAGCAGGTTCATTCGAGAATGCTCTTGACCTTGTCCCGCAACTGATCAATGGAGAAGGGTTTGCCAATCACATGCATGCCTTCGGGCACTTCGATGCTTTCGGCATAGCCGCTGGCGAACAGCACCGGCAATTCGCGGCGCAGCATTCGCGCTTGAGCGGCCAACTCCCGGCCATCCATCTGCGGCAGGCCGACATCGGTCATCATCAAGTCGATGTGCTGCTCTGCATCCTTGAGAAACGCCAGCGCCTGATCGCAGCCGTCGGCCTCAAGCACCTTGAATTCCAGCTCCTCCAGCACATCGACAATGAGCATGCGCACGATGTCATCGTCTTCGACGACCAGGATGATGGAAATGTTGGCGGACATGGCGGACTTCTCGAAAAGTGATAGGGGGGGGCGGGCGATCGAATCTCCGGCCTCTTGCATGAGTAAATGGCGACTCCCGACAAGTTCCCGACGGGCTATAAAAAGAGTAGCGGCATGGAGAGAAAGGATAACCGCTCCTTTGGCGCCAAAGCAGCTGTATGCAGGATTTTGCGTAGATATGCATCAGAAAATTGGATCAATGCGCCGGTTTTGGGGCAGACTCCTTGGTTTCACACGTTCGACAAGGCTTGACTATGACCTCTGCGTCTTCGGTTGATGAGCAACGATTCCGTAAACTCCTGAGCCGCAACATCAGCCTGCCGCTGGGTGTCGGCGTCATCAGTGCAGTGTTTTTTGTTTCGTTGATCATGTACCTGCTGTCGACGATCCAGTGGGTCGAGCACACGGACCGGGTGATCAATAACGCCAATGAAGCGCTCAAGCTGACGGTCGATCTGGAAACCGGCATGCGCGGCTTCCTGCTCAGCAGTGACGAAAAATTTCTCGAACCCTATGAAACGGCGAAGCCGAGAATCGAGGTCGTCCTCAAAACCTTGCTCGAATTGACAGGCGACAACCCGGCCCAGACCGACCGTCTGCACCGGCTGCAGGCGTTGCAACAGGAATGGGCCGATTATGCGCAAACCATGATCGATCTGCAGCGATCCAGCGGCGATTATCGCAGCGCGGTGAGGGCTGGAAAAGGCAAACGCTTGACCGATGAGATCCGCAAGCAGTTCGAAGACGTGATCGACATGGAGCAGCAACTGCGCACCACCCGCAACGATGAGGTGCGGCGCACGACGGTCTGGAGCATCGGTCTCTACCTGTTGTTCATCGCTGGCATCAGTGGCTTGCTGGCTTACATCGGCCGTCGCGACCTGCTCAATCTGTCCAACAGTTACAGCGCCAACCTTGCCGCGCAGCAGGCCAGCGCCCATCGCCTGGAGCAGCAAGCCTGGTTACGCAATGGCCAGACCGAACTGGCCGAACAAGTGCTGGGGCAACTGAGCCTCAATCTGCTGGGGCGCAACATCCTGCAGTTCTGTGCGCAGTACCTGGGCAGCGCCGTGGCTGCGCTGTATGTCCGCGAAGAGCACGGCGGCCTCAGGCGCGTGGCGTCCTACGGCTTTTCCCGTGAGCAGGAAGCCATCGATCAGCAGATCTACAGTGACGAAGGCATTGTCGGCCAAGTGGCGCAACAGGCACGCCTGATCCGCCTGGACAACGTGCCGAGCGACTATTTCAAGGTCAGTTCCGGCCTCGGCCAGGGCTTGCCGCACAGTGTGCTGGTGGTGCCGACCAGCGACGACGATCGGGTCAATGGCGTCATCGAACTGGGTTTCCTGCGTCCACTGAACGACCGCGACGTCGAACTGCTTGAGCTGATAGCGGCCAACATCGGCACCTCCATCGAGGCCGCGCGTTATCGTCAGCGCCTGCAGGAAGTGCTGGCCGAAACCCAGCAACTCAACGAAGAGCTGCAGGTGCAGCAAGAAGAGCTCAAGACCGCCAACGAGGAGCTCGAAGAACAATCGCGAATCCTCAAGGAGTCCCAGGCGCACCTGGAAACCCAGCAGGTGGAGCTGGAGCAGACCAACGAACAACTCGCCGAACAGGCAACCATTTTGGCCGAGCAACGCGACGCCATGGACCTGAAGAACACCGAGCTCAATCAGGCCCAGCGTCAACTCGAAGAGCGCGCCGAAGAGCTGCAGCGTTCCAGCAAGTACAAGTCGGAATTTCTCGCCAACATGTCCCACGAACTGCGCACGCCGCTGAACAGTTCATTGATCCTGGCCAAGTTGCTGGCGGAGAACCCTCAGGAGAACCTCAGCGCCGAACAGGTCAAGTTCGCCGAATCGATCTATAGCGCCGGTAATGACTTGCTCAACCTGATCAACGACATTCTCGATATTTCCAAGGTCGAGGCCGGCAAACTCGAGATCCGCCCGGAAAACACCAGCGTCGCGCGTCTGGTGGATGGCTTGCGCGGGATGTTCGAGGCATTGGCGGCAGACAAGCAACTGGCGTTTCACATCACGCTGGAAGACAGCGCTCCCGCGTTGATCTTTACCGACCGCCAGCGGCTGGAGCAGGTCATCAAGAACCTGCTGTCCAACGCGGTGAAGTTCACCGAAAAGGGCAGCGTCAGCCTCAGCGTTGCCTCGGCGCCCAACCACGCCATTGCCTTTACTGTGCGCGACACAGGGATCGGCATTGCCGAGGATCAGCAGGAAAGCATTTTCGAAGCCTTTCGCCAGGCCGATGGCACCACCAATCGCCGTTACGGCGGCACCGGGCTGGGCTTGTCGATCTCCCGCGACCTGGCCGCTTTGCTGGGCGGTTCCATCAGCGTCAGTAGCACACCGGGAGAGGGCAGCGTGTTCACCCTGGTGTTGCCGCAACAATACGTCGAGCCGGGGGACGATCCTGTCGAACCGATGCGTCCAGTGGCGGTAGCGGCAGCCCCGCCCGTGGCGCCAGCCACCCCGGCTCCGCTGATCGTCGAAGACATTCCGCGCTTCGACGATGACCGCAACCGGGCGCCGTTCGCTACCCGCTGCATTCTGGTGGTGGAGGACGAGCCGAACTTTGCGCACATCCTCTACGATCTCGCCCATGAGCTGGGTTATCAGTGCCTGGTGGCCCACGGTGCCGATGAAGGCTACGATCTGGCCCGCGAGTTCAGCCCCGACGCGATCCTGCTGGACATGCGCCTGCCCGATCATTCCGGGTTGACCGTCCTGCAACGCCTCAAGGAGCACGCGAAAACCCGACACATACCGGTGCACGTGATTTCCGTCGAAGACCGGGTCGAGGCGGCGATGCACATGGGCGCCATCGGCTATGCGCTCAAGCCGACCACTCGCGAAGAGCTCAAGGACGTCTTTGCGCGCCTGGAAGCCAAGCTGACCCAGAAAGTCAAACGCGTGCTGCTGGTGGAAGACGATGACCTGCAGCGCGACAGCATTTCCCGCCTGATCGGCGACGATGACATCGAAATCACCGCCGTCGGCCTGGCCCAGGACGCACTGGAGCTGCTGCGCACCACGATCTTCGATTGCATGATCATCGACCTCAAACTGCCGGACATGCTCGGCAATGACCTGCTCAAGCACATGTCGACCGAGGACATCTGCTCGTTTCCGCCGGTGATCGTCTACACCGGGCGCAATCTGACCCGGGACGAAGAAACCGAACTGCGCAAGTATTCGCGCTCGATCATCATCAAGGGCGCGCGTTCGCCCGAGCGCTTGCTGGATGAGGTCACACTTTTTCTGCACAAAGTCGAATCCCGGCTGTCCCATGAACGACAGACAATGCTCAAGACCGCCCGCAGCCGCGACAAGGTGTTCGAGGGGCGCAAAGTGCTGCTGGTGGACGACGACGTACGCAACATCTTCGCCCTCACCAGCGCACTGGAGCAAAAGGGCGCAGTCGTGATCATCGGGCGTAATGGCCTTGAGGCGATTGATCGATTGAATGAAGTCGAGGACATCGATCTGGTGTTGATGGATGTGATGATGCCGGAGATGGATGGCTTCGAAGCCACCACCGAAATCCGCAAGGACCCGCGCTGGCGCAAACTGCCGATCATTGCGGTAACGGCCAAGGCCATGAAGGACGACCAGGAGCGCTGCCTGCAGGCGGGCGCCAACGATTACCTGGCCAAACCCATCGACCTGGATCGCCTGTTTTCGCTGATTCGGGTGTGGTTGCCGAAGATGGAACGTATCTAGTGGAGCGCCATTATTCAGTGGAGCGAAACAGTGAAATCGAGCTGCGCTTGTTGATCGAGGCGATCTACCTCAAGTACAGCTACGATTTTCGCGATTATTCCGGCGCTTCGATCAAGCGCCGGGTGACGCACGCGCTGAGCCAGTTCGAGTGCGGCACCATTTCGGCCCTGCAGGAGAAGGTCCTGCACGATCCGAAGGCATTCATGCAATTGCTGCAACTGCTGACGATTCCGGTCAGTGAAATGTTCCGCGATCCCTCGCACTTTCTGGCCATACGCAAGGAAGTGGTGCCGCTGCTCAAGACTTACCCGTCGATCAAGATCTGGATCGCCGGCTGCAGCACGGGCGAAGAGGTCTATTCGATGGCGATTTTGCTGCGCGAAGAAGGCCTGCTCGATCGCACCATCATCTATGCCACCGACATCAACCCGCGCTCCCTGGAAAAAGCCAAGCAAGGCATTTTTTCGATGGAGAATGTCCGGGCCTATACGTCTAACTACCAGCACGCGGGAGGCCAGCGCTCCTTCGCCGATTACTACACGGCTGCCTATGGCTACGCGATTTTCGACAAGTCGCTGTGCGAGAACGTGACGTTCGCCGATCACAGCCTGGCGACCGACAGTGTGTTTTCAGAGACTCAGTTAATTTCTTGTCGTAACGTATTGATTTATTTCAATAAAAAATTGCAGGATCGCGCGTTCGGTTTGTTTCACGAGTCACTGTGCCACCGTGGATTTCTGGTGCTGGGGAGCAAGGAAACCCCGGATTTTTCGGCTTATGGCAATCAGTTCGAGCCCTTGGCCAAACAGGAGCGGATCTACCGTAAATCATGAACGACACCATGGGCTTGCCTTCTATAGAAGCAATCGTGATCGGCGCGTCGGCAGGCGGGGTAGAAGCGCTGCTCAATATCCTCACCCCGCTGCGCGAAGGCTTTGGGTTGCCGATCGTTGTGGTGCTGCACCTGCCGGATGAGCGGCGCAGCCACCTGGCGGAGGTCTTTGCCCGACGGGTGGCCCTGCCGGTACTGGAGGCCAGCGACAAATGCCGCATCGAAGCCGGAACCCTGTATTTCGCCACGCCTGGTTATCACTTGTCCGTGGAGCAGGACCGCAGCTTTTCCTTGAGCCTTGAAGACCGCGTGCATTACTCGCGACCCGCCATCGACTACCTGTTCGAATCGGCGGCCGATGCCTATGGACCGAAACTGGCCGCCGTGCTGCTGACCGGCGCCAACCGCGACGGCGCCCACGGCCTGGCGCAGGTCAAGCGACGTGGCGGGCTGACGGTCGTGCAGGACCCGGACGAGGCGCAGGTCGCGACCATGCCCCTGGCGGCGCTGGATATTCACCAGCCTGACCACATTCTCACTATCCGCGGCATTGGCCGTTTGCTTGTCGAGCTGGAACAAATCGCATGCTAAGTAATATCCAGGCCAAACTGCTGATTGTCGACGATCTGCCGGAAAACCTGCTGGCGCTCGAAGCGCTGATCAAGCGCGAGGATCGCATCGTCTACAAGGCGCTTTGCGCCGACGAAGCGTTGTCGCTGTTGTTGCAGCACGAATTCGCCATGGCCATTCTCGATGTGCAGATGCCCGGCATGAATGGGTTTGAACTGGCCGAGTTGATGCGTGGCACGGAAAAGACCAAAAACATTCCGATCGTGTTCGTCAGTGCCGCCGGTCGCGAGCTGAATTACGCGTTCAAGGGCTATGAAAGCGGTGCCGTGGACTTCCTGCACAAACCGCTGGACATTCATGCGGTCAAGAGCAAGGTCAATGTGTTCGTCGAACTGTATCGTCAGAGCAAGGCGATGAAGCAGCAGGTCGAAGAGCTGGAGCAGAGTCGGCGCGAGCAGGAAGTGTTGCTCAAGCGCTTGCAGAGTACCCAGCTGGAGTTGGAGCAGGCCGTGCGGATGCGCGATGACTTCATGTCCATCGTCGCCCACGAAGTGCGCACGCCGCTCAATGGCCTGATCCTCGAGACCCAGTTGCGCAAGATGCACCTTGCCCGGGATAACGCTGCGGCGTTTACCCTCGACAAGATGCAGGCGATGGTCGATCGCGATGAGCGGCAGATCAAAAGCCTGATCCGCCTGATCGAAGACATGCTCGATGTGTCGCGTATTCGCACCGGCAAGCTGTCGATTCGACCGACACGCTTCGATCTGTCGGAACGGGTTCGCAACCTGTTGCAGAACTTCGCCGCACAGATCGAGGCCGCCGAGTCGTCGGTGACCCTGGTGGCCGAGCAACCGGTGGTCGGCAACTGGGATGAGTTTCGTATCGAGCAGGTCATTTCCAATCTGCTGACCAACGCCCTGCGTTACGGGGCCAAGAGCCCGATCACCGTGAAGGTGTACAGTGAGCGTGGTGAAGCACGGGTGGAAGTGCGTGACTTCGGGATCGGCATCAGTGAAGAGAACCAGCACAGGATTTTCCAGCAGTTCGAGCGCGTCACGGCCAAACACGCCGTCGCCGGGCTCGGGCTGGGATTGTTTATTTCCGAACAGATTGTGACTGCCCATGGCGGTACCATTACCGTCGAAAGCCGGATTGGCGAAGGCGCCCTGTTTCGCGTTTGTCTACCGCTGTAGGAAAACAGTCCGATAAACGCAACCTCTGATCGACCCCATGGTCGTATCAGCAGCTATTGACCGAACAAAGGCTTCCCATGAGTGAAGATGCACAAGACGTCGTATTGATCGTCGAAGATGACCCCTCGATTCTGATGGTGCTGACGGCCTATCTGTCGGGGGAGGGCTACCGGGTACTGCAGGCCGAAAACGGTGAGCAGGCTTTCGAAATCCTTGCCAGCAAGCCGCACCTGGACATGATGATCACCGACTTCCGCCTGCCGGGCGGAATCTCCGGCGTGCAGATCGCCGAGCCCGCGATCAAGCTGCGACCGGAGCTGAAGGTGATATTCATCAGCGGCTATCCGCAGGAAATCCGTGAAACCGACAGCCCGATCACGCGCACGGCGCCTATCCTCGCCAAGCCATTCGACCTGGATGTGCTGCAGGAAATAATGCAGGACATGCTGTCCTGAGGGCTGCAGGCGCTGCCTTGGGCAACGCCTGAGGAGGGTGGGTGCTTCAGACGCTGATCATCTCCCGCACCTTCGCCGTCAACAAGTCGAAGGTGAACGGCTTGGTGATCATCTGCATGCCAGGGTCGAGGAAACCCCCGCGCACCGCCGCGTGCTCGGCATAGCCGGTGATGAACAAGACCTTGAGCCCCGGCCGGTGCTGCCGGCCGATTTCCGCCAGTTGCCGGCCGTTCATGCCGGGCAGGCCGACATCGCTGATCATCAGGTCGATACGCTGCCCCGAATCGAGAACCGGCAACGCAGCGGCCGCATCGCCAGCCTCGACGAAGGCATAGCCCAGCTCGCTCAGCACGGTACTTACCAACACCCGGACCGCCGGGTCATCCTCGACGATCAGTACCGTTTCGCCATTCTGCGCGAAGAGCGGATGCTGGCGATCGACCGGATTGTCCCGGGGCAGGTCGCCACCGAAGCGCGGCAGGAACAGGCTCACCGTCGTGCCTTGGCCCACTTCGCTTTGAATGGCGACATGGCCCCGGGATTGTTTGCTGAAGCCATAGATCATCGACAACCCCAGGCCGGTGCCCTGACCGATAGGCTTGGTGGTGAAGAACGGATCGAAAGCGCGGCTGATGGTGCTTTGCGGCATGCCGCAGCCATTGTCGGTGACACTGAGCACCACGTAGTCACCCGGCTTGAGGTTGCTGTGGGCTTCGGTGAAGCGGGCGTCCAGCTGCTGGTTCGCGGTCCGCACCACCAGTTTGCCGCCGTCGGGCATGGCATCGCGGGCGTTGATGACCAGGTTGAGCAGGGCACTTTCCAGTTGATTGGGGTCAGCTTCGGCCACCCACAGGTGCTCGCTCAGCTGCATTTCCAGACAGATGCTTTCGTTGATGCTGCGTTGCAGCAATTCGCCCATGGAGATCACCAGGTTGTTCATCTCCACGGGCTTGGAGTCCAGTGACTGGCGACGGGAGAACGCCAACAGCCGGTGAGTCAGGCCCGCCGCGCGATTGGCCGAGGTCACGCCAAGGTCGATCAGGCTGTCCAGATCCTCGGTGCGGCCACGGGCCAGACGCCGGCGCAGCAACTCCAGGCTACCGATGATGCCGGTCAGCATGTTGTTGAAGTCGTGGGCGATACCGCCGGTGAGTTGGCCGACTGCCTCCATTTTCTGCGACTGGCGCAACACTTCTTCGTTGTGACGCAGCTGTGCGGTGCGTTCTTCGACTTGCTGCTCAAGGGTTTCGAGGGTGTTCTGCAGGCGCAGCTCGCTCTGGCTCAAGTCGATTAGCCGGTCCCGGGCCTCGTACTGTCGTCGACGTCCGCGCAGCGCAGTGGTCACCAGGCTGATCAAAGTCTCCGGATGAAAGGGCCGCTCAAGGAAGGTGACGTTGCCCAGTTGCGGGCCAAAACGTGAGGCGGGGTTTTGTTCCGGGCCGCCATGATGGGTCAACAATACGATCGGCAGGTCCGACCAGGCCGGCTGCTGCTCGATCAGGCCCAGCAACGGGTCCAGATCAATGCCCAACAAGGCCTCGGCGGATATCAGCAGCAACCCCGCACCTTGTTCCAGTTCCCGGCAGAGCTCGACCAGGCCTGCGCTGACAACCCCGTCGAAACCCGCTTCACGGAGCAGCATCAAGGCAATCTGGCCGTCACGCCCCAGCGGCGCGAGGATGATCGCGCGCTCGGAAGTGGCTTCGACCGCCGTCATGGGGTTTCTTCCCCGAGCAGCGGGTTGCTGGCGCCCAGATAAGTGGGAACGCCGCGCAAAACACCCTGGAAGGTTTCCAGCGGCTCACCGATGGTCATGCCCTGGCTGCTGATGCGGTACTCGCGAATGGTGGATTCATGGCTGCCGGTGCGTTTCTTGATCACCGAAATCGCCCGGCGCACCTTGCCCACGGCTTCGAAGTAGCGCAGCAGAATCACCGTGTCTGCCAGATACGTGATGTCCACCGGGGCCTGCATATCGCCGACCAGTCCATGCTGGGCGACGGTCATGAAGGTCGCGGCGCCCTGACGGTTGAGGTACAGCAGCAGCTCGTGCATGTGCAGGACCAGGGCGTTCTCTTCGGGCATGGCCGCCTGGTAGCCGTTGATGCTGTCGATGACCACGGTCTTGATGTTGCGCTCGTCGACGCAGCGACGAACCCGGTGGGAGAACTCGCCGGGGGACAGTTCAGCGGCATCCACCTGTTCGATCAGCAAATTGCCGCCGTGTTGCAATCCCTGCAAATCGATACCGATGTTTTTCATGCGCTCGAACAGCAGGCCCAGTTCCTCGTCGAAAATGAACAAGGCGGCTTTTTCACCCCTGGCCACGGCGGCGGCCGCGAAGATCATGGAAATGAGGGATTTGCCGGTACCGGCCGGACCGAGAATCAAGGTGCTGGAGCCGGTTTCAATACCGCCGCCGAGCAGGGCGTCCATTTGCGCGATGCCGCTGGTCAATTGCTGGCGCAGGTAGCGCCCGCGGTGTTCGGCGGCCACCAGGCGTGGAAACACATGCACGCCATCGCCCATGATGGTGAAGTCGTGAAAGCCGCCACGGTATTTCTGGCCCCGGTACTTCACCACCCGGATACGCCGCCGTTCGGCGCCGTAGTTGGGGGTCAGTTCCTCCAGGCGGATCACGCCGTGGGCCACGCTGTGCACGGTTTTGTCGAGGGACTCGGTGGTCAGGTCGTCGAGCAGCAACACGGTGGCGTCGTAACGCACGAAGTAGTGCTTGATCGCGAGGATCTGCCGGCGGTAGCGCAATGAGCTTTGTGCCAGCAGACGGATCTCGGACAGGCTGTCGAGCACCACGCGGGTTGGCTTGAAGCGTTCGACCACTTCGAAGATCTGCTTGGTGGCCTCGCCCAATTCCAGGTCAGAGGAGTACAGCAGCGACTGCTGGTGCTCGGCATTGAGCAGGCTTTCCGGCGGCGTCAGTTCGAAAATATGCACGTTTTCGCCCAGTTCCCAACCGTGGGACCGGGCGCCCTGGCGCAGTTCGCGCTCGGTTTCGGACAGGGTGATGTACAACGAGCGTTCGCCGGCCCGGGCGCCAGCCAACAGAAAGTGCAGGGCAACGGTGGTCTTGCCGGTGCCCGGTTCGCCCTCCAGTAGAAACACGTGGCCGCGAGAGAGTCCGCCATCGAGGATGTCATCCAGCCCTTCGATACCGGTGGCGGCTTTTACACTGATCAACTCGTTGGATATAGACAAAAAATGCCCTCTCTTGACTAGGGGAACGAGGCAGTGGGCGCTGAGTGCCACAAGGGTCTGCCTGTTCACTTGACCTTTGGTCGAGACGAGCGTTCAACAAAATTTACGGCGGGATATCAGAGACCTTGCTGCAGGGCCGGGTCGTCCGGATTCATTTGTTCGAGTTGTGCCAGCAGGATCTGCACGTTCTGCAGTTGTCCGCTTTCCTTCCAATAGTTGATCAACAGCACTCGCGCCCTGCGATCGTTCGGGTGGCGCTGGACGATCTCCTGCAACTGCTTCTGCGCCGCTTCCAGCTCCTGTTCACCGTGCAGGGTGGTGGCCAGGTCATAGCGATAGTCCTTGTTGTCCGGCTCAAGCTCCACGGCTTTGGACAGGCCCAACAGCGCGAACTCACTCTGGCCATGATTGAGCAGCCACAGCCCCAGGGCATGCTGCAAATAGGCGGAGTCGGGCTGTGCTTTCAATTGCCTGGCCAATAACTGCCGGGCGGCATCGCTTTGTCCCAGCTTATCCAGCACCTCAATCTGCATGACCAGCGCCGGCAGGTTGTCGGGGGCCAGGCGCAGGGTGTTTTCAAGCGCCTGCTGGGCCTCCTTGAATTCGGCGTTGTGCAAATGCAGTCGAGCCAGCTGATAGTGATTCTCGGCGCTCTCCGGCGCGCTTTTGAGTACCTGCTCCCAGGCATCGATGGCTTGTTCCAGTGGCCCGAAATACAAGCCGAGGTCGTCCGGTGACAAGCCCAGCAAGGCGTTGACGGCGGCCAACCGCACATTCTGGTCTTTGTCATCGAGCAACGGCCCGAGCAATAAGCTGCGCTGGCCGTTGGGCACCAGCCCGCTGATGCTCTTGATCGCCGCGATACGCACCTCGGGCGACTCATGTTGCAAGTCGGCGTCCGCCAGTTTCAGGGCCACCGAACTCGGGTAGTTGGGCAGTTCGGCGTGCAGCCAGATGCGCCGTTTGGGCGATAGATCGGGGCGGCCCAATTGCTGGTACAGCACCCGCGCGGCGCCGGGCTGGCCGGCGCGGGCCTGGGCCAGCGCCTCACTGTAGCCGCGCTTGATCGCATCGGGCACCACTGGCGTCGTGCTGCGCAGGTACACCCAGGCGAGGCCGATGACAAGCAAGGCGCAGAGACTGATAAGCAGATAACGGCGGGACTGGGGCATGCGAATCCGGAAGCTGGCAAGCTTTTGCAA
The DNA here is from genome assembly GCF_054481235.1 of Pseudomonas fluorescens group sp. PF-69. NCBI lineage: Bacteria > Pseudomonadati > Pseudomonadota > Gammaproteobacteria > Pseudomonadales > Pseudomonadaceae > Pseudomonas > Pseudomonas fluorescens group sp. PF-69. The sequence goes on along the minus strand of NZ_JBTMNC010000001.1, from coordinate 5,310,944 downwards.
AGTCAGCAGCTTCGGTCAGGCGGAGCGCTGAGTCAAACCCTGACTCATCTGAATGCCCACTGAGGGGGAGGGGATCGACGGCTTTACCTCCATGTTGCGTCGACGCGCTGTCGAGACCCGGAAGCTGTGACTACGCTTGCTGGATAAGCGCCAACGAGCACACCCATGCAAGCACTGTTGCAGTACTTCAAGGCGATTGTCCACCCCGGGCCCGGGGTGTTGCTGTTTGCCTTGAGAACCATTGCGGCCGGGCTGTTGACGCTTTACCTGGCCTTCCTGTTCGACCTCGACCAGCCCAAGTGGTCGATCATGGCCGTGGTCATCATCAGTCAGCCACTGGGCGGCATGGTGCTGGCCCGCAGTTTCGGCCAGGTCATCGGCACCACCATGGGCGCGGTCGTGGCGGTGGCCACCATGGCGATCTTTCCCCAGGCGCCCCTGCCTTTCATTACCACCCTGGCCTTGTGGCTCGCGCTGTGTACGGCCGGTGGCACCTTGTTGCGCTACACCAGTTCCCAGGCGTTCGTCCTCAGTGGCTACACCGCCGTGGTCATTGCTCTACTGGCGATTCCCGACCCGGAGGGCACATTCCTGCTGGCAGTCACCCGAGTCACCGAGACTTTGTTAGCCGTCGCCTGTGTGTGCGTGGTCAGCCTGCTCACCGCGCGCCCCGAAGCCGTAGCCCGGGACTATTTCGCCAAAATCGATCAGATCACCAAACTGCTGGCGACCCATGCCAGTGCCGTCCTGCGCACCGAGGAAAGCGAGGCGGACTTTCAACGCCGGCAAATGCAACTGCTGGGTCAGATCAGCGCCCTGGAGGGCGTACGTCGGCATTTGTACTTCGATGCACCTCGCTTGCGCAGCGCCAACGGTCTGGTGCAACTGCTGGGCAATCAGCTGGTGCTGCTGACCGCGAGGCTCACCGCCCTGCGTCACCAGCGGCTACTGCTGACGGAGCGCTGGGAAGGGGCGTTGCCCGAGGAAATACAGCGTCTGCGCGCCGAAGAGCTGGCCTTTCTCGATGAACTGGCGCAACAGGGCCGTTCGCTGTCGAGCGAAAAGCGCCACCCTTTCACCTCGTTGCGCCAACGCTTCGACGAGCTGGCCTACAGGGCCGAGCAATTGACCGAGGCCATGCCGGCCACCTTGCGCTCGCTGGCCTGGTCGCTGCGCTGGGAACAGGCGCGCCTGCTGCAACAACTCGAGCAGATACTGGAACTGAGCGACGCCATCCAGAGCGGGCGGCCCGCCAGCAGTGTCTTTCGCGGCCAGGAAAACCCGCTGCACCTGGATTTCACCCTGGCGACCATGAACGCCATCCGCGCATTCTCCGCGATATTGGTGGCTGGCCTGATCTGGATCGAAACCGGCTGGGACGGGGCGCGGGGCGGCATGGTGCTGCTGGGGATTCTTTGTTCGCTGATGTCGACGTTTCCACGGCCGCTGCTGGTGGTTCAAAGCTATGCCAGAGGGTTTGGCCTGGCGTTGCTGGCGTCGGCACTGCTGCAGTTCATGTTTGTCCCGATGATCAGTAACTTCGAAATGCTCGCGTTGTTGCTGGCACCCTTGCTTTATGCCGTCGCCGTGGGGCTGTCCAGTCCGCCCACCACCGGCACCGGTATGGGGCTGGGGCTGACGACATTTCTGCTGCTGGGCCCGTTGAATGTGGGGCTTGGACAAAATACCGCCATCCAGTGGTTCGAGTTTGCTGGCGCCTACACGTGCGCGACGGTGCTGGGGTTGAGTGTCTACGCGCTGATCTTTCCGTTCCGGCCGGTATTGCGGATGCGCCGGTTGTTCAAGGAGAACTGCGAGCAGGTGTACGCCTTGCTCAAAGTCCCGGCCACCGATGAAAACCAGTTTGCCTTCGAGAGCCGCATGGTCGATCGCCTGACCATGATGCTGGGTTTGCTGCCGGCGACCCAGGACCAGGGATCGCGGGATGTGTTTGAAGTCAGTCTCGGTTGCATGGCCCTGGGTATCGCCTTGAACCAGCTGCGGCAACAGGGGCAGGGCAACGCGTTGTTGACGCCCGCTGTGCAAAGCCAGGTGTTCGCCACGGTCCGTGAAACCGGGCGGCTGGTCGCTGGCCGCCCCGGCATTCAGGCGGATCACGTGATCAACAGCCTGCATGCCTTGGGCGATGAACTGGACACCCTGCATTCCAGTGTTCATGAACATCTGTGGTCGGTGTTTCGCATGCGCGTGGCGCTGTTGATCGTGGTGTCATTCCTGGAGCGCCATCGCCATCACTTTGAACCGCTCGCCCCACAAGGAGTACCTGCGCTTGCCCATTGATCTGGAAATAGGCGGTGTCTACCTCCCGCCCATCGCCCAGGCGCTGCTGCTGGGCCTGCCGATTTTCCTGGCGCTGGACTGGGTGCTGCGGCGCCTGGGCGTGCTGCGCTTCGTCTGGCATGAAGCGTTGTTCGAGGGCGCGTTGTACGCCTGCGTGTGTGCGACCCTGATTTTGCTGATGGGAGCCTGATGCCTTGAAGAAGATCCTTTCACACCTGACGACACTGGCCGTGGTCGTGTTGGCGTTCGTCCTCGGCTGGTTTGCCTGGGAGCATTACACCCGCGCGCCCTGGACCCGGGACGCCCGGGTGCGTGCCGACGTGGTGACCCTGTCCGCCGATGTTTCGGGGCGCATCGTCAGGCTCGGCGTGCAGGACAACCAGCATGTGGATAAGGGCCAGTTGTTGCTGGAGATCGATCCGGCGCGCTATGCCCTGGCGGTTGAACATGCCAGACGCTCCGTGGAGGTGGCGAAAGCGTCGCTGGGGCAGTCTGAAGCGACCATCGTCTCCAGCCAGGCGCTGTTACGCCAGCGCCAGAGCGAAGAGCGGCGCCGTCGAACCCTCAAGGAGCGCTCCGCGATTTCCGGCGAGGAATGGGAAAAGTCCAACACCGAAGTCTCGGTAGCACAGGCTGATTTGTTGCGTAACCAGGCCAACCTGGGGCTGGCGCAGGCCAACGTGCTACTGGCGATTGCGGCATTGACCCAGGCCGAACTGGATCTGCAGCGCACCCGCGTGGAATCGCCAGTCAGTGGCTACGTCACCAACCTGCTGACCCGCCAGGGAGACTATGCAACGGTGGGTGGTCCGTTGTTGGCGCTGGTGGACAGCGACAGCTTTTATGTCAGCGGCTACTTCGAAGAAACCAAGTTGCCGCGAATCGGCGAGGGCGACCGGGTCGACATTGAATTGATGAGCGGTGAAAAATTCGGCGGCACCGTACAAAGCATTGCCTTCGCCATCGCCGACCGGGAAAACCTGCCCGGTGGCCGGCTACTGGCCAACATCAACCCCAGCTACACCTGGGTCAAGCTGGCGCAGAGGGTGCCAGTGCGGATCAGGATTGACGAGGGTTACGCCGGTAAAGACAAACTGCGAGCGGGAACCACGGCCACCGTCACCGTCGAGGAAAACCACAAATCTGAAGATGAGCGCTAACTTCGCGGACACATTCGGACCCTGTGGGAGCGAGCTTGCTCGCGACAGCGGTCGGTCACCGTTGATGTTGGATTTGCTGACGTCATCGCTGCGATGCGGCGACCCGACAAGCGCGCTCCCACATGGGTCGCGTGGCAGGCGCTTGCAGGGGGCTGCCATCCGTGTTTCCCGGGATTGCCTGAAAAGCAAAAAAAAGCCCCGCGACCGAATGAGACGCAGGGCAAAGGAATTGGTTGGTTGCGGCCAACCAAAGGAGCGCTTGAAAAAGGTTACTTGCTGGCGACCATTTCCGGCTGCCAGCCACCGCCGAGTGCCTTGTAGATCGCGACGATGCCGCGATACAGATCGACTTCGGCCTGGGCCTGGGTGTCTTCCGCCGCCAGACGCTCACGCTGGGCATCGAGCAACACCAGGAAATCGGCGGTGCCTTCGCGGTAGCGGATCTCGGCGAGGTCGGCAGCCGAGCGGCTCGATTCGCTCTGGCGAATCAGCGAAATCAACCGTTGTTGGCGTTTGCCGTAATCGCTGAAGGCGTTCTCCGATTCCTCCAGAGCCAGCAAGACTTGTTGCTCGTAGCTCGCCAGGGCGCCTTCAGCGTCGGCGTCGGCACCGCGCAAGCGGGCCTTGACGCTGCCCAGGTCGAACGCCGCCCAGGTGATGCTCGGGCCAAGCGCCCAGGCGTTGGCCGCCGAGGAGCCGATCTGCGAACCACGCCCGGCCGTGAAGCCAAGGAAGCCGCTGAGGCTGACTCGCGGGAACAAATCAGCCTTGGCCACGCCGATGCGCGCCGTGGCCGAGGCGAGTTTGCGTTCGGCGCTGAGAATGTCCGGGCGACGTTGCAGCAGTTCCCCCGGATCACCAATGGGCAATGCCTTGGCAATGGCCGGCAAATCCTTGGGGCTCAGGTCGACGCTCAACTTGTCCGGGCGTTGACCGAGCAGGGTGGCGATGCGGTTTTTCTGCCGAACCTGTTCGGCCTGCAATTGCGGCACGCTGGCCTCGACCGCCGCAAGACGCGCATCGGCGCGCTCCACGTCGAGCTGATCGCCGACGCCGGCATCACGCAGGCTGATGGTGATCTTGCGCGACTCCTGCTGGTTCTCCAGGTTGGCCAGGGCGATTTTCTCCCGCAGTTGGGCTCCGCGCAGCTGGCCGTAGGAATCCACCAGTTCGGCAATCATGGTGACTTGCAGTTGATACAGATCGGCCTCGACCGCTTGTTGCTCGGCGTTGGCCGATTCCAGGTTGCGCTGGATGCGGCCAAACAGGTCGATCTCCCAGGCCATGTCCAGGCCCAGGTCATAGCGTTCGCTGTTGACCCGGTCGGTGGTCTGGCCGGGAATCTGCCCCTTGGCCAGGTCACTGCTGATCCGGCTGGTGATGGTCGGCATGGCGTCATTGCTGACGTCATCGCGTATCGCCCGCGCCGCTTTCCAGCGGGCGAAGGCGACGCGCAAGTCGCGGTTGCCCTTCAGGGACTCGGTCACCAACTGGTTGAGGGTCGGGTCCTCGAACTGCTGCCACCAGATGCCTTCGAAACGGGAGCGGTCAAAGTTCTTCTGACCGGCCGCGCCATCGGTGGCGGTGGTGATATGGGCCGCCTCGGTGGCCGGGGTCTTGTAGTCCGGGCCCACGGCACAGGCGCTCAGCGCCAGTACCAGGAGACTCGGCAGGAAGGCTTTCAAACTCATGAATGCGACTCCAGCGGCTTTTGCAGTTTCAGCGCCTTGGCGGCTTTTCGTGCCTCACCGCGCTCGACAAAGTTGCGAATCAGTACGTAGAACACCGGCGTCAGCAACAGACCGAAGAAGGTCACCCCGAGCATCCCGGAGAACACCGCCACACCCATGGCATGACGCATTTCGGCACCGGCACCGCTGGAGAACACCAGTGGCACCACACCCATGATGAACGCGAAGGAGGTCATCAGGATCGGCCGCAGACGCAGGCGGCAGGCTTCCAGTACCGCGGCCAGCGGGTTGAGACCTTCCAGCTGTTTATCCTTGGCAAACTCGACGATCAGAATCGCGTTCTTGCACGCCAGGCCCACCAGTACGATCAAGCCGATCTGGGTAAAGATGTTGTTGTCGCCACCGGACACAATCACCCCGGTGATGGCCGACAGCAGGGTCATCGGCACGATCAGGATCACCGCCAGTGGCAGGCTCCAGCTTTCGTATTGCGCCGCGAGCACCAGGAACGCCAGCAGAACGCAGAGCGGGAACACGAACAGCGCGGTGTTGCCGGACAGAATCTGCTGGTAGGTCAGGTCGGTCCATTCGTAGGTCATGCCGTTCGGAAGTTCTTCCTTGAGCAGTTTCTCGATGGCTTTTTCGGCCTGGCCGGAGCTGTAGCCGGGGGCTGCCGCACCGTTGATTTCAGCGGTGATGAAGCCGTTGTAGTGCATCACGCGGTCCGGGCCCGAGGTGTCGCTGACCTTGATGAAGGTCGCCAGCGGGATCATCTCGCCCTTGTTGTTGCGTACTTTCAGCTGGCCGATCTGGTCCGGTTCAAGACGGAACTGCTGCTCGGCCTGAACGTTGACCTGATAGGTGCGACCAAAGCGGTTGAAGTCGTTGGCATACAGCGAACCCAGGTAGATCTGCAGGGTGTCGAAGATGTCGCTGACGGCCACGCCGTGGGTCTTGGCTTTTTCCCGGTCGATGGCGGCATCGACCTGCGGCACGTTCACGGTGTAGCTGGTGAACAGATTGGCCAGTTCCGGCACGCTGTGGCTCTTGGCAATGATGTTCATGGTTTGCTTGTACAGCTCGTCGTAGCCCAGGTTGCCCCGGTCTTCGATTTGCAGGCGGAAACCACCGATCGTGCCCAGGCCCTGTACCGGCGGCGGCGGGAAGATCGCAATGTAGGCACCCTGGATGTCGGCGAACTTGGCGTTCAGCGCGGCCGCAATGGCACCCGCCGATTCGCTTGGGTCCTTGCGCTCGTCAAACGGCTTGAGCGGGGTGAACACGATGCCGGCGTTGGGGCTGTTGGTGAAGCCGTTGATCGACAGGCCAGGGAAGGCCACCGAGTTGGCGACGCCGGGTTGCTTGAGGGCAATCTCGGACATCTGCTGGATCACTGCATCGGTGCGATCCAGGCTGGCGGCGTCCGGCAACTGGGCAAACGCCACCAGGTATTGCTTGTCCTGCGCCGGGACGAAACCGGTCGGGGTGCTGGAGAAACCGAAGAACGTCAGGACCATCAGGCCCGCGTACAGCAGCAGGGCGATGCCGCTGCTGCGGATCACGCGGCCAACGGTGCCGACATAACCATGGCTGGCCTTTTCAAAGAAACGGTTGAAGGGACGGAACAGCCAGCCGCCGAACACCTTGTCCAGGAGTTTGGAGAAGCGGTCTTTCGGCGCGTCATGGCCCTTGAGCAGCACCGCTGCCAGTGCCGGCGAGAGGGTCAGGGAGTTGAACGCCGAGATCACCGTGGAAATCGCAATGGTCAGGGCGAACTGCTTGTAGAACTGGCCAGTCAACCCGGAAATGAAGGCCGCCGGGATAAACACCGCACACAGCACCAGTGCCGTGGCAATGATCGGGCCGGTCACTTCGCGCATGGCGCGTTTGGTCGCTTCGACCGGATTGAGTCCCAGTTCGATATTGCGTTCGACGTTCTCCACCACCACGATCGCGTCGTCCACCACGATACCGATCGCCAGTACCAGGCCGAACAATGACAAGGCGTTGAGCGAGAAACCGAACAGGTGCATCACGGCAAACGTACCGATCAGCGATACCGGCACCGCCACCAACGGAATGATCGAGGCGCGCCAGGTTTGCAGGAACAGGATCACCACCAGCACCACGAGAATCAGCGCTTCGAAGAGGGTGTGGACCACCGCCTCGATGGAGCCGCGCACGAAGATCGTCGGGTCATAGACGATGCTGAAGTCCATGCCTTCCGGGAAGCTTTTCTTCAGCTCCGCCATCTTGTCGCGCACTTCGTTGGAGATCTCGATGGCGTTGGAGCCCGGACGCTGGAAGATCGGGATCGCTACCGCCGGCTGGTTGTTGAGTTGCGAACGCAGGGCGTACTGGCTGGAGCCCAGTTCGACACGAGCAATGTCTTTCAGACGGGTGATTTCACCGTTGTCGCCGGAGCGAATGATGATGTTCTCGAACTCTTCTTCGGACACCAGGCGACCCTGGGTGTTGACCGACAGCTGGAACGCGGTGGCGTTCGGTGCAGGCGGCGCACCCAGTGCACCGGCGGCGACCTGGCGGTTCTGTTCGCGGATCGCGGTGACCACGTCGGTGGCGGTCAGGTTGCGCGAGGCGGTCTTGTTCGGATCGAGCCAGACCCGCAGCGAGTAATCGCCCATGCCGAACAATTGCACATCACCGACACCGCCCAGGCGCGCCAGCTCATCCTTGATGTTGAGCAAGGCGTAGTTGGACAGGTACAGCATGTCGTAGCGTTTGTCCGGCGAGGTCAAGTGCACGACCATGGTCAGGTCGGGCGACGCCTTGTCCACGGTGATACCGATGCGCGTCACTTCTTCGGGCAGTTTGGGCTCGGTCCGGGTTACGCGGTTCTGCACCTGCACCTGCGCATTGTCCAGGTCGGTACCCAGGGCGAAGGTGATGGTCAGGGTGATCTTGCCGTCGGCGGTCGACTGCGAGGACATGTACAGCATGTTCTCGACGCCGGTGATGGCTTGCTCCAGCGGAGCGGCCACGGTCTCACCGATGACTTTGGGGTTGGCCCCGGGGAAGTTGGCGCGGACCACAACGGTCGGCGGCACCACTTCCGGGTATTCGCTGATCGGCAGCTGGAACAGCGAGATCGCGCCGGCGATCAGGATCAGCAGCGACAGCACTGCGGCGAAGATCGGCCGTGAAATGAAGAACTGGGAAAAATTCATCGGAGTCGTTATTCCTTAACCGCGTGGAGTCGCAGCAGCCAGTTTCACAGCCGTACCCGGCGCGACCTTGGCAGGCGCGACCTGGGGCAGATTGCTGGCTTCCAGCGCTTGACGTTGTTGTGCCAGGGCCGCGAGGGTTTGCTCGCTGGCCATCGGGATCACTTCAGGGGCGACTGGCGAACCAGGTCGTACCCGCTGCAGGCCCTTGACGATGATGGTGTCGTCCTTGTTCAAGCCGTTGCGCACGATGCGCAAGCCTTCGATTTTCGGACCCAGCTCGACCGCGCGGTAGGCGGTTTTGTTGTCGGCGTCCATCACCAGCACGAACTTCTTGCCCAGGTCGGTGCCGACCGCTTCATCGTTGATCAGCATGGCGTTGTAGGTGCCGCTGCCGACCAGTTTCAGGCGCGCATAGAGGCCCGGGGTGTAGCTGCCGTCGCTGTTGTCGAACACGGCGCGACCACGGATGGTGCCGGTTTTCGGGTTGACCTGGTTGTCGACGAAGTTCATCTGGCCCAGGTGCGGGTTGCCGTCTTCGTTGGACAGGCCCATGTAGACCGGGGTGGCTGCGCCGCGTTTACCCTGGCGGGCGAGCTGGGTGTACTTGAGGAACACACGCTCGTCAGCGTCGAAGTAGGCGTAGACCTTGTCGGTGGAAACCACGCTGGTCAGCGGGGTGGTATCGGCGGTCACCAGGTTGCCGGCCGTGATTTCCGCGCGGCTGACGCGACCGCTGATGGGCGCGGTGACGCGGGTGAAACTCAGGTTCAGTTTGGCCAGGTCCAGTTGCGCCTGAAGTGCGCCGACGGCGGCGCGGGCTTCTTGAGCGGCGCTGGTACGCGAATCGGCCAGTTCAGCGGAGATGGCATTGCTGGTGCGCAGGCGTTCACCGCGCTGGGCTTCGTTTTCGCTGCGGGTGGCGTTGGCGCGAGCCTGGGCGACCAGCGCTTCGAGGCGGCGGACCTCAGCCTGGAACGGACGCGGGTCGATCTGGAACAGCAGGTCGCCTTTCTTGACCAGGGCGCCCTCGGTAAAGGCCACGTCATCGATCTGGCCGGAGACCCGTGGACGAATTTCTACGGTTTCCGGGGCTTCAAGGCGCCCGGTGAATTCGTCCCACTCGTTAACCGGTTGCTCCAGCACCTTGGCCACGCTGACCTTGGCCGCCGGCATCGTGGCTGCAGTTTGCGGAGCCTTGCCGCAGGCGCTCATCACCACTACGGCCAACACGGCCAACGGGAAGCGCAAATGTTTGAGTGACTGTTCCATGGATGCATCCGCCAATGTATTGAGATTGGCGAATGATGCGCGGCGGGGTTGAAGCGGACGAATCGAACGGGGCGAAGATAACTATCATTCGGAATGATGGGAGAGGCCCAGCGAGCCCTCTAGCCTGCGCCTTATACCCAGACAGGATCAACCCGGTTGATGGCATTTGTGTGTTGCCGCCTACGCAATGGTCTGGCTGGCAACCGGGCCGCGACCCTCGCCGGCTCGCAGCGATGGCGCCGGATGCCTTCACAAGGCACTCAAGCCAGACTGTCCGGATCCGCGAAAAACATTTTGACTGGGCTCTAGAACAACATTTTCAGGCAGAAAAATTTCAAATATGCCCCCCATGTTGCCCCCAGGTCGCTCGTGATACATGAGCGAACGAAAATGGCACCCACCTCAGGAATGCTCTATCACCATCACCGCAGTGGTGTCCGCCTCGAGTGCTTCGAACACGTGAGGCACATTCGCGAGGTAGCTGATGTAGTCGCCAGCGTTCAGCAAGACAGGTCCGGTCGCCGGGCCAATATGGGCACTGCCGCTGCACAGCACCACATGCTCTACGGTGCCCGGTGGGTGGGGCTGAGACAGCCGAACTTCGCCGGGTTGCACGTTGAGCCGGTAGATATCCCGTTGTACTCCCGTCGGGCAATCGGCAAGCAGTGTCGCTGCATAATGGGCAGTCTCGGCATAGGCCGTCATACCCTCGTTGGCGCGAATCACCCGCAGGGCCTGCCGGGGTTGTTCGAAGAACCGGGTGACTTGCAAGCCCATTGCGGTCGCCAGCGACCACAAGGTTTCGATGCTGGGGTTACCGATTCCTGACTCCAATTGAGACAAGGTCGACTTCGCCACCCCGGCGCGCTTTGCCAGCTCGGTCAAGGAAAGCCCGGCGGCCAGGCGCTCGCGTTTGATTGAGAGGGCCAGGAGATCGATTCGGCTCGGGTTATTGTTCGGTAGCGTGTTCGTTATATCGGTCATTTGTTTTTCTAATCATCCTGAAATGGGTTGACGCTCTCGGGTGTGATGTTCAGTATATCGGCCAATAGTTCATTATAAAGTTCGTTTTGCCGAACCAATTCCTATTTATGGTGGCTTAGGTTACGGCAATGCCAGCAGCAAGGAAGCAGTGAGTGATGAAGTCGCAAACCCGTGGGACGCTCGAAATGATTTCTGCCATGGTGATCTCCGGCACGGTGGGCTGGTTCGTCATCATGTCAGGGCAGAGCCCGGAGGCCGTGGTGTTCTGGCGTTGCTTGTTCGGCGCCATGGCCATGCTGGTCGCGTGTCTGGTGCTCGGGGTGCTGCGCCGCTCTCGGATCAACGCCCGGCAGTTCATTCTGGTGTGCCTGGGCGGGGCGGCGCTGATTCTTAACTGGGTGCTGCTGTTCAGTGCCTACAAACATTCCTCTATCGCCATTGCCACGGTGGTCTACCACGTTCAGCCATTCATGCTGGTCGGCTTGGGGGTGCTGTTTTTCGCTGAACGCCTCAGCGCCGCCAAGGTTGGTTGGCTGCTGTTGGCCTTCGCCGGGCTGATGCTGATCGTGTCCGTCAAGGGCAGTGGGCAGGCCACTGGCGCCGACTATGTGCTCGGCGTCTGCCTGGCCCTGGCTTCGGCCTTTTTCTACGCCGTGGCGGCGGCAATCACCAAGCGCCTCAAAGACATACCCGCGCACCTGATCGTGCTGATCCAGATGGTGGCAGGTGTGCTGGTCCTGGCCCCGTTCGTGGACTTCAGCAGGGTCGATACGGTCGAGGGCGCCTGGACTTGCCTGATCATTATCGGCGTGGTCCATACCGGGCTCATGTCGACCCTGCTGTACAGCGCCATCCAGAAAATCCCCACGGCGCTGGTCGGGACACTGTCGTTCATCTATCCGATCGTCGCCATCCTGGTCGACTGGGTTGCCTTCGCCCACCCGCTCGGCATCCTGCAAGTGATTGGCGCGAGCGCCATCCTGCTGGCGGCTGCGGGCATGAACTTCGGTTGGTCGTTGGGCCGCGCCTCGCGTCAGGAAGTGACGTAGGGCCTGGTGCGCCATCGCGTGCGGCTCTATTGAGCGATTAAACGCTGCTGCCGCTCTGTCCGACTTCGACGGTGCGGCAATCGCCAGGAAGGATAATGCTCTGAGCCTGCGGCATCCGCCACCTGCGCGCGGGCGTATCGAAGGCTTTTTCCGTGGGCTGATTCTTGGCCCGCGGTTAGACGATGGAGCGCTGCGCAGGAGAAAACGGCAACTGTTCGTCATCAGCTTCCAGCATGTACTGGAGGATCTCGAGGCTGATCCGACTCAGGAGCGATATTTACATCGTTGATCCTTGGTGTTCCGGGCGGGGCTGCAGGTGAGCGAAGGGCCTAACGGGACGTGCCCAGTTCGCGTATCTCGTCGTAGCGAGCCTGCAGTTCCTGGCGCTGTTGCTTGCGTAACTGGCCCTGAGCGTAGCGACGGCGCTCGGTGAGCGTGTCGGGCAGCAAGGGGCGCACGGGGCTGGGGCGCCCAGCGCCGTCGACGGCGACCATGGTGAAGTAGCAACTGTTGGTGTGGCGCACGGTACGCTCATGGATATTCTCGGTCATGACCTTCACGCCGATCTCGAGCGAAGTGCGTCCGGTGTAGTTGACCGACGCCAGGAAGGTGACCAGTTCGCCGACGTGGATCGGCTCCTTGAAAATCACTTGGTCAACCGAAAGGGTGACCACGTAACGGCCTGCATAACGCTTGGCGCAGGCGAACGCCACTTCGTCGAGCATTTTCAACAACGCGCCGCCATGCACGTTGCCGGAGAAGTTGGCTTTGTCGGGGGTCATGAGCACGCTCATGCTCAGTTGGTAGCTGCCGGGTTCCATAGTTTCCTCATCACGGTAGGCATTGTCAGGGGTCCTTGTCGCCATGTAGGTCTGGCGCTTGAGACTTTGTCTGGGTCGCAGACGTTAACAGTCAACCGATGGAAGTAGCTATGTAACGAAGTGAAAGAGTGTATCTCGGATAAGTTAATAATTTGCCGCAGTGCGTATGTGCTCTATCGCTAAGTATAATTTAATATTGTAAATCCAGACTTAATGATAAAGTGCGCTGAACAGGGGGCGCCAGTTATTGGGCTTTATTGTTGCAAGACCTGAAATTATTATTTGCGCCGGGTGAGATAATGCGTCGCTATACCACAGTTTTAAGCAGCTTTATGTTGGCATTGATTATTCCACAACTGACCCAGGCCGCCGTTTTCGGTTGGCAGGAAAAGGCGCTGATTCAACCTGAGCAAGGGAGTGTGGAAGTCGAACTTGATCCCACTTCGCCGAAGTCTTCCATTGAAGTTCATGACCTCATCATATTCCAGAAAGATGGCGAGAATTGGGTGCGTTTCGGTGTACCGGTGATGCATGCATTGACGGGCACGACCGATTTGACGCTGGAGAGGAAAGTACTGCGCACCGAAAAATCCAAAGGCGCCTTTGGCAGCAGTCAGCATCAGTTGGTGCGGATGTCACTGTGCCTGGGTGACAAGGTATACGCCGAGGACCTTACGCTGAAAACCCACGGCAAAGGTGGTTCGCCGGTCAAACTGGGGCGTGACGTGCTTGCACACCTGGGCGTGGTGGATGCGTCGCGATTCGACACCCTCAAGCCTGATTGCAAGCCGTGATACCGCGTCAATCAGGCGCCGGGAGAGCCCCGGAGCCTGATTGGCGCTGATTTACTGGTTGAGAATCCCGCGATCCCAGTTCTGCTGATTCCTGCGCGCGTCCTGTATGAACGGTGACCACTGGATCAACTTGAGCACCACCCGGTTCAGCAACCGGCCCGGTAATGTCAAGGGGCGCTGCACATCCAGGAACAGCACTACGCGCCGCTCGTCAGTGTCGTTCCAGACCTGATGCTTGTAAGTGTCGTCGAATACCAGGCAACTGTCCTGCTGCCAATGGCGGACCTCATCACCCACCTCTATACGACACTGTTCGGCCTGTTGCGGGATGATCAGCCCCAGATGCACCCGCAGCAATCCGTTGTAAGGCCCGCGGTGGGGTGGAATGTGCTTGCCGGGGCTGAGAATCGAGAAAAACGCGGTGTACATGCCCGGGATGGCCTCGATGGCCCGTGTCGTTTCTGGACACTGCGCGCAATTGCCGTCGATCTTGTAGCCATAGCCGTAGAGGAAAAACGTCTTCCAGCGGTCGTCCTGGGTCAGTCTGGACTGGTCCTTGGATATCTGCTGAAAACTGGGAATGGCATCGCTGTTGCGCAGCACGGCATCGAGCTCGGTGCGAATCACCGCCGACCGGGATTCCAGGTCCCGGGCCCAGGCGAAGATGGCGGGATCGAAGAACGGCGTGTTACCCACCGTAGAGCTGCGCCGTATCAGGTTTTCAAGGCGTTTGATGATCCACAGGCCGATGGCGACGCTGGGACGATGTTTGCGTTTTTTCTTGGGGGTCAAAGCCGTCTTCCTGGCGGTCATGGAAAATATCCTGTTGGTTTCATGTACGAGGTCGTTGTTTCAACAGCTTCCACAGCAGCGGCCAGCAGAACACCAGCGGATAGCGGCGCAACCGCTCCGGTTGTCTGATCGGCTCGCCCCAATGGCGCTCAAGTTTCCAGATGGCGTAATCCACTCCACCCTTGACGGTAAACAGCGATTTGATCAGGCGCACCACGTTCAATGCCCGGCCTTGCACGCGCCGGATCCGCCAGTGCCGCGCCTGGCGTCGCTGCTGTTGAGCGGTGCTGTGGTTGATATACAGCTCATCGGTCATCGACCCGGTAAAGCCGGCGCCATCGACCTGGGCAGCCGCGACCAGGAGGGCGGCGAGGTAGTCTTGATTCTGCTGGGTGATCAGTGCCGGGCGATCGCTGCTTTCGGGCCGCAGTTCGGTGCCGTAGGTAAAGCTCAAGGCGCGGGTCCAGAACGTGTCGCTGTTGAAGAAGGGGGCTTGCAGGGGGACCGTTTCGCTGATCATGCGCAAGGCCGCGCGGCACACCGCTCGCTCCACGCGCAGCTGGATGGAGGACGTGCGGCTGAACACCAGGCGGCTAGGCTGGGCAAAACGCGCCCACAGGTAGCTTTGAAACCAGCTATGGGTGCCTTGTTCGAAATCGCTCACTGAGAGAATGGCGCACTTGGCGCGCAGGGTTTTGCCGGCGGTATCAGTGGTCGTGAACAGAAACACCGTGGGCGGCAGCAGGGCGTTGGCCCATTGACTGAGCCGGGAGGCGTGGATGTCCTGGTAGTGATCCACCAGGACGTACAGGTCGATCAACCCCTCATCGGTGGTGCGCGTGCGCAGGCAAGAACCGTAGAACAGGATCGCCGAGATGCCTGCGCCGAACCGCGCCATCAGCGCCTCGGTCAGTGCGTGCAGGTCCTGGCTCACCGGACGCGCCAGTTCACGGGTCACCAGCTCGAACAGGGGGCGTGTCGCCGGGTCGCGTTCAATCTCGATCATGGAGCGTCCTTACAAGGTGATGAAGCGCACGGGCAGGCTGGTCTTGATTTCAAGTGTTCCGGTCACCGGGAATATTTCGCCGTCCAGCAGGTATTCGCGCAGGTGGTCAATGCTGGCGTTTTGGGCGTTGTGGCTCAGGTAGCCGGGGTCCCGGCGCATGGCAGCGCTGGGTCGCCCGCGCAGTACGGCGGGCAAGGCCCGGCACAGGCGGGCAGGGGCCTGGGCAATGGCGGTCAGGCGCATGGGCTGGTGCTCGGTGCCCCAAAATGGCGTGCTGCCCAACAGCAATTTGTCCAGGGTGGTGGCCAATACCAGCAGCCATGGCGCCTCGCGCGTCGCGCCGTTCACCGTGATAGGGGCGTTGACGGTCGGCAGCAGATGGCTGGCCGTGCGGGAAAACAACGCCAGCAGCATGCGCACGAAGGCCGTCAATGGCCCAGCCAGCCCCTTGAGACCGGTGGGGCGAACCCGCTCATGAAAATAGCGAACGCCGGTGACGATTGAACCGGCGCCAAAGAACAGGCCGCATTGTGCTCGCCGGTTGTGTGAGTCCGACACTTGCAGCACGGCCGTGGGCCTCTCGAGCGCGGTGTGGTCGTCACGGGTCAGCCAGCGCGTCAGTGCCTTGATTGCCTTGAGTGGGCTGCCACGCAACCCGATGGCATTGGCACTCATGTTGGTGGTGCCCGCGGGGACGATGAACACCTTGGGAACTGTCGCCCCAGGGGTTTGCAGCAGGCTGGTCAGCGCCGCCTGCAGCGTGCCATCCCCGCCCACTACCACCAGCAAGTCGTTTTCCATCAGCGCCCAGCTGGCGATGGCGGTCTCGATCTCGGCAGGGGTGCGCACCTGCGCGAAGTGGGCGCGAGGCAATCTATAGATCAGACGGCACAAGCGTACCAGCTGGCGACGAACGCGCCCGCTGAGGGGGTTGATCAAAACGCCGATGCGCCGCGGCTGAGCAATTGAAGGTGAGTTGATGTTCATGACGTTGCCTAGGCGTTTCGGTCGAAGCGATAGACCAGCATCAATGCCGCACCCAGAATGAACAGCGGTGGCAACAAGGTGGTCAGCAGCGGATTCAGGGCAAACAGCAGCCCCAGGTTGACGATGATCTGATTACCCACATAGGTCAGCAGACCGACGACAGCGCCCACCGCCAGGCGGCTGCCCATCCCGGGCGCGCGCTGTTGCACGAAGGTGAAGGGCACCGCCAGCAGGATCATCGCCAGCGTCAGGATCGGCCGGCCGAACTTCTGCCACAGGGCGATGCTGTACTGATCGACCGGTTGATCGGTGGCCTTGAGGAAGTGGATGTAGCGGCTCAGTTGTTTGATGGAAAAACTGTCGCTGGGCAGGGTCAGTTCCTTGAGATGAATACTGGAAAAGATTGACGCCCATTGCAGGCTATCCAGCTCGCGGACCGTTTCTTCGCCGTTGCTCCATTGCTTGAGGTTGACCTGGTTGAGCGTCCAGTTACCGTCGCGGGATACGCTGGCGTTGTCGGCGTGAATGTAACTGGCCAGGGTGTTGTCCGGGTTGTAGCGGAATATCTCGATGCCCATGGGCAGGTTGTGCGCTGCCACGCTGTCGATCCTGGCGACTTCGTTGCCGCGCCTGGCCCAAAGCGTGCCCTTGGCATTGACTGCCTCATCGGAGCTGGTGATGGCGGCGTTGCGCATCTGCAGGCCCCGCTGCTGCAGCGGGGAGGCCACCCATTCATCCAGTGCTGCCAGACTGGCGGTCAGCAACACGCCTGCGGCGACCGCCGCCAAGGCAATGCGCACGATGGACACGCCGGCCGCGCGCAGGGCCGTGAGCTCCTGGCCTACTGCCAGATGGCCCAGGCCGACGATGCCGCCCAGCAGGGCGATGAAGGGCCCCAGGTCGATCAGGCGACGGGGTAGGGTCATCAGCACCACCGCCACCGCCTGGGTCCAGCGGTAGCCGCCAGCGCTGACATTGTCGAGTTCGTTGATCAGATCAAAAGTCGTGAACAGCGGAATCAGCAGCGCAGCGGCAGCAGCGAAACCCACGAACACGTTCCTGACCAGGTAGCGCCCCCAGATGCTCATCGCGAAACCCTCGGCAGCAGCCGCAGGTCACGGGCAATCAAGGCCCCCAGGCCAACCAGCATCAGCAGGGGGACCAGCCACAGGCCCGGGGTCAGGGGCAGGACGGTATTGGCTACCAGCGTGCGGCACAGGTTGCCGCCATAGAAGATCACCGTGAACAGAATCGTGATCGGCATCAAGGTCGAGAACCGGCCTTTGCGCGGTGCGGTCCGGCTCAGCGGCACGGCCAGCAGGGCCATGAGAATGGCATTCAGGCCGCGGCTTTCACGCCATTGCAGTTCGGCCTTTTCCTGGGGCAGGGATGACATGGCCAGCACCGCGCTGGGGGTGGATTTGCGTTTTGACTCATCGGTCGGTTCCATCGGCTTGAGGTGCAGCAGCAACTGTTTGAAATTCAGTGTGCTGTCGTTGCTGCCGCGATGCTCCAGCATATAACTGGTGCCCTGTTGCAGGGTCAGCGCCGGCGTCGTGGGGTCGGGATCAGTGATGGCCGCCACGGTGGCGCGCAGCACGCGGCTTTTGCCTTCGGCCGGGTCGTAGATCAGCGCGTCGGTGAGTTGGTTGGTGTCCGCGTCGATGCGCTGGGCCAGGATCATCCGGCCGTTGTCGTCGTTGAGGTTGAAGCGTTGTGCCTGCAGGTGGCTGACGTCGAGGTCGGATCGCGATTGCTGTACCAGCCGATAGGTTTGCGTATAGGCCCAGGGGCGGCCGTAGAACGACAACGCGGCCACCGCCAGGGCCAGGGGCATGGCGATGATCAGAATGGCCCGGTAGATACGCAACGGGCTGGCACCGGAAGCCATGATGGCGGTGATTTCCGAATCGCTGTATAGCCGGCCCAGTGCGATAGCCACCGAGGCATACAGCCCGACGGGCAGCAGCATCTCCAGCGCGATCAGCACTTTGTAGAAAACGATGTCGAAGACCATCCCCAGCGCCAGGGTGCCGTTGGCGGCCTCGGTCAGGTAGCGTTCAGCCGAGTAACTGGCGAAAACAAAGGTCAGGAAGCCGACCATCGTCGTCATCGGACGGCGTACTTCGGCAATGATGTAGCGCTCGATCGTAAGCATGTACCGCAAGCCTTCAACGCGGCATCAGCCGTGCGTAGTAAAAAGGGGAATGGAACGGGTGAGTTGGTCAGGCCGCAGGGCGCCCGTGGTCCTTGGCCATCTCGCGCAGGGTGCGCTCCACCAGGGCGAAGTCGTTGGCTGAATCCACATCCACCGCCGCTTCCGGGAAGGGCATGACCACGGCGCCCACGCGCGCGCCCAGCACCCGGGAAAGCTGCTTCAGCGCATGGTTGAGGGACAGTTCGCCCAGCAGGTAGCGCACGGTAGCCAGTGGGCCCAGCGCCCGGGCCACCACCTGTCGGGGACGCTTGCGCGCTTCTTCCATGCCACGCCAGTACTGCGCCACCTTGGCGCCCTGTGGGGTGAGGAAGGCGAACAGGTTGCTGCCGCAATACGGGCCACCCTTGAGTCGGATGGCCGTTCTGGCCGTGCCAGGGAATCGTTGCAGCACTGTCTCCAGGGGGGTCACCGCAACCGCCACGTCACAATCCAGGGTGGCTGCCTGGGTGAGGAAGTAGTCGACCATGTCACCGCGCAGCAGGGCATGGTCGGCGGTCGTCACCAACAGTGGCCAGTGTTGTCGCATGGCCAGGCCATGGACGACGCTTGCCGCCGGGGATGCCTGGGGTTGCAGAAAACTCACCTGCTCGCCGAGGATCAGCGACCGCACATGGGCGTCCCGCTCCAGCAGTGCCAGCGAAGGCCCGATCAACGTTACCCGGCCAACCTGGGCGCTGTCGTGCAAGGCGCCCAGCACACGGTGCAGCATTGGCACGCCCGCGATTGGCGTCAGCGCCTTGCAGCCTGCCGAGCCCAGCGCAGCCACCGGGTCATGGCCATGGCGATCCGCGCCAAGCACCAGCGCGTCGAAACGCGGCCGCTCAGATTGCTTTTTCATACAGACGGTACCGTTTGTAGGGGGCGGCACCGATGCGATCCAGAATAGCCCGCATACCGGTGTTGGTTTCCAGGATCCAGGACATTTCCAGTGCTTCGATGTCACGTTTCTCGAACGGCGCCTTCAAGGCTTCGATCAGCAGCAGTGCGATGACCGGCCCCATTCGGCTGAACTGGTACTGCTGTCGCACGCCCATCAGCGGTACCCGCGCGGTGCGTACGCCACTGACTTTCAGACGCCACAATAGTTTGGCCCAGCCCAATGGCAGCAGGCGCCCATCCAGGTCGGCGATGGCTTCGTTGATGTTGGGCAGGGCAACGATGAAGGCACAGGGCTCACCGTCGACCTCGGCGATGTAGATCATGTCTTCGGGCACCAGGAATTTCAGTTGCGCGCCCATCTCATCGAACTCACGTTCGGTGAACGGTACAAACCCCCAGTTTTTCTGCCAGGCATCGTTGAACACGGTGCGTAGTACCTGCATTTCCTGCGCGAAACGCTTGCGATCAAGCTGCCGGATCTTGATTCTGTTGCGCATGGAGCCCATCAGTGATGTCAGCGCTGGGGTGAAGGACAGGTCCGTGCGGCGCATCCAGTAAGCCAGCAGGTCCATGCCCTTGGCGTAGCCTTGCTGTTCCAGGCGTGCGGCGTAGTAGGGCTTGCCATGTTCCATCAGCGCCGACGGCGGTGTATCGAACCCGTCGACCAGCAGGCCGCTTTCCTGATTGATGTTCAAGCCAAACGGGCCGGTGATCCGGTGGGCGCCCTGTTTGCGCAACCAGGTTTCCGCCGTCTGAGTCAGCAGGCTGAACACGGCCTCGTCATCGATGGCGTCGAGCATGCCGAAATGGCCAGTGTCCATGCCGTGCAGATCACGATGCAGCGAATCCACCTGAGCGGTAATACGGCCCACCACTTCATTGCCGCGTCGCGCAATCCAGGCCTGCCAGTGAATGTGGTCCGATGCCGGGTTCTTCGCCGACAGATGTTCGATACGTTCCACATGCAGGGGTTGGACCCAGTGGGGATCGTCTGCGTACAAGTGGGAGGGCAGGGAGATGAAGGCTTTCAAACCAGCCTTGTCGCTGACCTGTTCTATGGAAATCATGACTGACCTAAATCCAACTAACTTCGAGGGGCATTAATTCAATTAACGCAACGCACGGCTGATCACCGCAAATGCGGCGTAAATGAAACCGTTATTAACTAAATTTGTACATAAAATCTTCATCGCTGTTTCAGATGGCGGGTATCTGATAAATGAATAGTTGTTCAGAAAACAACTCCTGTTAATCTTCGCGCCGAATTTCGATTCAATCAGAACTTGAACACTGCGCAGGCAACAATCGCTTGCTGGCTGCGGCGCAGATGCGCTGTTTCCTATCTTATTGTCGCCTGATAAATGCATCGGCCAAATGAAACGTTGCGGGTGGATTTGCCGTCATGCGGTCAGGCCGAAGGTTCACATCTAATGGCTGTGCTGTATATGTCAGAAACAAGCTCAAATCATTCCATACCCATGCGTCACGCGGACTTTGAAAGTCTGGTAGAGGCGTTGGACTATGCTGCCACCGGTCAGACCGGCATGAACTTTTATGACCGACGCAGTCAGTTGGTCAGTTCGTTCGAGTACCGCATGCTGAAACGGCGCGCCCTGATGGGCGCACGTCGCCTGCTCGGCCTGGGGCTGGTGCGGGGCGACCGGGTGGCGCTGATCGCCGACACCAATGTGACGTTCGTCGAAGTGTTCTTCGCCTGCCAATACGCGGGGCTGATCCCCGTGCCGTTGCCCATTCCCATGGGGGTTGGCCAGCATTCATCCTACGTGGACAAGCTGCGTGGGTTGCTGAGCAGTTGCAGCCCGGCCGCGGTGTGCGGTGGCGAGGAATGGCTCCCCCTGGTGCGGGAGGCCGCCGCCGATCTGCCGCCAATGCCTTTGCTCAGTGGCGCCGACATCGACGCGCTGCCAGAGGCCGAGGTCGAACTGCAGGCGCCTGGCGCGGACGATGTCGCGTACCTTCAGTACACCTCGGGGAGCACCCGCTTTCCTCGTGGCGTGGTGATTACCCAGCGCGCGGTCATGGCCAACTTGCAGGTTATCAGTCGTGATGGCATCAAGCTGCGCAAAGGCGACCGCTGCGTTTCATGGCTGCCTTTCTATCACGACATGGGCCTGGTGGGGTTCGTCCTCACACCCGTCGCCACTCAATTGTCGGTCGACTACCTGCGCACCCAGGACTTCGCCATGCGCCCCTTGCAATGGTTGAAGCTGATCAGCCGCAATCGTGGCACCGTGTCCGTGGCGCCACCGTTCGGTTACAACCTGTGCCTGCGGCGTTGCAGCGACAAAGACCTGGCCGAGCTTGACCTGAGAAGTTGGCGGGTCGCTGGCGTGGGCGCCGAGCCGGTACCGTTCGAGGCCCTGACGCAATTTGCCGAACGTTTTGCGGCAACGGGTTTCGCGACAGGGACGTTCATGCCGTGCTTCGGTCTGGCGGAAAGCACCCTGGCGGTCAGCTTTGCCGACGCCACCAAAGGCCTGCGGGCCGATGTGATCGATCGCGATGTACTGGAGCACGACGGCAAGGCCGTACCGCCCACGCCACACACACGTGCCGTCAGCACGTTCGTGAACTGCGGGGCGGCCCTGCCCGGGCACCGGCTGGAAATTCGCAACGCCCAGGGTGAGGTGCTCGGCGAGCGCGAGGTAGGGCAGATCTTCATTGCCGGCCCCAGCCTGATGAGTGGCTATTTCCGCGACCCTGACTCGCAACTGCAGGCCTCCCAATGGCTGGACACCGGCGACCTGGGTTACTTGTTCGAGGGCGATCTGCATGTCACCGGCCGCAAGAAAGACCTCATCATCATTCGCGGGCGCAACATCTGGCCCCAGGATATCGAGCATGTGGCCGAGGGCGAGCCTGACGTGCGTCCGGGCGATGCGATCGCCTTCGTGACGGCGCGCGGTGATGAGCCAGTGGTGGTGATGCAGATCCAGTGCCGGGTGGCCTCGCCCGCATCGCGCGAGCACATGGTCCGCTCGCTGTCGGGGCGCATCCAGAGTGAATTCGGCGTCAGCGTCGACATTCAACTGGTGCCGCCGCAAAGCATCCCGCGTACCTCATCCGGCAAACCGGCACGTGCTGAGGCCAAACGTCGCTACCTGAGCATGCTCGACGACCTCGCGTTGCCTGCCGTGGCCATCGCCTGATGAGTCAGACCGTGGCAATCACAGGGGCCACCGGCTTTATCGGCCGGCGCATTCTGCACGCCCTGTTGGCGCGCGGTATCGCCGTGCGTGCGTTGACCCGCCGATCGGTGGCGAACCTGGACGCCGTGACGTGGGTGCGCGGGTCGCTGGAAGATGAAGCATCGCTGGCCAGGCTGGTCAGCGGCGCCAGTGCTGTCATCCATTGCGCTGGCCAGGTGCGTGGTCGCAGCCGCGTAGTGTTTCAGCGCTGTAACGTCGAGGGCACCCAGCGCCTGGTGCAGGCAGCCAAGGCTGCCGGTTGCGAGCGTTTCCTGTTGTTTTCTTCGCTGGCTGCCAGGTACCCGCACCTGTCGTGGTACGCCGAGTCCAAGTTCGACGCCGAAGTCGCCGCCCTCGAGGCGGCCGCCGACATGCCCCTCAGCGTTTTCCGGCCCACGGCCGTCTATGGGCCAGGCGACAGCGAATTGCAGCCGGTGCTGTCGGCACTGCTGCGTGGCTGGCTGCCCCGGCTTGGCCATGCCGATGCACGGCTGTCTTTTCTGCATGTGGAAGACCTGGTCCAGGCGACCCTGCGCTGGCTCGACGCGGAGGCCATTCATGCCGTGCGCTACGAAATCAATGACGGTGCCAAGGATGGTTACGGTTGGAAGCAACTGGCCGCCATGGGGGCGCTGATACGCGGAGGGCCGGTACGCCTGATCGGTGTTCCCACAGCCTTACTCTTGCAGCTGTCACGCCTGAACCTGGCCTGGCATCGCCTGGCCGGCGGCGAGCCCATGCTGACGCCGAGCAAGGTCAACGAGCTTATCCATCCCGACTGGTCATCCAGCAACCGCCATATCTCGAAGGACCTGGGCTGGTACCCGGCCATCGAGCTTGAACACGCGTTGCGTGAACGGTTGTTTTGATCCCACTTTCATACAGATATCAGACTCTTTTTATGTTGAATCGCGAAGTCGTCACCGACTACATCCTGGAATGCCTGAGCGGCTTGACCGCCGACAAGCAACGGCCGGTAGGCCTGCACAGCAACCTGATCGACGACCTGGGCCTTGAGTCCATCAAGATCATGGACTTGCTGATGATGCTGGAGGACCAGTTCGACCTGTCCATCCCAATCAATATCCTGATCGATGTCAGCACGCCCGCCGACCTCACCGATGCACTGATGATTTACCTGGAGGAGCATCATGGGGTTGTATGACGGTTTCTCCCGCCTGGCACAGGAGCGCGAAGCGTTCCAGGACGACGGCCTCAACCCTTTTGGCACCTGCATCGATGAGGTCCATTGCGCCACTCAGGGGCGCATCGGCAATCGTCGCGTCATTCTGGCCGGTACCAACAACTACCTGGGCCTGACGTTTGACCCCAAGGCCATTGCCGCCGCCCAGGCTGCCCTGGTCGAGCAGGGCACTGGCACCACCGGTTCGCGCATGGCCAACGGCAGTTACGGCGGGCACGTGGCACTGGAGCAGGAGTTGGCGGCGTTCTTCGAGCGGCCGTCCGCCATTGTCTTCTCCACCGGTTACGTCGCTAACCTGGGCATCATCAGCGCCCTGGCGACCCCCAAGGCCGTGGTGCTGCTCGATGCCGATTGCCACGCCAGTATCTACGATGCGTGCACCCT
This sequence comes from Pseudomonas fluorescens group sp. PF-69, assembly GCF_054481235.1. Taxonomy (NCBI): domain Bacteria; kingdom Pseudomonadati; phylum Pseudomonadota; class Gammaproteobacteria; order Pseudomonadales; family Pseudomonadaceae; genus Pseudomonas; species Pseudomonas fluorescens group sp. PF-69. The sequence goes on along the minus strand of NZ_JBTMNC010000001.1, from coordinate 5,287,008 downwards.
GGGCGGGGCGCAGATCATCCGCTTTCGTCACAACGACGCCGCGGACCTTGAGCGACGCATGGTGCGCCTCGGCGAACAGGCCAAGGATGCGCTGATCATCGTCGAAGGCATCTACAGCATGCTCGGTGACGTGGCTCCGCTAAAGGAAATCGTCGAGATCAAGCGCCGCCTGGGCGGCTACCTGCTGCTGGACGAGGCGCACTCCTTCGGTGTGATGGGTGCGACTGGCCGTGGCCTGGCCCAGGCGCTGGACGTGGAGCAGGACGTCGACATCATCCTCGGGACGTTCAGCAAGAGCCTGGCGGCCATCGGCGGTTTCGCGGTGGGCAATGACCGCGCCATGGAAGTGCTGCGCTATGCCAGTCGCCCTTATATTTTCACCGCCTCGCCGTCGCCATCGGCCATTGCCTCCGTGCGTTCGGCGTTGCAGACCATTGCACAAGCCCCTCAGTTGCGCGAAAAGCTCTGGCAAAACGCCCATCGCCTGTATGACGGCCTGGCAGCATTGGGTTACCAGGTGGGCCCGCATGCCAGTCCGGTGGTGCCGGTGATGATCGGCACCAAGGAGCAGGGCGTGCGCTTCTGGCGAGCGTTGATCGAGCACGGGGTGTACGTGAACCTGGTGCTGCCGCCGGCCGCGCCGGCGGGCATCACGCTGGTGCGGTGCAGTGTCAGCGCAGCCCATTCGGAACAGGAAATCGACGCCATGGTGGGGGCATTCGCCGCCCTGCGCGACAGCGATATCCTGGAGTCGGTGGCATGAGAATCATCCTGGCGTTCGGTAAATCCTACCCCCTTCGCACCCTCTTGATGCTGCTCAGCCTGGTGGTCGCCGGCGTGGTGGAGGGCGTGAGCCTGACCACCATGCTGCCCCTGGTGTCGGTCATGCTGGGTGACAGCGGCCACTCGAGCATGGTCGCCGGCCATGTTGCCAGCGTGCTGCACAGCGTGGGGCTGGAGCCCTCCATCACCGTACTGCTGATTATCATCGTGGTCGGCATGTCCTTGACCAGCCTGTTGATTCTGCTGGCCAACCGTCAGGTGGGCTACACCGTGGCACACGTCGCCACGGACCTGCGTGTCGACCTGATCAATGCCACGCTGGGCAGCCGTTGGGAGCATTACCTGCGTCAGCCGGGCGGGGCCCTGGCCAACGCCGTGGCCACCGAGGCGTTCCGTGCCTCGACGGCCTACGAGCACGCCGCCAACATGGTGGCCCTGACGATTCAGGCCATTGCCTACGCCATCATTGCCTTAGTGGTGTCCTGGCAGGCCGCCCTGGTGTGCATTGCCCTGGGCCTGGCCATTTTACTGGCCTTGCGGGGCCTGGTGAAAACCTCGCGCAAGGCCGGCAAAAGCCAGACCGGGCTGATGCGCGAACTGCTGATCAACCTGAGCGACACCCTGGGTTCGGTCAAACCGCTGAAGGCCATGGCCCGCGAGGACATCGCCGATTCGCTGCTGCGCAGCCAGGCGACTGAGCTCAACATCGCCATGGAAAAGGAAGTCACCAGCCGCGAGACCCTGCGCGCCCTGCAGGAGCCGCTGCTGGCGCTGCTGGCCGCAGGCGGTCTGTACGCCGGCCTGGTGATCTGGAAGCTGCCGATGTCCTCGGTGATGGTGCTGATCTTCATGGTCGTGCGCGTGCTTGGGCTGATGCACAAGGCCCAGCAGCGCTACCACCGCATGGTCGGGCAGGAGAGTGCGTTCTGGGCCCTGCGCGAGGCGGTGGACGAAGCCGAGGCCCAGCGTGAACCCGCCGGCGGTAGCCTCCAGCCAACGTTGGCCCGGAACATTGCGTTCGATCAGGTTTCGTTTACCTACGGCGGTCGACGCATCCTCGACGAGGCCAGCGTGAGTTTCGAGGTGGGGACCATGACAACCCTGATCGGCCCGTCGGGCACCGGCAAAACCACGGTGCTTGACCTGCTGTGCGCTTTGCTGGTGGCTCAGGATGGCCGCATCAGCGTGGATGGCCAGTCGCTGGCCGATCTGCAACGGCGCAGCTGGCGCCGGATGATTGGCTACGTGACCCAGGAAACCCTGCTGCTGCACGACAGTGTGCTGGCCAACGTCACCCTGGGTGAACCGTCACTGACCGAAGCCGATGCCGAGCATGCGTTGCGTCAGGCTGGCGCCTGGGAATTCGTGCAGGGCCTGGATCAAGGTCTGTACACGCGGGTAGGGGAGCGAGGCGGCCAACTGTCCGGTGGTCAGCGCCAGCGGATCATTATCGCCCGCGCGCTGGCGCACCGGCCCAGCCTGCTGATTCTGGACGAGGCCACCAGTGCACTGGACGCCGAATCCGAAGCCGACATCTGCGCCACGCTCAAGGCGTTGACGCCGAGCATCACCATTATTGCCGTATCGCACCGGCCGCGCCTGATCGAGGTGGCGGACAAGGTTGTCGAGCTGGTCGAGGGTAAATTCAAGGTCGTGACAGGTGGGCATGCGCCGCTGCCGCGTCCCGCTCTGATCCATGGCACGGGAGGCCGCTGAAATGTCGATGAACCATGAGAACGAACTGGCGCCAGTGATCGCCTTTGTCGGCTGCGACGGTGCGGGCAAGACCACCGTTTCCGACGCTATCCTGGCGTGGATGCGCGAGTCCGGACAGGTTGAAAGCTGCCATCTGGGCATTCAGTCCAAGGCCTTGGGCGAGAAACTGGTGGGCTTGCCGCTGGTGGGAGGCGCACTCAAGCGTCTGATTGCCAAAAACTCGCCGAAAACAATGTCGCAAGGCAACGCGTCGCGAACCTCGATCGAGGCGCCGAGTACCCTGGCGGCGGCCGCGATTTTTCTGCTGTCCGTGCGGCGTTGGCGGCGCTATCAGAAGATGATGTCGCTGCGACGCCAGGGTGTTGCGGTGATCGCCGATCGCTTTCCGCAAATTGCCGTGGCCAAAATGAAGATCGATGGCCCGGGCCTCGTTGGCGTACCGCATCGCAATGCGCTGGTGCGCTGCCTGGCACGTTGCGAACGCTTGCTGTACTGCTACATGGTGAGCTATCGCCCTGACGTGGTGATTCGGCTCAATGTCGATCTGGAAACGGCCTACAAGCGCAAACCGGACCACCGCTACGCATCGTTGGCCACCAAGATCGCGTTGGTACCGCAGCTGGAATACCAGGGCAGTCCGATCATTGATCTGGACAGTACCCAGCCGCTGGACACCGTCATCGACCAGGCCAAGCATGCCATCAGTGCATGCCTGTCCCGCCAGCGAGCCGTGTAATGGCTAGCCGTAGCGCCTTCCGGCGCCTGGCGCCCTTGGTCGCCATCATCGGCCCGGACGGTGCCGGCAAGACCACCGCGGCGCACTACCTGTGCTCGGTCATTGCCAATAGCCAATATGCCTATCTGGGGCTGGGCTCCGGGGCGCTGGGGCTGAAGATTCGCCAGCTGCCGTGGATAGGCGCGATGCTGGAGCGGCATCTGTCCGCCAAGGCCAGTCGGGCTCGAACGCCCGGCGAGCGTATTTCCGGGCCTGTCACGGCTGCGGTCATCTACCTGTTCGGCAGGCTGCGCTGGCGCCGTTTCCTGCACATGCTGCAGGTGCGCGAGAGCGGGCGGTTGGTGATCTGTGATCGCTACCCCCAGGTGCAGATCGCCGGGCTCAACGATGGTCCGGGGTTGTCGGCAGCCCACGCCACGGGCTGGTTCACCGCGTTGCTGGCCCGGCGTGAGCGCGACCTCTACATCGAGATGGCCCAGATACCGCCCACGCTGGTCATCCGGCTCAATGTGGACGCCCGCACGGCCTGGGAGCGCAAGCCCGACCATGACCTGGCCCTGATCGAACGCAAGGTGGCCGCCACCGCGGCCTTGAAGTTTCCCGGGGCGCGAGTGGTCGAGGTGGATGCGCGCTTGCCGCAGGCCCAGGTGCACGCCATTTGCCGTCAGATCATCGAAATACTGGTCAGTGAGACCCCGGGCTTTTCCTCATTACTTGAACCGCAGGTTACACGCGTTGAATAAGCCTATGCCCCATCAGGGCGCCCAGCCCCTTGCGAATGCCTCTGGCACGCCGCTCCTGCGCCGTTCCAGTGCCAGCTCACTGGCCGTCATGTACCTGTTTTTCTGGTATTTTTCCGGTCCCCTGCAATGGTTGATCTACCATGCCGGTGTCGCCGGCCTTGACGGCTTCTGGCAAGCCAGCGCGGCAAGCCTGCTGTGGCTGATCCCGCCGTTGCTGTTTCCGCGCTGGACACGGCCCATCGTCGGGTTGACAGGGCTGGTGTTGTGGATGTGCTCGCTGACCGCGCTGGCTTACTTCCTGATCTATGGCCAGGAGTTTTCGCAAAGCGCGATCTTCATCATGTTCGAGTCCAACATGAGTGAGTCCAGTGAGTATATTTCCCAGTATTTCTCCTGGTCCAAATTGGCCGCGCTGGTTGCCTACACCGTCATCGCGCTGGGGTTATGGCTCAGGGTTCGCCCCGTTGCGTTCTCGGGGCGTGCCAAGGTGGTGTTGTGCCTGCTGATTGCCTTTGCATCGGTGGGCTACTCAGCCCTTCATGAGTACCGCAAGCGTGGCGACCTGGAGATGCGCATCGGTAAGTTTCAGCAGAATATGCAGTCGGCATCGCCTTGGCAGATGGTCATTGGCTACACGCAGTACCGTCAGCAATTGGCCGATATGGCAAATATGTTCGAGGGCTGGAAAGCCATTGCGCCCTTGCAGCATCTGGTGGATGCCCATGCCGGGCAGCCAGCGACAATGGTGTTGGTTATCGGCGAGTCGACTGACCGCCAGCGCATGAGTCTGTACGGCTACACTCGCCAGACCACGCCACAACTGGATGCCTTGCGGTCCGAGCTCGACGTGTTTGATCAGGTAGTGGCGCCGCGACCGTATACCATCGAAGTGCTGCAGCAGGTGTTGACCTTTGCCGACCAGGAACATCCGGACCTGTACCTGACGACGCCTTCGTTGATCAGCGTGATGAAGCAGGCCGGTTACAAAACGTTCTGGATCACCAATCAGCAGACCATGACCCAGCGCAATACGATGCTCACCACCTTCTCCAAGCAGGCGGACGAGCAGGTCTATCTGAATAACAACCGGGATCAGAACTCCACCAGCCAATACGACGAAGACGTGCTGGAACCGTTTAGCCAGGTCCTCAAGGACAAGGCACCGCGCAAGCTGATTGTCGTGCACTTGCTGGGCACCCACATGAACTACCGCTACCGGTTCCCCAAGAGCTTCGCGCGCTTCCAGGACAGCGCCGAGGTACCGCGCTATATCACGGACAAGACGCTGCGCAAATACAACGACTATGACAATGCCGTGTTCTACAACGATCATGTGGTCAGCTCGTTGATTGGTCGCTTCAAGCGCACCAACCCCCATGGCTTCCTGGTGTATTTGTCAGATCATGGTGAGTCGGTGTACGACCCGGTGGCGCCGCATATGTTGGGGCGTAATGAGGAGGCGCCGACGTGGCCCATGTACACCGTACCTTTCCTGGTATGGCGCTCGCCGAGCTGGAAGGAGGACAGCCCGCTCGATCTGCACGATGCGCTGCACCGTGAGTGGACCACATCGCACTTCATCCACACTTGGGCGGATCTGGCCGGGCTGCGCTTCGACACGTTCGAACCGTGGAAAAGTATCGTCAACCCGGCCTATCGCCGAGGCCGGCTGCTGATTGGTGATCCCCACCAGCCGGCCAAGCTGCGTGACTTCAACACGCTGGGCAACGCGCCTTGAATGGCCGGTTAAGCCGCAGCGGCCGCTAGGTTGCCCAGGTTGCCCATGTGCTGCTCCAGCCGGGTGCGCAACCAGCGCTCGGCCGGGTCGTTGTCAGTCAGGCTCAGCCAGACCATGGACAACTCCAGCGGCGGCACCTCGAACGGGCAGGGGTCGTCGCGCAAGTTGCCCCACCCCAGTAACGCCTTCGCCGCGTAGTCGGGGCAGCTCGCCAGCAGATCGGTACCGTTGAGGGCCGCCGGCAGCGAGCTGAACTGCGGGATCGACAGTACCACCTTGCGGTCGCGGCCGATTTTAGCCAGGCATTCGTCGACGATACCGTGGATATTGGCCGTGTAAGAGACTTGAACATGGGGGCGGGTACAGAACTCGTCCAGGGTCAGAGGCGTGTCAGTGTTATTGGCGCGCAGGATGCGTGGTTCGATGCGTCTGAGCAATTTGCGCTTGGCGTTGGCGGGCAGTTCGCGGGTCTCGGTAATGCCGACGGTGATGTCGCCAGACGCCAACAGGTCGGGAATGCGCCAATAGTCGGCATGCTGGATGATCACGACCACGTTGGGGGCTTCATCGCGCAGCGCCGCCAGAAAGGGCGGCAGCAGGGCGAATTCGACGTCGTCGGAAAGGCCAATCTTGAAAGTCAGGCGGCTTTCCAGCGGATCGAACTGGTGTGCGAGGCTGAGCGCCGTGGCCATGGCGTCAAGGGCGGGCGATAGATGCCGGATGATTTCTTCGGCGCGGCGAGTCGGTTCCATGCGGTGACCGACTCGAACAAACAGGGGGTCATTGAACAGCGTTCGCAGCCGGCCCAGGGCTGTGCTGACGGTTGGCTGGCCCAAATACATTTTTTCGGCGACGCGGGTGACGTTTTGTTCCTGCATGAGCGCTTCGAAAATGACCATCAGGTTGATGTCGGATTTTCGCAGTTCATTTCGATTCATGGGCGCCTTTCAACTGCCTTGCAAGTCAGCGCATGGCAGTGCCTGGGAAGTTGAGCGAAGGAGTCTCTGATGGTTGAGCTAGACGCACTCAGGCCATAGAAAAGTATTTCGAGTTGTTACGGGGCGCGAAACTTAGCATGTGCTTTTCAGCGGCACCATGGCGCTTTCTGGAATGCCTAGTTACCGTTTTTGTAACAATAGTGAGCGATCGTTATCAGGGACAAAGACGCACGGTGTTTTTCGCTTGGCGCAATCAAAGCAGTCGGCAGACGCCGTAGAGTGCCCGTGCTTGACAGGGGGTATCGATGATTGAAAGTGTTTGCCGGCGGTGCTGGTGCCCTTTCGCTGGAGGCCAATGCGGCGCCTGATGTCGACTTGCTGTCAGGGACTTATACCGGCGCGGGCAGCAAAGGCATTCACCGCTACGCCTTCGACAGTGAAACGGGCCAGATCACCAAGACACGCCAGCAGGTTGTCAATAGCGAAAATACTGATGGCGAGGAACCGACGTTTGCCGGCTTGGCCAGGGATGAACATTATTTGTTCATCGCCAACTACGCGGTGCAAGCAGTGCCCGGTGGCAGCCTGGCGGTAGTGAGTGTCGGCAAGGACGGTGTGCTCAGCCTGGTCGTGGAGCAGCAAACCCATCCCGCGTCCAGGGTCAAGCCCCAGCGCCAGGCCAGCAGCCACATGCATTCGTTGGTTTCCAGCCCGGACGGTCGGTTCGTCCATGTGCGGGACCTGGACAACGATAACGGCTTCAAGCTCAACGGTTCGGGCACCACCGGTACGCGGGTGCCCGTGGAGCTGGTGTGGGCGCCCCAGGTCAACAAGCTGCCAGGCGAATACCGCCTCGGCGACAGTTCGAAGTCGGAATTTTGCCCCCCATTTTGCCCCCAACGTTCACTGGGCTCGGGCGGGAAGGCAAGCCTTCACCCCGAACACGATTCTGAACGGCCCCCAATCGTTCTCCCTGTCCTTTGGCTTGATGGTAGATAAATCCATTAAGTTGTGGCTAAAGCTGGAAATCAAGCGATAAGTCACAGATTTAGGGGATTAAGTTGCTTGATAGGACTGGACGTTAATTCTATAATTTTGGGGACTAACTGGCGCAGAATGGGCTGGGTACACACTATGTTGGATTTAAGCTTCAGCAAGCCGAGCGAGGTCGTCAAGCGCCTCTGCGATCGCTTGCGCACAGAGCGCTTGGCGCAGGACATGACACAAGCCGACTTGGCCGGGCGTGCCGGCATCGGCACAAATACAGTGTCCAACCTTGAAGCCGGGCGCAATGTCGGATTCGAGAACGTCGTTCGGGTGGCGATGGCTCTTGGCCGAACCAAGGAGCTTGAAGGCCTGTTCCTGCCAAAGCTGGACAGCATCGAGGATATTCGGCGCTACGAAAACAGCGCCAATCGTCTCCGTACAAAGAGGAAGTCCGGCAATGCTTGAGCAGGTGAACGTCTTCTACGAGGGCTGGGGTGAGCGATGGCAATGGGGCACGCTGGTCTCCACGACTGCCCTGACCGGTCGGCCGCTGATCGTGTTCGAGTACAGCAATGAAGCCAGGCAAAGGGGCTTGGAACTGTCCTCCTACACGCTGCCGTTGGAGGGGACTCAGTTGCGCCGAGACTTTCCAGATCACCAACTGCACTTGCCAGGGCCTGTTTACGACTCGTTGCCGGATGGGTGGGGCATGTTGCTGATGGACCGTATGTTCAGGCGCCGCGGGCTCACTACGGCGCGCATCGGCTCACTGGAACGGCTGGCTTACATCGGTAGCAATGCAATGGGGGCCATGACGTTTGAGCCCGTGGCACCCGAAGGGCAGGCATCTGAAGTCCACATCCCGCTGGAGCAGCTTGCCGCCGAAGTGCGGGAAGTGCTCCATGGAGACGGTGGCGAGTTCCTGCAGACGTTGCTGCTGGTGGGCGGCTCGCCTCAAGGTGCAAGGCCCAAGGCCCTCGTCTATCGCGATCCCGATACTGGCCAGTTTACCACTGCCGTCACGGCGGGCTTTGATGCATGGTTGATTAAGTTCCCGGCCAAAGAAGAACACGCCGAGGTGTGCGCTATCGAAATGGTCTACGCCGAATGCCTGCGCATGTGTGGTATCGAGACCCCCGAGACGCAGTACTTCAGTCTGCCTGATGGGTTGGCAGCGTTCGCCAGTAAGCGATTTGACCGTCGGGATGGGCTGCGTGTACCCATGCAAAGCCTCGCGGCCTTTACGGGGGCAAACTACCGGTCTCCGGGGGTGTTGGACTACGTCAACTTCTTGCGAGCAACACAGATGTGTACCAACGACGTGCGAGAGATGGCGGTGGCCTTCGAACGTGCCGTCTTCAATGTGGCGTTCAACAACAGAGACGATCATCCCAAGAACTTTGCCTACATCATGTCGCAAGACGGTCAGTGGAGACTGTCGCCGGCTTACGACGTGACCTTCTGCGAGGGGCCAAGTGGATATCACCAGATGGATGTGATGGGCGAAGCCCTGTCGATTTCCCGCACACAAATGCTTCGGCTTGCCGAGGAAGCCGAGGTGCCCCCGGACGTTGCCGGCAGAATGATTGACGGCATTTGTGATGTGGCGAGCCGGTTTGCAAGCATCGCCGAGAACCTATACCCACAGGTCATTACTCGAGACACCTTGCGCACGATCCAAGACCGCATCGATCAGAACGTAGCTCGGTTACACCGCGGTCATGCGGGCAGCGGTCGCCGTTGAAGATCGGGAGGCGCGGGCGACGCTCATAATCGATGCTGTCGTGTGCTTCGAGCACGTAGGGTCCTGTGCTGTCGAAGACGTGGGTGTTTGGTCTATCAAATGGCAGAAATGATCAGATCAACAGCCTGCCCGACGACGCCTAGAGACTGTCCGGATCCCCGAAAAACATCTGAATCCGCGACCGCAACCAGCGCTCGCCCGGATCGTTGTCCTGTGACCCGCGCCAGGCCATGTGCAATTCGAAGCTGCGCACCGGCAGCGGCGGATCTTCGGCCCGCACACCGCCTGCGGCGGTCAGCGCGTCGGCGGTATAGTCCGGCACGGTCGCCACAATGTCGGTGCCGGAGAGGAGGGTGCTCAAGCCGTTGAACTGCGGTACGGCAAGTACCACGTGACGTTTGCGCCCAAGCTTTTCCAGTTCTTCATCAATGAAGCCGCTGAGATCGCCCGCGAACGACACCAGCGCATGGGGCCGCGCACAGTAATCATCCAGGCTCAAAGGCCCCGGCACGGTGTCGGCCCGCAACAGCTTGGGCTGGCTGCGGCGCAGTACTTTGCGCTTGGCGTTCGCCGGCAAATCGGTGGTGTAGCTGACACCGATGGAAATTTCACCGGATGCCAACAGTCCTGGCATCAGGATGTAGTTGACCCGCCGCACCACCAGGACGATCCCCGGGGATTCGGCGCGCAGCCGCTTGAGCAACATGGGCAGCAAGGCAAATTCAACGTCGTCCGACAACCCGATGCGAAACACCGCAGTACTGGTGGCCGGATCGAACTCGGCCGCACGGCTGACCGCGGTGGAAATCGAATCCAGCGCCGGTGAGAGCAGGGCGAAGATCTCCACGGCCCGGGCGGACGGCTCCATGCTGCGGCCGGTGCGCACAAACAGCGGATCATCAAACAGCCCGCGCAGGCGTGAAAGCGCCGCACTGATGGCCGGTTGGCCGAGGAACAGTTTCTCGGCAGCGCGAGTCACACTGCGCTCGTGCATCAATGTTTCGAATACGATTAACAGGTTCAGGTCGACACGACGCAGGTCATTACGATTCATCTGGAGTCCTGGCAGAGTCAGCAAACTTGACGTGTGCAGCCATATGAGAACAATGGCCAGCGAGAATATTACGGGGAAAGGCTGGTACTCTGCACCGAGTAATTCAGTTTTCCTACAAGGACGGCTTCGGTTTCCTACGACATTTGAGAATGTTGGCGCTGCGGCGGAATCAATGACAGGCATGTCGACTATTAATAGCCACTGATAGTCTTGGGCTAAAAGCCCAGCTAGAGTTCAGGGCATTAGAGGTTTAATTGGCGAGGTTTGCGATGTCCCGCACGATCCGTTTTCACAAGTTTGGTCCAGCCGAGGTGCTCAAATGCGAAGAGCATGCGGCGTCTCTGCCTGCACCGGGTGAAGTGCAGGTGCGCGTCGAAGCCATTGGGATCAGTTGGTACGACACTCTGTGGCGCCAGAACCTGGCGCCGTCCCACGCCCGTCTGCCGTCCGGCCTTGGCCAGGAAATGGCGGGTATCGTCACCGCTGTCGGTGAAGGTGTCGATGACCTGGCAGTCGGTGACAAGGTCGCCAGTTTTCCGGCCGAAAGCCCCAACGACTATCCGGTCTACGGCGAGCTGATCGTGCTGCCGCGCACATCACTGACCCGCTATCCCGATGTACTCAGCCCGATTGAAGCGAGCGTGCACTACACACCGCTGCTGATCGCCTATTTCGCTTATGTCGATCTGGCGCGGGTCAAACCCGGGCAATTTGCGCTGGTCACCGACGCCAGTCACTGCGCCGGTCCATCGTTTGTGCAACTGGGCAAAGCCCTGGGCGTACGGGTGATCGCGGCGACCAAAACTGCGGATGAACGTGAATACCTGCTGTCGCTGGGTGCCGAGAAAGTGATCGTCACCGAGGAAGAAGATCTGCTGATGCGGATCAACAAAATCACCGACAACCGTGGTGTGGATGTGGTGTTCGATGGCCTGGGTGGACCGCAGATGTCGCTGCTTGGCGATGTACTGGCGCCTCGGGGCAGCCTGGTCCTGTATGGCCTGCAAGGGGGCAACCAGACGCCATTCCCGGCCTGCGCAGCGTTCCAGAAGAACATTCAGTTCTTTGTGCACTGCATCGGCAACTTCACCGGCAAGCCGGAACTGGGCATCATCCAGGATCAGGTGGCATTGCACCGTGCCTTGCGCGACATCAACCAGCTGACCGCTGATCGCGTAGTATTGCCACTCAAGACTCGGGTCTTCCCGTTTTCCGAGTTTGTCGAAGCACACCGCTACATGGACGAATGCCCATGCCGCGAGCGGGTTGCGCTACAGGTCGAACCGGCCTGACTCCCCCCCCCAAAAAGTCCGTGCCAGCACGGACTTTTTACTGTCGGCACCTTGTGCCATGAGACACCCCATCGGCCTGCCGACGGGCCGGTTCAGCAACTGAACTGGTTTTTGCTCTCGATCTGTAGCTTCTAATCAGCATCTAAGCCCTGATAATTGAATGATTACTTTCATCTCAAGGAATGAGTCATGGTCAGGTATCAGATCGATACTTTTCGCTATGCAGCACTAATACATATCCAAAAAAGAGTGGGGTGTTACGCCGTTATCGAACAATCACCGGCAACTTCTTTCTTTATTTTTTGTATTACGCGTCTGTGGGGCTCTGTCGGAAACTTCCTAGGGCGTCGAGCGCAAACGCAAGAAACCTTGCCAGCCGGGCGTTTCCTCAGCGCAGACGGTATTCAACACGCTGGTAACGTCCAGCCCGTTCAAATCTTGGCCAGAAAACTTAAGTGTTAACATTTGGCAATCATGTTCCGTAACTAAATCATCTCCAGACAATTCCTTGCGTTGTGCGTGCAGTTATTGCGCGCGATATCGAATTTATGAGCATCAGGTAAATAAAAATGACCAGCATCCATGATCAAGCGATGAACTATGTCTATCAACAAGTGTTGCAACGCTTGCTGGGTTTTTTTTCCCGTGCCGAACGAACTGCGTTGCAGTTGTTGATCCAGCGCCTGGTAGTGGCGGCTGGCGGTATGGATCAAATAGCGGACTTCAAGGTGCTGGCGATCCAGTCCGGTTCCCGTGACAGTTGTTACACCCTGGCGATGCTGCGCGCCGCGCAATTGACGATCGCCACCCGGTCCCCGGCGACATTCCAGCTGCGAGTGGCGACCTTGCGCTTGAACAGCACCAGCACGACGGCGCTGGAAAACATTCATCGTGCGTGCAGCGCGTTGTTCGTCTTTGACGATCCACGGGTCGAAGTGCTGATGGTCGATAACAGGGAAGTCCTGCCGTTCGATCACGTGGCACCGACGTCCAGGGCCGGGCGCGAGTCCCACCGAATGAACCAGTTGATGATTGGCCATCGTCGTGTATGGGATCAGCCGCTTGATCTATGGGATGACGGCTATCTGGCCACCGGCGAGTTCTATGGGCAAATAGCCCGCTGGAACCATGGCGTCGATGCTTTGGTCAGCGGCGACACGCTTCGCCAACAGAAGCAATTTATCGAAGGGTTGAGACGTGCCATCGCGAAAGCCGGGCTCGAGCCATTGAACCATGTCCAGCCGGGTTACGACGGCCTGTTCGCTTTGCTGGACGAATTGGGGGGCGACTGCTTCCGCGCGTTATATGGCGAGCATGGCCAGGCACCCTGGCGTCCGGCCGATCAGTTTGAAACCTGTCGGCGTACCGCGTTCATCAATATTCACGACATCCTGGTCGATAATCTGGAAGACCGTTGGCCATTGTTGACCGAGTTTCTCGGCTTCCAGGCGGACGAGTTGTCGACTCAGCTCAGCGACAACGAGTACGTGAGTCTTGATGTCCTGGCACACGTTCGAGGCCTGCAAGCCTGCTTCATGCAGGGGCAAACCTATGAGGAGGGCGTCGCCCGATACCTGCAGCGCACCTTGGTGATGATGCGCCGCAAACAACTGCCGGAGCGCCTGTGCGAGCAGGCGGTGGAAGCCTTCGGCAACCCCGCGACACTGGCTGAGCAACGCGTACGTACGACGGCCGAGATCCAGCGCAATCTTGGGTTGAGCGAGGCACAACTGGTGTGTCTGCTGTTTGCGCCTTTCGTCGACAATGGCGCAAACCTTGAGCGCTTCCTGCGTCAGTGCCACCCCGGCATGCTCGTGGCCATGCCCGACCTGCACCGGGCCATGCAGGGGCAACCGGTCGCCGAGCAGGTCATGCAATGGATGGTTGATGTCAGCGGCTTGCCGGTCAGTCTGATCGGCAAGCTGTACCACATGAAATCGGTCTCCGCCCATGAGGGCTGGGCGGGCGAACCGGCAGGTGCCGACACGCCGTCGAACATTGAGGGCAGCGAAAACGCCGCCCCCGTGACGAGTGAATGGTCGGCGGGTCGGTGAAAGTGAGCTTCAGACGCCTCGTTATCGGCCATCTCCCATGAAAGGGCCGCGGGAAACGGATTTTGCGTATCAGGCGGTGTACCGCTATCTGACCAGCCTGATCAGCGAGCATGCCACTGATGCGCGCGTTCGCCTGCCATCGTTGCGCCAACTGGCCCAGCGCCTGAACGTATCGATCTCGACCATTCAGTACGCCTACTCGCTGCTGGAGAAGGAAGGGCGCGTCTACTCGTTGGCCAAGTCCGGTTATTACGCAATGCCGGTGCCGTCCATCAGCACGCTCTACAGTGGCGACGACCTGCTGGAAATGGTCTACAGCAATGCGCGACGCCCTGGCACGCTGAACCTGAGCGCCGACGAGCCCGCATCGCTACAGTCACTGGACAGCCCGTTGTTGCTGTTGGAAAGAGAGCTGCTGCGCCAATATCCACGCCAGCCGCAACCGTCTTCACAACCCTGTGGCGAACTGGAATTGCGCACCGCCCTGGCTGCGCGCTACACCTCTTCGCCGGTGCGGTGCTGGCACGCCGATGATGTTTACATCGGCGCCGATCTTCGGGGCGTGCTGGAAATCCTGATCACCGTGTTGTGCCTCAGGGACGCCACGGTTGTGGTCGAGTCGCCGTGCGACTGGGCGCTGTTGCGCTTGCTTCAGGAGGCGTGCGTGCGGGTGATCGAATGGCCGGTCCTGGCTGACGGCGAGCTGGATATCCAGCGTCTGAAGGACCTGCTCGAAACCGAATCGGTGCGGTTGGTCATGGTGTCCTCCGGCCTGAACATGCCCCGAGGCAGCCGGGCCCCGGATCACAACCGACAAGCCATCGCGCAACTGCTGGAGCGGTATGACTGCCAGGTCCTGGAAAACGATTGCTACGGTGAACTGGGTTTCGAACCGGAGGGTCTGCGTTTTCGCGACCTGCTGCCTGTCGAGCGATTGATCGTGTTTTCCACCTTCGAAAAAATCATCGGCCCCGAAGCGCCCTACGGTTATCTGCTTTCGCGCCATCTGAGAGACGAGTTGCAGCGGCATTTTCTGTTACGCGCCTTCCGTCTTTCGCCGATCCGCCAGAAAGCCATTGCCCGTCTGTACGGCAATGGACGCGTGGATCAGCATCTGCAGGTACTGCGGCGGCGGCTGAAGGACAGCAAGACGCAGATGACCCAACTGCTGCAGGAGCGGATGGGCGATGCGTTGCAGTTCGTCGAGCCGCACGGTGGTGCAACCATTTGGGTGAACTCGTCGCGCCGGGTCGATGTGCGCCGGGTTTTTCAACGCCTGCTCAAGCACCAGGTAGTGATTGCGCCAGGAGAGCTGTTCAGTCTTCAGGGGCTGCACGCACAACATCTGCGTTTGAGCCACACCTTTGGTGGCGAACAGGACCTGGCGGATGCGCTGGGCTTGCTGGGGGACGCTTTGCGCCTGGAAGCAATCGAGTGAGCAGGGCGGTAAAACATCAGCCACACTGATGGATCGATCCCATCGCACTATGGTCAAACTGCCAGTAAACTGCGCTCCTATCCCTGAACCACTCTATTCCAGAGGTTTTGCATGACACTCAGTCCTTTTGCGGGTAAACCGGCACCGGCAGAACTGTTGGTCGATATCCCGCGACTGGTAACGGCTTATTACACGGGCCAGCCTGACGCCTCGATCTCCACCCAGCGCGTCGCCTTCGGCACGTCCGGGCACCGGGGCAGCTCGTTCGACCTGAGTTTCAACGAATGGCACGTCCTGGCGATCAGCCAGGCGATCTGCCTGTATCGCGAAGCCCAGGGCATCGATGGCCCGCTGTTTGTCGGCATCGATACCCACGCGCTCTCCACCCCGGCCGGTGCCAGCGCCCTTGAAGTGCTCGCCGCCAATGGCGTGACGGTAATGATCGCCGAAGGCGATGAATACACACCGACCCCGGCGATTTCCCACGCGATTCTCTGCTACAACCGCGGACGCACTTCGGGGCTCGCGGACGGTATCGTCATCACGCCGTCCCACAACCCACCGCAAAGCGGTGGTTACAAATACAACCCGACCAATGGCGGCCCGGCCGATACCCACATCACCAAGTGGATCGAAGCCAAGGCCAACGAGCTGCTGGCCAACAAGCTGGCCGGCGTCAAGCGCATCAGTTACGAACAGGCACTGAAGGCCAGCACCACCCATCGCCATGACTACCTCAATACCTATGTCGCCGATCTGATCAACGTGATCGACTTCGATGCCATTCGCGACGCCAAGCTGCGTCTGGGTGTCGATCCACTGGGTGGAGCAGGGGTGCGCTACTGGTCGGCGATTGCCGAACACTACCGTCTGGACCTGGAGGTGGTGAACAAACAGGTCGATTCGACCTTCCGCTTCATGACCGTCGACTGGGACGGCCAGATTCGCATGGACCCATCGTCCAGCTACGCGATGCAGGGCCTGATCGGCCTGAAGGAACGCTTCGACGTGGCCTTCGCGTGCGATCCGGATCACGACCGCCATGGCATCGTCACGCCGTCCGGCGGCCTGCTGGCGCCGAACAATTACCTCGCGGTCTCGATCGACTACCTGTTCCAGAACCGCCCGCTATGGCGTGCCGATGCCGCCGTGGGTAAAACCGTGGTCAGCAGTGGCTTGATCGATCGCGTGGCCAAGCGCCTGGGCCGTCGCCTGTACGAAGTGCCGGTCGGCTTCAAATGGTTTGCCGATGGCCTGTTCGACGGATCCCTGGGCTTTGGCGGCGAAGAAAGCGCCGGTGCCTCGTTCCTGCGCAAGGACGGTAGCGTCTGGTGCACCGACAAGGATGGCCTGATCCCGGCCCTGTTGGCCGCAGAAATGACCGCTCGCACTGGTCGCGATCCAAGCCAGGCCTACCGTGCCTTGACCGATGAACTGGGCGAACCGTTCTCGGTGCGGGTCGATGCCAAGGCCAACCCGGAACAGAAAGCCCTGTTGAGCAAGCTGTCGCCGGCGCAGGTGACTTCCACCGAACTGGCGGGCGAGGCGATCCAGAGCATCCTCAGCCACGCTCCGGGGAACGACCAGGCCATCGGCGGCCTGAAAGTCATGACCGAGAACGGCTGGTTCGCGGCGCGTCCGTCGGGCACGGAAGACATCTACAAGATCTACGCGGAAAGCTTTGTCAGCGACGAACACCTCAAGCAATTGGTGGCCGAAGCTCAAACGTTGGTGGACGGCGCCATCTCCGCGAAGTGATTGAGGGACCTGTGGTGAGGGGGCAAGCCCCCTCGCCACACCGAGATAGACAAAAAAGGGGCAGCCATCACGGTTGCCCCTTTTTTTGCCCGGCGTTTACCGGGTTAGGCCAGATCCACCAACACGATTTCGCTGTCCTCGATGGCCGTCACCCGCAATACGGATTCTTGCGCGACCGCAACACCGTCTCGAGCTTGTGCACGCAAGCCATTGATCTCAATGATCCCAGTGGCTGGCACCAGGTAGGCGCGACGGCCGTTCTCCAGGTGATATTCAGCGGTTTCGCCGGCCTTGAGGTTGGCCGCCACCAGCCGTGCATCGGCACGGATGCGCAAGCTTTGATCGTCGCCAGCCTTGCCGCTGGCCAGGGTCACGAAACCTTCACGCTGGCCTTTAGGGAACGGTTTGGCGCCCCAGGACGGCGCCAGGCCGGATTCGTTGGGAATGATCCAGATCTGGAAGATCTTGGTCGGCGTCGCCTCCAGGTTGTACTCGCTGTGGGCAATCCCGGTGCCGGCGCTCATGACCTGTACGTCACCGGCTTCAGTGCGGCCCTTGTTGCCAAGGTTGTCCTGGTGGGTAATGGCCCCTTCACGGACATAGGTGATGATTTCCATGTCGCGATGCGGGTGTTGCGGGAAACCGGTGCCTGGGGCGATTACGTCGTCGTTCCAGACCCGCAGGTTGCCCCAGTTCATGCGTTTGGGGTCATGGTACTCGGCGAACGAAAAATGGTGATGGGCATCCAACCAGCCGTGGTGAGCGCCACCGAGCGAGTTGAAAGGTCTGAGTTCAAGCATGATCGTCTCCTGAAAGGTTCGTCATGGGGCGGCAGGCCTGGGCCATGAAGCGAGACCGGTGGTTGATGACGGGCATCATCCTTCAGGTAATAATCGATAAAAAGCGTAAAAAATGCCGCATAACAATCGAAATGGCTGATGGTTCGCCACTCAAAACATTCTCATCCCACCTTCAGTTCATCGCATAAGCTAATGAGTCATAAGCAATTCACTAGAACTCGACGGCAAATGCAGACACCATAGCCCTCAACAGCCTCACACCCTGGAGTCCGTCCGCGTGCCGCAACACACCCCCGATCTTCCGCCTGAACTTCGTCCTCTGGCCGAGATGCCGCTGCTCAAGCGCCTGGCCGCCCGATTCTTTGGTCACGGCTTGACGCGGTTGCGCGCGCAACACCGAGCATCCTGGCTGCACGGTCAGGCTGACGGCTTCCGCAGCGGGCACATGGCGGGAGTGGATTACGGCTACAAGGAAGGCAAGCTCGAAGGGTTGGAAGAGGGGCGACAGGTCCTGCTGATTCGCGATTCGCGTTCGACCGAGCATCGGCCCCCCACTGTCGACGATCACCTGTTCGACGATTGGCGTTTGCCGCTGAACGCCGAGGTGAAGAAGCGCATGAAGGCCGATGTCGCGCGACTGCTTGCGCCTCATGCCCAGCCCAGCGCGGCCCAGTGGAAGATGATCTTCAGCGACACACCAACCACTTCGGTGATCGCCGGCGCTGGCGCGGGCAAGTCGACGACCCTGGTGCTGCGGATCGTGCTGCTGAGCCATTATCTGGGCTTCGAGCTGAGTTCGATGACCGTGGTGACCTTCACCCGAGAATCACGCAAGGACTTCATCAACAAGTTGATCGAGCTGTTCGCGCTCTGGGGGCATACCCTCAGTCTCAAGGACGCTCGCGACCTGGTGCGCACTTTCCACTCGCGGATCCTGCCGATGGTCCGCAGCTTGCCCGGCTTCGAACGCCTGCAAGCCTTTGAGAACCTCAGTCATCGTGCACAGAACGGTGAGGAGGACGCTGACAGCAATCCATTTGACCTGCGCATCAATGATGCCCAGCGCCAGCAACTGAACACCTGTTTTCACGCCTTGCATACGCGCGATGAGCGTTTTCGCGAATTGATCAAGCCCCTGTCGCGCCACGCCCTGCAGCTCAAGGAGCTGGAGCGTGATCACCCTGATGTGCAAAAACGCATGGCGGTGACCGAACTGGCCGCCAAGCGTGACGAAGAACTGTGCGACACGGTGGAAGACTTGTGGTTCAGGGCGCGCGCCTGGCCGATCAAAGGCATTGAGCCGAATCGCCAGACCTTCGATATCAACGGCTCGACATTCCATTGCCATGGCTACATTCCGTCCCTGGATGCGTGGGTGATGTTGGGCTTCGATCCTGGGGAAAACCCCCAGGTCAGCCGTCCGAACGCCAAATTGACGGTTCGCGCGGAATGGGCAGTAAAGCGCACCCTGTTTCAAGCTTTCTGTCGTAAGCCATTGATTTGGCTGGATAGTTACGAATCATCCAGGCGTGTGCTGGCCTCGTTGGCCGGCGACGCCAGTGCCGGGCCGGGCTTTGATTACAAGGTCAAGGGTGAGCTCGCTTCCGCGCCGTTGCTGGACGCTTTTGTCGCCGCAGCCGGGTTTATCGAGAACCTCGGCCTGGATGTGCCGAACGCAGTCAGCCAGATGAGCTTTGCCAAGGACGACCCGGACCGGTTTTTCTTCGAGGCATTGAGCCTGTACTGGCGTGCGCTGGAAGACCATTTGCTCGACCAGAAACCGCCGATCATGACCTACAACCGAATGTTTGCCTTGTTCAGCGAACATTCCCCGGAAAACCTGAAACTGCTCAGCGATGAGCTGCTGCGACCCTTGTCACATTTGATGATCGATGAATTTCAGGACGTATCGCCGCAAATTGTCTCCTGGATTCGCGCCAGCCTGGCTGAGATACGCAGTCGTGGGCCGGCCATGCATGTGGGGCGCGGAGCGCAGCGCTCGTCCTTGCTCTGCGTGGGGGACGACTGGCAGTCGATCTACGGTTGGCGCGGCAGTTCGCCGAGCTATTTCATGGAGTTCAACAAGGAATTCTCGTCGCCAGGCACTACCAGGGTCATGCTCAGCGACAACTATCGCAGTCACCAACACATCATCGACGCCGCCGAACACATCGTTCGTGCCGCGCCAGCGATTCCGGGCAAGAAGGCCAGGGCCGGCGGCGAGCCCAAGGACTTGTGGCCCGTCAAGGTGCTCGATCGTGATGACCAGGCCATGGCGGCGTGTCTGATGGAGCACTACCGCAAGGGCGATTCAATCTTGATGCTTTATCGAAAAAGTAGCGATAAGTCATTGATAGAACAGCATATTCAGTCCGTAGTTAACGTTGATTCTAGCTTGCCGCATGAAGCACGGCGCCTCAAGCAACTGACCTACCACAGCGCCAAGGGCTTGCAGGCTGATGCCGTATTCCTGCTCGGCGACTGTCAGCACTTGACCAGCTCACCTTACAAGAATCAGGTCTACCGCATGGCGGGCCTGGGCAAGGCCGGCGACAGCGAGCCCTATGACAACGCGCAGAAAGACGAAATCCTGCGGCTGGCATATGTCGGCATTACCCGGGCTGTCAGTCATTGCTACTGGTACGTCGATGCCCAGGATACCCAGGCGGTGAATATGCCCAAGGCGTCTGATCGCATCGGCAAGGGCAAGGCGTTTTTTGCCGATCATCGGGCTGCAAGTTCTGCGACTTGAAATCCCGCCCAACAAAAAGCCCACGAAAGTGGGCTTTTGCGGTTTTTCGACCTTCAGGCATAACTTTTGAGGGCGGCCGGGGGAATGAACGTTTCAAGCTCATCCTCCACGGCTTCGATTATTCGCTCTACATCGGCTGCATTCATGACCGTTGCACAAGGAATACCGGCAATGGCGATCATGGTCTCGCCAGTGGCGCGATCGAACAGACGGGCAATCATGCTGCCCGGGGCGTCCATGCTCGCCTCGAAACCCATGGGATGAAAATGCCAGCGCATCAGCTGACAGGCGTTTGGAAACGTAACCTTACTGAACCCTTTATTCATATGTTGCCCGCCTTCTTCATCGAGCGCTTCCATTAGCTCATGGTAGGAGGGAAGAACCTTCATTGGTTCAACCGGTGACAGACTTTAAAAGTAGCACCCGGATGTGAAAATCATGTTTTTTTTTCAGTCCGTTTGGCGATTGCCTCGCGCTTTCTTGATCCAGCGCACGACTCGGCGAATTTTCCGATAAAAGGTTGCCAGCGGTTGACCATTGAAGCGGCGGCAGAAGTTCGGCAAAGTCGGCTCTTTTCTTCGAGACCCTTATGCACGTCGAAGATGATGGCCCGCAGCAAACCCAGGCCACGGGCGAAACGGTCATGCGCTACCACTTGCGCTGGAAACACCGGGACCTGGATGGGGTCATGGCGCTGTATCACCCGGACGTCCTGTACAGCGATTTTTTCCAGAATCGGGTGATGGGCCTGGCGGAATTGCGTGAATACGTGCGCAGCAGCATGCCAAGGGATCCGGATGAGGCGCTCGAGCATTCCGACCGTATCCGCCTTGATGGCAACACCGCATTCATTCAGTACCGCATTACCCTGCGCGGCGGGGACGGCCTGGTGTCGTTCCGCGCCAGCGAGGCGATCACGGTCAAGGGCGGGCTGATCTGGCGGGTCAACGAATACGCGTCACTGGTGCATGAGCAGCCCCCCAGCAAGGCCGCCAACAACCAGCGTCCGGCGGTGAGTCGGCTCGGATTGTCGCCCCGTCAGTTGAGCTTCATGGCCGAGGACTTGCAGCAATATTTCCAACGCCAGCAGCCTTACCTCGATCCAGAGCTCGATCTGCAGCGGGTAGCGAAGGAGTGCGGCTACAGCCGCAATCAGATTTCCTATTTGCTCAATCAGGTGCTGGGCCAGAGCTTCTATCGCTACGTCAACCAGGCGCGCCTGCGACACCTGCTCGCGGCACTGGACAGCGCCACACCGCCGCTGCGTATCGACGAACTGGCCTTTGCCGCCGGGTTCAATTCGCTGTCGGCGTTCTACAGCTGTTTCCGCCAGCACACCGGCCAGTCGCCCAAGGCCTACGCCAAACAAATTTCTTTGCGTGCACGCGCGCAAGACAGTCTCTGAGCCCACGCACTAGGATCACCGCCATCGAAGTTTGAGTGGCGGAGTCCTGCATGCCGGCGTGGCGCACTATCAGTTTGTGGATGGACCAACTCGACGAGCCACTGTTGGCGCGTCCGGCGCTGGCCGAGGATCTGGATGTCGACGTGGCCATTATCGGCGCGGGCTACACCGGGCTCTGGACGGCGTACTACCTGAAACTTCAGGCACCGGCGCTAAAGATTGCCATCATCGAGGCGCAAACCGCCGGTTTTGGCGCTTCGGGGCGAAATGGCGGCTGGCTGATGGGCAATCTGCTGGGGGAAGACCGGCTACTCGCCGATTTGTCGCCCGTGCAGCGCCGGGCGTCCTATGACCTGCTGCACAACATTCCCGATGAAGTGGAAATCGTCCTCGAACGCGAAGGCATCGCCTGCGATTACCGCAAAGGCGGGGTGCTGTACTGTGCCGCCCGTTACCCCGAACAGGAAACAAGCCTTCGCCAGTATCTGGACTCGCTGTATAAACAGGGCCTCAACGAAAACGATTACCGCTGGCTCAATCCAGCGCAGTTGGCGCAGCAAATCCGCATCGCCAAGCCCTATGGCGGGATCTACGCACCTCACGTCGCGACCCTGCACCCGGCCAAACTGGTCCGTGGTCTGGCGCGCACGGTCGAGCGCATGGGCGTCAGAATCTACGAAAACAGCCCGGTCACCCACTGGCAGGCGGGTAGCCTGCGCACCGCGCAAGCCTCGGTTCGCAGCCGCTGGGTGGTACCGGCGGTGGAAGGTTATTCGGTCACGCTGCCGCCGCTCGGGCGTTACCAATTGCCGGTACAGAGCCTGATCGTCGCGACCGAGCCTTTATCCGCGGCTACCTGGGATGAAATTGGCCTGAGCAACGGCCAGGCGTTCAGCGAAAGCAGCCGTCAGGTCACTTATGGCCAGCGCACGGCTGACAACCGTTTGATCTTCGGCGCGCGCGGCGGCTACCAGTTTGCCGGCAAGCTGCGCCATGACTTTAACCTGACCCGCAGCGAAATCGAGCTGCGCCGCTATCTGTTCGGCGAGTTGTTCCCGCAGCTCAAGAACGTGCAGATCACCCATGGCTGGGGCGGCAACCTGGGCATGTCGCGGCGCTTCAAGCCGCACATGCTCTGCGACCACGCCAGTGGCATCGCCTTGTCCGGCGGTTATGGCGGGGAGGGCGTGGGCGCCAGCAACCTGGGCGGGCGAACCCTCGCCGACCTGATCCTGCAGCGCGACACCGAACTGGTTCACCAGCCGTGGGTCATCCCCCGGCACGGGCTCGATGCGCTCAGGGCATGGGAGCCCGAACCCTGCCGCTGGCTCGGCTACAACGCGATCATCCGCAGCTTCGTCCACGAAGACCAGACCCTGGCCAACCCGGCCACCGCGCCCTGGCGGCGCAAGCTTGCCAGCGGGGTCGCGGGGTTCATGGAAGGTTTCATGCACTGACCGACGTGCTCTTCATCCATAGGCTTCACCGACAGGTACTCCCATGAGCATCACGCAATTCAAGAACACAGCAACCCTGGCACTGCAAGAGTCGAACCCGGTCGCCGTGCCGCTGGGCTTGCCCGTGGCAGTCGCATCGACCACCAGCGTCGAACGCGACGACGGCGTCGAAACCGGGGTATGGGAATGCACGCCCGGTCGTTGGCGGCGGCAGATCGTCGCCCAGGAGTTCTGTCACTTCATTCAGGGTCGTTGCACCTTCACCCCGGACGACGGCGGCGAAACCCTGCACATAGAAGCCGGCGACGCACTGATGTTGCCAGCCAACACCCTCGGTATCTGGGATATCCAGGAAACCGTGCGCAAGACCTATGTATTGATTTTTTGAAAATAGAAAGTTGAACGCTGATCCCTTGATTGCCTGCCAAACAAAAACAGCCTCTACAGGAATCGACTCATGATCCGAAAGACACTGACTCTTGCTCCGCTGATGCTCGTCGCTTCAATCAGTCAGGCCGCCGACACCGTCAAGATCTACAACTGGTCGGACTACATCGCACCGGATACCACGAAAAACTTCCAGAAAGACACCGGCATCGCCTTCACTTACGACGTCTACGACAGCAATGAAACCCTCGATGGCAAGTTGATGACCGGTAAATCCGGTTACGACGTGGTGTTTCCGTCCAACCACTTCATGGCGCGGCAAATTGAAGGCAAGGCACTGAAAAAACTCGACAAGAGCCAGTTGCCGAACTGGAAGAACCTCAATCCGGTTCTGCTCAAGGCCTTGCAGACCAACGATCCCGGTAACGAGCACGGCTTTCCGTATCTGTGGGGCAGTACCGGGATCGGCTACAACATTGCCAAAGTCAAAGCGGTCCTGGGCGACAACGCACCGGTGGACTCCTGGGACCTGATCTTCAAGCCCGAGAACATGCAAAAACTGCAGAAGTGTGGCGTGGCCATTCTCGATAACGGCCCGGAATTGCTGCCCGCTGCCCTGAACTACCTGGGCCTGCCGCCTCACAGTAAAAACCCGGAAGACTACAAGAAGGCTGAAGCGCTGCTGTTGAAAGTACGGCCGTATGTCAGCTATTTCCACTCGTCCAAATACACCAGTGACCTGGCCAACGGCGACATCTGCGTGGCCGTCGGCTTCTCCGGCGACATCCTGCAAGCGGAAAACCGCGCCAGGGAAGCCAGGAACGGTATCGACATCGGTTATTCGATTCCCAGGGAAGGCGCCGCAATCTGGTTCGATATGGTGGCCATGCCCGTCGACGCCCCGGACGAAAAGGCCGGGTACGCCTTCATGAACTACCTGCTGCGCCCGGACGTCATGGCCGATATCAGTAACTACGTGCATTACGCCAATGGCAACGAACAGGCCGACAGCCTGATCGACCCGGCCATCAAGAACGACACCAAGGTCTATCCGAGCCCGGAAATGATGGGCAAATTGTTCGCCCTGGAAGCCATGCCGCTGGACATCGACCGGATTCGCACCCGCGTGTGGAACAAGATTCGCACCGGTAGCTAAGCGGTTCAGACCATCGGGACAGGACGTCCCGGTGTGTCATCAGCCAACCGGCTCGGCCTTGCAACTCATTTCCGCCGAGCCCGGCATCTGCAACAAGGCGTCATCGCCGTCGTACCAGAAGCTGTAGCTGCCCCTGAAATCCTTGCCGCCGTATCGGGTGCCGATAGTGCTCGGCTGCTGGTTCAGGGTAACGGAGGTGTTCGCCCACTTCAGGTACGCGACAGCCGGGTTGACCGTAAAGAAGGTGGCCGCGACCAACGCGTTCAATCCCGCGCAACGAAACGTCACGGGGCCTTCAGTCAGGCGGCTGGGGTCCTTGGTCCTGGCGATGGCTGAGCCCTGGCGCAGTTGATAGGCGCGCTCGGCATAACTTCGGACCGTGCATGCCTTGGGCTCGCGATCCGTGGCGCACTGATTACGGGCGTCGAGCCAGAACTGCTGGTCGATTTCGACCTTGTTTCGAGGCGGTACGGCGTGGTCATCCGTCAGCACCAGTAGATAGAGGCGCTGCAGTTCGATGTCCATTTGCGCCAGCTGCGGGTCGCGGCAGATCCGCTTTTCGATGGCTACTCTGGTCGTGGCGCAATCGAAGCTGGTCTTGAACTCTCGTGAAGAAGTGGCGGCACCGGCGCACAGGCTCGTTGCCGCGCACGCGCCGGCGGCGAGGAGAGAGGCCAAAAGGGGTGTGAGCGTTTTCATTCCGGCTTCACCTGAATCATGACGTCATGCCTGCGCAAACATTCGCTCGCACTGGGTGTATCGCAGTGTAAGGCAGGTATCGAAACCTGCCACACCAAGGGGGGATCAGCAGGGAACGTGATCAACTATAACTCGCTACTCAGTCTTCCCGGCGGATCGTGGACACGTCATTGGCGTTGACTCTGACCTTGGCTCCGGAAATGTCCTCGAACTCGAAGAAGCCGTCCTTGGTCTTGGTTTTAGGCATGTCCTTGGTCAGATACTGTGTGCCGTTCTGCAACGTCACTACCGTTGGCGTCGAGCAGCCGGCCAGTGCCAGAAAGGCCGCGATTGCCAGGGGCAGGCCGAAAGTCTTGATGTTCATATCCACCTCTCATACTTCAAAAAAACGCTGCCATGGCCGCAAACGACCGCAGCTCTAACGCGGTTGGTGCCGCGCAAAGGCAGAAAGTTCGACATCCGCTGAAAATTACCTGGCAGTGCCGCCTTTTATCCCTTTTCGTTTGCATCGGGCAGGGGGTAACTGGTATCTGTACGCATAACCAGTACTCGCTTGCCATGGCCCTTTTTCCTGTGACTGCAAACCCTCTCGACGACCCGTTCTATTACCTCAATAACTTCATGCAAGTGCTTGATTGGCTTGAGCATCGCTATGCCGATGTACTGAGCCTCGAGGAGCAGCGCTTCATTCGTGAATTCAATGGCCTGCCGCGTGAGTCCCGGGGCCTGCTGGTCAGAATGGTCATGCGCAAGGGCATTCACTTCAGGGCCGGCAAGCTGCATTACGTCGAGATCGGCGACATCGCCAGCGCCGCCGGCCCGTTACTGGCGCTGGGCTGGATCGATTCACGGGCGCCGTTGACGCTCGAGACGCTGTTCGAGGTCTTGCTCAAGGCCGAGATCGTGCAATGCTTGGGCAGCGCCATCGATCAACCCAAGGGCAAGAAAACCGACTGGCTGCCGGCGCTGAGCGAGCGGTATCCAGAAACGCAAAGCTTCCGCGACTGGTGCCCGACACTGGACGATTGCCTCTACAGTCTGACCATCATGGGCCTGTGCGATCGACTGCGCTTGATGTTTTTCGGCAATCTTTACCAGGACTGGTCCGAATTCGTGCTCGCCGATCTGGGCATCTTTACCTACGAAAAAGTCGAGTTCAGCGCCGACTCCCGCGGTTTGCGCAGCCGTGAGGACGTGGACGCCTGCCTGTTCCTGCATGAGCAACAGCAGCAGTTCGAGGCCGGTGAGGCGCTGGCGGAGGTCGTCGAGCGGATCAACGGCCTGACACTGAGCAATCCCTGGCTGCAAAGACGTCGAGACAAGCTGCTGTTCCAGATCGGTCAACACTGCGAGCGCATTGCCGACTTTTCCACCGCGTTGGCCCTGTACCGCCAGTGCGCCTATCCCGGTGCACGCCTGCGGCTGATTCGCGTACTGGAACGCTGCGAGGAGTATGAACTGGCGATGGAGCTCGCGACCCAGGCCGGGCAATCACCGCAAAGCGCTGCCGAACAGCAACAATTGCTCCGCGTACTGCCCAGGCTGCGGCGCAAACTCGGCGGGCCGGCGACGAAGCGTGCATCCCCTCGGGAAATGGTGCGCCTGGACCTGCAATTGCCCAGGGTCGACCCGGCCTTGTCGGTGGAGTACCACGTCCAGGCGCACTTGTCCGAAGAGGCGGCGCCGGTCCATTACGTTGAAAACAGCTTGATCAACTCGCTGTTCGGCCTGTTGTGCTGGCCAGCGATTTTCGCGCCGTTGCCTGGGGCGTTTTTCCACCCGTTCCAGCGCGGCCCGGTGGATCTGCTGAGCGAGGATTTCCACAGTCGACGTGCCGACCTGTTCCAGGCATGCCTGGCCGAACTCGATGACGGGCGATACCGGCAGACCATTGGTGAACGCTACGCGCAAAAGTGGGGCGTGCAGTCGCCCTTCGTGTTCTGGGGCGTGCTCAGCGAGGATCTGCTGGAGCAGGCCCTCGACTGCCTGCCGGCCGAGCACCTCAAGCACTGGTTCAACCGCTTGCTGCTGGACATCAAGGCCAATCGCGCCGGCATGCCGGACCTGATCCAGTTCTGGCCGCAGCAGAAGACCTACCGCATGATCGAAGTCAAAGGCCCCGGCGATCGCCTGCAGGATAACCAGCTGCGCTGGCTGGAGTTCTGCCATGAGCACCAGATGCCGATTGCCGTGTGCTACGTGCAATGGGCGGAGCAAGACGCTTGAGCTATAGCATTGCGGTGCGGGCGCTGTGTGAGTTCACCGCCAAGGTCGGTGACCTCGACCTGCGCTTCACGCCGTCGCCGACCGCGCTGGAAGGCATCGTCGGTCATCGCACCGTGGCATCCCGGCGCACCGAGGGTTATCAGAGTGAAGTCGCGCTCGAAGGGCACTATCAGAACCTGACCGTCAAGGGCAGGGCAGATGGCTACGATCCCGGGCAAAACTGCCTGGAAGAAGTCAAAACCTACCGTGGCGACTTGAGCAAGCAACCCGCCAACCACCGCCAACTGCACTGGGCCCAGGCGAAAGTCTACGGCTGGTTGATGTGCTGCAAGCTCGATCTTGAGCAGATCAACCTGGCGCTGGTGTACTTCGACATCGTCAGCGAAAAGGAAACCTGTCTGCTCGAAGCGTTCAGCGCCGCACAGCTGAAGCAGTTCTTCGAGGAACATTGCGAACGGTTCCTGCACTGGGCCGTTCAGGAAATGACCCATCGCGAGGCGCGCAATCGGGCGGCGCAGCAGTTGGCGTTCCCCCATGCCGGTTTTCGACCGGGCCAGCGTCATCTGGCCGAGTCGGTGTTCAAGGCGGTCAGCACGGGCCGCTGCCTGATGGCCCAGGCACCGACGGGGATTGGCAAGACCGTCGGCACGCTGTTTCCGATGCTCAAGGCCCTGGCGCCCCAACAACTGGACAAGGTGTTTTTCCTGACGGCGAAAACGCCGGGACGCAAACTGGCTCTGGACGCCGCCCAGGTGATCCTCGACAGCGCCGACGCGCCACCCTTGCGGGTGCTGGAAATGGTCGCCCGGGACAAGACCTGCGAACACCCGGACAAGGCCTGCCACGGTGAGTCCTGCCCGTTGGCCCAGGGCTTCTATGACCGTTTGCCGGCGGCACGCCAGGCCGCCAACGGGCTCAACCTGCTGAATCAGGGCGCCTTGCGTCAGGTTGCGTTGGAACACACGGTCTGCCCGTATTACCTGAGCCAGGAAATGGCCCGCTGGGCGGACGTGGTGGTTGCGGACTACAACTATTACTTCGATTTCAGTGCCTTGCTGTTCGGTCTGGCCCAGGCCAACCACTGGACTGTCGCGGTGCTGGTGGACGAAGCGCACAATCTGGTGGAGCGTGGCCGTCAGATGTATAGCGCCAGCCTCGATCAATCGACCCTCAACGGCGTACGAAAAACCGCGCCCGAAGCGCTGAAAAAGCCACTGCAACGGGTCAACCGTGAATGGAATGCCCTGCATAACCTGCAATCAGGTGCCTACCAGGCCTATGACAAGCCCCCGGAAAAATTGCTCCAGGCGCTGTCTTCCTGCACTGCCAGCATCGGTGATTACCTGAACGATCACCCGCAAGGGCTGGACAGTGCGTTACAGAGTTTCTACTTCGAGATGCTGCAGTTCTGCCGCGTGGCCGAACGCTTCGATGAACAGTTTCTGTTCGACATCAGCAAGCGCGACCTCGACCGCAAACGATGCCTTTCGCAACTGTGCCTGCGCAACGTGGTGCCCGCCGGTTTCATCGGGCCACGCCTGACCGCCGCACGCAGCACCGTGCTGTTTTCCGCGACCCTCAGCCCTCGCCACTATTACGCCGATCTACTGGGCACACCGGCCAACACCGTGTGCATCGACGTCGAATCGCCGTTTCATGCCGACCAATTGCAAGTGCACATCGTCGACCGGATCTCCACCCGATTCGTCCATCGGGAAGCCTCGCTGGCGCCGATAGTCGAGCTGATCGCCAAGCAGTTCACCCAGCGTCCCGGCAACTACCTGGCGTTCTTCAGCAGTTTCGATTATCTGCAGCAAGTGGCGCAGTTGCTGGCCGAGCGGCACCCGCAGATCACGCTGTGGACGCAGTCTCGCGCGATGGCGGAAGAACAGCGTCAGCAGTTTCTCGATCAATTCACCGAAGGCGGCGAGGGCATCGGTTTTGCGGTGCTGGGCGGGGCGTTTGGCGAAGGCATCGACTTGCCCGGTGCGCGACTGATCGGCGCGTTCATCGCCACCCTGGGCCTGGCCCAGCTCAACCCGGTCAACGAACAGTTGAAGCGGCGCATGGCGGCGATTTTCGGCGCCGGCTACGACTACACCTACCTCTTTCCCGGCGTGCAGAAAGTGGTACAGGCCGCCGGGCGGGTGATTCGCACGCAACAGGATCAAGGGGTGGTGATGTTGATCGATGACCGGTTTGCCGAGAGCAAGGTCAAGCAACTGCTGCCGCGTTGGTGGTCGATTGCCCCCGCGCTCTGACGGTCCGGCTTTTTTCGCCTCACCAAATGCCCGGTTTGCCGCATACTCCAGTTAAACACCAGCGCCGAGGGACCAATGAACCAGGATCGAAGCAAAGCCAACGCCGTTGAGGACAAGCGTTTTCGCCTGTTGATCGATGCGGTGATTGACTACGCGATCTACATGATTGACCCCGACGGCATCATCACCAGCTGGAACGCCGGTGCCAGGCGTTTCAAGGGGTACGAGGAGGCGGAAATCCTCGGCCAGCATTTCTCGCGCTTCTACACCAATGAGGACCGCCGTGCCGGTTTGCCCCAACGGGCGCTCGACACGGCGATTGACGAAGGACGATTCGAAGGCGAAGGCTGGCGCGTACGCAAGGACGGCACGCATTTCTGGTCCCACGTGGTGATTGATCCGATTATCGACCCTTCGGGAAAATTGCTGGGATTTGCCAAGATCACCCGTGATTTGACCGACCGCAAAATGGCCGAAGAAGTCCTCAAGCAGAGTGAGCAGCAGTTCCGCTTGCTGGTGCAAAGCGTTACGGACTACGCCATCTACATGCTCGCCCCGGATGGGCGCGTGACCAACTGGAATCTCGGTGCGCAGCGCATCAAGGGCTATTTGCCCCAGGAAGTGATCGGCGAGCATTTCTCGATGTTCTATACCCCGCAAGACCGCGAGGCGGGCGAGCCGCAGCGAACCCTGGACACCGCGACCCGTGAAGGGCGATTCGAAAGCAAGGGCTGGCGTGTGCGCAAGGACGGTACGCAGTTCCTTGCGCATGTCGTGGTCGATCCGATCCGGGGCGACACCGGCACCTTGCTCGGTTTCGCCAAGATCACCCGCGACATCACCGAATCGACACTGGCCCAGCAGACGCTGGAGCAAACCCGCGAAGCGCTGTTCCAGGCGCAGAAAATGCAGGCCATCGGCCAACTCAGCGGGGGGATCGCCCATGATTTCAACAATTTGTTGACCGTCATCCTTGGCAATCTGGAAATCGTCCGCAAACGTCTGGCGGATGACCCAAAAGTCGTGCGCTTGCTCGACAACGCCACCCAGGGCGCCTTGCGCGGTGTTTCCCTCACCCAGCGCATGCTGGCTTTTGCACGGCGCCAGGAGCTGAAGTCCGAACCGGTCGAGATACCGGCCCTGGTGCAGGGGATTTCCGGGCTGTTGCGCAGTTCGTTGGGACCTTCAGTGAAATTGGAAACGCGTTTTCCCGCGGATGTCGAATCGGTGATGGCCGACGTCAACCAACTTGAACTGGCCTTGTTGAACCTGGCCACCAACGCCCGTGACGCCATGCCCCATGGCGGCAAAATCGTCATCAGCACGCGCACCGAAGAGTTCCAGAAGGGCAACCGCCCGGCACTGGCTGCTGGCCGTTATGTGTGCCTGAGTGTCAGCGACACCGGGGAAGGGATGGATGAGGCGACGCTGGCGTCGGCGATGGACCCGTTCTTCACCACCAAGGGACTGGGCAAAGGCACCGGGTTGGGGTTGTCGATGGTCCACGGCTTTATCGCGCAATTGGGCGGACGGTTCGTCCTCAAGAGCCAGAAAGACCAGGGCACCACGGCGGAACTGTGGTTGCCCGTCGCTACCGAGCGCACGGCTGCCCTCGTTGCCGACGAGCCCGTGACACCGGATGTACCTCGCCTGTGCGTCCTGGTGGTGGATGACGACAGCCTGGTGCTGACCAGTACCTGTCTGTTGCTGGAAGACCTTGGTCATCGAGTCGTCAGCGCAACATCCGCTGTCCAGGCACTGGAAATATTTACGGGGCAACAGGGCATTGACCTGGTGATCACCGACATGGCCATGCCGCAGATGAGTGGTGCGCAACTGGCGGATGCGATCCGCACGCTGGATTCGAACGTTCCGATTATCCTGGCCACCGGTTATGCCGAGCGACTGGAAGGATTCGCCACCACGCTGCCCAGGCTGTCGAAACCCTTTACTCAACTCAGCCTGGTGGAAGTGATTGCTTCGGCGATGAAGTGAGCGACCGGGTGTACTGCTCATAACGCGCCAACATCGGTTGCGTGCTGATGCCGTGCAGCACAATGCTCAGGGCCACCACCGACAGGGTCAGATCCGTACACAGGGTGGCGACCGACGCGCCGAGGCCATGGTTCAAGGCATAGAACAGGTAGTAAAAGCTGCCGATGCCGCGAATGCCGAACCAGCCCACCAACAGTCGTTGCCGGACGCTGAGCAAAGTGCCCCAGGGCATCAGCCCGACACTCAGCGGGCGAATCACGCAGAACAGCACCAGTGCGACCACCAGCGCCCGCCAGTCCCAGTGCCCCACCAGCACCACCCCGAGCAAGGTCACCAGAAACACTTCCATGGCCCGTTCGACCAGGCTGCCAAACGACAGCATGTCGCCGATCATGATTCCGGCCGCCACTTGTGTGTCCTCCAGATGCTCCACATCGCCGTGCACGGCGGCGTCCGGTTCGACGTTCTGATGACCGACCACCGGTTGCACCAGATGCTCGGCCGGGGTCCGTGAATCACCCGCTGATTGGACTTCGGCCCGGCGCAACCCCAGCCCCGCGGCAAATACCGAGAGAAAGCCATAGCCGTGCACCGACTCCGCCGCGACATACGCCAGTGCAATCAGGGCGAAGGTCAGGTAGTCATTGGGCGATAGGGTACTGTCGGCATTGCGGATGCGCATGGACAGGGTCAGACGCCCGATACCACGGCCCATGCCATAGCCGATCAGCAAGCCGGCGGGCACGGCCCATAGCAGCCGCTTGAGTGCCCAGTCATCGAGCCAGGCGCCGGACGATCCGGCGCTTTGCTGCAGAAACAGCAAGCCCAGGATCACAAACGGGAAGGCGATTCCGTCATTCAGGCCCGCCTCTCCGGACAGCCCGAAGCGCACCGGGTCGGCATCCTTGGCATCGTTGACCTGGACCAGCGAGGCCAACACCGGGTCGGTCGGGGCCAGGATGGCGCCGATCAACAGCGAGACGCCCCAGGGCAGCGCGAAGGCAACATGAAGGAGCAGGCAGACGCCGGTGATGCTCAGCAGCATCACCGGTCCCGCCAACCCGAATGCCACGCGCCATTTGCGATCCCTGAGCGGCAGGCGCAGCTTGAGCCCGCAGACAAACAACGAAAAAAGCACCGCGACTTCCGTCAGGTGCTCCATCCAGTCAGAGGCATCCTTGATATCCAGCCGTAGCCAGCCCAGGCCGGCCGGACCGATGCCCACCCCCAGCAGCAGGCACACCGCCGAGGTGGTCACCGGCATCCAGCGCAGGTAGGACGAGGCGAGTGCCAATGCCAGCAGCACGGCACCCAGCACGGCGACCCAGGCAATGAAGCTCATGGCCTCGGGTCATCAGGTGCGGACATGGTGACCTCCAGAAATCAAAGGCCCGGCAGTGCAGGGCCTATGAAGGGTGGAGCACCAGAGTGGTCGGCCGGTTCCATCTTTGCGTCACCCGACTCGTCAAAGGATCGGTTTGCCGCCCGTCACGCCAAAACGCTGGCCGGTGATGTAGCTGCCTTCGTCCGAGGCCAGCAGCACATAGATCGGCGCCACTTCCACCGGTTGGCCCGGACGGCCGAGCGGGGTGTTGGCGCCGAAGTTCTGCACCGTTTCTTCCGGCATGGTCGAGACGATCAGCGGCGTCCAGATCGGCCCCGGCGCCACGCTGTTCACGCGGATGTTCTTCGGTCCGAGCATTTGCGCCAGGCCGGCGGTGAAGTTGGCGATTGCCCCTTTGGTCGTGGCGTAGGCGAGCAGGGTCGGGTTGGGCATGTCGGAGTTGACCGAACTGGTGTTGATGATCGAACTGCCGGGTTTCATGTGCTTCAACGCCGCCTGACAAATCCTGAACATTGCGGTGATGTTGACGTCGAAGGTCATCAACCACTCTTCGTCGGGGATTTCTTCGAGGGTTTCGTGGGTCATCTGAAACGCAGCGTTATTGACCAGCACATCGATGCGGCCGAAACGCTCGACGGTTTTCTCCACCAGCGCCCGGCAATGCACCTTGTGCGCAAGATCGCCCGGCAGCAGCAGGCATTGGCGCCCGGCC
Source organism: Pseudomonas fluorescens group sp. PF-69 (assembly GCF_054481235.1). Taxonomy (NCBI): domain Bacteria; kingdom Pseudomonadati; phylum Pseudomonadota; class Gammaproteobacteria; order Pseudomonadales; family Pseudomonadaceae; genus Pseudomonas; species Pseudomonas fluorescens group sp. PF-69. The sequence continues at coordinate 5,252,832 of NZ_JBTMNC010000001.1, read as the reverse complement.
TGTTCGATCCAGCGTGCGGTTTCTTCGGCGTCTTCCTGCTCATCCAGATACGCAATGGCCACATCGGCGCCTTCACGGGCGAAGGCAATCGCCACGGCTCGGCCAATTCCGCTGTCGCCACCGGTGATCAAGGCAATCTTGCCCTGCAGCCGACCCGAGCCCTTGTAGCTTTGCTCGCCACAGTCGGGATAAGGGTCCATTTTGCGCTGGGAGCCGGGGACGGGTTGCTGTTGTTTGGGGAAGGGTGGTTTTGGGTAGGTGGCCATCATCAATCTCCGATCTCAAGGCTGGGAGTCAAAGGGTTGACCCCGTTGTTTTGCGCTGAGTTCGGTTTGGATTTCAGATTGGATACAACAGATGAAAACGACGCAATCCTTGAGCCGGCTTGCCGGCGATGGTCTCGAGTGCGCCGCGTTAATTCTGGTTACGCGCGTTATCGTTCACGTCCATCGCGAGCAAGCTCGCTCCTACAATGGGTCGTGCCAGGTACGCATACGTGTAGGAGCCAGCCTGCTGGTGATGGTCTCGAGTGCGCCGCGTTAATTCTGGTTACACGGGTTATCGTTCACGTCCATCGCGAGCGAGCTCGCTCCTACAATGGATCGTGCCAGGTACGTATACGTGTAGGAGCCAGCCTGCTGGCGATGGTCTCGAGTGCGCCGCGTTAATTCTGGTTACACGGGTCATCGTTCACGTCCATCGCGAGCAAGCTCGCTCCTACAATGGGTCGTGCCCAGGTACGCATACGTGTAGGAGCCAGCCTGCTGGCGATGGTCTCGAGTGCGCCGCGTTAAGTCTGGTTACACGGGTTATCGTTCACGTCCATCGCGAGCGAGCTCGCTCCTACAATGGGTCGTGCCCAGGTACGCATACGTGTAGGAGCCAGCCTGCTGGCGATGGTCTCGAGTGCGCCGCGTTCAGTCTGGTTACACGGGTCATCGTTCACGTCCATCGCGAGCGAGCTCGCTCCTACAATGGGTCTTGCCCAGGTACGCATACGTGTAGGAGCCAGCCTGCTGGCGATGGTCTCGAGTGCGCCGCGTTAAGTCTGGTTACACGGGTTATCGTTCACGTCCATCGCGAGCAAGCTCGCTCCTACAATGGATCGTGCCAGGTACGTATACGTGTAGGAGCCAGCCTGCTGGCGATGGTCTCGAGTGCGCTGCGTTCAGTCTGGTTACGCGCGTTATCGTTGACGTCCATCGCGAGCAAGCTCGCTCCTACAATGGGTCGTGCCAGGTACGCATACGTGTAGGAGCCAGCCTGCTGGCGATGGTCTCGAGTGCGCCGCGTTCAGTCTGGTTACGCGCGTTATCGTTGACGTCCATCGCGAGCAAGCTCGCTCCTACAATGGGTCGTGCCAGGTACGCATACGTGTAGGAGCCAGCCTGCTGGCGATGGTCTCGAGTGCGCCGCGTTAAGTCTGGTTACGCGCGCTATCGTTCACGTCCATCGCGAGCGAGCTCGCTCCTACAATCGGGCCGTGTCAGGCGTGGAGGTTGCGCAAACTGCGTTCCATCCGCGCGATGCCTTCTTCGAGCAGCGAGCGCGGGCAGCCGAAGTTCAGACGCACGAACTGTTGGCAGTCATCGCCGAAGTCCAGGCCGGCGCTCAGGCCGACTTTGGCCTGTTCGAGGAAAAACTGCTGCGGGTTGTCCAGTCCCAGCGCCGAGCAATCGAGCCAGGCCAGGTAGGTGCTTTGCGGCACGTTCATGCTGATGCCCGGCAGGCGGTTGCGCACGGCCTCTACCAGGTAATCGCGGTTGCCTTGCAGGTAGGCCTTGAGTTCGTTCAGCCAGGGCGCGGCTTCGCTATAAGCGACGCGGGTGGCTTCCAGGCCCAGGGGGTTGACGCTGTCGACCATGCCGCAACGGGCCTGGTTGACGCGTTCGCGCAGGTGACGGTCCTGAATGATCATGAACGAGGTTTTCAGCCCGGCGATGTTGTAGGCCTTGCTGGCCGACATCAGGGTGATGGTGCGCTGGGCGACTTGCGGGCTCAGCGTCGCCATCGGAATGTGCTGGCGACCGTCGAAACACAGCTCGGCATGGATTTCGTCGGAGATGATCCAGGCGTCGTGCTCCAGGCAGACATCGGCAATGGCCTGCAGCTCGGCGCGCGGGAAGGCTTTGCCCAGCGGGTTGTGCGGGTTGCTCAACAGCAGCGCGCCGCCACCTTGCAGCGACTGGCTCAAGGTCGCCAGCGGCGTGCTGTAGGTACCGTCAGGCTGCGCCTCGAAGCCCAGTTCGACCTTGTTCAGCCCCCAGTGGCCCGGGGCATGGCGCAGCGGCGGGTAGTTCGGCACCTGCACCACGACATTCTGTTGAGGTTGCACCAGGGCCTTGAGCGCCATGTTGAAGCCCGACTCGACGCCCGGCAGAAAGATCAGTTCCTGCGGCTCCACGCGCCAGGCGTACTTGTTCCACAGATCGGCAACGATGGCCTCGCGCAAGTCGTCCGAGGCCACGCTATAGCCGACCATCGGGTGTTCCAGGCGTTTTTGCAGGGCCTGGATGATCACCGGCGGCGCAGCGAAATCCATGTCGGCGACCCACATCGGCAACACGTCGGCCGGGTAGCGGCTCCATTTGGTACTGCCGGTGTTGTGGCGGTCGAACACCTGATCAAAATCGAAAGTCATGCGCAGTCTCGTGAAAGCTGGGTTGAATATGGCGCCATGATAAGCGCCAAGCCCCTGCAGGAGCGAGCCTGCTCGATGGCCCGAACAAGAAAAACCCTGTGGGAGCGGGCTTGCCCGCGATAGCGACGGCACAGTCGACATTAATAGTGGCTGACCCACCACCATCGCGGGCAAGCCCGCTCCCACAGGGTTTGCGTCGACTCGACAAACGGCCGACGGTCGGTTTTCACACAGGACCCCCTCGCGTTGACTAGAGTTTCAGTGTCGGCAGCCCGTCTGCCGCCACCGTGTTTGTCCAGTAAAATCCGGGAAACGTACCGGATCTCCACCTGATCAGGAGTGCACGATGGACCTCAGCCGTCGTCAGTTCTTCAAGGTCGCCGGTATCGGCCTTGCAGGCTCTAGCCTGGGCGCGTTGGGCATGGCCCCGGCGCCTGCCTTTGCCGAACAGGTGCGCCACTTCAAGCTCGCCCACACCCATGAAACCCGCAACACCTGCCCGTACTGCTCGGTCGGCTGTGGGTTGATCATGTACAGCCAGGGCGATGCGGCGAAGAATGTCGCGCAAAGCATCATCCACATCGAAGGTGACGCCGACCACCCGGTCAACCGCGGCACCCTGTGCCCCAAAGGCGCAGGCCTGCTGGACTTCATTCACAGCCCCGGCCGCCTGCAGTACCCGCAGGTCCGCAAGCCCGGCAGCAGCGAATGGACGCGGGTGTCCTGGGATGACGCGCTCAATCGCATCGCCGACCTGATGAAGGCCGACCGCGACGCCAACTTCATCGAGAAAAATGCCCAGGGGCAAACGGTGAACCGCTGGCTGACCACCGGTTTCCTCGCGGCCTCGGCGGCGTCCAACGAAGCGGGCTACATCACCCACAAGGTCATTCGCAGTCTCGGCATGCTGGGGTTTGATAACCAGGCGCGTGTCTGACACGGCCCGACGGTGGCAAGTCTTGCCCCGACGTACGGCCGTGGTGCCATGACCAATACCTGGACCGATATCGCCAACGCGAATCTGGTTCTGGTGATGGGCGGCAACGCAGCAGAAGCGCACCCTTGCGGTTTCAAATGGGTGACCGAAGCCAAGGCGCACAACAAGGCGCGGCTGATCGTGGTCGACCCGCGATTCACCCGGACCGCCTCGGTGGCCGACTATTACGCGCCGATCCGCACCGGCACCGACATCGCCTTCATGGGCGGGCTGATCAACTACCTGCTGACCGAGGACAAGATCCAGCACGAATACGTGCGCAATTACACCGACGTGTCGTTCATCGTCAAAGCCGGCTATGGCTTCGAAGACGGGATTTTCAGCGGCTACGACGTGGCCAAACGCGCCTATACCGACAAGTCCGGCTGGGGTTACGAGCTGGGTGAGGACGGTTTTGCCAGGGTCGACCCGACCCTGCAAGACCCGCGTTGCGTCTATCAACTGATGAAGCAGCACTACAGCCGCTACAACATCGACCTGGCGAGCCAGGTGTGCGGCATGCCGGTCGATGCCATGAAAAAGATCTGGGAAGAAATCGCCACCTGCTCGCAACCGGGCAAGACCATGACGATTCTCTATGCCCTGGGCTGGACCCAGCACTCCATCGGTTCGCAGATCATCCGCAGCGCCGCCATGGTGCAATTGCTGCTGGGCAACGTCGGCATGCCGGGCGGGGGCGTGAATGCCCTGCGCGGCCACTCCAACATCCAGGGGTTGACCGACCTGGGGCTGTTGTCCAACTCGTTGCCCGGTTACCTGACGCTGCCGGGCGACGCCGAGCAGGATTACAACGCCTACATCGTCAAGCGCACGCAGAAACCGTTGCGTCCGGGGCAGTTGTCCTATTGGCAGAACTACGGCAAGTTCCACGTCAGCCTGATGAAAGCCTGGTACGGCGCCAACGCCACCGCCGAGAACAACTGGTGCTACGAGTACCTGCCGAAACTGGACATTCCCAACTACGACATCCTCAAGGTGTTCGACCTGATGGGCCAGGGCAAGGTCAACGGCTACATGTGCCAGGGTTTCAATCCGATCGCCGCGTTACCCGACAAGAACCGGGTAATGGCGGCGCTGGCCAGACTCAAATGGCTGGTGGTGATGGACCCGCTGGCCACCGAAACCTCGGAGTTCTGGCGCAACGTCGGGCCGTTCAACGATGTGAAGAGCGCCGACATCCAGACCGAAGTGATACGCCTGCCCACCACCTGCTTCGCCGAAGAAGACGGGTCGCTGGTCAACAGCAGCCGCTGGCTGCAATGGCACTGGAAAGGCGCCGATGGCCCCGGTGAAGCGCAAACCGACATCCGCATCATGAGCGAGCTGTACCTGCGCTTGCGCCAACGCTATCAGAGCGAAGGCGGGAAATACCCTGACCCGATCCTCAAACTGTCCTGGCCCTACAAGATCGCCGACGAGCCTTCGCCGGAGGAACTGGCGAAGGAAATCAACGGTTCCGCCACCGCCGACTTCACCGACGCCACTGGCGCGGCAGTCAAGGCCAATGCCCAACTGGCCGGCTTCGCTCAGCTCAAGGACGATGGCAGCACGGCGTCCGGTTGCTGGATTTTCTGCGGCAGCTGGACCGAGGCGGGCAACCAGATGGCCCGGCGCGACAACAGCGATCCGTATGGCATGCATCAACATCAGGGCTGGGCCTGGGCCTGGCCGGCCAACCGGCGGATTCTCTACAACCGTGCCTCGGCCGACGTGCAAGGCAAACCCTGGGATCCGAAGAAACGCCTGGTGTGGTGGAACGGCAAAGCCTGGGGCGGCACCGACGTGCCTGACTACAAGGCCGATGTGCCGCCGGAAGCCGGGATGAACCCGTTCATCATGAACCCCGAAGGCGTGGCGCGGTTCTTCGCCGTCGACAAGATGAACGAAGGGCCGTTCCCCGAACACTATGAGCCGTTCGAGACGCCCATCGGCATCAACCCGATGCACCCGAACAACAAGAAAGCCACCAGCAACCCGGCGGCGCGGATCTTCGACTCGGTGTGGGATTCCCTCGGCGTGGCCAAGGATTACCCGTACGCCGCCACCAGCTACCGCCTGACCGAGCATTTCCACTTCTGGAGCAAGCACTGCAAGCTCAATGCAATTTCCCAGCCCGAGCAGTTCGTCGAGATCGGCGAAGTGCTGGCCAAGGAGAAAGGCATCGTCGCCGGTGACCGTGTGCGCGTCAGCTGCAAGCGCGGGCATATCGAAGCGGTGGCGGTGGTGACCAAGCGGATTCGGCCGTTGCAGGTCAACAATCAAGTGGTGCACCAGATCGGTATCCCGCTGCACTGGGGGTTCACCGGCCTGACGCGCCACGGTTACCTGACCAACACCCTGGTGCCGTTCCTCGGCGATGGCAACACCCAGACCCCGGAATCCAAGTCATTCCTGGTCAACGTGGAGAAAATCTAAATGGCCAGCCAAGACATCATTGCCCGCTCGGCCACCACCACCGTACCGTCCTCGGTGCGCAATCAGGAGGAAGTCGCCAAGCTCATCGACACCACCAAGTGCATCGGCTGCAAGGCCTGCCAGGTCGCCTGCTCGGAATGGAACGAGCTGCGCGACGAGGTCGGCCACAACCACGGCACTTATGACAACCCGCAGGATCTCAGCGCCGAAACCTGGACCCTGATGCGCTTCACGGAGCACGAAAACGACGCCGGCAACCTCGAATGGCTGATTCGCAAGGACGGCTGCATGCACTGCGCCGAACCCGGTTGCCTGGCGGCATGCCCCAGCCCCGGTGCGATCATCAAGCACGCCAACGGCATCGTCGACTTCAACCAGGACCACTGCATCGGTTGCGGCTATTGCATCACCGGTTGCCCGTTCAACATTCCACGCATCTCGCAAAAGGATCACAAGGCCTACAAGTGCACCTTGTGTTCGGACCGGGTGGCCGTAGGGCTGGAGCCGGCCTGCGTGAAAACCTGTCCGACCGGGGCCATCGTCTTTGGCACCAAGGAAGACATGAAGGAACACGCCGCCGAACGCATCGTCGACCTCAAGAGTCGCGGTTTTGACCAGGCCGGTCTGTACGACCCGGCCGGCGTTGGCGGCACCCATGTGATGTACGTGCTGCACCATGCCGACACGCCGAAGCTCTACGCCGGTTTGCCCGCCGACCCGGCGATCAGCCCGTTGGTGGGCCTGTGGAAAGGCGTGAGCAAACCCTTGGCGCTGCTGGCGATGGGCGCGGCGGTGCTGGCCGGGTTCTTCCACTACGTGCGCGTCGGTCCGCAGGTAGTCGAGGAGGATGAACTACCGCCAGGCAACGACCCGGCGGTGCATGAGGTCGATCCGTCGGTGCACACCTATGATCCGAAGCGGGAGAACAGGCCATGATCCGCAAAGAGATCCTTCGCTATACCGCCAACCAGCGCACCAACCACTGGCTGGTGGCGATCCTGTTTTTCATGGCAGGGCTGTCCGGACTGGCGTTGTTTCACCCGGCGCTGTTCTGGCTGAGCAACTTGTTCGGCGGCGGTCCGTGGACACGCATCCTGCACCCGTTCATGGGCGTGTTGATGTTCCTGTTGTTCCTCGGGCTGGTGGTGCGCTTCTGGCGCGCCAATTACTTCATCGCCAATGACCGCTTGTGGCTCAAGCGTATTGACCGGGTGATGAAAAACGAGGAGGAGGGCGTGCCCCCCATCGGCAAGTACAACCCCGGGCAGAAATTGCTGTTCTGGACTTTACTGCTGTGCATGTTCGGGTTGCTGTTCACCGGCCTGGTGATCTGGCGCGCGTATTTCAGCGACTACTTCGGCATCACCCTGATCCGTTGGGCGATGTTGCTGCATGCCTTGGCCGGTTTCGTGCTGATCCTGAGCATCATCGTGCACATCTACGCCGGGATCTGGATCCAGGGCTCGGTCAGCGCCATGATGCATGGCTGGGTCAGCCGTGCCTGGGCGAAGAAACACCATGAACTGTGGTATCGCGAGGTGACGCGTGACGAGCGTCCCGACCCGCCCTTGAGCAAAAAAGGATAACGATTTGGCCACCATTCTGGAGCCAGGAGAGATCGAAGCGGCGGCCACTGCACCGCCGTTTCTGCACCTGCCACCGTCCAACCTGTTCACCTTGCGCGCGCTGCGCCTGGAGCGTCTGGCAGAAGGGCATCCATTGGCCGAGTACCTGCGCCTGATTGCCGGATTGTGTCACGCGCAGCAGCGTCTGATGGATGATCCGCCCGACGCGGCCGTGCCGGACCCGCAGCGTATCCAGCGTTGCCTGGAGCACGGCCTGCCACCGTTCGCCGCCGACAGCCTGGTGCGCGAAGACGCCTGGTTGCCCTGGCTGCACGGTTTGTTGCAAGGCTATCAACCCCCAGCGCAATCACCGGTGGAGCAGGCCGTGACGACGTTGCGCAACGCCAGCGCCGGGCAGCTCAAGACCTGGGCGCTGGCCTTGGTCAGCGGTCAGTTCTCCTTGCTGCCGGCGGCCCTGGTGCCGTTTCTCGGCGCGGCGTTGCAGGTCGCGTGGAGTCATTGGTTGCTGACGACGCCGGACCTCGCCCTGAAACCCGGCACCAGCCTCAACCAATGCCCGGCCTGTGGTTCACCGGCCATGGCCGGGGTGATTCGCCATCGCGGCAAATACAACGGTCTGCGCTATCTGGTGTGCTCGCTGTGCGCCTGCGAATGGCATGTGGTGCGGGTCAAGTGCGTGTATTGCGAGCAAAGCAAGGGCCTGCAATACGTCAGCTTCGACAGTGACCGCCACGCTGCCGACAAAGCCCCGTTGCGCGCCGAAACCTGCCCCGGCTGCCAGAGTTATCTCAAGCAGATCTATCTGGAGTGCGACGCCGAAGGCGAAGCGCTGTCCGCCGACTTGAGCAGCCTGATGCTCGACATGCGCCTGGAACAGGAGGGCTTTCAGCGTCCGGCGCCCAATCTGCTGCTGGCCCCCGGAGGCGACTGACGCGAGCGTCTACACTCAGGCGGTCCACCTTTGCCGGAGCGCCTGATGTCCGCCAGATCCGCCAGCCCAGCCTTGCGCCTGCCCTCCATCGACAGCTTGCTACGTGACCCGGCGTGTCAGCCTTTGGCCGAACGCTATGGCCGTGATGCCTTGCTCGCCAGCCTGCGGCAGTTGCTCGACGACTTGCGCGAACCGGCGCTGGCCGGACAACTCGACGCCGTTGAACTCGCCCCGCCAGTGCTGGCGGGCAGGGCGGGTGAGCGATTGGCCAACCAGCATCGCAGCCATGTACGCCGGGTGTTCAACCTCACCGGCACGGTGCTGCACACCAACCTGGGGCGTGCCTTGCTACCGGAAGAAGCCATAGACGCAGTGCAAATGGCCGCGCGTTATCCGCTGAATCTGGAGTTCGACCTGCACAGCGGCAAGCGTGGCGACCGCGACGATCTGATCGAAGGCCTGATCCGCGAGCTGACCGGCGCGGAAGCGGTGACCGTGGTCAACAACAATGCCGCCGCCGTGCTGCTCACCCTCAACAGCCTCGGCGCGCGCAAGGAAGGCATCATTTCCCGGGGCGAGCTGATCGAAATCGGCGGCGCCTTTCGCATCCCGGACATCATGGCCCGCGCCGGGGTGAAACTGCATGAAGTCGGCACCACCAACCGCACCCACGCCCGTGACTACGAAGCCGCCATCGGCCCGCGCAGTGGTCTGGTGATGCGCGTGCATGCGAGCAACTACAGCATCCAGGGCTTCACCACCCGCGTGCCCACCGCAGAGCTGGCGCAACTGGCGCATCAGCATGGCTTGCCGCTGCTCGAGGACCTCGGCAGCGGCAGTTTGCTGGACCTCACGCGCTGGGGCCTGCCGGCCGAGCCGACGGTGCGACAGGCGTTGCTCGATGGCGCAGACATCGTCACCTTCAGCGGCGACAAACTGCTCGGCGGCCCCCAGGCTGGCTTGATCGTCGGCCGCAAAGAGCTGATTGCACGGATCAAGAAAAACCCGCTGAAACGTGCGCTGCGCGTCGACAAACTGACCCTCGCCGCCCTCGAAGCGGTGCTCGGCCTGTACCGCAACCCGGACCGGCTGGCCGAGCGGCTGCCGAGCCTGCGGCTGCTGACCCGACCCCAGGCGGATATCTTCGCCCAGGCCCAACGCCTGTTGCCGTCAATGGCGCAGGTGCTGGGCGCCGCCTGGAGCGTCACTGTCGTGCCGGCGCTGGGCATGATCGGCAGCGGCAGCCAACCGGTGGCGCGCTTGCCGAGTGCGGCGTTGTGCCTGCGGCCGAACTGCTCCAAACGTCTGCGCGGTCGTTGGCTGCACGGTCTGGAAGAGCACCTGCGCAGCCTGCCGATTCCGGTGCTCGGGCGCATCGACGACGACGCCTTGTGGCTGGACTTGCGGCAACTGGACGACGAGCCGGCGTGGCTGGCACAACTCGGCCAGTTGCAGGCGGGGGAAGCAGCACAGTGATCGTCAGCACCGCAGGGCACATCGATCACGGCAAGACCGCATTGCTCCAGGCACTGACCGGGCAGGCCGGTGACCGACGCCGGGAAGAGCGTGAGCGCGGCATGACCATCGACCTCGGTTACCTCTATGCCGCGCTGGAACCGGGCGCCGGCCTCACCGGTTTTATCGACGTACCCGGACATGAGCGCTTCACCCACAACATGCTGGCCGGGGCACAGGGCATCGATCTGGTGCTGCTGGTGGTGGCGGCCGACGACGGGGTGATGCCGCAAACCCGCGAGCACCTGGCCATCGTCGAACTGCTGGGCATCCCCCGGGCACTGGTGGCGATCAGCAAATGCGACCGAGTCGATACGGCTCGGGTGCAGGCCGTTTGCGAGCAGGTCAACGCCTTGCTGGCGCCGGGTCCCTATGCCGAGGCGCCGCAGATTGTGCTGTCGAGCGTGACCGGGCAGGGCATCGACACCCTGCGTCAGGCCTTGATCAAGGCGCGACGCGAGGTCGTTCAACGCCGTCTTCAAGGCGGTTTTCGCCTGTGGATCGATCGGGCGTTCAGCGTGGCGGGCGCGGGTATCGTGGTCACTGGCACGGCGCTGTCCGGGCAGGTGGCGGTCGGCGATACGTTGATGCTCGGTCCCCTCGGCAAACCGGTGAGGGTGCGCGGCCTGCATGCGCAGAATCGAGTGGCCGAGGTCGCCTTGGCCGGTCAGCGTGTTGCCTTGAACATCAGTGCCGAACGCCTGGCACTGGAGCAGATACATCGAGGACAGTGGCTGTGCGCCGAATGGCTGTATGCCCCGACCCGGCGAATCGATATCGACTTGCGTTTGTTGCCCGGCGAACCGCGCGCTTTCGAGCACTTTCAGCCGGTGCACGTTCATCTCGGCACCCAGGACGTGACCGGGCGCGTGGCGTTGCTGGAGGGCACCAGCCTGGCGCCGGGCGCACGGATGTTCGCGCAACTGCTACTGAATGCGCCGGTGCAGGCGGTCAAGGGCGATCCGCTGATCCTGCGTGACCAAAGCGCACAACGCACCCTCGGCGGTGGCCGGGTGCTCGACCCGTTCGCGCCCGACCGGCAACGACGCAGCCCCGAGCGACTGGCGCAGTTACACACCCTGGCCACGCACAACGAGTTGGAACACTGCCTGCCGGCATTACTGGCCCACGGCGAAACCGGGCTCGACTCGGTGCGCCTGGAGCGTCAATTCAATCGCCCCCGCGACACCTGGGTGTTGCCCGTGGACGTGCGTCTGATCGACACCCGCCAAGGGTCTTTGCTGTTCAGCGCGGCGCGCTGGGAAGGGCTGAAAACACGCTTGCTGGAACAACTGGCGCGCTTTCACGAACTGGAACCGGACCAGATGGGCCCGGACCGCGATCGCCTGCGTCGATTCAGTGCCACGGTCCTCGAACGTTCGACGTTTATCTGCCTGCTCGACGAGTTGCTGGCCAGTGGCGCCGTCGCCAGCAGCGGGCCGTGGCTGCATCTGCCGGGCCATCAGGTGCGCTTGAGCGACGCGGACGAAGTCCTGTGGCAAGCGTTGCAGCCACTGTTCGAAACGGCCGGTTTCGATCCGCCGTGGGTGCGCGACTTGCCCCATGACGAAGCCACGGTACGTCTGTTGCTGCGCAAAATGGCCCGGTTGGGGTTGCTGCACCAGGTGGTCCGCGACCTCTTCTACACCGACGCGATGATCCGCCGATTGGCGGCTATGCTGTTGCAACTGGCCGACGACAACCCGGTGATCCAGGTGTCGGCGTTTCGCGATGCAGTGGGCCTGGGGCGCAAGCGCAGTATCCAGATTCTTGAATACTTCGACCGCCTGGGGCTGACCCGACGGGTTGGCGATCGCCGCCAGATTCGCCCCGACAACGTTCTGGCCAGGCGCCCGTAGCAGGTTTCAAGGAAGGTAATCGCGCCCGGTGGCGCGGCCGGGCTTCAAACCCGGTTGGGGACGGCATCCGTTCCCGGGCAGGTTCGACTCCGGCTACCTTCCGCCATTTTCCGCTCAGAAAGGCCCGAAATTCAGCGGGTACTGGATGACCACGTAAAGCCTGTCGATGTCGTCGCCGCCCTGGGCCGCGTTGGCGCGGTGCGACACATGGGACACCTGCAGGCTCAACCCCTTGGCGGCACCGGACTGCACGATGTAGCGCAGGTCGATGTCGCGCTCCCAGTGGCGTCCGCCATCCCCCTGTTGCGGTACGTACTCACCCAGCGACGGGTCGAACGGGTTATACGCGCCACCCTGGGGCGCGTGGGTGCCATCGATGCCGCTGCCTTTGACGTAGCGCGTCATGAAATTCAGACCGGGCACGCCAAAGGTGCTGAAGTCGAGGTCGTAACGCGCCTGCCACGAGCGTTCACCCGCGCCGTTGAAGTCAGCGTACTTGATCGAGTTGGCGAGGTAGATCGAATCGCCACCGACGAAATCGAACGGTGTGTCGCCCTGGACTTTTTGATACGCCAGGGTGAAACCATGGGCACCGAGCGTGTATTTGCCCGACAGGCTGTAGGCCGTGTTGTCGATGGCGCCGGCCAGCGCCTGACCGGTCTGCCGGGTGTGGTAGATGTTCCCGTCGAGGAATATCCCCGACTGTTTCAGGTGCAGGTTGCCGTAGTACTGGTGCCAGGTGTCCGTCAGCTCTGATGCGTACAGGGCACCGCCGACAGGGCTCTGCGTGAACAGGTCGGCGCCGGCGAACGAGATCCCGCCCGCGTCGGTACTGGCCCCGTAACCGGAAAAATTGCCCTTGCTCGAGGAACTGTCCTGGTTCTTGAAGGCGGTGAAGTGGCCGGCAACCAGGTTCATGCCGTCGAGCTCGCGGCTGTTGAGCAGAAACCCAGTGGCGTATTCCGGTTGCAGGCGCTTGTCCGCCGTGTCGAACACCGGGGTTTCCACCATCATTTCACCAAAGGACAGCGTGGTTTTCGAGGTCTTGAGTTTGATTGCACCGCCACCGCTGGAGTAGTCGCTGGCACTGCGACCGTCGCTGTCGACCGGCAACAGACCAGTCCCGGAATGGCCCTTTCCGCCATCCAGCTTCAACCCCAGGAAAGCGTGAGCGTCGAGGCCGAAACCCAGGGTTCCCGGTGTGAATCCGGATTCAAAGGAGCTGATAAAGCCCTGAGCCCACTCGGCTTTATAGCTCTTGCCCGTCGGCGAAGGGGAGCGGTAGTCGCTGTTGAGGTAGAAGTTGCGACTGAGCACTTCCAGCGACGCACCGTCGAGAAAGCCTGATGTTGGTTCGTCTGCCAGGGCGGTCCCGGTGATGCCGGTGGCCAGTAGCGAAAACCAGAAGCACGGTCCGATTCGTTGATCTTGCAATGCAGTTTCCTTGCGGGGTTACGGGAAACGAGGCGTGCATGATTGCGTAGATCCAGCCGGGAATATTGAATCGGTGTGCTGTGTCAGAAATGTTTTTCGAGGGGGGCTGCGTTTGTCGTTCCCACGCCAGCGTGGGAACGACATTTCGGGACTTACCAGATCGGCAAGGTGTAGCTGAGGATCAACCGGTTCTCATCGAGGTCGCTGCCAAAGTGGCTTGTACGCACGGTCGCGTTGCGCCATTTCACCCCGACATTCTTCAACGGGCCGCTCTGCACCACGTAGCCAATGTCGGTGTCGCGCTCCCATTCCTTGCCTTCGGGCCGATTGTTGCCCAAGTCAATGTTGGAACCGTTGATGTAGCGGGTCATGAAGGTCAGGCCGGGCACGCCGACGGCTGCGAAGTTGTAGTCGTAGCGCGCCTGCCAGGACTGTTCGTCCTTGCTGGCGAAGTCGCCGATCTGGACGAAGTTCACCAGGAATGCATCGGCTCCGTTGATATAGGCGAACCCGGTGTCACCGCTCATGCCTTGATAGCCCAGGCCGAAGGCATGCCCGCCCAGGCTGTAGGTGAACATGGCGCCGAACGCGTTGTTGTCGATATTGCTGCCGCCATCGTCGGTCGAACGGGCAAAGCGCAGGTCCGTCTTCAATGACTGGCCAGCGGTCACTGGCAGCAGGTAAGTCAGGTTGACCATGTGCTGGTCATAGAAGTTATCGAGGTGGCCGTAGGCATAGCCGGTGGTCAGATTGCCGGTCCACTTGTAGCTCAGGCTGGCGAAGTCGAAGCTGTCGCTCGTCAAGTGGCGACTGGTGATGCCCTTGGCGCCGGTTCGGGTAATGCCCATGTCTTCATAGTTCGAAGAGTCGCGCTGATTGACCTGTGTCAGCCGTCCACCATCGATGGTCAGGCCTTCGATTTCCATCGAGGTCAACTGACCGCCTTCGAACGTTTGTGGCAACAACCGTGAGTCGTTGGCCAATACCGTCGGCACCTTGGGCAATAACGTGCCGAGTTTCAGCGTGCTTTTGGATGCACGCAGCTTTGCCGTCACACCCATTTCTCCGTATTCGTCCTGAGCGCCTTTGCTTGTGTCGCTATGCCGTTTGAGCAGGCCGGAACCGGCGCGATCAGGGCTGGAATCGAGCTTGACGCCCAACAGGCCGATGGCATCGAAACCGACTCCGATCAAGCCTTCGGTAAAGCCCGACTCATAACGCAGCAGGAAACCCTGCGCCCATTCCTCCTGTTTGGATTGCGCAGCGTTGTCCTGGCGGTAATCCCGGTTGAAGTAGAAGTTACGCAGCTCGAGGCTGGCCTTGCTGTCCTTGACGAAGTCAGCAGAGGCGGGAGCCGAGAGACTGATGATACCGCCGGCAAGCAGCAGTCGGGTCGAGAGAGTGCAGGTATTGCGGTCCATGATGAAGCCCCTTCGTTTTTTTATTGTTGAAATGACGGGCACAGCGGCCCCCGCCATGACGGCAAGGGCTTATAAGTAAAAAACGCGGCGCCAAAATGAGAGGAGCTGACGCCGCGTTGGTGAAAACGTCAGAACTGTTCGGCGCTCAGGCCATACAAAGGACCACTGCCAGCGCGAATGGATTGCTCCAGACTCAAGATGCGTGGCAGCAGGCGGTGGATGTAGAAGTCGGCGGTGGCGATTTTCGCGCCATAAAAACCTTCGTCTTCACTGCGTTTTTGCAGGGCGACCTGAGCCATCCGCGCCCACAGCCAGGCGTAGGTGACGTAACCGAAGAGGTGCAGGTATTCCACCGAAGCGGCACCGACTTCGTTGCGATTGGTCGCCGCGCGATCCTGAAGCCAGTCGCTCAGTTCCTCCAGGCACCGCACTGCATCGAGCAGTTGAGCGGCATAGGGGGCGTTCGGCTGGGTGGCAAAGCGGCGAATCTCCCCGGTGAATTGGCGCAGCGCCAGCCCCTTGTCGGCCAGCACCTTGCGACCGAGCAGGTCCAGCGCCTGGATGCCGTTGGTGCCTTCATAAATCTGCGCGATGCGCACGTCACGCACCAACTGCTCCTGGCCCCATTCGCGGATGTAGCCATGGCCACCGAACACTTGCTGGCCGTTGACACAGCTTTCCAGTCCGGTGTCGGTAAAAAACGCCTTGGCCACCGGTGTCAGCAGCGCGACCAGGTCCTGTGCGCTTTCGCGCTCCCAGGCATCGTCGGAAAACTTCGCCAGGTCCAGTTGCTGCCCGACATAACTGGCGAACGCGCGGCCGCCTTCAGTCATGGCTTTCATGCTCAGCAACATGCGACGCACGTCAGGGTGAACGATGATCGGGTCAGCGGCTTTGTCCGGGGCCATGGCTCCGGTCGGCGAGCGGCTCTGAATGCGTTCGCGGGCGTATGCCACGGCGCTCTGATAGGACGCCTCGGCACAACCGATGCCCTGAATGCCGATGGACAGGCGTTCGTAGTTCATCATGGTGAACATCGCCGCCAGGCCCTTGTTCGCCTCACCGATCAACCAGCCGCTGGCGCCGTCGAAGTTCATCACGCAGGTGGCCGACGCCTTGATGCCCATCTTGTGTTCGATCGAACCGCAACTCACGGCGTTGCCAGCGCCCAGGGAACCGTCGGCATTGACCAGCACTTTCGGCACCAGAAACAGCGAGATGCCCTTCGGACCGGCCGGGGCATCTGGCAGCTTGGCCAGCACCAGGTGCACGATGTTTTCAGTCAGGTCCTGATCGCCACCGGTGATGAAAATCTTGCTGCCGGTGATGGCGTAGCTGCCGTCGGCCTGAGGCTCGGCACGGGTGCGGATGAGCCCCAGGTCGGTGCCGGCGTGGGCTTCGGTCAGGCACATGGAACCGGCCCAGCGACCTTCGTACATCGGCGGCAGATAGAGGTTTTTCAGGGTATCGCTGGCATGGGCGTCCAGCGCCAGGCAGGCACCGGAACTCAAGGCCGAATACAGCGCAAAGCTCGAGTTGGCGCCGTAGAGCATCTCTTCGAACTGCACCGCGAGCATCTTCGGCATGCCCATGCCGCCGAACTCGGCATTACCGGACAGACCCACCCAGCCGCCTTCGATGTAGGTGGTGTAAGCCTGCTTGAAGCCGATGGGCGTAGTGACTTGGCCTTCATGCCACTGCGCGCCTTCTTCATCACCGCTGCGGTTGAGCGGTGCAATCAAGTGCGTGGTGACTTTCGCCGCTTCTTCAAGAATGGCGTCGGCGGTATCGGCGTCGACGGTGTCGGCCAGGGCCGGCAGGCGCGCCCACAGGGCCGGGGCGTCGAATACTTCATGCAGCACAAAGCGCATGTCGCGCAGTGGGGCATTGAATTGGGGCATAACGTGAACCTCGTTGGAACGGTTGTGCGACGGGCACGGCGCCGCATGGGCGGGCCGTGCCTTTTCGATCAGTGACTGGACGCGGCGGCGGCACCGAGGCCGGTCTGTGCGCGGACGAACTGGTCGGCGAAGGCATCACGCTCCTTGTCGGCGCGCACGCTGCGGTCGAGCCTGGACACCACGACGATCACCAGGAATGCCAGCGGCATGGAAAACAGCGCCGGGTGGTCATACGGGAAGATCGCGTGAGCATGACCGAGCACAGTGACCCACACGGCTGGCGAGAGGATCACCAGCACCAGCGCGCAAACCAGGCCGGCAAAACCGCCGATGATCGCGCCTTTGGTGGTCAGGCCTTTCCAGTACATGGCCATGATCAGCACCGGGAAGTTGGTCGACGCGGCGATACCGAAAGTCAGGCCCACGAGGAACGCGACATTCATCTTCTCGAACAGAATGCCCAGCAGAATCGCGACGATGCCCAGGCCAACCGTGGCCATGCGCGTGACGTGCATTTCCTGTTTCTCGCTGGCCTTGCCCTTCTTGAACACGGTGGCGTAGAGGTCATGGGAGATCGCCGAAGCGCCGGCCAGTGCCAGCCCGGACACCACCGCCAGGATGGTGGCGAACGCGACTGCCGCGAGAAAGCCGAAGAACAGGTTGCCGCCGACCGCTTTGGCCAGGTGCATGGCGACCATGTTGCCGCCGCCAATCAGGGCACCGCCGACTTCACCGTTGACGTAGTACTGCGGGTCGGTGCCGATGATCACCATCGCGGCAAAGCCGAGGGTGCACACCACCAGGAAGAAGAAACCGATGAAACCGGTGGCGTAGAACACCGATTTACGCGCCTCTTTGGCGTTCGGCACGGTGAAGAAGCGCATGAGAATGTGCGGCAGGCCGGCGATGCCGAACACCAGGCCCAGGGACATCGACGCGGTGTTGATCGGGTCGGCGAGCATCGAGCCCGGGCCCATGATGTTCCAGCCGCTGGCGTGGGCCTGCACGGCTTTGTCGGCCAGGGTCTCGTAGCTGAAACCGAACTGCGACATCGCCATCAGCGCCAGGGTGGTGCCACCGGCCAGCAGCAGCACGGCCTTGATGATCTGCACCCAGGTGGTGGCGATCATGCCGCCGAAGATCACATACACCAGCATCAGCGCACCGACGATCACCACCGCCACCGGGTAGTCGAGACCGAACAGCAGCTTGATCAACTGACCCGCACCGACCATCTGCACGATCAGGTAGCAGCACACCACCGTCAATGAACCGAAGGCCGCGAAGATCCGCACCTTGTTCTGGTCCAGCCGATAGGAAACGATGTCGGCGAAGGTATAGCGCCCCAGATTGCGCAGACGCTCGGCCATCAGGAAGGTGATGATTGGCCAGCCGACGAAGAAGCCGATGGTATAAATGAAACCATCGTAGCCCTTGGCGAACACCAGGCTGGAAAGCCCCAGCAGGGTGGCCGCCGACATGTAGTCACCGGCTATCGCCAGGCCATTCTGAAAGCCGCTGATACCGCCGCCAGCCGTGTAGAAGTCCGAAGTGGATTGGGTTTGACGCGCCGCCCACCAGGTAATGGCGAGCGTGCCCAGGACGAAGACGAAGAACATGCCGATCGCATTCAGGTTGAGCGGCTGTTTTTCCACCGCCGCCAGGGTCGGTGCGGCGAGTACGAGGGAGGCCGGCAACAGGCCAAGCGTGCCGAGGATGAGCTTGTTGAACAGGGTCATTATTTGCTCTCCTCGAGAATGGCGGCGCCCAGGACATCGAAGCGCGTATTGGCGCTGTAGACATACCAGCCGGTCAGCAGCCAGGAAAACACGATGATTGCCGCGCCTACCGGCATGCCGAGCGTTAACATCCGGTGCTCGCCGAGCGGCGCGTGCAGCCACTGCGGGGCAAACGCCACAATCAGCATGAACAGGTAGTAAGTGCCCAGCACGGCGGCACTCAACGACCAGGCCAGGCGCGAACGACTGCTCACCAGCTCAAGGAATTTGGGATTGTTGCGAATGCGTTCGCAACGTTGGGTATCGGTTGAATGGATGTCGATCATCAGTAGCTCCACTTTTGTTTTTGTTATCGGTCCGTGGTGGGCCCGGCAGCGCCGAATTCGGCGTGCACGAGCCCGAGGCGGCAGGTTGTTCACCTGCCGCCCTAGGGGTACATCGTTGTTTCGGGTTAGAGCGCTGCGGCCCGGTCGCGCAACACGTACTTCTGGATCTTGCCGGTGGATGTCTTCGGCAACAGGGTGAAGATCACGGTGCGCGGCACTTTGAAACCGGCCAGGTGTTCGCGACAGAACGTGATGATGTCTGCCTCGCACACGTGCTGGTGATCGGTCTTGAGTGTGATGAAGGCGCAGGGCGTTTCGCCCCATTTTTCATCGGGACGGGCAACCACCGCGGCTTCCAGCACTCCAGGATGGCGGTAAAGCACACCTTCGAGTTCGATGGTGGAAATGTTCTCACCGCCGGAAATGATGATGTCCTTGAGGCGATCCTTGATCTCGACGTAGCCGTCGGGATGACACACCGCCAGGTCGCCGGTGTGGAACCAGCCCCCTTCGAACGCTTCGGCAGTGGCGGACGGGTTCTTCAGGTAGCCCTTCATCACGGTATTGCCGCGCATGAAGACCTCGCCGATGGTCAGGCCATCACGCGGGGTCGGCTCCAGGGTCGCCGAATCAGCGACCATCACGCCTTCCAGGGTCGGGTAGCGCACGCCTTGTCGAGACTTGATTTGCGCCCGCTCATCCAGAGGCATTTCGTCCCATTCGGCATGCCAGGCGCAAATGGTCACCGGGCCGTAGGTTTCGGTCAGGCCATACACGTGAGTGACCTTGATGCCCATCGCTTCGACGGCGCCGATCACTTTGGCGGGCGGCGCGGCGCCGGCAACCATGGCGTTGACTGGATGATCGATGGCCGCTTTCGCCGATTCCGGCATGTTCACCAGGGCATTGAGCACGATCGGTGCGCCGCACAGGTGAGTGATCTGATGTTCGCGAATCAGCGTCAGGATCTTCTGTGGGTCGACCCGACGCAGGAACACGTGCACACCGGCCATTGCGGTGATGGTCCAGGGGTAGCACCAGCCGTTGCAATGGAACATCGGCAACGTCCAGAGGTACACCGGATGGTTGCCCATGGCCCAGGTCATCTGGTTGCCCAATGAGTTCAGGTAGGCACCGCGATGGTGGTAAACCACGCCCTTGGGATTACCGGTGGTGCCGGAGGTGTAGTTCAGGGAGATGGCTTGCCATTCGTCGGTTGGCCATTTCCAGTCGAAATCCGGATCGCCTTCGGCCAACAGCGCTTCGTAGTCCAGATCGCTGACGGCCTGGCCTTCGCCGTATTCCGGGTCGTTGACGTCGATCACCAGCGGCGGGTGATCGAGCATGCCGATCGCTGCGCGGATCACGTTGTGGAACTCACGGTCGGTAATCAACACCTTGGCTTCGCCATGCTGGAGCATGAAGGCGATGGCCTCGGCATCCAGACGAACGTTGAGCGGGTTGAGCACGGCACCGATCATCGGCACGCCGAAATGCACCTCAAGCATCTCGGGAATGTTGGGCAGCATCACCGCCACCGTGTCGTCCTTGCCGATGCCGCGACCGGCCAGAGCAGAGGCCAGTCGCCGGCAGCGGGCGTAGGTCTGCGCCCAGGTGCGGCGGATCGAACCGTGGATGACGGCGGGGTAGTGGGGATAAACGTTGGCAGTGCGCTCGATGAAGCTGAGCGGAGACAGGGCAATATGATTGACAGCCGAAGGGTCTAACCCTTGCTCGTAGATCGACATACTCTGGTACTCGGTGGCTTATTGTTAGCTCTATGGGTGACCTCGCGAGGCAGTCGCTAAGGGCACCTTTATGTCCGGAATACTTTATATAACATCCAGCTATGCGTATGGAAGTACAACCTAGGGCGTATAGTAGTTCTACTATACTTCATTCGTCCCGGTCCAAATCAATGCCGCCGCACCTCCAAAGCCGGTATATGCTTGGTTTTCCTGACGAAGTGGACCCGCGATGACCCTGACCCCCGTTCGATTGCACAGCTGGTTGCGCCTGCAGCGCGAAGGCGTGGCGTTGTCCGCCCGCGCCGATGCGTTGTGTCGTGCCCTTCAGGATTGCCCGGAAGTGCAGCGTGCGGTTTATCTCAGTTGGCAGCCCGGTGCGCGGATCTACGGTCACGAGGGCTCGGCCCAGCACTTTCCCCCGGGCCAGGGCGACCCGGCGCTGGCCAGCGATCAGTTGCTGTTTGAGCATCTGGTCGAAGCCGGGCGTCTGGATCTGGCTCAAGTCCGTCAACTCGACTGCTGGTTGTCGGGCCGATTGCGTCGAGCGGCCATCAGCCATGGCCAGGTGTTCGACCTGGCCTTGCAGCCGGGGCAAGCCGGGTTGTTGCTGGTGGAAGTGCGCGAGGGTGTGAGTCTCGACTGGCTGGGCTGGGTGCAGGATTTGTTGACGACATTGCTGACCAGCGTCAATGGCATGCTGCGCGGTTCGCCGTTGCTGGGCCACGATCCGCAACCGAGCCTGTTGCTCGATGCACAGGGCCGACCGCTGGAGTTCAATGCGGCGCTATTGTCCTTGCTTGCCGAAAAGCCGTTGACCGATGTGTTGGGCTTTTTACCGGTCAATCATCGGGTGTTGGTGCGCGCCTGCCTGGATCAGCAACGTGCCATCGAAGGCGTCGAGGCACAGTTCGAAGAGCAAATACTGATCTGGACCTTCATCCCCGATCCCCAGGACAACCGCGTGCTCGCCCGTTGCCGGTACGCCACGACCCAGGTGCTGGCAGAGCGGGAAGCGGCCACCGCTCGCCGGCTGTACCGGCTGATCATCGAAAACACCACTGACCTGATTTCCCGGCACACGCCGGACGGGCGCTTTCTCGATGCCTCGCCCGCGTCCTGGACCTTGCTCGGCTACTGGCCCGAGGAATTGCGCGGGCAAATGGCCCAGGGCCTGTTCCATGGTCAGGACCTTGCCAACCTGGTTCAGCGCGCGCGCGATGCGCTGGAACAGGATGGGTATCACACGATGACCTATCGCATCCGCCATCGCGACGGGCATTACCTGTGGTTCGAAACCGCCTGCCGCGCGATACGCGAGACCTACACCGGAGCGGTGGTCGAAGTGGTCAGCGTCTCCAGGGACATCACGGCGCGGGTGCAGGCCGAGGAAAACAAGCGACGACTGGCCGAGGTGGTGGAGGCCAACACCGATCCGGTGCTGTTCATCGACCCCAAGGGCCAAGTCACTTACCTCAACCCGGCGGCAAGGCGCATCCTCGGCATCGATGAGCAGCAAGCGATGCCAGCCCTGGCCGAGTTGTTTGCCAGTAGCGACCTGGGGCGCCTGCAACGTGACGGCTGGAGCAGCGCCGAACGCGATGGCGTCTGGAGCACCGATGCGCGCTTGCAGCCGCCTGGCGGCGGCACATCGGTGCCCGTGTCGTTGGTGTTGCTGGCGCACCGTTCCGCCGGCGGCGAGCGCTATTACTCGCTGGTGGCCCGGGACATGACCGAACGTGAGCTGCGCGAAGTGCAACAACGTCGCCATCAGGATGAGCTGGCGCACACCGCGCGGTTGGTGACGCTGGGCGAGCTGGCCTCGGGGATTGCCCACGAAATCAACCAGCCACTGGCTGCCGTGGTGAATTACGCCAATGCGAGCCAACGCTATTTGCAGACCCTGGGCAGCAATCCCCAGGCGGCCGCCAGGGTGGCGCAAGGCCTGGAGCGCATTACCCATCACGCCACCCATGCGTCTGAAGTGATCCGGCGCCTGCGCGCGTTTCTGCGCAAGGGGCAGCGTCGCATGCAGGCGCTGAACCTGACCGAAGTCGCCCGTGAATCGGTGCGCTTGTGTGCCTGGGAGGCGAGCAAT
Source organism: Pseudomonas fluorescens group sp. PF-69 (assembly GCF_054481235.1). Lineage (NCBI taxonomy): Bacteria > Pseudomonadati > Pseudomonadota > Gammaproteobacteria > Pseudomonadales > Pseudomonadaceae > Pseudomonas > Pseudomonas fluorescens group sp. PF-69. The sequence continues at coordinate 5,230,224 of NZ_JBTMNC010000001.1, read as the reverse complement.
TGCCAAGTGACAATCGAGGATCGACTGCCGGATAATCTGCCGCCCGTTTTTGCCGACCGCGTGTTGCTTGAGCAGGTGTTGCTCAATCTGCTGCGCAATGCCATCGATGCCAATCGCGAGCAACATCCTGGCCAGCCTTCGCTGATCGTGATGGCGGTGGAGCAGGGCAGCGGTGCCACCCTGGAAATCAGTGTGCGCGACCAGGGGCCGGGGGTCGGCGAGCCCGAACTGGAGCAGATTTTTACCCCGTTCTACACCAGCAAGGCCGAAGGCCTGGGGCTCGGCTTGTCCATGAGCCGCAGCATCATCGAGGGTTTCGGTGGCGAACTGCAGGCCCGGCGCCAGCCTGTCGGGTTGCTGATGTGTTGCCGCCTGCCGCTTGCCGGTCCAACAAAACAACAACAGGAATGACGTAATGGCAGGTGCGACGGAGCACGTGGTGTATGTGGTCGACGATGACCAGGGCATGCTCGAATCAACGGTGTGGTTATTGGAGTCGGTCGGTCTCAAGGCCTTGCCGTTTACCAGTGGTGTCGAGTTCCTCGATGCCTGTGATGCCAGTCTCGATGCCTGCGTGATTCTCGACGTGCGCATGCCCGGCATGGGGGGGTTGAACGTACAGGAAGAAATGCGCGTGCGTGAGCTGAACCTGCCGATCATTTTCGTCAGCGGCCACGCCGATGTGCCAATCGTCGTCCGCGCCTTCAAGGCCGGCGCCCATGACTTCATCGAAAAACCCTACAACGAGCAGTTGCTGCTCGACAGCGTGCAGCAGGCACTGAGCAGTTGCGCCACGCAGCGGTCCGGCAATCAGGCCTTGCAGGCACGCTTGCTGACCCTGACCCCACGGGAACGCGACGTCATGTTGCCTCTGGTGCAGGGTTACACCACCCGCGAAATCGCCGAGCAACTGGGCGTGAGTGCAAAGACCGTCGACCTGTATCGCTCGCGCGTGATGAAACGCATGCAGGCCAACACGTTGCCGGACCTGGTGGGCATGGCCATTGCGGCGAACATGGTCGATCCGCTGAAGCTGCGTTGATCCTTCACACCGGGCAATGTGCGTCTATGCTGGGCTAACAGATTCGCCCACTTCACGGCGAACCGTGAGGAGACAGCAATGGTGCCCACATCGCTCACAGTGAAAACCTTGTCCAGCGGCCTGCTTGATGTCTTGATCCGCGCCGGACTGATTGTCGTCTTGGTGCTGTTTTGCTTCGAGATTTTCCGACCATTTCGTGACTTGATGCTGTGGTCGTTGATCCTGGCGATCACGCTTTACCCGTTGCAAGCGCGGCTCAGGGGGCCGCTTGGGCACAAGGATGGATTGATTGCGACCCTGATCGTGCTCGTTGCCATCGCGATCCTGATGGTGCCGGTTTATCTGTTGGGCTCCTCGGTTGTCGATTCGATCCAGAACACCATCACCATGGTCAAGACCGAAGGCTTTCAAATTCCCCCGCCGACCGAATCCGTTGCTACCTGGCCTGTGGTGGGCAAGCCCCTATCGGCCTTGTGGATGCAGGCAGCCAACGATTTGCCAAGCCTGACCGTGAAGTACATTCCGCAAATCAAAGGCATCAGCCTGGGTCTGCTGAGTAAACTGGCCGGAGTCGGCATGGGCTTTCTCATTTTCATCTTTGCCCTGATCATCGCCGGCATCTTCATGGCCTACGGCGAAGCGGGCAGCCGCAGTGCGATCCAGATCGCCTCGCGTATCAGCGGCCCGGACCGAGGCCCGAGTATCGCGGCGCTGTGCACCGCAACGATCCGTGCCGTGGCGCTCGGGGTGGTCGGCATCGCCTTCATCCAGATGTTGCTCGTGGGCCTGGGGTTTGTCTTCAAGGGCGTGCCGGCCGCCGGGTTGCTGGCATTGGGTGTGTTGTTGCTGGGGATCATGCAGCTCCCGGCGACGCTGATCACCATCCCGGTCATCGTTTATGTGTTCGCCACTGAAGGCCCCAACACCATCACCATCGTGTTTGCCATTTACGTATTCGTGGCGGGCCTGGTGGACAACGTACTCAAGCCCTTGATGTTGGGGCGCGGTGTTGACGTGCCGATGCCGGTGATACTGATCGGTGCCCTGGGCGGCATGGTCACCAGCGGCATCCTCGGCTTGTTCATCGGCCCGGTGGTGCTTGCGGTCGGCTATCAGTTGTTCTGGCAGTGGGTGGAGGCTCGGCCCCAGGACGAAAATCAGCCAATACCCTGAAACCTGTGCGGGAAGGAACTCAGCATGCGCAACAGGGTAGTCACAGCCGTCATCGCCGTTTTCTGTTTGTTGAGCTCGCTGCATCTGTGGGCCGAGGAAGCCCCCAAGGCCCCGGATGCGTCCGCCGAGCTCAAAGTGGCCAACCGCAGTGTCATGGTGTTCCGTGCCACGGTGCTCGGAGAATCGCCGCAATCGCGGGTCAAGCGCGCTGGCGCGGTGATCCGCGAAGCGCTGGATGAAGCCGACGATCTGAACGTCAGCATCGATCCGATCCAGAACAGTTACCTGGTGCTGTTGGGCACCCGGCGCGCGTTCATTGTCACGCCCAAAGACGTCGACAGCCTGGGCACCGCGTCAGTCCTGGAGACCGCCGAGCAAGCGGCGCAGAACCTGCGTCAGGTAGTCGCTGAAACCCAGGAAGCGCGAAGCCTGCGGCTGATTCTCAGGGCGTTGATCGCCGTCACGCTGGCCACCACCCTTTATTTCGCGCTGCTGTGGGGCATGGTCTACCTGCGGCTCAAATTGCTGAAGAAACTCCCGGAGTTGATGCATCGGCACACCAAGGCGTTGAGCGTGGGGCGCGTGCAGCTCATCGATGCCAATTTCCTCTACCCGCTGGTCAGCCGTGTGCTGTGGTTTCTGCGCTGGCTGGTGGTGTTGCTGTTGACCTACGAGTGGCTGGGATTTGTCCTGTCGCGTTTTCCCTACACCCGGCCGTGGGGCGAAAGCCTCAATAACTACCTGCTGGAGGTCGCGACCTACCTGTTCCAAAGCATGATCAGCGCGATTCCCGGACTGGGCGTGGCCCTGATGATTTTCTTCATTGCCCGGGGCGTCAGCGCTTTCAGCAAGCGAGTGTTGCGGCGCATGGCCGGCCCCGGCATCTTGAATTGGCTGAATGAGGAAACCCTGCAGCCGACCACCCGGCTGATGTCCCTGGCGATCTGGTTGTTTGCGTTGGCCATGGCCTATCCGTACTTGCCGGGAGCGGGCACCGATGCGTTCAAGGGGTTGTCGGTGCTGATCGGCCTGATGATTTCCCTGGGCGCCACCAGTGTGGTTGGCCAGGCGGCGTCGGGGCTGATTCTGACCTATACACGCACCCTGCGACCGGGGGAGTTTGTGCGCATCGGCGAATACGAAGGCACGGTGACCGAACTGGGCATGTTCACCACGCGCATCCGTACCGGCCTGGGTGAGGTGCTGACCTTGCCGAACTCGATGATCACCAACTCGGTGACCAAGAACTATTCGCGGATCGTGCAGGGCGCCGGTTATGTGGTCGATACGGTGGTGACCATCGGCTACGACACGCCGTGGCGGCAGGTCGAAGCCATGCTGCTGGAGGCCGCCAGACGCACCGCCGGGATTCTCGCAGTGCCGACGCCCCAAGTGTTTCAGACCGCTTTATCGGACTTCTACCCGGAATATCGCCTCGTGGCCCAGGCCATCCCCAGCCAGCCGCGCCCGCGTGCCGAGTTGCTCAGCATGCTGCACGCCAATATCCAGGATGTGTTCAACGAGTACGGCGTGCAAATCATGTCGCCGCACTACCTTGGCGACCCGAGGCAAGAGAAGTGGGTGCCGAGGGAGAAATGGTATTCGGCCCCTGCCCAGGAGCCGAAGGAGACAAAGTGACTGACCGCCAGAAGCAGAAGACGAGCAAGCCCGCACCGCCGCAATGGCCGCTGTGATTCTCCCGGTGAGCCCCACGCCTGTCATGAAATGAAAAGCCGTTGTCGTCTGATGAGAAGCGATGACTGAGCCGCAGACCTACAGTCCAATCAGCGCAATTCGACGCACTCGCCAAAACGCAGATTGGAGAATAAGAAAAAATGGCCAAAGCCGTTCGCTTTTACGAAACCGGTGGTCCCGAGGTGCTTCGTTACGAAGAGGTCGAAGTGGGGGACCCGGGCCCGGGCCAGGTTCGTCTTCGTCACGTGGCGGTCGGCCTGAACTATGCCGACACCTACTTTCGCAACGGCACTTACCCGATCCCGCTGCCGAACGGTATGGGGGTCGAAGCGTCCGGCGTGGTCCAGGCCGTGGGCGAAGGGGTGACCAATGTACAAGTGGGTGATCGCGTCACCTACACCGGGTTTCTCAATACGCTGGGGGCCTACAGCACCGAGCGTCTGATCCCGGCGGCACCGCTGATCAAACTTCCGGAAACCATCAGTTTCGAGACCGCCGCGGCCATGACCATGCGCGGCCTGACGTCGTCGTACCTGATGCGCCGCATCTACGATTTCAAGGTCGGCGACAGCATTTTGCTGCACGCTGCCGCCGGTGGGGTCGGCCTGATCGTTTCACAGTGGGCCAAGCTGCTGGGCCTGACGGTGATCGGTACCGTATCCACCGAGGTCAAAGGCGAAATCGCCCGGGCCCATGGCTGCGACCATGTCATCAATTACAGCCATGAAGATGTCGCCCAGCGCGTTCGCGAACTGACGGACGGTGTCGGCGTCAACGTGGTATTCGACAGCGTCGGCAAGAACACTTTCATGGGCTCACTGGATTCGCTCAAGCGCCGCGGCCTGATGGTCTGCGTCGGTACGGCTTCCGGCCCGATCCCGGCGTTCGACCCGGTGATGCTGGCGATGAAAGGCTCGCTGTTCCTGACTCGCCCGGCGCTGGCCGATTACATCGCCGACCCTGCGGAAAAAGCGGCCCTGGCCGGTGAATTGTTCGACCACGTCGGCAATGGCCGGATCAAGATCGAGATCAACCAGCACTACGCCTTGCAGGATGCCGTACAGGCCCACCGGGACCTGGAATCGCGCAAGACCACTGGCTCGTCGATTTTCGTCATTTAAGGGAGTCCGCTGCCATGAAAGTCGAACAATTGACCTGCAACATCGGTGCGGAACTGATCGGCGTCAATCTTGCCGACGCGATCCATGACGAGGGTCTTTTTGCCGAGATTCGCGCCCAGTTGCTCACCCATCGTGTTGTGTTCCTGCGCGACCAGAACATCAGTCGCGCCGAGCACGTGGCGTTCGCCCGGCGCTTCGGCGAGCTGGAAGATCATCCGGTGGCCGGCAGTGATCCGGATCACCCCGGCCTGGTGCAGATCTACAAAAAACCGGACCAGCCGATGGACCGCTACGAAAACGCCTGGCACACCGATGCCACCTGGCGCGAAGCACCGCCCATGGGTTGCGTGCTGCGCTGCGTGGAGTGCCCGCCGGTCGGCGGTGACACCATGTGGGCGAACATGGTCGAGGCTTACGACAACCTGCCCGATGACGTGAAGGTGAAGATTGCCGACCTGCGTGCCCGCCACAGCATCGAAGCGAGCTTCGGCGCGGCCATGCCGATCGAAAAACGCCTGGCGCTGAAGGCCCTGTATCCGGACGCCGAGCACCCGGTGGTGCGCACCCATCCGGAAACCGGCGAGAAGGTGCTGTTCGTCAACGCCTTCACCACCCATTTCAGCAACTACCACACCCCCGAGCGGGTGCGCTTCGGCCAGGACGCCAATCCTGGCGCGAGCGAGCTGCTGCGCTACCTGATCAGCCAGGCGTACATCCCCGAGTATCAAGTGCGCTGGCGCTGGAAGCCCAACAGCGTTGCCATCTGGGACAACCGCAGTACCCAGCATTACGCCGTCATGGATTACCCGCCGTGCCATCGCAAGATGGAACGCGCCGGGATCATCGGCGACAAGACTTACTGATCGACCCCTTCTGCATACGCACTCGTAAACACGTCTGCCCGGCACGATCCCGGGTGGACGGGACAATCATAAAAACAGGAGTAAACCATGCAATTCTTCGACGATTCCCTGCACCCCGAAAACATGGAAAAGGTCGTCATTACCGTGGCCCCCTACGGCCCGGAATGGATGCCGGAAGACTTTCCTGAAGACATTCCGCTGACCATGGACGAGCAGGTGCAAAAAGCGGTCGAGTGCTACGAAGCCGGTGCCACGGTCCTGCACCTGCACGTGCGCGAACTCGATGGCAAGGGGTCCAAGCGCCTGTCCAAGTTCAACGAGCTGATCGCCGGTGTGCGCGAAGCCGTGCCGGACATGATCATCCAGGTCGGCGGCTCGATTTCCTTCGCCCCTGAAAGCGATGGCGAAGCGGCCAAGTGGCTGTCCGACGACACTCGCCACATGCTGGCCGAGCTGACGCCGAAACCGGATCAGGTCACGGTGGCGATCAACACCACCCAGATGAACATCATGGAGCTGCTGTATCCGGAATACCTGGAAGGCACCTCCCTGGCCAATCCGTTGTTCCAGGCCGCCTACAGCGAAATGACCGTGCCGGCCGGTCCGGCCTGGGTGGCCGAACACCTCAAGCGCCTGACGGACAACGGCATCCAGCCACACTTCCAGCTGACCGGGATTCATGCCTATGAAACCCTCGAGCGTCTGGTACGCAAGGGCCTCTACAAGGGCCCGCTGAACCTGACCTGGATCGGCATCGGTGGCGGTTTCGACGGTCCGAACCCGTTCAACTTCTTCAACTTCATCCACCGTGTTCCGGACGGCTGCACCCTGACCTCCGAATCGCTGCTCAAGAACGTGCTGCCGTTCAACACCATGGCGATGTCCATGGGCCTGCACCCGCGTGTGGGCAACGAAGACACTATCATTGATCACAAGGGCGAACGTTTCGGCTCGGTCGCGCAGATCAAGCAGACCGTGCGCATCGCCCATGAACTGGGTCGCGAGATCGCCACCGGCAAAGAAGCCCGCGAGATCTATCGCATCGGTGTGCAATACCAGAGCATCGAAGAAACCCTGTTGGCCAACGGCATGGCCCCCAACCGCAAGGCCGGGCAAAAAGGTGTGCCGCAGCGCGGCTGACCGGCAGTGGCGGCGAGAGGTCGTTGGCCTCTCGCTCACTGCATGCAACACGCTTGATAACAACAATAAAACGAAGCTTTGAGGAGGCTGCATGGCCTTTCATCCAATCGCCGCGGACGATGACGACTGCAGTGGCGTCGGCGTTGCGCGCAAATATGCCTGGATCGTCTTTGCACTGACGTTCGGCCTGTTGATTTCCGACTATATGTCGCGTCAGGTGCTGAACGCGGTGTTCCCGATGCTCAAGGGCGAGTGGTCCTTGAGCGATGGTCAACTCGGCTTGCTCAGTGGCGTTGTCGCCCTGATGGTCGGCTTGCTGACGTTTCCCCTGTCGTTGCTGGCGGACCGCTTCGGCCGGGTCAAGAGCCTCGCCCTGATGGCGCTGATGTGGAGTGTGGCCACCCTGGGTTGTGCGCTGGCCCAGGATTACCAGCAGATGTTCATTGCCCGGTTCATGGTCGGGGTCGGTGAAGCGGCTTACGGCAGTGTCGGTATCGCGGTGGTGATTTCCGTGTTTCCCAAACACATGCGGGCCACCCTGGCCAGCGCCTTCATGGCGGGTGGCATGTTCGGTTCCGTGTTGGGCATGGCCTTGGGCGGTGCCATCGCCGCCAAGCTGGGCTGGCGCTGGTCGTTTGCCGGCATGGCGCTGTTTGGCCTGCTGCTGGCGGTGCTGTATCCGGTCATCGTCAAGGAAGCCCGCATCGCACCGAAGCGCATGGCCAACATGGCTGCCGCCAAGGCCAGGCAACCGTTGCGCACGCTGTTTTCCAGCCGCTCGGTGATCGCGACTTATGTCGGCAGCGGCTTGCAGTTGTTCGTCGGCGGCACCGTGATCGTGTGGATGCCCAGTTACCTCAATCGCTACTACGAAATGGGCACGGACAAGGCCGGAGGCATGGCGGCCATCATCGTGTTGTGCAGCGGCGCCGGGATGATTCTGTGCGGCATGCTCAGTGATCGCCTGTGCCGGCAATCACCGGAACGCAAGGTGGCCCTGGCCATTGCCTATTGCCTGGGCAGTTGCCTGCTGTTGTCGGCGGCGTTCGCCCTGCCGGCGGGGCCTGCGCAACTGGCGTTGATCTGCCTCGGTATGTTGATCGCCGCCGGCACCACCGGTCCTGCCGGGGCGATGGTGGCCAACCTGACGCCGTACTCATTGCATGGCACAGCGTTCGCCACCCTGACCCTGGCCAACAACATGCTCGGCCTGGCGCCGGGGCCGTTCATCACCGGCAGGGTGTCCGACCTGATCGGCCTGCACGCGGCCTTCCAGTGGGTGCCTCTGGTCAGCCTCGGGGCAGCAGCGGTGTTCTTTTATGCCAAGTGTCATTACCACAGAGATATTGCCCGCCTTCTGGGTCAGCACGTGCCTGATCCTGTCAATGCAGCCGGGTTAGAGGTGAAGTTGTGAGTCGTCGCTTATCCATTGATGTGTTTTTCGATTTCATCTGCCCCTGGTGCCTGATCGGCAAACGCCAATTGGAGCATGCGCAAGTGCAGTTTCGCAGTCGCTATCCGGACGTGCAGATCACCACGGTGTGGCATGGGGTGCAGTTGCTGCCTCAGTTGCCCGTGGAAGGTGAGCCCTTCGCCGATTTCTATCGCAAGCGTCTGGGCAATGCCGAGGCCATGACCCTGCGTCAGGCCCAGGTACTGCAGGCTGCCTCGGCGGTTGGGCTGGCCATCGACCTCAGCCGCATTACGACGATGCCCAACACCGCTGATGCCCATCGCTTGTTCGAGCGTGCGAGCGTGCTGGGCAATGCCACCCAGCGTGAAATGTTGCTCGAACGAATGTTCGCCGCTTATTTCCGCAAAGGCGAAAACCTGGGTTGCCGAGAGACCTTGCTCGCCATAGCCCGCTCTTGCGGCGTCGATGCGGACAGTGTGCTCGATTGCCTGAAGGGCGATGCCACACCCTTTGCCGGATCCCCCGGTGCGACCAGTGGCGTGCCGAGCTTTCAGTTTGACCGCCGCATGACCGTGATCGGGGCGCAACCCGCGCAGGCGCTGCTCGGGGCCATGAGCGAAGCGCTCAAGGAACGTGAGCGCGAGCGGCAACCGGCATGACCAGACGTATCCCCGTACCTGCCGGCAAACACCCGCAGGCCGGCGGTCGCGCGCTGTTCGAGTTCGAGGACAAAAGCCTGGCGCTGTTCAACGTCGACGGGCAGTTGTTCGCCATCGACGACAGCTGCCCGCACCAGGGCGCGTCGCTCTGTGGCGGGCGCCTGGAGGGCCGGGTGATCCAGTGCCTCGCCCACGGCCTGCGCTTCGACCTGCTCAGCGGCTACCTGCTCAATTCCACCCAGGTCAAGGTCACCCACTACCCGGTCGAGATCATCGACGACCAGGCGTTCATCATCATTTCCGAGGAGTCCGCGCCATGAGCGCCATTGCTCTTACCCGTATCCATAGCCGCACCCGCGAATTGGCACCGGGGTTCATTGTCAGTCTGATCGTGGCCGCCGCCGCGTCGTTTTTGTCCGAGCATTACGGTGCCCCGGTGATGCTGTTCGCGTTGCTGCTGGGCATGGCGCTCAATTTTCTGGCGGGTGACGGCGCCTGCAAGGCTGGCATCGAGTTCACCGCTCGCAGCGTGTTGCGCATCGGCGTCGCGTTGTTGGGCATGCGCATCACCCTGGAACAGATGGCCGCGCTGGGCTGGAAACCGGTGGCCCTGGTGGTGATTCTGGTGGTCGTGACCATTGGCGTCTCGGTGATCGCGGCCAAGGCGCTGGGTTTTCAGCGGCTGTTCGGCATGCTCACCGGCGGGGCTACCGCGATTTGCGGGGCATCGGCGGCATTGGCACTGGCAGCGGCATTGCCCAACCATCCGCAGAAAGAGCGGGCTACCTTGTTCACGGTCATCGGGGTTTCGGCGCTGTCGACCCTGGCGATGATCGTCTATCCGATGATCGCCAATTGGCTGGCCTTGTCGCCGCAAGTGGCCGGTGTATTTCTCGGTGCCACCATCCATGACGTCGCCCAGGTCGTCGGGGCCGGTTACAGCATGTCGACCGAGACCGGCGACACCGCCACCGTGGTCAAGCTGATGCGCGTCGCCATGCTGCTGCCGGTGATCGTCAGCGCCGCGATGATTACCCGCATGCAAGGCGCCGATCCCACCGGCAAACGGCCGCCGCTACTGCCGTGGTTCGCGGTCGGTTTTCTGATACTGGCCTGCATCAACAGCACCGGCTGGGTGGTCCCGGCGGTGCAGGGCGCGGTCAATGAACTGTCGCGCTGGTGCCTGGTGGTGTCCATCAGCGCCCTGGGCATGAAAACCCAGCTCAAGGAACTGGCGGCCGTCGGTATCAAGCCGATCCTGCTGATGGTGGGGGAGACCGTGTTCCTGGTGGTTCTTGTGCTGCTGTTGCTGCACTGGGGGATGTAAACCCGGCTGCTCGCGAGCGCATTCAACAAGCGGCGCCACATTGTGTTCACTCCGACGCAGTGCGGCACTCGACCGGCGTCATAAGCGCCGGTTCCTTTACGGCGACTGTACCAGCAGTCGTCGTTTTTTTATTTGGAGGCTGCCTACAGGCAGATCGGCGCGTGTTCAGGGTTTCTCTGGATCGGAAAGGACGCTGCTGTCTGCCGGCGCCTTGGCACTGCCAGGCTTATGAGTGGTGCGCCAAACGGCTGGCGGCATGTCGAACTGGCTGATGAACCAGCGCGTGAACGAGCTCGCCATGGAGTAGCCGAGCATGTCGGCGATTCGGCTCAGCGAGTAATTGGGGTTGTCCAGATAGCGCAGCACCAGGTCGCGACGCACATCGTTGATCAGGTCGTTGAACGCGCAGCCATCATCTTTGAGGCGACGTTGCAGGGTCCGTACGTTCATGCCCTGGGTCTGGGCAATCTGCTCGATCGTGGCGCGCCCCATCGGCAGCAGCAGGTAAATGGCCTTGCGCACCTCGAACAGCATCGACGGCCCTTCGTGGCTCTGTAGCGAATCCAGGTAGCTTTGGGCGTAACGGGCCATGGCCGGGTCGGCATGGGGATTGGTCATGTCGAGGCTGGCGTCTGGGCAGACAATGCCATTGAACTCACTGCCGAACTCCAGGTTGCAACCAAACAGGCGGCGATGCAGGTGCAGGTTTTCCGGGGCCTGGTGGGTGAAGTTGACGCTGTACGGATGCCAATGCGTTCCCAGCAGGGCCGCGCACAGACGGAACATCACGCCGATGGCCAGTTCATTGGCTTGCCGGCAGGACATCGGTGACTCGGTGACCACCTCTTCACGGATGATCACCATCTTGCCCGCTTCCTCGACGAAGATCGCCAGCGAGTCGTTCATGAGATGGCGGTAATGCACCAGCACCTGCAACGCATCACGCAGCGTCCGCTGATGCGTGAGCAGCAGGCTGACCACGCCAAAGTCCGAGAGTTGACGCGACTCGGCCATGCTCAGGCCGAAGGTCTGACAACCGCTGGCGGCCGCCTAAAGCTCCAGCAGACGCACCGCGGAATCGATCGGAATGCGTTGTTCGGGGGCCAGCAGGCGGGCCTTGCTCAGGCCGACCTGCGCCAGCACATCATGCGGATTGAACCCCTGGTAATGGGCTACATCCAGGTAGTTGGTCAAGACAGCGGCGCGAACGAGCTTGGTCATGAAGAGGTCATCCCTGGAGCGTCTCGATGGAGTTGAGCGGGGCGGACTATATCCAGCACATCATGAAATGAAAAGTTTTTGAAGCCATGTTTTGCGCCTCCACGCGACCACCAATCAGGCGCTCTTGTCCTGTCATCAAAAGAAAAGTCGGTGTCGTCAAATGAAAAGCGTAGCGGGTGGGCGCTCTTTAATGTCGGTACTACAAAAAGATTCTGGCGAAACAGCCAGGCGAGCTACCGAGAAGGTGAGGTGTTCAAGTGAACAAACTGCAAACCGCCGCTACCGTTCTGATTGTACCGGGTCTGCGCGACCACGTTGCCGAGCATTGGCAAACGCTGCTTGAGGCCCGGTTGAACAACGTACGCAGCGTCCCGCCGCTTGAAACCGACAAGCTCGACTGCGCTGCCCGGGTCCGGGCGATCCAGCATGAACTGGAACAAATCGACGGCCCGGTGATTCTCGTCGCCCATAGCGCCGGCGTGCTGATGGTCGCCCACTGGGCCGCCCGCCACAGCGGCTCGATCAAGGGCGCTCTGCTGGCCGCGCCGCCGGACCTCAATGCCACCTGGCCGGCAAACTACCCGTCCCCTGAAACCCTCAAAGCCAACGGCTGGGCCCCTCTGCCTGCCGGTGCGCTGCCGTTTCGCAGCCTTGTTGCGGGCAGCACCAACGATCACCTGGCCAGTCTCGAGGCCGTCACCCGCATGGCCCGCGACTGGGGCAGCGAACTGGTCAACCTCGGCGAGGTCGGCCATCTCAATCCTGCTTCGGGCTTCGGCCACTGGCCGCAAGCCGAAGCCCTGATTCTGGAACTGGATCGCTAGTCAGGCACCTGGCCGGACGCGATCCGTCCGGCAATTGCTCTAACGCGTGAAAAAAACGCAGGCCTCTCAGCAGGGCCTGTGCAAGGAAAGCTGCGCTTAAAAAACAAGTACAACATGGCGGAGACAACGTAATGCATAACAATAAGAGTCACAGCCACACACTTCCTTCGCGACACAGTCTGTTGGCCCTGGCCATTCTGGCGGCGTCCATGCCGGTCGCTCACGCCGTCGAAGTGGATACCGGCAACCCTGACTGGTCGGTACGTTTCGATAACACCGTGAAGTACAACTACGGCGTGCGCACCGAAGGCGCCGACAAGCGCATGTTGGCGACCCCCAACAATAACGACGGTGATTACAACTTTCGCAAGGCCGGGACCAACATCACCAACCGCGTCGATCTGTTGACCGAAATGGACGTGGTCTACCAGCAGAGCATGGGCTTTCGGGTCAGTGCCGCGAGCTGGTACGACAAGGCGTATGAAAACACCGGCTCCAATTCCAACCCGTTCGTCAACGGCAATGGCGGCACTTCCGGCCTGGTCGCCAATGACCCGCGCCTGGCGGCGGTTACCAACGACAACGTCGGCTTCGGCAGCCCGCACCTGAGCAACTATGCCCAGCGTTATTACAACGGCCCTTCCGGGGAAATCCTCGACGCCTTCGTCTTCTACAGCACCGAAGTGGGCGATGAGTCGATGTTCAGCATCAAGGCCGGGCAACACAACGTGTTCTGGGGTGAAACCATCCTCAACCCGGTGCATTCGATCAGCTACGGCCAGTCCGGCCTGGACCTGGCCAAGCTGGCCGCGTCGCCGGGGACCGAAGCCAAGGAACTGTTCGTTCCGCGCAATCAGATTTCGATGACCTTCACCCTCAATCCCGAATTGACGGTGGGCGCCCAGTATTTCCTCGATTGGGATGCGGCGCGCCTGCCCGAGGCCGGGACCTACTATGGCGGTTCCGACCTGGTGGGCTTCGGCGCGCAGTCGTTCCTGCTGGGCAATACCAACTCCGTGACGCCGGGCAGCCCGCTCGGTTGTGGCATCGCGCCCTGCAACGGCCTGACCAACGTGCGCCGCGGCGATGACCTGACACCGCGCAATTCAGGCGATTGGGGCGTCATGGCCAAATGGTCGCCCGCCTGGCTGGACGGTACGCTGGGCTTCTACTACCGCCAGACGTCGGACATCTTGCCGCAAGCCTGGCTCGACGCCCGAGGCGTGAGTTCGGTCAACCCGAACGGTACGCGGCCAGCGGGCCAGGTGCCGGCGGTGGTCAATACCCTGAACTCCCTGAGCACCGCCACCTATCAACTGGCCTATTCCGACAAGATCGACATCTTCGGCTTGAGCCTGTCCAAGGACATCGGCGGCATCAGCGTCGGCAGTGACCTGAACATCCGGCACAACATGCCCCTGGCCAGTATTCCGGCGATCGTCAGCACCAGCAGCCCGCTCGGACTGGGTCAGGGTCTTGGCCTGTTGCCGGCGCGTTCGGCGGCCAGCGGCGTGATCTATGACACCCCGCACGATGGCGACAGCATGAGCGCCACCGGTGACACGCTGCACTGGACACTCAACGGTCTGATGAGCCTGCCGAAAACGCCGGTATACGATTCGGCGACCCTGCTCGCCGAGCTGTATTACAGCAACCTGCTCAAGCTCGATAGCAAGAACGAGGCGCTCTACAAAGGCAAGAGCACCTATCGCGGTATCGATGCGCCGACCCGCGACAACTGGGGCATTGCCGTCAACTTCACCCCGACCTGGTATCAGGTGTTTCCGGGCGTCGACATGACTCTGCCGATGTCGGTCAACGTCGGCCTCGCTGGCGTGTCTCCGGTCTCCGGCGGCGGCGCCAAGGACACCGGCAACTACGCGTTCGGCGTCGGTGCCGCGGTTTACAACAAGTACTTCGTCGACCTCAAGTACGTGGACTCCTTCGGCAAGACCGACAAGTGCAATGTCAGCGGCAACAGCACCGGTGCTGCCAATGCCGGAAGCGGCGACGGCTCCACGCCGAACGCCTTCAGCGGTAACGAAAACTATGCGTGCTACGCCGGTGGCTATTCAGCCTTCTCGGGTGGCGGTGCGACCACCGAAGACCGTGGCGCCCTGTACCTGACGCTGAAAACCACCTTTTGATTCACCCAATGCTTAGTCACTAAGCAGGAGTATGACCCCATGAAATTCGTGCAAACCTTGCTGGCCGCTTCCCTGGTCATGGCCATTGGCGCCCAGGCGCAGGCCGCCGTTTCGACTCAGGAGGCTGCCAAACTGGGCAGCAGCCTGACCCTGGTGGGGGCCGAAAAGGCCGCCAGCGCCGATGGTGCCATTCCCGCCTATGCCGGCGGGCTGACCACGGCCCCGGCCAGCTTCAAGGCAGGCGACAGCATGCGCCCGGACCCCTTCGCCAGTGAAAAGCCGGTACTGGTCATCGACGGTAAAAACGTTGATCAGTACAAGGGCATGCTCACTGCCACCACCGTGGAGCTGGCCAAGCGCTTCCCGACCTTCCGTGTCGATGTCTACCCGACCCACCGCACCGTTGCATTGCCCCAGGCGGTGCTGGACAACAGCGTGAAGAACGCCAGCGGCGCCAAGTCCCTTGAAGGCGGCCTGGCCATCGACAACGTCTTGCCGGGCGTGCCGTTCCCGATCCCGCAATCGGGCAGCGAGGCGATGTGGAACTTCCTGCTGCGTTATCAGGGCGTCAACATCAACTCCAAGTACGACTCCTGGAACGTCGACTCGGCCGGTGTACCGAGCCTGGCGACCACCGGGCAGGCGTTCATCACGTACCCGATCTACGAAAACCTGGCGCAGACCATCAGCAGTGCCGACGTGTACTACCAGATGAAGCTGTATTACACCGGACCGGCACGCCGCGCCGGTGAGTCGATCATGCTCAAGGACGCCGCCAACCCGCTGCAGCAGCCGCGCCGCGCATGGCAGTACCTGCCGGGTCAGCGCCGCGTCAAGCTGGCACCGAACCTGGCCTACGACACGCCGAACCCGGGTACCGCCGGTGCCGGTACTTACGACGACGTGTTCGTGTTCAACGGTGCGCTGGATCGCTACGACTGGAAGCTGGTCGGCAAGCAGGAAATGATCGTGCCGTACAACACCTACAAGCTGACCTACGCCCAGGACCCGAAAAGCCTGACCACGCCGAATCACCTTGCCCCCGATTTCGTGCGCTGGGAAAAACACCGCGTGTGGGTGGTCGAGGGCAACCTCAAGGCCGGCGCACGCCATGTCTACCAGAAGCGTCGCTTCTACCTGGATGAAGACAGCTGGGCCGCTCTGGCCTCCGACCAGTACGACGCACGTGGTCAGCTCTACCGTGGCTCCTTTGCCTTCCTCAGCCAGAGCTATGACAAGCAAGTGCCGGACTCCACGCCCTTCATGATCTACGACCTGGTCGGTGGTTCCTACAACATCAACGGTGTGGTCGGGCCTTACGGCGGTATCCGCTACATCGATTCGCTGTCCAAGGCGCAGTGGTCGCCGGAGTCCCTGGCAGGCGCCGGCATTCGCTAAGCGCCGTGTTCGACGCCGGGTGCACATGAGGTGCGCCCGGCGCGGTCTTTCCAAGAGGACGCAGTATGTGTTCGTACAAGAAGTACCTGCAGTTGGCGCTGGGCGCCACACTGGCTGTGCTCCAGGGCTTCACCCAGGCGGCCGGTTACGTCGACGTGCTGGACCTGCCAGCCAGGCCCAGCGCCCTGGCCGCGCACAGCCCGTTGCTCGGCGCGGCCCGTGCGGGTGAGCGACTGGTCGCGGTCGGGCAGCGAGGCCACATTCTCTACTCCGATGACAACGGCAACGCCTGGCAGCAGGCCACCGTGCCGGTCAGTGCCGACCTCAACGCCGTGAACTTCCCTTCGCCCACCCAGGGCTGGGCGGTCGGTAACGACGGCGTGATCCTGCACAGCAGCGATGCCGGCGCGACCTGGAGCAAGCAACTGGACGGGCGCCAGATCGGTGCCTTGCTGGTCACGCATTACGGTGCGCTCGCCAGTGCCGAACCGGCCAACGAACAATGGGCGCAGCTGGCCGCGGATGGTCAGCGACTGGTCGAGGAGGGCGCCGACAAGCCGCTGCTCGACGTCTGGTTCGCCAATGAAAAAGTCGGCTATGTGGTCGGCGTGTTCAACCTGATTTTGCGTACCGAGGATGGCGGCCGGCACTGGACGCCGTTTCAGGACCGCACCGATAACCCGCAGAGTCTGCATCTCAACGCCATCGCCTCCACGGGGGATGGGCTGTTCATCGTTGGCGAACAGGGGCTGCTGCTCAAATGGGATGAACCCAAGCAGCGTTTCGTGGCGCTGGATTCGCCCTACCAGGGCAGCTTTTTCGGTGTGATCGGCAAGCCCGGCGAAGTGCTGGTGTATGGCCTGCGCGGGCACGTGTTCCGCAGCGTCGACGGTGGCGCCAGCTGGACGGCGCTCAGTACCGGCCTGCAAGTCAGCCTCACGGCGGCCACTCTGGATGCCGAAGGGCACTACCGACTGTTAAGCCAGGCAGGACAGCTATTGGTTAGCACCGACGATGGCGCGCACCTCCAGCCGCAGCCCCGAAAAGACATCTCGCCGGCCGCCGGCGCGATCACAGCTCCCAACGGCGGGCTCGTATTGGTCGGCAGCCGTGGCGTGCGCGCACTCGACGTCAAATAAGAACTGGATTCACTAGAGCGAGAACCCTGACATGGGCAACCTCAAGCAAGACACCATGCCGGTGATCCGCCACATGCGTGACTTCGATCGGAACTCCGGCAACCGCTTGGAGCGCTGGGTCTTCAACTACCGTCCGCTGTTCATGCTGGTCATGGCCTTGATCACCCTGGTGCTGGGCTACATGGCGGCCACTCGCCTGGAGCTGCGCCCCAGCTTCGAAAAAATGATTCCGCAGAGCCAGCCCTACATTCAGAACTTCCTCGAGAACCGCAAATCGTTGCGCGGCCTGGGCAGCTCGGTGCGGGTGGTGGTGGAAAACACCCAGGGCGATATCTTCGACCCCGACTATCTGGCCGTGCTCAAGCAGGTCAATGACGATCTGTTCCTCACCGAAGGTGTCGACCGCGCCTGGATGAAGTCCTTGTGGAGCCCGGCGGTACGCTGGAATGAAGTCACCGAGGAAGGCTTCCAGGGCGGCCCGGTGATGCCCGATGCGTACCAGGGTTCGCCCGCAGACATCGAACAGCTGCGCCAGAACATCAACCGCGCCGGCATCGTCGGCAGCCTGGTGGCCAGCGATTTCAAATCGACCATGTTGATCGTGCCGCTGCTGGACAAAGCCTCGGCGACCGGTCACGGCATCAATTACTACCCGTTTGCGCAGCTCCTCGAACAACAGCTGCGTGACAAGATCGAGTTTGCCGGCGACAGCAAGGCACGCAAGGCCGGGGAGGAGGGCAAGGGCAAGTACAAGGTGCGGGTGATCGGTTTTGCCAAGTTGATCGGCGACCTGATCGACGGCCTGATCCAGGTGATGATGTTCTTCGGCCTGGCAGTGGTCACCTCGTTCATCATCATTTACCTCTACACCCGCTGCCTGCGCAGCACGCTGCTGGTGATCTTCTGTTCGCTGACGGCGGTGGTCTGGCAATTGGGCATTGTCGCCTGGCTGGGCTATGCCATCGATCCGTACTCGGTGCTGGTGCCGTTCCTGATCTTCGCCATCGGTGTGTCCCACGCGGCGCAGAAGATGAACGGCATCATGCAGGACATCGCCCGTGGCACCCATAAACTGATCGCGGCGCGCTACACCTTCCGCCGCTTGTTCATTGCCGGGGTCACCGCGTTGCTGGCCGACGCGGTGGGTTTCGCGGTGCTGATGCTGATCGACATTCCGGTGATCCAGGACCTGGCCATCACCGCCAGCATCGGCGTGGCCGTATTGATCTTCACCTCGCTGTTGTTGATGCCGGTGGCGCTGTCCTACATCGGTGTCGGGCGCAAGGCCGCCGAGCGTGCGCTGAAGATTGACACCCGCGCCGATGAGAGCCGCGGCTTCGGCAAGCTGTGGGATTTTCTCGATCGCTTCACCACGCGCAAGTGGGCCACGGGCATCGTGCTCGGCGCCGTGGCGCTGGGCATCGCAGGCTTCATGGTCAGCCAGCACCTGCAGATCGGCGACCTCGACAGCGGCGCCCCGGAGCTGCGCGCCGACTCGCGCTATAACCGCGATAACGCCTACATCACCAGCCACTATGCGCTGTCCAGTGATCTGTTCGCGGTGATGATCAAGACCGCACCCGAAGGTTGCCTCAATTATCAGACGCTGATTCTGGCCGACCGCCTGGCCTGGGAGCTGCAGCAATACCCGGGCGTGCAAGCGACCTCTTCGCTGGTCAACGCGGTCCGGCAGATCACCGCCGGTTCGTTCGAGGGCAATCCCAAGCTCAACAGCATCCAGCGCAACCAGAACGTGCTGAACTACGCGGCGCAGCAGGCCTCGGTCAATGCCCCGGAACTGTTCAACACCGACTGTTCGGTGATGCCGGTGATCGCTTTCCTCAAGGACCACAAGGCCGAGACGCTGGACGCGGTGGTCGCCATCGCCGACAAGTTCGCCCGGGAAAACAGCACGCCGGACCGCCAGTTCCTGCTGGCCGCCGGCACCGCCGGTATCGAAGCGGCGACCAATATCGTCGTGCGCGAGGCCAACCACACGATGCTGCTGTACGTCTATGCAGCGGTGACGCTGTTCTGCCTGATTACCTTCCGCAGCTGGCGTGCCACGCTGGTGGCGCTGCTGCCGCTGGTGCTGACGTCGATCCTCTGCGAGGCGCTGATGGTGATCATGGGGATCGGTGTCAAGGTCGCGACGCTGCCGGTGATCGCGCTGGGTGTGGGGATCGGTGTCGACTACGCGCTGTATTTGCTCAGCGTGCAGTTGCACTACCAGCGCCAGGGCATGCCGTTGGCACAGGCCTACCGTAATGCCGTGTCCTTCACTGGCCGGGTGGTGGGGCTGGTCGGCATCACCCTGGCGGCGGGTGTGGTGTGCTGGGCCTGGTCGCCGATCAAGTTCCAGGCCGACATGGGCATCCTGCTGACCTTCATGTTCATCTGGAACATGCTCGGCGCATTGATCCTGATCCCGGCGCTGTCCTGTTTCCTGCTGCGCAACATCACCCCCGTACCCGCAAGCACCACCGAACGCACGGCTGAGCTTGTGGGCGCAAACCATTAACCCTTCGCACTTCCATTGACCAGGGCATGTTGAATGCCCTGACATTGCCTGAGTATTTCAAATATGGCTGACTACAAAGCGCCCCTGCGCGATATCCGTTTCGTACTCAACGAAGTTTTCAAAGTCTCCCGCCTGTGGGCGGCGATGCCGGCCCTGGCCGAGGTGGTGGACGAAGAAACCGCCAATGCGATCCTTGAAGAAGCCGGCAAGATCAGTGCAGAACTGATCGCACCGCTCAGTCGCAGTGGCGACGAGCAGGGTTGCGCCTGGAACAACGGCGAAGTGTCCACCCCTGACGGTTTTGCGCAAGCCTATCGCGCCTTTGCCGAAGGCGGCTGGGGCGGTGTCGGCGGTGACCCGGCCTACGGCGGCATGGGCATGCCCAAGGTGATCGGTGCGCAGGTCGAGGAAATGGTCAACGGCGCCAATCTGTCTTTCGGCCTGTATCCGATGCTCACCGCTGGCGCCTGTCTGGCGATCAAGGCCCATGCCAGCGAAGAACTGAAGTCCGCCTTCCTGCCGAACATGTACGCCGGCATCTGGGCCGGTTCCATGTGCCTGACCGAACCGCACGCGGGCACCGACCTGGGCATCATCCGCACCAAGGCTGAACCTCAGGCCGACGGCTCCTACAAGGTCAGCGGCACCAAGATCTTCATCACCGGCGGCGAGCAAGACCTGACCGAAAACATCATTCACCTGGTGCTGGCCAAACTGCCGGATGCCCCGGCCGGGCCGAAGGGCATTTCGCTGTTCCTGGTGCCGAAGTTCATGGTCAATGCCGATGGCAGCCTGGGGCCGCGAAACGCGCTGTCCTGTGGTTCGATCGAACACAAGATGGGGATCAAGGCGTCCGCCACCTGCGTGATGAACTTTGACGGCGCCACCGGCTGGATCGTCGATGCGCCGAACAGGGGCCTGGCGGCGATGTTCACCATGATGAACTACGAGCGTCTGGGCGTTGGCATTCAAGGCCTGGCCACGGGAGAGCGTTCGTATCAGAACGCCGTTGAATACGCCCGCGACCGTCTGCAAAGCCGTTCGCCGAGCGGCGCGCAGAGCAAGGACACAGTGGCCGACCCGATCATCGTCCACCCGGACGTGCGGCGCATGCTGCTGACCATGAAAGCCGCAAACGAAGGCGGGCGCGCCTTCTCGACGTACGTGGCCATGCAACTGGACACCGCCAGGTTCAGCGAAGACACCGCAACCCGCCAGCGCGCGGAAGGCCTGGTGGCGTTGCTGACCCCGGTGGCCAAGGCGTTCCTCACCGATATGGGGCTGGAGACCACGATTCATGGCCAGCAGATCTTCGGCGGCCACGGTTACATCCGCGAATGGGGCCAGGAGCAACTGGTGCGCGACGTGCGCATCACCCAGATCTACGAAGGCACCAACGGCATTCAGGCGCTGGACCTGGTTGGACGCAAAGTGGTGGGCACCGGCGGTGAGCTGTACAAACTGTTCGCTGACGAGATTCGCCATTTCACCGCCACCGCTTGCGCCGACCTCGCGGAGTTCACCAGACCGTTGAACAGCGCCCTGGACAACCTCGACGAACTCACTGCATGGCTGCTCGACCGTTCGAAAAACAACCCCAACGAAATCGGCGCGGCGTCGGTCGAGTACCTGCACGCCTTCGGCTACACCGCCTACGCCTACATGTGGGCGCTGATGGCCAAGGCTTCGGTGAGCAGGGAAGCGCAGGACGACTTCTACGCCAGCAAACTGGGCACGGCGCGGTTCTACTTCGCCCGCCTGCTGCCGCGCGTGCAGTCGCTGGCTGCGTCGGTCAAGGCCGGTAGCGATTCACTGTACTTGCTCGACGCCGATCAGTTCTGACCCCGTGAACCGGAGATGATCTCCAATCAACCGCATCAGGAAGACTTCACCGTGGTGAAAACAAAAATACTCGCCCCCGCGCCAGGCGCTTATAGCTACCCCTTGTTGATCAAGAGCCTGTTGCTCTCGGGCGCACGCTATGCGCCCGATCAGGAAATTGTCTACGCGGACAAGCTGCGCTACAGCTACCGGACACTGAATGAGCGCATCCAGCGATTGGCCAGCGCGCTCACGCAAGCGGGCGTCAAGGCCGGTGATACCGTGGCCCTGCTGGATTGGGACAGCCATCGGTATCTGGAGTGTTTTTTCGCCGTGCCGATGCTTGGCGCGGTGCTGCACACGGTGAATATCCGTCTGTCTGCGGAGCAGGTTCTCTACACCATGAACCACGCCGAAGATGATCTGGTGCTGGTGCATGACGATTTTCTGCCGCTGATGGAGCAGGTCCACGATCAACTGACGACCGTCAAAGGCTACATTCAGCTCACCGATCAGGACGCGCCGGCGACTGCATTACCGGTGCTGGGGGAATACGAAAGTCTGTTGGCGCAGGCTGAACCGCGCTTCGATTTCCCCGATTTCGATGAGCATTCGGTCGCTACGCTGTTCTACACCACCGGCACGACGGGCGACCCCAAGGGCGTTTATTTTTCCCATCGCCAGTTGGTCTTGCACACGCTCAATGCCGTCGGCACCCTCGGCGTGTATCAGGGTTTGCCATTGTTGCGCTCCGACGATGTCTACATGCCGATCACGCCGATGTTTCATGTGCATGCCTGGGGCGTGCCCTATGTCGCGACATTGATGGGGATCAAGCAGGTTTACCCGGGGCGCTATGAGCCCAACAGCCTGGTCAGGTTGTACCGCGAGGAACAGGTCAGTTTTTCCCATTGCGTGCCGACGATCCTGCAAATGATCCTGGCTTGCGACGAAGCCGCCGCGACTGACTTCAGCGGCTGGAAATTGCTCCTGGGCGGCAGCGCGTTGACCCATGGGCTTGCCGCCCAGGCGACCGCACGGGGCATGCGTGTGCATAGCGGCTATGGCATGTCCGAGACCTGTCCGTTGCTGTGCCTGACGCACCTGAGTGAGGCCGAGCTGGAACAACCGGCGGCGGATCAGGTGGCCGCGCGGATCAAGACCGGGGTGGCGGTGCCGATGGTCGACTTGCGCATCATCGATGCCAGCGGCAACGAGGTGGTGCAGGATGGCGAGGCGCTCGGCGAGATCGTGGTGCGTGCACCCTGGTTGACCCAGGGCTACCTGAACGCACCCGAGCAAGGCGCGCAACTGTGGGAAAACGGCTGGATGCATACCGGTGACATCGGCTCCATCGACCCCATGGGCGTCGTGGAGATCAAGGACCGGATCAAAGACGTGATCAAGACGGGCGGGGAGTGGATCAGCTCGCTGGAACTGGAGAGCCTGATCAGCGAGCATCCGGCCGTCAGTTCGGTCGCGGTCGTGGGCGTTCCGGACCCGCAGTGGGGTGAGCGACCGGTGGCCCTGGTCGTGTCAGAAGGCATCACGGCTGAAATGCTGGTGGCTCATCTGCATCAGTATGTCGAGAGTGGCCGCATCAACAAATGGGCGATTCCCCGGCAGATCAGGCTGGTGGCCGACATACCCAAGACCAGTGTCGGGAAGATCAACAAGCGGTTGATCCGTGAACAGGAATTAAACCAATAGGCGACGATACGCCCTTGTAGGAGCGAGCCGGCTCCGGGCGGCGTTCCGACGATGAACTCAAAGGACCGTTGGGTATCAGGTTCCCCGCGTTATCGTTGACCACCATCGCGAGCAGGCTCGCTCCTACAGGGGGGCGGTGGGTCATCCCAGGTGTTCGGGGTTGACCGGGTCGCCCGACTGCATGTTCAGTTTCACCCGCACATCCTCGAACATGAGGTCGTAAAACTTGTGTTGCGAGCCGATCTGGCTGTAGATCTTTGGAATACCGTATTTCTCTACAACTTTCGTGAAGTTGCTGGCGAAATTGTAAGCCTGGTCCTTGGGTAGATAGAAAGTCTCTTCGAATTCCTTGTCGAAAATGGTGCCGTGCATCTTGAACTGCATCCCCTTGCCTTCCTTGGGGTCCTGAGCGACTTCGTAGTCGATGTGTATGTTGTAGCTGACGTCATCCTTGGTCAGCGCATGACGCTCGATGTGCAACTTACCGGGCTCGAACGTAGCCATTGTCATCTCTCCTTCAAATAGGCCTTGAAGCGGGGCAGGCCGGGAGCCTGCCCGCCGTGTCGCGACTATCGATAGCTGATACCGGGTGTCGCCGTACTGACGCGAGTGCCGGCCTTGCCCTGGACGATCGCTTCGATGTCCGAGAGCGAGCCAATCACCGCGACCTTTCCAGTATGACGGGCAAATTCGCAGGCTGCCTGCACCTTTGGCCCCATTGACCCGGCGGCAAAACCCTGACGTTCCAGTTCATCCGGGTGAGCCTGGGCGATGGCTTTCTGGCCAGGCTTGCCGAAGTCGATGTACGCCGCATTGACGTCGGTGGCGATCACCAGCAGATCGCTTTCGAGCTGTTCGGCCAGCAGCGCCGAGCACAGGTCTTTGTCGATCACCGCTTCGACGCCTTCGAGTTTTCCGGACGCCGTGTACAGGGTCGGAATACCGCCACCGCCGGCACAGATCACGATGCTGCCTTTCTCCAGCAGCCACTTGATCGGGCGGATTTCGAAGATGCGCTTCGGTCTGGGGCTGGCGACCACGCGGCGGAATTTGTCGCCGTCCGGAGCGATGGCCCAGCCTTTTTCGGCGGCGAGTTTTTCCGCCTCGGCCTTGGTGTACACCGGTCCGATGGGTTTGCTGGGCTTCTGGAACGCCGGGTCATTGGCGTCCACTTCGACCTGGGTCAACAGCGTGGCGAAGGGCACTTCGAAGTCCAGCAGGTTACCCAGCTCCTGTTCGATGATGTAGCCGATCATGCCTTCGGTTTCGGCACCCAGCACGTCCAGCGGGTAAGGCGACACCGAGGTGTAGGCCGCCGCTTGCAGCGACAGCAGGCCGACTTGAGGGCCATTGCCGTGGGCGATGACCAGTTCGTTGCCGGGATGGATCTTGGCGATCTGTTCGGTGGCGACCCGGATGTTGGCGCGCTGGTTGTCAGCGGTCATCGGTTCACCCCGGCGAAGCAGGGCGTTACCGCCCAGAGCAACGACGATTCGCATGGTGCATGTCCTTCTAAACAGAGAAGTCACAAACAGCCCGAACCCTTGTGGGAGCGAGCCTGCTCGCGAAGAGAGCGTGTCAGTCGACATCTAAATCGCCTGTTGCACCGCATTCGCGAGCAGGCTCGCTCCCACATTGACCGGGCTCCGTTCTTTAGAGGTCCGCCAGAGTCGACACCAGAATCGCCTTGATGGTGTGCATGCGGTTTTCCGCTTGCTCGAAGGCGATGCAGGCCGGTGACTCAAACACGTCGTCCGTCACTTCGATGCCGTTGGCCAGGTGCGGATACTGTTCGGCAATCTGCTTGCCGACCTTGGTATCGCTGTTGTGGAACGCGGGCAGGCAATGCATGAACTTGGTGCGCGGGTTGCCGGTGGCTTTCATCAGTTCGGCGTTGACCTGATACGGCAGCAGTTGCTTGATGCGTTCGGCCCAGGCTTCGACCGGTTCGCCCATGGATACCCAAACGTCGGTGTGGATGAAGTCCACGCCTTTGACCGCAGCTTTCGGGTCCTCGGTCAGGGTGATGCGGGCACCGCTTTCTTCCGCGTATTTTTTGCAGCGACCCACCAGGTCGTCCGCCGGCCACAGGGCTTTGGGCGCGCAAATGCGCACGTCCATACCGAGCTTGGCACCCACCAGCAGCAGCGAGTTGCCCATGTTGTTACGCGCATCGCCGAGGTAGGCGTAGCTGATTTCATGGATCGGCTTGTCGGCGTGTTCACGCATGGTCAGCACGTCGGCGATCATTTGCGTCGGGTGATATTCATCGGTCAGGCCGTTGAACACCGGGACGCCGGCAAACTTGGCCAGCTCTTCGACGATTTCCTGTTTGAAGCCACGGTATTCGATGGCGTCGTACATGCGCCCGAGCACCCGGGCGGTGTCCTTCATGCTTTCCTTGTGGCCGATCTGCGAAGAGTTGGGGTCGATGTAGGTGACATTGGCGCCCTGATCATAGGCAGCGACTTCGAAGGCGCAGCGGGTACGGGTCGAGGTCTTTTCGAAGATCAGCGCAATGTTGTTGCCCTTGAGGTGTTGCTGTTCCGTGCCGGTGTATTTGGCCCGCTTGAGGTCGCGAGACAGGTCGAGCAGATAACGCAATTCGCGAGGGGTGTGGTGTTCCAGGCTCAGCAGATTGCGGTTATGGATGTTGAACGCCATTTTGGATCTCCAGGGTGTCGGTTATCCCCTGGGTCCGCACTCGGTAAGTACGGACCGAGGTTTACAGGTTAGTAATCGATCGGGTCGCGAATGATCGGGCAGGTCATGCAGTGGCCACCGCCACGGCCGCGGCCGAGTTCGCCGGCGCTGATGGTGATGACCTCGACCCCGGCCTTGCGCAGCAGGGTGTTGGTGTAGGTGTTGCGGTCATAGCCGACGACCACGCCAGGTTCCATGGCGACCACGTTGTTACCGTCGTCCCACTGTTCGCGTTCGGCGGCGAAGCTGTTGCCGCCGGTTTCCACGACGCGCAGTGTTTTCAGATTGAGGGCCTTGGCCACGGTGTCGAGGAAGTTGGTTTTTTCGCGACGAATGTCGATGCCGCCTTGCTTACTTTCGTCCGGGCGCAGGGTGAAGGCAACGATCTGGTTCACCACTTCGGGGAAAATCGTCACCAGGTCGCGGTCGCAGAAGCTGAACACCGTGTCCAGGTGCATCGCTGCGCGGGATTTTGGCAGGCCGGCGACGATCACTTTCTCGACGGCTTTGTTCTTGAACAGGTTGACCGCCAGTTGGCCGATCGCCTGACGGGATGAGCGTTCACCCATGCCGATCAAGACCACGCCGTTGCCGATAGGCATGACGTCGCCGCCTTCAAGGGTGGAGCTGCCGTGTTCCTGGTCAGGGTCGCCGTACCAGATCTGGAAGTCGGCGTTGGTGAACTCGGGGTGGAATTTGTAGATGGCGGTCGTCAACAGTGTTTCCTGACGGCGCGCCGGCCAGTACATCGGGTTGAGCGTCACGCCACCGTAGATCCAGCAGGTAGTGTCACGGGTGAATTGGGTGTTGGGCAGTGGCGGCAGAATGAAGCTGGAATGGCCGAGGAAATCGCGGAACATCTTGATGGTCTCGCCACCGAAGCTGTCCGGCAGGTCATCGGCTGACACACCACCGATCAGGAACTCGGCGATCTTGCGCGGTTCCAGACTGCGCAGCCATGAACCCGTTTCATTGACCAGGCCCAGGCCGACCGAATTGCCGGTGATCTTGCGCTCCAGAATCCAGTCCAGGGCTTCGGGAATGGCAACGATGTCGGTCAACAGGTTGTGCATTTCCAATACATCAACGCCGCGCTCACGCATTTTGGTGACGAAATCGAAATGGTCGCGCTTGGCTTGAGCCACCCACAACACGTCGTCGAAAAGCAGTTCGTCACAGTTGTTCGGGGTCAGCCGCTGATGGGCCAGGCCGGGGGAGCAAACCATGACTTTGCGCAGCTTGCCGGCTTCGGAATGGACGCCGTACTTAACTTTTTCCGTGGTCATTACCGTGATCCTCCAGATGACAATTATTCAGCTGTTACATGGTCAGGAAGCCGTCATACAGCCCATAGGCCGCCACCAGGGCGCCCACGACGACGGCTGCGAAAATCAGCTTCTCGACGTTGGTGAAAACCGGTTTGTTGATTTCCATCTTGGCCTTGGCGAACAGAATCACGCCGGGCGCATAGAGCAGGGCGGACAGCAGCAGGTATTTGACGCCGCCGGCGTAGATCAGCCAGATCGCGTAAATCAGGGCGACAGCGCCGATAAGCAGGTCTTTGCGGCGCTCGGCCGCCGCGTTTTCATAAGTCTCACCGCGTACCGCCAACAGCAACGCATAGGCCGCCGACCACAGGTACGGCACCAGAATCATCGAGGTCGCCAGGTAGATCAGTGACAGGTAAGTACTGGCCGAGAACAGGGTGATGATCAGGAACAGTTGCACCATGGCGTTGGTCAGCCACAGGGCGTTGACCGGTACATTCTTGGCGTTTTCCTTGCGCAGGAACGCCGGCATGGTGTGGTCCTTGGCCGCGGCAAACATGATCTCCGCGCACAGCAGCACCCATGACAGCAATGCACCGAGCAGCGAAATGACCAGACCGACACTGATCAGCACCGCGCCCCAATGGCCCACCACGTGTTCCAGCACGGCGGCCATCGACGGGTTCTGCAGCTTGGCCAGTTCCGGTTGGGTCATGACGCCCAGCGACAGTACGTTCACCAGCACCAGGAACAGCAGCACGGTGATGAAACCGATCACGGTGGCTTTACCCACATCGGTGCGTTTTTCCGCCCGCGCCGAGAAAATGCTCGCGCCTTCGATGCCGATGAACACCCACACGGTGACCAGCATCATGTTGCGCACCTGGTTCATCACACTGCCCAGGTCGGGGTTCTTCAGGCCCCAGATGTCAGCAGTAAAGATGTCCAGTTTGAAGGCGAACAAGGTAATCAACATGAACAGCATCAGCGGCACGACCTTGGCGACAGTGGTCACCAGGTTGATGAACGCCGCTTCCTTGATCCCCTGCAACACGAGGAAATGCACGGCCCACAGCAGCACTGACGCGCCGATGACGGCGGCCACGGTATTACCTTCACCGAAGATCGGGAAGAAATACCCCAGCGTGCTGAACAGCAACACGAAGTAACCGACGTTGCCCAGCCAGGCACTGATCCAGTATCCCCAAGCGGACGAGAAACCCATGTAGTCGCCAAAACCGGCCTTGGCATAAGCGTAAACCCCGGCGTCCAGATCAGGCTTTCGGTTGGCCAGGGTCTGGAACACGAAGGCCAGCGTCAACATGCCTACGGCGGTAATTGCCCAACCAATCAGAATGGCGCCGACGTCAGCACTGACGGCCATATTTTGTGGCAAAGAGAAAATGCCGCCACCGATCATCGAGCCGACGACCAGGGCAACCAGTGCACCAAGTTTCAGTTTTCCGGGGGATTCAGACATTGCATGACTCCAATGCAGGAGAAGAGAGACAACAGATTAGTTCTGTTAGCAATTCAATCATCTGACTTAGATCAGTACATGGGTACATTCCATTGTAATTTGAAGGACTTATGCTCATTTCATTGGCATAGTGATTTCTCCGGAAAAGCCTTATCCAGAGGGCTTGGACAGAACAAACGGCAATACCCGGTATTGCTTTGAGTTTTTACGCTAGTTCGTTTTTGGGTTTCCGCAAATTTTCGACGTCCGATTGCAGTAGCGCTTGTGGATTAACGGTTTCATTCAACCCAAGTGTTCTTAGCAAGGCGCCTATATTCTGATCGGCTATAAATAAACGGGTCCCCGATTTGGCGTTATTTAATAAACGTAATTACGCTCTAGCCATTTAGTTAATGCCAACCAAGTGACGGTTTGATGGCTGTGCCAGAGCCCCGCCGCATCGGGAAATACATGGAGACCCAGGAATGTCGCAACCGACGCAAAAGCTTCGACTGAGTGCATTGATCGCCCTGGTGGTGGGCTCGATGATTGGTGGCGGCATTTTCTCTCTGCCTCAGAACATGGCAGAACGCGCCCATGCCGGTGCGGTGCTGATTGGCTGGGCAATTACCGCGGTTTTCTGTCGTTATGAGGCGTGTTCAAAGCTCCTCGTCTTCGGCACCGGGATAGAACCCATGCAGCAGGCGATAGCGGTCATGCCGTACCTGAGCGATACGGTCGAGGACCTGGCGCTCAGGGAAGCCCAGCATGATCAGGGCATGGGAGGCGAGCATCAGGCTGGACTCGAGTAACTCGGGCACCACTTCGCTGGCACCGGCCGCTTTCAACTCGGGACTCTGGCTGTCGTCCCGCGTACGCACCAGGATCGGCACGTCCGGATTGATGCGGCGCGCCTCCTTCACCACCTGCAGGGCAACCTCGGCTTTGTCGACGGCTATGACCACCAGGCTGGCACGCTCCAGGCCCACGGCGACGAGTAGCTCGCCACGATGAGAGTCGCCGTAATGCACAGCGCTTTCGGCCACGGCGGCTTCCCGAACCCGGACCGGGTCATTATCGAGGGCGATGTAGGGCTGCCGGGCCTTGTGCAGGATGCGCCCGATGGATTGCCCCACGCGACCGTAACCACAAATCACCACATGGCCCTGCACCTCGGCGTTGAGCGCACTGATTTCCTCCAGCTTCACTTCTTCATTGGGTTTGCGGTGCAGATGTGCGGCAATCCAGGGGGCGGCGCGCAGCAGCGACGGGGTGACCACCATCGAGCAGAAGGTCGCCGCCAGCAGCAAGCTGCCGAGCCCGGCAGGCATCAGGTCGTTTTGCTGCATCTGCGCCATCAATGCAAAGCAGAACTCGCCACCCTGGGCCAGGGCCAGGCCGCTACGCCAGGCGGTCTCCCGGTCGCTGCCCCGGAATTTGACCAACAGCGCGACCACGCTGCCCTTGATCAACAACAACGCCAGGGTCAGCCCGAGGATCACCAGGCCGTGACTGGCGAACAGGCGCAAGTCGATCAGCATGCCGATGCTGATGAAAAACACGCCGAGCAGTATGTCGCGAAACGGCCGCAGATCGGCCTCGATCTGGTGCCGGTAGTGGCTTTCCCCCAGCAACATGCCGGCGAGAAATGCGCCCAGGGCAGGGGAGAGACCGATCAGGTGCGTCAGCCCGGCGGTCAGCAGGACGATCACCAGGGCCAGCAAGACGAACAGTTCCGCCGAGCGTGCCGCCGCGACTTCATGGAACAGGCGCGGCAATACCCAGCGACTGAGCAGGGACAGCCCGACGAACAACACCACGGTTTTTCCCAGGGTCAGGGGCAGCGCCCAGTACCAGGCTTGATCGCTGTTGCCGGCGAACACCGGCACCAGGGTCAGCAACAACACCGCGACCACGTCCTGGAACAGCAAAACGCCGATGGCGTTCTGGCCGTGGCTGCTGAAGATTTCGCCGAGGCTGGTCAGCTCCTTGCTCACAATGGCCGTGGAAGACAGCGCCAGGCCGCCACCGAGTAACAGTGCAGGCGTGGTCGGCACGCCGGCGAGCATCAGCAATGCGCCCAGCACCGCCCCGGACACCAGCACTTGAAGGCTGCCCAGGCCAAAGACAACCTGGCGCAGCGCGATCATTTTCGACAGGGAAAACTCCAGCCCGAGCGAGAACAGCAAAAACACCACGCCCAGTTCGGCGAGCAGCGGCAGCGCTTCACTGTCATCCACCCAGCCGAATGCCTTGGGGCCGACGATCAGGCCCACAAAGAGATAACCCAGCACCGGTGGCAATCGCAGGCGATAGAACAGGGAAATGACGACCAGCGAGGAGGTGAGGATGATGATCAGACTGACGAACATAGAGACTCCATGATGGTGCAAGGTGCGGCCACGAATGCCGCGCCAGTGAGGCTCAAGGCGAATGGTCGATGTCAGGTTCGGTCCTGATTCTTTGAATCGGCCATGGCGGATAACGCCTGGCCAGCGTGTCTTTACGCAGGGAGTGTAGTCCGCGCAAAAAAGCCGACGGGGTTTGCTCGCACCAGTGCGGCAGCCATATCGATTCAAACTACACTCACAGGGGGGCTGGAAACGGACTGTTACAAGGCCGGCGCCCGCACAGGCCCGCGAACCTGAATCGCAGGGCATCCAATGGCGAGAAATCTGCCAAGGCTGGAAGCATGCAAAGCGCCGCAGAACATAAGTCCTCACGTGTGCTCGATCCTGTCGAGCGAGTTACGGAAGTGATCTTCGGTCTGCTCATGGCCATGACTTTCACGGGAACGATCAGCGTGGTCGCGGCAGACCAGGAGGCGGAACGCGTGATGATGATTGCCGCGCTCGGCTGCAACCTCGCCTGGGGACTCGCGGATGCTGTGATGTATCTGCTGCGAACGCTGATTGAACATACCCGCAGTCGCACGCTATTGAAAAAGCTGTGCAGCGACGCGGATGCGGCCACCGGGCAGGCGCTCATCGCCGACGCACTACCGCCACGCCTGGCGACAGCGGCCGGTGCCGACGGCCTGGAATTGTTGCGCCGACGCCTGGCCGAGACTCCCGCCATGCCTGCACCGCCGCGACTTGGCCTGAATGACTTCAAGGGCGCTCTCGGTGTGTTCCTGCTGGTGGTGCTCTCGACGTTTCCACTGGTGATCCCGTTTCTGTTGCTCGAACAGACGAGGCTGGCGGTGCGGGTGTCCAACCTGGTCGGACTGGTGGTGCTCTTTGCGGCGGGCTGGGTTCTGGCGCGTTACGCAGGCGCCAGGCCATGGCAAGGCGCGACTGCACTGACAATCACCGGTGCCTTGCTGATCTGCGCAATCATTGCGCTCGGCGGGTAAGCGGCCAGGCATGTTTCAGGTCCC
Organism: Pseudomonas fluorescens group sp. PF-69; assembly: GCF_054481235.1. Taxonomy (NCBI): domain Bacteria; kingdom Pseudomonadati; phylum Pseudomonadota; class Gammaproteobacteria; order Pseudomonadales; family Pseudomonadaceae; genus Pseudomonas; species Pseudomonas fluorescens group sp. PF-69. Next base: position 5,198,200 of record NZ_JBTMNC010000001.1, on the reverse strand, counting down.
GGCAGGCGCTCCTGTCGGGGTGAACTTTTGTAAGTCAGTGACTCTTCTTCGTGAGGTCTTGAACATGGCAAAGGGTAAAAAAGGCAGCTCCAAGGGCACTTCCGCTGAAAGCCCGAAACTGACAAACAAAGCGTATCTGGCGCAATTGCGCCTGTTGCATATCGAACTGGTCAAGCTTCAGGAGTGGGTCCTGGCAAAGGGCATCAAGGTCTGTATCGTCTTCGAGGGGCGCGACGGTGCCGGCAAGGGCGGGACGATCAAGGCGCTGACCGAGCGCGTCAGCCCCAGGGTCTTTCGGGTAGTGGCCTTGCCAGCCCCGACCGACCGCGAAAAAAGCCAGATGTATGTGCAGCGCTATCTGCCGCACCTGCCCGCGGCCGGTGAAGTGGTGATCTTCGATCGCAGTTGGTACAACCGTGCGGGCGTCGAGCGGGTAATGGGATTCTGCAGCGAAGAACAGGTGAAAAATTTCCTGAAATCGCTGCCCTTGGTGGAGCATGCGATCGTCAACTCGGGTGTCATCCTGCTCAAGTATTGGCTGGAGGTCAGTGAGCAAGAGCAGACCCGTCGGCTCGAGGCGCGTATCCAGGACGGACGCAAAATCTGGAAGCTTTCCCCCATGGATCTCAAGTCCTACAGTCGCTGGTACGACTACTCGCGCGCCCGTGACGAGATGTTCAAGGCAACCGATACCGAATTTGCACCTTGGCTGGTTGCGAATTCGAACGACAAGCGCCGGGCGCGCCTCAATATCATCACCGACCTGCTCAGCCGCATCCCCTACCAGAGTGTTCCGCGCGAGAAGGTGAAGTTGCCCAAGCGGCAGAAGCCTGATGGCTATCGCGAACCGGATTATCCTTACAGGAAAATCCCGCAAAAATTCTGACCGGTACGTCCGCGCGAACCTGCGCCATCGCCAGAGGGCTGAAGTCCCATGAATCAATCGGATACGACGCCACCCGAGCCGGGGCGGATTGCGCGCAAGGAAACAGGCGCGGACCAACCTGGCTGGAGCCGCTGGTTGCCGGGCCTGCGAGTGCTGCGCAGCTACAAGGCTGCCTGGCTGCAGCACGATATCGTCGCCGGCCTGGTGCTCACGACCATGCTGGTGCCGGTCGGTATCGCTTATGCGGTGGCATCGGGGGTCCCCGGTATCTATGGCCTCTACGCGACCATCGTGCCGCTACTCGCCTATGCGCTGTTCGGGCCCAGCCGGATTCTGGTACTGGGGCCCGATTCCTCGCTGGCGGCGGTGATCCTCGCCGTGGTCCTGCCATTGTCCGGCGGCGACCCGCAGCGCGCGATCGCCCTGGCGGGCATGATGGCGATCGTCTCGGGGACGGTGTGCATCCTGGCCGGTGTGGCGCGGCTGGGTTTCGTCACGGAGCTGTTGTCCAAACCCATTCGCTATGGGTACATGAACGGGATCGCGTTGACGGTATTGATCAGTCAGCTACCGAAGTTTTTCGGTTTTTCGATCGAGTCGGACGGCCCTCTGCGAAACCTCTGGGCCATCGCAACCGCCGTGATGAATGGAAAGACCAACTGGGTCACGTTTGCGATTGGCGCCGCCACCCTGGCGGTGATCCTGCTGCTCAAAGACAAAAAGCGTGTGCCGGGCATCCTGATTGCGGTGGCGGGCGCCACCGTTGCCGTTGGTTTGCTGGACCTGGCGACGCACAACGTCGCGATCCTCGGCTCACTGCCGCAAGGCTTGCCGGCATTCGCCATTCCGTGGATCACCACTGACGATATCGTCCCGGTGATCATCGGCGGTTGCGCCGTCGCCCTCGTGTCGTTCGCCGACACCAGTGTGCTTTCCCGCGTGTATGCGGCGCGCACCCGTTCCTATGTCGACCCGAACCAGGAAATGGTAGGGCTCGGCGTCGCCAATCTGGCGGGTGGGTTGTTTCAAGGCTTCCCGATCAGCAGCAGTTCATCGCGCACCCCCGTGGCCGAAGCGGCGGGGGCCAGAACCCAACTGGCCGGCGTCGTCGGTGCGCTGGCGGTCGCCGTGTTGCTGATGGTGGCGCCGGACCTGCTGCACAACCTGCCGACCAGTGCGCTGGCGGCGGTGGTGATTGCCTCGGCGATTGGCCTGATCGAGGTCACCGACCTGCGACGAATTTATCGCATTCAGCAATGGGAATTCTGGCTCTCGATAGTCTGTACGGTCGGGGTGGCCGTGTTTGGCGCGATCGAGGGCATCGGCCTGGCGATCGTCATTGCGGTCATCGAGTTCCTGTGGGACGCCTGGCGCCCGTACTCTGCCATTCTGGGACGCGCCGAAGGCGTGCAAGGCTTTCACGACATCAAGCGTTATCCCGGCGCGCGCATGCTGTCCGGGCTGGTGTTGTTTCGCTGGGACGCACCGTTGTTTTTCGCCAATGCCGAGCTGTTCAGCGACCGCGTGCTGGACGCCGTGGCCGCATCCCCGACGCCCGTGCGTTGGCTGGTCGTGGCGGCAGAGCCGGTGACCAGTGTCGATGTGACCTCCGCCGACATGCTCGCCGAGCTGCACCAGACCTTGCACGAAGCCGGCATCGAATTGTGCGTGGCGGAAATGAAGGACCCGGTCAAGGACAAGCTGAAGCGATTCGGACTTCTCGCGAAGTTTGGCGAGGCGGCGTTCTTCCCGACGGTGGGCTCGGCCGTCAGCAACTACCTCCAACGCTATCCCGTAGAGCATCGGGAGGGAAATGACCTGGATCTCGAGTAAGCCATCACGATGGCGATAGAGCGGGCCCTGGCGGTTTAATCATGGTTGCGTTTTCGGCACATCGGTTACGGTCAGTTTGTCTGCCTGATTCACCCAGCCGCCGCCGGTTGCCTTGTACAGATCAATCATGCTGGTGAACACCGAGCCACGGGTGCGGGTGTAGTTCAACTCGGCGTCAAACAGGCTGCGCTCGGCGTCCAGCACTTCGATGTAGCTGGTGTAGCCGTTGTCGTAGCGCAACCGTGCGTAATGGGCGTAGGTGCTCAGTGCCTCGACCTGCCTGGCCTGGTAGGCCATCTGTTCTCTGGATTTGCTCGACGCGACCAAGGCATTTTCCACGTCCCTGAACGCCGATTGAATCGACTGTTGGTAGATCAGCAGCGCTTGTTGTTGGAAGGCTTCGGCTTGTTGCACCTGCCCGGCGATACCGCCGGCGGTGAAGATCGGCATGCTCGCCGCAACACCATAGGACCAGGTGGAAGCGGGCCCGGTGAACAGGTTCGACAGCTGGCTGCTGGCAGAGCCCAACAGCCCGGTCAGGGAAATGGTCGGGAAGTACTGGGCCTTGGCTGCGCCAATCTGGGCATTGGCCGAGATCAGGTTCAGTTCGGCCTGACGCAAATCAGGTCGCCGTTCGAGCAAATCCGACGGTAAGCCGGCCGGCACCGTTGGCAGACTCAGTTGGGCCAGGTCACGCCCGCGGATGATCGGCCCCGGATTGCGTCCGAGCAGAACGGCCAGGGCGTTCTCCTGTTGTGCGACCAGGGGTTCGAATTGCGCAACCGACGCCTGGGTGCGCTCGTATTCGGACTGGTTCTGCGCCAATTCCATTTCGGAAATGGTGCCGGCACCGTAGCGCAGCTTGAATATTTCGTAGGATTCACCGCGCGCCTTGGCGGTCGTGCGGGCGATTTCCAGCTCGCGGTCGAGATCGCGCAGGGTCACGTAACTCGACGCGACTGACGCCACCAGGCTCAATATGACGCTTCGACGGCCTTCTTCCGACGCCAGCAGATCGGCACGGGCGGATTCGTCGAGGCGGCGCAAACGGCCCCAGATATCCAGTTCCCAGTTCACGCTGAGAATCGCCTGGTAGTTGTTGAACACCGGATCCACCGACGGATCGAGCGGCACCGGCCCATTGTCTCGCTGCGAGCGGGACCGCTGACCCTGGGCGCCCAGCCCGACTTGTGGAAACAGCAGGGAGCGGGTCTGGCCGTAACGACCCTGGAATTCCTCGACTCGCGCGGCGGCAATCTTGATGTCCTTGTTTTCGAGCAGCGCGGTGCGGATCAAGTCATTCAGGACCGGGTCCTGGAACTGCTCCCACCACAGCGTGTTCGACAGGTTCTTCGCTTCCTTGTCCGCGTAACGGTAGGCCGCCGGGGTTTCAATTGTCGGGTGCTGGTAGTCAGGTCCCACCATGCAACCCGCCAGGCCCAGGCACAACAACAGTGGGAAAGGGGGCTTACGCATTTCAATCCCCCTCATGTCTGTTTTGTGCCGCGCCGTCGGGAAGCTGCGGAGCCTGTGTCAGTGCAGCCGGTTTGGCAGGTTTTTGCACGGCGTCCTTCTCCCCGAACATTCGTTCCACCAGGTAATAGAAGAGGGGGATGAAGAAGATCGCGATCACCGTCGCCGCCAGCATGCCGCCGATCACCCCGGTGCCGATGGAGTGGCGACTGTTTTCGGAGGCGCCGACGGCAATGGCCAGCGGAACGCAGCCGAGGATGAACGCCAGGGACGTCATCACGATAGGGCGCAGACGTTCTTTAGCAGCAGTCATGGCGGCGTCGTAGGCCGACATGCCGTTTTCCCGGTTCAGCACCGCAAACTCGAAAATCAGGATGGCGTTCTTGGCGGCCAGCGCCACCAGCATGGTCAGTCCGATCTGGAAGTACACGTCGTTGCTCAAGCCCCGAAGGAGGACGGCGAGCAGAGCACCGAACAAGGCAAAAGGCACCGCCAGCAGTACACCGATCGGCAGCGACCATTTTTCGTACTGCGCGGCGAGGATCAGGAACACCATCACCAGGCCGAAGATGAACACCTGGGAAGAGGCACCGCCGCTCTTTTTCTCCTCGAACGCCTCGCCGCTCAAGGCCAGCGAGTAGTCGTTGGTCATGATTTCGGCGCTGATCTCTTCCAGGGCCTTGAGCGCCTGGCCGGAGCTGTAACCGGGTGCGGGGTTCGCCGTGAGTTTGACCGCCGGGAAGTTGTTGAAACGGGTCAGCAGGTCGGGGCCGGTGACGTAGCGGGTGGTCAGCACGGCCTTGAGCGGCACCATGTCCAGGTTCTTGCTGCGCACGAAGATCTCCTGCAGGTCCTCGGCTTTCAAGCGATAGGCCGGTTCGGCCTGCAAAATCACCTGCCACAGGCGACTGAACTTGTTGAACTGGGACACGTACAGCGAGCCGAACATGGTCTGCATGGCGCTGTAGACATCCTCCACCGGCACCCCGAGGGATTCCGCTTTTTCCCGGTCGACATCAACCATCAACTGGCGGGAAAACACATTGAAGGTGGAGGTGATGGCGCCGAGTTCCGGACGTTCCTTGGCCTTCGCCAGCAGGCTGCCCACCATTTCCGCCAGTTGATCGACGTTACCGTCGCCCTTGCTTTGAACCCAGACCTCCATGCCGCCGGTGGTGCCCAGCCCGGGAATGGACGGTGGGTTGACCGGCAGGATGATCCCGCCCTGAACCGTGGAAAACGCCCGCGCGGCCTTCTGGATCACCGCCGGGGCGCTTTGTGCCTTGATGGTTTCGGAGTCCTTGTAACGCTTCTCGAAATCCTTGAAACCGACGAAAAACGCACCCGCGTTATTCTTGTTCTGGCCATCCAGCAGGCTGTAGCCGTTCACAATGGCGACGCCTTCGACCGCCTCGTCGTTCATGAAGAAGTCACTGGCCACTTTGCCCACTTCACCGGTGCGATCCAGGCTGGCGGCGTCGGGCATGATCACCGCGCCAAGCAAGTAGCCCTGGTCCTCCGGTGGCAGGAACGCACTGGGGATGCGCTCTGCCATCAACAGGATCAGCACGATCATCCCGGCAAAGAGCAGCAACGCCAGGACGAAGCGCTTGATCATGAAGGCCACTGAGCGTGAGTAGCCCTCGGTCATGCGCTCGAAGTTGCGTTCGAACCAGCGGAAAAAGGCGTTCTTGTCGCCGTGCTGCGGTTTGAGCAAAAGGGAGGCCAGGGCGGGGGACAGGGTCAGGGCGACCAGGCCGGAAATCACCACGGAAATGGCGATGGTGATCGCGAACTGTTTGTAGAGCTGACCGGTGATACCGCCCATGAAGGCCACCGGAATAAACACCGCGCACAGCACCAGCACGATGGCCACCACCGGGCCTGCCACTTCATCCATCGCCCGTTTGGCTGCGTCCTTGGGCGTCATCTTGTGAACATGCATGTTGCGCTCGACGTTTTCGATCACCACGATCGCGTCGTCGACCACGATACCGATGGCCAGCACCATGCCGAACAGCGTCAGCATGTTCACCGAAAACCCGAGGGCGGACATGCCGATGAACGTGCCGACGATCGACACCGGCACCGCGATCACCGGAATGAGCGTCGCCCGCAGGCTCTGGAGGAAGATGTAGACCACGATGACCACCAGCACCAGGGCTTCGAAGAAGGTGTGGATCACCTCGGAAATCGAAGCACGGGTAAAGTCCGTGGTGTCCATCACGATCTTGTATTCGATGCCTTCGGGAAACGTGGCCTTCATGTCCGACAGGGTCTTGGTCACCGCTGCGGAAACGTCGAGGGCGTTGGCGCCGGGTTGCTGATACACGGCAATCAGCGTCGCCGGCCGACCCTGATAGGTGCTGCGCAGGGAATAGTCTTTTTGCCCGAGCTCGGCGCGGCCGACGTCCTTGAGTCGAACGATGGCTGCGCCGTTATTGCTGGCGCGCAAGATAATGTTTTCGAACTCCGAAGGTTCGGTCAGGCGTCCCTTGGTGGTGACGGCAAACGACTGCTCGACGGCTTGCCCCGTTGGCGACTGGCCAACCCGGCCCACGGCGAACTGCTGGTTCTGATTGGCGACGGCTTTCTGCACATCGGCAGCGGTGATGCCCAGCTGGGCCATGCGGTCAGGCTTGAGCCAGATCCGCATGGCGTAGTCCGGCGTGCCGAAGATGCTGGCCTGGTTCGCCCCCGGAATCCGCTTGATCGCATCGAGGATATAGAGGTTGGCGTAGTTGGCGACGTAGGTGCTGTCATAGCGGTCGCCGGCGGAATACACGGCAAGCACCATCATGAACGCCGAGGATTTTTTCTGGACCTGGATGCCCTGGCTCTGCACGGCGGAGGGCAGTTGCGGCAAGGCCAGGTTGACCCGGTTCTGCACGTCGACCTGGGCCAGGGACGGATCGGTGCCGATTTCGAAGAAAACGTTGAGGGTCATGTTGCCCGTCGCGGAGCTCGACGAGTTCATGTAGATCATGTTGTCGGCGCCGTTGACCTGCTGCTCGATGGGTGCGGCCACATTATTGGCCACGACCTGTGCATCGGCCCCGGGGTATGTCGCGGCCACCGTAATCTGTGGCGGCGTGATGTCCGGGTACTGCGCGACGGGCAGCTTGAGCATGGCCACTGCACCGGCCAGGGTGATGATGATGGAAATCACCGAGGCGAAGATGGGCCGATCGATGCAATAGTGAGAAATGCTCATTGGCTTTTCCCGCCATTGGCTTTTGCCGGTTGCCCGTCGGCGGCGCCTGTGGAAGCGGCGCCAGGCGCATCGACAATATTCAATGGCCCGCCTGGCGTGACCCTGATCGCGCCATCGACCACGATGCGCTCGCCGGCCCGCAGGCCCTTGTTGATGAACCAGTTGTCACCCTGCCAGTCACCCACTTCAACCACCCGTTGCTCGGGTTTGCCTTCGGCATTGAGGACCCATACGAAGTGACTTCTGGCACCTTCGAGCACGGCCTTTTGCGGTACAAGAATGGCATTGGGCCGGGACGCGCCTTTGGCCAGGGCCCGCACAAACTGACCGGGGCGGAGCAGGCCATCGGGGTTGGCGAGCACTGCGCGAACCAGGAAGGTGCCGGTGCCCTGGCTATAGGAAGGCGCCAGAAAATTCAACTTGCCCTTGTTGGGGAACACGGTGCCGTCCGCCAGGACTACCTCAACGATAAATTCACTGCGCGGCGGGAAAATGAGATGGCCGGCGGCGATTTCGTCGCGGTACTTCAGTGTTTCGTTTTCCGAGAGGCTGAAATTGACGTACATCGGGTCCATCTGTGACACCGACGTCAGCAACCCCGACTCGCCTGGCGTCACATAGCTGCCTTCCTGCTTCTTGGCATAGCTGGAAAGCCCGTTGAGGGGCGAGGCGATGGTGGTGTAACTGAGGTTCAACTGTTCGGTACGCACAGTACCCTCTGCGGCCAGCACGGCAGCACGGGTTTCACGCTCGTTGCCCACGGCATTGTCCAGGTCCATCTTGCTGACTGCATTCTGCGCCGCCAGTGGCTTGACCCGGGCCAGCGTAGCCTTGGCCACCTCCCAGCGGGCCTGTTGCTGGGCCAGTTGACCCTGGGCCGACACCAGCGCGGCCTCAAAGGGTTTACGGTCCATCTGGAACAGTGTCTGCCCGGCTTTCACCAGATCGCCTTCGGTGTACAGCCGCTTATCCAGGAATCCGGCGACGCGAGCACGGATTTCCACCTCTCGGGAACTCTGGGTCTGGGCGACGAATTCGAAGGTCACTGGCGTGTCGCGGGCGGTGACCGTCATGACCGTGACTTCAGGCGGCTTGCGCGCCGGGGAAACCGGTTCCTTTCCGCAGCCGGCAAACAGGACGCAAATCCCCAGCAGACTGGCAACTGGCAGGCCGAAACCGCTGGAAAATTTCACGCCACCCATACCAATGCTCCCTCAGGTCGATGAAGCAAGCGTAGCTAGCATTGCTTTGGATACCAGTGGCGAGGGGCGTTTTTGATTCAAAAAAAAACGGTGATTGTGATGTTCTACTGAGGAGCGCTTTTTGACGAGCCGGTAAGCATGACACCACCGGCTTTACGCGTACTTTTACGAGAGGATCGGGTCATCCGGACGTTCGCAATTCACCGTCAGCGGTTATTGCGCCAGATGGAAAAATTCAACGCAGCCGCTACACACAGCCAGGCAAGGTAAGGAAAGAGGATCAGGCCAGTGATGACGTCAAGCCGCAATGCCATCAACACCATTGCCGCGACGACCAGCCAGAGCAGTGCCAGGATCAGCATGGCGGCGAAGAGGCGATGAGCGCCGAAGAACACCGGAGTCCAGAGTGTATTAAGTGCGATCTGCGCCGCCCATAAAGCCAGCACCGCCTGACTTCCGGGTATCAGGGTCAACCGGTATCCGGCCCAGGCGAGGAGCAGATAGATCGACGACCAGGCGACGGGAAACACCCAATTGGGCGGTGTGAAGCCGGGTTTGACGAGAGACTCGTACCATGGACCCGGTTTGAACAGCAGGCCGGTGGTGGCGGCAGCAGCGCAGGCGAGAAGAAAAATGAAAAAGGTCATCACCAGTCCTTGATTGAGGTCAGTTGTCCGGGGTTACAAAGCCAGGTCGGCGTTCTTAAAGAAAAGACGCTCGGCGAAGCGAAAAGTTTGGGTCGAGGGATGACATTTCCCGGATCGCTGCTTTTCCCGGTGCAGGCGCCCTGGCCGGGATTAGCGTAGTTCAGGATTTCCAGCATCTTTAATCCAGGTGCTCAGTTCCGTAACCATTTTGTTGACCTCACTGTCTTCCCGTTCCGAAGGGCGAACGATGGCGTTCCAGGCGATGTCGAGGCCGTCATTCAGGGCCGCCCATGCCAGCTCCCCGCGCTCCAGGCTGGGGGTCACCAAATCCCGTTGCAGTATGCTGATTCCGTACCCTGAACGAACCAGTTCGACGATGGCTTCGATCAACTCCACGGTGATCATGCGCCGCGGCAAGATGCTGGCGGGGGCGAAGAACCGATCATATTCCCAGCCACTGGCGCGATCGGTTGAGTAGGTCACCAGGTTGTAGGTCTTGAAGTCTTCGGCGTAGATATTTTTCCTTCCCGCAAGGGGATGGTCGGTGGCCATGATCGCAATCAAATCGTCGCGGAACAGCGGCAACTTTGCGACGCCGCTGGGCACCATGCCGTCATCGATGATGGACACATCAAGCCGACCTTGCATCAAGCTCGCATAAACGTCGTTGCGCGGCACCGTCACCAGTGTGATTTCGATGTCCGGCCGCAGGTTTGAATAATGCTTGATGAATTTGGGTATCCAGCGAAACGGTCCGTAGGAGGTGACCCCCATACGAACAAAAGCTGTAACGCCTCCAGCCATGGACCGGGCCTCGGACTCGGCTTCGTTCAGGATCGCGATGATGTCCTTGGCGGCCCGTTCCAGGCGCACGCCGGCAGGGCTGAGTCTTAGTTTTCCTCCGGATCGTTCTGTCAGGCTCACACCCAGTCGCCGTTCCGCCTCGCGTATGCGGTGACTGACGGCGGAGGGCGTCAGCCATAGGCGCTCGGCAACGGCCGTCACTGAATCGACTTCCGACAGGGTTTGCAGCATTACGAGGTGATCCAGAGTGAGTCTCATAGGGGAGGCGACCTGAAAATAATTCACAAATTTACGTAAAATAATGAGCGTGACTTGTTTTTTGCTCCGGTGCAATCTGGTTTCAGCAACAGCCCATCGGAGAACAACAACATGACAAAGCTTGCCTTAACCCCTGCAGCCACTCTGGGCGATATCGTCGACCTCGAGCGTTATCCCATTACCGATCGAACCAACCCGGCGTATCAGGCGCTGGTGACCCGAAGCCAATCCCTGCTCGGCGAAGAAGGCGTTGCAATCTTTCCGGGGTTCGTCCGCGATGAAGTGGTCGCCACGATGGCGGATCAAACCCTTGCGCTGCACCCGCGCATGTTCCCTTTCCGGGAAAGCCACACGGTGTATTTCAAGCCTCAGGACGACAGCGTTGAACCGACGCACCCGCTGCGACGATTGATGAGCACCGAGAAAGATACGGTCGCCTACGCCGATATCCCGACAGACCATCTGATCCGGCAGATTTACCAGTCGGACGAAGTGCTTTCGTTCATTCGCGATGTACTGAATCTGGACGTGCTCTATCGCCATGCAGATCCATTGGCGGCGCTTAATCTGCAAGGTTTCTCGGCGGGGCAACAGTTGGGTTGGCACTTTGATCGTTCAGACTTCAGCGTGACGCTGTCGCTTCAGGCGGCGACACCCGGTGGCGATTTTGAGTATGTACGCATGCTGCGTAACGAGAACGACGATTGCTATGACGCGGTCAGGCAATTCCTCGACAACCCCGCGACCCAGAAGATAGAAGTTCTGCCGCAGGTGCCCGGAACGCTGACGTTGTTCCGTGGCCGTTACTCGCTGCACCGTGTGACGCCGGTGGTGGGGGACAGGCTCAGGCTCAACGCGGTATTTGCCTACGTGGATCAGCCCAATGTCGAGTTCAGCGACTATGCGCGTAAATTGTTCTACGGACGCACGTCGGTAGAACCGCTGGTTTAAGTTCAGCAGCACTCACAATAAAAACAGTCGATTCACTTCTTCGCTTCACGTGTATGCACAGGCACTTGTCCACCTTCGAACAGTGGGTCTCGTTTTGCAGGTGCAGCACGCAACAGCTCGCTGCCCCCAATAATAATTTCGGAGCGTCTGATCATGAAATACAGGAAGAACTTGCTGGCCTCGTTACTGACCCTTGGCGTACTGGTTGCCAGTGCTTCAAGCCAGGCATCAGGGTGGTGCGACTCAGGCAAGTCGGTGAAGTTTGCCGGTCTGAACTGGGAGAGCGGGATGCTGCTCACCGACATCATGAAGATTGTGCTCAAGGAAGGGTACGGCTGTGCAACCGACGAGTTGGTCGGCAATACCATCATTCTCGAGACCGCTCTGGCCAGCAACGACATCCAGGTATTCGGCGAAGAGTGGATGGAGCGTAGTGAAGTCTGGAAAAAGGCGGCGGCTGCCGGCAAGGTCGTGGCGATCGGCTCGCCGATCATCGGCGCCGTTCAGGGCTGGTACGTGCCGCGTTATGTGGTCGAAGGGGACGCAAAGCGCAATATGCCGGCACGGGCGCCAGACCTGAAGACGGTCGCTGACCTGAGCAAATACCCCGAGGTTTTTCGCGACGCGGAAGAACCATCCAAAGGCCGCTTCTACAACTGTCCGGCAGGTTGGATCTGCGAACAGGAAAACACGGAGATGTTGAAGGAATACGGTCTTGAAAACACCTTCGTCAACTTCCGTCCGGGAACCGGTGCTGCCCTGGATGCCGCAGTACTGTCCAGCTATAAGCGCGGGGAACCGGTGCTGTTCTACTACTGGTCGCCGACGCCGCTGATGGGACAGATCGATGCAATACGGCTGGAAGAGAAGCCGGGTGTCGACAAAAACGTGGTGACCAAAGTCGGCATCTCCAAAGCCTTCCATGAGCAGGCACCCGAGCTGGTGGCGGTGCTGGAGAAGGTCAATATCCCCATCGAACTGTTGAATCAGAACCTGGCGAGGATGACCAGGGAGCGTATCGAGTCACCCAAACTGGCCCGAATCTTCCTCAAGGAACACCCCGAAGTGTGGCATGCCTGGGTGGATGACGCGGTCGCCAGCAAAATCCAGGCGGCGCTTTAATCGGTAATGAGGGCAAGGACGCCCGCCAGCCATAACGCCTTTCGCAACACCGAATTCACGACTGACTTTCTTGCTTCTATCCAGAGGCAGCCTTTTTTGCGTGCGGAATTTTATGAACAAGATCAAATCACGAGCGGCTGTGGCGTTCGCGGCCAACCAGCCCCTGCAAATTGTCGAAGTCGACGTGGCACCCCCGCAAGCCGGGGAAGTACGGGTCCGGATCGTGGCAAGCGGTGTCTGCCATACCGATGCCTTCACCCTGTCCGGTGCCGATCCGGAAGGTATCTTTCCGGTGATTCTCGGCCACGAAGGCGGCGGTATCGTCGAAGCCGTGGGTGAGGGGGTGACCTCCCTGGCGGTGGGCGATCATGTGATCCCGCTGTACACCCCGGAATGCGGCGAGTGCAAATTCTGCCGGTCCGGCAAGACCAACCTCTGCCAGAAGATCCGTGCCACCCAAGGCCAGGGCCTGATGCCGGATGGCACCAGTCGTTTTTCCTGCCAGGGCCAACCCATCTTCCATTACATGGGCACCTCGACCTTTTCCGAATACACCGTGCTGCCGGAAATCTCCCTGGCCAAGATCCCCAAGGATGCACCGCTGGACAAGGTCTGCCTGCTCGGTTGCGGCGTGACCACCGGCATCGGTGCGGTGCTTAACACCGCCAAGGTGGAAGAGGGTGCCAGCGTGGCCATCTTCGGCCTGGGTGGCATCGGCCTGGCGGCGATCATCGGCGCCACCATGGCCAAGGCCGGCCGCATCATCGCCATCGATATCAACCCGGCCAAATTCGAGATCGCCAGGCAACTGGGCGCCACCGACTTCATCAACCCCAGGGATTACGCCAGGCCGATCCAGGAAGTGATCGTCGAGATGACCGAGGGCGGCGTCGATTACTCCTTCGAGTGCATCGGCAACGTCCAGCTGATGCGTGCGGCGCTTGAATGCTGCCACAAGGGCTGGGGCGAGTCGGTGATTATCGGCGTCGCCGGTGCCGGGCAGGAAATCAGTACCCGTCCGTTCCAGTTGGTGACCGGTCGCGTCTGGCGCGGTTCGGCTTTTGGCGGCGTGAAAGGGCGCAGCGAACTGCCCAGCTATGTCGAGAAGTCCCGCACGGGCGAAATCCCGCTGGAGACCTTCATCACCCACACCATGGGCCTGGAAGACATCAACCGGGCCTTCGACCTGATGCATGAAGGCCGCAGCATCCGCACCGTCATTCATTTCGATCGCTGATTCAACCACTTCCACCCACCGTGTCTTTACCAGAGAGAACATCACAATGAGCATCTTTACCCATGTCACCGTCGGCACCAACGATCTGCAAAAAGCCCGCGACTTTTACGACAAAGTCCTCAGCGCACTGGGCCAGAAGCGCCTCGCCGACCTCGATGACAATGGCTCGATCTGGGGACAGGACGCCCCGTCCTTCTTCGTGCTGAAACCGGCCAACGGCGCCCCGGCGAGCGTGGGCAACGGTGTCACGGTCAGCTTTGAAGCACCTGATCGCGCCGCGATCGATGCCTTCCACGCCGCCGCGCTGGCCAATGGCGGCACCGATGAAGGCGCACCGGGCCCTCGTGGCTGGGCGCCTAATGCCTATGCGGCTTATGCCCGCGACCTCGACGGTAACAAGCTGGCGGCGTACTGCTTCAAGCCTGCCTGGTAAGCGTCAGGGCGGGGCTTGATTCAAGCCTCGCCTTTCACGACGCCACGAAATCGACCCTTGGTCGCCTCTCGACTGCTCAGGCCTTTTAAGGTGTCTACTGCTCATTAGGGCCTGCAGATACAGAGAGGAGTGCATGATGAGCAACGAACAAATGGCACCCGAAACGAAAGGTGTCGCGGTGCAGTTACTCGCAACGATCGACCTGGGTCCCGAGATCGAGGGCATGGCCGGGCGCCAACTCAGGATGCGTTTGGTGACCATCGAGCCTGGAGGCGTGTTCGGGCCGGTGCACAACCATGTCGACAGGCCGGGCATCGTCTACATATTGCAAGGAACGATCACCGATCACCGAAATGGAACGGCCACCGACTACGGGCCGGGAGTGGGCTGGCCTGAAGACCGGAACACCACCCACTGGCTTGAAAACAGGGGAACGGTCGCGGCGTGTGAGATCTCGGTCGACATCGTCAGGCAAGCGTAAGCTCAGCGGGACATCCGCATTGCCAGCGGACCGGCTAGAGTCCGCTGCGCGCTTATTACTCTTCTTCTCTCAACACATTGATCCGTCCCGATTTTTCTGCGGCCAGCAGCATGGCATGGTCTTTTGCATTCTGATCGGCATAGGCGATGGCAAATTTGCCGATGGCCTGGTCGAAGGAATCCGTCTTGCCCAGGTAGCCGCTGATGAGTGCAGCATCCCCGGATTTGGCGTGGGCACGGGCCAGGGTCAGGCCGCAGCACTCGGCGTACAGCTTCATTCGCGTGGCGGATATACCCTCGATGGGCGCTGACATCTTCATGTCGCGCAGCTGACGTACAAAAAAGTAGCGACCGTTCTGACTGCGTGTCCAGCCCAGGAAGATATCGCTGGACGACTGCATCAGGCGTTGCCCCGTGACGACACGTTGGCCCTGGTTCTCGTATTCGCTCTTGCCCGCATAGGGCGCCAGCACCGAGGGACAGGCCTCCTTGAATTGCAGGAGCAGCGGGTGATTTTCTGCGGAAAAGAACAGGCCGACGAAACAATAGGTTCCGACGCTACCGATCCCGACGGCCTTGACCGCAATGTCTTCGAGGCGATAGCGATCGAAGAGCACCCGCCGTTCATGGGGCAGCGACAATCGATAGTCTTGCAGCGTCAGGCGCACGTTTTTCATGAAGCCTTTTTCATACACATGAAACAGTATCGGGGGTTGATCGATCAGGCGCCGCCGTCCGCCGACTTCACTGCTGATCTTGGGGTAGAGGTAATCGCCGACGCGCATCCTGGCCTTTGCGATCACTTGCTCGCGAAACTTCTTGATCTCTGAATTGGGCGCCATGTCGATGATCGATTGGGCATCCAGTCGGTCATACCAGACATCCAGTGGGCTCATCTTCGAATGCTGGCGCAGGCTTTCGCGGTAGGCTCGAACGCTTTCGACGGCGATGGCCCGTGCGTCTTTATCGCTGAGGCGGTTATCCCGCGCGGCCACGGCAAAACTGATCGCCAGGCGTTTGACATCCCACTCCCAGGGGGCTGGAAGCGTTTCGTCGAAATCGTTGATGTCGAATATCAGGTTGCGCTCAGGTGTGGCGAATAACCCGAAGTTCATCAGGTGACAATCGCCGCAGGCCTGCACCTGAATGCCGGTGGTCGGCGTCTTGGCCAGGTCATGCGCCATCAAGCCCGCAGAGCCACGCAGAAAAGTGAAAGGACTGCGCAGCATGCGGCCGTAGCGCACCGGCACCAGATTGGGCAATCGATAGCGGTTGGAGACTTCGAGGAGTTCGATGGGGTCACGATGTTTGCGCGGGGGTTTCCATACAGCGTGATCCGCATGGGGCACGCGCTCGCGTACTTGTTCACCTTCGTACAGACGCTCCTTGCGCGAGTGAAAGACCAACTCGTCCCCGTGGTCTTCCGATTGCGCTGTCTTGCTATGGGCGGGGCTATTTTTGCGGGGAGGCATGTCCACTCCTTTGCTCAACGAAGTCAGACTCGCTTGGGCACGGGATCCGGGAATGCGACTGCTCCATCAGCCCACAGAAAGTGCGTGTGCCGGTTTCCTGAAAGCGGCGAAGTACATTGTTTCAAGCGTAGCAGCTCCCGCGACGGATCATGGCGCACCGGTAGAGGTAGAGGTTTTTTTCTTCCTCGACCGATGGCCCCGATCGTTGCGGCTCTCTGCTAGGGAAGCGCGTAGACCTTGAACAGTTTTTTCGCCATGTCGCTGATGCCTCCCAGGTAGGTATTACAGGCCTGTTCGATTTCGCCCGACCTGTACATTTCGCTGAGAGCGGTATCCACCAGCAAGCGGAAATTTTCGTCGTCTCGATCAAGGGCCATCGCGATCGGTGAATACTCGAACACCCGATCCAGCAGGACCAGTTTTGCTGCGGAGGGGTGCGTGGCGAGGAGATTGCTCAGTATGACGCGTTCGGCAAAAAAGGCATCGGCCTTGCCTTCGGCGACCAGGTTGACACCCGCTTCAGTGTTCTTGACCGTGACCAGGGTGGCCACCACGCCGAGCAAATGCATTTGCTGGCGGATCCATGTCTCGGTGATCCCGCCAGCGGTGGTGACATAGGTTTGATCGGACAGCCCATGATTGACCGTCGCCCGCCAGGTCGGCCCGGTACGGGCGACTTTGCCGTTGAGGACATTGAGCAGCGCGTCGGGGGCTTTCTGGCGCACCACCACCGAAAGGCCGGCGGTGTAGATCGGTACCGAGTAGCTCACCTGCTTGCGACGCGCCAGGGTAGGCGGGCTGGGCGTACAGAGGATGTCGATCTTGCCCGTGCTGATGGCCGTTATCGCGTCGTCGACGGAGACCGGTTGGTAACGTACCTGCAAGTCGGGCAAGCCCAGCTCGACTTTGACTTTGTCAGCGATTTTCTGGCAAAGCTCGATCGCATAACCGCTGGCCTTGTCGCCTGCCTGGACACTGAATGGGGCCAGGTCCGGCAGGTAGCCGAGCGTGAAGGTGTGACTCGCCCGGATGCGTTCAAGGGTACTGGCATCGGCCAGTGCCGGCACCATGGCGAGCAGGCTGACCAGCAGCAAGTGGGTGGCTTTGATCCGTTGTACGTTCATATCCTGGCGCCCCGCATTCGAATGTCTGTGTTGCCTGAAAATTACAGCTGAGGATTGCCGGCACTGGTCTGGGCGGCGGGAGGCGGTTCGACAAAACGTTTGGAGAGGAAGCCATAGAGCAGGTAGCCAAATGCAAGGACGATGAGGCCACCGAATACGGCATCCTTGCCACAGGCATACAGGGCGTACAGCGAGTAGGCCACGGCGATCAGTAATAGCGAGGTGTTGCGGGTGTAGATCCCTTTACTGACTCTGGCTTTGTACATCATGACCAGCAGGCCCGTGGCGGCTGTCACGTAGGGGATCAGATTGGTCACTGCCGCCAGGCTGACGAGTTTGCCGAACTGCTCGCTGGCATTGGGTGAAATGGTCGACAGCGCCATCAAGGTCTGCAGCACGCCGCAGGCAAGCATGCCGATAATCGGGGCATCCCGCGTACTGACCTTGCTGAAAAATTTCGGGAACATGCCCTGGTCAGCGGTCATCTTGGCGGTTTGCGCCAGGGTGAATTGCCAGCCCAGCAACGACCCGACACAGGCCATCACGGCCAGCGCCATGACGATGTTGCCGACCGTGGGATTGAACATGTGGGCATAGACGAGGGCGAAGGGTGCCGACGAGTTGGCGAGTTCGGCGTTGGGAATCATCCCCTGGATCACCGTCGTCGACAGTATGTAGACCACCGCCGCGCCCAGCGTGCCGAAGAGGCAGGCCAGCGGCACGTTGCGCTTGGGATCTTCCACCGCATCGGAAGCCTGCGCCGCCGACTCCATGCCCAGAAAAGCCCACAGGGTCAGGGGAATCGCCTTGCTGATGGCTTCGGAGATCGGCAGGTTATTGGGGTTCCAGGCGGCTACCAACACATCGGTCCTGAACCAGTACCAACCGATGATGCTCAAGCCGGCCACCGGAATGATGACACCCCACACGGTAATCGTACCGATCTTGCCCGTGATGCTCGGGCCGCCGAAGTTGGCCACGGTGGTGAGCCAGAGCAGGCCGACCGTACCGATGAACAGGGGAATGGCGCCACTGCCGAGCCAGGGCACGAACGCCGTCATGTAACCCACCGCAGAAATGGCGACGGCCACATTGGCGATGCCCAGGGAGAGAAAATACAGATACGAACAGAGGAAGAAGCCCGATTTGGAATGAGCCTCTTCGGTGTAGGCGGACAGCCCACCCGAGCGCAGACAGTAGATGCCGCACTGGGAAAAGCAATAGGCGATGGCCATGGAGCCGACGGCGGTGACGAGCCATGAGAGCAATGAAACGGCACCGAGTTGCGCCATGCTCGTCGGCAGCAGGATGATGCCCGAGCCCATCATGTTCACGGTCACCAGGGTGGTAAGCCCCATGAGGCTCATCTTCTTGCTTGAGTCGGCCATCGGGAACTCCTTGATATGCGCAACGCCTTGGCCCGAGCACTGAGGCCTTCGTTTACCAATCACCTTTTTGTCTTTACCGCTAACCACGTCAATCACTTTTGCGCAGGGCCAGTTATCGCAACATCATGTTCTTCGTTTGCGAGGGGGCGCCTGCGGATAACCTTAGAACATGGATTCACGCACGCCAGTGTTGCACCGCAAAATGGGCAGGATTGGCGAGACCCGCGAGTAGAGGCTGGCCAGGCTTCTCTAAGTGCGGTCGCGTAAAATCATCCTGTCCATTGCCGGCGACACGGTTCGACCGACAAAGGACGGTGCCCACGTTGCAATGCCCCTCAAAAGGAAGAAGGTCCGGTACTTCCTTTATTCCTCATTCAATTCCTGTGGCGAAACCACCCAGACGCTGCACGGCATCTTGTACAGCAGGTGTTCCACCGTGCTGCCGACCAACCGGTCCATGACACGATGCCCGGCCCGGCCCATCACGATCATGTCGATGTCATAGGCGGTTGCGTAGCTGGCAAGCACCTTCGCCGGATTGCCCATGATCATGCGCTGGCGCTCCGGCGGGATGCCGTTGCGCTCCGACAGTTCGCGGAAGGCATCAGCCTGTGCATCGAACAGGGTCTTGGCTTTGCTGGAAGAGAAAAACGTCGAGGCATTCTCGAAGCCGAATTCGTCTGCGCTGATGGAAGAGAGGTCATGGGCATAGACAACGTCCAGTTCTGCATGACAGGTAATCGCCAGTTTTGAAGCCTCTTGCAGAATCCGGTCATTGAAGCCCTGGTATTGCCCCTCACGATGGAAGGGGTCGATGGCGGCGACTATCTTGCGCGGTAGGGCGTGGTGCATGTGGCTGACGAAATGCAAGGGCACCGGGCATTCGCGCAGCAGATGAATGTCCAGCGGCGTAAACAACAGGCGCGACAGACGCGATTCGTGTGCCAGGGCCTTGATCAGTACAGCCATGGGCTGCTCTTTGAGATGGATCAGGATTTCCTGCAAGGGCTTTTCCACCCAGACCACTTCCGTGGTCACGTGCACCCCGATTTTGCGCAACGGCCGAGCCTGATCCTCCAGCCATTGGCGATGGCGTTCCACGTACCCGAGCCGCATCTGTTCCAGCGCTTGCTCGTTGACCATGCCGGCGGTCGCCAGCCCTTCGAGATAGTCGAACGCCACGATGTGCAATGCCGCGTTCGATGCGTGGGCCAGTGCGGCAGCCCGATCGAAGGCAGGGCTGTTTTCCATCAAGGGCGAGACGACCAACATGAAACGTGATTGATCCGACATGACCTGTCTCCTCTAGTCATTTTGCAAGTCTTGGGTCCAATGGCTGCGCTGCCATCGGGACGTGAAACCTTGCATTCATCCTGCGTCTATCCGGGGACGCGGGCTTGATCTTTGTCAAACCCGGGGAGTTACGACGATGCCGCCCGACGTCCGGTCATGCGTGGCGCGTTCAGTCATTGAAATTGTTGACCGTGATCAACTTTTGCTCAGTCACCCTGGCGCAATCTGGAGTTCGTGCTTATCGCTTGCGCACCTGGAACGAAAGCGTCCGGCCGTTGGGTGCGATCCACGCTGTCAATTTCAAGCACGGCAACGTCGCCGAGCCAGTCATGGCCCTGACCGAGGGATCGTGGGGTTGTCCCGCCTTGGCGCCCATTCAAGTGATTGCGTATTGCACCGTTGGGTGCGGGGGCATTTTCGAGGTTTTCGGGAGGTTTTCGATGATTATTGAGATCACGCAGAAGCAGGCAACCGGTGGCTGGATTGTGTACATGGACGACCTGGCGGTGGACTTCAACAGCCTGGAAGGCGCCCAGGCGTTTGTCGACCAGCTCAAGGCGCGAATCGATGCGCCGCATGTCTGGCCTGTCAGCACCGGCCGGACCGCGTTCACACGTCCATTCCCCGGGGGGCGATCTGCTTATACCCGGGACGCCAAGATCAGCGCCGACCTTGTGGACTGACAGGAATCACGCTGCTACCGAGACAGGCGATTGAACGGGGGGGGGGCTTGCAATCTTGCGTACTCAATCGCCCCGCGATGAACCGTTGGCCGGTACATCGCGAGGCGATGTATTACAGGTGCAGACGATGAATGACCTGGCGGGTGTCATCGGGATCATTGCGTGTCTCGAACCCCAGGGATTTGGCCAGGTCCCGCATCGGTGCATTGCTTGAGGCGTCCACCGAATACATCTGGTGAAAGTTGTTTTTGCGTGCGGTCTTGATCAAGTGTTCCATCAGTAATGTGCCCAGGCCCAGATGTGTCCATTCATCGGCGACGGTCACGGCGCATTCACATTCATGCTCGGAGGTGGCGGCATAGCGGGCGACGCCAATCTCAATCAGTTGGCCGTTTTCGTGGACCAGCGCGACGTAGGCGGTGCGCTGCTTATTGTCGGTATCCATCAGCTGGTCGAGCATCTCGGTGCCGGGCTCACTGATCTGCGAGAGAAAGCGCATGTGCCGGGACTCGGGCGACAGCCGCTTGATAAAGGCGTATTCCCGCTCGCGGTCTTTCTCCGTCAGCGGCCGGATCAAGACATGGCGGCCATCCTTGAGCGCTTCGATCCAGTGTTGTCCGGTAACTGCGGAGTAGGCCGCTGCGGCCCGATCGTTGTGGTCTTTGACGGTGAGCATGGGGTGATCCTCCATCCGATTTGAAAGGCAGGCGCACGGTGACGAACCGTACGGTTCATTCCTTTCTACGCCGTCGGCGGCGCTTGAATCTGATCTGGATCATAGACTCTTGCCGACGACGCAGATTTGCACGTGTTTGATGTAAATCAACGTGGGGCAGGGGGTAACGAGCGCAGTCTGGAACCTGACGGCGCTGAAGGGCCGGAACAGAGCGGAGGTGTGTGATGGCTCAATATCAACGTTTATTGCTGATTGCCGACCAAACCCTGCAACAATCTCCCGCCCTGCTGCGAGCCGTTGCGCTGGCCAAGGTGAGTGGGGCGGTGCTGGATATAAGAGCCTTTGTCGAACCGGTGCCGGTCGTGCATTTGTGGGAAGAGAAAACGGACGACGCCGGATATCAGCGTTACATGCGCCGCTATCGTCGCTGGGTTTCAGACGAGGTCGAACTGCTCGGCGGACAAGGGCTGGATGTCTCGGTGGAAGTGGTCTTCACGACCCATCCACTGCTGGACATCCTGAAAACGGTCGAAGAACTCAAGCCCGACCTGTTGATCAAGGATGTCACCCTGGAGCCTGTACTCAAGCGAGTGTTCATCACGCCGCTCGATTGCCACCTGCTGCGCGATTGCCCGGTTCCCGTGCATCTGGTCAACCAGGCCCGTTACAGCTTGCCGCACCGGGTCGTGGCTGCCGTCGACCCGTTCGATCCGTCCACGCAAATCAGTGGCCTGAACGACACCATCATCCAAACCGCCAATGCCCTGGCCTTGCAATGCGATGCGCCGTTGCACTTGCTGTATGCCTACGATTTGTCGCCGGCCTTCAATGCCGATTCGCCGCTGGTGGGGGGGGGGTGGGGTGTGGACTTCATCGAAGAACTGCGTCAGTCCCTGCACCAGGCTTTTGTGGCCCTCGCGGATCGTCATGGGGTGCCGCCCGAGCGGCGGCATTTCGTCATGGGTTTGCCCGTGCCGGTGATCAGTGAGTTTGTCGAACAATACCTGGCGGATGTGGTGGTGATGGGGACCGTGCACCGAGTGGGAATCGATCGCTTGATCGGCAGTAACACTGAACGTGCGCTGTACTCGGTGCCGGGCAGCATTCTGGCGGTCAGGACGAACGTCACGGGGTGAGCACGATGGCGCCATTGAACTGCCCGGCCCTCAAGCGGGCGAGTGCCTGATTGGCGTCGTCCAGGGCAAAAAGAGTGACGTCGCAATGCACGGGCGTGTGTTTGAGCTCTTGAAAAAATGCGCTGCCATCTTCGCGGGTCAGGTTTGCCACTGAACGAACGCTGCGTTCGCCCCATAGCAGCCGATAAGGAAACGCGGGAATGTCGCTCATGTGAATGCCGGCGCAGATCACACAGCCGCCCTTGACCGTCGCCGTCAGTGCCAGCGGCACCAAGGCACCGACGGGTGCGAAAATCAGGCTGGCGTCGAGCAAGTGCGGTGGCGGTTGATCCGAAGCCCCCGCCCATTCGGCCCCCAGGGATCGGGCATAGGCCTGACCGTCATGGTCATCCGGTCGGGTAAAGGCGTACACCTTTTGTCCACGGCCCCGCGCCACCTGAATCGCCAGATGCGCCGCCGCGCCGAACCCGTAGAGGCCCAGGTGGCGCGCGCCCCTGGCCATCTGCAACGCGCGAAAGCCGATCAGCCCGGCACACAGCAGCGGAGCCGCTTGAATGTCCGAGAGCACCTGGGGGATCGGGAAGCAGAAGCGCTCGTCGGCAACGGTGTATTCGGCGTAACCGCCGTCCAGATGACAACCGGTGAACTGCGCCTTGTCGCAAAGATTCTCCCGGCCCGACAGACAGAATTCGCACTGACCGCAGGTCCAACCCAGCCACGGAACCCCGACCCGCTGGCCGATCCAGTCCGCTGCGACGTCGGCGCCCACCGCCGTGACCTCACCGACGATCTCGTGGCCTGGCACCCGTGGCAGTTGCGCTTGCGCCAATTCGCCGTCCACCAGGTGCAGGTCGGTGCGACAGACGCCGCAAGCCAGGACCTTGATTAACAGTTGGTGTTGGCCGGGTGTGGGGATGGGGCGTTCTTCCAGTTGCAGCGGTTCGCCGTAAGTACGTAGCACCATGGCGCGCATGACGATTCTCCAGAGGTGCAAGGGTTAGCGCACAGAACGATTACATCCGGCGACCAGTTGCTTGAGCCCTTCCATGTTCTGGATTTTGACGTCTCGGCCTGCGACCTCCACCAATCCTTGATCCCGCAGGTGCGCGATCCCCCGGCAGATGGTTTCCAGCCGCAGCCCCAGGTAGGAGCCGATTTCTTCGCGACGCATTTTCAGCACGAAGTCCTTGGCGGAATAGCCACGGATGCTGAAACGTTGCGACAGGTTCAGCAGAAAAGCGGCCAGCCGCTCATCGGAGTTCATGTTGCCCATCAGCATCAGCATGCTGTGATCACGCACGATTTCACGGCTCAGGAGCCTGTTGAGGTTGTGTTGCAGCGATGGCAGGTTTTGCGCGAGTTTCTCCAGTTGGGCAAAAGGGATGGGGCAGACTTCGCTGTCTTCCAGGGCAAACGCATTGCAGGCGTGCTGATCGGCGCTGATGGCGTCCAGGCCGAGCATCTCGCCGGGTATGTGAAAGCCTGTGACCTGTTCACGCCCATCGACTGACAGCACGCTGGTCTTGAAGGAGCCGATACGGACCGCGTAAAGCGAACGCAGGGGATCTCCGGTACGGTACAACGCAACGCCCTTTTTGACCTTGAAGCGTTGCACGATCAGCGTATCCAGCCGCTCGACCTCCAGGCTGCTCATGCCGATCGGCAGGCACAACTCCAGCACGCTGCAGTTGGAACAGGCAGCCTTCATATAATGAACGTGAAGTGGGTGGATTTCAGGCATGGGTCATGGCGCCTTGTTGGGTAACGTCAATCAGTCAAGCGTGACCCTCAACCTGTTGCAGGGAGTTTGTCGGAATGCCGAACCGTCCCGTGTTTCCGGGCTGCTTCGCTGCCCGGCAGCAGCAAACGCCCTTGCCACACGTGACTCTTCGCTCGTTCAATCACTTCACTGATCGGCATTAGCTTTATTGGGGGTGTACTAAGCATAGGTGCTGGTCATTGGGATGCCTCACTCATTCGTGCATTTTGCGGGATAAGTGACGAACGGGGAAAACGGGCGTACCGCTGGGTCGATATCGATGGATTCCAACGGCATTGAGCTTGAACATCGGCTTTGACATTTGATGTAAATCAAGTCTTGAACGTTTCAGGCTCCCAGAATCGACCAACAACTTCAGCAGGTCGGACGCTGGCGGAGAACTTCATGAGCGATTTTCTGAGTGACGAGCAACTGGAAGGGCTGGATGCCTATTGGCGGGCCTCCAATTATCTGGCGGTGGGGCAGATCTACCTCAAGGACAACCCTTTGCTGAACGTGCCCCTGACACAGGCACACATCAAACCGCGTTTGCTGGGCCACTGGGGTACGACGCCGGGACTCAACCTGATCTACACGCACCTCAACCGGCTGATCAATCAGTATGACCTCACGGTGCTCTTCGTCGCCGGCCCCGGCCATGGCGGGCCAGCGGTTGTGGCACAGACCTACCTCGAAGGCACCTACACCGAGCTTTATCCCTCGGTGGAACGCAATGCCAACGGCCTGCTGCGCCTTTTCCGACAGTTTTCCTGGCCATACGGGATCTCCAGCCATGTGTCGGCGCAGATTCCGGGCTCGATCCATGAAGGCGGCGAGCTCGGCTATAGCCTGGCGCATGCCTATGGTGCCGCGTTTGATAACCCTGACCTGATCGTCGCCTGCGTGATCGGTGACGGCGAGGCTGAAACGGGTACGCTGGCGGCCAGCTGGCATTCCAACAAGTTCCTCAACCCGAGGCGTGACGGCGCGGTGTTGCCCATCCTGCACCTCAATGGCTACAAGATCGCCAACCCGACGGTGCTCTCCAGAATCAGTGAGGATGAGTTGTCGGCCCTGATGTATGGCTATGGCTACGATCCCTATTTCGTTGAAGGCGATGATCCGGCGCAGGTGCATCAGGCCCTGGCCCGGACGCTGGATACGATGGTGCTGAAAATCCGCGAGATTCAATGCGACGCGCGCCAGTCCCGACAGTCCGGCGCGTTGGAGCGGCCGCTTTGGCCCATGTTGGTGTTGCGCACCCCTAAAGGCTGGACCGGCCCGAAATTCGTCGATGGCCATCGTGTCGAAGGGACCTGGCGCGCTCATCAGGTGCCCCTGGCCGATTTTCAGCAGCCCGTTCATCTGCAGCAGCTGGAGGAGTGGCTCAACAGCTACCGTCCCGGCGAGTTGTTTGATGCCAATGGCGCCTTGCTGCCCGAAATCGCCGCGCTGGCACCGACCGGGCATCGGCGCATGAGTGCCAATCCCCACGCCAACGGTGGCGGGTTGTTGCGCGCCCTGGACCTGCCGTCGTTCAGCGACTATGCGGTGAAGCTCGAGGCTCCCGGCAGCCTGCGCGCCGAGGCCACGCGGGTACTGGGTACGTTTTTGCGCGACGTGATGAAAAACAATCTGGCCTCGAACAACTTCCGTCTGTTCGGTCCGGACGAAACGGCGTCGAACCGGTTGGATGCGGTCTACGAGGTCAGCGCCAAGGCATGGATGGAGCCGCTGGAGCCCGACGATGTGAACCTGTCAGTCGATGGCCGGGTGATGGAGATCCTCAGCGAGCAGGTGTGCGAGGGTTGGCTCGAAGGCTATTTGCTGACGGGGCGCCATGGCCTGCTGTCCTGTTACGAGGCGTTCATCCATATCGTCGATTCGATGGTCAATCAGCACGCCAAATGGCTGAAAACCGCCGCCGAGGTGCCGTGGCGCAAGCCGGTTGCTTCGCTCAATTTTTTGCTGACGTCCCATGTCTGGCGTCAGGACCATAATGGCTTCTCCCATCAGGATCCGGGGTTCATCGATCTGGTGGCGAATAAAAAGTCAGACGTGGTGCGGATCTACCTGCCGCCCGATGCCAATTGCCTGTTGTCGGTGACGGACCACTGCCTGAAAAGTCGCAACTACATCAACGTCATCGTCGCCGGCAAGCAACCGGAGTGGCAATGGCTGGATATTGATGCAGCCATCCGACATTGCCAGACGGGCATCGGCCGTTGGGACTGGGCATGCCGGGATGATCAGGACCCGGACGTGGTGATGGCCTGCGCCGGTGATGTGCCGACCCTGGAAACCCTGGCGGCGGTCACCTTGTTGCGCGAGTACGTGCCTGATTTGCGCGTCAGGCTCATCAATGTGGTCGACTTGATGGTGCTGCAGCCGTCCTTCCAGCACCCCCACGGTTTGCCTGACACGGCGTTCGATGAGCTGTTCACTGTCGATAAGCCGGTGATTTTCGCCTTCCACGGCTATCCCGCGCTGATCCACCGCCTGCTGTACAAACGCACCAATCATGACAATTTTCACGTCCGCGGCTTCAAGGAGGAGGGCGCGACCACGACGCCGTTCGACATGGCCGTGATCAATAACCTGGATCGTTATCAACTGGCACTGGACGTCATCGAGCGAGTCCCCCGCTTGCATGATCAGCTGCAAAACGCGCGGTCGCGGTACTGGTCGACGATGGAAAAACACAAGCTCTACCTGATCGAACACGGGCAAGACATGCCCGAGGTGCTGAACTGGCAGTGGACGCCCGTGGCCGTTGGCTGAGGTCCAGAGGGGGGGCAGGGCTGTGATAGCGAGGGGCAACGTCCGGCCCTTCGCTATTTGCTCTTCCAGTACTTCTGCATTTCGAGAAAGAGAAACGAGGCCGTCCAGGTGATGAGCACCAGGCCGGTCAACGCTTGCAGGCCGGTCAGGTACTTGAGATTGCCCACGGGTGAAATATCGCCGAAACCGATCGTCGTGTAGGTCGTGAAAGAAAAGTAGACGCAGTCCATCAGCGAACCATCGAAATTGCCCGTCAGGCCGCCCCATTCGCCGGAGCGCACCATCAGGTAATAGACCAGTGCGAAGCACCAGACTTCCATCGCGTGAGCCACCAGTGCGCCGAACACCCCGACGACAATCCTGAAACGGCTCCAGAGCTTGAGCCGCGGAAGCCAGTCATTCAGGCGTAACAGGCATTCGTAGTGGATCAACACGACGAGGATGACCACCAGCGTGTTGATCAGGGTGACTGCCAGCATGGAGGTTCTCCGGCGGTGACGGCTGCGTGGAGGTCCGCGCCAAGGGGGTCAACAAGACGGCTTGCTCAGGGCGGTGTCGTCCACTGAACCGGTGCCTTTTTCCTTCTGGACCCGGACTGTTTCGACACTGCCCGCACCCCATGACAGGTCGCCAGAACCCGGTTCTTTTTTACACCTGGGCAGGGTGAAGACATTGAGCTAAATCAACGAGGCTCGAGTGAGCCCCTGACAAATCGCTCGCGGGCCATGGCAACACGCCGATATCCCCCCTCTGCACAAAACGGATAGCGATATGCGCAAAGCGGATATTGCCACGCTGCCGGTCTCAATACCCTTCATTTGCATCCCGCGTAACAGTGCTGTGCATGGCGCGTAACAATGCGGCCGCCATCGGCGGACCCTTGCCTGCACCGCTCATGGCAGCACCCTGAAACGCCCAAACGAACAACAAAAAATAACAACAAGAGACCCATGCCATGCGAAAAATCGATGTACACGAGGTGATCGACAACGCACGCTTCAACCGCTTTCACTGGATGGTGTTGTTCTGGTGCGCCCTGATCATCATCTTCGACGGCTACGACCTGGTGATTTACGGGGTGGTCTTGCCGACGCTGATGAAAGAGTGGGGGCTGAGCCCGTTGGAGGCCGGGGCGCTGGGCAGTTATGCGCTGTTTGGCATGATGTTCGGTGCGCTGTTTTTCGGCCCGTTGTCCGACAAGATCGGGCGCAAGAAAACCATCACCCTTTGCGTGATGCTCTTCAGCGGCTTCACCGTGCTCAACGGCTTTGCCACGAGTCCCACGACCTTTGGCATCTGCCGGTTCATAGCCGGCCTTGGCATCGGCGGCGTCATGCCCAACGTGGTGGCGTTGATGAACGAGTACGCGCCGAAGAAGATTCGCAGCACCCTGGTCGCCATCATGTTCAGCGGTTATTCGGTGGGCGGCATGCTTTCGGCGGGCCTGGGGATCGTGCTTATTCCAAGCTTCGGTTGGCAGGCGGTGTTTTATGTCGCGGGGCTGCCTTTGCTGCTGTTGCCGCTGATCATGTACTTCCTGCCTGAGTCGGTGGGTTTCATGCTGCGCCAAGGCCGCAACGAGCAAGCGCGCGCTGTCTTGCAACGCGTTGACCCGGCCTATGTCGCCCAGGCCAGCGACACCCTGCACATGGCGGAAGTGAAGGGCACCGGCACGCCGGTACTGCAGCTGTTCCGCGAAGGCCGCGCCATGCGCACGCTGATGCTCTGGCTGGCGTTTTTCTGCTGCCTGTTGATGGTCTACGCCCTGAGTTCCTGGCTGCCGAAACTCATGGCCAACGCCGGTTATAGCCTGGGCTCAAGCTTATCCTTCCTGCTGGTGTTGAACTTCGGCGCGATTTTCGGTGCGGTGGGCGGGGGCGTATTGGGCGACAAGCTCAACCTGCCAAGGGTACTGGCGGTGTTCTTCGCCATTGCCGCGGTGTCGATCACCTTGCTCGGATTCAAAAGCCCGACCCCTGTGTTGTACCTGCTGATCGCTATCGCCGGTGCCACCACCATCGGTTCGCAAATCCTGCTGTATGCCTGTGCCGCGCAGTTCTATTCCATGGCCATTCGTTCCACGGGGCTTGGCTGGGCGTCGGGGATCGGCCGTAACGGTGCCATTGTCGGCCCATTGTTAGGCGGTGCGTTGCTGGGAATCAGTTTGCCGCTGCAACTCAACTTCATGGCGTTCGCCCTGCCGGGTGCGGTGGCCGCCCTCGCCATGACCCTGTACGCCATCAGCAGCGAGCGAAACGCCTCCAGGGTTACCGCGCCACTGTCCACGGCCAAGGCCTGAGTCCGCAAGGAGCTGTTTGATGAAAGGCTTGATGCGTGACTTTTCGCTGTCCGCTGCGGTGGCGGGTTTTATTGCCACGGTGATCTCGTATGCGGGCCCACTGGTGATCATTTTCCAGGCGGCGGACGCCGCGCACCTGTCTCGCGAGCTGTTGTCGTCCTGGGTCTGGGCGATCTCCATTGGCAGTGCGCTGCTGGGCATCGGCCTGAGCCTGCGCTACCGCGTGCCGATCATCATTGCCTGGTCGGCTCCCGGCTCGGCCCTGCTGGTGGCGTTGCTGCCGGGCATCTCGATGAACGAGGCCGTCGGTGCCTATCTGCTGAGCAGTCTGATTATCTTTCTGGTCGGCATCTCGGGCGCCTTCGACCGCGTTATCGGCAAGCTGCCCGGCGCCATCGCAGCGGCCATGCTGGCGGGGATTCTGTTGCGTTTCGGCACGGGCCTGTTCGTGTCATTGCAAGGTCAGCCCGGGTTGGTGCTGGCAATGTTCGCTACCTACCTGGTGTGCAAACGGCTGCTGCCGCGTTACGCGGTGATGGCGGTACTGGTGATGGGCTGTGTCATCGCCATGCTCACCGGCCAATTGCACCGCGAAGCCCTGGTGATCGGCCTGGCGACGCCGGTTTGGGTCACCCCGCAGTTCAGCCTGAGTGCAACCTTGAACGTCGCCTTGCCACTGGTGATGGTGGCGCTGACCGGGCAGTTCGTGCCGGGCATGGCAGTGTTGCGCGCCTCGGGTTACGCCACGCCGGCCAGCCCGATCATCGCCTGCAGCGCGCTGGGCACGGCGCTGTTGGCGCCCTTTGGTTGCCATGGCCTCAACCTGGCGGCGATCACTGCCGCCATCTGCACTGGCCGCGAGGCCCACGAAGACCCGGGCAAACGCTATGTCGCCGGTGTGGTCGGCGGTCTCTGCTACCTGGTACTGGGCATCTTTGGGGCGACCCTGGTGTCGTTGTTTGCCGCCTTCCCCAAAGAACTGATCGCCGCCCTGGCGGGCCTGGCCCTGTTCGCTGCCATTGCCGGCGCCCTGGCCAATGCCATGGCCGTACCCCATGACCGCGAAGCGGCGCTGGTGACGTTCCTGACCACCGCCTCGGGCATGTCGCTGTTCGGCTTGTCCGCCGCGTTCTGGGGGCTGATTTTCGGCATGACCGCGCACCTGCTGTCGGGTGCGCGGCGGCCGCCCCTTACAAACTCCAGCAGCGCCCGGGAGGTGGCGCGCTGACCTGTATCCGCCACGCCTTGCCTTTTCATAACAACAATAAGAGCACACCGATGAAGTCAACCATTCATGCGACTCGTACCCTATTGTCCACGGCTGTCGCCTTGGGATGTTCCAGCCAGTTGATGGCCGCCGAGGGCGGTTTTATCGAGGATGCCAGCGCCACCTTGCAGGCACGCAATTACTACTTCAGCCGGGACTACTCGGACATTGTCGGCGCTAACCGGCAGTCGAAGGCTGAGGAGTGGGCCCAGGGCTTTATCCTCAACGCCAAGTCCGGTTACACCCAAGGGACGATCGGCGTTGGCGTCGATGTCATCGGCCTGCTCGGGCTCAAGCTCGACAGCAGCCCGGACCGGGTCAACACCGGCCTGTTGCCGGTGCAGAGCGATGGTCGCGCGGCCGATGAATACAGCCGCGTGGAAGGCACGCTGAAACTGCGTTACTCGAAAACCGAACTGCGCGTTGGCGAGTTGCAACCGAACTTGCCGGTCCTGGCTTTCAGTGACATCCGCCTGCTGCCGCCGAGCTACCAGGGGGCGAGCATCACGTCCGGCGAGATCAATGGCCTGACGTTGCAAGGCGGTCATCTGACTTCCACTCATCTGCGCAACGAGGCCGGCGACGAGAAGATGCAAGCGATGCTCAGCTACGTGCCTCAGCGCCAGGCCAGCAGTGACGCGTTCAACTACGGTGGCGGCGATTACGCCTTCAACGACAAACACACCAGCGTCAGTGCCTGGTACGGGCAACTGGAAGACATCTACCAGCAAGGCTTCCTGGGCCTGAAACACAGCCAGCCCCTGGGCAGTTGGACCCTGGGCGCCAACCTCGGCTATTTCGACGCGAAGGAGGATGGCAAGAAGCTGTTGGGCAATATCGACAACCAGGCATTTTTCTCCCTGCTGTCGGCCAGGTACGGCGGCCATACCTTCTACGTCGGCTACCAGGGCATGTACGGTGAAAGCGCGTTCCCTCGGGTATTTGCCAACATCTCGCCGCTGGGCAACGAAGTGCCAACCTATGAGTTCGCCTCCACCGACGAGCGCTCCTGGCAGGCGCGCTACGACTACGACTTCGCCGCCCTCGGCGTACCGGGCCTGACCAGCACCGTGCGTTACATCACCGGCAACAACGTCGAGACCGGCAAGGGCTTTGAAGGCAAGGACCGCGAACGCGACCTGGACCTCGGTTACGTCGTGCAGAGCGGCACCTTCGCGGGGCTTGGGATCCGGGTGCGCAATGCCATGGCGCGCTCCAATTACCGCACCGATATCGACGAGAACCGACTGATCCTGAGCTACACCTGGACGTTGCTGTGAGCCAACTGGGGGCGAGTATGAGCAATAAAACCTGGGCACGACTGGCCCTGATTACAGCCGGCGGCGCAGTGGTGCTGCTGGCTGCCGGCAACGGCATGCACCTGATGTATGCCGGCATCATCGACCTGTTGCTGCTGGCGGCGGCGGTGCTTTATCACCGTCAGCCAATGCGCGTGGTCGAGGTGCTCGTGCAGCGGGAGCCGGATCCCGTGGTGTCCAGTGCACCGGTCCCGCTACCGTCGTTGCCGGTGGTCGAGCCCGCCTGGCCTGGCGCCGAGGTAAAGGTGGCACTCGAACACTTGACTCGAGTCGTGCAGCAGACTGAAGAAGACATGCGCTTTGCCAACCAGCTGGCGCGTGGCGCGGGCGAGCGGGTACAGGCAAGCGCCGTGAGCATGCAGTCTTCGGCTGCCGTGCTGGGGGATCTTGATCAGTACCTGCAGCGCCTGGATCAGGTGTTCGATGAGCTGGGCAGCCAGTCGGTTCGCATCGGTGCGATTGTCGGCAGCATCCAGGACATCGCCCGGCAGACCAACCTCCTGGCGCTCAACGCCGCGATCGAAGCCGCGCGGGCCGGTGATCATGGTCGGGGCTTTGCCGTGGTGGCGGACGAGGTGCGCAATCTGTCGCGCCAGGCCGCGGACTCCAGTGCGCAGATCCGGCAGATCGCCACAGGCCTGGAAAAGTCGGCACAGGATGCCCGTCAGGGCCTTGAACAGCTTAGCGATTCGACGCGTCTGGGCCTGGACAAGGCCGAGGTCGCGTTGCAGTCGATGGGGGAGTTACGCAGTGGTGCGGTTGCCCGGCTGGAAGTGGTCGAGCGCGTCATGCAGCGGTTGGCCGGTTTGCACGAGTTGGCCCTGCAGGCCACACGGATAGCGGCGTGAACGAGGTGCCTTTGCGGCCTCTCAAACGCCCGAGCAACTGCCCATCACCCGGTAGGTCATCGTGTGGGTTTCACCCTGATGGTCGATGTAGACCATGGTCGCCGGTACAACGTCGCAGGCAGTCGAGGTTTCGGTGACCGAGATGACCTTTGCGATATCCAGGGATGGAGGTGTTGCGCTCGGGTTGCTTTCGGCGGCCATGACGGCGGTTGTGGTCAGGGCCAGCAGTACGCTCAACAAGGTCTTCATGGTTTTCTCTGCGTGGTGTTTCGATGAGCCAATTCTATTCTTCTGCTGATAGGGATAAAGAGGGCCGTACTTGATGCAGCGTTACATCAGATGCAACAGTCGTTGTCGCCGGAGGGGTCATGGACTTGCTTAACAGCCTGCGGGTATTTGTGCGTGTAGCCGATGCAGGCAGCTTTACCACCGCCGCACAGGCGCTGGACTTTTCCACGGCGCAAGTGTCTCGGCTGGTGGCTGATCTTGAGCAGCACGTGCAGGCTCGCCTGTTGCAGCGCACCACCCGCCGTTTGAGCCTGACCGAAGCCGGCGAACGCTTCCTGTTGCGGGCGCGGCAAATACTGGACGACATGGCCGAGGCCACCGCAGAAGCGCGTGGCGCTCACCTGGAGCCCAATGGCCGGTTGCGTCTGCACTGTTTGACCGGGCTGGGTGTGCTGATGACGCCGCTGATTGCCCGCTACTGCGAGCTCTACCCGGACGTGGTGGTCGAGATGACCTTGTCGCAACGCAACCCCGACCCCCTTGAAGACGGGCACGACGTGGTCATCTCCATTGCCCAGGACCTGGCGGATTCACAATTCGTTGCCCAAACGGTAGGGCGCATCTTCAGCATGCCTTGCGCGTCGCCCGCGTACATCGCGCGTCGGGGCCTGCCGACCCGCCCCGAACACTTGAATGAACATTGCTGCCTGCGCATGATCGACCCGTTGCACGGCGATGAGTGGGTCTTCCGTGACGAGCAGGGCGAGCATTGCGTGGTGCCCGGCAAGACCTTCCAGAGCAACGTTCCCGAGGCGATGGTCAATGCCTCGGAGGCCGGGATGGGCATCAGCCTGTTGCCGTTCTACACCGCAACCCGGTCGCTGCGCGAGGGCACGTTGGTGCGCGTGCTGGGGGACCACCGGCTCAGGGAGCGCAACGTCTATGCACTCTATCCTTCCAAGCGTTTTCTGGATGCCAAGGTGAGGACCTGGGTGGACTTTCTCAAGGCCGAGTTACCCGGGCTTTTTTCCGGACATGAGGTCATCGCGAACGATGTTCGGCACTGGGGAGTGGGCTAGCGCCGGTTTTTCCAGGAAGCCGCTTTAACATCAGCACCTGCTCTGCGCGGCGACGTGACTGCAAGACCAATGAGCCAAAAAGCCTGGAGACGTTACGAGCGCCCGCAATAGCGGTTTGCCTGGGCAGCCAGGCTTTACACCTGGCTTCTGCCAGGCATGTCGATGCCGTGCTGATGCACCCGCCGATACAGGGTTGCCCGGGAAATGCCCAACG
The DNA here is from genome assembly GCF_054481235.1 of Pseudomonas fluorescens group sp. PF-69. Lineage (NCBI taxonomy): Bacteria > Pseudomonadati > Pseudomonadota > Gammaproteobacteria > Pseudomonadales > Pseudomonadaceae > Pseudomonas > Pseudomonas fluorescens group sp. PF-69. Next base: position 5,164,094 of record NZ_JBTMNC010000001.1, on the reverse strand, counting down.
CCTTGGCAGCGGCGGTGGGTTTCCAGCGGTGGCGGACCAGGGCGTCAAGCAGCGCCTGGCGTTCCGGGCTCGCGCAGCAATCAATGGTTGGACCATCAAGTCTCTGATCCCGCAGCTGCTCGGGCAGATGGCTGACCTGGATCAGGTTTGAATCGCACACCGCACAGGCATAACGCAGCACGTGCCGTAACTGGCGAACGTTACCTGGCCAGCGGTAGCCAAGCAGGCATTCCAGGGCCGCACCTGCCAGTTGTATCGGTTCCGCGCAATGTGTCGATTCCTCAGCGAGAATCCGGTTGATCAGCGCCAGCCGGTCACTGCGCTCGCGCAAAGGCGGTAGCTGGAAGCGTGCACCGTTCAAACGAAAGTAGAGGTCTTCGCGAAACTCGCCCGCAGCGACCAGTCCCTCCAGATCGCGGTGGCTCGCGCAGACGACCTGAAGGTCGATCGCTTTGCTCCGTGAAGCGCCCAGAGGCGCCACTTCCCCCTCCGCCAGCACCCGCAGCAGCCGGGTTTGCAAGGGCAGGGGCATGTCGCCGATTTCATCGAGGAACAGAGTGCCGCCGTCGGCTTGTTCCAGCAGGCCTTGCATGCCCTTGCTCAAGGCACCCGTGAAGGCGCCGGCGACATAGCCAAATAATTCGCTTTCGATCAGGTTCTCGGGGATCGCCGCGCAGTTCACCGCAACGAACGGCCGCTCGCGGCGCTGACTGGCCTGGTGCAGCTGACGGGCGAAGACTTCCTTGCCGGAGCCGGTCTCGCCCTGGATCAGCACCGGCAGGTTGCGGTCTTTGACCCGCACGGCAAGGCGCAGGCTTTCTTCCAGTCGCGGGTCGAGTTCGGCGGGTGTCAGTGCCAGTCGCGGAGCGTTGCGCTTCACCCGCCGTGGCATGTTGAGGCGACCGTGCAATTGCATGTGGCCAGCCTGGCTGTGCAACAGGCACAGCGATTCGTCACTGATCCGATGCAGCATCTGCTGATCGAACACCTGGCCAATGTGTTCCGGCAGTTGACCAAAACTGTGCAACAGCCATTGCCGCGCAGCGGGGTTCAATGCCTGCAAGCAGCCGTCGTCGTCCCAGGCGAGCAAATAATCGGGCTGGCTGTCGACGTAGCCGGGGCTACCGTGGGCCCGCAGCACCCAGTAACCCTGGGCGCTGCTCATGAAAAATGCCTGTTCGATTTCACGCGCGCTCTGCACCACCATCTGCCGGATCAGGTGTTGGGAGCGACGGTCGTCGGGTGAGCGCACCGCCGACACATCGAGCACCCCGAGCAGTTCGCCCTTGGGGTCGAAGACCGGCGCGGCAGAGCAGGTGAGTCCGATAAACGCGGCGCGAAAATGATCGCGTTTGTGAACAGTGACCGGCGTTCGCGCAGTCAGTACCGCCGCCACGCCACACGTGCCTTCCTCACCCTCCGACCAGCAGGTGCCGAGGTAAAGACCGGCCTTGCGGCAGTCATTGCGGATGGAGGTTTCGACGCGGTAGTCGATGGTCTGGCCCTGAGCGTCTGTGAGCAGGACGCAGTAGTCGGCATCGCGGACCCGACCGTGGAGGCGGGCGACTTCTTCACTGGCGATGCGCAAGAACAACTCCGAGCGCTCGCGGCATTCCTGCAACACGTTCTGCGAGAGGATCCGTGGTCCTTGTAGCGAGCCGGGATCCAGGTGGTGTTGCTCCATGGAACGGCGCCAGGAGTCGAGAATCAGGTCCGATACGGGCAGTTGCGGCAGGTGCCCGGCATTCTTCAAAACACGGCTGACGCAATCCACATGCGCCTTTGAGTGTGCGGAAAGCATTAAGGCCTCCGGTTCCATCTTCTTTTAGTTGTGCGGCTATTAAGCGCCGTTCATTGGCCACAGACAAGTGTCGGGTCAACCGGGGCCGGCGGTGAGACGCGACGTCTCACGGTCTCGCCGCCACCTCGTGCAGCCTGACATGACGCGTCTCATTCGGGATTGATTCCGGTCACCCATGGGTGACCGCCGGAACGCTCTACGGCGGGCTTATGCAGGCGTTTTTGCAGACCTGGCACCGGCCTTGCTCTAGCTCTGGCAACCAGCCCGACTGGCCACCCAATAATAAAAAGAGGTGCCCGATGTCCTGCCGAAAGCCGTTCCCTGTTCTGCCGTTGGTGGCGTCATGAGTCGTGCGCCGCTGACCGTAGGCATCATTGCCAACCCGGCCTCCGGCCGCGACGTGCGGCGACTGACCGCCAACGCCGGGTTGTTTTCCAGTACCGACAAGGTCTCGGTGATCCAGCGCTTGCTGGCGGCCTTCGGCGCCACGGGTGTCGACCGGGTGCTGATGCCCACGGACATGACGGGCATTGCCGCCGCCGTGCTGAAAAACAGCCACGGTCGCCAGGCGCGCAGCAGTCACTGGCCGGCCCTGGAGTTCCTCGACCTGACCCTGCGCCAAAGCGTCGAGGACACCCGGCTCGCGGCACGCTGGATGGCCGAACGCGGCGTTGCGCTGATTGCGGTGCTGGGCGGTGACGGCACTCACAAGGCGGTGGCCGCTGAAGTGGGCGACATTCCGCTGCTGACGCTGTCCACCGGCACCAATAACGCCTTTCCGGAATTACGTGAAGCCACCAGCGCCGGGTTGGCCGGCGGGCTGTTTGTCAGTGGGCGGATCCCGCCCGGGATCGCCTTGCGCCGCAACAAACGCTTGCTGGTGCGTGAGCCGAGTCGTGGCCTGTGCGAGATGGCCCTGGTGGACGTGGCGGTGTCCTCGCTGCCCTTTGTCGGCGCGCGGGCCATCAGTCGTGGGGCCGATCTGGCCGAGGTGTTCGTGACCTTCGCCGAACCTCAGTCCATTGGCATCTCGGCCCTTTGCGGCCTGTGGTTTCCCGTGTCACGTCATGCGCCTGGCGGGGCCTGGATGCGACTCGATGCGCGATCGCCCGAAGCGCTGCTGGTGCCTCTGGCGCCGGGCCTGCTGCAAGGCTGCGGTGTGCTCGCGGCCGGAAGCCTTGAACCCGGGGTCGCCCATCGTCTGTGCCTGGCCAGCGGAACCCTCGCCCTGGATGGCGAACGCGAGATCGAATTCAACGCCCATGACCGGCCCACGGTCACGCTCGATGCCGGCGGTCCGCTGAGCATCGATGTCAATGCGACCCTGGCCCATGCCGCGCAACAGCGACTACTGGCCATCGGCCGCGAGCACCCGCAACACCCTCTGAACCTTGAACCACAAGACACCCTGGAGAATAAAAATGTCGACACAGCTGACCGCTGATCAATTGCTGCATGCCTATCAGGTGATGCGCACCATCCGCGTCTTTGAAGAGCGCCTGCACGTGGAATTTGCCACCGGTGAGATTCCCGGTTTTGTCCATCTGTATGCCGGCGAAGAGGCCTCGGCCGCCGGGGTCATGGCCCACTTGGGTGATGACGATTGCATTGCCTCCAACCACCGTGGTCACGGCCACTGCATCGCCAAAGGCGTCGATGTGTACGGAATGATGGCCGAGATCTACGGCAAGAAAACCGGGGTCTGCCAAGGCAAGGGCGGCTCCATGCACATCGCCGATTTCGAGAAAGGCATGCTCGGTGCCAACGGCATTGTCGGGGCCGGTGCGCCGCTGGTCGTGGGCGCGGCCCTGGCTGCCAAACTCAAGGGCACTGACAGTGTTGCAGTGGTGTTCTTTGGTGACGGTGGTTCCAACGAAGGGGCGGTGTTCGAAGCGATGAACATGGCCTCGGTGTGGAACCTGCCGTGCCTGTTCATTGCCGAGAACAACGGTTACGCCGAAGCCACGGCCTCCAACTGGTCGGTGGCCTGCGATCACATCGCCGACCGCGCAGCCGGCTTCGGCATGCCCGGCGTCACCGTGGACGGCTTCGATTTCTTCGCCGTTCACGAAGCCGCCGGGGCCGCCGTGGAGCGGGCCAGGGCCGGGGAGGGGCCGTCGCTGATCGAGGTCAAGCTGACGCGCTATTACGGTCACTTTGAGGGCGACGCCCAGACTTATCGGGCGCCGGACGAGGTCAAGCATTTCCGCGAGCACAACGACTGTTTGATGCAGTTCCGCGACCGCGTCACCCGCGCCGGGCGGGTGCAGGCCAGCCAGTTGGACCAGATCGACAGCGAGGTGGACCTGCTGATCGAGAACGCCGTGCGCAAGGCCAAGTCCGACCCCAAGCCGAGCGCGGCCGATCTGCTATCCGACGTCTACGTTTCCTATCCCTGAACGCCCCCTATAACAAGAAATCGAGACTTTCATCATGGCGAGAAAAATCAGTTATCAGCAGGCAATCAACGAAGCGCTGGCCCAGGAAATGCGCCGCGATCCCAGCGTGTTCATCATGGGGGAGGACGTCGCCGGCGGTGCCGGTGCCCCCGGTGAAAACGATGCCTGGGGCGGGGTGCTGGGCGTGACCAAGGGCCTCTATCACCAGTTCCCCGGGCGTGTGCTGGACACCCCATTGTCGGAGTTGGGCTATGTCGGTGCTGCCGTGGGCGCCGCGACCTGTGGCGTGCGCCCGGTGTGTGAGTTGATGTTCGTCGACTTCGCCGGTTGCTGCCTGGACCAGATCCTCAATCAGGCGGCCAAGTTTCGCTACATGTTCGGGGGCAAGGCGGCCACGCCACTGGTGATCCGCACGATGGTCGGTGCCGGGTTGCGGGCCGCCGCCCAGCACTCGCAAATGCTGACCTCGTTGTGGACCCACATTCCGGGGCTGAAAGTGGTCTGCCCGTCGTCTCCTTATGACGCCAAGGGTTTGCTTATCCAGGCGATCCGCGACAACGACCCGGTGATCTTCTGTGAGCACAAAATGCTCTACAGCATGCAGGGTGAAGTACCGGAAGAGCTCTATACCATCCCCTTCGGCGAAGCCAACTTCCTGCGTGACGGCAAGGATGTGACGCTGGTCTCCTATGGCCGTACGGTCAATACCGCAATGGACGCCGCCCGCAATCTGGCCGCGCGCGGCATCGACTGCGAGGTGATCGACCTGCGCACCACCAGCCCGCTGGACGAAGACAGTATTTTGGAAAGCGTGGAGAAGACCGGACGCCTGGTGGTCATCGACGAAGCAAACCCGCGTTGCTCCATGGCGACTGATATTTCGGCTTTGGTGGCGCAAAAAGCATTCGCGTCGCTCAAGGCACCGATCGAGATGGTGACTGCACCGCATACGCCGGTTCCGTTCTCCGACGCTCTGGAAGACCTCTACATTCCCGACGCGGCGAAGATCGAGAACGCCGTGCTCAAACTGATCGAGTGGAGCAAGCGTTCATGAGCCAGATCCATACGTTGACCATGCCCAAATGGGGCCTGTCCATGACTGAGGGCCGGGTCGATGTCTGGCTCAAGGAGGAAGGCCAGGCCATCGCCAAGGGCGACGAAGTGCTGGACGTCGAAACCGACAAAATCTCCAGCAGTGTCGAAGCGCCTTTTTCCGGGGTGCTTCGTCGGCAGATCGCCCGCCAGGATGAAACCCTCGCGGTGGGGGCGTTGCTCGGCATCGTGGTCGATGGCGAGGCCAGCGAGGTCGAGATCGATGCAGTTATCGAGCAGTTTCAGGCCACGTTCGTGCCCGGGGGCAGTGCCGAGGAAGACCAGGGGCCTAAGCCGCAAAAGGTCGAGCTGGACGGGCGGTTGATCCGTTACTTCGAGCGCGGCGAAGGCGGGGTGCCGTTGGTACTGGTGCACGGCTTTGGCGGTGACCTGAACAACTGGATGTTCAATCACGAAGCATTGGCCGCCGGGCGTCGGGTGATTGCTCTGGACCTGCCGGGCCATGGCGAGTCGACCAAACAGCTGGAGCGCGGAGACCTGGATGAGCTGAGCAGCGCAGTGCTGGCACTGCTTGATCACCTGGACATTCCCGCCGCGCATCTGGTGGGTCACTCCATGGGCGGAGCGGTGTCGCTGAACGTGGCGCGTCTGGCACCGCAACGGGTACGGACCTTGACCTTGATCGGCAGCGCGGGTCTGGGAGAGGGCATCAACGGTGATTACCTGGAAGGTTTTGTCGAGGCGGCCAACCGCAATGCCCTCAAGCCACAGTTGGTGAAACTGTTCTCCAATCCCGATCTGGTCAACCGGCAGATGCTCGAAGACATGCTCAAGTACAAGCGCCTGGAAGGCGTGGGTGCGGCCCTGCGCCTGCTGGTATCAGGCTTGTTCAAAGATGGATGGCAACAGCACGATCTGCGGGGCGTGGTACAGGACGGCCAACAGCCCGTGTTGTTGATCTGGGGCAGTGACGACGCGATTATTCCGGCGAACCATAGCGCCGGGCTGAAGGCCCAGGTCGAGGTCCTGCCTGGTCAGGCACACATGGTGCAGATGGAAGCGGCCGAGCAAGTGAACCCATTGATTCTGAAGTTTGTGCAACAGCACTGACGCCCCTCCTGGCGGCCTCTCGCGGGCTGTCAGGAGCAACTATTTCAAGGAGATGTCGCTATGAGCCTTCCAATCAATCCTCAACGCAGTATGCGTGCCGCTGTCTGGCACGGCCGTCACGATATCCGTGTCGAAGACGTTCCGCTGCCAATGGCGCCACCGGCCGGCTGGGTGCAGATCCGTGTGCAATGGTGCGGAATTTGTGGTTCCGATCTGCATGAGTACGTGGCCGGGCCGGTGTTCATACCGGTTGACGCACCGCATCCACTGACCGGGATCAAGGGCCAGTGCATTCTCGGTCACGAGTTTTGTGGCGAAATCGTCGAACTCGGTGCCGGGGTCCAGGGTTTCAGCGTCGGCGAACCGGTGGCGGCCGATGCCTGCCAACATTGCGGTACTTGCTACTACTGCACCCACGGCCTGTACAACATCTGCGAGAACCTGGCCTTCACCGGACTGATGAACAATGGTGCCTTCGCCGAACTGGTCAACGTGCCGGCGAATCTGTTGTACAAGTTGCCGGCGAACTTTCCAGCAGAAGCCGGGGCACTGATCGAGCCTCTGGCGGTGGGCATGCACGCGGTGAAAAAAGCCGGGAGCCTGCTCGGGCAGAACGTTGTCGTCGTGGGGGCGGGCACCATTGGCTTGTGCACCATCATGTGCGCCAAGGCTGCCGGTGCGGCTCAGGTAATTGCTCTGGAAATGTCTGGCGCGCGCAAGGCCAAGGCCCTGGAAGTGGGGGCGACCCATGTGCTCGATCCCAAGGAATGCGATGCCCTGGCTGAAGTGCGGCGCCTGACGGGTGGGCTCGGGGCGGATGTCAGCTTCGAATGCATCGGCAACAAACACACGGCCAAGCTCGCGATCGACCTGATCCGCAAGGCCGGCAAGTGCGTACTGGTGGGGATCTTCGAGGAGCCCAGCGAGTTCAACTTTTTCGAGTTGGTGGCTACCGAAAAACAGGTGCTGGGTGCGCTGGCCTACAACGGTGAATTCGCGGATGTGATCGCCTTTATCGCTGACGGTCGGCTGGATATCACGCCGCTGGTGACTGGGCGCATTCAGTTGGAGCAGATCGTCGGGCAGGGCTTCGAGGAGCTGGTCAACAACAAGGAGCACAACGTCAAAATCATCGTGTCGCCCGCTCGAGTCTGAAGCGGCTGAATCGCACGATGGACCAGGCTGGTCGCAAGCGGACAAGGGCTACGGGGCTGAGTACCTGCGGCGCTATTGCGACCAGCGCAACATCATCGAACGCAGGTTTGGCTGGTTGAAAGAGAACCGGACCCGGGATTTGAGACCCGTCAGCCGGAAACCGGGTTAGAGTGTTCATCAAATGTCTGTTCATAAGGTCCCTCCACTCGATTCGCATCGTCGCGCCAAGCGGTTCCAGCGAACGAACCGGGCAAAAAAACCGTATATCAATCGTTATTTGAAGAATGAATCGTCCGCTGTTTGTTTCACTCGATGGGCCCAAGGGAACCGGCAAAACCACGCTGTTGGAGGCCGTTACGAAAGTACTGAGAGCCGACAACAAAATGGTGATCCGGCTTTGCGAGAAAAAAAGCGATCCCTACAGGGGTGAAACAATGGCCCTCGTCAACCAGCTCGTCAGAAATCCCGGCCGGGATTTGGAGTGGGGGGTTTGTGAGCGCTTTGCCGATAGCCGTGCCTGGATTTCCCGCCATGTGCTGGTTAAACAGCCACCGGGCAGCATCATCTTGATTGATCGCTGGTACCCGTCTGAGGCGGCGTTTCGCCGGATAATCCCGTTTGCAGAAATTCTACAGTTAAACATCGAGCGAAACGTGCGAGTGCCAGACCTGCATGTCGGGGTTGTCACCGCCCCTGAAATTTCATGGGCCAGGGCAGCGGCACGACAGCGCGGGCTGAGCAGTACGGTCATCCATAAGCTGGAAGAACAGGTCGCTTGTACCCACGCGTTCGAACGAGCGATTGCGGATCACGGCTGGGTGCTATGCCGTAATGAAGGAACGATCGAGGACGCCACGATGCAGGTTGTTTCTGAGATCTATAGAGTCCTTGGAAGTCCGGTAGGCGCGGTTGAGATGGCCGAGGTTTAGATCGTTGGCCGGATCGAAGGTGGGATTTGTCGCCGCAGCGGTAGCGGACTCACGGGGCAGGACCTGAGCGAGGCACCGAGCCCAGCGCCGGCAGGCTCACCAGCATCTCCGAGCAGGGTGCTGATGATGGTTTGCAGGGCCATGGCACTCCCGCGCCGACCCGGGGGAACGAGCCAATCGTCAGGACAGCCTGGTCCAACGGGGAGATTTTTCTCGACACAATGGACTGCAGGCGGAGCACCGTGGATGCCGCCATGATCACCGGATCTACCGAGGTTTGTGGCTGTGAGCTTCTGGCTTGAGCCCTGGAGCCGTAAATACCCGTTGCCGGACAAGCTTGAACCTGCCCGGCACATTGCTTAGTGAATACGCACACTCGATCCGTTATCGAATCAATGGCACGCCACTGAGCGTTTGCAAGTCCTCAAAGCTGATATCAGCGACGATCTCCAGGACCTTCAAGCCTTCCGCGGTGACGTCCAGAATAGCCAGGTCGGTATAAATCCGAGTCACGCAGCCAATGCCGGTCAGCGGGTAGGTGCATTGCGGCACCAATTTGCTTTCGCCCGTCTTGGTCAGGTGATCCATCATGACGAACACCTGGCGCGCGCCTGTCGCGAGGTCCATCGCGCCGCCCACGGCCGGAATGGAACCTTCGGCACCGGTGTGCCAGTTGGCAAGGTCGCCGTTGACCGAGACCTGGAAGGCGCCAAGCACGGCAATATCGATGTGCCCGCCGCGCATCATCGAGAACGAATCGGCGTGGTGAAAATAGGCGCCACCGGGCAGCAGCGTCACGTGCTGTTTTCCCGCGTTGATCAGGTCATCGTCTTCTTCACCCGGCGCAGGACTCGGGCCCATGCCCAGTACACCGTTTTCACTGTGCAGGAACACTTCCTTGTCACCCAGGTAGTTGGCCACCAGCGTGGGCACGCCAATGCCCAGGTTCACGTAAGAGCCTTCGAGAATATCGTCGGCCACGCGTTGGGCCATTTCGCTACGCGATAGTTTTTTCATAACAGTCATGGCGGGCCTCAGTTGACGTTGGCTTTCGTGAGAGGGGCACGCGTCACTTTGACCACGCGCTGAACGAAGATCCCCGGGGTAATAATGTGTTCGGGGTCCAGCTCTCCCAACTCGACGATCTGATTGACCTGGGCGATTGTCGTTGTCGCCGCCATCGCCATGATGGGTCCAAAATTACGCGCGGCTTTGCGATAGGTGAGGTTGCCCCAGCGATCGCCCTTTTCGGCCTTGATCAGTGCGACATCGGCGCGCAACGGCATTTCCAGCACATAGTTGCGACCGTCGATCACCCGAGTTTCCTTGCCTTCGGCCAGCAACGTGCCATATCCGGTGGGCGAATAAAACGCACCGATCCCAGAGCCTGCCGCGCGGATACGCTCGGCCAGATTGCCTTGTGGCACGACTTCAAGCTGGACCTTTCCGGCCAGGTAGAGTTCGTCGAATACATAGGAATCGGATTGGCGTGGAAACGAACAGATGACCTTGGCAACGCGCCCGGCCTTGAGCAATGCGGCCAGACCGATCTCACCGTTGCCGGCATTGTTGCTGATGATGGTCAGCTCGCGAGCGCCGGAAGCAATGACACCATCTACCAACTCTGACGGCATCCCGGCAGTGCCGAAGCCACCCACCATGATGACCGAACCATCGGCAATGCCGTCTAGTGCAGCAGCGACGGACTCAAATGTTTTGTTGATCAAGACGTACTCCCGTTTTTATGTTGGCTGAACAGAATGATCCGATGGAAAAAACGACTGGATCATCGTGACGGCTAAGATGTGCATAGCGTGCCAAACAATGGGGCAGGGAGGGTGTCCCGACATGTGATGTCGTGCGATTAGCGAACGAAACCGTAAGTCATTGAGCGGGTACAGGCGCTGGACGAACCGGTCATTGGCGCTGTCAATACCATCAACAACGTCGACGGAGTATTGACCGGCTACAACACCGATTACCTCGGCGCGATACGTGCCCTGCGGGAAGTCACCGAATTGAGTCACAAGCGTATCGCCGTGATCGGTGCCGGCGGCGCTGCGCGTGCGGTGGTCTACGGCTGCCTGCAAGAAGCGGCCGAAGTCACGGTGTTCAACCGCAGCATCGAACGCGGTTCCGCCCTGGCCTGGTCCTGCTCCCTGGGCAGTGCCCTGGAATACTACGATTTCGCGCTGTACACCTTGGCCTCTGCGCTGATCTTCGGGCCGCTGTTCTTTCCAGAACAAACCCGCGCCATGAGCCTGATCGCCAGTTTCGGCACCTACTTCCTGGGCTTTGCGATACGGCCGTTGGGCGGGGTACTGTTCGGCATGATCGGTGACCGCGTCGGGCGCAAGTTCGTGCTGGCGTCGACGGTGCTGTTGATGGGCATTTCCAGCACGCTAATGGGTGCATTGCCGACGTTCCATCAGGTTGGCTATCTCGCACCGGTATTACTGGTTGTCCTGCGTCTGCTCCAGGGGTTGGGCGCTGGTGCCGAACAGGCCGGTGCTGCGGTGATGATGACCGAGTACGCTCCGGAGGGGCAGCGCGGTTTCTACGCCGCTTTACCGTTCCTCGGCATCCAGTTGGGCACCATCCTCGCGGCGCTGGTGTATTTCCTGGTGGTCAACGGCAATGCCAACGTCATCGAGAGCGGGATGTGGCGTTTGCCGTTTTTCAGCAGTGTTGTGATCGTTGCGCTGGGCTTGTATATGCGTCTGTCACTCAAGGAGTCGCCGACCTTTATGCGTCTCAAGGCGCTCAAGCGCGTATGCGTTAACCCGCTCAAAAGTGCCATGGAACACTCCAAACCCACCTTGCTGATCGGCATCGGCCTGCGACTGGCGGAAAACGGTGGCTCCTCGATCTACCAAGCCCTGGCTGTCAGTTACATCGTGGGTGTAGTCGGTCTGCAAGGGCCGGTGGGGGTGCTGACCCTGATCTGCGCGGCCAGCCTCGGCGCGACGACGGTGCCGATTGCGGGCAAGCTCAGTGATCGCTTTGGCCGTGTGGTGGTTTATCGCGCCTTCGCGCTGCTGCAGCTGGCACTGGCCTTCCCGGTATGGTGGATACTGAGTCTTGGTAACGTGGTGGCGAGCATCATTGCCATCTCCATCGCACTGGGCATCGGTACCTGGGGCATGTTCGGTACCCAGGCGGCGCTAATGCCTGAGCTGTCCAGTCCGGAACCCGCAATCGCACACGAACAGCGTGACGGGTGCCTTGGAGCATTCAACTGTGCATGTGCGAGGTTAGCAAACCCATCCTTGGCATCGGGTTGGGTTGTACCGGGGTTAGAGGAGGATGAACCATAGTGAACGTCCTCCTCGGGACCTTCCCGTGTAACCGCTGAGAATCAATGAGTGGCGAGCGGATGACCTTCCACCGCATCAATTTGAGGGCGAATAATGATCAGCCCGGCTGAGGCAATGATCAGTGGAATGATCAGCGCCGAGTAGTAGCCAGCGGGCCCACCGTGTTCAAGAAACCAGCCACCGCTTGCCGATCCGATAATGGCCCCGACCCGCCCCAATGCAATAGCCCAGCCTGTTGCCGTTGCACGCAGGGCAGTGGGGTAGGCTTGGGCAACCATGTAGTTCAATACTATTTGCTGACCTCCGATGCCTACGCCTGCGCAGCCGGCCAGGATGAACACCAGCGTCCAATTGGTGCCACTGTTAGCCAGTCCCCAGCAAAGCGCGATCCCGAACAGGAACAGGATAAGCAGCAAAAGACGCGTGTTGATCTTCGGCAAGATGATAGACAGTGTTGCCGCTGACCGAAAACTGACCCAGTAAAGGCTGTTCTGCCGACTGAAAACTGACCCAGGTGTTCAACTGCTTCTGCTCACTTTCCGAGCAGGAGAACACAGGGTGATCAGCATGGAAATGTTGGGAAAAATCCGGCGGATGTACTTCCGCGACAAGCTCTCGCTGCACCAGATAGCCAAGCGTACCGGGCTGTCGAGAAACACCATCCGAAAATGGGTCAGAGCGCCCGAAGCCACTCAGCCGGCGTACCAGCGGTGCGCGACCTTCAACAAACTCAGCCCATTCCACGACACGCTGGAACAGGCGCTGAAAGCCGATTCGTTCCGGGCAAAGCACAATCGCAGAAGCGCCAAAGCACTTTTCGAGCAGATCAAGGCCGAGGGTTATGACGGCGGCTACAGCCAGCTCACAGCGTTTGTACGCTCGTGGCGAGGTGAACAAGGCAAGTCTTTACGCGCTTTTGTACCGCTGACGTTTGCGCTCGGTGAAGCTTTTCAATTTGACTGGAGCGAAGAAGGGCTGCTGAGCATCTGCTCCAACAGGAGCAGGCAGATCGCGCCGTGCGCTCTGTGAATCATCAGATGAACATGGCAAAGCTCCCCATGCACCGTGATTTAGCCGGCTTTGACTTCAGCGCTACCAGCGCTGATGCCCGTCTGGTCAAGGAATTATCCAGCCTTGAGTTTACGGAGACTGCGCAAAATGTCGTGTTCATCGGTGGGCCTGGAACCGGAAAAACACACCTGGCCAGTGCCTTGGCCGTGTCCGGAATCACCACTCATAACAAACGAGTACGGTTCTTCTCCACGGTCGATCTCGTCAACCTGCTGGAGCGTGAAAAGTACGATGGTAAGGCAGGCCGAATCGCCCAGGGACTGCTTCGGACAGACCTGGTGATACTCGATGAGCTTGGGTATTTGCCCTTCAGTCAGAGTGGTGGCGCGCTGTTATTTCACCTGCTTTCAAAACTGTACGAGCACACCAGCGTGGTCATCACCACCAACCTCAGCTTCTCGGAATGGTCGAGTGTGTTTGGCGACGCCAAGATGACCACAGCGTTGCTGGATCGGCTGACACACCACTGCCACATCGTCGAAACGGGCAACGAGTCCTACCGCCTGCAACACAGCACCTTGGCCGCTCAGACAAAGATCAAATCGCGTGAACGAAAGCGCAAGGACGAAGATGGTATTGAGGACGATGAGCCGTTTTGATCTGCACCGTAAACACCCTTCCGCATGCCTGCATGCGGTGGGGCCAGATGCGTCTTCAACTAGGACACTACTGCTAAGCTTATCCACAATTGCTGGGACAAAAATCAGCAATCCGCCCTGGGTCAATTTTCAATCGGCAGGGTGGGTCAGTTTTCAATCAGCGCCAACAGCAACCACAGCGTACGCGGCCGCAAAAGCGGCGCTTTCAAATTACAGCAAGGCGTTATCCAAAGAGCTCAGTCCGCAGGGCGTACGGGTAGTGCGGGTGTCTCCAGGATGGGTGGAAACAGAGGCTGCTATTGGTTTGGTGAAGCGAATTGCGCAGTCAGGCGGGATTGAAGAAGAGGCAGCCAGGCAGTCTGTAATGGATTCCCTCGGTGGGATTCCCCTCGGTCGTCCCAACCAACCGCAGGAGGTCGCAGACCTTATCAGCTTTTTAGTTTCAACCAAGGCAAGCGCCCTAACAGGGGTCGAGTACGTCATCGATGGCGGGACAATTCCTACTGTCTGAGTATTGCGACTTTGAGTGCCGCGCCAGTGGGGCTATTGGCATCACCGGCGCGCACTCAACTCAAATCAAATGAACTCGGATGGTCCTGATCTGAATGAAAGACATGGAGGGACTTGTAGAGTTGCAAACGATCGTCCGCTTGACCGATTGCTGTTTGTCTTGCGGATCTCTCCGAGGGTAAACGTGCGGCGCGCCGATCCGATCTGCTGCTATCGCGTTTATGGCGCGAGATCCACGGCGTCCGGATCATAATGGAGGACATCAGAAATCTGCGGTTTATAATTCATTAGAAATTTACGCAGGGTGACGTTGTAGGTATCAAACCCTGGCCAATAATTATCCCAATAATCATAGTTAAGCGTTACCGCTTCTTCACGCTCAAAGTCATCGAGATGTTCCCAGACAACTTCAAAACGCTTTCTCCAGTTTTTTGCAACCAAAAGCTGTTCGGCAGACTTCGCGTCCATTTTTGCATACTTGATCAGCGCATCGAGTGCAAAGCTCTCATTCAAGAGGTTGTCTGGATGTGTTTTGTTGTGAACGGTGTCGACAACATCCAATATCCAACCGATCGTTTGAAATCGGCACTTGCGTGCCGATCGGGACTCTTCACTTAATCCATTAATTTCAACCCACGCAAGCTCTTGTCCTTCTCGATATTCAATATGAATGATGTAGCCGGCCATTATCGTTATTCCTGTTTTTATTTTTATAATTCAATCTAACATGCAGTTTTTTGGCCCGCAATTGTTTTTGGGTTGACATTTTTCTGTTTGCAGTTATATAGCAAGGAGGAGGGGAGTTATTACGCAGTGTTGCCACGGCTTATCTGATGGAGAGTGACTTGTGACACTATGGAGAATCCAACAGCCTATTGATTGCTTTAAGAGCCTTGGCCAGCAGACAGCAGACAGCAGACAACTTCTACGGCGTACCAGACTACGACGAAGTGGTTTCCATCACTCCCGAGATTAAGGGAGTCCAGCAACCTGGTGGACGTCATACCCATCCCTCGGATTAGGGCAGACGTTGCCTGAGTTCAACCGCGATCGCGCATTCCGATCCGTTTGACTGAATACCCGCGCGCTTGATCGTGAGAATGGTAATACGTGTCCTGTGTGGTACTGAGGTTGCTGTGCCGTAAATCGACCTGGAGGTCTTTGGCGTCACGCAGCGGTGCGTCGAACGTCGCCGAGGTATGGCGCAACCAATGCGCAGACGCCACCAACAAGCTGTCCATTTCATGCTTCTCACGCCCCTCACCGCGCATTCTTTCCAGCGCTTTGTCGAAGACGATTTGGAGGAGGGCGCGAACCTGTCGATCTGACAGCCCCGATCGACCTCTGAGAGTCGAGATTAAAGGCGTGGACTCATTGCGCTCAGGAAGATCACTGAGCCCTAGAAATTTGCGGTAACGCTTGAGGTAACTTTCGATGTATTCGTCGCGAACAGCGATCTTGCCGGCTTTATTGCCTTTTCCCACCGCGTGGTACCACCAAAAGCCCTCAGCGTCTTGGCGGAAGTCGCCCATGGTGGGCTTCCAGTTCTTCCGGCCCACCACATCAGATACACGCAGGTACATCGCGAAAAGAGTCGCCAGAATGAAGAGGGTACGTTCAAAACGAACGGGATCATCCTCTGCCAGCTTTTCGGCGGTTTCCAATACGTAATCCCATTGCAGGGGCGTCAAGGCCCGTCCCGAGGTCACGTCGAACGTGTCGTCGGTAAAGCGGTTCGATTTTTTCAGCATTCTGAATGGGTTGGCGGCCGCGCCGCCATCCTCGATCAGAAATTCATAAAATCGACTGCACACCGTAAACACCTGTTTGAGGCTGCTTTCAGTGGTCGTATAAACCGGGCTCGTGGAGCTCGGTTCTGAAGTCGTTCCAACCGCTTTCGCCGTTTTTGAATTGAACGGGAACCACTTTGGATTCGGAATCAGCGCATCCGCCTCCGTGACATGCCTCTCATCGTTAGGGACAAAGCGGCTGCGCGTCACAGGGCCCACCCAGTCCTGGGAAGGTTTGCGACAAAAATCTAAGTAGTCCTGGGCATCCTGACGTTTTAACAGATGCAGCGGCTTCTTCTTAACCAGTAGCGCCCACAGGAACAGACGCTCGGCCTGAGTGCGGTATGAACTGAAGGTCTGAGCATTGTCGGAAAAGGCTCGTAGGAAGGTACGCACGGCCATATAACCACGGCCGGCCTCCAGTTCCTCGGGAAATGAATCTAAAAAGTCTTTGACGCAGTTAAGTGCGGGCTCGCTGAAACTGAAGTCTTGATCAATAAAGGCCTCGTAGGTTTCAAAAATGGGTTTGGGCGCGCTGAGCATTCGAACCACCGGACACTTTAAACGTTGAAAAGAAACTTCCAGTTATGGGAGTAATCGGAAGTATGAGAGACGTGTTCCACTTCTACCTCCTTTTTGTTCGCATAACGATTTGATATCACCAGATAGTAGCTCTCCACTGTCTCGCATGCAACTGTGTGACACAACTTCGCCGTCAATCACTTTGATCTTGACATGTGCCGTATTTAGCACTAAGCAACGAAACCCAATATATTTAACCCTATATTGGGTAACTACAGCGATCAATAATTTCTTGATGCTTTATGGATAAATTGGTTCTGTTCAAGATGTCAGTTAACTGCTTGAGCATTGCGCGACCAGGTCATGCACTAGATTGAGTTCGTTTCTACAATCCTGCTCAGTCGGATAGCTCACCAGCGGCGCGCCTCGCAATCCTGGCGATTGTCTTTTTCCGCTTTTCCTGGATTGCAGTAAGCTTGCGGGCGGGTGCACGTCTCTCGTTAAAGGCCTGACGTTGCGCAAATTCTGCACATGGCACCTCTGAAGGCCAGTCACTGTCAACGCTTAGTAGCTGCAGACCCCGGGGAGCTTCTAGCGGCCAAAGGTTTGGGACAAAATCATCAACACCTCTAAGCTCCAAAGCCCTAGCGTAATTCTTGTAGCCCAATGCATTAGCAATCAAATCATGAGCGGCGGACAGCTTAATGCGCCCACCAGATGCCCTCATTAGTTTGGCCACTCTCTTTCCAATCGACTTTATGTTTCCGATTTTAAAGCCCGCCTCCATACTGCACTCAGTTATGATGTCGGAAATCTTTAGCCGGTTATATGTGTACTGCTCATCCTCCATCCATGTCTGACCATTCTGTTTCGCCAAAAATGCCAAGGCGTGGGCCCTCATGTCTTTGGAGGGTGATCTGACGGTCAATTGGCGCGCTGAATTTGTTTCATCTTCAAAGTTATTGGTCATTAGACTATCCTCAGTGTTCTGAAGTGACCGAAAGTGTTGCTTCAAAATTTTAGATTGTCAATCGTGTTGCTCAAATACTTAAAGCTTGCCGATTTAATTGAATATTGGAAATACGAATTTACTAAACCGGAATGTGGGCTTTCAAGCCAATTAACGTATTTAACAGTTAATTGATAAATAACGTGAGCAGTGTGTATTGACGTAGTTTTTTATACTTTCCGCTTTGATAGGGCTTGGCGCGACACTAGGCCGTGACACTGTCGGGAACTGCTGAATTAATACACGTGGATAGTCTGTAAACGATTGTTGCGCGCTTCCTTGGGACGATCGTGTTAGCCGCCCTGGAAATTTTGTCGCAGGTATCTATCGAGCGGATCAGGTCTTGGAATCATGATCGCCCTAGGCGCCGGTAAGGTCCGAGCATTGATCAAAAACCGTGAGCCCCACGAATTGTGCGACCTGTACGGCATTTTTGCTCCAACAAAGGTACAGGGAATGTCCGCCGATATCGTCAAACCGCCTCAGTTCGTTGATTTAAAAGGCTTTTAATGATGCCATTTCAAGCAACGCCCTAAACCTTCATGATCGATCGGGAAAGTCCGCTGATTTCGTTAAATGAATAAGCGCGCTGGAAAGTCCGGTGATTAAAGCGAAAAAAGCTAAAGCCCTCGATTTTATTGGTCTGCAGGGGACTTCATTCAAAATCGCGTTCGGGAATGTCCGCTGATTAAGGCAAATCTCCGTGCTTTCCGACGCAGCTTCAAGGCAGGGCCCATTCGGACGCGGCCACTGGCTAATAGCACCTGCCATCGCCCTATGAGGAGGCAAAAGGCTTGATTTGCGGGGCTTCCATGAGACTAGGGCCAGCTTGCCATCGCAAAGCAACCGGTTCTTACCAGGACGCCGGCGCCGGGAATGTCCGCTGATTTCGTCATAGAAAAGCAGCACCGGGAACGTCCGCTCAATCCGTTAAAAAAGCCCATTAGCCTTTGATTTCATTGAGTTTTAATCGAAGAAGACGCTAGAGATAAACGTGAACGAGTCCGCTCATTGACGACACCTCGAGAGAGCTGTTCCCGAAAGCCGTTAAGATAAAAAGCTATAAATATCAGTACGTTATCGAATGTGGCGAGGATCAAGGTGTCCGCTGATATCGTTAAAAAACGATGGCTCGTAGGGAACGTGAAAGACGATTAACGATATGAATCAATGGGTTAAGAAGAATGATAGGCCGTTTCCGGTGATTTCGCGATTGGAGCACAGAGTTTGGACGGCAGAAGCGTATTTTTCGAATCAGTGTCTTATGAGCCTCATGAACATTTCTAACATGGCATCTGGTTTAACATAATATACATTATGCGAATCGTGACATTCGAAGCCTGGGTGTCTTTCCTGCCGCTTTTCACCTGGTGACCAGGCTGGCCAAGTCGAATTTTGCGCATGCGAGAAAACGCCGTGACGAACATTACGATTCAAGTCGCCATGCTTCCTGACGCGCCGCATCATCCCATTCGTGGCCACGCTCGGACCAGCCATTGTCACTTTGCGGTGGGAATCCGTACGGCAATATCCTTGTTTCGCCGTGAAATCAAATATGGCATGCGGGTAATCGTTGATCAGCAGCGCAGCCTTGCTGTGATCAACCGACCAGCCGATCTTCACGCTGGAAGGTTTGTGTTTGTCTGAAACGTCCGCCACGTTGTAGATATGCAGCGCATCCTGAATCGGGTTGCCTTCAGCCGCTGTGTCTAGCGCGTAGAAATAGCCGGTATCTTCGTCGTCTTCGAATACGACAACATAAGTTCCTACCTCCGCAGGTGCTTCTGTGACTGAGCCTTGGCCTACATGCAGTTCAGATTCGGGACAGGTATATTGGCATCGGGTATTCCTTTACGGGTTGAATGTCTGGAGCATTCGATAATGCCAAGAGCCATTGGCGGATCGCAACGGCAAGATGCCGGCGGTTAACCTGCCCTACGCTACCGACAAATAACTGATAATTATAACTACACTAAATATCCATTTAGTTTAGTTATAGTGGAGGGGCGGTTATTGGACGATAGAATACGACGGCACCGCCTCTGTCCGCATCCACTGAGATCCGGATCCCTGATCCAGCAAAATTTCGTCGTAAAGGCTTTCAAGACGATATGGTAGCGCTCCCCTACTCTGCTCCATCAAATGATGCGCTAGAAGGCCCCGTTTGCTCTTATCCAGGCCGTTGAACAGTTTCAACCACAACGCTTACGTGTTTACATTGGTGGCTGTCGCTTTCGCCGAACCCACTGTCGCCTTATGTTTTATCGGTTGGATCAGAGATCGCCTCGGCGATGGTTGCAGATTCGCAAGGTAAATATTGTTTCGGGATAGAGGGTTCGACTGGGCGTCGTGTGAGGGCTAACTGGGATTTACTGCGAATCTTCTCTTCCCACTTGGCACGTTCCTGTGTGATGTTTTCGATCCGGACCTTCCTGTCTGTGGTTCTGAGTGTGATCAGTGCCGCAACCAATACCGATATGACAGCGGTTGATAGAATGTCTAAGAGGTCCATGTTTTTTCCGATAGCAGTTGGCGGAAAATGCTTTGCTTCGCTTGTCCTTGTTCAGCGAAGCAGAAAAAATCATTTCGATATTTGCAGGAGCGCTATTCTTGGTTTTTAATTCGCCTTAGTTGTGTAGGTGTCACGCCAAGTTTGGTGCGCAGTATGCGTGTTAAATGCGCCTGATCCGAAAAGCCGCAATGATATGCAATTTCTTTAATCGAAAGTGCTCCATTGTACAGCAGGCGCTTCGCTCGCTCGACGCGCTGCTCGGTGACAAATGTATGTGGTGAACAATGAAATGATTCGCTGAACTTCTTCGAGAATGTCCAGACTCCCAAGCCTACTGCGTCGGCCATTTCATCCAGGCGTATGGATTGTTCCAAATGGCTATCGATAAAGTCGAGCAAATGTTTTTTCTGCTGTTGAGATAGGCGGCCAGGCGTACAGGACTCTTTAAAGGTGACGCTGGCGTAATTTCGGAGAAGATGAATGGCTAACTGCATGCTCAAGGCCTCAACATACAATGATCCACCAATTCCACGACTTCTCACTTCGCTTGTAATTGCGCTGACAATAGATGCCAGAATCGAGTCTTGCGTGCGCAGCAGATCATGTAGGCGGACCTCTTCAATCGGCCGCTCCATCACATCCATGGCAACACGTGACATCAGCGCATTGGAAAGATAGAGGTGAGAAACATCAATGTCCTCGGTCCAGTTCCAATGGGAGTCCTGTGACATTGTAAGCAGGGAAATATCGCCCGGAGCGCAAGCGGTACGCGTCCACCCTTCGTCCACGCATCTATCCATCGGTGTATGGCCCAGGAAATAATAAACGATCATGAAATGATCCAGGGGTGGGATAAGGACGTCCTGACCTTTGTATCGATATGACCGCTGCTCTATATCTTTCCAACCGAGTTCTTCGCTTGAGCTGAGAACTACGCCTGGCACCCACTTGAGAAGTTCTTTTGGAGTAATGACTGTCGGCATACTTAAAGTCTCATTTGAGGGCCGTCACCCTTGCTCTTACTGCGCTCCTACGCAGAATTGAAAGCACCCAAGAGGTGGTCGGCTGGTATTGTTTTTATTAGTATATGCAGCATGTCGGGGATACTAGCATGGGATTCTCAGTGTCGAAAGAGATATCAATCGCCATGCGTCTTAAAGTTATTATAAGAAAACATGGCACCAATATGAAAAAGACATAAAAATACCAACTAACTCCCATGAGCAGATGGTTTCGATTTTTCCTGCCCAGGCAAAAAAACGGCCGCCTGTGGGTGGCCGTAAAGGGGCTGCGAGACGTAGTTCTCGCAGCGGAGCGACTTATATCAGGCCTTCACCATGTCTTCGATGACCTTCTTAGCGTCGCCGAACACCATCATGGTCTTGTCCAGGTAGAACAGTTCATTGTCCAGGCCGGCATAGCCGCTGGCCATCGAGCGTTTGTTGACGATGATGGTCTTGGCCTTGAACGCTTCGAGGATCGGCATGCCGGCAATCGGCGATTTCGGATCGTTCTTCGCGGCCGGGTTGACCACGTCGTTGGCGCCCAACACCAGGACCACGTCGGCCTGGCCGAACTCGGAGTTGATGTCTTCCATCTCGAACACCTGGTCGTAAGGCACTTCCGCCTCGGCCAGCAATACGTTCATGTGACCAGGCATGCGCCCTGCCACCGGGTGGATCGCGTACTTCACGGTCACGCCACGATGGGTCAGCTTCTCGGTCAGCTCTTTCAGCGCATGCTGGGCCCGCGCTACTGCCAAGCCGTAGCCCGGAACGATGATCACGGTGTCGGCGTTGGTCAGCAGGAAGGTCGCGTCGTCAGCCGAGCCGGATTTCACCGGACGGGCTTCCTTGGCGCCTGCCGGGCCGGCGTCGGCTGTGTTGCCGAAACCACCGAGCAACACATTAAAGAAGGAGCGGTTCATCGCCTTGCACATGATGTACGAGAGGATCGCACCGGACGAGCCCACCAGGGAGCCGGCAATGATCAGCATCGAGTTGTTCAGCGAGAAGCCGATACCCGCCGCCGCCCAGCCGGAGTAGCTGTTGAGCATCGACACCACCACCGGCATGTCGGCGCCACCGATCGGGATGATGATCAGCACGCCCATGACGAACGCCAGGGCCAGCATCAAGGCGAAGGCGCTGAGGTTGCCGGTCAGCATGAAGGTCACGCCCAGCGCCAGTGTGGCCAGGCCCAACAGCAGGTTCAGTTTGTGCTGGCCGGCGAACTGTACCGGTGCGCCCTGGAACAGGCGGAACTTGTACTTGCCGGACAGTTTGCCGAACGCGATCACCGAACCGGAGAACGTGATGGCACCGATGGCTGTGCCGAGGAACAGTTCCAGACGGTTACCCGCCGGAATCGAATCACCCAGGTGCTTGACGATGCCCAGGGACTGCGGCTCGACGACGGCGGCAATGGCGATGAACACCGCAGCCAGACCGATCATGCTGTGCATGAACGCGACCAGTTCCGGCATCTTGGTCATTTCAACGCGCTTGGCCATGATCGAGCCGGCGGTACCGCCGATCAGCAGGCCGACAATCACGTAACCAATGCCGGCTGTCGCCCCGCCTTGTCCAAAAGAGAGCGCACCCAGCTTATAGATGAGGCCGACGGTGGTGAGGATCGCCAGCGCCATGCCGAGCATGCCGAACAGGTTGCCGCGACGCGACGTGGTGGGGTGCGACAGGCCTTTGAGGGCCTGGATGAAGCAGATCGACGCGATCAGGTAGAGCGTCGTTACGAGGTTCATGCTCATTACTTCGGCGCCTCTTCTTTTACGGCTTTCGGGGCTTTTTTCTTGAACATCTCAAGCATGCGGCGGGTGACCAGGAAGCCACCGAACACGTTGACCGCGGCCAGCGCGACCGCGAGGGTGCCCATGGTCTTGCCCAGTGGCGTCACGGTCAAAGCCGCTGCCAGCATGGCGCCGACGATCACGATCGCCGAAATGGCGTTGGTCACGGCCATCAAAGGCGTGTGCAGCGCAGGTGTAACGTTCCAGACCACGTGATAACCGACATAAATCGCCAGCACGAAGATGATCAGGTTGTAGATACCGGGGGAGATAAGCTCTTCCATCGTCTGAATCCCTGCTTAGGCGTTTTTGCGGATGACTTGGCCGTCGCGGCACATCAGGCACGCGGCGACGATGTCGTCTTCGAGGTTGATCTCGAACTGGCCTTCCTTGGTGAAGACCAGTTTCAGGAAGTCCAGCAAGTTGCGGGCATACAGCGCCGACGCATCTGCCGCGACCGCGCCGGCGAGGTTGGTCGGGCCGACAATGGTCACGCCATTTTCGACGACCACCTGATCGGCCACGGTCAGCGGGCAGTTGCCGCCCTGGGCGGCGGCAAGGTCGATGACCACCGAGCCCGGCTTCATCTGCGCCACGGTTTCGGCGCTCAACAGCGTCGGCGCCTTGCGGCCCGGAATCAGTGCGGTGGTGATGACGATATCTGCCTGCTTGGCGCGTTCGTGCACGGCCACGGCCTGACGCTGCATCCAGCTGGCGGGCATGGGGCGCGCGTAACCGCCAACGCCGACGGCGCATTCACGCTCTTCGTCGGTCTCGTAGGGCACGTCGACGAACTTGGCGCCGAGGGATTCGATCTGCTCTTTTACCGCAGGGCGCACGTCAGACGCTTCGATCACGGCACCCAGACGTTTCGCCGTGGCGATCGCCTGCAACCCGGCCACGCCGGCGCCGAGAATCAGCACGCGCGCCGCTTTGACGGTACCTGCAGCGGTCATCAGCATCGGCATGAAGCGCGGATAGTAATGAGCGGCCAGCAGCACGGCTTTATAACCGGCAATGTTGGCTTGCGAGGACAGCACATCCAGGCTTTGGGCCCGGGAGGTGCGAGGCGCCGCTTCCAGGGCAAAGGCGGTCATGCCGCACTCGGCCATTTTGGCGATGGTTTCATTGCTGAACGGGTTGAGCATGCCCACCACAACGGTGCCGCGCTTGATCAGCGCCAGCTCGCTGTCGCTGGGTGCGACCACCTTGAGAATCAGCTCTGCACCAAACGCATCGTTGGCGCTGCCAATGGTTGCGCCTGCCGCTTCATAGGCACTGTCGACAACACTGGCCTTAATGCCGGCGCCGCTTTGTACAGTGACTCTATGGCCTTGGCCAACGAGTTTTTTCACCGTTTCCGGCGTAGCAGCCACACGGGTCTCTCCAGCGTGTGTTTCGCGAGTTATACCAATATGCACGGCGAATCTCTCTGGATAATAGCGTTAGAGCGGAGCGTATTGTGGAGTCCCTTCCAGACTTTCCCTGATCAAGAACGGTGTTGCTTAAAATACGTAAAGCAATCGAAGATTAAGGCGAGACTCTTCCTTGAAGCCATTATCGACTGAAATATCACGCCCCAATGTTGCAAGTAACTGTGCTTTGGGAGTAACGAAATAAGACCCACCCAACATTAATTTTTCTTGACCGCTTTCATCTTTCAAATCGGTTCCGTCAACTTCTCTCTCCCCTCCCCATAGTCGGGAGTAACCGACATGAATCGTCGCGCGTTCACTGAGCTTATACCTGGCAAATCCTTGCATCTGGTACTGTGGGCGCTGCTTCATTGTCAGATCGTCGGGGGAGTAACTATCGTTGTCACCGAAAAAAGTAACGTCAGCGACGAAATCCAGAATGACGCTGCTACCGATGCCGTGCATGTACCCACCCTGCAACACATACTTCCATCTGTTTTCGCCAATATTCAGCTCTTTATTCTTGCTGTAGTCTCCCAAAGGCAGAAACAGATATTGAGTGATGCCCAATGCGCGGTTTACCGAAGGGTCCTGATCGATCCAGATCGCATTGGCCAGAATGGGATCGCCCATTCCGCTTTCACTGCCCATGGCTTTTATATCGCCATCTGCCGCCAGGTGGCCAAAAGGCAAGAGAAGTTGGATATTCGTCAGGAGCCCTGCAAACTCCTGATAGCTGACCCCTCTCAGAATGGCGACGTCCGACTGAAGGTTATATTTGTCGCTTAAACGATTGCCACGCACGTAATAATCGTCGCGCTCTGCGTGCTGTAAATAGACAAGTCCAAGCTTTGTGCCATCTGGCATTGGCGTATAGTCGCCAGGATCGACATCCAATGCGTGACACACAATAGAAAGTTGAAGGCAGAAAACTAAAATCATCAACCGAAACGCATGGCGAATTCGGACGTTTATGTTGTTTTTTCTGAGGCTGTTAACGTTAGCGTCAGAACTCGGCTCGAGCGTATTTGGCACGCGCAAAAAATGTGCTGTTGTTATTTTCATCTTCAACCCTGTTTTTATAAAATTGTTCTGGGTTTGGCACAGGAGTCCTGTGCCATTTTTTATTGTTCTTGCAGGCGTGTTTCAATGCGTTGGGGATGACAGCAGCTCTGCCAGATGGGCGTCCAGTTGATTGAGCATTTCAGTATCGGTGCCAAACAGTCCGAGGTGACCATCGATTGAGCTCAAGGGTCTGAACTCGCTGTTCGGGATCATTTTCTGCTCCGACAGACAATCCTCCACGGTAAAGAACTGGTCATGCGAGATTGGCATTACATAGACTTTCGCTTTGATTCGACCCAGGGCCGTCGCAAGATCACCGCCCGTGTTTCGACTGACATCTCCCCGCTGCCATTTCCAGGCCATGGTCAGGAGGTTGTTAGGGTCCATTGCCGCAAAGTAGCTCGCCATGAAACTGTCGACGAATATCTTCATCGACTCGAAACCCAGCGCCTTATGTCGCTCGGCGCGGAAGAATTCGGTACTCCAGCCCATCAATGCCCACAGTTTCGCATGCCGCTTGAGTCCGGCCTCGACTGTCGAGGATAAGCTGTATAAGCCCGCCCGGAAGGCCGGATCGGTCGTTATCGCTTCAATGAGTATTTCGGTAAACAGGAAGTCATGCTCGCTATTGCGCGCTGTACCCGCTACCGCTGCGGCGCGTTTGACAAAGTCTGGATAGCGCACGGCCCATTCGTAGGTTTGCTGCGCCCCCATCGATCCCCCCACCACGAGTGCCAGGCTCTCGATCCCAAAGTACTCGGTCAGCAATGTGTGCTGGGCACTGACGTCATCGCCAATCCTGACATTCGGGAATCCAGGACCTGCCAGCGATCCGCCCGTGTTACTCGCAGAGCTGGAAAGGCCGTTACCGATCTGGTTGACAACAATGATGCAGTATTTCGAAGGGTCCAGCGCTCGCCCTTCGCCAATGTATATCTGCTCCATCGCCTTGCTCGTGCCGGAGTACCAGGTCGGAACAAGTATGGCGTTACTCTTGTCGGCGTTCAGGGTGCCATGTACTGCGACTGCCAGTCGGCAATCAGGAATACATGACCCTTCTTCAAGCTGGAGCGGCCCGATATTAATAAGTTCAAAAGGACCGTGATTTTCTTGGGAGTAATAGTTGTTCATTACAGGTTACCTCGTTTATCGAGCTGTCACGGCGAAATGGAGAGTCGTAGTGACAGCTGCAACTAGTGAGCAGTCATTCGACCTCAGGCCATTTCAAAGCCCGGGTAACCCTGTTCGGCGATTTCGTCGCAGCGGCGATGATAATTACCAACGCCGCCGATATAGGATACAAGTCGGCGCGGTTTTCCATCTACGTTGGAGCCCATGTACCAGGAGTCGGTTTTGACGACCAATGTCTTCGCCGCCGTCTCGTCGTGGTGCTGTACCCACTCGTCCTCGAACTCTTTGGAGGCTTCCACGACTTGTTTGCCGTGCCGGGCGGCAAACTCAATACATCCGGTGATCCAGTCCACCTGCTGCTGCAGGCAGGTGGTCATGTTGCAAAGTGCAGCCGACGGTGCCAACGGTGCACCTGTTGTGAACAGGTTGGGGTAGCCGTGGATCTGCAGTCCCATCGATGTGCGGATTTCTTGTTTCCACTGCTCCCTCAGTGACCGGCTGTCGCGACCTCGAATATCGATCCGGCTGAGTGCGCCGGAGCCGGCATCAAAGCCCACGGCCAGCACGATGATGTCTACCTCGTGAATCTTTCCATCGGCGGTCTGGATTCCCTCCGGCACGATGCGCTCGATCGGTGACTGCTTGCAGTCAACCGCCTCGACGTTGGGTTGCAGATAGACTTCAAGGTACTTGTTTTCGAGCGGCACGCGATGGGTGCCGAAGCCATAGTCGGTGGGGATCAGCAGGTTGCAAAGATCCGGCTTCGACTGGAGACGCTCACGCATCTTGATACGCACGAACTCCGACACGACTTCGTTGACCTGCTCGTCAAAGAACATCTCGGGAAAAGAAGCCAGCCACATGGCTAACGAGCCATCTTCCCAGAGTTGTTCAAGCACGGCTTGTCGCTCTTCGGGGGACTTCTCGGCCCAGGGGCCGGCGTCGAAGTCGTAGTCGAAACCTGCAAAAGTTTCTCGCACGCGTTTCTTGAGTTGATGGAATTGTGTGCCCCACTTTTCCCAGTCTTCTTTACTGTATTTGGGGTTCCTCATCGGAATCACATACTGCGGGGTGCGCACGAAGACCTTCATTGATCCCACTGACGGGGCGATGGTCTGAATCACCTGAATACCCGTGGCGCCAGTGCCCACCACCGCCACACGCTTGCCCTTGAAGTCCACGGGGTCTTTTGGCCACAGGCCGGTGTGATAGATCTGGCCTTTGAAGTCGGTTTGGCCGGGGAAGCGGTCGGACAGTGGAGCGGACAGCATGCCGCAGCAGGAAATCAGGTATTGCGTATTGATCGTTTCACCCGCCTCGGTTGTCACAATCCAGCGACCGCTCTCCTCGCAGAAGTGAGCGGAAGCGATACGGGTGTTGAACTGGATATCTTTCTTGAGGTCCAGCCGATCGGCGACGAAGTTCAGCCACTCCTCTGTTTCGGGCTGCGCGGGGAATCGCTCGGTTGGCTGCCAGGATTTGTAGAGTTCTTCGGAGAACCAGTACTGATAAATTTCAGCCTGAGAGTCAAAGCGCGCACCGGGGTAACGATTCCAATACCATGTGCCGCCAACTCCGGAAGCCGTATCGTAGGAACGGACCGTCAAGCCCATCTCACGAAGTCGATACAACTGATAGAGGCCAGCAACCCCAGCACCAATCACCATTGCGTCCAGGTATGTGACTTTACCGTCGCCGGTAAACGCAGAGGTGAGTTTAGATTGAGCACTCATTTTGAAACCTCATATTGTTATGTTTATATTCGCCTTTACTGACTTGCTGCCAGGCAATGGTTAAGGCGCGGATAAACGTTAACAATGAAGGCGAGTGTCACTCTTGAAGGAAATGGTGAATAGCTTGAAGAATCCAGTGCAGTGACAGACGGTATTACCCACAGAATTGATGGGAGAACGCCGCGAACGATGAGCGGGTTCATCGTCGCTTTGCTCTTTTCCCAGGCGTGATCGGCCTCGTGATGCCCCCTCCCCCTGTATTTTTCGCTAGACAAGATAAGTGCGTTTGTCTCTACGTCTGCACTATTTGAACGGACTTTTCCGATAGCAACGAAGTTCGCGCCTACACGATATCGTTTACCCCGCTTCTGACGATTATCTTGCGATAGCCCGTTTCGTCAGAATCGAGGGTTCTACGCGTGAAGCACTGATCCGTTCCACCAGGTATTGCGCATCTTTCGCCACGCCGGAAAAACGCCCCGACCCCCAGGTGTACAACCATGGCAATCCGAGGAAATACAGGCCAGGCTGCGCCGTGACCCCGCGTTGGTGTCCCGGGTGGCCACGGCCATTGAAGACGGGAGCCTCGACCCAGGTAAAGTCCGGACTGAAGCCGATGCACCAGATGATGCTGGTGATGCCTGCCTCCTCAAGGTCCAGTTCGCTGCGCTCTTGTTCGGGTGACCAGCTTGGCTCGTAGCGTTCACCGGGCGGCGCGTCGATCGTGTGTTCCTCGATGTACTTGTCGATCGATCCATTGATGCGGTTGTACACCGCATCGGCGCTGTCCAGGCTCTCTTCCAGGTTAGGGGCGAATTGCATGCGCGTACCCTGCAACCCTTCAAGACGACCGAACAATTCCATGCCCTCCAGGGCGAATTTACGCAGGTCGATATCGCGCCCGCCGTCGCGTCCCGTGACGTAATGGTTGGTGTTGTCGCGCACGCCCTCACGCAGCGGATGGGTGTCGACGCCGATCTCGTAGTAGCCCATTTCCGCCAGCCAGTCGACCACGTCCTTGCCTCGATAGAAACGCGCGCAACGCGGTGCGTCACCGACCGCAAGAAAGACTTTGCGTCCTGCCAGATGCAGGTCCTCGGCAATCTGTGCCCCCGACTGCCCGGAGCCGACCACCAGTACGTTGCCGGCAGGCAATGCTCCAGGGTTACGGTATTGCTCCGAATGCAGTTGATGAACACCGGCCGGCAAACGCTCGGCCAGGCGCGGAATGATCGGCGTGTGGTAGCCGCCGGACGCGACAATCACCTGGTCCGCCGTGAACTCTCCGTTCGAGGTATGCACCTCGAAACCACCCAGTGTGCGCGGGATCACACGCTGCACGGTAACGCCCTCCTGAACCGGCGCGTTCACTGATTTGACGAAGCCAGCCAGGTATTGGTTTATCTCGTCCTTTTTCATGAAACCGTGAGGGTCGGCGCCCTTGAAATCATCGACGTAGGTATAGCCCGGCAAGGCGCATTGCCAGTTAGGCGTGACCAGACTGAAAGCGTCCCAACGCTGATTGCGCCAGGTATGGGTCACGCTGTGCTTTTCCAGCACCAGATGGTCGATCCCTTCCTGTTGCAGGTAATGGCTGGCGGACAACCCGGCCTGGCCGCCGCCAACGATGATCACACTGTAGTGTGGGGTTTTGATTGAAGTGAGATGGCTGGTCATAACGTTGCTCCTGTCATGGGTGACGATAAGCATCAAGGGGAAATTCAATGAATCAGAACGAGCTCCAGCCTGCGCCGATCACCTGACCGGCGCCTTCGGTCCGCATGCTGAGAATGTTCACCTGCCCTTCTGCGTGGGCAGGCGCTTGAAGATAACTGGCCTGTCCCTTCAATGAGCTCAAGGTGTCCATGGCCGAACTGCAATAGAACCCCTTGACCTCCTTCACCCGCTCCGACGCGTTGTTCAAGGCCTTTTCTATGCGCTGTAGAAATTCCGGCAACGGGTAGCTGGCGCCCTCTTCCAGGTATTGGAAAATCACGGTCGAGGGTGAATAGCCAGTGGTTTCGCGCCCATTGGGCCAGCGGATTCTGAAATTGACGGCGGGCATGTCAGTGCTCCTGTTTCAGGTTTAAAGGGGTGAGGTCGAGATGGGGGTAACGGAATCCGGTAAAGGCCTGCTTACGAAGATTCCAGAATTCACCACGCTGTTGTCCGTGCCGGACGGTCAATGCGCCGCTTGAGTTCACCTGACCGATACGCTCGCAGTGAATCCCTTCGAATGCGAAGGCTGTCTGGACTTGCGGCCAGTCACGCTCGTCGAGCGTCATCAGGAAGCCATAGCTGGGAAACACCTGGAGCCAGCGTGTGAGGTCGGCATCCGGCGGACACGGCAGTGCAGCCAGATCGATGGTTGCGCCGCAGCCGGTGGTTTCCAGCAGCATCAACAGGCTGCCGAGAATCCCGGCGTTGCTGATGTCTTTGGCGGCGAGCAACAGTCGGGCATCGGCAAGGCGCGGCAATACGTGGAGCTTGCTGCGCAGACGCTCGGCCGGTACGCCTTCGAAGGCTTTCCAATAGGTGCTGTCGGCGTGCCATGCGCCTTCAAGGTCCACCGCCATGGCGATGACCTGGCCTGACGCGACATGCAGGGTCGACAACAGGTTTTTCGCAATGCCAGTGATCGCCACGGCCAGCGCGGTGGGATTGTTCGTGTCGAGGCTGGTGTGCCCGCCAGCCAACAGCAAGCCGTAGGCTTCACAGGCTGCACGAATGCCCGCCAGAATCTGCTGCGCGGCGTCGTTGTCGTGATGCCAGTAGGCGTTGACCACCGCCGTGGCACGACCACCCATGGCAGTAATGTCACTGACATTGGCCATGACCGCTGACCATCCTGCAAACCACGGCGTAGCCGCGACAAAGGCCGGCAACATGCCTTCGATGGCCAGCAGCTGAAAATGATCGCCACAGGCAATCGCCGCTGTGTCGTCGCCAGGCAAGGCGTAAAGCTGCTCGCGGGTCAGCGCTTGTGTTGCGCGACCCACCACGGCGGCAGGCTGCTGGATCGCCTGTTTGGAGCGCATGGCCGGGGTGGTCCGCAAGGTGTCGATCAGCGCGGCCAGATCAAGAGCGTCAGTCATGGCGAGCCACCTTCAGCGCACGCAATGAGACCTGGCGCGGCATCAGCGGGTAGCTCGGCAAATCCGCTTGCATCAAGCAATGGGGCTGGCCAAGCAGCTCCAGGTGTTCGAGGGTTTGCCAGCGCAGGCCATGGAAATAGACTTCGTTTTGCGCCTGCACCGTAGCGCGAAACACCTCGCAGCCCAGTTCCTTGGCCCGCGACACGGCTTCGTTGACCAACGCCTTGCCGATCATGCTGTGGCGCCGATACGCCGCCGCCACGCACAGACGCCCACCAAACCACAGGCCCGGCTCCGGCTGGTAGATGCGCACCGCGCCCACCACCTGATCGGCGATCCCGCAATTGCCGGCCAGGGCGACAATGGCAATCGCCTGAAAATCATGGCTGTCCTTGTCCTGCACCAGCAGTTGTTGTTCATCGGAAAACACCGAGCGACGCAGGGCGAAATAGGCTTGTTTTTCCCAGTGTTCGCTGGCGGGCTTGACCCATAACTCGCCCGCGCGGAACGGCTCGAAGGTACTGTCGACCAGGGCAAAGGCGGCATTCGACATGGTGATTCTCCGGCTTATTCGTAGCTTTTCAGGGCCGAGCACGCGCCGCATTTGGCGCAACCGGCGTTGATCTGATCGGAGTGCAATCCGTGGCGGCGCAAGCTGGCGCCGATCTGTGGATAGAGCCGGGCCATCATCGCGCTCTCCGGTTTTGGGTGATGGGCCAATGGCGTGCCGTCGATGGGCACGAACGGCACCACGAACGGATACACACCCAACGCGCATAAACGTTCGCTCATCTCGCTGATGGCGGCTTCGCTGTCGCCCAGGCCGGCCAGGATGTAGGTGCTGACCTGGCCCCGGCCAAAGACTTCGACCGCTGCACTGAAGGCTTCGAAATAGCGGCTCAGAGGCACTTCGGCCTTGCCCGGCATGATCCGGTGGCGCACTTCATCGGTGACGGCTTCCAGATGCATACCCAGTGACACCACCCCGCTGTCGGCCAGGCGCCGGAACCAGCGATCATCGTCCGGCGGCTCGCATTGCGCCTGAATCGGCAGATCGACAGCGGCTGTAACGGCGGCGGCCGATTCACACAAAATCGCCGCGCCACGGTCCGGTGTTTGCGGCGTACCGGTGGTCATCACCATGTGCTTGACGCCATCGAGTTCCACCGCGGCTTTGGCCACTTCCGCCAGTTGCTGCGGGCGTTTGCGGGCAATGGTTTTGCCCGCCGCCAGCGACTGGCCGATGGCGCAGAACTGGCAGGAACTGCCGCGATCATTGAAGCGAATGCAATGCTGCAACACCGTGGTCGCGAGCACATCGCTGCTGTGCAGCGTGGCGATTTTCCAATAGGGAATGCCATCGGCGGTGCTCAAACCGTAGAACTTCGGCACGCCGGGCATTTGCACCTGCCCCACCGGCAAGCCTTCGCGGAAGATCAGCGCCTGACTGCCATCGGCGTTGGGCTGCGCCTGGTAGGGCGAATCCTGTGAAGCCTGGTTGAGGATCGGCACCATCATGGTCCGACTGCCAAAACTCAGTGCCTTGTGGTCCGACGGCCCTGCGCCGCCTTGTCGGGACAAACCGTTTTGTGCTGCAGGCCAACGCACGCCATGGCATTGCAACTCGGCCAGCAATTCATTGACTTGCATGATCGAACTCCTCGGTGGCCAGCGCCGCGAAGTGCGCACCGCGCTCATGGACATGGGCCGTCGGCGTGCGGTCGATCAACAGGCTGAGCAGTTCCGGACGGCTGTAATGCCCGACCGAATCCATCATGCGTTTGCGCTTGTCGATCAGGGCCAGATCCAGATCGGCAATGACCACGCCTTCGCCGCCACGCAGCGGCTCGCCGAGCAATTTGCCTTCGGGCGACACGATGGCCGTGAAGCAGCCACCGGAGATCGGGCCGAGCCCACAACCGGTGTCCTGCATGATCTGGCCCTGCTGATCGGCATCCAGCCACGCGGTGGCATTGACCACGAAGCACCCGGACTCCAGGGCGTGATGGCGAATGGTGACTTCGATCTGCTCGGCGAAAATGTCGCCCACCAGCGAGCCCGGAAACATCGCCGCGTGGATCTGCTCGCCGTCCGCCATCAAGGCGTATCGGGCCAGCGGGTTGTAATGCTCCCAGCATGCCAGCGAACCGATGCGCCCCACGGCGCTGTCGATGGCGCGCAGGCCGGAACCATCACCCTGCCCCCAGACCATGCGCTCGTGGTAGGTCGGGGTGATTTTGCGCCGATGCTGAATCAGGCTGCCGTCGGCATCGAAGAGTAACTGCGCGTTGTAGATCGTGCCGCCGTCGCGCTCATTGACGCCGATGGAAACCACCATCCCTGCTTGCTTGCAGGCCTCGCCAATGGCCAGGGTCGCGGCGGACGGCACCGTGACCGATTGATCGAGCAATTTGAGGTGTTGTGCGCCCATGGCGAACGCCGGCTGCACAAACGAAAAGTACGGGTAGTACGGCACCACCGTCTCCGGCAACACGGCGAACTGCACGCCTTGTCGACCGAGGGCGATGATCTGTTGGCAGACCTTGTCCACGGTGCCTTCGCGGCTGTAAAGCACTGGGCTGATCTGAACGGCGGCTGCGCGAATGATGGCCATGATGGGGTCCTGAAGTCAGTAGTGTTCGGAAGATCGACGCGGTGCTGCGGGATCGAGCAAGCTCGCTCCCGCAACTGTGTGCTCGGTCAGGCGGTCCAGGTATCGATGATCATCGCGCCTTCACGGCGCATCAGCAGGCGCAGGTCCATGACGTCCAGCGGGTTGATCGGGCGGATGCCTTCGATCAGGGCTTTTTCGGTCTGGCCGTACAGCGCTTGCAGGGCGAAGCGGCAGGCGTAAACCTCACCGCCCTCCTCCATGAACTGCATCAACTGCTTGTTCACGGCCAGGTGGCCGGGAAATGCTTCGGCGCCCAAGGTTGGGAAACCGCGTTGCACGCCCAACTGCACGCCGGGTCCATACAGCAGGATTTTGGTTTCGAAGCCTTTGCGCAGCAGGCGCTTGGCCTGAAGCATATTGACCAGGCCAATGGAGCCCTCGAAAGCGATGGTGTGAAACGTAATCAGGACTTTCTCACCAGGCTCGGCTTTGATGTCCTCGAAGACTTTTTCTTCGTAATTGACCAGGAAGTCGCCGTCTTTGTAATGGGGGATGTCCACGCTTGGCATAGTGTCGCTCTCCAGTTTTCTTCGTGCTTTGACGTCAGCCTGTATTGGCTGCCGGGTTGCAGGAGATAGAGCGAACGCCGTGCCAGAAAAATAAAGTCTTTTTCGTGACGACTTAACCAATTGATTTTTATGCAAATACTGAACTGATCCGGTGTTTGATTTCGCATCTGATGCTTTCGCCGAACCACGCATTCCCGTAGAAATACGATTATTCGTAGTGGCAAAACACGAGATTTCGTAGTCATGACTGAAGCAGACTCTCTCAGCGGCTGGGCCGACCTGGCGTATTCGTCACGGCATATGGTGTTTGAACATTGCGCCGAAGCGATCGCGCTGCTCAATCCATTTTCCGACCGGTTGGGCGACCTGAACATCGCCGCCTGCAAGTTGCTCGGCTATCCCCGCCAGGAACTGCTGGAACTACCGGTGAGCAAGCTGTTCGGGCATCAGCTGGCGGACCTGATCGTCTTTACCCAGGCAGTGATGGACAAAGGCCGCGCCTGGACCGATGAACTCAGTTGCAACTGCAAAAGCGGCGAACGCATCGAACTGGAAATCTGCGCCACCACCCTGCAAATCAAGGGCGTACAACACCTCATTTTGGTGCTGCGTGAACACAGTCAGGAAAAGTACCAGCGCGACCAGGCCCACACCGAACGCACCATGCGCGGCGGGC
Organism: Pseudomonas fluorescens group sp. PF-69; assembly: GCF_054481235.1. NCBI lineage: Bacteria > Pseudomonadati > Pseudomonadota > Gammaproteobacteria > Pseudomonadales > Pseudomonadaceae > Pseudomonas > Pseudomonas fluorescens group sp. PF-69. Next base: position 5,129,213 of record NZ_JBTMNC010000001.1, on the reverse strand, counting down.
TGATCGAGTGGCGCAACATCCTTAACCTGTTCCAGGAAAACGAACGCGACAACCAACTGCTGCTCAGTTCCGTGGGCGACGGCATCTACAGCATCAACAGCGAGGGACTGGCCACCTTCGTCAACCCGGCCTGTGCGCGGATGCTGGGTTGGGAAACCCAGGACATGATCGGCAAGAACATCCACCGCATTCACCACCACACCCATGCCGATGGCAGTCATTACCCGGTCGAACAGTGCCCGATCTATAAGGCGGTGCACGACGGTGTGATTCACGAGGGTCGCCAGGAAGTGTTCTGGCGCCGGGATGGCAGTTCGTTTCCGGTGGAATTCACCAGTACTCCGGTGATTTCCGAGGGCCGTATCGTCGGTGCGGTGGTGGTGTTCCGCGACATCACCGAGCGACGCAGCACGGAAAACCAGCTGCAAAGTGCCCTGGATGAACTCAAGGTACTCAAGGAGCGTCTCGAAGAGCAGAACGCCTACTTGCAGGAAGAGATTCACATCGAGCACAACTTCCGCGAGATCGTCGGCCAGAGTGAGCCAATCAAGAAAATCATCCGGCAGATCGACGTGGTCGCCCCGACCGATGCCAGCGTGTTGATCAACGGTGAATCGGGAACGGGCAAGGAGCTGATTGCCCGCGCCATCCACCAGGCCAGTCGCCGCAATGCCCATCCGCTGATTCGGGTCAATTGCGCGGCGATCCCTGCGGAATTGTTCGAGAGCGAGTTTTTCGGGCACATCCGGGGCGCGTTTACCGGGGCGGTGCGTGATCGCGTCGGGCGTTTTGAGCTGGCTGACGGAGGCACGCTGTTCCTTGACGAAATCGGCGAAATTCCCCTGGAGCTGCAAAGCAAACTGCTGCGAGTGTTGCAGGAAGGTCAGTTCGAGCGCGTCGGCGAAGAACGCACGCGCAAGGTCGATGTCAGGATCATTGCCGCGACCAACCGCGACCTGCGCCAGGAAGTCGAGGCCAAGCACTTTCGCGAAGACCTGTACTTTCGCCTGAACGTATTCCCGATCAAGTCGCCACCCTTGCGCGATCGATCGATGGACATCGGCGCCCTGGCCGCACACTTCCTCAAGCAGACCGGCAAACGCCTGAACATGCCCGGCAGGCGATTGCGCAACAGCGACATCGAACGCCTGCAACGCTACTCATGGCCAGGCAATATTCGCGAGTTGCAAAACGTCATCGAGCGCGCGTTGATCACCTCGATCGGCGCGGACCTGAACCTGGATTTGCCCGACGAACCTAAAGCCAGCCTCAACGTTCCCCCACAACCTTCCCCCTCGTCCGTGATCATGACTGACGCCCAGATTCGCGAGCTTGAACGCAACAACATGCAGGCAGCACTGAAGGCCGCCGATGGAAAGCTGTTCGGCAAGGGCGGTGCGGCTGAACGGCTGGGGCTCAAGCCCACGACACTGGCATCGAGGTTCAAGCGGCTGGAAATCAAAGTGGGCGATTGATCATCGCCGCCCTGCGGGGCGTCACGATGGAGATCTACCCTGCCTGAACCGTCTAGGGCAATGTCGCACAGGCCGGGTAGTCAAACGCACAGCTCATGCTCAGGGGGCGAGGATTTCCTGCAGAAACTCAATGAACACATTGATGCGACTGGAACCACGATGATTGGGCAGGTACAGCGCATTGATGCTAGTGCTCGCACTGCCTGGGTTGACCTCGTACTGCTCCAGCACACGCGTCAGGCGACCTGCGCTGACATCGTCACGCACCAGCCAGTCGGCCAATAGCGTCACCCCGCCCCCGGCCAACGCCGCCTCGCGCAAAATGTCGGCGTTGTTGCTTTGCAGCCTTCCCTGCACATTCAAACGAATGATTTCCTCATCACCCTGGAACGTCCAATTGTGGTGGCCGGTGCGGTAATCAAAACGCAGGCACTGGTGCTCCAGCAAATCATGGGGGTGTCGGGGCAGTCCGGTACGCGTCAGGTAATCGGGGCTCGCCACTACCCAGCGCTGGAAATCGCCCAGGCGCTTGCTGACGATGTCTTCACTGACCACCGATGAACCCAGGCGCACGGACACATCTATTTGCTCGCTGAGCAGGTCACTGACCTCGTCGCTCAGCGCGAGGCTGATCTCCAGGCCAGGATGACGATCCAGCAGTCGCCCCAGATGCGGCGCGATGATGCGTCGGCCGAACTCCACCGGGACGCTGGCCCGTAAGCGTCCTTGCGCTTCGCTGCCACGGTCGGCCACGACGGCATCGGCCTCCTCGATGGCCTCCAGGATCGCCACGGCTTTATCGAAATAGTGCTGCCCCGCCACCGTGACGCTCGTGTTGCGCGTGGTGCGATTGAGCAAGCTGGCGCCCAGCTCACTCTCCAGCCCCGCGACCTGCCGGGTCACAGACGAAGTGGAGATGCCAAGCTTGCGCGCCGCTGACGAATACCCCCCACAGCGTACGGTTTCGACAAACATTTTGAGCGCCAGCAACTTATCCATAAGCGGAGTCCAGGATCGAGAAGGAAAGGTAACGACTGTGCATGACCAGGCGTTTCACGTCTTGCATGGCTGTGCTCAATCAGTGGTGGATTAAACCCGATACGAGCCGCTGAATCAGGATGGCGTGATGCCCATGATCCGGTTGCCCATGTTCACTCCCCAGTCCCTCATGCGCTTGCCTTCTGCAAGTTGCTGTCGTTGCCAGGTCTGCAGGGCTTTGTCGAGATCGCCACTGTCGTCGATGGCCTGTGCCAGGAACAGTGCATTGCGGGCCGCCTTGGCCGTGCTTGCGGCGGTATGGGGCCGCGGTACAAAAGCGGCATCGCCGGTCAACAGCACACGTCCGAACACCATTTGTGGAACGTCGAGATCAAGGATCGCCTGGACAAAAATGTCCTGGGTCTGGCGAATCAGTTCACGAAAAGCCGGGTTTGCATGCCGCTCGCCCATTTCCCGCAGGTAAGCCTCCTGCTCCGCAGCCAAAGCCCCCGGTGGAATGGAGTGGCTCCGCCGCTGGCCGTCGCGATCAGTGAGCACGGCGTCCAGTTCCGGCCCTTGCGCAGCTTTCAAATACCATAGCCAGTTGAACCGACGCTCGCCAGGCTCAACGGAGCCGTTCAAGCCTGGCACCATGTATTCGAGCATCAGCGATCCAGGGTCCTGTTGAAAGACAAAGTCCTCGTAAAGCTGCGTCTTGGCGAAGTCTGCAAGTCGGTCTTCATCCACAAGCCCACGCCAAACCACATAGCCCGAATAGCCAGGTTGCGCCCCGGGCAACACCCTGCTCCGCACGGATGAACCCGCCCCATCGGCCCCCACCAGCAGGTCTGCCTCGGCACGACTGCCATCGGCGAACATCGCCGTCACCCGGTGCTCGTCCTGAGCCAGATCCACCAGCGTCTTGCCACGGTGATAATGCTCGGCGGGAAAGGCGGAAAACAATGCGTTGTACACGGTGTTCCAGGACGTCTGTGTTTGCGGCATCGGTTCTTTATGCAAGACGCTACCGGCTCGATCCAGATACAGACGATCATGGGACCGGACACCCAACGCATGGGTATGTTGGATGCCGGCATAGCGAAAATGCTGCAGGACGTCCGCTTGCAGAACGATGCCACCGCCACGGCTATCCATTGCCGCGGGGGAGCGCTCGAAAATATCGACGTGCCAGCCAATCGCCCGCAACGCCGTGGCGGCAAACAGACCGCCCAGTGAACCACCGATGACCAGGGCCTTCGGACTATCCGGACTCTTCATGACCTTTCTCCTTGCGAAGTGGTGATTGCCGAACCAACCGGTTTTGAGCTGCGTTATGCCAGCGCCGGATAGTCGATGTAGCCCTTGGCGTCGCCGCCAAAAAAGCTGTTGCCGTCCGCCGGGTTGAGTTCGGTCCTCCCGCGCAGGCGAGCCGGCAAGTCGGGGTTGGCAATGAACGGGCGACCGAAAGCGATGAGGTCGGCACGCCCCTGCGCGATGGCCTGTTCAGCGGTCTCTGCGGTGTAACCACCCGCCAGCATCAGAACGCCGTGGAAGTCAGCACGCAGCTGTTTGATGATGGCGTCCCAGCGTGGATCATTACTTTCATCGAGCACCGTGCCGACCATCATCGGTTCCACCAGGTGCAGGTAGGCGAGATTCCATTGATTGAGCCGGGAAGCAATGTAGCCGAAGGTCTGTTCCGGGGTGTCATCGCCCATTCCCATGAATCGCCCCATCGGTGTCAGGCGCACGGCAACGCGTTCGGCCCCGACTTCTTCGGTCACCGCTTGAACCACTTCGAGCAGCAGCCGTGCACGGTTTTCAATACTTCCACCGTAGCGATCGCTGCGCTGATTGCTGGCGCTGTTGATGAATTGGTCCAGCAGGTAGCCATTGCCCGCGTGGATTTCCACGCCGTCCATACCGGCCAGAAGCGCATTGCGCGCGGCCTTGCGGAAATCGGAAACGATCGCTTCGATCCCCGGGATGTCCAGTTCCTGAGGGACAGGTACATCACCCCACACCCCCTCGCCCTGCTCATTGAGGATGAAGGTCTTGCCGGGGACCGGCTGCGCGGTCGGCGCGACCGGCAAGCCGCCGTTCGGTTGAAATACGGGGTGTGACACCCTCCCCACATGCCAGAGCTGCAGGAAAATGCGCCCGCCTTCCGCATGCACGGCGTCGCTGACCGCTTTCCAGCCGTGAATCTGCGCGTCGCTATGGATGCCCGGCGTCCAGGCGTAACCCTGACCCTGCTGCGAAATCTGAGTGGCCTCGGTGATGATCAACGCGGCACTGGCGCGCTGGCGGTAGTACTCGACGTTCATCGATGTCGGCACGTTGCCGGGCTGCCCCGCCCGCGAGCGAGTCAGAGGGGCCATGGCGACGCGGTGATCGAGGTTGAGTTGACCGAGTTTGATTGGGCTGAACAAGTGATGGGACATGATGATTTCCTGTAGGGATCGGGGTTGGACAAGCGGCTCAAGCGGCCTGGTTTCGTTTCAGTATCTGGATCATGATTTCGCTGGGTTGTGCGCCACTGATCACGTCATCCGCGATCTCGATGGTCGGTACCGAACGCACACCGGACGCCTTGCTTTGCGCTTCGAGCTTCAAGACTTCAGCCGTGCCTTCATCGGTGTTGAGAAAGTCGACAATGGCCTTGCGGTCCAGTCCTGTTTCGCCAGCGATATCGGCCAACACATTGAGGTCGCCGATATCCCGCCCCTCGCCGAAGTACGCCTTGAAAATGGCCTTGACCAGGCATGAAGCGTCTTTACCCGCCTGTTGCTCGCGCCATACCAAGCGATGCGCGGCCAGGGTGTTGGGGGTGGTTTCGACGCGCTCATAATGGAACCCGAGGCCGACGGCCTTGCCGGCGTGGGTGACCTGCGCGTCCATGGCCTGGCTGCGCGCCCAACTGCCGAATTTGCCAGAGCGATAGGCCTTGCGATCCATGCCTCGAACAGGCATGTCCGGGTTCAATTGGTAAGGCAGGAAACTGATTTGACGGTCAGTTGAAAAACCTGACGCGGCCAGTGCGCGTTCAAGATTCACCTCACCGATCCAGCACCATGGGCAGATGAAGTCGTAAGTCACTTGAATGGTGGTTGAGTGCAAACTCATGACGGCCTCCGTGGTTGAATGTTTTCACCCCCCCAAGGTAAGCGTCCGGCACCCGCCGGAGTATCCACCTGCCGCGCAACGTTGCTTTTCGCAAAACGCAACGCTGAGGTGATCGGCGCGTCGGCTCATGGCCGCCGTTGCGCCCGGCGCAATGTAGCGTTGCGCCATGATGGACTACTCGATCCCAAGCGCCCTGTCTAAGCTCACCGAGCTGAAAGTCGCCGTACGCCAATCGCACGCGGCGGATTGAAAGATCTGTCGTTTACTCAGTTCGAGAGGTAAGGCGATGAAGCGCAAAACGATCATCGGTGCCGTTGTGGCGCTCGGCGTGGTGGGAATAGGGTTCGCGTTCTGGATGATGTGGAGGCCGGAAATCGCTGCTGTCAGACCGCCGCAGAGTGCCGGAAGGGAAACCCTGGACCGAGGCCGGCGCATCGTCGAAGCGGGCGACTGCGCGGTCTGCCACACGCGGCCCGGGGGCGACTACATGGCGGGCGGCTTGCCATTGATCACGCCCTTCGGAACACTCTTCACCACCAACATCACCCCGGACCCGGAAACCGGTATCGGCAAGTGGTCGCTGCCGGCCTTTGAACGAGCCATGCGTGAAGGCATCGCCCGCGACGGTCACTTCCTCTACCCGGCCTTCCCCTACGTGCATTACCGAAAGTTGAGTGATGCCGATATCGCCGATGCCTACGCCTTCCTGATGAGCGTGGACCCGGTCAAATACACCGCACCTGAAAACCATATGGTTTTCCCCATGAACTTCCGTGCGCTGGTGTCGTTCTGGAACTTGCTGTTCCTGCATGGCGACCCGCTGGAACCGCTTCCCGACCGGTCTGCGCAATGGAACCGCGGACGCTATCTGGTCGAAGGCGCGGGACACTGTTCGTCCTGTCATTCGCCGCTGAATCTGATTGGCGGCGAAAAGAGCAGCGAGCTGTTCAACGGCGGTATCGTCGACGGCTGGACGGCCCCCTCCCTGCGCGGGATGGCCGACGCGCAACACCCCTGGAATGAAGCCCAGTTGGTCGCCTATCTGACGGGCAAGGTCGCCGAAGATCACGGCGCGGCGGCGGGCCCGATGTTGCCGGTCAGCCTGAGCATCGCGCAATTGCCGGTGGAAGATGCCCAGGCCATCGCCCGCTATATCCTTGACCTTAAAAAAACCTCGTCGGACGCCACGTCACCGCCCTGCCCGCCAGCGGCCAATCCCACTGCCAGGACGCTGCCCGGTGCGGCGCTGTTCGAGGGTGCCTGCGCAAGTTGCCACAGCGCCGCCGCCCCCATGCGCACCCTGGATTCGAGGCCCGCGCTGGGAAACACCAGCGCCGTCAGGGCGGACTCGTCACGTAATCTGATCCAGACCATTTTGCAGGGCATCCCGATGTCCACCGCCGACTCCAGCCACTACATGCCTGGCTTCGCAGACAGTCTGGATGACACCCACCTCGCCGCCATCGCCGAGTATTTGCGCAACGAGAGCTGCCCGACCAGGCCCTGGACGGATCTCGACAAGACAATCAAGAGCATTCGGACTCAGGAGTAGCCACCGTGATCACACTCGACATCAACGGCAAGACGCATGAACTGGACATCCCGCAAGACATGCCGCTGCTGTATGCCCTGCGCAACCAGGCAGGGCTCAATGGCGCGAAATACGGCTGCGGTCTGGGTCAGTGCGGCGCTTGCACGGTTTTAGTGAACGACAAGCCGGTGTTTTCATGCCTGACGCCCTGCGGCGCGCTGGCGGGCAAGTCCGTGCGCACCGTGGAGAGCCTGGGCAGCGCCGACAAACCGGGGCCGTTGCAGAAAGCCTTTATCGACGAGCAGGCAGCCCAGTGTGGTTATTGCATCGCGGGGATGATCGTACGGGCGCAGGCTCTGTTGGAGACAAACCCTCATCCGGACGATGACACGATTCGTCGCCACATGGCGCCCAACCTGTGCCGCTGCGGCACCCATGTGCGGATCCTCGCCGCCATCAAATCGGTCATCGCGCAGGGAGCCAAGGTATGAAGTCCTCAACGCAAAACGTCGATCTGAGCCGCCGCGCCTTCGTGATAAACGGCGCGTTGGTGATGGGGTTCGCCATGCTCCCCGGTATCCCGCGTGCCTTCGCCGACACCGAAGTGGACACCCTGGGTACGGCAATCCTGGCGCCTGATTTGCCCGGCAGCCTGCGGGCCACGCCCTATCTGGACGCCTGGATCCGCATTGACGCCAAAGACGGCATTACCGTCTACACCGGCAAAGTGGAACTGGGCACTGGGGTCAAGACCGCGCTCCTGCAGATCGCCGCGGAACGCCTGGAAGTGTCACCGGGTCTGATCCGCTTTCTCACGGCCGACACTGCGCTGACACCCAATGAGGGTTACACCGCCGGCAGCCATACGATCGTCGACAGCGGCACTGCACTGTTCAACGCGGCGGCCCAGGTACGTCAGTTGTTACTCGAATCCGCGGCTCGCCAATGGCAATGCAACACCGACAGCCTGAGCACGCGGGACGCGGTGATCCACGATGGGCAAGGTCGCAGCATGACCTACACACAAGCGGTGAACGGGGTTCAATTGCATCGCTACGCATCGGCGAGTTCCCCCTTCAAGCCAGCCAGCAGCTTCACCCTGATCGGCACATCATTGCCCAGGCTGGACATCCCGGCCAAGGTCAGCGGCGGTGCGGCCTATGTGCAGGACATGCGCCTGCCGGACATGCTGCATGCCCGCGTGATACGTCCACCCCGGCGCGGCAGTCAGCTACTGGACATTGACGAAGCCGCCCTCAATAAACTCCCCGGCGTGGTGAAACTGGTCCGCAACGGCAGCTACCTCGCGGTGGTCGCCACCGATGAATGGCTGGCGGTCAAGGCAATGCGCGAGGGCTACGCCACTGCCCGCTGGACCGAAGGGAGTCCGCTACCTGACTCGACCCATATCCATCAGCTGCTTACCGAGCTGCCGGCGCGGCGCTACCCGGTGAGCGCCAAGGGTCGCCTCACGCAACCCGAGTCCCGTGGGTACAAGGCACGGGTGACCAAGCAATACCTGATGCATGGTTCCATCGGACCGTCTTGCGCGGTGGCCTGGTTCAAGGATGGGACGCTGACCGTCTGGACCCACACCCAGGGTGTTTATCCTCTGCGCATGGGCATCGCCGAGATGCTGGGTCTGCCTGTGCAGCAGGTGCGCTGCATCCATGCTGAAGGCTCCGGCTGCTATGGCCACAACGGCGCCGATGACGCCGCCGCCGATGCCGCGTTGATCGCCATGGCCCTGCCTGGCAACCCCATACGGGTGCAATGGATGCGCGAACAGGAGAATCTCTGGGAGCCCTACAGCTCGGCAATGCTGGCCGAAGTGGAAGCGGGACTGGACGACAGCGGGCGTCTGCGTGACTGGAAATACGAACTCTGGAGCACGCCGCACAACGAACGCATCGTCAATGCCGGGCGCCTGCTGCCGGCGTGGCTATTGGCCAAACCCTTCACCCCTGCGCCTTCGGTCCCGATCGCCCAACCCGAGGGTGACGGCGACCGTAACGCGGTTCCGTTGTATGAGATACCCAACCAGCAGATTGACCTGAATTTTGTGCTGAGCATGCCCTTCAGGACCTCGGCCATGCGTTCGCTAGGTGCCCATATCAATGTGTTCGCCATCGAAAGCACGGTGGATGAACTGGCGGCGCGGGCTGCGGTGGATCCGGTGCAATTTCGCCTCAATCACTTGAGCGATCCGCGAGCACGGGCGGTGGTGGATCGCGTGGCCAGTGCGTTCCGCTGGCCGCAAAAAGCCACAGGCCCCGGCAGTGGAATCGGCTTCGCCTTCGCACGCTATAAAAACATCATGGGTTACTGCGCCATCGCCGTGCAGTTGCATGTGCAGCGCCAGACCGGGCAAGTGACGATTGATCGGGTGGTGGCCGCCGTCGATGTGGGGCAAATTGTCAGCCCCGATGGGCTGCTCAATCAGGTTCAGGGCGGCATCGTGCAGTCCGCCAGCTGGACGCTCTATGAACGAATCCTCTATGACGCCAATGGCATGCACAGCTTCGATTGGAGCGGCTATCCGATCATGCGTTTTTCCGAGGTGCCGAAACAGGTCGAGGTCCACATGATCGATCAGCCGGACCAGCCATTTCTCGGTGCCGCGGAAATCGTCCAGGGCCCCATGGCCGCAGCGCTGGGTAACGCCATTCGGGATGCCACCGGCAAGCGTTTGCTCGATCTGCCACTGGCTCGACGTGGCTGGCAGGAAGCGTTGGGATCATGAGCAATCCTGACCTGTGTATCGGTCGCCCATCGCACACTCGAAAAAAAGGCGGTGGAGGATCACTCGCACCGCCCTACCCCATTCAAGGGAAATGTTTCTCGTCTATAAAACATGCCGTTGGAAGAGAACGGCATGTACACGCAACACGCCTTTAAGCGCTGCCTGTCAGTCAAGCGGGCAGCCAGCCCGCTGAATAGGGTTTCACCCGCGCTCTACCGGACAACGCCTAAAACAACGCCAGTTGGTAATTGATGATGATCCGGTTTTCGTCCTGTTGGCGGGTGTTCGGGATGTTGTTTCGTACCATCGCGTTTTTCCACATGAGGCTAACGCCTTTCAACGGTCCCGATTGCACGACATAGGCCAGCGTTATATCGCGCTCCCACTCACTTGAATCGCTGGAAGCGATGGTGTTGATGTCATCGCCTTTAACGTAGACAACCCCCGCTGTCGCACCGGGCAAGCCCAGTTTTGCAAAGTCAAAGGCGTAGCGTGCCTGCCAGGACTTCTCGCCGGCGTGCACGAATTTCTGAACCTGCATTTCCGTGATGGTGTAAGTGGTCGGACCGTCACCCTGGTTTAAATAAGGGAAATCGCTTTTCCCGTTGCTAACCTCATAGCCGGCTCCGAAGGTGTGACCGGCAACGGCGTAGGTCAATAATCCACTGAACAGGTTATTGTCGACTTTGCCTTTGATCGTATTACCGCCGTAGTAGCCTGTCGTAAAGTAAGCAGGATCATGACCGTTCGCACCAGCGTCCTGGCTATTGAAATATCGAAGATCACTGGTTAGCACGCCTGAACCGATTGCCCAGTTATGAATCAACCCCAGAAAGTGCTGCTTATAAAAATCCTCAAGGTTGCCGTAATAATATTGCAAGGTCAGGTCTTTGCTCAGTTTGTAATCGCCGCCCGCAAAAAGGAACTTATTGCTGAAGCGACCGGTGACAGGATTGTTGGCACCCGCAATGGACATGTTTTCGATATTGCTGGAGTTGCGGCCCTTGACCCCGTCAATTTGCCCTCCGGTCAGGATCAGATCCTTGATGTCCGCAGAGGTCACCTGGGCTCCTTGCCAGGTTTGCGGCAGCAATCGTCCGTCATTGCTATAGATAACCGGGAGTTTCGGCACCAGAGTGCCAAGCTTCAACTCGGTCTTGGAAATCTTCACTTTCCCGGTCAGTCCCAGGCTGGAGAAATCGTCAACCGCATGGTCGCCGTCGCTTGGAAACACCACGCCGCCGAAGTTGTTACCCGTTGGATTGCCATGTTTGCCGGCGCTTGAATCGAGCTTTACACCCAACATGCCTAAAGCATCGACACCCAATCCGACAGGGCCCTCGGTATATCCGGAGATGTATTCCAGCTGGAAAGCCTGTCCCCATTCCGCTTGATAACTTTGATTGGCGGCTTTCTGTGCGGGTGTTGCAGAGTCGCGATAATCGCTGTTGATGTAGTAATTACGCAATTTAAGCGCTGCCTTACTATCTTCAATGAAACCAGCCGCATGGGTTTGCTGCGCCAAGACACACAGGGCGGCCGCAAGGGTAAAAGTACATTTCATTTCTCTGCACTCACGTTGAGATTATTATTTTTGTATTAACTTTTAAGCATTTTTCAGGCGCAAATGTCCCGGCAGCACATGGAACATAAGCGCCGTTATTCAGAAATTATTTAATGCAGGGAACCACTACATGGATTAATCGGCTTTGAGCTGAGCCTTCCATGTGGCCGGCGTACCCAGTTCAGAATCGACCAACTGGTTTTCGAATTGATTGCGTTCTCTGATGGCACTGGCGGAGCGATCGGTCATGGAAAACCAGAAAATACCGATGAATGCGACGGCCATTGAAAACAGGGCCGGATATTCATAAGGGAACCAGGCTTGCTGATGATGAAGGATCTTGACCCAAACGGTTGGGCTGAGAATGCACAGGGTAATGGCCGATACCAGCCCCAGCGATCCACCCATCACGGCCCCACGGGTTGTCAGGCCTTTCCAGTAGATCGATAACAGCAGGACCGGAAAGTTGGAACTGGCGGCGATGGAGAACGTCAAGCTCACAATGAAGGCGATGTTTTGCTTTTCAAACGCAATCGCCAGGAGAATCGACAGCACACCCAGTACGATGGTCGTCACGCGGGAGACGCGCATTTCGTCACGGTCGCTGGCGGTGCCACGGCGCAACGCATGGGCATAGAGGTCATGAGAAACCGCTGACGAGCCAGCGAGGGTCAACCCTGCCACGACCGCCAATATCGTCGAGAACGACACCGCGCACATGAATCCGAGGAAGACATTGCCCCCAACGTTATGGGCAAGGTGAATGGCAACCATGTTAACGCCACCCAATATTCCACCGGATGCATCGTGATAGGCCGGATTGCTCGCCACCAGGGCGATGGTGCCAAAGCCAATGATGACAATCAGCGCGTACCCGATGCCGACGAGACCGGAGGCATAGAGAATGCTCTGGCGCGCGGCTTTAACGTCACCGACAGTGAAAAACCGCATGAGAATGTGTGGAAGACCCGCCGTACCGAAGACCAGCGCCAACCCCAGGGAAATGGCGGAGACGGGATCGGAAATCAAACCGCCGGGGCTCATGATTGCCCCATGGGACGGATGAACCTGAATGGCTTGAGTGAACAGTTGGTTCAGGCTGAATCCGAACTCGGACAACACCATGAACGCCATGAAAACGCAGCCGGTCAGCAGTAACACGGCCTTGATAATCTGAATCCAGGTGGTGGCCAGCATCCCGCCAAAGAACACATAGATGACCATCAGCGTACCCACCAGCAGTACAGCTGCGGTGTAATCGAAGCCGAACAGCAATTCCACCAGTTTCCCGGCGCCCACCAGTTGAGACACCAGGTAAAGCAGCACGATCACGATGGAACTGGACGCCGCAAAAGCCCGTATGGGTCTTTGCTTCAGCCTGTAGGACAGGACATCCGCCAGGGTGTAGCGCCCAAGGTTGCGCAGAGGCTCGGCGATCAGGAACAGAATGATCGGCCAGCTGGCGAGAAAGCCGATCGAGTAGATCAGTCCATCGAAGCCACTGGTAAACACCAACGCGGAGATGCCCAGTAAGGACGCTGCGGACATGTAGTCTCCGGCAATGGCCCAACCATTCTGGAAACCGGTGATTTTCCCGCCTGCGGCATAGTGATCGGCCACGCTATTGTTCTTGCGCGCCGCCCATCGTGTGACAAATAGAGTGAACACGACGAACGCCAGGAACATGCCGATGGCAATGGGGTTGTGTTTGGGCACTGCGGCAGGGACATCGCTCGCGTAGACAGTTGCCGAAGCAAGGATGGCCGAGAAGGTCAAAAGAAGACGCTTCATTTTTTGAAGCTCCCGATGATTGTTTTTATTTTGGGGTCGTAGCAGGTGTGGGTGCGCCAGACGTAGACGGCAACGAGAAGAATCGTGAAGGCGAGCATCCCGAAGCCAATCGGCACGCCCCACGTCATGGGATGACCTTCGGTGATGGGGGTACCCAGGCGGGCAGGAATAAAGGCCAGCGAAAGAATAAAGCCGAAATAGACCGCCAGCATGAGAGCCGTCATGCTCCACGAAAATATTCGTCGCTGTTTGACCAATGCACGAAACTGCGGGTTTTCCAGAATCGGATTTTGAATGGTGTCTTCAAGCTGTCCAGCGGACACGGCCGGGCCACCGTCTTGCGGATAGGCATGTTCCATGGTTCTCTCCTGCGAAGGGCGTGTGACTGAATTAAAACTTCACCGGCACTGCCGTTTCGCGCATCACGGCTTCCGGAGTCCGGTACAACTCAGCCATTTCGCGCTCTTGCTCGCTTTTCAATTGCGCCTGCATGTAGGCGCCAAGATGCCGGGCGTGCTGAACGATCGAGGCACCGAAACGGCAACGTTGCTCGCTGTAGGCCGCCAAGGCTTCTTCAACGGATGCCTCTCGCTCGAGCGCTTCGACGATGGCCAAGGCATCACCGGCCGCCTTGGTGACCCCCATCCCGCAGTGGGGACGGACCACGAATGCAGCGTCGCCGAGCAAGGCGATGCGTCCGAAATTCATCTTCGGTACTTCAAGGTCGTAAATCGGCTGGAACAGCGGCTGGGCAGCTTTCTTCACGACTTCGGCAAACTGCGGGGCGAGCAGCGTATCGGCGGACTCATACATATCGGCGAGCACGTCACGACGTATCAGCGTCGGAGGAATTCCACCTTCAAACTGTTTACCGCTCTCATCCCGGAGCAGGTCCTTCAACTCATCGTCGCCGCTGGTGCGGTACCACACGAAGTTGTACCGACGCTCGCCGGCCAGGGTGCTGTTCGACTGACCGGCAACCGGATACCCCAAAATCTGTTCGCGCGGGGGTAAACAGAACGCAAATTTATCGAAGAGCGCGGCGTGGGCGGAGTCGGAAAGAACACCTTCATCGACCAACCCGCGCCAGGCGATATAGCCGGCGTATTGCAGATGCAAGTCAGGCAAAAGCTGCTGGCGAATCGTCGAGCGAAATCCATCGGCGGCAATGATGATGTCTGCTTGATGGGTGGTGCCATCGGCCAGTGTGACGCTGGCATGGGACTCCGTGCTTTGGACCGAGACGACGCTGCCACCGCAACGATAGAGCGAGTCTGGAAAAGCGGCGCGAAGCACCTGGTACATCTTTCCCCACGCGGTCAGCGTTTGCGGGAGCGCGTTCTCCAGTACGACATCGCCGTCCTGGTCCAACGTGACGCGCGACAGCACGTCGATACCAACCGACGCATCGAGTGGGATGCCCGCTGCGGCCATCGCTTCGAACAACTCAGGGTGTGTAACGATCCCTGCGCCTCGTCCAGCGAGTTCATCCGGTACCCGTTCGAAGACTTCGACATCCCAGCCCTTGCGAAGCAACATGTTCGCTGCAAACAGGCCACCCAGCGAGCCACCGACGACAATGGCGCGGCGTTTGTTCGGCCTATTCATCATGGTTGCACCTCCACCGTCGCAGCGGCATGGGCAGCGTAGGAACCGACGGCTTCAATCTCGGAGGCCGGGAAGTTGAGTTCGATGGTGACGCCGGAAGGGTCTTCGATGAAAACCTGATGCAGGCCCAGGCTCGGAACGGTGCGATCACGCCAGGCAATGCCTTCGGCTTTCAGGACACCCCAGAACTCAACCAGGCCGGTTACCAGAAACGCAATGTGATCAACGGTCCCAGTGCCCTTCAGCGGGATGTCCTTGTCGCCGAGATACTGCTGCAGACCCTCGGGGTTGGAGGGATCGATCCCGATAATGTGGACCGTACCAAAATCCTGCTCGTCCCCTCCCATGTACAACCACACGCCGGGAAAGTCGAACGGCGGCCGGTAGCCAGGGGTGAAACCGAGCACCCTTTCATAAAATTGACTGGATTTTTCCAGGTCGAACGACCGGATCGAGTAATGAGCGAGCTTTCGGACTTGCATGGTGCCTCCAACAGATTTTGTTGTTATTTATCGGTTGATAAACAGTAAGGCCTGACGAATTTGATGTAAATAGCCGATGGACCCGATTTTTTCAGGACTGCCCCTGAGCCACGTCGCGATGGCGTCCTGGCAGAATGCGTTTCAGGCGTTTGGAACGGGCTTTTCAGAGCGAAACAGCGAGGTGCTCGCCCTCCCGCCACCTATCCAGCCAAAGGCTGAAACAGGTGATGAGTGGTCGAAAAAAGAAGGGTGGAAGCAGGATGTCAGGGGGTGGCCAGGCGGGAAATCAACTCAAACGAGGGGTCTCGCCGATGTCGTTGTCGACCTGAGCCAATACATGGGGACCGCCATTGAGGAACGCATCGACCATCTGCTCTATCAGCGCGTCAATGTCTTCGGTCACCGGCAGATCGTAGATCCATTTGCGCACGCCGATATAGAAAATGCTGGCATGCAAACTCCAGATCAGTTCGAGCTCTTTTTCATTGATCGTTTCACCGCAGGAAGGCGCCAGGCCATGGGCATGGCGTATTTCAGCAATAACGGGAATGAAGACGCGCTCACGTAATTTGGCCAGATACCGATCGTTGATGCCTTCACGGGTCAACCCGGCGAACACGAAGATGCGAATCCATTCTCGTCGCAAAATCACATGGGCGTATGAGGTATAGAAACGCACCAGGCGTGCCTGAAGGGGTTGCGAACGATCCTTGATCACCGTCTCCCACGAAGCATCCCACTGATAGACCTCGTCGTAAACGCGGTCGATCAGTGCCTCCTTGCTGGGGAAATAGCGATAGAGCAAAGGCTGGGTAACGTCCAGTTGCCGGGCCAGCTCACGGGTGCTTCCCGAGAATCCGCAGGTCGCGAAGTGCTCGATGGCTTTCTGCACGATCTGCTTTTCCCGGACTTGCGGGGAAAGGCGCCGGGTTGCCGCCTTGACGGTACCCTGTGAGTCCGCTGATTTTTTTGAGTCTTGCATAACGCCTCGCTCGAGCTTCATCGAGGCATCATACAAAACAAAAGAATGCGCTGGCTATGAACCCCCGACCCGGCGCCCGAGGACGTGAGCCGTTCCGTTACCGGGCAGGCGTTCAGGCAGCGCAATGACTCAGTGGCTCTGCGCGTCTCTACGGGACACCACCAGGAAGACGATCAAGGTCACCAGTGACAGTGCACTTCCGACGGCCGCAATCGCCAACCAGCTGAAGTGTTCATAAAGCGAGCTGGCCACGGAGGAGCCGAACGCCCCGCCAATGAAGATGCTGATCATGTACAACGCATTCAGACGGCCTCGGTTGGCAGTGCCCAAGGCGTAGACGGCGCGTTGTCCAAGCACCATGTTCATCTGTACGGCAAAATCCAGCGCGATACCGGTAACCGCCAAGCCGATCACACCATAAAAAGGGTTGATGAAGGCCGGGAGGAAACTCACTGCGGCCAATATCATGGCCAACTGTGAAGCGCGTCGAGTGTGCCCGGCATCCGCGAGTCGACCACTGATAGGTGCGGCGATTGCACCGATGGCACCGACCAGAGAGAAAATCGCGATCTGACTTTGCGAGAGGCCGAACTCACGGCTCAATACCATCGGGACAGCGGTCCAGAACAGACTGAACGCAGCAAACATCAACCCTTGATAGAGCGCTCGCTGACGCAATACGGGCTCACGGCAAAACAGTTGGCCAAGGGATTTCAGCAACTGGCCATACGACGCGCGATGGGCGGGTTGCCATTTGGGCATGGTCATGCCGATCACCAAGGAAATGACCAGCATCAACGCAGCCGCGCCGATAAACACGGCCCGCCAGCCAAAATGATCGGCAACCAGGCTCGACAACGGCCGCGCCAGCAAGATCCCCAACAGCAAGCCGCCCATGATCCCGCCCACCACTCGGCCGCGAGATTCTTCCGGCGCCAGATGCGCGGCCAATGGAATCAGCATTTGCACGGAGACCGAACTGAAACCGATGAGTGCCGAGACGACAAGGAACACGCTCGGCTGCCTGGCCAGACCCGCGGCGATCAGGCTGAAGATCGTAACCACGATCGTCGCGATCATCAGCCGGCGATTTTCCATGAGGTCCGCGAGGGGAACCAGGAAGAACAACCCGAGTGCGTAGCCGATTTGAGTCAGCGATACGATAAAACTGGCGCTGCCATTCGACATGCCGATATCCGGGGCGATCAGGCTGATAATCGGCTGTGCGTAATAGATGTTGGCCACGATGGCGCCACAACAAAACGCAAAGAGAAGCACCATCCCTCGCGTCATTGAAACTTTTGCCATCGTCGTTGCCGTACCGCTTGTTGAAACACTCATGCTGTGACCTCCTGAAATTCGACAGCGGTGACGTTCCAATGAAGGTCACCCGCTGGATGTTTGTCAGGCCACAAAATAGGCGGCACGCCCCATCGGGAGAATATGGACATGGCGCAACGTCCTGTTGCGTCGTGCGCAAAAGATGCCTGGCCAGTCTGCTGGAACCGCAGTCGGTACGTGGGCGCGATGAATGCCAGACGAATACGGATGCGCTACTACAATGAGTAGAACTTCCGGGGCCTGACAGACAGCGAGCGAATGTGGATGAAACACCAACTCTGCGTCGTTAGGCCGATTCGTTTCGCAACCGCCTCGCTCATCCTTGCCACCTCCATTGCCGGCGCAGAGGATCTCGAGCCCAGGTCCTACGCCAATACGCCGGTCGGTATCAACTTCCTGCTCATGGGCTATAGCGATCTCCATGGCAACGTGACGGCCAACCCCTCGGTCCCGCTCCAGGATGCCAAGCTCGATATCAAGACTGTCGTGTTTGCCTTTGCCCGATCCCTGGACGTCTGGGGCCGCTCCGGGAAGTTCGATATCGTCGTGCCTGAGGCAAAATTGACGGGTTCTGCCCTGTTTGACGGTGAACCCAAGGAACGAAATGTGACGGGCTTGATCGATCCAAGATTTCGCTTCTCGGTCAACTTGTATGGCGCCCCGGCGATGTCCCTGGCTGAATTCCCCAGCTATAAACAGGATGTGATTATCGGCACCAGCCTGGCGATCACGGCACCACTGGGCCAGTACGACGCGAACAAACTGGTGAATCTCGGCAACAACCGCTGGTCGTTCAAGCCCGAGCTCGGGATCTCCAAGCGTCTGGGACCCGTGACCCTGGAATTGTCCGGCGCGGCAACTTATTACACCGACAACAACGAGTACCTGGGCAACCGCACACTTTCCCAGAACCCGATTTACCAGGTGCAGGCGCATCTTATCTATGCCTTTGAGAACGGTGTCTGGGTCTCGCTGGATTCGACCTACTTTGAGGGGGGGAGTACCTCAATCGATGGCGTCGGCAACCATGACTTCCAGGAAAATACGCGCTACGGATGCACCCTCACGCTACCGTTGAACCGCAACCATTCGGTGAAGCTCAATGCGAGCAATGGCGGACATACTCGTACGGGCAGCGAATACGATGCCATTGGCATCGTCTGGCAGTATCGCTTCGGCGGAGGGCTTTGAAACCGGGGCTTGCGCTGTATTCCATTCAGGCATCGGCGGGATATTCGACTGAGGCTGAAATACCCGGAAGTGGTTCAGGAAAATCGAGCGTCACTTAATCTGATTCGATGGATAAAGACCGGCAAGCCGCGCAATCACCACACCCACGTAAAAGACCCCTGAAAACTCTTCGACCATCACAAGTGAACGAGCGTGATTGGTTAGCGGGATAAAATCACCGTAACCGGTAGTTGTGAGGGTCGTGAGACTAAAATAGATCAGCTTGAAGAAGTTTCCGGGCTGGACGAAGTCAAGGTGGCCAGGGCCGAATGAACCGGCGCTGGACATCTCGACCAAGGCATATACGAATGACCAGACGAACGCCAGCAGGATGTAACCTGCAAGCGCGCCATGCAGTTTGTCCGCCGTAATGGGCCCGCGCTTGAGAACATAGCGAAGCACTCCGCTGAACGAGATGGCAAGAGACGCTGTATAGGTCATCCCGGCAAGTTTAAGAACGGCGACACTCCCAGCCCACAATGCCCCCCATAGAAGGCCTACCCCCAGTAACGCCAGACACAGTTTGAGAATGACGCCCTGTCGACTCTGCCTGGTGGCGAAAGCGCCCACGAGCAGCACGGTTGAAAACAGAATGCCGAGCAAGATGCGGTCAACCATGCCCTCTTCAAGAAAGGGAAACAGGAGGATCAATCCCAGCAAGAGCAGCAACAGATAGGTGCAAGGCCCCAGCCCTATGACAATCTGACCTAAATCCGCATCGGATTCGGGTTTATCTTGTGGATTGGTCATATCGCCTCCCTGAGGCCGAATAGATGCTTTAAATGGCGTCTATGTTCGAATTACATTCTGAACCCCTTCCCTGTCTGTGCCCGTTTTTTCAAGGGGGCCGAGACGCCCGCCCCCATCAACGCGCTGCAAGTTACTCAAGCGCCTGATGAAACCATTAGTGTTGACGCCGATAAAAAGCCCGCTTCACAAACTCGGCCGACACCATGTACACCAGACTGATCGCCAGCATCAGCAACAGAATATGGAATGGCAAAGGCACCAGGCCGAACCAGGGGGCTACCGGGCTGTACGGCAGACCTATGGCCAGCAGGCCGATGCCCAGTGCACTGACGATCAGCAGTTTAGCCGGGCGGCTTTGGTAAAACGGTTTGTAGGTGCGCACGATGAAGATCGTCAGCAGTTGAGTCAGCAGCGACTCAACGAACCAGCCGCTGCGGAATACTGCAGGAACCCTCTCCGCCAGCAGGTACAAGGCCACGAACGTCAGGATGTCGAACAGCGAGCTCACCAGCCCGAACACCACCATGAAATTACGTATCTGCTTGATGTTCCATCGGTGAGGCGTGCTTTCCCATTCCCGGTCAACGTTGTCGCTGGCAATCCCCATCGAAGGGATGTCGGCCAGGAAGTTATTGAGCAATATCTGCTTGGCCAGCAGCGGCAGGAAGGGGAGCACCAGGGAAGCCAGGGCCATGCTGATCATGTTGCCGAAGTTGGCACTGGAGACGATCGATATGTATTTGAGGGTATTGGCAAAGGTATGCCGCCCCTCTTCGATGCCTTCGCGCAGGACATTCAGGTCGTGCTCCAGCAGCACGAAGTCGGCGGCCTGTTTGGCCACGTCGGCAGCGTTGTCCACGGAAATCCCGATGTCGGCGACTTGCAGCGCCGGGGCATCATTGATGCCATCACCCATGTACCCGACCACATGCCCGGTCTTTTGCAGGGCCCGGATGATGCGCTCCTTCTGATTGGGATCGACCTCGGCGAACAGGGTTGTCCGGGGGGCCAAGTGCATCAAGGCTTCATCTTTCATCGCCGAGAGTTCACCGCCGGTGATGATTCGCTCCACCGGCAGGCCCACCGCCTGGCCGACATGGCGGACGACCAGATGGTTGTCGCCGCTGATGATCTTCACTTTCACACCCAGCCCGTCCAGGGTGGCGAGCGTGTCCTTGACCCCGGGCTCCGGAGGGTCAAAGAACAACAGAAACCCGCGAAAGGTCATGTCCTTTTCTTCGTCACGACCGTAGTGCGGCTGATCGGGTAATGCACGGGTGGCAAGGCCCAGGACGCGAAAGCCCTGCTCGCTCCAGTTCGCGAAACGTTGTGCGATCGTCGCCCGTTCCGCGTCGTTCAGCGTGACAACCTGTTCACCACGGCGCAGGTGCGTGCAAACCTCAAGCACATTGTCCAGGGCGCCCTTGGTCACCATCAGCCTGCTGGCCTCAGGGGCATTGGCCACCACCACGCTGAGGCGCTTACGGACAAAGTCATAGGGCACTTCATCGAATTTGACGACGTCGGCGCTCGGGGCCAGGTCTTTGCCGGCCAGGCTGATGGCATCGTCCATGGCGTTGCGCATCCCGGTCTGCAAACTCGAATTGAACACCGCCAGCTGCAGGACATCAGTGGCGGCGACGCCCTCCACATCCATCGCAGCGTCCAACACCACGACACCCCGGGTCAGCGTGCCGGTCTTGTCGGTACACAGGATGTCCATGGCCCCCAGGTTTTCGATGGCGTTGAGGTGACGCACGATCACCCCTTTCGCCGCCATGCGCTGCGCGCCTTTGGCCAGCGTAATGCTGAGAATCGCCGGCAACAGTTCCGGCGACAGACCAATGGACAAGGCGATGGCGAATAGCAGCGTGTCGAGGGTCGGCCGATGCAGCAAAATGTTGATGCCGAACACGACGATCGTGATCACCAGCATCACCCGCAGCAACAAGGCGCCGAAACGACGCAAGCCACGCTCGAATTCCGTTTCGGGAGGCCGTAGCGCCAGGGTCTTGGCAATGTGGCCGATCTCGCTGTCCTGGGCATAGCGCGTCACGAGCACCTCGGCGGTACCGCTACGTACCGAGGTGCCCATGTACACACAATTGTGGCGCTGCCCCACGGTGGCCTCAGGGGCGCAATCACCTGGCAGCTTTTCGACCGGAAAGGTTTCGCCGGTCAGCAGGCTCTCGGCGATGAAGCAATCGAGGGCCTGCAGGATGCGGCCGTCGGCGGCGATCAGGCTGCCGGCGCTGAGTAACAGGACGTCACCTGGCACCACGTCACTGGCGGCAACCTCCAGGGTCTTGCCCTCCCGACGGACCGTTGCGCGCAAGGCGATCTTGTTGCGTAGCTGCTCCACCGCGTGGCTGGCTCGATTTTCATACCAGGCGCTGAGGACGGCGCTGATCAGCACAATGCACCCCACAATCGCCGCGTCGAGCCAGTCGCCCACCACCACGGCCACCAGCGCGCCGGCGATCAGGATAAGCACCAACGGCGTGCGCATTTGTTCCAGCACCAGCCTGGCCAATCCCTGTGGCCGGTCCTTGGCCTGGGGTGGCGCGCTGCGCAGTCGAGCCTTGGCCTGGGCGTGGCTCAACCCCGTCGGATTGCTGTGCAAGGTGCTGAACAACTGGCTGAGCGAGGGGCTCCAGTAATCGGCGCAGACATCATGCGTCGGCTTTGTGGTGGTGGAATGCCATTCGCGATGCGCCAGCCAGAGACCGGGCAACATCGGTAACCAGAACGTCAGGCCGCGAAACAGCAGCGTGGCAGACAACGCCACGGCAACGTTCACCCCGACCCAATGCAACGTCACCACGGCCGCGGCTTCGAAGGCCCCAAGCCCCCCCGGCACAATGCCGATACTGCGCAGAACGCTGGCCAGCATGAAGCCGGCAAACAACCCCAGGGGCGGTGCCGAGACGCCCATCGCTCGCACCAGGACCCACAGCGTTGCACTGTCCAGCATGATGATCGCCAGTTCCAGCAGCGTAATGCGCCAGAGCAAGGCGTGGCTGCGTACCAGCTGTCGATCCGCTCCGGTGAGCAGCGCAAGGCCTTTGGCGATGATCGAAAAACGCTGCCCCGGCACATGGGTCGCCAGGCGTGTGTTGCCGGCCAGCCTTGGCGTGGCAACCGCCAGCATCAGGCTGACCGCCACGAACACCACACAGGTCACCAATAAAGCCGCCGTTGCATGCCCCTGGAAAATCACCACCGGCAGTGCCACGCCAACGGACAGCACATAGGCCAGGAAGTACCCGGACAGATCCAGGACAAGGCACGCCAGCACGACGGGTCTGGCGAACCCCAGGCGCACGAACGAGGCGACCACCGCAAAGGCCCCGCTGATGCCCGAAGAAGGCAAGGCTTGATCGACAAACAGCTTCATCAAGCTGAGCTTGCCCGCCTCCCAGAGTGAAAGATGCTGAGCCCCGGCCTTGAGCACCACACGAAAAACCTGCCCCTGCGCCATATAGGTCAGGGCTTGCAAGCCAAGGGCCGCGATGAGCCACAGTGGCTCTGCCTCCGTCAGCAGGCGTGTGAAGGATTCGACGTCCGTGAATTGCAGTGCGACGCCCACCACCGTCGCAAACATGGCGGCCCCCAGCAGCCATGTCAGCCAGAGTGCGGGACGACTGAAATGCTGGCTGTCTTCCAGCGCAGTCGAAGGGGGAAAGTCTGGAATGGGTGATTTGACAGACATGCCAGGTCCCTGAGCAATTTGGCAGATCGCTAGATTCTGGGCCCGTGTGGGCGGACGGGATTGATTAATGTCAATCCCGCTTGCTCGAGCGGGTTCAGTCCGGTGGGACACTGCTGCCGGTCTTCGGGTACCGGCAGCGCTGAGCAAACCAACCGGGCCTAGGGGGAACGTATTATTTGCGCGTTATTGTTGATGAGGGTTTGTATGATCTCGACCGATCCGTTGATGGCAAATTGAACGCCCATGCACACCAATATAAAACCCATCAAACGGGAAATGGCATCGATACCCGACTCCCCCGTGACCTTCATGATCAAGTCTGACGCGCGCAAGCAACCCCAAAGTGTCAACGCGGTGACAAGGAAAATTAAAGGTGGAGCCGTCAGCAGCACCCATTGCGGAAAGGTGGTGTTGTTTTTAATGGTGGCAGAGGCACTGATGATCATTGCGATAGTGCCCGGGCCGGCTGTGCTGGGCATGGCCAGGGGGATGAAGGCGAAGCTGGTTTTTTTCGCTGCGCTATCGCCGGAAGCGGTTGCGCGAGGCTTGGGAAACAACATGCTCGAGCCGATCACGACAAGTATCCCACCACCGGCAATCCGCAAGCCCGGGATGGAAATACTGAATACACCCATCACGAACTCACCGATGTAATAGGTCACCAGCATAATGACGAAAACGTAAAATGCCGTCAGGAACGCCTGCTGGTTTTTTTCTTCACGACTGAACCCTTGGGATAACGCCAGAAATAGCGCCACGGTGGTGGGTGGATTGATCAATGGCAACAATGCCAACAACCCGAGCGTGACGGCGTCGAATAAATGGTTCATCCCTATCCACCCTGCCAGTAACTGAAAACACTTCGTGGTGCGTCATTACGGAATCGACTGGGTGTCGACACTTTCTATACAACTTCCATTTCGGGGCTGCATTCGAACGCCAGGCAAGTCTAGGTGCGCTGTGGGTTTTCACCACTGACGGCGAGAATCTGGCCATCCATTGACTTAAATCAGATGACCCGACTACGTGCGAATCCAACGTAGATCATACTCACCGAACAAGTTAAGCACCGCTTACATCCGAAACCGGTCCCCGCACAGGCATGCCGTCGATGTATCAGAACCTCGCCCTCTTCGCCGCCTTCCTCCTGCTCTACAGCATCTTTGCCGGGGGTATCGAGACGCGTCTGCTCAATGGTCCCCTGATGTTCATGCTCGTCGGCCTGATTCTCGGCCCGGCGTTCCTGGACGTTTTGGCGCCCCGGATCGACAAGGACGGCCTGAAGATCCTCGCCGAGCTGACATTGGCGATCGTTTTGTTCAGCGATGCGGCCAATGCCGACCTGAAGATTCTCAAGGCCCACGAAGGATTGCCCATGCGCTTGCTGATGATCGGGCTGCCCCTGACGATCCTCAGTGGTTGGCTGGTGGGTCGCTGGCTGTTTCCGCAGATACCGTCGGTGGAACTGGCAATCATGGCGACCCTGTTGGCCCCCACCGACGCGGCGCTGGGCAAGGCCGTGGTGAGCAATCCCAAGGTTCCCGGCGCCGTGCGTGAAGGGTTGAACGTCGAGAGCGGGCTGAATGACGGTATCTGCGTGCCGGTACTGTTGATGTTCCTGGCGTTGCTGGTCGAAGAGCAGACCCGGTCTCCCCTGTCACTGGCCGCGGAGCTGTTCGTTGAGGAACTGGGGATCGGTGCCGTCGTCGGGCTGGCCCTGACGTTCATCGCCTGGCTGATGTTTCGCTACGCTTCAAAACAGGATTGGCAATCCCCCATATGGTCACAATTGACGCTGCCCGGACTCGCCCTCCTGTGCTTTGCCACAGCGCAAGCACTCGGTGGCAGCGGGTTTATCGCCGCGTTCGTCGGCGGGTTACTGGCGAGCAGTCTGTTTTCTGAGCAAAAGCATCGCCTGCTCGAGTCCAGCGAAGAATTCGCCACACCGCTATCGGTCATTACCTGGATCGTGTTCGGCGCGCTGGTCATCCCTCGGGTCTGGGGCAATCTCACCCCGGCCATCTGGCTCTATGCGGTGCTGAGCCTGACGCTGATTCGCATGCTGCCGGTACTGATCAGCCTGGCAGGCACGGCCTTCGATTACGAAACGCGATTGTTCATCGGTTGGTTCGGCCCACGCGGACTGGCCACCATCGTCTTCGCCATCATGATCCTGGATTACCCGCTGGAGGCCGGTCGCATGGTAGGGGGCATCGCGGTCTGCACGGTGCTACTCAGCGTGGTACTGCATGGCTTGAGTGCCAATCCATGGGTGTCGCGGCTGGCCCGTCGCGAGCATTGATTGACTTGTACAACTTTGCCCCTAGGCTTCAGGCTTATCTGTACAGAATTTCCGATTTGTACAATGTTGCCTGGAACCTGTCATGTCCACCCGCCCGCCCTCTTTCGCCAAGACGTTCGCAACGCTTAACCCAGTCTCGACGATGCGCCGCATGTCGCAGCCGAGCGCCTGATGTCGAGCCGGGCTTGGCTGATCGCCAACGCATTATGGATGCAGGCCGGCTGGTGGGGCTGCGTGCTGGGCGCCAGACACCCCTGGCTGCTGATGCTGGTAGCGGTCGGCCTGGTGATCCATGTCGCGATCTGTCCACGGCCCGGCGAGGAAGCCACTGCGCTCTTGCGTGTGGGCGTGGCCGGTTGGTTGATGGATGCCGTGCTGGGCGCGCTGGGGGTTTTCGAATTTGACCAACCGCCCCTGTGGCTGGCACTGCTCTGGCTGGTGCTGGCGAGCGGGCTTCGCCACAGCCTGGCCTGGGCCCGGCAGCCGATGTGGTACGGCGTGCTGCTCGGCCTGATCGGTGGACCGCTGGCCTACATCGCCGGGGCGCCACTGGCCGGGGTCGGTTTGCCCTGGGGCACCCTTGGTACCGCCCTGCTGCTCGCGCCGCTGTGGGCAGCAGCGTTGCCCATCGCCCTGCGACTGGCCGCGCCGCGCTGACACACTCATGGCAGCCGCTACGGCTGGCGGCGGAAGAACAGACTCACCTGCCCCAATTCGACGCCCAACTTGCTCATGCTCGAACGATTGATCAGGGTGTCGTCGTCCATCAGGTACATCCAGTCGTCGAAATCCACCTGCCAATGCTTGCCATCCACCGGCAGGTCAAGGCGATAGCGCCAGCGCAGCGCGTTGCCGGCGACCTCGCCCAGGGCTTCGCCAATCACATCGCTCGCCCGGCCACGCCAGCGCTTGGGGCCATCCGGTTCCAGGGTCCAGACCCGCTGCTGGCGCGTGCCGTCGCTGTAGACAAAACGCTCGTCGAGGATCAGGCGCTGCCCCTCTCTGCGGCTTTCGATCTGGACGTGGAAGCGCTTGAACACTTCGCCCGAGCGATTCTGGTACAGGCCCCAGGCTTGCACCGGCCGGGAAAAGAACGCCGCCAGATCCAGAGTCGGGCGTTCCTGGGCGTAGTGTTCCACGCCGACATTGCCGCAGCTGGCCAGCAACAGGCTGCCCATCAGTAACAGTATTCGTCGCATGTCTATCTCCTGTTCAGCAGGCTGGTATTCAGAACGCGCCTATTCAGCAGGACCGCCCAGCCCCAGCAGGCGTTGGCGCAACTGTGGATCTCGCGCCCGCGGGTCGAGCCAGATGTCGAAAAACGCACGGGCGAATCGGGCATCAGGCACTCGCCGGTGAAGCTGGTCGTCGACGTAGAACGTGCAGCCTTTGCCGGGCAGGTAGACCCCGGTAATGCGCATGCCCGGCTGAACATCAACGAAGGCTTCACGCATTTCGGCGGACCATCGTTGCAAAGTGGCATCGTCCAGATTCGCCCCGCCCAGGCGACGCATTTCATCCAGGCTGGCCTCGACCAGCGTGTCCCTTGACAGTGCACGGCGATACGTCAGTTCGAGCGCGAAGGGCTGGCCCCACGCCGGCGGCGCCTCGGAGCTCCACAAGTGCGCGGTGTACAGGCTCATGCCGAACCAGGTGAAATCGCCCCGGCCGACCAGGCGCGCCTCGGGGACGGATGGGCGCCAGTCCGCCGAGGCCGGTACCGAGAGAATCAGCAACAGCAGACAAGCCTTCGACAGGCGATGTTTGAAAATGCGTCTTGCGTCAGCCACGTTCATCAGCGCCTCCTGCTTGCAGCTCAATATTGTACAAGAGTAGCTGTTTGTATAGCTTTATACCGAGCAGCGGCAAAACTTGTACAACGTTTGCGGTGAACGCCTCTCCAATGCAGGTGAGTTTTGACTTTCCGCGATAGACCTGGAGGTTTTCCATGGCGACGCGCGCCAGGCAGTTTCGTCTGGCTCAGTTCGGGTCCAGCAAGCCGCCATTCCAGTTGCGCGACACCCGGCTCCCGGTAAATTTGGCCACGCCCATGCCCTGGGCAATCAAACGATCGCGAAAGCGGGTGACCAGCCGCCCGGTTTGCTCGGCATACAGCACCACTTCCGATGACGGATCACCCGGCCGGCGCAGAATCCGTGCAAAGCGCTGTCCCTCTTCGACGATATCGCCCAGCTCCTTTTCAAAGATCAACACCCCCGGCTGCGGTGCAATGATGGTTTCCATGTGGCCCATTTCCACCGCTTCGACAGGCCAGTCAGGGGGTGTTCGTGCCTCATCGATCACCCCATAACCGCACAGCCACGTGTACAGACCCTCGGCATCCTGCTCGGCGAATCGATCGTTGACGTCGCCCTGCCCTCGCAACTCCAGGGTCGCGGCCATGCGCTGGTCGGTCCTGCCTTCGCTCAACCACGGGGCAATGATGGTTTCTTCGAACGAACCGTCGCCGCCCTCATCCCAGATGATCGCGACGTCCATTTTCATCGCCGCCGCCAACGCGCGACCACGGGGCCAGAAACTGCGATGAACGTAGACGTAGGGCAACGCTTCGTCGTCGGTGTGCAGGTCGAGCATCACGTCGGCGGGAGCCGCCAGCTGCACCAGTTTTTTCTGCCATTGCTGGACATTGGTCATCGAGCGCTCCATCGCCGCCGACTGGTCGAAACCCCGGTTGAAGTTATGCCCCGTGGCGTCGTGGTAACGCCCCAAAATCCGCCCCTGGCGAAACTGCCCGATGCCCAGCGGATTGGCCTGCGGCACCACGGTCACGCTGCCCTTCAGCCGACCTTCGGCCTCGGCGAGCCGCAGGCGCTGCATCAACAG
This sequence comes from Pseudomonas fluorescens group sp. PF-69, assembly GCF_054481235.1. Lineage (NCBI taxonomy): Bacteria > Pseudomonadati > Pseudomonadota > Gammaproteobacteria > Pseudomonadales > Pseudomonadaceae > Pseudomonas > Pseudomonas fluorescens group sp. PF-69. The sequence continues at coordinate 5,100,754 of NZ_JBTMNC010000001.1, read as the reverse complement.
ATGCAGGACCAGCATCCCGGCGATTTCGTCGGCATGCACACCGGCCTGCAAATGCACCTTCGGCCCGCGACCATCGGCCTCGAAACGCCAGGCACCGACCTGCACCGGTTCGCCGTTGTTGTTGCGAACGTTGAACGAAACATCCTGCACCATGCGCTTGCCCTCCCCTGATGAGCGTTAACAATCGAGGTATTGCCGCTGTCGAAGCTGGAGATTGAACACACGTTCAACTAAGCTCGCCAACGTGGAACCACTGCCAAGGAATCTTCTGTGACCACCACCGTCCCGAAAAACCGCCGCGCCGAGCCTGACGAGCGCCGCGAACTGTTGGTTGCCGCTACCCTGCGCTGCCTGGGCCGCGACGGTCATGCCGGTATTTCGGTGAGGCGCATCGCCGCCGAGGCCGGGGTGTCCGTCGGTTTGCTCAATCATCATTTCGGTAGCATCGATGCGCTGATTGCCGACACCTATCAGAAACTGGCGAGCGAACTCACCACGGCACTGCTCCAGGAAATCGAGCAGGCCGGCACACCCGCGCAAAAGATGGATGCGTTTCTCGTCGGCTCGTTTTCACCCAGGGTCATGGACCCGAAACTGTTGGGCGTCTGGGTGGTGTTCTGGAGCCTGATCCGCCACTCCGAACACGTCAGCCAGTCCCACGCCAAAACCTACGGCGCCTACCTTGATCTGCTTTGCCAATTGCTCGACGGCATGGCCGACAGTGAAGGCTTCAGGATTCACGACACGCGCCTGGCCGCCATCGGCCTATCGGCGATGCTCGACGGACTCTGGCTCGAGTGGTGCCTCAACCCCGAGACCTTCAGCGCCGCCAACGGCCTCCATATCTGTCGTTGCTGGATAAAGGGGCTGCGTCACGGAGCATTCAGCACCGACGACGTCCTGTGACGGATGCCGGCCGAAGATCATCGCCAGGGTACCGCTGACGGCGATCAACCCGGCACCGATCATCAACGACACATCCATCAGCGTGCCCCAGATCAGGCTCGACAGGGCAAACGCCCAGATCAGCCCGGTGTACTCGAACGGCGCCAGCAAGGTCGCCGTGGCGCGGCGGAAACTGGCGAACAGCAGGAACTGCCCGATACCACCCACCAGCCCTGCCCCGACCATCCCCAGCCAGGCCGGTGTCGGCGCCGGGGTGTAGGTCCACGGCAGCGCCACGACCATGCACAGTACAAACACCACGTTGGTGATCAGCATTTGTTCCAGCACCGAGGTCTGGCCGTCCACTTGGCGCAACTGGATATAGGTGAAGGCCCAGCACATCGCTGCCAGCAGCGTCAGCACAACCGGCACCGGTTCGCTCATGTTGTCCGGGCGGCAAGCAATGATCACGCCGGCAAAACCGATGATCAGGCTGAACCACTGCCAGGCACTGGCGCGCTCCTTGAGAATCACCGTTGCCAGCACCGTGACCATGATCGGCGCGGAAAAATACAGGGTGGTCATCTCCGCCAGGGTCAGGTCACGGGCGGCCGTGTAGTACAGCAGCCACGCCACGATCGACAACAGGCCGCGCACCACCAGCAAGCGCCGGCTCGGCGAGCGCCAGGCCCGCAAGACCAGACGCATGCGTCCCGCGGCCAACACCACGGCGACCACCACCAGGGCGCGCCAGAACAGAATGGTCACCACCGAATAGTCAGCCACCAGCCACTTGATGGCCGCGTCCTGCAACGTCAGGAACGCGTAGCCCAAGGTGCACAGGCCAATGCCCTGCAGCGAACGGTCAACCCGTGGCGAACTCATCAGGCTGACCTGCGCACGGGCGTGCCGCGCCGCTCGGCAAAGGCAAACAGCGCCTCGATCAGGAACGTCAGGCAGACATACACGCCGGCCACCAGCAACAGCGGCTCATAGACTTGCAGGGTCTGCGCCCGAACCACGTTGGCCGCGCCCAGCAAGTCGATCACCGCAATGGTCGAGGCCAGCGCCGTGGACTTGAGCAACATCACGGTTTCCCCGGCCAGGGTCGGCAACAGCAGGCGCAACGCCCGTGGCAAGCGCACCCGCAACAAGGACTGACGCGGGGTCATGCCAAACGCCGAAGCCGCTTCCATCTCCCCCTTGGGCACCGCCAGCAGGCCACCACGAATGACCTCACCCACATAGGCGCCCACCGACACCACCAGGGCGAACACGATGTACCAGTAACCATCGCGCAGGTAGGGCCAGAGAAAACTGCCACGGATCAGCGGGAACTGAGCAAACAGACTGCCGAGGCCGTAATAGAAGATGTAGATCTGGATCAACAGCGGCGTGCCGCGCGTGACGCTGGTATAGAACAGGCTGACCTTGGCGATCACCCTGTTTTTCGAGATCCGGGCCAGCGCCACCAACACGGCCAGCGCGTAACCGAACACGCTGGAAACCAGCAGGATGGTGATGGTCGTTTGCAGCCCCCGGCCCAACAGCGCCGCGTATTCAACTGTCCACGCTGGAATCATGTCATTCACTCAGCCAATGGCATCCAGCGACGAATGCGTCGCTCGAGCCGTCCCGACAGGTAGTTGGACACCAGCGTCACCGCGTAATACAACGCGGCGGCCGTCAGGTAGAACAATAGATAGTGACGCGTCGAACCCGCGCCTTGTTTGGCGGTGTAGAGCAATTCGTTGGTGCCGACCACACTGATCAGCGCACTGTCCTTGATCAGGTTGATCCACAGGTTGGCCATCCCCGCCATCGCATACGGCGCCATGATCGGCAGCGTGACGCGACGGAACAATCCGAAGCCGTGCAGGCCGAAAGCCTTCGCCGATTCGATCTGACCGTAGGGGATCGCCTGGATCGCCGCCCGGAAAATCTCCGAGGCGTAAGCCCCCTGCACCAGCCCCAGCACCAGGATCGCCGCCAGCGGACCGCTCAGGTTCACCGCGTCGTAACCGAGCCGGGCCATCAGCGAATTGAGCAACATGGACCCGACGTAGTACAGGAGCAGAATCAGCAACAACTCCGGCACCGCCCGGAACAGCGTGGTATAGACCCGCGCCACGGCGGCAATCGGCTTGGGCGCGCCCAGCTTGAGGCAGGCCACGACCAGGCCAATCGCCAGTCCGACCACAAAAGCCCCCGCCGAAATCTGCAGGGTCATCCAGAGTCCCTTGAGCAGCGCCCCGCCCCACCCTTGTTCGGTGAAATTGATCAAATCGAACATTGCTGGCATTTCACTCTCCGGTTAGCAAACATCAACCAACTGACGTGATCCCTGTGGGAGCGAGCCTGCTCGCGAAGACGTCCGGATATCAAACGTCGATGCAAGCTGATCCACCGCTTTCGCGAGCAGGCTCGCTCCCACAAGGGATGCTCGGCGCTTCTGCCGTCAGAACGTCGGTTTCACGCTGGTACCGAAGTAGCTTTGGGAGAGGTCGTCGTAGTCCTTGCTCGCCAGCAGGGTCTTGATCGCCGTGTCGAGTTTGGCCTTCAGTTCGGTGTCGTCCTTGCGCAGGCCGGCGCCTACACCCTTGCCGAAGATCGGGTCGTAAGGCACCGCGCCGAGGTAGGCCAGGTTGCTGGCGTCCGGGGTCTTGACGAAGGACGCCATCGCCGTGCCGTCGGCCATCATCAGGTCGATACGCCCGGCGATCATGTCGGCGTTGGCCGAGTCCTGGGTGTCGTAATACTTCACATCGGCGATTTTTTCGTAGTAGGTCTTCAGGTAGCTGGCGCTGACGGTCGAGTTCTGTACGCCGATGGTCTTGCCCTTGAGGTCATCCGGGTATTTGGTCACGGCAGTGCCCTTCGGTCCGACCAGCGCGACAACCGAGTCGTAATAGGCCTTGCTGAAGGCGATCTGTTTTTCCCGCTCCTCGGTCACCGACATCGAAGAGAAAATCACGTCGATCTTCTTCGCCAGCAGCGACGGAATGATCCCGTCCCACGCCACTTCCTTGATCTCGCATTGCGCTTTCATTTCGCTGCACAGCTTGTGGATCAGATCGACCTCAAAGCCCTTCCACTCACCGTTGGCCTGTTTCTCGGTGTACGGCGGATAGGGTTCGGCGGCGACCGCGAACCTGATGGGCTGCGCTTGTGCCGCGCTCATGCCCGCCAGCAATACGCAGGCTGCCCCGGTCAACCAGTGTGCAAAACGTCGATTTCCCATGATGTATTCCCGTCTTTTTATGTGTTAGCGAGTTTGATGAGCGTTGACGAATTGTCGGCAGCGCTCGCTGCGTGGGTGTACGAACACTTCGTCCGGCGAACCGGTTTCCTCGATCAGTCCTTGATGCAGAAAGGCGACTTTGGAAGAGACATCGCGTGCAAAGGCCATTTCATGAGTCACCAGGATCATGGTCCGGCCTTCTTCGGCGAGAGAGCGGATCACCCGCAGCACTTCCCCGACCAGTTCCGGGTCGAGTGCCGAGGTGGGTTCATCGAACAGCATGACCTTGGGCCGCATGGCCAGGGCCCGGGCGATGGCCACCCGTTGTTGCTGTCCCCCGGAGAGAAACGCCGGGTACTCGTTGCGCTTGGCCGCCAGCCCTACGCGTTCGAGCAAGGCTTCGGCCCGTTCAGTGGCCTCGGCCCGGCTTTCACGCAGGACCTGGGTCGGCGCTTCGATCAGGTTTTCCAGCACCGTGCGATGGGGCCAGAGATTGAAGTTCTGGAACACCATGCCCAGGCTGGACCTGATGCGCACAAGCTGTTTGGCATCGGACACCAGGGGCGTGCCGGGCCGCGTGTGGTTCAGGTGAATGCTTTCGCCATCCACCAGAATCCGCCCCTGATCCGGCACTTCGAGCATGTTGATGCAGCGCAGCAAGGTGCTTTTGCCCGAACCGCTGGCCCCGATCAGGGAGATCACCTCGCCCTCGCGGGCCGTCAGGGATACGCCCTTGAGCACCTCGATGTTGCCGAAGCGTTTGTGCAGTTGTTCGACCTGGATCATGGTGCGGCCCGCGACCGGTTCGACCACCGCCGAAGGGGTCTCGCGGCTGATGATCGGCCGGGGCGCTTCACCCTTGAGCACCAGGACAAAATCGCGAATCCGCTGGCAGGCCTCCGCCAGGCGTTCTTCACCGAGGGTGAACGACAGCCGCACAAAACCTTGCGCCGGTTCGCCAAAGGCCGCGGCATCCAGTACCGATACCCGCGCCTCGCGCAGCAGGCGCCAGGCGAACTCCAGCGACGTCAGGCCGGTGGCGCGGACATCCAGCAACACGAACATGCCGGCGTCGGGCTTGAGCACGTCGATCCCCGGGCAATCCGATAACCCCGCCACCACCAGATCACGACGACGGCGATAAATGTCGCGCATGCCGTGGGTCACTTCGTCGTGGGCCTGCACGGCCTTGAGCGCGGCTTCCATGACAAACCCCGGCAAGCCGTAGTTCATGCTCAGCACCAGGGTTTCGGCATGCGCCACCAGCGCGGGATCGGCAACGATCCAGCCGATGCGCCAGCCGGTCATGGCATGGGACTTCGACAGGCTGCCGATCACCACGCACCGCTCGGCCATGCCCGGCAACGCGGCCAGGCTCAGGTGCTCGCGCTCGAATGTCAGGCTCTCATAGACCTCATCCACCACGACCCACAGGTCATGGGCGATGGCCAGGTCGGCGATGGCTTGCAACTCTTCGCGGTTGAGCACCACGCCGGTGGGATTGTTCGGATTGGAAAAGAAAATCGCCTTGGTGCGCGGGGTAATGGCCTTGGCCAGCACCGCCGCGTCAAGGCGGAAATCGTCGCTCGCCGCGCAGGGCGCCCGCACCAGCGTGGCGCCGGAGGCCTTGAGGGTGGCCTCGTAGGTCACGTACATCGGATCGAGGGCGATCACCTCGTCGCCGGCACTGAGCAGGCACATCGAGGCAACGAACAGAGCATTTTGCGCACCGGCCACGGTAATCACGTTTGACGCTTGCAGCTCACGGTCGAACAGCTTGCCATAGCGTGCGGCGATGGCTTCGCGCAACGCCTGGCGACCGGCAATTTCGGTGTAGTGGGTATCACCTTCGCGCAGCGCCTGGATGGCGGCGTCAGTGATGAAATCAGGGGTGGGGAAATCCGGGTCGCCGACACTGAGGATGATCACATCCTCGCCGCAACGCCGTGCTTCAAACGCCGCATTGTGAATATCCCAGGCAGCAACACCTTGACCTGAGATCCGCTCAACAAAGGGTGAAAACCGCATGCCAGTGCCTCGTTCGAAATGAAGAAACGCAAGCCCGCAACCAGCCGGGAGAGAAGGTCGAACGAACATAGCCCAAGCTGAACACTCGTTCAACAGAATACTGATCAAGGTTCGCGTTCAGCGTAAACAGGTCGTTTTTGCGACAGTCGCGGCGTTTTTGCGTATAGGCCTAACCGGGCATGCAGAAGGCAGCCGGGCGACTATGCTCCTGTGAAGTTCCCCGGTCGGAAAACAACCAATGCAATCAGGTGCTTCCCTGCTGACGCGACCCGCCCGGCTATTGCTCTGCGGCGTGCTCGCTCTCGGCGGTTGCGTACGGCTGGGACCGGACTTTCAACCGCCGGGCGAGGCCTGGGTCGATCACTGGAACACGCCGGCGATCGAACACGCCAGCCAGCGCACCCTGCAACCGGACATCCGCCAGTGGTGGCAAGTCTTCGCCGACCCGGTGCTCGACCAGTTGATCGCCGCAGCGGATGCGCACAATTCCAGCCTGAAGATCGCCGGCCTGCGGGTGATGGAAGCTCGCGCGCAGTTAGGCATCGCCCAGAGCGGACGCTACCCGCAACTGCAACAGGTCGCCGCCGACAGCGTGTACGTCGACCGCCATCAATCCGGGGGCAACAACCCGGTCGACAGCCAGTTCTGGCAGCACAGCGCCGGGTTCGACATCGGTTGGGAACTGGATTTCTGGGGCCGTTTCAGCCGGGCCATCGAGTCTTCCGATGCCAGCTACTTCGCCGCCGAGGCCAACTATGAAGACGGCCTGGTGCTGCTGCGGGCACAAGTGGCGGACACCTACTTCGTCCTGCGCACCACCGAAGCGCGTTTGCGCGTGGCCAGGGAAAACGCGAAACAGCAGCTACGCAACTACGAGATCACCGAAAGACTGTTCAAAAGCGGTCAGACTGCCGAACTCGACCTGCAGGGGGCCAAGACCCAATACCTCGCCACCTTGAGCACCATCCCCGTCCTGGAAGACCAGTTATCGCGCACCCGCAATGCCTTGACCGTGTTGATCGGGCAACCACCCGGTGCACTGCCACTGGTCGTCCAGAGCACCGGGTTGATTCCGTTGGTGGACCGTGCCGTGTTGCAGGACGTGCCGGCCAATCTGCTGTTGCGCCGCCCGGACGTGCGCGCCGCCGAACTGAATGTCGCCGCGCAGTCCGCATTGATTGGCGTGGCCGAAAGCGATTTCTACCCGTCGCTGTCGTTGCTGGGCAGCATCGTCTGGTCGACCGATACCTTGAGCGGTACGTCGCGCAGTTTTGATCTGATCGGCGGGCCCAGCCTGCGCTGGAACGTGTTCGACCATGGCCGTATCAGCAACAACGTGCGGGTCCAGGATGCGCGCTTGCAGCAATTGATCGAGGCCTACCGCGACAAAGTTCGCCAGGCGGCTCGCGAAGCGGATGATGCCGCCAACGGCTTGACCTACGCGTTGCAGCGCGAACGCATCCTGCGCGAGGCCGAAGGCGCGGCCAAACGCTCGCTGGACCTGGCTGTCATCCTGTATCGCGAAGGTTATTCGGATTTCCAGCGCGTGCTCGATGCCCAGCGTGCGCTGCTCGAACTGCAGGATAGCTACCTGCTCAGTCGAGGCGACGCGGTGAGTAATGTGATTGCCCTGTACAAGGCCATGGGCGGCGGCTGGTACAGCGCCCAGCCCAGGGTCGACGCAGCCACGCGCCAACAGATGGAACAACGCACCGACTGGGGCGACCTGCTGAACGAGCCCCCGGCCGCGCAGCCCGCCTCCCCCCTTGCCCAACCAGGTAAACAGCCATGAGTGAAGCCGCCTCCACCCCGCCGCCAGCGGAACCCGCCGCCGACCCGACGAAAAAAGGCGTGAAATGGGTGCTGCTGCTGATTGTCGTGAGCCTGGCCTGGTACCTGCTGGCTGACCGATTCACGCCCTATACGCAGCAGGCACGGGTGGGCGCTTTTGTCATTCCGGTGGCGGCGGAGGTTTCCGGCCGGGTGATCCGCGTCAACGTGCGCAACAACCAGGACGTCAAGGCCGGCGACGTGATTTTCGAGATCGACCCGCAGCCCTATCAGATCGCAGTCGACCGGGCCCGGGCGGACCTTGAATCCACCCGTCGTCAGGTCGGCGCCAGCACCGCCGGAATAGCCTCGGCACAAGCCAACTTGCGCGCGGCGCAGGCCAACGAACTCAAGGCCACGCAGGACAACCAACGGCTGGAAGGCTTGTATCGCCAGGACCCCGGAACCATTTCCGTGCGCCTGCTGGAAGTGTCCCGCGCCAACCGCGAACAGGCCGTCAGCCAGGTCGCCGCCGCCCGCGCCGAAGTGCAGCGCGCCCGCGAGCAGGAAGGCGGCAACGAGGAGTCCAACGCCCTGCTGCGCAGCGCCGCCACCGCCCTGTCGAAGGCCGAACTGGATCTGTCCAACACCCGGGTCCATGCACGCTCGGCCGGTTTGATCACCGACCTGCGCACCGACGTCGGCCAGTTCGCCGCGGCCGGGAACCCGGTGATGACCCTGATCGCGATCCACGATGTCTGGATCAGCGCCGACATGACCGAGAACAACCTCGGTCTGGTCCGCCCCGACAGCCCGGTACTGATCGCACTGGATGCGCTGCCCGGCGAAGTGTTTGCCGGGCGCGTGCGCAGTGTCGGTTATGGGGTCAGCGTCGGTCAGCCAACCGCACCCGGCAGCCTGCCCACGGTGCAGAACAGCCGCGACTGGCTGCGTCCGGCCCAGCGCTTTCCGGTGATCATCGAGTTCTCGCCGGACGCCTTGGCCATGCTCAAGGACAACCGTGCCATTCGCTCCGGCGGCCAGGCCGAGGTCATGGCCTTCCCGTCCGAGGGCAACGTCCTCAATCCCCTGGGCCGGATGTTTCTCTGGCTGATGAGCTGGCTGTCTTATGCCTACTAAGCGCTCGCCAAGGGCTCAGCGCGCGTTGCGCCTGGCCTGCGGCACCGCGCTGTGCCTGGCCGCGAGTTTCGGCCTGGCGTTGCCGATCCCGTTCCTGGCGCCGGTGCTGGGTGCCTTGCTGCTGGTCAGCCTCAATCGTCCGTTGCCGTTCAAGGCCGCCCTGGTACTGGCGGTGACCGCGATGCTGACCACCGGCATCGGCCTGCTGTTGATCCCGGTGCTGCGCTATTACGCCTTCAGCGGTGTGCTGTTGATCGGCATCGGCCTGCTCATGGTCTTTCGTTTCGGCCAACGGGGCGGCAACAACCTGGTGGTGACCTTTCTGGTGATCGGCCTGACCATGATCCCCTCGGCCGGGGTCGCCGACTTTGGCCTGGCGGCGATGGTCATCAAGGCGCTGATCTGTGGCTTGCTGCTGGCGGTGATGATCGGCGCATTCAGCCACTGGCTGTTCCCCGAACCGGAGAATGCCCCAGCGCCGCCGCCCGCCGCCGCACTGCCGGAGGCCGAGGTTGACCGGGTGGCGCTACGAGCCACCCTGATTGTGATGCCGACCTTTCTGCTGGCGCTGATCGATCCCGCCAGCTACCTGCCCATCGTCCTCAAAGCCGTCAGCCTCGGCCAACAGAGTTCCAGTACCAACACACGCGACGCCGCGCGCGAGCTGATCGGCTCGACCTTGCTTGGCGGTCTGCTGGCGATCCTGTTCTGGAGCGCACTGAGCGTTTTCGTGCACCTGTGGATGTTCTTTCTGTGGATGCTGCTGTTCGCCCTGATCCTGGCGCGCAAGCTCTATGGCCTGAACCCGGGCCGGCTAAGTCCGGGCTTCTGGCTCAATACCCTGATCACGCTGATTATCCTGCTGGGGCAGTCGGTTCAGGACAGCCTGTTGGGCAAGGACGTGTACACCGCGTTCGCGATTCGCATGGGGCTGTTTATCGCGGTGACGCTGTATGCGTGTTTGATGGTGCATTGGCTCGATCAGCGACCGGCCACAAAAAACAGTGCGAGCCTGCACTGATCTTGTGGCCTGTACTGATCTTGAGACTCCCGGCAAGGCGGTGGTCCGACAAGCGCCCTTGCCAAAAGGTCGGTCTACACCTGCTCAAGGATTAACCTGATACCCCTTCCCCTGCAGGCAGCTGGTATAAGCGGTGGAAGTGGTCGAGGCGTTGGTTTTCTCCTGGGCTCGCCGTTCCTGGCGCTGGCGCGAACCACCGACCACGGCACCTGCGGCGGCGGTCTGTTTGGCGCGGTCCTGGCGGTAGTCCTGTTTGGTGTCCTCATCGACGCGATCATAGAACTCGTCATGTTGACGTCCGCGTACCTGCGCCGCCGTGGCACCGGCGGCCGCCCCCGCCGCCGCGCCCTTGACCCGTCCACCGGAAGGCGTCGAGGTCGTCGATGCGCTGCTGGCAGCGATGCTATGGCATTCGTTGATGTCGAGTTGAGTCTGTTGCGAACTCTGGCCCTTCATCGGTACGACCGTTTGTGCCCAACCCTGGGCACTGAAAACCGACAATACGACGCACAGGCCGATGGGCGACAATCTGTTCATGATGTCCTCCGGATGGGCGCGACTGGCCCTCAGAGAGTGTAGATCAGCGCTCCTCGCCAACCGCCATGACCAGATTATTTCCGACCCATTGCACCGCGACCGCCTCCAGGCCGGCCGGGGGCCGATGCTGCGGCAGGCCCCCAATCCCCTTGTGGGAGCGAGCTTGCTCGCGAGGGCGTCAGGTCAGGCAACATCGATGTCGAATGTGCCGGCCCATTCGCTGGCAAGCCAGCTCCTGCTGGTTGTGTCGTGTCATTTGGGCAGCGGATAGAGCTTCTCATCAAACTGCGACAGCTTTGGAAACACCAACGGTTGATCATCACTCAGATGCTGCAGCCGCTGGCTGTAATCCACCAGAAACTGCTGACGCGCTTCATCGCTGATGTACGGCACATGCCAGGCCACAAACGGCTCCAGCACATCGAAACCGACATAAGCCAATGTCCCACGCAGTATTGGGCGCAGCATGTCTTCCAGCGGACCATGAATCGCGTCCTCGCCGAACATGTGTTCGCGCCCGCCCAAGGTCACCGTCACCAGCGCCTTCTTGCCGGCCAAACCACCCTGATCGTAGAAACGCTTGCCGCCGTAGCAGATACCGGACACCAGCACCCGGTCGATCCAGCCCTTGAGGATGGCCGGGGTGGAGAACCAGAAGATCGGGAAGTTGAGGATCAGCAGGTCGGCCCACAGCAGTTTGTCCAGCTCGGCCTGGATGTCCGCCGCCAGCGACTGGCTTTTCACCCCCAGGCGTTGTTCCAGGGCGTACACCAGGTACTCGGGGTTTTCCCGCGAGGAGAAGTCATCGGCGCTGGCCACCGGGTTCCAGTTCATTTTGTACAGGTCGCTGACCTGCACTTCATGGCCCTGCGCTTCAAGGGTCGCGACCGCTTGATCGCGCAAGGCCGCGGTGAAGGATTGTGGCTCTGGATGAGCGTGGACGATCAGTACTTTCATGGTGATTCCTTAGACTTTTTCCAGCGTAGGGTTTGAATTCGGGAGCGCGCGGCTGGCCAGCAAGCGGTCGAGCCAGTCGGGGTCCATTTGCGGTTCGGACGAAAACAGCAGTCCGGTGTAATCCTGGTGCGGCGGAGTGAAAATCTGGCTGCGTGAGCCGTGGTCGACCACCCTGCCCCGTTGCATCACCAGCACCTCATCGGCAATCGCGCGCACGGTGGCGACGTCGTGGGTGATGAACAGGTAGGCCACGCCCAGCTGTTGCTGAATACGATTGAGCAGTTTGAGCACGCCTTCGGCCACCAGTTGATCCAGTGCCGAGGTGACTTCGTCGCAGATGATCAACTGCGGGTCGGCCGCCAGTGCCCGGGCGATGCAGATCCGTTGTTTTTGCCCACCGGACAGTTCCCGGGGCTGACGCTCCATGAAGGTGGCCGGGTCGAGTTCGATCATCTCCAGCAGCTCAACCACCCGTGCACGCATGGCCTTGCCCTTGAGCCCCAGGTAAAAGGTCAGCGGCCGACCGATGATATCGACGATGCGCTGGCGTGGGTTCAGCGCCGTGTCGGGAATCTGATAAATCATCTGTACGCGCCGCAGCTGCTCCTTGCTGCGCTGGCGAAAGTCCGCCGGCAATGGCTGGCCGTCATACAGCACCTGGCCCGAGGTCGGCGGCAGCAGACCGGTGATCAGTCGCGCGGTGGAGCTTTTGCCGCTGCCGGATTCGCCGATGACCGCCAGCGTCTGGCCACGGTACAGCTTCAGCGAAACGTCATGCAGCACCGGCTGACGACCGTAACTGGCGCAGCTGTTGCGCAGTTCCAGCAGCGGTTGCTCCTGCTGCGGACACGCCTTGGGTTCGGTGCGGAAACTGCGTACCGCCCATAACGACTTGGTGTAGTCCTCCTGCGGATCGCCGAGCATCTTGCGGGTTTCAGCTTCTTCCACCAGTTTGCCGTGGCGCAGCACCATGATGCGGTCGGCCATCTGCGCCACCACCGCCAGGTCGTGACTGATGTAGATCGCCGCGCTGCCGTAGGTTTTCACCGCATCGCGAATCGCCGCCAGCACTTCGATCTGGGTGGTGACGTCCAGCGCAGTGGTCGGCTCGTCGAAGATGATCAGGTCGGGATGGCACGCCATGGCCATCGCCGTCATCACCCGCTGCAACTGACCGCCGGAGACCTGGTGCGGATAACGCTGGCCGATCTGCTCGGGATCGGGCAGGCGTAGCACCCGATACAACTCCACCGCTTCGGTCATGGCCTGGGCACGGCTCATGCCGCCGTTTATCACGGCGGTTTCGACATGCTGATCGATCAGCCGATGGGCCGGGTTGAACGAAGCGGCCGCGCTTTGCGCGACGTAGGCAATGCGCAAGCCACGCAACTTGCGCAGGGCTTCGGGCGTGGCCTTGAGCAGGTCGATGCCGTCGAAATGCACCGAGCCGCCGGTGATTTTGCAGCCGTCACGGGTGTAGCCCATGGCCGACAGGCCGAGGGTCGACTTGCCTGCCCCCGACTCGCCGATCAGCCCCAGCACTTCGCCGCGCTGCAGGGTCAGGTCGATGCCCTTGATCAGCGGATGCCAGGCGTCTTCGTAGTGACCTTCGATGTGCAGGTTGCGGATTTCCAGCAAAGGTTTGCAGGTCGTCATGTTCAGCATTCCTTGAGGCCGCTGGATTGATGCAGCATCCAGTCGACGACGAAGTTGACGCTGACCGTGATCAACGCCACGGCCAGGGCGGGCAGCAACGGGCTAATGTCGCCAAAGGTGATCAGTACGGCGTTGTCGCGCACCATGCTGCCCCAGTCGGCGGTGGGCGGTTGAATCCCCAGGCCGAGGAATGACAGCGCACTGATGAACAAAAACACAAAGCAGAAGCGCAGGCCGAACTCGGCAATCAATGGTGCCGCCGCGTTCGGCAACACTTCCCGAGTTACCAGCCACCACAGGCCTTCGCCCCGCAGGCGCGCCGCTTCGACGAAGTCCTGGACCACGACGTTCATCGCCACCGCCCGGGACAGGCGAAACACCCGGGTCGCATCCAGCAGCGCGATCACCAGCACCAACGAGGTCGCCGTGGTGCCGACCACACTGAGAATCAGCAAGGCAAAAATCAGCTGCGGGATCGCCATCAGGATGTCCACCACCCGCGACAGCCCCTGATCGACTGCACCGCCCTTGATCGCCGCGACCAGGCCGCTCAGGCCACCGAGCAGGAACGCCAGCACCGTGGTCAGGAAGGCAATGCCCAGGGTGTTGCGCGCGCCGTAGACCAGGCGGCTGAACATGTCGCGCCCCAGGTTATCGGTGCCCAACAGGAACTGCCCGCCCCACGGCGCGAAGCCCTCGCCCACCACCTGGGTTTCGCCGAAGGGCGCCAGCACCGGGGCGAACAGCGCCACCAGGATGTACACAACGATGACCAGCAATCCGAACTTGGCACTCAGCGGCGCCCGGACCATTTGTTTAAGCACGCTCATGGTCTACCCCTTTGGATGCATCAGACGTGGGTTGCTGGCAATCGACAGCACATCGGCGCTGGTATTGAGCAGGATGTAGGTCGCCGCGAAGATCAGGCTGCAGGCCTGCACCACCGGGATATCGCGCTTGGCCACCGAGTCCACCAGCAACTGGCCGAGGCCGGGATAGACAAACACCACTTCGACCACCACCACGCCGACCACCAGGTACGCCAGGTTCAGCGCCACAACGTTGACGATCGGTGCCAGGGCGTTGGGCAAAGCATGGCGGAAGATGATCCGCGACTGGCGGATGCCCTTGAGCCGGGCCATTTCGATGTAGGGACTGGCCAGCAGGTTGATCAGCGAAGCGCGGGTCATGCGCATCATCTGCGCGATCACCACCAGGCTCAGGGTCGCCACGGGCAGCACCGAGCGCTCCAGAATCGTGCCAAGGGACGCATCCGGCGCCAGGTTGGAAATGCTCGGGAACCAGTTGAGCTTCACCGCAAACACCAGGATCAGGATGTAGGCGACGAAGAACTCGGGAAACGACACCGCACTCAGCGCCGAGGTGTTGAGCACACGGTCGAACCAGCTGTTGCGGTACAACGCCGCGAGCATCCCCAACAGCAATGCCAATGGCACCGACACCATGGCCGCCAGCAGCGCCAGGCTGAAGGTGTTGCCCAGGCGTGCCCCGACCAGTTCGGCGATCGGTCGCTGGTTGGCCAGGGAAACACCGAGGTCGCCTTGCAACAGGTTCCAGATCCAGTGCCCGAAACGGGTCAGTGGCGGCATGTCCAGGCCCAGTTGCGCACGGAACGCTGCCACGGTTTCCGGGGTGGCGGATTGGCCGAGCATGGCCTGGGCAATGTCGCCCGGGAGCATGCCGACCGCGAGAAAAATGATCACTGACACCGCAAACAGCGATAACAGCCCCAATGCCAAACGCTGCGCCAACAGCTTGAAAATACTTCTCATCGTGCAGTTCCTTGAATTGGGCACGCCTTTGAAAACTGCAAATGTTCACTGTGGGAGCGAGCCTGCTCGCGATAGCGGTGTATCAGCCACGATAAATGTGTGCTGACAGCTCTCTTCGCGAGCAGGCTCGCTCCCACAGTTGATCTGCACAGGTTTCAAGATCCGGTTTTACGCCTGCCACCAGCGCTCGATTACGCGCAATCCATCCAGCTCGCCGTAAGGCGCCGTCTGCCCACCATGCGCGACCCGGTTGGAGCGCGCCGCCACGGAGCTGGCGAACAGCGGCACGATTGCCCCGCCGTCATCCCGGCACAGCGACTGCATTTCGTTGTACATCTCGCGGCGCAGCGGGTCGTTCATCTCGCCACGGGCAGCGTTGAGCAGTTGATTGAAACGCGGGTTGTCCCAGTGGGTTTCGTTCCATGCCGCGCCCTTGGCGTAACCGATGCTGAACATGCGGTCGGCGGTCAGGCTGCTGTACCAGAACGACGTCGTGAACGGTTGCTTCATCCACACGTTGGTGAAGAAACCATCGGCCGGCTCGCGTACCACATCGATGTCGATCCCGGCCGCGCGGGCCTGCTCCTTGAACAGCACCGAGGCATCGACGGCGCCGGTATACGCCGCGTCCGAGGCTTGCAGGCGCACCTTGAGCGAGTCCATGCCGGCCTTTTTCAGGTAGAAACGCGACTTGTCCGGATCGTAGCTGCGTTGTTCCAGCGCGGTGTTGATGAAGCGGCTGCCGGGCTGGATCGGGTGATCGTTGCCCACCAGGCCATAGCCATACAGCACCGAGGACAACAGGGTTTCACGGTTGATCGCGTGCTTCATCGCCATGCGCACGTCATTGCTCTGGAACACCGGGCTGTCGGTGAGCATCGGGAAGGTGTAGTGCTGCGCGCCCTTGGTTTCCTCGATGACCAGGTTCGGATTGCGCTTGAGCAGGGCCACGGTTTTCAGGTCGACCTTGTTGATCACGTCCACTTGCCCGGTGACCAACGCGTTGATTCGCGCGGCGCCATCGCCAATGGCGATCAGTTCGGCGCTGGCGAAGTGCGCCCGTCCCGCTTTCCAGTAATCCGGGCTGCGCTCCAGGGTCATGCGCACACCCGGTTCGAAGTTCTTCAGGCGATAACCGCCGGTGCCGATACCGGCCTGCCAGTCCGGCAAGCCGTCCTTGCTCGGCATGATCACCAGATGGTAATCGGCGACCACGTAGGTGAAGTCGGCGTTGCCCGAATGCAGTTCGAACACCACGCTGTCGCTGCCGTTGGCGCTGACCTTGGCCACGTCGCCCAATACGGTCTTGGCCGCCGAACTGGATTTTTCCCCGAGATGATGTTGGATCGAAGCGACTACATCGTCGGCGGTCAGGCTCTTGCCGTTGTGGAAGGTCACGCCCTGGCGCAGTTTGAAGGTCCAGACCCGGGCGTCCGGGGTCGAGGTCCAGCTTTCAGCCAGTTCAGGGATCGCCGAGCCGTCGATGGCAATTTCGGTCAGGGTGTTATAGATCGCCGAGAACCCGACGAAGGTGAAGGTATCGACCCAGGAGCCAGGGTCTTTCGAGTCGGTGGTGCTGGCACCGGCCAGGCCCAGGCGCAGCACCCCTCCGGGCTTCGGCGTCGCTTCTGCCGCCATGGCGCCCAATGGCAGACCCATGGAGTACGCGCCGGCCATCGCTGCGGCCGCTGCGCTGTACTTTAAAAAGTCACGGCGCGCAAAGCTGAATTCATGGTTCGCTTGAGTAATCTTGTTTTTGTTATCGCTCATTGCATTGCCCCTGATGGAAAGCTAAGGAAATACCCGTTCAAAACCACCACGCGAAACACCGGGCCATGGCCCGGTGCGAACAACCTTTGAATCCTTTACCGTCACACCTGGATCGCCTTCACTTCGACGAATTCATTCAGTCCCTCTTCCCCCCACTCCCGTCCGTTGCCCGATTGTTTGTAGCCGCCGAACGGCGCCTGATAGTTGAAGGCCGCGCCATTGAGGAAACATTGGCCCGCCCGCAGTTGCCGGCCCAGTTGCAAGGCCCGTTCGGCGCTGCCGGCCCAGACGCCGCTGGACAGGCCGAACGGCGAGTCATTGGCAATCTGGATCGCCTGCGCCTCATCCGCATACGGAATCAGGCACAGCACCGGGCCAAAGATTTCTTCCTGGGCAATGCGCATACGGTTATCGACCTCGGCAAACAGCGTCGGGCGAACGTAATGGCCGCGCTCGAAGTCCGGCGCCGAATCACCACCGCAGAGCAACCGCGCGCCTTCGGACTGACCGAGGCGGATGTAATCCTCAACGGTGCGACGCTGCCCCGCCGAACACATCGGGCCGAGGAAGCTCTGTGGGTCAAGCGGATCGCCCATGCGCAGGCTCAGGGTCTCGGCCAGGGCCAGTTCCAGCGCTTCGGCATAACGGCTGGCCGGCAGCAACATGCGCGTCAGCGCGGTGCAGGTCTGCCCGGAGTTGATCATCACGTCCTGTACGCCATAACGCACCGCCGCCGCCAGATCGGCATCCTCGGCGATCAGCAACGGTGACTTGCCCCCCAGTTCCAGGCACACCCGCTTCACCGAAGGTGCTGCCGCTTGTGCAACGCGCACACCCGCGCCGGTGGAACCGGTGAACGACACCATGTCGACGTCCGGGTGCCTGGCCAGGGCTTCGCCGACCTTGGAGCCCGGCCCGCTGACCAGGTTGAACACCCCGGCCGGCAGGCCGATGTCCTCGATCATCTGCGCCAGCAGAAACGCGTGCAGCGGCGTTTCCTGGCTTGGCTTGACCACCACCGTGCAACCGGCGGCCAAGGCCGGCGCGAGCTTGCCGATCAGTTGGTGCAGCGGGTAGTTCCACGGGTTGATGAACGCACAGACGCCAACCGCTTCGCGGATCACCAGCGAGTTACCGACTTCACGCACCTCGTCCATCAAACCGGCGAGTCCGATGTACTGCTCCAGGCCAATGATCGGCCCGTCGACCTGCACCGAACGGCACCATTGCACCGGCATCCCCAGTTCAGTGGTGATCACCGCGGCCATTTCATCGGCGCGGGCGCGCAATTGTTCGGCCAGCGCCCGGATATAACCGGCACGCACGCTGGACGGCGTCCGCGACCAGGGCCCGAAGGCCCGACGGGCAGCGGCCACGGCGTTGTCGACATCCCGCTCATCACCCAGGGGCACGCGGCCGGCGACTTCTTCGGTGGCCGGGTTGATCACCTCGGCGATGCCCTGCCCCGACGGGGTTTGCCAGCGTCCATCAATAAACAGTGCCTTGTGATCAAGCATCAACCTGAGCCTCCATCAATTCCCGGGCGCAACGGGCGATGCGCTGGCAGGCATCGCGCAACGGCGCCGTCCCCACCACCAACCCGAGGCGAATGTGTCCGGCAGCGCTCGGGCCAAAGGCTTCGCCGGCCAGCACCGATACGCCGTGGCGATCAAGCAGACGGTCGGCAAATGCCTGGGCGCTGAGGCCGGTTTCGCGGATATCGACCATCACGAACATGCCGCCATCGGGCTTCAGCGCACGCACGCCGGGGCAATCGGCCAGGCTTTCGCACACCAGATCACGGCGTTGCCGATAGGCTTCGCGCATGGCCTCCAGTTCCGGCAAATGGCTTTCCAGTGCGACCACCGCGGCGTCCTGGATAAAGTCCGGCGAGCCGTAGAGCATGCACAGCGCCAGGTTTTCCAGGTGCGCGGACAAAGACAGCGGCGCCACCACCCAACCCACACGCCAACCGGTCATGGCATGGGATTTCGACAGGCTGTTGAGGGTCGCGGTGCGCTCGGCCATGCCCGGCAGACTCGCCGGGCTGACGTGTTCGCCGTCAAACAGCAGTTCGCTGTAGACCTCATCGGAAATCAGCCACAGATCGTGGGCGATGCACAGTTCGGCCAAGGCTTCCCAGGTGCTGCGCGGCAGGCTCGCGCCCGACGGGTTGTGCGGACTGTTCAGCGCCAGGGCACGGGTCCGTGGCGTGATGCGGGCGGCGACGTCTTGCGGCAGTACGCGAAAGCCGTTTTCCGAGCGCACCGGCACCGGCACCACCTTGGCCCCGCACGCACCGAACACAGCTTCGTAGGTGACGTACATCGGCTCGGCGACGATCACTTCATCGCCGGGATTGAGCACGCACTGGGCCACGCTGAACAACGCGCACTGTGCCCCGGCCAGTACCGTGACCTGATCCGCCGCGACGGTTTGGCCGCTGCGTTGCTGATGACGCCTGGCGATGACTTCACGCAGGGCACGCTTGCCGCGCACCTGCGCGTAGTGGGTGTTGCCGGACAACAGGCTGTCGATGGCGCCCTGGACGATGGGTTGCGGCGTGTCGAAATCGGGGTCGCCGACCGACAGCAGCAAAATGTCCTTGCCTTGCTCCAGCATGGCCAGCGCGCGGTAGTGAATATCCCAGGCGGCGGCGCCGTCACCGGCGATGCGTTGAGTCAAATCGGAAAAGCGCATGGCCCTATTCCCTCCACAAAAGGTTGAACATCAGCGAACGCAGGCATGCTTGAGTTCGATCAGGGTGACGCCGTTGCGATTGAAGCCATGGCGCAAGTCGGTTTGCAGTTCCGCAAGGTTCTGCGGCTGCGTCACGGTGCAGCCGAAGGCACGGCCCAGTGCGGCGAAATCCGGGTTGCGCGGCAGCACGCCGATGGGCTCGATATCCAGCCCGATCATGTCGTCGCGAATCTGCCCCAGGGCGTCGTTGTTCCACAGCAACACCACCAGCGGGCTGTCCAGTTCCTCGACCGCCGTCGCCAGTTCCTGCGCGGTGTAGAGGAAACCGCCATCCCCCACCAACACCAGCCCCGGCCGTTGCGGTGCACCGAACTTGGCGCCGATGCCGGCCGGCAAGCCGTAGCCCAGGGTGCCGTAGCCGGTCGGATGCAACCAGCTGCGGGTGGCCTCACTGGCGAAGGCGTAGTTGCCGGTGTAGGCCAGCTGGGTCATGTCGGTGCTGATGAAGGCGTTGGCCGGCAATTCGGCGGCGATGCGCTGCAGAATCGCCTGATGGATCGACTGCAACGGGCCATGGCCGGCCTGGATGGCTTCACGCAATGCCGCCACTTTGGCAATCGCGGCGCCGGCGTCGCGGACATCCGGCGACAGGCGTTCGAGTACGGCGGCCAGGGTCTGCTGAGCGTCACCGTACAACGCCACGGCGCACGGGTAGAAGTCGTTGAACTTGCGCGGATCGATGTCCACCCGCAGCAGTTCGGCGTTGAGTGGCAGGCGTTCGCGCCAGAAATCGGTGTCGGCCATTTCCGTACCGACCGCCAGTACCACGTCGGCTTCGGCGATCAGGTTCCAACCCGGCTCCACGCACAGCGACGAACCGGCATTCAACGGTGCGTCCGGTGGCAGCAAGCCTTTACCGGCGACGCTGGTGAACAGCGGAGCGGCCAGTCGGGTGCTCAATTCGGCGAGTTCTTGCGCGGCATTCAGCGCGCCACCACCGGCGATGATCATCGGCCGTTTGGCGCCGTGCAGCCTGGCGACCGCCTCGTCCAGTGCGGTGGCCGTGGGGGTGCCGCGACCGGGGCGACGCACCACGTCATTGCTCCAGTCGCGAGCGACCGGTGCCGACAACACGTCCAGCGGCACCGAGATGTGCACCGGGCGGGGACGCGAGCTGTCAAACACCGCGTAGGCGCGGGCAATCAGTTCCGGCAGGTCTTCGGCGGTCAGGGCTACGGCCGAGAACGCGGTGATAGGCGCGGTCATGGCGCGCTGGTCCTGGCACTCGTGCAGGCTGCCCCAGCCCTTGCCGAGGCTGGCGCTGTGGTTGACGCTGGAAATCACCAGCATCGGAATCGAGTCGGCGTAGGCCTGGCCGATACCGGTGGCGGCGTTGGTCACGCCGGGACCGGTGATGATGAAGCACACGCCGGGTTTGCCGCTGACCCGGGCGTAGCCGTCGGCCATGAAACTGGCGCCCTGTTCATGCCGGGTCAGCACATGACGAATACCGCTGCCAGGCAAGCCACGGTACAGCTCCAGGGTATGGACGCCGGGAATGCCGAACACGGTGTCGACGCCATAATTGGCCAGCAGACGCACCAGCGCCTGGCCACCGGTCAAGGTTTTGCTTTGCATGTTCAGTTCCTCATTCATGGCCGAGGCGAATCAACGCGTCGACGGCAGTCGTGCCCTGGGCACCGACCAACAATGGGTTCACATCGAGTTCGAGCAATTGCGCGGCGTTTTCGCAGGCGTAGTCGGCCACGGCACGGATCGCCGCCACCAGCGCGTCGAGATCCGCCGCTTCGCGACCACGGAAGCCTTGCAGCAATGCCGCGCTGCGCAGGCTCAGCAACGCCTGGCGAATGGCCCCGTCGGTGGTCGGCAGCAACAGGCTGCGACTGTCCTTGAGCAGTTCCACCAGAATGCCGCCAGCACCCATCACCAGCGCCAGGCCGAAGTCGTTTTCACGCTTGATGCCGACAATCAGTTCGGCCAGCGGCGGCTTGGCCATTGGCTCCAGCAGCAACTGATCGAAGGCCACGCCCGGTGCGTACGCGGCAATGCTCGCGCGCATTTTTTCCAGTGCCGCGCTCAGGGCCACCTCGTCCTTGAGGTTCAGCGCCACGGCGCCGGCCTCGGTTTTGTGCGGCAATTGGGCGCTGACCGCTTTGAGCACCAGCGGATAACCCAGGGCGTTGGCGTCCTGCAGTGCCCGGTCCGGGGTGCTCAGTACGCCGTTGGGGGTGGGCAGGCCGAATTCGCGCAAGGCCTGCTTGGCGTCCCATTCGTTGAGCAAATGGCCTTCGCCTTGCAGCGCTTGCGGGCACAGCGGCACCAACGCCGATTCACCCAGGGCCAACAGGGCCTGACGGTTGCGCTGGTAATTGGCAATGCGCCCCCAGGCCGCCAAGCCGTCTTCAACGCCCTGCAATGCCGCCACGCCCTGCTCGTGCAAACGCTCACGAGCGTGGGCCGGGAGCAACTCGGGGAAGGCCGAGGTGACGAAACCGGTTTTGCCGTGGCGCTCCAGCGCCTTGCAGTAGAGGTCCAGCAGCAGGTCACATTCCTTGCGTTCGCCGGTGAACTCGGACGGGTAATCGAGCACCAGCATCGCGGCATCGGCTTCGGTGCGCAGGGCGCTGTCGAGCATGCGGTTCAATGCCTCGCCATCGCCCCAGATCGCCGTGGTGAAATCCAGCGGGTTGACCAGGTTGGCGTAGCTGGGCAGCACTTGCGCCAGCTCGCCGGTTTGACCGGCGTCGAGCTTGGGCAGCGCCAGTTCATTGCGCTCGGCGTAGTCGGCGATCAGCCCGGCGTCACCCCCGGAACAGGCCAGAGCGATCAGGCTGTTGCCCGCCGGCAGGTTGCCGCAGGCGGCGGCTTTCAGGGTTTCGACAAAGCTCACCGGGCCGCTGACGCGGATCACCCCGAGGCGTGCGAACAGCGCGTCGTACAGCGCATCGGAGCCGGACAGCGAACTGGTGTGACTCAGGGCCAGCTCGGCGCCGATCTGCGACACGCCGGTTTTCAAGGCGATGATCGGCACGCCCTTTTCCAGGGCCTTGTGCGCGGCGCGGGCGAACCCCGGAACGTTTTTCAAACCTTCCAGGTGCAGACCGATGGCGGTGACCCGTGGCTCATCGAGCAGCACGTCCATCAATTCGGCCACGCCCAATTGCGCCTGGTTGCCGACCGAGGCCATGTAGGCCACGGGCAGCGAACGGTCGCTCATGGACACGTTATAGGCAAAGTTGCCGCTCTGGGTCAGCACCGCCACGCCCTTCTCCACCGCTTTGCCGCCATGGGCCACCGGCCACAGCGCGCAGCGGTGCAGGTAGTCGAGCAAGCCGTAGCAGTTGGGGCCGAGCAAGGCCATGTCACCGGCGGCTGCGAGCAGTTGCTGTTGCAGGGCCTGGCCTTCAGCGCCGGTCTCGGCAAAACCCGAGGCGTAGCAGATGGCGCCGCCGGTACCGATGGCGGCCAGTTCGGCCACGCAAGTCAGGGTCAGGTCGCGGTTGGTCGCGATGAACACCGCGTCCGGGCCGCACGGCAGCTCAGCGACGCTGCGCACACACGGCACGCCTTCGAGGCTCTCGTGCTGTGGATTGACCAGCCACATCTGCCCTGGATAGCCGCCCTCGGCGCAACGCTTGAGGGCGCGCGCCATGCTGCGGCCGCCAACGAACGCCACATGCCGGGGTGCGAGCATGCGTTTGAGGTTGTCACGAATAGTCTGGGACATGGGGATTCTCCGGGCGATCAGCGCAGCAGCGGCCGCAGCAGTTCGCGGGAAATGATGTGGCGCTGGATTTCCGAGGTGCCTTCCCAGATCCGTTCGATCCGCGCGTTACGCCAGATGCGTTCCACCGGACCTTCGTCCATCAGGCCCATGCCGCCGAAAATCTGCACCGCTTCATCGGCTGCGCGACCCAGTACTTCGCTGGCAAACAGCTTGGCCATGCCGGCCTCGCCATCGGTCATGGTGCCCTGGTCCATTTTCCACGCGGTGTGCAGGGTCAGCAGTTCGGCCGCGCGAATTTGCGTGGCCATGTCCGCCAACTTGAACGACACGCCTTGATAGGTCCCGATGGGCTGGCCGAATTGCTTGCGGTCCGCCGCCCATTGCAGCGAGATGTCGAGCGCCCGTTGCGCCTGGCCGACGCAGTTGGCCGCGACCATCACCCGCCCGGCGGTCAGCCAGGCATTGGCCACGTCCCAGCCCTTGCCGACTTCACCGAGCACCTTGGAGGCCGGTACGCGGCAGTCGTCGAAGAACATTTCGAAGGTGTGATAACCACGGTTGCTCACGCACTTGGGACCACGGCGGATGGTCATGCCCGGGGTGTTGCGATCGACCAGGAACGAGGTCACGGCGTTGCGCTTCTTGCCGTTGTGCTCGTAGGTGTCGGTGACGGCGAAGACGATGGCGAAATCGGCATGGCCGGCGTGGCTGATGAAGTGCTTGCTGCCATTGAGGACGAAGTCGTCACCGTCACGCACGGCACGGGTCTTGATCGCGTTGGCATCGGAACCGGCACCCGGCTCGGTCAGGGCGAAGCAGTCGATCTTCTCGCCCTGGATGCACGGCAGCAGGTAGTCTTTGATCTGGTCGCCGGTGCAGGCCATGAGGATCTTCGATGGTCGCGCGACGAACACGTGCAGCGCCCAGGAGACCTTCGACAATTCACGCTCGATCAGCGCCTGGGACAGGTAGTCCAGACCGCCACCACCGACCTCTTCGGGCATGTTGAAGGCGTAGAAGCCCGCGGCAATGGCCTTGCCGCGAATCTGCGCGGCGAGCTCCGGGGAGACTTCGTCGGCGCGATCGACTTCGGTTTCATAGGGCAGCAGTTCCTTCTCGACGAAGCTGCGTACCGAGTCCACCAACATTTCTTGTTCTTGGGTCAGTTGGAAATTCATGGGTGTTACCTGTGTTCGTTTGCAAAGAGTGGTTGGCGAGGCGGTGCGGGCTTAGCGACCGATAAAGCGTGCCGGGCGTTTTTCCATGGCGGCGCGCAACGCTTCTCTGCCGTCTTCGCTGCGCCCGCAGAGCAGGCCGGCGGTCAGTTCCGCTTGCAGTTGCTCGGGCAGGCTGCGGTCGGCGCCTTCGCGCATGAGTTTTTTGGTCTGGGCAAAGGCAAAGGTCGGCCCGGCGGCCAGGCGTGTGGCGAGTTCGCTGGCCACGGTCTGCAGTTGATCGTCGGCGCAGACTTCGCTGACCAGGCCCGCCGCGAGGGCACGATCGGCGCCCCACAGTTCGTCGAGGAACAACAGGCGCTTGGCTTGCTCGGCGCCGATCAGGCGTGGCAGGTGCCAACTGGCGCCGGCGTCCGGCGAGTAGGCCATGCTGGTGTAGCCGGCCTTGAAGCGGGCCGACTGCCCGGCGATGCGCAGGTCGCAGCACAGGGTCAGGTCCATCCCGGCGCCGACGGCGGTGCCGTTGATGGCGGCGATGGTCGGTTTTTCCAGGCTGAACAAGCGGGTCATCAGGGCGTGTGCGGTTTCGGTCCAGCCGTAGGTTTCCAGCGCGCCACGGGCTTCGGCCTCGGCCCACTCATCGAGGTCGGCACCGGCGCAGAAGCTGCGACCGCTACCGGTCAATACCACCACGCGTACCGCTGGATCAGCGTTGTAGGTGTCGAGCAAAGCGTGAAGGCTTTTCAGCGTCGGGATGTCCAGCGCATTGCGCTGAGCCGTGCGATTGAGGGTGATCCAGGCAACGCCTGCTTCGACCTGACTGAGCAGAGAATCGTGAGTAGTCATGCGGGTCCTCGAATTATTTTGTTTGTCTTGAGGTGTTGCGACTTGAGGCCATACTAAACGAGTGTTCAGTAAGGCGGCAATCGCCGAAGAAATGGGCTGTAACAACTCAATAAATCAGCTAACACATTGTTTTTATTGAGTTATATGTCTATTGCGGAGCATGAGCCAAAACCGCTGTTACAACTTCGAACAACTGCCTACCGGGCCTCTCACCGAAGTTGCAGACGCAAACAACTGTGGGAGCGAGCCTGCTCGCGATGACGGCCGGACATTCAACATCGCTGCTGACTGCCGCACCGCTATCGCGAGCAAGCTCGCTCCCACAGGGGGATGTGCTTGAGAAAGTGAATTAAGCGCCTGGCAAACTCGGTGCCAGCACCGCTTCGCGCTTGCGATGGAACAGGAAGTACGCGCCATAGCACAGGGCGATAAAGCCGAAGCCCCAGTACAGGGATGGACGCTGGGTTTCATCCAGGGCCAGGAACACGAACAGCGAGCAGCACAGGGCGATGCACATCAGCGGCAGCACCGGGAACCACGGGGCGCGGTATTTCAGGTCGCTGAGTTTGCCGCCGTCACGCAGGTAGGCCTTGCGGAACTTGTATTGAGCCAATGCGATGACAATCCAGGTCACGGTGCCGGACATGCCGCTCACCGCCATCAGCACCATGAACAAGGTGTCGGCCGCGATGAAGCTGGTCAGCAGCGACACCAGCGCAAAGCACAGGGTGATGCTCAAGGCGCGCAACGGCACACCACGCTTGCTGAGCGGCGAGAGACTTTTCGGCGCCATGCCGGTTTTCGACATCGCCCAGAGGATGCGGGTCGAAGCATAGAGGCCGGAGTTGCCCACCGACAGAATCGCCGTAAGGATCACGAAGTTCATCAGGTCTGCGGCATAGGGGATGCCGACCATGTCGAACACCTGCACAAACGGACTTTCCATCAGGCCCGCCTGCTGCCACGGCACGATGGCCGACAGCACGATAATCGCCAGCACATAGAAAATCAGCACGCGGAACACCACGTTGCGCACGGCGCGCGGGATGCTCTTTTCCGGCTGGTCGGTTTCGCCGGCGGCCACGCCCATGATCTCGCAGCCCTGGAAGGCGTAGACCACAGTCATCATCACCGCGAATACGGCAGACAAGCCGTTGGGGAACAACGAATCGCCGATCAGGTTGGTCGCCATTGGCGCGGGTGCACCGCTGCTCAGCGGCATCACACCGAAAATCACCAACACGCCAACGACGATGAAACCAAGAATCGCCGCCACCTTGATCCCCGAGAACCAGTATTCGGCCTCACCGAAGGCGCGGGTGGCCATGGCGTTGATGCCGAACAGCACCACCACGAACAGCGCCGACCAGTACCAGATCGGCACCGCCGGGAACCAGCGCGTCATCAGCATGCCGGCAGCGGTGAATTCAAGGCCCACGGTGGTGGCCCAGCTCATCCAGTACACCCAGCCGATCATGAAGCCGGTGGCCGGACCGATGAATTTGGTGGCGTGGGTCTGGAACGAGCCGGACACCGGCATCTGCACCGACAGCTCCCCCAGGCAGACCATCACCAGGTACATCAGGAAACCGGCGACCAGGTAGGCCAGAATCGCCCCCACCGGACCGCCCTGGTTGATGGTGACGCCGGAGCCCATGAACAGGCCGGTGCCGATCACGCCCCCCAGGGACAGCATGAAAATGTGCCGGCTTTTCAGGGCACGGGTCAGTTGGATGCCTTTACGGTCGATGTTTTCACTCATGTCGGCACCTCAGCAGTCAGTGAGGTGCGCAGCGCAGGACAGGATGTCGTGGCGCGGGGAAGGATCAGCTTTGCGGCAATTCATTATTATTATCTCCAATAAGCTTCGAAGACCGCGCTGCGGCGGTTGCGTCGATTATTGGAAAGCCATGTAAGGTCGCGTTGTACGTATGGATCGAAGTTGTAGAAAGTCGTAACAAAAATGTACGTCAGCTCTGCAACAGGGGTTCCAGCGCCTGCAGCGCGTGTTTGCAGTGCTCATCGAACGCAGGCGCCAACTGCCCGATAGCCGTTTGATCATTGAGCAGGGCCGCCTCTTCCAGCGATCTCAGAGCGCCAGCCAAGGCACGAAAACCCAAAGAGTCGGCGCTTCCCGCCAGACGGTGGGCCAGGTGAGCGATTTCAGTGACGTCGTCGGCGTCAATCGCTTCGCGCAGCGCCTCGCGGTGTTGCAGGATCGAGTCGCGCAGCACCGCCAACAGCCCCTGCACTTTCTGCTCGCCGAGCAAGTTACGGTGGGTTTGCAGCAGCGGCCAGTCGATGGCGCCCGCTTCCAGCAGCGGTTTGGGCGTCATCAACTGCCCGCCCATGGCCTTGCGCAGAGAGTCCAGATTCAGCGGCTTGGCCAGCACGCCATCCATACCGGCGTCCAAATACCCGCGAACCAGCGCCGGTTGTACGCTTGCAGTCAGGGCGAAAATGCGCGAGGTACGATTCGGCCCATCGTCACTGCGGATCCGTTTGCATAGTTCCACACCGGTCATGCCCGGCAGATGCACATCCAGCAGTATCAGATCGAACCGCTGTACGGCGCATTGGACCAATGCCTGCTCAGCCTCTTCGGCCAGCCACACCTGATGGCCGTCCCGTTGCAGCAACCCCTGGACCACTTCGCGATTGAGTGCCACGTCCTCAACCACCAGCACCTTCAATGCCGGCCCTGCCACCGTGATCGGTCGTTGCGCCGTGACGCCTGCAGCGGGTTGCAACGTCAACTCGAACCAGAAGCAACTGCCCCGCCCGACTTCACTGGTGACACCGATGCTGCCACCCATTTGCTCGACCAGGTGTTTGCAGATCGCCAGCCCCAACCCGGTGCCGCCGAAGCGCTGCGCCACTTCCTCGCTGGCCTGGGTGAAGCGCTCGAAAATCCTCGCCTGCATCGGCGGGGCAATGCCGATGCCGTTGTCGGTGACACTCACCCGCAGACGATCCCCGCCTCCCCCTTCAGGTTGCGCGAGCAACGCCACTTCGACACTGACCTCACCACACTCGGTGAACTTGATGGCGTTGGCCAACAGATTGCTCAAGACCTGCCGCAAGAATTGCTCGGCACCGTGGTGATACTCGGCGATTCGCGGATCGACCCGACACTGCAGGATGGTGTCGTTATCCAGCGCCTTGGGCTCCAGTAGCGTCAGCACTTCATCGATCAATTGGCGAATCGAGAAATCCACCGGTTCAGGCAGGCTTGCGCCCTCCTCCAGTTTGGCGAAAAACAGCACTTCATTAAGGATGGTCAGCAATCCCTCACCAGCCTTGTGCAAGGCATCCAGGCGTTTACTGTCCTGCGGATCGAGGCTGGCGCCGCGCAACAACTCGGCCATGCCGAGGATGCCGTTGAGGGGTGTGCGCAACTCATGACTCATGGTCGCCAGGAACCGTGACTTTGCCAGGTTGGCCGCTTCCGCTTCGTCCTTGGCGCGCATCAGGCTGGCGGTACGTCGCTCGACCATTTTCAGCAACTCGTCGCGGTTGTCCTGCAAGGCCAGCCGATCGCTTTCCCGGCGGTCGATATCGCTGAGGATGGCCCGGCGCATGTCGTCGAGGGCGTGGGCCACGGTGTCGATTTCGTCTTTGTGGACACTGCGTCGTTTGTGCAGGCGCAGCGGCTCATGCCATTCGCCGGCCGCAATGCGCCGGGCGAACCCTGCCATGACTTGCAGGTGCCGGGTGACCAAACGGTAAAACAGCCAGGACAGCGCAATCGCAAGGCCACAGAGGAACGCCCCCATCCACAACAAACTGGTCAACCCGGTGGCATACAGGCGCAGATACACCGCCCCCAGATCGGTACTGACTTCCAGTTCACCCAGGTGCCGCAACGGCCCGGACGGCGGTTGGTAGTCCAGGGCGAAACGTTCGACGCGCAACGGCCCGAGCGGATCCGGATTGCCATGCAGCAAGTCGAAATCCGGGCTGCTCAAGTGCACCCGCGCGACATCGGAGAAGTCCACCAGGCCGCGCAACTGCACATTCAATTGCTCCTGGTTCAGGTCCCACAGGCTGCGCTCCAGGCTCGCCAGATAACCGGCGCGGATCAGCTCCATGCGCGAGTCGATGTCGCGCATTTCCCGACGGTATTCGATGTACAGCTGCACGGTACTGGCGAGCACGGTGAAGCACAGGCTGAACAACAGAATGAACAGCAGCAGGCGCCGCAACAGGCCACCGGGTCGCGGGCGCATCATTGTTCGTTCACCGGCAGGTTGATCATGTCGCGGTAGGTGACTTCGCTTTCATTGAGCAAGCGCTCTATGTCGCCGGCATCGACCATGCGCTGCAGTTGCGCATTGATCTGCGGCATTTGACTGGCCAGCGGCGAGCGTCGGGAAACCGCGACCCGCAGGTAGTCGACGCTCAGGGCCTTGGGCAACGCGACGATGTCCTTGGCGCCCGCCAGGCTTTCGATGTAGAGCTGGCCGGTGCGGCGTTCCTGGGTGATGAAATCGATGCGCCCGCGAATCAGCTTGCCGAAGTTCTGGCGGCTGTCGGAGACCCATTCGATGTTGTTGTTTTGCGCGACCATGCGATCGAATTCCACGCCGTAACTTTCACCGAACAGCAAGCCGCCACGGTAATGGGCCAGGTCTGCCAGGCGTTCGAACTGCACGGGGTGTTGGCGATTGATGAATAACGCGACCTCTTCGCGCAGCACCGGCACCGTGGAAAACAGCATGCTTTGTTCCCGTTGCGCAGTGCTGTAGGCCAGCACCACATCGACCCGGCCTTCGGCGGCATCGAGCAGGCAGCGTTTCCAGTTGCCCAGCACCACGGTTTCGACGTCATAGCCCAGCTCACCGAACAGCTTTTTCACCACACTTGGCGCCAGGCCACGGACCTGCTTGCCGTCGCTCCAGGAAATCGGCGGGTAGACCGGATAATCGCAGTAGCGGACTTTTTCCCCGGCCGGGGCATTGCCCGCCACCAGCGCCAGCATCAGCCAGAGCAGTCGCCCCACGGCCGTCACGCCGCCAGGCTGGCAGTGAACAGGTAGCCGGCGCCGTGGATGGTGATGATCAACTGCGGTTCCGCCGGGTCGTCGTGCAGTTTGCGGCGCAAGCGGCCGACCAGCACGTCGATGGAGCGGTCGTTGGGCACCCATTCACGGTTGCGGATCTGGTCCATCAACTGATCGCGGCTCAAGGTGTGGCCGCTGTTGCGCAGGAACACGCTGAGCAGTTGGTACTCGCCGTGGGTCAGCAGGGTTTCGCTGCCGGAGGGATCGATCAGGCGCCGGCGATCGGTGTCCAGCGACCAGTCGGCGAACTGTTTGACCGGTTTGGCGACCGCCGCTACAGGCTGGGGCGTTTGCGCATGACGAACCCGACGAATCAGGTTTTTCGCCCGGGACACCAGTTCCCGTGGATTGAGAGGTTTGATCACGTAGTCATCGGCACCGCATTCGAGGCCGACGATGCGGTCGATTTCGTCGTTGCGCCCGGTGATCAGGATGATCCCGACCTCCGAACGCACCCGCAGCTCACGGGTCAGGGTCAGGCCGTCCTTGCCGGGCAAGCGGATATCGAGCATGACCAGGTCCACGGTCTGGCTGGCCAGAAAGGTTTCGGCCAGTTCCGCCGTGGCGGCGCAATGAACCTCGTAACCCTCCTGGGACAGGTAGGCGTGCAACAGTTCGCGAATCAGCGGATCGTCATCGACGATCAGTACCCGAGGCGTCATTACTGGTTGTCCTGCTTATGCCCGAAGGCGCATTTCTTATTAGAGTGTTTTTCTGCATCAGCGCCAGAGAGTAGCCATTGCTGAACAACCGATCAACAGCTGCTCGTCTTGATACAGAACCGTTGGCGACCGCCCGCTTGCAAACCATCGACCCAGGCCTCGCAAATCTGGATGCCCTGCTCCGGGGTAAAGGTCCCCGGATTGAGTCCGGACTCCAGCCACAGGCCGTCGAGCAAGGCGCTTAGGCTGATCGCGGCGAGATCGCCATCGAAGTTTTCCCAACCCTCCTCCTGTGCCAGCTCCATCAACACCTTGCGCAGGATGGCGCGATACTCGCCGTAGGAATGGTCGTGGGCCTGATTGATCGCCTCGGCGGTTTTCACCGCGCCCCAGAACGCCAGCCAGGCATCAATGAGTTGCGGGTCGAGCAATTCGGCGGAAAACGAGCCGCGAAAAAACGCCGACAAGCGTTCGCGGGCATTGGGTGCGGCCTGTTCCATGGCATCGCGCAGCAGGGTCATGACGCGCCCGGTGATCGCCATGTAGGCCTCGGCCACCAGTTCGTCCTTGCCGGAATAGTGATGGCTGATCAGCCCCACCGAGACCCCGGCCTCGGCGGAAATCTTGCGGATCGACGCCCCTTGGAAACCGTGGCGCTTGAGGCACACCAGCGTCGCCTCGATCAGATT
Source organism: Pseudomonas fluorescens group sp. PF-69 (assembly GCF_054481235.1). Lineage (NCBI taxonomy): Bacteria > Pseudomonadati > Pseudomonadota > Gammaproteobacteria > Pseudomonadales > Pseudomonadaceae > Pseudomonas > Pseudomonas fluorescens group sp. PF-69. The sequence continues at coordinate 5,069,074 of NZ_JBTMNC010000001.1, read as the reverse complement.
GGCCTTGCGCAACTCCGGTTCCATGCGGGAAAAACGGGCTTCCTGATTCATGGGTGACATGCTCCTGGGTTCAATCATGGGGGCTCGCACTACGCCGGCAAGCTGAACGACTGTACAGCAAGAGCCTGTCATGTCTCCAGTCTGGTGTGCGTCTGTGACCCTGTGGGAGCGCGGCTTGCCGGCGATGGCGTCGGCACACTCAACCTCTACGTTGCCTGACACGCCGCCATCGCGAGCAGGCTCGCTCCTACGGTTTTGGGTTCCACGCAAATCCTTGTGGGAGCGGGCCTGCCCGCGATGGACGTCAACGATAACGCCGACCGTCTGAATGCCCGTGTTGCCCGCGCGTTTTTCGCGAGCAGGCTCGCTCCTACAGTGGGAGCTGGCTTGCCGGCGATGGCGTCGGCACACTCAACCTCTACGTTGCCTGACACGCCGCCATCGCGAGCAAGCTCGCTCCCACAGGTTTTTTCGGTCGCTCATGCATTCCGGCTACACCCACACATCCTGTGGGAGCTGGCTTGCCGGCGATGGCGTCATTCCCATCAACAGAAGATCCGGATCAATCCCGATACCCCGGAGCGACCCGCTCAAGCAAGCGCAACAAGGCCGCCCAGGCCAATTGCATGGCATCCGGGTCGTTCAATTCACCTTCATCCAGCGGTCGGCCAGGGTCGTTGAACTGGCGCTCGGTGTGCTCACAGACTTCAGCCGGGGGCAGCACCAACTCACCGGCGGCCTGCGCGGCCAGTTGGATTTCGCAGGCTTTTTCCAGGTAGTACATGCGCAAGAACGCCTGCCCCACGGTTTCGCCGACGGTCAACAAGCCATGGTTGCGCAGCATCAGCACCGGCTTGTCGCCCAGGTCCTGCACCAGCCGTTGCTGCTCGCTCATGTCCAGCGCCACGCCCTCATAGTCGTGGTAAGCGACCCGACCGTAGAACTCCATGGAGATCTGATTCACCGGCAACAAGCCGCACTTCAACGCGGCCACCGCACAGCCGGATTTGGTGTGGGTATGCAGCACGCATTGCGCATCTTCGCGGGCGCCATGAATCGCGCTGTGAATCACAAAACCGGCCGGGTTCACCGGGTAGGACGACGCCTCCACGGCATGGCCGTTGAGGTCGATTTTCACCAGATTCGATGCAGTGATTTCCTCAAACATCAACCCATACGGATTGATCAGAAAATGATGCTCCGGGCCGGGAATACGCACCGAAATGTGGGTGAAAATCAGATCGGTCATGCGGAAATGCGCAATCAGGCGATAACAGGCGGCCAACTCTTCACGCAGGCGCTGTTCGGTAGCACTGCGCGCAGGCGCGGCCGTCAGGTGAGTCGCGATTTCGTTCATTGTTTTAATTCTCCAGACTGGTCGGCTGGGCAGACAGTACGGCTGGACGTGCAAGGACGTCCAGCCACAGGCGGTTATTTACTGGCCCAGGCGTTGAAGCGCTCTTCAAGCTCCTCGCCATGGTCAACCCAGAAACCGACGTCCATCGACAACGCGCCCTTGAGGTTCTGCGGCGCCGTCGGTACCCATTGCGCCAGTTTATCGTCCAGGCGAGCGGCGGCCTCGGTATTGGTCGGGCCATAAGGAATCTGTTTCACGTAATTGACCTGGGCATCCGGCTGGTTGGCGAAGGCGATAAAGCGCTTGGCCTGATCGACGTGTTTGGAACCCTTGATGATCGCCCAGTAGTCCATGCCGTACAGACTGCCGGGCCACACCAGCCCCAGATGACTGCCGGTTTGCGCGGCGGCAGCGATGCGCCCGCTGTAGGTCGAGGTCATCACCACATCGCCGGCCGTCAGCCATTGCGGCGGTTGGGCGCCGGCCTCCCACCATTGGATGTAGGGCTTGAGCTGGTTCAGTTTGGCGAACGCCCGGTCCACGCCTTGCGGGGTATTGAGCACCTTGTACACGTCCTCGACTTTCACCCCGTCGGCCAGCAAGGCGAACTCAAGGTTGTACACCGCGCGTTTGCGCAAGCCACGTTTGCCGGGGATTTTCTGCACGTCCCAGAAATCCGCCCATGAGGTGGGGGCCCGGGCCAGTTTGTCGGTGTCGTAGGCGATCGCCACGCTCCACACCAGCGCGGCCGAACCGCACTCCTGCGCGGCTTCGGGGATCAATTGATCGGCATGGCCCAGGCGGGTCCAGTCGAGGCGCTCATACATGCCCTCCTCGCAGCCACGCATCAGGTCCGGCCCCTCGATCTGCACCACGTCCCAATCGACGTTGCCGGTGTCGACCATGACTTTGATTTTGGCCATCTCACCGTTGTATTCGCTCTGGATCACCTTGCTTTGATCCACCACGCTGAACGGTTGGAAGAACGCCACATCCTGGGCTTTTTGTCCGGCGCCGCCGTAACCGACCACCACCATCTCCGATGCCGCCTGAGCGCTGCCCAGGCCCATGACCATGGACAACACCAAGGGATAAAAACCGTGCTTGAGCGTTTGCGATTTCATCAGTGGTTCCTCGTGCAGGTGCCCGCCGAACTCAAGTCGGTGTGGCCCTTTTTTATTGTTGTGAGGTTCGCCCCAAGATGCGGGTGCCATTTCAAACTACTGCAAGGCGCAGTAAAAAAACAAGTTGATTTTTTACTGCGGGTAAATTTCTATAGAACAAAATAACAACACAAAAAACCTCTGTAGGAGCGAGCCTGCTCGCGATGGACGTTAACGCTAACGCGTGTTGTCTGGATGAACGCGTCGTCCTCAAGTCCATCGCGAGCAAGCTCGCACCTACAGGTCAGACTGCCCGGAGTACCCGCACCATGCCGAGCCCGACCCCTGCCTTCGCGCACCTGTTCGAACCCTTGCAGATCCGTGGCAAGCGCCTGAAAAACCGCATCATGTCCAGCGGGCACGACACCTCGATGCCCACCGACAATCTGGTCAACGAACAGTTGATCGCCTATCACCGGGCGCGGGCCGAAGGCGGTGTCGGGCTGATCGTGTTGCAGGTGGCCGGCGTGCATGACAGCGCGCGTTATACCTCCCATGTGCTGATGGCCACTGATGACGCCTGCATCGACGGCTACCGCAAAATCGCGCAAACCTGCCATGCCCACGGCACCGTGGTGTTGTCCCAGGTGTTCCATCCGGGGCGGGAAATCATGGAGTCCAGCGATGGCTTGCTGGCCGTGGCCTACTCCGCCTCGGCGGTGCCCAACGAGCGTTTCCGGGTCATGCCGCGTGCGCTCGATCAAGGCATGATCGACGAAATCGTCGCCGGCTATGCCGCTGCTGCCAGGCGCCTGCATCAGGCCGGTATCGATGGCGTTGAAGTGGTCGCCAGCCACGGCTACCTGCCGGCGCAATTCATCAATCCACGGGTCAACCGCCGCACCGATGGCTACAACGGTGAACTGGAACAACGCCTGCGTTTCCTGCGTGAAGTGATTGCCGCCATTCGCGCCGGCACCGACGAGCAGTTCATCGTCGGCCTGCGTATTTCCGCCGATGAGCGCGACCCCGAAGGGCTGACCGAAGACGAATCCCTGGCCGCCGTGCAATCGCTGCAAGCGCAACTGGATTACGTACACATCGTCGCCGGCACCTCGGCCTCGCTCGGTGGCGCGGTGCATATCGTGCCGCCGATGGCGATCGAGGCCGCCTACCTGGCCAAGGAGGCTGGCACCTTCAAGGCGGGCTTGAACATCCCGTTGTTCGTCACCGGGCGCATCAACCAGCCCCAGGAAGCCGAACTGATCATTGCCCGTGGCCAGGCGGATGTCTGCGGTATGACCCGCGCCCTGATCTGCGACCCGCAAATGCCCAACAAGACCGATGCCGGCCGCGCTGAAGACGTACGCGCCTGTATCGCCTGCAATCAGGCGTGTATCGGGCACTTCCACAAGGGCTTGCCGATTTCCTGCATCCAGCACCCGGAAACCGGACGCGAGCTGATCTTCGGCGAGCGCCGACCCGCGAGCACGCGCAAACGCATCATGATTGCCGGCGGTGGCCCGGCCGGGATGAAAGCCGCGGCTGTCGCCGCCCAACGCGGGCATGAGGTGACGCTGTACGAAGCCAGTTCGCAACTCGGTGGCCAGGTGTTGTTGGCGCAGTTGCTGCCACGGCGCAGCGAGTTCGGTGGCGCCAGCACCAATCTGCAATGGGAAATGGAACTGGCCGGGGTACGTGTGGTGCGCAATACCCGGGTCGACCGTGCCCTGGTCGAACGGGAAAAACCGGACATGGTCATCGTCGCCACTGGCGCCGAACCCTATTGGCCGCACTTCGAACGCGGTGGCGAATTGCAGGTGGTGGACGCCTGGCAGGTACTGCGCGATGAGGTGCAGATCGGCCGGTCGGTGGTGGTGGTCGACTGGCGCTGCGACTGGATCGGCCCCGGCATTGCCGAGCGTCTGACCCGTGCCGGGCATCAGGTGCAACTGGCGGTCAATGGCACCCATTGCGGGGAAAACCTGCCGCTGTACGTACGTGATCAACTGGCCGGCGAGCTGCACAAACTGGGGATTGCCATCACTCCTTACGCGCGTTTGTACGGTTGCGATGACAACACTGTCTACCTGCAACACACCGCCAGCGGCGAACCGATGCTGATGGAAAACATCGACACCCTGGTGCTGTGCCAGGGCCATCAGCCGGTGGACACCCTGGGTGCCGAACTGCAGGGACTGGTTGAGTTCCGGCGCATTGGCGACTGCCTGGCGCCGCGAACGGCCGAAGAAGCGATTTATGAGGGCCTGAAAGTCGCGTGGGAGCTTTGAGGCTGTTTATACTCCGGGGCTTTGACTCTAAATGACCGCTCTTTGCAGGCGCGAGCCCGCTCGCGATGGACGCTGACGATGACGCGCGCTTTCTGGATAAACGCGGTGTCTTGACGTTCATCGCGAGCAGGCTCGCTCCTACAGGGGGCGGGGCGTAGCCACCGGTTCGGAATTCCCCATGAGCAACAACAGCAAGACACCGCCTGAAACCGGCAGCGCCGAACCGCATTTTCTCGGCACGCGGATTCGTGGCCTGCGCAAACGCCGGGGCATGACCCTGGCGGAGCTGGCGCAACAAAGCGAACTGACCGCTGGCTACATCAGCCAGCTGGAGCGCAACCTCGCGTACCCGTCGATTCCGGCGTTGTTCAATATCGCCCGCAGCCTGGGGGTGACCATCCAGTGGTTCTTCGCCAGCGAAGCGGTCACCGCTCCCGAGGACGACGGCATTGTCGTGCGCAAGAACAGTCGTCTGAGCGTGCACTACGAGGACGGCATCATTGACCAGTTACTGACGCCACAGCCCAGTCAGCACCTGGAAATGCTGCATTCGCGTTTCCCTCCGGGCACCTACAGCCAGCAAAGCTACAGCCACGACGGCGAAGAAGCGGGTTATCTGCTCTCGGGGCGTTTCGAGTTGTGGGTCGGCGAGCGCTACTTTCAGCTCAACGAAGGCGACAGTTTCAGTTTCTCCAGCCAGGAGCCGCACCGCTACGGCAACCCTGGGGACGTCGATGCGGTGGTGATCTGGGTGATCACCCCGCCGACCTTCTAACGGCGCCCGCGACCACTCGGCTGCGCGGCACTCACACGCTTGAGGGTGTCGCTCGGCAACTCCTTGAACAGCGCACGATAGCTGCTGGAAAACCGCCCCAGGTGCCAGAACGACCAGTGCATCGCCACTTCGGCGACGGTGGTTTGCGACGGCGTGCTGATCAGCAATTCCCGGCGGGCGCTGTTGAGGCGACGCAGGCGCAGCCATTGGGTCGGCGCCATGCCGGTGAACGTCTTGAAGGCGTGTTGCAACTGACGCAGTGAAACCCCGGCAACCTGGGACAGCTCCAGCAGATTGAGGTGTTCTTCGGGCGTATCCGCCGCCCATTCCCCTACCCGCTTCATGATCGCCCGTTCCCCCGCACGGCGCTGCAACGCGCCCTGGTCCAGGCACACGCAGGCGTTGTCGAGGATGAACAGGCAATCGTCAAGCAACTGCTGGGTCAGCGCCTCGCGGCTCGGCGGATCGAAGGTCTGCGACAAGCGTGTCAGGGTGCCGCTGAGCCAGCGACTGAACAGCGCATTCTGCTGCGAATTGAGCGGGGCCATGAACAGCCCTTCGAGCCTGGCCACATCCAGCGCGTGACGCTGCACGAACTCCGGCCCGAACACCACGGCGATTTCCTGGTAGTTCTCCGGGGTGATCCAGATGTTGCGGCTTTCACCATTGAGCACATACAGCGCGTTGTCGCTGCGATCGAAGCAGAACGCCAGCGAGCCTTGCGGCGCACTGAAATTCTGCTCGACCCGGGTGTTCATGTGTTCCTCGTAAATTTCCACGCCTTGCAGGTCGAGATAGCGCACCAGACCGGCGAAATGCCCCGGCGACATCTGTTGGTAATGCTGGACCCAACCCGGTGTGGCGCGGATTTGCTCGGCCACGTCGGCGGTGTTGAACGCTTGAACCTGTAACGGATTACACACTGTCGTAGGGGCTGTCATGGGTGACCTGGCGCACTCTTTTGGTGCGCTTTGTGCTGCTTAAAGTGGATAGATGGAAGCGCAAGGCTCGCCCAAGATAGTCGTCAACGCGCTACAGGGGAAGTGTCCGAAAGATGAAATCGGCTTCTCCTGGCGTTAATAAAACCAATAACGAGGTCTTTATGAATGTCCCTTTCGATCAGCTGTTCACTTGGCTGAAAGATCACAAGATTACCGAAGTCGAGTGCGTCGTCAGCGACCTGACCGGCATTGCACGCGGCAAAATCGCACCCACCAACAAGTTCCTGCATGAGCGAGGCATGCGCCTGCCGGAAAGTGTGCTGTTGCAAACGGTAACCGGGGACTTTGTCGACGACGACATCTACTACGACCTGCTCGACCCGGCCGATATCGACATGGTCTGCAAGCCGGTGTCCGACGCGGTGTACTTGGTGCCATGGGCCATCGAGCCGACCGCCATCGTGATTCACGACACCTTCGACAAGTTCGGCAACCCGATCGAACTGTCGCCACGCAACGTGCTGAAGAAAGTCCTGCAGCTGTACACCGACAAGGGCTGGAAGCCGATCGTCGCGCCGGAAATGGAGTTCTACCTGACCCAGCGCTGCGAAGACCCGGACTTGCCACTCAAGGCTCCGATGGGCCGCTCGGGGCGTGCCGAAAGTGGTCGCCAATCGTTCTCCATCGATGCCGCCAACGAATTCGACCCGTTGTTCGAAGACGTCTACGACTGGTGCGAATTGCAGGGACTGGACCTCGACACGCTGATCCACGAGGACGGCCCGGCGCAGATGGAAATCAACTTCCGTCACGGTGACGCCCTGGACCTGGCCGACCAGATCACGGTGTTCAAACGCACCCTGCGCGAAGCCGCGCTCAAGCACAACGTGGCAGCGACCTTCATGGCCAAGCCGATTGGCGATGAACCCGGCAGCGCCATGCACATTCACCAGAGCGTGGTGGAAGTCGCCACCGGCAAGCCGATCTTCGCCGATGAAAACGGCAACATGAGCGAGCTGTTCCTGCACCACATCGGTGGCCTGCAGAAATACATCCCGAAAGTGCTGCCGATGTTCGCCCCGAACGTCAACTCGTTCCGCCGCTTCCTGCCGGACACCTCGGCACCGGTGAACGTGGAATGGGGCGAAGAAAACCGCACCGTCGGCCTGCGCGTGCCGACCTCCAGCCCGGAGGCGATGCGCGTGGAGAACCGCTTGCCGGGCGCCGACGCCAACCCCTACCTGGCCATCGCCGCCAGTTTGCTCTGCGGTTTCCTCGGCATGGTCGAGGGCGTCGAACCGAGCGCCGGGGTCCAGGGCCGCGCCTATGAACGTCGCAACCTGCGCCTGCCGATCACCATCGAGGAAGCGCTGTCGCAGATGGAAGAATGCGAGACCGTCGGCCGTTATCTGGGCAGCAAGTTCGTGCGGGGCTATGTCGCGGTCAAACGCGCCGAGCACGAAAACTTCAAGCGGGTCATCAGCTCCTGGGAGCGTGAGTTCCTGATGCTCAGCGTCTGAGACCTGCTTCGCCCACACAGACCTCATCGCGAGCAGGCTCGCTCCCACATTTGAAACGCATTCCCCTGTGGGAGCGAGCCTGCTCGCGATGACGGCCGCCAGAACAATGAAGAAACGCCTGAAAATCCAATAATTCGAAGAGGTGTCGCTATGCGTCTATTGAAGTCCGTGGTTCCGGTTGCGCTGGCGGTATTGTTCAGCGCCGTTGCCCAGGCTCAGCCACAGGTCAGCGTCTACAACTGGACCGACTACATCGGCGAGACCACCCTCGCCGACTTCCAGGCCAACACCGGGATCAAGGTGATCTATGACGTTTTTGACTCCAACGAAACGCTGGAGGGCAAACTGCTCGCCGGGCGGACCGGGTATGACGTGGTGGTGCCATCCAACCACTTCCTCGCCCGCCAGGTGAAGGCCGGCGCGTTCCTCAAGCTGGACCGCGAGCAACTGCCGAACTTCAAGAATCTCGACCCGAAACTGCTGGCTCTGCTGGAGAAAAACGATCCGGGTAACGCTCACTCGGTGCCGTACCTGTGGGGTACCAACGGCATCGGTTACAACGTCGACAAGGTCAAGCAGGTGCTGGGGATCGATCATATCGACTCCTGGGCCGTGCTGTTCGAACCGGAAAACATCAAGAAGCTCAGCCAGTGCGGCGTGTCGATCATGGACTCGGCGGATGAAGTGTTCCCGGCGGTGCTCAACTACATGGGCATGGACCCGCGCAGCGAAAACCCCGAGGACTACAAGAAAGCCGAAGCCAAGCTGTTGAGTATCCGTCCGTACGTCACCTACTTCCACTCCTCCAAGTACGTGTCGGACCTGGCCAACGGCGACATCTGCGTCGCGTTCGGTTACTCCGGTGATGTGTTCCAGGCCGCCAACCGGGCCAAGGAAGCCAAGAACAACGTGAACATCGCCTACGCCATTCCCAAGGAAGGCGCCAACTTGTGGTTCGACCTGCTGGCCATCCCGGCCGACGCCAGCAATTCGAAAGAAGCCCACACCTTCATCAATTACCTGCTCGATCCACAGGTGATCGCCAAGGTCAGCGCCTCGGTCGGCTACGCCAACCCGAACCCGCCCGCCAAGCAGTACATGGACGCCGAACTGGTGAACAATCCCGAGGTTTACCCCTCCCAGGCAGTGCTCGACAAACTCTACATTTCCACCACGCCTGCGCAGTCGATCATGCGTCTGATGACCCGTTCCTGGAGCAAAGTGAAGTCCAACCAATGAACCAGTACACCCAGGAACACACGCTCTCCTACTACGCCGCCTCGGCCAGGGGCATGGCGCCCCGGCCCGTGCTGGCCGGGGACCTGGTCGCCGATGTCTGTGTGATTGGCGGCGGCTTCACCGGCGTCAACACCGCCATCGAACTGGCCCAGCGCGGGCTCTCGGTGATCCTGCTGGAGGCCCGGCGGATCGGCTGGGGCGCCAGCGGGCGCAACGGTGGCCAGTTGATTCGCGGAATCGGCCATGACGTCAGCGGTTTCGCCCGGCACATCGGTGCCGACGGCGTGCGCTATCTGGAGCAGGCCGGTATCGAATCGGTGGCACTCGTGGGCCAGCGTATCCGCGAGCATGGCATCGACTGCGACCTGCGCTGGGGCTTTTGCGAATTGGCCAACACCCCGGCGCAGTTCGCCGGCCTGAAAGCCGAATACGCCGGGCTGAAGGAATCGGGTTACGCCCATGAAACCCGCCTGATCGAACCGGGGCAGATCCGTGAGCAGGTGGTGAACTCCGGTGTGTATGCCGGTGGTTTGGTGGACATGGGGTCGGGGCATTTGCACCCGCTGAACCTGGTGCTGGGCGAGGCGAAAGTCGCCGAGTCCCTGGGCGTGCGGATCTTCGAACAGAGCCCGGTGCTGGAATTGATCCATGGCAGTACCGTGCAGGTGCGCTGTGCCGGTGGCACGGTGCGCGCCGGCAGCCTGGTACTGGCCTGCAACGCACATCTGGAAGAGCTTGAGCCGAAACTCAGCGGCAAGGTGCTGCCGGCGGGCAGCTACATCATCGCCACCGAACCGTTGTCGGCAGAGCTCGCCTCACAACTGATTCCGCAAAACCTGGCCCTGTGCGACCAGAAAGTGGGCCTGGATTATTACCGGTTATCCGCCGACCGGCGCCTGCTGTTCGGCGGTGCCTGCCATTACTCGGGGCGCGATCCACGGGACATCTCGGCCTATATGCGTCCGCAGATGCTCAAGGTCTTCCCGCAATTGGCCAATGTGCGCATCGACTATCAATGGGGCGGCATGATCGGCATCACCGCCAATCGCTTCCCGCAGGTCGGGCGCTTGAGCCAGCATCCCAATGTGTTCTACGCCCAGGGTTATTCCGGTCATGGCCTGAACGTGACCCACTGGTGCGCCAGGTTGCTGGGTGAAGCCATTCACGCGGGTCACAGCCACGGCTTTGACGTGTTCAGCGCCGTGCCGCACATGACCTTCCCCGGCGGCCGTGTTCTGCGTTCGCCACTGCTGGCACTCGGCATGTTGTGGTATCGCCTGCGTGAAGTGCTGGGCTGAGGCTGGCCTCAAGAGATAAACCCACCCGGTGGCGAGCCCCCTCGCCACCGGTAGCCGGCTGATCAGGCCGCTTCATTCAGTCTTCAAATTGCCTTTCGATTTGCTCAATGGCCAGTCACTTCTATATTGAGGAGGTGCTCATTCATTCCTGCCTCCTGTCGAGCTTGGCCAATGGCGACGACTGCCCCACTGATCATTTGCGAGCACTGCGACTGTGTGTACGAGAAAGTCACGCTCGCCAAACACCAGAAAACCCTGTGCACCCGCTGCGGTGGGGTGCTGCAGCGCTATGACGGCTTGACGCTCCAGCAGCGTCTGGCATTGACCCTGACCGCGCTGATGCTGTGGGTTTTCGCCAATTTCTACCCGGTCATGAGCATCAGTCTCAAGGGCCTGAAAAACAGCGCGACGCTCTGGGATTCGGTCATGGCCCTGAGTCTGGGGCCCATCACGTTCATCGCCATGGTGGCGGCCATCGCCATGATCATCGCACCGATCTTTCAGCTGTTGCTGCTGATCTGGGTCCTCGGTTTCGCCCTCGCCGCCCGACGCTCGCCCGCTTTCAAGTTCTGCATGCGCTGGCTGGAAACCCTGCGGCCCTGGAGCATGCTGGAAGTCTGCCTGTTGGGGGCAATGGTCGCGGTGATCAAACTCGCCGGTTTTCTCGATGTGTTGCCGGGGATCGGCCTGTTTGCCCTGGCCATCCTCAGCCTGATGATGATCCGCATTGCCGGGCGCGACATTCGCGAACTCTGGGACATCCTATGACAACGCCTCCGGAGGCCCGTGAACTCGGCTTGTGCCTGTGTCACAGCTGCGGACTGGCCTGCGACATGACCCACGAGCCCCACGAATGCGAGCGCTGCGGCGCTCCGCTGCACCGGCGCAAAACCAATTCGCTGACCCGCACCTGGGCCTACCTGATCACCTCCCTGGTGTTTTACATCCCGGCCAACTTGCTACCGGTGATGAACACCAAAATGGTTGGCCATGGCGCCGACAGCACCATCATGAGTGGCGTGCTGGAGTTCTGGGAGGCCGGTTCCTGGGACATCGCCCTGATCATTTTTATCGCCAGTATCGCGGTGCCCGGCGTCAAGTTCGTGGCCATTACGTTATTGCTGGTGACGGTGCAACGGGGCAGCCATTGGGCGCGCAAGGAGCGATCACAGCTGTACCGCTTCGTCGAGGTCATCGGTTACTGGTCCATGCTCGACGTGATAGTGGTGGCGCTGGTGGCCTCGCTGGTGAAGTTTCAAGCCCTGGCCGATATCGAACCGCGGCCCGGCATTCTGTTCTTTGGCCTGGTGGTGGTGTTCACCATGCTGTCGGCGATGAGTTTCGATCCGCGCCTGATCTGGGATGAAAAACCGCAAGCCCCACACAATGAGGAGATCACGGATGAAGCAACTAGCCACTGACGGGGCGCAGGTTCCCGGACCGGCGCCGGTCAAGACCCGCCGCTTCAGCGTGTCACTGGTCTGGATCGTGCCGATTGTCGCGGTGTTGGTGGGCATTTCCCTGGTGGTGCACAGCATCCTGCAGGAGGGGCCGACCATCACCATCACCTTCAAGACCGGTGACGGCCTGACGGCGAACAAGACCGAGGTCAAATACCGCAACGTGGTGATCGGCCAGGTCTCGGACGTGGAACTGAGCAACGATCAGAAAAGCGTCAACGCGACCGTCAAACTGGCCAAGCAGGCGGAGAGTTTTACCCGCGAAGACTCAAAATTCTGGGTCGTGCGCCCGCGTATCGGCGCCGGCGGCGTGTCGGGCATCGATACCCTGTTGTCCGGGGATTACATTGGCGCCGATATCGGCCAGGCCAATGCCAGGGCGAAAAATTTCAAGGGCCTGGAAAACCCGCCCCCCATCACCTACGGCGAACCGGGCAAACGCTTCACCCTGCATACGGAGGACCTGGGGTCGCTGGATATCGGCTCTCCGGTGTACTACCGCAAGATCCCGGTCGGCCAGGTTGTGGCCTATGCCCTGGACCCCGACGGCAAGGGGGTGAACATCGACCTGTTCGTCCACGCCCCCAATGACCAGTACGTTACCGAGAACACCCGTTTCTGGAATGCCAGTGGCGTCGATGTGAACGTCGGCGCCAACGGCTTCGCGGTCAAGACCGAATCCTTGTCCGCCTTGCTGGTCGGCGGCATTGCCTTCCGTGCGCCTGAATACAGTCCCAACGACAAGCCGGCCGCGGAGGAATATACCTACGAATTGTTCGAGGACCAGCAAACCGCCCTGGCGCCACCCAATGGCAAGGCGCAATACCTCGCCCTGCGCTTCGATCAGGCTTTGCGCGGGCTCAAGGTTGATGCTCCGGTCGAATTCCAGGGCGTGGAGATTGGCAAGGTGGTCGGAGTCAATCTCGATTTCGACGCGCAAAAACGCAGTTTCCCGGTCAATGTCGGGATCGTGATCTATCCGCAACGCCTGGGTCCGGCTCATCAGAAAATGCTCAAGGCCATGAATCATGACCCCAACGATGAAGCCGGCGGTGTGCGGCTGATGGGTTCCTTCGTCGAAAACGGCCTGCGCGCCCAGGCACGCACCGGCAATCTGTTGACCGGCCAGTTGTACATCGCCCTGGACTTCTACCCGAAAGCGGAAAAAGTCACCTTCGATGCCAACGTGCACCCGGTCATGATTCCGACGATTCCTGGCAACCTCGAACAACTGCAGGAAAAACTCGAAGCCATGGTCGCCAAGATCAATCAACTGCCGATCGAGCGCATTGCCAGCAATCTCGACAGCAACCTGGTCGAATTGCGCAAAAGCCTTGGACAGTTCAACGCCAAGACCTTGCCTGGCGTGTATAACACGCTCACGGACGTGAGCAAGACCCTGCAAACGGCCAACTCGACACTTCAATCGGCCCATTCCACCCTGGCCGATGATTCGCCACAACGGGAAAAACTGGACCAGACCCTGAACGAACTCGGGCGCACATCCCGTTCATTGCGTGATCTGGCGGACTACCTGGGACGGCATCCGGAATCCCTGATTCGCGGCCGCCCCGACAACGCCGCCCCGATTGATCTGCAAGGACCACCGAGCAAATGACCAGAGGAGCCTCACCCATGGTTTTTCCGCTGAAGATTATGTTGATCGCTGCGTTGGCAGTGCTCGCCGCCTGCCGCAGCGATCCGATTCAGTTCCACACCCTGACCCCGGCTCAATTGAGCACCCACTCGGGAACAACGACAGATATCCGGATTGAAAGCCTGATCGTCCCGCCCCAGGTCGATCGTCCACAAATCGTCGTGCGCGAGGGCAATACGGGCATGGCGATCCTCGAAACCCAGTGGTGGGGGGCGAGCCTGGTGGATGAGTTGCGCAGTGCCCTGGCCGATCAGATGGTCAACAGCAATCCGCAACGCAAACTTTCGGTGCGCCTGGAAGTACAGCGTTTTGATTCGATCCCCGGCCAATACGGGCTCATCGATGTGAAATGGCGTCTGCGCAACGGCGAGGAGATTCTGATGACCTGCCACAGTACGTTACAGACCCCTTCCGGGCCATCCATCGATGAATTGGTGGCGGCACAACAGACCAACGTTAAACGCCTCGCTGCGCTGATCAGCCAGGGCGCCTCGGGGACCCGCTCGAGTTGTCCGTCAGCGACCTGATCAACTTGCACAAGTTCGGCAATCAACGGTGACGGGATCGCCGTTGAGCCGATTGATCTCCATTCGGTTCTACTGCGCGTTACGCCCCAGTAAAAGATAAGAGTTACCAATAACCCGCTAAGTTATCCGTTCGAGCCTCGTTGCGTTTTTTTCACATTCATTTCACCCCCCCGACACCTGCACGGATTTAGTTTCCACCGCGACTAAATCGCCCTCTTGGTTATGAGGCAATCATTCGGCGCCGTTTGAATCCTGTCATTAACAGCACATTCAAATGCGCCCCCGCAGGTAGAAAGAAGTTGATCAACCGCTTTTCGCACAAAGGGTCTCAGCACCCCGTTCAGGCAAAGCGCCTGCTCAAACCGTTGCTGACACTCAGTGGTGTGCTGTTGGTTGCCGCGCTGGTGACCGGTTTTGTCTGGTGGCAAAAATCGCCGGTCAATCTGGTGGACGCCGGAACGCAAGTCAGGACTCAACTGTTGCAGGAATGGGCGGCTGGCGAGGTGGTGGTCCTGGTGCGCCATGCTGAACGCTGTGACCGCTCAACCAACCCTTGCCTGGGCCCGGCTGATGGCATCACCCGCCTGGGCAGTGAAGCGGCCAAGGCCGTCGGGCAAGGCTTTCCGGGCCTGGGGATGACGCAGGCCGATGTCCTTTCCAGCCCGCTGACCCGCACGATGCAAACCGCACATTACATGTTTGGAAAAGACGCGCAGGCCCAGGATTGGCTAGCCACTTGTGGCAGTACCCTGCGCAATGACGTCGTGGCGCACAAGCGTGCCGGACACAATCTGGTACTGGTGACGCACAGCGGATGCATCAGCGATTTTGAAGCCCAGACCGGCTTCAAACATGCCGCTACCAGTGAATACGGCAGTTCATTGTTCGTGCACATCGCGAACGATGGAGAGCTTCAGATAGTCGGCCTTGTCAAGGCAGAAGACTGGCACTTGCTGTCTGATCAAAAACACTGAAACAACCATCAGGCTTAGTTAAGAGTGCACTTGTGAGCGCACTCCCCTTTATTGAGTTTTCGCTGAAACTAAATGACACGTAATCAATTCGGCACCGTCGGCCAACCACCTGAAACTGCCCATACTTGCAGGCAACTTCCGAGTACCAAGGACGAGCAATGACGCACCACCCTTCCTTAACCCGATCTGTTGACGGCTTGCCCCGTAATGCCTCCCGGCCAATGCTTTTCAGTGAGCGCTGGATCCTGTGTGCCCTGGCTGTGGCGTTCGTGGCGTTCTACCTGCTGCCACTGATGACCCATGGCTTGTGGATTCCCGATGAAACCCGCTATGCCCAGATCAGCCAGGAAATGTTGCTGAGCGGTAATTGGGTTTCACCGCATTTCATGGGTATCCGTTACTTCGAAAAACCCATTGCCGGTTACTGGATGATCGCCATCGGGCAAGCGGTGTTTGGCGACAACCTGTTCGGGGTACGGATCGCCTCGGCGGTGAGTACCGGCCTGAGCGTCTGGCTGGTTTACCTGATCAGCCGCCGACTCTGGAACGATCCGCGCAAAAGTTTTGCCTGCGCGCTGTTTTACATGAGTTTCGGGCTGATCGCCGGCCAGTCCGGCTACGCCAACCTGGACCCGCAGTTTACGTTCTGGGTCAACTTGAGCCTGGTCATGCTGTGGTTCGCCATCGACGGCCGCACGAGCCGTGGTCGGCTGGGGGCCTGGGCATTGTTGGGCTTTGCCTGCGGCATGGGCTTCATGACCAAGGGGTTTCTCGCCTGGTTGTTGCCGGCGCTGATCGCCCTGCCCTATATGCTCTGGCAGCGCCGTTTCAAGGAAATGTTGGGCTACGGCTCGCTGGCGGTGCTCGTTGCGATCATCGTCTGCCTGCCCTGGGTGCTTGCCATCCACCATCAAGAACCGGATTTCTGGAACTTCTTCTTCTGGAACGAGCACGTGCGCCGGTTCGCCGCCGATAACGCACAACACGCCCGTCCCTGGTGGTTCTACCTGCCAATGATGGTGGTCTCGAGCCTGCCGTGGGCGGCGTTGTTGCCAACGACCTTCATCCAGGCCTGGAAGAACAAGCGCCAACCGGTCTTTGCTTTTCTCCTGCTCTGGCTGTTGTTGCCATTGGCCGTATTCAGCATGAGCAGCGGCAAGCTGCCGACCTACATCATGCCGTGCCTGTTGCCGCTGGCATTGTTGATGGGACATGCCGTGACCGAGTTGCTGGCCCAAGCGCGAGGCCGGGCGATTCGCATTAACGGCTGGCTCAATGTCGTCATTGCCACCGGCGCCTTGCTGGCGTTGCTCTATCTTCAGGCGACCAGGGAAATCTACGCGAACACCGAGATGTTCAGCCTGTCCATGGTGTACATCGTGCTGGTTGGCTGGATCATCGCCAACGCCCTGCAGATCCTGCGTCCCCTGGAGCTTTGGGCGATACCGGCACTTGGCATCTGGCTGCTGGTCGCGCTGCTGCCGGCCGCGATGCCGAGCCAGATTGTCGACAGCAAAATGCCCGACCGGTTTATCGCCGAGCACCTGGACAGCCTGAAGCAGACCACGTCATTGCTCAGCAATGACCTGGGGGCGGCCTCGGCGCTGTCCTGGCTGATGAAACGTCCACAGGTCGATCTCTACAACATTGCCGGCGAGTTGAAATACGGCCTCAGCGACCCGGCCATGGCTTCGCGCATAGTCACCAAGTTAGACGTCGGGCAGTGGATGACCGAGGCGCGCAAAAAGGGTTCGGTCGGCGTGGTGATGCGCGTCAACAGTGTCGATGAGATTCAGGAAGTCGAATTACTGCCCATCGACGGCCAGCGTTTTCAGCGCGGCAACCTGGAAGTTCTGATCTTCCCGCAAAGCCAGCCCTGACAGCGATTGATGTGAAAAACCGAGACCCTCGACGGGTTCTCGGTTTTTTTTGCGTCAGGGGTGCACTGGTTTTTCGGGTCCAGGGCAACGCTGCGCGAGCCCTTTGCGCAGAAGCCCGCGCTTGAGCCGTTACTGGCCTTCGCTGAAGCGTAAAATGACAGGAATTAACGATTTTTTTGACGTTTTTTTCTCATTCTCCGCACTACATTCGCCCGCCAAACATGCAAATGATTCCTATTGAACTACACTGAGCGACGTCCTATCCTCGTCAACTCTACGTGTTCGATTCTTAAAAGCCGGAGCTGCCCCCGCATGATTTCCCGTTTGCCGTCATTCCTGAAAAAAGCCCTGCTGGCCACCGCCCTGGTGAGTGCTGGCCACGTGTATGCAGCCGACAGCGTCGGTATTGTGGTTTATAACGCGCAGCACGAAGGTCTGACCAAGGCATGGGTCGAAGGCTTTACCCAGGAAACCGGTATTCCCGTCACCTTGCGTAACGGTGATGACACCGAGATGGGCAATCAGATCGTGCAGGAAGGCGCCGCGTCGCCAGCCGATGTGTTCCTGACTGAAAACTCTCCCGCCATGGTCCTGGTCGATAACGCGGGTCTGTTCGCCCCGGTCGACAAAACCACCCTGGACCAAGTCGACTCCGCCTACCGCCCGGCCCACGGCAAATGGGTCGGGATCGCCGCTCGCTCTACCGTATTCGTCTACAACCCGAGCAAGCTGCCGGAAACACAGCTTCCGAAATCGATCATGGACCTCGCGGCGCCAGCCTGGAAAGGCCGCTGGGCCGCATCGCCGGGCGGGGCCGATTTCCAGGCCATCGTCGCTGCCATCCTGGAGCAGAAAGGCGAAGCCGCGACCCTCGAATGGCTCAAGGCAATGAAAACCAATTTCACCGCCTACCGGGGCAACAGCTCGGTGCTCAAGGCGGTCAATGCCGGGCAGATCGACAGCGGCGTGATCTACCACTATTACAGTCTGGTCGATCAATCCAAGACCGGTGAGAACAGCAAGAACACCGCCCTGCACTACTTCAAACACAAGGATCCGGGTGCCTTTGTCAGCATCTCGGGCGGCGGCGTCCTCGCCTCCAGCCAACACAAGGAACAAGCCCAGGCATTCCTCAAGTACGTGACAGGCAAGGAAGGCCAGGACACGCTCAAGAACGGCACTTCGTTTGAATACGCCGTGGGCAAGAACGCTCAATCCAACCCAAAACTGGTGCCTTTGCAGCAGCTTGACGCGCCAACTGTCGATGCTTCCAAACTCGACAGCAAGAAAGCCGTGGAGCTCATGACTCAGGCCGGACTACTTTAATTGTTGCCTGAAACCCTGCCGGCAGGTATCGCCGAGGCGATACCTGCCCACCTGCGTCGTCGATCACGCGGCCGGTTCGCGAGCCGTGGCGGCGCGTGGGTCATCGGCCTGTCGGTGCTGGTTTCCCTGCTGGCGTTGCTCCCCATTGCGTTCGTCATCGGCGTTTATCTGCAGACCGGCTGGTCCACCCTGGTGCCACTGGTGTTTCGGCCGCGCGTCGGTGAATTGCTGGTCAACACCGTGTTGCTGGTCGTTATCACCATTCCTTTGTGTATTGCACTGGGGGTGGCGCTGGCATGGCTGACAGAACGCACGAATTTGCCGGGACGACGCTGGTGGTCGTTGCTGGCCACCGCGCCGCTGGCGGTGCCGGCCTTCGTTCACAGTTATGCCTGGGTCAGCCTGGTGCCACCGATTCACGGGCTGTTCGCCGGCGTGCTGGTGTCGGTCATCGCCTACTTCCCGTTTCTTTACCTGCCGGTGGCCGCGACGCTGCGCCGACTCGACCCGGCCATCGAAGATGTTTCCGAGTCCCTCGGGCTCAAGCCCTGGGCAGTGTTTTTCCGCGTGGTGCTGCCGCAATTGCGCCTGGCCATTTGCGGCGGTGCCTTGCTGGTCGGCTTGCACCTGCTGGCCGAGTACGGCCTGTACGCGATGATCCGCTTCGACACCTTCACCACTGCGATCTTCGATCAGTTCAAGTCCACCTTCAACGGGCCAGCCGCCAACCTGCTGGCCGGCATACTGGCCCTGTGTTGCCTGGCGATGCTGACCGCAGAATCGGCGGCGCGCGGCAATGCGCGTTACGCCCGTGTCGGTTCAGGCAGTGCCCGGGAGCAACGGGTGGTGCAACTGAGCGCGCCTTTGAAGGCACTTGCGCTGGCCTTGCAGATCATCACTTGTGTCCTGGCCTTGGGCGTACCGTTGTTCACCCTGGGTAAATGGTTGATGGCCGGCGGCACCCAGGTCTGGGACTTGCCCGAGCTACTTCCGGCCCTGGAGCAGACGCTGCTGTTGGGCGTGGCGGGGGCGGCGCTGACCACCTGCGCCGCGATTCCGATTGCCTGGCTGTCGATTCGCTCACCGGGCCGCCTGCAACGGCTGCTGGAAGGCTGCAACTACATCACCAGTTCGCTGCCAGGGATCGTCGTGGCGCTGGCATTGGTGACGGCGACCATCCACTTTGCCCGGCCGATTTACCAGACCACCATTACGGTGTTGCTGGCTTACCTGCTGATGTTCCTGCCTCGCGCCCTGGTGAGCCTGCGTGCCGGTATCGCCCAGGCGCCGGTTGAACTGGAAAACATGGCTCGCAGTCTGGGCCGCTCGCCTGCCCAGGCCCTGTGGCTGATCACCCTGCGCCTGGCCGCTCCGGGTGCTGCAGCGGGTGCCGCGCTGGTGTTCCTGGCGATCACCAATGAACTGACCGCCACCCTGCTGCTCGCCCCCAACGGCACGCGCACGCTGGCGACCGGGTTCTGGGCCATGACCAGCGAAATCGATTACGCCGCCGCAGCGCCCTACGCGCTGCTGATGATTGTCCTGTCGCTGCCGCTGACCGGGCTCCTTTATCACCAATCCAAGAAAACGGCTGGCCGATGAACGCTCTAGAACTGCATTCGATCTCTAAATCCTACGGTTCCCACCGGGCCCTGGATAACGTCAGCCTGTCGGTGCCGACTGGCAGCCGCACGGTGATTGTCGGCCCGTCGGGATCGGGCAAAACCACGTTGCTGCGGATGATCGCCGGCTTCGAATTTCCCGATACCGGCCGCCTTTCGCTCAACGGCCAGACGCTTGTCGATAGCACCCATGAGGTGCCGGCGCACCAACGCCTGATTGGCTATGTCCCACAGGACGGCGCCTTGTTTCCGCACATGACCGTGGCCGCCAATATCGGCTTCGGGCTGGCCAGCAAGGGCCGCGAACGGCAAGAACGCATCGCTGAATTGATGGACAGCGTTGCCCTTGACGCGCGCATGGCTGACCGCTGGCCCCATGAGCTGTCCGGTGGACAGCAACAACGGGTGGCGCTGGCGCGTGCCCTCGCCCAGCAACCGCGGCTGATGCTGCTGGATGAACCGTTTTCGGCGCTCGATACCGGCTTGCGCGCCGCCATGCGCAAACTGGTCGCGCGATTGCTGGCGGACGCCGGCGTGACCACCATTCTGGTCACCCATGACCAGAGCGAAGCCTTGTCCTTTGCCGATCAATTGGCGGTCATGCGTAATGGGCGGTTGGTGCAGTCCGGGCATCCCCTCGACCTTTACCGCTATCCCGAGGATGAAGAGACCGCGCTGTTTCTCGGTGACGCCGTGGTCATGCCCGCCCGAATCGAGGCCGGCTGGGCCCATTGCGATCTGGGTCGGATTCCGGTCAACAACCACCGCAACAACAACTCGGCGCAGATCATGCTGCGGCCCGAGCAATTGCAGCTGGCCAGCATCGTGCCCAACACGACAGAGGTTGCCGGTTGCAACGCGGTGGTGACCGAGCGGGATTTCAGCGGCAACACCTGCACCCTGACCGTGGAGCTGCAATCCTTGAACGCCGACGACGCGCCAGGTCGATCACTGCTGGTACGCAGCTCCGGCATGTACGCGCCACCGACTGGCAGTACCGTACAGGTCTCGACCATCGGTCACGCCCATGTCCTGAGCTGACCGTTCACCCTTCCCTTCAAAGGTCGAAGCGATCAACCGCCCGGCGCCGCTCATTGTCATCACGCACATCGTAATTGGCCGTGGTCTGGATGTTGCTGTGGTGGGCGAGTTTCTGGGCGATCGACAAGTCGTGCTCCTCGATGACCCGGGTGATGAACGAGCGGCGAAAATCGTGGGGCATGATCTTCACCCCCACCTGGGCGCCCCGCTGGCGGGCGATGTAATAGATCGCATGCTTGGTAATGCGCTCACGGGTGATGTGGCTGCCGCGCCGTATGCGGTTGAACAGAAAGGTGTCGTCGGCCTCGCCTTCCTTCAACTGTGATCGGCGCAGCTCCAGCCAGGCGTCAAGTTTGGCGAAGGCCCAGGCCGGGGCGTATTTGATTAACTGTTTGTTGCCCTTGGCGGTGACCCGGAGGCTGCGCTCGGTGAAGTCGATCTGATTCAAGTCCAGGTTCACCGATTCCGATTTGCGCATTCCCGAGCCGTACAGAATCCCGATGATCGCCGCGTCACGCAGGCCCTGCGGTCGCGGATCAGCGGCGCACACTTCCATCAGTTCCTGGATCAGCGTCCGGCGAAGATTGCGTCCCTGGGACAGGCGCGTGCCCGCGATCCCCTTGACCGAACGCATTTTCAGCAAGTGCTCCTGGCTGATCAGGCTCATGCGCCACGCTTCGTTCATCACACCGCGTACCGCATTGACGTACAGCGACGAGGTATTCGGTGCGTATCCATCGGCGCGCAGGGTGGCGACCAGCGCAATCACATCTTCAGGTTGCAGTTGATGCCAAGGGATCTCTTCGATGTTCACGTCTTCGAAGTCCAGACGATCGGCAGCGTCCTGCAGGACATATCGCATGGTCAATTGGCTGGACGGCGCCAGTCGCGCCAGATACAGCGTCAGTGGATTGGTCTTGGGAATATTCGAGTCAACAACAGGTAAGTCAATCAAACGAAACGGCCTTGAATGAAAACAATTCAACGAAACAACTAAGGGTGGAAAACAGACCATATGCGGCGCCATATTTCTGTAAGCTTTTTCTGATAAAAGCAGTGAAAAAACCTAAAAGTCTGAACAGCCGCTTAATAGCTTTTGGATAAACGATTCGCCGACCGTTTTTTCATGTTCCTTTCACAAAATCGGGCATACCCTCATGCGGCTTTTGCGACCCTCGGCATTTCCCCAACGTGCCGACCGTTGCTGGAAAAGTCAACGGACGGTATTTCTCACCAACCTCAAGTAACTCGTTCTCGTTGATGTGTTTTTTTGTCTAGACTGCAACCGGATCCATTTTTTCTAGCCTCAACGGCTACACTCTTTTTCTGCCAAGAGGTGCGCATGAGTCAGGCTTTTCTTCCCTTTTCCCGCCCCAGTATCGGCGATGAGGAAATTGCCGCGGTAGAACAAGTCCTGCGCTCGGGCTGGATTACCACGGGGCCAAAAAACCAGGCGCTGGAAGAACACTTCGCCAATTATGTCGGTTGCCGTCATGCCGTGGCACTGTCCTCGGCCACAGGCGGAATGCATATCACTCTATTGGCACTGGGCATCGGTCCGGGCGATGAAGTCATTACGCCCTCGCAGACCTGGGTGTCCACCGCCAACATGATCAGCCTGTTGGGTGCGACTCCCGTTTTCGTTGACGTCGACCGTGACACACTGATGAGTGACGTGGCGAGCATCGAGGCGGCAATCACCCCGCGCACCAAAGCCATCATTCCCGTGCACTACGCCGGCGCGGCATTCGATCTCGATCCGTTGTATGCACTGGCCGACAAGCACGGCATCACCGTGATCGAAGACGCCGCCCACGCGGCGGGTACGCGGTATAAAGGTCGCCACGTCGGCTCCACAGGCACCGCGATTTTTTCGTTCCACGCCATCAAGAACATGACCTGTGCCGAAGGCGCAATGTTCGTGACCGACGATGAAGCCCTGGCCACGCGAGTACGCATGCTCAAGTTCCATGGCCTCGGTGTCGACGCTTACGACCGCCTGACCCATGGCCGCAAGCCCCAGGCGCAAGTCATGGAACCGGGATTCAAGTACAACCTGGCCGACATCAATGCCGCCATCGCGCTGGTCCAACTGGAACGGCTGGACGAGATCAACGCCAAACGCACGCTGCTGGCCAACACCTACCTGAAACGCCTGGAAGGTCTGCCGGTGCAACCGCTCGCCATTCCTGCCCATGCCCAGCAACACGCCTGGCACCTGTTCATCCTGCGTATCGACGCCGAGCGCTGCGGCCTCGACCGCGAAGCGTTCATGAAAGCTCTGCAGGAACAGAACATCGGCACCGGCATTCACTTCATCGCGACACACCTGCATATTTGGTATCGCCAGCGTTACCCTGACCTGTACCTGCCCAATACCGAATGGAACTCGGCCCGACTGTGTTCGATCCCGCTGTTCCCCGACATGACCACCGATGACGTCGAGCGCGTTGTCGGCGCCATAGAAAACTGCCTGGACACACGCCTGTGAGACCTTACCCAATCAACTTCGTTTCGATCGTGATTCCGGTCTACAACGAAGAAGAAAGCCTGCCGGAATTGCTGCGCCGCACCGAAGCGGCGTGTGACCAATTGCACCACCCCTACGAGATCGTACTGGTCGACGACGGCAGTCGCGATGACTCCGCCCATCTTCTGGAACAGGCCGCCTCCCGCCCCGACAGCCCGGTAGTGGCGGTCATTCTCAACCGCAATTACGGCCAGCACGCGGCGATCATGGCCGGTTTCGAGCAGTGCAAGGGCGACGTGGTGATCACCCTCGACGCCGACCTGCAAAACCCGCCTGAAGAAATTCCGCGCCTGGTGGCCCAGGCTGAACTGGGCTACGACGTCGTCGCCACCGTGCGCAACAACCGTCAGGACTCGGCCTTGCGCCGTTGGCCATCGAAACTGATCAACCTCGCCGTGCAACGCTCCACCGGCGTGGCCATGAGCGACTATGGCTGCATGTTGCGCGCCTACCGACGCACCATCGTCGACGCCATGCTGGCCTGCCGCGAGCGCAGCACCTTTATCCCGATCCTGGCCAACAGCTTCGCCCGTCACACCACGGAAATCCTGGTGAACCACGCCGAGCGCGAACACGGCGATTCCAAATACAGCCCCATGCGCCTGATCAACCTGATGTTCGATCTGGTGACCTGCATGACCACCACGCCGCTGCGCCTGCTGAGCATCGTCGGCTTCGCCATGGCGGGCCTCGGCGTACTCTTCGCCTTCGCCCTGATCGTGTTGCGTCTGGCATTCGGTGCCGGCTGGGCCGGCGGTGGCACCTTTGTCCTGTTCGCCGTGCTGTTCGTGTTCACCGGCGGGCAATTCATCGGCATGGGCCTGCTGGGCGAATACCTGGGCCGCATGTACAGCGATGTCCGTGCCCGCCCGCGTTTCTTTATCGAAAAGGTGCTGCGTAGCCAGCCTGCCTCTCCTGTTTCCGTTGCCACCATCGATGGCCTCACCTCCACTTCTTCTGATCGGGTTCACCCATGAGCGCAAAAGCTGTTGTCTTCGCCTATCACGATATCGGTTGTGCCGGTATTGAAGCACTGCTCGCCAGCGGTATCGAAATCGCCGCCGTCTTCACCCACGCCGATGATCCCAAGGAAAACGCCTTCTACGGTTCCGTTGCGCAACTGTGTGCGAGCAAAGGCATTACCGTGCATGCGCCGGAAGATGCCAACCATCCGCTGTGGATCGAACGCATCAGCAAGCTCGACCCCGACTACCTGTTCTCGTTCTACTACCGCAACCTGTTGAGCGAGCCATTGTTGGCCACCGCACGCAAAGGTGCGTTCAACCTGCATGGTTCGTTGCTGCCAAGCTACCGTGGCCGCGCGCCGGCCAACTGGGTGCTGGTCAATGGCGAAACCGAAACCGGCGTGACCCTGCATCGCATGGTCAAGCGCGCCGACGCAGGTGCGATCCTCGCCCAGCGCGCCGTTTCGATCGAACGCAGCGACACCGCGCTGAGCCTGCACGGCAAATTGCGCCTGGCTGCCACCGACCTGCTGCGCGACACCCTGCCGCTGCTGCTGCAAGGCAAAGTCACTGAAACCCCGCAGGATGAATCCAAGGCCAGCGTATTCGGTCGCCGCACACCAGCCGACGGCAAGCTGGTCTGGCAAAAACCGGCGGAAGAACTGTTCAACCTGGTTCGGGCCGTTACCCAGCCTTACCCAGGCGCGTTCTGCGCGGTGGGCGAGCACAAGCTGATTGTCTGGAGTGCCGAAGTGGCCAAGGGCAATGAAGGCCAGGCTCCGGGCCGAGTGATCAGTGTCGATCCGCTGCGCATTGCCTGTGGCGAAGACTCGCTGGTGATCACCGCCGGCCAGCGCAACGACAACGGCCTGTACCTGAGCGGCCCGCAACTGGCCAACGAGTTGGGCCTGGTGGACGGTTCCGTGCTGCGCGGTGCCGAGTCCGGTCGCGCGCCGCGTCGCACCCGCGTGCTGATCCTGGGCGTCAACGGTTTCATCGGCAACCACCTGTCCGAGCGTCTGCTGCGTGATGATCGCTACGAGGTTTATGGCCTGGACATCGGTTCCGACGCCATCGACCGTCTGCGCAGCCATCCGAACTTCCACTTCGTCGAAGGCGACATCAGCATTCACTCCGAGTGGATCGAATACCACATCAAGAAGTGCGACGTGGTCCTGCCGCTGGTGGCCATTGCCACCCCGATCGAATACACCCGCAACCCGCTGCGCGTGTTCGAACTGGACTTCGAGGAAAACCTGAAGCTGGTGCGCTACTGCGTCAAGTACAACAAGCGCGTGATCTTCCCGTCGACGTCGGAAGTCTATGGCATGTGCCAGGACAAGAACTTCGACGAAGACGCCTCGAACCTGATCGTTGGCCCGATCAACAAGCAACGCTGGATCTACTCGGTCTCCAAGCAGCTGCTGGACCGCGTGATCTGGGCTTACGGCGCCAAAGGCCTGAATTTCACCCTGTTCCGTCCATTCAACTGGATGGGCCCGCGTCTGGACCGTCTGGATTCGGCACGTATCGGCAGCTCCCGCGCCATCACCCAGCTGATCCTCAACCTGGTGGAAGGTACGCCGATTCGCCTGTTCGACGGCGGCGAGCAGAAACGCTGCTTCACTGACATTGCCGACGGCGTCGAAGCGCTGGCGCGGATCATCGACAACGATAACGATGTCTGCAACGGTCAGATCATCAACATCGGCAACCCGGACAACGAAGCCAGCATCCGTCAACTGGGCGAAGAGCTGCTGCGTCAGTTCGAAGCTCACCCGCTGCGCGACAACTTCCCGCCTTTCGCCGGTTTCCGCGACGTGGAAAGCAAGGCGTTCTACGGTGCCGGTTACCAGGACGTGGAACACCGCAAGCCAAGCATCGCCAACGCCAAGCGCCTGTTGAACTGGGAGCCGACCGTGGAAATGCGCGAAACCATCGGCAACACCCTGGACTTCTTCCTGCGCGAAGCCATGCTCGAAATCGCGGACAAGCGCTGATGCAGGCAGGCCTACGCATCGATGTCGACACTTACCGAGGCACCCGTGAGGGGGTGCCCCGGCTGCTGGAAATGCTGGACGAGGCACAGGTCAAGGCGACGTTTTTCTTCAGCGTCGGCCCGGACAACATGGGGCGCCACTTGTGGCGCCTCATCCGTCCACAATTCCTCTGGAAAATGCTCCGCTCAAATGCGGCCGGCCTCTATGGCTGGGACATCCTGCTGGCCGGCACTGCATGGCCGGGCAAACCGATCGGTCGCGATCTCGGGCACCTGATGCGTCAAGCCCGTGACGCCGGCCATGAAGTCGGCCTGCATGCCTGGGATCACCATGGCTGGCAGGCCAATGCCGGACGCTGGAGCGACGCACAATTGATCGAGCAGATTCGTCGTGGCGTGGATACCCTCAGCGACATCCTCGGGGCAAAGATCGAGTGTTCGGCCGCCGCCGGCTGGCGTGCGGATGAGCGCGTGATCGAGGCCAAGCAGCGCTTCGGCTTTCGCTATAACAGCGATTGTCGCGGTCAGAGCCTGTTCCAGCCGAAACTGGCCGATGGACGTCTGGGTGCGCCACAAATCCCCGTGGATCTGCCGACCTTTGACGAAGTGGTCGGTCCGAACGTCGCCGCCAAAGACTTCAACAGTTTTATCCTTGACCGGTTCACACCGGAAAAACTCAATGTCTACACGATACATGCCGAAGTAGAAGGGATTCTGATGGCCAATGATTTCCGCCAACTGCTGAGCGATGCTCGGCAGCGAGGCATTCACTTTCAACCCTTGGGCGATCTGCTGCCCGACACCCCTGACAGTTTGCCGACCGGTCGCGTGGTGCGCGGCACACTCGAAGGTCGCGAAGGCTGGCTGGGAGTGCAAGACGCATGAGCAAACGCTGGGCATTCCCGCTATTGCTGGCCCTTGTGGCGCTGGCTTACCTGCTGCCTCTGGGAACCCACGGCCTGTGGATTCCCGATGAAACCCGCTACGCCCAGATCAGCCAGAACATGCTGCTGAGCGGCAACTGGGTGTCGCCGCATTTCATGAACGTGCGCTATTTCGAAAAACCGGTTGCCGGCTACTGGATGATTGCCATTGGCCAGGCGCTGTTCGGTCAAAACCTGTTCGGTGTGCGTTTCGCCTCGGCGCTGAGTACGGCCTTGAGCGTACTGCTGTGCTACCTGATCGCCCGGCGGATGTGGAACGAGCCGCGCAAGAGTTTCGCCTGTGCGCTGTTGTACATGAGCCTCATGGTGATCGCCGGCCAGGCCGGATACGCCAACCTCGACCCGCAATTCACCTTCTGGGTCAACCTGAGCCTGGTTGCCTTGTGGTTTGCTGTCGATAGCACGAGCCGCGGTCAACGTCTGATCGCCTGGGCAGTGCTGGGGCTGGCGTGTGGCATGGGTTTCATGACCAAGGGTTTTCTCGCCTGGCTGCTGCCGGTGCTGATCGCCCTGCCCTGGATGCTCTGGCAAAAGCGCTGGCGCGAGTTGCTGGTCTACGGCCCGGTGGCGATTGTCGTGGCCGTGGTCGTCAGCCTGCCATGGGCCTTGGCGGTACATGCGCAGGAGCCCGACTACTGGCGGTTCTTCTTCTGGCACGAACATATCCGCCGCTTCGCCGGGGAAGACGCCCAGCATGATGCGCCGTGGTGGTACTACCTCCCGTTGCTGGTGGGGTTCAGCCTGCCGTGGGTGGCGTTGCTGCCGCCGGCGCTGAAACAGGCGTGGCAGACCCGTCGCCAGACCAACATTGCGTTTCTGTTGCTGTGGCTGTGGATGCCGCTGATTTTCTTCAGCCTGAGCAAAGGCAAGCTGCCGGCTTACATCCTGCCGTGCCTGCTGCCGTTGGCCCTGCTGCTGGGTCACACCCTGGCCGATCGCTTGAAACTGGAGCAAGGCCGGATCCTCGGTATCAACGGGATTCTCAACCTTGCACTGGGCGTGATCACCCTGCTCGCCCTGGTCTACCTGCAGCTTAAAAAGCCGCTGTACGACCATGAACTGCACAACCTGGTGCTGGTGTTTATCGGTCTGATCGGCTGGATCATGGCCAACCTGCTGCAAACCTTCAGGCCGCTGCAATGCTGGGGGGCGCCGGCCTTTGGCAGCCTGCTGCTGATCGGCCTGCTGCCGGCCGGCCTGCCCAACTCGGTGGTCGCCAACAAGACGCCCGATCAGTTCATCCTCGATCACGCGCAGGCGCTCGGCCAGAGCACCAGTTTGCTGAGCAATGACCTGGGAGCGGCTTCGGCCCTGGCCTGGCGAACGAAGCGCCCGGACGTGTCTTTCTACAACACGGTCGGCGAATTGAAGTATGGCCTTGCCTACCCTGATTCGTTGAAGCAGCGCGTCAACTCCGATCAGATCCAGCAATGGATGCTCGAAGCCCGTCAACAAGGCTCGGTCGGTGTGGTGATGCGGGTCAAAGGTGACGACGAACTGCACGAGCTCGAACAATTGCCCAAGGAAGGCAAGCGTTATGAGCAAGGCAATCTGGTCATTTTGATTATTCCTCAGGCCGCGCCATGAGCCTGATTCTGCTGCTGCTCGCTTGCCTGCTGACGTGCCTGGGCCAGGTTGCCCAGAAATACGCAGTGGAAAGTTGGCGCGGGCAACCCTCGAGCTGGGCGCAGAAACTGCGCTCGCCGTGGCTGTGGCTGGCGCTCGTCTCGCTCGGGCTGGGCTTGCTGGTCTGGTTGCTGGTGCTGCAGCGCCTCGAAGTGGGCATCGCCTACCCGATGTTGAGCCTCAATTTCGTGCTGATCACCCTGGTCGCACGCTTCGTTTTCCACGAAACCATCGACCGCCGTCACTGGCTGGGTGTAGCCCTGGTGATCGGTGGCGTGGCACTGCTGGGACAACACGCATGAACCCGCGTCGCGGAATCACCTTCGCCCTGGGCAGCGTGCTGCTGGTCAGTGCGGCGCAGTTGGGCATGCGCTGGAGCATGAGCCACCTGCCGTCGCCTGAACAATGGCTCAGCGCCCCGATCGACCTGGCAGCGGTCGCCGTGGTGCTGGCCGCTATCCTTGCCTATGCCCTTTCAATGCTCAGTTGGCTCCTCGCCCTGCGTGACCTGCCCCTGGGCCGGGCCTACTCGCTGCTGAGCATCAGCTACGCACTGGTGTACCTGTTGGCCGCCAGCCTGCCGCTGTTTCACGAAGATTTCAGCCTTTCAAAAAGCCTTGGCGTCGCCCTGGTCATCCTGGGCGTCATCACCATTAATTCTCGACCTGCAAGTGCGCCCGAACTTAGGAATGCCTCATGAAAATCAGTGTGTTTGGTAGCGGTTATGTTGGCTTGGTGCAAGCCGCAGTCCTGGCGGAAGTTGGCCACGACGTGGTCTGCATGGATATTGACGAGAAAAAAGTCAAGTTGCTGCAACAGGGCCATGTGAGCATTTTCGAACCGGGGCTTGCCAGCCTGGTGCGCGAAGGCCTGGACGGTAAGCGGTTGCAGTTCACCAGCGATGAACAGTTCGCGGTGCAACATGGCCAGGTGTTGTTCATCGCGGTCGGCACACCGTCCCGCGAGGATGGCTCGGCGGATCTGCGTTACGTCTTGTCCGTCGGCGACGCCGTCGCGCGGCACCGCGAACAACCGCTGATTCTGGTGGAGAAATCCACTGTACCGGTCGGCACAGGCGATACCCTGCGTGCACACATCGACCAATGCCTGGCCAAGGACGGGCGTTCGCTGCAATTCGATATCGTCTCCAACCCGGAGTTCTTGAAGGAAGGCTCGGCCGTGTCCGATTGCCGGCGTCCGGACCGTATCATCATCGGCTGCGAGCGCGATGAAGTGCGCGATGTGATGCGCGACCTGTATGCCCCTTTCAACCGCAACCATGACCGGATCATGTTCATGGACCTGCGCAGTGCCGAGCTGACCAAGTACGCCGCCAACTGCATGCTGGCGACCAAGATCAGCTTCATCAACCAGATCGCCGAACTGGCCGAACACCTGGGCGCCGACATCGAATCGGTTCGTCTGGGCATCGGCGCCGACTCCCGTATTGGCTACCACTTCATCTACCCTGGTTGCGGCTATGGCGGTTCGTGCTTCCCCAAAGACATGCGCGCCCTGATTCACAGTGCCGAAGAGGCCCACTGCTCCAACGATCTGTTGCAAGCGGTGGAAGCCATCAATGAACGGCAGAAACACAAGCTGTTCGAACGCATCAACGCGTTCTACAAGGGCGATCTGAAGGGCAAGACCTTTGCTCTCTGGGGCCTGGCATTCAAACCCAACACCGACGACATGCGGGATGCGCCGAGCCGGGTCCTGCTGGAATCGCTTTGGGCCGCTGGCGCCAACGTGCGTGCGTTCGACCCCGAAGCGATGCAGGAAACCCAGAAGCTGTATCCCGATGAAGCGAAGCTGATGCTGATGGGCACGCCGGAATCGGTGCTGACCGGTGCTGATGCGCTGATCATCTGCACCGAGTGGCAGCAATTCAAGGCACCGGATTTCGACCTGATCCGCCAGCGTCTCATTGCCCCGGTGATTTTCGACGGACGCAACCTGTACGACACCGAGCGCCTCGCCCGTGGCGGCTTCCTGTACTTCCCGATGGGCCGTGGCGAATCGCGCAAGTTGCCAATCCCGCATCAACAATGGCCGTCCGACTCACTCGACGCCTCAGCGTAATGTCGCTGTCCATCCGCCAACAGTCCTGCATCGTGGGACTGTTGGCCCTGCTGTTGTTCATCGCCGGGGTATACCAGCAAGCGCCAATCGGTTTCGATTCGCGCTTCGTGCTGTTTGCCCAGGAGATGCTGCGACACGGGCCGTCGTTTTTCCCTACCACCTATGGTCAGCCCTACGCTGACTACCTGGGGCTTTCGACGCTGTTCATCTGGCTGACGGCCCTGCCGTTCGGCCAGGTCACCAGCCTCAGTGCCTGGTTGCCAAGCGCCATCGCCGGGGCGGTCATCGTTACG
Organism: Pseudomonas fluorescens group sp. PF-69; assembly: GCF_054481235.1. Taxonomy (NCBI): domain Bacteria; kingdom Pseudomonadati; phylum Pseudomonadota; class Gammaproteobacteria; order Pseudomonadales; family Pseudomonadaceae; genus Pseudomonas; species Pseudomonas fluorescens group sp. PF-69. The sequence goes on along the minus strand of NZ_JBTMNC010000001.1, from coordinate 5,037,624 downwards.
CTGATGTACCGTCTGGTCGCACCTGTTTCCAGCCGATGGGCGTTGCTGAGCATCGCCCTGATGTTGCTGACCAACACCTTCATCACCGAAGCGCGCGCGGTTTCCCAGGACTTGATGCTCGCGGCGGTGGCATTTGCCGTGTTTTACCTGGGCTACGCCGCCGATCACTTCTCGGCACCCCGTCGATGGCTACTGATCTTCGCCTTGTTGCTGTTGGGTTTCGGCCTGCGCGGGCCGATCGGGTTGGTGATTCCCACCGGCATGCTGTGCAGCTATTTCCTGCTCAATCGCCAATGGCAGCGGTTTTTCGGCTTCGGCCTGACGGCCGCTGTATTGCTGGGTCTGTGTGTCGGCGCGCTACTGTGGATGGCCAAAGCCAGCGCGGGTCCGGTCTTCATGCAGGACGTGATTCGCATGCAGTTCATGGGACGCATGGACGGTAGCGAAGGCGTCAGCGGCTCGCTCTACTACTTCACCAGTTCGATGGGCAACTATGCGCTGGCCTATCCCCTGGCGCTGCTGGCATTGCTGGGACTGGCCCTGAACAAACCGCGCGACACCGGGCCGACACTGCAATTGCTCAAGTATTGCGCCGCAGCCGGGTTGATCGTGATGGTCGGGCTTTCCATTCCCCTGGCGAAAAAAGCCCGCTACCTGCTGCCGATGCTACCCATGGCAGCGATCATCGCGGCCTATCCCTTTGCCGTGGCCCAGGGTCGGGTGTTCAGTTGGCTACGCGGCTTGTTGCAAGGCCTGTGGCTGCTGATGCCGGCGTTGTTCATCGGCGGACTGCTGGTGGCCCAACGACGGCTTGATCAACACTTGCCCAACCTTGCTACGGTGTTGGTGATCCTTGGGGTGTTACAAGTGCTTGCACTGGCGATCCTTGCCAAACCGCACTGGCGCCCGCAGACCCTGGCCGTTTGTTCGGTCCTGGCGTTGTGGTCGGTATACATCCTGGTGTTTGAACCGCTCGAACGGCAGATGTACGACACCCGGACTTTCAGTCGTGCGTCCTTTGCACAGGTGCAAAAAGACCCGGCGCCGCTGGTGCTGCATGCCTTGGGCAAGGACGCCAAGGCCATCAAGTTCATGGTCAATATCGAGCAGGACCTGCAACCGGTGTTCACCGAATCGGCTCAAGAGCTGGACGCGCTCCAGGGGCCCTTGTGGTTGATGATGGACGCCAAGGACTACAACGCCCTGCACGGCACCCCCTGGGGCGCTTTGCCACCCGTACTGAGCGGGCGTTTCGACAAGAACGACTTCGTTCTGCTGCATCGCCCCTGATAGAAGGACCGAAGTCACGGGGCGCGATCGGATGACCTTTCACCGCAAACTGTTGAAGATCGAGCTTGTTCTTCAACAGCTTGCGGTGACGTGTTAAACAGGAGGCTTACCGCACCTGCTTTCGAATAAGGACATTCACCCCGTGGCCGCTTACTCCCTCGTTATCCGCCGGTTGCTGATCTGCTCGCTGACCATCGTCATCAGCCGCGCGATCACCAGCCCCATGCTCACGCTGTTCCTGAGCAACAAGCTCGGCCTCAACCAACAGGACGTTGGCTTGCTGCTGGGCATCGCGGTGTTCATCGCAACCTTGCTCACGCTCTACGGCGGTTACATCATCGATCGCCTGGAAAAACGCCGTCTGCTGATCCTGACGATGCTATCCAGTGCCATCGGCCTGGTGCTCCTGACCTTGGCCGAAAACCTTTACCTGACCACCGTCATCCTGGTGGTCACCGAAACCGCTTCGGCGTTGTTCCTCATCGGTTCAAAAGCCATCCTCAGCGAAAACCTGCCGGTGGGCCAACGGGCCAAGGCGTTTTCCCTGAGCTACACCCTGACCAACATTGGCTACGCCATCGGCCCGATGCTCGGCGTGGTGATTGCCGGGATTTATCCGATCGCGCCGTTCCTGATCGCCGGCGCCATCGCCTTTTTCAGCATTTTCCTACTGACCGGCGTTGCCAGGGATCCGGCGCTGCCCCCTGCAATCGGACAGGCGCAGAGCTTCCTCAACACCCTGATCACCCTGAAAAACGACCGCACCCTGATCATGTTCACCTGCGGTTGCCTGCTCAGCACGGTCGTGCACGGACGCTTTACCTTTTATCTGTCGCAGTACCTGCTGGTCACCAGCGACGACCAGAACACCCTTAAAGTCATGGCGGCCCTGCTCGCCTGCAACGCCATCAGCGTGATCCTGTTGCAGTACCAGATCGGGCGTTTTCTCAAGCGCGAGCACTTGCGCCACTGGATCGTCGGCGGAACGGCTTTGTTCATCCTTGGCCTGATCGGCTTCAGCCTGGCCGATAGCCTGGTGGGCTGGTGCGTGGCGATGTTCATCTTCACCCTCGGCGAAATCATCATTTACCCGGCCGAATTTCTCTTCGTCGATACCCTGGCCCCGGCTGAACTGCGTGGCAGCTATTACGGCGCACAAAACCTGGCCGCCCTGGGCGGTGCACTCAGCCCGGTAATTTGCGGCTTCCTGCTGATGCACACCCCGGCGCCCACCATGTTTTATGCCCTGAGTGTCCTCGCAGCCTTCGGCGGGATGCTGTGCTTCATGAGCGGGCGTCGCGTGGCAATACATCAGAAATAATGAACTGAAGCTTCATTAATATGAATTTGTCAGCATCAGGAATCACCGGCACACTGTGCTCGTTCCTCCCCCAACAGTTGGAACAACTTCAAGGGCTTTCCGGGCTTCCCCCGGTAAGCCTTTTTTTTCCTCGATTTTGTTCAAGGGAACGCACTCCGACATGCTCGCTCGCTGGTTACCTGCCGCCATCAACACCCGCCCCTCTGAATGGAGCCGCGCCGCCATCGGCATGGCCTTCGGCACCCTGCTCAGTGTCTGGCTGTGTGGGCAGGTATTCGGTATCGAGGTGGCACAACATCTGATCGGACCGTTAGGGGCGTCGGCGGTGTTGCTCTTCGCCGTATCGTCAGGGGCGCTGGCGCAACCCTGGTCGATTCTCGGCGGCTACCTCAGCGCGGCGGTGGTGGCGCTGTTGGTGGCGCACGTACTCGGGCGCACCTTGACCAGCGCATGCCTGGCCGCCGGCATGGCCCTGGTCCTGATGTGCTGGCTGCGCTGCCTGCATCCACCGGCCGGCGCCCTCGCCTTGACGCTGGTGCTGGCAGACCCGGCGACCGTTGCCCTGGACTGGAAAGCCCTCGGCCCGGTAATGCTCGGTGCCTCGATCATGTTGTTCTGCGCCCTGGCCTACAACAACCTGACGCGCATCCGTTACCCCAAGCGTGCCAACGAACCGGTGGCCGTGGTGCCTGCCGATCATCCGCCAACTGACCGCCAGGCGATCACCGCCGAGGACCTGAAAAAGGCCCTCGCCGATATGGAGGCGTTCTTCGACGTCACGCCCGAAGACCTTGAACAATTGATACATACCAGTGAGTTACACGCCAAACGTCGCAGTATTGGTGAAGTACTGGGCCGCAGCGCCTGAACACGTCGTTGTCGGCCACAGGCGTCGATGGTTGCCATGCATAAATGCAGTAAGCACCTGCACATTTCCCGGTTGTACATCATAAATTTGCACTGTTACGATCCTGCATCGCTCGCGCGCGAGCTTCTTAATAAAGAACAATAAAAGCAGGGAGTTAGTGATGACTGCTCAGGTTTCTTCTCCGCGGACACAGTCCATGGATGCCACGCAAAACGACGTGCTGACCGAGGTTCGCAACCACATCGGTCACCTGACCCTCAACCGCCCCACCGGCCTCAACGCCCTCACACTGGACATGGTCCGCACCCTGCAGCGCCAACTCGATGCCTGGGCGCAGGATCCGCAGGTGCACGCAGTCGTCCTGCGCGGTGCCGGCGAGAAAGGCTTCTGTGCCGGCGGCGACATTCGCTCGCTGCACGACAGTTTCAAGAACGGCGACACCCTGCACCAGGACTTCTTCGTTGAGGAATACGCTCTCGATCTGGCGATCCACCATTACCGCAAACCGGTACTGGCCCTGATGGACGGTTTTGTACTCGGCGGCGGCATGGGACTGGTGCAAGGCGCCGACTTGCGCGTGATCACCGAAAAAAGCCGTCTGGCCATGCCGGAAGTCGGGATCGGTTACTTCCCGGACGTCGGTGGCAGTTACTTCCTGCCGCGCATTCCCGGCGAGCTGGGGATTTACCTGGGCGTCAGCGGCGTGCAGATCCGCGCCGCCGACGCGCTCTATTGCGGCCTCGCCGACTGGTATCTGGACAGCAGCAAACTGGCCACGCTGGACGAAAAACTCGATCAACTGCAATGGCGCGACACGCCACTGAAGGACCTTCAGGGCCTGCTGGCGAAACTCGCGGTGCAACAGCTGCCCGACGCGCCGCTCGCGGCGTTGCGTCCGGCCATCGATCACTTCTTCGCCCTGCCCGATGTGCCGGGTATTGTTGAGCAACTGCGCACCGTGACGGTCGCCGACAGCCATGAGTGGGCCACGACCACCGCCGACCTGCTGGAAACCCGCTCTCCGCTGGCCATGGGCGTGACCCTGGAGATGTTGCGACGCGGTCGGCGTCTGACCCTGGAACAATGCTTCGCCCTGGAGCTGCACCTGGACCGCCAGTGGTTCGAGCGCGGCGACCTGATCGAAGGCGTGCGCGCCTTGCTGATCGACAAAGACAAACAACCACGCTGGAACCCGCCTACCTTGCAGGCGCTGGACGCCGGGCACGTTGCGAGTTTCTTCCAGGGTTTCGATGAGAGCGGGAGCTGAGTCATGCACGATATCGAATTGAGCGAAGAGCAAGTGATGATCCGCGACATGGCCCGGGACTTCGCCCGTGGCGAAATCGCCCCCCACGCCCAGGCGTGGGAGAAGGCCGGCTGGATCGACGATGGCCTGGTGGCGAAGATGGGCGAACTGGGTTTGCTGGGCATGGTGGTGCCCGAGGAATGGGGCGGCACCTACGTCGACTACGTGGCCTATGCCCTGGCCGTGGAAGAAATCTCGGCCGGCGACGGCGCGACCGGCGCCTTCATGAGCATCCACAACTCGGTGGGCTGCGGGCCGGTGCTCAACTACGGCACTGATGAACAAAAACAGACCTGGCTCGCGGATCTGGCCAGCGGCCAGGCCATCGGCTGTTTCTGCCTGACCGAACCCCAGGCCGGTTCCGAAGCGCACAATTTGCGCACCCGCGCCGAATTGCGCGACGGTCAATGGGTGATCAATGGCGCCAAGCAATTTGTCAGCAACGGCAAACGGGCAAAACTGGCGATCGTGTTTGCCGTGACCGACCCGGACCTGGGCAAGCGCGGTATCTCGGCGTTTCTGGTGCCCACCGATACCGCGGGCTTCATCGTCGATCGCACTGAACACAAGATGGGCATCCGCGCCTCCGACACCTGCGCCGTGACCCTGAACAACTGCAGCATTCCCGAGGCCAACCTGCTCGGTGAACGCGGCAAAGGCCTGGCCATCGCCCTGTCCAACCTTGAAGGCGGACGCATCGGCATCGCCGCCCAAGCGCTGGGCATTGCCCGAGCGGCCTTCGAAGCGGCGCTGGCCTACGCCCGCGAACGCGTGCAGTTCGACAAGCCGATCATCGAGCACCAGAGCATCGCCAACCTGCTGGCCGACATGCACATGCAATTGAACGCCGCACGGTTGTTGATCCTGCACGCGGCGCGCCTGCGGACAGCCGGCAAACCCTGCCTGTCGGAGGCCTCGCAAGCCAAACTGTTCGCCTCGGAAATGGCCGAAAAGGTCTGTTCCTCAGCGATTCAGATTCACGGCGGTTATGGCTACCTGGAAGATTATCCGGTGGAGAAGTACTACCGGGACGCGCGAATCACACAGATCTATGAAGGATCGAGCGAGATTCAGCGGATGGTGATTGCGCGGGAACTGAAGAACTACCTGGTGTGAGGCCCTGTAGGAGCGAGGTAGCTGAGCTGAGGGCGCCTCAAAAGCATCGCGGGCAAGCCCGCTCCCACAGGTTTTTCGGTGCGAAAAAAAATCCGCAGCACACCCAAAACCTACTGTGGGAGCGGGCTTGCCCGCGATGGCGTTAGCAAGAGCGCCGCATTACTTGCCCTGGAACTCAGCCTCACGCTTGGCAATAAACGCCGCCATGCCTTCCTTCTGATCCTGCGTTGCAAACGCTGCGTGGAACACCCGACGCTCGAAACGCACGCCTTCCGACAGGCTCACCTCAAACGCGCGGTTGACGCTTTCCTTGACCATCATGGCGATCGGCAGGGACTTTTTGGCGATCAGCGTCGCGACTTTCAGGGCTTCCTCCAGCAGTACATCGCTTGGCACGATCCGCGCCACGATCCCGCAACGTTCCGCTTCCACGGCATCGATCAAACGCCCGCTCAGGCACATTTCCATGGCCTTGGCCTTGCCCACGGCGCGGGTCAGGCGCTGGGTGCCGCCCATGCCCGGCAGCACGCCGAGGTTGATTTCCGGCTGACCGAACTTCGCGTTGTCGCCGGCCAGGATGAAATCGCACATCAACGCCAGTTCACAGCCGCCGCCCAGGGCGAATCCGTTGACCGCGGCGATGATCGGCTTGCGACGGTTGGCCACGCGATCGCTGTCGCTGAACAGGTCATCGAGGTAGATCTGCGGGTAGGTCAGCTCGGACATTTCCTTGATGTCGGCACCGGCGGCAAAGGCTTTTTTCGAGCCGGTCAGCACGATGCAACCGATGTTCGAATCGGCTTCCAGACCATCGAGGGCCTGGTTCAGCTCGCCGATGATTTGCGAATTCAAGGCGTTCAGCGCTTGCGGGCGGTTCAAGGTGATGAGGCCTACACGGCCGTGGGTTTCCAGCAGAATCGTTTCGTAGCTCACAGATGGACTCCTTCTCAAAGATTGCGCGAAATAACCATGCGCTGAATGTCGCTGGTGCCTTCGTAGATCTGGCACACCCGCACGTCGCGGTAGATCCGCTCCAGCGGAAAGTCGTTCAGGTATCCGTAACCGCCAAGGGTCTGCAACGCCGAGGAGCAGACCTTCTCGGCCATTTCCGAGGCGAACAGTTTGGCCATCGACGCTTCGACCAATGCCGGTTTGCCGCTGTCACGCAGGGCGGCAGCGTAATACACCATTTGCCGGGCGACCGCAATTTGGGTCGCCATGTCGGCCAATCGAAAAGCCACCGCTTGATGCTCGATGATCGGCTTGCCGAAGCTCTCGCGTTCGCGGGCATAGTCACGGGCCGCTTCGAAGGCCGCGCGGGCCATGCCCACCGATTGCGAGGCGATGCCGACACGGCCGCCTTCGAGGTTGGCCAGGGCGATCTTGTAGCCTTCGCCCTCCTCGCCCAAGCGATTGGCCACCGGGACTTTCACGTCTTCGAAGAGGATCTGGCAGGTGTCCGACGCGTGCTGGCCGAGTTTGTCTTCGACCCGCGCGACTTTGTAGCCCGGCGAATCGGTCGGCACGATCAGCGCGGTGATCCCGCGTTTGCCGGCACTCGGATCAGTCACCGCAAACACAATCACCACCCCGGCGTTCTGCCCGGAGGTGATGAATTGTTTGCAGCCATTGAGCACATAGTGATCGCCTTCAAGGCGTGCACGGGTTTTCAAGCCGCTGGCATCGGAGCCGGCCTGGGGCTCGGTCAACGCGAAGGCGCCCAACATCGCACCGCTGGCGAGGGGCTTGAGGAAGCTTTCTTTCTGCTCGTCGTTGCCGTAGTTGAGGATCGGCACGCAACCCACCGAGTTGTGCACGCTCATGATGGTCGAACAGGCCCCGTCGCCGGCGGCGATTTCTTCCAGAGCCATGGCATAGGCCAGGTAACCGGTGTCGCATCCGCCCCACTGCTCCGGCACCAACATGCCGAAAAAGCCCAATTCAGCCATCTCGCCGATGGCTTCCTTGGGAAAGCGGTGCTCGCGGTCCCATTCGGCGGCGAACGGTTTCAGCCGTTCCTGGGCAAATTGCCGGGCCATGTCGCGGATTTGTTGTTGGTCGTCATTGGGGATCATGGTGAATCCTTAAAAAATAAGCCTTCGTACAACTACCTGACTGAAACACTGCCCCCTGTAGGAGCGAGCCTGCTCGCGATGGAGGTTAACGATGACGCGGGCTGCCTGGATAAACGTGGCGCCCTTGCGTTCATCGCGAGCAGGCTCGCTCCTACAGGGGGGCGGTGTCAGTACAGGCATTCCACGGCCATGGCCGTCGCTTCACCGCCGCCGATGCAGATGGCCGCCACACCGCGTTTCAAGCCTTTCTGGCGCAGCGCCGACAGCAGGGTCACGAGAATCCGCGCGCCGGACGCACCGATCGGGTGGCCCAGGGCGCAGGCACCGCCGTGCACATTGACCTTCTCGTGGGGAATTTCCAGTTGGGTCATGGTCACCAGGCTGACCACGGCAAAGGCTTCGTTGACTTCGACCAGATCGACCTGGTCCAGCGACCAGCCGGTTTTGTGCATCAGTTTCTTGATCGCACCGACCGGTGCCACCGGGAACAGGCCCGGCGTATCGGCAAACGCCGCGTGACCGTGAATCACCGCCAGCGGCTTGAGGCCGCGCTTGTCAGCTTCGGAACGGCGCATCAGCACCAGCGCCGCCGCGCCGTCGGAGATCGAACTGGAGTTCGCCGCCGTGACCGTACCGCCCTCGCGGAACGCCGGCTTCAGCGAGGCAATTTTGTCCAGCCTGGCTTTTGGCGGTTGTTCGTCGTTGCTGATCGTCACCTGTTCTTTGCCGACGGTCACGGTCAGCGGCACGATCTCGTCCTTGAAACGACCCTCCTTGATCGCCTGCTGTGCACGGGTGGTCGAGGCGACGGCGAAGGCATCCTGAGCCTCGCGGCTGAAACCGTTGGTTTCGGCGCAGTCTTCGGCAAAGGTACCCATCAGGCGGCCCTTGTCGTAAGCGTCTTCGAGGCCGTCGAGGAACATGTGATCGAGCACGCGGCCGTGGCCCATGCGGTAACCGCTGCGAGCGCGGTCCAGCAGGTACGGTGCGTTGGACATGCTTTCCATGCCGCCCGCGACGACCACCTCGGCGCTGCCGGCGACCAACATGTCGTGGGCCAGAATCGCCGCTTCCATCCCCGAACCACACATCTTGTTCAGGGTGGTGCAGCGTGTCGATTTATCCAGCCCGGCGCCCAGCGCAGCCTGGCGCGCCGGGGCCTGGCCGAGGCCGGCGGACAGGACGCAGCCGAACAACACTTCTTCGACCGCTTGCGGGGCGATACCGGCGCGCTCCACCGCGGCCTTGATGGCCGCCGCACCGAGTTGCGGCGCGGTCAGGCTTTTAAGCTCGCCCTGAAAGCCACCCATCGGGGTGCGGACGGCGCTGACGATGACGATTGGATCGTTGGAAAGGCTCATGACAATTCCTCTTATTTGGCGGCCATGCGCAAGGCACCGTCGAGACGGATCACCTCGCCATTGAGCATGCTGTTTTCAATGATATGCCTGACCAGCTCTGCGTACTCGGCCGGTTTGCCCAGTCGCGGCGGGAACGGCACGCCGGCGGCCAGGGAATCGCGCACTTCCTGGGTCATGCCGGCCATCATCGGAGTTTCGAAAATGCCCGGGGCGATGGTCATCACACGGATGCCGAAACGCGCCAGTTCACGGGCGGCGGGCAAGGTCAGGCTGACGATGGCACCTTTGGACGCGGCATAGGCTGCCTGGCCGATCTGGCCATCGAAAGCGGCGGCGGATGCGGTATTGATGATCACGCCGCGCTCGCCATCGGCGTCCGCGTCGGCTTCGGCAATCGCCGCCGAGGCGAGGCGCAGCATGTTGAAGCTGCCGATCAGGTTGACGTTGATCACCTGGCTGAAGCTGGACAGCGCGTGCGGACCGTTCTTGCCGAGGATCTTCTCGCCACGCACGATGCCGGCGCAGTTGACCAGGCCATTGAGACCGCCAAAAGCCTTGACCGTGGCCTGCACCGCCGCTTCAGCCGCGGCTTCGTTGCTGATGTCCGCCACCACGCTTTGCGCGCCGAGGCGTTGGGCCTGGGCTGCGACGGCTTCGGCGTTCATGTCCACCAGCATCACCTTGGCGCCGGCCGCAACCAGCACTTCAGCGGTGGCCGCACCCAGGCCGGAGGCGCCGCCGGTGACGAGAAAAACCTTGTTTTCGATCTGCATCATTGTTTCCTTGGATTCAAGCTGAAACGTTCTTCGCGGCAGCCTCTTGAGCCTTCGCGATTTCCTGGTTGCGCAAGATAAAGCGCTGCAATTTGCCGCTTGGGGTTTTCGGCAACTCGCTGACAAATTCGATTTCACGGGGGTACGAGTGCGCGGCCAGGCGCTTGCGCACATGTTGACGCAGCTCTTCGGCCAGCTCTGGCGTGGCGCGGTATTGCTCGCCGATCACGACGAAGGCCTTGACCAGCTCGGTGCGTTCCGGATCGGGTTTGCCGACGACCGCCGCTTCGATCACCGCCGGGTGTTCGATCAACGCGCTTTCCACGTCGAACGGGCCGACACGGTAGCCGGAGGTGGTGATCACATCGTCACTGCGACCGACAAAACTGATGCTGCCGTCCGGGTTCCACTCCACGGTGTCGCCGCTCAAGTAGTAGTCGCCGACGAACGCCTTGGTCGGCGCGCCTTCGTAACCGGCGAACCAGCACATCGGCGATTGGCTGCGGTCGATGGCCAGGATGCCCGGCTGGCCAACGCCCAGTTCCTTGTACTGTTCGTCCAGCACCACAATGCGGTGGCCCGGCGAGGCGTAACCGGCGGCGCCCATATGAATCGGGTGCTCCAGGCCATGATGATTGCACAACACCATGCCCAGTTCGGTCTGGCCGTAATGGTCGTGAATGACCACGCCAAGGTTGTCGGCGAACCAGCGGATCACTTCCGGGTTCAGCGGCTCGCCGGCGCTGCTGACGATACGCAGCTTGCCTTTGATCGACTTGGCGAACTCGTCGCCCCCGGCGATCAGCAAGCGATAAGCCGTCGGCGATCCGGTGAGGTTGGTGATCCCGTACTTGTTGATCACCCGGCAGGTGCTTTCCAGGGTGAACGGGCCATCGTAGAAGGTGATCGGGTGGCCCATCGACATCGGGCCGGTTACGCCGAAATAGATGCCGTAGGCCCAACCCGGGTCGGCAACGTTCCAGAAGGCGTCTTCGGGGCGCAAATCCACGGCATCCCGGGTGTAGCTCTGGAACGCGACGATGGCCTTGAGTGGCACCGACAGCGCTTTCGACGGGCCGGTGGTGCCCGAGGTAAACATCAGCAGGAACGGGTCTTCACCGGTCAGCAGCACCGGTTCGCAGACATTGGAGAAGTTGGCCAGTTCGGCCCAGAAACTGAAATCGCCCTGGACGATGCCCTGCCCCTTGGGCCCGCCGACGGTGACGATGGTCGGGCAGTCGGCGACTTCCGCGAGTTTCGAGCGGTTGACCGCATCGGTGACCACCACTTTGGCGCCTGAGCTGCTCAATCGATGTTCGATGGCTTTCGGCCCGAAGGCCGTGAACAGCGGCTGATAGACCGCGCCAATGCGCCAGGTGGCGAACACGGTAATCAATAATTCGATGTTACGTGGCAACAGGCCAGCGACCTTGTCGCCCTTCTGCACGCCCTGGGCCAACAGGAAGTTGGCGAAACGCGCAGCCTTGTCCTGCAAGTCGCTGAAGGTGTAGGTCGCGCTGGTGCCGTCGCGGCCTTCCCAGAACAGCGCGATCCGACCCGGCAAGGCATGCCGGTCGCAGCACTCGATGCAGGCGTTGAGGGCAGTCAGATCGCCAGCGAGTACGGCGTCGACGGTGTGCTGATAATTGAACTGTGATGTAGCAGACAAGTAATCGCGCATTGCCAGAATCCCTCTGTATTTTTATTAGGTTGGGGGAACCGTAACTAACAGGGAAATACTCGCTCTGCGCGGGTGGTGGGGCAATGGTCAAAGTTATCAAGTTGCGTGACTGGTTTGGCCAAGAGCCGGGGGCCGTGGCGCCTGCCCAATCACCAACAAAACCGGATCAGCTCGATTCGTTGAGAATCAAACTGCGGTAGTGCCCCGGATTGGACCCCGACCACTTGCGAAACGCCTTGTAGAACGAACTCGCATCGGCAAACCCCAGGCGCGTGGCGATTTCCGCGAAGCTGATGGCCGGTTCCGCCAACCAGACGATGGCCAGTTCCTTGCGCACGCTGTCCTTGAGCCCTTGATAGGTTTGGCCTTCCTCGGCCAGCCGCCGACGCAGGGTCGAGGCCGACATGCACAGGCGTTGCGCCAGGGCTTCGGTTTCCGGCCAGCGTTCGGCGGGCAGTTGCCGCAGATCGTGCTTGATGCGGCTGGCCAGGCTCTGCGGATCGCGGTACTTGACCAGAATGTTCGCCGGCGCATGGGCCAGGAAACGCTTGAGCTCTTCCGCGCTGCGCTTGATCGGCAGGTCCAGGCAATCGGCGGAGAAAATCATCCGCGTGCGTGGACGGTCGAATCGCAGGTTTTCGGAGAACATCACTTGATAGTCGTCGCAGAAGTCCGGTTGCGAGCAGCGCAATTCGATGGCCAGGATCGGAATCCGCCGCCCCGCCAGCCAGCAGGCCACGCCATGCACGATCATCCAGTAGGTGAAATAGGTGAACGCCCGGCGCGGCGCCTGTTCGTCTTCCAGCAGCACGATTTCCGCCAGGCTTTGTTGGCGAACCAGTTCCGCGGGCAGGTGTTCGAGCATCAGTGACAAGAAGCTCAGGCCACTGGTGAGGCCCGCCGCCAGACTCGGCTGGACCATGGCGCAGCGACAAAGAAACGCCAGGCTGCCGGACTTGAGCTTGCGCGGGTCCATGCCGAAAAACTCGTCATCGCCGCGCCGCGCCAACAGACGCCACAACCGGGCGTAAGCGGTGGCCGGTACCCGTGCATCACTGGTGTGCAGCAGGAGCGGATCGATGCCGACCTTGATCAACACCTCTTCGGTGGCAACGCCCGGGGCGCAACTTTGCAACAGCGCTTCTCGCACCAGTTGAATGGAGATGGTGTCTTTTTCCGCCATGGAGCGAGGCAAACCCTGTTCTTGTTCGAGTGGTGGGCATAGTAGCGCAGCCGCCAACGCTGCGCCCCCTGTAGGAGCGAGCCTGCTCGCGATGGAGGTTAACGATGACGTGGGTTGCCTGGATGAACGCGGTGCCCTGACCTCCATCGCGAGAGTCGAGCGTCGACCGGCTGCTCCTACAGGGGACGGGTTGATCTTCGGGATCGTTCAACTCAGGTTCAGCCAAATGCCAATCGGTAGCATGTGCGAATGAGTGTCATTATGTTACAAATTCGCACCTTATCTGATTCCCCACGGTGCTGAATGCTCGTTCCTTTTCTGATCATGCTGCGCGAAGGCATCGAAGCCGCGTTGATCGTTGGCATCATCGCCAGCTACCTCAAACAGACCGGCCGTGGCCAGTGGATGCCCGCCGTGTGGATCGGCGTGTTCCTCGCCGCCGCCCTCGCCCTGCTGGTGGGCGGTGGCCTGGAACTGGTGAGCGCCGAGTTTCCGCAGAAACAGCAGGAACTGTTTGAGGGCGTGGTCGGCCTGGTGGCGGTCGGCATTCTCAGTTCCATGGTGTTCTGGATGCGCAAAGTGGCGCGTTCGATCAAGCACTCGTTGCACGCCTCCCTCGATCAGGCGCTGACCGGTTCCAGGCATCAGGTCACCGCCCTGATCGCCATGGTGTTTTTCGCCGTGGCCCGCGAAGGCCTGGAAACAGTGTTCTTCCTGCTCGCGGTGTTCCAGCAAAGCGAAGGTCCGGCGGCCCCGATCGGTGCCCTGCTCGGTCTGGTCCTGGCGATCATCGTTGGTTGGCTGATCTACACCGGCAGCATGCGTCTGAACCTCGGCGCGTTCTTCCGCTGGACCGGCCTGTTCATCCTCGTGGTGGCGGCCGGCATTCTCGCCAGCTCGGTGCAGGCGCTGCACGAGGCCGGGGTGTGGAATCACCTGCAAACCGTGCTCTTCGACATCAGCACGACACTGCCAGTGGACGGTCCGCTGGGGTCGGTGCTGGCCGGCATGTTCGGTTACCAGGACGCCCCGACGGTCAGCACTTTGGGTGCCTATCTGATTTATCTGATCGTGGCGCTGGTGATGTTCTTCCGGCCACCCCCCGCGCCGATTGCGAACACCCGTACGCGCGAGCCTGCTCGCGATGGTCGTGAACGATGACGCGTAAAACCGGTTGTCCTGCGGCGCCCGCAGGTTTTTCGCGAGCAGGCTCGCTCCTACAAGGGACGGTGGTGTTTCAAATGACGGCGGTAGAACGCTGTCATCCTCCTGTAGGAGCGAGCCTGCTCGCGATGGTCGTGAACGATGACGCGTAAAACCGGTTGTCCTGCGGCGCCCGCAGGTTTTTCGCGAGCAGGCTCGCTCCTACAAGGGACGGTGGTGTTTCAAATGACGGCGGTAGAACGCTGTCACCCTCCTGTAGGAGCGAGCCTGCTCGCGATGGACGTCAACGATGACGCGTAAAACCGGATGTCCTGCGGCGCCCGCAGGTTTTTCGCGAGCAGGCTCGCTCCTACAAGGGACGGTGGTGTTTCAAATGACGGCGGTAGAACGCTGTCATCCTCCTGTAGGAGCGAGCCTGCTCGCGATGGACGTCAACGATAACGCGTAAAACCGGTTGTCCTGCGGTGCCCGCAGATTTTTCGCGAGCAGGCTCGCTCCCACAGGATTCGTTCGAATAACCAGCCAGACAGTCTTCCTCCATTTCCAGCCAGTAAGGGCAACCATGCCAAATCAACCCCCCACCCAGGCTTCCCGTCCCCGCGCCTTGCGCTGGGCGGTGGCCGGCTCGGTGATCGTGATGATCGCTGCCGGTGGCCTGCTCTATTACGCCTCGAAAATCGCCGCCGACAAGCGCCAGGCCAACCACGACGAAGTCCTGGTGACCATCGACACGCACAGCTGCGAGCCGAATGCCCTGACGGTTCCGGCCGGCCATGCCCGCTTCCGCATCGTCAATCGATCCGATCGTGCCGTCGAATGGGAAATCCTCGATGGCGTGCTGGTAGTCGAAGAGCGGGAAAACATCGCACCCGGCCTGAGCCAAGTGATCAACGCCAACCTGTTGCCCGGCAACTACGCCATCACCTGCGGTCTGCTGAGCAACCCGCGCGGCACCTTGCACCTCACGCCGACAGCGGCTTCCGAAGCGGCGGCCAAGGCCAGGCCGTCGATGGTGGCGTTCGTCGGGCCGTTGTCGGAGTTCCGTGTGTACCTGAGCAGCCAGGGCACAGCGCTGATCAAAGCCGTCACCGCCCTTGAGCAAGCCATTGCAGCCCGCGATCTCAGCCAGGCCCAAGCCTTGTACGTGCCGGCCCGAGCCGCGTATCAACGCCTGGCCCCGGCCGCCCAGCGCCTGGCCGAGCTGGACAACGGGATCAACGCCCGTGCCGATTACTTCGAACAACGCGAGCAAGACCCCGGGTTCGTCGGTTTCCATCGCCTCGAATACGCGCTGTTCCAGCAACGCAACCTCGACGGCCTGGCACCGGTCTCTCAGCGCCTGTTAGCGGACGTGACCACCCTCAAGCAACAGCTGCTGGCCCAGTCCCTGCCACCGGAGCAACTGGTGAGCCTTGTCGTGCGCAACCTCAACGGCATCGCCGAGGTGCGCGCCCGCAGCGGTGAAGAAGAACGTTACAGCCACATTGATCTGAATGGCTTCGCCGCCAATCTCGACGCCGCACGCAAGGTCGTCGACCTGTTGCGTCCGTTGCTGGCCAAATCCGCCGCCGACCTGCTGCCGCAGATCGACAGTGCGCTCAGCGCGTTTGACACCGAGCTCAACGGTTTCAAGGTCAACGACGGCTACGCCAGCTACGACAGTGTCGGCACAGCGCAACGCCAACAGATCGCCGACAAGGCCAAGGCACTGGCCGCTGCACTCGATGGAATCGACCCCGCCCTTGGCCTTTCCGGCCTCTAAGCAGAAGACGACTGATCAATGAACGATTCAGAACAACTCAACCTCCAGCGGCGCCGGGTATTGATGGGCATGGGTGCTGCTGGTGTCGCCCTGGCCGGCTCCGCGCTGAGCTGCCCGGCCATGGCCGCCAGCCCCGCACAAGTCACCGAGGCGCCGAGCAGCGACCACACGCAAGACCGCCACGAATTCCACGGCAAACACCAGACGGGCATCGTCACCCCGCGCCCGGCGTCCGGCATGCTGGTGTCGTTCGATGTGCTGGCCAGCGATCGCGAGGATCTGGAGCGACTGTTTCGCACCCTAAACCAACGCATCGATTTTTTGATGAAGGGCGGCCCGGTCACCCAGGTCGACCCGAAGTTGCCACCCATGGATTCGGGCATTCTCGGCCCGATTGTGACCCCGGATAACCTGACCATCACCGTGTCGGTAGGCGCCTCATTGTTCGATGAGCGCTTCGGTCTGGCCAATGCCAAGCCCAAGCGCCTGACGCGCATGATCGGTTTTCCCAACGATGCGCTGGAGGCTGATTGCTGCCACGGCGACCTGAGCCTGCAGTTCTGCTCCAACACCACCGACACCAACATCCACGCCTTGCGCGACATCGTGAAAAATCTCCCGGATCTGCTGCTGGTGCGTTGGAAACAGGAAGGCAGCGTGCCGCCCCAGGCCCCGGCAAAACCCGGTGTGCCAGCTCAGAGCGCGCGCAACTTCCTGGGCTTTCGTGACGGCTCGGCCAACCCCGATTCCAACAATGCCAACAC
Organism: Pseudomonas fluorescens group sp. PF-69; assembly: GCF_054481235.1. NCBI lineage: Bacteria > Pseudomonadati > Pseudomonadota > Gammaproteobacteria > Pseudomonadales > Pseudomonadaceae > Pseudomonas > Pseudomonas fluorescens group sp. PF-69. Next base: position 5,020,960 of record NZ_JBTMNC010000001.1, on the reverse strand, counting down.
CATGGACAGCATCGTCTGGATTCAACCCGGCTGCGACGAGCCGGCCTGGGCTGTCAACGGCAGCTATCAGGCGGTGCGGATCATCCGCAACTTCGTCGAGCGCTGGGATCGCACACCGTTGCAGGAACAGGAAAGCATTCTCGGCCGGGTCAAGAGCAGCGGCGCGCCCATGGGCGGCACCCATGAGTCGCAAGTGCCGGACTACAGCAAGGACCCGCATGGCAAGTTGACCAGACTCGACGCGCACATCCGCCTGGCCAATCCGCGCACCGCCACGACCCAGGCCAACCTGATCCTGCGCCGGCCGTTCAACTACTCCAACGGCGTGAACAAGAACGGCCAGCTGGACATGGGCTTGCTGTTCATCTGCTACCAGGCCGACCTGGAGAAAGGCTTTATCACCGTGCAAACCCGACTCAACGGCGAGCCACTGGAGGAGTACCTGAAGCCGGTCGGTGGCGGCTATTTCTTCACCCTGCCCGGTGTCACCGGCGATAAGGATTTCATCGGTCGCTCACTGCTCGACGCCACACAACCCACAACAACCGCGTAACCACCCAACACGGAACCGTCCCATGAAACAGTCGCCACTCGCGTTACTGCTGACCCTCGGCTTGCTCACCACACCGCTTGCGGCTTTCGCGGCAACGGCGCCGCTGGAGCTGGTGCAGCCGATTTCGGACTACAAGATCTACGTCACCGAACAACTGGATGAACTGGCCAGCCACACCCGGCAGTTCACCGATGCGGTGAAAAAAGGTGATCTGGCCACCGCGAAAAAACTCTATGCGCCGACCCGTGTTTACTACGAATCGATCGAGCCGATTGCCGAGCTGTTCAGTGATCTCGACGCGTCCATCGACTCCCGCGTCGATGACCACGAGAAAGGCGTGAAAGCTGAAGACTTCACCGGCTTTCACCGCATCGAATACGCGCTGTTTTCGCAAAACAGCACCCAGGGACTGGGCGAACTGGCCGACGGTCTGGACAAAGACATCAAAGACCTGCAAACCCGCGTCGCCGGCCTGACGTTCCCGCCGGAAAAAGTCGTCGGCGGTGCCGCTGCGCTGCTTGAAGAAGTGGCCGCCACCAAGATCTCCGGCGAAGAAGATCGCTACAGCCACACCGACCTCTATGACTTCCAGGGCAACATCGACGGCGCGAAGAAAATCGTCGACCTGTTCCGCCCGCCAATCGAAAAACAGGACGCGGCATTCATCGCCAAAGTCGACAAGAACTTTGCCACGGTGAACCGGATTCTGGCCAAGTACAAAACTGCGGGCGGCGGTTTCGAGACTTACGACAAGGTGAGTGAAAACGACCGCAAGGCGCTGGTCGGGCCGGTGAATACACTGGCTGAGGATCTGTCGACCTTGCGTGGGAAACTGGGGCTGAACTGAATGCAGTAGCGACTGGAAGGGCCTCATCGCGAGCAAGCTCGCTCCCACGGATTGTTGAGTCAAACCACAATGACGTGATCGGCATCAAACCCTGTGGGAGCGGGCTTGCCCGCGATGGCGTCAGCCGCCGCGCTACCGTTTTTAGAGGATTCGGTAGAGCAAGCGCTCAATACGCACCCGGCTCACACGCTTGAGAAACTTCGCCACTCCCGAGGGGTAGTCCGGCAAGGTTTGCAGGTCCTGGAAGCGCTCGATACGCCGGGTGTGCTGGAAAATCTGCGCCAGTTCCGTGCGCCGCAGTGCCTGCAACTCGCCTTTCGGATCATCGATCAGCAAGCCGTTTTCCAGATCGAGACGAAACGCCCGAGGGTTGAGGTTGTTGCCGGTCAGCAAGGTGTAGCGCTGGTCGATCCACATGCCCTTGAGGTGATAGGTGTTATCGCCGTCCAGCCACAGGTGCAGGTTCAACTGGCCACTGTCGATGTTGCGTTGATGGCGCTTGGCGAACCGGCGCAGGCTGATTTCGTAAAGGTACGGCAGCGCCGAAATCACCTTGAACGGCTCGCTCGGCGGGATATAGAAGTCGTTGGCGGTCTTGTCGCCGACCACGATGTCGATCTTCACCCCACGCGCCAATGCCCGGTTAACCTCCCGAATCACCGCCAATGGCAGATTGAAATAGGGCGTGCAGATGGTCAGTTGCTGCTGGGCGCTGGCGATCAGTTCGCAAATCACCCGGTTCAAAGGGTTGTTCTTGCCGACGCCGAGTAAGGGGCTGACCGACAGGCCGGTCTTGTCCGTGGTGCCCTGTGTCGTGTCGTACGCCGCGTGCTTGAGTCGGCTGCGCAGGTCGCCGATGTCATTGCGCAGGCTGCGGGTGGTCGGCAGGTTCGGCAGATCCAGGCGATGCACGGCCTTGGAAGCCACCAGGCCGTGTTGAACCAGATGCTGCATCGAATCGGCCAGGTCACGGTTCTGCAACAGGTGATAACGGTCGTAGCGGTACTTGTCGAACTTGTGCAGGTAGACGTTGTTCAGGCTCGCGCCGCTGTAGATCACGCAATCATCGATCACGAAACCCTTCAGATGCAGGACACCGAACAGTTCGCGGGTCTGCACGGGCACGCCATACACCGGCACTTCGCTGGCGTGGGTGCGGGTCATTTCCTGATACCAGGCCGAGTTGCCCGGTTGCTTGCCGGCACCGATCAGGCCGCGCTGGGCGCGCAACCAGTCGACGACGACCACCACGTCCAGTTCCGGACGCGCCCGTTTGGCAGCGTGCAAGGCATCGAGAATTTCCTGGCCGGCCTCGTCCTGTTGCAGGTACAGCGCAACGATATAAATGCGCCGGGTTGCACTGGCGATTTTCTCCAGCAGGCAACGGCGGAACTCGGCAGCGCCAGAGAGGAAGGTGACGGCATCGGCGGTCAGCGGAAAACTGCGCAGTTTGGGCAGCAGAGAGCGTTTGAAAAGCGACGGCATAGGGCTCGCAGTGGGTCGAATCCAAAGAGGTTGAGAGCTTACACCATGGATCGGTTCGGGTCTTGTGGCTGTCTGTCCTGACGTCATCGAAGGCCAGCCAGCGATGGCCATTTCATGACTGGCAAAAATAGTAATTGACCAAGGAGAACGATCGTTCTACTGTTCGTTCCATGAACGAAATCACAAACAACGACACACGCGACATCATTCTGGACGTCACCGAAAAGCTGATCTACAAAAGTGGCATCGCCGCCACGGGCATGGATCTTCTGGTGAAGACCGCCGGCGTCTCCAGAAAGAGCGTCTACCGCTACTTCGCCAACAAGGAGGCGCTGACAGTCGCGGCCCTGCAACGCCGGGATCAACGCTGGATGCACTGGTACAGGAGCGCGGTCGACCAGGCCGAAACCCCGGCAGACCGGTTGCTCAATCTGTTTACCGTGCTCAAGTCCTGGTTCTGTTCCGAAGGCTTTCGCGGTTGCGCGTTCATCAATACCAGCGGCGAAACCGGTGATCCGCAAGACCCTGTTCGCCTGGTCGCCAAAGACCACAAACAGAAGCTGCTCGACTACGTGTGCGAGCTGTGTACCGAACATGGCGCCGAAGATCCGCAGACGCTGGCCAAGCAGTTGCTGATCCTGATTGACGGGGCCATTACCGTCGCACTTGTCATGGGTGACTACAGTGCCGCCGATCATGCGCAATGTGTGGCACGCAAGTTATTGGCGCTGTAACTGCTTGATCAAGACCGACAACGTTGTTGAACGTTCATTTGATACGGAGATATCCAATGTCTAACGCTGAAGTTCGTCCGCCATTGCCGCCCTTTACCCGTGAATCCGCCATCGAAAAGGTCCGCCTGGCCGAAGACGGCTGGAACTCCCGCGATCCGCAGCGTGTGTCGCTGGCCTATACCCTGGACACCCAATGGCGAAACCGCGCCGAGTTCGCCCACAACCGCGAAGAGGCCAAAGCCTTCCTGACCCGTAAATGGGCCAAGGAACTGGACTATCGCCTGATCAAGGAACTCTGGGCGTTCACTGACAACCGCATCGCTGTGCGTTATGCCTATGAATGGCACGACGATTCGGGCAACTGGTTCCGTTCCTACGGCAACGAAAACTGGGAGTTCAATGAAGACGGCCTGATGGCCCGGCGCTTCGCCTGCATCAACGACCTGCCGATCAAGGAAAGCGAGCGCAAGTTCCGCTGGCCGCTGGGCCGCCGCCCGGATGATCACCCGGGCTTGTCCGACCTGGGCTTGTAACACTGGCCCCTGGCAGGCACTGGCAAGCCAGTACCTGCCGGGGTTGAGGTGCTCAGGCGACCGCTGCGGTCTGCCGGGACAACGCTTCGGCCTCCAAGGCCCTTACCAGTGGCAATACCCGCTGGCCGAAATACTCCACTTCTTCTTGAAAGTGCAGAAACCCCGCCAATACCAGATCCACGCCCACCGCTTTGAGCGCCACGATTCGCTCGGCGATCTGTTGTGGCGTGCCGATCAGATTGGTCTTGAAACCATCGTTGTATTGCACCAGATCCTCAAACGTCGATTTCGCCCAGTTGCCCTCGCCCTCCGGCGATGCCCGGCCGGCTTGTTTCGCCGCGTCGCCAAAGGCATTCACCGCCTCCGGGTCGGCCTGATCGATGATCTGTGCCAGCACTTCCCGCGCCTCCTCTTCGGTATCGCGGGCGATCACGAACGCGTTCACCCCGATCTTGACTGAATGATTGTTCGCCGCCGCCTTGGCGCGAATGTCATCGACCTGGGCCTTGATGCCTTCCGGGGTGTTGCCGTTGGTGAAATACCAGTCCGACACCCGCGCGGCCATGTCCCGCGCGGCACGGGAGCTGCCACCCTGGAAGATTTCCGGGCGCCCCAGGGGTTTGGGTTTGAGGCTGTAGTTATCGAAGCGGTAGAAGTCGCCGCGAAAGGTGAAGTTGTCCTGGGTCCAGATGCCTTTGAGTGATCGGATGAACTCTTCGGAGCGGCGATAGCGCTCATCGTGTTCCAGCCAGTGTTCGCCGATGGCCTGGAACTCGCCCTTGAACCAGCCGCTGACGACATTGATCGCCACCCGGCCATTGGTGAGTTGATCGATGGTAGCCAGTTGCTTGGCCGCCAGCGCCGGTTGCCAAGGGCCCGGCAGGATCGCGGCGATGACTTTGAGCCTGGTCGTTGCCGCCAGCAGTGCATGGCTGAAGGCGACCGATTCATGCTGGTACTCGGCGCCGTAACCGGCGGTGAAACGAATCTGTGTCAGGGCATATTCAAACCCCGCTTCTTCTGCCAGCTGTGCCAGCTTGCGGTTGTAGTCGATACCCCAGTGGGTACGTTGTTCGATCTTGCTGACCACCAGCCCACCGCTGACGTTCGGCACCCAGTAGGCAAATTTCACGGCTTGCTGACTCATTGGCGTTTCCTCGGGACATTAGGGTTTGTCCTGAGGCATGAGCAGCAAGCGTGCCAGCCCGGAAGTCAGCACTGTGGCTCGGGAGCCTGGTCCCGCCGGGCTGCGCAGCGGCCCCAAATTTTAATGAGCGCTGCGCACTCAAGCGCGAGCAAGCTCCCTCGCCACAAAACCGCCTCACCGGACAATTTGCTGATGCACTGTTGGCCTGACAACAGTTGAAACCACCGCAAACTCAAGGGCGCCCAGTAAATCCGCACAGAACGGGTCCGGCATGGACCCTGCAATCCCCCTTGGCAAACGCAACGCTGTTTCTGCCCAGCCAAGGAGTTGTCCCATGACCGAACACCAGGTAATCACACCGCTGTCCACCGGCGCCGACTATCAAACCCTCGCCGCGAAGTACCGGCCGATTTTCCAGCGCATTGCCGACGGCGCCCTCGAACGCGAACAGTCGCGCACCCTGCCCTATGAGCCGATTCAATGGCTCAAGGACGCCGGATTCGGCGCAGTGCGGGTGCCGATTGAATACGGCGGCGGTGGTGCTTCGGTGCCGCAGTTGTTCGAGCTGCTGATCGAACTGGCCGAAGCCGACTCCAACGTTCCCCAGGCACTGCGCGGCCACTTCGCCTTTGTCGAGGATCGTCTCAACGCCCCATACGGCCCGTCGCGAGATGTCTGGTTCAAACGCTTCGTCGAGGGCGACATCGTCGGTTGCGCCTGGACTGAAATCGGTGCCGTCGAGGTTGGCGATGTCGTGACCAAAGTCACGCCCCATGGCGATCAATGGCGGCTCAACGGTGAGAAGTTCTACAGCACTGGCAGCCTGTTCTCCGACTGGATTGACGTCTACGCCCAGCGCAGCGACACCGGTGGCGACGTCATTGCCGCCGTGCGCACGCGCCAGCCGGGCATCGTGCAGAGCGACGACTGGGATGGCTTCGGCCAACGCACCACCGGCAGCGGAACATCGCGCTTTGTCGATGCCGTGGTGGACGCCGAGAACGTCATCGACTTCGCGACCCGCTTCAAATACCAGACTGCGTTCTATCAGCTCGTGCTCCTGGCCACACTGGCGGGCATCGGCCGTGCGGCATTGCGTGATGTTTCGCGTCACGTGCGCGAACGCCAGCGCATCTACAGCCATGGCAACGCACAACGTGTCAGCGATGACCCGCAGGTCCAGCAAGTGGTCGGCAATATTGCCGCGTGGGTGTATGCCGCCGAAGCCAGCGCCCTGAGAGCCGCGCTACCGGCGCAGGAGGCCTACCTGGCGCGTTTCGCCGGTGACGACGAACGGGAAACCGCAGCGAATGTGGCCGCGGAAATCGAATCGGCGAAAGCGCAAGTGGTGGTCACGGAGCTGATCCAGCGGGCGACCACCGAGCTGTTCAATGCGTTGGGGGCTTCGGATATTCGCCAGGGCAAATCGCTCGACCGGCATTGGCGCAATGCGCGGACCGTGTCGTCGCATAATCCGCTGATCTACAAGGCACGGATTGTCGGGGATTGGACGATCAACGGAACCGAGCCACCGTTTGTGTGGCAGATCGGCAACGGGCCGCAGCTTAAATGATGTGCCGCCAGGGCTGACGCCTTCGTCGGGTCGCCGCCAAAGGTGGATGTGGGTAAGATGTGAGCCCTCCCCGCATTCCACCTTTGGCACCTCGCCGAATAAGCCGATTCCATGCCTTTCGAACTCAGCGTTGACCTCACCACCCTCGCCATTCTCGCCCTTGTCGCCTTTGTAGCCGGCTTCATCGACGCCATTGCCGGCGGTGGTGGCCTGTTGACCACCCCGGCCTTGCTGACCGCCGGCCTGCCACCGCACCTGGTCCTGGGCACCAACAAGCTCAGCTCGACCTTCGGCTCCGCCACCGCCAGCTTTACCTTCTACCGCCGCAAGCTGTTCCATCCCAGGCAGTGGACTCACGCCATCGTCGGCACGCTGGTTGGCGCCCTGAGCGGTGCCGTGGTTGCCCACTACCTGCCGGCCGAATGGCTGAACAAGATGCTCCCAGTGATCGTCTTTGCCTGCGGTGTCTATCTGTTGTTTGGCGGAACGCCGAAAGCCCCGCTGGACAGCGACGCACCGATCAAGAAAACCTGGCAATCGACCCAAGGCTTCAGCCTCGGCTTCTATGATGGTGTGGCCGGTCCCGGCACCGGGGCGTTCTGGACTGTCAGCAGCCTGCTGCTCTACCCCATCGACCTGGTGAAAGCCAGCGGCGTGGCGCGCAGCATGAACTTCGTCAGCAACGCGGCGGCGCTGTCGATCTTCATTTTTTCCGGTCAGGTGGACTGGGTCATCGGCTTGAGCATGGGCTCGTCATTGATGGTCGGCGCCTTCTTCGGCGCTCGCACCGCCATCAGTGGCGGCGCGAAATTCATTCGTCCGGTGTTCATCACCGTGGTGTTGGGCCTGACCGTGCGCCTAGCCTGGCAACACTGGTTCAGCGTGGCCTAACCGCCGCGCCACGTAGACGTCGATCAGGTAACGGGCTATCGAGCGTGACGCCGGCAACGGCGGCAGCTCGTGCACGTTGAACCACTGGGCGTCTTCGATCTCGTCTTCCTGGCAGACGATCTCGCCGCCAGCGTATTCAGCATGGAAGCCGAGCATCATCGAATGCGGGAACGGCCAGCACTGGCTGCCCATGTACTGGATGTTCCTGACCTCGATCCGCACCTCTTCGCGGACCTCGCGAATCAGGCAATCCTCGGCGGACTCACCCGGTTCGGCAAAGCCCGCCAGCGTGCTGTAGACCCCGCTGACAAACCGTGGCGAACGCGCCAGCAGGATTTCGTCGCCACGGGTCACCAGCACGATCATGCTCGGCGAGATCCGTGGATAGCTGCGCAGATCGCAGGGCTGGCAATACATCGCCCGTTCGCGCGGCACCTGATTCATGGCTTGCCCGCAATTACCGCAAAAGCGGTGCTCACGGGCCCAGGTGCCGATCTGTGCGGCGTACGCGAGCACCTTGTACACCGTGTGATCGCCTTCGAGCATGAAAGCCCGCAAGCCTTTCCACTGACAGCCCGGGACTTCGCTGTGGCTGCGTAATTCCAGCAGATACACCGGCTCGCCCTCGAGATGACCGATGCCATGCTCGGCCAGAATCGCCAGGTCCTGGCGCTTGAGCCATTCACGGGGGAACAGCGCGCCATTGTCATCGAACAGAAAGCCTTCGGGGCTGCGCGCCACGGCCCAGCCGCCGGGTTGATCGGTGTCCAGTACTGCAGTGGTCCAGCGTGAAGTCATTTTTCAATCAATCCAGAAATTCGGGTTTCTGTTTGCTCATATGGGCGGCCATGGCCACGCGCAAGTCAGTGGATTGCAACATGGCGGCGTTCCAGGTGGCGACGTATTCCAGGCCATCATCGATGCGGTGATCGCGCATGTAGCTGATCATTTCCTTGGTGCCGGTAACGGCAATCGGCGACTTGCCGGCGATCTCGCGGGCAATGCCCATCACGCCATCAAGCAGGCTGGCGTTGTCGCTGTAAACGCGATTGACCAGGCCCATGCTCCGCGCCTCTTCGGCACCAAAGGTGCGACCAGTGTAAGCCAGTTCGCGCAGCATGCCGTCACCGATGATCCGCGGCAAGCGTTGCAGCGTGCCGACGTCAGCGGCCATGCCGATGTCGATTTCCTTGATCGAGAATTGCGCATCTTCGGCGGCGTAACGCATGTCGCAAGCGGCGATCAGGTCAATCGCACCGCCCAGGCAGTAGCCTTGAATGGCGGCCAGTACCGGTTTGCGGCAGTTGTCGACGGCATTGAACGACGCTTGCAGGTTGAGAATCTTGCGTCGCAGCAGGCGCGCGTTGCGCCCGACGTCCTTGCCCAGTTCATTGGCCACGCCCGCCAGCATCATCAGGTCGATGCCCGACGAAAAATGTTTGCCGGCACCACTGAGGACCACCACCCGCACCTCGTCGGTGTCGTCGATCCACTGGAAGATCTCGACGATTTCGCTCCAGAACGCAGCATTCATCGAGTTGACCTTTTCCGGGCGGTTGATCTGCACATGGGCGATTTTATCGACCAGTTCGACGTTGAATGCTGTGTATTGGGACATGCCAGTGATCCTTTAGCGGGCAAAAAAGAGGCCCGAACTATAACAAGGCACTGCGGTGGGCAGTAAGGCAGCGGTTCGGCCAAAAGCGGGACTTCTCGACGATCGCCCGATCAAGCATACCCCCCTCGATTTGAGCGTTCCCTGCAAAGAATCCCGGAACGAAATGAATAATTGTCCCGCTGCGGTGTTTACCTTTTGACGGGTACCTGCAGAACATTTCGACGTTTTCGGCCTGTTCGATGTCCCGGCCCTGATTCCTGTGGAGCATTGTCCATGAATAGCCGTTTTTCAGTTTTCATCGCACCGCTGTTGATTGCCACCGCGCTTACCAGTTCCCTGGCGCTGGCCCACGGCGATGAAGACGCCCCCGCCAAGCCCGAATGCCCTCGAGGCCAGGTTTTAGATAAAAAAACGCAAAAATGCGTCCTGCAGACCAGTAAAGCGGTGTCTGATGCCGACCGTACCGATTACGCTTATCAATTGGCCAAGGACAATCGCTATGAAGAAGCGCTGGCGTTGCTCGATACGCTCAAAGACCCCAACACTGCCAAGGCGTTAAACTATCGCGGCTATGCCACGCGTAAACTGGGGCGCACTGACGAAGGTATCGGTTACTACCTGCAATCGGTCAAACTCGACCCGCAGTACGCGAGGGTCCGCGAGTACCTCGGCGAAGCCTATGTGGTCAAAGGCCGGCTGGACCTGGCCCAGGAACAGTTGCAACAGATCAAGTCGATTTGCGGCAACACTTCCTGCGAGGAATACCAGGACCTGTCTGAAGCCATCCACGATTCATCGAAAACCTGACATCCCGAACGGACGGAGGTCGCCATCGCCAGCGATCAGGCAATACGGGCAGAGCTGAGCCAGCACCTGGCGCGTTTATGGCGCTACGGCCTGCTGTTGTCCCGACAACGGCATGTCGCCGAAGACCTGGTGCAGGCCACTTGCGTGCGCGCGCTGGAACGGGCCGGGCAATACGAACCGGGGACTCGGATGGACCGCTGGCTGATGAGCATCCTGCATTCGATCTGGATCAACGAAGTGCGCGCCCGGCGGGTGCGTCAGGGGCAAGGCACAGTCGATACCGACGATGCGTTGTCGTTTGATGGAGAACAGGCGGCGCAAACCCATGTGCTGGCGTCGCAGGTCATTCGCCGCGTCGATGCGCTGCCCGAGGCGCAACGGGAAACGGTGTTTCTGGCCTATGTCGAGGGTCTGTCCTATCGCGAGGTCGCCGAAGTGTTGCAAGTCCCCATCGGCACGGTCATGAGTCGCCTGGCAGCGGCCCGGGTGAAACTCGCCGAATACCCGCCGTTGCAATCGGTGCCGACCCCTTCCAGCGGAGAACGTCGATGAACGCGAAACTCTCGGATGAGCAACTGGTGGCCTATCTGGATGACCAGCTCGATACCGAACAGCGGGCACGCATCGACGCGGCCATTGCCGAAGATCCGATGATCGGACTGCGCCTGCAATGGTTGAATCGCAGCAGCCTGCCGTTCAAGGAAGCGTTCAATCAACTGAATCGGCAGGCCCCCGTGGATCGCCTGCAAGCCATGCTCGACACCCTTCCCTCGCCGGCCCGTCCACCGCTCAGCCGTCGCGGGTTCCTGGCGGCAGCGGCCGGGCTGGTGGCCGGTGGCGTGCTGGCGGACCGGCTGTTCCTGGGCTGGCAGGAAAGTCAACAAACCAGCAACTGGCGCGGGCTGGTGGCCGACTATATGGCGCTCTACGTGCCGCAGACCCTGGACCATTTGCCCAGCGATGAAAGCACTCAACGCGCGCAATTGCAGACCCTCGATGAACATCTGGGCCTTAAACTCGTACCCACGCAGTTGAGCTTGCCCCGGGTCGAATTCAAGCGCGCACAAATCCTTGAATACGATGACGTGCCGATCGCCCAGATCACCTACCTCGACCCGGTCCATGGCCCGCTGGCGCTGTGCATCACCCTTTCCAGCAGCGGCAGCCGACATGTCGCCCGGGAGCGTCGGCACGGGTTGAACATTGTCTATTGGTCGGACATGCATCACGCCTGGATGCTGATCGGCCATAACCCGGCGCCAGAACTGGAGGCGATGGCCACGACGCTGCGCAGTCGATTGAACGCCTGACCCTCTGGTATGCACGAATCAATGTGGCGAGGCAGCTCGCTCCCGCTCGGCGGCGCAGCCGTCGTAAAAACTTTGACAGGTATGCAGTGTCACGCCGGCGTCGGCAACCACAAGCGGAATCGCGCCCCGCCCAGCGGCGATGCTTCGACGGTCAAGGTACCGCCCTGCGCCTCCAGTGCCCGACGACTGATCGCCAGCCCCAGGCCAAACCCGCCCGTGGCGCGGTCACGACTGCGATCCAGCCGATAGAACGGCTCGAAAATCCGTTCACGTTGATCATCCGGAATGCCGATGCCGTCATCGTCGACCCAGATCTCACAGCCTTGGGGACACACCTGCACGCCAATCTGGATGCGTTTTTCACAGTAGCGCATGGCGTTGCGCAGCAGGTTCTGCAGGGCACGGGCGGTCAGGCGCGGGTCGAGGCTGAAGCGTTCGAGCTGACCATGGAGCAACACGTCGATGACAATGTCCGGTGATTGTTCTTCATCCACACTGCCCAGAATGCTGTCGATGAATTCATCCAGCGACACTTCGACCTGCTCCGGCACCCGCGCCGGATTCTGCAAGCGGCTGTAGGACAGCAGTTCAAGCACCAGTTCATCGAGTTCGCGGATGTGGTCGACCAGCCCTTGCAGACGTTCGCGGCTGGTGGCCGGCAGGTCGTCGGACAGGGCCAGGGCCAGGCCGAAATCCAGTCGCGTCAACGGCGTACGCAATTCATGGGACACCGCGTTGAGCAGGTCCCGCTGCTGATTCAGCAGGTTTTCGATATCGCCGGCCATGGTGTCGAAGACGTTCGCCAGACTGCCGATGTTGGAACTGGCCGCAATCTGCGTGCGCTCGCTCAAGTGGCCCTTGCCGAAGCGTTCTGCCGCACGTTTGAGCCGCTCCAGGTCACGCCAGTGCGGACGCAGCCACAGCAACAGGCACGCAAGCATGGTCGCGCCGATCAGCACGTTGATGCTCCAGTACAGCAGGTTGACGTCCAGCGGATCCGGTGGCACCACCATTTGCACCACGGTGCGCTCATTCAGTGGCGCCACCGCCAGGGTGCGCCAACCCCAGTCGCCGATACGCACCACGTTTTCACCGCGCTGCAAACGTTGCTGCTCGTCGAGGGACAAACCGGGATCGTCGATCGCGCTGAGTACGATGTGCAGCGGTCGGAAATCCTCGTCCATTTCGGCCGCCAGGGTTGGCCACCGTTCGACCGGAACCGCTTTGAACTGCTTGACCATGAGGGTTTGGAGCCCTCGGGAATAATCGAGGTTGTAGCTGACAAAGCGCTCGTGGAAGACCTTGATCACCAGGTCCGGCACCAGATAAATGGCGGCGCTGAACGAGACAATGGTCACCAGGTACAGGCGAAAGAGGATTCTGAACATCGGCTCAGTATTCCCACTCGGAACGGCTGAACAGGTAGCCCTTGCCCCACACGGTCTTGATCTTGCGCGCTTCGCCCGCGTGGTCGTCGAACTTGCGTCGCAGCTTGGAGATCGCCACGTCCACCGAACGGTCGGTGCCGTTGAACTCGATGCCGCGCAGCCGTTGCAGAATCTGGTCGCGGCTCAGTACTTCGCCGGCATGCCGGGCCAGCACCACCAGCAGGTTGTATTCGCCGCTGGACAGTTCGACCAATTGCTCGCGCCAGGTCACGGTGCGTTCGGACAGGTCAATGCACAGGTTGCCCATGAGGATGCGGTCATTGGCGGTCTGCGGTTCGCTGAGGCTGCTGCGCCGCAGCAAGGTGCGCACCCGGGCCAGCAATACGCGAGGCTCGCAGGGTTTGGTGACGTAGTCGTCAGCGCCCATTTCCAGGCCCAGCACCTGATCGTGACTGTCGTCGCGGGCGGTGAGCATCAGGATCGGCAGGCTCGCCGAATCGGCGCGCAACAGGCGGCACACTTGCAGGCCGTCGAGCCCCGGCAGCATCAGGTCGAGGATCACCAGGTCCGGCGGATTGAGCCGCGCCCGCTCGCGCACATGATCACCGCGACTGATCACGCTGACGGAGTAGCCGTTGCGTTCCAGGTAGCTGGCAATCAGCTCGGCGAGTGCGGTGTCGTCTTCGACCAGGAGGATGTTGGGCATGGGGGTGTTCCAGAAAGTGCTGTGGCGCTTGATAGACAGCTATCGCGAGCTGGCTCGCTCCCACATTTGATCTGTAGCGTTCACAAATCCCCTGTGGGAGCGAGCCTGCTCGCGATGGCGGTCGACCAAGCGCAAATGAAATCAAGGCCTGCAGGATATACGCCCACACGCACACCTGAGTAAAACCCTTACACAATTTCACACAGCGCCTACAAAGCTTCACCGCTACCCTCGCCGACGCCCAGTAGGATGCTGGGGGTCATTATTGGGGTCATTCATGTCTAAACATCTGCTTGCCAGGCTCAGTCTTGTAGCGCTGGCGTTGACGCTCAGCGCCTGCGACAAGTCCACCAACGCCGAGGAAGAGGCGCCGTTGGCCACCGTTCGCATCGAAACCATCGAAGCCCGCCCCCTGTCGATCAGCAGCGAGCTGAGCGGGCGGATCGTGGCGCCACGCATCGCCGAAGTGCGGGCCCGGGTGGCCGGCGTGGTGTTGCAACGCACCTTCCGCGAAGGCAGCGACGTGAAGAAAGGCGATGTGCTGTTTCGCATCGATCCGGCCCCATTCAAGGCCGACCTGGAAAGCGCCGAGGCCGCGTTGCGCAAGGCCGAGGCCAATGCGTATCAAGCCAGACTGCAAGAGCAGCGCTACGCCCAGTTGATCGACGACAAGGCCATCAGCGGGCAGGACTACGACAATGCGCGGGCCGCCGTGCGGCAAACGGCGGCCGATGTTGCGGCCAACAAAGCGGCGGTGGACCGGGCAACCCTCAACCTGGGTTACGCCACCGTCACCGCACCGATCTCCGGGCGCGTCGGTCGCGCGCTGGTCACCGAAGGCGCGCTGGTGGGGCAGAACGAAACCACGCCTCTGGCACTGATTCAGCAACTGAATCCGATCCACGCCGACCTCACCCAGTCGACCCGCGAACTCAACGACCTGCGCCGGGCGTTCCGCTCCGGTCAGTTGAAAGAAGTGGGGCAAGGACAGGCCAAGGCCACGCTGATCCAGGACGACGGCAGTCTGTATCCGTTGCCGGGCAAACTGCTGTTCAGCGATATCACGGTCGATCCAGGCACCGGGCAGATCATTCTGCGCAGCGAATTCCCCAACCCGGATCTCGACCTGCTGCCGGGCAGTTTCGTGCGCGTGCGTCTCGAGCAAGCGATCAATCAGCAAGGCATCAGCGTGCCGCAACGGGCCATCCAGCGTGACAGCGCCGGGGTGGCGCAGGTGCTGTTGCTCGATGACCAGCAGCGGGTCGGCCTGCAACCGGTCGAACTGGGCCCGGTGCAGAACGATCGCTGGGTCGTCACCGGTGGCCTCAAACCCGGCGACCGCATAGTCATCGAAGGCCTGCAACACGCCCGCCCCGGCGAGAAAGTGCAGATCGACGACACCCCTCTTCCAATCGCCCAGGTTTCTGGCCAGTAAGCAGGACGCTTGTTTATGCCGCAGTTCTTTATCGACCGCCCGGTGTTTGCCTGGGTGGTCGCGTTATTCATCCTGCTGGCCGGGGCCCTGGCCATTCCACAGTTGCCGGTGGCGCAGTACCCCGACGTCGCGCCGCCGCAGATCGAAATCTATGCCGTGTACCCCGGCGCTTCGGCGCAGACCGTGGACGAGAGCGTGGTCAGCCTGATCGAGGAAGAACTCAATGGCACCGACCACCTGCTGTATTTCGAATCGCAAAGCAGTCTGGGCAGTGCCACGATCAAGGCGACGTTCCAGCCCGGCACAAATCCGGAAATGGCCCAGGTGGATGTGCAGAATCGCTTGAAAGTCGTGGAATCGCGCCTGCCGCAAGCGGTGACCCAGCAAGGCTTGCAGGTGGAGAAAGTCTCCGCCGGGTTCCTGCTGTTGATCACCCTGACCTCCAGTGACGGCAAGCTCGACGATGTGGCGCTCAGCGATTACCTGGCGCGCAACGTGATGAACGAGATCAAGCGTCTGGACGGCGTCGGCAAGGCACAGCTGTACGGTGCCGAACGGGCGATGCGTATCTGGATCGACCCGCAGAAACTGCTCGGTTTCAACCTCACGCCCGCCGACGTCAATGCCGCCATCGTGGCGCAAAACGCCCAGGTATCGGCAGGCAGCATCGGCGATTTGCCGAGCCGCGGCACCCAGGAAATCACCGCGACCATTCTGGTCAAGGGGCAACTGTCGACGCCCGAGGAATTCGCCGACATCGTGCTCAAGGCCAATCCCGATGGCTCCACCGTGCGCATCGGCGATGTCGCCAGGGTCGAGATCGGCAGCCAGGACTATCAGTTTTCCACGCGCCTGAACGGCAAGCCGTCGACCGCCGTCGGCGTGCAACTCTCGCCCGGCGCCAACGCCCTGAGCACCGCGACGCTGGTGCGGGCGAAGATGGATGAACTGTCGCGCTACTTCCCGGCCGGGGTGCAATACAAGATCCCGTACGACACGTCGCCGTTCGTCAAAGTCTCGATCACCAAAGTGGTCTACACCCTGGGCGAAGCAATGCTGCTGGTGTTCGCGGTGATGTTCCTGTTCCTGCAGAACATCCGCTATACGCTGATTCCGACGCTGGTGGTGCCGGTGGCGCTGATGGGCACCTTTGCGACCATGTTGGCGCTGGGGTTCTCGATCAACGTGCTGACCATGTTCGGCATGGTGCTGGCCATCGGCATTCTGGTGGACGACGCGATTGTGGTGGTGGAGAACGTCGAGCGAATCATGGCCACTGAAGGCCTGTCGCCCAAGGAAGCGACGCGCAAGGCGATGAAGCAGATCACCGGCGCGATCATTGGCATCACCCTGGTGCTGGTCGCAGTGTTCATTCCGATGGCGTTCATGCAGGGCTCGGTCGGGGTGATTTACCGCCAGTTCTCGCTGTCGATGGCCACTTCAATCCTGTTCTCGGCGTTCCTCGCGCTGACCCTGACCCCGGCGCTGTGCGCGACGCTGTTGAAGCCGATTGCCCAGGGTGAGCATCACGAAAAACGTGGCTTCTTTGGCTGGTTCAACCGCCGTTTCGAGCGACTCACGGACCGTTATCAGGGTTGGGTCGCCTATGCGTTGAAGCGCAGCGGCCGTTACCTGTTGATCTACGGCGTGCTGCTGATCGGCCTGGGGGTTTGCTTCAGTCGTTTGCCCTCCTCGTTCCTGCCGGTGGAAGACCAGGGTTACACCATCACCGACATTCAACTGCCACCGGGCGCGAGCAAGCATCGCACCGTGCAAGTGGTCGAGCAGATCGAAGCGCACAACGCCACCGAGCCGGGCGTCGGCGACAGCACAGTGATTCTGGGCTTCAGTTTCTCCGGCAGCGGGCAGAACGCGGCGTTGGCGTTTACCACCTTGAAAGACTGGTCCGAACGCGGCAGCGACGACTCGGCCAGTTCGATTGCCGACCGCGCCAACATCGCCCTCAGCCAGATCAAGGACGCCATGGCCTTTGCGGTGCTGCCGCCGCCGGTCGACGGCCTCGGCACCTCCAGCGGCTTCGAGTTCCGCTTGCAGGATCGCGGTGGCCTCGGTCACGCCACGCTGATGCGCGCCCGTACTGAATTGCTGGCCGCCGCCGAGAAAAGTCCAATCCTGATGAACGTGCGCGAAAGCGCCCTGGCGGAAGCGCCGCAAGTGCAACTGGTCGTCGACCGCAAACAGGCAAATGCCCTGGGCGTGTCCTTTGCCGACATTGGCAGCGTGCTGTCCACCGCCGTGGGCTCGACTTATATCAACGACTTCCCCAATCAGGGACGGATGCAACGGGTGGTGGTGCAGGCTGAAGGCGACCAACGCAGTCAGGTCGACGATCTGCTGAAGATTCACGTGCGCAACAACGCAGGCGACATGGTGCCGCTGTCGGCGTTCGTCCAGGCCAAATGGACCCAGGGCCCGGCGCAGTTGACCCGCTACAACGGCTACCCGGCGATTGCGATTTCCGGCGAACCGAAACCCGGTCACAGCACGGGTGAAGCCATGGCGGAGATCGAACGGCTGGTCGCGTTGGGCCCGGCGGGATTGGGCCAGGAATGGACCGGATTGTCGTTGCAGGAACGTCTTTCCGGCAGCCAGGCGCCGATCCTGCTCGGTTTGTCCTTGCTGATCGTGTTCCTGTGCCTGGCGGCGCTGTACGAGAGCTGGTCGATCCCGACCTCGGTGCTGCTGGTGGTGCCACTGGGCGTGCTCGGCGCGGTGCTGGCGGTGACCTTGCGCGGCATGCCCAACGATGTGTTCTTCAAGGTCGGGCTGATCACCATCATCGGCCTGTCGGCGAAAAACGCGATCCTGATCATCGAGTTCGCCAAGAGCCTGTACGACGAAGGTCATGACCTGATCGACGCCACCTTGCAAGCGGCGCGCCTGCGACTGCGGCCGATCGTCATGACCTCACTGGCGTTCATCCTTGGCGTGGTGCCGCTGGCGATTGCCACCGGGGCCAGCTCCGCGAGCCAGCAGGCCATCGGTACCGGGGTGATTGGCGGGATGATCACCGCGACCCTGGCCGTGGTGTTCGTGCCGGTGTTTTTTGTGGTGGTGATGAAGCTGGTGCGTAAACGCCACAAAATCATCTGACCAATACAGTCGATGACTTGTGGGAGCGAGCCTGCTCGCGATAGCGGTGTGACAGTCAACCGGGTAGTTGAATGTGATGGCCTCATCGCGAGCAAGCTCGCTCCCACAAGTGGCTTCATGATTTGAGGATTGTGGTCACAACCGACCGCCCTGGGCTAAGGTGTTGGCAATACCCCGACCTCTTGAGTGCTCATGTCCTTCCTCACCCACACCCACCCCCGCCTCTCCGCCGGCATGACGCTCGGCATCGCGGCGGGCATTCTGGTTCCGGCCGATTCGATCATCACCAAAATACTCATCGGCTGGAATGCCGGGGTCTGGACTTACCTGATCCTGATGTCCTGGATCGTCGTACGCTCCAAAGCGGCGGATGTGAAACGCATTGCCGACATGGAAGACGAAAACGCCGGACTGGTGCTGTTCGTGGTGTGCATTGCGGCGATTGCCAGCCTGGCGACCATCACCTTCGAACTGGCCGGCAGCAAGGACCTGGAAACCACCCGAAAGCTCCTGCATTACGGCTTCACCGCATTGACCGTGCTGGGTTCCTGGCTGCTGATCGGGGTGATTTTCAGCGTGCATTACGCGCGGCTTTATTACACCTGGCAAGGCAAGGAGCCGGCATTGCGCTTTGCAGAGGGTTTGACCACGCCCAATTACTGGGACTTCCTGTACTTCTCGTTCACCATCGGTGTGGCGGTGCAGACGTCCGATGTCGGCGTGGCGACCCGTGACTTGCGCAAGATCGTACTGGCGCAGTCGCTGATCGGTTTTCTGTTCAATACGGCGATTCTCGGGTTTTCGATCAATATCGCCGCCGGGCTCTTCAACTGACAAGCTGCACAAACGTTCTAGGCATCGAGCCCGGCGCAAGTGTTAAATCGTTCGGCAATATGTCCCTCAGGTGCAGCATGACGTCTCATAACTGGATCGACCTGTCCAAGGATGCCGACACCGGCATCGAGACCCTGCGCGCGCATTTCCAAGGCCACGCCTACGACCCGCACTGGCATGACAGCTATCTGGTGGGCGTCACCGAGCAAGGCGTGCAGCAGTTCAACTGCCGTCGCGCCAGGCATCAAAGCACCCCGGGCAAAGTGTTCTTGCTCGAACCGGGGGATATCCATGACGGCGAAGCCCCGACCGCTGACGGTTTCACCTACCGCATGCTCTACCTCGACCCGCAGTGGTTGCAGCAAGAACTCGGCGCCGTGTTCGACAGCGCGCCAGACCACAGTGCATTGAGTTTCGCCAATACGCTGGCCAACGATTCGCGGCTGGCCCGCGCGACCAGCCTGGCGTTCGAAACCCTGCACCACGGCGAGCTCAAGATCGTCCGGCAAACCGCTCTCGCCGACTTGCTCGAACGCCTGACCAGCCATCTGCACTGGCGTGTGCGCTGTGGCGAAGACCCACGCCTGCCTCGAGTGGCCCAGCGGGCGCGAGAGTACCTGCACGCCAACGCTCAATACGACATCGGCCTCGACCAATTGGCCGCCGCCACCGGCGTCGACCGTTTTCGCCTGACCCGTGCCTTCAAGGCCGCTTATGGCATCGCGCCCCATGCCTATCTGGTGCAATTGCGCCTGGCTTCGGCCCGACGAATGCTGGCGCGGGGCGAACAACCGGCGGCAGTGGCGATGACCCTGGGCTTTGCCGATCAAAGCCATCTCGGCCGCTGGTTCGTCCGCGCCTATGGCCTGACACCGGCGCTGTACCGCAAGCGTTGCTCAAATCTTCCAGACAGTTAAGCGCCGCGCTTGTGAAGATCGACTTCACTGATCTTCACCGGAGTTTGCTTGCGATGCTGTCCTCTTTCCCGACGTTGCTGCCCTTCCTGCTATTCGCCTTTGTGGCCTCGATCACCCCCGGACCGACCAACATTCTGGTGTTGAGCAACAGTGCCCGGTTCGGCGTGATGGCGGCCATTCCGATCATCCTGGGTGCCTGCGCCAGCGCTGCGATCCTTGTGCTGCTGGTGGGTTCCGGGGCCGGCTCTGCGTCGACAGCCTGGCCGGTCATGCAAACCGTCATGCAATGGGTCGGTGTAGCGTGGCTGAGCTATCTGGGGTGGCAGATTTTTAGCGCCCCCGCCGAAGCCATCGGCACTCAGGCCAAAGACGCCCGACTCGGATTGTGGGGCGCCGCCGGCCTGCAATGGATCAACCCGAAAACCTGGATGATGGCGCTGGCGGTGGTCAGTGTGTTTGCCGGGGTGGGCGAAAATCGACTGGTCCATGTGCTCTACCTGTCCCTGGCGTTCTTTGTGATTTCGGTGCCATGCCTGGGCGCCTGGGCGCTGCTCGGTGCCGCGTCCTCGCGCTGGTTGCATTCGGCAACGGCCATGCAACGCTTCAACCGCGGCATGGCCCTGTTGCTGCTGGGTTCGGCGTGGTTGAGCGTACTGGCGTGAGCTCCACTCGTCGCCCATTGTCGGACAATTGTTCATCCGGGGCTTGACGCCGAATTGGCTTTTGGTGTCTTCTGAAACCGGTTTCAGCGCCATGCGCTCAGCCTTATAAATCCAATAAGAAGGTTCCAGACCGTGAACGATTTCTCCGCCGCCCAGCGCAGCCGCGTGACCATGCTCGACGTGGCCGAACACGCCAGGGTCTCCAAGGCCAGCGTTTCGCGGTTCATCGGCGAAGACCGCGCCCTGCTCTCCGATGCCATCGCCCAGCGCATCGAACAGGCGATTGCCGAACTGGGCTATCGCCCGAACCAGATGGCCCGCGGCCTCAAGCGCGGGCGTACCCGTCTGATCGGCATGCTGGTGGCCGATATCCGCAACCCTTATTCAATTGCCGTGATGCACGGGGTGGAAACCGCCTGCCGACAGCACGGCTACAGCCTGGTGGTGTGCAACACCGACCGCGACGACGAGCAGGAACGCCAGCACCTGGCCCTGTTGCGCTCGTACAACATCGAAGGCTTGATCGTGAACACCCTCGGCCATCACCGGGACGAGTTGCTCGAGCTACACCGTGAAATGCCCCTGGTGCTGGTCGACCGCAAGGTCGAGCATCTGGAGAGCGACATGGTGGGTCTGGACAATCCCGCAGCCGTCGAGATGGCCCTCGCCCACCTTGAAGAACGCGGTTATCGCGACGTGCTATTGGTGACCGAGCCGTTTGATGGCACCAGTTCTCGCACCGAGCGGGTCGCCAGCTTCAAGGCGCAAATCGAACAACGCCCGGCCCTTCGCGGCACGCTGGTCGAAACCGGCAGCGATCTGGCCGCACACCTGAAAAATTTCCTCCAGACACCCGGCCCTGGCCCGAAAGCGCTGTTTTGCGCGAACGGGGTCGCGGCGCTGGCCGGCACCCATGCGTTGCGTGAGCTCAAGTGCAAGCTGTTTGAAGACGTGGGCCTGATCGCCCTCGATGACCTGGATTGGTATCCGCTGGTGGGCAGCGGCATCACCGCCCTCGCCCAGCCGACCACGGAGATTGGCGCCAGTGCATTCGAGTGTTTGCTCAAGCGGTTGCGCGGGGATGACGGGGCGGTACGGACCCTGGATTTTTCGGCGCGGCTGGTGGTGCGGGGTTCGACCCTTGGGGTTCTTCGGTGAACGTCCCGGCCCCTTCGCGAGCAGGCTCGCTCCCACAGTGGACCAGTGTTCGCCAATCCGTGTGGGAGCGAGCCTGCTCGCGATGAGGCCGGCAAGAACCCTGCACAAATCAACAGTGATTTTTTTTGAACAAAAATGAAACCGGTTTCAGAGGTAGAAAAACAATGAACAAACCCGCCGTTTCCATCAGCCTCTCCAGCTACGGTGCCGATCTGGTCCGTCAGCGCGGCCAGGGCAGTTTCATCGCCGTGCTGGCCGCCGCCGGTGCCACGCGCATCGAATGGCGTGAAGAGCTGCTGTCCTTTGAGAACCCCGCGCACCTGGCCGACGCAACTCGGGCCGAGGGCCTGGAAAGCGTGTACTCGTCACCGATGGAGCTGTGGCTGGCCGGGCAGTCGAAACCCAACCCGCAACTGATCACTGCCCTGAGTCGCGCCGAGGCGTTTGGCGCCAAATGGCTGAAGGTTTCGCTGGGCTATTTCACCGATAACTGCGACTTGCAATCCCTGGCCCGGGTGCTCGACGAAAGCACCGTGCAGTTACTGGTGGAAAACGACCAGACCCTGCACGGTGGCCGCATCGAACCGTTCCAGCGCTTCTTCAATCAAGTCGAGCAACACCACCTGCCGATCAAAATGACCTTCGATATCGGCAACTGGCACTGGCAGGACCAGTCCGCCGCCAGCGCCGCGCGGTTGCTCGGTCGTCACGTCGGTTATGTGCACTGCAAGGCGGTCACGCGTCGCGCCGACGGCAAACTGATCGCCATCCCGCCCTCCGCCAGCGACTTGCAACAGTGGGAACACCTGCTGCGGCACATGGCCCCTGGCGTTATGCGAGCCGCGGAATACCCGCTGCAAGGTGAGGACCTGGTGCAACTGACCACCGAGCATGTCGCCGCCCTCGCCCACCTCGGCCAGTCGCAACGGGAGAGCGTCCATGTCTGAGATCGATATCCTCTCGTTCGGCGAAACCATGGCGATGTTCGTTGCCGAGCAGACCGGCGAACTGGCCAGCGTCAACGCGTTCCACAAACGCATTGCCGGGGCTGACAGTAACGTCGCCATTGGCCTGTCGCGCCTGGGTTTCAAGGTGGCGTGGCTGAGCCGGGTCGGTGCCGATTCCCTGGGCCGATTTGTGATCGATACGCTGGAGAAAGAAGGCCTGGATTGCCGTCACGTCGACATCGACCCCGCGCACCCCACCGGATTTCAGCTCAAATCCCGCACCGATGACGGCAGCGATCCCGCCGTCGAGTACTTCCGCCGTGGTTCGGCGGCCAGTCACTTGTCGCTGCATTCGATCGTGCCCGATTTGCTCAACGCCCGGCACCTGCACGCCACCGGCATCCCACCGGCGCTGTCGGAAACGGCGCGGCAGATGTCGTTCGAATTGATGAGCCGCATGCGCGATGCCGGCCGTAGCGTGTCGTTCGACCCCAACCTGCGCCCGAGCCTGTGGGCCAGCGAGCAACTGATGATCACTGAAATCAACCGCCTCGCCGCCCTCGCCCATTGGGTGCTGCCAGGGTTGAGTGAAGGTCGTTTGCTCACCGGTTTCGAAGACCCGGCCGACATCGCCGCGTTCTACCTCGACCAGGGCGCCGAAGCGGTCGCGATCAAGCTCGGCCCGCATGGTGCTTATTACCGCACGCACCTGGATGCCGGTTTTGTCGCCGGTGTGCCGGTGGAAACCGTGGTCGACACCGTGGGTGCCGGGGACGGTTTTGCCGTGGGCATGATCAGCGCGCTGCTGGAAAACCACAGCTTTGCCGAGGCGGTGAAGCGTGCCAACTGGATTGGCAGCCGCGCGGTGCAGAGCCGCGGGGACATGGAAGGATTGCCGACCCGGTCTGAAATGGTCAGCGAATTTGAGGCCGCCATCGCGAGCAGGCTCGCTCCCACTGAGGACTTGTGTCGAACATAAATCAAATGTGGGAGCGGGCTTGCCCGCGATGAGGCCCGCCCAGCCACTGAAGATTTGAAACCGTTACCTGCTGCGACAAAAACAACAAGCTCAGGAGCACCACCATGAAAACCGCAACGCTCGCCACCCGCCGCTGGTGGTACATCATGCCCATCGTGTTCATCACCTATAGCCTGGCGTACCTCGATCGCGCCAACTACGGGTTCGCCGCCGCCTCTGGCATGGCCGCGGACCTGATGATCACCCCGGGCCTGTCGTCGATGCTCGGCGCGCTGTTCTTCCTCGGTTACTTTTTCTTCCAGGTGCCGGGGGCGATCTACGCGCAGAAACACAGCGTGAAAAAACTGATTTTCGTCAGCCTGATCCTCTGGGGTGGCCTGGCGACCTTGACCGGGATTGTCTCCAACGCTTATTGGCTGGTGGTCATCCGCTTCATGCTCGGCGTGGTTGAAGCCGCAGTGATGCCGGCGATGCTGATCTATCTGTGCCACTGGTTCACCCGTGCCGAACGCTCGCGGGCCAATACCTTCCTGATTCTCGGCAACCCGGTGACCATGCTGTGGATGTCGGTGGTGTCGGGCTATCTGGTGCAGCATTTCAGCTGGCGCTGGATGTTTATCATCGAAGGGTTGCCGGCGGTGCTCTGGGCCTTTATCTGGTGGCGTCTGGCCGATGATCGTCCATCCGAGGCCAAGTGGCTCAACGACCAGGAAAAACTCGATCTGGAAAGCGCCCTGGCGGCCGAACAGGTCGGCATCAAAGCCGTGAAGAACTACGCCGAAGCGTTCCGCTCCAGCAAAGTCATCATCCTGGCCCTGCAGTTTTTCTGCTGGAGCATCGGCGTGTACGGCTTCGTGCTGTGGTTGCCGTCGATCCTAAAGGCCGGCGCGCAAATGGACATGATCGAAGCCGGCTGGCTCTCGGCCCTGCCTTACCTGGCGGCGGTGATCGGCATGCTGCTGGTCTCCTGGGGTTCGGACAAGCTGCAAAAACGCAAACGCTTCGTCTGGCCGCCGCTGCTGATTGCCTCCATCGCCTTCTACGCTTCCTACGCGTTGGGCGCCGAACATTTCTGGTGGTCCTATACCCTGCTGGTGATTGCCGGTGCCTGCATGTACGCGCCTTACGGGCCCTTCTTCGCGATCATTCCGGAAATCCTCCCGTCCAACGTCGCCGGCGGCGCCATGGCACTGATCAACAGCATGGGCGCCCTGGGTTCGTTCGGCGGTTCCTACCTGGTCGGCTACCTGAACAGCTCTACCGGCTCACCCGGCGCCTCGTACCTGCTGATGAGCGGCGCATTGATGCTCTCGGTGGTACTGACGATTTTCCTCAAGCCCGGCGCCAGCGACCGGGAGCGTCCCACGGTCGCGCTGACCCGTCGCACCGCCGCCCACCCATGAATTGATGTCGAGAGAACCCGGATGAAAAAGCAGGTCGTTCTATACAAGAAACTGTCGCCGTCGCTGATGGCTCGCTTGCACGAGCAGGCTGAAGTGACGCTGATCGAAAGCCTCGATGCCACAGGGCTGGCCAAGCTGCGCGACGCCCTGCCCCGCGCCCAGGGCTTGCTCGGTGCCAGCCTGAAACTGGATGCCGAACTGCTCGACCTGGCGCCGCATCTTGAAGCCATCGCCAGCGTCTCGGTGGGCGTCGACAACTACGACATCGGCTACCTGACCGAGCGGCGCATCCTGCTCAGCAACACACCGGATGTGCTGACCGAAACCACCGCCGACACGGGTTTCGCCCTGATCCTGGCCACCGCGCGGCGCGTAGTGGAACTGGCGAACCTGGTTCGCGACGGCCGGTGGACCCGCAACATCGGCCCCGCGCACTTCGGCAGCGATGTCCACGGCAAGACCCTGGGCATCATCGGCATGGGACGCATAGGCGAAGCCCTGGCCCAACGTGGGCACTTTGGCTTCGGCATGCCGGTGATCTACCACAGCCACTCGCCGAAACCGGCGGTCGAACAGCGGTTCAATGCCCAGTACCGCAGCCTCGACGACTTGCTGCAGCAGGCTGATTTCGTCTGCCTGACGCTGCCGCTGACCGCCGAAACCGAAGGGCTGATCGGTGCGCGGCAGTTCGCGCTGATGCGTCCAGAGACCATCTTCATCAATATTTCCCGAGGCAAAGTCGTGGATGAAGCGGCGCTGATCCGGGCCTTGAGTGACCGACAGATTCGCGCCGCCGGGGTGGACGTGTTCGAGCGTGAACCGCTGGGTCATGACTCGCCGTTGCTGCAACTGGACAATGTGGTGGCCACGCCGCACATGGGCTCGGCCACCCATGAGACACGGGAGGCGATGGCCCGGTGTGCGGTGGACAACCTGTTGGCGGCGCTGGCGGGTCAGCGGCCGGTTAATCTGGTGAATGGCGCGGCCTGGAAAAGCTGAAAATCAAAAGGTCGCAGTCGTCGGCAGCTCATTGAGGGAACGCACTTCAACGCAGGCGCTTCCAAAGGCTGCGATCTTTTCAGACCCGCCGGGCATCCAGCAGGTCTGGCGTACATCCCGCCATCGGGCATCGCACGAAGTCAGGCTGAAGTAGCAGATGCCGTGCCGTTAGTGAACGTCTTCGTTACCGACAGGGAACGGTTTCCAGCGGCATCTTTGGCCCTGACATCAAAAACCTCCGAGCTCCCCAGGCCTGAAACCGGGTAACTGTTACCGCTCACCGACACCCAGCTACCCGCGTTGCGACGCACCTCATAGCCGGTGACCCCGACATTGTCCTGCGATGCACTCCAGCTCAGCAGCGCATTGCCAGGCGTCGAGAGCGTCAGCTTGAGGGCCGTCACGCGAATAGGCGGTACCCGATCATGGGTCACCACGTTGATGACAGCCGACAGGGCCGGTACGGGTCCTTCGGAACGACGGGGCTGAACCGTGAACCGATACTCCTGTTCGGGCATCAACCCCGTGGCGATGTGCTCACGCACGCTGGTGCGAACAAGAGGTCGTCCGGGACAGGTGACTTCGTAATCGATCAGATAAGAGGCGTCCTGCGGAGCATCCCAGGTCAGCCTCGCTTCGTTGAACGTCCTGCCGGGGTTGCTCAGGTTTCGTGGTTGCGTCCTGTCCGGGCCGATCGTGACGGTCGCGGACGAGGGCGCTGAATATCCGGTCTCATTAAAGGCTCGCACCTCGATGAAATAGGTCACATCGGGAGACAGGTACCTCAACAGCCAGGTCAGGTGCTCGGTCTCATATCGGGCGATGACTTGTGGGTGTTGACTGAGCAATCCATAGGCCACCTCGTAACCTGGCTGATTGATCGTGGCCCAACTGACTCGCACCGTATCGAAGGTGTCCAGCACAACCAACGGGCCCGGTTTGGGCGGTAATGGAGGGCCATCCAGCGTTCGTTGAGTGATGCGCGACGGCGAAGACTCGCCGTTGGCATTGCGGGCACTGACTTCGACGAAATACAGCGTGTTTTTGTTGAGGTTGGCCAGCGTTTCGTGCAGTAGCCGGGTGGTCAGCGTATTGACCGCCCCGCCGGGTTCGATGCCGTAACGGATCACATAATCGACGGCCCCCGTGGCCGCAGACCATTGAATTTCCAGGGTCGAGATTGTCGACGTCGCCCGCAAGCCAGCGGGCGTCGGCGGTACTTGCAGGGTCTGCCGGGTGATCCGCGTCGGCGCCGAATCGCCGACGTTATTGGTCGAGCGCACATCAAAGTAATAGTTGGTTCCGGAGTTCAGGCCGCTGACCGTGTGAGCTGTTGCCACCGACGTCTGGGTGCCGATCACCGCGCCACTGGGGGCCAGACCATAACTGATCTTGTAACTCGAAGCGTCGGCGGGGCCGGACCAGCTCAGGGCCATGCTGTTTTTGGCGGGTGTGGCGCCCAGATTGGTCGGGCTTGCCGGAACCGAGGCGGCGGGATGGGTTTTGGCCTGGGCGTCCTTGCTGACTGGCGATACCTCGCCGCCCTTGAGCCCGAAGACCTGGATGAGGTATTCCGTGTTCGGATTCAGCCCGCTGACGATATAGGTCAACGAACTGATGGGGACATCGAACTCGCCGACCGTGGAGCCGCCGACCACCGCCCACCTCACCCGCGAAGCGGTGTGCCCGCCACCGGCCGTGTATCCCCAGATCACGCGAATGGCCGAGGTCGACTGAGCGGACGCGGTGATGGTGGTCGGCGGGGCCACGTTCGCCGCTTCAGGCAAGGTCTGTTTATTGATCCGAGTCGGCGCCGAATCGCCGACGTTGCTGGACGAACGCACATCAAAGTAATAGTTGGTTCCGGAGTTCAGGCCGCTGACCGTGTGAGCTGTTGCCACCGACGTCTGGGTGCCGATCACCGCGCCACTGGGGGCCAGACCATAACTGATCTTGTAACTCGAAGCGTCGGCGGGGCCGGACCAGCTCAGGGCCATGCTGTTTTTGGCGGGTGTGGCGCCCAGATTGGTCGGGCTTGCCGGAACCGAGGCGGCGGGATGGGTTTTGGCCTGGGCGTCCTTGCTGACTGGCGATACCTCGCCGCCCTTGAGCCCGAAGACCTGGATGAGGTATTCCGTGTTCGGATTCAGCCCGCTGACGATATAGGTCAACGAACTGATGGGGACATCGAACTCGCCGACCGTGGAGCCGCCGACCACCGCCCACCTCACCCGCGAAGCGGTGTGCCCGCCACCGGCCGTGTATCCCCAGATCACGCGAATGGCCGAGGTCGACTGAGCGGACGCGGTGATGGTGATCGGCGGCACCACATACGCCACCCCAGGCAAGGATGATTCGTTTTCGTGCCCACTCATTCGGAAGCCTCCAGCAACGGTTCGATTGTTTGCCATTTAAATACCGTTTGCTGGGACTGCGCTACTGACAGAACTGACAGTGGCGTTCAGCCAGTTTCTATGCTTTCCATGGCCAGATCATCAGAATTTTTCAACCAACATTCGCATGAGGTTCCAGAAGGTCGCTGGCACACAACGCGATGCGCCGACAGGCGTCCAGCAATTGCAGTTGATCCACCACCAGGCCAATACGAATATGCCCCGCCGCGCTCGGCCCAAACGCCTCGCCTGCGAGAACCGATACACCGTAACCTTCCAGCAGTCGCTCGGCGAAGCGTTGGGCACAGAGACCTGTCTGGCGCACATCGACCATCACGAACATGCCGCCATCGGGCAGAACGGGGCGCAAACCCGGGCACTGGCCAAGAATCCCGCATACCAGATCGCGGCGCTTGCGATATTCCTCACGCATCGACGCCACTTGCGGCAAGTCTTTGTCCAATGCCAGTTGCGCGGCGTTCTGCACGAAGTCCGGAATTCCAAACAGCATGCTCAACGACAAGTTCACAAGATGCTCGGCCAAGGGTTTTGGCCCGATGACCCAGCCCACTCGCCATCCGCTCATGGCGTGGGATTTGGACAGGCTGTTGATGGTCGCCGTACGCTCGGCCATGCCCGGCAGGCTCGCCGGGCTGATGTGCCGGCCCTCATACAACAGCTCGCTGTAGACCTCGTCGCTGATCAGCCAGAGGTCATGACGAATGCACAGCGCTGCCAGTTGCTGCCAGATCTCCAGTGAAAGACTGGCCCCCGACGGATTGTTCGGGCTGTTGATCAAAATGGCCCGGGTTCTGGGCGTTATCCGCGCAGCGACATCCGCCGGGTCCACGCGAAAGCCGTTCTGCGGGCTCACTGGCACTGACACGACTCTGGCCGCGCATGCACCGATCACACCTTCGTAGGTCACGTACATGGGTTCGGCGATGAGTACTTCGTCACCCGGATCGAGCAAACATTGCACCACTGAATAGACCGCGCACTGCGCGCCCGGAAAAACAATCACATGGTCGGCATCCACAGCCTGGCCGCTGTGTTGGCGGTGACGACGGGCGATACTGTCGCGCAGACCTCGGCTGCCGCGCACTTGCGGATAGTGCGTGTCACCGGCCAGCAAACTGTCGATGGCGGCCTGCACGATGGGCTGGGGAGTGTCGAAATCCGGATCGCCGATGGACAACAGCAGTACATCGACGCCCTGCTCGCGCAATTGCAACGCTCGATCGTGAATCTTCCAGGCCGCCGCCCCTTCTCCGGCAATGCGTTGGGTCAAGGCTGAATAGCGCATGTCATTCTCCTGTCGCGCGGGTTCCCAGCCACAACCCTATCTCAAATCGAGAAACGCGCCACCCGCGTTTTTAAGCGACGAACGGCGATATTGGTGCGGATCAAAAACTGGCCGCTGCATTGGCGTGTATTCGGTCAGCATTTGCGTGCTAACTCCGCTCCGTTCAATGCACAAAGTCTCGCCTATTCAAAAAATTAACGCGCATTTCTCAGGAGGTCATCATTCAAAGATCCGTCCTACAACCGCGAGAGTCTTTCGCTGACAGCCTTTTCCATAGCACCCGACTAAAGTCCGTCACCTGTAATTTCTGACAGGTTCCAAGTCGTTTAATTCGCGTTATAACGAGACCTCGCCTACAGCCCTGCACCGGGTTTTGTAGGACGGCCGCGCGAACCACGCCTTTTTGAAGTAGGACGATTCTGCCGCGCCCACGCCGTCATAGATGATGAATGGGAGAACCAAAATGCATCAGTCCACTACCGCCTCAGTTCGTTCATCGATAGCCCCGCTCAAACAGCTCGTTCAGGAGGTCGATCAACCCAAGAAAGTCAAGCTCACCCCCAGGGAAAAAGAAGTCCTGATGTGGATCGCAGCGGGCAAATCTTCCTGGGAAATCGCGCAGATCTTCAGCTGTTCCGAGGCGGGTGTGAACTACCACTTCGGCAACATTCGCAAAAAATTCGATGTGAGCTCACGCTGGGTCGCCCTGGTCATGGCGCTGAAACAAGGCTTGATCCGAATGCCTTGAACCAGCTCTCATCGAGGGTCCGCGTGTCATCGACCCTGTTGAGACATTTCATGAATCCGGAAATCAAGCCTCAATTCTTGCCCTCTACGCCCGCCCTCCAGAGTGCCTGTGACGATTCGCCCGTATCGTACGGGCACCCAACCCACGTTCGGCTACGCATCATTCTCGCCGACGACCATCCCGTGGTACTGGGAGGCGCAAAAATTGCCCTGTGCTCGCCACCTGACTCAGTGTTTTCGGTGGTCGCCCTGGCGCACAACGCCGATGAACTGATCAACCATCTGGAGCACACGCCGTGTGATCTGGTGATCAGCGATTATGCGATGCCTTATGGGCGCTTTCCCGATGGCATGGCATTGATGGGTTACCTCAAGCGCCACTTTGCCCGTATCCCGCTGGTGGTCATGACCACGATGCGCAACCCTTCGCTGTTGCAGGCATTGTTGAACGCGGGTGTCAAAGGGCTGTTCGATAAGCGCAGTCCGATGAAGGAATTGAAGCGGGCGGCACTGCGGGTGACCAGTGGGCGAAGTTACCTCTGCCCGGCATTCGCCAGTGTTCTGCAGGCCCAGACCCTGGTCGAGTCTGAAAGCGGTACGTCGGCGGTGAGTCTTTCCGACCGTGAACTGGAGGTAGTACGTTTGTTCGTCCAGGGCATGTCCGGTCGCCAGATTGCGGCACTGCTCAACCGCAGTGAAAAAACCATTAGCCGACAAAAACGCACCGCCATGGACAAGTTGGGGCTTGACCATGATGGTGGGTTGGTGGAGTTTGCGCGGGTGAGTGGGTTGGGTTGAGAGTTAGAAATCGTATACCCGCATGTGCGGGTATACGAATCGACCGGCTATCCGTTAATTTTGCTCCCATTGAAAGCGACCATCTCGCGCTCTTTTCTCTGGTTTGCGCAATCCTGTTATGCGTTTTTGCACCCCAAAATAGGAGTCCTCGCCTGCAACAGCCTTGAGATTAAAAGTCTCCATCCCCCCTACCAACTTTGTGGATACGACTGCGCCTGGGGCATTTTCAGCTTGGACTCTTTTGTACATTTCCGGAAAATTAATTCTATTTTGTTCAAAAGCCCCTTTTACCAATTCCGGTCGCTTCCCTGCCGATGCGGTGGCCGGTTTCGAGGCTCGACTTGCTGATGTCGAAGATGTGCTTGCTAAAGCCCCATGCTCCACCGGAGTTGGCGGATTGATTTTTGGCGCGCTGCGCGGCGCAGCCACGCTTGCTTGAGCTGACGGAAGTGTGAACCGACTTTTAGCACCAAGGTCGACCATCTTTTTGGGAATTGGACTTGCACTTGTTGCAGTGCCAGCAGCCGACCTCGAAATCGAACTGGCTCCCGTTTCCAGCACTTCATCTCCCCCTACCATAAGTGCTGCAAGGAGAAGCTTAAACATCGAATGCCCCGTCGGATCCGTATAACCGATCGGATTCCCCGACACATATGTATAGCCATTCAACCCACCCTCTCCAAACGGACTCCAACTGTCCGGACTGTTAAACCTCATCAGCAGCGGATTAAACACGCGATAGCCTTTGCCCAGAAAATAGTGGCCACTGCCCATCTCGCGTAGTTCACCGTTGTACCCTTGAGTACCCTCTCCACCGATCGAATAACCATAAGGCGTATAAGCCACGTCCAGACGTTCGCCACGGCTGAGTTCACACAGCACGCTGTTGCTCTTATCGCCGGCCAACAGCAGGGACTTTGGGTTGGCACCTTCCTGGTGCTCGGCGAGCACGACACCTTCTGCTCGCACAAAAGTGCTGCTGTCCGCGCCTTTTACCAGGCTGGTCAAATCGCCATTCTGGTAAAAACGCTGTTCGTTGCCGCTGTCGGAACGGCTGCCGCTCAGGGTGTCGAGCGAGTCATAGCGATAATCGCTGGCGGATTCACCGCCCAATGCACTGACGCTGATCAAGCGGCTCAGGCTGTCGTAAGCCAATAGTCGACCGGCTTCATCGTTCAACAGATTGCCGTTGGCGTCATAGTCGAAGTCGATCCTGGGCGGATAAGCGGGATCGCCGGGGCGTGGAGGCCTCAGTTCATTTTCCAGCCCGCTCAACTGGCATGGGTCTTCATTGTTGTATTCGAAGTAAATCGAATGACGGCCGCCATCGAAGGTGGTCTCCAGGTACGTCAGGTTGTCCTTTTCATCAAAACCGAACATCTGGCTGATGATGGTTTTGCCATACGGGTCCACCGGGCACTCGCGGCCCTCACAGCGATAATCCACCAGCCGCCCCCGTTCATCGTAGGCGTAGGTTTCATCGCGCAGCAGGTCACTGCCTTGCTGCAAGGTGCGGTGCGTCAGGCGGTCCGCTTCGTCGTAGACCTGGGTCAATGTCTGGGCGATGCCCTGCCCAAAGTCGAACGTACGCAGTATTTCGCGTTCAAAATCGTCGTAGCCGATCGTGATTTCCAGCGCTTGATCGCCATCGACCGTCCTGATCGCCTTGACTCGCGCAAGATCATCATAGGTGAACGTTGAACGCGTGTTGCCCAGGCGAGTCTCGACCAACTGCGCCCGTGGATTGTAGGTGTAGGTCTGGTGCTGGCCGAGTACATCAATGTAGTTCAGCAGACGCGCCTGGCGACTGTAGGCGTAATGCATCACATACGGATCTTCACCGGTTTGCCCACGGCGCTCGCTTTTGAGCTCACCGGTACTGAAATACTCGCGTTCGAGTACGTGGGTAATGCCGTTCTCATCGACTTCCTGGGTTTTCCTCAACCGCGCATTTTGCTGATCGTAAGTAAAGACCGCGGTGCTCTCCACAGCGATTCGCTGTTCCGGGTCTTCGCCCAGTTCCGGCCGATAAACGTAATCCGTCGTGACGCCGCTGGGGCGCAGTACGCTTTTGGGCTGGCTTTGCCCTGGATCGAAGGTGTATTCGCTTCGCCGCCCTCCAGTGGTGGACGCCGTCATGCGATCGAGACCGTCGAACGCCTGGGTACCCAATTCAATACCGGCGACACTGATGCGCACGGGCAAGTCTTCGCTGCTATGGGGCGCATACTCACGCTCGACCTCGTAGTAGTCCGGCAGCACGGTCTTGACCATGCGATCGAACGCATCGTATTCGTAGGCTGTCCGGTTCCCCACGGGGTCATGCTCTTCAGCGGTTCGACCGATACCGTCATAGCTGTAAAGGTGTTCGCTATAGGCCACCGCGTTGGGTGCAGCTGGATCGACGCCCTGGGCATAGCGCTTGATGCTGTCCGGCTTCTCGAACAGATTGTTGGCGGTGACGGTTTTGCCGGTGGCCGCCTTGCCCTCGACCTCCAGCCACTGGGTCGTGGTTTGACGAATGGGGTCGGCCACTTCATGTTCCTCTACACCATCGGCGCGCACCACACTGCGCTGCTCTCCCCAGTCGTCGTAACGGAAACGGCTGGTCAAGGGAACGTTCTTCGACCCTTCCCAGTCGACGACCGTCTCGCTGATCAGCTGTTCACGGTTGTTGTACGTGGCTTCGTAGGTAAGGCGTGGCGCATCGTTGGGGTCAAAGTCCGCAGCGTCGGCGTCCTGGCGGGCCTCCTTGACCGGCCGGTTGAAGCCGTCCAGCCACGTGGTGGTGGTGACCCCTTTGACGTCGCAGGCGGTTTGAAGCGCCTGTTGTCCGACGGTGTTGGTCAAGGTGTAGGTGTAGGAACGGCTGGCTTCGTAAGCGGTGTTGGGCGCCACGGTCTCCTTGGTTACCCGGCTCAGCAAGTCGTATTCGTAGGCGATTTCGACATCGTTATCGTCTCGGTTGAGCAACGGTTCGCCGTTGAACATGGAATGCATCAGCGTGTATCGCTTGCGCACCGGCTTCGCGGCAGTGTCGTCGAACCCGACGATTTCAGTGTCGGTGTGCAACACCGGTTCCCCGGTCCGGGCGTACCGGGCCGTGCGATAGCTGTAATGGGTCTCGGTGACGTTGCCTTTGTGCTCCACCTCATCCAGCCGTTTGCGGCCATGCTCGAAGGGGTTACCCGGATCATTGATGTAGGTGTACGCCGTTGATTGCAAGGCCAGTTCGTTACCTGTGCGGATCTGCATCAGCGTTTCGTTCTCGATCGCCAGCCACGGTCCATGACCGGTCAAGCCCGGCAGTTCGCTATAGGTGTAGCGGGTCTGCAGGGTGGGAGCATTGCCGTAGTCGGACTTCGCCGGGGTCACGGTCTTGCGCTTGAGGTTGCGCACGAAACCTTGTGGGTCCGCCGGGCATCCTGGTTCGCCCTCGGCCTTGTACCACTCGCTGGTCTCGGTCACGCCGTTGGCGTTGACCTGGGTCAGCAGATTGCCGAAGTTGTCATAGGTGGTGGACACGGTTTCCACATGGCGCGGTGTCGTGGCGGCAACCAGATGCCAGGTCTCGGTCACGGTTTTCGGCAACTGGCAATAAGGCGGCTGATCCTTGAACTCCAGGGCCGGGTCGAAATGATAGTCGGTGTCGGTTCGTTTGAGGGTGTGTTTGCCTGGGTCGCTGCTGTATTGGGTGGTTTCTTCCAGTGTCTGCAAATGGAAGTGGTTGAACACCCGGCGGGTTTCCTGGATTTTCTGGTTGCCATTGCCGTCCCAGAGGATCTCGGTGGTTTCGTACCAGTAGGTCGAACGCACCTTGTACAGGTTATCCAGGCCGTCATCACTCCAGGACAGGCCGCTGCCATAGCCGAGAAAGTTGTGGTCGCGGCTGTCGTATTCATAGCGGGTTTCGACCGGGGGTTGGCCGAACCCCGGGTTACGCACGTGGCGCTCGACCCGTGGCAACTTGCGCGAGGCCAGGCCCGGGAAAGAGTGCGACCTGGCCGAATAAGTGACGGTTTCACTGCCACCGGTGGGGGTGTCCACTTGCGCAAGGCAGGTCAGGCCCTCCTTGGACGCATAGCCAAAACGCCACGAGGCCTGGTCGTCGGTGGGCAGGACCAGGCTCTGGGTTTCGCCGCCGACGATGTTCAGGCGGAACAGGGCTTCGTACGCGCTGCCCGGAAACAGCGTGATGTCCAGCCAGTTGGTGCTGCGCACCAGCGTGAGCAGTGGCGTGCCATCGGCATTGCGGATGCTGCTGAGCAGCGGGCCCGTGCCGAAGGCCACGTATTCGAGCGAAACGCTGTGGCCCTGGGGCGAAAGCATTTGCACCGGCAGGGCGATATCACCTTGCACGCGTGCCAGCACTTCCACCAGGCCGGATTTATGCTCGACGCGGTAACGCTGGTTGCCCAGGTCATGGAAGTGGAAGGAATCGATTTTTTTCTCGGGAATCTCCACCCCATTGGCGCCGGGATTGACCTTGAAACTTTCACCGGTGTAGAGCGACAGCATGCGGTTGGTGGTATTGAACTGCGACTGTCGAAGGTTCCAGCCCTTGCCGAAGCCGCTGTCGGGTGTATTGAGCGGGTTGAAGTTGAGTGGCAGCGGAACTACCGGACCGCACAGGTTATTGGCCTTGAGTTCGGGCAAGGAAATGGCACAGGTGTACTGGCCGGTGCGAGGATCGACTTGGTTGAGTATGAAACTCATGAAATTGAAGGCATTGGAATGCACAGCGGTAGATGTAGACATTGTTCACATCCCACGATAATAAATATTTAGAGAGGTGCGAAGCAGAACGCCTCGCACCTGGATCTTGCTTTAACGTCAGGCGCCGATAATTCTCAACTTGTTCCGATTGTTACCATCGAAGCCGATTCGCACACTGTGTTTATTGCCATAAACATCGATGACAATCACATGCAGGGAGGTATCGAAATCCGCTTTGGCATAACGATCAAACTGCCAATATTCACGGCGATGCAGGCTGAACAACACCTGACCTTCAGGCACCGGGAACGATGGATTAACGATGGGAAGTGGTACCTGGATCCTGCTGTCCAATCGGCGCAACAGAATATCGTCAATGTGCAGGATTTGCTGGCCCTGGGCATTTTTGACATCGGACAATGCATAACCGGTGATACTGAAAACATCCTCCAGTTGAGTATCGCTTTCCCATTTGACCATGCTGGAGTTACCGACAAATTCAATGTCTTTTATTCTTACTTGCACACCCTTGATCATCAACTTCAAATAATAGTAATAGGTGTTGTTTAGAGTAACGTCGTCTCCATCACCCTCCACCCGGAGCGGCTCACCATCACCGAACGTCAACAAGACCTGACCGACAGTTCCACCTTCCGGCGGTGCGACTGCAACGAGGTTGCATGTCTTGTTATTGTGCTCTCCGTCGTCTTTGCTCGGGTTGGAATAAAACGTCTCTCTGTTATCACTGCGAATGCTGGCCGAAACCATCAGGTTCTCGACTTTATGGCACTGCACAAAAAACTCTTTGACATACATGGTTGGCGCGCGCGTTTGCCCTGCGAGCGTCGGTTGAGCAGTGACAAGATCCGGGTGAGGCCTATACCCATTTTCGGTTTCACTGACATACCATTTCCCCCCCTCCGGTACACCGTCCTTACCCACTTCTGGCAATGGATTTTTTTCATCCGCCGAGACCAGACGAATACTCTTGTACTCTGCCTCAGACAGCTCCAGCGGATCAGGCGCCCCTTGATAGTCCGCCGGGCGGAACCGAACCACGACCCTCGCCTGCTGCAATCCATTGGCCCAGACCCGGGTTGGCGTGGCATCCACCGAAAAATCAAAGGTGTCGACGGCGAACCAGTCCGACTGCCGGGCGTGCTCGTTCAGGTGAACGATGCTGTAGCCGGAAATCACCCCGGCCAAGCTGCCTTTAACCACGCTATAGGGTTGTGATATGACGCTGGGAGCGGTGAATTCGCCTGTGGCGGAATTGATCTGCCCTTCACCGGCGACCACCGACCAGACAAGAGGGGCGTCATCGGGATTTTTCAAGAACACACGGCCATTTGGCCGTACACCGGGAACGAAGGCCGGAGTAACCTTCAGTGAAAAGGTCCCGTTGAGCAACAACACCGTTGCGATGGCCTTGTCACCGGTAAGACTGTCCTCAACATCGATCAGTACCGTTTCCAAGGTGTTCGCAGGTGGCGTCAGCGGCCGCGTATAGATGACCTCCGGACCCTGATTGGCGCTCAGGGAGCCCTGATTGCCACGTAAAGCCCACTTCAGCGTGCCGGCCCCCAGGGTGGTCGCCTTCAGCCTGACCGTTGTTGCGCCATTGTCCCTCATATCAATCTGCGCCATCGAAGGCGTCACCACCACACCGGCCAGCGCCACGGTAACCAGTGCCGAGGCAGTCACCTCGTTACCGGTGGCAGGCTCGGTGTAAGTGGCGGTCACCACATTGCGCGCCGCCGTGCTTTCGAGCAACTGCCCCCCCGGCGCCGTGTATTCGCCATTGTTGTTGATGCTGCCCAGGGCCCGGGCACCGTCGACACTGCGTACGCTCCAGGTGACATCTGCCGTCTTGATGCCGAGTTGGCGGATGGTGAAGGTTTGCTTTTCACCGGCCTTGATCACCGGCATCAGCGGATCGAGGGTGAACGTGGTTTCTTTCGGGTCAATGTGCCCGAAAAGCGCCAGGTCACCGGGCAGTCGTGCTTCGGTCAGTTGCAAGGCATTGCGTTCGGGGAAGAGCAGGTTGCTGATGGCCAGGACGTTGATTTCGGGGATTTCAATATTATCAAAATCCTGTAACTCTCGAACAACGGAAAGTTGGAAATGATTATTTAGCCACTCGCGTTCAGCTGCCGGCATTGGAAACAATGCCTCACCGGCTTCGTCGAAGCTGAATATATACTCCACATAATACGAGGCACCCGACACCCGGACAAACTGAACATCGTTATCAGCTCCAACAACGGGCTGCATTTTAAATCTGACAGAAACACTAACAAAGGGAAAATAGTCAATATCCTTATCCGGAGTCGGTATAGGGTTGTTTTCATAATAGTTGAATGGAAATTTAACATCGGGACTCCAAACAAACTCCAATAGCGACTGCTCATTTACCAATACCCGCATCGCCTTATCATTCAAAACATTATAAAAATCAATCTTTAGAGGACCTCTGTTCGTCAGTGTTTCATCATGAAAAATATCCTCATTCCATACCAATTTAAATCCCGGAAAATCAATACCCCCTTCAATCGCTCTCAATGATCGAGTGATGAAATTTGAATCATCTACACGTTCAAACCTTAAATTATTTCCAATTTGCTTTTCCAGTACTAACTGAATATACCAATCGAACACTACCCGACTGGCCAACACCAACGACCCCGAATAAATGGCCTTCCCTTGCGCATCCCGATCATTGGGAATCAAATAGTCCAGCGCGCCTTCCGCCGGGTCACTCCCTTCCCGTGGATTCCCCTTGGTCCTGACCAGCAGCACTACCGCCCCCTCACCGTAGTCGTCGGATGTGCGAATCTTGCCTTCCTCAGTGGCCATGGTGCGGATAATAAATGAACGGGGTGCCAGCAAATCGACGTCGCGCAAGTCCAGCATGCCCAAGGTATAAACCCGGTCCTCGGGCTTTTGCTCAAGAAACAGCGCCTTGAAGAAATCACCCAGCTTCCCTTGTGCATTCGGTTCAGTCACCAGGTTACAAAGGCAGTTGTACCCCTCGGCGATATCGACAATCACCTGGCCCTGCTCATTGACCGTGCCCTTGCTGGCGGCGAGGTCGATGTCCATGGTTACGGTGTACCCTTGATGGGCGCTCACCACATAACTGTAAAGAATGGTCTCCGGGACCTGGTTGCTTCCCTTGCGTACATAGGAAACCGTGCCCGACACAATATCCATCGTCGCTGTCACTCGGGAGTCACGCAGCGAAGCCTTCTCGAAACTCAAGCGAGGCTGGCTCAGAATCAACCCACTCAACTCAAGCACCTCGGAACCGTCCGGCGTCATCGCCGGAGCACCGAAGACTTGCTTCATGAAACTGTCCTGGTTGAAGCGCGTAATGTACTGCTGCTCCAACAGGCTGTTGACTTTGGCCCGATTCATGAATACCACGGCGTCCCAGCCGAGGGTGATCGATTTCCCTTGCATCCGACGCGTAAGTTCAACCAACGAATAATTTGACATGGTGCACCCGACTTAATGGATAACTTAATAATTAGGCACTGCGAACGGTATGATCGACCGCTTCAATCAGCTCTGCGTATTTACTCAGTGGCAAAGGAATGGCAATTTGACCGTGCATTCTTGCAGCGCCGGCAATATTTGCAGTGCCGGAAAGAACAACAAACTCACCCGGCTCAACCTTGTCCGGCTCGGTATATATTCCGGTAGCGGCATCAAAGCTGCCGTTTCCTGAAAGTTTGCTCCAGGTCAGCGTGATTATGCCGGGAGAGGGAACAATAGGCCCCGCTTCACCTATCAACTCAAAGTGCGCCTTGCCACCCGGAAGATCACTTGAACTGGTGAGCACCATGGGGGCAAATGTCAGGATTTTCTCAATCATTAGTGAGATATGAGTCACAGCGCCAGTCGTGGTGTTCTTGATCTCGATTTTGTCAATCGGAAAAGGCGTATTGATGTCCATGTTGGTGCCGGCGGTGTACAGATACTGGTTTGGAACTTGCGGGACTTTCGTTACCGTCGACCCCCATTGCGGTGTCAAGATGTTCCACTGCAGTGCTTTCTCGTCCAGCGATTGCGCAGTCAGGACCATCGTATTGCCTGTTTCGCAACTGGCATACAATGGATTGGCCACAATGACGCTATGCATTACGGACACCAGGGCCGAACTCTTGACCGGTGTGCCATTGAGCATCCCCTCGGCAGTGACCAT
The DNA here is from genome assembly GCF_054481235.1 of Pseudomonas fluorescens group sp. PF-69. Classification (NCBI taxonomy): domain Bacteria; kingdom Pseudomonadati; phylum Pseudomonadota; class Gammaproteobacteria; order Pseudomonadales; family Pseudomonadaceae; genus Pseudomonas; species Pseudomonas fluorescens group sp. PF-69. The sequence goes on along the minus strand of NZ_JBTMNC010000001.1, from coordinate 4,980,753 downwards.
CACCACTACGAAGCCTTCGCCCAGACTGCCTGCGGGCGGCGCCGTGTATTCGCCAGTCGAACTGATCACCCCGGGTTGGGCGATGTTGCCGTCGACATCCTTTACGCTCCATTGCACGTTGTCGGGCCTTGGCGACAGCGTGAATGACAGTTTGCTGCCGGCCTCGATTGTCGAGTTTTTCGGTTCAAGCGTTGTGGTCGTGCGCAGCGGATCAACTTGACCGAAAACCGCCAGGTCCCCAGGTACAAAGGCGTCGGTCAGTTGCAAGGCGTTATGCCCCGGGAACAATAAATTGCGCAAAAGGAATGTATCAAGCGCAGGAGTCGTCAGCTCTTTGAGTGGTTCATAAACATAAGGTTGAAAATACTCTTTGATTCGGGGCACCAGGTAGGTAGTCACGTCCCCTATATCAGGCAAATAGTCATACCCCACCATATCCAGCAAATATTGAGAGCTATTCATGTTACGTCTGAAACTGACGACACCCGTTTCATTGTTCAATACCACATCAAACTTGACGCTGTATTTAGAAACAAAGTCGAGCTCACCATAATCCCATTCGGGAGCAGTCGGCCATGCCCAATAAATAACCCGACTAAACGGAAGCGTGTAGTTCTTATTCCAGAAAAACTCAATATACTCTCCGCCCCCTTTTATGGTCAGCGCCGGCCCACCCTCGTCTATATTGAAACGGGTATGCAACTTTGTTTGAAAGGTCGCATCAAAATCATCGGCGCGGACTTTATAGTCATAGATAAACTCTTTTTCAACGCCACCGGTGGCGCCTCTTAAACTCCATCCCACATCCTTCCCGCCACCATTTTCAGGTGTGTAATCCAGGAAAGTAATGCCATTCCCGATATCAGATGTCGCCGGGGCGCGCATGATCTTGTCGAAGAGCACCCTGCTCGAGAGGAGCATTGCCCCAGTATATTTGGTGCCGCCCTCGTCCGACGGAATCAGATAAGTCGAATTGGCACTCGGAAAGGAGGTGCCATCCACACCGTCCCTCAAAGTGATGAACATCATCACAGCGCCATCACCGTAGGCTTCATCTCCCAGCACAGCCCGCGAGTCGGACTTCATGGTCTTGATTTCAAAATTTTTAGGCGTCAATACACCGTTCAGGTCGCCCGTCAGTTCCCCAAGGGGGAAAATTTTGTCATCCGGCTCCACCTTTGTATCAAAATACTCCTTGAAACGTCGGCCCACTTCTTCCTGGGCAAACTCGCCCAATACAAAGTTCGCCATGAACCTGTCGGCTTTACTGATATCAATTACAACTTCACCCAGGTTACTGACTGTTCCTTTGGTGATCTGTTGATCCATCCATAACTGGGGCCCTCCCACCGGAAGTACCTTCAGCATCTTCGAGACAAAAACAGCGCCACCGGTATTTTTTTTGGTGCTGACAATCATTCCACCGACCATGTCCATGGTCAGACGTGCTCGCGCAGGCTCACTGGGGTCCGCGGTTTCGAAGGACAGTCGTGGCGCACCAAATTTCAAATTGAATATGTGTTCCTTATAAGAACCGTCGCCCCAACTTGCCTCCATATTTTCCGGTTGGAAATAGCCACTCCCCGTATTGAATCGTTCAACGTAGAGTTGATACAGCAAATCGTTGGCTTTACGTTGATCGTATAACGTCAAGGCGTCCCAGCCATGGGTCATGGACTGGCCCTGCATTTCGTCGACCAACTGTTTCAATGTCAACTTACTCATGTCTCAGTACCTCCAATAAATGATGCTTGCGCCGTCAAGCCAGAAGTTTCATTGCCAGCGGCCGATTAAAAACGATAGTCGTGTGCCCACCATCAAAACTCGCACTGGCTCTCAAGGTTAATGTGCTGTTGATGGCAATACCGGCCAGGTCCGCTCTAAGCAGTCTGGCCTTGATGCCGTCGGTAGTTTCTTCAGGCTTCACCTCACGGACGGCAATAATGTCTCGCTCCGCAATGTCGGAAGCGGCCAACCATAAACGCACTGTTTGCTCAGTCGACATGAACGACCAGGTTTCCACACTCAACAAGGCACCTTCCGGTGGAATATCAGACAGGCTGAGAGTTGCCGGCGACCCGATCTGGGCTTTGTCACACTCAATGCCGGGGTGGCTGGTGATATGTCGCATAAACAATTGCAAGGGAGGTTCGGCTTCCTGGCCTGCCACCTTGTAAGTCACTTCTACGGTTTTAAGGAAGTTTGGCGGAAGCACTTCGGGTGGCACCCGGAACTTAATGGGGTTGAGTTGGCTGTATACCTTTGTTTCATAACTACCCGCCGGGCCAAAACCCTTCCAGTGGGCAGTGACTTCATCGCCATCACCAATGGTGGCACCGGCCGGTATCGTGATGTAGGCACCGCCGATCGCCAGGCCTGGATTGAGTTCATCACGTCCTCCGATGACCACGCTGTGATCCACCGTCGGCGTCGGCAGGACGAGAGGTTCGCGAATACTCAATTCCAATGCAGCACCGGAACCGGCCGCGTCGGGCCTAGCGTATTGATAACGCAGGCTGACAGTGCCGCCGCGGTTATCCAGTAACCATTGCGCGGCGATGGGTACTTCAATCCTGCCGGTTTCGATGTTGGAGATGTCGATCTTCAGGTACTGGATGGTGTTTTTATTAGGCCCACTGCCAGAACCGGTGCGCGTTCCGTACACCAGCACTTCATCACCAACGCGAATACCCGGATACACCGGAACCACCACACGGATGCCATCGGGAAACTGACCGGGATTGATCTCGCTACCGGTCAGGTCCTTGACGCTGGCCACGGGCAGTTCCGGCACCGCAGGCGGTGTCACCAGGAAGGTGCGTTCGGCCGATACGGTGTTAGCGAGCCCCGACGAGGCATAGGTAATCTCGTAATGCAGGGTGATCTTGCCGCCTCGCAGTGCTGCTGCGCTGGTTCTGGACACTGTCCAGCTCAACACCTGGCCCGGGTTATTGCTCGGGTCGGTATCGGTATCGCTCAACGTCTTGGCGGGAATATTGACGGCGGGGCCATTGCTGCCATCGGCACGCTCACCTTTCCAGAAAACCCTGACCACGTCACCGTTGGACATAACGGTGTAAGGGACCACCGCAATGGTCATATTGCCGTCAATCGCATCCGGGTCCAGTTGCAGGTCATGGGACTCTTTGATCTGCGGCGCGGATAACAACCCATGCCTGCCAATTCCGAAATGGATGCGCTTGGACTCTTCCCTCGGCGCTCCGCTGACACGTTCCAGAAAAAACGAATAGAACACCTGGCCCTTGTCCCCCGCCCGCACAGTGTGATTCGGGACCGGCATCAGGAACTCGGTCTGACCCGGTTGCGGGTCCACGTCGATCCTGAAATTGCCGTGATCTATCGGAGTACCGTCCTCGGCCAACCCGAGCCAACTCTGATAAAGGGCATCGCCCAGTTGGGGATCGGTATACCTGGCAAAAGTTGAAAGTGGTCCGCCATTCAACGCATCCGGATCAACAGTACCGTTGATCAAAAGTGGAATGATCGGCGCGTCTAGATCACCCGCGGGCATAGTATTACTCCTTCACAATTCAACAGCATGAATAACAAAATCGACATATGGCGCCGTAATAAACTTGAATAACGACCCACGTTTTACGCCTGATAAACAAACCTGGGTACTAGCAGAACTACTAGGTTGTCAAACTCACAGCCGCTGCTAAAGTCGGAAAGAAGTAGACCCTTCGCGTCTTCCACGAACTTGCTGGAGGTAATTGATAATGAAGCTTTACATGTCACTGTTCAGGCTGACCGCCTGTGCATGCCTTGCGCTTTACGGGGCAAACTCTGCTATCGCCGCATCGGTTGAAAGCAACTCGCAACCCAAGACAACGGCCAACTATGGCGATATTGTTTTTTTCAACGGAAAAGGGGAAAAAACATGCACCCTGTCTGTTCCGGAGACCAAAGCATACTTCGACTTCACTGAACCTGACCAAAGTTGCGCTAATGACTTGGTTGCGAGCTTCTCACTCGAAAACATCCCTTCGGCAACACTCATCCAGTTTTACGAAAACGAAAATTGTAGTGATACACAAACCAAGAATAACTTCTTTGTAAAACTCAAAACAGTCAAACAACCAACAGACTGGAATTCCCCTCCAAACCCGCCGACACCGACAATGAACTTCAATGACTTCAAAAAACGAAAGGCAGGTGATTTGATTCCCAACAGGTATATTCGAGTGGAAGCACAGCATGAAGGGGATGACTTTGCCAACGAAGATTGGGATGAGCGAATCAGCTGCGTTTATATCGAACGTTCCCAACCCGTTAATTAATCATCCTCTCAAATAATTTTATCTTTTTGTCTTTTCGTCAAATAACGAGGCGCCTTTAATGAGCACGTCCACCTCGATTCATTCCAACGCCTTCAACTTCATGGACTTCATTCAAAGCCAGGTCGATCCGCGCACGGGGCAATACACCTGTGTCATTTCCCTTCCCGAACTGAAAGCCAATAACCTGTGCGGCCCGGTCGTTCCGCTGCAACTGAGCTTCAACCCGCTCAATGCTGCCGACAGCGGCTTTGGCAAGGGCTGGAACTTGCAAATGTCGCAGTTCAACCCCACCAACGGCGTGCTGTCGTTGTATACCGGTGAAACGTTCAAGGTCATCCTCGGCGGGCCCAATGGCCCGGTGATTCCGGAACAGAAAATCGACTCCTTTCACTTCCATGACTTGGGCAACAAACGTTATCGCGTCGAACACAAGGCCGGGTTGGTGGAGATCCTCGAGGTCCGTCAGGGTGAGGTGGCACTGCCCGTGAAAATGCTCTCGCCCCAGGGGCACGGCGTCACACTCGATTATGTGGCCTTCGGCACCGAACCGCTGTTACGCAGCATCACCAACGATACCGACAACACCCACTTGCTCAGTCTGGAGCGCACCATCAACCTGCTGAAGATCACGCTGCACCCGGGCAGTGCTTTCGAAGCGCTGTTCCAGATGAGCATTCTCGGCGGTGAAAGCAACTCCCTGGTCCTGCCGACCGACGACAATGCCTCGTGGCGTTTTGGCTACGTTTCCCAGAGCGGCCTGACCTGCCTCAAAGAGGTCTATACCCCCATCGACGGTCATGAAACCGTCACCTATTCAAGCCGCGCTCATTATTTTCCAGGCCAGGCCGAGCGCACGCTGCCGCGTGTGGCGAGCCACAGGCGCGACCCCGGTTTTGGACAGCCCGCCATCGAAACCCGCTATGAGTACGATACTCGGGACTATAATTTCCTGGGCTACGGCAGCGGCCTGACGTGGACCGACGATGGCCTGGACAATCTTTACAAAGTGCGCTCGGCGTATGAGTACGAAACCCGGGAAATCCTCTGGGACGCCCTGGCGGGCAAGGCGGCCCGGGAAACCCGGCGGGTGTATAACCGCTTTCATCTGATGACGGAGGAACATACTACCCAGCACGCCAGCGATCCGGCGAAAAGCACCCTGCAGAGCACCGTAACCGAGTATCACATCAATCCGGACCTGGACTTCAAGGATCAGCCCCCCTACTGCCAACTGCCGAAGCAAGTCACCCAGACCTGGCGCCTCGCCAACATCACGCTGCCCCGCCACGAGGAAGTCGTCACCACCACCTTCGACGACTTCGGCAACCTGCTGACCCAGGTCAACGCCGACGGCGTGACCGAAACCAACGAGTGGTACAAGGCCGAGGGCGAACCAGGATGCCCGGCGGATCCGCAGGGGTTTGTGCGCACCCTCAAGAGCAAGACGGTGACCCCCGCCCGGTCCGCGTACGGTGAGGCGCCGACCCTGCAAACCCGCTACACCTATACGGCCGAACTCGGTCTCGCCGGTTCCGGGCCATGGCTGGTACTGCGCGATGAAACGCTGCAGCACCTGGTGGATGGACGCGTGGCGACGCAGCTACGGAACATTCGCCATGACTACCTCAACACACCTCAAAATCCGCTGACCCACGGCCTCATCAACAGGATAACGCAAACATTGCACGGTCTTGCCGAGACCCTGACCACAACGGTGTACCGCTACAGCATTAGCCGCAATGCCCGCACAGGGGCAATGGTCATGCGTACCGACAGTGAGCTGATCGGTTGCGATGACACACCGAGCGCGCCGATACGCAAAACCATCACCGAGGAGCATTCGTTGCTCAACGGTTTCAGACTGCTCACCCAGGATGACAGCGACGTAAAAGTCGCGTTCGAGTACGACCGCCTCGGTCGAGTGATCGAAGAGATCGTCGCGCCAGACTCCGATCACTACAAGGCCAGTTGTACCTATACCTATACACTGACCAATGGCAGGGTTGGTCAACAAGCGACGCAATGCGTCAAGGACGTCAAGGGCGTTGAAACCATCACCTACCTCGACGGCCACAATCGCGCGATCAAAGTCACGCGTCGGGACGCCGACGCCCTCGGCGGCGACGCACAGGCGTTTCGCGAAACTTACAGGGCGTCCTACAACAACCTTGGGCAATTGATCAGCGAGACCATCACCGACTGGGAAGGCGCCGTGGACAAGCCCTTGACCAGCCACCATCAATACGACGCTTGGGGCCAGGCGTACAAAATGATCGGCGCCGATGGCGTGGCGCAGGTCACCGAAGTCGATCCGACCACCCAAACCCTGCGCAGCTGGATTGAAAGTGCCGTGGCCCCGATCAAGGTCAGTGGTAAACGTCGCGCGTCGCTCAACCGATTTGGCAAGGAAGACAAAGTCGAGGCACTGGACGCACAGGACAAGGTCGTCAGCACGCAACAGTATCTGTATGACGGTTTGGGCAATTGCGTTGAGCAAATCGACGAAATGGGCGAGTCCACCCGCTTCGAGTTCGATCTGTTTGCCCGACTGCACACCACGACCCTGCCCGACTACACCAAAGTGCGCCGCCTTTACGCCGAGCACAGTGACAGTGAGCTGCCTATCGACCTGCAGGTACTCGTCAATGAAGATGCGGTCAGCGTAGGCACCCAGACCTTCGATGGCCTGGAACGCCGGACCACCTTGAAAGTCGGGCCGCGTCTGCAGTCATTCGAATACAAAGATGGCGAATCTCAGGTCAGCACGGCGATCACCGCCAGCGGCAAAAAGATCACCTACGAATACACGCCGGGCCTCGTGGGCACGCCGGTTGGCAGTATTGCCCCGGACGAGCAGTCGAGCTTCAACTACGACCCCCAGAGTGCGCAACTGACCTTGTCGCAAAACACTCAGGGCGAGTTGAGCTTCAATTACAACAACAGTGGCCAGTTGCTCAAGGAGTTGTGGAAGGACGAACGTACTGGCAAACATTGGGAAAGCCGTTACACCTACACCCTGACCGGGCGTCCACTGACCCGACTGGATGTCGACGGATTGACCTGCACCTATGCCTACGACGAAAAGGCTCGGCTCAAAAGCGTCACTCAAGGCGAGTTGGTCGCCACATTCGATTACGACGATCTGGGGCGAGTGTGCAAAACCACAACCAGTAACACCTACAGCAAACAAGCCATGACCACCACGCTGGCCTTTGACGACCAGGGCCGGGAAGTCTGCCGCACGATGGCGCTCGACGGTCACCCGGAGCAAACCATCACCCTGGCCTACCGCGATGACAGCAAACTGGAGGTGCGCCATTTGCAAGTGGATGGCGTGACCGAGCTGCACGAAACGTTCGGCTATGATCAGCGCGGGCGCATGGTCGCCTATAACTGTGAAGGCCCTGCCCGGCCTCGGGATCGCTATAACAACGCCATCCAGGAACAGTTATTCGACTTCGATGCGCTGGACAATGTGATTGGGGTCTACACACTGTTTGCCGACGGCACACGGGACGATGCCATCAGTTATTTCGCTGCGGACGACCCATGTCAATTGGTCGAAGTGACCCACAGCCACGCGCACTACCCGACCAGTTGCAAGCTCGACTACGACGACGACGGCAACCTGTTGCACGACGAAATCGGCCAGACCCTGCACTACGACGCCCAGGGCCGCTTGCTACGCGTCACCGATAGCAGTGGCAAAGACGTCAGCCAGTACCGCTACGACGCCCATAACCATTTGCTGGGCGTGACCCGGGGCGCACAAGCTGAAACGTTGCGGTTCTATCAGGACGATCGCCTGAGCCGCACCGAACAGGGCAACAGAAAGATTGATTACCTGTACCTCGACGACCAGCCTCTGGGCCAGCAAGAGCAAAGCGCCCCGGAGCAAGCCTTGTTGCTGATGACGGACGTCAAAAACAGTGTGCTGGCCGAAGGTGGTCGCGATGGGCTGCAAAAAGCGGTCTATGGCGCCTATGGCGAACGCAACCCGAACGATGACCTGAAATGCCTGCTGGGTTTCAACGGTGAAGTGCGTGACGAACTCAGCGGCTGGTACCTGCTGGGGCGGGGATATCGGGCTTACAATCCAACGCTGATGCGCTTTCATAGCCCGGATTCGTTGAGCCCGTTTGGTGCCGGCGGGATTAATCCCTATGTGTACTGCGCGGGGGACCCGATCAACTTTGTCGATCCGACTGGGCATGCCAAACGGGGGCGCGACGTGCAGGGTATTATCGGTGGGGTTCTGGCGGGCCTGGGTGTTGTTTTTTCCATCGCGATGGTATTTGTTGCGCCACCCGTTGGCGTGGCGGCCATTACGAAAACCGTCATTTTTACAGGCATCAGTTTTGGCGGCGGTGCCTATGCCATGTACGAAAGCGTCCTGTCCCAGAAAGCAACCAAACTGGTTGATCGTGAGAGGCACGGGACGAGCGCCTTGATCTCGGGGGGGATCGACGCGGCGCTTGGCGGCCTCTTCCTGGGTGCTGCAGCTAAAAAAGGCATCGCGAGGTGGTTCGGTCGAGCACGTGGGCGTCTACAGCAGCAGCGGGGTTCTGTAACCCGTTTGCCGGATGAACCTGGCAGTCCAAGCGGTGGAGTACAAGGGCCTGAAGGGCCAGTGGGGCCTCAAGGACCGGCAGGACCGGCAGGACCGCAGGGACCTCGCGGGGAACCTGGGCCTCAGGGACCTCGCGGGGAACCTGGGCCACGGGGAGCTGATGGAAGTCCAAGGCCACAGAGCGCTCCTCGTGCAGAACCGTCACGGCCAGCAACGGCTGTACCTACACCTGCACGCCCCGGTCCTTCACGTGCACCGAGGGAACTTCAGGCACCCTCACCGCCCAGCGCTGGTGGGCGTGGTTCTAGGTGGGACCTTGAGAGACTTTCCGATAGGCAGGCGAATCAAATAATTGAGTTCAATGGAGGAATTCGGCCTGCCAATGTGACCGATCCAGTAACCGCAAGAAACCAAAGATCAGTCGCAGCCATTAGAAAGAGAATCGGCAATCGGATACCAGTAAGATAAAACGTTTAACAAAAGGCTCCACCTCTTAAAGTGGGGCCTTTTTCATTTACAACATGATCACGACACATCTGCAAACACCGCCTGATGAATACTGAGAGTTCTCTCATATCCTTGCCCTGCCCTCTTACCTAAACTCCCGCCGCCGAGACAACTTTACCCTCCTCAACTCACGTCATCGTGAGCACTTCCGGCACTGTCTCGCGTAACAAGTGCCGAACTAACAACGCAAGGATTTTTCTTACATGAAAACCTCTTTTTTCGCACTTCCACTGGCACTTTCCCTGAGCCTGGCCGCCACTTCGGCGTTCGCCAACACCGGCACCATCAACTTCACCGGCAAAATCAGCAGCGCTTCCTGCCCGATTGAAATCGTCAACCCGGAAAGTGGCGCGGTGGGCAACCTGGTCAATCTGGGTTCGGTGGATACCGGTGCTTTCACCGGTGTCGGTTCGGAAGGCGGCGGTCGCGGCTTTCAAATGCGCATCACTCCGGGCAGCGGCTGCGTTCTCGATCCGGCCAAACTCAATGCAACCGTGACTTACACCTCGGTTCAAGGCGGCGGTGGTGATCATTACGGCATCAAGCCTGTCGCCGGTGCGGCGAAAGGCGTTGCGGTGGGCATCAAGGACAACACCAACACCCTGGTGAAAAACGGCACCAAGTCGGCCATTTACCCGCTCAGTGAAACTGATCCAACCCTGATGTATTTCACCGCTGTATACGTCGCCACTGCGGCGACCGTGACGGCCGGCCCTGCCGATGCCGATGTCAACTTCCGCGTTGATATCAACTGATACTTCTTTCCTTTGCATGAGCAACGGGCCACAGCGCCCGTTGCTTCCTGCCGTTTTCCGATTTAGGGTTTTTTCATGTCTGGCTTGACTAACCACTCTGCTCGTAACAGAACAGGGTTACTTGCTGCTTTTTTGCTGGGCGCTACGAGTCTTTGGTTACCCGAAAGTGATGCCGCCCTGACCGTCAGCAATACGCGTGTAGTGTTCGACAGTGACAAGCGCAATGTTTCACTGAGTGTCAACAACCCCAGTAACAAACCCTTCGCCGTGCAAACCTGGGTCAATACCGAGGCCGACGATCAGACCACTGCCGTTCCCTTTATCGCCTCTCCGCCGCTGTTTCGCTTGAATGCCGGCAAAGAGCAACAAGTTCAAATCAATGCGCTGCCCAATACGCTGCCGAAAGATCGCGAATCCCTTTTTTATTTCAATGTCCAGGAAATACCGCAGCGGGAAAGTGCGGACATCAATCAGCTGAATATCTCATTGCGCACGCGCATCAAGTTGTTCTATCGCCCTGTGGAAATTAAACGCAATGCCCTGGACGCTTTAAAGGACCTGAGTTGGTCGGTCAAAAAAGTCGACGGTCAAAGCCGCCTGGTGCTGAACAACCCCACCCCGTTTCATGTGTCTTTCGTGCGCATAGAACTGAATGCGAACGGCGAAACCGTTTCCCTTAAAGACACGCCCATGTCGTTGCCACTCCAATCCCGCAGTTATGAACTGGACGGTTTCCAGCCGCGCCCGGGAATGCAGGTGAGCTTCTCGGTGATCACCGATTACGGCGGATACACCGACCCGATGACGTTGCCGGTTCAATTTGATCTTTAACAGGTGCGGACTTTTGCCATGATTTTTTTTCCGTACCGACGCATAACGCCTGCCCGTCATCTGTTCCCCGCCTTCATTTTTGCCGGCGGCAGCCTTGCGATGCTGGAGACCCGGCCTGCCGTGGCCGAGGGCGATGTGGAGTTTCAGTCCAGCTTCATGCGTCAAACCGACAACCGTGCCAGCGATGCCGGCGCATTGGCCTTGAAAACACTTTCCAAGGGGCAGGAGCTGGCGCCGGGACGTTATCTGGTGAGCATCGATGTCAACCGCAACTTCTTTGACCGTCGCGAGATCGAGTTCGTCGCCAATGCCGAAGGCACTGGACTGACACCGTGCCTGTCGGCGCAGCTGATCGCGGAAATCGGCGTGAAGCTCGACGCCCTGGCCGACCCTGAAATGGCGCAGGGAACGTGCATCGATCTGCCACGCCTGGTGCCCGGCGCGTTGGCGCAGCTCGACGGAGGTCAACTGGCCCTGTCGATTTCCGTTCCGCAGATTGCCATGCGTCGCGATGTGTCCGGCCACGTCGACCCGGATCTATGGGATTACGGAATCAATTCGGCGTTCATCAACTACCAGGTGTCCGCGCAACAGGGCCGCAGCGCTCGCGCCGGCCAAAACAGCAGCCAGGACCTGTATTTCAACAGCGGCTTGAACCTGGGGGCATGGCGCCTGCGCAGCAATAACGTATTTCGCAGCGATGCCCAGGGCGAACGCGCATGGTCGCGCGCCTATACCTACCTGCAACGGGACATTCCCGGCACGCACTCGCAACTGACCGTCGGCGAAACCTACACCCCCGGGGATATATTCAGAAGCATTCCGATCAGCGGGGTCCAGGTGGCGTCCGACCTGGGCATGCTGCCCGATTCGCAGCAAAATTATGCTCCGGTGGTGCGGGGTGTGGCGCAGACCCGGGCCAGGCTCGAAATCCGTCAGAACGGTTATCCGATCTACTCCACCTACGTCAGTGCCGGGCCCTATGAAATCAACGACCTGACGACCGCCGGCGGTAGCGGCGAACTGGAAATCATCCTGACCGAAGCCGACGGCCAGGTGCGACGCTTCACCCAACCCTATTCGACACTCAATAACCTGCTGCGTGAAGGTATCTGGCGTTATAGCGCCAGCCTGGGCCGCTACAACGCACCGACCTATTCCGTGGACGATGCCCTGGTCTGGCAAGGAACGCTGGCCACTGGCGTTGGCTGGAATTCGACGCTCTACGGCGGCTTGATGAGCAATGACTTTTATCAGGCCGGCACCCTGGGCATCGGCAAAAACCTGGGTTCGTTCGGCGCGCTGTCATTGGATGCAACACGTTCCTCGGCCGACATAGACGCTCATGACAGCGGCCGTAACGTTCAGGGCATGAGTTATGCGGTCAAGTACGGCAAGACATTCGACACCAGAACCAACCTGCGCTTTGCCGGGTATCGCTACTCGACCGAAGGCTATCGAGACTTTGCCGAAGCCATACGCGAGCGCAGTGCCGACCGGGGTTACCACGGCAGTCGACGCAGCCTGCTGGAAGCCTCGGTGTTCCAGGATATCGGTGCCTACAGCTCGTTGAGCCTGACCCTGTCCCAGGAGGACTTCTGGCGCTCCGATTATCGGCAGCGACAATTCCAGTTCAATTTCAGTACCCGCCATAACGCTGTCAGCTACAACCTGTATGCCTCGCAATCGCTCAATGACCAGCACTCCAGTGACCGTCAGTTCGGCTTGAGCATTTCGCTGCCACTGGATTTCGGCCGCTCGACCAGCGCCACCTTTGACGTACGGTCGAACCGCGGCGTGTATAGCCAGCGGGCCACCCTGTCGGGCCTGACCGAGGGCGATCGCCTCAACTATCGGGCGTCGTTGGCCAACACCGAATATGACGATCAAACCGCCGAGCTGGCGTTGGGCTACCAGACCTCTGTTGCCAGCATCGGCGCCGGGTTTACCCAAGGCTCCGCGTACAACAATCTGTCGCTCAATGCCAGCGGCGCCTTGTTGCTTCATCCAGAGGGGTTGGCGCTCGGTCCGTACCTGGGAGAAACCAGCGGTCTGGCCCATGTCCCGCAGATCCCGGGCGTCGGTCTGGTCAACGCTTCCAGCGTCAAGACCAACGACCAGGGATACGCCTTGATTCCCTATCTGCAGCCCTATCGGATGAACCGGGTCATCCTCGACACCGACCAACTCGATCCCAATGTGGAGATCGACAATGGCATCGCCCAGGTGGTGCCTCGTCGAGGTGCCGTGGTGAAGGTGGCATTTCCTGCCCGAGCCGTACAAAGGCTGGTGTTGACCGCCCGTGACAGCCTTGGCGCTCCCCTGCCCTTTGGTGCGCAGGTCAGCAATGGCGATGGCGAAGTCCTCGGCATTGTCGGCCAGGCTGGCCAGGTGCTGCTGAGCACCGTCGATGGTGTGCAAACCCTGAATGTGCAATGGGGCAACGCGGTCACCGAGCAATGCCTGCTGCAGGTCGATGTTCAGGCGATGCCCATGGAGCAGGGTTATCGGGTTCAGGACCTGACTTGCCGCTGATGTAACCCCTTGCCCTTCAACACCCGGCGCGCGAGTGAGCGTGCCGGGTGCTTTTACCAGGAACACAGCATGTCGAAAAAAATACTCTCCGGCGTTCTGCTCACGCTCGCCACCTGTGGACTCTTGCCTTTGAATTCTGCTTACGCCAACGGCTGCTACTGGGCTAACGGCAATGCCGGTCCGATCAACTACGTCGCCAACCTGGGTGTGCAATACATTCCTCGAGACGCCCGGATCGGCGACCCGATCGGTCCGACCGAGCAGCCGTTTCTTGTCAGTGGCGGCGGTTTATCCGTCCATTGCGCGACGGACGGTGCGCGACTGACATTCAATGCCATGGCGACGGCCCCGCCGGCACCCGGCCCTGCGCCAAGATTGAATGGCCTTCCGGCGAGCGGCACGGTGCTTGCCACCAATATCGATGGCGTTGGCGCACTGATCAAGCTGGGCAGTCCGTACGACGGAATCACCAATGGATTCTGGAAGCTCAACGCGGCTGACAGTACGGTGCCCTTCGACGGTTACATCGACTTCAGTACGCCGTTCGTGCTTCAGCACTCAGTGTTGCGCGGCACCGTCACACTCATCAAAACCGGACCGATCGGGCGAGGCATGCACCCGCTGGACTCCGGCAATGAAATGTTCAAGGCCTCCTTTACCGACGTGCCCAATGCGTTCAGCCTGGCCTTGAGCGGCTCGGTCACCCAGGCCGAATGCACATTGTCCACCAACCCGGTAAGCGCCGACCCGGTCAAGCTCGGCGAGTGGCCAGACACCGAGTTCACGGGCGAAGGTCATACCACCCTGGCGGTTCCTTTCAGCATTGCGTTGAACTCCTGTATTTCCGACCCGCTGCCCGGCGGTTTCGTGGCCAATGCTCATATTCGACTGGACCCGGTGGCAGGCTCCACCACGCTGGATGCCGGCAAAGGTTTGTTCAGTCTGGGCAGTGGTGCCAGCGCTCGGGGTGTCGGCATTCAGATACTGGGACGCGATGCCATTACCCCCGTGGCCCTGGAGAGCGATGTGGTTCAAGGCGTCATTCCGGCCAGCGGCGGCATGCTCCTGGAGTTCAACGCCCGTTATTATCAGACCGGCCCCACCGCGGACGTCTCGGCGGGTTCGGCGGATGCATCCCTGGCCTTTACCGTTACCTATAAGTAAGCCTCACCCCCCGACAGGTCGACCTGCCGGGGGGTGTGCCCCTTGATCACGCAATCACTTTGATCAGCATCGCCTTGAAGGAACGGTAGCTATGCCCCTGGTCAAAACTGACGCTGGCGTACAACGTAAATGTACTGTTGAGCGCCAGCGCTGCAACGTAGTCCTTGGGCAAGGCCGTGGTGAACTTGCCGCCCCCCGAAATCGGGGTTGGCTGAGCAGATAGAAAGTCGGTGCGAACCGATGCCGTCGTGGCCCACACATTAATCAACTGGGCATTGGTGTGGTACGCCCACTCTTCGATCTGGATATTCGCGCCCGATTGGGCAACGGTGGTCTTGGAGAGCGTCGCCGGGGAGCCGATCTGCGCCTTGTCGCATTCGACCGAACCGAAGGTCGTCGACGATATTTCATCGATGCTCAGGGTGAAGGTCGCCGAAACGCTGGTATCGGCCCGATAACGTATCTCGACCTTGCGCCCATCGCCCTCCACAGGAATGTTTGCCGCAACGACGGCAGCCGCAATGGCGAACTCCAGGCCTCCGGCGACAGTCGGCCTGACGCCGACCACGGAACCGGCCCCACTCTCGCCACCCAAGCCGATGAAATCCACGGCGACCTCTTCTCCCGGGTCGATTTCGTCCCTGGGCACCACCACGGTGACACCGTTTGTGCCTCTGAATGGGTTCAACACGCCGGTGCCAGCGGGCGTACTCGACGCTTCCTTGACGGTCGGAAATTTGCGAGGGGTGGGGGGACGGATATTGACGATCAGCTCGACCGGGCTGGATAAGACATCGTTGCCGTTGCCCGCCCTGTCGCGCACCCGATAGGTCGCAAAAAAATTGCCATTGGCACGGCGAAGCAGGTCACCGGCAAAGGCCACCTGCACAGGCTTGCCCAGGTCAGTCTGAGTCAGTGTTTTTGTATAAACGACTTGCTGCCCGCCCGGTGAAGTTTCCAAATAGATGCTGACCTCATCCCCTGCTTTCATTACGTTGTAGCCGGGCAGCGTTGCCAACACCTGATCGTTGTTGGCCGGGTCGGCTAGGTAACTGGCAGTGATGGCGTTGGGCGGCAGGATTGCAGACGGGAAAATCAACTTGCTGTCGGCAGCGAGTATCGGAGGGGTTTTGTCGATGGTGATCGTGACTGCTACCGACGGGTTTGGCGTTGAACCGTTCCACGGCAGCAGCCGGTAATACAAAGTATGAATCCCTTCCTCCAGTCGTGCAGCCGGTACTTCCAGCCACAGATCAGGAGGGGGATCGGGATAGTGACTGTTGTCGTAGCTTTTTTCCGCGACCGGATTGGCTTCATCGTTATCCCAGATCAACTGAACCACATCGAAACGCCCGGACACGGGCACCGGATCGCTCCACCAACCATATTCGATTCGCAAAGGACGCAGCCAGCCGTCCTTGGGCAACAGGTTTTCTTCACCCCCCGGAACGGCGGGCAGGACCCCGATTACATGGGGGGGAGGAAGAGCGGTTTCAGGCTGGCTGGAAGGTTCGCGATGCTTGGGCATGGTGGTTCCCTCATTCAGTAACGCGCCGAAATGAAGACCGTGATGGGTGATTCCGGCGGGCTTTCTACAATTGCAGTGTCATGTCTTTACCTGATACACACGCCACAAAAGGCAAGCGTTTATGTCAAAAAATCGGGGGAGAGACTCACTCCCCCGTATCAGCTGTTGGTGGGATCACCACTTATAACGAGCGCCGAAGTTGAAGCCCCATGGCTGTTCGATTTTCTCGCCGTTGCTGTAATCGACATCCGCGTGCAGTGACACCTTGTCGGTCAGGGTCATCGCGACCCCGGCCCCCAACTCGCCACGGGAGCCGGACAAGTCGTTGTTGAATACGTTGTCATTGACGGCGACTTCATTGTTCTTGGCGAACTCATGCACGTAGGCAGCACGCACATAAGGCTGTACGACCTTGCCCTCACCCAGGTTGAAATCGCGCCCGGCCGTGGCGCCGAGTTTGCCCAGCAACGAGCGGGCTCGATCACCGTCTGCCGCCAGGCCGTTGTCCAGGTCATAACTTTGCCCCTGGATCACCACGCCCGACCATTGCGTGTACGGTTCGACAAAGTAGTCATTGGGCAGTTTGATGTGCCGGCCAAACTCCACAGACGCACCGACACCGTTGTTGTTGTAACTGCCCTTGGTTTTGCTGCCATCGCTCAGATGGACGTCGGCCTCGTTCTCGAAGCGGTTGAATTTCAACACACCATCAAAGTAGTAACCGCTCGGCTTATCCAGCCAGGTGCTGTAGGCGCCGACGTAATAACTGTCGACCGTACCGCTGGAGCCTCGGCTCAGGTTCAGGTCAGACTTGCTGTAACCGCCCAGCAAACCCACCAGCCACTGGCCGTCTCCCACCGGCAGTGGCGCATCGGCACCGAACGACAGGCCCTGTTGGGTTTGCTGGTAGTCCACGCCGGCACCGGTGCTGATATCAAACTTGTTGCCGTAGGCGCGAATCCAGCCACCGGCCTTGCCGTCGTCCATGCGCAACTCACCCATGCGGCTGCGCAGGGTGGTGAGTTCGCCGTACCAGACGGTCGGCGCCGAGTTGAACAACGCCAGTACCGACTGAGTGCCAGGGCTGATCACCCGTGACGCGGTGTTCAAAAACCAATCGTTGTTGCCCTGCTGAATCAGGTCATAGGAGTACGCGCCCAGGTCTACCTGGCCGCCGAGCAACGAGAACTTCGCGTCGCCGTCAGCGATATGGATGACCGGCAGCGACGCTGCCGCCACCGGTTCGAAACCGCTGGCATCGATCCGGACGTCGTGATTACCCGTGGCGGTACCGGTGACGGTCAGGGTGTCGACCTGACCGAAGTTGGTGTGCATGAAGAACGTACCGCCCTCGCCCGACAGATTGCCCACCGTCAACTTGAAGAATTCGCCGGGGTTGCCGAACTGCACGCCACCGCCATTGAGGGCCAGGTTGGCGACGTTGCCGTCACCGACCATCACCCACCGGGCATCGCTGTTGACGGTCAGTTGGCTGACATTGTCGAGGCGGCCGGTCAGGGTCGACTGATTTTGCAACGTGATATTGGCCGTGGCGCCGGAGCCCGCAACCACGTCACCCACCAGGTGGCTGTTATCGACGATCATGTTCGCCGTCGATGAGCCGTCAACTTCCAGGATTTTGCCGTTGCCACCCACCAGGGTGGAGCCGTTGTTCACCTCGATCGTGGCCAGGATGGGGGCCAGGCCAAAGTCGTTGATGAGTATCGCCGAGCCGGATTGCCCCTGCACCAGGGAATTGTCCAACACCAGCTTGCTGAGTTCGCCGGCGTTACTGCCGGGCACAAACCGCACGCCTTGAGCGCCGCCGCGGATCGTGCTGGCCGTTGCCGAGACGGTGCCACTGGACAGTTGAAGCCCCGATCCCACTGCACTGCTGCCCGTGACCACAGCGCGAGTCAGGGTCAGATTACCAAGACTGCCCACCTCAATGCCGGTCGTGCCCCCCGTGATCACACTGTCTGTCACCGTGGCCGTGGAGCCCACGGGCGTGGAAGCCAGGGAGCCCAGTGACAGGCCTACCCTGGCTCCGGTGACGGTACTGCGGTTGATCGTTGCCTGGCTGTTGACCAGTTCGACACCAATGGTGCTGACGGCCGAAGTCACCGTCGAACCGTTGAGGGTCAAGGAGGAATTCGATTCAGCCCGGATGTCGTTGGTCGAAGCACCGGTGGCGGTCAGGCTCGCCTGGTTTCGCAGCAGGTATTGATCGGCGGCAACACTGCCGTCTATATCCCGCGGCTGCCCATCAACAACGGTTCTTGCAAACGCATGCGTGCTGGTCAGTAACAAGGGCACAAGCGTCATCCACTTCAGCGTGGCCGACAGAGGCTGTAAGGCAAAGTTTCGTTGATCGTTCATCTGGCACCGCAGGAAGTCGTTGAACTTGAGTTCATCAGGGCAGATGGTTTTGCCCTACGAACGGGGCGGAAAATCTACTCAGACCGACGGGATGAGTCTGTAGGACTTATCCTGCATTTAAGTCAATTCAACGACGGGCAACGGAAAGACGCCTTCCTCCTGTTGCCCGTCGCTGAATGATTTCAAGGTCTAGGGATCTGGCAGTGGTCGTTACCCGGGCCGCCGTCAGCTTCAAATACGGCAATGTAGACGCTGGCCGGATCTGACGACACGGGCGTGCCGCGAACCTCGATGCTGTACTTCACAATGCCTGTACCACCCTGAATGGGGGGCCTATAGGTGGGCTTCAAACATTTCAAATAGGGGACAAACCAATTGATGCCGTTCGCTTCCTGCTCGTCAGACACGGTCACCGTTTCCTCGTAGTCGGTGCCGGTAATGAGTGTAATGCCGTCAAATTCGTAGGACTGCCACTCCAGTTCGACTTCTACGCCTGCTTTCAGATAGGTTGATTTGGGGATATGCACAAAGATCCCATATTCCGTACTTCCCGCAGCCTTGAACCGCAGGCTGTTGCAGTTGACTAAACCACCCGGAAAATCAGCCGCAGGAAACTCCGGCTCAGGCAGATCGACGATCTCGACCATCACGTCGATGGTGGTAGGAAGGGACTCTTGCGGGTTCGCGAAGTCGGCATGGGTCACGGTGTAATGCAGCGGCAAGTCTTTCATGACCGGAGTGAGTTTGATCTCGTCCCACAGAATGACAAATGGGATGACCTCGCCTGGCGCCTCGGTTCCGTCTACGACGTAAGGGGGTGAAGAAACGGGCACGCGATTGTAATAAAGCGTCAAGGTGTCGCCGACAAGCGCGCCGTCTAACAGCTTGATAAACGCTTCTGCATTCTCGTTGATATCACCCTCAACCAATTCGGAATCGCTGTCGCTGGAACTCTTGAACACGATCAGATTCAGATCCGGGTTAATCGGACCAGGGTCCACGCCCGGGTCGCCCGGCCCGGGGCGAGCAAAGTCCGTATCGACGTCAATGGCGCCAGGCGAATCGAAGGGGTAGTCGCCTCTCAATATCTTGTAATCCACCTTGACGGGTTGCACATGGGTGGCTGAATTGAAGTCGTACTCGCCGGCCATATGAGCCCAGGGCACAGAGATCATCAGATCAAACGGCAGGTGCGCACCGACAGAAGTCCGGGCGAGTTCCGTGTTCCCCCAACTCACCACAACGCCGTCGTCGGGGTTCCACCCTGTATACATCGGGATATGAACCTTGGTTGGAAAAGCCGCATCGGCCCGATCAATCACGCCATCAGCGGCCAGAGGCACCGCGCAGGGCTGCAAGCCACTGGGCAGCGTGCCCAGCGCAACGTTCACCGTCGCCGGTAACGACATTTCGCCACGGTTGCCGGCCTTGTCTTGCAAGAAGGCCACGGCGTATTGGGTTTTCGAGCCATATCGCCGCACAAAATCAGCCGGCACCAACACTTTGCGGTCGGGAGGCAGGGGGGTAAAAAGCACGACGAACTGGGTAATATCCTCGGTGGGCAAAGGCACTCTATCCAGCCAGGCGACGATAACCTGAACATCGGTCCTTTTAGCCTCGATAAAATCGGGAATCACGCAAAAGACCCCGTTATCGCGTGCCAGAACGGCATCGGTGATCACGGTTTTTTCGACGATATCGATCACCGCATGCTCGGGATCTGCCCACAGCGGCCCGGTCCTGTCGATGGTCAGCGGAGCCGCTGGAGATGCCCTTACAGAATTGTCATGCCAGTTCTTTACGAGGTAGCGAAACGAAATCTCACCCTCATAGTCTCTGAAAATATGGAGAGGGATCTCCTCTTCCAGCGGAAATTCGTCGTCAGGCAGATCGCCTGGCCAGGGAATATCTTTCGGAGCGCCGATACGTACCCATTCGGGTGAACTAGAAAGCAGACACTCCAGGGTCAACACATTGAAAACTCCTGAAAAAGGAGGCCGGTCATCCCACACCGGAATTTCAACTTTCAACGCTGCGCCAAGCTTGTCCTTGTGAATCAAACCGTCGGGATCCCCGGGCATGGCATCCACGATTTTAGGGACCTCCAAATCGGCGACAAAAAATTGCTTCCGATAATTGGCCCGCACCTGTTCGGCCGTCAGTCTTTTAAATGAACTTGCCATGTTTAACTCTCCACATCCGTTTCAGTTCAGCCATGAACAGGTTCATGGCTGGCAAAACTTTCTGGCAGGTCCAACATATGGCTCAACGACTGCGACGCCCCCTGTCTTTCTGCCCGGTCCCAAGACCTGGGCAAATTAAGCGCCGTTTTTTTTTAACGCGATACTGTCAAAGTTGACAGGTACCCGCGTTTTTTGCCGTCGTGTGCGCCGACATACAAGCCGCGCCGCGCACTGTTGAGTGTCCACCCCGAGGCCACGACCGAAACCCTGATGGGGTATCTGGACGAGGCCCTGGCGTTGGTCGACGTGATGGTTCAGCCGTTGGTGGATCATGGGGAGGGAGGTCGCGCCATGCGCTGCCGGGCATTCCCGACAGCGTGACGCTGGCGCAAAGTACAGCGAGCCGGGTGCTATCCGCCCGAGTGTTTGCGCCGGGCCATCTGCCAGACCCGGGCAATGTCCGTGGCCCGTTCACGCAACAGACGCGGGGCTTCGATACAGGCCTGCTCCAGCGTCATCGGCCCGCTCGCCAGGGTGAACGCGGCGCCGATGCCGTGTTCGTACAGCGCCTGATAATCCTCGCCCAACGTACCGGCGATGACGATGACCGGCACGTCGCTCTGTCGGGCAATGCGCGCCACACCCAACGGTGTCTTGCCCCGCAGGGTTTGCGCGTCGAAACGCCCTTCGCCGGTAATCACCAGATCGGCGCCGGCCACGGCTTCAGCCAGCCCGATCAATTCGGCGACCAACTCGACCCCCGCCTTGAATTGCGCCCCCAGAAATGCCTTCGCCGCAAACCCCAGGCCGCCCGCTGCACCACTGCCCGGCTCGTCACGCAGGTCTTTTCCCAACACGTTGGCGCAGTGATCGGCAAAATGCCCAAGCGCACGATCCAATTGCTCAACCTGCTCGGGCGAGGCACCTTTTTGCGGACCGAATATTGCCGAGGCGCCGTCAGGCCCGCACAGTGGATTGTCCACATCCGCCGCAATCTCGAAACGCACGTTGGCCAGACGCGGGTCGAGGTCCTCCAGACTGATGCGTGCCAATTGCCCGAGCGCCAGGCCACCCGGTGCAAGAGACTGGCCCTGTGCGTCGAGCAGCTTCACGCCCAGCGCTTGCATGGCCCCGGCGCCACCGTCATTGGTCGCACTGCCACCGATGGCCAGGATCACCCGCTGCGCCCCTGCGTCGAGGGCCGCGCGAATCAACTCCCCGGTGCCGAACGTGCTGCTGATGCACGCATCGCGCTGATCCTCCGGGACCAACTGCAAGCCGCTGGCTTCGGCCATTTCGATGATCGCGGTATGGCTGTCGGGGAACCAGCCCCAAGCGGGATTCACAAGCGCGCCCAACGGCCCGCGAACCGAGAAAGTACGGCGCGGTTCGCCATCGGTCGCCGCCAGCACTGACTTCACCGTCCCCTCCCCGCCGTCAGCCATCGGGGATTTGATCAACTGCGCATCGGGCCAGACTTGCGCCCAACCGAGGGCGATGGCATCGGCCGCGCATTGGGCGCTGAGGCTGTCTTTGAACGAATCAGGGGCGATCACGACTTTCATGGGCATTCTCCAGTTCCGATGCATCCAGGCGGCCAACCGCCACAAACAATAACGCCGGTCCCCCTGCACTGGCGGTCACACGATTATTGCTCATTTCCACAAAACCCGGCGGGTGCCGCGTGACTGGATTGGAAGTTGATCGATTTTTCATTTTGCTCCCTGCACGTGTTCTGGTATTTGATTGAGCCTTTCCACCGGTAAAAAGGACTTCGTCATGAGCTACCGCACGCTGGGTCATTCGGGACTGCAGGTTTCCACCCTGACCCTGGGCACCATGATGTTCGGCGAACAGACCAGCACCGAAGATTCCCTGCGGATCATCGACAAGGCCTGGGATCAGGGCATCAATTTCATCGACACCGCCGACGTCTACACCCATGGCCGCTCAGAAGAAATCGTCGGCGAAGCAATCGCCAGTCGCCGTCAGGAATGGGTGCTGGCCACCAAGGTCGGTTTCGGCCCGGTGGACGGCGTGCCGAACCGTAGCGGTCTGAACCGCAAGCACCTCTTCAACGGTATCGAAGCCAGTCTGACGCGCCTGGGCACCGACTACCTCGACATCTATTACCTGCACCGCGAAGACCACAACACGCCCCTGGAGGTCACGGTGTCGGCCATCGGCGACCTGATCCGCCAGGGCAAGGTCCGCTATTGGGGCCTGTCGAACTATCGTGGTTGGCGCATCGCCGAGGTGATTCGCATTGCCGACCAACTGGGCGTCGACCGGCCGGTGATCAGCCAGCCGCTGTACAACATCGTCAACCGCCAGGCCGAAACCGAGCAGATCACCGCCGCACAAAACTACGGCCTGGGCGTGGTGCCTTACAGTCCGTTGGCGCGCGGCGTGCTCAGCGGCAAGTACGCACCGGATGTCACCCCGGACGCCAACAGCCGTGCCGGACGCCAGGACAAACGCATCCTGGAAACCGAATGGCGCGTCGAGTCGCTGCGCATCGCCCAGCAGATCCAGCAGTACACCCAAAGCCGTGGCGTCGGCATCGTCGAGTTCGCCATTGCCTGGGTGCTGAACAACAGCGCCGTGACGTCGGCCATCGTCGGCCCGCGTACCGAAGCGCAATGGGACGCCTACACTAAGGCCCAGGCAGTGAAGATTACGGCTGAAGATGAAGCGTTCATCGATTCACTGGTGACGCCGGGGCATGCGTCGACGCCGGGGTTCAATGACGTGAGTCATTTCGTGTCGGGCCGTAAACCGCGTAGCCACTGACGGTACATTTCGCTTGTGGGAGCTGGCTTGTCGGGTCGCTGCGATGCGGCGACCCGACAAGCCAGCTCCCACAGGGTTTCGGGTCTTGCCCAGAGTGTTGTGAATATTGATCATACGGCCAATATTCTGCACAAAAACCGCGTATCCTCCGCACCCCGTTTCACCTTCAACCTCGCGAGGACAGTTTGTCTAAAGGTATCGCTCTATCGGTTTCAGCCTCGGTGCTGTTTGCCGTCATGTACTACTACACGTCGCTGCTCAGCCCCTTGAGTGGCGTGGAAATTTTTGGCTGGCGCATGTTGCTCACGGTGCCGTGCATGACCGTGTTCATGGTGGTGTCCGGGGAGTGGAAACGCGTCGTCGACATTGTGCGGCGAGTCGCAGGCCGGCCTGTTCTGGTGCTCGCCCTGATCCTCTCTTCGGCCTTGGTCAGCGTGCAGCTCTGGCTGTTCATGTGGGCGCCACTCAATGGCTATAGCCTGGATGTGTCGCTGGGGTACTTCCTGTTGCCGCTGACCATGGTCCTGACCGGCCGACTGGTCTATGGCGAACGCCTCTCCTACCTGCAAAAAATCGCCGTGTTTTTCGCCTGCCTCGGGGTGATCAACGAGGTGTATCAGGTCGGTGGATTTTCCTGGGCAACCTTGCTGGTGTGCATCGGCTACCCCACGTATTTCGTCCTGCGCAAGCGACTGGCAACGGACAACCTCGGCGGCTTGTGGCTGGACATGAGCCTGACCCTGCCGGTGGCATTCTGGTTCGTGCAGAGCGGTGAACAGGGCTTCAACGTGTTTGACCAGCATCCATGGCTGTCGCTGCTGATCCCGTTGCTCGGCGTGATCAGTGCGTCGGCGCTGGTGGTCTACATCATCGCCAGTCGCTTGCTGCCGTTCAGCCTGTTTGGACTGTTGAGTTACGTCGAGCCCGTGCTGTTGCTGGGCGTCGCGTTGCTGCTGGGGGAAAGCATCAAGGCCGGCGAATGGCTGACCTATATCCCGATCTGGATGGCGGTGCTGGTGCTGGTGTTCGAAGGGTTCAAGCATTTGATGCGACAACGCCGACCTTGACCTCACCCAGAACCCAATGTGGGAGCGAGCTCGCTCCCACAGGTTTATAGGCGTTATGGCTTAGTCGGTGGCCAACACACCACGACGGACCTGGTCGCGTTCGATGGATTCGAACAGCGCCTTGAAGTTGCCCTCGCCAAAACCATCATCGCCTTTACGCTGGATGAACTCGAAGAACACCGGCCCCATCAGGGTTTCCGAGAAGATCTGCAACAGCAGTCGCTTGTCGCCCGACACCGACGAACCATCCAACAGAATGCCCCGCGCTTGCAGTTCGCCCACCGGCTCGCCATGGTTCGGCAAACGGCCTTCGAGCATTTCGTAGTAGGTGTCCGGCGGCGCGGTCATGAAGCGCATGCCGATGCTTTTCAGGTGATCCCAGGTCTTGACCAGGTCATCACTGAGGAAGGCCACGTGCTGGATGCCTTCGCCATTGAACTGCATCAGGAACTCTTCGATCTGCCCGGCGCCCTTGGACGACTCTTCGTTCAACGGAATGCGGATCATGCCGTCCGGCGCGGTCATGGCCTTGGAGGTCAGGCCGGTGTATTCGCCCTTGATGTCGAAGTAACGGATTTCGCGGAAGTTGAACAGCTTCTCGTAGAAGTTCGCCCAGTAGGCCATGCGCCCGCGATACACGTTGTGGGTCAGGTGGTCGATGATCTTCAGGCCCGCTCCGACCGGGTTGCGATCGACGCCTTCGAGGAACACGAAGTCGATGTCGTAGATCGAGCTGCCTTCGCCGAAGCGGTCGATCAGGTACAGCGGCGCGCCGCCGATGCCTTTGATCGCCGGAAGGTTCAGCTCCATCGGACCGGTTTCGATGTGAATCGGCTGTGCGCCGAGTTCCAGCGCACGCTTGTAGGCTTTTTGCGAATCCTTGACCCGGAACGCCATGCCGCACACGGATGGACCATGCTCGGCCGCGAAGTACGAGGCCACGCTGTGCGGCTCGTTGTTGAGGATCAGGTTGATCGCGCCCTGGCGATACAGGTGCACGTCCTTGGAACGGTGGGTCGCGACTTTGGTGAAGCCCATGATCTCGAAGATCGGCTCCAGGGTGTTCGGGGTTGGCGATGCGAATTCGATGAATTCAAAACCCATCAGGCCCATTGGGTTTTCGTATAAATCTGCCATTTTGGCGCCTCATCATGCTTTTGGAATTAACAAACGTTAGTTGCCAGCGATGCTGAGGCCGGAGGGTGGCGCGCAGGAGATACCCCGCACACTGCGGGCGAGGAAATCACCAAAGATCAATTGAAACCCGAATATCTTCATTGTCGACCCAAGGCTTTTGCGGGCGAGGCTTCTGCTGCCAGAAGTCGTTTATTCTTGTATGCGTAACCTGATTCTACACAGCGTAAATCAGTTTGTCCGCCTTCTGTATCAAATCCCCTTTTTCCCTGCACGCGCAAGGGGTTTATTGCACAGGAAAATCCCGGTCAGGATCAGCCCTCCTCCCAGGCACATGGCCAGTGTCAGTTGCTCACCCAACAGCAGCGCCCCGAGGATCACGGCCGTCAACGGGTTCAAAGCGATGAACACCCCGGAACGGGTCGCACCGATTTTGCGAATGCCGTCGTAATAGCCGATATAGGCCAGAGCCGAGCCAAAGACGCCCAGGTACATCAGACTCAACCACTGTTGAGGGCCAAGCTGGACAAGCGCGGCCACACTCAACTCGCCTCGGATGGCGCTGGCAATCCACAGCATCAATGTGCCCAGCAGAATTGACCAGGTCACCGTTTGCAATGGGCCCAGGCTTTGATTCAGCGCCTTGGAAAACAGCGAATACACGCCCCAACCGAGCACGCAGCCGAAAATCAGCAGATCGCCGATCCAGGCATCGGCCTTGCCGGCCAAGAGTTGCGGATGGCGGCTGACGATGACCAGGCACGCGCCGACGATACAGATCGCAATGCCGGCAATCTTCGCCCGGCCCAGACGCTCCTTGAATAGCAGCCAAGAGGCCAATCCGATAACGGCAGGGTTCAAGGCCACGATCAACGATGCTCGCGAAGCATTGATGTAGTGCAGGCCATAAAAGAAGCACAGGTTGTAGAAAAAGATCCCGCAAAAGCCCAGCAGTGCCAGCTGCAGCCATTGCCCTGGACTGGGTCGGGCCAATGGGATGCGGGACATCAACAAGAACAGTAATAGTGATGTGCTCGCCAGCAGGAAGCGCAAGCTGGCGGCAAACAAAGGGCTCAGGCTATCAGCCAGAAACCGCCCGGCCACGAAGGTACCGCCCCAGATCATGGTGACCGCCGCCAGTTTCAAATAAACCGGCGTATCCGTCGGGCTTGGCAGGTATTTCTCATG
The DNA here is from genome assembly GCF_054481235.1 of Pseudomonas fluorescens group sp. PF-69. Lineage (NCBI taxonomy): Bacteria > Pseudomonadati > Pseudomonadota > Gammaproteobacteria > Pseudomonadales > Pseudomonadaceae > Pseudomonas > Pseudomonas fluorescens group sp. PF-69. The sequence continues at coordinate 4,953,818 of NZ_JBTMNC010000001.1, read as the reverse complement.
AGTAGTCATACGTCTCCGGAACGGGTGATGGGCGGTATGGCGTATGATTCGACTAATGCCAAGTCATCGTAAAATGAGTAAATACTCATGACCCTTACCCAACTGGAGATTTTCTCCCTCGTCGCCGAACTGCGCGGCTTCACGGCGGCAGCCCATCGCTTGGGGATCTCCCAATCCGCGGTTTCCCATGCCCTCAAGTCGCTGGAACAGGAATTGGGGGTCGAGTTGTTGCACCGCCATCAGTCAACGGTGGAGGTGAGTGACATCGGCCAGCAACTGCTGCTGCGCGCCCGTGCCATGCTGGGCCTGGCCAATACGTTGCGCCAGGAAGCGGCGGATGCCCGTGGGATGAAGCGCGGCACGTTGCGTATCGGCTCGTTCGGGCCCACGTCTTCGATCAAACTGTTGCCCGATATCCTGCGCCACTACCGCGCCGAGCACCCTGGCATTGAGATCCATATCGACGAAGGTCCGGACCGTCAGGTGATCCAGTGGCTGGAAGAACGGCGAATCGATGTCGGTTTCGTGGTGCTGCCGCAAGAGCGTTTCGACACCGTTGCGCTGGTCGAAGATCAAATGGTTGCGCTGCTCTCGGCTGGCCATCCTTTGGCAACCCGCAACAGCGTCAGCCTGAGCGAGCTGTGCGATGACCCTTTTGTACTGACCGAGGCTGGCTCTTCGGAGCTGGTTTCTCGCCTGTTCAATGCCGCGCGCCTGACCCCCAATATCCGCTATCGTTGCTCGCAATTGCTGAGCACGCTGGATACGGTTGGACGCGGCGACGGTTTGACCGTGGTCGCCGAGGGTTCGCTGCCCGAGCACGGTGACAATCGCCATGTTAAAAAACCGCTGTCGCCACCGGTGGCGCGGCAGGTCGGCCTGGCGGTACTCGACCGCCGCCAGGCGTCACCGGCGACGCTGGCTTTCATCAAACTCGCCGAGCGGCTGAGTAACCGGTGAGCGGCACAAGTGACAAGGGCCAACTATCATGGCTCGTACCCGAACTCTTCATGGGAGGCGTTTCGCCCTGCCAGCATTTGAGAGCCCTTTCATCGCTACAGGTTTCTTGAATGCCACTGAGAGCCAAAACCCGCACACGCCGCATCAGGATGGCCGTCACTCTGCTGAGCGGATTGCTTCCGGTCTTGTTGGGCACCGCCATCCTCTATATCCAGGCTGGACGGGCGCTCGAACAAAGTGCTCAACAAACCGCCGAAGAGGCCATTCGCCAGTTCGACCTCATGCTCGACAACACCGCCCAGGCTGCCCGGGAATTATTGCCACTGGCCGGGCAAAGTTGTATCGACGTCAATCTGGCCCTGCGCGAACAAGTCACGCGACGCCCCTTCGTACGCTCGACCATCCTGATATGGGACGATGCCATTTATTGCAGTTCTTTGTTCGGCGACTATCACGAGAAGCTCGCTGCCGGGGACTTCAGCCAAGGCCGGTTACTGTTGATGAAGGGCAACCCTGTCACCCCTGATACCGCGCTGTTGGTGTATCGCCTCGGCAAAGGCAAACAGGGCGCGATGAGCACACTGGACGGTTATCACCTGAGTAACGTGTTGCGCCTGATTGGTCGCCAGACATTGCTGGTACTGCAGGTCGGGCCCAATTGGTTGACGGCCGATGGTCAGTTTCATGAAGACGCGCCACCCGCCATGCCAACTGCACAAAGCAATCTCGGCTCGTCACGGTATGGTTTCAGTGTGACGGCCGGATTTCCCAAAGGTGAAACCTGGCGTTACATGCGCAGCCAGTATCCCCCGCTGTTCAGTTTGTTGATCTTTTTCGGCGTGATTTCCGGATCGCTCGGGCATTTTCTACAGAAGCGTACGTCATCACCGACTCATGAAATGCAACGTGCGCTGGATGCGGCGGAGTTCGTCCCGTATTTCCAGGCGGTCGTGCATGGCGACAGTAAAAAGTTGTCCGGTATTGAAGTGCTGATGCGCTGGAACCACCCAAAAGAAGGCCTGGTGCGGCCCGACCTGTTTATTCCGTTTGCCGAACACTCCGGGCTGATCGTGCCAATGACCCGATCTTTGATGCAACAGACCGCCACGTTGCTCGCGCCGCTGTCGGCATCGTTCAAGGAACCGTTTCATATCGGCATCAACATCACCGCCAGCCATTGCCAGGGCCTTGACCTGGTCAAGGATTGCCGTGAGTTTCTCGAGGCTTTCGCCCCCGGCTCCGTGCACCTGGTACTGGAATTGACCGAACGCGAATTGATCGAACCGACAGCCATCACTCATCAACTGTTCGACCAACTTCGTGATCTGGGCGTAAAGATCGCCATCGACGACTTCGGCACCGGTCACTCCAGTCTCGGCTATCTGCGTCAATTCAACGTGGACTACCTGAAGATCGACCAGAGTTTCGTCGCCATGATCGGCATCGATACCCTTTCCAGCCATATTCTGGACAGCATCATCGAACTGGCGATCAAACTCGGCCTGGCAATGGTTGCCGAAGGTGTGGAGACCCAGCAGCAAAGTGATTACCTGACCGCTCATAACGTTAACTTTCTACAAGGCTATCTGTACGGCAGGCCGATGCCTGGCGTCGAGTTCATTAGTGCATTAAGCGACCATTAACTAGCGGCTTTAAGCGATGTGGTAACGTTGCCGTGCACCCATTTGAATCAAAAAACAACTCTTGTTACATGACAGAAAAGACATGATTTACTCTTGAGCAATTAACTACTACAATTTTTCATGCCTGCCGTAATTTGGCGGGTGAGCCGTTATCACCGGGTCGCTTCAAGGCTTTTGGCTTATAGCTTTGTTTGCGGTTGGTATCAGCCAAACACACTATTGGAGTAAAGATATTGTCCAGACTCGCTGAATTTCGTGCCGCTGAAAAGGCCCTTCAAGAACAGCTCAAGCAGCTTGAATCCCTGAAGAACGATGCCGGGCTCAAGAAAGAAATCGAATTCGAAGAAAAGCTTCAAGGACTGATGAAAACCTACGGCAAGAGCCTGCGCGACATCATCGCCATTCTCGATCCGAACCCGGCAAAATCCGGTCTGCAACAGGCCGTAGCACCTAAAACCCGTCGCGCTCGCGTGGTCAAGGTCTATCAGAACCCGCACACCGGTGAACTGATTGAAACCAAGGGTGGCAACCACCGCGGCTTGAAAGCCTGGAAGGAACAATACGGTGCCTCGACCGTTGATTCCTGGTTGCGCGGCTAAGCACTCGCGCCGAGACAAAAAGCCCTGCGAATGCAGGGCTTTTTCATGAACACCCTCTAAATTCAGCAACGAGGGTCGCTCAACTCTCTACTTGCCGATCAACTTTATGCTTAATCCCTTTGGGTATCTAAACATTTGTGCACGTACTGAAAACCGCGTTTATTGAAGTCTTCAACTAAAGCTTCAAGCCGTTACGTGCCGCCTCTATTTCATCCTGGCTCGCTTTATAAGCGTCAGCCTGCCCCGCATAGGAAAGAACGTAGGCTTTATCGGCGTCCACCGCAGCGACCAATGTTTGCGAGAGCACATGACGACCGTTTTGCGTGATGGTGCAAGTCGTTTCCAAAGCCGGTAATCGACTCAAGGTTGTCGCATGAATCCGGCTGCACGCACTTTGATAGCCACTCTGATAAAAGCCTTTCTGCACGGACTTGCGCATCTCCAGCAGCACAGCTTCCAGATTGACCTGATGACCGGTTTCCACCTGGGTCATGGTCAGTTCCATCACCATGACCGGCTCGCCAGCCTGATTGTTTTTCACTGCGCGCTGGCGACTGACATCCGCTTTGCCGTCACCTTGCGGCACGTCTTCGATTTGCCAGCCGGCTGGCCAGGGCATGACCGGCGCATCGGCCTGAGCCATGGCGACCGTTGACAGCACACCCATCAAGAGGAACAACATTTTACCGAATCGAATCATTGCAATGAACACTCGCCAATTGTGGCCGGAAGTCTGAGCTTCGACCGGCCGCCAGGCAATAGCCGACGGTTTTGGTTTGGTGATGTCAGAGCCCTTGCGTATCATTGTCGCCATTCTTCAGCCCCACTTGTTTTCCGGAGGGCCCATGAGCCTGCAAGAACTGAACAGCTTCCCCGGCGTGACCGCGCAGCCTGATACCGCGACCCAGAAATTCGTGTTCAACCACACCATGCTGCGGGTCAAGGACATCACCAAATCCCTGGACTTCTACACGCGCATCCTCGGTTTCTCACTGGTGGAAAAACGCGACTTCCCGGAAGCGGAATTCAGCCTGTATTTCCTCGCACTGGTCGACAAGAGCCAGATCCCGGCCGACGCCGCCGCACGCACCGAGTGGATGAAATCGATCCCCGGCATTCTCGAACTGACCCACAACCACGGCACCGAGAACGACCCGGACTTCGCCTATCACAATGGCAACACCGACCCACGTGGCTTTGGCCACATCTGCATTTCGGTGCCGGACATCGTGGCCGCGTGCGAGCGCTTCGAAGCGCTGGGCTGCGATTTCCAGAAGCGCCTGAATGACGGTCGCATGAAAAGCCTGGCGTTCATCAAGGACCCGGATGCCTATTGGGTCGAGATCATTCAGCCTGCGCCGCTGTAACTGACTGCATAGAAAACCTGTAGGAGCGAGCCTGCTCGCGAAGGCGTCCGATCAGTCAACATCTTCGTTGAATGGCACATCGCTTTCGCGAGCAGGCTCGCTCCCACATTGGTTATGCGTCAGGCATAAAAAACCCATGATTGCTCATGGGTTTTTTCGTTTCGGCGACTACCGTTTACGCCGGAGCCGACGTGCGAATCAAGTGATCAAACGCACTCAGGGAAGCCTTGGCGCCCTCGCCCACGGCAATCACGATCTGCTTGTACGGCACGGTGGTCACGTCGCCAGCGGCGAATATGCCCGGTACCGAGGTCTCGCCACGGGCATCGACGATGATCTCGCCACGCGGCGACAACTCGATGGTGCCCTTGAGCCAATCGGTGTTGGGCAGCAGACCGATCTGCACGAAGATCCCCTCCAGCTCCACGGTCCGCAGCTCATCGCTCTTGCGATCCTTGTAGTGCAGGCCATTGACTTTCTGACCGTCGCCGGTGACTTCAGTGGTTTGCGCATGAGTGATCACGGTCACGTTGGGCAGGCTGTGCAGCTTGCGTTGCAAGACCGCATCGGCGCGCAGCTGCACGTCGAACTCCAGCAGCGTCACGTGGGAGACGATACCCGCCAGGTCGATAGCCGCTTCGACACCCGAGTTACCGCCACCAATCACCGCCACACGCTTGCCCTTGAACAGCGGGCCGTCGCAGTGCGGGCAGTACGCCACGCCTTTGTTGCGATATTGCTGCTCACCCGGCACGTTCATTTCGCGCCAGCGCGCACCGGTCGCCAGGATCACGGTTTTGGCTTTGAGCTTCGCACCGCTGGCGAAGTGCACTTCGTGCAGCTCACCGTCCTTGCCGGGTAGCAACTTGTCGGCGCGCTGCAGGTTCATGATGTCCACGTCGTACTGCTTGACGTGTTCTTCCAGCGCTACCGCCAGTTTCGGTCCTTCGGTTTCCTGCACGGAGATGAAGTTTTCGATGGCCATGGTGTCCAGCACCTGCCCACCAAAACGCTCCGCCGCCACACCGGTACGAATGCCTTTGCGGGCTGCGTAGATCGCCGCCGAAGCACCGGCCGGGCCACCGCCGACCACCAGCACATCAAAGGCTTCCTTGGCGCTGATCTTCTCGGCTTGCCGCTCAATGCCGCTGGTGTCGATCTTGGCGAGGATTTCTTCCAGGCCCATGCGCCCCTGGCCGAAGTTCACACCGTTGAGGTAGATGCTGGGCACCGCCATGATCTGGCGCTCATCGACTTCAGCCTGGAACAGCGCGCCGTCGATGGCGACGTGACGGATGTTCGGGTTCAGCACCGCCATCAGGTTCAGCGCCTGGACCACGTCCGGGCAGTTTTGGCAGGACAGCGAGAAGTAAGTCTCGAAGTTGAACTCGCCCTTGAGCGAGCGGATCTGTTCGATCACTTCGACACTGGCCTTCGGGGGGTGGCCACCGACTTGCAGCAAGGCCAGCACCAGCGAAGTGAATTCATGGCCCATCGGGATGCCGGCGAAACGCAGGCTGATATCGGCGCCCGGGCGATTGATCGAGAACGATGGCTTGCGTGCATCGTCACCGTTGTCGAGCAAGGTAATCTGGGTGGAAAGACTGGCAACGTCTTTCAACAGTTCGAGCATTTCCCGGGATTTCGCACCGTCGTCGAGGGAGGCAACGATCTCGATCGGCTGGGTGACCCGTTCCAGGTACGATTTCAACTGGGTTTTAAGATTGGCGTCCAACATACGGGCGATTTCCTTTGTGTTTACTGGCATAAAAAAACGCCCGAGCGAATCTCGCCCGGGCGTTTTTATTGGGCGGTGCAGCTTGCTTAGAAGGTGCGGAAGTCCGCCCTGATGAAGCGCGTCACAGACTTAGATCTTGCCGACCAGGTCCAGGGACGGCGCCAGAGTGGCCTCGCCTTCTTTCCACTTGGCAGGGCAAACCTGGCCAGGGTGAGCAGCGACGTACTGGGCAGCCTTGATTTTGCGCAGCAGTTCGGAAGCGTCGCGGCCTACACCACCGTCGTTCAGCTCGACGATCTTGATCTGGCCTTCAGGGTTGATCACGAAGGTGCCACGGTCAGCCAGACCCGCTTCTTCGATCAGCACGTCGAAGTTGCGGGAGATGGCGTGGGTCGGGTCGCCGATCATGGTGTACTGGATTTTGCCGATCGCTGGCGACGTGTTGTGCCAGGCAGCGTGGGCGAAATGAGTGTCAGTGGAAACGCTGTAGATCTCGACGCCCAGCTTCTGGAAGGCATCGTAGTTGTCAGCCAGGTCTTCCAGCTCGGTTGGGCAAACGAAAGTGAAGTCAGCCGGGTAGAAGAAAACGACAGACCACTTGCCTTTCAGGTCAGCGTCCGAGACTTGTACGAAGTCGCCGTTTTTGTAGGCGGTCGCTTGGAACGGTTTAACTTGGCTGTTGATGATAGGCATCGTTGACTCTCCATCGGGGTTAAGAAGTTGATGGGGAGAACTTTACTCACTCGACGGACGGTTGGCTCATTGGCAAACCTCATGCCGCTGATTGGCTTTCGCTATTAGCCAACCTTATTAATAGAAGAAAACCGAATTTACGGCTCCAGTGGTTTCTCCGAGAGGCGGGCCATGCCCAGGAACGGACTGGCTTCGATGTAACGCATGGCGGACTTCATGTCCTTCCAGCCCACATAGCTCATCAACGACTTCAAGTCCCAGCCACTCTGATGTGCCCACGAGGCAAAGCCGCGGCGCAACGAGTGACTGGTGTAGTGCTCGGCCGCAAGGCCCGCACGCCCCAATGCCTGGCGCAGCAGGGGAATGACGCTGTTGGCGTGCAAGCCCTCCTCGCTCAGATGCCCCCAGCGGTCGATGCCGCGAAACACCGGACCACGGACCAATGCCGCTTCACCGATCCAGTCGATGTAGGCCTGCACCGGGCATAACCGCTGCAATGCCGGCGTCTGGTAGGTCCGGCCGAGGTTTTCACGGTCACTCTTGCTGCGCGGCAAGTACAAGCTGATACCCGAACCGGCGCTGGCCTGCACGTGCTCGACCTGCAGGCGACACAACTCATCACTACGGAAGCCACGCCAGAAGCCGAGCAAAATCAACGCGGTGTCTCGCCGGGCGCGGAGCAACCCCGGACGATCACCCTCGGCCCTGGCCGTTTGCGCCTCTTGCTCCAGCCAGCCGATGACTTGCTCAAGGTGCTGCAGTTGCAGCGGCTCGGCCTGTTTCTCCTGAGCCGGATGCAGCGCACGAATCCCCTTGAACACTTTGCGCACCACAGGCGCCTTGGTCGGGTCGGCGAACCCCTGACTGTTGTGCCACTGGGCCAGCGCCGACAACCGCAACTTCAGGGTATTGATCGACAACACGCCAGCATGGGCCACCAGATACCGCGCCACGCTGTCGCCCGTTGCCGGCAGGAACCCGCCCCAACTGACTTCGAAGTGTTCGATGGCTGCGCGATAGCTACGGCGGGTGTTGTCGCGCGTCGCCGCTTGCAGGTAACGATCCAGCTCACTCATGGGTCCAACTCTCGAATGCGTACCGCTTTTACAGGTGAAACACCGGTTTTCCGATGATCACACGGGGTAATACCAGTATATCCCGTGTCATTCGTCGCCTGTATTTATCTTTTAATATTCGATGGTACAATGCGTAATATGGCATTACGTACCACACATCAAAATCGCAGGAGTAATCATGGCCCGTGGCGGCGTTAACAAAGCAGTGGTTCAAGCCGCGCGTCTGGCGATCCTCGCCCGTGGCGAAAACCCGAGCATCGATGCAGTACGGATCGAGATGGGTAATACAGGCTCGAAAACCACGATCCATCGCTACCTGAAAGAACTGGGGGAAGGCACTCAACCTGATGACACGGAAGCGCCGGAGCCTATCGACGATGAGTTGCTGGCCCTGGTGTCACGACTGGCGCAACGCCTGAAGGAACAGGCACAAGAACCCATCGACCAGGCCCGCGAGCAGTTCGAACAGCAACGCAAGGACCTGGAAACCCGGCTGCACGAGGCCGAGCTGGCCAATACGCAATTGCAGCAACACTACGAACTCCAGAGCCTGGCACTGGCTCAGGAATCCGAGGCCCTGCACAGCACCCGCTCCATGCTGCAGACCGAACAAACCCGCAATGCCGGATTGAATCAGGCACTGGCAGATTTCGAATTGCGCTTGCAAGACAAGGACGAGCAGATCCGCTCGCTCGAAGAGAAACACCTGCATGCCCGAGACGCGCTGGAGCACTACCGCAACGCCGTCAAGGAGCAGCGCGAACAGGAACACAGCCGCCATGAAAGCCAGGTGCAGCAGTTGCAGATGGAGTTGCGCCAGGCCCAGCAGAGCGCGTTGGTGCGCCAGGATGAAATCACCCAGTTGCACCGCGACAACGAACGCTTGCTGACCGAAAACCGGGGAACCCTGCGCGAGCTAAGTTCGCTGCAAGAGCAGCTCAAGCAGAGCAACAGTCGCCAGGATCAGTTACTGGAACAGGCCAATCGCGTTGACGGCGAACGCACCCTCCTCCAGGAACGCCTTCGCGTCGCCCTGCTGGAAAGTCAGTCACTGAAACAGAACGTCGATGAACAGCTGCAGATCAACAAGTCGCTGGAAATCGAATTGATCAAGGCACAGGCAGAATTGGAAGAAAGCGAGCGTCTGGCGGCTGCCGTTGCGACAGCGCCAGACACCGCCAAGGACGATTAGCCGGTAACCGGCGTGCGCATGGTGACAAACTCTTCGGCGGCCGTCGGGTGCACGCCGATGGTCTCGTCGAAGTGGCGCTTGGTGGCGCCAGCCTTCAAGGCAATCGCCAGGCACTGGACGATCTCACCCGCCTCTGGACCGACCATGTGGCAGCCCAGCACCTTGTCGGTCGCGGCATCCACCACCAGCTTCATCAACGTACGCTCCTGGCACTCAGTCAGGGTCAGCTTCATCGGCCGGAAACGGCTCTCGAAGATCACCACATCGTACCCCGCGTCGCGCGCTTCTTCCTCGGTCAAACCGACGGTGCCAATGTTCGGCAAGCTGAACACCGCCGTCGGGATCATTTTGTAATCCACCGGACGATACTGCTCAGGCTTGAACAGACGACGGGCCACTGCCATGCCCTCGGCCAGTGCCACGGGGGTCAGCTGTACGCGACCGATCACATCACCGAGCGCCAGAATCGACGGCTCAGCGGTCTGGTACTGCTCATCCACCTCCACGAAACCTTTCTTGTCGAGTTTCACCCCGGTGTTTTCCAGCCCCAGGTTATCCAGCATCGGACGCCGGCCGGTGGCGTAGAACACACAGTCAGCCTCCAGTTGACGGCCGTCCTTGAGCGTCACCTTCAGGCTGCCATCGGCCTGTTTATCGATGCGCTCGATGTCGGCATTGAATTGCAGGTCCATGCCGCGCTTGGTCAGCTCCTCCTGCAAATGCTTGCGCACCGAACCGTCGAAACCGCGCAGGAACAGTTCGCCGCGATACAGCAGCGTGGTTTTCGCGCCGAGGCCGTGGAAGATCCCGGCAAATTCGACGGCGATGTAACCACCACCCACTACCAGCACACGCTTGGGCAGCTCTTTGAGGAAAAACGCCTGGTTGGAGCTGATCGCGTGTTCGTGCCCCGGAATCTGCGGAATCTGCGGCCAGCCGCCGGTGGCGATCAGGATGTGCTTGGCACTGTGGCGCTCGCCATTGATCTCGACCGTGTGCGGGTCGACGATCGTGGCGTGACCTTCATGCAAGGTCACGCCACTGTTGACCAGCAGGTTGCGGTATATGCCGTTCAGGCGATTGATCTCGCGGTCCTTGTTGGCGATCAGCGTCGCCCAATCGAACTGCGCTTCATCCAGACTCCAGCCAAAACCCGAAGCCTGTTCGAAGTCTTCGGCGAAGTGCGCGCCGTAGACCAGCAATTTTTTCGGCACGCAGCCGACGTTGACACAAGTACCACCCAGGTAGCGACTCTCGGCCACGGCCACTTTCGCGCCGAAACCGGCTGCAAATCGCGCCGCCCGCACACCGCCAGAACCGGCACCAATCACATAAAGGTCAAAATCGTAGGCCATTTTCTATCTCCTCGGCAGGCCACCAGCATACCCGCCGCGATGGGTTGGGCAAGCGCTGCTATCGATATAGGGCCAGAAAATGAAAAAGCCACCCGAAGGTGGCTTTTTCAGTACAAGCAGCAAAGGCGCTATCAGTAAGCCTTGCCAGTCTTGTAGAAGTTCTCGAAGCAGAAGTTGGTCGCGTCGATGTAACCTTCGGCACCACCGCAGTCGAAACGCTTGCCCTTGAACTTGTAGGCAATCACGCAACCGTCCTGCGCCTGTTTCATCAGGGCGTCAGTGATCTGGATCTCGCCACCTTTGCCTGGATCGGTCTGTTCGATCAGGCTGAAGATGTCCGGCGTCATGATGTAACGACCGATGATCGCCAGGTTCGACGGGGCATCTTCCGGTTTTGGCTTCTCGACCATGTTGCGCACGCGGTACAGATCGTCACCAATCAGGTCACCTGCAATCACACCGTATTTGCTGGTTTCTTGCGGGTCGACTTCCATGATCGCGACGATGGTGCAGCGATACTGCTTGTACAGCTTGACCATCTGCTTGAGTACGCCGTCACCTTCCAGGTTGACGCACAAGTCATCCGCCAGCACCACGGCGAACGGTTCGTCGCCGATCAGCGGGCGACCGGTCAGGATGGCATGGCCCAGACCTTTCATTTCCGTCTGGCGCGTGTAGGAGAACGAGCACTCATCCAACAGGCGACGGATACCGACCAGGTATTTTTCCTTGTCGGTGCCCTTGATCTGGTTTTCCAGCTCGTAGCTGATGTCGAAGTGGTCTTCCAGGGCGCGCTTGCCACGACCGGTAACGATGGAAATCTCGGTCAAACCGGCATCCAGAGCTTCTTCGACGCCGTACTGGATCAGTGGCTTGTTTACCACCGGCAGCATTTCTTTGGGCATGGCTTTAGTCGCTGGCAGGAAGCGAGTACCGTAACCGGCTGCTGGGAACAAGCATTTCTTGATCATAAAAGTCCTTGAAAGGGCTGTGTGTACGAGTTTCGGCGCAGTCTAATCAGGCGGAGAGCACCTTACAATGCCCCGCACTGGCTAACCGATGCCATCATAGAGAAATATTTCGGCGGATAGTTCCACCGGGAGCTCCGAAGATTGCTCAGCAGCCTGTTATTGATAGCAGACACCGCCAGACTTGCACGGTTTGTCATCTGAACGGGCAATCGGCCCACCATACGCCCATCCGCACCCGCTGCGTGTATTTGGCGTTATCATGGCGCCATTGAACCAGCCAACGAGGCAGATAGATGTCGGCAGCAAAGAGCGTCAACGGTTTCCTGATCAACAAGGCAATGGACGGACAATGGTGGGTAGGCAGTGTCGCCGGTGAGAATATTGCCGGACCCTTTCCGACCGAAGCCATGGCGATCGAAGTGGCGTCGGTGCTGGAGCTGGAGCACCCGGAGCCCAAGCGACGCGGCAAGGACAAGAACTGATCGGCACCCAAGCCCTGCCATTGCGCAGGGCTTTTTCATGAATATCGGCAACAAGTGGCCTATCGCTATAACCTTTTGCTGCCGACGCTGTCACAGCTTTTGCCCACCTCTTTGACGACGACAACGACATGACTAAATTCTTGCCACTGATCGCGGTACTGGCCCTGAGTGGCTGTGCGACGTCCCAAACCACGTACTTGAATAACGGCGAACAGGGTCTGGCCATCGATTGTTCCGGGGAAGCCAACTCCTGGGCCACCTGCTACGAAAAGGCCGACGCCTCCTGCGCCGGCACCGGTTACCGGATTGTGGGCACCGATGGCACGCCCGCCACCAAGGAAAGCGACAAAACCCTGGGCGTCGACGTCGGCAACTACAAGAATCGCAGCGTGGTGGTGGTCTGCAAGTAAGGCGTGCGGGCTTTACATGTGGATTTCGGCGAACTTGATACCCAGGCCCCGCACCGTTTCGATCAGGTCGTCGAGGCGACTGAAGGATTCCACTTCATCGTTGTCGTCCACCAGAAAAAAACTGCGCCCTCCGCTTTTCTTGAAAAAAACAATCCATTCGCCCGGATCTGCGGGGTTCTGAATCACGTGGGTGCCAGAGACCTGCCCCTTTGAATGGCGCTCCCGTACTTGCTCTCGCTTCATGCTCGACTCCAGAAATGACAATGCCGCCAAAGTCTTGCTTTGACGGCATCGGTGCTGACCGTTGGCATTGTATCAGCCGGAAATGCACTCGGTGGCAGCATCGCGCACATCCCGAGGGCGCAGGGGAACATTGGAAATACGCTCATGCAGCTTGATGCTGCTGCCGCCGGAACGATGTTCGATATCGAATACGGCGGCCGGTCCGGACGAGAACTTCTGCGGCACGATGACTCGTACGTCCTCCTTATGCGTTTCTATCTGCAAGGCACCACGGCTGCTGGCGAGCTTTTCGCTCAGGCATTGCGCGTACTCATGGGGCTTCTTGCCTGAAATCACGTTAATGGTAGGCAGTGTCTCGCTGATCTCCGCGACACTTGCACACCCACTGATTGCCAGAAACAACGGCAGGACCCACGCACCCCACTTCATATAAAACCTCCAATAAAGACCCTCCGACAGCACAGACGCTGTTTTTCTCCAAGGCATACTGCATTTAACGCCCAAGGATTGCCCGATATCGGTTTTTTATTGCCAAATCGGACCTCAACGACCCGATAATAACGCCTGCGGGCTGATAAACTGCGCCAATCGCCCATTGCTATCGTTTTGATTTTGTAGAAAAAGCCCTTCTGGAGGCGCCCATGAAATTTATCCACCAGCGCGAGCACCTCAATGAAGACGACATCGTCGTCATCCAATGCTCCCAAATGTGCAACATCCGCTTGATGAACGACGCCAACTTCCGCAGCTTCAAGAATGGCGGCCGTCACACCTACCACGGTGGCGCGTTCGACACCTTTCCGGCCCGCATCACCGCGCCGAGCACCGGTTTCTGGAACATCACCATCGACACCGTCAACCGCCGGGCGATCAGCGTGACCCGCAAACCGACCCTGACTCACTCGATCAAGATCATCCGCCGCTCCAGCTCGAAATTGAGCTGAGTGACACCCCAGTCCGCACACAGACAGGTATGACCGTGGCCCAAACGACCAAATACGTCATCAAATACAAGCTCAACGGCGAGCGTCGCTTCGAATTTGCCCAGCTCGAACACGGGACCCCGGAAGAGGCCAAGGCCGCGCTGGACGCCATTCATGGCCAGAGCGACGACGTCATCAGCGATATCAGCGTCAGCAAGGCGCTGTAACGCACTGGGGAGTGGCAGTATGGATGTCTGCTCCCGGCGTTGAAAATTCGACCGCAAGTGTCGGAGTGTTCGCGCCATCACCGCCCCCTAGACTGGCCGTCTCACCTTTATTCAAGGAGTCGGAACCATGTCCATCGACTGGGCGCGAGTGGAACAGCAACTCGATCAGGACGGTTGCGTCGTCCTGCGCTCGCTGTTGAGCCAAGATGCCTGTGACTCGATCAGCGACCTCTACCCTCGATCCGAGCCCTTTCGCTCGCAAGTGATCATGGCTCGCCACGGATTTGGCCGTGGCGAGTACAAATACTTCCGGTACCCGTTACCGGATCTCGTCGCCCGATTGCGCCAGGCGCTCTATCCACGACTGGTGCCGATTGCCAATCGCTGGCACGAACGGATGGGTTTGCCGAACCGTTTTCCCCAGGTCCATGAAGATTTCCTCGCCCTTTGCCACGCTGCCGGCCAGCAACGCCCGACGCCATTACTGCTGCAATATGGGCCCCAGGACTACAACTGCTTGCATCAGGACCTCTACGGCGAACACGTGTTCCCGCTGCAAGTGGCGATTTTGCTGTCAGAACCGGGGGAAGATTTCACCGGCGGCGAGTTCGTGCTGACCGAACAGCGCCCACGCATGCAAACACGCCCACAGGTTATAGATCTTAAGAAGGGAGACGGCGTGATCTTTGCGGTCAGTCAACGGCCGGTCAAAGGTACTCGCGGCGACTACCGGGTGACGATGCGTCACGGCGTCAGTCGCCTGCACAGCGGAAAACGGCATACCCTAGGCATTATTTTCCACGATGCAGTATGAACACCATGAAGCCGACCACCCCTGATCTGTTCGCCGACGCGGACCCCGTGCAGCAACCCCGGCGCGAGCAGATCGACGAACAGTCATATGTATTGAGGGGCTTTGCCCTGCCCTGGCTGGAGCGTTTACTGCCGGCACTGGAGGCCGTGCTGGCAGCGGCACCGTTTCGGCAGATGATTACGCCGGGTGGTTTTACCATGTCGGTCGCCCTGAGCAGTTGTGGCACTTTGGGCTGGACCACCGACCGCAGCGGTTATCGCTACACGCGCCACGATCCGCAGACAGGCCAGCCGTGGCCGGACATGCCGGGGATTTTCTTGCAGTTGGCTCAGGCCGCCGCGCAAGAGGCTGGATTCAGCAACTTTCTCCCCGATTCCTGCCTGATCAACCGATACCTCCCGGGGGCGAAAATGTCTTTGCATCAGGACAAAAACGAAAGCACCTACGCCGCGCCGATCGTCTCGGTATCGCTCGGGTTACCGGCAATGTTCCTGTTCGGTGGTTTTGAACGCAGCGATAAAAGCCAGCGAGTACCGTTGCTGCACGGTGACGTCGTGGTCTGGGGCGGCGTTGATCGCTTGCGCTATCACGGTGTCCTGCCGATCAAGGAAGGCCAGCATTCCCTGCTGGGCGAACAGCGGATCAACTTCACCTTCCGCACGGCGGGATGAACCTGTCGAATTTGACCGCAAGCACCGGAGTGTGACGGCACGCCGACGTGGTTAATCTGCCGTAAACAGGTCAACGGACTTCCAGCCATGACAAGCCATACGACAAAAAACACCGCTGAACTCGACCCACGCTGGGCCGCCGTCGTCGCTCGCGACCCACAAGCCGATGGGCAATTTGTCTATGCCGTGAAAACCACCGGCATCTACTGCAATCCCAGTAGCCTGGCGCGCTTGCCGAAACCTCAGAATGTCGAGTTCTTCGACACGGCCGAACAGGCACAAGCAGCGGGTTACCGTCCGAGCAAACGCGCGGCGAAGGATCAAAGCGCCGTGGCCGCGCAGCATGCCGCCACCGTGGCCGCCGCTTGCCGGCAGATCGAAAGCGCGGAAACGCTCCCGGCCTTGGACGAACTGGCCGAGACAGCGGGCCTGAGCAGTTTTCACTTTCATCGAGTGTTCAAGGCTGTCACCGGCCTGACACCCAGGGGCTACGCCGCAGCCCATCGTTCCCGCAGGGTTCGCGAGCGTTTGACGGATGGCGGTTCGGTGACCGACGCGCTGTACGACGCCGGCTTCAACTCCAACAGCCGTTTTTATGAAACGGCGGATCAACTTCTGGGCATGAAACCCACGGATTACCGCGCCGCCGGCCAGAACAATGACATCCGTTTTGCCGTGGGCCAATGTTCCTTGGGCGCGATTCTGGTGGCGCAGAGTGAGCGCGGGGTTTGCGCCATTCTGCTGGGGGACGATCCGCAGCAACTGGTCTGCGATCTGCAGGACAAGTTCCGGCGGGCCAATCTGATCGGTGCCGATCACGACTTCGAGCAATTGATCGCCAGGGTTGTGGGTTTCATCGAGGCCCCGGCGCTGGGGCTCGACTTGCCTCTGGACGTACGTGGCACGGCGTTTCAGGAGCGGGTCTGGCAAGCCCTGCGGGATATTCCCGTCGGCAGCACGGCCAGCTACGCCGATATCGCCCGGCAAATCGGCGCCCCAAAAGCCGTTCGCGCGGTGGCTCAAGCCTGTGGCGCGAACAGCCTGGCGGTAGCGATTCCCTGCCACCGCGTGGTGCGCAGCGATGGCAATCTGTCGGGGTACCGCTGGGGCGTGGAACGCAAGCGGCAGTTGCTGGAACGGGAAGCGCAGTAGCGGTAAACACGGTGGCCGCGTGCCCGTATGGGATCTGCCGCAGGCGGGATCGCTGGTTTGTCAGCGATTCACGTCGACGACAACCCTGCCCCGCAGTTGGCCGGCGAGCAAGCGTGGCGCCGCTTCAATCGCTTCGCTCAAACCGATTTCGTGGCTGATCAGTGGCAACAGGTCAAAGTCCAGATCCCGGGCCAGACGATTCCACGCCTCGACCCGCTTCGCTTTGGGTTGCGTCACGCTGTTGATGCCCGCCAGGGTCACGCCACGCAAGATGAACGGCGCGACAGAGGCCGGGAAGTCCATGCCCTGGGCCAGACCACAGGCAGCGACCGTACCATTGGCCTTGGTGCTGGCGCAGGCATTGGCCAGGGTGTGACTGCCGACCGAATCGATGACCGCAGCCCAGCGCTCCTTCGCCAAAGGCTTGCCCGGCTCGGACAGCGTGGCGCGGTCGATGATTTCGCTGGCCCCCAGTTGCTTGAGGTAGTCGTGTTCCGAAATGCGGCCGGTGGACGCCACCACGCGGTAACCAAGTTTGCTCAACAGCGCGATAGCGAAACTGCCTACGCCGCCATTGGCGCCCGTCACCAGGACTTCGCCTTGCCCGGGCGTCACACCGTTATGCTCCAGCGCGAGGATGCACAGCATCGCCGTGTAGCCCGCCGTGCCGATGGCCATCGCCTGGGCGGCGGTAAACGCCTTGGGCAGCGGAATCAGCCAGTCGCCATTGAGGCGTGCCTTCTGCGCCAGACCGCCCCAATGCCCCTCACCCACCCCCCAGCCATTGAGCAGGACGTTGTCACCCACCTTGTGGTCCGGATGCCCGCTGACTTCGACAGTGCCCGCCAGATCGATCCCTGGCACCATCGGGAATTTTCGCACCACCGGGCTGCTACCAGTGATCGCCAGGCCGTCCTTGAAATTCAGCGTGCTGTAGGCGACACGTACAGTCACATCGCCCTCGGGCAATTGGTCGTCATGGATCTGCTGCAGCGTGGCCCGGTAACCGCTGTCGTCTTTCTCGATCAAAATACCTTGGAACATGACTGCCTCCTGGTGTGATTATTTGTTGTGGCCTGAATTAAATACCACATCGCAAAAAAATGCCGCATTCGACTTTAAGCCAACCGATAAAACCTGGGGGCCTTTCCATGACCCGCGGCGATGCTTTTTCCGGTGGTCAGGTCCGCTGGCCCCACCCGCCGCGAATTGCTGCCGGCCCCATCGCGCATTTGGCGCCGGTGGCGGGCTGTTCCGTCGCTGATTCCGCGTCAAACAAGACTGGCCTCGGGACAGTCAATGCTGCTACAAAACCGCTTGAACCGCCCTGCCCGGTTTCAACGTCGGAGACCTCAAAAATGAGCCCATGGCCAGACACCCGTATTCTTGATCTGTTCGGGATCGAACTGCCCGTTATTCAAGCTCCCATGGCCGGTGCCACCCAGTCGTCCATGGTGATTGCGGCAAGCAATGCCGGCGGCCTGGGCTCGATGCCCGCCGCCATGCTGAGCATCGAGCAATTGCGCGCCGAGCTGACGACCATTCGTCAACACAGCTCGCGCCCGTTCAACGTCAATTTCTTCTGCCACCAGCCGCCGGCTGCCGATGAGCAACGCGCACAAGACTGGAAAAACCTGCTGGAACCTTACTACCGGGAGTTGGGCGTCGACTTTGATGCGCCGACGCCGGTGTCCAACCGCGCGCCCTTCGATCACGCGGCCTGTGATGTGATCGAGGAGTTTCGCCCCGAAGTCGTGAGTTTCCACTTCGGCCTGCCGGAAAAATCCCTGCTGGATCGGGTCAAAGCCACCGGCGCAAAGGTGGTGTCGTCGGCCACCACCGTCGAAGAGGCCATCTGGCTCGAGCAACATGGCTGCGACGCGATCATCGCCATGGGTTACGAGGCGGGAGGACATCGCGGGATGTTTCTCAGTGATGACCTGAGCAGCCAGGTCGGGACCTTTGCCCTGGTGCCGCAAGTCGTCGATGCGGTGCAAGTACCCGTGATTGCCGCTGGCGGCATTGCCGACGCGCGAGGCGTCGCGGCAGCCTTCATGTTGGGCGCTTCGGCGGTGCAAGTGGGTACGGCCTACCTGTTTACGTCGCAAGCCAAGGTCAGTGCGTCTCATCACCAGGCGTTGCGTACGGCCCGGGAGAGCGAGACTGCCGTCACCAACATTTTCACCGGGCGCCCGGCGCGCGGCATCCTCAATCGGGTCATGCGTGAACTGGGGCCGATGAGCGACAAGGCACCGGCCTTTCCCCTCGCTGGCGGTGCATTGATGCCTTTGCGGGCGAAGGACGAAGCGGATTTCAGCAATCTCTGGGCCGGACAGGCGTTCCCTTTGGGCGTGGAAATGACCACGGCAGAGTTGACCCGGCGGCTTGCTGAAGAAGGCTTGGCGAAATTGCTTGGGCGCTGACGATCCCTCAAGTCAACTCAAGATCTGTGGGGCTTGCCACAGAAAAGCTCCCCAGCCACAGGCAAGCTCCTCCCCCCCAGCCGAGTACTCCTCATTCCGTTTGCAGGCATTTCGCTATATATTCTTATATATAGCGTTACCCCCCCCTATGTAATGCCTGCCACGGAGCCGTTTCATGTCCCTTAGCGCCTCACGTTTCGCCCCTGCTTGCCTGACCGGCCTTCTCGCTGTGTTCGCCCTTGGCGCCGCCCAGGCGGACGAAGTCCAGGTGGCGGTTGCGGCCAACTTCACCGCGCCGATCCAGGCCATCGCGGCGGACTTCGAAAAGGACACCGGGCACAAATTGGTGACCGCCTTCGGCGCGACGGGTCAGTTCTACACCCAGATCAAGAATGGCGCGCCGTTCGAAGTGTTCCTCTCGGCGGACGACACCACCCCGAAAAAACTCGAAGACGAAGGCGACACGGTCAAGGGCTCGCGCTTTACCTACGCCGTCGGCGCCCTCGCGTTGTGGTCGGCCAAGGAAGGCTATGTCGACGCCCTGGGCAAGGTCCTGAGCGACAATCAATACCAGCATCTGTCCATTGCCAATCCCAAAACCGCACCCTACGGCCTGGCGGCCACCCAGGTACTGGCCTGGGAAGGTCTGACCGACAAGGTCAAGGACAAGATCGTTGAAGGCCAGAACATCACCCAGGCCTATCAGTTTGTCTCCACGGGCAATGCCGAATTGGGTTTTGTCGCGCTGTCGCAGATTTACAAGGACGGTAAAATCACCAGCGGTTCGGCCTGGATCGTTCCGGCCAACCTGCATGACCCGATCAAACAAGACGCGGTGATCCTCAACAAAGGCAAGGACAATCCGGCTGCCAAGGCACTGGTTGACTACCTTAAAGGGCCGAAAGCCGCCGCCATCATCAAGTCCTATGGTTACCAACTCTAAATGACGCTATCGAGTGCCGACTTTGCCGCCATCTGGCTGACCCTGAAACTGGCGTCCCTGACGACCGTCATCCTGCTGGTGATCGGCACTCCGCTTGCGTTGTGGCTCTCGCGCACTCAATCCTGGCTGCGCGGCCCGGTCGGGGCGATCGTCGCCCTGCCCCTCGTGCTGCCGCCCACGGTGATCGGCTTTTATCTGTTGCTGGCGCTGGGCCCGAACGGCTTTGTCGGCCAACTCACCCAATCACTGGGGCTGGGCACCCTGACCTTCAGTTTTGCAGGGTTGGTCATCGGTTCGGTGCTGTACTCGATGCCGTTTGTGGTCCAGCCCCTGCAAAACGCTTTTTCCGCCATCGGCACCCGCCCGCTGGAAGTGGCCGCGACCCTGCGCGCCAATCCCTGGGACAGCTTCTTCAGCGTGACCCTGCCCCTGGCCCGCCCCGGCTTCATCACCGCCGCCATCCTCGGCTTCGCCCACACGGTCGGCGAATTCGGCGTGGTGCTGATGATCGGCGGCAACATTCCCGATAAAACCCGGGTGGTCTCGGTGCAGATCTACGACCACGTCGAAGCCATGGAATACGCCCAGGCCCATTGGCTGGCCGGCGCCATGCTGGTGTTCTCCTTTGCGGTGTTGCTGGCGCTGTACTCCAGCCGTAAAACCAAAGCGGGCTGGAGCTGATCGATGATTCAAACGCGCCTGGAATTGAGCTACCCGGGGTTCCACCTCGATGTCGACCTGCAACTGCCCGGCCGTGGTGTCACGGCACTGTATGGCCACTCCGGCTCCGGCAAGACCACCTGCCTGCGCTGCATCGCCGGTCTGGAAAAAGCCGATCAAGGCTTTATCCAGGTCAACGATGAAGTCTGGCAGGACAGCGAAAGGAAGATTTTCGTGGCGCCGCACAAGCGAGCCCTGGGTTACGTTTTTCAGGAGGCCAGCCTGTTTACGCATTTGTCGGTGCTGGCCAACCTGGAGTTCGGGCTCAAACGTATCCCGAAACCACAGCGTCGGGTCGACATGGCCCACGCAACCGAGCTCTTGGGCATCGGCCACCTGCTGGATCGCCATCCACAACACCTGTCGGGCGGGGAACGCCAGCGAGTCGGCATCGCCCGCGCCCTGCTCACCAGCCCGAAACTGTTATTGATGGATGAACCGCTGGCGGCGCTGGACGCCCAGCGCAAAGGCGAAATCCTCCCCTACCTGCAACGGCTGCACGACGAACTGGACATCCCGGTGTTGTATGTCAGCCACTCCCAGGATGAAGTGGCGCGCCTGGCCGACCACCTCGTCCTGCTCAGCAACGGCAAGGCGCTGGCCAGCGGCCCGATCGGCCAAACCCTGGCACGCCTGGACTTGCCACTCGCGCTGGGCGACGACGCCGGCGTGGTGATTGAGGGGCGCGTCTGTGCCTATGACAACCACTATCAATTGCTCACCCTGCAACTGCCCGACACGGCCTTGAACATTCGCGTGGCACACACGCCGATGGCCACGGGCCAGGCGTTGCGCTGCAAGGTTCAGGCACGGGATGTCAGCCTGAGCCTGCACAGCGCCGAGCACAGCAGCATTCTCAATCGCCTGCCGGTCACTGTGGTCAGCGAGATGGGCGCCGACAATGCCGCCCATGTACTGATCCGTCTCGACGCGGCCGGAACCCCTTTGTTGGCGCGTATCACCCGCTTCTCCCGCGACCAGTTGAACATCCGTCCCGGCCAGCAACTCTGGGCACAGATCAAAGCCGTGGCGGTGCTCGCGTAAAGGCATTGGCACGACTGAGGCGGCGCGGGGTCAATGCCTTTAACGGCCCCCTGACTCCTCGCCAAGGACAATCGCCATGCCCGATGCGCTGCCGTCCGACCTGCACTACGTGGATGACACCCAACCCGGAATCCGCCGCAAGAAACAGCGCGGCAAGTTCTGCTATTTCGATCCGGCGGGACAACGCATCACCGACCCGGACGAGATCCGGCGCATCAACGCGCTCGCGGTGCCGCCGGCCTACACCGACGTGTGGATCTGCGCCGACCCGCGCGGGCACCTGCAAGCCACCGGCCGTGATGCCCGGGGTCGCAAACAGTACCGTTATCACCCACGCTGGCGTGAAGTTCGCGATCTGGACAAGTATTCGCGCCTGCGGGATTTCGGCCTGGCCTTGCCTAAACTGCGCAAACGGCTGGAGGCCCTGTTGGCCGCACCGGGCTTCAGCCGCGACAAGGTCATGGCCACGGTCATCACCTTGCTCGATGCCACACTGATCCGCGTCGGCAACACTCAATATGCCCGGGACAACCGCTCCTACGGCCTGACCACGCTGCGCAACCGGCATGTCGAGATCAACGGCAGTGCGATCCTGTTCCAGTTTCGTGGCAAGAGTGGCGTCGAACATCAGATCACCGTGAAAGACCGGCGACTGGCACGCATCATCAAGCGCTGCCAGGAAATCCCCGGACAAAACCTGTTTCAGTACCTCGATGAAAACGGCGAGCGACACAGCATTACCTCGTCCGACGTCAACGCCTACCTGCAAACCCTGACCGGTGCCGACTTCACCGCCAAGGACTACCGCACCTGGGCCGGTAGCGCCCTCGCCCTTGCGGTGCTGCGAGAGTTGCAATGGCAACCGGAATCGGAGGCGAAGCGGCACGTGGTGGAGATGGTGAAAAACGTCGCCCGACAGCTAGGCAATACACCGGCGGTGTGCCGCAAGTGCTACATCCATCCGGCGGTGCTCGAAGGCTTCGTGCTGGGTACGTTGGCGCAGTTGCCCAGGCCGCGGATGCGTAAAGGCCTGCGCGCCGAGGAAGTCGGATTGGCCATGTTGCTGGACAAGCTGGTGTCTGAGCCGACGAATTGACTTGTCTATTTTTTGCACGATTACAAATGACTTCTATAGTTGATGTGTAAACGAATCAGCTGCGGTGACGCCATGGAAGACATTTTCGTCGTGAAGCGATGCAACAAGATCATCATTCATGGCCGCCGGGCCGGAGAAACCGCTCACCCGCCTCCTGACGCCGCCGTCTGGTATCGCATCGCCGATACCCGAACCCACGGTTTCATCGGTGACGGTTACGATCTCGAGGAAGACGCCCGGCACGTTTGCCGGCAGCTCAATGCCAGGTCACACATCATGGCCCGACAAGGCTGATGAGCTTTAGCGTGCCCTGTAGGGGTCTATACTGAAAGGAGCTGAAGGACCAGCAATCCATCGGTAGAAAGCTCGCGCCCGGCGGGCTTTTTACTGCCAACTGCCAGGTTTCTCAAGCGGAGGTGTTTTCCATGTCCGAAAAAGAGTCCATCACCACCCTGCTCACCCTGCTCGATTCGCGCCAGGTTCGCTTGGCTGCGGCGTGCAAGGAAATTGCCGACTGGGTCGATCATCAAGGCGGACATCCGACAGCCCTCAGAATTCGTGATCGTCTGAACGACATCGAAAAGGATACGCCGCTGATTCGCAACACCCTGTCTTCGCTCAAACCCGTCGATCCGCCGCTGCCACGGTTCAGATGATTCGATCCGCACATTCGATGCGAAGACACGGCCCGATGCTGCAGGCATGATCGGCGACGTTATCGTCACCGGTTGCGTGCCTGCCTGATTGCCTTCCATTACCCCCCCTGCCCAGCCCCGCGCCGGGATTTTTTGTGTCCGGGTCACGACCGAACGTCCCCGACCGTGAGTGGTCAAACACTTACACGTCACCAAGGAGGCGTTCTGATGGTCACTCACTTCAAAGTCAGCGGGCATTTGGCCTGCGGTCACAAAGGTACCCATCTCACCTCGACCCGCGAACTCAACCGGGTGAAATGCAGAAGCTGCCGCAACACCGAGGTTTTCAAAGAAGCACGCCGGAACGAACGTAACGCGGCACGTCGCGCCGCCCGCAAAGCCAAAGTCGTGCATATCGTCAATGACTGGCGCCAGGCCTGGACCGAACGGTTGTCGGCCATGGCTGGACGGCAAAGATTGCCACGGGGCTTTGGTAGTCAGGCTTTCGTCTAGACAAAAAATTCGGGCCGATCATATCGGCCCGAATTTCACGGGTCACAATCCGACGGACTCGCGCGCCTGAGGCAGATGTCCGACACGCTGCAGTGGCGATAGTCAGCTTCCTCGACTAGGGTCTCAAACGTATCGAACTGCGGTGCCTTTATTGGCAGGAGCCTGATCAAGGAGGAAGCGATGTCACCCACGCGTAGTGCCGAACAAACCTATCGTCAGTGGTCCAGCCCCATCCTGCTGGAACTGAAAGCGCGAGAGCACCAGTTGAACCCGTCGGACCGCGAAGCGCTGCACAATATTCTGCTGGAAAGAAGGCTGATAAACACTGGCAATCCAGCAGGCCCGGATCGGCGCAAGGCGGCGCCACCCGATGATGCGAACCGTTAAAGACTGTTGATCTTGCAGGGCCCGCCACCGACGTCGGGCTTGAGCATTTCCCACGCCTCAGTGGTAAAGCGGTACGTTCTATCCGGCTGAAAAACGATGACGCCTACCCCGGCAAGGCGCTTGAGTACTTCGCGCACACTGACAATCGTCAGCTCCGAGGAGGACGCTTGCATGCAGGCATGCACACCCCGCACGCCTGGCGAGCGTCCCTCCCGAGTCGCCTGGACCAGTGCATTGATCACCTTCAAACGAAAGAGGCTGGGCAGGCAGCAGCCCACGGCTGTGCCTGCCCTTGTGCGTCAAAAGTCGACCGTCGCGGACAGTTGCAAGGTCCGCGGATAACCCGGCGAAAACGCGCCATACGAAGCAACGCCCGACCAGTACTCACGATCGAACACGTTCTGCACCGTGGCGCGGAATGTCGTCGGCCGGCCTTCGATTTTCGTCGCATAACGGGCGCCGGCATCGAAACGGGTCCAGGCGTCGAGTTCCTGGGTATTGGCCTGGTTGACGTACTGGCTGTCGGTATAAATCGCACCGCCGGTGAGGGTGAACCCTTCAAGCCATGGCGTATCCCACTCAGCCCACAGGTTGGCCTGCACGTCAGGCACACCGACCGGTTTGTTGCCACGGTTGGCGGCTGTCGCCGAATCGGTCAATTCGCCGTCGAGCACCGTCACGCCGCCCATCAGGCGAGTGCCCGGTGCCACC
The DNA here is from genome assembly GCF_054481235.1 of Pseudomonas fluorescens group sp. PF-69. Lineage (NCBI taxonomy): Bacteria > Pseudomonadati > Pseudomonadota > Gammaproteobacteria > Pseudomonadales > Pseudomonadaceae > Pseudomonas > Pseudomonas fluorescens group sp. PF-69. The sequence goes on along the minus strand of NZ_JBTMNC010000001.1, from coordinate 4,928,830 downwards.
TCGCCGAACATGCTCAACTCGATCCCACGGTTGCGTTGTTCGGCTTGTACCGAAAACACGTTACCGGCGCCGATTTCACCGCTCGGTTTCTCGATCTGGAACAACGCCAGGGTGGTCATGAAGGTGCCGTGTTCGTATTTCACACCGACTTCATGCTGCTTCGATTCGTAAGGTGCGAATGTCTCGCCGGCATTGGCCGCCGTCCCCGGTGCAATGTCACCTTTGCTCAAGCCTTCTACATAGTTGTAGTAGAGGGAAACGTCTTCCCAAGGCTTGACCACTACACCGACCAGAGGCGTCGTGGCGCTGTCGTTGTATTTCGAACTGACCGAGCCCGACGCATTGTAGTTGCGAGATTCGATGTCCTGCCGACGCACGCCAAGGGTCAACTGGAAACGATCATCGAGCATGGACAGTGTGTCGGTCAGCGCAACGCCTGACAGTTCCGATTCGGAGACGCGCAGCACCTTCGGCGCGTTGATGTATTGCTTGGGCACATCGATCGGGTGATAGATGTTCGAACGGATCTCGGTGCCATTGGTGATTCCCCGGGACAGCTCATCCTGATATTGGGTCGCCATCAGCGTGGTCGTGTGGGTGATCGGTCCGGTGGCGAACACACCACGGATACCGGCGTCCGCCGTTGAGCGATCAACGTTGAACTTGTAGTAACCCGGAATATTGCTGGTATCGCCGGCGTCGTTGAGGATTCTCGGCACCTGGTCGGACAGGCGCTTGACGTCGGATTTGCCGCCACCGGCGTGGGCAAACACCGTGACCGTGTCGGTCAGGTCATATTCGCCGCCAAGCAAGGCCGACTGCTCTTTGGTGTCCGACCAGCCCCATTTCTGCGGCAGGTTGGTGCGGCCATTCGGCGCGGACGGGACATCGACGCCCGAGGCGACGGTGAATGGCCGCGAGGGCGCCTCGAAACTCTCTTTCTGACTGATGTAATCGAGGTTCAGGCGCAAGCGCTCGCCACGGTAATCAAGCGCGATGGCACCGATACCGAGGTCGCGGTGCTGATCGTCAATGGCCGTGTCGCCACCCTGCAGGTTGCCGTTGAAGCGCACGCCAAATTGATTGTCCGTGCCAAAGCGACGGCTCAGATCCAGATGACCACCCACCTGGGAATCCGAAGCGTAAGTGGTGGTGACCCGCGTCAAGTCTTCATCCAGCGGACGCTTGGGCACGATGTTGATCACGCCGCCGACGCCGCTGTTGGGCGAGATGCCGTACATCAACGCCCCTGGCCCCTTGAGCACTTCGACCCGTTCGGCATAGTCGGTAAACACGCGATAGTTCGGCGCTACGCCATACACACCGTCGAATGCCAGCTCGCCAAGATTGCCTTCGCCGATCGGGAAGCCGCGAATGAAAAACGAATCGACGATACCGCCGGTTTGACCGGTGGAGCGCACCGAAGGATCACGCTCCAGCGCATCGGCAACGGTCACGGTTTGCAGGTCGGCGAGGGTCTTGGCGGTGTAACTGGTGACACTGAACGGCGTGTCCATCACATCCTTGTTTCCCATCATGCCCAGGCGGGCTCCCCGCGCAACCTGGCCACCGGCGAAGGTTTCCGGCAACGAAGTCGGGCCGCTGTAGGAGGCGTTGATGTTAGTGGTGTCGAGCGTCAGCGCGTCCGGGCTGTCATCGGCCGGCGTGGCTGGCGCGACGTTAGAACGCGGCTCGGCGGCAACGTCTTGTTGCTCGGGGCTGGCGGCCCAGGCGCTGGCGCTTCCTGCGACCAAAATAAAATTCAGCATGGCGGTACGCATGGCAAGCGTTAACACACGCTCACCGCAGGGACGACTGACAACAGGCATGACGTGGAGATCCTTTTCATCAAGTGGAAATGGTAATCACTCCTATTGCCAGTCAATTCACGAAAAAGTATCACCTCCGGAAAAGTTTTTTTGGATGGGCCCGGCGAGGGTCAGGCGTACAGCCGCTCCAGCGGTATCGCGACCCTTGGTAACGCGGGGTCGAATGCATGCCGGGTGGTCTTGTACGGAAAGAGTTCACCGCGGGCGATGGTGGTGAATATCTGCGCCACTTCGAACGCCTGCCCTGTCTGCCAATGCCGCACACAGACCCGCGGATCGGTGTAATCGAGCTGGATGCAGGGCACCCGCTTCAAGCCCAGTTGCAACGCGGCGTTGAAGCGGTGATTACCGTCCATCACGATGCCGCGCGAACGCTCGACGATGATCGGTTCCAGCCAATGTCCCGCACGAACGATCGACTCACGCAACATCGTCACATTGGCCGGATCGACCTGCTCCGACTGCAGCACCTGGCACAGTGGCCGCAACGCAATCTGATAACCCTGTTCCATGGTGATCTCCTGGTTCGCCGGCGGTTCAGCAGGCATCGGCGCGGGCAATGGGCGTGTGCTGGCGGGCGACATCGAGCAGGCGCTGGGCGTGCTCGATCAGCGGCAAATCGACCATCTCACCGTCCACTTGCACCGCGTGACTGCCCGTGGCCACCGCGCTCATCACCCGATCGGCCCAGGCCAGCTGACGCGAGTCCGGCAGGAAGGCGCGCTGCACCGTCTCCAGTTGCGCGGGGTGGATGCACAGCTTGGCGCCGAAACCCAGCGAACGCGCGTAATGCGAGTCCCCGGCGACCACCGCCAAATCGCTGATCGCCGGCGTGACACCATCGATCGGCGACGGCAAATCGGCGGTGCGCGAAGCCAGCACGATGCGGTTGCGGGCGAACAGAAACGCCTCGGGTATCTGGCTGCAGTTGATATCGAGGGAAAAATCCAGTGATCCGAACGCCAGGCGTGCCAGACCGGGGATCGCCGCAATCGATTCGACCTGCTGCAGCCCTTTGGCGGTCTCGATGATCGCCACGATCTTCAGCGTCGGCTGCCACTGCCGCAGACGTTCGACCACTCGGCTCAAGGCCTCGGGGCACTCGGCCTTGGGCAGGAAAATCCCGTTGCAGCGCTGCGGGTAGCGCATGTCGTTGAGCCAGGTCAGGTCCTGACGAAACAACGCGCTGCTGACGCTGTTGAGGCGAATGTAACGCTCGCAGGCGACGCTCGGCGTTGCCTCCTGCCAGGCCCAGATGGCAGCGCGGGCGGCCGGTTTGCTGCCCGGGTGCACGGCGTCCTCAAGATCGAGAATGATTGCATCGGGCCCCGCTTCAACCGCTTTGGAAAAGCGCTCGGGACGATTACCCGGCACGAACAGGTAGCTGATCGCGAGTGGGGCCTTGCTGCTGAGTCGATCGAATTGCATGGCGTTGCTCCTTGGCGTGAACCAGTCGTGGTTTCTGAACATTTTCCGGCCCCGTCAGCGTCAGATCCGGGTGCTCGTCCGGGGCCTCTTGCAACAACCCTTAACGCCTTGGGGATCAAGGCATTAAAGGACTTTTTTATTTCCGGGCGACCGCTTCCTTGAGCGTGTAAATACACGTTCATTGAGTGGCCTTGCGCCTTTCGTCATTCGAAAATATTTGAAAACCATACTTGATAATAGTTCTCGTTCGCAATATTGTTCGCTCCGCCAAGAGGAACTACCCTCGCTTCAAAGCACGTTATCAGCACCTCGGGAAGTACAGGCCAGTGATGTCATTTGAATCTCAGTTGCCGGCCATCTACAGGGCATTACCCATAAACGGGTGGCCAATCGGAACGTCCGTACAAAACTTATGGAATGAGGTTCCAATGCTATATTTTTGTGATCCGTTTATTACGATCAGCGTTAATCACCCAACTTCAGACATCGCCTGGCATCCGCCTCCGAATGTCTAAACCCTGCTTTTGATGAGAAAAAGAGTCCGATAGCAAACAGTTATCAACCTATCAGTGGCGACGTTGTTTTCGACGCCAGGGGTTAACGATGCCTACAGCAAACTCACTGCCTGCTGAACAACTAACCGAAGTTCACCATCCACACATGTTAAAACCGCTGATCGACCCGGTTATTTCCACGTTGATCAACAAGTTCCCGGGGACGCTGGTCGACTTGGTCAAACAACACGGCTCACCCTTGAATCTGGTTTGGCCCCATGCCTTTGAATTAAATACACAGGCTCTCCTGGACGTATTGAAACGCTACAACGTGCCTTACGCGATCTTCTATGGCGCCAAGGCCAACAAGTCCCAGAGCATGCTCGGCGCAGCGGCGAATTCGGGGATCGGCGTCGATGTGTCGAGCATCCACGAACTGCAAGCGGCGCTGCGAGCCGGTACACCCGCCGGCAAAATCTGCGCCACGGGACCGGCCAAAACCGCCGTATTTCATCAGGCACTGGTCAGCGCAGGTTCACTGATTTGCGTCGATTCGCTGGAGGAGTTCGATCATCTTCAACGCATTGTCGAAGCACGGCGCCCCCTCAGCAAAGCCAGGGTTTTACTGCGTTACAGGCCGAAAAGCAGCCCGAAGAGCCGCTTCGGCATGAGCTCGCAAGACGTGCTCGAAAGCCTTCAACGGCTGACCAGATGCACTGATGTTTTTCACTTCGAGGGTTTCCATTTTCACCTGGGCGGCTATGGATTCGAATCCCGCGCACAAGCGTTGCGCGAGGTCACCGGGTTCGTCGAGGCGGCTCGGGAAATGGGCTTGAATCCGCAGATGATCGATATCGGTGGCGGTTTGCCGATTCGTTATGTCGAGCCGCAGACCTATGCCCGGTTCTTACAGAACGACAATCATCCGAGCCATTATCACAACCAGAAAGTGCCCGACGCCTATTATCCCTACGGCGCAGAACTGACGGCGCCACAATGGTTGACGTTATTGCTCGAGGCCGAGCATTCACCCGGACTGTCCATCTCCAATTATTTAAAGCTGCAGAATATAACCCTGGCTCTGGAGCCCGGACGGAGTCTCGTCGATCAGGCGGCGATATCATTGTTTCGCGTCACCCGCACCAAACAACTCGCCGACAACAAAACCGTCATCTTCGTTGAAGGCAGTAGTTTCAGCGCGTGCGAAACCTGGTTTGCCTCTGAATACCTGGTTGATCCGATACTGATCAGTTCACAAGCCCCGCCCCATACCCCGACGCAAGCTTATATCGCCGGCCATAGTTGCCTGGACGATGACGTTATCAGTCACCGCCCGATCAACTTCTCGACTGCACCACAGCCAGGCGACTTATTGATTTACATCAATACCGCCGGTTATCAGATGGACTTGCTGGAAAACGAGTTTCATCGCCATCCCCTGCCCCGGCGGTTGACGGCGACCTGTTGTACGGAAGGTAACTATGCGTTTTCACCTGACTACTAAAGGGAACAGTTGAAATGATATTGAATAAAACTTCGGATCTTATTGGTAACACACCGATGTTGGGCATTGAAGTTCCGGATTCCAATGCACGTTTGTTGTTGAAGATTGAAAAGAACAACCCCGGCGGCAGCATCAAGGATCGCATGGCACGCAATATGGTGCTGGCGGCGCTCAAGTCCGGTCGCCTGAAACCCGGCGGCGTAGTCGTCGAATCATCCTCCGGCAACACCGGGATTGGTCTGGCCATGGCAGCGGTGGAGTTTGGTTTGCACTTCATCGCCGTGGTCGATCATCACGCCGCACAAGACAAGATCGCCGTGATGAAGGCGCTCGGTGCCGACATCCGTTTCGTCAAAGGCACCTATCGGGAAGATGAAGTCGCGGTGGTCGAGCGGCAACGACTCGCCGCCGAACTGGCCAGCGACATTCCCGGTGCCGTGTTCATGAATCAGTCCGACAACGCGGCCAATGCGGGTGGCTACAGCGATTTCGTTCGCGAAACCATCGCCCAGGTTGAAGGCGTGATCGGCGCCTATGTCGGCTGCGTCGGCACCGGCGGCTCGATGACCGGCATCGCTCGCGGCCTGAAACTGCATAACCCGGACACCATCACCGTGGCGGTGGAACCGGCCGGCTCGATCGTGTTCGGCCATCCCGGTTATCCCTACTACCAATCAGGCACCGGCACGCCGGCCGGCGACACCGTCGGCCTGGTGCTCGACTACAGCTGCATCGACCTGGGTGTGCAAGTCACCGATTCCCAGGCCTTCGAAACCGCCCGCTATATCGCGCGCAACCTCGCCCTGTTGGTGGGTGGCTCAACCGGCGGTGCGATCTTCAAGGCGCTGGAACTGATCCACAAAGGCGTGCTGACCGGCAACGTGGTGGTGCCAATCGCCGACGGCGGCGAGAAATACCTGCACACAGTGTTCGACGAGAAATGGCTGCAAGAACGCGATCTGATCGATCCAGCCATTGCGCCGCAACTGGATGCCTGGCTGGGCAAGACCCAATGGCTGGAATCCTTCTCCGCACCGCTGCAATTGAGCGTCGCATGACTCACCCACCACACAGGAGCACCGCTCGATGAATGTGTTGAAAGTCGCCATCTGTGGTGGCGGCAGGACCGGCCATCTCAACGCCATCCTGTTCAAACAGCTGCCCAATGTTCAGGTTTCGATGCTCACCGGCAATCTGGAGATCATCGAACGGCACGCCCGCCAGACGCCGATGCAGGCGCTGTTGCCCGACGGTTCGACACTGGAGGCCCGACTGGATCGCGTGACCACCGATGCCAGGACAGCCGTCGAGGATGCCGACATCGTCATCATCACCGTGCCTGCCCATGCCCGACCGCAAACCTTGAAAGCCATCGCGCCGCATCTGAGTGCAAGCAAACCGGTGTACATCGGTGCGATTCCCGGTTTCTGCGGTTTCGACTGGCTGGCCGAAGCCACCCTGCCCGACCGTCCGAACCTGGTGATCTGGGGCATGAAGGATGTCCCGCATACCGCGTTCGAACTGGCGCCGGGACGCTCGATCAAAATGGGTGGCGGCAAAAGCCAGCTGTATGTGGCGACCCATGCCAGGGAGTCGCAGGCATCACGCCGACAGTTGCAGGACATGCTGACCCGGCTGTACGGCCCCTGCGTGACGATGCTGGACAATTACCTGGAGATCACCCTGACCCCGGGCAACCCGATCATGCACAGCTCGGTGATCTACGGACTGATCGGCCCCTACGGCCAGTGGCACCGCAAGATTTTCCCGCAACCGATGTGCTGGTGGACCGAGTGCCCGGAACTGGGCGCCTACTTCCTCGAACGCATGGATCAGGAAAGCCAGGATTTGTGTGCGGTCATCAGTCAGCGTCTGGGCATTGACCTGTCCTCGGTCAAATCCCTGAAACAGGAAATCGTCGACGCCTATGGCGGGCAAATCCGCGACCAGAGCAGCATGCTGGCGATCCTGCGCACCAATCAGGCCTACAACGACATCCTTGCGCCGATGGTGCCAGCCGCCGACAACCGCGCCGGCTACGTGATCGAACGCGAGAGCCGGGCGTTCAACGAAGACGTCGCCTACGGCCTGGTGCTGCTGGTGGAAATGGCCAGGCGCTTCGACCTCAAGGTGCCTTACATCGAAGAGGTCTTGCAGTGGAGCGTTGGCTACATGCAGGGCCTGCGCGGCTCGGCACTCGACTACTTCCCCAGCCATTGGCCACGCCCGGCAACCGCCGCCGCCTGATCTATTCATTCAATTTTTTCGACGAGCAGACCGCTGATATGGATGACTTCAAGACACTGATCGCCTACTCCCGCAAAAACGCGATGCGACGCTTGATTCGCTGCCTTTTTGCCGAAAATATCCTCGACCGTTCGGCCCTGAGCTTTTCCGAAGAGGGCCACCAGGCCACTTACCCACTCAAGGGCGGCCGCGCTCACCTGGCCTTTTCCGACATTGCCCACGGTCCGGCCGACACCGTGGTCAACGACGGTGACGTGGTGCTGGTCACCGACGAAGGCGTTCGCCAGGTCATCACCAGCCATCAGGACATGCTCGATGTGCTGCGCGACAGTTTCGACTTCGAACCCACCGACGAGGGCGTGGCCGGACTGAAGGCCGACATGGAAAACAGCCTGACCAACGACGCGCACGCCCGTCAGCATCGCCAGCAATGGAACGCCCGGTTGCAACAGGCCACCAGGGATCAGGGCCTCGCGAGTTTCACCGACTACCTGCGCCAGCATGCCAACACCAAGGACGCTGCGATCCTGCTCGACCAGTGGGGTTCGCTGGAAGGTCATCCGTACTACCCGACCTGGAAATCGCGCCCGGGCCTGACCGATGCCGAAGTCGAGCAACTGTCCCCCGAGTTCAATGCCCAGGTGCCGTTGCGTATCGCCTCGTTGCGCGCCGACAACGCGAAAAGCGAGAGCATGCCGCACGTGACCAGTTATCACGACTGGTTCGCCAGTAATTTCCCGGCGCAATGGGAACAATGGAAAGCCTCGCTCAACCGCAAAGGGCTGGATGAACGCCAGTGGCTGCCGTTGCCGATACACGCCTGGCACTTGCAGGCCTACGTCCTGAAGACGTTCGCGGCGGAAATCGAAGCAGGGATTCTGATCACCGACGGGCCGGATATCGCCACCCTGCCGACCATGTCCTATCGCACGATGATGCCGGTGCTGGACGACTGCGCGCCGCTGATCAAGCTGCCGATCGCCGTGTGGATGACCAGTGAGCTGCGCAGCCTGCAAGCCAAGTCGATTCACATGGGGCCACGCATCAGCACGGTGATCACCAGGATTCTTGAAGCGGAAAACGGCTTCGATCAGCGTCTGGAAATCTTCCCGGAAGAAGTCGGCGTGCGTTACAGGAACGCGAAAACCCAGGACGATCATCCCGGCCGTCATCTGTCCGTGGTCTATCGCGCCAGCCGGCCAGCGTTCGAGCGCGTCGACGATTGCCTGCCGATTACCGTGGCGTCACTGTTTACCCGCTTGCCCGGCAGTGGTCGGCCGCTGTTCACCGATCTGATCGAACGCGACGGCGTGCGGGCGAATGCCACCCAGGTTGAACACTGGTTCCGTGAGTACGCCACCGTCGTGACCCGCCCGGTGGTGGCGATCTATCTGATGTATGGCATCGGCCTTGAAGCGCATCAGCAAAACACCATGGTGCTGTTCTCCCCCGACGGCAAAGCACGTAGTCTCCTGATCCGCGATTTCGGCGATGGCCGCACGTACGCTCCGTTACTGGAAGAGCGTGGCTACAACCTGCAGCCCCACGTACAGCCGGGTATTCTGCCGACGGTGTTCCGCGGCGATATCGAGCCGGTGCGCATGTTCGTGCTCGACGCGGCGTTCCTCACGCATCTGCACGAGATGGCGCTGTGGCTGACCAAGGAATACGGGTTGAACAACACACGGCAGTGGGAAGTGTTGCGCGAAGAAACCGATCTGGCCTTCGAAGCTGTGCGCCACCGTGTTTCGCCGGCATTGTGGGAGGTCGAGCACAAGGCGTTCGTCGAAGACCCATGGCCAACCCGGTCGTTGCTGCGCATGCACTTGATGCAATACAGCAACTATCGTTTGCAACACACCCTGACCAACCCGCTCGCTAGCGTTTAACCGAGGCTGACTCATGTCCCATGCAGGTGTCATCCAGGGTTCAAGAGTACGAATCCTGATTTATCTTCTATTTGCGATCCAATTGGTATCGATGGGTGCGATGGAAATGAGCGGGCCGTTCTGGCCTGTCCACCTGCGTGGGCTGACCACTTCGGAATCGGTTTTCAGCTTCGCCAGCATCGCCGTGTACGTCGGGCCGATGCTGGGCATTATTCTGACCAGCGCATTCTGGGGCCGCATCGGCGATCGCTACGGCCACAAGTTGATGATGATTCGCGCCCTCGCCGGTTTGTCGTTGACCCAACTTGGGCTGGCGATGTTCAGCGACATTTGGGTCATTCTGATCCTGCGTTTTTTGCAAGGCGCGTTCGCCGGCTACATCGCCCCGGCACAGGCTTATGGCGTCAGCATCGAGGCCCCTTCGCGGCGGGCGCGGTTGTTCGCCATCCTGCAGATTTCAACCAATGTCGGTTCGTTGCTCGGCGCCGTGGTCGGCGGATTGATCCTCGACTACGCGACGTTCTTCTGGATCAACATCATCGCCTCGGCACTGTGTGCGGTGTGCACCGTGATCGCCGCCGTGACCTTGCCGGACGTGCCGCCGGTGAAGAAAGCCCCGACCGCCGACAAGGCAACGCCCACCGGCCGTTCAGGCAGTGTGTGGCAAGGCTCGCCACTGCTGTCGTTACTCGGTGTGATGGGCATTCTGCTGCTGGCGCGGATGCTGCCGCAGACCGCCTTCTCGCTGTATGTCAGCTCGGTGTTCGAGGTCAGCAACTCGGTGGTCGGCCTGTGCTACGGCTTGCTGGCGCTGGGCTTCATTCTCTCGGCCACGGCCTGGTCGCGCTATTTCGAACACCGTGGCCAGCAGGAAACCCTGCAACGCATGACTTACGTTGTGCTTGGCTGCATCGCCCTGACCGCCGTGGCGGGCATCACGCGTAATCCGCTGGTGTTTGTTGTCGCCTACTTCATCTGGGGCGTGCTGCTCGGTGCGACCACGCCGGTGCTGATGGCGCTGATCTCAAAAACCGCCGACAGCTCGCAACAGGGTCACGTGCTGGGGATTGCCCAGGGCACGGCGCAATTTGCCTCCATCGCGGGGATTTCAGCCGGGGGCTTGCTCAGTCAGGTTTACGGTCTGCAATACACCTACCTGTTCGTGTGTCTGGCCTATGGGATGGCGCTGATTCCGATTGTCGCGCTGCGCTACCGGCCGACGGTCATGCAACCGAGCCATGCCCCGCCGGGGGATTGATCAAGGAGTTCGTGCTTTGAACATTGAACAACTGCGCGCCGATACGCCCGCTGTCGCGCAACTGATCCACTTTAACAATGCCGGCGCGGCGCTGATGCCGACGCCGGTGATCGACACCGTGACCCGCCACCTCCAGCTCGAGGCACGCCTTGGCGGGTATGAAGCGGCCGCGCAATGTTCGGCCGAACTGGAAAACGTGTATGGCGCCATCGCCCGGCTGATCAACGCTCAGCCGGACGAAATCGCCGTGATCGAGAATGCGACCCGCGCCTGGGACATGGCCTTTTATTCGTTGCCGCTGCAAGCGGGCGATGTGGTGCTGACCTCGACCACCGAATATGCCGGCAACTACATTCCTTACCTGCAACTGAAGCAGCAGCGCGGCATTGAAATCCGCGTCATTGCCAACGACGAGCACGGCCAGGTGTCATTGCCGGCACTGAAAAAAATGCTCGAGGACGAGCGCGTCGCGTTGATCTCCTTGCCGGTGATCGCCACCAACGGCGGTCCCGTACAACCGGTCGAACAGATTGGCGCCCTGGCCCGCGCTGCCGGCGTGCTGTTTCTGCTGGATGCCTGCCAGGGGGTCGGACAGATGCCGATCGATGTGCAGAAAATCGGTTGCCACATGCTCGCCGCCACCAGCCGCAAGTACCTGCGCGGACCGCGGGGCATGGGATTCCTGTACGTCGAAAGGTCCTTGTGCCAGAACCTCGAACCGGTCTTTCTCGACCTGCACGCCGCATCGCTGCTGACATCCGACACCTTCAAGATCCGCGCCGACGCCCGCCGGTTCGAGAACTGGGAGTGCAACGTCGCCGCCAAACTGGGCCTGGGTGCGGCGGTGCAATATGCACTGGCCCAGGGCGTGGACCCCATGTGGTTGCGAATTCAACAATTGGCCGGCTACCTGCGCCAGCGCCTGGCGGATATCCCGGGCGTCACTCCGCGCGACGTCGGCAGCCTCACATCAGGCATCGTGACATTCACTCATCAGGGCAGCAGTGCGGCGCAGGTTCAACAGTGGCTGGCAGCACAGGACAAGCGCATCAACGTGTCGACCTCGACCTTCCGTTCGACCTTGATCGATATGCAGCACAGGGACTTGCTGGAGGTCAGTCGCGCTTCGCTTCATGCCTACAGCACCGAAGCGGAAATCGACACGATGATCGCCGCACTGAGGTGTCTGCCGGGTGCCTGACGGGGATACCAATCGGCGCTTGCGTCGCGGCCGGGTTGCAAACTAGAATTGGGAATACTTCTCAATTGCATAAAAGCTGCAGCCATGAGCGAAACCCTTCCCGCGAATAACGACAATCACCTGCGCGCGATCGAAGCCCTGTACAGCGGCCATCACGGCTGGCTGTACGCGACGCTGAGAAAAAAACTGGGTAACGCCATGGATGCGGCGGATCTCGCGCAGGACACCTTCACCCGTATCCTCGCCTCCCGGGTCACCGTCATCGAACAGCCCCGCGCCTACCTGAGCTGCGTGGCCAAGGGCATTCTGGTCAACTGGTATCAACGCAAGGCCCTGGAACGCGCCTACCTGGATGCCCTCTCCCACTTGCCTGCGCCAGAAGTGCCTTCGCCGGAGTTGCGCTTCATGGTCCTGGAGACCCTGCACGAAATCGACGCGATGCTCGATGCGCTTCCACCACTGGTCAAACGTGCGTTCCTGCTCTCGCAGATCAGCTGCCTGAAATATGACGACATTGCCACGCAACTGGGCGTCTCGCTGATCACCGTCAAACGCTACATGAAGCAAGCCTTCGTGCAATGCCTGTTGCTGGTGGAATGAATGCTCACCCGCCGCAACGCGCCGCCCCCCGATCGACAGGCCCTTGAAGAAGCGGCCGACTGGCTGATCCGCTTGAGTGAAGGCGAACTGAGTGACCCTGAACGCGCCGAATGGGACTGCTGGAAAGCCAGCACCCCCGAGCGCGGCCGGGCCTGGGCGCGGGCGCAGTTGTTACAGGGCAAACTCGGTGGACTGCCACCGTCTCTGGCGATGTCCGCGCTTGATCGCCCAAGCAGCCCGGAACGCCGTGCAGCGTTGGGCAAACTGGCCATGATCCTGGCGATCCTGCCAGTCGGCTGGGGCAGCTGGAAGCTGGCAGAGTCCCGACAATGGTCGGCCGACTATCGCACCGCTGTCGGCCAGCGACGCGAACTGACCCTGGCCGACGGTTCGAAAATCACCCTTAACACCGACACCGCCATCGACGTGCTGTTCGACACCCACCAACGCCACCTGCATCTGCGCGAAGGCGAAATACTGGTGCAGACCGCGCCGGACAATTCGCCGTCGCCCCGGCCGTTTCTGGTCAGCACCCGCCAGGGCCGCCTGCAAGCGTTGGGCACGCGCTTCACCGTTCGTGAACTGCAATCACGCACTCGCCTTGCCGTACTGGAAGGCGCTGTGAAGGTGGAGCTGGCAGAAGATCGCAAGGGAACACCGCTGATCGTCGGTGCCGGGCAACGCACCGACTTTTCTTCCAGCACCTTTGGCCAGGTCAGCGTCGCCGATCGCTCCGCCGGCGACTGGACGCAAGGCATGTTGATGGCGGACAAGATGCGCCTGGCCGACTTCGTCGGCGAGTTGACGCGCTATCACCGTGGTGTTGTGCGCCTCGACCCGGCAATTGCCGATCTGCGCATTTCCGGTGCCTACCCCATCAGCGACACCCAGCGCACCTTGAACATGCTGGCGCAAACCTACCCGATCCATGTCAGCGGCCATTTGAATGGCTTCTGGGTCATGCTTTCCCCCACTTGAGTCGCCGAAAAATATTGCCGCGCCGGTGATACTTTTTTTGATCTCGACTGGCTATGGGGGAGAAGCACTTTACCGTCCTGTTTATAGGTCCATCCATTCATGCCTGCTGCACGCCTCCTGCGCCCGGATCGTCAGTTCAAACCAGTGATTTGCAGTGCGTTGCTCAGCCTTGTCCTGATCGGTGTCGTTTGCCCGTTTGCCTTGGCCGTCGTGCCTGTCCAACTGGACTCTGTCGCGGTCCGTGCCTACGACATTGCCTCCGGACCGCTGGGCGCCACCCTTTCCAGCGTTGCCGTCGAGGCCGGTATTGCGCTGTCGTTTCAGCCTTCCCTGACCGAAGGCCTGACCAGCCCTGCACTGATCGGCCATTTCACCGCGCAAGAAGCCATCACTCGCTTGCTGGACGGCAGTGGCCTGGACATGATCTTGCTCAGCGATGGCAGCTACACGCTGGTGCAGCGCCGGGTGACGCTGGATGAGACGGCAGTCATCGGTAGCGACCAACGCGCCGATGCCCTGCCGCAGGTGTATGTCGGTGGCCAGGTGGCCAGCGGCGCCCGTCTGGGCATTCTCGGCAATACCGACGTGATGGATGCTCCGTTCAGCGTCAGCACCTACACCTCGGCGCTGATCAAGGATCAACAGGCCGTCACTGTCGGCGATGTACTCGAGCGCGACTCCTCGGTGCGTTCCACGGGGCAGGCCGGGGGCATCGTCGACTCGTTTTTCATCCGTGGTTTTCCCGTCGGTGAAGGCAACCTCGGCGAATTGGCGTTCGACGGCGTCTACGGAGTCGCGCCCAACTACCGGGTATTCACCGAGTACGCCGAGCGTGTCGAACTGGTCAAGGGCCCCGGTGCCCTGCTCTATGGCATGTCGCCCAACAGCGCAGTCGGCGGTGTCATCAACGTGGTGCCCAAGCGCTCCCTCGATGAAGACCTGACCCGTTTCACCGCCAGCTACGCCATGGACTCGCAGCTAGGCGGGCACCTCGACGCGAGTCGACGCTTCGGTGAAGAACGCCGCTTCGGCCTGCGCTTCAATGGCAGCACCCAACTGGGCGACACCGCGATCGACGATCAATCGCGGCATGTCGATATCGGTGCCCTGTCCCTTGATTATCAAGGCGAACGCCTGCGTACCAGCTTCGACTGGCTCAATCAGGAAGAACGTTTCGACGCTGCTTCGCGCCCCTTCCTGATCGCTTCGGGCGTGGACATTCCCTCGGCGGCCAATGGCCGTACCAATGTGAGCCAGGCATGGGGCTGGTCGCGAACCCGTGACAAATCCGCCCTGCTCAGCGGCGAATACGACCTGAGCGACGCACTGACTGTTTTCGCCCATGCCGGCGGCGGCCAGTCGGATGTCGCGCGGATGTCCGACCAGACGCCGACCCTCATCAATGCCGCCGGCGATACGTCGTCGATTCCCGGCTATTACAAGTTCGAAGTCGAGCGATACACCCTCGACGCCGGTACACGCCTGCGTTTCGACACCGGGCCGGTCAGTCATCGCACCGCCCTGCAAGTCAGCCGTTATCGCGATGTGCTGTCGCGCGGGATCATTTCCGGCGCGCCGATCCTGTCGAATATCTATCACCCGGTGGATCGGCCGAAGCCGTACATCGCCAAGCCGGACACGCCGAAAGTATCCGAAAGCGAACTGACCGGCGTGGCGCTGGTGGACACACTGTCGGTGCTCGATGACCGGGTGCAGCTAACCGTCGGCATACGCCGGCAGAACATCAAATCCGACAACTACAACGCCACCGGGGTGGTCACTACGTCCTACGATGATGGCCGGACCACGCCGCTGTACGGCGCGGTCATCAAGCCCTGGGATCACGTTTCGTTCTACTACAACTACATCGAAGGCCTGAGCAAGGGCGACATTGCGCCGTCCACCGCCTCGAACGCCGGCGAGATCTTTGCCCCTTACGTGTCCCGTCAGCACGAACTCGGCGTCAAGGCCGACTACGGCACCTTCACCTCCACCCTTTCCCTGTTCCAGATCACCAAACCCAGCGGGGAACTGGCCTCCGGGGTGTTTGCGGTACAGGGCGAACAGCGCAATCGCGGCCTGGAGCTGAATGTGTTCGGCGAAGTCGCCCCAGGCACGCGACTGCTCGGTGGCGTGACCCTGCTCGATGCGCAACTGAGCAAAACCTCGGTGGCTGGCAACCGTGGCAATAAACCGGTTGGCGTACCCGAAGTGCAAGCCAACCTGTGGGCCGAACGGGATACCTCGTGGCTGGAGGGACTGACGCTGACCGCTGGCGCGATCCATACCGGTAGCCAGTACGTCAACCAGGCCAACACCCAGAAACTGGATGACTGGACCCGCTTCGACGTCGGCGCGCGCTACACCACGCTCATCGATGAGCGACCGACCACGTTTCGCGCCACCGTGCAGAACGTGTTCGACCAGGCGTACTGGTCGGGCGTGGCCTCCTACGGCGCGTTCTCCCAGGGTTCACCGCGCACTTTATTACTGTCGGCAACTGTCGATTTCTGAAACGTTCAGCCGGCTGACGGTGTGAACCGTTGACCGACCTGACTTTGCAAAGGCTTTGACCATGGTGATTTTCGATAGACGCAGCTATGCATGGGTTGCGCTGCTACTGGCAGGACTGTTGGGGCTGTTTTCCTGGGTACCGCGCCCTGCTCACGCCGCCGAGGCGGACACGGCGCGCACCGAGGTCACCGATCTGCTGGGGCGCAAGGTCAAGGTTCACCTGCCGGTCAGGCGCGTCATCCTTGGCGAAGGTCGACAGTTGTATCTGGTCGCCGCCCTTGACGTGCAAAACCCGATCGAGCGCATCGTCGGCTGGCGCAAGGACCTGATCCAGTCAGACCCGGACACCTACAACGCGTACCTGCGCAAATTTCCCGGCATCGCCAAAATCCCCACCTTCGGTGGTTTTGAAGACGGCACCTTCGACATCGAGCAGGCCATTTCTCAGCGCCCGGACGTGATCATCCTCAACATCGAGGCACAGCACGCCACTGAAGATGCACGCTACATCGAAAAGCTCGACGCGCTGGGTATTCCGGTGGTGTACGTCGACTTCCGTAACAACCCGATGCAGAACACCGAGCCGACCATGCGCCTGTTCGGTCAACTGTTCGGCAAGGAACAGCGCGCCGAAGCCTTCATCGATTTCCGCAACCGGCAGATTCACCGCGTCACCGACGTCATCGAGAAAAATCATCCGCCACGTCCCAGCGTGTTCATCGAGCGAATCGGCGGCTACACCGATGATTGCTGCCTGAGTTTCGGCAACGAGAACTTCGGTCTGTTCGTCGAGATGGCCGGTGGCAACAACATCGCCCGGCGCATCATTCCCACCACGTTCGGCCAGTTGAATCCCGAGCAAGTCATTGTCGCCAACCCGGCCCACGTGGTGATCACCACCGCCAACTGGGAAGCCTTTGCCCCCGGCGGCCATTGGGTCGGTGTCGGTCCTGGCGCAGACATGACCCTGGCGCGGAAAAAACTCGCCTGGTACACACAGCGTCCGGCCTACGCCGGCATCAAGGCTCAGGACAACCAGGCTTTTCACGCCATCTGGCATCAGTTCTACAACAGCCCCTATCAGTTCGTGGCCATCCAGCAATTGGCGAAATGGTTCCATCCCGAACTGTTTGCCGACCTCGATCCGGAGGCGTCATTTCGTGAACTGCACGAACGCTTCCTGCCCGTGCCCTATGAGCCCGGCTACTTTGTCAGCTTGCCGCAACCGGAGGTCAAACCATGAGTTCGTTGACTGACGCCGTGGTCGTACAGGGCGAGACCTATCGCCGCCTGGTGTTGCGCAAGCGCCTGATCCTGGCGGGGCTGGTGGCCCTGTTGTCATGCAGTGTGCTGCTCGACCTGGCTCTGGGGCCGGCGAGCTACAGCTTCAGCGAAGTCCTCGGCGCGTTGTTTTCGCCGGACAGCGCATCGCCGCAGGTTCGCGTGGTGATGTGGGACATTCGCCTACCGGTGGCGCTGATGGCCGTCGCCGTCGGGGCGGCGCTGTCACTGGCCGGCGCGCAGATGCAGACCATCCTCAACAACCCGCTGGCCAGCCCGTTCACCCTGGGCATTTCCGCCGCCGCCGGTTTCGGCGCCGCGTTGGGACTGGCGTTCGGTGTCGCGCTGTTCCCGCTGGCGGCGCAATTCATGGTGCCGCTCAATGCGTTCATCATGGCCATGCTCTCGGCGCTGTTGATCCATTTCCTGAGCATGCGTCGCGGCGTCACCGCCGAAACCATTGTGCTGCTCGGCATTGCACTGGTGTTCACCTTTAACGCGTTGTTGGCACTGGTGCAGTTCTTCGCCACCGAGCAAGCGGTCGCCGCCGTGGTGTTCTGGACCATGGGCAGCCTGACCAAAGCCACCTGGCCAAAACTCGGGGTTATCTGCCTGGTGATCCTCATCACCCTGCCGATCTTCGCCAAACGCGCCTGGGCTTTGACCGCCCTGCGCCTGGGCGACGACAAGGCCGCCAGTTTCGGCATCAACGTACGCAGCCTGCGTTTTCAGACACTGATCATGGTCAGCCTGCTGGCCTCGTTTCCCGTGGCGTTCGTCGGCACCATCGGTTTTATCGGACTGGTCGGCCCGCACATCGCCCGCATGCTGATCGGTGAAGACCAGCGTTTCTTCCTGCCCGCCTCGTTGCTGACCGGATCATTGATCCTCTCGGCCAGCTCGGTGGTCAGCAAAACCCTGATCCCCGGCGCGATATTCCCCATCGGCGTGGTCACGTCGCTGATCGGCGTACCGTTCTTCATATCTCTGATTCTCGGCGGGAAGAAAAACGCATGGTGAAGCTGCAGCTGGACAATCTCGGTGCCCGCTATGGGCAGCGCGAGATCATTAGCGGTGTGTCGTCAACCGTATTTTCCGGCGGTCAGGTGGTCGCCGTGGTCGGCCCCAACGCCGCAGGCAAATCGACGCTGTTCAAACGCATGGCCGGACTGATCGACGGCCCCGGACAGGTGATTTTGCAGGACTCGAAAAAAGGTCCGACAGGCATCAGCTACATGCCGCAGGGCCTGAACGCCAGTGCGCGGTTGACGGTGTATGAGTCGGTGCTGCTGGCGCGCAAGCAACTGACGCCGGGCTGGGTCGTACACGATGATGAATTGAAACGGGTCGATGAGATTCTTGCGGCGTTGGGCATCACCGGATTGTCCTTTCGCAACCTCGGTGAACTCAGTGGCGGGCAGCAGCAGTTGGTGTCCATCGCGCAAACCCTGGTGCGCGAGCCGGAAATCCTGCTGATGGACGAACCGACCAGCGCCCTGGACATGCATCGCCAGGTCCAGGTGCTGAACTTCATGCGCACACTGGCCCGCCAACGCGAGGTGATCGTGTTCATCGCCATCCATGACCTGAATCAGGCACTGCGGTTCGCTGATCAGGTGCTGGTCATCGCTGAGGGCACCGCGCAAGGCAGCGGCCCAAGCTTCGAGGTGATTACCGAGCAAATGTTGCGCAACGTTTATAAGGTCGAAGCGCGGATAGAACAGTGCAGTCGCGGGCTGCATCACATACTGATCGACGATATCGTTTAACGTCGGATGTGCGGCCCGTCATGACTTTACGTCAGGCAAAAAAACCGCACGCGTCGGGCTGGATAGATGAAATTTGTAGTCGTTAGTCGGAGTGATTCAATGCGGTGGCGTTGATACCATTGCGCCCACGTTCTCCATGCATTAAGGGATGTGGGGGAAAATAGAAGCCCCGGCGATTGCGAACCGCCGGGGCTTTGCTTTTTCATTCCCGCTGAGTGCCTGGCGCCGTCCATTCGGACGCCGCCCCAGGGCATGACGGAACGTGCATCCGCCATCGCGAACGCAAGAAGACATCACCAACGCAATAAATTGCGGGTCAACACCAAAATGGCAGCCCGGAAACAAACAAGGGTTTGCATCAGCTTTCGCCCGCAAACCCTTGATTTAAGATGGTGCCGAAGCCGGAATCGAACCGGCACGCCCTTACGAGCGGGGGATTTTAAGTCCCAAGGGAAAATCAATCAGGCCGCGCCCTCTGATAGTTTTTCCGGGCCGCAATCTTGACCGGAAGACTGCCATGCGAGCCAATGTTTCCGCATACCTGCAAATGATTGCGGCCCGGAAAAACCCTTCATCAATGCTGAAAAATGGAAGCTATCTAACGGTTTCTTATGATGGTGGTTATGCCGATTTTGCATACTCAACCGGATCCTATGCGCCCTCTCGGCCCCTAGCACCCCATGCTGGGGACTGTGCAGCGCTAACCTATTGAATTAAAAGAGATATAGCGCCTATTCACACCTGCAAAATATCCGTATTTTTGTGCTTATGCAAACGGAAAGCCGTGGCCTGTAGCGGAGGTTTTGCGCGCAAGCCGTAAATGTAAACAGAAAGACTCCTTCGCGTATCCATGACACCACCAGAAGCGATCGAGTTATGCAAAAATGCGCGCTTAATCAAACCCTGCTTAATGGTGAGAAGCCTCCAGGGCCCCTAGAAATAAGTACGGAGTCAACCCCAAATCGCATGAACAAAAAATATGAACGCTTTGGTTTGAGGCTTGAAATCACGGGCATGCTGCTACTGTTTTTTGCAACCTTTTGGGAGGCTCAATTTTCTGGCTGGTGGAGTACGCAGTCTGTTGAATTGCAATCCAGTATTCAGGAAGAAGTGAATCTTGCCGTGCTTGAGGCAATATCAGATATCGCGGCCATATCTGCTATTGATGACGATCCCGCCTTGGTGAAACGCATTGCCTCCCACGCTAGCAGGGCAACTAAAGAGACGGCGGTTAAAGCCATCGAAATGAGGGAGGATCGGCTACGAGCATCCAATAACCAAGGGGAGCATTACTCAAAAATCAAGCTTTGGCTATTCTGCCTGGGTGCTATCTTCATGATCCTCGGAAAAATACTATTTTTGCGCGCTTGCAACCCTGAAGGCACCACGCCTTGAGCTGATCAATTGGGGGGGCACCAAGCAATGGTCCCCACCATGTCAAGGTGACCCCGAAACCGACACAAGCATTTGATCTACAAGGAAAAATAGGTGTTTTTCAACAGATGAAAAACCGCTTCATCACCCTATAAGAATCAATAACTTAGCGTTGTATATTCCTACAGTAGCCACCCCCTCCCTGGCGTTCTGCCGACTGAATACCCCCCCATCCAAACCAGCTTACCGACTGCTACGCTTTCCTTGTCCACGGAGGAAAAGCACATGCCAAACTCAGACCTGCTCCCTTCCCTGCTATTCAAGATCAACGAAAACCAGCTCGCCCTGGAAGCCGCCATCATGGAGCTTACGCTTTGGGTTGAGCAGCGTGGCGCGGCCGATGTAGCCGACAACGTTCGCAGCGCCCTGGACGCAATCGACCGGAACGAGGAATT
This sequence comes from Pseudomonas fluorescens group sp. PF-69, assembly GCF_054481235.1. Classification (NCBI taxonomy): domain Bacteria; kingdom Pseudomonadati; phylum Pseudomonadota; class Gammaproteobacteria; order Pseudomonadales; family Pseudomonadaceae; genus Pseudomonas; species Pseudomonas fluorescens group sp. PF-69. The sequence goes on along the minus strand of NZ_JBTMNC010000001.1, from coordinate 4,908,009 downwards.
CATCAAGATGACGCTGGCAGTGATGATGACGCCGGAGTGAGGATAGATCGGCGAAATAGGCATCTGTCGCCTTCGGAACCGGACGCGACCAAAAAAAACCGACCAAAATTAAACCTTTCAACTAAAACGCTTGAATTTTGTTGAGGCACTGGATATTCTGAGGGCCAGATTCAATAAAACCCGAGGGTTTACCATGTCGCTTACAAAATTTGGTTCTGCGGTCAGGGAATATCGCCGCCAAAGAAATATTACTTTGACGACTATGGCTGCTGCGCTTGGCTCTTCTCCAGCGTTCTTGAGCGCAATGGAAACAGGCCGGAGCAAGGTACCTATGGAATGGGCCAGCAAAATCGCGAAGTACTTTTCTACAGCGGGAGCTCCCGTCCAGGAGAGTGAGCTGAAATCGTTGGCGTGCGAAGCTAACGATAGCGTCTCACTAGAAGGGCTACCACCGCATCACAAGATGCTAATAGCAGGTTTTGCAAATTCTCACTTAAACCAAGAACAGCTTGCCAAGCTCGGCAAATTGCTGACTGAAATATATGCCGAGGGCAGTAACGATGATTGAAGCAAGTGAGGCACCGTATCGCATGCGTGGACATCGCGTTCACCCATTTACTACCGACTTAATTGAGAATATTGCTCAGCGCGTTTGCCAGATTCTCAAGCTGGGGCGCCGATCATTCACACCCAAGCAAATCGGTACCACCATTCACACTCTTGAGCATCTTGGCGAAATTCATGTAGACGTGATTAGCAACGATGAATGGCTGGACTGTACAAAGGCAACGGTAGACCCGCAAGCAGGCATGATCTATATGCCAGACAAGTTGCATACCGAACTGATGAGGGGAAAATCAGAAGCAATACGAATTTTTTTGCACGAGCTAGGGCATGTGTTTCTCTGCCACAAACCTTTGCTTCACTTCAGCGAAAACCCTCCTCACGAAACAGAAGACTCTGAATGGCAAGCAGATTATTTTGCTGACGCAGTGATGCGATATTTGCACATTCCCCTGAAAGAGGAAAAGCAGCTAGAACTGAGACTTTTCTAATTACTCACACTCGCAATGTGAGAGCAAAACATGGAGCACTTGATCTGCCGATAAAGTAACCCGCTCACTTTACGCTGAGCTATATAGGAAATCAGATACTGCACCTCTTAGCGCGGCGCAGATCATACACCCCTGTGTTAGCTTTGTCCATACCAGCCGAGAGCGGCAACAATGAGACGAGGTCTGTATGAGTACTTATACCGACGAAAGGGGAACCTTTATTCTGCGCTGGACGCGCCATCTGAAGAATGGCGCGGTTATCAGAGCAAAAGGTAAACCTTTCAAAATCTACATCAGTAAAGCATAGGCAGATAGGGGTGCAACCCTTAAGCCACTGACTTTGCTGAAGTGAGCACGTGACGGTTAGCGACGTGCTTGCCTCGTCAATCCATGAATCTGACGTCAACGCTAGCGAAAAGACGATAGCAGAGGCTGGGATACGAGTCTATAACCGCTCGCCGACTTTATTGGAGTCGACGCCATGTCTTTTACATGTCCGATCGTTCGTCCTGTGCACGTCTGCGCCTACACCCGTATGCGCCGCGGCCAGCTTGAGTACGTGTGCAAACACTGCCGCAGTATGCCCAACCGCTAATTGCGGGCCGCCCTCCTCCAATGGGGGGGGCGGTTTTACCCTAAATAAAGAGACATCTTACGTATGCACATGACTTCACTTCAGGAATTGCATCGCAGCATGATTGCAATTCGTACCGATATGCAACAGTTTCAGATCACTATGGGGGTGGCGAGCTTTGATTGCCTTTTTTCCACCCGGGATGCTCCCTTCGTTCTTACGCTAACCTCAAGGGGCAACGCTCCAAAATTTTTCAGATTTGATGTCCTTCCTGGATATCGGATCAAGGACTATCTGGGAGAGATGTATGGCCCACTCCTCGAAGTATTGAGAGTAAACGGTGCGAGTGGGCAACCTTTGTCGCCGAAACCATTCTTGGACCAACTCAACAAAGCCATTCCGACAGACGCCCATCTGCGGAATCATCCAGTACCGTCAGAGATCATCAGGCTCAGACCCGACATCGTTGAAGATCGGGATCGCCCATTCTTCGATAGCTGGATTTATTGGGATCAAACCGTTTCCAGCCCCCGAGGACCTAGCGCTCAGAATCTCCAAAAGACTCGTTTGATGCTTGGTACCGATGCAGAGCGACATAGTATTGAAACAAGGGCCTCCACTAAGTGGAGCGCAGTCGACCTCGGGCGTGATTGGGTATCAACATCACGCAGAGCAGTTACTGGGTAATCGTCCGAACATATGCCTGACAGGCTGCCAGGGCGATCAATCCCTGGTCGCCGGCGTCGGTGATGCCGATAATTCGTTGAGCATGCGCTGGGTCAAGTCGGGCGCGCGCTCCTCCATGAACCACGCCGCCGGCGCCGGTACCGGCTGGCACTGAACAGCCACCGGCTGAATCCTCGGCAAGGAGGACTGACAGCCGCAAATCAGAAGTGGCAAGGCGATCGCGCAGACGAGCTTGGTCTTTTTGAGCATTGGTCAAAGCCTGATAGTGGGTGTGGTCATTGGTTGCGAGGCGCTGCTCGAGCGCCAGCCGCTTGTCCTGATCGGCGCGCACCTGGGCGGCGGCTGCGTTGCTTATGGAGGTCAGGTCATCCTTGTGCAGACCTGCCTGCTCGGCGAGCTTCTTGCCGTAGCGCCAGTCCTGCACCTTCCACACGCCGCCGGCGGTGAGCAGCAATGCCAGCACGCCGACCAGCGCCAGCTTTATCGACGTTGGTGTCATGGCTCGTCCTCCCAAGGTGGAAGGTCAACCGTCTGCCCAGCAAGGGCATGGGTGCAATCGCCCAGAAACTGAATACGCCCATCGGTGATGAACGAATGACAGGCCTTCTTCACGTCCTTGGAGGCATCGTCAAATTCGCCAGGGTTGTCGCTCGGCTCGCTCCACGTCACTAGGACCGAAGGGGTGAAGGTAGGCGTCTCGACATTTCCATTCCAACCCCAGCGAGGGCCTGGACCAGGTCCATGGGAAATCCCGTGGACCATCTGGCAGCCTGGGCATTCGAAGAAAAGCCGATCCTCTTCAGATTTGGCGAGAACTCGGGACACTCTACTGAAGGCGGTCATGGCACATCCTTGAAGAAAATGTGATGCCCAAGCGCCAGTGTCTGCTTAGCGCCCTTCACCCACACCGGTGGCTTCGGCATGGTGGTAGCGTAGTAATGCGTGGCGCCACCGGTGGGATCAGACACCTTGCCATCGATCACCTGGTCAGCAGCGATGCGTGCTTGGGCCAGTTCGCGGAATGGGATCTGTCGCGCTCCACTCAGAAAGGCAAAGTTCGGGTCGTTCTTGTTCCAACAGCTGAACTGATACGGCTTCTGGCACACACCGGCGTAGCCTTCGCCCCACCACGATTTGGCATTGCCGTCGTTCACTCGATTGCGAATGGTCCAGGCCACGGCGATCTGGCCAGCCAGGGATTCACCGCGCGCCTCCCCCCACAGCGTGCGCGCAAGGACATCACGGTCTTTTTCAGTTACAGGCATCACTTTTCTCCAGGCAAAAAAATACCCGCTCATGGCGGGCTGTTTGATCGGCGATTGCCTTAAGTCGGTCGCACCGGGCGAAGGGCTTGGTCGGGGAATCCGGTGGAGTTTTCTTTCCAGTTGCGCACTTTGGTCCGGTACTGCAGCCATTGAGTGCGCGTGCCGGGGAGCGGATCGGCGTCAGTGCTCCCACCTTCCAGCTCTTCGATGGCCATCAATTGATCTTCAATGACTGCAATTTCAGCTGCGCGCCATACCGCTTCCCTGATTTCTGGCAGTATTTCCGGTTCCTCATCAACAGGAGGAGCAGGCGAAGCAACCACCGCGAATCCATTCACAATCGTGACGTGCAGCCCCTCCTGCATGCCATTGAGGGCTTCAAGGTATTGCGCCTCGGTGATTTCTACAGCGCCTTCTGAATAGTCCTGGCTGATTTGTCCTTCGCTTGCGTAAGGCATTAGAGCACCCTCATGTAATAAGTGACGCCAATGTTCTTCACTCGCGTTTCGGTAGCAACGCGGGCGATAGCGCCGTTGACGCTCGGGGTATTCCCGTTTGCCTCGATATTCGCCACCATCTTGAATGCGTTATATCCGGCGGTGTTGTCGGTACCCGCCAGAGGCATAGTGTGGGTGTGGTCCTGAAGAGCATCCTGCTCGATGACCCCGGCGCTACCTGCCCGCAAGACTCGGCGCTCAGTGTTGATCAACCGCACAGTCAAGCCGTTGATCGGGCTTCCAGCTACGCTGATAACCCCTGTCGCACTGACAAGGGGGGCGGAGCCGGATACGCTTTCCGATACGACGGCCCCGGAGTTATAGGCATCCGCCGCCGTCAGCTTGATATAGCGGTAACCATTCCCGGTAGGCGGTGGGCTTGTGCCGGCCAGGTTGTCAAAAATCGGGATCGGCACCCCGATGGGCTGCGTGGCCCAACCGTCACTCAGTTGCAGGTCGCTACGGGCTGATGACCTTGAGTTGCGGGTGTAGCTCAGGCAAATCCAGTTGCCGCCCCCCAAACTCAAGAAATCAGCCGTGTCGTTCGCTGCCGTCGTGATGTTTGCATTGCCGGGCAGGATCAAAGACGTGACGTTGTAGGTGAGCAGCAAACTGCCCAGGAATCGCACGGAGCGCCGGGCACCCGCTGCAATCGACCCCAAGCCGGTAATAGCGGTCGTACCGCTGATCGCAACCACACCGGAAGTCGCCGCGCCGATATCGGTCAATGTGGCCGAAGCGATGGTTTGCGGCGTAGCGTCATTAATCGGTCCCGTCAGGGTTCCGCCGGAGATCAGGAGGAAGCTCTGAGTGTCGAGCGCCCCCATTTCCACCCAGCCGGTGTTGGCAATGTTGCGCCGTTTGAGCCGCCCCGCCGTCGTGTCCGCCCACCACTGACACGGAAATGTCGTGGCGGGTGCCAGCGGCCCGACACTGTTGGAGGCCAGCGCTTGCAGAGCGGCATTCATATCCGTCCGCACCGTCAGCCCCGGACCGTTTCCAACGTCCATATCGTGCTGCGACATAAATCAGTACCCCTTAGAGATGTAGTCAATCGAGCAGCCTGACTTGGCGACCCCACTGGAATTGCGAATGAAGACCGTGAAGCCCATTTCGGTCTTGGCTGAAACATCGAAGTAGTCGCCAGGCGACAACCCTTGCGCCGTCAAGCTGACCGCGGGAGAAGCGTTGAACGGTGGCGAATAGGTGATGGTCAGGCCGCCCACCGGAACCGGGATATCGTTCCCGCTCTCGATCCGATCCGGCATATCGATGACCACTTCGAGCTTGGTCACATCAATCCAGTTGGATGGCTGCAACACCGATCCACGAAGCTGGAAGTCAAACAATCGCGCGCGATAGTCACCGACAACGAAGGGCTTCCAGGCTGACCAGGCCGCCGGTGTCACGTCCGACGTGCGTACCCACAGCGACAGAGAGGCGCCATTGGGTGGATCGCCATCAATGCTGATCAGCGAATCAAAGTCAGCGATCGTGTCGACATAGGTGCCGTCGTCGTACAGCGCCGCGACGACATCCGCCGTCAGGCGGCAGTCATAGACGTGCCCCAAGTCAGCGAGCGCGGCGAAGCTGTAGGACATCGACAAGGCCGAACCACCGAACTTGTCGACCTCACCGAGCACGGCGTCAATGTCGGCCACGTCGTCAAACAGACCTGTGGCCGCCATTTTCAACACGCCACCACCGGCCGCTGCATTCACCACGGCGCCCGTGAAGGCGGGTGACTCGGTGATGGTCAGCACGACGTTGGCAGGCAGTGGCACTTGCGCGTCCGACCAGACCTCGATCACTGGCCCGCCCACGCCGGACGAATCGACCGCCCGGGCCAGGTATTTGCCCGGCAGTAGCGATACAACGGTGGACGTAGAGCGCCCCGCTACCTCGGTCAGCGGCAAGGCCGAATCCCATGTCGCCCCGACATTGCGCGAATGCCTGATGTTGATGCTGCCGCCCAGTTTCACGTCCAGCTCGGGAACGGGCTCCCATGCCAGGGTTGCCACGCTGTTGATGACATCGAGCCTCAGCCCAACCAGCGCCGACGGCGGCGCGAGCAGCGCCTGCGCGGTGTAGGTTTGAATGGAGGCAGGTCCGGCAAAGCCGAGAACAGATTTCGATGTCACCCGCAGCGACCACACGCCCGAGGAAGCCGAATCAAAATCGATGCTTGGCGTGGAAATCTCCGCGACATACTCCCAGTTGCCACCCGGTTTTTTAGCCTCGACCTGGTAGCGCATGGCGCGTGCCGGCGGTGTCCAGCTGACCGTCAATCTGGCAGCGGCCAGCCCGGTACCGGTGTCGTACAGCGACTCGGTAAACGTCAGTTGCCCTACTGCATCAGGCTTGCCGAAGTTGACGATGCTGGTCGGGTTATCGGTGTCCGGCGTGCCGTACTCGACCTCGTTGAACTTGTCGGGGTCGTAGGCCACAGCGCTGATCGCATAGGTGCCGTCATCGCCTTCGCTGATGCCGATAACACGGAATTTCTGCGTCTCTAGCGCAGCTGTCGAAAACGCCCAAGGCGCACTGGCCAGAGGTGCTGACGCCAAAGGCGGCGACACTGTGATGGAAGTTGCTCCAGCACCTACAGTCACGGCAGCGGTCGCGTACGATCCATCCGCCATCACTACGCCGACTATGCCAGTTCCGTCCGTACCGATTGGCGCATCCAGCAGCAGGTTTGATGCCGTGCTGCCAGATAAAAGCCGACCGCTATTGCGAGCACCTCCACGAAATGCATCTGCTACATCAATGATGTCGCCAGGCATTGGAATAGCCCCATCGGCGCCGGATGCAAAGGTGACCGCCTCGGTTTCGGCGTATAGCAACCAGCGGCCGAGACGGCGAGCCTGACCGCGCGACGTACAACCAACGGCCACAACGTCGCTTTGTTGAATGCGACCCCACTTGGCAATAAGCTCCGGCCGTTCAACTACCTCGACCGACTGCTTGTATTGCTGCAGTGGATCGTTCCAGGTAACGGCGGCGACGTTATAGCGCTGATCGGAGGCGACCGACTGATAATTGAAATCGCCACCGACCACATTAGAGTTGTTGAACGGATAGCGGCTCGAGCGCGGCGCATCCTGTATCGCCGTCAGCGATCCGCCAGCCCAGAAACAGATCGCGCGGAACACCGACACCATGTCGTTGACCAGTTTCCAGGCGTCTTGCTGGGTGGTCAGCGCCAGGTTGCAGGTAAACCGTGGCTCCATGCCGCCGTAGCCGTTCGGGACCATCTGGTCGCAGTACTGAGCGATGCTGTAGAGAGCGTATTTGTCGATCAGCGATGAGTCGAGCAGGCCGCCTAGCCCATAGCGGGTATTGGTCAGCATGTCGTACCAGACCCAGGCCGGGTTATCGGTCCAAACCCGCTTGAACGTACCATCCCAAGAGCCGCTGTAGGTGCGGGTGTCTCGGTCATAGTTGGTCGGAACCAGAACCTTGATCCCGTAAAGCAAAAAGGACATACGCGGGATGCTGGAAAACTGCTGCGCATCGATCGAAATGCCGACCATAGCGGTATTCGGGTAGCGCAGTTTTTCATCCCACAGCAGGGTCATGCTGTCGAAGTAGAGCCGGTTTTGAATGGCCGCACTGGTGGAGTCAGTCGACGTCCGGGTAACCCGAACGTAACGTGGCAGGCCACCGGACGCAGGCAGTCGCAGATAATAGGAAGACTGCGTGCGGCTCATGGTCTTGCCGGCGATGACGATGTCTTCGCACAGTTCATACCAGGCACCCGTGTCCAGCTTGCCCTCGATCTTGAAGGACACGGCCGAGCCGTTGGTGTCGCCGTTCTGCATGTTCTGTTCCGACAGTTGCGGAACACTGACTGTTATGCGCAAGGCATCGACATCGGTATCGGTGACAGCCCGCTCAACTGATTCAAACTGCTTGAGCTCTACACCGACTGATTGTTCGGCTTCGAGGCCGGTCAGGGGAATGTATGATTGCCACTGCGTGCCAGAGCGCGTATCAATCGATACGTCACTGAAGTTGAAACTCCCATCAGCGTTCTGCAGCGGAACATCATCGAAAAAAACTCCTTGCAGGCCGCCAGAAAATCCTTCTACTTCACCCTCACAAATCGCATTAAGCACCCGAACGTGCTGGCGAGACCTCAGGCTGTCAGGAGCCTCAACCGCCTGGCGCGCAGATCCACCACCATCACCACCCTTTCCACCACCCTTGCGACCAACAATGACTTCGCTCATGCGGGGATCGCCTCCGCCCAGGTGCCAATACCAACCACCATGGAACCAACCAACATCTTTCCGTAAACCACAGGCACAGGGAGGCCTTGCTGCGTCGAGTTGAATGCGCCGTTGAAGAGGTAGCTGGGTTTGTTTTCGGTGCTGGCTTGTTCTTGCTGGCTGGGTGACTTAGGAACTGGCGTGAGCATCTGCACGACACCGCCAATGGTCAGAGCGACACCCATCGACATTAACGCCGGGCCAGCCGGGCCAGCGAAAAACGAAGCTACAATCAGAACGACACCAACAACGGTCTGCAGTAGGCCTCCTCGCTTACTTCCGGAAATAACGGGAACAATCCGAATTTCTGTGGTGCCACTCAGTGTGAACTCAGACTCGCCGACGTTCTCGCGGTTACGGAAGATGGCAAATCGAAGACCCTGTCGAGCTGAATCACGGATGAAATCAGCGAATCCATCGACGGTGTGCTGCAGTGCGCTAAATGCTTCGCTGGTAGTTCCGGTTTCAAGCAAACGAAAATGCTCACGCCCGAAGGCTTTAGCAAGGCAGCCGGAGAGCAGAATGCGGGTCATGGCTTTGTCGTTGATGGCGTTCATGCTTTTTCTCCAGGCGTAAAAAAACCGCCCGAAGGCGGCTCATTGTCATATTCGATTACAGGCAACTGCGGACTGCATCCTCAAGTGCTCCGCGACCCAACATTTTTGACCAAGGCATGCGCTGATAAAGCGCAACCTTACTACCCTTCCCAGAATCGACCACCTCCAGCAGCTCGTCAGTCGTCATGTCGGTGGCGACAATAAGGCGATAACCGTCTTCGGTCTCCGACATAGTCGATGCTGATCGCTCCTCTTGCCATTTCGGGAAGACGCATAACGCATATTGTTTTGGCGATTTATTGCTCGCCGCGCTGATCGTTGGGTCATTTTTCTTCAGGTCACCAGGTGATGCACACCCAGCCAGCATCACTAGCACCAAAGCCCCTGCGAACAGTTTCATGTCGTTCCCTCATTGTGTTTTGGCGACTCTAGCAGGGAGTTTGCGCACAAATACAGGGCCTATCGCTTGTAGCGCATGATGTGGGTCGTGCACTCGCGGTAGGCGCGGCCATAGACTTCCTTGCAACTCAGGCGCCCATACAGGTGATGCAGCAGCACATCACCCTCAAGCCAAATCGCGCCGTGGCACGGAGTCGGGCTACCGATGGCCATGACTATCAAGTCGCCTGGCTCTGGTGTAGAAACAGGAACAAACCCAGCCCGCTCGAAGTTGTCGACGTACAGGTTTTCACCGTTGTGCCACCAGTCATCCTTGCGATGGTAGTCCGGAAGGAGGATGCCGAGCACCTGGCGGTAGTAATCGCGGACCAGGGTGTAACAGTCGATCACGCCATGGACAAAAAACCGGCCTTCGAGCGGCATTTCGCCGGCGGCCGGCATTTCGTGCCAGGTTGCAGCACCATCCTTCAGCCCGACAATCCACCAGGTCATGCGGCTGGCCGCGTGACTCGCGATATCGTGCAGGCTTGGCTCGGGGCCGGCATCAGGGTGCGAATGCACCACCGCGAAAATATCACCCAGATCTTCCGCAGCCGCGTAGTCCTCGGGGTGCAAGATGAAGTGATCCGGCTCTTCCGACTGATTGCGGCACGGCACATAGGACGGCTTTCCGCGCACGCTGACGACCAGACCGCATGACTCTCGCGGGTACTCAGCCAAGGCATGCGCCTCGGCGTCAGCCCGGCATTTCTCGAACAATTTGCTCATGGTCAAAGTCTCGGAACGCGGGCAATGCCCGGGAAGCCGCCGAAAGGCAACTCGCCATTCTCGCCAAAACGCTTCTTGCAGCCCCGCAAGGTACGGCTGCACTGATCCTTGGCAGGATCACTGGTTGGGTTGTCGGTATAGTCGGCCACCGGGCCGCCGCCATAACCACACTCACCAGAGCGATAGGCCCACAGGCAAGTGCCGGCCACCACTTGCCGGCGCGGCAGTTTCACGCCCTGCAGGTCGAGCGGTGAGCCAAGCTCGAACTCGATGGCGGTTGGTGTTTCGTTGACCTTGCGCGTAATGATCCAGGTTTCAACCGGGTACTCTTCGGCGGGGTTTGCAGTTGGGTTGCCATCAGCGAAGTTCACCGCATCCAGGTACTTGACCAGCGTTCGGCGGCGCTTGAGCTTTACCCCCAGCAAATCCTCGTATTGCCTGCACAGCGCCGACACCGTTCCGCCGAAGTTACCGACTTGAAGCTGTGGCCGGGCCGGCGATCCTTGACTGGGTGTAGCGAACTCCTGAGCCTTAATCGGCCAGGGTGTATAAACGTTTCCCTGCCACACAACTGACCCAAGCGTTTCGTTCACTCCAGCATGAAAGCGCAGCGTCTGGTCGGGCAACACCAACTCGAAACCCTCCCAAATCACCAGTCCGGTGGCCAGCGAGAGCTGTCCCTGTAACTCGCTCATTCGAACACCTCCTCAAAGGCAGCTGATAGGCTAGATGCGCCATAGGCGATATCGCCGCGCGTCCATTCCCGACAAACAAAAACCCCGGCAGATTGGCCGGGGTGGGTGTAATGGAAGGCTTCGACGGCGCCTCGTGCAGAAAGGAATTCGTCGATTTCCGCGATCACCTTCGTTCTGTTTTTGAAGGTCAAAGAAAACTTGCGCGGCAGACGGTTGATGCCGGACGCCTGCCGCTGCTCATAGCCGTCACCGAACTTGATGACCTTGACGGTCGGAGCAACGGCTTTCGAGGCGTCATAACCCGCTCTCCAGGTGAAAACCTGCATGATTTCTCCTTAGGCGAGTTGCCCGCCGTTACGGCGCTGTCGGGCTATTTCTTGCTGCGCGACAGCCTTCATGGCTTCCGCCAACTTCGCAGGATCGGGGATTGTGCTGGCCCCGTTGTCAGCCGCATCGATGTAGAAAGTCATGGTGATCGGTGTTGCGCAGCTTCCGCCGCGAATACCGAGTCGTCCCTGCGAGTCGCGGGCAAGTGGCACAATCGCCTCAGGCCCAGCCTCACCCATCACGCCAGTCTTGCCACCGGCCATCCCGAAGGCTGTCGGCTTGCTGACAATGCTGTCGGTGAAGGCCCCGCCGTTGGCGAACATTTGCACACCCGACGACCAAGCGCCACCGAGCGCCTGCGGGAAATAGCTGCTGGAGTACCCTGCCTGCGATGCCCCGAGATTCGACGAAACTGCACCAGCTGACCCCGCCGCCAGCCCGTTTCCGGTACCGCTACCAGTGAAATAGCTGGTTGCGGCACCTACCAAGCTGCCTAGCAATGACGAACTAGCCTGACGAGTCGCGATCCGCGCCATGTCCGCCAGAATCGACTTGGTGAAGTCTGCGAACGACGCTTTGCCTGTAATGGCGAAGTTGACCAGCGAATCCTCCATGGAGCTGAAGGCGTTGCCAAACAGGCTTTTAGTCTGGCCGGCAATGTTCCGCGCCGAATCCAAGTAGTTGTCCCAAGCCGCCGTCGCGCCCTTGGTCCAATCGCCCTGGGCGGCTTCCACATCTGCGTAGTTCTGGCGGATCTGGTCGGTAGCCGCCTTGTTCGCATCGGCGAGAGCCTGCGATTTTCGCGTGAACTCCTCCTCCGACATGTTCCGCGACGGATCAGACTTCTGATTTGCCAGTTCCAGCGACTGCCGAGCGAACCGATCCTGTTGGCTGTTCAGCTCACTGTTGAGCGCGTTCTGGCGGTCGCCCTGCCCAACGCCGAGAACGGCTCGCTGCCCTGCCAGTTCCAGCGCTCGCTGCTGCTGAGCCAGCGCCTGAACGTAGGTCGCGATCGCACGCTCTTGTTGGGCGAGACGGCCGGTCTCGTTCGTGGCCAGAACCTCGAGTTGGCTATCCGCGTCCTTCTGCGCCTTTACCATCCCCGCGCGTGCGTCAGCGATCTTCTGGTCCAGTTGGATGCTTTGCGCGGCAGAGGTGGCCTTCTTCGCCTTCGCGGCTTCCAGCGCGGCGATCTCCGCCTCGTAAGCCGCAGTCACCTCGTCGCGCTCGTTGCCGATCAGCGCTTCGCGTTTCAGGGCATAGTCGGCCTGCGAAATAAGCCCGGCCTTCTGCGCCGCATCCAGTTCCTTCTGGGCGTTTTTGTATTCCTCGCTGATGGCTGCGAGATTATTTTTGGCATTGTTGAACCCGGTCAGATCGACCTGCGTGCCACCGGCTTTCGGATCCTTGAACTGGTCGTTGATGTTCGCCAGGTTCTTGTCGATTGTCGCCTGATTCAGCCGCGGATCGTTTGGCGACACTTTGCGGATGTCTTCGAGCTGCCGCTTGTACTCCTTGATCGCCTCAGTGCGCTTCTGCTCATTCGTCCACGCCGACTTGGTCAGGGAGTCGACCTTTCCCATGGCGGTAACAGCATCTTGCTGGGCTTTCGCCTGCTCCCCTTCCCACTTGGCGATATCAGCTTCCGCCGCCTTCTGGTCCTCCAGCATGTTGAGACGATTCTGGTAGAGATCGATCATCTCCTGCTTGTTCTGGAACAGACCAACATTGCCCGACTGGGCCGATTCCAGGTTGCGCCGAGCCTGCTCGATATCGGCGTTGATATCCGGCCGGCCAATGTTCTTTAAGTTGTCCGCTGCACGCGCAACTGCGTTGTAGCCTTTCTCCCAGAAACTCAGGTTTTCCAGAATGTGCGGCGTACGCTCGTTGATCGCGTCGGCATACTGCTCGGTCGCCAGTTTCACGGCGCCGGCGTGGTCGCCCTGCTTCTCCAGTGCAGCAATCTGCGAGTAAACCGAGGCCGTGAGGTAGTGGTACTGCTCATTCAGCGCAGCGGACGCCTTAACCGGGTCGTCGGCCAGTTTAGAGAACTCGGCAACCGTCTCGCTTACGGCCTTGCCGGTCGCTTCCTGCATCGACACAGCGGCTTGGGTGATGCCGGTGAAACTTTCGCCGGCGATTTTGCCATTGCCCGCCAGCAGCGCCAGTACCTCAGCAGCCTGCCCAGTGGTGCCCACTGTTGCGCTGACCTGGCGCGCCATATCGCCAAGTTGCGCGGCACTCACGCCGGCGAAGTTGCCGGTCAGGATCAGAGACTTGTTGTAGCTGTCCTGCTCCTCGCTGCCTTTGTAAAAAGCGTATGCCAGCCCACCCACGGCTGCGGTAGCGAGCGCGAGTGGGCCGAGGATAGCGAGCAACCCAGCGGCGCCCTCACCCGCATCGGCGCCCAATTGAGCGACCGCACGAACACCGCTGCCCCAGTCTCCCGTGGACAACGCATTTCCCAACTGAACGACGTTTTCCTGTGCCTGACGGGTGCCGAGGCGCAGCTTGTCGAAGGCGGTGGTGGTTTTGTTGAGTTTGTCGTAGTCCTTGTCGATCTTGCTGAGGGCCGAGTTGTACTCGTCCTGGCTGATCCGACCGGCATCCATATGCTTGCCCAGCTGCTCGACTTGGGTGTCCAGTTTCGCCAGCGCGGCGCGGGCCGGGTCAATTGCCCCCAACAAGCTATTCAGCGCCTTCTGCTCGTCCATGGCCGACTTGGCCAGCGCCACCTGCTGCTTATCGAGCTGTGCTGAGATCTTCGCTGCCTCAGCCTCGCCATAGGCGCCGGTCTTGGTCAGCTTCGCCAACGCATCACGCTGTTTGGCGAGGTCCTGCGTGGTCTTGGCACTGGTAGAAAGAGACTTCTCCAGCGCCTGCATTTCGTTCATCAGCGAAACGGCGGACTGCTCGGCCCGGCCGCCGGCCTTCGCCATCTCATCCAGACTCGTTTTAGCCTGGATTGCATCGGCCGAGTCGATCTTGACGCCGAGTTCTGCAATGTTCATCGACTCACCTTGAATAAGTGCCCGTGGTTACGGGCTGTTTTCCCTTTCCTCCGCCATGACGCGCAGGGCTTCGCCTTCCAGCACCTGCAGGTCAGGAAAGATTTCAGCGAGTTTCTTTTTCTTGATGCCGAGGAAACCGGCTACGTCGCGAATGCAGTTGTAATCCAAGCCGACAGCGCCGCCGGGGCCGGCCCGCCACTGCGTGGACATTCGGTTGAACAACAGAAAGACCGGCCAATTGCATGGCCAGATCTCGACATCCTCATCCAACATATCGGCAGCCGTCAGCCCGAGAATTGCCAACTGCTCAGCAGATGGGCCGCTTTCGTACAACGCCTTGGCTGCCGCCCTCAGTTTCCCAGGCGAGCCTGGTTGAATGCACTCTGGTAGGCACTCACGACCGCCTCAGCGGTACCCTGACAGGACTTAACAAGGGCAAGGATGCTCTTGTCATCGAACTTGTCATCGAAGCCCCAACCAGCGACCAGATCCTTGACCTGCTGCACTTGATACTCGGTTTCGGCCGCAACGACATCCGATAGCGTGGCACCCTTACCGAATCCCTCGCGCATTTCCTTCGCCTTCAAATTCCACTCGTCGAACAGAGCGGCGAGCCCCGGGCGATCGCGATACTTGAAGGTGAACTCGATTGCCTCGGGCTCACACCCAACAATTGGTATGTGCACGAATGCCTTGAACGTAGGGTTCTGGGCGATCCTGATCTTTGCCATGGGAAATCCTTATGCGCCGGCCAAATAGCGGAGCGAACGAGCCGAAAGCCCGATGCTGATGGTTCGGGTCATTACGTTGTTGCGCTCCATGGTCGGATCAGGAGTGATGCTCACATAACCCGGGTACAGGATCTGATCGCCGTTCCGCAACTTCATGCGCACCACGGCAAGCTCTTTGGTGTCGTCGAACCCTTCGACAGTCTCGACGTATTGAGCGGTTGGCTGATCCTCTACCACGATGGTGATCGTGGTTGGGTTGCGGTTGGTTGGAAACTGCTTGTCATCGTCATCTTCCAGGTACCCGACAGTTTGATACTGCTGCTCGCCGCCGGAGGAGGTGAAAGAAGTGACTTTCGAGATTTGCGTCCATCCGGACACAGGAATCACAGAGCCAGCGCCTGCGCCGACGGTGTATTTGTCAGTGTTGGTCGTGTTGAGACCAGTCAAAGCAAAAGCATCGGCGGCGATGCCAGATGCCTTCACTGCGCGATCATTGATCAGCGCCCAACCAGAATTGATCAGCAGGACATCGCCGTTTTCAATGCTGTGCCCTACAGAGGCAGCGACTGGTGGCTTCGCATTGGTCAGAGCCGTGAAAGCAACGGCGGGCCCCATAACGCTGGCGATCTCCAGCACAGCGCCATTCGGCAGCGGGAAGCGTGCGGACATGGTGTATTTCCTCTTTGATGCCCGCCTGGCGGCGGTAGGTTATGCCCCAGCGGGCGGTTGGTCTGCGACACCCACATAGGTGAAGCTGGCCGGGACCGTGTAGGTCGCCGACTCTGTGATAGTTGGGCCCTGATCTACTGGTTCAGTGATGAGGCCATCGAACCCGTCGCGGGAAAGTGGCGTGTCTACGCGGAAAAGGCGTGTCAGCTCTTCAACAAGAGTCTCTGCGGTGGCCATGGCCTGAGCAGACGGACAAACGATGCTGATCTGATAGACGCCGGTGTACTCGTAGGCGTCCCCACCGAGATAGCGGCAGGTAGTGCTGGCTGGAAGCTGGAAAGCCCTGAGATAGGTTTCAGATGGATTCGGTGTGAATGGCTGATTCGAGTAGGCCACTCGTATCGGGCGCGCGGCTGACCATGCAGCCAGCTTCGTTTCGATGGCCTGACGGGCACGTGCGTGACTCATACCTGATTGTTCCTGATGGCCTCCTGCACGATCTGCTGGAAGCGAGCCACGGTTACCCGGACCATGCCGCCAGGGGCCTGCGTGGAATGACCGAACTCAAGCGGGATCGCATAGGGCAAGTTGTTGATGATGTAGGCGATCTGGCCGGCGGTGAAGTCGCTCATCGCGGCGACCAAAGCGGCGACAGTCTCGGCGCCGCTCGGGTCAACCTCGTCGAAGGTGACGCTCTCGACTACGCCCAGCGAAATGTGCCAGTTCGCGCGGAACCGGCCGCCGACGTAATCCTTTCCTGCCACAAGACCGTTCACGTTGAAGTTCTGGTCGCGCTCGGTCTTTGTCAGGGTTTTGGCGTACTTCACACCCTTTCGCAGCTTGCCAGCTTTGGTGAAGTTCGATTCATTAAGATTGATGATTGTGTTGCGGACCGCGACTTTGAAGTCATAGTCGTCGGCCGCCCGGGTGTTCGCCTCACGGTGAGCGACGTTTGCGGCCCAGATCTCCGGGTTACCCACGGGAGACATGCGGATCAGGCTGCTGCCGACCTCGATGATGATCTCGCGCACACTGGCGTCGATGGCTTCGCTGGTCTGAGCGGCGAACTCAGCCAGGCTAAGGGCGAAGCTGCCGGACTGGCCGGCGCCTGCCCGGCTCATGACCGCACCTGCAGCTCATAGAGGATCGGCGTCCCGGCGGGATTCACCTCTTTCAACGGCGGCACAATTGACCAGGTGCGCCCCTGAATGATCACCTTGTTCAGCAGACCCGGAACCCACCCCAACCCCTGCGCGGCGATCTTCAGTTTCTTGTCGCCCTGCTTGATGAGGCTGTTGTTCTGGAATTCCTGACCGGTGAAGTCGAGCAGAATACCCTGGGCAATTTGCTCAACGGTTGCGCCTGGCGCTTCGCCGCCCGTCTCAGGATCGTACTCGCCCGGCTCCGTCTTTCTGATGGTTACGGGCTGGCCGAACTCTGTGATCATCTCCAGAGCCATCACGGCCATTTCGTCGTAGAAGGCCATGAGCACCTCATAAAAAAAGCCCGCGCAAGGCGGGCTTGAATGACTGGGAACGTTATTCGCTTGCGAGCGTGACCTTGGCGAAACCGCGCTTTTTCAGCTCTTCAATAATCTCCTCTACAGACGCCTCACCCAAAGCAATCTCGGTGAAATCATCTTGGATGATTGCCTCCAGTTCGCTTTCGTTTACCTCAGCGAACAGCGCTTTGTTCAGCTTTGCCCATGTGCTCATTTCTGGACTGTGCATGCCACGCTCATAGCGGCCCGCCATCACATTCGAAATATCAGCAGCGATAGAAAGCTCCGCCTGAGTCATTCCAGCCGCCTTGCGAGCGTTACGTAGAGCCTCTGGGAAACTTTTGTGCTTAGGATTAGGTAGCATGTGGACGCCTCTCGTTGGTTTATGCATACACAATACATCACCAATGAGTAGCGAGAAAGTATCATTTAGAGCACAGCATGATCTTTTTAGGTCATGACCGAACAGCAAACAATCCCCGACGATGTAGATAATCCGCAAACTGCGTCGCGCTCGGCCGGTCCGGCGCCGCTGGCAACAAGCGATTGCTGGTGCTCGGGATCGCTGCATACTGCCGCGTCACCGCCCCCTCAACACGATCAAGCAGCACTGCCCCTTTGCGCTTCTCCACCGGGTCGATGTCGTCCTGATGAATCTCCGCGGCCAGGGCCATCTGGCCGTACTGGATGCGCGCCGGCAGGTAATTGTCGGGCTTGATCTCGTGATCCAGCAGTACTTCCCGGCGCGGCCAGGACAGGGCCTGCTCGCTATTGGTCTTGCGCCCTTTCCACGTCATGCCATCCATTGCCAGCGCAGCCCGGCGCAGCAGCGCTTCCTGTGCTGGCACATCTGGCGGGATGGTCACGCCGAACTTCACGGCGTACATAGCCAGATCCTCGGCGGATGCGTAGCTTTCGGCGTCAGGCTTGCCGGTACCGTCCTCGATGATGAGAGTCATGATCAGCTCGCTGTGGTGTTCTTGATCGGATGCCGCGTTGCCGGGCACCCGGATTATTACGCCTGCTGCAGGTCAGCAACTGACTTTTCCAGCGATTCTACCGAAGCGTTCGCCCGATACGTCACGTTGGCGGCGTCCAGTTTCGCTTTGAGACCAGCGATCTTTTCGGCATTGTCGACCGGCTCTGCCGCAGCCTGCAGGCGCGAGACTTCGGCGCGAAGCAATTCGGCCTCGCTCGCCAGGTTGTCGCGCTCGCTCGTGAGGGTTTCGAAACCCTCGTGAATCGCTTTCAGCGCACCGAACAAGCGGATTGGCAGTTCGCCGGCGCCCGGATGCTCCAGCTCCGACAGACCCTCGGCGGCGTCGATCAGCAGCACGATGCCGTCACGCTCTGCGTTCAAATTGCCGATCAGCTCCTGCAATGCAGCGCCGTCAACAGCCGCGCTGTCGGCGATCAGCAGCGCCGGCGCTGAATCAACCTGTCGCACCGTCACCTCCGGCACATCATCGGCCTCACCCTCGCGGCTTTCGGTGACATTCGCGTCGATGATTCGGAGGCCGCGCTCCTTCGCCAGGCCTTTCACGTCCTCCAGATACTGATGGAACGGACCAGGCAGGTACCAGATTTTATTGCTCATGATTGCATCTCCGCCAAGCCGGGCAAACGTCCCGGTTCGGACATCATGGGGTTACTTGGAAGCGTCACCGATCAGAGCAACACCGGCGGTGTGCTTGATACTGGTGGCGGTCTTGTCCCAGTTGGTGCCGGTGGCAATCTCGGCATCGGTCGGCGACTTGCCGCCGTTGGTTTGATCCCAGGTGTAACCCTTCAGGCCCAGACCGAAGGAGTAGTCGACCTGAATAGTGGTCTCGATGCGCTCTTTGCCGTTGGAGGTATCAACGTTCGATACCTGATCGCGGTTGTCGTGCACCAACGCAGCGCCGGACACCAGAGACAGGATGATTTCCTTGTTTGGAGTGCCAGCCTGCATCAGCGCCGGCGCGTCGGTGACTACGGTCACCTTGCCCAGGATATCGACGACGCGGACGTTGCCGGCGACGAACAGGTTGGTCGAGTTGGCAATGGCCTGGCCGACCAGCTTGTGCCATGTGGTGCCCTGCATGACTTGAGCAACCAGCGATTGGCTCGCATCACCGAACTTCGCGTGCGCATTGTTCAGACCGGACTGGGTGATACCCGCCGTGGCCGAAACATCGTTCACAGCTGCCGATTGAGCGGTAATCGCTGCCACCAGCGCCGCGATCGCAGTATTCAGTTCATCCTTGAGCAGGATTTCGGCGAAGGCGCGCGAGGCGACCTCAATGCCCTGCACTGTAGGACGCTGCAGCCAGCTCATCTGAGCAGGTTCGTAGCGGATCGGGCCGAAGCCGCCAGCGATTTTGACCGACGAGTTCTTCAGTTCGGTCAGGTCGGTGATTGGTGCCGCGCCGTTGGCGGCGTAGCGATCAACGCGGCGCTGAGCAGCGGCCAAGGTCTGGAAAAACGACTCTTGGAGGAAATCGCCGGTGAAGCCTTCCGCCGAGATGATGATCGCGCCATTGCTGGCAGCGTTGAACGCAGCAGTCATCTGATCCAGCGTTTCGAGTGTCGCCGGCATGATGTACTGGTTGAAGACCTGCATTTGAGACAGGGACATGAGCTATTCCTTACGATTGAGGGAGATCTGGAAACTTGTCGGCAATTGCCGCAGTGCGTTCCGTTTTAGTGCCGCCGATATTTCCTTTCGGGGCCCCGCCCCCACCACCTGCACCGTTGGCCCCGCCACCCGATGCCTTGCTACCCGCGATCAATGGCGCGAACGCCACGTCGTTTGCGAATTCTGCTTTCAGCTCATCCAGCGTTGCAGCCGAGAGCTTGCCCTGTGCGTCAAGAACGACCACAACAGGCTTCCCGTCGCGCTGCTCGACGCTCAGGCGGCGCTCGATGTGCGGCAACAGGGCTTTTGCGCTGCCTGGAATCGCCAAGGCGGACGCGATATCGGTAGCAGTACGGCCTACAGTCAGATCCCGGATCTGAGTGCTCAGCGTTCCACGCTCCTGCTCCAACATGCCGTTCAGCTCAGCTTCGCGGCGGTTGTATTTTTCAGACCAGGACTTTTCGAGCTCTTCGACGTTGCCGGACTTGCGGGCGAGTTCTTCACGCTCAAGTCGCGCCGCTTCTTCCGCTTCCCGCGCCTTCTTCTCGGCGGCTTTCTTCTCACCGAGCAGTTCATCGACCTTTGCCTTCAGGCCCGAAACATCCTCAGGTTGTGGCAAACCTTCAATGCCGAGTACGAACTTGCCGTCTTTCTCGGTGTAAAGAGCGCGCACGGATTCATCGACACCGTCCAGGCTGTCCAGTTGGAATTTCAGCATTTGTTGTCTCCCAGAGACGTTGGTGCAGGCCCTGCCTGCGGGCATAAAAAAACCCGCCGAGGCGGGTTCAAATAACTCTGATTTTTAGAAAGTCACTGCGTGACCTTTACAGCCTCACATGGACTGTCTCGCCAAATTTTTTTAGCGCAGAATTAAGATCCATGACGTTTCGCGCTACAAAGTAAATTTCAATGCCTGGTCGCCACGCCCCTGCTATTAGAAGCGCATATCCGTATTTGGCGCAGAGTTCCTTCACAATTTCCGGGCTGTCTTCAAGCCCTGCTGCGTATGGCAGAGAGACAATTTCCACCAATTGACCGTATTTAGCTGATTTGACTTGCGTGCGGCTGAACACGAGTCGAAAAGTGTCCAGAAAGAAACCGCTCCAAGCTTTAGCCATTTCTTCAACAAGTGGATAGATCTCGCCATCCCCCAGCCACTGCTGATCAATGCAGCAATATGCTTGAACAACCTTCGCCAACTTCTCCGGTGATGCCTTTGGCTTCTCTGCTTCCATGTGACTCTCCTGCCTGTCTGAAGTGCAGATTGAATCTAATGCCCCTCAACAATTAAGGGAACACTTTAGTTTCAAAGTAGCCCGGCCTGCTCAAACGCTAGAGGCTCAAGAGCCTTCATCTGGACGAGAGTCAGAGGTGAAAAGTTGCGATCAAGCTGCAGCTCGGCAAATCGCTCAATGCTCAGTCCGCCTTCACGGAACAGCTTCGCCCGGACCGGGCCGATAGCCCTATCCTGAAACGCCGCCGGCTGTTGCTTGAGCCAGTCGTAGTAGCTGAGGTCTGCCCTCACCTGCTGAGCGCCGCTGTCACCGATGGAAGCCCGCGTAGCGTCCTTGGCGAACAAGGCGTTGAAGCGCGTCACCGCCACCACCGTCGAGCGACAGTTGATGTGGATCGGCGGCCTCGGCCCCTCGGTCAGCTTGAACCGGCGCTTATCGAGCGTGCGGCACTGGCTGGTTGTCTTCGAATCCAAGGTGCTGACCCACTCCACCGACGGCACGACATCGGAGTTCGCTTTCAGCGTCTCCATGCGTGCCTGGGTGGCGACGTGCTGCACCGCCGTCCGCACGATCGCGCCAGCGTTGCGGTTGGTCGTAGCCAGGATTCCGTCGTTGTACTGGAGCGCCTTAGTGCCGCGAATGTTCTTGATGATCTGGAAGTTGGTCTGGCCTTCGAAGAAGCCCTGTCTGATCGCGCCTGTGAGGCGTTGCCGCTCGGCGCTAGTAAAGCCATCAATGAACGACTTGAGCAGCTTCCCGCCGTCGGCGCCGCGCACGCTGAGCGGATTGGTGAGGATCGCCGCCCTGATTGCAGCAGCGCCTGGCACCGCCGCGTCGAAGGTGACGCCCACCGGTGCCGCCCGGGTCAGGCTGGTCGCTTCAAACTCGGCCTCGTAGTTGGCGATATCCACCAAGTCGAGGTTCAGCTTCTCGCTGTACCGGTCAAAGATGCCTAGCAGCAGGCTATCGACTTCGCTTAGCAGCCGCTCCAACCGAGCGACGGTGTAATCCGTCAGATCTGCCCGGGTCAGCCGCTCACGAATCGAGCGGTCGATCTCCTTGAGGAAAGGCCCGAACTTCGCGACCTCTCCCGACTTCAGTTGCTCGAGGAACACGGCATGCCGAATCGTGGCATCAAGGATCGCTTGGTTTGCCGCCATTCGGGATTACCTCGTCGTCATCCAGGTCGGGACCGGGATTCTCGGTTTCCAGTTCATCGCGGATCTGGTCGTCGGTCTTTTCTGGATCGATAACCCCGCGATCGCGCAGGTACTGCCAGAAGTCGCCCGCCGGCAGCTTGCCGCCCTGCACTGCATTGAACAGTGCGGAAAGGATCGTCGCGTCCAGGGTGATCTGACTGAAGTCCTGATTGAGTTTGTAGAGGGTTTCGCCCGGAGCATTCACAAACTCGGCCATCCAGATCAGGCACTGGCTGTAGGCCTCGCTGACGTTGCTCACCACCAACGACAAGACGCTGTGTTCGGCGGCGCTGTCGTTGTCAGCCTGGGTCGCGGTCTTCACCGCGCTACCCCGTTCGATCAGCCGGGCGCCGAGCGACACCATGTCCTCTTTCTTGGCGTCCATGGCCTCCTTGACGAGAGTGTTCGGTTCAGGCTGAGCAAAGCCGCACGAACCGTTGGCCGGGAGCGTCAGGGGCGCCCGAGAGCCAACATAGATACCGTTCGCTTCCAAGTGATCGCGCCAGGCTTCATCAAGCCCGGATATCCAGAATTGTGGCTGTCCGGAGAACCACACCGAGTCCTCGTAGTCCGCACTGTTGCAATAGTGGCCGATGTTGAGTACGGCCATGTCGTACAGCGGCGAATCGTCGATGCTGGTGTCGTTGTTCTCGCTGCCCAGGAACTGGAAAGGGATCAACTTCCAAGGCTGCCCAAGGCCATTCAATGGCGTGAAAGGCGGAATGATCATTGCCGTCTCACTGCTGCCCTCTTGCCAGACCTCCTGCGTGTAAAGACCGGCGTCGTCCAGGCGCAGCACTCGATATTGCACAACCCGCTCACTGCCGAAGCCGTCATCGGTGTCGATGTCCACCTCTTCGCGCAAGACAACCAGGCTCAGCAGGTGCTGCCCCCCAACCTTGCGAGTCTTCCAGTTCCTGATGGACTCGGCCGGGTAGCTGGCAACACTCGCCCGAGCACGGCCTGCTTGCTCGTCGGCCTTACTCACGGTGCCGGCCTTGACGGCGGCGTAGTCCACCAGGAGCCCGTGACGCCCGACTTCGAGCAAATGCCCGATAACCGATTGGGACTGCTGGTAAATACTGACGCCCTGCCCGTCGATGTCCTTCGATACGTAGTCGAGAGCGCGGGGGACGGTCAGCGTTGGCCAGGTGCGGAACACCGCGCCCACTAGGCTGTGCTTCGTCCGGCCGGTGGCGTTGTAGAACACGGCACGCTGCTTGTAACCCTTGTACCGCTCGACGTTCTCTTGGCTGATATCGTGCGGATTAGGCTTTGGCAAATAAACGTCGCCGCGAGCTTTGACCGTTTCGGATCCCTTGCACACGTCGCGCACCAGCCGCCAACGGGACTGTGCCGCGTCGTATTCCGGGCGGGTGTAGGTGACGTCTGCCATTAGCGTGCGAATCCCATTTTGATTGATTTGACCGGCTTCCTTGCGCTCTGGGCGACAGCGAAGTACCGGAATGCATCGGCCGGGTGAGACGACCAATCGTGAAGGGGTTTGTCCTTCCAGCACCCACGCTTGTCGTCCCACTCCTTGCGGTAACTCTCCAAGGCGGTGATGCCTTCCTCGCACTTGGCTTCGTCGAAAGCGCATTTAGGAAGTATCTCGCGGGCCTGCTCGATGCCTTCGTCGATACCGAGCTTCGGCACCACCTGGAACGTCATCGAGTAGCGCTGACCGTCGATCTCGTAGCCCTCTCGGGCGAGCTCTCGGCGGGTCTTGCCATCGCTGCCGAATTCGCGGTTATCGATGTCGTGGGGGCCCCAGTGCTCGGCGTAGGTGTAACCTCGATCCTTAAGCACCTTCATGTAGTGCCGCAGGCCTTCCCCGCTGTTCTGGTAGAAGTCGATGACGTGGTATTCGTCGCCAACGATCCGGACGAACCAGATTGCCGTGGAGTCGCCGACACCGATGTCCCAGAACGTGTGAACCGGCAAGTGACTGTTGTCTGGCAGCTTGCCGATACGCTGGGCCGCATACAGCTTGGTGAACTGCTTGGCGTAGTAGGCACCCTCGATCGTCTGTTGGAATGCTTCGGCAGGTATCGATGGGTATTCGCGTTTCATGTCTTCGCCGAGGGTTTTTTCCTTGGCGCTATACCAGGCGCGCTGGCCTGGGTTTGTGACGATGCGGTGCTTGGCGGCCAGGTCATCGAAGTACTTGGTCAGCCGGTCCGGGATGACGACGTCGGTCGAATCCAGCCAGTACAGCGGGTTGCGCCACCAGCTGAAGAAAAAGAACTTCCAGTCCAGCAGGCCCAGGGGCACGCCGGCCATTTGCTGCTTCTCTGCAGACTGGCTGTAGTCGAAGAAATATCCGGCCCGACCTTCTGCTGTCGACTCGATGGTGACGAAGCATTCAGCGGCCACTGCTTCAAAGGCGCCGGTGACGATCTCCCGCGCCTTGTGCGGGAATTTAGCGCAGATCTTCCCGAACTCGGAAACGTGCAGGTAACGCAGCGTGCCGCCGCGGAATGAGGTCGAGACATAGAGCGAGCCGCCCTTACTGAACACCAACTCTCCGGCAGCGTCATTGCGTGCCGGGTTAACTGCCCTGATCTCCTTGGGCAAATTGTCGTAGGCGTACTTGACCTTCTCCCGGAACAGGCGCTTGGCGTCCGTCAGGGTGTGAGCGATCAGCGCGCACTTAGCAGCCTCGAACAGCGCAGCATCCAGCTGGACGATACAGACCAGCGTAGTGAAGCCCAGCTGCCTCGCCTTGAGGATGATGTTTCTGGTGTGCATGCCCTGGAAGTAGTCGATCTGCTCCTGCGTCATGCGGAAGCGGACTTTCTTGCCGTTCTTGTCGGTGATCCAGTAGAGATTGTTCAGGCGCCAGAACCGATCCCTGAGCAGCTTCAAGTGCTCGGGCTTCATGTCAGGCTTCCTTCGATAGTTCGTCCATCAGTGCAGCTAGGTCGCTGACTGTCTTGTCACCGGTCTCAGTGTCGAGGTTGTAGGCCTGGCGCTCACCCTTGATGACCTTGAGCTGAGCATCAACACCAGCGTTCAAGGAGCGGGCGAAGTCGCCGGCGTTGTCCGGGTTCACTTCCATGCCCGCGAGTACAGTGCTGAGCTTATCGGCAATGCCGCGCCACTGAGCCAGTCCCGAACGATGAGCCAGAATAACGGCCGCAGCCTGGTCGGACGCCTCTTCGATAATCTCGGCATCGGTAACCACTTTCGACTGGTTACTTTTGGTGGTTACCGCCGTGGTTACTTTCTGCTTGGTTGCCGCACGAACCTGATCAGTCAGGTCCCGCTTCCAATCTTCTTTCTTTGCTCGCTTCAGGATGGTGGCGTGGTTTACACCATGCGACTCACCTATCGCGCGAACTGAAAGCAACCCGGCCCGGTAGGCACGTTCGATTGCCTCCCAGTCGGGTTGCTTCAGAGTCATATCCATACATCCATCAAATCGAGAAAAAACCCTCTACAGAACCGTCGTCCAACTCAAGCTGCTCTAGTCGGTAGATTACTGATTGGGGTTTGTCGGTTTTATCCGTCCAATCGCACTTAACCATGACGCCATCCTCATCCCCGACGGTGCCAGAAATGGCACCAATACTCATGAGTGGCCCGCCGCATTTAAGCCGCGCTGTCTTACCTACTGCAAAATCGCTCATTGTGTTACTCCTTGATTAGAGAGCTAATCATGGGGGCAAACCGAGCAAATACAATGATCAATCGTCTTGACCAAGCAGCACATCAATTAGCTTCTGCTCACCCAGGCGCATTGCACCCAGGCACTGCAGGTCGTCGCACTTAGGACCCAGACCGAACACCGTCACTTCGCCTTTCGGCCCCATGAGGGTCAGCGCGCCTACAGTGCATTCCGGATGCACACCGGCATCGAGGTCATCTGCGATCTTGCGCAGGGTCTTGGCGGCGTCGCGCCAATCCTCCCGCTTGAACTCAACGAGCTTTGCAGTCATGCCTTCACCATGCTGTGGGTCTGTGCGTGGGCGTGCCCGTGCAGCTCGGCGACGATCAGGCCCTGTGGAAGTCCGGCAGCCTTGGCGGCGGCGATGGCCTTTGCGATCGCGCTATCCAGTTCCGTCAGGGTCTTGTTGATGTCCTGGCTCATCGGGAGAGCGTGGCGAAGGCGGGTTACGTTACCCATGCATCACCTCAGAGAGCGATACGCTCAGCCAGAATCTCGGACAGCTCGGTCATTGCTCCGGCCTGAGTCGTCAGCAACTCTTGCGACTTGGCGCTCAACTCACGGAAGCCTGGGGCTTTGATGAAGGCGTTCAGCTTGGCAAGACGGTCATCGTTCTGCGCCTTCTCACCAATCATCCGTTGCACATGCGGAGGAAGCTCCTTTACCTGGCCGATCCCGATGTACGCCTTTTCGAAAACGTCCTTCGGGCTCCAACTGGTGTAGCCGTCCTCGTACTTCACGCCATAGCCTTCAACGCCATCTTTAATGGCAGGCCAGCCGGTGATCTGTTTGGTACCGATGTACTCTTGGGTCATTTCTCTCTCCAGTGTCGCGACACAATTTGCTGATTCGCGAAACGTGTCGCGACTTACTCTGTCTTCCGGCTCGGCAACTTGAAGTCAGTCACCCGGTCAGCGATGTTGCGGATCTTCTCCACGCCCAGGAAACCAACCCAGCCGCCGGCGAAGGTAGCCATGCTCTGGGGCAGGCCGAAGAAGTCCAGTCCGCTGATGATGGTCAGTGTGAGGCCGCCGCAGATGGCGCCCTCCACCAGCATCTGGCGACGAGTACCGCCACCGTAAGTAATCCGCAACACGGCCATGGCGCAGGACAGCGCAGCCGCATAGAGGATCGGCGAATGCTGGCTCAACCACGCAAGCGCTATCGCCCATGTGTCTGGTTTGTCTGGCATGTTTGGCATCTCGGTTCCTCCCCGTAAGGGAGTCAGGAATAAAAAAGCCCGCTCGGTGGCGGGCGTATGGCTCCGTGCTATCGTCGAAATTCCTACAATCGCAACAAAAGGGATGGAACCATGGGGCACTTCATTATCACTTTCCGCATAAAGGACACGGGTAGCTATCAAAAGCGCTACGACTCATTTGTAGAGAAAGTCAAAGAGATTTCTACGGATAGATGGGAGGAGACGTCGTCTTTTTATGCCATTACCGCAACTGGAACAGCCCAGGAAATCTGCGACACGCTTTATCTCCGCACTGACTTTGTCGAGGCTTGGGATCAAATGGTTGTGATTGACCTTGATAAGAAAGAGAAGGCCTTTCGTGGCCCTGACATGTATGAGCACACCCTAGGGAAGTGCTTAGGGTTTTAACCAAAAATCAGGGTTTCAAGTTCAGCCAGCCTGGCTTCCGATTCATTCAGGCTGGCTTCATTAAATGACACATATCCATCCACTTTCATCAACTGAGCCTTTGCATCGGACTGCATGCGTTTCGCCTCTGCAAGCTTCTGCTTTTTACCGACTATCGACTCAATCAGTTCGCGGTATTCACTTTTCATCTTGATCTCCGGAAACGAAAAAGCCCCAGCGAATGCAGAGGCCCTGAATAGGTGCGCTCGTCTTTCCGAGCTGTCTGCCAAAGACCTTCTCAACGTCGACGCCCCATTGCATCGATCTCGCTGATCCAGTCTCGCGCCACCCCGAAAGCAAGTTTGAGGTCAGGGTGCGCGGGCTGCCGGTGTTGATTCCGTACGTCGCACTATCCGGCTATCGACGTCCAGGCCTTCCCGAAGGCTGTCCTGGCTACAGGTAAATTCGAGGCATAAAAAAACCCGGCGCGGTGGCCGGGTTTCGAAGTTGTCGTGCGCTGGAGGTAAGTTGCGCAGTGTGGGAAAAGTACATCAAATTCCCCACCATAGCAATACCTTTATGCCGCATCCTCTGAATTTTCTGCGTGAATAACCTGCCACACCGGTTGTTGTGCCTGAATATCCACTTCCTCGATAGCTTTTCGCAGGAAATTCCAGATGTCGAGCCAGTCGCGATCCCAATGCTTGGGCTGGATAGCGATCCCATACAACTTCATCATGGCGTCGGACACTCGCGCTGGGCCCCACGCATCACCCCCGCTCGCCTCGGCCTTGTAGGACTGAAGCGCGCAGGTGATCAGGCAATGCACCTTCGCCGCCTTCGCGTCGGTGAGCGAGCTAAAGTCCGTATCCGACCAAATCAGCTTTTCGGCGTTGAGCATGTGCACGACGGTCATGCACGGGTGGTAGAGGTAGTGCCCCAGCTGCTGCACCTGAAATGGCAGCGACTCGATTGCCTTCTGCACCTTCCCCATGGTCACCAGATGAGCGGCTCGATGTGTCGAACGTCCAATAGGCGTGCGGCGCGTCTCGGCAATGTGGATCTTCTGGCGCACAGCCATGATGCGTTCTTCCTTGTCCTCGCCCTGGGCGGCAAAGATGATTTCTCGAAGCGCGGCCTTCTCCTTCCGGACGACAGTCGCGGATTTTGCCCGGTCAGCCGCTGCCGCACTGATTGAGGCGTTCGACTCATGCTGTGCGTCTGTCCATGCTTGACGTGCGTTGATCAATTTCATGCTGCCTGCCCCTTTTTCAGTTCTCGGGTCTTGGCCCGGTATTCGGCGGTCATCGCCTTCAAATCTTCGATGGTGTAGCGCTTCGCCTCGTGTGGCCCTTCCAGCCACTCGACCGCCTCAGCGCCGATTCGCTTCACCAACTCGATGCGGTAGTTCACGATGTTTCCGGATAGCTGGGTATTGCAGGGCGAGCATTGGCGATGGCAGTTGAGCGGCTCAAAGCGCAAGGCCGGGTTACTCCCCACCGTCCTGTAGTGTCCTGCGTCGTACTTGCCCTGGTGATGCCGGCCGCAGCTGATGCACGGCAACTCGGCGTCCCGGTCGCGAACCCAAGCGTTAAAGGCGATCTGCGTGTCCTTTAGGTGATCCGCCCTACTCTTCAGCTTCTCCTTGCGGACCTTGATCTCGCGGCGTTCGATCTGGGCCAGCGACTTGCGCGCCTTCTCCTGATTCACGTCCTTGATGGCCAAGCCACATGCCCAGCTGCACACCTTTTGCGCGGTGGAGAATGACGGCTTGAAGCTTGCCCCGCAGGCCGGATTCCGGCACTTCTTTGCCTTGGCTTCCTTGAGGGCGAGTCTCATGCATAGCTCCCCATCTGATCAGCAGCAGACAACGCCTCTGCCTCACGATCAAAATGCGCAGACAGCACCAACCGCCAGCAGGCGTTAAACACGTCGCGGTAAAGTGGCTCGAAGGCCGTATCGTCCATATTTGCCCAACTGATCGACTTGGCCTCTTTGCGGATACCTTCCGGCGTGTGCACCAGGTGGAAGTGGCCGGCCTCGATCGTCACCCATTCGCGGAAGGCTTCACGGCTCTTGTCTACCGCTGGGAAGCGTTCGGCGCGGGCAGTCTCCAGACCGGCGACGTAAGCCGCGACGGCATGAGACAGCTGCCCCGGCTTGCCGCTCTGCGCCTCGAAGAACTTGGCCAGCCCCTGAATGCCGCGCATCTCCTGGCGCGGGATGAGGCCGCCAACCGGCTCCCAGTACTCCCATGCCAGATCAAGCATCGAAAAGAACTTGCCGTGAAACTTGCCGTTGCGCATGCGAGTGAACTTGCCGTGAATGACCTGGCCAGCCTTCCACTTCTGGACCAGTTCGCGGTCAGCTTCGGTGGCTGGCACCAAGCCTTGGGCGGTGCGGATCAATGCGAGTTCAGCCATGGTTCACCGCCACTGTGATCAGGACGCAGAACACGCCGATGCCAAAACCAGCCAGAGTGCAGACCAGTGTCATTGCTGATTTAGGAATCATTGCGAGATCCCCTTCAGCAACTCTTGCAACTGCTTCAGCTTGCCCACGGCGACTGCATTGGTCTCGCGCTCAGCCTCGACCGACAGCGCCACTTCCTCAATGCGACCTGCGAGCGCCTTCATTCGCTTGCTGAACTCATCGGAGAGGCTGACCACCTCACCCGAGAGCGCGGCCAAAACATCCAGGGCACCTTCGGACTTCTTCATCGAAACAACGGTCGGCTTGGCTGCCTGGGTCATGACTGGCTCCTTCTTTGGTTTTGGGGTTGCTGCGTCACGCTGAAACTTTCCGCCGACCGGCTCGCGGATTAGGCCGGCCTCCTTGAGTTCACCCAGGGCGCGACGAATTGCGTAGGGCGATGCGCCGGTGGCCTTGGCCGTCGATACGGCGCCGTGGATCTCGTGGTTGCTCCAGCTCGTTTGGATCGGGACGTAGGCGAAGATCTTCTGTGCGATTGAGGACTGACCGGCGAGGATTTGTTGCTGGCGGGACTCGTTCATCACAGGCTCTCCTTGCGGGCCAGTTGTTCTGCCGCTTTCAGCTGTTCAGCCTTGCGCGAGGCGAAACGCCGGCGCTCTGAACGTGCATCCCAGCGGTTTTGAATGTCTTTGCGTCGGCGGTGCGCCTGCAGGTCATCCCTGATTTGCTGCCAGCGGGAGCGCAGGCTTGCGGATGGTTGAGCGGATGAGCCAGTGAGCAGTCCGGCAATGGCCTGGCCGTCGACGGTGATCGGTACGATGCGCAAGTCAGCCAGGTACTGGGTGCCGGCCTGCTGACTGATCAGCTGCATGCGAACGGCCGACTCGATGGCCGTAACGCGACGGACCGGGTCGAATCCAAGGGAAACACTCCAGGTTGTCGGAGCTGCTTCGGCGCGAGCCCTGGTCACCAGTCGCTCGTAAGCGCTCATGAACGCCATCCGCGCACCGACCTTGTCACCCAGCGCCAAGACTGGTTGTGCGGCGGTCATGGCTTGCTGGATCTCGGCGGTCATAATCACGGTTTCAGATTCGTCGCTGGCAGTCAGGGCGATGGACCATGCCTCGTCCTTGCCCGGGCGACCGTCGGCTGCCTGAACACGCTGCAGGATGTCAGCCATCGCCAGCTTGCCCTTCACCTCGAAGCGGCAGGCCTTCAGCGCGGATTTGACGACAGACACCGAGTAAGCGCACAAGTCCTCGGCCATCATTGCCGCAGTGCCTGGGCTCATCTCCTGGCCCATGGCCTCGGCCGTGGCACAGATCGCCGCAGCCAACCCAGCAACCTGCTGGTCGTTCATTTCAGAGGTATTCATTGCGCTCTCCTGCCTGGCGCTTGGCCAAGACCATTTGGGCGGCCTGCTCCGCTGCGGACAGATTCGCTTCGGTGCGCTCCATCTGGCGGGCGGTGGTTCCGTTGACGCGCTGACCGGTTACCCATTGGGTGTGGTAGCTCTCAGCGTTCGCCAGCAGCTCGTTGAGGCTGTGGCACTTGCGTATGACGGCGGCATCACTGGTTTTCAGGAAGTGGGCTGCAACGTGGTGGGCGACGTCAGCGCCGAGACGGTCGACCAACTGGCCGAGTTGGCCGCCGACCTTGGCATTCCACACTGGCCATGTGCTGTAGCGCTTGCGGTAGGCCATGGCGTAGTTCGCCCAGACCTTGAAGGTTTTGCAGGTCTGGTCCTTGGGGCCCGGCATGTCGGCGGGGATCTCAACCCGTGGAGCGTCTGAGCGATCAACCACCAGCACCAAGCTGCGACCCTGAGCCGGCACGACCTCGGCGGGAGCCGGGGGCGCAGTTGGTTCAATGACCGGTTCCATGACTGGTTCAAGAGAATGACTGGTTCTGGGTGCAACTGCTGCACTACCCCCTGGTGCAGGAGATTCACTAGGGGGTGAACCTGCTGCACTACCCGGGTGAATCTGTTGCACTACCCCTGGTGCAGGAGGTGCACCACCATCGAGGGTCAGGAAGTACACATTCGACGAGTTACCCTTCGGGCCACCCTTCCGAATTTCCTTACGCAACAGTCCAGCCTCACACAAGGCGGCGATGTGGTTCATGACGGAGCGCTTGCTGATCTCACACTGGTCGGCGATGTGCTGGTAGGACGGCCAGCACTCGCCTACGTCGCTCGCGTTGTCTGCGAGCTTGATCAGCACCAGCTTGCGCAATGGATTTCCGACGCGCAGCTTCATCGCGGCGACCATAAGGCCCATGCTCATATCAGGCCTTCCCGACCAGTGCGGCCAGTTCGAGGAAACGATCGACGTACCAGTGAGGCTGCGTCTCGCGAGGGGATTGAGGGTTGGTGAGGTTCTTGCCGTAGGTCATGCCCTTGTCGGTCACACACCAGAAGTCGACCATCACCTGCTTGGAGTTCTTGCGCTGGAGCTGCTTGAGGAAGCCCTTGGCGGCCAGTGCGCGATTGAAGGCGGCCGCCGTGCTGGCGATGCCGTGGTCTTTGATCAGGGCAGTGATGGCCTTGGTCGGCATGGAGCTGCCACCGGTGGCATCGGGTGCGGCATCGACGGCGTAGCCAGGAAGGAATTTGGCATCGAGGCCGTTGTTCGCGGCGATCTTGGCCAGCATCAGCATCTTGCTCGACGGCGCCGGCTTCAGCAGGCGGTCGAAGCATTCGAGGATGGCCAGCTCGCCGACGATCTTGGAGTTGTTGGTTGGCTGGGCCGTGTAGGCACCGGTCTTGCGGATGGTCGGCAGGACCTGCCCCACTACCCACTCTTCGAACTGCTCAGCAGCCGGAAGCTTCGACTTCATCACCAACCGGTACATGTCACGCTCCGGGATGATCTGCACCGCGCGGACCTGACCTCCCATTTCGGTATGGCAGGTGTTGATGGCCTTGCAGTGAGCGTTGATCTCCTTCGAGGTGTTCGCGTAGCCCAAGGCCTCGGCGATGTCCTTTGCAATAAACCAAGGCTCGCCGTGGCCGTCATCGATGACGCGCACAGGGAAGCCGTGGAAGTCGAAAGGCGTCACCGGTTTAATCCGCGACACGTTTTCAGAATTAGCAAAACGTGTCGCGACATTGGTCGGGGTATTGCTTGAATTGGGTTGGCTCTGCATAATCGGCCTCATCAAGTGGTAATGAATTAGCCGGGGCGCAATCCCGGCTTTTTTGTGCCTTGGATTCAGGCGATGGATTTCAAAGCTGGGCGATGCTTCACGAGCAAGGCTTCCGCCTTACGACCCAACTCCCCTGCCCGCGCTTCAACCTGACGGCATTGCTCAGCGAACGCCGGCAGGTGCGGAAGGTCCTCTTCGCACATCACCTGGTCGTCGAACACTTCGCTACCGGTGTCGATCACATCGCCAAGGGCGCGGATCAGCGCGCCGAAGCTTTTGTTCGCGCATTGCTCACTCTGCATCTGGCGAGCACCGATCAGGCCGTGACGGCTGGCGAGCTCGTTAATGCAGTGGTCGCGGAACTCAGGCTCCAGGGCGCCAACCCACGACTCCTCCAGCCAGGACGGCATGTCCTGATCTCCTGAAAGCCAACGCTGCACACGCTTCAGCCAGCGGCCGGTAGCCTTCACGAATTCGCCAACATCGTTCTGCTCGGTGAGAGCGGAGAAGTTAGGCACCTCTTTGGCGATCGCCTTCTCTGGGCAAGACAGATGCAGTTCGCGGCTCAGCGCCTGAGCAAAATCGTCCTGACTCAGGTTGGTGCGAGCGATCTGGTTTGCCGCGTGCGCGACCAGCACCTGGTCGCGGGTTTGTGCGCTGTGTCTTGGACTGGACGTTTGCATAGGGTTCTCTCACTCGTATTCTGGGTTCATGCCAAATCGCCACTAACGATCAAGGACGCATCCATGACCGACTCTTCCGAATTACAAGGCGAAGTAGCCGCCCTTTGCTGCTTGGTGGTCGCCTTGGCTTCCACCTTGCCCTTGTCGTCTCAACTCAGGCTTTGGCCTGCGTTTGAAAGGGTTGCCGGTCCGTTACGGGGTCGGCTTGGTTGTGAAGAGCTGCGAGGGTTTGAGCGGGCAACAGCGTCGCTAAGCGCTAAGCCGCCATCTCCGCCCAGGGAAACGACGGGCAAAGGGTTTCTTTCTTGAATTCGCCATGCGTCAGGCCTTCCGCCCGCTTTGCCACAACCGGGGACATTCCGTGCTTTCCGCGAACCCACCCAGAGACGGTGCTTTGATCAACCTTGAGCTTCTCGGCGGTGGCTTCCTGCGTCCCGAAGAAGGTGACGAGGTCCTGGAAAATAGTGTTCATATCGCCCCTCCATACGGGAATACCCATATATTAGGTTATGGGAATACCGATTTGCAAGGATATGGGAGCACCCGTAATACTTGGTCGATGGAATTTAAAGACCGACTAAAAACCGCAAGGCGGCACGCTAAGCTCAATCAGATAGAACTGGCCGCGCGCGCGGGCATAACCCAGACGTCTATTTCTGATCTTGAGCGTGGAAAATCGAAGGCCACTGCACATGTGGTAAAGATTGCTGACGCCTGCGGAGTCAGTGCAATTTGGCTGTCCGATAACATCGGCCAAATGACTGACGGGATTTCGGATTCGTCCGAATCAAACGTCAGCGAAACCCACCAGCAAACTGAGTCCTACCGCTACCCGGTAATCAGTTGGGTCGCCGCCGGCGCCTGGGCGGAGGCAGTAGAGCCTTATCCTGCCGGCTTCTCGGATCGCTACGAATTTTCTGAATACGACTCAAAAGGCCCGGCCTTCTGGCTTGAGGTCAAAGGCGATTCGATGACTTCACCTGTCGGGCAGAGCATTACTGAAGGAACGCTGATTCTGGTCGATACAGAAGCAGAAGCAGCCCCCGGCAAGCTGGTGATCGCCAAACTGCCTGACAGCAATGAGGCCACGTTCAAGAAGCTGGTCAACGATGGTGGGAAGCTCTTCCTGAAGCCGTTGAACCCGGCTTGGCGAATCGAACCTTTTACCGAAGATTGCCGAATCGTAGGCGTCGTCGTGCGAGCCCTTCAAAAGTTTTAAGCGCGAGCCAACTGATTTTCTGCTTCAGGGATGACCTATGATCTCTCGCTATTTTTCGGCTGCGTGTGCGCTGGTCTTTGCTCTCAATGCGCAGGCAGGTGCACTACTGGACAAAACTGATCGGTTCACCGGTAACCGGAGTGTTAGATGGAATTCGCTACCAGCTCAGTCTGAAGGCTGGGGATTCTCTTCGTATGCCTTCTATCCTAAGGGTTACGAAAAGCCATACGCGTACGGTTTGAGCCTCCTAACCTGGGCAGAGAGATGGCAATTTCTTGATTGCCACCATATCAATTGGCTGATCGACGGCGAGCCAGCCTCCGATCTCAAGTTCGAGTACTCCCACGAAATGGCAGGATCTGCCACGACCGAGCGATTTGATATGAGGGCAGATCGCCCCACGCTTGAAAGATTGGCTAGTGCAAAGCTCGTTGAGTTCAGCGTGTGCGGAAAAGAGGATAAGATCAGCGATATCGATCTTGCCGGAATTCGGCAGGTGCTGAAGGTAACCGAGTAGTCGCATCATCTAGTCCAGAGAGAACCTGTAACCGGTCTGGCTTAAGGATTGACCAGGATGGCGCATTCACTCCGTTACCGCATAGGCGAATCCATTCGCGTCATCGAGGCCGAGATAGAGAGGCTGCTCGACATAGTCGACACTCTTAAAGCAGCCGGAAATGATGATCTGGCCTCTGTCATCTTGGCTCAGGTACACAGGCTTATTGGGGCTGCTGTAGCGCTGAAAATCGCTGCGGCAGGATGACGCCTGATTGTGTGACGTGAATTTGTATGGGGCGATGATGGGGCTCAACAAACCAGAGCAAGACCTAAAGCGCGATCTCCAGGGTATCGCCTCCGATCTGAAGTGGTCGGCGGTGGAGCTAAAGCGTATTGCTGAGCGGCTGAGCCTTGCCGGTAATGAGATCGATGCCCAGGCCATCCATCACCTGATCACCATTTTCAAAGCTGGCGAAGAAAGACTTAACGCCCGATCAGTGGAAATCTCCGCCAAAAATCCTGAGTCGATAGCCTGAGGTCAGCATGGCCCTCACCAAACCGAACCAACAGCTGCGCCACGACCTGAAAGAGGTCGCCGCCCTGCTCAGGTGGTCCGGTGTCGATCTGATGAAGATGGCTGTATGGCTGTCCGAGGCAGGGCTTGAGAGTGACGCGCGGGAAATACTGACGATCACCTCGGGGTTTCCTGACGCAGAGGATAAGCTGGCCAGTTATGCGGAAGAGGTGAAGGCGGGAAGGATCGCCAGAACGAAGGGAGGGGATTGCAATTGATTTCAACAATCCTGCCGATCAGCCGATAGCATGGTTGAACCAGTGCAAACCCCTGACGTCTGACCTATAGTCGTTTCGTTGGGCTTGACATAGTAATAGCTGCGACCATAATCGCTGCCCAGCCCTACTCTTGGGGCTTGAATGATGGATGACGGAGGCAAAAATGCACGGCATCACTCAAAATGATCGCATGGAGCGCATGAGTGACTACCTGAGAAGCGAGGCAGTAAGATCGCTAGATCTTCTGCGCTTGATCGATGGCACTATTGAAGCATTAGTGCTTATGCGCCGCCAAATGGACGCGTTCAATGAAGCTATTCATAGTCTAATCGCTCAAGTCCTCGTTGCAAAAAATTGCGTTTTCACAGAAGACGAGATAATTCCATCTCTTGAGCAGTCCCAAGATATCCTGGCAAAAATCCATGCCGATCTTGAGAAGCGCCTTGCGTACGCAAAAGCCGCTCCTGAATTGCGCTCTGACGATGGGGTCGATGACGCCTATGCGCAAGCTATTGATTCTGTTTTGAACTACAACGCTGCCATAGAAAAGCTCCGCTGGGGCATTCTTGAGCACAACGCTGACATGGACGGTCATCATGAAGCAACTTTGCTGACCACTGACAAAGACATTGATGACCTTTTCGATAATCTGTGAATCTAATAATTCGCTCTCTTGAAGTGCCTGAACGATTCAAAAAAGCACTCGCTAAGCTGCCCGACGATATCAAGGCATTGGCTAAGCAGGCATTGAAGGATCTGAAACGGAACCCTCAGCCAGGATACCTAAAGCTAGAAAAGCTAAAAGGTTATCGAAGGCCTGACATCTATACCATCCACTTCACGGGCAACAACTCTCACAAAATTAGTTTTGAGTTGGTGTCCGACAAAGCAGTCATGCGAAATATCGGAACGCACAAGCTTATCGATAGAAACCCATAGCCCGGCCCAGCGCCGGGCTTTTCGCATCTGCCCTGTAACGCCTTCGTCACGCCTACCCCGCACAATACAGGCAGCCAAAGGGATTTGGCCCATTCACAAATAGCCCGACCAAATGTCGGGCTTTTCCATTTCAGCGACATGCTTTTCACGCGGGCCTCACAGAATGGAGCGCAAATTACCTCTGCTCCCCTCAAGACTTTAAGCCCGCCCGCATGCGGGCTTTTCTTTGCCTACGATCCACTCGCACACCAGTCATACTCCTGGACTATGCTTTCACTCTCTATGGAGGAAAACCATGTCTCTGCCTGACGATCCAACCCCTGCCCTGCTCTACCGCATGAACCAGAACGTCATGGCCCTTGGGTCTGCTATCGAAGAGATCGGTATCTGGATCAATCAACGCGGATCCTCGGAAGCGTCCGACCGAATCAACGCGCATTTACAGGTACTGGAAGGCAACACTGACGCCATTGCTGAGCTGATGGCTGATCTGATAGCCAGGCGAAAGCCGGAGGAAGAGATTGATCCGGAAGACTGAATCAACCCGAACAGATGAGCCCGCCGCTGAGCGGGCTTTTTTACGCCCATAAAAAATACGTGCGCGATTTGTTTACACATCACCTGGGGCTGCACCGCCTCCCTCTTGTCAAAATATTTCAGAATTAATACTGTATATATAACCAGTTAAAGCAAGGAGCTTTCCATGCAAGAAGTCGTCTCACCCCTATCACTTGCCCGAGACTCGTATGAGTCGGTGGGCCGACGCATCCAGCGCCTTATAACCTCGCCGGGCGTTCAAAAGGTCCAGGTCATCACCGTCGCACGCAACGATGATGAAAGCCCCGAGGCTTGGCGCCAGGTAATTCAAGAGATCGAGGAAACGAATGGCGTACGTATTGAGCGCCTGGACGGTGACGCCGTCCGGATCGGGTGGCGAGAATATTGCGAAGCCTGAAGTGAGCCCGCCAATGAGCGGGCTTTTTATCGACTTTACAAAAAATATGGGAATACCCATTGACGATTAATATGGGAATACCTATATTTGCCTCAAGCCAACGCAACACCGGCCCAGCAGCGAAAGCCGCGCCGCTCTTTAACAATCCAAACCTTCGCGGATCGATCCCCGGAAACGGGCACAGCGCGAACCATAAATTTCGATCCCCATGTCAGCTCTGGAACTGAACCACGCCCGGGTCTGGTTACCGGGCCAGATCGACCTGCTGATGCATCTGGATTCAGCAGCCACCGATCTGCGCTGTTAGGACTCCCTGCCGAAGCCAAGATGAGGCGCTTCACCGGCACAGTGCGAACCAGTGAAACGAATGCCTTCCAGGGTGGCGAGTAACCCTGTACCGAAAAGCCAGAAGAGATACCGCGCAAGAGGCCAGTAGCTGAGCGCGAGCAACACCCACAGATTTACTGATGCCGCTTCGATGAGGCGGCATTGTTGAATTCAGTGGAGACAGCACATGTCGCACAGAGGATTGATTAAGGGCTTCGGGATCAACGACGAACCGGAGGGTGGTGCTTCAGCAAGCAAGCCAATGAGCCCTTACTACAGCAGGTGGAAAGGAATTATTGGCCGATGCTACGGCAAGGAAGCTGCGCGCCGCCCTGGCTATATCGGGTGCCGGATATCTGATGACTGGCGTTCGTTCATGAGCTTCAAGGCCTGGATGCAGCAACAGCCATGGCAGGGGAACCACTTGGACAAAGACATTCTTCGTCCCTGGGAGAAATTGTACTGCCCGGAAACATCCGTTTTTGTCCCCGTCTACATCAACACGCTGATGAACGATTGCGCTGCTGTACGTGGCGACCTGCCAATTGGAGTGACGCGCAACGCTCGCGGACTGCCCTTCGCTGCTCGGATTCGACTTTCCGACAGCAAGCGGGTCGGGCTTGGTGTTTACGAAACCGCCGATGAGGCCCATCAGTCCTGGGCTCACGCAAAGGCTGGCGTGATCCGTCAAGCGGTCGACCAATACCGCACGACTGACCGATTCGACGAGCGTGTTTGCATTGCCCTGCTGGATCGGGCTGACAGGCTCGCCGCTACCTGAAATCAACCGACTCGGAGGGCACGCAATGCCAGATCCAAACAGCCCAAACGGCTGCTTTTCAAGGCATGGCTACACCGTTGAGCGCCAGCCTCGCCGGAGCGGACAGGGGTACCACAGAACAGTGATTGATCCGCACGGGAACCAAGTTCTACAACGCGCCGGATATGAGGCAGAAATTCAGTTCTGCCGCGACAACAACATGATGACCTGATTTCACTGGCTGGCCTTGGCGACAGGGCCAGACGGGAAATCAACTGACAAGGAACGCTTGACGGTTCGAGGGCAAAGAAATGGCTACAGCAGCAGATTTCATGACGGGCTTCAAAAAGCGTCATGCCACACCGAAGAAGGCGCCGATCAACTGGAAAAAGAAGTACCAGGCTGAAAGAAATCTGGTTATCGATGAGGAGATCATCAAGTTGAAAGACGAGATGCGCGACAAGCCGGCGGAATGGGCTCGCGGTTACAACTCAGCCATCACCACCCTGGAGCTGATGAAGTCAGGGAAGTGAGTAGTCAACTTTCAGATGACAACTGAACCATCCTCCTGCGCATTCGCCGAGTGCGCAGCGGGATGCGGACGAAACTGCGGCCTATAACCGCCCACCTGCGTCATCCCAGAATCGGTTGTTATCGAGCGCTGGCGAACTGAATACGGCCGTGGAACTCGGCGCCGGAGACGTGACCGGCAAACAGATGCGGCGTTGAAAGCTGGGTTGAACGCTTCGGCGGCCCTGGAGAAACGCAGGTTAATACGGCGCCAGATAATGCTGGTTGCCCCTCCGAGCGGTCGTCCCGAAAGGGTCCGCTCTCGCCGGAATCGCGCCTGGCCATCTGCACCCATTCAATAGGTGTCCACTGCCTGCCCAGTGAGCGAACGAAAGGAGTCACTGCCATGAAGCGCTAACCCGCCGTTGCCGAGCAACAGCATCCCCAGCCGCTACAGTGCTGGGCGCTTGGACCGACGAGAGAATATCGGTTCCGGAGAGCGCGCTTTGTCAGCGCCCCGCAGCGGGTATATCCCACAGGATCTGCTGGTGACATCAGCGCCGGACAAGTAACCGGAACCGCAGGCGAGTCCGAGGGCATAGCTGGCCAGACTCGACGCACGGGAGGAAGCGCTCCCCGCCTGCATCCCATCCCTTCCGACGCCACCCGCATGCACTCCCCTCCGCGCCCAACGGCAACCAGCGGAATGGATGAGTGCAGCCGAGTTTTGTTGGATCAACCAGGAGCGAGTCATGAACGAGCAACGAGCGCCACTTCCACGGTCGGCAGACAACGCTGACCAGATGAATCTGCCCGAGGGCAAGACCTGCAGCGACTGCGTGCATTGCCGCCGTTGCACGCTGATGTTTGGCCATATCCCCGCTGATGAGTCTTGCGACTGGAGCCCATCGCGTTTTCGTGAGGCCGTGCCAGTCACCGCCTAACCCCAAACACTGGAGGTCGCCATGAGCGATTGGATTAAGTGCAGCGACAGACTGCCGCCGATTCGCCAGAGGGTTCTGGTTTATCGCCTGGGCAAGAAGACCAACGACGGTCCGTTCTTCGCCATGACCTGCGGCAACGAGCATCGCCCTTGGCGCTACATCGACGGCGACCGCTGCGACATCACGCCGACTCACTGGCAGCCGCTCCCCGCCCCGCCAACCGAATAACCACCCGCCACTCTGGAGGCGACCATGGCAACCAGCTATGCAGACAGTGCGCAGGCCCGAGAGTGGGACCGGCGTTTCGACCAATACGGGCGACCTAAGCCGACTTCGTCTGAGCTGTACCATGATTATGAGGCCGCCGAGTTGCGCCTTGATCAAAGAAGGCGAATGCAACTTGCCGAGCGTAAGGCTAGCGCCAAGCGGATCAAAGTCGCCGTCGAGCAGATCGGCGACTTCTTCGGCCTGAATGGGGCCAAGCCATGAACGAGCAAGAGAGAAGACACGACATAGCCGTCGGCTGGATCGTGGCCGAGATCGACAACCTGATCTGCGACCTTGGCAAGCCCAATGCCAGTGCAGCAGCTACGTCCTCAATCACCCTGGCCTACATGCTGCGCGCCATTGACGATGCTGAGCACCGGCAGTACCGGGCGCGAATCGACGAGATCTATGTCAACTACAACGCATCGCTAACGCAGGGAGCTGCAGCATGACCATCATCGCCCGAAATGCCAAAGCAATGACCGAAGCCCTGCACCGACAGGGCTTTTTTCTGGTCGCCGACCTGCCAACTCGCATCAGTATCCAGACGCGCCGCGGAATGCTTATCGCGCGGTTGTCGTGACCAGCCGCCAGCGCTACCGGCGCCGCGCCATCCGCTGGACCTCAGCGTTTGTCGGCTTCCTGTTCATCTCCATCGTCCTGCTGGCACCGGCAATCGGCGGCCTTGCAACTCAATAACCCTCACACCTTTCAAGGCTGCGCACCGCGCGGCAAGGAACTGTTATGTCCGCAAATACCAAACAAGCACTGGCACAAGAGTCGCTCGAAACGAGCGAAATCGACACAAAGAACCCTGTTGCTCCTGCAGTTGCCGTCACCGACATCGCCGAGTATCGGCCGCATGAGGAACAGATCGTCCGTTTGGAAACCAGTTACGGGAAGCTCGTCGTTGACTGCTCCACCAGTGAGGGCTTGGCGAGCGCGAAGGAAGTTCGAGTTGATATCCGCGACGTGCGCTACGCCTTGGCAAACACCACCAAGACCGCACTCGTTCCGTATCAGCAGAAAGTCAAAGAGGCCCAGGCTCGCGTCAACCAGGTCAAAGAGTTTGGCGAAACGCTGAAGGCTCGCGTCCTCGTGCTTGAAGAGCCCATCGACGAAGCAATCAAGGCCGAAGAAAAGCGCGTAGCTGACGCCAAGGCCGAGCGCGAGCGTGTCGAGGCTGAGCGAGTCGAAAGCATTCGGGCAAAGATTACTCGCTTCAATTCTGTAGCTGCTGCATATGCGAGCCGTAGCGCTGCCGATATCGCAACAGTCCTCGAAAGCGTCAAGGTATCGGTGATTCTTCCGGAAGAGTACGCCGAGTTCGAAGCTGAAGGCACCATCGCCCGCGACAACGCTATTGAGCAGCTGGAAACGCTGCACAGAGCTGCCGTTGAGCGAGAAGAGGCAGCTGCAAAGCTGCTGGCCCAGCAGAAAGAACTGGACGAACTACGCGAGAAGCAACGCATTGCCGACGCTGAGGCTGAGGAGTTTCGCAAACAACGTGCCGAGGAAGATCGCCTGC
Organism: Pseudomonas fluorescens group sp. PF-69; assembly: GCF_054481235.1. Lineage (NCBI taxonomy): Bacteria > Pseudomonadati > Pseudomonadota > Gammaproteobacteria > Pseudomonadales > Pseudomonadaceae > Pseudomonas > Pseudomonas fluorescens group sp. PF-69. The sequence goes on along the minus strand of NZ_JBTMNC010000001.1, from coordinate 4,865,685 downwards.
GCTTGAAGAAGCAGCAGGACGATCTAGACCAGCAGCGCCGCGACATGGAAGCACAGCAGCGTAAACAGCGTGAGCAGCAGGAAGAGCAACAGCGCCAGCAGCGCGAACGCGATGCACAGTATCAGCGTGACCAGGAAGAGCTGGCCCGTCTGCGTGCCCAGGCTGCCGCACCAGTTCCAGTCACTCCAGTGGCTGCCCCAGTGGTCGCAGCGAAGGCCGATGTTACGCCTGTCAGCGCACATGCAGCCGCTGCCGAATCCGATGACGTCACTACGGCTGCACCATCGGTTGACGACATTGTCGAGGTTGTAGCCCTGGGCTTCGACGTAGACCTCGAGACTGCTCGCGCCTGGCTTCGCGCCATCCGCTTCTAACCCCTCTTTCCATCTAACGGTCGACACACCCCTTGGCGGCCACGGAGAGCGCAATGAACGATTCAGACACCCAAGCACCAACTGGCATCGCCACTTACCACGATCCATCCCACAACGCGGCCGCGCTCATTCTCGACCCAGGCACCATGAAGTCGATGAGCGACCTCGCGCTGATGATGTCGAAAGGCGTGACAACCGTCCCAAAGCACTTGAAGGGCAATCAGGCTGACTGCATGGCAGTTGTGCTGCAAGCGATGCAGTGGCAGATGAACCCATTTGCCGTTGCGCAGAAGACGTTCATCGTCAACGGCGGTGCATTGAGCTACGAGGCGCAGCTCGTCAACGCAGTGATCACCGCGAAGGCGCCAGTCAAGGGTCGCTTGAACTTCGAGTGGTTCGGTGCCTGGGAAAACGTCATCGGCAAGATGCGCGAAGTTACCAGCAGGACCAAGAAGGACGAGGACACTGGCGAGTTCAAGAAGTACCGCGTTCCGGGCTGGAGCTTTGAAGACGAGAAAGGTCTTGGGATCAAGGTCTGGGCGACCTTCAAAGGCGAAGACGAGCCGCGCATTCTTGAGCTTATGCTCACCCAGGTGCGCACGCGTAACTCTACGCTTTGGGCGGAAGATCCCAAGCAGCAGATCGCCTACCTAGTGACTAAAAAATGGGCGCGACTGTTCTGCCCTGACGTCATCCTCGGCGTTTACACCCCCGATGAGTTCGAAGACTCATACGGTGGAGAAATTGACATCACCCCTGTGAAGCAGGCTGAGAACACTGCGGCCGCCTCCAGCGTGTCGTTCGGCCCCAAATCCCCGTCACCGGAAATCGACGGAGTATTCGCCGATCTTTTGGCCGTCGCGAAACAGCAGGACATCGAAGCCTATGCCGCAGCTTGGGCAGGTCTCAAGCCGAAGCAGCGCGCAGCAATCGGCCTGGAGTGCCATGAAGCGCTCAAGGCCATGGCGGCAACTGTTGATGGCGACTTCACCGAAATAACTGGCAACCACGACGACCTGTCGCAGGCCGAGGAGGCGGCGTAGTGAGGGCGGAACTTCAGGGTACAGAGAAGTGGCATGCCGACCGATCAGGCCGAGTGACAGCCAGCCGGTTTAAAGACGTGATGGCCTGGGGGAAGCCTGACAAAAACGGAAAGCGCGAGCCCATGGGCGCGCGTACGTCGTACATGCGTGAACTGTGTTTCGAGCGGCTGGCAAAGAAGTCGAAGCACAACGTCAGCAGCGCTTCCATGAAGTGGGGTCACACCGAAGAACAGAAGGCTCAGGACGCCTACGAGATGCTGACCGGTAACATCGTCGTGCCGTCAGAGTTCATCGTGCACCCGAAGTACGACTGGCTCGGCTGCTCGCCAGACGGCCTGATCAACGATGACGGGGGCACCGAATCGAAGTGCCCCTTCAACGAGGCGATACACGTCAGGACATGGCTCGAAGGCATGCCCGAGGAGCATATGCCTCAGGTCCAGGGCTGCATGTTCGTCACCGGCCGGAAATGGTGGGACTTCCTATCGTTCGATTCTCGCCAGGACGAAGAGTGTCAGCTCTACATCGAGACGATTTACCGCGACGAAGACTACATCGCCAACCTGCATAAGGAACTCGTCCAGTTCAACTTGGAACTAAATCGCATGGTTGATGAGGTCGCAGACCGAGCTCGTGCGCAAGCCCATCGATTGGGAGCTTAATCATGATCAGCAACCACCTCAGTCTGGTCGAGCAGCTTCGACCCAAGTCAAACGAACTGGCAGCCCAGATCGAACAGTACCTGGCCGCTGGCGGCAAGATCGAAGAAGCCGAGCCCTACAACTACAAGCCAAAGCCGATCAGCTACAGCAACCAGATGCCACCGGCACCGAAGCCATTTGTTCGGCGTCGGGTTGAAGCGCATCCCCCGACACCAATCGCACTCGACCCAATCCAGCAAGCGCGCGCAAGGCTGGTCGATCAAGTTCGTGAGTTGAGCAGCACGCACACCCAAGTGGAAGTTGCGGCAGCCGTCGGCATCAGCAGGAAGGCTATCTACAACATCGCCAAAGAGCATGACATCACATTCCAGCGCCCAACCCGGGGCGGCGCGAATGACGCGCTGCGTAAGGAGCAAGCAGATGCCAGAGACGCAAAGTATGCCGAGCGGATCAGGGCCTTCCTGGAGCGTGGAATCTCCCGGCGCCAGTGCTGCGGAAAGCTGGCCATTGGCAACAAAGCCTTCGAGCGAATCATTGCCGCCCACGGCATCGACTACCCGAAAGCGCGCCAAGGCAGAACCTCATGCGTCGCATAGCTCGAGTTCAACAACGCAAACGACAAACCTGGCTGGTATTGCCGGCCAGTGGGATAGAAGAGGTAGGTCATGGCGATGACAGGTCAGCAGCGATCGGCCAAAGCTGCACAAAAGCGTCTGTCAATGAACGAGGTGGAGTTACGGCACTCAGTTCGCTGCGGCATCAAGCAGATGCTGGAAGACCTCATGCGCTGGAACGAGATTAGCGAGATGGGCGAGGCTTTGCAGCTGCTGATCCTAAATGCCAAGCCTGAAAAAGCGCTGCTGTATCGAGACTCGGATATCCCGCTACTGCCGACCGAGATGATTCGGCATCACGCAAGACAAGGCATCCAAGACCGGCTTGATGATCTGGCTGGCCAGATGTTCGGCGCCAGTCATAAGCATGTGATCGAGCTGCTGATCATGTGCGCTCACGGCGCAGGGCCTTCGGGATCAGCTGAATTCCTTCGGGTTCCGCGACACGAAATCACAGTTAGCGAAAACGTGTCGCGGAAACTGGAGCTGGCCTATCGGCGTGAAGAGCTGCGGGTAGGCCTGGATGATTGATTATTCAAACAGGAACCCAGGAAACCTGCTTCTTGCAATTAGCAATGGCTCAAGGGCAGGAACTCCTCGGCGTCCAGCTGTATTGGTATACACCCTTAGACGGCCTCCTTCTGGGGCCGTGATCAGCACCTGGTATGACTCCTCATCCCCTTCAACAGTGTCCTGCCTTGCAGTAATCATCCTGTGAAGCTCTCCAGCTGTCAGTCCGCAGATATCTTGCTCCTCCACGCAGACAAGGCAAACGAACACATTCCGATAGTGCTCTTCAGCGTCCTCAAGCGAGCCTATTTGTTCGGCTGTGAAGGTAAATTGATACTCGCCGGTAGGTTTTGGCTCACTACCGTACTTCAAGAAGATACAGGTGTTGTCATTGATCAGAAATGCGTTTGTAACCTTGTTTCCTCTGACATAGAGCGGGTTGATTGCTGTGAAGCGCTCATGCTCGGCGATCTGCATTAATGCGGCGCCCAGCGTCATATGCTGCGTCCGGATCTTCATAAAACTGTCCCTGTGATATCCCGGCCCCGTGCCGGTCACCCGTAATACCCCAACCCAAACCAAATTGCCACCACCGGTCACGGAGGGCGGCGCCCTAGCCAATATCTCGGTCTACCCAGTGCTTGGCGAGCCAGCTTGGAATCAACAGTGTTCGGGATGCATCAATTTTCTTGTCGGCATCTGGCAACTGAGCAACTTCAACACCGAAGTAAACCATCCAGCTTCCATCGGCCTGCATTTCGAGAGCTGTTAAGTACGTCCCGACCTCTACTTCGGTCAGACCGCTTTGCTCTGCGATCAATTTGTTGGAAGGTTTCCCATCCATTTCAGGCTCCTTGATCCGGCTCCATGCCGGGCCGAACACAAATACCCCACTTCAACGAATCACGCCAGCCAGCGAGGCAAGCGTCTGCATGGAAATCACCTATGACCATCACCGCACCGGTCATCCGCTACCACGGTGCCAAGTTCCGGCTTGCGCCGTGGGTACTGCAACATTTCCCACCACACACGTGTTACGTCGAGTCGTTCGGCGGCGCCGCCGGCGTGCTGATGCAAAAGCCTCGATCGTATGCCGAGGTGTACAACGACCTGGACGGCGACATCGTGAACCTGTTCCGCGTCCTTCAGGATCCGGTCTCGCGGTCGGGACTCACCGAACGATTGGTTTTCACGCCCTACTCCCGGGAGGAGTTCGAGCTTTCCTGGGAGCCAAGTGCCGAACCGATCGAACGAGCCCGGCGGACGATCATTCGCGCCCAGATGGGTTTCGGGTCTGCTGGCGCAACGAAGGGCGTCACCGGTTTCCGCATCGACACGAAGCGACAGTATAGAACTGCGCAAGCACTCTGGGCGACATATCCTGAACAGCTTGCCGAGGTTGGCCAGCGCCTGACAGGTGTACTCATCGAAAACAGGCCGGCGATTGAGGTCATCAAAGCACACGACGGGCCGCACACCTTGCACTATGTCGACCCGCCATATGTGCACGACACCAGGTACAAAGGCGCATCGAGCGGCCGGTACTACAAGCACGAAATGGACGACACGGCGCATCGTGAACTGCTCGGGGTTTTGCTCGAGCTAGAAGGTATGGCCGTTCTGTCGGGATACCCGAGCGACCTGTACGCGGAAATGCTGCCGGGCTGGGCCTGCTACAGCACGTCGGCGCGGATCAGCGCCGGCCGCGGCACTGCCAGCCGAACGGAATACATCTGGCTGAACCCAGCCTGTGTCGATCGCGTCAGTCAAATCGGCCTGGACCTCGGCGAACGTGCCTGACCCCTCGCCTATTGCGCTGAGCGAAGGCCATTTTTGCTAAAACCGCGGGAGATCTTTGATCTTCCTACCAAGATTGTTTCGATCATCGATTCCGAGAACATCGTCGCCAGTTGAGTCAACGCTGACCGTTACATAACCGGTAAGCGCGGCATGCCCATCCGTATTAATCAGGGTATCGATTTTGGCGCCACCTTGAACGGCAGCGACTAACCACGACCTAGTTTCGATCCGGCTTGGACCAGTAGCACTGATTTCACTGCCGGTGAAATGAGCAATTTTGAACAGCTCGGGCACGCCTGACCTGTCGAGCCTTACGCCGACTACGACATCAATAGCCATCTCAATCTCCTTGGTCCGGAACCATTCCGAACCATCAACCAATAGCCCACAAACTCAAATCACGCCAGCCGGCGAGGATCCCCTATGCCCACAGCAATCGATTTGTTCGCCGGCCTCGGCGGATGGTCTACCGGTGCACGCGATGCCGGTATCGACGTTCTTTGGGCCGCCAACCATTGGCCGGTCGCGGTTGAGTGGCACAGCGCCAACCACCCGGAAGCAATCCATATCTGCCAGGACCTGCACCAGGCGGATTGGTCGAAGGTCCCAGCACACGACATCATGCTGGCTTCGCCGTGCTGCCAAGGCCATTCGAAAGCCCGCGGCAAGAAATCCGGAAACGCCCAGCACGACTCCTCCCGCTCGACCGCCTGGGCGGTGGTATCGGCTGCCGAGTTCCACCGGCCTGAAGTGGTGCTGGTTGAGAACGTCGAAGAGTTCACAGACTGGGCATTGTTTCCCGCATGGTCGCAGGCTATGGCCGCACTGGGCTACATGATTGCGCCCCACGTCGTTGATTGCGCCGATCTCGGCGTGCCCCAGCACCGCGTCCGCCTGTTCCTGGTCTGCACACGCAGCAAGTCGCCACTGATGCTCGAGCTGCACCGGCGCCAGCATGTACCTGCTGCCAGTTTCCTCCAATTTGAAGCGGGGCGGTGGTCTCCGATTGAGAAACCGGGCCGGGCCCAGGCTACCCTTGACCGAGTGCGCAACGGCCGGGAGCGCTTCGGCGAACAGTTCATCATGCCGTACTACGGCAAAGGCTCTGGGCTGACCGGGCGCGACATCAACCGCCCGATCGGGACCATCACCACGCTCGACCGCTGGGCATTGGTCCGCGGCGGCGAAATGCGAATGCTCTCGGCAAACGAGGCGCTCGCGGCCATGTCGTTCCCCGCCGACACCCTACGTCCGGACAATCACCGACTGACCATGCACATGGCGGGCAATGCAGTACCACCGCTGGCCGGGCAGCGAATCATCGAAGCGCTCAAAGCAGCCGCATAAACCCACCCTCCACCGCCCGGGCATGCCCCGGCATAGGACGCCCCATGCCCACAGAAAACAAACCGGCCGAGCCGCTGAAGATTGAGCGCTCGACAGTCACGAAGCTGGTGATCACCGGCGCGCCGCGGCTCGACCCGATTACCGTGTTCCTAGAAGACTTTGGCCGGCGCGACTGCCCGACTGAATCGAACCCGAACTACCAGACAGCCCAGGGCAAGATCACCATCAACTGCTGGGACGAGAGCTGGAACGCTTACTGGGGCGGCATGGGGCCGCGCACCGTCGCCGAGTTCGTCGCCGACTGCGGTTGGGACTACGTCCTGAATTGCTTGGATCGTGGCATCAGTTCCACTGTCTTCAGCGGCGACGCGCTGTACGCCCTGGCAAAGAAGTGCATCGTCCAGCGCCGGCGGCAACAGACCGGGCGCCACGACTGGGAGCTCGGCGAACTGAGTAAAGGTGAAGCACGCGAGCTTTGGCAGGACATCGATGTTCTGCGCAGTATCGAGAGTTCAAACGAATGCTGGCATCAAAGCAAGCTACTGACAGAGCTGTTCGGCGAGGAGTGGCATTACCCGATCGATGGCAAGGCTGTCGAAGAGAACCACGAGTTCACGTACCTGCGCCGAGTCGTTGAAGCGGTACAGGCCGCGCTGCGCCAGGAACAACAGATGGCGGCATGAGGCGCATCTACCCCAGCGGCCCAATGACCGGTCTGCACAAAATCGAATTACAGTTTGCATAGACATTATTTGCCTTGCACCACTCGAACATGTGCACGGCTTATGGACTTGTAGACGCGAATCGATCGTAAAAGCGGCCACCAGTCGTATAGAAAAATCTGCATCGGTCGCCACATTGCAACCCAGCCACCTATCACCAGGCTCTCGCGCGCTATGTTGATGACAGGGTCAGCTCCAAGTTGACGAGAAACATCGGCCAAGATTAGGCACACGCTCAAAAACGAGATGCCAATCAATAGGCTAATACGGCCGTCACGAAGGAGATATTTCAACTCGCCGCGTACGAGGCCTGCCTTATGATCAAAGTAATTGTGGATTGCCTCGGCCATGATCGCGCTTGGCTCACCTTCTGCAGGCAGGTGCTCGAGGTGGATTGTAATCCTGAGCCGGCTGCCCGATTTGAATTCCGCTGCCCAGGTCTCGATGAACGCTTCCGCTTCGCGATCGAGATCCTTGTTAAGAAAAGGTGTCGGATCCATCGAGTTGAACAACTGCGCAAGTTCGCGTACCCGGAGTTGAAGGTGATGCTCTGGTGATGACTTTTTTTTCATCGCGCTACTCGATTGTCATGCGTTGGCAGTTTCGAGTCTCGCGACTCACTTTCGCTACGCATCAGTCTAGCGGTCGACCTTTCTCCAACTCTACCGTATCTCGCTGCTCGGGAACCGAACATCTGGTTGGCTATACCTTTGGCGAATATGCACGCGCATTCCAGAAAGGAAATTCAAAAAAATATGCTTAGCAGGCCGGCGAGTAAGTAACGCCTGAGCAACACCTTGCAGTAACTCCCTCCCCCTTCAAAGTCAGCCGCTATAGCGGCAAGGACGAGCTCGCCCATGGAAAAGAAAAAACTCGGCCCGGACCATTACCGCTACGTCGACGAACTCGACCCAAGAGGCCTTGAAGTCACTTGCAAGAAGTACGTGGTTGTCGGTGAAACCCAGCAGTGCTGGTACATCTTGGAAGAATTCCACGACAACCTCTTCGGTGGGTCGCTACGTGAATCCCAGGTCAAGAAGTACCGCAAGCGCGTCCTGAAGGATGGTGGCGATCATGGCCGGCGATTCGCTTACATCGATAGAGCCCTGGCGCTGCGCTCGTACAAACAACGCAAGTCCTGGCAGATCCGCCATGCCCAGCTTTCGCTTGAGCGGGCCCAGGCCGCCATCAGGTATTTCGGCGACACCAAGACCGAAAGCACCGTGCCACCCGACAGCCTGGTGGTCCCGTGCGAATACATCCAAGCCATGAACTGGAGCGAGTGCTGATGACCATCTCACCACAACCGAAAGAACGCCCCATCCTGTTCTCGGCACCCGATGGTGCGCGCCATTCTGGAAGGCCGGAAGACGGTCACGCGGCGGCCGGTGAAGATTCAACCGCGCTCGAAAGCCGACATCGGCAGCTACGGCCTCAGCCAGCCCTTCATCCGCAACCCAGATGTGTCGAAGGCCAACCCGACGTGCCCATATGGCCGGCCTGGCGAGCGGCTGTACGTTCGCGAAACCTGCTTCATCAATGATTATCGCGAAGCGGGCGTGCCGGTGGACGAGCGAGCGGATTGCGAAATCCACTACCGAGCCGACGGGATTCCAGACTTCGAGGGTGAGGAAGAACTTATCCGTTGGCGTCCAAGCATTCACATGCAACGCTGGGCCAGCCGCATCCTTCTGGAGATCACCGACGTACGCGTCGAGCGGTTGCAAGACATCACGCCAGAACAGGTAACCGCTGAAGGCGTAAGCACCCGCGGCGAAGCAATGTGGGGAAGTCGATGGTGGGTAGATGCGCCTGAGCAGGCTATCGAGGACGCTCGAAGGGACTTCGCTGATCTTTGGACTTCCACCGGTGGCAACTGGGACGCGAACTCGTGGGTCTGGGTCGTCGAGTTCAAGCGGGTGACGCCATGAAGCTGACAGAAAAACAGCAGAGCGTCCTCGACGAACTGAGCAAGATCGGACGGGAGAACGCATACCGGTATCGCGGCGTTACGCCTCACCTTCACCGGAATGACTGCGAGAAGCTGGCCAAGGGTGACCAGGCGTGTGTGTTCGGCCTTGGCGGCCTGACCTATCAGGTTGGGCACCGCCTCGGGGTTGCTGCGCCCTCCGTGCTGAGCATCTTCAAGGCGCTTCAGCGGAAAGGACTGGTGATTCGCGAGGAGACCTATCCGGATTACCTGCGAGCGCGGTACTGGTGGCCTGTTGGTCTGGCTGCGGAGTTGGCTGGCGAGTTGACGCCATTATCGCCCTCACCTATATCGCTGATTCCTTCGGAATGAAGGGCTGTTCTCTTGGGCATTTTCAATTTCATTGATCGCTTCTTTCAACAACCCTACCCTGCTCCACTTCAATGATTCGTCTCCCTTAATTACCTCGATCGTCATCCGACATAACTCATTAACATCCACGCCCTGAAGTCTCGCCGTCCCAATGACGTATCTCAGTGCAGTCTCAAGCGCAGTAATTCGATCCTCGGCCATACGCAATACTCTCTACAGATAAAAATCGTAGACAAAAAAACTTCACCGCCCAAGTATGCCCCGGACTCCCTCCCTATTGCGGGGAAGCCGCTCGGCGATAACTCGCACCTCCGGAAGTAGCCAATTGACGAGCTCGACCGACACCCCAAGCCAGAACTCTTGTCATTGATTCTCCTGGGTGTGAGTCATCAGTCTCTTCATGCAGCGCCATGCCATCGGGAGCATAAATCCCGATAAACATCTGAGTCGTTCCGGCACTCGAAAGCCTGACTTTAACGTCAATGTAAGTACCGTCATTGAGAGTTTCATCGTGTGTTCTGATGTGGAGCTTAGGGTCTGCCCACTCCCAAAAAACATCGCCTCGAATCCTCATGAATCCCTCCTGCAAGTTCCTTGTGAGGGTCAACAAAGTCAAAAACTAGCCCCATTCGAACGAAGTGCAACAGTGCCGAAACAGTATCGGACAGCTGGTCTCAATAGCTGTACGAATTTAAATCTCTCGTACAACTTTCAGCCGCTATAGCGGCAAGGACAGGTATTGCCCAATGAAAAGAACAGTCGTACTGATCGGAAAGGCGGTCGTGAACTTTCGAAAGGTAATTGAGGACATGGATGACGACGAGGTTGCCGAATTGGTAGCCAGCGATGACTTACGCGGGGCGCAGATCGATGACGATGACCTGCTTGATATCGAGTGGATTCATGACGATGTCGACATCAAGGTGACCCCATGATCGCCCTCGCCTGGTTCGTCTGCGTGTACTGCTACAAGGGGCCGCGCCGGTAAGGGTTCGCCCCGCCAGCTACCTTCAGGGGAGAAAGCGTGTACGCAACTGGCGAGGCGAACGAATAAACCGTAGCTCGCCTGCTCAGCCTCCATCTCACCCTTCATCTGATTTCACAATCCACCTACCAGCCTGCCGGTGAACGGCGGGCGAGGAATTCGTATGTCTGAACGAATCCCATGCTCTCAATACGACGAGCACACCGCGCGGTGCCGCAGCGGCCACCCGTGTATCCATTCGACCTGCTGGGGTGGGCCTTCTGGCTGTCACGCATGCCGCACCCAGACCAGCGTCCCGATGTGCATGCAAGAAGATCTACCGCCCCACCTCGTACGCGATAACGGCCTGCCATTGGGATGGCCAGCACAATAACCACCTTCTGCCGCCACGCGCGGCATGGAGCAGCTCATGACCATCCAGTTTCTATCACACGAGGAGGTTTGCGAGCTCACCGGCGCGCGGACCAAGGCGGGCCAGATACTCAACCTGAAGAAGAATGGCGTCCACCACACGATTAAAGTGAACGGCTGGCCAAGTGTTACCGCCATGGCGGTGACCGCGATCGGAACGTTTGAAGCGGAAAAACCCGCATGGAAATCACGTAAGGCCAGCTGACATGGGACGACGACCAAGTAAACCGGGCTCCATCGCCCGGCTGCGGGAGCGCAAGAAGGCCAGCGGCCGAGTCTTCTACTATTACGACACTGGCGGAAAGGACCGCAAAGAAATTCCGCTTGGGAGCGATTACGGGCTTGCGATCATGGAGTACGCGAAGCTGGAGCGTGACCGCACAGCGACCGATCTTGTCGCCAAAGTCATAACTTTCCGCTATGTCGCCGAAAAATATATGGTCGACATTGTTCCCACCAAGGGTAAGGCCACGCAGTTCGATAACAAACGCGAAGTGAAAAACCTGATCGCGTTCTTCGATGATCCGCCCGCGCCACTGGAAACGATCGAGCCGTTGCACGTTCGCCAGTACCTCACCTGGCGCAAGTCGGCACCCGTCCGGGCGAATCGTGAAAAAGCGCTGCTCAGCGCCATCTGGAACTACGCCCGGGACAAAGGCTATACGTCGCTCGCCAACCCCTGCGCGGGCATCAAGGGCAACAAAGAAACTGGACGGGACACGTACGTTGAGGATGCGCTGTTCAAGCGCGTGCACGATAAGGCCGATGTTGGCCTTCAGGATGCCATGGACCTTGCCTATCTCACCGGCCAGCGGGTGACCGACACCAGGTTGATGGATGAGCGGGACGTGCGCGACGGGCAAATTTGGGTGCTGCAGGGCAAAACAAAGGCAAAGCGTCGGATTGAGGTGACTGGCGAGCTGAAGGTTTTGATTGATCGAATCATGTCCAGAAAGTCAGAACACAAAGTCCGCTCGACGCGGCTGATCGTTACAGAGGACGGCACACCAATGACGGTGGCGATGTTGCGCAGGAGGTTTGACTTGGCCAGGGAGGCGGCCGGGGTGAAGAAATCTGAATTTCAGATGCGGGATTTACGCGCCAAGGCAGGTACGGACAAAGCCGAGTCCAGCGGTGACATCATGCAGGCGAGAGATCAACTTGGGCATACGACCGTGGTGATGACTGAGCAGTACATCCGCAATCGCATGGGCAAGAAAGTCACTCCTACTAAGTGAATTGCGGACCAACATCAAAATAGCGGACCAGAAACAAACAAGGGTTTGCATCAGCTTTCGCCCGCAAACCCTTGATTTAAGATGGTGCCCGAAGCCGGAATCGAACCGGCACGCCCTTACGAGCGGGGGATTTTAAGTCCCATGCGTCTACCAGTTTCGCCATTCGGGCGGTAGCGCGGTGAAGCGGTCTGACGTCTGGCCAATATGATCTGGCAGCCTGACCCTTGTGCAGCAGAGGGGGGAATATATACATCCCGTCCTGGTGAAGCAAGTTCGCAAATGTACTTTTGCAGACTAAATCTTTCAAGCTAACGCTAATAAAAAAGCTCCGTAAATCATGGATCTACAGAACTTGTTTAAGGGTGCTGGCCAAAGTCGGAATCGTACCGCCCCAGGCGAATGTCTTGCCCACTGAAAAAGCCGTGCAGAACAGTAGGCTAGCACGACATGAGTTGCGCAAGCCACTGATATTCAAGGGATGTGCCCGTCGAAAATCACTGGCTGGCCTCATTCCCCAAGCCTTGGCCCCTCTCGGTGATGGCGTTTATCGGACAGCAATAGTGTTTGCCCTCCTCCTGATCTAAATCAAACACGCTTTGGGCGTTTACGCAGAAATTAGAGTCAGCACTCGCCCCTTGAATCGGTGTCTGCGCAAACGCCCGTCTCGCGAAGGCTGCCCATGAAAACGCACCCGCAAGGCCCGAGACGGAACATTTTTGACTACCCGTTTGATCTGAGTGGACTGACATTCGCAGCCTGCCCTTCACCATAGGAGTCATGAAAAATGAGCAATTCCGTGAAAAAAATGCCCGAGCATCCCGACGAAAAGGCCAGCCAGCACCCTGTGACGACAGACCTTTGGCGACCGCTGGAAAAGCTGCGGCAACAGGTCGATCACCTGTTCGACGACTTCAATCGCAGCTCGAGCCTGTCGCCATTCGGACGCGGGCTGTTCGATGTCGAGCCCTTCTGGAAGCGTGAGCTGACAGGACACGGCATGCCGGCCGTGGACATCAGCGAAAAAGACAAAAGCTTCGAAATCACCGCCGAATTGCCCGGCATGGATCAGAAGAACATTGAGATCAAACTGTCGAACGGCAATCTGATCATCAAAGGCGAAAAGAAAGAAGACAAGGAAGAAAAAAGGAAGGGTTACCACCTTAGCGAGCGTCACTATGGCTCCTTCGAGCGGATGTTCAACCTGCCCAAAGGGGTCGATGCCGACAAGATCGAAGCGAGTTTCAGCAAAGGCGTGCTGAGCATCTCGTTGCCGAAAAAGCCCGAAGCGATGAAAGCGGATAAAGTCGTGCCAGTCAAAGGCGAGTGAATCCCGGGCGACAGCCCCCACCTTGCCGGGAAACCGGCAAGGTTTTTTTGGTTCTACACAACTTGCCGGGGTCGTGCCCTCACCTCACCCCCTGAAAATGTCGAACGGCTCGAGCACCCTCCCAAACGCCAGGCCAGTATTCCAGAACGTGATGATCGCCAGGGCAATGGCGACGCGTTGTTGCTCACCACCGGAAAGCTTGACCGGCAGAATGCCCCCCCGATCCTTGACTCCGACCACTTCCAGGCATTGATCGTGACCGTCCCGGCGTCGGGCCGCAATATGCCGGAAATCATGCTCAGCAGCGTGGTCTTGCCACTGCCCGACGGCCCGACAATGAACACCATTTCGCCAAACTGCGCGACCAGCGCCACCTCATCCACCGCCTTCATCCGCGCATTCCCTTCACCAAACCACTTGCTCAGCCCGCTGGAAACGATTGCCGGATGATGGTCCGTGGCGACTGCGGCGATGCTCATGCGTGCTCCTGCCCTGTGCCGGACGTCAAGGCGGGTCGATGTGGGTCAGGTCGACGCTGTCGCGATATTCCGGCACCGAGACCGACCAACCCAGTTCCAGGCTGATGCGTCGGCGCAGCACATCCGAAGCGTTAGGCTCTCCGTGCACGACATAGGTGTGTTTGGGAGGTCGCTTGAACCCGCGCAGCCATTGCATGATTTCGTCGGCGTCCGCATGGGCGGACAAGGTTTGCATCGGCACCACCTCGGCCCGGATCGGTACATCCCTGCCATGGATCCGCACCGAAGGCGCCCCCGCGACAATCTGCGCGCCTCGGGTACCACCGGCCTGGAAGCCCGGGACCAGCAAGGTGTTGACCGGGTTGGGGGCCAGGGTCTTGAGGTGGTGAATCACCCGTCCCCCGGTGGCCATGCCACTGGCGGCGATAATCACTGCCGGGGTGTTGCGCTGGTCCAGTTCGATGGAGTCCTTGGTGGTGCGTACGAACTGCGCCACATGGCACATGCCTTCGCACTCCTCCAGTGACAGCCGGTGCTCGCTGCGAAACCGTTGGTACAGCAGCGTGACATCGGTCGCCATGGGGCTGTTCAGGTAGATCGGCAAGTCCGGGATGGCGCGTTTCTGCATCAACCGGTACAGGTGATACATCAACAACTGCGCGCGCCCGACGGCAAACGATGGCACCAGGGTGATGCCATGGCGCAACGCGGTGCGGGTGATGACGTCCGCCAACTGTGCTTCAGGGTCCTCGTCCGGGTGCTTGCGATCGCCGTAGGTCGATTCCACCAGCAAATAGTCGGTCTGTTCGATGAGTTCCGGGGCGTACATCAAGGGATCGTTCGGCCGTCCCAGGTCACCGGAGCACACCAGCGTGGTGCCATCGGCCACAATCTCCACGGTGGCGGCGCCCAGAATATGCCCGGCGCAGCGCATAAAAAGGCTCATGCCGGGAACAATTTCCACCCGGTGGTGCAGTTCGATCGGCCGCAAAAGTCTCAAGGCCCGTTGCGCATCCTCTTCGGTGTAGAGCGGCAACGCCGGCGTGTGCTTGGAGAACCCGTGCCGATTGGCAAACTCGGCTTCCTCTTCCTGCAAGCGGCCACTGTCGAGCAGCAGGATCTTCACCAGTTCGCAGGTCGCGGGCGTGGCGTAGACCGGCCCGCGATAGCCATTGCGCACCAGCACCGGCAGGTAGCCGCTGTGATCGAGATGAGCGTGGGTCAGGACGATGGCATCGAGGTCGTGGACGGGCAACTGGAACGCTTCCCAGTTATGCAGGCGCAATTGCTTGTAGCCCTGGAACAATCCGCAATCGATCAGAACATGCTGGTCACGATGCTCCAGCAAGTACTTGCTGCCGGTGACCGTGCCCGCCGCGCCAAGAAATGTCATGCGCATGGCCGTCTCCTTGAAGGTTCATGGGAGCGCTATTGATCGCTCTTTTCGACCCATGTGCAGTTGATTTTAATCAACGATCGCCGCGACAAATGACGCGTCAGTCGAGCCAGGGCAATGGTTTGACGACCACCAGGCTGCACGGGGCCTTGTTCAACACGCTTTCGGCGGTGCTGCCGATGAACCGGTCGATCCCATGGGTGTAGGCCGTGCCGAGCACCACGATGTCGAAGGCGTGCTCCCGGGCGACCCGCGTAATCACCCGATGAGGGATTCCCGCCTCCAGATGCCGGCGTTTTTGTTCAATCCCGTAGCGCTCGGCCAGTTCATCGAACGCCTCTTGCTGCGCATCGTTGATTGCGTCTCGCAAACTGGCATCCAGCGCGGGGGTCGGCAGACTCGCCACCGAGTCGCCCGTCACCGACCAACTGTTGACGTTGAGCAGGTGTAAAGCCGCGCCACAGGAGGCCGAGAGCGTCGCTGCAAAATCAAGGATCCGGTCATTCAGGCCCTGGGTCATTTCCTCCAGGTGCGACAGATCGACGGCGGCGAGGATCTTCAACGGTTTCGGGTTTTTCGCACCGGTCACCAGGTGCAAGTGCGCCGGACAGTCGCGCAGCAACAGCCAGTCCAGGGGACGGTGAAACGCGCGGTCGAGAGCCGGGACATGCTGGGTGTCCTTGATCACCAGGTCCGGATGGAAGTCATTCACATACGCGAGCACGTGCGCCAGGCTGTTCCTCGCCCAGACCACCTCCGTGGTCACCGGCAGCCCGACGCAGCGGTGGAACCTGGCTTGCTGCTCCAGCCACTGGCGATGCACCTGCAAGTAGCCTTCCCGTGCCTGGGCCATGGCGTCGTGGTCAAACAGCCCGGCCACTGCCAGCGACTGGATATAGTCGAATGCAACGATGTGCAGCAACGCCCCGGTTGCACTGGCCAAGGCATGGGCCCGATCAAACGCCGGGGTGCGAACCCTCTCGGAAGGCGCTATCAACAGGATACGTTTAAGTTTCACCATCACAGACCTCGCCCTGACCCCGTATACCGGCGTAATGCTCATCCGACGTCCTGTCGGTCCTTCGGGCAATCACTCATCACTTGCGCGTCGCCTTTTCCAGCATCCGGCTGGCGCGCGTATTCGCCTCATCTGCCGTGCGTTGCGCCTGACTGGCGGCTTGTGCTGCCTGTTCCGCCTTGTTGTAGGCCTCGTCGGCCCTGAGTCGTGCGGAAGCGGCATTGTTTTCGGCGGACTCCAGCCGGGCGTCGATTTCCTCGGCGTGCTTGTTACTGCACCCGGCCGTCGTGGCCAACAAAACACTCAGCAAAGCAACGGACACATACTTGTTCATGGTGATTCCCTCGGTTGAATGCATCTGAAAAATCTCGCACAACTGGACCCAGTATTCGGGTGTCAACGCTTGCGCAATCTGATTTTTGTCAACAGATCGCTGACTGGCGGTCTGCACAGCGCTCACTGAAGCCTTGTTGATTTAGCTCAAGGTCTTTGTGTCGATCAGGCGTAAAAAAAACAGACCGGGTTCATGTGACCCTCCGTCATCCCGTATAGCCGACACAGGACACGATCATGAGTGACTTGAGCCTACGTAAAACCATTCTGGAAGAGCTTGAGTTCCAGCCCCACATCGACGCCGCCCACATTGGCGTGGGCGTCGAAAACGGCGTTGTCACCCTCTCCGGCCACGTCAGCAGCTACGCGCAGAAAGTCAGTGCCGAACACGCGGTAAAGGCCATAAAAGGCGTGCGCGCCGTGGCCGAAGAAATCCAGGTCAGGCTGGAAAAAGGCGCTGGCACGGCGGACGACACCATCGCGAACCGCGCCTTGAACATCATCACCTGGAGCTCCGATATTCCAGAGGGCGACATCAAGGTCATCGTGCAAAAAGGCTGGATTACCCTCGAAGGCCAGGTGGACTGGCAATACCAGAAAGAAACCGCAGAGCGTGCAGTGCGCAAATTGTCCGGTGTGGTGGGCGTGGACAACCGTCTCACCCTTCGTCCGCGGGTAGATGTCGTCGATATCCAGCACAGCATCGAAGAAGCCCTCAAACGCAATGCCGAAGTCGACGCCAAGGCGATACGCGTCAAGGTCGAAGGCGGCGTGGTGAAGCTCGAAGGCCGGGTGCATTTCTGGCGTGAGCGTCAGCTCGCGGAACGGGCCGCCTGGGCGGTGCCTGGTGTCAGCCAGGTGGACGATCAATTGCTGATTGCCTGAGCCATGTGCGAGCCAAGTTCATGAAAAAAAATCACCAGTGGAACCTGTCCTACTTCCTGATCGCGTTTGTCGTGCTCAGCACGGTGCAAATGCTGTTTATCGAACGGCGTGCGGTGCAGAGCATTCCGTACAGCCAGTTTCTGCAGTTGCTCAGCGAGCAGAAAGTCAGCGACTTGCAGATCGAGAAAGACCAGATCAACGGCAAACTCCAGGAGCCGATTGACGGGCACAACCACTTCTCGACCGTGCGTGTCGACCCGACACTGGCCACCGACCTCGCCCATTCGGGTGTCGGGTTCACCGGGGTCAACGAAAACACCTTCCTCGCCAGCCTGCTGGGCTGGGTTCTGCCCTTTGTCCTGATCATGGTGCTCTGGCACTTCCTGTTTCGCGGGCTGGCGGAAAAACAAGGCATGGGCGGGCTGATGAGCATCGGCAAGTCCCGGGCCAAGGTGTTCGTCCAGCGCGACACCGGGATCACCTTCGCCGACGTGGCCGGCATCGATGAAGCCAAGGCCGAACTGGTGGAGATTGTGTCGTTCCTCAAGGACAAGGAGAAATATGGACGCCTGGGCGCCCATATTCCCAAGGGCACGTTACTGGTCGGCCCGCCGGGCACCGGCAAGACCCTGGTCGCCAAGGCCATCGCCGGTGAAGCCGGCGTACCGTTTTTCTCGATCTCCGGTTCGGAGTTTGTCGAGATGTTCGTCGGCGTCGGTGCCGCCCGTGTCCACGATTTGTTCGAGCAAGCGCGACAGGCGGCGCCCTGCATCATTTTCATCGACGAACTCGACGCCCTGGGCAAAATGCGCGGCGTCGGCGCGTTCGGCGGCAATGACGAAAAGGAGCAGACCCTCAATCAGTTGCTGGCCGAACTGGACGGTTTTGACCCGCGTGAAGGCGTGGTGCTGCTGGCCGCGACCAACCGGCCGGAGGTGCTGGACCCTGCCCTGCTCAGGGCCGGTCGCATCGACCGGCAGATTCTGGTCGATCGCCCTGACCGCAAGGGCCGCCAGGCGATCCTCAAGGTCCACCTGCAAAAGATCACTGTGGAACCCGGCCTCAATGAAGAGCGAATCGCCGACATCACCACGGGATTCACCGGCGCCGACCTGGCCAACCTGGTCAACGAAGCAGCCATCGTGGCCACCCGCCGTGGCGCCGACGCCGTCAGCCTCGACGACTTCACCGCCGCCGTGGAACGCATTGTCGCCGGGGTTGAACGCAAGAGCAGCGTACTGCGCCCCGAAGAGCGCCAGGTGGTGGCCTATCACGAGATGGGGCATGCCCTGGCTGCCAGCAGCCTGCCGGCCATGGACCCGGTGCACAAGGTTTCGATCGTGCCGCGCGCCATCGGTTCGCTGGGCTATACATTGCAGCGGCCGACCGAAGATCACTTCCTCATCAGTTGCCAGATGCTCAAGGACCGAATCGTGGTGCTGATGGCCGGACGTGCTGCCGAATACCTCGCCTATGGTCAGATTTCCACCGGCGCGGCCGATGACCTGGCCCGCGCGACGGATATCGCCCGGCAATTGATCACCCGGTTCGGCATGAGCCCCGAGCTCGGTCAATCGGTACTGGAACGCCAGAGCGCGACCTACCTGGGCGAGCGTATGCAGGGCATGGGCGAGAAAGATTACTCGGAACAAACGGCCAGGGAGGTGGACCTGGGTATTCGCGCCCTGCTCGATGAAGCCTATGGACGGGCCAAGGCCTTGCTTGAGAGTCGTCGCGCCGATCTGGACGCGGGTGCGCGTCTGCTGCTGGAAAAGGAAACCCTGACGCCTGAAGAGTTCCCTGCGATCCTGCCGCTAAAAACCGCTCCGGCCTCCGCACGGGTGACAGTGACCTCATCCTGAGGCCTGTCACCCTTCAACGCTTCTAGACTGCCATGACGCAGCAAGGGACCTGATAAAGAATGTGTTCGGTCGTACTGCCCAGAAGCTTGTCCACGCCACCGGCGGACTGGACTTTTCCCATCACGATCACATCGACGTTCTGCTCGTTGGCAAACTCGCTCAGTGCCGAGACGGGGTGACCCATGACGAAGTGTCGATGATCGGCGGCCACCCCGTACTGGCTCGCCAGCTTGAGGAAGTTTTTCTCGAGATCCTTGCGCAACTCCCTGGTGAGATCAGCGAGCGCCAGGCCGTCCATGTCTGCCAGATAACCCGCCGAAATGTCGCAGGCGTAAAGCAGATGCAGGTCGGCACTGCATTGCATGGCCAGGGAGGTCGCTTGCTGAATGATCCGCTCGTTGAGTTCGTTGTCCGGCGATTCCTTGTCTGACACCTCCACCGCCGCGACAATCTTGCGCGGCAAGACGAAGCTGCTTGCGCCCACCAGGTACACCGGTATCGGACAGTGGCGCAGCAAGTACCAGTCCAGGGGAGTGAAAAAGGCGCGCTTGAGCAAGGACTCATGCTGAACCTCCTTGATCAACAGGTCGGGCTGCATCTCCGCGACATGCGCCAGGACGTCTTCGCGCAGGTCATCGGCCCAGGCCACCTCGATCGTCACCTCGAGTCCCCGGGTGCGCAAATTGTCGGTTTGCGCCTTGACCCAGTCGCGGTGGTCCTGCAGGTAGGCTTCCCGCGCCGTTTCCCGGTCACCCTGTTCAAGAAAGGACAAAAGGTCCAGCGGCCCGATCAACCCTGCGATATGCAAACTGGCGCCGCTGGCCTTGGCCAGCGCGGCCGCATGATTGATCGCCGGGGAATGACGCAAGGCCGGGTTGATGATCAATAACAGCTTTTGGTACTGGCTCATGATCTGCCTCTAATCAGGTGAGTGTTCGATTGCAGCGATCCGCTCAGGACTGCAACATCCGGTCTGGCTTGATCGCCAACACATCGCAGGGCGCCCGATGCAACAATTGCTCGGCCGTGGCCCCCAGCAACTTTTCCAATCCCTTGTTCTGAACCGTGCCCATGACAATGACATCCGTGTGGTGGTCGACTGCGAAGCCACAAATGCTCGGCACCGGCACGCCCTCCATGAAGTGACGACATTCAGGTGGCACGCCATGGCGTTCGGCGATCGCCGCAAACGCCTCGTGCTGAACGGATCCCAACGCTTCATAAATGCCGGTGGCCAGCGGCAATGCGCCAAACCCCATGTCCTGGGTGTACAGGGATGTCCAGTCAAACACATGCAACAGCTCCAGCCGGGCATTGCACACCTCGGCCAACTTCACGGCGGCGTCGATGATCTGGTCGTTGAACACATGATCCTGCTCTTCACCGCGCAGCACGTCGATGATCGCCAACACATTGCGCGGGCGCGCATTGAGCGGATGGGTCACCAGATGCACCGGCACCGGACAGTCGCGTAATAGCTGCCAATCCAGTGGCATGAAGAACACGCGTTTCAAGGCAGGTTCTTCCTGCGCATCCTTGATGATCATCGCCAACGACATTTCATTGACGAATTGCACAATCTCCTCGTAGGGGTGCTGGACCCACACCACTTCGCTGGTGACCTCAACGCCGAGTTTGCTCAAGGACTCGGCCTGTTCGGTGAGCCATTGCCGATGGGTTTTCAGGTAGCCGTCAATGGCCTGGCTGATTTGCTCGGGGGCAAAAAAACCGGCTACCGCCAAGGCCTGGACATAATCAAACGCCACAATGTGCAGGGGCAACTGCAGGGCATGGGCCAACGCGCCGGCCCGGTCGAATGCGGGCGTACGGGTCATGGTGGTGGGGGCAATCAACAGTAAGCGCTGATGCTGCGACATGGGACACCTCGGCACACGGAAATGGCATGGAATAGACCTACAGAATGAACGCACCACGTTCCGTCGACTTGATCTTTGTCAGTTCTCGTTGAGCTCGGATCCGTTGAGCAAACGGCCAGCCACATCACGCTCGCCGCATGTCGGGCACCGTTGTCCTTGCCACCTCTGTTTGACAAAGATCAAGCCCCGTTCCAGAGACGGCCGCAGGATAAAGGCTGGGTTCACCGTGCGGGTGCGTCACGTCACTGCGCATTAGCGTCCAAACCATTATCGACGGGAGAGCTGCCATGCCTGATCAACCACGGTTCATGCTGGTCGTTTCGCACCAGATGGAAAACACACCGGCTTTCGACCGGGCCGCCGCGCTGGCCAAGGCTTCGGGCGCAGCACTGCACATCGTCGCGTTCGATTACCTGGAAGGCCTGGCGAGTGCTGGCGTGGTCAATGACGAGGCGCGCGAGCAGATGCGGACCGACTATGTCGAGCGCCATCGCCAATGGCTGGAGACTCAGGCCCGTCCGTTGCGCAAAATCGGCATACCCGTCACCACCGAAGTGGTCTGGGTGGAAAGACCCTTGCAGGAAATCCTCATTCATATCAAAGAGCAGCCGATGGCCTTGCTGATCAAGGCACTGGAACACGAGTCACTGCTGTCACGCCTGATGTTCACCCCCCTGGACATCCATCTTCTGCGTCAATGTCCGGTGCCATTGCACTTTGTCAGCCAGGTACAGCACGACTTGCCACGCCGCATCGTCGCCGCCGTCGATCCTTTCCACCGCGACGGCGAGTACAAAAATTTCAATGACCGGATTCTTCACGAGGCGTTAAAACTGGCGACCACCTGTAACGCCGAACTCGACGTGATCTATGCACACGACCTTTCCTCCATCAGCGCCGAAGAATTCGGCTTTGATAACGCCACGACGTTTTTCTCCTCGAGCAAAGCCAAGACCCTGTTCGATGCGCAGGCCGATGCCTTCCACGAACTGGCTGAACGCAACGGCATTGCGCCGGAGCGCCAGCACATGATCATGGGTGACCCGGCCAAGGTCCTGGCCAGCTACGCCGATGCCTATGACATTGACGTGATCGTCATGGGGCGTATCGGTCATCGAGGCATGAGCCGTCTGGTGGGCAGTACGGTGGAACATCTGCTGTACAAAATGCCCTGCAGCGTCTGGGTGATTTCGCCGCAAGTGCTGGCTGAATGATTAAAGCCGTGACCAGGCGGCTCACTTTGCCGGTGGCAACCGGCAGGCAAAACGGCCACCGGTCCAGGCTGCCTGCTGGCGGTGCCCAGTGCTGATCCAGATCATGTTCGACAACCGCCGACGGTGTAAAAAGAAGTGAACCATGCGGTTCATCACTGCGCGCCAACCTTTGATACCGGCGGGAGGATCGTCCGATGTTCACTGTCAAAAATCATGATTTTCGGTCCGCTGAAGCCTATGCCAAAGTCACTGGTCAATACTGGATCGAAGCACTCCGGGATGGTCGTCACGTATTGATCCGGCAATTGACGGATAAAGACCGCGAGCGTGAATACGCCTTCATCAAGCGCCTGTCCCCCGAGTCCCGGCACATGCGATTTCTCGCGCGGGCCAACGAACCGCAAAAAGCCATGCCCGGCCCCTGGGTGGACAAAGACAACAAACAGCGCAGGGCGTACATCGCACTGGTCCACGAGGATGGCCAACTGATCGAGATCGGCGTGAGCCGCTATGGCGCCACAGGTGAGCACAAATGCGAATGTACCGTGACAGTCGCCGAAGAATGGAAGCAGCTGGGGTTGGGTACGTTGCTGATGGAGCACCTGATCACGGCCGCGCGCAAGAATGCGTTCCACCACATTTACGCGGTCGACGAATCCAGCAACGCGCCCATGCGTGCTCTGGCCAGGTCCCTGGGTTTCGAGACGCGCAACGATCCCTTCGAGACCAGCAAGGTCGTTCACCTGCTGTACCTGTAATCGTCCGCCCCCCTTATGGCACGGGATTCCGATCGGCGTTGATCGTTCAGATCGCCCCGCTGCCGCCACCGCGTAAAAACGTCTTGAGCCCGCTCAGCGAGCGGGTATTGAGTACGTCGCGCTTTTCGAGCCAGGCGCGACGGGCCTGGGCGACGCCGTAGCGCAAACAGGAAAAATCAGCGCTGCGATGGGCATCCGAATTGATGCTGATGAGCACGCCCTGCTCTTTGGCGTACTGGCAATGGATATCGAACAGGTCCATGCGCTGCGGTTGCGCGTTGAGCTCCAGGCAGCAGCCCCGCGCGGAGGCAGCGTTGATGATTGCCGGCAGGTCCATGTCCAGAGGCGCGCGCTCACTGATCAGCCGACACAGCGGGTGAGCCAAAATGCTGAAGTAACGATGCTCCATGGCTTTGAGCAGGCGTCGGGTTTGTTGCGGCGATGGCAGGCTGAAATGACTGTGGACGGCGCCCACTACCAGGTCCAGGCGCCCGAGAACATCGTCCGGCAAATCCAGGCTGCCGTCCTCGAGAATATCGACCTCGATACCCTTGAGTAAGGTCATCCCCTGCAAGCGGGCGTTGAGCGCATCGATCTGATCGATTTGCTTCAACAACCGGTCAATGTCCAGACCATGGGCCACCCTCAGGGAACGGGAATGGTCGGTAATCGCCAGGTATTGCAACCCGGCCGCCCGCGCCGCACACGCCATCTCCTCCAGGCTATTGCTGCCATCCGAAGCGCTTGTATGGGCATGCAAGTCCCCCTTGAGGTCGCTCAACTCGATCAGCCGGGGCAAGCGATCTGCCAGCGCCGCTTCGACCTCGCCTCGACCTTCGCGCAGTTCCGGCACGATCCACGGCAGGCCCAATGCCCGATAAACCGCATCCTCGGTGGCGCTGGCCACGCACGCCCTGGCCTTGAACACGCCATATTCATTGAGTTTGAGGCCTTGCTTGCGGGCCCGCTGCCGAATCGCGATGTTATGCGCCTTGCTGCCGGTGAAATACACCAGTGCCGCGCCATAGGCCGCCGGCTTGACCACCCGGATATCGACTTGCAGGCCCGAACCCAGCACGACGCTGGCACGCGTGCGCCCTTTGGCCAGCACACGGGTCACGTCCGGATGGCGGATGAAATGCCCACTGACGTCCACAGACGGCCCGGCAGCCACGAGGATATCGATGTCTCCGATGGTGTCGCGCAGGCGTCTCAGGCTTCCGGCGACCGTTGCCGTCTCGACACCGGGCATCTGCCGCAGGTACTCGGTCATTCTCTGTGCCACCGGTTCCACGAACGCCAAGGGCCAACGACGTTCCTTGGCGAGGCCCTCCTGCACGGCACTCAACAGTCGGGCTTCCAGCTTTTCGCCGAAGCCGGGCAGATGGCGAATACGCCCCTGCTCAGCGGCCTGGCACAACTGCTGCGCGGTTTCGATGCCCAGGTCGTGGTAGAGGTGCTTGACACGTTTGGGTCCCAGACCGGCGATGGTCAGCAGTTCAACCAGTCCGGGCGGCACTGTCGACTGTAACCGCTGGCGCAGGGCGCAATCGCCAGTGACGACGACTTCGTTGATCTTGCCGGCCAAATCGACGCCGATCCCCCGCAGCTTGGGCAGTGATTCACCGCGGGCGATGCGTTGCGCCACGTCAAAGGTCAACGCTCTTAACGTCCGCGCTGCATGACGGTAAGCACGGATCCGGAAGGGATTGGCGTCCTCGATGTCCAGCAGGTCGGCAATGTCGTCAAAAATCGCGGCAATCTCGTCATTGCCCATCAGACGACCGGCCTGCGGCGACGAAGGCTGCAAGGCTGGCACAAGAGGCACTATTTCTTCGCCCCCTGCGACGCCAGGTAATGAGCGACCGACTCGGCATCCTCATCCGTCATCGCGTGAGCAACCTGCTGGGTCAGGTCGCCCCGGGGATGCGGTTCGGTCTGTTGAAAAATCTTGATCTGCCCCGCCAGGTAGGCGGCATGCTGACCTGCCAGTCGCGGCACCTGGCCACTGCCCTGCCCCTGAGCACCATGACAAGAACTGCACTGCGCGACGCCGGCGCCTGGCAAGCCCTGGCGAAAGATCAATTCACCCCGCGCATCCGGGGGATCGGCATCCGCCTTCATCGGGCTCCGGGTTGAAAAATAGTCCGCCAGTTCGGCAATCTGGGTTTGCGTCAAACGGGTAAAGCCCCACATGTACTGGGCGCCGGTCTTATCGCTGCGTCCATGGTTCTTGAAGTCAGCCAGTTGCAGCTTCAGGTACTCCTTTTGTTGGCCGGCCAACTTGGGGAACGTCGGCGAGACGGATTCGCCCGTCAGCCCATGGCACTGGGCACACACCTGGTCCGCCATGGCGATACCGGACATGGGCGAGGTTTGCTGCCCTGACTCCTCGTTCGAATGGGTACAGCCCGTGAGCATCGCTACGCAGAGGGCAACAACACAATGTGCCTGGTTGAAAGTACGCTTCATGGCAGTGGCTCCATGGTCTACGCCCTGCGTCCAGCTGATCACAACCCATTCGGAACACTGCCTATCGCGTCAGGGCATATCGGGCAGTCTGCGAATGCTTGATCCAGACACCTTCTCTTAAGCCGTTGCAGCCTTTATTGACGAAACTCAATTTTCCCTCTGAATCAGGGTGTAGGAATAAGCAATCAGGTAACCAAGCGCCCCGCAGGGCCGAGCCTGGACACCCGGCGTGATTCTGCTGGCGGGTTAACCCACTCATAGGGGATGACAGTCATGAATACAGCCTCGCAAGACCTGCTGGACACATTTGCCGGCTCGCCCCGGCGCATCGACGAGGCCGCCATCGCGCCGCTTCTGCGCCAATACGCCGAACCGCTGCCGGAACTGGATGCTCCTGCCTTTGGTGAAATGTTCGATCGCTATGCCGATGCACGCGTCGTGATGATCGGCGAAGCCAGTCATGGCACCCGCGATTTCTATCGAACCCGCGCCGCCATCACCCAAAGGCTGATCGAGCAGCACGGCTTCAACATCGTGGCCGTAGAGGCCGACTGGCCCGATGCAGGCCATGTCGATCGTTATGTCCGGGGCCTGGCGCCCTCGGCCTGGAAGCGCCACATCTTCAGCCGATTCCCGACCTGGATGTGGCGCAACGCCGAGGTCAAGACCTTCGCCCACTGGCTGCATCGGCACAATCATCAACTGGCGCCGGAACGTCGTGTCGAATTCCGTGGCCTGGACGTTTACAGTTTGCGCAACTCGATTCATGAAGTGCTGAGCTATCTCGACGGCGTGGACCCGCAACTGGCCCACGAAGCCCGGCGCCGCTATGGCTGCCTGACCCCCTGGCAGGACGACCCGGCGCTGTACGGCCACTTCGTCGAACGCGGCGGCCTGATGCCCTGTGAACAATCGGTAGTGGACCAGCTCAACGCCATGCTCGCCGAACAATTGGCCGGATTCATCAAGGACGACGAGGCGTTTTTCAACGCGGCGCAAAACGCCCGGGTGGTTCAGGCGGCCGAACAGTACTACCGGGCAATCTATCGAGGCTCGACCGCCTCCTGGAACCTGCGCGACCGGCATATGTTCGACACGTTGCAGGCATTGCTCGAGCATCGCGGTCCGCAGTCCAAAGCCGTGGTCTGGGCCCACAACTCCCACATCGGCAACGCGGCGGCCACGGAAATGGGCTGGAAGGGTCAGTTCAACATCGGCCAGCTATGCCGCAGCGCCTTTGGGCGCGACGTGGTGCTGATCGGCATGAGTACCGACCGTGGCCGGGTCGCCGCGGCCGACGACTGGGACGGCGAGATGCATATCAAGGACATTCGGCCGTCTCGCCCGGACAGTTGGGAACATCAGTTCCTCAAGGCCGGCGTGCCGGCGTCGTTGACGGACTGGCGCGACCCTCAGCGCACGGCGCTGCGCCGGGTATTGTCCAAACCATTGCTGGAGCGCGCCATCGGGGTGATTTATCGCCCCGAAACCGAGCGTGGCAGTCACTACTTCGAAGCGATGCTGGTCGAACAGTTTGACGCGATGATCTGGATCGAACAGACCCAACCGGTCACGGCGCTGCCACTGCCAAAGAGCCAGACCCTCGAACCCGAAGACGACACCTTTCCGTTTGGCGTCTGAGCCGTTCAAGGCTCATCGTGCCGACTGGCGGCCACCTTGCAGATGCGTTTCAAACCAGTCGCCAGCCAGTCGGGCGACTTCCTCGAGGGTTCCGGGCTCTTCGAACAGATGCGTAGCGCCCGCCACCACGTCCAGACGCTGCACGCAGCACAAGGCCTGGCAGCTTCGCTCATTCAATTCGAGCACCACCGGGTCCCGTGCGCCGACGATCTGCAAAGTGGGCGCCCGGACTTGCGCCAGTACCGGTCCCGCCAGGTCGGTTCGCCCTCCCCGGCTGACCACCGCGTGCACCACGTCCGGGCGCGCCGCAGCAGCCAACAGCGCCGCCGCCGCACCGGTGCTGGCGCCGAACAGACCGATGCGCAGCGAGCGCAAATCCGCGTCCCGGCCCACCCAGTCGATCACCTCCACCAGCCGCCCGGCAAGCAAGTCGATATCGAAACGCAGCTCGCCGGTGAGGTTATCCAGGCGTTGCTCCGGCTCCGTGAGCAGATCGAACAACAGCGACCCCAGTCCCCGCCTGGCCAGCGACTCTGCGACGAACTGATTACGCGGGCTCAGACGGCCGCTGCCGCTGCCGTGAACGAAGATCACCAAGCCGTCAGCCTGCAGCGGCAGACGCAAATCGGCCGATAGCTCAACGTCTTGCAAGTCCATCTGGCGGGATTGAGGCTCAGTCATCGAAAGGCTCCCGAGAGGAGGCGTCACTGGCGGCTTCTCGCTGCCAGGCCCGATGCAACAAATCAATGACTTCCTCATCCGAGGTCTGGGGGAAGCTCAAGTACCAATATCCGATCGACATCATCCATTCAGGCATGAGCGGACAGATCACTTCATCGACTTCGAAGCTCAGCATCTCCACCGTTTCCAGTGGTGCAACCGGCACGGCGACGACGATGCGAGCAGGCGCCTGCAGGCGCACCGCGCGGATAGCCGCCATCATCGAGGCACCCGTTGCCAGGCCGTCATCGATCAGAATCACCACCTGTCCCTTGAGGTGCAAGGGTGGCCGGGCGCCCCGGTACAGTCGCTCGCGCCGCTGCAATTCCTGTGTTTCGCGCGCCACCACCGCCTCGAATGCGGCCGGGGAGATCGGGTGAGCCCGCATCGCGTCTTCATTGCGGATCTGGATACCGCCACTGGCAATGGCGCCCATGGCGAACTCCGGGTTCGATGGCACGCCCAGCTTGCGCACCAGCATCAGGTCCAGGCGCACGTCCAGGGCCTTGACCACTTGATAGGCGACCGGCACGCCGCCCCGGGGCAAGGCCAGGACGATGACATCGGGTCGCTGCGCGTATTTGAGCAACGGTTCCACCAGGCGTTGACCGGCTTCGACGCGGTCCTGCAAGGTGGTTTGCAATGAGGGACTTTGAGTCATGGAAAACCTCCACCGACGGTGAGGCCTGGGGTGACGTTACGCCAGGTTGGTGGCGTGTTGAATGATCCGGTCATTCAGCTCGCGCTTCGCAGACGCCGGCTAAGGCACCCGCGTTGAATCAGGTTGCTCCGTTGAGGGCGTCATGGCGTTGATCAATATCAAATCCCCGCGCAAAAACGCGTATTCACGCATTGGTATCGAGCGTCATTTCAGCGCACTTGATCAATATCAATAGGGCCCGGACCTTACGGTACTAGGTTAAAAAAGAATTGGTCCTCGACAGGAGATGTGCATGGCGCCCCTCATTGCCAGTCAGCGCTTGCGTTTGTATGACAGCGACGAACTCGATGGCGTACTGCTGGCGATGGCGCACCAGGCCGCGGCCTTGTTGCCGCCCACTCAAGCCGCACTGATTGGCATCCAGCGCCGTGGCGAGCCTCTGGCACAGCGTCTTCAGCAGCATTTATCACGCCTGACCGGACAACCGGAACTGCCGATCTACCCGTTGAAGGTCAAGCGCTATGCCGACGATCTCAAGGTGTTGCATGCTCACACCGAACTGACCGAGAACCCGGTGCTCATCGGACTGGATCTGGCCAATACCACCCTGCTGGTGGTCGATGATGTGCTGTTCGAAGGCCATTCGCTCCTGCGCACCTGCGCGTACCTGGCGCAACTCGGTGCCCGTCGGGTCTACACTGCAGTTCTGGTCGACCGGCATGTCTGCCAGCAGCCGATTCGTGCCGACATTGTCGGCGTGCATCTTCAGGTCGCCGCCCAGGACATTGTCGAATGCAACGTCCCGCCCTATGAAACGGAGTTCTGCATTGAAGTCTGGCGTCATGGGGCCGCCCGATGACGGCGCAACTGTTCGCTCGATGTGCCTCAAAGGAGCCACCCCATGCTCAGCCATCGCCCGCTTCTTTTCGCTCTGCAAGGCAGTGAGGACTACGCAACCGGTGTCGCGCAGCGACTGGGCTGCCCGCTGGCGCTTCATGAGGAGCGCGACTACGAAGACGGCGAGCATAAATGCCGGCCGCTCGAATCGGTCAACGGTCGCGAGGTCGTGGTGTTCCATTCCCTGTATGGGGATGACCGGCAGAGCGCAAACGACAAGCTGTGCCGCCTGTTGTTTTTTTGCGGCGCCCTCAAGGATGCCGGCGCTCGCCATGTGCAGGTGGTCACGCCTTACCTCTGCTACGGGCGCAAGGATCGTCGCAGCCAACCACAGGACCCGACGATCACGCGCTACGTGGCGACCCTGATTGAAGCCTGTGGCATCGATCGCCTGATGGCGCTGGAGGTGCATAACCCGGCGGCGTTCGACAATGCCTTTCGCATTCCCGCGCGGAACGTGCACTGCGCGGAATTGTTCGCCCGGCATTTCGCCAGGTACGTCGGCGACGCCGATGTGGTGGCGGTGTCCCCGGACTCCGGCGGCGCCAAGCGCGCCGAGCAGTTTCGCCAGGCCCTGGAACGACAACTGGGGCGCCCGGTGGGCAGTGCGTTGATGGAAAAACACCGTGTTCACATGACGTTGACGGGCACCCTGCTGGTCGGCGATGTCGCGGGCAAGACCGCCATTGTGTTCGACGACCTGATCAGCACCGGTGAAACGCTCAAACGTGCCGGCCTTGCCTGTCAAAGAGATGGAGCAGCCCGGATATTCGCCGCCGCCACCCATGGCTTGTTCACCAACGGCGAGCAGATGTTTGACCCGCCGTTGTTCGAGCACATTGCGATTGCTGACGGCGTACCGCCGTTTCGCCTGTCCGCCGACTGTGTGAAGCAGCATGTGCACGTCGTCGACAGCACCGCCCTGATCGCCACCTTGCTCGCGGAAAGTGGCGCTTTTGATAGCGTTTAGGCAGGTGCATCGGTCTTGGGCGTGAGATCAACCGATCCAGCGGATCACCGGTTCCTTGTGTGCGACGGGCACCGGGTTGGTCTCCGGATAGCCGACGATGATCGGCGCCACTGGCGCCCACTCGGCCGGCAGGTCGAGGGTCTTCTTGCCCTGCGGCGTATTGAAAAAGCTTTGGGCGAAACCGATCCAGCAGCTGCCCAGCCCTTCGGCGTACGCGGCAAGCATCAGGTTCTCGGCCGCCAGTGAGCAGTCTTCGACAATCCACTGTCCCTGCACATTGCCTGAGATGAGGATGAGTGCTGGCGCGTGGTAGAAAATCTGGAAGTTTTCGTCAGTCAGCAACCCATGGAAGTGCCCGGAGTGCGGGCCGGCCGGCATTGTCGCGAGCATGTAGGCCTTGGCTTCACGGGAGATCCGGTCCAGCAGTTCCTGGTCGCGGATCACCGTGAACGTCCATGGCTGCTGGTTCACCGCGCTGGGCGCCTGGATAGCGGCGTTGATCAAACGACGGATGATTTTTTCATCCACCGCTTCAGTTGTGTACTCGCGCGTCGAGCGCCGTCCGGAAATGGCCTGGTCAATGTTCATGAAGGCGTACCACAAAATGAGGGGCGTTCCATAAAGTCGGCCAGCCACGGGCACCCGCTGTTGATTTAGATCAAATCGACGCCGAACCAGCCTTTCGTTTCGTCTGAAGTCTCACCTGCGGCGGTGCGAAACGACGGCGCAGGAATTTGATCTGCATCAGAAGGACGCGATGGGCTCACTGCACACTGGATACGCCCGGCTCGCTCTCGCGAGAGGGGCAATGCGGGTGGAAATGGCTCGCGCAGGAGCGCTGGAATGGGCGTAAAACTCAGGCTGCGGTGGCTGATGGGCGTCATGCTGGTGTGCATTGGCGCGCTGGCCTGGGGGGCAGACAGCGCCGTGCTGCGCGTCGAACCCCGTGTGACGATTCTGGTTTACCACCGTTTTTCGGACTCGGCGGACGACTCGATGACCGTGCGCCTGATCACCTTCGAATCCCAATTGCGTGTCCTGCGCGAGCATGGCTACCAGATCGTGCCGTTGCGTGAGGTCGTAAACTGGCTGCGCGATCCGGATGCAACGTTACCGCCCAAACCGGTGGTGATCACCGTCGACGACGGGCATCGCTCGGTCTACGAAAAACTGCTGCCGGTGCTGCTGCGCGAACGGTTCATGGTCACGCTGTTTATCTATCCGTCGGCGATATCCAATGCCTCCTATGCCATGACCTGGGAGCAATTGCGTGCCCTCAGACAGACCGGGCTGGTGGACATCCAGTCGCACACCTTCTGGCATCCCAATTTCAAGGTCGAGCGTCGACAGCGCACGCCGGCGGATTTCCAGCAATTTGTCCGCACTCAATTGAGCAAATCCCGTCAACGTCTCGAAGCGCAAACCGGTGCGCAGGTCGACATGCTCGCCTGGCCGTTCGGTATCTACGATGACGAGTTGATCAGCCTCGCCACCGACGAAGGCTATACAGTCGGCTTGACACTGGACGCGCGCAAGGCCGACCGGCACGCACGGCTGCTGGCACTGCCGCGTTTTCTGATGACCGATGCCTACGGCGCAAAAGCGTTCGCCCGCCTGCTCGGCGAACCCGAGACCCCGCCCGTGCCCGCAACGGGGATCACACCATGACGTTGACGCGCCTGTTGAAGCCTCGGGTGATCCCGGCGTTGTTTATCGTCACCGCCCTGCTGGCGGGTCAGGCCCAGGCTGTCAGCGGCGTCGTGCTCGACGCCAGTACCCGAGCCCCGTTGGCCGACGCGATCATCACCACCTCGGCGGGTGTGACGCGAACCGACGAGCAGGGGCGATTCGACACCGATGGCCCGAGCGAAAGCGTCGCGGCCCGCGCTCCGGGTTATCTGCGCAGCGAAGCCAAGGTGTCCGGGGAAACACCCGTGACACTCGCGTTAACCCCCTTTCGCCCGAAAGCCGTTTACCTGTCGGTATTCGGCGTAACCAGCGCGACCCTGCGCAACGGGGCCGTCAGCCTGGCCGACCGCACCGTGATCAACGCCCTGGTCATTGACCTCAAGGGCGACCGCGGCCTGACGCCCTATCGCAGTGCGGCGCGTGAAGCGATTGGCGCGGCGGCGCGCACGACCACGCGCGCGCCTCAAGTGCATGACTTTCCTGGGCTGGTTGCCAGGCTGCATGCGCAACAGCTGTACCTGATCGCGCGAATCGTGGTGTTCAAGGACGATCCGCTCGCCGACGCCCATCCGCAGTGGAGCGTGCACACCGCTGACGGCACACCCTGGCGGGATGGCGAAAACCTCCAATGGATGGACCCGTTTTCGCAGGAGGTCTGGCAGCACAACATTGATGTCGCCGAGGAGGCGGCGCGGATGGGCTTCGATGAGGTCCAGTTCGACTATGTGCGCTTTCCAGACAAGAGCGGCCTGCGCTTTGCCCAAGCGAACACCCGGGTCAATCGGACCGAAGCGATCGTCGGCTTCCTGGAGGCAGCACGCACACGGCTTGCGCCCTATAACGTCTTCATCTCGGCAGACATCTTCGGCTACGTCTGCTGGAACCTCGACGACACCGCGATCGGCCAGCAAATCGAATTGCTCGGCGCACCGCTCGACTATATTTCGCCGATGCTGTACCCGTCGGGCTTCACGTGGGGACTGCCGGGCTTGACCGATCCGGTAGATGATCCCGGCCAGATTGTCAGGCGTTCCCTGGCCGAGGCGATGCATCGCACCCGTCTGCCGGGGGTGCGCTTTCGTCCGTGGCTGCAGGCCTTTCGCGACTATGCGTTCGATCATCGCCCGTTTGACGCGACGGCGATCAGGGCGCAGATCAACGCTGCCGATGCCGCCGACTCCGATGGATGGATGCTATGGAACCCACACAATCACTACGACGCCGCCGACCTGCCCCAACGTTGATCGCCAGGCTGATGCGCTGGGCCGTGTTGCCTGGCCTGTTGCTGGCGGCGGCAATCGCTGGCGCCGCCGAATTCGATGCAGCCGCGCGCCTGCAAGTCGCACGGATCGTCGAGGGGCAGATCGCCGCCGGACGCCTGCCTGGGGCCGTCGTGCTGATCGGCGACTCCACGCACGTGCTCTATCGCCAGGCCTTTGGCCAGCGCGCGACAACCCCCTTCCCCGAGCCGATGGCACTGGATACCGAGTTCGACCTTGCGTCGCTGACCAAAGCCATCGCCACCACCACCGCAGTGATGCAGCTGGTCGAAGCGGGCAGAATCGATCTGGATAAACCTGTCGCTCGCTATTGGCCTGCCTTTGCCCTGCCTCGTAAAAACGCGATCACCGTGCGTGAGTTACTCGCGCATACCTCGGGGCTGCCGGCAGGCCTGCCTGCGCAGCCTGCGAAAGCCGGGCGAGAAGCGGTGTTGAGCGCCATCGCGGCACAGCGCCTGCGTAGCGAGCCCGGCGAACGGGTCATCTACAGCGACCTGAATTTCGTGGTGCTCGGCGCATTGGTCGAACGCATCACCCACCTGCCACTCGACGCCTATTGCCGGATTCATATCTTCAACCCATTGGGCATGGGCGATACGGTCTTCCTGCCGGACACTGAGCGCATGGCACGTAGCGCCCCGACCCTCGCCAACAGCACCGGCACGCTGCGCGGGCACGTACACGATCCGACAGCGCGCTGGATGGGCGGCGTTTCCGGCAATGCCGGGCTGTTTTCCACCGCCGACGATCTGGCCCGCTTCGCGCAGATGATCCTCAACCAGGGGCGCGCGGGCAGCACCCGGATACTGCGCCCCGAGAGCATCGCCGCCCTTGCCGCCCCGGCCTCTGCGCTCGCGTCCACGCCGTGGCGCGGCCTCGGCTGGGAATTGAGCGCGCCACTGGTGCAGAATCATGACCGCCTGCCGCCGATCGGTGTCATCGGACACACCGGCTACACCGGGACGGGCCTGTGGATCGATCAGGTCACACAGCAGTTCATTGTCATCCTCACCAACCGCGTGTACCCGGACGACCACGGTGACGCTCGCCCGCTTCGCGCGCAGTTGCTCGCGCTGCTGGCAAGCCGCGCCGCGCCGGCAAGCGTCGCGCAAATCGGGCAGGTGTTGCCGTCAGCATTGCCGGCGCTGCATGTCGCCACTCGGCTGCCGACTTCCACCGGCCCGGTGCAGGTCGGTATCGACGTACTGGAGGCCCAACAGTTCGCCCCGCTCGCCGGCCTGCGGGTGGGTTTGATCACCAATCGCAGCGGTTTTGACGCCCGGGGCAGGCGCACCATCGACGTACTCGCGCAGGCGCCGGGGGTCAGCCTGACGGCGTTGTTCTCGCCGGAGCACGGGCTTGACATCGATGTCGATGAACGCGTCGGCGACACCCGTGACACCGCCACCGGCCTTGCCGTACACAGCCTCTATGGCGCCACGCAGCGCTTCCCGGCGCAATCGCTGCGGGCTTTGGATGCGCTGGTGTTCGACATCCAGGATGCCGGCGTGCGCTTCTTCACTTATGAGACCACGCTCGGCTACGCGCTCGAGGCCGCTGCGACCCGGGGCATTGCACTGTTCGTGCTGGACCGGCCTGACCCACTGGGTGCGCAGCGATTCGGCGGCCCGGTGCTGGACAGCCGCCACCCATCGTTCACCGGCTACTTCCCGGCGCCGCTGCAGCCAGGCATGACGGTCGGGGAGCTGGCGAGCCTGTTCAATCGCAGCAAGCACATTGGCGCGGACCTGCGCGTCGTGCCAATGCAGGGCTACCGACGCGCCATGACGTTTGCCGACACCGGCCTGGGTTGGGTGCCACTTTCACCGAACCTGCGCACACTGACCCAACTCGACTTGTACCCGGATGTCGCATTGCTCGAAGGTGCGAATGTGAGTGTGGGGCGCGGCACACCGCATCCGTTTGAATGGATCGGCGCGCCGTGGATCGATGCGAAGCGGCTGGCGACCGCGCTTAACGCGCTGGGGGCTGGCGCGCATTTCGAGCCGGTCGATTTCGTCCCGACCGAGGCCACGTGGCGCGGTCAACTCTGTCACGGGGTGAGCATCAGCCGCGACCCGCCAGCCGATGCCGTGCCGGTCGCAAGCCTGGGACTATCGTTGCTTGCCACCCTGCACGGGCTCTACCCCGATATCTTCGACTTTGCGGCAACCCGCGATTCGGTCGGCTCGCCCACCGTGTGGCAAGCGATTCGCGACGGCGCTACCCCGACTGCGGCGCAAGCACTCGACGCCGCGCCGCTCGCGCGCTTTGCGCGACTTCGGCAGCAGAACCTGCGTTATTGAGCCAGTGAACAAACTATTCGGTCAGTCGCAACGCCGATCAAATGCCGGCCTGCGCGGAGTTGGACTTTTGCTCGAGGTAGGTGATGAGCTTGTCCAGGGTGTCCACGTATTGGTAATCGCTTTCGGCAATGGCAATTCCCAGACGCCGGTTCAGCGCCTCGATGAAACGAAGCCAGTCCATGGAGTCCAGATCGACCTCTTCGCGCAGTGACCTGTCGGCACACAACTGCTCGGTCTCCAGTTCCGGGGCAATGCCCTTCAAGGCACTCAATACCTCATTGCGGATCATTTGCCGGTCCATATGTCCTCTCCTCAAAGGGCCTCAGGGGATTGCAACAGGCGGCGGACTTCGCCCAGAAATCGCGCGCCATAATGCCCGTCGCTGACGCGATGATCGGCGGACAAACTGCTGATGACGGTTGGCATGACACACAGCTGGCCATCGTTCACCCAGGGCCGTTCGCTGATCCGACCGAAGCCGACCAAGGCTACTTGGGGTGGATAGATCACCCCCAATACGCTGTCCACGCCCTGATCGCCGAGTTGAGTGACCGTTATCCCCGCGCCTCCCAACTCGGAGCTGCGCAGGGACCCGCTGCGGGCACGTTCCACCAGACTGGCCAGTTCACTCATTAGAAGCGTCAGGGGTGTGTCCGCCACATGATGCAGGACCGGGGCGACCAGCCCGCCCTGGCGCAAGGTGATGGCCACCCCAAGATCAGTACCGGGTGCTGGCGTGAAAGCATCGTCGCGCCAGAAGCCGTTGAGCTGAGGATAGTTGCGCAGGGCCAGCGCCACCGCCTTGAGCAGCAATACACTGGGCAGCAGGCGTTCCTGAAGCGTGCTTTGCGCATTGTGTACCTGGAGCCAGGCCATGGCCTTATCCAGGGCGATGGTTTCGCTGAGGTAATAATGGGGAATCTCGCGCTTTGAACGACTCATGGCCGCGGCGATCGTGCGACGCATGGCTTGGTCCGGGTCAGGCGTGGGCGCCGCCCGGGCCGCTGTTTCGATGTCTTCCAGGGTAATGGCTCCCTGTGGACCATGGCCTTTCAATTCACCGGTACCGATTCCCAACTCGGCAGCACGCTTGCGCGCCGCTGGAGAAATCCGCGGACGCCGCCCGGATGACAACTGCTCTGCACTCTGCAGCGGTGCGGGCGTCGATGCTGGTCGCACACTTTGCGCACTTTCCCCCGGTTCCAATAACCAGGCGATGGCGGTACCGACCGGGACCCTGGCGCCGATATCGATCAGCAGTTGCAACACCGTGCCGTCATGCCAGCACTCGACGTCGATGGCCGCCTTGGCGGTATCGACGACGGCGATGACCTGCCCCGGCTTGACCACGTCGCCAGGATGGACTTTCCATTCCAGCAACGTGCCTTCATCCATGTCAGCGCCCAGGGAGGGCAGTTTGAATTCGATCATCGTTTACCGCCCTGGCCCGAAACCCGGATCCGCCACGTCATGGTGTTCCCCCTGACAGGCCCTGGCACACGGCATGAGCCGCCGCGACGATGCTCGACACTTGTGGCAGCGCCGCTTCTTCCAGATGCCGGGGATAAGGAATCGGCACCTCGGCGCTGCACACCCGTGCCGGCGGCGCATCCAGGTCGAAGAAGGCTTGTTCGATGATTCGCGTAATGATCTCGGCGGACAGGCTGCCGCTGCGCCATCCCTCATCGACCACCAGGGCTCGACGGGTCTTGCAGACAGAGGCCATCAGCGTCTTGTCATCCAGAGGGCGCAGTACCCGCAGGTCGATGACCTCGCAATCAATGCCCTCCCCGGCCAGTTGTTCGGCCGCCTCCAGGGTTTTGCCGAGCGTGCCGCCATAGGTGATCAGGCTCAGGTCCTTGCCGGCGCGGCGTACCTTGGCGCAACAGATGTCCACGGCGTCCCACTCACCTGTATCGCCCTCCAGATTGTAGAGCTGGGCATGTTCGAATATCAGCACCGGATCCGGATCCAGCAGCGCGGGCCAGAGCATGCCGCGTGCGTCTTCGACAGTCGCCGGTGCGAGTATTTTCAACCCGGGAATATGGGCATACCAGCCTTCCAGGCTGTGGGAGTGTTGCGCCGCCAGCTGGCGTCCGGCGCCGGTCGCCATGCGCACGACCAAGGGCACGGAAAACTGCCCGCCGGACATGTGCCTCAACGCAGCCGCCGTATTCATCAGCGGGTCCAGGGCAAGCAGGCTGAAGTTCACGGTCATGATTTCGACAATCGGCCGCATGCCGCCCAAGGCCGCGCCGATACCCGCCCCGACAAAACCCAACTCGGACAACGGCGTATCGCGAATGCGTTCAGGGCCGAACGTTTCCAGCAAACCCAGTGAGACGGCGTAGCTGCCACCGTAGCGGCCGACGTCTTCGCCCATCAGAAATACCCGCGGGTCCCGCTGCAGTGCTTCACGCATTGCCTCGCGCAAGGCTTCGCGATAGGTCATTCGGGTGCTCATGACGCCGCCCCCGGTGTGTAGACATCGCGAGACACATCCTCGAGCGGCTCCAGAGTGCCGCTTTCGGCATAGGTAACGGCGGCCTCCACTTCAGCGTCCACCTGGGCCAGGATCGCCAGAAATCCGGGTTCGTCCAAAAGGCCTTCAGCCTTGAGCCGCGCGCTGTACGTATGAATCGGGCCACGACTCTTCCATTGCTCCACCTCGTCCTTGTCCCGGTAAAGCTGTGGATCGAACATCGAGTGAGCACGGAAGCGATAGGTACGAAACTCCAGGAAAAAAGGCCCATGCCCGGCGCGGATGTGTTCAACCGCCTGACGAGTGGCTTCATACACGGCCATCACGTCCATGCCATCCACAGACCGGTTGTCTACTTTGTACGCCGAGGCCTTCGCACACAGGTCGGTTTGCGATTGCGAACGCTCCAGGGCAGTCCCCATCGCATAGAGATTGTTTTCGCAGCAAAACAGCATCGGCAGTTGCCACAAGGCGGCCAGGTTGATGGACTCATGAAAGGCCCCTTCGGCCATCGCGCCTTCACCGAAAAAACAGGCACACAGACGCGATCCACCTTGCATGCGCTCGGCGAGCGCCAGGCCGACCGTCAGTGGCAAGCCGCCTGCCACGATGGCGTTTCCGCCGAAGAATCGTGTCTTGGCATCGAACAGGTGCATTGAACCACCACGCCCTCGCGAGCAGCCTTCCTGGCGCCCATACATCTCGGCCATGATCGCGTTCATCGCAACCCCCTTGATCAGGGCGTGACCATGCTCTCGATAGGTCGCGACCACCGCGTCGTCAGTGGCCAGTGCATGCAGAACGCCGGCGGCTACCGCCTCCTCGCCGATGTACAGGTGCAGAAAGCCACGAATCTTGCCCTCCCCATACAACTCTCCCGCCCGCTCCTCGAGACGGCGGATGCGTACCATGTCCCGTAACAGGTCGAGAGCGAGCTGCGGGGACAGCCGTGGCAGGCTCATGACGGACGCTCCATGCTGGATGTATCGCCTTCAGGCAGACCCAGTTCCCGGGCTCTGAGCAGACGCCGCATCAGCTTTCCGCTGCGGGTGTGCGGCAGCA
Organism: Pseudomonas fluorescens group sp. PF-69; assembly: GCF_054481235.1. Taxonomy (NCBI): domain Bacteria; kingdom Pseudomonadati; phylum Pseudomonadota; class Gammaproteobacteria; order Pseudomonadales; family Pseudomonadaceae; genus Pseudomonas; species Pseudomonas fluorescens group sp. PF-69. The sequence continues at coordinate 4,826,348 of NZ_JBTMNC010000001.1, read as the reverse complement.
CTTCCACAAACTCCAGTTCCTTGGGCGCGACGACCGCCCCCAGGCGCTTGCGTCCATGACCGAGCAACTCGTCGTGCAGGGCTTGGCTGGCGGTGAAACCGGCCTTGAGTGAAACAAAGGCCTTCACGGTTTCACCCAGTAGAGGGTCGGGTTTGCCGATCACAGCGGCCTCCGCCACGGCCGGGTGTTCCATGAGGGAGCTTTCGACTTCGAACGGACCGATCAAATGCCCGGCCGATTTGATGACGTCGTCACTGCGACCAATAAACCAGAAGTAACCATCGGCATCACGGCGCACCAGGTCACCGCTCAGATACCACTCTGCGACAAAGCAGCGACGATAGCGCTCCTCCTGCCCCAGGTAGGCTCGGAACATCGCGGGCCAGGGCTGTTTCAGGGCAAGATCACCGACCTCGTTATCCCCCAGAAACACCAATTGCCCGGCGTCGCCCCGCGCAACGATGGCCGCCTCTACACCCGGTAGCGGTTTGCCCATGGAACCTGGCTTGATGGGCATGGCGACCGTGTTGGCGATCATGATGCCGCCGGTTTCGGTCTGCCACCAATTGTCGTGGATCGGCAGCCCAAGCACCTCCTGACCCCACCAGACGGCCTCGGGATTAAGTGGTTCGCCGACACTGGCAATAAACCGCAGATGCGCAAAGCGATGGCTGCGCGCCAACGCGGCACCGGCTTTCATCAACAGGCGAATAGCCGTAGGGGCGGTATACCAGACCGTTATCTGTTGTTTCTCAAGTATCCGGTACCAACGTTCGGCATCGAACTCGCCGCCCTCCACCACACTGGTGACGCCGAGCAACAACGGCGCAAAAATGCCATAGGACGTCCCGGTCACCCAGCCCGGATCAGCCGTGCACCAATAGACATCATCGGGGTGCAGGTCCAAGGCATATTTTCCTGTGACGCTGTGGGTCAACGCCGCACCATGAACATGCAACACGCCTTTCGGCGTGCCCGTCGTACCGCTGGTGAAGTGTAAAAGTGCGGGGCTGTCGGTTGTTGTCGATGCGACGGTGAACGCCTCCTCTGCCTGTGCCAGCAGTGGATGCAAACTCAGCGTGCCTTCCAAAGGCGCCGTATCCCCACCACCTTCGTCATACAGCAGAACATGCTTGAGGGCGGGCAAGCGCTCACGAATAGCCGCGACTTTGCGGCGGTAAAGGCTTTCGCTGGTCAGCAACACACTGGCTTCGCCAAGACGCATGCGGGTTTCCATGGGTTCCGGGCCGAAGGCACAGAATAATGGCGACACCACGCAACCCAGTTTCAGGCCCCCGAGTACACCAAGATAAAGCTCCAGCCCCCGGTCACAGAGCACAAACAATCGCTCGCCGGGCAGTACGCCCAGTTTTTTCAATACATTGGCAAAACGGTTGGTCAGGATGCTCAGTTCGGCGTAGCTGATGTCGCGACCGCTGCCCTTGCGATCAAGAATACGCAATGCCGTATGCAATCGATTCTTGCCCTGCGCGTGCCGATCCACGGCTTCAAAGGCGAGGTTCAAACCGCCTCCCGGTAAACCAGCCAAAGCGCGGGCTTCGCTCTGCCATGAAAAGGCCTCTCGCGCTTGCACGCTATCGATCCAGTTCGGCGTCAACGGCAAGTTCGCCAGGGTTTTCTCAATGATCGGCGGATGCATGCTCATCCCCTTCAATAGCGTACGGTTCAACCGAGCCAGTCACCCTGGCGGCTTCCGGGCAGGTCAGCAGTGCCCATTCATCGCAATCACTCGGGAAACGCTGGCTGGACGGGTGATTCCTTTTCGGGAATGTCGGTGATGGTTGCCTCGGTCAACAGCAGGATACTGGCGACCGAAACGGCATTTTCCAGGGCAACGCGCACCACTTTGGTCGGGTCGATAATGCCGGCTTCGTACATGTCCACATAGCGATTGGCGGACGCATCGAAACCCACGTTGCCGGGCTCGGCAAGCATGCGTGCAACCACGACCCCTGCATCCACGGCCGAGTTCTCGGCGATGAGCCGGGCCGGCGTTTCCAGTGCCCGACGCAGAATTTGCAGGCCGGTCCTGGCATCCCCCTCATACCGCGCTTCCTCGGCGGCGAGGATCGGTACGGCCTTGAGCAGCGCCAGGCCTCCCCCCGGCACAATGCCTTCCGAGATCGCCGCCCGCGTCGCGCTGATGGCATCATCGAGTGCGTCCTTGCGGGCTTTCATTTCCGCTTCGGAAGGCGCGCCGACACGAATCACCGCGACACCGCCGGACAACCGCGCCAAACGTTCCTGGAGTTTTTCCCGGTCGTAATCGCTGGTGGTGCTGTCGATTTGCGCACGGATCTGCTGCAGGCGCGTGGCGATGGCCTCGGGGGCGCCTGCACCACCGATCAGAGCGGTACTGTCCTTTTGCACCACGACTCGATGCACTCGCCCCAACTGGCTCAACTCCATCTGTTCAAGGGTGATGCCCAGGTCATTGGAAGCCACCGTGGCCCCGGTCAGAATGGCGATGTCCTGGAGCATTTCCTTGCGTCGATCCCCAAAGCCCGGCGCTTTGATCGCTACAGCCCGCAGGACACCGCGTATCTGGTTGACGACCATGGTGGTCAGCGCTTCGCCTTCGATGTCGTCGGCGATCAGCACCAGCGGCTGACCGCTTTTGGCAATGAGCTCAAGCAACGGGAGCAAGTCCTTGAGGGCGCCGATCTTGTGGTCACAGAGCAGCAGGTAGGCATCATCGAGTTCGACCTGCATCTTCTCCGCGTCCGTGACGAAATACGGTGAGACATAACCTCGGTCGAATCGCATTCCCTCCATGACTTCGACCACGGTTTCGGTGGTCTTGGACTCTTCGACGCTGACGACGCCTTCAACGCCGACCTTTTCCAGCGCGTCTGCCACCAGTTGGCCGATCACCGCATCGTTATGCGCCGACAACGTGGCGACCTGAGCTTTTTCCCTGGGTGTGCTGACCGGGCGCGACTGGGAAGCCAGCGATGCCACCACCAACGACAGTCCACGATCCAGACCGCGCTTGAGGTCGATCGCGCTGGCACCTGCAACGACGTTGCGTATGCCATCGGCCAGGATGGCATGGGCCAGTACCGTCGAGGTGCTGGTCCCGTCCCCGACCGCTTCGCCTGTGCGTTCCGCTGCCTGTCGCAGCATTTGGGCGCCGAGGTTTTCCTCGGGATCGAGCAGGTCGATGCGCTTGGCAATGGTCACGCCGTCATTGCACACCGTCGGATTGCCCCATTTATTCTGCATCAGCACCGATTTTGATTTCGGCCCCAGCGTGACACGTACGGCGTCCGCCAACTGTGTGGCGCCGCTCAGGATTTTCTCGCGAGCCGTCGCACGAAACAGGATTTTACTGTGGGCCATCAGGTTGCACTCCTGCCAGATCGCTAACAAATGCCTTCCTGCAGCTTGTAGGAAATACCCCCGGCAACCTTGACTTTTATCAACAATGCCAGCCTATCGCCGCGCCCTTTTGGGGGACCTCGGGAGAGTCACCACTGCAGTGCGTTGACCGACTGTCAGCACTCGCCCCCAAGTTGATAAAAATCAATCCGGGCGACTAGAAATCGAGTCCCAATGAAGGGGTGAAATCCACAACGGTTGGATTTTTTCAATCTCACAGGCGCGGAGAAAAACCATGGACAAGTATCAGCAGAGCCAGAAAAACCAACTGTTCAAGACAGACACCCACGACCCCTATCGTTCGCAACGCTTTGAAGGTTCGGCCATCTGCCCACAGTGCGACTCGGTTTACCAAGCCGGCAACTGGACCTGGAAAACGCCTGAAAACACGGTCATCCACGACGCGCAAGCCGTGAAGTGCCCGGCGTGCCGCCGCATCGATGACAACATGCCTGCGGGGACGCTGACGCTTTCGGGCAGCTTCTTGCTCAGCCATCGCACTGAAATCGTCAACCTGATCGAACACACCGAGAAAAAGGAAAAAGCCGAGCATGCCCTGGAGCGCATCATCAACCTGACTGACTCAGGGGATGACCTCATCGTCACCACCACCGGCATCCATCTTGTCCATCGCATCGGCCATGCGCTGGAAGCCGCGTACAAAGGCGATTCTGACTACCGGTACGGCGATAATGAGTATGGCTTGAGCGCCACGTGGAGACGTGACGAATAACACCGTGCGCGAGGTCTCTGCCCCTGCCTCGATCAAACCTGGCGCCGCGGTTTCCTGAAGCCCAGCGCCCGGGCGATCACGCCACGGGGCAAATGCCGTTCACCTGCTGGTGTCTCTTCAAGTCCGGTTTCGGCGGCCGACCCTTCGCTTTGGTGACCTTGCATCGGGGATGAAGCTCCATTGGCGCGAGATCGGGGGCAGCCTGCGTGCTACCGGACAACATTCGGCAACTTCATTCAGAGGGCCAGGCGCGTGGCCAATCCGGAATTGGGCACCCACAGGGTATTGATGCAAATGGCCTCTTCCGCTTCCGTCACCGGTTCGAGTGACTGCGGATCAAACCAGTGCCGATTGACCATGGCCAGGCGAACGATACCGTTCTTGTCGAGGAGCGTTTGCGCCAGGCATTCGCACAGGGACCGTGGCAGCGCTTCTTCGAGGGAGTCGATGTCGGCACCTTCAAGCTCGATCTCGAAACGTGCGGTGCATGTACTCACCAAATCCTGCACCGTGTAGGAGGCGTAGCGAAACGCCGTGAGATATCCCACCGTCAGCACCAGCACAATCGACATCAGGATGCTGGCCTCGCGCGTCCAGGACTTCGTGCCCGGCCGGCGCAGCCACCTGAGCACAGTGCCCCTGCCCCAGTGCTGGACCGCGAGAACCCCGCTAATGAATTTATTGTTCGTCATGACCGGATCTCTCGCCCAGGTTTTGCCAGAAGCATGGCGCCGATTGCCACCTGGCGTTTGATCTGGATCAACCAGCGCACAACCGGGGCACCACTGGATGACGTCCGGCGCCATTTGGCTGGGAGCCGGTCTGTCGGGCAGCGCCAGGTCGAACGGCATCGTGTGCGCATTCGCTGACTGCTTGATTTTTCTCAACTCGATCCAGGCCCGGTGCCGTCAATACTCAACGCGCATTGAACGCGAAACTGACAATGCCCGCAGTGCGTTGTGCAGTCACCGTTTCATGGCCTGCGCGTTGCGTTGACCGGTACGAAATGATTCCCGACGTTAAACGTGGTTTCGGGAGTGTTTTTGCAGACATGAGGAGAAACGACATGCTGGCTCCCAAACCAATAGCAATCGCAGTCATCTCGGCTTGCATCAGCATGGGCGTGGTGCAGGCCGCGCCCAACGAGGCCAGCGATGCGACTCGAAAGGCCAACGATGCCTTGCTCAGCTATTTGCCCTTTGCCAACCAACAAGACTTCGAAGACGCTCACCACGGCTTCATTGCCGATTTACCCAGCCCTGTGATCAAGGGTGATGCGGGCAATACTGTTATCGATCTGTCCCAGTACGACTTCCTCAAGACCGAAGGCCCGACACCGGCCACCGTCAACCCGAGTTTATGGCGGCAATCGAAGCTGTTGGCCATTCGAGGTTTGTTCACCGTGGTGGATGGCATCTATCAGGTTCGCAATATCGACCTGGCCAACATGACCTTCGTGCGCGGCAAGACAGGCTGGATCGTCATCGACCCGTTGACCTCGGCAGAGACCGCCAAAGCCGCACTGGCGCTGGTCAATGAGAAAGTCGAAAAGCTACCGGTGTCGGCCGTGATCTTCACTCACTCGCATGTCGACCACTTTGCCGGTGTGCGTGCCGTGGTCGATGAAGCCGATGTGAAGTCCGGCAAAGTGCCGGTGATCGCACCTGAAGGTTTCATGGAGGAAGCGGTCAGTGAGAACGTGTTTGCCGGCACGGCGATGAGCCGCCGTGCTTCTTACATGTACGGCAACCTGTTGCCAAAAGGCCCCAAAGGTACCGTCAGTGGTGGGCTGGGTATCACCACGGCAGCGGGCAACATCACGCTGCTCGAACCGAACAAACTGATCGAGCGCACCGGGGAAACACTCACCGTCGACGGGATCGAGGTGGTGTTCCAAATGGCCCCTGGTACCGAAGCTCCGGCCGAAATGTTGTTCTACTTCCCGCAATTCAAGGCCATAGACCTGGCGGAGGATGCCAACCATACCGTGCATAACATCCTCACCCTGCGCGGTGCGAAAGTTCGCAGCGCACAAAAGTGGGCCAGCGCGCTGGGACAAACCATCGAAATGTGGGGATCGGATGCCGTGGTGTCGTTCGGCAGTCACCATTGGCCGCAGTGGGGTAATGATCGCGTGGTGCAGCATCTGGAGAAACAGCGCGACCTCTACAAGTACATTAACGATCAGACGCTGCGCATGGCCAATCAGGGCATGACGATGAATGAGATCGCCGAGGCATTCGTCCTGCCTGACAGCCTGGCCAAGGAATTTTACAACCGGGGCTACTACGGCAATCTCAAACACAACGTGCGCGCGACCTATCAACTGTATTTGGGTTTCTGGGACGGCAACCCGGCAAATTTCGATCCGCTGCCACCGGTAGAGGAAGCGAAAAAATATGTCGAGATGGTCGGCGCCGACAAAATGATCAAAACAGCCAGGGCGGCCTACGCCAAAGGCGAGTATCGCTGGGCAGCCACGGTGGCCAACAAGGTGGTCTTTGCGGACTCGAAAAACCAGGCGGCCCGTGCAATAGAAGCCGATGCCCTGGAACAGATGGGTTACCAGGCCGAGTCCGGCCCGGCGAGAAATTTTTACCTGTCCGGTGCGCAGGAGCTGCGTGGGGGCGTGAAAAAAATGGTCACGCCCAATACCAGTTCACCTGACATCATTCGCGGCATGACCACTGAAATGTTCCTCGATTTCCTCGCCATTCACCTGAATGGCCCGAGAGTCGGCGAGAAGTCCTATGCCTTCAACCTCAACTTCCCCGACACCCAAACCAAGTACATTTTGACCATCGCTAACGGTGTCATGAACTATCGCAAGGACAAGCAACTGGATAAGGCCGACGGCACGGTGACGCTGAACCGGACCACCCTCGATGACATTGCCCTGGGCAAACTGAAATTGGGCAATCTGTCAGAAAGCGGCGAAGTGACCATTGACGGCGACAAGGCGAAATTCAAGGAGATGCTGACCAACTTCGACAAGTTCGACTTCTGGTTCACCATTTCTGAACCTTAGCCCAGGCGAACCAGCGGCCCGTAAGGAGTACTGCCCGTCGCGATGGATCATTGCCAGCTGGGCCGGGCTTCTTGTTTTTGCGACATCCTTTTCACGCAGCGCTCACAGGATGGAGCGCAAATTACCCGTACTCCTTTGCAGAATCCCAGCTAGGCCCGCCCGCATGCGGGCCATTTTTTTGGACCCGAGAAAGGCGCTGGCTCCTCGACCGGCTCAACGTTACTCGGTCCGTGCGGCCCGGCAGCAGATGAGGGCCCGGCGCCAAGTCTGCCGGCCGAAGCGAAAGCTGCTGCCAGGCAGTGAACACTTCGGGGGCCTTTAGTCGGGCCGGAAGAAGGTGTAGCGGTCCTTACCGCTGAGCTTTGACTCATACATTGCGTGGTCTGCTTTTATCAGCGCGGCATGCAAGGTGTCGGTTTCGATCCGGGTTACGCCCACGCTGACGGTTGCCGGGTAGCGGCTGGACGTTTCGCGCACCCGTTGGCACAGGGTGTCGACCAAGCGTTCGGCATCCGCCTGCGTGACACCGGACAGGTAGACCCCAAACTCTTCTCCCCCAAGCCGGGCATATTCATGATCGGCCATGATGTGCTTAATGTCGGCGGCGATGCGCTTCAGGACTTCGTCACCGATGTCGTGGCCATATACATCGTTGACTTTTTTGAAGTTGTCGACATCGACCATGGCCAGGTAGCACTCGCCACTTTCTGGTGGGGTGCTCAGGTGGTTGCTGGCCCGTGTCATGAACGCGCGGCGATTGGGGATCTCGGTCAGGGTGTCAATGTAGGCGCGCTCTATCAGTAACTTGGCCATGATGTAGTTGTGCAGCTTGGATCGGCGCAGCTTGAGGTAGGTGTAAATGGTCAGCGCGCTGATAAAGACGGCGGACAGCAGAACCATGGTACCGCTGAAGTCGAACAGAGACAGTGTGGTCATCATAAAGGGGTTGAGGACAACCCAGGCGATGCCCAGCACGCCGAAAAATGCTTCTCGGCTCAAGGGTAATACCGAGGCACTATAGAGAATGCTGGAGGCCGAGAGGATCAGCCAGGTCGGGTGCAGGTGGGCCGGCAAGCCCTCGATACCCAAGCGGATGCCCAGGCAGATCATGAGCACATACACGAGGTTTAGCAGGTGGAAGTGGCGGGCTTTACGAGCGACCCGCTGTACACCGACGGTGATGAGCAGTAGCACGACGAGCAGCAGCGAAAGAGCGTAGTGACGTTGATCGCCTATAAAACCAATAATTAGGTCGAACAACACCCAAATGCCGATACCTCCGATATAAATCAGCCCACTGAAGTTATGTAACCGCTCGACGTCGTATTGATAAAACTCGTATTGGAGGGCTTTGGGTGTTGCTTGTTTCGTTACTTCATTCTCAATCGTCTTGTACATCGGCAGCCTTGCTTGCAAAGGTGTTGCGGGTCGTTCATCTATTAGGCTGCTAGCGTAACTGAAATCGGGGGCAGTAACCGCCTGCCCCTACTTTAGTATCTGTGCGATACGGCGATTTGCACCTCATCGTCCACGCAGCGAACCGGCCAGACACGTCGCTGCTGCTCGGGGGACGATCAATCAGACACGCCAGACGCTGTCCTGCCCTATATCAAGGAGCGTCACAGTCGGATCAGTGAGTGGTCTCAGCTGATAGAGAAGCTACAGACCAACGACGATCAACTACGCCGAACCTACATTGAAATTCACTCTAGCGTTAAACGAGTAGACATCATTGGCGTGCAGCCACTGGCTGAGGACAGGATTCGGGTTAAAGCAAACATCACGCTGAAGCCGCAAGGAAACATGAATCAAGAAGACACTTTCGCTTTGGTTGACGGGAAATGGGGGCTCTCTGCTCGCTAAATAGGCGCGGCAGGTTTATCGGCATACGTTTCTCCAAGCGAAAAAAAGCCCGCACTTGACGGGTTTCTAAAGGAAAAATTTTTAAGGGCTGTCAATAGGGTGCCCACCCAGGCAAAAACAATAAACCTGGCGGTACAGCGTGCGAGGCAAACAAAAATACAGACAGAAGCAGCATAGAAAACACGATGACAAAAAAACGATGCATCCTCACTCCTTGAGTTGTAGCCGTCTTCCCAGCGAACAGATAGCCACATGATATCACCAGACTTTCCTTTTAGGTCCGCTGCCCGCGCAGCCGGTAAGCATCATTGCAGCCATGACTGCCAGCAAATTTTCACTGCTGTCCACCCCAGGAAGGTGGAGAACATTGAATCGCCCCGTGCCTGACCAGGCATCCAGACTCAAAAAAGCCCAGCGCGAGGGCTGGGCTTTCTATCATCCTTGAAGTAGACGAACGCTTGTACGCGTCCAACCAAGACACCTTTACCTAAAGCGTCAACTTGAATAAGTGCCTCGGCAATCCTTTCGATGAAATCCTCATAAGCTAGAGCGAGGAGACGTGGAGGTCTCTTATACGCTCTGGGTGGAAAGCAGAAACTGCAAGAACGATCAAATGCTTCCCCCGTCCATTTGATAATGTTGCTCTAGCGTTCATGGAGGTTCGTCATGCTGAATATCGAGAGAGCCCTGTGGTACATCGAGTTGGAGCTAGGATCTCACCTCGATCTAGGACGTGTCGCGCGCCATTGCAATATGTCTCCTTTTGCACTGGCCCGTTTATTTCCGCTGTCGACGGGTTGGTCGGTGATGCGTTACATCCGTGCGCGGCGTTTGAGCCAAGCGGCACTGACCTTGCGTCAAGGTGCACCGGATATCCTGCAAGTTGCGCTGGATGCTGGCTACGGTTCACATGAAGCTTTTACGCGTGCCTTCTGCGATCTGTTTGGGTTCACTCCGAAGCAGGTTCGTGAGCACGAGGATGAACACCTCTCACTGGTGGAGCCTTTACGCATGAAAGAAAGGAAGCTCATAACCCTATCTGAACCCCGCTTTGAAACTAGATCCGAGTTTTTCATTGCTGGTCTAGGGGATCGTTTTACCTTCGATAGGAACGAAGGGATCGTCAGTTTGTGGCAAGCGTTCGCCCCTTACATAGGGAGAATACCAAGTCAGGTAAACTGCTGGAACTATGGACTATGCTGTAATCCTGAAGAGGATGGTAGTTTTGAGTACATTGCTGGCACAGAGGTGTCCAGCGTCGACAGTCTTCCTCCCGCTTTTAGGTACTTCAAAGTGCCTCAGCAAAACTATGTCGTGTTTCGACACCAGGGCCATATCTCGACAATCCATCAGACATTCTTCACCATTTTCAATCACTGGTTGCCTGAATCTGAATATGAGCTTGCCGACGCTGCTGAATTCGAGCAGTACAGCTCTGATTTCGAACCATCCCGAGGTAAGGGTTACGTGGATGTGTGGATACCGCTTGCAAGAGCCCAAGCATCCTAATTGTGGGATCTAAGCCTGCTATAAATCTATAAATCAGACCACTAGGTATGGAGTCTGCCCAATGAGTTTTAACTGGCACAGTGATCAGCTCACTAGAAATACGACAGTTTGCAAGAGTTATCGAAATACACAGAATGTTCGCAGATTCATGATGGAACACTGCGGCGTGGACTTTAAATTTGACAGGGCTTTTATGGCCTGGATACGTAATGACGTGCCTAAAACTCTCGGAGAAGTCGTCGATGAGTGGCTGCACCAACATCGCGATACCAATTGAGCGCGCGGCAAGTATCAGGCCATTAACTCTTCAAACGGTTGCCTATTTGGTAAACATCTGCCAAACCCACCTTCCTGATGCTTACGCTGAGGACGATGGAGTCCATCTATTGAGATGCCCTCTCCCGTCGGGCAAACTCCGGCTCATTGGCCGATAACAGGAGTTTACGGATGCCATTTCCACTGACGGAACATAATGCCTTGTTGGCCCTAAAGGGCGTAGGGCCGGCCGTTATCACTCGCCTTGAGCAGATGGCCATTGACTCGCTAGCTGTGCTCAGCAAAGCGAATGCTTGTGACATCCTGGCTCAGACATCGGCAGCAGTGGGATCGACTTGCTGGAAGAATAGCCCACAAGCTCGGGCCGCCATTAACGCGGCCATTGAGCTTGCAAAGGACTCTCAGTTGAGCGCACCTAGTGCGTAAAGCTGATCGCTTATTTCAATTGGTAAATCTGATTCGTGTCCATCAGCCAATCTCTGCTGAACGACTGGCTAGCCGAATTGGCGTTTCCGTTCGCTCAATCTATCGATACATCGACGACCTTTCCTTCAGTGGAATCCCAATCTATGGTACCGCTGGCGTGGGGTATGCCTTGGATGCCGATTTTGAGATGCCGCCTTTAACGTTGAACAGGCTCGAACTGGATGCATTGATGCTCGGGATGGAAATGCTTTCAGCTTCCGCCGATAACGATCTAAGTGCTGCTGCAAGGATGTTGTTGAGCAAAATCTCAGCGTCCATAGTCCATCACAAGGTTGACCCCAGCACGGCAAAAATCAGGGCACTTGGAACAACACCTTCCTCGACGCGTGGCCATCTGGCAACCCTTCGAAATGCCATCGAAAACGCCCAGGCGCTGAAGATAACTTATACCAGCTTGGACGGTGCGGTTTCGCAACGCCTCATTTCCCCCCTTGGCCTTTTCTACTGGGGAGGAAAGTGGACAGTTGGAAGCTGGTGTAGTGCCAGGGCGGCTTACCGTGATTTTCGGGTCGATCGCATAGCCTCCATCGCTATTGCCCAACAACCATCACCCGACAATCCTGCCCTTGATCTCCAAGCGTATATGAAGCACCAGGCAAGCCAGTGGAAAGCGATCACCTCTACTGACACTACGCTGTCAGTATGAGCCACTGATAATTGGGACTCCTTAACACACAGAAGGTCATCCCTATGCAGCACTCATCTCATGTACTCGAATTAGCCATTTTCAAGGTCAAACAGGAATGCGTTGAGCAAGTGCCTGTGCTCCGCGCAGGGCTTCGTGAAACGTTAAAGACCTTTCCTGGTTTGATCGAGTACCGTGCCTACTGCCCTATGAGCGACGACCGAATCTTCGCGGACTTAGCAATGTGGGACAGTCTTGAGAACGCACAAAAAGTGGCAAAGGCGTTCAACGATGGAGATCCGAGATTCTCTGAGTATATGTACGCTATTGAAAACCTGACGTTCATGAGTCACCTCGTTCCAGAGATGAGTTGACCCCGACAGACTGCCAGAGCAGGCAAGAGACACCGATGCCTTTGCTGTCAGGTATCGGTGTCGTCACTTCCAGTGTAAGTGTTCTCAGATCACCTATTGCGTAAGCGTCCAGCCAACACACCTTACGGAGTTGCTGCCGCATAAGTGGGCGCCCGTCTAACTGGCAAGGTGTGTTGGGCTAACTGGCCATCAGACACCAACCGCAAACTATGACGCTCTATGTAGGCGTTCCGGCAATACATCTTGCGGCCCATCACCAAGTGTGACGGTGTGCGTAGCCTGATACACAGAGCCTCGGTGCGGATTCCACGCCATCCGGCCACCCAGCCCACCAACATCCGGCCACCTATTCCACGGTCATCCGGCCAGGCAGTCGGAGCGCAGCGACGCAGGTTTGCATTGTTAGTCTGAAGTCCCTGCCGCCGTCAATTTCGTCACACGCCTGCGCATCGATTCGCCCTTCAGTTCGATCCTATATGCGTTGTGCACCAGCCGGTCGAGGATCGCATCGCCCAAGGTCGGATCGCCGATCAGTGCATGCCATTTGTCCACCGGCATCTGGCTAGTCACCAGTGTCGAGCGGTTGCCGTAGCGGTCGTCCAGCAGTTCGAGCATGTCGCGCCGTTGCGCGGCGGTAAAAGGCGCCAGGCCCCAGTCGTCCAGAATCAGCAAGTCGGTTTTGGCATAACCCGTCATCAGTTTCGCGAAGCGGCCGTCGCCGTGGGCCAGGCCCAGTTCTTCCATCAAGCGCGGCAGGCGCAGATAGCGCACGCTGTAACCGTCGCGGCAAGCTTTGTGAGCCAGCGCGCAGGCGAGCCAGGTTTTGCCTACGCCAGTCGGGCCGCCGATGATCAGGTTCAGGCCATCACGCAGCCACTGGCCGCTGCCGAGTTGCAGGATCAGTGCCTTGTCCAGGCCACGGGGGCTGCGGTAGTCGATGTCTTCCAGGCAGGCGTTATGGCGCAGTCGTGCGGCCTTGAGGCGAGTAGTCAGGCGGGCGTCTTCGCGCTCGGTCAACTCGCGGTCGACCATCAGACCGAGGCGTTCGTCGAAGCTGAGATCGTTGATGTCGGGTGTTGCGTGTTGTTCGTCAAGCGCCTTGATCATGCCGTGCAGGCGCAAGGTTTGTAGCTTGTCGAGTGTCGGGTTGGGCAGCATGTTGGTGCTCCTTTTTCAGGTCAGTGGTAGTAGCCGGGGCCGCGCAGGTTGATATGTTCTTCAGGCAGTAACGGCAGGTTTTGCTGGGCCAGTGGCAGCCGTTCCAGTCCTTGGCGCAGGATTGATTCGAGGCTTTTGTAACTGCACGCGCCTAGGGCCAGCGCACGCTGGCAAGCGGCTTCCAGCCGCTCTTCGCCGTGCTGCTTGCTCAGGCGCAGGATGCCCAGGCAGGCGCGGAAGCCGTGCTGCGGGTGGATTCGGCGTTCGAGGATGTGGGCGATGACGCCGGCAGTGTTCGGCCCGGTTTGCTCTGCCCAGCGGATCAGCCGTTGCGGCGTCCATTCGGCGTGTTCGCGGTGACTTTTGGGCATGTGCTCGGTGTGGGTGGTGTGGCGGCCTTTGTGCGACGAGCGAAGATGGCTGGCCACGCGCTGGTTGGCGTGGAAGCACTCGACGGTCTGTGCAGTCAGTCGCACTTCGAGTTGGTGCTTCACCAACTGGTACGGCACCGAGTAGAAGTGACCGTCGACCTCGACGTGGTAGTCGATGTGGACTCGCACCTTTTTCCATTCGGCGTAGACGTAAGGGTGTTCTGGCAGTGGTTGCAGCGCGGGCTGGTCGATGGTCTCGAAGGCCGAACGGCGTGAGCCGGGCAGCTTTTTGAAGGGCTTTTGGTTGAGGCGATCCAGCAGCAGTCCGATGGCCGTGTTGAGTTCACCCAGCGAAAAGAACTGCCGATTGCGCAGCACCGCCAGGATCCAGCGCTCGACCACTTGAACACCGACTTCGACCTTGGCTTTGTCCTTGGGTTTTCGTGAGCGAGCAGGCAATACGGCGACGCCGTAGTGCTCGGCCAGATCGCGGTAGCTGGGGTTGATATCGGGCTCGTAACGGTGCGCCTTGGTCACGCCACTGCGCAGATTGTCGGGCACCAGGATCTGTGCGGTGCCGCCGAAAAAAGCAAAACAGCGGGCGTGTGAGCCCAGCCAGTCGGGCAGTTTCTGCGACCAGGTCGCCTCGGCGAAGGTGTAGCTGGAGGCGCCGAGGACGGCGACGAAAATCTGGGCCTGGCGGATCTCTCCGGTTCGCCGGTCGATGATCGGCACGGTCTGACCCGCGTAATCGACGAACAGTTTTTCGCCGGCGCGATGTTCCTGGCGCATGACCACGTCGACCTTGGCCGCCCAGAGGCGGTAGTGCTCGCAGAACCAGCTGTATTGGAAGACTTGGGGATGGGTGAGTCGGTACTCTTGCCAGAGCAGGGCCAAGGTTACGCCGGGGCGGCGTAGCTCGGCGTGGACATGAGCCCAGTCCGGCGTCGGACGTTGGTCGCTGGGAACGGCGGGCGGCGGTGGAAAAAGCCTCCGTTGCAACTCGGCGTCCGTGAGCACAGACGGCCAAGTCAGGCCGCTGGCAGCAAAGCGATTGAGGTATTCACCGACGCTGGCTCGACCCACTTGCAAACTGACAGCGACTTGGCGGGCAGATAGGCCGACCTCGAACTTGAGACGTAGCACTTCTCGAATCTTACGCATGGATAACCGCTCCACGACGACCTCTCTGCTTCGATAAAAGAGGTCGATGGTAGTGAATTAATCCTGCGTGGCTGCCTGCCTTAAGGGTGGCCGGTTGAGCGTGGAATGAGTGGCCGGATCACCGTGGAATCAGTGGCCGGATGTTCATGGAATAGGTGGCCGGATGGCCGTGGAATCCGCAGCCTCGGCCAATTTTTCATCAATAAAATCGACCCATAGCAGACACTTAACGTCTCATTTAAGACGTGCGGGAATGTCGTATGGTGCCCGTGCCTATGGCAAGTCATGCGCATTGCGAATTTGCTCCGGACAGCTGCATGGGTAACGGAATAAATGCAGGTTGCAGCGCCGTGCTTTTCTGCGCTTGCACCCGAATCCATTTGTAGACGAGGTTTGCGTTGAGGCTATGGCTGAGCGCGATGCTGGCAATCGAAGCGCCGGGCTGGGCACACTCTTGAATGACCTGGGCTTTGAAGGACTTGGAGTAGGAACGGCGTTGTGGCTGCATGAAATACCCGCTTAAAAGGCTAGAACTGGTGCCCACTTACATTTAAGTGCACACCATGTCTTGGCTTCGCAGGGCTGGGTAGATGACTTGGCCGGACGGATACGAACGCTTCACTTTTTTTAGCCCAATAAAAAACCCCGTAGACGTTAATCTACGGGGTTTCTAATAGTGGAGGCCGAGGTCGGAATCGAACCGGCGTAGGCGGATTTGCAATCCGCTGCATAACCATTTTGCTACTCGGCCTCAAAACATTTGTTGTGAGTAGCACAACAACAAACGCGTAAAACTCTTATGAGATACTACATCTTGAATCCTGCGCTATCTCATTGAAAACATTGAGCTTTTTCAGCGGTCAGTGCTTTCGATGGCGTGAATTATGTACTCATTTCTTGAGGCTGGCAACCCCTTGATTTCAAAAAAAATTCTGGGGCCTGGTTTCATTACTCATTGAGGTCAGGTCCCTTTCGCCACGGGTGCGCTCGCCTCCGATGGTTCAAGACAAGGCCGGGAAATGGCAGCTTTTAGAAAAGGCCAGCGGGATCGCTTTTTACGATCACTCGAGTGGAATATGGCGCGAGCCGGCAAGTGAGCGGCACCAGATCCCTTCGCCCAGCAGCGTTGGAAACGGCGCCCCTCCCCCCCAATGGCCTGTTAATGACTCAAATCAATGACCATGCGGCCTTTGATTTTGCCCTGCTGCATTTCGTCGAAAATCTCATTGATATCTTCGATCGGACGCAACGTTACCTTCGGCACCACCTTGCCTTGCGCGGCAAACTCGAAGGCTTCGGCGAGGTCTTGTCGAGTGCCGACCAGTGAGCCAACCACCTCGATCCCGTCAAGCACCAACCGCGGAATATCGAGGCTCATGGCTTCAGGCGGAAGCCCGACTGCGACCAGGCGTCCACCGGCACGCAGGGCATCCACCGCAGAGTTGAACGCGACCTTGGCGACGGCCGTCACGACAGCGGCGTGAGCGCCACCGACCTTCTCCTGAATGACTTTTGCGGCATCCTCGTTACGTGAGTTGATGACCAGATCGGCGCCCATTTCCCTGGCGAATTGCAGTTGATCGTCGTTGATGTCCACGGCAATAACTCTGGCGTTGAACACATTTTTTGCATACTGCAACGCCAGATTCCCCAAACCGCCCAGCCCGTAGATCGCGATCCATTGCCCAGGGCGAATGTTGGAAACCTTCACAGCTTTATAAGTCGTCACTCCGGCACAGGTCACGCTGCTCGCTGCGGCAGAATCAAGCCCATCAGGCACTTTCACGGAGTAATCGGCGACCACAATGCACTCTTCGGCCATGGCGCCATCCACGGTGTAACCGGAGTTTTTTACCTCGCGGCAGAGTGTCTCGTTTCCGCTGTTGCAGTATTCACAATGCCCGCACCCTTGGAAGAACCACGCGACGCTGGCTCGATCACCGGGTTTCAGCGAAGTGACGCCCGGCCCCACCTCTTGCACGATACCGATGCCTTCATGACCCAGGATCACCCCGGTCTTATCGCCGAAATCGCCGTTCTTGACATGCAGGTCAGTGTGGCAGACGCCGCAGCACTGCATTTTGAGGCGCGCCTCACCATGCTTCAGAGGCCGTAATGTTTTTTCGATCACATTCACGCGATGCCCTTGGGCAACAACTGCAGCTTTCATACTTATCTCCTTGTATCCGTGAGTGAGCTTGCGTTTCAGCAGGTACAACAAGTGCGAAAACAGTACGGCACAACCCATCAAGCGGTCCGAGGTCTGGCGCAATGCCCGCAACCCGGCTTCAGGGTCGGGATTCAATGGATGCCATTGCTGCGCTGCCTGGTCGCCGGCGCTACCGATCTTATGGCACAAGTCGCTGAAAAGGGGGATGCCTATTGGCCAGGCAACTGGCGCAAGTACACATGTTCTGTGCCTTTCTTTGACGGAGGTCAACTGGCGACGCTGATCGACAGGGCGTCGCCCCTTTCAGTGACAGTCGCCGCGGCCCTTGAAGCCAGGCGATTTCCCAGGTGTGGCGCGGTCATGTCGACATGACCTTTCGTGCCATGCTTGAAACCTGTTACGGGTGTATCTTCGTCAGTTCCGGCACATGTGCTGCGAAATCGAAATCGAGGAGACCTGACATGGTGAACGTCATCGGGATCGATCACTTGGCCATTCGCGTCAGTGATCTGGAACGCTCAAGGGCATTCTACGATCAGGTACTCGGTTTCCTGGGATTCACCATCGAATGGGAGTTCGACCGGGTTATCGGCTGGACCAACGGCGAAACCATGTTCTGGATCACCGAAGCCGATGCCCAGGGTCGCAAACATAAGCACCGGACAGGCGATGTCGGCTATCACCACTATGCGTTCGAGCTGGGCGCGCGTGAGGACGTCGATGCGCTCTACGCGTTCCTGCTGGATCAGGGGGTTACGATTGTCGACGCACCCACTGATTATCCGGATTATGGCGAGGGCTACTATGCGGTCTATTTCCTCGACCCCGATGACCTGAAGCTTGAGGTGATGTTTTTCCTGGAAAAACAAAAGCGTCGCCTGCTCGGCAAATCGCGGAACTGACGCGCGGCGAAACCAGCGACTGCCCCTGGCGGCATCCCTCTGAGTTCCACTGCCGAAATTGCGACAGCTTGCACACCCAATACTCTCGGCCAGATAGATGCCCTCACCCTCCGAGCCAAAGTACCTGGAGATTGCCCCCACGCCGCGACAAACTGCGTCAACTTGTCCCATGCCTGCCCTGTGGATGAGCGCAACTTCCGGTCCCGGAGCGCGAAAAAATCAGGCAAGATAGCGCCCCATTGAACGTTGCCCGTTGCAATCGAATACCGTCCCACCGCTGGACTCGTCGATGTTCCCACTCAAGCGCATGACCCCCTGGATCGCCTGCCTGGCTCTGCTGCTGAACATGCTGGCCATGCCCATGAGCCGTGCGATGCAAACGCCAGATCTGCAGTTGATGCTCTGGGGAGGCTTTTGCTCGGGCGGCAGCTCCCAGGCGCTACCGGCTTCAATCGATAAACGACTGGTCGCGCTACCAACGCCCCCGAACAAAAGCGTCATGCAACATGGCGATTGTTGCTGTGGGCATGCAGGCCTCGCGGCTGTGCCCGGCGATTACTATCGCCATTATTTACCGCGCTACAGCGCCGATATCGCCTTCGATAACCCGCCCCTGCCCACCCTGCATCCCCGGGTGCGCTGGCCCAGCCTGACACCTCGCGCCTCCCCCTCCGCCTGATTACCAACCCTTTGCCCGCCGTCACCTGTTCGGCGTGGTTTCTATTGCCTGGGCGTTGTGCACACCAATGCGCTCCCCGGGAAAGCTCTTGGTCATCAGGAAGTCTGAGTTATGCCTGCTTTTACGACTTTGCTTCGCGCAAAGGCTGTGCCCGTGTCTCCTTTCAAATGCTCGCTGCTGACGTGCGGTCTGTTCGCCTTGGCACCGTTGCCTTGCGCCCTCGCAGAAACCCCCAAGGTCGAAGACTCGACCCTGACCCTGGGCACCGTGACGGTCCAGGGCAACACCGGCAGCAGCGGCCCTCTGAGCACCAGCAGCGTGCTCAGCTCGGTGGATATCCTTGGCGCCGACATTCTGGAAAAGATGCCGGTCAACTACAGCTGGGAACTGTTCAGTCGCGCCCCCGGAGTGATGCTCACCGAGTTCAACCAGGGCACCACTTCCGGAAAGATTTCCTTTCGCGGGTTCAACGGTGAAGGAGAGGTCAACGCGGTGAAGCTGCTGATCGATGGCATCCCGAGCAACAGTAACGACGGCAACATGCCGTACATGGACATGATTTTCCCCATGGAACTGGACAGCATCGAGGTGGTGCGCGGCACCAGCGATGCGCGCTATGGCCTGAACAACATCGCCGGCAACGTCAATATGCTGACCCGCACTGGCGGCGACTACACCAAGGCACGAATTCGCTACGGCAGTTACAACACCCAGGAAACTCAACTGGCCAAGGGCATCGAAGGCAGCAACTGGACGCAGAACTACTTCTTCGCCTACCAGAAGTCCGACGGTTATCGCGATCACGCCGAGGCGGACAGGTATTCGATGTCCGGCAAATGGTTCTACACTCCGGACGACAATAGTTACCGCATCGGCCTGATCGCCCGTCACTACGAAACCGAGGCGCAGGAACCCGGTTACTTGAGTGAAGAGGATGCTCACCAACACCCGACCATGACCAATAGCTACAACGCCACCGACAAAGGCACGCGGCGGATGAACCAGGTCAGCGTGCACTTCGACACCGAGCTGGCCGACACACTGGCCTGGTCGGCAAAAACCTACGTCAACACCTTCGACGACCGGCGCTGGACGCAATACTGGAGCACCAGCGCCCAGCAAGAGCGCGACACCTACGAAACCCAATACGGCGCCCTCACCTCCCTGACCTGGCGTCCTGAGGTCAGCTGGCTGCATGACTTCGCCCTGGAAGGCGGCGCGGACATGCAGCAGCAACAGAACAAGAGCGAGCGCTACCGCACCAGGGACCGTGCGCGCCTGGCACAAACCCGTGATCAGCAATTCGACTTCGACACCTACGGCGCCTACGTACAGGCCGAGATCAAGCCGTTCGAGTCGCTGAAGATCGTCCCGGCGTATCGCGTCGACAAGATCCAGGGTGATTTCACCAACGAAATGACCGGCATGGACTACGACATCAATGACTACGGGTTGATCAAACAACCCAAGCTCAGCGTGGTGTATTCGCCGTGGGGCGTAGCCAGCGTCTATGCCAACTGGGGCCGCACCTTCCAGGTGGGCACAGGCGCGGCGGCCTACAAGATTCCACCGCGCAATACCGACCTGGCCCCGTCCATCAACGATGGCTGGGAAACCGGCGTCAAGTTCACCCCGGCGGACTGGATCGACGGCCGCGTGGCCTATTGGCAACAGGAGGCCAGTGGCGAAGTCAGTCGTCGGCTCAACGACCCCAGTGGCGAATCGGATAACGTGGGCGAAACCCGGCGCTGGGGCTATGACGCGCAGATGAACCTGCACCCGAACGAGCGGACCGACATCTGGATGGCCTACTCCTGGCAGTATTCGAAAATCCTCCAGCCGAGCTCGACCTTGCCCAACAGCAAAGGCCAGGAAATCGACCACATCCCTCATCACCTGTACAACGCCGGCGTCAGCTACCAGGCCACGCCTGCCCTGCAATTGACGGCCTGGATGAATGGCCAGACCAACTACTACCTGGAGCGCGAGAACACCAAGGGGACCTACGGCGGCTATGTCTTGATGAACCTCGGCGCCACCTACCAAGTGACCCGGTCCGTCAGTGTCGATCTGCAATTGAAAAACCTGACCAACCGCTACTATGAATACGTCTGGTATGACCCGGATGGCGCCAGGGCCTCGTTGCACTCGCCGGGTGACGGGCGAGCGCTGTATACCGGGGTGACCCTGGATTTCTAAATTGACGAGTCGCTTGGGCTCAATGTTTACGGCCTGGATCCGAGGGCGGGGGAGCGAAACTTGAACAATGAAGGTAACGCTCCCGCCACATCTCAATCCAGCGCCCTGGCTGGACATCCGACTCGGCGGCCAATTGAAGCGGGAGGTTCCGGGTTAAACCAGGCTATCGAGACCAGCGCCCCGAAACACGAGGGGCGCAACCTCGAAGTGATGTGGCTGTTCAATCGGCTCAAATTCGACTTCAAAACCATCGCCGACTTTCGCAAAAACAACAAACACGCCTTTTGTAGCGACGTGCCGTTCGTTGGTCCGGTTTTGCCTGGGCGCCAAGTCCATATGCGCGCCGTGAACTGAAATCGGCGATGATTCGCTACTGAACCAACCGCTAATGGATCCACTAAAACAAAATCGACCGATAATCGCCCGATAACTCACCGATAAAAGATTGACTCTCCATCCAGTGGCTTATTTAATGGATCCATTAAATAAAAACAATCCGTTAACTGGAGAGTCACCATGTACCCCAAGAACACTTGGTACGTCGCCTGCACCCCCGATGAAATTGCGCAAAAACCACTGGGTCGGCAGATCTGCGGTGAAAAAATGGTGTTTTATCGTGGCCAGCAAGGCGCGGTTGTGGCTGTCGAAGACTTCTGCCCGCATCGCGGCGCACCGCTCTCACTGGGCTATGTCGACAACGGCAACCTGGTCTGCGGCTACCACGGACTGGTCATGGGGAGTGACGGCAAGACCGTGGCAATGCCCGGGCAGCGGGTGCGGGGGTTTCCGTGCAACAAGACGTTTGCCGCCGTTGAGCGCTATGGCTTCATCTGGGTGTGGCCCGGCGATCAGACCCTGGCCGACCCCGCGCTGATCCATCACCTGGAGTGGGCGGTGAGTGACCAGTGGGCCTATGGCGGCGGCCTGTTTGACATCCAGTGCGATTACCGCCTGATGATCGACAACCTGATGGACCTGACCCACGAAACCTATGTCCACGCCTCCAGCATCGGCCAGAAGGAAATCGACGAAGCACCGCCCGTGACCACGGTCGAAGGCGATGAAGTGGTGACCGCCCGACATATGGAAAACATCATGGCCCCGCCGTTCTGGCGCATGGCCCTGCGTGGCAATAACCTCGCCGACGATGTGCCGGTGGATCGCTGGCAGATCTGCCGCTTCACCCCGCCCAGCCATGTGCTGATCGAAGTCGGCGTGGCCCACGCCGGCAAAGGCGGCTACCACGCCGCACCCGAGCACAAGGCCGCGAGCATCGTGGTGGATTTCATCACCCCGCAAACCGAGACCTCGATCTGGTATTTCTGGGGCATGGCGCGCAACTTCAACCCCCACGACGAAGCACTGACCGCCAGCATTCGCGAAGGCCAGGGCAAGATTTTCAGCGAGGACCTGGAGATGCTCGAGCGCCAGCAACAGAATCTGCTGGCCCACCCGACACGTAACCTGCTCAAGCTGAATATCGATGCCGGCGGCGTACAGTCACGCAAGATTCTGGAGCGACTGATCGCCAAGGAGCGCGCCGTCGAACCGCAACTGATCACCACGACCACCGCCTGAACGGCGCGACAACTCTGCGAGGACTTAACATGATCGAAGTGGTGGTGGTTTCCCGTAACAACGAAGCCCGGGACATTTGCAGCTATGAACTGGCCAGCGTCGATGGCCACCCGCTGTCGGCCTTCAGTGCCGGCGCGCATATCGACGTGCACCTGCCGAACGGGCTGATCCGGCAATATTCCCTGTGCAATCACCCTGAAGAACGGCATCGCTACCTGATCGGCGTGCTCAAGGATCCGGCCTCGCGAGGAGGCTCCCAAAGCCTGCATGAACAGATTCATGAGGGTGCCCGCCTGCAGATCAGCGAACCGCGCAACCTGTTCCCCCTGGCGCACGACGCCCGACGCAGCCTGCTGTTTGCCGGCGGCATCGGCATCACCCCGATCCTGTGCATGGCCGAACGGCTGGCGCATGTCGGTGCCGACTTCCACTTGCATTATTGCGCCCGCGCCGAAGAACGCGCGGCGTTTGTACAGCGCCTCAAGGCGTCGACATTTGCCGAGCGGGTGTTCCTGCATTTCGATGAGCAACCCCACACGGCCTTGAAAGCCGCCCAGGTGCTGGCGGCGCCCGAAGACAACGTGCACCTGTATGTCTGCGGCCCCGGCGGTTTCATGCAACATGTGCTCGATAGCGCCCGAGCCCAGGGCTGGCAGGAGGACTGCCTGCATCGCGAGTACTTCGCGGCGGCGCCGGTGGACAGCAGCCTCGACGGCGTTTTTTCGGTGAAGGTTGCCAGCAGCGGTCAGGTCTTCGACATACCCGCCGACAAGACGGTGGTCCAGGTCCTGGAACGCCACGGTATCGAGATTGCCGTGTCGTGCGAACAAGGGGTATGCGGTACCTGCATGACCCGCGTGCTCGAAGGCATACCGGAGCATCGCGACCTGTTCCTCACCGAGCAGGAACAAGCCCTCAACGACCAGTTCACGCCCTGCTGCTCACGCGCGAAAACCCCGCTGCTGGTGCTCGATATCTGAAATGCCTCACGGCGTGGGCAAAATGACCTTCATTCGCGCGCTGGCGGTGGCTGCGCTAAAGATCTCGGCATAACGCAAGGTCGCGTTGGCGTGCTCGCGCATGATGGCTTCGGCCCGCGCGCCCTGGCGATTGATCAGGGCATCAAACACCGAGTGATGTTGCATATGGGCATAGTTGAAACGGCGGTATTCGCGAACCATGTCCTCGCGATCCACCGCCAGCGCGGTCACCGACGCGAACGGTAGATGATCATTGCGTGCCAGTGCATCGGCAATCGCCGGGTTGTGGCTACCTTCAACGATGACCTGATGAAAACGCATATTCAGATCGTGATAGACCTCGAGGTCGTCCTCGGTCACATAGCCCTTTTCGAACAGTTGATCGCCTTCAACCAGACAGCGCTCAAGGGCCGCACGCGCTTCATCGGATAAACCGCGCTCGGCGGTTTGACGCGCAGCCAGGCCTTCGAGCACGCCACGCACTTCGACGGCGCCGGCAATGTCGTCCGGGCTGACTGAGCGAACCTGATACCCGCGCCCGCCAAACGGCACAAGCAGTCCTTCCTGTTCGAGGGTACGAAATGCCATGCGCACGGGCATGCGCGACACACCAAACAGCTGCGCCGTGGGGATTTCCATCAGGCGCTCGCCGGCCGCCAGCTCCCCGCTGGCGATCATTTTGCGCAGTGCAACCAGCACCAATTGACCGGGTTTACTCATCCGGGCGGCTTCCAGAAACGTGGGCCGCCATAGTACCGCAAGCGACAGCCCCCGTCAGATGAACGCCAGCGCTGCGCGCGCACCGTCTATGGCGCTCAGGTGCTGCGTCACCCGGGAGGGCAGGTAATCGAAAAAGAACCCGGCGCTTTGCAGCTTGGCGGCACGCAACGGATCGTCTTCGGGCAACGCCCTGGACACCCGCGCGGCACGCGTCCATGCCATGGCCAACAGGGCCACACCACATAACTGGAGAAAGTCCGGTGCAGCCCGATAGGGGTACTCAATGTCCTCCAGCGACCGTTCACGTATGGCCTTGACCACACTGTCCAGCGAGTCGCACAGGCTGCCCAGGGCGCGTGCAAAACCTGCACCCTCGGCGCATTGGCCAGCGTGCTCGGCCTCGGCGCGCAACGCTGCCAGCAGCAGGCCGAAGGCACGGCCTTCATCACCCAGCACCTTGCGTAGCAGCAGGTCATTGGCCTGAATCTCGTTGCTGCCCTCATAGATCATCGCGATGCGACTGTCGCGCAGCGTTTGCTCAATGGCGAACTCGGCAACGTAGCCATAACCGCCGAAGACTTGCAATGCATTGCTCGCCTGACGAAAACCCTGGTCGGTGAAAAACGCCTTGATGATTGGCGTCAGCAACTGCGCCAGTTGGCCGGCGCACTCCCGCGCCTGCGGGTCAGGGTCATGCTCGGCCTGGTCCAGCAAATGCGCGGCCCAATAGCCGATGGCTCGCATACCCTCGCTGGTAGTGCGCAACTCCAGCAACACGCGGCGCATGGCCGGGTGATAGCGGATGGGGTCAGCCGCCTGGCCCGGCACCCCTTGCGGCCTTGACGGCGCACGCATTTGCAAGCGCTCGGCGGCGTACTGCCGAGCGTTCTGCCACGCCGCCTCGACATGCCCCAGGCCTTGCAGGCCGACATGCAGGCGCGCCGAGTTCATCATCACGAACATCGCCGCCAGGCCGCGATGGGCATCTCCGATCAGCCAGCCCTGGGCGCCGTCGAACACCAGGGAGCACGTGGCACTGCCCTTGATGCCCATCTTGTGCTCAATGCCGTCACACCGCACACCATTGACTTGACCATCGTCCAGCAGCTTGGGTACCAGAAACAGTGAAATGCCGCGACTGCCCGGCGGCGCATCTGGCAGACGCGCCAGCACCAGGTGCAGGATATTGGCCGTGAGGTCGTGCTCACCGCCGGAAATAAATAGTTTGTTGCCATGCAGGCGATAACTGTCGTCGCCTTCGGGGGTCGCGCGACAACGCAGCAGCCCGACATCGCTGCCGGCCTGCGGCTCGGTCAGGCACATGGTGGGCAAGACATGACCACTGACGATCTCGGGCAAGTAGCGCGCCTGCAACCAGGGCGCGGCGTGGGTCTTGAGACAAAGATAGGCGCCGTGGGCAATCCCGGTGTACATGGCCCAAGCGTGATTACTGGCGTACAGCATCTCTTGCAGCGCCGCGTCGAGCAGTTGCGGCAACCCTTGGCCGCCCAGCCCTTCGGCGCATGCCAGCGCCGGCCAGCCACCGTCGACATAGGCCCGATAGGCCTCGGCAAAACCCTCTGGCGTGCTGACCTGGCCTGCGACCCAGCGGCAACCTTGACGATCACCGCTGCCGTTCAAGGGCGCCAGTACACCCTGGCTGAATCGACTGGCTTCCGCCAATACCTGAACGGCCAATGACATGTCCAGCGCCTCGAACGCTGGACTACGACTCCACGCCCGGGGTGCTTGCAGCCAGTGTTCAAGCACAAATTGCATGTCGCGCAGGGGCGCCTGATAGTTCCACATGGGAAACCTCATCGGATAAGAAGAAGTAATGCCGCTTAAAAGCTCAGGCGCGATACGCCGGGTTCTCGATCAACAACGCCATGCCCTGTCCACCGCCCACACACGCAGCGGCAATCCCATAGCGCAGGTTGTGCTCGCGCAACTGCCGGGCCAGGGTCATGACCAGGCGCAGGCCGGTGGCGGCCAGTGGATGCCCCAGCCCGAGGGAGCCGCCCTGGACGTTGAGCCGGGCGCTGTCCAGTTCCAGTTCCTGGGCCACCGCCAGTACCTGGGCCGCCTGCGCTTCGTTGATCTCGAAACGGCCGATGTCACCCAGGTTCAACCCGCTGCGCTGCAGCAGTAGACGGATCGCCGGCGCCGGGCCGATCCCCATGAACTCCGGAGCCACGCCGACCACCGCGCTGGCCAGCAGCCGGGCCAGCGCCGGACGCGTGCAGGCCGAAGCACGCCCCACCAGCGCTGCCGCCGCACCATCGACCACTGCGCAACTGTTGCCGGCAGTTTGCACTCCATCGGCATGCACGGCACGCAAGCGCGCCAGGGCCGCAAGGTCGGTGGGCCGTGGGTGGCTGTCCTGGGTGACGGCACTGGCCCGACGCGCCAGGCTGATGCCCCTCGGCCGATACCCCTCGAGCTCGAACACCTGGTTATCTACCGCCACGATCTCTTCAACCCAGGCGCCGTCACGCTGCGCCTGCAATGCGCGCTGATGGCTATCGCAGGCGTAACGGTCCACGACCTCGCGACTCAGGCCATAGCGACGCGCAAGGTTGTCGGCGGTGCCGATCATGTCCAGTCCCGGGGCCGGGTCGTATAGAGCCTCCCAGAGAAAATCCTTGAATTGCACCTCGCCGCCGAGACGAAACCCATCCCGGTGGGTGTAGGCCGCAATCGGGTTGCGTGACATGGATTCACTGGCCACGCACAGGGCCAGTTGCACCTCATCGCGCAGCTGTTCAGCGGCCTGGCGCAACAGCTCGAACCCGGTGGCGCAGATGCGCTGCACCCCCAGTGCAGGAACCGTTTGCGCCACACCGGCGTACAACCCGATATGCCGAGGCAACAAGTAGGCATCAAAGCTGGCCTGGGCCATGGAGCCGGCCAGCACGCTGTCCACCGCCAGGGGGTCAACCCCAGCCCTGGCCAACACCTCACGGCCAACCTTGATCCCCAGGTCGATGGGCGACACCTGTGACAAGGAGCCGCCAAGATCGACCCAAGGTGTGCGCACCGCCTCGAAAATCGCCGCATCGGCAAACGCCGAATACTGCCCCACACCGCTCAAGGCTTGGGCCCGGCACGCAGAATCGTGGCATCTTCACCGCGATACAGCGCTTCGACCCTGGCCGCGCGCCATTGCAATACCGCGCGCTGGTTGATCGAACCTTTGTCGGTAATTTCCCCGCGATCGATGGACGCAGGCTCGTCGAGCAAGGCAATCCATTCCAGGCGACTGGCATTGCCGGTTGCCACGCGATTGAGCCGCTGCAACCAGTCGAAAAACCACTGGCGCACCGGGGCACTTTCCAGCACTTCGGCGTCGCTGGCGTCAGCGTTCAAGCCCGCCAGCCGGCGGCACTCGTAGAGCCTGGGGAACACCAGGGCTCCCAGGCATTCACGGTCCGGCGCGGTAATCACCAAGTCCTGCACATAGGGAGAGCCTTCGAGCACTGCGCGATTGCGCAGCGGACCGACGCTGACAAACACCCCTGAAGACAGCTTGAAATCCTCAGCGATTCGCCCGTCGAACATCAGCCCCAGTTGCGGCTGATGGGGGTCGGCGAGCTTGAGCGCATCGCCCGAACGATAGAAGCCCTGTTCGTCGAACGCCTCGGCGGTTTGCTCGGGCGCCCGCCAATACCCCGGCATGATGTGCGGCCCGCGAAAGCGCCCTTCGAACTTGCCGTCCACCGGCACCAGGCGCACCTCGCAGCCCGGTGCCGGCAAACCGATATAGCCGGCCATGGACAATGGCCCGGTGGTGAAGGTGCAGGACGGTGCGGCTTCGGTCATGCCCAACCCGGCCATCATGCGAATGCGTTCTGCGCAGTGCAGCTCGGCCACACGGTCGAGGCGGTCCCAGACACTTTGCGACAGGCCGGCGGCGGCGAAGAAAAACAATTTCATTCGCGCAAAAAAGCGTTCGCGCAACTCAGCGTCTTGTTCCAGGGCGTTGACCAATTCTTCCCAGCCCTTGGGCACCGTCAAATAGGCCGTGGGCGACACTTCCTTGAGGTTGCGCAGGGTTTCGGCAAACCCCTGGGCCGTGGGTTTGCCATCGTCGAGGTAAAAGGTGCCACCGTTATAGAGCACGATGCCCACGTTATGGCTGCCGCCGAAGGTGTGATTCCACGGCAGCCAGTCCACCAACACCGGGGGCTCTTCACCGAACACCGGAAACGTCTGCAAGAGCATTTGCTGGTTGGCGCAGAGCATGCGTTGGGTGGTGATGACCGCCTTGGGTAATTGGGTCGAGCCCGAGGTGAACAGAAACTTGGCGATGCTGTCCGGGCCGGTGGCATCGAATGCCTGGTCGGCGGCACTGCCGCCCGGGGTTTGCAGCAGGCTGGCGAAGCTGACCTGGGCGCGCCCGGGCACTTGACCGCGCACAGTGATCAGCGGCGTCTCGGCAGGCAACACGGCGTCGATCGCGCGCTGGTAGGCCACGCCATCGCTGACGAACACCAGCCCCGGTTGCAGCAGGTCGCATACATGCCGCAGCTTGGCGAAATCCTGGGACAACAACGAATACGCCGGCGACACCGGGCAGTAAGGAATACCGGCGTACATGGCACCGAGGGCCACCTGCAAATGCTCGATGTCGTTGCCCGACAGCAGCGCCAGCGGTTTATTCGCCGAGAGCCCATAACTCAGCAGGCTCTGAGCAATCGCCCGCACGCTCTCCAACATTTCCCTATAGGTGACACGGCGCCAATCGCCACCGGCCTGGCGTGCGGCAATAAATGTCTGTTCGGGACGCACCCGGGCCCAATGCACCAGACGATCGAGCAAGCGCGCCGGCAACGCGGCCAGCGGCTCCAGGGAACGCATATGCAGCACGCCCTGCTCTTCAGTAACCTCCACCGGTGCGCGGCCGATGGACACCTCGCGGTATCTCGGCGCAGGTTGCTCGGGCTGGGGTTGCGATCTGAATTCGGAACTCACAGGGATGTCCTCCAAAGGGCATGCCGACGGACGCCGCGGGGCGAATCGTGGATGCCGCGTTGTTATTGTTATGTATGACCTGCACGAAGCGGCGACGCCGGCTCAGATCGGGTAGTGCCGTGGTCCGTTCTGCAAGGTCACCCAACGCAATTGGGTGAAATGCTCAATCGAGGCCTTGCCGCCAAAGCTGCCGTAACCACTGGACTTGACCCCGCCAAAGGGCATCTGTGCCTC
Source organism: Pseudomonas fluorescens group sp. PF-69 (assembly GCF_054481235.1). NCBI lineage: Bacteria > Pseudomonadati > Pseudomonadota > Gammaproteobacteria > Pseudomonadales > Pseudomonadaceae > Pseudomonas > Pseudomonas fluorescens group sp. PF-69. The sequence goes on along the minus strand of NZ_JBTMNC010000001.1, from coordinate 4,796,923 downwards.
GTCATGAACGGTCGGGCCATTGATATGGCAAATGCCCGACTCCACCCGCTGCGCCAGGGCCAGCGCACGCCCGGTGTCGCGACTGAAGATCGCCGCCGACAGGCCGAATTCTGAATCGTTGGCCAGGCGCAGCAGTGCTTCATCACCGTCTCCACGCAGCAAAACCGCCACTGGGCCGAAGGACTCTTCGCGGTACAAACGCATGTCTTCGGTGACGCCATCGATGAGGGTCGGCTGCAGGATGCTGCCGTCCAGTTGACCGCCCACCACCCGCCGCGCCCCCTTGGCCAGGGCATCGTCGATCAGGGCTTTGATGCGCGTACCGGCACTGGCGTCCACCAGCGATCCCAAGACCGAATCCGGCGCAGCAGGATCGCCCGCGCGCAGGGTCGCGACCTTGGCGGTGAGCTTGGCGATAAACGCATCGGCGACCTTGGCGTCGACGATCAAGCGTTCGGTGGACATGCATATCTGCCCCTGGTTGAAGTAGGCACCAAACGCCGCCGCAGCAACCGCCGCGTCCAGGTCCGCGTCGTCCAGCACCAGCAACGGCGCCTTGCCGCCCAGTTCCAGCAAGGCCGGCTTGAGGTGACGCGCCGAGAGTTCGCCGACAATCCGCCCAACGTGGGTGGAACCGGTGAAGTTGACCCGCCGCACAGCCGGGTTGGCTATCAGCCGTTCGACAATCGCGGCGGCATCCGCCGGGGCATTGCTGATGACGTTGACCACGCCATCGCCCAGACCGGCGTCCTGCAATACCTGGCCAATCAGGCGGTGCACCGCCGGGCTTAACTCCGAGGCTTTGAGTACCACGGTATTGCCGCAGGCCAGAGGCATCGCTATGGCGCGAGTGGCAAGGATGACCGGAGCGTTCCAGGGCGCGATACCCAGCACCACGCCGCAAGGCTGACGCAGGGCCATGGCAAAACTGCCAGGCACATCGGAAGGAATGACTTCACCCGTGATCTGGGTGGTCATCGACGCCGCTTCGCGCAGCATATTGGCCGCCAGGCGAACGTTGAAGCCATACCAGTTGGCCATGGCGCCGGTCTCGCCGGCGGCGGCAATGAATTCGGCGCTACGCGCCTGCAGTTGCTCGGCAGCGTTGAGCAACCGGGTGCGACGTTCGTTGGGGGCCTGCGCGGCCCAGCCGGGGAACGCCGCCTGGGCGGCCGCGACGGCAGCGTCGGCATCTTCCAGGGTCGCGGCGGCAACCCGCGAGACGACCTCGCCGGTCACCGGGTTGCGACGCTCGAAGGTTCGACCGTCGCGGGCGGGGCACGACTGGCCGCCGATCAACAGGGGCACGTCCAGCATGGTGATTCCTCTTTATTGTCTTTATCGGGAATGCATTGAAACGGTGTCACCGTAGCGCCAGGGCGCGGCAGCGAACAGCGAGAAACGCCCGCCGTTCGCTGACAGGCCTCAGCGTTTGTACGACTGCAGGCCGGGCTTGATGCTCTTGTCGTCGAGGAACTGCTTCATGCCCTGCTCACGACCGCCTTCGGTGTCGAGCAAGCGCGACTGATCAAGCTTGGCGTAGAGGTAATCCTCGTTCTGCTCCCAGGTCAGCTCGCGGCAACGCTTGAAGCCGTGCTTGGCGGCGCGCAGCACCACCGGATTTTTCTCCAGCAGGTTACGCGCCAGTTCGATGGTCACTGCGCGCAGTTGAGCCAGGGGCACGCTTTCATTGACCAGGCCCATTTCGGCGGCTTTCTGCCCGCCAAAGGTCTTGCCGGTCATGATGTAGTACAGCGATTGGCGATGGCCCACGGTGTCAGCCATGGCCTTGCTCACCAGGTTGCCCGGCGGGATGCCCCAGTTGATTTCCGAGAGGCCAAAGGTGGCTTCATCGGCGCAGATCGCCAGGTCGCACGCCACCAGGGGGCTGAAGCCGCCGCCGAAGCACCAGCCGTTGACCATGGCAATGGTGGGCTTGGCGTACATGCGCAGCAGTTTCCACTGCCATTGCGAAGCTTCGCGGCGGATTTTCTCCTGGAGGATTTCCGGGCCGGCATCCACCTCGCGAAAGTATTCCTTGAGGTCCATGCCGGCGGTCCAGGCTTCGCCGGCACCGGTCAATACCAGCACGCCGGCGGCCGGATCCTGCTCCAGGGTTTCCAGCACGTCGATCATTTCCCGGTTCAGGGTCGGGCTCATGGCGTTGCGTTTTTCCGGGCGATTGAGAATGACCCAGGCGATGCCTTCCTCGATCTCAACCTTGACGGTGGTCCAACGGCCTTCGTAATTGCTCATGGCGGTACGCTCTTGTTCTTGGTGTGAAGATGATTCGAAATTAAACCGCAAAATTAGTTATGTCAATTAACTATTATGCTCAATAACCATTTTTTTCACGTTGTAAGACCTAAGCTTTTCAGGCGCTTTGAAAAGACGGCATAGCCAGCGCTCGCCAATCTCGTCAAACTAGATAGCCTTCTTAATTTCCATCTTTGAGGATTGCACTGTTAATGGCCAAGCCTTCCCACATCGCCGACGCCAACCAGGCCCCGCCGGACATCACCGAGGAGCGTGTGCCGCTGGATTCGGCTCTGGACGACCTGATCGGTTACGCCATGCGTCGCGCCCAGCTCAAGCTGTTCCAGAACCTGATCGCTCGACTGTCCGATCACGACCTGCGCCCCGCTCAGTTCTCGGCCCTGGCGATCATCGAGCAGAACCCCGGCCTGATGCAGGCGGACCTGGCTCGGGCCCTGGCGATCGAGCCGCCCCAGGTGGTGCCCTTGCTAAACAAGCTGGAAAGCCGCGCCCTTGCGGTGCGCGTGCGCTGCAAGCCGGACAAGCGCTCCTACGGAATCTTCCTCAGCAAGACCGGCGAAACCCTGCTCAAAGAGCTCAAAGAGATCGCCGCACAGAGTGACCTTGACGCCACCGCAGCCCTGGACGATCAGGAACGTGAAGAGCTGCTGCGCTTGCTGAAGAAGGTGTATCAGGACTGACAGGCTTACCAGAGCGCCAGGGTATAGAGCACCAGGAAACGGGTCTGGTTTTCATCGCGAAAAGCCGCGCCGCCCGGGAAGTCGTTGCGGTAGATCGACTTGCGCGCCACCAGCCCGACGTCCTTCAACGGGCCGCTCTGGATCACGTAGCCCAGCTCCATCTGGAACTCGCGCTCCTTGCGATCCTCGGCATTGAAAGCCGCCAGCTCGATGTTGTCACCGCGTACATAACGCAGCCGGCTCCTCAGGCCCGGCACACCCGATGCCGCGAAGTCATAGTCGTAGATCGCCTGCCAGGTGTGCTCCTTGGCGTTGAGAAAGTCCGAACTCATGGTCAGTTCGCTCATGCCCATCAGCTCAGTCCCGGAGATGTAAGGCGTGGCCGTTTCCCCACTGGAATGCATATAGCCAAGGCTGAACCGGTGACCGCCCAGGCGGTAGCCAAACAGCGCCGAGAGATTGCGGTTATCCACGCTCCCCGCTTTGGCACTGCCGTCCTCTCGACTGAAGAAACTGCGCAGGTCACTGGTGAGCACGCCATCGCCCAAGGGCAAATTGTGCAGCAACGCCAGGGTGTCCTGCTGGTAGAGGTCCGCCACCTCCGAGTGATAGGCGCGCAGACTGAGGTCTTTATTGACCTGGTAATCACCGCCGACGTAAGCCAGGTGCGAGGTCGTTGCGGTCGCGTTGAAGCGCCGGTTGGGCGCGGCGATGGTCATGGCCTGGTAGTTGGTGGAGTCACGTTTGTTTATGCGGTCGATGTAGCCGGTATTGAGGGTCAGGCCGTCGATGTCCCTGGAGCTCAAGGTGGTGCCGCGAAAGGTTTGCGGCAACAGACGCGACGGGCTGGCGAAGGCGAACGGCAGGAAGATCGACACGTCACCGGTCTTCACAGTGGTTTGTGCAAACCGCAGCTTGGCGGTTGGCGCCAGGCGCGAATATTCATCGGCGGCACGCTTGTCGCTGGCCGAAACCGGCAATAACTCGGTACCGCTGCGGTCCGGTGAAGAGTCGAGCTTGACCCCCATCAGCCCTCGTACATCCAGGCCAAAACCCACTGGGCCTGGGGTATAGCCCGATTCCAGGTTGAGGATGAATCCCTGGGCCCATTCCCGCGCGGCGGTCTTCGCACCGTCGTCCTTGTAGTCACGGTCCAAGTAGTAATTGCGCAAGGTCAAGGTACCGTGGCTGTCATCGATAAATCCCGCCGCCCACAACGGGGTGGGCAGGACACTCAACATCAGCAACGCGCTGATCAGGTGTGGAGTACGGTTCGACACACTGGAGGTGGACGCCACTGCAACGGCGCCCTTCAAAGGGAGTTCTGGCATATTCGATGTCCATTTTTTGTTGTTGTTTTTGGGGTGACACACGCTCGGCTCTCTCGGCTTCGCGGACAAAGAATGGAAACAGCCGACGGTTCTCGTCAACAGCTAATAGCCGATAATCGAACATTAATATTCATATCTATTTTTCTGTCCAATATTGAAACTGACGATAAGCATATGAATTTACTGTGTTTATTTGATGTTTTTTTATTTTTTTATACGACATTCATTTTTTAGTTATATTTGTTATCTTAATTGCCAGCAGCCAATCGCGCTCGCCACCACAACAAAAACAACAATGAGGTTTGCCCATGGACAGTCCATCGCGTCGTTCGACGCTGACTATTGCGTTGTGCTTTATCGTTGCGCTGATCGAGGGGTTCGATCTGCAAGCCGCCGGAACCGCCGCCGCAGGGTTGCGCCAGAGTTTTGCGCTGGACCCGAAGATGCTCGGCTGGGTATTCAGCATCGGCATCATTGGCCTGCTGCCAGGGGCGTTCTTCGGCGGCTGGGTCGCCGACCGAATCGGACGCAAGAAAATCCTGGTGCTCGCCGTGCTGTTGTTCGGGCTGTTTTCCCTGAGCACCGCGTTTGTCGAAACCTACTCAAGCCTGCTGTTGGTGCGTTTTCTGACCGGCCTGGGACTGGGCGCCGCGCTGCCCAACCTGATCGCCCTGTGCGCCGAAGCGGCAAGCGAACGCAACCGAGGCACCGCCATCAGCGTCATGTACTGTGGCGTGCCACTGGGTGGCGCATTGGCGGCGGTGGTGGCGATGTTTTCCAGTGAACACTGGCAGACAACGTTTGTCATCGGCGGCCTGGCGCCCTTGCTGGCTGTGCCGTTGATGATCCTGCTGCTGCCTGAATCCAATGCCTTTCGCCAGCAGCGAGGAAGCCCCCTCAGCGCGCGCTCCTCCACCGGCCAGGCGCTGTTCGGTGAAGGGCGTGCGCGCACTACGCTGGCGTTGTGGCTCAGCTACTTCTTCACCCTGACCGTGATGTACATGCTGCTTAATTGGCTGCCTTCGCTGTTGCTGGAACAAGGTTTCAGCAAACCCCAGGCGGGCATCGTGCAGATGCTATTCAACATCGGCGGTGCACTTGGGTCGCTGCTCGGCGGCGTGCTGCTGGACCGTTGCAATGCCCTCAAAGTGGTGTTGTTCGTGTACGCGGGATTGTTAGCGGCGCTGGCTGGGGTCGGGTTGTCGGCGGGCATCGTACCCATGGCCATCGCGGGTTTCGCCGCCGGTTTGTTCGTCATGGCCGCACAACTGGTGCTCTATGCTTCGGCACCGCCCTCCTATCCAACCGCTGTACGCGCCACCGGTGTCGGTGCGGCCGTGGCCATCGGCCGCCTGGGCTCGGTGGCCGGACCGCTCGCGGCCGGGCAACTTCTCGCGGCAGGTGCGGGCACCACCGGGGTACTGCTGGCGACTTCCCCCGGGGTGGTGATCGCCGCGCTGACCATCATCAGCGTCATGATTCGGACGGCGCCGCTGAGCCCGCCCGAGCTTGGCACTGCCCGACACACCGAAGCCTAGAACAGGCGTAACAGAACCCCTCGGACACCAGCACTGCACCTGCTCGATGATCAGCTTGATCAGCTTGATCAGCATGGTGGCCGAGCGCTTGGTCGCGCCTTTATTGAGGATTGCACCGAGCTGAAGCCGGTGATGATTCGCCACTGATCGTGCGAAAAAACCCAGGACCGCCCGGATTAGTGGACCGGGCGGCCTCGGGCTTGCCTTGCGACAACGCTCTAAGGCCAAGATCTCGAGTGCGCGCCATGGCGCCCTGCCCTCAGGCCCAGTCTGCAGGGTTTCAGCGCCAGATGCTCATCTCGTTATCCAAGCTGCTCCAGCAACAAACCGATTCAGTGCGCGTCCGAATTCAAGTCGGGACTTAACACACTGGGTGGTGCTGGACTTGAGTGATTCCTGCAGAAACGAAAAAAGGACCCGAAGGTCCTTTTTTCGATCGCCGCACACTTCAGTTGAAATATGCAGCGCTATGTTTGGAGCGGGAAACGAGACTCGAACTCGCGACCCCGACCTTGGCAAGGTCGTGCTCTACCAACTGAGCTATTCCCGCGTCTTGGTGTGGCGCATTCTATAGAATTCAGAAGCCCCGTCAACCCCTTGATTCAAAAAAGTTTTATTTTTTTTCTACGTCGGTCTTCAGATGCGGCCAGGCAGCCCGCAAGTACTGGACCATGGACCACAATGTCAGACCGGCAGACACCATCAGCAAGGCATACCCCATCAGGACCCAGAAGCTGAAATCCGACGGATTGGCCAGCAGGATCACCAGCGCCAGCATTTGCGCGGCGGTTTTCCATTTGCCCAGGTTGGACACCGCGACGTGCGCGCGGGCACCGAGTTCGGCCATCCACTCCCGCAGGGCAGATACAACGATTTCTCGACCGATGATGACGGCAGCCGGCAGCGTGAGCCAGAGGTTGCCGTGTTCCTGTACCAACAGCACCAGGGCAACGGCAACCATCAACTTGTCGGCAACGGGATCGAGAAAAGCCCCGAACGGGGTACTTTGCTCAAGACGGCGGGCCAGATACCCGTCCAGCCAGTCCGTGGCAGCGGCAAATGCGAAGACAGAGGCTGACGCCACGTAGCTCCATTGGTAAGGCAGGTAGAACAGTAAAATAAAGATCGGGATGAGCAGGACGCGTAGAACGGTAATCAGATTAGGGATATTCATCGGCACAACTGGCTACGAGGTGAGGTGGCATTCTACTCGCTGTGCAGATTTGCATAAATCAACTCTGCGAGCTTTTTACTGATCCCGGGGGCTTTGGCGATCTCGTCGATGCTGGCACGAGACAGCTCCTGCAATCCACCAAAATGTTTCAACAAATCGCGGCGACGTGTCGGTCCAACGCCGGCAACGCCCTCCAGTGTAGACGTACGTCGGGTTTTGCCACGACGGGCGCGATGCCCGGTAATAGCAAAGCGGTGAGCTTCGTCGCGAATCTGCTGGATCAAATGCAGTGCGGGGGAATCGCCGCGCAACGTGAACTCGTGAGCGGCGTCATTGAGGTACAGGGTTTCGAAACCGGCCTTACGCGTTGCCCCCTTGGCCACACCGAGCAGGATCAGATCCGGTACCGCCAGCTCATTGAGCACATCTCGCGCCATGGACAACTGCCCCTTGCCGCCATCCACCAGCAGAATGTCCGGCAGTTTGCCCTCCCCGTCCTTCAGCTTGCTGAAGCGCCGGGTCAGCGCCTGGTGCATCGCCGCGTAGTCATCACCTGCGGTAACGCCTTCGATGTTGTAGCGGCGGTAGTCGGACTTGATCGGGCCTTCAGGGCCGAATACCACGCAAGAGGCGACGGTGGCCTCACCGCTTGAGTGACTGATGTCGTAGCATTCAAGGCGCTGAGGCGGCTCGTCCAGTTTCAGCACCTGCGCCAGGGCTTCAAAGCGCTCGGCAACGTGTTGGCGGTTGGCCAGGCGCGCGCCCAGTGCCTGTTCGGCATTGGTCACAGCCAATTGCTGCCAGCGCGCTCGTGTGCCACGCACCCGATGGCTGATGGTCAGTTCGCGACCGCGCAGCTCGTCAATGGCCGCAATAAGCGTCGGGAAGTCTTCGTGAACCACGTTGACGATCAGCTCGCTCGGCAAGTCGCGTTCCGGGCTGCTGATGAAATACTGGCCGAGAAACGCCGCCATGACTTCGGAAACATCCTCTTCGATACCGACCTGCGGAAAGAAGTTCTTGCTTCCCAGTACTCGCCCACCACGCACGCTGATCAAGTGAACACAGGCACCGCCCGGATTGACGAACGCCGCGATGACATCGACATCGCCCGTCCCGCCTTCCATGCTTTGCTGATCCTGAACCCGACGCAGCAACGAGATCTGGTCGCGCAACTCCGCAGCGCGCTCGAACTCGAGATTGATCGCCGCTTCTTCCATTGCAGCGGACAACTCGTCGCTCAGTGCATTGCTGCGACCTTCGAGGAACATCACCGAGTGTCGCACGTCTTCGGCGTACACCTCAGGCTCCACCAGACCGACACAAGGCGCCTTGCAGCGCTTGATCTGGTATTGCAGGCAAGGGCGCGTACGGTTCTTGTAGTAACTGTCTTCACACTGCCGGACGAAAAAGGTCTTTTGCAACAGGCTCAGGCTTTCGCGAATCGCGCCGGCACTGGGGTACGGACCAAAATATTTGCCCTTGGCCTTTTTCGCGCCGCGATGAATGCTCAAGCGCGGGAACTGGCCATCCGAGAGGAAAACATAAGGGTAGGATTTGTCGTCACGCAGCAGGATGTTGTAGGGCGGGCGCCATTCCTTGATCAGCGTCTGCTCAAGCAACAGGGCTTCGGTTTCGTTGGCCGTAATGGTCGTTTCGACTTGAGCGATTCGCGCCACCAACGCAGCGGTCTTGGGCGCCAGGCCGGTTTTCCTGAAGTAGCTCGACAGGCGATTCTTGAGGTTCTTGGCCTTGCCGACGTAGAGCAGGCGCGCATCGCTGTCGAACATGCGATACACACCGGGACGCCCGCTGACGGTCGACAGAAAGGCGCCTGGATCAAAATTATCAGTCATTTCAGAGGCTGGCATCGACCATGCCGTGACGAACCGCCAATAGCGTCAACTCGACATCACTGCTGATCGAAAGCTTTTCGAAAATGCGGTAACGGTACGTGTTCACGGTCTTCGGCGACAGGCACAACTTGTCGGAGATGATCTGGACTTTCTGGCAGCCGACAATCATCAGCGCGATTTGTATTTCCCGCTCCGACAAGGCATCGAAGGGAGAATCGTTGGTCGGCTGGAAGGATTTGATCGCCAATTGCTGGGCAATCTGAGGACTGATATAGCGCTGCCCGGCGAACACCAGGCGGATGGCCTGGACCATTTCCGGCAACCCGGCGCCCTTGGTCAGGTACCCGGCAGCACCGGCCTGCAACAGGCGTGTAGGGAACGGATCTTCCTCGCACACGGTCACGGCTACGACTTTGATGTCCGGATGACTGCGCAATAATTTGCGCGTGGCTTCAAGGCCACCGATACCGGGCATTTTGACATCCATCAATACCACATCAGGTTTCAGCTCACGCGCCTTGAGCAGGGATTCCTCACCCGATTCAGCCTGGCCAACCACTTGCAGGCCATCGATGTCAGCCAGCATTCGTGTAATGCCTGTACGAACGAGATCATGGTCATCGACTACTAGAACCCTAATCAAGCAGACACCTCGCGATATGGTCTTATTGGGTTGCCGACACCTTAGCAAAAAGCAACTGGCAGACCTAGCGGCAAGCGCCATATAAAAAGTTTCAATACATCTTGAAAGGCTTGTGGCAAGCGTGTTTCAGCGATGCGAACCCTCAACATCGCGCTGCATTCTCAGGAAACACTCGTCCGCGCCCACCACCTGTAGGCCCTTTCTTTCATACAAGGCTCGCGCCGGATTATTTTCAAACACTGTCAAACGCAATGCCGGGCGTCGTTCCTGGCGAACCATGGCCAATACCTGATCGATCACCCAGGAACCGGCCCCCTGCCCTCGGCATGCTTCGACGATGTGCAGTTCGCGGATGTACAGGGCCCGGGGATCCCGACTCAGACTGACATACCCCACTCGACTGTCATCACGCATGATGATCCGGTTTTCACGCCCCACCCAGGCGACGTCGAACGCCTCGTCCTGCCATAACAGGTCGTATCGAATGTAATAGCGCAGCATGTTCCTGCAGGTCAGTTCGCGCGCGAAATCGAGATCACCCTCCGTCGCCGCGCACCATTCGAAGCCCATCAAACCTCCCTGACCGGCACGATTTGTCCGTTCCATCCGTCAGTATCGCGTCGAGCAACGACCATCAAGTCACCGGCACCCGGTGGAACTGCAATCAAGGAGCCGCCCGCCGACCAGATTGCGCTGCGCCCCGCCGACTCCCAACCTCCCGTGGCGCCTCCGTGGTTCGCCATCAGCACGACCATCGAATGGGTTTGCGCATAACCTTTCAACAACGCCGTATCCGGGCCATAACCCTTTTCGGTGATCAACACTCCGGCCGCGTACACGTCAGCCCCTTGCTGTGCTGCCGCAGCGGCATGGGAGGCATGGGTAAAGTCTGCACACACCGCCAGGGCGACCGTATCGGCACCGACAAGCAGCGTCTTGCCGCCATATCCGGGTGCGAATGCGACCTCTTCTCCCGGGTGCAAATGCTGCTTGCTATAGACCCCGAGTGAACCGTCGGCGCCCAGTACAAGCGCTCCGATCAATACGGGAGCAGCGTCAGACAGACGTATCGGCATCCCGACCACCGTCGTCACCCCGACTTCCTGCGCAAAATCACGCAGCGGTTGCAGCACGGCAGCCTCCGGCGCGAGCGCCAACTGTGCTGCGAGTCCGCGCTCGTAACCGGTCAACGACAACTCAGGGAACACCAGCAATTGCACGCCATGCTCGGCTGCCACCTGCATGAAGCGTTGATGCCGGGCGATATTGCCGGCAAGGTCGCCGGCAATGGAAGACGATTGGGCGGCGGCGATGATCAGAGGCGGCATGTTCCGTCCTTGTGACGTGATGTATTCGGAAACGCAGAGTGTGTCACAACCTCCAAGGTGCTCAACTGATTGAGAATGCCCTGAATCATCGATAGCAATTTCTGATTGAATCCTTGTACCTGGCTCGAGTAAGCTCGGACCATCCATCGGAGATACACCATGATCAACACCCTCTCACCGCTTCCTACCGCCAGCGCCCCGCGCTCGGTTGCGGCTGCCCGGGTGAGCGACATTTGTGCTCCGGTCAGCTTTTATTTTGGGTATTGGTTTAGCCACTGGCGCGCCTGATACCCACCCGGCGCCCACTTTAAACGGGTCGCCACCAGAGAATTCTCAACCCCCGGTCGGCCTCCCGACCGGGGGTTTTGTTTTTTCAGCACCTGACATTTTCTGCGACACACCAGACATCTTGAGGATCAACGCAATGAACTACGCCACTTATTACCGTTACGACAGTTTTACCGCCTGGCGATTTACCACCCTCCGCTCGGGACAGCCTGCCGCCTCCGATCGGTCACCCACAGGTGGCAAGCACACACACGTAGCCAATCCGGCCAATTGTCGAACACCCCAGTAGGGCCGAGTGCGCGGGAACGAACCCGCCGCCTGCCCAGGAAGCCTGAACATGAACTCGTCCGTCTCTGCTCTGCCACTGTCCACCCTGAGTCCTGCCAACGAAGCGCTGACCCTGCGCCTGCCAAGCTCGTTGCAACTCAAACAGCAATTGCCACTGACCAACGCCCTGACCCAGCAAGTCGCTGCTCATCGCCAGGCTGTTCGGGCGATCCTCAACGGTGAAGACTCCCGTCTGCTGGTCATCGTCGGCCCCTGCTCGATCCACGATCCTAAGTCCGCGCTCGAATACGCCGGCAACCTGGCTCAACTCGCCGCCGAAGTCAGCGACGACATGCTCTTGGTGATGCGTGCCTACGTCGAAAAACCTCGCACCACCGTCGGCTGGAAAGGCCTGGCTTATGATCCGCACCTGGATGGCAGCGACGACATGGCAGGCGGCCTGACCCTGTCCCGCGAACTGATGCGCGAAATGCTCCTCATGGGTTTGCCGGTTGCCACCGAGTTGCTGCAACCCATGGCTGCCGGTTACTTCGACGACCTGCTGAGCTGGGTGGCCATCGGCGCCCGAACCACCGAGTCACAGATCCATCGCGAAATGGCCAGCGGCCTGGGCATGCCGGTCGGTTTCAAGAACGGCACCGACGGCGGGGTCGGGGTCGCCAGTGACGCCATGCGCTCGGCCGCACATCCGCACCGCCATTTCGGCGTCGATAGCCAAGGGCATCCGGCGATCATCCAGACCCCGGGCAATGCGGACACTCACCTGGTGTTGCGCGGCGGTCATGGCGGGCCGAACTACGACCGGGCCAGCGTCGCCAAAGTGCACGGCGATTTGACCCGGCTGAAGATCCCGGCACGGATCATGGTCGACTGCAGCCACGCCAACAGCGGCAAAGATCCGCTGCGCCAACCGGCGGTGTTCAACGATGTGCTCGAACAGCGCCTGCAAGGCGATCGCTCGCTGATCGGCATGATGATCGAAAGTCACTTGTTCGAAGGCTGCCAGCCGCTGAGCCCGACGCTGAAATACGGCATGTCGATCACCGACGGCTGCCTGGGCTGGGCCGGCACGCAAGCGTTGCTGCGTCAGGCCGCAGAGCGCCTGCGCGTACAACGCAGCATTCCACAACCGGTATGACCCCGACTCACCGACCGTCTTCACCCGGGGACTGGTCGGCGGTTGGAACCTTTCAGATTTAGCGGAAAAATGGCCTACATAAAGTAGGCCATTTGTTGATTTACACTCAGCAGACACTGAAATGCTCTCCGGACATTCCGATCAAGACTTCATTCACATCCGAGTTCTCTCACTGTTTCTAGCCCGTTTTCATCGGGATACAGCGGCTTTTTCATACATCGCGCGGCCGTCGGAGTGCTTTAGAGTGAGGCACGACACACCTCCCTGAACGGCTGAAAGGAATGAACATGCAAAGGAATGCAAACACTCAATATCCAATCCTGCTGGTCCACGGGCTTTTCGGTTTTGACCGAATCGGCACCTTCGAGCTCTTCCACGACATCAAACAGGCCTTGCGCAGTGCGGGTGCCAAGGTGTTCGTGCCACACCTGTCGGCGACCCACAGCAACGAAACGCGGGGCGAGCAGCTACTGGCGCAGATCGAACGGGTTCTGGAAGGGACCGGCGCGAATAAAGTCAACCTGATCGGTCATAGCCAGGGGGCACTCGCCGCCCGGTATGCGGGAGCGGTTGCTCCACAGTGCGTGGCCTCGGTGACGTCTGTCAGCGGGCCGAACCATGGCTCGGAACTGGCTGACTTCCTGCGCAAGGCGCTGACACCCGGAGGTCTGCCGGAACACGTGGCGGAAACGGTCGCGACCCTGTTCGCAGACTTCCTCTCGTTACTCAGCGGTCATCGTCATCTGCCCCAAAATGCCATCGCCGCGCTGAACGCCCTGAGCACCGAGGGCGTGAGCCACTTCAATGAAAAGTACCCTCAAGGCCTACCGAAAACCTGGGGTGGCAAGGGGCGGGAACTGGTCAACGGCGTTCGCTATTACTCCTGGAGCGGTATCCTGCAGACCAGCATTCTGGACGACGGGTTGGAGGCACTCGATCCGCTGCATGGCTTTTTGCGTGCATTTTCCCAGTATTTCACCACTGAAGCGCAGCAGAACGATGGCATGGTCGGTCGATACAGCTCCCATCTGGGCACCGTCATCCGGTCCGACTATGCACTCGATCATCTCGGCACACTCCAGGCGCCGGCCGTTCAACTTGCCAAAAAGGTCGACCCGATCGACCTGTATGTGCGGCATGCCGAACGCCTGAAAAAAGCCGGTCTTTGATAGGACTCTCACTGTTCCGGCCCTTTGGAACGGAACTTTGAGGAGAAATAGCCCACCGAATCCGGTAGGCTCAGCACTTTGCCGAATATTGAAAGGAGTATTTCCCATGGCTAAAGCCACTGCCCGCCACATCCTTGTTGCCAGCGAAGCCAAGTGCAACGAACTCAAGGCCCAGATCGAGGCTGGCGCAGATTTCGCCGAAATCGCCAAAGCCAACTCCACCTGCCCTTCCAGCCGCCAGGGCGGTGACCTGGGTTCGTTCGGTCCGGGCCAGATGGTCAAGGAATTCGACACCGTAGTGTTCAGCGCACCGATCAACGTGGTGCAAGGTCCGGTCAAGACCCAGTTCGGTTACCACCTGCTGGAAGTGACCAGCCGTCAGGACTGATCGACGCCTGTGTTTTGCGCACAACGGCCCGCCTTTTGGTGGGCCGTTGTGTTTCAGATACGCAATAGGCTGGCGAGGGACGCGCCGCTAGCGTACAAATTGTCGTTAACGACCACCCGGCTCTAAGGCTGACAATGCGACTGGCTTTCCCGACTTTATTCTTCACTGCCGTGGCCCTGATTTCAGGCGCCGCCGGTGTGAATGCCGCCCCGCAACATGCGTTGACCGTCTATGGCGAACCGGCCAAATACCCTGCCGGTTTCAGCCACTTTGCCTACACCAATGCACAAGCCCCCAAGGGCGGCACGATGCGTCGCTCGGCGATCGAAATCGGGCACTTCGATCACGTATTGCCATATATCGACAAAGGCATTGGCGTCACGCAGATTGACGGCCTGATCTACTCGCCGCTGGCCCAGCGCTCGCTGGATGAGCCCTATACCGTATACGGCCTGGTGGCGCGGCAGATGGAACGCTCCGATGACGGCTTGTCACTGCGCTTCTACCTGAACCCCAAGGCGCGTTTCGCCGATGGCAAGCCGATCACTGCCGAAGACGTGCGCTACACCTTCGATCTGTTGATGACCCAGGGCAGTCTGCGCTATCGCACTCAATTCGCTGACGTCAAAGGCGTCGAAGTCGAGGCGCCATTGACCATTCGCTTCGACTTCAAGACCAACGAAAACCGTACCCTGCCGCTGGACATCGCGACTCTGCCGGTGTTTCCCGAGCACTGGTGGAAGACCCGCGACTTCGCCGGTGGCGGCGGTTACGAACCCCCACTGGGCAGCGGGCCCTACAAGGTCAGCAAGGTCGACTCCGGGCGCAGCATCACCTTCGAGCGCAATCCCGACTGGTGGGGCAAGGACCTGCCGGTCAGCCGCGGCCTCTACAACTTCGATCATTTCAGCATCGAGTACTTCGGCGATACCGACGTGGCACGCCAGGTGCTGCGCGGGGGAGCCTATGATTACAATCGCGAGTTTTCCGCCACCGGTTACTCCATCGGTTATGAGAGCCCGGCCCTGAGCGACGGTCGACTGCAAAAAGCGCATCTGGCGACCGATGCGCCGCAACCGAGCCAGGGTTTTGTGTTCAACCTGCAAAAGCCCATGTTTCAGGATCGCCGGGTGCGTCAGGCACTGGCCATGCTCTGGGATTTCGAATGGAGCAACCGGCAGATGATGCGCAACATGTACATCCGCCAGCAAAGTTTCTTTTCCAACACCGACCTCGCGGCCCGGCAACTGCCGGATGCCGGCGAGCGAGCGATTCTTGAACCGCTTCGCGGGCAGATTCCCGACGAAGTATTCACCACTGTGTTCGAAGCCCCCAAAACCGACGGCAGTGGCGTGATCCGCGACAAGCAGTTGCAGGCCCTGGACCTGTTGGAACAGGCCGGCTGGAAACCGGATGGCGATCAATTGGTCAACGCCGACGGAGATCCGCTGAGCTTCACTTTCCTGGTCAGCCAGAACGGCATGGACCGATTGCTGCTGCCCTACAAGCGCACCCTGAAACAGATCGGCATCGACATGAATATCCGCCGCATCGATTCCTCGCAGTACGTCAATCGTCTGATGAGCCGCGACTACGACATGATCGTCACCGGCTACCCGGTCACCACGTCTCCGGGAGGCGAACTGCTCAACTATTTCGGTTCGGCGGCAGCCACTGACCCGGGCTCCAACAATTACATGGTCCTGAAGAATCCGGCCATCGATACCCTGATCAACGGCCTGGTGCGCGCCAACACCCAGGCCGACATGTTGCGCTACGCCCATGCCCTGGACCGGGTGTTGCAGTGGAACTACTACTGGATTCCCAACTACTACCCGCCGGGCACCTCCACCGTGTGGTGGAATCGCTTCGGCATGCCCGACGTGCAAGCGAGCAATGACGAAGCCATCGAAAGCTGGTGGGAAGTGAGCACCACGCCCTTGACCAACCAGCAAATGACCGCCGAGCGCATCCGCCGTGGCAAACCCGGAGGGCCACACTGATGTGGACTTACATTCTGCGGCGCCTGCTGCTGATCATTCCGACGCTGGTGATCATCCTGCTGGTCAACTTCGTGATCGTCCAGGCCGCACCCGGTGGCCCGGTGGAACAGGCCATCGCCCATTTGCAAGGCATCGGCGGCGTCAGTGTCGGCGGCGGCTCCAGCGAAGCCATGAGCGGCAGTTCCCGGGCCAGTCGCGGGCTCGACCCACAACTGATCAAGGACATCGAAAAGCAATACGGCTTCGACAAACCGGCCCACGAACGCCTGTGGCTGATGCTCACCAGCTACGCACGCCTGGATTTCGGCAAGAGCTTCTTCCGTGGCGCCACCGTCACCGACCTGATCCTGGAAAAAATGCCGGTGACCATTTCCCTCGGGCTCTGGGCGACGCTGATAACTTATCTGGTGTCGATCCCGCTGGGGATCCGCAAGGCCGTGCACCACGGCAGCCATTTCGATATCTGGAGCAGCACCGCGATCATCATCGGCTATGCGATGCCGGCGTTCCTGTTCGCGATGTTCCTGATCGTGGTGTTCGCCGGGGGTACGTCGCTGAACTGGTTCCCGGTGCGCGGGCTGGTCTCGGACAACTTCGAGTCACTGTCGACCCTGGGCAAGGTCGTCGACTACTTCTGGCACCTCGTGCTGCCGGTGACGGCGCTGGTAATCGGCGGGTTCGCGACCCTGACGATCCTGACCAAGAACTCGTTCCTCAATGAAATCACCCGCCAGTACGTGGTCACCGCCCGTGCCAAGGGCTTGAGCGAACGCCGCGTGCTGTACGGCCACGTGTTCCGCAATGCGATGCTGCTGGTGGTGTCGGGGATTCCCCAGGCATTTATCAGCGTGTTTTTTGCCGGTTCGCTGTTGATCGAGGTGATTTTCTCCCTCGACGGCCTGGGCCGCATGAGTTACGAAGCGGCGGTTTCGCGGGACTATCCGGTGGTGTTTGGTTCGCTGTTCATCTTCACCTTGTTCGGCCTGCTGATAAAACTGGTGGGTGACCTGTGCTACACCCTGGTCGACCCGCGTATCGACTTCGCCGCGAGGAACGCCTGATGTTCAAGCTTTCGCCGTTGGGCCGTCGCCGCTTCGAACGCTTCAAGAAAAACCGCCGTGGCTGGTGGTCGCTGTGGCTGTTTGTCGGTCTGTTCATGCTGACCCTGGGCGGCGAACTGATCGCCAACGACAAGCCACTGATCGTCAGCTACCAGGGCTCGTTGTATTTCCCTGCCCTCAAGCGCTACACCGAACAGGCATTCGGCGGGCAACTGCCGTTCCAGGCCGACTACCGCAGCGACTACGTGCAGAACCTGATCAAGAAGGACGGTGGCTGGCTGCTGTTCCCGCCCATTGCGTTCAGTGACGACACGCCGAACTATGACCTGAACAAACCGTCCCCGAGCCCGCCCTCCAGCGTGAACTGGCTGGGCACCGACGATCAGGCGCGGGACGTGATGGCGCGGGTGATTTTCGGCGCGCGAGTGTCGATTCTGTTCGCCTTGATGCTGACCTTCGTCAGCGCGCTGATCGGCATCGCTGCCGGCGCCCTGCAAGGCTATTACGGCGGCTGGGTCGACCTCATCGGTCAACGGCTACTGGAGGTCTGGTCCGGGCTGCCGGTGCTGTACCTGCTGATCATCCTGTCGGGCTTCGTCGAACCGAATTTCTGGTGGTTGCTGGGGATCATGGCGCTGTTTTCCTGGCTGGCCCTGGTGGACGTGGTGCGCGCCGAGTTCCTGCGCGGACGCAACCTTGAATACGTCAAGGCCGCCCGGGCGCTGGGGCTGAGCGATCGCAAGGTGATCGTGCGACATATCCTGCCCAACGCCATGAACGCGACATTGAGCTACCTGCCGTTCATTCTCACCGGGGCCATTTCCACCCTTACCGCGCTGGACTTTCTCGGGTTCGGCATGCCCGCCGGCAGCGCCTCCCTGGGTGAGCTGATCGCTCAGGGCAAACAGAACCTGCAAGCGCCATGGCTGGGGCTGACGGCGTTTTTCACCCTGGCGCTGATTCTTTCGTTATTGGTGTTCATTGGCGAAGCGTTGCGCGACGCCTTCGATCCCCGATCCTGATGCGGATATTGATATGACCAACCTGATCGAAATCCGTGACCTCAGCGTGGCCTTCAGTGGCGAGACCGTGGTGCGCAATCTGTGCCTCGACATCCGCCCCGGCGAATGCCTGGCGCTGGTGGGCGAGTCCGGCTCCGGCAAATCGGTGACCGCCCACTCGATCCTGCAACTGCTGCCCGAGGGCGGCACTGAAAGCCATGGCAGCATTCGCTATCGCGGCCGTGAACTGCTCGACGCTCCGTCCAGCGTATTGCGCGAACTGCGCGGTAACCGGATCGCGATGATCTTCCAGGAGCCGATGACCTCGCTCAATCCGCTGCACAGCATCGAAAAGCAGATCGGTGAAACCCTGCTGGTGCACAAGGGCCTGGCTGGCAAGGCGGCGCAAGCGCGGATTCTGGAGTTGCTGCATCTGGTCGGCATCCAGAAACCCAAGGAGCGGCTCAAGGCTTATCCCCACCAACTGTCCGGCGGCCAGCGTCAACGGGTGATGATCGCCATGGCCCTGGCCTGCGAACCGGAATTGCTGATTGCCGACGAACCCACCACGGCCCTGGATGTGACGGTGCAGCGCAAGATCCTGCTGCTGCTCAAATCCCTGCAACAACGCCTGGGCATGTCGTTGCTGCTGATCAGTCACGACCTCAACCTGGTGCGCAGCATCGCCCAGCGGGTGTGCGTGATGAAGGCCGGCGAAATCGTCGAGCAGGCACCCTGCGAAACGCTGTTCACCGAACCGAAGCACCCTTACAGCTGCGTCCTGCTCAATGCCGAACCGGAAGGCGAAGCCCTGCCCCGGGACGAGCGGGAGAAAGTCCTGGAGGTGGAGGATCTGCGGGTGCAGTTTGCCGTCGGTGGCGGCCTGTTTCAGCGCAAGACTTACCTCAAGGCCGTGGATGGCATCAGCCTGAATGTGCAGCGCGGCAAGACCCTGGGCATCGTTGGCGAATCCGGTTCCGGCAAATCCACCCTCGGCCAGGCCATCCTGCGCCTGCTTGATTCCGAGGGCAGTATTCGCTTTCAGGGCCATGCGTTGAATGGCCTGACTCAGAAACAGCTACGGCCGTGGCGCAAAAAGATGCAGGTGGTGTTCCAGGACCCCTTCGGCAGTCTCAGCCCACGAATGTCCGTGGCACAGATCATCAGTGAAGGCCTGGAAGTCCATAGCCAGTTGAGCCCCGACCAATGCGACGCCGAAGTGATACGGGCGCTGCAGGAAGTCGGCCTCGACCCGCAGAGCCGCCATCGCTATCCCCACGAGTTTTCCGGAGGCCAGCGCCAACGCATTGCCATCGCCCGCGCGCTGGTGCTGAAACCGGCGTTGATCCTGCTGGACGAACCGACCTCGGCCCTGGACCGCACCGTGCAAAAGCAAGTGGTCGCCCTGCTCCGCCAGCTTCAGGAAAAACATGGCCTGACTTATCTGTTCATCAGCCATGACCTGGCAGTGGTCCGTGCCCTGGCGCACGACATGATCGTGGTCAAGGACGGCAAAGTGGTCGAAAGCGGCGCCAGCCACGACGTCTTCGATTCGCCGCAGCACCCGTACACCAAGGAGTTGTTGGCCGCGGCGCATTCGGGGGCGTCATAATCCGGCACATGCCGCTGAACCGCATCGCGGCCATCGCGAGCAGGCTCGCTCCCACAGGGAAATGTATTTCAATGTGGGAGCGAGCCTGCTCGCGATGTGGCCGGCACTGACAACACACCATCAGGACATGCCCCCATGAACACCACCGAAAGCCTCAAGGACTACCAGCGCGTCCGCCTGCTGGCGATCCGCTCATTGTTCGAGATCATCGAACAGTCGAGCGAGGGCACGGTGATTGTCGACCGCGACGCCAATATCGTGTGGATGAACGAGCGCTACGCCAAGCGTTTCGGCCTGCAATCGGCGCAAAACGCGATCGGCAAGGCCTGCGAAAGCGTGATCCCCGGCAGCCTGTTGCGCGAAGTGGTGCGCACCGGACGCCCGATTTTGCTCGACATGCAGGACACCCCCAAGGAGCCGCTGGTGGTCATGCGCCTGCCGATTCAGGACGACGCCGGCGAAGTGATCGGCGCCATCGGCTTTGCCCTGTTCGACGAACTTCGCAGCCTGTCGCCGATGCTCAAGCGCTACATGAGCATGCAGGAAGAACTGGCCTCGACCCGCTCGTTGTTGCGGGCGCGGCAGACCAAATACAACTTCGCCCATTTCATCGGCACCAGCGCCGCCAGCCTGGAAGTCAAACGTCGTGCTCGCCGCAGTGCGAGCACCGACTCGCCGGTGTTGCTGCTGGGTGAAACCGGCACCGGCAAGGAACTGCTGGCCCAGGCGATCCACAATGCTTCGCCGCGCGCGCTCAAGGCGTTTGTCAGTATCAACAGCGCGGCCATCCCCGAATCATTACTGGAAGCGGAATTCTTCGGCACCGCGCCCGGCGCCTTTACCGGCGCCGACCGCAAGGCCCGCGCCGGCAAGTTGCAGATCGCCCAGGGCGGGACGCTGTTTCTCGACGAGATCGGTGACATGCCCCTGCCGCTGCAAAGCAAATTGCTGCGGGTGTTGCAGGAAAAGGAGTTCGAACCGGTAGGTTCCAACGACGTGATCCAGAGCGATGTGCGCGTGATCGCCGCGACTTCAACCGATCTGGAGGCCGCGATCAAACGCGGCGAATTTCGCGCTGACTTGTATTACCGCCTCAACGTCCTGCCCATTCAGGTTCCGCCGCTGCGCGACCGCCTCGACGACCTGCCCGCCCTCAGCGAAGCGATTCTTGAAGAGCTGCGCAGCCAGCACGAACTCAACGGCGAGGCACTGGCGCTACTGGGGCAGCATGCCTGGCCGGGGAACATTCGCGAACTGCGCAACGTGCTGGAACGGGCCGCGTTGCTCAGTGACGACCTGCGGCTCACGGTGGCGGATATCCGCGCGGCCATCGGGACGTTTACACCCGTGCAGCGCATGGCACCGACGCAATTCGAACCGGTGGAGCACGAGACCTTCAGCGCTGCCCGGGCACGCTTCGATCGGCAATTGATCGAAACCACCCTGGCGCAATGCGGGGGCAAGGTGATTGAAGCGGCGGCGCGACTGGGGCTGGGTCGGTCGACGCTGTACAAGAAGATGCTGGCGTTGGGAATTGCAGAGTCTCTATAAAGAGACATGGATCTCCATTGTTAGACAGGCCATTGCGGGCACGCTCGCTCCCACAGGTTTATTGGATCGCCTGCAAAAAATTCGGCCAACTGTGGGAGCGAGCTTGCTCGCGATGAGGCCGGCCCAGCAAACAAAAGTCTCAATATAGAGACAAAATCCTGGACCCACCCCAAGAAAATCTAAATATTCCCTTATATTTCAGATACTTAACTATCTGGCACACAATTCGCTACAGCGCTCTCCTACAAAAGATCCACCCTACAAAAATAACAACCCAGGAGACACACCATGAGTGTGATCATTGCCTTGGCAGCCCTCGCGCTGTTGATGCTGGCTGCTTACCGTGGCTACAGCGTTATCCTTTTTGCCCCGATCGCCGCCCTCGGCGCCGTTCTGCTCACCGACCCCTCTGCTGTTGCGCCTGCTTTCACCGGCGTGTTCATGGAGAAAATGGTCGGCTTCATCAAACTGTATTTCCCGGTGTTCCTGCTCGGTGCCGTGTTCGGCAAGCTGATCGAGCTGTCGGGTTTCTCGCGCTCGATCGTCGCCGCTGCCATTCGCTTGCTCGGCACCCGCCAGGCGATGCTGGTGATCGTGCTGGTTTGCGCCTTGCTCACTTACGGCGGCGTGTCGCTGTTTGTGGTGGTGTTCGCGGTGTACCCGTTTGCCGCTGAAATGTTCCGCCAGAGCAACATCCCCAAGCGCCTGATTCCGGCGACGATTGCCCTCGGCGCGTTCTCCTTCACGATGGACGCCTTGCCCGGCACTCCGCAGATCCAGAACATCATTCCCAGCACCTTTTTCAACACCACGGCCTGGGCCGCGCCCTGGCTGGGCGTGATCGGCACGATCTTCGTATTCTGCGCCGGCATGCTGTTCCTGCAGCGCCAGCGCAACAAGGCCCAACGCGCCGGTGAAGGTTATGGCACCGAACTGCGCAACGAGCCGGAAACCGCCGCCGATATCAAGCTGCCCAACCCGTGGATCGCCCTGTCGCCGCTGCTGGCCGTGGGCATCATGAACCTGCTGTTCACCCAGTGGATTCCACAGTGGTACGGCAAGACCCACAGCCTCGCGCTGCCGGGCATGGCCGCGCCGGTGACCACCGACATCGCCAAACTCACGGCGATCTGGGCGGTCCAGGCGGCGCTGCTGGTGGGCATCATCATGGTGCTCGCGTTCGGCTTCCAGGCGATCCGCAGCAAACTCGCCGAAGGCAGCAAAAGCGCGGTCAGTGGTGCGTTGCTGGCGGCGATGAACACCGCGTCGGAATACGGCTTCGGTGCGGTCATCGCGTCCCTGCCCGGCTTCCTGGTCCTGGCCGATTGGCTCAAGAGCATTCCCAACCCGCTGGTCAACGAAGCGATCACCGTGACCCTGCTGGCCGGCATCACCGGTTCCGCCTCGGGTGGCATGAGCATCGCGTTGGCGGCCATGTCCGAACAATTCATCGCTGCGGCCCATGCGGCCAATATCCCGCTGGAAGTGCTGCACCGTGTAGCCGCGATGGCCAGTGGCGGCATGGACACCCTGCCGCACAACGGCGCGGTGATCACCCTGCTCGCAGTCACCGGCCTGACCCACCGCGAGGCTTACAAAGACATTTTCTGTATTACGCTGATCAAGACCCTGGCTGTTTTCGTGGTGATCGGCACTTTCTACGCCACTGGCATTGTGTGAGGTATTCATGACGACTCTTTCGGGCAAGACCGCACTGGTTACCGGCTCCACCAGCGGCATTGGCCTGGGCATTGCCCTCAGCCTGGCCAAGGCCGGGGCCAACCTGATCCTCAACGGCTTCGGCGATGCCTCCCAAGTGATCGCCGAAGTGGCGCAGTACGGTGGCAAGGTCGGCCATCACCCGGCCGACGTCAGCGACCCGGCACAGATCGCCGAAATGATTGCCTATGCCGAGCGCGAGTTCGGTGGCATCGACATTCTGGTCAACAACGCCGGCATCCAATACGTAGCGCCGGTGGAGGAGTTCCCGGTGGAGCGCTGGGACTCGATCATCGCGATTAACCTGTCGTCGGTGTTCCACAGCACACGCCTGAGCCTGCCGGGCATGCGCGCCAAGGGCTGGGGTCGGGTGATCAACATTGCTTCGGTGCATGGCCTGGTCGGCTCGGTGGGCAAGGCGGCTTATGTCGCGGCCAAGCACGGGGTCATCGGCTTGACCAAGGTGGTCGCCCTGGAAACCGCCACGACCCAAATCACCTGCAACGCCATTTGCCCGGGCTGGGTGCTGACACCGCTGGTGCAGAAGCAGATCGATGACCGCGCCGCTACCGGGATCGACCCGCAACAGGCGCAACATGATCTGCTGGCCGAGAAGCAGCCGTCTCTGGAATTCGTCACGCCGCCGCAACTGGGTGAACTGGTGCTGTTTCTGTGCAGCGAAGCCGGCAGCCAGGTGCGCGGCGCGGCGTGGAACATAGATGGTGGCTGGCTGGCGCAGTAAGCACCGTTGAACCCTTGTGGCGAGAGGACTTGCCCCCTCGCCACAAATGCCCGCTTGAACTCATGAATAAGAAGAGGCAAACCATGTCCGACACCCTCTGGCAACCCAGTGCGGAACGCATCGGCAAGACCCGCATGGAGGCCTTTCGGCGCTTCATCAATCAGCGACACCACCTGCACATCGATGACTACCCTGCCCTGCACCAATGGTCCATCGATCAACGCGTGGATTTCTGGCAGGCCATCGTCGACTTCTTCGACATCCGCTTCCATCAGCAACCTGACGCGGTGCTGGTAGAAGGCCCGCAAATGCCCGGCGCCCAGTGGTTCCCCGGTGCGACCCTGAACTTCGCCGAGCACCTGTTGCGCCGGCGCGATGATGCCGTGGCCGTGGTGGCCGTGGCAGAAAACGGGCAGCGCGAACACTTGACCTGGGGGGAGCTGGCCGAGCATGTCGCCGGCTTTCAAAACGGCCTGATCGCCGCCGGTGTCGGCCTCGGCGACCGGGTGGCCGCGTGCATGCCCAACACCTGGCAAACATTGGTGGCGATGCTCGCCACCACCAGCCTCGGCGCGATCTGGTCCTGCTCTTCACCGGACTTCGGCACCCAAGGGGTGATCGACCGTTTCGGCCAGATCGAGCCGAAAGTGCTGCTCACCTGCGCCGGCTATCGCTATGCCGGCAAGGAGATCGACCAGACTGTCAAGGTCAACGAAATCCTCGAACGCCTGCCCTCGTTGCAACAGTTGATCGTCGTGCCCTATGCCCGGCCGCAGGCTCACATCGAAGACTTCCGCACGGCGGCCAATGTGACGCTGTGGGACGATTTCTACGACCCCGGTGGCGAGCCGGATTTCGTCGCCGTGCCATTCGCCCATCCGCTGTACATCCTCTATTCCAGCGGCACCACCGGCGTGCCCAAATGCATCATCCACAGCACCGGGGGCGTGTTGCTGCAACACGTGAAGGAGCACGGCTTGCACAGCGATCTCGGCCCCGGCGAACGCCTGTTCTACTACACCACCTGCGGCTGGATGATGTGGAACTGGCTGGTCTCGGCGCTGGCGGTGGGCAGTGCCGTGGTGCTGTACGACGGCTCACCGTTTCATCCCGACCCCGAACGCTTGATCGACCTGATCGACGACGAGCGCATCAGCGTTTTCGGCACCAGCCCCAAGTACCTCGCCACACTGGAAGCCAGCGGCGTCAAACCCCGGCAAAGCCATGACCTGAGCAGCCTGAAAACCCTGCTTTGCACCGGTTCCGCGCTTTCACCGCAGAGTTACGACTACGTCTACCGTGACCTCAAGGCTGACGTGTGCCTGGCCTCGATGTCGGGCGGCACCGATATCGTCTCCTGCTTTGTCAACGGCAACCCGTTGCAACCGGTGCGTCGCGGTGAAATGCAAGGCAAGAGCCTGGGCATGGCGGTTGAAGTGTGGAACGAGGACGGCCGACCGGTCATTGGTGAAAAAGGCGAGTTGGTGTGCGTCCGGCACTTCCCGGCGATGCCCATTGGCTTGTGGAACGACCCCGACGGCGAAAAGCTGCGGGCGTCGTATTTCAGTCAGTTCCCTGGCGTCTGGGCCCAAGGCGATTACGCCGAACAACTGCCCCACGGCGCGATGATGATCCACGGCCGCTCCGACGCCGTGCTCAACCCCGGCGGCGTGCGCATCGGCACGGCGGAAATCTACCGCCAGGTGGAAAAAATCCCGCAGGTGCTCGACAGCGTGGCCATCGGTCAGCAGTGGCAGGATGACGTGCGGGTGGTGCTGTTCGTGCGACTGCGTGAAGGCGTTGAACTGGACGAAGCGCTGCAACAACAGATTCGCCAGACCATTCGCGCCAACACCACGCCACGCCATGTGCCGGCAAAGATCGTCGCGGTCACGGACATCCCCCGGACCATCAGCGGCAAAATCGTCGAATTGGCAGTGCGCAATGTGGTGCATGGGCAAACAGTGAAGAACACCGATGCGCTGGCCAACCCCGGGGCATTGGAGCAATTCCGCGACCGCCCGGAACTGCGGGACTAAGGTATTCCACTGCAGGAGCGACCCTGCTCGCGATGACGGTACGTCAATGTTGACGGTGCCACCCACATCGCGGGCAAGCCCGCTCCCACAGGGTTTGCTTGTCAGATGCAACATTCGCGTAAAGATTGGCCAGTTGTCTTAATACGCGTTGATGCCCATAGCAAAAAACACCTACGAAGCATTCAATGGATAAAATGACCCGGACCTCCGAAATGCCGGGGCATCCAGCGTTTGCCGCTCAGCCAGTTGAGTAGACGCCGTCATACCGACTTGATGCAGGACACCTAGATGAACGCCTCACCGACCGGCAGCGATGCCCAGGCCTTGATTGCCAGACTGGACTGGGAAAGCAGCCCGCTGGGCTCTGCCAGCACCTGGCCGCAGAGCCTGCGAACCGCCGTGGACATTGTGATTCATTCACCGATGCCGATGCTGTTGCTCTGGGGCGAGCAGCTGACGCAGATCTACAACGACGGCTTCGCCCTGCTCGCCGGCAGCAAGCATCCGTACGCTTTCGGACAGCCGACACACCTTATCTGGCCAGAGTTAAAGGACTTTACCGATCCGATTTACAAAGCCGTCCTGCAAGGGCAAGTGCGGACCTACAGCGAACAACGCTTCACCCTGCAGCGCGACGGCAAGGATTCCGACTTCTGGCTCGATCTGACCTACAGCCCCATTCGCGACGAAAGCGCCGAGGTGGCCGGGATTCTGGTCACCGCCATCGAAACCAACGAACGCCGTCGAATCGCCCTCGAACTGGAACAGCGTTCCGCCGCCAGCCTCAAGGCTCAACAGGAAACCGAGGAACGCCTGCAACTGGCCCTCGCCGCCACCGACACGGTCGGCACCTGGGACTGGGACATCAGCGAGGACCGCTTCCTGGCTGACGCCCATTTCGCCCAATTGCATGGCATCGACCCGGCCATGGCCAGCCAGTTGCCGATCACCGAGTACCTTCACGGCGTGCACCCGGAAGACCGTGCCCTGATCGCCCGCAGCATCAAGCATTGCATCGCCCATGGCACCGAATACGCCGAGGAATACCGCCTGCTGCAACCCGATGGCGAGTTGCGCTGGGTGTTTGCCCGCGGTCGTTGCTACAAGGACCACCATGGCCGGCCAATCCGCTTCCTGGGTGCCGCCCTGGACCTCACCGAGCGCAAAAACACCGAGCAGGCCCTGCGCCAGAGCCAGACCGAGCTGCAACTGATCATCAACGCCATGCCGATCCTGATCAGCTATGTCGACCGCGAGGAACGCTTTCGCCTGAACAACGCCGCGTATCTGGACTGGTACGGCCTGACACCCCAGGAGCTCTACGGCCGGACCGTTCGAGAGGTGTTGGGCGACGAGGCCTACGCCTTGCGCGCCGGGTACATCGCCGAAGCCCTGTCCGGCAGGCCCTGCTGTTTCAGCATCAAGACGCCGCACCGTGACGGGAGCATCCGTCATGCACTGATGAACTATTTGCCGCGCCACGGTGCAGACGGCGCGGTGAACGGTTTCTACATCTTCGTGATCGACGAAACCGAGCGCAAACAGACCGAAGAAGCGCTGCGCAACCTCAATGAAACCCTCGAAGAACGGGTTAGCGCCCGAACCCGGCAACTGGCCGAGGCCAACGAAAAGCTGCTGAACGAGATGTTCGAACGCGAGCGCGCCGAAGAAGCCCTGCGCCATGCACAGAAAATGGAAGCGGTGGGCCAGCTCACCGGCGGCATTGCCCATGACTTCAACAACATGCTCACGGGAATTATCGGCAGCCTCGACCTGATGCAACGCTACATCGCCGACGGCCGCGCCGCCGAGATCGCCCGTTTCACCGAGGCAGCGGTGTCCTCGGCCAACCGCGCCGCCGCCCTGACCCATCGTCTGCTGGCGTTCTCCAGGCGTCAGTCGCTGGATCGCAAACCGCTGAACGCCAACGACCTGATTCACTCCCTGGAAGACCTGTTCCGCCGCACCAAGGGCGACCATATCGAGCTCAAGCTGCGCCTGGCCAAAGACGTCTGGACGGTCAGTACTGACGTCAGCCAACTGGAAAACGCCCTGCTCAATCTGGTGATCAACGCCCGGGACGCCATGCCCGATGGTGGCGAGTTGTGCATTGAAACCGCCAACGTCTACCTCGACGGCAGCGACATCACCACCCTGGAACCGGTCAAGGCCGGGGATTACCTGATGATCGCCGTCAGCGACAACGGCACGGGCATGACACCGAAGATCCTGGCCAAGGCCTTCGATCCGTTCTTCACCACCAAACCCATTGGCCAGGGCACCGGGCTGGGCCTGTCGATGATTTATGGTTTCGCCCAGCAGTCCGGTGGCCATGTGACCCTGTTCAGCATGCCCGGCCAGGGCACCAGCGTGCGCTTGTACCTGCCGCGCCTGCACGGCGTTGAACCGCAAGACGTGTTATCGCCGGTCATCAGCGAGGCGCCCTCGGCCATTGCCGGTGAAACCGTGGTCCTGGTGGAAGACGACCCGGCCGTACGCATGCTGGTGTTCGACCTGCTCAAGGAGCTCGGCTATCACGCCTACGAAGCCGAAGACGCAAAGAGCGCCCTGCCCCTGCTCGAATCCGGACTGCGGGTCGATCTGCTGGTGACGGATGTCGGCTTGCCCGGCATGAATGGCCGGCAACTGGCGGAAATTGCCCGTCAGCACCGGCCTCAACTCAAAGTGCTGTTCATGACCGGTTACGCGGAAAAAGCCGCCGAGCGTCAGGGGTTTCTCGAGGAAGGCATGGACATGGTGGCCAAACCGTTTTCCATTGATCTGTTGGCCAACAAGATTCGCACGATGATCGGCCAACCGCAGTGAGTTAGGGCATAATCGCGCGCCCCGCGTCACACCCATGTCACCACCGTTGCAAGGTATCCGCCCCATGAAAGCTCAAGCCCGCCATATTCTGGTGAAAACCTCGGAAGAAGCCGAGCAGCTCAAACAACGCATCGCCAAGGGCGAAGCCTTCGATGTGCTGGCCAAGAAGTACTCCACCTGCCCGTCCGGCAAGCGCGGTGGCGACCTGGGCGAAGTGCGGCCGGGGCAGATGGTCGGAGCCATCGACGCGGTGATTTTCAAGAAACCGCTGCGGGTGGTGCATGGACCGATCAAGAGCAAGTTCGGCTATCACCTGGTGCAGGTGTTTTACCGGGATTAAAGTCCCCTGTGGCGAGGGAGCTTGCGCCCTCACCACAGGATGTGCCTTTCAAGCTCTGGGAATGAGCGCCCCCGGCACCTGAATCACCCGACTCGCCAGCCGGTGCCCCGCCTCCGCCGCCTCGACCGGGCTTGCGCCCTTGAGCCGCGCAGCCAGGTACGCCGCACTGAACGAATCCCCCGCCGCCGTGGTGTCCACCACACGCTCGACTTTCTGGGCCGGCACTTCGAACGACTCACCCTCACACCGAATCAGGCACGCCTCGGCGCCACGCTTGAGCACCACTTCGGGCGTGCCGATCTGCTCGTACGCGCCAAACACCGCCGCGCAATCGGAGAAATGGAACAGCGCCTGTTCGTCATCGACGGTCAACAACGCCAGGTCGACATAAGGCAGCACGCTGCGGTAGGCCGCCCGCGCCTCCTCGACCGAGGCCCACAGCCGTGGCCGGTAGTTATTGTCGAAGACGATTCGCGCATCGCGCTGGCGGGCCTCGATCAGGGTTTCCAGCAACTTTTCCCGGCCCTTCACGCCCAGTACCGCCAGGGTAATGCCGCTGAAATACAGCACGTCATAGTCCGGCAGCGCCGCCAGGATCGGCGCGGCGGCCGGCGTCGTAAAGCAATCGCGCACCGCTGCTTCATTGCGCCAGTAGAGGAAACGACGCTCGCCAGCGGCGTCGGTCTGGATGCAATACAGCCCCGGCAAGCGTCCGGGCAGGCGTTGCACCCTGCCCAGGCCAATGTTTTCCTCGGCCCAGCTCCGGCACATGGCATCGCTGAAACTGTCATCGCCCAGGGCCGTGACGTAGTCCACCGTGCCCGCGCTGCCCAGCTCTCGGGACAGGTACACCGCGGTGTTCAAGGTATCGCCACCGAAGCTCTGTTGCAGGCTGCCATCGGCGCGGTGCTGCAGTTCGATCATGCATTCGCCGATCAAGGCAATGCGCGGGGTATGGGGGCCCAGGGTGTTGAGGGTGCTCATGGTTGTGCGGTCTCTGGTGTCCGTTGTTGTCTGGGCGGACGCGCTCGCCCCCACAGGAGAAGGCCTTCCAGGGTGGGAGTGAGCTTGCCCGCGATGGCCGCGACTCGGTTCTGAACTTAGAAACAGGTTTCCATGGTTTCGATGACGTTCAATTGCTCATCCACCAGGCACCCCGTACGCCACTTGTCGAACGTCAGGCACGGGTGCGAAGTGCCGAACGAAATGATGTCGCCCACCCGCAACTCGACGCCCGGCGCCACGGTCATGAACGCGTGCTGGTCCATCACCGCCGTCACCTTGCAGGCACTCACATCGTCGCCCTTGGCGGGCAGCACGCCGGCCTTGTAACGCAACAACGGCACCGGCAAACCAGCGTCGTAAGCCACATCACGCTTGCCCAGGGCAATCACCGCGAACCCAGGCTCCGGTAACGACTGCACGTGCGCCCAGACTTCCAGCGCCGGGCGCAACCCTTCGTGCAGGTCACTGCGGCGGTCGAGCACGCAACATTGCGCTTCCTTGTAGATGCCATGGTCGTGCGCGACATAGCTGCCTGGACGCAATACGCTGAGGAACCGTCCTGCAGCATTCTGCGCTTCGAACTCCTCGGCGATCAGGTCATACCAGGCCGATCCCGAAGCGGTGATGATCGGCTTGGCAATCGCGAACGCGCCGCTGTCCTGCAACTGCACCGCCAGGCGCACCAGGGAACCGGCGAACGCGCGAATGCCACTGATGGCGTGATCACCATGAATCACCCCTTCATAGCCTTCGATCCCGGTCAGGGCCAGCGCCGGTTGCGCGGCGATGGCTTTCGCCAGGTCGATCACTTCCTGTTCGCTGCGGCAGCCGCAACGCCCGCCGACCACGCCGTACTCGATCATCACGTTCAGGCGCACACCGCGCGAGGCGAAATAGGCACCGAGGTCGGCAACGTTGTCCGGGTGATCGACCATGCAGTAGAAGTCGAACGCCGGATCGGCCAGCAGATCGGCGATCAGCGCCATGTTCGGCGTGCCGACCAGTTGGTTGGCCATCAACACCCGACGCACGCCATGGGCATAGGCCGCGCGGGTTTGCGTGGCGCTGGCCAGGGTAATGCCCCAGGCACCGGCGTCGAGCTGCCGGCGAAACAGTGCCGGGGTCATACTGGTCTTGCCGTGGGGCGCGAGTTCGGCGCCGCTGTTGCTGACGAAATCCTGCATCCAGCGAATGTTGTGTTCCAGCGCCTGGCGATGCAGCACCAGCGCGGGCAGGCTGACGTCACGGACAAGACTGGCGCCCGTCCGGGCAAAACCCTTTTCCACGGCAGCAGTATTTTCGGCAGTAGTCATGGTCGAACTCCTCACATTCGCGGCCGCAGGCAGCCGCTGTTATTCGTTGATGCGACGGGCCAGGCTGTTGGCGCTGTCGATCAGCACCCGGCGGTAGTCGTTGTAATTTTTCTTGGCATCGGCCCGGGGGGCGACGATGCACAGGGTCGCGATGGCCACGCCGCTGGGGTCTTTGACCGGGGCGGCGAAGCAATGGGTAAAGGTGTCGGCGACGCTGTCGAAGGAGAAAAAGCCATCGATGCCGGCCTGACGGATTTCCTTGAGAAACTGCTCCAGCGGCAGGCGCTCGCCATCGGGCAGGATGAAGTCGTCATGGTCGATCAGGTCGATGATTGCCTGGTCGCTCAGGTGCGCCAGCAGCAGGCGCCCGGACGCGGTCCAGGGGATCGGGGCGTTTTCGCCGATGTCCGATGAAATGCGAAAATGCCGCTCGCCCTCCTTCATCAGCGCCACGGTGTACTTGCGCCCGTTGAGCAGGCACATCTGCGCGGTTTCGTGGGTCTGGCTGACGATCTCCTGCAAAGCGTGATCGGCCTCACGGGACAGGTCGAAATGGCGCAGATGCGCCTGCCCGAGGAAGTACAGCTGGCGCCCGAGGTAAACGTGACCGTCCTTGCCCACCGGCTCCAGAATCCGTCGTTCCAGCAACGAGGCCACCAGTTCGTAGACCGTGGATTTCGGGCTGCCGATGCCACTGGCGATTTCGTTCGGGCGCAGGGGCTGGCCGATCTCCTTGAGGAAATCGAGGATGTCGAACGCCCGGTCCAGACCGCGTGCCCGGCGTTTGATGGTGTCTTCGGTCATGTCAGTGATTCCCATACAAAGTGCCGGGAGTTTACCTAGAGTGCGGCGGCGACCGTAAGGCCGTCATCGCTAGCAGGCTAGCTCCCACATGTGGAATGCGTTCCCCTGTGGGAGCTAGCCTGCTAGCGATGAAGCCACCTCGGTTCAAGCCTTTTTCTTGTACGCGATGCAATCGATCTCGACCTTGCAGTCGACCATCATGTTCGCCTGTACGCAGGCCCGGGCCGGGGCGTGTTCGGGTTTGAAGTACTCGGAGAAGACCTTGTTGAAACTGGTGAAATCCCGCGGATCCTCCAGCCACACGCCAGCACGCACCACATCTTCCAGGCCATAACCGGCCTCTTGCAGAATCGCGATCAGATTCTTCATGGTCTGGTGGGTCTGTTCGACGATGCCGCCCGTGATGATCTCGCCATCCACCGCCGGCACCTGCCCGGAAACGTGCAGCCAGCCATCGGCTTCAACGGCTCGGGCGAAAGGCCGAGGCTGACCGCCGGCGGCGGTGCTGCCGGTGCCGTAACGAGTAATGCTCATGAGTGTTTCTCCTGATTGAAAATCGAATGTTTAAAAGCGCGTGTTCTTGAGGAATTCCGTCAGTCGTGGCGATTTCGGCCGTTCGAACAGCTCCTTGGGCGGACCCTGCTCTTCGATGCGCCCCTGATTCATGAACACGATCTTGTCCGAGACTTCGAAAGCGAAGCGCATTTCGTGGGTCACCAGCAGCATGGTCATGCCGTCTTCGGCCAGGCCCTTGATCACGTTCAGCACTTCGCCGACCAGTTCCGGGTCCAGCGCCGAGGTCACTTCGTCGAACAGCATCAGGCTCGGGTTCATCGCAATCGCCCGGGCAATCGCCACGCGCTGCTGCTGACCGCCGGACAACTGGCCAGGATAGTGATCGCGACGTTCCAGCAAACCCACGCGTTCCAGCCATTTTTCCGCCAGCGCCACGGCCTCGTCCTTGTGCAGTTTTTTCACCTTGAGCAAACCCAGGGTGACGTTCTGCAATGCGGTGAGGTGCGGGAACAGGTTGAATTGCTGGAACGCCATGCCAGTCATGGCGCGATGACGGGCGATGACCTTTTCCGGGTGGCGGATGCGTTTGCCATTGACCTCGTCATACCCGATGGATTCGCCATCGAGCATGATCTGCCCGCCCTGGAACTCCTCGAGCATGTTCACGCAGCGCAGCAGCGTGGTCTTGCCCGAACCGCTGGAGCCGATCAGCGTGACCACGTTGCCGCGCTGCAGGGTCAGGTCGACGCCCTTGAGCACTTCCAGCGGGCCGTATTGTTTGTGCAGGCCGCGAATGTCCAGCAGAGGCTGTCCGCTCGGGACGTTGGAGGGTTGTACTTGAGTCATGGCAGGGCCACCCGCTTTTCAATGTGCCGGCCGAGTAATTCGATGCCGTAGTTGATGACAAAAAACAGAAAACCGGCGAACAGGTAAAACTCCAGGGTCATGAAGGTCCGGGCGATGATCTGCTGGGTGCTGAGCAGCAATTCGGCCACGCCAATCACCGACAGCAGCGTCGAAGCCTTGACGATCTCGGTGGACGAGTTGACCCAGGTCGGCAGGATCTGCCGCAGTGCCTGGGGCAATAGCACGTAACCGAGGGCCTGATAGAACGTCAGGCCGATGGCCTTGCTCGCTTCCATCTGCCCACGGGGCAATGCCTGCAACGCACCGCGCACGATCTCGGCGACGTGGGAGCCGCAAAACAGCGTCAGGCCCAACGCACCCGCCTGAAACGCGCTGATCTGCCAGCCCAGCGCCGGCGCCATATAGAAGCAGGCCAGTACCAGTACAAACACCGGGGTGCCGCGAATCACGTCCACGTAGAAACGAAACGGCGCGCGCATCCAGAACTTGCCGTAGGTCAACACCAGACCGGCGAATACGCCGACCACGGTGCCGAGCAAAATCGCCAGGGCCGACACCTGAACACTGGTCAGAAAGCCTTGCCACAGCACTTCCCGGGCGACCCACAACTCATGCAGCCAACTGGGGGATTCGTACATGGGGCCTCCTAGCGGCGGATCGCCAGACGCTGCTCGAGGTAACGCAGCAGCATGGCAATGAGGTAACAGGCCGCGACATACAACGCCGTGGTCACCAGCCAGGTTTCGATCACCCGGTAGCTCTCGACATTGATCTTGCGCGCGTAATAGGTCAGCTCCGGCACGGCAATGGCTGCGGCCAGCGAAGTGTCCTTGAACAGCGAAATGAAGTTGTTCGACAAGGCCGGCAGCACATTGCGCAACATCACCGGCACGGTGACGTAAGCCTTGACCTGCCACTCGCCCAGGCCGATTGCCAACCCCGCTTCACGCTGGCCCTTGGGGATGCTCAGCAACCCGCCACGAAACACTTCGGTGAGGTAAGCCCCGGCGTACAGCGACAGCGTGATGATGAACGAGGGAATCTTGTCCAGCCGAATGCCGAGGCTCGGCAAGGCAAAGTAGATCAACAGAATCAACACCAGAATCGGCGTGTTGCGGATCACCGTCACATACACCGATGCCAGCACCCGCAATGCGCGGTGCTTCGACAGCAAAGCAAACGCCATCATCAGGCCGATCACGCAGCCGATGGCGATCGACACCAGCGCCAGCTCGAGGCCCAGGCCGAGCCCTGCCAGCAAGGTGTCGAAATCGCGCCACACGGCGGCAAAGTTCAACTGATAGTTCATGGTTGACAGTACCTTGAGCGGGGCGCATTTCGGCGCCCCACTCTCACGGGATCATTTGAATTCGACAGGGAAACCGATGGCAGGGGTAGGCAGGTCGACACCGAACCATTGTTTGAACGAAGCCGCGTAGGTTGGGAACTCAACGCCGGTCATGGCTTCATGCAGCGTGGTGTTGACGAAGTTCAGCCAGTCCTGATCGCCGCGTTTAACCGCGCAAGCGTAGGTCTGCGGGCTCCAGGCGTAGGCCGGGCTGTGGTAGCGACCGGGGTTTTGCACCATCAGGTATTTCACCGAGGACTGGTCGGTGGCTGCCGCGTCGGCACGGCCCGAGTTCACCGCCTGATACATCAGGTCCACGCTGTCGTACTGATCGACCTTGGCCTTGGGCAACGCCTGATGCACCAACTCTTCGGCATAGACGTTTTGCAGCACGGCCACTGTGAGGCTGTCACCGGCGGCCTTCATGTCATCGATTTCCTTGTACTTGCTGTTCGCCGGCAACAACAGGCCAACCCCTTCGCGGTAGTACGGCAGGGTGAACGCCACTTGCTGCGCACGGCTGGCGGTCACGGTGATGAACTGGCAACTGATGTCGACCTTGTCGGTCAGCAGGTTAGGAATCCGCGCATCGGACGACTGCACCACGTACTCAACCTTGTTCGGGTCGTTGAACAAGCCCTTGGCGATCATGTGCCCGATATCAATATCGAAACCCTGCAACTTGCCATCCGCCCCCTGGAAGTGCCACGGCGCATTGGTGCTGCCGGTGCCCACAATCAGTTTGCCGCGGGCCAGAACGCTATCGAGCTTGCTGTCGGCTGCCTGGGCCACGCCCACGGCAGCAGCAGAGGCCGCGAAAAGAAAAACACACGCTTTGAACAAGGAAGGACGGCGATGCATGGCAAGCACTCCAGATGATGGTTATTCCGCTATACCGGAACATGGTATGTAACAACGGAATAGACAGCAGAAAGTGTGCCACAGGTTGCGCGGAGAATGTTGGGGAGACTGAAAAGTGTTCCGAATCAGAAGGATGCGTAAAAACCAGGAAAACGTGTTACGAAAGGAACAATTGGCGAACGCTACCGTTGGCTACAAAGGACGGGTAGCAGGTTCACAATTGGTGCGCCGTCTCTCCAACCGCGCACCGCCCCCGCTCAATCGACATAGTTGACGTATCCCGCCATCAAGTTCGGCCGCTCGAACGTATCGATATCCTCGACGCGCTGATGCATTTCGCTGACGATCTGCTTGAACGTCGCATCGTCCATGTCGATCCAGAAACGCGGATTGCGGCCGGTGAGGCGGTCGTACTCGGCGGTGGTGGGGTCGAGGTGGCGGTATTCTTCGTATTGCGGCAGGTCCGGCAACGGGCGGCTGACATCCATGTAGTTCTGGATGAAATCCCACAGGGCGCAAGGCGGTTGAAAGTCGGGGCCGGGGCACAGCAGCGCGCCGAAGTTGATCATGATGTTGCGGTAACGATGGGCAAGGTAAAGCACGTTCAACGGCATGCCCTGACTGTCCGGGGACGTGGCGATGTAGGCGTCAAACTCGTAGAACGGCGCGGTGAGTTCACCGATGGTGCCGTTCTTTTTGTATTCACCGTTGTTTTTGTAGTCGAAGACCGTGACCAGGCCGGTGCGGCGGTTGAGTTCCCAGATGGGGCCTCGGGAGGGTTTTATCCAGAGGTTGGGGAAGTGCTTGATGACGAATGAACCGATGGCCCAGCAGAGAAGCGGGAGGCCGAGAAGCCAAGAAAATACTTGGATAAATATAACTTTGGTTGACTCCCAAATAGGATCATTTCCTGTTGATACACCTAAAAAGTAGGCGGGAATACTGATAATACAAAATAAAAAAAATAAAAAACGTCCGCCGCTTAACATATACATCCAGAAATGGGAGCTTGCAGGAAGAAGTGCATATCTAAAACATTCATGATCGTCCCTGATGTGGAAATCGATATGTTCGAATGGGCTCGAAATATGGGTTCCTGCGGCTATTTGCTCTTCACGCTCCTTTTTGAATTTTTCATGCAAGCGAAGCTTCTTGGGAGAGAATTTTTCGAGAGCACTTGCAGGTGTTAAGTCATTCGCACCACCCCACGGCAATCTGGCCTTGGCAAAACGCATGATCCATGGTCGTTCAGTTGATTGCTCTTGCTGGGGCACTTCGGTCGCCCCATAGGCCGTCTTGGCGTAATACGATTCCTGGGTCATTTGTTAGTTTCTCGTGATGTATGTGTAACTTCATCTGTCCAGTAAAGTGCACCCTCACTGCCGAAATCGGGTTTTATATGGGTGGCAACAAATGGCGTACCATCCTTCGGTGGTGGCGCAGGAAAATGCCAGCGTATAAGGCGTCCTGGCGCGGAAGTCATGTTTGGCGTTGGGGATGAGTTGAGGGTTGGGGCCTTCCCCCAACACACGCATACTTTTTGTCGCTCAGTCGACATAGTTGACGTATCCCGCCATCAAGTTCGGCCGCTCGAACGTATCGATATCCTCGACGCGCTGGTGCATTTCGCTGACGATTTGCTTGAACGTCGCATCGTCCATGTCGATCCAATAACGCGGGTTGCGGCCGGTGAGGCGGTCGTATTCGGCGGTGGTGGGGTCAAGGTGGCGGTATTCCTCGTATTGCGGCAAGTCCGGCAACGGGCGGCTGACGTTCATGTAGTTCTGGATGAAATCCCACAGGGCGCAAGGCGGCTGGAAGTCGGGGCCGGGGCATAGCAGCCCGCCGAAGTTGATCATGATGTTGCGGTAGCGATGGGCGAGGTAAAGCACGTTCAACGGCATGCCCTGACTGTCCGGGGACGTGGCGATGTAGGCATCAAACTCGTAGAACGGCGCGGTGAGTTCACCGATGGTGCCGTTCTTTTTGTATTCACCGTTGTTTTTGTAGTCGAAGACCGTGACCAGACCGGTGCGGCGATTGAGTTCCCAGATGGGGCCTCGGGAGGGTTTTATCCAGAGGTTGGGGAAGTGCTTGATGACGAATGAGCCGATGGCCCAAGAGAGAAGTGGGAGGCCGAGAAGCCAGGAAAATAGTTGAATAAACAAGGTTTTCGTTGATTCCCAAATAGGCTCATACCCAATGGAAACAACTGCGAAGTAAGCGGGGATACTGAAAATAAAAAGCAGAAAGAACGAAAAACGCCCTACTCCTTGCATGTATATCCAAAAGTGGGAGCTCGCAGGAAGGAGTGCATACCTAAAACTTTCGTGATTATCCCTCATATGAAAATCAATATGCTCGAATGGGCTCGGAGTATAAGTGCCTTTGGCTATTTTCTCTTCACGCTCTCTCTTCAGTTGCTCCTGATTTCGAAGGTCTCGTGGCGAGTAATCCTCCACAAAACTAACGGGCGTTACTTCATCGGGGTTACCCCAAGGCAGTCTGACCTTGGCAAGCCGCATGATCCATGGTCGTTCATTGGATGGCTCTTGTTCGGGCACCTCGGTCGACCCATAGGCCGTCTTGGCGTAATACGACTCCTGAGTCATTTGTTAGCGCCTCGTGATGTTTGTGTCACTTCATCTGCCCAATAAAGTTCACCCTCACTGCCGAAGTCGGGTTCTATATGAGTGGCATCAAATGGCGTCCCGTCCCTCGGTGGTGGTGCAGGAAAGTGCCAGCGTAAAAGGTGTCCTGGCGCGGAAGTCATGTTTGGCGTCGGGGATAAATTGAGGGTTGGGCCCCTCCCCCAGCACACGCATATTTTTTGTCGCTCAGTCGACATAGGTCACGTATCCCGCCATCAAGTTCGGCCGCTCGAACGTATCGATTTCATCGACGCGCTGGTGCATTTCGCTGACGATTTGCTTGAACGTCGCATCGGCCATGTCGATCCAGTAACGCGGGTTGCGGCCGGTGAGGCGGTCGTACTCGGCGGTGGTGGGGTCGAGGTGGCGGTATTCTTCGTATTGCGGCAGGTCCGGCAACGGGCGGCTGACGTTCATGTAGTTCTGGATGAAATCCCACAGGGCGCAAGGCGGCTGGAAGTCGGGGCCGGGGCATAGCAGCCCGCCGAAGTTGATCATGATGTTGCGGTAGCGATGGGCGAGGTAAAGCACGTTCAACGGCATGCCCTGACTGTCCGGGGACGTGGCGATGTAGGCATCAAACTCGTAGAACGGCGCGGTGAGTTCACCGATGGTGCCGTTCTTTTTGTATTCACCGTTGTTTTTGTAGTCGAATACCGTGACCAGGCCGGTACGGCGATTGAGTTCCCAGATGGGGCCTCGGGAGGGTTTTATCCAGAGGTTGGGGAAGTGCTTGATGACGAATGAACCGATGGCCCAGCAGAGAAGCGGGAGGCCGAGAAGCCAAGAAAATACTTGGATAAATATAACTTTGGTTGACTCCCAAATAGGATCATTTCCTGTTGATACACCTAAAAAGTAGGCGGGAATACTGATAATACAAAATAAAAAAAATAAAAAACGTCCGCCGCTTAACATATACATCCAGAAATGGGAGCTTGCAGGAAGAAGTGCATATCTAAAACATTCATGATCGTCCCTGATGTGGAAATCGATATGTTCGAATGGGCTCGAAATATGGGTTCCTGCGGCTATTTGCTCTTCACGCTCCTTTTTGAATTTTTCATGCAAGCGAAGCTTCTTGGGAGAGAATTTTTCGAGAGCACTTGCAGGTGTTAAGTCATTCGCACCACCCCAAGGCAATCTGGCCTTGGCAAAACGCATGATCCATGAGCGCTCAGCAGAGCGTTCTTGCTGGGGCACCTCGGTCAACCCGTAAGCGGTCTTGGCGTAATACGACTCCTGAGTCATTTGTTAGTGCCTCGTGATGTATGTGTCACCTCATCTGCCCAATAAAGTTCACCCTCGCTGCCGAAGTTGGGTTTTATATGAGTGGCATCAAACGGCGTCTCATCCTTCGGTGGTGGTGCAGGAAAGTGCCAGCGGTGATTGTTTTGCTCCAGTACACACTGAGCCCGGACTTGCCATTGATGGGCGATGCCGGATGAGCCTGTGACCGGGTCGAAGGCATAGCTCGCTGGGGTTTTGAAAAACAGTTCCAGACCCTGCGGTAGCAGGCGTTGGGCATTGGGTGGGACGAGGCGGCTATCGATCAATTTGGTGAACGGCACGGTTTCACTTTTGAGGCGGCCACCCTTGAGTTCGAAGGTATTGAGCCGGCAGTGGGCATTGATGTTCAGGGTGCCGAGGTTTGCAATTAAGCCCGGCAAGTTACTTTCAATGCGAATGCAGGTATTGGACGAGATCACCTGAAAAGGCGTCCTGGCGCGGAAGTCGAGTTTGGCATTGGGGACGAATTCAGGGTTGGGGCCTATGTTGATGCGAATGTCGGCAAACAAACTGATCAGATAATAGAAACCATGCTGCGGATCCAACAGGTGCGCATTACCTGAATGAACTTGCGTGCCGAACGGGCCATTGACCAGCCATTCTTCGATGGGCTTGTCGCTCAGCCACCAGGCCAATCCGGCACCGATCACGATCAATATCAGCGCGGCCCAGCCACCTGGGCCCAGACCGAGAAAGGTGATGCCGCTAACAACCAAATTACTGAGAGCGCTGATGGCGCCGCCCGCAGCCATCATCAGATAGCCCCAGCTGGCATCGTCGCCCCATTTCCACGCAAACCAGGCATCTGTCAGGCATATACCTGAAAAAATCAGGCCACTGGCCATTTGCGCAAGTAGGCGCCCGGTGAACTCCTTCGCTAGATGTTCTGCTAAATGGCCGAAAAATTTCTTAGCAGCCTCAACGGGCATATTGAATAGAACTATTCGCCCAGCCGCTA
The DNA here is from genome assembly GCF_054481235.1 of Pseudomonas fluorescens group sp. PF-69. Classification (NCBI taxonomy): domain Bacteria; kingdom Pseudomonadati; phylum Pseudomonadota; class Gammaproteobacteria; order Pseudomonadales; family Pseudomonadaceae; genus Pseudomonas; species Pseudomonas fluorescens group sp. PF-69. The sequence goes on along the minus strand of NZ_JBTMNC010000001.1, from coordinate 4,756,318 downwards.
AAACAGACTGTGTACTGGCAAGTTTTACCGTCAACATCTCCAGCGCTAAAGCTAGATCAAGGCCAGCTCCGGCCGCTGAAAGAACTAGTCGAAACACCCCCTTTTCCCGCCTCACTTGCTCCGCCGCCTGCCACTCCACCCTCACATTCCAAACCTCCAACATCAAAACCCCCGCCGCAAACGGCAACGAGCCCAGCACGCGATGAACCCGGCTGTTAGCCGACGCGACATGCTCATCCACGCCCCGCTGCAACGGACTTTTCACGTACGCATCGCCCGTCGCCCGCGCTTCCACATCGGCTTTGTAAACCGCGTTGATCCGCTGATTCAGTACGCTGAGATTGTTCGCCGTCGGATGCTTCAGCGGGATCGCCAGCAGTGTGTGATGGGTTTCGCGAAGGGCGTACGGGGTGTCGAGTACGTCGTCGTGCGCCTTCAGCGGTCGGCCCTGGGCATCCAGATACTGACCCATCACCCGGTGTGGCCGCTGATCGCCGGACGGCACATCGGTCAGGCCAAAAACGTAGTAATGCTGCGGGTCGGCGTCACGCCGCTGGATGAAGTGCGCGTCACCAAAGGTCTTGGGCATCAGGCTGCGCAACAGCCCCACGCCGAGGCCGTGCAGATAGGTGCTGGCGGGCATGGCCTGGCCGGTGTGTAGCCCGGGCCGTTTGTTCACCGCGCTGCTGGCGGTTTCCAGAGCGCCCGCGAGGTTTTCGTAGATGCCGATCAGGCTGCCGGCGGCCGCTTTCGATTGGCCGGTGAGGGTGCTGTTCAGGCTGCCGCTGGCCAGCAGGTCTTTGAGCAAGTGGCCGTCGAGGTGGTCGACCTGCGGGTAATAGGGCCCCGGGTGGCTTTCGAATGTGGCGAGGTCATCGGCGCGTAAATGACCATCGCCCTCGTTGAGGGTTGTCTGGGTGGGTGGCACATAGGGCGCGGCCAGCGCCGCTTCATCGACGGCGGGCCAGAGCATCAGGTGCAGCGGGTGCGCCGGGTCGTGGGCGATGTCGTTGAGCAGGGTCTGGCCGATGCTGGCCCGTGGGCTGTAGAGGCTCACACCGGTCAGCGCGTTGGTGACGTCGCCGTTGCTGGCCAGGGGATCGAGTTGCGCGGGCACCGTGGCCAGGGCTGCGAACGTCTGGCTCACGGCAAACAGCGCGGCGAGGTAGTCAAAGCCGTCCTGGCTCAAATGATCGGCCAGGGTTTGCTGCGTGACCGGTTGCTGCAGGCACTCGGCCAGCAGCGCCTGCGCCATGTTCAGTTGTTGCCAGATCAAGGCGCGCTCGGCGCTGGCGGTGAAACGGTTGATGTCGCGGCGCCCGGCCTCCTTCACTTTGTCGAAACAGGCGTGCAGTGGGTTCTTCTGGCCGCCGAGGGTGGCCGGCACGATCAGTTGCTGGACCATCACCGCGCTGGCGTGATGGGGATAAAGGCTGGCGCGCTCGGCATACAGCGCCAGCAATTGCTGTTGCTGGCGGATCTGCGACAGCAGGTGCCGCAAACGGTAGCGCGGGTCCTCCAGCAGCACGCCGCACACGCGCCGTTGGCGGGCGGCCTCCAGCACATCGACGACGGTGGGCTGGGGTTGCCACAGATCCGCTTCATCGTCTGGCGGGGTCTTTCCTTGCAAGCGCTGCAACAGCGTGGAGAGGCAGTCGGCCCAGGCGCTGCTTTCGAAAGTGGCAGGCACATCAGGTGTGGCGCCCTGCTCCCACTGAGCCAGGCAGCGCCTGGCTTCGAATTTGCGTTGCGCGGCAAATTGCCCGGACAGGTCGCACAGGTAACGTCCCGGATGCTCCAGCCCATATTCGAACCCGCTCTGGCGTGCCCGTTGCGGGGCGATCAGGCTGAGCGGAAAGGCGCGTTCGGCCAGGTTGCGCCAGGTGACGCTGGCTTTCGTCGCACTGTCGGACGCCTGGGCATCCCACGCATTGAAGCGACCGAAAGCCTCGAGCATCGCCTGGCCATCGGGCTGCGGGTCGAAAAGCCGTTCGAACGTCTGACTGTCGCACGGCAACGCGGGGCTCTGGCAACGCCGGGCGCGTAACACCGGGTCCTCCTCCAGGCGCTTGACGCGGGCAGCACTGAGCTGGATCTCGCTGAAACACAGCTGCACCGCGTCGACCGGTTGCCGGTTCCAGGTGGCGGGCAGCCAGATGTCGCTGAGTGCGACACCCCTGGCCAGGCGGTAGTCGTCGCACAGATCCTGGCCTTCGCGAAACATCGGCACGTCAATGTCGTGGTAAGTCGTGCATTCGCCGTCCTGCCGCACTTCCAGTTCACGCCACAGGCGCCCGCGGTAAAACACATAGACAAAGCCGCTGCGGCACAGGACCGGCGTGCCGAGGTCGTGACGGCTGCGCGTACCGGGCAGCGCGACGAAAGGCACGACGGGGACGATCTGGTTCCACTGCGCGTCCAGTTGACGCGGGGTAATCCGTACGTCCTCCAGCAACGGCAGGCGAATGGGCGCCCCATGGGTCGTGGCAATTTCCAGCCACAACTGATGCTCGTACCGGGCGTACCAGTTCCACACGAACAGCTCGCAGTGGACGCTGAATAAACGCTCCGTTTCGCGATCCACCTCATCGGTCAGGGCCGGCAGCGGTTCAACGCCGGACCGGTCGAAGAGTACCAGGCGCTGGTCTTTGGAATGGCCGGTGCCGATCACCTGGACGATCAGCCTGTCGGGCTCGCAGCAAGGGCCGGCGGACAATCTTCCCAGGCGCTTCATGATTGGACCTGCGTGCAGTGGGTGCTCAGGTATTCGCTGATGGCGTTGCTGTCGTCGATGCCTTGGGCCAGCGCTTGCTCCATCAATTGATTGACCTGCACAAATGAATGCTGCGGGTGTCGCAGCCACCATTCATGGAGAAATTGCTCATTACCCAGGCGCGTCAGGGCCTCTTCATGGGCGGCACTCAGGGACATGACACGACGCGTGTTTTCAATGGTCCAGCGGGTCGCATGCGGGTTGTTCAGTTGCTGCCAGTCGGCTTCACCGGAAGCTTTGCTGGCCCATGTCCCACCGAACCAACGCAGGCGGCTGATCGGCCCCAGCCACCGGCCGAGGTCTTGCGCCGGGCAGGCCGCAAAGAAATAGCTGGCGACGGTGGGGTCGCTGTAGCGCAGGACGCCTTTACGTTGCTGGTCGAAGTTGACGATCAGAATCTGCCGCAGATGCGCGAGTATCGAGGGGGTGTCGAAGTTACTTTCGATCAGCAGACCGGGCCATTCAGCCGGGGATTGCTCGATCGCCTGATTGAAGGTCGGTTGGTTGCTCAGTCTGACGAGCATGGGACCTTGCTCGGCGAAACTGTTTAATGAGGTGCCGGCATACAGCATATGAGTGTCGGGGTGCGTCGCCAGGCGATACAGCGTTTTCAGTTGCGCCGTCGGGCGCTCCAGCAGAATCCAGGTATTCATGTCCGGTCTCCATAGCCCAGGGCTTTACGGCATTGGCAATCACTCAGCGGGCAGTCCATGGGCGTACCCCCCGCAGGCATCTGGCAGAGTTCAACCAGTGCTTCATCGCCGAGCAATCGTTTGAGTAATGCGGCTGAAACGGCTTCCGGCCGTGGTGGTTCGCTCGCATCGAGCATCACCGGGGTGGCCGCGATGATCGGCTTCGGCACGCCGCCCACCGCAACGGGCACGCTGCTGAAGATCCCGGCCGCATTGATCGTGATCCACACGCCGCCGGCCTGAATCGTGGTGCTGGCGCCACCATCGATGACGATGTTCTGGCAGGCACTGACGTTGACCTGATGCTGAGCGCTCAACCGATGGTTGGCGGCGCGAATGTGGCGGCTGCCCTGTACCGTCAGATGATCGTCCTGCCTGATTTCCGTGCGCCGCTCGCCGTGGGTGATGCGCCGCTCTTCGGCGTGCTGTTCATGACGGGCGTTACCCGCGACCACGACGCTGCGTAGGTTGTCGACTTGAAGCCGCTCGTCGTTCAGCACGTGTTGCCGGTAGTCGCGCTGGGCACGGATGGATATTTCCTCTGCGCCCTTGCGATCTTCTATGCGCAGTTCATTGAAGCCTCTGCCGCCGGGGCTGGTTTGAGTCTTGAAGGTGCTGCGGGTTTTCTGGGCCGGGAGGTCGAGCGCAGGACGATTGGCGCCATTGCTCAAGCAGGCGACGATTAGCGGTTTGTCCGGGTCGCCCTGATAGAAACCGACGACCACCTCCATGCCGACGCGGGGAATCAACACGCTGCCATACCGGTCGTGAGCCCAGTTGCTGGCGACTCTCACCCAGCAACTGGAATGATCGTTGTGGGCGCCGTCGCGGTCCCAGGGAAACTGGACACGAACACGGCCGTATTCGTCGCAATGGATTTCTTCGCCAGGCGGGCCACAGACGACGGCATGCTGATAACCGTTGATCGTGGCTTTAGGGTGGGCAAGCTGGGGTCTGAAAGGCGCGTCCCACGGTGTGGCGAGAAAGGTGTTGCGATAGCCTTGGGACAGTTCGTCGTTCGGCGCACTTATGATCGATGCTTCGAGCGATTGCGGTTGCTTGCCGGTGTGGATGACTTCGGTCAGTAACCACAGATCATTCCATTGCTGGCGAGGGTGGCCGGTCAGCGTCAGGAAATGACCAGTCAGCAGCATCGGCTGATCGCTGCGTCCTGTGGCTTGCCGATAATCGCTGCGGTGTCGTTCAAGTGCTCGTCGAGCGAGGTGGTTGCCGAGTTTGCGGTCGGTGAAACGGCCGGGGAAGCCGTAGTCTTCGAGTCGCAGCGGCGAAGGTTCCTTCGCGCCGCTTTCAAGTTGCAACAAAGGCTTTTCGAAGTCGTAGTCGCGTCGGGTCACGGCCGTGGGTCGGGCCTCCAATGCGAGGGTGAAGGCCTTGATCACCGGTTCATCGGCGACCATTGCGCTGTCTTGCAGGTATGCGGTGGGGCATTGGAGCCTGGGAAACACCGTCTGGTCATCCCCGAACACCACTACATGACCCTCGCGGCTGTGCTCGAAGTGGTAATGCAGGCCTTCTTCTTCGCAGAGGCGCTGCAGGAAATGCAGGCAGCTCTCGCCATATTGGACGCAGTAGTCCCGTGGCTGGTAATCCGTACCGAGGGCAAAGCGATAGGCAGTACTGAGGATGCCGTGGCTTTCCAGTACCTGGGCGATGATCTGCGGCACGCTCAGTTTCTGGAATATCTTCTGGTCGAAACGATGGCCCAGATAGGCAAGACTGGGCATCAGGCAGAGCTGGTACTGGGTCAGGCGCTTGCCTGCGTCGCCCTGGCCGACGCTGTAAACCTGACCATGAACACCGGCGCCCTGGCGGTCAAAGCCAAGGAACGCCATGCGATGCAGAAGGCTTTCCAGATCGAGGCTGGGACGTTCGCTGACCAGTTTCAGATCAAAGCGGAAGGGTTGGCTGATGGCTTCCTTGCCGGTGAACTCAAGGACTTGCAGATCGTGGTTGAGCCCCTCGATATCAAGGATAAAAGAGGCTTGGTCGGCAGGGCTGAACATCACACATCCCTTGTGCTGATTTTGAAGGGCGGGACTGTGAATGAGTGAACGCGGGATTGATGCAGGGCAACTCTGCTTCTGATGTGGGAAAGGTGTTTTTGTTATGTAGGATTTTTAGTTTCCGAAATGCTCAGCCGGCAAGCCAGCGCCTACAGCACCACCGTACCTGTAAACGCTGGCTTGTCAGAAAGGGCCCTCGGGCCCACCGCAACGTCAGCCGTCGACACGCGCCAGAAACACCCGCGTCACCCGCCGCTCTTCGACCTTGAGGACGGTCATGCGCCAGCCCTGCCACTCATGGCTGTCACCGATCATCGGCAGGCGATCCAACAAGCTCACCACCAACCCGGCCAGGGTTTGATAGTCGTCGGTCGGTTGCGCCGCAAATCCGGTGCGTTGCCGCACCCGCGCCAGGTTCAAGGCGCCACTGACCACAAACCCGCCGTTGTCCTCGATCACATCCGGACCTTCGATCTCACTCGCATCGGGCAACTCGCCGGCGATCGATTCCAGAATGTCGGTCATGGTCAGTACACCGACGAAACCCCCGAATTCATTGACCACAAAAGCGATGTGGGTCGATGCCTTGCGCATCTGTTCCAGGGCATTGAGGATCGAATAACTGTCGAGCAAATTGATGGTCTGGCGCGCCAGGTGCGCAAGATCAGGCTCGCTGCCGGCCAGGTATTCCTTCAGCAATTCCTTTTTGTGCACGAAGCCCAACGGCTCATCCACTGCACCGTCACGAATCAACGGCAGACGCGAGTAGGACGAGTGCATCAACTTCGTACGAATGGCCTCGGCATCATCGTCCAGGTCGATATGATCGACGTCGGCGCGCACGGTCATCAGGGTACGGATCGGCCGTTCAGCCAGTTGCAACACGCCGCTGATCATCACCCGCTCGCGACGGTCGAACAGTTCTTCAGTCGGTGCTTCGCCGTTGTCCAACAGGTCGGCAATGTCTTCGCCGACCTCCTCCACGGCCAGTTTGCGACCGCCCAGCAAACGCATCACCGCGTGAGCCGTGCGTTCACGCATCGGTCGCAGGCCCTGCATCGAACGCTTGCGGCGAGCCCGGGCAATCTGGTTGAACACCTCGATCAGGATCGAGAAACCGATGGCCGCGTACAGGTAGCCCTTGGGAATATGGAAGCCCAGCCCCTCGGCGGTCAGCGCAAAACCGATCATCATCAGGAAGCCCAGACACAGCATGATTACCGTCGGGTGCGCGTTGACGAAACGGGTCAGCGGCTTGCTCGCGACGATCATCAGGCCGATGGAAATGATCACCGCGATCATCATCACCGCCAGTTCATCGACCATGCCCACTGCGGTAATCACCGCGTCGAGGGAGAACACGGCATCGAGCACCACGATTTGCGCCACGATCGGCCAGAACAAGGCGTAGGCCGTGTTGGACGAGCGCTGGCCGACATGCCCTTCGAGGCGTTCATGCAGCTCCATGGTGGCCTTGAACAACAGGAACACACCGCCAAACAGCATGATCAGATCACGCCCGGAGAAGCTCTTGTCAAACACCTCGAACAGCGGTTGGGTGAGGGTCACCAGCCAGGAAATGCTGGCGAGCAGACCCAGACGCATCAACAACGCCAAGGACAGACCAATGATTCGCGCACGGTCGCGCTGCTCAGGCGGCAATTTGTCGGCGAGGATCGCGATAAACACCAGGTTGTCGATGCCCAGCACCAGCTCCAGCACAATCAGCGTCAACAAACCCAGCCATGCGGTGGGGTCAGCTATCCATTCCATATAAACGTCTCGATCTCGTCAGTGAATTCAGATTGCCGGGCACGGCAAGGCGCGGCGCAGAGGCCGTGAAACTGCAGGGACAAGGGCGTTTGGGTGCTGGAATAACGAGGGCTTGGCGTGCGTCAAGAACGCGCGTTGGCGCGAAGGGAAAGGGTAACCGGGGGGCTCCGTGAGGGTGTTCATGCAAGTCCTGAATGGAAAAAAGGACTTGGATCGTACAGTTGATCGGGATAATTCCTACAGCCGAAAATCATTTCAAAATCTGTAGAGGCTCTTTTGGAGCGACCCCGCTTTTCTTATCCAATCGATATACCGGAGAACCGCCGGTGATTTCTCAAACCGCCGATGGATCAACGCCAGCCACGACGATGCACTGCAATCCTTGATTGGCCGATACACCACGTTTGGCAGGCTGACATGACCGACCACCGACTCCGGAACCACCGCCACCCCCTGCCCCAGGGACACCAGCGCGATCACCGCCACCAGCCCACCCGGCTGCGCCCCCAGCTTCGGCACAAAATCGCCCTGAGCGGCCACCTGCAAGGTGCCAACGACTTGTTCGGGGAGGATAAAGTTTTCATTCTGCAAGTGCGTCGAATTGATGACCGTCAGGCGGTTGAGCCACGAGTCCGCCGGCAACGCCAGCACAAAACCTTCGTCGCTCAGGCGTACGCCTTCGATGCCATCGGGCAAGGACAGTGGACAGCGGATGTAGCCCAGGTCGAAGCGCCCCTCGAGAATCATGTTCGGCAAACTGGCCATGGGGCTTTCACGCACATTGAGGCTGACATCCGGGTATTGGCCGGCAAAACCCTGCACCTGCTTTTGCAGCAGCCCCGAATACACCGCCGAAGCAACATAACCGAGTTCGATGTGCCCGATGTCGCCACGGCCGGCACGCTGGGCATTGCGCTGGGCCGACTCAAATTGCCGCACCGTGGCTTCGGCCTCGATCACCAGCGCCGCGCCCGCTTCGGTCAGGCTGACGTCCCGTGCCTGGCGCAAAAACAGACGCGCCCCCAGTTCGGCTTCCATGTCCTGGATCTGCCGGGTCAAGGTCGGCGGCGCGATCCCCAATTGCTCGGCGGCACGGGTGAAGTTGCGGTGCCGGGCGACCGCGAGGAAATAGCGGAAATGACGAATGTCCATCGGTGCATTAGCTCAAAGGTAATGAAGTGACGAGGTACGACTAACAAAGGCAGCGTCTGCCAGCGATAAGCTGCACGCAACCTCACAGTAGAGAACCCATGCCATGTCCGTCAAACCCAGGGCGAGCAAGCAACTGACCTTACTTACCGCGTCGGCCGTGTGTTCGCTGATCGTGCTCGACACCAACATCGTCGCCGTTACCTTGCCCAGCATCGCCCGGGATCTGGGGGCCAATTTCGCAGACATCGAATGGGTGGTCAGCGCCTACATGCTGGCCTTTGCCGCCTTGCTGCTACCCGCTGGCAGCCTGGCCGACCGCTTTGGCCGGCAGAAAACCCTGATCTGGGGCCTGGGCATTTTCATTCTCGCGTCCGTCGGTTGCGGCGCGGCGCCAAACGCGTTGTTTCTCGACATCGCCCGGGCCATCAAAGGCGTCGGCGCCGCGTTGTTGCTGACCTCGGCACTCGCTTCGATCGGCCACACCTTCCACGATGAAGTGGAACGGGCCAAAGCCTGGGCGTTCTGGGGTGGCTGCATGGGCGTGGCCATGACTGCGGCGCCGACCCTGGGCGGGTTGATTACCGAATACGTTGGTTGGCGCTGGATTTTCTACCTCAACCTGCCCGTCGGCCTGTTCCTGATGTACATGGTCTGGCGTGCAGTGCCGGAATCCCGTGACGCTCAGGCTGCGCGCCTCGACCCATGGGGCAGCCTCGCCTTCAGCGCGAGCTTGCTGTGCCTGATCTGGGGCCTGATCGAAGCCAGCCGGATCGGCTGGAACAGCCCCCTCACCTACACCCGCCTGTTGGGCGGTGCGCTGTTAATGGGCTTGTTTGTGCTGATCGAGCGCCTGCAGCAGCGGCCGATGATCGACCTGCGACTGTTCAGGCATCCACGCTTCATCGGCGCCCTGCTCGGCATGTTCGCCTACGCCGCGTGCGCCCAAGTGATGATGACCCTGCTGCCGTTTTACCTGCAGAACGGCCTGGGTTTCAGCGCCATCTTCGCCGGGCTGGGCATGTTGCCGTTTGCCGTGACCATGTTGATCTTCCCGCGCCTCGGTGCGCGCCTGGCCGGACGTGTGACCCCGGCGAACATGATGGCCATCGGCCTGACGCTGGTGGGCAGCGGCAACCTGCTCAGCGCCTGGGCGGTCAACAGCGGCGGCTACCTGCCCTTCGCCCTGGCGATCGCCGTGACCGGTGCCGGCGCCGGATTGCTCAATGGCGATACGCAGAAAAACATCATGGCCTGCGTGCCGCGCGAGCGCACCGGCATGGCCTCGGGCATGAGCACCACCATGCGTTTCAGTGCGGTGATGCTGGCCATCGGCGTGTATGGTGCGCTGCTCGCCAGCCACGCCGAACAACAGCTGCACTCGGACCTGTCGACCCTGGGTCCGGCGCTGCTCGGCCAGGCCCAAGAGATCGCCTCGCGGGTGGTGGCCGGTGATATGAGTGCGGCACTGAGCCTGGTGCCTGAGTCGGCTCGCATGAGGGTCGAACCGCTGGCCCGCCAAGCGTTCGTGGCGGGGTTCAGCCTGCTGCTTTGGGTCGCGGGGCTGGCGGGATTATTGGGTGCGCTGGTGGTGGGCACGCTGATGCGCAATCCGATTCCAGCGCAGCGCTCGAACCTGGTGCTTGAATGACACCCCGCGTGCAGGCCTGTCAGGAAGGGTGAGCCGGCCGAATTCATCTTTGAATGGGCGGTCCGCCGATGAGGGAAGCCTGGGCACCGCACATCTCAGCGCGGAAGCAACCCGTCGATATGCCGGTACTCAGCCTGCAACTGCGCCGCCAGGACCCGGCTGCGCCCGAGGCGAATCGGCCCGCGTTCGATGTCGATCACCAGCCCCGGACAATCGAGCGTGGGCAACGTCGGCCAATCCTTCAAGCGGCCATCAGTCACCAGCAGCAACCGTTGCTGCTCCGCCGGGAAGCGCTTGCGCCGTACGCTCAGCCAGTGCCCCGCTTCACTCAACGCCGCCAGCAACGGCGTGCCACCGCCGGCCCCGAGTCCATCGAGCCAGGCGCGCAATCCGCTGGACGCCTTCAACCCCTGCACCTGCCACTTCGGCTGCGTTCCGCTGGCGGTCAGCAAGGCCAGGTGCGCGCGTTGGCGGTAAGCATCGTCGAACAGCTGTGCCAGCAAACCTTTGGCATCACTCAAGGCCTGGTGGCGACGCGTGGATGCCGATGCATCGACGATCACCAGCCATAGCTCATGGGCTGAACGGGTACGCAGGTGGAACAACAAGTCGTCACGCTGACGTGGCCGGCCGTTCAGCAACGTACCGGGCCAGTTGATCGAACCGTCGCGCGCAGCATGACGTTTGCCCTGCTTGCCGTGGTCGAGGCGTCCGGCGCGGGGTCTGGCATTCGCCCCCGCGTCAGAGCGAGGGCGAATGCCTAGGGCTTTTTTGGCCAGCTCGGCACTTCACGACGGGCCCCGACCGGCAGCGCCTGAGCAGGCATTTCGCCCCACTGCCCCTGGCCTTCGCCGGTGTTTGGCTGTTGACCGGCGTGGGACTGTTGCTGTGGGGGTGCCGGTGGCGTTTGCTCACGACGGCGATGGCGCAACGCAAATTCGGCGACCGCATCGATATCTTCGACGGTTATGGCACGCGCCTCGCGCCAGGCGGCATGGGCCCGCGCCGCCCGCAACCAGACCAGATCGGCGCGCAATCCGTCGACCCCGGCGGCAAAACAACGCTCGGTAATCTGCGCCAGGGCGTCATCGTCCAGGGCAATGCTGGCCAACGTGCTGCGTGCCTGCTGGCAACGCTCGCGCAACGCCTGCTGCCGGCGTTCCCACTCGGCGCAGAAGCCGTGCGGATCGGTGTCGAAGTCCAGGCGCCGCCGGATGATTTGCCCGCGCTCGGCCGGCGCGGTATGGCCGCCGAGGGCAACGTTCAAGCCAAATCGATCGAGCAGTTGCGGGCGCAGCTCACCCTCCTCCGGGTTCATGGTGCCGATCAGCACGAACTTCGCCGAATGCCGGTGGGAGATGCCGTCGCGCTCGACCAGGTTGGTGCCGCTGGCCGCCACGTCGAGCAGCAGATCGACGAGGTGATCGGGCAGCAGATTCACTTCATCGACGTAGAGCACGCCACCGTCGGCCTTGGCCAGCACGCCCGGGGAAAATTGCGCGCGACCTTCGCTCAATGCAGCGTCGAGATCGAGCGTGCCCACCAGGCGCTCTTCAGTAGCGCCCAAAGGCAAGGTGACGAATTGACCGCTGGCCAGCAGGTCCGCCAGGCCACGGGCCAGGGTCGACTTGGCCATGCCGCGCGGGCCTTCGATCAACACACCGCCGATCTTCGGGTCGATGGCGGTCAGGCACAGCGCGAGTTTCAAATCGTCGGCGCCGACCACGGCGGAGAGCGGGAAATGGGGGGTGTCGGTCATTGTTCAATCTCGGTCATGGTCGGTGATTTCACAAACACCTCGCTCCCACAGGGTCGGCGGTGTTTTAACTGTCTTCTTCTATGTCCAGCAACAGATTCTCCAGCGCCTCGCGATACGCGCCCGGTTCTTTCCACATGCCCCGCTGCTGTGCTTCGAGCATGCGTTCGGTCATGTCGCGCAAGGCATGGGAATTGTGCTCGCGGACGAAGTCACGGGTATTGGCGTCGAGCAAATAGGCATCCGCCAGCAGCGCGTATTGGTGATCGTCGATCAATCGGGTGGTGGCATCGAAGGCGAACAGGTTGTCGACAGTCGCGGCCATTTCGAACGCGCCTTTGTAGCCGTGACGTTTGACGCCTTCGATCCACTTCGGATTGGCCGCCCGGGAGCGGATAACCCGGCTCAGCTCTTCCTTGAGCGTGCGGATTCTGGGCAGGTCCGGCTGGCTATGGTCGCCGTGATAACTGGCCGCCGTTGCACCACTGAGGTTTTCCACGGCGGCGAGCATGCCACCCTGGAACTGGTAGTAGTCATTGGAGTCGAGCAGATCGTGCTCGCGGTTGTCCTGGTTTTGCAGCACCGCTTGCACCTGGCTCAGGCGCTGGGCGAACTGCTCGCGGGCGGCGGTGCCTTCGTCGGAGCCGCCGTAGGCGTAGCCGCCCCAGTTCAGATACACCTCGGCCAGATCCTCGCGGCTCTGCCACAGGCGACCGTCGATGGCGCCCTGCACGCCCGCGCCATACGCGCCGGGCTTGGCACCGAAGATGCGCCAACCGGCCTGACGTCTGGCCGCGTCTTCATCCAGTCCCGACTTCAACAACGCTTCACGTTCGGCGCGAACCTTGGCCGCCAGGGGGTTGAGGTCGTCCGGCTCGTCCAGTGCGGCGACCGCTTGCACGGCGGCGTCGAACAGGCGGATCAGATTGGCGAAGGCATCGCGGAAAAAGCCCGAGACGCGCAACGTCACGTCGACGCGGGGGCGGTCGAGCAAACTCAGCGGCAGGATTTCAAAATCGTCGACCCGCTGACTGCCGGTCGCCCACACCGGACGCACGCCCATCAGCGCCATGGCCTGGGCGATGTCGTCGCCGCCGGTGCGCATGGTCGCGGTGCCCCACACCGACAGACCGAGCTGACGCAAGTGATCGCCATGGTCTTGCAGGTGACGCTCAAGGATCAGGTTGGCGGACTGGAAACCGATGCGCCATGCCGTGGTGGTTGGCAGGTTGCGCACGTCCACTGAATAGAAGTTGCGCCCGGTCGGCAGCACATCCAGGCGCCCGCGACTCGGTGCGCCGCTGGGACCGGCCGGGACGAAGCGCCCGCTCAGGGCATCGAGCAGGCCGCGCATTTCGGCCGGGCCACAGGCGTCCAAGCGTGGCGCGACCACTTCGCGCAGGTTGTCGAGGATGGCTTGCACCTCAGTCCAGCCGGCCTCTTGTAGGAGCGAGCCTGCTCGCGATGGTGTGTCAGTTGGCGTCAATGTGGCTGATAAACCATCGCGAGCAGGCTCGCTCCCACAGGGGGCATCCAGCGCCTGCGAGATCAGTTGTGTGGCAAACAGTTCCAGGCGTTCGCGGGTGTCGCCGGTAATGCGCCAGGGTTCATCGCTGATCGACAACAACGCATGCGGACGCAGCCCGTTCCACGGCTCGGCCAGCACACAATCGAGCGGATCGAAGCCCAGCTCAAAGGCTTTCGCCAGCGCTCGCAACAAACTCGATTGCGCACCACGCCCATCGCCCCGTGGAATGCGCAGCAGCGCGAGCAAGGTGTCGATGCGCAGGCGCCCGGTCGGTGACTCGCCGAACACGTGCAGGCCATCGCGGATCTGCGACTCTTTCAAATCGCACAGGTAGGTGTCCAGACGCGGCAACCAGATCGCCGCGTCGGCATCGCTGTCGAGTGGCTCGTCCAGTTGCAGTTCGCGGTCGATGTGCGTGTCGCGCACCAGTTGCAGGATGTCGCGCTGCAACTCGCGGGCACGCCGTGGATCGAGCAGTTGCGCTTCGTAGTACTCATCCGCCAACAGTTCGAGATTGCGCAACGGGCCGTAGGTTTCGGCGCGGGTCAGCGGCGGCATCAAGTGATCGATGATCACCGCCTGGGTGCGTCGTTTGGCCTGGGCGCCCTCGCCCGGATCGTTGACGATGAACGGATAGATATTCGGCAACGGCCCGAGCAGCGCGTCCGGCCAGCAATGTTCAGAGAGCCCGACACCTTTGCCCGGCAGCCATTCGAGGTTGCCATGCTTGCCGACGTGGATCACGCCGTGGGCGCCGTAGGTGTTGCGCAGCCAGAAGTAAAACGCCAGATAGCCGTGGGGCGGCACCAGGTCCGGGTCGTGATACACCGCGCTCGGGTCCACCTGATAACCCCGCGCCGGTTGAATGCCGACGAAGGTCAGGCCGAAACGCAACCCGGCAATCATCATCCGTCCGGCGCGGCACATCGGATCGCTCTCGGGTGCACCCCAGCGTTGTAGCACTGCCCGGCGGTTGGCTTCGGGCAGCGCGTTGAACATCTGCAGGTAATCGTCCATTGCCAGGCTTTGCTGGCATGGGCGTTGGTCGAGGGTATCGAGATCGTTGCTGACGCCGCCGAGCAGTTGCTGGATCAACGCGGTGCCGCTGTCCGGCAACTGCGCCGGCAATGGAAAACCTTCGGCCTGCAGTGCACGGAGGATATTCAGTGCCGCCGCCGGCGTATCAAGGCCGACGCCATTGCCGATACGCCCATCGCGGGTCGGGTAATTGGCGAGGATCAGCGCGACGCGTTTTTCGGCATTCGGCAGCCGCGCCAGATCAATCCAGCGCCGCGCCAGTTCGGCGACAAAGTCCATGCGTTCCGGTTGCGCGCGGTAGCAGACCACGTCGGACTGACTGCGCTCACTGCGCCAGGCCAGATCCTTGAAGCTGATCGGCCGGCTGATGATCCGCCCGTCCAGTTCCGGCAGGGCGATATGCATCGCCAGATCACGCGGGCCGAGCCCTTGTTCGCTGGCGCGCCATCCCGGCTCGTTATCCTGGGCGCAAATTGCCTGAATCACCGGGATGTTGCGGCGAAACGGACGCAAATGTGGAGCTTCAGGGCTCGATTGGGCGAAACCGGTGGTGTTGAGAATCACCCCGGCCTCAACCTCATCCAGCCAGTCCTCGACCACCGACAGGCAGCCGGGCTCTTTCAAACTGGCCAGGGCGATGGGCAACGGATTCAACCCCGCAGCCTGCAAACGCTGACAGAAGACATCGATGAAAGCGGTGTTCGCCGCCTGCAAGTGCGAGCGGTAGAACAGCACCGCTGCCACGGGTTGACCGGCCCGCCATTCGGCTTGCCAATCACTCAGTTGCGCGGGGCTTTTGTGCGGGTGGTAGATCGCGGTGCGCGGCAAGACTTGCGGCTCGGACCAGGCGTAGTCACGACCCAGCCAGCGATTGGCCAGGCAGCGAAACAGGTCCAGCGCATTGCCCATGCCACCCTGGCGCAGGAAGTGCCAGAGCCGCTCGCGGTCCTGCGGGGCCACGGTGCTGAGGTCGCTGAGTTCCGGGTCAGGACGGTCGTCACCCGGCACCAGAATCAGCTGCACCCCACGTTGCGAAAGCTCCACCAGCCGCTCCACGCCATAACGCCAATAGGCGATGCCGCCGTGCAGCGAGATCAGAATGACCTTGGCGTGGCGCAGCACTTCGTCGACGTACAGATCAACCGAAGCGTGATTCTGTACCTGCATCGGGTTGGCCAGGCGCACGCTCGGGTAATCGTCGGGCAACTGCTGCGCCGCTTCGGCGAGCAGCGCCAGGCTGGAGTCGCCGCTGCACAGGATCACCAGCTCGGCGGGGGTTTGTCCAAGGTCGGCAATGTTGTCGTCCGACACGAAACCGCCGGGCTGGGTCCTGAGCAGGTGCATGGCTTATACGCTGAGCGCGGCGCGCAATTGGGTTTCGAGCAGCGCGGCGTCCAGCGCCTGGCCGATCAACACCAGACGCGTGGTGCGTTCTTCTTCGCCACCCCACTGGCGGTCGAAGTGCTTGTCGAAACGAGTGCCCACGCCCTGGATCAGCAGGCGCATCGGTTTGTTCGGAATCGCCGCAAAGCCCTTGACCCGCAGGATGCTGTGCTCCACTACCAGTTGCGTCAGCGCGTCCATCAGCAGGCTCTCGTCAGAGGCCGGCAGCTCGATGGAGATAGAGTCAAAAGCGTCGTGATCGTGGTCGTCATGATCGTCATCGTCGTGGTGATGATCGTGATGGCTGTGACGGCTGTCGATGTGTTCTTCGGAACCGGCACCCAGGCCGATCAGCACGTCCAGTGGCAGGCGACCGCTGCTGGCTTCGATGACTTTCACCGCAGGCGGCAGCTCTTCTGCGACTTCCAGGCGTACGCGGGCCAGGTCTTCCGGGCTGATCAGGTCAGCCTTGTTGAGGATCACCAGGTCGGCACTGGACAACTGATCGGCGAACAGCTCGTGCAGCGGCGATTCGTGGTCCAGGTTCGGATCGAGTTTGCGCTGGGCGTCCACCTGATCCGGGAACGCAGCGAAGGTGCCGGCGGCCACGGCCGGGCTATCGACCACGGTGATCACCGCGTCAACGGTGCAGGCACTGCGGATTTCCGGCCACTGGAACGCCTGGACCAGCGGCTTTGGCAGCGCCAGGCCCGAGGTCTCGATGAGGATGTGGTCGAGATCGCCGCGACGGGCGACCAGTTCGCGCATCACCGGGAAGAATTCTTCCTGAACGGTGCAGCACAGGCAGCCGTTGGCCAGTTCGTAGACGCGGCCATTGGCTTCTTCTTCGGTACAGCCGATGGAGCACTGCTTGAGGATTTCACCGTCGATGCCCAGTTCGCCGAACTCGTTGACGATCACCGCGATGCGACGCCCTTGGGCGTTGTCGAGCATGTGCCGCAGCAAGGTGGTTTTGCCCGAGCCGAGGAAGCCGGTAACGATGGTGACGGGGAGTTTGGCCAGTGTTTTCATCGGATGCCCTTTGGCAAGGTGGCGGGCATACGGGACGAGAACCGGCAACGCCTGTGCGCGCCGGAAGCGTTCGCCACCGGATCACCCCGCCCGGTTGTAGTGAGAATCTGTTCGAGGCAGGTCTCCTGGCTGACGGCGTGCCAGTCGCTTGACTGGCGTTGGCTGCGCCTTCCCGCGGGCTCAGGACCTGAGCATGCAGTGGCGTGGCAGCGAACATCACCGTTCACAGTTGCGGGGGCAGCCGCGGCATCGACCGCGTTCCCTTCTTAGCTTCGGCAAACGCCGAAGAACCTCGAAAGCGCAAGGCTACGCATCGTATTGGGGCGGGTCAATGTTCATGCTGAGTTCTACAGCGCCTGCAACGCCGTCATCGCGAGCAGGCTCGCTCCCACCGGGAGCGGGTTTTCCGAGAAAAATGCGGTCAAATGCGAGAGCGAGCCTGTTCGCGATTGAAGCAATGCGGTCCCGAGTTGAGAACACTTGCCAATTGACGCCCCACCTCTGCCCATGCTCTCCTACACGCCTTGTTACGGGTGCCCTTCACAGGGTGAAACGGGAAACCGGTGAATCATGTGCTTTACTCTAAAGCCATGTCAGTCCGGTGCTGCCCCCGCAACGGTAAGCGAGCGAAGCGTCAGATCCACTGTGCCAGTGCGGCATGGGAAGGTGATGCTTGCAGGTTCAGGCGATAGCCCGCACCCCTCGTGAGCCCGGAGACCGGCCCGCAACACAAAGTGAACCTAACTATCACTGAATGACAAACCCGCGGTGGGCGGGCGCTGTTCGAACCTCTGCGCGCTCGCTCGCGCAGGGATTTGCATGCGCTCCCATTCCCCGCTGACAGAACTGAGGGATGCGCCATGTCGATCATCAGCAGTACCGGCCACAGCACCACCACCAGCAGCACCACAACCCTGACTCAACGCCTGACCGCCGCCGTGTGTGCGTCGATCCTCGGCGCGTGCCTGGTGTATTTCGCCGGTTTCTCGCACATCGAAGCCGTTCACAACGCTGCTCACGATACCCGTCACAGCGCTGCCTTCCCGTGCCATTGAGACCTGTCGACATGATCAAGCGTATCGCGCAAACCGCGGGGTTCACGGGGCTGCTGGCCGCCCTGCTGCTGACCCTGCTGCAAAGCTTCTGGGTCGCTCCGCTGATTTTGCAGGCCGAAACCTACGAAAAATCCGAACCCGCTGCTGTTGAAGTCCACGAACACGCCCCTGGCGTCGCCGCCCACACCCACGATGCCGAAGCCTGGGAGCCGGAAAACGGCTGGCAGCGCGTGTTGTCGACCACCGGCGGCAATCTGGTGGTGGCTGTCGGTTTCGCCCTGATGCTCGCCGGCCTGTACACCTTGCGCGCGCCGACCAAAACTTCTCAGGGATTGCTCTGGGGCCTGGCCGGTTACGCGACCTTCGTGCTCGCGCCGACCCTTGGCCTGCCGCCGGAACTGCCAGGCACCGCCGCTGCCGACCTGGCGCAACGGCAGACCTGGTGGATTGGCACCGCCGCTTCAACCGCAGTCGGCATCGCGCTGATCGCGTTCAGCCGTCACTGGCTGATGAAAGTCCTCGGTGCAGCCATCATTGCCGTCCCTCATGTGATTGGCGCGCCGCAGCCGGACGTGCACTCGATGCTGGCACCGCAAGCACTGGAAACCCAATTCAAAATCGCTTCGCAGCTGACCAATGTCGCGTTCTGGCTGGCCCTGGGCCTGATCAGCGCCTGGCTGTTCCGCCGCAAACGCGATGGCCAATACCACGCATGACCGATACCGGCACAGCGCCGACCCTCGTGGTCGGCCTGGGCTGCCAACGGGGCTGCCCCGTCAGCACGTTACGGGCGTTGCTCGATCAGGCGTTGCAAGCGCACCAGATCGAACTGCATCAGATCAAGGCCCTGGCCAGTATCGATTTGAAGCGAGATGAACCGGCCCTTGTCGAACTGGCCGAGCAACTCGCGCTGCCACTGACGTACTTCAGCAGCGAACAGTTGGCCGGCTATGAGCCACAACTCAGCCATCATTCGCAGATCGCCTTCGAACGAACCGGCTGCTACGGCATAGCGGAAAGTGCCGCCCTGGCCCTGGCCGAACAGTTGACCCATTCGCCGGCCAAGCTGCTGATCAAGCGGCAAAAATATGCCCAGGCCACCTTCGCATTGGCCTGCTCGACGTAAAATCCTCGATAATCCGCGCTTTCGATCATGAGCAATCTTCATCTGGTGCCTTGCCCAGCCCTTTTTTCCCACAGGAATCGACGATGACCGTCTACTTCATAGGCGCAGGTCCTGGCGACCCCGAGCTGATCACCGTCAAAGGCCAGCGGCTGATTCGCAGCTGCCCGGTGATCATCTATGCCGGTTCGCTGGTGCCCGCCGCAGTACTGCAAGGGCATTGTGCCGAGCAGGTGGTCAACAGCGCCGAACTGCATCTGGAACAGATTATCGACCTGATCAAGATCGCCGACGCCAAGGGCCAGGACGTGGCTCGCGTGCATTCCGGCGACCCGAGCCTGTATGGCGCCATCGGCGAGCAGATTCGCTACCTGCGCGAACTCGGCATTGCCTTTGAAATCATTCCCGGGGTCACCGCTACGGCCGCCTGCGCAGCGCTTTTGGGTGCGGAACTGACCCTGCCCGATGTCTCACAGAGCGTGATCCTGACCCGATACGCCGACAAAACCGTGATGCCGGCCGGCGAGGAATTGGGCAGCCTGGCGCAGCATGGAGCGACCATGGCGATTCATCTGGGGGTCAATCATCTGGAAAAAATCCTGGCCGAATTGCTGCCGCATTACGGCGCGGATTGCCCGATCGCGGTGATTCACCGGGCGACCTGGCCGGATCAGGACTGGGTGGTGGGGACGCTGGAAGACATTGCCGGGAAGGTTCAGGCCAAGGGTTTTCGGCGCACGGCATTGATTCTGGTGGGACGGGTGCTGGGCAGTGACCATTTCAGCGAGTCGTCGCTGTATCGCGCAGGGCATGCGCATCTCTATCGACCTTGAACCCTGCTGAATCCTGTGCCGAGGGGGCTTGTCGGATCGCCACAGGTTATCGAACACCCATAAAAAACGGCGCTCACGGGCGCCGTTTTTTAATTTCGCAGCGAACGCCTTAGTAGTAGGCGTTTTCTTTCTGCGTGTGGTCAGTCACATCACGAACACCCTTGAGCTCGGGGATGCGCTCGAGCAAGGTGCGCTCGATGCCTTCCTTCAGGGTCACGTCTGCCTGGCCGCAGCCCTGGCAACCACCGCCGAACTGGAGAACGGCGATGCCGTCTTCAACCACGTCGATCAGGCTGACCTGACCACCATGGCTGGCGAGCCCAGGGTTGATTTCGGTTTGCAGGTAATAGTTGATGCGCTCGTTGATCGGGCTGTCGGCGTTGACCATCGGGACTTTGGCGTTTGGCGCCTTGATGGTCAGCTGGCCGCCCATGCGGTCGGTGGCGTAGTCGACAACCGCGTCGTCCAGGAAAGCTTCGCTGAACGAATCGATGTAAGCGGTGAAGCTTTTAAGCCCCAGCGCCGTGTCTTCGGGTTTTTCTTCGCCCGGCTTGCAGTAGGCAATGCAGGTTTCGGCGTACTGGGTGCCAGGCTGGGTGATAAAGACGCGGATGCCAATGCCCGGGGTGTTCTGCTTGGAGAGCAGATCAGCCAGATAGTCGTGGGCGGCGTCGGTGATGGTTATAGCGGTCATGGAAACTCCTCGCAGGCTTGGGCGCAGTTTACGCCAATCATCGCGCCGGACAAAGTCCCAGTATTTTTGTCAGGAAAGAACAGGAGCAGCCTTACCCGGCCATTCGCCGTCAATCCCGACTTTAAACCACCGATAGCTGCAATTGACCACCCAATCGCGGCTTTCCCACGATCCTGATCCGATGGTCGCTACGCAGACCGGGACATCAGGCACCTTGCAAAAATCGATCAAAGATTCTGGTAGCGATTCATGTCCAGTACGCCCTCTTCAACCGGATCGGTCTCATGGATGTAGCGACTCAAGTCATGGAAGTACTGCCAGAACTGCGGATGGCTGCGCCTTACCCCCCAGCGATCGACAATCCTCTCGAAGCTGCCGGCGTCCTTGGCGTTTTCCATGGCGTCGACAAAGGCCGGGACTTGTTCGGCGGGAATGTTGAACATGAAGTTCGGGTAGCTGCTCATGATCCCCGGATAAATGGTGAGCGTGTCGAGCCCTGGCTCATACCGCAGCGACTCGCCAAGCAGGAACGCCACGTTGCTGTGTGCGCGGTTGCGCAGCAGGCTGTAGATCACGCGCTGGCCGCTCGCGGTCTCGACGCGCAGCATGGTCACTTCAGGTAACTGGTCTATGACCTGGAGGCCGGCCGCCGGGCGCGACGTCAGGCGATTCAGGGCTTGTTCGGCACCCTGCAAGTCCAGATCGATGTTGGGTCGCGAGCAGTACGCTCCGTCGCAGCGATTGATCGGGTCCGGGTTGGCGTTGAGCTCGCCATAGCGCGCCAGCAACTGCTTGACGAAATCGCGTTTGGGGTCCTTCGGATCGAGTTTCAGCGCCGTCGGCGTGTCGTTGTCGATCGATTCATAGTCCATCCACATCTTGAATTTGCCACTGCTCTGGTACCAATCGTTCAGGTAACCGTCGCGGGAGTTGGCCGGCATCAGGCGCAGGAAGTTTTGCTCCGCGCCGTTGCGGATCAGGTCGAAATACAAGCGCGTCTGGGCCTGATGCGAGACGTTGCCGAACACGTCGAAGTTCACCGCCAACTGATAGTAAGTGCGCTCCAGCAACGGAAAGTCGAACAGCCAGATGGTTTGCGGTACCTCGCCGATCAGGCCCTTGGTCACCGAGGCGCTGTCGAAATGTCGAAAGATACTCAACAAGGCGTTGTCATTACCTGCCCACAGGCTCGACCAGCTCGGCGGCGGCAGGTCCGCATAGCTGTACCGGCGCAGGGTTTCATACGCGTTGCGCTTGTCGCGGTAGTCATGCCACAGGCTCAGGACACTGCCAACGTCGTCGTTCTGCCCGGGCATCGCCAACAATGGCGTCGCATGGCCGCGGTATATCGGGTCGGTGATGTAGAGGTCATGCTCCGGGGCCTGAAACAGCGCCCAGAAGTTATCGCGAATCACGTCCGTGGCAATCTGGCCCCGGCAGACCGGGCCGCGAATAAAGGTGCGCACGAAATATTCGGCGTTATCGAGCATGAACTGATAACGCGCCTGGGCCGGGATGGCTTCGAAGGTGGTAAACGGATTGGCCCGGCGTTCCGGCCCATAGCCCGGCAGCGCGTTGACCTGCCAGTTGCCGTTGTAGAACAGGGTTTTGATCCGCGCCATCTTCGCCGCGCTCAACGGATAGGTGATGTGGGTCTTGTGCACGATCACGCCCTGCACCGGCCACAGGCGGTAATAGATCTGAGTGCCGGGATCGTCATTGGGCCGGCGGGTGTTGATCAGATCGATCGGCTGGCCGCTCGGCGTGCGCGAACGCACCCACTGGAAGAAATGCCCGGGTTCGCCATCCTTGAAATAGATGTGCGCGAGAAACCAGTGCTCGAACAACCAGCGCCCCACCAGACTTTCTCGCGCACCCGGCGCATTCAGCAGGCTCTCCCACTGCTCCACCTCCAGGGCTTCCTTCTCGCTGGGCGCCAGGCCTTGCTGATCGATGGGCGCGCCGGAGGCCAGCCAGCGTTGCAAGGTCTGATATTGCTGATCGGTCAGACCCGTCACCGCCAACGGCATGCCCTCCTTCGGGTGGGAATCGGCATAGGCATCGAACTCCGCCGGCATGGCGCACGTGTTTTCCCGATTCAGACCCAGGACAATCTCTTCGGGCAGCTTGGCATTGGGCTGCATGGGCGCCTTATGGCCCAACTCGAGCATCCGCGCCATCAGCGCGGCCTGACTGCCCTGAGCGTCGAGCACTGAGTTGAAGCCTTTTTGCTGCCAGGCGCGCTTGCCGAAGGCGTCATAAAACAACCGGGTCGGCGCGGCGGCGTGAGTGCGATTACCGTCATAGACCAGGGATTTGTTCGCACCGCGAGCGGCGCCCTCGCCGCTGCCCAGATTGAGTTGGCAGGGGGAGTCGTAGCAGGCGTGGCAGGCCACACATTTTTCAGTGAAGATCGGCTGAATGTCGCGCGTATAAGAAATACCCGTGGCAACCGTGGGACTTTGCGCGACGGCGCCCCAGCTAAACAGCAACAACGCAATGCTGATGACGACGCGATATGACATGTCCCTGGTCCCGATCTTTAAAAAAACGCCGCGATTCTACCGGTCCGGCGATCACATCATCATGAGCGATATTCACGTTAAATCCGCGCATGCTCCAATAGCGCACAGGTTTGCTATCATCCCGGCCCTTCGTCATGGCCTTACCGAGTAGTCCAAATGTCCGATCGCAGCGTTCGCCTTCAAGCTCTCAAGCACGCCCTCAAAGAGCGCATTCTGATTCTCGATGGCGGTATGGGCACGATGATCCAGAGCTATAAGCTCGAGGAGCAGGATTACCGTGGCAAACGCTTCGCTGACTGGCCGAGCGATGTCAAAGGCAACAACGACCTTCTGGTGCTGACGCGCCCGGATGTGATTGGCGGTATCGAAAAAGCCTACCTGGATGCCGGCGCCGACATTCTCGAAACCAACACCTTCAACGCCACTCAGATTTCTCTGGCCGATTACGGCATGCAGGGCCTGGCGTACGAATTAAACGTAGAAGGTGCACGGTTGGCGCGCAAGGTCGCCGACGCCAAGACCCTGGAAACCCCTGACAAGCCGCGCTTCGTCGCCGGCGTGCTCGGCCCGACCAGCCGCACCTGCTCGCTGTCGCCAGACGTGAACAACCCCGGCTACCGCAACGTGACGTTCGATGAACTGGTGGAGAACTACACCGAGTCCACCAAAGGCCTGATCGAAGGCGGCGCCGACCTGATCCTGATCGAAACCATTTTCGACACCCTCAACGCCAAGGCTGCGATCTTTGCCGTGCAAGGCGTGTTCGAAGAACTGGGCATCGAATTGCCGATCATGATCTCCGGCACCATCACCGACGCCTCCGGTCGCACCCTGTCCGGCCAGACCACCGAGGCCTTCTGGAACTCCGTGGCCCACGCCAAGCCGATTTCCGTCGGTCTGAACTGCGCCCTCGGTGCCAGCGAGCTGCGCCCGTACCTGGAAGAGCTGTCAAACAAGGCCAGCACCCACGTCTCGGCGCACCCGAACGCCGGCCTGCCGAACGAATTCGGCGAGTACGACGAATTGCCGGCGCAAACCGCCAAGGTCATCGAAGAATTTGCCCAAAGCGGCTTCCTGAACATCGTCGGCGGCTGCTGCGGCACCACGCCGGGCCACATCGAAGCCATCGCCAAGGCCGTGGCCGGTTATGCGCCGCGCGAGATTCCGGAAATCCCCAAGGCTTGCCGCCTGTCGGGTCTGGAGCCGTTCACCATCGATCGCAACTCGCTGTTCGTCAACGTCGGCGAGCGCACCAACATCACGGGTTCGGCCAAATTCGCCCGCCTGATCCGCGAAGACAACTACACCGAAGCCCTGGAAGTCGCCCTGCAGCAGGTCGAGGCCGGCGCCCAGGTGATCGACATCAACATGGACGAAGGGATGCTCGATTCGAAGAAGGCCATGGTGACCTTCCTCAATCTGATTGCCGGTGAACCGGACATCTCCCGCGTACCGATCATGATCGACTCCTCCAAGTGGGAAGTGATCGAAGCCGGCCTCAAGTGCATCCAGGGCAAGGGCATCGTCAACTCCATCAGCATGAAGGAAGGTGTCGAGCAGTTCATTCATCACGCCAAACTGTGCAAGCGCTATGGCGCTGCGGTGGTCGTGATGGCCTTCGACGAAGCCGGCCAGGCCGACACCGAAGCGCGCAAGAAAGAAATCTGCAAACGCTCCTATGACATTCTGGTCAACGAAGTCGGCTTCCCGCCGGAAGACATCATCTTTGACCCGAACATCTTCGCCGTGGCCACCGGCATCGAAGAACACAACAACTACGCTGTGGACTTCATCAACGCCTGTGCCTACATCCGCGACGAGCTGCCGTATGCACTGACTTCGGGCGGCGTGTCCAACGTGTCGTTCTCGTTCCGTGGCAACAACCCGGTGCGCGAGGCGATTCACTCGGTGTTCCTGCTGTACGCGATCCGCGCCGGGCTGACCATGGGTATCGTCAACGCCGGCCAGCTGGAGATCTATGACCAGATCCCGGTGGAACTGCGCGACGCCGTGGAAGACGTGATCCTCAACCGCACCCCGGAAGGCACCGACGCCCTCCTCGCCATCGCCGACAAGTACAAGGGCGACGGCAGCGTCAAGGAAGCCGAGACCGAAGAGTGGCGCAACTGGGACGTCAACAAGCGCCTGGAGCATGCACTGGTCAAGGGCATCACCACCCACATCGTTGAAGACACCGAAGAGTCCCGTCAGTCCTTCGCCCGCCCGATCGAAGTGATCGAAGGTCCGCTGATGTCCGGCATGAACATCGTTGGCGACCTGTTCGGCGCCGGCAAAATGTTCCTGCCGCAAGTGGTGAAATCCGCCCGCGTGATGAAACAGGCGGTGGCCCACTTGATCCCGTTCATCGAGCTGGAAAAGGGCGACAAACCGGAAGCCAAGGGCAAGATCCTGATGGCCACGGTGAAAGGCGACGTGCACGACATCGGCAAGAACATCGTGGGTGTGGTGCTGGGTTGCAACGGCTACGACATCGTCGACCTCGGCGTGATGGTACCGGCGGAGAAAATCCTCCAGGTCGCCAAGGACGAAAAGTGCGACATCATCGGCCTGTCCGGCCTGATCACCCCGTCGCTGGATGAAATGGTCCACGTCGCTCGCGAGATGCAGCGCCAGGACTTCCATCTGCCATTGATGATCGGCGGCGCGACCACCTCCAAAGCGCACACGGCAGTGAAGATCGAGCCCAAATACAGCAACGACGCCGTGGTGTACGTCACCGACGCCTCCCGCGCCGTCGGCGTGGCCACGCAGTTGCTGTCCAAGGAACTGAAGGCCGGTTTCGTCGAGAAAACCCGCGAGGAATACATCGAAGTCCGCGAGCGCACCGCCAACCGCAGCGCCCGCACCGAACGCCTGAGCTACGCCGCGTCGATTGCGAAGAAACCGCAGTTCGACTGGAGCACCTACGAGCCGGTCAAGCCAACGTTCACCGGCACCAGGGTGCTGGATAACATCGACCTGAAAGTGCTGGCCGAGTACATCGACTGGACGCCGTTCTTCATCTCCTGGGACCTGGCCGGCAAGTTCCCGCGCATCCTCCAGGACGAAGTGGTCGGTGAAGCCGCCACCGCGCTGTACGCCGATGCCCAGGAAATGCTCGCCAAACTGATCGACGAGAAACTGATCAGCGCCCGTGCGGTGTTCGGTTTCTGGCCGGCCAATCAGGTGCGCGACGATGACATCGAAGTCTATGGCGATGACGGCAAGCCCCTGGCCAAGCTGCATCACCTGCGTCAGCAGATCATCAAGACCGACGGCAAGCCGAACTTCTCCCTGGCCGACTTCGTCGCACCGAAAGACAGCGAAATCACCGACTACGTGGGTGGTTTCATCACCACCGCCGGTATCGGTGCCGAAGAAGTGGCCAAGGCCTATCAGGACGCTGGCGACGACTACAACTCGATCATGGTCAAGGCCCTGGCCGACCGTTTGGCCGAGGCCTGTGCCGAGTGGCTGCACCAGCAGGTGCGAAAAGAACACTGGGGCTATGCCAAGGACGAAACCCTCGACAACGAGGCGTTGATCAAGGAGCAATACACCGGTATCCGCCCTGCCCCGGGCTACCCGGCCTGCCCGGATCACACCGAGAAAGCCACGCTGTTTGCCCTGCTCGACCCCGAGGCCCGCGAAATGCACGCCGGCCGCAGTGGTGTATTCCTCACCGAGCACTACGCGATGTTCCCGGCGGCGGCGGTCAGCGGCTGGTACTTTGCCCACCCGCAAGCGCAGTACTTTGCCGTGGGCAAGATCGACAAGGACCAGGTGCAAAGCTACACGTCGCGTAAAGGTCAGGAGCTGAGTGTGACTGAACGCTGGCTCGCACCGAACCTCGGCTACGACGACTGAAACGCCCATGAAAAAAGCCTCGCGCTGCCGGAAGAATCGGCACCGCGAGGCTTTATGGGCACTATCGTTTAACTGTTGGAAGGACCCGGTTTGGGCTCGGCGACCGACGAGCGCTCAATCGCTTCGACCTCTTTTCGAGACAGCTCGATCAGCTTGCCATTGCGGTTGGCGGCCAGATCAAACAGCTGGCTCATCAGTGCCGCATCGTCAACCGCCTGGCCCTCCTCTGGAGCCATGGCCGCCTCGTCGATTTTCCTCACCGCTTCAGGGTGCGTCTCGCGCAGATAACTCATCCAGTAGTCGCGCTGAATCAGGTCTTCGTAAAAGGCATCGGACCGCTCGGCATTCATGACCGCAGTACGAGCATCCGCCAATTGTTGAGGCGATACGCCCGAGGCGTAGGTCATGTGCTTCGGCTGCCCGGGCAAGTCCAGTCCGTCGCTCCACCCCCGTGTCAGTCCGATTCGATAACCCAGGCGTACCTCTGCCTGGTCCTGGCCGGCATGGATAGCGGCCTTGCTCGCCAGGTCATCGACCTTGTCCAGCCGGAACAGTTGCCTGGACAGGTTCAACAGCGCCCGACCTTTCGCCCCCGCACGCCCGACAGGAATGTCGAGCAAGGCATTGTGGGTGAACACTGTGCTTTCCAGTGCACTGAAGGTCAGGATTCGGCCGTCGACACAGGTGCCATGGGTAGTGGAACTGGCGAACAGCACTTCCCTGAGCTCGGCATTGCTCGCAGCGGCCTCAAGCACAGTCCACACCCGACGGGTCAAGTCCGCGTTCGCCACCTGGAACTCCCGCGTGTCCTGCAAGCGTGAAAGCAAATGAAAGAACGCCGCATTATCCGGCTCGGCCGCGAGCTGATTCCAGATCCGCGTTTTGCCGGGCAGTTCCTCGGGGGCCGCGCTGGACAGCCAGGGTTTGCTTTGCTCAGCGTCGGGCTGCTCATCCGGCAGTTCCTCATCCGACTCGACGCTTTCATCTAATGCCTGGCCTCGGTCAGCCGCGTCCTCGATCATTTCGTCCAGCTCCGAACGGGAAATCCCCAACACCGTGTCATGCACGCCTGCCTCACGGAAGCTCCTGAGTCGCTCGAGACTTTCCGGCAACAGGTTGTAGTTATCGCTCAGGTCGGTGCCGGCGATCAGCGTTTCATGGCTGCCATCCAGCGCTGGCTGAGGAATCGACGTGATGTCGTTGCCACTGAGGTTCAGGATCCCGAGGTGATCGGCGTCGAGCACGCCTTCGGGCCACTCGGTCAAGTTGTTGTTGCGCAGGTCAAGGGTCTCCAGCCACTGAAAATACGAGACATCAAAGGCCTCCAGTTCGTTGTAGCTCAGGTCCAACCGACGCAAGCGCTCCAGATGGCTCAATGACGAAAACAGCGACTCGGTGTCGCGCAACCGGTTGGCGGACACCGACAGGTGTTCAAGCGTGCTCATCGACTGGAGGGGCTCGGGCAACATTTCCAGATCATTACCGTTGAGTTCCAGGGTTTCCAGCTGGGTAAACGCCTTGAGGAAGCCGTTGGAACCCTGCGCGGTCATCCTTACCCCGGTCAGGTTCAGGCTGACCACATGGGGCAACTTCACCGGTAGCTCAGGCAGATCGCCCAATTGCAGGCCATTGAGACTCAGCACAGAGGTGGCACCGCCGTCACCGACCATCAGCCCTTCGCCCCAGCATTCGACAATGCGCAAGGCGGCCAGCCTGCGGCTGCGGGATGAAATCACCCAGCCCGGGCCACGGGATTCCCGGGTGTACAGCCAATCATTCAACTTTCGCCTCAACGCGGCGGATGTCTGCTCCCAACCGTCGATGCGCTGCAGAATCTGCACCTCGTTGGCACCGTTGGCGCGCATCCGCTCGATCATTTGCATGGCCTCATCCTTCGCGAGTGTCGGCCGCAGCCCTTGCAAACGCTGGACAGTATCGCCAACGCCTGCTGCCCCGGTTTTGGGCAATGGCAACAGCTCATCGACTATCGAGAAACCGCTCTCGGATGGCGGAAACGTCATGGGTATCGGCTCCCGGGCGAACCTTTCCAGCGCTCCGCTCGGCAGCCCTTTGGCAATTTCCATTCGCTCCCGGGCGACTTTGAGCGCGGCCTTCGCTTGCTGACTCAACGCTGCGCCTTCGAGGTTGACCGCCAGCAAGCTCTCGCTATGCAAAACCGCTTCCGGCAGCGCAGTGATCTTGCTGTCGCGTAAATCCAGCCACACCAGCTGCGGCAGACTTTGCGCACCGGCCGGCCACTCCTGCAGATCTGTCCCCCGCAAATTCAAGGCCTCGAGCTCCTCCATGGCGCTGACGTCCAGCGTATGCACCGGGTTATCACTCAAGTCCAGGGATCGCAGCGCGTGCAGTCCGTCGAACCCCTGTTGCACCGCAGGATTGACAATGATCCGGTTGCCGGAAAGATCCAGTCGGGTCAACTTCGCCAGATCGCCCGGCGCGACCGGCACGTCGGTCAAGCCACCGCTGCGCAGGTCGAGTCGTCGCAGCTCGCTGAACCCGCGCACGAAGCCACGCACTTGTTCGGCAGTGGCTTGCGCGCCGTTCAGGTACATCGTCTCGACCTGCGGGAATGCACCTTGCGGCAGTTCGGGAAACCCGCTGAGGTCCAGATTCGACAGATCCAGCACCGAAGCCTCGATTGCGGCGCCATAGCGATTGAATGCGCCGTTACGCCAGCAGGCTCTGATCGAAGCCGTTGCCATTGTCCGCTTGACCACCTCATGGACGTCCATACGCGCCTCCATCGACTGCACGATCCAGCTACTGAGTTGTTGATCCAGCAACTGGTATTGCCCACTCATGGCCTCGATCGCCTCGAACCTCGCCTGCGCGTGCGGCCACTGTTGGAGAAACTGGCTGAACAGATCCTCGGGCGACCTGCTGAGGCCTTCACCCAGGCGCCTCAATTCACTCCTGCAATAGCCCCGGACCATCTCGTCCAGGTCCATCAGGTGGTGTGGATGGTTCTTGACGTACTCATACGCGGGCTTGAAGTTTTCGCGAGGGAAATTCGACCAGTCCAGGGACAGCCCGGACCACAGCTTTTCATGCCCCTCTAAGATGCCGTCGGGCAGTGTCCGGATGCCGGTGCCTCGAAGGTTCAGACGTTCAAGATGAGGCAGTTCAAGCACACCGGCAGGCCACTGATCCATGGAAGGCGCCTGCACTTCCAGTATGCGCAGATTGCGGAGCCGAGTGACGTCCAACGCCATCGCAACGCCCCAGGTTGAATACACACTGAGTTCTTCAAGCCTGGTCAGGGTACTCAGTCTCGCCGGCATGTCTGCCGCGTAGGGAGTGGCCGAATACAGGCTCAGCCCCGTGAGTTCCTGTAGCGCGCCCAACGACTCGGGTACATTGCTGAAGCCGTTTCCTGTGGCATTGATCTTGAGGTTTTTCAGCCGGGGGAACCGCCCCGACAGCCCATCTAGAGCGGCATCCGTGACGCACCGCCCGCTTATCTGCAGATCGGTGACGTGTGAAAAATCCGCCGCCAAGGGCGGAAGCGGATCATCGCAAACCAGTTCAAGGGAGCTGAAACGGGGGTGTTGGGCGGCCAATGGTGCGTTGCGCCAGCATTGCTTGATGTTGCGTGCGACGGCGGCCTTGCCCCCCAGCATCGTATGCAGGACGGATTGCTCTGCGCCCCCTGCGACCCATTCATCAAGCGTGGATTGAAGTTGTTCCCACTCACGCGCCCGCGCCTGCAACAGGCTGTATATCTGCGCGTCGGTTTTCCCCGCCCGCAACTGCTCAAGGATGAAGCCATTGGCTTGCTGATCCGTCAGCGCCGGATAAACATCCTGCACCCGCGTCGCCAGTGAAGGATTGACGCCTTGCCCGCGACCGCTGGCGTAGTACCCCAACTGCCGTTCATTGATCCGCACCGGCGGTTTGAAGGCCCGGTTGTGACCGTTGCGCGTTTCCAGCAGACGGGCCAGTTCAGCCCGATTCCCCGTGGCGTAGCGGACGATGGCCGTGCGCAGTTCAGCGCCCTGCGCGACATGCGGCATGCCCAGCGCCTGGCGGGCTTCATCGGGCAAGGCATGCATGATGGAGGCATAAAAGTTGTCGCCCTGGCGGGGGACCCCGTTGAGCTCTTCGCCCCGCTCATCAAACGCCTGGTAGGCCGGCCCTTTCTTGACCAGATACTTGCGACTCACAGCCGTCTGGCTACCGATTCCATCGATGAGCGGCCCGTCAACATCACCGTCGCGGACTTCCAGGCGCACCCCATCGGACCAGCCCGGCAGTTTTTCCAGCGAGCGCAGCGCCAGCCATCGGGTGTCGGCCGATGCCATGTTCTCCAGGTGCAGACCGGAAAAGGCAACACTCACACGCCCCTGTTCCACGTACCAACGGGCTTGCTCCAACATGCTCAAGGGAACACGCCGCGTTGCTTGCCAGCGTGACAGTTCCTCGGCGCTGGCATCCATCAACACGCGTTTCGCAGCGGACTCTCCAAGTCCAGGGCATGCACGCTGCAACTGTGCCACCGGTTCCGCCACCGCATCAGGTGTTCCCGGATCGGCGACGAACAGTTCCAGCGCCTCCGTCCACTCAGGTGGCGGAGGCAAATGATCCAGGTGCATCTTGCGCAACGCATTGTCGTCGACACCGCTGGCGTCAGCGATCTTGAGCAACTGTTCGTCGGTCAGGTCCTGCGTGCTGTGCCCCATGCGCCGCAACAGGGTCAGGCGATCCCAATCGAGGGGACGCTCCAACGTGTGGCGCCAGGCGCCATGACCGTTATGCTCCAGCAGCGGCTGCCAGGCCTGTGCATCGGTTGGGTGCTTGATTCGCCACTGTTTCAGCGTCGTCTCAAAGGTTGTCTCGTAGGTTTTACCCGCCTGACGAATGAAGGTCCGGTCGTTCAGCCGATACAGTCCCTGGGCGTCCGGGCCGGCGTCATGATCCAGCGCGACGTCACATTCATAGGCCTTCAGGTCAGGTCTCCATAAGCGCGTCTTGCCGTCGGCGCGCCGGACTTGTTCCAGATGCTCGATCACAGGCTCCGGCTTCACCGCGGCCAACCGGCCAACGCCTTTGCCCATGCCCGCCATCAGGCCGATCAGCGCCAGGTTTTCCGCGACGTCAATCAGATGCGCCTTGGCCGCAACGCGATCGCCCTCGCTCCACTCGACCACGCCCTCGAACGACTCGTACAGCAGTTGCCCGGCCATCACCGTCAGCATGACCTCGCCCAGCACCGGCACGAACATCGACACCATGTTCAGGCCCAGCATGCCGAGCTGCAGCAGATGATTGAGCTTTTCCGCCCGCGCCTTCGCATCGACATCCGCCGTGGGGACCGCATGACTGCGCGCGTCGGCGATGACTTTGGCGCGGCTTTGTTCGTAGAGATAGGTCCACAGGTCGGTGTTGGCGGACCAGATGCCCGCTACCCCTTCCCGGGTAGTGCCGAAGGGATCGAGGTAAGGGTCTTCGACCGGCTCCCGTTCAAACGGTTGCTCGGGAGGCAACTCCTTGATGCCGACGAACGTTGAAAAGGGCGGAACCACCCGCGCGACTTTCACCCAGATGGAGTGCAACGGATCGGTCGCAGCCCCCGCTGCCTTGCGGGTGAACTGGTTGAAGTAGTACGGACGGTCAGCATAGGCCACGAACTGGCTGAAAAAGCGTTGGTAGGCCGTAGGCTCACTCGCCGGCCGCGTCGCATCCCGGGCCGTGAACTGCTGCTTGAATGCCTCGCGCAACTGCGCGGTACTGCAACGCCTGAGCGGTTGCACGGGGTCGTGGGGGATGTAGACGATGAACTCGCTGGTGTAGCGGTACTGTTCGCTGATACTGAACACGACGCAGCCGGTCATTCTGCGCTTCATCAATATCAGGTCGCGAAACCATACCTGTTTATGGCCCAGCCGAGGGTGGACCTCACCGTTGATGACCGAGAGGATCATTGTGTAGTCGTCGGGTTCGATGTCCTTTTTCAACAAGGCTTGTTCGGCGGCAGCCCTCAATGCCGCTTTCTGGCTGGTGATAAAGCTGCGACGCAGGGAATGTTCGGCTTGCACATCCGTCGGCTGGAAAAACGCTCGCACATGGGTTTGATACTGGGCGCCAATATCCAGGCTGCGGCATAACGACAGGAACTGCCTGACCGTCAGGTTAAGCGCGGCAGCCTGGAATGTGCCGGGGGTGGCTGTCTCGACGACAAACCCCGACTGCTCATGAAACGCGCCCGCTTCGCACTCGGACGCCTCGAAGTTATGCAGCGCCGCTTGCAACAACGATAGCTTCAACACCTCGAAGCTAGACAGTTCGATCTCCAGAACGCCGATGTCCAGAGGTCGCCTCAGACACAACAACGTATTGTGAACGTCAACCTCTACGCCGAGGAGATCCTTCAAAGCCTTGATCAGCAAGGGCTCGGCAAAGGTTTCGATGTCTTGCAGCGGCGACATCGTCTTGTCCAGCACGGTCTGCGCCGCAAAACTGCTTTTATAACTATCCGTCAGCGCCCGTTGTTGCTCGGGGGAGGCACGCAGATACCAGTCGGGTGGCTGTGTGCCGGCGACACTGATCGCGGTCCGTCTGGTCGGTACGGCATCGATCAGCCAGCCAGGCGTCATTTGTTTGAGTAACTCGCTGTGGATGCTGTGTTGCCCTGGCTGCAGCGGTTTAGACGGCGGCGAAGTAGAGGGTAAGGTGGACATGCTGTCGCTCCTGATAAGTGGATCATCAGGACACCATTTCCAACTGGCCCGTCTGCGTTAGATAAATATGGCTTCAACGGCAATATGTAACTGACAGCGTCAATCGCGCAACGGCACGAATCGGCGGATTGGCTATGCTTGGGGGACCTACTCTAAAGCGGGGGGATTTATGGACGATCCAGTCGACAACAAGCCACCGTCGTTCTGGCAGATGCTGCACAGCGTCGTGGCGGCTGCATTCGGGGTGCAAAGCGGAAAAAACCGGGCGCGTGATTTTACCCACGGCAAACCCAGCCATTTCGTAATCCTGGGGGTGCTGTTCACGGCCGTGTTCGCGCTGACGCTGTTCGGCATCGTGAAGCTGGTGCTGGTTCTGGCCGGGCTATGAACGGAATCAGTGCATCAGGGCTTGCAGGCTGAACGGATATCGATAAGACACCGGCTGCCCCTTGGCCGAGAATTTGTGAAAATCCACACCGAATTTTTTTCCGCTGCCCAGCGCCAGCAGTCGCTTGGCCTGTGCCCGATCAATCACCTGCAATAACGAAATCTGCCGGTCGCGACCGCCATAACGGCTGAAGTCGACGCCCTGGTTGTAGTCATGCAGCTGCACCAGGGCCCAACCGCCCAGAGTGAAATGACCGCCCAGCAACACGCTCAGCCGATTGTCCAGCAACGCGTGCAACGCAGCCGGTGAAGTGTTGATGGCGCTAAACAGCGCATCCTTGCCGGGCTTGCCGCCTGCTTCTTCGAAAGCCTGCATGGCGCCAAAACTCATTTCGTCGTTAGCCGACCAGACCAGGGATGTCTGTGGGTAGCGCTTGAACAGAAGCTTGGCCTGTTCATAGGCCCGCGCACGGGTCCAGCCCCCGTAAACCAATTGTCGCAAGCGCACTTCAGGGTGTTCGGCCAACGCCCGTCGCATGCCTTTCTCTCGCAACTGCGCGGACGGAGTGATTTTCAATCCCGAGAAGGCCAACAGGTCAATCGTCTGGCCGGGGGCGACCGGCGGATGCAGGCGAATCAACTCCTTGAGCATCAGGTAGCCGCCCTCCTCATCGTTGGGCACCAGGCTGCCCACCCAATCGGGATACTTGTCAGGGCGTGCGCCGAGCAGCCGCGTCTGGTCCGGGCTCAGGGCGCTATTGACCATGAACAGCTTTACACCGCTGCCCTTTGCCAGACG
This sequence comes from Pseudomonas fluorescens group sp. PF-69, assembly GCF_054481235.1. Taxonomy (NCBI): domain Bacteria; kingdom Pseudomonadati; phylum Pseudomonadota; class Gammaproteobacteria; order Pseudomonadales; family Pseudomonadaceae; genus Pseudomonas; species Pseudomonas fluorescens group sp. PF-69. Next base: position 4,721,538 of record NZ_JBTMNC010000001.1, on the reverse strand, counting down.
CAGGATTTCGGGCGCGACACTTTCTTCGTTGACGAAGACCAGATAATCCGGGCGATGGGGTCCAAGCAGGGCTTCGCGCGCTTGCGCGATGACGACTTCGGCGGTCCGGTTGGAATACAGGATGCGCAGGTCGATGTGCAGATCATCGGCCGCAGCCTGCATGAATTGCGAGTAGCTGGTCCAGAAAAGTTCCATGGGCGTCCCCGGATTCAGGAACAGCACAGACTCCGCCCGGGCAAAAGGCCCCACGACCATACCCAGCGCCAGTAATGCACCACATAGAAACTTCAACATTTATCGTCCGAGCCCCCGGAAATCCGCCGCGCATTATAGCCAGCGAACGCCCGCAAAACGGCGTTTATTCCGTTTTTTGTCCGACAATCGTCGGAAGTTGGCCCGGACGGGGTCGTTTATTGATGACTGACCCAATATACCGCTGTGCCGACGACCAGAATGATCAGGAACAGAATCGCCCAGGCATCGACCGTGCTATCACTTTTTGTCGCTTTGGTAGGGTTGCTCATTGCATCGCCTCTTGTCGGTTTTATCGGTGATTGCATAAAGACTCGATCACAGTAAAGACGACGTTTGCCCGCACCACAAACAGGGTCTTTGCTACAACGATCCTCATTAGGCGATTTGGTTCTTTACATATACTCAAACATCACTTTTGCGCATAACTGCAAACTGGTATCTTGCCCCGGCTCCGTACGGAGTGCGCGGCCGTGCGCGCAGAATTGCCGAGGTATCATCGGACTCCAGCAAGCAACAAACGCCGCTGTTTCCGACCGGCCCAAGCCTGAGAACAGGACTTATATGTACGTATACGACGAGTACGATCAGCGGATCATCGAGGACCGCGTCAAGCAGTTCCGTGATCAGACCCGACGCTATCTGGCAGGCGAGCTGAGCGAAGAAGAATTCCGCCCCCTGCGCCTGCAGAACGGGCTTTACATCCAGCGCTTCGCGCCGATGCTGCGTGTTGCGGTGCCTTACGGCCAACTGACTTCGCGCCAGGTGCGAATGATGGCCAGGATTGCCCGTGACTACGACAAGGGCTATGCCCACATCAGCACCCGGCAGAACGTGCAGTTCAACTGGCCGGCGGTGGAAGACATCCCGGACATCCTGGCTGAACTGGCCACCGTGCAGATGCACGCGATCCAGACCAGCGGCAACTGCCTGCGCAACGTCACTACCGACCAGTTTGCCGGCGTCGCTGCCGACGAATTGATCGACCCGCGCCCATGGTGCGAGATCGTCCGCCAGTGGACCACGTTCCACCCGGAATTCGCCTACCTGCCACGCAAATTCAAGATCGCCATCAACGGCTCGACGTCCGACCGTGCCGCCATCGAAGTCCACGACATCGGCCTGGAGCCGGTGCACAACGCCGCTGGCGAACTGGGCTTCCGTGTGCTGGTCGGCGGTGGCCTCGGCCGTACGCCGGTGGTGGGCGCGTTCATCAATGAGTTCCTGCCGTGGCAAGACCTGCTGAGCTACCTCGACGCCATCCTGCGGGTTTACAACCGCTACGGTCGTCGCGACAACAAGTACAAGGCGCGGATCAAGATTCTGGTCAAGGCGCTGACGCCTGAAGTCTTCGCCCAGAAAGTCGATGCGGAAATGGAGCACCTTCGCGGTGGCCAGACCACCTTGACCGAAGCCGAAGTGCATCGCGTTGCCAAACACTTCGTCGACCCGGACTACAGGGCCCTGGACAACCAGAATGCCCAACTGGCCGAGCTCGACCAGCAGCACCCGGGTTTCGCCCGCTGGCGCGCACGCAACACCCAGGCCCACAAGCAGCCGGGCTATGTCTGCGTGACCCTGTCCCTGAAGCCGACCGGCGTGGCACCGGGCGACATCACCGACAAGCAACTCGACGCCGTCGCCGATCTGGCCGAGCGCTACAGCTTCGGCCAACTGCGCACGTCCCACGAGCAGAACATCATTCTGGCCGACGTCGAGCAGGACAAGCTGTTCACCCTGTGGGGCGAATTGCGCGAGCAAGGCTTCGCCACGCCGAACATCGGTTTGCTGACCGACATCATCTGCTGCCCGGGCGGTGATTTCTGCTCCCTGGCCAATGCCAAGTCGATCCCGATCGCCGAATCGATCCAACGTCGTTTCGATGATCTGGACTACCTGTTCGACATCGGTGAGCTGGACCTGAACATCTCCGGTTGCATGAACGCCTGTGGTCATCACCACGTGGGTCACATCGGCATTCTCGGGGTGGACAAGAAAGGCGAAGAGTTCTACCAGGTGTCCCTCGGTGGCAGCGCCAGCCGCGACGCCAGCCTGGGCAAGATCCTCGGCCCGTCGTTCGCCCAGGACGACATGCCGGACGTGATCTCGAAGCTGATCGACGTGTACGTGGAACAGCGTACCGAAGACGAACGCTTCATCGACACCTATCAGCGTATTGGCATCGACCTCTTCAAGGAACGCGTCTATGCAGCGAATCATTAAGAACAACGAGGTCGTCGACGAAACCTGGCACCTGCTGCCCAAGGACTTCAGCATCGACGAGATCACCAACTGCGACGACTACATCGTCCCGTTGGCACTGTGGCGCGAACACAGCCGTATGCTCAAGGCCCGCGATGGCGGCCTGGGCGTATGGCTGGATGCTGATGAAGAAGCCGAAGAGATCGGTGACGACGTGGCGAACTTCAAGGTCATCGCCTTGAACTTCCCGGCCTTCACCGATGGCCGCAACTACTCCAACGCCCGTCTGCTGCGTGACCGTTATGGTTTCAAAGGCGAACTGCGGGCGATTGGCGATGTGTTGCGCGACCAGTTGTTCTATCTGCATCGTTGCGGTTTCGATGCCTTTGCATTGCGTGCCGACAAAGATCCGTATGAAGCGCTGGAAAGCCTCAAGGACTTCTCGGTGACCTATCAGGCCGCCACCGACGAACCGCTGCCGCTGTTCCGTCGCCGTTGATCGTCACGCCTTGAACCCTTTGCGGGGTTCAAGGCGTTTTACTTCCGATTAGCGATTCGGAAAGTTGGCCATTGGTATGGGCCGCCCCAAGGCAACCCAGTCCACATACAGCCGCACCCGGTCCTCCAGAACAGTGAACAGCCTGAACGGATTTTCCGCATCGGGCGTCCTTGCTTCCATGCACTGGCGCAGCCAGCCCCACAGCTCCTCTGAAGCCTCCGCGGCCTGCAGCAGTCGCCATACCCGCGCTTGCAGGATCAGGTAACCCACCTGGAAATCCGCCGTCAGGCTCAAGCCATCGATAACACGCAGAAACGCGTCGCCCACTGGTTTGGCGGCCAGCCGTTGCCAGATCTGCTGCCGCGCAGCCCGCAACACTTCATCACCCTCTTGTAGCCACGGCGTGGCACTGCCATACCCCTCACCCGGCTGGCTTAGCCATAGATTGATGCCGGTCCGCTCACGGTGATGGACCAGACGCAACAGGGAATCTTCATCCGTCAGCGGGTTGTCCCAGAGCCAGACCCGATCCCGGGAGACTGCCTGGTTCAATATCGCCTGGGGAACCCGGCTGATGCGGTTATGACGCAAGTCCAGCGAAGTCATGAATGGCTCATCGACGATGCCGATCGGGCAGTGACTGATGCCGGTATTGCTCAGTTTCAGCACGCGTAGCGCCTTCATCCCCAAAACGACAGGCGCAACGGCCAAAGGGTTATCGCTCAGGTCCAGGCTCTGCAAGCTGGTAAGGTCGCTCAATTGCGCAGCCGTGTGCTCCTTGAACTCCAGAAACGTCGACTTGAGGTTCAGCGAAGTGAGCCGCTTCATTTGCAGGATCGCGGGCGGCAAACGCCCTTCCAGCACGCCATTCGTGTTGGGCAGACGCAGGTCGAGTCGCTCCAGATTCAACGTGCGCAGGTTAGGGAAACTCTCCAGAAACCCGTTGAGACTCTCGCGTTCGACCAGGTGCAGCCCCTGCATCGACAGTTCGACGACTTCATCGAATCGAACGTTCATCACCGGCAAGCGATGGTAGTCCTCAAAGGCCAGATCGAGCCGGTAGCCGACCAATGCCCCGTCGGACATGACTCTACTGGCCTCGGGCGGGCACTTCTGCCAGATGAGCATCAATTCGTTGGCAAGCTCTATCCTGGTTTCACGCTCGTACTCGATCACGTGCTCCAGCATTTCAGCATTGTGCGCCGCCACCTGCTGAGGGGTCATGCCCACGGCACCTTCATCGCCAACGGCAAGAAAATCCAGATCCATGTCATCGAGGTCCGACACGGTCTGTTCGACCCAATGCACCAGATCGGTATGCAGTTGTCGCAATTGCAGGGTAAGGCGCTCCAGCAGCGCCTGAGCCCCGGCACCGGCGCCCGCCAACAGCTCGTCGACCTGGGCATCGGTGAAATCAGGGTAAATATCCCTGACCTGCAAGCGCACGACTTCACGGCTCAGGGACGCTCCCTGGGGCGTATCTGGAAAACCGCCGCCACGAAGTCCAGGGGATTCGAAAGGCAATTTCGAATCCATCCTGCCCAGGCCGAGCATCAATTCAGTACGGCTCAATGTTCGCTCACCCAGGCGCAGGCGCAACTCGCCTGTCGGGTCGGATGCACGCAATGACAGCGCGGTGCGCTCTTCGACGGACAACAGGTCGACCAGCGCAGTGAACAAGTCCGAGCCGTCACGGCCAGGTTTCAACGCCGCAGAAGGCCAATAGCGATCCGCGACCTTGATCAAGCGTCGGCAATCCGGCGCATCAAGCGGGCCGCAGCGATCCAGCAGCCGACCACCCTCAGCTCCTTCCAGCACCTCGATGCGCAAGGATGTCGGCCACCCAGGTAACCGCGCCAGAGAATGCAAGGCCAGGACATCGGATTCGGGGTGGACAATCGAGCGCAAGTACAGACCTTCATAGGCCCGGTTGAGCCTGACATGCTGCTGATACTCACGCGCTTTGTCGTCCAGCCGCCTGAGCACCCTCACCGCTTCGGCAGCATCGACCGGCCCTTCGATCTCCACGCCCGAACGGTCGAGGATTTGCTCCACAACCGCTTTCGGCAAACCGGGGTACTCGAGCTGGAACAAGCGGACCCATTCATGATCCGAGTGCTGGAGTGCCTGATAACGGGAGTTGAATAAACTGGCGCGAGTCGTCGGATCGGCTGTCGCCTCAAGCTCATGGTCAAGCTTGAAGCGGGCAATGGTATCGGCCAGCAGCGGAGTCGGCGGGCGCCCCGTCTGCATCAGACGCAACATGTCATCGTTAACCGTACTCACCCGGGCAATCTGGCCCAGGACCTCGTCGCTGAAAGACGCGAACGGTGCACACACGCCGCGCATGAGTTCCAGGCGAGTCGCAGGTGACGTCAGGGCTGGCGCGGAGACGGGTTGAAGCGTTGTATCGGTCAGTGGCTGGAGGCTCGATTCACTGCTCGGCTCAGATGCGTCGTGAAGAGTTTCGGCCACTCGGCCCTCGACCTTGAGTGCGGCAATCGATCTGGCCAGCGGAAGCGCATTGAGCAAGCCGAAAATCGTGCGTGACACACCTTCCGAACGCTTCTCCGGGGTTTCACCGTTGACGGCCTGGTTGATGCCATAACCGGCGTCGATGATCCCGGCCAGCACCAGTACGCCCTCGCCTCCAGGAATGAACAACGCCAAAGGGCCCAGGCGGTTGATCCACTGTACGAGCGGCTCCACCACCGCGCTCAAGTCGTCCCGATTGACCTGGGCATCATCACGGATGGTGTTGACGCTGGCCATGGCCGCCTGCTTCATGGTCAGCACCAATTCAGCGAACGGGTCAGTGGCCGCGGGTGAACGCTCAATGCCCACATAGTCCTGCGGGTCCCAGAACCCGTCATTGTTGAAAAACCCGGCGTTCTTTTTCAACCAGTGCTCCCCTGGGAACACCGCCATGCCCTCCAGCGCAGTCAACACGCCCGCATGGAAGGTGCCGTCTTGCCGATCATCTTCGGCAAAGTGCATGGCCAACGCCTGCCCTGTCTCGGCCACTTTTCCTTGGGCGACGATCCATTGGCGCAAGTGCTGGATGTCGACGAATTCATGCAGCGGCGAGGAGTTGCCCGGGATGTACAGCAAGACCCCGGAGCGGGTGCGCTGGCGAAAACACCAGAGATCGGTCGAGGTGTAACGGTAGATCGTCAGGCGACCGGCGACGACGGGCGAATGGGCGCGGGTGGCTGCATTCAATTGAGTGATGGTCAGTGCGTCCCAGGTCTGCCGGTCCGGCAAACCGCACGCCATCAGCGCCAGCCCTTGCTGGGTCAAACTGCCTTCCTGGTGTTGCAGGAACGCACTCATGACGAAGGCTGCCTTGGTCGAAGTCCTCAGGTCGCAAGGCGCCGCACCGGCGATCTGCTCATCCGAAGGCCAGGCGTTTTCAAGGTAGGCCTGATAGCGGGTTTTCAGATTCAGCTCCCACACCCACTGTTTGAAGTCCGATGGCCTGAGCGCGACTTGCGTGGTCGGCCCATAGACCTGCGGCACGGTTTGCCGATAGATGCCTTCGTAAGTGTGATGGTTGCCATTGCCGTGGTCAGCAAATTCATCGACGTTCTGGACAATGCGAATGGACGGGCCGACGTCGGGCGGTGTGTAAAGACCGAAAACGGTTTCGGCGAAACGGCCGTCACCGACGGTTTGATAATTGGACAGCAACGCCTGTACCAGCGTTTGAGAGCTCGCGACCTGACCTTGCTCGACCCCGCCCTGCGGCGGATGTCCCCTATAGTGGTAATCCAGTGTTACCAGCCGCGCCGTCTGCGGGTCGATGTTCTCGCCCCATTTTTTCCGGATCAGTTGCGTGCCGAATTGCTCGGGAGATTGCGGCAAGGCGCCGCTCACCAGTGAATTCAGTACTTCGTGCATCGGTCGATCAGTTGTGGCGAGCGCAATGTGAGGGTCACGCGGTTGGTCATTCATGTGCATTCCATGGCAAACATTGGGAACACCAACATAACCCTCCGCCACGCCCTCGAAAGCAGGACGGATCGACTCCTGACCTCGGAGAATTCGCCACGTTCTGGAGGACAACCCTGCTGATTGCCAGGCGAAAAAAAACCGGGGCAAATGCCCCGGTTCGATGCCTGTCGATGTGTTACCAGAAGCGCTGTTGGGTCAAGCGGCTCCACCAGCTCAGCAGAACGCGATCGACCGAACTGCTGGCCGCCATGCCGATACGCTCTTGCAGGCTCTTACGTTCGGCGTAGTGCAGGTGATAAAGCTCGGACTGCTTGGCGCGTTCGGCCAGATACTCGTCACTGGTCTTCAGTTCGTCCACCAGTTGCTTTTCCAATGCCGCGACACCCAGCCAGATTTCACCGGTGGCCACCTCGTCGATAGCCAGTTGCGGGCGGTAGCGCGAGACAAAATTCTTGAACAGTTGATGGGTGATATCCAGGTCTTCCTGGAATTTCTCCCGCCCCTTCTCGGTGTTTTCGCCAAACACGGTCAGGGTGCGTTTGTATTCACCGGCAGTGAGCACTTCGAAGTCGATGTCATGCTTTTTCAGCAGGCGATTGACGTTGGGCAACTGCGCCACCACGCCGATGGAGCCAAGAATCGCGAAGGGTGCGCTGATGATCTTCTGGCCGATGCACGCCATCATGTAGCCACCGCTGGCCGCAACCTTGTCGATGCAGACGGTCAACGGCACGCCCGCTTCACGGATACGCGCCAGTTGCGAGGAAGCCAGGCCATAGCTGTGGACCATGCCACCGCCGCTTTCCAGGCGCAGTACGACTTCATCCTTGGGTGTGGCGAGGGTCAGCAGTGCGGTAATTTCATGACGCAGGCTTTCAGTCGCCGACGCCTTGATGTCGCCATCGAAATCCAGCACGAATACCCGGGGTTTGGCCTCGGTTTTTTTCTTCTGCTTTTTCTCGGTCTTAGCCTGGGACTTGCGCAAGGCCTTGAGCTGGTCCTTGTCGAGCAAGGTCTGCTCCAGGCGCTCGCGCAGGCCTTTGTAGAAATCATTGAGCTTGCTGACTTGCAACTGCCCGGCAGCCTTGCGTCGACCTTTGCTGCGCAGTGCCGCAAAACTGGCCAGGACCACCAGAATGGCGATCACCAGGGTCACGGTCTTGGCCAGAAAACTGGCGTACTCGGTGAAAAACTCCACAGGGACTCCTCAAACGATGCGCGGCATGAACGCGCGCGGATAACTCCAGCATACCCATGCGCCGTCCTTGCGGCCAGCTGTGAAACCTCTGGCAACGGGCGTCTAACGAGCATTTCAAACAAGCGTATGTTTTTTCATTGACAGCTCACCGCCATCCTCATAACCTCGCCGAACCTTCAACGTACCGGGACGACGCGGACGTGGGCAGTATCTATTTGATTCGACATGGCCAGGCCTCCTTTGGTGCAGACGACTATGACGTCCTGTCGCCCACCGGTATTCGCCAGGCGGAAATCCTCGGTCAACACCTGGCAGAACTCGGCATCCGCTTCGATCGATGCCTGTCCGGCGACCTGCGCCGCCAGCAACACACGGCCAACAGTGCGCTGGAACAGTTTGCCGCCGCAGGCCTGCCGGTCCCGATCCTGGAAACCGATTCCGCCTTCAATGAGTTCGACGCCGACGCGGTGATCCGCGCCCTGCTCCCGGCCATGTTGCCGGACGAACCGGAAGCATTGGACATCCTGCGCAATGCCGCGCAAAACCGCGCGGAGTTCCAGCGTATATTCGCCCTGATCATCGAGCGCTGGCTCGCCGGCACTTTTGACACTCCGGGTCTGGAAAGCTGGTCAGGCTTTGTCGAGCGTGTGCAGGCCGGTCTGAACCGGATTCTCGAACAGGCCGACAATAACCAGAAAATCGCCGTGTTCACTTCCGGCGGCACCATCACTGCCCTGCTCCACCTCATCACGCACATGCCTGCAAAGCAGGCTTTTGAACTGAACTGGCAAATCGTCAACACCTCGCTCAACCACCTGAAGTTTCGTGGTCGCGAGGTGGCACTGGCTTCCTTCAACAGTCATGCACACCTGCAACTGCTGAAGGCCCCGGAACTCATCACGTTTCGTTGAGTCCGGACTATTGTGACCCTGGCTGTAATTACCCTGCTCCTATTACCCAAGAAAGGATCGAACCATGACCTCCGTAGCTGATGTCGTACAAGCAATGAAAGCCAAGTTCAACCCAGCCGCCGCTGCCGGTCTGGACCTGGTTTTCGGTTTCCGCATCGACGACACCAAGAACTTCTCGCTGGTTGTCAAAGACAGCACCTGCGAGCTCAAAGAAGGCGAGAACCCGGACGCCCAGGTCACCCTGGTGATGGACGGCGCAACCCTGGAAGGCATCGTCAGCGGCGAAACCGACGGCATGCAAGCGTTCATGGGCGGCAAACTGCGCGCTGAAGGCGACATGATGCTGGCAATGAAACTGTCCGAGCTGTTCCCGAGCTAAGCCTGTCGCTCCCACTCTTCGGGAGCACACCTGATTGCCAACGAATCCCGCCCCTAGTGGCGGGATTCGTCGTTTCCGGGGCAAAGAAACGTTCAGCCATGGAATTGCCGTCTATATTTCTTGTGGCCGCATGCGTCAGACACCGACCGATTGCCCCTCGATCCTTTTGCGCGGAGCACTGCCATGAGCCCACCTGACGACCACCACGGCGTCAATCGCCGAAGTGTACTGCAAGGCCTTTCGGCAGGTGCCATAGGCGCCTGGATCAGCCCGCTGCTTGCAGGGAGTAAAACCATGCCCGACACCCCCGCCGATCTCATTTTGTACAACGGACGCCTGCACACCGTTGACCGCAAGAAACCCCAGGCCAGTGCCGTGGCGATCAAGGACGGGCGCTTCGTGGTGGTCGGCAGCGATGCCCAGGCCATGGCCTTGCAGGGGCCGGCCACGCAAGTCGTCGACCTGCACGGTCGTACGGTCGTGCCCGGCCTCAACGACTCACACTTGCACCTGATCCGTGGCGGTCTCAACTACAACCTCGAACTGCGCTGGGAAGGCGTGCCGTCACTGGTCGATGCCCTGCGCATGCTCAAGGATCAAGCTGACCGCACGCCCACGCCGCAATGGGTACGGGTGGTGGGCGGCTGGAGCGAATTCCAGTTCGCCGAAAAACGCCTGCCGACCCTCGATGAACTGAACAAGGCCGCACCCGATACCCCGGTATTCGTCCTGCATCTGTACGACCGCGCATTGCTCAACCGGGCCGCGCTGAAAGTGGTCGGCTATACCCGCGACACGCCAAACCCTGCGGGCGGCGAAATCCAGCGGGACGCCAACGGCGACCCCACCGGCATGCTGATCGCCCGCCCCAACGCGATGATTCTGTATTCGACCCTGGCCAAGGGTCCGAAGCTGCCGCTGGAATATCAAGTGAACTCCACACGTCAGTTCATGCGCGAACTCAATCGTCTGGGCGTCACCAGTGCGATCGATGCCGGCGGCGGTTATCAGAATTACCCGGACGACTATCAAGTCATCCAGCAACTGGCCAAGGAGCAACAACTCACCGTACGCATCGCCTATAACCTGTTCACCCAAAAGCCCAAGGAAGAGCTGACCGACTTCAAGAACTGGACCAGTACCTCGCACTACGGTCAGGGCGACGATTTCCTGCGGCACAACGGTGCCGGGGAGATGCTGGCGTTCTCCGCCGCCGACTTCGAAGACTTCCTTGAACCTCGCCCCGACCTGCCATCCAGCATGGAACAGGATCTGGAACCCGTGGTTCGACACCTGGTTGAACAACGCTGGCCATTCCGCCTGCACGCCACTTACAACGAATCCATCAGCCGCATGCTCGATGTGTTCGAGAAGGTCAATCGCGACATTCCATTCGCCGGTTTGCCGTGGTTTTTCGACCACGCCGAAACCATCACACCGCGTAACATCGAGCGGGTCAAAGCCCTTGGCGGCGGCATCGCGATTCAGGATCGCATGGCGTTCCAGGGCGAATACTTCGTCGACCGCTATGGTGCCAAAGCGGCTGAACATACGCCGCCGATTGCCCGGATGTTGGCCGAAGGCGTGCCGGTGGGTGCTGGCACCGACGCCACACGGGTATCCAGTTACAACCCGTGGACTTCGCTCTATTGGCTGGTCAGCGGCCGGACTGTCGGTGGGCTGGCACTTCACCCCCAAGGCCTGAGCCGCGACACCGCGCTGGAGCTGTTCACCCATGGCAGCGCCTGGTTCTCGTCTGAACAGGGCAAGAAAGGCCAGATCAAGGTCGGGCAATTGGCGGACCTGATTGCGCTGTCGGCGGACTATTTCCACATCGAGGACGAAGGCATCAAAGGCATCGAAGCGGTGCTGACCATCGTCGACGGCAAGATCGTGTACGGCAGCGTCGAATTCGAGAAGCTCGGGCCGCCACCGATCCCCGTGGTGCCCGAATGGTCACCGCTGGCCAAGGTGCCTGGTCACTGGAAGCCGCTGGCGCCGCTGACGGCACAGGTCCATCAGTGTGTCGGCGCGTGCGCGGTACATGCGCACAGTCACGAACGTGCGCGCCTGTCGAATGCGCCGGTCAGTGACTTCCGTGGGTTCTGGGGAGCGTTTGGCTGTTCGTGTTTTGCGTTTTAAACGACGATCTCGCCAACACCACCAATCCAATTGGTGGGAGCGAGCCTGCTCGCGAAAGCAATGTGTCATTGAACATTGATGTCGGCTGACACGACGCCTTCGCGAGCAGGCTCGCTCCCACAAATTGCGCCTCTTATGGCAGGGATCAGTCCAGGGTATCGGCGGACCACCGAGACTCTTACAATGCGTGCACCTCTCGAACCGACCACACCATGGACATCGATCTCGCCCGCACCTTTCTGGAAATCGTCCGCCACGGCAGCCTTGCCGCAGCGGCCGAGAAGCTCCACGTCACCCAGACCGCGATCACCGCACGGGTACAAAAACTCGAAAGCCAGCTGGGCAGTATCCTGTTCGTGCGCAACCGCGCCGGTGCCCGCCTCACGCCAAACGGCGAAGCCTTCGTGGTGTATGCCAATCAACTGGTGGAAACCTGGGAGGCCGCACGGCGGGACTTGCCGTTGCCCGAGGGTTACCGCGATGTATTGCACATCGGCGGCGAGGTCAGTCTGTGCAACCCGTTGATGCTCAGCTGGGCCGGCGAGTTGCGCGAGAAAATCCCCAGCCACGCCCTGCGCATGGAAATCCGCGACGGCGAAAACCTGTTGCGCCAGTTGGAACTGGGGGTACTGGACGCGGCGCTGGTCTATCAGCCCGAGTACTGGCCGCGGCTTCAGGTCGAGCAGGTGCTGGAGGAAAAGCTCGTCCTTGTGCGCCTGCCCGGTCGTGCCGAACCTTACGTCTACATTGACTGGGGCCAGGACTTCCGGCGCCGGCACGATGCCGCGCTGCCGGAAAAAGCCAAAGCCGCCCTGAGTTTCAATCTCGGCCCGCTGGGCCTGCAATACATTCTGGAAAACGGCGGCAGCGGCTATTTCCGTACCCGTGTCGTGCGCAGTTACCTGGAAAGCGGTGTACTGGAACAAGTCCCGAAAGCACCGGAGTTCAGTTACCCGACCTATCTGGTTTACTCCCGCGACCGCGACTCGCCGACCTTGCAAAGGGCCTTCGACCTGCTGCGCGACGTCATCCAGTCCGATGAAGACTGGTCGCAACGCTGGAACCCGTTGACCTGAATACGCCTTGCACCGGATCGTGGCACTTGTGTCGTCGAGGTTCTCCAGCCAATACGCCGGGATCGTCTACGCTGCTGGAGATAACGATAACGACAGGTGATTGCAGTGAGGCAGACCACCGAAGCATTCCGCAGCCGCTACCGCGCCAACATCCATCCGCGCTACAACCCCTGGCTTCACGGCACCTTCGTGCTGCTGTTCGGCGTGTTCGCCATGGCCGTTTTCTGGAGCACTGTGCACCAGGTGCAACCGACAGAATGGCTGGCGGTGCCTCTGACCTTGTTGTTCTTCAACTTCGGCGTGTACTGCGTGCATCGGCACCTGGGCCATCAGAAAAAAAGTTACGCGCGATTGTTCTATGCCCGCCATAGCGGCGACCATCACAGTTTTTTCGCGCCGGGCCACATGACTTATGACAGCGCCCGTGACTGGCGGGTGATTCTGTTTCCGGCCTGGCTGATCGTGTTGCACACCCTGCTCATCACCCTGCCCCTCTGGTGGCTGCTCATGCAAGTGGACGTCAACGTTGCCGGGCTGGTCGGCGGTTTCCTGGTCCTCGGTTACCTGGCCTATGAAGTGTTCCATGCCTGCGAGCATCTACCGCCGCACAACCCGCTGACGCGCCTGCCTTGGGTCCGCCAGATGCGGCGCCTGCATGAGCTGCATCACCGCCGTGAGTTGATGCAGGAACGTAACTTCAATATCGTTTTTCCATTGATGGATTACCTGTTCGGCACCCTCTACTGGGAGCCGGAGCCGGCAATCCCACAGCCGACGAGCACGCCCATGACCCGCATGCAGCATCAGATCGAGATCGCCGGAACGCCCTTTGCCGTGCTGGCGTACGCCAGCAACGTGAGCCACTGGCCGCAGTGGCATCCATCGTCCCTCAGGATCAACGGACAAAAGGGCCCGCTGCACGCCGGCGCGCGGTTCGAGGAAGACATTCGCGCCGGTGGGCGCGACGGGCATTTGCGTTGGGTCGTCGATGAATACCTGCCTGGCTTGCGCTGGCGTGCCCAGGCGCTCGGCGACCATGGATTGTCGCTGGTACTGACTTACGAATGTGAAGCCGCAGGCGACGGCACGCGGTTTGTGCGCACGCTGGAGTATCAGTTCAGTGGCGTCGCAATGCGCCTTGCCAATCGGTTGTTGCTCAAGCGCCGCATCGATCATGAGTCGGCGGCCTCGATGCTGGCGCTGCGCGAGATGGCGGAAAAACACCTGGCCCTGTCGGAAGTCCGCGCGTGAGTCGCCCGGTCCGGTTTCGCCATGGCTTGCTGCTGGTGGTCATTGTCGTTGCTGGCTTCTTGCTGCTGATGCCAACCAGGGTTAAACCCGTGGCCTGGACGCCAGCTCCCGCGCCATCGCTCACCAGTGGCACCTATGCCGACAATCAGCGCCTCAAGGGCGTGGAGTCTGTTGGCGCCGCGGACATCGATGGCCCCGAAGCATTGCTGCTGGAAGGCGATACGCTGATCACCGGTTTGCAGGACGGCCGGGTGATCCGCACGAGCCTTGACGGCAAGGTCACCAAGGTCCTGGCCGATACCGGTGGCCGGCCCTTGGGCCTGGCGCGCCACCCCAACGGCTTGCTGGTGATCGCTGATGCGGTCAAGGGTTTGCTGTCGCTGGACGCCCAAGGTCGCCTGGTGGCCTTGGCGACAGAGGCCAACGGCCTACCCTTCGGTTTCACCGACGACGTCGCCATCGACAAGCCGGGGCACTATGCCTACTTCAGCGATGCCTCCAGCCGCTTCGGCTACGGCAAGGATGGTGAGGCGATCATCGAACACGGTGGCGATGGTCGCTTGTTGCGGTATGACTTCCAGACCGGCAAAACCTCGGTACTGCTGGACAAGCTGGAATTTGCCAACGGCGTGACGCTCGGACCGGACGATGCCTATGTGCTGGTCAATGAAACCGGTGCCTATCGCATCAGCCGCTACTGGTTGAGCGGCCCCAAAGCAGGCACCCACGATCTGTTCATCGATAACTTGCCAGGCCTGCCCGACAACCTGGCGTTCAATGGTCACGACCGTTTCTGGGTGGCGCTGTACGCACCGCGCAACGCCTTGCTCGACGCCACGGCGGCCCATCCGTTCATACGCAAGGTGATCGCCCGCGCCATGACCGTGCTGCCCAAACCGGTGGAGAAACGCGCCTTCGTCCTCGGGCTCGATGTCGAAGGCAGGGTCATTGCCAACCTGCAGGACAGCAGCAGCGGCAACTACTCACCGATCACGACCGCGCGCGAATATGGCGACTGGCTGTATTTCGGCTCGCTGAAGGCAAAACACATGGTGCGTTTGCCGCTGAGCGCGGCGCTGCAATAACAACGCAATCACATTGCAGCAGCGGGCACGCCCGCTCCCACAGGGATATGAGTCAATCGGAATCCAGGTCAATACCCTCGCGCCTTTTCGGCGGTTTGCCTGCCTCATCATCCGGCACTTCGTCGAGGCCGGGCTCTTCTTCAGGATCGACGGTATTGCGCCCCGGGCTCAAAGGCTCGGGATGGGTGGGGATGGGATCGAACCCACCCTGTTCTTCGCTGGGGAATTTTGGATGAGTCATGGGGGCACCTCGTCTGTCGCCGTAATGACGGTCTCTGATCATTCGAGGTGCCGGTCGTTAGCGCCGTTCCAATTGTTCAGCCACCGGTCGTCGGCGGCTCACGGGATCTTTCAGGACGGCGACTCGAGTTGTTTGACGATCTTGTCCTTGACCATCAGGCGCGTCTCCTTGAGCTTCTTCACTGCGTCATCACTGGACTTGGCCTGTTCTGCCTTGACCACTTCGGCATCGGCCTGCGAATACTTGTTAAGCAGCGAATCCAATAACGGATCCTTGGTGCGTTTGTGCTGGATTTCTTCCTTTGAGCGTTTCAGATCCTGATAAAGGTCGTGTGGCACCGGCATGGAACACCTCCGTTTGTTAATCGGCAGCAAACGCGACTGATTGCGCTCGCCAACTATCAGAATGGCCTTGGTTGACCGGTTCTGTCGACCACCTGTCAGACCGGCGGTGTCCGTTCGTCGTCCTTTGGCCAATGCAATAAAACCTTTTCCCGCCTGCCAGCCTCCACAGCTTAACGATCATCCCGATCACCCATGAAAATTGCGTGGAGATGCACCTATGGACGGATTCAACCTGCGCCACCTCACTCTGGCCGTCGCCTTGAGCACCGGCATGGGCACGGCCTTCGCCGCGACTTCCAACGACTTTGTCGATCACGCCGCCGCAGGTGGCATCGCAGAGATCGAAGCCAGCAAGCTGGCCCTGGAAAAAAGCAGCTCGGCCGACATCAAGGCCTTCGCCAACATGATGATCACCGATCATTCCAAGGCCAATGACGAACTGGCGGCCATTGCGAAAAAGAATGACATCAAGGTGCCGGACAGCACGACACTGACCAACCAGGCCAAGGAAAAAATCCTCGACATGCGCGATGAGTCCTTCGACGCGGCGTATGCCAACAACCAGGTCAAGGCCCACGAACAGACCATCGAGTTGTTCAAGAAAGAGGCCAACACGGTCACCGACGACAAGACCACAGGCGCGGTGGAACTCAAAGGTTTCGCGCAAAAAATGCTGCCGGGGCTGGAAAAACACCTGGATATGGCGAAAAAACTCCAGGCTGCGCCCCCAAGCAAATAGCCTGCTCACACAAAAGGCCGCAGTGAAATTGTAGGAGCGAGCTTGCTCGCGATGGACTTAAGGCCACCGCGTTTATCCAATAAACATGCGTTTTCTTTGACGACCATCGCGAGCAAGCTCGCTCCTACAGTGGTCCACGTTCTCTCGACTGAACAACCTACGCATCAAGCTCGCTCGCCACAGATGACTGATTGCTCGCTCTATCTCTTAAATGAACAGCATTACGCCAGGAGACCAAAAGAACACCGACCATTCACACCGCGCCAAGCACCCGGGCCAAAAACGGCGCAGTCCGGCTCTTCTTGCTCTTGGCGACTTTCTGCGGCGTCCCCGCCACGACCACCTTGCCGCCCTGATCCCCCGCCCCGGGGCCGATATCGATCACCCAGTCACTCTGCGCCACCACGCGCATTTCGTGCTCGACGACAATCACCGTGTGCCCCGCCGTCACCAGGTTGTTCAATTGCTCCAGCAAGCGATCGACGTCCCGTGGGTGCAGTCCGGTGGTGGGTTCGTCGAGCACATAGAGCGTGGCGCCGCGCTGGTTGCGTTGCAGTTCGGTGGCCAGCTTGATGCGCTGGGCTTCGCCGCCGGACAGCTCCGTCGCCGGTTGACCGAGGCGCAAATAGCCCAGGCCGATGTCGCGCAGCACCTCCAGCGAGCGGCGGATAGCCGCTTGCCCGGCGAACACGTCGACCGCCTCATCCACCGTCAATTGCAGGACCTGCGCAATGTTGCGGCCCTGCCAGGTGATCGCCAGCGTCTCAGGGTTGTAGCGGTCACCGTGGCAAGTCGGGCACGGTGCATAGACGCTGGGCATGAACAGCAACTCAACGCTGACAAAACCCTCGCCTTCACAGGTCGGGCAACGGCCCTTGGCAACGTTGAAGGAAAACTGCCCGGCGTCATAACCCGCCGCTTGCGCCTCGGGCGTGGCAGCGTAGAGTTTGCGCACGTTGTCGAACAGCCCGGTGTAGGTCGCCAGGTTGGAGCGCGGTGTGCGACCGATGGGCTTCTGATCGACTTGCACCAGACGCTTGATCGACGCCAGCCCCGCCGTGACCTGGCCACCGCTGACCTGCGGCGTGTCGTCCTCCAGATTCAACTCCTGGGGCTCGCTGTCGGTGGCCGGACGCCCGAGGTGCGCGCCGACCAGTTCCAGCAATGCCTGGCTGACCAGGCTCGACTTGCCCGAACCGGAAACGCCGGTCACCGCGGTGAAACATCCCAATGGAAACTCGACATCGAGGTTGTTCAGGTTGTTGCGGGTAATGCCTTCCAGGCGTAGCCAATCCCCGGCCTTGCGGCTGGTGCGGACCTGACTGGCCTGCTCGGCGAACAGGTAGGCGCGGGTTTGCGATTCGGCCACGTCAGCCAGTCCGGCCGGTGGACCGCTGTACAGCACCCGCCCGCCATGCTCCCCCGCCGCCGGGCCGACGTCGATCAACCAGTCGGCACGCTGCATGGTTTGCAGATCGTGCTCCACCACGAACAAGGTATTGCCGGCGGCCTTCAAGCGTTGCAAGGCGTCGAACAACGCCTCGCCATCCGCCGGATGCAGGCCCGCCGAGGGTTCATCCAGCACGTAGATCACGCCGAACAACTGCGAGCCCAACTGCGTCGCCAGGCGCAGACGCTGCAACTCACCCGAGGACAGCGTCGGCGTGCTGCGCTCCAGCGCCAGGTAACCGAGGCCAAGGTCGGTCAGGGTACTGACCCGTTCCAGCAAATCCTGGGCGATTCGTTGCGCGGCCAGGCGTTTCTCCACCGACAGGTTCGGCGTATGGCGTACATCGGGGGCATTCGCATGGCCGCTGGCGCCGTGGGCCACGCGCTGTTCACGGGCCTCGCGGGTCTGGCTGTGGCTCAGCACCTCGCCCGCTTCATCACCTTCCTCAAGGTAATGCCGGGCCGCCACCGGCTTCAGCACCTCAGCGACTTGCAACAACGGCATCTGTGACAGCGCGCCGATGTCGTAGCCGGCAAAGGTCACCGACAGCGCCTCGCGTTTGAGCCGCTTGCCCTCGCACAACGGGCACGGGCTGCCGAGCATGAACTGCGAGACACGCTTTTTCATCAGCGCACTCTGCGAGTGGGTGAAGGTGTGCAGGATGTAGCGACGCGCGCCGGTGAAGGTGCCCTGGTAACTCGGTTCCATCTTGCGCTTGAGGGCGACCCGGGTTTCTTCCGGAGTGAGGCCGGCATACACCGGCACCGTCGGGGTTTCCTCGGTGAACAGAATCCAGTCGCGTTGCTTTTTCGGCAGGTCACGCCAGGGAATATCGACGTCGTAGCCCATGGTCACCAGAATGTCGCGCAGGTTCTGGCCCTGCCAGGCCAGGGGCCACGAGGCGACGGCGCGCTGGCGGATGGTCAGGCTCGGGTCCGGGACCATCAGCGCCTCGGTGACTTCATACACCCGGCCCAGGCCGTGACATTCCGGGCAGGCACCCTGGGGCGTATTGGGCGAAAAATCTTCGGCGTACAGCATCGGCTGGCCCGGCGGGTAACTGCCGGCGCGGGAATAGAGCATGCGGATCAGGCTCGACAACGTCGTCACGCTGCCCACCGAAGAACGCGTGCTTGGCGTGCCCCGTTGCTGCTGCAGGGCCACGGCCGGCGGCAAGCCTTCGATGGAGTCCACATCCGGGACGCCGACCTGATCGATCAGGCGCCGCGCATAAGGGGCGACGGATTCGAAATAGCGCCGCTGCGCTTCAGCGTAGAGGGTCGAAAACGCCAGCGACGATTTTCCCGAACCGGACACCCCGGTGAACACCACCAGGGCATCGCGGGGAATATCGACATCGACGTTCTTGAGGTTGTGTTCCCGGGCACCGCGTACCTTGACCATGCCGGAGGTTGGAGTGGAGGTGCGGTTCGAGGTCATCAGGTCGCCTTGATTGGATATCTGAAAAATTCAAATTACTGTGAGCTGACTTGCAGTCAATAAAGAGGCGACTGACCTGACGCGATCGCTGCGATGCGGCGACCCGACAAGCCAGCGCCTACAGGTTTTTGGGTCAACGGTTGAGCACCGTACGAATCATGCGGGTCAGCGCGTCGGGGCCGTAGGGCTTGCCCAGCAAATGGGTATCCGGGCTGAGTTGGTGGTTGCGCGAGATAATGTCACGGGTATGCCCCGAGGTGAACAGCACCGTCACGGGCGGATTCTGCACCTTGGCCCACGCCGCGAGATCCGAGCTCTTGATCAGGCCCGGCATGACCACATCGGTGAAAATCAGGTCCACCGCGACGCCTTCCAGCAACATCTGCATGGCGATATCGGCATTGCCGGCCGTCAGCACCTGATAGCCCTCCTCGCGCAACAACTCCACCGTCGACATGCGCACCGCTTCATTGTCCTCGACCACCAGAATCCGCTCGTGCCCGCCCCGTTGCTGCACTTCAGGAGTGCTTGTTTCATTGCCCGCCGTGCGCAGGCTGCGCGGGAAGTACAGCTGCACCCGGGTACCTTCGCCGACGACACTGGACATCTCGATGTGCCCGCCGCTCTGTTTGACGAAACCGAACACCATGCTCAAGCCAAGCCCTGTCCCTTGGCCATCCGGTTTGGTGGTGAAGAACGGTTCGAACGCCTGGGCGAGCACCTGCGGTGGCATGCCCGCACCGGTGTCGGCCACCGATACCCGTACATAGTCGCCGGCGACAATACCCTTGCCTGTGCAAAAGGCGCGATCAAGGCGGATGTTTTCTGCGCTCAGGTCGATGGTCCCCTCACCTTTCATGGCATCACGGGCATTGATGGCCAGGTTGAGAATGGCATTTTCCAGTTGATTGCGATCGACGAACACCTGCCAAAGGTTGGCGGGCGCACGCATTTGCACCTGGAAGGTTTCACCCAACGCACGCTGCAACAGCTCACCTAGGCCATCGAAAATCTGCTCAGGCGTATAAATGGCCGGGGACAAGGGCTGGCGACGGGCAAACGCGAGCAATTGCGAAGACAGTTTTGCCCCGCGTTCGACGGCGGCAATCGACGCCGCCACCCGGCGCTGGACATTGGCGTTATTCGGCTCATGCCGGGCCAGCAAGTGCAGGTTGCCGGCGATCACCTGCAACAGATTGTTGAAGTCGTGGGCCACGCCGCCGGTCAGGCCGCCGATGGCTTCGAGCTTCTGTGATTGGCGCAATTGTTCTTCCGCCGCCAGTCGCGCCTCGACTTCATCGGCCACGCGTTGCTCCAGGTTGCGGGTGAACCTGAGCAAGGACTCTTCGGCGATCTTGCGTTCATGAATGTCGATCAACACCCCGGGGAAACGAAACGGCTCGCCCTGTTCATTGAACTCGCAACAGCCACTGGCGAGTACCCACAGATAGCTGCCATCAGGGCGGATGACCCGATATTCGGCATTGAAGGGTTCGCCCGTCGCCATCGATTGCCGGACCTGTTCCTGCAGCCAACCGAGGTCGTCACGGTGGATATGCGCTTCAGCGATGTCTTGTGGCAGGTTGTCCAGCGGCTGTTCGGCGGGATAGGAAAAGGTGCGGGCGAAACGCTCATCGCCGCTCAGCACATTGCTCTTCACGTCCCAGACAAACGAACCCAGCAAGGCGCCGGCATTCAACGCCAGGCGTACCCGTTCGTTGTCGGCGCGATAGGCATCTTCGGCGGTCTGGCGACGGCGTTCGGAAATCACCCGCTCGGTGGTCTCGACGACCATCGCCATGACCCCGGCGGGCTGGCCGTCATCATCGGCGACCGGGCTGTAATAGAGGTCCATCCACACGTCTTCCGGGATGCCGCTCCTGAGCAGTACCAATTCTTTATTGCGGTAGGACAAGGTACCGCCGGCCAGGCAGGTATCGACGACATGTCGATTGAATTCGGCGACTTCCGGCCAGCCCAGCTCGACCGGAGAACCCAACAGATAAGGATGACGCCCGCCGGCAAACTCCGAATAGGCATCGTTATAGATCATGTAGCCGGGCCGCCCCCAGAGCATCACCATCGGCAGTGGCGAGGCAAGCATCAGCTGCACCGAGCCGCTCAGGCTCTTGGGCCAGGTATCGATGTTGCCCAGCTCGGTCCGGCTCCAGTCGAACGCACGAATGCGCCCGGCCATTTCGCCGCTCCAGCCGGCACACCCGTGGCTATCCTCTAGAAACTGCATCGGTTGGCCTTATCCAGAAAATCACACCCGTTTGTTTCGAGCATCACGGATGCCATTGGTTTCATAGAGGTATAGCTAATTCTCGCGATCCATCTTGAACGACCAAAACCTGTGGCTGGCAAAAAATCCATGTGGGTGCATGAGCAGTTTCAGACCGGATGATTACACCTCGATCAGGTGTTTAAGCGGGTGATAACCGGTTTTCAACGTGGCGGCCACATCCAGTATCGCCTTCTCGATGCCGTTCAAATGCATGCAGGTCAGTTCGATCGCCGCGCTCTGGTTGCCGGCTTCGATGTACTCGATCAACCGCAGGTGTTCGTCATCGCGACAGGCTTCGTGGCTATCGTCATCCAGCGCGGCGGCGTACAGCGAGGCGCGGGAGATCAGTTTCTGGAACCAGTCCAGCAACACCGGGTTGTTCAGGCTGCGGGCCAGTTTGATGTGGAACTCGCCAAGCAAATGGATCAAGCGCTCGTGATCGCCACTTTGATGCGCCTCGTCCTCCAGCAGCAAGTGATCGCGCAAATCCTGGGTCACGGCGGTATCGCGGCGACGGCACAGTTCGCTGACGATGCCGATTTCGATCAGGCGCCGGGTCTCGAACAGCGAACGGATCTCTTCGTCGCTTGGTAACGATACCGACGCACCTTTATTGGGCTCTGTGGTGACCAGGCCATCGGCTTCCAGCTGCTTGAGCGCGGCACGAACCGACGTGCGGCTGACATTGAAAAGTTCGGCCAGCGAGGACTCGCCCAGCTTCATCCCGGGACGCAAGGTGCGCTTACTGATCGCCTCGTAAACCCCTTGGTAGACACGGTCGACCGTGGTTTCCAGTTTCTTTTCCGCCATTCGATCACTCCTTCAGCGCCATGCAATCAGCCCCAGGCGAATGAACAGCCTTTCAAAAGGGGGTTGCACGAGCAGGTTAATCCGGGTATTTCTAAATTGCATCCAGATTTTGCATACAATAATTAGAGGAATGCACCATTATGGGTCGTCCAGTTGCAATCGAAGTGCGTAACGTCTTTAAACGGTATTCCGACGATCCGGGGCTGGCTCCAGCCCTCGACAACGTTTCAGTCGACATTGCCGACAACGAATTCTTCACCCTGCTCGGCCCTTCCGGCTGTGGCAAAACCACCCTGCTGCGCACCATCGCCGGCTTCGAACACGTCAGCGACGGCGAAATTCGCCTCGCGGGCGAACCGGTCAATGACTTGCCGCCGTTCAAGCGCCGGGTCAACACGGTTTTCCAGAGCTACGCGCTGTTTCCGCACATGAGTGTTGCGCAGAATATCGCCTTCGGCCTTGAGATGCAGGGTCTTGATCACAAGCAGATCGCGCAGCGGGTCGACGAAATGCTCGCGCTGGTGCAAATGCAGCACCTGGCCAAGCGCAAACCGGCGGAATTGTCCGGTGGTCAACAGCAACGCGTGGCTCTGGCCCGGGCCCTGGCGCCGAAACCGAAAGTGCTGTTGCTCGACGAACCGCTGTCGGCCCTGGACCTCAAGCTGCGCAAGGAAATGCAGGTCGAACTCAAGCGCGTGCAGAAGGAAGCCGGGATCACCTTCATTTTCGTCACCCACGACCAGGAAGAAGCGCTGACCCTGTCCGATCGTATTGCGGTGATGTCCGCCGGCAAGATCCTGCAGATCGGCACGCCCAATGACATCTACGAACGGCCGCAACATCAGTTTGTCGCGCAGTTCATCGGCGACATCAACTTCCTGCCCGGCCACCTCAAGCGCGGCCAGCAGAACGAAAAACTCTTCGTGCCCAATGGCATGCCGGTGGAAATCCCCTGCCCGGCCCAGGGCTTCGATGGCTCCAGCGTGCAACTGGCGTTCCGTCCGGAGCGTTCGCAACTGGTCGATCCGACGCAACCGCATCACCTGCGCGGGGTGATCGAGGCGGTGTTGTATGTCGGCACCGCGACCCTCTATCAGTGCCGCTTGAACAACGACATCAAGGTCATGCTGCGCGAGAACAACGAAGGCCTGAATCGCGGGCGGGTGGTGGGCGATCGCGTCGCGGTCAACCTGCCGCCCCACGCCTGTTTGCTGATGGAGGCCTGAAATGAGCGTCAGCAGCACTTCTCCCGCCCTCAACCGCGCGCTGTTGCTCAGCCCGGTGGTTCTGACCCTGCTGGCCCTGATCGCCATCCCGCTGGGCATCATGGGCTACATCAGCCTGTTGCCGCGCAACGTGTATGGCGGCGTCGACTGGCAGGCCAACTGGCAACTGCAAAGCTACGTGCAGCTGTTTTTCCAGGAAGGTTTCGACGGCGAACTGGAGCTGAACTGGGTCTACGCCCAAGCGTTGTTGCGCTCGGTGTTCCAGGCCGGTGGCACGACCGTGTTGTGCTTCCTCTTTGGCTTTCCGGTGGCCTTGTGGATGTCGAGCCTGACACCGCGCCGGCGCAACCTGATGGTCTTGCTGATCACCATCCCGTTCTGGACCAACCTGCTGATCCGCAACTACGCCTGGCTGATCATCCTGCGCGAACAGGGCTGGGTCGCCCAAACCCTCAATGCGCTGTTCCCCCAGGCCGGCGGCATCACCCTGCTCTACAACGACTTCGCAGTCAGCGTCGGGCTGGTCTACAGCTTTCTGCCGTTCATGATCCTGCCGATCTACTCGACCCTGGAGAAACTCGACTGGCGCCTGGTGGAAGCCGCCTATGACCTGGGTGCCAATCGCTGGCACGCGCTGAAGCGGATTATTTTGCCGCTGTCGATGCCGGGGGTGATTGCCGGTTCCCTGCTGGTGTTCGTGCCGAGCCTCGGCGCATTCATTACCCCGGCGATTCTCGGCGGCGGCAAGACGCTGATGATCGGCAACCTGATCCAGCAACAGTTCGGCACCGCGCGCAATTGGCCGCTGGGCAGTTCGCTGTCGTTCCTGTTGCTGGGGATCATGATGCTGTCCCTGGTGCTGTACGCCCTCTATAGCCGCAATGCCACCAAGACCCTGCGTCGGGGAGCCCAAGCATGATCGCCCTGCACCTGAAAAAACTGCCCCTGACCCGTGAAGTCAGTCTGTTGATGCTGGCTTATCTGTACCTGCCGATCCTGGTGTTGATTGCCTACAGCTTCAACGCCAACCGCTCGGCGACGGTGTGGACCGAGTTCTCCTTCGCCTGGTATGGGCGGATTCTGGCCAACCCGTCGATCCAGACGGCGGCGCTGAACTCGATCATTGTCGCCAGCATCGCCACGGCCTGCGCCACGGCCATTGCCCTGCTCGCGGCGCTGGCCACCTACCGGCCGTTCTACGGACAGAAAATGGTCGAGGGCGGGATCAACCTGCCGCTGATCCTGCCGGAGATCGTCACGGCGGTCGCCACCTTGCTGCTGTTCATGGCACTGGGGATCAAGCTCGGTTTGCTGACAGTGATCATCGCGCACGTCGGCTTCTGCATTCCCTTCGCGTACCTGCCGATCCGCGCGCGGCTCAATGACCTGGACAAGAGCCTGCTGGAAGCGGCGAACGATCTGTACGCCAACCCGTGGCAGGTGTTTCGCCGGGTGACCTTGCCGCTGCTGTGGCCGGCGGTGTTGTCCGGTTCGGTGCTGGCGTTCGTGGTCAGCCTCGACGATTTCATCATGACCTTCTTCGTCGCCGGGCCGGGTTCGACCACCCTGCCGGTGTACATCTTCTCCGCGATCAAGGCCGGCGTGACGCCGGAGATCAACGCGATTTCGACCCTGATGCTGGTGATTTCCATCGTGCTGGTGGTGCTGGCCTTCTGGCTGGGACAGCGCGGTAAACAACAATGAGCCTGGAGCCTGTTTTTATGAACAAAAAAGTGAAAAGCATGCGTTTCGCCGTTGCCAGTCTGGCCTTGAGTTGCTTCACCGCTTTCAGTGCACACGCCGCCGAGCCCAAGGAACTGTTCTTCTATAACTGGACCGACTACTACCCGGTCGACCTGCTGGCCAAGTTCGAAAAGGAGACCGGGATCAAGGTCACCATGGACGGCTACGACAGCAACGAAACCCTGCTGGCCAAATTGCAGGCCGGGGGCGCGGCGTATGACGTGATCGTGCCGTCGCAGTCGATCATGCGCACCCTGATCAACCAGAACCTGCTGCTGGAAATCGACGCCTCGACCCTGCCCAATTTCCAATACGTGAAGCCGGCATTCCGCGACCCGAGTTTCGACCCCGGCCGCAAATTCTCGGCACCGTACCTGTGGGGCAGCACCGGGTTTTCCTATGACAGTGCGCGGGTGCCGGGCGGCAAACTCGACGACTCGTGGAAAGAGTTCTTCGAACCGCGCAAGGAACTGCAAGGCCAGCTCGCCGCACTCGACACCTCCAGCAGCGTGATCAATGCCGCCAGCCATTACCTGAACGTCGACGAATGCAGCGAAAACCCGCAGGACGCCAAGCGCATCCTCGAACTGCTGCAAAAACAGAAACCGTTCCTGAAGATGTACAGCTCGGACAACACCGTCGACCGCATGGCCTCCGGTGAAGTGATCATGATGCAGAACTGGAACGGCTCCACCGCCCGCGCCACGCTGCAGAAGAGCACCATCAAGTACGTCTACCCGCGCGAAGGCCTGGCGATGTTCCAGGACAACTTCGCCGTGCCGAAAAGCGCCCCGCACCCCGGCAACGCGAAGATCTTCATCGACTGGATGATGAAACCGGAAAACGCTGCCGCCGTGTCCAACGCCATCGCCTATGCCAACGGCATCCAGAGCGACACGTTGATCGACGCCAAATGGCGTGTGATGGACGCCATCAACATGCCCGACGAATTCGCCTCGCGCCTGCGCCCCGAGAAAGAGTGCAGCAACAAGGCGCGAGAACTGCAGGACCGCATCTGGGCGAAGCTCAAGGGCTGATTGCCTGACTTGAGACCGAGTCGCGGCCATCGCGAGCAGGCTCGCTCCCACTGGTGACGCATTCCACATGTGGGAGCGAGCCTGCTCGCGAATAGGCCGGCCCTGACAACATACAACTTGAGGTTTGCAATGAATCAACCCCGCTGGCTGCGCAATGTGCGCCCCTACGGCACCCCCGCCGAAGACCTGCTGATCGAAAACGGCCGGTTCACCCAACGTCGCCCGGCCTCGACCACTGAATTACTCGCCACCGACCTCGATGGCCAAAACCAACTGCTGACCCCGGCCCTGGTGGAAAGCCACGTCCACCTGGACAAAACCCTCTGGGGCCAGCCGTGGCGCCCCAACAGCGCCGGCCCGACCCTCAAGGACTACATCGCCAACGAACGGCGGATCCTGCGTGAAGTCCAAACCCCCATCGCGCAACGGGCCGGAGCCCTGCTGGAAAACTGCATCGCCCGTGGCTCGCTGACCATGCGCTGCCACGTCGACATCGACCCGGAGTTCGGCCTGCGCCACGTCGAAGCCATGCAGCAACTGCAGGAAAAGTACCGCGACCTGATCGACCTGCAACTGGTGGTGTTCCCGCAAACCGGCCTGATCAGCCGCCCCGGCACCGCCGAACTGATGCGCAAAGCCATGGCCCTGGGCGTGGAGAACGTCGGCGGCCTCGACCCCTGCGGCATCGACAACGACCCCATCGCCCAACTCGACTTCGTGTTCAAACTGGCCAGCGAGTTCGACCGTGGCGTGGACATTCACCTGCACGACAAGGGTGAACTGGGACTGTGGCAAATCGCGCTGATCGCCGATTACACCGAACACTTCGGGCGTCAGGGCCGGGTGATGATCAGTCATGCCTACTGCCTCGGCATGCTGCCGTGGAGCCAGGTCAAACCCGTGGCCGAACGCCTCGCGGCGCTGGGTATTTCGTTGATGAGCTCGGCACCGGCCGATTGCGCGGTGCCGCCATTCCTGGCCCTGCGCGAAACCGGGGTGAATGTCTGCCTGGGTTCCGACGGCATTCGCGACGCCTGGTCGCCCATGGGCAACGGCGACATGCTGGAGCGAGCAATGTTGCTGGCATTTCGTTTCGACCTGAACAAGGACGATGAACTGGCGGCGGCGTTCGAAGCGGCGACGGTGAATGGCGCTCGGGCACTGGGCGCTACGGACTATGGACTGGCGCTGGGCGGGCCGGCGGACTTTATATTGATGCCGGTGCAGACCCTGGGTGAAGCCGTGGTTTCGCGGCCGGTTCGCCAGGTTTATCGCGGCGGGCAGTTGATCGCTTCGGGCGGTCGCCTGCTGGACAGTCGTTTGTGAATCGCATCGGGCTTCGAGCCAGTTGCGTGGTCGGCTTCGACGGCACGCAACACGTGCTGTGGCGCGATGGCGAAGTGGTGTTCGAAGGCTCGCGCATTGTGTTTGTCGGGCGCGGTTATCCGGGGCCGGTGGGTCAATGGATCGACTACGGCAATGCGCTGATCGGCCCCGGTTTCATCGATCTGGATGCCTTGGGCGATCTCGACTCGACGGTCCTGACCCTGGACAACGGCGACGAGCGCGACATGGGCCGGATGTGGTCGGCGGACTATCTGGCGCGCGGACCACGGGAGAGCTACAGCCCTGAAGAAGAAGTCTTCAAGTATCGCTACGCCTTCACCCAACTGATCCGCAACGGCATCACCACCGCCATGCCGATCACCTCGATGTACTACCGCCAATGGGCGGAGACCTACGACGAGTTTGCGGCGGTGGCCGGTGTGGCAAGCGAATTGGGACTGCGCACGTATCTCGGCCCTTGCTACATGAGCGGCATGAGTTACTGGCAGGCCGACGGCACGTTGGCGCATCACTGGGATGAAGCCCGGGGCCTGGCCGGACTCGATGCGGCGGAACGGTTTTTCCGGGATTTCGACGGCGCGAACGACGGCCTGATTCGTGGTGCGCTGTTGCCGGACCGCATCCAGACCTGCACGCCGGCGCTGCTGCAACGCACCGCGGCGCTGAGCCGCGAGCTGAACGCACCGATGCGTTTGCATTGTTGCCAGGGGCTCGGCGAAGTGGCGATGGTCGAACAACTGCGAGGCGCGTCACCGCTGGGCTGGTTGCAGCAGCTTGGGCTTTTGAATCCGCGCAGCCTGCTGCCCCACGGCATCTACACCCAGGGCGATGACGACCTGCAGCGGCTGGTGGATGGCGGCGCGAGCCTGGTGCATTGCCCTGTGGTATTTGCCCGGGATGGCGAGGCGCTCAACGCCTTCGGCCGCTATCGGGCCAAGGGCATCAACTTCGCCCTGGGCAGCGACACCTGGCCAGCGGATTTGCTCGACAACATGCGCCAGGGCCTGAACATCGCTCGACTGATGGAGGGCGGCCATTCGCTGACTAGCACATTGGACCTGTACAACGCCGCCACCCTCGGCGGCGCGAAGGCACTGGGGCGTGACGATATCGGTCGCCTGGCGCCGGGGGCCAAGGCCGACATCACCGTGTTCAGCCTGCGCGGCCTGCACCTGGGGCCGCTGTTCGACCCGTTGAAAAACCTGGTGCTGGCCGGACGCGGCGACGACTGCATCGCCAGTTACATCGATGGCCGCTGCGTGATGCAGGACGGCCAGGTCCAGGGTGTCGACTACTCCATCCTGCAACGCCAGGCCCAACAGCAATTCGAAAAACTGATGCGCAGCCACAGCGAGCGGGCCTTTGGCCAACCGGACTGGAAGACCTTGTTCCAACCGGCCATCCCGTTCGCCGACGACTACAGCGCACAGGCGCCACTGAGCGCCATCGATCCACTTCTTTAGAGAATCCTGCCCATGCAAAGCTTCGACTTCAGCACGCTGAGTGCGCGAGACAAATACAAGATTCTGATCGGCAGCGTGGTGCCACGGCCGATTGCCCTGGTCACCACGGTCGACGGTGAAGGCCGGATCAACGCCGCCCCGTTCAGCTTTTTCAATGCACTCTCGGCCGATCCGCCGATCCTCGCCCTGGGCGTGGAAAACTACGGCGACCAGAGCCCCAAGGACACCACGCGCAACATCCAGCTCAACCAGGAATTCACCGTCAACATCGTCAGTGATGCGCTGGTGGAAGCCATGAACGTCTGCGCCGTGCCCTTCGCCCCCGGCTTCGACGAACTCACCGCCGCCGGCCTCACCGCCATTCCCGGCACCACGGTCAAATGCCCACGGATCGGCGAAGCGCCGGTGGCGCTGGAATGTCGCCGGATGATGGCGCTGTCCATCGGCCAGTCGCGGGAAATCATCTTCGGCGAAGTGCTGATGGCCCATGTCCGCGATGAACTGATCGACCCGAAAACCCTGTACATCGATCAACTGGGGCTCGACGCGATCGGGCGGATGGGCGGCCATGGTTATGCGCGCACGCGGGATTACTTCGATCTGCCGACACGCTCGTTGCAGACCTGGACGGAAGCGCCGGGGGGTGGGGAGCGGTTTTGGCCGGAGGCCAAGTAGTACGCTGCGCATATCCCCTGCAGGAGCGAGCTTGTTCGCGAAAAACGTCAACGATAATGCGGGGTGCCTGATGAACTGCGGTGTTCTTGCGCCCATCGCGAGCAAGCTCGCTCCTACAGGGGTGCGTCGTTAGCGGAAATCCCGGCTACGCACGCTGATGCCGTCCAACAGTGGGCTCAGGTCACTCAAGCGCCCGGCAATCAGGTGGCGCACTTCGCCCTCTTTTTCCCAGCGCCCATCGACCTTGAGCAATTGTGAGCCGACCAGCACCTGGCGTTGCCGCTCGGCCAGGTCGCGCCAGACCACCACGTTGACGTTGCCGAACTCGTCTTCCAGGGTGACGAAGGTCACGCCGCTGGCGGTGCCCGGTCGCTGCCGTCCCGTCACCAGGCCGGCGACGCTGACTGGCCGCCCGTGCTCGACCGCCAGCAATTCCTTGGAACTGCGGCAGCGCCGTGCCTTCAACTCACCGCGCAACAACGCCAGCGGATGCGGCCCCAAGGTGGTGCCCAGACTGTTGTAATCGGCCAGCAGGTCCTCGCCCACCGTGGGTTTGGGCAGCGACACAGCGCCCTCCTCCTGACTGGGCAGGCCGGCAAACAGGCCAAGCTGCTTTTGCACCCCCGCCACTTCCCAGCGCGCCCGATGCCGATCACCGGCCAACCCCCGCAGCGCACCGGCATCGGCCAGTAGCTCCTGGGCGCGGGCATCGAGTCGCGCCCGTTCGCCAAGGTCGGCGACGTCGGCAAACGCACCGTTCGAGCGCGCCGCCTCGATACGCCGGGCATCGTCCTCGCGAAAGCCCTTGATCATGCGCAACCCCAGGCGAATCGCCGGTTGCCCGCCGCTGAGCGGTTCCAGGCTGCAATCCCAGTCGCTGGCCCGCACGTCCACCGGGCGGATCTGCAGATGGTGGCGACGCGCGTCCTGCAGAATCTGGTCCGGGCTGTAGAAACCCATGGGCCAACTGTTGATCAGCGCACAGGCAAAGGCTGCCGGCTCGTGGCATTTCAACCAGCAACTGGCATAGGTCAGCAAGGCAAAACTGGCGGCGTGGGATTCGGGAAAACCGTAACTGCCAAAGCCCTTGATCTGCTCGAAAATCTGCGCGGCGAATTCAGCCGTGTAGCCTTTTTTCTTCATGCCGGCGGCCAGCCGATCCTTGTGCGGCTCCAGCCCGCCATGACGTTTCCAGGCCGCCATGGAGCGGCGTAGCTGGTCGGCCTCGCCGGGGCTGTAGTCGGCGGCAACAATGGCGATCTGCATCACCTGTTCCTGAAACAGTGGAACGCCCAGGGTGCGCTTCAACACCTCCCGCAACTCTTCCGAGGGATAGCTTTCGAGTTCTTCCTTGTTTCGCCGGCGCAGGTACGGATGCACCATGCCGCCCTGGATCGGTCCGGGGCGGACGATGGCCACCTCGATCACCAGGTCATAGAACTTGCGCGGCTTGAGCCTGGGCAGCATCGACATTTGTGCCCGGGATTCGATCTGGAACACGCCGATGGTGTCGGCGCGGCCGATCATGTCGTAGGTTGGCGCGTCTTCGGAGGGGATCGTCGCCAGGCTCAGGTCCAGGTTGCGATGACGGCGCAGCAAATCGAAACAGCGACGAATCGCGCTGAGCATGCCCAAGGCCAGGATATCCACCTTGAGCAACCCGACCGCATCGAGATCGTCCTTGTCCCACTGAATGATGGTGCGCTCGGCCATGGCGGCGTTCTCCACCGGCACGAGATGGTCCAGCGGCTGCTCGGAAATCACGAAGCCGCCGGGGTGCTGGGACAGGTGCCGGGGAAACCCGATCAGTTGCCGGGTCAGGCTGAGGACCCTGCGCAACACCGGGCTGTCAGGGTCGAACCCGCCTTCACGCAGGCGCTCCACGGGCGGAGCCTGATCGCTCCAGTGGCCACAGCAGTCGGCCAGGGCGTTGACCTGATCCGGCGGCAACCCCAGCGCCTTGGCCACGTCGCGCACCGCGCCGGCGCCGTGATAGCTGCTGACCACGGCGGTCAGCGCGGCACGCCCCCGGCCATAACGCTGGAACACATACTGCAAGACTTCTTCGCGGCGTTCGTGCTCGAAATCGACGTCGATGTCCGGCGGTTCGTTGCGTTCCTTGGAGAGAAAGCGCTCGAACAGCATGTTCATGCGATCAGGGTCGATCTCGGTGATGCCCAAGGCGAAACACACCGCCGAGTTGGCCGCCGAGCCCCGGCCCTGACACAGAATCTTCTCGCGCCGGGCGAAGGCAACGATGTCCTGCACGGTCAGGAAATAGCTTTCATAACCCAGCTCGGCGATCAGCCCCAGTTCCTTGTCGATCAGGCCGCGCACCTTCTCGCTCGCCCCGCCGGGCCAGCGCTCGCGAATGCCGCGCTCGGTCAACTCGCGCAGCCAGGACGCGGCGCTGTGCCCTTGCGGCACCAGCTCCCGTGGATACTGATAACGCAGCTGGCCGAGGTCGAACGTGCAGCGCCGGGCGATGGCCAGGGTTTCGTCGAGCAAGGCCGCTGGATAGAGATCGCGCAAGACGTCGAGGCTGCGCAGGTGGCGTTCGCCGTTGGGGTGCAGGCGCAACCCGGCATCGGCCACCGGCAGGTGATAGCGGATCGCGGTCATGGTGTCCTGCAAGGCGCGCCGCCCGCGAGCGTGCATGTGTACATCGCCGCTGGCCACCGCAGGAATCTGCAGCTCCCTGGCCAGCGTCAGCAGCGCATCGAGGCGCCGGGCATCGTCCTGACCACGGTGCAACTGCACCGCCAACCACAGCCGTTCAGCGAAAACCTGTTTCAGCCAGTCACCCTGTGCAAAATCATCGACCGTGTCCGGCACCCACAGCGCCAGCAGCCCCGGCAACGGTTCGCTGAAGTCCTCGCGCAACACTTGATACTGGCCTTTTTGCGTACGGCGGCGGGCTCGGGTAATCAGTCGGCATAACGCCTGGTAACCCTCGAGGTTCTCCACCAGCAGCACCAGTTTCGGGCCATTCTCGATGCGCACTTCGCTGCCGATGATCAGGGGCAGCTCCAGGGACTTCGCCGCTTGCCAGGCGCGGACGATGCCGGCCAGGGTGCATTCATCGGTGATCGCCAGGGCCTGATAGCCCTGTTTTTTTGCCCGCTGAAACAACTCAAGGGCACTGGAGGCACCGCGCTGGAAACTGAAGTTCGACAGGCAGTGCAGTTCGGCATACCCGGCGCTCATGCGAACCAGCCCTGCAGCCACAGCGGGCCATCCTCGCCGACCGCACGATAAGCCCAGCCCTGCTGGCCGCTACGGGTTTCGATCAGGTAGTAATCGCGGCGCACGTCGTCGCCGTCCCACCAGCCGGACTCGATGCGTTCCGGGCCCATGAGAATGCGCGTCGAGCCTTCGTGTACCGCCAGCGGTTCGGTCAGCAGCCAGCCTGGCCGTTGCACGCTTGGCAATCCGGCGCAGGGCTGGTGGTCGGCACTGGCTTGCCACGCACACTCCGGACGGTGATCGGCCTGAAAGCGCAAGCCGTGCACCGCGTCGTCCCCCAGCCGAGCGCGCAGGCGTTCGCGCAGTTGTTCCCAGGGCAAGGTTTGCTGTGGGCGATCGTCGAACAGCTCCTGAAACTGCGGAACGAAGCTCGGCAAGTCTTCGGCGCGCAGGCGAAAACCGCGCACCGGCGCCTCGACCTGCACTTGCTCCAGCCGCCCCCGCGCCAGTTCGAAGAGCATCGCCGGATCGCGCTCGGCGCTGAGCAGCCCCACCTTGATCAACGTGTCCGGCAAGCCAGCGTGTTCCAGGTGCAGGTCGAAACGTTGCACGCCGCTGTCGCGCCCGCAGAGAAACGCCGACAGATCGCCGGTCAATCGGCGCAACGGAAACAGCAAGGCCTGATGGGATTGCACATCGAAGTTGAGTTCGATACGCACATCGAAGCGGTCCGGCGGCAGATAAAACGCCAGCGCCAGGCGCCGCAAGCCAAGCAAGGTGTCCAGGTGCTTGAGCACCGGGGCCTCGAAGCGCCGCGCCAGGCTGTGCCGAGGCAACGCCTGCACCTGGCTCAAGGTGCGCAGGCCCATGCGCGACAACGCGGTGGCGACGTTGGCCTCCAGCCCGATGCGGTCGACGGGCAATTGCCCGAGGTGATACTGCAAGGCTTGATCGTCGGGCACCACCAGGCCGTCATGGACGTTGGCCAACATCCGCGCCGCTACCGGGTTGGGCGCGGCGACGATGCGGTGACGGAAACCCAACTCGCCAAGCTCGCTGCGCAAACGCGCCTCGAAGGGCGACCAGCCACCGAACAGTCCCAGGCTGGACTCGATTTCAAACACCAGCGCGCGCGGGTAATGCACGCTGACCTGGGAACTGAAGCGATACGCCCAGGCGGCCAGGAACTGCTGCCAGTGTTCGATTTCAGCCGTGTCGTATTCGGCCGTGGCAAAGCCCTTGCTCAAGGCCTGGGCGGCGCTCATGGACTGGCCGGGACGCAAGCCCAGCGCCCGCGCCGGGCCATTGACCGCCTGCAACACCCGGCGCTGGGCCGGGCCGGTCAGCAACGCCAGCGGCGCTTCGGGGTCGGCGCGCTGACGCAGTACCGCGTCCAGCGCCAATTGCGGGAAAAGAATACAGACCCAGCGCATGGCAACCTCAATGCCCTACGGCAAAGGCAATCGGCGCCGAACGGGCCAGGCCGCCCCGGCACTTGAGCACCCGCAGTTGCGCAGGCTTGGCATTGATGGGGGCATCGATGGCGATGCGCAGGGCCGCTGGCGACGGGTTGATCGCTTCACTGATCGAGCGATAGGCGAACGCCAGGGTCGAGCCGGTTTCCGCCGCCACCTGCAAGCGGCGCAGGGCGCGGTCATCGGCCTTGTGCGGCCAGCACAGCACCGCGCCGCAACTGCCCGAACGCAGGCATTGTTCCGCCGCCCACAGCGCATCGCGTTCGCTGGCCTGGATGATCGACAACTGGCGCAGATCGACACCGGCGCTCTGCCAGGCCTGGGGATACGGCACATGGGGCGGCGCCACCAGCACAATGCGCTCGCCCGCCGCCGACAGCCGCGCCAGTGCCGGCCACACCAGTTGCAACTCGCCCACGCCCTGCCCGGCCAGGAGGATTTCGGTCAGCGCCGCTTCCGGCCAGCCGCCCGTGGGCAACGCCGCATCCAGCGCCGCATGTCCGGTGGGTTGCGGGCTGACGGCGGGCGGCGCAGGCCGGCCCTTCCAGACCTCGCCGCCATTGAACAGCGTATCCAGCGCAACGACGGCACCCATCAGCCTTGCCTCACCAGACCGCAGAACACCCCCTCGATGGCCAGGTCCCGGTCGGCCTCGACGATGATCGGCTGGTAGGCCGGGTTGCGCGGCAACAGGCGAACCCGGTCGCCGACCCGCTCGAAACGCTTGATGGTGACCTCGCCGTCCAGGCGCGCCACGACGATCTGGCCGTTGAGCGCCTCGGGGTTGCGGTGCACGCCCACCAGATCGCCGTCGAGAATGCCGTCCTCGATCATCGAGTCACCGCGGACCCGCAGCATGTAGTCCGGCACCCGGGAGAAAATCGACGGGTCGAGCAGCAGGCGGCTATGGATTTCGGCATCGGCGCCAATGGGCGCACCGGCCGCCACCCGACCGAGCACCGGGATGTCCAGCAGTTCGGGACGCGGTGGCTGCCCGAGCAGGCGAATGCCCCGGGCCTGATGCGGATTGACCTCGATAAACCCGGCTTCGGTGAGCGCCAGCACATGCTTGCGCGCCACGCTGCGGGAGGCGAAACCGAACGCCTCGCTGATCTCGGCGAGGCTCGGGGACTGACCGTGTTCGGCGATGCGCTCGCGGATAAAGGTCAGGATGGCAGTACGGCGGGGAGTGAGAGTCGTCATGGAGTACATTTGTACTCTTTTCGATTTTTTCTTACAAGGACTTCTGTAGGAGCAGCCGACCGACTGCTCTTACAGACCACGTGAAGCCAGAAACCCTGCGATGTAATCGATAAACGCCAGCACTTTGGCCGTGGCCCGCCGATGGCTGGGGTACACCGCCAGAATGTGCGGGCCAAAGCTGTCCGGGTCGATGTCGTAGTCGGCCATCACCTGCACCAGTCGCCCGTCGGCGAGGTACGGCGCGGCGCTCCATAGCGGGGTGTGCAGCAGACCGCGCCCGGCCAGGGCATTGGCCAGCAACAGATCGTAATTGTCGCTGCGCAATCGTGGCGTCTGGGGCTGCGGCAGACTCAGGCGCTGGCCGTCGCGCTCGACCCACCAGAATTCGCGGCTGAGCAATGGGTGGCGATACAACAACCATTCGTGCTGATCAAGGGTTTGCGGGGTGACCGGCAGCCCCTTGCGCGCCAGATATTCCGGGCTGCCACACAACGCCAGGCGATTGCTGCCGACCACCCGGGCGATCAGCCCCGGCAAGTCGTCATGCCCTTCGCGCAACGCCAGGTCGTAGCCGCTTTCGAGCAAATTGACGAACGCATCGCACAGGTCCACTTGCAGGTCGATCTGCGGGTATTGCTCAAGAAAACCGCCCACGACCAGGTCAAGAAAAGCCTGTCCATAAGCCAGCGGTGCGGTGATTTTCAGACTGCCGCGCAAGCCGTGCTGCAACTGCTCGATCTCCTCGCCCGCCTCGTCCAGCCGCTGCAAGACCTGACGCGCGGTTTCCAGGTAAAGACGTCCGGATTCCGTGAGCGAAATCCGCCGGGTGCTGCGCTCGAACAAACGCGCGCCCAGCTCCGTCTCCAGATGGTTGACCGCTTTGGTCAGGGCCGATGGGGTCTTGCCCAGTTGCTCGGCGGCGCGACTGAAACTGCCCAGTTGCGCGGTGACCACGAACATTTTCAGTGCACCCAACTTGTCCATTCTTTTTCCATTCAGGCAAAAACGTTTTTCGTGAGTGAGGCGTTCTGCCGACGGCGGCAAGCCACTAATCTGGCCATCAGACGCAATAACAAGGAAACATTCAATGAAAAGATTCATCCCGAATCTACTGATGGTGGCAATGAGTTTTGCCTCGTTGGAAGCCATGGCGGCGACTGATCTGGTGTTGTTCAACGGCAAGATTTTCACCGCCGACCGCAACCAGCCCAAGGTTCAGGCCCTGGCGGTGCAGAACGGCAAAGTGCTGCAAGTGGGCAGCGATGCGCAGATCAAGGCCTTGATCGACTCAGGGACCCAAGTCATCGACCTGGGTGGCAAGACCCTGATGCCCGGCCTGATCGACAGTCATTCCCACGCGATTTTCGGCGGACTGGAAATGGTCGCGGCCAACATGGAAGACGAGGTGGTCGAGCTCGACGAACTGGAAAAACGCCTGCGTGCCTGGCGTGACGACGGCAAGGCCCGGCATGGCGATGTCCTGACCGTGGCTGGCATGAGCTCCGCTTACTGGGCGCAGTCCGAAGCCCTGGGCAAGACATTCAACAGCGGCGAATGGGCCGACGTGCCCGTGGTGTTTACCGGCAGCGATCACCACACGGCCTGGGCCAACAATGTGATGCTCAAGCGCGCCGGCATCGATGCGACGCTGCTGAAAAACCTGCCGGACGCCGAGAAAGGCACCATCGGCAAACTCGCCGATGGCAGCCCCAACGGATTTCTGGTGGACGCCGGTTGGGACAGGGTGTCCTCGAAAATGCCGTCGCCAAGTGCCGCCGACATGCTCAAGGCAGCGCAAACCGCCGTGAGCTACAACAACAGCCTCGGCATCACGGCGTGGATGGACCCTGCGGCCAACGCCGCGCCTGGCGAACCGCTGTTCGCCCTCAAGCCCACGGAGAAAACCGTGGGCGTGCTGCCGGTGTACAAAGCCCTGTCCGAAAGCGGCGGCATGACCGCCCACGTCGCCGCGTTGCTGGTGGCCAATCCGAAAAGCGTGCCGGCCGATCTCGACACCCTGGACAAGGTCCGCCAGCAGTTCCAGGGCATCCCCAACCTGACGCTGCCGGGCCTGAAGATCTTCGCCGACGGCGTGATCGAGTACCCGGCGCAGAGCGCAGCGATGATCGATCCCTACACCAACTCGCACAAACCGGGCGAACTGCTGATCGATCCCAAGCACTTCGGTGAGCTGGTCAGCGCCATCGATCAACGGGGCTGGCTGGTGCACATCCACGCCATCGGCGACCGCGCGGTACGCGAATCGCTCAATGGCATCGCCCAGGCGCGCAAGGACCGGCAGAGCGGCGTGACCCACTCGATCACGCACTTGCAGATCGTCAATCCGAAAGAGTTCGCCCGCTTCAAACCGCTCGATGTCATCGCTTCGATGCAACTGCTGTGGGCCAGTGCCGACGACTACACCACGGACATGATCAAGCCTTACGTCAGTGCCCTGGCGTTCCGTTACCAATACCCGGCGCACTCCTTGCTCAAGCAAGGCGCAACCATCGCCGGGGCCAGCGACTGGCCGGTGTCTTCGCCCAATCCGTGGAACGCCATGGCCCAGGCCATGACCCGGGTCGGTCCAATGGGCGTGCTCAACGCCGATGAACGCATCGACCGCGAAACCATGTTCTACGCCTATACCCTCAACGCCGCCCGCACCATTGGCCTGGACAAACAGATCGGTTCCTTGACCGCTGGCAAACAGGCCGACTTCATCGTGGTCGACCGCGATGTGTTCAGCGTCGACGAAAAAGCCCTGCACGACACCCAAGTGTTGCAAACCTGGTTCGCCGGTCGTCAGGTCTACGCACCAACCCTCTAAGAAAAACAGCAACCCCTCCGCTGCCCGACTCCGTGTTTCTCAACACGGGGCCAGGCGCAGCCATGCCCGACTTCTGCCTATAACAATCACAATAGCGGGACGTACCCCATGAAAGCTTTCACCCTGTTCGCCCTCGGCTCCTTGAGTCTGCTGCCTTTAAGCAGCCAGGCCGTGCCCTTGAATGATGATTTCTCGTTGCTGCTGGACGTCAACCTGGCCAGCGACTACCGCAGCCGTGGCATATCGCAAACCCAGAACGACCCGGCCCTGCAGGCCGGCGCAACCCTGACCCACAGCAGTGGCCTGTACCTGGGCGCATGGAGTTCCAACGTCGATTTTGGCGGCGGCCTGAAGACCCGACAAGAGATCGACTACTACGCCGGTTGGCTGTGGCAAGCCACCGATGCGGTCAATCTCGACCTTGGTTATCTCAAATACAGTTACCCGAAAGAGAGCCAGTTCAATCAGAGCGAGGTCTACGGCATTCTCAGCGTTTATGGGGTGAAGCTCGGCGCCTATTACTCCAACGATGCGCCGGGCATAGACAGCCAGCAGAACTCGCTCTACACCTACGTCGGTTATGAAACCGAGTTGCCCTATGGCACCGGCCTGAAACTGCGTTACGGCAACATGGACTTCAAGGACCCGACCCTGTATTCGAACTCGGGTGAAGCCGAGGATTCGTACCGCGAATGGGAAGTCCGACTGACCCACGAACTGGCCGGCGTAACGCTGGGCCTGAGCTACGTCGACACCAACCTGTCGAAGAGCCAGTGCGCCAGCAATTGGGGGTTCGATGATGTGTGCAGCGCGACGGTAGTGGCGAGCATCAGCAAGTCTTTCTGACCACCACGGATCCCTGTGTGGGAGCTTGCTCGCGATAAGCGCCGTCCAGTCAATATCAATGGCGACCGTCAGGCCGCCATCGCGAGCAGGCTCGCTCCCACCGTTAGATTCCGGTGGGTTCGGGGGCGAGTTGTGCCAGATAGGGCCAGGGATAGATGCCGCGATCGTGGCCATCGCTGAAGATCAGTTGCAATCCATACCCCTGCGAGTGCAAATCGATAACCCAAACCTGCGCATCAACCCGCGAAATCTTCCAGCGCCGTGACGGCATCAGCAGGCAAGTGCATCGCTGTAACTTCAACACCTGATCCAGCGGTTCGAAAACCGACTGCACCACATAGTGATAGTAAGACCCACCGGGCTTGCCACCGCCAAGGTCTCCGGCCGTCGCTGTCTCGCTAAGGGCCTGATCAATACCCTGAGCTCCTTGCTCTAACAAAACGGACGATAAAAAAAACAAGGCCTACCGTTCGTCGTATTTTTGAAAAAGTCAGCACTTTAAAAAAATAAACGTCATAAAAAAAAGCAAAAAAACGCACATTTAATCCTACGGAAATACCCTACTCGACATAGCAAGATCATTTCTACTTACCGAAAACTAAAACATGGTTTGAAAAAGAAATCTCACAATTCCACGACAGACACTATCCGCACTAAAACCATACCAAATCACTAAGGCTCCGAATCTCTTGCAGGACACTTCCTGAAAGCATGTAGGAATGCCCCTACAACACAAAAAAATCTCACTTGCACCCAACAGAAAAATCAACTAACTCTTGCAACACCACTTAATTTCAAGTGGCAAACACAACGAGCAAAAACAACCTCTACATAAAACAACTCAAATAAAAGGAACCAACTACACATTCTGCAAATTCACTTCACCTTCTATATTTATGCACATGAACAATTCAGCAGACATAAACATAATCAACGACTATTCAGACTCTTTTTGCCTCGAAATACATAACGAAAGAAAAGAAACAATGGTTCCATTCCCATAGAGAATTCAATCATGACTAAAAATATCTGGCCCAGAATTTTTTCCCTGACCTCCATATTCATTAAAGAACAATTAAAAGAACCCATCTCATTATTTTGGATCATGATATCACCTTGCGCGATGTTCTATTTTTTTGCAGCGACCAGGCAAGACGCCAACTATTTTTCCAGTAACTACATTACAGTCTCAGCATGGTTTTATGCCTACATTTCCTCGAGCGTTGCATTATTCGGATTCGCCTTTTACATAATCGGAAGAAGGGAAAGCGGATTCACCCGATCATTTATTTACTCCAAGGACTCAAAACTAATTTTCCTTTCATCACACTTCATTACCTACTCACTAATATCGACTTCCTATTGTGCGACCTTTTACCTAATGACGAAATTTCCATTTGGAAACTACAACCTCAATGAATTACTAAGTATCACACTACGCTTCTACGTCTGCTTCATCATGTTCTGCACTCTCGGCGCTGTATTTTCATGGCTACCGATCAACTTTCAGAACTCGAACACGTTGCTTTCCATCTTTTCGTTCTGCATGTTAATTCTCGGAGTAATGAGTACCGGCACAGCAAACCACATCACTGACACCTTGAATCTTGCAAACCCACTAACTCTTGCAAGCAAAATAATGGAACAAGGCCTTCAATCCAATAAGCCCACCACAATCGCAATAGTTCTTTTATTCACTTTTACACTGTTTAAGACATTCAAATATCTTAGAATAAATCCTGTATGGAGCCGGTACTGATGAAAAAGTTCAGGGTGCAAAACATTGATTTCTCCTATTCAACCACCCCCCTCTTAACCCAGGCGTCTCTTGAGGTTACTCAAGGCGATATTGTCGGAATTCTCGGGCCCAATGGCTCTGGAAAAACAACTTTTTTCGATATCATCTGTGACCTTAAAAAAGCAAAGTGCGGCTTCATAAAAAACGACTTTAGTCATTTCTTATACCTTTCTCAGATCATTACCACTTCTCCACCGTTGCGCATGCGTGACATTTTTAAAATGGTGACTGCGCTGTCATCAAGCGAGCCAATGACACAAGATAAAACCCTAAAAAAATTAAGTGCGTGGAGCCCTGCGATAGTTGACCGCTACCAAGATATCTGGAACAAAAAATCATCGCTATGCAGCTACGGAGAAACACGCTGGTTCTTTACTCTTTCTCTTCTTTCAATCTCTGCAGACTTCGTGATTCTCGACGAACCTACTGCTGGTGTAGATCCAGAATTTCGTCACTATATTTGGCAATGTCTTCACGGCGCTGCCAGAGAGGGCACCGCCATTCTTGTCTCCTCGCACAATGTTGATGAAGTCATTAACCATTGTGATTATTTTTACATGATTAGTCAGAAACGCTTCAATCGCTTTGCCAACGGTAGTGAGTTCATGCACAAGTATGGAGCAAAGACTGTGGACGATGCATTTATCCGAGCCATTACTGAACCTGCATTCGCGACATAAACAACTGGAACCGCACATAGGGGGGAAATGCTCCAGACTGAATATTCAGTCCCTAAGTCCAGCCAGATAAGCCCACGGATAAATCCCCCGCTCATGCCCATCACTGAACACCAACTGCAATCCATACCCCTGCGAATTCACTTCGACCACCTCAATGCGAGCATCAACCAGCGGCGCCATTCCCCGCATTCGAAACGCCCGGCATTGCGAACACGGGCATTGGCGACGCAACTCGACGTGGTCCAACCGCTGTTCGCGACCGTCCGGCCAGTTCAGGCGCAATTGTTGTTTGCTTCGGGAATTGCCGATGGCCAGCGGGTTCATTGCAGTTGACTCAAGGCGATGCGCACCGCCTTGCGCACTTCCGGGTCGCCGTCGTCCTGGGCGGCCAACAACGGCGCGATGGCACCCCGCTCGTTCAACTCGCCCAAGGCCAGCGCGGCTTCCTTGCGCAGATTGCTGATGCGGTGGCCGAGGGTTTCGATCAAGGCTTCCAGGGCCGGGGCATAACGTATACGCCCGAGGCTGCGGGTGGCGCGCAGGCGGACTTGCCAGTAATCGTCGCCCAAGGCGTCGACCAGCGCGGCACCGGCGTCGGCATGCCCGACCTTTCCCAGCGTGGTGGCGGCCTCTTCGCGCACTTGCCAGGCCTGGTCCTGCAGCGCCTGTCGCAGGGCCGGCAGCACCTGTGCGTCAGACGCCAGCCCCAACGCCCCGGTGGCCGCGCGACGGACGTCGGTGTCCGGGTCATCACTGGCCAGCCGCGCCAGGGCCGGCAAGGCATCGAGCTGCTTGAGCCAGCCCAGCACGCCGACCGCTTCACGGCGGACGTTGGCGTCGTGATCGTCCAGCGCCAGCAAGGCCGCCGGGGCGGCTTGGGGAAAGCGCAACTCGCGCAAGGCCCTGAATGCAGCGATGCGCACGCCGATGTCGGCATGTCCGGTCCACGGCAGAATCACCCTGCCTGCCGCTTCGCTCTTGAGCAGGCTGAGGCTTTGCGCGGCGGCGGCTTGAACCTGTGGCGCGGGATCGGTCAGGGCCTGGCACAGTGCCTCGACCACGGGCCCGTCCTCCCAGGCTTCGAGCAAGCGCGCGGCTTCGGCGCGAACCTCCTCGGCCGGGTCGTGCGCCAGGCGATCGACCAGCCACAGCAGACCATCGGGCTCTTCCAGGTCAGCCAGGTCGATCAGCGCGATGCGGCGCACGCCGGCATCCTCATCGGTCAGGCGTGGTTGCAGGGCAAGAATGTCGTCGTTATCGGTCACATCAAATAATGAGGTCATAGGGCAAATCGCGGCAGTTTGTTTTCAGGAGGAAGTCCGAGAGGGTTCAGGCGCGGTAGCTGCAGACCGTCTTCGTGACGCAGAAGCTCGAGGCAATGACGCTTCAAGCGCGAGAACTCGTGGCTCGTCACCAGCTCGGTGGTGCGTGGCCGCGGGAAGTCCAGGTGCAGGTCTTCGATGATCCGGCCGGGGCGCGAGCTCATCACCAGCAAGCGATCGGCAAGGAACAGCGCTTCGTCGATGTCGTGGGTCACGAACACCACGGTGGTGCGAATCCGTGTCCAGATGTCCAGCAGCAGTTCCTGCATGTTCAAGCGAGTCAGGGCGTCGAGGGCACCGAAGGGTTCGTCCATCAACAACAACCGTGGACGATTGACCAGCACCCGGGCGATTTCCACCCGCTGCTGCATGCCGCCGGACAGTTGATCCGGCCAGCGCTCGGCAAAGCCTTCAAGGCCCACCAGGGCGAGGATTTCATCGGCGGCCCGGTGCCGTTCGGCTTTGCCGATACCGCGCATTTTCAGGCCGAAGGCGACGTTGTCGCGCACCGTGCGCCAAGGGAACAGCGTGTGCTGCTGAAACACCATACCGCGCTGTGGCGACGGGCCAGACACCGGCGCGCCGTCGACATTGAGGACGCCGGTGCGCGGTTGCAGGTGACCGGCGAGCGCACCGAGCAAGGTGGATTTTCCGCAACCGGACGGCCCGAGGATGCACACGAACTGTCCCGGCTCGATCTGGCAATCGAGCCCCTGCACCGCTTCAAAAGCGTCGTTGCCCTCGCCCAGGCTGATCGACAGGGCGTGAATATCGATGCGCCCTTGCGGGTGTTGAAAGACGCTCATCAGACTTTTCCTCGTGGTCGATGCCAAGGCGTGAACAGACCGCCGAGGCGCTTGATCAACAGGCTGCTGCCCATCCCGAGCACCCCGATCAGCAACATGCCGACCACGATGTCGGCGTAGTTCTGGATGGTGTAGGACTCCCAGGTGTAATAGCCGATGCCGTATTGGCCGGAGATCATCTCGGCGGTCACCAGGCAAAACCACGAGGTGCCCATGCCGATGGCCAGGCCCGTGATGATGCTTGGCGCAGCCCCCGGCAGGATCACTTCCAGCAGAATCGCCCGCCGCCCTGCCCCGAGGCTTTTCGCCGAGGCGATCAGCCGTGGATCGACACCTTCGACGCCATGCACGGTGTTGAGCAGGATCGGAAACAACGCGCCGGTGAAGGTGATGAAGACCATCGACAGTTCTGACGAGGGGAACATCAGGATCGCCAGGGGAATCCAGGCCACGGCCGGTATCGGCCGCAGTACTTCCAGCGGCGGCAGCAACAGGTCTTCGGCCCATTTCGAACGGCCGATGGCCAGTCCCAGGGCAATGCCGATGACCAGTGCCGCGAGGTATCCGGCGAACACCCGGCCAAGGCTGCTGCTCAAATGCCGGGCCAATTTGCCGGAGTCACCGAGACCGAAAGCTGCCTGAATCACGGCCAGCGGTGTTGGCACATTGGCGAATGTCACC
Organism: Pseudomonas fluorescens group sp. PF-69; assembly: GCF_054481235.1. NCBI lineage: Bacteria > Pseudomonadati > Pseudomonadota > Gammaproteobacteria > Pseudomonadales > Pseudomonadaceae > Pseudomonas > Pseudomonas fluorescens group sp. PF-69. The sequence goes on along the minus strand of NZ_JBTMNC010000001.1, from coordinate 4,676,960 downwards.
AGGCCAAGGTTCCAGTGATGGCTGGCGGCGAGCTGCCAGAACAGCAGGCAGAGCAGCAAGGATGCGGCTCGGGGTGGCCAGCGCTTAAAGGGTCCGTTCACAATTGTTCCTCTCAACCGATTCCCTGTAGGAGCGAGCCTGCTCGCGATGGTGTGTCAGTCGACATCTCTTTGGCTGACACTCCATCGCGAGCGAGGCTCGCTCCTACAGGGGGACTGCGGTGTTTTTGGATTAGCGCACGGCCACCGCCTGGGTGGTGGCATCGGTGAAGTCGAATACCTTGCCACCCTGGGCCGTGGCGAATTGTTGGGCCTGGCCCTTGAGCAGGAACGCGCTGAGGCGCCCTTTCGCATCACTGGCAAACCACGCCTGATCCGCCAGCAACTTGATGCCGCTGTCGCTGGCCTGGGCATACACCGCGCGGATGTTCTTGCCTTCCTGCTTGAGGCTGGCCAGCGCGGTGAATGCTGCCTCCGCCGACGCGTACTGACGCACTTTCGGTTCGCCACGCACCCAGATCTCGGCCACGTGGCTGAAATCGGTGATGGCTTTGCCAGTGGACGCATCGACCGCTTTGAGCGGGGTTTGCGCGTAGTTGGCCAGTTGCGCGGTGTAGTCCAGTTTCGAGGCCTTGAAGGCGGCGCGGATGTACTGGTCGTCGATGAAGGTATTCAGATCGAGCCCGCGATCAGCCTTTTTCAGCAGCTTGAGGGTGTCGATGGCGGTGCCGACGGCCTGGCGATACTCCGGCTTCCAGCTCAGGTCGCGGGTCTGGACACCCAACGGACCGTGGAACAGGTAATTAACCTCGGCATCGACCCCGGTGACCTTGGCGATCAGTTCGCTGTACTTCTCCGGTTCGGCGGCGAGCAACTGATTGGCCTCGATGCTGGCGCGCAGGTAGGCGACGACGATCTCCGGGTATTTTTTCGCGTAGCTCTGGTCAACCAGCGCACCGTGGAAGGTCGGCGCCCCAGCCTGGGAACCGTCATAGATCTTGCGTGCGAACCCGCGGCTCGGGAATAGCTCGGCGAACGGCACGAAGTCGGCATGGGCGTCGATCTTGCCGGCCTGCAAGGCGGAGCCGGCGACTTCCGGTGGCTGGGCAATGATGTTCACGTCCTTGAGCGGGTCCCAACCCTGGGCCGCCACGGCACGCAGCAACATGCCATGGGCGGTCGAGGCGAACGGCACGGAAATGGTCTTGCCCTTCAGCTCGGCCAGCGACTGCACGCCCGAGGCACTCGGCACCACGATGCCGTTGCCACTGCCCTTGATGCTGCCCGACAGCACGCTGATGAACAGGCTGTGTTTGCCCGCCGTTTCGAACGCCACACCGTTGAACGAACCGGGGAAATCGGCCATGGCGCCGAAATCGAGTTTGCCGGCAACCATCTCGTTGGTCAGGGGCGCGCCGCTGGTGAAGTTCTTCCACTCCACGTCGTACTTCACGTCCTTGTACTGCCCGTCGTGGGGCAGGTATTTGTCGAGCAGGCCCAGTTCGCGGATCAACAGACCGCCAGCGGCGCAGTTGATCGTGGTGTCCTGGGTGCCGATGGCAATGCGGATGGTTTCGGCCGAAGCCGACAAGGTGAATGAGGCCAGTACCAGACCGGCAAATGCTGCACGCAATAACATGGTGTTTCCCCTCGAATCATTTATAGGATGTTCGTCTCCGCCACGATCAGGGCGTGGTGGGAAACGAGGGGTGTTTGAAACAGGCGTCCGGTGGTTGCCGGATGGCTTTTGGGTTGTTTGTACCGGCCTCATCGCGAGCAAGCTCGCTCCCACAAGTTTCGTGGGTGCAGACAGAGACACTGTGTGCGAGCTTGCTCGCGATGGCGTCCTGTCATTCAGCGCAACAAATAAGGGATGTCCACTTTCACTGCCCCGGTCGGGCAGTCCTTCTCACAGGGCATGCAGTACCAGCACTCATCGAAGGCCATGTAGGCCTTTTGCGTGGCCGGGTTGATGGCCAGCAAGTCCATCGGGCAAACGTCGACGCACACGGTGCAGCCTTTGTGGGCGATGCACAGGTCCTCGTCGACGGTGACCGGCGCGTTGGAGCGGAAGAAGATTTCCTGGGGTTGATAGGCCATGTTCGGTCTCTCTTTTGTTGACGGCATCAAGCCGCGTCGGCACCGACCCGCAACCGGTCGTAGGCCTGCATTTCATCGGCGTCGAGCGGGATGATGTAGGGCTCGACGGCTTTCTTGAAACTGGTCATCAGGCCGTTTTCATCCTTCTTCAGGTGGCAATGGCAGAACCAGTCGTTGTCGTTGCGTTGCGGGTGGTCGACCCGATAGTGGTAAAGCCCCCAGCGACTTTCAGCGCGGAACAACGAGGCCCGGGCGGCCATCTCGGCGCAGTCGCGGATCATGCTGACTTCCATGGCTCGCATCAGTTCGTGGGCGTTGCGGGCCTTGATCTGATCGAGGTCGCGCTGGATATCGCTGAAGCGCTGCAGGCCGATTTGCATTTTCTTGGTCACTTTCGGCGGTTGCAGGTAGTCGTTGACGAAGCGCCGTAATTTGTACTCGACCTGGGCCGGTGGCAGGCCGTGTTCGCGGTCCAGTGGCGCGTAGACCCGTTGTTTCTCGGTTTCGATCTGCGCGGCATCGAGCGCCGAAAACTCACGCCCGGCGACGAAATCCGCCGCATTGGTCCCGGCAAACCAGCCGTAAGTGAACGCGCCGAGCATGTAGTTGTGCGGCACTGCTGCCATGTCCCCCGCCGAGTACAACCCCTTGACCGAGGTTTCGGCTCGTTCGTTGACCCAGACGCCCGACGCCGAATGCCCGCTGCAAAAACCGATCTCGGAAATGTGCATCTCGACCATCTGCGTGCGGTAGTCGGTGCCGCGATTGGCGTGGAACTGACCGCGACTCGGGCGCTCGTTGCTGTGCAGGATCTCTTCGATATTCTGGATGGTTTCCTCGGCCAGGTGATCGAGTTTGAGGAACACCGGGCCGTTGCCGCTTTCCAGTTCCTGGTGGAACTCCCACATCATCTGCCCGCTCCAGTAGTCGCACTCGATGAAGCGTTCGCCCTTGTTGTTGGCGGTGTAGCCACCCAGCGGACCGGTGACATAAGCGCAGGCCGGGCCGTTGTAGTCCTTGATCAGCGGATTGATCTGGAAGCATTCCAGGTTCGCCAGTTCGGCCCCGGCGTGATAGGCCATGGCGTAGCCGTCGCCGGCATTGGTCGGGTTTTCGTAAGTGCCCATCAGGTAGCCCGAAGACGGCAGGCCCAAACGCCCGGCGGCGCCGCACGCCAGGATCACCGCCTTGGCCTTGATCACATGGAAGTCGGCCGTGCGGCAATCGAAGCCCATCACACCGTTGACCGCGCCCTCTTCGTCCTTGAGCAAACGGGTACAGACCAGGCGATTGGTGATGCTCACCCGCGCCCGCTTCAGCTGGCGATACAGCACTTTCTTGATGTCATGCCCTTCAGGCATCGGCAGCACGTAGGCGCCCATGTGGTGGACCTTTTTCACCGCGTAGTCGCCGGTTTCGTCCTTTTCGAACTTCACGCCCCAGCGGTCCAGTTGCTCGATGGTTTCGAAGCTGTGGGTCGCATAGGCATAGACCGCCGCCTGGTTGACGATGCCGTCGTTGGCGATGGTGATTTCCTTGGTGTACTGCTCTGGCGTCGAGTGGCCGGGGATGATCGCGTTGTTCAGGCCGTCCATGCCCATGCTGATCGCGCCGCTGCGCTTGACGTTGGCCTTGTCGATCAACAGCACCCGCAGCTCACGGTTGCGTTCCTTGGCCTTGATCGCCGCCATGGGCCCGGCGGTGCCACCGCCGATCACCACGATGTCGTATTCCTGCTCCAACGTATTTCGGCTCATGCCTGCTCCCCTTTTTGCCGGTCGATCCGCAGGCGGTACTGGAACGCGTCGCCTCGGTAGTAAAGGTGTTCGAAGTCCAGGGGCCGGCCTTCAGCGTCGTGGGTCAGACGCTCGATGCGCATGATCGGCGAGCCGGGTTCGACGTTCAGCGCCTGGGTCAGATCGCTGTCGGCCAGCACCGCATCGATGGCCAGATCGGCGTGACCGAGGGCCAGGCCGCAGTCGTTTTCAAGGATCAGGAATATGTCGCGGGTGACCAGGTCTGCCTTCTCCAGGCGCTCGCCGATGGCTTTGGGCAGGTAGGTGATTTCCAGCGAAATCGGCTCGCGATTGATCAACCGCACCCGTTTGATCTGCGCCACGGTTTCACCCTCGGCGACCTGCAAACGCTCGGCCACCAGTTTGTCGGCGGCAATGAACTTGAAACTGCGTAGGCGGTTGATCACCTCGTAGCCGCGACCGGTCATGGACTCGGCCAGGCCTTGCAGGGTGCTGACGTTCTGGAAGGTCTTGGGTTTGGCGACGAAGGTGCCCTTGCCGTGGATCTTGAAAATCAGCCCTTCCTTTTGCAGGTCACCGAGGGCCTGGCGCACGGTGATGCGGCTGACCTTGAACAGCGCGCCGAGCTCGCTTTCCGAAGGCATCTGGCTGTCTTGCGGGTACTGGCCATCGAGGATGCGGGCGCGCAGCACATCCCGAAGTTGGGTGTGCAAGGGAACGCTACTGAGGGATAGAACGTTATCGGTCATGAAGATCACTTGTCATAACGAGTTATGACGTGATCTTAGGGTTCTAAAGAGAGGGCTGAGAAATACTGTTTGGGAATAAGGTTAGAGCGCACGATCAATCGTGCGCTGAAACACCTGTGGCGAGGGAGCAAGCTCCCTCGCTACAAAAGCCAGCTCGTGGTCTGTCAGTCGATACGCAGTGCACGCAGGTCCAGTCGACCGTCCTTGAGCGGCGGGCACCAGTAATAGCCGCCGGTAATCGGCCGACTGATGCGGTACAAACCGTCGGTGATGCCGTCTTCCAGGCCGCTCATGCGCCGCAGCTGGACTTCAAAGGCGTCCAGGGAAAAACCGAAGGCGAGAAACATCAGGCCAGCGCGGTCGCCTTCGATCCACGGCATCGAGCGACGCACGATAAACGCCTCGGGAGCGAAGCTTTCCTGGGCAGTGCGCTTGACGTGGGCGGAGATCGGCGCGTCATCGAGTTCTTCGTTGTCGCTCAGGCGTCGGCCCATGATGTGGTCGGTTTCGTGGGAAGGCAGCGCGTGGAAGCCCTTCAAATCGTGCTGCCATTGCTGGATCGCGGCAAAGCTGCCACCGACCGTGCCGTCAACGCCTTCAGCCACCAGCGCGGCAGCCGCAGCGGCCTCGTCCCGGGGGTTTTCGGTGCCGTCTTCGTAGCCGGTCAGGTCATGGCCGTCGCGATGGCGGAAGCCTTCGGTCATCTGCACCAGGCGCAAGGCCGGCGCCAAGGCCGCTTCAAGGGCGTTGCTGCGATTGAGCAGCTCACCACGGTCGACGCCATGCAACCAGCACCACAGCGCGTGTTGGGTCGACGGGTTGTCAACGCCTGCGCCCGTCAGCGCCGGGAACACCCGCAGCCCTTCAATGTTGCCGTTCAGGGCTTTGACCAGGGACTCACCGAAGCCGACCACGGCCGACTGGCCGTCCACCAGTTGCATCAAATTGTCGAGCGCCGCCGGCAGCGCAGCGGCGGATTCGAGGGCGAAGAACATATGACGAGCTTGAGGCGGAACAGGGGTGGCGAGAATGCCCGGCTGGTAATGACTCATATGAACTCCTTATGAAAGAGCGCGAAGTTTAACCGCAGCACCGGCCCTTGTGTGTGCTCAGGTCAATGTCCATGTACAAGAACTGCGCAAAGCGGTCTACGCTAGAGACACAATATCCAGACCCTCAACCCCTCTACTCTGCCTGTCGCCGCGCGATCGACTCAAAATCCGGGGCATTGAACGTTGAATGTAGGAGCGAGTTCGCTCGCGAAAAACCCAAAACCACCGCGGGGCGTCTGACTTTACGCGTTATCGTTCACGACCTTCGCGAGCGAGCCCGCGCCTACCGTGGCCGGGGCTCGCCAACATCTGATACGGGGTAGCGACATGACCACAGCGAACATCCTTGGCAATCTGTTTCCCGAGGCCGGCAGCATCCCGGAAAAATACCGCCTCGACAGCCCGACCGAACAACGTGAATACCTGGTCGACGGCGTATTGAAAACCTGGCCCGGCCCCCTCGCCCAGGTCCGCAGCCCGGTGTATTTCAGTGGCCCGAATGGCGATGAACAAGTCATCCTCGGCAGCACGCCATTGCTCGATGCCGAGACCGCCTTGACCGCCCTCGACGCCGCCGTCCGCGCTTATGACCGAGGCCAGGGCTTGTGGCCGACCCTGCGCGTGGCCGAGCGCATCCAGCACGTCGAATCCTTCCTCGGCCGCATGCGTGAACAGCGCGAGGCGGTGGTCAAGTTGCTGATGTGGGAAATCGGCAAAAACCTCAAGGACTCGGAGAAAGAGTTCGACCGCACCTGCGATTACATCGTTGACACCATCAATGCCCTCAAGGAGCTCGATCGTCGCTCCAGCCGCTTCGAACTGGAGCAGGACACCCTCGGCCAGATCCGCCGCGTTCCGATGGGCGTGGCCTTGTGCATGGGCCCTTACAACTACCCGCTGAACGAAACCTTCACCACGCTGATCCCGGCGCTGATCATGGGCAACACCGTGGTGTTCAAACCGGCCAAACTCGGTGTGCTGCTGATTCGCCCATTGCTGGAAGCCTTCCGCGACAGCTTTCCGGCCGGGGTGATCAACGTTATTTACGGCAGTGGTCGCGAGACCGTCAGCGCCCTGATGGCCAGTGGCAAGATCGATATCTTTGCGTTCATCGGCACCAATAAAGCCGCCAGCGACCTGAAAAAGCTCCATCCAAAACCCCACCGTTTGCGCGCGGCGCTGGGCCTGGATGCGAAGAATCCCGGCATCGTCCTGCCGGAAGTGGATCTGGACAATGCGGTCAATGAAGCGGTCACCGGGTCCCTGTCGTTCAATGGCCAGCGCTGCACGGCGCTGAAAATCCTCTTTGTCCACGAAGACGTCGTCGAACGCTTCATCGAGAAATTCAACGCCAGGCTCGCCACGCTTAAACCCGGCATGCCCTGGGAAAGCGGCGTGGCCCTGACGCCGTTGCCGGAGTCGGGCAAGGTCGCTTACCTGCATGCACTGGTGGCGGATGCGCTCGACAAGGGGGCGATGGTGGTCAACCCCCATGGTGCCCAGTCACGCGCGTCGTTCTTCTATCCCGCGCTGTTGTACCCGGTGACACCGCAAATGCGCGTCTATCAGGAGGAACAGTTCGGCCCGGTTGTACCTATCGTGCCGTACCGGCACCTGGATACGGTGATCGATTACGTCCTGGAGTCGGACTTCGGCCAGCAGTTGAGCATCTTCGGCACCAACCCGGTGGCGGTCGGGCGGCTGGTGGACACCTTTGCCAACCAGGTCGGACGCATCAACCTCAACGCCCAATGCCAGCGCGGCCCCGACACCTACCCTTTCAACGGCCGCAAGAACTCGGCCGAGGGCACTTTGTCGGTGCATGACGCCCTGCGGGTGTTTTCGATCCGGACACTGGTCGCGACCAAATTCCAGGAGAGCAACAAGGAACTGATCAGCGAGATCATCAGCGGCCGCAGTTCAAGCTTCCTGACCACCGATTACATTTTCTGAGGAGTGCCGACCTGAGCCAGTCCAGAACCCTTCAACTGCCACCACTGTTGCGCCGTTTACTGCGTCCGCTGCTGGACCCGTACCGGCGCTATCGTCATGCCAGGGTCATCCACGCCGTTCGGGTATCACTGGGGTTGCTGGCGTCGATCCTGCTGACCACCGGCATCCACCTGCCCCACGGCGAGTGGGCGTCGGTGACGATGCTGGTGGTGATCGGCGGCTTGCAACACCACGGCAACATCGGCAAAAAATCCGCCGAGCGGGCCATCGGCACCCTGGTCGGGGCGACGATCGGCCTGGCCTTGGTGGTGCAACAGGCGTGGCTTGGCATGCCGTGGCTGACCTATTTCGCCATGGCGGTGATTTGCGGTTTTTTCTCGTACCACGCCATCGGCAAGGGCGGTTACACGGCACTGCTGGCCGCGATTACCGTGTTCATCGTCGCCGGTCATGGTGACAATCCGGTTTCCGATGGGCTGTGGCGCGGGGTCGATATCCTCATCGGTATCGCCCTGGCCCTGGCGTTTTCCTTCGCCCTGCCGCTCTACGCGGTCTATTCCTGGCGCTACAACCTGGCCGATGCCTTGCGTGATTGCGCGACGATCTACGGACGCATCACCCACGGTGAACCCGTCACGGCGGACGAACATCTCAAGCTCATGGGGCGCCTGAACACGGTGATGGTGCAGTTGCGCTCACTGATGCCCTCGGTGTCCAAGGAAGTGAAGATTTCCATGACCGAACTCGATGCCATCCAGCGTCACTTGCGCATGTGCGTCAGCACACTGGAGATTCTTGGCAACATCCGGCCGGATGCCAGTGACCCGGACGCCATGGCCCATCTGCAATCGGCGCTGAAGGCGGAACATCGACTGATTCGCGTGCAATTGATCGGCATGGCCCGGGCACTGAAGTCCGGCGTGTCCCAGCGGCTCAACCGGCCTGTTGAGGGGCTGCCGGATTCAAGCCTGGACACACCGGTCTATAGCTCGCTGGACGGTTATCGTTTGCTGGTCCGGCAGTTGGCGGCCAACATCGGCGAGATGCGCCAGCGCCTGGCGAAGACTGCGCCGCGCTGGAACATCTGACGCCTGATCACTGTGCAACCGTGCGGCGCAACTTCAGGCCCCAGCCCTGTTGCATCCCCGCCGCCGCGAGCAGAATCGCGGCGACGCCGATCCATTGCAGGGGTTCCAGGCGATGACCGAAGGCAAACCAGTCGACAAAGATCGCCGCGATCGGATAGATGAACGACAGCGCGCCGGTCAGTGCGGTGGGCAGTTTCTGGATCGCGCCGTATAGCAGTACATACATCACGCCAGTGTGCACGATGCCCAGGGTGACCAGGCTGGCCCAGGCACTCGGTGCCTGCGGCAGCGCCGAAAAATGCGCGAACGGCGCCAGCAGGAGCACCCCGGTGCTGACTTGAATCAGTGCGATCAGATGCGGCGGCGTGCCGGTCAGGCGCTTGATGATCAACGCGGCAATCGCATAAAGAAATGCAGCACCCAGCGCCAGAACAATGCCGATCAGGTACTCGTTGCCGCTCTCGCCCTGCCCGCCATGGGCACTGACAATCGCCAGCATCCCGAGAAACGAAACGCCCAGCCAGCCCATCTTCTGCAGGGTGATCTTCTCGTTGAGGAACAGCGCGGCCAAGCCCACCAGCATGAACGGCTGCACGTTATAGACAGCGGTGCCAATGGCAATCGAAGCGCGGGAATAGGAGGCGAACAACAGCACCCAGTTGCCGACAATTGCCACGCCGCTGAGCACGGCCAGCAGGAAGGTGGTGCGGGTCAGGATACCGGGGCGCAGGAAACCGAATGCGGCGCAAATCAGCAACAAGGTGCCGGCCCCGAACAGGCAGCGCCAGAACACCACATCCAGTACCGGTTGCCCGGACACCAGCACAAACCAGCCGATGGTCCCGGAGATCAGCATGGCGGCGGTCATTTCGAACGAGCCGCGACGTATTGTTTTGTCCATCATCAGACTCCTGTGTTTGAGCCAAAATTATGCCCAGTCCACCGGGAGGTTCTCCAGCGCATAAATCAGGCTAAACTGGATTTCTTCCTTTTTTATAAAGGTGATTTTAAAGAGATGCCTAATCGAGGATTGCACCATGACCGATGACATCGACCAAGTGTTGATCACGGCGCTGATGGAAGATTCACGACGCTCGCTCAAGGCCCTGGCGCAGATCAGCGGCCTGTCATCGCCCAGCGTCGCCGAGCGCCTGCGTCGACTCGAAGAGCGTGGCGTGCTCAAGGGTTATACCGTCGAAATCGACCCGAAATGCTTTGGTTACCAGCTTCAGGCGATCGTGCGTATTCGCCCGCTGCCGGGCCAGTTGCAGGAAGTCGAACGGCAGATACAGGCCATCCCCGAATTCACCGAATGCGACAAGGTTACCGGCGACGACTGCTTCATCGCGCGCCTGCATGTACGTTCGATGGAACAGCTGGACACCCTGCTTGACCGGCTCAATACCCACGCCGAAACCAATACGGCAATCGTCAAGAAAACCCCGGTCAAACGCCGGTTGCCGCCGATGGCCTAACGGTTTTAGACAAATCACAGGCAAGAAAAAACCCGCCGAAGCGGGTTTTTTACTCAAGGCTGGCGATCAATCATCGCGACCCATGATGCCAAACAGCTGCAACAAGCTGATGAACAGGTTGTAGATCGATACATACAGGCTGATGGTCGCCATGATGTAGTTGCGCTCGCCGCCGTGAATGATGGCGCTGGTCTGGAACAGAATGCAGACCGAAGAGAACAGCACGAAACCGGCGCTGATCGCCAGTTGCAGACCGCTGATCTTGAAGAACATGCCCGCCAGCGTTGCACCCAGCAGCACAAAGAAGCCGGCAGTGATGAAACCGCCGAGGAAGCTCATGTCCTTGCGGGTAATCAACACGTAGGCCGACAGGCCACCAAACACCAGTGCGGTCATCGCGAAGGCCGAGCTGACCACTTCAGCGCCGCCCTGCATGCCCAGGTAACGGTTGAGGATCGGGCCGAGCAGGAAGCCCATGAAACCGGTCAGGGCAAATGCCGACACCAGGCCCCAGGCGGAATCGCGGAGTTTGTTGGTGAGGAAGAAAAGCCCGTAGAAGCCGATCAGCACCACGAAAATGTTTGGATAACCGACACGCATCTGCTGGGCAACGAAGGCCATCACACCGCTGAATGCGAGCGTGAGTGCAAGCAAGCCGTATGTGTTGCGCAGGACGCGGCTAACCTCTAGCTGCTCAGCCTGCAAGCTGTTATTAACTGCGTAATCCTGTTCGCGCATGGCGACACTCCTGTTGGTTTGAAACGTTCAGTCGCAAAGATCATAACAGACGCTCTGTAACAAGCTATGCAGAGAGTTTGACAGTGTGTTTCATTCAGGTATTATGGCGCCCGCAACACAAACGGAGGTGTGGCCGAGTGGTTTAAGGCAACGGTCTTGAAAACCGTCGACTGTAACAGGTCCATGAGTTCGAATCCCATCGCCTCCGCCATCTTTATACGACAAAGCCCTGATTTTTCAGGGCTTTGTCGTTTCTGGGGTTTGGTAAAAATACTGGGCACCGGAAATGTGTTCCATAACTTTTATGGGCGCGTTCCAGAACTAAGCCGCTCTATCACTTCCCCCGGCGTCCTGCCGACAGTGAAAAATCCTTCACGAAACGCGGTGCTACGCTGACCTCAAAACCGAGGATTTGCGATGCCCAACAATATCGTCCCAGTCCATCTCGGCGGCCTGTTGTTTCTCTAGTGCCATGCGCACCTGCGTAACTGCGCAGTAGCCGCGTTGCTGATGGCGGTCAGGTCGTTCTTGTTCCGGCAGCTGAACTGGTACGGCTCCCGGCATACGCCGACATACCCCTCCCCCCAGTACCTGACATTGCCGTCGTCCACGCGACTACGGATCGTCCAGGCGACGGCGATTTGACCGGCCAGGCTTTCGCCGCGAGCCTCCCTCCAAGGTGTGGGGGCAAGGATGTCGCGGTCTTTTTCAGTTGCGGTCATTACTTTTCTCCAGGCGAAAAGAAGCCCGCTCAAGGGGGCTGGATAGCGGAAATTTGTAGTCTATGGTCGTAGTGATTCATGGTCTGGACGCGGATATCATGCCGGCCAAGTCCTCCTAATCAACGCCCCGACAGGAGGAAATAGAAACCCCGAAGCCCGCGAAACTTCGGGGTTTTGCTTTTTGGATGCTCGCTGGTAGGATTCTTCGCAAGCGTGTACTCCCCCTTCGAGGAAGCTAGAAGCCCCGAAGGGCCAATCTCGGGGCTTTGCCTTTTCAATCTCCAGACGAAGAAAACCCCGAACCTGGCGCCGCGAATTCGCACGCCGGCCCGGAACAGTCAGGCTCGCCATCGCGCCACACCCTCCGCACGCCCCCCTGTACAGCACTGCGTCTGCCTCCTTGCGGGTGAGTCTCCGAAATTCAGCACGGGTCAGGTGTAGATCCGGCGCTCGCGCGCGGTACCCACCGCAAACGATCAGGGCAGATGAGACCTTCATAGGCGAACGTGATACTGGTGTGGAATGCTCATCTAGTCTGAGCTGACGCGACGAGAACTTGTAACCGATCTGGCTTAAGGATTGACCAGGATGGCGCACTCACTCCATTACCCAGCAAATGGATACTCAATGAAGAAGACGCAGACGGACAGCAAAGCAGCAGTGACTGCTTCAGACATTGAACGATCTATCCAAGCCCTGAACAAAATGGCGGAACGCCTGTGGGGGGATGGTCGGGAAGCTGAAGCGAAAGCCCTCCTCGATGCCCTGGACGCATTAAACCGGGCCCTCGATCGGATCAGGATTGGTGAAAGTCGCAAGACTCTCCATTGAGGTTGCAAATCAACTGGCAGCTGGCGGGTCATGCGGACGAAGTGAAATCAGGAAGGATTGTGCGAGGCGATGCGTGGCGTCACGTTGAAACCATCACGAACGGCCCACCGCCCTTCTCAAATCAACAAGCCGGTGTCTTCTCGCAGCTCTCGACGTGTTGCATCCAGATGACGTTCTTGCATCTCTCAGTCCAGCGGCAGTTGAAGCCGTGTCTGCCCGGGAACACCACCCTCGATGGCGACATACCCTTAACCTGCAAACCCTCAAAGCAAGCGTTAAATGGCAGAATCCCCTCAATTTGATCAATTCGGAGACAACAATGCTTCGCGTGTTTGAACGAAGACTCGACCCATTCCCCCCCGACGAAGCACCACCACCGCCTATCGGCCTGGTGCCGTTCCTGTGGGCCTGCACCCGAGGCGCCCGTGGCTATGTCCTTGCGCTTGCCTTTCTGAGTGCCAGTGTGTCGATCTACGAAGCCTGGTTGTTTTCCTTTCTTGGGCAGGTCGTGGATCTGCTCTCGACCTGGCAGGCCGGCGACGGTGCGAACGGACAAGAACGTCGAGTTCTGTGGGGTATCGCAATCGTATTGCTCATCAGCGTTGGGCTGGTGGCGCTTCGCACCATGGTGCAACACCAGATTTTGGCGATTAATCTGCCGCTGCGGCTGCGCTGGGACTTCCATCGGCTGATGTTGCGGCAAAGCCTTTCATTCTTTTCCGATGAGTTCTCCGGCCGGGTCACGACCAAGGTGATGCAGACTGCACTGGCCGTGCGCGAAGTCCTGTTCACCCTCATCGAAATCGCACCCGGCATCGGCGTTTACTTCATTGCGATCATCGCCCTGGCCGGTGGCTTCGCCCTGAAACTCATGCTGCCTTTCATTGCCTGGGTCGCGTTGTTCGGGCTGGCCATGCTGTACTTTGTGCCACGCCTGGGCCAAGTCGGGCAGGAACAGGCCGATGCGCGATCGTCGATGACGGGGCGTATTTCGGATGCCTACACCAACATCACCACCGTGAAACTGTTCTCGCACTCCAAACGTGAAGCGCACTTCGCGCGCGCGGCGATGGAGGATTTCAAACACACCGGTTTTCGCCAGATGCGCCTGGTCAGCCAGTTCGAGATCGTCAATCAGGCACTGGTGGTTGCGCTTATCCTCGGAGCAGGCGGCTATGCCCTGTGGCTGTGGCACCAGGGCGAAGTCGGCACGGGGGCTGTGGCGGCGATTACTGCCATGGCGTTGCGTATCAATGGCATGTCGCATTGGATCATGTGGCAAATGGCTTCGTTGTTCGAAAACATCGGTACCGTGCAGGATGGCATGGCCACCCTGACCCGCGGCCCCAAGGTGCAGGATGCGCCAAACGCCGGCGTGCTGGTGCCCTCTGGCGGCGCGGTGACCTTTGACAACGTGAGCTTCAACTACAACGGTGAACGCCAAGTGCTCGACGGATTGAGCCTGAACATCCGCCCGGGCGAAAAAATCGGCCTGGTGGGCCGTTCCGGTGCCGGCAAATCCACTCTGATCAATCTGCTGCTGCGATTCTATGACGTAGACAGCGGTGAGATTCGCATCGACGGTCAAAACATCGCTCAGGTGACCCAAGACAGTCTGCGCAGTGCTATCGGTATGGTCACTCAGGACACTTCCCTGTTGCACCGCTCCATTCACGACAACATCGCCTACGGCCGCCCGGACGCGACCGACGCGCAGGTCCGCAGCGCCGCAGCCAATGCCCAGGCCGACGGTTTCATCAGCCAACTGAGCGACCGGCAAGGCCGTACCGGCTATGACACCCTGGTGGGTGAGCGCGGCATCAAGCTTTCGGGCGGCCAGCGCCAACGCATTGCCATCGCCCGGGTGATGCTCAAGAACGCCCCGATCCTGTTACTTGACGAGGCCACCAGTGCCCTGGATTCCGAAGTCGAAGTCGCCATCCAGGAAAGCCTCGATGAAATGATGAAGGGCAAGACCGTCATCGCGATCGCCCATCGATTGTCGACGATCGCCGCCATGGATCGGCTCATTGTCATGGACGAGGGGCGCATCATCGAACAAGGCACCCACGCCGAACTGCTGGGAAGAAACGGCACCTATGCGCGACTGTGGCAGCATCAAAGCGGTGGGTTTCTGGGTGAGGATGAGGGGGTGGTTGAGACGATGGATCAGGTATGAGTGTGAACGGTCGAGAGCGGTGATCGGCGAACAGCTGCAGTCCAGTCCTGCGGAGATCCCCAGCGGCAACAAGGTCCATTGGCCCGGTCTCACGAGGTCATCGCAAATCCTGGCGACTGCCTGTCCAATTCTTTGGGGTTGGCTGCTTAAATCTTGAACGATTGAAGACCGTCCGATGTCACTCGTTAGCGGTGACTTTAATCAGCGGCCTGGCAGGTCGCGGAGGATCTCGAATGATCAGGTCAGAAGCTGTCGACGCCCCCTTGCAAACCCTGTTGCTCGAACGCAACGGTTGGGTTCCGAACAACCCTCGCCTGCGGGTGCTGATTTACATCAAGGCCATTGCCGCCAAAGGCAAAGATCCGGCGGCTTTGTTCGAACAAATCTTCAGCGCCCATGGCTGGCCGCCGCAATGGCGTGACGGGGTTTACGACTATCATCACTATCACACCCAGGGCCATGAAGTGCTGGGTATCGCCAGAGGTTACGCTCGCCTGATGCTTGGCGGCCCGGACGGGCGGGTGCTGGAAGTCAGCGACGGCGATGTGTTGCTGTTACCCGCCGGCACCGGCCACTGCAACATCGAATCGAGCGATGATTTTCTGGTGGTTGGAGCGTACCCACCGGGCCAGCACGCTGACATCTGTCGCGAAGCGCCGAATCCTGCGCAGTTGGCGAATATCGACAAGCTACCCTTTCCCGGCCAGGACCCTGTGCAAGGCCCCCATGGCGCGGTAAACCGCTACTGGTTGTGAACCGGATGCCAAAGGCCTCAATAGGTTGCTGGAAGGCAACAGATAAATAAGGAATGCCAACTGGCGAGCGCCCGAGCGTTGTTGCCCTCGTGCAGAGTGACACCTCCGAAAGCCGTGTGACGGTGAAAGTCAGAAACACGGTGAGCTTCATCAAAGCCGACGCCATCCCGACCACCCACATCGGACGACAAAATGCCCGCCCCGCAATCCACTCTCCTGCAAAGCTGGAACCACAACGCCCAGGCCTGGATCGAAGCGATCCGCACCGGCGCCATTGAAAGCCGCCTTGCCGTCACCGACCAGGCCATCCTGCTGGCGGTGCTGGGGCGCCAACCCGAACGCGTGCTCGACCTGGGCTGCGGCGAAGGCTGGTTGTTGCGTGAACTGGAAAAACGGGCGATCAACGCGGTCGGTGTGGATGGCGATGCGACGCTGGTCGAGGCAACGCGGGCGGCCGGCTCTTCGCCGGTACATCTGGCAACCTATGAAGAGTTGGCAGAGACGACGGTGAACATCGGCAGTGACTACGATCTGATCTGCGCCAACTTCGCCTTGCTCCATCAGGACATCATTCCTTTGCTCGCTGCAATGAATGCCCTGCTCGTCCCTGGCGGGGGGCTGGTGATCCAGACGCTGCATCCCTGGACGGCGGCGGCTGGCGACTATCAGGATGGTTGGCGCGAAGAGCGCTTCGCCGGGTTCAAGGGTGAGTGGCAACCCATGCCGTGGTACTTCCGGACCTTGAGCAGTTGGCTCAATGCGCTGGACATGGCCGGGTTTCAGCTGGTCAATCTGCAGGAGCCGCAACACCCGCAAAGCCCTGTACCGCAGTCGTTGCTCCTGGTGGCCGAACCACGGCGATGAGCCTCGACCCTTGCTTGGGTGCGCTGGTTGGTGAAAGCCTGATGCGATAGGCCCTGCGGCCAGCCCGTGATCGTTTTTCAATCGGTTACTTTCTTGTCATAAATTGTCTCAGTTAAGCCAAATGAAAGGATTGAAATAGTGGCTGCGTGCCGGTATTGATGACTTTTAAACAAATACAAGGACGTCACCATGTCAGGCGCAAAACGAAACGCCCTAACCGCTGACTCATCCCCGAACGCCCAGGCCGGCAGACGCTTTATCGCGGTATCCGCGGAAATAGAACTGATTGCGGCGAGAGGGCCGAGTCCGGCGGATTTGTATCTTGAAGAAGAATCCAACAACCTTGCGAAATACGCTGCACAGAACCGAGCGGCCGCACGCAGCAAATGAGCCATCAGCGCACCGGCCAGTCAAAGGGTTCGAACTGGCCTTTCGTTCATTTCCTCCATCATTCGTAATACGAAAAAAAGCCCTGATTATTCAGGGCTTTTGGTTTTCTACCCAGCGTTCAACGGACCGGCAGGCACCAGGGTGTCGATTCGACCGCTAACCGCGTCGCAAACCAGGCCGGACACGCTGAAACCATCCCTTCAGGACTGCATTTGCGCCGCCAGCCATTTCACCAATGCCGCCGCGGGCATTTCCCGGGCCAGCGGTGCGCCCTGCCCGGCCCATTGCACGGCGAAGTCCGTGTTACCCCTGGCGTTTGCCGCCGCATTGAGTGCCTTGTTGGCGTCGTAGGTCAGCGGATAGTCCGGCAGCGCCACGGCCCCCGTCGCCAGTGAGGTGAAGTTGCGATTGACCATGCCCCGTGCAGGACGGCCCGAAATGACGCTGGTGACTTGCGTCTGATGCGCTCGCGGACCTTTCAATGCCTCCCGATAGGCACCATTGGCGCAGGATTCAGGACAGAGAATAAATGCCGTTCCCAACTGTGCGGCGCTGGCCCCCAGCTGCATGACCGCGTTGATGCCTGCGCCGTCCATGATGCCGCCGGCAGCGATGATCGGCAGTCGGCAGACCGCACTCAGCACCCGCACCAGGGCCAAAGTGCCCATTTCACTGTCCTGCCGTGGGTCGAAAACACCGCGATGGCCACCCGCCTCGTATCCTTGCGCCACTAATGCATCTACCCCAGCCCCCTCCGCCATCCGCGCTTCGGCCAGACTGGTGACGGAACAAAACAGGACGATGCCGGCGCCCTTGAGCGCGTCGATGGCCGGTTGCGGCGGCAAGCCGAAATGGAAGCTGACCACCGCCGGTTTTTCTTCCAGCAGCATGTGCAGCATGTCCGGGTCGTCGACGAACGAGGTGTAGATCTCACGCAGCGCCGTCGGTGCGGGCGCATCGAATTCGCTAAAAAAAGGGGCAAGAACATCCAGCCACTGCGACTCCCGAACAGGGTCATGCACGGCAGGCCGATGGCAGAACAGATTCACATTGAAAGGTTTATCCGTCAGTGTGGCGGTTTCCCGCAACATGACGCGCGCCTGCTCGACGCTGCTCGCCCCGATACCAATCGAACCCAGCCCGCCCGCATTCGATACCGCTGCCGCGAGCCTGGGCGTGGAGACACCGACCATGGGCGACTGGACGATGGGCAGTTCGATGTTCAACAGGGACAACAGTGGATTGGACATAAAGCACACCTTGGAAAAAACCGGGAGCGAGGAGTTCGCCCCCCGGGACAACGGACGGCGTGCAAGCCCGCGCCTACACGCCCTCCAACCCAAAAAACTCAATATCTACTTGGAGGTCGGCATGGCGAACTCGGCGCCCTTGGCAATGCTGTTCGGCCAGCGCTGCATGATCGATTTCTGCTTGGTGTAGAAGCGCACCCCCTCTTCGCCATAGGCATGGGTGTCGCCGAACAGCGAGCGCTTCCAGCCGCCGAAACCGTGCCAGGCCATGGGCACGGGGATCGGCACATTGATGCCGACCATGCCGACTTGAATGCGGCTGGCGAATTCACGGGCGATGTGGCCGTCACGGGTGTAGCACGCGGTGCCGTTGCCGAATTCGTGGGCATTGACCAGATCGATCGCTTCGGCAAAGTCCTTGACGCGCATGCAGGCCAGCACCGGGCCGAAGATCTCCTCCTGGTAGATCTTCATGTCGGCGGTGACATGGTCGAACACCGTGCCGCCGAGCCAGAACCCTTCGGCGCAATTCGCACCGGCCCGGGCGCCGTCAAAGCCACGACCGTCGACCAGTAACTCGGCCCCTTCCTTGATACCCTGCTCGATGTATCCGGTAATGCGCTGGTGCGCCGCCTTCGAGACAATCGGGCCCATCTCGGCCGCGAGGTTCGTGCCCTCGAGGATTTTCAATGTGCGAGTTCGCTCCACCAGTTTCGGCATGACCTTGTCCGCAACGTCACCGACGAACACCGCCACCGAAATCGCCATGCAACGCTCGCCAGCGGAGCCGAAAGCCGCACCCATCAGTGCGTCGACCACCTGGTCGATATCGGCATCGGGCATCACCACCATGTGGTTCTTCGCCCCGCCCAGCGCCTGTACGCGCTTGCCGTGGCGGGCACCGGTCTCGTAGATGTGGTTGGCGATCGGCGTCGATCCGACAAAACTCACGGCCTTCACATCCGGGTGATCGAGCAGTGCATCGACCGCGTCTTTATCGCCCTGCACCACATTGAACACGCCATCGGGCAACCCGGCCTCCTTGAACAGCTCGGCGATCAGCAGCGAGGGCGAAGGGTCGATCGGACTCGGCTTGAGCACGAAGGTGTTGCCGCAGGCGATAGCCACCGGGAACATCCACATCGGCACCATCACCGGGAAGTTGAACGGGGTGATGCCGGCGACCACACCCAGCGCCTGGCGCATGGTCCAGTTGTCGATGTTGGTCGAGACCTGCTCGGTGTAGTCCCCCTTGAGCAACTGCGGGATGCCGCAGGCGAATTCGACCACTTCGATACCACGCGTCACTTCGCCCTGGGCGTCGGTGAAGACTTTGCCGTGCTCGCGGGTAATCATCCGCGCCAGGGTGTCGCGGTGCTCGTTGAGCAAGGCCAGGAACTTGAACAGGATGCGGGCGCGGCGCAGCGCAGGCGTTGCCGACCAGGCCGGGAATGCAGCCGCTGCCGACTGCACCGCCGCGTCGACTTCCGAGGCATTGGCCAAGGCCACCTTGCCGATGACCGAACCGGTGGCGGGGTTGGTGACGTTCTGGGTACGACCGGAATGACCTGGCGTCGTGCGGCCGTGAATGTAGTGGGCGGTCTCTGCTGGCTGGTTGCTCATGGCGGGTGTCCCCTGGTGATGGATAAGAGCCATCTCTTGTTGTTGTCGGGTGCCAGGCGGGTTGTCTGCGTGCCTGGCAGGGCCAAGGTAGGCCCGCCAAAGAATCATGTAAAATGATGATTAATGATCTTATGAATCACTAATTGTGAGAGCTTTTCCGCAGCCAGTTCGCCCGTTGGGTCAGGCGCCGCTGCCAGTCATCCGCCAGGCCAGGGGCTGCCGCCAATGCCAGCAGATCGTCGATCACCGGCCGATGCGACAGCTGCACGTGCCAGAACCGGTCGATGGAAAAGCGTTCGGTGTGCCTTTCCAGCAGTTCGAACCGGTCCCCCGCGTCAATGAAACCCGGCTGGAGAACCCGGTAATACCACCCGGTGATTCGCTCCCTGGCGACAAACATCGACAGGTGCTCGGCATCGAAGCGGTGATTGATCTTCCAGCACGGGCTGCGTGGCTGGGATACCTGCACCACGCTGCTGCCGATCTGAAATACGTCACCGATGTGCACGCTGCATTCGGATGGCCCCAGGGCCGAAATATTCTCGCCCAGGCTGCCCGCCACCAGTTGTCCGGCGCTGTGGGCGAAGGCTTGCGCCAGTCGCTCGTAATGCTGCGCCGCATAGTGATGCAACGCTTTTTCCGGGCCGCCGTGCACCCTCGTATCGCCGTGCTCATCGCCGACAATGCCGTGCAACTCCACGCGGGCCGGGCCGGAGATTCGGCGTTTGAACATACCTGTGCGCTGACCTTCGGGCTGCAACACCTCCAGCCCTCCGGCAAAGACATGGTCGATTTTCGAAGTCAGTGTCATCGTCGAACTACGCTCATCAGTCGGTTTCGGTCACTTTACTAACCGTCGTCAAAGGCCGTAAAGTGATCGATAAGCATGTCCGCAATCACTTTTTATGATGCCTGGAGACGTTCATGGAAATGCGCCAACTGAAGATTTTCTGCGCCGTGGCTGAGCTGGGCAGCTTCACTGCCGCTGCAGTACAGGTGAATACGGTGCAATCCAACGTCACCATGCGCGTGAAAGAGCTGGAGGCCGAACTGAACCGGGAACTGTTTATCCGCAAGAAGTCCGGGGTGGTGCTGACCTCGGCGGGTGAGACGTTTCTCGGCTATGCGCGGCGCATCCTGCAACTGACCGATGAAAGTCGCAGCGCGCTGATGGACACCGGCAGCCCGACCGGCCTGCTGCGTTTGGGCTCGATGGAAACCACTGCCGCCATCCGCTTGCCGCAGGTGCTGACCAAGTACCGCGAGCAATACCCCGACGTCCAGCTGTCGCTGCTGACTGGCACGACGGTGGAGCTGATCAAGGCGATTGAAGCCCATCGACTCGACGGCGCCTTCGTCGGTGGCTTCCACCAGAATTCGGCGCTGGCCCAGGAGGAAGTGTTTTCAGAAGAACTGGTGCTGGTCAGCAGCAACCACTTCGAAACGCTACCCGCGCTGATCGAGAAAATGCCCCAGCAAACGGTGCTGGTGTTCCGCACCGGCTGCTTCTATCGCTCGACCCTGGAAAACTGGTTCTATCAGGTCGGGCTGGTACCCAACCAGATCATGGAACTGGGCACCCTCGACGGGATCCTCTCCTGTGTTGCCGCAGGCATGGGCGTGACCCTGCTGCCCAAGGCCATCGCGGAAAGTTGCAGCGTGCGGCATGCGATTCGATGCCACACGCTGCCGCCAGAATTCGCCCATGTGTCCACCGTGTTCATCCGCCGCAACGACTCGATGATCACCTCGGCCATGAGCGCCTTCATCGGCCTGGCACAACAACAGATAGCCCGCCCGGCTGCGGTGTAAATGCCCCCCTGTATTGCACTGTGGGAGCGAGCCTGCTCGCGATGACGTCAGCTCTGCCAACATCAATGTTGGATGTACTGACGCCCTCGCCGGCAAGTTAGCTGTGTAACCGGAGTTCCGGTTCGACCAATGACCAGGGCTGCACTGGGTTTGTCGTCACCGGCAACCCGCGCACCAGCTCCGCCACGCGCTCGGCGGCCGGGACGACACCGTGGATCTTGCCCACGCCCTGCCCCGCGTACAGCGACAGCTTTTTCGCCATGCGCGGTTTGTCGATGGCGCGGGCCCCGCCGCCGATGAGCCGCAGCAGGTTCCATTTGTCCCGGTTGGGGATCACCCGGTGTGGTGTGCCCCAGGTCCAGCCGAACGAGTAGCCGGTGCGGTACTCGGTGTCATCGGTGGTCGCCTCGACGATTTTCTGCTTGTACAGCGGATGGGCGTTTGACTCATCGGTGGCGATAAACGCCGTGCCCACCAATACCCCCGCCGCGCCGAGCGACATCAGCGCGCGGACGTCTTCGCCATTGACGATACCGCCGGCGGCCAACACCGGCCGGCCCTGCGAGACCGCCAGGATCGACGTCAACAGCGGCATGATGCCAATCGTGCCGCGATTCAAGTGCCCGCCACTCTCACTGCCCTGGGCCGCGATAATGTCTGCGCCCTGGGCGATGGCAATGCGGGCCAGCTCCACCGACCCCGCTTGCACCATGACCACCAGTCCGGCGTCTTTCGCCCGGGCAATCATGTCGGCGGCATACTTTTCGGCGTAGAACAGCGACAGCAGTTTGGGCTTCTCCTTGAGGATCACCTGAAACTGCGCTTCGAACACGTCCGGCCCGCCGAACTGCGGAACCAGATTGACGCCAAAGGGCTGATCGGTGAGCGCGCGGGTTTCCTGAATCCAGCGGCGCAAGGCCAACGGCGGCAAGCGCAAGCCGCCAATCACACCCATGCCCCCGGCATTGGCCACCGCAGCGACCAGTGGCGGGCCGGAAATCGCGGCCATCCCACCGAGGAAAATCGGGTACTTCACGCCGCAGAGCCGGGTGATGGCGTTACCGGCAAAATCGAATCTGGCTTCGTTCATGACTCACAGCTCCACATGTTTTCCAAGCATCCGCTTGAGCGTGTCGTTCTTCAGGAGAAAGTGATTCTTCACCGCGCCGAACACATGCAAGGCAAGGCCGGCGAGGAAGGCCGAAGCACCGATGTTGAACAGCACGTCGACGACTTCCTTCAACACCGCGTTGACCGGCAGCACTGTCGGAATCGACCATCCGCCCGGCAGTTCCACCCCTTCGCCGGCAGCGGCCCGTGAAGCCCACACGGCCACCGGGAGCAGCACCATGGCCAGGGCGAGTGCCACCGCCACCGAGCGGCTGATGATCACTTCGATGGGATTGGGCGTGCCCACGGGCAGCGGATGGTAAGCGGTGATCCGGGCCCAGAAGCGGTAGATCGAGACGAGGAACAAGATCAGGCCCAACAGGTTTTGCACCCGGCCGAGCTCTGTCTGCAGTGCCTCGCCGGAGGCGTGACCGATGGCCAGCTGAAGGCCGAAAATCCCCAACAGCGCGAACGCGACGACCCAGTGCAGGGCGACGGTGACAGGGGAAAATCTCAGGCCATTGTCTTTGAGTTGCATGGCTGACTCCGTTTGCAAAATGCGCAAAACAGCAAAGGTAGGGGTTAGGCGAAAACGCGTCAGTGGCTGACCGCTTGCGCAGCACCGAGCCCGGTCCGGGCGCGGATCAACTGATCATCGAAACGCTCTCGCTCAAGCCCTGCGCCGTGACTGCGATCGGTCACCGAACCGAGCCAGGTGAAGAAGAACGCCACGTTCATCGAGATGATTGCCGGGTAGTCATACGGGAAAATCGCCTCGGGATTGCCCAGTGCCTTGACCCATACGGCGGGCGAGAGAATGACCAGGCCGACCGCGCTCAACAGCCCGGCGACACCGCCGATCAACGCGCCACGGGTGGTGAGCCCTTTCCAGTACATCGAGAGCACGAGGATCGGAAAGTTAACCGAAGCCGCCACGCCAAAGGTCAATGCCACCAGGAAGGCGATGTTCTGATCCTTGAACAGAATCCCCAGCACCACCGCGACAATGCCGATGCCCACCGAAGCGACGCGCGACACACGACGCTCGTCCCTGGCATCGGCTCGCCCCTTTTTGATGACCATCACATAGAGGTCATGGGAAATCGCCGAGGTGCCAGCCATGGTCAATCCGGACACCACCGCCAGAATCGTTGCGAAGGCGACGGCGGAGATGAAACCGAGCAGCAGATCCCCGCCCACGGCGTTGGCCAGGTGCATCACCGGCATGTTGCCGCCGCCGATCAGCTTGCCGCCGACAATCCCCGACTCGTAGAAGGCCGGGTCCTGGCCGACGATGACGATGGCGGCCAGGCCCAGCACGGCCACGATCAGGTAGAAGAAACCGATGAAGCCCGTGGCGACGAATACCGACTTGCGCGCCTGCCTGGCGTCCGGAACGGTGAAGAAGCGCATGAGGATGTGGGGCAGCCCCGCCGTGCCGAAGACCAGGCCCAAGGACAGTGAGATCATCGACAGCGGGTCGGCCACCAGTTTGCTCGGCAGCAGAATCCGCTCGCCGTCGTGGTGCGTGGCCACGGCTTTCTCGAACAACAGATCGAAGGAAAAGCCGAACTTGCTCAACGCCAGAAACGCCAGCAAGGTGCCGCCCAGCAACAGCAAGCCGGCCTTGATGATCTGCACCCAGGTGGTCGCGACCATGCCGCCAAAGGTCACATAGACCGCCATCAACAGCCCCACCGCGATGACCGCATAGTTGTAGGGCAAGCCGAACAACAGCTGGATCAACTGCCCTGCCCCGACCATCTGCACCACCAGGTAGAAGCACACCACCGTCAACGAACCAAAGGCTGTCATGGTGCGAACGCGGTTCTGATCGAGCCGGAACGAGGCGATGTCCGAGAGGGTGATGCGCCCCAGATTGCGAATGCGCTCGGCAAACAGAAACAACAGCAACGGCCAGGCCACAAAGAAGCTGATGGAGTACAGCACCCCATCGAAGCCGTTGAAGAAGATCATGCTGGTGACGCCCAGCAACGCCGCAGCCGACATGTAGTCACCCGCCAGCGCCAGGCCATTCTGGAACCCGGTGATGCCACCGCCGGCGTTGTAGAAATCATCCATCGATTTGGTCTTGGAAGCGGCCCAGTAGGTGATGCCCAGGGTCGTCACGACGAAGACCAGGAACAGGCTGATCGCGGTGATGTTGACCGGTTGCTTTTCGACGTTCTGCAAGACATCGGCGGCCATGGCGCGAGCCGCGAATGCGCCGAGCAGGACAGGCAGGATGAGGTTGCGCAGAAGGCGTTTCATACGATCACCCCCGCGCGGATTTCTGCGGTCAGTTCATCGAACTCACCATTGGCCCGAAGAATGTAGAGCCCGGTGAACAACCAGGCCCCGATGATGAACGCCAGGCCCAGGGGCCAACCGACGTTGATGATGCTGGTGGGGGAAAGTTTCGTCGCCAGAAGGCTGGGCGCAAAGGCCGCGACGAGGATGAACGTGAAGTACGGAACAAGGGTTGCGGCGGTCAGGCAAGCGACGAACCGTCGCTGCCTAGAGACCAAATCCTTGTACCGGGGGTGGTTGCGGATTCTGGCTGATTCAGATGCATGGTTCACGTTGACTCCGTGGAGCAGTGGTTGCGTTATTGTTGTTCCACAGCCTCAGATTCGAAGACTCGATCCGCCACCGGCTGCGGTGTATTTGCACCCTCAACCTATGCCCGGCATATGATCATGTAAAATGATCAATTATGAATCTGGTGATCGTTTTTAGTGAATTTCAGTGCCCCCGAATGAAAACGATTTTTCACCCAACCATTGATTCCGGCACAGAACACCAGCAGCGCGCCCGTCACCAGGAACACCGGGTGCAATCCAAAGTGCGCACCGACCTGGCCACCGATCAAAGGCCCGATCACCTGCCCCGAAAATTGCGCCGATTGCAGATAGCCCAGGACTTTGCCGGTGTTGTGCTCCTCCACTGAATGGCGGATCAGCTTGGCGATGGCCGGCAGCAGTCCGGCAATGGTCATGCCCATGAGCCCGCGCAGAATCGCCAGTTGCCACCATTGGGTGACAAACGCCTGGGGCACCATGACCGCGCCCGTCAACAGCAAACAGCCGATGATGACGTTCCAGCTGCCGACACGGTCCGCCAGCGCCCCCAGTCGTGCGGCGGTCAAGATGCTGCCCAGCGCGGAACAGGCCATGATCACGCCGGCGATGCGCGCCTGGTCATCCAGTGCGACACCCAGGTGGCCGATGTACACCGTGATGATCGGTTCGATCGACATGTTGGCCAGCAACACCATCATCGCGGTCGACAGTAACGCGGCGATGACCGGCCAACGCGAACTCCCGCGTTCAATCCGCGTGCCTCTGTCGCGGCGCGCCCCGTCCGACGCGCGATCGAAATCCTCACGAATGAGCAGGATTGTGGTGACGGCAGCCACCGCGATCATGGCGCCACCGACGAAGAACGTGCCACGGATACCGACGAACTCCGGCAAGAACCCTCCCACCAACGGCCCGATCAAATTGCCGGACAATGCTCCCGTCGACAGCACACCCAAAGCCCAGCCGGCCTTTTCCTTCGGCACCTGGGAACCGATCATCACGATGGAGGCCGAAGCGTAGCCACCGATCAGACCCGCGATCAGGCGCAGCACCACCAGATCGGTCACGTCCCGCGCCAGCCCGATCATCGACATCACGACAGCCATGCCGATGGCTGCTCGAACCAACATCGGCTTGCGCCCATAACGGTCGGCCAGACGCCCCCAGATCGGCGCTGTCAGCGCCGTGCCGAAAAACGTCGCCCCGAATGCCACGGCCGACCATTGCACCACCGCCGCCTGCGAAGTGACGCCCAACTGCTGCACGTAGAGCGGCAAAAACGGCAGCAACATGCTCAGGCTCACCAGCGTGGTGAAGGAACCGAACACGCAGACAGCCAGGTTGCGGCGCCAATATAAAAGATTGCGATCGACATAATTCATGGGGGCTCCGGTAGTGTGTTCGGCTTGAAGAACTGGATTCAGGCGGACACTACGCGGGACAACACATCTTAAAAAACGAATTAATTTGATCAGAGCAATCTGTATGAGTGATACCAAGAGCAGGCGTGGGCTCCAGCGCTCATTACATGGTGTATCAACTGTAATTCCCCATGACGCAGTTATCTTTCGTGATGACGCTTAATAGAGTGACAGACCCACTCCATCCTCTACCTCACGAGCACACCGGCATGCCCCATGACTTGAGTCACCTCGAAACCGCGCTCGCCGCCTACCCGCGGGCAACGCTGCTCGAAGGCCCGACACCGATTCAGAAACTGTCCCGATTGAGCCAGTTGCCCGAGATGAACGGCTGCAATCTCTACGTCAAACGGGATGACCTGACAGGTCTCGGTGGTGGCGGAAACAAGCTGCGTAAACTGGAGTTCTTACTCGGCGAAGCCTTGGCGCAAGGTGCCGACACACTCGTGACCTGGGGCGGCTTCCAATCCAATCACGCGCGGTTGACCGCTGCTGTCGCGGCTCGCCAGGGCCTGGCCTGCGAACTGATTCTGACCCCGTCCGCCGTGCGCGCCGACGATGACTTTCGTCACAACGGCAACGTTGTGCTGGACGCCCTTTTCGGCGCGAAGATCCATCGGCTTCCCCTTGGCGTCGTTCCTGATGGTTATGCCGCCGAGCGGGTCGAAAAACTCAGGCATGAAGGTCAAAAACCCTTCGTGATGCCGCTGGGCGGCTCCAGCCCCAGAGGCAGTCTGGGTTACGCCGCCTGCGCGGCCGAGATCCTGCGCCAGGCCGATGCGCTCGGTGTGCATTTCGACCGGATCATCGTTCCCAATGGCAGTGCCGGAACCCATTCAGGCCTGTTGGCCGGCATCACCCTCGCCCACTCATCAACGCAAATCGCCGGCTATACCGTACTCGCTACCGAAGACCAGGCGGCGACCACGACCCTGGAAAAAACCCGCCAGGTTCTGCAGCTACTTGCCCCCCGCGCCACGCTGGCCGAAAGCGCAGTCAGCGTCGACGGCAGCCAGCGCGGCGAAGCCTATGGCGCACCCACCGAGGCCATGCTCGAAGCGGTACGGCTGCTGGCATCCCACGAAGGCCTGCTTACGGATCCCGTCTACGGCGGCAAGGCCTTCGCCGGACTGCTGGCGGCGGTTCGTGCCGGCGACTATCCGGCAGGAAGCAACCTGCTATTTGTGATGACCGGCGGCCTGCCCGGCATTTTCGCTTACCGCAACGCCTTCGACTGACCGGACGCTCACGCGGGATTTGCCGTGCCCCGTATTTCCGGTTCGACCAATACCCTTTGTGGGAGCGAGCTTGCTCGCCATGGCGTCGGCACTGCCAGCATTGATGTTGCATGTGCTGACGCCTTCGCCGGCAAGTCAGCGCTTGCAAAAAGTCCCCTGCCTGAAAACCAGAAAACCTCCCTGGGTGCGACCCCGGGGAGGTTGGAACGGCGCGATGCCATCAGCCTTGGGCTTTGCTCATTTTGGTGAACAGTTCAGTCGGCACTTTCTTGCCGTTGGAGGTGTACTGGTTGGTGCGGTACTTGTAGACCTCGGCCTCGGAGAGGTAACCGTCATTGTTGGTGTCCATCGCCTTGAACTCTTCGCCCCCCTGGGGAGCAACAGCCAGCAGCTCCTTGAGCGACACGCGGCCATCGTGATCGCTGTCGGTACGGGCGAAGGATGCATCGCCGCACTTGCCTTCACCGCATTTTCCTTCACCGGTCTTGGTCGCCTTGGCGCCGGTTTCGCTGGCACCACACTTGCCTTCGCCACACTTGCCTTCACTGGTCTTTTCCGCCGACGCGAGTTGATAGCCTTGTAGCAATGCGTCTGCGGCAAAGGCGGACGAAGCGAGGTTCATGCTGCCGGCCAGTGCGACTGCAATCAGGCCAATGCGGGATTTGTTCGACATACGGGACATGGTGGTTCTCCGGGTACGGTGTGCGGCCAAGCCGCTAAGGTCATTGCCACGAAGGCGATAAGCCGTGGTGCGAGGGCGTTGTGCTTTCTCGCTAAGGCAGGGCTATTTGACTGCAACCGTGTATCCCGGATGTATCAGGATCGAGGGGCATTTGTAAGCCAGTCTGCGTACGCCGCGTTCGGATACACAGCGATACACGGGGCCCACATGCCGGGCGTCACATTTCGAGGACTTGGCCGGATTCATCCTGCCAGGGCACTTCGGGCGCCCTGGCTTTCAACGCTGCGAAATCGACCGTCAGTGCTTCGACTGGGCGATGCTTTGTGGATCGACGTCGGGAAGCAAGCACCCCTTGGCCATCCACGGGCAGTTTCTGGCCCAGCGATAGTCGGACTCCAGATCACCTCGATCGTTGTAATACGCCAGCCGTAACTGATCGGCGTTAAAGTCGAGTTTGGCAAAGCCGGCCCGTGATGCGGCGAACGTGCTTTGCTCCGGGGAGATACTCAAGTTGTCGAGCTTCTGGCCGCCCGCACCGGAGATGACCCACGCGGGTTCCCCGGCACGCAGCAGCTGCTGCTGATTGTGATTATGTCCGGACAGGAACAGATCAACCTTATTGCGTTGCAACGCCGGCAGGAGCCGGGCGATCAAGTCCGACTCTTCACCATGTTCGCCCTCATTGCGCACCGGGTGATGGGACGCTGCAATACGCCACACCGGAGCCGGGCCGGGTGCCTGGAACGCCTGATCGAGCAAGTCGATTTGCTGTTTCAGGCTTTCACGTGGCGCCGACGTATCGAGGAACACCATTCGCACCAACGGACGCCCATCGACGCTGCCGAAATCCTTGGTGTAAAAGTTCATCGGCATTTGCCAGCGGCCCGACCCCTTGTGTTGTTGGCCGTATTCGATTTCGACCTTCTGCGACACCGGGTAATCGTGGTTGCCCAGGACCGCGTAGAACGGCACGTGACTGAGCCAGTGCCCCCAATAGACCCGCTCGAATTTGATTTGCCAGCTCAGGTCATGGGTACTGGTCAATGCCTTGCCGTAGAAGTTGTCGCCCAGCAGCACCACCATGTCCAGGCGCCCTTCTCTGGCCGCAACCTGTTCCATGGCCTGCCCTACCCGCCACTGCTGCATGTTTGCGCTGCCTTGATCGCCCAACGCGATCATCGACACAGCGGAAGGCTCCAGACCTGACAACGGAACAAAGGGCGATGGCGGGGTGTACAGCCAATAACCGCCAGCGGCCAATATAAGAACGATGGCGAGGCCTGCGCAGCGCACAATCCTTCGGAGTACCAAGCGTTTTGCAGACAGCGATGGAGTCGTCGTGCGTTTCAATCAGGAACTCACTGGGCAGGGTCGATCAGGGGGGGGTTAATGAAGCTCGAACTACCTTTCCAATTAATCACAGCAATTGTTCACACTTTGTTAAAAAATGGTGACGCACACCTTTCCAATCGCTTTTCCCCTTTCGGTGGTTAAAAGCCAGGCCCGCCATCGAACGAAAGTGCCGGTCAACGGCGAACCCGGCCCTCGCACAGTGGTCACAACAAATGATGGCATCGCGACTGATCAAGGCCTCCGGCCTGCACAGCGACGCTTGCGATTCACACACTTTAGGGTGCGCCGGATACTTTCAGTGGGTTCCGTTCCTGTCTGAGGCAGGTGCTGACCGCCACTCTCGTCCCTTGCTCCCTTATCGGAGTACGCAAATGACTCAATCAATGCGCTTCTTCCTGTCGATGGTCCTCGCGACAGCAACATTGGCATCGACAAGCCTCCTGAACACTGCGGGGGCGGCCACCGCCGAAGACCTGAATACCGACTCTCGACAAGCGTTGCAGAGGCTCTACAAGAGCAATCCCTTATCCGAGACCCTCTCGCACAAAGCCAAAGCCGTGCTTGTCTTCCCGAAAATCATCAAGGCGGGCCTCGTATTCGGCGGCAGCTATGGTGAGGGTGTATTAATGAAGGGCACGAAAGTCGAGGATTACTACAACTCCGTCGGCGGTTCGTGGGGGCTGCAGGCGGGCGCCCAATCCTATGGCTATGTGGTTTTCCTGATGAACGACAAAGCCTTGAAATACGTCACTGAAACCAAGGGCTGGGAAATCGGCGTAGGGCCGACGGTTGTGGTGGTCGATGAAGGGGTTGCGAAGAACCTGTCCAGCTCGACGCTGAAGGACGACGCCTACGCGTTTATCTTCGACCAGCAAGGATTGATGGCCGGGATCAGTATCGAAGGGACGAAGATATCCCTGATCAAGCGCTAGACCCGGCCACGCGTGATGCCGGGCTATGTGCAGCACCCCTGGGTTGCGTGCAACCTTGGGGTGCCACTCATCAAGTCGACGCCATCAACTGCGCCCCACTGAACCCGTGACCGGCAGATTGCCCAGCAATTTGAGTCCGGTACTTTTCACGAAAGCGTCATAGTCCATCGGTCTCCCGATACGGGTTTGCGCGTTGGGGAGTACGTAAGCCCAGGCCCGCTTGGACGATGCGTCATACACCAGCTTGAACAAGCGCGTCGGCACCCAGACCTTGTTGTCGCCAATCGTCGCGTGGCCAGCGTCGAAAAGCGGTCCGGTGAAGACAAAGACATTGCCGTCGGCCCGCTTGGCAAACTTCCTGACGTCGGACTCGACCTTGCTCCAGATCTTGCGGTTATTGGTCGGGTCTTGCGGAACCATGTTCGACAGCGCGAAGGACTGGGCCATTGCATTGGGGCTCGGCGCATCGGCGGCCGGGGATTGATGACCGCGGTCCACGGCCGGATGCTGGCTGCGGTAATCGCTCAATTCTGCCCGCCCACCCTTGGGGATACGAGGGTCCGGGTAGAACTGGTTGGTGCGTTCCTCCCCTTTTGCATCCTGTAGCTGCGCGGCATTAAGACGCTCTACGACCACCAGCGGCGTCTTGCTGGTTTGCGAGTACAGCACCGCGAAATTGTCGGAACACAGGGCCAGGGGGTTCATGGTGGAAGGCACGGTGGCCAGGTTGATCGGTCTGGAGGCCGGGAACAGATCCGCGCAGCCATCGAACGACGGTTGCTTCTGTTTGTTTGAATAGAGGTCCAGTGCCGCGCTCTGGCTGATCGAACCGGAGCGGGACTGCTGTTCCTGATGCTGGGCAGGCGGCTTGATGAGGTCCAGCAGACTGCGGGCTTCTGCCCCGGTCGAGAGCAAAACAAGGGCTGACAGCCCAACTGCAATTTTGCGTAGGTGCATGCTTTAGATTCTTCGAATGGAATGGCGGGAAAGCGTGAGGCGAGTGCCGTATCACGAAACCGGGTGGAGAATGTTGCGGTTACATGGCGGCGAGCATGCTTTCACTGTCCTTGATCAAAATACCGATACGAACCCGATCGGCTACGAGCGGCATGACCACTGAAGGGTCGTGCGGGATTTATTGACCGTCACAACTCACATTAGTGCTGAACGGCGCTCGCATTCTACGCGCACGTCGAAGAAGCGATCGACAGAGAACGACCGTGGATTCATAAAAGACCGCAGCCTGCGGCCGTTCCTGCAGGCTGCGATAGTTGAAGGCGGCACCTGTTCACGCCGTTGGACATGCTCAGGCTGCGGCAAGCCCTCCATCGATCAGGTAGATCGCCGCAGAAAACGTCACGATCGACAGCACGGTACTGACCAGAATGGAGGTCGCGGCTTCACTCTGATAGGCGCCGGTCTGGTTCGCGAACATGGCCGGGATGGTCGCCGATGGAAGCGCGCACAGCAGGATCATCTGTTGTGCGTAAAGCCCGTGGGTGCCCAGTACGACAGTGGCGGCGAACATCAGTACCGGGTGGATGAACAGCTTGAGCCCGAGGTTGCCCCACACTTCACCGGACATTTTCAGTTTCTCCGACGACATGATCAAACCCAGGCACAGCAGCGATACGCCAGGCGTCGCCTTGCCCAGAAGCGTGAGGGACTCCGCCGCAATTGGCGGCATCTTGATCTGCAGCAGCGAGATCAGAATGCCCAGGGCCGGTGCCCACATCAGCGGACGGCGCACCGCCCCCGACAGGCTCGACACGAACGCCTGGGAACCACTGCCCTTTCCATCGGCAATGGTGAGCAGCATGGTCGTCAGCGGGATCATCACCAGGCTCGCGACCAGGTTCAGCACGAGCACCGAATAAATGCTGCCGGCGCCGTACATCGTCGCGAGGATGGGGATGCCCATGAAAGCTGCGTCCGGGTAACCGTTGACGAAGCCCTTGAGCGTTGCAACCTTGAGATTGCGAGTGGTGAACCAGCCGATCGCCAGCGCAATCGTGTACATGCCCATGATGCCGATGAACGTGGCCGCGACGAACTTGAAGTCGAGGAGCTGTTCGCGCGGCGTGCTCGCCATCCCGACAAAAAGCAGCGCCGGGAATATCCAGCCCAGTACCAGCCGGCTGATCAGCAAGCTGTCCGAATGGGTCAGTCGTCCGCGCTTGCCGGCGATATAGCCCAACGCGATCACAAAGGCGACGGGCAGAATGGGCCCTACGATCCTGTCTAACATGTCCGCAATCCTCGTATTTATTTTTATCAAGAATGTCGCCATCACCCGGTAATGACCGGGCGGCTTGGGTGGTCAGGGTTTGAAGCGGTAGTCGCGGATGACGTCCTGGTCCGGCTCGATGCCGAGCCCCGGCCCTTGCGGTACGTCGATGCGTCCGTTACGCGGAATGATGGCGTCGCCATAGAGCTGCGCTTCGAGATCGAAGTAACGCCATTCGACCAGGGATTTCGCACCACCCAGGGCCGCACTGCCATGCACGGCGGCCAGCAGTCCGGGGCCGTCATAAAAGGCGTGGACCATCACGGTGACGCCGTGGGCGTTAGCCAGTGCATAGACTTTTTGCAGTTCGGTGATGCCGCCCATTTTGGCCGGGCTGGGCTGAACGAAGTCGACCGCGCCGGCTTCAAGCAGGTGCTGGAAGTCCATCAGCGTCGATGCATTTTCGCCGGCTGCAACCGGGATGCCGCCTTGCTGGCGCACCGTTGCCAGCCCCGAATAGTTTTCCGGCGGCCACACCGGCTCTTCGATCCAGCGCAGATTCAACGGGCGAAGTTTCTCGGCCATGTCGAGCGCTTCGCGCACCGTCCAGGGGGCGTTGACGTCGAGGGTGATTTCCACCCCGGGGCCAGCGGCTTCGCACGCGGCGCGAATGACCTCGACATCCACCTCGTGCAACTTGAGGTGGCGGAAACCGCTGTTGACCGCGCGCTGTACGTTGATGCGGATGAGTTCGGGGTCGGCATAGCGGATCAGGCTTGCATAGGCCGCCAGCGAAGTGGCTTCACTGCCGCCAAGCAGTTGGTAGATCGGTCTGCCGGCCGCTTTGCCCGCGATATCCCACAGCGCGATGTCAATCGCCGAGAGCCCGTAGATGAAGGCACCGCTGCGACCGAAGACGTGAAATTTCTTCTGCAGATCGCCCTGCAACTTCTCCCGCCGAGTGGCATCACTGCCGATCAGTTCGGGCGCAAGGATAGTGTCGATCACGACTTTGACAGCGGGTATCGCGGTAAAACCGAAGGTTTCACCCCAGCCAACGATGCCGTCATCGGTGGTGATCTTGACCACGAGGGAATCGACCATCTGAAGGTCTTTCGGCCCCCAAACCCCGCCGGCCGACCGCCCTCCTGTAGTAAAGGGGATTCGCAGCGGAATGGTTTCAATACTGGCAATTTTCATAGACGGTGCCTCAAGCAGGTTGCAACGGTGGCGCGGTGTTTTTGGATTTCGCCCGTGCCAGGTTGAGGACAACGTACAAGACATCCTGTTGCCCTTCAACTGAACAACCGCTATCTGTTGATGACTCCAGATCAAATAAATATTTAAACTATTGTTTTTATTGATTTTTTAGACTTATGTCGATTATGAAATTCAGTTTCAACTGTCAGGAACAAGTCTTCTGATGTAGATTAAGTAGACAAGTGAGAGGAATGAATCCGCATGAGTGAAATGAATGTGCAACCCGTGGCGCGGCGCCCTCATCTGGCTGAGCACATCGCCCGCTCGTTGAGTGACGAGATTGCCTCCGGCCGACTGCGGCCAGGCGACCGCCTTCCGACCGAACAGTTTCTCTCGCAAAACTTCGGCGTCAGCAGGAATGTGGTGCGCGAAGGCATCGCCACGCTTCGAGCCCAGGGGCTGATCCAGTCGCGCCAGGGCGTGGGCGTATTCGTCTCGGCTGCCGCCCAGTCACCGGAGCCTTTGGCGCCGCGTGAAAGCACGCCGTTGCTGGACGGTGACAATACGATGCGCAACATGTTCGAAGTGCGGGCGGTACTGGAAAGCCAGGCCGCTGCACTGGCGGCATCGAACATGACGCCCCGCACGCTGAAAACGATTCAGGCGGCGGTGCTGCGAATGCAATACGAAGGGGAACCGACTCTGGACACGGTCAACGCTGACCTCGACTTCCATCGGGCGGTGGCTGCCGCGTCAGGCAACGACTACCTCGAGACAATGATCCGCACGGTGCTCGAACCGATGCGCGCGCTGATCTCCATGACCTTTGCACGGCGGGGTCCGGTGTTCAGCAATATTCCCCATGCAGCGCGCGGCGAGCATGAAGACCTCGTGCAGGCATTCGTCAACCGGGATGCGGAAGCGGCGCGTCGGATCATGGGCCAGCACATTGTCAGTGCCGCATCGCGATTCGGCTACGAGATCAAGTTCTTCTGAGGCCGCCAGTTGTCTCATTGTTCTACAACAAGCCAGGTGACTGTGACGCAGTCGCGCCGGGGGACAGGCACCAGGGATCTGTCCCCTGCCCCCATCAAGGCACCAGCAGTGCTTCATGGATCTCGATGGAAGGCACAGCACCGTCCACACGCCGGCTATCAAGCCAGCCCCTGGTTTTGCCGACATCAAAAATCTGGCCCTGCTCCATCAGCGTCAGGATGAGCTCATCGGACACGCGATAGCGGCCGCACTCCGGGCAATCTCTCTCTTCCCAGGGGCCGTGACACTGAATTCGCTGTGCGACGCCGGCACAAATAAGACAACTCATCACGATCACCTTTTTATAGTTGTGCCCGATCGGTCATGGCCCTCACGCTCGAGCGCGCTGATCTGGCAGGTGATGGGTCGACCGAAGAAAGGTGGGTAAAGTTCGTGGCCTTGTCGCTTACAGTGCGGACAGGTCGCATTCGTTGATCCGCTCAACGCCCGCGAACTTTTAAGGCAATACCCATGGCATCAATTCAGGTCCATCAGGCGCGCTCGCACGAGCGCGCAGATGTCATGGAAACGGAACGACCGGCGCGCTGCTTAAAGGCACTCCTGCGCGGCGCGTTCGAGTGGGGAAGGACCGAAAGTCGAAGCCAGCAGCGCACGCTCGTACAAAAACACCTTGCCGCCATTCGATGCCTTGTCCTTGTAGGCCTCAAGCACATCGTCCGCGGCGACTTTGCTGGACACGACGATCCGGTAGCTGCGCTGGGTCTCCGATACGGTGGCTTGCAGCG
Organism: Pseudomonas fluorescens group sp. PF-69; assembly: GCF_054481235.1. NCBI lineage: Bacteria > Pseudomonadati > Pseudomonadota > Gammaproteobacteria > Pseudomonadales > Pseudomonadaceae > Pseudomonas > Pseudomonas fluorescens group sp. PF-69. The sequence goes on along the minus strand of NZ_JBTMNC010000001.1, from coordinate 4,641,097 downwards.
AGTCGTGCTGCAGTTTCGGTAATACGCAGTGTGCGTAATCCGCAGGAGCTTTCCTGGTCTGCAACGTCAGCGTCGGGGCGTTCGGAGCCGAGGCACAGCCCGACAACAGCAAGCATGCGACGAGCGCTTGCCGGGTCAACATATTCATCGCGCAAATTCCTGGGAAGCATTTGGATGTGCGCGATTTTCCTTGTTTTTGGCAAACAACAAAACTTGAGATCGGTGATGGTCACTATTACCTGAACGAATAGTCACCCGTAGTGGCCAGGCTCAGTCAGGCTTATCGACTTTCGTTGAGGGCTCCGCGGCACGACTGCCCTTGAACGCATCACGCCGCGCCTGTCGCTCCAGGGCATAAGCGGCACTCGGCTCACTGATCAATTCTTCACGGCGCAACAGCTGGCCACAATGTTCGCAAAGCGGCCCGAGCCCGGCGGGTTGCCCGCAGGTCTGGTGGGTGTATCGGACCGCCAGGCCCTCCTCTTGCGATTTGCACCAGGTTTCCCCCCAGGCACGCAAGGCAAGAATCACGGAGTAAAAGGCCTGCCCCTTTTCAGTGAGGTGGTACTCATGACGCAGCGGTCGTTCGCTGTAGGCCTGACGTTCGACCAGCCCGTCGGCTTCCAGGCTTTTCAGGCGTGCGGCGACCATCTGGGGAGTGCCGCCTGTCTGCGCCTGGATCTCATCGAAGCGATGACTGCGCATGAACAATTCCCTGAGCACCAGCACGGTCCAGCGATCTCCGACGACCGATTCGGCCCGGGAAATCGGGCACAGGGTTTCAGGACTACTCTTTTTTATCGCCATACGGTCTTGCCTCTTTCATACTTACTATGATTATCATATCTACAACATGCCGAGGCAAGCCCGTGGCACCGATCAACCCTTCCCTGGAGAATTTGTCATGTCGAACGTTGCCTACCCGCTTGGCCGGACCGCTTACCTGCTGGTCGACCCCTACAACGATTTTCTGTCCGAGGGCGGCAAAGTCTTCCCGTTGATCAAGCCGATCGCCGAGCAAGTCGGCCTGCTCGACAACCTGCGCGCCCTCGATCGTACCGTCCGTTCCCTCGACATTCCGGTGGTCATCGTACCGCACCGGCGCTGGGAAAAAGGCGACTACGAAAACTGGGATCACCCGAGCCCCTCCCAGTGCAAGATCCAGCACATGCACCACTTCGCACGCGGCGAATGGGGCGGTGAATGGCACCCGGATTTCGCGCCAAAGGACGGTGACATCGTTGTTTCCGAACACTGGGGATCGAGCGGTTTCGCCAACACCGACCTCGATTTCCGCTTGAAGCAAATGGGTGTCACCCACGTGATCATCGTCGGCCTGCTGGCCAATACCTGCATTGAGGCCACCGCCCGTTACGCTCAGGAACTCGGCTACCACGTCACCCTGGTGCGAGATGCCACTGCGGCATTCAAGCCGGAAATGATGCACGCCGCCCATGAACTCAACGGCCCGACGTTCGCCCACGCCATCGTGACGACGGGCGAACTCATCGCCACGCTGGCGCAGTAAGGTGCACAAGATGAAACTGACCGGAAACCTGCTGATCGGCGCCCATGAAATCCCTGCCACCGAAGGGACCATGAAGGCGCTGAACCCCGCGACCAACCAGCTCATCGAGCCGAATTTCGCCCTCGGCGGCGTCGAGCAGGTCGACAGGGCCGCAACCCTCGCCGACGAGGCGTTTGACGCCTACAGCCATACTTCGCTTGCCGAGCGTTCGGCCTTCCTCGAACGCATCGCCGACAATCTCGACGCGGCCAGCAAAGAGCTGGCGGCACGGGCAGCGCTGGAGACCGGTTTGCCCGAGGCGCAACTGCAGGGTGAAGTCGCAAGAGCCGCCACCCAGTTCCGCCAGTTCGCCGAAGTCGTGCGCAAAGGCCGCTTCCTGCAAGTGGCCATCGACCCGGCGCAACCTGATCGCCAACCCCGTCCGCGCATGGACCATCGGCTGCAGAAAATCGCCATCGGCCCGGTGGCGATTTTTGGCGCGAGCAACTTCCCCATCAGCTACTCGGTGGCCGGTGGCGACACCGCTTCGGCATTGGCCTCTGGCGCAACAGTCATCGTCAAGGCCCACAACGCCCACCCGGGCGCCTCGGAAATTCAGGCCAGGGCCATCCGCCAGGCGGTGCAGGACTGCGGACTGCCTGAGGGTGTGTTCTCCATGGTGCGCGGCAGTGGCAACGCGATTGGCGAAGCCCTGGTCGACCATCCGTTGATCAAGGCGGTGACCTTCACCGGCTCGGAACAAGGTGGCATGGCGCTGTACCGTCGTGCGCAACAGCGCCCGGAACCGATTCCGGTGTTTACCGAGATGACCAGCGTCAACCCCACATTCATACTGCCCCACGCGCTGGCCGGGCGTGGTTCGCAGATCGGAGATGGTTTCGCCGAACGCATGCTGGTCAATGTCGGTCAGGCCTGCCTCAAACCGGCGATCCTGATCGCCATCGAAGGCAGCGGATTTGACGCGTTGCGCGCCGCGATGGCCCAGCGCGTGGCCCAGGCAGCTGCGCGTCCGATGCTGACGCCGGGCATTCATGGGTCTTACATCCACGGCCTCGACGACCTGCAACGCGCCGGCGCCCGGCTGGTGGTCGAGGGGGCACCCGCCCATGGGGATCTGGATGGCCACTCTGCGTTGCTGGAAGTCGATGGCGCGCATTTTCTCAGCGAGACGGCGCTGGCGCACGAAGTGTTCGGGCCGGCGGCGTTGTTGGTGAAGGTCAGGGACGCGGCGCAAATGCTCGCCGTCGCCCGCTCGCTTCGCGGTCAGCTCAGCGCGGCCATGCACCTTGAGCAAACGGACATCGAACTGGCCCGGCGCTTGCTGCCGATACTGGAGCGTCGCACCGGTCGCATTGTCGTCAATGCGTTTGCCCACCCACAGGAGGTGTCCTTCGCCACCATCCACGGGGGGCCGTTTCCGGCATCGTCGGACAGCCGCTTCACCTCGGTGGGCATGACGTCGATTGAGCGGTTCCTGCGTCCGGTGTCGTATCAGGGCTTTCCCGATGCACTGCTACCGGAGGCACTGCGAGACATCAACGCCCATGCAGTGCCACGCAGCGTGGACGGTCAGTAGGCGTCAAAGAAGGCCCGGCATTCAGGCGGTTGCCGGGTCTTTTTCCATGGCATGCACCTGGTTCCGGCCATTGCGCTTGGCCTGGTACAACGCGTCATCAGCACGGGTCAGCAAGCTTTCCAGGTTGTCGCCGGGTTCAGTGAAGGCGACACCAAAGGACGCGGTGACCGTGTCCAGCACGGTGTCGGTACCCCGCGCCTTGATCCGCAGCGACTGGACTTTCAACCGAAGTTGTTCGGCGAAGGCGTTGGCCACGGCGAGATCGGCGCATTGTTCGAGCACCACACAAAATTCCTCGCCGCCGTAGCGCGCCGCGAAAGCGTTGGCTGGCAGTGCGTCGCGCAGTACCTGCCCCACATGCTGAAGCACCCGATCGCCCAGCGGATGACCGTACTGATCGTTGAACTGCTTGAAATGATCGATATCCAGCATGACCAGCGCCACGTTTTGCGACGCTTTGACCAGCGCCTGCTCCAGCTGGCGGGTGAACGCAGACCGATTGAGCAGCTCGGTCAGGCCATCCAGCGTGGCGGCCCGTTGCGCACGCTCGAGCTTGTCCCGCAGGGTTTTGATTTCGCTTTGCGCTGATTGCAACTGGGCAAGGAAGTGTTCCTGCTGGCTCTGCATCAGCCGGGTGCTCTGCTGCAGCTCGCTCAAGATGTCCGGCAGACGAGCGCTGACCGGCTCATCGAGCATCTCCATGCACTGGCCGAGACGGCTCTGAAAAGTCAGATTGCCCTTTACGCTGCGCGAGACATCCCGCTCCATGCCATCCACCAGACTGATGACCTGATGCTGGTCCGCGCGGACATCGTCCAGTTCGTCACGGATGATGTGCTCGCGAAACAGTTTGGTGGCGGATTCTGGCGGAAAGTAGTCGAAGTCTCTGAGCACCCGGTCCAGGTGACGATTGAGCTCCGGGTCCTGGCCCTTGCTGTAGGTGTACCAGAGCGCGTAATGCACAGGATTGGGCGCAATGTTGTGGCGGACCATCAGAGGCACGGCTCGCTTGAGCAAAGCCGCCGCCTCGCGGGTGTCCTCCGGATACAGCGCTAAAACATTCGCACGCGATTCTGATTGGCTCATGGCATCACTGTGGTTATTTGTCTTGGGCATTCGCAGCGTGCGGTGGAGCATACCGTTACGCCCGACAAACGGCTATCCATAACTAGCGGTTTTGCGGCCGTCGATAGGGTTCCATGAACCCGCAACCAAGGATTTCGTTCAGGCGCCGGGTATCGCTCATTCGGCGAAACAACCCGGGCGTCCGCCACGGCGCGTGACCGTCAATGTTCGGCGCGCCCAACCCGGCCAGCACGTCGTCGATCAGAACGGAGCGGGTTTCGAACGAAATACGCGTCAATCCGGTGCTGTTGCCGACGCCGGCATGGGCATGCGCCCCGGAAAAAGCAATCAGGCTCCCCGGGGCGATATCCACGGCCACCCCCTGCTGCGGGTCGATGGCTTCCAGCAGATGCGGGATGGCCTCGTCGGCATCCACCGCATTACGACCGTCGCGATGGGAGCGCTCAAGGATCGCGCGCATATCGAAATCCGCACTGCAATTGCGCAGCGCTTGCTGCCACAGGTGCGGATACAAGGCAAAGGTCCGCCCCGTCGTGATCGGATAGATCGGCGCCCACCAGTTGGTTTGCGCATAGAGATTCGAGCCCCAGGTATCGCGGTGGAAGGCGATGGTGGCGGTGGTGCGGGCGCGCGGCATCGATTGCCGGGGTTCTCGGTGAGGTTGAAAACGCAGGTGCAGGCGGTCACAGGCCAGGGCATCGGCGGCCAGGCCCAGGCTTTCCACCACGGCCCGCCAATGCTCGCGAACCTCTTTAGAGCGGGCAAAGGCGTTCTGGCATTGGGCAAAACGCAGCGTTTGTTCATCATGGCTCAGATAACGGTGAATCTCTGGCGGCGCCCAGGGATGCAGCGCGTCTTCCAGCCATTCACGGGTCAATGCCACCAGTGCCGTCATGGCGGGCAACTCGGCTATACGAATGATGTCGCCGGCATAGATCCGATCGTGAAACTGCCGAGCGCTGCCCGGTATTTGCAGTGAGCTGTACATGACCTGATCTCCCGTAACGTAGCGCTCTTGACTGTAGAGGCCAGCCGATTGCGCCGGGAAGCATCAGGCGTGGCGGAAAAAGGCGGATCAGCTCAAGGTCAACCGGCGCGCCAATGCCTGCCGGGCGAAACGAAAAAAGCCCTGCACGCGTGAACCTGCAGGGCTTTCTGGTCGGGCTGACCTTCTCATTCATCCGGCCTGACCGGCCGGTTATTCATTTGCTCAACAACACTTCGGTCCAGCCTTGCTGCCGTAACGGGCTTCCTGGCGTTCGCGGAAGAACGCCTCGTAGTCCATCACCGGTTGGTCCGGGTGCTTGCGTTGCATGTGCTCGACGTAGTTGTCGTAGTCGGGCATGCCGACCATCAGGCGCGCGGCCTGCCCGAGGTATTTACCGAGGCGACTCAGGTCATTGAACATGGTGCAATCCTCGCTTACGCCTCCGGCAGTGCCTGGAATGGCGCTTCTTTATCCGTACGCTCCTTGGTGCCCCAGGCCGCGACACCGACCTTGAGCGCAAAGAACAGGATGCTGAACACCACGAACAGGAACAGCGCGGTCAGTGTTGCGTTGGTGTAGGCGTTGAAGATCACGTGCTGCATCTGCGTGATGTCCTTGGCCGGAGCCAGCACCTGGCCGTTGGCCAGCGCATCGCTGTACTTCTTGGCCAGGGCCAGGAAGCCGATCGCCGGGTTGGCGTCGAACAGTTTGATGAAGCCGGCGGTGGTGGTGCAGATCAGCAACCACACGGCAGGCAACAAGGTCACCCAGACATAACGCTGGCGTTTCATCTTGATCAGCACGACGGTGCCGAGCATCAGCGCGATACCGGCCAGCATCTGGTTGGAGATGCCGAACAGCGGCCACAGGGTATTGATGCCACCCAGCGGATCGATCACGCCTTGATACAGCAGGTAACCCCACATCGCCACGCAACCGGCGGTCGCGATCAGGTTGGCAGTCCAGGATTCCGTGCGGCGCAGCGCCGGCACGAAGGAACCGAGCAAGTCCTGGAGCATGAAGCGACCGGCACGGGTACCGGCGTCGACCGCCGTCAGGATGAACAGCGCTTCGAACAGGATCGCGAAGTGGTACCAGAACGCCATGGTGTTTTCACCCGGCAGCACGTGGTGCAGGATCTGCGCGATACCGACCGCCAGGGTCGGCGCACCACCGGCACGGGCCAGGATCGTCGTTTCACCGATGTCCCTGGCGACCGCTTGCAGGGCGTCCGGTGTAATGGTGAAGCCCCAGCTGCTGACGGTTTGCGCGACGCTCACGGCATCGGCGCCCACCACGGCGGCCGGACTGTTCATGGCGAAATACACGCCCGGATCGATCACCGAAGCCGCGACCATGGCCATGATGGCGACGAAGGATTCCATCAACATGCCACCGTAACCGATGTAACGGGCATGGCCTTCGCTGGCGAGCAGTTTCGGTGTGGTGCCGGAAGCGATCAACGCGTGGAAACCGGACACCGCGCCACAGGCGATGGTGATGAACAGGAACGGGAACAGACCGCCCTTCCACACCGGGCCGGTGCCGTCGATGAATTGGGTCAGTGCCGGCATTTTCAGCTCGGGCATGGTCACCAGGATGCCGATGGCCAGGGCCACGATGGTGCCGATTTTCAGGAAGGTCGACAGGTAATCGCGCGGTGCCAGGATCAGCCACACCGGCAGCACCGCAGCGACGAAGCCGTAGCCGATCAGCATCCAGGTAATCTGGATGCCAGTGAAGGTAAAGGCTTTGGCCCACACCGGATCGGCGGCAATCTGCCCGCCCAGCCAGATCGAACCCAGCAACAGCACCACGCCGATCACCGAGATTTCACCGATGCGGCCCGGGCGGATGTAGCGCATGTAGATGCCCATGAACATCGCGATCGGGATGGTCGCCATCACCGTGAACATGCCCCACGGGCTGTCCGCCAGGGCCTTGACCACGATCAGCGCCAGCACCGCGAGGATGATGATCATGATCAGGAAGCAGCCAAACAGCGCGATGGTGCCGGGAATGCGGCCCATTTCTTCACGGACCATGTCGCCCAGGGAGCGGCCGTTGCGGCGGGTGGACATGAACAGGACCATGAAGTCCTGCACCGCACCGGCCAGTACCACACCGGCGATCAGCCACAGCGTGCCGGGCAGGTAGCCCATTTGCGCCGCCAGCACCGGACCGACCAGCGGACCCGCACCGGCGATGGCCGCGAAGTGGTGACCGAAGAGCACGTGCTTGTTGGTCGGTACGTAGTCCAGACCATCGTTGTTGAGCACAGCGGGAGTGGCTCGATTGGGGTCGAGCTGCATCACTTTATTGGCGATGAACAGGCTGTAATAGCGATAAGCAACCAGATAGATAGCGACTGCTGCAACCACGATCCACAGGGCGTTGATCGCTTCGCCGCGGCGCAAGGCCACGACACTCAGCGCAATCGCTCCCAGGACGGCCACGGCAAACCAGGCAAGGTGTTTAGCCAGACGGGGCATAGAAGGTCTCCTGCCGACAGCCAGTGGACTGCGGCGGTAATTTTTATAATTGTGTCCGCAATGCGGAGCTGGCCAAATATCCCCGTAAGTCGTCCACAAATAAATCCGCGTTACTACGTACGCGCCATCTACGTAGTTCTACGTAGATAGCCCCGATGAGCCCCGTGGGAGCGAGCCTGCTCGCGATTACGGTGTGTCAGCCGGCAAACGTCTTGACTGAGGCACCGCAATCGCGAGCAGGCTCGCTCCCACAGGATGTCGGTCACCCACAGGTTCTGCTTCCCGTCGGTCATTCCGTCCAGCCGCGCTACAGACCCACCCATTCTTTGACATATGATGCCCAGCCTCCGCCCTCCCCCGGCCTGGCCAGGAGTCAAGATGCAGCTCAAACACAAAATCGTCGCGCTCGGGATTCTGCCGCTGGTACTGGCCATCGCCGTCATCTGTGCGCTGGTGATTTCCCTCAATCGCCAATTGGGCGATCAACAGGCACAGCTGATCGAAGACAGCATTCTGGCGAGCAAGCGTGCCGAACTGAAAAACTACGTGGAAATGGCGCAGAGCCTGATCGCGCCGCTGTATGACGACGGCCACGGTGACGCGCGCGCCCAGCAACAAGTGCTCGAAGAACTGCGCAAGCTGAGCTTCGGCATCAACGGTTACTTCTTCGTTTATGACCACGAGGGCCGCAGCCTGATGCATGCGCGGCAATCGGACCTGGTGGGCCAATACCTGTGGGACATGAAAGACCCTCACGGTTTGCCGGTGATTCAGGCGCTGCTCAAAAGCGCGCAATCGGGCGAAGGCTTTCAACGCTACGCCTGGAACAAACCCTCCTCCGGCCAGGTGACCGACAAGCTCGCCTATGTAGTGATGCTCGACCGTTGGGGCTGGATGCTCGGCACCGGCATCTACCTTGAAGACGTGGAACGCGCTACCCAGCAGGCCCGTGCCGAAGTCGCCCAAGGCATTCGCAAGACGATGATGGCGATTGCCGTGGTCGCACTGGTGGCGGTGCTGTTCGTCTTCGCCACCGGCATGACCCTGAATGTCAGCGAGCATCGTCTGGCCGACAAAAAACTGCAGCGCCTGACCCAGCGCATTGTCAGCCTGCAGGAAGAAGAACGATCACGGGTTTCCCGCGAACTGCACGATGGCATCAGTCAGGTGCTGGTCTCGATCAAGTTTCAGTTCGAACTGGCCAGCCATGTTCTGGAGAACGGACAGGACAAAGGCCTGGGCATTCTAAGAGACGCCACCGAACGCCTGGGCCAAGCGATTGGCGAAGTGCGCAGCCTCTCCCACGACCTGCGCTCGTCCTTGCTCGACACCCTGGGCCTGCCGGCCGCCATCGGCCAACTGGCCGCCGAATTCGAGCAACGCAGCGGGCTGACGGTGACGTACAACGACAACGAGTTCGACTGCCAGTTGGTCGACGGCGCCGCCGTTTCGCTGTTTCGTATCGTCCAGGAAGGCCTGACCAACATCGAACGCCACGCTCAGGCCAAAAACGTCTCCATTACCTTGCACGGTTCGGAAGAAAACGTGCGCCTGACGGTGGTCGATGACGGTGTCGGTTTCAACGTCGCGCAGGTCGAGCGTCGTCACGCCGGCATTGGCTTGCGTAATATCCGCGAACGTGTCGAACATTTTGGCGGGCGTTTCGAGTTGATCTCGATGCCGGGAAGAAGCTCGCTGGATGTTCTGCTACCCATGAAACCCTCGGGCAGCCAACGCTGACCGCGCCCAAGAACACCAAGAGTGAATGCCTACGATGACCCTGCCCTCCCCGATCCGCGTCGCCCTGGTTGACGATCACTCCCTGGTCCGTGACGGGATCAAGGCACTGCTGGGCGTGATGGCTCCCCTGGAAGTGGTGGGTGAAGCCGAGACCGGCGCCGAGGCCATCGAGATGGTCGGGCGCTGTCAGCCGGACCTGTTGCTGGTCGATATCAGCCTGCGGGACATGAACGGCCTTGAACTGACCCGCGTCCTGCGCAGCCAGTACCCGGCGCTCAAGGTGCTGGTGCTGAGCATGTACGATAACTATGAGTACGTGAGTGAGTCGGTGCGTTCCGGTGCCAGCGGCTATGTGCTGAAAAACGCACCGTCACGGGAGATCATCGCCGCCATCGAGGCCATCACCAGCGGTGGCACCTTCTACAGCGCCGAAATCGCCCAGCGGCTCATCGCCGATAAAAACACTGACAATGAGCTGACCCCCCGTGAAAGCCAGGTGCTGTACAAAATGGCCCAGGGCCTGAACAACAAGGAAATGGCACGAGAGCTGGACATCAGCGTGCGCACGGTGGAAACCCATCGCCTGAGCATCCGCCGCAAGCTCAACATCGACAAACCCGCGGCACTGGTCAAATACGCGATCGATCACGGGATCATTTCGCGCTGAATTTCAGGCAAAAAAAATCCCAGGCAGCTGATGGACGCCTGGGATTTAAAAATGCATAAACCGTGGTGGTGAACGCGGCGCGGATATTACGGAATATTTCTCCGTGTAACAAGATATTTTACTTAACCATTCAGTTACTAAAATTTCTAAGCCATTAAATATCCTGATAATTTTTATGGATAAGGGAGAAACCACCTTAACTATTCAAAACCGCACTCATGCAATCGGGATCAGTGGATCTGCTGCCGCCCATGCACCGGCGCGATCAGCGGCGGGCGGATAGATCCACACCGTGTTGATCCGGGTTTTAAGCGATTCGCCTTCCTGCCTGACCAGTTTGACCTGACGATCCCAACCCTCTGTGTAAACCGCCCCCCAGGCGCCGAGGTCCAGGCAAGTCACGTATTTCGGCTGGCTGTACGGCGTCGGTTGCACACCGAGGATTCAGTGCATGGCGCAATGATGACGGCGCAAAAACGCATGGAAGACGCCCTCGCCCAGCAGACCATTCTGGACATCGCCCGAAAGGTCGGTCGCAAGGCTCCGGCTGAGTTCAACGCGCAGGTGGACACCTGGATGAATGATCGTCGGGAAAGGAAAGGCACCGCCAGTGCCCAGACAGGTGACGATCAGCTCATCCAGGTCACTGAACTGTCCGATTGAACCCTACAGACAGTCGCGCACGCCCTTGCGCAGCGCGCCTGATTTGGCCCAGGGTGGCCCCTGATAAAGCGATACGCGGCTGCCATCCTTGTACTTCACGATGTCCAGCACTTCATCGGCAGTGACGATACTCGGCGCGGTAATCCTGTAGCCGTTGGAAATCGAGATCTGAGTGGTGTGGGATACCTCCTTCTGCCACTCGGGCAACACGCACGCCGCCAGTTCTTTTGGTGTTTTTTCACTGTACTTGCTGACGTTCGGTTCACCTGGGACCAGGGACGTCGGCAATGAACACCCCGCCAATAACGCCAATCCAACTCCGCCCATCAACATCCGGCTCTGCATAAAGCGCCCTTAATTCCTGAAAACGTGAAATGTAGCGTGTCGTCGCCCTGACATCCATTTCTCACGACGGCATTGGTGAGTCCGGCCACTCAGTGGCCGACCGTATTATCGCCGGGGCCGGGGTAGGAGCGTGTGTTGAGATAAGACATCCACCGCTCATAGGCCTCGTGCTGCCATTGCGTCACCCGCTCCCATTCCGGCCCACTGAGCCGGTGCTCGGAAATGAGTTTCATCATTTCGCTGGTGGCCGCATCCAGCTCCACGATCAGCTCATGAGCATGCGCCCGGAAGTCATCGGTCGTTGTCATTTGCATTGCCCCCGCCCAGGAAATCGATACTCCAATACGACAGCGGATTTACGGGTTCGCGCAATCTTCCCGACCAAAGGAAGCCGCACGGGATCAGACGAACACAACGCCTGGTTGGGAAATGGGTCTAAAATTTCGTAGCGCAGACATTCAGGAGGTCATCATGTGGCTTAACGAGTCGGAACAAGAACTTCGCCGTGATTTGCAGAGTGTTGCGTCGGATTTGAGGTGGTCCGCCGTGGAACTGTTACGCATCGCCGAGCAGTTGCGCCAGGCCGGCAATGACGTAGACGCACAGGCCGCCCTGCGGCTGTGCGAAGTTTTTCAGAGCAATGAAGGACGATTGGCGGGTTACGCCGAAGAAGTCAAAGCCCGGGCCATCAGTCGAACCACCAAACCTAACTGAACGGAGCGCCGCCATGAACAGGCTTCTGTGCTCGCGGGTCATGGTGCTGACGGCATTGAGTGGCTGTAATACCGAGTCTGGGGCGTTCCGGGGGCAGCCGTTGGTGGCCAAGGTCGAAACCGGCATGAGCAAGGAGCAGGTCCAGCAGATCGGCGGCCCACCGCTATCGATAACGGACCGCACCGTCGAGCCCGGCACCTGCTTCGATTACACGTTGACCCAATCCGGCAAAAAACAGCCGTACAACGTCAGTTTCGACAGCCGGGGGAAGGTGGACCACACCAGTTTCATGACTTGCGCCGAATGGAGCCACGCACAACAAAAAGCCAGGGAGCCTTCGCACTCCGGTGGCGGAGGCTACTGACCACTGCGCCAACGTCAAAAAGCCCCGGCATGCCGGACGGCATGCCGGGGCTTTACATGCAATCAACGGGTTTACTGGCTGCGCGCCTGCTTGCTCGACCGTGCCTTGTAGCCAGGAAGCGACGCTGCGAACGCCAGTGCTTCTTCGCGGCTGCCAAATGAGGCAAGACGATCACCTTTGGTGCATACCCGCCACGGGCCGTTGTTCACGCTAATTACGTCATAGCCGTTCATATGCATCTTGTTCAACATCGAAAGACTCATAGTCACCTCCGTTTTGGCAGTGATGTCCACGTTGACGTGCCTACCTTACACCCACCCTTTGTCCGAATGCCGACCAGACGTCGTATCACCACGGCCGATTCGATGGCACTTTCAGGCATGACTCACATCGAACAACACAGCCACAGCCACAGGCAAAACGGCATGCGGCGTGAATATTGCATTTTTGTTACAGTTTCATGACAGCAGGCGATCAGGTCACACATGAAAGTACGCGCAACCGTCATTTGCGAGCAGGACCGGCACATTCTCCTCGTGCGTAAGCTGAGGTGTCGCTGGGCGCTGCCCGGTGGAAAAGTCGAGCCCGGCGAAACCAGGGCTGACGCCGCCATACGCGAACTGCAGGAAGAAACCGGCCTTTACGCCGACGAGATGCTGTACCTGATGGAATTGGAAACAGGCGACACCCGACACCACGTCTACGAAGCATCCGTGGTGAATCTGCATGAGGTCCGGGCGCAAAATGAAATTGTCGACTTCATCTGGTTCCCGCTGGATACCGTAAAAAACCTGAGCACCAGCGACGCCACGCTGCGCATCATCAAAGCGTTTCAGCGTCGCCTGTAACGGCCTGTGCGTCAGCCCTGATCGCCACCGCCCACGGGCATGACCATGCCGGTGATATAGGACGCTTCGTCGCTGGCCAGAAACAGAATCGCCCCGGCCTGCTCATCCAGCGTGCCATAGCGCTTCATCAAACTGCTGTCGAGGGTTTGATCGACGATCTGCTGGTACCAGATTTTCTCTTGTGCACTCTGCTCGGCACTGTTGCGCGGAATGACTCGTGGTGGCGCTTCGGTGCCGCCCGGCGCGGTGGCATTGACTCGCACGCCGCGCCCGGCGGTTTCGAACGCCAGGCACGCCGTCAGCGCATTCACCCCGCCTTTCGCCGCGCCATACGGCACGCGGTTGACGCTACGGGTGGCAATGGACGACACGTTGACGATCGCCCCGCTGCCCTGCTCCAGCATGAACGGCAACGCCGCATGGCAGCACCACAGTGTCGGAAACAGCGAGCGGCGGACTTCGGCCTCGATCTGCGCGGCCTCGTAGTGCTCGAACGGCTTGGCCCAGATCGTGCCGCCAACGTTGTTGATCAATACGTCGAGCCGACCAAAGCGCTCGACGGCGGTGTGCATCACCCGGTTGCATTCATCGTATTGCTCAAGGTCGGCCGTCAGGGCCAGGACCTGACAGGTCGGCGCCAACGCCTTCTGCACCTCGAACACCAGGTCGGAGCGATCGACCAGGATCAACTTGGCGCCTTCGGCGGCCATACGTTCGGCAACCCGGCGCCCGATGCCCTGGGCTGCGCCGGTGATCAGCGCGACTTTTTCGTGAAATCTGTTCATGTGTACCCCATGACTATGGATGCAGGTCAATGAAGAAGTACCGGACGAAACACAGACCTGTGGGAGCGAGCCTGCTCACGATAGCCGGCTCACAGGCGACATCGATGTCCAATGTTCTGCCGTCATCGCGAGCAGGCTCGCTCCCACATTGGTTCTGTGTCGTGCACGGGATTTGTGCGCAACTTACGCCGCGCTGGCGGCGAATTTTTCGTAGTAGAAGTTCGCCGGCTTGATGCCCTGCTCGCCGATGTACTTGCTGACCGCTTCCACCATCGGCGGCGGGCCGCACAGGTAGACATCGACGTCGCCATCGTTCAAATGCTTCGGCTCGATATGCTGGGTCACATAGCCCTTGAGCGGGTGCCGGCTGTCGGGGCTGGCCACGCAGGCGCTGTAGCTGAAGTTCGGGATGCGCGCGGCGAAGGCTTCCAGGCGATCGAGTTCCACCAGGTCGAAATCGTGGGTCACGCCGTAGATCAAGTGCAGCGGATACTCACTGCCCTGCTCGGCGATTTTCTCCAGCATTGCAGTGAACGGCGCCAACCCGGTGCCGCCGGCCAGTAACAACAACGGCCGACGGATGTCGCGCAGGTAAAAACTGCCCAGGGGACCGGCCAGGCTCATGCTGTCGCCGGCCTTGGCCATGCCGGTGAGGAAGCTGCTCATCAGGCCGCCAGGCACGTTGCGAATCAGGAAACTGACTTCGCCATCACGCTGCAACGAGCTGAATGAATAGGCGCGGGTCTGACCGCTGCCGGGAATGCCGAGGTTCACATATTGCCCCGGCAGGAACGCCAGTTTGTTCAACGCCTCGCCCTTGATCGACAGCGCGATGGTGCTGTCGGACAACTGGCGCACGGCGCTGATGGTGGCGTCGTAGCTGGCTTGCCGGGTGCGGCAGACGTCCGACGATACCGGCACCCGCACCACGCAATCGCTCTGGGCGCGCATCTGGCAGGTGAGGACAAAGCCCTGCTCGGCTTCATCGGCGCTGAGGGCGTCTTCGATGTACTCCTCGCCCAGGTCGTAGCGACCGGCCTCGGCAAAGCACTTGCAGGTACCGCAGGCACCGTCGCGGCAGTCCAGCGGAATGTTGATGCCCTGACGGTATGCGGCATCGGCCACGGTTTCGCCGGCATTGGCGTCGATGAACCGAGTGACGCCGTCTTCAAAGTTGAACGCAATGGAATGGGTCATGACGGCCGCCTCACAGGTGATAGACATCGATGACCTGACGAACGTAGTCGTTCTTCAGGATCACTTTCTTGGCCTTGATCAGCGGGTTTTCACCGCGCACATCAAGGGTGTAGAAACTGCTGCCGAAATAGCTGTCGACGGTCTTGTAGCGAAAGCTCAGGGTGTGCCAGTTGAAGCGCACCTTGCACAGTCCGTCGGCCTGTTCGAGCAACTCGATGTTGCTGATGTTGTGCGAGGTGCGGGTGTCCGGAATGCTCGCGCTGGAACGCTCGGTCTTGATGCGGAAGACGCGGTCTTCCAGGCCGGTGCGGTTGCCGTACCAGATCAGCGAGATTTCCCGCTGCGGGTCTTCGGTCAACTCGTCGTTGTCGTCCCACGACGGCATCCAGAATGTGGCGTCCGGCGCATACATCTCCAGCCACTCATCCCATTGCCGGTCGTCGAGGTAACGCGCTTCGCGGTAGAGAAAATCGCGCACGCTGTCATAGGTGATGGTCATTGCACGGTCTCCACGGCAATCAACTCGGACTGTTCGGCCGCCAGGGCCTTGAGCATGGTCTCCTGCCAATACTTGTGTTGCAGCACGAACAGGCCTTCGTCTTCGGTGCGCACACCGCTGAGCAGCGGATGCAGGTCGATTTCCCTGGCCGCCTCGTCGGCGCCCTCGATCCAGTGCTCGGCGCCGCGGGACATGTCGTTCCACGTCGTGACGCTGCCCTGATAGCTGGTCTGGCAGGAACGGAACTCCTCCAGGTCATCCGGTGTGGCCATGCCACTGACGTTGAAGAAATCCTCGTACTGACGAATCCGCTTCGAACGAGCGTCGTCGCTCTCACCTTTAGGGGCGATGCAGTAAATGGTGATCTCGGTGCGGTTGACCGAGATCGGCCGGGCAATACGGATCTGCGAACTGAACTGGTCCATCAGGTACACATTCGGGTACAGGCACAGGTTGCGCGAGTTCTCGATCATCCAGTCGGCGCGAGCCTTGCCGAAGTCTTGGGCGAGCTCGTCGCGACGCTCGTACAGCGGGCGGTCTTCGGGGTTGGCCCAGCGGGTCCAGAGCAGCATGTGACCCTTGTCGAAGGAATAGAAACCACCGCCCTGCTTGGCCCAGCTGCCGGCGCTCATGGTCGGGTTAGTGTCGCCCGCCTCGCGCTGCTTGCGCTGGTTCTGGGTGGCGGCGTAGTTCCAGTGCACGGAGCTGACGTGGTAACCGTCGGCACCGTTTTCGGCGGTGAGTTTCCAGTTGCCTTCATAGATGTAGCTGGAGGAACCGCGCAGCACTTCCAGGCCATCGGCGGACTGGTCGACGATCATGTCGATGATCTTCGCCGACTCGCCCAGGTGCTCCACCAACGGCACCACATCGGCCTTGAGGCTGCCGAACAGGAAACCGCGATAGGACTCGAAACGCGCGACTTTGGTCAGGTCGTGGGAGCCTTCGCAGTTGAAGCTCGCCGGGTAGCCGGCGTTGGCCGGGTCCTTGACCTTGAGCAGCTTGCCGGAGTTGTTGAACGTCCAGCCGTGGAACGGGCAGGTATAGGAGCTCTTGTTGCCGGACTTGTGCCGGCACAGGGTCGCGCCGCGATGACTGCAGGCGTTGATGAAGGCGTTGAGCACACCATCCTTGTTGCGCGCGATGAAGATCGACTGGCGCCCCATGGTGGTGGTGTAGAAATCGTTGATATTGGGAATCTGGCTTTCGTGGGCCAGGTACAGCCAGTTGCCTTCGAAGATGTGCTGCATCTCCAGATCGAACAGGCGCGGGTCGGTGAACATCTCGCGCTTGCAGCGATACAGGCCTTGGGCAGGGTCGTCTTCAAGCAGGGAGTGAATATATTCAGGTCGCAGGGTCATGGCCGCCGCCTCCGTTGTTATTGTTCAGGCAGGGTCATGCTAGGGCGGGGGGATATGACGGACTATCCGCGGGGTGCAGACCTGTATCCGTTTTGTGCAGGGGACTGGCGTTGTGTCGTGCGCCATCGATGGTGAATGTACGGGCCTCTTCGCGGGCAAGCCCGCTCCCACAGGTTTAGTGGCTGAACACAAGTTTTGCGTCCAACCGAAATCACTGTGGGAGCGAGCTTGCTCGCGATGGGGCCAGACCAGACAACATCAAGCCTGAAGGTTTCAGTGGCGGCGCTTGAGGGTGTCGGACGGCAACTCGCCGAACTGCTTGCGGTAGCTGTCGGAGAATCGCCCCAGGTGCAGGAAACCGTAATCCATCGCCACTTCGGTGACGTTGCGCACGTTGCAGGTCGGGTCACTCAGACAGGCATTGATGCGTTCCAGGCGTTTCTGGCGGATGTAGTTTTTCGGTGTGAGCCCGGCATTGCGTTCAAACAGGCCATACAACGAACGCAGGCTCATGCTGGCCTGCCGCGCCAGTTCTTCGCTGTCGATGTCCTGCTTGAGGTTGCGCGCGATGTAATCGGCGATCACTTCGAAGGTGGCCGTCGGCGAACCGAGGCACTCGCGACTGATATTGGTCTTCATCAGGCTGAGCATCTTGCTGACGATGATCTGTGCGTAGTGCTCCTGCACCCTGGGAATCTGCTCGGTGGCCTCGGCCTCCTGGCAAATCATCGCCAGCAAGCTGACGAAACCTTCCAGCTCATTGAGCTGGTAACGGCTCTCCAGAAACCGCACGCCCTGCCCCGGATAACGCCAGCGCTGCTCATCGCAGACCGACTCGAACAACCGGGTGGGGACTTTCAGAATGAATTTTTCGCAATCGGCCGAGTACGTCAGATCGACCGGATCGTCGGGGTTGATCAGCAGCAATTCGCCGGGGGCGAAGTAATGTTCCTGGCCGTGCCCGCGCCACAGGCAGTTGCCGCGGAGCAACACTTGCAGGTGGTAGATATCCTCCAGCGCACCCGAGGTCACCCGCACGCTGCCACCGTAGCTGATGCGACACAGATCGAGGCTGGCGAATTTGCGATGGTCGAGACTGGCCAGCGGCCGGCCTGTCCGGGGCATGAGAATACAATGGTTACCGACATGCTGATTGACATAGCCAGACACCGCATGGGGGTCGGCGTGGTCGAACACTCTGCTGCGCTGACTCAACAGTTGCGCTTGCATCATCGGGTCACTCTGATTGTTATTATGGGTTGCATCATTTCATTCTAGAACCGAAACACCTGTAGGAGCGAGCCCGCTCGCGATGGTCGTTAACGATAACGCGTGTTTACTGACTAAACGCGGTGTTCTCGAGTCCATCGCGAGCAGTCGAGCGTCGACCGGCTGCTCCTACAAGGGGTTTTGTGATCAGTCCTCCAGAGCGCGGACCCGCTCGTGGCGCTGCTGCTCTTCAGGCTGGGCCGACGATTGCAGCGTGAAGTCGAACTCGATTTCCGCAAACCGACCGCTGACACCGTGGGCCGCTGCACGCGCCTGATCATCACTGAAGGTGATTTTGGCGATCAACTCGTCGCGGGTGGCGTAGGCGAAATCGTCATGCAGGTATTGATCGCCATCGAGGTTGATTTGCGTGGTCAGGTGACGATGGTCCGGCGCGGAAATGAAGAAGTGGATGTGCGCCGGGCGCTGACCGTGACGGCCCAGTTGGTCGAGCAGTTGCTGGGTCGGACCGTCCGGTGGGCAGCCGTAGCCCGACGGCACGATGCTGCGGAAACGGTAGCGGCCTTCGGCATCAGTGACGATACGGCGACGCAGGTTGAATTCCGATTGCGTGGTATCGAAGTACGAGTAGGTGCCGCCGGTGTTGGCGTGCCACACGTCCACCACGGCGCCGGCCAGCGGTTCGCCATCGGTGTTGAACACGCGACCTTGCATGAACAGCGTCACACCGGGATCGACGCCATCATCGAGGCGCGCTTCGCCTTGCGACAGCGGTGCGCCAGCCACGTACAACGGGCCTTCGATGGTGCGCGGCGTGCCGCCGGATTTGCCGGCCTGTTCGTCTTCGGCATCCATCAGCAGGTCGAGGTAATGCTCCAGGCCAAGCCCGGCCACCACCAGCCCCGCCTCTTGGCGCGCGCCCAGTACGTTGAGGTAGTTGACGGCTTTCCAGAACTCTTCCGGGGTCACGGCCAAGTCTTCGATGATGTTCACCGAATCACGCAGGATGCGGTACATCAGGGCCTTGACGCGCGGGTTGCCAGCATCGTTGAACAGGCCGCTGGCCTCTTCGAGAAATTTCTGGACTTCGGCAGTATGGGAAATCTTGATGTTCATTTTGGTGGGTTCCTCATCTTGTAATTATTGGCGTTGCGAGCTGAACGGGCGAACTTCAGCGGTCATCGTCACGGATGGAAGAAGGATGGCGGCACATCGCATCGATCTCGATGGCCATGTACGGGAACAACGGCAATTGCATGAGCAGGTCGTGCAGTTCCTGAACGCTGTCGACATCGAACACGCTGTAGTTCGCGTAGTGCCCGGCGATTCGCCACAGGTGGCGCCACTTGCCTTGCTCTTGCAGGCGTTGGGCCAGGGCTTTCTCGTCAGCTTTCAGTCTGGCGGCTGCTTCCGGATTCATATCGACCGGCAGGTTCACGGTCATTTTTACGTGGAACAGCATAATGCTCTCCTCAGGCTTGATGAATGGCAGTGGATGTTTTGTCGCGGCGGAAAAACGCCAGGCGTTCTTCATCCAGGCTCAGGCCCAGCCCCGGGGTTTTCGGTACATGCAGCTCGAAATCGCGATAAACCAGCGGTTCGCTGAGGATGTCTTCGGTCAGCAGCAGCGGGCCGAACAGTTCGGTGTCCCACGCCAGTTTGTTCAAGGTAATAAAGGCATGGGCCGACGCCATCGTGCCGAGGCCACCTTCGAGCATGGTGCCACCGTACAGGCCAATACCCGCTGCTTCGGCGATGGAGGCGGTACGCAGCACCGCGCGCGGGCCACCGTTCTTGGCAATCTTCAGGGCGAACACCGAAGCCGCGCCTTCACGCGCCAGGTTGAACGCGTCTTCCACACACTCGATGGATTCGTCCGCCATGATCGGCGCCGGGCTCATGGCGTTCAGGCGTACCATCCCGGCGCGGTTGTTGCGCGAAATCGGCTGTTCGATCAGGTCAATGCCGTTGGTGCCGAGAATCCGGCAGGCACGCACCGCGACCGCTTCGTCCCAGGCCTGGTTGACATCGACCCGCACGCTGGCGCGGTCGCCCAAGGCTTTCTTGATCGCGATCACGTGAGCCAGGTCGCGGTTGACTTCACCGGCACCGATTTTCAGTTTGAAGATGCGATGGCGGCGCAGGTCGAGCATTTTTTCCGCTTCGGCGATGTCTTTCCCGGTGTCGCCACTGGCCAGGGTCCAGGCCACCGGCAGGGCGTCACGCACGCGACCGCCGAGCAGTTCGCTGACCGGCAGGCCGAGGCGCTTGCCCTGGACGTCGAGCAACGCGGTTTCGATCCCGGATTTGGCGAAGGTGTTGCCACGGATGCTGCGCTCCAGGCGCAACATCGCGGCATTGACGTTGCCGCTGTCCTGACCGATCAACAGTGGCGCGAAATGCGTGTCGATGTTGGTCTTGATGCTGTCCGGGCTTTCGTTGCCATAGGCCAGACCACCGATGGTGGTGGATTCGCCGATGCCTTCGATGCCATCGGCGCAACGTACCCGAATGATCACCAGGGTCTGGTTCTGCATCGTGTGCATCGCCAGCTTGTGCGGGCGGATGGTCGGCAAATCGACGATGATCGTCTCGATCGACTCAATGGCTGTTGCAAGCATTTCGATACCCGTCAGGTTCTTGAAGTTCTGGGATCGATTCTCGTACGGCTTTTTTCGTGAAGCCAATATAGAATTGGTCTGACTTGATACCTTAAAGGTATACAACCGATCGGCGACTGGAGGCTCCATGGAACTGCGTCACCTGCGTTACTTTCAGGTCTTGGCCCAAACCCTCAACTTCACCCGCGCCGCCGAATTGCTGCACATCGCCCAACCGCCCCTGAGCCGGCAGATCCAGCAGCTGGAAGACGAACTCGGCGTAATGCTGCTGGAACGCGGGCGACCGCTGAAGCTGACCGACGCCGGGCGGTTTTTCCAGGAGCACTCCACCGCGCTGCTGGAACAACTGAACAAGGTCTGCGACAACACCCGGCGGATCGGCCTGGGGGAAAAGACCTGGCTGGGCATCGGTTTTGCGCCGTCGACGCTCTATGGCGTGTTGCCGGAACTGATTCGCCGCTTGCGCAGCGGTGAACCCCTGGAGCTGGAGCTCGGGCTGTCCGAGATGACCACCCTGCAACAGGTGCAGGCACTGAAGGCCGGGCGTATCGACATCGGCTTCGGTCGAATACGCATCGACGATCCGGCGATCATCCAGACCGTCCTCACCGAAGATCGCCTGGTCGCCGCCCTGCCCGCCGGCCACCCTTTGCTCGCCGGTCCCATCAGCCTGCGCGACCTGGCAAAAGAACCCTTCGTGCTGTACCCCGGCAATCCACGGCCAAGCTACGCCGACCACGTGATTGCACTCTTCGAATCCTGTGGCGTGAGGATCCATGTGGCGCAATGGACCAACGAACTGCAAACGGCGATCGGACTGGTGGGGGCCGGAATCGGTGTCACGCTGGTGCCGGCTTCTGTGCAACTGGTGCACCGCGACGACATCGGTTTCACCCCGTTACTGGAAGACAACGCGACCTCGCCGATCATTCTCAGCCGACGGGTGGGCGATGTGTCGCCGGGGTTGAACCACTGTCTGCGAATGATTGATGAGCTGCTGCCGCAAGGCTCATGAGGACCTGCGGCCCTCGATCGGCGTTAACCGGCAAACGCCCGGCGCCCGGCCTTCATCTCGGTGCGCAACTCGCCAATGAAATCGGAAATGGCACGCACGCTGGTCAGGTGTTCGGTCGAGACACCGCTGATCAACAACTCCACTCGCCTGCTTGCGGGTTCGTAGATCTCGATACGCAGCAGGCCGCCGCTCTCTGTGCACTCGCAGGCCAACGGCACAAAACCGGACTCGACAATGTTGCAAAGGACTGAAATGGGAACCATGGCCGCTGCCTCGTACGGCGATTGATCGGATTGGATCCCACTCAGGATAGATGCACTTTGCCAATCCTGCGCCAGCAAAAAATGTTAGCTGCCTCTCAATTTCGAGCACTTCTTCAATGGGCGTTCGCGCCCCAGATCCAGTTCCAGAAACCGGGCAACTCAACCGGCTGCGAACTGTCGCGCACGGTACGCGCCATCGCCGCCCGCTGCAGTGCGGCGGTGTCGTCGTAGAACGGCTGTTCTGCGGTGCTCACCCCCGTTGCCTGGGCGCTGTCGAGCAGGATTTGCAGGTACTCGCGGGTGTGCCGCGCGGTGTAGCGATTGAGATCGTGAAACGTCACCACCACCGGAATCACCCCGTCCACCACCGGCAACTCGCCACGGGCGATGCGCTCGCGTACTTCGGACATCGAGCGCAGGAAGTGGGCGCGCCGGCGGGGGCTGGCGTTAAAGCCCCAGATCTTGCCGTCATTGGCACTCAAATCGGTGAGCAACACATGCATGCCGTGCTGCTGATAAGCGGCGAAGGTGCGTTTGTCGTAGTTCCAGAATGGCGGACGCACCAGCGTCGGGGGGGCGCCGGTGATCGCGGCGATGTCGGCGCTGCCATCGGTCAGCGCCTGTTCCAGCGTTTGCGGGTCGAGGGAACGATGGTTGGTGTGCGAAGGCGTGGCGGTGTGAAAGCCCAGAATGTGCCCGGCATCGCGCTCGAGGTGCATGACCGCGCGCCCGATGTCACTGCCGCCAGCCCGTGAAGCGCGGGTCTGCACAAAGAACACGGCCTTGATGTCCGGTTGCAACGGATTGCGCGCCAGGCTATCGAGCACGGTTTCCGTCGGGTTCCAGAAACTCGAGGCGCTGGGACCGTCATCGAAGGTCAGCAGAAAGCGGATGGGCGGTTGGGTGCGCAGACGTTGTTCCGTCTGTGGCGTCATTTCGATAGGGGCGGCGATGCAACCCAGCAGACTGGCTGCCATGGCGATCGCCGATAAAACCTTGACCAACTGTTTCATGTTTTGCCTTGGGCCAGACCGTTTCGGTCACCACGTCAACCGGCAAAGTCCTTCGCCCGTTCATCCTTCGCCGGCCCGCAGGTCGCTGCGGGCCGAGGTTGGATCAGGGTACACAGCGTTTGGTTCCGCCGCTGCCGGAAACAGCGGTTAGTGGCTAAAAGACTGCTGGAACGAGTCGTCGATGATCGGTGCGGTGGCCAACTCGTTCGGCAGCGCCTTGACCTTGAACAGGAAGTCCGCGGTGCTCTGCAAGTCCTTGGCGGCCTGGGCGTCCACCGGGCCGACGGACATGTGCGCCTGGCGCAACCAATGCCGGGAAACGTCCTGATCGAGGTTGGCTTTCTTCGCCCAGAGGTCAGCGTATTCGTCGGTGTGGTTGTCGACCCAGGCTCGGGCCTTCTTCAGGCGCCCCAGAAAGTCAGCGATGGCTTCACGCTTGCTGTCGATCGAAGGCGTCGACGCGGCGATGGCGCTCAGGCCCGGCATCAGGTTCTTGGCCGTGAGGATCGGCCGGGCACCGGAGAACAGGATTTGCTGGGAAATGTAGGGTTCCCAGACCGGGAAGGCATCGATGCTGCCCTGGGGCAATGCGGCGGCGGCATCGATCGGCATCAGTTTGATGAAGTCGACATAGTCTTGCGGCAAGTTGGCTGTTTCCAGGGCACGCAAGGTCAATTGCTGGCTCCAGGCACCGGGCCAGTAAGCGACTTTCTTGCCCTTGAGATCAGCGATGGTTTTCACCGGCGAATCCTTGGGCACCAGCACGGCGATGGTGTCCGGGTTCTGCCGCGAGACACCGATCAGCTTGACCGGCGCCTGCTTGGCGGCGAGGAACAGGAACCCCGAATCACCGAGAAAACCCAGGTCCAGCGCGCCGGTGCTCAACGCTTCCGCCAGCGGCGCGGCGGCCTGGAAGTGCTTCCAGTCAACGGTATACGGCGCGCCTTCCAGTACACCCGAGGCTTCCACCGAGGCGCGCACGTTGTAGTAGTTCTGATCGCCGACGTGCAGGACGACCGGCTCGGCGGCGTAGGCCAGTGGTGCGGCAAACAACGCGCTGGTCAACAGACCGCGCACGAATCGGGAGAGGTTCATCGGGGGCTCCTTGAAAGTGATTTCGCTAGACCATAACGCTCTTACAAGAAGCGTTTAAATTCTATTTATGCATAAGCTAATGACCCGCATTGCGCGGTGTTGGCTCAGCAACAGCGACTCAACAGAGTGCTCTCTGCCGTACACCCCGACGCCCCCACCTCAATGGCAAAGCCCTGATAAAGCGCGACTTCGAGAACATGGCACAGAGCCTGCAATATTCCTTTTATGCAGGAAGCACTCGAATAAATTATTTTTTTGGATATAAGAATCTCGCCAGGAGCCGCTACATGAAATCGATCGCCCGTTTTCCCGCCATCCGGTATCTGCTCAGCGCCTGCGCCCTGGCCCTGAGCCTGCAACCCACGGCCCAGGCAGCTGAAGCACCGCCGGCCGAAGTGCACCTGGACTACGCCTATTACTCACCGGTCAGCCTGGCGCTCAAGCATTTCGGTTTTCTGGAGAAAGCCCTGCCGCAGACCAAGATCAGCTGGGTGCTTAGCCAGGGCAGTAACCGCTCGCTGGAATACCTCAACAGCGGCGGCGTCGACTTCGCCTCCTCTGCCAGCCTCGCCGCCGTGCTCAGTCGCGCCAATGGCAGTCCGATCAAATCGGTTTACGTCTACAGCCGCGCCGAGTGGACTGCGCTCGTGGTGCGCAAGGATTCACCGTACACAACCGTGGCCGACCTCAAAGGCAAGAAAATCGCCGCCACCAAAGGCACCGACCCTTACCTCTTCACCCTGCGCAGCCTGCAACAGGCCGGCCTGAACAAAGACGATGTGGAACTGGTGCACTTGCAGCACCCGGACGGTCGCGCCGCACTGGAAAAAGGTGATGTCGATGCCTGGGCCGGGCTCGATCCGCACATGGCCGCCAGCCAGGTCCAGGCCGGCTCGCGCCTGCTGTACCGCAATACCGACTTCAACAGCTATGGCGTGGTCAGCGTCACTGACCGCTATGCCAAGGAGCATCCACACACCATCGACACCGTGCTCAAGGCGTACGAACAGGCGCGGGAATGGGCGGTAAAAAATCCTGAAGAGCTGGCGAAACTGCTCGCCACCGAATCCGGGCTGCCGCTGGAAGTGGCCAGGCTGCAACTGTCGCGCACCGACCTGAGCAACCCGCAACTGACCGCCAGGGACGTGCTCGCCTCCAAGGCAGCGGCGCCGATTCTGGTTTCCGAAGAGCTTGTGCGGCGCGGGGTGAATGTCGATCAAGTCATCGACCAACTGATCGACACCGGTTTCAAAGAAACCGTCGCTCGCCAGTAAATACCTGCCAACGGTCAAGACTGAATCCGCGCCCGCCGCGGATTCGTCATCACCGGAGAATCCCATGTCCAGCAAAACCAAAAACCTGCCAGCCCACCTGGCATTGCCTGCCCCGCGTCGGCTGAACAACGCCTGGCGCCTGCGCCTGAAGGCGCTGGCGCTGCCGGCGCTGATCATCCTCGTGCTGGAAATCGTCGTACGTGTCGGTTGGTTGCCGTCCTACCAGATGCCGGCGCCGAGCGACATTGCCCTGACCTTGAGGGATCTGGCCGAGGGCGCCTTGTGGAAACACATCAGCGCCAGCCTGCTGCGCGTCTTGCTCGGTTTCGCCATCGGCGCCAGCCTGGCCCTGGTATTCGCTGCCTGGGTCGGGCTGAGCCGGGAAGCCGAAGCCTGGCTGGAACCGACATTCGCCGGCCTGCGTGCGATTCCCAGCCTGGCCTGGGTACCGTTGTTGTTGCTGTGGCTGGGGATCGACGAGACTTCGAAAATTGTCCTGATTGCCATCGGCGCGTTCTTTCCGGTGTACCTCAATGGCGTCGCGGCAATCCGCAACATCGACCGCAAACTGGTGGAGGTCGGGCAGATGTACGGTTTCAGCCACGGCCGACTGGTGCAGCGGATTCTGCTGCCCGCCGCCCTGCCCGGCCTGTTCACCGGGCTGCGCAGCGGCCTGAGTCTGGCGTGGATGTTTCTGGTGGCCGCCGAGTTGATCGCGGCAACCAAAGGCCTGGGTTATTTGCTCAGTGACGGTCGCGAGACTTCCCGTCCGGACATCGTCCTGGCGGCAATCATTGTGCTGGCGCTGCTGGGCAAACTCAGCGACGGCCTGCTGGCCAGCCTGGAGAAACGTTTCCTGGCCTGGCGCGACACATTCAACGGCCACAGCACAGAGGATTGAGCCATGACCGAACACTTGCTGGATATTCGCGTCGAGCGCAAAACCTTCGCCGCCACCACCGTGCTCAACAACATCCACTTGCAGTTGCTGCCTCGGGAAACCGTCAGCCTGCTCGGCCCCAGCGGTTGCGGCAAAAGCACCTTGTTGCGGATCGTCGCCGGACTGGAGAAGGACTTCCAGGGCGAACTGCGCAGCCGCGCCGGTGAAGTAGCGTTCGTATTCCAGGAACCACGCCTGATGCCCTGGCTGACGGTCGAACAGAACATCGGTTTCAGCGCCGACAACCATTACGACAAGGCCTGGGTCGCGCAGTTGATCGAGGAAGTCGGCCTCGGTGGTTTTGCCCAGGCCCTGCCCAAGGCCCTTTCCGGCGGCATGGCGCAACGGGTGGCCATCGCCCGTGGCCTTTATTCGCGGCCGCAAGTGTTGCTGCTCGACGAACCCTTCAGCGCGGTAGACGCCTTTACCCGCATGAAACTGCAGGACTTGCTGCTACAACTGGCCGAGCGCCACGCCATCGCCTTGCTGTTGGTGACCCATGATGTCGATGAAGCGCTGTACCTCAGTGATCGCGTGTTGGTCATGGACAATCGCCCCAGCAGCATTCGCCAGGAGCTGGCGGTAGAACTGGCGCATCCCCGTGACCGCCGGGACCCGCTGCTGGCGCAACTCAAAGCGTTGTCGTTGACCGAGTTGCAGCGGGCGCATGTGATCTGAACCTGCATGCCAAATCCTGAAGGCGCCTGGCGCCTGCAGGAAGCAACTATGCTGAACACTCCAATCCGGAGGGTTCGGTCGATGTGCGGAAGGCTGTCGCAGTATCGAGGCATCCACGATTTCGTCGCAGCGCTGAGCATTCCCGACGCGATGATCAATCACGTTGGCGATGAACCCTTGGCGCGCTACAACGCTGCGCCCACCACGCAACTTGCATTGCTGCATCTGGAGAACGACGGCTTGCATGCTGACCCACAGCGCTGGGGCTGGCGCCCGCACTGGGCGAAGGATCGCGCGCCACCGATCAACGCGCGGGTCGAGAAAGTCGCCCATGGCCCGTTTTTCCGGGCAATCTGGCCGCACCGGGCAATCTGCCCGATCGACAACTGGTTCGAATGGGTGGACGCCGGCGACGGCACCCGGCAACCCTGGCTGATCCGACGACGCGACCGGGGACCGATCTACTGCGCGGCAATCGGACAATTCCCCGTTGGCGGCGCCGCGCCTCGGGACGATGACGGTTTTGTCATCATCACCGCCGACAGCGCCGGCGGCTTGCTGGACATTCACGATCGCCGCCCCGTCGTGCTGTCGGCCGAGCTGGCGCGGGAATGGCTGGACCCGGCCACCCCAAAGGAGCGCGCCGAGCAGTTGGTACTTTTGCAGGGTGAAGGCAGCGATGCATTTCAATGGCACAGGGTGAGCAAAGCGGTTGGCAACGTCAGAAACCAGGCAGCCACCTTGATTGATGAAATAACTTGAACATGTCATTCATGTCAGTCTGATGGGGATGCAGGGCTCTCCGAATCCTCTTCTCGACTATCGCGTCCAGGCCACCGTTGGCTTCGGAGGAATCCATGAGCGAGCTCATCCCTTATGCCGTGCATTACCTGCTCGACGGTGTGCGACAGCACTTCTTCAAGCTGGCGGTAAAATTCTCGGAGGTCGACGCCATTCATTCGGCCTACGCCCACGCGTTCCCGCAGCACGAGTTTCAACTGACTGCACATTCTTCCCTCGAAACGGCGCGCGTCGAGGCACGGCAACTGGGAATCACCCAGATTCGCTGGAATGAGGCGGTCTGACAGAATTGAAAAGCCCCGTTCGATGACGGGGCTGATTTGTACGCGGCCCGGTCAGGGCTTCAAAGGTATCTCTATGTCGCGCTCCGACAGCTCGCGGCTGTCGTCATGTTTCCATGTCTGCTGCGAGTGCTTCTGCTCCTCGAGCTCTTCTTCGGTCGGTTCATCCGTGTCGTCGTCAAGGTCCGGACGCTTTGGGTCAGTTGCCATGTTCACCTCTCTTCCTGAAGGGATCGGTCATCAACTTTAAGCGTAGAACAATTTCCCGAACCCGGCTCACAGCCACCCTCGCAGCAAAAAGAAGAAGCCCATGCTCAACAGCATGCTGAGCAAGGTGTTGCGGGTGTACAGCACCAGGCCCACGGCCACCAGCGAGCTGATCAGGTACGGGTTGTCCCAATGCAGATTCAGCTGCTTCTCCGGCATGAACACAATCGGCCCGCAGATCGCGGTCAACATCCCCGGTACGGCAAAGCCCAGGAACTGTCGGGCATTGCTGCTCAAGCGCACCGGCAGGCGCGGTTCCAGAAACACATAGCGGTTGAGGAACACCAACGCGCCCATCCCGAAAATCACTGCCCAGACCATCATGTGCGTCCACCGTAGAATTTATTGCAGATAAAACCGGCGCTCATGCCCGCCAACCCCGACAACACCAGCGCCGAGCCCCATTGCCAGTAGCTGAACAGCACCGAACAGAACAGCGACACCGCAACACACACCACCGTCGGCACATTGCGCACCACCGGGGTGATCAGGGCGATGAAGGTGGCGGCGATGGAGAAGTCCAGCCCCAGGTGCTCAAGGCCTGGAATGCTGCTGCCGAGCACGATGCCGGCCAGGGTAAAGAGGTTCCAGGCGACGTAGAACGTCAAGCCGACCCCGAGGGCGTACCAGCGGTTGAACTGTTGCTTGTCATGCTGACTGGTCAGGGCGAACAACTCATCGGTGAGCAGAAAGCCCAATCCTGCCCGCCAGCGACCCGGCAGCGGCGAAATCACCGAACGCAGGCTCATTCCATAAAGCAGGTGTTGGGAGGTCAGCAAAAGTGTGGTCAGCAGGATCGAAAAAATCCCGGCGCCGCCCTTGAGCATGCCGATGGCCACCAATTGCGCGGCGCCGGCAAACACGATGCTCGACAAACCCTGGCCTTGCAGGGGGGTGAGGTTGGCTTCGATGGCCATGGAGCCGGCCAGCAGCCCCCAGGGTGCGGTGGCCAGGGACAGCGGCATGATCGCTGCGGCGCCGCGAAGGAACGCACTGCGCGGCATGAGTGAGTTGGACATAACGCTCTACAACCAGTGAAGGACGGCAAACTGTGCCAGCACTGGCCGCCGTTGGCTTGAACTATCTTGCGCATATTGCCATTCATCGGCTGCCCGCTTGCGCCGGCTCAATAGTAGCAACATGATGGCGCTGCATTTTTCCCCTCAAGGTGCGGCCGTTCATGCATTCAGTCGAAACCGACAGCGACGTCTACAAAACCCTGCTTGAGTCGACCAAGGCGATCCCCTGGCGAATCGACTGGAAGACCATGACCTTCAGCTACATCGGGCCGCAGATCGAGAGCCTGCTGGGCTGGGCGCAGGACAGCTGGGTCGGGGTCAATGACTGGGTCGAACGCATGCACCCGGACGATCGCGCCTATGTGGTGGAGTTCTGCGTCTCGCAATCCCGTGCCGGCGTCGATCACGAGGCGGATTACCGGGCACTGACCCGCAGCGGCGAATACGTGTGGATTCGCGATGTGGTGCACGTGGTGCGCAAGGACGGCGAGGTCGAGGCGCTGGTCGGGTTCATGTTCGACATCAGTGAACGCAAGAAAACCGAAGAGCACCTGCTACGCCTGCAAAAACAGCTCGAAGAGTATTCCTTCCAGGATGGCCTGACGGGCATCGCCAACCGGCGCATGTTCGACACCGTGCTGGAACGGGAATGGAGCAGTGCCCAGCGCAGCGGCGCGCCGCTGTCGGTGATCGTGCTGGATATCGATTATTTCAAGCAGTACAACGACCATTACGGCCACATCAAGGGTGACGAATGCCTGCGCCGCGTGGCGCGCACGTTGTCGCTGGCGGCGAATCGACCACGGGATTTCATCGCCCGCATCGGCGGTGAAGAGTTCGTCTGGCTGCTGCCGGAAACCGATGCCGAATCCGCCCGTTTGGTGGCCAACAAGTGCCTGCACCTGATTCGCCAGCAGCAGATTCCCCACGAATTTTCCGCGGTATCGCCGCTGCTCAGCCTGAGCCTTGGGGTCGGTACTACCCACGCAACGCAGCACACCACGGCACTGGCGTTCGTCGAACAGGTCGACAAATTGCTGTACCAGGCCAAGCGCAACGGACGCATGCGCGCAGCGTTTGCAGATTTTCGTGATTGACAAACCCGGCGCCGCCTTTTAAAACTGAGCGCCTCAATCAGGGTGTAAGCAAACATGTCCGCAACCTTCAACCTCAACATTGACGTCATTGGCTTGAATGCCAAGGCGCAAGGTTGCGTTGCGCACGCCCTCAAATCGAAGAAACAGTCGCTCATGTGACCGGGGCGCGCTGTCCCGTCAGATGAGCTGACAGGACATTGAGCGCGACGGACCACCCTCCCCTTGCTTGCTTCCTACTACGCTTCTGACGGTGACGAAATCGGTCAAACCTTCAGGAGTCATCGCATGTCATCGTTTCAAGGTATCTGGGTTCCACTCGTCACGCCGTTCCACAACGGTGCCATCGATTTCGTCGCTTTGCGCCGACTGGTCGGCCACCTGCTGGAAAAAGGCGTCGATGGCCTGATTGTCTGTGGCACCACCGGCGAACCGGCGGCCATGAGCAAACAGGAGCAACTGGCGGTGCTCGATGCCGTGCTCGAGCAAGTACCGGCCAATCGCGTGGTCATGGGCCTGGCCGGCAACAACCTGAGCGAATTGCTGCAGTTCCAGCGCGAGATCCTGAAGCGCCCGGTGGCCGGTTTGCTGGTGCCGCCGCCGTACTACATCCGCCCGTCCCAGGCGGGGCTCGAAGCGTTTTTCCAGACCGTCGCGGATGCTTCCAGCGTGCCGCTGATTCTCTACGACATCCCTTACCGCACCGGCGTGACTTTCGAACAGGCGACCCTGCTCAACATCGTCGCCCACGAGCGCATCGTCGCGATCAAGGACTGCGGCGGCAACCTGACCAGTACCCTCGCGCTGCTGTCCAGTGGCCTGGTTGATGTGCTGTGCGGTGAAGACAACCAGATTTTCAGCGCCCTTTGCCTGGGTGCCAAAGGGGCCATCGCGGCGTCGGCGCACGTTCATCCGGAACTGTTCGTCCAGCTGTATCGACAGATCCGCGACAACCAACTGGCCGCCGGGCGTGTGACCTTCTTCCGGTTGCTGCCACTGATCCAGAGCCTGTTCATCGAACCCAATCCCGCCCCGGTGAAAACCGCCCTGGCCCTCGAAGGCTTGATCGAGGATGAACTGCGCGCGCCGATGCAACGCAGCAGCGAGGCCATGGTGACGCGATTGAAGGAGGTGCTCGGCGCGCTGGCGCACGACAATCGATAGAGCACCCGCTACCCGCCCGAGTACCATGGAACGATTCGCCTGATGCGTCCGGGAGTCGACATGCTCTACCGAATCGCCGCCGACGGGCTGGTACTGTTTCATCTGTCGTTCATTCTGTTCGTCGTGTTTGGCGGGCTGCTGGTGCTCAAATGGCGCTGCCTGGCCTGGTGGCACCTGCCCGCCGCGCTGTGGGGTATGGCGGTGGAATTCTTCCACCTGCCTTGCCCGCTCACCGACTGGGAAAACCGGCTGCGCCATGCCGCCGGGCAAAGCGGCTATGGCGCTGGTTTCATCGAACATTACGTCTGGCCGGTCATTTATCCGGACGGGCTGACACCGGGCATACAACTGGGTTTGGGCAGCGTAGTGCTGCTGATCAACGGGCTGGTCTATCTTCGATTGTTCCGCCAGTGGCAATTACGCCGTACGCCCTGAGACACCGGGTGTGAACTGCCGAGGGTGGCTCCCGCAATAGTGGCGTGCTCGATTGAGGATTGAAAAACATGCTGTCGATTGAAGACATGGCCTTGCTGGAGGCCATCCGCGAAACCGGCAGCCTGTCACGGGCCGCCGCCCACCTCGGCAAAGCGCCGTCCACGGTGTCCTATGCCGCCCGGCAACTGGAAGAGCGTTTCGATGCGCTGCTCTTCGATCGCCGTCGCTATCGCCTGCAACTCACCCCCGCCGGCGAGTTGCTGGTGAACGAAGCGGCGCGGCTGATGCAGGATGTGTCGCGCCTGACGCAACGGGTGCAGCAAGTGGCCAACGGCTGGGAGAGTCGATTGTGGATCGTCACTGACGAACTGCTGGAATTCGAGACATTGATGCCGGTGATTCATGAGTTCGACGCGCTGGGTTCCGGTGTCCCGCTGCGCATCACCCAGGAAGTACTGCGAGGGGTCTGGGAAGCCCTGCGTGAAGGGCGCGCGGACCTGATCATCGGCGCCACCAACGAACCACCGGCGATCCCGTCCTTGCGCTGGATGCAGTTGGGTGAAATGGAGTGGGTGTTCGCGGTGTCGCCGAAGCATCCGCTGGCCAAGGCCAGGGAACCGGTTTCTCGTGCCGAGGTAGCCCGACACCGGGCGATTGTCGTGGCCGATTCATCCAGGTCTACCGAGGGCAGTACCTACGGCGTGTCCGGCGGACAACCCATGCTGGCGGTGCCGACCATGCGCGCGAAAATCCTCGCGCAGTGCGACGGATTGGGTGTGGGTTGGCTGCCGAGGCACCGGGTCGGCTCGTTGCTCAAGAGTGGTGCGCTGATTGAAAAGCAGATGGCCGACCCTCGCGAGCCCAACGTGCTGTACGCCGGCTGGCGCGGTGATCATGACGGTCGCGCTCTGGACTGGTGGCTGGAAAAGCTCAAGCAGTCGTACCTGGCCACCAAACTGGTTCAGGGCAGTGATCGCTTTGTCTGAGTGTCAGTTGGCAATCACACTCATGTTGCGGCCGCTGGTCTTGGCCACGTAGAGCGCCTTGTCGGCGGCACCGATCAAGTCCTCGGTCTGCTCTTGTGAGGCCGGATTGTAGCCACACACGCCGACGCTTACGGTCACCCTGCCATCGGGGCTTTCACTGTGCTCGAGGTCGGCCGCTTCCACCGCGCGACGGATGTTTTCCGCCACCAGAAACGCCCCCACGTAATCGGTGCCAGGCAGCACCACCGCAAACTCCTCGCCACCGAACCGGGCCGCCAGGTCCCCCGGGCGCTTGATATTGTCGATGATGATTGCACTGATACTGCGCAAGCACTCATCTCCGGCCAGATGGCCGTACTGATCGTTGAATGCCTTGAAATAATCGACATCGATCATCAGCAGCGCCAGGCCCGTCACGTTGCGCCGCGCGCGCCCCATTTCCGAGTGGATGAACAAATCGAACTGGCGGCGGTTGGCCAGCCCTGTCAATGCGTCCTCCAGCGCCAGCAACTCAAGGTTGCGGTTGAGCTCAAGGAGCTTGTCCTGGGTGCCGAGCAGCTCGACCCGCGCACGATCCTGCTGTTTCATCAACTTGATCAGGCGATAACCGAGTACGCCGGAAAACCCCAACAACAGCAAGACGACCCCCGCGCTGAGCAAGGACTGCCTGCGCCAGCCCGCCAGAACTTCTGCTTTGTCCAGCGCGGCGAAAACGATCAAGGGATAACCCTCGACCCGCCGATACCCGATGACTCGCTCGACATCGTCAATGATGGAACTGGTCGATGCCGTCCCCGATCCGGCGGTAGGCAACAACCGGGTGAACAGTGTGCTTTTGGCCAGGCTGGTGCCGATATCCGCTTCATTGAAGGGACGCCGCACGATAATGCTGGCATCGTCCGCGATCAGGTTGATGACACCGTTATCGCCCATGTCGATGCTGTCATAGAGCTGCAGGAAGTGGTTGAGATAGATCGTCGCCAGCGCCACGCCGGCAAAACGGCCATCCGGATGATTGACCCGGCGCGAGACCGTCATGATCCATTCGCCAGTGGAACGGCTCTTTATCGACGGTCCAATGTGCGGCCCACGGTCGGGATGGTCACGGTGGTAGATGAAATATTCACGGTCCGAGTTGTTGGCGCCCCCCACTTCGGCGCCGTTCGAATTGACGATCCAGCGCCCGTTTTCGTCATATACGAACAGGCCGTGGATCTGGCTCAGCTCACTGCGCTCGGCGCTGAGCAAGCGTTGCAGGCGATCCAGTTGCCCCGGCCCAATGCCCTCGTTTTCCAGGCGATCGACTAACGCAAACAGCAGCGTATCGGCCTGCTTGATCGACGACTGCGCTTGCGAGGCCAGGGTCTGCGCAAGGTTGGACATGGCCACTTCCTTGTCATGCAGATGGTACTGGCGCGAACTCCAGGCTTCCCAGATCACGATCACCGTCATCGACAGGCACACGGCAACCATCAGCGTTACGGCCGAGCGAATCTTGCGCCTCGCGACCCCGGAGCGGTTTTTTTCAATGTGCTCGTAAATGGAGGGATGCCCCATGCCTCGCTCCTTCAATGCGTGTGAAGACGCCGGCGTCTAACGCGATGCCTGCTTCACGGTCTCTATCCAGGCCGGATCCAGCCGCGTCTGTTCGGTATCGATTCCCAACGCGTCCATCCGCGCCTTGTGCTGCTCCATTTCCCGGCTCAATTGCCCATGATCGCTGGAGTTGCCATCCAGTTGATGCATCTGGCTCAACCCCAGATGATAGAAGCGCAACAGCTTCATCGCCGTCGGATCGCCCGCCGCCACCGCCGTGGTGACATGGTGCATGACGTTAGTGATGCTCATCAGGCTGCGCTTGAGTTGCCAGCTGTAGACCGCTGGCGCCATCCATTGCCGGGTCCAGAACACCTGGCGCATCAGCGCCGCCATCACCAGCACTGCGGCAAACACGCCGCCAATGTTGAATCGAAGATTGTCCCCGCCAGGTTCACCAAACACCGCCACCGCCAACGTCGACAGCGCCATGGCCAGCGCCAGGAAAATCAAGGCGATCATCACCGTACTGCGCCGCGTTTGTTGACGATAGGCTTCGGCGTTCATCGGCTGGATTTCGAACATTGCGTCGGGTTTCCTTCAGTCGCAGGGAAAAAGATAGCGGGCATTATCGCCTCTGCGCGGGATTTAGCTATGCTGGGGCTCCTTTTCATCTTTTTATCGTCAAAAGGGGACGTGGCGAGACCGTGCAATCAGTGCCATCTTCTTTCCTGGATACACACTATTCGGATGTCATTCATTGTTTCTGTGGGAATGACATCGTTTTAAGGATCATTGAATGTCCCAACGACAAGTAATCAACGCCTCGGTCAGCCCTAAAGGCAGCCTGGAAACCCTCTCCCAACGGGAAGTCCAACAACTGAGCGAAGCCGGATCCGGCAGCACCTATGACATCTTCCGCCAATGCGCCCTGGCCATCCTCAACACCGGCGCCCACGTCGATAACGCCAAGACCATTCTCGAAGCCTACAAGGACTTCGAAATCCGCATTCACCAACAGGACCGCGGTGTACGCCTGGAATTGCTGAACGCCCCGGCCGACGCCTTCGTCGATGGCGAAATGATCGCCAGCACCCGGGAAATGCTGTTCAGCGCCCTGCGCGACATCGTCTACACCGAAAACGAACTCGACAGCCAACGCATCGACCTGAGCACCTCCCAGGGCATCAGCGACTACGTCTTCCACCTGCTGCGTAATGCCCGCACCCTGCGCCCTGGCGTCGAGCCGAAGATCGTGGTGTGCTGGGGCGGCCACTCGATCAACACCGAAGAATACAAATACACCAAGAAAGTCGGTCACGAACTGGGCCTTCGCAGCCTCGATATCTGCACCGGTTGCGGCCCCGGCGTGATGAAGGGGCCGATGAAAGGCGCCACCATCGCCCACGCCAAGCAACGCATCCATGGCGGTCGTTACCTGGGCTTGACCGAGCCGGGCATCATTGCCGCCGAGGCGCCGAACCCGATCGTCAACGAACTGGTGATCCTGCCGGACATCGAAAAGCGCCTGGAAGCCTTCGTCCGCGTCGGCCACGGCATCATCATCTTCCCGGGCGGCGCCGGCACCGCCGAAGAGTTCCTGTACCTGCTCGGCATCCTGATGCACCCGGACAACAAGGGCCTGCCCTTCCCGGTCATCCTCACCGGCCCGAAACACGCCGCGCCGTACCTGGAGCAACTGGACGCCTTCGTCGGTGCCACCCTGGGCGAGACCGCCAAACAACACTACGAAATCATCATCGACGACCCCGCCGAAGTCGCACGGCAGATGACCCAGGGCCTCAAAGCGGTCAAGCAGTTCCGCCGCGAGCGCAATGACGCGTTCCACTTCAACTGGCTGCTGAAAATCGACGAAGGCTTCCAGCGCCCGTTCGACCCGACCCACGAAAACATGGCCAACCTGAAACTGAGCCGCGACCTGCCACCCCACGAACTGGCCGCCAACCTGCGCCGCGCGTTCTCCGGCATCGTTGCCGGCAACGTCAAGGACAAGGGCATCCGCCTGATCGAAGAAAACGGGCCTTACCAGATCCGGGGCGATGCGGCGGTCATGCAGCCATTGGATCTGTTGCTCAAGGCCTTCGTTGCCCAGCACCGGATGAAACTGCCCGGCGGCGCGGCGTATGTGCCGTGTTATCGAGTGGTTGCATAAGCCAGCCAATCCAGACTGTTGGGACGCGAGCCGAAGCCATTGCTTCGGCTCGTTGCTTCCAGGCACAGATGAATCGGGCGCCACCGGATAAGGCCGAGAGATCGAGACAGCTCGCGATCGCGGTTTGACGGGGGCTTTGGATTGAATGTGGGGAATCGGCAAAGAACGGCCAAAATCGGTAATGTGCAAACGCTACCAAACCGCGTGCGGCTCATCCCGACTTGAAACATCAAATCTACCCAAACCCAATAAGTTTGAGTACGTGAAATATTAGCATTTACAACTTTGCACTCCACGACCCCGTCATATTTCCTGCACGTCGCTTATTAATGCTGCGTATATTCTTGCGCCAGGATTCTTACAAGCATTATGCTTTTGGGCTATTCAAATAGCGCCCCCTGCTGCTCGTGTAACACAACGAGTATCAATCTCAACTAAAGGCATAAGTAATGATTCATGAAGAGTTCTCCAGCGATTCCGAGGACGAGGGCTACAATCAACTCGCGCGTGCAGCGGCAGCCTCCCGATGCACATGGGTAAGTGTCATCGTTAATATCGCACTTTCGCTTACCCAGATTGCCGTTGGATTGTTATCGAAGTCCCAGGGACTTGCCGCGGATGGTATTCATTCCTTATCCGACCTGATCGCTGACTTTGTCGTGTTGTTTGCCAGCCATAAAAGCAAGCAGGATGCCGACGAAGGTCATCCCTATGGGCATCTGCGTTTTGAGACCGCGGCGTCCATGGTATTGGGACTGCTGTTGTTGATCGTGGGTGTCGGCATGATTGGCTCTGCGGTACTAAAGCTTGAAACTCCCGAATCAATTCCGACGGTGCATGCGACTGCATTGTGGGTTGCCTTGGCAGCGTTGGTGGCCAAGGAGTTGTTGTTTCGCTTTATGCTGAGCGTCGCCAAAAAAGTTAAATCCAGCTTGTTGGTTGCCAATGCCTGGCACGCGCGCTCCGACGCCGCTTCCTCTTTGGTGGTTGGGATAGGCATTGCCGGTAACCTCGCGGGCTACCCGATTCTTGACCCCATTGCTGCGCTGGTTGTCGGTGGCATGATTGCCAAAATGGGCTGGACCTTCACCTGGGACTCATTGCACGACCTGATGGACCGTGCCGCAGATGAGCAAGAGATCGCAGCTATCCGCGATACGCTCCAACAAACATCAGGTATCAAAGGGGTACATGATCTACGTACTCGAAAAATGGGCGACATGATCATTGTGGACGCTCACATAGAAGTCGATGCCTCGATTACCGTTGAGCACGGTCATGCCATCGCCGTTGCAGCCCGGGAGAATGTCATGCGAAGGCACCGCGTTTTGAACCTGATGACGCACGTTGATCCCTGGCAGCGCCCGGACCTCGATCATTGATCACTGACAGCGCATCTTTGGATAGTGACGGCCTGGCGAGCACTCAACTGTTTGTATTAAAACCGTTACAACAAATCCCCCATTATTCACAGAGGCATCACATTTTTTTCACACCTTACAACTTTCTAAAGTACACAGGCCAACTAATGACTGGGAACCGATCTCACTTATTTTTAATTGAGTGGGTCTCGTGCCAAATACCCTGAATATTTAAAACAAGATGCCGAGAGTACCCACTCAAACTACTGCTCCTGAAGGGGATTAACATGACATCGGCAATAAGTTCTTCGAACCATATCACCCTGCCACAAACTCCAGCCATCAAACACCAAAAGCCCCCGACGGTACAAATCGATAGCGACGGCGATCATGACGGGAGCAAACCGGGCGAAGTCGAGCAGACCAAAGCGACCTCAGGTTCGATCGGCACACGTATAAATACCACGGCGTAACAACCGCAGGCGCAGGCCCCAAGGGATGGGGCTTGCGCCTCTTCCAGACCAGACCCCGCTTCGTGGCCCTGCGCTCCTTCTTCCCCTCTTCACTCGCCGTACCCCAGGCCCTTCGAGCTCATCCCGCTTAGCCCATTTCCGGAACAACGTTTCCCTGACCGCCTGTTTTTATCCCGGGTCAAAAGCCGACATGGCGGGGTTTCTTCGTTTAGGGTGTGGCCAGTCGTGCGGCCAGGGCTTTGGCCTGACTGGCGACGTCCGTCACGGCGGTGCTTTCCCACCACATCCCGCGCAATGGGGGGCCCATGGCGAACAGTCGGCTGGCAGGCCGGCCGTCGGTATCCAGCACCGCGCCATCGGCCAGCGCGGCGATTCCCAGCGCCAGAGGCCCCGGCCGGATCAATCCCCGCGCCAGCAATTGCTGTGGCAACGGCCGAGCCACCCGTCGCCAGTCATACTCGATGCCGCTGGAGTTGATCAGCGCAGCGCCGCTGACGACCGTAGTGCCAGCCTCGCCCCGGCGACGAATGCGGATGCTCACCTCACCGCCCCGGGAAGGCGCAAGCCCTTTGAACGAAGCCGCCTGGATGCGCAACCGCCCTTCCCCGTGCAGGCGCGCCACCAGTTCGGCGCTCAAGGGTGGCGAGCGATGGTGATGGCTTTCCCACCAGGGGCGCACGTGCCGCACGAATTGCCGGCGCTGTGCATCGGTGGCCTGACTCCACAAGCGGCCGATATGCGCCCGCACCGTGTCCAGTGGTGCTTGCCAATCGATGCCCTGGGCGATCGCATCGCGGCAATGCCTGCGCAGTTCGCGCACCAACTGGCGTGGCGTGCGAATGCTGTGGTCCTCGGCCAGAAAATCGACCCAGGCCGGTGGCTGGCGTCGCACATGGGGCAGCAGGCCGTGCCGGGAAAACACCTCGATCGGCCCGCGATGCCCCGCCTGTTCCAACGACACCACGGCATCGACCATGGTCAGGCCCGAGCCGATGATCAGGACCGTCGAATACGGATCGAGTTGTCCCATGGCCGCCACATCCCAAGGATCGAGCGCCGCCGCATTCAAGCCGCTGGATTCGGTCTGCGGCGTGCGCGCAGCCGGGAACATTCCGGTGGCCAGCACCGCGAAAGCGCCCTGCAAGCGCTGGCCATCGCTCAAGGTCAACCGCACCGAATCCGCATCGGTTTGCAGATCCACCACCTCGGCCCGCACATGTTCCACCGTTGAACCGTTCAACGCGCCCACCGCTTGTGCTTCGGCCAGGCGTTGTTGCACGTACAGACCGAACAGGCCCCGAGGCGGGAACAATTCGCTGATCGGCACATGTTGCTCGTCCGATTCCGGCCAGCCACCGACGGCGATGTAGTCGGTCAGCCATTGGGTCAGGTCGTCGGCATTATCCGGGTCGACACTCATGCGTGCCGCGTTGCCGTTGAGGGTATGGCCCAGCTCCACGGCGCTGTAGGCCTCGCCGCGACCGAGCTCGGCGCGGGGTTCGATCACCAGCACCCGGCGCTTGCCCGGCAGGCGCAACAGTTGCGCCGCCAGCATCGCGCCGCTGAGGCCGCCGCCGATGATCAGGATGTCTGCGTGGCGGATGGCGTCGGTCGCCTGCCCGCTTGGGGTTTCGCTCATGGCGTTCTCGCTGATCAATGTTTGCCTAGATAGAAGTCGTGCAGATCGTCCCGCGTACGCAGGGTTTCGGCGCTGCCGGACAACACCACCCGGCCGGTGTCGAGAACACAGGCCTGTGAGGCGTACTTGAGCGCAACGTTAATATTTTGCTCGGCAATCAGGAAACTCACCTGCGCCTCGCGATTGAGCTGGGCGACGATCTCGAAAATCTCCTGGACGATAATAGGCGCCAAACCCATGGACGGTTCATCGAGCAGTACCAAAGTAGGACGCGTCATCAAGGCCCGGCCGATGGCGACCATCTGCTGCTCGCCGCCGGACGTCAGCCCGGCCTGGGTCTTGCGCTTGGTTTTCAGGCGGGGAAACCAGCTGTAGATGCGCTCCAGATCCCGAGCCATGTCCTGGCGGCTGAGACCACGGACAAAGCCGCCGCTGCGCAGATTGTCCTCGACCGTCAACTGCGCGAACACGTGGCGGCCCTCCAGCACATGCACCATGCCTTGGCGTACCCAAAGGCTCGGGTCGACGCCTGCGGTATCGTGCCCCAGAAACTCGATGCTGCCGCGGCTGACCTGCGCCCGCTCCGCGCGCACCAACCCGGAAATCGCCTTGAGCGTGGTGCTTTTGCCCGCGCCGTTGGCCCCGAGCAAGGCGACGATGCCACCCTTGGGCACGGTCAGCGATACCCCGGCGACGGCCAGGATCGCGCCGTCGTAGATCACTTCGATGTCGTTGACCCGCAACAGGTCAGGGACGGCAATGTCGCTGGCGGCCTGGTTCATGGCTTATTCATCTCCGGTGCAGGTGCGTGGCGTCAGGCCTTTTTCCTTGGCGAACGCGGCGGACTTTTCGTCGATCAACGGCCGCAGCAGCGCGCGGTCGGCGGCGATCCAGTCGCTGATCAGCGTCCAGTTGGCGCCGTCCCACTGCTGGACCCGCGCCGAACCACCGCCCTCGTGATCCTTGCAGGACAGTTTGAGGTTCTGCATCAGGCCGAAGTAGCCCATGTCCTTGAGCCGCGCATCATCGATGTTCAAGTGTTCCAGGCCCCAGCGCCCTTCTTCGCCGTTGAGCGGGCGCTTGCCGAATTTGCCCTGGGCGGTGCGAATCGCCTCCACCGCCACCGCCGCGTTCACCAGCCCGGAGTTGTAGTAGACGCTGCCGAAATTCTTCAGGTCCTTGAGGTCGCTCTTGCCCTTGTCGAGGATGTATTGCTTGAGGCGTTTATGAATCTCGAAATCCGTGCCGGCCGGGTATGGCGTCAGCGCCAGATAACCCTTGGCGGCAGCGCCGGCGGGCAGCACGTCTTCGCTGGAACTGGCCCAGATGTCGCCGACGATGTGGTCCACCGGGAAGCCGAAACGCGCGGCGGTCTTGACCGCGACGGGCGTCGACACCCCCCAGGTGCGCAGGAACACCCAGTCCGGGTTGAGTTGACGGATCTGCCGCCATTGCGCCGATTGCTCGTTGCCCGGATCGGCCACCGGAATCTGGATGTTTTCGAAGCCGTACTTCTCGGCCAGCAACTTCAACGGGCCAAGGGTTTCGCGACCGTAGGCCGAGTCGTGGTAGACCGTGGCGATCTTCTTGCCCTTGAGCTTGTCGAACCCGCCTTCACGCTGGGCGATGTAATTGATCAGGCTCGACGCCTCGCTGTAGAAGGTCAGCATCACAGGGAAGTTATAGGGGAACACCGTGCCGTCGGTGGCTTCGGTGCGGCCGTAGCCCAGGGTGATCAACGGGATTTTGTCGACTTCCGCCCGCTCGCTCAGGGCGTAGGCCGCCGGGGCGCCGTTTGGCTGATAGACCGCCACGGGCGCGCCATCCAGGCCTTTCTTGAAGCGCTCGTAGCACTCGATGCCCTTCTCTGCCGTCCACTCGGTTTCGCATTCCTGCCAGACCAGTTTGACCCCGTTGATGCCGCCTTCCACCTCGTTGATGTAGTTCAGGTAATCAATCATCCCGGCCCACACCTGCACGCCGCTGGAGGCGTAGGCGCCGACCCGGTAAGTGGCCAACGGGAAGAACTGCTGGTCCGGCGAGGCCATGGCCGCCGGTACTGCACTGCCGAAAACCGCCAGCGTCAGCGCGGCGCCGATCAGGGAACGTTTCAAGGATGCACGCATGTTGTCTCTCTAATTA
Source organism: Pseudomonas fluorescens group sp. PF-69 (assembly GCF_054481235.1). Classification (NCBI taxonomy): domain Bacteria; kingdom Pseudomonadati; phylum Pseudomonadota; class Gammaproteobacteria; order Pseudomonadales; family Pseudomonadaceae; genus Pseudomonas; species Pseudomonas fluorescens group sp. PF-69. The sequence goes on along the minus strand of NZ_JBTMNC010000001.1, from coordinate 4,598,744 downwards.
AGGGGTGGGATTCAGAAGCGCAGCGGCCAATGGCTCAGCCGTTCACGAAGGTTGCTTAGCAGGCGGATCAGGCCTTCCGGTTCCTTGATCAGAAACAGGATGATCAACACGCCGAAGATGATTTTTTGCAGGTTCTGCAGTTGCCCGGCGTCCACCGCGCCCCCGAGCAAGGCTTGCCCGGCGTGGCTGAGCAGGATCGGCAACAGGCTGATGAACGCCGCGCCGACGAAGTTGCCGGCAATGCTGCCCATGCCACCGATAATGATGATGAACAGGATCTGGAACGACCGATTGATATCGAAGCTGCTGGCACTGGCCGTGCCCAGGTAGGCGAAGGCCCACAACGCGCCGGCAATGCCGAGGTAGAACGAGCTGACGGCGAACGCCAGGTGTTTGTAGCGCGCCACGGGAATGCCGATCACGGCAGCGGCGGTGTCCATGTCACGGATGGCCATCCAGTTGCGGCCGATCTGGCTTTTCACCAGGTTCAGCGCGACCCAGGTCAACAGCAGCACGGTGCTCAGGGTCAACAGGTAGCGCCCCAGCGGTGTGTTCAGGTCATGGCCGAACAGCGCCAGTCTCGGCGCGGTGATCGTTCCCGAGGAGCCGTAGTTGTAGAACCAGGGGAATTTGACGAACAGCCACTCCAGGAAAAACTGCGCCGCCAGCGTGCAGACCATCAGGTAGAAACCCTTGATGCGCGAACTTGGCAGGCCGAAGACGAAGCCCACCAAGGCACTGATCAAACCGCCACCGAGTAAGGCCACGGGCAGACCCGCCTCAGGCAAACGCAGGAGAAACCCGTAAGTGGCAAAGGCACCGACCGCCATGAACCCGGCCGCGCCCACGGAAGTCTGCCCGGTGTAGCCGGTGAGCAGGTTCAAGCCGAGCCCGGCCAGGGACAGCACCAGAAACGGAATCAAAATGGCGTTCAGCCAATAGTCGTTGCCGGTCAGCGGCACGACGACAAACGCGATCAACAGCAGGCCTATCAGACCCAATGGCAGGCGTCGCTGGACCAGTACCGCCGGTGCGGTTTCGCGGGTAAGGGAAATCGACATGGGGTCAGACTCGCTCGATGGCGCGCTCGCCGAACAGGCCGGCGGGACGCAGGTAGAGGAAGGCCAGGGCCAGGAAGTAAGCGAACCACGGGGTGATGCCGCCGCCGATCAGCGGGCCGATGTAGACCTCGGCGAGGTTTTCCGCCGCACCGACAATCAGCCCGCCGACAATCGCCCCGCCAATCGAGGTGAAGCCGCCGATGATCAACACCGGCAAGGCCTTGAGCACCACCAGCGACAGGGAAAACTGCACCCCTTGTCGCGCGCCCCAGAGCAACCCGGCCACCAGCCCGACGACCCCGGCCACCGCCCAGACGATCTGCCAGATGCGGTTGAGGTTGATGCCGATCGACAGCGCGGCGGTGGTGTCATCCGCCACCGCACGCAGCGAGATGCCGATGCGGGTCTTGTTGAACAACAGCGCCAGCACCGTCACCAGCACAATGGCGGCAGCGGCGGCGATCAGGTCGAACTGGCTGACCATCATCGCGCCGATAAACAGCGGCACATCATCGATGCCCAGATCCAGCGCCCGCACCTGCGAGCCCATCAGGCCCTGGGCCAGGCCTTCGATGATGAACGACAGTCCGAGCGTGGCCATGAACAGGGTGATCTGCGAGCGATTGACCAGCGGCCGCAGCACCAGCCGTTCGATCAACAGCGCGCCGATGATCATCACCACCACCGTCAACGCCAGCGCCAGGGCGAACGGCACACCTTGATCGTGCAGGCTGACGAAGGTCAGCGCGGCGAACAGCAGCATGGCGCCCTGGGCGAAATTGAACACACCGCTGGCCTTGTAGATCAGCACGAAGCCGATGGCGACCAGCGAATACAGGGTCCCGGCGAGCAAGCCGCCGAGCAGGGTTTCGAAGAAAAACGTCATCAGTGCACCACTCCCAGATACGCCGCGATCACCTCGGGGTTGGCCTGCACTTCGGCGGGCGTGCCATCGCCGACCTTGCGCCCGTAATCGAGCACCACCACATGGTCGGACAGGCCCATCACTACGCTCATGTCGTGCTCGATCAACACCACGGTGGTGCCAAGCTCACGGTTGATATCGGCGATGAACCGGGCCATTTCCTGTTTTTCCTCGGCGTTCATCCCGGCCAGCGGTTCGTCGAGCAGCAACAGGCTTGGGCCGGCAATCAAGGCACGGCCCAGCTCCACGCGTTTTTGCAGGCCGTAGGACAGATTGCCCACCGGCACATCGCGCTGGGCCTGCAGTTCGAGGAACTCGAGAACGCCCTGTGCCTGCTGGCGGAACTGTTGCGCTTCACGGCGGGCTCGCGGCAGGCCCAACGCCTGCTCGATGAAGCTGCTGCGCAGATGCCGCGACAGGCCGGTGAGCAGGTTGTCGATCACGCTCATTTTCTTGAACAGCGCGTTGTTCTGAAACGTGCGGCCAATGCCCCGGCGGGCGGCGCTCAAAGGGTCGATACGTTTGAACGGTTGCTGTTCAAACACGATCGAACCGGCATCGAAGCGATAGACGCCGTTCAGCACATTGAGCAATGAACTCTTGCCCGCGCCGTTAGGGCCGATCAAGGCGCAGATCTCGCCACGGCGAACGTCGAACGAGAGCTCGTTGATCGCCTTGACGCCTTTGAAGGACAGGGAAATGCCGCTGACTTGCAGAATGGAATCGGTCGAGCTCATGCGATGTCCCGTTTGAATTCAGCGAGCCAGGTCGGCTCGGTTGGAGACCCGGCGCTGCGCGTGGCTTGCCAGATGAAGTGCAGGTTGTGAAAGCCCAGCAGACGGCGAACGCGGTGCTTGATCAGGCGTTGCGGACCTTTTTCCGGATGGGCAATGGCCCAGTCGCACAGACGTCGGCGCCAGGTGCCCGGCGGGGCGAGACGGCTGTCGATCTCAGCGGCCAGCACGTGCAAACGCCCGGCGGACAGCAGCAAGCCCGACGGTGCCACTTCGCGACGGTCGCGGCTGGCACTGCCGGGGCTTTCCGGGAAGGCCAGGGTGTGGCCACGGGTCAACCATTGCTCGAACAACACCGTCAGGCCGGCCTGCCACTCGGTGCCCTCTTCGCTCCACCATTGCGCGCCGAATACCCCCAGGCGCAGGCGTTGCGGGGTTTCCACCGGGCCAAGCAACCGGTCGAAGTCGAGGAGTGACTGGCCCTGCTTGAGCCAGAGTTGCTGCGTCTGCCGGCCCGACACAAAGGCGTGAGTGGGAAGCGCGCGCCACAGAACGTTATGCAGCGCCTGCGCATCGAGGTTGTCCGCAACGGCCAGCACCTCACCGCCCACCTGTCGGGTGGCCAGGGCCAGCAGTAACAGGTTCGGTTCGAAGGCCCCGCTGACGGCCAGCCGCGAGTCCTCATCGATTCCTTGCCGACGCAGGCCATCGGCCAGACGTTCGACATCCCGCAAGACGTCGATCCAGCGCCAGATGAACCACTGTCCGTGCCGTTTGTGCCGCAAGGCCGGCTGCAAGGGGTTGACCTGCGCCCAGTGACGCAAATGCTCCAGGGCCTGGGGCGCATTGACCCGCCACTCCGTGGTGTCCGCAATCGGCGGACGTTTGAGTTCGTGCACGCTCATGGGTTGACCTCTCTGTCATGGGCAAAAGCGTGCGGTGGTCCGCTGGGCTGAAGAATTAACGCAATCTCTAAAACAACACTGTCCTTGTGGGAGCCGGCTTGCCGGCGATGACGTCCTGCCAAGTGGCATCGATGTTGGCTGTGCCGGCCTCATCGCGAGCAGGCTCGCTCCCACAGGTTCCTCGGTGACCACAACCTCTGTACACGACGCAGCAACTTGTGGGCGCTGGCTTGCCGGCGATGGCGTCCTTCCGGGTGACATCGGTGTTGGCTGTGCCGGCCTCATCGCGAGCAGGCTCGCTCCCCCAGGTTCCTCGGTGACCACAACCTCTGTACACGACGCAGCAACTTGTGGGCGCTGGCCTGCCAGCGATGGCGTCCTGCCAAGTGACATCGGTGTTGGCTGTGCCGGCCTCATCGCGAGCAGGCTCGCTCCCACAGGGGATAGGTGGCGTGCTCGGGCGCTAGGCAGACACGACTTTTTTCTCCTGCTGACGCAACGCCGCCAGATCGCGATAGCCACTGCCTGGATGGATCTCGGACAATCGCGGCCCTTCACCAAACAGCTTCTCGCGCAAGGTGCCGGGTGCGTATTCGGTCTTGTAGACCCCGCGTTTCTGCAACTCGGGCACCAGCAATTCCACGGCATCGATGAAGGTTTCGTGGGTCAGCGCGTACGCCAGGTTGAACCCGTCGACGTCTGTCTCCTCGACCCACTCCTGCAACAGGTCGGCCACGGTTTCCGGGCTGCCGACGAACAACGGTCCAAAGCCGCCGATGCCGACCCAGTCGGCCAGTTCGTTGGGGGTCCAGACTTTGTTCGGGTCGGCACTGGAGAACGCCTCCACCGCAGATTGAATGGCGTTGGTGTGCACATGCTTGAGCGGTTCATCGGGTTTGAACTGGCTGAAATCGATGCCGGTCCAGCCGGAAATCAAGGCCATGGCGCCTTCGTAACTGACCCAGGTCTTGTACTCTTCGAATTTGGCCTTGGCCTTGGCGTCGGTCTCGCCGAGGATCACCGTCTGCAGGTTGAAAATCAGGATCTTCTTCGGATCGCGCCCAGCCTCTGCCGCACGCCGGCGGATATCGGCAACGGTTTTCTTCAGCAGCACTTTCGACGGTGCGGCGACGAACACGCACTCGGCATGTTCAGCGGCGAATTGTTTGCCACGGCTCGAGGCGCCGGCCTGATACAGCACCGGGGTCCTTTGCGGCGAGGGTTCGCAGAGATGAATACCCGGCACCTGGAAGTGTTTGCCGACGTGCCGGATTTCATGGATCTTGCTCGGATCGCTGAACACCCGGCGCGCACGATCGCGCAGGATGGCGCCCTCTTCCCAGCTGCCTTCCCACAGTTTGTAGCAAACCTCCAGGTATTCCTCGGCGTAGTCGTAACGGGCGTCGTGTTCGGTCTGGGATTTCTGCCCGAGGTTCTTCGCGCCGCTCTCCAGGTACGACGTGACGATGTTCCAGCCCGCGCGCCCCTTGGTCAGGTGATCGAGGGTCGACAGGCGGCGGGCAAACGGATACGGATGCTCGAATGACAGCGACGCGGTCAGGCCAAAGCCCAGATGCTCGGTCACCAGCGCCATCGGCGGGATCAGTTGCAGCGGATCGTTGACCGGCACTTGGGCGGCCTGGCGAATCGCCGCGTCGCCATTGCCGTTGTACACGTCATAAATGCCCAGCACGTCGGCGATGAACAAACCGTCGAACTTGCCGCGCTCGAGGATTTTCGCCAGGTCGGTCCAGTACTCCAGGTCCTTGTACTGCCATGAGCGGTCCCGTGGGTGCGCCCACAATCCCGGCGACTGGTGGCCGACACAGTTCATGTCAAAGGCGTTGAGACGAATTTCACGGGCCATCAAACGGCTCCCTTTGCGGAGATTGGAGAACTTGGGGGATGAATGCCATTGAGGCGGAAGTTGCCGATGACCTGGAGCTTCCAGCGCAACGGGTCGTGCAGCGAACCGGGCAGCGCGGTGCGTTGACCGGTGAATTCGAATTCAGCATTGCTCGCGGTGCTCAGGGCTTCGGCGCTGGCCAAGTGCGCTTCGGCAATGGCGATGCTTGTTTCGGTGGCGTCTTCATGGCTGTTCACAAAGTCTTCGGCGCGTTCGAGCAGTGCGGCAGCGACTTCGATGCGGATCTGCACGTCGCCGAAACGACTGATCACGTAAGGATCTTCGCTGGCGTTGGCCAAGCCGCTGCCGGCCCAGGGTTGGGCCTGCGTGCGGACGAAACGCAGGGTGGCCTCGAGCAGGCTGCGGGCGTTGTGCAGGTCGTGCTGACTGTTGGACAAGGGTTGTTCGGTAGCAATCGGTTGGGTCAAGGCGTTCATGCTGAGCTCCTCAGTTCCAGGCGTGACGCGCAGGTTTCACGCCGTTGAGCAGGTAGTTGCCGATCAGGTGGTATTTCCAGCGCGCCGGATCGTGCAGGGTGTGGGTCCGGGCGTTGCGCCAGTGGCGATCGAGGTTGTATTTGCCGAGCACCGAACGGGTTCCCGCCAACTCGAACAGCTTGCTGCTGGCGAGCAAGGCGATCTCGGCGGACAACACTTTGGCCTGGGCCACCACCACCGATGCGTGGGCCACGGTGTCTTCATTGGCGTCGAGCAGCGCGGCATCGATGGCCTGGCCGGCTTTTTTCAGGATCGCTTCCGTGCCATGCACGCGCCATTCGAGGTCGCCGATGGCGGCGATGCTGAACGGGTCCTGCCAGCCGTGATCCTGGCCGCTGTCGATCCAGGGTCGCGCCTCACGGGCGTAGCGTTTGGTTTCTTCCAGGGCGCCGACGGCGATGCCGGTGTCTACGGCCGCCTGGATGATTTGCGAGATCGGGCCGTCGGCGGTGGGTTCGTCGAAGGCTTTATGGGCCGGGATCACTGCGCTGAGCGGAACCTTCACCGCGTTCAGGGTCACACCGCCGCTGGCGGTGGTGCGCTGGCCAAAACCGTCCCAGCTGTCGATCACGCTCAAGCCGGGGTTATCACGCTCGATGAAGGCGATGAACGCCTGATTCTGCTCGTTGACCGCCACTGCCGGCACGATGTGCGCGAACAGCGCGCCGGTGCAGTAGAACTTCTCGCCATCGATTTGCGCACTGTCATCGTTGAAACGAATCCGGGTTTCGAAGGCGCCGGCGTTTTTGCTTTTGGATTCGGAGAAGGCATTGCCGAAACGGTAGCCCTTCAGCACTTTGTCGAAGTAGTAGCGCTTCTGCTCTTCGCTGGCGGTTTGCAGCAGGATGTCGAGCACGCCGAGGTGGTTTTGCGGGATCTGGCCGAGGGACGAATCGGCGGCAGAAATGATCTTGATCACTTCGGCCACGGTCACATAGGAGACGCCGGCACCACCGTAGGCTTTTGGCACGGTGATGCCCCAGAGGCCGCTGGCGGAGAACTCGTCGAGTTCGGCGACGGGCAGGCGTCGCTCGCGATCCCGTACGCTGGCCTCGACGGCGAAACGCGCGGCGAGCTTGTGTGCGACGGCAATCGCCTCGGCGTCCGAGCGGATCACATGGGCGGTATGAGTGGGTTGGGCTGAGGCTGTCATGGGCCGACTCCAGGTTCTGGGTGAGTGCACCAGAGCTTTTGCAGGAGTCGTGCCGAAAATTTAATTACTTATTTTTCAATCAGTTAAACGAATAACCGAGAAAACCTCACAACTTGAGAACAGCAAAATGTTTATCCAGTGTTGATGGGCAAACAGTTCAGATCACCACGTTGCGCACAAAACGCACCGCCACCGGCCCCTCGTTGCGATAGGAATGCGGCTGGTTGCTGGCGAACATGAAGAACTCGCCGGCGCCGATACGATGCGGCACATCACCGACCATCAGGGTCAGGCAGCCTTCGAAGACGTAGAACTGTTCGCTCCAGCCATCGGCATCCGGTTCCGACGGATAATGCTCGCCCGGTTCGAGGCGCCATTCCCAGAGTTCGACTTCGCGGGTGGCGTTGGCCTTGGCCAGCAATACCGCCTTGCTACCGGGGATCGTCCCTGCCCAGGCCAGTTCATTGATGCGGCTGTGATCGCGGGCGTCGGGGGCCTGGATCAGGTCGCTGAACGCCACGTCCAGTGCTTCGGCCACGCGATCGAGGGTGGTCAGGCTGACGTTCTTTTCGCCGGCTTCGATGGCCACCAGCATGCGGCGGCTGACACCGGACTTTTCCGCCAGGGCGGTCTGGCTCATGTCGGCGGCATGGCGCAGGCGTCGGATATTCTGGCTGACGTGCTGCAGGACCGAAGCCCGGGGCGTGGAATCTTTGTGCACTATATTGCTCACTTGGTGGTGTTGCGCAGTATACTGCCCAACTTCGGGCGCATTGTGCGTCCCCCTCAGGTAGTGCGCAAGATCATGACGTCGCCGAACGCTCCTCAAGCTCCCTCCCGTTTCCTGCGGCTCAGCAAGGCCGAGTGCGTGCTGGTGCTGATCACCATGGTCTGGGGCGGGACCTTTTTGCTGGTTCAGCATGCGATGACCGTCAGCGGGCCGATGTTTTTCGTCGGCCTGCGCTTTGCCGCCGCCGCAAGCATCGTGGCCCTCTTCTCCTGGCGCACCCTGCGCGACCTGACGTTTTTCGAATTCAAGGCCGGCGCCTTCATCGGCGTGGCGATCATGCTCGGTTACGGCCTGCAGACGGTCGGGTTGCAAAGCATTCCCAGCAGCCAGTCGGCGTTCATCACCGCGCTTTACGTGCCCTTCGTGCCCTTGCTGCAATGGCTGGTATTGGGGCGTCGTCCAGGGCTGATGCCGAGCATCGGCATCATGCTGGCCTTCACTGGCCTGATGCTGCTGTCGGGCCCGGCCGGGGCTTCGTTCCACTTCAGCCCCGGTGAAATCGCGACCTTGATCAGCGCCATTGCCATTGCGGCGGAAATCATTCTGATCAGCACCTATGCCGGCCAGGTCGATGTGAAGCGGGTGACCGTGGTGCAACTGGCCGTCACATCCCTGCTGTCGTTCCTGATGGTGGTCCCGACCCAGGAACGGATTCCGGACTTCTCCTGGCTGCTGCTGTGCAGTGCCCTGGGCCTGGGCATGGCCAGTGCCGCGATTCAGGTGGCGATGAACTGGGCACAGAAGAGTGTTTCGCCCACCCGCGCCACGCTGATTTATGCCGGCGAGCCGGTGTGGGCCGGGATTGTCGGGCGGATTGCCGGGGAACGCTTGCCCGCGATTGCGCTACTGGGGGCGGGGTTGATCGTCGCGGCGGTGATTGTCAGCGAGCTGAAGACCAAGGGTAAGGTCGCTACGCCTGAAGAAGCCCTGGAGCGCGAGACTCAAGGTTAAACGCTGAAATCTGTGGCGTTTGATAAATCGCCTTCGCGAGCAGGCTCGCGAAGGCGTCAGACTGGTCAAACACCTTTCTCTGAAACAATGAAAAACGGGCTTTTTCCGTCTACCTTGTAGGATTCTGCGACAGCTTGGCGTTTGGTGATCCGGGAGCTGGCACGTATGATGCTTCACAAACTTCCGCAGATTAGAAGCCTATGTCCCTGATAGTTCTACTGCTTCTGCCTTTCATAGGCAGCTGTCTGGCAGCCGTGCTGCCACACAACGCGCGTAATACCGAATCCCTCCTGGCTGGCCTGGTGGCCTTGATCGGCACCCTTCAGGTCGCGTTCCTGTACCCGCAAATCGCCCATGGCGGCGTGATCCGTGAAGAGTTCTTCTGGCTGCCCAGCCTGGGCCTGAACTTCGTCCTGCGCATGGACGGTTTCGCCTGGCTGTTCTCGATGCTGGTACTGGGCATCGGCACGCTGGTGTCCCTGTACGCCCGTTACTACATGTCGCCGGACGATCCGGTGCCGCGCTTCTTTGCGTTTTTCCTGGCGTTCATGGGCGCCATGCTCGGACTGGTGATCTCCGGCAACCTGATCCAGATCGTGTTTTTCTGGGAGCTGACCAGCCTCTTTTCGTTCCTGCTGATCGGCTACTGGCATCACCGGGCCGATGCCCGGCGCGGAGCCTATATGGCGCTGATGGTCACCGGCGCTGGCGGTCTGTGCCTGCTGGCGGGGGTCATGCTGCTTGGCCATGTGGTCGGCAGCTATGACCTGGACAAGGTCCTGGCCGCCGGCGATCTGATACGCGCACATGCCCTCTACCCCATCCTGCTCCCCCTGATCCTGATCGGCGCGCTGAGCAAAAGCGCGCAATTCCCCTTCCACTTCTGGCTGCCCCACGCCATGGCGGCGCCGACACCGGTGTCGGCCTATCTGCACTCGGCGACCATGGTCAAGGCCGGGGTGTTTCTGCTGGCACGGCTGTGGCCGTCGCTGTCCGGCAGCGAAGAATGGTTCTACATCGTCAGCGGGGCCGGGGCCTGCACCCTGTTGCTCGGTGCCTATTGCGCGATGTTCCAGAACGACCTCAAGGGTCTGCTGGCCTACTCGACCATCAGCCACCTGGGCCTGATCACCCTGCTGCTGGGCCTGAACAGTCCACTGGCGGCCGTGGCAGCGGTGTTTCACATCCTCAACCATGCCACCTTCAAGGCCTCGCTGTTCATGGCCGCCGGGATCATCGACCACGAAAGCGGCACCCGCGACATTCGCCGGCTCAACGGCCTGTTCAAGCTGATTCCGTTCACCGCGACCCTGGCCATGGTCGCCAGTGCCTCCATGGCCGGCGTGCCATTGCTCAACGGCTTCCTCTCCAAAGAGATGTTCTTCGCCGAAACCGTGTTCATCAACGCCACAGCCTGGGTCGAGATGACCCTGCCGATCGTCGCGACCATCGCCGGGACCTTCAGCGTCGCCTACTCCCTGCGGTTCACCGTGGACGTGTTCTTCGGCCCGACCGCCACCGACCTGCCCCACACCCCGCACGAACCGCCACGCTGGATGCGCGCGCCAGTCGAGCTGCTGGTGTTCACCTGCCTGGTGGTGGGCATTTTCCCGGCCCAGGTGGTGGGCCCGCTGCTCGCCGCTGCCGCGCTGCCGGTGGTGGGCGGCACCTTGCCGGAGTACAGCCTGGCAATCTGGCACGGCTGGAATGCACCGATGATCATGAGCCTGATCGCCATGTCCGGCGGCATCGTGGTGTATCTGCTGCTGCGTAATCAGCTCAAGCGCGGACGCTTCCGCTACCCGCCGCTGATTGGCCGGTTCAACGGCAAGCGCCTGTTCGAGCGCATCCTGGTGATCAAAATGCGCCTGGCCCGGCGCCTGGAACGACGGATCAGTACCAAACGCCTGCAGGCCCAGTTGTTCCTGATGGTGCTCGCCGCGGTGCTGGCCGGCTTGATCCCGATGCTGCACAGCAGCCTGCACTGGGGCGACCGGCCGAAGATTCCCGGCTCGATCGTGTTCGTCATCCTCTGGCTGCTGGCCATTGCCTGCGCCCTGGGTGCCGCCTGGCAGGCCAAGTACCACCGTCTCGCCGCCCTGACCATGGTCAGCGTCTGCGGCCTGATGACCTGCGTGACCTTTGTCTGGTTCTCGGCGCCGGACCTAGCCCTGACGCAACTGGTGGTCGAAGTGGTGACCACGGTGCTGATCCTGCTGGGCCTGCGCTGGCTGCCTCGACGGATCGAAGAAGTCGCGCCCTTGCCGAGCAGCCTGCGCAAGGCGCGCATCCGCCGTATCCGTGACTTGCTGCTGTCGACCGTGGTCGGCGGCGGCATGGCGTTGCTGGCCTATGCGATGCTGACCCGGCAGACACCCAACGACATTTCCTCGTTCTACCTCAGTCGTGCCCTGCCCGAAGGCGGCGGCAGCAATGTGGTCAACGTGATGCTGGTGGACTTCCGCGGCTTCGACACCCTGGGCGAAATCACCGTGCTGGTGGCCGTGGCCCTGACCGTGTTCGCCTTGCTGCGGCGTTTCCGCCCACCGAAAGAAAGCCTGCAACTGCCGGCGCAACAACGCCTGCTGGCGCCCGACGTGGTTACTGACCTGGTCAACCCGCGCCACGCCAGCGACACCGCCCTGGGTTTCATGATGGTGCCGGCGGTGCTGGTGCGCCTGCTGCTGCCGATTGCCGTGGTGGTGTCCTTTTACCTGTTCATGCGCGGGCACAACCAGCCGGGTGGCGGTTTCGTCGCGGGCCTGGTGATGTCGGTGGCGTTCATCCTGCAATACATGGTCGCCGGCACCCAGTGGGTCGAGGCACAAATGAGCCTGCGACCGCTGCGCTGGATGAGCACCGGCCTGCTATTCGCCACCGTCACCGGCCTGGGCGCCATGGCGGTCGGGTATCCATTCCTCACCACTCACACCTGGCATCTGGACCTGCCCGTGCTGGGCGACATTCATGTGGCCAGCGCGCTGTTCTTTGACATCGGCGTGTACGCCGTGGTGGTGGGCTCGACGCTGCTGATCCTCACCGCCCTCGCCCACCAATCGGTGCGGGGTCACAAAACGGCTGCGCAGCCAAAACCCGTCGCCATGAAGGAGACCGTCTGATGGAAGAAGTCATTGCCATCGCCATCGGCGTACTGGCCGCGTCCGGCGTCTGGCTGATCCTGCGGCCACGGACGTTCCAGGTGGTCATGGGCCTGTGCCTGCTGTCCTATGGCGTCAACCTGTTCATCTTCAGCATGGGCAGCCTGTTCATCGGCAAGGAGCCGATCATCAAGGACGGCGTGCCGCAGGACCTGCTGCATTACACCGACCCGCTGCCGCAGGCGCTGGTCCTTACGGCGATCGTGATCAGCTTTGCCATGACCGCGCTGTTTCTGGTGGTTTTGCTGGCCTCTCGGGGCCTGACCGGCACCGACCATGTGGATGGCCGGGAGCCTAAAGAATGAATGCAATGACGCACCTGATCGTGGCCCCGATTCTGCTGCCGCTGCTGACCGCCGCCATCATGCTGATGCTTGGCGAGAAACATCGCCCGCTCAAAGCGAAGATAAACCTGTTCTCCAGCCTGCTGGGCCTGGGCATTTCCGTCCTGCTGCTGCAATGGACGCAAACCACGGGCGTGCCCGGCTCCATCGGCGTCTACCTGCCGGGCAACTGGCAGTCGCCGTTCGGCCTGGTGCTGGTGGTCGATCGCCTGTCGGCGCTGATGCTGGTGCTGACCGGGATCATCGGCGTCAGCGCGTTGCTGTTCGCCATGGCGCGCTGGGACAGTGCCGGCTCGAGCTTCCATGCGCTGTTCCAGATTCAGTTGATGGGCCTGTATGGCGCCTTCCTGACGGCGGACCTGTTCAACCTGTTCGTGTTCTTTGAAGTGCTGCTGGCCGCCTCCTATGGCCTGATGCTGCACGGTTCGGGTCGCGCGCGGGTGTCGGCGGGGCTGCACTACATCTCGATCAACCTGCTGGCCTCGACCCTGTTCCTGATTGGCGCGGCGCTGATCTACGGCGTTACCGGCACCCTGAACATGGCCGACCTGGCCTTGAAAATCCCGCTGGTGTCGCAGGCCGATCGCGGCCTGCTGCATGCCGGCGCAGGCATTCTCGCAGTGGCGTTCCTGGCCAAGGCCGGGATGTGGCCGCTGAACTTCTGGCTGGTGCCGGCCTATTCCTCGGCGAGCGCGCCGGTGGCGGCGATGTTCGCGATCATGACCAAGGTCGGCGTCTACACCCTGCTGCGCCTGTGGACCCTGCTGTTCTCCGGCCAGGCCGGGGCGTCGGCGTACTTCGGCGGCGACTGGCTGATCTACGGCGGCATGGCGACCATCGTCTGCGCGGCCATCGCGATCCTCGCCGCGCAACGGCTGGAGCGCATGGCCAGCCTGAGCATTCTGGTGTCGGCGGGCATCCTGCTGTCGGCCATCGGTTTCGCCCAACCCAACCTGATCGGCGCGGCGCTGTTCTATCTGGTCAGTTCGACCCTGGCACTGAGCGCGCTGTTCCTGCTGGCCGAATTGATCGAACGTTCGCGCTCGGCCGTCGAGATCCCGCTGGAAGATGAAAACGAGATGCTGCCGCGACCGCTGCAAGCTTCGGCACCGGTCAAGGGCATCAACCTCGACGACGATCTCAAAGCCGTGGTCGGCCAGGTGATTCCCTGGACCATGGCCTTCCTCGGCTTGAGCTTCATTGCCTGCGCCCTGTTGATCATCGGCATGCCGCCACTCTCCGGCTTCATCGGCAAGCTCAGCCTGCTCAGCGCCCTGCTCAACCCGCTGGGCCTGGGCAATGCCGGTGACGAGCCGGTGTCGAACGCGGCGTGGGGGCTGCTGGCGTTGCTGATTCTCTCCGGGCTGGCCTCGCTGGTGGCCTTTTCGCGCCTGGGCATCCAGCGTTTCTGGACGCCGCAAGAGCGACCGTCGCCGGTCCTGCGGCGGCTGGAGTGTGTGCCGATTTTCGCGCTCTTGGGCTTGAGCATTGTGTTGACCTTCAAGGCCGAACCGCTGCTGCGCTACACCCAGGCGGCCGCCGACACCTTGAACAACCCGCAGCAGTATGTGATGGCCGTGCTAGGTACCCGGGCAGTGCCCAGCCCGGAAGCCAGGGCCGCGATGCTGGAGGTGCAACCATGAAGCGCCTGTTTCCTGCACCGTGGTTGTCGCTGGCGCTGTGGCTGTTATGGCTGGTGCTGAACCTGTCGATGAGTCCCGGCAACTTGTTGCTGGGTGCAATGCTGGGGTTCTGCGCACCGTTGATGATGCGCAAGTTGCGCCCGCTGCCGATCCGCATCCGCCGGCCGGGGGTGATCCTGCGCCTGTTCCTGATGGTCGGACGCGATGTGGTGGCGTCCAACCTCGCCGTGGCCTGGAGCGTGCTCAACGCCGGGCGCCGGCCACCGCGCTCGCGGTTCATCAAGGTGCCGCTGGACCTGCGCGACGCCAACGGCCTGGCGACGCTGTCGATGATCTGCACCGTGGTGCCCGGCACGGTCTGGTCTGAACTGGCGCTGGACCGCAGCATTTTGCTGTTGCATGTCTTCGATCTGGAAGACGAAGCACTGTTCATTGAGCACTTCAAGGCGACCTACGAGCGCCCGTTGATGGAGATATTCGAATGAGCGCCCTGCTATCGAATGCAATTATGCTGAGCCTGTTGCTCTTTTCCGTGGCGATGATCCTGACCCTCATCCGCCTGTTCAAGGGACCATCGGCCCAGGACCGGGTACTGGCACTGGACTACCTGTACATCATCGCGATGCTGATGATGCTCGCACTGGGCATTCGCTATGCCAGTGACACTTACTTCGAGGCAGCGCTGCTGATTGCGCTGTTCGGCTTCGTCGGCTCGTTTGCCCTGGCGAAATTCCTGCTGCGTGGCGAGGTGATCGAATGAGCGCGCCACTGTCTGTGTGGGTGGAAATCCTGGTGGCGATCCTGCTGGTGCTCAGCAGTCTGTTTGCGCTGATCGGCGCCATCGGCCTGGTGCGAATGAAGGATTACTTCCAGCGCATGCACCCGCCGGCGCTGGCCTCGACCCTGGGCGCGTGGTGCGTGGCACTGGCCTCGATCATCTACTTTTCGGCACTCAAGTCCGCGCCGGTGCTGCACGCCTGGCTGATTCCGATTTTGCTGGCGATTACCGTGCCGGTGACTACCTTGCTGTTGGCCAGGGCGGCGCTGTTTCGCAAGCGCATGGCGGGGGATGATGTGCCGGCGGAGGTCTCCAGCCGCCGCAGCGAAAGCGGTCGCTAGTTCAGAGTTTGTATTGGCTGGGCTGACGCTATCGCGAGCAGGCTCGCTCCCACAGAATTTGTGTCCCGCCTGATGTGGTGTGTGCAGCGATTGAATGTGGGAGCGAGCCTGCTCGCGATGGATTCAGCCCCAGGCAACGGCCAGCAACCCCGCCCCCAGCACCACGCACAATGGCGAGTAGACCCAGGTATCCAGCCGGGCAAACTTCGAGC
This sequence comes from Pseudomonas fluorescens group sp. PF-69, assembly GCF_054481235.1. Lineage (NCBI taxonomy): Bacteria > Pseudomonadati > Pseudomonadota > Gammaproteobacteria > Pseudomonadales > Pseudomonadaceae > Pseudomonas > Pseudomonas fluorescens group sp. PF-69. The sequence goes on along the minus strand of NZ_JBTMNC010000001.1, from coordinate 4,583,346 downwards.
CCTTGACCTCTTTGAAAAAGCCCACCAGGTCCGAATCCCCAATGGCCCGGGCGAACATCATGATCGCGATGGCACTGATCAGCCATTGCAGCGACCAATGGGACACCGCCGGCACCCACCACCCCACGCGCAAGCACACCAGCAATGAAATCAGCAACAACGCACCAGCCACCAACAGCGTCATCCAGCCCCGCGGTCTGAAGGCGGGTCGCAACTTCAGCCCGCCTTCCACCGGCACTTGCGGCACCGCCGCCACGGCGGCCCACTCACCACCCAATGCCCAGTAAACATGCATCAGGCTGATCGCGGCGAAGATCGTCACCAGCCATTGAGCCAACACCAGAGTCATGGTCAGAAATCCTTGAAAGGGATTTGAACAAAATCATCCTAGTTGGCATTTCCTGAACTGCACGGACTTGTCGTCTCGACCCGACCAACGCCACCGCCAGCGATCGCCGAGGCGGCTCAGAGCCCGGCGGAAACCTTGTCCGCCACCTCCTTGGGCAGCCAGGCTTTCCACACATCCGGGTGCGCCTTCATGAACGCTTCGGCGGCCTGGCGCGGCGCGGTGTGTTTCTCGCTCATCTCGGCCAGGGCCTTGTTCAGAGGGTCGATGGGCAGATCGACCTTGGTGAAGAACTCGGCAATCTGCGGGTACTGCTTCTGGAACGGCGTGGACACGCCAATGGACAGTTTCGAGGCCAACGAACGGGTGGGTTGCGGGTTGGGGTTGTCAGCGTCGGTCAGGGTTTTCCAGGCTTCGGCGTCGAATGGCGGCTCTTGCAGTTGAATCAACTTGAAACGGCCCAGCAGTGGCGTAGGTGACCAGTAATAGAAGAGCACCGGTTTGCCGCGACGGATCGAGGAACTGATCTCCGCGTCCAGCGCCGCGCCGGAACCACTGCGGAAGTTCACGTAGCTGTCTTCCAGCCCATACGCCTTGAGCTTCTGTTTGTTGACCACTTCCGAAGTCCAGCCGATGGGGCTGTTGAGGAACCGTCCCTTGGTCGGGGCTTCCGGGTCCTTGAACACCTCTTTGTAGCGCGGCAGGTCGGTGACACTGCGCAGATCCGGCGCCAGCGGCTTGATGCCCCTGGCCGGGTCACCCTTGATCACATACTCCGGCACCCACCAGCCTTCGGTGGCGCCCTTGACCGTATCCCCCAGACTCGCCACCTTGCCTTCGGCCTCCGCCTTGACCCAGACCGGACTGCGCCCGGCCCATTCCTCGCCAATGACCTGAATGTCATTGTTGGCCAGGGCGGTTTCCAGGGTGATGGTGGTGCCCGGCAAGGTGTCGGTCGGCAGCCCATAGCCCTTCTCGACAATGATGCGCAGGATATCGGTGATCAGGCTGCCACTCTCCCAATTCAGGTCGGCGAAGTGGATCGGCGCCTGGGCAGCCGATACGGGCACCGATGACGCCAACAACCCGAAAGCGGCCAGGGCAGCGGCCAGCAACCGTCGAAAACCTTTCATGCTTTTACACCTCGTGCTGTTCACAGCAATCGCAGGATGGCCTGGCAGAAGACCGCGAAGCCTCTGAATAGTCAGTCAACTGACTGTAGTAGAGGTTCCCGCTTTCGAGGGGGCATGCCCTGGTTTTAGGAAGTTTCCTGCAAGCGCGCCAATTCTCTTCTGACCATGCTGGCATACGCTGCCGGGCGCAACGCGTAGATCTGCGAGGCCACCCAATTCAGCCAGGCTCCCTGCAGCACAGTCTTCTGCCCGAATAGCCGTTGGGCCTCGGCTTGAGCGTTGGCGAGGTTCTGCTCATGGAAGTCGGCGCGGGTCAGGCTCATTACTCACTGGCCTTGAACGTCACCAGTTCACCCTTGCGCCACTTGGCGGCCTTGGCGGTCACGGCCTTGAGGGTTTTGGTCAGGCCTTCCTGCAACTGCTCGTGGGCGGCGAACACCGTCACCACGTTGTGACCCTCCTTGAACACGATGGCATGACCGTCAGCGGTGGTGACAAAGGCATAATCGCCCAGGCCGTAGACCGTCAGTTTGATATCGCGGAATTTGATTTCCAGTTTGCCGCCTTCGCGACTGGGCAATACCGAGGCACTGAAATGATCGCCAACCTTGAGTTTGAGCCCGGGTTTATCGTCCACCACCAGCGCTGACTCGGTGTCGATTTCGGCAACGTAAATGCCTTCAGCGTTCTGTTCGGTGATGTAAACGAAACGTGACTGAAACTGTTTAACAAGCTTCGCGCGCAAATCACCCAGCACGAACAAAGCATGCATATCGAGATTACTTACTGCCAAGGAAACATCCCCACATCTGAAAATGACGCTGCACGCGAAAACAGCGCACAGCCAAAAAAAGCGGCAATGCCGAAGGTGAAGCCAGATAACCCGAATTGAAATCCCGAGATGAGCAGAGGGCTCATCCATCACGAGGTTGGAGCAGACTACTGGATGTCGCTCACATCGTCTTGCCTGACGTTCGTCAAAGGTTGAAGGAAAACGCCCTTCGTACGGCCAGAGAAGTACGGACTATCAACTTCGAGGAAAATTCTCTCAAAAAAAAGCACTTTTCTGACATATCGCCAGAAAGAAATTGCTTTAGATAAACATCGATCACCCACCAGTGGGGGTGATTCTAGAGCAGCGACGCTCATCGAGACTACCCATACCGTCGTACATACGTCGGTAAAACAATGAAAAGGACTTCATATGTGCACACTGACACACTTCGCTCATCCCCAGACGCCGCATCCGGCGGTGTTACAGCACCCTGAACGGGTCACCCACATCCCCGGCCCACCGAGGTTCCAGGTGATATTGGCCGGCAATGCCTTCTTCCATATCAAAGAAATTTCCACAGGACATGTAAGAGGTTTCCGCGGTGATCACAACGAAGCCTGCGCGCTCGCCCGGTCACTTGAATCACGTATCTGAAAGGATCGCTCCTTGCCTTTGGATAGACGTTTCGTCATGCCGGCGACTTAACTCAGCCGCCGGCCTGCAACAACTGCCATACTGGCCGACCAACGACACTCACCCCTCTCTGGGTGGGCGGCGTTAAACAAAACAGTTATTTCCAAGGGAAGGCAGCTACGTGACGGAATTTGATATCGGCGAATTTTTTGTTTGGGGCGAAGCCAGAGAGGTCGACGGCGAATTCCAGGCTGTCATTGTCATGCGCGCCAAGCCGCCGCTGAATACCGTGAGCTACCATCAGGTCGAAAAAGATCGCTGGTTCAAAACCTCGGACGTCGCCGCCACCGCGGCCCAGGAATCGGCCAGGGAGTTGAAGGCGGCCGTCGATGCAGGTGCATTGAAAGCCTGATGTTCGAGTTTGCGGTCTATGCTCACTGCTGCATTTGAACATCGCTTTCGAACGCCTGACGCGCGGCCCCCTCAGATGCAATGTAGCCGCGCCTCAAATCTCGTACTCGACGTGACCGACCGCTGCAAGGAGATGAAGATGGAATCACCGACACACGACTTGAAAGGTTTGTTCGACCAGCTCGGCCTGGACTCCACCCAGAAAGCTATCGACGATTTCATTGCCAGCCATTCACCGTTGCCCGACGACAAGAAACTCATCGACGCCGAGTTCTGGACACCGCAACAGGCAGGCTTCCTGAAAGAACAATTGCGTGAAGATGCCGACTGGGCGCGGGTGGTCGACGACTTGAACCTGCGCATGCATCAGATTCATTAGCCCCGGGCGTAACGCAGGCTGCCAGGTGTTGCGGTATTCAATTGCGCCAACCAGGCAGCCTTGCACTCCTCCGCTTCATCGCGACTGGAAAACGTCGTCCCCCAGCGTTCACCGTTGAGCAGCACCACCCAGCAGACACTCTGCCCCAATGCCCGCAAACTGGCGGGTACACCGCTGCCAATCATCACCGCAACATCAACCTTACCGCGCATGCTGACCTCTCGAGCTCAGTTAGCAACCTAACTATGCCGGCATGTTAATCAGCGGATTCGAGCGGAAAAAGCAGCGGCCCCGCACATCAGCGTTGCCAAAACCGTAACAATAAAGCCCCCCATCCCACCTGCTGGAACCGGCGAAAGACGCCATTCAGGACGACCACAGATACAGTGGTCGCCCTTATCTGAACAGCATTAAGCCGCTAGCGAGGATTTTCCGGCTTGTAACCCAGGCGCAAACCGCCCCAATGACGCCCCTTGAGCAGGATCGGCACCGACAGGTCGTGCATGAGCTCTCCAGTATCGCGGGTGTAGGTTTGCAGCAGTACCGCCTGCTGGTGGCTGCCGCAACGGATGCCGGTGCGGTCGGCGAATTTGCGTTTGGTGCGGTTTTGCAAGGTATCGACCTGCACATCGCCGGTCAGGGGCTGGCTGAAGACTTTGTTGTGGGTCGGTACGTAGCCTTGTGGGGTGCAGGCAATGGCGAACACCAGGCCTTCATGGCGCGGCAACAGCGGCTCCTGAATCGCCGGCAAGACCTGATCGGTGTAGCGGTCGAAGCGCGTCTGGTACTTGGGCGGACGGGTGTCGGGGATTGCCTGGTAGTTTCGGTCGAAGAGGTCATCGAGACTGATACGTCCGGCATCGATGTCCGCTTCGAATCGCGCGGTAATCTGGCTCGCCCCTTCACGGGCCAGGTCGTAGATTCGCTGGTGATAGTCATCCAGCCCGACTGCCGCCAGGCGCTCACTGATGGTTTCGGCCTGACCTTCCATCTGCACGGCGGCCTGGGCCAGACGCTGAGTCTGCTGGTCGCTGATGGCCAGGTCGCTGCGCATCTGTTCGATGGCATGAAACAGGCTGTCGAGCTGTTCGCGATTGGTCTCTGCACCTCGGGCAATTTCCCCGACCTGCTGTTCGACACTGGCCGCCAGCCGCGCGATGTTATCCAGGTGCTGCCCTGTGTGCTCGACCTGCTGGACGCCGGTGTCGAGGTCGCTGGACAGTTGACGGATCTGCTCCACCACTTGCGCGGTGCGTTGCTGGATATCGGCCACCATGTCCCCGACTTCACCGGTTGCCGTGGCGGTGCGCGCGGCGAGGCCACGAACCTCGTCGGCCACCACCGCAAAACCACGCCCGTGCTCCCCGGCGCGCGCCGCTTCGATAGCGGCGTTCAACGCCAGCAAGTTGGTCTGGCTGGCGATGGACTGAATCACCAAAGTGACCCGCTGAATGTCATCGCTGCGCAGGCTCAGGGCTTCGATCAGCTCGCGGCTGTTACTGGCGCGCTGACTGAGCTGATGCATGCGCGCAATCGACTCGATCAGCTCGGTTCGACCGGCCACGCCACTCTGATGCGCCTCGCTGGCAGCGCTCAGGGCTTCGCGACTGAGGGTGGAGGTGGCTTGCTCGGTGGCAATCATCACTTCGGCGTTGCTGACGATCTGCGCCGCCGCACCGAGTTGCGATTGCAGCTTGTCCGCCAGTTGCTTGACCGAAAAGGCCACGCCGGCGGCCGACAGGGCGTTATGACTGGTGGTGTAGGAAAGATCGCGGGTTAACGCGGAGATGGCGCTGGTCGTATCCGCTGGAACCGCTTCAGGCGTCGCACGCGAACGCAGGCGAGGCAGCCAGATAATGAGCACCGCCAACGGCAGGCTCAGGTAAAGCGACCAGCTCCCCAGCGTCATGCCACACAGCAACAGCATCAGGGCGATGCTCTGCAGCGACGGCGTCAGCCAGCGGTTTTTTGGCAAAAGCACTGGTGCAGGCACTGCCGCAACCAGAGATCCGTCTCTCGTCATCGTTATCACCCCGCCATCTTCTAATTGTTGTCATCGCATTAAACGCCAGCAGAAAGCCATTATCCATGGGCCTTTAGTCGGGGTCGTTGCAGCAGATCAATAGAAGTGCGGGGCTTTGTGCAGGCGTCGAAAAGCAAAGATCGCAGCCTTCGTCAGCGCCGACCGGACGGGAGGCAGGCGCTGACCAAGGCTGCGATCTTTTCACAGGCTACCCGGGTTAAACGGGCGGCCTTGCAGAATCACGCCTGACGCTGGTGCTTGTCGATCTGCTCGTGACGCTCTTGAGCTTCGATGCAGTACTTCGTCGTCGGGCTGATCAGCAGGCGTTTCAGGCCGATGGGCTCGCCGCTGTCATCGCACCAGCCGAAGCTGTCTTCCTTGATGCGTTCCAGGGCTTGTTCCAACTGAGGCAGCATGCGCTGATCGCGATCGATCGCGTTCACCAGCCAGGTGCGCTCTTCTTCGACGGAAGCCGCGTCAGCCGGGTCGGCCGGGGTGTCCAGGCTCTCGATGGCAATGCGATTCTGTTCGATGCGCTCATGGGTTTCGACTTTCATGTTCTGCAACAGCTCGGCGAAAAAAGCATGTTGCTCGGCATTCATGTAGTCATCCGCCGGCATGGCCAGCAACTTGTCCTTTGTCATTGATATCTCTATAAAAAAACGTGCATTAAGGCGAATAAGGGAGCTTTCCGGCGGACCTGGGCAGGCCATCGGAAAGGCGCCGTTTGTTCCAAGCGCCACCCGGCACTCAATTTACGAGGGGCGGCAGTCTAAGGCCGACTTGAGGCCTCAGCAACTGAAAAGACAGCGAATTTTCCCGGCAAAGCCTCAAAAATGATCTAAGGCGGGCATCGGAGTGCGTTTATAGCAAGAAATTCAATCCAGCGGAGGTATATAGAAGACAAATGGCCACCGGCACGCCCCCCATTTTCACGCCAGGCAACCTCAGCTAAGGTTGTCCGCCCCGAAGTGGCTATATCAAGGAGCGGTTAAATGAAGCTGATCGGCATGCTGGATTCGCCTTACGTACGACGCGTCGCCATTTCTGCCAAACGCCTGGGCATTGCGCTGGAGCATGAATCGGTTTCGGTGTTCAGGCACTTCGAGCAGTTCCAGCAGATCAACCCGGTGGTCAAGGCCCCCACGCTGGTGCTGGATGATGGCGAAGTCCTGATGGATTCGACCCTGATCATCGAGTACCTGGAGGCACTGGCCGAACCTGGCCGCAGCCTGATGCCCAAGGGTATCGAGCAACGCGTGCGCTCGTTGCGCCTGATCGGGCTGGCGTTGGCAACCTGCGAAAAATCGGTGCAACTCTATTACGAGCGCAACCTGCGGCCGGCGGAGATTCAATACGAGCCGTGGGTTGAGCGGGTCGAAGGACAACTGGCGGCGGCTTATTCAGCCCTGGAGCGGGAACTGGAAAAACACCCGCTGAAAACCGACGGGTCGATTGATCAGGATGGACTCACCCTCGCCGTGGCCTGGAGCTTTACCAACCTGGTGGTGCCGGATCAGGTCGCCGGGGCGCAATTTCCGCGTATCGCTGCATTCACCGAGTATGCCGAAGGGCTTGAGGCGTTTGTCAGTACGCCGATGGACTGACAGACAGGCTGCGCCTGATCTGGCCTCCAGCAAAAATGCCGCTTCTGCCAAAGGCAGAAGCGGCAGAGGCACAAGCCCCGGAAGATCAGTGCATGAACAGCGCGATCAGAATGATGATCGGGATCGGTACACCAAGAAAGAACAACAGTAATGAGCGCATGGTGTTTCTCCTGAGTTAGCGAATGGCTGTGGTGGTGACGTAGGTGTCGGATTCCAGATACACCACGGCATCCCGGCGACGACCGCCGAAAGTCGCGGCAAGGCTGGCGAAAAACGCACCGGCCAACAGTGCAACGAACATCCACAACGTGGTCCAGGCAGCGACTTTGGCGGCCGTGTCTGCCGCTTGTTGTGCCTTCAGCCTGGCGTCGGCCACGGCTTGTTGGGTGCGGGCATAGACTTCATCGACACGACGTTCAGCGTCCGCCTGGGTAAGGTTGGTCCGCTGCGCCACCAACTGCGCGAGATAAGTGCGATCTTCGGCAGCCAGTTGCCCGTTGTTACTCAAGGAGCGGACGAAGATGCGGGTCACGGTGCCCCGGGCGGCGTCATCGCTGACGGCGGCCGGACGATCATCGCGAAACAGGCTGTCGACGAAGTAACCGTATTGATCGCCGTCCGAATTGGCGGCAGCCGTACCGGCCACTTGCGTCATGGCACTGGCCGCGCCACCGACGACATTCGCCCCCGCCTGCACCCCGCCGCTGACCAGGCTGCTGACCGAACCGGCCACCAGCGTCGCCGTCACGAGTGTCGCCACGCACCAGGCCAGGAAGCCATGGGCGGTATCGCGGAAGTAGACTTCATCGCCGTGCATATACGCCCACTTCACCCGCAGCCGGCCGGCGATGTAGCCACCGGCCCCGGAGGCGATGATCTGGGTGGCGGCCAGCCAGACGATTGTCGAAATACCCAGGCCTTTGGCGCTCACGCCCTCATTGGCCCAGGGCGAAACCGCCGAAAATCCAAGGCCGAAACCCAGCAGCACCAGGATCAGCGATAACGCCGCCGCAGCCGCGGCCCCGGCGAAAATCGCCCCCCAGGACACGCCCGAGAGCGTGCTCGACTCATCCGCGGCGGGATAGAAACCATCAGAGGATCTATTCATCGTTGTATCGCTCCAGGCAGAAAGATGGTGTTACAACTCTTCGAATGAACAATTGCAGTGACCATGCCAGTCGCGAATTCCAGATAAATCCTTTAACTTCAGATGGTTACAAAGATGGAACTTCCGAGGGTCATGCAAGATGCAATAAAGAGCCAGTCCGGGCGGGTTTTCTGCATTACGAAAACTACTTGCGCCTATAGCTTTTATTGCCTGCCGGCGTCAGGCAGTAAACGCCGCCTCTGGGCCCTGTGCAGAACGAACCGGTTCCGCAAGCACAGCCCTCGGCGTCCTGCACACGTACTTGTGGCCGGGCCTGGTTTTTGCTGCCATACAGAGATGAACAACTTTTTTTCGAAGCACTGATAGAGCCGTCGTTACACAGGAACAGATCACCGTCACAACGGGCGACACCGCCCTTCTTTCCCGAACAGGGTGTATTGGCGGCCCATGTCGATGAGCAGACAACACTCAGCAACAGCAGGCACATCGGCATCCAGCCAGGCTTTAGAGTACGCAAGGTGCAGCTTCCCGTTGTAATTATGGCCCAATGATATCAACGTTCCTTAAATGCACCGTGATCACATGAAAGTTAATTTATTAAGTCACTGGCAATTCTTGGCAAAATGCTTCGAACTCAGACTTGAACCGATTTATCAGGCCAGCCTATGACCCGAATCTTGACCATCGAAGACGACGCCGTAACCGCCCGGGAAATTGTCGCCGAACTGAGCAGCCACGGCCTCGAAGTCGACTGGGTCGACAACGGCCGCGAAGGGCTGGAGCGCGCAGTCAGCGGCCACTATGACCTGATCACCCTCGACCGCATGCTGCCCGAGCTGGATGGCCTGGCCATCGTCACCACGCTGCGGACCATGGGCGTGGCGACCCCCATCCTGATGATCAGCGCCCTCTCCGACGTCGACGAACGCGTGCGAGGCCTGCGGGCCGGCGGCGACGATTACCTGACCAAACCCTTCGCCACCGATGAAATGGCCGCCCGCGTCGAAGTCCTGTTGCGCCGCCAGAACACCGTGACCGCCCACGTCACCACGTTGCGGGTGGCGGATCTGGAACTGAACCTGATCAGCCACGAAGCCAGTCGCAATGGTGAGTTGCTGACGCTGCTGCCCACCGAATACAAGCTGCTGGAATTCCTGATGCGCAACACCGGGCAAATCCTGTCGCGGATGATGATTTTCGAAGAAGTCTGGGGCTATCACTTCGATCCGGGCACCAACCTGATCGACGTGCACATTGGCCGCCTGCGCAAAAAAATCGACCCACCGGGCAATGTTCCACTGATTCGAACCGTGCGAGGCTCGGGTTATGTCATTGCCGAACCCGTCTAAAGGCTGGCGTTCTTCCAGCAGTCGTCTGCTGGCGCTCTACAGTGCGCTGTTCGTGACCTGGAGCGGGATTCTCATGGGGGTCATGTACTACGAGGTGTCCGCTTACCTGGACAATCTGGCCAAACATTCGCTGATGCAACGTCAGCACCTGTTTTCGCGCTTTCAGGGCGAACAACTGGTGGACGCTCTCGCGGTCAGCATGACCTTCGACATTCGCGGCATCGACGCCTATGGCCTGTTCGATGATCAGCACCGTCACCTCAGCGGCGCCCTGCGCCGTATCCCGCTCGACTTGCCGCTGGACGGCGAGATCCACATGCTCAGCGACTGCGCCGACTCCGACGACCCGACCTTGCCCGCCGACAGCTGCGACGCGGTGGCGACCCCAACCGAGGATGGTCGCTGGCTGGTTCTGGTGCGGGACAACGGCTCGTTGTTTGCCGTCACCCGCATCATCCTCCATGCATTGTTCTGGGGTGTGACCCTGACCATTCTGCCGGGCATCGTCGGCTGGCATTTGCTGCGCCGCCGTCCACTGCGGCGAATTCGCGCGATTCAGGCCAGTGCCGAGGCCATCGTTGCCGGTGACCTGACCAAGCGCCTGCCGCTGTCCAATCGCCGCGATGAACTGGACATGCTCGCCGCCATCGTCAACGCCATGCTCGAACGCATCGAGCGCTTGATGAACGAGGTCAAGGGCGTGTGCGACAACATCGCCCACGACCTGCGCACGCCGTTGACCCGCTTGCGCGCACAGCTCTATCGCATGCAACAACAGGCCGGTGAAGGCTCTGCCGAAGCGGCGCAACTCGATTCGGTACTGAGCGAGGCCGACACCCTGATGGCGCGTTTTCGGGGCTTGCTGCGGATTTCCGAACTGGAAGACCGCCAGCGCCGTTCCGGTTTCGTGCAACTCGACCCGGTGCCGTTACTGCAGGAACTGCATGATTTTTATCTGCCACTGGCCGAAGACGATGGCCTGGTTTTTCAATTGCACGTGCCTGGGTCATTGCCGCCCCTGAAGGGCGACCGGGCGTTGCTGTTCGAGGCGATCGCGAACCTGTTGAGCAACTCGATCAAGTTCACCCCGCCCGGCGGCGCGGTGATTCTGCGAGGGATCAATCAGGGGGGGCATACCCGCATCGAAGTGCTCGATTCCGGACCCGGAATCCCGGAGGCCGAACGCGAGGCGGTGTTCCAGCGCTTCTATCGCGCCGAGGCGGGCAATCAGAAAAGCGGTTTCGGCCTGGGCCTGTCGATCGTCGCGGCGATTATCAGCCTGCACGGCTTTACGCTCGAGGTGGGACGCAGTGAGCTGGGGGGCGCGCGGCTGGTGATCGATTGCCGCCAGAGCTTGATTGCCCCTACCTGAGGATAAACACAAAACCTGCGGGAGCTGGCTTGCCAGCGAAAGCGGCCGTGGCAGCGCTGCAAGGCCGGAAGGACCCTTCGCCGACAAGCCGGCTCCCACAGATCCAGGCTAGGCCGGGTAATTGGCCCGCAGTGCCTGCAGTCCGCCCTGATAGATCCCGGCGAACAACGCCACCACTTCCTCGTCACTCACCCCCACTGGTTCAAACCGGCCGGACCAGGTCACCCGCGCGCCCTCGCCCTGGCTTTCGACCTTGATCGTCGCCAGATACTCAGTGGCCGGAAACGGCGCCTGCACAATCGAGTAGCTGTAGGTCTTGCCCGCATTATCGAACCCTTGCAGGCGCTCGATAACAACCGCGCCGTCCACCGTTTGCAGGCTGCGTACCCGCCCGCCTTCGCTGAGTTCACTCTTGGGAATCAGCGGCAGCCAGTCCGGCAGCGAGTTGAATCCCCCAATCAATTGCCAGACCTGATCGGCCGGGGCCGGGATGTCGATGAAGGCTGATGCAGATGCCATGTCATGTTCTCTCTTGATCAGTAAGGTTCAGATGGCCAGGCTGTCGACGACACCGCCGTCGACCCGCAGGGCGGCGCCCGTGGTGGCCGAGGATAACGGTGAAGCGATGTAGGCCACCAGATTGGCGACCTCCTCGACATGGGCCACGCGCTGGATGATCGAGGTGGGACGGGCCTTGCGCACGAAGTCGTCGGCTTCCTCCTGCAGGCTGCGACCGGATTGCGCAATCGCCTCCTTGAGCATCTTCTCCACGCCATCGGTCAAGGTCGGGCCGGGCAGGATCGCATTGACCGTCACCCCGGTGCCCGCCAGCCGCTTGGCCAGTCCATGGGACACCGCCAGGTTGGCGCTTTTGGTCACGCCATAGTTGAGCATGTCGGCCGGAATCGCGATCCCGGATTCCGAAGACAGGAAAATCACCCGCCCCCAGCCCTGCTTGACCATGTCCGGTACGTAATGCCGGGACAGGCGCACACCGGAAATCACGTTGACTTCATAGAAGCGCGTCCACTCGCTGTCGGGGGTATCAAAGAAATCCACCGCTTCGTAGATCCCCAGGTTGTTCACCAGGATGTCGGCCCGTGGTTCGGCGGCGAACAGTATTTCCGCACCTTCGGCGGTCCCGAGATCGGCAGCCAGCCCGCGCAGTTGAGCGCCCGGCACCTGCTGGCGGATGCTCGCCAAGGCCTGTTCCACCTTGGCCGTATCGCGACCGATCACCACCACCGTGGCGCCGGACTCGGCCAACGCCTTGCTGATGCCCAGGCCGATGCCGGCCGTGCTGCCGCTGACAATCGCCAGTTTTCCACTCAGATCGATTTTCATGCTCAAGCTCCAGTGATCGGCAACGGTGCGCGCTCGGATAACAGTTTTGCCTCACGCAGCGCCTGCCAGAAGGTTGCGGGAATCACGCGGTCAAGGACGGAAAGAGTGTAGCGACCCGTCAGAAAATTACCCTCTGGTTGGGCATCGCCCGGATAAAGGGTCAATTGGCCTGGTCCGACTATGTACACAGGCGCCAGCCCCTGATTTCGCCTGCTTCGCGCAAGCGGGTCAGCAGCGTAAATGAGAGAGCGCTGGCTCGCGAAAGCGTCAGCCGCTGGCAATTGTTGAATGGCTGTCAGCGTTACTTCGTGAAAGCTACAGCGCCTTGCGTCGTTGCCTACGGGTACGCCAGAATCCGCCGGCTTGTGCGCCTTGGGGTCGGGTTTTATCGTTTGTCGGTCGCTGAAAAGAACAGTGATCGGGTTTGGTAGCCCGCCCCTACACAAGGCGCATAGCGTCACCTCTTGCAGGTTTTTTCACACCTGCATTAATGGTGGCCATGCGCAGGGCACCTACGGGTGCGCCGGTTTTTCCTTGTGTGCCGGTCTACCAACCTCCGTATGGCCACCACCCTTCGTTTGGTAGCGAGGGTGATGGTTCCTTCAGATTCACAAGGAGCTGCATCCATGTTGAAAACTACACCTAACCCGCCAGACACCGACCCAGCCTTACATTCCAGAACCCCCGATCCAGAAAACCACCACGAACCCACCGGCCGCATCCCCTCCGCCGCCGACATCCGCGCCACCCCGCGCAAACCCTGCAGCATGTTCATTGTCGACACCGAGCTCGATACCGAATCCCTGCTGGCCCACGCCTGCGAATCCCTGGCCTCGGCCAGCGTCATGACCCTGGACCTCGCGGACCGTACGCAAGGCACCAGTCGCAACACCCTGCTGGGCATCGCACAAGTGATCATGCTCGGCGAACTGGCCGTGAACCGCGCACTCGACCGCCTCGACCCACCCGAATAAACACAAAACCCTGTGGCGAGGGAGCTCGCTCCCGCCGGGTCGCGCAGCGGCCCCAAACCCTCCGACCGAAGTCTTCAGACAGACCGCACATTCAGGACTGGCGTCGACTGCACAGCCCAGCGCAACGATGCAGCGTTCCGACAAGCCCTTCTCCACAGATGATCATTCACCTTCGGCCCTGAACCAGACCAACGCTCAGCAAACCTAACCGTTCTGATAGTTCCCGCCCGTTCCGAAACCCCCAATACTGCTCACCACCACGCCAGCCTTTCGGGAGCGCCCACCATGCCAGCAATGCGCGCAACACTGCTCTGCCACTATCGCTACGACGCCCTCGACCGCTTGATCGACCAGGGGCTGTCTGACGCGCCACCCCTTCAGCGCTTCTACTGCAAAAGCCGCCTGGCCACGGAGATTCAGGGGGCGTTGCGCCAAACCATCTTCCAGCACGGTGATTGGTTGCTGGCGCAACAACAGCAACAGGGTTCCGAACACGACACCGCGCTGCTGGCGACGGATCTGCAACGCTCGGTGTTGAACACACTCAAAACCAATCAGGCACAACCCATCGCCTATGCGCCCTATGGTCACCGCAGAGTTATAGGTGGGTGGCTGAGTTTGATGGGGTTCAATGGCGAACGCCCCGACCCACTGACCGGGCACTATCTGTTGGGCAATGGCTATCGGGCGTTTAATCCGACACTGATGCGGTTTAATAGTCCGGACAATTTGAGTCCCTTTGACGAGGGAGGATTGAATTCATATGTGTATTGCTTAGGTGACCCGATTAATAATCAAGACCCCGAAGGACATAGCTCATGGCTGTTCGGATTGAATCAGGGTCTGGATATGATCAAACGAGGAATTACTCGCTCTCTCAAGCCATATTCCATCCCCAAAAAAATCACAACCCATACAACTAAAGCGCGATATTCCGCCAGAAATGTAAAACCGAAACTTCATGGCTTTTCAACACTCGACAATAACGACGCTGCGTTCTTAACGAACGAAACAAAAAAATACGACAACTTACAAAAAGTCCAAAAATACGACCTCATTAAACCCATTTCAAACGAAGCAGATCTACGCGCACTAAACAACGACACATCATACAAGTTTATTTTTACAGCGAATGAAGAGCTTTGGACTGGCGCCGCCGCAAAAACCAAAATATATGGAACCAACCAAAAAATTCACACGCACATTAGCCATGCAGTCATTGCCAATACACCAGCTCCAAAAAATGTGATCAGCGCCGGATACTTAACCATGGGACACTTTCCCGAGATGACAATAAATAATCACTCTGGACATTATCGCCCCCCATTCAAAACACTAAAGCCCGTTAGCAACTTTTTAAAAAATCTGGGCGCCGACGTCACTAAAGTTCGCCATACATAATTCGACTGCATCACATCCAAATTATTCGGCCGGTTAGCAAGCGAGCGGAACGGTGCGGCGTTCCGACAAGCCCTTCTCCACAGATGATCATTCACCCTCGGCCCTGAACCAGACCAACGCTCAGCAAACCTAACCGTTCTGATAGTTCCCGCCCGCACCCGAACCGCCAATACTGCTCACCACCACGCCAGCCTTTCGGGAGCGCCCACCATGCCAGCAATGCGCGCAACACTGCTCTGCCACTATCGCTACGACGCCCTCGACCGCTTGATCGACCAGGGGCTGTCTGACGCGCCACCCCTTCAGCGCTTCTACTGCAAAAGCCGCCTGGCCACGGAGATTCAGGGGGCGTTGCGCCAAACCATCTTCCAGCACGGTGATTGGTTGCTGGCGCAACAACAGCAACAGGGTTCCGAACACGACACCGCGCTGCTGGCGACGGATCTGCAACGCTCGGTGCTGAACACACTCAAAACCAATCAGGCACAACCCATCGCCTATGCGCCCTATGGTCACCGCCGAGTTATAGGTGGATGGCTGAGTTTGATGGGGTTCAATGGCGAACGACCGGATCCGCTGACCGGGCATTATCTGTTGGGCAATGGTTATAGGGCGTTTAATCCGGTGCTGATGCGGTTTAACAGTCCGGACAGTTTGAGTCCGTTTGGGAAGGGAGGATTGAATTCGTATGCTTATTGCGCAGGGGACCCAGTAAATTTTAGCGACCCCACCGGTCACTTCAACCCTGTAAAAATACTGGCGACAACTGCAACAAGCATAACCACTCAGATTGCCGACTTCGATCCACTTGTACATTACATCAGGCCAGGAATTTCGACCGAGCGAGCGATCAACGCCATTAAACAAATCGACGAATTGAGTATCGCCGCATCTGATATACCCTTCCAGTATGCCGCCTACACAAATGAGCTAAAAATCGCAAGAAACAACAGCTTAAACTTACAAAAAATAGCCATCAAAAACCTTCAAGAACACGCATATCCAATTACTGAATTACCATTGCCGCCAAGATTAAAAGCTGCAGCCAGTAATATCGACGCCTTAGCTGACCGGCATACCCTGCTTGAGTACATAGATATAACCAAATATGGCGCGACTGCCGATGAGCCCGGCCCCTTTGCCATGCGGAAACTGACTTTAGCAAAAAATGGTAAGTTCGATTCAACAACCCCAATCTCCAAACGACCAAAACCTGCCGTAGCCGACGATTACTGGCATGAAATACACAAAGTAAGACATCCAAACCACGACGCGTTAGCGGAACAAATAAGAGCAATCAGAAGTACCCATTTTTATTAAACAAAAACCGATAGCTACCCAATTAATAACATGGCATCGCACTATTGGGAAAAACTGAAAACTTACCGATAGACACCACCTCGGCATCGACATGTCTGCCCCGTGTCGCTGTCATTCAGTGCTTTACTGAGAGGATTCTCACTCCCAGCGAGTACTCAGGATGAACCGCAACGACCTGCGCCGCGTGGACATGAACCTGTTGGTGATTTTCGAAACCCTGATGTTCGAAAAGAACCTGACCCGCGCCGCAGAGAAACTGTTTCTCGGGCAGCCTGCGGTCAGTGCGGCGCTGGCGCGGTTGCGGGATTTGTTCGACGATCCGCTGTTAGTGCGCAACGGCCGCAGCCTGGAGCCGACGCCGCGCGCCCTGGTGATTCTCAAGGAATTGCAGCCGGCGATGGACACCATTTCCGGTGCGGTTAGCCGGGCCAAGGATTTCGACCCGTCCACCAGCCGTGACGTGTTTCGCATCGGCCTGTCCGACGACGCCGAATTCGGTCTGTTTCCGCCGTTGCTCAAGCAGATACGCGAAGAGGCGCAGAACGTGGTGGTCGTCGTGCGGCGGGTGAATTTCCTGCTGATGTCGTCGATGCTCGCCACCGGCGAGATTACCGTCGGGATCAGCTACACCACGGAATTGCCGGCCAATGCCAAGCGCAAGAAACTGCGGGACTTGAGCGTCAAGATCCTGCGCGGCGACAACCGGCCCGGGCCCCTGACCCTGGATGAATTCTGCGAACGTCCCCATGCGCTGGTGTCGTTTTCCGGGGACTTGACCGGGGCGATCGATACCGACCTCGCCCGTATCGGCCGCTCGCGCCGGGTGGTCCTGGCGGTGCCGCAGTTTGCCGGGCTGCGCGCCTTGCTGGCGGGCACCGACATGCTGGCAACGGTGCCGGATTACGCGGCGAGCGCGCTGATCGAGGGCAGCAGCCAGCTGCGTGCCGATGACGCGCCGTTCGACATCAAGCTGTCCGAACTGTCCATGGTCTGGAACGGCGTCAACGATAACGATCCGGCAGAACGTTGGTTGCGCTCGAAAATTGTGGAGCACATGTCGGCTCCACCATCGGGACATTGAGCGAATTGAACTGCGGATCGGTCTCGCGCAAGTAGATCGGCAAGTCCGTCATGGGTGGCATGGCCGGAATATCGAAATACATCTGGATCACCCAGCCACGGTGATAACTGGCGTGGTTGACCACATGCATCAACATCGCGCCGGCGCTCATGGTGCCGCTTTCACCGGAGAGAAAGGTGAACCGGACGGGCTTGTCCAGTGAGGCATCGGTCTGCCGGGCGGCCCACTCGCAATACCAGTGATCAACGATCTGTTGCGCCTGGCGCAGTGCCGACAGTTCAGGGTGGACCATGTCGTGGGAGGTTTTGAAGCCGTGTCCCCGGCCTTCGAGGTGGGCTTGCCAGAGGCAATCCACCACATAGATGTGGTTCAGCGTGCCCATCATGTTCTTGAAAATGCCGGCGCGCTGTTTGTAGACCTCGGTCGGGGGCAGTTGCGCCAGGTTATCGAAGAGGCGCTGGTTGGCCCATTGTTTGTAATCGGTAAGCAGGCGGGCAGTGCGTACGTTGATCATCAGACTTCTCCGATGGCGATGAGCGCATCTCTCAAGGATAGCGCTATCCCCACGCCGCAGCGCGGCGGCTGATCATCGGTACGGCGGTTACTGCGCGAGCGTATCCAGTACCCGATCGGCCAGCGCCAGGCTACTGGTCAGGCCTGGGGATTCGATGCCGAACAGGTTCACCAATCCCGCTACGCCATGCTGAGTCGGGCCGCTGATGAGAAAGTCGGCGGCCGCTTCGTGCGGTCCGCTGATTTTCGGGCGAATACCGCTGTAGGCCGGTTGCAGACTGCCATCGGGCAACCCCGGCCAGTAACGCCGGATCGCCTGATAAAAGCCGTCGCCCCGCGATGGATTGACGCGGTAGTCGATGTGATCGACCCATTCCACATCAGGCCCGAATCGCGCCTGGCCGCCCAGGTCGAGGGTCATGTGCACACCCAGCCCGGCACTTTCCGGCGCCGGATACACCAGATGGCGAAACGGCGCCCGGCCACTGAAACTGAAATAGCTGCCCTTGCACAACCGCGCCTCCGGGATGTATTGCGCAGGCAGGCCGGCGATGCGGCTTGCCACCTCGGGCGCAGACAACCCTGCACAGTTGATCAGCTCGCGACAGCTCAAGGTCATCGGTTCGGCACCGCCCATGTGCAACTCGAAACCCTGTTCGATGCAACGCGCCGACAACAGCGGCGTATGAAACGCCAGTGACGCGCCCCCGGCTTCGGCATCGGCCTGCAACGCCAGCATCAAGCCATGGGAGTCGACGATGCCGGTGGACGGCGACCACAGCGCGGCGACGCAGGACAACGCCGGTTCGAGTTCCCGCGCCTCACTCGCCTCCAGCCATTGCAGGTCATCGACACCGTTGCGCCGGCCCTGCTCCAGCAAACCCTGCAACGCCGTGCGCTGGGCATCATCGGTGGCCACGATCAGCTTGCCCAGGCGCTGATGGCTGACGCCGCGCTCGTCGCAGAAGGCGTAGAGGCGTTGCTTGCCCTCCACGCACAACTGCGCCTTGAGGCTGCCGCCGGGGTAATAGATGCCGGCGTGGATCACTTCGGAATTGCGCGAACTGATGCCCACGCCTATGCCTTCGCCGGCCTCGACCAGAATCACTTCGCGCCCGCTCATGGCCAGCGCCCTGGCCACCGCCAGCCCGACCACACCGGCCCCAACCACCACGCTGTCGATATCGACGCTCACCCGCCCTGCCCTCATGTCAAACCAGCTCCCGCTCACGGTAATCGATCAGGCAGGAGAATATCGCCAACCGCATGGCCATGACCACGCTCGTCCATTCAGAACGTACCGGGATAGCTGCCGCCGTCCAGCAGCAGGTTCTGCCCGGTGAGGAACCCGGACCGGGCGCTGCAAATGAACGCGCAATACGCACCGAACTCATCCGGCTGGCCGAAGCGCTGGGCCGGGACGTTTTTGCGTCGCTGCTCGGCGACGCTTTCGACACTGGAGCCATTGGCCTTGGCGGCCGCGCTCAAGGTCTTGTGCAATCGCTCGGTGTCGAACGGCCCCGGTAGCAAATTGTTCACGGTGACGTTGTTCCCGGCCAGTCTTGCCTGACGCGCCAGCCCGGCGATGAAGCCGGTCAGGCCACTGCGGGCGCCATTGGACAGTCCCAGCACATCGATCGGCGCCTTCACCGCGCCGGAAGTGATGTTGACGATGCGCCCGAACCCGCGTTCAGCCATGCCGTCGACACAGGCCTTGATCAGCTCGATGGGCGTGAGCATGTTGGCATCCAGCGCCTTCAGCCAGTCGTCGCGTTGCCAGTCGCGGAAATCACCCGGCGGCGGACCGCCGGCGTTGTTGACCAGAATATCCACCTGCGGACACGCCGCCAGCACCTGCGCGCGCACGCTCGCTTCGCTGATGTCCCCGGCCACGGTGCGCACTTCGATGGTCGGTGCCAGTTGGCGCAACGCCAACGCGGCAGCCTGCAATGTCTCGTCGCCGCGGGCGTTGATCACCAGGTTGACGCCCTCCTTCGCCAACGCCTGTGCACAGGCCAGGCCCAAGCCCTTGCTGGCGGCGCAGACGATTGCCCAACGCCCCGAAATACCCAAATCCATGACGATGCTCCTGACGGTTCAAAGCGCTCACGTTACCACCCCTCAGCCGTCACCCGGAGGATGACAAAGACTGGGCGCGGGATCAGGCCTTCTCATCATCGGCAGACCGCCCCCGGGCGTGAGGGAGCGCGCCGGCACGTTCCTGAAAAACACCCTTGCGCTTCGGTGAGCGACGCCAGGGTTGAACTCTCACGAGCCAAATGCCATAAAACCCTGAAATCCAGACAGCCGATGAGAGGCGATAACGCTTATATCGTTTGCGAATTATCATTATTCCCACTCGCCAAATCAGAAGCTCATGAACGAAGTCCCGAACACTCATCCCGACCTTGCCCGCGAACAAGCGCGCCTCATTGTTTTCCTTGCCTATCCGCAAATGGGCCTGTTGGATTTGACCGGGGCACAAACGGTGTTCTGGGCCGCATCGCGGTACATGGAGAATCGCGGCCTGCCCGGTTACACCCTGCACACCGCGAGCCTGGCCGGCGGCTTGATACAGACAGCGGAAGGGCTGGTCGTCGACACCCTGCCATTGCGTGATTTCGCCGATCACCCGATCGACACCCTGATCGCCCCCGGCGCCCCGGATATTCTGCTGGCAATGAGCAAATCCCTGGACCTGGTCGCCTGGCTGAAGGAGGCATCGCCCGACGCCAAACGCACGGCTTCGGTGTGCAGCGGAACGTTCCTGCTGGCAGAGGCCGGATTGCTGGAAAGCCGACGCGCCGCCACCCACTGGAAGATGTGCGACGTGCTCAAGGAGCGCTACCCGTCAATCGAAGTCGACAGCGATGCGATCTTCGTCAAACACGGCTCGGTCTGGACATCCGCCGGCGTCAGCGCCGGGATCGACCTGGCACTGGCCCTCGTGGAAGAGGATTGCGGACGCGACGTGGCATTGCTGGTCGCGCGGGAAATGGTGGTGTTTCTCAAGCGTCCCGGTGGCCAGGCCCAATACAGCCAATTACTGCAATCGCAAACCCTCGAAGGCGCCGCTTTCGACGACCTGCACCTGTGGATCACGCAGAATCTCGCGGGCGAAAACCTCACGGTCGAGACACTCGCGCAACGGGTGCAAATGAGCCCGCGCAATTTCGCCCGGGTCTACAAGCTCAAAACCGGCCGTACCCCGGCCAAGGCCGTGGAAGTGCTGCGAGTGGAAGCCGCACGGCGCTTGCTGGAAGAGTCCGAGCGCAACATCGATCAAATTTCCCGGTTGTGCGGCTTTGGCGATGAAGAGCGCATGCGTCTCACTTTCCAGCGCAACCTGGGGGTGTCGCCGCGGGAATATCGCAGCCGGTTTTCGCGGTAAGCCCGCGTTCGCCCGGCAAGCCAAACGTTCAAGGCTCGGGATTGATGGCGTATCGACAGGGAACTCCTGACGGCTGTGGTGCATCCTAAATGATGAGGTACTTCCTTTTTGCTTCACGCTTTCAGAGGACACCGTCATGCGCCGTCTGATTATCGTTTCTTCTCTGTTGCTGTGTTTACCCTTCGGCTCTGCAATGGCCAAGGTGGACGCAGGCGATGTCGCCACCTCAGCCGGGGTTTCCGCATCGCTGTACTCGACATTCAAGGACCACAAACTCATGATTCCCGCCCGTGATGACGCCTCCAGCTTCGTGGCCAGTGGCGGTACGATTCGCGGCGCTTACCTGGAATCGGTTCTCAAACAGCTCCGGCAGGAGCACCCCGACCTCAACAACGCAAGCGACGAAAACCTGGCTCGCGCCATTCTCGTCCAGGAAGGCGTTCCAGCCGGTCAATAACGACGGCCAACCTCAGCGGTGGGGCTTGTGAAACCTGGACAGCGTTTCCAGCCCTGCCTTGCTTCACAGGCTTTGCTTCAAGCATGCCGCGCCCACCCGGCCACCAGGGCCGGGGTGATGCTGACACCGCCACAGACCACAATCACCCCGTCATGGGCCTGGGCAATCGCCGGATGATCCAGGTACACAAGCAAACCACCGCCGCCCACCGACGTGACCAATGCATCGACTTGCGGGCCGTCTTCGAGGATTTCATCGACCATCGCGCTGTGCCCTTGCCCCAGCACCGGGTGATCGAAAGCCGGGACATATTCGGTGTCCGCACCCTGCGCCAGCTCAATGGCCCGTTGGTTGGCTTCGTCCCAGACCTTGCCGTGGACAATCACCTCGGCGCCGGTTTCGCCAAGGGTGTGCCCACTGATGGAGGCATCATGAAAATTTCCGTAAAACTGGCTGTTGTCGCCTTCGTGTCCACCCTCGCCTACCTCTGGCTGGCGATTTGGGGGCTGGGCGGATTCGCCGCCTTTTTCTCCCATGGCGCGCTGGTCGTGGTGGCGCTTGCCACCCTGGCGATGGTCGTCGCTTCGCTGTTCACCGAGGTCAACCTCAGTTCCGGCGAACGTGAAGACCGGGCCAATCGCTGGGTGCTGCCGGCCTTTGGCATCATTGGGTTACTGAGCGGATTTCTACCGGCCTACACCGACCGGGTCGACTTCTGGACGTTCGGCGGCGAGGGTGTGCGTTGGCTCGGGGCAGTGCTGTACATCCTGGGCGGCGCCCTGCGAATCTGGCCAGTGTTCGTGCTGGGCAAGCGCTTCAGCGGGCTGGTGGCGATTCAACCGGGGCACAGCCTGGTCACCGACGGAATTTATCGCCGCCTGCGTAACCCCAGTTATCTGGGGATGCTGATCATCGCCACAGGCTGGGCGCTGGCGTTCCGCTCGGCAGTCGGCCTGTTGCTGGCCGCGCTGACGGTGATCCCGCTGATTGCGCGGATTCATTCCGAGGAGGCGCTGTTGCGGGCGCAGTTTGGCGCTGACTACGAGGCTTATTGCGCCCGGAGCTGGCGGTTGATTCCGACAATCTACTGAAACCAACCGCAGCCGGTGTCGGCGCCAATCACTTCTGCTACCAAAGCTGTAGCACTCGGTAACACCCGGCCCCGTTGCAGTGCATCTTTTTCAAGCATTTCGATCACACCGCCCTGCCCCGCACGGCCAAGGCAGGCATGGCGTACTTTGTGCATCTGATGGCGATCCTCCCTTGCTTGAAGTCACCATGCGCCCCAAGGAACTGAAACTCTGGACCACCGGTGTCGCCCACCTGCTCGACCTGCCCGCCGGGCATGCACGGCTGTCGGGCCTTAGCCACTGGTTGCGGCAAGTATGCCCGGTCGATCATTTCGTCCTGTTCGTCTACGAAGGCAATCACCGCCCCCTGGCGTTGTTCGACACCTTCTCGGCGGACAAGCGCGCGGTGTATGTCGATGACTATCAATGCGGACCGTATTTGCTCGATCCGTTCTACCTGGCCTGTACGCGCGGGCAGGCGCCCGGATTGTGGCGATTGCGCCAGTTTGCGCCGGACCACTTCTACCTCGGTGAGTACTACCTGACGTATTACCAGCAAACCGGTCTGGCAGAAGAAGTGGCGTTTTTCGTCGACCTCGGCACCGGTGCCACGGCCGTGCTGTCGCTGATGCGTTCCTCGGCCAGTTGCGCGTTCAGCCGTGACGAAATGCAGTTGATCGAGTGCGCGCAAGCGGTGGTCGAGCAGGTCATCAATGAAGCCTGGCGCTTGCGTCAGGCCCAGCAACCGCGCCCCGCGCAGGATCTGGACTTCAAGATCCGCGAAGCCTTCGATCAGTTCGGCGCGCACATTCTCACCGGGCGCGAGCAGGAGATTGTGCAGCTGCTGTTGCGCGGTCACTCCAGCGCCTCGGCCGCCGAACAACTGAACATCAGTCCGGGCACGGTGAAAATCCACCGCAAGAACCTCTACGCCAAGCTCGGCATCGGCAGCCAGTCGGAATTGCTCGGACTATTTATCCGCGACCTCACTGAAAATCAGCTGCAAGCTTCAGGCGACAGGCTGCAAGGGGATCGAGGTCGCGCCGTGGGTTGTTAGCTTGCGCAGTGCTTGTCAGCAGCACGTATCCGTTCATTCAATCGCTGGATGGGTACTTGAGGGGATGATGCGCTTCAGGCTTGAGGCTTGTTAAGCCGGCCATCCAGACCAAAAGGCTCTTGCAGCACCTGCTCGTACAAACCAATGGCCATTTGCGGGTTCATCAGCAAATTCCAGCTATGCGGCGACACGCTCGATGGCACCAAAACAAACGGATGCTGGCGCAGCAGATCGGCACCGAACTGTTGCTGGCTGCGGCTTGGGGTGCCAGGGACCAACCAATTGGGGTTCGCGATGGTTTCGGGCCGTACCACGTGAATCCTGGACGGGTCCAGCACACGGGCCTGCGTCAGGCGATGAGGTTTGCAATCCAACGCGTCGAAATCCTTGTGCACCGCCACCTCGAGAATGGCCGTAGAGGCATCCAGGCTGGCATAAACCGTGGCCATGCCTTTAGGGTTCCAGCGTCCACCCACCTTTTCTGCCCCCACGCCCAAATGCCATGTGGGGGCATACTCGGCAGGGTCGAGGCGCCAGAAGTGAATCTCACTGCTAAAGGGATCTTTAGCCATCAATAGACCCCATATTCGATGCGCGTCAGAAAATCAGTCACCAACTCATAGCCCACCGAGTTGGAAATCAAATCGATGGGTATTTCACCGTCCAGGCCACGGGCAGGTTTGACCATCCATTGCTCGGCCAGCTCGCGCGAGCCCAGCACCTCCGTGGCTTTTTCCAAGACTTCGGCATAGTTGAGCGCGCGCGTGCTTTGCTCCGAGGTCAAGATTTCATTGGGCGTTTTCAGCCGCCGCGCCAGCGTGCGATCAGAAGCGCCAACGATTTTCGACAGCACGCCGCGTTGCTTATACACCTCGCTGTTTTCGATCATGTTGAGCACTGACTGCAAGGGAAAACCGTTTCTTACGGCTCGGTAAATCTCCATACGATCATCCCCCACATTCCCGGAGAGCAAGATCGCGACCATGCGTGGCGGGTGATCTGTCGCAGCAGTGGTCACCGCAGGTTTCTTTCGACCCGTGATTTTTGCGGCCGCTTCAAGCTGGCCCGGTTGAACACTCGTGAAGCCGCCGGCATCTTTGACCACCTCATTGGCTGCATCATCTTTTTTCTTGGCGCTCATGGCAGCCTCCGTCACTCTGACATCTGGCATAAACTATAGTGCCAAATGGCAATACTATCCAATCCAATAACGTTCACCTGCAACACGCCCTACAGAAGCAGCGCCAGGCCTGATGCCGTGCTACCGGATTGAGCAAGCACCCTCTCATCTCTCAACAGACACAGCCGGATTGCTCCGCGAACCCCAGTCCTTTTTTTGGTTCTTCACAGCATCCCGGGATACAACGCCAATGCAATACCTGTAGGAGCGAGCCTGCTCGCGATGGACCCAAGGGCACCGCGCTTAGCCTGCAAGCACGCGCCATCGTTCACGACCATCGCGAGCAGGCTCGCTCCTACATGCCCTTTTATAGCCTCGCCCAGGCTCCGCATACCCTCTCCTACCCCCCAAGGGATATATACGCCGCAAAACCCTCATTGTTAGTTTGGCCCCCGACGCACTGATTCATCACTGCAAGGGAGCCCGCCTCGTGAACGACAACCCGCCAAGCGATATCGAATTCTGCAACGTGGTCAAACGCTATGGCCAGGTGCAGGCCGTCAATGGTTTGAATTTCGCCGTGCGGCGCGGTTCGTTCCATTCTTTCCTCGGCGGCTCGGGCTGTGGCAAAACCACCACCCTGCGCATGATCGCCGGGTTCGAACAGCCCACCAGCGGTGAAGTGCGCCTGGCAGGCAGGAACGTTGCCGGCGTTCCGGCTTTCGAGCGGCCGGTGAACATGGTGTTCCAGCATTACGCGCTGTTCCCGCACCTGACCGTGGCACAGAACATCGCCTATGGCCTGCGCTATCGCACCCCGCGCCCAGACAAAAAACAACAGCTGCGCATGGCCGATGAAGCCCTGGAAATGGTGCGCCTCAGCGGCTTCGGCCAGCGCAAACCGAGTGAGCTTTCCGGCGGCCAACAACAGCGCGTGGCCCTGGCCCGGGCACTGGTCAACAAGCCCACCGTGCTGCTGCTCGATGAACCGCTGGCGGCACTGGACCGCAAGTTGCGCAAGGAGATGCAGTCGGAATTGCTGCGCTTGCAACGTGAGGTCGGCATCACCTTCGTGCTGGTCACTCACGACCAGGAAGAAGCGCTGTCCATGAGCGACAGCATCAGCGTGATGCACAACGGCTCGATCATCCAGACCGCCACCCCGGAACAACTGTACGAAGCTCCGGCCAGCCGCTACGTGGCCGACTTTATCGGTGAGTCCAACCTGTTCAACGGCACCGTCCGCCATCTGAATGGCAGCTCGGTGGTCCTGCGCACCGAGCAGGGACTGGAACTGACCAGCCCGCTGACGCCCACCGGCAAGGCCCTGAGCGCGAACGCCGACGGCTGCATCGCCGTGCGCCCTGAACTGATCAGCATTGCCGGTGCCAGCGCCGACATGGCGCGGGAGGTGACCCTGCAAGGCTGCGTCGAGGACCGCATTTACCTGGGCAACACCACCGAATACCGCGTGCGCACCCAGGCCTTCGGCGTGGTCTGCGTGCGCGTGCCGCGCCAGCAGGACCACGGCGCCAATGCATTCGAACACGGCGCGGCTGTACGCGTCGGCTGGGATCACGCCAATGGCCTGGCCATGGCGTTGTAAGTCGTCGATTCGTTTCATCAACCGGATGGGGAGCGTGCTATGGACCAGAAAACCTTTATCAAAACCCTGCGCAGCTGGCAGAACGGCTCGATCAGTCGCCGCGACTTTCTTGGCCGCACCGGCCTCGGAATCGCCGCGGCGGTGGTCGCCACCCATATGCCCGGCCTGCTGACCTCAACGGCCGAGGCCGCCGAGCAGGGCAAACTGGGGGATCGCCTGTCGCTGGCGACCTGGCCGAACTACCACAGTCAGGAAAACCTCGACGCGTTCGCCAAGACCACAGGTGCGCGGGTATCGATGAGCGTGTTCGGCTCCAACGAAGAAATGCTCGCCAAGTTGCAGGCCGGCGGCAGTGGCTGGGACGTGCTGGTGCCGACCAACTACACCATCAGCACCTACGTCGGCCTGGGCTTGATCGAGCCCCTGGACCTGTCGCGCATTCCCAATTTCGATGCCTCGGCGTTCCAGCAGAAGTTCATGGCCCAGGGCACGGTCGACGGCAAGGTCTACGCGGTGCCGAAGAACTGGGGCACCACCGGCATGCTCTACGACACCGGCAAGCTGAAGAACGGCCCGACCAGCTGGAAAGAATTCTGGGCCGCCGCCCAGGGGCCTGCCAGTGGCCGCACCATGGTCCACGACTATCAACTCACCGCCATCGGCAACGCCCTGAAAAGCTTCGGCTACAGCTTCAACTCCCTGGACCCGAAAGAACTGGCCGATGCCGAAAAACTGCTGATCGAAGTCAAGCCACACCTGTTCGCCATCAACTCCGACATCCAGCCGTCGATGCGCAGTGGCGACGCCTGGCTGGCCATGTCGTGGACCGGTGACGCCTCGCAGCTGCATCGCGACAACGCGCAGATGCAGTTCGAGCTGGGCAAGGAAGGCGGCGAGCTGTGGAGCGACTTCTTCGCCATTCCGAAAAACTCGGAGCACAAGGACGCCGCCTACGCCTTCATCAACTACCTGCTCGACCCGCAGCACAACAAGCTCGAAGTGCTGAGCCACGGCTACCCGAGCGGTGACAAGCGGGTCGATGCCCTGCTGCCGACGGCCATGCTCAGTGATCCGATCATGTACCCGGCCGCCGAAGCCCTCAGCCCACTGGAGTTCGGTGCGGCAGCGACGCTCACCAGCCCGGCCCGCGCCGAACTGATGGCCCGTTTCAAATCCGCCTGATCACTTGCCATGGCCAACGAGGAGTCGCCCATGAATGCCGCCGCCCACCCGCAAACGGTGCAGCCGGGCAGTGCCCTGTCAGTCGAGGTGCGCCCACGGCGCAGTCTCGGCCGGCGGATCACCCTGCTGATGCTCTTGCCTTCGACCCTGTGGTTCCTGCTGCTGTTACTGATGCCGCTGGTGATCATCCTGGTCTTCAGTTTCGGCGAGCGCAGCGCCGTGGGCGGGTATGCCGGGGGCTTCACGCTGGCCAACTACCTGAACCTCGGTTCGCGGGCGGCGGCGTTCGGCAACACGCTGGTGTTGGCGCCACTGGGCACCCTGGTGTGCCTGGTGGCGGCCTACCCGCTGGCGTACTTCCTCGCCGTCAAGGTCAGCAAAAACCGCTCGCTGTTGCTGACGCTGGTGATCGTGCCGTTCTGGACCAGTTTCCTGATCCGCACCTACGCGTGGATTTTCATCCTCAGCGGCAAGGGCATTCCGGCGCTGCTGGCCAGCCTTGGCCTGGAAGATGTGCGGCTGATCAACACGCCCTGGGCCGTGCTGATCGGCATCGTCTATGGCTACCTGCCGCTGATGGTGTTCCCGATCTACGTCAGCCTGGAAAAACTCGACAAGCGCCTGCTCGAAGCCTCGGCGGACCTGGGTGCCAGTGCCTTCGAAAGCTTTCGCAGGATCACCCTGCCCCTCTCGGCACCGGGGATCATCACCGGGGTGATGCTGGTGTTTATCCTGTTGATGGGCGAGTTCCTGATCCCGGCCATTCTCGGTGGCGGCAAGGTGTTCTTTGTCGGCAACGCGCTGGTCGACCTGTTCCTGCAATCGCGCAACTGGCCCTTCGGCAGTGCGCTGGCGATGACCCTGGTGGCGATGATGTTGCTGATCATCGGCCTGTATTTGAAGCTCGTGGCGCGCTACGGCGGCCGCCCTGCCGACGGAGGCCTGTGACATGTGGCTGCGCAGCTATTCGACTTCGCTGTACCTGTTTCTCTACGCGCCGATCGCCCTGATCATCCTGTTCAGCTTCAACGCCGGGCGTAGTGGCCTGGCCTTCGAGTGCTGCTCGGTGCAATGGTTTGGCCGTGCCTTCGACAACCCGTTCATCATGGAAGCCCTCGGTCACAGCGCCTTCATTGCCTTCTGTTCGGCGGTGCTGGCGACGCTGTTCGGCACCCTCGCGGTGTTCGGTCTGCAGCGCGCCGGACGCAAGGTTCGCCTGCTGTTCGATGCCCTGACCTATTGCGCGATCATTGTCCCGGGCATCGTCATCGGCATCTCGACCCTGATTGCCTTCATCAGCCTGTTCGACCTGATCAACCCGCTGCTGGCGAGCTGGATGCCCAGCGTGCCACGGTTGAACATGGGGTTCTTCACCGTGATCGCCGCGCACTCGCTGTTCACCATGGCGCTGGTCATGGTGATCGTTCGCAGCCGTGTCGACTCGCTGGACAAGGCGCTGCTGGAAGCCTCCGCCGACCTGTACGCCCCGCCCATGCAAACCTTCTGGCGGGTGACCCTGCCGCAGATCAGCCCTGCGATCATGGCCGGGTTCCTGCTGGCGTTCACCTTCAGCTTCGACGACTTCATCATCGCCTTCTTCGTCGCCGGTTCCGAGACGACGTTGCCGATCTACATTTTCTCTTCCATCCGCCGCGGCGTGACGCCAGAGATCAACGCGATCTCGACGGTAATCATCTGCGTGTCGCTGGCACTGTTATTCACTTCCCGCTCTCTGCAAAACCGCCAGACTGGCGTTCAGGAGTCGCACCATGCGTGATCAGCTATACATCAACGGCGAGTGGGTCAGCCCGGACCTGGGCGGCTACCTGGAGGTCGTCGACCCGGCCACCGAACACGTATTCCACCGGGTGGCGGCCGGCACCGAAGAGGACGTCGACCACGCCGTGCGCGCGGCCAGACGCGCCTTCGACAATGGCTGGAGCCAAACCAGCGGTGCCGAGCGCGCGCAGTGGCTGGAGGCCCTGGCCGATGAACTGGAAAACGGCCAGTCCGCGTTGGCGGAACTGGAGGTGCGCGACAACGGCAAACCGTTGCCCGAAGCGCAGTGGGACATCGGCGATGCGATTGGCTGTTTTCGCTATTACGCCGGCCTGGCCCGTGAACTCGACGAACAGCAGGACCAGCCACTGGCCCTGCCGGACGCCCGTTTCCGCTGCCGTATCCGCCACGAACCGATTGGCGTGGCCGGGCAGATCATCCCGTGGAACTACCCGCTGCTGATGGCCGCCTGGAAAGTCGCTCCGGCCCTGGCGGCGGGCGCCACGGTGGTGTTGAAGCCGTCCGAGCTGACGCCATTGACGGCGCTGGAGCTGGCCGCCGCCGCTGACCGCATCGGCCTGCCGGCGGGTGTGCTCAACGTGGTCACCGGGCTCGGCGCCGAGGCTGGCAGTCCGCTGACCGAGCACCCTGGCGTGGACAAACTGGCCTTCACCGGCAGCGTGCCCACCGGCGCGAAAATCATGTCGGCGGCGGCCCGTGACATCAAGAACATCAGCCTCGAGCTGGGCGGCAAGTCGGCGTTCATCGTGTTCGACGACGCGGATGTCGAAGCCGCCGTGGAGTGGATTCTGTTCGGGATCTTCTGGAACCAGGGCCAGGTGTGCAGCGCCACCTCGCGCCTGCTGGTGCAGGACGGTATCGCCCCGCGTTTGATTGAACGACTGGTGGAAGAAACCCGCAAGATCACCATCGGCCCGGGCCTGGAGCCCGGCGTGCTGCTGGGGCCACTGGTCAGCCAGGGCCAGTACGACAAGGTGCTCGGTTTTATCGATCAGGGCCTGGCCAGCGGTGCGCGCCTGCTCACCGGAGGCCGGCGGCCGGCGCATTTGCCAGAGGGTTACTTCATCGAGCCGGCGATCTTCGACGAACCGGGACACAGCAGTATTCTCTGGCGCGAAGAAGTCTTCGGCCCGGTGCTGTGCATCAAGCGCTTCAACACCGAAGAGCAAGCCGTGCAAATGGCCAACGCCAGCCGCTTCGGCCTCGCCGCCGCGGTGATGAGCGCCGACCTGCAACGCAGCGCACGGGTCGCCAACCAGTTGCGCGCCGGGATTGTCTGGGTCAACTGCTCGCAACCGACCTTCGTCGAAGCGCCGTGGGGCGGCATGAAACACAGCGGGATCGGCCGTGAGCTGGGGGAATGGGGCCTGCACAATTATCTGGAGGTCAAGCAGGTCACCGAGTACGTCAGCGAGCAACCCTGGGGTTGGTATTTGAAGTAAACAGACCACCGCTTCGCGAGCAGGCTTGCTTCCACAATGTGAGCTTCAGCGACCTCAAAAACCGAGGTCGCTCACGGTCCCTGTGGGCGCTGGCTTGCCCGCGATGACGTCGGCACCACCCACAAAGCTGTCGGCCGCCAAGGCGCCATCGCGAACAGTCTCGCTCCCACATTCGTGGTGAAGGGCTAAGATGAGCTGTCCTTCAATACACGACGGAGTTGATCAATGCGCATTGCTTTGCTGTCCGATGTCCACTTGTCCGTCAACGCGATCCCTTTTCCCGTCGTGGATGCCGATATTGTCGTGCTCGCCGGAGACATCGCCCGGCCGGCCGCCGCCATCGAGTGGGCCAAAGCCTGTCCTGCTCCGATCGTGTACGTAGCCGGCAATCATGAGTTTTATGGCAGCGACCTGACCTCCACCTGCGAGCAGTTGAAACGGTTGTCCCAAGGCACAGCGATTCACGTATTGGAGCGCTCGGAGTATGTCCACGACGGCGTACGGTTTTTGGGCTGCACCTTGTGGTCTGACTATCGTTTGTTCGATGACGCACAGGACCGGGCCCAGGGCGTAGACCTGGCGACGGCGCTCATCCGCGACTTCAGCCACATCAAGATCTCCCCCGATTTCCCCGACCTGTTCACACCGGCCATCTCGCAGCTGATGTTCCTGCAGACCGTCGCCTGGCTGGATGAATGCTTCAGCCGCGACAGCGCCCTTCCCACGGTGGTGGTTTCCCATTTCGCGCCGACACGCTCGAGCATCAGCCCGGCCTTCGCGAATTCACCGATCAATTCGAGTTTTGTTTCAGACCTCGAACAGCGGATCAAGGACTGGCAGCCGGCGCTTTGGTTGCATGGCCACACCCACGGGAGCTTTGATTATCGGGTAGGCAACACCCGCGTCATTTGCAATGCCCGGGGCTACGCAAAAAATGGCATCAATGAAAACCCGGATTTTGATGATGCCTGTGTGATTGAGCTGGATGCCTGACGCGTCAATCAAGCCTCCCCCAGTGTGTCTGATCAAGACAATCATGCGCGCTGAGGGTCGTCCCTATTCGACATTCAGCTGCTTTTCCGCCATGGCCGCCGCACGCGCGTGGTACAACAGCCGTGTCTATCAGGACGCGCGCAGTATCGGCTTGACCGCCCCACCCGGGTGGTATTGAGTCCACGAACCACGTGATCACAGCACACACTATGGGGGTCCATCTCGTGAGCAATAAGCCCTACGTCCCACCCAAGGTCTGGAAAAACGACGCCCCGTCCGGCGGCCAGTTCGCCAGCATCAACCGCCCGATCGCGGGCCCGACCCATGACAAGGCGTTGCCGATCGGCAAGCATCCCCTGCAGCTTTATTCACTGGCCACGCCCAATGGCGTGAAGGTGACCATCCTGCTTGAGGAACTGCTGGCGCTGGGCAAAACCGGCGCCGAGTACGACGCCTGGCTGATCCGCATCGGCGAGGGAGATCAGTTCTCCAGCGGCTTCGTCGAGATCAATCCGAACTCGAAGATCCCGGCGCTGCTGGACCGCAGCGTCGAGCCGCCGATCCGTGTCTTCGAGTCCGGTTCGATCCTGCTTTACCTGGCGGAAAAATTCGGCGCCTTCCTGCCCACCGATCCCGCCGGGCGCACCGAAACCCTGAACTGGCTGTTCTGGCAGATGGGTGCGGCACCCTACCTGGGCGGCGGGTTCGGGCACTTTTACGCCTATGCGCCGGAGAAGTTCGAGTACCCGATCAACCGTTTCGCCATGGAAGCCAAGCGTCAGCTGGACGTCCTCGACCGCCGTCTCGCCCAAAGCCCGTACCTGGCCGGTGACCGCTATACCATCGCCGATATCGCGGTCTGGCCCTGGTACGGCCAGTTGGTGCGGGACAAGGTGTACTCGGCTGCCGAGTTTTTGTCTGCGCATGAGTACACCCATGTGCAACGCTGGGCCGAGGAGATTGCCAACCGGCCGGCGGTCATCCGGGGTCAGCGTGTCAACCGGACGTGGGGGGACGAGGCGAGCCAGGTGCCTGAACGGCATCAGGCCGAAGATCTGAATTAACGGCGCCCGCCAGCCACCGCCTCAACCAGCAGCGTCCCAGTCGGCGGCAAGGTCGACTGGGACGCTTGCCAACGACATGACCATTACGCCACGAAAGCTGCGGCCGTGCAGGAACCAGGGCCAGCGTCCCGATCAATCCGCCTGCACGGTGACCTGGTGCTGCTCACCCAGGCCGGTAATTCCCAGGCGAATGGTCTGGCCGGGGCGCAGGAAAACAGGGGCAGGCTTGATCCCCAGGCCCACGCCAGGCGGCGTGCCGGTGGAAATCACATCGCCGGGTTGCAGGCTCATGCAACGACTGAGGTAGGCGATCAGCTGTGGCACAGTGAAGATCAATGTCCGCGTATTGCCTTGCTGGTAGCGGTGGCCGTCGACCTCCAGCCACAGGTCCAGCACATGGGGATCGGCGACTTCATCGCGGGTCACCAGCCACGGGCCGAGCGGGCCGAAGGTGTCGAAGCCTTTGCCCTTGTCCCAGGTGCCGCCGCGCTCCAGTTGCCACTCTCGTTCCGACACGTCGTTGATGACGCAATAACCGGCGACGTGCTCCATGGCGTTCGCCTCGTCGATGTAGCGCCCGCCTTTGCCGATGACCACCCCGAGTTCGACTTCCCAATCGGTCTTGAGCGAGCCGCGCGGGATCTCGATGTTGTCATTGGGGCCGCCGATGGCACTGGTCCATTTGCTGAAGATGATCGGCTCTTTCGGCACTTCCATGTTCGACTCGGCCGCATGGTCGGCGTAGTTCAAACCGATGCAGATAAATTTACCGACCTGCCCGACACAGGCACCGATCCGTGGCTGCCCTTCAACGAGGGGCAAGCTCAGCGGGTCGATGGCCGCAAGCGCCGCCAGGCTGTCCGGGTACAGGACCTGTCCGGCGATATCCGGCACATGACCCGAGAGATCGCGGAGCCGATTGTCGGCATCCAGCAGGCCGGGTTTCTCCGAACCTTTTTCGCCATAACGCAACAGTTTCATGGGGTTCTCCTGCTTGATCGAAAAATACAGACCGGTTTCAGATGCTCATGCCGCCATCGATGACATGCACACCGCCGGTGGTGTAGCTGGACGCGTCGCTGCCCAGGTACAAGGCCAATCGGGCAATTTCCTCGGGGCTACCGATACGCCCCATCGGCTGGCGGTCGAGGAATTGCTGGTAGACCCGGGTTTCGTCGACGCCCTGTTGTGCCGCCTGGGCCGAGATACGCTGGCGCAACGACGGAGACTCCACGGTGCCGGGGCAGATCGCGTTGCAGCGAATGCCCTGGCCGATGAAGTCCGCCGCGACGGCCTTGGTCAGCCCCACCACCGCCGCCTTGCTGGCAGCATAGGCGAACCGGTTGGGTACGCCCTTGATGCTGGACACCACCGACGACATGTTGATGATCGAGCCGCCGCCACGCGCCAGCATGCCCGGCAGAAACGCGCGGATCATCCGGTACATGGCGGTGACATTGATGTCCATCGAACGCGCCCAGGCCGCTTCGTCGCACTCTAGGATGTTGCCGCTGTGCACGTAGCCAGCGCAGTTGAACAGCACATCCAGGCCACCGATACGTTCACAGGCCTGGCTGATGGCGCTCGCCGACGTCACGTCCAGCGTGAGGGCGGTGATGCCTTCGACACCTTCCAGCGCGCGGATATCGATATCACTGGCAAACACCTCGGCACCGGCCCGGGCAAAGGCGATGGCGCTGGCCATGCCGATGCCCTGCCCGGCCGCCGTGACCAGCACCCGCTTGTGTTGCATGTTCATGCTGTTTCCAGTTTGGCAGTTGCGATGGCGACTTTCGGGGACCGGCCGAGCATCGAGGCGGGAATGGCCAGGATCAGCCCACCGCTGACGAACAGGCACAGCGCCAATACGTAAGTGCCATTGTTGATATTACCGGTGAGGTTTTCCGCCACGGCGGTGATCATCGAACCGGTGAAGCCGGACAGGTTGCCGAAGGCGTTGATCATGCCGATACCGGCCGCTGCGGCGACGCCGGACAAGACTGTTCCTGGCAGGGTCCAGTAAATCGGCATCAGGCTGAGAATCCCCGAGGCGGATACGCTAAGAAACAGCACGGACAGCACCAGGTTGTCGGCGAAATAGGCGCTGAGCATCAGCCCCAGGCCACCGATGAACGCCGGAATCGCCGCATGCATGCGTCGCTCTCCGGTACGGTTGGAGTGCCGCGCATTGAG
This sequence comes from Pseudomonas fluorescens group sp. PF-69, assembly GCF_054481235.1. Lineage (NCBI taxonomy): Bacteria > Pseudomonadati > Pseudomonadota > Gammaproteobacteria > Pseudomonadales > Pseudomonadaceae > Pseudomonas > Pseudomonas fluorescens group sp. PF-69. The sequence continues at coordinate 4,548,202 of NZ_JBTMNC010000001.1, read as the reverse complement.
CAGCATCGCGACCACGGCCACCGCGTAAGGAATGGCGGTCAGCAAACCGATGTGCAGGCTGTTGGTGATACCGGTGCTCTTGATGATCGAAGGCATCCAGAACGCCAGGCCGTAAAAGCCGGTGTTGAAGGTCAGCAGGATCAGGACCAGCAACCACACCCGCGGATTGAAGAACACTTCGCTCAGGCGTGAAGCCTTGCCCTGGTTATCGGTTTGCAGGTTGGCCTTGAGCAAGGCCTTTTCCGCTGCGGACAGCCATTTGGCGGAGTCGATATTGTTCGCCAGGCAGACGATCACGACGAACGCCATGATGATCGAAGGAATGCCCTCGATGATCAGCATCCACTGCCAGCCGGACATGCCGTGCACGCCTTGCATGCTGTTCATCAACCAACCGGACAGTATTCCGCCCAGGGTCAGGCTGATCGGCATGGCCATCAGGAACCCGGACATCACGCGGCTCTGGCGGTGAGTCGGAAACCAGTAGTTGAGGTACAGAATCACCCCTGGGAAGAAGCCCGCTTCACAAATGCCCAACAGGAAGCGCAGCACGTAGAACATCGTGCTCGATTCGATGTGGAACACGCCCGCCAGCGGCACGGTGAATGCCACGGCCATGGAGATCACGGCCCAGGTCAACATGATCCGGGCGATCCAGAAGCGTGCGCCGAAGCGATGCAGCAACAGGTTGCTCGGTACTTCAAACAGGAAATAGCCCCAGAAGAACATACTGGCGCCCAAGGCGTAGACGGTGTTGCTGAATTGCAGCTCGTTGAGCATGTCGAGCTTGGCGAAGCCGATGTTGACCCGGTCCAGATACGCGGCCATGTAGCACAGGAGCAGGACGGGAAGGATGCGCCAGATGACTTTGCGGTAGGTCCGGTCTTCAAAGTCTTGTTCGCTGGCTTGCGCCTGCGCGGGCAAATGCTCGGATATGGTTTGCATGGAGGTAACCCCTGGGCATGTGGACATGCCTGATTGTTTTTATCGAATGGGTTACGCCGAGTGAGCGGTTCACTCGGCGGTGATGCCGGCTACAGCGCCTGGGTGGTTTTCTCCCCGTTGACCAGGCGCGTCAGCCCCAGTGGATTGCGGTTTTTGAGCGCCTCGGGGAGCAAGGCGTCGGGGAAGTTCTGGTAGCACACCGGGCGCAGGAAGCGGTCGATGGCCAGGGTGCCCACCGAGGTGCCACGGGCATCGGAAGTCGCCGGCCAGGGGCCGCCGTGAACCATGGCATCGCAGACTTCCACGCCGGTGGGATACCCGTTGACCAGCACGCGACCGACCTTCTGTTCGAGTAGGGCCACCAGGTCGGCAGATTGCTCCAGCTCCGCCGGTTCACCGATCAGGGTGGCGGTCAGTTGCCCGCGCAACCCTTGCAGGGCCGCCATTAACTCAGTCCGGTCAGCCACCTCGACCACCACGGTGGCCGGGCCGAAGATTTCTTCCTGGAGCAATTCGTTGCCCGTCAGCAACAGGTTGACGTCCGCCTGGAACAATTGCGCCCGGGCTTGATTGCCTGCCTGCGCCTGCCCGGCCAGATGGGTGATCTGCGGATGTGCGAGCAAGGTTTCGCAACCGTGCACATAACTGCGCAGGCCGCCGGCGTTGAGCATGGTTTGCGCCGGCTGATCGGCCATCAGGGCACTGAGTGTCTGTACGAAGCGGGTGAATGCCGCAGAGCGTATGCCGATGACCAGGCCGGGATTGGTACAGAACTGCCCGGCGCCCATCACCACCGACGCGGCCAGCTCGCTGGCGATACGCTCGCCACGTACTTGCAGGGCCTCGGGCAGGACCAGCACCGGGTTGATGCTGCTCATCTCGGCGAACACCGGGATCGGTTGCGCACGTGCAGCCGCCATGTCACACAGCGCCCGGCCGCCCTTGAGCGAGCCGGTGAAGCCGACCGCCTGAATCTGTGGATGCTTGACCAGCGCTTCACCGACGCCAGCACCGAAAATCATGTTGAACACACCCGCCGGCATCCCGGTTTTCTCGGCGGCACGAATGATCGCTTCGGCGACCCGTTGCGCCGTCGCCATATGCCCGCTGTGGGCCTTGAACACGACCGGGCAGCCGGCAGCCAGCGCGGCGGCGGTGTCACCACCGGCGGTGGAGAAGGCCAAGGGAAAATTACTGGCGCCGAACACCGCCACCGGGCCGATGCCCAGGCGGCATTGACGCAGATCGACTCGCGGCAAGGGTTGGCGTGCCGGAAGCGGCAGATCGATGCGGGCGCCGTAGAAGTCACCGCGCCGCAACGCCTGGGCAAACAGACGCATCTGACCGCTGGTACGGGCTCGTTCGCCCTGGATACGGGCGGCTGGCAACGCGGTTTCCTGGCTGACCAGGGCGACGAAATCATCGCCCAGCGCATCCAGTTCAGCGGCGATCGCTTCGAGGAATTGCGCCCGGCGCTCGGCGGACAGATTGCGGTAAATCGGGCTGGCCTGGGCAGCAGCCGAGGCAGCGGCGTCCACTTCCTCGACCGTAGCCTGAATGAAAGCCGTGGGCAGTGGTTGCCCGGTGGTCGCATCAATGCTGTGCAGCACCACCGACCCGGCGGCGCTACGGCCACCGGCGATGAAATTGTGTCCGGACAGTTCGGGCATGACAGTCTCCTGACCCTGATTGGAAGCTGGTCGATACTCTACTGTCGCGAACCGATTCTTTCCCAATGGCATTTTTGGATTAACCGATAACGAAACGTTATCGAAAATCGCGTTTTTTTGGCAACGGCAATCCCCGTGGGAGCCCGCCCGTTTCAATGGGCCGTATCGCTGGCCAGACGGGCGTTTTCCTTGAGGATCTCGGCGAACTCCAGGGCCGCACCGAGCAGATGCTCGCCCTTGCGCGTGAGGATGCCGTAGTCCTGTGGCACCAGGTGCAACGGCGTATCCAGGGTTTTCAACTGTCCGCTGTCGAGCAGCGGATTGACCATGGCGTTGGGCAGCATCCCGATCATCGCCCCGCGTTGCAGGACCTGGAGAAAGGTCTGCATGGAAATGGTATCGACGGTGTTTTTCGGCATCCCTACCCCGGCTTCGGCGAAGGCCAGCTCCATGCGTGCGCGAATCGGCGTGCCGACCGGGTAGAGAATCCAGGGCAAATCCACCAATTGCTGCAACGAGGTCGGGCCAGCGTCGGCCAATGGATGGCGGCTGTTGACCACGATGCAGAACGGCTCGGGTGCCAGCGGCTGGAAATCATAGCGCTGCTGCTGGCTTTGATCGGTGAAGCGGGCAACCGCCAGATCGAGCTTTTTCTCTTCGAGCATTTCCATCAGGTGATTACTGGTTTGCTCCACCACTTCAATCGACAGCAAGGGCCAGCGTTGCTTGATCTGCAGGATCGCCTCCGGCAGCGCCACCGCCGTGGCGGCAAAAATCCCGCCGACCTTGAGGTGACCATGACCGCCCTCGCGCAGACTGCCGATCTGCTCGACGAACGAGCGGGCATCGTTCAGTGCGATCTGCGCGTAACGCAGCACATGCTCGCCCAGCGCCGTGGGCGGCATGCTCCGGGGCTGGCGTTCGAACAGGGCAAAGCCGAGCAGGCTTTCGATTTCCTTGAGCATCTTGCTGATGGCCGGCTGGCTGAGGTTCATCTGCTGCGCCGCCAGGTGCATGTTGCGCGTGCGCCCCAGCGTGTCGATCAGCAACAGATGGCGGAATTTGAGCCAGCCGCAGACGCTGGAGAAGGACAGTTCTGACATGGGCATTCCCCGAAGAAGCAATAACCGGAAGTTATCGAATACTGAATATATCTCATTGGAGTTTATCGACTGGCCGCCCTAGCGTGAAGGCTTTACGAACCAGGAAGATTCCTCATGTCGCTACTGCTTACGCCTGAAAACACCCTGCCGGTCGACGGTGTGGCCGGTACTCTGATCGGCCGCGCCTGGGTTCCCGGCCAGATCGCCGGGCCATCGCCGATTGTCCTGCGCGCGGACGGTGTGTTCGATCTGTCGGACCGTTTCGCGACCTTGAGTGACTTGCTGGAATCGGACTCGCCGCTGTCGGCCGTACGCCAGACACCCGGCACCTTCATCGCCAGTGTCGAGGCCCTGCTGGCCAACACGGGCCCCGATGCTGATCCGACCAGGCCTTACCTGCTGCCGCCCCTGGATTTACAGGTGATCAAGGCGGCCGGTGTCACCTTCGCCGCCAGCATGATCGAGCGGGTGATCGAGGAGCAGGCCGGCGGTGACGCCGCAAAGGCCGAAGCCGTTCGCGCCACCGTGCATGGGGTCATCGGTGACAACCTGCGTTCGATCGTGCCCGGCTCCGAGCAGGCCATGCGTTTGAAAGCCTTGCTGATCGAACAGGGCATGTGGTCGCAATACCTTGAAGTCGGTATCGGTCCGGACGCGGAGATTTTCACCAAGGCACCGGTACTCGCCGCCGTCGGCAGCGGCAGCCGCATCGGCATTCACCCCGGTTCGCAGTGGAACAACCCGGAACCGGAAGTGGTGCTGGCGGTGAACAGCCGTGGCCAGATCCATGGCGCAACCCTGGGCAACGATGTGAACCTGCGGGATTTCGAAGGCCGTAGCGCCCTGTTGCTGAGCAAGGCCAAGGACAACAACGCTTCCTGCTCCATCGGGCCGTTGATTCGCCTGTTCGATGAACACTTCAGCCTCGACGACGTGCGTGCCTGCGTGGTCGACCTCCAGGTACAGGGCGAGGACGGTTACCGGATGCAGGGCTCGAGCTCCATGAATCAGATCAGCCGCGACCCGCAGGACCTGGCCAGCCAGACCCTCAACGCCAATCACCAATACCCTGACGGCTTCCTGCTGTTTCTCGGTACTCTGTTCGCCCCGACCGAGGATCGCGATCATGCCGGAAGCGGCTTCACCCACAAACTCGGCGACCGGGTCAGCATCAGCAGCCCGTTGCTCGGCAGTCTGCACAACCGCGTCACCCACAGCTGTGACGCCGAGCCCTGGACCTTTGGTGTGAGCGCCCTGCTGCGTAACCTGGCTGCCCGAGGACTGCTCGCTCGCTGAAGCGACCACAGATTGTCGATTCATCCAATGACAAGAGAGACCCGATCATGAGTGACATTCCAAAACGCCGCCTGCGCAGCGAGCAATGGTTCAACGACCCTGCCCACGCGGACATGACTGCCCTGTACGTCGAACGCTACATGAACTACGGCATGACCCGTGAAGAGTTGCAGTCGGGCCGCCCGATCATCGGTATCGCCCAGACCGGCAGCGACCTGACGCCGTGCAACCGCCATCACCTGGAACTGGCCCAGCGGGTCAAGGCCGGCATTCGTGACGCCGGGGGCATTCCCATGGAGTTTCCGGTGCACCCGATCGCCGAGCAATCCCGTCGACCGACCGCCGCGCTGGACCGTAACCTGGCCTATCTGGGGCTGGTGGAAATCCTCCACGGCTACCCGCTGGACGGCGTGGTGCTCACCACCGGTTGCGACAAAACCACCCCCGCCTGCCTGATGGCCGCCGCGACCACCGACCTGCCCTCCATCGTCCTGTCCGGCGGGCCGATGCTCGACGGTCACCACAAGGGTGAACTGATCGGCTCCGGCACCGTGCTCTGGCACGCACGCAATCTGATGGCGGCCGGGGAAATCGATTACGAAGGCTTCATGGAAATGACCACCGCAGCATCGCCTTCGGTGGGCCACTGCAACACCATGGGCACCGCCCTGTCGATGAATGCACTGGCCGAAGCCCTGGGCATGTCGCTGCCCGGCTGCGCAAGCATTCCGGCGCCCTATCGGGAACGCGGACAAATGGCCTATGCCACCGGCAAGCGCATCTGCGAACTGGTGATGCAGGACGTCCGCCCGTCACAGATCATGACCCGCGAGGCCTTCGAGAACGCCATTGCCGTGGCCTCGGCACTGGGTGCCTCAAGCAACTGCCCTCCGCACCTGATCGCCATCGCCCGGCACATGGGCGTCGAATTGAGCCTGGATGACTGGCAGCGCATTGGCGAAGACGTGCCGCTGCTGGTCAACTGCATGCCGGCCGGCAAGTACCTGGGCGAAGGTTTCCACCGCGCGGGCGGTGTGCCGGCGGTCATGCATGAACTGCAAAAAGCCGGGCGACTGCACGAAGACTGCGCCACGGTCAGCGGCAAGACCATCGGCGAAATCGTCAGCGGCACTCTGACCAGCAACGCCGACGTGATCTATCCCTTCGAGACCCCGCTCAAGCACCGCGCCGGTTTCATCGTGCTCAGCGGCAACTTCTTCGACAGCGCGATCATGAAGATGTCGGTGGTCGGCGAGGCGTTCCGCAAGACCTACCTGTCCGAACCCGGCGCGGAAAACAGCTTCGAAGCGCGGGCCATCGTGTTCGAAGGGCCGGAGGACTATCACGCGCGGATCGACGACCCGTCGCTGGATATCGACGAACGCTGCATCCTGGTGATTCGTGGCGCTGGCACCGTGGGCTATCCCGGCAGTGCCGAAGTGGTGAACATGGCCCCGCCGGCGGCACTGATCAAGCAAGGCATCGACTCCCTGCCCTGCCTGGGCGACGGTCGCCAGAGCGGCACTTCCGCCAGCCCGTCGATCCTCAACATGTCGCCGGAAGCGGCGGTCGGTGGCGGCCTGGCGTTGCTGAAAACCAACGACCGCCTGCGCGTCGACCTCAACGCCAGATCGGTCAACCTGCTGGTCGATGAAGCCGAAATGGCCCGGCGCCGCGCCGAGTGGACGCCGAACATCCCCGCCTCGCAAACCCCCTGGCAGGAGCTTTACCGCCAACTGGTCGGGCAACTGTCCACCGGCGGCTGCCTGGAACCGGCGACCCTGCACCTGCGAGTCATTGCCCGCAGTGGCGGCGAGCCTCGGCATTCGCACTGACGGGTCGCTGCACGGCTCTGCTGTCCCGGCCCCTGCCGGGTTGGCAGGCCGTAGTGACCGTCCATGCGCTTCACTCCACGACAAAAGACAGGGCCGCCAATAGCAATCATTTGGCGCCAAAGGCCTCTTACCATCCTGGTTCTTCATCCAAAAACAAGAGAAGAACCATGGCCGCCATCCTTCAGAAACAGGGCGACAGCACCGATTTTTCGGTCGCCGCCGTCGCCGACACACACCGCATGAGTAAACCCTCGCTGACGATGGCCTGGTGGGGCATTTGCAGCGCGATGTTCTGGCTTGTCGTTTCCGCCACCCTGGCGATGACCTTCGGCACTCAAAACGCGATCATCGGCCTGCTGTTGTCGGTCGTGACCTACGCCGCCATCAATGGCGTGATTGCGCGCTATGCGATCAAGACCGGACTGTCGGTCGCGCTGTTTTCGCGGGTGCTGTTCGGGCGCAAGGGCGCGGTCCTCGCGACCTTGATCTTCTTCGCCACCGCGACCTATTACAGCGTGTTCGAAGGCTCGGTGATTGCCATTGCAATTCAACAGTACGTGCCGTCCTTGTCGATCAATCAGGCCTACCTGTTGGTGGTGCTGTACAGCGTGCCGTTGATTTTCGGCAGCGTGCAAAACTGGATGGACAAGCTCAACGGCGTGTTGCTGCCCTTCTACCTGATCGGTCTGGTCGCGCTGGTCGCGGTGACCATCGAACAATACGACTACAGCGCGGCCTGGCTGCAGATGGGACCGGCGAGCGGCCCGGTGGCGAATGGCTGGTGGGATTGTTTCAGCTACTTCATGGGCGTGTGGATCCTGATGATGTACACCTGGGACTACGCTCGTTTCGGCCGCAAGGAAGACGCCACCTACCACGCCCGCTTCAACTTCGGCCTGCCCTTCTACACCTTCACCTTTTTGATCAATGGCCTGGTCGGGATTTTCCTGGCCGGGACCATTCCTACCCCCGGCGGCCTGAGCGAGGTGTCGGTGGTGATGGCGATCGTCGAGCTGATGGGGATCTGGGGCCTGATCTTCGTCTGGATCAGCCAGACGCGCATCAACTCGGCGAACTTCTACCTGGCGGCCACCAACATGCAGGCCTTTTTCGGCGGCATCGGACTGGCGAAAGTGCCTTACATCGCCTGGGCCATCGCCGTCGGCGTGCTGGTTTACACCCTGATGCGCCTGAACGTTTTCGCTTACATCCTGCAGGCGCTGTCGTACCAGAGCATCTTCGTGGTGGCCTGGGTGGCGATTGCCCTGGCGCACATTTTCTCGCCGCGCTACCCCCAACTGTTCCAGGACCGGATCGAATACCAGGTGGACAGGGTCAGCGCCTTCAACCCCTGTGGCCTGGGGGCGTGGTTCCTTGCCGCCGCCCTGGGCATTGCGCTGCTCAACTGTGGCCATGCGGCCCTGGCCACCTGGTCCGCACCCGTGACCTTCCTCAGTGCCTTCAGCGCCTATTGGCTGCTGCTGAACAACGCCAGGCGCAGCTGGTTCGTGCGCGCCAGTTGCAGCTGAAACCCGGCCACCGCATCGCAACCCTCAGTGCACGGGCAATCAACTTCCAGTGCGCTTTGCGCCAAGCCAGCCAAGGGTTCGAGCAGGTAGTTTGGTGTCGTGGGTTAGACGTTCGTCCTGACCTTCACCTGGATAACAACAAGATTTCTGGTGACCCATGAGTACAGTAGATCCGATCACCCTGGCCGTCGTGCGAGGCGCGCTGGAAACCGCGCAACGTGAAATGACCATCACCCTTGAGAAAACCGGTCGTTCGAGCGTTTTCAACCTGGCTCACGACTATTCGAATGCACTGTTTGACCACCTTCCGGAAATGATCCTGCAAGGCCAGGACATCCCGATTCACCTCGGCTCGCTGATTCCGGCGATGAAATGCGTCGCCGGCTTCTTCGGTGATGACGTCGAAGAAGGCGATGTGATTTATCACAACGATCCGGCCTACATGGGCAGCCACATCCTCGACTGCTGCATGTACAAACCGGTGTTCTACCAGGGCGAGCTGGTGTTCTGGGCCGTTTGCAAAGGCCACCTGACCGACATCGGCGGCCCGGTGCCCGCCGGCTATAACCCCGATGCCAAGGAAATCTACGCCGAAGGTTTGCGCATCCCGCCGGTGAAACTGTGGTCGCAGGGCAAGCGCCGCGAGGACGTGATCAACCTGCTGCTGACCAACATGCGTGCCCGTGCCTATCAGGAAGGCGATCTCAACGCTCAATACGGCGCCTGCAACGTTGGCGAACGGCATTTGCTCGAATTGCTCGATCGCTATGGCGTGGAACAGGTGCGCGCGTGCATCGCCGAGTTGAAGGACATGGCGGACCGCCACATGCGTGCCCTGCTGCGTGAGGTGCCGGACGGCTTTTACACCGGCACCGCGGTGCTGGAAGACTCGGGCCATGGGCTGGGCGAACTGTCGATCACCGCGCAGGTGGAGATTCGGGGTGATGAAGCGCACATCCTCATCGAAAGCCCGCCCCAGGTGCCCTATTTCATCAACTCGTACGCCGGCAACTCGGTGTCCGGGGTTTACCTGGGGCTGATGATGTTCGCCCAGGTGCCGCCACCGTATAACGAAGGGCTGTACCGCTGCGTGTCTGTCGATCTGGGCCCACCGGGCACCCTGTGCAACGCCCAGGAACCGGCGCCCCACGTCAACAGCACCACCACGCCGATGGAAACCCTGGCCGATGCGGTGCGCCAAGCCCTGGAACAAGCCGCTCCCGACCGTGTGACCGCCTCCTGGGGCCACGCCAGCGGGATCAACATTGCCGGCCACGACCCGCGCAATGGCAACGACGAGTACGTGACCATGGTGCTTGCGTCGATCATCTCCGGTGCCGGTGCGAACAAGGCCATGGACGGTTGGCCGGCGTGCGGTCCGCTGTGCTGTTTCGGCGCGCTGATGTCCGGTGACATCGAGTTGCTGGAGTACTCCTACCCGATCCTCATCCATCGCTACAGCCTGATGACCGACAGCGGTGGTGCCGGCGAATTTCGCGGTGGCTCGGGTACGCGCATCGAAATCGAACCGCTGAACCACGCCATGACGGTGGTGGGTTTTGGCGAGGGTCGGCAACTGCCGACATCGGGTGCCGCGGGCGCGAACAACGTCTTGCTCGAACCGAAACTGGGGCGGCTGATCCATCGCAAGGCCGATGGTGAGGAACAGTCCTTCATCTACAACGCGCAACTTACCGCGCAACCGGGCGAACGGGTGATCAACGTCAACCCTGGCGGCGGTGGCTACGGCAATCCGTTGCGTCGCCCGGTGGCCAGCGTTGTCAACGATGTGCGCAACGGCCTTGTATCCCGCGAAGGCGCGCGCCTGGAGTACGGCGTGGTGATCGATGGCAATGGCCAGGTCGATGACGCCGCGACCCGCGCCTGCCGTGCGGCGAACTAATCGAGCCCGGCCCCTTTGAGCAATCTGGAATCCCTCATCATGAACAAGCAACAATATCGTCTGGGCATCGACGCCGGCGGCACCTTCACCGATTTCATCCTCGCCGACCGCAGCGGCAACGTTCAGCTGTTCAAGGCACCCTCGACACCCCAGGACGGCACGATCGCGATCCGCAACGGGCTGGCGCAAATTGCCGATGCCATTGGCCGCACGCCGGCCGAGATCATTGGCGACTGTGACCTGTGCATCAACGGCACCACCGTGGCCCTCAACGCCCTGATCGAAAAGACCGGGGTCAAGGTTGGCCTGCTGTGCACCGACGGCCATGAGGACAGCCTGGAAATCCGCCTGGGCCACAAGGAAGACGGGCATCGCTATGACGCCAGCTACCCGCCGGCCTACATGCTGGTACCCCGCCACCTGCGCCGGCCCATCGGTGGCCGAATGCTCAGTGACGGCAGCGAATACGCCGCGCTCGACGAAGACGCGATTCGCCAGGCCATCGAGTATTTCCGCGAGCAGGACGTCAAGGCCGTGGCCATTTCCTTCGTCTGGTCGGTGCGCAACCCGGACCATGAATTGCGCGCCGCCGCAATGGTACGCGCGGCATTGCCGGGGGTGTTCGTCTGCACCGGCAGCGAAGTGTTCCCGCAGATCCGCGAATACACCCGCACCTCGACCGCCGTGGTCAACGCGTACCTGAGCCCGGTCATGGGCCGCTACATCGAACGGATCGACGCGCTGTTCGAGGAGCTTGGCGCGCAGCAACCGACGCGCTACTTCCAGTCCAACGGCGGCCTGGCGCCGGGCGTGGTGATGCGCGAGCGGGCGGTGAATGCCATCAACTCCGGCCCGGCCTCCGCGCCGCAAGCCGGGTTGTGCGTCGCGCAGCCGTTCGGCATCGATAACGTGATCACCGTGGACATGGGTGGCACCTCGTTCGACATCACCCTGAGCAAATCCGGGCGCACCAACTTCAGCAAGGACACCGATTTCCTGCGCTATCGCATCGGCGTGCCGATGATCCAGGTGGAAACCCTCGGGGCCGGTGGCGGCTCGATTGCCTACCTTGATGACTTCGGCATGCTCCAGGTCGGTCCGCGCAGCGCGGGTGCCAACCCCGGACCGGTGTGCTATGGCAAGGGCGGCACCGAGCCCACCGTGACCGACGCCAACCTGGCCCTGGGCTACCTGGCCGACGGCGCGCTGCTGGGCGGCAGCATTCGCCTCAATCGCAAAGCGGCCATCGACGCGATCCGCAGGAAAATCGCCGAGCCATTGGGCATCAGCGTCGAACGTGCGGCCATCGGCATCATCACCCTGGTCAACCTGAACATGGTCAGCGGCATTCGCCGGGTCTCGGTAGAGCGCGGTTATGACCCGCGGGACTTCGCCCTGATCGGTGCGGGCGGTGCGGCGGGCATGCACGTCATGCGTCTGGCCGAGGAAATCGGCAGCCAGGTGGTACTGATTCCGAAAGTGGCTTCCGGGCTGTGCGCCTACGGGCAGATTCTCTCGGACATCCGATACGACCAGTTGACCACCCTGCCCATGCGCCTGGACGACGATCTGGTCAACCTGCCCCTGCTCAATCAGACCCTGCGCGACTTGCGCGAGCGCGGCATGAACAACCTGCGCGACGATGGCTTCGGTGCCGACAACAACGTGGAGTGCCTGTACAACCTGGAAATCCGCTACCTCGGCCAGATTCACGAATGCAGCGTCGAGCTGACCTGTGATCAACTGGATCAGTCGAGTCTGGTGGCCTTGCGTGAGGCGTTCCACACGCGGCACAAGGCACTGTTTTCCTACAGCGAGCCTGAAAGTCCCGCCGAGCTGGTCAACCTTGAGTGTTCGGTGATTGCCCGTCTGCAACGCCCACCGATGCCGGAACTGCCGGCGCCCGACGAAGACGCCGCACCCCAGGCGAGCAGCTACCGCTCGATGCTGTTCAGCGCTCAGTCGTCCTGGCAGGAAACCCCGGTGTACAACGGTGACCGGCTGCAATCCGGACAAAGGGTGCGAGGCCCTTGTGTGATCGAGGAGTCGACCACCAACATCGTCGTTCCTCCGGGCTGGCAGGCGACGCTGGCGCCCTCGGCCACCTACCGGCTGACGCCTGATGATTGACCGCCCGTAAGCATTGGCAAATGATGGCAAACCAGCGGTGCCGAGGGTTCTCTACCTCGGCACCGTCCTCATAATAAAAAGATACGAGGGCCGCCATGGCGTACAAACTTTCCACCCGCTCCTGGCCCGACAGTCAACGCCAGCCGCTCTGGGCCCAGGCCATCGGCAGCGCCTATTTCCCTTTGTCCCTGGAGTTCGCCCCCAGCAGCACCTTCAGCGGCAGCCTGCAGATCTGGGAAACCGGCAGCACCCCGCTGACCCTGTCACGCTTGCGCTCCAGTCAGCTGGGCTATTCGCGCAGCAAGGCCCAGGTCAGTGAAGATCATGAAGCCTGCTACCTGGTCACCGTGCCGCGTCGCAGCGAAGTGCATTTCGAGCAGGACGGCCGCGCCCTGCATTGCCAGCCCGGCGGATTCATCTTCGAACGGGGCGATGCCCCCTACCGCTTTCACTATGCCAGCGACAACGACCTCTGGGTGTTCAAGCTCCCCGAACGCGCGTTGCATGGCCAATTGCGCGGGGCCGAACGCTACACCCGCTTCTGCTTCGACGCCAAACGCGCACTCGGGCGGATTTTCGTCGATCAACTGGCGATGTGTGCCGCCCGCTTCGACGAATGTGACGAACCCGCCCGCCACATGCTGTTGGAGCAGGCACTTTCAACCTTGTTAATGGCCTTGCGCGACGATGAGCGAGTGCTCAGCAGTGAAAGTTCGAACCTGGCAGCCATGCATTTGCAACGCATCGAACATTACGTCGACAAACAACTGGGCAACCCGGACCTGGCGCCCCAAGTGATCGCACAGGCGTGCGGCGTGTCCGTGCGCTATCTGCACAAACTCTTCAGCAGCACACCTTACAGCCTCGGGGAATGGATTCGTCTGCGCCGCCTCGAAGCGGTCCACCGAGGCCTGCACGACCCCAATTGCCACCTGTCGATCGGCGAACTGGCCATGCGTTGGGGGTTCAGTGACCAGGCGCAATTCACCCGAAGCTTTCGCCAGCATTTCGGCTGCACCGCCAGGGAAGTGCGCAGCGGTGCCGCGCGGACACCGGGTGTATCGAAGCCGTGTGTCTGAGCCGGGATTCAGATCCCGACCCTTGACCATCAAGGATCGACCTGCCCCATCAGTTCGGCCACCGACTCCTGGCGATTGGCGTAGCGCTGCGCCAGGACCGCACAGACCATCAGTTGAATCTGATGGAACAACATCAGCGGCAGGATCAACACGCCGATGGTGCTGCCGGCGAACAGCACCTGCGCCATCGGCACGCCGGTGGCCAGGCTTTTCTTCGAGCCGCAGAAAAGAATGGTGATGCGGTCTTCCTGATTGAAGCCAAAGGCCTTGCCCAGCACGGTCGACGCCGCCAGCACCAGCCCCAGTACCACGCAGCAGGCGACCACCAGCCCCGCCAGGTCCCGCAACGGAATCTGGTGCCAGATGCCTTCGTTCACCGCTTCACTGAACGCCCCGTAGACCACCAGCAGAATCGAGCCCTGATCGACGAACTTCAGCCAGCCCTTGTTGCGTCCGACCCAGGCGCCGATCCAGCGTCGTGCGATCTGCCCGGCAACGAACGGCAGCAACAGTTGCACGCTGATTTTCACAATCGCATCAACGGTCGAGCCGCCGTCGCCGTGCACGTTCAACAGCAGCGTCACCAGCAATGGCGTCAGGAAAATCCCGAACAGGCTGGACGCCGCCGCGCTGCAAATCGCCGCCGGAACGTTGCCGCGTGCCAGGGAAGTGAAGGCAATCGCCGACTGCACCGTAGCCGGCAGCGCGCAGAGGTAGAGCATGCCCATGTACAGGTCATCACCGATCAACGGCGACAGCACAGGCTTGAGCGCCAGGCCAAGCAGCGGAAACAGCACGAAGGTCAGGCTGAACACCAGCAGATGCAAGCGCCAGTGACCGGCGCCGGCGATGATCGATTCGCGGGACAATTTGGCGCCATGCAGAAAAAACAGCAGGGCAATGGCAATGTTGGTCAACCAGCCGAAGCCTACCGCCACCTGGCCACTGGCAGGCAACAAGCTGGCGAGTAGAACCACGCCGACCAGGGTCAGGGTGAAGTTGTCGGGTAAAAAGCGCGGGCGCGTCATCGGGATCATCCGGTTTTGCCAGGAAGGTATCGGCGACTCTAACCCGCTGACGGATTACCGACTAACGCTAACAAGCCAGCAGATGTCGTCTAAAGGACATGCCGGCCATGTCAGTTGAAGCTCATGCCACACCGGCGCCTGACCTCTGAGGAATCATTTCGCCACTATTCAACTGACAACCTCTTCATTTTTCTATAGATTCCTGTCGCATTGCACCTGCGAGGCAGGGACCGCACATGAGGACCGGCATTGGCTACAGCACGGGCAACGACCCATCGGGCGCTGTTTTTCCAAGTACTGGCCACTGCGCAGATCGCTACGCTTTTCCCGCCTATTTTCAGGTTCGAACCTGCCTCCCCTACTTCTGAATGACTAAGGAACGTCATGATCGACTCAGTAGTTTCAATATCCGAACAAGCGTTTTTCAGTATCGTCACGTCCGCGCTGGAAGCCTACAAACTGGAACATGTCTTGACCAACGGCGACTCGGCGGCGGAGGTAGAAACGTTCGGGCATTTGTGGGGGTACTGTCAGCGAACCATCGGCACCCAGACGATGTATCGAGTGGTACTGGCCGACACTTCCACCGCCGTTGAAAGAGATCAGAACTCCGTCATTTATACCGATGAAGCTCAGGACCTGAAACAAGGCTTCATTGATACGTTTTTCCCGGAAGTTTGCTATCTGGGGGACTATCACAGTCATCCGTACAGTCACGAGAATGACGAGATCAAAACCGAACTCGAACTTGAACGAGGTCACTACTACCGATTCTCCGACGCGGATTTCCGGTCCGTCAAAGCCTTGCAGGACGATGCACTGGACTATCGGGTCGGCCTGGTTGCCACCGTGTTCGAGCGTGAGCGGAAGGTCAAGCGAACGCTGAAAAAACTGGATGGTGAAAGCTGCATCCGGTTTCAATACCTGAACATGACGATCTGGTTGAAGGCTTACGTCTGGACCTCGGACGACAACATGAACTATCGACGCAAGGCGGACAAGATGGTGCGCCTGGTCTGTCCGAGTTTGAATTTATTGGCCGAATGATCAAGGTCTGCTCAGGGCTGCCGACACAGACACTGGCGGTCCACGACCCGCTCTAAAGCGCAGCGGGTCAAGCGACGCTTGATTGTTTATGGATGTTTATCATTTCAAGGCCGAATACCATGTCATCGAAAGATTCACTTCTGAGTCGCCTTCGGCCTCAGTTCACTGAAGGCCTGGATATGCCGGGCAACGCTGTAAAACCGACCCCGCCACCGTCTGCGGACTTCAGATGTACCCCGCCACGCTATACGCTCAATGAAGACGTCGTTCTATCAGAATCGGTACGCGCTCAACTCGACGAAGCGCTATTGAAAATCGAGCACTATCAGAAAATTTACGTTGAATGGGGTTTCGGCGCGGTGGATCCGGCAGGGAAAAGCCTGATCCTGAACTTCTATGGACCTCCCGGCACAGGCAAGACACTCACCGCAGAAGCCTTCGCCGGGAGTCTTGGCAAAAAAATCATGCTGGTGAGCATTGCCGATCTTGAAAGCAAGTTCATGGGCGATACCTCGAAAAACATTGTCCAGGTCTTCGAAGCGGCAAAAGCCGAAGACGCTGTGTTGTTTTTCGACGAGGCCGATACGCTGCTCGGCAAGCGACTGTCTTCTGTTACCCAGGGAATCGACAACGAAGTCAACGCGATGCGCTCGACGTTATTGATCGAACTGGAGCGCCATGAAGGCATCGTGATTTTCGCGACAAACTTTGCCAGGAATTACGATTCAGCCTTCGTCAGCCGCATTTCCCAACACATCATGTTTGAACTTCCGGGTCATGATGAACGGCGCAACATCTGGTCGAAAATGCTGGTGCCAGGCATACCGCTTGCTGATGACCGCGACATGATCCTCGACAGTGCCGCTCAATTATCCGAATCACTTTCAGGTCGAGAAATTCGCACCTGCATGCGCTTGGCTTTGCCCAAGGCGCTGGTTCAATCCACCACTCCCCGCCTGTCGGCAAGCCATATCCAGGCAGCCATCGATCAAGTTCGGACAGCGGTTGCAGAGTTGGGCTCAACCGCGACCCATCACGCCTCGAATTCAAAATTGGACGTTGCCAGAAAACTGCTGGGCGTCAGCTAAAGGAGTAGGACATGGGATTTTTCAGTAGTTTGGGCAGCGCGATTTCCGGCTTCGTCTCTGATGTGGTCGATACCGTGGCCAGTGTGGTTCCGGCGGTCATCAACAAGGTCAAGGAAGTAGCGGTCAAGACCATCAGTTGGCTGGCGGATGAAGCCGAAACGTTTGTCGGCGACGTACAGAAAATATGGCAGGCGGTAAAGCCTCACATCAGCAAGGCACGCGTCGCCTTGACCACGCTGGCGAACCTTGCGCCATGGCCGGTGGTGAAATTGATGGCCCAAGGCCTGGAACGTGCACTGGCGTTTCTCGAAAACATTGAAAGCCACCCGCTGATGGGCCAACTGAAAAAGGCCATCGACTGGGTTATCAAGCATGCCAAGGACATCAAGGAAAAAGTCCTCAACGACATCGAAATCAAAGAAGCCGAAGCACGAGCAGAAGCCTTTCAGGCAGCCATGCAAGAAGTGCCTGCCGCTGAACAACCCGCCGTACGCGTGGCTGCTCTGATCAACAGTTACATGCTGGTGCGCGCAAAAATCCTCAAAGCCGTGAACGCCGGTGAAGTTGAAGACTTCAACCATTACCTGCGGGTCAGAGCTGCACAAAAATTGCTGGCGTTCTACGAAAAAAGCATGACGTCGATCGAAACGCTGGCGGACGTCAATAACGACATGATCGCCTTGATGGACATTTCAGCCTGCCTGATCTCCAGCGCACCAAGCTTGACGATTGAGCAAGCCAGAACGCTGGATCAACTGACCACCCAACACTTCGGTAAATCAGTCATTCCGTTCGTCTTCGAAGAAATGATCCTGGCCTGGAACGTAGACCTTGAGAAGCTCGAGGCAAACTGGAAAGAGCTGAACCAGACTCTGGCCCGCGACAAAATCCTGGCTAAACGACTGACCCTGGCCAAACGTCTGGAAACCCTTACTCCGGAAGAACAGGTCGTGCTCAATGACCTGCTGAAATCGGTCGACACCGACGCCGTCAAGTTGCAAACGCTGGAAAATTCCGTTCGTGAGAAGTGCAATTACGTATATGCATCCGAAGGCTTTCTGCAACTGCTCGAGAAAGGAGAAGAGGGTCTCACGGCAGAGGGCAAGGGCTATATGATCGAGCGTAGCAACGAGGTGGGCAAACTCATCATCGATTGCGCGCAAAATCAAAAGAAATGGGATGAGCTCACGCAAGACCAGCAAGCGCTGATCGTCGACTTTGCGAACATATTCGAAGAAGACTGCCGCGCACGAACCGAGGCCTTTACCCTGGTCGAGGTCGCGGCATGATTGTCGATGTCCTCAACTTTCTGACACCGAGCAACGAACCCATCCAGATTGCGTTTTCCTCGATCATTGTCGTGGGCGTACTCAGCACTATTGTGTGGGTAAAGATCAAGGCCCGGGAGAAATCCTGGGAGATGAAATGGCAGGGTAAAAAAGACCAACAGCAGGATACGACGCTCGAGGTCGAACACGGCTCGATTCATGAACTCAGCCAGGCCGTAGCAACCACCGCAGAGAAAATGGCCAACATCATGCCCGGCATGCTGCTGATACTGGGCCTTCTCGGGACCTTTTTGGGATTGGGTCTGGCGCTGGACAAGGCCTCGACGATTCTGCAGAACAGTGGTGGCGCATCCGTCGGCGCGATGGGCGGTGCCATGCAGGACCTGACCTCGATGATGCAAGGTCTGGGCACCAAATTCAAAACCTCTACCTGGGGGATTATCGCGTTTATCCTGCTCAAGGTCTGGGAGTCGATCAATGGCTTCGAAGACCGCCGGCTGATCTGGTGCATCGGCAAGATGAAACGCGAGTTGGACAACACGCGCCAGCAACAGGAAAAAGCCAAGGCCGGACAAGCCGAATTCCTTCAAGCTTCGATGATGGGATCAGCCAGGGTTATCGTCTCGGCGCTGGCCGTCCAGACCGAATCCATGAAAGCCGAATGGCGGCGCATGGCCGAGCAGCGCCTGCAAGCGGACCAAGTGCAAAACACTCGCTGGCAGGCCCATTTCGAACAGTTGAACGACGGTATCGTCAACCTGGCAAGGGTGGCCACGGCCACGCTCAATCGCAGCAATGAGCACCACACAACCGCTGAGAAAAGCCTCGTTCACCTGGCAGGCATTGCCCAATCGTCGGATCAAACCGTGTCGGCCCTCAGTGCCCAGACAGCGTCGCTGATAGATCAATCGCAGCGGATCAACGAACAGCGCCTGCAGGCGGATGAGACGCAAAATGCTCGTTGGCAGCACAATTTCGAGCAGGTCAGTCAAGGCGTCGTCGATCTGGGCACCGGGGTTGCAGCAGTCCTCCAGCGCGGTGAAGAACACCACGCAACCGCTCGGGAAAGTCTCACTCACCTCACTGAAATTGCGCGCTCGTCGGATCAATCCCAGGCAGCACTGCGTCAATTCACGCAGAGCAGCCAGGACAACCTCGCCGCCCTGCAGCAAGCAGGCGCCAACATGGGCGATGCCGCGCTGAAGGTCGGCGCATCGGCAAGCGATCTGCAAGTCGTGGTCAATGACTTGAGCAATCAGATGACCGTGGTTCTGAACGGTGTCAAAGACGGCCTCAACGACACGCTGAAAACGATGAACGATGACTTCAGCGTAAACCTGCAGAAAATGGGTTCGGATCTTGAAGGCGCGACAGCTGGATTGTCGGTGGTCATGAATGAGGTCAGCGTAAGTCTGGACTCGACCATCCGGAGCATGAGCAATGACCTCAAGGTCAACCTGTCGAACATGTCGACTAACCTCGACAAGGCAACCGACAACATCTCCACGTCCATCGTTGACATGTCCGGCTCCGTTAACGCGGCCATGAATGAAGTGGCGAAAAACATGAAATCCACCGCCAACATTCAGATCGAGAGCAGCGAAGAGTTCAAGGAAATCAGCGGCAGCCTCAACGCCAGCGTCATCACCATGACCTCGATGGTCGAGAAGGTGACAAAGGACATCAAGTTGAGTCTGACGGCTGTTTCGCAGAACGGTCAGCGCATGGCGGATCTGGACAGCCGATATGCCAATGTCAGCAAAATGCTGGAGCAAATCCCGGACACTCTGAAGACGCTGGCCTCGGCCCCTGAGCGTCCCGTACCGGATCTCAAACCGCTCCAGGTCTCCCTGGATCAGCTGAACCATGCCGCCGCAAGCATTCGTGAAGCACTCTGCGCCAGGCAAGAAGCCGAGGTCCTGGAGCAAGCATGAAGGACAAACCAAACGAATGGGTATCCATCTCTGACCTGATGGCCGGAGTGATGGCGGTGGTCATGCTGCTGCTGGTGGTGTCGGTACTGCAGAACCAATTTGCGGAACTCAAGCGCCAGGAGGAAAAGAACAAGAGCCTGGTGACCGACCAGGAGCGGCTTAGCGGTCTTTTGCAGGAGATGCAAAAGGCACTTGCCGACCAGGGGGACGCCGGGTTGGTTTCATTCGACCTGGCGGGCGGCAAGATCACCCTGGGTGACAAGATGTTCGCTCGCAGCAGCGCCTGTGTCACCGATGAAGCTCATCGTGAACTCAAACTCTTGAGCCCGAAAATCGCCGCTTTCATCGACACTTCCAGTCAGGCCCAGATTTTGGTCGAAGGCCATACCGACAACATCCAGGTGGGTCGGCCAGTGACTGACTTCGCGAAATACTGCACGGTGTATGACGATAACTTCACCCTCTCCGCCGCTCGGGCACGCGAGGCGCGTAAGTTGTTGATCGAGATGCTGGGAGAGCAACAGGCCAAACGGGTGATCGTTGCCGGCTACGGAGACTCACAGCCCTTGCCGAACATCGATCCTTCAGACGAGAAGAATCGCCGGGTTGAAGTTCAGTTTGTGAATAAACCCGAACATCAGGCCAGACTCTAGTGGCGGTTGTACGGGCTCAACCCCGGTGAGAGATATCTGAACGAAGAGTGCGAATCGCAAATCAGGCAGCGCACACACCCGTCGATGGCCCCCTTCAGGGCACCGTTCAATATCCCTGTTGAACGGTATCCTGCCCCCCCGACTTCACTGGGATTCTTTAACGCCACGGGCGCAGCTCCGCCCATTTCCCCTCCAGCCACCCTGCCCTGCGCACGCTCAATGTTTGGTTGCCGCATTTCGGGCACCGCTCGTACCAATCACCTGGCCCCAGGCAATCGCTCTGGGGCGCCGTGACTTTCTTCCAGCCGCATTTGCCGCATGCAAAAGTGAACGGCTTGGGCTTTATTGGCATCCTCTGTCCCTCAAATAGTCATTTCATTCCAGCGCTCGACTCAGCAGCGAGCGCCATGATCCCCAGGCAACGCCTGCGCCCTTACGTCTGCGGGACCAGCGCCTGCAACAGCACCAGCTTTCGCGTCAGTTGCTCGACGTGCGCTTTTTCTGCGCGCAGGGCGGAGCGAAGCTCCTTGTTTTCCATTTCCTGGATCCGCGCCCAGCGCATCGAACTGCGGCAATCGAGCATCATCTTCCAGATGCCGCGCAGTCTCAGATACTGTAGAGACAAGGCCAACAGGATCATCCCGAGTAACGCCAGAGCCAGCAGCGAAAACATGTCCAACATGTCCATATCCATTTCCTTCATGAGTCCAATCAACGTCAAAGACAGGAACAAGATATGTAGTGTTTGGCGACAGGTCTAGAATGTAGACTTATACAGGTAAACAATTCGAGCAGATGAGGTGACCATGAAACGCATGCAAGACATCAAGCAGGTTCGCTGGGACCTGGCACTTCGCTATCGCTTGATCGAGACGGTTGCCTGGTGGGAAGGCCGGCTGACCACGGGGCACTTGATTCAGAGCTTCGGGATCAGTCGTCAGCAGGCATCGAAGGACATCAATACCTACATCACCGAACATGCGCCCAAAAACCTTACATATGACAAGCACCTCAAGGGCTACGTACCGAGCAAGCAGTTCAAGCCGCGGTTCATCGACGACAGTGCCAATGCCTATCTGCATCTGCTGAACCAGACCCATTCCCGAGCGCCGCATATAGAAGGGCTCGCCCTGGCGTATGCCCACACGCTGGTCCTGGAGGTGCCCGACCGCACGATTCGTCCCGAAGTGTTGCGCCCATTGCTCAAGGCTTGCCGCGACAGCGAGGTGATTGCAGTCGAATACGTGTCCCTGGCCAACCCGGAACCGGAAACTCGCCTGATTGCACCTCACACCCTGATTTACACCGGCATGCGCTGGCATGTCCGGGCCTATTGCGAGAAAAATCGTGAGTACCGGGATTTTGTGTTGAGTCGCCTGCGTGGCCAACCGGAGTTCGAACGCAAGACCGACAATCTCATCGACGAAGACGAGGACTGGAACACGGAAATCGCTGTAGTCATCGAACCCGACTCACGTCTCAAGCCGGCCCAGAAAGCAATCATCGAAGCGGACTTCGGGATGGCGGAGGGCGTGCTGGTCATTCCCACACGCCGGGCCTTGGTCAAATACGTGTTGCAACGGTTCCAGATCGACCCGAAAAAACACGACCCCAAGGCAGCGGCCCAGCAGATCGTGGTGAAGAACCTGGATGAGTTGAAGCCATGGCTTTACGAGTGAGTCATCCTTGCCGGGCTCGCGACGCATTCTGACCACGGCTGCATTCATCGTGTCCTTTCTCATGTGTCAGGACACCTTTTATGCGCTCCACATTCACTCCGTTCGCCCCCGACAACCAGCGTGCCGCCGATACGTGCCCGCTTTCCCTGAAGTGGTGCTTCCAGCTGCTGCTGGAGCTTGGCGGTCACCGGAATTTTCTCGGTCGGCACGGTTTCAACGATGACGACCTGGCGCTCGGGCTGGGCCTGGAGAAATGGGTCGACGATGATGAGTACAGCGCGGCCGAGGCATTGACCACGTTGCGTCAGGATGCGCGCAAGTTTCAGGCCGCTCATCCACAAGCCTCCTATCCTGATCGCCTGGCAAGCAATCTCGGCGAATTGGGGGCGTTGTTGAACCTGAGCGAGGCCGAGTTGCGAATACTCGGCTTCTGCGTACTGATGCACAACGACCCGGTGCTGAGTGACGCCACCGATCAATTGGGGATGCTGGGCTTCAAGCGCGCAGTGAAAGTGTTATCGGTACTGTTGGGCCTTACCCTGCCGGAGGTGGAGGCAGGCCTGGGGCTTGATAGCCCGCTGATCCGGGCTGGCTTGCTGGAAATCGGTACCGGCCACCGCGTATCCATGGTATTGAGCTCCATACTCCTGGTGAGCAACACCCAACTGCCCGCGATGCTGCGATACAGCAAGGGCACCCCGCTGGAGTTTTTTTCTTATGCATTCCGCTTGAGCCCGCCGGGCAGCTTGAGCCGAGAGCACTACAGCCATGTCAAACGCCCCCTGGATATCGCTCAACGCTACCTCGCCAAGGCCCTGGTGCAAGGCAAAGCGGGTGTGAATATCTTGCTCTACGGGCCACCGGGCACCGGCAAGACGCAACTGACCCGCTTGCTCGCCAAGAGCCTGGACAGCGCGCTGTATGAAGTGGCCTGTACCGACCGCGATGGCGATCCGGTGTTTGCCAAGCAACGATTGTGCTCCCTGCGCGCGGCCAATAGCGTATTGCGCTCACAACGGGCGCTGTTGGTACTCGATGAGATCGAAGACATTTTCCTGACTGTCGGCGCAGACGCCAATGCCCGCTCCCATAAGGGTTGGATCAACCGCATGCTCGAAGAGAATTCGCTGCCGTGCTTCTGGTTGAGCAACAGCATCGAGGCCATCGACGCCGCCCACATCCGTCGCTTCGACTTGGTGATCGAGGTGTCTAACCCGCCACAGGCGCAGCGCAAACGGATGTTGCGTGAGTGTGTCGCCGGCAAACTCAGCGACGAGTTGGTCGAACACCTTGCGGCCAATGAACAGGTCACCCCGGCGGTCCTGGAACGCGCAGTACGGGTGGGCCACAGCGTCTCGAAACGCGCGGGCACCATGCTCGACAGCACGATCCGCTGCATCATCGACGGTACCTTGAAAGCCCAGGGTTTTGACAAGCTGCAGCAGGGCGATGGCAACGGCCTGCCGGCCTTCTATTCACCGCAATGGATCAATGCCGACCTGCCCCTCGCCGGACTGGTCGATGGTTTGCGCACCCACCCCCATGCACGGCTGTGTTTCTACGGGCCGCCAGGAACCGGCAAGACCGCTTTTGGCCGCTGGTTGGCGCGAGAGCTGGGCAAGCCATTGATGGTCAAGCGCGTGTCCGATCTGGTCTCTCCCTACGTAGGGATGACCGAACAGAATCTTGCCGGAGCCTTCGAACGCGCGCAGCAGGAAGACGCGGTCCTGCTGCTCGATGAAGTCGACAGCTTTCTGCAAGACCGCCGCAATGCACGCCAGAGCTGGGAGATCACCGCGGTGAATGAAATGCTCACACAGATGGAGAGCTATCGCGGGCTTTTCATCGCCTCCACCAACCTGATCCAGGACTTGGACGAGGCTTCCTTGCGGCGTTTCGATCTGAAGGTGCATTTTGGTTATCTGAACCAGGTCCAGGCCCTGGCCTTGTTTGCAGCGCATCTGAAGGCGCTGAACCTTGAAGACCCGGAACACTCCGCCGGCCAGCGGCTACGCGGTGAAGGGCGTTTGACGCCTGGGGATTTTGCCAGCGTGGCACGACGGGCACGGTTCAAGCCATTTTCGAACGCTGAGGAAATGGCACAGGCGTTGCTGGCCGAGTGTCGACTGAAGTCTGCCAGCCTGCAGCGCCCCATCGGGTTCATCCAATGAGTGCGCCTTGAAGGGTCACGCCGCAGTCCGGGTGCTATCCGAACGCCTGTTCGAGCAGGCGTGGCAGAACCTCTGCCGCCCTGCCGGTGAGGCTGAATTCGCGATCCCCTGCCACAGCCTCCGGTTGCAGATTGATGTGTACGACCTGTGCGCCCTGTTGCAAGGCCATGCGGGGAATCTCCGCCGCCGGCTGCACCAGTGCGGACGTCCCGACCGACAGCAGCACATCACAATCCTTCGCTGCCGACACGGCCTTGCGCCACACGTCATCCGGCAGCGACTCGCCGAACCAGACGACGCCAGGCCTGACCTTGCCGTTGCAATGCCGGCAACGCGGCGGCTCGATGCGACGCCCCTCTTGCGCTTCAACGGGTTGATCGGCACCGAAGCTGTACGATCGCGCGCAAGCAAAACAACGCGGTGAACCCAGGCTGCCATGCAAATGCAGAACGTCGGCACAACCGGCGCGCTCCAGCAAGTCATCAACGTTCTGGGTGACAACGGTCAGCCTGGGAATGTATTGAGCAAGGGTGGCTATCGCCCGATGCGCGGCGTTCGGTTGCGCCGCAAGCACCTTGGCCCGCCGCCACTCGTACCAGCTCCACACCAGGGCGGGGTCGTTGCGGAAGGCTTGGGCAGTGGCCAGCGCTGCGGGATCGAAATGCTCCCACAGCCCGGTCAGGGCATCACGAAATGTCGCGATGCCGCTCTCGGCGCTGAGGCCTGCACCGGAGAAAACCACGACGTGGCGTGCGTTGCGCAACCGTTGAGTCTGGAACTCCATCACGACCTCTTGCGGGCCATCGGCATGGCCGAATCAAGCACTCGGCCAGGACCCGGCTTCTTCGGGTGGGTGTTTGACCGCTGCCGGCAGGCAACGCACGTCATAGCCAACCATAAACAATGCACGTTCCAGCGCCAGCAAGGTCACACTCTGCTGCGCTTGGGCTCGCAGGCGGATCACCTCGCGCAAAAGGCGATTGGTCATCCGTACGAGCTCGGCCCAAGTCTGAGTCGGGTTCGGTTCCCGGGCAGTGCTTCGATACAGCTGGATAAACTGGAAGCCACCCCGGGAGGGATCGCGGGTTTCGACCTTGTTGCTCGGTGTCTTGGTATTGGGGCCCCAGCGAAACGCCAGGTCCGCCGGTACAACGCTCTCTCCAGCGGCTTCGAGCCACTGACGCGCCAACAACCCCAAGGCAGCCCCTACCCGCCCATCGTAGATGATGATGTTCTTCGGGTCAGCGGCGGCGTAGATCTTGGTCATCGCCGAGTTCATCAGCAGGTCCTTGCCATCGAACGCCTTCAACGACTGCGTGCATCCAGGCCGGAGCAATTCGACCGCGGCGAGGATCGAGCCGCACAGGGTCTTGGCCGCCGCTTGCGCCTTGACCCAGACCAGGGAAGCATCGTCCTCCTTTCGCGCGACGCCGCCCCAATCGAATATGTCCAGACAAGCCTGCAGCGCAGCCGCGTGATCGTTTTCGGCCAAAGCGGTGCGAAGTCGGGCCGCGATGCTGGCGAAGTCATGCGGTGCAGCGCTCTCAGGCCAGGAGTAATGCGCTTGCGCCTGAGACAGGGTCAGGCACCACCAATCGTCGCCTTGGCTTCGCGCTTTCCAGGGTTTCCAGGAGTGATGCGTGGTGGTGAGATAACGGTGCTTGAAAGAGCCTGGCGCGCCTGACCACAACGTCGCCAAATGACGGGCGAAGGCCTGCTGGACTGCACTCAGGCTTCCCGCCGGCGTGACGTCAGCGGCGGCCAGTATGGGCAGCGGATTGACCGAAGCCGTCCCCGCAACCGTGGTCAACCAGACAGCTGTGGGCCGACTAGGTCGGATCCCCACAACGCCCAGTTGCTCAAGAATCGGCAGCAAATAGGTGATATTTCGCGGACCGTACCCCCCTGCCGGCAATCGTCGGGCGATTTTGCACAAGGGGCCAGCCTTGCCATGATCATTGTCAGACTCAATCGTGCAGGGATTGCCCGCATGGTGGCCATTGTCGTGCAGATACTCCACCACCGCTTCGAAGGCTGCCTTGGGAATCACGATCCCTGATTGGCCGGCAAGCACCTTGACCCGCTCCGGCGTCACGCTATCGATATCGAATGTTGAGCGCCGGGAAGGCGTTCGAAGGGCTCCCAACGTCCCCATCATTGGCCACAGCGACGAGATTGTCTGGGCTGCCGATTGAATCATGCTGACTTCCTTGCCGAATACGGAATTGAGAAAAATGAGCGGGTGACATTAAGCCTCCCCGCGCCCCTTGCGCAAGAATTCGACCTGCGCCTCCATCGTCTTGTACTGCCGGAACAACTCATACCCTTTCCTGGCGATCACCGCGACGCCCACAGCAGCCAGAATGTTTTTCAGCATGACAGATCCTCCCTTGTTCGATGACGCGAGCATGCGGGTGCGGTGCGACAGATTGAGTCGTACCTTCAAAAGCATTGACGACCTGATCACCGCCAGGCCTTCATGCCTGGCGGCCCCTTCCCTCAATGCAACCCGCTGTTGCCCAGTTTCACCCGGGCATAAAAGGTGATGGCCACCGCCGGAATCAATGCCGAATAACCAGGTTTCAGAGCCGTCTTGAAATTGGTGATGACCCGCCCGACGGAGCTCCCCAACAGTTTGGGCACCATCGACAACACGTTGAAGGAGGCGGCACCGGCAATGGTTCCCATCGTCATTCCTGTGCTCACCCGGCCAGCGACCTGCGCGCCGCCGTCAGAGGTCGGCGACTTGAAATAGGAGGTCAACGTCAAGCGCTCCGCCAGCGCATCGACGTGCTTGAAGTAGTGCTCCGCCGAAAGGGTTTCCAGGACTTTCTCAGGTGAATGGCACAACACATGCCCATCCGCGAAAGCGTTACTGAAAAACGTGCGAACCAAGGCGGCCTCGAGTTCCAGGATCGTCGCACAGTCATGCAGGTCGTCACCCAACTCGAAATGCGCTACCAACATTTCAAGCACTTCGGCATAAGGCAAACCACGGCGTCGCGTCATGTTCGCCAGGCAATGTCCGCCCAATAGCTGAAACTCCCGTGTGAAGGCGTAGAGCTTATCGCTTTCGTTGTCGTCCAGATCTGTCCAACTGCTGGTTTTGAGGTGTTTGATCGCTTCACCCAACAAGGCGGGATGCGACTGCTCGATCTGTTCAAAGAGGTCGTAGAGCAAATAGTCATCACGCACGTGATCCTCCTGCGAGGCCACTTCCTTGCCCATGGGCGCGGGGTAATGCTGGCCCTGGAATCCGGCGAAACCGGTGCTGGCCAATACTTTATGCAGCTTCGGCCAGTAATCCTGGTGGCCGAAGCCGTCCATCTCAACGTTGTCGAAGTTCGCAACCTCGTGGCGACCCAGGCACTTCTCGTCTGCGTTCATCAACAGGATCCGGTCATTCCTGGAGAAGGCATTGATCAACCGGCCATTGATGCAGGCCTTGAGTCCTCGTGCTTCTTCGGCACCGACTTCGACGGCCGCCGCCATCAGCAACACATCGCCGATGGTGAGACTGCAACCACCCGGTTGGCGAACCAGTTTTCTTAGCGCGCTGACCAGCACGCGACCGCCCAACGAGTGACCGATCAGATTGATTTCGGTCACGTAGGGGTGCCTGGCCAACAGGTAATCGTCCAGCTCACTGAGCAGCACCTCGCCCATCTCCACCGCCCGACGTCGGCTGCGCGCAAAATGTGCCACCCGCTCCGCGGCGAATGCCGCCACGGCGAAATAGGGATGGACCCGGCTGGCACCCGCGATCAACTGCCGGGAGGCATTTGACATCTGCAAGAAATGACCCGAGCGCCAGAAGCCGAGGATATTGATGCCACTGTGCAGCGTCGAAGGAATTTGCTTGGACAACAACCGACGATCCCTTAGATCGTGCCCGGCGGAATAACCATGAACGAACACATTCGCCACCTCACTGGCACCGTGTGGCAAGGTCAGGAACTTGAAGTGTTTAACCAAGTATAAAAACTCCATTTGAATCAGGACGGATCTACATCAGAGGCAGACTCGGGTTGCATGATTTCGATCAGCGCGCAGTCGTCGATACGACGAGGGTGAAACAACTTCTTTTGCGTTTTCCCGAACTTCAATAAGTGATAGCTTATCGCCATTCCGCGACAGAATGCATCCGGGAAATATCTCTGGAGAGGCTCAAGCACGGGCGCTTTGCGCCGACATCAGCTTGACGTTCACCGCCAGGCAGTGTCCTCCGCTGCCGCACTCTGCCCCCCCTGCACAAGGAAAACACTGTGCCGTCAGCCAAATCCCATTCCACTGTCAGTCGCCAGTGGGAACTGCTCAAGCACTTGCCCAAACGCGAATCGGGCATCACGGTGACCGAGCTTCTGGGGCGACTCGAGGCGTCCGGCTACATCATCAGCCGGCGCACCGTCGAGCGAGACTTGAATGATTTGTCCCTGGTGTTCCCCTTGCAGTGCAGCGAGGACACGCCGCAAGCCTGGTACTGGACGCCCGGGGTTAACGTCGAATTGCAAGGCATCACGTTGACCGAAGCCTTGAGCCTGGCGCTGGTTGAAGATGCCATCCGCCCCCTGCTGCCCGCCAGCATGCTGAGCGTGCTGGAACCTCGTTTTGTGCATGCCCGGCGCAAGCTCAAGGGACTGGAGGACGACAACCCCGCCGCCCGTTGGCTGGAAAAGGTTGCCAGTGTGCGACCGGACCTGAACCTGCAGGCGCCGGACATTGATCCGCAGCGGCTCGAATCCCTGCAAAAGGCACTGATCAATGAGTGTCAGGTGCAGTGCCAGTACTACTCCGCCCATACCGACAAGCTCAGCGAAATGACGCTCAACCCCTTCGCGATGGTGCAGCGCGGGCTGGTGACCTATTTGATTGCCACGGCGCATCCGTACACCGATGTGCGTCAGTTCGCAGTGCATCGTTTTCGATCTGTCGATCAATTGGACAAGCCTGCCGAGGGCCTGCACGAGTTCGACCTGCGCGCCTACCTGGGCAGCGATGCGCTGCAATTCGGATCGCCGGAAAAAATCCGCTTCCAGGCTTGGGTAAGTGAACGCAAGGCACGCCTGATTCGCGAGACGCCCTTGAGTCCGGACATGACGCTGGAACCCTTGGAGGACGGCTATCGGGTGCATGCGACGCTGAGCAACACCTGGCAGTTGCACTGGTGGATTCTGTCCCAGGGCGACGCAATGATCGTGGAGCGGCCAGTCGAACTGCGGGCGCAAATCGGCGAGACGCTGCAACGGGCGGCAGCGGCCTATCAACCGCTGGATGAGGTCGAGGCAACCGTGGGTTCGCACACCCATGGGCTGGCAGCCACGCTGTAACAAACGCACGCGGGGCCGTCCTCCGAGGACAGGCCCTGCGTCACGCGTTGTTCAGTTTGCCTTGAGCAGCGCAGCGACTTTTAACAAGGCCTCGTCGATCTCGCCCAATGGGCATTCAGCGGTCAGGTATTCCGGGCGCGGTTGAAAACCGATGGCTTGGCACAATTGAGCCTGTAGCGCCTCCCGTCCTTGAAGCTCGGAATTTTCGATCTGCAGCTGGAATTGACCCTGCTTGTAACTGACGTAAAGGTGTATCTCCCTGCCAGCGTGTTCGTGATGGAAATACAGGTAAGGCTCATCCGCTTCCCCCGATACGGATTCGTAGTACGGAAGCGAGAGTGGTTGTAACGCTGCACCACCTTCTCGCTGTAACCGGGCATGCAGGGCATACGTGTTGAGTTCGGCATGCGCACCGCTCATGCGTTCTCTGGCGAGCAAATAGATGTCCTGCACATCGTCATTGACGAAGCGCATCTGGCGCCTGCTGCAATAGTTGAATGCCTCGGGGGTTTCGATCAGCAGTTTTTGCCAAGGCACCTCTGGATGGGCCGAAGTGATGATACGCTGCAGTTGAGGCTCCAGCGGCTGCTCAGCGTCCAATTGGTCCCAGAGTTTGAACAGGATATTGCGCGCATCACGCGCTCCGCCGAGCAGTCGCTTCCAACTGCCCTGCTCCGTCGCGCCATTGACCAGAAAGGACCAGTTACTGCCATTGCGCAAGAAGTAATTGCCGAGGGTGAGCAAGGCCCTCTCCCATAGAAAATCCTTGAAGCTCGCGAGACCGCGTGGGGTAAACGTCTTCTGGGCCATATCGAAACTGCGCTGGAATGCCAGTTGCGCGCTGGCATGGTCCACAGACTGAGCGTCCTCACTGTCGTCGAACAAGCGAAGTGCTTCGCTGCGCTCCAGGAGAAAATCGATCTGCCCACGGAAATACAAATGAGATTCCGCTTGTTCTATCAGCCCTCGCCAATTGTGCTCTGCCAGGATCAGTTTCGCCTTCTGCACCTCTTCCGACGCCTGCGCGCCATTGAATCCAGTCACCGGGCCAGGGGTTGAAGCGATGTATTCAAGAATCTGCACGGCATGAGGAATCAACTCACGCAGGCCATTGATGCTGCGTCGCACATCCTCGGGCCTGACGTAAGTAGTGTTGACGGCAAGGTTCACCACCACACGCATCCATTCCTGAAACGCTTGCGGCTGGCTGTCACCATGCGCTCTGAGAAATTCGATGTAGGCGACGAACTCAACGATCTGCGGATAGCTGATCGACAACGGTTCGGCAATGGCCGTCTTGAAGAATGCCTTTTCGTCGAAGACTCGGTCGTCCGGTAGCTTCAGGGCGAAACCTGTTTGCCCTGCGCTCCACCCTTCAAACAGCATCAGGACCGTTTCCGAAAAGGCCCGGTCGAGCCAGCCATTTTCCTCATACGTCTGATAGGTGTTGCGCTGATCCGCAGCCCTCAGCTTGACGAATTCATCGTTGTAGCGAGATTGACTGCTGTCGCGGGTCGCAATGGCAATCAGGCGCAACATGTTCATCACCGCATCGTCAAACAGGTGCATCGCGGTGGGTGATGGATCGCGATTGTCCTGGTTACAAATGTTCCAGAAAAAATCGGCCCACTGGGTGTCCAGACGCCAGGCGAAAAACTTCGCCACGCTCGTCTGAACGCTGCCCATGTTGCGCGTTTCACCCTCGAACTGTTTTTCCAGAACCTGTTCATAACGGGCCTTGAATGTTTCGAATGGCGTGAGCGGCATCCCCGCGGGCGTTCATTTTGATATAGAGATCATCGGCCAGGCCAAAATCACGCAGGTCGAGTTTCTGAAAGCTGATGACGGGGCGCTCGCGATCCACCAGGCGAGCGAACGTTGCCGTCGGTGTTTCGAAGAAAAGCTCGTGGATGGCCTGCACCATCGTGAGGGCGGACTGGATGGTAGGGTCCAGTCTCCAATGGCGGAAATACCAGGGCTGGTCGCAAATCAGCGCAGCGATGGACGCTTCGGCGGTAATGGCGTGGTCCGGTTTGAATTGGCTGAGCGCATCAAAGAATTCCGTACTGCTCGGGCGAACACTGTAGGTGAAGCGTGAGGCCTGATCGTCGCAGAAAAGCGTTCTGAACAGCTCCAACTGATCGTCCCGCAGCGCGATGTACCAGTGAAGGAGGAACAGTGTGGTCAGACGCTGCTGACCGTCCAACGGTTGAAACTGCCCCGCCTCATTGAGGGTGCCGTAAATGAAATCCAGGTTGAGGGGGAGTTCCGGGGCGTCCTCCGGCAACTGGAATGCCTTGTTCAGTGCAACGAGGAAATCGTTGCGCACATCGATGCTGTCGGATCGTCCTTGCGCGTAATCACGCTGAATCAGCGGGATGCGAATGCTTTGACCGCCCTGGAACAGATCAGCGAACACCATCTGGCTTCCTGCGCCGCTCATACGCTTGGCTCCTGCTTGTCCAGAAAGAAATTGACGAGGGTATTGCACATGGCTTCCAGGTAACCCTGACTGTCCTTGACGCTCCAGAAAAGCAGGTGGTCCACGCCCTGGCTGTAGCATTTGAGGAACAGGTTTCGCGTACACAGCGGTACAAAAATGCCACGTTGATCAAGTTCCAGTATCCGCTCCCGTTTCACGGCAAACACTGCATTGCCGTAACCACGATTCGTTTGAGCATCAAGCAGCGTAAGGTTGCCGATACTGTCATCAACTTCGCTGTCCTCTTTGAAGGCCGCCAGGACGCGAGTGTGCAAATCGTGAAACTGCGTGTCGGTAGCGGACTCGGTTTGCGCGAAGTACGCCGCGATGGCCTGGCAAAGATCCCGTTGATCGTCTGCGCCCGTCAGTTGCTTCCGAGCCAGTTGCAGCCATCTGTCTCGTTCAGTTTTACCTTTGGGAATAGAGGTGGTCACCGACCGGACGTGCTCGATGTCCCAGCTGTTCGCCTTGAAACTGTCGAACTGAAAACGAATGTTCGAAGCCGGGTTTTGCAGCAGGCTGGTCAGGTTGAAGAGCAACAGCGTTGTCCGGATTTTGAGCGCATGCTTTTGGCCGTACTCCAGGTCGCCGAGGAACTGTTTAATCGTTGCCCTCAGAATGTCGGCCGTTGCTGTTTCCGGCATCGCCGTGCCGGTTAACTTCAGGAATGCAAGGCTACGAAGCTTCTGTTCGAATTGTCTTTTTGGAATGCCTTGCGACAGTCGGAAAATGGCATCGACCGTTGTGCCCGATTGCACCAGAAAGCCGATGATATGGTACAGACGCCGGTCTTCGAACCACTCCTCCAGCAGCATGTATACCTGCTTTACCCTCAACCATTCGCTCGCGGTCGTGGCGCCTGCTGCCGAAAGCCTGCGGTTGTAAGTGTGGAAAACCGAGTATCGCTCGTCCGGGTCAAAAGAGGGCTCTGCGTCGAGGCGGGCAATCAGCGTGAACAGGAAGCCGATGCGGTTGTGGCCGCCGCTGGTCTTGTTATTGAGGAAATACCAGAACGCGTCGTTCTGTAGCGCTTTTTCCAACTGATCCCATTCATGGGCAATCTGCAACTGCTGGAGGCTAACAGCACCCTCGGCATCGTCCCGTTGGCGCAAAAACAACGCCCGGATAAGCTCGTCGTTGGTCAAGGCTATCTTGCCCACATTCAGCCGGGTAAAGGCGTCCACGGCATTTTCCCGGTCGGAGAGCTCGTACCAGATCACACGGGTCTTGTTGAGCAGTGTCGATTTGATCTCTTCGAATTCGTGGTCCCGCGATTCGAACCATTGTTCGATGGTCTGGATCGCCTGGTACAGATAGAAATAGTCAACGTTTCGAGTGGCGATGTCCTCAGAAGGGTCGTCCAGAAACTCCCGCAACTCGGGTCGGGTTTCGTATGCCAGGCTGAACAGCTTTGATCGATATTTGACGGCCATCCGCTCATTGAAATGACGAAGTATCAGTAGCAGCGTTGTCAGCCGCTGTTGACCATCGACCACCTCGTATTGACCCTGGCGTGTGTCTTTGAGCACTAACGGTTGCAGGCAGTAGTACTCGTGGGGCTGAGCATTTTCACGCTTGGCAAACTCCCGGACATCCTCGAGCAATTGCGTGACTTGCATCGGCTTCCATCGATAACCGCGCTGGTAGGCGGGTATCCAGAACTGGTTTGGCTGTCCATTTGCGTGGGTGATGAGGTCGTGTACCGACTTGGTATCGAAAACGGCGCGCGTCATTGCGAGAACATCCCTTTTTAACCCATGTAAAACGTCTGCGTGAAGGTGCGAGAGTTGCCAGGCTTACAGCATGATGGCGCAAAGATATCATTCATTGACTGGCGTCGCGACCAACATGATTCGGCAAGCGTATTCAGACTTTTGATCGTCGCTCAGACGCTCCCCTGCCTTGCGCGACTGCGCGGCTCAATTCAGCAGCTCAGTGATCCACCGGGCGTGCCGGGCGATTTCCTCGGCCTTCTCTTCGGGCACTGCCTGTCGCGCCCGGGCGAAGTGGGTCAGGGTCTGCTGTTTATGGCGCAGCAGGCGCTGCCACTTGGTCAGGAACGCCGGGCTGCGTGCCTGCATCTGCAGCGGGCCGAAGTACAGTTCCTCGGCGGTATAGGTCACCGGCCCGTCGCGCTCGGCGACGATGATTTCGTAGTCGAAGCGGTTTTCCCGCAGTACTTCCTCGCAAAGGATTCGGTAGCCATTGTCCATCAGCCATTGACGCAGCGGCTGCTCGCCGCCGTTGGGTTGCAGGATCAGGCGTTCCCGGCCGCTCAGGCGCGCCTTGCCGCTGTCGAGGATGTCGCGGATCGTCTCGCCACCCATGCCACAGAGGCTGATCGCCGTGATGCCGTCTCCCGGCTCGATCGCCGCCAGGCCATTGGCCAGGCGCACGGTGATCCACTGCTCCAGGCCGTTCTCGCGCACGGTGCGTTCGGCCGAGCGCAGCGGCGTCACTGCCACCTCGCCGGCCACCGCCGCCGCGATGGCGCCACGACGCATTAATGCCACCGGCAAGTAGGCGTGATCCGAGCCGATATCGGCCAGGCGTGCATCCGCTGGCACATGCGCCGCCACGCGCTCCAGGCGCATGGACAATGTCTGTTGGTTCAACTGCAGCCCCTTTTCACCACGAACGTCCAGCACCGCAGGCCGGATCGGGACGCAATTCTGTCGAGCAACGCCATAGATTTCAAATCCCGGCGACCAGGACCATGGTTTGCCCCCCGTCCGTCCCTTCCCCCGACAGGTCACCACGGTCAGGCACAACACCGTCCAGCCCGAGTGCAGTATGATCGCAAACACGCTTTGAGCCGTTTGATACGGGGGCAACGGGATGACCACAAACACCACACGACAAGGCTGGTCATGGGTCTTGCCCTCATTGCTCGCCCTCAACCTGGTGCTGACAGCGGGATGTTCAGGCAAAGCCGCCAAGGCTCGCTATTCGACGTCGAGCGCCGGCTCGAACTGTTACGCAAAAGCGCTGCCCACTTCCGGTGAAGGCGGTCTGGCATGGGGCGACACCTTGAACATGGCTCGCAAAAAATCCCTGGATAATTGCATACGCTATGCCGGCCGGTCCGGTGGCACGCCGGACACCTGCCAAGTGGTGTTGGCGCAATGCAGAAAGTAATGGCGCGGCAGCAAAAAAAGGTTCTTCACGGAATCCCGGGATACAAAGCTAATGCAGTACTTGTAGGAGTCAGCTTGCTGGCGATGGTCGTGAACGATAACGCGGGGAACCTGACGCCCCGCGCTGTCCTCCAGCTCATCGCGAGCAGGCTCGCTCCTACAGAGGACGGTGCCCACGTTGCAATGCCCCTTAAAAAAACGCTTCTACCGCTCTGAGTCGCGGTTTCTCCAGATGCCAAACGCCGGCAAGCCCTAGCGACCGATCAGCGAACTGGCCAGCAACGCCTCCAGTCCCATTGGCTTGGCAAAATGATATCCCTGGGCCTGCCCGGCGCCCATTTCGCGCAGCAAATCCAGCGTCGCTTGATCCTCGACACCTTCGGCCACCACGCTGAGGTCGAGCGATTCGGCCATCCGCACGATCGCCCGGACGATCGCGCGACTGCGGGCACTGGTGGTCAGTTCGAGGATGAACGACTTGTCGATCTTCAAGCCGCTGAAACGGTATTGATGCACATAGCTCAGGGATGAGAACCCGGCGCCGAAGTCATCGAGCACCACCGACATACCGTTGTCGGCCAATTGCTGCATGGTCAGCCGGGCAATCGCCGGCTCGGCGACCAGCGCACCTTCGGTCAACTCAAGGCAAATGCGTGACGGCTCGACCCCGTGCCGCGCCAGCAGCGCCAGCACTTCATTGGCGAAGTCCGGGCGCGTCATGCTGTAGCTGGAGCAATTGACGTGCACCGCAGGCCAATTGGCGTGCTCGGGTTGTGCGAGGATCGTTGCAACGCTGGTGAGCATGTAAAGATCCAGCCGGCCGATCAGGCGCAAACCCTCGACATCCGGCAGGAACTCGCCCGGCGCGATCACCCGGCCGCCCGGTTGATGCCAGCGGACCAGCGCCTCAAGGGCCAGCAATTCGCCGCTTTCGACGCTGACGATCGGCTGGAAATACGGCAGCAGTTCGTCCGTACGCTTGAGTGCGTTGCGCAAGGCCCCTTCGCGCTCCACCTGGTCCGAGACTTCCCGGCGCACTTCCTGATTGAACACCGCGTAACTGTCGCGCCCGGCGCTCTTGACCCGGTACATCGCCGCGTCGGCATCGCGCAGCAAATCCGCCGGTTCGTGATGGAACTGACTGTCGGCACTGACAATACCGATACTGCAGGACGAAAACACTTCATAGCCATTGATGAAAAACGGCAGGTCAAACGCCACCAGGATCCGTTCGGCGATTTCGATCACCACGTCCAGCGGCGCTTCGGGCGCGAGGACCGAAAACTCATCGCCGCCCAGGCGCGCCAGCATGTCGGCGTCGCGCAGGCATCCGCGCAGGCGATGGGCGGCCTGCATCAACAGCAGGTCGCCAAAATGGTGGCCGAGGCTGTCGTTGACCATCTTGAAACGGTCCAGGTCGATGAACATGACCGCCAGGTGCCCGCCTTCCCTGCCGAACTGCGACCAGGCCGAATTGAGGCGCTGTTGCAGGTAAGTGCGATTCGGCAGCCCGGTCAGCGCATCGTGGGAGTTTTCGTGTTGCAATTTGGCATTGGCGTGATCGAGTTCGCGGGTGCGGTTCTGCACCCGCGCTTCCAGCTTGAGGTTGGCGGCGTGGATCGCTTCGGCGGCCGTGCGCCGCGACAACGCCGTATCAATGTGCCGCGACACGAACGTCAGCAGATCCTGATCCCGCAGGGTATAGCGCACCTGCGAGGTGTAGCTTTGCACCGCCAGCACGCCACGCACCACGTCGCCATCGAACAAGGGAATGCCCAGCCAGGAATGGGATCGGACGGACTCGTCGGCCAGTTCGATTTCACCCTCGGCCGCCAGTCGCTCGGCTTTGTCAGAGTCAATCAGGCAAGGTCGGCGCTGACGGATAACGTATTCAGTCAAGCCCCGGCACCCACGCCGCGCTGCCGGGCTGGTCGTCTGCCGCTCATCGACGTAATAGGGAAAGGTCACTTCACTGGTCGCGTCGTCGAACAGCGCGATGTAGAAGTTTTGCGCGAACAGCAAGTCACCGACGATGCCATGCAAGGTTTGAAACAACTCAGCCATGTCGCCCGGTTGACTCGATAGCTCCGCGATCTGGAACAACGCGCTCTGCAGGTGTTCGGCGCGCTCCCGATCCGCCACTTCCTGCCTCAAGGCCTCGTTGAGTGCCGAAAGCTCCAGGGTGCGACGCATCACGGTTTCTTCCAGGTCCTCGCGGTGCAGAATCCGGTCCAGGGCCATGGCGACGTGGCGGGCCACCACAAGGAACAACGCGCGATCTTCAGCACTGTAGATACGAGAAACGTCGTAGACCTGCATCGCGAGCATGCCGAACACGTCATCCGAGGCATTTTTCAACGGGGCGCCCATCCAGAACTCGGGACGGTCACCCACACAGTAGAAACGGCCTTCGGCTTCAGCCGCGAGGATACCGGCGGCGTCGATCAGCAACGGCTGGGCAGTGGTCAATACCTGCCCGGTCAACGACAGGTGCGATGGGTCAAGGTATTCGTAGTTTTCGGACTCCAGGGCATCGACGTCGATGATGTCGACGTAATACGGGTAGTCGATCTTGCCGCTATGGGGGTCATACAGCGCGAGATAGAAGTTCTCGGCATCGATCAGGCTGGCCAGCAGCCGGTGAACCCCCACCAGAAACACCGAGCGGTCGCGGGTCGAACTGGCCAGGTAGGTGATCTCATACAGCACTCGCTGAGTGATCTGCGCACGGGCAAGGGTATTGGTCTGGACCTGAATGCCCAGCCGCAGGGCAAAGTCGGCGAGCGCCGGGTCTGCGGCTTCGCTGACCGGCGCGAGTAGCCAACCCAATTCACTTTCGCCCTTGCCGGTGGGCCAGCGGTGCAATCGCCGGGTCCGGCAGAACGTGTCGAACTCTTCGTTCGGGATGCTGGACGGCCACTGCATCCAGGCGTCGCCCTGACCGACCCGATGCAATTGTTCACCGGCGCGGTAAACCGCCCACGCGGAGGTATGGGCCCAGTTGCGCGCTGAGTCCAGCATTTGCTGGATCATGTTCTCGTTGCCAGCGTAAGCCATGCCGACAGTACCCGACGTCCCTTTTGGTTGAGATGCGACAACGTCGCAGTCGTTCGATTGCCGCGGGGAGTCGGTCAATTGACGAACACTCATCAGCGCTCCCTGAGCCAAAAACTGGCGATGCTCACTTACTGATTGCTAGCAATATGCCAGTGAGCTTTTTGTTTATAGCTTATGGCGATTTTTTTCAATGGTTTTATTTGCTTTGACGCCAACAATGAGACAGACAACAAATTGCTCGCCGAAAGTTGTCGATTATTACCCGAAACTCTTTACTCGCTGTCTTTGGTCTCAGCGTCTGTGCCACCCGACCAGTCACCGTTGCAGTCACTATCGCCATGCACGGAAGACAGATCCCGTCTTCCATGCACCTGAGCGGTTACTGCCCGATGGCGGGATATTCGTCGTTACGATCGGGCCAGGGCGTCAAAATCTGAAAGCCATCGTCAGTGACGGCCACCATGTGCTCCCACTGGGCCGATAGCGACTGATCCTTGGTGACCACCGTCCAGCCATCGGCCAGGGTTTTCACATGACGTTTGCCCGCGTTGAGCATGGGCTCAATGGTGAAAATCATCCCGGCTTTCAATTTCAGCCCCTGGCCCGGATAACCGTAATGAAGGACCTGCGGCTCGTCGTGATAGATCTTGCCGATACCATGACCGCAGTATTCGCGCACAACGCTGAACCCATCCTTTTCCGCGACCGCCTGGATGGCATGACCAATGTCGCCCAACGTGGCACCGGGGCGGACGAGTCGAATGCCGGCACACATGGCTTCATAGGTCGTCTTGACCAAATGCCGAGCCTGCGCACTGGGCTCGCCAACGAAGTACATGCGGCTGGTGTCGCCATACCAGCCATCCTTGATGACAGCGATATCGATGTTCACGATGTCGCCATCCTTCAACGTCCTGTTCGAAGGGATGCCATGGCAGACCACTTCGTTGACGGATGCGCACACGGTCTTCGGAAAACCGTGATAGCCAATGTTGCCCGGAATGGCTTTCTGCACGTTGACGATGTGGTCGTGACAGAGTCGATCGAGTTCGTTGGTGGTGACCCCGGCTTTCACGTGGGGAGTGATCATGGCCAGCACTTCGGCGGCCAGCGTGCCTGCTGCGCGTGACTGGGCGATTTCCGCGAGGCTGTTGATCCTGACGTTCGCCTTCATTGACTGGCTCCTGAGCTTGCTTGGGGCTGGGAGCCTTGAGCGATATCCGCAGCAGCGCAGAGCTGTTTCAGATCCAGTCCGCCCGCCGATTCGGCACGAATCAG
The DNA here is from genome assembly GCF_054481235.1 of Pseudomonas fluorescens group sp. PF-69. Lineage (NCBI taxonomy): Bacteria > Pseudomonadati > Pseudomonadota > Gammaproteobacteria > Pseudomonadales > Pseudomonadaceae > Pseudomonas > Pseudomonas fluorescens group sp. PF-69. The sequence goes on along the minus strand of NZ_JBTMNC010000001.1, from coordinate 4,508,542 downwards.
CAAGCGGCAAATATCGCTGTGATCGAGGTTTGGATGTAATTCGGCGAGCATCCCGATGCGCATCCAGTGTTCGGCCTGCGCATTGATCGAGCGACTCAACGCGTCGCTGGCGACACGCAGGTTCTCATGCATGTGTTCTGAAATTTTGACGATACCCATGGCTTCAACTATATGAAATGCATACGAACCGTATATTAACCGGTTCGAGCGTGGAATCAAATCAACCTCATGAAATGGGAGCGCGCCCCGCTCCCCCGGGGTGATAAAGCGTTCGATACAAATGGAAACGCCCCAATCAAGGGGCGCCATGACCAGCATTCAGGTGTGTCGGGAAGCACCACTGCCCTTTACCTGTTCGGTAACGCCAGGCGATCAATGGCCTTCGGATGCATTGAACATGGTTTTGGCATAGATCAGTCCCAAACCATAGGCGCCACCATTGGCGATGGAAGTTTTCACGGTGGCATCGTAGGTGTCGGTACGAGCCCAGTCACGTTGCAACTCGAGCAGGTATTGCAGGGAAGTCATCGGGCGCGCGCCAAGCTGGATCATGCGCTGAATGGCCATTTCATGAGCCTCGACCGACACATCACCGCACGCGTCCGCAATGAAATACACCTCGAACCCCTGATCCAGGGCGGAAAGCGCCGGGCCCACGATGCACACAGATGTCCAGAGGCCCGCCAGCACGATCTTGGCCTTGTCGTGACGGTTCACCTCCACCGCAATGCGCGGATCTTCCCAGGTGTTCATGCTGGTGCGGTCGATGACGGACTTCTCGGGGAAGACCGATTTGATTTCATCGAAGATGGGCCCGGAAAAGCTTTTCTCTGCGACCGTGGTCAGGATGGTCGCGACCCCGAACTCTTTTGCAGCCTTGGCCACCAGGGCAGCGTTGTTGCGCAGATTCACAGCGTCGATGGACTTGGTCGCAAAGGACATTTGCGACTGATGATCGATCATGATGAGGGTGTGATCGTCAGGGTTCAGCAGGGTCTTGCCGGGCACGGCGGATGCGGTAGGCATGGGAGTCGCTCCATTATTGAATGAAAAACCACCCTTCAACTATGGAGTGCCCGACGACGCCGTACTTGTATCCCTGTGCTTTGTTTTGGCCGTGACCGGCTCACTGGATCGACAGGACGAACGGATGCCAGGCACCGACAGCAAAATCGGACAAATAGCCCGCAATGTGCTCGGCGACACCCGGCAATGAATAAAACGCAGGATCGCGCGCATCAATATGGGATTCAAACCAGGCGCGGTTATGGCGTTCAAAGGCCAGCAGTGCTTCGGTATCCGTACTTTCAAGCTCGCGAATGCTGAATGATTTCATTCGTTCAATCCCTTGACTGAGCGGCGTCAGGCAATCGTCACACCGGCCCGCGCCGTGTGCAGTTTTTTATAGCTTTCGATCAGACGCAAATGTCGATCGAGCCCTTCCAGCTTCGTGCTCGTCGGGGTCAGGCCGTAGAAACGCACACTGCCGTCGACCGAGCCGATCGCAGCGTCCATGCGCTCATTGCCGAACATCCGGCGGAAATTGACTTCGTAGTCGGCCAGTTCCAGATCGTCGTCCAACTGCATTTCCAGCACCACGTTCACGGCTTGATAGAACAGGCCGCGCTCGACGGTGTTGTCGTTGTACTGCAGGAAGGCTTCCACCAGATCCTTCGCCTGTTCAAACTTCTGCAAGGCCAGATAAATCAGCAGCCTCAACTCCAGGATCGTCAACTTGCCCCACGGCGTGTTGTCGTCGAATTCGATGCCGATCAAGGTGGTGATATCGGTGTAGTCGTCCAGCTCGCTGTCTTCCAGGCGCTTGGCCAGGGTTCTCAGCCCGACTTTGCTCAGGTTGTGCAGGTTGAGAATGTCGGCGCGGAACGTCAGCGCCTTGTTGGTGTTGTCCCAGACCAGATCGTCGACCGGATAGATTTCCGAGTAGTCCGGCACCAGAATGCGGCAGGCCTTGGCGCCGATGTGCTCATAGACCGCCATGTACACTTCCTTGCCCATGTCCTGAAGGATGCCGAACAAGGTGGCGGCTTCTTCGGCATTGGAGTTTTCCCCTTGCCCGGAGAAGTCCCACTCAACGAATTCGAAATCGGCCTTGGCACTGAAGAAGCGCCAGGACACCACACCGCTGGAGTCGATGAAGTGCTCGACGAAGTTATTCGGCTCCGTCACGGCCTGTCCTTCAAAGGTCGGCTGAGGGAGATCGTTCAGACCTTCAAAGCTGCGCCCCTGCAGCAACTCGGTGAGGCTGCGTTCCAGTGCCACTTCAAAGCTTGGGTGCGCGCCGAACGAGGCAAACACGCCACCGGTACGCGGGTTCATCAGGGTGACGCACATCACCGGGAACTCCCCACCCAGCGACGCATCCTTGACCAGCACCGGGAAGCCCTGCTCTTCCAGCCCTTGAATGCCGGCCAGAATGCTCGGGTATTTTGCCAGCACGTGCTGCGGCACATCCGGCAGTGCCATTTCACCTTCGAGAATTTCGCGCTTGACCGCGCGTTCGAAGATTTCAGAAAGGCACTGCACCTGGGCTTCTGCCAGGGTGTTACCGGCACTCATGCCATTGCTGAGGAACAGGTTCTCGATCAGGTTGGACGGGAAATACACCACCTCGCCATCCGACTGGCGCACAAACGGCAGCGAACAGATGCCACGCTGTGTATTGCCGGAGTTGGTGTCGTACAGGTGCGAGCCCCGCAACTCGTCATCGGGGTTGTAGATCGCCAGGCAGTACTCGTCGAGAATTTCCGCCGGCAGCGCATCCTGGGGGCCAGGCTTGAACCAGCGCTCATCCGGGTAATGCACGAACGCCGCGTTGGCGATGTCTTCTCCCCAGAACTGATCGTTGTAGAAGAAGTTGCAATTGAGTCGCTCGATAAACTCGCCCAATGCCGACGCCAACGCGCCTTCCTTGGTCGCGCCCTTGCCATTGGTAAAGCACATGGGCGAGTGCGCATCGCGAATGTGCAGCGACCACACATTGGGCACGATATTGCGCCACGAAGCGATTTCGATCTTCATGCCCAGGTCAGCCAGGATCCCCGACATATTGGCGATGGTCTGCTCCAGCGGCAGATCCTTGCCCGCAATATAGGTGCCCTCTTGCGAGCCCGACTGGGGCATCAACAACGCCTGGGCATCGGCATCGAGGTTTTCCACTTCTTCGATCACGAACTCAGGCCCGGTCTGCACCACTTTTTTCACGGTGCAACGGTCGATGGAACGCAAAATGCCCTGGCGGTCCTTGGCGGAGATATCGGCTGGCAGCTCGACCTGGATCTTGAAAATCTGGTTGTAGCGGTTTTCCGGGTCAACAATGTTGTTCTGTGACAGGCGGATATTTTCCGTGGGAATACCGCGAGTGTCGCAGTACAGCTTCACAAAATAAGCCGCACACAAAGCCGAAGAAGCCAAGAAGTAATCGAACGGACCAGGTGCCGAGCCATCGCCCTTATAGCGAATAGGCTGGTCGGCCACGACAGTGAAGTCATCGAACTTGGCTTCAAGTCGAAGGTTGTCGAGAAAGTTGACCTTGATTTCCATGCGGGATTACCAAAATGACGAGCTAAACGAAATGGCCGCCATTATCCGGCTTTTCGGCCGGAAGTCTTGTGCTTTGAACGGGAAGGTGACGGGCTGATGGAAGGACGCTCCCGCGCCGGCGAGCCCGTCGCCAGCCTCGTCAGCCGGTGACCGTCATGGGCAACGAAGCGCGTTCCGCAGAAAAAGATCAATAAATGACCAACACATTACAAGCCACACGTTTCCTGCTGCCTGGCGCGTTATCCACAGGTATACCCACGCAATTTGTGGATAGCTTCAGCGCATTCACCTGAGGTTAGAACGCACTCATCACTTTCGGTCCGGCCTGGAAATCCGCTAGGCTTGCCCCACACTTTTCGAGGATCCTCAAGGTATGTCCAGGCTCGACCTCTCCCTGCAAGACACCGCTGCGCCCGAGGGCGTTTGTTATGGTTGCGGCGGCAGCAACCCCCACGGGCTGCACATCAAAAGCTACTGGCATGAGGACGGCGTGCATGTCGTGGCCGAACATCTGCCCGACGCTCAATTTTGTGGCTGGCCTGATCTGGTTTACGGCGGAATGATCGCCATGCTGGTGGATTGCCATTCAAACTGGGCGGCAATGGCCTATCACTACCGCGCCGAACAGCGCGACGTCGCCAGCCTGCCCCGCATCAATTGCGTCACGGGCAACCTGGGCATCAAGTTCATCAAACCGACCCCCATGGGCGTTCCGTTGACCCTGCGGGCGAAAGTGGAAGGTGAAGTCGGACGCAAGAGTCGCGTGATCTGCGAGGTCTACGCCGGGGACGTACTCACGGCGATCGGAGACTCGATTTTCGTTCGTGTGGACGCCGCGCAGCTGGCGGCGGCCGCCCATGACCGGGACGCGTAGGCACTGCCATTCAAGGTGCGATGGCGGTGGGTGTTGAGGTGGGATGCCACCTCAACACCCAGGCGTCACAGATACCAGCGATATTCCCGGGCACTGATTTCCTGCATGAACGCCAGGTGATCCTGACGTTTGTTCTCGCAATACACATCGACGAATTCCGCCCCCAGGCCTTCGCGCAGTTGCGGCTGATGCTGCATCGCGCGCACGGCTTCGAGCATTTCCACCGGGAAATCGATGCCGCTGTTGCGGTCTTCGTTGAGTGGCGGGATCGGCTCCTTGCGTGCTTCCAGGCCATGCTCGAGCCCTACCAGAATCGCCGCCAGCACCAGATAAGGGTTGGCATCGGCACCGGCCAGGCGATATTCGATGCGCAGGTTTTTCGCGTCCGACTCCGGAATGCGCAAGCACGCATCGCGGTCTTCAAAACCCCAGCTCGCATGCGTGGCCACGTTGGTCGTGCCGCCAAGACGTCGATAGGCGTTCTGGTTCGGCGCGAAGATCGGCATGCTGTGGGGCAGCAACTCCAGGCAACCGGCCACGGCATGGCGCAGGGGTTGCTGCTGGTTGGCGGCCAGCAGGTTTTTACCCTCGGCATCGTACAGACTGACATGCACGTGCATGCCGCTGCCGGGGTGCTGCAAATAAGGCTTGGCCATGAAGCTGGCGCGGTAGCCGTGCTTGAGCGCGACGCCACGGGTGCTGCGGCAGAACAGCGCGGCCCAGTCGGCCGCACGCAAGCCGTCGTCGAGATGCCCGAAGTTGATCTCGAACTGACCTGGTCCCAGTTCCGCCGTAATCACCGTGGCATCGATACCCTGAGCCCGGGACGCCTCGACCATTTCATCGAGCACCGGGGCAAAGCGCGACAAGCGCTCGATGTGCATGTTCGGTTGATCGTCGGCATCGTCGGTCAGCGCATCGCGGGGAAACTGCGGCAAGCCGTCACGCAGCTTTTTATCGAACAGATAGAACTCCAGCTCGAACGCCACCACCGGATGAATGCCTTTGCGCGCCAGCCGATCCAGCACTTGCGCCAGCACCTCGCGCGGTTCGAAAACGATCGGTTTTTCGGTGCCGTCCGACGTGATCAACATCTGCCCCAGGGGCTGCTCTTCCCAGGTCACCGGTTTGAGTGTGCCAGGGACCAGGCGCCGCAGCGCGTCCGGGTCACCGTCGTTGAAGCAGTAGTCACCGATCTTGAACAACCCGCCCTGCACACCCAGCAACACACAGTTCTGTGGCAGCTTGAGCGCGCTGCCCGCCGCGACTTTTTCCAGCATCTCTACGGGATAACGCTTGCCGTAAAAGTGCCCCGGAATGTCCAGGGAAATCAGGTCGACATAACGCACCTCGGGGTAGCGTTGGCGAAAGGCACGCACTTCGGCGAGCAGATCAGAGCAGGCAGCATCCATCGTGGTTGTTCCTTGGGAAGTTCTTGGGGTGGCGATCATGTGTAGACCCAGAGCACGCGCGTCAGCTGCTCGGTCAGGTTGCCGTAGCGGCAACGGGTGTGACTGTCGAATTGAAAACTGTCGCCGGCGCGTAACGTGACCGGCTCGTCGTCGCCCAGCCACAACGTCAACTCGCCCTCGAGCACGTAGCCGCCCTGCTCCGAGCTGTCGGTCAGGTGCCTGTCACCACTGCTGGCGCCGGCTTCCAGATGGCTTTCGAGCATGGAGAACGAAGCGCGCATCTTCGGCGATACCAGGATGTCGGTAATCCCGTTGGCGTAATACACGGTGCGGCGCTCGTCCGGCCGGGTCACCCACGGCAGGACCTTGGGTTTGGGCAAGCTATAGAAATAGGTGGTCGGCACGCCGAGGGTTTCACTGATCGCCGTCAGATCGGCCACTGTCGGCCGGGACAAACCGCGCTCGACCTGAGACAAAAAACCCACCGAACGACCGATCCGGTCTGCCAGCTCCTTCAAGGTGAACTTCTTGTGCTTGCGTAAATCGTGAATCAGGATCGCCAGCGCGGCGATTTCTTCTTGCTTGTTCATGACCGGGATTCCGCTGAATGACTCATCAAATGCTGTCGCGCAGTCGATACCAGGCTTTGCCGATCGCCTCCAGCGGCGCTGCCAGGTACTTGCCGCCGGGAAAGCTGCCATTACTCAAACCTTGATACAACGCCAACTCATCCGCCTGGCCGAGAATCGCATCCGACACCGCGCGCGCCGCTGCCAGGGTTGGCAGCACGCCATGGCCGGAATAACCCTGTAGCCAGTAGCGATCCCCCTGGCGGCCAACATCCGGTGTGCGGTTCAGGGTCAGGTCGATGTGTCCGCCCCAGGCGAACGCCAGATCGACACCCTTGAGCTGTGGAAACACGCGCTCCAGGAATGGTCGCGTCGCCCTGGCGATGTCCTTGGGCATGCCCCCTAGATAGGTGCAGCCACCGCCGAACAGCAAGCGGTTGTCCGGTGTACGGCGGAAGTAATCGAGGACGAACTGGTTATCGGTGACGCACACATTGGTCGGCAGCAGCGAGGTAGCTTTCTCGGGCGTCAGGGGGGCGGTGGCGACCTGATAGGTCCCGACCGGCAACACACAACTGGCCAGCTTCGGGTCAAGACGATCCAGATAGGCATTGCACGCCAGGACCAGCACATCGGCCCGGATCGACCCACGCTCGGTGTTCACCTGAAACCGACCGCCCTCTTCCCGATAGTTCAACGCCTTGCTTTGTTCATGGATACGGCCGCCGGCACGCTCGATGGCGGCGGCCAGGCCCAGTGCCAGTTTCAGTGGGTTGAGGTGAGCCCCTTCGGGATCATAAAGGCCGGCCTGATAGCGCTCGCTGGCCACCCAATCGGGCAACTGCTCGCGGGGAATGAACTGCAAGCCGTCGTGACCCCACTTGTGACTGGCTTCGCGTTGCCATTCGGTCAACAGGCTGACCCGGCGCGGCATGACCGACGTCCACAGGTGCCCGGCCCGATAGTCGCAGTCGAAGCCGTGACGCCCGGGCAGTTCACGCAACTCCCTGGCGGCCCAGCGCATGCCATCCCACAGACGCCGGGCACGTTCATAACCCAGGGCTGCCTCCAGCGGCGGCATGTCGCACGACCAGCCGAGAATCGCCTGCCCGCCGTTGCGCCCAGAAGCCGCCCAGGCCACCCGACTGGCTTCCAGCAGCGTCACCCGTTTGCCGGCCAACGCCAGACGCAGCGCCGTGTGCAGCCCGCTGAAGCCAGCGCCGATGATCACGATTTCAGTGTCGTGTTCGCCCACCAGCGCAGGTCGAGTGGTCAGGCGATTGGCGCAACTGTAGGCGTAATAGCTCGCAACATGCTGGGTGGACTGCTGAAACATACGGGCCTCATGAAATTAATTTCTTATAATTTCATGAAAAAATACATCGTAAATTTCACGAACGCAATACGAACCGCTGGGATCGTTATCCGACGCAGGTTGCCAATACACAAAACAGGTGTTCACCGCGCAGTACCGAACCTGCGAAAAATCCGCCCAAACGCTTACAATCGCCCCCTTCAACGCAAATCAGCAGGCCACAAGGCTATGGCGCTCGACCCTCCCACAATGTTGGCCCTCTCGATCGCCCTCGCGGCGGCCGCCGCCCTGTATCTGGCGGTCGAGTGGCGCAGCATCCGTGAATCTTCGCTGCTGTTCTGGAGCGCGGGTTTTGCCACGATCAGCGTGGGATCGACGCTCGCCTTGCTGCGCATGAGTGGCCTTGTGTTGATTGGCATCTGGTTTGCCAACGGCCTGCTGGTCATGGCCCACTGGTTGTTCCTGATGGGGGTGGCACGCTTCACCCGCATACGCCTGTCTCGCGCCTGGTGGCTGATCGTCGTCGCCTGGTTTGCGCTGCTGGCACTGCCGGATGACCCCTCGTGGTCGAAGATCATGCTGGTGGCCAATTCGTTGCTGGTGGCGCTGCCGACGCTTTGGGCCAGTTTGCTTTTGCGTCCCCATGGCAAGTCATTGAGCGTGGGCGCGGCACAGCTGCGCTTTGTGCTGTTGATCCATGGGCTGTTCTATGTGGCCAAGGCCATCTCGGTGGTTATTCCGGGCACGCTGATTGATCTGGCGGCCTTGCGTGGCGAGATCATCCAGATTTCGCTGGTCGAAGGCGCCATGGCGATCATGCTGATCGCCCTCTCGATGACCGGGACCGAACGCCACCGGCGGGAGGAGCGGATTGCCCGGCTGGCCGAACGCGATCCGTTGACCGCCCTGTACAACCGCCGCGCCCTGGAAGTACGGGCACCCCGCCTGTTGGCTGAAGTCTCGAGCGCTCGCCCCGGTGCCCTGCTGTTGATCGATATCGACAACTTCAAACTGGTCAACGACCTCTACGGCCACACCGCAGGCGACCGCCTGCTCGTCGCCCTGAGCGAGATGATTCGTACGGTATTGCCGGAGGGGGCACTGGCGGCCCGGCTGGGCGGAGACGAGTTCGTCATCCTGCTGAACGACGCTTCGAATGCGCGCATCGTGGAATTGGGCAACACCCTGCGCGACCGCTTTCACAGCACGGCCTCACAAACCTTCGCCACGCCCGAAGCGGTGACCCTGAGCATCGGCGCCGACCTGTTCGACCATCCGCCCTCCAGCCTGGCGGCATTGATCGAACAAGGCGATGCGGCGCTTTACGAGTCCAAGCGTGGCGGACGCAACAGCATCCGCCTGGTGGATCGAACCCTGCAAGCTACGAGCCCGGCATCAGGCCCGTGACTGCCGGGCTCAAGCCACTTGCATCAGCTTCGCATAAGCCTGCAGGTGGTGATCATCGTCACCAAACTGGCGAGCAACCATCAGCAGATGCCTGAAGAACTCTTACCTGTTGGCAGCGGGCGTGGCCAAGGCGGCGAGATTCCTGCAGACCTTCGTCGAGTACCCACCGAGCCAGAAACCGGCCAGCTTCAGCATCGACCAGATTCGCGCGGCGGTGGATACCAAAATCGCTGAAAAAATGAAAACTGCACCGACTGCACAGTAAGACTGCTTGACCGCCGCTCGCCCTCACCGGCGAGCGGACTTCTTTTAAAAGTGTGAATGCAATCCCTGAACTGTCTGGTGCCACCCATACTTCAATTCACTTAACCACTGACCGACTTACCTTGGCTGCACATGATTTCGTTGTCGTTGGTCAGTGTTTGGTTAACGTTACGACCGGTGACCTCCAATACCTTTCCGTCTTGTGAATACATAACCTCGACATGCCCATCACCCAAAAAATCCACGCGATAAATCCGTCTCTGATCCTCAGTTCGCACTGCAAATGACTCGATCTCGGACAAATCCCGGATACCTACCGATTTGGCGACAAGATTTTCGATGGTTATTTCACCGTCAATCATGCTTATCGTTGCCCCGTCTGGACGAGTAACCCTCACTCCGCCCTCAATCCGCTCCACGAAGTTTCCATAAGAATGAGCTTCAATAAAATTGCCGTCGTGGTCTAACTGAATAATGCTTTCACCTACCAATTCAGGCTCTGGAGGGATTGAGTCAAACGCTATCGTCACATCGTCTTTTTTATTTTTGCTCATTGTGTTGCTCCATTTAATTGCCAGAATTGGCGGTTCCATTAATGAATTGTGCCGACGTATCGAAGTTGCTCAGATGGTGGATGCATCACACCCAATCAGCAACGAACTCAATACCAGGATCAAACAATGCTCAAGCTTCACCAAGTAGGCGCCATTCAATGTTTTCTTCCTCGACGGTGAATCGATCAGCGAGCAGGAATCGGCTATGCCGATGCCGGACGTTAAGGGTCGGCATGATCTCGCCCTTCTCGAAACGCCGGGGCTCGCCTTTTTCCAGGTACGACCCTTGGCCGGCAATGCGTTCCGCCTGCCAGTAACCGGTATGCGTACAGGCTTGCCCGCTGGTGCAGGTCGGTCGTTTGATGTAGTCGATCTCTATAAAGGCCGAGGAACCCGGCATGGGCCGGCCAGTGGCGGGTTCGAGGCCTTTGGCCTTGGCCAGTTGGCGAATCAGTGCTTCGCTGGGCTTCTCGGGCGGGACATTGGCCAGGCGTTCTTCGAGCCATTGCAGTTTGCCGTCCCAGGCGGGTAACGGGGCGGGTGGCAGCGGGAGGATCTCGTTGATCTCGGGCACTTTGGGATTGGCGTAGGAGTATCCATAGAGGATTTTCTGGATTTTTTCGTAGCGGTCGGCGCGTTCGAGGTCTTCCTGTTGGCCCAGGTAGTACAGCCGGTCATCCGGCTCCGGACCACGGAAGCCCTTGCTTAGAAAAGAAGTCGAAGTGCTGTCACCGGCCGCAGCGCCAAGTTGGAATGCTTCAAGTGCCCCCCGATAATGCCCATCTGTCGACAAGTCAACACCTAGGTCGGAGGCTGCATCACCGTGTCCCTGCTCGGCTGCACAGCGGCGCATCTGCCGGGCAATGTCCGGCGCAATGTCGATCGGCGCCAACTTGTCTGCGACATACGCTTGAGCCAGCGCACTACCTTCATCAGCGGCTTTGCGGTAGTAACGTAGCGCCATTTCGTGATCTTGCTGCAACCCAGCCACGCCGTGCTGCAGGTAGATGCCGACAAAGTAATAGCCCGTCGCCACGCCCGCGTTGATCAGTTGTTCACTCATGCGAAAACTCTCTTCACCGCGAAGTCCGAAATACCCGCGCATGGCACCGTTCTGCAGATTGATATTGGCCTTGTAATGCCCGTTCTCACTGGCGATGCGGTACAAGCGCTCGATCTCCGCATCAACGGTTTTGTCCTGCTTGAGCTGGTTATTCTTTTGCAACCAGCGTGCGTATTTGAACAGGACATCGGTCTCGGAGGATGGCGTGGGAATCTGCTCGTGCATACAGGTGAAGGCCATATTGGCCTTGGCTTCAGTTAAAGGATTCAAGGGCGTTTCCTTGGTCGAAGTAGAAGTTGGATTACTGGTATCGCAGGCGACCAGCAGTAGATATGAGAGCAACAAGACCCGACGCATTAGTCGAGGTCCGACAGATTGGATTCGCCGTAGTGGAACTCGACAAGCGGGGCGAAGGGAGTCGATTTGTCCGATTGAAATTTTTTATTTTTCTTGAGGATTTCTCCCCACGCTTCGAACGCCTTTTTCGGATCATCCTGCGCGCCCAATCCATTCGTATGCATCTCCCACAACCGCCGCCGCATCGCCTGCGTCACACTCGCCCATTCATGGGCAATGTTCAGTTCGCTATCCACCTGCATGCTGCGGGTGTTGATGTTGGCCGAGCCGTGAGTGGTGAACACATCGTCAACGATCATCAGCTTGGAATGGATGTACACCTCCATCCATTTTTTGCCTGCGGGTGAGTCGGGGGCGACCAGTGAGCACACGTGGACTTTCAGACCGGGTAGTTCCGAAAGTTGGACAAAAGTCTCTATCTCGATTGCCTCGATTTGGCTCTGGAGTGCGGCTTTGCGCGATTGGTTGTTCACGGCTTTGCGCCACTGATCGTCCTTGGCCTCGTCGCTGAGATGGGTTCCGCCCAATGCGTCAGTGAGTTTCGTCAGCGTGACCAAGGCATGCTGTTCAAGACGTTCGCTCAGACTGGATTCCAGTGCAGCGGCTTCAACTTTTGCCTTTTCAATCCGCCGTAACTTGGTGATTTCAGGCATGGTATGACCACGCCCGAGGCTCTCGAGCATGCGCTGGGTATTCACGGTGCCGGAGCCTATGCCAGCTGAGCTTGCATTGGTGACCACAAACAGGTGCAAGGGGCCGTGTATGGCGGGGTCGCGTCCGGCCTTGGTCTGGCCGGCGGCGACGGCCTTGATCAATTCGGCCAGGGGTGGCCAGCGGAAATACTGGTTTTCGATGTAAATGAATTGGGTCGCGTTGTTGACGGCTTGCAGGTAAAGCTTCTCGATATCGCGCTTGCCCTCCTGGGCCTGGGTGCGCAGGATCTGCGCGATCTGCCGGGTCGTGCCCGGCGTGCATTGCAGTTGCGGCCCTACCTCTTTGGCTTGGCGCACATCGAGCAAGTTCTCGCCGGTTTCCTTGCGCCAGGCGCTGGCAAAGTTGTGGTGCAGGTGTTCCAGGATCGGCCCGCTGACCTGGCTTGAGATGTCCTGGCGTGGGGTATCACCACGCGGCCCCTTGTTGGGGGCCGGCTTGGTGTCCTTGTCACGGTTCACCGCCAAATGGTCATTGGTGTCCCAGTACTCATCGAGCATGTTGTGACCCATCACGAAACCGACGGCACGGTCCGGCAGTTCATAATCGACGAGAACGGTTTTTTGATGATGGGTCGCTGTTGCGGCCAGGATGAATTGCGTGGTGGCGCTGACCTGCGGGTCGAGACTTTTGTACATCGCCTGATGGGCTATCTCGGCCCTTTCAAACACGCTGAAACCGCGACTGACGAACACTGGCGTGTTGCGAGCCGCCAGAATCGCAGGGGCCATGTTGTCGGCAAGTGCACAGTTGGCAAACCACTGGCGGTCGAAAGCATATTGCTCATCCGTTGAGGGTTGCATCTCCCGATCCTTGTATCGGAAGGGGCCTTTACCGGGCAGGTTGGCCTCTCCAGCTTTGCCTGCGGTATTGAATGGCATCTCCCACCCCAGTATCCGAACCTTGACGCCCTCTTTGGCCTTGGCCTTCAATAGCTCGCCGATGCACGGCGCTTTGCGATCGCGAATGAAATACATCGACGGCTGGAAGCCCCAGCAGATGATGTCGACCGTTGCCTTGGCCTTTGAAATGGCCAAATGCACGGCCCGAAACGCCTCCTCTCCGTTGATCAACGGTTGATAAGTCGCCATGGCGGGTGGGTATTCGGTATCGCGCACGTACCATGGCGGAGTACAGGTCACCTCTTGGGTGTGCTGGAATGCGACCGGTGTGACGATCTCGTATTGGCTCATGGTGTTTTCCCTTCCTGATCACTGGCGCCTTCCATCACCGTGGCATACAGGCCGCGGTGATCCGTGTGCGATGCGGGTTGGCTCACCTCGGCGTGGGCTTGCGAGGCGTGGTTGTGCAAACCGCGATTGGCCAGATGCGCCTGTTCAGCGTTGCGGTAGTCGGTAGGCACCGGAATCTGGTAGGTCACCCCGTTGGCCATGACCAACCGGTAGCCCCGTGTCACGACCTGATGATCGATCAGCAATTGCCCGGAAGCGTCCAGCACGCCTTGCTTGAGCTCGGCGCCGTCGGCGTACAGCGTGTAAGGCATGCCTGCCCAGACTTGGTGGTTGGCGTTGGGGGCTGGCGACAGGTTGAATCGCAGGGTTTGTTTGGACAGGCTTGCCGGATAGTCCGGGTGCGCGGCGGTCATACTGGCCGCACCGCTGTAGGCGAAATGCGCGGCCTTGACCTTGTGATCCCCCGCCGTACCCGATTCGATGCCGACCCCGTCCAGCGTGAAGTAACTGCCACCGCCATTCAGAACGATTTTTTTCTTCGCCGTGATGCGGATTTCGTCCTCGGCGCTGGTGATGTCCAGACCATGCCGCGCCATCAACTCCAACTTGTCGTTTTGCGCCTGGATCTGCACCGCGCCCTGGTTGGCGATCAGCTTGATGCCCAGCTTGCGCACGAACAGGCTCAAGCCCTGGCCCACGCCGATGAACAGGCGCTTGACCACGCTGAGGTCCGCTTGGCCGCCGGCGTTGAGCATCAGGTTGTGCTGCGCCGCCAGTTGCAGGTGCTGGCCGCTGGTGAGGGCGATGCCCTTGGGGGCGCTGAGCAGCAGGACCGAGGCTTTGAGTTCATCCAGTTGTTCGCGCAGCAGTTGTATTTGCGCGGCCACGTCCGCCGGTTCGGCGCTGGCGGCCTGGGCGTCGACCGAGAGTTGTTGCAGTTGTTCGCCGGCCTGTTGCAGACGGTCCACGGCGCTGGCCATTTCGAGCGCCGGGCCTTGCGCCTTGGGCTGTCCATCGGCACTGATAAAAATCCCCTTGCCTGCGCGAATCGCCCCCCAATCATCCGTCCTCAGCTCAAACCCTTCCCCGCGCTTGTGCTTCTTCGCATCCACCAGATGCCCCAGGTTCAGCTGGCTCTTGCCGCCATACTCAGTGCTGAGCTTGACGTGCTCCTGGCCGCGCCGATCCTCCATGCGCAGCTTGTTGTTGGCCGGGGTGCGCAGCACGTTGCGGGTGTAGTCGCGCTTGGCCAGGGTGACGTGATCGGGGTGCTGATTGTCGTGCAGGGCGTGGGCGATGTAGGGGCGGTCGGGGTCGCCTTGTTCGAAGGCGATGGCCACTTCGGTGCCGGCAATCAGCGGCAGGTGCAGGCCGTGGGTGTCGCCGGCGTAGGCGCGTGCCTGGCGCAGCCACATGCTTTCCTGACCGGGTTTCCAGGTGTCGCGGTCGAACAGGAAGTTGACCCGGTAACGCCCTTCGAGGTCGATTTCGGCGTAGGGGTCGTTGGCCTGGGGGTTGGTGACGCGCGCCGGGACGGTGCCGGCGATTTGCGGTTTGTCCATCAGCGGCGGCCGAAAGCAGATGGTCTCGGCATAGGGCATGGCCTCGAAGCGGGCTTCGAAGCTGCGGTCGCGGGCGGCGCGGGTGACCAGTCGGGTGATGACCGCACCGGGGGCGAAGGCCTGGGGCGCGCCGCCGGCGATTTTCAGGACCTGGCCGGGCGCCAGGGTGGCGCTGCTGCTGACGCCACTGAGCAGGGTCTGGTCGTTGAGGTAGCGTTCGTGGCGCAGGCGCGCATAGAAGTAGCCGCTTTCGCTTTGCAGGTCCTCGTCCTGGAGGTAGGCGTTGCCCAGTTCGCGGTAGCCTTCGGCGTAGAGGTAGGCCTCGCCGTAGGTGGTGGTGGCGCCACGGGTCTGGTCGACGTCGCCGTCGAGGTAGGCGTGGGCATCGCGGTGGTGATAGGCGCGGACGTTGACCTGCCGTTCCACCACCTGATGGCGGGTTTGCAGGTCCCAGACGCCGTCCTCGTCGCTGCTGCTCAGGCCGGCGGGCGGATGGTGCGGCAGGCGCACATCGAACTGGTAGCCGCGCTGGTCGTCGCAGAACTCCACCACGTCGATGCGCAGGCGCTCGTCGCTGGTGAAGCGGTACCAGATGCCGACGTCGGCCAGCAGCCGGCTGATGAAAGTCAGGTCGCTCTCGTTGTACTGCATCACCTGCTCGCGCCTGGGGTACTCGCGCACCAGACGAAAGATGAAATCCTGGCCCCGGAAGCCATGGCGGCTGCGCAGGATGCCCTCGACGATTTCCGGCACCGATTGCTGCTGGTAGATGCGGTACTGCCGGCCGCGATCGAGCAGGGCGAGGCGCGGTTGCAGGGTGATTTCGTAACGCGCTTCGTCCACCGACGCGGACAAGCGCTTGAAGCCACTGACCACGCCAAACACGGTGCGCAACGGCTTGACCTCGGGCAGGCTCAGCCCCGGCAAGGGCTTGATCGGCGGCGCGTGCAGGCTGAAACGCGCGTCCTGGCCGAGCAGTTGCGGGGCGCCGAGGTCGAGGTCGCTGCTGGTGAATTCGATGGTGTAGAGGAAGGGCTCGCTCAGGCGTTCCTGGCCTTCGAAGGCGAGCACATAGAGGGTGGCCTTGAGGTCGCGGACCTGGAGTTTGTGGCGGCTGTGGTCGAAGAAAATACGCGGGGCGATTTGCAAAATTCAGACCTCCCTGGCCTGTTTGAGGTGCACGGGGAGGCATTTTTTCCACCCTCGTTCAAGCGCGTGACAGCTTTCACGAAGGGGATACGGGTTGAAATAGGAGGTTTCCGAGGGTGGTGTAGGAGGCTTCCGTATCTAGATGCGCCGGGGCTGTAGGCGTTTTCCTAGCCTTGCCGGAAGGCAGCTTCTGACAGCGATAAGCCGTTCGGGCAGAGGGGCACTAACATCCGAGCCACCCCGCGCAAACAGAAAATCAAAAGACCGAAGCCTGCGGCAGCGTCTACAGGGGGAGTGCGTGATGAGTCACCCAATCACCCTGGCATACACCGCACGATCAACATTCCCGCCCGACAGCACCACGCCGACCTTTTTTCCCGCCATCGCTTCACGTTCCTGCATCAGCGCTGCCAGGGCCGCCGCGCCGGCGCCTTCTGCGAGGTTGTGGGTATCGGTGTAATACACGCGCATGGCCTCGGCGATCTCATCCTCGCTGACGGAGACGATTCGCGCCGCGGCCGCCCCGTAGATATCAAAGGCGGCGGGCACCGGTTTGCGCACGGCCAGGCCGTCGGCGAAGGTGTTGGCCGTGGCAGTTTCGAGGATTTCTCCGGCTTCAAAGGATAATTTGGCCGCCGCTGCCTCGGTGGACACCACGCCCACCACCCGGGTGTTGAGACCCAACGCATCACGGGCGGCGATCACCCCGCAGATCCCCGAGCCACAGCCAATTGGCACGTAAACCGTATCCAGATCCGGTGCGGCCTTGAACAGCTCCAGCGCATAAGTGGCCACGCCCTTGACCAGCTCGTCATGGAACGGCGGCACCAGGTACAGGCCATGCGCTTGCGCCAGGCGCGCGGCCTCTTCACGGGCCTCATCAAAATCGCGGCCATACTCGACCACTTCGCCGCCAAAGCCGCGCATCGCGTTGTTCTTCTCCAGCGAATTACCTTGCGGCACGACAATCAACGCCCGCAGACCCGACGCGCTGGCCGCCAGTGCCAGGCTCTGGCCATGGTTGCCGCGAGTCGCGCTGACAATCCCCCGCACGTCAGGGTGGATACGTTTGAGCCAGTGCATGAAGGTAATGCCACCACGCACCTTGAATGCACCGGTCGGCGTGTGATTTTCGTGCTTGACCCACACCGTGCAGCCCAGGCGTTCGGCCAGCAAGGGCCACGCGTACTGGGCGGTGGCCGGCATGACCTGGTACACGTGGCGTGCCGCCTGTTCGATATCGTCGCGAGTCAGTCTTTGCATGAGGGGTCTCCCTGAGGTTTTGCCCAGTCTAGACGTGGCTTGATCACCCCGGCTTTCAGAAAACTGACCTGACTTTTGCGCCCCCTGTTCATTACTATGGTGGGCATGAGCCATCGATACCGCCCTCCGCCCCCATCTGAACCGACCCGTCGTGTCGAGGCCGGGCCCTGGGCGATCGAGTTGCTGCCCGGCGCCGCTTACGCGACCCGGTATGTGGCCACCCAATCGGCGATCGGCTTTGCCTTCGACAGCCAGCGAGGACTGCACGCCATCGGCAGCGACCGGGTTTTGCCCTTCGACGCCATGCCCAATGGCCTGGCCTTTGTCCCCGCCGGTTGTGATGTCTTGTCCGAGTCGCCCAAGGGCGGTGAATACCTGCGGGTCATGCGCACCGATGGCCTGCCATTAGTGGGGGACCGCGCCTTCAACAATCGAATCGATCAACAGGCCATGACCCTGGCGCTGCGAATGCGCGCGGCGTTGTTACAGGCATCGGTTGAGGATGACTGGGAAGCCTGGGCGCTCGCCCTGGCTGAACGGACACGCGATCACCAGGCAGGGTCGACGCCCGCCCTGGGCGCCATCACCGCCAGTCGGATGCGGCTGCTCGACGAGTTCATTGACGCCGGTCTCGACGGTCCGCTGGGTGTACAGGCGATGGCGGACTTGCTGGGATTGTCCGAAGGCTATTTCATTCGAGCCTTCAAACACGCAACGGGCAAAAGCCCGCACAGTTACCTGATCGACCGGCGCCTGGCCAAGGCTCGCGCCCTGATGCGCGACTCGACCGCGACACTGGCAGAAATCGCCCACACCTGTGGCTTCAACTCCCAGGCGCACATGACGACCACGTTCAGGCAGCGCCTTGGCGTGAGTCCGGTGCAGTTGCGTCGATAACGCCCCCTCGACGGGCGTCGCGTCTCTTCAGTCAGCCCCTTCCCGCACCGATCGCCGGACCTCAGCCTGCATGGCATAAGCCGGCGCCTCCACCGCATTGAAATCTTGTGTATAGCGCTGGGCAAATCCGTCTACCCCCCATTGCTGAAACTGCTGCACGTGCTTCAGCTCGTGAGCCCAGAGCGCGAGGTTCTGTTCGGCGGATTGGGCATCCCGGAACAGGATGATGTCGATGAGCGTCACGGCCCCGACATCGGGGTTTTGCAGCATGGCAGTGGCGGTGCTGAACTGGCCGTTGTCGCTGACTTTGTAGCGCGCGGCATCGAGGACACCAGGGTCGTACCAGCGCAACAGTTGCTCCCGGATATGCGCTGGAATGGCCTGGACGCCAACGGCGGCTTCAGCGCGCGCTTGGGTCAGCCACAGCGCCAGGGCCGGTGCCGCGACCTGATGGATGTCTTCAGGCAAGGTGCCGAGCAACTGTTCCGGCAGGCAGATGCAGCCGTCCAGACACACTTGTTTTTCGCCCGCTGGGCAAGCGTCGGTCTGGGCTGCCGTTTCAAACGTCAGACATAGCAGCAACAGCGCCAGCAGGCGCGGGATGATGGGTGGCATCGGTGCTCCAGGGGCGGACGCAGCGCAAGCAATGAGTCGCCATCGATCACTGCCCCGCCGCAGACTCAGCGTAGTTGACCCACTCCCGCTCGTGCAAAAGCCGCTGCCAGGGTCAAAAGTTAAGTCTAGACTTCATCGAAGGCAGGTTGCAGCCAGGCTCCGCACCCATAACAAAAAGCCACCCGAAACCCAGGGAGCTCCGACTTTGAAAATGTCATCCATCTGCGCCATGGGGAGCCTGTTGGTTTCGTTCGCGGCTTGCGCCAACGGGATCGTTCCCGTGCTCGACCTGGACTTCACGAGGTCAGCGACTGAAACCCTGAAAAAAATGGGGATCAACGATGCTTGTGTTATCAGAGCCTCAAACCCTGTCTCGTTCACCTACTGCCGTGAAGGATCGTCAACGCTCTGGAAATATCAGGACCTGGACCTGACGCAACTGGCAGCGATCAACGGCGACAAAAAAATGTCCCCGGCGGCGGCCCAGCAAATCAGTGTCCTGGAATTCAATAGCGCGATCTGTGAACACGAGGGTGCCGCGACCCTTGTCAAACCGACGATGGCTCGCTGGCTTGCCTTCAGCCTGCTGGCCCTTTTCGTGCTGCTGGGTTTGCGCTACACCTACCAGACCCTCCGGCCTCGCCGCCATGACCTCAACGCTTGTTCGAATCCCGGCTTACTGCCATTGAACGGAACCCTGCCCCGGTTCAACCCATCGAAAAAAGCCGCAACGGCGCTGGGTATTGCCTTGGCGCTGGCACTCGTGTGCTTCAGCTACCTGGGATTTTGAGCAAGGCCAGCGGTTTTTCGCGCCCCCATAGCCGTCGCGAGCAATAGCCTCGATCCGGATCGGGCGCATGCCCCGAATGCGCACGGAACCGGTTGCCGCCGAGCCCTCTCGCGGTCGCGGCACGCCGGTTCATGAAACCCGAACCCATCGGGAAATGCCGCCTATACTGCAGCCCGGTGTCGATAGAGAAACGGTCAAAATCGCCAGCAATTCTGCCGGTTCCCCATCCTGCCGCCCTGATTGTCTGCCCCAAGGACCTGACAGATGAATGTGATCGACTATTTTGATCGAGCAAGAATCATCAATATCGCGTCGAGGAAGGATCGCCGTCTCGAAACGGAAGAAGAATTCGCTCGCAACGGCTTTCACATAGATGATGAAAAAGTGGGCTTTTTCAAGGCTGTTACGCCAACCGAGGGAGAAGGCTTCCCGAGCGTCGGGGTCAGAGGCTGCTTTTTGAGTCACCTGGGGGTGCTCGAAGAGGCCATGCGCCTGGATTTGAAAAACATCCTGATCCTGGAGGACGACATACAGTTTTCCAGACGCATTTCCCAGTATGGAAAACAGGCCATCGAGTCGCTGGAAGGCATGGACTGGGACATCATCTACTTTGGGCATCCGGTTGAAACGGACTCAAGCATGCCCTCCTGGAAAGTGGTCGACCAACCTATCCATTTGGCCCATTTCTACGCCGTGAACGGCAAGTGCTTCAGCACATTGAGGGATTTTTTATTGCAGATTCTGGAGCGACCGCCAGGACACCCTGACGGCGGTCCGATGCACTATGACGCGGCCCTCAATACCCTTATTCATCAGAACAACGCCATTCGGGCTTACTACTTCACCGCCAATCTCGGCTATCAAAGACCCTCGCGCACAGACCTGCATGAACTGTCCTTCTTTGACAGGGTGTCTGTGCTGCGGCCGGTCATCGGCTTGCTCAGGAAGTTGAAGGCCAGAAACCTGAGAAGGACTCGATAGTGTTCTCTTTCTTCAGCAAAACGCTGGCCCCTTGAGCCATTCGTAAGGACGCGCAAGGCATTGGTGGGGGTGGGAGACAGGTTTTCTCAAAAACTGAACAACCCCCTCTCGATTATTCATTTTTGCAAACACTCATTCAGGATTACCGTGGCGCCAAAGGCTGACAGACCGTCGGCCCGAATCGTAATCAGGCAGGTCGACTGCCTTTTTGTCCCCCACGAGGTAAGCCCCATGTCCGTACAAACCCTGACTGTGCACGCCCCTTACAACGGCGCCGTCGTCGGCCAGGTGGCGGTGTCCACCGAGGCGGATGTCGAACAGGCACTGAGCGTCGCCCACGGGATTTTTCGCGACCGCAGCCAGTGGTTGTCCAAGCCTCAACGCATTGAAATCCTGCAGCGGTCGGCCGAACTGATCGCCGCGCGCAAGCTGG
This sequence comes from Pseudomonas fluorescens group sp. PF-69, assembly GCF_054481235.1. Classification (NCBI taxonomy): domain Bacteria; kingdom Pseudomonadati; phylum Pseudomonadota; class Gammaproteobacteria; order Pseudomonadales; family Pseudomonadaceae; genus Pseudomonas; species Pseudomonas fluorescens group sp. PF-69. Next base: position 4,487,572 of record NZ_JBTMNC010000001.1, on the reverse strand, counting down.
AGATCGCGACCCAGGCGGCCAGCGAAGGCGGCAAGCCGCTGAAGGACTCGATCACCGAAGTCGAGCGTGGCATCGACGGCATCCTGAACTGCATCGAGGTGCTGCGCACCGAGGGCGGTCACGTGATTCCGATGGGATTGAACGCAACTTCGCAGAACCGTGTGGCCTTCACCCAATACGAGCCCATCGGTGTGGTCGCCGCCGTATCGGCGTTCAACCATCCGTTCAATCTGATCGTGCATCAGGTGGTGCCCGCCATCGCCGTCAGTGCCCCAGTGATCGTCAAGCCGGCGGCCAACACCCCGCTCAGTTGCCGGACGCTCCTGCAAATCCTGGCCGAGGCCGGCCTGCCGACTGGCTGGGCGCAGATGGTGCTGCCGACCGATAACGCCGTCACCGGCCGACTGGTCGCCGATCCGCGGGTGGGTTTCTTCAGTTTCATCGGCTCGGCGGCAGTGGGCTGGATGTTGCGCTCGACCCTGGCACCGGGCACTCGCTGCGCGCTGGAACACGGCGGCGTGGCGCCGGTGATCCTCGCGGCAGACGCCGATCTCGATGACGCCCTGCCGCGCATCGCCCGTGGCGGTTTCTGGCATGCCGGCCAGGCCTGCGTCAGCGTGCAACGGATCTTCTGCCATCGCAGCATCGCCGAACAGGTCGCCGGGCGCCTGGGCCAGTTGGGCGATGCCATGGTGGTCGGCGATCCGACCGATATCCGTACCGATGTCGGCCCGCTGATCGCTGAACGTGAAGTGCGTCGCGTGGACCAATGGGTCAATGAAGCCGTCGCCGGCGGGGCCCGTCTGATCTCGGGTGGTCGCGTTCTGGACTACAACGGCTATGCGCCGACCGTGCTGCTCAACCCGCCCATCGATTCGAATGTGATGCAAAAGGAAGTGTTCGGCCCGGTGGTGGCGGTTTACGCCTATGACGATCTGGCCGACGCGATCCAATTGGCCAACGCCCTGCCCTATGCCTTCCAGGCCGCAGTGTTCACCCGCGATCTGGACACCGCCATGCAGTGCTATCAGGACCTCGACGCCACGGCGGTGATGGTCAACGAGAACACGCTGTTCCGCGTCGACTGGATGCCGTTCGCCGGAGCGCGCCTGTCCGGGCATGGCGTGGGAGGCATTCCACACACCATGAAAGAGATGCAGATCGAAAAAATGATGGTCTGGCGCTCCCGGGCGGTTCGCGGCTGATCGAGTCTCGTCGGCCCAGGATTGCCTCTGGTCCGCCTATTCCCGGGCGGACCTGCGGGACGCTTGCAGGCGGGAGCCCGTCGCCGCCAGGCAAGATCAGCGAACGAATTTCGTATACCCTGTCGCTATCTATCAGTCCGAACGACCGCCGCCGTGAACCTACCCAAATTCAACGCTCCCGACCTTGGCAATACGCCTTCGACGTCGGAAATCATCACCCGTCATCTGCGGGACGCGATCGTCGCCGGTCATTTTGCCGAGGATGAGCCGATTCGCCAGGACGACATTGCCCGCCAGTTCAACGTCAGCAAGATCCCGGTGCGCGAGGCGCTCAAGCGGTTGGAGGCCGAAGGGCTGGTGATGTTCCAGCGCAATCGCGGGGCGATGGTCACGCGCATTTCCGACGCGGAACTGGCGCAGATGTTCGAAGTGCGCATGTTGCTCGAAGACAAGGTGTTGCGCCTGGCGATCCCCAACATGACCGAAGAAACCTTCGCCCGCGCCGAGCGTATCTGCCAGGAGTTCATCGGCGAGGACGACGTGGGGCGCTGGGCCGAGCTCAACTGGGAACTGCACGCTTGCCTCTACGAACCGGCGCAACGGCCGTTCCTGGTCAACCTGATTCGTTCGGTCAACGACAAACTGGAGCGTTACCTGCGCATGCAGATGAGCCTGTCGGCGGGCAAGGAACGCGCCGATCATGAGCACCGCGAGATTATCGCGGCGTGCCGTGCCAAGGATGTCGACCTGGCGGTGAAGCTGCTGGACGAACATATCGCCGGGGTCTGCGAAACCCTGTTCAAACACCTGCCTCACGCTCATTGACTGCGGCAATGACTGTGCCGATTTCGTCATCGGCATCGGTTAAATCCATCAAGCCGGCACCCCGCTGTACGGGCCACTCTTTCGGTCACTCAACCGAATGGACGTGGCCCTCCGATGAAACGCATCTCCGTGATCGACTCCCACACCGGCGGCGAACCGACTCGCCTGGTGACCGCCGGTTTTCCTGATCTGGGCACCGGCAGCATGGCTGAACGGCGCCAACGCCTGGCCGAGCAGCATGACCAGTGGCGTGCGGCCTGTGTGCTGGAGCCACGGGGCAGTGACGTGCTGGTGGGCGCCCTGCTCTGCGAACCCGTGGACCCGAGCGCCTGTGCCGGCGTGATTTTCTTCAACAACAGCGGCTATCTGGGCATGTGCGGCCACGGCACCATCGGCCTCGTCGCCTCACTGGCCCACCTGGGCAAAATCGGCCCCGGCGTGCACAGCATCGAAACGCCGGTCGGCACGGTGCAGGCCACCCTGCACGACGACCATTCGGTGAGTGTGCGCAACGTTCCGGCCTACCGTTATCGCCAGGCACTGCAAGTGCAGGTGCCGGGCATCGGTCAGGTGACCGGCGACATCGCCTGGGGCGGCAACTGGTTTTTCCTCATTGCCGATCACGGGCTGCGGGTGGCTGGCGACAACCTTGAGGCCCTGACCGCTTACACCTGCGCCGTTCAACAAGCGCTGCAAGACCAGGGCATTCGTGGCGAAGACGGCGGCCTGATCGACCATGTCGAACTGTTCGCCGCTGACGATCATGCCGACAGCCGCAACTTCGTGCTCTGCCCCGGCAAGGCCTACGACCGCTCACCCTGTGGCACCGGCACCAGCGCCAAACTGGCGTGCCTGGCGGCCGACGACAAGTTGCAGCCCGGCCAGATCTGGCGCCAGGCGAGTGTTATCGGCAGCGAGTTCGAAGGCTCTTTCGAGTGGCAAGGCGAGCGTATCGTGCCGACCATTCGTGGTCGCGCCTTCATCAGCGCCGAGGCCAGCCTGATCATCGAACAGGACGACCCGTTCGCCTGGGGCATCCGCCCGTGAATCGCAGCCATGTGGCCGATGTGATCGTGATCGGCGCCGGCATCATCGGCGCGGCCTGCGCCCAGGCGCTGGCGCGGCGTGGCTTGCAGGTGCTGGTGCTCGACGCCGGGCTGCACGGCGCGACGGCGGCGGGCATGGGCCATCTGCTGGTGCTCGACGACAACCCGGCGGAACTGGCCCTGAGCAATCATTCCCTGCAGCGCTGGCGCGAGCAGGCAGCAGACTTGCCCGACGCCTGCGCGTACCGCAGCAACGGCACCCTGTGGCTGGCGGCCAACGCCGAAGAGATGGCGGTGGCCCACAGTAAATACCTGAACCTGCAAGCCCAGGGCGTGGCTTGTGAACTGGTCGGCGCCAGTGCCTTGCGCCAGCGTGAACCGGAGCTGTCCGAGGGCCTTGAAGGGGGTCTGCTGATCAATGGCGACGGCATTCTGTACGCACCCGCGACGGCCAGCTGGATGCTCGACACACCGAACATCCGCCAGCGCCAGGCGCGGGTCATCGAGGTCGATGGCAACCGGGTTCGACTTGATGACGGTCAGTGGCTGAGTGCCGAAGCCGTGGTGCTGTCCAACGGTATCCAGGCCAATGAACTGTGCCCGGAGCTGCCCATCGAGCCGAAAAAAGGCCACTTGCTGATCACTGACCGCTACCCCGCCACGGTCACCCATACCCTGGTGGAACTGGGTTACGTCACCAGCGCCCATAACGCCAAGGGCCCCTCGACGGCCTGCAATATTCAGCCACGTCCGACCGGGCAATTGTTCATCGGCGCCTCGCGGCAGTTCGGTACCACCGACCCTCAGGTCGAAGGCTGGATGCTGGCGAAAATGCTCAAGCGCGCGGCCCAATACATGCCGGGGTTGGCGCGACTCAATGGCATCCGCGCCTGGACCGGCTTTCGCGCCGCCAGCCCGGATGGCCTGCCACTGGTAGGTCAGCACCCGCAACGCCAGGGCTTGTGGCTGGCAGTCGGTCACGAAGGCCTGGGGGTTACCACAGCCCCCGGCACCGCTGATTTGCTGGTCGCGCAACTGTTCAACGAAACCCCGCCATTGGCCGCTCAACCCTACCTGCCCCAGCGTTTCCTCGGAGAACCCGCCTATGCCTGAATTGATGCTCGACGGCCATGCCCTGAGAGTCGCCGAGGGCACCAGCGTCGCCGCGGCCCTGGCGTTGGGCGGTGACGGTTGCACACGCACTTCGGTCAGTGGTCAACGCCGCGCACCGCTATGCGGCATGGGCATCTGCCAGGAATGCCGGGTAACCATCGACGGTCGACGACGCTTGGCCTGCCAGACCCTTTGCCGTGACGGCATGCAGGTGGAGACACGCCCATGAATGAATATGCCGATCTGTTGATCGTCGGTGCCGGTCCCGCCGGCATGGCCGCCGCATTGGCCGCCGCGCCCAGTGGCGCCCGCATTGTCATGCTCGACGACAATCCGCTGGCGGGCGGACAAATCTGGCGCGACGGTCCACAGGCCAGCGTGCCGGTCCAGGCCCGCCGGTTGCGCGAGCGTGTGCAGTCCCACCGCAACATCCGCCATCACCCCAGCACCCGGGTGATCGCCAATCCCGGTCCGAAACAACTGCTGGTCGAAGACGACGAGCACGGCTGGCCGATCAGCTACGACAAACTGATTCTGTGCACCGGCGCCCGCGAATTGCTGCTGCCCTTCCCCGGCTGGACACTGCCGGGGGTCACCGGGGCCGGTGGTTTGCAGGCGCTGATCAAGGCCGGGCTGCCGGTGCAGGATCAGCGCGTGGTCATCGCCGGCAGCGGGCCGCTGTTACTGGCCAGTGCCGCCACCGCGAAAAAGCACGGGGCCACCCTGCAGTGCATCGCCGAACAAGCCTCGCTCAAGGCCGTCGCCGGTTTCGCGGCGCAACTGCCGCGCTGGCCGAACAAACTGCTGCAGTCGTTCACCCTGTTCGATCGCCACTACCGAACCGGCACCCATGTGCTGGCGGCCCTTGGCAACGACCGACTCGAAGGTGTACGCCTGCACCAGCAAGGCAAGATCGTCGAACTGGCGTGCGACCGGCTGGCCTGTGGTTTCGGTCTGATCCCCAACGTTCAATTAGGTCAGGCCCTGGGTTATGCCCTCGAAGGCCAGGCGTTGGCAGTGGATGCCTGGCAAGCCAGCCGCGTCGATCACTACGCGGCCGGTGAATGCACCGGGTTCGGCGGCAGTGAACTGGCCCTGGTCGAAGGTGCTATTGCCGGCCACGCCGCCATGGGTGACGTCGAAGCGGCCCGACAATTGTGGCCACGCCGGGCACGCTGGCAGGGGTTCGCCAAAGCACTGAACCGGGCATTCGCCCTCGACCCGCGACTCAAGTCGCTGGCCCGTCCCGACACCCTGGTCTGCCGCTGTGAAGACGTGCCCCATGGGGCATTGGCCGGGCACACCGATTGGCGCGCGGCCAAGCTGGCCAGCCGCTGCGGCATGGGCGCCTGCCAGGGGCGCGTGTGTGGCGGCGCGGTACAGCATCTGTTTGGCTGGCAACCCTCGACGCCGCGCCCGCCGTTCAGCCCGGCGCGCATCGAGACCCTGATGTCCCTGGACGATACCCCGCCAGCATCATGACCGCGCCAGGGGTTTCGGCCACGCGGCCGAGCCACTATGATCCCGGGGGTCGCCATCAGGCCCCCAACGCCATGTACCCCTCGCTCACCACCTTCAAGCCCTGCGATTTGCCGACGCTGCTGAACAGCCTCCAGCCGATCGCGCCGCTACTCGACACCCTGTCCGATGTGGTGTTTTTCATCAAGGATCGCGAGGCCCGCTACGCCTTCGTCAACCAGACCCTGGCCCGGCGCTGCGGCTTCAAACACAGCGAGGATCTGCTGGGACGCACCGCCGACATGGTCTTCCCGGAGCACTTCGGTCCGCTGTACACCGAACAGGATCGACGCGTGCTCTCCAGCGGCCGGGTACTGGCCGATCAACTGGAACTGCACCTGTATTTCGGCAACCAGCCGATCTGGTGCCTGACCCACAAACTCGCCCTGTACGATGAGCAGGGGCACATCGTCGGCCTGGCCGGCATTTCCCGCGACCTGCAATCGCCGCAGTCCAATCATCCGGCCTATCAGAAACTTGCCGCCGTGGATTTGCACATCCGCAATCACTTCGCCCAGCCCATCAGCCTCGCCGAATTGACCGCCATCGCCGGCTATTCCGTGGCGCAACTGGAGCGTCATTGCAAACGGGTGTTCCAGCTCACGCCACGGCAGATGATTCACAAGGCGCGCCTGGAAGAGGGATCGCGGTTGTTGCTGCACACCGACCTGCCGATTACCGAGATTGCCTTGCGCTGCGGGTATACCGACCACAGTGCGTTCAGCCGGCAGTTTCGGGCGTTGACCCGTTTGTCGCCGAGTCAGTATCGGGGGGATCGGGGTTAGAGGGTTTCGGGGTTGGAGTCGTGGGCAGATCCGTTTCTTCGGTGATGGCGACTGTTGGTTCCGCCCTGACGGCGGGTCACTTTCGAAGCGCGCGAAAGTAACCAAAGCGCTCTGCCCCTTTCGTTCGGTGCCTCGCTGTGGCTCGGCATGCCAACCCTGCAATCAGGTCGGCTGTCAGGCCGCCTCGCGTTTGCTTTTGATCTTCTTGCCCCCTCGAGAGGCTGAGCGCAGGTTTTGCGCAGTGGGCAACCCGGCATGAATGCCGGGTTAGCCGCCCCCGGCCATGGATGGCCGATGGCGGCGGGCTCACGGAGCAGGACCGGAGCGAAGGCATGCCGAGCCTGGGCGGGGCACCGAACGAAAGGGGCAAGAGCCCTTGGTTACTTGGGGCTTTTCCAAGTGACTCGCCGTCAGGGCGAAACCGCCAGCGGCCGTTACCGCAGAAACGGATAGGTACTCCATGTTTCTTAACGGGGCGTCAGCGCAACCGGTGCTCCCATATGTAACACCGGCCCGAGGGACAACGGCGCACCCCTCCCCACCGTCACGCCCCTGAAACGCCTCTAACCCAAGGCCCAAAAACAATTTCACGACTGAAACTGGAAACAGGCACATTGATTGCTATTGTTAATATCGTATACGAAATCCCCAATACGATATTCAACAGCACTTAACCCAACGAGGCCTCTATGAAAAACCCCGCATTTGCCGTAGCCCTCAGCGCTGTTCTCAGTACTTCCTTCATCGCCACCGCACAGGCCGACAAGCTCGACGACATCATCGGCTCGGGCAAGCTGCGCTGTGCCGTCACCCTGGACTTCCCGCCCATGGGTTTCCGCGATGGGGGCAACAACCCGGCCGGCTTCGATGTGGACTACTGCCGTGACCTGGCGAAGATCCTCGGGGTCGAGGCCGAAGTGGTCGAGACGCCGTTCCCGGACCGCATCCCGGCACTGGTCTCCGGAAGGGCCGATGTGATCGTCGCCTCCACGTCCGACACCCTCGAACGCGCCAAGACCGTCGGCCTCACTGTGCCGTACTTCGCCTTCCAGATGGTGGTGCTGACCCGCGACGATACCGGCATCAATGGCTTTGACGACCTCAAGGGCAAAGCGGTGGGCAATACCAGCGGTACCTATGAGGCCATCGCCCTGGAGAAAGACGTGAAGAACTGGGGCGCCGGCAGTTTCCGTGCTTATCAGTCGCAGAACGACACCTTGCTGGCTGTCGCCCAGGGCCACATCGACGCGACCGTGGTCACCAACACCGTCGCTGCCGCCACGCTCAAGTCGGGTAAATACAAAAATCTGAAAGTCGCCGGTAACGCCCCCTACGTCATCGACTATGTGTCCCTCGGCGCCAAGCGCAACGAGTATGGCCTGCTCAACTACCTCAACCTGTTCGTCAACCAGCAAGTGCGCACTGGTCGTTACAAGGAGCTGTTCGTCAAATGGGTCGGCACCGATATCGCGCCGACCAACCTGACTGTGCCACAGGTTTACTACTAAGGTGCCCGGTATGCCCAGGTCCACTTTTCTGACCGGTCGCAGCCTGGTCGCGGGCGCTGCTCAAGGCGCCCTGTTGTTTGCCGATGTCGGCCTGAGTTTCTGGGGCGGAGTGGACTCCGCCAGTGGCGAGGTCATCGATCGCCACCATCCTCTCAGCGGCGAATACCTGGCCGGTTGTGTGCTGGCGATTCCCAGCGGCCGTGGCTCGTGCACCGGCAGCAGCGTGTTGATGGAGCTGATCAGCAATGGCCATGCACCGGCGGCACTGGTGCTGGCCGAACCCGATGAGATCCTGACCCTGGGCGTGCTGGTGGCTCAGACCATTTTCGAGCGTTCCCTGCCGGTGCTGTGCATCGGCCAGGAGGCCTTCTCCGCCTTGCGCGGCGGGGCTTTCGCCCGGGTCGAGAACACCACGGTGAGCGTGTTCGATCAGCCGCCGGGCGATGCCTGGCAGGCCATCGACAGCCCGTTGCAGACAGATGCAACACACACCTTTGAACTGACCGAACAGGATCAGGCCCTGCTCGGCGGCGAGCAGGGCAAAGCCGCCCAGGTGGCCATGCAGATCGTCCTGCGCATGGCCGAGCTGCAAGGTGCCCGTAGCCTGGTGGATGTCACCCAGGCGCACATCGATGGCTGCATTTACACGGGACCGGCGAGCCTGCGCTTTGCCCGACAGTTAGTGCAATGGGGGGCGAAAGTCCGGGTGCCCACCACCCTCAATTCGATCTCCGTGGACCAGCGCCGTTGGCGCGAGTTGGGCGTCGACCCGGCCCTCGGCGAACCCGCGAGTGCCCTGGGCGATGCCTACATGGCGATGGGCGCACAGCTCAGCTACACCTGTGCGCCCTACTTGCTCGACTCGGCGCCCAAGGCAGGCGAGCAGATTGTCTGGGCCGAATCCAACGCCGTGGTCTACGCCAACAGCGTGCTGGGCGCACGTACCCTGAAGTATCCGGACTACCTCGACATCTGCATCGCCCTGACCGGCCGCGCCCCGCTGATCGGCTGCCATCTGGACGCGCAACGCAAGGCGAGGTTGCAGATCGAGTTGCCGGCCCTCGGTGAGCTGGACGATGCCTTTTACCCGCTGCTCGGTTATCACATCGGTGCGTTGGCCGGCAGCCGCGTGCCGTTGGTGCTGGGCCTGGAAAAGCGCAAGCCGAGCCTGGACGATCTGAAAGCCTTCGGTGCGGCTTTCGCCACCACCTCGGCGGCGCCGCTGTTTCACATCGCCGGGGTGACCCCGGAGGCCATCGACCCGGCACAGGTGCTGGACGCCGGCACACGCATTCCCGTGGAAAAAATCCGCCTGCAGGACTTGATGCTCAGTTGGCGCGAGCTCAACAGCGCCCGTGACCCGCGGGTGGATGTGGTGTCGCTGGGCAACCCGCATTTTTCCCTCGGCGAATTCGCTCACCTGGCGCGGCTGGGCCGGGGTCGGCACAAACACCCGGACGTGGTGCTCGCCATCACCTGCGGGCGTGCGGTACTGGAACAGGCGCGCGAGGCCGGGCATATCGCGGTGATCGAGGCCTTCGGCGCCACCCTGGTCACCGACACCTGCTGGTGCATGCTCGGCGAGCCGGTGATTCCGCCAGACGCGACCACCCTGATGACCAACTCCGGCAAGTACGCCCATTACGCCCCGGGCCTGGTGGGGCGCAAGGTGCATTTCGCCAGCCTGGCCGAATGCGTCGATGCCGCGTGCAGTGCCACGGCCAGCGGGCGACTGCCGGCCTGGCTGCAACCTGCTGCCCAACTGGAGAGCCCCGCGCATGTTTGATTACACCTTCCAATGGCGCTCGGCCCTGCGCGCCCTGCCCGATATGCTCAGCGGCGCCCTGGTCACCTTCGAGACCGCCGCCCTGTCGATGATCTTCGGCGTGCTGATCGCCCTGGCCCTGACGGTCATGCGTGAAGCCAGGCATCCGCTGTTGCGCGGCATCGGCAATGGCTGGGTATCGATTGCCCGCAACACCCCATCGCTGTTCCAGATCTACGTCCTGTACTTCGGCCTCGGCTCGCTGGGCTTGCATGTCAGTTCGTGGCTCGCGTTGCTGGCCGGGATCACCTTCAACAATGCCGGTTACCTGGCGGAAAACTTTCGCGGCGGGCTCAAGGCCGTGCCCCACACCCAGGTGCGTGCCGCACGTTCGCTGGGCATGAGCGCCTTCCAGACCTACCGCATGATCATCGTTCCGCAGTTGCTGCGCATCGTCTTCTACCCGCTGACCAATCAGATGGTCTGGGCGGTGCTGATGACGTCGCTGGGGGTGATCGTCGGGCTGAACAATGACCTGACCGGCGTGACCCAGGAATACAACGTCAAAACCTTCCGCACCTTCGAGTACTTCGCCATCGCGGCAGTGCTGTATTACGCGATTGCCAAGGCGATCGTCGCGACAGCCCGGCTGATGGCCTGGCGGTTGTTCCGTTACTGAGGAGCTGTCCATGTTTGCCACCGATTTTTCCTCGAATGACCTGCTGTTCCTGCTCAACGGGGCCTGGGTCACCCTGCAGCTGACGTTCTGGTCGATCATCCTCGGCTCCCTGGCGGGCCTGCTGTTCGGCCTGCTGCGGGCGCTGTTGCCACGGGCCAGCCTGCCGCTGGCCTGGGTGCTGGATGTGTTTCGCAGCGTGCCGTTGCTGATCCAGTTCGTGCTGTTCAACTCACTCAAAAGCATTGTCGGCCTGAACATCAGCGCCTTCAGCGTCGGGTGCATCGTGCTGGGGGTCTACACGGCTGCGTACTTCACCGAAATCGTGCGCGGCGGCGTGTTGGCCGTGCCGTTCACGGTGCGCCGCGCCAGTCGTTCATTGGGCCTGAGTTTTCTCCAGGACCTGCGCTGGATCGTCCTGCCGATGGCCACGCGGGTGGCCTTCCCCGGCTGGCTGAACCTGGTGCTCGGAGTGATGAAAGACACCGCGCTGGTGATGTGGATCGGCATCGTCGAACTGCTGCGCGCCTCGCAAACCATCGTGACCCGCATCCAGGAACCGCTGCTGGTGCTGTGCATCGCGGGCCTTATCTACTACGTCATGAGCCTGGTGGTCGCCCGCCTCGGCGCTCGTCTGGAAAGAAGGTGGCAAGAAAATGATTGAGATCGACAACGTACATAAATCCTTCGGCAACCTCGAAGTGGTCAAGGGCGTGAACCTGACGGTGAACAAGGGCGAGGTGGTGTCGATCATCGGCGGCTCCGGCTCCGGCAAATCGACCCTGTTGATGTGCATCAACGGCCTGGAACCGATCCAGAAAGGCAACATCCGTGTCGACGGCGTCGAGGTCCATCACAGCGCCACCGACCTCAACCGCCTGCGGCAGAAGATCGGCATCGTGTTCCAGCAATGGAACGCCTTCCCGCATTTGACGGTGCTGGAAAACGTCATGCTGGCGCCGCGCAAGGTACTGGGCAAAAGCAAGGCCGAAGCTGAAGAACTGGCGGTCAAGCAACTGACCCATGTGGGCCTGGGCGACAAGCTCAAGACCTTCCCCGGCAAGCTGTCCGGCGGTCAGCAGCAACGCATGGCCATCGCCCGTGCCCTGGCGATGTCGCCGGACTACATGCTGTTCGACGAAGCCACCTCGGCCCTCGACCCGCAACTGGTGGGCGAAGTGCTGGACACCATGCGCATGCTCGCCGAAGACGGCATGACCATGGTCCTGGTGACCCACGAGATCCGCTTCGCCCGCGACGTGTCCGACCGCGTGGCGTTCTTTCGCAATGGCCTGGTGCACGAGATCGGCTCGCCGGACCAGGTCATCGGCAATCCGGTGCATGCGGAGACGGCGGCGTTTCTCAAATCTGTGAAGTAATTGATGGCCCGCGATGAGGCCCTGACAGGCGAAACAAGGAGCACAGCATGCGTTCATCAAAAGTCATCCACGTCGTCAGCTGCCACGCCGAAGGCGAGGTCGGCGACGTGATTGTCGGCGGTGTTGCCCCGCCCCCTGGCGCCACCGTATGGGAGCAGTCGCGCTGGATCGCCAGGGATGAAACCCTGCGCAACTTCGTGCTCAACGAGCCGCGCGGCGGGGTATTCCGTCACGTCAACCTGCTGGTGCCGGCCAAGGACCCGCGGGCGCAAATGGCCTGGATCATCATGGAGCCGGCCGACACGCCGCCGATGTCCGGCTCGAACTCATTGTGCGTGGCCACGGTGTTGCTCGACAGCGGCATCCTGCCAATGACCGAGCCGCAAACCCGCTTGGTGCTGGAAGCCCCCGGTGGGTTGATCGAGGCCGTGGCCGACTGCCGTGACGGCAAGGTCGAACGGGTGGAAATCAAGAACGTGCCCTCCTTCGCCGATCGCCTGGATGCCTGGATCGAAGTCGAGGGCATCGGTTCGCTGCAGGTCGATACGGCTTACGGCGGCGACAGTTTCGTGATCGCCGATGCCAAGGGCCTGGGCTTTTCCATCCGCCCCGACGAGGCCGCCGATCTGGTAGCGGTCGGGCTGAAAATCACCCGAGCAGCCAACGAACAACTGGGCTTCGTTCATCCGCTGAACCCCGATTGGTCGCACATCTCGTTCTGCCAGATCGCCGCGCCCATCGTCCATGAGAACGGCATCGCCACCGGCGCCAATGCGGTGGTCATTCAACCGGGCAAAATCGACCGCTCGCCCACCGGCACCGGTTGCTCGGCACGCATGGCGGTGTTGCAGGCCAAGGGCTTGATGCAGGTGGGCGAGCGTTTTATCGGGCGTTCGATCATTGGTTCCGAGTTCCACTGCCGCATCGATTCGCTGACCGAAGTGGCCGGCCGCGCCGCCATCTACCCGTGCATTTCCGGGCGAGCCTGGATCACCGGCACCCACCAACTGTTGCTCGATCCGAGCGATCCATGGCCACAGGGCTATCGCCTTTCGGATACCTGGCCCGGTGCTTGATATCGATGCAAAGCGTTTGTGGCGAGGGTGCTTGCTCCCTCGCTACATGAGCTTCACCAGACCAACGGCCGGATAAACCCGAAAAAACCTGAAAAAAGCACTAGCCGAATGCTTTCACTTTAAATATCGTATACGAAATACAATCAACGAACCGGAGGCAACAATGAGCAAGCGAATTAACTGGAGTGGCGTCTTCCCCGCGGTGACCACGCAATTCAACGATGACTTCACCATTAACCTGGACAAAACCCACCAGGTGATTTCCAACGTCATCCGTGACGGTGTGTCGGGCCTGGTGGTCTGCGGTTCGGTCGGTGAAAACACCTCGCTGACCGCCGAAGAAAAAATCGCCGTGACTGAAGTGGCCGTGGACGCTTCTCGCGGCCGTGTACCGGTGATCTGCGGCGTCGCCGAATTCACCAGCGTGCAAGCGGCCAAGGTCGCCAACGCCGTGCGCAAGGTCGGCGTCGACGGTGTGATGCTGATGCCGGCGCTGGTCTACGGTTCCAAGCCGTTCGAGACCGCCGAGCACTACCGCTACGTGGCGAAAAACGCCGACGTGCCGCTGATGGTCTACAACAACCCGCCGATCTACAAAAACGACGTCACCCCGGACATCCTGATTTCCCTGGCCGACTGCGACAACGTGGTGTGCTTCAAGGATTCGTCGGGCGATACCCGTCGTTTCATCGACGTGCGCAATGAAGTCGGTGACCGCTTCGTGCTGTTCGCCGGTCTCGATGACGTGGTGCTGGAAAGCATCGCCGTCGGTGCCGAGGGCTGGGTGTCGGGCATGTCCAACGTGTTCCCGAAAGAAGGTGAAACCATCTTCCGCCTGGCCAAGGCCGGACGTTTTGCCGAAGCCATGCCGATCTACGAATGGCTGATGCCGATCCTGCACCTCGATGCCCGTGCCGACCTGGTGCAGTGCATCAAGCTGTGTGAAGCCATCGCCGGTCGCGGCAGCGCCCTGACCCGTCCACCGCGCCTGGCCCTGCCAGAAGCCGACCGGGTGTTCGTCGAACAGATCATGGCCAAGGCCCTGGCCAACCGTCCGCAGCTGCCGGACGTCGGTCTCTGAGTGATTGCCGGGCGGGCCCTTGCGGGTCTGGCCCGGCTGCCTGTTTTTTGCGCCTCTACAGGGAACGTCATCATGTCCAACGCTCAACACATTCAAAGCGCAACCACACCCTCGGGACTCAAGCGCGTCGTGGCCGCGGCCATGGCCGGCACTGTCGCCGAGTGGTACGAATTCTTTCTCTACGGTACGGCGTCGGCACTGGTGTTCGGCCAGTTGTTCTTTCGCCAGACCGACAGCCCGATCGACGGCATCATTGCCGCCTTCGCCCTCTATGCCGTGGGCTTTCTCGCCCGGCCGCTGGGTGGCCTGGTGTTCGGTCACTACGGTGACAAGTTCGGCCGCAAGCGCCTGCTGCAACTGAGCCTGGTGGTGGTCGGCATCACCACGTTCCTGATGGGCTGCCTGCCCGGTTTCGACCAGATCGGCTATGCCGCGCCGGTGTTGCTGGTGCTGCTGCGCCTGATCCAGGGCTTCGCCTTTGGCGGCGAATGGGGCGGTGCGATTCTGCTGGTGTCGGAACACTGCCCGGATAATCGCCGTGGCTTCTGGGCCAGTTGGCCGCAAGCCGGTGTGCCCGCCGGCAACCTGGTAGCCACGGTCGCCCTGCTGTTGTTGTCATCGAACCTGTCGGAGCAGCAATTCCTCGCCTGGGGCTGGCGCGTGGCGTTCTGGTTCTCGGCGGTGGTGGTGCTGATCGGCTACTGGATTCGAACCAGTGTCGATGACGCGCCGATCTTCAAGGAAGCCCAGGCACGCCAGGCACAAACCCGGCAGCAACAACTGGGGGTGGTGGAAGTGCTGCGCCATCACTGGCGTTCGGTGCTGGTGGGCATCGGCGCGCGGTTCGCCGAAAACATCCTCTACTACACCGTGGTGACGTTCTCGATCACCTACCTGAAGCTGGTGGTGCACAAGGACACCTCGGAAATCCTGCTGCTGATGTTCGGCGCTCACCTGCTGCACTTCTTCCTGATTCCGCTGATGGGCTACCTGTCGGACCTGGTCGGGCGCAAACCGGTGTACCTGGTCGGCGCGGTGCTCACCGCTTTCTGGGGCTTCGTCGGTTTCCCGATGATGGACACGGGCAACAACTGGCTGATCATGGCGGCCATCACCCTGGGCCTGGCCATCGAGTCGATGACCTACGCACCCTACTCGGCACTGATGGCCGAGATGTTCCCGACTCACGTGCGCTACACCGCGTTGTCGCTGTGCTACCAGGTGGCGCCGATCTTCGCCGGCTCCCTGGCTCCGCTGATCGCCATCACCCTGCTCAACAAGTATCACAGCTCGACACCGATCGCCTGGTACCTGGTCGGCGCCGCACTGATCTCCATCGTCGCCGTCGGCCTGACCCGCGAGACCCGTGGCAAGTCGCTGCGTTCGGTGGATGCCGAATCGGCGGCGCGCATTGCCGCGCTGGACCCGGCCTCGACTACCCCGCGTCGGGCTGATTCGCTGGCGTGAGCTCTTTACCTGTAGGAGCGAGCCCGCTCGCGAAGAACATAGGGACAACGCGTTAATTCAGAAAGCACGCGTAATCGTTGACGTCCATCGCGAGCAAGCTCGCTCCTACAAGGGTTCCATTCCTCATTTGCGACAGGAGTACTCAATGTCCGAGATCCTCGGCCACAACTACATCGGCGGTGCGCGCAGTGCCGCCGGCAGCATCACCTTGCACAGCCGTGACGCCAGTACAGGCGAAGCGCTGCCCTATTCGTTCATGCAAGCCACGGTGGAGGAAGTGGACGCCGCCGCCCAGGCCGCGGCGGTTGCCTACCCCGCTTTTCGCAGCCTGCCGGCCACGCGCCGGGCGGACTTTCTCGACGCCATCGCCGCGCAACTGGACGCACTGGATGACCGGTTCGTCGCCCTGGTCACTCGCGAAACCGCGTTGCCGGGCACACGCATTCAGGGTGAGCGCGCACGCACCAGTGGCCAGATGCGCCTGTTCGCCCAGGTCCTGCGTCGCGGCGATTTCTACGCTGCGCGCATCGACCGTGCCCTGCCCGACCGTCAACCGTTGCCACGGGTCGACCTGCGTCAGTACCGGATCGGTGTCGGCCCGGTCGCAGTGTTCGGCGCGAGCAATTTCCCGCTGGCCTTCTCCACCGCCGGCGGCGATACCGCAGCAGCCCTGGCCGCCGGGTGCCCGGTGGTGTTCAAGGCCCACAGCGGTCACATGGCGACCGCCGACATCGTCGCCGGTGCGATCATCCGCGCCGCCGAGCAGACCGGCATGCCCAAAGGCGTGTTCAACATGATCTACGGGGCCGGCGTTGGCGAAACGCTGGTCAAGCATCCGGCGATCCAGGCGGTCGGCTTCACCGGGTCGCTCAAGGGCGGCCGTGCGTTATGCGACATGGCGGCGGCGCGGCCACAACCGATTCCAGTGTTCGCCGAAATGAGCAGCATCAACCCGGTGGTGGTATTGCCCGAAGCCCTGCGGCGGCGCGGCGAAAGCATTGCCGGCGAACTGGTCGCTTCGGTGGTCCAGGGCTGCGGTCAGTTCTGTACCAATCCGGGGTTGGTGATCGGTATCCGTTCCCCGCAGTTCAGCGCGTTCAGCGCTCAGCTCGCGACCCTGATGGCCGGGCAGCCCGCGCAAACCATGCTCAACGCCGGCACCCTCGGCAGCTATGAGAAAGGTGTGCAGGCCTTGCTCAACCATTCAGGGGTGACGCACCTGGCCGGTCATGAGCAACACGGCAATCAGGCCCGACCGCAACTGTTCAAGGCCGATGTCAGCCTGTTGCTCCAGGGTGATCCGCTGCTGCAGGAAGAAGTGTTTGGCCCGACCACCCTGCTGGTCGAAGTGGCCGATGCGGCTAAGCTGCAACAGGCCCTGAACAGTTTGCACGGGCAACTCACCGCGACCCTGATAGGCGAGGCAGAAGATCTGCAGGCGCATGGGCAATTGCCGGGGCTGCTGGAGCAAAAGGTTGGCCGGGTGTTGTTCAACGGCTACCCCACCGGGGTCGAAGTCTGTGATGCGATGGTGCATGGCGGTCCCTACCCGGCCACCTCCGATGCCCGTGGCACCTCGGTCGGCAGCCTGGCCATCGAGCGTTTCCTGCGCCCGGTGTGCTACCAGAACTGCCCGGATGCGCTGCTACCCGACGCCCTGAAGAACGCCAATCCGCTGGGCATCGCCCGACTGGTCGACGGCACCAGCCACCGCGACCCGATCTGAAAAACACTGCAATCCCTGTAGGAGCGTCGACCGGCTGCTCCTACAGGTCAGGTAGTGCCGTTGCAATCAGGTCAGCAGTGCCTTGAGGTCGTTGTACAGCGCTTCGGGAATCTGCACCCCCTCCACCAGGCTGCGCGCCCGCGCCGCATAACGCCGCTGCGACGGCAAACGTGCGCCCTGCCCTTCAATGCCCTGAAACAACGCTTCGGCCCTGGCCAGATGCACCGGCGCCGAGTCGCCCAGGAAGCGTCGCGGATCCAGTGCGATGATGAGTTCGCCATGGTACGGCGAAGACTTGCTGCCGGCGTCATAAGCCAGCGATTCAGCGCTGGTCAGGTCACCGATCAACGGCCCGGCGATCAACTCGACCATGGCCGCCAGTGCCGAGCCCTTGTGCCCGCCAAACGTCAGCATCGCGCCGCTGTCGAGCACCACGTTGGCGTCGGTCGTCGGCTGGCCCTGCGCGTCCACGCCCCAGCCTTCGGGGATCGCTTTGCCGGCGCGGCGGTGCAGTTCGATGTCACCCCTGGCGATGGCGCTGGTGGCAAAGTCGAACACGAAAGGATCCTGTCCCGCACGCGGCCAGCCGAAGGCAATGGGATTGGTGCCAAACACCGGCAGACGTCCCCCGGCCGGCGCTACCCAGGCATGGCTCGGGTTGCACGCCAGCGCGACCAGCCCCTCTGCGGTCAGTTGCTCGATCTCCACCCACAGCGCGGAAAAATGCACGCAGCGATTGATCGCCAGTGCGGCAATACCGTTGGCTCGGGTTTTCTGCGCCAGCAACGGCAACCCCGCCTTGAACGCCAACTGCGAAAATCCACCCCCGGCATCCACCCGCACGATCGACGGTGCCTGGTCGATCACCTGCGGCTCGGCCGTGGCCGACACCTTGCCGGCCCGCAGGGAATTCACACACCCCAGAATCCGGTACAAACCATGGGAGGCGCAGCCATCTCGCTCGCCGGCGATCACCGTCGCCGCCACCGCTTGCGCATGGGCCAGGTTAAAACCGTTGTGCAACAGGATCGATTCGGCCAACTCACGGGCTTCGATCAGGCTCAGTTGGATCATGGTCATCTCCTTGGACAGACCGTTCAGGGTGGTCCATTCGAGCCGCCGTGGCTTGATGGGTTTGGCCATGGAAAATGACGAAATCGGCACAGCGTTTCGAGGCAGGCTGCCCATACCAAAGCGTTAGTTTGAAACACCCATGTCTAGTGGTTGACGCCAGCGTTTGGCCATAAATTCCCTTCAGACGAAGGGCTCGGTGCCGTCCCCCGACGGGCTGCCTGGAACCCGGCAATCGTTACCTCTGGAACTCATGTGAGCGTTGAAAAATGACTGATGAAAAAAGCGGAACTTCCCGTCGCGCCTTGATGACGACGGGGGCCATCGCAGCCGCCGCCATGGCCGTTGGAGTACCCGCGCTGGCGGCGCAGAAGACGCAATCCGCAGCGCCCTCGACAGGCAAAAGCGACGGCAATGCCAGTGGCTCGGGGATGATCACAGTCAAGGATGGCACGCGGATTTTCTACAAGGACTGGGGCACCGGACAGCCGATTGTGTTCCATCATGGCTGGCCGCTTTCCAGTGACGATTGGGATACGCAATTACTGTTTTTCCTCAACAAGGGCTTTCGCGTCATCGCCCACGATCGTCGGGGCCACGGACGTTCCTCCCAGACCGCTGTCGGCAACGATATGGACACCTACGCCGCCGACGTGGCGGAGTTGATGGCGCACCTCGATATCAGGAATGCCGTGCATGTCGGTCACTCCACCGGTGGCGGTGAAGTGGCGCGCTATGTGGCTCGCCATGGGCGCGGGCGCGTAGCCAAGGCGGTGCTGATAGGCGCGGTGCCGCCGATCATGCTGCGCACGGCGAAAAACCCCGGCGGCATTGCGATGGATGTCTTCGACGGTCTGCGCAAAGCCCTGGCCGACAATCGCTCACAGTTCTATCGCGATTTCCCCAGCGGTCCGTTCTACGGTTACAACCGCCCTGGCGCGAAAGTGTCCGAAGCGATCATCGAGAACTGGTGGCGCCAGGGCATGAATGGTGGAGCCAAGGCGCAATACGACTGCATTCGCGCCTTCTCGGAAACCGACTTCACCGAGGATCTGAAGAACATCGACGTACCGACCCTGGTGCTGCACGGCGAAGACGACCAGATCGTACCGATCGCCGACTCGGCGCACCTGTCGATCAAATTACTCAAGCGCGGCACGCTGAAAACCTATCCCGGCCTGCCCCACGGCTTGTGCACGACTCACGCCGACGTCATCAATGCGGACCTTCTGGCGTACATCAAGGGCTGAAGTCCCGCGCTTGAGCGGTAGCCTACGAGAGCGCAGCGCAGGAGCCGAATCATGTTCGGCTCCGAAGGTTGTATCGCCCGCGACTGTGAACACAAAAGCGTGTCGCAGACGAAGAACTGGATCTACTATCGGTAAGGGCAATCTCACTCGCCCTCTTTGAACGGGACATCCAGAGGTGCTCAGTACCAGGTTCGACAACGGACACCCATCATGGAAATAGCACGACAATTCATCATCCACGAGACGGCGCACTGGATTCTCAACCATCACATGTCGTCCAGGCTTCCTGGCTATCTGGTGTTGGGAACCCGACACAATGCCCGTTCGCTGGCCGATCTACCCGACGCGGCCCTGGCCGAGTTGGGGGGCTTGCTCGCCAGAATCCAGAAAACCCTGCAATCGGAGTTGCAGCCCAAGTGGCTCTACATCAGCCGATTCGGCCATGACCCGGGCTTCCCGATCCACTTTCACTACATTCCGGTTTATCACTGGGTAGAAGAGCTGTTCTGGAAGGACGAACGTTACCGACTGTTGGAGAACTTCGGCGCAAACGCCAACACTCGGTCACCGACCGATGGGGCGCAGTTGACGCTGTTCATCTGGCGAGAATTCGGTGAGAGCCAGGAACCACCGGCCGTTCAGGGACCTTCGATCCATCAGGCCATCGGCCGGTTGCGCAGGGCATTCGGGCAAAAGCTGGCGGTCAGTTGCCCGAGCTGAATGTTACTTGACGAGTCGCTTTTCCTTCGATGGCCGGTAACCGAAGTACGAGCTGTAGCACTTGCTGAAATGACTGGGTGAAACAAAGCCACAGGCCACCAGCACATCGACCTGGGACAGCTCGGTGTGCTGGAGCAGCCGGCGCGCTTCAGTGATCCGCAGCTCCATGTAGTAGCGTTGCGGCGTCGTGCCCAACTGCTCCCGGAACAAGCGCTCCAGTTGTCGACGGGAACGGCCGGCATAGACCGCCAGTTGCTCCAGCTCCAGGGGCTCCTCGAGGTTGGCGTCCATCAACTTCACCACCTCGCGCAAGGGCGCACTCACGCAGATATTTTCAGTGGGTTTGATACGCCGGTAGCGAGACTCTTCGAAAGCCAGGATGTCCTCGATACCCTCGACCAGCGCTTTGTCGTGCAGACCCTTGATCCAGTCCAGCGCCATGTGGAATGCCCCGGAAGGGCTGGACGCCGTGAGCCGGTCACGATCGATGATGTAGGGCTCGCTGCTGACTTGCGTCGCCTTGCAGAACTCCGCGAGCGCCGGACGATGCTCGGGGTGAATGGCGCAGCGGTAACCGTCGAGCAAACCGGCCTTGCCGAGGAACCACGCACCATTCCACAAGCCGGCCAGACTGACACCCTGCTCTGCTGCGGTTCTCAGCAGGTTGATAAAACCCTCACTGGCCTTGAGCTCCGTCCGGTAGCCACCGCAAATGACCAGCAGATCCAGCGCCTTGATCTCCGAACAGTCGAGCCTGGCATCGGGGCGAATCACCAGTCCCAGATCGCTGACGACCTCGCCTTCGTTCAGGCCAAAGGTTCGCGAAGAAAAAGCCTCCGGGCGCAGCAGATTCGCCGTGACGAAGGTATCCAGCGCCTGGGTAAACGCCGGCAGCGAGAAATGTTCGAGCAGCAGAAATCCTGTTCGAACCGTTCGCTGGTCGCCCGTGTGCTCATTGAGATAGCGAAGGTTCTTGCCCTTCATGCCTCCGCTGAATTGCCGTCGTTCGATCAATGCCCGACCCACTCCGTTACGTTACGACCATGCCTTGAATGTGTTGGTAAAACGCGATGCCAGGCAGTTGAGACTAGGGTGCCTCCTCCCCCAACACATCTTGCGCCCAACTGAGGGCGGCCACGACAGTAGGGAAACCGATCGTGCTGGTCAATGCGATCAGTGCATGGCGGATTTCCTCCGGCGTTGCCCCCGCTTGCGCCGCCCGCCGGGCATGACTGTGGACAGCGCCTTCGGAATGGATGGCCGCCGCCGCGCCAAGCTGGATCAACTGGACCGCTTTCTCCTCCAGCGGCCCCGCCTCACGCACGGCCGCACCCAATGCCTCCACGGCGTCCAGGTACTGCGGGTATTGCTGTTTGAGGTGTCGGTAGGTGTTGTGCTCTTTCTTCTTGGCCATTTTTTTCTCCTCGCGAACCCGTGCCGGCCTGCACCGATGGGTCCGTTCCCGGCAGTGTTCAACCCGACTCATAAAGGCTTCGATCAGCGAAACTTGCGGAAAGCAACAGTAGGCTAAGCTTAGTGCAGCTTATTGCTCACGATGCTCGCATCTGCAGGTTTTGGGTTTTTCTGGAGAGCGTCTGCAACAGCTGATTCAGAAAGGCCCAACACCATTTGCGCAGGACTTGCCGTGATGACCGAGCCTCTCCTCAGTTTTGACGAACTCAAGCGTGCTGCCGCCTCCGGCGAAATCGACACCGTCCTGGTGTGCATGGTCGACATGCAGGGGCGACTGGTCGGCAAGCGATTCCAGGTCGAGTTTTTCATCGACAGCGGCCATGAAGAAACCCACTGCTGCAATTACCTGCTCGCCGACGACATCGACATGGAGCCGGTGCCCGGTTATGCCGCCGCCAGCTGGAGCAAGGGCTATGGCGACTTTGTGCTCAAGCCCGACATGAGCACCTTGCGTCGGGTGCCCTGGCTTGAATGCACGGCGCTGGTGCTCTGCGACGTGCTCGACCATCACCATCGACGGGACCTGCCGCACAGCCCCCGGGCGATCCTGAAAAAGCAGGTCGAGCGCCTGCGCGAGCGCGGCTACACCGGGATGTTCGCCTCGGAGCTGGAGTTCTACCTGTTCGACGAAAGCTATGAAGCCATCCACAAGCGCAACTACCACAAGCCGAAAACCGCCGGTCACTACATCGAGGACTACAACATCCTGCAGACCACCCGCGAAGAGCCGGTGCTGCGGGCGATTCGCAAGCACCTGCAGGCGTCCGGCATTCCCGTGGAAAACTCCAAGGGCGAATGGGGACCGGGCCAGGAAGAAATCAACATTCGTTACGCCGATGCCATGACCATGGCCGACCATCACGTCATCATCAAGCACGCCTGCAAGGAGATCGCGCAACTGCAAGGCAAGGCGATCACGTTCATGGCCAAGTGGCGCTATGACGCCGCCGGTTCCAGCAGCCACATCCACAATTCCCTGTGGGACAAGAACGCCAAAAAACCTCTTTTCTACGATGCCAAGGCCGAGTTCGGCATGTCGAAACTGATGCGTTCCTGGGTGGCCGGGCAGCTCAAATATGCCAACGACATCACCTGTTTTCTCGCGCCCTACATCAACTCCTACAAGCGCTTTCAGGCAGGCACCTTTGCACCGACCCGAGCGGTTTGGAGCCGCGACAACCGCACCGCAGGCTTTCGCCTGTGTGCCGAGGGCAGCAAATCCATTCGCATCGAATGCCGCATTGGCGGCGCCGACCTCAACCCCTACCTGGCCTTCGCCGCGTTGATCGCGGCCGGGCTGGCGGGGATCGATGAGAAGCTCGACCTCGCCCCACCCTTCGAGGGTGATGCCTATCTCGACGAGCAACTGCCCGAAGTCTCCAAGACCTTGCGCGAAGCCAGTGCCGCCCTCCAGGGCTCGAGCATGTTGCGCGAAGCCTTCGGTGATGAAGTGATCGACCACTACGTGCACACCGCCGAATGGGAACAGAAAGAGTACGACCGGCGGGTGACCGATTGGGAATTGCAGCGCGGCTTCGAGCGCTATTGAGACCGACATGTCTTCGACGATTCAACTGATCTCACCGGTCGATGGCCGGGTTTACGCCGAGCGCCCCTATGCCGATGCGGCACAGATCGAACAGGCCCTGGCCGCCGCCCAAGTCGCCCAGGCGCAATGGAAACGCCGGCCACTGAGCGAACGCGCGGCGTTTTGCAGCGCGGCGGTGGACGCGATGCTGGCCATGAAAGACGAGATCGTCCCGGAGCTGGCCTGGCAAATGGGCCGTCCGGTGCGTTTTGGCGCGGGCGAGCTGCGGGGTTTCGAGGAACGCGCACGCTACATGATCGCCATTGCGCCGCAGGCCCTGGCAGCGGTTGAACCCACGCCCATCGCCGGTTTTCGCCGGTTGATCAAACGTGAACCACTGGGCACGGTGCTGGTGATCGCGCCCTGGAATTACCCCTACCTCACCGCCGTCAACACGATTATCCCGGCGTTGATGGCCGGCAACGCCGTCATCCTCAAACACGCTTCACAAACCCTGCTGGTGGGCGAACGATTCGCCGCCGCCATGGGTCGCGCCCAACTGCCGCCAGGGCTGTTCCAGAACCTGTTGCTCGACCATGACCAGACCGCCGCGATCATTGCCGGCGGTCAAGTGCAGCAGGTCAATTTCACCGGATCGGTGGAAGCCGGCCGGGCCATGGAAAGCGCGGCCACGGGACGCTTCCTCGGCATGGGCCTGGAACTGGGTGGCAAGGACCCGGCCTACGTGCGGGCCGACGCCCATCTCGATCATGCGGTAGAGAACCTGGTGGACGGCAGCTTTTTCAACTCCGGGCAAAGCTGCTGCGCCGTGGAACGCATCTATGTCGATCAAAAAATCTACCCGGCCTTTATCGAGCGCTTCGCCGACCTGACCCGCCAGTACGTGCTGGGCAATCCACTGGACCCGGCCACCACGCTCGGTCCGCTGGTGACGCCCGGCGCGGCGGTCTTCGTGCGCGCCCAGATCGCCGAAGCAATGGCCCAGGGCGCCAAGGCACTGATCGATCCACTGGCCTTTGCCGCCGATGTGCCGGGCAGTGCCTATCTTGCGCCGCAGGTGCTGGTCGATGTCACCCATCACATGTCCGTCATGCGCGATGAAAGCTTCGGTCCGGTGGTCGGCATCATGCCGGTGTCCGGTGACGACGAAGCCATCGCCTTGATGAACGACAGCGAGTTCGGGCTCAGCGCCTCAATCTGGACCCAGGACCTCGCCGCCGCCGAACGCCTGGGCAACGAGATCGACACCGGCACCCTGTTCATGAATCGCTGCGATTACCTGGACCCGGCCCTGGCCTGGACCGGCGTGAAGAACAGCGGGCGCGGCGTGACCTTGTCGCGGCTGGGCTACGAACACCTGACCCGCGCCAAATCCTTCCATTTGCGCCACGAGATCTGAGCCATGAGCCTGACCGGAAACTGGAACTACCCCACGAGCATTCGCTTCGGCGTCGGCCGCATCACCGAGCTGGCCGAGGTCTGCCGCAGCCAGGGGATCCAGCGACCGTTACTGGTCACCGACAGTGGCCTGGCGCGAGCGCCGATCACCACGGCGGCCCTCGATGCCCTGCGCGCCGATGGCCTCGGTGTGGCGCTGTTCTGCGACCTCAAGCCCAACCCGGTCGAAGCCAACCTGGCCGGCGGGCTCGATGCCTGGCGCGCCGGCAATCACGACGGGGTGATCGCCTTCGGCGGTGGCAGCGGCCTGGACATGGGCAAGCTGATTGCGTTCATGAGCGGCCAGACCCGCCCGGTCTGGGATTTCGAAGACATCGGCGACTACTGGACCCGCGCCGATGAAAGCCGCATTGCCCCGATCATCGCGGTGCCGACCACGGCGGGCACGGGTTCTGAAGTGGGCCGTGCGGCGGTGATCATCGACGAGGCGAGCCACACCAAACGCATCATCTTCCATCCGAAAATGATGCCCCGCGTGGTCATCAGCGACCCGGTCATGACCGTCGGCATGCCGGCCAAAGTCACCGCCGGTACTGGCATGGATGCCTTGGCCCATTGTCTGGAAGCGTATTGCGCCCCCGGTTTTCATCCGATGGCCGATGGCATCGCGGTCGAAGGCATGCGCCTGGTGACCAACGCACTGGTGAGGGCCGTGCACACCCCTTCGGACCTCGACGCGCGCGGGCAAATGCTCGCGGCCGCAGCGATGGGCGCCACCGCCTTCCAGAAAGGCCTGGGCGGCATGCACGCCCTTGCCCATCCGATCGGAGCGCTGTACGACACCCACCACGGCATGACCAACGCCACCCTGATGCCCTACGTGCTGAAATTCAATCGCCCGGCCATTGAAGAACGCATCACCCGCCTGGCCGCTTATTTGCGTTTGCCTTCCCCGGGTTTCGACAGCTTCCTGGCCTTCGTCCTCAAATTGCGCAAGGACATCGGCGTGCCCCACACCCTGTTTGAATTGGGGGTGGACGACAAACAAGCCGACCTGATCGCGGACATGGCCATCGTCGACCCGTCGGCTGGCGGCAACCCGCTGCCGATCACCCGGGCCGGCGCAGCGGAAATTTTCGACGCGGCGTTCCACGGCCGTCTGTAGGAGCGAGCCGGCTCCGGGCGGCGTTCCGACGATGAGGGCGGGTCAGTCAACCTTGATGTTGCATCTTCTGCCGGTGTCTGACGCCGGCTCCTGCAGGAATCGCACGTTTTCCGGGCCTTGACCGGATGGCCGTCGCTCTGTAGGTTCGCCCTCCTCTCGTTTCGATTCGTCTACCCTCACAAAGCGCCCGGCAGCAACTGGCTGGCGAAGGGCGCATCGTCACTCTTCCGTTAATGCACCGGAGAACCTCCATGCTCAAGCGTACCCTGGCATTGGCCGTCGGTTTGACCCTGTCTGTTTGCACCCTGCTGACCCAGGCCGCTGACACCTTGAAAGTCAGCGCCATTCCTGACGAAGCCCCGACCGAACTGCTGCGCAAGTTCAAGCCACTGGGCGCCTATCTGGAGCAGCAGCTGGGGATGAAGGTCGAGTTCGTGCCGGTCAGCGACTATCCGGCGGTGGTCGAGGCGCTGGCCACCGACCGCATCGATCTGGCCTGGCTCGGTGGTTTCACGTTCGTGCAGGCTCGCCTGAAAACCGGCAACGCCATCCCGTTGGTACAGCGTGAGCAGGACGCCCAGTTCACCAGCAAATTCATCACCGCCGACCCGGCCGTCAAATCCCTGGCCGATCTCAAGGGCAAGAGCTTTGCCTTCGGTTCGGTGTCCTCGACCTCGGGCAGCCTGATGCCGCGCTATTTCATGCTCAAGGATGGCATCAAGCCGGAAACCTGGTTCAGTCGCGTCGGCTACTCCGGCGCCCATGACGCCACGGTGGCCTGGGTCCAGGCCGGCAAGGTCGACGCCGGGGTGTTGAATGCCAGCGTCTGGGAAAAACTGGTGGCGGCCGGCAAGGTCGACACCAACAAGGTCAGGGTGTTTGCCACCACACCGGCCTACTTCGATTACAACTGGACCGTGCGCGGAACCCTTGACCCGGCCCTCGCGGCGAAGATCAAGGCCGCCTTCCTCGCCCTCGATCCGGCGAAACCGGCGGACAAGGAGATTCTCGACCTGCAAGCCGCCAGCCGCTTCATCGAAACCAATCCCGAGAACTACAAGGGCATCGAGGAAGCCGCACGCGCCGCCGACCTGCTCAAATGACATTGCACTTGAGTGCCGTCAGCCTGACCCACGGCAACGGCGTCCATGCCTTGCGGGGCCTGGACCTGCACATTGGCGCCAACGAACAGGTGGCTATCATCGGCCCGTCCGGCGCCGGCAAGTCGAGCCTGCTCAACCTGCTGGCCACCGCGCTGCGACCCAACAGCGGTGAACTGCAGGTGCTGGGCGAGCACGCCTGGCAGCTGTCTTCCCGGCAGCGTCAGCGCCTGCGCGCGCGCATCGGCCTGGTGCATCAAGCGCCCCCGCTGCCGCCCCGCCAGCGCGTGGTCACGGCGGTACTGGCCGGGAAAATCGGTCAGTGGGGCCTGGGCAAAAGCCTGCTGAACCTGGTGCATCCGCTGGACATTCCCGGCGCTCGCGCGGCGTTGACCCGGCTGGACCTGGGCGACAAATTGTTCGCGCAGTGCCAGCAATTGTCCGGTGGACAGCTGCAGCGCGTGGGCATTGCCCGCGTGTTGTACCAAGCGCCGGAAGTGCTGTTGGCCGATGAGCCGGTGTCGGCCATGGACCCGGTGCTGGCCGAGCACACGCTTTCGGTCCTCTGCCGTCATGCCCGCGAACACAACGTCACCCTGGTCGCCAGCCTGCATGCGGTGGAACTGGCGCTGGCGCACTTTTCTCGGATCATCGGCTTGCGCGACGGGCAAATCCTGTTCGACCTGCCGGCCAGCCAGGTCGACCGCGACCTCCTCGACAGGCTCTACGCCAACGAGCAACTGCAATTTTCCCCGGTTGCTCCGCCGCCCTTGAGCGTGCAGATACCCCGATGCTGACGCGTGACAACCGCGACCCCGCCGCCTGGCCGCGCCTGCTGCTCGGCCTGCTGGCGATTGCCCTGTTGTGGCCGGGCATCCATTTCAGCGAGCTGGACCTGAGCGTGCTGCTGGCGGGTGACAGCCAGAGCGAAATAGGCCGTTTCGTCTCCGCCTTCTGGCCTCCGGCCCATGGCGAAGAATTCCTTCAGCTATTGGTGCAAGCGACCTTGCAGACCCTGGCCATCGCCACGGCGGGCATGGCCCTGGCCTTGCTGTTGGCCGTCCCCGCCAGCCTGCTGGCCAGCCGGGCGCTGTCGCTGTCGGCGGCGTCCCGTGCCGGACGCCCGAGTCCCTGGGCTCAACTGCTGCGCTGGCCGGTGCGCGGGTTATTGATCTTCCTGCGCAGCGTGCCGGAAATCGTCTGGGCCCTGCTGTTCGTGCGTGCCGTCGGCCTTGGCCCCACGGCCGGGGTGCTGGCCATCGCCATCACCTACAGCGGCATGCTCGGCAAGGTCTACGCGGAGATTTTCGAGTCGGTCGACCAGCGCCCGGCCCACGCGCTGCTGCAAGCGGGCAGTGGCCGGCTCGCGGCGTTTGCCTACGGGATCTTGCCCAATGTCGCGGCGGAGTTGCTGTCGTACACGGTGTATCGCTGGGAATGCGCGATTCGCGCTTCGGTAGTGATGGGGTTCGTCGGGGCCGGTGGCCTGGGCCAGCAGATGGATCTGTCGCTGCGCATGTTCGCCAGCGGTGAAGTCGCCAGCCTGTTGCTGACGTTCCTCGTGCTGGTCCTGCTCGCCGATCAACTCAGCCGCCTGCTGCGCTGGAGGCTGGCATGAACCGCCTGATCAATCTGGCGCTGCTCTTCGGCATCGGCGCCGCCATCGTTGCTTCATTCAGCTACCTGGGCATCGACCTCGGCGAATTGGGCGCCAGCGGCAATCTGAAACAGATGGGCGCCTACGCGCAGCGATTTCTCAGCCCGGACCTGAGCGCCGGTCACCTGCAAGCCATCGGCCGTGGTGCCCTGGAAACCATCGCCATGTCGGCCTTGGGCACCCTGCTCGCGGCCGTGTTCGGCCTGCTGTTGGCATTGCCCGCCGCCGGGCGCTTCGGCTGGCCGTTCAAAAGCGCCTCGCGCCTGCTGCTCAACGCCCTGCGCGCGGTGCCGGAGCTGGTATGGGCGGCGCTGATGGTGCTGGCCGCCGGGCTCGGCCCGAACGCCGGGACCCTGGCATTGGCGCTGCACACCACCGGCGTACTCGGTCGCCTGTTCGCCGAAGCCCTGGAAAACACCCCGCCGCAACCGGCCGAAGCGATTCGCCTGCAAGGCGGCAATGCGCTGTGGGCGTTCTGTTACGGCACCCTGCCCAACCTGCTGCCGCAACTGCTGGCCTACATCCTGTACCGCTGGGAGAACAATATCCGTATGGCCAGTGTGCTGGGTTTCGTCGGTGCAGGCGGGTTGGGCCAGATGCTGTATGTCAGCCTCAGCCTGTTCCAGGAAGCGCAGGCCAGCACGGTGATTCTGGCCATGCTGTTGCTGGTGTTCGCCGTCGACTCGCTGAGCAGCTGGAGCCGCCAGCGCTGGGTCAAGGCCTGAGTTCAGGCTTCGCTGATTTTGCTGACGCTGGTGATTGGCCGGTTCCTCGGGGTCATCAGCGCCCGGCAGTGACTGCCCGGCATCCGCACGAAGTCGTAGCGAAGGCCCAGGCGGCCCGCGCCTACAGGTTTGCCTGGCGCTGCCGGTAAATCCGTTCGGCGGCGAGCAGTTGTTCGCGGTCATTGACCCCGCGCACATCGTCCTCCTCCACTTCCACCGCCGTCACCGGCAAACCGGCACCGTTGGCCACGGTCACGACATCGGTCAGGTAATACTCGCCCTGGGCGTTTTGCTTGCCGATGCGCTCCAGCAGCCAGAGACAGCTGTCGGCGCGCAGGCCCATGACCCCGCCGTTACAGAAGCTGACTTGCAACTCCTCTGCACTGGCATCCTTGGCCTCGCGGATCGCCCGCAAATGGCCGTCCTCCACCAGCAAGCGTCCGTAGGGTCCAGGCTGATCGGTGTGAAACCCGGCGACCGCCACCGCCGCGCCATCGATCAACGCCTGACGCAACCGCGAGAGCGTCTGCGCACTGATCAGCGGTGAGTCTCCGAACAGCACCAGCACACAGCCCTGCTCGTGGGCCTGCAAGGCTCCACGGGCGGCGAGCAGCGCGTGGGCGGTCCCCAACTGCTCATGCTGAGTAAACAGCCGCGCGGTCGGTGCCGCCTGCCGCAGATAGTCGGCCACCACAGGCCCACCCGCACCGAGCACCACCGCCACCTGCCCGATGCCGGCGGCCTCGACCGCCGCCAGCACATGGCCGAGCAGCGGCCGATCGCCCACCGCGTGCATGACTTTCGGCAGCGGCGAGCGCATGCGAGTGCCCTGCCCGGCGGCGAGAATCACCGCCAGGGTCGGCCATCCAACGTTGTCCCTCATGACAAATCCCCCCAATGCGTCAACGCCTCACGCCGGATCGCGATAGAACACATCGTCGGCATACGGATACCACCAGTCCTGGATCTTCGGCTGATGATCGATGATGACCATTTTCGAGCGGCGGAACGCTTCCAGTCCCTGGCGTCCCAACTCGCGCCCCAGGCCGGACATCTTCCAGCCACCAAACGGCAGCGCGTCGTTGTCGATCAGCGGGTTGTTGACCCAGACCATCCCCGACTCCAGGCGATCGGCGGCCTCCATCGCTTCGGCAAGGTCGGTGGTGAACAGCGAAGCACCCAGGCCGAACGGCGAGTCGTTGGCCAAGCGCACCGCTTCGTCGAAATCGCTGACACGACAGATCGCCGCCACCGGGCCAAAACACTCCTCCTTAAGGATCGCCATGTCACCGGTGACGCCGGTCAGAATGGTCGGTTCATAGAACCAGCCGACGCTGTGCTGTGGCGGTGTACGCCCGCCACAAACCAGCGTCGCGCCCTTGGCCAGGGCGTCGTCGACCAGGCGCATGACCTTGTCGCGCGCCGCCTCGCTGACCATCGGCCCGATTTCCGTACGCTCCAGGCCATGGCCGATGCGCAAGGCGCGGGTGCGCTCGGCAAACTTCGCGACAAACTCGTCGTGGATCTCATCGACCACGTAGAAGCGTTCCGCCGAGGTGCAGATCTGTCCGCTCAGATGGAATGCCGCAGTCACGGCGCCCGCAGCCGCCACCTCCAGCGGCGCGTGTCGGGAGATGATCAACGGGTCGCTGCCCCCGGCTTCGATCACACAGGGTTTCATCTGCTGCGCGCACGCCACTGCAACAGCCTGGCCGGCGGCGACGCTGCCGGTAAAGGCCACCGCGTGGGTCTGCGCTGATTTCACCAGTAACTGCGCGGTGGCGGCATCGCCCGGCACGCAAGACATCAGCCCCGGCAGCAGTGAGGTGAAATGCTCCATGAACTTGAGGGTGCACAGGGTCGTGGCTTCCGCCGGCTTGACGATGCAGGCGTTGCCCGCCGCCAGCGAGGCGGCAACCGTCCAGCACATCAGCAGAATCGGAAAATTGAACGGCATGATATGCACGCTGACGCCGTAGGGCTCATAGCGCACATGCTGGAAAGAACCGATCTGCGTGGTGCCGGCGACCTTGCCCGCATCGTCCCGGGCCATTTCCGCGTAATAGCGAAAGATCGGCGCGCAGTTGGCCAGCTCCCCCATGGCCTCGGGAAACGGCTTGCCCATTTCCAGGGTCATCAAGCGTGCGACTTCACGGTTGCAGGCGACGTCCTGCTCAATCGCATTGGCCAGTTGATGCAGGCGTGCGGCGCGGCTTTTCGCATCGACCAGGCGCCAGTGTTTTTGCGCGGCAGTTGCGGCATCGATGGCCGCCTGCACATCGGCTTCGTCGCACAGGCCGACTTGCCCGACCGGTTGCAGGGTCGCCGGGTCCAGCACCTGGCGCACGCGCGCGCTGGTCAGTGGCAGGTATTCGGCGTTGATGAAGCGTGAGGCGGTGTCAGTGTTGAACGTGGCCATGGGATGATCCTTGAACCAATCGATAAGGGGTTTCGCGCAGTGCCGCCAGGGTCGCGGCGGGCAAAGGCTCGCGCCAGCCCGGCAAGTGCAGGTCGAGCCACTCGCGCAGCGGCGCCAGGGCTTCGGCGTTCAGCGCTCGAACAAACAGACCGAGGGTACGCTGCAGGTGAGCCAGGTAGCCGTGCTTGCCATCGCGTCCGGCCAGGCGCACGAAAATCCCCAGCACCTTGGCGTGACGCTGGGCGGCCAGTCGCCGGTAATCCTCAAGAAAACGCGCGGCGTCGAGTTCCGGGCGCTGCACCAGGTAATGGCTGAGCAACGCCACGCGCAGCCCTTCGGACATGTCGCGGCGAGCGTCTTCGAGCAGCGACATCAAGTCGTACGCCGCAGCGCCCACCAGCGCGTCCTGGAAATCCAGCAGACCACAGGCCGCGACGCCTTCGCGGCCTTGCAGAAGCATCAGGTTGTCGACGTGAAAGTCGCGCAGTACCAGCGCTTCGCGACGTTGCGCGACATCGGCAAAGGCATCGGCAAACTGCTGCAGATACGACTCGCGCAAAGCCTGCGCCGCCTCCTTGCCAATCAACAACGGCGCATACCAGTCGATGAACAACGCGCACTCGTCGCTCAATTGCCGGGCGTCGTAGGCCGCCAGCTCCGCGCCTGGCGCCGAGCCATGCAACGCCACCAACGCATCAACCGCCAGGCGATACAACTCGCGCTCCGGGTACCCGGCCGCCAGCAAGCGGGTGTAGGTGTCGTGACCGAAATCCTCGATCAACGCCAGCCCCGCCTCTTCATCGACCTGCAACAGGGCCGGCGCCGACAATCCCAGCCCGTGCAATTGACGGGCAATCCGGACAAAGGGGCCAATCGGCTCGCTGTGGGGCGGTGAATCCATCAGCAACAAACCGGCCCCTTCCAGGCGAAAATATCGCCGGCTCGACGCGTCGGCCGGCAACGCGACCAACGACGCCCCGGCGTAACCGGCGCGCGCCAGAAAGGCGGCGCGCTGGTGCTCACGGGTGGGCAATGACGCAAGTGCATCTGTCATGGCATTCACCGGATCATGTAGACCTTTTTCACGGTCTCGTGGACGGTGCACACGCCCTTCCAGTCCTTGCGGAAGAAGGCCGCCGTATCGGGTTTGATCTCGATCACTTCGCCGGACTCATGCACGTAGGTGCAGCGGCCTTCGAGGAAATGGCAGAACTCGTCGCTGGTGACATGGCAAAACCACTTGCCCGGCGTGCAGATCCACACACCGCATTCGGACTGGCCTTCGGGACCTTTGTGCAGCACCACGCCCGAGACACGGGACTCGCCTTCGAGCATGGTCGGGATCACGCCCCAGTCTTTGACTTCGGTGATGTCCAGCGGGTTGTACAGAAACGGGGTGGTCATAAATCTTCTCCAATAAAAAAAGGGTTAACGCCTGGCAACTGTAGGAGCGAGCTTGCTCGCTCCTACAGAGGTCACAGGCTCAGGCCAGCATGTAGACGTTGCGCAGGGTTTCCCGGACGTGGCATTCGCCGGTCCAGCCGGCCGGGAACAGCACCAGGGTGTTGGGGCGAACCTCGATCACTTCGCCATTGTCGTGGCGGTACGTGGCCGCGCCTGCGATGAAATGGCACAGCTCGTCACGGGGAATCGCCAGCCGCCAGCGACCCGGCGTGCAGACCCACAGCCCGGTTTCCGGGCTGTTGTTCGGGCCCTTGAACAGCAGGCGGCCGCTGGAATGCGAGACACCTTCGACGGCGTCACTCTGCACGCCCCAGTCCACCAGGTCGGTGCGAGTGCTGACGGCTTCGAGGTACGGCGTGAATCCCGCCGTGGTGGATGAATCAGGCATCGTTAAGCACCTTGTCGAGAATGGCGGCCGCGTCGGCCGGCCCCTTGCGTGATTGCATCTGTGCGCTGGTGCGCTGCAGGCGTTGGCGCATGGCCTCGTCGTTGAGGCACGCGGCGAGTTTTTCCGCCAATTGCGCTTCGGTCCACTGGTAACGGTCGAGCTTGAAGCCGTGGCCGCTTTCCTCGGCGCGCATGGCGTTGTCGTGGCCGTCCCAGACGTACGACATGACGATCGCCGGTTTGCCGAAAAACAGGCACTCGGTGAAGCTGTTGTTGCCGCCGTGGTGGATCACCGCATCGACCTGGGCAATCACCGAAGGCTGCGGGAACCAGTTGGAGATCTGCACGTTGTCCGGCAGGTCCGGGTACTCATCGAGGTGCTCGCCGACATTGAACAGTGCGCGATACGGCAGCTGGCCCACGGCGGTAATCAAGCGTTTGAGCAAGTCGACATCACCGGAACCGAGGCTGCCGAAACTGACGTAGAGCAACGGCTTGTCGTTGTGGGCGCGGAACGTTGGAATTTCATAGTGAGTGTCGTGCCGCACACAGCCTTGCAGGTAATGGAAACGCTCGGCCGGCAGCGGATGGCGACGCTCGAACTTGACCGCGTCCGGGTACAGCAGCAGGTTCATGTAAGGCGAGGCTTCGAAGAAGGTCCCCAGCGGATAGGGCTGCTCGCCGTGGGCTTGCAGGAACTGGTTGAAGTCGTCGTGGATCGGCCCGACCACCTCTTCGAAACGCTGGCGAAATTGTGCATGCCCGGCCTTGTCGTCGATGCTCATGCCCGACAGGTGCGGCGGGATATCCGGGTCTTCGATCTCGTTCTCCGAGCAGGAAATGATCCGCACCCACGGCTTGCCGTATTGTTTGATCGCCGGAAACAGGATCACGTTGTCGACGCAGATCAAGTCGGGTTTGACCTTGTCCAGCACCGCCGGCAGGTCCTTTTGCGCCCACTTGGCGGTCTCGACGATGGCGGCCCAGCACTCCTTCACGTAGTTGTCGATCTGCTCCAGCGGCGACTTGCGGAAGTTGGGAATGTGGCCGTTGATGAAGTCGACCCAGTAACGCGCCATGTCCTCGGGGGGCATCGGTGCCGACATGTTGACCATGTGTTCTTCAAACCCGTAGCCGGCGTACACGCCGCTCATTCCGGGGTCGGTGAGAAACACCGCCTTGTGGCCCAGGGCTTCGCAGGCCTGGGCGATACCGACCGAGTTCAGCGCCGGGCCATAAGCGGCTTCCGGAAAGAAGGCGATCACTTTCTGTTTCATCGAGAGATACTCCTGCCTGGTCTTTTTATTGTTCAGCGCGTCAACACACGGGCATGGCGAGGCTGCCAGCCCAAGCGGATGGTCGTACCGATTGCGAAACGGGCGAATTCAAATTGCGAGGACGGCACGCGAACGATCAGGGCCTTGTCGCTGAGGCCCGTCTGCACGTGCACATTGGTGTCGAGGCCGTGGTAAGCGATTTCGACGATCTTGCCGCTGACCTGGTTGGCGCAGGTGCCGGCCTCTTCGGTCAACACTTGCAAACGTTCCGGGCGCACCACCAGGGCCACCGATTGACCGGGCACCAGCGGTACGTCGGTCTCGACCACCAGCTCCTGGCCGTTGACCCGCACCGAACGCTCGCCCGAACGCACGCCTTCAAACAGGTTGCTGACCCCGATGAAGTTGGCGACGAAGCGGCTGTTGGGGTTCTCGTAGAGTTCGCTCGGGCTGCCGCACTGGCAGACCTTGCCGCCGTCGAGCACCGCCATGCGATCGGACATCACCAGCGCTTCTTCCTGGTCGTGGGTGACGATGATGAAGGTGATGCCGCTTTCGAGTTGCAGGCGCTTGAGCTCCAGCTGCATTTTCTCCCGCAGCTTTTTATCCAGCGCGCCCAGTGGCTCATCGAGCAGCAATACCCGCGGACGCTTGACCAGCGCCCGTGCCAGGGCGACCCGTTGACGCTGGCCACCGGACAACTGATCGGGCTTGCGCTCGGCCAGCTCCCCGAGTTGCGCGGTGCCCAGCACTTCGTCGACCCGGCGGCGGATTTCCGCTTCCGGCAGACGTTCCATTTCCAGGCCGTAGGCAATGTTCTTGCGCACGGTCATGTTGGGAAACAGCGCATAGGACTGGAACATCAAATTCAACGGACGCTTGTTGGCCGGCAGCGGCGAGATGTCCTTGCCGTCCAGGTAAATGCAGCCACCGCTGGGCGTCTCGAAACCGGCGAGCATGCGCAGCAGCGTGGTCTTGCCGCAGCCGGACGGCCCGAGCAGGGCGAAGAACTCGTTCTCGCGGATGTTCAGCGATACCTCGTCGACGGCCAGGCCGTTGCCATAAGACTTGCTGACCTTGTCCAGGATCAGTACCGCAGATGAATTATTCATGGGTGCGAGGAGCCTTGTTGAGACGCTGCGAAGCCAGCAACGCGGTGATGCTGACCAGCATCACCAGCGTCGCCAGGGCGTTGATTTCCGGGGTGACGCCAAAACGGATCATGGCGTAGATCTGCATCGGTAACGTGGTCGAGGCCTGGCCGGATCCCGAGTTGAAAAAGGCGATGATGAATTCGTCCACCGACAGGGTGAACGCGAGCAAACCACCGGCCAGCACACCGGGAAAAATCGCCGGCAACAGCACCCGGCGAAAGGTGGTGAACCAGCTCGCGCCGAGGTCGATCGAGGCTTCGAGAATCGAATAGTCGAAATGCTTGAGGCGGGTGCGCACCACGGCGCAGACGAAGGCGATGTTGAACACCGCGTGGCTGATGATGATCGAGTGCAGCCCCAGCCCGACCTTGAGCAGGTTGAAGAAGCTCAGCAGCGCGATGGCCAGGACGATGTCGGGGATGATCATCGGCGCCATCAACAAGGTGTCGACCACCTGCCCCTTGTCATCGCCCTTGCGACGCATCTCGATGCCCAGTGCCAGCAAGGTGCCGAGCACACAGGCAATGAAGGTCGCCGACAGCGCCACGATCAGGGTGTTGAGCGCCGCCGACAAAATCGCCGAGTTGTGCGCCAGCGCCGCATACCACTTCAGCGACACCCCGCCCCAGGCGGTGGGCAAGCCGGACTTGTTGAACGAGAGCAGGATCAACACCAGGATCGGCACATAGAGGAAGGCGTAGACCAGCCCCAGATGCGCATTGAGGACGCTGCCGCCAACGGAAGGTGATCGACTCATGGGCGGCCCCCTTCGGCACGACGGGCCACCAGTGCCTGGATGAACAACAGGACCAGCATGATTGCGATCAGGAAGAAGCTCAGCGCCGCGCCGAACGGCCAGTCCCGCGCGGTCAGGAACTGCGAGTAGATCAGGTTGCCGACCATCTGCACCTGCTTGCCGCCGAGCAAATCGGCGGTGATGAAATTGCCGATGCTGAGGACGAAGACAAACACCGCGCCGGCGGCAATGCCGGGCACGCTCAGGGGCAGGATGATCCGGCGAAAGGTCATCCAGCCCGAAGCACCGAGGTCTTTGGAGGCGTCCCAGAGTTCGTTGTTGATCCGCGACAGGGAAGAGAAAATCGCCAGGATCACAAACGGGATGTAGTTGTAGACCAGCCCCAGCACCACCGACGCTTCGGTGTACAGCAGGCTGATGGGTTCACCGCTGTAGCCGCACAGTTGCAGCAGGCGATTGATCAGGCCTTCACGGTTGAGCAGGACGATCCAGGCGTAGGTGCGAATCAGGTAGTTGCTCCAGAACGGCAGCATCACCAGAAACAGGAATACCGCTTGCCGACGCCGTGGCGCACGGGCAATGGCGTAAGCCGCCGGGTAGCCGATCAGCACCGCGAAGACCGTTGCCAGACCGGCGATTTTTGCCGATTTGAGCAGGATGCTCAGGTACAGCGGATCAAATGCGCGCTGGTAGTTTTCCCAGGTGAACAACCAATCGATACCGCCATAAGCACCGCGTTCGACGAAGCTGTAGACCAGCACCAGCAAGCAAGGAATCACCAGAAAAGTCAGCAGCCAGCCGAAGCCGGGCGCAAGAAGCCAGGCCGACAGACGCCTGTCAGCATGCAAAGCACTCATTACCCATATCCTCCCGCCTCAGGACCGAGGCGGCTTGCGAGCGTGGCGAGGCATGCAGGACATGCCTCGGTTCGATGCGGCTTGCGTTGTGCGGGGCTTAGTTCTGTGCCGCCATGATTTCGGTGACGGCCCGGGTGTAGGCCTTCTGCGTGGTGCCGCCCAGGTCACGCAATTGCTCCATCTTCACCAGTTCGCTCGGAGCGATGGTCAGGTTGGGGTATTGCTTGAGCAGGTCAGCGGACAAACCGGCCATTGCGGCCAGGTTGGGGATTTTGTAGAGGATGTTTTCGGCGACCCAGATGTGGTTTTCCTTGGCCAGCATGAAGTTGACGAACTTGAACGCCTCGTCCTGATGCTTCGAGCTTTTCAGCACGACCATGGTGTCCACCCACAGGTCGGAACCCTCCTTGGGCACGACAAACTTGATCGCCGCGTTGGCCTGGGTGCCGTAGTTGCACCAACCGTCCCAGGCGTGCGCCATCAGCGATTCGCCGGAAGCGAGCTTGGAATAGAAGGTGGTGTCGTCAAAGGCGAGGATGCGTTTTTTGGTGGCGATCAGTTGATCGCGTACGGCGGCGATCTGGCCGGGGTCGCTGTCGTTGACCGACCAGCCCTTGGCGAGGAAACCGGCCCCGAGCATCCAGCGGTCGGTGGCCAGCATCGTGACCTTGCCCTTGAGCGCGTCGCTGGGGTTGAGCAGGTCGTTCCAGCTTTGCGGCGCCGGGGTCACCTTGTCGGCGCGATAGCAGATACCCGTCGTGCCCCAGGTGTAAGGCACCGAGAAATGGTTGCCGGGGTCGTATTCCAGGTGAGTGGCTTCGGGGTATAGATTTTTGAGATTGGGGACCTTGACCGGATCGATGTCGGCCAGCAGGCCTTGCTTGTGCAGGACTTCGGCGAAGGGCGAGGAGACGAAGACCACGTCGTACCCTTCACCGCCAGACGCCATGAGCTTGCCCATGATCTCTTCGTTGGTGGCGTGCAAGGCTTTGTCGACATCGACGCCACTGGCCGCCTTGAACTTGTCCAGCGCATCCGGGGCCATGTAGCCGTCCCAGATGGAAATCACCATGTCTTTCGCGCTTGCAGCCTGTGTAGCGATCGCCAGGGAAACGGCCAACCCCACGCACAGCACGTCTTTCAGCTTTCTCATGATACTCACCCGACGATTGTTTATTGTTTTTTCGAAGGCAGTACGGCAAAACGAGAAACGACTACATGTGTTTTTTTTTAGAAATTAGGACCAGCATCAAAAGATGTCAACGCTTTTTTTCTGCGCCTGACGATTGAGCGGCGCATGGCATAAGATGAGCGCCTGAGTCCGAAGCGACCGAACCGAGATAAAACGCTTGAGCACAACAGCCGAGAAAAAACCCCGCACCAACCACCTGGAACTGGCCCGCAGGATCCTGGAACACACCCAGGAAACCGGGCTGGTGGCCGGTGACCCGGTGGCCGAGCAGGCACTGGCGCGCACCTTTCAGGTCTCGCGCACCCTGATTCGTGGCGCCCTCAAAGTGCTGCTGGAAGAAAACCTGCTGAGCCATGAAGCCGGCAAGGGCTATCGCCTGATCGCGGCCCCCGCCGGCCAGGCGTTCAACGCCGCCCTGCCCCAGGCCGAAGAAGAAGAGCTGGCCGCCTCGGTCCTGCGCGACCGCATGGCCGGGCGCCTGGGCGACAGCATCAGCATCAGCGAGTTGATGCGCCGGTACGACATCGGCCGGCCGGCGGCGCAGAAAGCCCTGCAACAACTGAGCGAAAGCCAGGCGATTGAACGCGGCCCCGGCCAGTCCTGGCTGTTTCGGCCCTCACTGAACAGCCTTGCCGCGCTGGAAGAAAGCCTGAAGTTCCGCCTGATTCTCGAGCCTGAAGCCCTGCTCAGCGGGCAGTTCAACGCCGATCCGCAACGCCTGGCCTTGCTGCGCAGCGCCATGCAAACCCTGCTTGCACGCCCGGTGGAAGACTTCGACATCCAGCAGTTCCGCGAGCTGGATATCAGCTTCCACGAACTGCTGGCCCAGAGCTGCGGCAACCGTTTCATCGGCGACGCCCTGCTCCAGCACCAGAGCCTGCGACGCCTGCCGAACCTGCTGCCATCGGTCAGCGTGCACCGCTTGCAGGAAGCCTTGCGCGAGCACCTGCAAATCATCGCGCACATCGAGCGCGGGCAAATGGAGATCGCTGCCGACCTGCTGCGCCTGCACTTGCGCCTGAGCGCCGCGCAACGCCCGCAAACCGCCAACCGTGGCATCCCGCAGAGCCACCCGTTCGGGCGCCGTTGAAGCACCTCAAAAAACTTGATGATTTTTTTTATAAAATAAGACAGCATCAAATCATCTTCAGAAACGGCGGGACTTTCCCGCCTTGGATCTGGCGGCGCCATGCACACACAAAAATTAATCGCCCTGTTTCCAGAAGCCAGTTTCGGCGCAGCCTTGAACTGCATTGGTATCGCCCAATCGCTGCGCGAGCTGGGCGCCAAACCGGTGTTCATTTGCCACGAGCATTTCCGGGGACTCTTCGCCGAATACGGTTTCGACGAGTACCCGATCCCGCAAGCCAGCCCATTGTCGGCGGCGGAGCACCAGCACTATTGGGAGCGCTTCATCGAGCGCAACATTCCCTACTTCGACCAGACCCCGCTGGAACAGATCGACAGCTACGTGGCACCGGCCTGGGACGCGATCATCGACACCGCGATCGAAGCGGAAAAACCCTTGCAGCAATTGCTCGGCCGGCTGAAACCGGATGTGATCGTCCTCGATAACGTGGTCATGTTTCCGGCCATCGCCAACGCCGGCTGCCCCTGGGTGCGGATGGTCTCCTGCGCGGAAACCGAACTCCCCGACGCCGCCGTGCCGCCCTACCTGTCCGGTTGCCTGGCCAGTGATGTCGAAGGCCGCGAGCGCTTCACCGAGCATTACCTGAAAGCCGTCGCACTGGCCCATGAACGCTTTTCGCAGTTTCTCGCCAGCAACGGCACGCCACCCTGCCCGCCCGGCCAGTTCCTCGTCGACTCGCCGTGGCTCAACCTGCTGCTGTCGCCGACGCCGGTGCGCTACGAACGCCAGCAACCTCTGGACCCGCAACGCTACGTCTACCTCGACGGTTGCGTGCGCCGCGAAGCGCCCTACATCGTTCCTGACTTTCCGCGGCACAACGAAGCGCCGCTGATCTACATCAGCTTCGGCAGCCTCGGTGCTGCCGACACCGAGATGATGAAACGACTGATCGGCACGGTCGAAACCCTGCCCTATCGCTTCCTGATCAACGTCGGCGCCTACCGCGACATGTACACCACCGTGCC
This sequence comes from Pseudomonas fluorescens group sp. PF-69, assembly GCF_054481235.1. NCBI lineage: Bacteria > Pseudomonadati > Pseudomonadota > Gammaproteobacteria > Pseudomonadales > Pseudomonadaceae > Pseudomonas > Pseudomonas fluorescens group sp. PF-69. The sequence continues at coordinate 4,446,672 of NZ_JBTMNC010000001.1, read as the reverse complement.
GGACAACGTGTACCTCGACAGCTGGTTTGCCCAACCGGCGGTGCTCAAGGAATGCGAGCTGTTCATCCATCACGGCGGCAACAACAGTTTCTGCGAAGCGCTGTACTTCGGCTTGCCGTCACTGATCATCCCTTACTGCTGGGATGGCCACGACAACGCCGCGCGCGCCGAGGAAGTCGGCGTCGGACGCTACCTGCCACGCTTCGCCGATCCGCTGGCGGCACTGCCCGCCGCCCTCGAACAGTTGCTGGCCGACCACGAGATGAAACAGCGCCTCAAGGCGTTCAGCGAGCGCATGCAGGCGATTCGCGGCACCGACCTTGCGGCACGGGCGATTCTGGCGTTGCCCGACAGCTGACCGACCATTGCCCCCCCACAACGCCGGAGTTGCTGAATGAAGTCCCCACCGCACCACGACTCGCTCGACAACGTACAAGCCCACCCGTTCTGGCAGGACACCGTCGCACAGGCGCCAAGCGCATCGCCACTGGCGGGCAGCCTGCAATGCGACCTGGCCGTTGTCGGCGGCGGCTTCACCGGGTTGTGGACGGCGCTGTTGGCTCGTCAACGCTGGCCAACCCTGAACATCGCGATCATCGAAGCACGGCACTGCGGCGGTGAAGCCAGCGGACGCAACGGCGGTTTCTGCGCGCCGAGCATCTCCCATGGCGTTTCCAATGCACTGAAACGCTGGCCCCAGGAAGCCGAGCGACTGATCCGCCTGGGACGGCAGAACCTCGACGAGTTGGCGGCCGACCTGCAGCACTTCGGCATGCAGGTCGAGTTCGAGCGCGAAGGCAAGTTGAACCTGGCGAGCCAACCCTGGCAGGTCGAGGGTTTGCGCTCGATGCAACGCAACTACGCCCGGTTCGGCATTGAGTGCGAATGGCTTGAAGGCCGCGCACTGGCACAGCGCCTGGACTCACCGCTGTACGGTGCCGGGGTGTTCGAACCAAACTACGCGCTGCTCAACCCGGCGAAGATGGCCGCCGAGTTGCGTCGGGTCTGCCTCAAGCAGGGCATTCGGTTGTTCGAGCAAAGCCCGGTGCTGGAGCTTCAGAACACCGGCGACCGTCTGCGCTTGCGCACGGCGAACGGCGGGATGGAAGCCGGGCAAATCGCCCTCGCGACCAACATCGCCCCGCCGCTGCTCGGACACCTGGCCTCCAGCGTGATCCCGGTATATGACTACAGCCTGGTCAGCGAGCCGCTGAGCGATGAGCAACTGCAGGCCATCGGCTGGACCGGCCGCTACGGCATCGCCGATTCGGGCAACCAGTTCCATTACCTGCGCAAGACCGCCGACAACCGCATACTCTGGGCCGGCTACGACGCCATCTATCACTTCGGTGGCCGCCGCGATGAAGCGCTGACGCAACGACCGGCGAGCTTCAAGCGCCTCGCCGAGCAGTTCCACCAGGCGTTCCCGCCATTGCGCGACGTGCGCTTCAGCCATGCCTGGGGCGGCATCATCGACACCTCCGCGCGCACCACGATGTTCACCGGCTGTGACCTGCAGGGTCGCGTGGCCTACGCCCTCGGCTTCACCGGACAAGGCGTGTCGGCCAGCCGTTTTGCCGCGCTGAACATGCTCGACCTGTTGGCCGGCGAAGCCACCGAACGAACAGAACTGATGATGACCTCCAGGGCGCCCTTCCGTTTTCCGCCAGAGCCACTGCGCTACGCCGGGGTGAAGCTGGCGCAGCGCTCGCTGGCCCGGGAAGACCGCGATGGTCATCGCGACCTGTTGCTCAAAACCTTCGATGCCTTTGGTATCGGCTTCGATTCCTGAACCGGAGAACCGCATGTCCAGCGCCCTGCCCCAGCACGTGATCAACTTCGCCAACCCGCAGCTGATCCCCAATGAGCTCGAAGTCAATGACCCGGCCATTGTCGATGCGCCCTATCGCAGCAGCAGCTGGCGCCATTTCGTGGCCCCGCAGAAAAACGCCGTGGCCGGCATCTGGGAAGCCGGCCCGCATCTGGAACGCTGCCAATGCGATTACGACGAGCTGTGCCATATCCTTGAAGGCACCGTACGCCTGACCGACGCGCAGGGTGTCAGTTGCACTTTTGGCCCCGGTTCTTCGTTCGTGGTTGCCGCCGGATTTCAAGGCACCTGGGAAAACCTCACGGCGGTGCGCAAGGTGTATTTCATACTGGGATGAGCACCCGGCCGGTGCTACCGGGCGCTACTCGGCCACCGCGACCTGGTTGCGCCCACGGGCCTTGGCGCGGTACAGCGCTTTATCGGCGTTGCACATCAAACTGTGCAAATCATTGTCGCCAGGCACCATGACCGCCACACCGACACTGGCCGTTATGCAGTGAACCGGGCCGGTCATCAGCCCGGAAATGGACTGGATGAGGTCCTCGGCAATGCCCTGGGCAGTCTCGATGGAGGTATTGGGCAGCAACACCGCGAATTCCTCCCCGCCCAGTCGACCGTGGATGTCGCCCTCGCGAAAGGACTGGCCGATCACCACACCCATTTGTCGCAGGACCTGATCGCCGATCTGGTGCCCGTAGGTGTCGTTGATGTGTTTGAAGTGATCCATGTCCAGCATGACCGCACACAGCGGCAACTGGTAATTTCGGCAATGACTATAGACCTGCTGGGCATGCTGGAAAAAAGCCCGCCGGTTTTTCAGGCCGGTGAGCTCATCGGTTTGTGCCGCGCGCGTGGAAATGCTGTGTGCCAGCTCCATTTCGCGGGTTAGCCGAAAGGCCGTTTCCACCGCATTGGCCAGGCTGCTGGTGGCCCTGAACACGAATGAAGCGAACACCAGGACCGCCACGGCCATCCCGATTTGCAGGGTTGACGGCTGGAACAGCAGCCACAGGGTGCAAGGCAACAGCACCAGGGAAATCGACACCACCGTCATGTAGCGGTAGGCCGAGTAACAGGACACCGCACTGACGGACATGCCGACGGTAAACAACATGACCAGCGCCTGGGCCAACAGGTCGTCCCTGGGCATGACCGCCAACGCTCCAGCACCCCAGATGCCAGCGGACAACACCAGCGTCAGCCAATACTTGAGTTCCCAGCGCTGCGGCGTGCGCAGCGCTGCCGGGCTGTGGAAATACACCACGAACATCAGAATGCGTATCAAGGTCGCCCCCGTCAGCAGGGCTATCCACCAGAAAACCACGTTGTGATCAAAACGATCCCAACACAGCCAGCTCAACATGATCACGGCCAGAAAACTGCCGAAAACTGCTGAAACCGATTGGCGAAACAACTGATTCAATCGATCCATGTGCACCTGCTGTGCAATGTAACGATCCTGCTCGTGCCGAAAACCAAGGCCATCCATTCAATCCGCCTGATCGTGATGCCGTAACGAACAGCTATTGTGGCACATTGCCAAGCAACGCCTGCAACACTCTGTGCAGGGCTAAGAGATTGCGCCTATCACCTGCCAATACTGCGACTATTAGCTGACTTGCCGATGGGCGACTAGCATTAGCTTCTGCCGGTGCACTCTGGCCGGCCGAGACCTGATATCGAGACAAGAATGAGTCAGAAACCGACCAGGCGTACCGTGGGTGATCTGTCGGCACATCGATTGCCACTGTCATGAATGCCCGCGCAACCCCGACGATCCGTTGATCGACCTGCCGGGCCCGCCGCCTGAGTCTTTGATTTCACTTGCCGTTTTCCCGCCCGCACCGGGCCGGATGGCGGCATGGACACGACCGAGGGTAGCGCACACATGGCAACTGAATCGAAATGCCCGTTCAATCATGTCGCCGGCGGTGGCACCACGAACCGCGACTGGTGGCCCAACCAACTGAACCTGAGGATCCTGCACCAGCACTCGCCCCTGTCCGACCCCATGGGTGAGGGTTTCAACTATGCCGAAGCCTTCAAGACCCTGGACTTCGCGGCGGTCAAGAATGACCTGAACGCACTGATGACGGACTCGCAAGACTGGTGGCCGGCGGACTTCGGCCACTATGGCCCCCTGTTCATCCGCATGGCCTGGCACGCCGCCGGCACGTACCGCACCGGTGATGGCCGTGGTGGCGCCGGCTCCGGCCAGCAACGCTTTGCCCCGCTCAACAGCTGGCCGGACAACGTCAGCCTGGACAAGGCGCGCCGACTGCTCTGGCCGATCAAGCAAAAATATGGCCGCAATATTTCCTGGGCCGACCTGATCGTGCTCACGGGCAACGTCGCCCTGGAATCCATGGGCTTCAAGACCTTCGGTTTTTCCGGCGGCCGCGCGGACGTCTGGGAACCGGATGAGGACGTCTACTGGGGCTCGGAAAACAAATGGCTGGGGGGCGACACGCGCTACGGCAAAGAAGACAGCAAACCCGTGCAGGCGCCCGGTGATGTGCCGCTCGTCGCCGAGCCGGGGAAAAACGAGGACAGCCGTACTGCGCAAGGTCGCAACCTGGAAAACCCCCTCGCCGCCGTGCAAATGGGCCTGATCTACGTCAACCCGGAAGGCCCGGAAGGCGAACCGGACCCGGTGGCTTCAGCGCTGGATATCCGCGAAACCTTCGGCCGCATGGCCATGAATGACGAAGAGACCGTGGCGCTGATCGCGGGTGGCCACGCCTTCGGCAAGACCCACGGCGCCGGCCCTGCCGACAATGTCGGGCCAGAGCCCGAAGCGGCCGGCCTGGAACAACAGGGCCTGGGCTGGAAAAACAGCTTCGGCACCGGCAAAGGGCCCGACACCATCACCAGCGGCCTGGAAGTGACCTGGACCACCACCCCGACCAAATGGAGCAACAACTACCTGGAAAACCTGTTCGGCTTCGAGTGGGAACTGACCAAGAGCCCGGCCGGCGCGCACCAGTGGAAACCGAAAAACGGCGCGGGCGCCGGCATCATTCCCGATGCCCATGACCCGTCCAAGCGGCGTGATCCGACCATGCTCACCTCGGACCTGGCCCTGCGCTTCGATCCGATCTACGAACCGATTGCCCGACGCTTCCTGGCCAATCCCGACCAGTTGGCCGACGCCTTCGCCCGCGCCTGGTTCAAGCTGATCCACCGCGACATGGGGCCGCTTTCGCGCTACCTCGGCCCGGAAATGCCTGACGAAGAGCTGCTGTGGCAAGATCCGATCCCTGCCCTCGACCATGAATTGATCAACGACAGCGACATCGCCACGCTCAAGAGCAAGGTGCTGGCTTCGGGCCTGACGGTTTCAGAGCTGGTCTCCACGGCCTGGGCGGCGGCTTCCACCTTCCGCGGCTCTGACAAACGCGGCGGTGCCAACGGCGGGCGTCTGCGTCTGGCGCCACAGAAGTCCTGGCAGGCCAATCAGCCGGAACAACTGGCGAAGGTGCTGGCAAAACTCGAGAGCATCCAGAACGAGTTCAATACCGGTGGCAAGAAAGTGTCGCTGGCCGACCTGATCGTGCTGGCCGGCGGTGCCGGTGTCGAACAAGCCGCGCGAACCGCCGGGCACAACGTCACGGTGCCTTTCCGGCCAGGACGCATGGACGCCAGCCAGGAACAGACCGATGTCGAGTCGTTCGGCTTTCTCGAACCCATCGCCGACGGTTTCCGTAACTACCTCAAGACCCGCTACCGCGTGCCGGCCGAGCAGCTGCTGATCGACAAGGCGCAACTGCTGACCCTCACCGCACCGGAAATGACCGCGCTGATCGGTGGCCTGCGCGTGCTCGACACCAACGTCGGAAAAACCGCCCATGGCGTCTTCACCACGCGGCCGGGAGCGCTGACCAACGACTTCTTCACCCACCTGCTGGACATGGGGGTGGAATGGAAACCGGTCTCGGAGGCCAATGAAGAGTTTGAAGGTCGCGACCGCAAGACCGGCCAGCCAAAATGGACCGCCACTCGCGTCGATCTGGTGTTCGGCTCCAACGCGCAATTGCGGGCACTGGCGGAGGTCTATGCAACCGCCGGGGCGCAAGAGAAGTTCGTCCACGACTTCGTGGCGGCGTGGACCAAGGTGATGAACCTGGATCGCTTCGACCTGAAGTGAAACGCGGGTCACTGATGGGTCGCTTCGGCCATGGATGAGCCGCAGTGGCCCGTCGCTTGAACAGGGGCGGCGCAATGCCGCCCCTGCCGCTTTGATGGTCACTCACCCAGGGTGGCCCTACTCGCGCGGATCGATCTGATCCAGCACCCGGTTCGCCGTGATTTCCGCCAGCATGATGCTGTTGGAGATGCCCAGCAACGCATGACGCGACCCACCGTCCAGATGATCGACCAACTGATGGACCATCACATCGACCGAGGCCAGCGTCTCGACCAGGTACACCATCAGGGTTTCGGCCGTGGCCTCGGGGTCGACGCTGAACAGGCTGCAGGGTGTGCGCGGCGTGGCCTTGATGTCGGCGATCGAAGGGATGTGAAAATCGGGGGCGGGTTCGCCCGGGGAAGTCGGAGCGGCGTCCGGGGGATTGGGTGAAGGCTTAATCATGTGCGGTCTCCAAAAACGTGGAGCCGTCATCACTTGCGACTAAACAAGGGGTGGCAGCTGTACGCAGGTTAGTCGACCGGGGAGTACCAAACCGGCGCGCCCGAAGGCGCCCTGCGCACAGCTACCATGAAATGCAGGCATTGACATGACCTGACTATCCAGATGCAGATGCGCTTCGATACACCACAGGGCGACTAAACCCGATCACTGATGCGCAGTGACGCGAACCAAGTTACCGAGCAGCCCCGAGGTGCACAAGCCGGCGGATTCTGGCGTAACCGTAGGCAACGACGCAAGGTCCTGTAGCTTTCAGGAAGTGAGTTGTAGGGCGCTTCAACAAGCCCCTGAATGTTCCGCCTGGCTCATAAGACAATGTTTTTAATGCCGGGCATCGGTCTAAACTCAGATCCCCAGTCGTGCTCCGCAGGAGAGGTCCGAGTGACCATGCAGCCAACCATCAAACTGCTCGATCAGCCCACCAAATATGTGTTCTTCACCGGCAAGGGCGGGGTTGGCAAAACGTCGGTCTCCACGGCGGTGTCCATCGCGTTGGCGGACGCAGGCAAGAACGTGCTTCTGGTGAGCACGGACGCCGCCTCGAACCTTGATGAGATGCTCGGCATCGAGCTGAGCAATCAGCCTGTCGCGGTGCCGGACGTGCCTGGCATGTTTGTGCTCAACATTGACCCCGCAACCGCAGCCACCGACTACCGAGCCAGAGTGATCGAGCAAATGGGCTCGCAAGCCAGCGATCAAGACATTGCGCTGGTGCGTGAGCAACTCTCGGGGGCCTGCACGACCGAAATCGCCACCTTCGATGAGTTCTCCCACCTCTTGTCGCAAGGCGGCGCAGCCTATGACCATGTCGTGTTCGATACCGCTCCCACAGGGCACACGCTCAGGCTGTTGAGCCTGCCCAAAGCGTGGAGCGGATTTCTGGAAGGCAATGATCGTGGGGCGTCCTGTCTGGGGCCGCACTCGGGTTTGAAAATGCAGGAGCAGCTGTTCAATCAGGCTTTGGCTGCGCTCAATGACCCTGCCCTGACCACCGTCGTGCTCGTAGCCAGGCCCGATAAAGGCGCGCTCGCCGAAGCGGCGCGCTCCTGCGAAGAACTCCGTGAGTTGGGTCTGGAAAATCAGCGTCTGGTCGTGAACGCCGTGTTCAAACGCAGCGACTTGAATGACCCGATTGCTGCCGCCATCGAGGCCATTGGCCAACAGGCGCTCGACGAGATGCCCGCTTCGCTGCGCCCGCTGGCCGTCGACTACATTCCCCTCAAGGCTGTGGATTCCGTTGGCTTGCCCGCGCTGCGCGGGCTGCTTGACCCGCAGCCTGCCCGGTCAACAAGCCCGGCATCCCAAGCGCCATCACACCTCGAATATCACGGGCTCTCGGAACTGGTTGCCGAGCTTGCCAAGGACGAGCGCGGGCTGATCATGGTCATGGGCAAAGGTGGCGTTGGCAAAACCACCATTGCCGCCGCCATCGCGTTAGGCCTGGTCCAGCGCGGCAAATCCGTGCATTTGAGTACGACCGACCCTGCGGCGCATCTGGCGGTGACCCTCAACGCCGATGTGCAGGGACTCAGCGTCGGCCGCATCGACCCCAAGCTCGAAACCCAAAAATACGTGGACAAGATCGTAGCGTCCCGCGCGCCGACCTTGACCGAAGATGAGACAGCCTTGCTCATTGAGGATCTGCGCTCCCCCTGCACCGAAGAGGTCGCCGTCTTCCATGCGTTTTCCCGCGTGGTTGCTCAAGCCAGAACCTCGTTCGTGGTGCTGGACACCGCCCCCACCGGACACTCGCTGCTGCTGATGGATGCCACTGGCGCCTATCACCGCCAGATGGTTCGGGCGTTCGAAGGCAAGACCTCGGACCACATCGTCACACCCTTGATGCGCCTGCAGGATGCGCACTACAGCAAAATCATCCTGGTGACGCTGCCCGAAGCCACGCCCGTGTCTCAGGCCGCAGCGCTGCAGGATGACTTGCGCCGGGCCAACATCGAACCCTTTGCGTGGGTGGTCAACAAGTCGCTACTGGCCACGGACACCCAAGACCCGTTGTTGCGAGCGCGACTGGAGAGCGAGCGCAAACAGATGGCGCGCGTCGCCGACCAAACCCGGCATGCAGTCATCGTTGTGCCCTGGACGGCAGAGCCGCCTGTGGGCGTCGCGGCGCTCACGCGCCTGTTGGATTGAAACGCCAGTATCGGCTCGACGCCTTGCCTCTAATGAAAGAAAGACCGAGCTAAAAAAACTGCCGTCGCGCCTAGCCCCTGGACCATTCGAATGCCGATGCCCGGCGGCAAGCCGAGGTGGCAGGTCGCGGCAAGGATGTTTTTTATGCAGAACACACAGATAGACAGGCTGGGGCAGGTTCGACCTGCCTGTACCGATCACCCATGGATGAACGCCGGCTGATCACATCGAGGGTCACCATCGCCAAGGCGTCATCCAAAGGTCAGATATGGATTTCAGCGGTCTTGAGGCCCAGATCTCGAAGTTCGGCGATCAAGTCATCCAGATGTCCGAAAGACTCGACCTCTTCATTGTCATCAACCAAAAAATAACTCCTCCCGGCGTCCTTCTTGAAGAATACGATCCACTCCTTGGGATTGGTCGGGTTTGCGATCAAGTGGGTGTCAAAGGTTACGCCTTCGGCATGTTTGCTTTTCACAGCTTTGCGATTCATGTCTGTCACCACGCTACGCGCTTTCTCAAAATTCTCTATATGCAGTGTATGCCCGCTCAGGTCCGTCCGAGCTTTTACAGGCCACATCTCCAGCCGTACGAAGCAGTGGTTCCAAGGTATTTAAATTATCACTGCATGTTAATATTATGCACATGCATCCACTGAGGAGCTAGCCGTGATTGCGATAGGTGAGGCATGGAAGGCGGGGTTGTTGGGTCGAAAGCACTGGCTCCGCAACCTGGTGTCTGGCGTGATAGTCGGGATCGTGGCACTCCCCCTGGCCATGGCGTTTGCCATTGCCTCTGGCGTCAAGCCTGAACAAGGCATCTACACCGCAATCATTGGCGGCCTGCTGGTTTCGCTCTTTGGGGGGAGCCGCTTGCAGATTGCAGGGCCAACAGGTGCGTTCATCGTGATTCTGGCGGGCGTCACGGCCAAGCATGGGGTTGACGGCCTGCAAATCGCTACGATGATGGCGGGCGCCATGCTGTTATTGCTCGGGGTCGCCCGGCTCGGTGCAATCATCAAGTTTATCCCCGATCCAGTGATCGTCGGATTCACCGCCGGCATCGGCGTGATCATCTGGGTCGGACAGTGGAAAGACTTTTTCGGCTTACCGGCGATCAGTGGAGAGCACTTCCATGAAAAGCTCTGGCATTTGCTACAGGCGCTCCCGGATCTTCATATAGCCACTACCCTGCTGGCCGCACTCAGTCTGTTCCTGGTCGTCACCGCGTCCAAAATTCCCGGCCTCAAACGGGTGCCTGGCCCGCTGGTCGCAATGACGGTCGCTACGGCGATACAGTCAGCCTTTCATTTCGAAGGAGTGGCCACGATTGGCAGCGCGTTTGGTGGCATACCTCAAGGTCTTCCAGCGTTAAGCCTGCCTGAAATCACGCTCTCTCGCGTCATCGATTTGATTGGTCCGGCTTTCACTATCGCCATGCTGGGAGCAATCGAATCGCTTCTGTCTGCAATGGTGGCCGATGGCATGGCGGGTACCAAGCATGATTCCAATCAGGAACTGATCGGTCAGGGGATTGCCAATCTGGTCACGCCTTTGTTTGGCGGCTTCGCAGCGACCGGAGCCATTGCCCGTACTGCCACCAACATCCGTAACGGCGGCACAAGCCCGCTGGCCGGCATTACGCACGCGGTCACCCTGGTGTTCATTATTCTGTTTCTGGCACCCCTGGCTGCAAACATCCCAATGTGCGCCCTGGCCGCCATTCTTTTCGTGGTCGCGTACAACATGAGCGAGTTGAAACATTTCAAGCGCATGGTCCAGCGAGCCCCACGCGCAGATGTGTCTATTCTGCTCATCACCTTCAGCCTCACAGTGTTCAGTGACTTGGTGATCGCCGTAAATATCGGTGTCATTCTTGCCATGCTGCATTTCATGCGGCGCATGGCTTCATCCGTGGAGGTGCAACAGGTCGTCGAGCACGAGTTTGAAGAAGAGCTGAGAGCCAATGGCCATGCGCACTTGCCGCCAGGGATACTGATCTACACGATTGAAGGGCCACTGTTCTTTGCTGCAGCCGAGACCTTCGAGCGAGTGCTGGCACAGACCCATACAGACCCACGTCTGTTGATTATCCGTCTGAAGCGCGTGCCGTTTATGGATATCACGGGCTTGCAAGTGCTGGAGGAAGTCATCCAGCAGCTGCACAAGCGCAATATCGTGGTAAAGCTTTGCGAGGCGAATACGAAGGTGCTCGGCAAGCTCGACAGGGTGGGTATCCTGCAAGACATTGGCCCGGAGCATTACCACGCCGACTTCAACACCGCGCTGGCCAAAGCGGTCAGTCACGTAGAGGGTACGTCGACCCTCTAGAGACTAACGGCCAGTTTGGGTCATGACTTGGTACTGGCGGCATGCTTGCTCTTGGTCGTATAGCTGGCGCCGTGAGTGGCCAGATAGTCACGAATCAGTTGCCGGACAACCTGCGAAGACGTCAGGTCTTGTGCTGCACAGAGTTCCTCGAACGCTTTTTTCTTGACGGGGTCAATGAGCACGGTCAGGCGCGCAGTCTTGCTTTCCATGGGGTATTCAATCGCTCGAGTCGCTGGATGTTAATCAAATTGTAATTGCCTTGTTCTGTGCTGTCACTGTACTGGCAGCCTGTTGCCTGGCACCTCGACGTTACTCACAAGAAAAGACCGGGTTGTCAGGGCCGTTTGCTGGCCGTCGCTTGACCACGTTTTGACGTCGAGGTCGCGATTGACCATCCATCCCCTTGCTCTCTTGTCTATCCGTTTACTGATGTGGATCAGATGCCCCACCCTGCCGGCTCCTATGCTCGAATTGACCCCTCGGTGTCGAGATGAGCCCAAATGAACAAATCAAGCCTGATCGGACGGTGCTTGTTGGCAGGCATCATCCTGCTGGTCACCAGTTTCGCGCTACCGGCCAATGCCGGGCCCCATGGCGGTGGACATGGCGGTCATGGCGGGGATGCCGGATGGTGGGGCCTGGGCATTGGTTTGGGCCTGGGCTGGAAGCTGCGCACGTCTTCAACCCGTATTACTACCCCGCCTACCCGGTTTATTACTATCCGGCCCCGCCGGTGTACTACTACCAGGCCAGCCCACCACCAGTGATGGTTGCCCCACCTCCCGGGACTGCGGCTTCAGCGCCACCCGCCCCTCCACCCGCCGCCAACTGGTACTACTGCGATTCCGCCCGAGGCTACTACCCGAATGTGCGCCAGTGCGCCGAAGGGTGGCGCATGATTCCAGCCGTCCCGCCTGGGCCGATACACTGAGTGATTGATCCGGTACGCCGCCTGTGGGCGTCGCGGCGTTCACGCGCCTGCTGGATTGAAGCGCCGGCATCGGCTCGACGCCCTGCCTCTATTGGAGAAAGACCGTGCTAAAAACGGCCATCGCCTTAACAGTGCTCTGGACGCTGGCTGCAAACCTGCACGCTCAGACCCTCGACCATTCGCATGCCGACGCCCAGCGGCAAGCCGAGGTGGCAGGTCGCGGCAAGGATGTCATGCCGTTCAGCCTCGCAGCGACAACCCATGTCTTCAGCAAAACCGCCGAAGGCGGCATTCAGCAAGTCGTCGCCAAAACGCCGGAAGATGCGACACAAGTGCAGTTGGTTCGCCAGCACCTCCAGGAAATCCAGCAGCGGTTTCTCAAAGGTGATTTTTCAGGCCCGGCGCACATCCATGGCCAGGACATGCCCGGCCTCGCGGAACTGAAAGCCGCCAAGCCCGGACAAATCGAGATCGACTACAGCGACATTGAAGGCGGCGCCCAATTGCTCTTCAAGACCTCCGATCCAGCATTGATAGCGGCGCTCCACCAGTGGTTTGACGCCCAGCTTTCCGACCATGGCAAGGACGCGATGGAGGGCGACGCACATCATGGCGAGATGATGAACAGGTGAGGGATGAATTGCGGGTAGCGATCGCCCAGGAGCGGACAGTCACTTTGATTCGCCTCCAGCGATGGACAACCCCTCGGTTACCTCAGTTTGAACGCTGGTTTATCGCCGGATTGGCGCACTTCTACACCAACAATATAGCTTCATGAAATCCATCGAACTCTGAGCGGGTCCGGCTTAACATGGACGTCGGTTCAACAGGAAGGCTGCAATGGATCTGAAGTTCAGTCACGTAGATGTACTGGTCAATAATCTCGAAGAGGCCTGTGCTTACTACGCACAGATACTCAATGCCAGGATCTCCAAAACGCTCGTTTGGGAACGAGGTGATCTGCACGTGCGCTACGCGATTGCGCTGATCGGTCAGGAGCGTTTCATGTTGGTACAGCCATTGGCGGGGAACCTGAGGGAGCTATTGGACTCCTCGGGAGAAGGGATGATTTATCGCCACTGCTATTCGACGCCGGACATCGAGAAGGCCTACGACGAACTGATGGTCGCCGGTGTTCAGCCAGAAGACGAAAACGGAAAGCCATTGGCCCGCGCGAACCTGCAATCCCCGTCCGGGACACGCATTATCTGGTTGCCCAAGCGCTTCGGGCACTTCTCTATCGAAATCCTGGAAGACAAGGCGTTAGAAGCATTTATAGAAGCTGCATTTTCCTGAATGCTGCGGCGATGAACGTCTGCTTGCGGCCATTTATTGCCTGGCGCCACCGTCCGCTCTGAGTCGGCTGCCGCCCTTCTTAACGGGTCGTTATCGACCGAACGTAAGGAGGTTGGAACCTTTAAGGCCCACCCTCCCACAACTCAGCAGCCACCTGCGAGCATTGCCACGTCCATTAATCGACCTGATGATGCCCATCGCTCGACAGATGTCGCCATTCAATCCCGAGCAATCTTGTCATTTGCCAGGGCTTAGGGCAGGGTCGATACCACTGATATCTCTGCCAAAGGAGTCATCCATGTCAAAGCTCTATCCCAGTATCGATCCCGAGGGGCTGGTCGAGTACTCAGTGGTCTATACCGACCGCTCGCTCAACCACATGTCGCAGTCATTTCAAGGCGTGATGAAGAACATCTCCAGGACCCTGAAACAGGTCTACAACGCCCAGGCTGTTGCGGTGGTCCCGGGCAGCGGCACATTCGGCATGGAAGCGGTGGCGCGACAGTTTGCCACCGGCCAGCAATGCCTGGTGATACGCAACGGCTGGTTCAGTTATCGCTGGAGCCAGATCCTGGAGATGGGCAACATCCCGGCGGCCACCACAGTGCTGAAAGCCCGACCGGTCGACACGGGTCGCCAGGCTGCCTACGCCCCACCCCCTCTGGACGAAGTGCTGGCAGCCATTGCGGCGCAGAAGCCGCAGATTGTCTTCGCCCCCCACGTTGAAACCTCATCAGGGATTATCCTGCCCGACGACTACCTGCGGGCCGTCGGCGACGCCGTGCATGCGGTGGGTGGCCTGTTCGTGCTGGACTGCATCGCCTCAGGCACGCTTTGGGTTGATATGCACAAATGCGCAGTCGACCTGCTGATCAGCGCACCGCAGAAAGGCTGGAGCGCCTCCCCTTGCTGCGCCCTGGTGATGTTCAGCTCTTTGGCCCTCGAACGCATCGAGCAGACGCAGAGCAGCAGCTTCGCCTGCGACCTGAAAAAGTGGCTTCAGATCATGCAGGCCTACGAACAGGGCGGACATGCCTACCATGCGACCATGCCCAGCGATTCCCTCGCGCGATTTAACGAAGTGATGAAAGAGACGCAAGCCTACGGCTTCGACAAGGTCCGCGGCGAACAACAGGCGCTGGGCGATCGGGTGCGCGCCATGTTGACCGGCAAAGGCATCAAAAGCGTGGCCGCAGCCGGCTTTCAGGCCCCCGGCGTAGTGGTGAGCTACACCGATGATGCCGACATCAAGAATGGCAAGAAATTTGCCAACCACGGCCTGCAGATCGCCGCAGGCGTGCCGTTGCAATGCGACGAACCGGCCGACTTCCAGACCTTCCGCATCGGTCTGTTCGGACTCGAAAAGCTGCACAATATCGAGCGCACGGTCAGCACCCTCGAGCAGGCACTGGACGAGGTGATGGTTGACTAAGCCCTCATCTTGCCCGCAGCACATACCGAACGTGTGAACGCCAGGAAGGCCTCCCGCCCTGGGCACTGCCGGCCCAGGGCGCTGACCTTCGACGAATATGACGCGGGTCGCCCGGGACGTCATGTTTGGAACCATAAGGGAAAGCGCTTGCTCGCAATGGCATCGACTCAATTTTCCGATTCGTCCCAAATCTTTCTTGTCGTATGCCGATGTTTTGTTAATTTTTAAGCTTGCTGAAACGTTTCATCAAGTCTATAAAAATGGCACAACTCCAAGAAAGGCTGCTGCCATGATTCCGCTCAAACTCTTTGTTGCCCTCAGCGCACTGTCCGCTGCCTCCCACGCCATGGCCTGGGATTACGTTCTGCTCGACACCGATAAAGCCGCCCAGAACTGGCAGGTCACCAGCCAGCAACTCGGCGTAAAAACCGACAAACCCTTCAGTGTCACCCTGCGCACCTTGCACGGCGGTCGGCAGGAGGGCGTCAGCATCGTCGACATCGATAACGGCACGATGAAACTCTCGGTAGTGCCGACTCGCGGAATGAACGTCTTGCAGGCCTCGGTTGGCAATGTGCGCATGGGCTGGGATTCGCCGGTCAAGGAAGTGGTCAATCCGTCCTTTATCGAACTCAATGGCCGCGGTGGTCTGGGCTGGCTGGAAGGTTTCAATGAGCTGGTCACCCGCTGCGGATACGAATGGGTCGGCCACCCCGGCGTCGACAACGGCGAACTGCTGACCCTGCACGGTCGGGCCGCCAACATTCCTGCGAACACAGTCACCCTGCACATCGATGAAAAACCACCGTACGCCATCACCCTGCGCGGTGAACTGAAAGAGCAGGCGTTCAAGAAGGTCGACTTCTCCGTCGCGACCGAACTGGTCACCGAACCCGGCAGCGTTGTGTTCGCCCTCAACGACACCCTGACCAACAACGGTGACTATCCGAAGGAATACCAGGCGCTGTATCACAGTAACTTCAGCACCCCGTTCCTGGAGCAGGGTGCTCGTTTCGCCGCGCCGGTGAAACAGGTGTCGCCGTTCAACGACAAGGCCAAGGGCGATCTGCCCGACTGGCAAACCTACCGCGCACCGACCAAGGACTACGACGAAACGGTTTACAACGTGGTGCCGTATGCCGATGCCAAGGGCGATACGTTGACCGTGTTGCATAACAAGGCCGGCAGCCTGGGTGTTTCGGTCGGTTTCAACACTCAAACACTGCCCGTGTTTTCTCTGTGGAAAAACACCGATACCCAAGGCCAGGGCTATGTCACGGGGCTGGAGCCGGGGACAAGTTTTTCCTACAACCGCCGTTATCAGCGGCCACTGAACCTGGTACCGACCATTGGGCCGAAGGAACACAAGCAATTCCGCATCAGCTACAGCTTGTTGGCGGATAAGGCGGCAGTGGATAAGGCCTTGAAGCAGGTGAGCGAGATTCAGGATGGGCGGGAGACTGAGGTGCGGCAGACGCCGTTGGTTGATCTGACCAAGGGGTGACACCGGCTGGATCATTGAAAAAGGGGGACTGATTTTATTTCTGTAAAAATGAATCTGCCCCCCTTTTTCTGTTCAGCAAGTCGCCGCCAGGACGCCGGAGGATGCGATGGAAGGCGACACACATCATGGCGACATGATGAACAGGTGAAGATGAATGGCAGCTAGCAATCAGCCAGAAACCGCCTCTCACATTGCTGTTCAGACTGTTTTACACGTCAACCAGGCACCCCAGAACAGGCTGCTGAAAAAACGGGTAGCGTCCCCGAAACCCGCGTCATGTAAAAGCTTCTGAACCGCCGCCTCAGAATGTGGAGGGTCAGCGCCTTGAAGAATTTTACCAAGCTTGACTTTCACTTCGTCCGGGCTGGCTCCGTGCTGCCGCCAGCGTTGCCCCCAGGCCGCGAGGAGTAACGGCTGGCTGGCATAGGCATATTGATTGCCGGCGACAATCAGTGGGGCTCCCGGTTTCAGACGAGCCCGAATGGATCGTAAAATTTGTTCTTTGGCATCATCCCCATCGAGATGATGGAGTACACCGATCAAAGTGGCTGCGTCGTAGGACTCATCGGCCGCCAAGTCTTCAACGTGCCCAAGATGCAGGTCCGTTCTTTCAAGCAAGTTGTTCACGGCTAACTGCTGTTTCGCGGTTTCAAGCATCGGCCCAGATGGATCAACGGCGGTGAAACGCCAGCCCGGCTCAAGCGCGGCCATCGCGATGATCTCCTGCGCCGTACCGCCAGCACCGACTACCAGTATTTTTGCCGAGCCCATATTGCCAAGGCTTGCCGCGAGCATGCACGCCGCCAAGTCCTGACAGGCGTCATAACCTGCCAGTGCGATACGGCTCTGTCGTCCGTACTCATTGGCCCGTGTGTTATCAAACTTTTCAGCTGAGTTGAGTGGTAATGATTTCAAGGCGGTTCTCCATGTCCTTGAACCAACTTAGGCCATAAAAAGCGATAATAAAAATTCATTAATTTTATATATTGCATTCCTATTTGGAATACAGAACCGCTCTGGCACTCGCCCACGCTGCGGCAGCATCAAGCGATGCTAGCCATAGAGCCGCTTTCCGAAAAAGGGGAGCTTTTTCTGAAGCTAATCCCTAGCTGTCGGATGTTTGATCGTCCAAGGCGGCGGCGCAACGCTTGAGCAACTCGCGAAGAAGCTCGATTTCTTCAGCTGACAGCGTGGAGAGCATTTGCTGTTCCACTGCGTCAGCAGCTTTCGCGCCGTCGGCGACTGCCTTCTGACCAGTCGCCGTAAGCTCGGTCATGATCACCCGGCCGTGCTTGGGGTGCGGGCTACGCGTGATCAGGCCTCCACGCTCAAGATTGACGAGGATCGCCTGCATGGTCTGCGGCGTCACAAACGCCGCACGAGCCAACTCGGCATTGGAGATTTGCGGATTACCGGCGACGGCAAGTAAAACTGCGTTCTGCGGCGCCGTGATGCCGAGCTGTGCAAGTTCGGCGTCCAGGCGCTGCCTCAATCGATGTTGGGTGATTTTCAGGTTGTAGCCAATCCAGTCACCCCCTTTTCGAGGCACGAGCTTCGGCTTTGACATATCAGGACCCTTATATTATTGTCAGGTCCCTTATATTGATTGATGGACGCTGATATGACAACTCCAATCGGACCTGACTTTATCGCCTTGCAAGTGCGCAACCTCGCGGCATCCCGCACGTTCTACCTGGAGATTTTCGGTTTCGAGGCGTCGGCACACTGTCCTCCCGGAGCAGCGATTTTCAAGACCGAGCCGATTCCGCTGGCGCTGCGGGAGCCAATCCATGCACTTCCGGAAACGGGTCCGCTCGGTATCGGCATGGTGCTTTGGATCGCGTGCGACGACGCGGATGTCCTGCACGACCTCATTCTCAAGCGAGGCGGAGTGATCCTGAGCCCGCTCGCAGACGGCCCATTCGGTCGCTTCTTTGTGGCCAGGGATCCCGATGGCTACGCGATCACCTTTCATACGGCGCGGACCTGAACGCCCTTCGCGTTCAGCGGGTAAACCTGCTATGCGGGTCTGTTGTGAAGTACGAGAAGGAACATTCGCAACAGACCGCTTTTGGGCCGATGCCAGCCTTTCGTGAAGGGCAAGGTCGTGGTTACGATCAAATGACTACGCTGCCTGTCGTTGAGTCGACCGCAGAGGCTGAGCAGCGTTTGCCGCTTCAATCTCCGCAGCGTTCACCAGGAAACAGCCGCAGTCCTCGAATGTCGCGAATTTCGCACGTCAGCCACCACGTCCCGACCCGGGCAATCGGCGTTCCCGCGATCGCCCTTGTCATGAAATGAAAATTCGCTGTCGTGCAATGTGAAATGGCCGCCCCCGTTGCCCCCTAGAGTCGGTGCAAAACAACAAGACCGGACACGAGGGCCGACATGAGCAGATCCACCCGAACGAGCGAGACCGAAACCCCCACCCCGCGCCCCCCGGCGACCGGCCGAAAGCGTCGACCGCGCAAGGATGGCGATCTCCCGGACAACAGCCGGCAACAAGAGTTGATCGGCACGGCTGCCGATCAGACCCTGGCAGGCAATCCGCTGGTCAGCGTGCGCGCGGCAGATCTGGCCGGCTCGGCGGGCTACCTGCTCAAGGCCGTGGCCAAGTCGCCGCTCAAGGCGGGCGCTCATCTGGGTGGCTACCTGAAGGAACTGCGCGGCATCGTTGGCGGCAATTCCAGCATCGCGCCGGACCCGAAGGACAAGCGCTTCGCCGATCCGGCCTGGCAATCCAACGCCTTCCTGCGCGCCTTGCTGCAGAGCTACCTGGCCGGCCAAAGTGAGCTGACCCGCTTCATCGACTCCACCGATCTGGCCCCGCTGGAAAAGAGCCAGGCGCGGTTCGTGGCAGCGCTCCTGGCCGATGCAGTGGCACCGAGCAACTCGCCGCTGACCAATCCGGTGGCGCTGCGCAAGCTGGTGGACACCGGAGGCATGAGCCTGGCCAGGGGCATCCGCCAGTTCGGCGAGGATATGCTGACCAACCGTGGGCTGCCGAGACAGGTCGACAGCACGCCGTTCAAAGTGGGGGAAAACATCGCCACGGCCAAGGGCGCCGTGGTGTTTCGCAACGAGATGTTCGAGCTGCTGCAGTTCGCGCCCACCACCGAAAATATCTATGCCCGGCCCCTGGTGATGTCGCCGCCGCAAATCAATAAGTACTACGCCATCGACCTGTCGCCGGAGAAAAGCCTGATCCAGTGGATCCAGGACAGCGGCGTGAACCTCTTCGTCATCAGCTGGCGCAACCCCACCCGCGAGCATCGCGACTGGGGCTTGTCCGATTACGCGCTGTGCCTCGACCAGGCGGTGGACGTGGCGCGCAGGATCACCGGTAGCCCGGATGTGAACATGTGGGGCTCCTGCTCGGGCGGCATCACCCTGGCGGCCTACCTGGGCTGGCTGGCGGCCCGTGGCGAAGGCCACAAGGTAGTCAACACCAACTGGGCGGTGTGCGTGCTCGACATGCCCTCGGCGCTGGACGACACCACCCTGGGGCTGTTTACCACCCCGTCCGCCCTGCGCGCGGCCAAGGCCAGCTCCCGGCGCAAGGGCGTGCTGAGCGGCCAGGGCATGGCGCGCATGTTCGCCTGGATGCGGCCCAACGACCTGATCTGGAACTACTGGGTCAACAACTACCTGCTGGGCAACAAGCCGCCGGCCTTCGACATCCTGGCCTGGAACAACGACACCACGCGCCTGCCCGCCCAACTGCACGCGGACTACCTCGACCTGATCCAGCAGAACCCCTACAGCAACCCCGGCACCCTGGAGATTGCCGGTGAGTCGATCGACATGACCCAGGTGCAGGTGGGCGCCTATGTTGTGGGCGGTACCACCGATCACATCACTCCATGGCAGGGCTGCTATGGGACCGCGCGGCTGTTTGGCAAGGACACGACCTACGTGCTGTCCAACGCCGGCCACCTGCAGAGCCTGGTGAACCCGCCCGGCAACCCCAAGTCGTTCTACTACGCGGCGCCTGCCGACGCCGAGACCCCGGACACCTGGCTGCAAAACGCCGGGGAGCGCCAGCCAGGCAGTTGGTGGCCGCATTGGCGCGAATGGATCGGGCAGCGCTCGGGCGATAGCCGGCCGGCGCCGAAGAGGCTCGGCTCGCGCAAGTACCCGCCCCTCTGCCCTGCCCCCGGCACCTATGTCATGGAGCGATAACGCCAATCTGTTGCAGGAACGTCAGGTTGTCCTCCAGGTGCCAGTTCTCGGCAATCCTGCCATCGGCGATGCGGTAGATGTCGGTGGCAATGAAATTCACCGCCTGGCCCTGGCCTTTCACGCCATTGAACGTGCCGGTGAAGTGCCCGGTGAAGCGCAGGAACGACACTACCCGATCGCCACTGACGATCATCTGCTGCACTTCGCAGTTCAGGTCGGGCACGGCCGCGTGGAACGCCGTGGACGCCGCCAGGGGCCCGGCGATGCCCTGTGCCCGTCCCGGCGGCAAGGCGCGGTCCATGAAGTCGGGCGCCAGTGCCAGGCGGGCCAGAGCCGGATCGCCGGACGACCAGAACGTTGCGTAACGCCGTGCCGCGAGGGTCTGCGCCTGGACCTGTTCAGGTTTGGCGCCGGGATCGGCAATCAGCACCTTGGGGGTAACCAGCGTGGGTTCTGCGGCGACTGCCTGCTGGCCCAGAACCGTAGCAGTGACAGCGGCGGCCAACAGGCCAGTGATCAACGAGCGCATGGGGTTTCTTCCTTGGTGATGGCAGGGTAATCGCTGTAGCCCTTGGCCGTGCCGCCGAACAGCGTGGCGGGATCAAGCGGGGCCAAAGGCAGGTCCTGCGCCAGGCGCAGCGGCAAATCCGGATTGGCGACAAAGGGTCTGCCGAACGCCACGAGGTCGGCATAGCCCTGGCCGATCACCCACTCGGCGCGCGCCCGGTCGTAGTTGCCGGCGACGATGATCGGGCGAGTGAAACGCTGGCGGATCGCCTGACGGAACGACTCGGTGAACACCGGTGCATCGTCCCAGTCCGCTTCGACCAGATGCAGATAGCCGATGCCCTTGGCCTGCAGGTACTCGGCCGCTTCGAGTATGGTCGGGAGGATGTCCGGGCAGGCCATGCCACGGGCGGTCAGAAAGGGGGCCAGGCGGATCGCCGTGCGTTCGGCCCCGACTTCCTCGCTGACCGCATCGACCACTTCCTTGAGAAAGCGCAGGCGGTTGCTGCGCGAGCCGCCGTATTCATCGGTCCGCGTATTGGAGGTGGTGCGCAGGAACTGATCCACCAGATAACCGTTGGCGCCATGGATCTCCACGCCATCGAAACCGGCCCGGATTGCCCGACGTGCGGCCTGACGGAAGTCGTCGACAATCTGTGCGATCTCTGCCTTGGTCAGCGCCCGAGGCGTCGGGCTATCGAACATGCCCCCCTGCCCCGTGACCGGGTCGACTTTCCAGATCTGTCCTTCGAAGGGTTCGGCGGACGGCGCCACTGGCAGTGCGCCCTGATGGAAGTCCGGATGGGACAAGCGCCCCACGTGCCACAGTTGCAGGAAGATGCGACCGCCCTGGGCATGCACCGCCTCGGTCACGCCCTGCCAGCCTTCCACTTGCGCTTCAGTGTGGATGCCGGGGGTAAAGGAATAACCCTTGCCCTGAGGGGATATCTGCGCCGCCTCGGTCACGATCAAGGCCGCCGATGCACGCTGCGCGTAGTACTGCGCGTTGAGGCTGTTGGGGATGTCGCCGGGCTGGCTGCTGCGCGCCCGGGTCATGGGTGCCATCACTACCCGGTGAGGGGCATTGAGGCCGGCGAAGGCGATGGGTTCAAACAACGTTGAAGGGGTCGTCATGGTGAGCGTTCCTGAGCCAAATGAAGTGGATGGACTCAGTCTGCGACTACTGATCGAATTTGATAATTAGGCTAATCTTTGATGGATTTTCAAAAATACTGGAACAATGATGGATAACCTCGATGCCATCCGCCTGTTTGTCGAAGCGGCCCAACTGGGCGGCCTCTCAGCTGCAGGGCGCAAGCTGGGGCTGTCGCCAGCCGCCGCCAGCGCCCGCTTGCTCAAGCTCGAAGCATCGCTGGCCACTCGCCTGTTCGAGCGCACCACCCGCCAACTGCGGCTGACCGATGAGGGGCGGATTTACCTGCAACATTGCCGTCAGGCGTTGCAGGCGCTGGACGATGCGCGAGCGGCGCTGTCAGCGGAGAAAAAGGAAATCCGCGGCAAGATCCGGGTGTCCGCCACCTCGGATTTCGGCCGGCATGTGTTGAATCCGTGGCTGGATGAGTTCACTGCCCGCTATCCCCAGGTGGTGCCGGCGCTGCTGCTGTCCGACTCGCTGTCGCACCTGATCGCGGACGATGTCGACCTGGTGATCCGATTCGGTGTGCCGCCGGACAGCTCGTTGATCGCCCGCCCCCTGGCCACCAATCGCCGCGTCCTGTGCGCCGCGCCGAGTTATCTGCAACGCAAGGGCACGCCCGAGCATCCGCAGCAGTTGGCCGATTTCGATCACATTGTCGCCGGCCAGTCGGGTTGGTCCAGCGAATGGCGCCTGCACCGTGGCGAGGAAGTGATGCTGTTCAAGGTGCCTCTGGAGGCTGCGCGCGAGACTAACGACGGCGCATTGGCCCGCCAATGGGCGATCGATGGCCACGGTATCGTCCTCAAATCCATCTGGGACGTGAGCGCGGACCTGGCGGCGGGACGCTTGAGTCTGGTGCTGCCGCAATGGCAATCGGACGAAGCCCCCGTGTACGCGCTTTACCCCCGTAGCCGCTACCTGGCGCCACGGGTACGGGCATTGCTGGATTTCTTGTGCGAACGGTTCGAACAAGCCTCGCGTGAGACTGCCTCGTAAACCCCGGCGTGCGCCCGTGGATATTTCCAGGTCTTTTGATAATCCATGGCGCACGGCGGCGTTGAGTCATATCCAGACGTCGTTCAAGGCCGTTCGCTCGCCCTCTTCATGGCCGGTGTTCAAAATGCCTCGCGGCTCGATCATCATCAGTTTCGCCTCACCTTGCGCGGCGGTCCGGTGTGCAACGCCGCGTGGCACCACATAGAGTTCACCCGGATTCACGTGGACGCAGCCCTCTGGCAGGTCGATGCGCAAGGTGCCTTCCAGCACAAGAAACGCTTCGTCGGTCTCAGGGTGTGAGTGCCAGATGAATTCGCCTTCGATTCGCACGACCTTGAACTGGTAGTCGTTCATTTCCGCTACAACTCTGGGGCTCCATTGCTGCTCGATCAGCGAAGCCTTTTGCGCGAGGTTGATGGGAAGCGATGCTTGTGGGTGACGGGACTCAGACATGACAGATCCTCTTGAATGGAAGTCGTCAGCCTATCGAACCGTGAACCCATCGATCTTGTACGATCCTGCACGTCAGCGGGCAGGCCGCAAGCGTTCCAGCCAACGCATGGGGGGCACGCCGTAGCAGCGCGTGAAATGTCGGGTCATGTGACTTTGATCGTGAAAGCCTGCGGCGAGGGAGGCGTCAACCAGTGTGAAGCCGTCAAGGATCAACCCGCGAAAGCGATCCAGGCGGCGCAGGGTGACAAAACGGTAGGGGCTGGTGCCGTAGAGCGCCCTGAAGTCCCGTGACAGACTCCAGCGCTCGCGCCCGCTGGCATTTTCGAGCATCTCCAGCGTAATACCCAGGTGCAAATGCTCCAGGATGAACGCTCTGGCGCGTTCGGCTGAGCGGTAATCCAGGCTCTTGCGGCCACGCGGCTTGCCTGCGACAGCACGCAACGCCATCGCCAGGTCATACAGGGCATCCTGCTCCTCCAGCGTTTCCAAGGGATGGTCCACCGCTTGCACGAAGGCCTGGCTGGCATGGTACAGGCGCGGATCGTTCGAAAGCCCACAGGCGATGAAGGGCAAGGGTTCCCCACCCAGAACGTTCTGGATCGATGCCGGGTCGATGTAGGCCATGCGGTAGCGAAAACCC
Organism: Pseudomonas fluorescens group sp. PF-69; assembly: GCF_054481235.1. Taxonomy (NCBI): domain Bacteria; kingdom Pseudomonadati; phylum Pseudomonadota; class Gammaproteobacteria; order Pseudomonadales; family Pseudomonadaceae; genus Pseudomonas; species Pseudomonas fluorescens group sp. PF-69. The sequence continues at coordinate 4,422,615 of NZ_JBTMNC010000001.1, read as the reverse complement.
GCGTCGGTGCCGGCCATGCCATCATGAAGTTCGTCGGGGTGAAGCACGAGGGTGTTGCCCGGAACGCCGTGGCGCAACGAACCCTTGTAATGAAAGCTTTGCACGCCTGCGAGGGTGCGACCGATCGAGTAAGTGTCGTGGCGGTGCGGGTCGTAACCGTGGCTGCCGAACCACGCTTCGATACGCTCGACGCTACCGGGTCGAGCGCTGCGGATGACCCAGTCGGAGGTGGCGGATGGGCCTTTTTTTCGATCCATGAAGGTGTTTCCCGTTGCTGAACAGTACTGTCGGAGATCTGCCTGATCAGCGCGTTCATTATGGGCAATATCACTCAACAAGGGGCGGTCGGTAAGCGCGCAATTCCAATATCGCGGGCGTATCGGATGGAACAGTCAACTCGATGACATGATGTGCATTGGCAAGGCCGGTTCCCAGTACATGACGCTGCTGCACCGAGCCGTTTGCCAGGGCCGTCGGCGGTTCGTCGCCACAGACGAAGCGTCGCTCCCATTGAAAGCTTTGTTCATCCGCGAGACCTTTACCGGATATTAATTTGGCGTAGGAAAAGTTCCAGGCGTCCGGCTGTAGGGTCACGTTCCCCGAGCGCGACTTGAAAACGTCCTTGCCCGATCCGCTTCCCTCTGCTCCTGTACGCGCGCTCTCGACGTCAAAGTCGAAGCTTTCTTGCGAAGTGTCGAAATTCCGTACCCGAAGCGTCCAGACATCCTCTTCGCGATATGACTGGCGGACGTCGACTTTTTTCAGGGCCGGCCATTCCGGGACATTCGGCAAACCCGTCACGCGGCTGGTTTGCCAGCAGCCGTCGAGCTCGCGAGGCGGCTTTCCGTCGATTGTGAGATTGACTTTTCCGTCCAGGGGCCCGGCGGCAATGAGTTCGGCGCGGTTGCCATAAAACTCATAGCGGGTCTTTTCGCCAGGAACAGGCGAAGTAAAACTTCGTACCTGGTCGGAAGTGTTCCGCCCATTGTTTTGAGGATGATCCACAAGCTCCTCGATCCAAGAGGTGAACAGGTTAGCCATGAGGGCCCACCCCTCGGCGTTGGGATGCGGCGGGTCGGCGAGAAGATCCGCTATTTGAAGATTATTTTCCTGCAAGTAGGCATTCCAGCGCTGGCGACGCGGTTCCAGCGCAAGGCCATATTTCGCCGCCATGGCTGGCTTCCAGACGCTGGACATGAACTCCTCCCAGCTCTTTTGCTTGAACCAGAAATGCCCCGTACAGCCCTCGGGCGGCGACCATTGAAGATGAAAGCCGGTGTCACACACCGGTTCAAGCGGATTCACGACGTGGTCGGTTTGAATGATGATGTCGGCTGCCGTTTTTGAGCGAAGGGTCCGAATAATTCGCTCGTAGGCACGGTGATCGCCATACACGTGGAAAACGATCAGATCGGGATAGACCTCCTCCACGTCGCGAGCGACTGCCTGTTCCAGGAGAACGGCACTCCACCCCCCCAGAGCGAGGTTACGGTACACGAAGGCCACGTTGGGATATTTAACGCGCAAAGCCGCAATAGCCGGATCGGTCCATGCCGGCGAGCTGATCGACTGTCCATAGAAAAGAATTTTCAGGACCTGCGGCTTCTCCGCAGTGGCTGAACGAATAATTGACAACGAACGGCCAATCGCCTGATCAGGATCTGGAGGAACCGGCTCTGCGGACACCTGCAGAAAGCAGCTTGAAAGCACCAGGCTTAAAGTGACGACACCATTAACTTTCCCCCACATAAAAGCACCACATGTAAATGGTTAATCGTCCGTACGACCTGTCAGGGTGCAACAAGAAATCCTCTACAGGAGCGTATCGGACATCACTGCTGACGCCATGAGGCGCTGGATCGCAAAGGTGTGCTGCTTTGGAGTTCCTTTGAGCGGCTGAAGCAAAGCCCAGAAGAGTCTTGAGGGATTGTAGCTGCCCTTTACAAGAATGTACTGTCGTTGATACAGGCTGCGTTTGGCCGATAGCGGATGTTCCTGACTGACTGATTTCGGCCATGGATCGACGTCAAATGTCAATTCACCCCACTTCTCATTGCCAGGGTCAACCTATGCCGCTGAAGTTTCTCAAGATGCACGCTAATGGCGATGACTTCGTCATCGTGGACTTGCGCAATTCGTCCAACTCAATGACAGACAACCTGGCTCGGCGAATGGGTGACCGGAACCGTGGCATCGGGTTCAATCAACTCGCGGTTATGCTCGATGACGACAATGCAGATGCGCGTTTGATGTTCTGGAATGCCGATGGCTCCCCACTGGACGTTTGTGGCAGCGCGACGCGTGGTGCCGCCGATACGCTGATGCGCGAATCAAACGGTTCGTCGATAACGCTTCAAACCAACCGTGGCCTGCTCACTTGCGAACGAACCTCGACCGGCGCTATTTCCGTCGCCATGGGAGCGCCACTGTTCGAGTGGTCGGCGGTCCCGCTGGCTCAGGCAATGGATACGGGTGCCTTGCCCCTGACAGGAGCCCCGGCAGCTTGCAGCATGGGCAATCCACACTGCACCTTTTTTGTGGATGACCTGACAACCATTGATATAGCGGCGACTGGACCGGCCATTGAATCCCATCCCCTTTTCCCCCGCAGGACAAACGTGCATTTCGTCCAGATCATTAATCGAAAATACATTCGCCTGCGAATTTGGGAGCGCTGGGGAGGCATTCCGCTGGGTTCGGGCTCATGCTCTTGCGCCGCCGTTGTTAACGGCATACGACGTGGCTTGTTGGACGATTGTGTCGAGGTTGAATGTGATGGCGGAACAGTGACCGTTCAATGGGATGGCGTGGGAACTGTCTTTCTCACAGGACCGGTAGAGCGCATTTTTTCCGGGCTGTACACGAATGCGCTATTACAGGCTTTGTGACGGCCACGTCATGATGGACAGGTGACTGCCCCTCAAGTGTTCTCTCGAAACGCTCCGTTATTGCGAAAGCTTCCGGGGGTGACCCCGACTACTTTTTTAAGGGGCATTGCAACGTGGGCGAGTCCATACATAGGAGCGAGCCTGCTCGCGATGAGCTGGAGGACACCGCGGGGCGTCAGGTTCCCCGCGTTATCGTTCACGACCATCGCCAGCAAGCTGGCTCCTACAAGTATTGCATTAGCTTTGTATCCCGGGATTCCGTGAAGAACCTTTTTTAAAGGCCCGTGTCATGTGACTTTGATCGAAGAATCCACAAGCAAATGCAGCCTCCGTCAGGCTGGCACCAGCGCGCAGAAGTTTTTGCACATGCGCGATGCGCTTCTGTATTTGATAGCTGTGCGGCGAAACACCAACGTGCTTCTTGAAAACCCGAATGAGGTACAGCGGATCAAGATCAACCAGCTGTGCCAAGGTCTCCAAGGGAATATCCCGCGCAAACTCGTCTTCCAACTTCTGTTTGATCCGTTTTACCGCCTGCTGCTCTGAGGGCAGGACTGACAAGGCAGGGGCACCGCTGCGCTCGAATACCTGACACACCAGATCCAGCAAGATGGACTCGCGCTGCAGTCCAGGCGGCGTCTGCTCAATGAGTTGATGCTGCTGAAGAAAGGTCTGGGCAAAAGCTGGATTTGAGCTGAGTGCTTCTTGAAAAAGATGTACGTGATCGCTGGCCACGCGCCCTTGGAACACCGAGCGATTAACCCAAGAGCATGCGGTACATCCAGCCATTGTCGTGTCCAGGCAGGCCGTCGTGTATCTCGCCAGGCGTGATGGTTACAACGCTGCCTACCCCGCCCAAGGCAAAGCCGCCGCGGTAGAACAGCTTTTCAACCCCTGCGCTTGATCGCGGCAACAGAAAAGCCCGTGGAGCTTTTCTGTTTGTCGAGCGTGGTTGTATCCGTCCAACCGGGAAGGGAAAAATGAGTGTAGGTAGTGTAAGGGGGTCGTGTTTGGCGTCTTGTCGGGCCTTGCCTACGCTATCTGCGTTTACTTCCTGAAAATCAACACGCAGTTGCCTGACGGTGGCGGCGACAAGGGCCTTATCTTGCTGCTGGAACCGGTGATTACTTATTTCATCGACGTGACTTTTCTGGGCAAGGCCAGCTCCACCTTCCAAGTGTGCGGAGCGCTATTGACGATCTTCGCGGTTGACATCGGTTCGATCAAACCGCCCGAGAAAGTGCAGCCCCTGCCACCAGTAAATGAGCAAAAGCGCGCGGGGCCATTGCGGGGCTGAGGCGGGTCAACCGTGGGAGACATTCACCCCCCATATGGCAGTCATCGAGATCGCGAGTGGCAAGTGCCTGGTTTTCACGCTCATCGTCCCTGATGGGGCGTTGAAAAATGAACGGTGAGAAACCACAGGACCAGTGCCGTAGCGCTGATCAAAGCGCCCAACAGGCTTACTGCAATCCAGCCCCATAGCGCATAAACCTGGGTCGCGGCCGCGGCTCCCAGCGCGCTACCGACCGAGTAGAAGCACATGTACGCGCCGACCATGCGACTTTGGGCGTCGGGTCGTGCAGCAAAGATGAGGCTCTGGTTGGTGACGTGTACGGCTTGCACCGCGAAGTCCAGCAGGACCACGCCGCAGACCAGCGCGATCAGGGACGTTTCGGCAAACGTGATGGGCAACCAGGACAGCGTCAGGAGCCCCAGCGAAATGCCGGTCACTCGTTGCCCCAGGCCTTGGTCGGCCCAGCGACCGGCTCTGCTGGCAGCAAGGGCCCCGGCGACGCCGGCCAATCCAAACATACCGATGGCAGTGTGTGAAAGCGACAACGGGGGCGCGCTCAACGGCAGCACCATGGATGTCCACAGCACGGAAAAAGCGGCAAAGATCAGCAGGGCCAGAAGGCCTCTGGCGCGTAAAGTGCGTTCGGTGATGAACAGTCTGAAAAGTGAACGAATGAGCGCCAGGTAGGAGTCCTGGTGCCTTGACGGTGCCGTGACAGGAACCACTTTCCACAGCACCGCCGCGAGGGTCAGCATCAATCCCGAGGACACGAAGTAAACGGCGCGCCAGCCCGCCATATCCGCAATCAGGCCGGAGGTAAACCGCGCCAGAAGAATGCCCAGGACAACGCCACTGGTGACCGTCCCGACGGCCTGACCGCGTTGTGAGGGTGTTGCCAGCACGGCGGCGTATGCCACCAATACCTGAACGACCACTGCCAGCAAGCCCATCATGATCATGGCCCCCAACAGGGCCAGCCATTGCTGTGCTGCACCGACCGCCGCGAGCGCCACCGCAGACAACAGTACCTGCGTGAGAATCAGCCGTTTACGGTTTACCAAATCGCCCAGCGGGACGATGAACAGTAACCCCAACGCGTAACCAATCTGAGTGGCCGTCACCACAACGCCGATGATGGATGAGGCCACACCCAGGCTCTGGGCCATTGAGTCGAGTAATGGTTGTGCGAAGTAAACGTTGGCCACTGCCAATGCGCAGGTGACAGAAAACAACAACGTGAGCAACGGCGAAAGCCCTGGAGACCGGTTGGTCCTGCAGCTGTCTCCGGTATCCGGATGCAGCAATCCCGCAGGCTGTCTGGCGTACCCTTTGGTGGCTGAGTCGGCACCTGCTGTCATGTGCACCTCCATGGCGTTAAACTGGTTTCAATTAAAAACCGGTTTCCATTGTTGCAATATCTGGTTTTTAATTGCAACCCCATTGCGCAAGGTCAAAAAAATGGAAGAAGACACTTCACCCCACCGCAGCGAATGCCCGGTAGCAAGAACACTGGAGGCCATCGGGGATCGTTGGTCGCTCATGATCATCCGCGACGCTTTTGACGACATTCGCCGATTCAGCGAATTTCAGAAGAGCCTGGGCGTGGCCAAAAATATTCTGGCATCGCGGCTGAAGACGCTGGTCGAGGTCGGGGTTTTCGACGTGCGTCCGGCGTCGGATGGCAGCGCCTACAAGGAGTACGTCCTTACGGACAAAGGACGGGAGATCTTTCCGGTTGTGGTCAGCATGCGACAGTGGGGCGAACGTTACCTGTTCAAGCCGCAGGAGACGCGTTCTGTGCTGTTGGACAACGAGTCCGGCCAACCTCTGATGCCGATTGATGTTCGCTCATCAAACGGTCAGAAACTCGGACCGTCTGACTGCCACAGAGAGAGGCTTGTGGGCGGCGAGTCGTGAACAGACAGCAGACTTGCCTCACCCCGGAACAACGCCAGGGGAATGAGAGCCGGTGTGCGGGGCCTGGGCCTGAAGGCGAAACTCACTGGGGCTGCGCTGGGCGTGTTTGCGAAAAAAACGGCTGAAGTAACCGACATCGGAAAACCCCATGCCGTGGGCAATCTGCTTGACGCTTTGGGCCGAATGGGCCAGTTCGCGTTTGGCTTCGAGGATCAGCCGGGCGTTGATCAGGGTCATGGGGGTCATGCCGAGTTGTTCATGACACAGCCGTCCCAGGGTCACCACGGTGATCCCGAGGAAACTGGCGTAGTCGTGCAGCGAAAGGTGTTCGCGAAAGTGCCGGTTCACCAGCTCGCGGAAGGCGATCACCTGCTGACTGCGTCGATCGTGACGGGGCGCCTGCAGGTCGTGTGTGTATTCGCTCAGGCGCAGCATCTGGATCACCAGCGCCAGCAATAACGACATGCTGCACGCGGTGTGTTCCCGACCACGACCGTGGTACTCCCCATACAACGCCCGATACAGCGGCTCCAGCGGATTATCGGCCGGCTCCCATTGCGGCAGCGCGACGACACAGGCTTTCTGGATCTGCGGTAGCAGGCCCGGTGAGAGCACCTGGACGATGCTTTCCAGCGGGTGTTGGACGGCGGTGATCACATGCCCTTCGACCCGTCCGTGCCAGGCGAAGCCATGGACGATCTGCTCAGGGATGAACAGCAGGCACGGCGCCTTGACCTCGACCCGCTGGTTGTCCAGCAGCACCTCGCCTTCGCCGCTTTGCAGGTACAGCATCTGCAACAACCCGTCGTGTCGATGGGCGGCGATCTCCCAGTTATAGGCGCCGGAGCGCAGGGAGATCGATTCGACATGCAGTGAGTCGTGCCATATCGGCGCCACCGCCTCGCCGTACAGGGCATAGCTGGGAATCTTGTTCATTATTCTTATGTTCTACGGGCACGTGTTTTCTACCTTAGCGAAGAATCCGCGCGTTGGGCAATTCGCCGTCGATTTGTCGGAAAAGTCTCGACGGTTGAAGGTTTTGTCCATTCTTGTGAGCCGTCCCACGCTTCTATCCTGAGCACCGCCTGCTGCCTCCAGTGCAGTGGGCGAACTGTCTTGAAATGCGTGTTGGAGATAACAATGAATAATAACGACCTGCAGAAAAGCTGGCTGAACCTCGAGTCCAGGGTCTGCGTGCTCACGGGCGCAGCCGGCGGTATCGGTGCCGCGATTGCCACCGCGCTGGTTCGCCAGAACGCCCATGTGGTGCTGCTTGATCGCGACGAACAAAAATGCCGCGAGCTGGCCGCCGAACTGGCGCAAAACAGTGAAGCCGATGTCTCTGTGCTGCACTGCGATATCGCCGATCCCCTGAGCGTGCAACAGGCCGCCGAGCAAGTGCAGGCGCTCCATGGGCGTTGCGATGTGCTGATCAACAACGCCAGCGTGCTGCAGGCCGGCGCGCTTGAAGAGCTGACCCTGGACAACTGGAACCAGGTGCTTTCGGTCAACCTGACGGGCTATCTGTTGTGTGCCCAGGCGTTCGGGCGGCTGATGCTGGCCCGGCAAAGCGGCAGTATCGTGCACATCGCTTCGATCGCCGCGCATTACCCGCAAACCTTCAGCGGCGCCTACAGTGCAGCCAAGGCCGGGGTCGCCATGCTCTCGCGGCAGATAGCTGCGGAATGGGGACCACGGGGCATCCGCAGCAATGCCATTTGCCCGGGCCTGATCCGCACGCCGCTGTCGGCGGCGTTCTACGCCGACCCCAAGGTCGAACAGCAGCGCAAGGCGATGACCGCCAACCAGCGGATCGGCGAGCCCCAGGACATCGCCGATGCCGTCCTCTTCCTCGCGAGCCCGCGGGCAGCTTATGTCAACGCTGCCGAACTGACCGTCGATGGTGGCCTGGAAAGCATGTTGATGGCGTTGATTCCTCGCCCCGGCTTTGAATCCCCCATGGCCAGCCGCCAGGCCTGACCACCGTTCGGCCGATGATGGCCGACTCCGAATCCCCCAGCGAACCTGTGCCTGTCGTGCTGTCGATGGCGACGACGGCGAGCGTTCGGCTGGCTTTTACCGAGAGAGACTGACTATGACGACGACAACTACCGAGGCGATCCGTCGGTGCGACGTTCTGGTGATCGGCGCCGGTGCCGGTGGCCTGGCGACTGCCATTACTGCGCGCAAGCAGGGGCTGGACGTCATTGTGATTGAAAAGGATGCGTACTTCGGCGGGACCACCGCGTTCTCCGGGGGGGTGCTGTGGATTCCCGGCAACGCCCTGTCCAAGGCCAAGGGCATCACGGACAGTCGGGAGGCTGCACTGACCTACATGAAGAACGAAACGGGCGATTTCTACGATGCCGAGGCCGTCGATGCGTTTCTCGATAACGCGCCGCAGATGATCGACTTTTTCCAGCGCGAGACCGAAGTCCAGTTCATCCCGACCCTCTACCCGGATTACCACCCGGACGTGGCCGGTGGCGTCGATATCGGCCGTTCGATCCTCGCCGCGCCTTTCGACATTCGCAGGCTGGGGGCCGACATGGCGCGTCTGCGGCCGCCGCTCAAAACCATCACGTTTATCGGGATGATGTTCAATTCGTCGAATGCCGACCTCAAGCATTTCTTCAACGCCACCAAATCCCTGACCTCATTCCTCTATGTTGCAAAGCGCCTGATGACTCACGCCAAAGAGTTGCTGCTTTACCGGCGCGGCATTCAGGTGACCAGCGGCAATGCCTTGGCCGCGCGGCTGGCGAAATCGGCGCTGGACCTGGGGATTCCGATTCTGACGCAAACCAGCGCCCGGCAACTGTTGAAAAGCGCAGACCGGGTCACTGGGGTGGTCGCTCAGACCGAGGGCGGTGAGTTGCGGTTTGAAGCCCGCCACGGTGTGGTGCTGGCCAGCGGCGGTTTTTCCCATGATCTGCAACGGTTGAAGCAGGCCTATCCCCATGTGCGCCGCGGTGGCGAGCATTTCTCACCGGTGCCGCCAGGCAACACCGGGGATGGCGCACGCATGGCCGAAGCCTTGGGCGGCGCCGTCGATATACGGCTCAAGGCCCCTGCTGCCTGGATGCCTGTTTCGAAAGTGCCGATGGGTAACGGCACGTTCACTGCCTTCCCGCATTTGCTCGATCGCTACAAGCCCGGCGTTATCGGTGTGACCCGTAATGGCCAGCGGTTCACCAACGAGTCCAACTCCTACCACGATGTCGGCGCGGCGATGATCGAGGCCTGTGCCCACCAGACCGAAACCGCCATGTGGTTGATCTGCGACCGCCGGACCATGGCCAAGTACGGACTGGGTTACGCCAAGCCGGCACCGATGCCCCTCGCGCCATTGCTGCGCAACGGCTACCTGCACAGTGGCCGCACCCTGGCTGAATTGGCACGTAGCGCCGGGCTCGACGCTGCCGGGCTGGAACAGACCGTACGTGACTACAACCGCACGGCGGGGCAAGGCGTGGATCGGCAGTTCGGCCGTGGCACCACCAGTTTCAACCGCTACCTCGCCGACCCGCAGAACCTGCCGAACCCGTGCGTGGCGCCGATTGGCGACGGCCCCTACTACGCCCTCAAAGTGATCATGGGCGATCTGGGCACCTTTGATGGCATCAAAACCAGCGTCTGCGGTGAAGTGCTCGACCCACAAGGCCGGGCAATCGATGGGCTTTACGCGGTGGGCAACGACCGGGCGAGCATCATGGGGGGCAACTATCCCGCTGCCGGCATCACGCTCGGGCCGATCATGACCTTCGGTTATCTCACGGGGATGCACCTGGCCCGGGTGGCCGCCGGAAAAACACCAGGCAACCCTCGGCAGGAGGTGGCCTGATGAATCACAAGCCGGTCGTCGACCACCGCATCTACACCATCCGCCCACGGGGCATGCCCGAGTTCATTGAGGTCTTCGATCGTCTGGCGATGCCGATTTTGCTCGAGCATCTGGGCGCGCCGCTGGGGTTTTATACCAGCAGCATCGGCCCATTGAACCAAGTCGTGCACCTGTGGGGCTACGACAGTCTCGATGACTTCGAACGACGCAGCCAGGCGCGGGATGGCGATCCCCGCTTCCCGGCCTACCTGCAGGCTTCCGCACATCTGATCCTTGCCCAGGAAACCCGGATTATCCGCCCGGTGCGGTTCCACAGTCTCGGCAGCGCTTGAGCCGCCGGTTACCGTCCCCGTTTCACCCCAATAAAAAAGTGGGCGCCGTGGTTGAGCGCCCCCACAACACAGAGGTGACTTTCATGCTGACAACTCAACCCATCGACATCCACGCGCTGATCAACAGTCGCCCCATTGGCGGCTTTCAGAAGTGGGTGGTCTTTCTCGGTTTCCTGATCATCGGCCTCGATGGTTTGGATGTGGCAATCATGGGCTTTATCGCACCGCAATTGAAAATGGACTGGGGCTTGAGCCACCAGCAGTTGGGCCCGGTGTTGAGTGCGGCGCTGATGGGTCTGGCGGTCGGCGCACTGGTCGCCGGGCCGCTGGCCGACCGTTACGGGCGCAAGATCGTGCTGGTGAGCAGTGTCTCCATGTTTGGCCTGTGGACGCTGGCGACGGCGTTTTCCCCGGACATCGGCACCATGGTGATCCTGCGCTTCCTGACCGGATTGGGGCTCGGCGCGGCCATGCCGAATGCCAGTACCCTGGTGTCGGAGTATGCACCGCAGCGCAGCCGTTCGTTCCTGATCACGGTGGCGTTCTGTGGGTTCTCCCTGGGCGCCGCCGGAGGCGGGTTTCTGTCAGCCTGGATGATCCCGGCCTTTGGCTGGAAAAGCATGCTGATCCTCGGCGGCGTCTTGCCCCTGCTGGTGGCGCCGCTGCTGTATTTCAAACTGCCCGAGTCGGTGACGTTCCTGGTCGCCAGGCGAGCGCCAAACGCACGTATCCGCGCCATTGTGGAAAAACTCGCGCCGGGCGTCAGTGACACGACATCGACCTTCTGCCTGCCGGTTCATCCACTGATACGGTCTTCGGCGATGCAGATCGTATTGTCCCCTTCCTATCGCTTCGGCACGTTGATGTTGTGGAGCGGTTATGTGCTGGCGTTGTTTCTGGTCTACCTGTTCAGCGGCTGGTTACCGACCCTGGTGAAAGACGGAGGCGGTTACAGCGTTGCGGATGCGGCCATTGTGACCGCGATGTTCCAGATCGGTGGACCCGCCGGCGCGCTGTGTGTCGGCTGGGTCATGGATCGCTGGAATAAATACCGGGTGTTGATGGCGGTGTTCGTGTTGAGCGGGGGTGTGATCTATGCGATCGGCCAGGCCACGGGGCATTTCCTGTTGCTGTGCCTGATTGCCTGGCTGGTCGGGTTCGGCCTCAATGGCGCCAGCGTCGGCATGAACGCGCTGGCTGCCACGTTTTACCCCACCCAGGCGCGAGCCACTGGCGCCAGCTGGATGAGCGGTATCGGTCGCTTTGGCGCGATCCTCAGCGCCTTTGCCGGCGCGCAGATGCTGAGTTGGGGCTGGACCTTCGCGCAGGTATTTGCGGCACTGGTGGTGCCGTCCGGTCTGGCGGCCCTGGCGATTTATGGGCTGGGACGCAACGCCGGCAGGGAGTTGAGCGATCGACAGGTCGCGTCTGTTCCACCGAGCCGGACGAATTCCTAGACCTTGAAGCGCTCCACCGCCGTTCCAGCTCATGCCCCAGCCGCGCCAGTTCGTTACTCGGCGCGGCTGGGGCATGAGCGGGTGTTTGCCGTCTGGTGGGAGATGTCGCGAGCGTTGATCACGGCGCGAGGGATATCCAGTCGCGGTATTTGCGCCCTGCATGCGTGATCACCGGCTGCGCCGGCTCTCCAGCGCAGTAAACAACAACATGCCGGCCAGCATGGCCAACATGAACACGATCACTTGCCAGTGCCCTGTCAGCAGAATGGCCACTGCGGGGCCAGGACAGATGCCCGCTATTCCCCAGCCGATACCGAACAACAGGCTCCCGCCAATCAAGCGCGCGTCCAGCTCACGTTTGATCGGTAGCTGCATTGGCCCTCCCAACAGCGAACTGGATTGTCGGCGGGCCCAGGTCAGCGGGCCGATGGCCACGCCAATGGCCCCGACCATGACCAACCCCAGGGAAGGATCCCAGGCACCGGCCAGATCCAGGAACGCGAGTACTTTGCCCGGGTTGGCCATGCCTGCCAGAAGCAGGCCCAGGCCGAACAGCAGGCCAGCAATGAACGCGGTCAGTTTGCTCATGTTCAACCCCCCAGCAGATGACGCAAGACAAACACCGTGACGAAACCACTGAACATGAAGCACGCCGTGGCGACCATCGATCGCGGCGAAAGGCGCGATATGCCGCAGACCCCATGGCCACTGGTGCAACCTGATCCGTATCGGGTGCCGATGCCCACCAATACACCGGCGGCGATCAGTCCGAGCCAGCCACTTTTGAACTCAATCTGTGGCAGCGCGGTGAACAAGCCCCATAGAAGCGGCGCGATGAGCAGGCCCAGGAGAAAAAGTGCTTTCTCACTGACTCCCTCGCTCCCACGCTGTAAAAGACTGCCGATCAGGCCGCTGATGCCGGCGATACGCCCGTTGGCGACGACGAATAGACTGGCCGCCAGGCCAATCAATGCGCCGCCGGCAAGGGATGACCAGGGAGTGAAGTTGAGCCAGTCGACATTCATGAGCTTTCTCCGGCGCAAAATGGTTGATGTTGAAGTCGGGCGCACGTCCCGGATTGCAGGCAAGGCCTGGAAGTGGACGGTTCTTGCACATGACTAAATGGCTTTCACCAGCAAGGCCACCGCCACCACGATGGAAACGGCGGCGAAGCCTCTTTGCAAGTGTGGGCCCGCCAGCCGTGCCGCGATCAGACGTCCGCCGGCCATCCCGACCAATGCGCCAGTGGAAAACGGAATGGCCACTGCCCACTGCAAGTGCCCGGCCGCCGAGCTTGCCGCAACGCCGGAAATGGAAACCAGCGCAATAATGGCAAGCGACGTCGCCAGCACCGACTGCGGTGTCAAATTGGTGTATCGCTGGAGCGCCGGCACCATCACAAAGCCACCGCCCACGCCGAGCAAGCCGGAAAGCCCTCCCGCGATAATGCCTGAGAAGGTGAGTGCCCACGCACACGGCCCGGTCCAGTTGAGCTTTCCTCGGTTCACATCCAATTGACACGGCGGCGGCTTGGAGGTGAAGGGGGTCTTCGATTCCGTGGAGGGTGCCAGCGATCGTTGATATACCCGGAACGCAACGTACATCAGCACGAAGGCAAACAGGATCGTCAACGGACGGTTAGGCGTGCGCTGCGCCAGCCAAAGGCCAAGTGGGGAACATACGATCCCCGCCCCTGCCGTTAAAAGCGCAGCTTTATAGCGGACGGTGCCGTTTCTGAGTCCCATCACGGCACCCAGGGTTGCGGCCAAACCGACCGCCAGTAAACCGATTGGCCCTGCCTCGGCCATGCTCAGTCCCGCTCCAAACACCAGTAACGGAACAGCCAGTATGCCCCCTCCGGCGCCAGTCAGAGCCAGAATGACCCCGACAGTCAGCCCAAGCAGTAAGACGACGATCATCTCAGTCTCCTTGTTTTCAGGCCTGATCTCATACGTCAGCCATCTCGGGTTTCGCCATCCATTCACGACCCTTGAGCATTCCCTTCCAATACAGCGGTGGAAGAATCCGCTCCTTGAGCAGCCATGCCAGCCTCGATGGTCGGGTACCGTCAATCAGCCAGGATGGAAAGCTGGGGGCGACCTTGCCGCCATAGGTGAACTCAGCCAGTACGATCTTGCCGCGCTCGACCGTCAGCGGGCAGGAGCCATAACCGTCGTAATGGGCGCTGCCTTTCGCTTTACCCATTGCCGCCAACACATTATGGGCGACGACTGGCGCCTGTTTGCGTGCTGCAGCCGCGGTTTTGGCGTTGCTGGAGTTGGCAGCATCGCCCAGCGCGTGAATGTTGGCCCAGTTTTTATGGCGCAACGTGACAGGGTCGACATCAATCCAGCCAGCCGCGTCAGCGAGAGGGCTGATCCGAATGAAGTCCGGCGCGATCTGTGGTGGCACCACATGAAGCATATCGAACTCGCGCGTCATGACATGGGAACTGCCATCCGGATTAACGCAGTTGAACGTTGCGGTCCGTGCGGGTCCATTCACACTGGTGAGTGTGTTGCCGAAATTCAGGTGGATACCATAGGCCTTGATGTATTCCATCAGTGCGGGCACGTAGTCGGGAACCCCGAACAGCACCGCGCCGGCGCTGCAAAACTCGATCTCGACGTTGTCCAGTACACCGGTACGTTTCCAATGATCGGCCGACAGGTACATGGCTTTTTGCGGCGCACCGGCACATTTGATCGGCATCGGCGGTTGCGTGAAAACCGCCCGGCCACCCCCCAGTTGCTGCACCAGCTCCCATGTATAGGGGGCAAGGTGATACAGGTAGTTTGAGGTCACGCCGTTGCGGCCCAGGGTGTCCGACAACCCCTCGATGGCATGCCAATTGAGCTTCAGGCCAGGGCATACGATCAGTTGCTCGTATTTCACGACCCTGCATCCATCGAGAATGACGGCATTTCTCTCGGGTTCGAAAGCGGCGACCGCCGATTTGATCCAATGCACACCGTGGGGGATGGTCGTCCCCATCGTGCGCGCAGTCTGGGGCGCGTCGAAGACGCCACCACCGACAAGTGTCCAGCCTGGCTGATAGTAGTGCACATCTGCCGGATCGATGATGGCGACGTCGAGTCCAGGCTCTCGCGCCAGCAAACTGGATGCCGCCGCGATACCGGCCGCACCGCCGCCGATGATGACCACGGCGTGCTGCGCCTCAGCCACTTCGACCGGCGTGCGCCCCTGGTTGGCAATCCGGCGAATGACGCCTTTCATATCGAACCCGGCTTTCTTGGCCGTCTCGACGATGTGTGGCAGGGATTGTTTGCCCGCTTGTGACAGGGCCCACATCGTTGTCGAGCGCATGCCGGAACGGCAATAGGCCAACACGGGTTTTGGAAGCGTTTCAAGGAGCTTGCCGAAGGCAATACCTTGCTCATCAGTGACTTTGCCTGATTCCGCGGGAAGGTAGTGCGCTTCGATGCCGACCGCTTCGGCGGCTCGTTTGATTTCGGCAAACAAGGGCTGATCACTGCCTTCGCCATCGGGACGGTTACACACGACGGTGCGAAAGCCGGCTTCCTTCAGTTCAGCCAATTGGTTGGGAAAAATCTGTTCGGATACCGACAGTTCGGGCGCAAGGTGGCGAATGTCCATAAGTGACTCCGTTATGGGAATTTTTTTCTTATGCGTTATTTGGGAAAGACAACGTCAGGCGACGTTGAGCGGGATTTTCAGGTAGCGCGTTCCGTTCGATTCAGGCTCGGGAAAGTGCCCGGCGCGCATGTTGACCTGAACCGAAGGCAGGATCAGTGTCGGCATTTCCAGCGATGCATCACGCTTTGTGCGCATTGCCACAAACTCCTCCTCACTGATGCCGTTACGCACATGAACGTTGTGGTCGCGCTGGTCGGCAACGGTGCTGACGAATTGCACCTCGCGGCCACCCGGCTGATAGTCGTGGCACATGTAGAGCAACGTATTGGCCGGCAGGCTCAGTACCTTGTTGATTGACTGGAACAACGTGCGCGCGTTTCCACCGGGAAAGTCACAGCGTGCAGTACCGTAGTCGGGCATAAACAAGGTGTCGCCAACGAATGCAGCCGTTTCGGTGCCGTCGCTGATCACATAAGTCATACAGGCCGGCGTATGGCCGGGTGTATGGAGTGCGTGGCATTGCAGCGTGCCAATGGTGAACGGTTCGTCATTGACGAACAGGTGATCGAACTGACTTCCGTCGCGGGGCATCTCGCCAGCGGTGTTGAACAGCGTGCCAAACACCTCCTGCACCGTCGAAATCTGACTGCCGATGCCTATTTTCCCACCGAGCTTTTCCTTCAGGTATGGCGCTGCCGTCAGGTGGTCTGCGTGGACGTGGGTCTCGAGAATCCAGTCGACCCTCGCATTGAGTTCGTTCACCCTCGCAATCAATTTGTCGGCAGAGGTTGTGCCGGTGTGGCCGGACTTTGGGTCGTAATCCAGTACGCTGTCGATCAACGCGCAGTGGCGGGTCGCCTCATCCAGCACAAGATAGCTGACGGTATTGGTAGCAGAATCGAAGAATCCTTCGACGTGAAGTTTTACACTCATTGGCCTGTCTCCTTAGGGGCTTTTACCAAGCCGCTCACACTAAGCACTGACATAGCAATAAGTCTGCCAGACCCAAAAAGAACCAAAATATGATTCTATCTATCTGATTTTATTGGTTTTATTTTTTAAATACGGTTTTGTTTTTTCTGTATCCATCTGGATTCACTGCCATTGGCAGTGCCTGTTGACAGAGGTGGCAGTGCCACAACAGGATGGATGGATTCTCAGGAGCCACGATGAAGACTTTCTTGCCCACCCCAACCCACTCACTCCCGCACTCGGAACAAGTGCAGTCACTGGTTTCGTTTCTTGAGCACGAACCACAACCGATGATCGTGCTCGATCCGAACTACAACATCCTGGCCGCCAACACCGCCTATCAGCGGCAGTTTGGCAGCGCTGACAAGCCCTTTATCGGCCATAAGTGCTATCAAATCTCGCACCACTACGACGTTCCTTGTGATCAGGCGGGTGAGAACTGTCCGATGAAAAAGGCCCAGGAAATGCGCGGACCGGATCGTGTCTTGCACATTCACCACACGCCTCGCGGTCCGGAGCACGTCGACGTCGAACTGCGCCCGATTCTGGACGAGCACGGTGTCATCACTGCCTATGTGGAGCGCCTCACGCTGGTTCGCAGCGCCTCAGCGCGCCCCAGCAACGAAGGCCTGGTTGGCCGCTCACCGGCCTTTAACCTTGCCCTGTCGGAGCTGCAGCGGGTGGCCCCATCCATGCTGCCGGTACTGCTGCTGGGCGAGTCCGGTACGGGCAAAGAGCTGTTCGCCCGCGCCGTACATGAAAACAGCGACCGGGCCACAGGCCCCTTCGTCGTCGTCGATTGCTCGGGATTGCCCGAAACGTTGTTTGAGAGCGAACTGTTCGGCCATGAAAAAGGGGCATTCACCGGGGCCACCACGCGCAAGCCCGGACTGGTTGAAACGGCCCAGGGCGGCACCTTGTTTCTCGATGAGATTGGTGACGTTCCACTCGCCATGCAGGTGAAACTGTTGCGCCTGATCGAATCGGGCACCTATCGCCGTGTCGGCAGTGTCGAGACCCTTCACGCCAACTTCAGGTTAATTGCCGCGACCCACAAACCCCTGGAAAAGATGATGGAGAACGGCGAGTTCAGGCAGGACCTGTACTACCGCATCAGCGCCTTTCCCATTCAGTTGCCCCCCTTGCGCAACCGGGTTGAAGACATCGGTTTGCTTGCGAATTCATTTCTACAACGTGCCGGTACCGGCAAGCGCCGGCTGACCATAGAGGCGGAGGCTCTGACACAACTGCAGCGACATTCCTGGCCCGGCAATATCCGCGAATTACGCAATGTGCTGGAAAGAGCCAGTCTGTTCGCTGACGATGGAGTGATCCGCTCCACACATTTGCCCCAGGCACCCGTGGCGATATCTCCTCAGCCCCCTGCCGCTTCAATGCCTTTCGACGGCAGCTCGCTGGCACAGGCACTGGCTACGTTCAAAGGCACCCGCAGTGAACTGGCCAGGCACATGGGCATCAGCGAACGCACTTTGTACAGACGACTGAAAGAACAGGGTTTGGCCTGATCAATCGCACTCACGCCCCACGACTGCCAACGACTGCCAATCACTGCCACCCTGGCAGGTTGGCAGCGCGTTTACCCGCCAAGGCCTGCCGCACCAGCTCACCTTAATCACTAAGTAACTGTTTTAAAACGATAAAAATAGACGCCCTCCCCTTGGCATGCCGTGTGCTAACTGCAAGTCATGACCATTTCCGACAAACGACTTCGCCGCCATCTGCTCACGGCAGTAGTGATCAAACTACTGGTGCTGACAGTGCTGTGGTGGCTGTTCATCCGGGATTCGCACGTCAGTGTCGACCCGAACATTATCGGCAACCGTTTCGGTGTACCCACCTCGACTCAAGGGGCAAGCAAGTGATTTCAGAACACCTGGTAGATTTGTCTCGGCTGCAGTTCGCAGCCACTGCGCTTTACCACTTTCTTTTCGTACCGCTCACGGTTGGCATGGTGTGGCTGTTGGTCATCATGGAAAGCGTCTATGTGATGACCGGCAATGTCATCTGGAAAGACATGACGCGCTTCTGGGGCAAGCTGTTCGGCATCAACTTCGCCCTGGGGGTGACAACCGGTATCACCCTGGAATTTCAGTTCGGTACCAACTGGGCGTATTACTCGCACTACGTGGGCGATATCTTCGGTGCGCCGCTGGCCATTGAAGGCCTGATGGCGTTCTTTCTTGAATCGACCATGATCGGTCTGTTCTTCTTTGGCTGGGATCGCCTGAAGAAAGAGCACCACTTGCTGGTCACGCTGCTGATGGCCATCGGTACCAACCTGTCGGCACTGTGGATTCTGATCGCCAATGGCTGGATGCAGAACCCGGTGGGCTCGGAATTCAGTTACATCACCATGCGCATGGAGATGGTCGATTTCTGGGCGGTGGTGTTCAACCCGGTGGCCCAGGCCAAGTTTGTGCACACGGTGTCCGCCGGTTATGTCACCGGCTCGATGTTCGTGTTGTCGATTTCCAGCTGGTACTTGCTCAAGCGTCGTGATGTCGAGTTCGCCAAACGTAGCTTCCGGGTGGCGGCGGCGTTTGGCCTGGCCTCGGTGCTGAGCGTGATCGTGCTGGGGGATGAATCGGGTTACACCGTGGGTGAGGCGCAGCAAACCAAGCTGGCGGCCATGGAAGCCATGTGGGAAACCAAACCCGCGCCGGCGGGCCTGACCTTGCTGGCCAGCATCAACGAAGCCGAGTCCAAGAATAACTGGGAAGTCGATGTGCCTTGGGTAATGGGCTTGATCGGCACGCGCTCGGTCAGCAAGCAGATCCCGGGCATTCATGACATCAAAGAGAAAAACCGCGCGCGCATTCTGCGTGGCATTACCGCCGTCAATGCGCTTGAAGCCCTGCGGGCCGATCGCACCGATAAGGCGGCGTTCGAGACTTTCGAAGCCTACAAGACCGACCTGGGCTTTGGCCTGCTGCTGAAAAAGTACGTCGAGGATGTCAACCAGGCGACGCCGGCCATCATCGACAAGGCAGTGAACGATACCGTACCGCGCGTGACGCCGATGTTCTGGGGGTTCCGGATCATGGTCGCCCTTGGTTTTGCCATGCTCCTGCTGTTCGGGGTGGCCTTCTGGAGCACCTTGCAGTCGGCCTGCACACGCCGCCGCTGGCTGCTGCGCTGGGCACTCTGCATGCTGCCTGCGCCCTGGATTGCCTGCGAGCTGGGCTGGTTCGTCGCTGAATACGGCCGTCAACCCTGGACCATCTATGGCGTACTGCCCACCCACATGAGCGTCTCCACCCTGAGCATCAATAACCTCTATGGCTCGCTGGCAGGATTCGTGGCTTTTTACACCGTGCTGCTGGTGGTTGAAATGTTCCTGATGGTCAAGTTCGCCCGCCAAGGGCCCGGCAGCCTCGGAACCGGCCGTTATGCTCACGATGCCAACATGAAGGAACTCCACCATGCTTGATTACGTCACCCTGAAACTTATCTGGTGGGCACTGGTCGGCGTACTGCTGATCGGCTTCGCCATCATGGACGGCCACGACATGGGGGTCGGCACCTTGCTGCCTTTCGTGGGCCGCACGGACATGGAGCGTCGCGTCGCGATCAACACCGTAGGGCCGCACTGGGACGGCAACCAGGTGTGGTTCATCACGGCCGGCGGCGCGCTCTTCGCCGCATGGCCGGTGGTCTACGCCACCGCGTTCAGCGGGTTTTACTGGGCGATGATTCTGGTCCTGTGGGCGCTGTTCTTCCGCCCGGTGGGTTTCGACTATCGCAGCAAGATTCACAACGCCAAATGGCGCAGCACCTGGGACTGGGGTCTGTTCATCGGCGGGGCCGTGCCGCCGCTGGTGTTCGGCATCGCATTCGGCAACCTGCTGCAAGGCGTACCGTTCCACTTCAACGACATGCTGGTATCGACTTACACCGGGAGTTTCTGGCAACTGCTGAACCCCTTCGCGCTGCTGACCGGCGTGGTGAGCAGTGCAATGATCACCCTGCAAGGCGGTACTTATCTGGCGCACCGCACTGAAGGCGTGATCCAGTCCCGCGCCATCAAGGGCGGGGTTGGCGCGGCGCTGGTGCTGCTGTGCACGTTCGTCATTGCCGGCGTGTGGTTGCAGTCGATCGAGGGCTATCGCATTACCTCGGTGGTGGATATCGCCGGGCTGCCGGACATTCTCAACAAAACCGTGGTACGCGAAGCGGGGGCCTGGATGGCCAACTATGGCCATTATCCTGCGTTGTGGCTGCTGCCTGCGCTTGGCTTGGCGGGCGCCGCCGGTGCCGCGCTGTTGCTGCTGATGCGCCGCACACTGGCCGCGTTTGTCGCCTCGTCGCTCGCGGTAATCGGGGTGATCAGCACCGCCGGTGTATCGATGTTCCCCTTCGTCATGCCGTCGTCAACGGTGCCTGCGGCCAGCCTGACCGTGTGGGACAGCGTGTCCAGTCATTTAAGCCTGGCCATCATGTTCTGGGCCACGTTGATCTTCATGCCGCTGATCGTGATTTACACCTCGTGGGCGTATCGCGTCATGCGCGGCAAGGTCACCGTCGCCCAGATCAAAGCCAACGAACATTCCGCCTACTAAGTGACGGCAGAGGAGTAATAAACATGTGGTATTTCGCCTGGATGCTGGGGGTCGGTTTCGCGTTGCTACTGGCCATATTGAATGCGATGTGGGGCGAGAACGAAGCTGGCCGCGCCATGAGCGACAATGACGAGACACTGTCATGACGCCGGGTGTCGCGACGCCCCTGCCCTCCTCGCACATTCAAGTGTCGAGTTTGGTTATCGCAATCGTCATCATGCTCGCGTGTACGCTCTACCCTCCCATGATGGTCTCCGCCGATGGGAAGCCTGACCATGCGCTGGCGACGGCATTGTTCGTCGCCATGAGCGTGGCCTTTGTGAGAGGTGTGGGTTTTGTCCCGCGGATGTTTGTCTGGCGGTGGCTGTTCTCAGGCTGGACCTGCTTTGCGGCACTTGCAGTGGCCGGCTGGGTCAAGTTTCTGCATTGAGGACTGACGGCTGAACCTTCACACAAGGCGTCGGAGCCTCAAGACAACAGAACGTTGATCTTGTCTTCACTCCCGTGAAGGGCACCGCGGAAAAACCACTCGAAAAATGCAACAGCCGGCGGGACTTCGGAAATAGCTCCGAATCCGCCGGCATCGGCAGGCACGTTTGAGATCGACCGATTGCTGCCGCATCAGTGCCCCCCTCTATCTCACGCAAGGTGAACCGGGCATGCGCTATCAATGGACTGGCGACGCTTGACCCATAGCCCAAATTGTTTCATGACCTCGATGACAGGCTCTAACCGCCGTCCGTCAACCGTGAGTTCGTACTCAACCGTGACGGGCACAGTGGGAAATACAGTCCGTTTTACAAGCCCTGCTTCCTCGAGGGCGCGCAAATCGATGGTCAGCATTCGTTGCGAAATTGCGGGAATGTCCCGCCTGAGCGCATTAAAGCGCTTTGGCCCGTCGAGCAGGTAGGAGGCAATGAGCAGGCGCCAGCGGCCACCCAGCAAACGCATCGCTTCTTCGACCGAGCAGCCTGATATGTTGTCTTTCATGGTCAGAGTCCCGGATGATCTTAGGTATATTTTTTATACCTATACTACAAAATAGTGCGTTCTTCCTATTTTATACCTTACCTCTAGAATGAGCTGAAGCCGTCTCTGCGTTGGAATTGACAGCGATCACTCATGCTCTGGAGTCTGTAAATGAAGCTGTACTACATCCCCGCGTCCTGCTCCCTTTCGCCTCACATCATCCTCAATGAACTGGGTCTCGAGGCCACGCTGATCAAGGTCGATCACAAGAAGCACCTCACCGAATCGGGCGCCAATTACTTCGAGGTCAACAGCTTGGGCTACGTACCCGCCATCGAGCTGGACGATGGCACGCTCCTGCGCGAGGGCCCGGCAATCGTGCAGTACCTGGGTGACCTGAAGCCGGAGCTTGGACTGGTTCCCTCCCATGGCACCCTTGATCGCTACCGACTGCAAGAATGGCTGAACTTCCTGACGTCCGAGATTCACAAGGGGTACATTCCGCTGTTGTACTCAACCCTCGCGGGTCAATACGTAGACACTGCCAAGCCAAAGCTGGAGAAGCGCTTCGCCTGGATTGACGAACAATTGGCGATCCGCCCATACCTCATGGGTGATTCCTTCACTGTGGCGGACGCCTATCTGTTCGCCTTGACAGGCTGGGGCCAGGCCGCCTGGTTGACCAGCTATTACAAGGCCGACATCCACTTCGATGATTTGCATAACCTCCGTGCCTGGTATGACCGGGTCAAGGTTCGCCCTGCGGTTCAGAAAGCGTTGCGAGAAGAAGGTCTTGCGTGAAGGGACGCACAGACCGATTTAGACAGTTATCGACACTTGAACAGTATCCCGCCAGCCCCTTCAGCGCCTGTCCAGATAGCGGAACAGTTCCTCCTCCTGGTCGAAGTGCAACTGCACCAGGGTATCCAGGCGAATCAACTGATGCTGAATCTCTTCGGCGGGAACCGTGGTCGGGTCGGCACTGAAGTCGCTGCTCATGCGCGCCAGCAGATGGATGTGGCGAAAAATCTCGCGGTGTCCATAGCTCAGTGCCGACAAGGGGTCCTCGCCCGGCATGCTCAGGGTCAGCAGCGGATACAGGGTGTTTTCATCGTCCCGTTCATGGCTGGCCAGGGAGGCTTGCAGTTTGTCGACCAGTTCCGACAGATCGGTCTGCGCCTGCTCAAGCGGGCGCCGGGCGAAATCGCCGGCCAGTTGGTGCAGATCACTCAGCACAGTGGCGAGTTGGCGGTGTTCGTCCTGCAGTCGATCAATGTGCTCGCCGGCCAGTCGTCGCAGGCCCAGTCCTGCCGAAGGCCCCAACGCACGCAACGCATTAATGATGATGAGCACGTCGATGACTTCCTGAACCACGGCGCCGGCGAGCGGCGGCAGGAAACCGAGGGCGGCCACCGTCATGGCCAGCAGCGACAGCCCCATGCCGGCCAGCACGCCTTGCAGGGCGATGTGGCGGGTACGGCGGGCAATCTCCAGTGCCTCGACCAGACGGTCCAGGCGATCCACCAACAGCACAACACCCGCCGCTTCCGCAGAGGCAGTGGCACCACTGGCCCCCATGGCCACGCCGACGGTGGCCGCCGCCAGTGCGGGCGCGTCGTTGATGCCGTCGCCGACCATCAGCGTGCTCGCGCGCGTACAGCCCTCCTGTACGGCACGCACCTTATCCTCCGGGCTCAACCCGGCACGCAGCTCGTCGATGCCGGCCGACAGCGCAATCATTTCGGCTGTTTCCAGGCGATCGCCCGTGAGCATGACAATTCGCTCGATACCGCTGTTGCGCAGCCGGCGAAGGGTTTGTGGGGTTTCCCGACGCAGGCTGTCCGAGAAAATCAGCAGGCCGCAGAGCGCCCCATCCACTTCAACGAAGCTTCCACCGCAGGCCGAGTAGTCCATATGGCGCAGCATCGCGGTGGCCCAATCGCTGACAGACGCCTCGGTTTGAGCAAAAGACAGCGTGCCGAGACGTACTCGACGCCCCTCAATCAGCCCACACAGACCGGAGCCCGGGCTTTCTTCAACCGCTTGCGGGGTGCTGAGCGGCAATCGGAGCTGGCGCGCTGCGTCGACGATGGCCTGGGAGATGGGGTGCACCGAGGCCTGTGCCAGCGAAGCGGCCAGGCCCAGCAGGTGCTGCGGATCGACCTGGCCATTGACCTCAACCGACTGCAGGTGGGCGTGCCCGCTGGTCAAGGTGCCGGTCTTGTCGAGAAACAGCTGTTTGGCCCCTGCCAGCGCTTCCAGGGTGGCGCCGTCCTTGATGAGGATGCCGCGCCGCGCCGCCCTGGAGATACCCGACATGATGGCGATCGGCACCGCCAGGATCAAAGGACAGGGCGTGGCCACCACCAGCACCGCCAGAGCCCGTAGAGGGTCTCCACTCCATAGCCAGGCCAGCCCGGCCATCAGCAGCGTCAGCGGAATGAAGAGCAAGGCGTAACGGTCGGCCAGACGCACGAAAGGCGCGCGTGATCGTCGTGCCGCCTCGGCCAGCCGCACGACACCGGCGTAAGTACTCTGCGCCGCCGTCTGCGTCGCCAACAGCTGGAGCGGCGCGCCGGCATTGGCGACGCCACTGCGCAACACCTCGCCTTCCCGGCGGGTGACCGGCAACGACTCACCACTGAGCGCCGACTCGTCCAGCGTTGCCGTGGGGCTGAGTAGGCGGCCGTCGACGGGGACCACCTCCCCCAGGCGGACCAGCAGCGTCTGACCCGGCTGGATCTGCTCGACCGGTATCTGGCGCAAGTCGTTCGGTTCCTGCAGCCAGGCAAAGCGCGGCGCCCGGTCGACCAGTGCACGCAGCTCGCGGTCGGCGCGTTGCGCGGTGAAAAATTCGAGGGTGCGCCCGGAAGCCAGCATCAAGGCAATGACCGCCGCCACCAGCATCTGCTCAAACACCAGGGCCGCGCCGATCGACAGCAGCGCAATCAAGTCCACGCCGGCCTCGCGCCGGGCCAGGCGCCTGACAATCTCCACCAGCAGCACCACGGCCATGACCAGGCTCCCGGAGAGCCAGCACATCGCCGCCCAGTCAGGTTTCTGAGCAACCTGCGCAATGCCGCCCGCCAGCAGTGTCAGGGCAGTCAGCAGCAATAGCGCTGGGTCCAGCCACTTGTTGGACATCGTCGTAGGTTCCTCAAAAGGGATACGTCATGTGCTACGCAAAAATGCCGGCTGTGCATCAGCGTGCCGAGTCACCGCGCCCCGTTGATTCTAGTGACTTCGCAGCGATCATTTTTTTTAATGCAAGGAGACAGGCTCGCTTTTTTTGGCCTGGAAGGTGTTATCGAATGACTTACAACACATCGTGGTTGCTGCTGGTCGTAGCCGGATTTCTGGAGATTTTATTGGTCGCCGGACTGCGCTGGGCGACGTGAACAGAGCGAATACTCAATGAAACCGATAAACAACTTGTGTTGAAGAGCATTGCGGAAGAGGGATTGTTGTCGTTTGCGACAGGTAGTAATCGGCCGATTCTGTTGAAAAAGTCGGCCCTGATTTCCACGGTAGAAAAGTACGCGCTTGAGATTGAAATCTTTACATTGAACAGAGGATTCCGTACTCAGATTTCGCGTAGCTGCGCGCAAAAAAGGCATTTTCAGCAGTCAATACGTGGACAGTCTGGAAGGACCGACTTTTTCAACACAATCGGCCAAGAGCGGTCATCCGGAAACGATTTTTTGTATGACACTTGCTCCATCGCTACGCGCCGACTTATGTCTCTGTGAACAAATCTTGGGGCTTCCCAATACTCAATAGGAATAGCGACAGGTTGTTCTTCCCGTAACAAACGGGATAACAACCGCCCCTTTTTAACAGGACGCGAAATTCAGACAGTGCCAAGCACAAGCCAATACAACAAAATTGGCTTCCAGCGTACCTTATCTGCTTTGGGCTTTCGCGTTTCCGATTGGCAAAGAGGTGGCCCTATCTAGGCTGCCGGTTGATGACTAGTCACGCAGTGAATCCCGCCACCGCCGGCAGCGATGGCGTCGATGTTGATCTGCAGCACGTCGCGATCCGGGTAGAGTTTTTTCATCAGGTCGAAGGCCTTCTTGTCCGCGTCCTTGTCGCCGAACTCCGGTGCGATCACCGCGCCATTGATCACGAAATAGTTGATGTAACCGGCCGCGAAATCGTCGTTGTCCTTGTTGAACCTGGTCTTGCGCGGTTTCACCGGTGGCGACACGGTGTGAGTCTGCAACGGGCGACCGTCGGCGTCGGTGGCTTTCTTCAGGATTTCCAGGTGCGCCAAGGTGACCTTGTTGTCGTAGGAACGCGGGTCAGTGTCGAGGTTGGCGATCACCACGCCGGGCGTGACGAAGCGCGCATAGAAATCGACGTGGGCATCGGTGATGTCCTTGCCCTTGATGCCTGGCAGCCAGATGATTTTGCGCAGGCCCAAGCGTGCTTTCAGCTCTGCCTCGACATCGGCCTTGCTCCAGCCAGGATTACGATTTTCGTTGACCCAGCAGCTTTCGGTCATGATCGCGGTGCCATGGCCGTCGACTTCGATGCCCCCTCCCTCGCCCACCAGTTCACTGCGCTGGTAGGTCGCTTGAGAGTCGGCCGCCACGCGCTTGGCAATATTCGCGTCCTTCGAGTGCTGCTGCTTGTTGCCCCAGCCGCTGAAGTTGAAGTCCACCGCGCCCAGACCGTTTTTGTCATCGATGACGAAGTTGGCACTGATGTCGCGCATCCAGATGTCGTCGAGGTTGGCGATCTGGTAGGTGATGTTGGACATGCCGCAGATCTCTTCGGCCAGGTTGCGTTCGCTGCTGCGGCAATAAATGGTCAGCGGTTCGTAGCGGGCGATGGCGCGGGCGATCCGGCCCAACGCTTCCTGGACGTCTTCGGTGAAGTCTTCCCAGATCGCGTCCTGCGCGCCGAAGGCCATGTAGGCGCGTTCGTGTTTGTCGCCCTCGTCAGGCATGAACCAGCGACCTTCGCTGGCCGCCAGTACCCGCGCCGGTGACAGGCCGAGGCCCATGACGCCAGCGCCTAAGCCGGCGGCGACTGAAACCTGTTTGATGAACTCGCGACGAGTTGGCATGTGTACGTTCCTGATGGTGTAAAGGGCTGCCAGAGCAGCCCGGAAAAATCACTTTGCAGTGGCGGTCTTGAACTTGGTCCAGGTGCGCATGCGGGCGCGCATGTCGGCCTGGGGAATATCCTTGCCCGGTATCAGACGAGCATAAGTCGCTTCGTCGAGGTAGATGTCCGGGTTGTTGCGCATGGCCTCATCCACGTTTGGCCGGACCTTGGCGTTGGAGGTCGGGTAACCGGTGAAATTGCTGATTGCAGCCATGTTCTCCGGGCGCATCACGAAGTTGATGAAGGCGTAGGCGTACTCCGGGTGTTTGGCATCGACCGGAATGGCCATGTTATCCATCCACACTGTGGTGCCCTCGCGCGGCACGCGGTACTGGAAGCGGGTCTGCTTGCCGGCGCTGTCCGAGGTACGCTGGGCCTGGGTCATGTCGCCGCTGTAGCCGAGGGACAGGCACAGGTTGCCGTTGACCAGATCGGTCACCGGCTGCGACTGGAACTTGCGGATGTACGGCCGCAGCTTCATCAGCAAATCACTGGCCGCCGCAAGATCCGCTGGCTTGGCGCTGCGCGGGTCGCGGCCCAGATAATTGAGTACCACGGCCAGCACTTCGTCCGGCGAGTCGATAATCGAAATCCCGCAATCGGCAAACCTGGCCGCCAACTCCGGTTTGAACAGCATGTCCAGGCTGTTGACCGGCGCGTCGGCCATGCGCTGTCTGATCTGCTCGGCGTTGTAGGTGAGGCCGATGGTGCCCCAGGTATACGGCACCGTGGCCTTGTCCGAATGCTCGTAATGGCTGCGCAGTTTTTGCAGGCCGGGTTCGATGTCGTCCATCGCCGTGACCTTCGAGCGATCCAGCGGCAACAGGCTGCCGGCCCTCATCAACCGTTCAGCCACGGTGTCGCCGGGAAAGATCAGGTCGTAGCCGCTGCCACCGGCAAGCATCTTCGCTTCCAGGGTTTCACTGCCGTCCATTACGTCGTAGATCACCTTGATTCCGGTTTCGGCGGTGAATTTGCTCAGGGTGTCTTCGGCGAAATAATCGGCCCAGTTGTACAGCCGCAGAGTCTTGTCCTCGGCGTGCGCCGCCGGCATCAGACCGGCCAGCGCCAGGCCCAGAGCGCCCAGCAACCACTTGTGTGAGGTGTGCATATCAGACTCCTTGAGGATTCCAGCGGGCGTTAAGGTGACGGCCGTCCTGGCTGAGCAAAGCGCCGTACATTTCCGGGCGACGGTCGCGGTAGATGCCCCAGCTCAATCGATCTTCGCGCATGGCCGAAAGATCCAGGCTTTGCACCAGCACGCCGGTGCTGGCGCGGTCGGCTTCGGCGAGCATTTTTCCCTTGTGGTTGCAGATGAACGACGAGCCGTAGAAATTCATTTGCAGCGCCGCATCGGTGCCCGCCACTTCAGCGCCAACCCGGTTGGACGCGATCACCGGCAGCAGATTGGCAGCCGCGTGGCCGCGCATGGTCATCTGCCAATGGTCCCGCGAATCCAGATCCACGCAGCCCGGTTCCGAGCCGATGGCGGTCGGGAACAGCAGCACCTCGGCGCCCATCAAGGCCAGGCAGCGGGCGGTTTCCGGGAACCATTGATCCCAGCAGATACCGACGCCGAGGCGGCCGAACGCGGTGTCCCAGACTTTGAAACCGGTGTCGCCGGGGCTGAAATATTCCTTCTCCTGATAGCCGATGGCGTTGGGGATGTGGGTCTTGCGGTACACGCCCAGCAAACGCCCGTCGGCGTCGGCCACGCTCAGGGAGTTGAAGTAGGCGTTGCCGGCCTTCTCGTACCAGCTCAGCGGCAGCACCACGCCAAGCTCACGGGCCAGCGCGGCGAAACGCGACAGCACCTGACTGTCGTGGTACTCCTCGGCCAGCGCCATGTGCTGATGGCTCTGCTCGATGCAGAAATACGGCGTGGCGAACAGCTCCTGCAACAGGATCACCTGGGCGCCCTGCGCAGCCGCTTCACGCACCAACTGCTCGGCGCGGTCAAGGTTGCTTTTCAGGTCCCAGATGCACGGCATCTGCGTGGTGGCGACTTTCAGCATCGTCATCGATCAACCCTCTACCGGCCAGGCTGGCTGTTGCTGGGTGATGCAGTGCACACCGCCACCGCCATGGGCCAGGTGACTGATCTGCACCGGTACCACTTCGCGACCCGGGAACGCTTTGGCCAGGGTTTGCGCCGCGACCTTGTCGGCCTCGATGCCGTACGCCGGCATGATGATCGCGCCATTGGCGATGTAGAAGTTGGTGTACGAGGCGCAGAACACTTCGGCTTCGGTGTCCACTGCATCGCTGGCTTCATACAGCTCGATCAGCTCGAATTTTCGGCCCTGGGCGTCGGTGACCAGTTCCAGAGCGCGGCGGTTTTCCCTCACCACTTCGGCGTATACCGAGCTGCGATCGTGAGTAGCATCCACCAGCAACACGCCGGGACGGGCGAAGGCGCAGACGCCATCGACGTGGCCGTCGGTCATGTCACCGGTAACATAATCCGGATCGCCCGGCAGCCAGATGGTTTTCTTCACACCAAGCAGGCGACTGAAGATCTCTTCCATCTCGGCCTTGCTCACGCCCGGGTTGCGATTAGGGTTGAGCAGCACCGATTCGGTGGTGATCAGTGTGCCTTCGCCGTCCACGTGGATCGCGCCGCCCTCGTTGCTCAGCGCAGTGCCGAAGCACTCGCCGCCCAGGTGATTGAGCACGCGACGGGCCAGGCTTTCGTCCAGATCGTGGGCCGACTTGCCGCCCCACGCGTTGAAGCGCCAGCTCACCCCGGCCAGACCTTGCTCTGGGTGGACGACGAAGCTCGGGCCGGAGTCGCGGCACCAGCTGTCGTTGACTGCCAGCGGAATCAGTTCGATGTTCGGCCCGCACAAGGCTTTGGCGCTGGCGATTGCCGACGGATCGACGACCATTTTCACAGGTTCGAACCGGGCGATGGCATTGGCGACCCGAACGAAGTCTTCCTGCACCTGCGCCAACGTCACGCCCCAACCCGACTCCCACAGCGCCTGGTTATGCGGCCAAACCATCCACGTGGCGGCGTGCGTCACCCACTCGGCAGGCATCTTCCAAGCGTTGTTGTTATTCTCGTTTCGCGGCATGACAAGCACCTCTCGATTAAGCCATTGTGTTCAATGGAAATTGCCGTGATTTGGCGTGAGGTGAATGCTAATGATGTGAAACCGCGCCAACAAACGATGGATTTTGCGCAGAACTGATTAGGGGAACTTATCGATATGCTCAAGCACTGGCCGCCGCTCAGCTCCCTGCGCGGCTTCGAAGCGGCTGCTCGCCTTGGCAGTTTCCACAAGGCTGCCGATGAGTTGCACCTCACCCAATCGGCGATCAGCCAGCAGATCCGCAGCCTCGAGGCGTACCTCGAACAACCGCTGTTCTTTCGCAGCGGACGCAGCGTCGCACTAACCGACGCCGGCCACGATCTGCTCAGCACCACGCAAGCGATGCTGCAACAACTGGCGGTCGGTATCCGTCGCCTCGGGCAATATCAGAAGCCCAATCAACTGGTGCTCAACACCACGCCGGCGTTCGCCCGGCATTGGCTGCTGCCGCGTCTGGCGGATTTCCGGCAACAGCATCCGCAGGTCGATCTGTGGATTTTCAGCACCGATGAAGTGCCGGACATGGTCAGCCAGACGATTGACCTCGCCGTGCGCGACGACATCAGCTCGCAGGCCGAATGCAGCTTCAAGGTGCTGCATGCCGACCGCCTCTACCCGGCCTGCCATCCGAGACTATGGGACGTTCCGTTGAAACAGCGCACCACGCTGCATGGCGAGAGGGAAATGGACTGGAATCACTGGGCGGTGGAATCGGGCATTGATGTAGGACAAATGGATCAAGGACTGAATTTTTCCGACCCAGGTCTGCTACTTGACGCGGCCTGTGCTGGCATCGGCATTGCCTTGGTAAGCCAATTGCTAAGCCAGCAGGCACGCGCCAACGGATTATTGCGACCCTTAGTAGAGCAAACCATTCGCGGCCCGAACTGGGCCTTGCTGACCCATCGCGATAGTGAGAGCAGTGCACGACTCTTCATCGATTGGTTGATAAGCAACCTAGAAGCAGCGAACCCAGCTTAGTCAAAAACGCTCACTCATGAATGACTGCTTATGGGCGTCCCCTGTCTGTCGTGACCGGCTGGAGGCGACCGATTATTAACGGTGGCTACAGGCTGCAATCGGCCAATTTTTTGGACACGGACCATTCTTTGATCTGCTTGAGTAAGTACATAAACCTTACTACTCCCTTTGTTACCGCACCTGAATCACCATGCCCGGTGGTGAAATGAAGCCTTGTAGTGAACTGCTGACAATTATCGAACCGGCCTATGCGCCTTGCAGAAACTTTGCTGACGCATGCAGCTCTCTCGTTTGGGCACCTGACAAAGGGCACGTTCCTCGTGGCTTTCTCGGAGCGACTGACACCCTTGGGGAGGTGGAACTGGTGCTTGTGTTTGCAGAACCGGGCGATCCGCATGATGCAGAAAAGCACGAAACGATGGATACCTCACTGGAGTACACCTACCAATGCATGAAGTTTGGAACGGACCTGTTTCATCGCAATGTTCGGTACATTTTGAATCTTTGCTTTCCTGAAGACTCATTCGACAGCCAGCTCCGTAAAACATGGATGACAGAATCACTCTTATGTTCTGCACCAAAGGAAGGTGGCTCAGTCAAGGCATCATCTTGGCGAGCTTGCACTAATTGCTACTTGAAACCGCAGTTGGATTTGCTTTCTCAGGCATTTGTAGTCGCGTTGGGCAGCAAGGCCAAGTCCCGCTTGAAGTCCATTGGCATACCATTTTTTCCAGCTGGTGCCGCAGCCCCACCAGGCTGCAATTTTTTAGGTGTAAGAAATTCGTGGAACGAGGCAGCGATGATTTTACGTGAGCGCAGCATCACTAAACGCTCCCGTTATTCGTCAAAGACAGATTCTGCATAAGTTGATTACGGGCTGTCGCAGTCGAATCTTGAAAGACCGCCAGCTATCGGCACCAACTATTCCCGATCGGTACCCACTCAGCGTAAAAATCTGGAGTCGCAGCGAAGCACGCTGGCGAGTTTATGCCTGTCAGGACGGACCGGAAAGGGCCGCTTCTGGCCGATTTCTACCTGTTGCGAAGGGCAGTTTTTGGCCCAGAGTGTGTAAAAACGCTCATAACCTGGTCGCCTTGGATCATTGACGTTCGTTGGCTGAGCGATCGCACGGTCAATGCTCCGAGTCGCATCGGTCGCGACTTGGAACACGTAACGTTGTTTTTACAGCCTTGGGATGGGCCAAAATCAGCCTTTTTTATGCCGACAGCGCCTTCATTAAACCGTTGGCACCGATGATTTTCATGACCCGTTCCAAGTTGCAGGCGAGCACATTCAAGCTCATCTCCGCGCTCACCCCGGCCAGCTTTCGCGTCAGGAAGTGCGTTGCACCCATCCATTGTTTGAGCGTCGCGAAGGGATGCTCAACCGTCCGTTTTCGGACGCGCATCATCTCTGGTGCATTGTTCAGCCGAAGCTGCATCTCCTCCCCCTGAAGCTCCTTCATTTGAGTTTTGAGCTTGGCGATTTTTTCTTCCAGCCGCCCGGCACTGGGTTCGGAAGCTGTGGGTTCTTGCCGATCGGCAGCATCGAGTTCCGCCAGGTAACGATTGATACTCGATTCAATTTCTTCCATGCGCCGTTTCAGTTTGGCGCTGGTGAAATTGCGGTCGCGGTTGTTGACTGCTTTGAACTGACTGCCATCGATCGCGACCAGATTTTCTCTGAATAATCCCAACTGCTGGCACAGCACAACGAACTGGCGACAGACGCCTTGGATGGCCTTGCTGTTGTTTTTTCGGAAGTTGGCGATGGTCTTGAAATCCGGCATCAAACGCCCGGTCAGCCACATCAGTTCGACGTTGCGCTGGGCTTCTCGCTCCAAACGTCGGCTCGACGGGATGCGGTTGAGATAGCCGTTGATGTAGATCTTCAGCAAGATCGCGGGGTGGTCAGCAGGCCGGCCAGTTTCGGCTGGAATGGCACCTTCAAAGCCCAGATTGACCAGGTCGAGTTCGTCGACAAAGACGTCGACTACGCGCAGCGGATTGGTATCGCTGACGTAGTCGTCGAGGCTCTCGGGAAGCGAGGTGCCTTGGCCTCGATGTTCATCTTGGATAAAGCGCTTCATGGGCGATCCTTGAGATGAAATCCTCAAGGATCAAAGCAAGGGTTCTCGACAATGTTTTGTTCACGATTTCAGCCAAAAACAGATCCTACACTTGATCTACTCCGGATCGTGACAGCAGACGCAAAGCTTGTTTCCTTCAGGGTCTCGAAAGTACGCCCCATAAAAATTCGGGTGGTATTCGGGTCGCAGGCCCGGAGCGCCTTCGCATGTTCCATCCAATGCCAACGCCAAGGCATGGGCGTTGTGTACGATCTGTCGATTAGGTGCCAGCAGAGCAATCATTTGCCCATTTCCTAGCATCGCAGATTCGCCGTCGAACGGTTTGCCCACCACGAAAAGAGGACGTGCAGTGTCGGGGTGTTTCCAGCCCGCCCATGGGCGCTCAATGTCTGTGAACTTGAGATCAAGTCCGAGTATCTGCATGACCCCTTGATAAAACACAAGCGCTCGATTGAAGTCATTCACTCCGATGAATACATGTGAAATCATTTTTTTGTCCTGAAAAGAGGAAGCCTTCTCGCACCATACCAAGAATTTTCAGGCTGTTATCAACTCCTGGCCTGAAACATACGCCGTCGGTCTTGGAAGCTGTTTTTATACACACTGGGCCAGAAGCAGTCATTCGCACACGTATATTTCAGACCCCATGATTGCGGCTGCACGGGCCACAAACGGATTGTGTAGGCGCGCTATGCAGGTCCGCCCACCACGACTAATCCACAATGAACAACTTCGCCCCGGTGGTGGTGAATGACCGATGTCCCTCAGCATTGTTACCCACCTGATAACTCATGCCCGGTGTCAGCGTGAACTGACGACCATCTTCCAGTTCTGTGTGCAACTGACCCTCCAGGCACAACAGGATGTGCCCCCTCCAACACCAATGATCGGCCAAATATCCAGGGCTGTACTCGACCATCCGCACACGCGCTGAACCAAACTGGCAGGTACGCCAATAGGCTGTGCCTGTCTGGCCGGCATGCGTCACCGGCTCTATCGTTAACCAATCGGTGGTACCGAATGGGATTGCAGTAAGATCCATGGTTACCTCATCGAAATACAATAAATGCCGACCGTATCAATCTGGCGATGGTGCCGATAGACACAGACGACCCGCATTTATGGGATACAGGCGCTGCACAAACCCGAAGGCTAGTTGCCCCGCCCTCCTCCAAACGACCACTCATCGCCGGCCGTAGTGGAAATCACCACCATGACATCCTCCGCGTTCAGTCCCGTCGCCCGCCCCAATTTCTCGACCAGATCGCGGTAAAAACGCTGCTTGGTCTCAATACTTCGAGGACGGCCTGCGGTAATCGCGATTAGCACAAAATCATGGCTACGCGGCCCACCCAAGTAGTGGGGATCAAATATGAGCTCGCCGATCTCATGTTGGTGAATGGCCTGGAAGCGATCAGTCTTCGGCACTTCGAAGCTCTCGACCAAGGCGTCGTGTAAACCCTCAGACAACGCCTGTAAATACTCGACCGACTTCCCGCGGTGCAGTGAAATTCGTGCAAACGGCATCAACGATTACTCCTGACGTATTGGAAGGCAAGCCTGTAGCTCACTGAGCAAATTCAGCGCCGAGGCGGCTGTCGGCCAACCTGAATAAAACGCCAGATGGGTTATGACTTCGGCCAGTTCGTCAACACACACGCCGTTATCCAATGCACGTTTCAAATGAAATGGCAGTTGCTCCAGACGGTACATCGCCACCAGCGCGGCCACCGTCGCCAGGCTGCGTTCACGGGGCTTCAATTGCGTACGCGTCCACATGTCGCCAAACAATATGTTGTCGGTCAGCTCGGTAAACTTCTGCGGGTAGCTGTTCTGGTGCTCCCGCCCCGTGACCATTGATGCACTCATGATGTTTTTCCCCTGATGTCCCAATTGACGGGGGAAACCTATCAAGTCGCGACAATTCCGAATATCAGATTTAATAGCACCCATCATCCCGAATTAGTGGACCATTGAATGCGCCGCCCAACCTTCGATCTTGACGTATTGCGCACCTTCGTCACCGGCGTGGAGTTCAACAGTTTTGCCAAGGCGGCGGATCGTCTCGGTCGGTCGACGTCTGCCGTCAGCGCTCAATTGAAAAAACTCGAGGAGCAGGTCGGCACGCCGGTACTGACCAAATCCGGTCGCGGACTGGTCTTGACCCCCACGGGAGAAACACTGCTCAGCCATGCCCGCCGGTTGCTGGAACTGAACGACGGCATTTTCCAGACCCTGCATGAAAGCCAAACCGCCGGGACCGTACGCCTCGGGCTTCAAGAGGACTTTGGGGAACATTTCCTGAGCGATATCCTGCGACGCTTCGTCCAGACTTACCCGAGGGTGAATCTCGAAGTCAGGATCGCCCGTAACGCCGAACTGCTTGCTCTGGTCGAAAGCGCCGATCTGGACCTGGCCCTGACCTGGGACACCGGGCACCTGTCGCCCTACGCCACACGTCTGGGCGAAACACAAATGCACTGGATCGGGGCCCGCGATATGCCATTGCTGGCGGCCCTTGATGACTCATCGTTGCCATTGATCATGTTCGACGCGCCTTGCGTATTACGCAGCGCGGCCACCCAGGCGCTGGATGCCGCGCAAATACCTTGGCGGATCGCCCTGACCAGCCCCAGCGTCGGCGGTATCTG
The DNA here is from genome assembly GCF_054481235.1 of Pseudomonas fluorescens group sp. PF-69. Classification (NCBI taxonomy): domain Bacteria; kingdom Pseudomonadati; phylum Pseudomonadota; class Gammaproteobacteria; order Pseudomonadales; family Pseudomonadaceae; genus Pseudomonas; species Pseudomonas fluorescens group sp. PF-69. The sequence goes on along the minus strand of NZ_JBTMNC010000001.1, from coordinate 4,386,810 downwards.
GGCGGCCGTCGCCGCCGGATTGGGCCTGACGCTGCGAACCCGCATCGGGCTGCCGAACCATCTCACCGTTGTTTCTGGCTTACCCCCCGTGCCAAGCCTCGGCTATGTGCTTCACAGCAATGGCGACGACCCAACACCAGCGGCCCAACAATTGGCCGCACTAATCAAAACGAGCCTGCAAGAACAGGCGTATCGTTTCACGATTACGAAATAATCGAAGGCACCCAAGGGTTCAGCTCGAATGACGGCCAAGGTCTTTTTCAGCCGGTCGCCACAGACAGAAATCGGCCAAATGCGGACTGACGGATTCCGTCCATTAGCGCGAACCGGCGAACTGCTCCGTAACAACCGCGGCAGCTAACGACTTTCGTAGATAGGTTGCCGATGCAGGACACAAATGCTTGAATTGGACGGTTTGACTGATAGCGACCGGCGCTTCACCCCTATCGAAAATTTCATACCCGTTGGCTGTAAAAAATCCAGTCGCACTTTGAGTTAACAAGTGCAACCGAAGCACCCCCTGGAAGGCAGCATATTGTTCCAGCTCTGAAAGCACAGCTTTGCCAAGCCCTTTCCCACGATGCGAATCACTAACGATTAGTGAGCGAAGCAGCATGTCTTGACCAGAACCCTCCAACCCGCCGTACGCGATCCATTTTCCGTCCATCTCAAAACGGAAAAACTGCCTACCCGGTTCGCTTAAATCATCAAAGGGCAATGCGGCTTGACTCAGAGCCTCACGGAGCTGACTCAATCCGTTCGCCTCGATTTTAAACATCTGCATTATCAGTGCCTTCTATAGCTCCCAAAGCACTCAACGCTAGCAGACTTAGCCGTTTTTGGCCTTGTTGCCGGTCGACACGGTATTGGACCCTTTGGGGGCGATTTCTGCCAGTCATGACAGACAGAAATCGGCCAGGAGCGGACATCCGCCCAAGCACTCCGCCCAGAGAATGCTCCCTGAAGGAAACATAATCCCGCCCTCCTCTTGGCGCAGTTACAACTCACATGCCAGTAGTTATTCGCTGGGGCTGCGTTCAGTCGCTAGCGTCGCCTCTGAATTGGCTTCTCGACTGCTGCTATGCGCTGCAAAATACCGACCTAACTGGCGTCCAAATCGGATACAGGGTTTTTCAATTACGAACCAGGAAATACTGGCCAACGCAAGAGAAACGGCGATCGTAACAGCCTGATTTGCATGAATGCTGAAATTAGGGAATTCGGCGGCTATAACCTTTTGTATTGGCCATCCGAAGACATACACACCATACGAAAAGTCGCCTGGAAGCCGCAATGCCTTGATGGGGTCGGTGGTCATCAGCCAAAGCGCAGTCATCAAAAATGCCGGATAAAACACAAACTGGAACGCCGATCCATGCCGAAATATCCAAGCAAAGAGGATTAAGCCGGAAACCACACGGATATTGATACTTGCCTGGTCTTTATAAAGCGCAAGGAGAGCACCAAAAGCAAAAAAGGCCGGGAGACGCCCACCAATATCTATGTTCATCAGACCAATCAGTTGAATTTCTTCCGGGAAAAACATTGAAGTAACAAGAATTGCGATGAGAACCAACGTCGCGAAGAGCCTATGACGGAATACCCCACAGAGCCCTGCTGCCAGCAACATGGCGTACATAATAAGCTCATATCGGATTGTCCAAATTGATCCGTTGGTCAGCGGGAAGTTGCTATTTTCAAACACGCCAGGCAATGAGTATTGGATATAGGGGTGCCGGAATATTTCTGAAAAAATGGCACTATCAGCAAAATAACTGTTCAACGGTAGTGTGGTGAGCATCGGTCCAAGCAGTAAGACACAAGCGGCCGCACTAACCAGGATGGCTGGGAACACCCGAAAAAACCGTGCCAGTATAAAATTAAGCGGTGAACTATTGTTTATCCAGCTATTCGTTACAAGAATACCGCTTAAGAAAAAGAAGAATTCAACGGCCAGCGATCCCGAATAGTCAAATCCAAGCAAACCCCCGATAGGCTCTGTCGTCGCGGCCCCAGGAACGAGAGCGTAAGCATGCCCCCAGATGACCGCACATGCAGCGACGAGGCGCAGCAAATCCGCATTGTTATTGTCCCTGAGCAGAGCGTAATTCAGTTTCATTGAAAGGCTCTCGGAATTTGTGCGCGGTGGCAGGACCCGATAACCATCCTGGCAAATTTGCCAGTTGTGGTAGATGTGTCCGATAAGGACTGAGTGTAGACGTCGCCTCAACGCGACTGCTGAACATGAAAAAAAAGACATGTTACATATTCGCAATCCTGGCCGATGACCGGCCCCACTCCGACACACACTTTTCCTCTATTCCTGGCCTATGCATCTATCCCCAACCAGAACAAAAAAATGCCAAAGATCTGGCGCGATTTAGTTGACTACTTTGGCTCGATTACTGCCCTTCGGGACGGACAACAACCGGCCAATAATAATCTCCCGGTTACATACATCAATTTAAGTGCCGATTGACGAGTGCTATCGAACCCTCGATCCGCAACAACTTTCAATCACTCAGAAAATGCCTGCCGGGTTGCAGGTCGACTTGCTGATATTGATCAAGTGAAACCACGAACTCGTTTGACCAGCCAATGAATCCGCGTCAGCTGGCCTCGATGACGGGCCTCAGCGATTGCCGTCGGGGGTCGACTCCCGGCTGAAGGCGTCCAGTTCCTGCACCAGGCCCTTGGCTGCCATCATCACCAGCGCGCGACCTTTTTCCGCTGTTGCCTGGGCCGGGTCCGAACCCATGCGACCATCCGGATGACGTGCGCGGAAGTCTTGCGCTTCGCGGATGGGGCCCCACGCCGCGATCTGCGGCGAATACTCGGCCGATTTGATCGCGTCCGGGTACGCCCATTGAGTCACGGCAATTTCCGACGGGGTGGCATGCACGCCATGGCCCGTTGGAAACTGCTCCCGTGCCAGCTCGCCAATACCTTCCAGGTCCCACCAGTTGCACAGCTTCAGCGCAAACCCCGCCGGACGTCGTGCGAAGCTCGCCTCGGCGTAAAGCTCGGAGAATGCCGCTTCAATCGAGGCGACATTGCCGCCGTGACCATTGAGGAAGAGGATTTTCTCGAAGCCGTGCGCGGCCAGCGACCGCACCCAATCGCCGATGGCGGCGATGAAGGTTGAGGGACGCAGTGAAATGGTGCCCGGAAAACCCAGATGGTGTTGGGCCATGCCAATGTTGAAGGTCGGAGCAATCAGTATGTCCGCTGATTTCTGGGCTTCGTGCGCAATGATTTCCGGGCACATCCAGTCGGTGCCCAATAGGCCCGTAGGACCGTGTTGTTCATTCGAACCGATCGGAACAACGATGGTACGACTGCGTTGCAGGAATTCGCCGATTTCGGCCCAGGTCGACAGGTGTAAAAGCATTTGAGTTCTCTCCATTGCAAGGTTCCTTGCGGAACACGACGATTCAGTTGAAGTTGCAGTTCGCTGATCACACAGAGCTGTATTGAGGTGCAGAGTGTTCACCCGATAGCGATCGGCTGCGAGTGATGACCATTGCTGCGCAAAGTGATGCGCAGCCAACGGCAACGATGCCCAGGTTCATGGTGCCGGTGGCCGTTTTGGCCCAACCAATGACCGCAGGCCCCCAGAAGCCACCGCACAGGCCGATGGTGTTGATGAAGGCGATGCCGCCCGCCGCGGCTTCGCCCTTGATGTGTTCGGAGGGCATGGCCCAGAACACGGTGTACGCCATGAAAATCGTGGTTGTGGCCCCGGTCAGCAGCCCCAGCGATACCATCAAATGCCCTTGCGCAAATGGAAATGCCAGGAGCAGAACCGCCCCGATGCCCGCAGGCACTGCACAGTGGTAACGCCTTTCGCCGACGCGATCCGAGCGGCGCCCTATCAGATACATGCCGATTGCAGCCCCGACATAAGGAATGGAGGAATACCAACCCAATCGCAGCGTGTCATCAACACCCTGGGCCCTGAGGATGGCCGGCAGCCAGAAGCTCATGGCGTAGATCGAGAAAATGATGCAGAAGTAAGCCGATGCCAGGACGTAAGTTTTCGGGTCGCGCAAAACGGCCCTGAACGAATGGACTTGCCCCGCTGATGTACCCAGCTCTGCCTCCAGCAGCTTCTTTTCTTCGGAACTCAGCCAGTTGGCGTCCGAGGGCCGATTGGACAGGACAAAGAAGGTCAGGATACCGAGCAACACGCACGGAAGGCCTTCAATCAGAAACATCCACTGCCAGCCGGCCATACCGCCAACGCCGGAAAGCGTGGTCATCAGCCAGGCGGAAAGCGGACCACCGACTATGCCGCCGATGGGCCCGGCGATGAACACGATGGCAATCGCGCGGGCCATACGTGTCGGACCGTACCAGCAAGACAGGTAATAGATCATCCCCGGCGCGAAACCCGCTTCGAATACCCCCAGCAGGAAACGCATCAGGTAGAACGTCGGCACGTCACGGACAAACAGCATGCAGGCCGAGGTGATGCCCCATAACACCAGAATGCGACTGAACGTCTTGCGCGCACCCACCCGGGGAAGCATCAGGTTGCTGGGCAGTTCAAACAACACATACCCCAGAAAAAATATCCCTGCCCCTGCGCCATAAGCCGCGTCGGAAAGCCCGAGATCACTTTGCATCTGCAGCTTGGCGAAGCCGACATTGATGCGGTCCAGATAGGCGAACACATAGCAAATGAACAACAGCGGCAGCAGCCGCCAGTTGAGCTTGCGGTAAAGCGCATTCAGGGCGCCACTTCTTGCCGTCGGTGCAAAGGCTGACATACGGGTCTCCCATTTATTCTTGTTGGCCAGTGGTGGTGCCAACGGATGGTGCCCGGACGACAAAAACCCAGCAAGAGCAACTAAGTTCGCGTACCGTTGCTCTATAGGCAACACAGCTTTCAGGGATGCCCGACATGCGCGAGATCAATCAACAACGGCTTCGGTATTTTCATGAGGTGCTGGTCCACGGCTCGATTCGAGGTGCGGCAGACAGCATCAATACGTCCCCTTCCGTGATCACCCGGCAGATCAAGTTGCTGGAGGAGGAGTTAGGCGCGAGGCTTTTCGAACGGCAGGCCCGCGGTGTCCAACCGACCGAGGCCGCCGCGCACCTGCTGGAGTTCTGGCGTGGCTACCGATCTCACCAGGAAAAGCTCGAAGACCAGTTACAAGCGATCAAGGGCCTGCAGCAAGGTCATGTGCGTGTGGTGATCAGTGAGGGTTATGTCGATGCCCTGGTCGACAACGTGCTCGCGCCGTTCTGCAAGCAGTACCCGAAGCTCGATGTCACCCTGGACATTCTTCCCGTCGATGACGTGATGAACGAAGTGGCAGAAAACCGCGCGCATATCGGCCTTGCCTATAATCCGCCGCTACACGCGCAGATCGATTTTCGTGCAACCTCATCCCAGCCCGTCATGCTGCTGGTGCGCCCCGATCATCCACTGGCCTTGAACGGTCGTGCGGCCACCGTCGAAGACCTGCTCGCCTGCCAACTGGTCTTGACGCCCACCACGTTCGGCATCGGTCATGCGATAAAAATGCTCGAGTATGCGGAGAAAATCGAGATCCGCCCGGCGCTGGTCAGCAACTCCCTGGCAGCCCTCAAGCGCCTGATCGCTGCGGGAGATTTCGCTTCGTTGCTGGGAGAGTTCGCGGCCTATCGGGAAATTGCCAAGGGCAGCCTGGCGGCGGTCCCCATCGACCACCCGATCTTTCTCGGCGTCGAGGCAAAACTGTTGGTCAAGTCCGGCCGCCCCCTGGCCGCCCCCGCCCAAGAGCTGCTCAACTGGATGCTGCAACGCTTGCCGATGTTTACGCCGGGTGAAGAGGTGTGACGCGGTCGGCCATGACACGCGCTTGATTGACGTACCGTTGGTTCAAGCGATTCATTTTGCAATAAGCTTCGTCTGATCGCGGTTCGAGCCGCTTTCCAGGTCGGCCACGCCGCCCGCTAACCGTCCCATTATCAGCCGCAGGCACCCGCAAGAATGCTTGCCACACCACCAAGGCAGAACACCTGATTGAACATCGATACCCGAATCAAATTCCGTCATCTGGTGTGTTTTCTCGAAGTGGCGCGCCAGGGCAGCCTGGCACGTGCTGCCGACAAGCTGGCGATCAGCCAGCCGGCGCTTTCCAAAACCCTGAAGGAACTGGAAACCCTGCTGGAGGCCACCCTATTCGAGCGGGGCAAAAAGGGCTCGACGCTGACCGAGGCCGGTGCGGCCTTTCTGCGCTACGCCGGGCCGAGCGTGCAATCGCTGCGCGAGGGGGTCAACAGTCTGCGTTCCGGTGTGCATGAGCCGATTACCGTGCAGCTCGGCGTGCTGTCCACCGTCGAAAGCCTGCTGGTTCCTGAAGTGGTCTGCCGCCTGCACGACCGACACCCTGCCCTGGTGGTCAGTGTCATGACCGGGCCCAGTGCCTATTTGCTGTCGCAATTGCGGGTCGGCGAACTGGACCTGGTGGTGGGTCGAATGACCGATAGCCCGTTGATTTCCGGACTGACGTTCGAGCATCTCTACAGCGAGTCGATGACCCTGGTGGTGCGTGCCGGTCACCCGGCGCTCACCGCTCCACAGGGGCATAAAAATCTCGAAGACTATCCGCTGGTCTTGCCGTCGGCGGGAACGACGATCCGCAAATTCGCCGACAGCCTGTTTGTGCAGCACGGGATAACGCCGTCGCGCCAACGCCTGGAAACCCTCTCGGTCGCCCTGAGTCGGCGCTACGTGCAATGCAGTCAGGCGATCTGGGTGGCGCCCCATGACGCGGTCAGGCAGGACTTGAGGCAAGGTGAGTTGGTGGAGCTGGACCTGGGCATGCGCGAACCGGGCGGTTCGGTGGGGCTGTGCACCAATCCTGCATTACCCGTGACGCCAGCGGCGCAGTGGTGCGTGGAAGCCCTGCGCGAGATCGGCCAGGAATATCGCGAAGGACAATATCCATAACCATTTGGATATGGATAGAGTCGTTTTTTTCAATTTTGTATCAGGTCGCGCAGGAGGAAACTGCGGTCACGAGTCACTGCCACGCAGTGCCCGCCTCCGTCCAACCATAACAACAGGAAAAACGACATGTCTGATGCGCACGACAGCCGCTTCGTCATTCGTGACCGTAACTGGCATCCAAAGGCCCTGACCCCCGACTACAAGACGTCGATCCTGCGCTCCCCGCGCCAGGCATTGGTGAGCATTCCCCAATCCCTGTCGGAAACCAGCGGCCCGGACTTTTCCCATTTGAAAATGGGACAGCACGATAACGATCTGCTGTTGAACTTCAATCACGGTGGCCTGCCCATTGGCGAACGCATCATTGTCGCCGGTCGCGTGTGTGATCAGCACGGCAAGCCGATTCCCCATACCCTGGTGGAAATGTGGCAAGCCAATGCCGGTGGCCGTTACCGGCACAAGAAGGACAGCTACCTGGCCCCGCTCGATCCGAATTTCGGCGGTGTCGGCCGTGCGCTGACCGACCGCGATGGCAACTACAGCTTCCGTACCGTCAAACCCGGTCCCTACCCTTGGCGCAACGGCCCCAACGACTGGCGGCCAGCCCATATCCACGTCTCCATCAGTGGCCCGTCCATTGCGACGCGGTTGATTACCCAGCTGTATTTCGAAGGTGATCCGCTGATCCCCATGTGCCCGATCGTCAAATCGATCTCGAATCATGAAGCGGTGCAAAGCTTGATCGCCAGACTGGACATGAGCATGGCCAATCCGATGGATTGCCTGGCTTATCGTTTTGATATCGTCCTGCGCGGCCAGCGCAAGACCCACTTCGAAAACCGCTGAGGAGGCCTGCGTATGCCCGTTCAACTTCTGCCTGAAACCCCGTCGCAAACAGCCGGCCCCTATGTGCACATCGGCCTGGCCCTGGAGGCTGCCGGCAATGCACCGCGCGAACAGGAAATCTGGAACGACATGGCCAAGCCTGGCGCGCCAGGTGAACACATTTTGCTGCTGGGCCACGTCTATGACGGTAACGGCCACCTGATTCGTGACGCGTTCCTGGAGTTCTGGCAGGCCAATCACGATGGCGTCTATGACAGCGCTTACGACCTGGAAAAACCGTTCAACTGTTTTGGCCGTACCGCCACGACCGATGTCGGTGAATGGACGATCAACACCGTCAAACCCGGCGTGGTGAAAAACGCCGCGGGCGTTGCCATGGCCTCGCACATCAACGTGTCGCTGTTTGCCCGGGGTATCAACATCCACTTGCAGACCCGACTGTACTTCGACGACGAAGCCCAGGCGAATGCCGTGGACCCCGTACTGAATCTGATCGAACAACCCCAGCGGCGCGAATCGCTGATTGCCAGGCGCTGCACGGTTGACGGAAAGCTGGCCTACCGCTTCGACATTCACGTTCAAGGTGAAGCGGAAACCGTGTTCTTCGACTTCTGACGACGCAGGCACCGTGTAGAAACGGCCTCCCCTCTGCGGGAGGCTATCTGTGCCCGTCAAGACCCTCCCCCCGACGCTGGGTAAAGCGACCGGCCCTGGCGACTTCTCGAAGCCAGCGATGCGAGCCATTCAATTCAGTATCGCGCGAAACAAAGTACCTGTACTTTTAGGCCCGTTGGCAACCGTGGTGCACGATTGCCTACGCTGTCGGCATTGGGTGCCTGATGGGCCTGGCAGGAATGATCGTCGTGGTCCTGATCACCCAGACCGGTGCAGTTCATTCATTAAAGTAAGCGTCAACCATTGGCCGATTCTGTCTTCACGTAGCAACGTGCAATGACGGTCTTTACAGGCAACCTGACGGTTGATCGTTGAACGCGTGTCCGCATGACGTCGTGATTGGCTGGCAATACTGAACAGTGCATCCAGCCCGTCCCTGCTTATCTTTGCCGATCGCCGCTCTAGACTGGGTCACACCTTTCTCAGCTCAAGGAGCGTTGCGATGCCGAATCATTCAATCAACGGCAAAGTCGTACTGATCGCCGGAGGCGCAAAAAACCTCGGAGGGTTGATCGCCCGCGACCTGGCCGGGCATGGCGCCAAGGCGGTGGTCGTGCATTACAACAGCCCTTCCAGTGAGGCCGATGCGCACGCCACCGTAGCCGCCATTGAAGCCCTTGGGGCCAAGGCCGTGGCCTTGCAGGCCGACCTGACCACCGCCGGTGCCGTGGAAAAGCTGTTCAACGATGCAGTGCTGGCAGTGGGACGACCGGATATTGCGATCAACACGGTCGGCAAGGTGTTGAAGAAGCCGATGGCTGAGATCAGCGAGGCGGAGTACGACGAGATGATGGCGGTCAACGCCAAGACCGCCTTCTTTTTTATCAAGGAAGCCGGCAAGCATCTGAACGACAACGGCAAGATCTGCACGATCGTCACCTCATTGCTCGGGGCGTTCACGCCGTTCTATGCGGCGTATGCCGGCAGCAAAGCGCCCGTGGAACAGTTCACTCGGGCGGCGGCGAAAGAGCTGGGACCTCGTGGCATTTCGGTGACTGCAGTGGGCCCAGGCCCCATGGATACGCCCTTTTTCTACCCCGCCGAGGGCGAGGATGCCGTCAACTATCACAAGAGCGCTGCGGCGCTGTCGCCTTTCTCGCGCACCGGCCTGACCGATATTGAAGATGTGGTCCCGTTCATTCGGAATCTGGTCGGTGAAGGCTGGTGGGTGACGGGCCAGACGATTCTGATCAATGGCGGCTATACCACCAAGTGACGAGCGATAAAGCGGTTGCACCCCGTGACAGCGCGCTGATAATTTCCTGAACCACCCGGCCATGGGGTCATTATGAGTGCCAACTCGTCTGCGGGTCACCCGCTGCTTCGCCATCGTGACGGTCATCACGCACGGGTGACGTTCGAGGAGCTGTTGTTCGATCTCGTTTATGTATTCGCCGTGACCCAACTCAGCCATGGCCTGCTCCATCACCTGACGCTGCTTGGCGTGGTGGAGACGCTGATCATGTGGTTTGCCGTATGGCTCGGCTGGCAGTACACCTGTTGGGTCACCAACTGGTTCAATCCGGAAATGCCCAGGGTACGCGGGTTGATCTTCGCCATCATGTTTCCTGCGTTGCTGATGGCGGCCAGCATTCCCGAAGCGTTTGGCGATCGAGGGCTGGTGTTTGCGCTGGCCTATGTGCTGATCCAGGTCGGGCGTACGGCCTATATCGTTCTGCATTTGCCCAGTGAACACCCGCTGGCACCGAACTTCCGGCGCATGCTCGGCTGGATGGTAATAGCGGCTGCGTTCTGGCTGACCGGCGCGTTTTTGGAGGGGCCATGGCGAATCGGCCTGTGGCTGGTCGCGGTGCTAGGCGAGTACGTGTCGCCCATGTTCGGCTTTGCCCTGCCGGGACTCGGGCGCTCACGCACCCGTGACTGGACCATCGAAGGTGCGCACCTGGCCGAGCGTTGCCAGTTGTTTGTGATCGTCGCCCTGGGTGAAACGTTGCTGGCCAGCGGCGCCGTTCTCGCGGAGACCGATCATTGGGGGATTCCCGTGCTGCTCGGTTTGCTGACCACTCTGCTGGGCACACTGGCAATGTGGTGGCTGTACTTCGGCACTGCCAGCAAAGACGCTATCCACCGCATCACCGTCTCCGGCGACCCTGGGCGCACCGGCGCCAACTTCCACTACATCCACGCGATTCTGGTGGCTGGCATCATTGCTACGGCAGTCGGCAACGACTTGGTGATGGCCCACCCCGACCAGCACTTGAGCACGGCCTACGTGCTGACCCTGATACTGGGGCCGATGATTTTTCTGTTCGCCAGCCTGCTCTACAAACGCGAGGTGTATCAGGTGATCGCCAAGTCCCACCTCGCCGGCATGGTCCTGCTACTGGCCCTCGTGCCGTTGGCCTACGCCACGGATCTGCTGATGGTCGGCACGCTGACCACACTGGTTTTATTGATCGTATGTTTTGTCGAATGGCGAGTGGTCCGGCGGTTTCGTGCGAAACAGGCAGGCGCTGTCATCGAGCATTGAAGGCCTATGGATAGAATCGAGCAATACCGCATCTTCGTTCAGGTGGCGGAGCTGGGCAGTTTCATTCAGGCCGCGCGGTTACTGAAGCTGCCGCGCGCGACCGTGTCAGCGGCCATTCAACAACTGGAAGCCAACACGGGCACCCGTCTGCTGCACCGTACGACGCGCAAGGTGTCGCTGACCACCGATGGCGCCCAGTTGTTGCTGCGCGCGCGTCAGGTATTGCTGGATATCGATGACATCGACCAGTTGTTCCAGAGCCATCAAGAACAGGTCATGGGCCGTCTCGAGGTTGATGTCCCAAGCCGCATTGCCAGACGCCTGCTCATTCCGGCGCTACCCGAATTCCTGAAGCACCATCCGCGACTGCAACTGGGTCTGGGCTCCACTGATCGCGCGATAGACCTGGTGCTGGAGGGGGTCGATTGCGTGATTCGGTTTGGGACACCACAGAACAGCAGCCTGGTGGTGAAGCCTTTGGGTCAGGTGTTGCTGATCAACTGCGCGAGCCCCGAGTACCTGGCCGAGTTTGGTGTCCCCACACAGCCTGCCGACCTGCAAGACAAGCACCGCTGTATCGGCTATATGGCCGGCGGGACCACACAGGAAGCACCGTGGGAGTATTGCGTCGACGGTGTCGAACACTCGCTGGATCTGCCAGGGCGCCTGGTGGTCAACAACGCTGAAAGCTACATCGCTGCGTGCTGCGCGGGGCTTGGCCTGATTCAGGTACCGCTGTTCGATGTTCAGCACTTGCTGGAACGCGGCGACCTGGTGGAAGTCATGGCCGCTTACCGTCCCGCGCCCATGACCGTCTCGGTGCTTTACCCGAACCGGCGTCAGCGCTCTCGTCGGCTCGGCGCTTTCATCGATTGGTTTACCACGTTGATGGCGCCGTACCTGAAGGCTTGACCCACCCGGTTCCATGGGGGTAGCGCTTGACCTTCAAGGTCAAAAGGGTCGTGGCCGTGGCTATTTCAGCAACGGCTCCCTAGAACTTTTCTCTGTTTATCGGTCTATGTGGATAGGCACATCCACTCGGTAAGCACGCCCCCCTGCTGGCTTACCGCAACCGGATGGCCACACGTCCAATGGCCAATCAGAGGTTGTCTTCGTTCATGAAATTCCTTGTCCCACGGAAGGTGCTCTTCGGTCTGTTCGCGTTCGCGGCAATGGGCTCGGCATCCGCCACACCGATGAAGACCTCAACCCCTGTTTTCGCACCTGAAGCCGCAGCCGTTAAGGCGCCTGTCCACGCTGCCGACAACCCTTGGCCGACGTTGGCCGGTATGGCCGGCAAGCAGCCAGGGCCGTTGCTTGCCCATGACGACCGGGACTGGCATGACGACCGTTGGCACGATCGTAGGGACGATTGGCGCCGCGACGAGTGGCGCAGGGAAAACTGGCGCAGAGAGCAAGCCCGCCGGGAAGCTGAACGCCGTCGTGATTGGGAGCGTCACGAGGATCGGGCCATGCGGCACCGTTACGAGGACGATCACCGTTACTATCGCCGCTAGTGCGAAGCCAGGGGACACGCCGCCGACTACGCAGACAATGGGTAGCCAACCTGCAAAAACCGTGACCCGGCAGGTCAACTCCGATTGATTGCCCGAGCAACGGCGGCCTTCCCCCCCACCAACTCACCTGATCAAGTCACGATGCTTCGAACATCTCGTCGTATGGCTTGAGGGGGGACGCCAAAGCCGCGGATGAACACCTCGCGCATATGACGACGGTTACGAAAGCCGGTTTCCTTGGCAATCACATCCAGAGAATGGCGGCTTTGCTCGACCATGACCCGCGCCGCTTCAAGGCGTAGCCGCTCGACGGCCTTGGCTGGGGATTGCCCGGTTTCAGCCGTGAATATGCGGGTGAACTGGCGAGGGCTGAGGTGCACGGCCTCTGCCAGCTCCTCGACACTGAGCGGCCGTGCGGGTGTTGTCGGGCATGGTTCAGCGCGTTCTGGATGCGGTCGGATTTCGGTGCGAGATCGAGCATTTCCGAGTGCTGTGACTGCCCGCCGGAGCGGCGCTGATGCATGACCAGCTTGTGTGCCACGGAACGCGCTACGTCCGTTCCCAGATCCTTTTCGACCATGCCGTCACCGCGCTGTATTCGGCGACCAAGGCCGCCATTCACTCCTACAGCCTGTCACAGCGTTTCATGCTGCGCGACAGCAGCGTCAAGGTCCTCGAAATCGCGCCGCCGTGGGTCGATACCGACCTGATTCACAAAAGTGGCGACCCTCGTGCGATGCCGTTGAAAGACTTTATTGCCGAAACCCTGGACAAGCTGGAGACAGCGACCACCGAGGTGATCGTCGACAGCATCCGCGCATTGCGCGCCAATGTGGGGCCGAACGAACATGGCCTGGTGGAGCAGTTCAATCAGTCGATCATCGACAACCCCATCCCCGTCGCCTGAGCCCGGCCGCCCGACCTCCTCTGCGAGGTCGGGCACTTTGTGCAGGCCTGGTCATGCGCCTGTCGAGTCTGGCGTGCGGGAAGAGAAAATCGTCAAGCTCAATCCAGCTCAACGAATCCCCGGACAATCAGGTCTCACTGACCGATCCAGATGCCCGTTCCATGATGGCGTGCGGTTGGGAATCGTCGGTTGGACCGGCTTCGGCAGCCAGCTTCAAGCGGTCGGCTTTACTGATGTATTTGTTCTTTTTGACCGGTGCCAGTTTGGCGCTCGCCTTTTTGGCCTGGGCCTTGAATAACTGCTTTAGTTTCTTTTGACGATTCATGTTTTCTACTCGGTTTTTCAGTTGCCGAATGATATCAGCTAACAATGCCGAGCCAGATCACTGGCGTGCTCTTTGCGTGGCTCAGGCGGCCCGGGGCGCCTTGGAACCTGATGTCAAATAAGTCAGAAGTGCCGCCAGCAACAGCACCGCTGCGCTCGCCACGAAAGTGCTCTGATAGCCATGGCGGTCGAACAGCAAGCCGCCAACGGTCGAGCCCAAAGCGATGGCCAACTGAATCACGGCCACCATCAGGCCGCCTCCGGCCTCGGCATTCCTGGGCAGAACTTGCGCTATCCAACTCCACCAGCCGACAGGCGCCGCCGTAGCCACGAGCCCCCAGAATCCAAGCAGCATGACAACGGCAATGACCGAGGCTCCAAAGGGGATCAGCGCCAAGGCGATCACAGCCATCAGCAAGGGAATGGTCGCGAGTGTCCGGAACAGGCCGCGCCTCAGGAACGAACCGACCATCAGGGTGCCGATAAAACCCGCTGCGCCCATCACGAACAAGATCAACGACAGCGTAGAAACATCAACCATCGTCACTGTTTCGAGGAACGGCCGCAGATAGGTAAACAGCACGAACTGCCCCATGAAAAAAGCTGCACATGCGGCCATGCCCAATGCCACGGCACGCTGCCTTAACAGTCTGAAGACATTGGCGGAGCCCGATGTGCGCTCACCCGCCTCCATGGACGGCAGACTGGTCCACAGCCAGACCAGGGCGATCGCCGCTACAGGTACCAGAGAGAAGAAAGCACCGCGCCAGCCAATGACCGCCCCCAGGTAGCTGCCCAGCGGTGCGGCGATCACAGTCGCCAACGCGTTACCTCCGTTGAAGATGGCCAAGGACTTGGGCACCTGGCTGGCGGGCACCAGGCGCATGGCCGTTGCAGCGGACATGGACCAAAAACCACCGATGACCACACCGATGAGCGCACGGCCAACCATGTATGTCTGATAGTCCGGCGCCATTGCGACCACGACAGCGGATACAGCCATCATCCCGGTCAGGGCCAACAACAGCGTCTTGCGGTTGACGGTTCCAGCCAACCAGGGGATCGACAGGCTGGTCAGTACCGCGAACGCGCCGGAGATCGCGATGCCCTGCCCGGCCAGCCCTTCAGTGACATGCAGATCATCGGCCATCGGCGTCAGCAGGCTGACAGGCATGAATTCCGAAGCGATCAACGCGAAAACGCAAAGTGTCATTGCAAACACCCCGCTCCAGTACGCGGGTTGTTCATTGGCCTCAGGTATCGGGATAACAGTGGCCATCAGGGCCTCACTTTCATTCATATTCATGACTGGAATGGTGAGGCAAGGACTTCCCAGCGACTAGCTAATGAATACTTAATAAGGCTATAAGTACAACTAATCAATGAACTCAAGGGCAGTGGCGATATGGTCAGAAGGAACCTCAACGATTTACTGTCCTTTGTCACCGTGGCGCGAGAAGGGAGTTTCACCCGCGCCGCCTCGCTGCTGGGTGTTACCCAATCTGCCCTGAGTCAGGCGATCAGCGGCCTGGAAGCGCGCCTTCAGATCAGGTTACTGACACGTACCACGCGCAGCGTCTCGCCTACGGTCGCTGGTGAGCGGTTGTTGCAGGCCATCGGCCACCGCTTCGATGAAATCGAAGCGGAACTGGATGTACTGACAGAACTGCGCGACAAGCCGGCCGGCCTGGTACGAATCACCTGCGGCGATCACGTCCTGCGCAAAACCCTGCTGCCCAAGCTCACTCCATTGCTGCACCAATACCCGGATATCAGGGTGGAATTCGATGTCGATTACGGATTCAGAGACATCGTGGCTGATCGTTTTGATGCCGGGGTCCGGTTGGGTGACACCATCGACAAGGACATGATTGCCGTGCCCATCGGGCCACCGTTACGAATGGCTGTCGTTGCCACACCCGCCTACTTTGCCACCCGTGCCATTCCGAAAAACCCACGGGACTTGATGGACCATAACTGTATCAACCAGCGCATGCAGACCTCCGGCGGGCTTTACGTATGGGACTTTGAGCGGCGCGGCAAACAATTGAACGTGCGCGTAAACGGACAACTGACGTTCAACACCTCCGTCCACATCGTGGAGGCGGCGCTGGCGGGACTGGGCATTGCCTACCTGCCCGAAGAGGAATTTTCACCCCATCTTCAGGAAGGCAGGCTGATGCGGGTACTGGAAGACTGGTGCCTCCCGTTCGCTGGATACTATTTGTACTACCCCAGCCGACGGCAACCCTCTCCGGCGTTTTCGCTTGTTTCCAATGCGCTGCGCGAGGGCGTCTAAAGGCGGAAAAGCCCCGGTTCAGTACATGGATAGAGCAGAGGCCTGCCGCCCGGCTGTCGAGCCTTTATCAGCGGGTTGATCGGCTCACTTTTTGATGGGGGTGACGAGCGTCTTTTCGCCAGTGTCGAGGACGAACACGGCCAACAGGCGTGCCGGTTCGGTGTCGCTGGCGTTGGCGCTGACTTCGTGTACCGAACCCGGCTCTTCTACGAAGTTTTCGCCGACGTGGTAGATCTTTTCCGGCTGGCCTTTGACTTTGATGCGAAACGCACCCTCCAGCACCGTTGCATAGATGAAGGCCGTTTTCGGATGGGTGTGGGATGGCGACGCAGCGCCCGGCCCATACTCGACGACCACACCTTTCATGCTCTTGCCGGGGATGTTGGGAATGGGACGGTCAAACACGACGGTCACCTTGCCGGGGGGCGGCTCAGCGGCCGACGCTGCGCCGATCGACAGTGCTGCGAAAGCCGCAGCCAATAGATATCGGGTAACCATGGCAATACTCCTTCGAGGGTAGGTGTGATGACGGCGCGCCCCATGACCGGGGCGACGCCTTCCTGAGCGGTCGCTGGTGGCTTCAGCGACCGGCTTCGGCCATTGACCGGGTGAGCCAGTCTTCAAAACGGATCGCGCCCAGGCGCGGATGTTGGCCGGGGGTCAGTGATTGATCGTCGAGCACGGCGCCGTAGTAGCGCGCGTGCACGTCCGGTACGACCCGGCGAGTATCCCGAGTGGCCCGCAGAAAGCGCCTGACCAGCTCGTCAATCGGCATGGCCTCGGGCCCCGCGACTTCGACCGTGCCATTGAGCGGCGCTGCCAGCACTACATCGGTGAGTGCCGCCACCACGTCGTCGGACGCCAACGGCTGGATCAGCGCTGGCGATACATGAAGTTCTTCGCCGACGGTAAACGAATCGGCGATGCCGCCGACGAATTCGAAGAACTGCGTGGCACGCAAAATGGAGTAAGGAATGCCGGAAGCCTTGATAAGGCTTTCCTGGGCAACCTTGGCCCGGAAATAGCCGTTCTCGGGCAGCCGTTCGGTCCCGACAATCGACAGCGCAACGTGATGCCGAACACCGGCGGCCGCTTCAGCGGCCAGCAGGTTACGGCTGGAAGTTTCGAAAAACTCGAGGACGGCCTGGTCTTCCCACGACGGCGCGTTCGCCACGTCGACGACGATGTCGGCACCATCCATCGCCTGGGCCAGGCCCTCGCGGGTGATGCTGTTGACGCCCGTGCTGGGGCTGGCTGCGAGCACGTCATGGCCACGCTCGCGCAGGTTCTTCACAAGTTTTGATCCGATGAGGCCGGAGCCTCCGATGACGACGATTTTCATGGGCGTTCTCCACGTGTCGACGGCAAGCATTGCGTCGGTGTAAGGGGAGATTGCCTGCGCGCGCCTACGAAGTCCTTGTGCCTGCCGTGATTTTCCCTCCACGAAAGCTTGGTTTTACGTCCAAGGACATCGATGCCGGACGTCGTCTCTGCCGCCGACGGTGCGGCGGCTTTGGGGCTGCCGTATCATCAATCCCCAATACCAATCGTCAGTCGCCTGGGACACGGAGTTGAGGGCGCTTTGCCAGAGGATCCTCACCTTGCCATTCGTGTTTGAAGACTACCTGCTCGATGAGGAGCGCCGGGAACTGACCTTGCGCGGGCAAGTCGTGGCCGTCGGGCCGCAGGTTTTCGATCTGTTGCTGCTGTTCGTCAACAACCCTGATCGCGTCATGAGCAAGGACGATCTGCTCCAGGCGGTGTGGAACGGCCGGATCGTCTCGGAATCGACGATCACCAGCCACATCAATGCAGTGCGCAAGGCCATTGGCGATACCGGTGAGGAACAGCGCCTGGTGCGCACCGTCGCCCGCAAGGGCTACCGCTTTGTCGGCCAGATCAAGGTCAGCGGGAACGGCGAAACGCAGCAGCCGCAACGGACGGTCATCGATGAGCACTCGGCCACAGCAGCGAAAGCAATGCCCCCCTCCTTGCTCCTCCCGGACAAACCCTCGATTACCGTCCTGCCCTTCCAGAATTTGAGCGGCGATCCGGAGCAGGAGTATTTCGCCGACGGCATCGTGGAAGATCTGATCGCGGCCCTGTCGCGTATCCGCTGGCTGTTCGTCATCGCGCGCAATTCAAGCTTCACCTACAAGGGGCGGACAGTGGATGCCAAGGGCGTCAGCCAGGCGCTGGGCGTTCGCTACCTGCTGGAAGGCAGCGTGCGCAAGTGCGGGGAAAAAGTGCGCATCACCGGGCAACTCATCGACGCGACGAGCGGGACGCATATCTGGGCGGAACGCTTCGAAGGCACGCTCAACGACCTCTTCGAGCTACAGGACCAAATCACCGAAAGCGTCGTCGGCGCCATCGCGCCGCAACTGGAACGGGCAGAAATCGAACGCGCCAAGCGCAAACCGACGGAAAGCCTGGACGCCTACGACTACTATCTGCGCGCAATGGCAAAACTGCACAACGGCACCCGGGAAGCCCTCGATGAGGCGTTGCCGCTGTTCTACAAGGCCATCGAGCTCGATCCGGAATTTGCATCGGCCTATGGCATGGCAGCCTGGTGCCACTTCTGGCGCAAGATCAACGGCTGGATGACTGATCGGACGCAAGAGATCGCCGAGGGCATACGGCTTGCGCGTCTGGCGGTGACGCTTGGCCGGGATGATGCGGTCGCGTTGACCCGAGGTGGACATGCATTGGGCCATCTCACTGGTGATGTGGACGGCGGCATTGCCTTGCTCGACAGGGCACGCCTGCTCAATCCCAACCTCGCCCCCGCCTGGTTCCTGGGCGGCATCCTGCGTGCACTGCGCGGTGAAACGGACGCCGCCATCGAGCATCTGGCCCATGCCGTTCGCTTGAGTCCGCTGGATCCGGAAATGTTCAGGATGCAGATCGGAATGGCGCTCGCGCATTTTTTCGCCGGGCGCTTCGATCTCGCGACGCAATGGGCGGAAAAGGCGCTGGGCAACCTGCCCGGTTTCCTGCCCCCGGTGGCAGTGATCGCGGCCAGTCATGCCCTCAGCGGACGAATGGATAAAGCGAGGCTGGCGATGCAGCGTCTCCGGGAGCTGGATCCCGCTTTGCGCCTCGGCAACCTGAAAGACTGGCTGCCGATCCAGCGACCCGAAGATTTCGCGCGCTTCGTCGATGGACTGCGGTTGGCCGGTTTGCCTGAATGACCGAAGAACATTCAGGCCTCGCTCAGAGGTGCAGCCAGGCCAGTGAACCCAACATGACGCCAACACCGGCGGCCCCAAACGAGACCCGCTTGAGCCATTCCTTGCGCGTCAGCAAGGTAATGGCCGCCAGCGAAATGGCGATCTGGATTGCCGTCATCGCCTGGGCCCAGCGATGATGCTGATGCAGCACCCGCTCTGACTTTTCGTCCCACTCGCGCGCCCCTTGCTCGAGCGCTTCGGCCTTCTTGCGCGCCTCCTCTTTCTGCTCCCCGTAGCGCCGCGCCTCAGCGGCATAGTGGGCGGAATCCAGCCCTGGGAGATGGCTCGCCAGCTCCGACAGGTTCTGCCGGCTGGACTTGGCCTGGTAGTAATTCCACTCGTTGGCGGCTTCGGTCTTCTGGATGGCGGCGTTGTTTTTGTCCATGGCCGCCTCACTCTCCGTTGAGCCGGCCTGATAACTCATCATGGCGCCGACGGTCGCCATGATCGCCGTCATCACCGCAATCTTGCTGGCAAAGCCGTCGCCTTGTACGTGCGCATGATGGGTGGCGTGCTCGATATGCTGCTCGTGTGGACTGGGAACTTCGAACTCTTCAGGCATGGGTGTCGATCTAGGAGGAGTGAGTGGCGGTGGACAGGCAGTCTAAAGCAGACATCATGTGTCTAGTAGATCCAGCGAGGGGCTTTCGGGCGGACGCTTACTGTCCGGGGTCTGGCCAGAAGGTTTTAGAAAATGCGTAAGCGACGGGCTTGAAACCGGAAGCAGGCTGCAGCTTCCGTTTCCCGGATGCTGATAGTTCAGTTGGAAGAGTTATTCAGCTGCTGAAGCTCAAGTTGCTTGGCAGCACTGGCTTCGAGGTTTGCACGCTCTTCATCCAGATACCGATAAATGCTTTGGAAGTCGGCGATTTTCTGTTTGATTTCTGCCATCTTCTTTTCAATTAACTTAGCGCCGTCAGCACAATCGATCAGCTTGTTGCGCTGCGCATCCAGAATCTCGCCTATTTCCCCCAGGGAAAACCCCATGCTTTGCGCGCGCTGGATAAAGACCAGATCCTGCAGAGTTTGCGCTGTGTAAACGCGATAGTTGTTAGTTCCCCGCAGCGCTGAGATCAGGCCGATTTGCTCGTAGTAACGCAGCGTATGGCGGCTGGCACCGCTGCGGGCCTCGAGTTCGCCGATTTTCATGAAAACACCGCTTGACTATAGAGTTGGGTCGATAGTTTACGCTTGATTTCTCACCTTAACCAGGAGCAGGAAATGAGCGTGGAGTGCTTTGTCACGGGGGGTACCGGCTTCATCGGTCAACATTTGGTGGCGTACCTGAGTGCAAAAGGTCACACCATTCGGGTGTTGATGCGTCGCCCAGAGCGACTGGCTGCACTGCGGGAGCAAGTCGACAATTTGGGAGGGAATGCAACCCGGGTATTTGCCGTCGCTGGCGATCTGGAACGGGACAACCTCGGGCTCAGTCTTGCTGACCGAGCAGTGCTAAGGCACGCCAGCGTCATATTCCACCTGGGCGCCCACTTCGCCTGGGGGCTTTCAGTGGAGCATTCTCGTGCGGTGAATGTAGAAGGGGCAAAGCGCGTGGCGCTGTTGGCGGCTGAGCAAAAAAGCCGGTTAGTGATGATCGGCGGCTACATGCTGAAAAATCATGAACATCTGCAACGCATCGGGATCGATCCTCGTTATCCGGAGCTGACGAATTGGCCCGCCGTCTACCGGCATGTCGGTGGTTACGAGGGGAGCAAGCTGGAGGCGCATTTTGCGACCCTGGAGGTCATGGCCGCCAAGGGCGGGGAGATAACCGTCGTCCACCCCGCGACGGTTTGTGGCCACAGCCGCACCGGGCATATCCTTGACGGTCAGCCGCTGGTGGAGCTGATACGCAACCTTGCACAGGGAAAGCTGACTGCCGTGCCCGGTACCGCCGAGCACTGGCTACCGCTGGTTACCGTGGATCACCTGGTTGAACTGATGGCGGTTTGTGCTTTTGATCCTGCCATGGTGGGTCAGGAACTGCTGGCGCTTGATGACCAGACTCCCAACTTGCGAGAACTCCTGGTACAGGTGGCGCAACCTTTGGGCTTAAAGTCTCCCAAGCATTACATTTCGCTGCGTTTTCTGAAGTTGCTACTGAGTATTCCTCCCGTCGCGCGTTTTTTGAATTCAAAACCCGAAGCCTTGGACTTTATCCAGACCACTCGTTTTGATACAGCGGCGGTCGAGCAATTTGCCAACAGGCATGGAATAGCCAAACCGGATATACGCCAGTCTTTGCAGCACACTGCAATGTTCGTCAACTCGTATTACATGGCGAAGGGCAAGGCCTGCTGACCTTTCTTGAGGGCGACAAAGCCGTTAGCCCCGATTTAATTGGACTTACCTAAGGTAAGTCATGCAGATTCATGCCGGAATAAATACCGGGATTGGCGGGATCTTCGTATCCTCAAACTTTGCGCCGTCGATGCAGGGCGGCATTCTATCGAACGACAATTCAGCGACAGGGATCGTCATCCATGCAATCTACTTTCAGCAAAGGCGTCATATTTGCACTCTCCGCTGCGGCACTGAACGCAACGATCGGTGTACTCAGCAAAGTACTCATGAGCAATGGTTTCACCGCCAGCAGTGTCGCTGTCATCAAGACCGTACTGGGTTGCGTGCTTCTCTCGATCTTACTGTTTTTCCTCAAGCGCCCGGCGACGTCGACCAAATGGACTCAGGCGGCTATCTGCGCATTCCTTGGCATCTTTGTGCTGTTCCATTTCGAAACGTCCGCCTATCGACACTACGCCGCGGCAGGTGTGGTGGTGGTGCTGATGGCCAGTGCCTCAATTTCCTCGATCCTTCTGGGGCGCATTTTCCTCAAGGATGCCATCACCGCGAACGCCACCGTTGGCGCCGCACTGGCTATCGCCGGGATCTCGGTGATCTTCGGCGGCGACCTGCAACAGGGCTTTACCCTGCAAGGTGCTGCGCTCGCCTGCATGGCCGGCTGCGGCTATGGGGCCTTTTCGGTTGCCATGAAGCGAATGGGTGTGTCGGGGGGGCTGCACTTCACCCGACAATTGTTGTTCTTTGGCAGCCTGTACCTGCTGATGCCGGCTGCGGCCGATGGTTTCGCGATGGGCGAGCTGTCGCCGCTGGCGATCGCCGCGCTGCTGGCGCTGGCCACGCTGCCGACAATCCTGGGCTTCTTCTGCACCACCAAGGCCATCGAGTATCTCAAGCCATCCCAAGTGCAAGCGCTGGAGCTGACCGAGCCACTGTTCGCCGCACTGCTGGCGTTTGTGGCGCTCAATGAAGTACCGCGCGAAAGCCTGTACGCGGGAGCGGCACTGATCATCGTCGGCCTGTGTTTCTCCAATGAACTGATCCGCTTGGGCAGCAAAGCATCCGTCACTTCGACTGAGTGAGCTATTTTCGGATCCTGATTACTTTAACAATCAGTGGTTTTTAAGTGTTTTGAGCGGCAGACTGCTCCTGGCCGATTTCTGCCCATCGTGACAGGAAGAAATCGGCCAAGAATGGTCACCGGGATGCGCCGGGAAAACGTGTTGATTTAACGGGCATCAGGAATGACCGTGTGTGCCGACGCGATGGCTGATATCTTTCCCGCGCTCCAAATCGCGTCCAATCGACGCTGACCCCATCAAGGAAGATAAAAACAATGAAAATGTTATTCATCGCTTCGCTAGGAATTTTATCGCTGACTCAAACATCACTATCCTTCGCGGATAATGCTAATGGAAAAAATCTCTATCTACAGCGATGCAGCATGTGCCACGGAATGGATCTCAAAGCAACAGGACCGCTGGCTAATAAAAGCAATCCGTCTACACCCGATCTAACAACGTCCGCTTTCAAAAAACGATTAACTGATTATCCGGGCGTGATTGTATCTTCGATAATACTTCGCCCCAATGGCGACTTAATTCCAAGAACCTTGCGTGAGAATGGAGTAAAGCTATCGCCGCACTCATGGAGCGTTAAGGATTTGCGCGATTTAAATCAATACATGGGTGGTGTGATTTCACAAAATCGATGACCTTTGAAGTGCCTGGTCCTGTGCTAACACCTTTCCCTGATCCAGCTCCGGCCCGCAGTTTACTGGCTGTGGCCGGATGTTGTCCTGGTGTTCACGGTGTTAATGCAGAGTCCCCCAGCGGCACCGCGACAGGCAGAAAGCGGCCGATTCTGTTGAAAAAGTCGGCCCAGGTTTCCACGGTAGAAAAGTACGCGCTTGAGATTGAAATCTTTACATTGAGCAGAGGATTCCGGGCTCAGATTTCGCGTAGCGGCGCGCAAATAACGCATCTTCAGCGGTCAGTATGTGGGAAGTCTGGAAGAACCGACTTTTTCAACAGAATCGGCCAAAAGCAGACGTTCAAACAACAGAATTTGTGTATTCTTCTCACCAGTATTCCCCTGGGCGAGTGCAGCGAGGCTTGTTGCCACGTCCTGGACTTTCGCCATCTAGGAGTCCTTGGCAATTGTTCCGCACTACCCAGGGTTAGATATGCTAGCAGTGGCAATTAACGTATGGCGTTTGTCGGCTCGAGTCGCGACCTGGTAGTCGCCAATAACCCCTAAGACGCTTTAATAATTCATTCGAGCATTAAGAAATCAAAGCATGCAACAAATGAAACTCAGAGCGCCTGAGGAAAAATCAAAAAAAATAGTTGTTACAGTGATAGCGTTTCTGCTCTTTGGCGCATGGTTTTATTATGCTGGCTGGGCTTCTAGCATTTCAGCGCGAACAGTTTTAATGCCTGAAATACCCGAGTGGACGACATACCTGTTGATCGGTTCCATTACTGGGCTTATCGCTGTAGCTCGCACACTATACCGGCGCCCGGGCGGCAAAATAGCAAAACGAACTTTAGACTCTTTTATTGGTTGGTTTTGCTTAGGATTTGGCTTATCTATCAATATTTATGCCACCGCCGCCTACCTTCTGCCTGGCGAGATTATTACTTATGAGTCTTCATATGAAATAACCTACCCTGGGCCTTCCATTGGAAGATTTAGTCATTGCGAGGCAGGTCTGTGGATCGAGGATACAAGCACGCACCGCAGGATTGAGCTTTGCACGAATAAAATGGACTTAGAGGAAAATATAAAGCAGGGTATGAAGACCGTATGGGTGAGTGCCCGCGCAAACAAAATAGGTAGCTACATTGTCAGCTATACATTTATCTATAAGTAGACCCACTAGGTTCGACCTTTTTTTTCGTGAATAAAAGATTAAGCGACAGCTATGGATCGGTTCGGGCCTGTCTCGACCACAATAAAACGGCAAAAAAGCAGATGCTTGATTATGAAACAGTTAAATCCAGAATATTTACTAAAAGAAAATGTACATGAAGAAGCTAAGTAATGATTTCAGTGGAGCACTCCGAACGTTTGCGTACTTCATGGCAAGTGGAAGCCACTACATGCTTGAAAACGTAGAGTACCTCGACATTTATGGCTCTGAGCCGAGTGCAATTGAGATGGTCTTCGCGATATTCGCGAACGTAATAGAGATGGACAGCGAAGGCAACGTGCTCAATTTCACCTACGCCCAAAGGAGAGCGACTGACTACTTAAGGTCATACTGCGACCCATCTTTCAAAGTAACGCCGCCTCTTGAAGACTGGGAAACCGAGCTCTATGGGCCGCCCTCACTCGGACGCTAAGAAATGGCTTTAGCTCGCAGACACGGGGGACCGGAAAGGGTCGAAAGATCGTAAGCGCTCCATGAACCCCACCTATTCAAAAATAGGCGGCGCGCTTAGCAAGGCGATGCGAGCGAGCAGTTCCAAGGCAGCAAGGCCTCAAAGTCTTCTACCCTCGAGGCTTGTGGCAGGCGCTCAAGTGCATGGCGCAGCCACGCATAGGGCTCTTGGCCGTTGGCTTTAGCCGTCTCGACCAAACTGTAAAGTTGAGCGCTGGCTGTCGCGCCTTTGGGCGTGTCGCTGAACAGCCAGTTCTTGCGCCCGACAACGAAGGGCCTGATCGCACGCTCTGCCGCATTGTTGTCGATCGGCAAGTAACCGGCTTCGGTGTAGCGCACCAACTTGATCCAGTTGCTGGCCAGGTAGCTGATGGCTTTGCCCAGTGCATTCTGCGCCGTCACTTGTGGCTGGGTTTTCTCCAGCCATGTGTGCAACTGCGCCAACACCGGCAGGCTGTTTTGCTGTCGGCTTTCGTGGCGATGTTCATCGCCGGCTTCTTTTAAATCTCGCTCGATACCGTACAGCTTGTTGATCAGATTCAGCGCGATATCGGCGCGCCCGGTTTTGCCTTTAGGCTGCACCTTTTGCGCCTCGACAAACTTGCGCCGCGCATGTGCCCAACAGCCTAAACGTTCGACACCGGATTGCGCGCCCAAGGCGTTATAACCAGCGTAATCATCGGTCATCAGGTAGCCGCGATAACCTTCAAGCAGGCGCGACGGAACTTCCTGCGCCCGGCTGGTCGAGTAGTCAAACAAGATAACGGGCTGATCCGGCGGCCCGCCGGTTTGCACCCACATCCAGGATTGGCTGGTTGGCTCTCGATCTGGCTCTTTCATTACCTGGACACGCGTTTCGTCGCAATGGATGACGCGACTTTCCAGCAGTCGATCCCGCATTAAATTCAGCAAGGGTTGCAGGTGTTCGCCGCACTGGATCACCCAGCGCGCCAAGGTTTGGCGTGGAATATCGACGCCGTGGCGACCGAGGACTTTTTCGAAGCGGTGCAGTGGCAGGCCATCGACGTATTTGGTCGTCAGCAACATCGCCAACACACTGGGGCTGGCCATGCTCTTTTCGATCAGTTGCGCCGGCTTGTCGGCGGTAACCGGTGCGGTTTCGCAATCGCGGCAACCGTAGACCTTGCGCACATGTTTGATCACGCGGATTTGCATCGGCACGATATCGAGCTGCTCGCTGATTTCCTCGCCAATGGCGTGCTTGCGGCAACCGCAGGCGCAGGTCAGCTCGTGCTCGGGCAGTTCGTGAATGACTTCGATACGCGGAAGATCGGCGGGCAGAGGCTTGCGTTTGCCCCGTCGCCTGGACGGCGCGACGGCCTCTTCTTCAACCGCTTCGTCGACCGTCTCGGCGACGCTTTCAGCTTCGTTGAACAAGGCCATTTGCGGGGTCGAAGGATCGGCTGTCTGCTCTGACTTGCGCCCGAAAAGGCGCTGACGCAGCAGTGCGTTTTCTTCTTCGAGATGAACGATCTTGCCCTTATCCGACTCCCGCTCACTCAGCATTTGCTCAAGCAGCTGCTTGAGCAAAACAGGGTCGTCAGGAAGGTCTTTGGGCATGGAAATCATGCCCTGGATTATACCGAATCAGGCGACGAATCGAGGCGTCAAAACTTGATGCGGACGGTTGCGCCACAAATCAAAACCGTCCAATAACCAGTTGAGTTCTTGAACCGTCAGCACGATGGCTTCATCCGAACAATCCGGCGATGTTTTGAAGCGCTCGGATTCCAGGCGCTTTAGCCAAAGGCAAAAGCCGTTGCGCTCCCAATACAAAATCTTCACTCGGTTGCGAGGCTTGTTGAGAAAGACGAAAAGCACCGGATCAAACACCGCGACTTTGATGTCCAGTTCGACCAGAGCGGCGAGGCCATCGATGGATTTTCGGAAGTCGACAGGCTTGGGATAGAGATAGACTTTTTCGACTTTTGCGTCGGGACGCATCATGAGGTGCTGGCTCCGTAAAGGAATCGGGAGCACAGCATCGGGGATCAGGTGACGGCTTTGAATGTGGGGTTTATGGAGCGCTTACTAACCTTCAAGCAGGCGCGACGGAACTTCCTGCGCCCGGCTGGTCGAGTAGTCAAACAAGATAACGGGCTGATCCGGCGGCCCGCCGGTTTGCACCCACATCCAGGATTGGCTGGTTGGCTCTCGATCTGGCTCTTTCATTACCTGGACACGCGTTTCGTCGCAATGGATGACGCGACTTTCCAGCAGTCGATCCCGCATTAAATTCAGCAAGGGTTGCAGGTGTTCGCCGCACTGGATCACCCAGCGCGCCAAGGTTTGGCGTGGAATATCGACGCCGTGGCGACCGAGGACTTTTTCGAAGCGGTGCAGTGGCAGGCCATCGACGTATTTGGTCGTCAGCAACATCGCCAACACACTGGGGCTGGCCATGCTCTTTTCGATCAGTTGCGCCGGCTTGTCGGCGGTAACCGGTGCGGTTTCGCAATCGCGGCAACCGTAGACCTTGCGCACATGTTTGATCACGCGGATTTGCATCGGCACGATATCGAGCTGCTCGCTGATTTCCTCGCCAATGGCGTGCTTGCGGCAACCGCAGGCGCAGGTCAGCTCGTGCTCGGGCAGTTCGTGAATGACTTCGATACGCGGAAGATCGGCGGGCAGAGGCTTGCGTTTGCCCCGTCGCCTGGACGGCGCGACGGCCTCTTCTTCAACCGCTTCGTCGACCGTCTCGGCGACGCTTTCAGCTTCGTTGAACAAGGCCATTTGCGGGGTCGAAGGATCGGCTGTCTGCTCTGACTTGCGCCCGAAAAGGCGCTGACGCAGCAGTGCGTTTTCTTCTTCGAGATGAACGATCTTGCCCTTATCCGACTCCCGCTCACTCAGCATTTGCTCAAGCAGCTGCTTGAGCAAAACAGGGTCGTCAGGAAGGTCTTTGGGCATGGAAATCATGCCCTGGATTATACCGAATCAGGCGACGAATCGAGGCGTCAAAACTTGATGCGGACGGTTGCGCCACAAATCAAAACCGTCCAATAACCAGTTGAGTTCTTGAACCGTCAGCACGATGGCTTCATCCGAACAATCCGGCGATGTTTTGAAGCGCTCGGATTCCAGGCGCTTTAGCCAAAGGCAAAAGCCGTTGCGCTCCCAATACAAAATCTTCACTCGGTTGCGAGGCTTGTTGAGAAAGACGAAAAGCACCGGATCAAACACCGCGACTTTGATGTCCAGTTCGACCAGAGCGGCGAGGCCATCGATGGATTTTCGGAAGTCGACAGGCTTGGGATAGAGATAGACTTTTTCGACTTTTGCGTCGGGACGCATCATGAGGTGCTGGCTCCGTAAAGGAATCGGGAGCACAGCATCGGGGATCAGGTGACGGCTTTGAATGTGGGGTTTATGGAGCGCTTACGAAAGATCCAGCCGAATGGCTGCTTTTGGCCCAGAGTGTGTAAAAACGCTTCGCCAAAATTGAAATGTGCGCGTCCACGTTAAATCTGAAATTTATCGGCACGTCAGCAGATGTGGATTTCGCGTAGAAGCGCGATTTTCAGTCCGGTTTTGAGTACCTGTCGTGCTCAAAAACGTTTTTACACACTCTGGGCCGTTTGCAGCCCTTCACGACAGGCAGCAAACAGCCAGAAGCTACCGATCGGACCCGCCACCGCTTCGTCTGGAGCAACTTATTCAGTGGATCTTTCTCCACTGATCATTGCTCATCGCCAGGCGAAACCCGAGATGAGACATGGCGTTCACAGGATCCGCACCCTGCCGGGCACTGGTGCGAAAGCTCGTGCAGTAACTGTCGCTACAGAGAAATGATCCACCTCGAACCACACGCTGCGGTGCATGGGCCGTGGGCCCGAGAGCGGGGTCATAGCTTTCGGCCGGCCCCGCTGGGTTAAGCGCCACTTCATCCGCCGATCGTCGTTTGAGTTCAACTTCAAATGCATCGGAACGATACCAGTCGGCGACCCACTGCCAAACGTTCCCGGACATGTCGTACAGCCCATAGGCATTGGGTTTGTAGCTGCCTACCGGTTTGGTGCCGATCTTGAATTTATTGCTTGAGCCGGTCACTGGAAACGGTTGTACCTCATCCCAGGTGTTGGCCATTTTCTGGCCTCCCGGCGTGAAATCATTGCCCCATGCGTACTCCGCTTGTTCCAGTCCGCCTCTTGCCGCGTATTCCCATTCAGCCTCGGTCAGCAGACGTTTATGTGCCCACTGTGCGTAAGCCTTTGCATCTTCATAAGAAACCTGGACGACCGGGTGGTTTTCCTTGCCCTCGATGGTGCTGTCCGGGCCCAACGGATGACGCCAGTTCGCCCCGGGTACAAATGCCCACCACTGGCTGAAATCATCCAGCGGGATGGGTCGGTCGCTACCGGTGAAAACCATTGCGCCAGGTACCATCACACTGTCGTCTGGCTCTGGAGTACCCGCGGGTAGCTGTACTCTCAAATCGTCCCATACGGGCTTGCGTTCGGCGGTGGTGATGTAGTGCGTTTGCGCAATGAAACGGGCGAAATCGGCATTAGTGACATCGTGGCGATCAATCCAGAAACCATCGACCCGGACCTTGTGGGCTGGCCCCTCGCTGGGCTTCGCCTTCTTGCTGTCGCTGCCCATCAAGAATTCACCGGCAGGCATCCAGACCATCTCCCGAGGGCCATTTTTTCCATCGCCCAGGGTCATCGGCGATGGATCACGAATGTGCTGATAAACCGCAAACGCCACGCCGACGGACAAGAGTCCGACGGCTGCGATGGCAATGCCCCAGCGTCTGTTCTTGATCTGCATCGATGCATTCCCGGGTTTCCCGAACTGCAAGGATTGTGCGGCGGATGGTTGACTGAGCACACCTGGAAAAATTGATTGAGTTGATAAAAATCAACAACCGCAAAACAAACACGGCCCACTTTTAACTGCCCACGCTTCTTACCCGAGCGACCACCGACTTGCAGCACTGTGTTCCCTACAGGAGCCCAATGATGAACCCTCTGTGCTCAGCCCCCGCAAGGCGAATGGCCTGCCTCCTGCTGCTATGCCTTATCCTCGGGATCGACACCCATAACCCTCAGGCGGATCAATTCGATGGTCCCCCTGGCGGAACCAGCTCCACTCGAGTGATTTCCGGAGACCAGCTGCCGGCGCCCGACGTACCGTTCGCGGGCACGATCACGGACATTGCGCAAAGCTCCAAACCCTACTGGCCAGCGACCATCGTGCCGCCCAAGGGCGCGCCGAATGTGCTGCTGATCATCACCGATGACGCCGGCTACGGGGTATCCAGCACCTTTGGCGGGGTGATCCCGACGCCAGCCATGGATCGCATTGCTGCCAGCGGCCTGCGCTACACCCAATTCAACTCCACCGCGCTGTGCTCACCGACCCGCGCGGCACTCATTACCGGACGCAACCACCACTCAGTCGGTTTCGGGACTGTTTCCGAAACGGCCACCGGTTATCCCGGCTATGACAGCATCATCGAAAAAAACACCTCGACGATCGGCCGCATTTTGCAAGATAACGGTTACCACACCTCCTGGTTCGGCAAGGATCACAACACCCCCGCCTTCCAGGCCAGCCAGGCCGGGCCCTTCGGTCAATGGCCAACCGGCATGGGTTTTGAGTACTTCTATGGCTTTATCGGTGGCGACACCAATCAGTGGCAGCCCAACCTGTTCCGCAACACCACCCAAATCTATCCATTCGAGGGCAAGCCTGGCTGGAACCTGACCACGGCAATGGCCGACGATGCGATCGACTACATGCAGCGCATGAACGCCCTGACCCCGGACCGTCCATTCTTTGTCTACTACGCACCCGGCGGCACCCACGCGCCCCATAACGCGACGCAGGAGTGGATCAAGAAGATCAGTGACATGCACCTCTTCGATGGCGGCTGGAACCAGCTGCGCGAGACCATCTTTGCCAACCAGAAAAAGCTCGGTGTGATTCCCCCGGACACCAAACTGACCCCTTGGCCCAACGATCTGTTGCCCGCCTGGGACAGCCTGAGCGCCGACCAGAAGAAGCTGTATATCCGCCAGGTCGAGGTGTTCGCCGCTTACGAGGCCTATACCGACCACGAGATCGGCCGCGTGATCCAGTCCATCGAGGACATGGGCAAACTGGACAACACCCTGATCATCTATATCACCGGCGACAATGGCACCAGCGCTGAAGGGCAGATGTTCGGCACGCCTAATGAAGTCGCCATGTTCAACGGCGTGCAAATACCGGTCGAGTTGCAACTGAAGAAATACTATGACGCCTGGGGCAGCGACCAGACCTACAACCACATGGCGGCTGGTTGGGCCTGGGCCTTTGATGTGCCCTTTACATGGGTCAAGCAGATCGCTTCGCACCTGGGTGGCGTGCGTCAGGGCATGGCCATTTCCTGGCCCGCGCGGATCACTGACAAGGGTGGCATCCGTACCCAGTTCCACCACGTCATCGACGTTGTGCCAACCATCCTGGAGGCCACCGGCATCAGTGCGCCGAACAGGGTCGATGGCATTGCCCAGAAGCCCATCGAAGGCAACAGCCTGCTTTACACCTTCGACAAGGCAAACGCCCAGACGCCCTCTGCCCACAAGACTCAATACTTCGAAATGCTCGGCGACCACGCGCTCTACCACGACGGCTGGATGGCCAGTACCAAAGTGGTGCGGGCACCCTGGAATATGACCGCCAAAGCCTCCGATCCCATGCAGATGCAATGGGAGCTGTACAACCTGAACGAGGACTACTCACAGTCCACCGATCTGGCGTTGCAGAACCCGGAGAAACTGAAGCAACTGCAGGCCATGTTCATGGATGAAGCCCGCAAATATCAGGTACTGCCGCTCGACACTTCAGTGCTGCCGCGGATGATATCGCCAAGGCCGAGCATTACGGCCGGGCGCAACGTGTTTACCTGGGGCCATCCTCTGACGGGCACACCCAATGGTGATGCGCCGAGCGTGCTGAATACCTCCTACACCTTCACAGCCGAGGTGGAAGTTGGCGATAACGGTGCCGAAGGCATGTTGATCACCCAGGGCGGACGTTTCGCTGGCTATGGCTTCTACCTGCTCAAGAGCAAACCGGTGTTCCTGTGGAACCTGATCGATCTGGAGCGGGTACGCTGGGCGGGCGCCGACGCGCTCACACCGGGCAAACATGTGCTGGAGTTCGACTTCAAGTATGACGGCCTCGGCGCTGCAACGTTGGCGTTCAACAGTTTTTCGGGCGTCGGTCTCGGCGGCATGGGCACGCTCAAGGTGGATGGCAAGGTGGTGGACCAACACAAAATGGAGCACAGCCTTCCCTTCACCCTGGCCTGGGATGAAAGCCTGGATATCGGATCTGACACCCTCACCGGGGTCAACGACACAGACTATCTGCCGCCGTTCACTTTCACCGGCAAGCTGAACAGACTGACGCTGAAGATTGACCGCCCCGAGCTGAGCCAGGCCGATATCGAGAAACTGAAGCAGGCCCGGCAAGCCATTGAGAGCGGCAAAGAGTAAGGCATGAATTCAATATACGGGGTGATTCAGGTTGCACGTGCGCCGACGAACCTGGGGGGCCCCTCAATTGAACGAATTCATCCCTGACGCCGTGCGGTTGTCGCACATCTTTGCACAAGCCACTGCCCCTACGTTTTTCCTCGGTGCAATAGCGGCGTTCGTCTCGTTAATGACTTCGAGGTTATCAGCTGTCATTGAACGTACACGGGTACTCAATGCGATCCCCGAAGACGATCTGAGGCGTGCGCACCTCAAGGCCGATCTGGAGCGATTGCGGCGGCGGGCTGAATTGTTGAACGCCGGCATCCTGTCATCTTTGCGTGGCGGACTGTGCGCCACCTTGCTGCTCGCCATCATCTTCTTGACCGAGTTCATCGGCTTCAAGTACGCCTATGGTGCCGGTCTACTGTTCGTGGTTGCCACCTACTTCCTCGGTGTGGGTCTGTATCGATTCGCCCAAGAGGCAAAAATCAGTGTCAGTTCGGCGGATGAACACCTTTAGCCGATTCAAATGTCACCTGCCAGGTCCTCAAAGATCGATACAGCAAAACGCGTTGGGCAGGTGACCAAACCTGCCCAACGCAATACGACCTGACCAGACCTTCGTGAGTCCCCTACCCTAATGTGTTCAAGCACACGACCTTGGGCTGGGTCATTTCCTCATAGGCAAAACGCACCCCTTCCCGGCCCAGGCTGCCGTACTTCGAACCGCCAAACGGCATCGCATCGAAGCGGTAGTCGGAAGAGTCATTGATCATCACCCCTCCGGCTTCGATCCTCCGTGCGGCGCTCATCGCCGTCGCCAGGTCATTGGTGAAGATCCCCGCATGCAAGCTGTATTCGGGTTCGTTGGCCAGATCGATGGCTTCGTCGAACGATTCAAAGCACTGCAAGACCACCACCGGAGCGAACACTTCATTGCGCCAGAGTCGACTGGAATGGTCGACGTTTTCCAGTACAGTCGCCGCGTAGCACGATCCCTGGCGTCGATGACCGCACAGTAAAGTCGCGCCCGCTTGCAACGCCTCGTTCACGACTTGCTCGGCATTCTGTGCCGCTTGCGCCGTAATCATCGGCCCGATATCGGTATCGGCCAGCATCGGGTCGCCGGTGACAAGCGCTCGGGCCTGGCTGACGAAACGCTCCCGGAAGGCTTCATAAATCGATGCCTGAATCAGCAAGCGCTGAGTGCCTACGCAATTCTGCCCCGCCGCCCAGAAGGCGCCGGACAGGCAACTCTCGACGGCGGCTTCAAGGTCGCAATCACCCATGACGATCACCGGCGCATTGCCGCCCAGGTCCATGGCCAGTTTCTTCAAGCCGGCCGTGCGGGCGATCTGCTCCCCGGTGACGAAGCCACCGGTGAAGGAAATCATCCGCACTTCACGGGAGGCGACCAACGCCTTGCCCAGTTCCGCACCGCCGGTGGCGACTGTCACCACTGTTTCCGG
Organism: Pseudomonas fluorescens group sp. PF-69; assembly: GCF_054481235.1. Classification (NCBI taxonomy): domain Bacteria; kingdom Pseudomonadati; phylum Pseudomonadota; class Gammaproteobacteria; order Pseudomonadales; family Pseudomonadaceae; genus Pseudomonas; species Pseudomonas fluorescens group sp. PF-69. Next base: position 4,352,918 of record NZ_JBTMNC010000001.1, on the reverse strand, counting down.
CAAACCTGCCGCGACCAGACAGGACACCAGCTTGATGGCCGACAACGGCGCGAGCTCCGACGGCTTGAGAATCACCGCATTACCGCCCGCGATGGCCGGACCGAGTTTGTGCGCCACCAGATTCAACGGATCGTTGTACGGCGTGATCGCAACGATCAGGCCCAAGGGTTCGCGGGAAAACCAGCCTTGACGCGATTCAGAGCCTTCATACGCGTCGAAAGGCACCACCTCGCCGGCATTGCGCTTGGCCTCCTCGGCCGACAACTTCAGGGTGTTGATGCAGCGCTTGACCTCTTTTTCCGCCTGTTTGAGGGTCTTTCCGGCTTCAGCGACGATCAGCCTGGCAAACGCCCCGGCATCACGCTCAATGTTCATGGCCGCTTGTTCGAGAATGCGTGCCCGACGATGACGCGCCAGCGCGGCGCAAGCCCGGGCACCCTGACGCCCGCGCTCCAGCAATTGCGGAACCTGCGATGCGCAGACATTGGTTACGCTGCCAATGACGGCGCCGTCAAAGGGGTTCAAGACTTCAATGGGCGGCTCCACGATATCCAGGGCCAGGCGCGATAGTTTCACAGGCTTACTCCTGATTGTGTGCACGGGTTTGATGGATGCTGATGATGTCCGACAGCAACGCGAACGCTGTTTCCGTGCGACCGGCCCCCGGCCCCGAAACCGTCACGGCGCCAAGCAGCCCGGTGGTAAAAGACACGGCATTGGTCGCGCCGCAGACACTGGCCAACGGATGATCGTTGCTCAACAGACGTGGTTCGACACTGGCGCTGACCGAGCCATCGGCCTGACGTTTGGCCGCACCGATCAGCTTCCAGCGAGCGCCGTCCTGCCGGGCCTGTTCGATGTCGCCAAGGCTGAGGGACGAAATGCCGCTGCAGGTGACGTCGTTGACCGTGAGCCTGGCGTCCAGCAGTTCGTTGGCCAGGATCACCACCTTGAGGCGCACGTCATGCCCCTCGACATCGGCAGTCGGGTCGGCTTCGGCGTAACCCAGTTCCTGCGCCTTGGCGACGGCCTCCGCGAACCCGAGACCACCTTCCATGGAGGTGAGAACGAAGTTGGACGTGCCGTTGAGAATCCCCTCGAAACCGACAATGGAACTGCCCGCCAGCGCCTGCCTGGCCAGGCGAATGACTGGCGTGCCACTCATCACCGAGCCTTCGTATTCAAAGGCGACGTTGTTGCGGCGGGCCAGTGCCTTGAGCTCGCTACCGTGCAAGGCAATGGGCCCCTTGTTGGTGGTCACGACATGCTTGCCACCCTCGAGCGCCCAACGGCAGAACGAAGTCGCCGGTTCACCATCCACCGGGTTGGTAAAGGTGGCTTCAACAATGATATCCGCTCCCGAATCCTTGATCACCGCTTCATTGAGGGCGGTGACTTCACCACCCGGCAGCTGCGCCAAGGCACCTTTGGCGGCTGGCAATCGGGCCAGCACGCCGGCGTCCAATCCTTCACGGCCTATGATCGAACCGAGAAACAGGTCGGTCACGCCAACAATTTTCAGGGTGAAACCCAGCTCGGTTTTCCACTGTTCGTTACGTTCGGCAATCAGCTGAGCCAACGCCCGGTTAACACCGCCAAAGCCAACCAGCGCCAATTTGTATTCAGTCATTTTGTTATGCCCCCTGATCCGGGTGATGGGTTGTTGAGCACTAGGTTAGGGGTCGGGCCAGGGCAGTGAAATAGGCCAAATTGCTCTATTTTGTGGGCGTTTTGACCAGCGCCGGAGCAAAGTTTCAGGCATGAAGAAGGATCTTCACGCGATCCCGGGAAACACCGAAAACGCAATACCTGTAGGAGCCAGCCTGCTCCGGGCGGCGTTCCGACGATGGACTCCAGTGCGCCGCGTTTATCCAGGCCATACGCGTAATCGTTAACGACCATCGCTGCGATGCGGCGACCCGACAAGCCAGCTCCCACAGGGGGCGGTGCCCTGGCATAGCTCACGCAATCCCTGTAGGAGCGAGCCTGCTGGCGAAGGACTCCAGTGCGCCACGTTTATCCAGGTCATACGCGTAATCGTTAACGACCATCGCCAGCAGGCTGGCTCCCACACGGGAATGTACCCAGGCACAGGTAACGCAATCCTGTAGGAGCGAGCCGGCTCCGGGCGGTGTTCCGACGATGGACTCCAGTGCGCCGCGTTTATCCAGGCCATAAGCGTGATCGTTAACGACCATCGCCAGCAGGCTGGCTCCTACAAGGGGCGGTGCCCTGGCATAGCTCACGCAATCCTGTAGGAGCGAGCCGGCTCCGGGCGGCGTTCCGACGATGGACTCCAGTACGCCGCGTTTATCCAGGTCATACGCGTAATCGTTAACGACCATCGCCAGCAGGCTGGCTCCCACACGGGAATGTACCCAGGCACAGGTAACGCAATCCTGTAGGAGCGAGCCGGCTCCGGGCGGCGTTCCGACGATGGACTCCAGTACGCCGCGTTTATCCAGGCCATACGCGTGATCGTTAACGACCATCGCCAGCAGGCTGGCTCCTACAAAAATGAAGCGACCTCCAAATCAATGAAGGCATAAAAAAAGCCAACGCAGGTTGGCTTTTGGCAGCACGCAAAACGGGCTATACGACTGACGACAATACGAAGGACGTCACGGTGTTTTCCACGCCAGGCAATGCGGCAATTTCAGTCCAGACCTTGTGCACCCGTTGCGGGCTCGCCGCGCCGACCCGCAGCATCAAGTCGAACTCGCCGCTCATCACATCGCACTGGAGGACCTCCGGAATTTCCCGCAGCGCTTGCAGCACTTCTGCGCCGCGCATCCGGTCGTAGCGGTACACGAAAATCACCGCGTTGATGTCCGAGGCGGCCTGTCGCCCCTCCCCGGTTTTCACCGTATAGCCCTGTATGACACCGTCCCGTTCAAGTCGCTCGATACGCTGACGCACGGCGTTGCGCGACAGGTTGACCTTGGCCGCCAACTCGGCGTGTGCAGCCCTGGCATTGAGCCGTAGCTGCGCGATGATGTGCTCATCGAGAGGGTCCAGAATTCGCTTCACTTGGCCTCCTGTTGCCGCGTCGTCACAGCGCGTTCAGCAGCGCATGAATGGTATCGAGGTCGTCCGGCTCAATCCGGTGAAGCTGTACATGGCCCTGTGCCGCGACTTCGCGTTGCGGCACCGCCAGACTGATGCCCAGTTCACCCAACAGCGCCGCTGACTTGGCCGGTGAAATTTCCCCCAGGGTCACCATCGGCGCGACCAGGCTTCGACGATACAACCTGGCCGCCAGGACGCCGGTGGCGGTATGCGGGTCGATGACGTAACCGGTGTCGCGATACAGCGAGGTGATTTCCTTCAGCGTCTGCTCATCACTGACCGCGTAGGAGTCGATGATCATCCGCGCCTGCAACCAGAACTCGTTGGCGATGACCATCTCGCCGCTGGACTCGAAACCCGCCATCAGGGCACTTACCGCCTGATCGTCATGCCCGTAGAGTTCCCACACAAAACGTTCCAGATTGGCAAAAACCGACAGATCCATGGCCGGCGACAACGTCTTGTTGGCGCGCGATCGGCTGTAGTGGTTCTTTTGAAACAACTGATGCAACGCGTCATTCTGGTTGGTCGCCACGATCAGCTGGGTGATCGGCAGACCCATTTTCTGCGCGATGTAGCCGGCATACACCTCGGCAAAACTCGCGGCCGGCACGCTGAAACCGATCGGTCGTTGACCGCCTCCCAGTTGCAGCACCGCGTGGAAATAAAACACCAGTTGCGCCAGCACACTGACCCAATTGCTGGAGTTGAAACTGATCGCCTCGTGCTGCGCATAGGACCACTGTCGCAACAGCCGCGTGACAATGCTCTGGCACTCGTCGAAGCTGCCATTGACGGCAAACTGATGAACCCTCGGGTGGGCCACGGCCTGCAGATGCCGGAGTTGGTCCTGGGGCACGCCCGCCTCGGGGTAAAACACCATCACGGTGGTTTCTTCGCAGTGCTTGAACGCTTCGATGGCCGCCAGCCCGGTGTCGCCGTTGGTGGCACCGATCACCACCCCGCTACGCCCGCGCTTACGCAGAAAGTGCTGCACCAGCCGTGCCTGCAACTGAGCAGCGAAATCCTTCGAAGAGCGAGTCGGCCCGTGGAACAACTCCAACACCCACTCGTTACGATCGACCTGATGCAAAGGTGCCAGGGAGCGATGACTGAACTGGCTGCCGGCCTCTTTCAACAGACGCTTGAGGTCAGCCTCGGCGATCGCCTCACCCACAAACGGGCTGATCACTCTGTAGGCCAGCTCGTCATAGGACAAGGTCGACCAATTGGCAATGTCCTGTGATTCAAACAGCGGCAATTGGAGCGGTACGAACAGCCCTCCATCCTCGGCGACTCCCGACAACACGACCTTTTCGAAATCGACCTGCACGGCCGAATTCCGGGTACTCACATAACGCATGGTTGGCTCCGGCGATTTATTTGAAACGATGGGCCTGCTCGACCAGCCAGGTGGAAAATATCGCCGCGTCGGGGTGCTGCTCGGCCCCGGAATCGCGTACGAGGTAAAAAGACTCGCTGGCGTCGATACGCTGGGTAAAGGGTTCGACCAATCGCCCATCCCGAAGCATGTCATCGACCATCGAGGACCGCGCCAGGGCAATCCCCTGCCCCAGCTCGGCCATGCGCAAGGTGGAAATCAACGTGTCGAATTGCATGCCGGTCGAGAAGTCGACGCTGTGCGCGCCGACCATGTTCAACCAGTAGCCCCAACCCTCCTCGTAACCCAGCACATGCAACAGCGGATGGTTCGATACGTCCGCAGGGACCGTCAGCGGTGACTTCGCCATCAAACCCGGCGAACACACCGGGAACAACGTGTCCCAGGTCAGTCGCTGCGACACCAGCCCAGGCCATTGACCGTGGCCCCAGCGAATCTCCATGTCGTCTTCGCCATCCAGCTCCTTGACCCAGATATTGCTGATGTAGCGGATATCCACATGGGGATGAACCTGGCTGAACGCCTGCAGTTTGGGCGCCAGCCAGTGCACGAAAAACGCCAGGCTCCCGCGCACCTTGATCGGCCGACGTTTGTGTTGACCAAAAATTTCGTTGGTCCCCACGGCCAGTCGCGTGATTGCGTCCTGCACCACCGGCAGGTACGCCTGGCCTTCTTCCGACAGTCCCAGGCCACGGGGCAGGCGCTTGAAAAGTGCAACCCCAAGGTGGCTTTCCAGTTGGCGGATCTGCTGGCTCACGGCGCCCTGGGTCAAACACAGTTCTTCGGCGGCATGGGTGAAGTTCAAACAGCGGGCAGACACCTCGAATGCCCGCAGCCAGTTCAGTGGGGGTAACGTCTTTTGCTTCATGGCTTGAACCTCTTGGACGCCCCCTCCACCGAGCACGCTTGCCCATCCCGTCGACGCTGGCTAGAACGCATCGGACGGTTGTGCCAAGGGGGCAGCCGACAAGCGTCGCTCGCGGCTTTTGCGCGTAATGTAATACACGAAGTAGCACCAGGCGATGAAGGGCAAACCGAAGTACAACGCCACCCGTTGCTCAGGATCGAAAGCAATCCCGACACACGCCAGACTGCAGCAGACCAGCGCGCCCAACGGCACCCACGGATAGCCCCGGACGCGGAATTTCAGGTCGCGGATATCACCGCCATTGGCCACATAGTGACGGCGGAAAGCAATCTGGCTCGCCGCGATACTCATCCACACCACCACGACCGCCAACCCGGAGATCGACACCAGCGCCAGATAGATGGTATCGGCCGCAAACACGCTACTGAGCAACGAAGCAGCGCCACCGGCCATGCTGACGATAATCGCGTTGAGCGGCGTGCCCATGCGGGTCAGGGCCGAGAACTGCTTGGGCAGGTGCCCCTGGTCACTCAGCGTCCAGAGCATCCGCGACGCGGCATACAACCCGGAGTTGGCGGCCGACAGCAAGGCACTGATGATCACGAAGTTCATGATGTCGGCCGAGTATGGAATCCCGATGTAGGTAAACACCGTCACGAATGGACTCTCTACCAGACCGGCCTGTTCACGGGGCAACAGGGTCGCCAGAACGAAAATGGTCCCCACGAAGAAGATCGCCAGGCGCAGCACGGTCGTGCGAATGGCACGCGGCACGTTGCGCTGTGGATCTTTGGTTTCCCCGGCGGCAATACCAATCAATTCAGTGCCGGAGAAGGCAAAGGAGACAGCCAGTAATGTCATTGCGATCGGCATGAACCCGGTAGGGAAAAACCCTTCACGGGTAAAGTTGCTCAAGCCGATACTGTGGCCTTGCTCAATGTGCAACAGACCGAGAATGGCGCCACCGCCAATCATCAAGAACACGATCACGGTCACCACTTTAACCAGCGACAACCAGAACTCGGTCTCGGCAAACAGGCGAACCGAAACCACATTGGTCAGAAACACCATAACTGCAAATAACGCGCTCCAGATCCATACAGGCGTTTCCGGGAACCAGCGCACCATTAAAATACCGGCGGCGGTGAACTCGGAACCGATGGCCACCGTCCAGGTCAGCCAATACAACCAGGCCACCGTATACCCGGTACCCGGCCCGAGAAACCGGGTGGCGTACGTACTGAACGAACCGGTTTCCGGCATCTGCACCGCCAGCTCGCCCAGGCACATCATCACCATGTAAACCATGAGTGCGCCGATGATGTAAGCAATCACCGCGCCCAGGGGACCGGCCTGGTTGACCGTATACCCGGACGTGAGAAACAGCCCGGTACCAATGACGCCGCCTAATGCCAGCATGACAATATGGCGGGTCTGCATTTCCTGTTTAAAACCCGAGCGCGTATCAAGTTGTTGTTCTTTTATGGACATGGTTGTTCTCATGAAAGTTATTAGGGCACGAATTAACGTCTGCTACGACTAACAGGGCAGAGTAAAAAAAGTCGCCACTAGGTTTTATTATTATTCCACTTCATGAACTCCCCACTTAAATCCTTGCAGTGAGGCATTAACGTTAAATCTTCAACCTGCTATCCCTGCACACGTTTCATTGATTGAAAGTTGAGTGTTTTCCTGTATCGCTGAGTTGCCCGAACTTCTGACAAAGGCAAAAGCCTGTTTCAGGTCGTCGAGCAGGTCATCGGTGTCTTCGATGCCGACGGAGATCCGCACCAATCCTTCGGAGATACCCAGGGCCAGTCGCTCCTCCAGCGTGTTCTCGACATGACTGGTGGTCCGGGCCGGGCCATAGATGGTTTCCACCGCACCGAGATTGCCTGCGCAGTGGGCGAAACGCAGGCGTGGCAAGAGCACCTTGACCGTGTCCATGCCGCCCATCACGACAAAGCTGACGATTGCACCAAAGCCGGACATCTGCGCGCACGCCACCGCGTGATTCGGGTGGCCGGGCAAGCCGGGATAATTGACCGACTCCACCAACGGTTCGGTGCACAGGTACTCCGCCAGGGCCCGGGCACTGCGTTGCTGCTGACGCATGCGCAACACCAGGGTTTTCATCCCGCGAATGATCATGTAGGCGGAGAACGGATCGAGCGTTGCACCGTTGATTTCCCGGTAGTGACGCACCTTGGCCATCAGCCCTTCGCTGCCGCACACCAGGCCGCCCAGCACGTCGCCGTGCCCGCTGAGAAACTTGGTCGCACTGTGAATGACCACGTCCACACCCAGCGCCAGCGGGTTCTGGTTCAACGGCGTGGCGAACGTGTTATCCGCCACCACCACGGCACCGACACGCTTGGCAGCAGCCACCAGGCGCTGGATGTCCAATACTTTGAGGGTCGGATTGGTGGGCGTTTCCAGGTACACCAGTTGGCAACCTTTGGCGATTTCGCGTTCGATTTCTTCGTGATCGAACGTCTCGCACAATGTCACGCTCACCCCGGTACGCGGCAGGAACTCTTCGAAAATCTTGTTGGTGCCGCCATAGCTGTCCTTGGTCGACACCACCCGATCGCCATGGGCCAGGAAGGTGTAGAGCACACTGCTGATCGCCGCCATTCCGCTGCTGAAAGCCACGGCAGACTCGGCCAGTTCCAACTCGCGAATTTTTGCCTCGAGGGTCTCGACCGTCGGGTTGCCCATGCGGCTGTAAATGAAACCTGGCGCCTTGCCCAGAGCGACGTCGTACCAGACGTCGATGTCGTCGTAACCATATGCAGCACTGACGACGATCGGGGTTTGAGTGGCATTGTAGGGATGCCTGACTTGCTCTCCGCCCCACACTGCGCGGGTCCCCGAACCCGCATTGACCAACGCTGCGCTGCCTGGCTTTTTATTCATGAAGACTACTCGCACTGAGGGCGGCGAATGTTGAGTCACTCACCGGATCTGGCGGCCAATATATTGAAAAGCCGCGCCCCCGAGAAACGATGTTATCGGTGCCTGAGGGCCGCTTTTTTTAATGGCTGCCTGGCGCGGGGGCAGACACGTTGCCGCTCAATAATCCGGAAACTCATCCCGATAACACACGGGCGAACTGGAGCCTGCAGACCGATCAAGCGCCTCTTCCAGCCATTGGGCGAGGACGACCGCATGGTTTTGCAATGGGTCTTTGGCGGTGAAAACCAGGGTCAGCGTGCCTGTCTCGGCCAATGGCAGCAGCGCCCACCAATGCGCCGGCTGCGCCGCCAATGCTTGCCGATACACCGCCGCAAACTGCACAAAATCCAGCTCGCCGGCAGTGAACCGCTTGTGCAGATCAATCGCGGGGGCAAGGTCGGGCAGCCAGGCGTGCAACGAAGCCGGGGCCTTGGGCCAATTGTGCGGCCATAGCCGATCGACCAGGACTCGTCGTCCATCGTCGGCGGCGACAGGCTCGTCGACAGGCTTGCACTGGATCATCAGCGTTTACCCCCTCCATTCCCGCGGGCTCACCCCGGTCTTGCGCCGAAACGCCCGGGCCAGAGCCGAGGGGCTTTCATAACCGACCTCTTCGGCGATCAGGGCAATGGGCTTGCCCTCGCGCAAGCGCTTCTGCGCCAGGCTGATGCGCCAACTCACCAGATAATCCACCGGCGTCTGCCCGACCACCCGCCGGAAATGCTCGGCGAAACTGGCCCGCGACATGTTGGCCGCCACCGACAGTTCCGCCACGCTCCAGGCCTTGCCGGGGGCTTCGTGCATAAGGTTCAGGGGGCGTGCCAGACGCGAATCGGCGAGACCGGCCATCATGCCCGGCTGTTGATTGCGGCTGCTCAGAATGTGCCGCAGCAACAGAATCACCAGCAGCTCGAACAAGCGGTCCATGACTGCTTCACGCCCGCAGGTGCCGTCAAAAGCCTCGTTGAACAGCCATTCCAGGGTGCTGGCCAAGGTCGGGATTTCATCGAGTTTCAGCACCATGTAATCCGGCAATGCGCCGGCCAGGGCATTGCCGGAGCCGCCATCGAAGTTCAGCGAGGCACAAACCAACTGCGTGGCCGATGCTTGCGTGGCGGACAAGCGGTGACGGTACGGCCGGGGGAAAAAGATCAGCGTCGGCTCGGTGATCTTCAGCGCTCGCTCATCGGCCAGTTTCAGCACGACCTCCCCGGCCTGCAGCAAATGCAGATGACCGCACGACTGGCTGCCATCGAACGCCGAGGTGCCGCAAAACGTGCCGCTGTGAAAGGTGCCGGCATTGACGCCGAAATGCGTGAGCAAGGTGGACAAGCGATCCATGGGGAGGCTCCCGAGAACAGTTCTGGACGATCTGTCGCATATCGTCGACGATTTGCACCCAATAGACCAGCCCAGATCTTTAGCATGAACTCCGTACCCAGCGCCTGTCGCGCTTGAATCCTCGGAGAATCATCATGACCCGCATTGCCCCTGTCAGCCTCGAACACGCCACCGACGCCACCCGCCCTCTGCTGGAAGGCGTGCAAAAGAAAATCGGCTTCCTGCCCAACGTTTTCAGAGTCCTGGCCCACGCCCCCGCCGTACTCACCTCCTACGTGCAGAACTCGGCGGCATTGGGCAAGACGTCCCTGAGCGCAACGCAAAAGGAAGCGATCTTTCTTGCCACGTCGCAGGTCAACGGTTGCGACTACTGCCTGGCGGCCCACACGCTGTTTGCCGGCAAGGCCGGTCTGTCCAGCCAGGACATCCTGAGCGCCCGTGAAGGCAAGCTCGACGCCTATGCCCTGCTGGCACAGCAAATCACTGAAAGTCGCGGCCATTTGAGCGCCGAACAGATTGCTGCGGCACGCGCCGCCGGTATCGACGACGGCAAGATCATCGAAGTGATTGCCCATGTGGCTTCGCAGACGCTGACCAACTACCTGAACAACGTCGCGCTGACCGATATCGACTTCCCGGCCATCGATGCCTGAGCCAGTTCCAGAGCGGAGAACCGAGCATGAACACTGTGACCCTGTACACCACCGACACCTGCCCTTACTGCCGCAGTGCCAAGTCACTGCTGGCAAGCAAAGGCATCTCCATGCAGGAAATCAACATTCAGACCCAGCCGGGCAAACTCGAAGAAATGCTCAGCCGCAGTGGCCGGCGCAGCGTGCCGCAGATTTTCATCGGCGACACGCATATCGGCGGCTTCGACGACCTGGCCAAACTGGATCGCCAGGGTGGATTGATGTCGATGCTGGCCTGAGCCTGAACGGTCCAGACCCAACACCAACCTGTGGCGAGGGAGCAGACTCCTTCGCCACATCCGACCAAACAACGCTCTAACGTGCGCGTCATGGCCTAACCTCATAGGCTAATTGACTCAACACCGGTCGAGCACGCCTATGCGCAATGCCTTGAAGTCCGTGATGTTCATCGTTTTCCTGCTGTTGGCGTCGAGCGGCGCGATGCTGTCGGCGGCGCCCATGCCCGATGTCCCGGGCGCCGGCGCGAGCAGCGCCGTCGCCAGGGTGTCCGACAGCGATCTGGAGGCGCTGCAAGGCCAACTCAACAGCCTCAAACAACAGGTCTCTCAGGTCAGCAATTACAACCAACTGGAAGCCCCGCAAGATTTGGTTCAGGCGCTGATCAAGGAGGCGGATCGCCTGTCGGCACTGTTGTTGCCCGAACAGGTGCAATTACAGTCCCAACTGGGGGTGCTGAGCCCTGCTCCGCTGGCCGAGGCTGCGCTGGAGAAGTCCGATATCACCAGCCAAAGGGCTGCGCTCACCGAACAAAAGAACAAAGTCGATTACAAACTGAAAACCCTGGCGGCGATCAAAGCCAGTGCCGCCGAATTGCTCACCCAGATTGCTGTCATTCGACGCAGCCTGCTGGAAACCGAAGTGACCCAACGCACCCTGAGCATCCTCAATCCCTGGTTTTGGGTCCCGCTATTCAATCCACCTGCCGACGACCGGCAACGGCTGGTCGAGTTCATACAGCAGGCGGGCGACACGCTGCATTCGGTCTGGCAACCGGGCAAGCGCCTTTTGACCAGCGTGCTCGTGATATTCGCCGCGGTCCTGTGGGGCGTCGGCCGTCGGCTCGCCGAACGCGGACTGACCTGGTTGTGCATACACCGCATGCCCGAGGGACGCCTGCGCCGCAGCGCCCTTGCGCTCGCGTCGGTCGTCGCCACGGTGCTGACCGCCGCTATCGCCCTGCGTGTACTGTTTTTTGCCCTCACCCGCGAACTGCCGTTGACACCGCAACTGGCAGGGTTTTCCGAGGAATTCGAAAAAATCGTCTACACCTGCGTGATGATCACCGGATTGAGCCGTGCGCTGTTGTCCACCCAACATCCGTCATGGCGGCTGCCGGCCATTGCCGACGAGGTGGCACTGGCGATCAAACCCTATCCCCGGCGATTGGCTGCCGTCTTGCTGGTGACGGTGTCATTGGCCCAGATGACCAATGCCACCGGCATGAGCACCGAGGTCGTGATCACGGTCCGTGGGTGGGTCGCACTTATCATCTCATCCTTGATCGGTTCGATTCTGTTACGGGTCAACAGAACCCGGCGGGCCATGGTGGTGGCCGGCGCTGCGCCTGAGGCGGGCCGGACGCTGGCTGGCGTGGTGTATGCCTTCGCCAGCATCGCGACCGTGGCTTCGCTGTTCGCCCTGCTCATTGGCTACGTGTCGCTGTCGCGCTTCATCACTTACGAACTGGTCTGGTTGTTCATCATTTTTTCCGGCTTCTATTTGCTGATACAGCTGCTCAAGGACAGCTGCGAGTATCTGTTTTCACCTCGGCAACCCACCGGCAAAACGCTCAAGCAGTTGCTCGGCATTGGCGATACGCGCCTGGAACAGATCTCGGTCATTTTGTCTGGCGTCGGCCGCGCCGCCCTGTTGCTGATCGGCTTTATCTCGCTGCTGGTGGGCGGGGTGGGCTCGACCCTCGACCAACTGGCCAACAACATACTGGCGATGCTTGGCGGCGACGGCCTGCGCAAACTGAACATTGTCCCGGCCAATCTGCTGCACGGCCTGCTGGCGCTGCTGATCGGCATCTATCTGGTGCGGACCCTGAGCCGCTGGCTGGACAACGAGTTGCTGCCGAAAACGGAAATGGACCCGGGCATGTGCGCCTCACTCAGCACACTGTTTTCCAACATCGGCTATGCCCTGGTGATCCTGCTCATGCTGTCGTCGCTGGGGGTCAAGTGGACCAACCTGGCGTGGATCGTCAGCGCCTTGTCCGTGGGGATCGGGTTCGGTCTTCAAGAGATCGTGAAGAACTTCGTCTCCGGCCTGATTCTGCTCACCGAACGCCCGGTGAAGGTCGGCGACCTGATCAGCATCAGCGGGGTTGAAGGCGATATCCGCCGGATCAATGTGCGGGCCACCGAAATACAACTGGCCGACCGCTCGATTGTCATCGTGCCGAACTCGCAGCTGATTTCGCAGAACCTGCGCAACGTCACCCTGGGCGGCAGCGCCCAAGGCGTGGCGATACTTGAACTGACCTTCCCGCTGGACATCGACCCGGAGCAGGTGCGCAACTTGCTGTACGACACCTTCTGCGAGCACGAATCCATTCTGGAAAAACCGGCGCCGTTCGTGCGCTTCAGCCAGCTGAAACCCGAAGGCATCACGCTGACGATCACCGGTTACGTCGCCAGCCCGCGCACGGTCGGCTCGATCAAGAGCGAATTGCTGTTTGAAATACTCAAGCGACTGGGCGCCGCCGGGATTGAACTGGCGAAACCGCCACCGGCGGCGTGATACCCGATCACACCGCAGGCGACCCTTGCATCAATGCGCGATACACACCGATTTCAGCTCGGTGTAGGCCTCGATCACCGCACGACCAAACTCACGGCCCATGCCCGATTGCTTGACCCCGCCGAACGGCATCGCCGGGTCGAGCAGCACGTGGGCGTTGACCCAGACCGTACCGGCTTCGATGCGCGGCACCAGGTTCATGGCTTTGCTCAGGTCGTTGGTCCACAGGCTGGCGGCCAGGCCATAGCGGTTGTCGTTGGCCAGTTCGATCGCGGCCTCTTCATCGTCGAACGGCATCACGCCCAGCACCGGGCCGAAGACTTCTTCGCGGGCCACGGCCATGCTGTGGTCGATGTCCGCGAGGATCGTCGGCTGGACGAAGAAGCCGTCGCCTTCCACCAGCTCGCCACCCGAGACCACGCGCGCACCTTCCTGACGGGCCAGTTCGATGTGCTTGAGCACGCTTTGTTGCTGCTTGCGCGAGACCAGCGGGTTGATCGCCGCGTCGCAGTTCATGCCCGCGCCCATCGGCATGGCCGACACCGCCGCCGCCAGGGCTTCGACGAATTGGTCGTGGATCGAGCGGTGCACGTAGAAACGCGAAGCTGCGGCACACACCTGGCCGTTGTTCAGCAGGCCACCGAGGATCGCCCCTTGCACGGCTTTTTCGATGTCGGCATCGGCGAGCACGATCATCGGGTTCTTGCCGCCCAGCTCCAGGGAGAAACGCGTCATGTTGGCCATGCACGCCACGCCGACGCTTTTGCCAACGGCGGTAGAACCGGTGAACGAGACCTTGCTCACCAGCGGATGCTGGGTCAACACGCCACCGACCGAGGCACCGCCACCGGTCACGACGTTGAACACGCCTGCCGGAATGCCGGCCTCCAGCGCGAGCTCCGCCAGACGCATGGCGGTCAGCGGGGTTTCCATTGCCGGCTTGATGATCACCGTGCAACCGGTGGCCAGCGCCGGCATCAGTTTCCAGGCCGCGATCAGCAGCGGGAAGTTCCACGGCACGATACCGACCACCACACCCACCGGCTCACGCTTGGTGAAGGCGGTGAACCTGGCACCCGGTGGCAACGGGATCGACACGTCGAAGGTCTGCCCTTCGATCTTGGTCGCCCAACCGGACATGTAGCGCATGAATTCCACGGTGGCGTTCAGGTCCAGGGCGCGGGCCATGTTGATCGACTTGCCCTGGCTCAGGGTTTCCAGTTGCGCCAGCTCTTCGGCGTGCTCCTCCACCAGGCGAGTGAAGTTGAGCAGGATGCGCTCGCGATCTGCCGGACGCAGTGCCGACCAGACCCCGGACTTGAATGCCTTGTGCGATGACTGCACGGCTTGTTCGACGATTTCCAGCGGTGCATCGAGGGTTTCACAAAGGGTCTGCCCGGTGGCCGGGTTGACCACGGCAATGCGCTCGCCCTCGGCAAACACCCACTGACCATCAATGAAGCAGCCGTGGCGGCGTTCGATAAATGCAGCCACCTGCGGCAGGATTTCAACGTTGCTCATAATTCACCTTTCAATAAAACCGTTCGGTGTGAAGGTTGGATCAGCCAGGAAACCGGCCGCTTAGTGTTGTTCTTTGAGGAAGCACACGACCGCCTGGCGATCGTCCGCCGAAGCCAGGCCCATGTAAGGCATGTAAGTGCCAGGCACGTAGGCCTGAGGCTGGGTGATCAGTTGCGCGATGTTCTCGGCCTGCCAGTCGATGTTTTTATTGCGCATGGCCTGGGAGTAGTTGAAGCCCTCCAGGGAGCCGGACTTGCGCCCGACCACACCCGCCAGGTTCGGCCCCATCATGCCGGTCGCGCCTTTGGTCACCGAATGGCAAACCCCACATTCATTGGCAAACACCTCGGCGCCGTGGCGTTGATCGGGGGCGCAATCGGCCGCCAACGCCGCCTGGGCCAGGGTCAAAGACAACAATCCGAAAAGAGGCAAACGCAGGGAGCTGAACATAGGAAACGACCTTGAAAATCCACGCATTCGCCAGCAGGCGAACGCCAACTCTGAAAGTGCCGGGGCAACGGTGCCCCGGCAGGGTTGATCAGGATTGTCGGTGGTCGGTGATTCGCAGGTTTTGCCCTGCGTGCCAGTTGTGTTGGCGGGTCTGCCAGATCGCTCGGATGCACGTTTGCTTTTCCCTTTGGGAGCAAGCTCGCTCCCACAGGGAAACGAAGCAGCAAGAATTCCATGCCATCACCCTTGCCATGCAATCTGGCAAGCACAGCCAACTTTTTGGCAAACAGGCAAAAGGGCAAAAGAAAACCGGACCTTAGTATCTAAAAAGACCGCAAACCTGCGCTCAAGAACAAGAACGGATGTCACGCCATGCTCAAGTCCCCCTTGCTTCGACTCTCTACCCTCGCGCTGATGATCAGCGCAGGTCAGGCCGGAGCCTATGAACTCTACGCCGATAGCGACAGTCACCTGAACGCCACCCTGGAAGCGGTTTTCGGCATTTTCCACAGCCAGGAAAACTACGCCCTGTCGGGCCGTCTCGATGAAGGTTCGTCGTCGTGGCGTGAGGGTTACATCAAGTACGGCCTGAGTTTCGACAAAGGACTGGCCGGTGCCGGCACTGCTTACGGCGCGGGCAACCTGCTCAGTTCCGGCACCTGGGGCGACGGCGATGCTGCCGGTTTCAGCGACGGTTCGGAACGCACCACAAAGTTTGAAGACGCCTACCTCGGCTGGCGCTCGAGCGATCTGTTTCCGGTCCTGGGTGCGGACGGTATCGACCTGTCGTTCGGTCGCCAGAACATCGTGGTCGGCGACGGTTTCCTGATTGATGGTGACGCGCTGAACATGGGCAAGGGCCTGGCCGACGGCGAATTCAATCGCGGCGGTGCCTACTGGCTGGCCGCGCGCAAGGCGTTCGACGAAACCGCCGTGCTGCGTATCGGCGGCAAGGAAGGCTGGCGAGGCGACCTGATGTGGCTCAAATCCGATAACCGCGCCCAGGCCAAGACGGAGATGTATGTTGGCACCCTGGAACACGTGTCGGAAGCCGGCACTGTCGGCCTGACCTACATCGACACCACCGATGTCGACGAACAGTACGCCTCCCCGGCGCAACTGGAGCGCGATGGCATGAAGACCTACAGCCTGCGCGCAACGGGCAATGCCGGGGTCAAGGACCTTTTCCTCTCCGGCGAATACGCCAGGCAGGACAAACCCCACGCCGCCAACGAAGACGCCTGGTACCTGGAAGCCGGCTGGACGTTCTCCGACGTACCTTGGACGCCTTATGCCAGCTACCGCTACAGCCGTTTCTCGGAAGGCTACGACACCCTGTTCTACGGTTTCAGTCGCGGCTTCGGCACCTGGTTCCAGGGTGAAGTGGCGGGCAACTACGCCGGCCCGTTCAACACCAACTCGCGCATCCAGCAACTCAAGTTCACCGTCTCGCCGCTGGCGAACCTGAACCTCGGCGCGATGTACTTCAACTACGACACTATCGACCGCGACCTGGGCAACACCGATGGCCACGAAACAGACCTGTACGCCGAGTGGCACGTCAACGACCACCTCACGGTGATGCCGCTGATCGGCCTGTTCCAGCCGGACAAGAGCGCCGACCAGGGCGGTACGCAGTTGGGCAACAACGACAAGAACGTCTATGGCCAGGTGATTTTCGCCACGACGTTCTGACGCGAACCTTGTAGGAGCGAGCCTGCTCGCGATGGAGGCCCGAGCACCACGGGCATTCAGACAGCCCGCGTCATCGTTGACGTCCATCGCGAGCAAGCTCGCTCCTACAGGGGATCGGTTTCGCCACCAGGAAAAAGGCATTTCCCATGCAGAAAAAATTCCTCACGATCCAGAGCAAAATCACCCTGCTCGCCGGCCTCTGCCTGCTGTTGGTGGTCGGTTTGCTGATGGGGCTTTCGCTGTACCAGACTCACCAGAGCAGCCAGCAAGTGGCCGAGGCCAGCGGCAAAATGCTCGCCGACGCGGCCAGCGAACACATGCAGGCCCTGGGTAAAGTGCAGGCCATGCAGGTGCAACGCACCTTCATGCAGACCCACGAATATGGCCAGGGGTTGTCGCGGTATTTGCTTTATCTGAGGCAACTCCAGCGTCAAGGGACCCTCACCCGCCCACAACTTCGCCAGGCGCTGAACACCCAGCTTCACCAGGCCCTGATCGACAAGCCCGACCTGCTCGGGCTTTACGTCATTTTCGAGCCGGACGCCCTGGACGGCGCCGACGCCGGTTTCGCCAATCAGGCGGATCTGGGCAGCAATGAAACCGGACGCTTCTCGCTCTACTGGGTGCAAAGCAAACCCGGCGAACTGCAAGCGGTGATCGGTGACGAAGGCCTGCTCGCCAACACCGAGCCAGGCCCCAGCGGTGCACCGTACAACGCCTTCTACACCTGTGCCCGCGACACCCGTCAGGCGTGCGTTCTGGAGCCCTACTTCGACGAAGCATCCGGCAGCCGCAAACTGGTGACCAGCGTCGCCTTCCCGCTGCTGGAACACGGCAAAGTCATCGCCGTCGTCGGCCTCGACATCAACCTCGCCGCACTGCAAGAGAACAGTCAAACCAGTGCGCTGCAATTGTTCGACGGCCACGGCCAGATCAGCATCGTCAGCCCCCGCGGCGTGATCTCCGCCAACAGTCAGGACGTCAGTCGCCTGGGTCAGCCAATGGACAATGCCGAGGTCATGGACGCCTTGCGCCAGGGCCAGGCGAAGGTGTTTGTCGATCCGCAGCAGATCAAGGTCCTGGAGCCGCTGTCACCGATTGCCGGGGCCGCGCCCTGGGGTGTGCTGGTGGGTGTGCCGCAGGAGGTGTTGCTGGCACCGGTGACCACCCTGCAACAGCAACTCGATGCCCAAGGGGTGAAAAGCACCGCACTGGAACTGCTGCTGGGCGGCGGCTCGGCCCTGCTCGGCCTGCTGTTGATCGGGTACACCGCGCAACGCATCACCCGGCCGCTGCAAGTGTTGACGCGGGTCATGGAGGACATTTCCCTCGGCGAAGGCGACCTGACCCGTCGCCTGGCCGTGCAATCCCGGGATGAGATCGGCCAGTTGGCCACCGCGTTCAACCGCTTCGTCGAACGCATTCATCACTCGATTCGCGAGGTGTCGTCGGCAGCCCTTGGCGTCAACGAGGGGGCGCGGCGGGTGCTGGAGGCATCCCATTCATCGCTGAGCAATTTCGACGATCAGTCCACCCGCACCAACAGCGTGGCCGCCGCGATCAATCAGCTGGGCGCCGCCGCCCAGGAAATCGCGCATAACGCCTCCGACGCCTCGCAGCAAGCCTCCGCCGCACGGCAACAGGCCGAGGACGGTCGCCAAGTGGTGGAGCGCACCATTGAAGTGATGAACGCGCTGTCCGGCAAGATCAGTGCATCGTGCGCCAACATTGAGGTGCTCAACGACAAGACCGTAAACATCGGGCAGATCCTCGAAGTGATCAAGGGCATCTCGCAGCAGACCAACCTGTTGGCACTCAATGCCGCGATCGAAGCGGCGCGAGCGGGTGAAGCGGGCCGTGGATTCGCGGTGGTTGCCGACGAAGTGCGCAGCCTGGCCGGGCGCACCCAGACCTCGGCGCTGGAGATCCAGCAGATGATCGAAGCGCTGCAAGTGGGCGCACGGGATTCAGTGGTCACCATGACCGAGAGCCAGCAGCACAGCGAAGAAAGCGTCACCATCGCCAACCTGGCCGGCACTCGTCTGGGCAGCGTGACCCAACGCATCGGCGAGATCGACAACGTCAACCAATCCGTCGCCGCTGCTACCGAGGAACAGACCGCCGTGGTCGAAGCCTTGAATGTCGACATCACGCAGATCAACACCCTGAATCAGCAAGGGGTGGAGAATTTGCAATCGACATTGCGCGCCTGTACCGAGCTGGAGCAACAGGCTGCGCGGTTGAATCAGTTGGTGGGCAGCTTCCGCATTTGACATCGGTGTTGCCTGACATACCGTCATCGTCGGAACGCGGCCCGTTGCCAGCTCGCTTCCACAATGGATTTTGGCGCGACACAGATTTTGTGTTCACCGGAGAACCCTGTGGGAGCTGGCTTGCCAGCGATGAGGACTTCACATGCAACATCACCGGCGACTGACAATCCGCCATCGCGAGCAGGCTCGCTCCCACATTTGATCTCCAGCGAACACAGGACCTGTGCACGACGACGATTAACTGTGGGAGCGAGCCTGCTCGCGATTGAACGATAACGCGGTCTCAGCAATGCGCCCCGGCATGCTCCACGCGATGAAACAGGCGGTTGAAATACACCAGGCTGTCCCGTGGTTCGCGCACGCCCACCTTCGTCAGCTCAACGAACATCACCGAGTGCGAGCCCACTTCCTTGCACTCGCTGATCCGCCCTTCCAGCTGCACCAGGGCATCGCGCAGCACCGGCACATCGGCGGTGCCGTCGTCCCACAGGTCCCAGGCAAAACGCTCGGCCATGGGCACTTTGGTCATGCCGGCGAAGTGACGGGCCAGCTCTTCCTGTTCACCGCACAGCACGTTGATGCACAAGTGGCCGTTGGTGCGGAACACATCATGGGTGGCGCTGTTGCGGTTGACGCACACCAGCACGGTGGGCGGCGAATCGGTTACCGAGCACACGGCACTGGCAGTGATGCCGCAACGACCGCCAGGACCGTTGGTGGTGATGATGTTCACCGCCGCAGGCAGCTGCGCCATGGCGTTGCGAAAGTCGATTTGCTGCTGGCTCAGGTCGGCCATGTCGATGCCCCTCCTCTCGGGAGGACCGCCATCCGGCGGCCCTTAGGTGATGGAGCAAGACTAAGGCCCGGCACGCGGCACAACCATTCTGACGATCCCCATGCCGAGGTGGGCTTTCCGCTAGTCGACTAGGTGGTTTCTTTATCGTCACGGCCGGTGACAGTGAGTATTCTGCACACTGGCTCCAAAAAGATGGGCCGATGTGCGCCGCGCGTGCTCGCGTGCGAAAACAATAAATAGAAACTTTCGTGGCAGCCCTGATGGAAACCCGCAAACCGATTGTTTACATCGTTGACGACGACAAAGACCTGCGCACGTCGCTGGCCTGGTTGCTGGAGTCGGTCTGCGTGAAGGCGCAGTGCTTTGCCGGCGCCGAAGAGTTCCTTAACCAGTACGACCCCAAGCAGCCGGCCTGCCTGGTGCTGGACGTGCGCATGCCGGAGACCAGCGGCTTTCAGTTGCAGGAAATCCTCAACCAGCGCGGCAGCACCTTGCCGACCATCTTCGTT
This sequence comes from Pseudomonas fluorescens group sp. PF-69, assembly GCF_054481235.1. Classification (NCBI taxonomy): domain Bacteria; kingdom Pseudomonadati; phylum Pseudomonadota; class Gammaproteobacteria; order Pseudomonadales; family Pseudomonadaceae; genus Pseudomonas; species Pseudomonas fluorescens group sp. PF-69. The sequence goes on along the minus strand of NZ_JBTMNC010000001.1, from coordinate 4,332,578 downwards.
TCGGCCCATGGCGACATTCCGATGTCGGTGACGGCGATGAAGAATGGCGCGCTGGACTTCGTCGAGAAGCCCTACAACCCGCAGCAGATGATCGACCGCATCCAGGCAGCGCTGAAGACCGCCGTGCATGCCCAGGCCGATCAGGAGCAGCGCCGGAACCTGCAAGGCAAGCTGGCGCTGCTGACCAGTCGCGAGCGTGAAGTGTTGATGCTGGTGATCGATGGCAAGGCCAGCAAGGTGATCGCCCGGGAGCTGAACATCAGCGTGAAAACCGTGGATGTGCACCGCACCAAGATCAAGGAAAAGATGGGCGTGACCAGCATCGCCATGCTGGTACGCGAGGTGCTGCATTTGCCGGTGGATGAGCCGGTGCGGCACTGAGGCACACCGGCCAGGCCGCCATCGCTGGCAAGCCAGCTCCCACAGGGCTCTCTGATGAAAACAAAATTTGTGTCGCGCCAAAATCCACTGTGGGAGCTGGCTTGCCAGCGAAGCCCCCCCCATGCAACAGGGATGGCAAATGCCACCCTGTGCTCAGTTCTGGCTATAGCGCTTGCGATAAGCCCCCGGCGACACGCCGAAGCGGGATTTGAAGGCCGAGGAAAAGTAGCTGGAATCGGAGAAACCCCAGGCATAACACAGGGCCGACAGCTTTTGCTCGACAGCACTGCGACGCAGGTTTTCCGCGCAGAAGTCCAGGCGCCGGTGCTTGATGTACTGCGCCACCACCAGCCCGCGCTTGGAGAACATGCGGTACAGGCCGCGCACCGAAACCCCCACCTCGCGGGCAATCAGTTCCGGACAGAGTTCTTCGTCGCTGATGTGCTGGTCGATAAAGGCGATGATCTTGCGAAACTGCCGCTCATGGGCGTCGCTGCCGCTGTCACGGGCGCTGATCCCCGGCAACAGCAGGCTGGCCAGGGCGTCGAGTACGGCTTCGCTTTCCTGCATGTCCAGCCCTTCCTGCTGGCGAGTCTCCAGTACCAGCTTGTTGGCCATCGCGGCCAGGGGACTGTTGGCGGCGATGCGCGTGGCGCAATTGACCACCGTGAAGTGCGAGCCGCGCTCAACCACCTGACGCGGCAGGATCAGCGACAACTGTCGGGAGTCCTCGTTATAGGTCATGTCGCTCGGGCGGCAGGCGTCGATCAGGGCGATGTCGCCACAGCCCAGTTGCGCATGATTGTCGCCCTGCTCCAGCTGCGAGCTGCCACGCATCTGGAACACCGCGTAGTAATGCCCGTCGCTGCTGAGGCTGACATCCTTGCTGGTGCGATACAGGTGCACATGCGCCATGTCGACGACGCTGAGCTTGATCGCGCCGCTGCGAAACTCCGCCAGCTCGCCATAAAAATCGGTGTCCAGCGCGCGGGCATCGAAGCGCCCGCAGGCCTGGTTCACCTGGCTCAACCAACTTTCGAACGCCTCATTGCGCACCGCCGATGCTGTAATCATGTCCGCAAAGCCTCACGTTTTTGTTGTTATTTCCGGCCGCTTCGTCGAGCGGTTCGGTAAACATGTTTCGTTTTCCTGCCATCGCCTCCCTCGATGGTCGCCGGGCGCCATTCAACAGGCTCCGGCGTCTGCTTTCCAGTGAAGAAAGCGCTTAGATGTCCAATACCAGACGAGCGGAAAGTGCCCGGGAAACACAGGCGCAAATCTGCTTGTTGGAAGCCTTTTCCTTGTTCGACAGGCAGTTGTCACGGTGCTCCGGCACGCCGTCGAGCACTTCGACGATGCAGGTGCCGCAGATGCCTTCGCGGCACTCGGTGTCGATGTCGCAACCATGGGCCTGCAACACATCGACCAGGCTGCTATTGGCCGGTACTTGCAGCACCACGCCTGAGCTGGCCAGTTCCACTTCGAAGCTGCCGGCCGGGGCGCTGTTGGCTGCCGGGTCCGCCGCGAAGTGCTCCAGGTGAATGGCGTCGTCCGAACGGCTGCGCGCCGCCACTTCCACCACTTTGTTCATGAACGGTGCCGGGCCACAGGTGTAGACGTGGGCGGCATTGCCGGCACGGTCCAGGCACTCGCTCAATGCGCCGTCCAGATCCCCCGGCTCGACGCCGTAGTGGAACTGCACATGTTCGGCAAAATTCGTCGCCAGCAGTTCGGTAAACGCGGCGTACCGGGCCGAGCGGGCGAAGTAATGCAGGCGGTATGGCTGGGCGCTTTCCGCCAGTCGATAGGCCATACTCAGCAGCGGCGTCACGCCGATACCGGCGGCGAACAGCACGTGTTCGGTGGCGCTCGGGTCGAGGCGGAACAGGTTGCGCGGCGCGCCCATTTCCAGCTCCATGCCCTCTTCGACCTGCTCGTGCAGCGCCAGCGAACCCCCGCGCGATTGCGGCTCTTTTTTCACCGCCACCAGATAGGCGCGGCGGTCCTGCGGCGGACTGCACAGGGAATACTGGCGGGTCACCCCGGTCGGCCCGATCAGGTCGACATGGGCACCCGGCTCATAGGTGTCGAGCGGCTGGCCGTCACTGCGCACGAGGCGAAAGGAACGGATATCCAGCGCTTCGTCGACGATCCTTTCGATCTTCACCTTCATCATTGGGTCACCTGAATTCTGTTGTTTTGATTTAACACTGTGGCTTGGTTACTCCTTGTAGGAGCGAGCTCGCTCCCACAAGGGTCAACTGCCAGCCATAAGATCGGGGCGCGGCAACAATCAGCGCATGAACAAGCCGCCGTTGATGTCCCAGCACGCCCCGGTTACGGAGGTTGCGTGATCGGCAATCAACAGCAGCACGCTGTCGGCGATGTACGCGGGGTCGCCTAGCGTGCCGGCCGGGATCATTTTCAGGATCTGTTCCAGGCGCTCCGGGGCCACGGTTTCGCGCACCACCGGCAAGTCCAGGGGACCGGGCGAGATGCTGTTGACCGTCACCCCTTGCGGTGCCAGTTCGCGGGCGAAGACCTTGGTCAGCGTCGCCACGCCACCCTTGGCCGCAGCGTAATGCGCGCCGGTGGCGGTGCCGCCGTTTTGCCCGGCGAGGCTGGCGATGTTGACGATGCGGCCAAAGCCACGCTCGGCGAAATGCGCGCCGAACACCTGGCAGGCCACGAAAGTGCCGCGCAGGTTGATCGCCATTGACTCGTCGAACTCTTCAGGCGTGATGTCCATCAGTGCCGCGACTTTCGATACCCCAGCGTTGTTCACCAGAATGTCGGTGCCGCCCCAACGCTCGGCGAGCAAGTCACGGGCCCGCTGAAAATCCGCCTTGCTGCGCACGTCCAGCTCGATGGCAAGGGCCGTAGCGCCGCTGCCGTCCAGTTCGGTGGCCAGCTGCTGCACGCCGTCGAGGCGCACATCGGCCAGCGCGACGCGATACCCCGCGCCATGCAGACGGCGGGCGATGCACTCGCCCAGTCCGCGCGAAGCACCCGTTACAAGGGCTACTCGACTCATGCTGTTGCCCTCACAAAAGGAAGCCGAGCGCGCTCAGGCTGTCGGTGGAGTTGATCAGCCGCACCACTTTGCGCTCCAGGGTCGGCACGCCATCGGTGAAACGGATACGGTGGTTCAGGTCGGCCACGAACGGTGTGTGCACGCCGCGCTTGTAGGCGTAGAGCAACTGCGCCGAATTGACATCGACGATGTCGCCGGCCGCTTCCACCAGACGGAAACGCGAAACCGTGCGGATGGTTTTTGCCGCGTCCACCGCCGACGGCGAGTAGCCGGCGGTCAGGCGTTCGATGCGCAAGTCACGCATGCGCGCGTCGTCGTAGGCGTAGTTGAGGGTCGCTTCGAAGTCCTCGGTGTCCGGGTCGATCGGCACGATGTACTTGCCGCTTTCGCTCCACAAGGTCGCCCACTCGGCGTAGTTTTTGTGGTCGAGCAGTTCGGCTTCGCGCCAGATGAATTCGATGGCCTGGGCCAACGGGCCGGAAAAGCCGTTCAGGGTGTCGTGATTGCTCATTGGCTCATCATCCTTTTCCACATGTCGTAGGCACCGCGCATCCCGCCTTCGTCGGTGGCGTGGCTGACCTTGTCGCCGTTTTCAGCGGTGATTTCGCGATTGAGGCCGCGGTTGACCAGGATCGGTGCGTCAACGCCGGCATATGAGCCGCGCTGCACGCGGTCCCAGGCCTCGGCATCGTCGGGGCTGCCGAACCCGAACGGGCCCTGGAAGTGTTCATGAATACGCATGCGTTCGCGGTTGGCTATTTCTGGGCCGCCGTCCATGCCGAGGGCGACGTGGCGGATCTCGGTTTCCGTCACCGACACCGGGCGCAGCACGCGGAAGAACGACATCGACATCGCCACGTTGGGGAACAGGTTCAGGTTGAACCCGGCGCCGTGCAGCGAGCGCACGATGCGGCGTACCTGCTCGGGCGGCATGGTTTTCGACAGCTCTTCGGTGACGTGGGCGAAACGCTCTTGCAACTGCTCGGTGCCGTCGTCGTGATCGAGGTCGACGTGCTCCGGCACCATCACCATCACGCTGTGACCGTTGCCCAGGGAGTGGGTGACGGCTTGCTCGTCGGTCATGAACGAAAGCATTTCCGAGGTTTCTTCATCCACCGAGGACATGAACGACTTGTGCACGATCGGGAAGTGGTAGCCGTCGGTGGTGTTTTCCAGCTGGATCTTCCAGTTGCCCTTGAAGCTGAACTTGTGTTCGCCCTGGGTCTTGATCGGGTAACCGGCGCCCTGCTTCATGAACAGGTCCATCCAGTGTTTGGCGCCGCCGAGGAAGTCTTCCAGCGGTTCGATCTCGTCGTTGTAGCTGGCGAAGACCATGCCGGCGTAGCTCTCGACGCGCAGGCTGGTCAGCGGCAGTTCGGATTTTTCCAGGATGCCTTCGTAGCCATCCGGATACGGCAGCGCACGCAGCTTGCCGTCCAGGCCGTAGGACCAGCTGTGGTACGGGCAGGTGAAACCGGTGGCGTTGCCCTTGTGCTTCTCGCACACGGTGGCGCCGCGATGCCGGCAACGGTTTTCCAGCACGTTGATGGTGTTTTTCTTGTCGCGCACGACAATCACCGGGCGACGGCCAATGGTGGCAGTCTTGAAGTCACCGGCGTTGCGCACTTCGCTTTCGTGGGCGACCCACACCCAGGTGCGGTAGAAAATCTTGTCCAGCTCGGCTTCGAACAGCGCCGGGTCGTTGTACAGCGAGACATCGACGCGGTCGTGCTGGACCAGGTCTTCGGGGCTTTTCGACGTTGCGATCAGCCGGTATTCATGAGTGCTCATGCGGTTCTCCTCATGGCTTGTTTTTATGATTTCTTGGGGCTGGACGTTCGCCGGCCATGCTCTGTTGCAGCTGCGCACCGAAGGCGCAGACGAGTTCGTCCTGACCTTTGCGGCCAACGATTTGCAGGCCGACTTTCAGCCCGCCGCCATCGAGTTCCACCGGCACCGTCAGCGCCGGGTGACCGCTGAGATTGAAGGGTCGTACCAGCGGGGTCATGCCGGCCACGGTCTTGCTGCCGGCGCGGGCTTCGCTGAGGGTCGGCGGCAAGGTCGGCAGCGTTGGCAACAACAGCACTGCAAAGTCTTCCAGCGCGGCGTCCACCTGTTGCGTGAAGCGCGTGCGCACGGCTTCGGCGTGGGCCAGTTCTTCGCGAGTGGTGCGGCTGGCGACCAGCAAACGTGTTTCCACATCCGCGCCGATCAGGCCCTTGCCGGTGAGATGACCGAACGCGGCCCAGTTTTCAAAATTGATCACCGTCAGGCCGGCCGCGAACGCTGCTTCGAATTCGCTCAGGCGCAGGTTGCCGCGACGCCATCCGGCGCGGTCGGCGGCGGCACCGAGGCTGGCTTGCAGGTGCGGATCGCAGCCCACTTCCAGGAAAGCGACCTTTGCACTGGCGTTCGGCAAGCTTTGCGCTTCAAAGCCCGGGCAGATCACCTGCATCGCCGCGATCAGGTCGTCCATGCACCTGGCGAACGGCCCGACGCAATCGAGGCTCGACTCCAGCGGATGCGCACCGACTCGGCTGACACGGCCATAAGTCGGCTTTAGCCCGGCCACCCCGCAGCACGCCGCCGGCACCCGCACCGAACCACCGGTGTCGGTGCCAATGGCGATGTCCGTCAGGCCCGCCGCGACCGCTGAAGCCGAACCGCTGGAGGAACCACCCGGCACCCGGTCAGGGGCTTGCGGGTTGATCGGCGTACCGGTCCAGTCGTTGATGCCGGTGACGCCAAAGGCCAGTTCGTGCAGGTTGGTTTTGCCGACGATCTGCCAGCCAGCATTGATAATCGCGTCCACCACCTCGGCGTTTTTCGTGGCCGGGGGTGCATCGGCGAATGCACGGCTGCCCGAGCGGGTCGGATGGCCGGCGATGTCGATGGAATCCTTGATGGCCACGCGTTTGCCGCTGCCACCGAGGAGGAATTCGCTGATGAATGTACTCATGCACTCAGCTCCATATTGAACAGCCGTTGCGTGCGGAAATGCGCGATCAGCCAGCTACCGTCGACACAGCGAAAATCGATGTTCAACCGAGTGCCGAACAACTCGCTGCGGCCATCGGCGTAGGTGGAAATCTGCTGCATGATCCACTGCCCTTTCGCCGTGCCGCCGTCGACCACAATCGACTCGCTGGTGAGGTAATGCAGGTTGAGCCGGAAGTGCTCCGACGGTGGCAGGTAACCGCCGACAAACGCGGCCACGGCTTCACGACCCTGGTGTTGGCCAAAGGTCTGTGCGGTGACACTGCCAACCCCTTCCCAGATCGCATCGACCGTGAACAGCCGGGCCAGCTCGCTGACGTGAGTCACCGCCCTCGGCACATCGCACAGGTCCATGTAGCGAGCCATCAAGCGACGCACCGCGCTTTCCCCTTCGAGCGTCACCAGACGCTGCAGCAAGGCCTCGTCCATGGCTTACACCTTGGCCGCGTCGGGAATGGTCAGCGGACGACCGATGCGCGCTTCGACCCTGGCGTAGCGCCACAGGCTGTATTCGCCGACTGGCGTGGTGCGGAACAGGTTGCAGGCGTCGATCACCGACTGGTGGCAGTCGACGTCGGCCATGATGTACACGGTCCAGGGCGAGGTGGTGGACGGGCCGACCATCAGGCGGTCATCGTCCATGGCGCCGAGCACGGTGATGCCAGGCATCGCGCCCAGGGAGCCCATCATCTGGCTGAAGCCTTTCCACACGCTCAGGCCTTCGCCGGTGGGCAGGTCGAAAAAGTTCTGGGTGATGCCGATGCAGAAGACGACGCGCAAGGGTTCTTGAGTGGTCTGGGTCATGAGTTTTGATCCTTGAAAGGGAGAGCTCTGAAAAATGGGTTCAGATGTAGCCCGGGAACGGCGGCACGCCGAGGAACACCGAGCCGGCACCGTCGTACAGCCCTTCGCTGAGGAAGGCGTGCTGGGTCACCACCATCGAGTCGCGCAGGTAGCGTTGCAGCGGATGGCGCAGGTAAATGGCGGTGGTGCCGGCCAGGCTGTAGGCGCTTTGCACCACGTCGGCCCCGGCCTGGGAAACATGGATCGCCGACAGGCGCAGCAGGCTGGTCTGCTCGGGCGTGACCGGGTTGCCGGCCAGGATCGATTGCCAAACCTGTTCGGTGGCCCCGTAGAAGAAACCGCGCGCGGCGCTGAGTTTGGCTTCGGCCTTGGCGATCTCGATGCGTACATAAGCGCGGTCGGCCAGTTTCGGAGCGCCGGTGATGCCACCGCCGCCGGCCATACGGCTGACTTCGTCGAGGGCGGCACGGGCCAGGCCCAGGTTGACCACCGCCAGTACTTGCGCGGCATAGGCAATCGATGGGTAGCGGAACAACGGTTCGTCGACGGTCGCGGCGCCGCCACGGATGAAGGTCCAGCGCTCATCAATGCGCTTGTCGGTCACCCTCAGGTCATGGCTGCCGGTGCCTTTGAGGCCGACCACGTCCCAGTTCTCGACGATTTCGACCTGGTCCGGACGGAATACGGCGGTGCGCGGCTTGCCCCCTGCAGCGCCGATACCCACACCGAGCAAGTCTGCGCCCTTGCAGCCGCTGGCAAATTTCCAGGTGCCGTTGACCTGCCAACCACCCTCTACCGCCTCGGCGGGTTGCAGCGGGAACAAGCCGCCGGCGAACACCAGGTCCGGGCTGTCGGCATAGATTTCAGCCAGGGTTTCGGGTGGCAATGCAGCGAGGTAGACGCCGGCACTGCCGAAGCTGGCGACCCAGCCGGCGGAACCGTCGGCCTCGGAGATGCATTCGATCATTTGCAGGAACAGTGCCGGCGCCAGGGCATCGCCGCCATAGCATTTCGGCGTGGCGGCGCGGTAAATACCCACCTGCTTGAAGCGCTCGATCATGTCCCTTGGCACGTGGGAGAGACTGTCGAATTCGCTGCGACGCTGACGCACTTCTTCCAGCACCTGCGCAAAGGCAGGGCTCTCGACGACATTCTGGTCAACGCCTGGCAGAGCGTCTTGTTGCGCGACCGCTGAACGCAGCATGGGCTTTCTCCGTTTTTGCTTATTGTTGGCAGGGCGGCAGCCTCTCCGTAGGAGCGAGCCTGCTCGCGAAGAACCTGAGAGCACCACGGGGTGTCAGGTTTCAAGCGTCATCGTTGACGACCATCGCGAGCAGGCTCGCTCCTACAGGGGGTCGGCGTGCTCACCCTTGCATTGCGGTCCAGTGTAAAAACCCCACCCCGGCGCAACTATTGGTGCGTGCAGCCCCCCGCCTAAAGAAAACCCCTAGGCCGACACCGGTTACCTCTGAGCGCATCCATGGGCGCGAGGCGGTATAAAAAGCCATACTTCTGACTTCGCCGATCAGAACCCTCTGCCGCCAAGGGCTGTGTGATGTATTTGCCAAAACCGAACGACTTTTATGCGCTGATCGAAGCCATGCCGCTGTGCATCATTCTTCACGATGCGCACACCAAGGAGATTCTCTGGGCCAATGCCGCCGCCCTGGCGGCGCTGGGTTTTACCCTGGAGGAACTGACCCCGCTGAAGGCGCCGGACATGACCCGCGATGCACCGAAGTACCGGCGCTCGGTGGGTTTGCGCTGGCTCGAGAGCGCCGCGCGCACCGGGCAGCGCGCCATCGAGTGGTGCTATCGCTCCAAGCAAGGGGTGGAGATTCTGTCCGAGGCGGTGGCGACCCTGGTGCACCTGGAAGGTCGCGATGTGCTGATGGTGCAGTTCCGCGACATCTCCAGGGAGGACAAGGTCAAGCGCGATCTCAAGCGCTTCGAAAGCCGGCTCAAGGCCTTTATGCAGGACCTGGCCGAAGGCGTGGCGGTGCTCGGGCCCGAGGGCGACATCCGCTTTCTCAGCGACTCCGCCGCACACTTGCTCAACAGCGACGTGCACAGTTTGCTCGGCGAGAACTTCCTGGCCTGGTGCGACGACCCTTCGCGTCAGCGACTGCTGCAACAACTGGCCAACGTCACGCCGGACCACGCGCCCTTCAGCGTGCACTACCAAGTGCAACGGCGTGACGGCGAATGGCGCTGGCACGATGCGACCTGCCGTTTTATCGAAATCGAAGACGATCTGGTCGGCCACCTGCTGCTGTTCCGCGATGTCACCGAGCAGGTGCAGGCCGAAGAAGCGCGGCGGGTCAGCGAGCAAAAACTCGAGTACCTGGCGCGCTACAACGCCATGGGTGAAATGGCCGTGGCGATTGCCCATGAACTGAGCCAACCGCTGGCCGCCACCCGTAACTTCATCGAAGGCGCGGTGATCCGTCTGGGCAAAGCCGCCGACGCCGATGAAGGGGTCGCCTGGGGGTTGCAGAGCGCAGTGCGGCAGATCGAGCACGCGTCGGTGATCATCAAGAGCGTGCGCGATTACGTGGTCAAGCTGGAGCAGAGCGAAGAGCTGATCGACCTCAACGAACTGCTACGCGAAACCCAGTATTTCATCAGCCTGCGCGCCGACCCGAGCCTGGTACGCGTGGAAGTCGTGACCTCGCCCGAGCCGCTGCGGGTGAGTTGCGAGAAGGTGCTGATCGGTCAGGTGATTCTCAACCTGGCTTTCAATGCGATTGAAGAGATGGCCGATCTGCCGCTGGAGCGGCGTTTGCTGCGCATCCATGCCAGCGCCGACAAGGGCGTGGCGCTGGTGCGCATCGAAGACTGCGGACGCGGGATTCAGGCCCAGGCGCAGGAGAAGCTGTTCGACGGATTCTTCTCGTCGAAAGTCAGCGGCAACGGCATTGGCCTTGCGCTGTGCAAGAACATCATCGGCCGGCATCGGGGCGACATCTGGGCGCAGAACCAGGCGCCTTGTGGCGCAGTGTTTACCTTCTCCCTTCCCCTCGCCTGACACACAACCCTCTCGCCACAGGGGATCGCATACCCCGGTTTTGTGGCGTGTCCGTGACACTGGCACAGAGACACAAACACTTGGCAGGCAGGGCAATTCCCGGGGTTGCCGGGCGAGGCACTATTCAATCGTCAGAATCTGCCCACTCACCCGCGATCCGCGTTACCAACAATTCAGGAAGTTCCCCTTATGCGAACAAACAGGATCTCCGTACAGTCAGCGCTAGGCCTGAGCCTGCTTGTACTCGGTTTGAACAGTGCCCGTGCGGACCTGCCCGCCGACACCATCGGTCAGACCGTGTTGCCGTTCCCCGCTGAAGCACACCGGGCGTTCGTCGTCGATGTCGAGTTCGACAGCTTCGTCGCCGGCCGTGTCACCGTGGTCGACCCGGACCAGAAACGCGTGCTGGGCATGGTGCCGACCGGTTTCGCCGCGCCTTCGACCCTGAGCCATGACGGCAAGCTGATCTACAGCGCCGACATCTGGTACTCCCGTGGCACCCGTGGCACCCGCACTGATGTGCTGACCGCGTGGGACACCTCGACCCTGTCGCCCGCCTGGGAGGTGCTGATTCCGAACAAGCGGGCCGAGTCGCTGACCCAGCGCTACGGCCTGAAGACCAGCGGCGATGACCGTTTTGTCTACGTCTACAACTTCACCCCGTCGACCTCGGTGACCGTGGTCGACACCCAGACCAAGGCCGTCGCCACGGAAATCGCGATTCCGGGTTGCGTGCTCAACTACCCGGTTGGCAAACGCCGTTTCGCCTCGCTGTGCGGCGACGGCAGCCTGCAGGTGGTGACCCTCAACGACCAGGGCCAGGAAACCGCGCGCAACCGCACACCGTTCTTCGACCCCAACGCAGAAAAACTGGTGGAGCGCGCGGTCAACGTCGGCGACACCTACTACTTCACCACCACGACCGGCACCGTGCGCGCAGTGGATTTCTCCGGCGATACACCGAAGCTCCTGCCGAGCTGGTCGCTGGTCACCGATGCCGAGAAGAAGGCCGGTTGGGCGCCGGGCGGCTGGCAGTTGATGGCGGTCGCGCCGAAGCTGAACCGTTTGTACGTGCTGATGCATGACGCTCACGAACCCATGAAGTGGGAAGACCCGAGCACCTTCATCTGGGCCTACGACCTCAAGACCCAGAAGAAGATCGCGACCCTGGAAGCACCGGCACCGGTGTGGAGCATGCAGGCCACCGGCGACGACAAACCGCTGCTGCTGGGCACCGACGTTGAAGGCGGCTTGCAGATTTTCGATCTCAAGACCAACCGACACACCGGCAGCATGGCAAAAGTCGCAAAAACCGCGACTCAGGTCATGAGCTACTAAGAGGTTCGGCCATGCACTCAGATCCGATCTTCATCATTGCCAGCGCACTCGCCATCGCGGTGTTGCTGGCCAGTGCGGCGACCCACAAGGTAGGAGCACCCGCGCGCTTCGCCAGGCAGTTGGCCGACTACCAACTGCTGCCCGACTCGCTGGTGCGCCCGGTCGCCCGGTTGGTCCCGCTGCTGGAACTGGCCATCGCCTTCGCGCTGCTGCTGCCGGTCAGCCGTGGCTGGGCCGCGTTGAGCGCGGCCAGTCTGTTGGCGCTGTACGCCGCAGCCATTGGCATCAACCTGTGGCGCGGACGTCGCGACATCGACTGCGGCTGTGCCGGCCCGGACCAGGCGCAACCGCTGCGTCCGGTCCTGCTGCTGCGCAACAGCGTGCTGGTGGTGCTGGCGCTGCTGGCCAGCGTCGCGCCGATTGCCCGCGACATGACGCTGTTCGATGGCTTTGTAACGGTTGCCGCGGCGGCTGTCGCGTTGCTCATCTACGCCGCAGCCGATGGCTTGCTGGCGAACGCCCCTCTTCTGCTCAAATTGATTGGTAGGTGATCCAATGGAAGGCTTGATTGTTTCCAACGTTCTGCTCTGGGTTCTGCTGGTGGCCGTGGCGTTCGTCGTCATGGGCCTGGTTCGTCAGATTGGCGTGCTGCACGGTCGCCTGGCCCCGGCCGGTGCACTGATGGTCGACAAAGGCGTGGCCGTCAACGAAGCCGCGCCGCAAGTGACCGCCACCGACCGTAAGGGTCGCCCGGTGAACTTCGGCTACGCCGGTGAAAAATCGCAACTGCTGTTCTTCCTCTCGCCGACCTGCCCGATCTGCAAGTCGCTGCTGCCGGCGATCAAATCCATTGCCAGGGAACAGGCCGGTACGCTCGACGTGGTGTTCATCAGCGATGGCGACATGGACGCCCAGCAAGCGTTGATTCGCGAGCACAAACTCGAAGACGCGACCTACGTGGTCGGTCCGGAAGTCGGCATGACTTACCAGATCGGCAAGCTGCCCTACGCCGCGCTGATCGACAAGGCCGGCACCCTGCGCGCCAAAGGTCTGGTCAACTCCCGCGAGCACCTGGACAGCCTGTTCGAAGTGGAACACCTGAAGCACGCCACTTTGCAGCAGTACCTCAATGCCCAACCGCATTCCCACGATCACGACCACAGCCACGGCCATAGCCACTGATAAGGCAGGGAGACGTTTATGAAACTGCTGGATCTGTTGTTCGAGCGCTCGACTCGCCGTGTCGCCGACACCACCTCGCGCCGCAAATTGCTGTCGCGCATGGGCTCACTGATGGTGGCCGGTGCCGCCCTGCCCCTGCTGCTGCCACTGGATCGCACCAGCAAGGCACTGGCCGCCACCGACCCGAAAGCCGGCGACCCCGGTGATCCGAACACCTGCGACTACTGGCGCTACTGCTCCATCGACGGCTTTCTGTGCAGCTGCTGCGGGGGTTCGGTGACCTCCTGCCCACCGGGTACCGAAGCCTCGCAAGTGACCTGGATCGGCACCTGCCGCAACCCGGCCGACGGCAAGGACTACATCATTTCGTACAACGACTGCTGCGGTAAGCAAAGCTGTGCCCAGTGCGCCTGTACCCGTAACGACAGTGAAGAACCGGCCTACCGCCCGTTCAACAACAACGATGTGAACTGGTGCCTGGCCGCCAAATCGCACATCTACCACTGCACCGTTTCGATCATCCGCGGCGTGGCGGTCTGACACGCGCGTGACCGCCGGTTGCCCGGGCAATCGGCGGTTTTTTTCACGATCGTGTTCAGGCCACAAAAACAAGAGAGGCCCCTCAATGCGCAAGTTGCTACTCCTCGGTCTCGTCTGCACCCTGAGCGTCCCGCTCGCTCATGCCCGCGCCATTCCCAACCCAGCGCAACGTCACGCTCCGGGTAACGAAGAACTGCAAAAGCCCATCGCCGAGGCCGGTTACAGCGTTGGCGTCAATTACCAGTTGCAATGCGCCGGCTGCCACCTGGGCAACGGCATGGGATCGGCGGCCAACGACACGCCCCGGATGACGGGGTTTGTCGGTAACTTTCTGAAAGTTCCCGGTGGCCGCGAGTTTCTGGTGCGCGTGCCGGGCATGTCGCAGTCGGCGCTGAACAATGCGCAACTGGCGGACTTGCTCAACTGGTTGATGCGCAAAGACGGCCTGGCCGGCAAAAGCACACCGGAGGATTACCAGCCCTACAGCGCCGAAGAAGTGGCGGCACTGCGCGCCCAGACCATGCTCAACCTCCCCGGCACCCGTGCTGAACTGATCAAGAAAATGCGTGCGCAAGGCATCGCCATTGAAGACGGCATGAACAATTGACGGCAGATGTGAAGTAACCTCAGTTGCCAAATCGGGGGCCATGCCCCCTTCGCCTCCGAACGGCACTCGACCCGCGCCCCCCGGGTACCGAAGAGCCGCCTGTCTGCGCCTCCCCTCCCGCTACGAAGCCACCCGAACCGGCGGCACATGCCGTGCATGGCCATTGAGCAAGCGCGGCCCGTCGGCCAGCGGATTCCTTCACAAATGAGTGCTATAAAACTGCGACGATTGCGTGAAGGATTCCAGCGTACTGCTAAAGTGATACCACGCGTTGTCACATTCGGCCCCAGGTCAGCAATCGGGACAGAAGGTGGTATACCAGGAGCGGGGGAAGCTTTTGGTGACGCGCACGCAAACGCTCTCGAACGAGGGCAGTTTTGATCTGAGTCGCGTTATCAGTGAGCGCGATGGGGGGCAGCAATGAGGTCTAAATATGATATTTGAGCCTAACACTAGCCGTTCCGTACTTCAGCGAAGAAGCAGCACCAGTATCGTTATTCAGGCCGGTCTCGATGGTCTCGCAGTGACCGGCGTCGCGTGGTATTTGATCAACTATCACATCGGCTTCGTCTCGCAGGCCTATGTCATCATGGTCCTGTTACTGCTTGGGGCGTTGGCCGTCGTATACGACCATTATGCGATTTACCGAAGCAATGTCGGATTCGCCGTCAAAGCCTTCAAGTTGCTCAAGGCATGGACCGCCGCTTTTTGTTTTCTGGTTGCCATGGCCTTTCTAACTAAAACCGGCGAACAATATTCGCGCCTGTTGGTGGCCGAGTTGTTTGTGATTGGCTACTTCGCTCAACTGCTTTTGCACCTTGCCACCCGCGAGTTACAGAAGAAGTTCCTGGCCCACCCCGCGCAACGGGACAACGCGCTCATCATCGGCACGGGCGAGCTGGCCAACTTCCTTCACCAGAAAATCAGTAACAACCCCTGGCTGGGTGAGCGGGTGGTTGGCTCGGTCCTGATCGGGGGAAGCGATGATCAGGGAAAGGATGGATCAAAGAGTGCGCAACGCCTGACGATACTGGGTCATATTTCCGACCTTGATGAGCTGGTCGTGCAACACGCCATTCGCACCGTGTATTTCGTTACGCCCCTGGATGGTTCGCACGTCATCAAGGACGTTTACTTAAAACTGTTCGATAAGCACATTTCCGTGAACTGGGTGCCGGATATCTTTTCGCTGCGCTTGATCAATCACAGTGTGCGTGAAATTGCCGGGATTCCCGTGCTGACGTTGTCTGAAACACCGCTGATGGGGCTGCGGCTGTTTCTGAAGAATCTCGAAGATAAAGTCCTGGCGTTCCTTATCCTGTTATTCGCAGCGCCGGTGCTGTTGTTAGTCGCCATTGCCATCAAGCTCGACAGCCCGGGACCGGTGTTCTTTCGCCAGGAGCGCATGGGCTGGAGTGGCGATTCCTTTCGTATCTGGAAGTTCAGGAGCATGGTTGTCCATCAGCCGGATGAAGGCGTCGTCAAGCAAGCCGAAAAGAACGATCCGCGCAAAACCAGAGTGGGCGCCTTTATTCGAAAAACCAGCCTGGATGAACTTCCACAGTTGTTTAACGTGTTGATGGGCGAGATGTCGCTGGTGGGTCCGCGACCGCACGCTATTGCACACGATGCGCAATACTCGCCCGACATCTCGGACTACTTTGCGCGCCACAACATCAAGCCGGGCATTACCGGTCTGGCTCAGGTGCGTGGGTTTCGGGGAGAGACGAAAGATATCGAGCAGATGATCCGGCGGGTGGATTCGGACATCGAATACATCAACAACTGGTCGCTTTGGCTCGACTTCACCATTCTCGCGCGCACTGTGCTGGCCTTCTCCGGCAAGCATGCCTATTAGCCAGACTTGAAGACCGGGGCGATCTGGAGTTGCGAGGGGTGTGATTGATTGGCGTGGCCAGCTTCGCTGGCCAGCCGCACTATGTGCCTGCCGGAAACAGGTCGAGCGTTCGCTCGACCTCATCGGCGTCGATACTGAAACCATTGCCCTCTTCGGTACCCACCACAAATCCGAAGTTTTGCTGGTCACGGTCCGTCAGGTATTTGAAAAAGCAGAGGAAACGATTAGGTGGCTGCAGCACCAGCAGTGAACCACCCGGCTGCAGTACGTTGACGCCATGGATCAGATGACTGCCCTCGATGCCCACGACGATTCTTGCCCCGGCGCAGGCCGCCACAATGGTCGGTACATCGGATTTCGCCGGATCGATGATGCGAAAACCCCTGCGGTCGCGCAGGCGTTCAGCCAGCTCCAGCTCATTGCGCAGCAAGCGCAGCTCTCCCTTGTCACCGCGCAGAATGAACACCCCGGGGTGAGCGCTGGCGTTTACGTGGGACAGCAACTTGTCGCCCATCGCGCGAAAGCGCCGGTGCTTGTGGCGGTTCTGGCTGAGGTCGTCAAAGATCACCAGTTCACGGAAAAACGCATTGCGTAAACGAACCGGCGTCATCCCCAGCCAGTCTTCATAGCCGGGGGCGTGAAGTATGCCGTGCCTGGAAGTGGAAACGAGTTTGTCAGACGTCGCCGTGGTCACCGGCACGCCTTCTTCGCAGGCCATCGGATAGGTGATGCAGTCGTCCATCAACCATGAGCCAAACCATTTATTCCCGCCGGCGGTGCAATACAGCGCGCCGCGATCGATTTCGTTTTCCACGCGAATCCTGGGCAACCATCCGGAGCGAGGCGACAGCCAGGATTTGGCATTGCCCTTATAGAGCGCACCGTCGATCAACCAGGCATCTTTGAGCAGGTAGCCACGCGTCGGGCCATGTTCAACCTCGCCGATCCCTTCCATGGTGCGGCGGGGATGTTCGAAGGGATAAAAAAGATCCCCAGCCCATCCCGTCACACGCTCGAGCTGGTTGGGAAGGAAAAACGCAGGCGGAGCGATCGCCATCTCACGGGGGGCAATTTCCCATGTCTTGACGGCGACACTTTGCAGCATGAGCGACGGTTTTCGTGTCAGGCGCGTCTTCAACATGTGTTTATACGCAGCAAGACTCCACTTCGCCGGACCACCCTTTGCGACTGCATCTATATCCGACATATGAATTCAACTCTCATGTACTTATACAGAAATAGCGCTTATATCCAACACGTAAAACTGCACTTACTTAGAATCCATTCAGGCGGATATAACGCATTCCATTCGGGGTGGCGACTTCAAATGACTGTAACGACCGCGCAAGGTGTCGAGAAGCGGCGCTTGTGGCGGCCTGGCACAATGGAGGTATATTTTGGACAGCCCACCAAAACCCATTTCTCGATAACGGCTTGCAATTTCTTCATCACTCGGCCCGTCAGGCAGTCCCAGATGTAGCGTCAACTCTTTGCCTTCGACTGCAAATAGCGGGGTTTCCCAAAGAAATGTCGGCGAGCCCACTTTAGGTAGTCGAACAAACATATAACCGTTGTTACCCAGCGTATTGACATCCCCGCCGCGCCTTCTTTTCCATTCAAGCAGTCCATCGTCCGGACGCGCCAGGCAAATGCCGATATCGTAATAGTCAAAACCGTTTTCAATCGCCCATTCGAGCGCCATGAAGGTGGTAATTGAATTGACTTCACGTAGTTTCTTGGCGTCGGAATACACCGTTTCAGGGTAACCAAACCGGATCGTGCTCCAGTAACGCTTGCCTCCCTTGGTGATGACACACCCCAGATGGCAAGCGACAACGTCGTTCTCCAGCAGCACCAGGTCCAGCCGGCCGGCATTTTTGGCCACCCTGCGAACCTCGTGCGTGTCTATCTGCGCCGCCGCCGAGCCATGCCTGGCCTTGGCGTAGGGCTGAAGCATTTGCTGATCCGCACATTCAATCTCATCGTCGTTCAGCGCCTGTTTCATGCGATAGCGCAGGCGATTCTTGCGCAGGTTGCGACGCAGCTCGGTGTTGTAGCGTGCGGTGATTTCATCGAGTGACCTGCTCAGCGGCACAATGGCACTCAGGTACTGGGGCACGCGCAATGCGCCGGGAGTGGGTATTTCACTGACCAAAACCGTCGGGTTTGACGGGTCGGGTTTTAATTGGCTATCCGCGTCTGGAGCGTCCGTCCCCAAGAGCACTTTGGCGAATTCACGCTGGGTTTTCCTGCCGATATAGAGGACGTTGAAGGAACTCTCTTGCCGTAGTTTGAATTTGACAATTTCCCAGCGCCAAAAACATGCCCGACTTAGTATGTCCCGCAGCCACGAAACGGTTCTCCTGAGCTCGAAGCGTAAAGAAGGAGATATTAGCTTGCGTATTTTTGACGCTATATATTCTTTCATTTGCTCACTGGCACAGGTCGAGGGAAGGTCAAATTAGTTTGCAAGTAGCTAGATGAAGACTCGAAACGAGAGTTCGACCGCCAGCCCCCCCTTTCAGGAAATCAAGATATTCGAGGAGATTTTTCTGGCACAGCGTTAATGAAGACACCAACCCCAAATAGTCCGACAAGTCGGGATTACCCTCAGGAGTAAAGATGCTACGCCCGGGTTTTGCAAGGCAGTGATGGCCTCGTTGCCGTGTTTTTGCGCCGGGTGTTTTTACACCGGCCTCCACCCCGGATTGCCCCCACACCTGGCCAATCAGCTGGCCGCCCTCTCTCGGAATACCAGGGTTCGCAGCAGGAACATCGGGTTACCCACCACGTAACGCGTGAACAGTCGCCTGGGTTCGCTGATCAACCTGAACACCCACTCACAACCGAGGCGGCGCATCCACTGGGGGGCCCTGCTGACCTTGCCGCCGAGAAAATCCAGAATCGCCCCGCCGCACACGATCAGGCAGGGCACTCCGCTGGCCGCCAGTCTCGCCGCAACGGCTTCTTGCTTGGGCATGCCCATGCCCAGAACAATCAGTTCTGGCTGAAACTCCCGGGCAAGCTGGACATAGGCCTCCACTTCGGAAAAACCGTGGTGGGCCGAAACAACGTTTACGGCGTACAGCGACTCGCTACGCTGCACAGCGCTGTTCAGATACGTTTGTTCGGTGCCCCAGAACGCCACGCGCCGACCTCTATAGGCCGCCAGTATTTTCGGAATGAAATCCGTACCGTTCATGTTCAGTCCCGGTGCCAGACCGAGTCTGCGCAAGAGAATGGCCATGCCGGAGCCATCGCGCAACAACACGTCGGCAGCGGACAGCGAAGCGTAATAGTCGGCGTTGGTCGCCACCAGGTTCATCGCGTGGGCGTTGACGAACCCCAGCACTGTCGACCGCTCGGGACGGCACAAGGCATCGATCAGTCCATGTTCATCCTGATCATCATCGACCACCCTGAGCGTGCGGATAATCGTCTGCCATTTGTGCAACCAGGCCAGGGCGCGCATCAGTTGTCATCCCGTTTGGAACGCACCCACTCAACCTGGCGCTTGAGCAAGAAGCCTATGTACAAGGGGATTTTTTTCACTGCGTAGAACGGCGCATACATCAAGGCGGAGAAAGAAATGATCTCGCGACCGAATCGGCTCCAGGCCAGCAGGATGGTCGCTGCCAACAGCAGCATCCCGGTCGTGGCGATCAAGGCTGGCGCCAGGATTGCGGCCAGGAGAAAGACCAGCCATGAAAGACCAAATGCCGCCACCAGGGCCAACGTCAACAGGGCCAGCGGCGGGACCAGCAAGTCCAGGGTCATGGCCAGCAGATTCCCGTTTCCCTTGGCCATCGACTCCACCAACAACTTGGGCGTATCACCCAGGATGACCCCCAAGTGACCATGTTCCCAACGCGTACGCTGAGTCGTCAGGCCCTCTTCGCTGCGCGGAAAATAACTGGTCACCAGCGCATCGGGGCAAAACAGCGGCGGCTTGCCGCTCCGGCAGAAATCCAGGCCCATCTTCAGATCTTCGACGATGTGGCCGCTGGCCAGATCGATCAGCGGCAGATCCCGCCAGGCGAAAGCCATTCCCGTGCCCATCAATTGGCAGGGCAAACCGAGCCGGGCCCAACCTCGCGGGCGCACCCGATTCTTCACGCACCAGGCAAACTCGGCAATTTGCACTTTCAGCCCGGAACCTGCGGGAGCACGCATGAGATTCAGCGATTGTGTGGGTCGGCCCGAGTCGATGCAGCAGGTGGCCAAGCGCTCGACAAAGCCATCGCTGATCTGGCAGTCGGCATCGACAATGATGATGACGTCAGGCGCGGCGCTCGCCAGGTGACGGACTCCGAAGTCCAGCGCATACCCCTTGCCCCGTTGCCGGTCATTGCTGCGCTCCACCACTTCGGCGCCCGCCGCCCGTGCCAGCGCGGCGGTGTCGTCGGAGCAGTTGTCCGCCACCACCAGCAGGCGATCCCCTTCCAATAGCTGCGGCCCAATCGTCTTCAAGGTCGCGACGATGACCGAGGATTCATTGTGCGCCGGCACCAACACCGCGACCCGTGGCCGCGAGGATTTCGCCGACGGCAGCGACCGCGCCGGCAGCCAGGCCAGCAACACCTGGACGAACAGCACGCACACCGGGAGGACGATGAGGATCAACAGTCCGCTGAACAGCCAATTAAACAAGGTGATCATGCTTGCGCCCTGAACAGGTGAGCCAACTTGGTGGCTTCGGTATCGATATCGTGTCGTTCCAGCACCCGTTGATACGCCGCCTCGCCCATGCGTTGCAAGACGTCGGCAGGTTGCGCCAGGCAATCGGCCAGCGCCGCCGCCAGCTCGTCGACGTCGCCAGCGGGAAACAACCAGCCGTTCTCGCCCTGGCGCACCAGCTCGGGAATGCCCGCTACGTAGGTCGTCAGAACGGGCCGACGCAAGGCCATGGCTTCCATGATGACCACCGGCAAACCCTCGGCGAAGCTCGGCAAGACCATGGCCCGCGCCGCCAGTATTTCCGCGCGCACCTGATCGCTGCTGATCCAGCCGGTGATTCGCACCTGGGCCTGCAATCGGTACTGTGCGATCAGCGCTTCAATCTGCTCGCGCATCTCACCATCGCCGGCCAGCACGATCTCGAACGCCACGCCCTGTGCCGCCAGGATGCGGGCGGCCTCAAGCAACAACAATTGGCCCTTCTGCTCACACAAGCGCCCTACGCAGACCAGCCGGGGCGCGGACGGCACGGCCACCGCCGGCACATTGTGAAACGCCTGCTCCAGTCCACAATGCACCACTTTGACCTTTGACCAATGCGCATGATCCACCCAGCGAAACAGCTGGCTGCGTCCATAAGCGCTGATGGCCGCGACAAACGCTGCACGCCGCACTTTCTCGCCCAAATGAATGAACTGCGGTTTGTCGAATTCTTCCGGGCCGTGCACGGTAAAACTGTACGCCGGCCCGCCAAGCGCGCTGGCCAGCATCACCACCTCGGTGGAGTTGGTGCCGAAATGCGCGTGCACATGCCTGGCGCCAAACGCCTGCAACCAGGTGAGCAGGCGGCACGCCTCAAGCAGGTAAACCAAATGGTAAGGCCAGGAGCGATCGGCCCGCCGCCCCATGCGCAGCGCTAACCCCAGCGCCGAAAAGAAGCATCGCGGCTGGGCGCGCAGTACCTGCAGCGCAGGCGCCAACAAGCCTTTGACGCCGTCCTGCAGCACGTAGCGGGTTTTATCGCGTTCAGACACGTCTTCGGCATCCACCAATTCGGCATCCCAGCCCCGCAGGGCCACGCGCTGTACCTCGAAACCCTGGCGCTCCAGGGCCAGGATCTCGCGACGGATGAAGCTATGGCTGACCTTGGGGTATTGATTGATGAAATAAGCGATGCGCATGGGAACCCGGCTCAGTGGTCAGTACGGAGGGTGGTGACGGCAGGTGCTTGCACCGTGGTGCAGGAACCTTGAGCGCGATTCGCTGCATGGCAACCTTTCAGTACCTGATCCACTTGCGCAAAGGTGCTGTCCAGAAGCTCATATCGCCTGCGGTACATGGCCCGTTTTTTTGAGGCTATGGCGTCAAGCGGCTTTCTGGACGGGGCCATGGGTATCTCGAAAAAGTCTTCGCGCTCCGACGGAGTGGCACCATGCTCCAACCATATCGAATCATAATCAGCCAACAGCTCCTGAGCCTTACTGGCGCCAAAATACGGATGACGATGGTGACGGTACCCATCGCCGACGGCATAGATTTTCTGGACGCCGATATGGGTCGCGATGTACTTGATGACTTCAATCAAGAAGCTTCTCGGTCGCAGGCCTTCGAAATCCTTGGTCAGGTCCCTGTAGATGCCCAGGGATTTTTCACTCTCGACGCCTTTGTGTATCCCCTGCACCGCGCCGATGAACAGACAAAGCGCACCCTCCACACGACACAAGGTGAAAGCGATCGAGGCGATGCGCAAATCCTCCTGAAACAGGTTCAGCACCAATTCCCCTTCGCGCATGAACCAGATCGGGCGATCCAGAACCAGGGAACAATGGGCAGAAAACGCCGACAGATCGCTCAGTACCAGCCTGTCGTCCCGCCCATAGAGCAATAACTGCGGACAGCTTTTTGTGACCACTTCGTAATGCGAGGCCAATACCCCGAGTCGGTCCCCGGCACTCCAGCTTTTACTGATGTAGGGCCAATGAACCACCCCCAGGCAATCTGCGCCGAGTCGCTTGAAACCCGCGTCGCCCAGAGCACTCGACATGCGCGACAAAAACAACTTCAGTTCGGCCCGGTTCTTCGCCACCTGCACCAGCATCTTGAGTTTGTTTTTCAACGCCCTGGGGGAATACCCGGCATGTAACGAAAACATGCTTTTCAGTGCCAGCCAATCACTCATAGAAGTCTCACTTGTATTCGATCAACGCCGACTTGCCGGCGCCGAATCTGTTCAATAGAAACTTTATTTGCCCGAACATTTCGGGAAATTTCCCTAGTACGAGAAAGAAAGCCAGCAGCCATTTTTTGCCCGTCGATGCTTGACCTCGACGGGCCAGGCGCACGACTTGCAGCGGATAAACCAACAACACCAACAGCCCGAACCATCCCGCCATCAGGCTGACAAGCACCGTCGCCAGCGGGATTCCCAACCCCCAGAACCAGGCACGGCGCGACTCACGCCGCCAATGCTGCTCCGGCGTGGCGCCATGTAAAAAAGCGCCCTCGGCAAAGGCGTAACCACCGCGCAGGGTGCGCCGCCACCATTGGCCGAAGCGAGTCATGGCCGCATCGTGCAAGGTCATTTCTTCAGCCAGACGCCAGACTTTCCAGCCCTTGGCGCGCAGTCGCACACATAATTCCGGCTCTTCACCGGCAATCAGATCCGGACGAAATCCAGACACCGAGGTGAAGGCGTCGGCCCGCATCAGCGCATCGCCACCACACGCCCTGGCCTCGCCTATCGGCGTGTCCCATTCCAGATCACACATGAAGTTGTATATCGAATGTTGCGGATAACGTTCACGGCGCCGTCCACAGACCACCGCCACCTGCGGCTGCGTATCCAGAAAGGCCTGCGCCCGGGGCAGCCAGCCAGCGACGACCTCGCAATCACCATCGACGAACTGCACATAACGCACTTGCGGCAATAAACGTTGCACGCAGGCGAATCCTTCGTTGCGCGCACGCGCAGCGGTGAAGGGAATCGCCATGTCCAGCTCGACCACCTCGACGCCGAGCCCGCGCGCCATCTCCACGGAACCATCGGTCGAGCCGGAATCGACATACACAATCTGCTGCGCCATACCGAGCAGCGAAGCCAGGCACCGCTGCAATCGCGGCCCCTCATTGCGACCGATCACAACGACGCCGATGCCGGTGGCCATGGCGTTCAAGAGCATTCCCTGGCGGGTTCGCCCTGCCGGGTCTTGATCGTCGCAGGCACCCCCACTGCAATCGAGTTATCCGGTACATCGATCAGCACCACGGCATTGGCCCCGATCACCACATTGTTGCCAATGCGTATATTGCCCAACACCTTGGCACCGGTGCCGATGTCGACATTGTTGCCGAACACCGGGGCAATCGGATCGTTGACGTTCTTGAGCCCCACGACCACGCCATTGCGAATACGGCAGTCATCGCCGAACTGCGCATAACCACTGATCACGATGCCGCCGAAATGGTCGATGACGAAGTTGCGCCCGACCACCACCTCGCACGGCAATTCGATGCCCGTGATGATCTGCACGAATTTGAAGAGCACTTTGTAGATAAAGGAAAACACTTTGCGCAATGGCGCGGGACGCACACCGTAGCGCCAGCGTCCGAAGCGATAAACCAACATCACCCAGAAACCCTGGGCGGCCCAATCACCCGCATATGCACGCAAGTCCGCACGTATGTTTTCGAACATGGTTTATCTACCGTGTTGGTTGGGTTGCGAGTTTTGTTTCACCCAGCAGCGCCCAGGTCACACGCGCATGCTGCCAGCATGCCCCGATGGCGGCACGGCCGCGTCCCTTCAACAGTGCCTTGAGCGCCAGAATCAGATCGCCCAGGCTGACCAGCAGCATGTGCCCGGCCAGCCCGGACAAACCGTGATGTTTGCGGAAATACAACAGCTCGCTTTCGATTTGCAACTTGGGAATTTGTCGACTGGCCGTGTTGAGCTCGTCGACGGACTTGGCGCTTTCACCACCGATATGCACCACGGTGGTGTGCGGGTAATACACCACTTTCCAGCCCGCCTGCTTGACCCGTTTGCAGTGGTCGACCTCTTCGTAATAGAGAAAGTAGCGCGGATCGAACAGGCCAACCTTATCGATGACTTCGCGTCGGATCAGGTAGTAACACCCCGGCACCCAGTCGCATTCACGTACCGAGTCATGGTCCCAGGTCATGTCGTCGACCTTCTTCACGCCAGGGAAAAAACGCTCCAGCCCGGTGCGTGCCAGGAAGACATTCAACGGCGTCGGAAAATAGCGGCAGGAGGGTTGCAAATCACCCTCACGCCCGACCAATCGAACGCCCAGGACCCCGCAATCCGGATGAGCCTCCATGTATTCGAGGGTCTTGCTCAGGGTGTCGGCGGCAACGAAGGCGTCGGTGTTGAGCAACAACGCGTACTTGCCTTGCAGGTGTTCAACGAGTTGATTGTTGGCACGACCAAAACCGACATTCGTATGATTGGCCAGTTGCAATGCCTCTGGACAAACACTGGCCAGACGCTCCAGCGAATTATCCGCAGAGGCATTGTCCACCACCAGATAACGCGTGCGTTGCGTGTCGTTTGACTGACGCAACGCATTAAACATCGGCTGCAACAAAGAGGCTGTGTTGTAGTTAACGACCAATACATCGAGGTCGGCACTAACCATTGGGTTGTTCGCCAAAAAAATACTCTGCGCGCATCGCCTGCAGCTTCGGTTCCAGTTCCGGGTCAAACAAACCGTCCCGATTCTCGATCAGGTCAATCCATGGGTACTCGGCGCAACGCTCTTTGATATTTTTCACCAGCGTTTCCATCGTACAGATAACCCTGGCTGGATTCCCCCCGACCACCATCCCGGGCGGAACGTCTCTCAATACAACAGCGCCGGCGGCCACCACCGAATCAGGACCAATCGTTACGCGCGGCATGACGATGGCACCGTGGCCGATAAAGGAATTGGCACGGATATCGACGCCGCCGACAGAGTCGAGCTTCGTTCCGTCACGCGCGTTGATGACATGGACGATGCCATCGTGGCCGAATATTGTGCAGTCGGATAAACCTACGTTGTCACCGAGTCGAAGCATCGCCGGGTCGGTGATGTTGCACCCCAGGTTGATCCAGGCGCCTTTGCCGACGGAGTGCAGTCCTCCCCATCGCCCCATGTGCTGGGCCCATTCATACCCGTCAGGTTTACAAAACTTTTTATAGAGTGAGGTGCCACGCCCTGTTGTTCTGGCGTAATGAGCAATAGCGCGTTTTAGTAGACCAATCATCCTGTCAGCCTCAAATTCAGCGATATACATCGTGCCAGGGTTCATACACCCTGATTCTTTATTACCACTACTCTAAGCGTAGCCCCCTCCTAAAAAATCAACTCGGAAAATCAATAAACTCTCCTGTTCCGGAATACCTTCCCACTGCGGGGCCCATTTCCTGGTTGAGATGATCGGCCAGCCTCAGCGCCAGTTGCAGCAGGGGCATCGTCGGGTTGCAGGCACCGCCGGTAGCGAAGACGCTGCTGCCCGCCACGTGAAGATTCTCGACCCCGAACACCTTGCAGTTTTCGTCGACAACGCCAAATTCAGGCGAGGCCGCCATCCGTGTGGTCCCCATATGGTGGGCATGGGGATTGACCTTCAGCGGCAAATCGACGTCATAAACGCACGCATCCAGCTTGACGAAACCCAGCCCCGTGTCGGCAAAACACTTGGCCACTTCGAGCCCTATGGACTTGACGGTATTTCTGTCTACCGGGGTCAGTTCCCAGTGAATGTTCACTTTTTTCACGCCCAACGCATCGCGCTCTTCGAGTAACACGATGCGGCTATTGGGGTTGGGGAATTGCTCGATCAGCGTGCCGAGTACCCCGTCCCCCGGGCAATCGAATTTGGTAATGAACTCGATCTTGCGCGCCGCCCCGATGTCACAGATGAGATTCTCGAAAAAGTCCTTGATCGCCGCCGTTCGCCCATAGGCTTTCACCTCGGATACAAGCGAGGCCGTCACATTGCCCTTTCCCGATTCGTGTTCCTGCACGAAGGCATCCGTCGTGAAGTACTGCCGGGCATCGGTACCCTGCCCGTCCTTCAGAATGAAAGTGCCCATTTCCACGTTCAGATGTTCCATGAAGCATCTGCCGACAAATCCATCCTTCTTTACGATACCGCCAGCGGAAAGGGACTCACTGTTGAGCAGTTGCCTGGCATTTTCGATCGCGCCCGTTGCCAGAATGAAGTGCCTGGCCCTGACTCGCTCATGATGCAACTGGTAGTCCGACACGAGGATCGTCTCGATGCGGCCGGTCTTGCTATCGAACTCCAGGTCGACGCAGTTGCAGTTGATGAAGACATCGAGCCCTTCGGTCTCATTGAGCTCCTTGGCATATTTCTGTGCAAATCGCGTTGGCGGGCTGAGCAGGAATCGGTCAGCTTCGAAGTCTTTGCCATCCAGATTGGCATTGATTGCCTTGAATCCGGAGTTCGGCGGGAGATCGACAATCTCCATGGCCGCCGCCAGATTGCGCTCGATCTCGGAAAACGCGATGGGCCAGCCGGGCAGGTCCACGGGAGGACCCACGGCAAAGTCCGAGCGCTCGAATGGACGGCATCGTCCGGCCCAGTGATTGGAGGTACCGCCCAGAAAGCGCAGGCGTGTTTCCTGTGCGTAGACTTCAAGGCCTGTCGACGGGCACTGGTAGAGGTTCTGCGAAACCGGTGAATACTCGTGCCCACCGCCTTCGATAAGCACGACATGCCGCCCATTACCGGCTAAACGCAAGGCCAGCGTAATGCCGGCCGGCCCTGCGCCGATAATGCAGATGTCATAGTGATCGCGGAGTTCTTTCTGCGATTGGTAATCTTTGATCATGATTGTGCTTGCCGAAAATGCTGGGCAGGCAGCACCCATCCGTTGATCACAACAAATTCCGATTTGGCGGCGGCAGGCCGGGCAACCGCTTCGGAAAATCCAAAAGCGAGCCCCCCGAGACTCAATAGGGCAAACGCCTGAAGGAAGCCTCTGCGCCCCATCACAGAGGTATTCAAATCAGTTTCTCTCATGATTCAAAGCTCCACGACATCGAGATTGCATTGGAATTTCAACTCCATACCAAGGCCACAATTCATTGGCGCCAACCATCGATACCTCAATGGCGACGTCGTGCCACAGCGATGGATTCAACAAGAGAGACAGATCAAATCAAAGCCACTTGGCAAGGCCCGTCAATAGCTCCCCGCACAAAGCCCCCACAGCAAGCATAGGCAACACCACAAGCTCGCGCTTGAGGCTGAACAACCCCAGACGATAGTTCACGTAAAACACCAGGATAAGCGTAGGGAACGTATGCAGGGCGACCCCCCAGATCGCGTACTTGACCCCGCCAATGGCCAGCAGCAAAGGCACCAGCACCCACAACGAGACCACGCGAATAATGTTGTCCATGGCCTGGTATTTGGTGTGCCCCAAGGCAATCCAGATCTGATTCGCCACCAGGTAG
Organism: Pseudomonas fluorescens group sp. PF-69; assembly: GCF_054481235.1. Taxonomy (NCBI): domain Bacteria; kingdom Pseudomonadati; phylum Pseudomonadota; class Gammaproteobacteria; order Pseudomonadales; family Pseudomonadaceae; genus Pseudomonas; species Pseudomonas fluorescens group sp. PF-69. The sequence continues at coordinate 4,304,642 of NZ_JBTMNC010000001.1, read as the reverse complement.
CGCATGGTGAAAAAGGAGAGTGAGAGGATCGCCAGCATGTCGCCGGCCTGGGCGTAACGCTCATCGTACAAAACCCTGATGAGCAGTGGGCTGCCGGTCAGGAACAGTCCGCAGAAAAACAGGCAGGCGAGATCGAACATCATCTTCAAGCGGAAGTACAACGCGTGGAGCCGTGCGGTGTCATGGGTTCTTGAAGCCTCACTGAAGGCTGGCAGGGCCACCGCCCCGACTATCCTTTGCAACCCAAGCTGAACGGCTCCGAGAATCAGTACGGCGATAGAGTAAACGCCCAGTTCGCTGGCCGTCATGCTGCCACCGAACCAGACACGGTCGCCGTACATGGCCAGCACGCCCACCGCCGATGACAACAGGATCCAGCGACCAAAGCCGACCAACTCATCGAGCGCAGCACGTTCCCACCGTAGACGGTTGGACGGGCCCTCGAACCAGATATGCCCCAGCAACGTGTTGACCAGCGATTGCACCAGACCGGCAATCACCAGCGACCAGATGGACCGGGTGAGGTATCCGACCACCAGCATGACCAACAGCCCGACGACCTGGGAGGCAAACTCGGTAAGTACCACTTTCTTTTGCTGGAAGGCGCGCACTGCCAGGTCGACTTTCGTCGACTGAAAACCAACGATGATTGCCGAGAAACCGGTCACGGCCAACACCAGCGGCAACTCGGGTGCGGCGTAGGTGGAGTTGACCGCCCAAAGATTGAGGCTCTGCGCAAACCAGGCGAGGGCTGCGAGCGCAAGCGTTGAAGCGAAGAGGATAAAGCCACGCAGAATTTGCACGGTCCAGATGGTATTGAGAAACACCGGATCGTCGCCACGCGGGCTCTGAATGATGTTCTGGCGCAAGCCGACATCGGACAGTAAATGCAGTACCAGCGAAACGGTGATGGCGATCAGCATGATGCCGAACATCTCCGGCATCAGCAGACGGGCCATTATCAGGTTGCCGCCCAAACGGAAGGCTTGTGATGTGACCAGAGCCCCCAGATTCCAGACCCCAGCAGAGATTGCTCGCCCACGAAGGCGGGATGATGGCGAGAAATCAGCTAGCGACATAACATCAACTCCGGACTCAATGGCACGAAAGGTACTATAGTCGCATTTGGCCATTCCACTAGCCTTCGCTCATCAATCAATAAGTCCAATCGCCCATGCCTGAGCACTTACGAGCGTTAATCGTCATTCTGGTCCTTGCCGGCGTTGTGTTTTTCATGGCGCGCCGGCCGGCAGAAGACCTGATCCCCGACCGACACTTCACGCGTCGGCGCAATCTGTGGTTCGCATTGACGCTACTGGCCTTTTTTGCGCACAGTTTCTGGCTGTACGCCGGCATCGCCGCGATCATTTTGACCGTCGCGCAGAAACGCGAACGTAACCCTGTCGCGCTGTTTTTCATGCTGCTGTTTCTCATGCCGCCATCGGGAGCGGAGATTCCCGGCTTCGGCGTGGTCAACTATTTCTTTGTCCTTAACCATGTTCGCCTGCTGGCGTTTTTTGTGCTGCTGCCAGCTTTTCTGGCGCTGCGCCGGCGACCGGACACCCTTCCTTTCGGGCGCACCTGGCCTGACAAACTGTTGGCCGCCAACATCGTGCTGACAAGCCTGCTTTATTTGCGCGATACGACCGCCACCGACGCATTGCGCCAGACGCTTTATCTGTTCATCGACGTGTTTCTGCCCTACTACGTTGCCAGCCGAGCGCTGAGGACCCTCAGCGACTTCAAGGACGCTCTGTTTGCATTTGTACTCGCCGCCATGGTGATGTCGCTTATTGGCCTCTTCGAATACTCCCGTAACTGGCTGCTCTACAGCGGGCTGAACAACGCCCTGGGCATGCAATGGGATATGTCCACTTACCTGACTCGCGGCGGCTCATTACGCGCCAGCGTCACCACCGGACAGGCCATTGCGCTGGGCTTCGTCATCAGCGTGGCCTGCGGGATGTACCTGTACTTGCAGGAAGATGTACGCAGTCGGCTGCAAAGAGGCCTGGGCGCGCTATTGCTCGCCGGTGGGCTGTACGCGCCGCTGTCGCGGGGTCCCTGGGTCGGTACCGCCGTCATGATCGTCGTGTTCATCGGCACCGGTCGCAAGGCCGTCAAACGCCTGATGCTGCTGGCGCTCGCCGGAGTTCTAGCCCTTCCGTTGCTGGCCGTCGTACCGGGCGGACAAAAAGTGCTCGATCTGCTTCCTTTCATCGGCACGGTGGAGACCGAGAACATCACGTATCGGCAACAGTTGATCGATAACGCCGTGATCGTTATCCAGCGCAACCCCTGGCTGGGCTCATTCGATTACCGCAGCACACCGGAAATGCAGTCCTTGACCCAGGGTCAGGGGATCATCGATATCGTGAACACCTATATCGGCATAGCCCTGTCGGTGGGTTTGATTGGATTGATGCTGTTCGTGTGTTTTTTCGCCGCAGTTCTGCTTGGCATCCGCAAAGGGATGCGCTCGTTCTCCAACAAAGATGAAGAGGCACGCCGACTTGGGCGTGCGCTCCTGGCGACACTGGCCGGGATCCTGATCACCATCGTGACCGTCAGCAGTATCACCGTCATCCCCGTGGTGTATTGGTCGATAGCCGGACTGGGCGTGGCCTACGCGCAGATGGCCCGCAGACTCAGGCAGACCTCGACGGCGGTCACGGCGAGTGCCCATCTCCAACTCAGGTAGCCCCATGATTCCATTGCTCCGACGTTCCCGGATACTGCTCGCGTTCCTGCTGTTTTTCGCTATTTGGCCGCTTCGTACCTGGGCGTCGGGCTGGGTCGCCAGTGTGGATGAGCGCAACGGCCTGCCCACGCTGATGCGCGGTGGCAGCCCGGCGATTACCACGACATTTTCGTTCTTCGGGAGGAGCTGGGACTGGACGTATCTGCAAACCGAATTCAAGACCAACGGACCTTATCGGTACACCCTCGCGGGTAAAAACACCGCGCTGGATTTCGACTTGAATGCGCAGATTCAGAACCAAGACCCGCAATCGTTGACCTGGAAGTTTGCCCTGGATGCTCGCAGCATGAAGTCGGACTTGTCCGGTGGCGGCATCGTCTTCAACTTCGACCCTTCACTGTTCGCGGGAGAAATGGGCCCGCCCGCTTTGCTGCCCGACAACCGCGGCTGGTCCTGGGGCAATGCGCAGGGGCGACGCATCGAAATGCGTTTCGAGCCCGCGCTGGCAGGCGTGTACTTTGAACCGGGCGATCAATCGGAGGTGCGTGCCTTTTTCTACAAGAACACGATCAAACCTGGCCGCCAGGAGTTCACCGCCACCTTGAGCGTTTCCGGCGATGTGGCGATCGGCCCCACCAGTAGCGAGCGCTTCGGACTGGCGGACCCCAAGAGCTGGCCCACTGACAAGCTCGACTGGAAAACCTCTCCGGTCGATCTGTCCTTTCTCAATGCCGAGGAAAAACCTGCCGGCAAGCGCGGATTCGTCAAAGCCTCCGGCGAGCAATTGCTATTCGCGGACAACACCCCGGCGCGCTTCTGGGGTACCAACCTGTCGGCCTATACGCTGTTCGCCACGCCAGACGATGCCATCAAGCTGCAGGCCAAACGGCTGTCGGCACTGGGTTTCAATCTCGTACGACTGCATCACCATGATTCGCCGTGGGTGCTCCCGAACATCTTTGGCGACAGCCGGATCACGCGCAGCACCCAGGAACTGAGCCCGCAGTCGCTGAAAAAAATCGACTGGTGGATCAAGTGCCTGAAAGACGAAGGCATTTATGTGTGGCTCGATATGCACGTCCAGCGAGCTCTTTTGGAAAAGGACAACATTTACGGCTTCGATGAATTGCCGAAAGAAGAGCAGAACTTTGCCTATCTCAAGGGCTATGCCTATGTGAATCTCACCATTCAGAAAGCCATGAAGCGCTTTACCGAAGACTACCTGACCCATGTGAACCCCTACACCGGCCTGGCCTACAAAGACGACCCGGCGATCGCCGCCGTACTGATCACCAACGAAAACGACCTCACCCACCACTTTGGCAACGCCCTGTTACCAGACAAGAACGTACCGAAGCACAACAGCGTCTACATGGCGGAGGCCAAAGCCTTTGCCAACCAGCACAATCTCTCCGCAGACCAGACCTGGCGCTCCTGGGAGCCTGGTCCCTCCAAGCTGTTCCTGAACGACCTGGAACGACGTTTCAACGTCGATATGATCGAGCACCTGCGTGGCTTGGGGGTGAAAGTCCCCATCGCCACGACCAGCACCTGGGGCGGCAACAGTCTGAACTCCCTGCCCGCCCTTACCGTCGGCGACGTCATCGACGTCCACAGCTACGGCGGCGCCGGGCAGATAGAAAAAAACCCACTGTACAGCGACGGCATCGTGAACTGGATCGCCGCCGGCCAGGTCGCGGGCAAACCCTTGACCGTCACCGAGTGGAACAACGAGCCCTTCCCGACGCCAGACCGTCACTCGCTGCCACTCTATATCGCCGGCACCGCCAGCCACCAAGGCTGGGATGCACTGATGCAATATGCCTACAGCCAGGAGCCACTGGGCGGCGAAGGGATGAGCGCCAGCAACTGGCACGCCTATAACGACCCCGCAATGCTGGCCACGCTGCCTGCCGCCGCCTTGCTGTATCGCCGCGCAGACGTTCACGAAGCAACGACGACCTATGTCTTTGCGCCGACGCCAGGCACCCTGTTCAACCAGATGATCACACCGGCCAACTCTGCTCTACTGCGCACCGTCATGGAGAAAGGCAAGCTGGAAATCGCGATGCCGCCGACACCGGAATTGCCCTGGTTGCAACAGAGCGTTATCCCGAGCAATGCGCAGGTGTTTCATGACCCCGGGCAGTCGCTGCTGGACGCCAATGCCAACGAATCCACGACCGACACGGGTGAACTCAAGCGCAACTGGAAACAAGGTGTCTACACCATCAATACGCCGCGCACCCAGGCCGCTACCGGCTGGATCGGCGGCGAGTCGATCAGCCTGGGCAACATTCAGGTTCAAGTGAAGACCCTCAACGCCAGCGTGGTGGTGCAGAGTCTGGATGAAGCACCTTTGGGCCGGTCGCAGAATTTGATGATATCCCTGGGCACTCGGGCCATCCCCCAAGACAACGACAAAACACCGTTTTACGTTGAGCCCCTCGAGGGCACGCTGACCCTCCAGGCGCCGCAGGGTTTGACACTGTTCACTCAAGGCATCATGGGGCAAATGAAGAAGCTGCCCGCGACCTATGCCGATGGGCACTACAAGATCAACTTCGACGGCTTGCAGGCGTCGAACTGGTTGTTTTTGAGAAAGGGCGACGCGAAGTCAAACCCTGTCGAGACAGCCGCATCCCCCTCCTCCACCCGCCAATAATCGGCCAGTCAACCTGATTGAACAAAGCCTTGCGGCGTTGTTCAATCAGGACTGTTCAAAGGCTGTCAAAGTCAAACGATGGTACATAGCCTGCGCCGAGCAGGTGTGGACATTGAGACGGCATGAACTCATCACTTAACAAGTCTTCCGAGACTTTATACTTATCCGTGAAAACACCCGTGATATTTAAAAGCGTATGTGGAAAGGAAGATATGCTGATCTTCTGACTCTCCCTGTCCTTCAGTTTTGAAAGCGTCAGGGATTGCTGACTTGAAAGATTGGGCGATGCCCAGATAAATGCCGACACCGAGAGATCATGTTTATTACCAATCCCATGCCCCACTAACCCTTGACTGTCATCCATCATATTCTCACCATGATCCGATGCATAAAACAGGACAGCAGCTTTCCCGCTTGACTCCAACGCACCAATAAACGCATTCAACAGCCAGTCCGTGTACAGGATAGTATTGTCATACTCGGCGGTAATTTTATCCTTCATGCTGTTTGTTGCAGGCTTGAACTGATCGAAGCTTGCCGGGTATCGACGTGAATACTCGAAATGGCTCCCCTTGATATGAATAAATATGGCTTTCTTTTCCGTGTCTTGTTTCTGCAGTATTTTTTCATACTCCGAAATCAATGCGCCGTCGTAACTCCTCTCAAAATATTGACGGTATTGAGCTTCTGCAGCGATGTTCGGAATGATTCCGCCAAAACTATCCACTTCCTGTGCAGACAACAAATACGTCATGTACCCGGCTGCACGATAGATACCCACCAATGATTTTGTCGACGCAATAGTGTCCCAATCCGATATGGGATCAAGGCTCAGCATTGAAGGAACTGCGTACGAAGTATAGGGGGCTGTCGTACACATATTTTTGAATTTGAAAATCCCCGTCTGTTTGTCGAGATAGGGGGTCGTTTGCTTGTCATAGCCATAGAGCGACCAGCTGTGTGGCCGTGATGACTCGCCAATCACGAACACAACGGTGTCGATATTCGATTGATCCGACAGGCGGGTGATGTTCACTTCATGTTCTCGACGTCGCTGGATAAATGTCCCCGAGTTCGAATACAAGTCTGCAGTCAGCCCCAATTGCGACAAATAACCTATGGGTATGCTTTGATCTTTTGCCAGGAGATCCATGACCGCAGATTTCCCGAAAGAATTCATCTTGACGGTTTTATAAAAATACGCCCCATACCCCAGCAGCAAGGCGCTAAAGACCAAAAGAAAAATACCGTTATTCCTGTACAACGTGCGCTTGTACAGCCCTGCCAATCCCACCCCGTAAAACACTATGAAAATCAGCAGAGCGATACTGATGGACCGCCAATAAGTCGGTAGAAAATCGCTCGCCTCCTTGTAATTGGTCAAGCCAACGAACACGTAAGCCGCTGTCAATCTCGAGTTGAAATTCAACACCAGAAAAAGATCAACCGTCGCGACCAGATAGAACGGCAACAGAATGACGTGGACCCTGAATTGATTGGACGAAACAAACCGAATAGCCAACAGCCATAACACCGACATGGCAATCGTGTAGAAAACCAGCAAGTCAATTTTCGAATACCGATAACTCGTGATTAGTTTAATGGTCAGCGGTGACAGCAAAAAGGCCCACAGCACCAGATTCGGCCATTCGGCCTTTAACACCTTTAATGAGCATTCGGCAATTTTTGGGTTTTTTTTCATTTTATAATTATTCTCGTGGAATACTCACTTGCCGCCCCAAGGGAGATGTAATCAACGCCCTCGGATCCCATGCCCCGCAGCAATCGCTCGCCTGCCCAGGCTGGGCGATTGCAAGAGATCAATCAACAACTCAACAACAGGTGCGTACTCAATGACACAAAACGTACTATAGTCGCCTTTAGCCATTTCCATTCGCCGTCGCTCATAAAACCAGGCGTTGGACAGGTTGTTTTTGAGCAAGGCGTCACAGGGCAAAGCACGGCCAAACCCTGTTAATGCAACTCAACGGCTAAATTACTTAACATAGTGCTCAATTGAAACGCGCTGACGTTCCAATCTGTGCTTGCATTGAAATAGTTTCCAGGAGTTCGGAGATCAGGATGAAATTTTTGGTGGTGGGTGGCGCGGGCTATATCGGCTCACACATGGTCAAGCAACTTCTGGCTGCGGGCCACGATCTGGTGGTGGCCGACAACTTCTCGACGGGCCACCGCAGCGCCTTGACGGGCGGGCAACTGGTTGAACTGGACATCGCTGATGTGCAGGCGCTGGACGCTCTGTTTGCGGAGCACCGTTTCGATGCCGTGTTCCACTTCGCTTCCTTTATACAGGTGGGCGAATCCGTCACTGAACCTGCCAAGTATTATCAGAATAACTTCGCTGCCACGCTGACGCTGCTGCAAGCCATGGTGCGTGCCGGGGTCAAGCATTTCATTTTCTCTTCGACCGCCGCCGTGTATGGCAACCCGGTGTACGTGCCCATCGACGAAGAACACCCCAAGGCCGCGATCAACCCGTACGGGCGCAGCAAGTGGATGGTGGAGCAGACGCTTGAAGATTTTGACCGTGCATACGGTCTCAAGTCGGTCTGCCTGCGCTATTTCAACGCCGCCGGGGCAGATCCTGAAGGACAGTTGGGTGAACGCCATGAACCGGAAACCCATCTGCTGCCACTGATCCTGCAAGCCGCCTCGGGCCGGCGCACATCGATCACCGTCTATGGCCGTGATTACGACACCCCTGATGGCACGTGCATTCGCGACTATGTCCACGTTACCGATCTCGTCGCGGCTCACGCACTGGCCGTGGATTACCTGCTGGAGGGGGGAGCCAGTACCGCGTTCAACCTCGGCAACGGCCTGGGTTTCTCGGTGCAACAAGTGATCGACACCGCGCGCCGGGTGACTGGCCAGGATATCTGCGTCAACGATGCACCACGCCGTGCCGGCGATCCACCACGTCTGGTGGCCGATCCGGGACGGGCCAATACCCTGCTGGGCTGGACACCGAGATTTGCCACGCTTGAGCAGATTGTGACGCACGCCTGGAACTGGGAGTGCAAGCATCCCTGGCATTGAAAGCAGGCGCTGACGCAAAACGCCGAGCGCCTGAAGGTGAGCGCTAGTAGTAAGAGCGGTTTTGGGGTTCGGCCTTGTTCAGCACCGTGCCAATCAGGTTGGCGTTTGCCAGATGATGCAGGCTTTCCTCGATCTCTTTCTTGCTGTTCATCCCGTTGGCGACCACGAGCAAAACGCAATCGAATTTCGGCAAGACCGTAATCACATCGTCCGAACTCAACACCGGCGGCAAGTCGAAAATCACGATACGCGAGTTGTAGCGCTGGCGAAGATCGCTGATCAAATGGCTCACGGCGGGCGATGACAGCACCTCCGTGGACAACGGAATCGGCTCTCGTGTCGGCAGGACCACAAAACGCGGCAAGGTCGGGTTGACCAGCACGTCCTGCAGTTCGGCTTCATCGGCCAGCAACTCATTGAGCGATTTTTCCATCGGAAGGCCGAGGCAGGCACCCACCTTCGGACGCCGCAAATCGAAGTCCACCAGCAACGCCGTCTTGGTGGTGTGGTGGGCGATGCTCATCGCCAGGTTGATCGCCAACACCGTTTTGCCTGAGTCCGGGGTCGGAGAAGTGATGGCAAGCGTGCGCCAGCCGTTTTCTTCCATGGCTTTCAAAACCTGCGTGCGCAGCAAATCGAAAGCCCCGCCCATGCTCGAATTCTTGTTGTAGGCCACGATGCGATTGCGCTCAAGATGGTCTGCCCTCAAGGGCACAACCTTGGTTTGCACGTAGCTGAGGGCATTGAGCGTTGCGGAATGCCCAGTCGATGTGGTCACGAGACTCGATGTCGCCGGTTGCTCGGCTTTATCGCCCGCGGGCTTGATTATTTCCATGGCTATATTCCTTATTCAAATCGCGCCAGAGCCTTAAACACCAGCAGGTCCAGAGGCATGTAGAAGAAATGCAAAAGGACCAGAAGGCATGCGATCAACACAAATCCGCAGAGGATGAGCAGTGTTCGCAATCGCTTGCGGCGCTCAAGTTCTGCCTTGGTGTGAATGTAGGGAATAGTGCCCAGTACGCGTCGACCCAGCACACTGGTCAGGGCTTCAACACCGCGTACACGCTGATTCAACATCTCCAGCAGCATCACCAGCGCACCAGCGCCTACCGGGGCGAGCACAAAGCCCATGGCAACGACTTTCTTGCGGTTGGGCCTGACGGGCTTCTCGGGCATCAACGGCGCCTCAAGAAGCACAAAGCGCTCGGCCTTGTTTTCCTGCTCCAGGCTTTCGGAGATCTTCGCCCCCATTTCCTTGGTGCGAATTTCCTCGTACTTCTTGCGAGCGTTGTCATGGTCGCGCATCAACGTGACCAAGCCGCGCTCGACTTGCGGCGTCTCCAGAATCTGCGCCTCGTAGGCGTCTATCTTGGCAAGGATTTCACGCTTCTGGTCGGCCAGCGACTTGATGCGCGCTTCCGAAGCGGCGACACGGGCCTGAGCCTTGGCCACCTCCAGACTGACGGAGCTCACCGCATTCGCCCCCGGCCCCTGAGCGGCCTCAAGTGCGGCTATCTTGCGCTTGACGGCGCGCACATCGGGATGCGCTTCGGTATAGAGCGACAGCAATCTTGTGTACTCAGCCTTGAGACTGCCCAGATCCTGCGGCTTTTCAGCTTCCGCACCCGTTGCGCCCGGCTTGCTCACGACACCGGCGCTGGCCGCGGAAACTTCCAATTCGTTGAAGCGCAACTCCTCGCGGGCAGCCTTGTAGTCACGGTCGATTTCCTTGAGCTCGGTTTCGGCGCGCGACAGCATATTCATGCGCAATTCCTGATGCTCGGGCAGCGCGTTACTGTGCGCCTGCTTGAAGTCCGCCAGACGGTTCTCCAGGGTTTCCAGTTCAACCCTGAGCTTGTCCGCTTCCTGTGTCAGGAACTCCGTCGTTTCACTGGCTCGCTCGGTGCGCTGCTTGATGTTTTCATCCAGAAACAGCGTGACCAGCTCCTTGGCAACCTTGTTCGCGATTTCTGGCTGCTTGTGCTCAAAGCCCAGGCGGAAAGCGATGGTCACCTCCCCGCGCCCCTTCACGGCAGCACTGACCAAGGAAACGCTGATTGCATTGCGCATCTCTTCGATCTTTTCGGTAACGCTCAACCGCCGGCTTTCCGAGGAAAAAAGATTGTATTTGTCGATGATCCCTTCCAGGTGCTCGCGGGTCATCACACGCTGGCGAATGACTTCGATACGCTCGTCGGCAAAGGTATTGTTATTCGCCGCCACCAGATCGGGCGAAATCTGCTGAGACTCGACCAGAATCGTGCCGGATGACTGATAGACAGGAGGGATGTACATCGCGACCAACACGCTCACGGCAAAAATCACCGCGATACTCACGATTACCAGCACCGCTCGGTGCTTGAGTATTGCTATGTAGTCGTTGACCGACATTTCGTATTCAGAGGCCATAAATACTCACACAGCTGGGTTTCAGAGTTCGGGATAACTATAGGTCAAAGTCAACCCGACGATGTTGGCGCTGGCATCCGGCAAGCCGTCTTGCAGGCGTTCTTTGTAGGTGTAGGATAGGCGCGCAACCCAAAAAGGCGAGAGCTCTCGACTGGCCCATACATTAAAGTTGCGCAGGGTGCTCGGCGATTGCCCCTTGGTTTTTTGCCACGAGGTATCAATGCCGGTACGGCTGAGCTCGTCGATGGAGTAGCTCCACGTACCCCGCAGATTATTCGACTCGACGAAGCCACCATTACCGTTGGCGATCGTGCTGCGACTGGCGTCGAGGGTCGTGTCAAAACGCTCACCGGCATAGTGCAGGTTGAACCCGCCCTGACCGGTGGGGCCGCTGTTACTGTCCGAAACCTGGTTGGCCCCCACATACGCCGAGACCTCGAGCTGCTCGGAGATCTTGTAGTTAAAACCGGTCGTTGGCGTGTAGCTGTTTGAGGAGGCCACCCCGGAACCCGATTTGGGCTCATAGCGTCGCACGGACAAACGCGTGAAGAGCTCGACGCGTTCACTCCAGGTGTAATTCCAGCTCAATTGGTTCGACAGTTCATCATAAGGGGTCAGCGAACCAATATCGTAATCGACGTTCGTGTATTCAACCTCGTCGATCAGCGAGCTTCTCTCCGTGACCGCAGTACGCCAGTTGCCGCCCAGCGTCGATTGTTTCTGCGTGCCATCGGTCGCAATCACGCCGGTTTCCTGAACCGCACTGGAGAGGGTCGAGCTCTCGACATAACTCGCCGTCAGCCCGTAGGCACCCTTTTCGGTATCTCGCTGCCAGCCCAGCAACAGTTTCGGGTCTTCACGATCACGAACGATGGATGTGTCAGAGGAACGAACGACATTCAATCCGAGACCGATGCGCAACTGATCAAGATCAGAGGTTCCGACGAGGCTGAAATCGGGGGCGATGATCGTGCGGGTCACGGCCTTTTTGGCGTCGTCCCCGAGAAGTACCGGATTGCTGTCGTACTCGACGGTCGAAGGCAATGCGATTGACGATTGCCAGGTGGCGGCATAGGCCACCCCCGAATACGGCAACATGAGAATGGCTGTGGCAGCCCCGGTGGTTCGTAGCATAAGAAAGCTTAACCCCAATACGTCGCGCAAGGTCAAGGCACGACCAACGTATCGCCGGCCTGGAGTTCATAGTTGGTGGACATGTCACGCCCGGATATCAGATCGCTGTAATGAACAGGGAGCACCTGCTTGTTCCGCACGACCTTGATGCCATCTTTGTCGGCGAATTTGTCGAGCCCGCCCGCCATACTCAGTACTTGCAGTACCGCCGTCGGCCCCGCCAACTGCACCGACCCGGGTTTCATCACTTTACCCTGGGCATAGACGAGATTGCCTTTGGGATCACGCACGACCACGCTGACGTTCGGGTCGGGTATGAACTCTTCCAGTTTTTTCGCAATCAGTTTTTCGACGGCCGATGTATCAAGCCCGGCTACTGCGACTCGCCCCACCAGCGGGAAGTTGATGCTGCCATCGGGAAGTACGTGCACCTCCTCCTTGAGCGTGTCTTCTCGCCAAACGGAAACAAAAACGACGTCCCCTGGATTGAGAAGGTAAGCCGCGTTATTTTCGCTGGCAGTGGTAATGCCTGACCAGACAGACAGCGCACAGAGCGCAGGTAGCAGTAAACGCAACATCGGGATCCCTCCGCCTAAGTAGCCTTGCCAGGAGTTTCACACAAAAGCGGAGTCAAATCACGCTCTTCCCTCTTATGTCCAAAAAAACATAAGAGAGCAATCGGATCGAGCTTATCGGCGGATAATTTCATCTGACACTACCTCAGACAGCGAAATTTTTTTTATTAAACAACAACTTACAACAAAATAAATCAACCCGCAGCAACTTCGTCAATTTTATTGCGTTATAGTCGCCAGCCATTTTTACTTAGCGAAAAACGGCCCCCACCCGCACCACCGCCCCCCATGTAATTTATCCAGAACAACTAACCGGAATCACGTTCAACTAATCAAACGCTATTTAGATTCAGTAAATCGACTTCAACTAAATCCCCATCAAACCCTGCAGCAGGGCCGACCGAACTTATACTTTCCGTCGATTCGCAACCATGATGAAACCAAATAGCGCGGAAGAAAATAACCAGGCGACCGCCGATAACGGTACTGCCTTCGGCTGATCAGAAACACCGGTCAAACCCGTGTCCTGGCTAGTCAAGTTTACCGCGACCCGGTCGTTGGCACTCGCCGTCATTAAACCGTCGCAAGATGAAACGTTGACACTTTCCGCCGAGCCGGAATGATGAATGACACTGCTGAATTTAGCCGATTGAGTGCCATCGAAATAGACATCGGTAACCAATGAAGGCACGCCAAGGCCGTTTCCGAAAGTAAGTAGCTCGCTACCGGAAGCCTCTTCGGGACCCGCTCCGACTTGCGACCTTAATGTATCGCAAGCGTTACTCATGCGATTATATTCATTGACAAAAGTGGTCGCCTGCGCATTAAAAACCGCCGCACCATTAACGAGCATCAGAGCCAAAACGGATTTAATGACAAGTGTCGGACGCATAGGAGAGCCTCCCTGCACAGAGGTGTTTCTTTTTTTGGATGGAGGTATTTTTCTTCGGCTTGAATTGAGCGTATAAGCACATAGCCAGTACGTCAATAGCTCGTCACGATAATAAATATAAATAAAAACCGAGGGAGAATGGCGTCAAATAATCGACAGAACAAACTGCTCCGTCGCCAGACAAATGAACTGTTTGCCCGGCCATCGCCCCACCTCGAGCATTCCTCAGCAACAAGAAACGCTCTCAAATAACTTTATTGTTATCTTCTCGAAAGTTAGCGATGGTTTCGAAAACAAACATCAAGATTTCCGTAGGTTACATGAGAAGCGATAACGCTCAAGTCGCCACAAAAAGTTGCCTTTACCCCTCACTACGGCCTGTAGAAACCCCACTGTTCGATGCCATCTCCCGCCTGTCAAAGCCTGTTACGTTCGTCGGCGGAGTGGACGGCGGAAAACCGACGCGGAGCTCCTTGCCTGGTTCATATACCTGATGCCAATTTGAGCTGACGGTACGCCTCCACCAGTTGATCGAGGGTGAACGCGAGATTTCGGCCACTGGGATTGGGCAGAACCCAGACCGCGGCATTGCCGAAGGTCTTGGGTTGGAGCCCCCAGGCAACGTCTCGCTGGCCCGATAATGCGCAATACGCCGCCTTACCGAGAAACGCCACGAATCGTGGCGCATGGCGCGTGATTTTCTGCTCGAAGGCCGCAGCGGCCGCAGTGAACTCATGGAAGGACAGCTGATCGGCACGCGCCGTTGGCCGTTCCACCACCGCCGTCAAACCACATCGGTACTGCAGGATCGTCCGGTCGTTTTCCGCACGCACCTCCTGCGGCGTGAAACCGGCGAGATGGAGTGTGCGCCAGAAGCGATTGCCGCGACCCGCAAAATGATGCCCTTGGGTGGCGGCCGTCACGCCTGGATTGATCCCGCAGAAAATCACGGCAAGGTGTTCGGCCAGAATATCTTCAAGTCCTTCACCCACCGCAGATCACGCTGACCGCATTGCGTGCCAGCTCCGTCAACTCCTCGCGGGATTTGCCCGCCCGGGCACGAATCGAAATGCTGTGCAGAAGGGACGCCGCGAGAACGGCAAGGGCTCCGGTGTCGACATCGCTTTTCAATTCGCCGCGATCAATGGCCACCCGCAGACGCGCTTCCAGATCGGCATCGAGCCTGCTGAGACGATCGGAAAGAACGTCGCGTATTTCCGGGTCCTCCACCGCTTCGGTTGTCGCCGTGCCGATGGCGAAGCAGCCACGGGGCTGGCCCTCGCCCGAAAAGTAAATCGACAACTGCCCCTCATAAAACCGCGTCAGCGCCTCGCGCAAGGTCAGTGCGGGGTCCGTCAACGCTTCGTGCATGGACGCCACGGCGAACTCCCAATACTGCTCAAGCGCCTTGATGTACAGCGAGTGTTTGTCGCCGAACGCCGCATAGAGGCTTGGGCGATTCATGCCTGCCGCAGTGGCGATGCTGTCGAGCGAAGCGCCGGAATAACCGGTGCTCCAGAACACACCAAGCGCTTGCTGCAGCGCTGTCTGCGGGTCATAGGCGCGAGGCCGGCCCCGGCCTTTTCCCTCTGGAACTTTATTTTGTGCCATGTCGTACAAAATCCTTGAATGAAGGTGAGTGCAGGGATATTCTTACACCATCGCACAAAATTAAGGAACCAAAAGTTCCTCGGCGTCAGGTTTGTTGAAGCGAAGCTCGAACCGGGTATTGCGGCGACGAAACAGCGGCAGCGGAGCCACCCTCCCCACTGCCCACCGGTTGGCTTTCTCACGGCAATTATTAACGTCAGGGCCACAGGCGATTTTTGCAGCTGTTAGCCCGATTTCCCGGTTAAAGGTGTATTCGATCATGACTAAACAGTTCGACATCCCGGCTTCCCAAGCCATTGAACACCCAGGACCGGTCAAAAAGCCGCTCAGGGAAAAACTGCGCCCATGGCTGATGCTCGGCGTACCCGCCCTCTTCGCGGTAGCGGGTTACACCCATTACATGGCCGGCCAGCCTTTCGTTTCGACCGACAACGCCTACGCCCGGGTGGCAAAAGCTTCGATCAACGCACGGGTTTCCGGGCAAGTGATCGAAATCGCGGTCGAGGACAACCAGCCGGTTCACAAGGGCCAGGTGCTGTTCCGTATCGACCCCAAGCCCTTCCAGATTGCCGTCAACCGTGCCGAAGCACAGCTGAGCGTGGCACGGCTGCGCATCGACGGGCTCAAGGCCAGCTACCGGCAACAGCAGGCTGAATTGCAATCGGCCAAGGAATCAGCCGATTTCGATCAGCGAGAGTTTGCCCGGAAGAAGGCGCTGGTGGCCTCGGAGTTCGTCTCCCGTGCCATTTACGAACGCGCCGATACCGACGTTAAAGTCGCACGTCAGCGCATTGCCTCCATCGAACAACAGATCGCCAGCACCGTGGTCGCCTTGAACGGCAACCCCAACATCGATGCCGACAGTCACCCGACCGTTCGCGAAGCCAAGGCGCAGCTCGACGAAGCGCAGTTATATCTCTCCTACGCAACGGTGTATGCGCCGGATGACGGCATCGTGGCCAAGGTCGATGACCTGCAGGTCGGCAACTATGTGAACAACGGTGCGCCAGCGTTTGCGCTGATATCCGATCACGAGATCTGGGTGGAAGCCAACTTCCGCGAAACGGAAGTCACCCATATGCGCCCCGGCCAGGAAGCGACCATTCGCATCGATACCTACCCTGATCACCTGTTCAAGGCCCACGTCACCAGCATGAGCCCTGGCGCCGGATCGGACTTCGCCCTGCTGCCGCCGGAAAATGCGACCGGTAACTGGGTCAAGGTTGTCCAGCGGGTGCCGGTTCGTCTCGAACTGGACGAAGTGAACCCTGACCTGCCGCTGTATTCCGGCACCAGCGCCACGGTCAAGGTCGACACGGGCCACAGCACGCCATGGTGGCAGCCGCTTAAAGCACTGTTGACCGCAGGTAACTCCTGATGAACGCCAACGCGATTGCAACCCCGCAGGACGGTGGTGCGCGCTCGCTCAGGTTCGCCGCGCTGTTGGCGACCTACATGCAGTCGGCGAACCTGCCCTTGCCGAACTCGGCACTGCGGTTTATCCAGGGCAGCCTGTCGATGACCGACGACCAGGCCGGGTGGATATTCACCGCGTACCTCGGTGCCAGCGCCATCACCCTGCCGCTTGCACAGTGGCTTGCCGGGCGCTTTGGCGTGAAGCTCGTGTACCAGGCCGCGATCGTTCTGTTCATCGTGGGCTTGTGGCTCGCCACGGCTGCAACGACGCCACTGGAATTCGTCGGCGCGCGGATCGTTCAGGGCATTGCCAGCGGCGTGTTGGGGCCGCTCTCCATGGGGATTTCCCTGGAGACGCTGCCACCGGCACGGCGGCCGAAATTTGGCGCGGTGTTCACCGCCGTTGTGCTCCTGGGCATTGCCACCGGCCCGACGGTCGGCGGTTGGCTCAGCGAATACCACGGCTGGCGCTCGATGTTCTACGCCAGCATTCCGCTGTCGGTGTTCATCTTTCTGGTGGTGGCACTGCTGCTGGCGGAGAAAAAGGCCGAGACAAAACCGCCGTATGACTTCTTCGGCTTCGGCACCTTCACCCTGAGCATGATCGGCCTGCAAATGCTCCTCGACCGGGGTGAGCGTCTGGACTGGTTTGCCTCAACCGAAATCTGGATCGAAGCGATCGCCTTTGTGCTGGGGATGTACCTGTTTGTCGTGCACGTGCTGACCACCAAGGTGCATTTCATCAACAAGAGCCTGCTCAAGGACCGCAACTTCGTGCTGTCGACGGTGATCTTTTTCGCCCTTGGCTTCGTGCTGTTGTCGACCATGGCGCTGACCTCGCCAATGCTGGACGAAATACTCGGCTATCCGCCCGTCACCACAGGCTTGATGACGCTGCCACGCGGTGCGGGGCTTGTCGGGTCGTTCATCTTGATGAGCCGTTACTCCGACCGATACGACCAGCGCCTGTTCGTTGCGGCGGGCATTGCACTGGTGGCGTATGCCAACGGGATGATGCTCGGTTACTCGCCGTTGATGGACTGGTCGCCGGTGGCAATTGCCGGGGCAATCCAGGGCATCGGCCTGGGCATCCTGATGCCGTCGATCAGCAAAGTGGCGTTCAACACCCTCGATCCCAAGTTTCGCCCGGAAGGCACCGGTTTTTTCAATCTGATGCGCGCTTATGGCAGCACCCTGGGCGTTGCGGTCGTGCAGTTGTACTTCTTCAACAATACCCAGGCGATGCACATGGCGCTGGCCAGCAACCTGACGCCTTATCGCGCCGCCGCGCATTCGCTGGTGTCGGCCCCCTTGCCGGCGCTGGCGGGGCTCAACGAAATGATCACCGGCCAGGCCGCGTTCATTGCCGTGATCGACCAGTTCAAGATTTTGATGGTGGTGATGCTGGTGGTGAGTCCACTGGTTGTCTTTCTTCGCAAACCCGTTTCGACCCACTAGCTTTCGTGGAGTGTGCCAAATGAAATCCCGTCATCTGTTCCCAACGAAAATCAGTGCGCTGTCGACCCTGATCTTCCTGTCCGCCTGCACCGTCGGCCCTGACTTCAAATCCCCTGACCCCAGCACCTCGCAGCACTATGACCAACAGGCCGAACAGCGTCTTGGCCAGGGCGGCAACAAGCCCGGTGAACAGCGCATCGAACTCGGCAAAAAAGTCGGCGGTGAGTGGTGGTCAGCCTTTCGCTCGCCAAAACTCGATCAGGTGGTGCGCCGGGCCATCGACGGCAATCTTGAACTGGTGGCCGCCGACGCAACGATCCGCCAGGCCGCCTCCTCCGTCGCCGCGGCGGAGGGCGCCCTGTATCCGCAAGTCGATTTAGGTGCCCAGGCGGGCCGCGCACGGACGCACAATGCCAAGGAGCCTTCGATCTCCAACTTCTACGCGATTGGCCCGCACGTGGGTTTCGACCTCGATGTGTTCGGCGGTAACAAGCGCCAGGTCGAAGAACAGCAAGCCTTCACCGATCTGCAGAAGCATCGCTACGAAGCGGCGTACCTGACCCTGACCGGCGATGTCGCCAGCCAGGCGTTGCTGGTGGCCTCGGCCAACGCGCAGATGCGTGCCGTCGAGAAACTGCTGGCCAACGACACCAAGAACCTCGAACTGGTGCGCATGGCCCACGCCAATGGCAGCACCACACAGATCGATGTGTCGCTGGCCGAAACCCGGCTCGCTCAGGACCGCACGCTGTTGCCACCCCTCGCCCAGCAGCGCGATTCGGCACGCCACGCGCTGTCGGTCCTGACCGGCAAAGGCCCCGCTGACTGGATCGCGCCGGACTTCGATCTTGCCGAGTTCGCCTTGCCATCCAGCGTGCCCGTCAGTTTGCCCTCGGAAATGGCCCACGACCGGCCGGACATCCTGCAGGCGGAGGCCGAACTGCATATCGCCAATGCGGCCGTTGGCGTGGCCACGGCCAACCTCTATCCCCATGTCACGCTGTCCGCGTCACTGGCGCAGGCCGCTTCGGGCAACGGCGGCGCAGCGCTCTGGGGTTTTGCCGCAGGCATCGCCGGTCCGATCTTCGATGGCGGCACGCTCAAGGCTGAGCGTCAGGCTGCGATTGATGGCTATCAGGCAACGCTCGCCGGCTACCAACAGACCGTCATCACCTCGTTCGGCCAGGTCGCGGACACCTTGCAGGCCATCAACCACGACGCCGAGGAAAACCTCGCCCAGGAAGATGCACTGCGAGCCGCCGAGACCAGTTTCCGCCTGAACCAGCAAGCCTATGCGCAAGGCGAGAACAGCATCCTCCAGGTACTGGAAGCGGAGCGTGCCTATGAACAGGCGCTGCTGGGACAGATCCGGGTGAAGACCGCGCAATACCTCGACACCGTGCGTTTGTTTGTCGCGCTCGGCGGTAATTCCGTTGGCGTGTTCGAGCAACGACTGGCCTCTCGCGACGAACGAAAACCTTCATACCAGTAGCGCCGCCGCGCATTCACGAACACTTACACGAGTGGTCACTTGCCCATGCGGCCGTGGCCCCAGGCACTGGAGTAGAGACATGTCTTACGAACCCATTTTCGATGCACTTCGCGAAACCCGGTTCCCCCTGGTCAACGGCTCCGGCGACATGCCGGCCGTTGGCTTCGGTACCTTGTTCAAGGATCTGGGCGTGACCACCCAGGCGATCACACACGCACTGGAAACAGGCTTTCGCCATTTCGATTGCGCGGAACGTTATCGAAATGAAGAAATGGCCGGCGTGGCCTTCAAGGCGTTTCTGGAGACAGGCAAGGCCCGGCGCGAAGACCTGTTCATCACCACCAAACTGTGGAACACCAACCATCGTCCCGAGCGGGTGTTGCCCGCGTTCGAGGCCAGCTGCCGGCGCCTGCAAGTCGACTACATCGACTGCTACCTCATTCATACGCCCTTTGCCTTCCAGCCCGGCGACGACCAGGACCCACGAGACGCATTCGGGCATGTCATCTACGACGGCGGCGTGACGCTGATAGAGACCTGGCGGGCAATGGAGCGCCTGGTGGATGAAGGCCGGTGCAAGTCCATTGGTTTGTCCGATATCACCCTGCAAGCCTTAAAAGAGATCGTCGCCCAGGCACGGATCAAGCCCGCCGTGGTGCAGGTCGAGTCCCACCCTTATCTGCCCGAATGGGAACTGCTCGAATTCTGTCAGGCCCACGGAATCATCGTTCTGGCGTTTGCGCCACTGGGCCATGGCATGGAGCCGAACGTACTGGAAGACGAGGTCATTACCGGCATCGCCCGGCGTCTGCAAAAGAGCCCGGCGCAAGTCGCACTGGCCTGGTCGGTACAGCGCGGCGTCGCTTTTCTGACCACCTCTGCAACACTGAGCCATATTCGCGAGAACTTTGATATTGCAACCCTGCCCCATCGGGCCATGCATGAAATCCGTGAGGATATTACGACGCGGATACGCTTCAATTCGGTGGTGGAAACCGGCGTGCCGGGATTCATCCCGCGCAAGAAGTAACACGCGACGAGGGGCGGCCCGGTGCCGGGCCGCCCTTTTTTACGTTTCTGTGAGGTGAAAACGATGGATGTTCTCCAGACCATGCGCTTCTTTACGGCGGTCGCCCAGAGCGGCAGCTTTACCGCGGCGGCGCTGCTGTTGGACACCACCACGACTAACGTTTCCAAAGCGGTTTCCAGCCTGGAGGCCAGGCTGAACACGCGCCTGATCAACCGCACGACCCGCCGCCTGGCGTTGACCGAAGCCGGGACCCGCTATTTGCAGCGCTGCGAGAAAATCCTCGAAGAGATCCGTGAAGCCGAAGAAGAAGCCGGCATCGCGCAAGTCGATCCCAAGGGCAGGCTGAAAATTCATGCGATGTCAGCCATCGGCAATCATTACGTGATCGACGCGATCGCCCGGTACAGGGAAATTCATCCTTCGGTATTGTTCGATCTGACACTGACCAATCGGCTGCCGGACATGATTGAAGAAGGCTATGACATGTCGATTGTGCTGGCGCGGGACCTCCCCGATTCGGGGTTTGTCGCTCAGCGGCTTGGCACGACTTACAGCATTCTCTGCGCGTCGCCGGCCTACCTGAACAAACGCGGAACGCCCGACTCGCCGGGTGCGCTTCATGCTCATGATTGTCTGAGAATCGTCAACACGGTCATGCCGGTTGAAAACTGGGTATTCGAGGGGCCCGAAGGCATGGAGACGATCAATACGCCCGAGTCGTCCTTTCACGTCAACACCGCCGATGCCATGACTGTCGCCCTCACCACCGGAATGGGTATCGGTGTTCAGCCTATAGCTTCCGCCGTCGCCGGACTCAGGGCGGGCACGCTGGTGCGCGTACTGTCGGACTATCACTTCGAAGCGTTGAGTCTGTTTGCCATCTACCCGTCACGAAAATACGTGGACGCGAAAATAAAGACCTGGGTGGAGTTTCTTAAAAACCACATCCCCGACTTGTTGGCAGCCGATGAAAAAATCGCCAGCCAATCAGAACATCGGTTTGGCTAGTGCCGCCGCAATGGAGTGTCGACCCTCCATCGT
Source organism: Pseudomonas fluorescens group sp. PF-69 (assembly GCF_054481235.1). Classification (NCBI taxonomy): domain Bacteria; kingdom Pseudomonadati; phylum Pseudomonadota; class Gammaproteobacteria; order Pseudomonadales; family Pseudomonadaceae; genus Pseudomonas; species Pseudomonas fluorescens group sp. PF-69. Next base: position 4,283,155 of record NZ_JBTMNC010000001.1, on the reverse strand, counting down.
CTGCACCCCACTCAACCGTTCGAGCATCCAGCGCCCATCACTTGATACTGCAGCACGTGGCGTTGACCGCTGGAGTCTTCGTAGGTCATTTGCGCCGGAACCGGGCCACAGTCATTCGGGATATCGGTCACGGCAATGACCTTGTGAATGTCGAGTGGCGTTGAGTAGGTGTAGGGTTCGACAGGTGTGGCCGTTGCAGGGGTTTGACCCGCAAAGGCCGGCGCGCCGAGGCCGCCAAGGGCCATAAAAATCGCAACTTTTGCCAGGTTCATGATGTTCACCGTCTCGTTCCAGGTATGTTTGTATGGACCTCGCGAACCAAGGGCCATCTACGCCCTTGGTACAGCGGGTAGAGACGATGCTAAGTGTTTACCGCTCCCCTAAATAGCTGCCTTGCGGACATACACTGTTGTCAGATTGCGCATAATGCGCCACCGCACAGAAGTAGAGTTCGCCACTCAAACGCCCGCTTTCAGCTCAACCTTCGAGCGGCGCCACCACGGGTAACCAGACGCACACTTCAAAACCATCCGGCCGGCCCGTCGCAGGCGAGACCAGCACCATTCTTGCGTTGACCCCTTCGACAATGGTCCTGGCAATCGCCAGCCCCAGCCCTGAACCGCTGGCCTCGCTGTTGCCCCGCACGAATCGCTCGGTCAAGCGCTGCAACACCGGCTCTGGCACGGCCGGGCCACCATTGATTACCCGCAGCAGCGCCGACTCGGACAAACTCACTTCAACCGGCTGATCGGCCGCGCCGTACTTCAGTGCGTTCTCGATCAAGTTGCGCAGCAACACGCCGAAGGCATCCGGGTCGATGGCCGCATACACGCTGGCCTGTGCTGGAAGCCGCAACTCGACCCGGCCCCCGCTGCTGTGGTTCCACTCATCGACCCCATGGGCCAGCAGCGGAATCAGATCCTGCGGCGTTTCAGACAACAGCCCGCCGCCCTCGGCCTTGGCCAGTTGCATGAGTTTTTCCGACAGCCGCGCCAATTCGCGCAACGAGTTTTCGATCTTCGCCGCCCGCGTCCGCAGGGGGCCTTCAGGCGCTTCGTGGCGCAAGCGCTGAATCTGCGCGAGCGTCGCCGCCAGTGGCGTGCGCAGTTCATGGGCACTGTTGGCGGTAAAGCTGCGCTCGGCCTCCAGGGCCTTGCGAAAACGCTCCAGCAAATGATTGACCGCTTCGGCCAGCGGATCGATTTCCGCCGGCAGGCGCGCCACCTTGATCGGCGACAGATCGCCGACACCACGGGCCTCCACGGCCCGCCGATAGGCCATCACGCTGCGCAGGCTGATGCGCACAAACAACCAGATGCCCAAGAGGCTGACGGGGATCAGTGCCAATAACGGCAGCAACAGGGCAAACAAGGCTTCCCGCGCCGCTTCACGACGATGGCCCAGGGGTTCGGCGATCTCGATATACACCGTCTCGCGCAACGCACTGGCCCCGTACAAACGGTATTTTTCCGTCGTCGTGAAACCTTCCGCCGGCTGCTTGCTGAAGATCTCCGGGTTGGCGTCGTGGGACTGCATCAGGATCTGCCCCTTGCCATCGCGTACCAGGTACGTCAGGTATTCCTTGTGGGTTTTCAGCGGGGCGACATGCTGTGCATCGCGGGACTCTTCCCGGTTGCTGATTTCCAGCACGGCCAGCGGCAGGATGCGTTGCGCGGTTTCTTCCAGCGCGCTGTCGAACGCCTCGTTCAACTCATGCTGCACCACCCGCCAGGTGCTAACCGTCGCCCCCAGCCAGAGCAGGGTCATGCCCAGTGTCAGGCCGATGCCCAGGCGCTTCTGCAGGCTTGACGACTTCATGCCGACATCAGCCGATAACCCATGCCGCGCACGGTTTCAATCAGGTCACGCCCGAGTTTCTTGCGCAGTCGGCTGATGTAGACCTCGATGGTATTGCTCTCGATTTCTGCGCCAAAGGCATAGAGCCGCTCTTCGAGTTGCGACTTGGACAACAACGCGCTGGGGCGCTGGACGAAGGCCTCGAACAACGCCCATTCACGCGCCGTCAGGTCCACGGTCACGCCCGCTCGCTGCACCGTGCGCGCACTGATGTCGACCTGCAGCTCGCCCAGTTTGATTTGCGGGTTGGGGTTGCCGCTGTAGCGCCGGGCCACCGCCGCCACGCGGGCGGACAGCTCGAACAGGTCGAACGGCTTGACCAGGTAGTCGTCGGCCCCGGCATTGAGACCGGCGATGCGGTCGGAAATCTGATCCTGGGCGGTGAGGATGATCACCGGGGTCACATCCCCGGCCGCGCGCTGCTGGCGCAAAAAATCCAGCCCGCGACCGTCGGGCAGCATCAGGTCCAGCAGGATCAAGTCATAAGGCGTGCTGCGCACACTGTTGCGCGCGTGCTCAAGGCGCTGCACCCAGTCCACGGCATGGCCATCGTCGGCGATCTGCTCGCGCACCGCATCCCCCAGCCCCGGTGCATCCTCGACCAATAAAACCCGCATCTGGCACCTCCTGTGATGGTTGACGTATAGCACCTTAATCGCCGCACCTGACATGAATCTGAAGATTCAGCTGGTTGTCAGGATTGCACTTTAGGGTATGCCACAGACGCCGCCAACGGCAGGAGACAGATCATGAAATCAGGTTTTATGGCCAGTGCCGTGCTGCTGAGTCTTTCGCTCAGTGGTTATGCGGTGGCCGACGAAGACTGCAGCGACCCGGTCGCCGACTGGCAGCCGCGCGAAACGTTGCGACAGCAGGTTCAACAGCAATATGGCTGGAGCGTGCAGCGCATCAAGGTCGACGACGGCTGTTACGAAATCCGGGGCCTGGATCGCAAGGGCAACGCGATCGAAGCCAGTTACTCACCGGCATCCCTGCACCTGCGCAAGCTGGAGATCCGCTTCAAGGACGACGGCGATGGCGGGGATTACCTCACTCGCCCCGTGACCGAATGACGACCTGCCGAGCATTTATTCCCGGGTTTCAGGTTGCTGTCAGCAAGCAGGTTCAGGCTCTCGACCAGACGATCAAAAGGACATTCCCATGAAAAAGATCATTGCAGCTACATGCCTCGCCGGCGCCATTGCCCTGCCAGGCCTCGCCCAGGCCCGGGAGGTCACCCTGACCACTCAACTCAAGGACTACAGCGGTAATGGCGCTTACCTGGCGATTTATGTCACCGACGGCAATGGCCAGTACCAGAAAACCCTCTGGGTCGCCGGCAAAAAGGCCAAGTACTACAAGCACTTGGGCGATTGGGCCCGCGGTAGCGGGATGAACCCGAGCGAGTTCGACGGCGTCAGCGGTGCCAGCGTCGGCAGCGGACGCACGCTCAAAGTCAGCGTTGAACTGGCGGATACGTTGATCGATGCCGGTTACCAGATCCGAATTGATAGTGCTGTCGAAGACAAGCGTGACGTTCGCGCCGATGTCAGTGTCCCGCTGACCTCCAAAGGCGCCGGCAAGCCGGCAGCCGGCAGCACCTACGTCGAGTCCTTTACCTACGATCTGTAGCACCTGCCCGATCCGGAGGCTGAACATGCTTCGCCAGCTCCATTCGCTACCCGGCCTGATCGCCGCCCTGTTGGTCATGATTCTGGCCTTGAGCGGCGCCATGCTGTCGGTCGACCCGGCCCTGGAACGCCTGCATCAGGCGCCAGTCGCCAGCGGCCAACTCAACGTCGGCCAACTGGCCGGACGCGTTGCCAGCCACTTCTCCGGCGTGGAGCAGATTCAACGCAGTGCGTCCGGGACCGTGATCGTCTACTACAACCAGAACGGTCAGGCCGGTGCCGAAACGGTCGATCCCCTGACCGGCCAGGGCCTTGCGCCCTACCAGCCTTCCGCCTTTTCACGCTGGATGAAAGACCTGCACCGCTCGCTGTTCCTCGGTACGCCGGGGCACGGTGTGGCCGGTGCAGGAGCATTGTTCATGCTGTTGCTGTCGGTGTCCGGGGCGCTGTTGCTGGCCCGACGCCTGGGCGGCTGGCGTAACCTGTTGCGACCCATTCGTGGCAACTTCAGTCAGCGCTGGCATGCCGAGGTCGGGCGTCTGGTGTTCGTGGGCCTGATGCTCTCGGCGCTGACCGGGACGTTTCTGTGCGCCACCACTTTCGAATTGATTCCGGACGGCAGCGCGATTGAACCGGCGTTCCCCGCCCATGTCAGCGCCGGTCCGGCCATGCCGGTGGCCAACCTGCCGGCCTTGCGCAACGTCGACCTCAATGACCTGCGCGAACTGGTCTACCCCAGCCCTGGCAACCCGCAGGATGTGTATTCCCTGCGCACGGCCCAGGGGGACGGTTATGTCGATCAAGGCAACGGCGCTCTGCTGTCCTATCAAGCCCATGACTCGACGCGCGCGCTCTACGAACTGATCTACCAATTGCACACCGGGCAGGGCCTCTGGTGGCTGGGCCTGTTACTCGGCGTTTGCGCCCTGAGCGTGCCCTTGATGAGCGTTACCGGGATTGTGTTGTGGTGGCGCCGCCGCAAGGCCGGCCCGAACATCCGCCACAACAGCCCCGCCCATTCGGCCGACAGCGTGATTCTGGTCGGCAGCGAGAGCAACAGCACCTGGGGCTTTGCCAAGACCCTGCACGACACCCTGCACGCCGCCGGGCACAAAGTGCACAGCGCGCCGATGAACAGTTATGCGAACAACCTGGGGCATGCCCGACAAGTGTTCATCCTGACCGCGACCCACGGCGACGGCGACGCACCGGCTTCGGCCTCGCAGTTTCTGGCGCGCCTGGCCAAGAACGGCCTCAAGCCTGGCCTGCCGTTTGCGGTACTGGGTTTCGGTGATCGCCAATTTGCCCGGTTCTGCCAGTTCGCTCATCAGGTTGAAGCGGCGATGCTGCAGGCCGGCGGCACACCGTTGCTGGCGCTGGAGACCATCAACCGTCAGTCCTCCCAGGAGTTCAACCGTTGGGGCCAGAAACTGAGCGCTGTCATGGGCCAGGAGCTGTCGCTCAATCACATCCCCGACCGCCCGCGCACCCATCAATTGCAACTGGTGGAACGCATCGCCTACGGGCAACAGGTCAACGCACCGACCCACGTCCTGCGCTTCAAGGCCGTGGGCGACCTGCCGTGCTTCGAGGCCGGCGATCTGGTGGGCATCGTACCGCCTGGCAGTACCGAGCCACGGTTCTATTCCCTGGCCAGCAACTCGGACGACGGCATGCTGGAAATCTGTGTACGCAAACACCCGAATGGCGTGTGTTCAGGCTTCCTCCATGAGCTGCCCGAGGGCGCACCGATCGAGGCCTTCATCCAGCCCAATCCGCATTTCCGGCCGGCCTCGGGCAAGCAACCGGTGATCCTGATCGGTGCCGGCACCGGTATCGGGCCGTTGGCCGGTTTTATCCGCAACAACAAGGCCCGGCATCCGATGCATCTGTACTGGGGTGGACGCCACCCGGCGTCGGACTTTCTCTACGAGCCCGAGCTCAACCGCTACCTGGCGGACCAACGCCTGACCCGGTTGCAGGCCGCGTTCTCCCAAGTGCAGGATCGCAGCTACGTGCAAGACCGGCTGATCAGCGATGCGCTGGCCTTGCGTCGCCTGATCGAAAAAGGCGCCCAGGTATTGGTGTGTGGCAGTCGCGAGATGGCCAAGGGCGTGATGCACGCCCTCGATGAAGTCTTGGCCCCCCTCAACCTGAGCGTGCTGACGCTCAAGGCACAAGGACGCTACCTTGAAGATGTCTACTGAGCTGCAACGCTACAGCCTCAACGGCGAGACCATGGGCAGCCGTTACACCGCCCTGTTCTATGCAGAGCCGGACTTGTCGACCGAGGCCATCCATCACAGCCTGGCGCGCGCCGTCAGCCGGGTGGACCAACAAATGTCGACCTGGAAGCCGGACTCCGACCTCAATCGCCTCAATGCCGCGCCCGAACAGCAATGGGTAGCCGTCCCCAAGGAGCTGATCACGGTGCTGTCCACGGCACTGCGAATTGCCCGGCAATCGGGAGGAGCCTTCGATATCGCCGTCGGTGATCTGGTGCAAGCCTGGGGATTCGGTCCCGGCGAACCGATCGTCACGCAACAGCCCCTCGAAACGCCGGAGCCGTGTACCCGCACCTCGGCCAGTGCCGCGCTGGAGGTGGACCCGCAACGCAATCAAGTCCGCAAACGCGCACCGCTGACCCTGGATTTGAACGGCATCGCCAAAGGCTTCGGCGTCGATGAGCTGGCGCGTTGCCTGGAGGGCTGGGGTATCACGAACTACCTGGTGGGCATCGATGGCGAGATGCGCGCCCGGGGTGTCAAACCCGGTGGCCAGTCATGGGTCGTGGCGCTTGAAAAACCCAACCGTGGCGTGCGCGAAGTGATGGGGGTGATGGAGCTTGGCGACGCGGCCATCGCCACCTCGGGCGACTATCGGCACTGGGTCGATGTCGCAGGTCAGCCTTATGCGCATACCATGAATCCGGCGACCGGCGCCCCGCTGTGCAACCCGCTCGCCGCCGTCACCGTGGTCGCCGCCAACTGCATGCTTGCCGATGCCTGGGCCACGGCGCTGATGGTGCTGGGTGAAATCGAAGGCCCGCGACTCGCTCAAGAACGCGGGATGGATGCCTTGTTCGTGTTGCGCGACGGTGAGCAGTTCAAGGAAATATCGATTGCCGGCGGCAAACGACAGGCGCAGATTGAAACGCGCTGAAGCGGCCTGGCGAAGTCCTGCCTTATGTATTGATCCATCTCCTGACAGTGAGTCCCCCCTACGATGAAATTCATGCACCGGCATACCGAGTCTCACCGAAGTGATCGAATTGGCTGGCTGCGCGCCGCCGTGCTGGGGGCCAACGACGGGATTGTCTCCACCGCCAGCCTGCTGATCGGTGTCGCGGCGGCCAGTGCCAGCCATTCCACCCTCCTGGTGACCGGGATGGCGGGATTGATGGCCGGTGCCATGTCCATGGCTGCCGGTGAATACATCTCCGTGCACTCCCAGGCCGACACCGAACAGGCAGACCTGTCGCGCGAACGGGCAGAACTGGCCAGCGACCCGAAAGCCGAGCACATCGAACTCGCCAACATCTACATGCATCGGGGCGTCTCACCGGCACTGGCCCATCAAGTGGCCGACCAACTGATGGCCCATGACGCGCTGGGCTCCCACGCCCGAGACGAGCTGGGCATCAGCGAGACCCTGACCGCCAAACCCGTGCAGGCAGCCCTGGCCTCGGCCGCCAGCTTCGTCTCGGGCGCCGCCTTGCCGCTGGCCGTGACCTTTGTCGCGCCGGAGCACAGCGTGGGCTTATGGATAGCGCTCATGTCGCTGGTGTTTCTCGCCGCGCTGGGGGCCATTGCCGCCAGGGCTGGCGGTGCCAGGGTCATGATCGGCGCCTGGCGAGTGACCTTTTGGGGCGCTCTGGCCATGGGGGTGACCGCCCTGGTGGGGCGTTTGTTCGGCGCAGTGGTCTAGCGCACGATGCCTTCATGAAAAAACGGCGCCCCCCGGTCAAAGGGGGCGCCGTTTTTTTTAGGCCTTCACTCGCCAAGGCCCTTTTTCAACTCAGACAAGCTTGAGCGTGACATTGATGTTATTGCGCGTGGCTTTTGAATACGGGCAGTACTTGTGCCCGGTGTCCACGAGTTTCTGCGCGGTTTCACGGTCCAGCCCCGGCAGGCTGACGTTCAGCCGCGCCTGAAGCAGGTAGCCACCTTCATTGGTGCCCAAGTCGACTTCGGTATCGACGGCCACGTCCTTGGGCAGGGCAACTTTCAGTTCCTTGGCCGCGACGCCCATTGCGCCGATGAAACAGGCTGACCAACCGGCGGCAAACAGTTGCTCGGGGTTGGTGCCACCGCCCCCCGCGCCGGGAGACGACAGCTTGATATCGAGAATGCCGTCGGAACTGCGGGAGGCGCCGTCGCGGCCGCCCGTGGTGTGGGTTTTGGCGGTGTACAGTACTTTGTCGAGCTGGGTCATGATGGTCTCCTGATTGAAATGTGGTGTATGCACCTTCAGGTGAATCAGAAAAACGGCCTTGCGGCCTGATACCCGTCATTCATACCGACCTGTGGCGAGGAAGCTTGCTCCCTCGCCACAGGGTTATCGCTATTCTGGGGTCGCTGCATACCGGCTACGAACCCGGTCCTTCAATATAGACCGCGCTGGAAAACCAGACGCCCGATCCGACAGAAGTCACCTCCCCCGTCATTTACGCGCCAGCTTGTACTTCACGCAGTCGTTGTAAAAACTCTGGCGCACCGCCTCGGGTTTGAACCGGGTAGGACTGTCGTAGGTTTGCTCGGTAATGCCCATGGCCATCATGCGCATCCATGACTTGGAAAACTTGTACGAGTGGATTTTCTGCCGCGCCGCATACAGTGAAACCCCCGCCAACTTGAGCTCCTGGGCTCTTGCCGCCGTCCCCGCCCCCCAACTGCACATGTAGCGATCATTGGGCATCAGTTCCCTGGCCTGGGCAGACATTGCAAGGCCTGCAACGCCGAACGAAATCAGCGCGATCCGAATATTGCGCATTTACACTCCACCTAACCACCTGAAAATCCGGCGATTCTGGCGACAGGCGAAGCACTTGGGGGCCAGCATAATGCCTTTTCTGCAATGCACTGCGCTGGCACCCTATGGGCAAATCCGACCCCGTCGCTCTATGATTGAGCCCCATGACGACCTCTGCTCCGATCCGCCAACCTTGCCCACCCGGTGTCTGTGACTGCGGGCGCGACCCGTTGCTGGAAACTCCGGGAGCGGACGTGCGCATCCTGTTTCTGACCCGAGCCGAAGAAAAACGCCTGATCGACCGCCTGGAAAACCTGCAGAGCCTGACCGACCTGGAGCACGTGAAACGCCGGATGTTCGAGCAACTGGGCATTCGCGTGGAGATCGCCCCGGGTTTCAACGAGGTGCGGACCATGCGTGGTATCGCCATCCAGGTGGGCGAACTGCCGGGACTGTGTCGCAAGACCCGCGCCTCGATCCCGGCGGCGATCCGCCGCGCCATGGAAAAGCGCCCGGAAATCGCCTACGAGTTGCTCAACGCCAACGACCTGTTGCGGGATACATGATGAACCCCGTTCTCGAATTCCCCCTCACCGACGAAATACTCACCGACTTCGCGCTGGCGATCGGCACTGACCTGCAGGGCTATCGCAATCATGTCTATCGGGTGTTGAATTTCTATAGCGCGGTCAGCGGCATTCAGGGCCTGCCGTGCGACGCGGTGCAGATCGCGGCGGCGTTTCACGACCTGGGCATCTGGACCGATAACACCCTCGATTACCTGCCGCCCTCGATTCGCCTCGCCAGCGAATACCTGGACACCACGCAACGTTCAGATCTGAAAGAACACGTGAGTGCATTGATTCTCGAGCACCACAAAGTGCGCCCCTATCGGTTGGCGCATGCAACAACGGTCGAGCCTTTCCGCCAGGCCGACCTGATTGACGTATCCCTCGGCCGGGTCCGTTTCCGTCTGCCACGAGCATTCATCAAAACCGTGCAAACGACTTTTCCCGATCACGGGTTTCACGGGATGCTGATCAAGCGCTCTGTCCGCCAGTTCCTCCGCTCCCCGCTGCGCCCGCTGCCCATGTTGCGCTGGTGAAACAGGCGTTCAGTCCCGCCCTTGAACAGGCTTCGAAACAGGATCAGCGGTCGTACGCGAAGCCCTGCCCACTGCTATGCCTTCACATGGGAGATCGTGTTGCAAACCAGCCAGGACGGAGCTGGAACCCCCGTGCGGCCCTGGTCCCGGCGCCAACCAGGTCCGCCCAGGCAAACCGGTGCCAATCCGCAACAGGAGGTGGCCGATGTTATTCATAGTCAGTTGGTCGATCAGCCCGGACAACCGCAATGCCGCAATCGAGCGCTTTCTCAAGACCGGCGGCGCTCCACCGGCAGGCGTCACCATGAAGGGACGCTGGCATGCCGTGGGCGGTTCGGCCGGCTTTGGCATTGCCGAAGCCAGTGATGTGGTGCCGATTCAGCAATGGGTGCTGAACTGGAACGACCTCATGAGCATGGAAGTCCACGCAGCGTTGACCGATGAACAGATGGCGCCGCTGCTGGCCGCCACTGTCGGAAAATAGAAGCGCTATCCAGGCGGCGGGCCCTGCTCGCCGCCACAGCCCTTCCCCATCACGCAGTGCGCGTGATCGAGGCCTTGAAGGCAAGGCCCCTCGTCGGCATCGCCCAAAGATTCTGCGACGAATACCCTCTCAAATCCGTGTAAGCATCCTGAAACACCACAACTGATTACTGGATATTTCGCAGTTCATACCTACGCTCATTCGCGGGGGATCCCAAATCACAGTGGTCGGGGGACTGCTCCAAGGTACTCACGTCAGTACACAGGATCTCGACATGAACCGGACACAATTATCCTCACTGTTCGCTCTACCGATACTGATGTCTGCAATGGCTCTACCCTTCATGGCACACGCCGCCGATAAACCTCCGAATATCGTGGTGATCATGGGCGATGATATTGGCTGGTCAAACATCGGCGTCTACAACCAGGGCATGATGGCTGGTCGTACCCCCAACCTCGATCAGCTCGCCAATGAGGGCATGCGCTTTACCGACTATTACGCCGAAGCCAGTTGCACGGCTGGGCGCGCCAACTTCATCACCGGGGAACTGCCGATCCGCACCGGCATGACCACCGTGGGCCAGGCCGGGTCGCCGGTGGGTATCCCCGCCGAAGCCGTGACCATCGCCACCACCCTCAAGGCCATGGGTTATGCCACCGGCCAGTTCGGCAAGAACCACCTGGGCGACCTCAATCAATTCTTGCCCACCGTGCACGGTTTCGATGAGTTTTTCGGTTACCTCTATCACCTCGACGCCATGGAAGACCCGGCGCACCCCAATTATCCGAAGGAACTGCTGGACACCGTCGGCCCACGCAACATGGTCCACAGCTGGGCCGCCACCACCGACGATACGACGGTCATGCCGCGCTGGGGCAAGGTCGGCAAACAGAAAATCGAAGACGCCGGCACGCTTTATCCGGAACGCATGAAAACCGTCGACGAGGAGATTCGCGACAAGGCGTTCAGCTTCATCGACAAGGCCAAGTCGGACAACAAACCGTTCTTCGTCTGGCTCAACCCGACCCGCATGCACATCGTCACTCACCTCTCCGACAAGTACGAAGCCATGCGTAACGCGCAAAACGGCTGGTCGGAACAGGAAGCCGGCATGGCGCAGCTCGACGATATCGTCGGTGACGTCATGGCCAAGCTGAAAAAAGACGGCATGGACGACAACACCATCGTGATCTTCACCACGGACAACGGCGCGGAAAACTTCACCTGGCCGGATGGCGGCACCACCCCGTTTGCCATGGGCAAAGGCACCGTCATGGAAGGCGGGTTCCGGGTGCCGGCCATCATTCGCTGGCCGGGCAAGGTGCCGGCCAATCAGATTGCCAACGGCATCATGTCGGGGATGGACTGGTTCCCGACCCTGGTCGCGGCGGCAGGCAACCCGAACATCTCCGCCGAACTGTTGAAAGGCAAGCAACTGGGCGATACCACCTACAAGGTTCACCTGGACGGCTACGATCAGACTCCAATGATCACCGGCAAGGGCCCGTCGAACCGGCATGAAATCTTCTACTTCGGCGAAAGCGCCCTGGGTGCGGTACGCATCGATGATTACAAATATCGCTTCATCGACCAGCCTGGTGGCTGGATGGGCGCCAAAGTGGCCGTCGATGTGCCGATCCTGACCAATCTGCGTCTCGACCCGTTCGAACGCATGGGATGGCCGGAGAATCAGGCCGCCCAAGGTTCGCAACAGTACTTCGACTGGTTCAAATTCCAGTTCTGGCGTTTCGTGTTCGTGCAACAACAGGTGGCCAAACTGGCTGAAACCGCGATCGAGTTCCCGCCCATGCAAAAAGGCGCGAGCTTCAACCTCGATTCGGTCAAGGCCAAGATCGCTGCAGCCAGGGCGGAGATGGCCAAGTAACGCGTCGAATTCACGGGTGGCCGAGGCTGGCCACCCGCGTCTCTGACGGACGTTTATCGACGTAATAAGGAATTCGTATGCAGACAAAAACCTGCGCCCTGCCTGCCGCCACGCTGCTCGCCCTGTGCTGCCAACAAGCCTGGGCCGGCGGCATCATGCTCTACGAAATCGGTACCGATAACACTGGCCTGGCCAATGCCGGTGCCGCCGCCAGGGCCCAGGGGCCCTCGACGATCGCCAGCAACCCGGCGGGCATGAGCTACCTGCCGGGCACGCAAATCACCGCCGGCCTGCAAGTGCTCTATGGCGACCTGAGCTTCGATCGCGACGCCAACACCAATGTCCCGGGCAGCGGCAGCGGCAATGCCCTCGATCCGATCCCCGGCGGCAGCTTTTTCGTCACCCATCAACTCGACGACCACTGGAGCGTCGGCTTCGGCCAGTACGGCGACTTCGGTCTGGCGGTCAATTACGACAACGACTGGTCCGGGCGCTACTTCGCGCAAAACGCCAGCCTGCTCGGCGTGTCGATGGTGCCGAGCGTGGCCTACCGCTTCAATGATCAATGGTCAGTCGGCATCGGCGTGAAAGCCATGTACGGCATGCTCAAGGCCGACACCGCCATCTACCGCTCGCCTTTCGGCCTGACCGACCGCAGCGACGGCCAGTTCAAGTACAGAGACAACGATTGGGGCTTTGGCGCCAACGTCGGGGTGATCTACGCCCCGCAACCCGGCACCCGCCTCGGCCTGACCTACACCAGCAAGGTCGATCTGAATTTCGAAGACAAGCTGGACGTCAAGGGCGACGGCCCGGCACTGCGACGGCTGGACAACGCCAATACCCAACTCGACATGACAGTGCCGCAGACCGTCACCCTCAGCCTGTTCCAGCAACTGGACCGGCAGTGGGCCTTGCTGGCATCGGTCAACTGGCAGGACTGGTCGGAGTTCGGCCAGATCGCGACCCAGATCGATACCACGGCCAACAACGCGCGATCGACCACGGTCGATGCCGGTTTCAAGGACACCTGGCACCTCTCCCTCGGCGCGCAATACCAGGCCACCCAACAGCTGTTATGGAACGTCGGTGTGGCTTACGACAGCAGTGCCGTGTCGGACGGCAATCGCACGGTCACCGTACCGATGGCCGAATCCTGGCGCATTGCGACAGGAGCCACCTATGCTCTTAGCAAGGACACCGACGTTAACGTGAGTTGGGCGATGGTCTGGCTGGGCGACATGCCGGTGGATCAGACCAAAACCGTCTCGGGCAGTCGGCTTTCCGGTCAATTCGACAACGCCTGGATTCAAGCGGTGACCGGAAACATGACCTGGCGTTTCTGATTTCTGCTGACGAAGAAAACGACTTTATCCAAGGAGCACACAGCACTATGAACCTGTCCCGAAACTTGCTCATCGGCGTCGCACTGACCGGCCTCCTGCTCGGCGGTTGCACCTCGAAAGTCACCGAGAAGACGCAATACTCCGGCTACCTGTCCAGCTACAACAACCTGAAAGAAGTCGAAACGCCCAGCGGTGGTACGGCGATGCGCTGGATAAGCCCGTCGTGGAACCCCAATGCCTACGACACGGTAGCGTTCAACAAGCTGGAGCTGTATCCGGCGCCCAAGCCCGATGAGCGGGTCAACCAGCAGACGCTCACCGATATCCAGAACTACATGACCACCAAGACCAAAGGCACGCTGGGTCAGAAATACCGCGTGGTGACCACGCCGGCCTCGGCCCCCAAGGGCTCGAAACTGTTGATCATGCGCGCGGCGATCACCGGGGTGAATGCCGAAAACGAAGGCATGAGGTGGTATGAAATTGTTCCTATCGCCGCTGTCGTCGGTGGTGTCAGCGCCGCGACCGGCCACCGGGACCAGGACACCACCCTGTTTATCGAAGCCGAGTTTATCGACGCGAAAAGCAATCAGACCGTGGGCAGGGTTGTGCGCAAAGTGTTCGGCAGCACCCTGGAAAATGATAGCCAGAAGATCACCGCCAAGGATTTCAAAGCGGCCATCGACAAGCTGAATTCCGACCTTCAGGTCTTCATCACCAAACCTCAAGCAAACTGATTACTGCTTCATGCCGACCCGCCGACGCATGTCGGCGGTGATCGACTGCCTGGTTTTCTTCAGATCCGCCCACGGCTCATTGCCGACCTCGGCCAGGCGTTCATGCAGGTTATGAATGTTCCACTGGTTGCCGCCCTTGAGCGACTCGACCTCTTCACGAAAGATCGGCACCGACACCGGCAAGCCTTCGCGAGTACGCGCGGCATAGGCGCAGATGGTGGTCGCACCCAGACCGTTGCGCAGGTAATCGATGAAAATCCGCCCGACCCGATTCTTCGGCCCCGACACGGCGGAAAACCGCTCCGGCAGCAGTTTGGCCATGTGGCTGACAATCGCGTGGCTGAAATCCTTGACCTCATCCCAGCCCAGCTTGCGGGTCAGCGGCACCACCAGGTGAATGCCCTTGCCTCCACTGGTCTTGAGAAACGCCTTGAGCCCCAGTTCATCGAGCACCGAAAGGGTCAGTTGGGTCGCCTCAACCATGCGCTTCCACGGCAATGCCGGGTCCGGGTCGAGGTCGAGGACGAAGCGGTCGGGCTTGTCGAGGTTGTCCGACGTGGCGTTCCAGGTGTGCAGTTCCACCATGCTCATCTGCACCGCACCGATCAGCGCTTCGGCGTTGTTGATGACCATCATCGGCTGGCCGGTGAGTTTCGGGTCCAGGGTGGTGATGCCGGGAATGGCCAGGTGCTCGGCGTTTTTCTGGAAGAACAATTCGCCGGCAATCCCGTCCGGGGCCCGCACCAGCGCCACGGGGCGGTCCTTGAGCTCGGGCAAAATCCACTCGGCAACGCTGGCGTAATATTGCGCCAGTTGCATCTTGGTGGTGCCACTGCTGGCATCGATGATCCGGTCCGGGTGGGTGATACGGACCTTGCCCTTGTCCAGGCCGATTTGGGAGGGCGCAGGGTCGGCGTTCTTTGGCGCGGCAGTGGTTTTGGCAGCGCCGCTTTTTTTCTCAGGGGCAGTTTTCACGGTCGTCGCTCGCTCCTCGGTGATGTCTTTGGCAGGCTTGTCGTCACGCAAGCCATGGAACACGGCATGGCGTACCGAGCCGTCTCTGGTGATTTCGGCAAAGGCCACTTCCGCGAGCAGCCGGGGTTTGAGCCAGTGCACCGTCTTGAACTCGGCACCCTCGGGTGGATTGACCACGGCCGGTTTTTTCGTCTGCAAGGGTTTGAGCTGGTCGTGGAGGCTGGCGAGGGTCGCCTCGGTAAACCCGGTGCCGACCTTGCCGGCGTAGCGCAACTCACCGCTGTCACGGTCATGCAAACCCAGCAGCAACGCGCCGAATGCACTGCGCGAACCTTTGGGATCAGTAAAGCCGACGATGACGAATTCCTGCCGATGCTTGCACTTGAGCTTGATCCAGTCGCTGCTGCGCCGGGACACGTAAGGCGACCCAACGCGCTTGCCGATCAAACCCTCCATGCGCATCTGGCAGGCGCTGTTGAGCAACGCCTGCGGCTCTTCGTCAAAGCCGTCGGAGAAACGCAGCAAGGGGTGATCAGTGGCCTTGAGCACTGTCGCCAGCGCAGCCCGGCGTTCTTCCACTGGCACTTCGCGCAGGTCCACGCCGTTGAGGTACGGCAGGTCGAACAGGTAGTAGACAATGTGGTCGCTGCGACCGGCCTCGAAGGCATTTTGCAGGGCCTGGAAGTCCGGTACGCCCTCCTCGTCCACGACGACCATCTCGCCGTCGAGCCATGCCGATTCGAGGTGCAGGGCGGCCAATGCCTCGGCCTGGCCGGGCAGCTTGTGGGTCCAGTCGTGGCCGTTGCGCGTGAAGAGTTTGACCTCGTCGTGGTCGATGCGGGCCATGATCCGGTAACCGTCGAACTTGACCTCATAACGCCACTGGCCATCCGGGACCTTCTCCACCAGCGTCGCCAGTTCCGGCTTGATCAACTCCGGCAACCCGGCTTTGCGCGCGCCGGTCAGTGGCCCGGACTTCTCCTTGCGTGCCGGGGTGACCGGTTTCTTGATCGCTTTGGCCTTGGCGGGTTTGCCGGCCCCCGACGCCTTGGCCACGATGCTGCGTTCGCTGAGCACGCTGTCGGGCTCAGCGGCTACCACGTCGTAGTCGGCTTCCGGTCTGGCCGCACCGTCCTGATGCTTGATCAGAAACCATTGCTCCTGCTTGCCCGGCATGTGCGTGCGCACCAGGTTCCACAGGCCGGCGAGTTTCTCGCCTTGCAGCTCGAACTTGAGCCGGCCCTTGGCGTAAGCCTGGGCCGGATCGTCCTGGGGAATCCACACGCCGCGGTCCCAGACGATCACCTCCCCTGCGCCGTAATGCCCCTCGGGAATGCTGCCTTCAAAGATGGCGTAATCGATGGGATGGTCTTCGACGTGAACCGCCAGGCGCTTGACCTTGGGGTCCAGCGACGGGCCCTTGGGCACCGCCCAGCTCTTGAGCACGCCGTCGAGTTCCAGGCGGAAGTCGTAATGCAGGTGCGAAGCGTCGTGCTTCTGGATGCAGAACTGTAGTGCGTGCGCTTTACCCTTGCGCTTTCCTTTTGCGGATGTGGCGACACCCGAGGGTTCGGGGCTCTCTTTGAAGTCCCGCATGTTGTTGTACTTTTCGAGTGGCTTTTCCACGGTGCCCTCCACGTGAGTGAAGACAAGATTGACCTTCTGTTGTCTTGAGACTCCTGCGATGCATGGGAAGGTTCAACCGATAAGCCGCGTTTTTCTTTGAGCACGGAGTGAGCATCTGCACGGGTAATTCATCGGCATGGATATCCATCGGTTCAGTGGCGAGCCAGATGGAGCCGATGCACATCATCGCAGCAGATCCCGAACCCGTTTATGGACGAGCCACCGGTTCCACTCAAAGAGTTGATTTACATCAACGAGCACTTTACCGCCTTCATTAAATTAAAAATGCTCAAGTAGTGCTTTCCAGAGAAAGCGTGTTTTTTTTGGGGGGGGTAATTAACCAAGGCTGGGATCGCCTGACTCTTCAATTGGAGATTCCTCATGCACAAGAGAGTTCTCGTTTCGCCCTCCGAACTGGACGAATTGATCACGCGTGAGCCCGTCGTGCTCATCGACACCCGAGATGCTGCGAGTTACGCCGAGGCCCACCTGCCGGGCGCGGTAAATATCCATGAGATATTCACCTACCTGGCCACCACCACGCCCGAGGGGCTGACTGCATTGAACGATGTATTCATCCAGGCGTTTGCGAAGGCAGGCTTGTCTGGCAGGGAGGTGGCGCTCGTATATGAGCAGTCCATGACTACCGGCTTTGGGCAGTCCTGCAGAGGTTATGTGCTACTCCGCTATCTCGGTTACCCTCGCGACAAGATCAAGATTCTGCATGGCGGCTACAGCGCCTGGCGCAACGCAGGCCTTCCCAGCACCAGTGAAGCTTCCGTGCCTGCCCCTGCCACGTTTCCTTCTACCAATGGGGAGCGCAGCCTCTTCGTCAACCTGGACGAAATGAAGCGGATAGTTGCCACCCCCAACATAGTAAAGCTCGACGTACGTGACGTTGATGAATGGATTGGCGAAAGCTCATCGCCCTATGGAAAAGATTTCTGCCCGCGCAAGGGCCGCATCCCTGGCTCCGTCTGGCTGGAGTGGTACCGGATGATGAAGCCGACCGCTCAGGGACCGATGTTCAAGTCACCCAGCGAGATTCTCGCGGAGTGCGCTACGGTCGGAATCGGCCCCGATACGCCTGTGGTCGTTTTTTGCTTCAAAGGCGGGCTTCCAATACCTTTGTGGCATTGGAAGAAGCCGGAATCAGGAACGTTCGCCTCTACCTGGGCTCCTGGAACGAATGGTCCCGAGATTTGACGTTACCCATTGAAGAAGGCCTTCCCTATTAGAAACACTTGCAGCCAGCGAGGCTGGTTGCCCTGCGCGAAACACTGCAGGACTGCTGCTCGTAATGATCTGAACCGTCAGCGGCATCGCGGCCGGAGTGTGAGCGGCGGGCTGATCTTCGTTCCAACACTCATCTACTGCGCCGGGTTTACCCAGCACATGGCGGCCAGCGATACACCAGCTAAAAATGGATCTTTTCGTACAAATGCCACTTGGAGCGAATTCCATACCAACAGTCCACGATCAGCATGTGGACATCACTTCAGGATATTGCTACTCCCGGTAAGCACTATTGAGCCAAGCGGATTCGAATCTGTTTTTCAATCTCGATGATCGCAAAGAACGTAACGCCAATCCCGATGATCAGTACGCCATCAAAGAAAGGGATCGCTTCAGTTGCAAAAACCCTTTGCAGCGGTGGCGCATAAGTGATGGAAAATTGAGCGACGGTCACCACTGCAACGGTCATCCAGATGACCTTGGTGCCACGAATGCCCTTCCAGGTAAGCGACGTGCTGTAGAGATTGCGAATGAAGAACAGATGAAATATTTCCATCACCACCAGCGTGTTGACCGCAATCGTGCGGGCCAATTCAATTGAGTAGTCACGGTCGAGCGCATACGAAAAAATACTGTAAACACCACAGAGAAATAAAATAGAAACAAGCATCATATGCCAGACCAAAGCACCGCTTATAAGTGGCTGTGTACGTGAACGGGGTGGTCTGCGCATGGTGCTTTCTTCGGTAGGCTCGAATGCGAGCGCGATGCCGAGTGTCACGGCGGTAATCAGGTTGATCCACAGAATCTGTATCGGCGTCACCGGCAGTGTAATGCCGAGTAGCAACGCGACGATGATGGTCATGGTCTCGCCAGCGTTGGTGGGGAGGGTCCAGCTCAGCACCTTCTTGATGTTGTCGTAGACTGTCCTCCCTTCGCGCACCGCAGCCACGATGGACGCGAAGTTGTCATCTGCCAGCACCAGGTCTGCGGCTTCCTTGGCGGCTTCACTGCCTTTTCCACCCATGGCGATGCCGGCATCGGCGCGCTTCAGCGCTGGTGCGTCGTTAACGCCATCGCCGGTCATTGCCACTGTCATGCCATTCGATTGCAACAGCATGACCAGCCTGAGCTTATGTTCAGGGCTGGTACGCGCAAAAATATTGACGTCTTTTACCGCCTCTTTGAGGTCGGTATCGCTCATGGCGTCGAGGTCTACGCCAGTCAGCACCCTGTCGGGATTTTGCAGGCCAATCTGGCGACCGATGGCAGTAGCGGTGCCACCATGATCGCCAGTGATCATTTTTACGACAATGCCCGCCGCCTGGCATTGCTGAACGGCCCTGATCGTCTCTGGTCGGGGCGGATCAATCAGCCCAACCATCCCCAGCAGCGTCAACCCTCCTTGCACATCCTCAAACTCCAACACGGTTTGCTCGGGGGGGACTGATCTCATTGCAAATGCCAGCACACGCTGCCCCTTGGCAGCAATGGTGTTTGCCTGTTCGTGCCAGTAGTTCGCGTTGAGCGGTTCAGTCCCGCCAGCGTTTACGAACTGCTTTGTGCACATGGCCAGTATCTGCTCTGGCGCGCCTTTCACATAGATAGAGGCGTGTCGGGCATGGTTGTGATGCAGGGTCGCCATAAATCGGTGCTTCGCATCAAACGGAATGGCATCGGTGCGGGGCCAGGCCTGATGAACTTCATCGCTGACGATTCCGGTTTTTCCGGAAAATGCCAGCAACGCACCTTCCATCGGGTCACCCTCGACCTTCCATAAGTCTTCATGCTGACGCAGCACAGCGTCGTTGCACAGGCAGGCTGCTCGCCCCAATTCCGCCAACGCTGGATGAGACGATAGGTCGACCGGCCGATCCGCAAGACTGATGCTTCCCGCTGGCTGATAACCTGCGCCGTCGACCGTGTAGATGAGGTCTTGCGTGACGACCGATGCCACCATCATTTCGTTACGTGTGAGTGTGCCAGTCTTGTCAGTGCAGATAACGGATACCGAGCCCAGCGTTTCGATGGCCGGCAGGCGACGCACAATGGCATTGCGGTGTGCCATCGCCCTGACGCCGACAGCCAGCGTAATGGTAAGGACGGCGGGCAGCCCTTCAGGTATCGCTGCTACCGACATCCCCACCACGACCATGAAGATCTCGGTGAACTCGTAATGCCCGACATAGTGACTGAACACGAGCAACAGGCCGCTGACTAACAGGATCAAGATCGTCAGCCAGCGCGCAAATACGTTCATTTGCTGAACCAGCGGGGTAGTCAACGTTTCTACTTCTGCAAGTAAAGTGCTGATGCGTCCGATCTCGGCCGCTGTGGCGGTAGCCACTACAACTCCTGTTGCTTGTCCGCATGTCACGAGTGTGCCGCTAAATGCCATGCAAGCACGATCACCCAAGGGCGCTTCAAGGCCCACAGGCCTGGTATTTTTTTCTACGGGTATGGATTCGCCGGTAAGAATGGCTTCTTGAATCTGAAGTCTGTTCGCGTGCAGCAGGCGTAGATCAGCAGGCACTTTGTCGCCGGACTCCAGCAATACGATATCGCCCGGTACCAACTGCTCGCCTGCAATGTTCGAGCGTTCGCCAGCACGAATGACTGCGGCTCGTGGTGCCAGCATTTGTCGAATCGCATCCATGGCTTTTTCCGCTTTGCCTTCCTGGACATAACCAATGATTGCATTTGCAATCACCACCGCCAGAATCACCACCGTATCCCACAGATGTTCCAGCATCGCGGTAATCACAGCGGAACCCAGAAGCACATAAATCAGAATGTTGTGAAATTGCAGCAAGAATCGCAGCCACGCAGGTCGACGTGCTGCCTCTGGCAGACGGTTGAAACCAGTACGGTCAAGACGGGCTTGTACTTGGGCTGCCTGCAGCCCGACATGCTCGTTGACCTCAAGCAGGTTCGTTACCTGATCTACAGGCAGGGAGTACCAGGCCTCGGAATGCGGGAAGATTGATGTTTGCTCATCTGCTGCGTCGACCACCTGCTTCATCAATGATTATCTCCTGTGCGCACAACTCAACTGGGAGCCGAGGTGCCCATGAGCGGGGTGGGTGTATCTGAACGCTGAAAAATCGTTCCCTTGTTATCAAACCGAGCACTCGACAACGTCTGCGCCAAACTCTGTTTTCCACTTGCAGGGGCCCTTTTTGTTGGAAAACGCAGAGCCTTGGTGTGAAAGTCATTATGGAGCGTTCTGTTGACAAACTGGTTATAGTGTTTAATTCCTATTGATGGGTGATCAATCAGCGGGAAAAACCGCCACACCACCCAATGAAGATATTGCTGGAGACAATACAGCTAGCTGCTTTTTAAAAAAAATGGCTAATAGCGAAAAATCATGAAATGAGTCCGTTGCGACCAAAACAAGTCATAAAGTCCGCCTACACCCCCCCTTCGCTACGACTAACTTAATTGTAGTGGTCAACTAATCCCGGACACGACGTTAAGTTTTCCTTCGGCCCGAGCTGGCGCTAGCCCACCGTTGAATTGATGAGGTCGGTATCAGATATGAGCGGCACGTCAATCAACCCTCGAAAAATAGAGAGTGTCCGGCACCAACAGAGGACTTGGAAGGAGCACCTTGGCAATGCCATAAGACAAGGTCGTTTTGGGCAGATCTGCTAATCATTGAGTGCTAGCAGGTGGTCGTCATTCTGGAGTCTATAATTTGGGGCGAGTGCGGTTGAACCCAAACACCGCAATCGGTTGACTTATCAGATTCAGCTCGCCCCTCCCCCCACAAAGGCAGCTCGAAATGAAAAACTCAAAATTGGCGGTGCTCATCCTCGCTGCTTCGCTTTCCCCCACTTGGGCGTTAGCAGCCGAGCAATCTCAAGTGACCCAGACGCAGCAACAAACGCCGAATATTGCCGAGTTCGATAAGCAGATGGCTCAGGCGCAAGAAACCTTCCAGAAGATGCAGGCACAAATGGAGAAAATTCAGCAGACCCAAGATCCCCAACAACGGCAGAAGCTCCTTCAGGAGCATTGGAATACGATGCAAAGTGGAATGAGCATGATGAACGGTATGTGGGGGCCGGGAATGATGGGGTGCTGCGGTGGTGGAGCCATGATGGGAAATGGACACATGATGCGTGGTGGCCACATGATGGGGTGGCAGGACTACTCGAACTTGCCCCCGGAGCAAAAGAGTCAACGCCAGTACATGATGGACCGGTACACGGGTATGCAGCAGATGATGATGAATCACATGATGTGGCACCAAAACTATATGCAGGGGCAGCAACCAGCCAAGCCTGGAAAGTAAAGTTTGTTAGCTGTTTTGATTGCGGAGTGTATTCTCCGTTTAACTCGGGACGCATTATTAAACTTTGCCCTTTCACCTATGGCATGCGGCTGGCACGGTAATGGCCATCCGCTTGTAGGGCTAAGTACGATGTCCATACAGATCTACTGCCCCACCAAGCTGGACGCTTTGCTTCTCAAACCCGCTCGACAAAACGCAATGCTGCTAGGTACGTATACGGGTTATGCCGCCTTGACCGTGCCAACGATATAAAACTCATGATCGCATCCGCTTGTTTACTCCTGCGAAGAGCCAGTTCGAGCGGGCTAAATATTATTTCAGGAGCTGTTTGCGGATACTCAACAGTTCGCGATGGCGCTCCTCACTGGTCTTTGGATATGACATTTTCAGTCCATCCAGCACATCTGAAAAAATCTGAGAGACGATTAGTCGGGCATTTTTCTTGTCATCGGCAGGCACAATATACCAAGGTGTCTCGGTCGTACTCGTTGCACTAAGACATTTTTCGTACGCCTGCATGTAGTCTTTCCAATACGTGCGCTCCTCGATGTCGGCAGCACTAAATTTCCAGTTTTTTTCCGGCTTATCGATGCGATCAAGGAAGCGTTTTCGTTGCTCTTCTTTCGAGAGATGAAGAAAGAATTTTACAACTCGGGTTCCGTTGCCTGAGAGGTGTCGCTCCAAATTGGAGATCGAACGATATCGGTCGCGCCAGACTGTACTCTTGTTTTCAAGAGCATCCGGGAGCCCCTCGCTTCGGAGAATCTCAGGATGGACACGGGCTATCAATACCTCCTCATAATACGATCGGTTGAATATGCCAATCCGCCCGCGCTCCGGTAAATCACGTGTAGTTCGCCAGAGAAAGTCGTGCTCCAATTCAGCCGCGCTGGGATGCTTGAAGCTGAATACTTGGCAACCTTGCGGATTAACCCCCGACATCACATGCTTGATGGCACCATCTTTTCCCGCCGCATCCATCGCCTGGAAAATCAGCAGAACGGCATAACGATTGGACGCGTAAAGAAGCTGTTGCTGCGCGCTCAATTGCGCAACATGCGCTCTCAAAAGCTTGCGATATTGCTGTTTTGATTTGTAGAAGGGTTCCACCTTAGTCGGCCACTTACGGAGATTGACCGCGTCGCCTTCCCGAACTTTAAAATCCTCTGAATTGATTTTCATATTCCGCCTTTCGGTGCCGCCGGCACGATTACTGGTTGCCTTGAAGCTGCATTGGGAACTCGCCATCTGATCATCGCAACCTTCAAAGTGTCGTTCAGAATTAAACAGGAGAACAGCGCATAACCGAATATTGCGAGCATCTGCCATCCAGGCAAAGGAGCGAGCCCCTTAATTCCTACGAACATCAGGACTGTTCCCGCAATGGCGTCCGCTATTAAAGCTGACATGAAGGTCTAGGCTAGGCTAAAACCAGCTGCGCTCTCGAGCAGACACGACTGAGAAAATGGCGAAGTAGAGGAAAATCCCATCGGCATTGAAAACGCCCGGACAGACGGCCCGTGCGGCCAGGCGGGGGGTGCGCTCCAGTGCTTATACTCAACCGGTGTTGACTCACTCTGGGAGAGCAATCATGCGCACGGTTCACGTCATCGACGCCGGAAATGTACCTGCGCCGGTCAATGTCGTTGGCGAGACGATCACCATTCTCGCTGGCGGCGACCTGAGTAAACCCTTTGAGGTGCATATCCAGGAGGGTGTGCAAGGTGGCGGACCGCCCCCGCACTTTCATCCGTGGGATGAAGCGTTCCTGGTCATCGATGGCCAGGTTGAGGTGACGGTGGAGGGCAAGGCCACGACCATCTCGGCCGGAGGCTATGTGCACATCCCCGGCGGCTCGGTCCATGCGTACAAGAACATCAGCCCTACCGCGAGAATGATCGGCGTGGTGTCCGACCCGCGAGGCGGACAGTTCTTTGCCGCGATGGACCGCTTCAAGGTGCCCGACGACCTGCCACGGATCTTTGAAATCGCCAAGCGCTATGACGTTACCTTTCTGCTGCCCAAGCCGGATGCCACTTCAGCAGGCTGACCGCGTTATCGTTCTTCGCGGGCAAGCCCGCTCCCACAGGGATTTTGGGGCGGCCACGGTTCCGTGTTCACCGCAGATCAAACTGTGGCAGCGAGCCTGCTCCGGGCGGCGTTCCGACGATGGCGTCCTGACAGCCGACATCATTTCTGAATGTACCGCCGTCATCGCGGGCAGGCCCGCTCCCACAGGGATTTTGGGGCGGCCACGGTTCCGTGTTCACCGCAGATCAAACTGTGGCAGCGAGCCTGCTCCGGGCGGCGTTCCGACGATGGCGTCTGGCAGCCGACATCATTTCTGAATGTACCGCCGTCATCGCGGGCAGGCCCGCTCCCACAGGGATTTTGGGGCGGCCACGGTTCCGTGTTCACCGCAGATCAAACTGTGGCAGCGAGCCTGCTCCGGGCGGCGTTCCGACGATGGCGTCCCGGCCAATAACCTGATCTTCAGGCCGCCCCGCCCTTGGCCTGCTGTTCCAGATGCACCTGCAAATCCGGGGCGATGTTCAGGGCGGCCGCCAACTCATCCAGATAATTGCGCTCGGCGTCCTGCTGATCGTCGACCAGCATCACGCTGGCCAGGTACATTTCCGCGGCCATGCCGGGGTCGGTGGCCGACTGGGCCACTTCACTGGCATTGAGCGGTTTGGCGACTTCGGCATCAAGCCACTGCTGCAGTTGCGGGTCGTCGGTGTGACGGCCGATTTCAGTGCTGATCATCTGTTTTTCGGCATCGTCGATCCGACCGTCAGCCTTGGCTGCCGCGATTAATGCTCGAAGAATGGCGTGACTGTGCGCCTCGACTTCCGGGCCGGCCAACAGGTCCACGGTGCGGGGTGCCTGTTGCGGCGCGGCGGCCTGGCTGCGTTGCCAGGCTTGATAAGCCTGAAATGCCATCATTCCCAGGGAAGCGAGGGCGGCATAGTTGGTGCCGCCACCGGAACGCGAGGGGGTCGCACCGCCCATTGGCGAACCACCGCCGAGCAGGCCGCCCAGCAAACCACCCAAGCCACCCAGGCCACCGCTGCCAGCACCGGCAGCGCCGCCACCGCCCCCCAGCAGGCCGCCGAGCAACCCGCCGAGGTCACCGAGCCCACCTTGAGCCGACGCCCCACCCGCGCCCCGTTGCGACATCGAGCCCTGGCCGGCCCGCAATAATTGTTCGAGCAGATCGCTGGTGTTCATGACGACGTCCTCATCGATGAGAGTGATCCAGTCAGGCAACGATAGTCCTCGCACCCGATTGCGCCACCACCGTTTGGCTGACACGTCCTCTCCTCGCGGCCTTGGATTTATCCGCAGTATTTTTTTACGACGCAGCTAAGATTCATGAGTGGTGAACCTTATTCCCGGATACCCGGTCGATACCTGCAACCCGACCCGGTTTGCCGCCGCCCGCCAGATGAGGGTGATGACTGGCTTGCTTCACTTTCTGGAGAACGCCCCCGTGATATCGACACTACACATCGCCAGGCTCAAAGCATGGGGTGCCCATGGTTTTACCGCCACCGGCGTCGTCACTGCCTTCCTCGCGACCCTCGCCCTGCTCGATAACCAGCCGACCAGTTGCCTGCTGTGGCTGGGCGTGGCCCTGATCGTCGACGGACTCGACGGTGCGCTGGCACGCAAGGTCAATGTGCAGTCGGTGCTGCCCAGTTTCGACGGCTCGATCCTCGACCTGGTGATCGACTACCTGACCTATGTCTTCATTCCGGCGCTGTTCATCTACCGCTACATTCCGCTGCCGGACTACACCCTGCTGCTGACCGTGTCGCTGATCCTGGTGTCATCGCTGTTCTGCTTCTGCAACGTCAACATGAAAAGCAAGGACAACTACTTCCAGGGCTTCCCTGCCGCCTGGAACGTGGTTGCCCTGTGCCTGTACATCATCGCGCCGTCGCCGTGGGTGACCTTCCTCACCGTGATCGGCCTGGCGCTGCTGACCCTGACCCGCATGAAGTTCCTGCACCCGTTCCGCGTGCGCCGCTTCATGCCGGTCAATATCGCCGTGACGGCTATCTGGTTGCTGTGCAGTTTGTCGCTGGTGATCAACCATCCGGTGAGCAATCCGATGGTCATGGGGCTTTGGCTGCTGATGTCGGCGTACTTTCTGGGGATCTGCTTGTGGCGCACGGCGCTGGAGTGGTTCGACGGCTCACGGCTCAAGTAGCGCCATGCCCATCCACATCGTGCGACTCGGCTCCCCGCGCCAACCCGAAGAAGGCCTGCGCCTGGGCACCGTGCGCCGCCCACCCCGGGGCGTACCCAAGGCCGAGTTCGCCAGTCGGGATTTCTATGATGTCTGGCAACCGTTGCTGTCTCCGAGCCAGGAACTGGTGCACGAAGCCAAGGCTGCCGAGGACGAGAAGGCCTGGCACGCCTTCAAACGCAAGTTCAAGGCTGAAATGAACCATCCGGCGCCCAGTCAGTTGCTCGATCTGCTGGCCGCCCTGTCCCATCACACCTCGCTGGCCGTCGGCTGTTACTGCGAGGACGAAGCCCATTGTCATCGCTCGGTGCTGCGCGAGTTGCTGGTGGCTCGGGGAGCGGAGGTGGTTTAACTCACCTGACATCCGCACGAATCACCTGTGGGAGCGAGCTTGCTCCCACAGGGTGATGCGCTTTCGACTTAACGCCTGCTGATCACCACCTCCAGATACTCACCCGGCACCACCAGCGACTTTTCCCCGGCCCGGTTCGACCGGTTGATCAGTTCGATCAGGTCATGCTCCAGGGCCTGGGCGCCGTCGGGTGGCAGCGCGGCAAAGGCCTTGTGCATCGGCCCATACCACGCCCGGAAGGTGTCGATGAAATGCGCCGCCGAGCGATAGCGGAAGTTGAAGATCCGGCGCGTGACCTGGACAAGGAAGTCGCGCTCGTCGAAGTGCGCGCGCAGCCAGGCTTCGGTGCCCCACTGCGACGGCGGCAACGCGCCGGGCGGTGGAGGCAGGTGTTTACCCAGCGTTTTGAACATCTGGCCGACGAAGCCTTCCGGTGTCCAGTTGGCGAGGCCGATCCGGCCTCCCGGCCGACAGACCCGCGCCAGTTCCGCGGCAGCCTTGGGCTGGTCCGGCGCAAACATCACGCCAAAGGTCGAAAGCACCGCGTCAAAACTGGCGTCTTCAAAGGGCAACGCTTCGGCATCCGCCACCTGAAACACGACATTGCCATTCAGGCGCTCTGCCCTGACCCGGTCCTCACCGCGTTCAAGCAATGCGGCGACATAGTCCGTCGAGCGGACAATGCAGCCTCGACGCGCCGCCGCCAGCGTGGCATTACCGTTGCCGGCGGCCACATCGAGCACTCGCTCATCGCACAGCAGGTCACAGGCTTCGGCCAGTTGTTCGCCGACGATTTGCAGGGTAGTGCCGATCACGGCGTAGTCGCCACTGGCCCAGGCAGCCATTTGACGGTTTTTCAGGGCAACAAGATCAATGGGTGTACTCATGAATTCCGCTCCGTTGCGGTTTGGAACGCAACCCGGCTTATTCCGCCGTGGTGGGATCGATGATGTGGGCGATTTCAGAGATGCGATTGGCCGGGAAACCGCTCAGCCTGGCATGCTCCCTGATCAGCTCTTCGCTCGGCGAGATGTACACGCAATAGAGCTTGTCACCGGTGACATAGCTCTGGAGCCACTGCACCTCCGGCAACTCGCGCAACGCCCGGCAGGACTTTTGCGAAGCGGCTTTCAAATCCCTTTGTGACAGTGTCCCAGCGCCTTGAATCTCGCGTTCTATGACGAACTTAGGCATGGCAACCTCTCATTCTTGTTATGGATGACAGGGCCGGCGGGCCCTGCATGACCACTATCGCGCCGGGCAAAGGCGGCGTCCTGCCCGATCGTCGGCCAAGACTGTCCGATCGTCCGGAGGTTTCATGCTGGGCCGAGACAGGCTCACAATCAGCTTCTGACCCACGATCGGCATGGGAAAACCCTCATGGATGCCCTGTCACAGACCCTGCGTGTCGTGCGCCTGGTCGGCGCGATTTTCATCAACGCCCGGTTCACCGCGCCCTGGTGCTACCAGTCACCGAGCGCCGACAGCGCCGCGCCGTTCCTGGAGCCAAACGCCGAACGGGTGGTGATCTTTCACTTGATCACCGAAGGCGAGTGTTACGTCGAACTGGGCAATGACCCGCCGCTGCTGCTGACGGCTGGCGATGTCGTCGTGTTCCCGCAAGGTGACGCCCATCGCATGTGCTCCGCACCAGGCCTGATTCCGGCCAGCGGCGCGCGTCTGGATGCGGTCTTGTCGCGCCGGCCCCGGCAGTTGAGCTATGGCGGTGGCGGCGCGACCACGCGCCTGGTGTGCGGCTATCTGGCGTGCGACACGCGGTTGGCGAGGATGTTGCTGACGGGGTTGGCGCCCGTGGTGCGAGTCAATGTACGCGGCTCGGCGGCCGGTATCTGGCTGGAATCTTCGGTGCGTTACGCCCTGACCGAAGCCCGCTCCCCCAGGCCGGGCGGCGAAGGTGTGCTGGCGAAGCTGGCCGAAGTTTTGTTCATCGAGGTACTGCGTCTGTACATGCACGAACAGGGCAAGGGCCGAACCGGTTGGCTGGCCGGCGTGAGCGACCGGATCGTCGGCGCCGCCCTCAACGCCCTGCACGACAAGCCCTGTCACTGCTGGACCCTGGAAGAGCTGGCTCGGACCGCCGGCACCTCCAGATCGGTACTCGCCGAACGCTTCCAGCAACTGGTCGGGATTTCGCCGATGCAGTACCTGACGCAATGGCGCATGTTGCTGGCCGCCAATCTGTTGCGCAGCAGTAACAGTTCGCTGCTGCGGATTGCCGAAGAAGTGGGGTACCAGACGGATACGGCGTTCAGTCGGGCATTCAGGCGAGAGTTCGGATCGCCGCCAGCGGCGTGGCGGCGCAGTCAGGAGAAAAGAGTGACGGCTCACCGTGCTGTGAGCCCTTGATAGGGCAAGAAGGCCACAGCCTGCGCGCTTCCCCGAAGCTGCGGCAGGCTGCGATCCACCGATTTCAAGCGGACGGAACGGCGGCTTTCGCCTCCTCCAACAACTGCTGGATCATCTTCTCCTGGGTCTCATAGCTCCCCTCACCAAAGTGTGTGTACCGCACCTGCCCCTTGGCATCGATCAGGTAGTGCGCCGGCCAATACTGGTTGTCGAAGTTGCGCCAGATCGCGTAGTTGTTGTCGATCGCCACCGGGTAGGTGATGCCGTATTCCTTCACCTTGTCCCCGACGTTGTCGATGATGCGTTCGAACCCGTACTCAGGGGTATGCACGCCAATCACCACCAGGCCGTCCTTCCCGTATTTCTTCGCCCAGTCCTTCACGTACGGCAGGGTGTGCTTGCAGTTGATGCAGTCGAAGGTCCAGAAATCCACCAGCACCACTTTGCCTTTGAGCGACTCGTTGCTCAGCGCTGGCGAGTTGATCCATGCCACGGCACCGGACAGCGACGGCATGGCGCCTTTGGCATCGTCCATGGACGAATCGGCCTTGACCTTGCTGACGAGGTAGTCGACGACTTTCGGCACGGTTTCCAGCAAGCCTTTTTCGACGCTGCTGACCCCTTCCGAGGAGGTATTGGCCAAAAGAACGTCATCGGCTCCAGTGGAGATCATCACGGCACCGGCCAGCACCGCCACCCCAGCGCCACGACGCAACCAACCGGTTACGGGAATCGAGGGTTTAAGACGATTGACCAGACCGCGACCGGCGAAGATCAGGGTGCCGAGGGACAACGCACTGCCAGTGCCATAGGCCACCAGCAACAGGCTGGTCCCGGCATTCGCGCCTTGCAGCATGGCGCTGGTGAGGATCACCCCGAGGATCGGCCCGGCGCACGGCGCCCATAGCAGGCCGGTGGCGACACCGATCATGATCGAACTCAACGGGCCGGACATTTTGCGGCTGTTCGGGTCGATACGGTTACCCAGCAGAACGAAAGGCCGTGCCAGCCAATCGCCAACCCGTGCGGAAATCAGCGACAGGGCGAACAGCACCATCACGATCAGGGCCACTTGACGCCCGGTGCTGCTGGCCTTGATCACCCATTCACTGCTGACCACCGCCAGGCTGGAAATCAGGGCGAACGTCAGCACCATGCCGCCCAGGGTCAGCAGGATCGATGAGCGCGTGCGATGGGCGCCGGCGAACAGGAACGGCACGACCGGCAGGATGCAGGGGCTGAGGACGGTCAATAGGCCGCCCAGGAAAGCGATGAGGAACATGGAGTCACCTTGAAAAAAGAGGATGGCAATGCACACACGCACCCCTGAGCTGGCTTGCCAGCTCCTGTAGGGAATGGCTGATCGAAGGACTCAGTTGTCCGAGTTGCAGCTGTCGGAAATCTTGCGATAGTCCAGGACCCGGGTTTTGCTCTGGGAGTCCAGGTAGGTCAGTTGTGCATCCACAACCCCGCAGGAAGGCGTGGCGTCCTGTTTCGACGACACCACTTTCTTGATGTCCAGTTGCGTGCCGTAGGTGTAGGTTTCAGGGCTCGTATCCGCTTCGGCGCGGGCCGACAAGGTGCAGATGTTCAGGGCGGCAAACAGGCACGCGGCAAAGACGGCTTTGGTGTTCATGGCGTTTTCCTCAAGGTTTCAACGGATAGGTCGTTTGTTGGCTAGAGGCGGTTGGGTGTGCCTCGATGGAACCTATTAGAAGCCCCTGAGGTATCCCGTATGTGTCGGGAACAGGCGCGGGTAAATCGGCAAGTATCAAAGCCGGGCCGGGATACACAGGGATACAAACCCCCTGAAAATTCGCGTTTTTGCGTCTGTGTGTATCCACCGACTGGCCAGATACACTGCAATACAAAGGGCTACGGGCGAGCGGGCCAAGGCTCGATAAACTGTGCGACATCCCCCACTGACAGAGGCAGGCACCCATGGAACACGTCGATCACATCCTCATCGTTGACGATGACCGCGAGATCCGCGAACTGGTGGGCAACTACCTCAAGAAGAACGGCCTGCGCACCACGGTCGTGGCGGATGGCCGGCAGATGCGCAGCTTCCTCGAATCCACGCCGGTGGACCTGATCGTGCTGGACATCATGATGCCGGGCGACGATGGCCTGATGCTCTGCCGCGAGCTGCGCGCCGGCAAACACAAGGCCACCCCGGTCTTGATGCTCACCGCCCGCAACGATGAAACCGATCGCATCATCGGCCTGGAAATGGGTGCCGACGATTACCTGGTCAAGCCGTTCGTCGCCCGTGAACTGCTGGCGCGAATCAACGCCGTGCTGCGCCGCACACGCATGCTGCCACCGAACCTGGTGGTCACCGAAACCAGTCGCCTGCTGGCTTTCGGGCGCTGGCGCCTGGACACCTCGGCCCGCCACCTGCTCGATGAGGACGGCACCATGGTCGCGCTCAGCGGTGCGGAATATCGCTTGCTGCGGGTATTCCTCGACCATCCGCAACGAGTACTCAACCGCGACCAGTTGCTCAACCTGACCCAGGGTCGCGACGCCGACCTGTTCGATCGTTCCATCGACCTGTTGGTGAGCCGCTTGCGCCAGCGCCTGCTGGATGATGCCCGCGAACCGGCCTACATCAAGACCGTGCGCAGCGAGGGCTACGTGTTTTCCCTGCCAGTGGAAATCGTCGGTGCCCCCTCGTGAGTCTATCGATGCATTGGCCTCGCACCCTGGCGTCGCGGCTGTCGCTGATTTTCCTGATCGGCCTGATCCTCGCCCAGGCCCTGTCATTCGGTGCGCAGTACTACGAGCGCTATGAAAGCTCGAAAAACACCATGCTCGGCAACCTGGAAACCGACGTCTCGACCTCCATCGCCATCCTCGACCGCTTGCCGGCCAACGAGCGCGCCGGCTGGCTGCAGCAACTGCAACGGGCCAATTACGGTTATCTGCTCAGTGACGGCGAAAAAGGCACGCCGATGGACATGGACATGCCCGAGGCGCCGATTGCGATGGCCTCGATCAAGGACGCCATCGGCCAGGATTACCCGATGACCTTCACCGACATTCCCGGGCCGAAAAAACACTTTCAGGTGCACCTTAAACTCTCGGACGGCAGCCCGCTGACCATCGACGTACGGCCTGCAATGGTGCCGCTGTCGCCCTGGCTGCCCATCGTCCTGCTCGGACAACTGGCGCTGATGCTCGCCTGCACCTGGCTGGCCGTGCGCATCGCCATCCGCCCCCTGAGCCGTCTCGCCGAAGCCGTGGACACCCTCGACCCCAACACCCACCCGGTGCTGCTCGACGAAAAAGGCCCGACCGAAGTGGCGCACGCGGCCAAGGCATTCAACGCCATGCAGGCGCGCATCGCCGCCTACCTGAAGGAGCGCATGCAACTGTTGGCGGCGATCTCCCATGATCTGCAAACGCCGATCACCCGGATGAAACTGCGCGCCGAATTCATGGACGACTCCGCCGAAAAAGACAAACTCTGGAACGACCTCGGCGAAATGGAACACCTGGTGCGCGAAGGTGTGGCCTACGCGCGCAGCATCCATGGCTCCACCGAAGAAAGCCGCCGCACGGATCTGGACTCGTTTCTCGACAGCCTGGTCTTCGACTACCAGGACATGGGCAAAGAGGTCCAGTTGCACGGCAAGAGCGCTACCGTCATCGACACCCGCCCCCATGCCTTGCGCCGGGTGCTGGTCAACCTCACGGACAACGCCCTCAAGTTCGCTGGTTCTGCCGAATTACTGGTGGAGAAACAGGCCGACGGCAGCGTGTCGGTGAAAGTCATGGACCGTGGTCCGGGCATCGCCGAAGAGGAACTGGCCCAGGTCATGCAGCCGTTCTACCGCGTGGAAAACTCCCGCAACCGCAGCACCGGCGGTACCGGCCTGGGCCTGGCGATTGCACAGCAACTGGCGTTGGCGATCGGGGGATCGCTGACGTTGAGTAATCGTGAGGGTGGTGGCTTGTGCGCGCAGCTCAAGTTGCCGGCGCGCTCGGCTTGAAAGACCGGGGTTTCGGGTCAATCCGCAACCCCGGCCACGGGTACCGCGTTAAATGACGAACCGCGACACCAGCGCGTTCAGATTCACCGCCAGGCGTGACAGTTCATGGGAGGCGGCGCTGGTCTGGTTGGCGCCTGTGGCGGACTGGGTGGCGAGATCGCGAATATTCACCAGGTTGCGATCGACTTCGCGAGACACCTGGGCCTGCTCTTCGGACGCACTGGCGATGACCAGGTTGCGCTCGTTGATCAAATGGATCGACTGGGTGATCTGCTCCAGCGCGACACCGGCCGCACGCGCCATTTCCAGGGTGCTTTGGGTGCGTTGATTGCTTTGCTGCATCGACGCCACGGCTTCACCGGTACCGTTCTGGATGCCGGCGACCATCTTCTCGATTTCCTGGGTCGATTGCGCCGTGCGATGGGCCAGCGCCCGCACTTCGTCCGCGACCACGGCAAAACCGCGCCCGGCCTCACCGGCACGGGCGGCTTCGATCGCCGCGTTCAACGCCAGCAGGTTGGTTTGCTCGGCGATGGCGCGAATCACATCCAGCACCTTGCCAATGTCGCGCCCCTGGGCGGCCAGGCCTTCGATCATCAACGAGGTGGTGTGCACGTCGTGGGTCATGGTCTGGATCGCGTCGACGGTTTCCACCACACGGTCGCGGCCTTCGCGGGCGGCCTGGGTCGACTGGTTCGAGGCTTCGGAGGTCGATACCGCGTTGCGTGCCACTTCTTCCACGGCGGCGGTCATTTCGTTGACGGCGGTGGCCGCCTGTTCGATTTCGTTGTTCTGCTGTTGCAGACCCCGAGAGGCGTCCTGGGTCACGGCACTGAGTTCTTCAGCGGCGGCCCCCAATTGCGTGGCGGAACCGGCAATCTGTTCGATGGTTTTGCGCAGATTGGCCTGCATGATCGACAAGGCACCGAGCAGCCGACCCGGCTCATCCTGACCATCGGCCTCGATGGTTTTGCTCAGATTGCCATCGGCGATGGTCTGCGCCGCCAGCAAGGCGCGGTTCAGTGGCGTGACAATGCTGCGGGTCAGCAACCAGGCCAACAGGATGGTCATCAGCGCGGCCATCACAGCGGCGGCTACGATGCCGATAATGGCGCTGCTGTAGTTGGCGCCCGCTTCGGCCGAGGCGGTTTTGGCATAGCCGGTATTGAGTGCCACCAACTTGTTGAGCTGCTCACCCATCTGATCGGTGCCGTCCTTGATCCGCGTGTTGATCAGCGTGCGCATTTCATCGAGCCTGTTCTGGCGCGACAACTCCAGCATCTGCTCCTGGGCTTGCATGTAGCTGTCCAGGGTCACGGTGAACGCCTTGTACAGCTGCGCTTCTTCCGGCTGGGATGGCAACGCGGCATAACTGGCCTGAGCGCTGTGCACCTTGTCGATCAGCACGCCGATGCGCGTCTGGGCGTCCTGCAGCGCTGCCGGATCACGGTTGACCAATACCCGGAACGACAGAATGCGCAAGCGCAACACGTTCTCGGTAATGTTGCCAAGAAAGCCGACGCTGGGCAGTTGGTTCGTTTCCATGTCCAGGGAGGCCTGGCGGATGGTACTCATGCGATTCACCGCAAACACCCCCAGCACGATGACCAACAGGGCGATGAAGGCAAAACCCAGGAACGCTCGAGGCGCGATACTCAGATTACGCAGTGACATAGGATGATTCTCGGGTGTTGGTGGCTACGAGCATCCTTGCGTGATCACTGAATGGCGGGCGTCGGCGCGCCCGTTTCAGATAGGCGCCATTGTTGTAGTGGGTTTGTCTGCGCCTGTTAGTTGTATCGGCCAGGCTTGAGGTTTATTGCGGGGATCGAGCAAATAAATTTCAAAGGGTTACGAGTGTTTCAACGGTGAAACACATGGAACGAATGTGCAACATCCGGATGTATACGAGCCCTGTAAGAGCTGGCCTGCCAGCGATGGTCCTTAACGATGGCGCGGACTCGATGGATAACAGAAGTGGTTGTGAATCCATCGCTGGCAAGCCAGCTCCCACAGGATCGGGTCCATCCGCAAAAAATCAGTTGATGACGCCCACCACCCCTTCTCCATGCAACTGCTGGATCAATGCCAGGCCGTCATCGAAGAACGTCGGCGTCCCGGACGCACCCGCCTCCAGCGCCAGCCCCTGTAATTGCGCACGGCCATCCAGCTCGGGAAATTCGTCGATGCGCTGCAACAGGCGCCACGCCAAGGGGCTCAGTTCGGAGAACTTCACCTGCCAGTCCTCGGCCCGCCGCACCAGCAGCAATGTTGGCTGATCGGGTGCGGTATCGGGCCGATAACCCGGTCCGATCCGATGCACCGGCCAGCTATAGGCCAACGGCCAGGCCAGTGGCGAGACGTGCAACGGGCGGCTCGGCAATCCTTTGGCATCGCCGGCCGGCAAAGGCTCGGCCTCGGATTGTTGCAGCGCCATTTCGACCCATTCGTAATGCGCCAGCTCCACCATGAATGGCGGCCAGGAACCATCGGCCAACGCTTGCGGTCCGGACGCCAGGAACTCGACGAATTCCTCGGCGATCTCGCCGAACTTCGGTGTGTGGGCACGGTAGTCGCGCAGAAAAGCCCGCACCAGCGCACGCCACTGGTCATCGCCCAGGATGTTCACCAGCACCGGGAAGGTGCCGCTGATCAACGACGACAGGTTGGCGAACACCAGGTCGCGATAGACCTGTGCCCGCGCCGGGTCCATCTCGGCGGGTGGCGCACAGCGTTCAGGGTCGCGCAGGAACAGGCCCATGCTGTTTTGTTGTTCATGCAACGAGCGCTTGGCCACGGCTTGCCTCCTCGGCCTGCAAACGGCGAATGGTCTGCAACTCGGCGACCAGTTCGGAAAATGCCGGAAAGTTGAAATCGCGCTCCAGCAACGTCGGTCGGGCGCCGAACCGGGCATAGGCCTCGGCCAGCAACGACCACACTGCCGGCTTGACCGACGCCCCGTGGGTGTCGATTTTCAAGGTATCGGATTCATCGAAATGCCCGGCGATGTGCATGGCCACCACCCGGTTCGACTCGATACCGGCGAGGAATTCGTGTGGGTCGAAACCGTGGTTGATCGAGTTGACGTAAACGTTGTTGACGTCCAGCAGCAGGTCGCAGTCGGCTTCGCGCAATACCGCGTTGGTGAACGTCACCTCGTCCATGTCCTGCTGTGGCGCGGCATAGTAGGAGACGTTTTCCACCGCCAGGCGCCGGCCGAGAATCTCCTGGGCCTGACGAATGCGCGCGGCGACGTGGTGTACCGCTTCTTCGGTAAACGGCAACGGCAACAGGTCGTAGAGGTGACCGTCATCGCTGCAATAACTCAGGTGCTCGCTGTACAGCGGCACGTTGTAGTGATCGAGAAACACCCGCACCTCCTGCAGGAACCCGACATCCAGCGGTGAAGGCCCGCCCAGCGACAACGACAACCCGTGGCAGGACAGCGGATAGCGTTCGGCCAGTGCTCGCAGTGCCGCCCCATGGGCACCGCCGATGCCGATCCAGTTTTCCGGCGCAACTTCGAGGAAATCGAAATGGCCGGCCGGGGCGGCCTGGAGGTCTTTGAGTAAACCGCGACGCAAGCCGAGCCCGGCGCTGGCCTTCGCTGAAATGATGGGGGTTTGCATGGTGTCGATCCCTGGGGTTGTCAGTACGCAATCACAGTTAATCGAAGTGATGTATCTGTTCTGTGTTCACCGGTGGCCTTGAATTGAGGGGGACTGTATCGGGATGGCGGTTAGATACAGTGGGATACATACGCAGGCACGGCTGGCCAAATCCCCGTGGGAACGGCGGTCCAACGATTCGACTTGCCCGCGATGAGGCTGGCAGATCCGGCCTATTTGTTGACTGACACTGCGCTATCGCGGGCAAGCCCGCTCCCACAGGGGACCTTCGTCGCCTGGAAAAAGCGCCATTCGATCAGCGAACTAAACTTAATGCACCCAGGACATGCAAATCGTCCTGAACATCCCCCACGACCACCGCCCAGCGGCGGCTTGCCCAGGCAAACAATGCCTCTGGACCGTGATCCTCTTGAAGGAGCACACGTGATGGACGAGGCCAGACTCAATGACTTCATGGGCAAACTGGTGAATGACATGGGCGGCGCGGCGATGCTCGCCAACGTCATCCTCGGCGAAGAACTCGGGCTGTACCGGGCCATGGCCGACAGTCAGCCAGTCACCCCTGAAACACTCGCCGGCAAGACCGGCTGCAACCCACGCCTGGTGCGCGAGTGGCTCAGCGCCCACGCCGCCTCCGGCTATATGGAACACACCGACGGACAGTTCCGCCTGCCCGAAGAACAAGCCCTGGCGCTGGCCATCGAGGACTCGCCGGTCTATATCGCCGGTGGAATCGGGGTGGTCGCATCGTTTTTCCATGACAAGGACAAACTGATCAAAGCCATGCGCGGCGACGGCGCCCTGCCCTGGGGCGATCATCATCCGTGCATGTTCAGCGGCACGGAGCGGTTCTTCCGCCCTGGCTACAAGGCCCATCTGATCGCCGAATGGCTGCCGGCCCTTGAAGGCGTCGTGGCCAAGCTGGAAGCCGGCGCGAAAGTGGCGGACATCGGCTGCGGGCATGGCGCCTCCACCGTGATCATGGCCCAGGCCTTTCCCGAGTCGCGATTTGTCGGCTTCGACTACCACGCACCCTCCGTCACCGTCGCCACCCAGCGCGCCGAAGAAGGTGGCGTGGCCGGTCGGGCGCGATTCTTCCAGGGCACGGCAAAGAGCTACCCCGGCAACGACTATGATCTGGTCTGCTATTTCGACTGCCTGCACGACATGGGCGACCCGGTCGGCGCGGCCAGACATGCCTACGAGTCACTGAAACCGGACGGCACGGTGCTGCTGGTGGAACCCTTCGCCAACGACTCGCTCGATGAAAACATCAATCCGGTCGGTCGTTTGTTCTATGCCGCCTCGACCTTCATTTGCACGCCCAACTCGCTGTCTCAGGAAGTCGGTCTCGGCCTCGGCGCCCAGGCGGGCGAAACACGGTTGCGCAAGGTGTTCACCGAAGCCGGGTTCTCCAGTTTCCGCCGGGCGACGGAAACGCCGTTCAACCTGATTCTTGAAGCACGCAAGTAAGCCCGGTTGCCTTTTGTAGGCGCTGGCTTGCCAGCGAAGGTGGGTCAGGTACATTGATGTCGACTGACACGCCTTCGCGAGCAAGCTCGCTCCTACAGGTTTCCCGACATGCTCGACAGCCTTATCCACGAACAACTCGACCGCCTGCGACAGCTCATGGACGATCAACCGTTCGTGGTTCTGACCGGTGCCGGGATCAGCACCCCGTCGGGCATTCCCGACTACCGCGACAATCAGGGCGTACGCCGTGGCCGGCAGCCGATGATGTATCAGGAATTTCTCTCCGCGCCCGAGTCCCGCCGACGTTATTGGGCGCGGGCGATGCTCGGCTGGCCACGGGTGCGCCAGGCCCGACCGAACGTGGCACACGACACCCTGGCCCGCTTGCAGAGTACCCGGCAGATCAGCGGCCTGATCACCCAGAATGTCGACACCCTGCACGATCAGGCCGGCAGCCATGACGTGATCGAACTGCACGGCAGCCTGCACCGGGTGCTGTGCCTGGACTGCG
Source organism: Pseudomonas fluorescens group sp. PF-69 (assembly GCF_054481235.1). Lineage (NCBI taxonomy): Bacteria > Pseudomonadati > Pseudomonadota > Gammaproteobacteria > Pseudomonadales > Pseudomonadaceae > Pseudomonas > Pseudomonas fluorescens group sp. PF-69. The sequence continues at coordinate 4,244,414 of NZ_JBTMNC010000001.1, read as the reverse complement.
CCAAACGCAGCGAACGGGATTCGATCCAGCAACAGATGGAAGCACAGAACCCCTATCTGGCCGGCGTTGATGCGGTGCAGGCGCCGGACGGCGACACCTTGCTGGACGCCGCCTTCGAAGCCCGCTTTCAAGTACCCCGTTGCCCCTATTGCGCCGGTGAACGGATGAAACCGGACGTGGTGTTCTTTGGCGAAAACGTCGCGCAGGAAACCGCCGCCAAAGCGATGGCTGCGGTGGAAAAGGCTGCGGGGCTATTGGTCGTCGGTTCGTCGTTGATGGCCTATTCGGCATTTCGCCTGTGCCGCGCGGTGGTGGATCAGGGCAAGCCATTGCTGGCGATCAACCTGGGCAAGACGCGGGCCGACGACCTGCTGGATTTGAAGATAGAGATGTCCTGCGAGCAGTTGTTGCCGTTACTGGCACAGCGCCTCTCCCACCACTGACGCGACCCAATCCTCGTAGAGCGAGCCTGCTCGCGATGGACGTCAACGACGACGCGGTCTATCTGAATGCCCGCGGTGGCCTGGCGTCCATCGCGAGCAGGCTCGCTCCTACAAGAAGGGTGATCAACGTCCGTCTGCCTGCCGACCCGGACTTTCTTCTTTAAGCACATCAAACAACGCCTGCGCCGCCGCCGACAGTTCTCCCCCCGGCAACGTCAACACCCCTAGCGCCCGCTCCACCACCGGGTCGTGCAAGGTGATGCACCGCGCGCCCAGTTCGCGCATCTGCCCGGCGCACAGGGCCGGCACCGCGCTCACGCCCAGTCCGCTGGCGACCATCCGACCGACCGTGGACAACTGATGGCTTTCAAACTCCACTGGCAATTTCATGCCCCGCGCCTGCAAGTGTTCCTCCAGCATCACCCGCACCGTCGATGGGCGCTGCAAGGTAATGAATGGTTCCTTGAGCAAGGTCTGCCAGTCGATGTCATCCCGCGTGGCCAGCGGCGAATCAAGGGGCACGACCGCCACAAAGCGGTCAACGTACAGCGGCGTGAAATGCAGCGACGAATTCTGGGTCGGTTCGAACGCCACCCCCAGTTCCACCTGGCGGTCACGGACCATTTCCAGCACTTGCTCGTTGATCACGTCGTTCACCGTGACGTTGACTTTCGGGTAGCGCGCGCGAAAGGTCTTGAGGATCGGGGGCAGCAGGTTGCCGGCGAACGACGGCATGGCCGCGAGGGTCACGCGCCCGCGCTGGAGGGTGAAGCGCTGGCGCAATTCATCTTCGGCATTGTCCCAGTCAGCAATCAGGCGGCGCGCCAGCGGCACCAGCGATTCACCCTCGGCGGTCAACGCGACATTGCGCGTATTGCGGGTGAACAATCGCCCGCCCAAACTCTCCTCCAGCGCCTTGATGGTCAGGCTCAGGGCCGACTGAGACAGGTGCAAGCGCTCGCAGGCCACGGCGAAACTCAAACTCTGGGCCACCGCCAGGAAGGCGCGGATCTGCTTGATGGTCAATGTGCTTTGCTCCAGTTGTAAGCTACACGCTCTAAGCTGCAAGATCGAAAGCAGCAATTTGATGAGTTTTATCAATTAATACAGCCAAAAAAACAACTTAACAAATCAATCTCGCGGCGAGACACTCAACCCCATTCGGCTAGCCAGCCGCCCATAAAGAATAAAAGAGGTGCATATGGCAGGTTTCGACAAGCGCGTGAGTTCCTACGAGGAAGCTCTGGCAGGCCTTGAAGACGGCATGACGGTGATCGCCGGCGGCTTCGGCCTGTGTGGGATCCCGGAAAACCTGATCGCCGAGATCAAACGCAAGGGCACACGCGACCTCACCGTGGTCTCCAATAACTGCGGCGTCGACGGCTTCGGGCTCGGCGTATTGCTGACCGACCGCCAGATCAGCAAAGTCGTGGCCTCCTACGTCGGCGAAAACAAGCTGTTCGAAGAACAACTGCTCAAGGGCGAAATCGAAGTCATCCTGACCCCCCAAGGCACCCTCGCCGAAAAAATGCGCGCAGGCGGTGCCGGCATCCCGGCGTTCTTCACCGCGACCGGCGTCGGCACCCCGGTTGCCGAAGGCAAGGAAGTGCGCGAATTCCATGGCCGCAAGTACCTGATGGAAGAATCCATCACCGGCGACTTCGCCATCGTCAAAGGCTGGAAAGCCGACCATTTCGGTAACGTGATCTACCGCCACACCGCCCAGAACTTCAACCCGCTGGCCGCCACCGCCGGCAAGATCACCGTGGTCGAAGTCGAGGAAATCGTCGAACCCGGCGAGCTGGAGCCGTCGCAGATCCACACCCCTGGCATCTACGTCGACCGGATCATCTGCGGCACGTTCGAGAAGCGCATCGAACAGCGCACCGTGCGTAAGTGATCCCCTGCCCCCGGACCGAATGAAGGAATAACAACAATGGCACTTTCCCGCGAACAAATGGCTCAACGCGTCGCCCGCGAAATGCAGGACGGCTTCTACGTAAACCTGGGCATCGGCATTCCGACCCTGGTCGCCAACTACATCCCCGAAGGCATGGAAGTCATGCTGCAGTCGGAAAACGGCCTGCTCGGCATGGGTCCTTTTCCTACTGAAGAAACCATCGATGCCGACATGATCAACGCCGGCAAACAAACCGTGACCGCCCGTATCGGCGCCTCGATCTTTTCCTCGGCCGAATCCTTCGCGATGATCCGCGGTGGCCATGTCGACCTGACCGTGCTGGGCGCCTTCGAAGTCGATGTACAGGGCAACATCGCCTCCTGGATGATTCCCGGCAAGCTGGTCAAGGGCATGGGCGGCGCCATGGACCTGGTGGCCGGCGCGGAAAACATCATCGTTATCATGACTCACGCGTCCAAGGACGGTGAGTCCAAGCTGTTGTCCCAATGCAGCCTGCCGCTGACCGGCGCCGGTTGCATCAAGCGCGTGCTGACCGACCTGGCCTATCTGGAAATCCAGGACGGCGCCTTCCATCTCAAGGAACGCGCACCCGGCGTCAGCGTTGAAGAGATCGTTGCCAAAACCGCCGGCAAACTGATCGTGCCGGACCACGTTCCGGAAATGCAGTTCGCTGACCAGTGAGGAATCATTCCATGCAAGAAGTCGTCATTGTTGCCGCTACACGCACCGCCATCGGCAGTTTCCAGGGCTCCCTGGCAAACGTATCCGCCGTTGACCTGGGCGCGGCGGTCATCCGTCAGTTGCTGGCGCAAACCGGCCTGGACCCTGCCCAAGTCGATGAAGTGATCATGGGCCAGGTGTTGACCGCCGGCGCCGGGCAAAACCCCGCGCGCCAGGCATCGATCAAGGCCGGCCTGCCCTTCGCCGTGCCTGCCATGACCCTGAACAAAGTCTGCGGATCCGGCCTCAAGGCCCTGCACCTCGGCGCCCAGGCCATCCGTTGCGGCGACGCCGAGGTGATCATCGCTGGTGGCCAGGAAAACATGAGCCTGTCCAACTACGTCATGCCCGGTGCCCGCACCGGCCTGCGCATGGGTAACGCGCAGCTCGTCGACACCATGATCAGCGACGGCCTGTGGGACGCATTCAACGATTACCACATGGGCATCACCGCCGAAAACCTGGCCGAGAAGTACAGCCTGACCCGCGAGCAGCAGGATGCATTCGCCGCCGCCTCGCAGCAGAAAGCCACCGCCGCCATCGAAGGCGGGCGTTTTGTCGATGAGATCACGCCGATCCTGATTCCCCAGCGCAAGGGCGATCCGCTGTCCTTCGCCACCGATGAGCAACCACGGGCCGGCACCACCGCCGAATCCCTGGGCAAACTCAAGCCAGCCTTCAAAAAGGACGGCTCGGTGACTGCCGGTAACGCTTCGTCGCTCAACGACGGCGCGGCAGCGGTGATCCTGATGAGCGCCGAGAAAGCCAAGGCCCTGGGCCTGCCGGTACTGGCGAAAATCGCGGCCTACGCCAACGCTGGCGTGGACCCGGCGATCATGGGCATCGGCCCGGTGTCGGCCACCCGTCGTTGCCTGGACAAGGCCGGTTGGTCCATCGATCAACTGGACCTGATCGAAGCCAACGAAGCCTTCGCCGCACAATCGCTGGCTGTAGCCAAGGACCTGGAATGGGACTTGAACAAGGTCAACGTCAACGGCGGTGCCATCGCCCTGGGCCACCCGATCGGTGCGTCGGGTTGCCGGGTACTGGTGACGCTGTTGCATGAAATGATCAAGCGTGACGCCAAGAAAGGCCTCGCCACCCTGTGCATCGGTGGTGGACAGGGCGTGGCACTGGCGCTCGAGCGGGCCTAACGCGTTCAACAGGCTGCACGGGGACCCACGAAGAACCGTTGCAGCCTGGTAAAACACCCGGTGTGACTCGCGTCGCACCGGGTTTCTTTTTTCTGGCTTTCAGACAGCGTCATGCCAGAAACTGCAGGATCAACCAGCTGTTCGCCCCGCTGATCAACACGAACAACCCCCACGCCAGCACCCGCGTCGGTAACCGGTTCACAAACGGCCCCATGAGTCTGTGATCGTTGGTCATCCGGATCAGCGGGTACAGGGCAAACGGCAATTGCAGACTCAGCACCACCTGACTGAGCACCAGTAACTTGCCGATGGCACCGTCGCCCATCAGCCACACGCCAATGAACGCCGGGATCAGTGCCAGGCCGCGGGTGATCAAGCGCCGCTGCCAGCAAGGAATCCGCAGGTTCAGGAAGCCCTCCATGATCACCTGGCCGGCAATAGTCCCGGTGAAGGTCGAGCTCTGTCCCGAAGCCAGCAACGCAACGCCGAACAGCACGCTGGCCAACGCCCCGCCCACCAGAGGATCGAGCAAGTGATAGGCGTCCTGGATATCCACGACAGCGGTATGCCCGGTCTGGTGAAACGCCGCGGCAGCGAGAATCAGGATGGCCGCGTTGACCAACAGCGCGAGGGCCAGGGAGCCGATGGTGTCGATGCGCGCCAGTTGCACGGCGTCCTGCTTGCTCGCCAGGTCCTTGCCGATCAGCCGGGTCTGTACGATCGACGTGTGCAGGTAGAGGTTATGCGGCATCACCGTGGCCCCGAGAATGCCGATGGCCAAATACAGCGGCGCGGCCTCGCCGATGGCGGAGAGTGAAGGCGTGAAACCTCGGGCGACGTCGGGCCAGTAAGGCTTGATCAACAGCAGTTCGACGAAGAAGCACGCGCCGATGGTGGCCACGAGCACCAGCATGATCGCTTCCAGACGACGAAAGCCCCGGTTTTGCAGGGCCAGCACCAGCAGGGTATCGAACGCGGTCAGGGCAATGCCGAAGGTCAGCGAACAACCGAGCAGCAAATGGAACGCCAACGCACAGCCCAGCACTTCGGCGAGGTCGGTGGCGATGATCGAGATTTCCGCCAGCAGCCACTGCGTGCGCGCAGTCCGCGTGCTGTAGCGCTCCCGGGACAACTGCGCCAGGTCACGCCCGGTGGCGATGCCCAGGCGCGAACACAAACACTGCACCACCATCCCCGCCAGGCTCGCCAGCAGCACCACGAACAGCAAGCTGTAGCCAAACCGCGAGCCGGCCTCGATGGCGGTCGCCCAGTTGCCCGGGTCCATATAGCCGATGGACACCAGCAAACCGGGGCCGGCAAAGCGCAGCACGCGTTTGAAAAAGGAGGCATTGGGGTCGACGGCAACACTGCCCGCCACTTCCGGGGGGCAAAACGGCGCGGTGCCGACTTTGGGCAAGCTGAATTTCACGCGAGGGTCCATCTACAGGTGGGAGACGCCCAGCTTAGACGTTTCAGCGTATACGCAAAACCCTGCGGGAGCCGGGTTGGCGGTGATGAGCATGTCGCTTCCGATTATGGCGTTGCCGCGTTCGCTGGCAAGCCAGCTCTACAGAAGTGTGCGGTATGGGAGGGAAATGTTGTATACAAAAAATCAACCGTTATAGAGCAATCCACTGTTCGCAATGCTAACGTTGCCGCCTGAAACAAATTGGAGATGTGCGTGTGCTGATGCTCAAACTGCTGGTCATTCCAGGATTCCTGCTGCTCATTTCCCTGGCCGGTAAACGCTGGGGGCCGAGCGTGGCCGGTTGGTTGTCGGGATTGCCGGTGGTGGTCGGGCCGATTCTGTTTTTCCTCGCCATCGAACAAGGTGAAGCCTTCGCCGCGCAATCGGCCATGGCGGCACTGTCGGCGATGTTCGCGATGATCGCCTTCTGTGTGACCTATGCGCAGGTCGCCCAACGCACGGGATGGCCGCTGGCGCTAACGACTTCACTGCTGGTGTGGGCCACGGCAGCGGTGCTGCTGTCGTTGATCCCGCCGTCGCTGCCACTGTCGGTGATCGCCGCCGCAACGGCACTGTTGGCCGCGCCCCACCTGTTCCCGTCGGTGCAGCCGATCCTGTCAGGCCCGGCCCCCAAGTCAGACAAACTGCTGCTGCGCATGATCGCCGGCGCCCTGCTGACCCTCGCGGTCACCTTGCTTGCCAGCACTGTGGGTGATCGCTGGAGCGGCCTGCTCGCCGTGTTCCCGGTGCTGGGCAGCGTGATGGCAGTGTTTTCCCAGCAAACCCGTGGTCCGGCGTTTACCGCTGCCCTGCTGCGCGCGACGGCGACCGGGATGTACTCGTTCTCGGCCTTTTGCCTGGTCCTGACGCTGGCATTGCCAACACTCGGGATGAACGCATTCGTCCTGGGAGTGGCGGTGTCCGTGGCGATGCTGGGGGTGACCAAACGCTTGCTGGCGCGGCCCGTCGACCCGGTGGCGGCGGACGCTGGGAGTACCGCCATCAAGCGCTAGTTGCTTCAGGTCATCGGGCGGACACATTCGATGGTTTCGTACGAGTAAAGCAAAAACCCCGTACGTCAATCGAATGGGTTTCGCCCAACATCAACCTCAGTTCACAACCCACGACCGACTGAGGCCTACACCATGAAATTCTTTTTCCACCCTTCGCCTAATCCGATGAAAGTCGCCCTGCTGCTCGAAGAACTGCAAACGCCTTATGAATTGATCGGCGTCGATACCTTCAAGGGCGAACAACACCTGCCGGCTTTCCTGGCGATCAACCCGAACGCCAAGGTGCCGGCCCTGATCGATGGCGACGCCACGGTTTTCGACTCGCAAGCGATCCTGCTGCACCTGGCACACAAACATCAGCGCTTCCTGCCGACCACCGCTGCCGGCAATGCCGAGTTGCTGTCGTGGCTGATGTTCATCGCCACCGGCCTCTCGCCGTTCTCGGGCCAGGCCGTGCACTTCCTGCACCACGCACCGGAGGACCTGCCCTACGCGAAAAACCGCTACCTCAAGGAAGTCGAGCGTCACTACCGCGTGCTCGACCAGCGTCTGGCCGATCACCCGTACCTGGCCGGCGACACCTACAGCATCGCCGACATGGCGCTCTGGGGCTGGGCCAATTACGCGCCGTACATCCTTGGCGAAAACGGCCTGGCCGCCTACCCGAACGTCAAGCGTCTGTTCGATGAAATCAGCGCCCGCCCCGCGGCCCAGCGCGCTCACGGCCTGAAAGGGCAACTGGTGCTGAAAGCCGAATTCGACGAAGAAACCCGCCGTAACCTGTTCCCGCAGAACCAGGCCCGATAACCCGTTCCCGACGTTCGAAGGTGATGAAATGAGTGATCAAGTCGCGTTTATCGTTTACCTGCCCGCCAAACCGGAACGTTTCGCCGAAACCAGGGAACGCCTGCTGGACGTCGTGCACCAGATGTCGGCCGAGCCGGATTTCGTCAACACCTGGGTGCACCAGCTCCAGGACGACCCGAACACCCTGGTGCTCTACGAAACCTGGAATTGCAGCAAGGAGGACTTCATCACTCGCCACCTGAGCAAGCCCTACCGTCAGGCGTATGAACAACGGCTGCCGGAGTTGCTGGCCCGGGAGCGTCGGATCGAGTTTCTGGAGGTGATCAAAAGCTATCCGGTGCGCCGGGAGGTTTGACTGCACCAGACCTTGTGGCGAGGGGGCTTGCCCTCGCCCTGCACTGTCTGCATGCCCCTCTACAACGGATGATTCGTAGAACGAACGAGGAAATCTCCGACGGCATCTTAGGGTTGGCCGTCGCAAGCCTGGGAACTACGATTTGTCCTGGCGGGAGTCGTCAACCGGCACCTGGGCAAGGTGTACTTCATCCAGACAGCAACGACAACTCGCCACATACCCCTTAGTCTGACAAGCATTGATTCCGGAGGCCCCCATGAGCGCCGACCTTTCCCCCATCGTTTCAGAATTCGAAACCGAAGAGCAGGCCGCCAGCTACGACCGTTGGTTCCACGCGAAGGTCCAGGCTTCACTGGATGATCCACGCCCAAGTATCCCGCACGACCAAGTGATGGCTGAAATGCGAGCCCTTATCGAATCGAAGCGCAACAAGCGCGATGCCGGTTGAGTGGCGGCCTGAAGCGCGGGCCGAACTCTGGCAAATCCTTAATTACATTGGCGATCGTAACGTGGCAGCAGCGATCGACCTGTCCCAAGCCATCGAGGCCGCTGCTTCAGCCCTACCTGAACACCCTATCTCTATCGATTTGGCCGAGTGCCTGGTACCCGTGAAATTGTTGTGCACCCCAACTACCTGGTGGTTTATCAATTAACGGATCGAATCGAGATCCTGAGCGTTTTACACGCCAGGCAAGAATACCCCCGAGCATCAGTGACCGTCCGTTAGTCCGTACTGGAACCCGCCATAACCTCCATGGGATGATCGCCGCCCCATCGCGCGACCATCCCTGGAGATTCCGAATGTCACTGTTGAGTAAAAAAGCCGTTGTTCTGTTGCTGGCAGCGGCGGCCAGTCTTGGGGCTTTGAATGCGCAGGCCGCCAAGGCCACTGCCAAAGAGACGGCACCGACTCAGAAAGTCTCGATGCTCGGCGGCAAGTTCACCTTCACCCTGCCCAAGGGCTTCATCGCCAACCCGCTGCCGACCAGCCCCACCGGTGCGAGCGGCACCATGTACAGCAACGAAACCACCAAGACCGTGGTGATCGCCGCTGAAAACAGCCTGCCGGAAGGGGTCAAGGTCGAAGACAACGACGGCGCGTTTCTCGACGGCACCGCAGCCGACTTCGACGCCGCGCAACGCAAGGCCCTGCCGGATTACAACAAACTCAGCGAAAAAAGCCTGACCCTGAAAAAAACCGGACTGGGCCTGCGCCAGGTCGACAGCACCGCCACCCAGGGCGGTGGTCAGACCCTCAATACGACGTTGATGGCGGCGTCCGGCAGTCACATGACCGTGGTCCGGGTGATTTCCCGTCCCGGCGACATGGCTGCCCACGAAACCCTGATCAAGCAGATCGTCAGCGGCAAATGAACATCAAGGATTGAGGCGCTGCAACCAGGCACTCAAATCCTGCACCTCGTCGGCGCTGATGTTGTGGCCAACCCCTTGGTAGGCGTGAAACTCGGGTTCGAGTGACGCGCTCTTGAGCAGGCTGTCGGCGTCAGTGCCGTCACTGAACGGCAGGCGTTTATCCGCCGTGCCATGCCCGATGAAAATCGCCAGCGACTGGCGTTTTTCATCCGGTTGCAGCTCCGATTTGAGCACCGGCAGAATCCGTCCGCTCAACGCCGCGATCCCGCCCACCGCTTCGGGGTGGCGCAGGGCGACCTCGTACGACATGATCGCGCCCTGGCTGAATCCCACCAAAAACACCTTGTCCGGTTCGGTGTGATATTTCTTCGCCGCCTGGGCGACGAAATCCAGCAGCAATTGGGCGCTGGTCTTCAGATCATCTGTCTCGCCGTTGTAGGCACCTTCACCCTTCTTGCGAAACCACTGGTAACTGCCCTCTTCCATCACCATCGGCGCACGGACCGACAGGTAGGTGTATTGCGCGGGCAAGTCATCCTTGATGCCGAACAGATCCTGCTCGTTACTGCCGTAACCGTGGAGGAAAATCACCAGGGGTTGATCGCGGGAATCGACGTTGGCCTGCTCCAGGTACTTGAGCGGCAGATCGGTTTGCAGCGGGGTTTGAGCGTGGACAGCGGCGGACGCCAACAGCGTGAGCAGAGCAAGAAATTTCAACATGGAGCTTCCTTCACAGTGCGCAGGATTCGGGACAGAGCCTAACATCTCTTCCCGGCTACGCACTCCCCTGTGAAGGCGTTGGCTTGCAGGTGAATCGGCTCAGTCGTTGATCAGCTTGCCGACCCGAATCGGATCTCGTCCGGCGACTTTCGCCTGCCAGGTGCCCGGTTGCGTGTAACGACCGCGGTCGATGGCGAACAACACGCCGCTGGTGCCGGCGCGAACGGTGGTGACCTTGTCGTTCAACGGGTCGACCACTTCAAACAGCGCATCGCCCTTCTCCACCCACTCACCGGCATCGCGCAGGAAACTGACCACGCCGTGATGCGGTGCGAACAGGTATTGGGTGCCTTCGAACGGCATGCCTTCGCAGCATTCGACAGGCGCCTCTGGCCAGGTGCCCAGGATGAATCCCTGTTCGGCGAGGAAGCCGAGAATGGCTTCGCAATTGGCTTGGGCCTGATCGACGCGGGTGTCGCCCATGCTGCCCAGCTCCAGAGTGGTCGCCAGGTTGGCCGGTGGAATGGCCGCCTCGGGGTACGCCCTGGCCAGACGCAACCATGGCGAGGAACAAGACTCGTCGAACGAGCTGCCGCCAGAATCTTCGCACAGCAAGGCGACACCGGCCTTCAGGCGCGCAGCCAGGGATCGCCACTGCGGCCAGTGTTGCGGCAGGGCGTAAAGGTGAATCGCCGCTTCGAAGTCGCAATGCAGATCGAGGGTGATATCCGCGTCGCAAGCGTGGCGCAGCAACAGGCGATGCATGGCTTCCAGCTGTGACGCCGGGCTCGGCAGACTGTCGAGCACCTGGCCCATGGTCTGGCGAATCAGCGCGATGTTGGCCTCGGCATCGCTGCCCAGGCGATCACCGATCAACTGCGCCACCGGTGCGCTGAGTTCGACGAACGAGCGGTTGAAGTTCTTGCCACTGCCCAGTTCGAAGCGGCCCATGTGGCTGCCTTGCAGATGCTGATCCAGCCCAATGGGGTTGGCCACGGGCACCAGTTCGATCACACCCTGCAACCGACCCTGGTCTTCCAGCTCGGCCAGGCGCTTTTTCAGTTCCCAGGCGGTACGCATGCCGGGCAGCTCGTCGGCGTGCAGGCTGGCCTGGATGTAGACCTTGCGAGTGCCCGCGCCATAACGGAACACGCTGAGGGTGCGTTCGGTCCCCAGATGGCTCCAGGGCAGAGAGTGGTTGATGCGTTGCATGGGGCGCTCCGATATCAGCGGCACCAAGATCCCTTGTGGCAGCGAGCTTGCTCGCGAAGAGGTCTGCACATTCAACATTGATGTTGCCTGACACAACGCCTTCGCGAGCAAGCTCGCTCCCACAAGAAATCGCGGCCTGATTGAAAATCATAAAAAAATGGCAACCGCGTCAACGGTTGCCACCTTTTGCACGGTTCGATTACTCGCCGTAAACGTCAAACTTGAAGTACTTGTCCTGCACTTGCTTGTACTTGCCGTTGGCGCGGATGTCGGTGATAGCGGTGTTGAACTTGTCCGCCAGCTCCTTATCGCCCTTGCGCACGGCAATACCGGCGCCGCCACCGAAGTATTTCGGATCGTTGTATTCAGGGCCCACGAACGCGAAACCTTTACCGGCGTCGGTTTTCAGGAAACCGTCGTCCAGGTTGACCGAGTCGGCCAGCAGCGCGTCAACGCGTCCCGACACCATGTCCAGGTTGGCTTCCTGCTGGGAACCGTAGCGAACCAGGTCGATGCCGGCCGGCACCAGCACTTCAGTGGCAAAGCGGTCGTGGGTACTGGCGCGCAGCACACCGACTTTCTTGCCTTTGAGTTCGGTGAGCGGGTCCTTCACATCGGTGCCTTCCTTCATCACGAAGCGCGCCGGGGTGTGGTAGTACTTGATGGTGAAATCGACGTTCTTCTTGCGGTCGTCGGTGATGGTCATGGACGACAGGATGGCGTCGATTTTCTTGACCTTCAGTGCCGGGATCAGGCCGTCGAACTCTTGCTCGACCCAGGTGCACTTCACTTTCATCTGCTCGCACAGGGCGTCGCCGATGTCCACGTCAAAACCGGTCAGTTTGCCGTCAGGGGTTTTCATCGAGAACGGCGGGTAACCGGCTTCGATACCGATACGGATCGGTTTGGCGTCTTCGGCCACGGCGGTCAGGGACAGCATCGACAGTGCCAGGGCACCGAACATCACTAGCTTCTTCATTTATAACTCCTGTGTGCGGAGGCTCTTATTGGCAGCGTTCGGTCGGTAGCTTGTGGCTGGTAAAGACCGAAGTGGCCGGCAGTCTAGAGTGGCTTCAGGAGGGCAAATTGTGTTGAAGCGACAAATACTTACATAAAAGTGGCCGCAGGAATAAAGGCCGATGGGGCGTGCGCCATCGCAGTGCAAAGACTGTCAGACAATCCGCCAAATCGAAAAAAACCTACAAGAATTCAGCTGTATTCCGACCGAAGAATCGCGCTGGCGACCCAGCATTTTTTGCGGCACATTGGCCGCCCACCTGCCCCTGAAGAGATGCGTGATGCCGTCCTTGAATCTGATCCAGCACCATCCCGCTGAAGGTCCCGGCGCTATCGCCCTGTGGGCCGAATCCCGTGGTTTGACCCTGAATGTATTTCGCGCCGACCTCGGCCAGTTGCCGCCCGTGAGTGCAGCCCCCGTGATTCTGTTGGGTGGGCCTCATGAGGCCAACGCCGGGCCAGAGTGGCTGGAAACCGAACGTCAGTGGCTGGGAGCCAGCCTGGATCAAGGCGCAGCGGTGTTTGCGATTTGTCTGGGGGCGCAGTTACTGGCACTGAGTCTGGGCGGGAATGTGCGACGGATGGACAGAATGGAAACCGGATGGACGCCCGTGACCTTTGTCGATGGCCAGTCGCTGCAGGTGCTGGAGTGGCACGAAGACGCCATCGACCTGCCACCGAATGCGCAACTGCTGGCCAGCAGCATGCAGTGCGAACAGCAGATGTACCGCGCCGGGCCGACTCGGGTGGGCTTGCAGTTCCATCCGGAGTGGAACGCCGAATCGGTGGCTGTCCTGAATGAGCATTTTGCGGATGAATCGCCATTGCCGCGGGGTCAGCAAGACAGCGCCGCCCATGCAACCGTGTTCGAGTGGTTGCAGGCGACGCTGGATGGGTGGTGGCACGCGTCGTCAGGCACACGCTAAACCTGTGGCGAGGGAGCTTGCTCCCTCACCTCAGTTGATCAGCATTCACATCCAATCGGCGCTGTGGCTGGACGTTGCACCGCGGCGCTCAATTTAAATCCTTCATCCAGCCACCCGGTCACGCCACCGATCATCTCTTTGACCGGATAGCCCAGCGCCGCCAGTTTCACCGCCGCCTTGTTCGCGCCATTGCAGTGAGGGCCGGCGCAATAGACCACGAACAGGGTGTTTTTCGGGTAAAACGCCAGACCTTCAGCGCTGAGCAATCGCCGCGGAATATTGATCGCCCCCGGTACATGCCCACGCTCGAAGGCCAGCGGGCCGCGCACGTCCAACAGAATGAAATCAACTTCGCCAGCGGCCTGACTGCCATGGACGTCGGAGCAATCGGTTTCGAACGTCAGGCGATTGCTGAAGTGCATCAGGGCAATGGCCGAGGGGGCGGCGGGAATTTCGCGAACCAGACTGGTCATGGGCAGTACTCCTAAGTGTCGTTGGGTGTGAACACACTTTATTCGCCTGCCCCTTGCGGCTAAAGTGGCGCACAAGACACTCACCGGGAATTTTCCGCCAAATGCAGCCTACCCCAGGATCGGTCGCCATTCTGGCCTACGACGGCCTCTGTACGTTCGAGTTCGGCATCGCCGTCGAGATCTTTGGCCTGGCGCGGCCGGAGTTCGATTTCCCTTGGTACGAGCATTGCGTCGCCGCTGTCGATCAAGGACCGATGCGCGCCATGGGTGGCATCCAGGTGCTGGCCGATGGCGGCCTGGAACTGCTCGAACAGGCCCGGACCATCATCATTCCCGGCTGGCGCGACCGCCAGGCAGCGGTGCCCGAGGCACTGCTCGCCGCCCTGCGCCAGGCCCATGCCCGGGGCGCACGGTTGCTGTCGATCTGTTCCGGGGTGTTCGTGCTGGCCGCCACCGGGTTGCTCGATGGTCACAGTGCGACCACACACTGGCGCTACACCACGGAGCTGGCGCAACGCTTTCCGAACATTCTGGTGGACCCCGATGTGTTGTACGTCGATTCAGGCCAGTTGATTACCTCGGCCGGCAGCGCTGCCGGCATCGACGCGTGCCTGCATCTGGTGGCTCGGGATTTCGGCACACAAGTGGCCAATTCGGTGGCACGGCGGCTGGTGATGTCGCCGCAACGCACTGGTGGCCAGGCGCAGTTCATTCCGACGCCGGTCAGTCCTGCGCCGCGCAGTGATCTTTCCCGCGTCATGCAGTGGGCACGGGAGCGATTGCATGAGCCGCTGGAAGTACGTGACCTGGCCAGCGAAGCGGCCATGAGCGAGCGAACCTTCCTGCGCCGCTTCAGCGAAGCCAGCGGCCAGTCACCCAAGGCCTGGCTGCAACATGAGCGCCTGGGCCGCGCCCGCGAACTGCTGGAAAGCACCGATCAAAACACCGAGCAGGTTGCCCTGCGCTGTGGTTATCGTTCGGTGGAAAGCTTCCGGGTGGCGTTTCGCAGCGTGGTCGGTGTACCGCCGTCGGTGTATCGGGAGCGGTTTGGGCGTGGGGTCAAGGCTTGCGCAACAGATAGGTGTCCATGATCCAGCCATGGGCCAGTCGGGCCGCCTTGCGCGCCCGCTCGATCTCATCCGCCACATCCTTGAGCTTGCCGCTGATCAGGATTTCATCCGGCGTCCCCAGGTAGGCCCCCCAGTAAATATCGGTCTCACGATCCGCCACCTGATGATAGGCATCCTGGGCATCGAGCATCACCACCAGGCTGTCGGCATCGCTCACCTGACCGGCGGCGAGGCGCCGGCCGGTGGTGATTTCAATCGAGCCGCCAATTTGATTGAGCGTCACTTTGTGCTGCGCCGCCAACGCCTGAACGCTGGTGATGCCCGGGATCACCTCGAATTCGAAGGCACAGGCGCCTGACGCCAGAATCGCCTGCAAGATGCGCAGGGTGCTGTCATACAACGCCGGGTCACCCCAAACCAGGAAACCACCGCACTGGTCGTCGGACATTTCCTCATTGATCAGCCTCTCGAAGGTTCGCTGCCTGGCCAGGTTCAGGTCATCGACACTGGCCTTGTAGTCCACATCCCCGCGCTCGCGCTCAGGGCTGCGGGCTTCGACGAAGCGATAATGGCGATCGGTGATGTAGCGTTCGCAGATGTCACGGCGCAGGTCGATCAGCGTGTCCTTGCTCTGGCCCTTGTCCATCAGGAAAAACACGTCGACCTTGTTCAGCGCCTTCACCGCCTGAATCGTGATGTAGTCGGGGTTGCCGGCGCCGATGCCGATGACCAGGAGTTTTTTCATCCGCATCTATCCTCGGGCTCAGCGCCCGCCAAGCGCAATCGCCAGCAACCCTGGAACCGGAGTTCGACGCTCGACAGCGGCTCGACATCAATCAGATTGAATGCCGAACCGTGCAGCACGTACGTCAGCGCGGCGCGGATGACAAACGGATGCGTCACCGCCACCACATGCCCCGGTGTCGCCTGCAATGTCGTCAGCCAGGCGACCACCCGTTCAGTCACCTCGCTCACCGACTCGCCACCGTGGGGCGCCGAAGCCGGGTCGGCGAGCCAGGACTGCAGCCATTGCGCTTCGGATTTTTGCAGGTCATTGATGCGCTGACCGCTCCAGCGCCCGACATCGCAATCGCGCAATGCCTCGACCACCTCAGCGTGGCTGCCGAACAGTTCGGCGGTCTGCCGGGTCCGCAGTTCCGGGCCGCACAACAGCCGTGGAGCATTTTTGAATTGAGCACGACGGGAACCCCGCACCGATTGCCAATCCATCTCCAGAGGTTCATCCGCAGGAAACCTCGCCAATTTTTGTGCGACGGTTCGAGCGTGGCATATCAGGGTCAAACGGGTCGCCTGCACGAAGGATTACTCTGTCGATGGAAAGTAAGGGACGGCGACTTGCCGGTGGTCGCGCAATTGTGCCGCAAGAAAGGTTGTCGAAGGGGCATTTCGTCTGACAACAAAAGCCGTCTCCGATCTGTTTATAGGCAATGCCCTACACGGTTGGCCGTCATCCCCGTCGCCATCGGCGTACAGGCATTTCGCTCAATTTTCGGCGTTGGAAAACCGCACCAAAATTAACTAGACATGTAGTGCGCCTTAATCAAATACTGGTTTCAACGGATTATCGCCCCATCCAGCAGGAGCCCGGATGCGCTCATTTAACGACCCGATCATTGACTCCCGTCTGGACAGTTCACCGTCCAAAGCCACGCGCCACCCGATCAGTCCCGACGCAGACCTGATACCGCGCGCGGTCAATCCGCAATAGCACCTGAAAAAGAGCGGCGTCCGACAAGGCAACCGCCGATCAATCCGTGGAAACCGACAGTGATTGTCAGGTTCGGTGCCAGCCACCGAACGCTTTGATACAGGAGTGCATCCATGCTGGTCTTGCGTCCAGTGGTGTTAACCGACCTGCCCCAATTGCAGCGGCTGGCCCGCGAAAGCCTGGTGGGCATCACGTCGCTGCCCGACGACAGCGAATGCTTGCACGATAAAATTCTCGACTCATGCACCTCGTTCGAGCAAACCGTCCAGAGCCCGGGCCCCGAGAATTACGTCTTCGTGCTGGAAGACTCGACGACGCGGCGACTGGCGGGCTGCTCGGAAATTCTCGCCATGGCGGGTTTCAGCGAGCCGTTCTACAGCCTGCGCAACCGTCACTTCAACAGTGCCTCGCGGGAGCTGAACATCGAGCATGGCGTGCCGGCTCTGTCGCTGTGCCACGACCTCGGCGGCCATACCTTGCTGCGCGGTTTTCATATCGATCCGACGCTGGTGCGCACGGCGTACTCCGAACTGTTGTCACGGGCGCGACTGCTGTTCATCGCCGCCCACGCGCCGCGCTTTGCCGACGGGGTCATCAGCGAAATCGTTGGTTTCAGCCGCGATGACGGGCATTCGCCGTTCTGGGATGCGCTGGGCAAGCACTTCATCGACCTGCCCTATGTCGAGGCCGAGCGGCTCTGCGGGCTTGAGAGTCGAGCGTTTCTTGCCGAACTGATGCCGCAATACCCGATCTACGTGCCAATGCTGCCCCAGGCCGCGCAAGACTGCATCGGCCGGGTTCACCCCGATGGCCAGGAGGCCTTCGATATCCTCGAGCGCGAGGGTTTCCAAACCAATAGTTATGTCGATCTCTTTGACGGCGGCCCAACGCTGTATGCACGCACCGCTGGCATTCGTTCCATTGCGCAAAGCGCGACCGCCACGGTGAAACCCGGCTCATCCATCGACGCCCGTGGCCGCTATCTGCTTTGCAATGACTCGCTGGAGAATTACCGTGCCATCGTCGCCGACCTGGATTACCGCGCCGGGCAGCCCCTGACCCTGGACGCCGAAATGTGCGCGGCCCTGAAGGTGAGCGAAGGCAGCCCGATCCGGCTGATTGCCTTGTGATCCGCTTCCCTCACCGCGCACAACGGCCGTCCCCGTGCAGGCTCGCGCAAGGAGTTGCAGCATGATAGTTCGTCCGGTCCAGGTGACGGATCTGCCCGCCTTGCTCGCACTGGTCCGCCAGGCTGGTTGCGGACTGACGTCGCTGCCGGCCAACGAAGAGCACCTGCTTCACCGATTGCGCTGGGCGCAAAGAACCTTCGCCGAACAAGTCGAGCGCGCCGACGCCGATTACCTGTTCGTCCTCGAAGACGACGACCAGCAAGTGGTGGGCGTCAGCGCCCTGACCGGGGCCGTGGGCCTGCGCGAACCCTGGTACAGCTACCGGGTCGGGCTGACGGTCAGCTCATCACCGGACCTGGGCATCGAGCGGCACATCCCGACCTTGTTCATGAACAATGAAATGACCGGTCAATCGGATCTGCGCTCGCTGTTCCTGCGGCCCGATCGACGTCAGAGCCATCACGGCCGGTTGCTGTCCCTGGGGCGTTTGTTGTTCGTGGCCGAGTTTGCGCACCTGTTCGGGGACAAGTTAATCGCCGAACTGCGCGGCAGTGCCGACGAAAAAGGCTGCTCTCCCTTCTGGGACAGCGTCGGTCGCCACTTCTTCAAAATGGACTTCAAGCACGCCGATCACTTGTCGTGGCTGGGCAACAAAGCGTTCATCGCGGAACTGATGCCGCGCCAACCGCTGTACGCCTGCCTGCTGACCGAACAGGCCCAGGCGGTGATCGGCAAGCCTCACGCGAAGGCCGGGCCGGCCCTGAAGATCCTCACCGCCGAAGGTTTTGCCCACAAGGGTTACATCGACATCTTCGACGCCGGCCCGGTGATCGAGTCCCCCGTTTCGAGCATCCGCGGCGTGCGCGACAGTCAGTTACTGGAGCTGACCATCGCCCCCCTGGACGACCAGGCTCCCGTGTGGCTGATCCACAACCGTCGCCTGGAAAACTGCCGCATCACCGCCTCGCCGGCGCGCCTGGTGGACGAGCGCCTGATCGTCGACCGCCTCACCGTCAAACGCCTGCAACTGCAACCCGGTGACTCGGTCCGCGCCGTACCGCTGCGCCCGCAACAGTTGCAGTCGGTGGCGGCGTAATCGCTACCGCGTCGCCAACTGTTGGGCTTCATCTGCAAATTCGTCATCATTCTCGACCGCCCCCCGTGATAGCCTTTTACGTCTTCGGCGTTGACACTTTTGCTCAAGCCCTTCCATTCCCATTGGTGGAACTCATATGTCCAGGCTTTCTCATCAAGATTTGCGCCGCAGTTTTCGTCAATTACTCGCTTCCAACACTTGCTACCACACGGCGTCGGTCTTCGATCCGATGTCGGCGCGCATCGCGGCGGACCTGGGGTTTGAAGTGGGTATTCTCGGCGGGTCGGTCGCGTCGCTGCAGGTACTGGGTGCCCCAGACTTCGCCTTGATCACCCTCAGCGAGTTCGCCGAGCAGGCCACCCGCATCGGCCGCGTCGCCCAACTGCCAGTGATCGCCGATGCCGACCACGGTTACGGCAACGCCCTCAATGTCATGCGCACTATCGTCGAGCTCGAACGTGCCGGCGTCGCCGCCCTGACCATCGAAGACACCTTGCTGCCGGCGCAATTCGGCCGCAAGTCCACGGACCTGATCACCGTTGCCGAAGGCGTCGGCAAGATCCGCGCAGCCCTGGAAGCCCGGTGTGACTCGGAACTGGCAATCATCGCCCGCACCCACGCAGGGATTCTTCCGGTGCAGGAAATCATCAGCCGCACCAAGCAATACCAGGCCGCCGGGGCGGATGGCATCTGCATGGTTGGCGTGAAGGATTTCGACCATCTGGAACAAATCGCCGAGCACCTGAGTGTGCCGCTGATGCTCGTGACCTACGGAAATCCGTTGTTGCGTGATGATGTACGCCTGGCCGAACTGGGCGTGCGCGTCGTCATCGACGGCCACGGCGCCTACTTCGCCGCGATCAAGGCCACCTACGACAGCCTGCGCGAGCAACGACAGATCTTCACCCAGGCCGCCGACCTGAGCGCGACGGAATTGACTCACACCTATACGCAACCAGCGGAATACATCCGTTGGGCGGAAGAGTTCATGCACGTAAAAGAGTGATGGCGAGCAAACGTTAATTGCGTGAAACCCCATCGCCTGCTCGCGATGGTCGTCAACGACGACGCGGGCTGTCTGAATACCCGCGTTGCCCGGACGTTCATCGCGAGCGGGCTCGCTCCTACAGTGGATTGAGTACATCTGAAAATGATTGGTCGGCTGTCAGGCCGCCATCGCTGCGATGCGGCGCCCCGACAAGCCAGCTCCCACAGAAAAGCACGACGGCGTACACCCACCCGCTCCTCACCACTCATCAGGCCGAGCGTTAGCTCGCCTGCAGCTTTTGATCTTGATCCACCCGCCCCTTCGGGAGGCTGAGTGGAGGTGTGCATCCGGGGAGTGGCGCGCAGCGCCGTTCGACGCAGTCGAACACGCTGCATGCAGGTCGAAGCGAAGCCGACCGGAGGGCAGTGTCCCCGGATGGATACCGCAGCGAAGGAACGCCGAGCCTAAGCGAGGGGCCGGACGCTCGGGGCGAGCGTTTTTTTGGTTACTTTTTTTAGGCGCTTGTAAAAAAAGTGACTCGCCGTAAGGGCGAAACCGTCAGCCGCCGTTACCGCAGCAACGGATATGTACGCGGTCAACAACACACAGGTCGGCTGTCAGGCCGCCTTCGCTGCGATGCGGCGCCCCGACAAGCCAGCTCCAAGGAATCGGGGAGCAAGGCAGGCTGCCTCAACCAACATCAAACCGAATCGAGCAACTCATACCGAGAGCGACCATCGCTGCAGCAAATGACCCGGTTACGCCCCGTCGTCTTGGCCTCGTACAATGCCTGGTCGGCATCGCCGAGCCACGAGGTCACGTCACTGTGGCCAGGGTTGAACGCAGCCAGGCCGATGCTCAGGCTGACTTTCAGCGCCGGATTCTGCTCATAACCCAACGTGGCAAAGCGATCACGCAGCGCTTCCATGACCGCCGCCGCGTTGTTCAAGGGCAAATCCGGAAGAATCACGCAAAACTCATCACCGCCATAACGCCCGGCCACATCGGTGGCCCGCAGGTTCTGCTTGAGCATCTTGCTCAGCTGCCGCAACACGATGTCGCCCGCGACGTGACCGTAAGTGTCATTGATGTGTTTGAAATGATCGATGTCGATCAGCGCAATCGCCCCGCCCTGGTGCTGGCGCTGGCAACGCTGAAACTCGATTTCCAGTTGATCCTTCCAGGCGCCGTGGTTGAGCAGACCGGTCAGGCTGTCGGTTCGGCTCAGGGCCAGTAATTCACTTTTTTGCCGGCCGAGGGTATGGGCCTGGCGAAAGCACAGCCAGCCCAGCGCCAGCGGGTAAAAACACATCAGGGGCAAGCAGGCGTAGAGTTGTAACTGACTGGTTTCTGGAATGAACAGCGGTTTGAAAATCAGCCATCCGATGCCGATCCCCAGGATCTGCGTGACGCTGCCCGCCAACAGAAAACGCAAGCCGCCGATCGCCACATTGTTCATCGCCATCATGGAAATGGTGGTCGCGCTGGGCAGCGGATTGAACTGCATGGCCGCCACCCAGAAGCCACCCAGAAAGGCGTCAACCAGCAGGTTACGGTGTTCGGCATGATAGGGAGCCTTGGCCCGACGCGCCCATTGATAGGCCAGGTGCGGCCAGATCAGACCGTTGAACAGCATCAGTGCCCAGACCCAGGGCGCCGGGTTCAGGGGGTACATCGCCACACTCACGCACAACAGACCCAGCACCAGGCCGAGCATGCGCGACGTGTAGAGCCTCCTGGCCAGTGAAAGTCCTTTCACTCCCGTCTTTCCCATTGGGACCTCTCCACAGAGCGGTACCTGATGATTCCAGGGTTGCGCGTATCTTTCGGAGTCTAACAGGGTAACGTCAAATAGCCATCACCGGTGGGCGGGATGAATACCGTGGCATAGCCGTCGAGCGTACGCTCAATGTTTGGCTATACATGAAGACAGGCTTGACGCGAAAACGAGAAAGAGGAGGCCCATGCAGACCTTTCGGGTGTTGATCATAGGTAGCGGCTTTGGTGGTCAGTGTGCGGCGGTCAACTTGCTCAAGGCTGGCATCACCGACTTTCGCCTGCTCGAGCGGCGTGACTTCTTCGGTGGCACCTGGTGCCAGAACACCTATCCCGGCGCGGCGGTCGACGTGCCCTCGCCCCTTTACTCGCTGTCCTTCGCGCCCTACCGCTGGACGCAGATGTTCGCCGAACAGGCCGAACTGCATCGTTACACCCGCTATGTCGTGGAGCACTTCGGCCTGCGCGATCGGGTGGAACTGCAGGCCAATGTCGAACGCGTCGAATGGGACGACGCAAGCAAACGCTGGGCGGTCCACACGGCCGGCAAGGGCACCTTCTACGCGCAGTTCCTGATCAATGCCACCGGGCCCCTGAGCCAGCCTGTGGTGCCACGCTTCGAGGGCCAGGAACGCTTTCGGGGCAAGACTTTTCACACCAACAACTGGGATCACACCTACGACTACCGCCAAAAACGCGTGGCCATCGTCGGCAGTGGCGCCAGTGCGGCCCAGGTGATTCCGGCGATCGCCCCGGATGTCGCGCACCTGCACGTATTCCAGCGTACGCCGCATTGGGTGTTGCCTCGGGCTGACCGCGCGTTTGGCCGTTTCCAGCGCTGGTTGCTCGGGCTTAAACCAGCCTACAAGTTGCTGCGCTGGCTGATTTACTGGCAATTCGAAACCCGGGTGATTGCCTTCAAATACTCGAAACCCGCGATACGCATGGTCCAGCACCAGGCCTTGCGCTTTATCAAACGCCAGGTACCGGACGCCGAACTTCGGCGAAAACTCACGCCGGACTACACCATCGGCTGCAAACGGGTGATTCTGTCGAGCACGCTGTACCCGGCACTGGGGCGCAGCAATGTGACGTTGCACAGCCGTGAACAAGGCATTGCCGCCCTCGATGAAACCGGCATCGTCATGCAGGACGGGCAGCACATCGATGTGGACCTGATCGTCTGGTCTACCGGTTACGACGCCACCGACGGGGTGATCTCCTACCCGGTCACCGGCAAGCATGGCACTCGCCTGAAAGATGTCTGGGCCCAGTTCCCCCGTGCCTACCTCGGCACCAGCCTGCCGGACTTTCCCAATCTGTTTATCGTCACCGGTCCGAACACCGGCATCGGCCACACGTCGGCGCTGTTTATCATCGAATCGCAGATGAATTACATCCTCGACTGCATCCGCACCCTTGAATCACGAGGTTTGCGCAGCATTGAAGTACGCCCCGAGGCAGAACGTACCTACACTGAAATGATCCATAGAGAAATGGAACGCACCGTGTGGAAGTCAGGAGGCTGCCACAGTTGGTATCAAAGCAAGAGCGGTCATGTGATTGCCATGTTTCCGGGGTTCAGTTTCAGCTTCCATCGCTTGACCCGAGCCCTGAAACCCGCCGATCACATCTTGTCCTGAACCGTTAGAAGGAAGACGCCTGATGCTTTTACTGGTTGTCGCTATCGCGGTCTTTGCCGCCTGGAGCTGGTTGAGTTACCCGGCCGTCGGCTACTGGCTTTATGACTTGAGCGTGGCCACCGAGGCCAGGCTGTACAAGTTGCACAAGATCGTCGTGCCCATTTCCGAAATGACCGTCTCGACCTGGCAAGGCGGCCCTTATGAGGCGTCCAGCAACGTCTTGATGCTGCACGGCTTCAGTGCCGACAAAAATCTCTGGCTGCGTTTTGCCCGGCACTTTGTCGGCAGCTACCGGGTGATCATCCCCGACATCGCCGGCCATGGCGAAACCGGCTTCAAGGAAGGCGGCGGCTATGACATCCCGCTGCAGGCCAAGCGCATGATCCAGCTGCTCGATGTCTGTGGGGTCGACAAGGTCCATGTGATCGGCAACTCGATGGGCGGCTATATCGCGGCATGGTTGGCGGCCACGTATCCGGACCGCATTGCCTCGGTCGCCCTGTTCGACCCGGCGGGTGTCACCGCGCCCGAACCCAGTGACCTGGAACGGCACCTGGCCAAGGGCCACAACCCGTTCCTGATCAACTCCCGGGAAGAATTCAAATACTTCTATGGCATGACCATGGCCTCCCCTCCCTGGGTGCCGCGCGTGGTGCTGGACGCCATGGCCCATCGCTATGAACAGGCACGTGACGAACTGGAAGAAATCTTCCGCGACTTTCGCGCCAGCCCACCGATGGAGCCGAAGCTTCCAGGCATAACGGCGCCGGCGCTGTTGCTGTGGGGACGCAAGGATCGCTTGATCGACGTCAGCAGCGTGGCCATCTGGAGCAAAGGCCTGGCCAATCTGCGCGTGGAAATCTGGGAGGGCATCGGGCACATGCCCATGGTCGAAGCGCCAGCCGGTTCTGCACGCCTGTATCGGGAGTTTTTGGCATCCCTGCGCTCGGAAAGCCCTCAGGATCAACGCCTGCACTGAGGATGCAGTCCTTTGCAGAATGAAGTTCGTCAGAAACTTCGTTTGTCGGCGACGCGGAAGGCTGCGATCTTTTGCTCAACGTCACCGCGCCAGGAATTGTGTTCATGAATCATCCGAACTTCGTCAGCCCCGACCTGATCCGCCAACGCTTCTCCAAAGCGATGTCCGACATGTACCGCGAAGAGGTGCCCCTGTACGGCGCGCTGATGGAACTGGTGGAGCAGACCAACCGTCATGTGCTGGACAGCGATCCGCAAGTGGCCCGGCAGTTGAACAGCACCGGCGAAATCGAGCGCCTGGACCTGGAGCGCCATGGCGCGATCCGTGTCGGCACGGCGGCAGAACTGGCAACCCTCGCCCGTCTGTTCGCGGTCATGGGCATGCAACCGGTGGGTTATTACGACCTGACGCCGGCCGGGGTACCGGTGCACTCCACCGCGTTTCGCGCCGTGCATGAAGAGGCGCTGCAAGTCAGCCCGTTCCGGGTATTCACCTCGCTGTTGCGCCTGGAACTGATCGAAGACCCGGAGCTGCGGGCATTCGCCCAATCGACGCTCGACAAGCGCTCGATCTTCACGCCCACCGCGCTGACCCTGATCGACTGCGCCGAAACCCAGGGCGGCCTCACCGAAGCGCAAGCCCGGGATTTCGTCGTGCACGCGCTGGAAACCTTCCGCTGGCATCACAGCGCTACCGTCACCGCCGAACAGTATCGCCAGCTCAGCGCCCAGCATCGCCTGATTGCCGATGTGGTGGCCTTCAAGGGGCCGCACATCAATCACCTGACGCCACGTACCCTGGACATCGATATCGTCCAGGCGCAAATGCCGGCGCGCGGCATCACCCCCAAAGCCGTGATCGAAGGCCCGCCCCGCCGCCAGTGCCCGATCCTGTTGCGCCAGACCAGTTTCAAGGCACTCGACGAGCCGATCGCGTTCACCGATCAGGCCGAGGCCCGGGGCAGCCACAGCGCCCGCTTCGGTGAAATCGAACAACGCGGCGCGGCCCTCACCCCTAAAGGACGGGCGCTGTACGACCGCTTGCTCAATGCGGCACGCGATGAGCTCAAGGATTTCCCCAACGAAGCCAACGCTGCACGCTACAACGCGCTGATGGTGCAACATTTCAGCGAGTTTCCCGACACCTATGAAGGCATGCGCCAACAGGACCTGGCGTACTTTCGCTATTTCGTGACGGAAAAAGGCCTGGCCGCAAAGGCGCTGAACACCTTGACGCTGGAAGACCTGGTCAGCGGTGGCTATCTGCGGGTCGAACCCTTGGTGTACGAAGATTTTCTGCCGGTCAGTGCGGCGGGGATATTCCAGTCAAACCTGGGGGATGCGGCACAAACCCACTACGGCGTGCATTCCAACCAGCAAGCGTTCGAGCAGGCCCTGGGCCGTCCGACGATTGATGAACTGGGGTTGTATGCCGAGACGCAGCGGCGCTCGATCGAGCAGTGTTTCGCCGAATTAAGCACTCTCTAACACACGGAACTGTGGGAGCCTGGCTTGCCAGCGATAGCGATTTCGCCTGCGCCATCACTGGCAAGCCAGGCTCCGACAAAAGCAGTATCTACTTCAGTTTCGCCAACAAGGCTTCGGCAGCCGCTTGCGACGACGCCGGATTCTGACCGGTCAGCAACAGACCATCGTTCAGCACATAGCTCGCCCAGTCAGGCCCCTTGGAATAAATTCCGCCCTTGGCCTTGAGTTCGTCCTCCACCAGAAACGGCACGACGTGGGTCAATTGCACCGCTTCTTCTTCGCTGTTGGTAAATCCCGTTACCTTCTTGCCCTTGACCAGTGGCTGACCATCGGCGCCCTTGGCATGACGCAACACGCCCGGCGCATGGCACACCGCCGCGACCGGTTTGCCCGCCTTGTAAAACGCTTCGATCAGGGCGATCGAATGTTTGTCTTCAGCCAGGTCCCACAACGGCCCATGGCCGCCGGGGTAGAAGATTGCGTCGTAATCGTCGGCCTTCACCGAACTGAGCACGACCGTCGACGCCAACGCCGACTGTGCTGCGGAGTCCTTGCGAAAGCGCTCGGTGGCTTCGGTTTGCGCGTCCGGCTCATCGCTTTTCGGGTCCAGCGGTGGCTGGCCGCCCTTGGGCGAGGCCAGGGTCAACTGAACCCCGGCGTCCTTGAAGGCGAAATACGGGGCGGCGAATTCTTCCAGCCAGAACCCGGTTTTCTTGCCGGTGTTACCCAATTGATCGTGGGACGTTAAAACCATCAGGATTTTCATGTCGTCTTCACTCCGTCTCGGGACTGCAGTGGGGGCTTTAGCCGTGATGCGCACAAGGCTGCGCACCGATCCTGCCGTATGACCTTCGCGCGGTGCTGATCGTTCGGCTTGCCGGGTGCCAAGCATACTGCGTGACAAGCGAAATCGCCTGTCGATAGCCACATTGAACTCAAAACAAGTCGCGCTTCAAACAGCTGCAAGCGCTGCTTTTCAGCGACCGCAACATGGCCTGGACTTGATGAAATATCCGGAACTTCAGCGTTCGATGAGTGGCGTTCATTGCCAATCGGGAAAGTCGGCACAAGCGCAATCAATACCGACTTGCGCGGGCGATCGATTTATTTCTTGGGGGGGGGAACATGAAGAAAACAGGCAGAACTGACTGTTGATCAAAGAGTTCGCCCAGTGCATTGGCCTCGGCAATCCTTGCACTGGTAAAGAGCCTCTGCGCTGGGCGAACGAGACGCATTTTAATTGATGTCGCCGGGAAAGTCCGCGTTTACAACATGAAATTTGCAGTCACATCTATTACTGAAATATCAGCGGACAATTTATTCAAACAAACTCAAACTCACCCGCTCATTTCTGAATAGCAGATTGTTCTTGTACAACGCTTATACAAGAACAATCACCCTGCAAACCAAATATCCATTTATTTCAAAGTTGTTACTTTTAATACATCGGTATACGTCACCACCACACTCTGGCCTTTTTTCAGGTCCTTGAGTTTGGCCTGAACTTCAGGTCGTTGGACATCGACCGTTTTCGACTGGCCGGCAGGGTTTTTAAAAGTGACACGATGGTGCTTGAGATCGATATCAGTGATCTGCAACTCCACCTTCACTTGACGGTAGGCTTCTCCACCTGGCTTGGCCGAGCCCGGTGCATTGCGTATTTCGCCTGCGTATTCGGAAGTGCCAGGCAGGCCTTTGTCGACGCTGGTGTCGAGAGAGACCGCGACCGAGTGCAGGACATCGACCTTGACCTGATCACCGGGCTTCAGCTTGTCCAGGTTCTTGGCCTTTTCAGTGAGTTGCAACGACACCTGATTGCCTTCAGGGCCTTCCAGCACCACCTGACGGTTGGGGACGTCGACCGACACGACTTTGGTGGTGACATGATCGGAAATCACGGATTCCGCCAACGGGATGTCCGCAGCGAAAGCGCTGAGGCTGGCAGTGGACAGCACAGCAGCCAGGCTGATCGCCTGGGTCAATGTGGAGAGCTTGCGTGTGTGACGTTTCATAGCGGTACTTTCCCTGTGAAGAATGGCAGCGAAAGGCGCTCAACCTCGATCAAGCGCCGACCGTGCCGATGAGCATAGACGCAGATCAGGGAGTGCTCGCGGTTTCTTGCGCTGTGGATTCGCCGGATGGTCGGGCCTCGTCGGGGCGTTCGGTGTTCCGACTCAATACCCGGTCATTTCCAGATAACCCTGTCCGCCATGGCTGCCACTCAAACGTACTGGCCCTTCCCAGTACGGAATGCGCAAATTCATCCAGGCGTTGGGGTTGAGGGCGCTGATGACGATGTCCAGGTGCTTGCCGGGAATCTGAATCGACCAGCTGACCGGCATCGAACGCCCGGCCACCTTGGCGCTGCCCTTCGCAGTCAGGCGGATGTCGCCGGCCTTCAACAACTGCGTCTGCCCCTGGGCGTCAATCCACGTGCCGGTCAGGTAAGGAGCGCCGTCCTTTTGCCGCATGCGATAGAGCATCACCTGTTCGCCGCTGTCCAGATGCAGGGAAAACCAGTCCCACCCGGTCTGGTTGGCAGTCAGGGGCTGACTGCTCCATTCACGGTCGAGCCACGCGGGACCATTGACTTGATAGCGCTGGCCATCGATCTCCAGGCTGCCGCTGGCCTGGAAAAACGGCTGGCTGTAGTAATACGACGCCTGGCCCTGTTCGGATTTCTGGCTGAACCCCTTATCCCCTTGCAGCACCAATGGCTTTGTCGATGTCAGCCGCAGTTGATAGCCGAACACCTTGTCGCGGGCGCTGAGTTGCAGGTCGGTCAGTGGATCGGCACCTGCTGCCTGACTGCTGAAATGCCAGTCGTCGATCCACGCATTGAATGGCGTCAGGCTCACTCCGGCCTGCCCCACGCCGCCACGGGCATAGCGTTCGGCGGCGTGATGCACCGAGGCCGAAGTCACGGCCGCGTGGCCGAGCCACAGCGTCTGATTCCCCCAACCTGCCTGCTCGGGCGTGGCTGTCAGGGCACTGCGAAACAGCGTCCATTGCACGCCGAACTCACGGCCCTGCTCGTCCTTGAGGTTGGCGGTGACGTACCACCACTCAATGCGAAAACCATCGTGGGGGCCATGATCCGCCGGAAAACCGAACTCGCGACCCGGCACCACCGGGGTGAAGGCGGCCGCTTGATTGCCGAGGCCGGCAAAGCCTTTGCCTGCCGGCACCGACTGATCGCAACCGCCAAGCAAGGCGGCGATCAGCCATACGCCCAGCCTAATCCTCATGGGCAAAAGTCCTCAGCAGGTCAGCCGGTTGCGTGCGGTACAGCGAATACAGCGGCCATGCCGAGGCCAACAACGTTGCCAGCAACGCCAGCCCCATCAGCTGCAGCCATTGCAGCGGAAACACCCGCAACGGCAGGCGCCAACCGAAGGCCTGGACGTTGATCACCGCGTCCAGGCACCAGGCCAGGGCAATGCCCAGCGGCAACGCCAGCACCAGCGTCAGCAGGGCCAGCAACCAGGTTTGCCCGAGGTTGAGCAGCATCAGTTGCCGGCGCGTCACGCCCAGCGCCCACAGTGGCGCCAGTTGTCCGAGGCGGCTTTGGCTTTGGGTCAGCAGGCTGATGAACAGCGCCACACCTGCTACGCACAGCGTCAGGCTATTGAGCGCGGCGGTGGCGGCAAAGGTGCGTTCGAACACTTGCGTGGACCAGCCCTTGAGCCGGGACTGATCGACGATGCGGCTGTCATCCAGCGCGAAACGCGCTTGCAACGCTGAGACGAACGGCGCAATCGACGCCGGTTCGATGCGCAGGTTGAAACGGTTCGGCGTCAATTGCGGCCAGCCGCGCAGCAGGTGGTTGACGTTAACCAGCACGTGGCCCTTCGGATTGCCGTAGTCGGCGTAGATCCCGACGATGCGCGGTGACCACGGGCCCGTGGGCGTGGGAATCGTCAGGTGATCGCCCAGTCGCACTTTCAAACGCCGGGCCAGTTGCTCGCTGAGCATCAGCGCGTCGTCCTTGGCCAGGCGATCCCAGGGGTTGTCGCCCAGGGCTTCCAGCAGCGGCCAGTGCTGGCGATAGGTCGGGTGATCGATCACGCCAAAGATATCCGCCGGCCAGCCTTGCAACTGGATCGAGACCTGCCAGTTCGGCAGCACCGCCGTGAGCTGCGGCTGTTGTTTGAGCCAGGTTTGCAGGTCACGGGCCTGGGCCGGGTTCAGTGGGCTGAGGTACAACTCGGCGGTCAGGCGTTGTTCGAGCCAGTCGCTGAAGGTCTGGCGAAAACCGGCGGTCATGCTGCCGGCACCGATGTTCGCCGCCAGTGCCAGGAGCAATGCCATCAGCGCCAGGCTCAGGGCGGGCAGTTGCTGGCGACAATCGGCGAGAAACCATTGACCCAGCACCGTTCGGCGGCTCCCCGGCAGGCCATTGAGCAGCGTATTGAGTACCACCGGCAAGGCCAGCGCGGCACCCAGCAGCAGCGTCGCCATCAGCACGAAACCGCTGGCCAGGCTGTCACCGCGCAGCAACGCCAGTAATGCGACAACCAAGGCCACCGCCGCCACCCAGCCCTGGCGCCGCAGCCAGCGCGCATGGGCCTGATGCCAGGCCTGCGGATTGGCCAGCGCCAGCAACGGCAAACGCGCCGCCCGCCACAAACTGTTGGCACCGGCCAGCAAGGCACCGAGCAAGCTGAGGCCGATTCCACTGAGCCACCACAGCGGACTCAGGCTCAACTGCCCCGCCACTTCGGCGCCATACAACCCGCGCAGGCTGGCGGCGACATCCGGGAGCAATACGCTGGCCAGTAAATAGCCGCTCACCACGCCGGCCATTCCGCCCATCAGTGCCAGCCCACCCAATTCGATGCCGAGGCAGGCGATCAGCATCCGCGAACTCACCCCGCAGGCACGCAGGGTTCTGAGCAAACCTCGACGCTGCTCCAGCGCCAGTCCGATGGCGGCGTGAACGATGAACAGGCCGACCACGAACGACAAAAAGCCCAAGGCATCGAGGTTCAGGTGAAAGCTCTCGGTCAGGCGCGCCAGATTGTTTTCTTCGCCAGCGGTCTTGAGTTGAAGTTGCCCCTTGAACGCCTCCGGCAGCGTCGCGGTGAAGCCCTTGGGCAGCAGCAGACGCGACAACTGATCCGGCAATCCGAGAATCGGCTGGGCGAAACCGATGTCCACCAGCAACACCCCGGGGGCCATGTCGCTTTGCGCGTGCAATGGCGGTAGCACCTGACCATTTGCCGCGAGCGGGCGCGCCCCTTCGCTCAGCCCCAGGGCCTTTAGCGTCTGCGGCGAAATCCAGGTGCTGCCCGGCGCCGTGAAAAAGCCGACCACCTGTTCGATGGCCAGGGCCTGCCCGGCCACCGCCGCACCGGCCGGCAGTGACACCGGCTCGATGCCCATCAGTTGCAGCCGCTGCTCCTCATGCCCCTGAAGTGTCAGCCGACCCTGCAACACCGGCGACACCGGCCAGCCCGCGCGACGCAAGTCGACGAACAACTGCTGGGAAAACGTCCCGCCCCCCGGCGCACTGAGACTGGCCTGGGGTTCACCGCCGATCAACTGACTGGCGCGGGCATAGCTGTCCCGCGCCTGGCTGTTCAACGCTTGCACGCCGGTCAGCAGACTGGTGGCCAGCCACAAACCGGTCAGTACACTGAAAAACTGCACCGGATGCAGCCGCCAATGGCTCAGCAACGCGTGCAGGGTCTGGCCGAAGATACGCATCTCAGCGCGCGCCCACGCCGGCCAGACGCCCGCCGTGCAGCACCACTTTTTCGGCCAGGCGCGCCGCGACGTGCGGGCTGTGGGTGACCATCAACAGGGTCGTCGGACTGTCATCGAGCAATGCCAGCAACAGCTTGAGCACGTCATCGCTGGTGGCTTCATCGAGGCTGCCGGTGGGCTCGTCGGCCAACAGCAACGGTGGCCGCGACGCCAGGGCACGCCCCAGCGCCACCCGTTGCTGCTGCCCTCCGGACAACTGCTCCGGATAGCGCCGCAGCAACTCGCTCAACCCCAGGCGCTGCACCAGATGCGCCTGCCAACGCGGATCATGCCGCCCCGCCAGCCGCGCCTGAAACGCCAGATTGTCCTCCACCCGCAGGCTGCCGATCAGGTTGAACTGCTGGAACACCAAACCGATCTCGGTACGCCGCCAGTTCGCCAGTTGGCTTTCGTTCATTTGTTCCAGGCGATGGTCGCCACTGCGGATACTGCCGCGATCCACCTTGTCCAGACCGGCGATCAAGTGCAGCAAGGTGCTCTTGCCACTGCCCGACTCGCCCATCAGTGCCAGGCTGCTACCGGGTTTCAGGGTCAGGTCGACCCCTTGCAACACCGGCAATGGCCCTTGGGGAGTGGCGTAGCTTTTGAAGACACCGCGGACTTCAAGCATGGAAGAACCTGTTGGATGAGCGTGGGCCAAGGATAGCGGGACTGAATGTTTTTTGTCCGTCGACGACGGCGGCCGCGCCCGGTCTGCGGCGAATTCAAAGACTGACGACCGTTTATCGATTTGCACAGCGCCTTCGCAGCCCTTCCTGTGCGAAGCAAATCCAGCAGGGGCAAGCGCTTGATGGCAATTGGCCGCGAAGCCGGAAAATACCCATCTGACAGTTGGCGGTGATGGATGTTGGAGGCTGGTCTATACCCCTTGGATTGATTTCCGGGTCTTGGAATCCACCGACCTTCCATGGAGGACGAACATGCCGCACCGAGTCATAGTCAACGCTGACGATTTCGGCCTCAGTGCCTGCGACAACGCGGTGATCCTGGGAGCCTTCCAGGCTGGAGTCATCAGTTCCACCACCGCCATGGCCAATATGCCGGCCTTTGAAGCAGCGTGTTCACTGGCCCGGCATCCGTTGCTGGAAGGACGCGTCGGCCTGCACTTCAACCTCACCGCCGGCCGCCCGTTGAGCCGGCGCATTCTGACGCGCCGGACCTTCTGCGACAGCGCCGGCCTGTTCGACCTCAACCTGTCCCGCACCCGTCTCTGGCTCGGCCATCAGGATCGCCGCGCCGTACACGAAGAACTCGAGGCTCAATGGCAACGCTGCCTGGACCACGGTGTCAGGCCCAGTCATCTGGACTCCCACCAAAACGTGCACACCATCTGGCCCATCGGTGAAATCGTCGCGCGTTTCGCCGCGCACCAAGGCGTCCCCGTGCGCCTGGCACGTAATCTGGGGCCCACGCAGAGCCTGCCCAAACGCATGTTCAAGCAACTGCTCAATCACCGCTTGAGCCGCCTGGCCGGCGCCACCGCCGACTACGTGGGCACCCCGCAGGATTTGCGCAACGCCACCCCACCGGACGACGGCCTGCTGGAGATCGTCGCCCACCCCAGTCAACTGGGTGCCGACTTTGGCGATGCTTGTCTGGATCAGGGCGAGTCGTTGAGCGCCCTGCTGGAGCAGCGACTGCCGGGGGTGCCGAGAGTGGCCTATGGCGTGTCCGGGGAAAGTTGATCGGGGCGAACGTTTCTGAGGCCTCACCCCCGCTATCGCGAGCAAGCTCGCTCCCACAGTTGATTTTCAACGAAGATCCCATGTGGGAGCGAGCTTGCTCGCGATGGCGTCAGTCAGCGCAACACCTACTCAGCACTTCACCGCCACCAAGGTAAAACACAACGGCAACTGCGCCGCTTGCTGCTGGTAGCGATCATAGAGTTCCTCGCGATTGGAATGCGGGTACTCCTTGAAGTGGCTGATCTGCAATCCGGCCGCAATGGCCCCGGTGAAGATGGCGCCCAGGGTGTGGACGAACCAGTAGGACGCAGCCGCCGGTTGCTCGACTTTGCCTTCGTAAACGATCGGTTGATGCTGGACAAAGGGCTCGGCACGAAAGTACGAGCTGTCCAGGCCGAAAGGCTCGGCGGCCTCGGGGTCGAACATTTCCAGGAACGGGTGGGTTTCGTACACCACCAGCGCGCCGCCCGGCTTCAGCGTCTGTGCCACGTGGCGGAGGAACTCGCCGATGTCCGGCATCCAGTTCAATACGCCGATGGTGATCAGCGCCAGGTCGAAGCGACCCTGCAACTGAAGCGGCAAGTGGTGAATGTCCGCCTCGATGAATTCGGGGTCATGGGGTGAGCGCGACGCCAGTTCCCGCGCCTGATCGAGAAACGCCGCCGACTGATCGACGCCGACCACATGCCTGGCACCCAGGGCATACAGCGACAGGCTTTCGCGACCGTTGTTGCAACCCAGTTGCACCACCTCCTTGCCGTCGACCCCGATCTGCGTCAGCAACCCGGTCAGGGTGTCATCCAGGCAAGAGAAATCGGCATGAGTCACCGCGCGCAGCAGCGCCTGCCATTCGGCGCTGTCCTTGTGGTGTCGGGCGGAGTCATTCCAGGCATCGCGGTTGCTGGCGATGGCTTTATCTTTTGTCGGCATTTCCATTGCGCACTCCAGAATCGGGTCTTGATTGACCGCGCCGATTCTAGTTCATGCCTGGCATTCGCCCCATCCGGGCTTTGTTGTGATCTTGTAAACCAGGCCGCACCGACGCCTGGCCACGGGAGCGCTATAGTTAATGGCCTTGGGGAAATGCGCGAAAACCGATTTCGCAGGTGTTGCCATGAACAAAACCGAACAGACGCTGTTGCTTGCCCTCTGCCTGACTGCCGCCACTTGTGTACAGGCAGATGACAGCCTGATGCAAACCGACCAGGCCAATACCGAATTCCATTATTACGGGTCAGACCAGCCCTTCGCCCACCCCTCGCCACCGTCCATCAACACCGTGCCGCCAGGGTCGTACATCCCGACAGCGCCCGGCGACTTCATCCCGGTTTCCAGCGAGCACGTGTTCTCCGACTCACGCCTGCCGACGGTGGCGGACACCACCGTTCGCGTGTTCATCCGCTCCTACGATCCGGAACGCGGTGTCTACGTCAACCAGGAAGTCCTGGACCCCTCGTGCATGATGGCCTGTCGCAGCGCACCGGACCCGGCCCTGTAACGGGTCGCTCCCGCTTGAAGCTGTTCTCTACCACTGGCGCTTGTCCGGGCGAGCGAGGCCGAGTTTTTCGATCCGGTAACGCAGCATGTCGCGGCTCAGGCCCAACAGGCGCGCGGACTTGGTGACGTTCCAGTCGGTCTTGTCGAGCATTTTGCGCACCATGTCGCGCTCCACTTCCGGCAGGTTCATCGACTCGGTGCCGTTATAGGACGGACGTGGCTCGCTGGGTGGCGGCTCGTGCTGAAACATCGGCGGCTCATCCACCAGGCTCAGGCAGACATTCAGCTGATGGGCGGCGATGGTGTCGCTCTGGGCCAGCAACACGGTTTGCTCGAGCATGTTGCGCAACTCGCGCACGTTGCCGGGCCAGCTGTAATTGAGCATCAATTCTTCGGCCTGATCACTGAAATGCAGGTGTGGCTTGCCATAGCGTTTGCCATGAGTCGCCAGAAAGTGCCGGGCCAGCAACAGAATGTCTTCCCCCCTGGCGTACAGACGCGGCACCTTGATCGAGATGATGCGCAGACGGAAAAACAGGTCGCGGCGGAACTTGCCCTGCTGGACCATTTGTTCAAGGTTGCAGTTGGTGGCGCTGATCACCCGCAGATCGACTTTGCGCTCCTTGACCGAACCGACCCGGCGAATCGTCCGGTCCTCCAGCAGCTTCAGCAGCTTGGCCTGCAGCAGCAGGTCCATTTCACCGATCTCATCGAGAAACAGCGTGCCGCCATCGGCCGCTTCGACCAGACCGAGGCGACGGTCCTTGGCGTCGGTGAACGCGCCCTTCTCGTGGCCGAACAACTCCGACTCCACCAGGTTGGACGGAATCGAGGCGCAGTTGAATTCGATGAACGGCCCTTTGGCGCGTGGACCGTCGAAATGCAGGGCCCGGGCCACCAGTTCCTTGCCGGTCCCGGTTTCGCCTTCCACCAGTACCGGTGGCAGATCGGAGTTGGCCATGCGGCGTTCGGCGTCGAGCAACTGGCTGATGGTGCCCTTGAGGTAAGCCATCGGTGCCGACTCACCGATCAGCGCCTGCACCCCGGACTTCTGCGCTTCGCGCTCCTGGTAGAACGACAGCGTGCGCTCCATCCGATCGGTGGCCAGGGCCTTGTCCAGCAGCAGCTTGAGCTCTGGCAAGGCCACCGGTTTGGTCACGTAATGGAATGCGCCTTCTTTCATCGCCACCACGGCGTCTTCGACATTGCCGTAGCCCGTCATCATGATCACTTTCAGATCCGGCGCGCTGATGCGCAATCTCTGGATCAGGTCATGACCGCTCATGCCCGGCAAGGAGTTGTCGGTCAGCACGACGTCGGGAACGAAGGTCCCCAGTTGCTCCAGCGCGTCTTCCGCCGAGTGGCAGACGGTCACCTCGAAGTCCTTGCGCTCCAGGTAGGTCTGAATATTCTCGGCGAGCAGTTCATCATCCTCGACCAGCAATATGCTGTGCTCCATATTCCCCTCCCGTTGCCACTTTAAAATTGAGACGGACGCGGGTTCCTTCCTGCTCCTGGCTGGTCAGTTCGACCGAGCCTTCAAAGCGCTCCATGATTCTTTTGACCAGGGCAAGGCCAACGCCAAGCCCCCCTTGTTTGGTCGTGAAAAACGGCTTGAAGACCAACTGTTGTTGTTGCCGGGTCATGCCCTTGCCGGTGTCATTGATCATCAGACTCACCTGCTCGGGCGACGTCGATTCGACATCGATGCTCAACACGCCGCCCTTGGGCATGGCTTCCAGGGCATTGGCGAACAGGCTATTGAGAATTTGCGTCAGCAGCACCTGTTGGCTGACGACCGGTGGAACACTCTTGGGCGTGAAGCGCACTTCGACATTCGAGCGCTTGATCAAGGGGTCGAAGGCGCTCAGGGCGTCGTCGACGGCCAGCACCAGATCGACGTTTTCATCGTCGTCATTCACCGGGCGCAACGACACCAGCAATTCGCGGACCCAGCGTGACATGCGATCGACCTGGCTGATGATGTCGCCGATGTTTTTCTGCGCGGTCTGGCTGGCGATTTCCTGGGCCAGTTCGGCGCTGGAGCGGATGTTCGCCAGCGGGTTACGCAAACTGTGGGCGACCGCCGAGGACATTTCCCCCAGGGCGACAAACGTCTCGTTGGCGATCAGTTGTTTCTGCTGACTCTGCAGCAGCATGGCCGCCCGCCGCACGATCCAGAACAACCCCAGGTAAATGGCCGCGCCACCGAGCAGGGTCGCCAGCCAGATCGCCTTGAATCCACGCTGGATGCGCGCCACCAGATCGACCGGCTCCTTGTAGATTTCCACCATGGCAATCACTTTGCTTTTGTCGGCGTTGAACATCGGGATGTAGTTCTCGACGAACAAATACTCGGGTTCGCGCAGCAGTTTTTGCTCGGGACGCTCCTCATCGATTTCGTGGTAGCTGGTGGACACCGTCTCCTTCATTTCGAAGGACTCGTCCAGCTCCTCGTCGCCTTCGACGCGCATGCCGATCATTTCCGGGTTGGTCGACCAGACCACGGTGCGATCCAGTGCATACACCACCGCCAACAGGCAGTCCGGCAGGTGCTCGACATGGTCGAGAAACTCTATGCGGGCAGCGGCACGAGAACCGGGATTGACGTCGGGGTAAGCGTTGTCCAGCCGCGGGTCGAGCATTTCGCCCATGGTCCTGGTTGTGGTGATCCCGGCATGGCGGATTTCTGCGTCACCAATGGCCTGAATGAATTGGGCGGTGAGCATCGAATCGCGCTCGATGCTCTCTTCGACCACGAAGCGCGTGGAGACATAACCCAGCCCCAGGGCCACGGCCGCAATGATGAAAAAGCTGGCCAGGGAAAACCAGCGCACCAGATTGAAGGCCGGACGCCAGCCCTTGCCTGCTGCGGCCGGCGTATCAGGCGCAGGTGTTTTTTGTTGTTCTAGTATCTGCATGGAACCGTCCTGGATACGGAAACAAGCCTTCTTAGCCATGTTCCGAATCAGTGTAGGTGGCATTGATCGGGACAGGCTGCCCAATGAAAGTATTTCGCCACTATTGCGCCAGGGTCTGATCGGGTGCCTTGCCGGGCAGCGCGATGGCGTGACGATGTTCCGGCTCCTCTGCGCGGGTAGCCAACGACGTCGCGACCGGATGCTGACGGTCGGTTTCTTCCTGGAGGAAGTCGATGATGGACTGCGCCGAATGCTCGTCCATGCGCAGGTTGGGCATCGGGATCTTGTCGAAGCGCTCGAACAGCTCCATGGCGATGGGGTCTTTTTCCGCGAGCATGCGGTCCGGCTCGCGAATCCAGCGGTTGAGCCAGGCCGGATCACGTTGGCGGGTCACGCCGACCAGATCGGGGCCAATGCTGCGCATGCCGATGCCCTGCCCGTCCAGCGGGCCAAGGCTGTGACACGACGCGCAGCGGGTGCGAAACAGTTCTTCGCCATTGCTCGGCGGCCGGATGGGCGGGGCGTCGGCGTAGCTCTGCTCAATGCTCGGTTGCTTCCAGTTCTGCAAGGTGTTGGCCAGTTGATCGGCCAGAATCCAAGGGTTCTCGAACGGCGACGCCTTCATCCAGCGCCCGGTTTGCTGGTTGCCGACAATCAGGCTCAGGTTGTGATCCTTGCTGCGCCCGTTATCGACACCTTCGATGAACAACCCCAGTTTTTGCCGCAACTCGGTGACATCGGCGAATTCCCCGGTGAGGAACTGCCAGCCCGGCCCGACCTGGAAGCGTCGCGCATAAGCCTTGAGCACGGCGGGTGTATCGCTCAGGGGATCAATGCTGATGGAATAGAAAAAAACGTCCTTGCCGACCCGGTCGCCGAGCAGTTTCTGCACTTGGCGCAAACGCGCGGTTTCCAGCGGACACGAGTCACTGCAGGACGTGAAGATGAAGTTGATCACCACCACTTTGCCCTTGATCAGGTCATCGAAAAAACGCACCTGCCGACCGTCCTGGTTGGTCAGCAGGGTGTTGGGGAAATAGTCGCCGCCCCACGGGGTGGCAGAGTCGGCGACCGCCGTCTCGGCGGCTGTCGGCAGGGGTGCGGGTGTCGACGGCGACTGGCCGGCGACCAGCAACTGGCTGGCCAGCACGCAGGTCGCCAATACCAGCACCAGGTGCATGCCCCAGTCTCGTGAGCGTGGTGTTTGCCACTTCATGTCGACACCCTCCCTGTTCATGGTTTAACGGTCACTTGTGGGCCCAAGCCATCGCCCGTGCGGAAGGTTGGCAACGCGGCGGAGTTCACGTAGCGCACACCGTCCCAGCTGGGCAGCGGAGTCGGCATCAACTGGAATTGCCCGGGCTTCTCAATGTCCCAACGCAGCAGCATCGAGTTGTCCTCATGCTGGGTGTTGTGACAGTGCTCCATGTAGGTCCCGGCGAATTCGCGGAAGTTGATCGCCATTTCCACGCTGTCCAGGCCATCCTTTTCCGAGCCGATGCGGTACACGTCCTTGCGTGCCCATTTCTCCCATTCCGGTGGCGCCTTGCCGCCGCGACTGAGGATCACCCCTTCCTCGAAATGCACATGCACCGGGTGACTCCAGCCTGTACCACCGGCCTTGATGTTCCACACTTCCAGGGTGCCGAAACCGGCGGCCCCGGCATCGGTGGGGCCACTGGCCAACTGGGTCGATGCGTTCAAGCGACGGGGGTCCATGTGGAAGCCGAAGCCGCCATCGGTCTTGACTGTCCAGGGCGCCTCGTCGGTGCCGTCGGAGCGACCGAAGACAAAGGTGCGGTGACGGGCCTTGGCCAGCAGCGCCTTGTCGGCAGCGTTGTCGCGGTGGATCTTCAGCGGGATCATCACCAGGCCTTCAGCCTTGCCCGGTTTGGCCGGCTCGTACAGCGCCGGGTCCATGGCCAGGTCCTGACCGGTGTAGGGCTTGACGTTGAGCTGCAACACCTTGCCCACCGCCGGGTCGCCCCTGTCCCACTGCGGTCCCTTGCTGGTTTGCTTGATCACCGCCAGGTATTTCTCGGACAGCACGTCGGCCAGGGAGACCGGTTCCTTCGGTCCTTTGCCATCGTCGTGCACCAGCAGGTTGACGAAGAAAATCTTGTCCCCTGGCTTGATGCCGTTTTTCGCGAAGTTGACGATGATGTCGAAGCGCTCGGCAATGCCCTGGGTGGGCAGGATTGCGTTGTGGTTCTGTTTATCGCCGTCGGCGTCAAGGTCCATGGTGCCGTCGAA
This sequence comes from Pseudomonas fluorescens group sp. PF-69, assembly GCF_054481235.1. NCBI lineage: Bacteria > Pseudomonadati > Pseudomonadota > Gammaproteobacteria > Pseudomonadales > Pseudomonadaceae > Pseudomonas > Pseudomonas fluorescens group sp. PF-69. The sequence continues at coordinate 4,204,788 of NZ_JBTMNC010000001.1, read as the reverse complement.
AGGCACGCTGTGTTCCATGATGTTGCCGTCGTTGGCAATCATGTGGAACGGCACGCGGGCATAGGACACACCCGATCCCTTGGGCCCCTGGAACTCACCGCTGGTGCCCTTGATTTCACGCACCAGCGCAAACTTGTAGTAACGCGATACCGAACCGTTGAGCATGCGGAAGCGATAGCTGCGGGCGCGCACATCCAGGCTCGGTTTCCATTGCCAGTTGACCAGCACCTGGTCACCGATGAAGCCGTCGGTGTTGAACGGGTTGAACCACAGCTGACCGTTCTGATCCCAGGCCTTGTCGGCGAACACCAGGTTGACGTCGTAGTCGCGGTTCCCCCAAGGCAAGGCGCTGCCGCTGGGGAATCGCAGGTTGACGCCGTCCTTCACCGATTCGTTGCCGCGATCCAGGGCGCTGTAGTAGTTCATCATCGCCGCGTTGCCCTTGTAGACGTTCTGCGCGGTGAAATCGAGCATGTGGTCGTGGAACCAGTGGGTGCTCATGGTTTCGCGCCAGTCGCCACGGATCTTGATCGTGCCGTTTTCGCAAGTCTTGCGGCTGGGACTGACGTCGTTGGTCCACAGGGTTTCACCCGGTGCGCAGGGGAATGCCGCTCGTGGGTCATGGGCGTCGGTGTTGATGCTGTCATAGCCTGCCAACTGGATCGGCCAGCGATAGTCGTAATACTGACCCGGGAAGAAAAACGCGTTGGCATAGCCGTCGCTTTCCGCCGGTGCGTGACCGTTGTGCTCGTGGGTGCTGATGGTGTGCAGGCCAAACCCCATGTTTGCCGACGGGTCGATGGGCAAGCCGTTGTAATGGCGCATCAGCACCGGTTGGCCGTAACGCACCATCAACAATTTGGGCGGCAGGGTGCCGTCGAAGGTCCACACCGAGTTGTGGTTCTGCACGGGCATGGCCGGGTGAAAACGCGCATCCACGCCCTTGGCGGTGCCATCCGTTGCCGGCACACCGGCGACGTTGTGATAGAGGCCACCGGGGCCGAACTCACCGACGGCATAGCCGTGCATCTGATGACTGTCACGCCAGCCGCTGTTGACCCGCGCACCGGTCTGCACGGTCTTGTAGGCCATCTGCGGGTAGAACTCGTTCCAGCGCTGATGCGACCAGCCCTTTCCTGGTGGCCGACCTTCAGCCGACGAACCGATGCGGCGGTTGAGGAAATACTCGATCTGCGCCTGCCATGGGTTGCGGTCCACCACGTTGGCGTACTGACTGGGAAACGGCGTCAGCCCCGGTTGGCGCATGAACGCATCGAGTGCGGCACTGGGTGGCGCACTGCGGGCCGCACTGGTGGGGTCCTGCTGGGGCAGCGGGCCGACGGCTGCCGGTGGAAACGGCAAGAGCGCCACAGGCGTGGTGGGGTCGAGTTTTTCCGGACCGAACTCCTCGAACAGCACCAGTTGCTGCGTGAACGGTTGAGCACCAAACAACGGGCTCGGCTTGCCATTGGTGGGGTAGTTGAAACTGGTCTGCACCGTGGGCGGCAGAACGTTTTCCACCCGTGTGGAATCGCGTGTGCCTTTGACCCCGTCAGGCAAATCGAAGGAGTCTTCGTTGGCATCAGGCATGGTCAAAATGGCGTTCAACGCCGCAGCCTTGTCTACCGGTTCATCGTAGTAAGCAGAGGGGTCAGACGGCTCGGGCTGTCGCTCGTCGTCTATAGGTCCTGCGCGCAGCGTCCCTGTGCTGAGTGTCATCGAGAGGAGGACGCTCAACGGCGCCAGGCCAAACCACTTGAAGGGATACCGCGCTTTTCTGTCCATCACCAGCCGCCTCGTATGCGTGAAGGGGGTGATGGGGGTTTTGCAAATAGCTCGCCAAATTTGTAACAGCGTTATACAAAAGGATTAATACTCAATGAAACAATGGCTTACCAACATCATTTCGCCATGACTTGAAAAACGACTGGGGAATGGCACCCGCTAGCGGGGAAAGTTCGCCCCCATTTTCAGGGAATCAACTTGAACGACAGACGGACACGCGTACCCTCGCCTTCGCGACTGTCCAGCGCCACAGCCCCGCCAAAACGCTCCATGATGCGCTTGACCAACACCAGCCCGACGCCAAGCCCGCCGCGCTTGGTGGTGAAGAACGGTCGGAAGGCCATGGCGCGCTGTTCTTCATTCATGCCTTTACCGGTATCGCTGATCACCACACAAACGCGCCGGGAGTCGGTCGGCTCCAGGGTGATGGTCAGCGTACCGCCCTCGTCCATGGCTTCCAGGGCATTGGCCAGCAAACTGTTGAGGATCTGCGTCAGCTGCATCGGTTGGCTCAACACCATCGGCGTGTCCTTGGGCTCGAACACGACATTGATCCGGGCCTTGGCGATCAGCTGTTCATAAGCGCCGAGCGCATCATGCAGCGTGGCCACCAGGTTCACCGGCTCGGCCTCGTCACTCAACGGTCGCAAGGATTGCAGCAACTCGCGCACCCACTTCGACATCCGGTCGACCTGACCGATGATGTCATTGATGTTCTTGTGCGCAGGCCCACTGTCGAACTCCAGGGCCAATTCGGCGCTTGAGCGAATGGTCGCCAGCGGGTTGCGCAAACTGTGGGCGACCGCCGACGACATCTCGCCCAGGGCGACAAAGGTTTCGTTGGTGATCAACTGCTTTTGCTGTTGCGCCAGCAGAATCGCCGCACGCCGCACAATCCAGTACAACCCCAGGTAAATCAGCCCGCCGCCCAGGGCCGTGGCCAGCCAGATCAGCACCAGGCCGCGCATCATGCGATTGATCAGGTCCTGGGGCTCTTTATAGATCTCGACCATCGCGGTGACCTTGTCGCCATCGGCATCGAACAGCGGAATGTAGTTCTCGATGAAGATGTATTCCGGAGGCGTCACGAACTTCTGTTCCATGCGGGTCTTGTCCACATCGTGGTAACTGGCCGATACCGGGGTCATTGAGGCAAAGGCCCGATCCAGGTCTTCATCGGCATGAATGGTGGTGCCCATCAACGCAGGGTTGGTCGACCAGATCACCATGCGGTCGGGGGCATAGACGTTGGCCAGGATCACGTCGGGCAAGTGCGAGATGTGGTCGAGGAATTCACCGCGGGCATTGGCCCGGGCCATCGGGTCGACGTCGGGAAAGTCGCGGTCTTTGCGCGGGTCGAGCAATTCGCCCATGGTCCGCACGTTGGGGATCGACACATGGCGCACCTCGGCCGAGGCAATCGCGGTCAGGAACTGTGAGGTCAATAACGCATCGCGCTGCACGCTTTCGGTAATCACGAACTTCGTCGATACCGACCCCAACGCCACTGCCACCGTGCCGATCACCAACAAGCTGATGAACGAAAACCAGCGCAGCAGATTGAACGGCTGCTTGCGCCTGCTCAAGCGGATGTCGCCCTTCTCGGGCGCCAGTGTTTTTGCCTGCGTGGTCATGGACGTTTTTCCGACAAAACCCCTACAGGGTTTATAGCCCACTAATGGCAGTTTGCCCGACTTTGGGCTGGATTCCCCCCACCCCTTCCCCACCCATGCCGCTATCCCCACCTCCCCCCAATGCTGGGGAAAGAGGCCCGTTCCCGAGATCGGGTCAGCGCCCGCGCTTGCACCGCGCAAGCCTTTGGCTCGGGCCTCCGAGGGGCATTTCCAGGGGTTGGTATGGAAGTTGCCGAAGCCTAGGCAACTGACCCATCCCCAAGGGGCAGGTACTCTGATAGAGGGAATACTCATGCACCCTTTACTGTCCAAAACCGCGACCGCCCTGGTCGTGACCGCCCTGGCCCAGGGCATTGCCCAGGCCGCGCTGTTTGCCGTAGACCCCGGGCCCTATTTACCGGCCATCGGCTCCTTCGCCTCCTGGTATCAGGACACCCATGGCCGCACGCTCGATTTGTGCCTGTCCAAGGCCGTCAGTTCGCGGGTACCCAGTGCGCCGGGCGCTCCCACCTACATGTGCAATCTGTTGCCGGCTCCCGGGATCTTCGACGATGCGCAACCGGTGGTCTTCCCGAGCAACTTCCCCGATGAAGCGTTCTGGTTCACCGGTGACGGCTCAATCGTCGATGCCGCTCGCGGTGTCAACCTGACGTACGTCAGTGCCGTCGAAGCCGCCTTCAGCGGTGGCGACCCGGTCGAAGGCGACCAGATCAGCTTTGCCCGCATCCGTATTCGCGTCGACGTGCCCGCCGCTGGCACCTACGTCATCACCCACCCCTATGGCGTCGACGTCTTCAACGTCGACACCCCCGGGCGCCGGGCGATCAACATGACCCGGGACATCGGGATCGGCGCACCGAAAACCTACGACGGCGCGCTCAAAGGTGACATCGGGCCGTTCCTGCGCAGCGTCAATGGTCCCTACACGGAAACCAACCCGGTCACCGGTTCCGCCGAGCAATTCGTCGGCGACCCGAACCTGGTGGAAGCCTTCACCGGCAGCCCGTTCAATACCAACTACATCCGCATTGAAGGCCCCAACGGGCTGGATCTGCGCACGACGGTGATGGCCATCTCCGGCAAGTTGTCGACGGTGGTCCGGCCGACCCCGATGATCGCCCAGCGCAGCACCTACTCGCGCACGGCCGGCGCCAGTGCGCCCGTGGCCCAGCAGGACGTTTTCGTGCTGGCCCCGCCGCCGCCCGCCAAAGTGACCCTGGACAGCAACAACCCGGTACTCAACCTGACCGAGGCCGACACCACCGGCAGTTGGTACGCCCAGTCCGCAACCAACCCGACCTTGCCGAGCACCCTGCAGGTGACCGCCGACAATCACCTGGCCATCCCCAGCAGTACACCGACCACCTTGCCCATCCCCCTGACTGACCTGGTGGTGATTTCACGCGCCGAGTACAGCCTGAGCACCGGGCAAATCACCGTGGTCGCCTCCACCAGCGATGAAACATCGCCGCCCGTGCTCACCGTCACTTCCGCAGGCGGTGCAACCATCGGGGCCTTGAGTGGCGACGGTGCAGTGAAAACCCTGTCCACCGGGATCTCACCGATTCCGCCGGCCAGGGTTCAGGTGACGTCATCCAATGGCGGCAGCGATACCGAAGAAGTGGTCATCGTGCAATGAACGCTCACATGGCCAGATCCTCATCAGGAGGCATCATGAACAAATTGCCACGCCTGGCGCTCAATGCCCTGGGACTGACTCTATCGCTGTCCGGCAGCGCTTTCGCGCAACTCGCCGCCGTTGACCCCGGCCCTTATACCTTTGCCACGGGGAAATTCCCGATCTGGTATCAGGACAACAACCTGCTGTCGATGGAACTGTGCCAGTCCCGGGCCGTGAGCTCGCGGGTGGCGGCCGCCACACCACCGGCCTACATGTGCACCCTGCTGCCGACACCCGGTATTTTCGACGACACCCTGCCGATGGTGTTCCCGGATAACTGGCCAGACGAAGCGTTCTGGTTCCTCGCCGACGCCACCATTCCCAACAACGCCGCCGGCTATGGAATGGACGCCTACGTCGCCGGGATCGAAGCAGCATTTGCCAGCGGAAATCCGCTCGATGGCGATCAAATCAGCTTTGCGCGGATCCGCATGCGGATTAACGTGCCAGTGGCCGGCACCTACACCATCACCCATCCCTATGGTGTCGAAACGGTCAATGTCACCACGCCCGGTCGGCGCGCCATCAACATCACCCGGGACATCGGCGTCGGGGCACCGGGGGTTTTCAACGGTGCATTGAACGGCGCGATCGGACCCTTCCTGCGCAGCGTCAACGGGCCTTACACCGAAGTGAACCCGGACACCGGGGCCGTCGAGACCTTCGTCGGCGACCCTAACCTCACCGAACAAGTCACCGGCAGCCCCAACAACACCAACTTCGTCCGCATCCAGGGCCCCGCCGGGACCATCGAAACCAACCTCTTCACCGTGTCCGGCAAGGTCCTCGATAACCGGGCGCAAACAGCGGTGGAACTCAACCGCGCCACTTACCGCCGCACCACATCGGGCACCGGCACCAGCACCCGGGTCGAAGTCTTCGGCAAGGCCGACAACAGCTCCACGCTGTGCTTGCGCGAAACCGTCGCCCTGGTACCTGGCCCACCGCCAACCCCCTGCCTGACCAACCTGACCGGCGACGGTACGGGTCTGTTCTTCGGCCATCGTCTGTTCAACGGCCCCGTGCCTGCGGTGGTGGTGCTGACCGCCACCGATCCCACCGGCACCACTCGGCCGACCGCCGTTTCGAGCAAGCTCAATGACCTGGTGAACATCCAGACCGCTCGCTACAACTGGAGCAATCACAGCCTGCTGATCGAGGCAACATCCTCTGACGAAGTGGCGGTTCCGGACATGGTCGCTCAAGGCTATGGCCGCCTGTCGAAGTCCGGCACCCTGCAACGCCTGACGGTGGCGGACCTGCCGCAACCACCCGCCAGGGTCACCGTCAAATCCGCCGCCGGCGGCAGCGACACCGAACCTGTGGTAGTGGTCGGCACCGCACCGGACAGTGGCGAGAACCAGGCGCCGATCGCCGTGGCCGACAGCGCGAGCACCAGCTTCGGCGTGCCGATCACCCTCAACCTGCTGGCCAACGACAACGACCCGGATGGCAACGTGCCGCTGAGCATCACCGCGCTCACTCAACCGGCCGCCGGCCAGGGCACGGTGGCGTTGAGCGGATCGACCGCCGTCATCTACACCCCGCCAGCCGTGGTCAATGCACCACTGACCACGACCTTCACCTACAAGGCTCAAGACGTCAAAGGACTGGCCTCGGCCAATCCAGCGACGGTGACCATCACCGTGGCGCCCAACCAGCCTCCGGTAGCCGTCGCCGACAGCGTCGCGACCCTGGGTGTGGCGATCCCGATCAGCGTGCTGGCCAACGACACCGATCCGGAAGGCAACCTGCCGCTCGCCGTCGCCAGCTTCACCCAACCACCGACCGGTCGCGGCACCGTCACCAGTAATGGCACGGTCCTGACCTACACCCCACCGGCCACGGTCACCACGGCCTTCACCACGACCTTCAGCTACTTCGCCCGGGACAGCTTCGGTGCTGTGTCGACGACGCCGGCCACGGTCACGGTGCAAGTCTCGCCACGGCCTGCCGCGGAAACCTTCACGGTGACCACGGCCACGGTGTCCGCCCGTTCCAATAACCGCTTCACCTGGGACTTCGCAGGCACCTCATCGGTGACCACCGGCAACACCATCACCATCCAGGTCAGCACCCCGACCGGGCTGCAAACCCTGGGCACTACCACTGTGCCGGTGACCGGTCGCTGGAGGCTGACGGTGAACAACACCACCACGGTGATTCCGTCGGCGAACCCGACAGCCACCATCACCTCGTCCCAAGGCACCGTGCGCACCGTGTCGGTGATCTCGAACTGAGCCCTCGCCCCATCGACTCCCGAGTCGATGGGGCTGGCCTCTTCCCACAGGACAACGCCATGAAAATGTCGACCGCCACCCTGCTCTGCCTGCTTCTGCTTTGCAGCAGCGCAGGCGTGCGCGCCGATGACTTGATGGAGAACGAAGACCTCGCCCCTGCCGCCGATCTCGGCGAGCTGCCACCGCTCATTGGCCAGCACGCACTGATCGACCAGAACGGCCAGGCCAACATCGCGCTGTTGCAGCAGAACGGTCAATCGCTGCTCGGCCAGATCGTGCAGTCGGGCAGCAATCAGGAAGCCTGGATCCTGCAACAAGGCAGCGACCTGATGGCATTGATCACCCAGCAAGGTTCAGGCAACGCCGCTTCGATCATCCAGAGCGGCAGCCACAACCGCGCGCAAATCGCCCAGAACGGCAACAACAACGACGCCCGCATCGAACAGGCCGGCTCGGGACAGCAAAGCGCCGTCACCCAGGCCGGCAACGGCATGAGCGTATCGGTCAAACAATATCGCTAAAGCACTGCACCACTTGGAGGTTTCACCATGTTCAAACTGACGCCCCTCACCGCCGCCATCCTGGTCATTGTCAGTGCCCAGGCCGTGGCCGACGACAGCCTGTCCACGCAAACCCAGTACGGTACCGCCAACATCGCCGATGTGAAGCAGACCGCGGCTCCGCTCAGCACCGCCACCCAGCTGCAAACGGGCCAGGGCAACGATGCCGCCGCCGTGCAAGACACCGCCACCGGGACCATCAGCCAAACCCAAGGCGGCGACTACAACGCCGGCTACGCCGAGCAGTTGTTCGAGGACAACAGCACCATCACCCAGAACCAGAGCGGCAGCTTCAACACCAGCCATGCCAGCCAGTCGATCGGTGTCGGCGGCGGCGAAGCCCTGCAGCAACAGGAAGGCACCGGCAACTTCTCGTTCATCTACCAGGACAGCCAGGAAGGCACGACCGCCAAGACCTACCAGTACGGCGACGACAACGAAGCCAACATCGAACAGATTCAACTGGGCACGGGCAACAACGCCGTGATCATCCAGTACGGCACCACCAACTACGCGACGGCCGAACAGATCGGCCACATGGGCGGCCAGATCGACATCAACCAGGCCGGCAGCACCAACTATGCCTATGGCGACCAGCGCAACGGCACCGGCGGCAACCTGAGCATCAACCAGTCCGGCGACGCCAACGGCACCGAAATCTGGCAAGACACCCAGATCGGCGCCAAGGCCACCGTCTCCCAATACGGGCAGACCAACGAAACCGTGGTCGACCAGAGCTTCGGCGAAAACAACGTGGCCCAGGTGATGCAAGTCGGCGACCTCAACGCGATCTATGCCGACCAGTTCGAGTCCATGGGCTCGACCCTGGCGCTCTATCAAACCGGCTCGAGCAACGTGCATTTCACCTACCAGAGCGGTGATAACCATACGCTCAACGCCACGTCGGTAGGTACCGGCAACAAGGTCTACGCCAGCAACTGGAAAGGCCCGGAAAAAGGTGGCCAGTTCGGTAGCAACCAGCGCGCGACCGTCAATCAGAACGGCACCAACAACGTCGCCAACTTCACCCAGAAAGGCGCCGGCCACATCATGACCACCAACCAGACCGGCAGCGGCAACAAAACCACCGTGACCCAGGCCGATTCCTACAACGAGCTGTACTTCGACCAGAACGGCAGCGACAACATCCTCATCGCCGACCAGCGCGGCACCACCAACCTGGCCCAGGGCAGCAGCAACGGCAGCGGCAACAGCACCGAGTTCAACCAGGAAGGCAGCGGCAACCAGGCGTTCACCACGCAGCTGTATGGCGAAGACAACGTCATCACCATCAAGCAGGCTGACACCATGAACGTCGCCTACGTCACCCAGGGCGGCACCGCCAACATTGCCAGCGTCAATCAGAGCGGCGTGGCGCAGACGGCCAACGTGCAGCAGTTCGGTACGGCCAACTCGGCGACTGTCATGCAGAAGTAAGTGCGTGGGGTGAAAGACCGCGGCCCTTTGCGGGGGCGCGGTTTTTTTATGGATCGTAAAACTACCTGTGGCGAGCTCGCCACAATGGACCGGTATTAACCTGGCGGAGCGAGGTTATCCAATGCGCGGTTCACCGACAGTTCGGCCAGCATGATCACCTGCTGGATACCCAACAACATGCTGCGCTGCGGCCCGTCCACAAAAGTCGCGAAATCCGTGGCCATGACGCTCGCGGACGCCAGTGATTCACAGGCGTGGGCCAACAGGCTTTCGGTGTCGATGTCGGGGGCGATGAGGAACATCTTGCTGGGGGTGTGGGGAGTGCTGGATTTCAGGAGGGTGGGTTTGAGGTGGAGGCTGGAGGCAATGTTTTCGTGATTTGATTCGGGGGGATTGGGGGTGGGTTTGGGCATGGTGGAGCTCCGTTTGCTGGTTAGAGCTGCTCCCTTCGTTTCCAGGCGAAGGGTGGCAGCTGTACGCAGGCTGGAAACCCGGGGAAACGGCAACCCGGTAGACCCGAAGGTCTCCCGCGCACAGCCGCCATAACGGAGTGCACACATTAAAGGCGCGCAAGCATACGTTATGAAGGGCGCTTTTGCGCCGTTTAGTTAGTCACCGGGTTTCCAGTCCAGGGTCGCCGAATTGGCAGCGACGGCCGGCAGATTAAAAAAGCCACTTCCGACCGGCAACCCTAAAATCCTGTGGGAAAACACCCGCTGAATGCCGAGCATGTCGGCGCTTTTTGTAGGAACTGCGGAAGGTTGCTTCTCCATCCGGGCCAGGTAGGCCGGCAGGATATCGACCGTCGCAGAACTACTGTGGGAGCGAGCCTGCTCGCGATGACGGTGGCACATCCAGCCTCGAAGTGCCTGACCCGACGCCATCGCGAGCAGGCTCGCTCCCACATTGGATTGGGTACACCTGCGGGTGATTGGTCGGCTATAAGGCCGCCATCGCTGCGATGCGGCGCCCCGACAAGCCAGCTCCCACAGAAAAGCACGACGGCGTAAACCCATCCGCTCCTCACCACTCATCAGGCCGAGCGTTAGCTCGCCTGCAGCTCTTGATCTTGATCCACCCGCCCCTTCGGGAGGCTGAGTGGAGGTGTGCATCCGGGGAGTGGCGCGCAGCGCCGTTCGACGCAGTCGAACACGCTGCATGCAGGTCGAAGCGAAGCAGACCGGAGGGCAGTGTCCCCGGATGGATACCGCAGCGAAGGAACGCCGAGCCCCAGCGAGGGGCCGGACGCTCGGGGCGAGCGTTTTTTTGGTTACTTTTTTTAGGCGCTTGTAAAAAAAGTGACTCGCCGTAAGGGCGAAACCCTAAGCCGCCGTTACCGCAGCAACGGATATGTACGCGGTCAACAACACACAGGTCAGCTGTCAGGCCGCCTTCGCCGGCAAGCCAGCTCCCACAGTCGATCGAGGTACACCTGCGAGCGACCACCCAACCTCACTCCCCCGCCCCCTCAGTACCCACCTTGTTCTGCGTCAGATAGCGATCCAGCGTCGCATTAGTGTCCGGCGAATTATCCCCGGCCACCTGCCACAAACGCCGCTCGATGCCCTGGGCCAACAAATGCCCCACCGCCGCCTCGATCGCCGACAACACACACAACTGCGCCGGCTCGTTGGTGGTGTAACCGACTTCAGCCTCAAGCAACTTCTTGAACTCGATGAACTTGAACACCCCGGCACTGCGGCCCACGGAGTAGATGGTCTTGCTGGTCATCACGTTGGCCAGCACCTGCCCGCTGCGCACGTCCACCGCCCGCAGGTTGACCGTGACCTGATCCACGCGATACTCCCGGGAAATGTCGATGCCCAGGTAGCGCGCCCCTTCCCCGCCGCTCTTCACGTTGGTGTCATAGGCGATGATGCCGCCCTCGAGCATCATGTTCGCCGCTTGCAACGGTGGCAGCTCACCCTGGATGTTCACCGGGGTATTGGGTTTCTTTTGCGAGGCCCGGATGATCTTGCGCTCGGTCAACAGGTTCTGCAGGCCTTCACGCTCCAGCACCACGAACCAGCCGCTGGCCTGCAAGGCGTCCATCAGCATGCTCGCCGCGCCCTGGGTCACGCTGGTGGAGAAGGAACTGGCGGGCGTCGGCTTGTACTGCCCGGTCTGATCGCGGAAGCCATAGACGACCGCCATCAAGCGGCCCTTGGGCCGTGGCATGTTCAACAGATCGTAGTAGGTAGAGGCCCTGGGGGTCAGGGTCGGGGTTTCGGTGTCCTGCTCGGCGCCGATCGGCTCGCGCAGACCGCAGCCTTGAAGCGCCGCCAACAGCATCCCCAGCACAATTATTTTTTTCATGTCCATTACTCCCCGTCGTCCCGAATCCCCATCAAGGGGCCAGGCCATTGACCTTGATTTCCGACAGTTCGCCCGTCGCGCGGTCCGTCACTTCAATCGTCAGCTGCCCTGAGTCGTCGACGACATTGACGATGAAGGCATCGGTGGACAGGCTTCCCGTATTGCCCGCGGAGATGTTGTCCAGCAACTGCCCCAGCAACCTCGACTGCAATTGACTGCTGAACCGCTCCAGGGCCGATGTCCCCGCCACGGTGGTGCGATCCTTCAAGTCCGGGTCGTCGTAGTCGTTTTGCGCCTGGGCATTGTTGAGCAGCCAGGTGCCGTTTAACGGGTTGCCGCCAAACGATGGGTTGATCGGCGTGTAGACCAGTTCGGTGGCCTGGACCAGCCCACAACTTCCCAGCCCGAGCAGCCAGAGCCCGAGGTGCCGCGAGACCGTTTTCGTTTTCATAGTTCGTCCCTCTCAAGGTCCGTGGTGTCCTGCAACAAGGCTTCCAGCTTGCGCTGGACAACCTGCCCGCGTACCCAGTCGGCGGCGTCATAGGCCTCGTCCTTGAGCTCCACGGTGTTCGGCGGCAGGAAGCGCCGATAAACCAGACGCTGTTGATATTCCACGGTCACCAGGCTGCCCCAGCGAGCCGATGGCCGTTCGCGTACCACCAGGTTGAAATCCATCGGGCTGGTGGCGCGCAGGCGTTCACTGAACGCGTAGTAAAACTCGTGGCCGATGTGCGAGATCGTGTCGTCGATGATGAAGCCGAGCATTTCGTCCTCTTCGCCGGCCGAGGCGACACAGGTGCTCAGCACCAGGATCAAGGCCAGGCAGAAACGCTTCATGGCTGCAACGCCTGAGGGGTTTTGCTCTGGCCCTTGGCCGGGCCGGACGCGCCATCGAGGAAGGCCTTCTCGGCCACGAACTGCCAGTCCTTGTAGCTGGCCATGCCGTTGAAGTCCGACCACTGGCTGGGAAAGTCCGCCTGTTTGAGCGGTTTGTCCGTGGAGGAACTGGCGATGCCGGTGATACGGCCGTCGAAGCCGCGCATCAGGAACCAGTCGCCACCGCCAATCGGGTCCGGATAGAGCTGGCGCAGATGATGTTTGGCGTTGGGAAAACGCTCGTCCTGCAGCAGGTCGGCGAGTTCTTTCGGGTACTGGGCCAGGCCTGGCGAACTGCGGTAGTAGCTGCGCAGTGCCTGGGCGTACTGGGTGCCGACCCACAGCAACTGGCGTTCGCGATCGCGGCGCGAGGCGGTGGCCCACAACTCGCCGGCACTGGCCAGGCCCATGCCCATCACCATGATCAGCAGCAGCACACCCAGGTAGGTGAAACCGCCCTGCGCAGCAGGCTTACCACTCGGAATAAAGGCTGCCATCACGCGCCCTCCCGGTGGCTCCGCTCTTGATATCAGCCACCCCGCCCTGCACGCCATCGGGCGGTGCCACCAGGACCCAGGCATCCTTGCGTTCGGCAATCGGGTCCATTGGCTGGTTGCGCAAGTAGCGCTGCTCGACCATTTGCTCGATGGAGTCGGGATAACGCCCGGTGTCGCCGTAGTAGTGATCGAGGGCTTCACGCATGGCCGACAGGCTCTGGCGCAAGGTGGTCTCTTTCGAGGCTTCGAGACTGTTGAAATAACGCGGCAAGGCGATGGTCATCAGGGTCGCGATGATTGCCATGACCACCATCAATTCGAGCAGGGTGAAACCCTTTTCCCGGCGCATAGATTCACCACTCCCGGTAGGCGATGCCGTTAAGACCCTTGCCCCGGGCCCTGGAGTAAACGTCAAAGACGTCCGCGCCCTCCCGTGGGTTTTGAGCCGTGCTGTCGTAAGCGCGCAACCCCCAGCCACCGTCGTCGTCACGCTTGGCCGGAGCCAACGGATCGTGGGGCACGCGCCGCAGGAAATAGAACTTGGCCCCCTTGGCGCTGCGCACATCCCGCACACCCTCCACCAGCACTTTCAAGTTCGGCGGGTAGCCGCTGCTGTCGAGGGACTTTTCGATGTAACCGGCGTCGAAAGCTCGTTTGTAGGCGTCGATCGCATCGCGGATCTGGTACAGCGCGGTGCGCAGTTCCTGCTCCTTGCCCCGGCGCACCACGGTCTCGGTCAGCGGCGCGGCCAGGCCGGCCAGGAGGCCGACCAGCGCAAGCGTCACCACGACTTCGATCAGGGTAAAACCGCGTTGCGAGGCGTTCATGATCAAGGCTTCCCGACGCTGATTTCGACGTTGGTGGAGGCCACCGGCCGATCGAGGCGCTGCGGCTGGACCGACGATTCCAGCTCACGATTCGGCGCCTGGATGTGCATGCTGGTTTCGGTGCCGGTGGTGAATTCCATGTCCGACGGGCTCTGGTACGGCAGGTTGCGCACCACCCGCGGGGTGATCGACAGCACCAGCTCGGATTTGCCGACGGTGTCCTTGTTACTGCCGAACAGGCGACCCAGACCGGGGATATCGCCAAGCCCCGGGATTTTGTTGCCGGTGGCGCCATGGTCGTTGCGCATCAGGCCGGCGAGGATCTGGGTTTCACCATCATGCAGGCGCAGGGTGGTCTGGGCGTTGCGGGTATCGACCTGCACCGGAATCGTGCCCTGGCGGGTCGGCTCCAGCGGCGTGGCATTACTGACTTCCAGGGCGATTTTGATCGCCACTTCGTTGTTCAGGTGCACGGTAGGCTGCACTTCCAGTTTCAGACCGACATCCAGGTACGTCACGCTTTCGGTGATCACCGGCCCCTGGGTCGACGGTACCGAAGTGGCGCTGATGATCGGTACGCGCTGACCGATGTGGATGCGCGCCTGTTCACGGTTGCTGACGCGGATCACCGGGCTCGCCAGGGTATTGATGTCGTTGTCCTGGGCGTTGATCTTGGCCTGCGGCGACGGCGAGATGCTGATCCGGCTGGAATCGATGCCCTTGAGCTGATCGAGCAGCGTGACCGCCGAACCGTCGCTGTTGACCACGCCGAAGGTGTTCGGCCATTGCAGGCCGAGGTCGAGAATGCGCTGGGTGGCGACTTCCATGACTTCCACTTCCAGCACCACTTCGGGGTTGGACTGGTCTTGGGATTGCAGGAGTTTTTCCGCCATGCGGATGGCGTCGCCGGTGTCGCGCATGGTCAGGGTGTTGAGCCGTTCATCGACGAACACGTCGCGGGTCTTGAGCATGGTCTTGACCATGTTCAAGGCGGTGTTGGCATCGATGCTGGTCAGGTAAAAGGTGCGCATCACCAGTTCCTGATAATCCTTGAGCTTCTGCGGCGAATCCGGGTAGATCAGCAGGGTGTTTTCGTTCACCACTTTCTGGTGCAACTGGTTCTGTTGCAGCAGCAGTTCCACCGCGTCTTCGATGCGCACGTCACGCACGAAGATGGTGGCTTTCATGTCCGGGCGCAGGTCTTTGTCGAAAATGAAATTCAGACCGGCGACCTGGGACAGCACTTCGAAGATGGTCTTGAGGTTGGCGTCGCGAAACTCCAGGGTGACGGGCTTGTCCAGGCGCGTGCGCAGTTGCGGATAGGGAATCACATTGCGGCTCTGCACCAGGCGCACATTGCTTTGCAGTTCCAGGGCGCCCTCATTGTTCGGGTCCAGTTCGAGGATCTGTTTGACCTGACGGTCGGCGGCGTAGATGTCACCGCGACGCAGGTCCCCACGGGCCAGCTCGAGTTTTTCATCGAGGCTGCGCAGGTGATCGAGCTGGCGTATGGCGTCCTGGGCCCGGCGGTTGTTCGGCTCGATGGACAACACCCGGCCGTAGGTCAGACGGGCCGAGGCGAAGTCGCGCTGGGTGCGGCTCATGTCGGCCTGGCTCAACAGCGCCGTCACCGCACGGGCGCGCCCGCTGGTCAGCGCCAGGTGCAATTCGGTATCGCGGGGGTTTTCGCGCAGGCCTTCCTGGATCCGCGCCAGGCCGGCTTCGTACTGACCCGACGCCATCAGGTCGGTCCCCTCGTCCCTGGCCAGTTGCGCCGAACTGCACGCGGCCAGCCCCGCACAGAAACCCATGCTCATCAGCAATCGGAATGTGTTCATTGCGCGCTCCCCACAGACAGAGTCTGGGACAAATGCAGAGGCAGATAGACCAGGCTCAGTTCCATGTCGGAAATCCCCTCGATCTTCCATGTTGCGTCGATCACATCCCCTTTGCGCACGACGTAGATTTTCTCGCCGCTCTGCAAGAACACCTGCAGATCGGTACGGTCATCCATGCGGCCAATGAACTGGAAAGGCATCGGCGGTGCAGTGGGGACCTGCACCACCGGCGCGACGTTGACGGCTTGTTCGGTGACGCTGGCCAGGGTCGGCGCAACCTTCCAGCTGCGGGGGGCGAACAGGTCGCCGGCCGGGCTCAGGTCCTTGATCGCCGCCGGCGCGCCCGAGGCTGACGAGGCCGCCAGCTCGCCACGGGTTTTGCCTTTGGCGGGCGTGGCCACTGCCGCGACATCGGCCTCGCCGTCGCCGGCCGGTTTCAAGTAGTCGGGCAACCAGGCCAGCGCCGCCGCCACACCGAAGAACGCTACCCAGCCCATTGCGCGTTTGCTGTTCATCATGACCTCGACAGGTAAAGGGTCATGCGGATCCGCCCGGTCAGGTCGGTGTCGGCGATCTTCTTGCGTTGCAACTCCACGTCCTCCAGCACCACCGCCGGCAACTGGCCGAGCAAGGCGTGCAGGAAGCGCCGCAGTTGCGGGTAGCTGCCCCGCACTGGCAGCAGGATCTGATAGCGCGCCAGGTGGGTTTTCGGATCGATGCCCAGGGAATACTCACCACGAGCCAGGGTGATGCGTTCCTGGGCGGCCAGCGCATAGATCTTGTCGATGGCCACGGTGGCCTGGGGCTGGGTCGGCAACTTGCTGCGGAAATCATCCAGTTGCCGTTGCGGCACCACCGGCGCGGCCACGGTGCCGTCTTCGACTTTGGCCAGGTACGCGCGGGCTTCGCGGGTCTGCTGGCTGAGCTGTTGCACGGACTGCCAGTCCGGCAGCAAACCGGCCAGGCCATAGGTGAGCGCCAGCACCAGCATTGCCAGCCCCGCCAAGCCGGGCACGCCCAGGCTTTGCAGGTACTCGTGGACGATCAATCTAGGGATTTGCATCGCCAATCTCCCAGGTAGCCGACACGTTGAATTGCACCGGGTGCTCCGGCACGTTGGCGACGATTTCGTGGCTGAGCAGCGACACATCGGACAGCTCGTCGCTGGCTTCGAGGCGGCGGTGGAAGTCGAGCATGGCGTCCAGGTCCCGCGCCTCGGCGCTAATCCGTAGCTGGCCCTTGCGGGCGTCCGGGGTCAGGGTCAGCAAGGCAATGTTGTCCCGGGGCATGGCTTCGAGGGTGGCGAACAACTGCTCCCAGGGGCGGCGCAATTGCTGGGACACCTTGCGCATCTCCGCCAGGTTCTGTGCCTGTTCGCGGATTTGCGCCGGGGTCAGGCTGACCTTGCTGCCGGTGTCGCCGGTGAGCACGCGCTGGGCGGTTTGCAGGTGGCCTTGCTGTTGTTCGGTCTCCTCGCTGAGGTGTTGCTGGATCACGATGCAGCTCAGCACCAGCACCACACCGCCGGCCAGCAGGCTCCAGCCCAGCGGGCTCGCGCGGCGACGCGGTTGAAAGTCGAGCATCAGGGCGCGCATGTCAGGCCACCGCCCGAGACATGACGTACAGGCAATCGTGTACGGCTGTCCGGTCCTCTTCGAGGGTGCGCAGGTGCACACCGGGAACGTCGGGGTGCGAGTCGATGCGGGCCGGCGCATGCAGGTAAACATTCAGCGGCCGTTCACTGGTGGAGGCCTGCAACTGGCTTTCGCGACCGATCAGGGCCGTCAGGGCGGCATCGCTGTCACTGCTGCCCACCGAACGCACCGCCGCCCAGCGCCCTTCGCGTGCCAGCAGCAACACACTGCGCACCGGTTCGGCGACCACGAACAGGAAGTCCCCGGCGTCGAAGCTCTTGTCGAAATGATTGAACGCAGCCATCAGGTACGGCTGCACTGAACGCAGTTTCAGGCCGCGACCGCTCACCAGCGTGCGCAGGCGCTCGAGCAAGTCCTGCGGCAGCGCACTGGCGACGCGGTCGTAGCCGGCCGGTTCGGCCGAGAGCACCAGGCTCCAGGGTTGGCTCGGTACGCCGTAGAGGTCTTCGAAGCACAGTTGGGCAAACCCGCGCAGTTCTTCGGGGCTGCTGATCTGATCGCTCCAGGGCACCAGGCAGAAACGGCTAAAGTGCCCGGAGACCACCACTGTCAACTCCGCACCGGCGCGGGCATGTTCGCCCAGCAGCCGGTCGAGGGTTTCCAGGGCCACGGCCCAGGCATGAAAGCCCTCCTCGATGAAGCCGACGCTGCCCAGCCACAGGGTTTCGCTGCCCTGACGCCGCCCCAGGCCGACACCACTGGCGCCGACGACGGCGACATAACGCTCACGAGATAAAAGTGACACGATTGATCTCCTCGAGAGTGGTCCGGCCGTGTTGCACCAGTTCCAGCGCCGACTCGCGCAGCAGGCGCAAGCCACGTTTGCAGGCGTGGGCCTTGATTTTCGAAATGGGCTGGCGCTCGACGATCATTTGCCGCAGTTCGTCGTCCAGGTGCAGCAGCTCGGCAATCGCGCTGCGTCCGCGGTAGCCGGTGCCACGGCAATGGCCGCAGCCCTTGCCGTGCACGAAGTGGTAGTGAGCGACCTGCTGCGGATCGAGTCCCGAGGTTTGCAGTTCTTCTTCAGTCGGGGTGTACGTCGTGCTGCAGCTGCTGCAGACCAGGCGAATCAGACGCTGGGCCAGTACCGCGTTGAGGGCGCTGACCAGGCTGTAGGGGTCGATTTCCATCTGGGTGAAGCGGCCGATCACGTCGAACACGTTGTTGGCGTGAATGGTGGTGAACACCAGGTGCCCGGTGAGTGCCGATTGCACCGCGATCTGCGCGGTGTCGGGGTCGCGGATTTCCCCGACCATGATCTTGTCCGGGTCGTGACGCAGGATCGAGCGCAGGCCCCGGGCGAAGGTCAGGCCTTTTTTCTCGTTGACCGGGATTTGCAACACGCCCGGCAGCTGATATTCCACCGGGTCTTCAATGGTGATGATCTTGTCCACACCGTGGTTGATCTCGGTGATCATCGCGTACAGCGTGGTGGTCTTGCCGCTGCCGGTGGGGCCGGTGACCAGCACCATGCCGTAGGGTTCGGCCGCCAGCCGGCGCAGTTGGCGCAGGGTTTCGTCTTCGAAGCCAAGGGCTTGCAACTGCACACCGCAGACCTTGTCCGCCAGGTCCTGTTTGTCGAGCACCCGCAGCACGGCGTCCTCGCCAAAAATGCTCGGCATGATCGACACCCGGAAGTCGATCTGCCGGCCGCTGATGCCGATCTTGAAGCGACCGTCCTGGGGCACGCGCTTTTCGCCGATGTCCAGTTCGGCCATGACCTTGACCCGGGAAATCACCTGTTCGGCGAATTCGTTGCCCTGGATCTTGCTGATGTTGTTCAGCACGCCATCGATCCGGTACTTGATCACCAGGCCGCTGCCGGTGGTGCCCAGGTGGATGTCGCTGGCATGCATTTTCAGTGCGTCGTACAGGGTCGAGTTGACCAGTTTGACCACCACGCTGGAGTCTTCGCTGATGCTGGTCAGGGACAGGCTTTGCAGGTTATCGATTTCGCTGCCGGCATCGCTCTGGGCGTTGAGTGACTCCACGGCGTGGAAGCTCTCTTCGTGGCGTGCCAGGTAGGCTTTCAGGTCGTCGGCGTGCACCAGGTACAGCGGCGCGCCGTGCAGGCAATCATCGATCCAGGCCAGACGGGCGGTGTCGAAGGGGTCGGCAAACACACCGATGACCGCATCGTCGTGACGCAGCAGGGTGAATTCGCGCTTGAGGCATTGGGCCAGGGTGACCCGGTCGAATACCGGGGTGGCTTGAAACAGGCTGTCGGTATCGAGCACCGGGTAGTGCAGGGTCGCGCCGAGGCACTGGATGAAGGGCATGGGGGCCAGTTCGCAAAGCTCCCCGAGGGCATCCAGCATCCGTTCACCGGAACTGGCGGCCAGCGCTCGCGCCTGGGCTAATTGCTCACTGGAAAAACGGCTGGGTAGACACTCCGACGGCGACGGCTCGACAACAAGGGATAGACGGTCCATGGCTTGCTCTCCAACGCCCGGGGCTTTGAGCCCTGTCGGCGCGGCGAGCTATTTCGGCGGGGGCCGGAACCTCTTGTCGCGCCACTACTCCCCGGTGAGCAATTGTTCGTCGTCTGGCGCCCTGGCGGCCGATGAACTTCGTCGGCGATCGGCAAGCACCCAGCTACCGTCGTACAACTGCAGCGGGAAACTTTCGGTCCTGCTCTGGCGTCGTTCGACGAATCCTTCGGAATCCTTCACACCTGCTTTGGGTTCGCGCTCCATCCCCAGAAGATCACAGACTGCACGGGCCAATTCCGCCAAAGGAAAGGGTTTGAACAGGATGTGGCTGACGCCCAGTTGCCGGGCCCGCTCGCAAACTTCTGCGGTGGGGTGGCCTGTGATCAGCACAAAATGACACTTCCTGTTCTGGCGGACGGCATCGAGCACCTCAAAACCTTCCATATCGGGCAAGCGGTAATCGAACACCATCACATCGGGTGAAAAGCGTTCGGCTTCGCCAATCGCCGCTTCACCGGTGTGCGCTATCCGGACTTCCAGCGCTTGCGCCTGCAGGTAACCCTGGAGGTTTTCCGCAAGCAGCTGTTCGTCTTCAACAACCAGTACTTTGTTTAACAAGGTGGACTCCTTGAAACCGCAGGGCCGAATACCGAACCTGGTGGAGTGCGCGCCTTCAACAGGTCTAACGCACACTTCATGCCAGGCCGGGCGCCGGTCGTTTTATCGCTTCATGTCCTTGAATTTAAAAACAATGCCTTTTCGTCCACTGACCGCTCCCCCCAAAAACGGGGGAACCCGAACGGATTTGCATTGAATCGATTCCCCACTTTTGGGGAAATGCTCAATCATCGTCAACCCGTTCGATCCGATGACTGGATCGCAGCTGCGCCAGTGCCTGTAGACGAGCCTGAACCTGTTTCTGCCGGGCAAGGTATGCCCGGACCATGTCAAGTCCTTGCTCCTCTGTGACATCGGCTGCCTCCACTCGGTTCTCCAAATAAATCAAATGCCAGCCCACGGCCGTGCGCACCGGCTCGCTGACCGCACCCGGCGCCAGGGCAAAAGCTGTCGCTTCGAACTCCGGCAGCATCCGCCCCCGGGGAAAGTAGCCCAGTTCGCCGCCTTCGCTGGCCGAGGCGTCTTCAGACCCCTCCCTGGCGACACTGGCAAAATCGGCACCTTGCGTGATTCGGGTACGCATGCCTTCCAAGCGTAGTCTTGCTGCTTCAACAGTGGAAGCATCCGCCCCCTGAGGCACCTTGATCAGGATATGCCTGACCTGTACTTCCTCGGGCCGGCTCATCTCGGCGCGGTGTTCCTCGAAAAACGCCCGCACCTGTTTTTCATCCGGCTCGCCGACTTGGGTGAGGACGG
The DNA here is from genome assembly GCF_054481235.1 of Pseudomonas fluorescens group sp. PF-69. Lineage (NCBI taxonomy): Bacteria > Pseudomonadati > Pseudomonadota > Gammaproteobacteria > Pseudomonadales > Pseudomonadaceae > Pseudomonas > Pseudomonas fluorescens group sp. PF-69. The sequence goes on along the minus strand of NZ_JBTMNC010000001.1, from coordinate 4,183,636 downwards.
CGAACACTTGCTGAGCCGCCAGTTCACGGCGGGTGTATTCGGCATAGCTGGCCTCATCGAAACCGGCGTCTTCCAGGCGCCGGGCGAACACCTCGGCACCACCGAAGGCCTGGCGGGTCTTCTCGACCTGGCTTTGCACCGTAGAATCGCTGATCACCACCCCACGCTTGAGCGCCTCCTGCCAGAGCAGTTCCTTGTCAATCAAGGCATCCAGCGCTGCCTTGCGCAGCTGCTTGTAAGCCTTGGGATTGCGAATATTGCCCACCGAGCGCCCCTGATCCTCCAGGTACTCGGCGAAATAACGCTCCAGGCGCAGTTGGGAAATTTCCGCGCCATTGACCCGCGCCACGGCCGGACCGTTGCTGCAGTATGCCGCTGGCACCCACAGCGCCCACAGAACCAGCAAAGTGTTGAGTTTCATCTACGGCCTCCGGTCAAGGCATCGCGGCAATGGGTTTGTAAGGGGCAACCAGGAAAAAACGCTGGTCAGGCAAGTCCACGGTGACGATGTGCGCGCCACTGAGGCCCAGGCGCCGGCCCGGCCCGAAACTGATCAGCGGGGTCAGCCCGGTATCGAAGTCATGCAGGCCTTCCAGGGCCTCGATCAGTTTTTCGCGGCTGGCGTCACGCCCGGCCTGCTTCATGCCTTCGCTCAAGAGCATCATCGAGCTGAACGCACCGACTTGCAGAACCGCATGCTCGCCGCCCAGTTTCTGTCGCTCGCGCACCTGGGTCAGGGCCAGGCGCCCGGCCCGCGTCCAGTCGCTGGGCACGAACGGATAGGCCAGGAATACCCGACGGGAAAAGCCGCTGGGCACTTGCAGCAAATCACCCGCGACCTGATTCGAAGCGGCGAACAGGTAAGGCACCTGGCCCGCCGTCTGCAAACGCTCGGCGAGCAGACTGAAACCGCCGCTGCTGCCCATGTAAAACACCGAACGCGAACCCAACGGCAAGTCATCCTGGGTCGCCCCATAGGCTTGCAGGCGCACTTTCTCCCAGGCGTTGTCTTGCAGGTACTGGGCGAGTTTCTCTGCGGCCAGCCGTTGACCGGGCTCGTCCGGGTAGGCGATCAGCGTCGGTCCCTGCAACACCCGCAAGGTGGCGGTGGCGTAATTGGCCAGGGCGATCATTTGTTCGCGCAGCCCCGGCAGCGGCTCGAAGATCTCTCGGCTGGGCTGGGTCGTGCCTTGCAACGACAGCGGCCCGATCAGGGGCACACCGGCCTGCTCCAGACGTGCTGCCATGTCCGCTTCCAGCGCTGGCGCCAGTGGTGCGATCAGCGCGAACACCTGCTCCTTGTCGATCAACTGGTCCAGCGCGCGCATGGCGCTGGCGCGGTCGGGGCCGGGATCGAGAATGGTCAGGCGCAACTGCCGACCATGAATCCCGCCCGCCTCATTGATGCGCGCCACACAACCGTTGAGCACTGCCGCCACCGTGGCGCCCTCCTCGCTCAGCGCGCCCGTGCCCGGCAACAAGGTGCCCAGGTGCAGACTGTCAGAGTCGAGGCCCGGATCACGGTCATCGGCCAGGCGCTTGAGGTAGGCCGTGAGGTTGTGCTGATCCTTCATCGACAACAAGAACCTGGGCATCGCCGGGTCGAGTCGATTGTTGCCGGGATCGCGCCCCTCCTGAATCGCCCTGGCCAGCGTGCCCTCGGTGTAGGCCGGGTAACTGCGCCCGTTGACTTGCTGCTGGCCATAGGTGCTGGAAAGCCGCGTCCAGGTCAGGTCCGGCGGCCGCACGCCGCCTTCGGGACGGCCGATGCCATCGCTGCCATGGCAATTGACACACGGCAGGCTGGTGGCCGGCAGCAACATGCCGGCCGCTCCGACCCGGGCCATGATCGGCTCGCCACTGGCCGACACCCCCTCGCGGTACAGCCGCTTGCCGGCGCTTTCGCCGGGGGTCAGCGTCAACGCCTGGGCGCTCAGGCTGATGCCAGACACCATGAGCAGGCCGAGGATGAGGGCTTTTTTCATGGCCCGGACTCAGCGACCGGCCACAGGCATTGTCAGCAACTGCAAGCGCTGGGCAATGGCGGCGGCGGGTGCATCGGGCCGGATTTTGCTCCAGCGCTTATTGGCCACGTCGCCGACGATCAACTGCGTGGAGTGCTGCTCGGGGGTCGGCACGATCTGGCCGATGCGCCCCAGGACAAGGTCCATCTGCGCCTTGTCGCCGGTAAGGAAAAGCCAGTGGGGGCCATCGACGCCCTGCTTCAAGGTGTAAGCCTTGAGTACCGCCGGGGTGTCCCGCAGCGGATCACTGGTAAGGGAAATAAAGGTGATGCCGTCCGCCTGGTCGCCCAGCACTTCGCGTACTTGCTTGAGCTTCTGGGTGATCAGCGGGCAGGCGTCGGTGCAACGGGTGAAAATCACGTTGAGCAGCACCACCCGGTTCTGCAGCGCGTCGCTGTAGAAGCGCAGGGTGTTGCCGTTCTGGTCTTGCAACGGCGTGTCGGTGAACCAGGTTTTCGCGTCGCGGGTGCCGCCCGCCGGTTGCGCCGCGGCTACAGCCGCCGCGGGTGCCGGTTCTTGATGGCCTTCGTGGGCCAAGGCCAGCGCACTGAACAGGCAAAGGCAGGCGCTCAGGGCCATGCGGTCGAGGGTTCTCATGGCTGATGCTCCATGGCGACGGCCGTGTGCTTGGCGTGGGCATTGCGCTGACCGCTGAGTTTCTCGACTTCACGGCTCAGCACCGTCGGGTCGGTGAAACCGTAAAAACGCGTCCAGTGACGGCTGTTGCCATCGCCGACCAGAATCAACGGCGCATGGTTCTTGAAGTCGCCGCTGAAGGTGCCCAGGCCCTTGAGGGTTTCGTTGACCGACTGCGTGGTGCCGGTCAGCCAGCTCCAGCCCGGGCCATTCTGGAAGCTACGGGCATAGTCGTTCAGACGCTTGGCGTCATCGCGCTGCGGGTCGATGCTGATCGACACCAGTTGCACCTCGGTACCGACCCGCGCGCCGAGCTGTTTCTGCACCTTGCCCATGATCGAAGACACCACCGGGCAGACCGTGGTGCAGCTGGTGTAGATGAAGCTCATGACCACGATCTTGTTGCTGACCAGGTCTTTTTCCAGGCGCACGGTTTGGCCGTTCTGGTCCACCAGCGCCACGTCGGCGAATTTGACCTGGGTGCTCTCCGGGCTGACGCTTTTGGGCTGCATGTCGTGACCGGCATGTTCGTCCGCCGAGTGGGCCAGTGCCTGGCCGATGCCAACAGCCAACAGGCAGAAGGTCAGCAGGCCACGGTGTGCAAATCGGTTCATGTCGATGTCCTCTTCAATGAGTCTGGCCGGGGGTCACCCGAACACTGGCAAAGGTCTGGTCGCCGAAATTCGCCCCCAGTGACGCCGCACGCACGTGCAGGTACCAGGCGCCTTGTTGATTGAGGTTGACCGGGGCTTCATACACGCCGTTGCCGACTTCCAGGGCCGCGACTTCCCGAGGCCGCGAAGTCGGGGCCAGGAAGTAGCGCACCTGAACGTCCTTCACCCCGCTGCGTTCGGTTTTCTGCTTGCCCTGGACGATGCGGAAACGCACGACATACGGGCTGCCCAAAGCAGCGGTGGAGGTGTCGAGCATGAACTCCACGTTTGGCACGCCAGCGAGGTGATCGAGGTTCTTGTCGGCCTCGACCACGGTGGTGAAGCAATGGATGATGTTCGGCTGATTGAGCAGGAACGCCACGTCGAAACGCCCGGCCGGCGGCAGCTTGATCCGTGCGCTGTACAGCCCCGGCTCGACTTCGCGCAGGCTGCGGTCGATCACCAGCGCCGCCCGTGCCACTTGCCCGCGATTGGGGTAACCGGACATCGGGGCGTTCATGCCTTCGGCGTAGAAGTAGGTGGTGTTGTCCACCGGGTTGACCACAAACACCGCGTTGTCGTCCCGTGATACCGCCAGGCTCGCCGCCAGTGGCAGGTCACCGGCCAGGCGCGGCGCCTGGGGCCCGGCTTCGAAGCCCTGGCTGATGGGCGTACGGCCTTCGCCGAGTGACGCCAGGTTGATCATCGTGACCTTGGGCGACGCCAGCCCGCGGATGTAGGCGTAGGCCTTGGTGAACACCACCTGATAGGGCTCGGCGGACACGTCCAGTTCATGGATCAACGAGTCGGTGGCGGCGTCGATCACCGAGGCCTGGTTCTCCAGGGTATTGAGCACGATGCCGAAACGCCCGTCGGCGCTGAACCCCATCGGGCCGAGGCCCTGCTTGACCTTGATCACCCGTCGCACCGACTGGCTCGGCGCATCCACCACGGTAATGGTGCCGTCCCGGCCATCCGCCACATAGGCTGCGCCGGACAGCGGCGAGTACACCACCGACAACGGGTGCGAGCCGGTCTTGAGTTGTTTGATGATGGTCAGGCTGGCGACATCGATGATGCTCAGAGTGCCGTCGTCGCGATTGGTGACGAAGGCGAAACGGCTGTCCTTGCTGAAGGCGATTTCGTGATGGCCGCCCCCCGTAGCCAGGTGCTTGAGGGTTTTCAGGCTGTGGGTGTCGATCACCGTGACCCCGGACTGCTCCGCTGCCGGTGCGTTGTTGCCGACCCACAGCAGGCGTTCGTCCGGTTGCAGCGCGACACGTACCGGGTGGCTGCCGGCTGCCACCGAGTCCACCAGTTTGAATTGCTCGCTGTCGATCACTGCGACTTCACCCGCCGTCGGCATCGACACGAACACCCGCTTGTTATCCCTGGGGGTGACCCAGTCCATCGGCGGTTGCTTGATGTCGATCCGCGCCAGGGTACTGGTAATGCCACCCACCGACACCGACGGATCGACCACCGAGACGCTGGCATCGCGGTTCATCACCATGAGGAAGTAGCTGTTGAGATCGAGCAAGGGCCGCGCGCCGATACTCGATTTGAGGAACACCCCGACCCGCGCCTTGCAACTCTGTTCGCGGCCCTGGGCCTGGTCGGCGGCAACGGTCTCCGGGTCCAGCCAGGCGCCCGGTGCAACGCCCGCCAAGGGTTGGCCGGAAGCCTTGTCGGTAATGCGGAACTGCACGTCGGCAAACTGCCCTTCGCGCAGTACGCCGTCCGCGCCCAGCGGCTTGACGTCGAGCGCCACCGACACGCCGTCACGCTCCAGCGACTGTCCGCTCCGGGCATCGGGCGACGCAACATCGCTGAGCAAGGCCGGAGGTGACGTGCGCCATACCCCGAGGCAGATCAGCGCCACGCCGACAATCAACGCGCCGCTGGCGAATTTGATGGTCCTGTTCATGCCAACACTCCCCTTCAGATCTGTGTCTGCCTCATCGCCCCCTGTGGGAGCGAGCCTGCTCGCGAAGAGGCCAGCACATCCAACATTCATGTGTCTGACACTCCGCCATCGCGAGCAGGCTCGCTCCCACAGGTGTTGCGTTGTTTCCCGGGCCTACGGCGCCGGTGCCGGCTCCGGTTCGTTGGTCACCCGCAGCAATCCCCACAGCCCGGCAGCGTTGCCATAAGCACCGTAATCGCGGAACAGGTAATCACCCGGGATTGCGTTGCTGCCCCCGGCACTCGGGTGCATGAAGCTGAAGTGCGCCGCCGGCAGGATGCTTTCGTGGGCGCCGATGTACATCGACATGGGGTTGTAGCCAAACCGCACCGACCCCACCCCAGGCGTCCCCATCGGGTAGCCACCGGTGTCGCTCTTCTCCGACAGGAACGGGTTGACCGACCAGACGTGTCCGTCGAGCTGGAAGGTGGTGCCGCGACTGCCGCCGGTCGGCATCAGGATGTGCGTGCGGAACGGTTGACCCGGTTTGACGTACAGCACCGGCGTCTGCGGATCGCCACCCACCAACGCGTTGCTGAAGGCCATGTGCGCGTTCTGCACATCGCCGTAGCCATGACCGTCGGCGTGGCCGAACGGCGCATCCGGGGCCAGACCGAAGCGGTACCACATCGGCTCTGTCTTGAAGTTGATGGCCATGCTCGAGTTGTCCTGTGGATCGGTCGGCACGCCCGCCTCCGAGGCTATGCCTTCCACCGGACGACCATTGGCCCAGCGCATGTTCAAGGCCTTCTGCCAGACCATGGCAAAGTCGCGATAAGGGGTTTGCCCCGGTGCAGTGACGGTCGCATTGACCTTGCGTGTGTCCTCCGTCCAGGTGGCGCCGACCGGCAGGATGCTCATCGCTCCGCCCAGGCCTTTTTGCGGCTGCTTGATCACGTCTGCCGGCGTGATATTCAGCCCGCCGAACTCCACCGCCGTGGCGTTGATGTTGTCGACACTGCGGCCCAGTTGGGTGATCGGCTTGCCTTCACGCTCCAGGTGCCCGGCGTAGTACTGATAGGTACGGGTCGGGTACGGCCCGGTGTTGCCCACCCGTGGCGGCACGGTCTGGATCGGGTTGGTGCCGACGTTGGTGCCGTCGGATTTGGTGATGTCGTAAGCCAGCAATTGCGCGTGCAGGCCCACGGTGCTCGATGGCCGCAGCAGGTTATTGCTGAAGGTGGTCGAACCCTCGCCGTCGTTGCGGTCACGCTTGACCATGCCCATCACGGTGGCCATCTGGGGCAGGTCCGGCATCACACCGGGCAGGCGGTTTTCCAGGGTGATGTTGATGCAGTCACCCGCCGCCGCACGCAGCACCAGCGGTTCCACCGGCACGCCGGGTTTGAGTTTGCCGGTGACCGGATCGAGGTCGGCCTTGCGCACATAGAGGATCGCGGTCGGGTCATGCAACGGCCCGCTTTGCCCGCCGATGGTGAAGGTCAGACCGTCTTCAGGGTCGGTCACGGTGACTTGTGGAATGCTCACCGCCCGCGAGTTGAAGACCAGGGTGCCACCGGCCGGATTCAACGGCCCGCCGACGTGTTGCCCAAGCCCCGCCGAGTCGCCGATGGCCAGCCCCAGTGGGTTGCCGAGGATGTCGTTGGCCAGGGCCGCGACCACTTCATAGTTGCGTTGCGGGGTCGGCCGGGTACCGATGCCGTTGGGGTTGGCGCCGTACCGTGGGCAGGTGCCATCGAAGGCCACGGTGTTGCGCATGCCGGCCGGTTTCGGGTTGTTCGGCAGCGCGAACAGGTCGTTGCGCTGGGCCGTGTAGTTGCGCATCACGCCCCAGATTCCGCTCCAGTAACCCTCAAGCGAGGCGTCCATCGAGTACAGGTAGTCACCGGTGGTGGCCGCCGAACTGGAGAGCATCGACACCGGCGCGATGAAGCCCATCTGCTCGGAGATCCCGATCATCTGCGACGCGCGCCAGCCGGAGTTGGAGCTGTTGCCGAAGCCGGAACCGCTTTGCAGCCACTTCACGCCGTGCAGGGTGACGTTGTGCTCCTCTTCGTGACCGCCGGCATGCACCCGCAGCCGCACGTTGTCGCCCGTGTAGGTGCGCAGCATCGGGGTGAACGGATCGCCCGGTTCGGCGCCGCCCTTGTTGATGTGCGGCGGGAACAAAGTGGTGCCGCCGGTGGGACCGGTGGCCGCGGTGATCAGGTTCGGCGCCAGGTTCATCGCCGGGATCGCACGGTCGGTACGGCTTTGCATGGCGTACGCCAGGTCGCCGCCCAGGCCATCGGCCTGCATGCCGCGCTTGCCGTCCGGGCCGACCTTGTTCGGGTCGTACACCCGCAGGGCCAGCGGTTCGTTGCGGTAATTGACCACGAACATACCGGGGTCATCGACCGAGATTGCCTGCGGGCAAGGCCGGCTTGGGCAGCCTGGCATCAGACCGCCACGGGCTTCGACCACCTGCTCAAGCAAGGTTTCGGCTTCCTTGCGCACCGGCGGATTGATCGCGTAGCGGAAGCTGTCGGCGGTGGCCGGGAAGCTTTGCGCGTCAGGAATGCCATTGGGACCGGCGCCCACGTACACCCCGGCTTCATAGGCGTGCTGGAAGTCGCTGTATTCGAGGAAGAACTCACGGAAGCTGTCGTTCTTGCCGTCACCGTCCAGGTCGCCGGTAGAGATCACCGCTTGCCACGACGTCGGCCCACCGTCCTGCCGCGCGCCGCTGTACAACGGCTCGCCGGTTTCGGCGTGGAACCAGGTGGAACCGGCCGGTTCGGCCAGCACGGTGGCGTACAGGCCGATCTGTTGGTGCGTCGATGGGCCGAGGTGGTCGTGGGTGAAGATGGTGCCCAGGCCACGGTCGACGCCCTTGGTGTTCACCACCGGATCGACGAACCAGCGTTGCATCGCCGTACGCGCACCGACCCAGTCGGCCCGGCCGTATTGGCCGAAGTACGGGTGCACCTTGGCTTTCGGGCACGCGGCCGTGCCGTCGCGCGGGTCGGTCCCTTCGCACTGGTTGAACTGGCGAATGGCATGGATGCGTTCCTGCACGGCACCCGGGGAAAGGATGCCGTCCTCGTAGTTCCAGCCATTGGCCGAACCGTCGGCCGCCGTCAGGTCCCATTTCGGCAGGTGGATGTGCTGGCCGATCACGTCGGTCGGTGTGCGCACCTGATAGTCATCCATCTCATAGATGGCCGGCACCAGGTTGGTTTGCTGGTACTGCACGCAATCGAAGGTGTTCATGCGCATCACCAGCGGCTCTGGCGGACGCTGCTTGGTGATCACCGGCCAGGCGTCTTCCCACAGCGCGAGAATGCGCGCCTGCGGGAAGTGGTAGCCGACTTTGTTGTACACCGCGTCGAACTGGATGTTCGCCGCCTTGTAGATGCGCGGACGGTCGGCGGTGAAGGTCGAGGCACCGCTGAACGACATGCCGTCGATCCGCTCACCGCTGTTGAACTCACCGCTGCCGGCACTGCTGGTCAGGCGCTTGGCCCGGTCATCCATGCACGGTTCGTAGTACGGTGCGCCCGCCATCGGCAGCGCGCCGTTGGTGCGGAAGTTGCGCGCCACCACCTGGTTGCCCGGCAGCACGGCGAAACTGGGGTGGTCTTTTTTGGCGTGGAACGCCATGGCCGCCTGTTCGACTTCGGTGCCTTCTTCGGGCAGGTACAGCGGTTTGGCGCGGGTCACTTCCTTGGAGAAATCCAGGGACGTGGTCACCGTGTGCGCCTCGCCGCCGGAGGCGAAACCGTCCAGCGAGTGACGCCCCAGGCCGCCATCCCAGCCACCGGACTGAGCCGGGTCGAGGTTGGCCCACAAGGCATTGCCACTCGACTTCAAGGCTTGGGCCTTGGCGGCGTCGAGCATGTCCAGCGGTGGGGTCGGCGGGCGTTGGCCGACCGAACTTTCCATGCCGCCGATCCAGAAGGGATAGCCCGGGTTTTTCAGGCTGCCGTCGGCATTGCGGTTGGCTTCGCTGCGATCCACCAGCGCCAGCGAGCCAATCGCCTGGGCGCTACCGCCATGATGCCCGCTGTCATCGTCGCCCTCTTCATCGTCGTCATCGTCATTGGCGGCCACCAGGGACTCGCTGATTTTCGGTACGACCGCGACTTTGCCCGGCATCGGCGCCATGGCTTTGCCCGGCAGCGGTACCACCGCCGGAATCGGCGTGCCGGCCACAATCTCACCATCGGGCAACGCCCGTGCACCCGCTGCCGGTTTACCGCTGCGCAGGGCATAGGGTTCGCTGTGGTAACCGTCGGCGCCCTGTTGCGAGACTTCGAGTTTGGTGCCTTCTTCAAAGACGTCATGGACCCGCCACATGCTCCACATGCCTTGGGCGAAGTGCGGGTAGAAGTGGCAGTGATAGATCGCATCGCCCGCTACCCGGTTACGGTTGCCCGAACCGCCGTTGGCGATTTCATAGGTGTAGCCGGCGCCCGGCCCGATGCCCTGGGCGTCCACGTAGTCGGAGTTGTCGTCGTTGGGGTTGAACAGCCACTGATGCCCGTGCAGGTGGAAGATGTGCTGCTCATGGCCGTTGTGGGTGTTGCGGAATTTGACGAAGTCGCCGATGTAGCTGTGGTTGACGTTGGACGGCTCGGACGGATACAGCGCCATGGTGGCCTTGACCCCGACCTGATCGGCCTTGGGCACTTCACCGGGACGGATGTTTTCCAGTCCGGCGTTGGCCGGTACGTCCACCAGCATCGCCACGTCGCCGACGGTGTGAGCGCTGAGGAAGAACTCTTCATAGGCACAGGACAGGCAATCATGCATCGGCCCCACGCCCAGTCGGTTGGCCACCACCTCGGCGCCCATGCCGCCGGATCCGTAGTTGATCATGAAGCCATCGCGGGTCGGCTCCAGCACGTGGGCCATGACCGGGTCGGCCCAGTAGCCTGGAAACGCCTGGGTCGCGGCGGTTTCATCCTGGAATTGCGAAGCGAAGTCGCGGAACGGCTCCAGACGATTGGGCAGCGCCGGGTTGCGTTTGCCCACCGATTCCAGCGGATAGGTCGAGGGCGGGAAGCTGCCGTCGGCGTTGCTGCCCATGACAATGGCGTCGCTTTCGCTGGAGATGATTTCGTTGCCGTCGACCATGTTGATGATCGGCGTGCCGGCCTTGCCTTCACCTATCCAGGGCTGGCGCTGCGGGTAGCGCGCCTGGTAATCGACAATCGGCTGGCCGGCCGGGGTGCGCCCGGTGGTGGCCAGGCGCATCTCTTCTTCAGTCACGGTGTTGCGGTAGGTGCGACCACCCTTGGGCACCACCACCACTTCGCCGAACAGCCCGTTGGCCACGTTGCCGGCCGCCCCTTCGCCACCGAAGGTCGCGCCACGGCTGCTGGCGGCGAATGCACCTTCACGCTCGGCATACAAGGTGTAGCTGCGCGTGGCACCGGGCGGGATCAAGGTGTTGGCGTTGCGTCCGGTATACGAAGCGATGTCGTCGATGGTGTTGACCGCTTGCATGCCGTTGACCTGGAAACCGACATGGCGGTCAGAGACCTGTTCATCGACCTTGAACGCATTTTCGTTGCCGACTTCGACTTCGCCCTCCACGCCGCCATTTTCGTGCGAACCGGGGTTGGCCTGATAGGCCAGGAGGTTCTGCAGGTTGATGGTCAGGCAATCGCCGGCGGCGACCCGCAATACCAGCGGACGCGGACGCTTGTCGGGGCGCAGCGACACCTTGCCCGGCACCGCGGCACCGCCCTGTGCCAGGGAGATCTCGTGGTCATCGACCACATCGCGACGCAGGGCGAACATCATGCCGTTGACGTTTTGCGCACCGAGGCGGTTGAACATCAGCGGCTGATCCAGCGCCACGACGTTGGCCACCAGATTGCGCTCACAGCGCGCAGCCGCTTCGGCCAACTCGACACCGAACATCGAGGCCACCAGCAGCAACAAATGAAAGACGGATGGAACGTGGAAAATGCCGGTCATGATCACGGGCCTCGCTGTGGGTGCTCACAGGGAATAATTCTCGACAACTCCGTTGAGCAATCTGCATGCCATAAAAATTACGTTTATTTTTCAGCTAGTTACGATTATCACTTGATACATCGGGGGATAATTCCCCACTTATTCCCCACTTTTTCGCCGGGGCCACCCTGCCCCAATGTTGGGGAAAACCACCCCACGGCTTACGTTCACAACGGGGCGTCGGCCGACAAGCCCTGCAAACGCCGGTACTGGCGCAGCACGCTGGGCACATAACGCTGGGTTTCGGCGAACGGCGGGATTACGCCGCCACGGCTGAGCACCGCTTGCGGCCCGGCGTTGTAGGCGGCCACGGCGAGGGCGATGTCGTTGTCGAACAGGGTCATCAGCCGCTTGAGATAACGGGCGCCGCCCTGGATGTTGGCCTTGGGGTCGTAGACGTCGGTCACGCCCATCTCGCGGGCCGTGTCGGGCATCAACTGCATCAGGCCACCGGCCCCCTTGGCGGACACCGCACTGGGGTTGTAGGCCGACTCGGTCTTGATCACCGCGTGCAGCAGCGCGGCCGGCAATTGGTTGGCCGTGGCCGCCGCCGACACCAGCTCGGCGTAGGGTTGCGCGGCAATCATCTGCGGCTGTTGATCGAGGCTGACCACCGCCGCCGAGGGCTCGTGAATGACCCGTTCATAGTGCCGGCCGGGGCGGTGGACATTGGACAGGACGAAGTTGCCCCTGGCATCCGTGGACACGAACACATCGGCTTGAGCGACGCCCGCCAGCAGCAGGCAGCCGAGCATTCCCGTGGTGAGTGTTTTCATTGTTCCGCCTCCCCTGCCCGGCCCCGAAAAATGGGGGTTATGCCCCAATGACCAGTCGTGAATCAGCCATACGCAAGCACTGTGCCGAAAGCGCAGAAGCCCGTGGCATGCGGGTTACAGGGAGATGCCCAAGCCTTGACCAACCCTTTGCATGGCAATTGCATAAGGCCCTGTTGCGACCCTTCTGCCGACTGTGTGAGGTCATCATGAATCAGCGACTGTGTTTCGCCCCGCGTGCCCAACGCGGCTTCACTCTGCTCGAATTGTTGGTGGTGCTGGTGGTGCTGGGGTTGTTGGCCGGCATCGTCGCGCCGAAATATTTCGCTCAGTTGGGCCGCTCCGAAGTGAAGGTGGCCAAGGCGCAGATAGAAGGACTGGGCAAGGCACTGGACTTGTATCGACTCGAGGTCGGCCATTACCCGTCGACCGAACAGGGTTTGCAGGCGCTGGTCACCGCGCCCAGTGACGAGCCCCACTGGACCGGTCCGTACCTGCAGAAAAAGCTGCCGCAGGACCCGTGGGGCCGTAACTACAGCTACCGCTACCCTGGCGAAAACGGCGAGTACGACCTGCTGTCCATGGGCAAGGACGGTCAACCCGGCGGCGAAGGCGAGAACGCTGAAGTCACCAGTTGGCAGTGACGGACATGGCCACCCTGCGTTTTCATCTCAAAGCCGTCGGCAAGGCCGGCGTGGTTTCCATGACCGTCGAGGCACCGGGTCACAGCGAGGCGCGGCGCATCGCCGAAGACCAGGGCCTGCGGGTGGTCAGCCTGCACGCCGAACGTCATTGGCGGGCGCTGCGCCTGAAGCAGCGCGAGACGTTCAACCTGGTGTTGTTCAGCCAGGAACTGACCACCTTGCTCAATGCCGGCCTGCCGTTGATCGATGCCCTCGAAAGCCTGGCGGAAAAAGAAACCGCGCCCCAGGCCCGCAAGACCCTGAGCGAGCTGGTGCGCCTGCTTTATGAAGGCAAGTCGTTTTCCCAGGCGTTGGCCCAGTTGTCGGCGGTGTTCCCGCCGTTGTACGTGGCCCTGGTGCAGTCCAGCGAGAAGACCGGCGCCGTCGGCGAAGCCCTGGGCCGCTATGTCAGCTATCGCCAGCGCATGGACGAGGTCCGCCAGAAGATCATCAGCGCCTCGATCTACCCCATGCTGTTGCTGGTGGTCGGGGGTGGCGTGGTGCTGTTCCTGATGGGCTATGTGGTGCCGCGCTTCAGTCTGGTGTTTGAAGGACTGGGGTCAAACCTGCCGTGGCTGTCGCAGATCCTGATGAGCAGCGGCATGTTCCTGCACGCCCACCAGGGCGAGTTCTTCGGCGCCTTGCTGGCCATCATCGTCGTCCTGGTGTTGCTCAAGCGCCAACCGGCCTTTCGCCGGGGCGTGGACCACCTGATCGAAAAACTTCCGGCGGTGCACCAGCGCATTTTCATGTACGAACTGGCGCGTTTTTATCGCTCCCTGGGGATCCTCCTGCAAGGCGGCATTCCCCTGGTCACCGCCATGGGCATGGTCCGTGGCCTGCTCACGGTGGCTTCGCGCACACGCCTGGACCAGGCGTGCGAGCGGGTACGCGAAGGGCAATCGCTGTCGACGGCGCTGGAGCTCAATCATCTGGTGACCCCGGTGTCCCTGCGCCTGCTGCGTGCCGGTGAACAGTCCGGCAATCTCGGGCAAATGATGGAGCGCAGCGCCGACTTCTACGACGAAGAAATCAGCCGCTGGATCGAATGGTTCGTGCGCTTGTTCGAACCCTTGCTGATGACTTTCATCGGCCTGTTGATCGGGGTGATCGTGATCCTGATGTACATCCCCATTTTCGAACTGGCCTCGAGCATTCACTGAGCCCTGGCGTCGGGTCTGGCAGCGCGATGAACGATTTATCGACGTTGCAAATGAATAAAGCCGGACGTTGAGGTGTTTATCGACGGTTCCTGCTGAATAAAGCAATGCATTGCATTGTTTATCAACGTTCCACCTGAAGAAGACGGAGATCGATATGCACATGAACAAGCTTATGCTGGCTGTTGCAATTGGCGCAGTTCTGTCGGCATCTACCGTACTGATTCCGGACAACCTGTCCGGGGTTTCGAGCGCTCACGCAAAAGAAGGGGGGAGTGGTGGAGGTGGCGGCGGCCATGGTGGTGGCGGTGGCGGTGGAGGCCACGGTGGTGGCGGTAGTGGCGGCGGTGGTGGTGGTGGCCACGGTGGTGGCGGCGGTGGCGGAAGTGGCGGCGGTGGTGGTAACGGTGGCGGCCACGGTGGTGGTGGCGGCGGAAGTGGTGGAAGCGGCAATGGTCACGGTGGAAGTGGCAGCAGCGGCAACAGCGGCAACAGCGGCAGCGACCATGCTTCGGGGCACAGCGGCAGCACAGCCTCCTCCGGCTCGGGACGCAACAGCAGTCACGCAGAACCGGGCGATGACCACGGCGTTCATCGTGCCGGCGAGGTAGGTGACGACCGCGGAGTCCATCGTGCCGGCGAAGTCGGGGACGATCGCGGAGTCCATCGTGCTGGCGAAGTCGGGGATGATCGCGGCGTACATGTGGGTGGCGAAGCAGGCGATGACAAACGGACCTGACCTTCACTCATCAACATACGATCTGTGGGAGCTGGCTTGTCGGGCCGCCGCATCGCAGCGAAAGCGGTGGCTCAGTCACCATCCATTTTGAATGGCCCGCCGCCATCACTCTGATCCAGCCGCTCGCGCAAAAACTCGATCAACGCCTGCACCGGTCGCGATGACTGGCGGTGTTGCGGGTACACCGCCGACAGGGTCAGGGGCTCGGGTCGAAACTCATCCAGCACCGACACCAGCCGCCCGTCCTTCAATGCCGAACCGACAATGAAGGTCGGCAGGTACGTGATGCCCATCCCCGCAATCGCTGCGTCCTTGAGCAACTCGCCGTTGTTGACCCGCATGCGCCCGGTGACGTTGACGGCCAGCGGCTTGCCCTGCCCTGCGAAACGCCATTGCACCTGACGGCCGTGGCCATAAGGCAGGCAGTCATGGTTGTGCAAGTCTTCGGGCTTGAGCGGCGTGCCGCGCTCACTCAGGTAAGCCGGGCTGGCGCAATACACTCGCTGGATGGAGGCGATGCGGCGGGCGATCAGCGTCGAGTCTTCGAGAATGCCAATGCGCAGCGCCAGGTCGTAGCCCTCGCCCAGCAGGTCCACCGGCCGGTCACTCAAGTCCACTTCCACCGTGACCTCGCGGTAGCGCTGCAAAAACACCGGCAGCAAGCACCCCAGATGGGCCAGGGCAAAGGACAGCGGCGCACTGACGCGAAGGGTGCCGCGCGGTTCGGTGGTCTGGCCGGCGATGCCCTGCTCCACTTGCTCGACCTCGTTCAGCAAGCGCAGGGCCGATTCGTAATAACTCTGCCCCAGGGGCGTGACGTCCAGGCGCCGGGTCGAACGATTGAGCAATCGCACGCCAAGGCGCTCTTCGAGTTGCATCAAGCGCCGACTGACAAATTGCTTGGACAGCCCCAGTTGATCGGCAGCGGCCGTGAAGCTGCCGGAGTCCATCACCTGGCAAAAAATACGCATATCTTCGAAGGGGTTCATTGTCACATCCCGGTTGACAGTCAAACACTTTATAGCGGCTTTTTCCCGTTTAGGCACCCTATTAATCTGTGCTCACGGTGTTGCTGAGGCCTGAATCAAACAGCCAACAGCAACCTGAAACCCAGGTACACAACGTCCAAGCACTTAAAAGGATTTGCCATGAACATCGTCAAGAAAACCCTGACCGCTTCCCTCCTCGCCCTGTCCATCGGCAATGCATTCGCCGCAGGCAGCCCCGGCGTCGAACACAACACCCAGGCCTTCCTCGAAGCCCTCGCTGCCGGGGGTGGCAAACCGCTGGAACAACTGAGCCCGAAAGAGGCCCGTGCGGTGCTGACCGGCGCCCAGGCCTCGGTGAAAGTGGACCTGTCCGGTGTCGAGGTGAGCGACCGGGCGATCAAGGTCGATGGCCAGACCCTCAACCTCAAAGTCGTGCGCCCGGCCAAGGTCAACGGTGAGTTGCCCGTGTTCATGTTCTTCCACGGTGGCGGCTGGGTACTGGGCGACTTCCCGACGCACCAGCGGCTGATTCGCGATCTGGTGGTGGGTTCCGGTGCCGTCGCGGTGTATGTCGATTACACACCATCGCCCGAAGCGCATTACCCGACCGCGATCAACCAGGCCTACGCCGCGACCCGTTGGGTGGCCGAGCACGGCAAGGAAATCGGCGTCGATGGCCAGCGTCTGGGCGTGGCCGGCAACAGCGTCGGCGGCAACATGGCCGCAGTCGTTGCCCTGATGGCCAAGGAACAGAAAACCCCGGCACTGCGCTTCCAGCTGTTGATGTGGCCGGTGACCAACGCGCAGTTCGACACTGGCTCGTATCGGCAATTTGCCGAGGGTCACTTCCTGACCAAGGGCATGATGCAGTGGTTCTGGGACAACTACACCACCGACAAGGCCGAACGTGCGCAGATCCACGCCTCGCCACTCAAGGCCGGCGCCGAACAGCTCAAAGGCTTGCCGGCCGCCCTGGTGCAGACAGCCGAATTCGACGTCTTGCGCGACGAAGGCGAAGCCTATGCCCGTCACCTCGACGCGGCGGGCGTGCCGGTCACGGCGGTGCGCTACAACGGCATGATCCACGACTTCGGCCTGTTGAATCCGCTGAGCCAGATTCCGGAAGTCCAGGCAGCGGTGCGCCAGGCAGCACTGGAGCTCAAGACACACTTGAACTGAGTCCTGTAAAAAGTCTGCCTTCGAACCAATGTTGTAGGAGCGAGCCTGCTCCGGGCGGCGTTCCGACGATGAGCTGGAGAACACCGCGGGGCGTCAGGTTCCCCGCGTTTTCGTTCACGACCATCGCCAGCAGGCTGGCTCCTACAGGTATTGCATTAGCTTTGTATTCCGGAATTCCGTGAAGAACCTTTTTAAATGGAGTTTGCCCATGTCCTTTCTCCTGGCTCACCTGCTGTCCTGGAGCGCCCTGTTGCTGGTGATCGATGCACTGCTCTGGCATCTCGCACCGTTCAAGCATCGCGTCACTCAAATCGGCTGGCGCACCGGCCTGTTCCTGGTCTTCAGCACGCTCATCATCAATGCAGGCGTCAGCCCGTTGCAGGCACCGTTGTTCGCCGATGATCGCGTGGCGCAACTGGGGGCCACGGCCCTGGGGATTCTCTGGTGGCTGTACGCGGCGCGGGTGCTCACCGAAGTCATTGGCCTGGTGCTGATGCGGCGCATCGGTCACAGCGGCCGGCTGTTGCAGGATGTCATCGGCGCGCTGGTGTTTCTGGCCGCGATAGTCGCCGCAGCGGGCTATGTGCTGGAGTTGCCGGTAAAAGGGCTGCTGGCGACCTCCGGGGTGGTGGCCATCGTGGTCGGCCTGGCGTTGCAGAGCACCCTGAGCGATGTGTTTTCCGGCATCGTGCTCAACACCACCAAGCCGTATCAGGTGGATGACTGGATATCGATCGACGGCGTCGAGGGCAAGGTGCTGGACATTGACTGGCGCGCCACCCACCTGCTCACCAGCGCCGGCAGTACCGCCGTGGTGCCGAACTCGGTGGCGGCCAAGGCCAAGATCGTCAACCTCAGTCGCCCGAGCAACATGCACGGGGTGTCGATCAGCATTCAAGTGCCTAACCACATTCGTCCGCGTCGAGTCCTCGACGCGCTGGACCGTACGCTTCAAGGCAGCAGCAGCCTGCTCTTGAACCCGGCACCCAAAGCGGTTTTGAAGGAGGCCGGCGAAACCCTGTCCGAGTATGTGGCCAGCGGTTTCATCGCCGAGCTCGGCAAAAAAAGCGAAGTGCGCAATCAGTTGTTCGACCTGGCCCATCGACACCTGGAAGCGGCCGGCATTTCCCGGCAGCTCGACGGTGTGATCGAGCCTTCGACACGGGCGCGAGCCTTGCTCGACGAGGTGAAGATTTTCCGTTCGCTGGGTGAAGACGAACGCGATCAATTGGCGCAGTCCATGACCGCGCAACAGTACGCAGCCGGTCAGGTAGTGCTGGGACTGGGCGAAGTGCCCGACTACTTGTATGTGATTGCCACCGGTGTCGTCAGCGCTTCGGTGCCCGACGGCGCGGGTCAAACCGAAGCCGGCCGGATGGGACCGAGCGAGGTCATGGGCGAACAAAGCATCCTCGCCGACACCCCCTCGCAAGCCACGTTCACCACCCTGACCTCGTGCATCATTTACCGCCTCGACAAATCCCTCACCCGCCACTGCATGGAACAGCGCAGCGAAGTCGGCCAGGCGTTGAACAAGTTGCAAGCTGTGCGGGAGCAGAACAGTCGTCTGGCGTTGATGAGCAAACCGGTGGCGGTCAAGAAAGGCGGTTTTCTCGGCTGGTTGCAAAAACGTTGAGGCAAAAATGCCCGCGCGTTGGTGCGATGTTTGAACCACTGTAGGAGCGAGCCTGCTCGCGATGGACTCGAGAACACCGCGTTTAGCCAGTAAACACGCGTTATCGTTAACGACCATCGCGAGCAAGCTCGCTCCTACAGGACAGCATTACCCGCAACGGCGGGCATTTCGCGGTGTCAGTGAGACGGCTTATTTGGCAGTGAACTTGGTATAGCTGTTGATCAGGTTGCGGTAGTTCGGCAGGCGTTCGGACAGCAGGTTGGCCAGGCCTTCCATGTCGTTGCGCCAGTCGCCCTGCAGCTCGCACGCCACCGAGAACCAGTTCAGCAGGTGTGCACCGGCAGCCGACATGCGTGCCCAGGCGGCCTGTTGCACGGTGGTGTTGAAGGTGCCGGAAGCGTCGGTCACCACAAACACCTCAAAGCCTTCGGCGATGGCCGACAGGGTCGGGAACGCCACGCACACGTCGGTCACCACACCGGCGATGATCAATTGCTTGCGACCGGTGGCCTTGATTGCCTTGACGAAGTCTTCGTTGTCCCAGGCGTTGATCTGGCCCGGGCGCGCAATGAACGGCGCGTCGGGGAATTGTGCCTTGAGCTCCGGCACGATCGGGCCGTTCGGGCCGCTGTCGAAACTGGTGGTGAGGATGGTCGGCAGTTTAAAGAACTTGGCGATGTCACCCAGGGCCAGCACGTTGTTCTTGAATTCGTTGGGCGAGAAATCCTGCACCAGCGAGATCAGGCCGGTCTGGTGGTCAACCAGCAGTACAACGGCATCGTCTTTGTTCAGGCGTTTGTACGGAACGTTGCTCATAAGAAACTCCTTGGAGGATGGTTATTGCAGGTAGCGCCGGGCCATCGGGCCGGCGCTTTTTTGTATTCGTCAGAAGGCAAAGCACGAGCAGCCGAAGGCGCCCCAGAAACCGGCGAAATCACTCACCGGCGCATTCGACAGTCGCGCCCGCTCATGGCTGTGGGAGTGCACCTTGCAAGGCCCGCCGCACTGGTGAACCTGCGCCTGCAAGGGCGAGTTCGGCCGCCAGTGCCCCGGCACTTTCACCACCGGCGACAAGTCCGGCAGCACCGGCACACTGGCCGGCCCGAGTTTTTCGAAATCACCGGCGGCGTACACCACCTTGCCGCCGACCACGGTCAGCACCGACTCGATCCACTTGATCGCTTCTTCGTCGACGCTGAAAAAGTCCGCGCTCAACGCCGCCACGTCCGCCAATTGCCCAACCTTGATCTGGCCCTTCTTGCCCTGTTCGGACGAGAACCAGGCGCTGCCGTGGGTGAACAGTTCCAGGGCGGTCAGGCGTGACAGGCCTTCGGCATGCAACTCCATGCCACCGACCGTGCGGCCGCTGACCATCCAGTACAGCGAAGTCCACGGGTTGTAGCTCGACACCCGCGTCGCATCGGTGCCGGCGCCCACCGGCACGCCTTCGGCCAGCATGCGTTTGATCGGCGGCGTAGCTTCGGCGGCTTTGGCGCCGTAGCGCTCGACGAAATATTCGCCCTGGAACGCCATGCGATCCTGAATCGCAATGCCGCCCCCCAGCGCCCTCACCCGCTCGATGTTCTGCGGGGTGATGGTTTCGGCGTGATCGAAAAACCAGGGCAAACCGTTGAACGGGATGTCGCGGTTGACCTTCTCGAACACGTCGAGCATGCGGCTGATGGATTCGTTGTAGGTGGCGTGCAGACGGAACGGCCAGCGCTGCTCGACCAGATGGCGCACCACCGGTTCGAGTTCGTCTTCCATGGTTTGCGGCAGGTCCGGACGCGGTTCGAGAAAGTCCTCGAAATCCGCCGCCGAGAACACCAGCATTTCCCCGGCGCCGTTGTGCCGCAGGTAATCGTCGCCCTGGTGCAGGGTCACGCTGCTGGTCCAGTTCTTGAAGTCGGTCAGTTCTTCCTTGGGCTTCTGGGTGAACAGGTTGTAGGCGATGCGCACGGTCAGTTGCTCATCCTTGGCCAACTGCTCGATGACCTGGTAATCGTCCGGGTAGTTCTGGAAACCACCGCCGGCATCGATGGCGCTGGTCAGGCCCAGGCGGTTGAGCTCACGCATGAACTGGCGTGTCGAGTTGACCTGATACTCCAGTGGCAACTTGGGCCCCTTGGCCAGCGTCGAGTACAGAATCATCGCGTTGGGTCGTGCCACCAGCATGCCGGTCGGCTCGCCATTGGCATCCCGGACAATCTCGCCGCCCGGCGGGTTCGGCGTATCGCGGGTGTAGCCGGCGACGCGCAACGCGGCACGGTTGAGCAAGGCTCGGTCGTACAGGTGCAGCACGAACACCGGGGTGTCCGGCGCAGCCTGGTTGAGTTCTGCCAGGGTCGGCATGCGCTTTTCGGCGAACTGGAATTCGTTCCAGCCCCCCACCACCCGCACCCACTGCGGCGTCGGCGTGCGATCGGCCTGGTCCTTGAGCATGCGCAAGGCATCGGCCAGGGACGGCACACCTTCCCAGCGCAGTTCGAGGTTGTAGTTCAGGCCGCCACGGATCAGGTGCAAGTGCGAGTCGTTGAGGCCCGGAATGACGCAGCGCCCCTTGAGGTCGATCACTTGCGTGGCCGAACCGCGCAGGGCCATGGCTTCGGCATCGCTGCCAACGGCGACGAAGCGGCCGTCGCTGATGGCCACCGCGCTGGCGAGGGGCTTCTCACGGTCAACGGTATGAAATTGGCCATTGAACAGAATCAGATCGGCGTTCATCGCGTTTCCTTGGTCTGAGTGGAAGAGGACAGCCAAGGCGCGAACAGACGCGTTGCCATTGGCATGAACAGGTACACCACCGACAGCACGATGGTCAGGGTGATCAGGAATGTCGCGACCACGTAGTTGGAGAGCCAGGCATTGAGCTTCAACAGCGGCCCCCAGAGCAGCGGCACCAGCAAGGTGTGCGGCAGAATCACCAACAACGTCACCACGGCCTGCTTCCAGCGTGGCGGCGGCGAGCCCGCTTCGGACGCTGGAGCGAACCAGAATTCGTTCAGCGGGTTGACTTCGGTCTGGTCGCCGTCGGCCAGCATGGGTGTGGCTTCGCTGATCAGCGCCTGACGCTGCTCCGAGTCGAGCCAGCGCTGCATCGCCTCGGTGGAGCAAAACCGCAAGACGCAGGTGTAGGTGTCGAGGCCGGCGTTCTTGCCACGAACCACGTCCACCCCCAAGTGCCCGTCCCACTGCCCGGCCACTCGGACAATGTTGCGCAGCCAGGCTTCGTAAGGCGCTTCAAACCCGGCCTTGACCCGGTGCTTGATGATCAGCGTCACAACCTCTTCGAAACCGCGCACAGGTGTGTCGAGCAAATTGGATTCAGGCATAACGAAAGGCTCCGGAAAATCGGTGATTGAACGCCAGCGGCCCCGGCCCGGCGATGAGGATGCTGGTGAACAGAATCAACAGCAGCCAGCCGAACTGGCCTTCGGCCAAGCTCCATTGCGGATGCACGATCAGCAACGCCACCAGCAGCACAAATAGAATAGGTAGACAGGCCAGACGCACCAGCACCCCGGCGACGATCAGCAACGGGCACAGCACTTCGGCAAAAATCGCCAGCATCAGCGTGAGATTCGCCCCCAGGTGGAACGGGTCTTCGATGCGCTGCAACTCGACAGCGTAGTTGAGCAACTTCGGCAAACCATGCACCCACAACAGGAACAACGCCGCGCTGACCCGCAAGAAAAGCAGCCCGACGTCCCTGGCCCGTTCATCCCAACGCGAAACAATCATGACCGCCCCGCACAATTGAAAAACGACCGGCGTCGAAGCGCCGGAACTTGATTCGATAGTGACGGGGCCAGGGTGGGAAAAATTGGATGTACGTGCTCTTTTTGCGCGGGGCTATCGTCCACGGGGCGACATAGGTGCCTGTAGGAGCGAGCTTGCTCCGGGCGGCGTTCCGACGATGGTCGTCAATGATCACGCGGACTGTCTGAATGCCCGCGTTGCCTGGACGTTCTTCGCGAGCAGGCTCGCTCCCACATTGGATAAGGTACACCTGCGGGTGATTGGTCGGCTATAAGGCCGCCATCGCTGCGATGCGGCGCCCCGACAAGCCAGCTCCCACAGAAAAGCACGACGGCGTAAACCCATCCGCTCCTCACCACTCATCAGGCCGAGCGTTAGCTCGCCTGCAGCGCTTGATCTTGATCCACCCGCCCCTTCGGGAGGCTGAGTGGAGGTGTGCATCCGGGGAGTGGCGCGCAGCGCCGTTCGACGCAGTCGAACACGCTGCATGTAGGTCGTCGCGAAGCAGACCGGAGGGCAGTGTCCCCGGATGGATACCGTAGCGAAGGAACCCTGAGCCCCAGCGAGGGGCCGGACGCCGGGGCGAGCGTTTTTTGCTTACTTTTTTAGGCGCTTGTAAAAAAGTGAGTCGCCGTAAGGGCGAAACCCTAAGTCGCCGTTACCGCGGAAACGGATATGTACGCGGTCAACAACACACAGGTCGGCTGTCAGGCCGCCATCGCTGCGATGCGGCGCCCCGACAAGCCAGCTCCTGCAGTAGATCAAAGGCGACCACGATCAACCCGGAATCGGCAACGACACCGACATGAACTGACTGATCCGCGAACGCAACCAACGCTCCGCCGGATCATTGTCATGCACCCCGCTCCAGGCCATCGACAATTGCGCCGCGTCGATGGCGAACGGCGGGTCTTCGGCACGCAAGCCACACCCTTCCACCAATGCGCAGGCCGCGTAGTCCGGCACCGTGGCGATCATTTCAGTACCGGCAAGCAACGCGCGCAAGCCACTGAACTGCGGCACCCCCAACACCACCCGGCGGGTGCGACCGAGCTTGGCCAGGTCCAGATCAATGTTGCCGCTCAGGTCCCCGGAAAACGACACCATGGCATGGGGCCGTTCACAATATTCGTCCAGGGTCAGGGTCCCTGGCCGCGTGTCGCCACGCAGCACTTTGCAGGGAATGTCGCGCAGTTTCTTGCGCTTGGCATTGGCCGGCAGGTCCGTGGTGTAGCTCACGCCCACGGAGATTTCCCCCGATGCCAGCAACGCCGGCATCAACAGGTAATTGGCCCGGCGCACGACCACGACAATGCCTGGCGCCTCTTCTTGCAGCTGACGCAACAGCGGCGGAAACAAGCCGAACTCGGCATCGTCCGACAGGCCGATACGAAACACATCGCAACTGGTCGCCGGATCAAACTCCTTGGCCCGGCTGACCGCCCCGGAGATGGTGTCCATCGCCGGTTGCAGCTCCTTGAGAATCACCAGCGCCCGCGCGGTCGGCTCCATGCCACGGCCATTGCGCAACAGCAGCGGGTCATCGAACAGGTCGCGCAACCGCCCCAGGGCAGCACTGACCGCCGGTTGACCCATGAACAATTTTTCCGCCACGCGGGTCAGGTTTTTTTCGAACATCAAGGCTTCGAAAATCACTAGCAGATTCATGTCTACACGGCGCAGATCGTTACGGTTCATGGGCACGGTTCCCTTGTGTGATTAGCCAGGCGCGAAGGCAATGATTGTCTCTGACTTTACTCAAAACTGCCCGCTTCAGCCGGGAGGAATTAACAACGTTTAACTCGTCAGCCACAGGGCCGCGCCCAAGAATGAAAACCTCTGCGCAGAGCTGTTTTTCTTCCAGAGGGAAGGCACTGGCCAACAGGCCGTACGCCGTTGCATTCCCACCGACACGGACATTGGACATGGCTCACTCACAGCAAACCCTCGCCCGCGCCCCGGTCAGCGAACCCTGCAACACCGGCAGTGGCGGCCTCAGCCCACAGCGCGAACGGCTGGTGAAGCAACTGATCCTCGATGGCCTGGGCGACAGCCTGGAAGTCACCGAGCTGGCCCGGGCCTGCGCCCTCTCGCGCAGTCACTTTTCCCGTGCGTTCAAATGCAGCACCGGCCATTCGCCCCAGGAATGGATTCGCCAACAGCGCATCGCCCGGGCCAAGCTGTTGATTCAACACACGGACCTGAGCCTCACGCAAATCAGCCTCGAATGCGGCTTTTGCGATCAGGCGCACTTCTGCCACATGTTCACCCGCAGCGAAGGCATCAATCCGTTTGCCTGGCGCTGCCGGGTTGTGCGTTCCCTCCCTCAATTGTCCCTGTAAGCCCACGGCTTGCCGGCGATGGCGATTTCACGATCGCCTTCGCCGGCAAGCCGGGTTGTTGCAGGGTTGCGTTATTGCGATGCAACCCTGCTGTGATACTCCGGGATTAACCCTTCAGAAACGCCAGCAAATCGCTGTTGAGTTGATCCTTGTGGGTGTCCGTCAAGCCATGGGGCGCGCCAGGGTAGACCTTCAACGTCGAACCCTTGACCAGTCCCGCCGAAGCGATGCCCGCCGCTTCGATCGGCACCACCTGATCGGCGTCGCCGTGTACCACCAGGGTCGGCACGTCGAATTTCTTCAGGTCCTCGGTGAAGTCGGTTTCCGAAAACGCCTTGATGCAGTCGTAGGCGTTCTTGTGGCCGGAGGTCATGCCCTGCATCCAGAACCAGTCGATCATGCCTTGGGACGGCTTGGCGTCAGGCTTGTTGAAGCCGAAGAACGGGCCGCTGGCGAGGTCTTTATAGAGTTGCGAACGGTTCGCCAGTGAGGCCTGACGAATGCCGTCGAACACCTCGATCGGCAGCCCGCCGGGGTTGGCCGCCGTCTTGAGCATCAACGGCGGCACCGAGGAAATCAGCCCGGCCTTGGCCACCCGACCGGTGCCATGACGACCGATGTAGCGCGCCACTTCGCCGCCTCCGGTGGAGAAACCGAACAGCACGGCGTCGCGCAAATCCAGGTGCTCGATCAATTGCGCCAGGTCATCGGCGTAAGTGTCCATGTCGTTGCCGAACCACGGCTGGCTGGAACGGCCGTGTCCACGGCGGTCGTGGGCGATGACGCGGTAGCCCTTGGACGCCAGGAAGATCATTTGCGATTCCCAGCTGTCGGCATTCAGCGGCCAACCGTGGCTGAAGACAATCGGCTGACCGGTGCCCCAGTCCTTGTAGTAAATCTCGGTGCCGTCGCGGGTGGTGAACGTGCTCATGAGGCGTGCTCCTTTTCGTGGGGGTTGGGGGTGAATCAATCGGATACGGGCCCCATGCGCTCGGCCAGCCGCGCCACCCGCTCACCCAGATGGGCGGCGGTGCAGCGGTCTTCGGGGGGCGGCGCCAGGTCGGGGGACTGTTCGACATTCGACTGGGCCATGGCGCCCAGCGAGCTGCCCAGCCGGTTCAATTGCCCGTCGAACACACCGGTGCCGGAGCGCGCGGGCAACAGGTCGAGGCCGACCCAGATCATCGAATGCTGGGCGGCGAACACGGCCATCTGCAGCAAGGTATTGAGTTTGTCGCCGCACAGGCAGCCGGAATTGGTGAAGCCGGCAGCCAGCTTGTCGCGCCACGGCTGCGCCAGGTAAAACGCGGCCGTGGTTTCCATGAAGCCCTTGAAGGCGGCGGAGGCGCTGCCCATGTAGGTCGGGGCGCCGAAAATGATTGCGTCGGCCTGGTGCAAGTGCTCCCAGTGCTCGTCCACCTCTTCTACCGCGATCAGCCGGCAGGTGCTGCCCAGGTGCCGCTCCACCCCTTGAGCCACGGCTTCGGCCATGACCCGGGTGTGGCCGTAGCCGCTGTGATAGACCACGACCACCTTGCTCATTGCGGTGTCCTCCAGACATGCAAAATCCATGTAGGTGTCGCCGCAGGCTGCGCTTGATTTTAGAAGCTAAAATCAACGGTTCGCAGTCGACGACAACGCTTACAGAATTGGAGTTTTGGGTGTAGAGCGGACGCAGGACGAGTTAAACGTTGTTAATTTTTCCTGGCGCGCCAAAAGCCTCGACCGCGCCTTTGTCAGCTTCGAGCCCAATTAACACGGGACTGGGCAATAGGCTGGCAAACACAGCGGTCGATACTGGCACCCTGCAGTCACCCGAGCCATGCATTGCGTTCGGGAAATAAACTGATAAACATGTTCGAAAGCCGCGAACTAGACGTATGCGATCAGGAGTGACCCGTTGACCTTTTCCCCCGAGCAGGCTGTCCATTTCGGACCCTACAGGATCTACCCCGGACAACGCCTGGTGATGGAGGCCGAGCGGCCCCTGCGCCTGGGCCGGCGGGCCATGGATATCCTGTTGATCCTGCTGGAACACGCCGGGAATGTGGTCAGCAAGCAACACCTGATGGCCGAAATCTGGCCCAACAGCGTGGTGGAAGAAATCAACCTGCGGGTGCACATGGCCGCCCTGCGCAAGGCGCTGGGGGACGGTCAGGCCGGCCAGCGCTATATCGTCACCGTGGCCCAGCGTGGCTACAGCTTTGTCGCGCCGTACTCGCTGGAGCACATCGAGCTCGACCGGCCAAGCGAGCCGGTCGAATCGAGCAGCCATAACCTGCCCCTGCGCCGCACCCGCATGATCGGCCGGCAAGCGCTGGTCGACAGCCTGATGACGCACCTGCCGCGCCAGCGTTTCATCACCCTGGTCGGCCCCGGCGGGATCGGCAAGACCACCGTGGCCCTGCGGGTCGCCGAACAGCTGATCGGTCGTTATCGGGACGGGATTCGCCTGCTGGACCTGGCGCCGATCAACGATCCGTCGATGATCACCGGTCATCTGGCGACGCTGCTCGAGCTGTCCCTGCATGATGCAGAACCCTTGAACAACCTCGCCGAGTTCCTGCGTGAACGCCAGATGCTGCTGGTCATCGACAATTGCGAGCACCTGATCGACAGCGTGGCGCTGCTGTGTGAGAGCCTGCTGCGTGGCGCGCCACATCTGCACATCCTGGCCACCAGCCGCGAGTGCCTGCGGGCTGAAGGCGAATTCGTTCAACGCCTGGAATCCCTGGACTGCCCCCCGCCCATCGCCGTGCTGGACCGCGCCCAGGCCCTGACTTTTTCCGCGCTGCAACTCTTCGTCGAACGGGCCATGGCCAGCCACGACAGCTTCGAATTGACTGATGCCGATCTGCCGCGGGTCATCGATATCTGCCGTCGCCTCGATGGCATCCCGCTGGCGCTGGAACTGGCGGCCGGGCAAGTCGCCAGCCTTGGCCTCGAAGGTTTGCTCAGGCAACTGCAAGGCAGCTTTCGCCAGCTCACCCCGCACAACCAGTCAGCCCTGGGCCGGCATCAGACCCTGCGCGCCACCCTGGACTGGAGCTTCGATCTGCTCAGTGTCTGCGAACAAACTTGCCTGCGCCGACTCGGGTTGTTCCGTGGCGGCTTTACCCTGGCGTCGGCAGCGGCGGTGATCGTCGGCGAACAGGTGGAAACGCGCGAGGTGTTTGGCTCGATCACGCAACTGGTGGCCAAATCCCTGCTGAACGTGGACGTCGGTGACGAAGAGGTGTTTTACCGTCTGCTCGACACCACGCGCAGCTATGCCCTGGAAAAACTCGAACAGGCCGGCGAGTTGCCCGCCACCCGCGAACGCCATGCCGAACGCTGCCTGGCCTTGATGCATCAGGCGCAAAACGACTGGGAGCACATTCCGACCGGCCTGTGGATCGAGCGCTATGCCCGTAGCCTGGAAGACGTCCGCTCGGCGCTCGATTGGGGATTGTCCGTAACGGGGCCGCACACCCTGGCGATCCGTCTGACGGCGACCTCGACGCCCCTGTGGCAGGAACTGTCGCTGCTCAAGGAGCACGGCGGGTATGTGCGCAGGGCGCTGGCCTTGCTCGAAGCGGCACCCGAGCCCTGCCCGCGCTTGAAAATGTCCCTGAAACTGGCCTTGGGCAGCGCCTGTTATCACGCTCAGGGCGGCACGGCGGAAACCATCGAAGCCTTCGTCAGCGCCCGCGCCCTGGCCAGGCTCTGTGACGATGTGGCCGGGCAATTGCGTGCGGTGTCCGGGCATCTGGCGGTCAACCTCAGCTGCGGCAACTATCAAATGGCCCTGGAACAGAGCCAGCAATTCGACCGCCTGGGGCTCAACGGCGATGCGCTACTGGACCTCAGTACCCACCGCCTTCGGGTGCTGGCCCTGCACTTCGCCGGGGATCAGCATCGGGCACGGGTGAATGCCGAGGAAGTCATCCAGCGCATGGCCCACAGCGGCCATCTCAACCGCTTCACCCATGGTTTTGGTGTGCAATATGACCAGAGCGTCGCCGCCCTGACCATCCTCGCGCGCATCCTCTGGATCCAGGGCCAACCGGAACAGGCCTGGCGCACGGCCCGACAGGCGCTGGACATTGCGCTGCAGATCAATCACGGCACGTCCATCTGCTACACCCTGGCACTGTCGGGTTGCCTGATCGCCCACTACAACGGCGACACCCGCACCGCCCGCGAGCTCTTGTGCCTGCTGCAGGAGCAGGCGCAAAAACACTCGGTACAGCTGTTCTATTCCTGGGCTCAGCACTATGCGCAGGTCATCCACCGTGCCGACGCGCCGGCATTGCCAGGCCCCGGCGCAGGTTTGATCAAGGAAATCATGGTCACGCTGGACAGCACATTCATCGATGACGATTTGCTGCAACGCGCCGACACCGGCGCGGCGGGCTGGTGCACGGCGGAGATTCTGCGGGCCCGGGCCGACGCACTGCTGGCAGCCGGTAGCCCGGCGAGCAACGACGCTGCCGAGAGCGTGCTGATCAGGGCGCTCAACGTAGCGCAGCACCAGGGAGCCCGGGCCTGGGAGTTGCGCAGTGCCACTTCGCTGGCGCGGCTGTGGCAGCGTCAGGGACGCTATCGGCAAGCCCATGAGCTGCTGGCGCCGATCTACCAGCGCTTTACCGAAGGCTATGCCACCCCGGACCTGATCGCCGTGCGACGCCTACTCGGCGAGTTGCAGGAGCACTTGCCGGCCTGATGGCTTGGGGGCCCGAGCGATGTGAGTGGCGTAACGCATTTCGAAGGTGCATAAGGCGCCACTGTGTTCGAGTTTTTCCAGGGCGTAACGACGGGTGGTGTTGAGAAAACGGTAGCGCGTCAGCCCATCGACCTGTTCGCGCGACAGCAGCGATTTCAGCGCCAGGCCCTCCATCACGTGGCGCAGGTTGGCGGGCAACAAGGTTGCGCAACTGATCACCCCCATCGCCGCGTCCAGGGTAAACGCCGATTTGAACACTGCCAGACGCTGCAGCACGATTTGTTCCACCGGGCTCAGCCGCTCATAACTCCAGTCCAGGGCGGACTTGAGCGTCTGGTGGCGCGGCACGGCGGTGCGTCGCCCCCGGGTCAGCAGTTGAAAACAGTTACCCAGCTGGGCTTGCAGCCCCACCAACGCCAACGCATCGATCTGCGCCGCCGCCAGCTCTATCGCCAGGGGCAAGCCGTCGAGGTGCTGACAGATTTCGCGTATCGCCTTGAGGTCCTGTTCGCGCAAGGCAAAGCTTTGTTGGCGGGCTCGGGCACAGCTGACAAACAGCTGCACCGCCGAATAGCCCATGACCTCGGCGACACTGCCCAGGGCCGACGCTTTCGGGACCAGAAGCGGTGGCAGCAACAGGACCGATTCGCCCGTGGCCAACAGCGGTTCACGGCTGGTGGCAAGAATCGACAGCCGGGGTGCCGCGATCAGCAGCGCCTCGACCAGTGTCCGGCAACGTTCGAGCACGTGCTCGCAATTGTCGAGAACCAGCAACGCATGCCATTGCCCCAGCGCATCGAGGTCGGCGCCCACCTCCAGGTCCAGGGTGCGGGTCAGATGATCGACCACTTGCGCCGGATCATCGATCATCGCCAGATCCACCCGCCACACCCCGTCACGGTAATGCTGCAGCAGCAGTTCGGCGACTCGCACGGCCACGGTGGTCTTGCCGATGCCGCACGGCCCGACCAGGGTCATGAAGCGCCGTACCGGCAGTTGCCGCACCAGGCTGCCGACCACTGCATCGCGACCGGTGACCGGAGTCAGGCGCGCGGGCAGGTTGTGCTGAGGTTTTTGCAGGTTTTCGAAGGCGACGGACGCGGCCGCCGCGACCTGTTGCACCGGTGCGACGAAGCTGTAGCCACGCTGGGGAATGTTGACGATGTAACAGTGACCGTTCTGCCCGTCACGAAAGGCCCGGCGCAGTGCGGCGATGTGCACGCGCAGGTTGATTTCCTCAACCACCGACCTTGGCCAGACCTGAGCGATCAGTTCGTCTTTGCTGACCACCGAGCCTGCGTGCTCGACCAGCACCTGCAAGATATCCAGGGCCCGTCCGCCCAGGCGCAGCGGCTGATTGCCTTCCACGACCAGGCGTTGATTCAGATGGAACGCGAAGGGGCCGAAGTGCAGCACCGTGTCGCCGTTGATATCTCTGAGGCTATTCATGCATCGTCACCTGCTGGAACCTGCCCGGCACGCGAGTCCATCCAGGCTCCGTACCTTCCTTGCAATGAGTTCAACGATATCTTGGCAGGCTTGGGTGACGGTACAACTGCCACGGGGGGAGCGTCACGGCCATTACGGTGCGCGCGACGGACACGGGCTAGCTGAACTGCTCTCGGTACTGGGTCGGGGTCAGGCCAAGCTTTTCACTGAACAGAAAACGCATGTGTCGCACGCTGCCAAAGCCACTCTTGAACGCCACGGTCTTGAGCGGCAAATCGCCGGTTTCCAGGAGGTTGCGGGCACAGTCGATGCGTGCGCCTTGCAGAAACTCCATGGGCGTCATGTTGACTTCCCGGGCAAACACCCTGGCGAAATGCCGTGGGCTCATGCTGGCCAGACTGGCCATGCGCTCGATGCTGAAGGCTTCGTCGAGGTGTTCGAGCACATGGTTCTGCACCCGGGTGATGGCCGTTTCATGGGGGGCGACCGCCGCCATCAACGGGCTGAACTGTGCCTGGCCACCCTGGCGCTTCATCACCACCAGCAGCACCTTGGCCACGTCCTGGGCGACTTTCTTGCCATGGTCTTCAGCGACCACCGCCAGCGCCAGGTCGATGCCCGCCGTCACGCCTCCAGAGGTGATGAGGTTGCGGTCCTGGATGTAAATCTGGTCAGTTTCGACGGTGGCCCTGGGGAAGCCCTTGATCAGGCGCTCGGTGTAGTGCCAGTGGGTGGTCACGCGAAAGCCGTCGAGCAGACCGGCATGGCCCAGCACAAACGCCCCGGTGCAGATCGAGCCATAGGTTCGGGATCGACTGACGTTGTGCTTGAGCCACTCGAGCAAGGGCGGATGTTTTTCGTTGTAGGCACCGGGGCCGCCGGGCACCAGCAGCAAATCAAAGCCGTCACAGGCCTGGTCGATAGGCTGGTCGGCCTGCACCTTCACGCCATTGGACGCCCGCAGTGCGCCGGGTTCAGTGCCAATGGTCGTCAGCACATAGTGGTCGGCGGGTTTGAGATAGCGGTTGGCAATGGAAAACACCTCCATCGGCCCGGCCATATCGAGCAGGAGAAAGTCGGGGAACAGCACCATTGCCACGGTTTTCATGGGTTTGAATCATCATTGAAATCAAGGAAGACCCGCGCATCGAACCCGCAGGAGCAAGTCCGCCCCCACAGGGTTCGCGCCCGGCATTAAAAATGTGTGTTGAGCATTATGGCTAAATTCACGGCGAACGTCGGTGATTCATTTCGCAAAACTGTCAACCTGAGGGGGACAGTATTTCAATTTTCATCTACTTATTGCATCAACGAGTAAATATTAACCTTCTCCTCACTCGGACGAATCAACGTCCCCACAGGAGATTTCATCATGCTGACCCTTCGCAAAGCCTCGGAACGCGGCGCCGCCAATCACGGTTGGTTGAAGTCGTTCCATACCTTTTCCTTCGCCAACTACCGCAACCCGCGTGAGCAAGGCTTCTCCGACCTGCTGGTGATCAACGACGACCGCGTGGCGGCCGGCAAAGGCTTCGGCCAGCACCCGCACCGTGACATGGAGATTTTCTCCTATGTGCTCGAAGGCGCGCTGGAACACAAGGACACCCTGGGCACCGGTTCGGTGATCCGCCCCGGCGACGTGCAGTTGATGAGTGCCGGCAGCGGTGTGGCGCACAGTGAATACAATCACTCGGACAGCCGGCCGGTGCACTTTCTGCAAATCTGGATCGTGCCGGACGTCAGCGGCGCCAAGCCACGCTACCAACAAGAGCACTTCAGCACGCAGAAAAAACGCGGTCGCCTGCAGCTGATCATCTCCCCCGACGGCGCCGAGGGTTCGTTGAAGGTGCGTCAGGCCGCGCGGGTGTACGCAGGACTGATCGATGGCAAGGAAAGTGCGACCCTGGAACTGGCCACCAACCGCTATGCCTACGTGCACGTGGCTCGTGGCAGTGTCGAACTCAACGGCCTGTCGTTGCAGGAAGGCGATGGCGTACGGGTTCGCGAGGAACAGCTGTTGACCTTGAGTAACGGCGTGGATGCCGAAGTCCTGGTGTTCGATCTGCGTCCGCAAGAGTTGCCGGAAATGCCTTGAACACCAACTGTTAGGCCAGGGAGCTTGCTCCCTGGCCACCGTTTATTCCCCCGTCCCCGCAAACCCCGCGACAATCTCATCGATCACCGCCCGCACCCGGGCGGTATGCCGCAAGTCCGCGTGGGTCACCAGCCAGACGTCATAGGGCAGCAGTCGTGTCCGCTCGGGCCATAACCTGACCAGCCCGTCCCTCTCCCCCATGTACACCGGCACTTCCCCCAGCCCGACGCCTGCCGCGATGGAGCGGCGCACCAACAGACTGGAACTCAGGCTGGCGACGATCCGCCCGCGCCCCAAGGGCTCGTTGACCAGGCTCATGTCTTTGCCACCCTGCAAATAAGGCTGATACACCACCAGATCATGCCCCTCGAAGGCCGCTCCCGGCTCCGGCACGCCGTGGGCGTCCACATAGTCCTGTGAGGCGAACAGGCCCACGGGCCAGCGGGCGATTCGCCGGGCGATCAGGTCGGGGTTATCCGGCCGGGTATTGCGCACGGCGATGTCGGCTTCGCGTTTGGCCAGGCTGAGGATTTGTGTCGAGGCGTCCAGTTGCACCCGCACATCGGGATGCAATTGATGCAGGCGGGCGACCGCCGGAATCAGGAAGTCGATGGCCAGGGAATCGGTGGTGGTGACGCGTACCGTGCCGGTAAGCCGGTCATCGAGGCCCTGGATCCGGCGCTCCAGTTCCAGTGCCGAAAGCTCCATTTTCTCCACCGCGCGCATCGCGGCTTCGCCTACCGCCGTCAGGGCATAGCCTTCGGAGGTACGCAGAAGCAACGTTGCGCTCAAGGACTTCTCCAGCGCCGTGATCCGCCGCCCTACGGTGGCCTGATCCACCCCCAGCACCCGCGCGGCTCCGCGCAGCGTTGATTCGCGGCAGACCGCGAGAAATACCCGTGCATCATCCCAGTTCATAAGGCCTCTCCCCGACTGATGCATATTCGCATCGCTGCAACGTGAAATCGCAGCATTATTGCATCATAAAACCCCGATATGCTGGCCCCCAGAGTAACCCCACAGGACAAAGCTCATGCTCAACGCCTCATCTCACACCCCTGCCCCGCGCAGCGCAATCTGGATGCCGATCTTCGCCGGCCTCTGCGCCAGCCTGGTCAGCATCGGTCTGGCGCGTTTTGCCTACACGCCGTTGATTCCCTCGCTGATCCAGGCCCACTGGTTCAGCGCCAGTGACGTGGTATTTCTCGGCGCCGCCAA
This sequence comes from Pseudomonas fluorescens group sp. PF-69, assembly GCF_054481235.1. Taxonomy (NCBI): domain Bacteria; kingdom Pseudomonadati; phylum Pseudomonadota; class Gammaproteobacteria; order Pseudomonadales; family Pseudomonadaceae; genus Pseudomonas; species Pseudomonas fluorescens group sp. PF-69. Next base: position 4,149,663 of record NZ_JBTMNC010000001.1, on the reverse strand, counting down.
TCTGGTGGGCTATCTGATCGGCGCGCTGATCGGTCACCCGCTGGCTCGACGCACCTCCAACAACACTGCCCTGCGACTGATGATGCTGGCGGTGACCCTGGCGTTCTTCGCCTGTGCCTTTCCGTTGTCGGTGAGCTGGTTTTTCGCCTGGCGCTTGCTGTCCGGCATTGCCGGTGGCGCGATCATGGTGCTGGTGGCGGCAACGGTGTTGCCGCATGTGCCGGCTTCGCGCAAAGGCCTGGCCAGTGGCGCGATCTTTCTCGGGATCGGCCTGGGCATTGCCGGATCGGGGACGATCGTTCCGCCCCTGCTGAGCCTGGGTCTGCAACAAACCTGGCTCGGCCTGGGCTTGCTGGCGCTGGTCCTGACCGCGGTCAGCTGGTTCGGCTGGCCATCGGCCACGCCCCACGCACCGGCGACCACGCCGACCGATAGCGCGTCAACGACGACAAACCCGAGTGTCTACCTGTTGTTTGCCCAGTACGCGCTCATGGCGGCCGGGCTGGTGCCGGCCATGGTGTTCCTGGTGGACTACGTGGCCCGTGGGCTGGGGGCCGGGCAACACGTCGGCGCGCTGATCTGGGTGATGTACGGCCTCGGGGCGATTGCCGGGCCTGTGAGCTACGGCTTTCTGGCCGACCAACTGGGGGCGAAGTCGAGCATTCGACTGGTGCTGGTGGTGCAAGCGATTGCCGTCGGCCTGCTGTCGATCTCCAGCACCTTCTGGGCACTGGCCTTGCTGGCGGTGATCCTCGGTTCGTTCCCGCCAGGCATCGTGCCACTGGCCCTGGCGCGGGTTCACGAACTGATTCCCGGGCATCACCGGCAGCAGATCGCCTGGAGTCGCGCCACTGTGTCCTTTGCCACCTTCCAGGCCATCGCCGGGTTTGCCTACTCGGCGCTGTTCAACGCCAGCGGCGGCCATCACGCCCTGATGTTCGTGATCGCGGCCGGGGCCATCGTTGTCGCATTGCTGTTGGAGCTGGCTGTGCGTTCACTGGGTCAACCGAATGATGGCGCCTGCATCAAACCGACCGTTGCATGAACAACGCAAAACCCGTGTGGGAGCGAGCGCGCTCCGGGCGGCGTTCCGACGATGAGGACGATGGCACCGGAACCGTAGTGCCTGACCGGACGCTATCGCGAGCAGGCTCGCTCCCACACGGGTTCAACACGTCGAACCGAAACGTTTTTTGTAATCACAACAGGTATCCATCATGACCCTCCCTCAAACCATGACCCAGATTGAAATCACCCAGCCCGGTGCACCCGAAGTCCTGCAACCGCGTCAGGTGCCCTTGCCTGTGGCGGGCCCTGGCGAAGTGCTGATCCGCGTGCACGCCGCCGGGGTCAATCGTCCTGACGTGCTTCAACGCGCCGGCAAGTACCCGATGAAACCCGGCATGAACCCGATTCCGGGGCTTGAGGTGGCTGGTGAAGTGGTCGCCATTGGTTCAGGTGCCAGCGACTTCATCGTCGGCGACAAAGTCTGCGCACTGACCAACGGTGGCGGGTATGCCCAGTATTGCGCGGTCCCGGCCAGCCAGACGCTACCGATCCCCGAGGGCATGGACTGGGTGCAAGCGGCAGCGATCCCGGAAACCTACTTCACGGTATGGGCCAATCTGTTCGACATGGGCGGCGCCAGCAAAGGCCAGCGAGCGCTGATTCATGGTGGCACCAGCGGCATCGGCACCACTGCGCTGATGTTGTGCCGCGAGTTCGGCATCAAGGCGTTCGCCACCGCAGGCAGCGAGGAAAAGTGTGCGGTGATCCGTCAATTGGGGGCCGAAGCGATCAACTACCGCGATCAGGACTTCGTCCAGGTCATACAGGAAAAAACCGCCGGCCAGGGGGTTAATGTCGTCCTCGACATCATGGGCGGTTCGTACCTGAACCAGAACATCGCGGCATTGGGCATGGACGGCCGTGTGGTGATGCTCGGTTTCCTCGGTGGCGCTCATGCCAGGGACGTCGATCTGCTGGCCATCATGGGCAAGCGCGCGGTGATTACCGGTTCGCTGTTGCGCGCACGCACCCGGGAAGAAAAAGCCTCGATCGCCGAACAACTGCGTGAGTACGTCTGGCCCGTGCTCGTCGCCGGGCGGTGCCGGCCGATGATCGACCAGGTCTATGCGCTCAACGATGCGGCCCAAGCCCATACGCGCATGGAAGGTGGCGATCACATTGGCAAGATCGTGCTGCGTGTGGATTGATACCGCGCAACCCCCTGTGGGCGCGTGCCTGCTCCCGAAGGCGGCCTGGCAATTGACATGAATGTTGAATCTCACGGCCTCATCGCGAGCAAGCTCGCTCCCACAAGTCGAAATTATTCCTGTTGCCGGCACACATCTGTTAAAACGCGCGCTTCATGTCTGTGCCGGTAGACCACCCGATGCCCTCTGCTTTTCTCACCCGTCTGCGCCCACGCTGGCTGCCACTGCTGTGCATGGCCGCGCTGCTTGTCGGCCTGCCGGTGAGTTGTGGCGCACTCAAGTACAAAGAGCGCGAGCTGCTGTTTCGCATCGAACCGGGCACGGCCGGCTGGTATCGCGGCTTGCCCGGGGACGTTCAGGAGTTCGATATCAAGCCCGCCAGCTTCAAGGCCGGGCAGAACCTGCATGCCTGGTGGTGGCCGGCGGCGCGCCGCGATGCGCCGGCGATCCTCTACCTGCACGGCGTGCGCTGGAACCTCACCGGCCAGGCGTTTCGCATCGAGCAATTGCGCGCCATGGGGTATTCGGTGCTGGCCATCGATTACCGCGGGTTTGGCCAGAGCCATGGTGACCTGCCATCGGAAGCCAGCGTTTACGAAGACGCCCGGGCCGCCTGGGAGCGTTTCACGACCATGCAGCCGGATGCCGGCAAGCGTCTGATCTACGGTCACTCACTGGGCGGCGCGGTGGCCATCGACCTCGCCGCCGACCTGGCCACGCAGGCGAAAAAGGATCATGTTGCGGTGCCGGTGCGCGGCCTGGTGATCGAATCCACCTTCACCTCGCTGGGCGATGCGGTGGCGGAAGTCGCCGACAACAACCTGCCGGTCAACTGGCTGCCGGTGCGCTGGCTGCTGTCGCAGAAGTTCGACTCCATCGACAAAATCGTCGACATCGACATGCCGTTGTTGGTGGTCCATGGCCTGGCCGATCCGTTCATGCCGTCGCGATTCAGCCAGCAGTTGTTTAATGCGGCCAACGAACCCAAGCGCTTGTTGCTGATCCCCGGCGGTACGCACAACAACAGCATGAGCCTGGGCGGCAGGCAGTATCGCCAGGCACTCGACAGCTTGATGAAGGCAAAACCACAAATCGCCGGGCCGGCAACTTCGCGAGGGGCGCAGGATTCCTGAGGGTTACCGATAACCCCGCGCCTGCAGATCGAACAACTGCGCATAGCGCCCGCCCTGGGCCAGCAGATGCTCATGATCGCCGCGCTCGAGCACCTTCCCCTGATCGAGGACGATGATGTGATCGGCGTTGCGCACGCTGGAAAAACGGTGGGATATCAGCAAGGTCATGCGGTCCTGGGTGTGCTGGCTGAAATGCTCGAACACCGCGGCTTCCGCCGCCGGATCGAGCGCCGAGGTCGGTTCGTCCAGAATCAGGATATCGGCATCGCGACGCATGTACGCGCGGGACAACGCGATCTTCTGCCACTGTCCGCCCGACAGCTCCTGGCCACCGGCAAACCAGCGCCCCAGTTGCGTGGCATAGCCGCGATCCAGACGCTCGATAAAGGGCGCGGCCATGCCCTCGGCAGCGGCCTCCTGCCAGCGCTGTTGATCGTCGAACGCCAGGGTATCGCCCACGCCGATGTTCTCGCCGACGGAGAACTGGTAGCGAATGTAATCCTGGAAAATCACGCCGATACGCCGACGCAATGCGTCTTCCTCCCAGGTCTGCAGGTCGCTGCCATCAAGCAGGATGCGCCCCTGATCGGGCCGGTATAAGCGGGTCAACAGTTTAATCAGGGTGGTTTTGCCCGAACCGTTCTCCCCCACCAGCGCCAGGCTGTGGCCGGGGACGAGGTGCAGATCGATGCCTTCCAGCGCCGCACGACTGGCGCCCGGGTAACGAAAACCGACGTTCTCGAAACGCAAGCCATCGCCGGGCACCGCACCGACGGTGAGGTGGCCCGTGTCGACCACCACGGGTTCGGCCAGGTATTCGTAGAGGCTCGAGAGGTAGAGGCCATCTTCGTACAGACCGCTGATGGCGCTCAGGCTGCTGCTCACCGCCGTCTGCCCTTGTTTGAACAACACCAGGTACATGGTCATCTGTCCGAGGCTGATGCTGCCGTGCACGGCATCGACCACCACCCAGGCATACGCCAGGTAAAACGCCCCGGTGCCCAGCAAGCCGAGAACGAATCCCCAGCCATCGCGGCGCAGGGTCAGGCGCCGGTCTTCGGCGTAGAGACGGGCAAACGTATCGCGATAGCGCTGCAACAACAGCGGCGCGAAACCGAACAGCTTGACCTCCTTGATGTAGCCCTCGTGGGAAAGCAGCGTCTCGATGTAGGTCTGTTGCCGGCTCTCTGGCGCACGGCGGGTAAACAGGCGAAAGGCGTCTCCGGAAAAATGCGCCTCGGCAAAGAACACCGGCAACGCACCGACCACCAACAGCACCAGCGCCCACGGCGAAAAATGCACCAGCAACACGCCAAAACTGATCAATACGATCAGGTTCTGGATCAGCCCCAACGACTTCATTACCAGGGCCAACGGTCGGGTCGAGGCTTCGCGGCGTACCCGTACCAGCTTGTCGTAGAACTCGGAATTCTCGAACTGCACCAGCGACAATGTCTGGGCCTTTTCCAGAATCATCGTGTTGACCTTCTGCCCCAGCTGCACGCGCAGCAGCGACTGCTGGACCGACAGCGCGCGCTGGGTGGCGGACAATAATGCCAACACACCCGCCTCCATCAGCACATAACGCACCACCGGCCACAACGGCGCACTGCCCTGTTGCGCATGCAACTGCATGGCGAATACCACGGCGTCGACGATGCGCTGCCCCAACCAGGCCGCGAGCGCTGGAAGAACGCCGGCAATCAGCGTCGCCAGCACCAGGCCGAGAAACAACCCGCGCGAGGTGCCCCAGACCAGCAGCAAGGCACGTCGGGCCTGGTCGAGCAGTGAGGTGAAGCGAATCAGTAAGGCGCTCACGCCTCGGATTCCACTGAAGTGCCGGTCCGCTCCCCCTGATACCGCGCCCGATAGCGCCCCGGGCTCTCCCCCGTCCACTTCTTGAACGCGCGGTGGAACGCACTCGGTTCCTGAAAACCCAGCTGTTCGGCGATGTCGCTGATGCTTGCCCGACTTTCACGCAATTGCTCGAACGCCACGGCACGCCGTACTTCGTCTTTGATCTCTTGATAGGAACACCCTTCACGCTCGAGTTTTCGGCGGAAGGTGCTGGGGCTCAAATGCTGTTCGAGGGCGAAGGCCTGCAGGGTCGGCCAATCACTGTAATGGCTGCTGCGCAAACGCTGATGCACCTGGGACGCCAGGCCATGCTGGTTGCGGAAGCGGATCACCAGCCATTGCGGCGCGGTGCGCAGGAACACTTTGAGCGAAGCCAGGTCCTGAACCACCGGCAGACGCAGATAGTGACTGGCGAACTCTATTTCGGTGCGCTCGGCGCCAAAGGTCAGATTCGGCCCCCAGAGCAGTCGGTCATCGCTCAGCGGCAGACGCTTGTGGCGAAAGTCGGCACGGTCGATCGGGATGCGCCGGCCACCGAGCCAGCACAGCAGACTGATCATCAGCACCAGGTACGTTTCTTCGCCGAAGCGGCTGGCGTCTTCGGTGGCCGAATGGCTGTCAAGGCTGATGACCGCGCGTTTGCCGCGCACAGTCAGGGTGCCGCGAAAGTCGCGCAGGAACAGGCCGAAATTGACCAGGCACTGACGCATGGCCTTGTGCAGGTCGGGTTCCTGAATCAATGCCCGGCAAATCAGGGCGAAAGCGCCCGGTGGCATGCCATGGGAGTCGAGCCCGAAAAACTCGTCGTTCAAATCGCGGATCTGGATCAGCCACAAAGCCGCAAACGCATTGGCCGGCACCCGCGCCATGGGCTGCCGGATCACCGCCGGATCGATGCCGGCCTGCTCAAGCACGGCCCGCACACGCTGCGGGTCGTCCCCTATCCCGTGGAGCATTGCCTGTACGAAGTAGGCGGCCACTGAGTCCTTTTCCCGCATGTGAACGCTTCACTCCCCATCACCCGAAATGGCAAAAAACATCAGTGCCGTTGAACAGTTTCGGCATAGGACAACCGCCCTGCCAGCTCTAGACTCCGGGTCAATAGTACGCCTTCGGCCATCACGGCGGCCAAGGTATCGCAAGGTTTGACTCGAAGGACGGCAAGATGAATCTGCAAAACATTGGCGTGATCGGCGCCGGCACCATGGGTAACGGCATTGCGCAAGTCTGCGCCCTGGCCGGTTTCAACGTGACCTTGATCGATATCTCCGAGAGCGCGCTGCAAAAAGCCCTCGCCACTGTCGGCAAAAATCTCGATCGGCAGGTCGCCAAGGAAACCCTGACGCCGGAGCAAAAACTCGCCGCCCTCGACAAGATCCGCACCAGCACCGATTACGCCAGCCTGAAAGACGCGCAACTGGTGATCGAAGCGGCGACCGAAAACCTCGATCTGAAACTGCGAGTGCTGCAACAGATCGCAGCCCAGGTCAGCGCCGACTGTGCGATCGCCTCCAACACCTCGTCGCTGTCGATCACCCAACTCGCCGCCAGCGTCAGCCAGCCTGAGCGTTTCATCGGCCTGCACTTCTTCAATCCGGTGCCTGTGATGGGCCTGATCGAAGTCATTCGCGGCCTGCAGACCAGCGACACCACCCATGCCCTGGCACTGGAAATGGCGACCAGACTCGGCAAAACCGCGATCACCGCCGGCAATCGTCCGGGTTTTGTGGTGAACCGGATTCTGGTGCCAATGATCAACGAAGCCATCCTGGTGTTGCAGGAAGGCCTGGCCAGCGCCGAGGACATCGACGCCGGCATGCGCCTGGGCTGCAACCAGCCGATCGGCCCGCTGGCTCTGGCGGACCTGATCGGCCTGGACACCCTGCTGGCGATCATGGAAGCCTTCTACGACGGCTTCAACGACAGCAAATACCGTCCGGCGCCGCTGCTCAAGGAAATGGTCGCCGCCGGTTATCTGGGACGCAAAACGGGGCGCGGCTTCCATGCCTATGCCTGAGCGTTGCTCGCGTTTCGCCGAATACCGGGACAAGGTGCTGGAGCTCTTTGCCAGCAAAGGTTTCGGTCAGGTCGGCATGCGTGAGCTCGCCACGTGCCTGGGGCTTTCCCCAGGCTCGCTGTATCACCATTACCCGAGCAAACAGCACTTGCTGCTCGATCTGATCGAGGAGTTCTACGAAGAGCTGTTGGCCACCCTCGGGCGTATCGAGAAAAAAGCCCCGGCCAGGCGTGATCGCCTCAACAATCTGATCCGCGCGCACTTGAACCTGCATCGCGACATGCCATGGCATTTTCGTCTGGCAGAGCGCGACGGCGGCTGCCTGAATGAAGAGCAACAGGTGCGGGTTCAGCATCTGCGCGAGCAATACGAGCGCAAGTTGCTGCTGATGCTCGGCGCGCGCTCGCGGTTCAGTGAGGCGGGCCAGTTGGCGGCCGGGCACGCCATTGCCGCGCTGCTCAACAGTGCACCCACCTGGTTGACTTCGCACACACTCGATGAACGCGAGCACGATGAGCTTCTGGAAAGCATGGTGAGCGGCGCCATCGAACGCCTGCTGGCGCCACGCCGCACGAGCGAGGCAATAAGCCTGGCCTCGTCTATCGAGAAAACATCTAAAAAAACCCAGGCTCCCGCCACGATTTAGCGCTTTGCTTGCCGGGTCAATGCCATCGGAATTTTGCCGTCAAACGCAACGTCCGATCCGATGTGCACCTTCAATGACCGGGAGCCGAACCATGAAAATCAATCCCTACCTCATCTTCAATGGCGACTGTAACGCCGCCTTCACGTTCTACGCCCAAAGCCTGCCGGGCCAGATCGAAGCCATGCTGACTTTCGGTGAAACCCCTGCCGGCGAACACGTGCCCAAAGACCTGCACAACCTGATCATCCATACCCGCCTGGCAGTGGGCGATCAGGCGATCATGGGGTCAGACACCACACCCGACCGCCCTGTCGACGCCATGAGCGGTTGCTCGATTTCCCTGAACGTCGACAGCATCGCCGAGGCCGAGCGGGTCTTCGCCGCACTGTCGGAGGGCGGCAGCGTGCAAATGCCCCTGGATGCCACGTTTTGGGCGGCACGTTTTGGCATGCTGGTGGACCGTTTTGGCGTGTCATGGATGATCAATTGCGAAAAGGATCAGTGAGCACGCCCTGCTGATCGCGATGCTCAAGGCGTGAAAAAGCCCGACCGGCAGAGGTTGGGCTGGCTGGCAACTCTCGGGCCGTCTGCTACCGTCAAATAGTCACCCGCATAGCAGCGACCTTTCGGAGGATCCCCTATGCCAGCTCCTGACCTGACAGGGTCCACCCGACTCAAACTGGCGCTTCTGGCTGGCGGGCTCATCGCCTCCCTGATGACGCTCGGCGGGTGCGCAACCGTCGACGCCCGAACGACCGCTTATGTCGGCGTCGAGCATCCTGCGCCAACACTGCCCAGTGAAGTGGTCGTACTGCGTACCGAACCGCTGCGCCCGCATGTTCGATTGGGTGAAATATTGATTGACGCCAGCGTCGATCCCGCGCCGCCCATCACTCAGGTAGAAGAAAAACTGCGGGACGAAGCGGCCAAGCTCGGGGGCGATGCGGTGGTGGTGGTCTATGACCATATTCAAGCGGTGGGGGCTTATGTCAACGGGCCACTATGGGCTCGCGATGTACAGACCATTGAGGGGCGCAAGCTTAAAGGGATCGTCATCAAGTACCGATAGTGTGGTCCTGCGCCGAATGGCCAAGACAACCTTTCGTCGTAAATGAAAACGGAACGACACCTGGGCCTCTTGTCTGGCTTAGGGTTTGCAAAGGCCCGACGTAGCACCCCAGAACGACATAATTCTGACGCGGCTGCGCCTCAATTCAACGCTTAAGGACGCCAGCGATACGCTTGGTCAGTCACCGGAGATGTAACGTGTCAACTCTCAATGAAATCGCAGCGAACCACGCGAGAATGGCCAAGGCAAAGGAAGAAGAGTCGACCGGACTGAGTGAGCGACAGCTCCATGTGGTGGGCAGTATCGAAATCCAGTCCGTGGATGCGCAGCAGCATGTGCCACTGCACCTGATCGCTGGCACGCAGGACAATAACCTTGGACAGGCGATCAGCTACTCACTCTGACTTCGGTGAACGTTGCGCATGCCCGACAGTGTTCACACCGGGGCATGCGACGATGCCAGACATTCAGGGCGAGGCAAACGCCAGTCGCAAACCGGCCGGCGTGGGAGCTTTATCGCGGTAACGGCTGGCGGCCGTTAGTCAAAGAACGGCTCAACCTCCGTGCGGCTGCCGACAAAGAAGCTGTCGGCCACCAGTCGCAACGGCTGGAGGTCCAGGTCACTGGCCTTGTCGGCAATCAACTGCTGAAAATGTCGATACACCGCCGCGTACTCGCCCTCCTCCGATACCGCCTGGCGCACGCCATCAATACTCAAGCGCGCTCCCCCGTTGTCCAGTCGCAGGATACCTTCGGAGCAACGAATCTCGATGCTCCAGAGTTCGTCATGTCCGTGGTCGAAATCGAACTCCGCACGAACATCGAGGTGGCGCGCGTCAGACATTTTGATGGAAGCGGCGATGGGCGACTGGCAGTTTGCGGGGACTCGCAGTTCGGCTGACTCAACGAACAGCGGCAGCGGCAGCAGATGGGTGGCAATCGACAAGGCGTTGATGCCCGGATCGAAGACGCCCAGGCCGCCGGGTTGCCAGATCCATGCCTGGCCGGGGTGCCACTTGCGAACGTCTTCCTTCCAGTCAATCTGCACGCTTTGCAGGGTGCGGGTGGCCAGCCAGTCACGGGCGGCTTCGATGCCGGGCGCATAGCGTGAATGCCAGGCGAACAATCCGCTGACCCCTTGCTCCCCGGCCTGATCCACCAATGCCATCGCCTCGCCCAACGTGGCGCACGGCGGTTTTTCCACCAGCACGTGTTTGCCAGCGGCCAGCGCCTGTCGGACCAGGGCGAATCGTCCCTGGGGTGGCGTGCAAAACGCTATCGCATCGACATGCGGGCCGCGCTCGAGCAACTCGCTCAGGGACTGAAAATTCTCTACCCCGGCGCAGGGCCGCCCTTGCGTGGCGACCGACACTAACTGGAACGCCGGGTTGGCGTTGATGGCTGGAACGTGTTGATCCTGGGCAATCTTGCCGTAGCCCACCAGACCGAGACGGATCGGTTGCATCAATGACTCCTGATTTTTTGTATTTATGGGTTGGCCGGGATTGAACCACTGTTTGTCTCGACTGGGTAATTTTCGGCGGCCTTGAAGGCCAGCTTTTTCTTCCTGACGCTCATTTCGCCAGCGCTCAAATTGGCCCGTGACGGTTGCCTGGAGGTCGTGCCCGCCAGGCAATCGGCGCAGGCGGCTTATTTTTGCAAAACAACCAGCGGAGTGTCCTTCCTGACGATGTAGGTCGCCAGTTCCGAGCCGGCGGTCGTGCCGATGTTCGTCGCGGTGTGGGCGGTTCCTTCCGGAATGTACAACGAGTCACCGGCCTTGAGCGTCACCGCTGGCTGCCCCTCGAGCTGATACTGAAAAGTGCCACTGATGACGTAAGCCACTTCCACACCGGGGTGCGAGTGCCTGGGGGCGGCGACCCCCGGCTCGAAGTCAACGCGGACCTGGATCACTTCGCGGTCGGAAACGCCCAGATCGCGTTTCACCAGATCCGTGCGATGGAGGCCTGTCTGCCAGCTTTTCGCCGCAGACGTCTCGTGAGCCGCTTCAGCCTGGGCCATCCCCGCGAATACACACAGGGATATGGCGGCGGCCAGGGCGGCAGCAAACCTGCCGAGTGTCTTATGGGTGTTGAAACGAGGCATTGAATTTCTCCGGTCAGTGCACGGTAAACGCCGAGTCGGGTTTCGCTCATGCAGTGAGTCCATTTCGAGTCAACGGTGTATCTCCCACATGTCCGACTGACCGGTTTTTGTATGCCGAGGTAGCGGGCGGCACTGGAGATACACAGCGATACAAACCCTCTGGGCGCGTGCGTTTTCCGGCTTTTCCCCGCGATCCACACATTCACGCATTCGCCTCGCCGGCCTGCGCTTCCTCACCGGTGCGGGGCCAACAGCAGCGCGCACTCCGACCGGCATCTATAGGCAGGACCTATGCAAAGAATTGCATATCGATCTTGGACGCTATCGAACAAACGGCAGAAGATTGCTTCACACCCAAGCAACACCCCACCAGCAACCCCGACAGGAGATTCACCATGCAACAGTCTCACGCTTACAACGACACCAGCCTCGAACTGACCGCCAAAATCCTGGACGCCAAGGCTCGCAAAAACCTGTCCTTCGAGGACATGGCCGAAGGCACCGGCCTTGGTCTGGCTTACGTCACCGCAGCCCTGCTCGGTCAGCATCCACTGCCAGAAGCAGCTGCCAAAGTCATCGGCGAAAAACTGGACCTGGACGCCGATTCGGTAGCCCGCCTGCAAATCATCCCGCTGCGCGGCAGCCTGTCGGGTGTGCCGACCGACCCGACCATCTACCGCTTCTACGAGATGATCCAGATCTACGGCACCACGTTGAAAGCCCTGGTTCACGAACAGTTCGGCGACGGCATCATCAGCGCAATCAACTTCAAACTGGACATGAAGAAAGTCGAAGACCCGGAAGGCGGCCACCGTGCAGTGATCACCCTCGACGGCAAGTTCCTGCCACTGCGTCCTTTCTAAGGGCGCAACCCGGCCTGTCATCCGGCCCGCAGCCTTTGCGGGCCCGCTTCAAAACCGACCGAACCCGCTTCTATCAATCAGCCCATTTGAATGGAGGACGCGTCATGCAAAAAATTCTGTTTCTCGCCCTGTCCCTGACGGCCTCGCTGTCAGCCTACGCACAGGGACCGGTGGTCGCACCAGAGGCCGTTCCCTATGCCTACGGCATGCATCTGGATATCGCCAAGGTAATCAACATCACCCCGGCCGCGGATGTCTGCGGTCCGACGCCCGTGCAGATGACTTACAAGGATTCCCGCGGCGATACCCGAACGCTGGAATACAACGTGATCGGGGCCGGCTGTACCAACTGATCGTCACGCCATCATCAAGCAATCAATTAAAGGTACGCATCATGAAAGCGCTCATCGAAGGTTTTTTGAAGTTTCAAAAGGAAGCGTTTCCACAACGGACGGACCTGTTCAAACACCTGGCCACCACGCAACACCCAGGCACGTTGTTCATCACATGTTCCGACAGCCGCGTGGTACCGGAGCTGCTGACCCAGCAAGAGCCCGGTGAGCTGTTCGTGATTCGTAACGCCGGCAACATTGTGCCGTCCTACAGCCCGCACCCGGGTGGCGTGTCGGCCACTGTCGAATACGCCGTGGCCGTGCTGGGCGTGACCGATATCGTGATCTGCGGCCATTCCGATTGCGGTGCCATGACCGCCGTCGCCCAGTGCAAATGCATGGATCACCTGCCTGCCGTGGCCGGCTGGTTGCAACATTCCGAGTCGGCCAAAGTCATCAACGAGTCACGCCCTCACGCAGATGAAGCCGCCAAAGTGAGTTCGATGGTGCGTGAAAACGTCATCGCTCAACTGGCCAACATCCAGACCCACCCGAGCGTGCGCCTGGCCCAGGAAAAAGGTCGGCTGAATCTGCATGGCTGGGTCTACGACATCGGGACCGGTTCGATCGATGCCCTGGACGCCGACAACAAGACGTTCAAGTCCCTGGTCCAGCACCCGACGACCTGCGCCGTGCAGGCCCGCCCCGAAAAAGCCGTTGCCTGATCAGGCACCGACTCCAGCCCGGTGTAGGCGGCAATGTCGGCGACCGTCGGCTTGTCACCGGCCAGGAATGGACGTTGGCCCTGGCCCTATTGGGCGGCGAGGTCAATCAGGATTGCGTTGGCAGACCGAGTTCACCCAGCGTAATGATCGCTGTCGATCTGGACGAAGTGGACGGCTCTAATCGCCCACCGTGGTTCCTGACACCAATTCCATGAAGGCGACGGATGCTGCGCTGTGGTAGTTGTTTTTGCGCCGCAGTAACGCCGCTGCGCGTCGAGGTCCGTTGTCCATCAATGCGAGCTTGCGCAGGGCGCGGTCCTGGGTAGCGATCGGTTCGGGGAGAATGGTGGCGATCGCCGTGTGCCGAATGACTTCCAGCAGTGTGTTGACCGAGTTGACCTCAATCGCCACCTTCGGCGTGATCCGCGCGCTTGCGAAGTACTCATCGATACAGACGCGAGTGACGAAGTCCGGCGTCAACAGGGCAAACTCCAGTTGAGCAACCTGCTGGGCCGTCAAAGGTGTCTTGCAGTCGTACAGCGGATGATCGCGCCCGACCATCAGCCCCAGGGTTTCGATAAACGCCGGGATCGATTCGATGTCCGCGTTTCTCACTTGGTCAAACGCGATCGCGATATCCAGCGAATCCTCCGCCAACCCGGTTTCGATATCGTCCATCGACAATTCAAAGATTTCCAGATGGATGTTGGGATAGCGGTTTTTGTAGTCGCGTACCAGTGGCCCGACGAGATACGCCATGAACGTTGGCGTCATGGCCAGGCGCAAGGTGCCCCGGGACAGGTCCTTCACATCGTGCAGTGCTCGCTTGCCAGCGGCCAACTCCACCAGCACGCGACGCGCGCAGTCGATGTAGGCCTGCCCCGCGTCGGTCGGTTTCACTGTCCGTGATGTTCGGTCGAACAGCACAACGCCAAGCGACTCTTCCAATTGCCGGATCTGTTGGGACAAGGTCGGCTGGGAAACATGCAACGCCTCGGCGGCGCGGGTAAAGCCGCCGTTATCCGCGACGGCCAGTAAATAGCGCAAATGTCGTAGCAGCATGTGAGTTCCCCTTCGATAGGCTCTGCTTATGCGCTGCATTGTATTCGCTCCTGGACGCTATCAGTCAGTCGACAGCAGCGGGCTACAACCCCAGGGGCACGGCTTGGCGGGCATCGCCTGATTATTAATGCCAGATCGCGGCCCGGATTGTTTCACCCAGCACAATTGAGTCATGACAACCCTGCTGGTTCTCTGATTGCGCCGGGATGGCGAGACTGGACACAGAAGCAATTGCCACTTTTGACGCACACGCGCTGTGCTGTCCTTGCAGGGAAACGAAATGACTTGCCAGCCCAATATAGGGACGGTGGGATTGACCGAAGAACAGGCACTGGAAAATGGCCACAAGGGGGTGATTTTCGAGAGCCGCTTCAAGCCGATGAAACTGACCCTCACGCAATCGTCCGAGCAGACGCTGATGAAGCTGGTGGTGGATGCCGATACGGATCGCGTACTGGGTGCACACATGGTGGCTGCTCGTCATAGCGTCACGGACCTGACCCTTCACATCGCCTCGGCATGCCTCGGTAACCCTATGGAGATCAGTGCTGCGAGCAACACGAATGCGCTCGATATCCACAAGCACGCACCCAGCCCATAGACCTGATAAACCCAGCCGGAGAGCACCGTGCCTGCCAACCGTCCCATGGCGTTGGACATGTAGTAAAACCCCACATCCAGCGACACGCCGTCTTCCTTGGCGTATGACACGATCAGGTAGCTGTGCAGCGAAGAGTTCACCGCGAACAGCGCACCAAAGACCATCAATCCGCCGAGCAACACCCCCTGTTGCGACAGCCCGGTATCGAGCCCCAGAGCAATGGCCGCAGGCAGGCCCGCCAGCGCCAGCGCCCACAGAAACGCCGCACGACCATCGGGTACGTGCCCACGTTTCTTGCCGGTGATGTTGGGCGCGAAGGATTGCACAATGCCGTAGCCAATCACCCAGGCCGCCAGGAAGCCCCCGACCGCCCAGAAGTCCCAGCCAAACACACTGCTGAGGTAAACCGGCAAGGCCACCACAAACCAGACATCGCGGGCGCCGAACAGAAACATCCGTGCCGCTGAGAGGATATTGATCGCCCGGCTCTTGGACAGGATGTCGCGAAACTTTGGCTTGGCTTTCGCTTTTCCCAGGTCCTTCTTCAACAGGATCAAGCTGCTGATCCAGATCAGCGCCAGGACACCTGCCATCGCCAGCAAGGCACCTTTGAATCCCATCAAGGCCAGCAAGGCTCCGCCCAGAAAGAAGCCGACACCCTTGAGTGCGTTCTTCGAGCCGGTGAGGATCGCCACCCATTTGTAGAGCGTGCCCTGCTGCCCATCCGGGACCAGCAGTTTGATGGAGCTTTTGGCGCTCATCTTGTTCAGGTCCTTGGCAATCCCCGACAGCGCCTGGGCGCCCATTACCCAAGGGATGGTCAGCCAGGCGCCAGGCACCGTCAGCATCAGCAGCGCCGCGACCTGGAGTCCCAGCCCGATGTTCATGGTCCGGTTAAGACCCAACCGGGCGCCGAGGTAGCCCCCCACCAGGTTGGTGATCACGCCAAACAGCTCGTAGAACAAAAACAGGGCCGCGATTTGAAGGGGGCTGTAGCCCAGCGCGTGAAAGTGCAGCACCACCAACATACGCAAGGCGCCGTCGGTGAGGGTGAAGGCCCAGTAGTTGCCCGTAACGAGCAGGTACTGCCGCACTTCCGGAGCGAGGGCTGACAACGCTTTCATGACCGCTCCTCAGACTGCCATTGCGACCATTCTGGCCAGTTCGACGGTGCGATTGGCATAGCCCCATTCGTTGTCGTACCAGGCATAGAGTTTGACCTGGGTGCCATTGATGACCATGGTCGACAGCGCATCGATGATCGACGAGCGCGGATCGGTACGGTAGTCGATGGACACCAGGGGGCGTTCCTCGAAGCCGAGGATGTCTTTGAGCTCGTTCTCGGAAGCGTTCTTGAGGAACTGATTTACCTCTTCGACCGTGGTGGCCCGCTCGACCTCAAAGACGCAGTCCGTCAGCGAGGCGTTGGCCAATGGTACGCGTACGGCGTGACCATTCAGGCGACCACGCAGCTCCGGGAAAATTTCCGCAATCGCGGTGGCCGAGCCGGTGCTGGTCGGAATCAAACTCATCCCCGAGGCACGCGCTCGGCGCAGGTCCTTGTGCGGCTGATCGAGGATGCTCTGGGTGTTGGTCAGGTCGTGGATGGTGGTGATCGAACCGTGGCGAATGCCCAGTTTCTCGTGGATGACTTTCACCACCGGCGCCAGGCAGTTGGTCGTGCATGAAGCGGCGGTGACGATGCGATGTTCCGCCGGTTTGAATAGCTGATGGTTGACGCCCATGACAATGTTCAACGCGCCCTTCTCTTTCACTGGCGCACTGACCACCACTCGCTTCACGCCCTGGTCCAGGTAAGCCTGGAGGACCGCAACCGTCTTCATTTTGCCGCTGGCTTCGATCACCAGATCACAGCCCGACCAATCGGTGTCGGCAATCGCCTTATTGGCCGTCACCTGGATTCGTTTGCCGTCGATGACGATGCTGTCGCCCTCGGAATCAGCCTGGTAATGCCAACGACCATGTACCGAGTCGAAATTAAGCAGGTGCGCATGAGTCGCCGCGTCCCCTGCTGGATCGTTGATCTGCACGAACTCAAACTCTGGCCAGCTCCAGGCGGCTCGCAGCGCGAGGCGACCGATCCGGCCGAAACCATTGATGCCAACTTTGATCGTCATGTTGTGGTGCTCCGTATCTGCTGTCAGTGAGCGTTCGACCGGGTGTCGAACTGGCCGATGTATTCAATGTGGGCGGGATGCTGAATGGCACGCAGCTCTCGAACAACGGTTGAGCCACGTCAGGATTTTCATCGAGCAGTCTCGCAGTCGAAGGCGCAATCAGGCGATTTTGCTTGCACAGCACACGGCTGCGCGTTCAGGACGGTCGCCCATTTCATCAAGGCGTTTGGCGTCAGGGCTCAGCCAGTGCCTGTTGCTTTCCAGCACGGTGGTCAGCACTTGATGAACCCAATCAGGGAGGTTCGGGTGCAGGCGGTAGTACACCCATTGACCTTGGCGACGGTCCGACAACAAGCCACACGTACGCAATTGCGCCAGGTGCCTGGAGATTTTTGGCTGGCTCTCGTTCAAGGCGCAGGTCAGCTCGCACACACAAAGCTCTCCTTCACGGGTAATGAGCAGCATGGTGCGGACACGGGTGTCGTCAGCCAGGCATTTGAAAACAGTGGTCGGTGTCAGATGGTCAGCCATATCGATGCTCAGCGTTTGGTTTCACCAGGATGAATATCTTGATGCGCTCATGAATGTCGTGAAGGGTGCCGGCGCTTGCGGGTCACTGCGAAATCTTGATTCATATACGATTTATCGAATATATGTTTTTACGTATATAAGGTAAATGAAAAGAAACGAAATATTTCCTCAAGGCGCCTGTTCCTGAGGATCACAATCAGCTCAAAGCCCTGATCTTAAGGCGAGCAGCAGGCTACCGCCAGGCGAAACGCCTTGGATATATTGGGGAAATTGAATATTCGAAAGCTGTAATGAGTCAGGCGCTCACACAGAAACAGTCTCACGCCTGTTCGCATCGGCTAATGATGCCTGCGCGAGTGCGCCCAACGTACCCACCTGCCGAATGCGGCAGATGGGTACAGATCCGATCGACACGAACAAGGTTGAGCGACCGATAGTGGGCAAACCAAAGCCATCAAGATCGGGAAGGATCGATCAACACGGCTGCCCCAGGTGACTGGACTTGGGGAAATTCAAGCCCGCACCTTCACTCGCCATTGAAGACCGGACGCAAGAACGCCTCCAACGCCTCGTATCCATCCAGGGGCAAAACATGGGCGATGAACTGATCCGGTCGCACCAGTACCATTGCGCCCCGCTCACGATCAATGCCGCGTAACGCGAATACATCCAGGTGACTGTCCGCGGTGAAGACCTTTTCGTAGTCAATCAACCCGTATCGTCCTTTTCGTGGAAGCAAAAGCGGAGGCAGATCTTCCAGGCGCAACGTACGGTGAGGTTGCTGGAAAATCGCCCGTACATCCAGGATGCCGTCCACGTCAGCGCTCAGCGCCGCGATGCGTCGCAACGAGGGGGACGCGGCTTCGCTCAAGAAATTGCACAGACCGCGCAGACCTGTCTGCTCCTTGTCAGAAAAGGCGTAGAGCGTCCAGCGACCATCAGCACAAGCCGTGTGCCCCAAATGGACAGGCTTGGCGTCTGCCAGGCGAATCACGGGTGCCGAGTGGAACCGGCTTCCAATGTGCAACCCCTCAGCCAGATGCTGCCAGTGCCCCTCCCCCGTCAGCATTCCAGGCTTGTAGCGTGTTGCCACACCTGCCGTATAACGCCCGGCGCGGACAAAATACTCTTGCACTTCGGCGGGGTCGATTCCGCTAGAGCCGGGGTTATCAGGGTCCTTTGGCCGTCCTCCCATCAGTGCCGCCCAGTGCTTGTCGAAGTCGATCAGTTCCTGAGCGACAGGCTGACGTTCCTGGGTGTAGGTTTTCAGGAGAGTGGCATCACTGCGCCCATCGAGCACTGCTGCAATCTTCCAACCGAGGTTGTACGCGTCTTGCATTGAAACGTTCATGCCCTGGCCAGCCTTGGCACTGTGCGTATGGCAAGCGTCACCGGCAATGAAAACTCTTGGTTCGCGCTCAACACCTCGCTGATCCAGGGAGTCGTCAAAGCGATCGGTCAGACGTTGCCCGACTTCGTAGACCGAGGACCAGGCGACTTCCTTCACATCCAACGTGTAAGGATGAAGAATGCTCCGGGCAATCGAGGTCATCTGCTCGATGCTGGTCTGCCGAATGGACTGGCGATTGTCCTGATCGACGATGCCAAGATCGACATAGAAACGAACGAGATGACCGCCTTCGCGAGGAATGATCAGCAGATTTCCACCCGTCGCGGACTGAACAGCCGCCTTGAGACGAATGTCGGGGAAGTCGGTTACCGCCAATACGTCCATCACTCCCCAGGCATGGTTGGCAGCATCGCCGCGCAGTTGTTGCCCGATAGCGCCACGCACCACACTGCGGGCACCATCGCAACCGACCACATACCTGGCTCGAATCTGGCGCTCCTGCCCCTCGTGACCGGGATCTGTACGGCGCAAGGTCACCTGGACGGGATAGGGGTTTGTGTCGTCACGCGCAAGTTCGACGATTTCCCAATTGTAGTCAGGGACCAGCCGGCGGCTGGATTTCTCCATGGACTCAAGCAGGTAATCCTGGATTCGCGCCTGATTGACGATCAAGTGCGGGAATTCCGACAGACCGTCCTCGGTGTCCTGGACTCGCCCCGTACGGGTGATCGAACCTCGATGACTGGCGTCAGGTCGCCAGAACACCGTTTCGTTGACCCAGTAGGCCTCACGCAGCAGTCGGTCGGCCAGGCCAAACGCATTGAACATCTCGACTGTTCGGCAGGCGACTCCATCGGCCTGCCCCATCAGCAGAGGCCCGGAGCGCCTCTCGAGGAGGCGCGTCACGATGTTTGGAAATTTCGAGAGCTGTGTTGCCAATACCAATCCCGCAGGACCGCTGCCAGCAATAAGTACATCAACTGCTTCAGGCAATTCGTGATTGTGCACACCCTCCTTTGCGGGTTGCAGGCAGGGATCACCCGCGTGGAAACCGTTGAGATGAAACTGCATGAATGTTGTCCTCACACTACGTGAACGATGGTTACCGTTTGGCCTGTGCCTTTCGGTGCGGCGGCGACTCGCCCCCATCAGGGGGCCAGGTGTTCTCAGAACGGATAGTTCGCGCCGTTTTGTCTCCAGGTGATCCAGTGAGCCCGGGTGAACTCGTCAATGGCGTAATGGCCATTGAACCTCCCCAACCCGGAGTTCTTCTCTCCACCGAAAGGCGCATTCGGCTGGTCGTCCACAGTGATGTCGTTGATGTGGGTCATGCCGGCCACAATCCCTCGCGAGAACTCGATACCCCGTTGCATGTCGCGAGTGAAAACCGCACTGGAAAGTCCGTACTCACTTGCATTCGCGAGGTCTAGCGCATGGGCCTCGTTATCGGCGACAAGCAGAGGAAGTACCGGGCCGAAGGTTTCCTCCAGTGCCAGTTCGTGGTTCGCGGGAACCTTGCCGAAAACATGAGGCGGCAACACGAGGCCATTCGGCGCGCCGCCATGAAGCTCCTCAAGGCCTGAGTTCCTTGCGTTGGCGAGCTTGGCCTGCAACGACTGCATCTGCGCTTGATTGGTCAGCGGACCGATTACCGTATCGGCTGCCATGGGGTCACCCACCTTGAGTTTCCTGACACGCTCGACGACCAGTGCGGCGAAATCCGCGTAGAGCGAACGCTCGACAATGACCCGATTGGCACTCATGCATATTTGACCCTGGTGGAGAAAACGCCCAACGACAGCGGCATGAGCCGCCAGTTCGACGTCAGCGTCCTTCAGGACAACCAGAGGGCAATTGCCGCCCAGTTCCAGGGCAACCCTCTTGAGGTGGGCGCCGCCAGTAGCAATCCGTCCGACATTTCGCCCGACTTCAGTCGAACCCGTGAAGGAAACCAGACTCGGCACCGGGTGCTCGACGAACGCATCACCGATTTCAGAGCCGGCACCGACCAGGACGTTAATCACTCCGGCAGGAAATCCCGCTTCCTCAAACATGTGCGCTATCAGCAACCCACCGCTGACAGCCGTGTCACTGGCCGGTTTGAGTACAACGGTGTTGCCCAGCGCAATGGCCGGAACGACCGAACGCATACTCAAGTAAAGAGGGAAATTCCAGGGACTGATAACCCCCACGACCCCCAGTGCTTCGCGGAACACAAAACTCTGCTCACCCGGTTTGTGGCTGCTGAGGATGCGCCCCTCGACCTGGAATGGGAGCCCCGAGCACTCCCTCACCAGTTGCAGCGTGTTATGCCATTCGAACCCCGCCTTGAGCCGGGTACTGCCCGACTCCCGGATCAGCCATTCGACAATTTCTTCGGCTCGCGCCTCCATTACACGGGCCAGGTTCTCCAGCAACTCGCGGCGTTGCCCGGGAAATGTTTTCCCCCATGCATCCTGAGCCGTCCTGGCAGATTGGTAGGCGTCATCGAGATCGCCGATAGAGGCCAGCGGCATCTCCAGAAGCTTTTCGCCGGTGTACGGATTGTTATCGTCCAGGCGCTTGGCAGAGCGACCTGTGCGCCAGGCACCGTTGATGTACTGATGACCTTCAATGAGATAGCGCGTTACTTGAGTGTGTTCCATGGTGCAAATCCTTGATCTTCGTGATGTGCCAACGAGCTGCGCAAGATTCGCGCTCAAAGCACAATCGACAGTTGATGAACAAACGAGAAAGACGCAACGGCACGGAAGGGATCTAAAGCCCTTCCCGTGCCTTGAGTCGTCGCTGAAAATGGTGGTCGCCTGGCAGGGGGCTCAGGCTCCGTTCGACGCGCCACTTGCAACCCAGCAACCATGGAAAGCGTCACGCAATCGGATGGGCAGCTTGATCGTGGCGACAGGCCCTTTTTCCGGGTGGGCCGCCTCAAGGATCGCCACCGAGGCGAGCATCCGGTCGTGATGATCCACTACCACCAGCAGATAGCCCTCGTGGTCGGCGGCGGGAACCAGCTGTGGTTCCTGGAACGAATCGGCATCGCGAAGATGCAATGCGCTGACAGCGCCGCTTTCGACGTCGACACGAACCAACAAGTTGGAGCCTGGCCCGATGGGGCCGGAGATGTTCAGGGGAAGTTCCGGGTTGATGCCACCGTAGTAGATGACCCGGTGCTTCGCCGCAACCACTCGCCCGTCTACCCGAGGAAGTTCCCCGGGGATGGGGCTGAGCTGTCGCGAGCTGAAGCTCTGCTCGGGATCCTGCACATCAAAGCTCCAGCGGGTCAGGAATGGCGCCGCCTCCTCAGGGTTGTAAGGCGCGCCGTCCGCATCGGGAATGCCCGGGAAGGCATTGCGTTGGGACAGACACAGGTCCATGTGAACCATGCTGCCTTCGTTATAGGCATTACCCACGTGAAACGAATAAGCCGCAGGTCGTTTGAACCAGCGCAGCTGATCCACCGAGCCATGACGCGGCAAGATGCCGATCCAGCTCTCCTTGTCACGCTCCCACACCCAGTGATCCCCACCCTTGCGCATGCGTTCAACGTCGGCGGTCGTCGGGAAGACCATGAAGATGACGTAGTCCTGAGTGACCGCGAAATCGTGTTGCATTGCGGTATACGGCGCTTCAAACCAGTCTTCGCGGATCAGGTTTCCGTGCTTGTCGACCACACCGAAGACCATGTCCCTTGAGCCGAGTCCGTCAGCCTCATAACCAAACAGCAACCATTCCCCTGTGGCAGGGTCGATTTTGGGATGTGCCGTCACGGTCTTGCTCGTCAGCTTGCCTTTGAAGTCCCAGGTTCCGCGTGTTTCAAGGGTGTCGGGATCCAGCTCGTAGGGCAGCCCATCCTCTTTCAGGGCGAACAGACGGCCAGCGTGGAAGAAAGCGGTAGTGTTGGCGGTGTTACCGCTGACAGTGGCCACAAGAGGATCGTCGGTGAAGGGATTGCGATAGGCACCGAACAGGGCGCGACCCGCTTCGCGCTCGGCGAGGAAGCGCTCGGTGCGGACGTGACGCATACGGAATTCAACTCGCCCACGGTGAAAGCGAAACATACTCACAACGCCATCACCGTTCACATAGATATCGTCGCCAAGCTTGGGCGCAAAGCGTGGATCGGGACCACATCGATACCAGGTACCCTCGATCTCGGCCGGAATCTCTCCAGCCACCTCGAGATCCAGGATCTCGCAGTCAGTGCGCATCGGGGCATTGTAGCCAGTGAAATTAGGCAGAGCCGGAAATTGCAGAGTCATGTGCATCACCTAAATCGTAGAACCGGTTCGACCGGATTCTTGTTTTCATGCTCGCCGCAATGGGCGAAACCCTGGAGCTGAGCGCAGCATCCGAGCACGAATTTAGACTTGGAAAGGCGACACGACTTGCCTGAGCGGTGCGACAACTTGACTGTCAAGGACAGCGTTTGCTGAATGCTGCCGCACGCGACTCCCGTTTCCTCAGAACCGCGGCATATCAGTACCGGAACAGCGTGATGCACTGGCTCAGCTCAACGCTGAGGTGTTGCAACGCGTCGCTGAAGCCAGTGCTCTCGCTGGCTTTGGCAGCACTTGCCTGCGCATCGTCTCGCACCTTGACGACGCTCCGACTCACTTGCTCGGCTACGGCACTCTGCTGCGTGACCGCCGCAGCGATTTGCTGGTTCATTTGCTCGATCAGAGAAACCGACTGTGTGATCGATATCAAACTGTGATCGGCCAGACGGACTTGCTCAACGGCCCTGCTCGCCTGTACCAGGCAATCCTCGCTGCGATACATGGCTTGCCGCGTCAGTTCTTGCAGGGACTCGATAGTCGTGGCGATATCCATCGTGGCGTCCTGGGTTCGTCTTGCAAGCGCCCTGACTTCGTCTGCAACAACCGCAAATCCGCGCCCTTGATCTCCCGCGCGAGCAGCCTCGATCGCGGCATTGAGCGCCAGGAGGTTCGTCTGCTCGGCAACAGACTTGATCACATCGAGTATGCCGCCGATTCGCTCACTCTCTGCGGACAAGGAAACCATACTGGCTTTAGTTGCCAGCACGCCTTCTGCCAAACCATCGATCCTGCCCACTGCGTCAGCCACCATCATGGCGCCGGATCGCGCCTGCTGTTGCGCATCGCGCGCCGCCACAGACGCTTGCTGCGTATGGCTCGCCACTTCATGCACACTTGCAGCCATCTGCACGAGTGCCGACGCGCTCTGCTCTGCTTCCTGGCTTTGCCTGCGCGTAATCTCGCCGGCTCCTGCACTGATAACAGCGCAGCCGGCCGCCATCGCCGATAGCGTTTCAACGCCGCCGCCAATCCGTTCAACCACCCCACGTACATCACAGACCATGCGGCGAGTCGCAAGCAGCAACTGCCCCAACTCATCCTGTTGGCGAACCTCGATCGCAATGCAAAGGTCTCCTGCTGCTACGGTACGCAACACCGAGACGGCATGACGCAGAGGCAAGACGATCTGACGGTGCAAAAACAAAGCCACGGCACCCGCCACCAGGAGGAGAGCGAAACAGCTGAATCCCATAAGGCGTGGGATTCGTCTATCGAGAGCCGCCATTTCTTTGCCAGGCGCCACATAAGCGGCCTCTGCAAGACCCATCAATTTGGCAAATTGTTGTTCCAGGTCTTCATACGCCGTCCCTCCATGGGAAGCCCCATCCGCAATCCCCCCCAAGCGATCAAAAGACGCCTGACAGGCTTTCGTAGCGGACTTCATTTCCACCAGAAGCGCCCGTTGCTCACTGTTCAGGCGGGACCCCAGAAGCGCGTCCAACCGAGACTGCATAGCCGTGAGCGACGCCTGGGCGCGCTGCGCGGAGTCCGGAGATCCAGAGCGGACGTATTGCTGCTGAGCCACTTTCGCGCGAAGCAAGTGGACCTGGCTTTCAGCAATACCCGTCATCAGGTCGCCACGTTCTAACAATGCGAAGATGTTGATGAAGCCCACACTGGCTACGCCCAACGCCACCACGACAACCAATCCAAAGCCAAGAAGCAACTTTCGACCAATCGAGAGATTGCTCAACACATACCCCATACGGGTACCCCTTTTATTGTGGAGACCTGATCGGCACCGAGAAGTGGAAGGACTCTCAGGATTGACCGGGACTTCAGGCTCCAGGGTTTCTTGTTATTTATTCTGGCTGCGCCAGCGTTGACCAAGGCTGTCAGTCAACTGGATGGAGAAATTGATACGGCGATGCGCAGACAGGAGAACAGCAGGTATTCCACCGAGCTTTTTATCCTTCGGTGGAATACCGCCTTCAGCCGGTCAGGCTATGGTGATGCCTGACATCCCGGGAGCAATCAGGCCCTTCGGATCCAGGGCTTTCTTGATTCGCCGATTGAGGTCCATTTGCGCCGAGCCATAGACTTGCGCCGTTTTCTTCATGAACGCGGGATTACTGCGATACACCCCATACCCCGCCTTCGCGAAAGTCGCTTGCGCCTTCTCGAAGAAGGCATACGCCCTCTTCTTCTGATCCTCATTGCTGCGGTCATAGAACAGGTTGAACAGATGCACCATGCTGCGGCCGTTCAGGAAGAACGCATCGATGAAATCGAACTCGAACTCGGCGGCAAGTGATTTCATCATGTCGATCTGCTTGATCGCCTCACTGCCTCGGGTCGGGCAGATCGGAGCAAACCAGATCAGACCGCCACCACCAATCCAGTTGAGCAGTGCAAACTCCTGAAGGTCAGGCGTTCCCGTAAACATGTCATGGAAGTGATGCACCAGTTTTTCCGGCAGCACGTTCAGTTGATCGCCATGCAGCAACATCCCACCCGCGGCCTTGGCTTCCTTTTCAACGAATTTGAGGTGGGCAGCGATCTGATCCCTGGTGCCATATAGAGCGGCGGTCATGGAGATCGTTGGCTGATGGTTTTTCTGAGCAAACGCCTGGATTTCGTCAGCAGTAAGAGCGCCAGGCCCAGGCTTGATCACCGAGCGGGGAACGCCAGCGAGCGCCATCCCGGTAGCGGTCGACGCGATCAACAGCGGCGACCGGACGGTCTCGGACAGCTTCAGCCGGCGCCCCAAGTCGACAGCCTTTTCGATATCTGCGTAAAGCGGGAAGCTGATCGTGAAAATCTCGTAGCTTTCCGGGGCGGGCATCAGCCACAGCCCGAGCTTTGTGACGATGCCGAAGTTGGATTGACTGAAAATGCCATCCAGATAGGGACCATAGCCATATTTGTTGGTCTGCCAGGCGCCGGTACCTTCTATGCCGCCGAGTCCCGTCCTGACGACTTGACCATCGGCGAGAACCACTTCCATCCCGCAGCAGGCCGAGAACTGTTCTGCGTAGGCGGTGTACCCCTCGCCGCGAATGAGGGTTTGTCCGAGCGGCCCCACCAGCGGTCCAGGACCCGGCACGCTCAACCAAAGCGGAATGTTGTGCTCCTTGATATAGGCGTGAAGCTGGGCATAGGTGACGCCTGGCTCGACCAGGGCAGTGCCCAACACAGGATCCACCTCAATGATTTTGTTCATCTTGCGCAGGTCCAGAAGGAGCTGCCCAGGTACGGCAGGCAAGGCCTCCCCGTAGCCAAAGTTCCTGCCCGTCGAGATAGGCCACAGCGGGATCCCATACTTATGACTGACTTTCAGGACCTCCTGAATCTGCTCCACACTCGACACGGAGACCGCACCGGAGGGTGCATAGAGTTTCTCGTCAACAGGAATGTAGGCCTTCATGTAAGGCGACATTGATTCATCGGCTACAAAAACGTTGTCGTTGCCGACAATCGCGGCGTACTCGGAGACGGCTTGGTTGAAGGTATTTTGGCTCACGCCAGCAGGCAGATTTGTTGAAGTGGTCATGTCACAGCTCCAGGGAAACAATCAAGTCAGAAGGACGAAAGAGACGTAGGGGGTAGAGGAGACGGGGCTTTCGGACTGCCATCCCCCTGGCGATTCTCTTTTTTGTACAGCCGAAGCAGCGAAGACACCGCTCATTGCCGCCCAACTCTTGCGTCCAACACGCGTCGAACTCGAGACGACGCCCTCTTGCGTGACGCCTGGAGAATGCAATCGGATGCCTTGAGTACCGCAAGCCGCTTGCGTATGCCGCAGATGGTGCAGAACCCCATGTGGAGGCATCTGCGATTGAAGGATTTCCCAGTCCCCCCATTGGACCAGCCCAGCAACCATCAGCCCGCTTCCGGCAACCTCCTGAATGAACTCGGCCAGGGTGCGGGGTGTAACGCCATCCCTCCACGCCACGCGCCGAATCCTGGAAGAAGGGAGATGCAGTGAATGGGTGAACGCCACGTCGAAAGCTCGCGATGGACGTGACTGGTTGCCAACCAAGAGGACAGGCCG
Source organism: Pseudomonas fluorescens group sp. PF-69 (assembly GCF_054481235.1). Lineage (NCBI taxonomy): Bacteria > Pseudomonadati > Pseudomonadota > Gammaproteobacteria > Pseudomonadales > Pseudomonadaceae > Pseudomonas > Pseudomonas fluorescens group sp. PF-69. The sequence continues at coordinate 4,122,685 of NZ_JBTMNC010000001.1, read as the reverse complement.
CTCGACTGGATCGAGATCTGGAGAGGCCATCAAGCGGGTGGGCAAGGCAAAAGAGAGCCCTCCAACCGCCAGGGCCGCTCCACTTCTATTGAGAAACTGCCGACGGTTCATTGCCGCTCACCTTGATTGGCGGCAATGGGCTTCAATTGCTGGATGTATGCGCCAAGCTCAGAGAGCGACTGATCGTCGATGTCCGTGGCAGGGAATCTAGGCATGGCACCTACACTGTTACGTACCTTCCACTGCACCACTGCCGCAGGGAAGCCTCGAATCGACAGCGCAATGCCTTCCTCGTGACAGCGCGCACAAACGGCCTGGTAAACTTTCTGAGGGGAACGGTCCTCGGCTAAGGCAGTCACTGATAGAGGCAGGCTCGATAGAAAGAGCAGGACTATGGCAGGGAGATTTCGACTGTTTCGAGGCGTGTACACTGGCCGCGGCATGCGGCATTGGCTTGGCAAGGACATGAGTTTCACCTGGCTTTCTTGTTGTTGATGGCCGCTCGATCAGCGGTAGAAAGTGCAGTGAAACCTTAAGAGCCCGATACCTCCTTCGACTTGCCTGGATCAGCCTGGTTTTGATCCGTCGAGACACCTCAGCCGAACACTCAGCGTATGAGGGACTTGCGATACGCGCGAGGCGTCATACCAAAAGCCTCCTTGAAACTGCGACTGAAGTGGGAGCTGCTGCTGAACCCCACGCCAAATGCAATTTCAGTGATGGAACGATTGAACTGCGAGACGTCCAGCATTTGCTCGGCACAGCGACTCAGCCTTCTTTGCCAGACGTAATCACTGAAGGTGCACCCAAAGCAGTTCTGAAAATGGCGATGCAGCGATCGTGATGACCAGTTCAAGTTACGCGCGATGATTTCTGCATTCAGACTTGGATCATGCAAGTTCTCTTCGATACACCCCTGGATCATGGCAATGAGAGAAGGCTTGGTTTTCTCTTCCTCTTCCCCGGAGCAGGACTGCTCGATGGCACTCTCCAACACACCAAGAAGTGCGTCCCCGACAGATCGGGAGGCCCTGTAGGAAAGGCTTGAATACTGCGCCAGTGCATCGTGCAGCATGCTACGCAGCATCCTGGGCAGGCCTTCTTCGGTCTGCAGGTGGTACAGACGCCCGCTGCCGCCAAGGCTGAACCGCTGACCTGCCAAAGGAATGATGATTTGCTCGCACCCCTTTGAACTGGTCACCTCCAGCGATTGATTCACGTCGATAAGCGCGAATTGGTTGGGCACCAGCATCAGGGTGTTCCCGCCTTGCTCGAAATGACTGACGCCGCCCTCCTGAAGCACGAGCGTCCAGTTGGTCCCTTCATGAGTCTGCGCGGCACGGAACTTCCTCCGATACCGATGCGGACTCGCCATCATTCGACAAATGTGGAGATCACCCAGGTCACCGAACTCCAGTCGCCCTCTGAACCCCCTTGGACTGTAGGGTTCGACAGAGCTCTCCTCGTTCTGCATGACCACTGCGGACGTCTGGCCTGCGTACAGGCTTATACATTGGGCCCACTGAGCCATGCGCTCTCCCGCCGGGAGCTGCTCAGTTGACAGGATCGATAGTTGATTCATTGGAGGGCCCTCTTCTGCTCATCGTTCAATGGTAGAGGTGGCACGGCGCACCGGACACAAGTATGTCCGAAGCGCGCGAGCCAGCCTACACCACTGATCGACTGGTTCGGATAATGTCAGAAGGCGTGGGCCAACCGGACCTGCACAACGTAATCGTTGCGCGCGCGATTCTCCACTTGAGATTCGCGGTAGGTATTCAACCAGAACCCGTCCGACTTGTTGATGGCCCAGAACAGGCCCGGACCGATCCCCAGCACCTTCTCACGCGAGTCCTCCAGACGGTGGCCGTTCGCTCGATCATCGGTCATCTGCTTGAAGTAATAGCCATTCAGTCCCAGATGCAGCCCTGGAGCGACTTCGTACGAGGTGGTGAAGTTGGCCCAGGCAGCCTGGCCGGCCTGGACGTCTCGCAAGGACTCACCGTTGAAGAACTGAGGCGTGCTACTGGCAGGGTCGTCGTTCTTGAAGTTGTACAGATACTGAAGACGCCAGCTCACCTCGAACCCCGGAGAGGGGAGCCAGGTCGCGGCCCAGTATGGGTTCAGTGAGAAATGGTTTGCACCCTGGTTGATGTCTTTGTGAGAGTCGTACTTGCCCACGGGAACGATGACGTCAAATGCAAAACGCTGGGAGAAGACAGGTCTCCCCTGCGCGTTGAAGACAGGATCGAACTGAATCTGCGGGCCGGTAGTGAGATCACCCAGACCCGTCGCGTTGTCAGCCAGCGCAGGACCGGCAGCACCGAAGGAGGCATCGACCGTCGTCAGCGGAATAATCGCATTCCAGCCAAGGTGAGCGCCCATACCGATCGTTGATGGCGAGATGTAGCTGATCTGATTCAGCAGGACCGTGGCGTCGATACTGGGATCGTCAAAGACAGCCACATCCTTACCCTGATTATTACGAATCGACGTCGCCCGACTTTGTCGCAGGTATACAAGATGAGTCCAGCCGGGCGGCCCGGCAAACCCGTCGAAGAAACTGGTTACCCCGAGATTGATTCCGGATGGCTGACTGACGGAAGGTGGCGGAGCTTCTGCGGCATTAGCAGTGGAAGCAGCGATCATCACACCCAGTGATAACCAGGCACGCTGTGTAAGAGATTTCATTGTCGGCTCTCATTTTTTTGTTTTTGTACGCGGCCGAAAGGCCGTGCCGCCAATCTAGTTTTGAGCCGAGTGCGTGACTTCCCCTCACCCGCCAAAAGTTGCTCAAGAGCGCCAGAGTATCCGACAGGCCTTATCCCTCGTTCGATAAGCGCCCTGTCGGCCTCATACGCCCAAACAATGGCACTCCCAGACAAGAGTGGCCGATACGCGCAAGACCACAGTCATCATCGCCCCTAGATTCAGGTGCACAGAGCGAACAGCTCTTCAGCTCACAAATCCAACAATAGAGCCAGCACACATGAAAACCTTGCTTGCCAGCACTCTGGGATTAATCGTCTTCGCCGACGTGAATGCTGCTTACGCTGCGGATGGCCCTCCTCCCTCTGTCTCCCAACCTGCGGGTATCAACTTGGGTGGAACCAGTTTCTATGACGGCTTTGCGGGCCCGCCGGGGCTCAGCCACCTTGTCTACCTGAAGACCGACAGCGCCAGCTCATTCCGGGACAAGGACGGCCATGAGAACAAGGCGTTCAACGACCCCAAGTTGAACGTAATCACCCTGTTGAACCAGCTCAGCTACTACTCTGCGCAAACCATCGGTGCCGGCGCCCATCCAGGCTGGAGCCTAATCGTGCCTATCGTGTCACTGAAGGGCGACTTCGGCGATACAGGGGCAGAGTTGAAGGACAATGGCACCGGAATGGGTGACATCGTCACCGGCCCTCAGGTCCAGTTCGATCCAATCGTAGACAGCCACAATCGTCCCGTTTTCGTCCAACGATTCGCTCTGGACTTCATCCTGCCCACCGGAAAATACGATCAGCACAAGGATCTCAATCAGAGTTCCAACTTCTATTCGGTCAACCCCTACTGGGCCGCTACCTGGATGCCCGCGCCTCGCTGGGAGATGAGTTGGCGACTGCACTATCTGTACAACTTCAAGAACGACGACCCGGCAAGCAGCTCTCCGTTGGTCTTCGAAGGGCAGCCGGTCCGTGACACTCAAACTGGCGAAGCTGCATGGGCCAATTTCACGGCGTCCTATGAAGTTATTCCGAACGTATCGGTTGGCCTGAACGGTTACTACTTTAAGCAGTTGGAAGATGACGAGGTGAATGGCCGCAGACTGGAAGATTCGCAAGAGAAAGTGCTTGGCATGGGCCCTGGTCTGTTCTGGCGGATCAGTGAGGGTCAAGGGTTCTGGTTAAACATTTATCACGAAACCGATGTCGAGAACCGCGCCAAGAACGATATCTCCTTCCAGATGCGCTTTGCGCATACGCTCTAACCCCTATCAGGCAACTTAATCATGAATGCACTCAATACTGTCGATAGCAAAAAAACACTTCTGGCAATCTGCGTAATGATGGTTATCTCGCTGGGGACACTCCAGATCCAGCCACTGCTCGGCGGTGCTTTTGTCGATCAATTGGGCATTCCATTGAACGCAATCGGCACTATATTCGCCGCCGAACTGACGGCAATGGCTGTGGCCTGCGGGATCAGCGCCATGCTGATGCCAATGGTCAACAGGCGCAAGTTCGCGCTGGTGGCTCTGATAGCGCTGGTCCTGGGCAATCTGGCTAGCACTCAAGCAAACAGCTGGCTGTCCCTGACCGGCTGCCGCCTGATTTGCGGCCTGAGTGGTGGCGCGATCATGGCGGTTGTGTATGCCACCGCTGCGCTGCGCACCTCGAAGGATGCCACCTTCGCTATGATCAACATAGGCAACCTCCTCTGGGGCATGCTACTCGTTTCGTCCACACCGTTTATCCTCAAGACGGCTGGTGTGCCGGGCTCTTTCCTCGTACTGGGCGTGGCAAGCATCATCGCTCTGATCGGATATCGCCAAATCCCGGCCCATTTCGATGAAAAAGCCGCTCAATCAAGCAAGTCTGCACCACCACTGACGCTTACGGCGCTCCTGCTGATCTCGCTCTTTGCGCTGCTGTTCTTCGGACATTCCGCCTTGTGGGTGTACCAAGAGCGTATCGGCAAAAACATCGGACTGGATCCCGAGCAGATCGGCGCCATCCTGGGTGCCAGCATCCTTGGCGGCGCAATCGGAGCGGGCCTGGCCGGCGTCATCAAGCGTCGGATAGGCCTGCTTGCGCCCCAGCTGATAGGCTTCGGTACCGCAGTCGCGGCCACACTGATCATGGTTTACGGCGATAGTCCGCTGGCATTCGCTGTAACTGCCGGATTGATTCACCTGGTGTGGTTTTTCAGTCTGCCTTACCTACTGTCCATGAGCGCCGAACTGGACCCGTCGGGTCGCCTCGCTGGTCTGGGCAATGCCGCTATCTTCGTCGGCCAGGGTGCTGGTCCCTTCGGCGCAGCGCTGGTGGTTGGCGAGGGCAACTTCAGGGCTGTCGGATGGCTGGCGGCCGCGACCTACATCCTGGCCTTGGTGATCGCTTGTATTGTCGTGGCGCGATTTCGTCAACGCGCGCCTGTGGGCAACAATGAACTAGCCACGCACGCCGCCTGAACGCGATGCTCCGCATTCGGGCCCGCCCCGTACCCATAGCTGCAGCGGGCCCGAAACCACGTCGTTTTTCCCATTATCCCGCTCACAGTGGATGTGGAGCGAATGAAGCGTGGCGGACAGCATTTCCAGTGGCAACCTGACCTTCCACAGCTGTTCGCAGTACTGCCTCGCAGGGGCGATTCCACTGAGATTCGTTGGTACAAGGGACCGGTAAATGGCTTTCAGGGACATACGCTGAATGCGGTCCCTACCCACTCTAAGTCGTCCTTCTGCTGCCGGCCGCCCACCGGCAGTAAGTCTTGACGGTCGCAGCTCCTCATTTCCCCCCTCTGGTTCGCAACTTACCTCAGCTACCGCCCTGCTCAAGAGTGGGCTGGCGCAGAAAACAGAGCAAATATTTTATATATTGGGATTTTTCATAAATCCCGCTTTACAGGATTTTTTCCTTGAATTAGATTTAACCCATCGCGAATTCATATGCGACTCCTCATGCACAAACACAAAAACAAGAGGCCTGCGCCGTGCATAACGAAACCACCTCCAGCGTCCTTGGCGACGTGGTCAACAATCGCCAAATGGGTGCCAAACAGTACGAAGTGCTCGCGCTTTGTCTGTTGGTTGCAATACTCGACGGCTTCGACACTCAAGTAGTCGGCTTTCTGGTCAGCCCCATGGCCCATTCCCTTGAAGTCGCGCCCGCCGCCTTCGGTCCTGTCTTCGCCTCAGCCCTATTTGGTTTGATGGTCGGGGCTCTACTCTTGGCGCCACTGGCAGACGGCGTCGGTCGTAAAAAGGTGCTACTCGCGTCGATACTCACCTTTGGTGCGTTCTCTCTCATGACTGCCGCCGTCGGCAACTTCAACGAGTTGCTGCTAGCGCGTTTCCTGACCGGACTTGGCTTGGGAGGGGCGATTCCCAACCTGGTTGCCCTGACTTCCGAGTACATGCCTCGACGCTTCTCTCGCTCGGCCGTGACACTGGTTTTCTGCGGTATGCCACTCGGTGCCATGCTGGCGGGACTGACAGTTCAGCAAGTACTTGTGCTTTGGGATTGGCGAGCAATCTTCATCATCGGTGGACTGCTTCCTCTCGCTGTCGCACTGATCATTAGTATTCGCCTGCCTGAGTCGATGGAGTATCTCGCCCGCTCGACTAAAAACCGCACAGCTCTGGAACGCATCGTCCGTCAGCTCTTCCCGAGTGTCGGGCCTCTTCCCGAAGAAATCATCACAACACATCGAGACAAATCCGAACGTACGCCCGTGAAGCGGCTCTTCTGCGATGGAATGTGGCGCCGAACGATCTTGCTGTGGCTGCCGTACACCATGAACCTGCTAATCCTGTACTCGATAATGAGCTGGATTCCGACAGTGCTTGCTACTGCAAACGCGCCACTTTCCGCAGGTATCCAGGCGATCATCCTGTTCAGTCTTGGCGGCGTCATCGGTTCTATCTGCCAAGGCCACGTAATGAATCGCTACGGCGCCACGCAGGTTCTGGTCACCGAATTCTGTTGTTACCTGGCCTTGGTGCTCGCCCTCAGCACGCTGCCACTGGACATGGACATTTTCCTGACCGTCATGTTTGTACTAGGCATCATCGTTCAAGGATGCCAAGCCGGACTGAATGCAGTGGCTGCGGAGATCTACCCAGCATCCATCCGTTCCACCGGTATTGGCTGGGCGTTAGGTGTCGGTCGCATCGGCTCAATTCTCGGCCCCATTTTCGGTGGATTGATACTGAGCCTGGGCTGGTCGCTCCATCAAATTTTCATAGCGGCATTACTGCCCGGCGCCGTCGCTCTCGGCGCGACCCTGATCATTCTTCTGGACCAAGTGCGGGAAGCTGCACAAACCAACGACCGACTCCTCCGTAGCCAATAACCCAAGAAAGGGGATACTTCATGAAAATCACCAGCTTCATGCACCAAGGCCGACACTCATACGGGATTGTGGAAGGCAATCAGATTATCGACCTGGACTCGATGAAGGCCATCATTGGTAATGACGTCAAGGAGGCCATCGAACGCAACCGACTGCTCGAACTTCGTGAAATCGATCTGAACGGGCTGCCTCGCATCGACATCGCCGACGTCACTTTCCTGCCGGTAATCAGCAACCCCGGCAAAATCCTTTGTATTGGCATCAACTACGCAACTCACGTTCGCGAAACCGGTCGCGACATGCCAACTTATCCAATGATTTTTACTCGTTTCGCTGACAGCCAGACAGCTCACATGCAACCCATTCTTCGTCCAGCGGCCTCGCACAAACTGGATTTCGAAGGTGAGCTGGCTGTGGTGATTGGTAAAACGGCACGTCATGTCGACCAAGCGGACGCACTCGACTATGTTGCCGGCTACTCCTGCTACAACGACGGCAGTGTCCGTGATTGGCAGAAGCACACTATTCAGTTCGTGCCGGGCAAGAACTTCCCACAGACCGGCAGCTTCGGTCCTTGGCTGGTAACCAGTGACGAAATTGAGAATCCTCAAGACCTGGAGCTAACCACCCGCCTGAACGGTGAGGTGATGCAGCACACCAACACGTCCGACATGATTTTCGAGGTGCGCAAACTCATCGAGTACTGCACCACCTTCACTGAGTTGGCTCCCGGCGATGTGATTGTCACAGGCACCACAGGTGGCGTGGGCGCATTCCGCGAACCCCCTGTCTGGATGAAACCAGGCGATATCGTCGAAGTAGAAATCTCTTCTATTGGTATTCTGCGCAACATCATTGCCGACGAGAAATAACAAATGGACGGCCTGTCTAAACAAACGAAGCCAAACCCGCCACTGAAGAAGGTATTACCCGACAGCGTCAAGGCGTCGAGCCTTGAGCGTATGTTGCGCGTGCTCGATATCTTCACCGAAGAAGCCCCGATCTGGGCGGTCGATGATATGGGCGCGGTTCTCGGCTACACCCGTTCGACGGTCTATCGATACGTCCGTGAACTGGCCGATGCCGACTTGCTATTCCAGGTAGAAGCCGGCCGTTACACCCTCGGCGCGCGGATCATCACCTGGGATCGTCAGCTACGCGTGAGCGATCCACTCGTGCGCGCCGCGAAACAGCTTGAACCGCAGCTTCCTCGGTGGAGTGAGCATCAGGTCTGGCTGGTATGCCGTTTGTTCAAGAATCAGGTCGTCTGCATCCATCAGAGTGGCGCGCTCACCGATGAAGTGAGCTACGCCCGTGGTACGCCTCGTCCATTGTTCATGGGGGCAACTTCCAAGGCCATTCTCGCCAATCTGGGTACTCGTCAGCACAGCCAACTGTTTCTTGAGAACCCGGAGCTGATACGGCATAGCAACCTGGGCCAGACCTGGGACGATTTCCGGCGCTCGCTTCAGCGAATCCGCCGAAAAGGCTTCGTGATCAGTGCCGAAGAGGTCGATGTCGGGGTCTTTGGTTTGGCCGCCCCGATCTTCGACGGAGACGGAAAGGTCGTGGGAAGTATCTCCTGTGTTCGTCCTATTCAGGAACGGGACATAACTCTGGATGAGCAGCAAGGGCAGCAGATTGTTGTCCTGGCTGAAAATCTTACACAGCTGGCGGCAGCTCTATCTCAGAGACCTAATCAACTCGGCTGAGCCGCCCCTTATTGGAAGGGAGCAACAATGACAACCCTTAAATTGCAGTCTGGAGTCCTCGTAGTGGGCGCCGGACCGACCGGTCTCACCCTCGCGAACCTGCTTGGCCAGTCCGGTATCAACACCATCCTGCTAGACCGCAAGGCCAGTACCGTTGCCGAGCCCCGCGCCGTCTCCATCGATGACGAGTCCTTGCGCACAATGCAGGCGATCGGGCTGGAGCAGGATGTTCTCAAGGATGTCGTGACCGGATATGGAGTCCACTACTTCAACCGCCCTGGTGGACATTGCTTCGGCAAGGTTGAACCCACATCAATGCTCTACGGTTTTCCCAAGCGCAATGCCTTTCGCCAACCGCTCTTCGAAGCGACCCTGCGCCAGGGACTGGAGCGCTTCCCATCACTCAAAGCCTGTTTCAACCATGAGTTACTGAGTTTCCAGCAAGATGCCGAGCGCGTCGTCGCTCTCGTCAAGAATGACAAAGGCGAAGAAATCGAAATTACTGCAAGCTACCTGATCGCATGCGATGGTGGCCGCAGCCCCGTGCGCAAGCAGCTCGGTGTGGCAATGGTCGGGTCCAGCTTTCAATCTCGCTGGCTGGTCGTCGATACCGACAAGGACGACGACTCCTTCTGGCAGACCCGAGTCTACTGCGATGCCCGTCGCCCGGTTGTCGACGTTCCCGGTCCGCACCACACACGTCGCTTCGAACTGATGCTTCGTGCTGATGAAACTGACGAGGAGGTCCTTTCGGAAGGAAGGCTGCAAGAATTGTTGCGCCCATTCCGTGGCAACAAACCCACCTCTATCGTTCGCAAGACGGTGTATACATTCCACGCACGTGTAGCGGAACGCTGGAAGGTAGGTCGCGTGTTCCTGGCGGGCGATGCAGCCCACCTGACCCCACCCTATGCTGGCCAAGGCATGAACAGCGGCATCCGCGATGCCCAGAACCTTGGCTGGAAGCTTGTCCAGGTCATGAAAGGAATCCTGGCCCCAGGCATTCTCGACACCTACGAGAGCGAACGCAGAGACCATGCCTGGGCGCTGATCCAGCTCGCGCTCAATCTCGGCGTTGTCATGGCCCCAGCGAGCGCTTTCAGGGCAAAGCTGATCAGTGGACTATTCAGAGCCATAGGTATGGTTCCGCCGTTACGGGATTACTTCCTGCAAATGCGCTTCAAACCCAAACCCCGCTTTACCAAAGGTTTGGTGATCCCGAGTCGCATCGCCAGCCCCTACAAAACCGGAGAGATGTTTCCTCAGCCCACGCTGTTCGATGAATCGGACCGTTCAATCAAACTCGACCACCTGATGGGCGATGGCTTCTCCCTTATCCAATGTGGCAGATCCGACAGTAACGATCTCGGCAAACTCCGACATCCGCTCTGGAACACTCTCAATGCGAAACGAATCCTGATCGAGCCCGCAGGCGAGCAGGTGGCTGTCGAGACAACTTGTTCAAGCATGCGGACATTGAAGGACAAGCAAAGCACACTGCCATCGGCCTTCTTCGAATCGCAGGCAATCCTGCTGCTCCGTCCAGACAGGTACATCGCTGCGATCTTCGACTGTCACGACGAAGAGCACGTCGTGCAAGCACTGGAATCCCTCTTCCAAACCAAGCATTCCATTCCGCTGACCGGCTTCACCATGGCTGCCGAGGCACTCCGATAACGCACTGGACGGAGGTCCACCATGAACACTCTGCAAACAACCACCCCTGCTCGCCTGATGTACCTGCATATGGGGAGCAAGGAGCCTCAAAAGCAAATCGATTTCTATCAACGCATGATGGACATGCAATGCGAGCGCTTTACAGATGGAAGTGCAGTACTGAGAGGGCCCAACCGTGTCGTGCAAATCAGTCCTGCGGATAAGCACGGCCTCCTCGCCGCCGCGTTTCAGTTGGGAAGCAAAGCGCAACAGGCCGAATTGCGTCATCAGCTGGAAGAAAGAGGCTGCTCCGTCCAAGAGATCACCTCTCCCATCCTTGAGCAAGGATCCTTCAGCATTCGAGATCCACAGGGTCGCGAGACGATCTTCGGCGTCGCCAATAACCATCATCGCTCCGATCTCCCTGGAATGCCCGGTAGGCTTCAGCACGTAGTTTTCCAGACTACCGAGCTGGAGGATATGGTCGACTTCTACGTGAACACCGTTGGCTTCACCATCTCCGACAACGTGATGGATCAGGAAACAGGAAAGCTCATGGTGTGTTTCCTGCGCTCCGACGACGAGCACCACTCACTCGCATTCTTCCGCGGATCAAAGAACGAGTGGGATCACCACTGCTACGAAACCAACGAGTGGAATGATATTCGCGACTGGGGAGATCGCTTCGCCAAAGAGCGGATCAGTATTTTCTTTGGTCCCGGTCGTCATGGCCCCGGTAACAACCTGTTCTTCATGGTGGTCGATGCAGACCGGAACCGGTTGGAGTTCTCCGCTGAACTGGAGATGACTACGGCAGACCAGGCACCCGGCAATTGGCCGCAGAGCGAGTACACACTCAACTCATGGGGTCGCGCCTGGATTCGCAGTTGACCGCGATTCATTCAGTTCGGCTGATCTGTATCCGCAAAATCGGAGAAAAAAATGATGCCCCTACAAACTGCCCCCTATTCAATTTCCGGCCGCCAATACATCAATGGAGCCTGGATCTTCGGCAGATCAACGCGCAAGCTCGACGACCGTAACCCCTTTACTGGCGAGCAGCTGTTGGCCATGTCCATGGCCTCGATAAACGACCTCAACGATGCTTATGCTGCCGCACAGCGTGCCCAGTCGGACTGGGCAGCCACAACTCCGGCCCAGAAAACCGAACTTCTGAATAACCTCGCACGGGTAATCGAACGTCGTACGGAGGAAATTACCTCCTGGCTTATCAAGGAGTCTGGCAGTACGCGCATCAAAGCCAGCTTCGAATGCAACGCCTCACTCAACCTGGTACGCGAATGCGCAAGCATGCCTTTCCAGGTAGAGGGACGAATCCTGACCAGTCACAAAACCGGTGAACAGAGCTTCGTCTTCCGGGAACCGTTAGGTGTGGTGGGCGTCATTAGTCCTTGGAATTTTCCGCTCTACCTCAGTATGCGTTCGGTGATTCCCGCCGTAGCCCTGGGCAACACTGTTGTTCTGAAACCAGCCAGCGACACAGCCGTCACTGGTGGCCTGCTCATCGCGCACCTCTTCGAAGAGGCTGGCTTCCCCGCTGGAGTGCTCAACGTCGTAGTGGGTGCCGGCTCGGAAATTGGAGATGCCTTCGTCGAGCACAAGGTGCCTGGCTTCATCTCCTTCACCGGCTCGACCGATGTGGGTCGCAACGTAGGTCGTATTGCCACAGGAGGCCAATACATCAAGCGCGTTGCGCTTGAGCTGGGCGGCAACAGTCCGATGGTAGTCCTGGACGACGCCGATATCGAAATCGCTGCACACGCGGCAGTCGTTGGCAGATTCCTCCATCAAGGCCAGATCTGCATGAGTGTCAACCGGGTGATCGTCGACCGAAAGGTCTATCCGGATTTCGCTGCGCTGGTTGCCGAGCGGGCTGAAAAGCTCAAGGTTGGGGACCCGAACCTGGCGGACACCGTGATCGGCCCGGTGATCAACCAGACTCAACTAGATGGTCTGCTCCGCAAGGTCGACAACGCCCATAACGCAGGTCTAAAGCTATTGGCAGGGGGGCAACCATCTGGTCTCGTCTTGCCGCCTCATGTCTTCGGCGAGGTACCTGCGGATCAGGAGCTGGCGCTTGAAGAGACATTCGGCCCGCTGCTTCCTCTGGTTGTAGCCAATGACGAACAACATGCGCTAGCACTTGCCAATGCTGGAGACTATGGACTGTCCAGCGCCGTCTTCACCAAGGACATGGCCCGCGGCTTTGCCTTCTCTCGCAAGATTGTTGCCGGGATGACGCATATCAACGACATCACCGTGGACGATCAGCCAAACGCTCCATTCGGCGGGGAAAAGAACTCGGGCCTCGGCCGATTCAATGGCCACTACGCCCTGGAAGAGTTCACACGTGCCCATTGGGTTACCTGGCAAGCAGGAGGGCATAACTACCCCTTCTGAAAAGGTGGTTCCTGAACGACATCGTTCGGAGCCCTGCTCCGAACGACATTACAAGAGAGAGAAAGAAATGAGCGCGCTTGCCACTGTCTGCACTGATCAATTCGTCCACACGGACCGTCTGATTAAATGGCGCGAGTTCATGAGTGACCATTTAGGCAAGACGCCTGACTATGTCCGACGCTTGGAGACCACCAGTTTCGAGCCCCTCAATGAACGGCCTTTCAATGGAAGGCTGGAGTATGGCGCCTTGGGCAATCTTCATTTCTGCCGAATGGTGTGCAGTCCCCACCGATTCTCTCGAAGCTTAAGCAAAGCACTCGCTCCCTCCGACACCCCATGGCTACTCATCCTGCAAATGAGTGAAGTCAGTCACTTCGAACAACATGGAAAAAGCTGTGCATTGGCCCCCGGAGAAATCCTGCTACTCGACTGTGGACGTCCATTCAACGTCACCAGCATGAAGGGATGCGAATATCTCATGCTGCTTTGCCATGGGCTTGACCGGCCGGTACGCGAGACGAGTGATTTACGACTGAACAACCGCAATGGCCTTGGACGCATGCTCCAGCACATGATAACTGATGCGTATTCCCAATATACGTTGCTAAACGATACGACCTCCAACCTGGTGGGCCAGAGCATCATTTCTCTCCTGAACAACACACTGGAAAATCAGAAACAAGAAACGAAGCTTGAGCATGACTTCCGCTACTTCAAAAAGCATCGGATCAAATCCTTTATTGAGCAAAATCTAGGGGAGCGCGAACTGACCATCGAGCGGATCGCACAAGCAGTGCAATGCTCTGTTCGCACACTGCACCGGGTCTTCGAAGGCGAAAACGGTAGCAGTCTCAACGAGTACATCTGGCAACGCAGACTTTCGCGATGCGCCGAGGATCTTCGGAATCCGGGCAGCGCATCCCGTTCGATTACAGACATCGCCTATGGCTGGGGCTTCAATAGCAGCTCACATTTCAGCAAGACATTCAAGTCTGCTTACGGTGTCTCGCCCAGGCTTTTCCGCGAGTCCTCTGCGCTTGGCAGGGAATACTAAACTCCTCAAGGCCGTTGACCTGCATAACCATTTAGGAAGGCATGGACTGCGACGTCGACAGCCTGATCGACTTGCTTATCGGACGGTGCATCTTTCAGCCCCCAGAGATACTCGGCTCTGCCGGAGGAAGATGATGAATTGCACTCATGGCGCGGATCCGTTGGGTAGCGATGTTTCGCTCGATCATTACTGAGGCTTGGGGAAATCCAGAACGGTGTCGTTGATGCGATTGAATACGTTGGTGAAGTAATGACCGAAATCGCCAAGGCGATATGCGCGACCTGCTCACCGCTGTAACCAGCGCCCTGCAGCGCTTCAACCTGCGCTGCTGGAAGCGTCCCGGGATTCAGAACAATGAATCGAACGAAGGCCACCAACGCGTCGCGCCTGGCTCAAGTGTCACGGACCTCGACGGCAGCTGGGGAAAACCGGGGGGGAACGCTGCGCAAGGGCTCACCCACGGTACGCCTCAATCAGGGTATCGGACCTGAAACCCGCGGTTGGTCGACGCCTTCGGATGGCTGGGGTCAGCCTGCGCAGCCCAGGTATTCATTTTTCCAGCTCGGTGAGTACGCCGACCACCAGGTGCAGACTTTTACCCGCACTCTCGGTGCGTCGCACGTTTTCCTGATTGCTCGCAGAAATCACCACCAATTCGCTGAGGTTGCGTGAAATATCTTCGGTGACCAGCGTCTGCTCTTCGGCCGCAACGGCGATCTGCTGGTTCATGTCGCAGATGGTCTGCACCGCGTCGGTTACGCCGCCCAGAATCTTGCCGGCGAGCTGGACCTGATCAATGCCGCTCTCGATGCTGCGCTTCCCACTCTCGATGGCTTGTACCGCACTTTCTGCGCCCTTTTGCACGGTGGCGATGATGGTGTTGATTTCAGCCGTGGACTGGGCAGTACGTTGTGCCAGGTTGCGTACTTCATCGGCCACGACGGCAAAGCCTCGACCCTGCTCGCCGGCCCGGGCAGCTTCAATGGCGGCGTTCAGCGCAAGCAGATTGGTCTGTTCTGCAATGCTGTGGATGACCGCAAGCACCTCACCGATTCGTCCACTGTCATCTGCCAGGCGATGGATGACTTTAGCCGTGTTGGTGATTTCATCGCGGATGTCGTTGATGCCGTTGACCATGCCTACCATTGCTTTTTCGCCCTGCTGGGTCGCGTTTTCGGCATCATCGGCGGCGCGTGCAGCTCGCGTGGCATGGCTTGCAACTTCTTGCGCGGTGCTGGCCATTTCTTCCATTGCAGTAGCGACCTGATCCAGGCGCAGACTCTGGTCTTGTATGCCTTGACCCAACTCGATTGCGATCGAATTCAGCTCGCCACTGGCCGCATCCAGCTGGCGGGTACTCTGTTCCAGGCGCATGGAAGTCTCCAGGCGCACATCACGCAAAGCATCCGCGGCCCATTGCAGGCTACCCGCCTGGTCTATCCGGGCATTGATTGCCCGTTCAGTGCCATGGCTTCTATCCAACTGCTCAATGCATTCGAGCAAATGACCCAGTGGCGCGAATAACACACGGTTGAACAACCTCAGAGCCAGTAACCACGCCAGCACACCAACGGCGAGAAGTGCCAGGGCTCCCGTGAACCATGTCGGTTCAGACAGGACGCTAGTGAAAAAGTACACACAGAGCGGCACCGATAGCATGACCAACAACAGGCTGGCCCCTATCGACGCCAGCACCTGCGTGCGCATCGAACTCTTAAACAACATGAACTCGGTCCTCGGTAAACGAAGGGTGCAAATCGAGAAGCGATTAACGGCCCAATGGTGCCTGTTCGCTTTGTGTCAGCGGAGTTTGTGCAGTATCGCTCTGCACCCGCGCCGACGTTGCAACCTGAGGCTGCGCCTCGTCGTCGCTGCTCACCGAGCGGCGAAAACCCTTGATCGTCTCGCCCAAGTCGGATCCCAGGCTCTTCAGGCGTTTACCACCGAACAGCACCGCCACTACGAGCAAGAGCACCAGCCAGTGTTTCCAGTCGAACAGGCCCATTTCCACCTCCTTATTTGTCATTCAACGCCCACTGCTTGACGGTGGGCGCGGTAGAAGCGGATTACTCGATATCTTCGTAGGGCAGGCCCACGTAGTTCTCTGCGATGTTGACCAGACCGGCGTGTGAGTTGAAATAATATTCACGGTCGGCTTGCTGCATCTTCTGGTCCCACGCGTCCTTGTGATCGCCGAAGTCGTGCAGCAGGTTGGTCATGAACCAGCTGAAACGCTCTCCCTTCCAGACACGGCGCAGTGCCAATTCGGAGTATTTCTCCAACAAGTCCGTACGCCCTTCCTTGTAGACCTTGACCAGGATGCGATACAGGTAGCACACGTCCGAGGCGGCCAGATTCAGGCCCTTGGCACCGGTTGGCGGAACGATATGGGCGGCGTCGCCGAGCAGGAACAACTTGCCGTACTGCATCGGCTCGACGACGTAGCTGCGCAACGGCGCGATGCTCTTTTCCAGCGATGGACCGGTCACCAGCTTTTGCGCCACGTCCTGTGGCAGACGTGCCTTGAGCTCATCCCAGAAGCGTTCGTCGGACCACTCCTCGACCTTGTCGGTCAGCGGTACTTGCAGGTAGTAACGGCTGCGGGTCAGCGAGCGCTGACTGCACAACACGAAGCCACGGTCGTGGTGGGCATAGATCAACTCGTGGTTGACCGGTGGGGTGTCGGATAGCAGTCCCAGCCAGCCGAATGGATACACGCGCTCGTAGTGGGTGAGCACCTCTGCGGGAATGCTCTGTCGGGCAACCCCGTGGAATCCGTCGCAACCGGCAATGTAGTCGCAATCGATCCGATGAGTCTGGCCATCCTTTTCGTAGGTGACGTAGGGACTTTCGCCCTTCATTTCGTGCGGTCGCACATTCGCCGCTGAGTAGATGACTGGAGCGCCACTGGCGGTGCGAGCGTCCATCAAATCCCGGGTCACCTCGGTCTGGCCATAGACCATGACCGTCTTGCCGCCCGTCAGCCCCTTCAGGTCAACACGTACGCGCTTGCCGGAAACCAGCAACTCAACGCCGTCGTGGACCAGGCCTTCGGCATCCATGCGTTCGTGGACACCGGCTTCGCGCAGCATGTCGACAGTGCCTTGCTCCAGCACCCCGGCACGAATACGGTTGAGGATGTACTCAGGCGTTTGGCGTTCGATAATGACATTGTCGATACCGGCCTTGTGCAGCAATTGGCCCAACAGAAGACCGGAAGGACCCGCACCGATGATAGCGATCTGCGTTTTCATTATTTTGACTTCTCGTAGGCACTCCAGCCGATGAGAAACGGCGGCCGGATGTTTTAGATTTGTTCTTCCCTTGCATTTTTACTGACAAATTTTCGAAAAACAGGGGATAAACCCCACGAGAAATTGCACTTTTAGTAATTCTGTTCGATTATCGATTAACGAACTACCTCCTCGCATTAACTCCCGGCAGGTCGGTTGAACAATGAAAACAGGTCTCCCCAACATCCCCGTATTTAAGCTGTACGGCGAAAGCCAGACGTGGCCAACGTCTGACTTGCTGCACTGTGAGTCCATTCCCAAACGTAGCAGCCTGCATCATTGGGAGATCAAGCCACACCGCCATGCCGACCTGTTTCAGCTGCTATATGTCCAGCGCGGACAGGCCGTGGTCGAGATCGAGGGCAAGCGCAGTGATGTGCTGGAAGCGGCCATTCAGGTCGTCCCGCCCATGACGGTGCATGGCTTTCATTTCTCAGAAAACATCGAAGGCTACGTCCTGACCCTGAGTGCTCCACTGGTCGCCCGGCTGGAGGAGCAAATGGGCGCCCCCCTGACTGTTTTAGCCTCAACGGGTTGTTACCCGGTCGGACGCGAGCGCCGCTATCTGACGCCCCTGTTCACCGCACTCCACCACGAATACCTGAACAGCGCGCCGTCCCGTGACCTGCAACTGCACTCGTTGGTCAGCGTACTGATGGTCTGGATCAGTCGACAACGACAAATGAAGACCTCACCACGCAACCTAGGCGAGCGCAATCAGCACATGCTTGGCCATTTCATCAGGTTGATAGAGCAGCATTACCGCGAGCACCTTTGCGTCGATACCTTTGCTCATCGCATCGGGCTCTCCAATGTGCACCTCAATACCTTGTGCCGGGAACTGACAGGGCAAACGGCGCTGCAAATGATTCACCAGCGTGTGATGCTGGAAGCCAAACGAAGCTTGATTTATACCAACATGAGTATCAGCCATCTGTCCGATCATCTCGGCTTCAGCGACCCCACCTACTTCTCGCGCTTTTTTCGCCGCCTCAGTGGCCAGACTCCGAATGCCTTCCGCCATGCGGCCAGGCATGGCGACAGCGATACCTGAACATTCGAACTTTCCGCGGCCAGCCGAATTCTCTTAACAAAAACCGCCGACCGCGTCGGAAGAAGAGATTTCAATCGCATCAATTAATTCGTAAATCATTGATTTTAAACACAATAATTAATAATTGGAGTTGGCACGATAGTTGAGAAGCGACCTTGCGGGAATTCATATCCCGCATCGTTCACAACAATAAAAAGGCTGGACTTCTCATGCGTCAAACACTCACTCACTGCACTTCCCTTGCCTTCGGCGCTGGCCTGCTCCTGGCCGGCAGCACATCACTGGTTCAGGCTACCGAAGGCGGTGTCTCCTCCTGGCCAATGGGTATCGAAATCTACGGCATGGGGGTTCTGCCGCCACCGGGTACCTACGGGCAGCTGTTCGTCGGCAACTATATGGCCGACACCTTGCGCGATAACGCGGGCAACAAAGCGGCCGACATCGACCTGCGCGTCACGACGCTGGTGCCACGGTTTGTCTGGGTCACCGACCAGAAAGTACTCGGTGGCGACCTCGGCTTCCACGCACTGCTACCGCTCAATGACATACGGCTGAACATCAAGAACGGCCCGCACGACCACAAGCGCGGCCTGGGCGATGCTCACCTGGGTCCGGTGATCGGGTTCCACCACAGCGACAAGTTCCACACCGCCATGGGTGTCGACTTCGTGGTGCCGACCGGCGGCGAGTATGACAAGAACGACCTGGTCAACCTCGGCACTAACTACTACACCGTACAAGCGGTATATGCCATGACCTACATGGACCCCGCGGGTTTCAACGCCGATGTGCGCCTGATGTACGATTACAACTTCGAAAACCAGGACACCCACTACCAGTCCGGCCGCGAGCTTCATGCCGACTACACCCTTGGTTGGGGCCTGGGCAATGGCTGGGTACTGGGCATCGGTGGCCACGCCTACAAACAAGTGAGCGATGACCAGTGCAGCGCCGCTCATTGCGCCGCCGCAGCCGCTGTCGATGCCGCTGACGGCAACCGCGGCAGCTCCTTCTCCGTCGGCCCGGCCATCCAGTACGCCAGCAAGGATGGCTGGTTTCTCAGCGCCAAATGGCAAGATGAATCCGGTGTACGCAACCGTGCCGATGGCCAGACCTATTGGCTGAAATTCACGATCCCGCTCTGAGCCTACCCCGACGCCACCCATGACAACGCCCCATGACCATCAGATCATGGGGCGTTGCATTGCCCGCTTGCCGGTTTCGGCCCTAGCTCCCCTTGAGGCGATAACTGACCTGCGCGCGACTCATGCCGAGCATTTGTGCCGCCGCGGTGATGTTCCCCCCCGAGCGCTCGAGCGCCAGGCGTACCAGGCGCAGCTCGATTTCTTCCAGGGACATATTCAACACCCGTTGGCGTCCGGAAACGAAGGCCTGCAAACTCTCCAGAACGGGCTCGCGAAGCGCGTCTGCGCCACCCTCTTCTTCCGTTGATTGCACGGCTGTCGGCACTTCATCCGCCGCCTCATGCTGAACGGCAGACAAGCGCCCTTGAGGGGTCAGGCCGATGGCCGTCGCCATCAACGGCGCTCCAGCCTCGGCCAGATGCACCATGTCGATCACCTCACCGTCACCGGCGGCAATCACACCGCGTTCAATCAGGTTCTGCAGCTCACGAATATTGCCGGGAAACCGATAAGTGAGCAGCGCGTTGACCAGCCGCGTGCTGAACCCCGCCAGCTTACGCCCATGGCGCAAGCTGAAATGGCGCAGAAAATAACTCATCAGCAACGGGATATCTTCGCGACGTTCCCGCAACGGTGGCAGATGAATGGGAAAAACATTCAGTCGGTAGAACAGGTCTTCACGAAAACGCCCGGCCTCAACCTCGCGACGCAGATCCAGGTTAGTCGCCGCGATAATCCGTACATCCACGCGGATCGGCGCCGTACCACCGACCCGCTCGATCTCACCTTCCTGCAGGGCTCGCAAAATCTTGCTCTGCGCACTGAGGCTCAAGGTCGCAATTTCGTCGAGGAACAACGTCCCGCCATGGGCTCGCTCGAAACGCCCGGGCCGCGAACGCTCGGCGCCAGTGAAGCCCCCCCGCTCGACACCGAACAATTCGGCCTCCACCAGATTCTCCGGCAAGGCCGCGCAGTTGAGCGCCACAAGCGGCATATGCTGCCGGGAACTCGATTGGTACAGCGTTCGGGCGAATAGCTCTTTTCCGACGCCCGACTCCCCGATCAACAACACCGTCGCCTGCGTCGGCGCGACACGTTGCAGCAATTGGCTTGCCGCGACAAACGCAGCCGAAATACCCACCAACGGTTTGCCGTCTCCAGGCTCTTCCAGTTTGGCAACGGTGGTCTCAACGCCCGAGGTGTAAGTGCTGCGACTGAGAAAGTCGCCCGGATCCAGATACGCCAGGTCAACGTCGATATCGTCCCACTGTTCGGCCGGCTTGCCGACGATGCGACAGGCTTTATGCCCCATCGAACGGCATTCCAGCTCGCGAAACACCACCAGGCGACCGAGCAGCGACGACGCATAACCACTCGCATAACCGATCTCCATCCAGCAGGCCGGTTCGCCCCCCAGGCCGTAGGCGGCAATGTGTTCGTCGTCTTCGAGCGAGTTGTGCCAGAGAAATTCGGAATAGAAGTGACCGATACCCGAGTCGATCTCGAAGCGCACCACCTCGACATTGACCATGCCTTCGAGCATGTGCAGTCGCGGGCCGGCGCTGTACAGACTGGCGTGATCACCTTCCGGCCATTGTTCGCTGACCTGGGCGGCGTCGCGTGCTCCAGCCTGCCAACCAATGCGGGTCAACAGGCCGCGTGCCTTGTCGAAGCCCAGCGCATCGATCAGTTCGCGGCGAATGGCGCCGAAGGCAGAGCCCTGCAGCAGCATCACCCGCTGGCCACATAACCAGATGCTTCCTTCCTGGGGTGCGAAAGCCACCGTTTCAGCCAATTGCTCGGCCGAAGGCAGACCGCTGGCACCAAACTGGCTGGCCCGGTCAACGATATAGCGCTTTTGTTTGCCGAGCATCTGCTTGAGGAATTCCTCATCGGCAGGACGGCTATTGTTATTAGGAGTCATAGGGTCAACAGGCGGCAGGGAAGTAAAGTTTCAAGTATGCCCGGACAACCCGTACGGTCAATCCGTCAACGACGGACCACCTGCCATGCGACCCCACATTTGTCCGATAACCGCACAGATAAAAACCGAAAAACACCGGGCGTTGAGCTTTCAGCGGCCTGCAGCATCCTCTTCATAAAATTCCGCGCTGGCGACTGTAACGTCGGCCCACGAACTTGCCACGGTCATCACAAATATGACTAAGCATTTGATTTTATTGAACATTAATCATCGAATCGATGCTTGGCACGATAGTTGTTATCCGCAGGTGATGAGCCAGGCCGCCTGCTCGCGTCGGCCTCATGGCTGAGCCGGAGCATCCCCGGGTTCCTGCCACGATAAACCGCAAAAGTCTTCGATCATCGGCGGCGCCCCTGATCGATGCCCTTTCGCACCAATAAGAGAGAAAACTCCATGACCGTTACTCGTCTTGCCTATCAAAACCTTGAACTGCAGCCCCTCGCCGGACAATGGCGCGCCGGCAGCGCCGGTCGTCCACTGGACGTATTCGACCCCTTCACCCAGAAAAGCTTGTTGCAGATCACACTGGCCAATCGCGATGACCTCGACGAGGCCTACCGCAAGGCACGCGAGACCCAGGCCCATTGGGCTGCCAAGGGGCCGGCCGAGCGTGGCCAGGTGCTGCTCAACGCGGTGAAGATCTTCGACGAGCGTCGCGAAGAAATCATCGACTGGATCATCCGCGAGTCCGGCAGCACGCGCATCAAGGCGCAAATCGAATGGGGCGCCGCCCGCGCCATCACCCTGGAGTCGGCGAGCCTGCCAAGCCGCGTGCATGGGCGCATCATTGCGTCCAACATCCCGGGCAAGGAAAGCCGCGTTTACCGTACGCCGCTGGGCGTGATCGGTGTGATCAGCCCGTGGAACTTCCCCCTGCACCTGACCGCCCGTTCCCTGGCACCCGCCCTGGCGTTGGGTAATGCCGTGGTGGTCAAACCGGCCAGTGACACCCCCGTCACCGGCGGCCTGCTGCTCGCGCGCATCTTCGAGGAAGCCGGCCTGCCAGCAGGCGTACTCAGCGTGGTGGTCGGTTCCGGCGCGGAAATCGGCGACGCCTTCGTCGAGCACCCGGTACCGGCGTTCATTTCCTTCACCGGCTCGACCCAGGTCGGCCGCAATATCGGCCGAATCGCCAGCGGCGGCGAGCACCTCAAGCATGTCGCCCTCGAGCTGGGAGGCAACAGCCCGTTCGTGGTCCTGGCCGATGCCGACATCGAACAAGCCGTTAACGCCGCTGTGGTCGGCAAGTTCCTTCATCAGGGTCAGATCTGCATGGCGATCAACCGCATCATCGTTGAGCAGCCGCTGCTGGAAACCTTCACCCAGCGCTTTGTCGAGCGCGTCAAAGCCCTGCCTTACGGCGACCCGAGCAAAGCCGAGACCGTGATCGGCCCCGTGATCAACAGCAAGCAACTGGCTGGCCTCCAGGAGAAGATCGCCACCGCCAAGGCCGAAGGCGCCACGTTGCTGGTTGGCGGGGAAGCCCAGGGCAACGTCTTGCCGCCTCACGTGTTCGGCCAGGTCACTGCCGACATGGAGATCGCCCGTGAAGAAATCTTCGGCCCTCTGGTCGGGATTCAATCCGCCCGCGATTCCGAGCATGCCCTGGAACTGGCCAATCGCAGTGAATATGGACTGTCGAGCGCCGTGTTCACCTCCAGCCTGGAACGCGGCGTGCAATTCGCCCAACGCATTCACGCCGGCATGACCCACGTCAACGACATCCCGGTCAACGACGAACCCAATGCACCTTTCGGCGGTGAAAAGAATTCCGGCCTTGGCCGCTTCAACGGCGACTGGGCCATTGACGAGTTCACCACCGACCACTGGATCACCCTGCAACACGCCCCGAGACCGTATCCGTTCTGACCCGAATCCGGCCTTCCATGAACCAACCTACCAATAAGAATATGGAGTACGAAATGCCCTCACTCCT
The DNA here is from genome assembly GCF_054481235.1 of Pseudomonas fluorescens group sp. PF-69. Classification (NCBI taxonomy): domain Bacteria; kingdom Pseudomonadati; phylum Pseudomonadota; class Gammaproteobacteria; order Pseudomonadales; family Pseudomonadaceae; genus Pseudomonas; species Pseudomonas fluorescens group sp. PF-69. The sequence continues at coordinate 4,099,365 of NZ_JBTMNC010000001.1, read as the reverse complement.
CAACAGCCCTGCTGTGAAACGGACCCTTGCTGCCTGCTTCACCCTGCCGTTTATCCTGCTGGCTGGTAATGCAGCGGCCGATGGCGACGGCGTCTGGAAAGGCGGCGAAAACGTCTACGCCAAGGTGTGTGGCCACTGCCACGAAAACAAGGTCGGCCCGCAAATCACCGGCCGCCAACTGCCACCGCAGTACATCACTGCGATCGTACGCCACGGCTTCCGTGCCATGCCGGCCTTCCCCGCCTCGTTCATCGACGACAACTCGCTGCAACAAGTGGCCGAATACATTTCCAAAACCTCCGCCCCCGCGGCCAAACCTTGAGGAGTCAGGCATGAACATAGAACGTCGTGTACTGCTCAAGGGCATGGCCTTGGGCGGCCTGGCCGGTGTGGCCATGAGCAGCTCGGGTCTGACCATGGCCAACAGTGTATTGGGCAGTCAGGCCCATCCGGTTCTGCCGACCCTGGCCCTGGTCAGCGGCGAAGTCGCCGAATCGGCCTTCCTTCAGGGGATTAGCGCCAGCCCGGCAGGCGGGCAAGTCAAGGTACAGCGTACCGACCTCGGTCTGAGCTTCATGCTCGGCCTGGATAAACGCCTGCGCAGTGGTCAACCACAACGCATCATCGGCCTGGTCGACGATGCCAGTGCCGCACTGATCATTGACCTGGCGCGAAGCGCTGGTGCTCGCGTGCAGTGGATCGGCCAGCACCGCGCCACGACCAATGCCTCGCAGCACCACCTGCTCAGCGCCGAGGCCGCCAGCGGCTGCGCCCCGCAGCTGGGCCTGAATTTGAACGCCTGCGGCACAGGCTTCAGCCTCAGCGAATACCGCCTGCATGGCCAACAGGCGCCGCTGCAAGTGTCCGCGGCCGCACGCAACAACGCCGGTTCCGAGCAATGGGCAGCCACGCTGGGATACACCCTCGCCGCCCTGGGCACCGCCAACACAGGCCAAGCGCCACTGGTCGCCAGCCGCCCATCGCCGCTGACCGGCAATTTCGTTTCGTTTTCGATCGAGGCTTGAAGGAGCTAACCAAATGACTGAGAAAAACAACAAGCCCCTGCTCCCGCGCGGCGTCAACAGCGCAAACTTCGAGCAAGCAATGGCCAAGTTTCGCAAATTGCTGGGCGATGAAAACGTCCTGACCAAAGATGATCAACTGATCCCGTACAGCAAGATCATGATCGCCGTGGACAATGCCGAGCACACGCCGTCTGCCGCTGTCACCGCCACCACCGTCGAACAGGTGCAAGGGGTGGTGAAGATCTGCAACGAACACAAAATCCCGGTGTGGACCATCTCCACGGGTCGTAACTTCGGATACGGCTCGGCGGCGCCAGGCCAGCGAGGTCAGGTCATACTTGACCTGAAGAAAATGAACAAAATCCTCCACGTCGACCCGGAACTGTGTACCGCCCTGGTAGAGCCGGGGGTGACCTATCAGCAGCTGTACGACTACATCCAGGAACACCAACTGCCGTTGATGCTGTCGTTCTCTGCACCCTCGGCTATCGCCGGCCCGCTGGGCAACACCATGGATCGTGGCGTGGGTTACACACCCTATGGCGAACACTTTCTGATGCAGTGCGGCATGGAAGTCGTGCTGGCTAACGGCGATGTTTACCGAACCGGCATGGGCGGAGTGAAAGGTGACAATGCCTGGCAGGTATTCAAGTGGGGCTATGGCCCGACGCTGGACGGAATGTTCACCCAAGCCAACTACGGTATCTGCACGAAAATGGGGTTCTGGCTGATGCCGAAACCGCCGGTATTCAAACCGTTCGAGATCAAGTTCGAGAACGAATCGGACATCGCCGAAATCGTCGAATTCATCCGCCCACTGCGTATCGCCCAAGTCATTCCGAACTCGGTCGTCATTGCAGGCGTACTCTGGGAGGCATCCACCTGCAACACCCGCCGCTCCGACTACACCACCGAGCCGGGCGCGACCTCTGACGCGATCCTCAAGCAAATTCAGAAAGACAAGAATCTCGGCGCCTGGAACGTCTATGCGGCGCTGTACGGCACCCAGGAGCAGGTCGACGTCAACTGGAAAATCGTCACTGGAGCCCTGAAGCAACTGGGCAAGGGGCGAATCGTCACCCAGGAAGAGGCCGGCGACACCCAGCCGTTCAAGTACCGCGCCCAGTTGATGTCCGGGGTACCTAACCTGCAGGAATTTGGCCTGTACAACTGGCGTGGCGGCGGCGGCTCGATGTGGTTCGCACCGGTGAGCCAGGCCCGAGGCAGCGAGTGCGACAAACAGCAGGCGCTGGCCAAGAAGACCCTCAACAAGCACGGTCTGGACTATGTCGGCGAGTTCATCGTCGGCTGGCGCGACATGCACCACGTCATCGACGTGTTGTATGACCGCTCCAACCCGGAAGAGACCAAACGCGCTAACGCCTGCTTTGCCGAACTGCTCGATGTATTCGAGAAGGAAGGCTACGCCGTATACCGCGTCAACACAGCATTCCAGGATCGGGTTGCGCAGAGCTACGGCCCTGTCAAACGCAAACTTGAACATGCCATCAAACGTGCGCTGGACCCGAACAACATTCTGGCACCAGGCAAGTCGGGCATCGACCTCGCCAATTCATTCTGATTGCTCTTGAGGCCCCGCCAGGCCTGTCTTGGCGGGGCTTTGCTATTTGTAGGAAACGAAATGACCCACGTACAACTGCTCGTTGCCAGCGCCCTGCTGCTGGCAACCCCTTTGACGCAAGCCCAGGGCGACGTCGCTCAGGGCCAGGCCCTTTTCAGTACTCAATGCGGTTTCTGTCACAGCCCCGAAGCGGGTAAGAACCTGATGGGGCCGAGCCTGCACGGCGTGTTCAATCGCGCCAGCGCCCAGGCACCGGCTTTTACCTATTCCGCCGCCCTGCAAGGCGCCAAGCTGCAGTGGAATGACGCCAACCTGGACAAGTGGCTGACAAACCCTGCCAGCTTGCTGCCGGGCAACATGATGATGTTCCCGGGGCAGCCCGATGCGCAGAGTCGTCAGCACCTCATCGCTTATCTCAAGAGTTTGAAGTAAGCACGTTGCCGGCAGCGACCTGACCTGCGGGAGCAGCACGTTATTGAACAGGCCATTGGACACCGACACCGCCTGCCACCGTCCTCTGGTCAAGGCTTGGCTGTCGGGATGGCAATGCCGAACTGCAACGCCCTTTTATCAAGGACCTTTACCCGGCACTCGACAACACGTCAGTCAGTGGTGTGCCCGAGCATGATGTTCGGGCACCGTTCCGCACCGTGGTCAATCGCGGCGCTCACCGTCAAGCCATCCGCTTTTTCGACGACCTCACCCAGATAGTCGGCCAGGCCATAAAACGCCAGCCGTCCGACTTTGGGTAGGGAGAACCGGTGACATTCATCCGCTTCATTGCGCGGTGCCAGGCCTTCCCGGTTGGGCAGAAGCCGATGGAAAACCGCAGCCAATACCTGTTCGTTAACTGCGGCAACTCACCTTGAATGACAAGACTAAAGTCTTACGCCGTTCGTCGATGATGGCGTGTTGATATACGTACACGACGCATGGAAATAAGTATCATCCGCCCCGCCTTTTCCTCCACCCCACTACAAACACCCCGAATAACGAGCTTTAAGTCTCCGCATGCACAAGCAAGGAATCATGGATGTTCGCTCCAGCTAACGGCACACGCTCAACAAATCTCAGCATGATCCATCTGTCATCATCAGAGTTCTGCTGCATCGAGCGCTTCATCACTCAATACATTCAGACCAGAGATATTGAGCCAACTGAAAGCGCCCGGCAGCGCTTGCTTGCCGCTCTGGAGGACTACCCTCGCGCGGTGCGTGTGGCACTTTACGAACTGAATGCGTGGCTGGATAACCGCCTCCAATTGAGGGCCTTCCACCCGCAATGCGCGCGCGCCATTGATGAGTGGGTCAACCAGAAGCTTAGAGGGATTTGGGAAATCGCAGGCACAAAAAACCCCGCTTGATGGCGGGGCTTGGCAAGCGAAGACTTAATGAAAGTGCTTGAACTCGTACTTGGCGACGTTCGCTCTCATATCATCCAGCAGGTCATGGCCTCGCCATGTGAGCGAGATCAAAGTCTCGACGCCTGAGGCGTCCACGGTGCTCTCCACGAATGCTTCCTTGACGATGAGCTGGAGTGCATGGGTGGCCTGCTCCTTTTTGGCCTGGTCATGAGTGTCGTGACCAAGCGCTACGTTCAGAGCATGCTCTTGAAGAATTCCCTTTCTATTTGCCTGTTCGACTTGCTCAAGAAGTGCCTTGATGTAATTCCAATTCCGCTTCATAGGTAAATTCACTCTGCCATTTCCGGTCAATTGAGAATAGTCAGGGAATGGAGCCCCCATAAAAAACCCGACGCAGTGGCCGGGCTTCTTTCAGGTATGACTATCCAGTTGCACTTTCTGGCCGCAATTCGCCAAACTTTCAACGAAATCAAAGCCATTAATGGGCCGACCACTCCTGCGAAAACACCAGGCTGACGAAAGGCTGAGGGAGTGAACCCGCACGGGCTGACTGCCCGCCCTGCCGAAGTGACAAGCCGCTAGCCAAGATAAACGCGTACACGTTAAAAACGTCGCGTTTTTTTTGAGCCACAGACGAATTTTCCCAATTAAAATCAAGAGCCTATCCAAACAAGCAATACAGATCCAAAAAAGCCAGACAACACGAATGCAACTCATTTTTATAAAAAATATTTTTAGAAAAAGACACTAATCTTGTTCACGTACTAGTCGATGGCCTCTCAAAGGAACCAAGGAGCAGTCGGAATGAGAAATAATCAGCCTGTAACACAGCGCGAGATTTCACTCGCACCTCAACAGAAGCTTATTTCGACAACAGATGTTCGAGGCGTCATTACGTATTGCAATGACGCTTTCGTAGAAGTCAGTGGTTTTGATAAAGCCGATCTGATTGGTGCCCCGCAAAATATCGTCCGTCATCCTGACGTCCCCCCTGCCGTATTTGCCCACATGTGGGGTGCCCTCAAACAAGGCCGCCCGTGGATGGGTATCGTCAAAAATCGCTCCAGAAATGGCGATCACTACTGGGTCAACGCATACGTCACTCCAATATTTGAAGGCAGCCAGGTAGTCGGCTTTGAATCGGTCAGGGTCAAGCCGACGGCTGATCAGGTCCGCCGTGCTGAATCCCTCTATAAGCGCATCAGTCAGGGAAAGCCGGCCATCCCTCGGCAGGACAGCTGGCTGCCCGCTCTATTGGACTGTCTGCCCTATGTCGCCATGGGTTTGGCGGGCTCCTTGAGCGGTTTGTTCTTCAGCGCCCCCGTGTCAATAGCCGTGGCCACAGGCATTGCCGTGCCGATCGGTTTGCTCTCTTCGCGCTGGCAGACTCGGGGAACTCTGCGCCTGTTACAGATGGCCGAGCCCTCGACCTCCGACTCACTGATCGCTCAGATGTACAGCAATGCGCGCGGACCACAAGCCCGTCTGGAGACGGCCTTCGTCAGTCAGGCCGCGCGACTGAAGACTTGCCTGACGCGCCTGCAGGACACCGCCGAGCAACTCAGTGCGCTGGCTGGACAATCTGATCTGCTGGCCACTGACAGCTCAAACGGCCTTGATCGCCAGCGCGTCGAAACCGAGCAGGTGTCTGCGGCCGTTAACCAGATGGCAGCGACCACCCAGGAAGTCGCCAGCCACGTCCAGCGCACGGCGGATGCCACCCAACAAGCCAATTTGCTCACGGGTCGCGGCCGCGATGTGGCCCGAGACACCCGCGAGGCCATCGAGCGCCTCTCCACTGTCGTCGGTGAAACCGGGCTGACGGTTGCGCAATTGGCCAAGGACAGCAACGAAATCGGGACCGTCGTTGACGTGATCAAAGGTATCGCCGATCAGACCAACCTGTTGGCACTCAATGCCGCCATCGAGGCGGCACGTGCCGGCGACATGGGCCGGGGATTCGCAGTAGTGGCCGATGAAGTCCGTCAGCTGGCACAGCGCACCTCGCAATCCACCACCCAGATCCATGACCTGATTACCAAGCTCCAGGCGTCGTCCAATAACGCTGTGCAATCCATGCAGCGTGGTCAGCGTCAGGCCGAAGAAGGCGTGACTTGGGTGCTTGAGGCAGACAAGGCCTTGGTGGGTATCAGTGAAGCGGTTGCTCACATCACCGAGATGACCACGCAGATTGCCGGCGCCACTGAAGAGCAAACCGCCGTTGCCGAGGAAATCAGCCGCAACATCACAACCATCGCCCACCTGGCTGATCAAACCTCGGAACAAGCGCACCAGTCGGCGGGCCTGAGCAAAGAACTGACCAGAACTGCGTCCACCCAGCACTCATTGGTCGAGCGCTTTAATCGATAATCAACCCGACCCCGTCATCAAAGAGCCCGTTCCGGCACCGGGCTTTTCACATCCGCCCTGTCACGCCTTCGTCACACCTGACCCGCACAATGCAGGCAGCCAAAGGGATTTGGCCCATCTACAAAGAGCCCGACCAAGTGTCGGGCTTTTTTCATTTCGGCAACTTGCTTTTCACGAAACGCTCACAGAATTGAGCGCAGATTGAGCATACAAAAGGATTTGACCCCAAACAGAAAAGCCCGACTTCGCGCCGGGCTTTTCTTTGCCTGCGATCCACTCACGCACCAGCCGCCCTCCCGGACTATGGTTGCACTCGCTATGGAGGAACGCCATGTCTCTGCCAGACGATCCTGACCCTGCGCCCTCAAGTCATCCTTCGCAAGATCATTCGCATCAATCCAGGCGCTTCAGGAAGTGATGGCAGGCGATCTGGTAATGGCGTTGCATGTAGAGACGATGAGCAGCCGCTCTATCCATACCAACCCCGGAGTCAAGATGCACTGCCGCGCACCCCTGACGCGCAGCCTCCTCTTCAGCCCAAGCCAACAATCGCGAGGCGTAACCCTTGCCGCGACTTTGAGGCAGGGTTGCAATGTCCACGATGTAGAGCGACTTCCCCAGCCACAGTGAATATTGAATCCTGTAGCCCAATACGCAAACGGCCGACGCCTGGCCTTCTTCCCACAAGCCGATCAGGTTGTAGCCATTGGGGCGAAGCATCTCGTCGATCCTGGAGGTAATCTCCGCCGGAGAGTATTTCGGCCACAACTCACACAACGCTGCAGCTGCCTGATTGGTGTCAGCAGCACCAATCGGCTTGATGATCGAAGACATACCGTTCCCTCTGGCAATTTGCGTTGGGCCACATGTTACTCCGAAACAGCGTCGCCCAAACGCCGAGGGCCACACCGCAAACCTGCGTTCAACGCCCCGGTTCCTGGTCGGTATTACGCTCGAAAATCGCCCCCTCGATTCCCAGCACTTCACGCGTGTCGGCATAGATCCCCACGCCCTTTTCCCAGACGTGCTTGATCGACCGATCGGCGCAACGAATCCGGTAGTTGAGTTCGAATGGCTCCTGCCGCGACAGGGCATATTGCACCTCACGCCAGACGTAATCGGCATCCTGCGCCAGGATCAGGCTGTTGTAGGTGAACTCATGGTTGTCCACCAGCCGCTCCGGTGGATACCCGGTCAGTTGCAAGCAACCGGCACTGACGAATTCCATGGTCCAATCGCGATTGTTGCGGCCGCGATAGATCAGCCCCGGCATGCTGTCCAGCAAACTCATGCTGCTGCGCTGACTGGCCTGCAAGGCAATCTCGCGGCGTTTGTGCGCGGTAATGTCCCCAGCCACAAGATAAAAACCCTGAGTGTCGCGCTTGAGGCTGACGTCAAACCAACGCAGCTCCCCCGAGGGGTGAACAAAGCGCAACCGCTGGCTGAAGGAAGTCTCGGGGCGCCGACGCAGTTCATGCAAGGCCTGACGCCACAACGAACGGTCCTCATGGTGCACATAATCGATGAGGTTGCGCTCCGGACCCGGCCTGTCCATCAGCTCGACCCACGCCAGGTTGAAGTGGGCGATCTGCCCGTTATCGCGCAGTTCGAGCAACGCCGCCGGAAAGCGATCCATCAGGTGCAAGGACGGTGCCTGCACAAATGCCTCTGGCCGTTCCATCATCTAATGCCGCTCCTCGTGTCTCACCGACGCGCCGTTGTGTACCCACGCCGCCAGCTCCAGACGCGAGTGCTGGCCGAGCTTCTGCAACAGATTGCGCACATAGATCTTGACCGTGCCATCGCTGATCCCCAGTTCCCGACCGATCTGTTTGTTGCTCATGCCGGCGACAATCAGGGCCAGGGTCTGGCCCTCGCGTTCAGTAAGGTTGCCGGTGTCCAGAGGATCGGCATCCTGCGCGGGGCGGTGCAACGATTCGTCCTGATCGGCCAACAGGGCAATCAGGGTCGAATCCAGGACAATCGCGCCCTTGTGGCAATTGCGCATGTAGGCCAGCAAGGCATCGGGCTCGGTTTCCTTGAGCACGTAACCGCTGGCCCCCAGGCGCAGGGCGGTCAACAGCTCGGCGCGATCCATCGACGCAGTGAGCACCACCACCTGGCAATCGAGGCGCAACTGACGCAGTTCATCGAGCACCTGCAAACCGCTCAAGCCAGGCATGTGCAGATCCAGCAAGACCTGCTGCGGTGCCAGGCTCACCGCCAGGTTGATGCCTTCGCGGCCGCTGGCGGCCTGCCCCACCACCTCGAAGTCGTCACTGGCGCCGAACAACTGCGCCAGGCCCTTGCGAAACAGCGGGTGATCATCGATCAGTAATAAGGTCGTGCAGTCCATCGAAACTCCCCTGTGGCAGGTCTTGGTGATGGCAAAGGCCGAGGTGTACGCGAACCCCGTGCGGGCGGATCGCCTCAATGCTCAGCCGGGCGCCGATGCTCGCGGCGCGTTCGCGGATAATCGCCAGGCCGAAATGGTTGTCCTCCCCCGATGCAGGGCTCAGGCCGATGCCGTCGTCCTCCACCGTCACAGAGACATCGCCGTCCTGGTTTTGCCGCAACTCGATGCGCACATGCCGCGCATGGGAATGGCGCACCGCGTTGGCCAGTGCCTCGCGAATGATCTGCAGAATCTGCAATTCGGTTTCCGGGCTCAAAGCGTCATCGGTCAGGCGATTGTCCAGTTCGAAAACGATGATGCAGCGCCGCGAAAACTCGGCGACAGAGTCGGCCAATGCCTGGCGCAGCGAACGCCCATCCATGGTCAGACGAGCGCTGGTGATCAGCTCGCGCACCTGGCGCTGCAGCTGACTCAAGCCGCCGCACAGTTCCTGCAACGCGGCGAAGGCCTGCGCAGGCTCGCCCAACTTCGACTGCAGCCAACGCGCCTGATACGACAGGTAACCCAACTGCTGAGCCACCGAGTCGTGCAGCTCACGGGCCAGGGCGCCGTGCCGGGACGTAGCCTGTTTGCGCTGTTGTTCACGGGTGTAGCAGCGCAAGCGCACGGTGACGCCGATCGCCTGCGCCGCCTCTTCCAGCAGCTGGCGCCAGCTTGCATGGACCGGTTGTGGGGTATCGAGCAACAACACCCCTTTGCTCGAATCGTCGCTGTGCGGCAAGGCACACAGCAGGCGATGTACGCCCCGTTGCCGGCAAGGGCCACAGGCCTGAGCCCCATCAGGCAGTGCCGAGTCACGCCAAGGGCAACGCGCAACGTCCTGACAGCCCTCGAGCAATCCGCGCCGTGCCGGCCCCAGGTCTTCGCCGCCCAGGATCAGATTCAGTTTGCAGGTCGGCAACAATGCTTCGAAACGATCCAGAAAACCCGACAAGGCACCGTCAGCGTGCACCTGGCACAAGGGCAATCCGGCCAGCAGTTTGCGCACGCTGCGTGCCTGTTCGGGGCGAATACGCCCCAGCCAGAGCGGCCACCACTGCGGTCGTGTTCGCACCATCGATAACTCCCCGTCCGGTTACTCAGCCCTGAGCGAAGACGAGCAACTTCCATGCCCCGAACTGGCGTTGCGCAAGGCTTATCTCCAAAGGCATAGCCCTTTTTCCGGATTGAGAAGATTTTCCCCATAGGAAAGTATCTTCCCCACCAGGAAACAAATTCCCGATCCAACGCCACCTTTCTCGCCCTTCGACAGGCGCGGAACAGCCAGGAAAGCCCACATGACGGATAGACACAGCGCCGCCCCGGACCGACTTCACAGCCTCCCGCGCTATCGCCCGCCGCTGCCTCGTTCAAGCGTCACCCGACACATCGTGGTCATGCAATCGGCGGCCGCCTGCTCGCCCGTTGTCGGGGAACTGGAACAGCCCTTGGTGCTGAATGGCGAGAACGCCGACTTTTCCCGCCGCCTGCAACAGGTGCTGGTCAGCGCCACGGTCGGCAGCCATCTCTACATCATGGGCGACGAGGCCTTTATCTGGCGCATCCACGGCGAGGCCCGCAGCGCCGGACTGGAAAATGACGAGATCGACATCACCCGCACGATTGCCGGTGCGCGCCTGGTGTATTGCGTGCACTGCGGCCTGACCCAGGCCACCGGGGCGGAGTCGCTGCTGATCTGCATCGGTTGCGATGTAAGGCTGGAAGTCCGGGAGCACTTTTCCCGCCGCCTGGGGGCGTACCTCGGCGTTTGCACCAACCCCGACCAGCCTTATGCCGGAGTCCGGTCATGAGCGCCGTAATCGAAGTGCGGGTCAGCGCGGCGAGAATGCTGACCCCAGTGGTGCGCGAATTCACCCTGCAAGCGTGCTCCGGGCCCCTGCCGGCGTTCTCCCCCGGCAGTCATGTACAGGTTCACCTGCCACTGGCCGAGGGCAAGCTGCGCAATGCCTATTCACTCACCAGCGACCCGGCGGACAACCAGCATTACCGCATCGCCGTACGCCTGCAGGAGACCTCCCGCGGCGGCTCGCAGTACCTGCATCGGCAGGTCCGGGTCGGGGACACGCTGCAGATTTCGCCACCGGCCAATCTGTTCGCCCTGCACTCGACCGCCAGCCTGCACATCCTGATCGCCGGCGGCATCGGCATCACGCCGTTCATGGCCTACATCGCGGCCCTGGAACAACGCAAGGCCGACTTCGAATTGCACTACCTCTGTCGTCCGGGCCTGAGCGATGCCTATGTCGAGGCGTTGCAACAGCGGTTGGGGTCGCGCCTGCACACCTACGCCAGCCGCCCGGACCTGCGCCGGATCCTGCGTGATCGACCGCTGGGCAGCCACCTTTACACCTGCGGCCCGCAACCGTTGCTCGACGCGGTTCGGCAACAGGCCAAGGCACTCGGCTGGCCGCCCGGCCGGGTGCACTGGGAAGCCTTCAATGCCGCACAACCGGGCCAACCCTTCGATCTGGAACTGCTGCGCAGCGGTCGGCGCCTGCGGGTCGGCGCCGAACAAAGCCTGCTCGAAGCCCTGGAATCCGCCGGGCTGCAGATCCCCAACCTGTGCCGCGGCGGGGTCTGCGGCCAGTGCATGACCCGTCACGTGGGCGGCGACATCGAACACCGCGACAGTTTCCTGAGCCCCGCCGAGCAGGCTGACTTTCTCATGCCCTGTGTCTCCCGCGGCGGCCCTTGCGTTTCGCTGGATCTTTAGGAGTCGACCATGACCATTCAATCAAGCCCCGTGCAGAGCTATCGAGACGATTTCAGCTTTCGCAACAGCCCCGCCGCCATCCGGCGTTTTCCTTTCCCCTTCACCGAGGACAGCTACCTGTATTCGGTGAACATCGAACCGGCGACCTCCCGGGATCCCGGCTCGGTTTACCAGCACGGGTTCGACATCGACGAACACTACCGCTCGGAAATGGCCGAACGCGCCCTGGTGCTGGACAAGGATCCGCGCCGCTACCTGGTGCTGCCGCACATGCAAGTGGCGGCCTGGGATGCGCTGCAGATGCTCATGGAGCACCTGGCCGTGGATTATCCGCAGTGGTTCTCCCTGGAGCGTGAAGGTGATCACTGGCATTGGCGCAACACGCTGCTGAACATCGATCAGCACTTTGTGTTCGGTGATGCCACCAGCCTGCCCTGCGAGCCGCTGGAGTTCATCGGCCGACAGGTGCAGGGGGATTTCGCCCTGCTCGATCAACGCGACGGCGATCTGTACATGGACGCCGGCCTGGTCACCAGCCCCGCCGACTGGTCCCTGGCCTTCGACGCCGGCATGAGTTTCAAACAGTGGCATTCGCCAGTGCCCATGGCCCACCAAATGGGCATCTTCGACCGCGCGCTGAAATACCTGCTCAACCTGCAAACGGGGCAGCCGGTGCGGCGTCTGAACTGGACGCTGACCATCAACCCGCGCCTGGACTCCTCCCCCGAGACGTTCCATGAATGGGGCGCCGACCGCGGCCGCATCACCGCCGAGAACGTCGGGCAACAGGTGCATCTGCGCGTGGAGCTGCAAGTGATGGCCCGTCTGCCGCGCAGCAACGCGGTGATGTTCAGCATCCGCACCTACCTGATCAGCCTGCAGGAGCTGGTCACCCAGCCCGGCTGGGGTTGCCGCCTGCACCGTGTGCTGCGCGACCTGCCCGAGCCGATCGCCGACTACAAGGGCATGAGCCGCTACCGACAGACCCTGGTCGAGTGGTTGAGCCGCTTCGACCCGGCCTGAACCCTGACCCACTTTCACCGACAAGGATCTTCACATGACGCATTCATGGCGTATTTCTGCACTGGCCGAACGGCACCGCGCTCTCGGCTCGAACCTCGAAGACTGGAACGGCATGGGCACTGCCTGGACCTACGACAGCGACCTGGCCGATCACCATCAGGCGATTCGCACCCGGGCCGGACTGATGGATGTGTCCGGGCTGAAAAAAGTCCATTACGTCGGCCCCCACGCCGAGAGCCTGCTGCAATGGGCCACCACCCGCGACATCGCCAAGCTCTACCCCGGCAAGTCGGTGTACGCCTCGATGCTCGACGAGGACGGCAAGTTCGTCGATGACTGCATCGTCTACCGCACCGGCCCCAACGCGTTCATGGTGGTGCACGGTGCCGGCAACGGCCACGAAATGCTGGTGCGCTCATCCCAGGGCCGGCAAGTGGCGGTGCTGTTCGATGACGACCTGCACGATCTGTCGCTGCAAGGGCCGCTGGCGGTGGACTTCCTCGCCGAGCACGTCCCCGGGATCCGTCAGCTGCCTTACTTCCATCACCTGCAAACCCGCCTGTTCGATCGCCCGGTGATGATCTCCCGCACCGGCTATACCGGCGAACGCGGCTACGAGATTTTCTGCAAGGCCGCCGATGCCCCGGCGCTGTGGGACACGATCCTCGAACAGGGCGCGGGCCTGGGCATCATCCCTTGCGCCTTTACCGCCCTGGACTGGTTGCGGGTGGAAAGCTCGCTGATGTTTTTCCCCTACGACAACTCGCAGATGTACCCCTTCGCCGATCAGAAGGCGGGCGACACGCTGTGGGAAATGGGCCTGGATTTCACCGTCTCCCCGGACAAGCGCGAATTCCGTGGCGCCGACGAGCACTTCCGGTTGCGCGGCCAGGAGCGCTTCAAGATCACCGGCGTGTTGCTCGAAGGCGTCCGTCCCGCTGAAGCCGGCGACACCCTGTGGCAAGGCAACCAGCAAGTCGGGGTGATCACCTGCGGCATGTACTCACGCCTGAGCAAACGCTCCATGGCCATCGCCCGCATGAGCGTCGCCTGCTCGATTCCAGGCATTGCCCTGCAGGTGCGCGGCAGCCAGGAAAGCGCCGCCGTGACCCACGCCCTGCCCTTCGACGACCCGGAAAAAACCAAGCGCACAGCCAAGGGCTGAGCCTCCAACCACTGTCTCCAGGGGACTCTCGATGGACACTACCAACGAACATTACATTCTCAAGATCAATTGCCCGGCAGCGTCCGGCATCGTTGCCGCGATCACCACCTGCCTGGCCGGACAGCAGTGCTACATCAGCGAGCTGGCGCAATTCGACGACGAGTTCACCGGGCAATTTTTCATGCGCGCGGTGTTCCGCTTCAACACCGGCGTGAAGGGCGATATCGGTGCCCTGCGCGAGGATCTGGGCGACCTGGCCTGCGGCTTCGACATGCAATGGCAGCTGTTCTGCAGCAGTCAGCCGACCCGGGTGCTGCTGATGGTCAGCAAGTTCGACCACTGCCTGACTGACCTGCTGTACCGCCACCGCAAAGGCGAGATGGACATGCACATCACCGCAGTGGTCTCCAACCACCTGGACCTGCGAGCCATGGCCGAACGCGAAGGCATTCGCTTCATCTACCTGCCAATCACCAAGGACAGCAAGGCCAGCCAGGAAGCCGAGTTGATGCGCATCGTCGAGGACACTCAGACCGATCTGGTGGTGCTCGCCCGCTACATGCAGATTCTGTCCGACGGCCTGTGCCAGCAGCTGTCCGGCCGGGCTATCAACATCCATCACTCGTTCCTGCCCGGTTTCAAGGGTGCCAAACCCTATCACCAGGCCTACGACCGTGGCGTGAAGCTGATCGGCGCCACTGCCCACTACGTCACCAGCGACCTCGACGAAGGACCAATCATCGAGCAGGAAATCCAGCGGGTCGACCATACCCACCTGCCCGACTCGCTGGTTGCCATCGGCCGCGACACCGAAACCGTAGCGCTTTCCAAAGCCCTGAAATACCACCTGGAACACCGGGTGTTCATCAACCAGGACAAGACGGTGATTTTTCGCTGAGCGAGCCCTTTTTCCGATCAACAGCCAGGAGATACGACCATGACCACACGCGTTGCAATCATCGGCGCCGGCCCTTGCGGCATGGCTCAACTGCGGGCCTTTCAATCGGCCAGGGACCAGGGAACGCCCATCCCGGAACTGGTCTGCTATGAAAAACAGCAAGACTGGGGGGGCATGTGGAATTACACCTGGCGCACCGGCCTGGACGAGAACGGCGAACCGGTGCATGGCAGCATGTACCGCTACCTGTGGTCGAACGGCCCGAAGGAATGCCTGGAGTTCGCCGACTACACCTTCGAAGAACATTTTGGCCGCCCCATCGGCTCCTACCCACCACGGGAAGTGCTGTGGGACTACATCAAGGGCCGCGTCGAAAAAGCCGGGGTTCGCGACTACATCCGTTTCAACAATGTGGTGCGCCAGGTCACCTTTGACGAAGCGACTCGCCGCTTCACGGTGGTTGCCCACGACCACGGCAGCGATACCCGGACCTCGGAACAGTTCGATTATGTGATCAACGCCTGCGGGCACTTTTCGACGCCGAAGGTGCCGTACTTCCCCGGATTCGAGCAGTTCGGCGGGCGCATCCTGCACGCCCATGATTTCCGCGAGGCGCTGGAGTTCAAGGGCAAGGATCTGTTGATCATCGGCAGCAGCTATTCCGCCGAAGACATCGGTTCACAGTGCTACAAGTACGGCGCCCGCAGCATCACCAGCTGCTATCGCACCGCGCCCATGGGCTATGACTGGCCCGCCAACTGGGAAGAAAAACCGCTGTTGCAGCGCCTGGAAAAAAACCGCGCGTACTTTATCGACGGCACCCACAAGCACATCGATGCGGTGATCCTCTGCACCGGCTACCAACATCACTTCCCGTTCCTGCCGGACGAACTGCGCCTCAAGACCGACAATCGGCTATGGCCGATGAACCTCTACAAAGGCATTTTCTGGGAGCCCAACCCGCAACTGATCTACCTCGGCATGCAGGACCAGTGGTACTCGTTCAACATGTTCGACGCCCAGGCCTGGTACGCCCGCGACGTGATCCTGCAACGCATCGCCCTGCCCGACCAGGCACAACGAGCCGCCGATAGCCAGCAATGGCATGCCCGTGAACAGCAGCTTGAAACCAACCAGCAGATGTTCGAATACCAGGGGGCCTATATCCAGCACCTGGTGGACGCCACCGACTACCCGAACTTCGATATCGCCGCGGTCAACGACACCTTCATGCACTGGAAGCACGACAAGGCCCACGACATCATGGGTTACCGCGACAAGTCCTACCGATCGCTGATGACCGGCACCCAATCGCCCCCCCACCACACGCCCTGGCTGCATGCCCTTGACGACTCCATGGCGGCGTACCTCGCTGAACCGCCGATGTCCGTCAAATCGATCGGTTGACCCGGGAGCCTCACCATGAACGCACCTCGTGTTTCCCGCCCGCGGGAACCCGGACTCTTTGCCCGGGCCCCGGCCCTGGAGCGTTATCGGGTGGCCGCCGGCGGCCTGACCCTTGTCGCGTTGCAGCCTGGCGACAGCCTGCAAGTGATCGACCTCGAAGGCCGGCAACCTTGCCAATTGCTGGCCGTGGATAGGCTCGGTCGCAGCGCCCTGGCGGCCTGGGCACTGAGCGGTTCGACGGACTGCGGGTTCATCAGCGCGCAGCTCGCCAAACCGACCTTGCAGTCGCGGCGCATTGGCCAGGCCCTGATCCGGCGCGCGATGGATCCCCAACAGCTGCCCAGCGCCGCCTCACTCTGGGACGAGGACAGCCCTGCCGACTTCAGCCGCCGCTTCGTCGCCAGCGATGAGCTACTGGTGATCGTCGCGGCCCCCGACGGACCGACCGCCGTTGACCGGCAATACCGGCCCAGCGAGCTGCGGCTGCTGGTGACTCGGGCCAACCCCTCGCCGCTGCTGCTTCCCGTGTTGCCCGATCCCTTGGGCGAGTTGCTCGACGAGTTCACCCTCGGCGCCGGCACCGCCCACAGTTACACCGTTGGCAAAGGTCAGTATGTGCAGGTGCTGGACGTCGCCGGCCGCCAGTGCTCGGACTTCGTCGCTCTGGATCGACGGGCACTGGATCGCGGTCTGGAACTGGACCTGGACCAGACCGTGACCCGCACCCTGAACGGCAGCGCCTACCCGGCACCGGGATTGTTCTCAAAGTTTTTCGACCGGCAGATGCAACCGATGCTGGAGGTGGTGCGCGACACCGTCGGCCGCCACGACGCCTTCGCCCTGGCCTGTGCCGCGCGCTATTACGAGAGCCATGGCTACTTCGGGCACGACAACTGCAGCGACAACCTCAGCCGCGTGCTCGCGTCCCATGGGGTCAAGGCCCGCAATGGCTGGCCGGCGATCAATTTTTTCTTCAATACCGGGATCGACGCACACCAGCAGATGACCCTGGACGAACCCTGGTCGCGTCCCGGCGACTACGTGCTGCTGCGCGCCATGACCGACTTGGTGTGCGGCAGTACTTCGTGCCCGGATGACATCGACCCGGCCAATGGCTGGAACCCCACCGATATCCATGTCCGCCTCTACAGCGAAAAGGAGCGTTTTTCCATCGCCATGAGCACTCGACCCACGGCTGATGCCGACCCGATTCTGACCCGTGAGTCCGCGTTCCACTCACGCACCAGCGCCTTGACCGGCAGCTTCACCGACTACCGCAACTGGTGGCTGCCGCTGCGCTATGACGGCTATGGCGCGATCGAGGAATACCTCGGTTGCCGCGAGCGAGTGGCGGTGATGGACCTGACCGCCCTGCGCAAATTCGAAATCATCGGCCCCGACGCCGAAGCCTTGTTGCAGTACTGCCTGACCCGCGACGTGCGGCGTCTGGCGGTGGGTCAAGTGGTGTACTCGGCGATGTGCCACGAACACGGCGGCATGCTCGACGACGGTACCCTGCTGCGCCTGGGCCCGGACAATTTCCGCTGGATCTGCGGCGAAGACTACGCCGGGGTGTGGCTGCGCGAGCAGGCGCAAAAACTCGGCATGAAGGTCTGGATCAAATCCGCCAGCGAGCAGATCCATAACCTGGCGGTGCAAGGCCCGATGAGCCGCGAGTTGCTCAAACAGATGGTCTGGACCGCGCCCAACCAGCCGAGTCTGGAGACACTGGGCTGGTTCCGTTTTCTTGTAGGCCGCCTGGACGGTTACGACGGTTGCCCGCTGATGGTCTCGCGCACCGGCTACACCGGCGAACTGGGCTACGAAGTCTGGTGCCAGCCCGAGGATGCCGAACAGGTCTGGGACCGGATCTGGGCTCTGGGCCAGCCCCTGGGCCTGGTGCCACTGGGTCTGGAGGCTTTGGACATGCTGCGCATCGAAGCCGGGCTGATTTTTGCCGGCTACGAGTTCAGCGACCAGACCGACCCCTTTGAAGCGGGCATCGGTTTTAGTGTGCCGTTAAAAAGCAAAACCGATGACTTCATCGGTCGCGACGCCCTGTTACGGCGCAGTGCCCATCCCGCTCACAAACTGGTGGGCCTGCAACTGAGCGGTAACGAAGGCGCCCACCACGGCGACCCGGTGTACCGCGGCCGGGCCCAGGTCGGCGTCGTCACCAGTGCCTGCCGCTCACCGCTGCTGGGCAGCAACATCGCGCTGTGCCGGGCCGACGTGGCCTGCGCCGATGTCGGCACAGCGTTGGAGATCGGCAAAGTCGATGGCCTGCAGAAGCGCATCAGCGCCACGGTCACCGCCGCGATTTTCTACGACCCGGACAAGAGCCGGGTGCGCAATTGATCGACCTTTTGACTGCCCATACACACCTTTAGGAGCGAGCCTGCTCGCGATGAACGTCAACGATAACGCGGGTTGCCTGACTGTTCGCGGTGCCCGGTTGTCCATCGCGAGCAGGCTCGCTCCTACAGGGTCCTGCTTTTTTTCAGACATGGGAATACGAAGATGGAAGCGACTACGTTCGAGGCCGTACCGCAGGCCGCCGGTTCAGTGGGCAGCCTGCAGCGCAAGATCGATTGGCGCGGGGCGTTCTGGGTTGCCAGTGGCGTGCCCGCCCTGGTGCTGTTCTCTATCGGCGCGATCGCCGCCACGGTCGGCAAACCGGCCTGGATCGTCTGGATCGTGTCGATCCTGTTCGGCTTCATCCAGGCCTTCACCTATGCCGAAATCGCCGGACTGTTCCCGCACAAGTCCGGCGGTGCCTCCGTCTACGGCGCGGTGGCCTGGGTGCGTTACAGCAAACTGATCGCACCGGTCTCGGTGTGGTGCAACTGGCTGGCCTGGTCCCCGGTACTGTCCATTGGCTCGGGGCTGGCAGCCGGTTACATCCTCACCGCCTTGTTCCCCGCTGATGCGCTGATCAATACCTGGCAACTGACTCTGCTTGACCTGGGTTGGGTCAAGAGCGGCCTGTCGCTGCGGATCAACGCGACATTCGCCATCGGTCTGTTGATTCTACTGACCGTGTTCGCCGTGCAGCATGGCGGCATCTTGCGCTCGGCACGCCTGACGCTGGTGCTTGGGGTGACCTCGCTGATACCTCTGTTGTTGGTGGGTGTGGTGCCGTTGTTCACCGGGGACGCGGCCCAGGCCAACTTCCTGCCCCTGTACCCGCTGGCCCATGACGCGGCCGGACAAGTGATCGACGGGCCTTGGGACATGTCCGGTTGGTCGTTAATGGCCGGCGGCCTGTTCATGGCCGCATGGTCCACTTACGGCTTCGAAACCGCCGTGTGCTACACCCGGGAATTCAAGGACCCCAAGCGTGACACCTTCAAGGCGATCTTCTACGCCGGCCTGCTGTGCATTCTGGTGTTCACCCTGGTGCCCCTGGCATTCCAGGGCAGCCTCGGTCTTGGGCAGTTGGTGACCCCGGCGGTGCTCGATGCCAGCGGCGCGGTGGTCACACCGGCGGTCTACAGCGGTCTGCTGTCACCCGCGATCTACAGCGGCATGGGCGTCGGGCAGGTCATGGCGGACAGCATCGGTGGCGGCAAGCTGGTGGCCAATATCGTGCTGATCATGTTGGTCCTGGCCACGCTGCTGGCAATCATGACCTCGATGTCCGGCTCCTCGCGCACCCTGTATCAGGCGTCGGTCGATGGCTGGCTGCCGAAATACCTGGGCCGCACCAACGAACACGGCGCGCCTACCGCAGCGATGTGGACCGACTTGTCGTTCAACCTGCTGCTGTTGCTGATGTCCGATTACGTGTTCGTCCTGGCCGCGTCCAACGTCAGCTACATCATCTTCAACTTCCTCAACCTCAATGCCGGCTGGATCCATCGCCTGGACCGTCCCGACTGGATACGCCCGTACAAGGCCCCGACCGTGCTCTTGGCCGCGGGTGGCGTCCTGAGCTTCGTCAACCTGGCGTGCATGGGGCTGGGAGCCGATATCTGGGGCGCCGGCACCCTGGTGACCGGCCTGTTGCTGGCGCTGTTGATTCTTCCGGTGTTCTGCTACCGGCACTACGTGCAGGACAAAGGGCGCTTCCCGGAAGCGATGCTCAGCGACCTGTACATTCAGGCCGATGCCGGTCAAAAACGCGCCGGCTGGTTGCCTTATGCCACGCTGATCGCCGGTGTACTGGTGGTGTACGGTTGCCATCAACTGGTAGCCTGAGCGCCCTTGCCTGCAGGTCTCTGATGGATCATCGGGGCGCAACGACGCCTCGATGATCATTTCGCCCCCCCTATCAATCAAGACGACGGTGACTATTTTGCTCAGCACCACCCCCGCTCTTGCCCGCGTTATCGACGGCAAAGCCATCTCTGCCCAGGTTCTCGACGAAGTTCGAGAAGAGGTTCTGGTCCTGGCCGGACAGCAGATTTACCCCGCCCTGGCCGTGCTGCTGGTCGGTGAAGACCCGGCCAGCGAGGTCTACGTGCGCAACAAACTGCTGCGGGCCAAGGACGTAGGGATCCGCTCTCTTGAATACCGTCTGCCGGAAACCGCCAGCCAGGCGCAAGTACTGGAACTGATTGCGCAACTGAATGCCGATGCCACGGTGAACGGCATCCTGGTGCAGCTGCCATTGCCGGTCCATATCGACGAAGGAGCGGTGATTCATGCCATTGATCCGATCAAGGACGTGGACGGCTTCCATCGGGAAAACGTCGGCGGCCTGGTGCAAGGCATCGAAGTACTGACCCCCTGCACACCCAGCGGCTGCATGCGCCTGCTGCACGAAACCTGCGGTGACTTGAGCGGCATGCACGCGGTAGTCATCGGCCGCTCGAACATTGTCGGCAAACCCATGGCGACCTTGCTGTTGCAGGCCCACTGCTCGGTCAGCGTGGTCCACTCGCGCAGCGTCGATGCCCCGGCGCTGTGTCGACTGGCGGACATCGTCGTTGCAGCGGTGGGTCGGCCACGGCTGATCGATGCCAGCTGGCTCAAACCCGGAGCGGTGGTGATCGATGTCGGCATCAATCGCATCACCGACGAACGCGGCAATCATTTGGTGGGCGATGTCGATTACGCCAGTGCGCGCACTGTTGCCAGTGCGATCACGCCGGTTCCGGGAGGCGTGGGGCCGATGACCATTGCGTATCTGCTGAAGAACACCCTGATCGCCAGTCAATTGCAGCGTGCCGCCCAAGCGCGCTAGCGAAAGTCGATCAGTGATGCAGCGTTGAACTGAGCACCACGAAAACGGCCCACTCGAAGGTGGGCCGTGTCGTTCAATAGCAACGATCAGTGGTTGTAGGCACTCTCGTTGTGTTCAGCCAGATCCAGCCCCATGTCCTCCACCGATTCATCGGCACGCAAGCCGATGACGGCGTTGATCACCTTGAGAATGATCCAGCTGATGGCGAAGCAGTACACTGTCGTCAGCAACACGCCCTTGATCTGCGCCACGACCTGAGCGCCCATGCTCACGCCTTCCACCAACCCGCCCAGGGACGGCACGCAGAACACGCCGGTCAAAACCGCGCCAATCATGCCGCCGATGCCGTGCAAGCCAAACACGTCGAGGCTGTCGTCATAACCGAAGCGGCGTTTCAGCACAGTGACGCTCAGGTAGCAGAACACCCCGCACAGCAGACCGATGGCCAACGCGCCGCCTACGCCTACATACGCACAGGCCGGGGTAATGCCGACCAAACCCGCCAAGGCACCGCTGGCCAGGCCCAAAGCACTCGGCTTGCCGACCTTGAACCACTCCGTGAACATCCAGCCGAGAATCCCCGCGCAGGCACCCAGTTGGGTGTTGAGCATGACAATGCCCGAAGTGCCATTGAGACCGCCGCCGGAACCGATATTGAAGCCGAACCAGCCCACCCAGAGCATCGCCGCACCGGTCATGGTCAGGCTCAGGTTGTGGGCCGGCATCGGCGCATTCTGGTAGCCCTTGCGCTTGCCGAGAATCAGGCACGCGGCCAAGGCAGCGACGCCGGCATTGATATGCACCGCAGTGCCGCCGGCAAAATCAAGAACGCCCCAGTTATGCATCAAGGCGCCCGAACCACCCCAGACCATGTGGGCGACGGGCGCATAAACCAGGGTGAACCACAGCGCCATGAACCACAGCGCTGCCGAGAACTTCATGCGCTCGGCGAATGCACCGGCAATCAGCGCCGGGGTAATGATCGCGAAGGTCATCTGGAAGGTGACAAACACGCCTTCCGGGATATCACCGACCAGGCTATCCGGGGTCATGCCGGCCAGAAAGGCCCGGCTCAAGCCACCGACAAAACTGTTGAACGTCACCTGCCCCTCAACCATGCCGGTACTGTCGACCACCATGCTGTAGCCATAGATCACCCACAGCACGCCGACCAGGCCGGCGATGCCGAAGCACTGGGTAAACAGCGAGAGCATGTTTTTCGCCCGCACCAGACCGCCATAAAACAATGCGAGGCCCGGCAGACACATGAACAGCACCAGCACCGTGGCGGTCACCATCCAGGCGGTGCTGCCGGTGTTCAAGGTGGGTGCATCGGCCGCCTGGGCGAGCGGCGCGAGTGCGCCGGCCGCCAGTACGCCGAGAAGGGTTTTGCCGAGAAGACGATTGATCATGTTCAAAGCTCCTGCAAAAGGATGGAAAGTGTCTGGCAGCGAGCAATTAAGAATGAGACACGGGCCTTTTCGGCCTCTCGAATATAAGTGCCATGAACAGGACTTGTGGGAGCGAGCCTGCTCGCGATGGGGTTGGTTCAGCAGCCTTTTAGCTGACTGATACACCGCTATCGCGAGCAGGCTCGCTCCCACAGGTTTCGTCTCAGTACCCAGCGCCCGGAACCCAGTTGGTCCCCGCCAGCGGCACCCGCGCCATGGCCGCCGACTCCACCGTCAATGCCACCAGATCCTCGGGATCGAGGTTGTGCAGGTGCGACTTGCCACAGGCCCGGGCCATGGTCTGTGCCTCCAGCACCATGACGCGCAGGTAGTTGGCCAGACGGCGACCACCTTCCACCGGGTCCAGGCGCTTGGACAGTTCCGGGTCCTGCGTGGTAATACCGGCCGGGTCGCGGCCGTTCTGCCAGTCATCGTAGAAACCGGCGGCCGAGCCGATTTTCTTCAGTTCCTCGTCCAGGCGTGGATGGTTATCGCCCAAGGCAATCAGCGCCGCCGTCCCGATGGCCACTGCATCCGCACCGAGCGCCATCGCCTTGGCGACGTCGGCACCGTTGCGAATCCCTCCGGAAACGATCAACTGAACCTTGCGATGCATGCCCATCTCTTGCAAAGCCTGTACCGCTTGCGGAATGGCCGACAAAATCGGAATCCCGACGTGTTCGATGAACACTTCCTGAGTTGCTGCAGTGCCGCCTTGCATGCCGTCGAGCACGATCACGTCAGCCCCGGCTTTTACCGCCAACTTGACGTCGTAGTACGGCCGGCTCGCGCCGATTTTCACGTAGATCGGTTTTTCCCAATCGGTGATTTCCCGGATCTCGGCAATTTTGATCGCCAGGTCATCCGGCCCGGTCCAGTCCGGGTGACGGCAGGCGCTGCGCTGGTCGACACCGATCGGCAACGTGCGCATGCCGGCCACGCGCTCGGTGACTTTCATCCCCAGCAACATACCGCCGCCACCGGGTTTGGCGCCCTGCCCCAGGACGATTTCAATGGCGTCGGCCTTACGCAGATCGTCCGGGTTCATGCCATAGCGCGATGGCAAATACTGATAGACCAAATGCTGCGACTGGCCGCGTTCTTCCGGGGTCATGCCGCCGTCACCGGTGGTGGTGCTGGTGCCCGCGATGGTCGCGCCACGGCCCAAGGCCTCCTTGGCATTGGCCGACAAAGCACCGAAGCTCATGCCGGCGATGGTCACCGGAATCTTCAGGTGAATCGGCTTCTTGGCGAACCGGTTGCCGAGGATCACATCAGTGCCACACTTCTCCCGATAGCCTTCGAGCGGGTAGCGCGACACGCTGGCGCCGAGCAGCAGCAAGTCGTCGAAGTGCGGCAATTTGCGCTTGGTGCCGCCGCCGCGAATGTCGTAGATGCCGGTTTCCGCAGCGCGCTGGATTTCCTGGATGGTCAGGCGGTCGAAGGTAGCTGACTCGCGCAGCACTGGAGTGGTCTTGTCGCTCATATCTGTTCTCCTCGCGTGGATCAGTACGCGGACGCGTTATCGACTTTGAAGTTGTACAACTGACGGGCCGAGCCGTAGCGCTTGAACTCAGACGGTTTGTGCTCGAAACCGGCGCGGTTGAGCAAAACTTGCAGTTCTTCCAGGTGTTCGGCGCGCATCTCTTTTTCGATGCAGTCCGAGCCCAGGGAAGCGACGGTACCCCGCACATAGATGTGGGTTTCGTACAGCGAATCGCCCAGGGCATCGCCGGCATCGCCACACACCACTAGGCGTCCGGCCTGGCCCATGAAGCAGCTCATGTGACCGATGCTGCCGCCGACCACAATGTCGATGCCTTTCATGGAAATTCCACAACGGGCACCGGCATCGCCTTCGATCACCAATAACCCGCCATGGGCGGTGGCGCCTGCGGCCTGGGACGCACTGCCCTTGATCCGCACCATGCCCGACATCATGTTTTCCGCGACGCCGACACCGGCATTGCCATGCACGGTGATGCACGCTTTCTGGTTCATGCCCGCGCAGTAGTAGCCGGCGTGCCCCTGGATATCGATGGACACGGCCTGGTTCACCCCAAC
This sequence comes from Pseudomonas fluorescens group sp. PF-69, assembly GCF_054481235.1. Classification (NCBI taxonomy): domain Bacteria; kingdom Pseudomonadati; phylum Pseudomonadota; class Gammaproteobacteria; order Pseudomonadales; family Pseudomonadaceae; genus Pseudomonas; species Pseudomonas fluorescens group sp. PF-69. The sequence goes on along the minus strand of NZ_JBTMNC010000001.1, from coordinate 4,074,700 downwards.
TGCAAGGTTGTGCTTGCCGTTGGAATGAGTCACCACCCACTCGCGGTCTTCGACGTTGTTGGCCTGGTCATGCAGCGCCTGATTGAGGTCACGCACGGTGGCAGTGGAAAGATCGATGGTTTTCATGTGTGCGCTCCTTAAGCTGACTCGCGTTCCCAGATGTACAGGGTGGCCGGTGCCGGCTCCCAGATCCTGGCGTGTTCGATACCCGGCAGGCTCGACAGCGCCTGATATTCGGAGGCCATGGCGACGTAATCGTCGGTCTCGGCGAGAATCGCCGGTTTGCAGGCAATCGGGTCGCGGATCACCGCAAAGCCATTGCGGGTGCCAATGGCGAACGTGAAGAAGCCGTCCAGGTCCTCCAGCGAATGATCCAGCGCCTCTTTGAGCGAGTCGCCTTGCTGCAGGCGCCAGGTCAGGTAGCCGGCGGCCACTTCCGTGTCGTTGTCGGTTTCGAAATGGATGCCTTCGCGCTTGAGCTCCTGGCGCAGGCGAAAGTGATTGGACAGCGAACCGTTGTGCACCAGGCACAGGTCGGCGCCGGTGGAAAACGGGTGGCTGCCTTCCATGGTCACCGCGCTTTCGGTGGCCATGCGGGTATGGCCGATGATGTGGCTGCCCTTCATGCTGGCCAGGCCGAAGCGTTGGGAAATTTCCTGGGGCAAGCCCATGCCCTTGAGGATTTCGATGCTCTGCCCGGCGCTCATGATGCGAACGCTCGGGGCCAGTTCGGCAAGGGCCAGACGGACTGGCGCTTCTTCCGAATGGATCTTCAATACGGCGGCGCTGGCGTTCTGAAACCAGTCCAGCGAACAGCCCAGACGGCCTTCGAGCGCGCCCATCAGGGTTTTCCAGTCGAAGGCTTCGGTGGTCGCCTGCAAGGTCAGCTTGACCCAGCCATCGGCCACTTCATCGCCATAAATGGCGAAGCCTGCACTGTCCGGACCACGATCGGTCATGGCCTGCAGCATCGGTTCGAAGAGCTGGCCGAGCCGGGATTCCAGCTGCGGGTTTTTCAGGTAAAGGCCTACGATTCCACACATGACAACAGTCCTCACTACGTTCGGCAGCCGCAAGTTTCAAGCTGCGAGATGGTTCGGTTGGGCGCGCCGGCTGGCGCCTAGAAAAATTCGGTGTAGCGCTGCACTTCCCAGTCGGAAACGTGGCGGCTGTATTCCACCCACTCCATGCGCTTGAGCTTGATGAATTCGCCAACGATCTGCGGCCCCATCACTTCGGCAAACAGCGGGTCGGCTTCCAGCGCGTCGCAGGCTTCCTTGAGCGATTGCGGCAGGGTCTTGATGCCCTTCGCAGCGATCTGCTCAAGGCTCAGGCTGTAGAGGTTTTCATTGCAGACGTGGTCGATTTCCAGCTGGCGGTCGATACCGTCGAGGCCCGCGGCGATAATCGCCGCGCTGACCAGATAAGGATTGCAACCGGCGTCCGGCAGGCGAAATTCCAGGCGACCGTAGGGCACCCGCACCATCGCCGAACGGTTGTTGGCGCCGAACGCTATAAAGGCTGGCGCCCAGGTCGCGCCGGACAACGAGTGGCCCACCACCAGACGCTTGTAGGAGTTGACCGTCGGTGCGGCGAAAGCGCAGAGCGCCGGGCCATGGGCAAGCAGGCCGGCGGCGAAGTGATAGGCCATTTTCGACAGCCCCATGCCGCTCGGGTCGCTGGCATCAAAGAACAGGTTCTTGTTCTCGGCGCTGCTGATCGACAGGTGAAAGTGCATGCCGTTGCCGGCGCGTTTCGGGTCAGGCTTGGGCATGAACGAGCAGATCATGCCCAGGTCATTGGCGATCTCGCCGGCGGCCATGCGAAAGAACGTGAATCGATCCGCCGAGGTCATGGCGTCGCTGTAGGTGTAATTGATCTCGAACTGGCCATTGGCGTCTTCGTGGTCGATTTGATAGACCTCGAAATCCACCGCCTGCAACGCCTCGGTCAGGCGTTCGAGGAACACCCGGGAGCGCGACAGGCCTTTGTAGTCGTAGCAAGGCTTGTCCAGGTTGTCGCTGGCATCGACCAGCTGCAGTTTGCCCTGCTCGTCACGGCGCATCAGGTTGAACTCGGGCTCCAGGCCGGTGTTGAGCGTCCAGCCCTTGTCTTCCAGGCGACGAACCTGCTGCTGCAGCACGTAACGGCTGTCATAGGGATGCGGCTTGCCGTCGACATGACCGATGCACACGATCCGGCCATAACCCGGTTGCCAGGGCACAGGCATCAGCGTGGACAAATCGCCACGGGCCATGAAGTCCGGACCGTGGGGTTCCATGCCCATGCCACTGATGGCGAATCCGGCAAAACCTGCGCCGTCCTCGGCCACGGCCTTGAGTCCACAGATCGGCACCGATTTGGTTTTGGCCGAACCATGGATATCGACAAACTGCGCAAGCACATACTTGATCCCGTGCTTGTCGATGATGCGCTGGGTTTCTGCTGGCAACATTGCTCGTCACTCCTGGCGAAAAGGGCAAATCATTGGGGATGGGCGTCACTTTCCTTTGATATTCCTGAAAAGAAAGTAAGTTTCCCAACAGGAATGCAAGGCCCTTGCCAGAATCGCGAATGAAAAGCCGAAGTGCCGTAACCAGCGCTTTTGTGCTGTATATATGGGAATATTCTTTTCCCGGCGGGAATATCGCCCACCGGGATGGAAAGGAACGCCGTGATTTGCACTTTCTCAGTGCGAAACTAATATTACTGAACAGAAAGTGTGCAGGATCTAAAGACTATGCCGACCGAAACTGCCCCGCGCCTCAAGCTTGAGCAATACCTGGGTTTGCAAATCAAACGCCAGCGCCAGGCGCAGGACCTGAAATTGTCCGACGTGGCGAAAATTGCCGACATCAGCCAGGGCATGTTGAGCAAAATTGAAAACGCCCAGGTCTCCACCAGCCTCGATACCCTGAGCCGCCTGTGCGATGTGCTCGGCCTGCCGCTGTCGAAGCTGTTCAGTGAATACGACCAGCAAGACGGCAGCGCGCAGCTGGTCAAGGCCGATCAAGGCATGGAAGTGGTTCGCCGCGGAACCGAGAAAGGCCATACCTACCATCTGCTCAATCACACGCGCGGGCCGAAGAAGAGTTTCGAGGCCTACATGGTGAGCATGGACGACGCCAGCGAGGAGTTTCCGACCTTCTCCCATCCGGGCACCGAGTTTCTCCACCTGCTCGAAGGCGAACTGATCTATCGCCATGGCAATCAGCTGTACCGCATGGAAGCTGGTGACAGCCTGACTTTCGAAGGGGAAATCCCCCATGGCCCGGAACAACTGGTGCAAGTGCCGATCCGCCTGCTGTCGATCATGAATTACGGCAACGACAAAGAATAATCCCCGCCCCACTCCCCTTCGATTCCAACCCTGAGGCCGACCTGTGTCGACCTCAGGCGTTTTCCTGCCAGTTAAAAAACTTTCACAAAAATTCTGGACGCGGCGCGGGCATTCCCCTATAAAGCCAACTTCAGGAATATTTTATTCCCCATAAGAAAACTCACTCATGGACGAGATCGCTGTTTGCCCTGTTTTTTTCGCTATGCGATGAGCTGCCGCCATCTTCCCGAGGACGTGTCATGCAACACGAAAAAAACCATTTCATCATCAAGATCACCTGTCCCGCAGTGTCCGGTATCGTCGCGGCCGTCACCACCTACCTGGCAGACAACGGTTGCTACATCGGGGAGATGGCGCAATTCGACGACGACTTCAGCGGCCGTTTTTTCATGCGCGCCGTGTTCCGTTTCAACGACGGCCACTTGGGTGATATCCAGCAGATCAAGGAAGGCTTCAGCGACGTTGCCAAGGCATTCGACATGACCTGGGAACTGCACGACACCCGCGAACCGATGCGTGTACTGCTGATGGTCAGCAAGTTCGACCACTGCCTGACCGACCTGCTCTACCGCTACCACAAGGGCGAGATGGACATGACCATCACCGCCATCGTCTCCAACCACCTTGACCTGCGGCCCATGGCCGAGCGCGAGGGCATCCGCTTCATCTATCTGCCGGTGACCAAAGACACCAAGGCCCGGCAGGAGGCCGAGCTGATGAAAGTTGTCGACGACACCGGCACCGAACTGGTGGTGTTGGCGCGCTACATGCAGATCCTTTCCGATGACCTGTGCAAGCAACTCTCGGGCCGGGCGATCAACATCCATCACTCGTTCCTGCCGGGGTTCAAAGGTGCCAAGCCTTATCACCAGGCCTACCAGCGCGGGGTGAAGCTGATCGGCGCTACGGCGCACTACGTCACCAGCGACCTCGACGAAGGGCCAATCATTGAACAGGAAGTGCAGCGCGTCGATCACGTGTATCTGCCGGACGACCTGGTCGCCACCGGTCGTGACACCGAAACCGTGGCCCTGTCCAAGGCGGTCAAGTACCACCTGGAACACCGGGTTTTCCTCAACCAGGACAGAACGGTGATCTTTCGATGAACACGCCCAGACTGATTGACGGCAAAGCCGCCGCCGCCCGCGTTCTGCTTCAGGTCCGCCAGGACGTGGACGGCCTGCGCGAGCGAGACATTCAACCGGCCCTGGCGGTGATTCTGGTGGGCAGCGACCCGGCCAGCCAGGTTTACGTGCGCAACAAAATCCTGCGCGCCGAAGAGGTGGGCATTCGCTCCGTGGAGCATCGACTGTCCAGCGACACCAGCACCGAACAACTGCTAAACCTGATTGCCACGCTCAATGCCGACCGTTCGATCAACGGCATTTTGCTGCAATTGCCGTTGCCGGCTCACATCGACGAATTGCGCGCCCTGGAGGCCATCGCCCCGGCCAAGGACGTCGATGGTTTTCACAGTGAAAACGTCGGTGGCCTCAGCCAGGGCCGCACGGTGCTCGCCCCCTGCACACCCAGCGGCTGCCTGTACCTGCTGGAGCAAACCTGCGGCGATCTGCGCGGTAAACACGCCGTGGTGATCGGCCGCTCGAATATTGTCGGCAAACCCATGGCCGCCCTGCTGCTCAAGGCCGATTGCTCAGTGACCGTGCTGCATTCGCGCAGCCCGGACCCACAGGCCTTGTGCCGTCAGGCCGACATCGTCATCGCCGCCGCAGGGCGACCGAAACTGATCGACGCCAGCTGGCTGAAACCCGGCGCCGTGGTCATTGATGTCGGCATCAACCGCATCGACGACCAGGGCCGCAGCCGTCTGGTGGGCGACGTCGATTTCGACAGCGCCCTGCCCCACGTCGCGGCGATCACCCCGGTTCCCGGTGGCGTCGGCCCGATGACTATTGCCTTTTTGATGAAAAACACCGTAACCGCAGCCCGGATGCAACATCAGGCGCAACGCAGCCAATCGGAGGCCCTATGCCGTTCAATCTATTGAAGTACGGGCTGAGTTCGGAGTACCCGGTGGAAGTCGATCTACCGCCGCCCCGGGAACTCAAGCCCAGCTATGACGTGGTGATCATCGGTGCCGGCGGCCACGGCCTGGCCACCGCCTATTACCTGTCCAAGTACCACGGCATTACCAATATCGCGGTCTTGGAGAAGTCCTATCTGGGCGGTGGCAATACCGCACGTAACACGGCGGTGATCCGCTCCAACTACCTGACCAGCGAAGGCGTGCGTTTCTATGCCGAGTCGGTGCGGATGTTCCAGTCCCTGTCCAACGAATTCGATTTCAACATCATGTACTCCGAGCGTGGCCAACTGACCCTGGCCCACACCGATGCCACCGTGCGTTCGTTCCGTCAGCGGGCCGAGGTCAACAAGCACTTCGGTGGCCGCAGCGAAATGATCGACCGCCAGCAGATTCGCGAACTGGTGCCCAGCCTCAACCTCGACCCTGGTCACCTGCCGGTCATCGCGGGCCTCTGGCACATCGACGGCGCCACCGCGCGACACGACGCCGTCGCCTGGGGTTACGCCAAGCAGGCGGCCAAACGCGGCGTGGAGATCCATCAACTCACCGAAGTTCAGGACCTGATCATCGAGAACGGCGCGATCACGGCGGTCAAGACCAATCGAGGCACCATCAAGTGCGGCTGCGCCGTGCAGGCCATCGCCGGGCACAGTTCGCTGCTGATGGCCAAGGCCGGGATTCGTTCGCCGATCCAGACCTTTCCGCTGCAAGCGATGGTCACTCAGCCATTCAAACCGTTCCTTGATCCGCTGGTGAGCTCTTCGGCGCTGCATTGCTACGTGCAGCAGACCAGCCGTGGCGAGGTGGTGTTCGGCGGCGGCTCCGATCCTTATCCGCTGTTCAACACCCGCTCCACGCTTGATCTGAAGGAGAGCCTGCTGGCGCACGCCATCGAAATGTTCCCGTTTCTGGCCAACGCCAAGCTGATGCGCCAATGGGCCGGGATCACCGACATGACCCCGGATTACAGCCCGATCATGGGGCTTTCGCCGGTGAAAAATTACTACCTCGACGCCGGTTGGGGCACCTGGGGTTTCAAGGCTACACCGATCTGCGGCAAGACCATGGCAGAACTGGTGGCCAGCGGCGGCAAGGTGCCGGATCTGATCAAGCCTTTCGGCCTCGAGCGCTTTTCGACCTTCCAGCAAGTCAACGAAATGGGCGCTACGGCGGCCAGCCACTGACGGAGAGCGGACCATGAAAATCATCAATTGCCCGCTCAACGGGCCTCGCAACATCAGCGAATTCACTTATGGCGGCGAGTTCAAGCCCATGCCCGATCCCGTCCGCTGCACCGATGCCGAATGGGCGGACTACGTGTTCAACACCGACAACCTCGCCGGAGTGGTACGCGAGTGGTGGATGCATACGCCGTCGAGCTACTGGTTTCTGGCGGAGCGCCACACCGTCAGCGATGAAATCCTTCGCACCTTCGACCCCAAAGAACTTTTCACCGCCCGCGTCGACTTCAGCGCCGCCAAGGAGATCGCAGGATGAACCGCCTACCCGCCCCGATGGGCCTGCTGATCGACCGTGATCAGCCGCTGGATTTCAGTTTCGACGGTCATCGCTATCAAGGCCTGCAAGGTGACAGCATCGCCAGCGCCCTGTTGGCCAATGGTCGCTTCCTGATCTCGCGCTCGTTCAAATACCACCGCCCGCGCGGCCCGCTGACCATGGCCGGACAAGACGCCAACAGCCTGGTGCAATTGCCCCAGGAGCCTAATGTGCTGGCCGATGCATACGCGCTGTCGGCCGGTTTGCAGGTCACGGCGCAGAACGTCAACGGCTCGCTGGACAACGACCGTGACGCCTACCTGGGCAAGTTTTCCAAATTCATGCCGGTGGGCTTTTACTATCGCTCCTTCTACAAGCCCAAGGGCATGTGGAAAGTCTGGGAGCCGATCATTCGCAAAAAGGCCGGCCTCGGTGTACTCGACCTGAAGTTCCAGCCCGAGTATTACGACAAGGCTTACCTGTTCACCGACATTGCCGTGATCGGTGCCGGGCCAGCCGGGTTGCATGCGGCGCTGACAGCGGCCAATGCCGGGGCGAAGGTGTTGCTCATTGAACAACAACCGATTCTCGGAGGGTCGTTGAACTATGCCCGTTTCGATATCGAAGGCAAAAGAGCCACAGACCTGCGCCGCGAGCTGCTGTCTGCGGTGGAGCAACACGCCAATATCCGGATCCTGACCGACGCGACCTGCAATGCCTGGTTCACCGACAACTACCTGCCGGTGATCCAGGGCAAGCGCATGTACAAGGTGCGTGCCCGCCAATGCCTGGTGTGCAGCGGCGCGTTCGACCAACCGGTGGTGTTTCGCAACAACGATTTGCCGGGTGTGATGTTGACCAGCGCTGCGCAACGCTTGATGAAGTTGTATGCAGTCAAGCCGGGCAAACGCGCGGTGGTGCTGACGGGTAATGATGACGGTTACCTCGCCGCTCTGGATCTGTACGATCAGGGCGTGGAAGTCGCCGCCGTGGTGGACTTGCGTCATGGTCCCGGCGATGAGTCCATGCTGCAGGCACTGGCTCAGCGCAAGATCCCTTGCCAGCGCAACAGCACCGTGTATGAAGCGCTGCACGAGAAAGGCATGCGTCATATCAACGGCGTCGTGGTGCGCAAGATCACCGCCCAGGGTCAGGTCGCAGAAAGCGGACAACGCCTGGATTGCGACTTGCTGTGCATGTCCGCCGGTTACATGCCGGTCTATCAATTGCTCTGTCAGGCGGGCGGCAAACTCGCCTACGACGATCAGCGCGCCGAATTCACCCTCAGTGGCCTGCCGCAAAACCTCGCGGTCGCAGGCTCGGTCAACGGTCGTCATAGCCTCGACAACGTGATCGCCGATGGCGTGAATGCCGGCGCTGATGCCGCGCTCGCGCTAGGGCTGGCAGTCAGCGCACAACGCGCACCATTGGGCAGCGAGGTTCGGGTCAACTTCAACTGGCCGATCTTCCCTCACCCCAAGGGCAAGGACTTCGTCGACTTCGACGAGGACCTGCAAGTGGCGGACATCGTCAATGCCACCCGGATTGGCTATCGCGATGTGCAACTGGTCAAGCGTTACTCCACCGTGGGCATGGGCCCCTCCCAGGGACGTCACTCGGCGCTGCCAACCGCGCGGTTGGTCGCCTGGGCAACCCAGCGCAACATCAGCGAAACCGGAGTTACCACGGCACGCCCACCGTTTGTGGCGGAAAAGCTGGCGCACGTGGCCGGTCGAGCGTTCGATCCGTACCGGCAAACACCGATGCATGCCCGGCATGTACAAGCCGGGGCGAAGATGATGCCCGCCGGGATCTGGCAGCGGCCGGCCTACTATGGCACTGCCAGGGATCGCGACGCCTGTATGCAGGCCGAAGCACTGCATGTGCGCAACAAGGTCGGGATTATCGATGTGTCGACGCTGGGCGGTCTCGACGTGCGAGGCCCGGATGCCGCCGAACTGCTCAACCGCATGTACACCTTTGCCTTCCTCAAGCAGCCGGTCGGCCGCTCGCGCTATGCGCTGATGACCAATGAACATGGGGTCGTGATCGATGACGGTGTGTGCGCTCGTTTCGCCGAGAACCATTTCTACGTCACCGCCACCACCAGCGGCGTCGACCGTATCTATCAGCAAATGCTCAAGTGGAACGCACAATGGCGCCTGGACGTGGACGTCGCCAACGTCACCGCAGCCATTTGCGCGGTCAATGTTGCCGGTCCGGATTCACGCAGGGTGCTGGAGAAAGTCTGTACCGATCTGGATCTGAGCGCTGAAGCGTTCCCTTATCTGGGCGTCCGCCTGGGTACGGTTGCCGGCATCAAGGCCAGGTTATTGCGGGTCGGGTTCGTCGGTGAACTGGGTTATGAAATCCATGTACCCGCGCGCCACGGGCTGAAACTCTGGGACGCGCTGATCGAGGCCGGGAAAGCACACGACATACGTCCCTTCGGCGTCGAAACCCAACGTCTGCTGCGCCTGGAAAAAGGCCATGTGATCATCAGCCAGGACACCGATGGCATGACCCATCCGGCAGAAATCGACATGGGCTGGGCAGTCAGTCGCAACAAGCCATTTTTCGTCGGCCGGCGCTCGGTGGATATCCTCGAAGCCCAACCACTGAAACGCAAACTGGTGGGTTTCAGCCTGCCCAAAGACAGCCTGCAACCGCTGGAAGGCCATCTGGTGCTTAACGGCCCGGAGATCAGCGGCAACGTCACCTCCTGCGAATATTCCGCAAGCCTGGGCAAGATCATCGGCCTGGCTTACGCCGACATCGACCAAAGCACGCCGGGGCAGCGCATTCCAATCCGCGTCGAGGGTGGCATCGTGGTCCAGGCCGAGGTGGTGCAGTTACCCTTCTTCGATCCCGACAACCAACGCCAGGAGCTTTGAGTCATGACCAGTCTGAGAGAACAACACAGCATCACCCGGCAAGCCCTGACGCCGTTGCCGGGGTGCCGCCTGGCCGACTTGACCGACCTGCCCCGGGTCGGTTTCCGCGGCGCCCACAGTGCCGAGTACCTGCGCAGCCGCCGCTTCGTCCTGCCAGATGCGCCCAACCGCGCGGTGATTCAAGCCGATGGCAGTCAGGTAGCGCGCCTGTCCCAGACCGAGTACCTACTGCTGGGCAGTCCCGAAGATCAGGGCCAACGCATCGCCGACGAAGAAGCCCGGTGGGAACTGGACCACCAGGCCAACTATCTGCTGCCGCGCCAGGACAGCCACGCCTGCTTTCAACTGACGGGCGAACACCTGAGCGAGGTGATGGCCAAACTCTGCGGCGTCGACTTGAGCCCGCAGGCGTTCGGCCCGGGTACGGTGGCGCAAACCTCAGCGGCGCGGATCAACGTGATCGTGATCAACTCAAGTACGGCGCAGCAGGCAAGCTTGCACATCCTCTGCGATCGGGCGTCGAAGGCGTATTTCCGAGAGGCGTTGCTGGATGCAATGCAGGAGTTTTCCGGGCTGGCAATGGATGGGACGACCGTCTGACGCTTCAGCACAACGTTCCAGCGGCGAACCGGGACTTCATCATTTAACGTCTCGTCCAAAAACGGATGCACTGTCATCGCGTGCCATTTGCATCAGGTGGCAGTGACATCCGCTCAACCTGAAACGCTAGGCTGTCGACTCAACCGGTCGATGCAACAGATTGGACGACCCAAGGTTTGCCGCGCCCAGGTTGCAGGTGAAGCTCATCAGGGCGTCCCACTGGCCTTGGGTGAGGCGCGCATTCTTTTCTCCAGGCGAAAAAAAGCCCGCACTTCGCGTAATGCTGTTCACTTAAGCATTTGAGTCAAAGCCGGGCTTCCTAGAAAATCCGATGCCAGACCTCTGGCATCGGATTTTTTATGTCTGTTCAACAGGACTTGCTCGACCTCGGCGACCTTTTCAACTTCTGTGACTTGAGCACTTTCACTCAAAATATTCCCATCGAGTGGGTCGCGTCTGCGCTGGATTTGTCCAGCCAGGCCACTATCCGGCGGCGTCGCTTGCCTGCCGACCAAGTGCTCTGGCTGGTGCTCGGAATGGCATTGTTTCGCGACGAACCTGTTCATGAAGTCGCCCGGCGTTTGAACATCTGCGCCCAAGGCCTGGCTTCTGACCATCTGTTGGCCCGTAGCGGTGTGACCGAGGCCCGCAAGCGGCTTGGGGCCGACCCGGTTGAGTGGTTGTTTCGCAAAACTGGCACTCAATGGGGCGCGCAGCGCTATCCCGATGATGCCTGGCAGGACTTGCAAGTATTTGCGGTCGATGGTGCGCTTCTGCGCACGCCGGATACACCTGAGTTGCGAGACCATTTCGGTTCTGGAAACACCTCGACCGACCGCCAGACTCCCTTTCCCATGCTGCGCCTGGTGGCGCTGATGAATGTGCGTTCGCACCTGATCCTGGATGCACAACTTAGCCCTTACCGACGCAGCGAAATGCGTCTGGCCGATGAGTTTTTGCAGAAGATTCCCGACCACTCCGTGACGCTGTTCGATAAGGGATTCTGGAGCGCCGATCTCATGCTCAGCCTGAGCGGCGACGGCAATCACCGCCATTGGCTAATTCCGGCAAAAAAGGGATTGGTTTGCGAGGAGGTAGCTCGTTACAACCACAACGATCGTTTGGTGCGTATGAAAGTGTCGCCGCAAGCCAGAAAGCGAAATCCGACTCTTCCTACACACTGGGAGGCGCGTGAAGTCAGTTATGAAATTCAAGGCAAAGTAAAAACAGTCATGACATCGTTGCCGGCCAAGACCTACAGCACAAAGGCCGTTGCCGCGTTGTATCAAGAACGCTGGGAAATCGAATTGGGCTTCAGGGATATCAAAAGCTCAATGCAGCAGAACGCAGTGACCTTGCGCAGCAAAAAAGTCGACCTGATCTACCAGGAAGTATGGGGGCTGTTGCTGGCTTACAACGTGATTCGCCGGGAGGCGAGTCAGGCAGCAGTGGCGTTTGGCCGAGCGCCGTCGGACATCCGATTCAAGCCGGCTTGCCAGTACATCGCCGTGCAGTTGATCGTGATGGCTGCGGCCAATCCCGTTTCGGCGACGGGTAGACGGTTAGCAGAACTAAGAAAAGGCGTTGCCGGGCTGTTTCTGGATCACCGCCCAAGGCCTTCAAGGCCAAGGACGGTGAAAATTTCAAAAACCCGATTTCCGGTGGACCGTAAGGCTGCTCCGCTTAAGTGAACAGCATTACGCACTTCGCGGGCTTTCTTCAAAAATCAAAACGATCCCAAAATACTGAAATCAGTGGACTGATCGTGACTCTTATTAGTTAGCCTACTATCTTGTTTTCACATTCCGCCATGTTGAGATGCTTGAAGGAATGAGAAGCCCTGACGACCACGAATCGCCGGGGCTTCGTTTTTTCCATCTGCAGACGAATAAAACCCCGAACGGGTCGGGGTCTTGGTATTCGGTGGCGCACTGGTGCCTGGCCGTGGTGACAAAGCGGCTCATACGGACCACCCCTGTTCCGGCTGCTCGGCGGTGATCGAGCCGCCGGCCACTGCGCCGAGAAGCACAGCCTCCCGATCAAAGCCGGCCTGCACAAAGGCACGCACCGCCGAGGCCACGCCGTTGAGCGTTGACTGACCCACACTCACCTATCGAGCCTGGATAGGACAATGCGCACTGAAAGCCAGCCAAATCGCACTGATATACCTTCCAACCAGGCCCTTTTCGGCTGTTCCGTTAGCGATAGCTTCAGCTACTGACTCAATGTAATTCCAGTGGACCTCGGCGGGATCACCTACAAACTCCGCCCCGTCGATCTCTGACAAAAAGCTCAATGCCACCTTGGCGCGATGCCCTCTGCTGCCCTCTGCAGTTGCCAACACCTCTACTGCACTGGAAAGCCTGGATAGCGTATCGCTGGAAATCGTCACTCTGCCTCCTATACCCGGGTCACCTTGAGCCGGCCGAACACAAACACCCCACTTCAACGAATCACGCCAACCGGCGAAGATCGGTTGAAGCCAAGGGTCCGAAGTATCAACAGAGCGTCATCACGCGATTCAACCTTTATCGCCCAGTGTTCATCATTGGCCTGCGGCGTTCTGCTGGAGCACCGGCAGGCATTGATCGCGTAATTCCTGAAGCCCGCGCCGACATCGATGCCTGGGCGGTTTCCAGCGACAGCGGTTATACCTTTGCGGGTCCCTGGAAAGCGCGTATGGGTTTGCATGTCGATGCCGCGAGCGGTGATGAGGATGGCGATCAGAGGGCCGGTACCGTTGAACCATTGTTCCCAAGAACGCATTCTACCGTCAGGCATGACCACAGCCCCCGGAACAACCACAAGCAGCGGAAAACGCTTGGGCACCCTGTATCAGGCCAACGCCAACTGGACGCCGACCGCTAACGCTTCCGTTGATCTCGACTATTTGTTCTACGACATCGGTTCGACGATCAAAAGCGCCGGCGGCAACAACTCGCAAATACTGGTGCTGCGCTCCACGTTTCGCTTTTAAGCGTCAAGAACATCCGGCAGGAACGCTGCTCGGCAATTCGTTAACTTTGACGTCGAAAAAAACGTTACCTGCACGCACCAGATTGATATCGGTGAATCGTCGCGGCTTTGCAACAGCAAGGAACTTTGGCCACGACTTTCATCTTAAATACAAGTATTTAATGGCTCATCCTGCAATCCATCTGATACGGTTTTTTTTCGATCAGCTGAGCCTTTTTCGTCAACCAGCAGTCTATAAAGTGCAAGCCCGATGTTCTTTCAAACAACAAAAAAGCAGCCAACTAATTTTGGCGCTTGGGCACACTGACGCGCTCAAGAATTTAGACCACCCCAGGATCAACAATAGAACCCCGCTTATTAGAAAGAACGGGATAAATAACTATTCACTTGTTTTGGAGATGGCCGCTGTGCGAAGGCTTGGCTTGGGCTTCCTGATAACTGGCGTTTTTGGGCAACTATCTGCACTCCTATGGACCTACATGTCCACGGGACCAATTTGTCAAAATAACGTCAACAATTCATATATCCAGCAAAAAGTGACAACACTCGAACAACTACTCGATGACACGGTCAATAAAGTTGCGACGGAGCTCAATACAAAACATTTCGACGGACTCACGCCCCTTGCAAAAAACGGATCCCACATACCCGATTCAACGGAGGCTGACGCCGTACAGTTCCTGGTCGAAAAACCAGACGAAACTCCAGTTACGCTGTCTTCATTGCCCGCACAGTCATACAAATGGACGATTATTTTCAGCGGTCTGATCACTATTACCGGCCTGCTCCTGGCCGTATTCGCCCGCAAAAAAACCTTTGATCCGCGATGGCATGTCTTTCGCACCGTACCAGGTTCGCTGATCACGCTGGAACGCCCGTGCTTGACGTGCGGCGGCTACATTTTCCAGGCCAGGAAAGAAGCATCAACCACGCCTTCATCAGGCCTATGGGTGGTCGAAATTGCATTGAACACACCCAGCCGCCATCGCGCGGTAAAAGCCATTCAGCTGCTGGAGTTGCCGGTAGCGCGTAAAGAAAACAACTTTGTCGTCATCGGCCCGTATAAACAAAAGCAGGACGCGGCTCGAGTCGTGAAAGAGTTGAGCGAAAAACATGGCGTTAGAGGATGGATGATGGCAGGAAATTGAAATAACCCGATTTAGTGCTGGGCCGACCTCGAACACCCCCTACCTATTGCACGCCACAAGAGAGCCTTCATGATCGCAAAAGAACTTAGGGCCGAACTCGCCCTGAAAAAATTCCTGGACGCCAACTTATGGCTCCAGCTTGAACTCAGTGAGCTGAACTACAGCCTCGCTGAAAACTGCGGACTTTCGCCAGAAGAATATCGCCTGAAATTTCTGCAGGAAGCATTTGAAGCAGAAGCAGACGCTCACGAATGCGATTGCTGGGACTTTATTCTGCGGTGGGTAGCCGAAACCAAGGAAGAGCTTGAGTTGATGCGTGAAGAGCGCATGAAAGAGCTTTATGACTTTCTCGACAATTAGTACACCCTATAACTTCCGTAGCCTATACACGCCGTCAATTCTCAATATTAAAGATTAACTCCATCGGCGGGAGGCTTGCCCAATACCCCCCCGCCCTCCTCTCGGTTCAAACGGCCGCATAACAATCCACTACACGCCGATACTGGCTGGGAGAAGCTCCGATGTGCTGGCGGAAAAACCGTGTGAAATGACCTTGCTCGGAGAACCCGAGATTCTCCGACAACAGGCCCAACGTTCCACTGCGCTCACGCTCCAGCCAGGCAAAAGCCCGGCGCATGCGCGCGTCGTTAAGCAGCAGGGTCGGCGTCATGCCGGTATCTTTCTTGAACAGCGCAAAGAAGTGCGCCCGAGAAAGCCCACAAGCCCGCGCGGCATTGTCGATCGGGTTCGGATCATCGAGGTGCTCAAGCAACCAGGCGGTCCCACGACGCACCCGCGCGTCCCGGAACTCAGCTGAGTTCGGCGCCCCCAGTAGCGACAAATGCCGCCAGCTGGAAAAGTCCTCGATCAGTTCGATCAAGAAGTCGAACAGCATGAATTCCATACGCTCTTTCGGCACGATCCCGCAGCCATGCGCTTCGGCGACCAGGATGTCGGCCAAGGTGCGATTGCGACTCGACAGCTCGATGCAAGATTGGGCAAAAAAGTCTGGCCGGCCGCTGAGCGCCAACGACTGCTGGGCAGTGGCCAGCCAGGCAGGCTCGATGTAGAGCGCCAGGATTACGGTCGCGCCGGCACCCGGCTGCGGATCATAGAAATGAGGCTCCCAGGCGTTGACCAACACCGCCGTGCGATCGCTGAGCGGAACCCGCCGACCGTTGACGTTGAAGTACGTATCTTCGCCGGACACTTTGACCAGCACATGGCATTCGGAATGGGTGTGGGTGACCAGCGAACGATCCATATTCAGCAAGGCGACCCGGCCAAACCTGCCGTGGAAAACCCTTTGGGCAATCGACATCAGATTCCTCTGCTCGCTTGAAGCAATATTGTTATCGGCCACAATGAAGGATCATCGCGGCGTCTATTTATTTCTCGACCCCGGCAATCGCTCAATGGTTCAGCAACACTTGGCTGGCCACTATCGCGCGCGGATGAACGAACGTCTATCCCGACTTTCGCAGCCCCCATGCTCGTCGGAAAAACCGCCTTACAAGGCATGGCGTTCTTTCCCGTGATAAACGCGCAGGACATCGGCCACCACCGCCAGAGCGATTTCCGCGGGGGCCTTGCTGCCCAGATCGAGGCCGATGGGCATGTGCAAACGGGCAATCTGTTCATCCGTCAGGCCACCGATGCGTTTGAGCCGCTCTGTGCGCTTGGCCGAGGTTGCCTGAGACCCCATGGCGCCGATGTAAAACGCTGGAGTGTGCACCGCTTCCATCAGCGCCAGATCATCGATTCGCGGATCGTGAGTCAGCGCCACCACCGCGGTCGCTGCGTGGCAACCTCCGGCGGCGATAAACATCGAGGGCAGCACACGTTGCATCTCCACGCCTTCAAGCTGTACATGCAGCATCTCTTCCCGGGGGTCACAGGCGATGACTTCGCAGCCGATGGCGCGGGCGAAACTGGCGCAGACTTCCGCGACCGGCGATAGCCCCGCCAGAATCAGTCGTAACGCCGGGCCAACGCTGATGCGCACCGTCTCGTCGACGACTTGCACCCGCTCGCTGCCGTGCCCGGTGTCTGCGTCCAGGCGCAAGGCACCGCTGCTCAGCTCGACATGACGCAGCAGACGACGCTGACCGAGTAACGCCGCTTGCAGACTCTCCAGATGCGCAATCCATTCGAGACTGGCAGCGCGGTGCTCGACCAGCACGATCAGCACGCCACCACAGGGCAATCGCAGACGGTGGCGTTGCTCGACGCTGTCGCCATAACGGACGATCTGTGCCGGTTCGCGTAATTCACCGCGCGCCAGGCTTTCGAGAAACGCCTCTTCGACACAGCCGCCCGACAGCGAGCCGACGTGTTCGCCCGTGCCATTGGCCACCAGCATCGCACCCGGCGCACGCGGCGCCGAACCATAGGTGGAGAGCACCGTGCACAGCCACTGGGCCTGCCCGGTGCGAGCCCATTGCAGTGCCTGGTCGATCACCTGAACATCGAGATGACGCATGTTTTTTTGTACCTCAAGCGAAGCGTGGTGCTGCATGCAGGGTTACGTTTACGTTAACCTGCGAGCAATCTTGTTCAATCGTTGATTCGACATGTCGCCACCACAATTTTTGCAACTTGGGCCGCTGCGCCTGGAGTATCACCAACTGCCTGCGGCTGACCCATCGCGACCGACGCTTGTGCTGTTGCACGAAGGCCTCGGCAGCGCCGGCCAATGGAAAGACTTCCCCCTGCGCCTGGCCCGGGCCAGCGGTTGCGGTGTGGTCACTTACAGCCGGCAGGGTTACGGGCAATCGAGCCCGGTAACCCTGCCGCGCCCACTGAACTACCTGAGCAGCGACGGCCCTCGTGAACTGCGGCAATTGCTCAATGCCTTGCAACTGCCGCAAGTGGTCTTGCTCGGTCACAGTGACGGCGCATCCATCGTCCTCGCCTATGCCGCCGCCAACGATCCACGCGTGTTGGGCAGCATTGCCCTGGCGCCTCACGTGATTGTCGAGACCGAGAGCCTCGATGGCATTCGCCATACCACTGAAGTTTGGCATCAGGGCGAATTGCGCGAACGCCTGGCACGCCACCATGGGGCCAATGTCGACGGCGCTTTTCACGGTTGGAGCGACAGCTGGTTGCACCCGGACTTCTCCCTGGACGATCTCGAAGCGCAGTTGGCTTATATCGAAAAGCCGCTGCTGGTGATTCAGGGTCGCGAAGACCACTACGCCACGCCCGAGCAACTGGTGGTCATCCAGCGACAGGTGCCCGGACCCTGCCGCTGTGTGCTGCTGGATGACTGCCGGCACTTTCCCCAGACCGAAGCGCCCGAGCGGACCTTGCAACTGATCTGCGAATTCCTGGAGCACCTGCCCGCCTTTACTTGAAATTGCCTTGGGTTTCCGGAATCACCACGCTGCCGATCAGGTAGATCACCGACAGACCGGCGGCGAAAATCGCCAGCACCATGGGTATCTGCGCCGGGCTGCTGCTGACCAGGGACACAAAGGTCGGCATGGTTCCGCCGAGGGCGAAACCGATGTTCCATGACAACCCGGTGCCGCTGGCTCGCAGCTCGGTGGCAAAGCGTTCATTGAGGAAGATCAGAATCGGCGCGATGATCGCCCCGCCCATGAAGCCTATGCCCATGCAATACAGCGCAGTGCGGGTCAGCGAACCCGGTTCGGCGACCCCCAGGAACATCATGGGCAGGCTCACCAGGTTGATCACACCCAGCAGCAAGAAAGTCTTCTTGCGACCGATCAGGTCACTCAGGTAACCAAAGGCCAGCGCTCCGACAATGGTCGCCATCGACCCGTACATGAGCATCTGCGAAGTCTGCGTGTGGGGCACTTTGGCGACCACGTTGAGCAATGTCGGCAGATAACCGCAGGCCAGGTAATAGGTGGCACCGCCGCCGAACGTAATCAGCAGATTGACCAGCATCACGCCGCGGTACTCGCGACCGAACAGACGCTTGAGTGGCGACACGACCACTACCGCCGGCCCCTTGGTTTTGCGGGCTTGTTGCAGTTGCTGCCAGACCGGGGTTTCTTCCAGGTAACGGAACATCACCAGACCGAAAAACGTACTGAGCAGGCCGCAGAAGAACATGAAGCGCCAGCCCCAGACGTCAAATTCCTCCCCGGGAAAGATCTCCGACAACACCAGATAAGTGACTGACGCCAACAGCGCGCCCATGCCGGCACCGGCGCCACCGATCAACCCGGACATCAAGCCGCGATAGCGCGGCGAGATGGATTCGGTGCCGATGGTGTGAGTGGAGGCGACGATGCCGCCAACGAAAACGCCCTGAATCACCCGCAATACCAAAAACAGTATCGGGGCCAACACCCCAACCTGGTGAATGGTCGGCAACGCGCCAAACAGTGCTGTGGAAATACCGACGCCGACCATCGACACCATCAACGCACGCTTGCGGCCGTGTTTGTCGGCATACGCGCCAAAGATCGCCGAGCCCAGCGGACGCACCAGCAAAGCCACGGCGAACGAGGCATACACCGCGGCCAGCGACAGTGTAGGGGTGTCCGAGGGGAAGAACAGGCGGCCGATGATCGGCGCCACGTAGAGCAGAATGAACAGGTCAAACAAATCCAGCGCCCAGCCGAATGTCGAGGCAAATGCCGCCAGCAAGGCCTTGCCCGGTGGAATCTGCGGTGTATCGATAGCGGCACTGGTTGGTGATGCAGTTATTGTTGTTGTCGTAGTCATGGTTGCCTCACACAAGCGGTGAATCGAAACGTTCTGCATCCCGGTGCGCGGGTTGCGGGTAGTCAGCAGGTCAGCGGTGATACCTTGATGTGCCCTCTCAGTTGCATTGAAGGCGCGGCAGGCCCTGTTCCGTTGTGGCGTATGCCCTTACCGACAGTCCCGCCGCCTGGCCTGCTCGCCGGTACGATTTACTCGCCGATAAACACGGCCGCACGCTTGCTGTGAAACGCTTCGACGCCTTCCTTGAAGTCCTGGGAGCTACGCAGGCGGCTGTAGCAGTGACCTTCCATTTCGATCGCGACGGTCAGCGGCGCATCTTCGTTGTCGTTGATCAGTTTTTTCGCCGTGCGTTGAGCCAGTGGCGAGAAGCGGCGCAGTTCATCGACCAACGCATCGACAGTGCTTTCCAGTTCGGTATCCGGCACGACCTCGGTTGCGATACCCCAGGCATAGGCCTGGTCGCCCGTGATGCGTTTGGCTCGCATCACCATGTGCTTGGTGCGGGTGATGCCAATGATTTTCTGCAGGCGTGCAGAGCCACCCGAACCCGGGATCTGACCCAGGTTCTGCTCAGGCAAGGCGTAGCGAGTGGTTTGCGAAGCAATGCGGAAATCGCAGGCCAGAGACAGTTCGAAACCGACGCCGAAGGTGTAACCACGGTTGGCGACGATCACCGGTTTTTCGCAACGTGCCGGTGCCGCGACGTTCCAGGCCAGCTTCGAAACGTGCTCCGGCGTCGCTTCGAGGAAGCCCTTGATGTCGCCGCCGCTGGAGAAGTGTTCACCCACCGAGCGCAGAACGATGACGCGCACATCTTTGTGTGCATCGAGGGCTTCAAAGACCAGGCGCAGTTGATCGCGCTGCCCCATGGAAATGACGTTCAACGGCGCCCGGTTGAGGATGATGTCGGCGCGCTCGCGGGACACATCGACTTCAACCTGGAAGCCATCGAACTGAGTGTCGAGAAATTGCTGGATCGCTTGTTGTTGCATGGGAGTGTCCTCTGGATGATTAGCTGATGGCCTTCAAGGCCTGTTCCTGAAATTGGGCCAGCAGCACGCGTCGCAGCACCTTGCCAACTGGAGATTTGGGAATCTGATCGATGAACTGATAACGCCGTGGCCGCTTGAATTTGGCCAGGCCCGAGGCGATGCAATGGGCATCGAGGTCGCATTCCGAGACTTCGGCGCGCAGCTTGATAAACGCAGCAATGATCTTGCCCCACTGCTCGTCGGGCAGACCGACCACTACCACTTCTTCCACTGCCGGGTGCAGAGAGAGCATGTTTTCGATTTCTGCCGGGCTGACGTTTTCGCCGCCGGTGATGATCAAGTCATCGACACGCCCCGTGACGAACAGATCGCCTTCCAGATCGAAGTAGCCGATGTCACCGGTGAAATACCATCCGTCACGCAACGCCTTGGCGGTCGCTTCGGGGCGGTTCAGGTAACCTTCGAACGCCTCGTCACTCGCCAGGTCGGCGATGATCTGGCCCTCCTCCAATGGGTTGACCTGCACGTCCACCGTTTCAGCATCGATCGGCACCACGCGCACGCGCTGGTTCATTGCACTGCGCCCTGACGAACCGGGTTTGCGGTTGGCTTGCTGGTCGATGGTGAAGGTGTAGATCTCCGAGCTGCCGTAATGATTGACGAACAATTGCGGCTGGAACGCCTGCTCGACGCGACGCATCAAGCCGTCGCTCATCGGCGCACCGGCAAAGCCGATTTTCTCCACACTGGCGACGCGCTCGCGGGCAAAGGCCGGGTGTTCGATGAGCATGTGATAGAGCGTCGGTACCAGGTACAGGTTGCTGACCTTTTCCCGCTCGATGGCCTGCAGCGTGGCTTCCACGTCGAACTTCGGCACGCAGACGAAATGCCCGTCGATCAGCGCCATGGACAGCAACGAACGCACGCCCATGGTGTGGTAAAGCGGCATGACCCCCAGCGTGCACTCGCTCTGGCGGTAGAGGTTTTGCGCAACGTGGGCCACCGCCGCGGCGCGTTCGCAACGGTGCCGACGCGGCACGCCCTTGGGCTTGCTGGTGGTGCCGGAGGTGTACAGCAACAGTGAAAAGTCTTCGGCGTCCGCCTGCAAAATGATTTCTGAGGGCGTCTGTGAACACAGTTCCTCGAAACTCAGGTCGGTGTCGGCGGCACGGATACCGGCGGCGATCCGTGGCAGCCTTATGGCGGCGCTGCAACCGGCCACGGCGGCCACAGTAGCGTCGTCGTAAGCCAGCGCACGGATTTGTGCATCTTCGATGCAGTAGCCCAGTTCATCGGCCGTCGAACGCCAGTTCAACGGGGTCATGACGACGCCCGCAAACTGACAGGCCCAATGCAGGGTCGCCATCTGCCAGCGGTTCTGCATCGCCACCAGCAGTCGGTCACCGCGGTGCAAACCCAGGCGTTGCAAGCCCCGAGCTGCGCTCTGGATATCGACGAACCAGTCTTCATAGGTTTTCTTCAACGCACCGTCACTGACCGCCACGGCTTGCGGTCGGCGTTCAACGGCAGCGAGGAAGCTGCGTCCGAGATCGAACATTATTGTTATACCCCTTTGTTCGTTTGGCGCTGGGCAGCGACTTCGAGCACGGCCTGGACGATGCCGGTGTAGCCCGTGCAGCGACATAGATGCCCCGAAAGCATGTCGCGTACCTGGGTCTCGTCCGGGTTGGGCACCCGTTCGAGAAAATCCACGCAGGACATGAGAATGCCCGCAGTGCAAAAGCCGCACTGCAAGGCGTGATGACGGCGAAAAGCTTGTTGCAGGTCGCTCAACGTGTCGTCGTCGGCCAGGGACTCGACGGTCTCGATACGCCGCTCGTGCCCCTGTACCGCGAGCATCAGGCAGGAGCGCATGGCGACCCCGTCCACCAGTACTGTGCAGGCACCACAGACACCGTGTTCGCATCCGACATGGACACCGGTGGCACCGAGGTCGTGGCGCAGGAAGTCGCAGAGTTGGGTTCGCGGTTCAGCCAGCGCTTCGCGGGGGCGGCCATTGAGTTCCAGACGAATCGCAAAGGTTTGGTCGGCAGTTACACGCATGTTCAGACTCCTTCGATCAGCTGATGGCCCAGCTCGCGAATCAGTTGGCGGCGATAGGCCGCGCTGGCCTGCACGTCGTCTTGTGCATCGAGCGACCAGGCGGTGTGATTGAGCGCGTCTGGCAGTGCCGCCCCCCTTGGCAGGCTGCGACGTTGCGGACGGTCGGCGACCCCGCCGATGCCGAGTTCGACCTGGTCCGCGCCGATGGCGGCAGCCAGGGAGACAATTGCAAAGTCGCCGTGGCGCATGGCGATTTCACGGAAGCGATAGGTGATGCCTTCGCGCTTGAGCGGAAAACGCACCTCGACAACCAGTTCATCCACGCGCTTGTCGGTGGTGAGAATGCCCTGGAAGAAGTCGGCAGCCTTGACGATGCGCTTGCCTTTTTTCGACTCGAGCACGATCTCGCCGCCCAGCGTCACCAGGCACAGCGGCAACTCGGCGCTGGGGTCGGCGTGAGCCACCGAACCGCAGACTGTGCCGCGATTACGCGTCTGGAAGTGACCGATCCAGGGCATCGCCAGTGCCAATAAAGGCACCTCGTCCATCAGGGTCGAACGTGCCAGTAATTGCGCCTGTCGTACCCCGGCACCTACCGCCAGGCAATCCTTGCGCCGTTCGATATAGGCCAGCTCAGCCACATGATTGATATCGATCAGCAACTTGGGTTGAGCCAGACGCATGTTCAGTACCGCCATCAGCGATTGGCCGCCGGCGATGATGCGAGCTTCCTGGCCGTACTCGGCGAGCAACTCAACCACCTGACGACGGGAGTCAGCCCGAACGTAATCGAAAGCAGCCGGTTTCATTGCGCACCTCCCTTGCCAAACAGCGCGCCAAGCGAGGCCCGCAGTCGCGACCACCAGCCGGTGGAGATGGCTTGGCCGCTGACCCGTTGCGACAGGCGAGTAAATATTTGTCCGATGATCACTTTCGAGGCCCCTTGCAACATTCGGCCGCCGACCGCGGCGACTTTGCCGCTGACCGCCACCTGGTATTGGTATTCCAGACGCGTGTGGCCATTTTCCAGCTCGACGAAACGCACCTTGGCCTGGCCCTGGGCCGAGCCCATAGAGCTGCTGCCGGAACCGGACAGGCGCAATGAATGCGGAGGGTCCAGATCACTCAGTGCAACCTTGGCCTCGAAGCGCGCGCGGATCATGCCGACGCCGACGGTAACGTCTGCGCGGTAACGGTTTTCGCCTTCAAGCACGAGGTCGTGACAACCGGGAATGATCGCCGCCAGCGTCTGCGGGTCGAGCAAGGTATCGAAGACCTGTTGCGGCGAAGCAGGAATCACCACCGAGTCGTTGGCCCGCAGTGCCGGTCCACCGTCAGGTGCTGCGTCCAGATTTTCATCGGACTCCATGCCGGCGGGCCGTGGCGGCTCATCGATCCCGATGAGCGTGCGTACTTTCGATGGCGTCAGTGGCAGACGGATGTCCGAGCGACCAAGGGCGTCGGCCACCGCGTTGGCGATGCACACCGGCGTGCTCATATTGTTGCCCTCGCCCACACCCTTGGCGCCCAGCGGGGTGAATGGCGATGGCGTTTCCATGTGCAGGATCACCGGTTCGATCACTTCCGGCGCGGTCGGCACCAGATAATCGGCGAAGGTCCCGGAGAGGAAGCTGCCGTCCTCGCCATAGGCGAACTCTTCCATCAGCGCCGCGCCGAGACCCTGGGTGAAGCCACCACGAATCTGGCCATCGACCAGCGCGGGGTTGAGCAGGCGGCCGGCGTCATGGCAGGTGACGTAGCGATCGATGTGGATCTCGCCGGTCATGCGGTCGATTTCCAGACCACAAATGTCGAAGACAAAGCCGTAGCACAGCGAGCTATTGACCTGATCCTGGTCGTCCGGTGCCACCAATTGCGGCGGGCTCCAGAAGGCGGTTTCGCGCAGGCCGCCGCTTTCACCTTCCGGCAGCAGGCCCGGCGACCAATGGGTCGCACCGGCAATCCGATGGAATGGCGCCACCGCCCCGCCATTGACCACAAAAATCTTGCCGCCCGCGAAACGGATATCTTCGGGACTGGCCTGCAATTGCTCGGCGGCAATCGCAGCGAGGCGATCACGGATCTTAAGCGCCGCCTTGTAGACGGCACCGGCCACAGCGCCGGCGAAGCGACTGGAATAGTTGCCCGAGGCAATCGACCAGGCGTCTTTCTGAGTGTCCAGTTCGACGTTGACCACGATGGATTCCAGCGCAACCCCAAGCACTTCGGCGACGACCTGAGCGACGGTGGTTTGATGGCCCTGCCCTTGCGGCGCCGAGGATACGTGCACGCTGACGTCACCCAATGGGCCGACGTTGATGGTTGCGGTTGCGACAGCGCCGTTTTTCGGACCGGCCTTGCGCCGCTCCTCGGGTGTCATCGCGGTGGTGATGTAACCCATGTTGGAAATCGACGGTTCGATGACTGCGGCATAACCAATGCCATAGATTCGGCCTTCGGCACGGGCCTGATCACGACGTTTGAGCAACTCGTCGAGACCACCATCAGCCGCCGCCAGGGCAATGCCTGCCTGGTAATTGCCGGAGTCGAGTAACGCACCGGCGGCCGCGCGATAAGGGAAGGCATCGGCTGGCACCAGGTTGCGGCGGATCACGTCCAGCGGATCAAGCTTCAACTGCACGGCGATGTGTTGCAGCAGCCGCTCCAGGGCGAAATACACCTGCGGGCCACCGAAACCCCGGTTCAGGCCGGAAGGGGTTTTGTTGGTCAGCACCACTCGGTTGCGCACTTGCAAATGGCGGATCGCGTAGGCACCCGTCAGGTTGCCGTGCATGCGGTAGAACGTCGCCGGTTCGGGCGCTCTGAGGTAGGCACCACAATCGTCGATCTGGTCATAGCGCAAAGCGGTGATGCGGC
This sequence comes from Pseudomonas fluorescens group sp. PF-69, assembly GCF_054481235.1. Taxonomy (NCBI): domain Bacteria; kingdom Pseudomonadati; phylum Pseudomonadota; class Gammaproteobacteria; order Pseudomonadales; family Pseudomonadaceae; genus Pseudomonas; species Pseudomonas fluorescens group sp. PF-69. The sequence goes on along the minus strand of NZ_JBTMNC010000001.1, from coordinate 4,049,561 downwards.
CATCTGCTTCTACCGCCGCTTCGATTTCGGTCACCCGATTGGTCGCCGAGGAAGCCCCCTGAAGATGTTCCAGACGGTCCTCGACCCACTTCACCGGTGCACCGACCTTGCGTGACGCCAGGCCCATCATCACCACGTAAGGGAAAACCCCTTGCTTGATGCCAAAGCTGCCGCCGGAATCTTTCGGTGTGCGCAAACGCAAGTGGTTGCCGGGCACATTCAGTGCCCGGGCCATGACCGTGTGCAGCGCATAGGGGCCCTGGAAGTTGGCCAGCACGTCATAAATGCCGGTCGCGCGCTCGTACTGGGCCAGCACCACATAGCATTCAATGGGTGTGCAGGAACTGCGCGGAAACTTCACTTTGAGCGAGACCTTGTGCGGCGCCTGCTCGAAGGCTTGCTCCGGCTCGCCATAACGAAAGTGCCGCTCATTGACCACGTTGCTGCCGACTGCTTCGTGCAGGATCGGCGCCTGTTCGGCAGTGGCCCGTTCGGGATCGATGATCGGGGGCAGCGGCTCGTATTCAACGCGCACACCTTCGATGGCGTCCTCGGCCAGATAGCGGCTCTCGGCGATCACCACGGCCACCGGCTCTCCGACATAACGCACCTTGTCGACGGCGACGCACCAGTGCTCCATCGGCTGACGCACACCCACCGGAAACGGCAGCGCCCAGCGTTTGACGTCTTCGCCGACCAACACGCCGTGCACGCCTTTCATCAGCAGCGCTTGGGAAAAGTCCACTGAGATGATCCGCGCATGAGCGTGGGGTGAACGGATGATCGCCGCATGGAGCGTACCCGGAGGGATCGCAGCGTCATCGGCATAGCAGCCGAGGCCGCGCAACAATGCGGCGTCCTCGACACGGGCCTGACGGGCGCCGATGTGGCCGGTCTGGCTTTCGGTAGCAGGTTGGAAACTGGTCATTTTTTCGCGGCTCTTGTTGTTATGCAGCGCGATAGCGTTAGAGCCGAGTGTGTGAGAAAGGCGCCGGGAGCGCCTTGCCTGGGGAGAGGGAGTTCTGCGCTGGGGTCTGAAAATTTGCCTTAGCGTCTGATTTCCAGGACTGGGACCAGGCAGGATTGCCGGTCAAGGATGGGGAAGCGGATGACTCAGGAAAGCTTCGATTTCTGCACAGGGCATCGGTTTGGCAAAGTAATACCCCTGGAACACATCGCAGCGACTGCCCTTCAGGAAATCCACCTGAGCCTCGGTTTCCACGCCTTCGGCGACCACCTTCAGGCTCAAGTGATGAGCCATGGAAATAATGCCTTGGGTAATAGCGGCATCGTGATGGTCGGTGGCGATTTCCTGGATGAACGAGCGGTCGATCTTGATCTTGTCGATCGGCAAACGCTTGAGGTAGTTGAGGCTGGAAAAACCGGTGCCGAAATCATCGAGCGCAATGCGCACCCCCAACGCCTTGAGCCGGTGCAACGTTTCGATCGCCTGTTCGGCGTTGTGCAGCAGAAGTGACTCGGTAATCTCCAGCTCCAGTTGCTCACCCCGCAGACCATGTTTCTCAAGGTTGGCCTGGACACACTGGACGAAATGGCCTCGCTGGAAATGCATCGGCGAAATATTCACGGCCATCGAGATGCCCGTGATGCCCTGCTCGCCCAGCTGGCGCAATTTCGCGCAAGCCGTATCGAGTACCCAAAGGCTCAGCGGGATGATCTGGCCACTGTCCTCTGCCACCGGCACAAACACCGCAGGCGAGATAAATCCCTTTTCCGGATGCTCCCAGCGCAGCAACGCTTCGATCCCGACCACCCGACCCGTCCGCGCCTCTATCTGCGGTTGATAATGCAGCGTTAACGACTGGGTTTCGATCGCCTTCTGCAGGTCATTGCGCAGGCTCGCGTGCTCGCAAACGCGCAGATTAAGATCGCTGGTGTACCACTGAAAGTTGTTGCGCCCGTGCTGCTTGGCTTTGTACATGGCCATGTCAGCCTGCTGGATCAGCTGCATCGGCTGCTCGATATGACCATCGCTCAGGGTGATGCCGATACTTGCACTCACGTGCAGGTCAATGCCCTGGATGCAGTAGGGTCTGGCAATGCTGGCCATCAATCGCTCGGCCACCGGTACAACGTCCTCATCACGAAGCAGGTCAGGCAGCAGAACGATAAATTCGTCACCGCCCATGCGCACGATGGTGTCACCGGGACGAACCTGCTGGGTCATACGCTGTGCCACCTCAATCAGCACCTGATCGCCGAAGTAGTGCCCGGTCGAATCGTTGATGGATTTGAATCCATCCAGATCAATGCACATCACCGCCAGACGACGCTTGCGCCGACGACTGATGTGACAATCCAGAATAAGGCGGTCTTCAAGCGATACACGGTTGAGCAAACCGGTCAGACGATCATGGCAGGCGTTGAAGCTCAATTGGCGTTCGTAATGCTTTTGCTCGCTGATGTCCCTGGCGACTCCAAATACCCCTACGATCTCGCCATTGATCATGATCGGCAGGTTGGAAATGTCCATGGTCAACAGCTTGTCGTTCTCATCGCGAACCCGTGCCTCAAAGCGCTGGGGCTCTCCGGTGCTGGCGGCAGAGAAATGCCGACTGACCCGTTGCAGGTCTTCTTCGACCACCAGATTGGCAAAGTGATGACCGATGAAGTCGGTTGCGGTGTGCGGCTTGAGCTTCAGGCCTGCCGGATTCACACTCTGGATGTTGCCGGCCAGATCGAGGGCGAACACCGGGTTGGGGTTGTAGGTGAACAATGAACGAAAACGTTGTTCGCTTTCCTCCAGACGCTGGCCGTCACGCTCGCGGCGGATCGCAATGACTGCCAGTTGGGCCGCGCAGGCCAGTCGTTGAATCTGCGCCTCGTCCGGCACATGGGCGCGGCTCTGGTACAGGGCAAATGTTCCCAACACGCTTCCTTGATGGGAGAGCAAAGGCACCGACCAGCAGGAACGCAGGTTATGCCCCAGCGCCAGCCCGCGAAAACGCTCCCAGCTTGGGTCCCGGGCGATGTCTTCGGTGACCACCAGCTCGCGCCGGAACGCTGCGGTGCCACAGGTTCCTTCGTGTGGACCAATGGCCATTCCATGAATCGCGTCACTGTATTCGACCGGCAGGCTGGGCGCCGCACCGCTCAGCAAGCGCTTGCCCTCGGCATCAGTGAGCAGTATCGAGCAGAAGGTTTCGGGGGCCTGATCGTCAAGCATCTGGCAGATGGCGCTGAGTATGTCGCCTAGATGATGATCGGTCGCGATCATGCCGAGAATGTCACGTTGCGATTCGGGAAGTGTCTTGCTGTGAAAGCTCGTGCGACGAGTATTCATGGTGGTTCCTGAAGACTCTCAAGGTCGTCCGGTCTTCAGAGAGCCTGGAATAGTGGGCGGCCGATCACTGTCCACTAGCGTGTCGGTCGCGCACTGTATAGAGCACCGACCAGCAAAAAAAAGGTTCAGATCCAACATAAAAAACAGCATCAGATTGCCATTTCTGCATTGCCATGCAGCAATGGTGCATGAGGTCCGGCTCGTGCGAAACTTCACCGACTTACGAATCACGAACGGTGTTGAAATGGTGCGTCTGCTTGCTGTTTCTGGAAGCCTGCGTCAGGCCTCCTCCAACTCAATTTTGCTACGAGCAGCTGAGCGTCTATGCCCCGAAGGGGTAATGGTCGTGCATTACGAAGGCCTGGCTGAGTTGCCTCACTTCAACCCGGATCTGCTCGAGGATCCCCCCGAGGCAGTCATCGAGTTACGTGCAATTATCGGGCAGGCGGATGGGCTGTTGTTTTCTTGCCCCGAGTACGCTCGAGGTATTCCTGGCGCATTCAAAAACATGCTCGACTGGCTCGTGAGCAGTGAAGAGTTTCCGGGCAAGCCTGTCGCGCTTTTCAACTCATCGCCTAGAGCCAGTCACGCGCAAGCTGCATTGCGGCTGGTCCTGGATACGATGTCGGCTCGCATCATCGAGGAAGCGTCAATGACTGTTAACCTCCTGTCCAGCCGATTGAGCGCAGAAAGCATTGCCACCGACCCGGTGATAGGCCCACTGATTGGCACTGCGCTCGGCGCTTTTAAACGACGCCTCGACAATCAAAACCTTTGATACTCCGACATGGATTGCACCCGTTGGATTGACTGAGTGAAACGAGGCGACAGGCGAAGGTGCGGATAGCGTACTCGCAGTGTCTTCAAGAGGTCGGCGATCAGGCTGGGCAGAACGTAGTCGGTGATGGCGAGCCGCAACTCGCCGACAAAGGTCGGGCCACGCACGCTTTCAAGGGCACGATCACTCAAGGCAAGCATGTCTTGTGTATGGACCAGTAAGCGTTCGCCAGCCGGTGTCGGCCTTACGCTTTTTTACCCCGCTCCAGCAACGTCACCCCGGTGAAGGCCTCGAGCTTGCGCAATGGCTCGCTTAACGCCGATTGCGACCGACATAGCTTAGGGGCGCATGCGCGCCAAATTTAATTTTCGACATTTTCAACGCAGAGGACTTCGAGCAATACCTGCTCCAAGATGTCAAAGAAACATCTGATGTGCGCCTGTTTCAACGCCTGAGGCCGGGTTACCAGATAGACCTCCATCTCTGGAAGTTCAAGCTCCGGGAACAACTCAGTCAGGTCCTTCGCCAGAATACGTGGCAGTACAGCTACGCCCATACCTTGCCTCACCGACTCCAGTTGTACGGCGAACGAGTTCACGCTGATTTGTGCACGGTCCAGACCCGCAGCTTTTGCGGCACGCATTTGAGGCAACATATCCAGCGGAGGAAGCAAGGCGATGTTGACCGCCGTAGCCAGGGTCACCTCTGGAGATCGCTTCAGGTACCCTGCATCAGCGAAGACGCCGTAGGCGAGCTTGCCCATTGGTCGATAAATCAGCGATGGCTCGCCCAGATGCGCGGTGCGTATAGCGATATCCGCCACACCGCGGACGATCTTGTGAAAGTCGGCGGTGACCAGTAATTCCACGGAGCAGCGCGGATGCAGGGAAGTAAAACGACTTGCGGCCTCCAACACACAAGAAGAAAACCCCTCACCGGCACTGACCAGGACACTGCCATATAGCTCTTGGCGTTCCCCGGACAGGTCCGCCGCCGTTTGACGCCTCAAGCCCGCTTCCGCAGCCTGAGCGACTTCCACCAGGGATTGGCCCCGCGAGGTCAACCAGCAGCCTTCAACGCCTCGCTCAACGAGCGGCTCACCCAGGGCAGCTTCCAGTTGGGTCAGACGACGGGACACAGTAGACGCCGCAATGCCCAGCAGTTGGCCAGCTTGAAGAAAACTGCCACGCCGCGAGACCGCCAACAGCAGACGAAGATCGTCCCAATTTGCCTGCAACGCCATACCTCCCATCCTCCTTGGTCTGCAAATATGCAAAGCCATTATGCAGTAGTCGCTGTTTTTCAGGACCGGCCTCAACGGTATATCTACAGGCCTTCGAAACGACTGGAATGGAATGTATGACTAAGGGCCCCGACCACTACGCAGAACGCGCCGCTCTTGCCTTCAATCGCCGTGATGTGGCGTCGATGCTTGCGCTGGTTTGCTTCGACAGCGCGGTGTTGATGCCGTCAGCCGAACAGCAAGAGGGTTAAGCGATGCGCAACGTATTCGTTACTGGCGCAACCGGCTTGCTGGGAAACAACCTGGTGCGGGAACTGGTCGCACGTGGCTACGCCGTCAAAGCCCTCGTCCGTTCAAGAGACAAAGGTGAGCAGCAGTTCAACGACCTCCCGAGTGTGGAACTGGTCGTTGGTGACATGGCCGATATCGACGCGTTCGCATCATCGCTGCAAGGCTGCGATACCGTGTTTCATACGGCGGCGTTCTTTCGCGATAACTACAAGGGTGGCAGCCACTGGGCAGAACTCGAAAAGATCAATGTCGCCGGTACGCGAGAGTTGCTTCACCAGGCCTACCGCGCGGGGATACGCCGGTTTATCCATACCTCTTCGATTGCCGTGCTCGACGGGGACCCTGGCACCTCTATCGATGAGACATGCCTGCGGTCCGAATCCGATGCGGATGACTACTACCGCAGCAAGATCCTCGCTGACCGTGTCGTCTTGACGTTTCTTGAAACCCATCCCCAGATGTATGCCTGCATGGTTCTGCCCGGCTGGATGTGGGGACCTGGCGATATGGGCCCGACCTCTTCGGGACAATTGGTCAAGGATGTCGTCAACGGCAAGTTGCCCGGGCTGATCCCCGGCACCTTCTCGGTGGTCGATGCCCGTGATGTGGCATGGGCTCAGATTGCCGCAGCCAAACATGGACGACGAGGGGAACGTTATCTCGCGGCAGGTCGGAACTTGACCATGCGCCAGTTGGTGCCGGTCCTGGGACGTATAGCGGGCGTCAAAACCCCTGCTCGGCAACTGCCACTGCCCGCTCTATACCTATTGGCGGCGGTGCAGGAGATCTACACGCGCCTTACCGGCAAGCCTATATTGCTGAGCATGGCGACATTGCGCCTATTGATACGAGAGGAGCACCGTACCTGTTTTAACCACCGTAAGAGTGAACAAGATCTTGGCCTGAGTTTTCGAGTGCTGGAGCAGACAATTTTTGACACTGTGGCGTGGTATCGGATGCATGGCTGGTTTAAGAAAAACAAGGACGAAAACAAACTGTGAGCAAGACAATAATCCTGATGCGTCACGGCCAGCCAAATATGGCCAGGACCGAAAAAATCTCAATGCTCGAGATGAAAGACTGGATCGAGCAATACAACCGATCCGAAATCATCCGCCATCCCGCTCCGGACGCCAGCCAGCAACTCGCCGCAGCCGCCACCATGATTGTTTCAAGCAGCGCGCCTCGTGCGCTGAGCTCCGTCGAGGTACTCGGGCTGAAGCCTGCTGTCGTCGATGCGCTTTTCTGCGAAGCACAACTGCCCAATGGTCGTTGGAGATTTCCCCGACTATCGCCGTTTTCCTGGGCATTTATCTTTCGAGTCTTATGGCTGTGCGGTTATTCGAGCGGCGTCGAATCCTTCGGCGCCGCGAGGCTGCGCGCCAGCGCGGCGACTCAACGACTGCAGTCCCTTGCCTGTGAAGAGCCGGTTCTGCTAGTCGGTCATGGCGTTATGAATCGAATGATTTCCCAACGACTGCTGGCAAACGGGTGGACTCGCCAACGACGTAACGGCAGCCGATATTGGAGTGCTTCGGTATATCAATATGATGACGTATAAACGGAGATCGGCTGATCGCACGTCCCCCGACGCATTCCCCCAGGCGTATTGACACAAGGCATTGTGGTGACCTTCCGCTCTCAGGGCGACCGTAACGACTACGAGCCTGCACAGTTCGAACTGGAGTGGGCCAACCCAAACCATGGGTTCCTTGAAGAGAAATGTGCCGCTTTGAGGCCAGTCCCTGGACATCAGCGCAAGATCAAGATCGCCGCTGCGCACACGCGGGACATGATAGCCGCCGCACGGCAAGCGTCTGTATGCACGCGGACAGGATGCTGATCGCCAGATGCAGCAGGCTGGTCGACCGTGGTTTGCCGGTCGCCGCGCATCCGCCCCTCATCCACGGGCGTATCCTGAATGACTGCATTGAACAGCGCGATGTTAGTGCCCCGAGTGATTTCGTCATGCGCCTTTGAGGTCTTGGCGGCAAATCACTTGATGTCGCCTGCAAAGCTCATCGCTGTGATAACAGCCAGACCGTATCCTTTGCTGAGCACTTCGCCAGCGGGCTCTTTTAGTCTAGTGGTAGCACCGTCTTTGTCTGCGGCAGCCGAGCAACACCCCCTCCTGATGCCATCGCATAGGGCCTGGGTGAGCGCGAACAAATTCCTTACATGTTTTTACATCTTTGAACCCAGCGTACAACGGCAACTTACACAGCCTTCCAATAATCGGCACCGGAATAATAAAAAAAAGACCGATTACATGGAGAGTTTCAAATGCCCTTTACCCGTACTGTTCTAGCGTTGTCTCTCGGCTTGATCCTTTTGCAGAGCCAGGTCCAAGCGGCGCCACCACTGTCACTCACAAACGGCAACACCGAGCTGACTGCTCAAATCAGTAATGCCTGGATTGAAATCAACAAAGCCGCGCTCGAGCACAACATCCAAACCCTGCAAGCGGAACTGGCCGGCAAGTCGAAACTCTGCGCGGTACTGAAGGCCGACGCTTATGGTCATGGCATAGGGTTGGTGATGCCTTCGGTGATAGCGCTGGGTGTACCGTGTGTGGCGGTCGCCAGTAATGAAGAGGCGCGAGTGGTTCGAGAAAGCGGATTTAAAGGTCAGTTGATCCGTGTTCGCACCGCCTCCCTGGGGGAGCTCGAAAATGCTCTGCAGTACAACGTCGAAGAACTGGTTGGTAACCTCGATTTCGCCCGCCAAGCGGCCGATCTTGCACATAAACATGGTCGAAAATTGCAGGTGCACATCGGCCTCAACTCAAGCGGCATGAGCCGTAACGGCATTGAAATGGCCACCAAGCAGGGTAAACAAGACGCGCTAGCGATCACCAAACTGCCAAATGTCGAAGTGGTAGCGATCATGACCCACTTTGCCGTGGAGGATAAGGACGATGTGCGTAAAGGGCTGGCGACCTTCAATGAGCAAGCCGCCTGGCTGATGGATGTCGCGCAACTCGACCGCAGCAAGATAACCCTGCACGCAGCTAACTCCTTCGCCACCCTGGAAGTACCCGAATCGCGCCTGGACATGGTGCGCACGGGCGGCGCGTTGTTTGGCGATACCGTCCTCTCGCGTACTGAGTATCAACGCGTGATGCAGTTCAAGTCGCATGTGGCCTCGGTCAATAGCTACCCTGCTGGAAACACAGTGGGTTACGACCGCACGTTCACCCTGACACGTGATTCGAAGCTGGCCAACATCACGGTCGGTTACTCCGATGGCTATCGCCGTGTGTTTACCAACAAAGGCGTGGTGTTGATCAATGGTCATCGTGTGCCAGTGGTGGGCAAGGTTTCGATGAACACAGTGATGGTTGATGTCACGGATGCCCCCGACGTCAAGGCGGGTGATGAAGTGGTGTTATTTGGCAAGCAAGGCGCAAGCGAAGTCAGCCAGGCTGAAGTCGAAGAGATCAACGGTGCGCTGCTGGCCGACCTCTACACCGTCTGGGGCAGTGCCAACCCGAAAATCCTGGTCGAGAAGTAGCCCCACCAATATCGCAAAGCAGAGGCGCGTTCATTCGAGTAAAGCTTTGAAGAGCGCTGACAGCTCTATCTACATGACTACGACAGCCGCCAATACCGCAACGAAGCCAAAGGTCTTCCAGCAGGACCATCTTGGCTTTTCGCTGTTCGAAAGAGTCATATAAAGAACGTTACATTTTTGACTCGATGCCTAATGCCCATTAAAAAATAAAATAACTGACTTTTGAGTCAGCTCGACAAAACGGGACCATATTTAAATAAGGGAAACCCAATTCCCTTTTTAAATAGGTGAGCAAATTGGAATATAGAGATCAAAACGATTCGCGAAACAAACCAGGTTTCAATGCCGTGTTCACCTCTGACAATAAGATCATCAGCGTATCTGAATATATTGAAACATTTTTAATAACAAGAGGTTATGAGACGACGCAGCAAAATAGACTCAAGATCGCAGAAAGCCTCAGTCACGTGCCTATGCGCGACCGTCATTCAGTGTCTGAACTAGACCACTGGCTTGATTCACAATTCAAAAGCTGACTACAACGAATACGGATCAAGTGTAAAAATCAAGGAGAACATTAGGCGCGAATTAAAATGGATTGAATGCTGATTCTCGACGCGTGCAAGTTTGCAATTGCAAGCCAGCCGGAACTGCTCGCCCCAAAGAAGGCCCGGACATGTGCCGGGCATTTCATACAGTCAAGCTTCGGATTGGGGCTTCGACAACTTGGCCACAGCTCTACCACGCAAAAAGTACCACCCGGCAGGCAATGTGTTCGTCGAGCACTTTCCTGCCTGGCCCGGCAGCTTCGGCATAGCCCACGTGACTACAGCCACATCCGTCGCACTGAGCCACAGCATTAACGCCAACATTGTTCATAAGTGGATTCGGCTGCAATCGCAGACAAATGTTGCCAAGCCACCAGCCTTCATTCCGCTGACATTACAGTCGTCCGCGTCACGATCAGATATCACTCCAGCTACCATTTGCCTCGAAATCCCTCACCCGCGCGGCACCGTCAAAGTGAACTGGCCCGCCGAAAATGCTGATGCTTGTGTCACCTTTGTTCGAGACCTGTTGCGATGATTCGCATCGATTCCATCTGGCTCGCCACCGAGCCCATGGATATGCGCGCTGGCACCGAAACCGCGCTGGCACGAGTGGTGGCGGTGTTCGGTGCGGCGCAGCCGCACTGCGCTTATCTGTTCGCCAATCGTCGCGCCACACGTATCAAGGTGTTGGTACACGACGGTCCGGGCATCTGGCTGGCGGCCCGCCGTTTGCACCAGGGCAAGTTCTTCTGGCCGGGCTCTCGACACGGTACTCAGGTGGAGTTGGGTACAGAACAGCTACAAGCTTTGGTGCTGGGCTTGCCTTGGCAAAGAGTCGGGCCAGGTGGTGCGATTTTCATCCTGTAACGCCTGCCGCAGCCAGTTGGGCCGTGCAATTGTCCGATGGATCTATCGTCGGTATTAGCCTGTTCTGGCAAAGTCTGCGGCATGACTTCGCTCCCCAATCTTGACCAACTAACCCCTGAACAACTGCGTGCTTTGGCGGCGCAGTTGATGCAGCGTGTCGAGAATCTTGATCAGACAGTCGAGACCATGGGTAAAAAGACTCACCGTGACCAAGCGGTGATCGAGAAGCTGACCCACGAGATTGCACAACTCAAACGTTTCAAATTTGCCAAGCGTAGCGAGCAGTTAAATCCGCAGCAGGCCAGCTTGCTGGACGATCTGATCGATACTGATATCGCGGCGATTGAGGCTGAACTTCAGGCACTGCAAACACCTTCAGTTGCTACCGAGACAACGCAAGAACCTAAGCGCACGGCGTTACCGCCGGAGTTTCCGCGCACCCTGATCCATCACGAACCCGACAATAGCCACTGCCAGTGCGGCTGCGCCCTCAAGCGTATTGGCGAGGATGTCAGCGAAAAGCTCGACTACACGCCGGGCGTGTTCACCGTCGAACGCCACATCAGCGGCAAGTGGGTTTGTGATGACTGCGAAACGCTGATTCAGGCACCCGTTCCAGCGCACGTCATCGATAAGGGCATTCCGACCGCAGGGCTGCTAGCCCACGTCATGATCGCCAAGTTCGGGTGCCTTGCGTGATGCCGTTCTTGCACACGCCGTGATCCACGCCGACGAAACGCCGGTACAGATGCTCAAGCCTGGCGCAAAGAAAACCCATCGTTCCGATGTATGGGCCTACGCTACTAGCCAGTTTTCGGACTTGGCAGCGGTCGTCTATGACTTCAGCCCCAGCCGCGCCGGAGAACACGCCCGCAACTTCCTGAAAGGCTGGAAAGGCAAGTTGGTCTGCGACGATTTTGGCGGCTATAAGGCCAGTTTTGAACTCGGCGTGACCGAGATCTATTTGAAGGACGTTCTCACGCGTTTGCCAACACAGCGTGCGAGTGAGATTTCCGAACTGCGGCCGCATAAATGGCAACCCGTTTAGTTACGCAAGTCGGGATGCCCTGACGTATATTGTTGTCCATTGCGTGACCTCGAAACAAACATCAGTAACTCGTGAAACGGGTGCACACTGAGATATCCAGACTGCATTTTAAGAACCAGCTGCACAAATATGACTTCCAACAGCACGACATTCAGGGTCGGCAACTTACCAGCAGATAGGAAATGATTCCCACCTACGACGACCCACGGTGTTGCGGTGGTGGTTCTCTAGCAACCCCTTCGAGATTTCCATATGAAACCCAATCCTCCAATCGATAACGCACTACGCGTCGCGTTGGTTACAGGGTCCACTTCCGGTATCGGCGCAGCCATTGCACGTACACTGAGCCGGGCAGGCTATGCGGTGGTCCTCCATTCGCGAAACTCTGCGGATACGGGTCGCGCTATGGCTGCCGAAATGAAACAGGCTATCTACGTGCAAGCTGATCTTGCTTTTGAAGCTGACAGGGTCAGGCTTGTTAACGAGGCGATCGCCGCGTGGGGTCAGCTCGACGTATTGGTCAATAACGCCGGCATCAGCAGAGTTATTCCGCACAGCGATCTTGCCTCGGCCACTTCGGCGGTGTGGCACGAACTTAACGAGATAAATGTGGTGGCGCCGTTCCACCTAGTCGCATTGGCCGAATCGGCATTGCGCGATGCCGCCCGTTACCGTCGAGCAGGTAGCGTCGTAAACATCAGTTCGCATGCTGGTGTCCGTCCTAAGGGCGCATCCATTCCCTACGCGGTGAGCAAAGCTGCGCTCAATCACATGACCCGCTTGCTCGCGGTGTCACTTGGGCCAGACATTCGCGTAAATGCTGTGGCGCCTGGCTTGGTCGACACGCCTCTGACCGCAGAGTGGACAGGTGCCCAAGAGTTGTGGCGAGATCGCGCCCCAATGCGCAGGGCCGCTAGCCCAGACGATATTGCAAACGCTGTTGCAATGTTGGTTGATTCGGACTACTTAACCGGTGAAATACTCCTGTCAGACGGCGGATTAAATCTGACCTAGGTTTAGCGCACTCCGCAGGGGCGGCGCGAGAAGACGAGTTACTTTGCTTTGCCGACGGGCTCAAACGCCGGACGGATACGATAGCTTTGGAGGACGGGCTAGATGACTTTGCCGGACGGATACCGCTGTCGCCGTCTTGCTGCGCCTTGACCATTGCGGTGCGAGCATCCGCGATCTTCTGATCGATTTGGATAATCTGAGCACCGGTCGTGCTCTTCTTAGTCTTGGCTGCTTCGAGCGCATCGATTTCAGATTGGTAGCCTTGGGCAACTTCGTCGGCCTGCTGCTTCAACAGACTGACGCGCTGCTCCGGATAACTCGCCTGGCTGATCACTCCCGCGCGCTGGGAGGCTTCCAGTTCCTTCTCGGCGTTTTTGTATTAGGCCAGGGTCTCGCCTGCTCACCTTGCCATTTGGCGATATCGGCCTCGGCGTCCCTCTGATCCTCCAGCATGTTGAGCTGATTGGTATAGAGGTCGATCATCTCCTGCTTGTTCTGGAACAAGCCGATGTTGCCGGCTTGCCGGCCAGTGGGATAGAAGAGGTAGGTCATGGCCAAAGACAATGTGCAGCTCCAGCGAGAAAAGCGTGCCAAGCAGAAAGGCTTGCTGGAGCGGATCGGATCGGAGCCGAGAAGCGCACGTTGATTGTGTCGAAGGCGCTTGATGATGCCCTTCAGGTGCTGGGCGAGCGCCACGACTTCGACGAATGGCAGGAGACGGTGTCGACCTTCCTGCTCAATCTCGCCGCCGCACCTCCTGAAGAGTCCGCACGCTTCGCAAACATGTCGCGACCTAAAATCCTAATTGCTGAAAAGCAGTCGCGGCAGCTTAAAGAGTTTGCGCACACGAGCAAGCGGATTGAAAGCTGATGATTTGTAGCGCTGAGTGACGATCATTCGGCCGATTTCAAACCCAAACTCAATTGCATCGTCGCGCGAGACAAAGAGCATTGCAGGTGATTCGTCCCACTCTCTGATCATCTGTCCGGCCAACCAAATCGAAACATTTGTTGTGTGATACGTCCGCAAACTTTCCAGGCCGTCAGGCTTTGCTCTGAAGGGGCCTTCTGCAGCAACGAGGATCTCGTAGCCAAGGTAAGCCTCTTGTTTTGTACTGATTGAACGCTCCATCATCATTATTGCTGTCCATTGCCTGTACGGGATTTGGGGCAACCTTACTCGAAAACCCGAGTAATTCCAAATAGCCACTATCCTCTGTCGCATCCGGTCACGGAGGGCGGCGCCTACCGGAGATAACCTTGACCCCACCATTCGAAAGCCCCAATGGGCTATGGCGTCGCCTTGGTTACGCCATTGAGCGTGGGCTGCGAGGAGTACGGACGATTCGCCGCCAAGACGGATCGGAGGTCAACATCGATAGGGAGCGCGGACGCCACACTGGGGAGATTGAAGCGGCGCGGCAAGAGCTGGCGCGCCTGCCGCACGGCGAAAGCGCGTGCCAGGCTCATCACGCGCATCGCCCTATCGCAAGTTTGCAACGGACCGTCGGAACAGCACCAAACTCACCGAGAGAAATGTCATACCCATCACCAGGACCGTCAGGAACTCTTTCCAGACGATGCCGAGATCCGCACCTCTATAAACGATCGCCTGCGTGAAGCTCACATAGTGCCGTGACGGGAAAAACCACGTCACGTACTGGACCCATTGCGGCTGACTCTCGATCGGCGACATACCGCCCGACAGCATCATCATCGGCATCACCGTCATCATCATCAAAAGGGCAAACTGTGCCATGGTGCGGGCGAGCGTGCCCAAGAAGATGCCGATCGCCGCCGTGGCGAAGACGTAGATGACGGTTCCAAGCACCAGGAGACCGCGCGAGCCGGCAATCGGAACGTCGAGGAGCCCCTCGATCACGAATAAAAGAGAGAAGATGAAGCCGACGATTATCACCACCCCGTTCGACCACACCTTGGCGAGCGCAATCTCGAAGGCCGACAGCGGCATCACCAGCAGGTGCTCAATCGTGCCATGCTCCCGCTCGCGCAAAAGCGCCGCGCCGGTCAGGATAATAATCAGCATCGACAGCTGATCGGCAAGGCCGACGATCGCGCGGAACCAGGATTGCGTGCCGTTTGGATTAAAGGCGCGGCGGATGACGAGGTTGGAGGAGAGACCGTTGGTTTGCTTCGCCTCTTGTCGGTAGCGCTTGACTTTGTCGGTCACCATGTTCTGGATATAGCCGGCGCCCAAGGACGCCTGCTGAACCGCAGTGGCGTCCACGTTGACTTGCACTTTGATATCGCGCCCGTTGCGCGCATCCGCTTCAAAGCGCGGAGGAATGACGACGACGAAGGTGTAGAGACCTTCGTCCATAGCGCGATCGATATCGGCGGCGCCGATTGTTTTGGCCGTCTGGAAGTAAGGGGGATAGAAAAGTCCGGCAATCGATCGCGAGAGGCTGGAGTTGTCTTCGTCAACGATTGCCACGGCGGCGTTGTTGACGGTCTCGCCGGCTCCGGTCGACTGCGTATAGATGCTGACGCCGAAGGACCAGATGATGAAGAGGATCATCATCGTGTCCTTCGAGAGGGTGCGCAACTCCTTGGTGCCGAGCCAGAATATGTTGGAGAGGCTGCGCACGTTATTTCTCCTGTTTGCGCAAGAGCAGCGCGGACAGCAGCAGGAAGGTCGGACAAAACAGGGCCAGCGTCAGCAGATCGGTAGCCATGTCGCTGAAGCCAAGCCCCTTGGTGAACGCGCCGACGCTCATATGCATGTAGTAGCTCGTGGGCCAGATCGACCCCATGAGGCGTGCACCACCCTCCAGCGTCGAGACGGGCTGCATCATGCCGGAGAATTGCATGGTCGGCAGCAATGACAGCACCGCTCCGGCGAACACCGCTGCGACTTGGCTCGACGTGAAGGTCGAGATGAAAAGCCCGTAGCCAGTGGCCGCCGCCACATAGAAAAGCGCGCCAAGCGCCAGGGTGAGAATGTCGCCCTTGAGCGGGACCTTGAAGAGGAACAGCACGGTCGCGGTCATGATGAAGAAGTTGATCATGCCGACGCCGACGTAGGGCAACTGCTTGCCGATCAGGAACTCCAGCCGCGTTGTGGGTGTGGCGTAAAAGTTCGTAATTGTGCCGATCTCTTTTTCGCGGGCAACGCTGACAGCCATCAGAATGGCAAGAAACATCATGAGCAGCATCGCCGGCACGGCCGGCCCTATCGCATAGATGCTTTCGGCTGTCGGGTTGTAACGATAGCGGACCTCAAGGCTGGTCGTCGGGTTGGAGGCCGCCGGGACGCTGGACTCCCGATCTCGCTGCTCGGAGAAGAGATTGTGTGCCTGCTCGACATAGCCCTCGATGGTGGCGGCGCGCGAGGTGTTGGCGCCATCGATCCAGGCCGCTACCTGCCAATCGGAGCCGCGTTTTACCAGGCGCCCGAAGTCCGGTGGAATCTCGATGGCAAGCGTGATGTCGTTTGACTTCAGGCGCTGCTGCATTTCATCGACGCTACGGATCGGCGTCTTTTCGGTGAAGTATTGCGAACTCGAGTAATTGACGAGATAGGCCCGGCTCTGCGGCGTGTTGTCGTGGTCAAACGCCGCGTAGGTGAGATTGGTTACGTCGCTGGAGACACCGAAGCCGAAGATCAACAACATGAAGAAGGAGCCGAGGAAGGCGAAGACCAGTCGCACCGGATCGCGCATAAGCGACAGCGTCTCGCACTTGGCATAGGCGAGGAGGCGTCGCAGCGGCATGAAGGTTGAGCGGCCGGACGACGAAGCCTCGGCTTTTTGCAGTATCTGCACCTGGGGCGTCGCCGCTTCGGGCGCGGACGAAGAGGTCTCGGCGTCCTCGATATAGGCGATGAACGCCTCTTCCAGATCCACTCC
Source organism: Pseudomonas fluorescens group sp. PF-69 (assembly GCF_054481235.1). Taxonomy (NCBI): domain Bacteria; kingdom Pseudomonadati; phylum Pseudomonadota; class Gammaproteobacteria; order Pseudomonadales; family Pseudomonadaceae; genus Pseudomonas; species Pseudomonas fluorescens group sp. PF-69. The sequence continues at coordinate 4,033,084 of NZ_JBTMNC010000001.1, read as the reverse complement.
GCCTTTGGAGGCGATGACGTTCTGCGGCGTGTCGCAGACGAGGACGCACCCCGCATGCATCAATGAAATGCGGTCGCAACGCATCGCCTCGCTCATGAAATGCGTGGAGACGAAGATCGTGACATTGCGGCTTCGCGAGAGATCGCCGAGCAGGCGCCAAAACTCGTCGCGTGCCTGCGGATCGACACCCGACGTGGGCTCATCCAGGATCAACAGCTCGGGATCGTGCACGATCGCCACGGCCAGAGAAAGGCGTTGCCGCACCCCGAGCGGCAGCGAATTGGCTTCAGCGTCGACATAATCGACAAGACCGACATCGACCAGGAGTTTGGCTATGCGGTCCTTAATGTGGTCTGCGGCCAGATGAAAAAGACGGGCATGAAGAAGGAGATTCTGCTGTACGGTGAGTTCGCCATAGAGTGAGAACGATTGCGACATGAAGCCGACGCGCTGGCGGATCGACAGGTCATTGGCATCGACCGGCTTTCCGCATACCTGGGCCTCTCCCTCGCTCGGCGCCAGCAGCCCGGTCAGCATCTTCATGGTCGTGGTCTTGCCGCAGCCGTTCGAGCCGAGGAAGCCAAAAATTTCTCCGCGCTCGATGGCGAAGCTGACGCGATCGACTGCGGTAAAACTGCCGAAACGGCATGTCAAATTCTTCGCGACAATGACCGGAGCCTCCGTGCTCGGTATGCGTGGTGCAATGACGAGGCGCTGAGACTTCGATTTTTGTCCTGGCTGCAGGGCGACAAAGACAGCTTCCAGGGTTTGTTCGCCGGTCTTCGCGCGCAACTCATCCGCCGTGCCACAGGCGAGCACTTTTGCGTGATCCATCACGATGAGCCAATCACAATAGCTCGCCTCGTCCATATAGGCGGTGGAAACGACAACACTCATCGTCGGCCGCTCGCGCCGCAGATCGCCGATGAGATTCCAGAACTGTCGGCGCGACAGCGGATCGACCCCTGTCGTTGGCTCGTCGAGAATAAGAAGATCGGGGTCGTGAATGAGCGCGCAGCACAGACCGAGTTTTTGCTTCATGCCGCCCGACAACTTTCCGGCAGGCCGGTCAAGAAAGGGCAGCAGGCCGGTGGCGGCCGCCAAGCGGCGCGTGCGTGCGTCACACTCTGACGCGGACAGACCGAAGAGCGCTCCGAAGAAGGCCAGGTTCTCGCGGACGCTGATTTCCTGATAAAGATTCTTGCCGAGTCCTTGCGGCATATAGGCAATGCGCGTGCAGACGGAACGGCGATGCCGTGCATTGTCCATGCTACCGTCGAGCACCTCGACCAAGCCGGTCTGCAGCTTGCGCGCACCGGCGATCAGGCCGAGAAGCGTGGACTTGCCGGCTCCATCAGGACCGATGACGCCCGTCATCCGACCGCTCGGCAGTTCGAGCGACACATCGTCGAGCGCGCAGACCTCGCCATAGACATGGGTCGCGCCGCGAACCTTGGCGATCGGGACGCAAGCCACCATCGTCAATCTCCCGCATCAACAGGATCATCCTGGAGGCGCTTTTGCAGGTTATCCGGCCACTTGGGCGGGTTCGGATCAAGGCGCACATAGCCGATGCCACGGGCGCCCGTTTTCACCTGTTCGATGTGACGCTCGACGAGACTTGGCGGTATGCGCAGCTTGATCCGGAACATCAGTTTGTCGCGCTCACTGCGCGTTTCGACCTGCTTGGGTGTGAATTGAGCCTCTGGAGAGACAAAGCTCACTTTGGCCGGGACGGCGAAGTCGGTACCGTCGAACTGAATTCGCGCTTGCGACCCGATGGGTAGGCGCATGGCCTGTTCGGAGGGAAGGTAGATCTCCATATAAATTTCCGACAGATTAATAATCGTCAGGACCTTGCCGCCCGCCGAAAGGACTTCTCCGGGATTGGCCAGTCGATAGAGAACGCGGCCCCGCACCGGCGCCAGAAGGATAGTATCGGCGATCTGGGCGTCGATCTGATCGACCAGAGCTTGCGCGGCCGTAACCGACCGCTCGCGCGCTGTCACGATCCTCTGCGCAGCGTCAAGGACGGCGCGCGCGGAATCATGGTCGCTCTGTGCCTGATCGCGGTCCTCCTGGCTGATCGCCCCTGTTTCAACAAGCTTAAGAGCCCGGCGAAGATTGGCTTTCTTGAGGGCCAGTTCTGCCTGCCGCTGAGTGACGGTCGCTTTCGCTTCAAGCATCGAGGCGTCCTCTGAAGCCACGTCGGCAACATATTTGGCACGCTGGGCCTGCAACTCCGTCGTATCGATGCGCGCCAGTACTTGTCCCGCCGTGACGAGATCGCCTTCCTGGACCAAGACCTCCCGGATGCGCCCGGCCAACTTCGCGGCGATGTCGACCTGGTCGGATTCGATGCGCCCATTCCCTGACACAAGCCCCTCGGGCACTTTGCCATGCTGACTCTGCCACCAATACCAAGCGCCGCCGACGCCGGCTGCCATAACAATGACAAGGATGAGAAGAACTCTGGCGGAAATACGCCGCCTGGAAGCTTTCGCATCGTTACTCGGGATGGTCATCACGATCAGTTCCTTAGACGTGCGGCGCGGGAGTAAAATATCGATCAGGCCGCGAACACGCACCTGCCGAGCTGCGATCGCGCGCTTTCAAACTCTGTCTGTGAATACCCTGGTCAATCTATTTAATAAATATTGCCAGTTAACCGCCGCACATGGTGTGACCTTTATCAATCTATCAATCTATCAATTGAGCTGAATCTGAGGCTGGTCATGGAGTCATCGTTGGCCCCAGCGTTGTCGAGTTTCGGTGAACTACTCTAGCTAATGCGGCATTTGCGAATATTGCTAGAAAGTGTCGAAAATATATCCGTGCAGACGCAAAGCGTCCTGTTCATGAAAACTCCCGCTATCCCAGGGCGACGCCGGGCAGCTGACGCAGACCTGCGACATGCACCTGAGCGGCCGTAACGGGCTGGAGCGCATGCTGATGCACCTTGTTAGCGACGCTTACCATCAAGATCCGTTGCTCAACAACCACTTGGCCGGGCTGCTGGATAACGCGCTGCACAACGTCACACAGTTACCCTGCTCGGTCAGTCGCAGGGTGATCAGGTGCTGTTGATCGTATCAACGGGTATCTTCATCCCAAGGTCGAAACGCACTTATCAAAAGTCATCCTCTACGTTTCCAGCCCTGATCTTGAACTCTCGGCTTTGCAGATAAACACTGCGGATAAAGTTGTACTTATCGCCGGTGATGAGCTTTTCGGATTTTATATATTGAGCGCGTCCGTCGATCAGGCCCACGCCGTACAGGCTGTTGCGCGTGGGGACATCGCCGATGTAGCGAACCGGGTTGGCGTAGGCATCGGGCAGGACGGCTGGCGCATCGCGAAGTGTGCTTGGCCCCAAGAGTGGCAGTACAAGATAAGGACCACTATTTACACCCCAGTGACCGAGGGTCTGACCGAAATCTTCATCACTGCGCCGCAGCCCCATAGGCGTCGCGATGTCGATCAACCCCACAAGGCCTACCGTGCTGTTAAGTAAAAAGCGGCTCGTATCAACCCCGGCACTATGAAACTTTGCTTGAAGTAAATTATTAGCCAGATTTTTGACCTCCCCCAGATTGTTGAAAACGTTATGAATACCGTCTTGAGCAATGCGGGGGGTGACAAATTGATAGCCTTGGGCGAGTGGCTTCAGTGCATACGTATCCAACGTGTCATTGAATGAAAAGATAGGTCGGTTAATACCTTCCCACGGATCTGCGTCGGAATTCGCCCAGGCAAGGGGTGAAAGCGTGATGAAACCGGCGCAGGTCAGTACCTGGACGCAACGGCTTAACGTGGAACGATAGGCACACATGTTGATTTCCCATTGAATGAAGTAAGCCGGTTTGGTGCGCGCACGTCGTTCCATCGCTGCGAGACTGTGTGCAGGTGGCAGAGCCATTTCCCATGGGCGGTCAATTCCAACCGCCCCCCAACACTTTGTACAACGTGATGCGATTACTCTGCTCGGTCAGGCGCAGGGTGATCAGGTCCTGTTGAGCGCTGTAGAGCGAGCGCTGCGCATCCAAGGCTTCCAGGTAGCTTTTGGACCCGCCCCGATACAACGCATCCGAGAGTTCGAAGCTTTTGCGGCTGGCGTCGGTCAGTGCCTGTTGTGCGGCGATACGACGATCCAGGGTGCTGCGCACAGCCAGTGCGTCGGCCACTTCGCGAAACGCGGTCTGCAGGGTCTGCTGATACGTCTGTATCTGGATATCGCGCTCGACCTTGGCCGAATCCAAGGTCGCGCGGTTACTCCCGCCATCGAAAATCGGCACGCTGATGCTCGGTGCAAAGGTCCAGGCACCGCTGCCGGACTTGAACAGGCCGGCCAACGCCGCACTGGACGAGCCAGCGTTGGCGGTCAGGCTGATGCTGGGGTAGAACGCCGCACGGGCCGCGCCGATGTCGATATTGGCCGACTTGAGCGTGTGTTCCGCCGACAGCACATCCGGGCGTTGTTGCAACAGGCTCGAAGGCAAACCCGCCGGTATGTCCACCAGCACCGCCGCCGATTCCAAGTGCGTGCCCGGCAGGAGCGCTTCGGGAAGGTCACTGCCGACCAACAGGCGCAAGGCATTGCGGTCCTGCAGAATCTGGCTCTCGTAGGACGCCACATCGCCGCGCGCCGACTCGACGGTGGTCTGGGCTTGCGCCACGGACAACGCGGAGGAGCCGCCCAGGGCATAGCTACGCTGGGTCAGGTCGTAGGTGGCCAATTGGCTGGTCAGGGTTTCCTGGGCCAGCAATAGCCGTTCGTTGTCGGCGGCCAGGGTCAGCCAGGCGGTGGCCACTTCGGCCACCAGGCTGATTTGCGTGCTGCGTCGGGTTTCCGTCAGCGCCAGGTAGTTTTCCAGCGCTTCGTCGCGAAGGTTGCGGACCCGGCCAAACACGTCCAGTTCATAACTGCTCAGGCCCAATTGCGCGCTGTAATCGTGGCTGGTGACCGCCGTACCGGTGTTGGACAGCGACCCAGGCGTACGGCTATGGGTGCCGCTGACGCTCGCATCGATGGTAGGAAACAGGTCTGCGCGCTTGATGCGGTATTGCGCCTGCGCTTTTTCAACATTCAGGCTGGCCAGGCGCAAGTCGCGGTTATTGGCCAGCGCCAACGCCTGCAACTGCGCCAGGCGGCTGTCGGTGAAGAACTGTTGCCATTTCACATCAGCACCCACCTGCCCTTTCGGCAGGTTGGCCGCCGGCAGCCATTGGCCGGAGACGGGTGCTTCAGGACGCTCATACTGGGGCGCCAGGTTGACGCAGCCCCCCAGGACCATGGCGGCCAGCAAAGGCCAGTGAGACTTGATCATGCATCACCTGTCGGGGCAGATTGGTTAGCGCTGCGCTCGCCGCCAAAACGGCGGCGGATCAGCACAAAAAACAGCGGGACCAAGAAGATCCCCAGCACCGTGGCGCTGAACATGCCGCCCAGTACGCCCGTACCGATGGCCTGGCGCCCGGCGGAGCCTGCGCCGGTACTCAAGGCCAGCGGCAGCACGCCGAACATAAAGGCCAGGGACGTCATCAGGATCGGCCGCAAGCGTTGGCGCACCGCGATCAGCGTCGCGTCGATCAGGCTGTTGCCCTGCTCTTGCAGGTGCTTGGCGAACTCCACGATCAGGATCGCGTTCTTCGCGGCCAGGCCCACGGTGGTCAACAGCCCCACCTGGAAATACACGTCGTTGCTCAACCCGGCGACGCGGGTCGCCAGCACGGCACCGATCACCCCCAGGGGCACCACCAGAATCACCGAGAACGGCACCGACCAACTCTCGTAGAGCGCGGCCAGGCACAGGAATACAAACAAGACGGAGATGGCATAGAGCATCGGGGCCTGGGACCCGGACAGTCGCAATTGATAGGACTGCCCGGTCCATTCGTAGCCGATGCCCTGGGGCAATTGCCGGACGATGGCCTCCACGGCATTCATCGCGTCACCGGCACTCACGCCTGGCGCGGGGTCACCGACGATTTCCAGCGAGGCGTTACCGTTGTAGCGCTCCAGTAACGGTGAGCCGTAACTCCAGGTGCTGCTGGCAAACGATGAGAACGGCACCATTTCATTGTTGCTGTTGCGCACAAACCAATGATCCAGGTCGGCGGCCTGCATGCGCGCGGATGCCTGGCCCTGCACATAGACTTTTTTCACCCGGCCCTGGTTGAGAAAGTCATTCACGTACGTACCGCCCAACGCCGTCGACAACGTGGTGTTGATATCGCTGGTACTCAGGCTCAGGGCGCCAGCCTTGCGGTCATCGATGCTGACCTTGAGCTGCGGCGCATCGTCCAGGCCGTTGCTGCGCACTCCCAGCAAGCGTGGATCTTTTCTGGCCAGCTCAAGAAACTGTTCGCGGGCCGCCACCAGCGCATCATGGCCCAGGCCACCGAGGTCCTTGAGTTGCAAGTCGAACCCCGAGCTCTGGCCCAGACCGCGTACGGTCGGCGGTTGCATGACGAACGCGTCGGCATCGCCAATGCTGGCCAGTGCCATGGTCGCTCGCTGGGCAATCGCGGCCGCACTCTGGCCGCGGCCACCGCGCTCATCCCAATCCTTGAGGCGGATAAACGCCCGCGCAGTGTTCTGGCTGTTCCCCCCCATGCCCAACCCGCTGATGCTGATCATCGCTTCGACTTCGGGCTGTTTGAGGATGTAGTCCTCGAATTGCTTGATCACCGCCTGTGTACGGCTGTCGGTCGCGCCCACGGGCAACTGGATCTGTGCCAGGAGGATCCCTTGGTCTTCGTCCGGCAGGAATGAAGTGGCCAGGCTCATGTAGCCCACCGCCATGATCACCAGCACCACGCCATAGAGCAGCAGGCTGCGTACCCAATGCCGCAGCACCACCCCGACCCAGCGCTCATAACCGGCGCTGGCACGCTCGAAGGTGCGGTTGAACCAGCCGAAGAACCCGTGCTGGGCACCATGCCCCTGGCCGTCGCGGGTTTTGAGCAACGAGGCGCACAGCGCGGGTGTCAGGGTCATCGCCACCAACACCGACAGGACCATGGCCGAAACGATGGTCACGGAAAACTGCCGATAGATAATCCCGGTGGACCCCCCGAAAAACGCCATGGGGATAAACACCGCGCTCAGCACCAGGGTGATGCCCACCAGCGCGCTGCTGATTTCCCCCATCGATTGACGCGTGGCCGCCACGGGCGATAACCCCTCGCCCATCAGCCGCTCGACGTTTTCCACCACGACAATGGCGTCGTCCACCAGCAAGCCGATCGCCAGGACCATGGCAAACATCGTCAAGGTGTTGATCGAGTAGCCAAACATCGCCAGCACACCGAACGTGCCCAGCAGCACCACCGGCACGGTAATCGCCGGGATCAGCGTCGCGCGCAGGTTTTGCAGGAACAGAAACATGATCAACACCACCAGCACGATGGCCTCGCCCAAGGCTTTGACCACTTCCTCGATGGACAGGCTGACAAACGGCGTGGTGTCGTAGGCAATCACGTTTTTAAGTTGCATTTCGCTCGGGTAGAACGGCTCCATCTCTTTGAGCTTGGCCTTGACCGCCTTGCCGACGTTCAGCGCATTGGCGCCTGCCGCCAACTGCACACCCATGGCAGCGGCGGGCTTGCCGTTGAGGGCGGTGCTGATGTCGTAGCTTTCACTGCCCAATTCCAAGGTCGCGACATCGCCCAGCAGCACGACGGCGCCGTCGCTGTTGGACTTGACCACCACGTTGCGAAACTCGTCGACCGTCTGCAGTTTGCTGCGGGCGCTGATCGTGGCGTTCAACTGCTGCCCCTTGATCGCCGGCAAGCCACCGAGCTGGCCAGCGGAGACTTCGGTGTTCTGCGCTTCCAGGGCACTGCTGATGTCTGACGGCATCAGCGCGTATTTTTCCAGCAGGGCCGGGTCCAGCCAGATACGCATGGCGTAGCCTGATCCCAGGGTCTGCACATCGCCGACGCCGTCGATGCGGCTGATGGAGTCCAGCAAGGTGGTGGAAATGTAGTCGCCGATCTGGGTGCCGGTCACGCTGGGGTCATCCGACGCCAGGGCGACAATCATCAAGAAGTCCGAACCGCCCTTGGTCACGGTCAGGCCTTCGCTCTGTACCGATTGCGGCAGTCTCGACTCGGCTTGTTGCAGCTTGTTCTGCACCTGCATCTGGGCCACATCCGGGTCGGTGCCGGCGGTAAAGGTCAGACTGATGCTGGCACTGCCCGCCGAACTGCTGGTGGCGGACATGTAGGTCAGGTTATCCAGGCCTTTCATCTGCTGTTCGATGACCTGGGTCACCGAGTCTTCCACGGTCTTGGCCGAAGCCCCGGTGTAAGTGGCGGAAATCTTCACCGTGGGCGGCGCGATGTCCGGGTATTGCTCCAACGGCAACTGGCTGATGGACAGGCTGCCACCGAGCATGATCACGATGGCGATGACCCAGGCGAAAATCGGTCGATCAATAAAAAAACGCGCCACGCTCAACCCTCCTTCACTGGAGTGGACGGTGTGGCAGCTTGAGCATTGGCGTCCTGCACTTGCACGGCGGCGCCGGCACGGACTTTTTGTCCGCCCTCGACGATCAACTGATCACCTGCCTTCAGGCCCGAAGTGACCCACCATTGATTACCTATCGCGCGATCGAGGGTCAGCTCACGTTGTTCGACCTTGCCGTCGACCACCAGCAACGCCGTGGTCACACCGCTGGCGCTACGGTTTACCGCTTTTTGCGGAATCACAATGGCCTGGTCATTGCGCGCCTGTTCCAGCACCGCGCGCACATACATGCCCGGCAGCAGCAGGTGATCGGGGTTGGCGAAGACAGCGCGCAGGGTCACGGTGCCCGTGCCCTCGTTGACGCTGATACCGCTGACCTTGAGCCGCCCCGGCTGGTTGTAGGTGGTGCCGTCGTCCAGCTTCAGGCTGATCGATGCCTCGCCATCGCCGTTGGACTGCAACACGCCGCTGGCCAAGTCACGCTTGAGCCGCAGCAGTTCCGTGGTCGATTGGGTAACGTCCACATAGATCGGATCGAGTTGCTGCACCGTGGTCAATGCGCTGTCCTGATTGGCCACCACCAGCGCCCCTGGGGTCACCGTGGAGGTTTCAATACGCCCGCTGACCGGAGAGGTAATACGCGTGTAAGCCAGGTTGATCCGTGCGGTTTGGACTTCGGCCTCGGCGACCTGCACGTCGGCGGCGGCGGTCAGCAAGGTCGCTTGGGCGTCCTCGTTATCTTGCTGACTGATGGCATTGATCTTCACCAGTTCGGTATCGCGCTTGGCGGTGGCCTGCGCTGATTTAAGCGTGGCGCGGTACTTGGCCAGGCTCGCCTGGGACTGCGCCAGCGCGGCCGTATAGGACGCCGCATCCAATTGATACAGCGCCTGCCCGACCTTGACATCCGCCCCCTCGACAAACAAACGCCGCTGCACGATGCCGCCGACTTGCGGACGGATCTGCGCCACCATAAAGGCCTGAGTGCGCCCCGCAAGCTCGGTGGTCAGCACTTGGCTCTGGGGTTTTATGCTGATCACCGAGACTTTGGGGGGGACCGCTTCAAGTGCCGGCTCGCCGCCGGAGCAGCCGCCCAGAATGACCAGAATGATCAAGGACAGGAGAACCGCGGCGGTTACCAGGAATTTGGTAATTATTTTCGTCGACATAGCTGCCTCTGCAAGACGGGATGGCTTGAGTCAGCGCCATCCTGCGAGGCAAATGTGCAGGAAAATTGAAGATTGCCCGGCTGGGTTGAATCTTTTCTACGCCAGGGCCTAAATGGTCCAATCCATTCCTAACGGCCCATCTCCATGAAGTTGAGTATCTCCACCAAGCTGTTTATTGCGGTACTGTCCAGCGTGCTGCTGGTCATCCTGAGCATGGGCTTGGCGACGAGCTGGAGTTTTGGCCGGGGCTTTCTCGGCTATCTCAATGAGCAGGCGTTGGACCGTATGGCGCCAGTGTTACCGCGTCTGGCCAGTGCCTACGCGCGCGAGGGTAATTGGGAATTTCTGCGCAACCAGCCGGATCGCTGGTTCGACATCATGCGGCCCGAACTCGGCGAAGATCCGGCGAAGAACGACTTACGCACCCCCATGGCCTCGGACCTGACGGGCGCCCTGTTTCGCATCGCCTTGTTGGATAAACACAAAAAACGCGTGAACGGCTACCCGGATATCGGCGACGACGCCCTGTTACGCCCGATTGTAGTCGCCGATGAAACCGTGGGTTGGCTGGCCGTGACCCCGTTCCAGAGCGTGACCGAAGCCGGCGGCGATCGGTTCCAGCAATACCAGTTACGCACCAGCCTGGTCATGGGCGCCTTTTCGCTACTGCTGGCGATGCTGATTGCCTGGTGGATCGCCCGCACGCTGCTGGAGCCGGTCAAACGGGTGGCCGCGGCGACCCACCGCCTGGCCAGCGGCGACTACAGCAGCCGGGTGGCGGTGGCCTCCAATGACGAAGTGGGTCAATTGGCCCGTGACTTCAACCAACTCGCCTACACCCTGGAGCGCAATGAACAGATGCGTCGCGAATTCATGGCTGATGTGTCCCACGAACTGCGCACCCCGCTGTCGGTGTTGCGCGGCGAGCTGGAGGCCATCGAGGATGGCGTACGCACCTTGAACCAAGGGTCGATGAAGTCTTTGCAAGGTGAGGTCAGCATGCTCAGCAAACTGGTCGATGACCTCTATGAGCTGTCCTTGGCGGATGTTGGTGCGCTGACCTACCGCAAGAACTCGTGCACACTGGATCAAGTGCTGCAAACCTGCGTATCGATGTTCCAGGAGCGCTTGAACGCCCGGCACCTGCGTGTCGAACTGGATCTGCCGTCGCAGCCCCTGGAACTGTTGGCCGATGCCAATCGCTTGCAGCAATTGTTTTCCAACCTGCTGGAAAACGCCGTGCGCTACACCGACCCGAACGGGCTCATACGCATCCGCGCCGTGCTGGACCGCGCGGATGTGTGCATTGAGTTTCTCGACTCCGGACCTGGCGTTTCGGCCGAGCAGCTGCCGCGCCTGTTCGAGCGCTTCTATCGCGGCGAGTCATCGCGCAACCGCGCCAGTGGAGGTACCGGCCTGGGCCTGGCGATTTGTCACAGCATCGCCCTCGCCCACGGCGGCAGCCTCAGTGCCGCTCACTCCCCACTCGGCGGCCTCTGGCTGACCCTGCGCCTGCCACGGAATATCTGAACCATGCCCCACGACAGCCCGATTCTGATCGTTGAAGACGAACCCAAGCTGGCTGCATTGATGCAGGATTATCTGGTGGCCGCAGGTTACCCGACCCTGTGCCTGGACAACGGTTTACAGGTGGTGCCGACGGTGCGCGACCAGGCACCGCGCCTGATTTTGCTCGACCTGATGCTGCCCGGGCGTGACGGTATGAAAGTCTGCCAAGACCTGCGCGGGTTCAGCGCCGTGCCGATCATCATGATCACCGCCCGCGTCGAAGAGTTGGACCGCCTGCTGGGCCTGGACCTGGGAGCCGACGACTACATCTGCAAACCTTTCAGCCCGCGCGAAGTGGTTGCCAGAGTCAAGGCCATCCTGCGGCGCAGCCCGCATTTCCTGACGTCTGCAACTCCACGCCTGCACATTGACGAAGAGCAGTACCAGGCGTCCCTCGACGGCATCGCACTGGACCTGACGCCCTTGGAACTGCGCCTGCTCAGCACCCTCGCCCGCTCTGCGGGACGGGTGTTTTCCCGGGATCAGTTGCTCGACAGGATCTACTCCGATCACCGGGTGGTCACCGACCGCACGGTCGACAGCCATATCCGTAATCTGCGGCGCAAGCTCGAACAGGCCTGCCCGGGAGAGCATCCGATCGAATCGTTGTATGGGGTGGGTTATCGGTTTCAGCTCGCCGACGCTTGAAGCGTCGTTGAGATAGACGTTATTAGTCCGCCGCGTAGATGATGGTTTGCGCGCTGTCGGACGTAGCAGGGCGGCGGGTGAAGTAGGTGTCGCCTTCATCTGTCTGGATCTCATAGTCGACCTTGCTGGTGACACGGCCCGATGCACCCACATGCCTGATGATTTTCAACACCCGCTGAAACTTCACACTCTGAGTACCGTTCTGGGCAGGGCCAGTGAGTACATTGACCGTTTGAAACCAGCCTTCATTCTTTTTGTTCGACACGAGGGTGCCGGTCAGTGCCTCAAAACGCTCCAGACGGGTAAAGCCCCAGAGTGTCTGTTCCTCGACCGTGTTGCCTTGGGCGGCGGAGCCCGTGAATACAAACAGGTTGATGGCCGGATTGTCTTCGCAAAAGAAGTCATAGGGCACCAGCCCGTCGACCATTTTCTTGCCGGAAACGAAACCCTTTTTATGAACCAGAAACATGATCACCTCCACGCTAAAACATCAGCAAACGCTGAGTAAGTTTGAGCGGAAAGTCTACTGAGGTGGTGCGTACAGGGCCGTCAAGCCAATGTAATTTCGTGTAAAGATCGGGCCAGACCGGGCAGGCTGATTTCCACGGTCAGCCCACAGGATGGCTCGTTACGCGCCACGATCGTGCCACCGTGCATTTCCACGGCCCTGGCGGCGATCGCCAGGCCCAGACCGAAACCGGCACTGGCCTCGGTCATACCGCGCTCGAACGGGTGGAAAATGCTCTGCAGTCGCTCGTTTTCAACACCCGGCCCCTGATCGGTGATCCTCACCCTAAGGCAGCTTGCGTCGAGATTGACCTCAGCCAATACAACAACAGTCGTGTTCGGCCTGGTATAGCGCACTGCGTTTCGGATGACGTTCTCGAAACACCGATACAACAGCTCGCCACTGACACGACTGACAAAGGCCGGGCAAGTCTGAAGGCTGACCCGGCAACCTTTCATCCCCGCCTCGAATTGAGCGTCCTCGACAATCACCGTCAGCAATTCGATGATATCGAGCGGCTCACGCTCGATACTTCCCGGGCGGCCCTGCAAGCGCGCCAGGGTCAACAACGCCTCGATCAGCGTGTCCATGCGCACCAACTCACGCTCGATGCGCTCCACCATTTCCTGGCGTGCAGGATCTTGCTGTAACAGCCCGATGGCCGCTTGCATTCGCGTCAACGGTGAGCGCAGTTCGTGAGAGATGTCGTGCAACAGGTGTTGCTGAGCCTCCACCAGCAGCTTCAGCTGGTTGGCCATTCGGTCGCAGTCCTCAGCCAGATCGACGATTTCATCGCGGCGCCCACCCATCATCGGCTTGACCCGGGTTTCGAAGCGCCCCTGAGCCACGTCGCTCATCGCCCGCCTGAGGTAGACCAGAGGCCACGCCAGGTAATACGCCAGATAACAGCTGAACAGTGCACTCATCACCGTGCCGATGATCAATGGCGTCAGGCGCCCCGGCCTATGGTCACCTTCCCGGCCGGGGGAATGTGTAGACCTTAGCGACAGCGTAATACCGTCCTTGCTGATGATCGATCGCTCATAGGCCGGTCGTGGAACCGGCGATCCCGCCAGCAGTTGGCCGGCACTGTCGTACACGCCTATGGCCTGGTCATCGGGACGCTCCCACACCATCAGCAACTGCCGGCCCGACTCGACACCAAACTGTTGCAGCAGCTGTTCTTCGCTGGCAAGGATCGCTTCCAGATGAGGATCTCCGGGCTTGAAACTGCCCAGCACCAGCATGCCCAGCCCGACAAAAAACGTCAGGCTGGTGGCGAGCCAAAAAGCCAGGAACAGTTTCCAGAACAGCCGGCTGGGTTTCATCATTCGGCGATCAACAGGTAACCGAGGCCACGCACGCTCTGAATCCAGGCCTTGGTGTCGGGACGCGGGCCCAGCTTTTGGCGAATGCTGCTGATGTGCACGTCGATGCGCCGGTCGTAGCGGGTCAAGGGACACCCCAAGGCATTGAGTGACAGATCCTGTTTGCTCACCACCTGTCCAGCACATCGGGCCAGTTCTTCGAGCAAGCTGAACTCGGTGCTGGTCACCCCCAGCTCGCGACCCTGCCAGAGGGCCTGGCGCTTGCCGGGCCACAAGACCAGAGGGCCAGTCCTGATCACTTCCGTGGTCGACTGATCCGCCGGCTGCACCCTGCGCATGATCGCCCTCAAACGCGCCACCAGTTCACCCGGCGAGCTGGGCTTGGGCACATAGTCATCGGCGCCCAGTTCCAGGCCTGTGATCTTGTCAATGTTGTCGCCACGGGCCGTGAGCAAAACCACCGGTACCTGGCTGGCGGCCCGAATGCGCCTGAGCACCTCGATACCCGACAGCCGCGGCAGCATCACGTCCAGCACCACAATGCTGTAGCGCCCGGAAAGCGCTTGAACCTCGCCCTCCTCGCCCGTGTGCACGGCTGTCACCTCAAAGCCTTCACGTTCCAGGTATTGGCTGAGCATTTCAGTCAGTTCCTGGTCATCGTCGACTAGCAATACGCAGATCATGGGGAGCTCTGGAGTGGGTGTCGGCGCATTATCGCCCTTGCACTGCATACCGTCATCGCCCCGTGCCAACCTTTACCTAACTTGACACTTGGTTAACCGCACCAAACGCACCGAGCTTTTATGCTTCACCTCCACCAGCCTGCTCGCTCCGCGGTAACTCCTCTTGCTGTGAGTTAACCGCGCCCGCCTACGCTGCTTGTCGATGTGTTCTGGATAAGATCTTGATGAATTTTTCGCGCCTGCTCTGCTCGGCTGCACTGCTGCTCAATGCCACACTTGCGCACGCCCAAGGCTTCAAAATTTCCGATATTCGCATTGACGGCCTTCAACGCGTTTCCGCAGGCAGTGTGTTCGGTGCCTTGCCGTTGAACGTCGGTGATGACGCGGATGAGCGTCGCCTGGTGGAGTCCACCCGTGCGCTGTTCAAGACCGGTTTCTTTCAGGATATCCAACTGGGGCACGAGGGTAATGTCCTGGTCATCACGGTCGTCGAGCGCCCCTCGGTCGCGAGTATCGAGATTGAAGGCAACAAGGCGATTTCCACTGAAGACCTGATGAAGGGCCTCAAACAGTCCGGTCTGGCCGAAGGCGAGATTTTCCAGCGCGCCACCCTCGAAGGTGTGCGTAACGAGCTGCTGCGTCAGTACGTCGCTCAAGGGCGATACTCGGCGTCGGTCGACGCCGAAGTGGTGCCGCAACCGCGTAATCGCGTGGGTCTGAAAATCAAGATAGACGAAGGCTCCGTAGCGGCGATCCAGCACATCAACGTGGTGGGCAATACCGTCTTCGCCGAAGAGGAATTGACCGACCAATTCACCCTCAAGACCAGCAACTGGCTGTCGTTCTTCAAGAACGATGACAAGTACGCCCGTGAAAAACTCTCCGGTGACCTGGAGCGTCTGCGCTCCTACTATCTGGATCGCGGCTATATCAACATGGATATCGCGTCGACCCAGGTGTCCATCACCCCGGACAAAAAGCATGTCTACATCACCGTCAACATCAACGAAGGCGAGAAGTACGCCGTTCGTGACGTCAAGCTCAGCGGCGACCTGAAAGTGCCGGAAGACCAGGTCAGGTCGCTGCTGCTGGTTCAAAAAGGCCAGGTGTTCTCGCGCAAAGTCATGACCACTACCTCGGACTTGATCACCCGTCGTCTGGGTAACGAGGGTTACACCTTCGCCAACGTCAACGCCGTGCCGACCCCGCACAATGACGATCACACCGTCGACGTCACCTTCGTCGTGGATCCGGGCAAGCGTGCCTACGTCAACCGCATCAACTTCCGGGGCAACACCAAGACCGACGATAAGGTTCTGCGCCGTGAGATGCGCCAGATAGAAGGTGGCTGGGCTTCGACCTACCTGATCGACCAGTCCAAGACCCGTCTGGAACGCCTGGGTTTCTTCAAGGAAGTCAACGTCGAGACCCCGGCGGTAGCGAGCGTCGATGACCAGGTCGATGTGAACTATAGCGTCGAAGAACAGGCGTCCGGTTCGATCACCGCCAGCGTTGGCTTCTCCCAGAGCTCCGGCCTCATCCTCGGCGGTTCGATCACCCAGAACAACTTCCTCGGCACCGGCAATTACGCCAGCCTGGGCCTGACCCGCTCGTCTTACCAAAGCAAGTACAACTTCGGTTTTACCAACCCCTACTTTACGCCGGACGGAGTGAGCCTAGGCTACAACCTGTTCTACAACGCCACTGACTACAACGAATATTACGATGACGATTATTCGTACTATTCCATCAATAGCTATGGCGCCGGAACAACAGTCGGCTACCCGATCAATGAAACCTCACGACTGAGCTTCGGCGTGACGGTGCAACATGACAGCATCGAAGCAGGCACCTACAGCGCCGATGAGATCTATGACTTCATCGAACGCGAAGGCAAAGAATTCAACAACCTCAAGGCTAACATCGGTTGGTCGGAGTCGACCCTGAACCGCAGCGTACTGGCCACCCGCGGCCATTCGCAAAACCTGAACCTGATGATGACAGTGCCCGGCAGCGACCTGAATTTCTACAAGCTCGACTACACCGGGCAAGCCTTCTTCTCGGTCACCGACGCCACCTCGCTGCGGTTCCATACCAAGATCGGCTACGGCAACAGCTATGGCTCGACAGAAGGCCTGCCGTTCTATGAAAACTACACCGCCGGAGGCGAAGGTTCGGTGCGCGGTTTCAAAAGCGGCACCCTCGGCCCGCGCAACACTCCGGCCACTGGCACCTATGCCAGCGCTGGGCAGGCGTATTATTCCGACCGGGACACCGAAGCACTGGGCGGTAACATCCTCATCACCGGCGGCGTTGAATACCTGTTTCCGATGCCCTTCATCAAAGACAACAAATCCGTGCGCACTTCGGTGTTCTGGGACGTTGGCAGCGTCTACTCCAACAAATGCTACCTGAGCACCACCCAGGGTTGCGACGGGGTCGACCTCGACCAGATGGCCAGTTCGGTAGGGGTTGGGGTTACTTGGTATAGCCCGTTGGGGCCATTGAGCGCTAACGTGGCATTCCCGGTGCGCACACCCGAAAATGCTGATACACAGGTGTTTCAGTTTTCCTTGGGACAGACGTTTTGAGCTGAACAATGCAGGCATGGGTAGATGCATCTCAACGCATGCCGTTGAGGCATGGCCGTAGGGGTTCCATTTTGCGTAGGTGCGACGCTGGCCCTCCACTTCATTGAGCAGGTACCAGAAAGTGCCGGCGTCGATTCACGGAATGAAGATCGCATCCCATATTCACTCACAAACAACTTCCCTGGGCTCTCGCCTCAAAGATTGCGGAGAAATACCCAGCTTACGGATGAATACCACCCGTAAATGGCGCCTGTCACGGCAACCCATGTCCCTGGCGATGATTTCCTCGCTCCACCGTATTCCCGGCTGTCTCAAGTTGTAGCTTCTCTACAGCTTTGGCAGGCGACAGGCCGGTTTCCGAATAGAAGACGAGGCTGAATTGTCGCTCTCTAAGATGAGCGACTTTAGCCAAGCTTTCCACCGTAAACACGCCGGACGGCGTTCGAGCGAGCGTAATCAACCGCCAACTGTACACGATCCGATCCTGGTGCAAGTTTCAACATCTCAGAATGTTGGGACTGACCGCACGATCTACGGTGGTACATGACTAGGACGCGGGCTATTTAGCTGGCCGAAACCCGTGGTCTGATACGGACACCGGAAGAGCTGGATGCGCCGAGTCAGCTTATCCCGGGCCTTCACTGGGTGCACTGCATCTAACGCTGAGGCATTTTCAGGTGTGCTACTCGAGTGTCCGGAAGTTATCTCGATGCTTCCCGATGGCTCACTGCAGATGACGGCGCCCACGCTCGGAGCTTCGAGTAAGAGTACGAAGCGAACTCGCTGCGAATGGAAGGAGCCAGGTTACTGGTTGTTTTCCAGCGCAGCAGACCACTGGAACCGACAAGAGATGCGAGTAACAAAGGTCAACTCGCTGCAGAAGGTTGTGATCGCTCAAATTCATGTAAAGGACTCAGAGCGACCACCTGTGAAGGTGTTCTGGAACAAGGGAAAAATCATCATGGGGTTCCGATCGAGCTACCTGCAAGACGATCCCGTGAATTCGACAGTGCTGGAAAACGTACCGCTCGGCGCGCTTTTCAAAATCAACATTCACGCCAACTCCAGCGGCGCTGTATCAGTTTCGGCAAGCTGTAACGGCGTGAAATCTACTTCCGCAACTATGCGTCTCGACAACACTTGGGACACTAAAACTCTCGCCTTCCACGGCGGCGTCTACAACCAAGTCGATTATTCCGAAACCACTGATCCTGAGGACGCTTCGATCTGCGTAATCAGTGATCTGTCAATCACCCACGGGTAAGACCAACCAGCGCCACGACAGCCTGTCGTTAACTGCCCGATCCTCTCTATGAGAGCGCATCGGGGTGTGATCTGAGACTTAGTCTCGGGCAGCGGATGAGCCAACCGGTTGCCTATAGGGCTACCCCTTCCGCCGAATGCCGGTTGAGCCCCGGCCAGATCACACCCCGATGCGAAAGAAGCTGCGGACTACTCCCGTTCCTTTGCATCTCGGTAATAGCTATCACATACGACTTCAAGTAAATCCTGGGTGGCCTCGGTCCGCATGCGCAGAACAGTATCCTCAAGTTCTGCTTTGTGTTTTGGCTGCGAGGAGAATTCCCTAATGTCGTTTGCTAATTGAGTCGACATGTGTGGATGTAGCGATATGTATTGCTCTAAAGAAAGCTCCTTTTCTGGATGCTTCTGTCCGCAGACTTGGTAGAGAGCTGCACCACCGACGGCCATCTCATGTTCGCTGGCAGCCTGTGCGGTCGACGCAAAAGTGCAGCCAATAAGCGCGGCGAACACGCCTATACGCGATCTTTCCAACGGCATTTCATACTCCAGCTTTCATGTTTGGCACCAATGCCGACGCAAGCCTATCGGCTTAGTCCCAACATTTCTTTAACCCCACCCCGCTGCCGACACCACCCGAATGCACTCACCTCCGCGCCCAACGGCAACCAGCAGGCGGACAGAGTGCTGACGAATACACGCAACCCACTCCGAGGGATCAGCCATGCAAATGCACCCACTGCTGCAACAACGCCGGGACGTCCTCGGCGTGCTGTTGATTCGCACCCAGGCCGCTCGCGAACACATCGCCCGGCTCGCCAACCTGCCAAAACCCGAAAAAGCCGTGCGCTTTCAGGTGAAGAACGTCGGGCCGAAGGCATACCACATCGTCGACCTGGTCACCGGCAAGACCCGGGGCTTTCGCTTCAAGCACGCCGCCGCTGTCGACTACGCAATCCAGCTTGAGGAAAAGGCCAGCCACCTCCCCGGAGGTGCGCAGTGATCGGTTCACCAATGCCCAACCCGCGAGACTCGATCATCGCGAACCTGAACCAGCAGTTGGACAAATACTTCGGCGCCGGCAAGGCCGTGCAGGAAATTGCCCCAGGCGTTACCGGGGTCAAGGATCTGATCTTCGGGACCTCCCACAGCAACAAGCTGCGGATCGAGCGGAACAAGCAGGCGCCGCGGTTGCGGGAACTGGCCAACGCCGGCATGACGGTCATCCAGGCAGCCAAAGAAATGGGCATGGAAACCAAACGCGCCAGGCTCATCGCCCGCGAGAACGACATCAAGTTCCCGGGGCCGCCGTGAGACGCATCAGCAACCAGGTGCGCCAGCGCCGACGACAGACATGGCTGGACTTGCCGGCCAGCGGAATTGAAGAGGTAGGCCATGGCCGAGGAACAGCAGGAGCCGACAGCGGAGTCGCTGAAGCAGAAGAAGAAACGGGCCAAGAAGGCCGAGGACGATGCGAAGAAAGGTGTTGGTGTCTTCAAGGTTGAGGTGGCCGGCGTGTTCATGCCGGACCTCAAGCGCCTGATGAAGGAACACGGCTTCAACAACCAGCAGGAGGTGTATCAGAACCTGCTTCGGAATGTGATTGCAGCCGACTTCGAAACGGCGGCGAAGATGCTCAAGTGTGTCACGACACCTTACGTAATTGTCGAAAAGATGTCGCGAGTATTTCGTGAAAAGAGCATGGCCGAGCTGGAGCGCAATTCGGGGGACGAAATCATCGCGCCAATTGGCGATCCCGCTTCACAGCAGCAAAACACGCTCAGATCGATTCACGGTTCTTCGGAAGCACTCTCACGCGTTCGGCAATTTGTTCAATAGTACAAGAACCGTTCAACATGCCATCCATCATCTGGACTCGTTCCGTATCAAAGTTTTGATTGTTGATACACGATCCAACGGGTGCAATTATAAAATTGTAAGGCGCTAAATATCGAGTCCTTAGTTCGGCATTGCCATCAAGTGCGACGACCTCACCATCAATTACAGCTGCTCCATCGTCGTACTCTTCTCTGGAAATGTACTTACCCTTGAATAAGGCGAACTCTTCGGAGGCATAGCCAAGTGTACTAATTCGCCTTGAGATATCACGCTCCGGATAAACACCAGTCGCCTCCATTGGGTGGACCTCAACATAAACAAATTGTTGCCAGTACGCCCCAGCATCTACTGCTGCTATACGTTTAACGAGTAACTCATCCCCATCCATAAGCAAAAAATCGGGCGCTTCCCTTCTAATAGAAGAAATCTGAAGATCACCGTTCCGCCACCACCAAACAGGAGAAGTGTTCGAAAACACCAATGGATCTTTCAGCAGAAGGCAAAGCCTATCCACAGCAACTTTGGGATCGTCGAACCATTCAATACCTCTCACACCCGGGAACGCCTTACCAAAGCGCTCACTAAAAAGGCTGCTGTACTCTGCATTAATTTAGGTTGAGGCTTTGGCTGCTCTAAAAATGGACTAGCTCCTAGTGCAGGCTTCGGTACAAGCTTCACTCCATACAATTCATGGATCAAATGCTTTAAATTATTTTCATAGGAATCCGGGTTTGTGAAATCCGTATATAGACGGCCATCCAAACAAGTTAGTGTTTTAGGGTCGGTGGTAGCACCCCGTACAACTGGGATATATTTTACACTATCTTGTTTTCGGTACATTTCCGCTGTAAGAATCTGACCTTCATATCCTGCCCCGCCTTTTCCAGCGTTGGATTTTTCATTGTAATTATCAGTACAAATCACTAATACCTTTTCGGAAGAACTTAGCCCTTGCTCCATAAATCTAGGCAAATTACTCCCCAAGCCTTATGTTCATCATTATCGTGTGAATATGAAATGAAAACCTTAATCGCTTCAACGGCCACAGTGCTCACCTTCCTTTGAATAAGGGGTGAAATCTAACTCAAGTGGACGATCTCAACTACCCCACTTCAACGAATCACGCCAGCCGGCGAGGATCCCCTATGTCTCCCTACAAATTGTCCGGGACGACGGTCGTCAGCTTTTCCGGCGGTCGCACCAGCGCCTACATGCTGCGCCAGGTGCTGGAAAACAACGATGACCTGAGCGATCTGATCGTCACCTTCGCCAACACCGGCAAGGAACACCCAGCCACTCTGGAGTTTGTACAGGAGTGTGCCGAGCACTGGTCGGTGCCGATCGTCTGGCTTGAGTTCCGTGACAACGAAACTGGCTTTGATGTGGTGGACTTCGCCTGTGCCAGCCGCCAAGGCGAACCATTCGAAGCACTGATCCGCAAGCGCAAGTATTTGCCCAACCCAGTGACCAGGTTCTGCACCATCGACCTCAAGATCCGGATCATCCACAAATATCTGCGCAGCTTGGGTCTTTCGACCGAGGAAGCACCGGTAGACATGATGACCGGCATCCGTGCCGATGAGCCGCGGCGTATCGTGAAGATCCGCCACCGCAAAAGTACGAGTGAAAGCAAGTGGGCAACCATGGTGATGCCGTTGGCCGATGCCGGCGTTCAGGACATTACCGACTTCTGGGCTGGCCAACCATTCGACCTGATGCTGCCGACGATTAACGGCAGGACGCTGGAAGGAAACTGCGACCTTTGTTTCTTGAAGGGTGCCAAGCAGGTCTATTCCATCATCGCCAGTGACAGGCCCAAGGCCGAATGGTGGGCTCGCATGGAAAGCTCAGTCGTGTCCGGCGGCAAGTTCACCGGCGACGGCGCCCGCTTTCGCAGTGACCGTCCCAGCTACCAGCAGATGCTCGACTACTCCGACACCCAATTCGACATGTTCGCCGACCATGACGAGGCAATCGCTTGCTTCTGTGGCGATTGATTACAGCGGAAATGTAACGATCATTTGGCACATCGCCGCAGCTGCCCCAAATCCAGCAGCGTAACGGTTCCAGTTTGCTTGTTTTCGCATTGTTTCTTGCGCATTGAACCTCCCCCTTTCATCGAGCCCCAGGCTCGGGGCCTGAACTGGTTCGCCCTCATGGTCCCGCAGGCTGTAGGGCACGCGGACGGTTGCCGAGCGAGTCCAAGCAAGTGCTGAAAGAAACGCGAATAAACAGCTCAAAGCCGAAGCATTCATCAGGCTTACCAAACTCATGTTCATCTCCATTTTTAAGGGGCGTCCGAGTGATCTCATACGGAAGCGTTTGCAGCGGCATCGAGGCGGCGACTATCGCCTGGCGCCCGCTTGGAATGCAAGCCGCCTGGTTCGCCTACGTGTACTGCTATAAGGGCAACGCTAAAGAAGTAAGCCCACCCTGACCAGTTGCGGCCACTCAGCATTTCTCTGAAACAGCTGGCAGGGCGAACTACGGAACCTTATTCGAGCGGGCCTTCCTCGTATATCAGCTAATCCCTGATAGCCACCCTCAGCGTCCCCGCTGAATTCGTCTCGCTGCCAACCAAAACCTTGCAACTCAACAGCCTGCCGGTGAACGGCGGGCGAGGATTCCCTATGTCCGCATTAAACCGCTTCCACAAAACAGCCAGCCATGCACTGGAGCAGATCAGCACCAGCCTGCCGCCCGGCGCCAAAATCTGCCTGGCCCTCTACCCCCCCGAAAAGCCAGAACTCGACATAGTCCTGCAGGACAAGGGCCTGGACCTCAATGAAGTGGTTTCGACCCTTCGCCGGCGCGGCCTGAGTATCGACGGCGACAACGCCTACAAGCGCGACCTCTGCGATTCGATTGTTGGGGCGATGGCCTTCGGCGCGCAGAACCGTAACCCGCCGCCGGTTGGTCACTGGGGCCAGCGCTTCTGGGACGTAGGCCGTGAAGAGCGTGCGCTGGCTGAAGAGTTGGTCGCGGCGCTGAAGCTCACCCGCGAGAACCTTCGCGCTTGCCAAGCAACCATCCACCTGTGCGGTGGTTTCGATCCCGCGTATGTCACCGAGGCCCAGGCGGCGATGAAGATCGCAGACGCTGCCCTAGCCAAAGCCACCCAATAACAACCTTCTGCCGCCACGCGCGGCATGGAGCATCCAATGAAAAAAGAACTGATAAAGATCAGCGAGTTTCAGCGCCGGCGCTGGGGCGAAGGCGGCACCCCGCAATGCCCGCAGGCTATCCGCAACCACATCAGGAACGGGATGGTGCCCGGCGAGCAGATCGGCAAACTCTGGTACGTTGATTGGGCCGCATTCAGCCACTCGAACGGCAACGACCTGGTCGCAATGGTATTGAAAGGAGCTGCATGATGGTGCCACGGCCGCGCAACCCTGCGAACAAGGGACTTCCGCAGAATCTGTACTACGACGCGCGGCGCTCGACCTATCGCTACCGGCGGCCTACCGACGGGAAGTGGTTTCCGTTCGGAGCCGACCGCCTCAAAGCGATTGATGCCGCGAAGCAGCTGAACCTTGAATTCATTACGGCGCCGACCTGGTCGGCGCCGTAATGAACAACCCCTCAGAATCGTTCGCCGGTTTCCTCGACACTTACGAGCGCGACGTCCTGCCGCCGCGTGAACTGGCCAAGGGCACCCTGGGCTTGTACGCCGTGCACTTCCGTCGCTTTCGCAAGCAGTTCGAAGGCAAGGCCGTGGACCAGATCACGATCCGAATGATCGCAGAGATGCTGGACGCCCTGACCCCGCGTACGGCCAACCAATGCCGGGCGCTGCTGGTCGACATTTTCAACCATGCCGCAGCCAAAGGACTGTGCCCGGACAACCCGGCCGCCAGTACGATCAATCGCATCGAGAAGAAGCAGCGCAAGCGCCACACCGTTGAAGGCCTGAAAGCCATCAGAGAGAAAGCACCGGCCTGGCTGCAGAACGCAATCGACCTGGCCCTGATCACCGCCCAGCGCCGCACCGATATCCTCGACATGCGATTCGACGGGGTGCGTGAGGGGTTTCTCTATCTGGTGCAGAAGAAAACCGCAAAGGCCAGTGACGCGGCGTGGATTCGGTTTCGAGTGACGCCAGAGTTACAGGCGGTCATCAGCCGATGCCGTGACGACACCGCATCACCTTACCTGGTGCATCGAAAGCCAGAGCGCCGGAAACAGAAACAGGCGCAGACCAAGGACCACTGGACGAAGGTTGAGGAACGGTATTTGACGCGTGCATTCAAGGAAGCCAGGGAGGCGGCGAACTGTTACGCAGGATGGAAGGAAGAAGAGATGCCGGGCTTCCACGAAGTACGAGCGCTGTCACTGCACCTGTACAAGAAAGCCGGTAAAGACGGGCAAAAAATTGCAGGTCATGCGAGCGAGGGCATGACCAAAAACTACCAGCGTGATCACGAGGAAGTCATCTGGTCCGAGGCAATTCCGGACCTGAATATCAGCGAAATCACCGGGTAGTTTTGCGCCAGTTTTGCGCGGGTTTTGCGCAGACACAAAAAAGCCGATCTAGCTGATCGGCTTAAGTGTCTGATTTTACTCAGGAATAATGGTCGGGACGGAGTGATTCGAACACTCGACCCCTAGCACCCCATCTCCTTTTTCATACTTCTTGAAAGCTTCCAAAATTTTACTCTGGATTTTTCTAAGCTAGTATTTACTTGAGCTCCAGCGGTGTTCTGCTCTACGAGAGTCCAGGAACGTCCATCAAGAGCCGACGTTTTTGTGGGGGTAAAAGTAGGGGGAGCCCATTTCATGGCCAAAATTACCATCAAAGAACTCGATTCGCTGACTCCCAATAATGCCGGCCGAATCCTCCGAGAGGATGGCAATCTGGCCGGTCGAATCTCTGTCCGCAAGGACGGTGTGTCGGTCAGCTTTTTCTATCGTTATCGCTGGGGCGACCAGAACAAAGAGTACGCCTGCGGAACCTGGCCGCGCAAATCCCTAACGGACATCCGCAAGGCGCGTAACCAGGCCAGGGCACTCATTGATGAGCAGATCAATTGTTGACGCCAATGCCGAATTGCCCCACGTGCTGACTTTCAACTAACCCACCTTCAAATTGGCACGAACCCGCCATAGGTAGTGGTTCGCGAGGAATTAGACCGGGTCAGCGATATCTCGGCAACTGGGTCAGTTCGGCGTCGGCGCCAACACTCAACGAACGTAAAGCGACCTTTTCAAAACAGAAGTTCGAAGTGCAGCCAATCATCATTCTGCGCCAGATCGAGCGTTACCTGCACATCGGCCTTGTCGGTCGCCTAGATCTGCCACCAAGCGTGAGGATGGAACGCTCGCTGCTAGCGCGGCGCGAAGTCGAAAACCTGATTGACAAGATCGGTAGCGAAGGCTAGCGATTCAACATTTACCTGATCGACGAAACCCTGCCCAGTGCAACCTTCCAGATTTTCGAGCAAGCACACACCAGCTACGTCGCCGTCAGTCCCTATCGCCTCGGCGAGCTGCCCAATATCCACACCGGCATCGCCAGCGTAACTTCGTCGCCAGAGGCCGTTGAGATGTACAAGTCAATGACCCGCAGCTTACTTGAACGCGCGCATTCGGGTGAAGCGGCGAAGCGGGAGCTGAGCAAGCTGTTGGCTAAGCTATAAGCAGGGGCAAAATCTGCTTGTGGAATGATGGAATCCGCCGCCAACACAAGCCGTAGACGGTCATTCAAACGTGTCTACGAAAACGGGTGCGCTTCACGCGCTGGACTTCATGGCCTTCTAAACCTTTGCACCGGAGACCAAAGACCGCTCGCTTTCCGAGACCAGCGGTATCTGCGTTTAACGTTCATAAATGCCTCACCATCAAGAATCGGTGGTGAGGCATTTCCGTTTGGATTTTCCCCTGCGCTCGATTGTCGATCATTCCGATACCGACAGAGTTCCATGCTTTTCAGACGTAACTCTTCTCTTTATTCCCCTGCCAAAATGCATTGCGATCCAGGTAATTTTGAAGAAATTGCTTTAGCCGAGGATTTTCAGTTTCACTGAAGATTTTTTGTGGCGCCCCACACACAGCGACCTTCCCTTGATCGAGAAACGCTACGCGGTCAGCGACCTGGGCGGCGAACCCCATCTCGTGAGTGACCACCACCATGGTCATTCCTTCGGTGGCAAGGGACTTCATGACTTGCAGCACCTCCCCTACTAGTTCCGGATCAAGCGCGGAAGTCGGCTCATCAAACAGCATGATGCGAGGTTCCATGGCGAGTGCTCGGGCAATAGCCACGCGTTGTTGCTGTCCACCGGAAAGCTGTGCCGGATACGCCTCGGCCTTGTGCTTCAGCCCGACTTTGTCGAGCATCGCCAAGCCCTTTTCCCGTGCTTCGGACAGAGGAAACTTGCGCACTTGCACTAACGCTTCGATAACATTCCCCAGCACGTTCATGTGAGGCCATAAATTGAATTGCTGGAACACCATGCCGACATTCCGTCTGACCTTATTCAGTTGGCCAGTGCTGGCGAGCTTGCGTATCGGGCTTGGTTGCCAGCCAAGCAACTGACCCTCGATATGAATCTCGCCTTCGTCGTATTGCTCAAGGAAAGCCATGCAACGCAGCAATGTGCTCTTCCCTGAACCAGAGGGACCAATCAAGCACACGACTTCACTATGATGAATGTCTAAATCGACGCCTTTGATGACCTGTAAATCACCAAAATTTTTGCGAACCCCGCGTAGCTTAAGGATGGGCTCGTCATTAATTGCGAAATCGCTCATGTTCTTACCTCTTAGGTAATGCGGGCAGTGAAAACTGCTGGAGTTGCATTCTGACTCCGCTATTGCGGCTAGCGGCAGCTGTCTCGACTCGCTTATCGAGCCATGTAGCGCCCCACGCGTTTTTCCATCCGCATCCCGAATCTCGAAGATAATTCGATCAGCATCAAGTAACTAAGACCAAGGACCAACAGGGTTTCGACGAAGGCAAAGGTGGATGAGCCAATGCCCGTCATGACCATGGTGAGTTCGGGAATTGTGATGATCGATAGAACAGCTGTTTCCTTGCACAGAATGGTGATCAGGTTGACCAATGCAGGCAGGATGATCACCAGCATTTGCGGGATCTCAATACGCAATATGCATTTCAAGCGACTGATACCCAGGCAGTTGGCCGCCTCGAGGTGACCTCTGGGAACGGAGAGGAAACCACTGCGAAAGATCTCGGCGAAATACACGCTGCCGTAAATCCCCAGGCCAACCACACCGGCCGTTACCGGCTCAAGTTCCAGCCCTAAGCTGGGGCCACCGTAATAGAGCAGGAATAGCTGCACCAAAAATGGCGTGCTGCGAATCAGCTCGATGTAGACCCGCAACAGGCCCCTCGGCAGTGACCCACCAAAAAGCTGAAGTAAGGCTATCAACAGTCCCAATACCAGAGCGAGAACAACACCGCCGGCCCAGGTCGCGAGAGTGATGCCCAAGCCACTAGCAATTTCCGCAAGGCGGTCCGTGATGATCGAAGGATCAAAGCTCATGCTGTTTTACCTCCCATGCGTTTTTCCAGCCAGCTCCCGCAACAGGTCAGCGGCAAGTTAATCAAGCAATAAAAGCCCGCTAGCAGCAGGTAATTTTGCAGGAACAGGTAATCGCTGGCGGCCAGGTTTTGTGCCGTTCGGGTCAGGTCGGCGATGCCTACGACTGAAATCAGGGAGGAGGCTTTAATCAGCAAGACCATTTCGTTGACTAAAGCAGGCAGTGTCAATCGCACGGCTTGTGGCAACTTGATCCTCAGCAACATCTTCAGTGGGCTGAGCCCCAGCATCCCGGCGGCCTCCAACTGACCTACCGGAATGGCAAGAAAACCACCGCGCAAGATTTCTGCAATGTACGCACCGGCGGCCAACGACAAGCCAATGATTGCCGCGGCCAGGGGCGGGATATTAGGCAAGCCAACACGCGGTAGGAAATAGTAGATGAACAATAATTGAACCAGCAGTGGAACGCCGCGGAATGCAAAAATATAGGCCCCTCCCAGCCGACTGAGCAGCGGTTGAGGCGACAAACGCAGAGAACAGATGCCGATGCCAACGACGAAACCGAACCCCAGGCCGGCCAAGACTGCTTCCAGGGTGACGATCATGCTCGCCGCTAACAGCGGCACATTTTGGATCAATACTTGCCAATCAAACATCATGGCGATGACTCCTGACGGCGAGAAACTACCCGCGTCCACCTGGCACAGGCGCGAGGTGGACTTGTGGGACGTTTTTTAATGCGTGCGAGGGCTTACCAGCTCGGCACGACATCAGTCGTAGGCACCTGCATTTCGGTACCCAGCCAACGCGTTTGCAGAGCCGCCAAGCGACCGTCTGTGTGAAGTTTGATTAACGCCTGATTGATTTCGTCGATCAGGGCTTTGGACTCTTCACCCTTGCGGCCGACGTAGGCAAAGTAGGACGGCTTCCCGAACGGTGGTTGCACCACCTTGAAGACTTGCGAGCGCTGAGAGGCGATGTAGGAAATATTGGGGAGTGAATTGGCAACTGCCGCGATGCGACCGGCGCTGAGATCGGAATAGGCCTGATTATTATCGACGTATTCGCGAATGGTCACCGGTTTTGACAACGTGGCGGAGTACGCGCGTAGCTCTTCCAGCATGGCCGAGCCCTTCCCTGCGCCAACGACTTTGCCGGCAATATCTTCGGGCTTACTGATACTGTCGTCCTTGGCGCGCACCATCAGCGCTACCGTGGCTTCAGCGATGGGTAGGGTGTAACTGTAACGATCCTTACGTGCCTGGGTGACAATCAAAGGACCACCCACCAAATCGAACTTGCCCGCTTCGAGACCGGGAAGCACCCCCGACCAAGGCAGATCCATAAATCGAACCTTGACGCCCATTTGCTCGCCGATCAGCTGAAACAAAGCTGGGTTGAAACCTTGCTGTTGGCCTTTATCCAGGTAGTCAAAAGGCGCGAACTGCATTTCCGTGCCAATCACCAGTTCGCCGGACTTTTTCACGTCTGCCAGTTGATCAGCTTGGGCGGTGAACGACACCAGACTGATTAATGCTGCAACATAGAGGCTACGCAGGGTCTTGTGATGCTTCATTTTGCTTTGCATGGATTGACTCCTCAGAGGTTTGTCGCACGACTATTGTTTTTGTTATCACTTCGATGAATCAGCATTGTTCGTGTCATGTAACCGAGTTGGCATAGTCCAGGCAGTCTCGGAAGAGCACGTTAAAAGTATTGCTAGTGGTCACTGGCAAATCAGCGGGGTAAGGAAACCGGCAGGCACCGTGAACCACCGGAGTCCAAACCCTTCATTCGCCAGTAATCGTTACACAGGCTTAAAGCAATAAACGGCCAATTTATTGCCATCCAGATCACGCACGTACGCGGCATAGGCATTCGGTGCCCAGTCGCGCGTGCCCGGTGCGCCTTCATCGGTACCACCCGCGACCAGGGCCGCTGCGTGGAACGCATCGATCGCCTTGCGGTTCGGTGCCTCGAAGCTGACGGTCACGCCATTGCCGACGGTGGCAGGAGCACCGTTGGCGGGCTTCAGGACGAAAAACGAGGGGGCGTTCTCGCCCCAGATCGAGCCGTTGTCGGCCAGATCGGCGATGCGCTTGTGGCCCAGCTGACCCAATGCGCTGTCGTAGAAGGCACGGGCTTTGTTCAGATCATTGGTGCCGACAGTAACGTGGGTAAAGATGCTCATCTATTGCTTCTCCGGGTGTTATCAGTGGGTGGTGTTGCCGTTATGTCAGGCACGGCCTGACGGTCGTCGCTGCGCCAGGCTCAGCGATCAAAATGAATCACGGTGCGAATGCTTTTGCCCTCATGCATCAGGTCAAAGGCTTGATTGATCTCATCGAGGCCCAGGGTGTGGGTGATGAAGGTGTCGAGCGGGATCTCGCCGCTCTGCGCCTTGTCCACGTAACTCGGCAGCTCGCTACGGCCTTTCACGCCACCAAAGGCTGAGCCTCGCCAGACGCGACCGGTCACCAGCTGGAATGGGCGCGTGCTGATTTCCTGGCCAGCACCGGCGACTCCGATGATCACCGACTCGCCCCAGCCCTTGTGACAGCTTTCCAGCGCGGCCCGCATCAACTGCACGTTGCCGACACACTCGAAGGAGTAATCGACACCGCCTTCCGTCAACTCGACGATGACCTCCTGAACCGGCTTGTCGTAGTCCTTGGGATTGACGAAGTCGGTGGCCCCCAGATGTTTGGCGATCTCGAACTTGGCTGGATTGATATCCACCGCGATGATCCGGCCGGCCTTGGCCATGGCGGCGCCGATGATGGCGGCCAGGCCGATGCCGCCCAGGCCGAAAATCGCTACCGTGGCGCCGGCCTCGACCTTGGCAGTATTGAGCACGGCACCGATGCCGGTGGTCACGCCGCAACCGAGCAAGCACACCTTTTCCAGCGGTGCGTCCTTGGGGATTTTCGCCAGCGAGATGGCCGGTAGTACGGTGTACTCGGAAAACGTCGAACAGCCCATGTAGTGATGGATCGGCTGACCCTGGTAGGAGAAGCGGCTGGTGCCATCAGGCATCAGGCCCTTGCCCTGAGTGGCGCGAATTTTCTGGCACAGGTTGGTCTTGCCGGAGCGGCAGAATTTGCACTCGCCACACTCCGGGGTGTAGAGCGGGATCACGTGATCACCCACGGCGACTGACGTTACGCCCTCGCCAATCGCCTCGACGATACCGCCCCCTTCGTGACCGAGGATGGTAGGAAAAAGGCCTTCCGGGTCAGCCCCGGAAAGGGTAAAGGCATCGGTATGGCAAACACCGGTGGCGATGATGCGTACCAGCACTTCGCCGGCCTGTGGCGGGGCCACATCGACTTCGACGATTTGCAGGGGTTGGTTGGCCGCGAAGGCAACAGCGGCGCGTGACTTGATCATTCTCTTGATTCCTCAGTGCAACGTAAGCAGTCGGCGGTAGGGGCGTGACCGACAAGGATCACTGACGCAAGTCCACCGTCACGGCGGTGGTCGGGCGTGTGCAACAGAGCAGGATGCGGCCGCTTTCAGGGACATCCAGTGGCGCTTCAAAATACTCGACAGAGCCTTCACGCAGGCTGACCTGGCAGGTGTTGCACAGGCCAGCCCGGCAATTGAAGGGCGGTGTCAGACCCGCCTGTTCGGCCAGCTCGAGCAGGGATTGGCAACTCTGATCCCAGGCCAGGCGCGTACCGGAGGGGAGAAACTCTACGGTCAAGGCGCCGTCAACCGGTGCGGTGGGTGTCTGAGGCGCGGCTGGCGCGAGGGCAACAGGCGCCGTCGGCAAGACGTCGTCCTCCTCAAGGATGGTCGCCGGGCCGAAGAACTCGTAATGAATACGCTCGCCGGCGATCCCCAGGCCACGCAACAGCCGCCAGTTCGCCTGCATAAAGAGTCGCGGACCGCACAGATAGACGTCGTAGTCGTCCAGCGGCAGCAGCTTCTGCAGGGTGTCCCGGCTGACCAGGCCCTGGCTGTGAAAAGCCGTTTGAGCATGGTCGTCGGCCTCCGGGTTGCGGTAGCAGAAGTGCACGCTGATCCCAGGACGACGGCCAGCCAATGCAAGCACCTCGTCACGAAAAGCATGCACCGTCCCATTTTCGCAGGCATGGATGAAGTACACCGGCCGTGACGAATGACGACTCAGTTGATGCAGCATGCTCAACATCGGCGTGATTCCCACGCCGCCACTGAACAACACCACCGGCCTTGGACTCTCTTCGTCCAGCACGAAGGTGCCCGTAGGGCCAGCGATCTCGAGGGCATCGCCGACCTGCACGTGATCGTGCAGGTGATTGGAGCCTTGACCGGGCGGCAGCTCCGGCCGGTCGAAAGGTGCAGGTTCGCACTTGACCGAAATACGTACGCGCGAAGGATCGTTGGCGTCGCCGGAAAGACTGTAGTTGCGCAGCACCTTGACACACCCGTCCAGGGCAAGGCGAAGGATGAGGTACTGACCCGGGCGAAAGCCCGGGTTGGATACACCATCGACCGCGGTCAGGACGAAGGAGGTGATGACGGCGCTTTCTTGTATTTTCTCAATCACCCGGAAGGACTTAAAGCCTAAAGAGGAAGTCTGAGGTTGTCGTTGAGTGCCCATCTCATGCCTCCGTTTTTTGTTCCGCAACGTGACGTTGGGTCAGCGGAATCAAGTTGTCGGGCTGTTCTTGGGCAATCAACTTATCGAGGTTGCGACGAAAACGTAGCGGGCCTGAGTCAGAAGCAAGATCGATATTGGGTGTGCACTTGTTCGCCATCCCTTGGTGTACAGCGGTGAGAATCACCCGGTCTTCGCTGAACGCGAATCGCACGTCTTCATCGAACTGGCGCGACACCTCTTCGCTGTTCTGGTCAAAGTTGCGCATTTGAAACCAGAAGTAGCGGGTGTTCGACTCATCGATCGGAGTCAAAAAGTTATAGGAGCTCATCAGGAAAACCTGATCATGCAGCGGCCCTTCATCAGAGCCGGTTCCCGCTGGGGTGAACAAGGACTTGATAACTGCGTGAGAAGGGTAATGAACTTCGTAGTGCTGCTTTCGGTCGCAGCGACCTGAAAACTTGACGAACTTGGCATAGAACGGCGCCACTTCAACATCGCGCATCCAGCGAGAAACCGTCACACCGAAGTCAGAAATGTCAGTTTTCAGCGGCTCATTTTCACAGGCCGAATTACCGAACGATGTCTGATGAACCCAGGCCACATGTGCTGGATCCAGCAGGTTATCAGTCATATACAAATAATTGCACTCGACGGTCATGGTGCCGCCGCGATTTATGCCCCACTCTGGATCACCCCACTCTTTCACCTGGAAGATTTTTTCTGGATCAGCCAACTCGAGATCGCCCATCCAGATCCAAATCAAACCGTATCGCACTGCGAGGGGGTAGCTGCGAACTTTGGCTCCTTGTGGGATGCGGCTGCTGCCTGGCGCGCGGACACAGCTTCCAGAGCAGTCGAAGGTCAGGCCGTGATAACCGCATTCGATATGATCACCTTGCTTGCGACCCATCGATAACGGCAACTTGCGATGAGGACAAGCATCCTCGAGGGCTACTGGAGTGCCGTCCGCCTTGCGAAACAGTACGACTTTTTCACCGAGAATCGTGCTTGGGTACAAGCCCTCCCCTAGCTCAGATTCTTCGACAATCACATACCAAGCATTGCGTAAAAACATAGGGGGAATCCTCTTTTTGTTTTTCGTCCTGAGCAAAGCGACGCTTCTGATGGGTTCAGAATACGAGGAATAGATTTTTTGAAAAGACGAGGTAAATCAGTTTTTTATTTAGGTTTTCTAAACTAGGATTATCCAGGTTCTGGTTTGGAGAAAGCACGATGAACAATCTGCCGTCCCTGCGTGCACTGCAGGTGTTTGAAGCTGTCGGTCGTTATGGCGGCATTAATGAAGCCGCCAGGCGACTAGGTATTACGGCTGGTGCAGTCAGCCAACAGATGAAATTGCTCGAAGAGAATCTGGGCTTGAGCCTGACCCTCAAGGTGGGGAACCGCATCCACCTGACAGCCGCCGGGCAGCGCTATCACAAAGGCTGCGTGACTGCATTCGAGAGCCTGCGCATTGCACACACAGAAGTCGAACGCACAAAAAATCCAACGAACATGCAGATAAGTGCGATGCCATCGTTACTATCCCAATGGCTGGCACCATTGGTGTTCGCCTGGCAGGATCAGCACCCCGAATTGGACGTGTTCCTTGAGGGCACCTACGAGGAGCCTTCACCCGAAGGCTACGAGATCGACTTCCGCTTCACCTATAGCGATCGAGAACACGCGGGAAACGTCGTCGAGCTCTTTCATGATTATGTAGTACCGGTCTGCAGTCCGGCCTTGTTGCGCAACAATGCACCTCTGCAAACGCCCGCCGACCTCTTGGCCTACCCCTTACTGTCCATTGACTGGCTGCCAAAATATGTTTCCCCGCCCTCCTGGCGAGACTGGTTTACTGCGCAGGACGTGGACTGCTCAACGTTGCGCGATGGTTATCGGGTGTTTTCTTTGTCCTACATGGCCGTTCAAGCAGCGGTGCGAGGTCAAGGCATTGCATTGGGGCAATACTCGATGATTGGTGAAGAGCTGGCCAATGGCAGCTTGATCATGCCATTCCCCAAAGCGCTTCAGATGCCAACACCTTACTATCTCGTGAGCTCAAAGAGTGCATACAGTAAGGCTCATTGTCGCGACTTTCATCGCTGGCTGGTTGCCCGAGGACGCGACCAAACAGCTACAAATGAGCGCTTATTAAAGCTATCAAGATAAATACAGATCGACCAAAACACAGGGGGGGCCTATGTCTTTGCCTTGTGTCGCGTTATCGCCCAAAAGCGGAACTTAGCAAATGAGGCACCGATTGAGCAGCCCCGCCTGCCGCTCGATGCCCCTGTCAGTGCAGTAGGCTGACGGGCACTGTTACTTCCAGAATCACCTCGGTGCAAAAAGGTGACACGCCAATACCGGGCGCACCAAAAGTGTTACATTTCGACCAAGCCCGCCCCAAAAAAACACAATATTGCGGCAATTTTTTCATACCCCTCTCTCGCTAATCCTGAGTAGATAATTTTTTATCTATCTGATTTAAAACATTTTTTAAATAAAAAAGAGACCGAATCCGTCCAGGAAATTCAAATCTGGCCCTTCACTTGCATTCACTTGTACATACAGGTTGGTATAAGTTTATATGTACATCGATACCCACCACTCAACGTGAATCTGGAGATAGACCATGACTGCCAAGACCACCCGCCTGCGAGACGCTGAAGTTCGTGCTGCCCGCGGTAACAAGCTGACCGCCAAGAGCTGGCTGACCGAAGCGCCGCTGCGCATGCTGATGAATAACCTCGACCCGGAAGTCGCCGAGAACCCAAAAGAGCTGGTGGTCTACGGTGGTATCGGTCGTGCCGCGCGTAACTGGGAGTGCTACGACAAGATCGTCGAGAGCCTGACCAACCTAAACGACGACGAGACCCTGCTGGTGCAATCCGGCAAGCCGGTCGGCGTGTTCAAGACCCACAGCAACGCCCCGCGCGTGCTGATCGCCAACTCCAACCTGGTGCCGCACTGGGCCACCTGGGAACACTTCAACGAACTGGACGCCAAGGGCCTGGCCATGTACGGCCAGATGACCGCCGGCAGCTGGATCTACATCGGCAGCCAGGGCATCGTCCAGGGCACCTACGAAACCTTCGTCGAAGCCGGTCGCCAGCACTACAACGACAACCTGACCGGCAAGTGGGTCCTGACCGCGGGTCTGGGCGGCATGGGTGGTGCTCAACCTCTGGCCGCGACCCTGGCCGGTGCCTGCTCGCTGAACATCGAATGCCAACAGAGCCGCATCGACTTCCGCCTAAATAGCCGCTATGTCGACGAACAGGCCACCAACCTCGATGACGCGCTGGCCCGCATCACCAAATACACCAAGGAAGGCAAGGCGATTTCCGTCGCCCTGCGGGGCAACGCGGCAGAAATCCTCCCGGAACTGGTCAAGCGCGGCGTACGCCCGGACATGGTCACCGACCAGACCAGCGCCCACGACCCGCTCAACGGCTACCTGCCGGCCGGCTGGACCTGGGAGCAGTATCGCGACCGCGCCCAGACCGAACCTGCTGCCGTGATCAAGGCCGCCAAGCAATCGATGGCCGTGCACGTCAAAGCGATGCTGGACTTCCAGAAAATGGGCGTGCCGACCTTCGACTACGGCAACAACATCCGTCAGATGGCGCAGGAAGAAGGCGTGGAAAACGCATTCGACTTCCCAGGATTTGTACCGGCCTACATCCGTCCGCTGTTCTGCCGCGGCATCGGCCCGTTCCGCTGGGCGGCACTGTCGGGCAACGCTGAAGACATCTACAAGACCGACGCCAAGGTCAAGGAACTGATCCCGGACGACGCCCACCTGCACAATTGGCTGGATATGGCCCGCGAGCGCATCAGCTTCCAGGGTCTGCCGGCACGTATCTGCTGGGTCGGCCTGGGCCTGCGCGCCAAGCTGGGCCTGGCGTTCAACGAAATGGTCCGCAGCGGCGAGCTGTCGGCGCCGATCGTGATCGGTCGCGACCACCTCGACTCCGGCTCCGTGTCGAGCCCGAACCGCGAAACCGAATCGATGCAGGACGGTTCCGACGCTGTGTCCGACTGGCCACTGCTCAACGCCCTGCTCAACACCGCGAGCGGCGCGACCTGGGTGTCCTTGCACCACGGCGGCGGCGTCGGCATGGGCTTCTCCCAGCACTCGGGCATGGTGATTGTCTGCGACGGTACCGATGAAGCAGCCGAGCGTATCGCTCGCGTACTGCACAACGACCCGGCCACCGGCGTTATGCGTCATGCCGATGCCGGTTACCAGATCGCCATCGACTGCGCCAAGGAACAAGGGCTGAACCTGCCGATGATCACCGGCAATTAAAACAGCCTTCGGCTTAATGCAAAAAAACTGTTGGAGCCGGCTTGCTGGCGATTGAGTCGCCGCATGGTGTCAAGCGCAAGCCGGCTCCTACAGAGAAACGACAGCCCCTATTCGAGGAAACTGCGATGAGCAGCAGCCCGTTTACTCAGCAACTACAAGGCGTTCGCGTGCTTGACTTGAGCCGCGTACTGGCCGGCCCACATTGCACCGCAATGCTCGCCGACCTTGGCGCCGACGTCATTAAGTTTGAAGTTCCCGGGCACGGCGATGACAGCCGCCATCTGGGTCCATTCAAGGACGGTGAGAGTGTCTATTTTGGTCTAATCAACCGTGGCAAGCGCAGTGTCGAGATGGACTTCAAGTCCACCGCCGACCTCGCCCGGCTGTATGAACTGGTACGTGATGCCGACGTCGTCGTGGAGAACTTCCGCCCTGGCGTGACACGTCGTCTCGGTATCGATTTCGACACCCTCAAGCAATACAACCCCAAGCTGATCTACGCGAGTATTTCTGGCTTTGGCCAGAATGGTCCTCTGTCGGGCAACCCGGCTTATGACATCGTCGCCCAGGCGATGTCAGGGCTAATGAGCGTCACCGGGTTCGCTGCAACCGGCCCGACTCGCAGCGGTGAAGCCATCGGTGATCTATGCGCCGGAGTCTATGCCGCCTGGGCCATCAGCTCTGCACTGTTCGCCCGCGAGCGACATGCACCCGGCGCGCAACACATCGACGTCGCCATGTTCGACGTGTTGTTCAGCCTGCAAATGACCGGCCTGTCCAACCTCTTCGCCAATGGCACTGCACCTGGACTGGTGGGCAATCGTCATCCTGTGTCGACACCCTTCGATACATACCGCGCCGCCGACGGCCAGGTGGTTATCGCAGTGGCCAGCAACAAGCTATTCCAACGGCTCTGCGAATGCCTGGGCAAGCCTGAGCTTGGCAGCGATCCGCGTTTTGCCGATGACCCGCAACGGACTCAGAACGAGCCTGCGCTGCGCGCCGAAATCGAAGCCTGGACACAACAAATGAGCGTCGAGCAAGCATGCGACATTCTACTTGAAGCAGGTGTGCCCTCCTCTCCGGTGTGGAACCTCGCCGAGGCAGCCGATAGCGAACAAGCACAAGTGCGCCAACTGCTGATTCGACCCACGGGCTCCGCTGAGCCGCTGGTACCGCAACCGGTGTTCTTCAATGGCCACAAACCCCATGCCGTCACCCACGCCCCCCGCCTCGGCGCCGACAACGAGGCGTTCGGACTTAACAAACAGGAGCTAACCCATGAACTTTGAATTGGATCAGGTCGAACTGGCCGTGGTCGAAGCAGCCGAAAAACTGGCCCGCGAAGTGATCCAACCACGCGCCCAGCACTACGACGAAACCGAGACGTTCTGCGCCGAAAGCCTGCAAGCTCTGGCCGAACTGGGTGGCTTGGGTATTAACCTGCCGGAGGAATACGGCGGCCTGGGCATTGGAAGCCTAGCCATGAGCCGTGTGGTCGAAGCCGTGGCCGGTGCCTGTGCATCCACTGCCTCGGCCCTGACCGCGCATTTCCTGGCGACCGACTCGATTTTGCTCGGCGGCACCGAGGCACAGAAACAGGAGTGGCTGCCTCGCGCCGCCAGCGGAGAATTGCTCGGTGCCTTCGCCCTGACGGAACCGGCAGCCGGCTCCAACCCGGCCGACATGCGTTGCCGCGCGCAACGCGATAACGGCGGCTGGCGAGTGCGTGGCAGCAAGCACTACATCACCAACGCCAAAGAAGCCAACTTCATCGTGCTCTACGCCAAGACAGACGCCGAGGCCGGACACAAGGGTATCAGCGCTTTCATGATACCCCAGGGCACCGCCGGGATCAGCTTTTCCAGCCCGGAAAAAACCATGGGGCTGCGCGGTAGCACGATCTACGAACTGGCACTGGACTGCTGGCTTCCCGAGTCGGCACTGCTGGGCAACGAAGGCGCAGGCTTCAACACCGCCATGGCTGTGCTGGACCGGGGCCGAGTTGAAGTGGCGGCCATGTCGCTGGGCATCGCCAATGCAGCCTTGCAAGCGAGTCTGAACTGGGTCCGCGAACGCCAGATCGGCCCTAAACCGCTAGCGGCTTATCAAGGCACCCAATGGCGCCTGGCCGATATGTATGCGCAGCTGGAGAGCGCACGCATGCTGACATGGAAAGCCGCCGCCCGCCGCGACAGCGGTGAACGCTTCAGCCTCGATTCGGCCACGGCCAAACTGGTCGCCGCTGAATGCGCCGGGTTCGTCACCGATGCCGCACTGCAACTCCATGGTGGCTATGGCTACATTCGCGACCTGCCATTGGAGCGCTACGTGCGCGATGCACGGATCTTGCGAATTTTCGAAGGAACCTCGGAAGTCCAGAAAATCATCATTTCACGAAGCCTGCTCGACGCCCAGCGCTAACCGAGCGAAAAGCCGGGCCTGCCTCGCAGGCCCCCTC
Source organism: Pseudomonas fluorescens group sp. PF-69 (assembly GCF_054481235.1). Lineage (NCBI taxonomy): Bacteria > Pseudomonadati > Pseudomonadota > Gammaproteobacteria > Pseudomonadales > Pseudomonadaceae > Pseudomonas > Pseudomonas fluorescens group sp. PF-69. The sequence goes on along the minus strand of NZ_JBTMNC010000001.1, from coordinate 3,994,141 downwards.
TTTAGCATTACAAACCCACAAAAAGGCTGTCGTACTCAACGACGCCCGAGAGGAACCGCCATGTCCGCCTCCAAAGAAAGTGTGCAGCGCAAAACGTATATAGAACGGCGATCTATTGATTACATCCCAGAGTCGGAGCGCCACGGGCGACTGCTCAGCCAGTTCATGCTTTGGTTCGGTGCCAATCTTCAGGTCACTGCCATTGTCACAGGTGCCTTGGCCGTCGTACTGGGCGGCGATGTATTCTGGTCCTTGATCGGCCTTCTGATCGGTCAGATTCTGGGTGGCGCGATCATGGCACTGCACGCAGCCCAAGGTCCACAGCTGGGCTTGCCGCAGATGATTTCCAGCCGGGTACAGTTCGGAGTGTTTGGCGCAGCAATACCGATCGTACTGGCCTGCATGATGTACGTCGGCTTTTCCGCCAGTGGTTCAGTCCTGGCAGGCCAAGCCATTGGCCAATTGATCAATGTCAGCGACGGTACCGGAATCCTTGTTTTCGCAGTGATGATTATCGTGCTGACGGTGCTTGGCTACCGGACCATTCACGTGATCGGCCGCTTGTCGAGCCTGATCGGCGTGGTGGCCTTTTTTTACCTGTTCTATCGGTTGCTTTCCGTCAATGACATTGGAGAGCTGCTTAACAACCGTCACTTTTCGCTGAGTAGCTTTCTGCTGGCCATCTCACTGTCGGCATCCTGGCAAATCGCCTTCGGCCCCTATGTAGCCGACTATTCGCGCTATTTGCCAAGAAGCACTTCAGCTTTGAAAACTTTTCTCGCTGTGGGCCTTGGCTCGGTCATCGGCACACAGATTTCCATGGTATTCGGCGTGTTTGTCGCGGCTTTGGCGGGTGATCAGTTCGCCGGTCACGAAATCTCTTACATCGTGGGCATGGGCGCGAGTGGCGTGATTGCATCGCTACTGTTCTTCAGCATCGTGTTCGGTAAAGTCACCATCACGACACTGAACGCCTACGGCAGCTTCATGTCGCTGGCGACCGTGGTCAGCGGCTTTCGCGGCAACCAAGAAATATCAAAATCACTGCGCCTCGTTTACATACTCTTCATGGTCGGTCTCGCGACAGCGCTGGCACTCTTGGGGCGACACTCCTTCCTGCATGATTTTTCCGCCTTCATCCTGTTCCTGTTGGCGTTCTTTACACCCTGGAGCGCGATCAATCTGGTCGACTTCTATTTCGTAACCAAAGAGCGCTATGACATCCCCGCCCTTTCCGATCCAAATGGACGATACGGTCGCTGGAACATCGCAGGCATCACGATCTATGTCTTGGGCGTGGTGATTCAGTTGCCGTTCATTGCCACCAGTTTTTACACCGGCCCGTTAGTCGAGGCGTTGGGGGGAACGGACATCTCCTGGCTGATTGGACTGACACTGCCTGGCGCCCTTTATTACTGGGTAGCCCGCAAGTCAACACAACGGATTCCCGCTCAACTGATTCTGCCGAAAGAATCCAGTGCGGCCTGACTCACGATCAAGGCAGAGCGGCTCAATAGAGCCGCCATTGAACGATTTAAGTTTCCACCTCCTGCCATGGAGAAAGCAATGAAACTGATGGTAAGCGTCAAACGCGTTGTGGATTACAACGTCAAGGTCCGCGTCAAGGCGGACAATTCCGGCGTCGACCTCGCCAACGTCAAGATGTCGATGAACCCGTTCTGCGAAATCGCAGTGGAAGAAGCCGTACGCCTGAAAGAGAAAGGCGTCGCGACTGAAATCGTCGTCGTCTCCGTCGGCCCGTCCACCGCTCAAGAGCAACTGCGCACTGCGCTGGCTCTGGGTGCTGACCGCGCCATCCTCGTCGAATCCGCCGAAGATCTGACTTCCCTGGCCGTTGCCAAACTGCTGAAGGCTGTTGTCGACAAGGAACAGCCTCAGCTGGTGATCCTTGGCAAACAAGCCATCGACAGCGACAACAACCAGACTGGCCAGATGCTTGCCGCATTGAGCGGTTACGGTCAGGGTACGTTCGCTTCGAAAGTCGAAATCAGCGGCGACAGCGTCGCTGTGACCCGCGAAATCGATGGCGGCGCGCAGACCGTTTCCCTGAAACTGCCGGCCATCGTCACCACCGACCTGCGTTTGAACGAGCCGCGCTACGCGTCCCTGCCAAACATCATGAAAGCCAAGAAGAAGCCTCTCGAAGTGCTGACTCCGGACGCTTTGGGCGTTTCCACCGCCTCCACCAACAAGACCGTGAAAGTCGAAGCGCCTGCTGCACGCAGCGCGGGTATCAAGGTCAAGTCGGTGGCTGAACTGGTCGAGAAACTGAAAAACGAAGCGAAGGTAATCTAAATGACTATCTTGGTTATTGCTGACTATTCAATCGACCAGCACGACAACAAAGTGCTGGCCCCGGCCACGCTGAACACCGTGGCTGCCGCTGCCAAAATCGGCGGCGATATCCACGTGCTGGTTGCAGGCCAGGGCGCTGGCGCCGTGGCTGAAGCCGCTGCGAAAGTCGCTGACGTGGCTAAAGTGCTGGTAGCCGACAACGCTGCCTACGCGCATCAGCTGCCGGAAAACATTGCTCCTCTGGTTGCCGCTCTCGTTCAAGAAGCAGGGGCTGCGGGCTACAGCCACATCCTGGCTGCCACCACTTCCAACGGCAAAAACATCCTGCCGCGCGTCGCCGCTGCACTGGACGTTGACCAGATCTCCGAGATCATCTCGGTAGAAAGCGCTGATACCTTCAAGCGTCCGATCTATGCCGGTAACGCCATTGCTACCGTGCAATCGAACGCCGCCGTGAAAGTGATCACCGTGCGTGCCACCGGTTTCGACCCGGTTGCCGCTGAAGGGGGTTCCGCTTCGGTTGAATCTGTTGGCGCTGTCCACGACGCTGGCATTTCGAGCTTCGTCGGCGAAGAGCTGGCCAAGTCCGATCGTCCGGAACTGACCGCTGCCAAGATCGTCGTTTCCGGCGGGCGCGGCATGCAGAACGGCGACAACTTCAAACACCTGTACGCCCTGGCCGACAAGCTGGGCGCTGCCGTCGGTGCATCGCGCGCTGCGGTCGACGCGGGTTTTGTACCCAACGACATGCAGGTCGGTCAGACCGGCAAGATCGTTGCTCCACAGCTGTACATCGCCGTCGGTATCTCCGGCGCGATCCAGCACCTGGCCGGCATGAAAGACTCCAAGGTGATCGTTGCGATCAACAAGGACGAAGAAGCGCCGATCTTCCAGGTGGCCGATTACGGTCTGGTGGCGGACCTGTTCGAAGCCATCCCCACGCTGGAAAAACAGCTATGAACATCCAGCATGGGCGCAGGATTGAAAGAGGTGCAGCAACCCATCTCGAACGCTGCGCTCGTGACCGTCTTATCGAGGCCGCGATCGAGCTGTTCGCCCATCACGGTTACAATGCAATAGGTTTGCGCGATCTTGCTGCACACGCGGGATTACAGGTTGGGTCGCTGTATCACCACATCGAAAATAAACAGGGCTTGCTCTTTGAACTCATTGAGTCGGCCCTCTCGGATTTATTAAGTGAGACCGAACGACGCCTAGAAGGCGCCTTGACCACTTCAGACCAGTTAGCCCGCTTTGTTCAAGCGTTCGTCGCCTTCAATCGGAGTGAAAAACATCGATTGATATTGATCAGCCGTGAGTTCGCTCACCTGAGTGAAGATCACATGCATGTGGCCAATAAACTGAAAGCTGAATATTCGGCTGTCTTAAGCGCCATTATTGCAACCGAGTATGAGCGCAAACACAATCACGACGAACAAATCACGGTGATTACACACTCAATCATCGGAATGCTCTACGGACAGTCACAATGGAATGACGTGGAAGTCAGCGAACATATCCTGATAGACGTACTTACTAATTTTGTCAGGTGCATGAGTGTCAGCAACCAGAAAACCACCGTGAATATCTGAGCTGGAAACGACCGTCAGCACAGCCCGGATGTCTGGGCATCAAAGCTGTGCTGAATACTCCAATTGATGCGCTAGCCCTTTTTGCGATAGGCCATCGAGTCATCTATGCGTTTGAGAATGTAATCACCCGCGGCCACCGGCGGATACAGACTTTGCGCCGGGTCAATACCCAGATCGCAGGGATCGACAACCGCACTGTAGGTCGGGTCGTAGAAGGTCGCGATGGAGTGGCGTTCATGACCTGAAGTGTTGATCACCCGGTGCAGGGTTGAACGAAAACGATCATTGGACCAATGCGCCAGCAGATCCCCGACATTCACGACCAGACTACCCGGGATAGGCGTGGCCTCGATCCAGCGATTGGAGCCCAGTTCGCGAACCTGCAAACCGCCGCTGTTATCTTGATAGAGCAAGGTGATGCAGCCGTAATCGGTGTGCGGGGCCACACCGAACTGGTCAGCCTCAGCCTGTGGCGGCTGCGGAGGGTAATAGACCATTTGCGTGCGCTGCAGCGGCTTTGTGTATTTATCCGTGAAAAAATCCTCTTCGATTCCCAACCCCACCGCCACGGCGCGTAACAGATCAGCGCCGGCCTTGCCGATTTCCTCATAGTATTCAGCCAATGTCTCACGCAGCTGTGGCATGAATGCGGGCCACTGATTCGGCCCACGCAAGGCCTCGCCTGCAAGGACGCAGGGATCATCTTCCGCCAGCTCGAGACCGATACTGAAGAACTCCTTGTGGTCCGGCTTGGTGGCTTCATACATGGTCGCCCCACCCAGTGCATGCCAGCCTCGATGCCGGTTGTTCACTGCCACCTGGCGTTTGATCTCGACCGGAAAGGCAAAGAACTGCCCGGCCGCTGCCATGGCTCTATCAATCACCGTTTGCGGCACGCCGTGGTTGATGATGTAGAAGAAGCCAGTCTCACTACAGGCTTTCCGAATGGCGTCACCGGCTCGACGAATACTCGCCTGATCACCTTCGCGGACACCGGACATATCGATCAGGGGCAGATTGGCGCTAGAGGTCATGTTAACTCCTGGGTGCATCGTGCATACCGTGGTGGGAGGACAGGGCTCGTCAGCGAATGACTAACCGGTATATACAGGATAAAGCATTTACTGTGCCGCCTATCCAGGCAGGTGTCGGCAATCCTCGGGCTAAAGCGAAAAGCACTTTCCGAAAACAGAAAAAGATCCCAATCGATCTGTTACGCGCCTGTTTCCATTGCCCCATCAGGGCGCGCAGAGTTCCCATTTGGTGCAACTTTTGGTTACAGGCCTGTCCGATGAGGCCGCCTGCAGTTGTCTTTCAGTCTTGGGTTAACAGGGTCTGGAACGCTGGCCAGCGAGCGGAATTGTAACTTTGGCCTGCATCTTGCCTTACCTGTATATACAGGAGCATATAGCTACCCTATTTCCCACCACCCTGACCTCAGGACACTCTCAATGTACGCATCGCTGCAGCTCAAACCCGGTCAACTCACCCTCGATCAATTGCGCGCCATCTACCAGCTGCAGAGCCCTTTCGAACTGGACTCGGCCGCACGCGAAGTTGTCGATGCCAGCACCCGTACAGTAGACGAGATCATCGAAAACCGGCGCACGGTCTACGGCATCAACACCGGTTTCGGCCTGCTGGCAAGGACCTCGATCCCCACTGATTCGTTGGCCAAACTGCAACGCAACCTGCTGCTGTCGCACTGCACGGGCACCGGCCCCCTATTGGATGACGCCAGTGTCGGCTTAATCATGGCGCTCAAGATTGGCTCCCTTGCCCGTGGCTTTTCCGGGATTCGCTGGGAGGTCATTCAGGCGCTGAGCAAGCTGTATGTCGCCAGGGTTTATCCGTGCATACCGTCACAAGGCTCGGTCGGCGCCTCCGGCGATCTGGCACCACTGGCGCATATGTCCGCCGTGTTGATCGGCGTCGGCCGGGTGCGTCATGAAGGCCGTGAAATGGATGCCGTCGAAGGCCTGGCGATTGCCGGTCTCGAACCGATGGTGCTGGGTCCGAAGGAAGGCCTGGCGCTGATCAATGGCACCCAGGTTTCCACGGCGCTGGCCCTGCGCGGCCTGTTCGCCTGCGAAAAGCTGTTCAGCGCAGCGGTCGTCGCCGGCAGCATGAGCGTGGAAGCCTTGAAAGGCTCAGACGTGCCTTTTGATCCACGCATCCAGGCGGTTCGCGGACAACCGGGGCAAATCGACGTGGCGATGCTCTACCGCGATCTGCTGGCCACGAGCGAGATTCGTGAGTCCCATCGCGACTGCGACCGGGTTCAGGACCCTTATTCGCTGCGTTGCCAGCCTCAGGTCATGGGTGCGTGCCTGGATCACATGCGCTTCGCCGCCGGGGTGTTTCTGCGTGAAGCCAACGCCGTTTCGGACAACCCGCTGGTGTTCTGTGCCGACGGCGACGTGCTCTCCGGCGGCAACTTCCACGCCGAACCGGTCGCCATGGCCGCCGATGTACTGGCCTTGGCCATCTCCGAGATTGGCGCCCTGTCCGAGCGGCGAATCGCACAACTGGTTGATCCGGCACTGTCGGGCCTGCCGGCCTTTCTGGTGCGCGAAGGCGGCCTGAACTCCGGCTTCATGATCGCTCAGGTCACCGCCGCCGCCCTCGCTTCGGAGAACAAGACCCTGGCGCATCCAGCGTCGGTCGATAGCCTGCCGACCTCAGCCAACCAGGAAGATCATGTCTCGATGGCGACCTTTGCGGCACGTCGTTTGCTGGACATGGCCGGCAACAGTAGTGCGGTGGTCGCGATCGAACTTCTCGGCGCAGCTCAAGGCGTGGACTTGCATGCCCCACTGCAGACTTCGCAAAAGCTCAAAGAAGTGCTGACGATGATTCGTCGTGAAGTGGCTCACTACGAGGAAGATCGCTATTTCGCCCCGGATATCGCCACGGCGCGGGCCTGGGTCGAGAACGCGGCGTTCACTCGCTGGTTGCCTGCAGAACGCCTGTATGCCTGATTCGTACAGCTGAGCCGAACCCGTTCGCCGCCTTGTTGCGGCGAACGCCTACTCTTGCGTAGCCGATGGGATATGCCATGCGCCGCTATTATTCAGGCCCGGACTATCGTCGAGCCCATAGCATTGCCGAGTTGGCAGTGATGGCCCGCCGACGCTTGCCGCATTTCGCCTGGGAATACCTGGAGGGTGGTGCCGAAGAAGAATTGACCTTGCGCCGCAACCGTCAAGGCTTCGCGGATATCGCCCTGCTGCCGCAGACCCTGGTGCCCTGCTCCGTAACGCAACCCCAGCACTTGCTGTTTGGTCAGGAGCTGCCGTTGCCCATGGCGATCGGTCCCACCGGCTATAACGCCATGCTTTATCGCGATGCCGATATTCACCTGGCCCGCGCTGCAACGGAGCGCGGCCTGCCCTTTACCCTGAGTACCGTTTCCACCAGCTCTCTGGAGCAAGTGGTCGCGGCGGTGCCGGAGGTAAATCTCTGGTTCCAGCTCTATTGCCTGCGTGACCCAAAGGTCCAGGAAGACCTGCTCCTGCGCGCGGCCGCCGTGGGCTGCAAGACCTTGTTACTGACCAGCGACGCGGTCCTGCTGGGCAACCGGGAATGGGACAAACGAAACTTTGTCCGCCCCCGGCAACTGAGCCTGCGCAACAAGCTCGACGTATTGAATCATCCACGGTGGATGGCCCAGACACTATGGCCTCATGGCCTGCCAAACCTGGGCAACATCGAACGCTACCTGCCATCCGGGAAACGCACTATCGAAGGTGCCGCCCATTTCATCGGCTCGCAAATGGACACCGGTCTCGATTGGGATGCCCTCGCCCGCTTGCGCGACCGCTGGCCACAACGGTTGTTGCTCAAAGGAGTGCTGCACCCGATGGATGCCGAGAAAGCCATTGCGCTGGGTCTTGATGGCGTGGTGATCAGCAACCACGGCGGCCGACAACTGGACGGCGTCCCGGCGAGCATCGACTGCCTCCCGGCGATTGCCGCCGTGGCCAAAGGCAAGCTCGCGCTACTGCTCGACAGTGGCATCCGCCGTGGCACCGACATTCTCAAAGCCTGCGCGCTAGGTGCTGACGCGGTTTTGCTCGGGCGCGCTACCTTGTATGGAGTGGCAGTCGGCGGGCAGGCAGGTGCCGGACAGGCGCTTGACCTGCTTGCACAAGAGTTGCGACTGGCCCTGTCACTGCTCGGAACACCAGACCTGAACCAGCTCCACCGTCGCCAGCTTTGCGCGACGCCCTCCACATCCTTCACCGTGAGTTGAACCGATGAACGATTTGCAACAGACCCTCGAACAATTGCGCCTGGCGCTGGGTGATGCCGCGGTGGTGACCGGTGCCGATATCAGTCAGCGGCACTACAGCGACTGGACCGGCCACGCGCCGGCCTGCCCTGCCGCGCTGTTGCTGCCGCGCACCACGGAGCAGGTCGCAAGCGCCTTGCGCATCTGCAATGACGCAGAGCAATCGGTGGTACCCCAAGGCGGCATGACCGGGTTGGCCGGTGGCGCTGTGCCTCGCGAGACAGACATTGCCCTGTCCCTTGAGCGCCTGCGCGGCATCGAAGAAATCGACCCGGCGGCAGCGACCATCAGCGTCTGGGCCGGCACTACGCTGGAGGAGATTCAGCAAGCGGTGCTCGAGGCTGGCTTTGTGTTTCCGCTCGATCTCGGCGCGCGTGGTTCATGTCAGATCGGCGGCAACATCGCCACCAATGCTGGTGGAAACGCCGTCATACGCTACGGCATGACCCGAGACCTGGTACTCGGTCTTGAGGTGGTCCTGGCCGATGGCCGGGTGCTCAACCTGCTCAACAAAATGATCAAGAACAACTGCGGCTATGACCTGAAACAGTGCTTCATCGGCAGCGAAGGCACCCTTGGGGTGATCACCCGCGCGGTATTGAAACTGGCCCCGACACCTGGCGAAACCACCACCCTGCTCTGCGCCCTGCCCGACTACCCCAGCGCGGTCAGCCTGCTGCGCCGGGTGCAACGCAGCGTCGGTACGCCGCAAGCGTATGAATTGATGTGGCAAGACTTCTTCCGCCTGGGGGTTTCCTGGCTGGAAAACCCGACCGCACCGATGTCGCTGGATCATCCGCTGTATGTATTGCTCGAGTCGGCCGGCCCCCGGAACCTGCTTGAAGAAACACTGGAGCAGGCCTTTGCCGCCGGTGAAGTGGTTGACGCGGTACTGGCCAGCTCCCAGACCCAGGCTCGGGCACTCTGGAAAATCCGTGAAGCAACCGGCGAGTTTCCCCTGCGCATGACTCCGTTGAACTTCGACGTCAGCCTGCCGATCGGCCTGATCGGAGACTTCGCCGAACGCTGTCGCCAACGCCTGGAGCAACGCTGGCCGGGCAACCACAGCGTGTATTTCGGTCACATCGGTGACAGCAACCTGCACCTGACCGTCGACTGCGCCTCCTTGCCCCAACCGGCCCCCATCCTGGAGGTCGAAGATCTGGTTTACAGCGCGGTCGGCGAACTGGGCGGCTCGGTCTCGGCCGAACACGGCATCGGCCTGCTCAAGCGCGAGTTTCTCCATCACTCAGTCAGCCCCGAGGCTCGCCAGGCGATGCAGCAACTCAAGGACTGCTTCGACCCCAAGGGCATCCTCAATCCGGGAAAAATCCTCGGTTGAGTGCCGATTCAAGCTGTATATACCGCTATGGCACGTTAACTGCTACAGCCGTAATGATTCACCTGCAACGCATAACCAGAACCAACACACACCATAAGCCTCACTGCACCTGACGAAGGAGTTACACCATGCAACTCGATTCTCTGTTCAGTAAAAAATTCAACAGCCTGTGTATCGCGTTGGCCCTGACGGGCGCCTGCATGGCGGCCCAGGCCGACCAACTCGCCGATGTGAAAAAATCCGGTGAACTGGTGGTGGGCACCGAACTGCAATTTGCGCCTTTCGACTTCACCGAGAACGGTAAACAGAAAGGCCTGAACTCCGAGCTGTTCGAGCAGTTGGGCAAAGAGTTGGGGGTCAAGGTCAGGTTCATGGACCTGCCATGGCCCAGTGTGTTGCCGGGGCTGGAAGCCAAGAAATTCGACATCGTCGCGGGGCCTATTATCGTGACCAAGGCACGCAAGGAGCGTTACCACTTTGTCATGCCGATCGCCGAGGCAACCGTAGCGTTGCTGGTCAGCGCCAAGGACAGCCCCGTCAGTAAACCTGAAGACATCGCCGGCAAAGTCGTGGGCGCCGGCAAAGGTTCGGCGCAGCTCGAAGAGCTGAAAACCTTCGCCGCCACCCTGCCGAAAAAAGTCGATGTGCGTGAATACATCGATAACAACCAGGCCTACGCAGAACTGGGGACCAAGCGCATCGTCGCCGTTGCCAACTCACTGCCGAACATCTCCTACGTCGCCGCCCAACACCCGGACAAGTACAAAGTGGTGATGCCTCCCTTTGGCAAGAAATCCTACTTCGCCTACCTGGGACGCAAGGATGACGATGCCAACAGCCTGATCGCCGCTCTCGATGCCGCCATGCTGAAAATGCACGAAGACGGTCGTCTCGCCGCCCTGCAAAAGAAATGGCTGGGTGCCGAAATGGACGTGCCAAAAGCCGACTTCGAGCCCACCTGGTAAACAAGGATTGCAGGGTTTATGAACGGATCGCCGGCTCAGCCGAGCCGGTGATTTATCCACTGGAGGCACGACGATGTTCGATTGGCCTTTACTGCTGCAAAACCTGCCCCTTCTGCTGGACAGCCTGCTGGTGACCCTCGAGATTTCCGTCGCGTCACTGGCCATCGGCTTTGTCATCGGCGTTATTGTGGGCAGTCTGCGTCTTTCACCCCTGCCGCTGCTCAGACGTTTGGGGGGGGCTTATATATTCGTGTTCCGTGGCATTCCGCTGCTGGTGCAACTGCTGTTCATCTATTACTTCCTGCCGCGTATCGGCCTGCCCAACGTTTCGCCCATGGTGGCGGCGGTGATCGGGCTGTCCCTGGCGGCGGGTGCCTATATCGCTGAAATCATGCGCGGTGGCTTTCTCGCCATACCCGGAGGTCAGCTGGAAGCGGCCGGTCTGCTGGGCCTGAGTTCAGGGCAAATGCTGGTGCGCATTCGCGTCCCTCAAGCCGTGCGCCTGACCCTGCCGGCACTGGTCAATGAAATGATCCTGCTGATCAAGGCTTCGTCGCTGGTGTCGGTGGTCGGTCTGGCCGACCTGACCCGCACGGCCCAGAACATTGCGGCCAGTGACTACATGTTCGTTCAGGACTACCTGATGCTGGCTGGCTTCTATTGCCTGATCAACATCCCGCTGGCGTTCTTCGGCGGCCTGCTGGAACGCCATCTGAAGGAGCGCACGGCATGATCTTCGACCCTACGATCATCACCCATCACCTCGCCGATATCGGCCAGGGCTTCATGGTTACGCTCAGCACCTGGTCCGCCGGTGTCGCATTGGGTCTTTTGCTGGGCTTGTTGATTGCCGTCGCCCAACTGTTCGGCAACAGCCTGGTGCGCGCGCCGTTACGAGTGTTCATCGAGATGATTCGAAGTACGCCGTTTCTGGTCCAGTTGTTCCTGGTGTACTACGGCGGCCCGTCTTTCGGTTTGAGCCTGGACCCCATTCCGGCCGGCATCCTCGGTTTGGGTATTTATGGCAGCGTTTATTTCGCGGAAATTTTCCGCACCGGTTTCGAGTCCGTCGCCCGCGGGCAACTGGAAGCCGCCGACTGCCTGGGCATCAGCCGCCTGCAATGCATCACGCGCATCCAGATTCCACAAATGCTGGTGATCATCCTGCCCGCACTGGTCAATCTGATCACCATCCTGTGCAAGGAAACCGCCGTGCTGTCGATCATCACCATCCCCGAACTGACGATGGTCCTCACCGGCATTGGCTCGGAAACCTTCGCCTTTGTCGAGACCCTGCTGGTGCTGTGCATCGGCTACCTGCTCTTGGTGGAAGCCTGCTCACGGCTGGGCATGCTTCTGGAAGTGCGCGTCGGGCGCTTCATGCAGAAGCAACCGCGATGAAAGGCCTACTTTCTGCTGCCGCGGACCTGCGCGCGAACCCCGTCCCTTCGACGCCAATAGGCCCGCAACCATCATCCGTATTGAAAGAATCAGGTGAAGCGATGAAGACTTCCAAGGCACTCTCCGACAATAGCGAGCCGATGCTCAAGCTGGTCAACGTCGGCAAGAGCTTCGGCAACCTGCGCGTACTCAAGGGTATCGACTTGCAGGTCCGGCATTCTGAAGTGGTATGCCTGATTGGCCCCTCCGGCTCAGGCAAAAGCACCCTGCTGCGCAGCATGGCGTTCCTTGAGGAATACGACGAGGGCGAGATTTATATCGAAGGCCGGTTACTTGGCTGGGTGCCGGAAAACGGCAAGGGCCGCAAGCGCGCGGCACAGTCGCAAATCAATCTGGTGCGGCGCAATGTCGGCATGGTTTTCCAGCAATTCAACCTGTGGCCGCACATGACCGCCCTTGGCAATGTGAGCGAAGCCTTGTTGCGCGTGCGCAAGCTGTCTGCCGATGACGCTCGGCAACGAGCCATGGCGATGCTGGATAAAGTCGGGCTGGCCCACAAGGCTGCAGCCTACCCGGCGCAACTGTCCGGTGGTCAGCAACAACGCGTGGCGATCGCCCGGGCGCTGGCAATGGAGCCGCACATCATGCTGTTCGATGAACCCACTTCTGCCCTCGACCCGGAACTGGTCGGCGAAGTGCTTCAGGTCATGAAGACCCTGGCCAAGGAAGGCATGACCATGGTGGTGGTCACCCATGAAATGGGCTTCGCCGCCCAGGTTGCCGATTCGGTGGTGTTTCTCGATCAGGGTCAGGTGGTCACTCACGGCACGCCTCACGAAATCTTTCACAAAGCCGAACAGCCACGCCTGCAGCAATTCTTGCAGAACTACCTGGATCGCAATGCCTTCTGGCAAGACACCAAAGAGGTCAGCCCTGTATGAATGTCAACGATCTGAATCTGTTAGCCCGGGCCGAAGTACGCGACCTGGCCAGCTACAACGCCGGCCTCGGCTCGGATGCGGTGCGCAAGCGTTTCGGTCTGACCCGCGTCGCCAAACTGGGCAGCAATGAAAACCCGATGGGCCCGGCACCCGCCGTTACCGCAGCAATGGCCCAGGCCGGCGGTGAAATTGCGCTGTACCCCGATGCCGGTTGCCAGGCGTTACGCGCCGCACTGTCGAAAAAACTGGACGTACCGGAAGATCGCTTGGTGTTCGGCAATGGCTCGGAAGATTTGCTGAGCATCATCAGTAGGGTGTTTTTGGACCACGACGATGAAGTCGTCACCGTGGTGCCATCCTTCGGCTTGCACTTTATCTACCCATTGGCAGCCGGTGCCCGGGTGGTAGGCGTACCATTGACCGCCGAAGGCACCTTCGACGTGGCGGCGATGATCGCCGCATTCACGCCACGCACGCGTTTGCTGATGTTTTCCTGCCCTTCCAACCCAGTGGGCTGCACCCTGAGCGCCGACGAGTTGCAGCGGTTGCTCGACGCATTGCCCACGCAGTGTTTGCTGGTGTTCGATGAGGCCTATTATGAATACGCCCGATGGGAGGCGGACTATCCGGATTGCCTGGGCTTGATTCAGGCCTGCGGCAAACCGTTTGTCCTGCTGCGGACCTTCTCCAAGGCTTATTCCCTGGCGGGTTTGCGCGTCGGCTACGGTATTGTCAGCGATCCGCTGCTGGCCGATCTGATCAACCGTCTGCGCACGCCCTTCAACGTTAATCGTGTAGCCCAGGGCGCGGCGGTAGCGGCGCTGGCCGACGATGAACATCTGCAAGCCTGCCTTTCCCATGTCGCCAGCGAACGCCGGCGGCTGGCGGTCGCGCTGCAGGAACAAGGCATCTCGACTGCGCCGTCCATGGCCAACTTCCTGTACTTCAGCACCCCTCATCCTGCCGAAGTGATCAATCAGGCGCTGTTACGTGAGGGGGTGATCATCAAGCCCTGGCGCGAACCCGGATACGCTAATTACTTGCGGGTATCCATCGGAAGCTGTGAGGATAACGACCTTTTTCTTACAGCCTTGGCAAGAGTGCTTGCCGTACAAGAGACGCGGACCGACTGATGATGAAAAATGCACCGCAGGCACTCTATCGGCGTGCGAAGGATTTTGTGCAAGGCCAGCTTCGCGCAGGGGTCTGGAAACCCGGAGACCTGATCCCTTCGGAAAACCGTTTGGTGCAGGAACTGGGCATGTCGCGCATGACTGTCAACCGGGCATTGCGCGAGCTTACCGAAGAAGGCCATTTGGTGCGGATCTCGGGCGTCGGCACCTTCGTGGCTGAAAGCAAACCGCAATCGAATCTGCTGCGAATCACCAACATCGCCGACGAGATCATTGCCCGTGGTCACAGCTACACATGCCGTGTCCTGCACCTGGGACGCGAAGCGGCCTCGATGCCGGTGGCCGCCGCACTGGCGCTGGCCACCGGCTCTTCGGTTTTTCATCTGATCTGTGTGCATTGCGAAGAAGGCGTGCCGGTGCAACTCGAGGATCGTTACGTCAATCCCGAGTTTGTACCGGAATTTCTTCAACAAGACTTTGGTGAGCACCTGCAACCGGCAAGGTACCTGTTGCAAGTCATAAAGCCTGATGAAATGGAGCACATCGTCGAAGCCAGCCACCCCAGCAGTGATGAAAGCAAGCACATGCAAATCGATGTCAACGAACCGTGCCTGGTCCTCATGCGTCGGACTTGGAGTCAGAGCAAAATCGTCACCTATGTACGCCTGATCCACCCGTCCTCACGCTATCGCCTGGGCAGTCGCATGCCGGTGAATGGAGCGCACAGAGACAGTTGAGGTCTGAAGGTGTAGCCGGAATGAAGGATCAGTTACCAAACTTTCCTTCAAGTCGATAGCGTGAACCGGGGTAGACCAGACGCGCACTGCCTACCTGCCCTTTCGCGGACCAGGTGCGCCGACGAATCAGCAAGCACGGCTCATTACGCTTGATCTGCAACAATCGGCACTCCACCGATTTGGCATGGATCGCTTCGACCACATGCTCGCCTTCCGTCAACGGAGCCAACTGAATGAGATAGGCGTAAGGCGTAACTTTGGTGAAGTCCTGATTCAGATAGTCAGGGGCAACCTGTGCGTTGACGAAACGCTCTTCTATTTGAACCGGCACTTCATTCTCAAAGTGCACGACCAGGGAGTGAAACAATCGCGACACGCCATCCAGAGCAAATGGCAGCGCCAGAGAGGATTTGGCGGGCACCTCCTCAAGCGTGATCACTTCACAGCGATGTATATGCCCGCGAGCCGATATTTCTTCGGCGATATTGTGAATCTCAAACAGCGCGGCATGACCTTTTGGTTCTGCGACAAAAGTACCAACACCCTGCATGCGCACCAGCAATCCTTCGATCGTCAGCTCTCGCAAGGCGCGGTTGATCGTCATCCGGCTGACCCCCAAAAGGTTCAGCAACTCGCTTTCGGATGGCAATTTCGAGTTTGGCAGCCATTCACCCGAGCGGATTTTTTGCACAATGGCCTGCTTGACCCTGGCGTACAAAGGAGAGGGGCTCTCGATCGTCAAAGACTCGAGGGATCGGTTGCCACCGACAGTCGTGGACACAATAACTCCTATTTCCAAATGGCTCCAACGAGCGGAAGGCCTAGTTTATACGAACGCCCAAGAGGTGACGTGCTACTAGTAACATTGTGCCAATCGAATATAAAAATCACCGTTCCACTGACAGACCGACCTAACTGATGACTTTACAGGCTAATGAGGATCCGGCGATCAAAATCAATATTCGCAATAGCACCGAGTTTAGATCCAGCGCAACCCACGACATCATGCACCAGGACTTTCATGCGGTTGGCACGGCGATTGGCAAAGAGATAGGCGCAGTGCGGCTTAACCGCACCGAACACCGCGACCACGCGGGCCAACGCAGCGGTATCAGGCGGCCCTTGCAGCAAATACCGCAGCCTACACAGGAAAATCGGACGGTGTTGTTTTGCATATTTTTCACCAGTACGTAGAGACAACCTAACGACAGCTAGGTGTTGTATTTGCATGACGTGGATCGCGTCAAAGATGAATTAGCTGAAGATAAATCGGCTGTATCCGCTTATTTAGTTGCGTATTGCCTACGCAATGCGCGTGCAAGCCCTCTACTAGAGAGTTCCCCATACGTGAATGGATCACCGGATGCCCAGTCTGCGATCCAGCGAAAGTGCTCCTGCACCACGTGCGATGATGATTAGCAGCAATCCCGCCCAGGACAGGTGCGTCGGCCAGGCATCGGGGTAAACGAAAACCTCAATGACAAAGGTCATACCCAGCAACGCCAAGGCGGATAGACGGGTGAACAGCCCGAGGACCAGCAGCAGTGGAAATAGGTGCTCGCTGTAGGTCGAAAGGTGTGCCGCCAGTTCTGGAGAGATCACAGGCAAGGCGTATTCCGTACGGAACAGTTCGTAGGTACTCGGCGTAATCGTCAGAACGTCGCTGACTTTGGTGCGCCCTGACATGAAGAAAATGGCGGCGATGGCGATGCGTGCCACCAACACCAGAAACGAATCGCTGATCAGATTGCCCAATCGGGTTGCAACGCGGTTCCAGAGGCCACGCAAGGAATTGTCGGCGGCAGGTGAGCGGGTGTTGATGGTATCCATGCTGTGCTCCGTTGATGGCTTCAGTAACTGGTTGTCAGGAGTTCCGCCGTTACAAACGCGTCAGCACTCACCAGGCGAATAATGAGGTTTTCCAGATTCAGGTCAGACTCGACATCAATGGCCCAGTCGGCAGCGACATCGAGGGGCAGGTGAGCCGCGCAGGCGTCGAGAAAGGCACAGTCTGCGGCGCTCGCAGCTTGCCAATACACGCGGCCGGCCTTGCGTGTCAGTAGTGCACCTTCACCTTGCCATTCGAGTTTTTCAGGCATTTCCCGTTGTTCACGATTAACGCACCAGATCGTGTAGGCGGGACAGTCCGGCAACCAGACCCAACGGGCGGTGTCCCGTGGTTTAAGCCGCAAGTTGCCCAATTCCGTAGCGGGAATCTGCGCCAAGTCGTTCAGCCCAAGACCAGGCTCATCAGCAGCGCAATGAACCTGTGTCCAGAGCAGGTCCAGACGGGCGACGTCGCCCAGATACGGCATGTCTTGCGCGTGCTCGAATTTGTCGAGAAAGTCGGGGAAGCCCGCTCCGTAATTCAGTAAACGTGCATCTGTTGGCGGTGAAAGCCGGGCATGTATGGCGGCGGCGCTTTTAAGCCAGTCAGTGCCCACCAGGCGCTCTACGGTAGGGAAGTTGGCTAGCAACGCATCCGTCGTGCCTTTGAGTACGGTATTGCGATAGACCGCAAAGCCTGGTTGTTGGGTCAGCGAATCCATCGTGGATGATTCAGTGCCGTATAACGCATCGACGAAGGCATCCTGAAAGCTTGCGAGAGAGGGCTTCATATCGTCACCTTCATTCGCTGATTTTGCCCAAGGTTCAATAACGTCTGCGCTCGGTTGCGCTCGGCCAGTAAAACGTCGAAAGCGGGAATGTGGTCGTCGCGTTCGATCAGTGTCGGACGCTGGCCGATCCGCTCGATCAGCCGCTGGTACAGCGACCAGACATCTTCGGCGACAGGGGCATCATGGCTGTCGATCAGTAACGAGGATTCACCAGGATCCTTGGTGAACCCCGCCAGATGAATCTCCATGATGGCGTCGGCCGCAAAGGCATCCAGATAATCGGCGGCGTTAAAACCCAGGTTGTGCGCACTGATGTGCACGTTGTTGACGTCCAGCAACAAGCCGCAGCCAGTCACCGTGCTCAATTCGGTGAGAAATTCCAGTTCGCTGTAGTCATGCCCGTCCAGGTGCAAATAATGGGTCGGGTTTTCGATGGCAATGCGACGTCCGAGGGCATCTTGTGTGCGCTGGATATTGCTTGCTATACGCTGTAACGCTTCATTTGTTCGGGGAAAAGGCAACAGGTCGGGGTGGTATTGGTCGCGCCAGGCTGACCAGGCCAGGTGCTCGGAAATCAGTGCCGGTTGAACGCGATCAGCGAGCTGTTTCAGGCGTTTCAAGTGCTCCGGGTCCGGCAGGCAATCGGCCGCCAGCGAAAGTGACACCCCGTGCAACGACAATGGGTGCCGCTCGCCAATGGCCTCCAGCCATGCCAGACGGGGGCCGCCACCAACCATGTAGTTTTCCGGATGAACTTCGAACCAGAGACCTTTGACCGTGCAGTCGTGGGCCTCTTTCCACGGCAGAAAAATACGCGCTTGAGATTGAAAATCTTTACTTTGAGCAGAGGATTCCGGACTCAGATTTCGCGTAGCTGCGCGCAAAAAAGGCATTTTCAGCAGTCAATACGTGGACAGTCTGGAAGGCCCGACTTTTTCAACACAATCGGCCAATAGCGGTCATTCGTGTTTTCACGCATGGCCCGCATGCACTTTGTATTCAACGGTTCTTTTCCCATTGGTCATTACTCATCGCCAAGCGAAAGCCGAGATGCGACATGGAGTTCATAGGATCTGCGCCCTGCCTGGCACTGGTTCGAAAACTCGTGCAGTAGCTGTCGCTACAAAGAAAAGATCCACCTCGGATGACACGCTGCGGCGCATTAGCCGTCACCCCAAGTTCGGGGTCATAGCTGTCGGAAGGCCCCACCGGATTTACCGCTGCTTCGCCCGCCGGTTGACGCTTGAGCCCAACTCTAAACGCGTCGGCACGATACCAATCGGCGACCCATTGCCAGACATTCCCGGACATATCGTAGAGCCCGTAGGCGTTGGGTCGGTAACTGCCTACCGGCTTGGTACCAATTTTGAATTTATTACTGGCACCGGTCACTGGAAACGGCTGTATCTCATCCCAGGTATTCGCCATCTTTTCTCCTCCAGGCGAGAAGTCATTCCCCCACGCATAATTCGCTTGTTCCAGCCCGCCTCTTGCGGCGTATTCCCATTCAGCCTCGGTGAGCAGGCGCTTGTGCGCCCACGCTGCGTACGCCTGCACATCTTCACGTGAAACCTGAACAACAGGATGGGTTTCCTTGCCCTCGATTGTACTGTCTGGCCCCAGCGGGTGACGCCAGTCAGCCCCCGGTACAAATGCCCACCACTGGCTGAAATCATTGAGCGGGATTGGCCTGTCTGTGCCGACAAAAACCAATGCGCCAGGCACCAGGTTGCTGTCATCCGGCTCAGGAGTCCCTGGCGGTAGTTGGACTTTCAGATCTTCCCATTTGGGTTTGCGTTCGGCGGTGGTGACGTAATGCGTTTCAGCAATGAACCGGGCGAAATCGGCATTGGTGACGTCATAGCGGTCGATCCAGTAGCCATCCAGCCGAACCTTGTGCGCCGGCCCCTCGTTCGGACGAGCCTGCTTGTGATCGCTCCCCATCAAAAACTCGCCACCAGGAAGCCAGACCATATCCAGGGGGCCATTCTTTCCATCACCCAGCGTCAACGGCACGGGGCCGCGAATATGCTGGTAACCCGCAAACGCCACGCAAGCCAACACGATCCCGGTGCAGACGATAGCGATACCGAAACGCCGTTTCCTGGCAAGCATTTTCGCTCCTCCTTATCTCAGTCTGCGGCCCTTGCTGAACCTGCTGGGTATCAAGATCAGGTATAGACACCACACCTCCAAAGTCAACGACATGCGGGTTGCCCATGAGTTGGACTGGCAAGCGACGAAAACGGTTCTACACTCGGAACTTGGGGTTTCGGGGGGTTACAGGAGCTGGCCATGGCCAATGCATACTGGACTCAATCAACTTGGCTAAATAACAGGCTTGGTGCAGGACTGGCGTTTGCCATGCTTACGCTCTCTTGTGCCAATGCAGCGCCACAGGAAGTCAACGGCACGCCCGGTTCACCCAGTGCGACCACGACCATCGATGGTAGATACCTGCCCAACCCTCCCCCGGCGTTTGGCGGCGTCATCAACCTCGACGCCCAGACCTCGACGCCCTACTGGTCCCCGACCGTCGTACCTCCCAAAAACGCGCCAAATGTCTTGTTGATCATCACTGACGACGTCGGCTTCGGCGCGCCCAGTACGTTCGGCGGTCTCATCCCGACGCCGAGCATGGATCGCGTTGCGGCAGCTGGATTGCGCTTCACGCAATTCAATTCGACGGCACTGTGCTCGCCCACACGTGCAGCCTTGATCACCGGACGCAACCACCACTCCGTCGGTTTCGGTGTCATCTCAGAAATTTCAACGGGATACCCCGGCTACAACAGCGTCATCACCAAGGACAAAGTGACCATTGGCAAAGTCCTTAAGGACAACGGCTATGCAACGTCGTGGTTTGGCAAAAACCACAACACGCCGTCATTCCAGATCAGTCAGGCCGGTCCGTTTGATCAGTGGCCTATTGGTATGGGCTTTGATTATTTTTTCGGGTTCATGGGCGGCGAAACCAGCCAGTGGCAACCGGGCAATCTGATGCGTAACACCACGCCAATCCATCCTTACGTCGGCAAACCGGGGTGGAACCTGATCACTGCGATGGCGGATGACGCCGTTGGTTATGTCAACGAATTGAATGCGCTCGATCCGAAGAAACCGTTCTTTCTTTACTACGCGCCCGGCGGTACCCACGCGCCGCATCACCCGACGCCCGAATGGGTCGACAAATTCAAGGGCAAGTTCGACATGGGGTGGAATGCTGCGCGCGAACAGATCTTCGCCAATCAGAAGCGGCTTGGCGTTATCCCGCCGACCGCCAAGCTCACACCGTGGCCGGATTCACTGAAAAAATGGGACGAACTTTCGGCGGACGAGAAAAAACTGTATGCCCACCAGATGGAAGTCTATGCGGCCTATCTCGCGTACACCGATCATGAAATCGGTCGGGTGATCCAGGCGATTGATGACATTGGCAAGCTCGATAACACGCTGATTATCTACATCAGTGGTGACAACGGCGGTAGCGCAGAAGGCACCCCTAACGGCACACCAAACGAAATGACCACTTTCAACGGAATCGACGTGCCGGTCGCCGAACAGATGAAGTATCTGGATGCCTGGGGTTCGGACCAGACCTATCCGCACATGGCCGTGGGTTGGACCTGGGCCATGGACACCCCCTTCAAGTGGACCAAGCAAATCGCATCGCATTTTGGCGGCACCCGCCAGGGCATGGCCATCTCCTGGCCTAACAGGATCAAGGATGCCGGCGGCATCCGTAACCAGTTCCACCACGTCATTGACATCGAGCCGACGATTCTTGAAGCCACCGGCATTGATGCACCGCTCCAGGTAGACGGCATTGCGCAAAAGCCCATCGAAGGCACGAGCATGACTTACCTCTTCGACAAGCAGAATGCCGAAAAGCCGTCTACACGCACCACGCAGTATTTCGAGATGTTTGGAATGCGCGCGCTTTATCACGAAGGCTGGATGGCATCGACGACGCCCTACCGCGCACCTTGGGACATTACTTCTCAGCCACCCAAGGACATTGTCAATGGCGTCAAATGGGAGCTGTACGACATCACCAAGGACTGGACGCAGAATGACGATATCGCCGCCGCCAAGCCTGCAAAACTCAAGGAGCTACAGGATCTGTTCTGGGTGGAAGCGAACAAATATCAGGTGCTGCCGCTCGACGCTTCCGGCTTTACGCGCGTCATTGCACAGAGGCCGAGCATCGTGGCCGGACGCACCGAGTTCGAATACCTTTCGCCGGTGACGGGCATTCTTCCAGGCAACGAGCCCAACGTGTTGAACAAGTCCTACCTCATTACGGCTGACATCACTGTTCCGGAAAACGGCGGCGACGGTGTCCTGGTGACCGACGGCGGCCGCTTTGGGGGTTACGCGCTGTACCTCCTGAAAGGCAAGCCGATCTTCAACTACAACCTTGAAGGCGTTGCGCGATTCCGCTGGGAAGGGACCGAGGCGCTCCCCCCCGGAAAGCACAGCATCAGCTTTGATTTCAAATATGCCGGGCCGGGATTCGGTAAAGGCGGCACCGGCGTGCTGTCGGTGGATGGCAAGCAACTGGCCAGTCAGACGATCCCCCACAGCGTTCCATTCGTCTTCGGTGTGGATGAAAGTTTCGATGTCGGTTCCGACACCGGCACCCCGGTCGATGACAAGGATTACCAGGTACCGTTTGCATTCACCGGTTCACTGCACAAGCTTACCGTCAAGCTCGAACCAACGCAGTTGAATGTCGCGGGCAAGGGAGCCGTTCAGAACAAGGTCGGCACCAAAGACTAGGAAAAAGCACGCGGGTCAACTCGCACGAGATGATCCGCGGCTTACCTGTGACAGCCTCCTTTGTAATCATCGGATCGAGTTCGCCTGTTGCAACTTTTCCTGAGGGTCCGCTTTGGGTCCAGGCTGTGTGAAAATGCACTGAATACGTCGAAAGCTGAAAGTCGCGAGGATTGCCTGTGGAGTAAGCGGGCGGAAGCGCGAATTGCCCTAGCCATCTACATAGGCGTTTGTAATTCCGTTTGGGCCGCGTCAGCGGCCCAAACGGCTACTAACGGGCTAGCCAAGCGACTGGATTCAAGCCCTGATCGCCTCTAGCAGTCCTGCGATACCGAAGATGCTCATCATTCGTTTGAGGTTGTAGGCGAGCACATGAAGACTCATCTCAGTGCTCACCCTCGGCAGGGTTTTGGTCAGGAAGTGGGTGGCTCCCATCCAATATTTGAGTGTTCCGAGAGGATGCTCAACTGTCTTTCGGCGAACCCTCATCATCGCTGGATCATGTTCTAGTCGAACCTGCATCGCGTCGATTACCGCCTCATGTTCCCAGCGCCTCACTCGGCGTTCCTTACCCGTCGTACATTGCTTTTGCATTGCGCAGGACTGGCAGCCCGAGAAGTAGTAACAGTGCAACAACATGCCGTCTTCCATCGACGAATGCCGCCGGGTCAGCAACTGTCCCGCAGGGCATCGATACGCGTCCGATGCAGCAACGTAGATGAAGTCCTGCTTACCAAATCGGCCTTCGGCTTTGCTGCCTGATGTCAGGGGTTTTGGTACAAAGGTGGTGATGCCCGCCTGCTCGCAGGCAAGGATTTCCAGACCTTTGTAGTAGCCTCGGTCGGCCACCACCGTTAGCGTTTCAGCCTCGATTTCTTCACGCGCCAGGTTCGCCATATTGCTCAGTTGCCCACGATCATTACCAACGTTGGTCACCTCATGGGCAATGATCAAATGGTGCTTGTCGTCGACAGCTGTTTGGACGTTATAGCCAACCGTTCCAGTGCCTCGTCCGCTCGTGGCCATTGAGCGTGCATCTGGGTCTGTGAGGGAGATTTTCTGGTCTGGACTGTCGTGGAGCTGCGCCTCGATATCCTTGAGTTTCTGCATCTGCTTTTTCAGCGTTTCGATTTTTTCTTTCAGCCGCTCGGCCTTGGCCTCGGCCACTTCGGGCGTTGCCCGATCCGCCGAATCCATCGCCGCCAGATAACGGTCAATGCTCTGTTCGATCTGCTGCATGCGTGCCTTCACTTTGCCCTGGGTGAAGTTACGGTCACGATTGTTGACGGCTTTGAATTTGCTGCCGTCGATGGCGATGATCGACTGAGAGAAGAGATTGAGGTTGCGGCAAAGAACTACGAACTGACGGCATACGCTGCGAATGGCTTTGCCATTATCTTTGCGAAAGTCGGCAATAGTTTTGAAGTCTGGAGCCAAACGCCCCGTTAGCCACATCAACTCGACGTTACGCTGGGCCTCGCGTTCAAGTCGGCGGCTGGACTGAATCCGATTGAGGTAGCCGTAGATATAGATCTTCAACAACACCGCTGGGTGGTAGGCAGGACGACCCGTAGCGGCAGGATCAACGCCCTCAAAACCAAGTGCGCCCAGGTCGAGTTCATCGACAAAAACATCGACCACGCGGACTGGATTTTCTTCGACTACGTAATCGTCCAGGCACTCCGGCAGCAGAGTCACTTGCGTCCGGGCCTCGCCTTCAATGAATCGCTTCATGATCGTCCTCGATACGATCTCGACGATCAGAAGGTTAGACAATCTGGGGAGTTTTTCACCAAGCCTGGGACCAATTGGTCGCTCACGACGGGCATAAATCAGCGAAGAGTTGACGATAGACACTTGATCGCGAGGTGCCTAATCTAGGCTTCGAAGTCACGACAGGGAAAAGGATATGGCAGGAGGGAACATCATTTGCGGTACGTTCCAAAGTGCCGACAAATCGGGATCAGCCTTGGAGGCAGTGTTAGATGCACTCCCATTGCAGGCTCACGAACTGGTCGAAAATGTTAAACAGCAACTCGATACAGCAGACTTTGTCCTCATAGATGTAGAACAAGCGAAAAGCTTGCTTCCATTTTTACAGGTCTACCAGGCGCAACTGATCGCTGAGATCGGGCACGATGATTGGGCTCGGGCAACGCAGGAGGAGTTTTCGCTTGAAACGGTCGCTGCCAAGTGGGGATCGGGTAAGGGATGGAGACTTTACTGCGTGCGAGATCTCGTAGGTGCTTGTGAAAATGCGTTGGTAGAGATGGAATCTGTTTGCATAGCGTTCAGTTAACTACATCCAGCCCGTTTTCACACAACCTGGGTCGATTCTGTTGAAAAAGTCGGTGATCCCAAACTGCCTGATCATTGACCGGTGAAAACGCCTTTTTTACACGCTGCTACGTGAAATTTGCGTCTGGAAACCTCTGCCAAAAGTCAAGATTTCAATCTCGGACGCGTACTTTTCAGCTGCGAAAACCATGGCCGACTTTTTCAACAGAATCGGTCGATCTCTGCCGGTCATGCCCACGAATCGTGCTGGTCAAATCCGATGTAAATGACTGGTCAGGTCGAATGCAAATGGGTGGGCAAGTCCGTGCAATTACCCAGTCACCTCTTCAATGGCCGAGCTTATGGCGTACTGGTTGTGCAAGAGCATTGTGAGAGCGTCCGCTGTGGCAATGTTGGCTTCAGAGTTATTTGGCATGGGGATCGTCCTTGAGTAACAGGTTCGTGGAGACTAGCTGAACTCACTGCTGGCTCGAGCCACTTTCCCAGTTCCGCTGATACTTGGGTAATTACTCTGATTTGACCACCCACTTGCATTCGACCGAACCAACCGTTCGCATCGTATATGTCCCCGCTACTCAGCTAAAACGACCGGCGGTGTAAGGCCAGGAGCAGTTATTCAACTTCTACGAAACCAGGGGCGATACAGGAGCGTGAACATCCACCGACGAAGGTCAAGTGGGCGTTCGACCAGGTTGTCGAAACGACCATTTGAATATGAGTACGTTCTACCCTACGGATTGGTCTCCATTCGACTTGAACTATTACCGGCTCGAAAAACTCTACCGGATTGATTCATATGCCGAATGCCGCAGACGTCCTGTGTTCAGCATGGTCGCTGGATGGCTGGACGTGCCCCCGCCGTCACCATGGCAAATGATCGCCGCGATTGTGTGGTGATCGCGCAATTGCGACGCAGAGGAACATAAAGATGAAGATCGGGATGATAGGCCTTGGTCTCATGGGCGCCAGCACGGCGACCCGCCTACCTCGCGACGGTCAAGAGTGCGTGGTCCATGACCAAGCGTCCGAAGACATCGAATACCTCGTCGCGTACCACACGAATCTCGTCCAGCACGACTACGCCGTCGTTGCTGAGACGATGCCGGTGCATTGCCCCGCTCACTATCAATACGAGATTGACCTCCCAGAGATCGCGGATGTCTGGCGGCACGGCAGCGTGATCGTATCATGGCTACTGGATCTGACCGCCGCGACTCGAGCGACCGCCCCCAAGCTGCGTGGCTATAAAGGCCGTATATCGGATTCCGCTGAAGGACGCTGGACTGTGCGGGCGGCCATCGACGGAGCCGTGTCTGCACCGTTGTTGAGTAAGGCGTCATATGTCCGCATCGGCTCGCGCGCGATGCCGATTTCGCTAAGCGCGTCCAATCAGCCATGCGCCATGAACTCGGTAACCAAGTCGAGAAGTCCGTTCAGGACTCCGTCGGCGGAGACATGAAATGAATTCCGACATCAGCAATCCTCACGCGCAACCCGCCGACGCATTAGTCGTATTCGGCGCCACCGGCGACCTGGCGCATAAAATGATCTTTCCTGCGCTCTATGCGATGTGCCGAATCGGTGCACTGAAGGTGCCGGTTATCGGCGTGGCCTCGTCAAAGTGGAGTGTCGAACAACTGCGCACGCGAGCCCGCGAAAGCATCAATCACGTTGGCGGGAAAGTCGACCCGCGTGCGTTGGACCGCTTATTGTCAACGCTGCAATACGTCAGTGGTAACTATAAAGACGCCGCCACCTTCGATGCGTTGCGACTTGCCCTGCACGGCGCACAACGCCCAGCGTTCTACCTCGCTATCCCACCGACACTGTTCCCCACATGTTAATGCCAACTCCGAATTGACCAACGTGCCGATGAAAGAGTAACCCACCTTAAAATTGGCTCTAATCTAGAACAGGCAATAGTTCACGAGCAATCAGGCTGGGTCAGTGAAATCTCGGCAACTAGGTCAATCCGGCGTTGGCACCAACAAATAATTGGGGCACAAACCAAATACGACCGTAGGCATCGGGGCGTGAGAAATGGCTCTTTGCTGGTTCACTGCGCAGCGGCAGAGGGGCAGCAGCGATCACGAGCCTGATCCAGTCTGCGCTGCTGAATGGACATGACCCTTATGCCTATGTGCCTGCCGACGCAACGGGCGAGTTATATCGCGGAGCTGCTGCCACATAAGCGGCAACCGGCTTAGTTTCGCAAGGCCTGATGCCCGGGTGCATACTAAAGTTTTACGCAAGCTAATTGATATCTCGCTCACGCCAATGGGCCAAAACCTGGCGCCGGACGAGCAGATCTTGGTTGATACCGGCAAGGCCAGTAAGGCCCAGCATCCCCACATCGCGGCGTACCTCAGCCACGATCAGATCGATTGCGTGGGCCACCCCGGCCTGTCCGGCGACGGCGCTGGCGTAGTTGAATGGCCGCCCGATGAACGTCGCCTTGGCGCCGAACGCGATTGCCTTGATCACATCGGTACCTCGACGAATACCGCTGTCGGCCATCACCAGCATGGCGCCGCTGGCCTCGACTATTTCAGGCAACACATAGAGCGGTGGCACGCTGCCATCGATCTGCCGACCACCATGGTTCGAAACCACGATGCCATCGATGCCGATCTGCTTGCAGCGCGCGGCATCGGCCGCCTGCAAGACTCCCTTAATCACCATCGCGCCGGGCCACTGCTGACGGATCTGGCGCTCGTGCTCCCAGTTCAGATGGCCGCGGTCGGTGAAGTCGCGCACAACGCTTGCAGACAAGGCCGGTGCCCCCCGGGTCGCGTAGTTGTTCTCGAAGTAAGGCATTCCATGCTTCACAAGCGTGCGCAGGAAGGTTCCAAACAACCAGCGCGGATGCGTCACCCCTTGGTAAGCCAGCAACGCTTGGTCGAAGAGGCGTGGAGAACCCTGCCCGTACATTATTTTCCCTATTCGCCTTCACCGGCGTGTCGACCGTGATGACCAAGGTTTTGACACCGGCCTTGCGCACGCGCTCGATCAGCGGCGCGATTTTTACTGCATCGCCGGGCAGGTAGGCCTGAAACCAGATATTGGGTGCGGCATCGACCACCTCTTCCAGGCGTATCAGCGAGGAGCCACTCATCACGAACGGCACATTAGCCGCCGCTGCAGCCTGCGCCAGGGACAGATCGCCCCGATAACCGGTCAGCGCGGCAATCCCCATAGGCGCAATGCCTACCGGTGCGCTGTAGCGATGGCCAAACAGGTCGACGGAAATATCTCGGGTGGAAACATCCACCAAAACATTGGGTTTCAGGAAATAGTCGTCGAACGCTTGGCGATTGGCATAGAGCGTCAGGTTGTCCTCGACACCGCCCTGTACGTAGGCGTAGAGCGGTTTGGGCAGAAGCTTGCGAGCGCTGATTTCGAAGTCGGCGAGTGAGAGATGGTGGGAAAGTAATTTGGACATTGGTACAGGCACGGTCTACAAAAGGCGCGACTATAGGACTGCACCCGAAATTCGCTAAAGACTCATAATGCATATGTTTATGCGTTGAGTGCTGACAGCAGCTTGCCTACCGGTCCCGCAGCGAGATTTCCACACGTAGAGCGCATCGCTCAGCTCGGGCGCAAGCACCGCGGCCCCACCTGCATTGACTACCAACAGGCTTGCGTCCTGGGCACCGACGTTGTTCCCTACCCAATCGCGCAGTCAGCCCTAACGGAAACTGAACCGATACCGATGGTGTCGCCTGAGTGCCTGGGTCGCCTATCAATTGCTTCCCTCAAAGGCTGACTGAATACTGTATTCATATTCAGCCACCAACGGCTGGCGATGCGCTTGAGCCAGGTCAAGGTTGCGGATCAGCACCTCATAGGTGAAGTCCTGTGCTGGTGACTGCAGCACTATACATGGCGTCAACCGCCAACCGGGCCAGTTCGGCATCCTGCTCAGCCTTGACGCCAGACACGCCGATTGCGCCGATGCAGTGGCCTTCGTACCAAATGGCCACACCTCCTTCGAGCATGCCGTGCAGGTTGGGGGCACTTAGAAAGGCCTGACGCCCGCCATTGATCATGTCTTCATAAGCCTTGCTATCGCGACGACCAAGCGCCGCTGTACGCGCTTTCTCCATGGCGATGTAACCCGAAATCGGCGCCGTATGATCCAGACGTAACAGCCCCAGCGGATGGCCTCCGTCATCGACGACGCAAATCGCCACGGGCCAGTTGCGGCTTTGGGCGAGGGCTTTTGCCGCCGACAGCATTTGCGAAACGTTTTGCTCGCTCAGCAACGCCTTGGTTTGCATCTCTACTCCAATAAACGAAGAGAACGGCCGCATGCTCAAGCATGCGTGCCGAAAGAACGAACGCGCATTACTCGCCGTAGATATCGAAGTCGAAATACTTCTGGCGAATTTTTTCGTAGGTGCCATTGGCACGAATTGTCGCCAAGGCCTGATTGAAACGACCTGCCAGCGGATCGCCCTTGCGCACCGCAATACCGATACCGGTACCGAAGAATTTTTCTTCGGTAAAAGCCGGGCCAACAAATTCAAAGTCTAGCCCTTCCGGGCGCTTCAACAGGCTTTCATCGATGACCACCGAACTGGCCATGGTTGCGTCCAGGCGACCACCCAGCAGGTCAAGGAACACTTCATTTTGCGAGCCGTAGCGAATCACTTCAGCGCCAGCCGGAGCAAAATTCTCGGTCACGTAACGATCGAAGTTGGTCGCCCGTTGCACGCCGATTCGCTTGCCTTTGAGCTGGGCGGGAATATCGGTGACGCCGGCGCCTTTCTTGAACACCAAGCGTGCCGGGATACGGTAGTAACGGTTACTAAAATCGACTGATTTCATCCGCTCGGGCGTCATGGACATTGAAGAAATGATCGCATCGACTTTTTTCACCTTGAGCGCTGGAATCAGCCCGTCGAACTCCTGCTCTTGCCACTGGCATTGGACTTTCATCTCGGCGCACAGCGCCTGCCCGATGTCGTAGTCAAAACCCACAATGGTGTTGTCCGGGGTTTTCGAAGCGAACGGCGGGTAAGCCGCTTCGATGCCCAGCCGCAGAGGTTGCTCAGCCGCGTGCAGGCTGGCACCAAACGCCAGCAGCGAGACAAGACTGACTTTCAAGACAACGCTTTTTACGTTCATTCAAAGCTCCAAATGCGATGTTGTTTATGTCGGGCGCTCCGCAAAAGAAGACGTCCGTTATGGCAGCGGCAATGTGAACAAGCAGAGGTGACGGCTCTGTCGGCCGCCTGCCTCATCGCTACGTAACGCAGCGGTTAAAACAGGGCGGTTTCAGACTGCGGCGGTGACAATCAACTCCAACAGGATCTGCGGGTCATCGAACATCACTTGAGCGGTGGCCCGTGCCGGCGTTTGCCCGGCATCGACCCAGGTACTCCAAGTTTCATTCATGCCGGTAAAATCAGCGCCCATGTCTTTCATCCAGATCTGCACGCTGAGCAGACGGCTCTTGTCGCTGCCCGAGACCTTCAGCAACTCGTCGACCCGTTGCAGAACCTGGCGCGTCTGACCACGGATGTCCTGGCTGCAATCGGCGGCGACGACGCCACTGAGCCAGGCCACGCCGTTGTGTACGACACTGCGACTCAGGCGTGGATTGCTTTCGATGCGTTGGATAAGGCTCATAGATGCTCCTGGGTAAGAGGTGTCTCGGTGGACAATTGGGCAAGGGTGATGGGTTTGAGTGGCGAGCGAATGCGGTAATACCCGACCTCTGCGGCGGGGACCTTGCGCTGCTCGGCAATGATTTCAGTGACGCTCAAACCGCACAGCCGCCCCTGGCAAGGCCCCATGCCGCAGCGACCGAACGCCTTGGTCTGATTGGGGCCCAGACAACCGAGCTCAACGTAGTGGCGAATCGCACCGGCGCTGACTTCTTCACAGCGACAGACAATCACCTCGTCGGCGGGTATGCGGTTTTGCTGTTGCGGGCGATACAACGCATTGATCAGTGGCCGCGCAGCTCGTTGGCGACGCAGGACCTTTCGATAAGGGGCGGCAAGTTGTTGCAACGGCTGCGGATCGACTTTTCCCGACCTTGCGGCAATCGCCAGCCCGGCCAAACGGCCTTCGAGCAGCGCAACCTGAGCGCCGCCAATGGCACCACCGTCACCGGCGATAAATATTCCTGGCAGGCTGGTTTCACCCCAACTGTCGCGGCGTGCGACCCAGCACAGTTGTTGTTCGCACCAGTCGTGTTCGACGCGTAACGACCAACTGATCTGGGTGTTGGGCACCACGCCTTGGTGCAGCAAAATCAGCGAGGCGGGAATGGTCCAGCGACGCCCTTTACTGCCGAAACTCAGGACACTGACCTGTGTCGTGCCTTCGATATGTAGGTCCCGGGCATCACGAAAATGCCGGACCCCGGCGCGCCTCAAGTCGACCAGCAAATGCAGGCCCTTGAGCAAGTCGCGCCAACCGCGTAATGCACCGGGGACTTTGTGCCAGGCACGCAACAGGTCGCCTTTTCCACTGGTGTCCACCAGC
Source organism: Pseudomonas fluorescens group sp. PF-69 (assembly GCF_054481235.1). Taxonomy (NCBI): domain Bacteria; kingdom Pseudomonadati; phylum Pseudomonadota; class Gammaproteobacteria; order Pseudomonadales; family Pseudomonadaceae; genus Pseudomonas; species Pseudomonas fluorescens group sp. PF-69. Next base: position 3,963,224 of record NZ_JBTMNC010000001.1, on the reverse strand, counting down.
GCTTCGATGGCAATGCCGGCACGCAGATATTGCACGGCCAGCAGATACAACAACGGCCCGCAACCGGCCAACACCACGGGTCCATCCGGCACCAGCGCGGCGCTTTTAAGCAAGATCTGCCCGGCGCCGGCGGTCATGACGCCGGGCAGGGTCCAGCCAGGGACAGGCATCGGCCGCTCGAACGCACCAGTGGCGATCAAGACATGACGCCCCTGCAAGATTTCGGCACGGCCATCAATCAGGTAATGCACCTGACGCTGCGGCGTCACTTGCCAGATAGCCGCGTTGGCCAGGTAACGGGCACCGCACTGGAGGAACTGCGCGGTGAGCTCCGCGCCCGCCTCATAGTCATCGCCCAATACGACACGACTGCGCGGATCGGCCTGCAGGACGTTGCGATAAATTTGCCCCCCGGGGCTGCCCTGTTCATCCAGCACAACCACGGTGAGCCCGTGTCGTGTGGCCTCAAGCGCCGCGCTCATGCCCGCCGGGCCGGCACCGATCACAACCAGGTCAATCATTTGATCATTCATCAGCGCCCTCCTCGTCACCGGCCGGGAGATCGCGAGCACCACGTTGCCTGAAAACACTCATACCCGCTCGAACCGGCAGCAGACACGCCTGACAATTGGCTTGCCCGTCCACCTCGACGAGACACTCGAAGCACACACCCATCATGCAATAGGGCGCGCCAAGCCTTCCGCTGACAGCACTTTCGCGGGTATGAGTGACGCCGCTGACCAACAACGCGGCAGCCAGCGAAACCCCGGCAGGCACCTTTAATGGCGCGTCTTCAAACTCGATTTGCACGGTGTTTTGCGCAGGCGCCAAGGCCCGAAACATGCTATCAGCCGGCATGACGCACCTCATGTTTGAGACTGAATCGCTGCAGACTGAAAGCCGCTACAGCCGGATCATCGAACTCGCCGCCAATCCATGGCGCCAGGCGCAAGGCGTGCATTGCCGCCAGCGTCACGCCGCTGTGGCAACTCACTACAAATGCACCCGGGCAGCTCGGCGCGGCTTCGTAGACCGGGAAGCCATCGTCACTCATCACCCGCAATGCGCCCCACGCCCGAACCAGACGCACGTTTGCCAGCTGCGGAAAACATTGCACGGCACGACGCGCAATGGTCGCCATCACTTCGCTGCCAGTACCGTCGTCCAAACCTACAGACTCATGGGAGTCGCCCAACTGCACCGTACCTTCGTCGGTCTGACGCACGTAGGTGGTGGGGTAATGCAGAAAGGGTTTAAGGCGCTCGGTGACCAGGATCTGCCCGCGGTTGGGCTTCACTGGCACATCCAGACCCAACGCTGCGCCTAGCGCACGATTGCCGAGTCCGGCAGCCAACACGACCCGCTCGGCGTGCCAGCAATGTTCACCGGCGCTCAGTTCAAAGCCCGAACCTCGCTGGCCGACGGCGCTCACCCGGTGGCCATTGATGATCTTGACCCCGCGTATCTGGCAGGCCGCGTACAGGGCCTGCAACAATTTCAGAGGATTGACGTGACCATCCATGGGCGAGTAGCAGCCACCCACTACCGTCGGCCCCACGCCAGGCAAGCGGTCCCGCAGTTGTGCCGAATCCAGCAGTTCGAACGGATAATCACCGTCCATGGCTTCGCGCAGCCAAAACAGTCGGCGGCTTTCTTCGGCCATCTCATCTTCACTCAGACACAGCTGGTACCCGCCCGGCTGACGCAGATGGATGTCGATGCCGGTGTCGGCCTGCAACGAGGCGGCGAACCGCGGCCACAGCGCCACCGACTCGCGAGTCCATTGCACATAGGGGCTCATTCCATAACCCTTGCCCTGAACCCACAACAGGCCGAAGTTGCCGCGCGCAGCCCGAAAGGCGTCGTCCCCCTCATCCAGGACGCTGACCTGGCGACCGAGCATGGCCAGCCCATAAGCAATGGACAGCCCCACCAAACCACCGCCGACGATAATTACATCAGTTTTTTGCATAAGTCCCGCGATCGCTCTCTCAACGCCGAGGAATCACCTACAGCGCAGGCACTACGCCCGAATAATCTTGATGGAGAAGATCCTAGAGAGCTGACACCAGCTTGAAAAATGCTTTATTTTGTCAATCCCATGTCTTTTAGTTATGGTTTTCTTCAAAGGATAACGCCATGAACCTTCGTCAGCTGGAAGCCTTTCGCGCCGTGATTCTGGGCCGGACGGTGACCCGCGCCGCCGAGATGCTGCACATCTCGCAACCTGCAGCAACGCGACTGATTGCCAGCCTCGAGGAAGACATCGGTTTCAGCTTGTTCGACCGGATCAAAGGTCGACTTCAGCCCACACCCGAGGCCATGACGCTGTATCAGGAAGTGCAACGCTCACTGATTGGCGTCGACCGTATTGCGCGAACCGCGCAGGACATCCTCAGCCTGAAACGCGGTTCGCTGCACATTGCCTGTGCGCCGGCCATGGGCCTGTCGTTCCTGCCGCGAGCCATCGCCGCGTTCATGGCCGAGCATGACCATGTGCAAATTTCGCTGGCGGTGCTTTCATCGCGCGAGGTGGTAGACCTGGTGGTGGGTCAGCGTTGCGACCTCGGCATCATCGTACTGCCCAACACCTACCCGAGCCCGCGCGCCGAAAAACTGCTGGCGACCCGGATGCTGTGCGCCCTGCCCGCCGGGCACCGCTTGCAGAACCAGGCCACGATCAAGCCTGAAGACTTGCAAGGCGAAGCGTTTATTTCCTATCCACAATCCATCGGCTCGCGCCAACACATCGACTCGATATTTGCCGCTCACGGGGTCGAGCGTGAACTGCGTCTGGAGACCCAGCTATCGCTGCCAATGTGCGCGCTCGTCGAACAAGGTTTGGGGGTAGCGCTGGTTGATGCGATCAGCGCTGTCGAATACCGAGGCAGTGGCATTGTGTTCAGGGCATTCGAACCGGCGATCGAAATGGACTTCAGCATGCTGCTGCCGGTGCAGGGGCCGGCGTCGAAACTGCAAATCAGCTTTCTCGAACACATGCAGCAGTTCATCGCTCGGGAGGTTCCGGCGGACTATCGATTTTAGATGCGAAAACTGTTGACCCGACTGTCTGCCAGTTTGAACACCACACGCTGCGGGTGGTTGATCGAAACCAGATACTCCACCGGCTGCCCTAGGGTGTCGAAAATCACGCCCCGATACACCAGCGCAGCCGTCCCGGGATCGACCTCCAGCAGGCGCGCCTCCTGGTCATTCATCGTGGCAATGCTTAACGTGCCCTCGTCACTTTCTATTTCGATCTGATACCGCGCCAGCAACAAGGCATACAACGAGGCCCCCTCGATCAGATCCCCCGCGACCAGTTCCGGCACCCGCGCGGCAGGAATGTAGCTGGTCTCGATGCAGAACGGCTTTTGGTCCACGGTGCGCAGACGCCTGATGGCCAGCAACACATCGCCTTCCTGAATCTTCAGTAGTTTGGCGACGCGGGCGCTGGCCTGGGCTTGTTCGAAATAGAGCAATTTGCTGCCGGGCCGGGCGCCGGCCTGTTCAACCACTTCGGCGATGCCTTTACGCGCCACGGTATTGAGTGGTCGCTCGACACCCGGAGCGGTCACGAAGGTTCCGCGATTGCCGCGGCGCTCGAGGATCCCGCGATCGATCAGTGTTTGCAGCGCCTTGCGCAAGGTCATCCGACTGATTCCCAGGTGTTCGGCCAAGTCCCTTTCCGCAGGGATTCGCTCAGTCGGTCCGAACTCCGGGCGCTCCAACATTTCAAGCAGCGCCTGGACGGCCTGCCAGGCAACCTGCTTGCGTTGCGGTGCGGGAAACGCCACGTCGGAGGATTTTGCGCTGGTAACTTTCATGGTCTACATCCTGGATTATTTTTCTGGTGATCCGCTGCGACTGTAAACAATTAAAAGCTGACGCAAACCCGCCAGCTTAACGATGACAAAGAATACCTGGCTCGGAAAACTCCTGAAAACCGCTTATTCGACTCATTAGACCACGGGGAATAAGCCTTGTAATGGTATTTTTCATGGTATAGATTTTGGTCTAAATAGTGGTCATGAACAGCAACATGAGCCCCCTTAACAAGGCACCCAGGAGTCCACATGGCGATCCAGTTCAACCGGGAAGGCTTCATCACTTCCTTACAGCAATCCGTTCAAATCGTCGACGACGCCCAGCAGTTTGGCCAAGAGTTGGCAACGCGGATTGACCGCATCTATTTCGTCAGCTGCGGCGCCCCCAACCGCATCATGCTCGGCTTGCAGTACTGGCTTGAGCGCTACAGCCATTCACTGGAAGTCCGTCGTTATTTCCCGGCCGATTTCATGGACATCGATCCGCCGCGCCTGGATGAGCGCACCCTGGTTGTGCTCGCGTCCAAATCCGGAACGACCCAGGAAACCATCGCCGCCGCCCGCTTCCTGCAGGGCAAACCATGTCTCACGGTGGGAGTGACACAAACCGCCGAGCTGCCGCTGGCCCAAGCCGTTCAACATTGCTTCCTGCTGGGACGTACGGACGAGGCTTACTTCGGCTGCTTCATGATCCTTCAGGCGTTGATCGGCGGTATTTTGGCCAAACGCGAAGGCTGGCCCCTGCTGGACAAGCTCACCCGCTCACTCAAGGCGCTGCCGCGAGCGCTGGCTGATGCGGCGATCAACAACGACCAACGGGCGACCGAAGAAGCACGCCTCTATAAAGATGATCGCGTCATGTACTTCCTCGCGTCGGGTCCGATGTTCACCACCGCCTATGTGTTCGGCGTCTGCGTGGTGATGGAAAGCCAATGGCTGCATTGCCTGCCGGTGGAGGCCGCGGAGTTTTTCCATGGCCCGTTCGAAGCCATCGATGCCTCCACTCCGCTGCTTCTGCTGGTCGGCGAAGACCCAAGCCGAGCGCAGATGGAACGGGTCGTGAGCTTCTGCCAGCGGTACACCGAACGGGTCATGGTCTATGACTCCAAGGACTTCCCGATGCTCGGGATCGACCCGGAAATCCGCGCGATGGTCGCGCCCTACATCGTCGGCATCGCCGCTGAACGCATCGCTGCCCATCTGGCGGTCTGGCACCAGCAACCGCTGACGACTCGCCGCTACATGTGGAAAACGGAGTATTGAGCATGGCCAGCCTGATCGCGGTCGGCGACAACACGATGGATGTCTACCTGGACCGGAACATCGAGTACCCAGGCGGGAATGCGCTCAACGTTGCGGTATTCGCTTCCCGGCTGGGCACTCGCAGCGCCTACCTGGGCTGCGTAGGTGACGATCAGTATGGCCAGCGCCTGCTCGACTGCCTGCAAAAAGAAGAAGTCGATGCTTCCCGTTGCCGAACGCTGCCGGGCGCCAACGGCTGGGCGTGTGTCGACAGCATCGACGGCGAACGCGTCTTTCTCGGCAGCGATTCTGGTGTCTGTCGTCAACTGCGACTCACTGCCGAAGATCTGGCCTACATCACGAAGTTCCCGCTGGCACACAGCAGCCTCTACAGCGGTCTCGAAAACCAGCTGGCGCAGATTCGTCATGCCAGCGGCTGCCTGTCCTTCGACTTCTCGGACAACTGGGTCGAGTTCGATTGGCCGGCCCTGATCAAGCATGTCGATATTGCCTTTTTCTCGGCGGCCGACCTGTCTTCGGGAGAAGCCTATGAACTGGCGCACTCGATGCGGGCGCTGGGCCCCTCGATTGTGGTCATCACACGCGGTGCTCTGGGCGCCCTCGCGGTCGATGCCCACGGCATCCATGAACAGCCCAGCCTGCCCTGCACGGTTGTCGACAGCATGGGCGCTGGTGACGGCTTCATCGCCGCGTTTCTGCTGACATGGCAAGCCCGGCACAGCCTCGCGGAATGCCTTTTGCACGGCGTCGATTATGCCGCCCGCGTGTGTGGCTGGACTGGTGGTTTCGGCCATGGTCAAGCCATGGACGCCGAGCGTTCCCAGCAATTGAAACAAGCCTTGAACACTCAAGGCTGATGCGTGCTGCCCCGGGCCAATCCCGGGGCTGTTCAACCAACCTGTCGTGGATACCTGTCGATGAAAAAATGTCTGATCGGTTTGATGCTCGTGGCCAGCCCGCTGATGAGCTGGGGCGCCAGCGAAGAGCTGCGTTTCGGGGTCGACCCCACCTACCCACCCTTTGAGTCCAAGCGCCCGGACGGTTCGCTGACAGGTTTCGATATCGAGTTGGGGGAAAGCCTGTGCACCGAGTTGAAACGTCGTTGCGTCTGGGTAGAAAACGCCTTCGACGGGATGGTCTCGGCGCTTAAAGGCAAGAAATTCGACGGCATCCTGTCCGCCCTGTCGATCACCGAAGAACGCAAAACCGAAATCGCCTTTTCCGACACCCTGTATGACACCCCGGCCCGCCTGGTGGCACCAGAGGGCAGCCCCTTGCAACCGACAGCCGAATCCTTACGCGGCAAGCGCATCGGCGTGCAGCAAGGCAGCGTGTTCGAAGTCTATGCCAAGCAGATGTGGGGCTTGAAAGGCGTGGAGGTGGTGCCTTACCAAAGCAGTGACTTGACCTACTCGGACTTGATCAACGGTCGGCTGGATGCAGCGTTCGACGATGCCATTGCGGTCTCCGAAGGCCTGCTCAAGAAGCCGATTGGCAAAGGCTTCGGCTATGCCGGTGAGATCGTCAAATCCCCTGAAATCTTCGGGCCGGGAACCGGGATCGGCTTGCGCAAAAGCGATACCGCGCTGGCCAGCGACATCAATCAGGCGCTCGAGCGGATCCACCAAAACGGCACCTATGAGCGCATCGCCAAAAAACACTTCGACTTCGACATCTCGCCTAAATAAACCACCATCGCGGAGCCAGGAACCATGTTTCTTGAGGGATACATCCATCTTATTTTTCAGGGCGCATGGTTGACGGTGCAGGTGGCCACCTGGGCTGCCTGCGTGGCCATCACGCTTGGCCTGCTCGGGGCCTTGGCGAAACTCTCGCCACTGGCACCGCTACGGCTGATCGCAACGGTCTATACCACGCTGGTGCGCAGTGTCCCGGATCTGGTCTTGATGCTGCTCATTTACTACAGCGCGCAAATCGGGCTGAACCAGGTGGCGGAAGCGTTCGGCCAGGACTCTTTTCAGTTGAACCCTTACGGCACCGCGATCGGTACGCTGGGATTCATCTACGGTGCCTACTGCACCGAGACCTTTCGCGGGGCCTTCCAGGCCATCCCGTTCGGGCAACTGGAGGCGGCTCGAGCCTATGGCATGAGCCACTGGCAAGTACTGCGGCGTATCCGCTTCCCACAGATGATGCGTTTCGCATTGCCCGGCATCGGCAATATCTGGCAAGTGCTGTTGAAAAGTGCCGGCCTGATTTCGCTGCTGGGCCTCAATGACATGGTTCAGGTCGCCAAACAGGCGGGCAACGCGACCTCAAGGCAAATGTTTTTCTACCTGGTGATTGCCGCGATATTTTTTGCCTTTGCGATCCTTTCAAGTCTGGCGCTTAAGCACCTTGAGCGGCGCTACAGCGTCGAACCGCAGCGGAGAGCGTCATGATCGAGATACTGAAAGAGTTCGGGCCGAATTTCCTGTGGTCCGACGGTTACCGCTGGAGCGGTCTGTCTATCACGCTGTGGCTGTTGGTGACGTCCGCCGTCATCGGTTTGTGCGCGGCGATACCGCTGGCGCTGATTCGCACCTACGGCAGTCAGTGGCTCGCACTGCCCATTCGGCTCTACACCCTGGTGTTTCGCGGCACCCCACTGTTCGTGCAACTGCTGATCATCTACAGCGGCCTGGCCAGTTTGAGCTTCATCAGAGAATCATCGAGCCTGTGGTGGTTCTTTCGTGACGGCATGCATTGTGTGATTCTGGCGCTGGCCTTGAATACGTGCGCTTACACCATTGAAATTCTTGCCGGCGTACTGCGTACCACCCCACGCAGCGAGATCGAGGCGGCGCTGGCCTTGGGCATGACCCGCAGCCAACTGTTCGTTCACGTACTGATCCCGAGCATGCTGCGTCGAGCACTCCCCGCTTACAGTAACGAAGTGATTTTTGTCCTCCATGCCACGGCCATTGCCTTTACCGCAACCGTTCCCGACATCCTGAAAATCGCAGCAGATGTTAACGCGGCCACCTTCAAGACCTTTCAGGCCTATGGGATTGCCGCCCTGCTCTACATGCTGGTGGCGTGTGCGCTGGTGGGTATATTCCGGCTGGTCGAGCGCCGTTTATTGGCTTATCAGCGTTTGAGCTGAGCTACAAGCCAACGCTTACTCCACGTGAAAAAGCCCGGCGCTGTCACAGTCGTCGGGCTTTTTCAGCGAGTCATTGCTCAACAATGACGGTGCATCGGGCTCAAGGCAATGGATCGAACTTCAAGTTGCCAAGGCTCTGTACTTTGTCCTCACGAACCATTTTGTAGGCGGTGTTTGGGCCGATCCAGCGGTCCCAGATTGCATCGATCTCGCCGGACTTTTCCATCGACGCCAGCGATTCGTTGACCTTGGCCAGAAACGCCGGCTCGTCCAGGCGCATGCCCGCACCAATCGGTTCCAGCGCCATCGGTTCCTTGGCCAGTGCCAGCTCGACACCACTTTCCTTGGCCTGACCCACCAGTTTCAACGCGGTCATAGTGTTGGTTACCAGGCCCACCACCTTGTTCTGTTGCAAGGCCATGTAAGCCGAGCCGGTGTCCTGGAATGTCACCGGCGTAGCCCCGGCCAGACGAATCGACTGCTCGGAAGTCGAGCCTTTGGTGGAACTGATGCGCTTGTCCTTGAAGAAGCTTTTCGGCTGATCAGCGTTGACTGCGCGCACCACCAGGGTTTCCTTGGCGATGTAGTACGGGTCGCTGAACTGAATCTGTTCGGCGCGAGTCTTGGTGTAGGCCAAGTTGGCGAAGATCACATCGACGCGGCCCATTTTCACTTCAGGAATCCGTGCTTCGACCGACAGCGGCTTGAGTTCCAGTTCGACGCCCATGGTCTTGGCCAAGGCCTTGCACAAATCAACGTCCATGCCGACCAGTTCGCGGTTTTTCGGATCGGGCGCCGAGAACGGTGGCACGTCGGCGTACACACCGCAGCTCAACGACTTCTTGGCCATGATGTCGCTCAATTGATCGGCCTGCGCGACCGCAACAGCCAAAGGACCTAACGCCAGCGTGACTAACAGATGCTTCATACGCATGGAAAAACTCCGGGGATGAGAAAGTCGAATGGCAGAGCAAGCAAAACCGTTGCGACTCAATGAGCCCGCAGATCGGCGATAAAACGTTGCGCGCGCGGGTGCGCGGGCTGATTGAAGAAGCTTTGGGGCGTGCTCTTTTCCAGAATCTGACCCGCGTCCATAAACCAGATGGTGTCAGCGACTTCACGGGCAAAGTTCATCTCGTGGGTCACGCACATCATGGTCATGCCCTCCTTGGCCAAGCCTTTCATCACACTCAGCACTTCGCCGACCATTTCCGGGTCGAGCGCACTGGTAGGCTCATCGAACAACATGACCGGCGGCTCCATCGCCAACGCCCGGGCGATCGCCACCCGCTGTTGCTGACCGCCAGACAACTGCGCCGGATAGGCTCCGGCCTTGTGCGCCATCCCGACCCGATCCAGCAATTGCATGGCTTGTTGCTTGGCGGCCGAGCCTTTGAGGTTGCGGATTTTGCTCGGTGCCAAGGTGATGTTTTCCAGCACGGACAGGTGCGGAAACAGATTGAAGCTCTGGAACACGAAACCCACACGACTGCGCAGCCGGTTAATGTGCGCGTCAGTCCCGTGAACATCCTGGCCGTCGAACAGAATCTGGCCCTTCTGGATGTCTTCCAAACGATTGACCGTGCGGATCAACGTCGACTTGCCGGACCCGGACGGGCCGCACAACACCACCACTTCGCCAGGTTTTACTTCAGCGGTGATATCGGTCAGCGCGTGGTACTCGCCGTACCATTTGTTGATGTTCGAAAACATGATCATTGGATGCATGGGCGCAACCCTCTTCAATTATCGATGGCCAGCAAGGGGTCGGCAGACGCGGCCGGACCGCCGTTGCCCAGGCGCTTGCGAGCGATACGGCGCTCCACCCAGCCGGCCAGGTGGGTCAGGCCAAAACAGAGCAGGTAGTAGATGATCGCCAGGATAAAAAACACCTGGAACGGCTTGGTCAGTAACTGGTTGTTGATCTGATTGGCGGCGAAAGTCACTTCCTGGACGTTGATCACATAGCCCAGCGAGGTTTCCTTGATGATCGAGATGAACTGGCTGATCAGGCTGGGAAGCGCGTTGTAGAGCGCTTGCGGCAAGATCACCCAGATCGTCGTTCGCAGGTAACCGAGGCCCAGTGCGCGGGACGCTTCGTACTGACCCGGCGGCAACGCCTGGATGCCGCCACGAATGATTTCGCACAGGTAGGCGCTCTGGTAGATCACCAAGGTGCAGAGCATGGTGACGAACCCGGTGATGTTGTGGCCGATCAGCAAGGGCACCAGGAAGTAGGTCCAGAAAATCACCATCAGCAGCGGAATACCACGCAGCACATAGACCCACACCGTGGCCGCCCAACGCAGGCCTTTCCACGGCGAAACCCGCGCCAGCGCCAGCAGCAACCCGAATGGAAATGCCAGCAACAGTGCCAGTGCCGCCAAAATCAAGGTGCTGGCCAAACCGCCCAAGGGGCCGTGGGGATACTGGCCGATCAGAAACAGGGTCCAGTTGTTTTGCATAATCGAGAAGAGATCGAACATGCTCGTCTACCTCGCCAGCGCTTTGTTGAAGCGCCGCGCCAACAATGCACCGAGCCCCATCAACAGCAGTGAAAAGACCAGGTAGAACAGCGTGGCGACCAGGTATGACTCGAACGTGCGAAAGGTGTAGTTCTCGACTTCGCGGGTGGCGTAGGTCAGTTCGACCACACCGATGGCCATGGCCAGGCTGGTGTTCTTGAACAACAGCACGGTGTGGTTGATCAGCGAGGGCAGGCAATTACGCACACCTTGCGGCAGGATCACGTAGCGCATCGAGCGCACATACCCCAACCCGAGCGCTCGGGATGCTTCGGTCTGCCCAGCCGGAATAGCGCGCAGGCCACTGCGGATGTCTTCACAGAAATACGCAGCCTGACACAGCCCCAGCGCAATCACCGAGAACAGGTATTCAGTGCTGTAGTTGGCCAGCCACAGCTGAGTGGATTCGCTCAGCAACGTCGGCACACCGAAGTACCAAAGCATCAATTGCACCAGCGTTGGCACATTGCGGTGATAAGACACGTAACCGGCCACCAGACGATCAGCGAGCTTGTTACCGGTCAGGCGCACGGTCACCAGCAACAGCGCGAGGGCCATCGCCAGCAGCCAGGCGAACAGCGCCAGCTGTAGAGTCGTTTCGATGCCCTTGACGATCAGCTCGGCATATTCGCCTTGCAGAACCGCGGCCAAATCGAAGTCATGCTTCATGGTCAATCCCTATCGGCATTGGGCTAGGGGCAGAAACAAAAAGTGCAGAAATAAAACGTGCCAGGCATAGCCGTAGCGTGGGTACCGCGATGACGGATCGATCCGTTCTTATGCAGCGCGTATGACGAAGAAAACACTCAGCCCTGGTAATCCTGCGGACGGGCGGTGGAAAGGCCACCGGGCACTTGCAGGGTCGGGGTGATTTCCATATGCCCGACGTTGACCGAAATTGGCGCGGCGATGGCAAACGCGATGGCGTCGGCAATGTCCTTGGCCTGAGGCAGCTCGAACCCTTCGACGAAACGTTTGTAGGTCTCTTCGGAGTCACCATGGACGTGGGCGAAGATGTCGGTGGCCACGCGTCCCGGACAAATCTCGGTGACCCGGACACGCTTGCCAAAGGCATCGATGCGCAACTGCCGCGAGAGCATGCTCACGGCGGCTTTCGTCGCGTGGTACGTGGAGTTGCCGCCGAAGTTGTACGCGGCAGCAATCGAACTGATGTTGATGATATGGCCGCAATCCCGCTCGACCATCCCCGGCAACGCCAGGCGCGCCAGATGCAGGACCGCCCGCAGGTTGACGTCAATCAGCAAGTCGATGCCTTCGGCGTCCGCCTTGAGAATCGAACCCGGTTTATCGACCCCGGCGTTGTTCACCAGAATGTCGAACTGCTGGTCTTCAAACAGACGGGTCAGCCCGGCCAGGTCGGTGACGTCGATGGCGTGCACGATGCAGCCGGTTTTAGCGGCCAGTTCTTCGAGCTTGTCAGCGCTGCGAGCCAAGGCATGCACCTGCACGCCTTCCTGACACAGGCGCTCGACGACGGCGGCGCCAATCCCGGAAGAAGCGCCAGTCACCAGCGCGGTTTTGTAATCTGAAAAAGGCATGAAGTTGTCCTCGTGTTACGTGTGCGGATCACTCGGTGATCGCGATGACTTCGACTCTATCCAGCCCTGAAGCCGTGGACCAAGACGGAATGACTGTGTGGCAATAAGCCCTGCTTATGACCTAGCAAGCGCTACGCCAACAGCTGCGAAATCGGCGTGATGCAACCACCCGCCAGCTCGATTTCGCGACGGATGGTGCGGGCCAGTTCAACCGCGCCAGGCGTATCGCCGTGCAACAGGATCGAATGCGCCGGCATCGCGATGTGCTTGCCGTTGAGCGTGGTCACGGTGCCCTCCTCCAGCAACTGCCGAACCCGCTGCAATACGGTCGCCGGTTCCTTGATCACCGAGCCTGGGACCTTGCGCGGCACCAGCAGGCAGTCGTCGTCGTAGGCGCGGTCGGCCAGAAACGTGGTGGCGACCCGCAACCCACATTTGTCAGCGGCGTTTTCAATCGCCCGACTGCTCGATGAACTGATAATCAGCCTCGGATCGAACGCCGCCACCGCACAGACCAAGGGTTCGGCCAGCGCCGCGTCGGCGGCGACCATGTTACCCAGCGCCCCGTGAAAACTCATGTGGGTCATGCGATGGCCATTAACCGCCGCCATCCCGGCTAGCGCGCCGAGCTGATACACCACGTAGGTCGCCAGTTCCTTGAGCTCGATATTCATCTGTCGCCGGCCAAAACCCATCAAATCGGGGAAGCCCACATGGGCGCCTAGATCGATGCCACCGGCCTTGGCCAGACGCACCGTGTTGTCCATGATCAGCGGATCGCCGGCATGGAAACCGCACGCCACGTTGGCCGATGAGATCAGGCTCATCAATGCCTCGTCCTCGCCCATGCGCCAAGGCCCGAAGCCTTCGCCCAGATCAGCGTTCAAATCAATCTTCATCACTTGCCCTCGCTCGTTATGCGGCATCCAGGCGCATGAACGCCTCGCCAAAACCGACGGTCGTGCCACACACCGTCAACACCGCCGCCAGCCGTCCGGCCTTGTGGCTGCGGACCGGCAACAGCAGATCGCCGACTTGCAGCAACGCGACCAGTTGCCCTGACTCCACCCGACTGCCGACCGATACCAGCACTTCGCGCTGTTGCGGGTGCGTCAGCAGCAATCGGCCCAGACCGGGGGTCTTCAACAACTGTTCATCGGACGCTTTCAACGCTTCTGGCGCCGTGACCGGAACCGGTGCCGCGACTTCGTCGACGCAACGTTTGAGCACCAACTGCAGCCCCGGACGACGGATTTCCGCGCCAGCCAGGTGGTTCTCATTGAGCCATACCGCCAACTGGCGAATTTCCTGATTTGTCATGTCTGAATGTCCTTAACGCGAAGCCAGCCCGTGAAGGTCGACCAAACGGCTGACCTCCGTGAGATAGCGCGAATTGTCTTCCAGGGCCGCGACGGCTTCGGCGTAACTGCACTCGATAAAGCGCACCTTGCTGCCAATCGGCGCCTGGCCCAGACGCCAAAGATCGGCCTCGATCACCGTACCGAATTTCGGATAACCGCCACTCGGTTGCGCGTCGCGCATCTGGATGATTGGCTGGCCACCGTGGGGCACTTGAATCACGCCGGGGATGATGCCGTGGGAGCGAACTTCCATCGGCACCTTGGGCAAGATCGGCGCGCCTTCGAGCCGGTAGCCGTAGCGGTTGCTCTGGGTCGTGACCTTCCACTCGCCAGCCCAGAAGGCAGCACGGGATTCGTCCAGAAAGCACTCGTATTCAGCCGCCGGCAGTACGCGCATCGCCGGCAATCCATCGAGTTGCAACGCCAGCGCCTGACTCGGGGACACGACGCCAAAATCCGTTGGCAGCGCACTGACGCCTGGACGCAATGCAGAGATGCGGTCGCCCTGCTGCAACGCCCGCCCCTGCAAACCACCAAACTCACCGCGTAATTGTGTACTGCGCGAACCGAGCACCGACGGCACGTCGACACCGCCGGCCAGGCACAGATAAGCGCGACTGCCCGAGGTCGGATAGCCGAGGCTCAGCACCTGACCTTCCCGAGCCTGCGCCATCCAGAACGGCAACAATGGCTGACCGTCCAGGGTCGCTTCACAAGCCGCACCGGTGAACGCGAACGCACAGTCCTGCGTAAATCGTACTTCGAATGGGAACAACGGAATCTCGATCGCCGCCGCGTCCTCGGGATTACCCAGCAGCAGATTGCCCAACGCCAGTGCCAAATGGTCCATCGCGCCGGAAGTCCCTACTCCGTAACCGAGGCTGCCAAAGCGGCCGAAGTCCTGCACTGTGGCCAGGGCGGTCGCCGATAAAATCTCGATCATCGAATGATCCTCTCGATGCGCAAACGCAACATGTCGCCCGGCCTGAGCATCGCCGGAGGGTTTTGGGTCGGGTCAAAAAAAGACATTTCGGTGCGGCCGATGGTGTTCCAGCCGCTGGGGCCGGCGGAGGCAGAGACTCCGGTCTGCACCCCGCCAATCGACACCGAGCCGGCGGCAATGCTGATCACCGGCACTTGGCGTCGTGGCGTGGCCAGGCGCGAATCCATGCCGCCGAGGTAGCAGTAACCCGGGTGGCTACCCAAGGCATATACCGGGTACAACGGCTCGCAATGCAGGTTGGCGATGGTTTCGATGTCCAGCCCGGTGTGGGCCACCACGTCATTCATGTGCGGGCCGAACTCGCCGCCGTAGATCACCGGCAATTCGACGATCCGGCCTTCCAGTGGCAATGGCTGACTGGCCTCCCACGCTTGCAGCAATCGCTGGCACAACCCATTGAGGTCACGCGGCGGCTTGATGAACGTCAGCATCAGGTTGTTCATGCCCGGGACCGCTTCGTGGATCTCGGGCCATCCCCCGGCCTGCAACGCCAGGCTCCAAATGCGTTGTTGCGGCGCCAGATCGAGCTCGCCGGGCGCTTCGAATAACAAGGCCGTGGACCCCAGCAGGCTGATGTGTGGGCGCGGTGAAACAGATGCTGTGTTCATGTCGGACTCCGTTGCTGCAACCAGCGCTCCAGGTGATGAATGTCCACGCCGCCGGCACAGAACGCCGGGTCGTCGAGAATGTCTCGGTGCAAGGGAATATTGGTCGAGATGCCTTCCACGACCAGCTCGCTCAGGGCCAGGCGCATGCGCGCCATCGCCTCATCACGCGTCGCGCCGTGGGTGATGACCTTGGCCACCATCGAGTCGTAATAGGGCGGCACCCAATACCCGGTGGTGACGTGGGAATCGACCCGCACGCCAAAGCCACCAGGGACTTCCCAGCGCTGGATCAACCCCGGCGTCGGCATAAAAGTGATCGGGTCTTCGGCGTTGATCCGGCATTCCAGCGAGTGGCCATTGAGCTGGACGTCCTGCTGACGCAGCTCCATCACTTCGCCACGGGCCATGCGCAATTGCTGCTGGACGATATCGATGCCGGTGGTCATCTCCGTCACCGGGTGTTCAACTTGCAGCCGGGTGTTCATCTCGATGAAGAAGAACTCGCCGTCCTCGTATAGAAATTCGAAGGTACCGACGCCGCGATAGCCGATCTGCCGGCACGCGGCGGCACAGCGTTCACCGACCTTGGCGATCAGTTCCGGATCAATGCCCGGCGCCGGCGCTTCTTCCAGGACTTTCTGGTGCCGACGCTGCAACGAACAATCGCGGCAACCCAGCCAGATCGCGTGACCATGGGCATCGCACAGCACTTGGATTTCGACATGCCGTGGATGGCCGAGAAACTTCTCGATGTAGAGCTCGGGATTGCCGAACGCCAGCCGCGCTTCTTCACGGGTCAGCGCGATGGCGTCGTGCAACTTGCGCTCTTCTTTCACCACGCGCATGCCACGCCCACCACCACCGCCAGCGGCTTTGACGATCACCGGATAACCGATTTCACGGGCAATCGCCTGGATGCTGGCATCGTCAGTCGGCATCACCGAATCCGGCCCTGGTACGCAGGGCACGCCGGCTTCACGCATTGCCCGTTTAGCCGCGACCTTGTCGCCCATGGTGCGAATGCACGCCGCGCTCGGCCCGATGAAGGTCAGCCCCGCGTTTTCGATGCGCTCGGCAAACCCGGCGTTCTCCGACAGAAACCCATAACCCGGATGGATCGCCTGCGCGCCACTGACCTTGGCCGCGAACAGCAGCGCCGCCTGGTTCAAGTAACTCTGGCTGGGTGATGCCGGCCCGATGCACAGGGCCTGATCGGCGTTTTGCACATACTGTGCGTGGCGATCGGCCTCGGAGTGCACGACCACGGTTTGTATCCCCAGGCCGCGGCAGGCACGCTGAATACGCAGGGCGATTTCGCCACGGTTGGCGATCAGCACTTTGTCGAACATTGAATTCACCTGAAAGAGGATGGGCTTTGGATCAGCCGAGGCGGAACAGCGACTGTCCGGCTTCGACTTCGGCGCCACTCTGGGCAAGGATCGCGGTGACCTGACCGGCGATTTTGGCCTTGACCGGGTGGAACATTTTCATCGCTTCGAGAACCGCCAGGGTTTGCCCGGCTTCGACCTGGTCACCGATCGCGACAAAAGGGGCTTCCCCTGCGGAGGGCGTCAGATGCAGGACGCCATACAGGCCGGCCTTGATCTCGGTAGCGGCCATCGCCGGGGTGTCTGACGTGGGCAAATCCGCGGTCGGTGTTGGCGAAGGCTCAGCCATCGACTCGGTCGTCACGACCTTTCCTGCCTGCTTGAAAAGACGAATCGTATTGTCGCCTTCGGTCAGACTCAGTTCGAGCAGATCGGATTCGGCGAGCAAATCGATCAACCCCTTAATGCGTTCTGAATCCATGCGTGGGCCCCTGCCTGTCGAGCGTGTCTGAGTGGATGGGGTCAATGTAGCGAGCCCGTCCACCGACGACAAAGACGCTTTGGCTTTGGGGTGATAAGCCGTCCTTATGACCGTTCAGATCAGGCTGCCGCGCATCTCCGCGACCAGTTCCAGCAGGATCGCCTTGACCGCTTGGGCCGGCACCGACAACGGCAGGTGACCGGACAGACACAGGGCCAGCGGCGCCTCGACTTCAGGTTCGACAATTCGGCACATGTGTACGGAAGTGGCGGCGACCATCACCCGCGCCGAGGATTCGGGCAGGATCGTCGAGCCGAAGTGCTCGGCGACGGCGGCGGTCAGGGTGATCGATGATTCGATTTCCGCCACCACCCGCGCGCTCATGCCAATGCGCTGGAAGGCTTCATCCGCCAATCGCCGCATGACGTTGTAGGGACGCGGCAGAAGCATGTCCATGTCGGCGAGTTCGGCCAGGGGAATCTCGTCCAGCGCGCTGACCGCCGGATCGGCGCTCACCAGGTAAAGGTTCTCGCGCAGCAGCGACACGAAGCTCAAGCCATGCACTTCGCGCCCGCCATACAGCACAGCCATGTCCATCCGGCCGTTCATGATCAACTCGCTCAAAGTGGTGCCGAAGTTTTCATTGAGGTATAGCAAAATGCCCGGATGGCGCTCGCGCACCCGGCGCAACAGTGGCAAGGACAGCGTCGATGCGGCGGTGCCCGGCGCCAGGCCCACCGACACCTGCCCGGACAAGGCATGCCCCGTGGCATTGATGTCGCTTTGAGCCTGTTCACACTGGCGCAAAATGATTTGCGCATGGCCGTAGAGCACCTTGCCCGCTTCGGTCGGGGTGACGCCGCGTTTGGTCCGAATCAGCAGTTGCTGTTGCAGCTCCGCTTCCAGCGTCGCCAGTTGTTGACTGAGCGCAGGTTGCGCGACATGCAGCACATCGGCGGCCTGGGTCATGCTGCCTATATCGACGAGTTTCACGAAATACTTCAAACGGCGCAGGTTCACGGTGGCGATGCTCTTGCTTGAAAAAGGGAGACAACCCACAGGCTTTAGCAAGAGCCAGGCCAGCAGTCCCGGAACCTGTAGGAGTGAGGCTTGCCCGCGAAGAACGATGACGCGTTATACCTGAAAAACCGCGGTGCATTCTTCGCGGGCAAGCCTCGCTCCTACAAGTTTTGCGTTTCAACCATAAGCCTTTGCTATGGCTGGATCGGGGCGATCTTGCTCAACACCCGCCACGGGCATACAGGCTTGAGCGCACCACCTTGGTGCGAGCCGTGTTCAGTTCCAGCCATAAGCGATTCCTATCCGACCAGAACGATCTCGTCTTATGGCGGTGCGAGCAGCGACTCGTACTGTAGGGCCTCGTCAATGTCATCAACGAGGAACGACACGTGACCGCCTCCCGCATCGCCGCCCGTGTGCAACGTATCAAGCCGTCCCCAAGCAGCGCCGCTTCTGACCGTGCGAACGAACTTCGCCGGCAGGGCAAATCCATTATCAATCTGGTGGTCGGCGAGCCGGACTTCGATACCCCGCTGCACATTCGGCAAGCGGCCGGTGCTGCCATCGAACGTGGCGAAACCCGTTACACACAAAATGCCGGCACCCCGGAACTGCGCAAGGCGATTGCCGACAAGTTGGCTCGGGAAAACGGCCTGACTTACGGCGCGAATCAGATTCTGGTCACCAGCGGCGCGAAGAGTGCAATTTTCAATGCCTTCGCCGCGACCCTGGGCGCTGGCGATGAAGTGTTGATTCCGGCGCCGTACTGGGTGTCTTACCCGGACATGGTGCTGGCCTGCGAAGGTGAACCCGTCACCCTCGCCTGCCCGGAAGAACACGCCTTCAAACTGACCCCGGATCAACTGCGCAGTGCGATTACCGAACGCACTCGGTGGCTGCTGCTCAACTCGCCGAGCAACCCGACCGGCGCCAGTTACAGCGCTGCCGAACTGCGCGCCTTGGCCGATGTGCTGCTCGACCATCCGCAGGTGTTGCTGATGACCGACGACATCTACGAGCACATCCGCTATGAAGGTCTGGAAAACCCGCACATCCTCGCCATCGAACCGGCGTTGACCGAGCGCACCGTCGTGGTCAACGGCGTGTCCAAGACTTACGCCATGACCGGCTGGCGCATCGGCTATGCCGCCGGCCCGGCTGATTTGATCGGCGCGATGGCAACCCTGCAATCGCAATCGACCAGCAATGCCTGCTCGGTCAGTCAGGCCGCAGCGGTTGAAGCGCTCAACGGCGACCAGGCTTTCGTCAAGGACAGTGTGGTGGTTTACCAGCAACGCCGTGATCGTTGCCTGGACCTGCTCAACGCCATCGACGGTCTGAGTTGCCGCAAACCCGATGGCGCGTTCTATCTCTATGTGAACTGCTCGGGGCTGCTCGGTAAAACCACAGTTCAAGGCAAGCAGTTGAACACCGATTACGACGTGGTCATGTACCTGCTGGAAAGCCAGGGTGTGGCCGTGGTCGCCGGGACCGCGTATGGATTGGCGCCGTTCTTCCGGATGTCGATCGCCACCGACATCAAGACCCTCGACGAAGGGTGTTCGCGGATTGCCGCTGCCGTTTCGGCGCTGGGCTGAGGACCGACAATGACCGCGGCCACCCACCCTCCTTTGAGCTTCAAGCAGGCCTTGCTGGCAATGCTTGGCATCTCGCTGGTGCTGATGCTTTCGGCGCTCGATCAGACCGTGATCGGCAATGCCTTGCCGAGCATCGTCGCCGAGCTCAAGGGGTTTGAACTCTACGCCTGGGTGGCCACGGGGTACATGCTGGCGTCGATTGTCACCATCCCGATCTTCGGCCGACTGGGGGATTACTACGGGCGCAAACCCTTCGTCATCGCCGCCACCGTGATCTTCACCCTGGCGTCGCTGGCCTGCGCCGTGGCCAACGACATGCTGTGGCTGGTGATCGGCCGCGCCTTGCAGGGTGTCGGCGGCGGCATGTTGATCGGCACCGCGTTCGCCTGCATCCCGGAACTGTTTCCCGACACCCGCCAACGCTTGCGCTGGCAAATGTTGCTAAGTGCCTTGTTCAGCGTGGTCAACGCCATCGGGCCTGGGCTGGGCGGCTATCTGACCGGGGCCTACGGTTGGCGTTCGGTGTTCTACATCAATCTGCCGCTGGGTTGCCTGGCATTGTTTTTTGCCTGGCGCTATCTGCCCTATTACCGCCCGCAGCAACGGGCAAAAATCAGCCTCGACTGGCCCGGCGCATTACTGATTGCCCTGGCGCTGGGCAGCCTGCAGTTGTTCGTCGAATGGTTGGGCCATTCCAGTCTGATAGTGAGCACGGTGCTGGGACTGAGCTGCATCGCGGCGACCGTTGCCCTATGGCACTGGGAACGGCGCTGCCGACACGCGCTGCTGCCAGCGGCGTTACTCGGATTACCGAGCATGCGCCTGTTGTTTCTGCTGTCGATGGCCGCCGGGGCGATCATGTTTTCGTTGTTGTTCTATCTGCCGCTGTTACTGCAAGGCAGCTATGGCTACTCGCCGCAAGATGCCGGCCTGCTGATTACACCACTGGCGTTGAGCATCACCCTGGGCGCCATCGTTAACAGTCGCATCGTCACCCGCTTGCGCAATCCAAACCTGTTGCCGCTGTGTGGTTTTGTCGCGCTGTTGCTGGCCTGCCTTGGGCTGGCCATTGCTGGACGCAGTGCCTCGTTTAATGCGCTACTCGGCTTGATCCTGCTGGCGGGGCTTGGCCTGGGCTTCATCCTGCTGAACCTGACGGTCTTCACCCAGACCCTGGCCGAGCGTCAGTTCCTGGGGATCGCCACCGCGCTGACCCAATCGCTGCGCTTGGTCGGTGGTTTGCTGGGAACGGCGGGAATGGGGGTGTTGGTCAACCTGCTGTACAGCGCCAACCTGCAACGACTGTTCATTGCCCAAGGGCACCTCGGGGAATTGGCCTTGTACGCCGACCCACAGGTCATTTTTCGCCCCGACGCCGCCCTGCTCGAACACCCGCAATGGCTGAACCTGGCCCGTGATGCACTGGCCCAATCGGTGGGCGTCGGCCTGCTGCTGTGCACCGGCCTCGGCGTGTTGGCGTTGTTCATCCTGTACCGCTTGCCGCCCGTGAAACTGAACGTTTCACCGGCCATCGTCGCTCCTGAAAAACAATAAAAACTTCTACTGCCGCTTTTGACTGCCTCTCACAACATTCGACAACTCATGGGGATGACTCCGATGGAGCTTTTCAATCGCGCACCTAAAGTAGTGGCCGGCATTTGCGGCCTGATTATCGCTCAACAGGGTTACGCCGCCGGTCTGGTGGAAGACAGCAAGCTCAGTGTGCTGGCCCGTAACTTTTTCAGTAACGCCGACAACCGCAGCGGCGCCGCCGACCCCAATTACACTCAGGAATGGGGCCAGGGTTTCATCGCCAACTTTCAGTCAGGCTTTACTCAGGGCACCGTCGGTTTCGGCGTGGATGCGATTGGCATGTTCGGGGTGCGGCTGGACTCTGGCAAAGGTCGGCACTACAACCCTGAAAGCAAGGCCTTCAACGGCAATATCTTCCCGACCGACAGTGATGGGCGTGCCGTGGATGAGTTCGGCAGCCTGGGCCTGACGGCCAAGGCGAAGTTCTCCAACACCGAACTGAAATACGGCACGCTGGTGCCGATGTTGCCGGTGGTGATGTCCACCGACCGCATGCTGCAACAGACTTTCAATGGCGGGCAGATTCAGTCCAAAGATCTGGAGAATTTCACTTTCACCGTGGGCCAGTTGGAGCACGTCAAAGGTCGCGGCTCAAGTAACCAGATGGGCATGTCGATTCCCGGCGCGAACAACGCGCAGACCGGCGAGTTCGTGAACAAGTTCTACTACGGCGGCGTGGATTACAAAGCGACTAAAGACCTGACGTTGCAGTACTACTACGGCAACCTGCAGGACTTCTACAAACAGAACTTTCTGGGTCTCAAATACGACTGGCAGGTCGGCCCCGGCACCCTACGCACCGACCTGCGCCACTTCGACAACCGCTCCGATGGCGCCAACGGCCATGATCCCGACTTCTTTACGTTCGGCTACTACGGCGACGGCGTGACCAAAGGCAAGGTCGACAGTCGCCTGAGCAGCGCGCAATTCACCTACCTGGTGAACGGTCATACCTTCGCGGCCGGCCTGCAGCAAGTCAGCGGCGACAGTGATGCAGTCTGGTTGAACCAGGGTGACGGTTCTACCGCCTACTTCATGACGGAGTCGATGATCGGTAAGTTCCAGCGCGCCGGGGAAACCACCTGGCAGGTTCGCTACGGCTATGATTTCGCCAAGGTTGGGGTTCCTGGCTTGAGTTTCCTGGGCATGTACGAAAGCGGCTCGAACATCCGTACCCCCACCGGCGACAAGAGCGAGTGGGAGCGCAACCTGACGGTGAGTTATGTGATCCAGCAAGGTCCGCTCAAGGACCTGAGCATTGCTTTGCGCCACGCCTCGCTGCGCACCGAAGTGTCCACCCAGCGTGACAGCGACGAGCATCGGGTGATCATCAGCTACCCGATGAACATTCTGTAAAAGCCAACACGCTGGGTGATGCGCATCGTCACCCAGCGTAGTAAGACAGCGAATCCCGAGGCTATAGCATCAGACCGCAATCCGGTGCCGTCTCTTACGACAATGGAACAACCGTGAGCCTGTTTGATTCGACCGTCGCAGTCATCTGCATTGCCTGCGGATAAGCCAGCAAACACTCAGCGATGGCAGGCTCCAGCTCAACCCGCACTCGCCTTGTCAGGGCCCGAGCACCGAAGCGTGGGTCATGCTTTCGGCACAGCCAGTCGCTTGCCGCAACGTCCAGGACCAGCGTACGGCGATGCTGATCGAGACGTTGGTTGAGTTTGTTCAGTTCGATCTGCAACAACGCTTCCAGCCATTGGGTTTCGATACGTTGGAAAACCAGGATGCGATCAATACGGTTTAGAAATTCCGGTTCGAACCAGGCGTGCAACGCTCGCTCCAACATAGCCTGCTCACCTTGTGGGGCGATGCCAAGCCAGCGCCGCCAACCACGTGAAAAACGTTCCCTGTAGGTGGTCGCTTGCCGGGCGCCAATGTTGCTGGTCATGAAGATCAGGCTATTGCGAAAATCCAGCGTTCGGCTACCGCCCGCCAAGGTCAGTTGGCCATTCTCAAGAATACCCAACAAGCTGCGCACCACTTCCTTGCTGGCCTTTTCCAATTCATCGAACAGCACGATGCCTGGGCGACTGTAGGTACCTTGAATCAATTCGCTATTGAACAGACTGACGCCCTCTTTACTCCCCACATAACCAGGTGGCGCTCCGGTGAGCGCCGCCGAATAATGCTCCTGGGCCAAGGTGTGCATGTCGATGCGACAAAAAGCGTCGGCGCGACCGTGTATGGCCAGTGCCAGCAGACGGACGATTTCGGTCTTGCCGACACCGGTCGGCCCCATGAACAGGTTCACCGACAACGGCCTCTCACGTTCACCAATATCGACCTTAACCACGTTTAGCAACGCCTCGACCGCACTCATGGCATGTTCTTGGCCGACAATGCGACTGCGCAACAACGCCATGACTTGGGCGGGATTGAAGACGAAGCGTGAGGTCAACGGATCTGCTGCCGGTGATGCGCTGGTCAGGCTGGGCTGTGGGTGGTTTGGGTCGATGCGATCATTCACGAAAGGCATGGTTTAGCCTGCGTGTTTTTCTTTACCATCGTGGGGAATCTCTCCCACCGGGCAATGAGCCACGCCGACGGTGCTACGGGTCAGTTTTTCGACGTTTTCCCGGGCTTTCTCTGCATCCAGTACCCAGGTGCGGTAAAAGTCGAACGGGCAGTCAGCCACGCCCTTGTCGCCGTCCCCGGAGTTATAGACTCCGGTGTAACCGCGATGCAGCAGCTTGAACAAATGATTCTGTGATTGGTCGTTCGCTCGCGCATCGCGGATTTGCGAAACGGATAATTGTGCGTACTGAATGCCCATTTCCTCTTCACCGCATTCGCCCAGGGTGCGACCGTCGAAGCCAATAATCGCCGAGTGACCAAAGTAGGAATAAACCCCATCGAAGCCGGCCGCATTGGCCACTGCCACATAGCAATTATTGGCCCAGGCCATGCTCTTGGACATCATCACCTGCTGCTCTTTGGCCGGGTACATATAGCCCTGGCAACGGACGATCAACTCAGCCCCTTTCATTGCACAGTCGCGCCAGATCTCCGGGTAGTTGCCGTCATCACAAATGATCAAGCTGATTTGCAGGCCCTTGGGACCCTCGCAGACATAGGTCCGGTCACCCGGATACCAGCCTTCAATGGGGCACCAGGGAATGCACTTGCGGTACTTCTGGACTATTTCGCCCTGGTTATTGATCAACACCAACGTGTTGTACGGGGCTTTGTGGGGATGTTCCTCATGCCGCTCACCGGTCAGTGAAAACACCCCCCACGTGTCTGCCGCACGGCACGCGGCGGAAAAGATCGCAGTCTCTTCGCCTGGAATGCTGGCGGCAGTCGCCATCATCTCATTGTGGTCGTACATGATGCCCATGGTGCTGTATTCAGGAAACACCACCAGGTCCATGCCGGGGAGACCGCGTTTCATACCGGTGATGATGTCGGCAATCTTGCGGGCGTTTTCAATGACCTCGGCTTTTGTATGCAGCCGCGGCATTTTGTAATTGACGACCGCGACACCCACGGTGTCCGGGCTGCTGGAAATATCACCATGACGCATGAAATTTACCTCTGTTAATGGCTGATCATCCAAGGTCTGGAGCCGGTTTTACTCTTGAGCCCCTGTGGATTGGCTTTGGTCGGGGCCAGCGGTTTGCTCGGTGCGCAACAACTGCACCCACTGGGGTGACGACGGTTCTGCTGGTACTCGCCAAGCGTCTGCGGCGCGTGGGCACTTCGCTCGTTGGTCGCCATGGCCTGGCGTTGACTGCTCGACAACGTCGTCAGTGCTGGCGCAGACAACAGCAACCGCCCTCCTGGGCCCGCGCAAGACGGGCACTGGCACGACTCGTGCCGTTGGGCCATGGGCCGCAACATTGTGAAAGAGCCACAGGTTGGGCATTCGTACTCATAGGTCGGCATGGCGCTCTCCGGACATTGATCGGGCTCGGGCGTGTCTCACAGGTCCGGGGCGATCGGCAGATCGATACTGCCGTCGAGGTGTTTGATGGGGCCGTTGGCGTTGGGGTTGATGTCGAACTCGAAGATTTCGGTGGGTAACCAGAGGGTCGCGCAGGCGTTGGGGATGTCGACCACGCCGCTGATATGCCCTTGCACCGGTGCAGAGCCCAACAGTGCATAGCCTTGGGCGGGCGAATAACCAAACTTGGTCAAGTAGTTGATCGCATTCAGACAGGCCTGGCGATACGCGATATTCACGTCCAGGTAGTGTTGTTTGCCGGCTTCATCCACCGAGATACCTTCAAAGATCAGGTAGTTCTGGTAGGTCGGGATAATCGGGCTGGGTTTGAACACCGGGTTCTTGATCCCGTACTTGGCCATGCCGCCCTTGATCAGCTCGACTTTCATATGGACCCAGCCGGCCATCTCGATAGCACCGCAAAAGGTGATCTCGCCGTCGCCCTGACTGAAGTGCAGATCCCCCACCGACAACCCGGCGCCTTTGACGTAGACCGGGAAGAAAATCTTCGAGCCCCGGGACAGGTCCTTGATATCGCAGTTACCGCCATGTTCACGCGGCGGCACGGTGCGTGCGCCCGTGGCTGCGGCATCATCCCGCGCCTGGCCCTTGAGCTTGCCCATGTGTGCAGTGGCGGCCAGCGGGGCGTTAGCCAGGGGCGGCACGCGGGTCGGGTGGGTGTCGATCAACTCCTGCTCACGGCGGTTCCAGTCGCCGAGCATTACCGGGTCGGGCAGGCAACCGATCAATCCGGGGTGGATCAGGCCGGCAAAATTGACCCCAGGAATGTGCCTCGAGCTGGTGAACATGCCTTTGAAATCCCAGATGGCTTTCTGTGCGCTGGGAAAGTGGTCCGTGAGGAATCCGCCACCGTTCTGCCGCGAGAAGAAACCGTTGAACCCCCACATGGATTCGGCCTTGGCGCCGATGTCCAGCAGGTCTACCACCAGCAGATCCCCCGGCTCGGCGCCATGCACGCCCACCGGACCGGACAGGTAGTGCACGGTGGACAGGTCGACGTCACGCACATCAGAGGCGTCGTCGTTGTTCTTGATCGCGCCGGCGGTCCAGTCGTAAGTCTCGAGAATAAAGTCATCCCCCGGCTTGACCCAGCAGGCCATGGGAATGTCCGGATGCCAGCGGTTGTGGATCTGTTCGTTCTCGGTGGCGGGCTGGTTGAGGTCGACTTTGATCAAGGTATCGGTCATGGCGAAGCTCCTGAACATTAGGGATGTACCGCGTTGGAATCAGTCTCGAATGGCGGCACGAATCGGCCAATACGTTGGATGACGTACCCCTTTGAGCTGGCTTGCCAGCTGCTACAAAAGGGGCCGATAAACCATCGCGCCGCCCGGCCGCGCCTACACGGAGAGGTAGCGACTGATGGTGGCTTCGTCGACCTTGTCCCGGGTCTCCTCAATCACGAAGCGACCCTTCTCGATCACCAGGAAGCGGTCGGCGATTTCCAGGGTGAATGACAGCACCTGCTCGGAGACCACAATGGTCAGGTCGCGCAGGTGGCGGATCTCTTTCAACGTGCGGGCGATATCCTTGATGATCGACGGCTGGATGCCCTCGGTGGGTTCATCGAGCAACAACACCTTGGGATTGGTCGCCAGCGCCCGGGCAATAGCCAGTTGCTGCTGTTGCCCGCCCGAAAGGTTGCCACCCTTGCGCGAGCGCATGTCGTGGAGTACCGGAAACAACGCATAAAGGTCTTCGGGCACCTGGCCCCGGGCCGATGCCGGCAGGCCGGTCTGAATGTTTTCCAACACCGTCATGCTGGGGAAAATCATCCGTCCCTGAGGCACATAGGCGATGCCGTGCTCCACCCGCTCGTGGGTTTCCAGGTTCGAGACTTCCTGGCCATCGACGCTGACCTGCCCCCGCCACTGCGGAAGGATGCCCATCAAGCTCTTGAACAGCGTGGTCTTGCCCATACCGTTGCGCCCCATCACGGCGACGATTTCGCGTTTGGCCACGGCCAGGTCGAGGTCGTGGAGGATCTGGCTCTGGCCGTAACCACAGGACAGCTTGTCTACGTTGAACATGCCTGCTTCCTCAATGGCCTAAATAGACTTCGATGACTTTCGGGTTGTTCTGCACCGACTCCATGCTGCCCTCGGCCAGGACCTTGCCCTGGTGCAGCACCGTGACCTTGTGGGCGATGCTCTTGACGAACTCCATGTCGTGCTCGATCACCAGCACCGAGCGTCCCTGGCTGATGCGCTTGAGCAGTTCCGCAGTCTGTACGCGCTCGTTGACGCTCATCCCAGCGACCGGTTCATCGAGCATCAACAGGTCAGGGTTCTGCATCAGCAGCATGCCGATCTCCAGCCACTGCTTCTGGCCGTGGGACAGCAGGTCGGCCTGCTGCTGCAGCAGTTCGCCGAGAAAGATCTCCCGCGCCACCTCTTCAACCCGGGCAATCACTGAGGCACTGCGTTTGAAAAAAAACGCGCCAAACACCTTGCGCCCCGCCGGGTAGGACATCTCCAGGTTCTCGAACACCGTGAGGTTTTCGTAGATCGACGGGTTCTGGAATTTGCGCCCGACGCCGGCACGGACGATGTTGTACTCGCGCATCTTGGTCAGTTCCTTTCCATCGAACTGGATGCTGCCGCTGGTGGCGCGGGTCTTGCCGCAGATCAGGTCGAGCACCGTGGTCTTGCCTGCGCCGTTGGGCCCGATCACCACCCGCACTTCATTGCGGTCGATGTACAGGTTGAGGTTGTCCACGGCCTTGAAACCGTCGAAGGACACCGTCAGCCCCTCGATAACCAGCACCGGCTTGTTCATTTGAAAACCCACGGCGGTCATGGCTGCGTCTCCAGCGAAGGACGTTCAGGAGCCGGAGTCGGCGGCGCAGTGCGCGGCGTCTCCGGCAGGGGCGCGGCAACGGCGGCTTGCTGCGGGGTACGCCGTAATAAACGGCCAAGGGTCTGGCGGCCATGGCTGTCCCAGAGTCCGGCCAAGCCATTGGGAAAGTACATGACCACGGCAATGAACAGCCCGCCCATCAGGTACAGCCATAGCTCGGGGAAGGACTCGGAGAAATAGGTCTTGCCGTAGTTCACCAGCAAGGCCCCATACACCGCGCCGAGCAGCGACATGCGCCCGCCGACAGCGGCAAAGATCACCATCTCGATGGACGGCACGATGCCGACGAACGAAGGCGACATGAAGCCCACCTGCAAGGCGAACATGGCGCCGCCAATGGCCGAGAAGGCAGCAGCGATGCAGAACACGAAAATCTTGAAACTGGCCACGTCATAACCGGAGAAGCGCACCCGCTCCTCTTTGTCGCGCATCGCCATCAGCAGCCGCCCGAGCTTCGACGCGAGGACGAAGCGGCCGATGAAAATGCAGCCGAACAGCAAAGCTGCGTTAATGAAGTACAAAAGCAACTTGGCACTGTCGCTGCGCAGGTCCCAGCCGAGCAGCGTCTTGAGATCGGTGATGCCGTTGACCCCGCCGGTCATGCCCTGCTGGCCGACGATCAGCACCGTGAGAATCAGCGCGATGGCCTGGCTGACGATGGAGAAATAAACATCCCCCACCCGCCGCTTGAACAGCGCCATGCCAATGATGAAGGCCAGCACTACCGGCACCAGGATCACCGCCAACAGGGTGAAGCTGAAACTGTGGAACGGTACCCAGAGCCAGGGCAGTTCGGTGATCTGGTTCCAATCCATGAAATCCGGAATGCCCGGCGTCGACTGGATTTTGGTGCTCTGCGGGTCGGAGGCTTCGAGCTTGAGAAACATCGCCATGCAGTAGCCGCCGACGCCGAAAAACACCCCCTGCCCGAGGCTGAGAATGCCGCCATAGCCCCAACACAACACCAGGCCGACAGCGACGAAGGCATAGGTCAGGTACTTGCCCACCATGTTCAGGCGAAAAGCATCCAGGGTCAGCGGGAAGACCACAAAAATCAGCAGCGCCAACAGGGCAACGCCCAACAGGTTCCGCTTGCCCGCCAGCATCTTGTCTAAAAGCTTCATCGGCTTGCCTCTACTTGCGCACTTTGATGGAGAACAACCCTTGAGGGCGCAACATCAGGATCAGGATCACCCCGGACAGGGTCAGTACCTTGGCCATCGAACCACTGAGGAAAAACTCCGAGATCGATTGGGTCTGGGCAATGACGAACGCCGACGCAATAGTGCCGAACAGGCTTTGTGCGCCGCCGAAGACCACCACCAGGAAGGTGTCGACGATGTACTGCGAGCCCGCGGTGGGCCCGGTGGAGCCAATGGTGGTAAAGGCCGCGCCGGCCACCCCCGCGACACCACAACCGAGGGCAAAGGTCATGCGGTCGACCTTGCGCGTATTGATGCCCACGGCACGGCTCATCAACCGGTTCTGTACCGTAGCCCGTACTTGCAGGCCCCAGCGTGAGCGGTAGAGCAAGAGAAAAATGGCCCCGGTGAGCAGCAGGGTCAGGGCCATCATGAACAGACCGTTGCGCGGGATCTCGATGGACTCGGTGAGGTTGAACGAGCCCATCAACCACTCCGGCGGCGTGGCGCTGACTTCACGGGCGCCGAACACCGAACGGAAGGTCTGTTGCATCACCAGGGACAACCCCCACGTCGCCAGCAGCGTGTCCAGCGGACGTTTGTAGAGCCGACTGATCATCGCCCACTCCACCAGCCAGCCAATGGCCCCGGCCACCAGAAACGACAGGGCGATGGCGATGAAAAAGTAATAGGGTTGAAACCACGGGGTGAAATGGCTGGTCAGGCTCGAACAGACATAGGTGGTGTAGGCGCCGATCGTGAGGAACTCGCCGTGGGCCATGTTGATGACCCCCATCTGGCCGAAAATGATCGCCAGCCCCAATGCCATCAACAGCAGCACGCAGAACACGGACAAGCCGTTGAACCCCTGCATCGCCGCGATGGCACCAAATTCCGATAGCCATTCCATGATGATGGACTCCTGCTTGGAGGGAGGATGTGGAAAACCGTTGGGGCCCCATGGCCAGCCAGCCATCTCCTACACAACGCCCGTAGGAGCTGGCTGGCCAGGGATGACGCCAGCCCTTACTGGTAGCCTTTAGGGAAAGGATTCGGTTCGATCAGATCAGACTCGTACACCACCTTGAACTGGCCATCGGGCTGCACTTCACCGATGCGGGTCTTGCTCCACAGGTGATGGTTTTCATGCACTTTGACGTAGCCTTCAGGCGCGGTTTTCAGCTCGATACCCGGCGAGGCTGCAACAACCTTGTCGACATCGAAGCTGCCGGCTTTTTCCACGGCAGCCTTCCACAGCCATGGGCCCAGATACGCGGCCTGGGTCACGTCGCCGATCACCGAATCCTTGCCGTACTTGGCCTTGAAGGCGTCGACGAAGGCTTTGTTGTTGGGGTTGTCCAGGCTCTGGAAGTACTTCATCGAGGCATAGAAGCCGGCCATGTTCTCGCCGCCGATGCCCAGCAATTCATCTTCGGTGACTGAGAGAGTGAGCAAAGTCTGCTTGGCCGAATTGACGCCCGCCGCATTGAGTTGTTTGTAGAAGGCCACGTTGGAGCCACCCACCACTGCGGCGAACACCACGTCGGGCTTCTTCAGCTTGACCTTGTTGATCAGCGAACCGAACTGGGTGTTGCCCAAGGGGTAGTAGTCTTCGCCGACCACGGTACCGTGCAGCACGTTCTCAATGTGCTTGCGGGCGATCTTCATCGAGGTGCGTGGCCAGATGTAATCCGAACCCACCAGGTAGAAGGTCTTGGCGCCCTTGGTCTTGGCGATCCAGTCGAGGCTGGCGAGGATTTGCTGGGTGGCTTCCTGGCCGGTGTAGATCACGTTCTTCGACTGCTCCAGGCCCTCATAGAAAGTCGGGTAGTAGAGCAGGCCGTTCTCTTTCTCGAAAATCGGCAGCACAGCCTTGCGCGAGGCCGAGGTCCAGCAGCCGAACACCGTGGCCACCTTGTCGTTGACCAGGAGCTTCTTGGCCTTCTCGGCGAAGGTCGGCCAGTCGGAGGCGCCGTCTTCCTGAATCACCTTGATCTGCCGCCCCAGGATGCCGCCTGAAGCGTTGATCTGCTCGATGGCCAAGCGTTCGGCCTGGATCGAACCGGTCTCGGAAATCGCCATGGTGCCGGTGGCCGAGTGCAACTGGCCGACCGTGACTTCAGTGGCGGTCACCGCCAGGCCGGTGCTGTTGGCCTCGTCCGCCCATACACCCTGGCTGAACACACTGGCAGCCAGTAACGACAGGGCCGCCGCCCCTAGCGCCAAGCGGCGCGGCAACAGGCCTTTAGTCCGGATCAATGGTGGTTGCATGCTGCTACTCCTCTGCGGTGACGCTGGTGGTACGCCCTATGGCGGCCAGCAACGGTGGTGGTATCAGCATGGAGGGGCGTATCGACGACGGGTATACGCAGCCTGACGTAAGCGCGTACGTCATTTGACGTAGGGAAAAATGCACCAAGGCGGCGCAGGCTATTGCTCCAGGTCCCGACCGACCGGCACTGCGCGGACGCGCGCGTAGGCACCAGCTGGCGCGGCAAGACGGCGTGGTGCAGGGCATGAAAATTGCTCTGCTATCCGCCACGGGCACACCCGCCAGGCACGGAGCGCCTTGACCCCAGGAGTCTTTCACCGTGCTTCCACCTGGCACCCAGCGCATCGCCAAGATCCGTCGCGACTACAACAGTTGGGTCGCCGACGAAACCATGGAAGACTACGCCCTGCGCTTTACCCCGAGGTCCTTCCGCAAGTGGTCGGAACTGCGCATCGCCAACACCGCCCTGGGCGCGGTGTCGTTCCTGGCCCTGGAGGCGATTGGCGGGGTGCTGGCCCTGAGCTACGGCTTCACCAACACCTTCTGGGCGATCCTCGCGGTGAGCCTGATCATCTTCCTCACCGGCCTGCCCGTCAGCTACTACGCCGCCCGCTACGGCGTCGATATGGATCTGTTGACCCGCGGTGCCGGCTTCGGCTACATCGGCTCGACCATCACCTCGCTGATCTACGCCAGCTTCACCTTTCTGTTCTTCGCCCTGGAAGCAGCGATCATGGCCCTGGCCTTGGAGCTGTACTTCCATATCCCATTGGCCTTTGCCTATGTGATCTGCTCTGTGTTGGTGATCCCCCTGGTGGCCTATGGGGTGACCCTGATCAGCCGCCTGCAACTCTGGACCCAGCCGTTGTGGCTGGTGCTGCTGGTGCTGCCCTATCTGTTTGTGCTGCTGAAAAACCCCGAGGCCTTCAGCGACTGGACCAGTTTCCAGGGCCGTGATGCCGGCGGCGACTTCAATCTGCTGGCGTTTTGCGCGGCCTGTACCGTGGCCCTGTCCCTGGTGACGCAGATCGGCGAACAGGTCGACTACCTGCGCTTCCTGCCGGAAAAAACCGCGTCCAACCGCAAGCGCTGGTGGGCCGCCCTACTCTGCGCCGGCCCCGGCTGGATCCTGCCCGGCGCCCTGAAAATGTTCGCTGGCGCCTTCCTGGCGTTTCTCGCCCTGCAACACGAGATCCCCATCGAGCGCGCTACGGAACCGACCCAGATGTACCTGGTGGCCTTCGGTTATGTGTTCGCCTCGCCGGAATGGGCCCTGGCGGCCATGGTGCTGTTCGTCTTCGTCTCGCAGATGAAGATCAACCTGACCAACGCCTACGCCGGTTCCCTGGCTTGGTCGAACTTTTTCGCCCGGGTCACCCACAGTCACCCCGGCCGCGTAGTTTGGCTGGTGTTCAATGTGGCGATTGCCCTGATGCTGATGGAGCTGGGGGTATTCGACGTCATCGACCAGGTGCTCGGTCTCTACGCCAACATCGCCATCGCCTGGATCGGCTCGGTGGTCGCCGACCTGGTGATCAACAAACCCTTGGGGTTGTCACCGAAACACATCGAGTTCAAGCGCGCTCACCTCTACGACATCAACCCGGTGGGCGTCGGCTCCATGCTGATTGCCTCGCTGCTGTCGGTCCTCGCCCACTTCGGTCTATTTGGTGCGCTGGCCCAGGCCGCCCCGCCCTTCGTCGCCCTCGGCACCTCGCTGGTCATGACCCCGCTGCTGGCCTGGGCCACCCGCAGCCGCTATTACATCGCCCGCACCAGCGATCCGCTACTGCTGCAACCGGTGGCACCGAGCACGCAGATCACCTGCGGCCTGTGCAGCAACCCGTTCGAAACCGCCGACATGGCTTTCTGTCCGGCCTACAGCACGCCCATCTGCTCACTTTGCTGTTCGCTGGACGCGCGTTGCGGCGATCGCTGCAAACCCCACGGGCGTCTGTCGGCGCAGTTCGAAACGCTGTTGCATTGGTTGCTGCCCAATGCAACGGTGCCACGCCTGCACACCCGGCTAGTGCATTACTTGGGCCTGCTGCTCGCACTGGTCCTGATGCTCAGCGGCGCTCTGGCGCTGATCTATGGCCAGGCCTCCCAGGGGCTGCCCCACTCGCCGCAAGCCCAGGCGACGCTGTACCAGGCATTTTTCAAGGCCTTCCTGACGCTTTCGGTACTGGCGGCCATCCTCGCCTGGTGGGTGGTTCTGACGCGGGAAAGCCGCCGCGTGGCCCAGGAAGAGTCGGACCGCCAGACCCTGCTGCTGATGCAGGAAATCGAAGCCCACCGCTTGACCGACCAGGCCCTGCAAGATGCCAAGGAGGCTTCCGAGGCGGCCAACGCGGCCAAGAGTCGCTACGTCACCGGACTGTCCCACGAACTGCGTACGCCGTTGAACAGCATCCTCGGTTTTACCCAGATCCTGCAGCGCGACGCGGCCATGCCGGAGCAGCATCAGGATGCCCTGGCGACCATCCTGCGCAGCGGCTCGCACCTGCTGTCGCTGATCGACGGGCTGCTCGATGTGGCCAAGATCGAGGCCGGCAAACTGCGCCTAGAAGCGACGGAAATCCCCTTCCCGGAACTGATCCACGATCTGGAGCTGATGTTCACCCCACAAGCCCGGGACAAAGGGTTGCGCTTTCGCCTGGAGCTGATCGGCAAGATGCCGGCGGTGGTGCGAGGCGACGAAAAGCGCGTCCGGCAGATCCTCATCAACCTGTTGGGCAATGCGGTCAACTTCACCGACAGCGGCGAGGTCTGCCTGCGGGTCAGTTACATGCGCGAGACGGCAACCTTCGACATCATCGACACGGGTATCGGCATCGACCCCGAGCACATCGAGCGAATCTTCCAGCCTTTCGAACGCGGTGATCTGATGCGCCAGGACAAGGGCGTTGGCCTGGGCCTGACCATTACCCGCATGCTCACCTCGCTGATGGGCGGCGAGTTGCAGGTCAAGAGTCAGCAGGACAAGGGCACCTGTTTCCAGGTGCGCCTGTTTCTCTCGCAAGTACGGGTGCCGCAGGCGGTGATCCATGTCGAACACGACATCATCGGCTACCAGGGGCCGCGGCGTCTGGTGCTGGTAGTGGACGACCATGTGGACCATCGCAAGGTCCTCAGCGGCATGCTCACGCCCCTGGGCTTTGAAGTGGTCCAGGCCAGCAACGGCCAGGAAGCGATTCGCCAGGTCGCCCTGCTGGGGCCGGACTTGATCCTCATGGACCTGTCGATGCCGACGATGGATGGCTGGGAAACCAGTCGGCTGATCCGCCGCAATGCGTTGTCCACGGCACCGATCATCGTGATATCGGCCAATGCCTTTAACGACGAGCGCGAGCGCAGCCTGGCCAGTGCCTGCAACGACTACCTTGCCAAGCCGGTACATACCCCGGAGCTGCTCGAACGGATCCAGAAGCAGCTCGACCTACACTGGCTGCGCCGCGAAAAACCAGCCCCTGCGACATTCCCCGAACCGGGGATATTGCCCTCACAGCCTGACCTCATCGCCCTCGGCGAACTCAGCGCCATCGGCTACGTACGCGGTCTACACGAAAAACTCGACGCCATCCAGGCCGAGACGCCAGCCACCGCCCCTTTCATCAGTTCGCTACGCAAGCTGCTGAAAAACTTTCGCCTGGACGAAATCAACCGCGCCCTCAAGGAGGCAGAAGATGAATGCACTGACCACAGTCGCTGAACCCGGTGTCGTGCTGATTGTGGACGACACCCCGGACAACCTCGCCATGCTCTCCGACGCCCTCAACGATGCCGGCTACATGGTGCTGGTGGCCCTCGACGGGCTCAGCGCCCTGAACCGCATCGAACGTCGGCGTCCGGACCTGATCCTGCTGGATGCGATGATGCCGGGCCTGGACGGCTTCGAGACCTGCCGGCGGATCAAGGAGCACCCGGCCAACGCCGATATTCCGGTGCTGTTCATGACCGCGTTGACGGAAAGCAGGCATGTGGTCCAGGGCTTTGAAGTGGGTGGCAGCGACTACGTGACCAAGCCGATCCAGACCGACGAAGTGCTGGCCCGGGTCGCCGCGCACCTGCGCACCTCGCGCATCCTGCTGTCGGCCCGAGCGGCGTCACAGCCAGCCGCGCCGAGCCTGGACGACGAGCCGGCGCACAGGGTGCTGTCGGCACGCTTTCAGCTCACCGGTCGGGAAGTCGAGGTTCTGCGCTGGGTGGCCTGCGGCAAGACCAACCGCGACATCGGCACCATTCTTGATCTGAGCCCACGCACCGTGAACAAACATCTGGAACATGTGTATGTGAAGTTAGGTGTAGAAACGCGCACAGCAGCGACCTCCGTGGCGTTGTCGGCCATGACCGATTCTCGCAACAGTGCTTCAAGGT
Source organism: Pseudomonas fluorescens group sp. PF-69 (assembly GCF_054481235.1). Taxonomy (NCBI): domain Bacteria; kingdom Pseudomonadati; phylum Pseudomonadota; class Gammaproteobacteria; order Pseudomonadales; family Pseudomonadaceae; genus Pseudomonas; species Pseudomonas fluorescens group sp. PF-69. Next base: position 3,927,320 of record NZ_JBTMNC010000001.1, on the reverse strand, counting down.
AAGCCACGATAACCAGACGTATTGTCGGATGCACGACGACTACGTACATAAATGTTCGCATCATCGGCGTAGCGCACAAAGCGATGGCCCCGCCGTTCCAGCTCGCGGTCGAGTTCGTTGAGCAGGATATTCGACAGCAACGGCGAGAGAGGGCCGCCTTGCGGCGTCCCTTCCTGCCGTCGGCTGACGATTCCACCTGTCATCGTTCCCGCTTCGAGGTAACGGCGGATCAAGCTGAGGACGCGCTTGTCTTCGATTTGACGCGCAACATGGGCCATCAGGACATCGTGGTTGACCCGATCAAAGAACTTCTCGAGATCAAGTTCCACACACCAGCGGTGTCCCGCCGCCACATGGTCACGGGCTGTTTTGATGGCTTGATGAGCGCTTCTACCCGGACGAAAACCGTAGCTGTAATCCGAGAATAGTGGGTCGAAGATCGGCGTGAGCTGTTGCAGCAGAGCCTGCTGGATCAGGCGATCCACGACACTGGGGATTGGCAAGACAGCGGTGAACAATGTGTCCGAACACGATGTTCGGGCGCTGATCCGCGCCGTGGTCAACCGCGGCGCTTACCGGCAAGCCATCAGCTTCTTCGCCGACCTCACCCAGATGTTTAGCTGGGCGAGAAAGCGCCAACCTTGGCGTAATGCTGTTCACTTAAGCGGAGCAGCCTTACGGTCCACCGGAAATCGGTTTTTTGAAATTTTCACCGTCCTTGGCCTTGAAGGCCTTGGGCGGTGATCCAGAAACAGCCCGGCAACGCCTTTTCTTAGTTCTGCTAACCGTCTACCCGTCGCCGAAACGGGATTGGCCGCAGCCATCACGATCAACTGCACGGCGATGTACTGGCAAGCCGGCTTGAATCGGATGTCCGACGGCGCTCGGCCAAACGCCACTGCTGCCTGACTCGCCTCCCGGCGAATCACGTTGTAAGCCAGCAACAGCCCCCATACTTCCTGGTAGATCAGGTCGACTTTTTTGCTGCGCAAGGTCACTGCGTTCTGCTGCATTGAGCTTTTGATATCCCTGAAGCCCAATTCGATTTCCCAGCGTTCTTGATACAACGTGGCAACGGCCTTTGTGCTGTAGGTCTTGGCCGGCAACGATGTCATGACTGTTTTTACTTTGCCTTGAATTTCATAACTGACTTCACGCGCCTCCCAGTGTGTAGGAAGAGTCGGATTTCGCTTTCTGGCTTGCGGCGACACTTTCATACGCACCAAACGATCGTTGTGGTTGTAACGGGCTACCTCCTCGCAAACCAATCCCTTTTTTGCCGGAATCAGCCAGTGGCGGTGATTGCCATCGCCGCTCAGGCTGAGCATGAGATCGGCGCTCCAGAATCCCTTATCGAACAGCGTCACGGAGTGGTCGGGAATCTTCTGCAAAAACTCATCGGCCAGACGCATTTCGCTGCGTCGGTAAGGGCTAAGTTGTGCATCCAGGATCAGGTGCGAACGCACATTCATCAGCGCCACCAGGCGCAGCATGGGAAAGGGAGTCTGGCGGTCGGTCGAGGTGTTTCCAGAACCGAAATGGTCTCGCAACTCAGGTGTATCCGGCGTGCGCAGAAGCGCACCATCGACCGCAAATACTTGCAAGTCCTGCCAGGCATCATCGGGATAGCGCTGCGCGCCCCATTGAGTGCCAGTTTTGCGAAACAACCACTCAACCGGGTCGGCCCCAAGCCGCTTGCGGGCCTCGGTCACACCGCTACGGGCCAACAGATGGTCAGAAGCCAGACCTTGGGCGCAGATGTTCAAACGCCGGGCGACTTCATGAACAGGTTCGTCGCGAAACAATGCCATTCCGAGCACCAGCCAGAGCACTTGGTCGGCAGGCAAGCGACGCCGCCGGATAGTGGCCTGGCTGGACAAATCCAGCGCAGACGCGACCCACTCGATGGGAATATTTTGAGTGAAAGTGCTCAAGTCACAGAAGTTGAAAAGGTCGCCGAGGTCGAGCAAGTCCTGTTGAACAGACATAAAAAATCCGATGCCAGAGGTCTGGCATCGGATTTTCGAAGAAGCCCGGCGAGGATTCAAATGCTTAAGTGAACAGCATTACAGCCCTGGCGGGCCTTATTGATCGAGGGTGATCCGACGGAACTGGTCGACATCTCCCCTCTGATCCCAGCCGACTACGAGGCAGAAAGAAGCCGCATCCTTTCACCGGCTGAGCTGCTGGAACTGCACAACCGCTTCCAGCAAATGACCGCCGATTACAACGCCCTCCCCGCTGGCCAAAAATACGACGGCATTCGTCCGCTAAAGAAGGAAACGCAGCTCGCGCTCTGGATCAGCCTGGGCACGCTGTGTCGGATTGGTGAATTGCTCCAGGCCGAATGGAAAAATGTCGATCTGATGCGGCAGACGTGGTTCCTCCCCAGCGAAAACGTCAAAGGCACCCGTAGCAAGAAACAGGACCACCATGTCTTCCTCTCTCCCTTCGCCCTGCATTTCTTTCAGGAACTCAAAACCCTAACGGGACATTCCCAATGGTGCTTCCCGAACAAGCTGGATGATGGGCATGTGGACGTAAAAGTGGTGAGCAAACAGGTCGGTGATCGCCAAGCCCGGTTCAAAAACCGCAAGGCCCTCTCCAGACGGCGTCATGACGATACGCTGGTCCTAGCCAACGGCCAGAACGGTGACTGGACACCGCATGACCTGCGCCGAACGGGAGCGACCATGATGCAGGCCTTGAGTGTCAGCCTGGACGTCATCGATCGCTGTCAAAACCATGTGCTGGCCGGTTCGCGGGTGAGACGCCACTACCTGCATCACTACTATGCCGAAGAGAAGAAACGCGCCTGAAACCTGTTGGGCGATCGACTCAGCGCTGTATTGTCCTCAACCTACGAACATCAACCAACCGAGTCAATGATGTCGTTTCCAGCGTACACCGCGACTGGATCCCTACCTCCTTCATAAGTCGGCGTATTTAGTGCTACGTCCTCATAGCTTCATGGACATCGTCGAGCGCTTTCTTCAGATCGATCCCGGCCTGTTGACGCCGATACCAAACTGACTCACGCGACGATGTAAGACTAAGCCCAGCGTAACGTTGAGTTGATGTGGCTGACTGGGCGATTGGCTCCGGACTTCAAAACCATTTCCGACTTTCGTAAGAACAACGGCAAAGCCATTCGCAGTGTCTGCCGGCAATTTGTAGTTCATTGCCGCAACCTCTTTTCCCAGTCGATCGATCGCCATCGACGGCAGCAAATTCAAAGCCGTCAACAATCGCGACCGCAACTTCACCCAGGGCTAGGTGAAGGCACGCATGCAGCAGATCGTGCAGAGCATTGATCGCTATCTGGCGGCGATGGATTCGGCGGATCAGGCAACTCCCGAAGTGGCCGAGGCCAAAGCCGAGCGGCTTAAAGAAAAGATAGAAACACTGAAAAAGCAGATGTAGAAACGCAAGGACATCGAGGAGCAGCTCCACGACAGTCCAGACTAGCAGAATCTCTCACAGACCCGGGCGGGCCTCAGAATGAAATGATCAGCGATCGGACCTGTTCAACGGCGGCGCGGGCACAACACTCATCAATGGTTTCGGAGGCGCCGGAAACACCAATGGCACCGATCACCTGTCCATCAAGCAAAAAGGGCTCTCCCCCACCGAACATCGCCATGTTGCGCTGCAGCGGTAACCCCTGACGGACGCCTTCCGAGCATTTTTCCAGACGCTCCTGCCAAGCCTTGGTGGAAATGCCAAACCCTACGGCAGTTAGCGCTTTGTTCAGCGCAATATCCCGCGATTGCCTGGGCGCCATGTCCATATGCGCGCTGTGAATCGGTTGCCCGCCAGCATCGACGACCACGATGCTGATGCGTACGTGCTCTTCTTCGGCCTTGTCCAAAGCCGATTGCAGCGCCTGCATGGCCAGTCTCAGGGTGATGGTGGATTGCTGACGTACAAGTTCGTTCATGCTGTGGCCTTGTCTCTCGGGCATATGTTGAGGTTTGTGCCTATCCGATCAGCGTGTCGCCCTGTCATTTGCCTGAGCGCTCTGCCGAGCGGTTATGCGCTGCGAAATCAATTGCCAAGCACAGTAAATCAACAGGAAGGTGCCGGCTATTTGCATTGCCCAGGGGCCACCAAACCTTGCGGCCAACTGGCCGGCGATCAGGCCTCCAATCGCGTCGAAGCCAAAGCGTGTCGAGGTGTAGATCGATACCACCCGACCACGCAATACTTCCGGCGCCTGGCTTTGCAGCAGGATGTTGGTGCCGACATTGTTGATCGTTACGCCGAAACCCAATACGGCCATTGCAACCAACGACAACACCAGGTGGGTGCTGGCCGCAAACGCCAACAAGGCGATAGCGCTGAATGTGGCGGTGACGATAGTCAAACGCTGCAGTTGCTCGGCGGATTGGCGACCGGCGAGCAGCAGCGTCGAAAGCAGTGAGCCGAATCCCGCCGCCCCCCAAAGCCAGCCCAGCGTCCTGGCATCACCGGAAAAGATGTCGCGAGCGAACACCGGCAATAATACGGCGTAGCTGGAGGCGCTGACGTTAACGACCAATACACCCAGGATCAGGCCGCGCACCGACGGCGTTTGAAGCGCGTAGGCCAGGCCTTCGCGAAAGATATTGCCCATGGTGCCGTTGGCACGCACGCCTGCGCTCATGCGAACGGCCAGCAGGCCGAAGATGAGTGCAGCGTAAGACAGTGCATTCAATGCAAAACAACCAGCCTCGCCGACCATGCCGATCAGTATCCCAGCCAGCGGCGGGCCGATAAAACGAGAACAGGTGAATAGCGTCGCATTCAACGCCAGAGCATTCGGCAGGTCTTCGACATTGTCGACAAACCGGCTCAGCAGCGATTGGCGCAGCGGCGTGTCCACTGCGTTCAGCACACCCAGTGCGAATGACATGATGACAATCAGGTTGGCGCCAATATGGCCGCTGTAGGTCAGCAATGCCAATAGCAGTGCCTGGATCCCCAGCAGGGTCTGAGTGAACAACAGCAGTCGACGTTTATCATGTCGATCAATCCATGCACCGGCGATCGGGCCGACCAGCAACTGCGGCAACAAACTGGCGCAGGTCGTGATACCCAGAAGGGCTGCGGAGTCTGTAAGACGATAGACAAGCCAGGACAGCGCCACCATCTGTACCCAGGTGCCCAGCGTGGAAATCGCATGGCCAATGAAGTAAAGGCGGAAGTTGCGATGGCGTAGCGCCCGAATGGAGTACGGCCAACGAGACGACGCAGGTGATTGGAGGTGATTCACGACAGGGATCCCGTCAGCGGCAAATAATGTTCACATGTTAATTTATTATCACCCCTTCGCGTGATCAGTCCACCGTCAAGGCTTGATATTTTTCAGGTCATTGAGCAACGCCAGTAGCTGCTCCATTTTTTCCGCACCAAACTGCTCCTCAATCCTGAGGTAGTTGCTTTCCATGCCTTCGCTCATGGAGACAAAGCATTGCTGGCCGCGCTCGGTGAGCGCCACAAGAACCCGACGCTGATCCTGGCTGGACTTCTGTCGACGCACCAGGCCATCACGCTCCAGGCGACTCAAAACACCCGTCATGCTCGGTTTTAGAATGCAGGCCTGATCGGCAAGTTGGTGGCTTTCAAGTTCGCCCTGCTGGCGCAGTATCCGAATGATCCGCCACTGCTGTTCAGTCAGGTCATGTTTGTTGAGTGCAGGCCGGAAGAAGGCCATTGCGGCTTCGCGCGCTTGCAATAAGGTCAATGTCAAAGAAGGTCTGGGGTTGGCCATGACGAAACTACTTGGATGGACGAGTCGGCAGCTTAGTGTCGCCAGCCTACGGGGGCAAGCTGCGGTCCAACACTCGTTTATTCGCTTGTTACGGTTTTCACAACCTGCCCCCAATAGACTTCGCCCAGCGGCAGCGCCTGTGAAAAGTACAATCGGTTCCCCGTAAAAGCCATTCTGTCGAACAGCGGCGGTGGCCATGATGATCCGGACAAGATCAACAAGACCGACGCAAAAATACCTATGCCCCGCTTAACGCAAACCCGATTGACGCTGGCGGTACTCCCCCGGAGTGAGCTTTGCATAGCGCTGGAAAAAACGACTGAAATAGGCCGGATCCTTGAACCCGAGCTGGTAGCAGATTTCGTTTGCAGAGCTGCCCGTGAACAACAGCAGTCGTTTGGCCTCCTGCATCAAGCGCTCCATGATCAAGCGCTTGGAAGGCAGGTCGGCGATCCGTCGGCAGACATCGTTGAGTCGTGCCTCTGTCACCCCGATGCCTTCAGCGTAACGCGACAAAGGCCAGTGCTGCTGATAGTGGACTTCGATCAGCTCATTGAAACGATGGAATATTTTCAGATCCTCGTGCCTGGCAGGCGTGGCTTTCAAGGAGTTGGAGCACAGCCGCAACAGGCTGACCATGATCAATCGCGTCAAGCTGTCCAGGGCGGCACTACGCCCGGAACGCTCAGCGATCACCTCCTCGCTCAGTTCCTCGAACAGATATTCCAGGCGGCGGACATCGCCCGCGTCTTCCGGCCCCAAATGAGCCAGCGCGACACACGCCGCCGGCAATTTCGCTCCGGCCGGAGCCAGGCTGGAATCGGCATCGATCAGTTGCCATACCAATTGCTGACGCACCGTCAGCACGTGCCCGTCGCTGTCGGGCTCGGTCACAAAGGAGTGTGGGACGGTGGGGGGGGTCAGGAAGAACATCGGCCCGGACTCAACGTATTGCTGGTCATCCAGATACACCCGCACTGTTCCGCTTTTCACGTAGTGAATCTGGAAGAACCGGTCATGCCGGTGAACCGGCATGTTACGGCCGAAGAAACCAGCTAGGTTACCCAATTTGTCGTAATGGACTTCAGCGTCGCTATAACGCTGATCGTATACCTGGCCAATGTTGATGTTCGGGATCGGTTGACGGTCGGTCATCGCACACTACTCATTTTTCTTGATTCACGCTTCGCAGTCGCTTTCATCCTGCACCCAAATCGGCCCCACAACCACTGTGCGGACAGTCTGCCATGCTTGACGATAGTTAACATATTAATTATAACTGTTAACACATTAACGAAAATTACAGAGCCCTCATGGCTCTGCCAGGAGAAAAGCATGAGCCGTGCCTTGCATGACGTCGCGACCGGCACCCTTTTCGGTGTCGCGCTGAACTATCAGGGACTGCTGAAACAGCGCCTCGCCGAATTCGAACAGCCGCCTTATCAGAAACCGCCAATCAAACCGGTGCTGTTCATCAAGACGCCCAACACTCGCAATCAGCACGGTGCCGATGTTGTGCATCCGGGAAATGGCGAACGTCTGCAGCCTGGGCCGGCATTAGGGGTTGTGATCGGCAAGACAGCCAGCCGGGTCCGTCCAGACGAGGCACTCGATTACGTCGCCGGCTACACCATCGTCAATGAATTCAGCCTGCCGGAAGACAGCTACTACCGCCCTGCCGTCAAAGCGAAATGTCGTGATGGTTTCTGTGCCATCGGCCCCGAACTGGTCCTGACCACACAACTCGCCGACCCACACAGTCTGGCCATCAAGCTGTACGTCAATGGCGTGATTCGCCAGCAAAACACCACGGCCAACTTTGTCCGCAACATTCCTCTGCTGATCGCCGAAATCAGCGAGTTCATGACCCTGCACGAAGGCGATGTCCTGATCACCGGAACCCCGGAAGATCGCGTCGATGTGCAGCCGGGAGACACCGTCGAAGTCGAAATCAGCGGCTTGGGCCGCCTCGCCAACCACATCGTGGCCGAGTAACAGGAGCCTCCATGAAACACGCCCGCATACACTTTGAAGGCGAAGTCCACCTCGCCCATGTCGAAGACAATAACGCCGTACGCCTGGCTGACGGCCGCCTGCTGGCCGAAGATCAGGTGCAATGGCTGCCACCGGCGACCGGCAGCATGTTTGCCCTGGGTTTGAACTATGCCGACCACGCCGCAGAACTCGCATTCAAGCCTCCGACCGAACCGCTGGCATTCATCAAATCCCCGGGGACTTACACCGGTCACAACCAGGTGACATGGCGCCCCGACAACGTCGCGTACATGCACTACGAGTGTGAGCTCGTTGCCGTCATCGGCAAGCCGGCACGCAACGTAAAGCGTGAAAACGCCCTGCAATACCTGGCCGGTTACACCGTGTGCAACGACTACGCGATCCGCGACTACCTGGAAAATTACTACCGGCCAAACTTGCGGGTGAAGAATCGCGACGCCACGACCCCCGTCGGTCCTTGGATCGTCGATGTGGCCGACGTACCGGACCCGGGCAACCTGAAGCTGCGCACCTGGATCAACGGTGAACTGCGTCAGGAAGGCAGCACCAGGGACATGATTTTCGACATCCCCTACCTGATCGAATACCTGTCCAGCTTCATGACCCTGCAGCCCGGCGACATGATCGCCACGGGCACGCCTGAAGGCCTGGCCGATGTGGTGCCAGGCGATGAAGTCATCGTGGAAGTCGAAGGCGTAGGTCGCCTGGTCAATCGGATTGTCAGCGAAGCGGAATTCTTCTCCGCACAGAAAGAGGCTTGAGCACCATGATCAAACACTGGATCAACGGCCGCGAGGTCGAAAGCAAAGATGTGTTCGTCAACTACAACCCGGCCACCGGTGAAGCGATTGGTGAAGTGGCCAGCGGCGGTGCCGACGAAGTGGCTCAGGCGGTGGCTGCGGCCAAGGAAGCGTTTCCAAAGTGGGCTAACACCCCCGCCAAGGAACGTGCCCGGCTGATGCGCAAGCTTGGCGAACTGATCGAGCAAAATGTGCCGCACCTGGCTGAACTGGAAACCCTCGATACCGGCCTGCCGATTCACCAGACCAAAAATGTATTGATTCCACGTGCTTCGCATAACTTCGACTTTTTTGCCGAAGTCTGCACGCGCATGGACGGGCACAGCTACCCGGTCGATGACCAGATGCTCAACTACACCCTCTATCAACCGGTAGGTGTTTGCGGCCTGGTATCGCCCTGGAACGTCCCGTTCATGACGGCCACCTGGAAAACCGCGCCGTGCCTGGCGCTGGGCAATACCGCCGTTCTGAAAATGTCCGAGCTGTCGCCGCTGACCGCGAACGAACTGGGTCGCCTGGCCGTCGAAGCGGGCATTCCCAAGGGTGTACTGAACGTTATTCAGGGCTATGGCGCCACGGCAGGAGAAGCCCTGGTGCGGCACCCGGACGTTCGCGCAGTTTCCTTCACCGGCGGCACCGCCACCGGCAAGAAGATCATGCAGACCGCAGGCCTGAAAAAGTACTCCATGGAGCTCGGCGGCAAGTCGCCGGTGCTGATATTCGAAGATGCGGACCTTGAGCGAGCCCTGGACGCGGCGTTGTTCACCATCTTCTCGCTCAACGGTGAGCGCTGCACCGCCGGTAGCCGAATCTTTATCCAGGAAAGCGTTTACCCGCAGTTCGTGGCCGAGTTTGCCGCTCGCGCCAAACGCTTGATCGTCGGCGACCCGCAAGACCCGAAAACCCAGGTCGGCTCGATGATCACCCAGGCCCATTACGACAAGGTCACCGGCTACATCAAGATCGGTATCGAAGAAGGCGCCACCCTCCTCGCTGGCGGCCTTGAGCGTCCGGCGAACTTGCCTGCACACCTGAGCAAAGGCCAGTTTATCCAGCCAACTGTGTTCGCCGACGTCAACAACAAGATGCGCATTGCCCAGGAAGAGATCTTCGGCCCGGTGGTGTGCCTGATCCCGTTCAAGGATGAAGCCGAAGCCCTGCAACTGGCCAACGACACCGAGTACGGCCTGGCGTCCTACATCTGGACCCAGGACATTGGCAAGGCGCACCGTCTGGCCTATGGCATCGAAGCGGGCATGGTGTTCATCAACAGCCAGAACGTGCGCGATCTGCGCCAGCCGTTCGGTGGTGTGAAAGGCTCCGGTACGGGCCGCGAAGGCGGCCAGTACAGCTTTGAAGTGTTCGCCGAGATCAAGAACATCTGCATCTCGATGGGCAGCCATCACATTCCCCGGTGGGGACTGTAACCGGCCTATCGATTGCTGAAGCCCGCGAGGGTCGCGCATCGGCCTGTCGCGGCTTCACTTGATGTCGGATTTAAACGCATAACAACAATTTCAGGAGAAATCATCATGGGCGAAGTCGTCCTGGCTGCGAAAATCTGCCACGTCCCCTCGATGTACTTGTCTGAGCTTCCCGGCAAACACCATGGCTGCCGTGAAGCAGCCATTGCCGGGCATAAGGAAATCGGTCGCCGCGCCCGTGAGCTGGGTGCCGATACTGCTGTGGTGTTCGATGTGCACTGGCTGGTCAACAGTGCTTACCACGTTAACTGTGGCGAGCATTTCAAAGGCATCTACACCAGCAACGAATTACCGCACTTCATTAAAAACATGGAGTACGAGTACCCGGGCTGTCCTGAATTGGGCGAGTTGATCGCCGCCGAGGCCAACGCCGCCGACGTGCGCACCCTGGCCCACAATATTCCGAGCCTTGAGCTGGAGTACGGAACCCTGGTGCCGATGCGCTATATGCACATGGGGGTAGCGCAAGACCAGAAATTCAATGTCGTGTCGATTGCCGCCTGGTGCGCCTGGCATCGTCTGCAAGACAGCTTCACCTTCGGCGCCGCCGTACGCCGTGCCATCGAGAAGAGTGACCGCAAGGTCCTCGTGCTGGCATCCGGTTCGCTGTCGCATCGATTTTCCGATGATCGCGATGCCGAAGCCAACATTCATAACTGGACCCGTGAGTTCGACAAACAAGTCGACCTGCACGTCGTGAATCTCTGGCGCCAGGGCCGCTGGAAAGAGTTCTGCGCCATGCTCCCGGACTACGCCGAGCACTGTTTCGGCGAAGGCAAGATGCATGACACGGCCATGCTCCTCGGCTTGCTCGGCGGACCGAATTACGACAAGCCTGCCGAAATCATTACCGAACCCTTCGGTAGTTCAGGCACCGGTCAGCTCAACGCCATTTTCCCTGTTTGACTGTGCGGCCGCGCGTCCCTCCCGCGCGGCCTGAAGGAGCCGTTCATGCCCCACTTCATTGCTGAGTACACCGATAACATTGAACAGCAAGCCGACTTGCCTGGCCTGTTCGAAAAAGTCCACGAAACACTGGGTGACAGTGGTGTGTTTCCCCTGGGCGGCATCCGTAGCCGCGCCGTGCGCCTGGACACCTGGCGCATGGCAGACGGCAAGCATGACTACGCCTTCGTCCACATGACCTTGAAGGTCGGTCATGGCCGTGATCTGGCCACGCGCCAGAAAGTCGCGGAGACACTCTTCGACGTTATTACTCGGCACTTTGCCGACCTTCAGGCTCAGCGCCTGCTGGCCTTGTCATTCGAAATGATCGAACTGCACGAGCAACTCAACTTCAAGGAAAACAACGTCCACGCCTTCCTCAAAGCTCAAGTCCGCTAACCCAGCTTGCCCGTTCGTTCCATCGGCCCCTCAGACAAAAAGTATAAAACCATGAGCACAGCCAATACCGCCGACACCCTCGCACGCGACCGAACCCACAGCACCATCACCTGGCGGCTGATGCCGTTGTTGTTGATCTGCTACCTCTTCGCTCACCTCGACCGCATCAACATTGGCTTCGCGAAGATGCAGATGAGCGCCGACTTGAATTTCAGCGACACGGTCTATGGCCTTGGCGCCGGTCTGTTCTTCATCGCCTACGCCCTGTTTGGCGTACCCAGCAACATGGCCCTGGACCGTGTTGGCCCGAGACGCTGGATTGCCACGCTGATGGTCGTCTGGGGGGCGTTGTCGACCTGCATGTTTTTGATCGACAGTGCCATGGGGTTCTATGTGCTTCGCTTCTTGCTGGGGGTGGCCGAGGCCGGTTTTTTCCCGGGCATACTGGTGTTTCTCAACCGCTGGTATCCGGCCGGCCGCCGAGCGCAAATAACAGCACTGTTTGCAATCGCAGTGCCGATGGCCGGTGTCATTGGTGGTCCGCTCTCGGGTGGCATCCTCGAACACTTTCATGACTTTGGCGGCCTGCGCGGCTGGCAATGGATGTTCGTCATCGAGGGTACGCCCGTTATCTTGCTCGGGCTGGTGGTGCTCAAGTGCTTGCCGGACAGCTTCGAGTCGGTCAAGTGGCTGACCCTGCAGCAGAAGCAACAACTGCGCGAGCAACTGAACAAAGAAGAACACCGCAAATCGATCACCTCGCTATCGGCCATTCTCACTAACCCGCAGGTGTGGCTGCTGGTGGCGGTGTATTTCGCGGTGATGCTGGCGGTCAACACCCTCGCCTTCTGGATGCCTACGCTGATTCACGGAGCGGGGATCGGCAGCGACGGCAAGGTCGGTCTGCTCAGTGCCGTGCCTTATCTGGCCGGTTGCTTTTTTATGATCGGCTGTGGGCGTTCGTCCGATCGTCTGCGTGAACGACGTTGGCATCTCTGCGTTCCCTTGCTGATGTAAGCTGTCGGTATCGCTGTCGCCGGACTCTCACCCACCAACCCGACGTGGGTGCTCAGTGGCTTAATCCTCGCCGGCATGGGGGCCAGCGCGGCGTTGCCGATGTTCTGGCAGTTCCCTCCAGCCTTTCTATCCAACAACACCCAAGCCGCCGGCATTGCCCTGATCAGTTCCTTCGGGAACATCGCGTCGTTTTTCGCGCCCTATCTGATCGGCTGGATGCGCGACACAACCCAGAGTGCCAGCCTGGCCCTTTACGTCCTGGCACTTCTCATCGCACTCGGTGGTTTTCTGGTGCTGCGCACCCAGGCCGCCATCGTCAACCCTCAGTAAGAGATCAATGTCATGCTTGACCAACAACACATTCAGCAAGCCGCCGCCCGTCTCGACCACGCCGAGCGTTCACGCGAGCAGGTCCGTCAGTTTTCCCTGGATCATCCAGCCATCACCATCGAAGACGCGTACGCCATTCAACGCGCTTGGGTGGCGCAGAAAATCAAGGACGGCAGAAAACTGGTCGGGCACAAAATCGGCCTGACCTCCCGGGCCATGCAGGTCTCGTCCAACATCACCGAGCCGGATTACGGCGCTCTTCTCGATGACATGTTCTTCGACGAAGGCACCGACATTCCGTTTGAACGCTTTATCGTGCCGCGGGTGGAAGTCGAGCTGGCGTTCATTTTGGGCAAACCCCTGAAAGGCCCGAACATCACGGTTTTTGATGTGTTGGACGCCACCGAATGGGTGATCCCGGCGCTGGAAATCATCGACGCGCGCATCCAGCAGGTTGACCCACATACCAAGGCAACTCGCAAAGTGTTCGACACCATCTCCGACAACGCCGCCAACGCCGGCGTGGTCATGGGCGGTCGCGCGGTACGTCCGACGGAGATCGACCTGCGCAAAGTGCCAGCCGTGCTTTATCGCAACGGTGTGATCGAGGAATCCGGAGTTTCAGCGGCCGTACTCAACCACCCGGCGAAGGGCGTGGCCTGGCTCGCCAACAAGCTGGCGGCTTACGACGTCACCCTGCAACCCGGGCAAATCATCCTGGGCGGTTCCTTCACCCGTCCTGTGGCCGCAAACCCTGGCGATACCTTCCATGTTGATTACGACATGCTGGGCTCTATTGCCTGTCGTTTCGTTTGACCGGAGACCTGTACGATGGATATGCCTGTTAACACCTTCAAGCTTCGCCTGCAAAGCGGTGAAACGCAGATCGGTCTTTGGCTCGGACTGGCCGACCCGTACTGCGCAGAACTGGCGGCCAACGCCGGTTTCGATTGGCTGTTGATCGATGGCGAACATGCGCCCAACGATCTGCGCGGTATGCTCGGCCAGCTCCAGGCCGTGGCGCCCTACCCCAGCCATCCGGTGATTCGCCCGGTCATTGGCGATACAGCAATGATCAAGCAAGTACTCGATATAGGCGTGCAAACGTTGCTGGTGCCCATGGTCGAAAGCGCGGAACAAGCGCGGGAATTGGTCCGAGCCATCCACTACCCGCCCAGCGGCGTTCGCGGTGTAGGCAGTGCATTGGCACGCGCATCGCGCTGGAACAGTATCCCCGGCTACCTCGACAAGGCGGATGATCAAATGTGCCTGCTGGTTCAGATCGAGAATCAAGAGGGCCTGGCCAATCTAGACGCGATTGCGGCGGTAGAAGGTATCGACGGGGTCTTCATCGGCCCGGCGGACTTGAGCGCCTCCATGGGTTTTCGCGGCAATCCGGGCCATCCCGAGGTGCAGGCTGCAATTGAGGACGCCATCGCCCGCATCCAAAAAGCCGGCAAAGCGGTCGGCATTCTCAGCGCCGATCAGAAACTGGCCAAGCGTTACATCGAACTGGGCGCGGCGTTCGTTGCTGTCGGCGTCGACACCACTGTATTGATGCGCGGCCTGCAAACCCTCGCTGCCACCTTCAAAGATACTCCGGCGCCTACCAGCTCCGGCGGCGTGTACTGATTTTTTCGAGAAGCCCGATGAAACTCAACGATTTGAAACTGCTGCGCGAACAGGCTTACGTGAATGGCCAATGGATCGAATCCGATGACGGTAATCGCTTCCCGGTGAGCAACCCGGCGAATGGCGAAACCATTGCCGAAGTCAGCTCCCTCGGCCAGCCCGAGACCGCCCGCGCCATCGCTGCTGCCGGGGCGGCCCTGCCGGCCTGGCGCAGCAAGACCGCCAAGGAGCGCAGCCAAATCCTGCGCAAATGGTTTGACTTGATCATGGCCAACCAGGAAGACCTGGCCCGGTTGCTCAGCCTGGAGCAAGGCAAGCCATTGGCCGAGAGCCGTGGCGAAATTGCCTATGGAGCGAGCTTCATAGAGTGGTTTGCCGAGGAAGCCAAGCGCATCTACGGCGATGTGATCCCGCATGACAAGAAAGGCCGGCGCCTGGTAGTGATCAAACAAGCCATCGGCGTGGTGGCAGCCATCACACCGTGGAACTTCCCCAACGCAATGATTACGCGCAAGGTCGGCCCGGCACTGGCCGCCGGTTGCACGGTAGTGGTCAAGCCGGCTTCGGAAACCCCGCTGTCCGCCCTGGCCCTGGCTGAACTGGGGGAACGAGCAGGTATCCCCGCCGGTGTCCTGAACATCGTCACCGGCAACCGTGCCCGTGAAATCGGTGCGGAGTTGACCGGCAATCCGAGCGTTCAAAAAGTCTCGTTCACCGGCTCTACCGGTATCGGCAAAACCCTGATGGTGCAATGCGCCGAGACGATCAAGAAGGTCAGCCTTGAGCTGGGCGGCAATGCCCCTTTCATCGTGTTTGATGATGCCGACCTCGATGCAGCGGTCGAAGGCGCCATGGGCTCAAAGTTCCGCAACAGCGGGCAGACGTGTGTCTGCACCAATCGAATCCTGGTGCAAAACAGCGTTTACGATGAGTTCACTCGCCGCCTGGTGGCCGCGGTCGGCCAACTCAAGGTCGGCCCTGCGGACGGGGATAATGTCCAGCAAGGACCTCTGATCAATGCCAAGGCCGTGGCCAAGATCGAAGAACATATCAGCGATGCAATGGACAAAGGTGCCACCTTGTTGGCCGGCGGAGAATCCCACGCCCTGGGCGGCAATTTCTTCCAGCCGACCGTACTCGGTGAAGTGACCCCGGAGATGCTGGTCGCGCGCGACGAAACTTTCGGCCCGTTGGCCCCGGTGTTCCGCTTCGAGACCGAAGCCGAAGCGGTTGCGATGGCCAACGATACCGAGTTCGGCCTTGCCTCCTATCTTTACACCCAGGATCTGGGACGTGCGTGGCGCGTCAGCGAGGCGCTGGAATACGGAATGGTCGGGGTAAATGAAGGATTGATCTCGACCGAAGTGGCGCCGTTTGGCGGCATCAAACAATCGGGGCTGGGACGCGAAGGTTCGAAGTACGGCATCGATGACTACATCGAGCAAAAGTACATATGCCTGGGAATTGGCCAAGCCTGAAACGCCTACCTGACGATCCCCCAGCGCAATGCCGGGGGAGACTGGCGATGAAATCATACGAGGCTAGCGCTTGAGCGCTTTCAACTCGTTGAGCAACGTCAATAACGTCTGCAACTTCTTCTCGCCAAAACCAGCCTGAAGCCGCTGATAATTAGCTTCCATACTCTGACTCATTGAGCTGAAGCAGGCCTGCCCCTTTTCAGCCAGCCGTACCAGCACTCGTCGTTGATCCTGTTCCGCCTTGCGCCGTTCGACCATGCCTGCGGTCTCCATGCGCACCAGCACGCCAGTCATGCTCGGCTTGAGAATGCATGCCAGCTCCGCCAGGCGATTGATTTCCAGCTCCTCGTGCTGACTGAGGATACGAATGACCCGCCATTGCTGCTCGGTCAAGCCTTGCTGATTCAAAGAGGGACGGAAAAAGCCCATTGCGGCTTCGCGAGCCTGGAGCAATGTGAGGGTCAAAGATTGGCGCGGCCTGGACATCGGAATACGTTCGAACTCATAGTTAGTTAATAGATTAACTAAACTCTATCATCCTCCGCTCATCATTGCGCGATCCTGATCATTACGAGGCGCCCCGGAATCAGTTGAGTTTGATCAGACATTCGTGCGGGCAGCGAGCCTCTCCAACTCTGGCAGCCACGGTCAAAACCCGCGGCACACAGGATCAAGACACCTACCGGTCGGAAGGCACTTAATAACACCCAACAGGTACAGAGCTTCTTGTAGGCCCTGCAGTTGAGTTTCCCTTCACTTTTCCAGGCTGCGCCATGATCAATATCGAAACGCCTACCTACTACTCGGCAACCAAAAAATACAACCTCAGCTTTCCAACCCTTGAGCAGGACGTGGAGGCGGATGTCGTCGTGATCGGTGGCGGTTTCTCCGGCATCAACACGGCGCTGGAACTGGCTGAAAAAGGCATCACCAATATCGTGGTGCTGGAAGCGCGTTACCTGGGGTTTGGTGGTACTGGCCGCAACGGCGGACAGATCATGGCGGGCATCGGCCACGACCTCGAAAAGATCAAGAAGCACGTGGGCGAGCAAGGGCTGCGCGAGATCTTTGAAATCAGTGAGCTGGGCGCCGGGATCATCAAGGATCGAATCGCCAAATACTCAATCGATGCCGACTTCTGCAACGGCTATGGCTACATGGGCTTCAACGCCCGTCAGGAAAAAACCCTGCGCGCCTGGGAGAAGGACTTCAAGTCAATCAACACCAAGGACGAAATCCGCTTTATGGCAGGGTCCGAGGTCAAGCAGATCATTGGCTCCGACGCCTATACCAGCGCGCTACTGCACATGGGCGGCGGGCATGTTCACTCATTGAATCTGTTGTTGGGCGAAGCCAAGGCGCTGGTCGGGCACGGTGTGCGCATCTACGAACACAGCCCGGCCCTGGAAGTCAGTTATGGTGAACGCATCACCGTACGCACGGGCCGGGGCTCGGTGAAAGCCTCCAAGTTGCTGTGGGCCTGTGACAGTTTCCTCAACAAACTGGAACCGGAACTGCACAAGACCACGCTGAACACCTACGCCTTCCAGTTGATGACCGAACCGCTATCGGACGAAATGATCAACCGCATCAGTCCGATACGCGGCGCCTACAGCGATATTCGGCCGGTGATCGACTATTACCGTGTCACCAATGAAAACCGTTTGCTGTTCGGTGCGGCGACGCCCTTTGTCGAGCACATCCCGCAGGACTTGAAGGTGTGGAATCGCAACCTGATGCTGAAAATTTTCCCGTACCTGAAGGACGTGAAAATCGACCTGGCATGGGGTGGTCCGATGGCGACCGGGGCCAATCTCTTCCCTCAAATCGGCACGCTCGGCGGTCGTCCCAACGCCTTTTATGTGCAGGGTTACGCCGGCTTCGGGGTGACGCCCAGCCACATCATCTGCAAGGTATTGGCGGAGGGCATGAGTGAAGGGTCTTCCCGCTACGACCTGATCAGCTCGGTCAAACATGCGCAAATCATGGGCAAAGATCACATCCGCCCGCTGCTGCTGACGGCCGGCAAAAGCCTTCACCAACTCTCGGGCTACTTCAACGGTCGCCGTTGATCCCCACCCATTCATTCACAGGAGAACTGCCATGCCCGTTACCACTCTCAAGAAAGACATCCAACTGTCCGAGCTCGACGCCTGGGGCACTGTCGCCGACCTCGGCTCCGAAATCCTCGAAGGCGAAGTCAAAGCCTTTGGAAAAATGACCTTTGGCGCACCGACCGATCCAGTCAGCAGCGCGTATTTCGGCACCACCCAAGGCAAATTCCGCATGGTCTACCCATTTTCAGAACAAGCCACCGTGGTCACCGGCGAAGTGGTCTTGACTGACGAATCCACGGGCCAGAGCACTCGCTACAAGGCCGGCGACAGCTGGTTCGTGACCAAGGGCACGCCTGTGCTCTGGGACATTGTCGGCGAAAGCTTCGTGAAGCATTATTTCGCGGTTGCCTGACCGTTACCCGCTGCCGGCTCACGCCGGCAGCCTTTTGGCGAAATTACCGACCATGAACGCCATCCCTGCCCAGGAAGTCGCTGGCCATTGCCTGCAGGCTTTCACTCAAATCGTTCCTGCCAGCCAGGCCGCGTTCTACTGTGTCGACCGGCAGCTGCAAGCCCGCGACTTCCGGTTGCACCAGATGAGCGGTGAAATGCATCGCGATTATCTGGACAACTACCGTCAATTCGATCCGCTGCAACCGCGCAATTGTCAGTCGAGCGGACTGGCGGTAGTGCCTCTTGGTTTCGCCATGGCCCGACAGCCCAGCCGTGACAGTCGCCGCTATCGAGACTTCCTGCATCGCTACGGTGTCGTCGACGTCGTAGAGATACTTGCTCATCGCTCCGGCCAGCCACAGGCCGCTATCTCCTTGTTGCGCACCGCTGCACAAGGTGCTTTCACCGCAGATCAATTGGCTCAACTCAGTGCGTTGCAGGCGCTGCTGCAAATGGCGGTTGCCAACATGCAGCCCTATGAAGATTCGCTGTCAGGACTGACCCCCAAAGAGCGTCAGATCGCGTTGTTGTTGCGCCAGGGCGCCAGCAACAAACAACTGGCCCAGGAGCTGGATGTCGGTCTCCCGACCATCAAGACTCACTTGGTCAACCTGTTCCGCAAGACCGGCGTGACCAGCCGCACCGAACTGGTGGGGACGCTGTTTTTGTAAGCCGGTTCAACCATTTGGTTGATAGGCGGGCCATTCTCCCGGCCGCATGATCCAGGTTGTCAATTCATCCAACCGGAGCCATGCAATGACCACACAATCTGACTGGATCACCGTAGGTGCCCTCGCCGACGGTTTCGCCCCAGAAGCTTTTATCCTGCCCAACCTCGCCGATCTCAACGGCAAGACCTTCACGCTGCACTTCGCCAACGGCTGGCAGATCGAGCATCGCTTCGAAACAGAAGTACTGAACTGGAACGCCGCTGATGGTCACTCCAGCGGATCTGCCACGTACCGCGCCACGTCCGTGCGCCTTGGCCTGTATCTGGTCGATTTCATCAAGCGCGAAGCCGGTCAGGCGTGGTCGGTGAGCCTGGTCCTGGACACCGCCACGTCGTCGTTCACCGCGGTGATCGCGAGCATGCCGACTCAGGCAGAAACACAGGAAGGACTGTACAGCCGTGCGCTCGCTGGCAAAGCCCTGACGTCGGTGGAAGTGGACTTCCTCCATGGCAGCCTTGATCGCCCCTGGGAGGAAGGCCAATGCCCCCATGAGCCAACTCAGGAATTGACCGGCTTTCGCAACCTGTATCGCTACAGCCCGAGCGAAGTCTACGAACACATCTATCTCAACGATCAGTTCTACGCCTGGCAATGCCTCAAAGGCGTCGAGCAAGGCCTGTGCGATACCGACCGTTGCCACTATTACAAGATTGCCGACCAACTGTACCTGTTCGTCTGGCGCGAAAAGATCATCCCCACCCTGGGCCTGGTCTTGATCGACATGCAACAGCACCGTAGCGACGGCAAGATCTTCGGCTATGCCGGTTCGTCCTTCGATGAGCTGTCGAACTTTCCGGTCAGCTCCTACTGTGAGGTTCTCAATCGCACGGAGTATCCCGATGCCTGAATCACGCACGATTGTCATCACCGGTGCCGGAACCGGCATCGGTGCCGCCTGCGCGCGGCTGTATGCAGCCGAAGGCGCCAATCTGGTATTGGTCGGTCGCCGACGCGAGCCTCTGGAGCAGGTTGCTCGGGAAACCGGCGGCCTGATCCTGGTCGGCGATGCGGCCTGTCCGGACACCTGGGAAGGTTTCGTTGCGCAGATTCGTGAGCGCTTCGGTCGGCTTGATGTTCTGCTGGCCTGCGCCGGCGGTCATGGCCTGGGGAGCGCGACTCAGACCAGTCCGCAAACCTGGGAAGCATCGCTGCGCAGCAATCTGGACAGCGCGTTCTACAGTACCAGGGCCTGCCTGCCGCTGCTGATCGAGCAGGCTGGCAGCGTCGTGCTGATCGGCTCCATCGCCTCGCTGGCCGCCGGGCCCGAAGTGTGCGGCTACACCACCGCCAAGCACGCGTTGCTTGGGCTCAACCGCTCACTGGCCAGGGACTATGGACCACGCGGCGTGCGGGTGAACGCGGTTTGTCCGGGCTGGGTCACGACCCCGATGGCCGATGAGGAAATGCAGCCATTGATGAGTTTCTATGGCGATACGCTGCAGCAAGCCTACGACCGGGTTTGTGCCGATGCGCCATTAAGGCGTCCTGCCAGCGCCGAAGAAATCGCCAAGGTTTGTCGCTTCCTCGCCAGCGCCGACGCGTCGATCATCACAGGGGCGACCGTGGTCGCCGACGGGGGTTCTAGCATCGTCGATGTGCCAACGCTGGCTTACGCTCACATGGAGGTCGCCCATGCGTGAAGACTTCAATTTCAGCGGCAAAACGGTACTGGTGACCGGTGGCGCGCAAGGCATTGGCCGGGCAATCGTCGAAGCCTTCGCATTGCGCGGAGCGCGAGTGATGATCGCCGATCTTCGTCTGGCTCAAGCTCAGGCGCTCGCTGCAGACCTGAAGGACCGAACGTACCAGGTTGAGGCTGTGGACATTGATCTGGCCGACGCGACAGCGGTAGCCAAACTGGTTCAAGGGTTGGAGCGAGACTGGGGGCGGCTGGATATTCTGGTCCATAACGCCGGCTACTTTCCGCTGACGTCGTTCGCCGAGATCACCCCCCCGATTCTCGAGCGCACGCTGGCAGTCAATCTCTCGGCACTGTTTTGGCTGACCCAGGCCGCCTTGCCGATGTTCCAGCGTCAGGGTGCTGGCTGCGTGCTGGTCACCTCGTCGGTCACCGGTCCACGGGTAGCCTATCCGGGGCTCAGCCATTACGCCGCGTCGAAGGCCGGGGTCAACGGTTTCATTCGCAATGCCGCTCTGGAACTGGCCTGTCATGGCGTGCGCGTCAATGGTGTCGAGCCCGGCATGATTGCCACGCCAGCCATGGCCAATCTGGGCGACGATCAGGTCAATGGCGACATTGCCAGCCGGGTACCGTTGGGACGACTCGGCTGCGCCGAGGATATTGCCGGGGCCATGCTCTTTCTGGCGTCTGACCTGGCGACTTACATCACCGGACAGACCATCGTCGTTGACGGTGGATCGACCTTGCCAGAGGTGTGATTTCGCACCTCGGGCAAACGACCTGAACCGCCTGGACGCCATCAGCCACGGCTTGCACCTCCGAGCATCGACAGGGAATCCCTGAAGACACGCGACAAGGCTGCAAGCCGTTTGACGTAACCCTGCGGCGTCGCATAAATCAGCTCCACATGCAGGCTGTCGACAATGCCAAGATAGGCGTCGCAAAACACTTCCAGCTGCTCAGGCCGGCCCCCCACCGACTGGTATTTGTCATGCGCGGCACTCTGAAAGCACCGGCGAATTCGTGCCAGGTAACCCTCAAACCCCTTAGAAATGACTGCCCGGATATCCGCTGGTGGAAAGTAGGCCGTGCGCAATAGAAAACGCAGGTGGGCCGACACCTCATAGCGTCCGATCAAGCGTTCAAGGTGCAATTGACCGGGTATCTCCGTGTGCTCGGTCTCTTCCTTGAAACAGGTAGCGATGTACAGATGCTCATGTTCCAGGGCGATTTCGAAGACCGTCTGAAACAGTTCATCCTTGCTGACAAAATGCGCGTAAAGCGACGCCTTGCGCATGCCTGCCCTGCCAGCGATCTCGTTCAGGGACGAGGCGTCGTAACCGTGATCGGCAAAGTGTTCGACCGCCACCGCGCAAATATTCCTGGCCGAAGGGGTGAGCGGTTTCATGACATCGTTTTCCCTGACTCATAAAATAAGGACCCTGCGCTCGATCCTGAGTAGCCATGGCCAGCGACATCAGTGCTTTCGGGGACTTCCTGGCAGTAGGCAGGAAGTCCCCGAAAGTTTATCCAGCACCTTGGTCAACGCTAATTAGCTAATGGATTGACGACCTACGCAGCGCCGACCGCTTGCTGCAAATGGGTCGAGCGGAAGTCCTTGGGCGAGAGGTCGAACTGTTTCTTGAACGATCGACTGAAGTGAGCGGAATCGGTGAAGCCCCACTTGTAGGCGATCGAGGTGATCGACTCACTCTTCAGGAACGGATTAGTCAAATCATCCGCGCTGCGCTTGAGCCGTGCACGCTGGATATAGCGGCAGACACTGTCGTCCTGCTCTTCGAACAACCGGTACAAGTGGCGAACCGAGATGTTCAATCGACTGGCGAGCCCCACAGGGCTGAGGCCGGGCTGGGTCAAAGATTCATCGATGACTTTCTGGACATAGCTGCGCAGATTATTGCCCTGCTGGGATGCAGCGCTGTCACCCTGCGTGTCATCCATTTCGAAGGCGGAACCGAGCAGCGAGACAAAGGCCGATTGCAAGGCCTCACCTTCTGCACTCGAATCCTGCCCGATCTGCCCTTCCCTGCACAGTTGATCCATCAACACATGAAGCATACGGCCACAGGCCTTGCTGGAAGAAATCTTGCCGAAGGTTCTCGAAGCGCTTCCCAGGTGTTTGTACACCTCGTTGCGCGAGAGCGACAGGGAGGCATGTTCGATAAGCCCGAAAGGACTGATCTCGATCGACCCTGTGGAGTCCATTAACAACATATCGCCCGGTGCCAACTGAATGACTTGGCCATTTTGGGTGATCTGACAATAGCCACTGCGCTGGCTGACCAGGAAACAATGTTGATCGTTATCGTGATCGGCGTTGGGCCGGTCGCGGGAGATCAAACCGGCGTTGGTACGCAGATTGGCCAGTGACAGACCGCCCCTGGACTGTTTGGAAACCTCGCCGATGAACAGCGAACGGTTGTAGGCCAATTCAGTGTCGAAATGGCCACAGGCCGCTCGCAAATCCCGAGTCCAGTTTTCTAATCCATGTTGCGCAGACTGATAGGTGCTCATGGGCATCTCCGCAGTGGCATCTTGTTTTTGTTGGCTAATAGTTAACATGTTATCTATATAGACGCAACAAATCCGTGGTACCGACTACAGAAGCACTTATGGTGCCAACGCCTGAATTCAGAGTCCGTTCAATACCCGCTGAAACCCCACCAGCACATTGAGCAGTTCCTGACGCTGCACGCCACTCAGGGCGATATAACGACGAAAGGCCGGCATTCGGTTGACCACCTCGCTACCGCCCATATGCTCCAGCCGAACCTGCCATTGAGGCCCGTCCAGGTCGATTTGCAGGGTTTTGAAATCAAGCACCATCAACGATTGATGCAACGCCTGGTCTTCTTCCAGGCAGGCCTGGAGTCTGGCTGCCAAAGCGGGGTCTCCTGCCTGTTGCCGACACTTCAATCCCGTGCGTCGAATCGACCCGCCATGGTGCAACTCGAAGCGAGCATTGCCCTCCTCTGAGGCGGGCACCCTGATTACGAACTGCGTCATCACCAGGTGCATCAGCAATTGCGATTCGGTGCGCTCGACAATGTCGACCTGAAGGTCGGCTTCTTCCAGAATCAGCACGGCCGCGGCCGGGCCTGTCGAGGTAAAACCCTTCCTTGCAAGGTTACGCCGCAGGTACTCCAGCGTGACCCCCGGTCGGTAACCTGCCGGGGCCCGCTGGGCACTGAATACCTCAGACAGTTTTTGCAGCATGGTCGAGATACCCGTTGTGAGGGTTGCCAAGTTCATGGGAAAACTCCTTGGCCAGCACTTCTTCGACCGAAGCCGGCTTGAATGGATTGACCCGCTGCACCACCAAGGTCCAGAACAGGGCGTACGACGCCGTTATCCCGAGCATCACCCCAAACGGCACGTAGATATCCGCCGGGTTCATCCCTGGCGGGGTAATGAACCACATGCCCAGCAAGATGCCGACGCTGGAGAGAATCTGTGGCAACGGGAAGAATGGCGAGCGATAAGCGCGTGGCAGATCCGGACGACGAATCCGCAGGATGACCACGGACAGCGTCACCAACAGGTAGGCAAAACTCCATGCACAAACCGCCGCCAGTACCAGGTGCATGATGTTATCGGTGTTGCCTCCCAACCACAGGGCATACAGGCACGGAATCAGCATCGCCACCAGAATGCACAACAGCGGAGTTTTGAAACGCGGGTGCAAATAAGTGAACACCTTGGGCAACGCACCGTCCACCGCCATGCCGTAGAGAATTCGTGGCACGCCCGCCATCAGCGTGTTGATCGTCGCCGCACCGGCAAACAGAAAGCCGATCCCCAGCCACATCGGGCCGACATGCCCCATGACCTGCTCGGCGAACTTCGGAATGGCCATGGGAGTATCGAGCAGATGCACGCCCGTGGCAGGATCCAGCAACACGTTTTCGACCTGACGCTTCATCGCGGCGCCATAGATGAACATGCAGGTGGCAACACTCAACAGCCCCAGAATCATGGCCTTGGGCATGACCTTGGCCGAGTTGCGCAAGTCCGGCGCCAATGGCGTCACGAACTCGCAACCAACGAACATGAACATGGCCATGCCCACCAGCGACAGAATGGTGATCAGGTCAGTGCCTACAAGAGAGACGCCGAACCAGCCATCCAGTTGTACCGCCGGTGCCGCGATCAGCCCCAACACGCCAAACACCATCAGCGTGGTCCACATACCGAAGGTCAGAACGATCTCGGCGCGACCAAAGGCGCTGACGCCGAACGCATTGAGAACCCCGAACACGACGACGAACCCTACCCCGAGCAACCAGGAGCCGCCGGCATTCTCCGCCAGGGTATTGAGGTGCTCGAAGTTCACCAGCGCCATGACCCCGGACAGAATGGTTTCTGCGGTGCCCGCGAACACATGCACGATCAGGTACGCCGACAACGTGCCGGTGATCGCGAAAAAGCGCCCCATCCCGCAATTGATGTAGTCGTAGACCGAACCGGTGGTTGGCAGGATCGACGCCGCTTCGGCAAAGGTCGTCGCCTGGGCGAGCATCATGACTACCGCAATCAGCATGGCCACCGCGAATGCGCTGCCGCCGATACCAAAGCCCATGGTCGCGGTGAGGATCACCGGGCTGGCCATGATCAGGCCGATGGTGCTGGCCAACGCGGTTGGAAAGCCAACGCTGCCCCGTTTCAGATGCTGTGTAAGCCGATCATTGATCGACATGGTGCGGATCCTCGAAAACGGATTTCTTGATGGATGTATCGAGCCGTTCAAGGAGCCGGCGATGAAGCCCTCCCCAGCCAGTCCCTGATCGAAACGGCCTCGTGTTCAGGATCACTTTGCGCTCGTCCCGGTCCGTCGTCTTGCCCATGTCTGCCGCCGGTTTTGTTGCTGCCTGCCAAGGAGCACTGCCTGGCTGGCAGAGTCAATTGCGTGGCACGCAGGTCAAAGACTTCCCTCGCCCCCAGTCATCCTAATGCGCCTTCGACCAATAATGCTGGGGAACGTAACAATGGAGCAAATGCTGAAAACACGATCGCTTTCCAAGGCCATTGGCCTGGGCGTCGCGCTGTTGACCGCCAACTCGTGCGCCTACGCCTACGAGCTTTACGCCGATGAAGACACTAAAGTCACAGGTAACTTCCTGGCTGTCTACGGGATGTTTAACAGCCGAAAAAACTATGACGGCACCACCGGTGGCTCCAGTTGGCGCGAAGGTTTTATCAAATATGGACTCAGTATCGATCAGACACTTGGCAGCGCGGGGAGCGTCTATGGAACAGCCAATCTGGTCAGTTCGGGCACCTGGGGGGACGGTGATGCGGCGGGTATTACGGATGGCACCGAGCGCACCACGAAATTCGACGAAGCCTTTGCAGGATGGCGTTCGGGCGAACTCTTTCCAGTCCTGGGCAAGGACGGCGTAGACCTGTCGTTCGGCCGCCAGATCATCACCCTCGGCGACGGTTTCATCATCAACGATGACGGCCTGAATTTTGGCAAGGGACCTGCCGACGGCAAGCTCAATCGAGGAGGAGCCTACTACCTGGCCGCTCGACATGCTTTCGACGAGACTGCTGTCGTTCGCCTGGGGGGCAAAGACGGCGTCCACGGCAGCATGATGTGGATGAAGTCCAACAATCGCTCACAAGCCAACACCGAAATGGCCGCAGGCACGCTGGAGTACACCGCTCAACCGGGGACCCTGGGCTTGACCTACATCCACGGCATCGACGTTGACGACCGCTATGCCAGCGACTTCCAGAAGCAACGCGAAGGCATGAACATCTATAGCCTTCGCGGCGCGGGCAATGCCGGGATAGAAAACGCCCACTTCGCTTTCGAATATGCCTGGCAGGACAAGAACGCCGGCGACGAAAAAGCCTGGTACACCGAAGCCGGCTACACCTTCGCCGATTTGCCCTGGTCGCCCGACCTGACTTACCGCTACAGCCGCTATTCAAAGAACTGGGATTCGATGTTCAACGGTTTCAACCGCGGCTATGGCACCTGGTTCCAGGGTGAAGTGGCCTCCAACTATTCCGGCCCCTTCAATAGCAATACCTCGGTCCAACATGTCGCATTGAAGGTCAAACCGGTCGACGTGGTGACGGTCGGCGCACTGTTCTTTGACTACAAGACACTGCACAAAAGCGACGCACTGAACCTCGATGGTCGTGAACTGGATCTGTACGCCGAATGGGCTGTGAGTGAACACCTGATCGTCACTCCACTACTGGGCCTGTACAAGCCGAACAAAGACGAAAGCAACGGCGGGAATCAGGTGGGCGGCAATGGCACCAACGTTTACAGCCAGCTAACCGTGGCCGTACCGTTCTGATGACCTTCAGGAGCTGCACTGCGCAGCTCCTGAGCCAAACTACTGCTTGTGTTCAAGCAACATGGTCTGAATCCGATGCGTGGCCTGGCGGGTACTTTCCGCCAGCTTACGCACTTCATCGGCCACCACCGAGAAGCCACGCCCGATCTCTCCTGCCCTTGCCGCCTCGATCGCGGCGTTCAGCGACAGCAGATTCGTCTGGTCCGCAATGCCTTTGATGACACTCACGACGGTTGCGATTTGCCCGTAGGTCGCCTGATTCTGCTCAAGCAACTGTTGATGAGTCGTCCTGGCTGACTGCTCATCGCTGATGTCGCGCACCGCGCCGATCACCCGGGTCAATCGCCCCTGCTCATCTCGGACCGCTCGACCACGCTCTCGACACCAGATGTAGTTACGCGTCTTGTGGCGCATCCGATATTCAAAGACATATTCGCCGCTGCCATGAGTCGCAAGGATCTCCCGATCGAAGATCGCCATGATCTTCGGCAGATCGTCAGGATGGGTGATGTTGACTTGAGCATCCCAGCCATCGGGCAGCTCATGGGCGGCATACCCCATGAGCAGGCGGAACTGATTAAAAATCCGCATCCGACTGGCGGGATCCTGAATGTCGCCGTTAACCACTGTGATGTCCCAGCAGCCCTCGGTGAGTGTTGACTGCAACAGTTCCCAGATCTGCGTCTCCTGCTGATGCTGACGTGACAGCAGAACGTGCTGTCTCAACTCGGCCTCAAGTGCATCCTCGCGTTTGCGGCCCTGCTCAATTTTCTGGCGCAACGCTTCAAGCGCTTGCTGTGCATGTTGCAACTGAGCGATCTGGTACCCGGCTAATTCCTCCGCCACAAGAAGCCGTTGGTTGGCTTGCGCTCTGTGCTGCGCGAACCGTTCCAGACACGCCTGCACCTGCGGATAGGCGTGAAGCGTTTGAGCCTCAAACGCCTCATCGGCCAGCAATCGCGCCAAGATTTCAGCAAGTTGCTGCATCAATATATTTTTCTTGAAGAACATCAGACTGTCCTTTTCTAATCGAGTCGAAACTCAGGATCTGATAGCAAACCGATGCAGATTACTTGCACGAGACTGCTGAGCCTTTTGCTCCTGTCTGCCATAAACAAAAAAGCCCGGTTGCGTTTGAGCGACCGCCGATACCCGCAGCCGTCAGACGTACGAGCCATCGTGCATCTGTAGGATAGCGACCCGCGCTCAAACCACCGATACTTGTCCTCAGGCCCTGCCCACGTCCAAACGACGTTCCGGCCCTTAATGACTTCGTGACGAAAACAATAAAAATGTCGCACAGAGGTACATACGAATGAGCCGTCATGATCATGGTCACGCCAGCCTTCTGGAGGCGTTTAGCGCGATGACACTGGAGCTTCAGCGCCTGGCGCAGAACAAAGACATCGAGCATTTCCACCAGGCCGCGCTGAGCTGCATCAGCCAATTGTTGCCCTTCGATAGTGCCTGGTGGGGCCGTGCAGCGCTGATTGACGGGTTGCCGGAAGAGCACAGTTCCTACCTCTACAAACTGCCCCGCAGCTACCTGCCGGACTGGCAATCGATTCGCCATATCGACGTGACCGTCGGCAAGGTCCATGACATCCCGGGACAAGCGGTCATCGTCGACATGCGTAACCCTTCCAACGGCCCCGGACTCAACTGGCTCGGCGAGTCCTATGGCATTGGCGAATTGCTGTGCATTGTGTACGTCGACCCGCAAACCCACCTCAGCGATCACCTCACGGTGTATCGCGCTCCCGACGCACCACGTTTTACCGAGCAGGACTGCCTGTTGTTGAACAACCTCATGCTTCATCTGGTGGCGGCGGTATCGGCCAATCAGATTCGCACTCTGGTGGCCATGCGCGAAACCCTCACCAACCCACGCAATCTGGCGCTCGCCGTGTGCGACCAGCGCGGCACTCTGCAATGCGCGGAGCGTGGCTTCGTCGACTTGCTGCTGAGCGAGTGGCCGGACTGGACCGGCCCTTGCCTGCCGGTGGCAATGGACGCTCAGGGGTATGAAGGCAAGCACTTGCAGGTCGACGCCTCGACGGTCGGAGACCTGTTCCTGCTGGCAGCCCGCAGTCGCACTGTGCTGATGCAACTGAGTCCGCGGGAAAATGATGTGGCCCAGGGCTTCGGCGAAGGAAAGACCTACAAGGAAGTCGCCCGCGACCTGGGCATGTCACCCAATACCGTGCGCCACCACATCCGCGCGATCTACAGCAAACTCGGGGTCAAGGACAAAGCCCGTATTGCCCATCTGCTGCACGCCCCACCTGACTGATCCACACCGCTGACTCTCGCTGACCTTTTCGCGGTTTTTTTGACCGCCTCGGGACGCTTTTGCCCTTTTTTTGCCCCTCTGCCACGTACGGGCGATCCATTCGCCGCACAACAACTCAAAGAAGAGACGCAATGCCCATGACCAGTACCTTCACCCACAATACCGCACTGGCCCTCATCAGTGGCCTGGCGAGCCTGCAAGCTGGTGCCGCCGACCTCAACGCCCGGGATTTTTTCGGCGCCCCTTCGGGCACCACTCTGGGCGTGCTGTATTTACCGGCAAGCCGCGCCAACGATTTCCATGGCCCGGCCGACAGCACCGGCAAGGCCGACCTGAAGGTCAACGCTGTGGCTTATCGCCAGGTATTTTTCACCGACATCTGCGGCACGCTCTGCACTCCACAGTTCATCGTGCCCTTCGCCGACATCAACGCCCGCCTGCCGGGTGCCAGCCAGCACACCGGAGAAAGCGGTTTCGGTGATCCTCAGGTCGGCGGAACGCTGTTCTTCATCAATGACCCAGCCTCACGCACCTACAGCGGACTGCTGACACTGATTACCCTGCCGCTGGGCGAGTACCACGGCGAAAATCCGGACGTGTCGCCCGGTGCCAATCGCTGGGGCGCCACCTTCGTTTACAACTACACCCAGGGTATCGGCGAAAAATGGGTGCTGGAAGCCAATCTCGAAGCCCAGCTCTATGGCAAGAACGACGACTACTTCAGCAACGACCTGAAACAAGACCCGCTGTATCGCCTGCAAGCCTTTGCCTCCTACGACTTCACTCCAAGCACCTATGGCGCTTTGCGACTCATCCATGCCGATGGCGGTGAGTTGCGCATTAATGACCAGCGCATCGACGACACCCACAAACGCTACACCCAGGTGGGTTTCGAAGTCGGTCATTGGCTCGATAAACAGAATCAGTTGATGTTCAGCCTCTCGCAGAACGTCGCCACCGACAACGGCTATCACGGCACCGACGCGCTGCTGCGTCTGGTCCATGTGTTCTGAATTCATTAATCGGAGTTTGACCATGAACACCCAGACCAAACCGCTGACCAATCACCGTTCGCTCGCTTCATCACAACTGGCATTGCTGGCAGCCATTGTGCTGTTCGCCGCCATCACCCCGACCATCCTCATGACCGCACCGGCAGTGGCGGCGCAACTGGCGACTCAATGGCAGTTGAGCCCGTCACAGATCGGTGACCTGTTCTCCACCGAGCTCGGCGCCATGAGCATGGCCACCCTGCCCGCTCTCTGGTGGCTCAAACGTGTCGACTGGCGCCGAGCCGCATTGGCGGCCGGGGTTTTGTTTATTGCAGCCAACCTGCTTTCGATGCTTGCCCACAATTATTCGATGCTGCTGGCATTGCGCTTCTGCAGCGCCCTGGCCGGCGGTTCATTGATGATCATCTGCCTGTCCAGCGCTGCCTCGACGTCCAATCCCGGTCGCGTCTATGGTTTATGGGTGATGGGGCAGCTGGTGGTCGGGGCGATTGGCTTGAGCATCCTGCCACGCCTGTTCGAACACTACGGGCTATCAGCCTGCTACTTGATCCTCGCCGGGTTGATGACGGTTTTTTTGCCACTTGCTCGTTACTTCCCCCAGGGCAGCCCGCCGATTGAAAAAACCGTTGAGCGACTAGCCCTCGCCTCGAAGTGGAAGGCCGCACTGGGCATTCTTGGCATCCTGAGTTTTTACGTAAGCCTGAGCGGCGTCTGGACCTTTATCGGTTCCATCAGCACACACGCCGGTCTCTCTGCCGAGTCCAGCGGCGAGATTCTTGCCATCGCCACGATGATGGGAATTGTCGGTGCGGGTTGTGCCTCGCTGATCGGCAATCGTCTGCCACGCCTACTGTTGTTGCTGCTGGGTTACGGGCTGATGGCAGGCTCGGTGCTGTTGTTGCTGGGCCAACCCGAAATGCAGCGTTTTGCGTTGGCCGCACTGCTGTTCAAGTTCACCTGGACCTTCATTCTGCCGTTGATTCTGGCCTGCCTGGCCGACCTCGACCGTTCCGGAAAACTGATGAATGCCTCCAACCTGGTGATCGGTGGCGGCCTCGCCATCGGCCCGACAGTGGCAGGCCGGCTGATCGAAGCCAGCGGCAGTTTCCAATTGCTGCTGATCGGAGGGGCCTGCATGACCTTGCTGTCCCTGGTGTTGATTTTGAGCTGCCGCACTAGCACGTGAGCAGCCCTTTTACCCTAAAGAAAATGGAAACGACGATGAGCCGAAAAAGTGCATTTTTCTTCGACGAACTCAGCCTCTGGCACAGCGCCGGACTGCACGCTTTGACCTTGCCAGTGGGAGGTTGGGTGCAACCGCCTGCTGCTGCCGGCCACGCCGAATCGCCGGAAACCAAACGCCGGCTGAAGAGCCTGCTGGACGTTTCCGGCCTGACCCGACACCTGCAGGTACAAAGCGCCAATGCGGCAACGCATGAGGACCTGCTGCGGGTTCATACGTCTGGCTACCTACAACGCTTCAAAGCCATGAGCGATGCCGGGGGCGGCGAATTGGGGCCGAATGCGCCCATCGGGCCCGGCAGTTATGAAATAGCCACACTCTCCGCCGGCCTGGCCATGGCAGCGGTCGATGCCGTGCTGTCCGGCGCGGTCGACAATGCCTATTCCCTATCACGCCCACCGGGACACCACTGCCTCGCCGACAGCGCCATGGGCTTCTGCTTCCTGGCCAATATCGCCATCGCCATTGAGGCCGCAAAAGCTCACCGTGGCCTGGGCAAAGTCGCGGTGATCGACTGGGATGTGCACCACGGCAACGGCACGCAATCAATCTTCGAAGAGCGTGGTGATGTGCTGACCATTTCGCTGCATCAAGACGGCTGTTTCCCTGCCGGTTACAGCGGTGAAACCGATCGCGGCCGCGGCGCGGGATTGGGAGCGAATATCAATATTCCGTTGCCCCCCGGCAGCGGTCATGAGGCTTATCTCTATGCGATGCAGCGCATCGTGATTCCGGCGCTGGAGCGTTTCGAGCCAGAGTTGATCATCATCGCCTGCGGTTATGACGCCAACGCCGTCGACCCGCTGGCCCGGATGCTGTTGCACAGTGACTCGTTCCGGCAAATGACCCGTTGCATGCGCAAAGCCGCCGAACGTCTGTGTCAAGGCCGTCTCGTTTTAGTGCATGAAGGCGGGTATTCCGAAGCGTATGTGCCATTTTGCGGGTTAGCGGCCATTGAGGAACTGGCGGGAGTCAGGACTGAAGTCGCAGATCCCATGTTGGAATTTGTACAGATGCAGCAACCGAAAGAAGCGCTAGCGGCGTATCAGCGGCACTTGATCGATGAGTTGGCCGGAGCACGCTGAGCCTTGGCGCTGACAACGTTGCGGGGCAGTTCCACCGCCCGAGCGTGACGCAAAAAAAATCCGATGCCATGACAGGCATCGGATTTTTATTTTTTTTCGCCAAAGATCAAACGTGTTTTAGCCGGCAGTCAGCAGTTGCCGATCAGTCGTTTCAACACGGTTTTGAACGTTTCAATCTGCGTCTCGCTGAATTCGGCAAATACTCTCTCTTGTTGCTCCTGAGCGATCGCCCAAAGGTCTTCGGTCTGCTCGATACCGGCAGCCGTCAGATGTACACCGTTGGCATCGTCATTCACCAGTCCCTTGCGTTTGAGGTTGGCTACAGCCTCATCGATTTCCCGAACAGGCATTGCCACCTCCCGCAACAGATCGTTGGGGCTCAGCCTGGCGTCACTTTCCAGCACCATCAACATCCGCGCCTCGCTGGTACGCAGGCCGGTGGACAACTGCCGGGGCTGATAGCTCGACTGGTATGCCCGCACTGCCTGCGTCATCAGGTAGTACAAGTTGTGGCTAAGGCGCCCCTGGAAATGACTGCTCGGCGCCTGGCTTTCATCGCGTTTGGTCATGCGGGTATGAGGCAAGACCATGGAGTAGGCGCCCTGGTGATACAGCAATGGCGAGCGACCGAAATCGTCGAAGGCCACCACCTTGCCGATCATGATCCAGTGGTCGCCACCGTCCACCTGCTGGTACTTCTCGCAGTGAAAACGCGCCGAGCAATCGGCGAATACCGGAGAGCCACCCTCCCCGGATTCATACTCGATCTCGGCGAAGCGATCTTCCTTGGGGCGGGCGAAGTTGTTGGAGAGATCGATCTGGTCCGCCGCCAGTACGTTGACCGCGAAATGGCTGGCCTGCTCGAACACCTCGTGACTGTTGGAGCGTTTATCAATACTCCACAGCACCAGAGGCGGATCAAGGGACACCGAGTTGAAGCTGTTGGCGGTCACCCCGACTTTGCGCCCGGAAGCGGTGGCGGCCGTCACTACGGTCACCCCGGTAGCGAAGTTGCCCAGTGCCCGGCGAAACGCCCGTGGGTCGAAGGTGGTTTCAGTGGCTGCGCGAACGCTGTTATCAGTCATGCAAGACTCCCGGACTGCTTCCATGAGCAGTCCTGATTGTTGTTATGAAGGCAGGCTCAGATCATGCTCGGATCGGGCTCCAGGCCCATCAGTTCGCGACCGAGGATCTGCGCACACACGTCGTAGTCGGTGTAGGCATGGGCACCCGTCATGTGCGAATCGCGGAACAGGCGCTGCATCTCGTTATGTTCGAACCAGGCATTGCCACCGGCGGCCTCGAACAGCCGATCCACGGCCTGGATGCACATTTTGGTGGCGTAGGCCTGATTGGTGCGCCAGAACGCCAGGGTTTCGCGGCTTGGATAACGCTGCTGCTCACTGTGTTCGGCGTGTTCCTGCCAGGTCTTCTCGAGAAAGGCCCGGGCTGCGGCGACCTGGTGAGTCGACTCGGCCAGACGCATCAACGCAGGGGTCGCGGCACCGACCGCCGCGCCGGTGTAAGCACGCACGCGGGTCTTGGTCTTTTCGCGGAACACTTCAAGCATCCGCTCGGCCACACCCAGGCTCACGGTGGAGAACCCGCTGGCGAAATAAGGACGGTACGGCGAGTAGAAGATCTTGCTGTCCGGGTACAAACCGAAGCCTGCGGACTTGCCTTCCATCATGTCCTTGGCTTTCTGGATCCGGTGTTCCGGCACCCGCACATTGTCGATGATCAAGGTCTTGGTGCCGCTGCCTTTCATACCGGCGGCGAACCAGTCGTCACGAATCTGATAATCACTGCGCGGCAGTACCGCGAAGCAGTAATCCTGAGTGCCCTCGGCGTTCTTGCGACGGAAGCCGACAATCGCCCACTCGGCGTGATCGCTGCCGCTGCTCCAACCCATTTCACCACTGAACAGTACTCCGCCTTCTATTTCTTCGGTGCGACCAAAAGGCGCGATGCTGCTACTCGCGGTGGCATTCGGATCATCGCCCCAGACTTCCTGCTGCAGTTCGGCCGAGAACAGCGCCAATTGATGACTGTGGGTGCAGAGCAGGCTCATGGCCCAGGCAGTACTGGCACAGGCCCCCGCGAGCAAGGCAATGCAATCGGCAAACTGGGGCAGCGATATCTCCATGCCACCGAAGGCTTTCGGCTGAAAGGCACGGTGCAAACCGATGCTTTTGAGCAGCGCAATATTCTCGTCGGGGACCTTGCGATCCTGCTCCGCCTGGAAGGCGTTTGCAGCGATGGTCGGCAGGATGGACTTCAGGTCTTCAAGGAGCGGGTTTGGCTTTTTCATGGATGGCCCTGCTTATTATTGGATGTCCAGGCGACTCCCAAAATTGCAGAGTGGCGCTGGATGCAGAGCCAGTATGGAGACACCCACCCTGGTAGAAAATGCACCTTCCAGAGCCAAGATTGTACTTTTCAAAGGCGATGAGCCAAACCTGCCAAACACATCCCTACGGCGCTGGCAGCCACAGACATAGGCTCCGGCAGCCACAGTCAAGCCAGCCCGGAACCCATGGATTAACCTCGGGCTTTTCTTTATTCGCGACCAGGAAAACCCCATGAGCGATATTCCACTGCAGCCTCAAGTTGAAGCCTTCCTCAGTCGAAGCCATGCGCTGTTCATCCACGGTGGCTACGTTCAGGGTCATTCCAGCCAGACGCTGGAGGTGATCAACCCCGCCACTGGCCAGGTCATCGCCCGCGTCACCGACGCAGATCCGGTCGATATCGATGCGGCAGTGGCGTCGGCCAACCGCGGCTTCAAGTATTGGTCCCAGGTCGCACCGGCGACTCGCGCAAACGTGCTGATGAAACTGGCCGACCTGCTGGAACAAAACCGCGAAGAACTGGCACAGATCGAAACCTGCCAATCGGGCAAGATCATCCAGATTTCCCGGGCCTTCGAAGTCGACCAGGCCGCACATTTTCTGCGTTACTACGCGGGCTGGGCGACCAAGATCAGCGGTCAGACCATCACCCCGTCACTGCCCTCCTTCGCTGGCGAACGCTATACCGCCTTTACCCTTCGCGAACCCGTCGGGGTGGTCGTCGGCATCGTGCCGTGGAATTTCTCGACCATGATCGCCATCTGGAAACTCGCCTCGGCGCTGGTGACCGGCTGCAGCATCATCATCAAACCCAGCGAATTCACCCCGCTGACCATTCTGCGGATCGCCGAACTGGCCATCGAAGCCGGCCTGCCTGCCGGCGCCTTGAACGTATTGACCGGTGGCGGATTGGTGGGTAAAGGCCTGATCGAACATCCAGGCACTGACAAGGTTTCGTTCACCGGCTCGGTGCCGACAGGCATTGCCGTCGGCCAGAGCGCCATGGGTGCCGGGCTGACCCGCGCCACACTGGAACTGGGCGGGAAAAACTCCGCGGGTTTCCTGCGCGATGTAGATTTGGACAAGGCGGTCAACGGCATCATCGAAGCCGGTTTCCTGCATTCAGGGCAAATCTGTGCCGCCGCCGAGCGGTTCTTCGTCCATCGCTCACAGATCGATCCGGTCATGGACAAACTCGCCCAACGCCTGGGCGCGCTGAACATCGGCTCACCGCTGGATGAGCGCACCGAGTTCGGCCCGGTCACCAATCGCCAGCACCAACTTAAACTCGGCGAGTTTTTCGCCAAGGCACGAGCAGAAAACAACACCATCATTCACGGTGGCAGACTTATCGACCGCCCGGGCTGCTACGTCGAACCCACGGTGATCCTCGCTAACACAGTCAACGACACGCTGCTCAACGAAGAAACATTCGGTCCGATTGCGACCTTCTTCCCTTACGACAGCGAAGAAGAGCTACTGGAATTGATGAACAACACGCCTTACGGCTTGAGTGCCAGCCTCTGGACCAATGACCTGAGCAAGGCGCTGCGCATGGTTCCTGCCATCAACGCCGGAACAGTCTGGGTAAACATGCACACCATGCTCGATCCTGCGGTGCCATTCGGCGGCAATAAATCTTCAGGGGTCGGTCGCGAATTTGGCAGCGCGTTCATCGATGACTACACCGAACTCAAGTCAGTCATGATCCGCTACTAATAACGCCAACAAACCCAGGACCGCCCGGTATTCGTGGACCGGGCGGCCTCGGGGTTGCCTTGCGACAACGCTGTAAGGCCGGGGGATCAAGCGACTCCCCATTGCACCATGCACCCCGTCCCTGGGGTCACTTTGATCTATTTCAGACACCTGTTGCCGCTGACCGAAAACTGACCCAGTAAAGGCTGTTCTGCCGACTGAAAACTGACCCAGGTGTTCAACTGCTTC
Organism: Pseudomonas fluorescens group sp. PF-69; assembly: GCF_054481235.1. NCBI lineage: Bacteria > Pseudomonadati > Pseudomonadota > Gammaproteobacteria > Pseudomonadales > Pseudomonadaceae > Pseudomonas > Pseudomonas fluorescens group sp. PF-69. Next base: position 3,890,317 of record NZ_JBTMNC010000001.1, on the reverse strand, counting down.
TGCTCACTTTCCGAGCAGGAGAACACAGGGTGATCAGCATGGAAATGTTGGGAAAAATCCGGCGGATGTACTTCCGCGACAAGCTCTCGCTGCACCAGATAGCCAAGCGTACCGGGCTGTCGAGAAACACCATCCGAAAATGGGTCAGAGCGCCCGAAGCCACTCAGCCGGCGTACCAGCGGTGCGCGACCTTCAACAAACTCAGCCCATTCCACGACACGCTGGAACAGGCGCTGAAAGCCGATTCGTTCCGGGCAAAGCACAATCGCAGAAGCGCCAAAGCACTTTTCGAGCAGATCAAGGCCGAGGGTTATGACGGCGGCTACAGCCAGCTCACAGCGTTTGTACGCTCGTGGCGAGGTGAACAAGGCAAGTCTTTACGCGCTTTTGTACCGCTGACGTTTGCGCTCGGTGAAGCTTTTCAATTTGACTGGAGCGAAGAAGGGCTGCTGAGCATCTGCTCCAACAGGAGCAGGCAGATCGCGCCGTGCGCTCTGTGAATCATCAGATGAACATGGCAAAGCTCCCCATGCACCGTGATTTAGCCGGCTTTGACTTCAGCGCTACCAGCGCTGATGCCCGTCTGGTCAAGGAATTATCCAGCCTTGAGTTTACGGAGACTGCGCAAAATGTCGTGTTCATCGGTGGGCCTGGAACCGGAAAAACACACCTGGCCAGTGCCTTGGCCGTGTCCGGAATCACCACTCATAACAAACGAGTACGGTTCTTCTCCACGGTCGATCTCGTCAACCTGCTGGAGCGTGAAAAGTACGATGGTAAGGCAGGCCGAATCGCCCAGGGACTGCTTCGGACAGACCTGGTGATACTCGATGAGCTTGGGTATTTGCCCTTCAGTCAGAGTGGTGGCGCGCTGTTATTTCACCTGCTTTCAAAACTGTACGAGCACACCAGCGTGGTCATCACCACCAACCTCAGCTTCTCGGAATGGTCGAGTGTGTTTGGCGACGCCAAGATGACCACAGCGTTGCTGGATCGGCTGACACACCACTGCCACATCGTCGAAACGGGCAACGAGTCCTACCGCCTGCAACACAGCACCTTGGCCGCTCAGACAAAGATCAAATCGCGTGAACGAAAGCGCAAGGACGAAGATGGTATTGAGGACGATGAGCCGTTTTGATCTGCACCGTAAACACCCTTCCGCATGCCTGCATGCGGTGGGGCCAGATGCGTCTTCAACTAGGACACTACTGCTAAGCTTATCCACAATTGCTGGGACAAAAATCAGCAATCCGCCCTGGGTCAATTTTCAATCGGCAGGGTGGGTCAGTTTTCAATCAGCGCCAACAATTGGGGTAATGGCAGCGTTAAGCTCTATCACAACGAAGGTCGCGGCAGCGCACTCGATGTTGACGCTGACGCCGAATTGACCCAGTTGCCGAGATGTCAATGACCCAGTCTGATTCCTCGAAAAACATTGTCTGTACAGGGTTTGTGCCGATTTGGAGGTGGGGCAGTCTTGCGTCGGCACGTGGGTCAATTCGGCATTGGTCTCAACACGCAGCACACCTCCGGCACTGGATCTGCATGCCATCCTGGATAACAGTTCGACCCACAAAACGGCCGCAATCAAGCAGTGGCTGGAAAAACGTCCGCGTTTCAAATTGCACTTCACACCGACCAGCGCGTCCAGGTTGAACGCAGTGGAAGGCTGGTTTGCACAACTGGAAAGGCGAGCGTTGTAGCGGGGAGCCTTCACCAGCGTTGCCGACCTGAAGATAGCTATCCGCCAATTCATTGAGGCCCACAATGAGTTCTCAGCCAAGCCATTCAAGTGAAATAAAACAGCTGAAGCCATTATCAGTTCGGTACACAAGGCGAAGCTAAGCGTGATAAAAAATAAATTAATGAATTAACCGCCCGGACCACTAGTGCCACGTCGGGATATTTTGATCCGCTGCTTACAACGAAAATCGATCGAGGGTGCGCATCTCAGTCGCATTAAATTCGAAGAGGCCGCATCCGTTTCCAAAGCCTACACTTACTTAAGCAGGAATTTTAACTGCTTCTCCAGCTCAGATATTTCGTCGTTCAGGCTATAAATCTCATTGACGAACAGTTGTATGTGCGCCTTTATTGCTCCCGGATCGTTTCCGTATTGATCCAGGTCATTAGCAATATATGTAATCACAGAGCCCATTCTTTCCCCAAACTTCCCTTTTCCGCGCGAAACTTTCCATATAAAACTATAAACATGTAAATCAATCTCGAAATTATCATCTACTTTCAAATTTTGCAATTCCAACAATGCTTTTGCCACAGTCGCCCGACTGCTGATGATTGCTTTTTCTGCCTCATGCAATTTATCATAAAGCTCACCCTGATGAAAGGTTGATGGAGCATCAAGCGCTTCCTGCAGGGGCTTGATAACTCCCTGTGGACTAAAGTAAAGCTCCCTCAGTGACTCGCATATATTTCGTATTTTTCTTTTATCTAGCTCTGACTTTACGGCATGATCAATTCTGATTAATTCTTTTGCGAGCTTTACTATTTGCGAAATCTCTTTTGCGGCCGCCGAAGACACCTCTTCAATTGTTGCGTACATTTCATGCTCCTATTAATTACCGAATAGGGATTGGGGGATATTGGCCTTTCACTATATTTATAAAGCAGGCTTTTCCTTAATTCAAGATTCGTGCGTTTGTTGGGCGAGCCCGAGACAGACTGCGCGGTCAGCCGGTCATACCCGGATAGACTGCTGGATGAATCAGTTCCGAGTATTGCCGAACAAGTTCGGCGAGAAAGTCGATAATCTCGATCTGTTCCGTAGCGCGCGCCTCGTATAGATTCAGCGCTATATTGATATTCCTCTCCAGATTCCAGCGTAGATCGTCGGAGGATATCTTATTGACGCACGTTCGTATTGGCTCTGAAAGGAGTTCTGGGGTTCCCACTTGTTCAGGATTCCTTCCAGAGGGCAAATACTCTGGATGCCGAGGCACCGAGTCGTACCTACAAAGCAAGTCGTCGAGCAGAACAAGTACGCTCACGTAGTTATTGAAGTCCTCGATATTTTTCAGTTGTGCAAAGTACTGCACGGGCAGGTATTCGAATGTCATCTTATCAACTCCAGAAAGTCAGCTCGCGCAGGGCATACTCTTGGCCTGCGTAGTACCCGGTTAGTTCTCTCAGGTTCCCGTACTTGGTCGTTTGATTGTCGTCAAAATAGATATCGAACTCCAAATTATCGAGATCCTGGATTAGATATTCCCTTGATCCAGTTAACCCGGAGCCCGCCAAAACAGCTCTCCCTTTGGCGATTAACGAACTGATATCGGACTTGACCCTGTAGACCACTGGATAAAAGAAGTCGAGGTGTATGCGGTCGGCAACCCGGTTGAGGTCTGTCGCCATGCTTGGGGTGATCGTTCCGTCTTTTTCCCTGGCAAGAACGCCTTTGCGGACCGACATACGATGCTGCGCAATGAATTTGTCGTATTGATCCCGGTCCTTCCATGGCTGATACAGGTCCATGTAAATCAACAGCGGGTTCGATGACTTGGGATTTCCTTTTCCGTATGGGAAAAATCCCTCGGCGACATACGTGAAATGCTTGCCGCCGTATAGGTGCTTGTTTATGGCGAGCGTCAGGAATGTGGTAGTCGAATAATAGGTTGCAGCCATTTTATTGCCTCCGTGTGTGCATCACATTGCTTGGAAATCCTCATGTTTTAAGGTTCGCCCAACGACAAGTGGACGACATAAGTGGCGCGATACTTTCAACCGTCTTTGTCTGATGTGAGGTTATGCCTCCTACTGGCAGTTTTACGACACCCACCGGGACCGGTACGCGTTCAAAATATATTCCAGAAAGCACCGCCCAGCCTGCCCTGGCCTGACGAACATCCGCCAGGCCAAACCGTCACGCTTCAATCCTGCGCTTTCACCCAGTCCTTCATCTTCTCCTTGAACTCCTCTACTGCCACTGCCTCCGCTTTGCTGACCACAGCCTTATAACGGTCCAACACGAAGTCGGCCTGCATCTGCACCTCACGCCATTTCAGCACGGCCGGCACCCGCCGCTTCAGGTCTGCGAACTCATTGAGCAGCCGATCGCCATTGGACTTCAACTTGCCGTCAAGCAAGACCAGGTACAAACCGGAAAGAATCAGCGCGACGACGTTCTGGAAGTCCGGGCTGCTCTCTACCCATGGCTTGAGTTGCGCCTGAACTCGAAGGATGTCGGCCTTGACGGGCGCTGACGCAGCAATGAACAGCTGTGCAGCCAGGCGTTCCAGGGCCGGCTCATAGGCGCGACTCGGGTCACTGGCGATGGCCCGTTGTTCAGCTTCGGCAAAATACGCCTCCATTTTCTGCAAGGCATCCTGTTCGGCGGGCTTGTCCTTGGCCAGCACCTCGATCCAGGCCAGGCGCTTGTACGCTGTACCGCAAAGGCTGGCTCGCACCAACGTCGGTTGCAATTTGCATACACGGGTCAGCAAATTGATCGCATCACGGGTCTGCTTGCGTGCCGAGTTAAGCACCGTACTCAACGCCTGCATCGATTGCTTGGCCGCTGCATTCACTTGCAACCAGGCTCGACGGGCCCACAAATCACCCAACTGTTCGCTGGCCTTGAAGCTGGCGCCACCGTCATTGGCACCGATAGCACGCTCGAACCAGTCGATTGCACGCTCGGTTTCGCCGGCTTCGGCCCAGGCCTGAGCAAACGCCTCGCACACTGCACCCATCTCAATCCACTGGTGAGCGAAGCGGCTTTCCAGGATCTCGATCATATTGATGACTTGCGCCTTGGGTACTTTCTTGTATCGGCTGTCATCGATGGCGATTTCCAATGCCAGCACCAGGGCTTGGGCCGAGGCGATGCTGTCGAAGCCTTGGTCTTGCACCGAAGCAGGTTGGTTGGCATCGCCCTGCGTGCGCGTGAACACCCAGTCCGGATCACCGTAACACTGGAAGGCCGCCCAGGTGTTACCGTCGGGAGCGGCCTGCCAGGCATCCCTGCGTGCCGATGCCACGGCATCGATGAAACGGTTGCCATTGAGCAACTGGCTATAGAATCGGGTAGCAAACAGGCTGGCCACATCATCATCCACCGCCCAGCCCGCGACGACCACGCAACGCACTCCGATGGCGATCAATTCTTCGGCCACCGAAGCGGCGAAACGGGTGCGGTCATAACTCAAATGCGCGACCTTCAATAGTTTGGTCGGGTCGATCGCACCGAGGTGACAGCAGTTGATGAACACCAACTCGGGCACTACGCGCATGCTCTTCATTTCCCGCGGACCGAGGAAGATATTGTTGGACAATACAACCCCCCGCGGGTCTTTGATCTTGGGTTGGGTTTCACCAGCTTTGGTCGGCACATCGATGTCCGGCACAGGCAACTCCTCAAACAGCGGTGGCTCCCCGTGGCCGGCGATGTGCACGATGCGCCAGTCGTGGGCCAGCAAGGCGCTGATCACCGCCATGGCATTTACCTTGATGCAGGGGGCGGTGTCCTCGGCTATCAAGGACTGCACCTTATCGGTCGATAGGTAGCTTTCCATCAAGCGAGCGATGGCACGGGCTTCGGTGCGTGCGCCAGGCAGCCGTGGATAGCGCCTGGCATCGGTGAGGGGCTCTCCAATGATCAACACATAGGCGTCGGCGGTGGCATCGAGTACCTGTTCGCGATAGTTCTCGGTGCGCAGCTTGCGCAGGAGCTTGCTGCGAATTGCCCAGGGTATCTGTTCTTCGGTCGTGGGCCTGCCCGGATCGCGCTCGGTATTGAGTAGCTCCCACGGGATGGCCGCAGTAGAACTGTCCAGTTCGATCTGCATTTCCGTGGTGCCACCGAGGTAGGCGTCCATCTCCAGAGGTACCAACAACTTGAACAGGGTCTGCCCCATGGTGCTTCCGGCCGAGGGCTGGTTCGACGAGGCGCTGACCAATTCTTGCAGCAGCGCCATTTGCGTCGACTGAGCCCGCACCTCGGAGCGGGCACGCCGGGTGTCCAGGGTATAGGCAATCATCGGCAGCTGATTTTCGTCGTACTGGGTGACGGCGGATATGAAGTCGTAACGGGTACTTCGATAGCCGCCCTCCAGTGGTCGACGCAGCCAGCCAGTGCCAGTCTTGATGGTCGGTGCCAGCAGAAACTCTTTCGGCCGTGAAACACCGAGCACCTGCACAGCGCGCCAGGCATCAGTGGCGCGATCCAGGTACAGTTCGGTCAAGTGCAGATGGCTGACAGTGGGCCAATCCTTCTCTTTGAGCCGAACGTTAGCCTCGCGCACCCCTTGGGCAATCAACGCTGCCGACTGTCCCGGCGACATGCCTGCCCCGCCGCTGCCGATCAACGCAGAAGCGATCTCAAACTGCACCGGTGCACCGCGATTCTTTTCGGCCAGGCGTTGTGCCCAGGCCAGAACGCCCTGGCGTACCGTCTCCAGCAGTTCGTTAGAGTTCAATTTGCCCTCTTGCCCCAGGCCAACCACGATGACCGCTTCTGGACGCGGCAATTGCAATGGGTTATCGCCATTCGCGGCGATGTTCATGAACACTTGGTTGCTGCATGGAGCCGAGGGATAGAGGCTCATCTTCAGGGCATCGCCCAGTAGCCCGCCGACCATTTCATCGACTACCCGTTCGCTGCCGGTGAGGTCCGTGCTGGCATAGTGACCGATGATCAACGGATCGCGGGTAAACTTCAGATTGCAGTTGATCACGGTCACCGGCAGCGGTGGCAGTTCTTCCCGCGCAGACGGGGTGATCGCCTGGCTGTACAGGGCGAAAACATCTCGGACGCTGACCGGCAAATTGATCCGATTGTCCCGTACCGGCCTGCTCGCCACGTAAGTCAGCGACCTTCGAGTGGTGCCGCTCCGACTGGTTGCTTCGCTCAATTCCGCCAGTTCGGTGGTGCGACCGGTCTGCAACAACGAAAGAAATGCCGGGAAAGCAGCAGTCTGCTTGGGCAAGTCACCGTGTGCACAAGCCAATCGATAGGTCTGCACACCGGGCAGCAGAGCACTCTGCAGGGTCACCCTGCCATCGCCTCCCCCCACCGCATCCAGGTAACTGAATCCCTTTTCAGCACTGATGGCATACCCATCCGGGGTAAATTCCGCCTCGCCAACGACCATTGACAGCTTGCTCTGCCAGGGGCTCAGGTCCTGGGTATCCAGTGCCTTTCGCAACTCTGTGGCGGCCTTCAACACTTCGGCGCTGGGCACACCCCAATCGTAATAGTCCTGCTGGATAGCCAGCTTGTGCCAGAAACTGTGTTCCTTGAGCCACTGGCGATCCTTGTTTGCCAGGTCGGACCAGGTCGCGGTGCTGCCCAGGTTGAACACCGGATCGAGCAGGTTGGCCTGCAGCTGAATAAAACCAGGCAAGGTGGCCATCAGTGCCCGGGACTTCTGTGGTGAAAACGGCGCCCCTGCAAACGCCAGGCTGTTGCCGAACGAGTCATCCCCCGACAACACTTGCATCGGTGACCAGGAACCACCGTTGGGTGTACCGAGCATCAACAACCGTGCTTGTGGATCTGCCATCATGCGCGCCCACACTTGCGGGCACTTGAGCAACATCGTTCGCGCCAACAATCCACCCATGGAGTGCGCCAGCATCCTTACCGGTTGCCGGGTCCCGGACCTGTCGTTGAGGGCTTTTTGCACTTCGTCGCCCAGACGCTGGGCCTCCCGTTCCATGGGCACACGCCAATCGTAGGCAAACTCGATCACCTCGTGGGTCGCCCTCAGGTATTCGATCAGGTTCTCGTATACCAGGCTCACCGCACCATCGGGCTCCACATCGTCGTCCACATCGGCCTTGTAGCTCAACTCATCGAGGCCATTGATCAGCCACGGCCCGAGCCAGATACGTCGGTCGCCAGCCTTGAGGTTGCTGCCCAAAATGCCTGGCAACACGAATACCGCGGGCTTGTGCGCGGCAGGTTTGTCGCTGCCCCCGCCACGTTGGCCACCGGCATCACGGCCTTGCCAGGACAGTGGCCCGATGGTGCTGAAATCCCTGGGTTCGTCCAGCGTCAGGCCGTCGACGATGGCCGCCGCGGTGCGCTCATTGCTGAAATAGGAAAAATGCGAAACCTCACCGCCGCGGTTGAGCAGGAAACTCGCCGAACTGGCCCTAGGTGCGCCGCCGTACATGGAACTGGTTTGCACCACCAGGTCGTTATCGGTCCAGAAGTACGTGTCGGAGAGCAGGGTCTTGAGCCAACTGACCACCGAGTCCCCTTCCATGTCACCGGCTATGACCCGCAATTCACCGTCGATCGGCCTGCGAATCAGGTGCAACCACTGGACCAGCGGGCTGTCGGGCATCTGTGCGGCCAGGCCTGGCATCAACAACGGATTGCTGCGGCGTCGCGCCACTTCAGCCATCAAGTCGACTAACTCGGGCACCACCGGCAGACCACTCAGTTCCATGCTCCATTTGAGCACCGAAAGGTAGGCATCCAGTCTGTTGGAGGCCAGCAACGTACCGCGTGCGGGGCAGGCAACACGCACGAAGCGCGCGACCTTGAGCTTCTTGTCGCGGACCAGTGTGATTAACTGTTGCAGGTCTTCGCGTTGATCCTTGTAGTCATCGCCCTTCGCCAGAGCCTCGAAGCTTTGCAGGAGGTCTTCGCCACCGCTGCAGACTTTGGCCAACACCTCACCGACCAGCCCACCCCGCGAGTGCGAAAGCAAATGCAGCACCGCCCCCTCGGGCAACGCGTTGGCCAATTCCATGGCGTTCTGGATCGGGCTGGCAGTCAAGGTTGGGTGGTCCAGTGCATAGACACCGCTGTAGACGTCAAACAGACGATTGACCTTGGCCGGATGGTCGATCCAGAGTTTTCCGAAAGTGCCCTGGGTGCTGGAAAAAGTGCCATGCAACAGCACCAACAGGGGTTTGTCGTCGACGACAATCCCGGTAGCCGGCGCACTGCCCTTGAGTGAATCGAGTACCTTGGGGTTGAGGCGGTAGAGGCCGGGGTCTACCTGGCTGTCGACCTTGTTCGATGCCAGCTTGGCGGCAGCATCCGCGACGTTGTCCTTACCGACACCGGTGACGATCTGGATCAATTTCACCAGCACCTTGCCGAGCGGCCCACGTGACGGGCCACGGGTCTGCCCCTGGATTTCGGCCTGGCCATCCCACGCCAGTTGCGCGGGTATCCGTACGCTGTCAGCGCCCTGAGCACCTCGGGATGCCGAGCTCTGCTGTGCCAGAAACAGTTCGCGCGCGGTCTCCGGGTTCAGAATCAGCACGGGGCCGTTGGCAACGTGCACGGCCATTAAATCTTTGTCCGGGTCCAGGTTGAGCGACACTTCGCTACCCGTACCACGACGGACCGCCACCTGAACCGAGCATGTCACCGTTCCCTCGGTCAATCCGCCGGGCAGTTGCAAGGGTACGCCAATTTGGGAGGCGCTTTGTTCGTGGCCCGAAACAACAAACGTTATGTTCACTTAAACATCCTTGACGCGCGGCCTGCTTGTAATTTCGTTTATCTACAATAGGCCATCACCACGCCACCATTATACTTTTTCGCCAATTACATTAGAGCCAATAGTTTGGACTTAAGAATAAAGACAGGGGCACGTGTAAAAACCTTGACACACTAGCCCCATGCAAAAAACAACTATTCCTACTGGCGCAGGTTGGCCTGCACGCTATGCTTATCGATGGACTGACAGTTAAGTACGCTCTATCTCGACGCACCTTGCCTTGGTCCAAAAAACCGAGCCCTCCTCCACGGCTCACGTCCAGTTCAAACTAAAAAGTTACGCAGGTACACGCCATGGCCAAACTCAGCCTTACCCCTGCGTTAAGAAATGAATATGAACAGCTATTCAATAGCTGCCTGATAAACCCCTCACGCGTCAATGATGTAAACACATTGGTAAATACCCTGTACGAGCACCGCGAACAGTATCAGGGCGTCGCCGAAAAAATGGGCATCCCTTGGGGCTTTATTGCAGTGGTGCACAACATGGAGTCCAGCCAGAACTTCAATAAACACCTGCATAATGGGGATCCCTTGAGCGCGCGTACCGTACACGTGCCCGCAGGCCGCCCGCCCCTTGGCCGACCGCCTTTCACCTGGGAAGCCAGTGCCGTCGATGCCTTGAGCCTGCGCAAGCTGGGTACGAGGACCGACTGGACACTGGCCGGTACCCTGTATCAGCTTGAGCTGTTCAATGGAATTGGTTATCGCCTGTATCACCCCCATGTTTTGTCGCCTTACCTGTGGAGCTTCAGTAACCACTACCAAAGCGGCAAGTACGTGAGTGACGGCACCTGGTCGGACTCGGCGAAGTCGGCGCAATGTGGTGCAGCAGTATTGCTGCGGCGCATGGCTGAAAATGGCTATATCGATTTCGAGGATCAGCCGGCTCCTGCTGAGCAAAACGGTCCGATTATCGTCAACTACTCGGCCACCAAACCGGTCAATCCGGAGGACGTGGCCAGGGCGGAGGACTTGCAACGGTGGCTCAATACGTTCCCTGGAATATTTGTAAAGGTCGATGGTTCGCCCGGGGACAGGACATCAGCGGCGTTTTTCAAGGTGACGGGGCATTATCTACCGGGAGATCCGCGGGGATGAAGTCGGTGCACGATCGCAGACTTGCGCGATTGTTAACGATTTTCGCGAACAACCACATATGATTACCTGATAGACCGTATCAACAGCCACTCAGAAAAAATCAGTACTTGATATTTCCTGATAAAACTTTCCAACGCACCCCATGAAAACCGCCGGTAAAATCCATCTCAAAAACCTTACATAAAAACGCCGTTCACTGAGCGTAATGCTGTTCACCCAAGGAGATAGCATTTCATTTGAGCTTCAAGAAAAAGATGGAAAACACTACGGTCGTAAAGTGGCCGCGCAAAACCATACAGAAACAGAGCGCCTGAAGGATTTCGACGAAGCGTCAACCAAAAGCGTGGTCAAAAAAATACGCAGCGGACTCTATTATCCTGTCATACAAATCTGGCGCGACGGACGTTCGATCGACGACCCGGAATGTCCGAAAGAGTTTTCCGAGCCAACCCGAGACGATATCCGGTATCTCGTTGCGTTACTGAATGAAAGCGCACTTCCAGAGCCGATAAAAAACGAAATATTTTTCTTAATGTGTAGCATGGGCAAGGACGCACCCGACGAGTGTGTTCAGTGGATAAACGAACAGGTCGCCAAGGAAAATGTTTTCAACCCACGAGCACTTGGTTTTACGCTGGGCAGTGTCTCCGAACCGTGGCAGAAACAATTATTGTCGAAGCTTATGGATCGCCCCACGGAAAGCACTCTCCGGGCTTTTGCTTATGCGGTCTGGCGAGACCAGCATTTCATTGAGAAGTTTGATTTGGCACAGCTCAGGTCAATTCTTGATTTGCTGAGCGCGAAGCTGAGTCAGATCAGATCGTGCCCACCAAGGAAAGGCGAAAATGATAAACGGGTTACCGTCAACTGGACTCGCGCTACAGCAGAATTACTCGAACTTCTACTGGGTTTGCCTCGTGCTCGTGATTCCTCAGACGCTGAAATCAAGATGCTCCTTCAGCCGCATCAGAGGATTACCAAGGAACTGGCTAATAAGGTCGAACGGGGGACGGAGTTAGTCGCGTAGTCAAGGTCGGACTCTTTTCCCGGGTGCAGATCAACATCGAGAAGCCCGACGGCGACCATACCCCTGACATGCTTTTCGCCCTGCGGCTCTATCTCACTGGCGACGATGGCGCAAACGCGATCCACATCACCAGCATTTCCGATAACCTTGAGGAATGAGCAACAGGAACCCGACATCAAATGCCTCCGCCTCACCCGCACCGGCACCTGCACCTGCACCTGCACCTGCACCGGCAAGACTTAACTTCATACACGGAGTGGCCTCTACCGTATGTTCATTTGAGTCATGCACATGAAACGAGTAGTGCCTGAGTTACCCCGTGCACCACTCCCCCTACGCGGGAAGATGCTTGCGGGTTCCAAAATAACCGGCAACGTCCGGGATGAGCTCCGTCGCTTCCCTGTCCGCTGGAATCCCCTGCTGAATCTCACCTCTCGCCGCTTTCCTCAGGTCAACGGCAAACACTGGATCAACAACGGCATCAACCTCGCGTTTACGCGCCATGAGTATTTCGATCTGCTGGCGCTCCAACGTGTCGCTTAATATGGATAGTGGACTTCCAGCCGCGGTGGCGCTTCCGCTCCGTTGCCCGCCTGTATCAGACGGCGTTCTATCTGCTGAAATAGCGATTGACCCGGCCAATGCGCTGTTCAAGATCGCCAGGCGTCCACGCCAAGCCATAGTACATGGCCCGATCACAGAAGAGGTGCAGATTAACGACTTCCAGAATGGTATCGGTGCCAATCATTGTTCACACCGACGCCGAATTGACCCACGTGCCGACGCAAGACTGCCCCACCTCCAAATTGGCACAAATCCAGCGTAGGCAATGGTTCGAGAGGAATCAGACTGGGTCAGTGACATTTCGGCAACTGGATCAAATCGGTGTCGGCGCGAACAGCCCATCAGCCCAGATCACGCCGGTTGGTGTTATCGCCTCGAACATCGGCTTACGCTCGAACAACTTTTCCTTAAGGGCTCGACGATAGATCCCGTCATCAAGCACCGGCGTACTTTGGTCATTCAACCAACGGGTCTTTTCCAACCCCGACCATTTCAGCCACGCATGAAAATCCAGACCCAGTATCTTTTGTGGAAAAAACCGAATTGGCTCCCTGCTTGCCAGCACGACTTTGCTCACATGGGCCAGTTCATAAGCAATTTGAACAGCCGAGTTCGCAGCACCGACCACAACCACTCGTTGATCACCAAAGCCTTCGGCATTTCGATATTCCGCGCTGTGCAAACTGCGCCCGAGAAAGCCCTGAAGCCCTTGAATATCTGGAATGAACGGCTGATTGAATCCCCCCGTACACACGACCAGCGCCCTGGAGCAGAAAATTTCTCCATCGTCCGTTTGAAGCTGAAACAGCCCGCGTTCTCTTCGTACATGCTGCACACGGGTGTACTGACGAACTGGCAATCTGAATGCCTTTGCATAGTCTTCCAGATAGCGTACGACATCATCACGAAGCGGGTAATGATCAGGTTCTGCCGGGAAGCGCATGCCTGGCAATGACGAGTAAGCAGCTGGAGAAAAAAGCTTCAGACTGTCGTAGTAATTGCGCCAATTCCCTCCCGGTGACCGCTCAGCATCCAAAATCAGGAACCTAAGGTTTTGCTGCTGTAAGTGCCAACCGCACGCTAATCCTGCCTGGCCTGCACCGATCACAATGACATCCAAGATTTCATTTATTACATTCATATATGCACACTCATGCACATTGCAGAGCAAAAAAAACTATCCGGACGTACCTGGGCAGCAGAATGGGGCGAGGCTTTTCATATGCTGAAGAATGGCTTCGAGGCGTGTCACCACTGCCGGACCATCCACCTCGTAGAACATCTGCCTGCTGACCTTGGTACCGCGGACGATACCTGCCTCTAACAGTACTTGCAGATGCCGGGAAACAACTGAGCGTTCCTGGGGCAGTGCTTCCGCAATCTCTCCGATGTCGGCGCGCCCCAGTTGCATCACGCGCTTGAGCACAGCTACACGCGAAGGCTCGCAAAGCGCCTTGAAGAAAGCGCCATCGAGAGACTCGATTGCAGCGTCAATTGCGCGGGTTCGGTTAAGGATTCGATTAGTCATGCAACCGACTATATGTGCATATCCATGCACGCGTCAACACTCTGCGATTGCACCTCTCCTAAGGCTAAAAGCTGTGCCGTGAAGGTAACCAACTCCCCGAGAAAGCCAACAATTTAGGGTGTAACCCCAGGTGGTGTTGGTCAAGATTCCACCGAGAGCCAGTCGTTTTGTAGGGGTAAAAACGCTCGAAAATAAAAAGGGGTCGCGAGATAAAGTCTCGCAACCCCTTGATTTATATGGTCGGGACGGAGTGATTCGAACACTCGACCCCTAGCACCCCATGCACGCAGGACCATTGTAAGCCCCTTTGTTTTGCCCGTAATCATTGGCGCTCGCTGCAACCGAATGCCCACAAGAGCTTACAAGTGCGTGAGAGAGTCACGCAAAAGTCACGCACCCTCCTCCGGCGTCCTGCCGACCGAACACCAACCCCCGAAATTTACTGCTCGTCGTTCTGCCCTCGCCGAATAACTGCACTTCGATTACTGTATATCTAAACAGTATAAACAAGGCCCAACCATGGACCCATACGAAATCGAAGACACCGACGACTGGCTGGGCAGTCCGACCCAACTTGAGACCGTCAAGCACTACGCAAGCATGCTCGAGGAAGACATCCATGAGCTGAGGCGCCAGCTGCAGTCAGCGAAGGAAAACATCTCCAACCTGGTGGGAATGAACGACCAACTGTCAGACGAGCTCAAGAAGGCTCGCGATTGGATGGCCAACCTTGAAGCGGAAACCACAGAACAGCTGGCAGAAATTCAAAGCCTGTCGTTGGTCCGTGATCAAAACGAAAAACTGCGTAGGGAGCTGCAAGAGGCCAAGCGCCAGTAAATTAGCGACTCACTTCTCTGACGTACGCCTGGCACGCCGCCAATGCGATCAGTCCTTGATCGCCGGCGTCGGTGATTCCGATAATTCGTTGAGCATGCGCTGGGTCAAGTCGGGCGCGCGCTCCTCCATGAACCAAGCCGCCGGCGCTGGTACCGGCTGGCACTGAACAGCCACCGGTTGAATCCTCGGCAAGGAGGACTGACAGCCGCAAATCAGAAGTGGCAAGGCGATCGCGCAGGCGAGCTTGGTCTTTTTGAGCATTGGTCAAAGCCTGATGATGGGTTTGGTCATTGGTTGCCAGGCGCTGCTCGAGCGCAAGACGTTTGTTCTGGTCCGCGCGCACCTGTGCGGCGGCTGCGTTGCTTATGGAGGTCAGGTCATCCTTGTGCAGGCCTGCCTGCTCGGCGAGCTTCTTGCCGTAGCGCCAGTCCTGGACCTTCCAAGCGGCGCCAGCGGTGAGCAGCAGCAATGCCAGCACGCCGACCAGCGCCAGCTTTATCGACGTTGGTGTCATGGCTCGTCCTCCCAAGGTGGAAGGTCAACCGTCTGCCCAGCAAGGGCATGGGTGCAATCTCCCAGAAACTGAATACGCCCATCGGTGATGAACGAATGACAGGCCTTCTTCACGTCCTTGGAGGCATCGTCAAATTCGCCAGGGTTGTCGCTCGGCTCGCTCCACGTCACTAGGACCGAAGGGGTGAAGGTAGGCGTCTCGACATTTCCATTCCAACCCCAGCGAGGGCCTGGACCAGGTCCATGGGAAATCCCGTGGACCATCTGGCAGCCTGGGCATTCGAAGAAAAGCCGATCCTCTTCAGATTTGGCGAGAACTCGGGACACTCTACTGAAGGCGGTCATGGTACATCCT
Source organism: Pseudomonas fluorescens group sp. PF-69 (assembly GCF_054481235.1). Lineage (NCBI taxonomy): Bacteria > Pseudomonadati > Pseudomonadota > Gammaproteobacteria > Pseudomonadales > Pseudomonadaceae > Pseudomonas > Pseudomonas fluorescens group sp. PF-69. The sequence goes on along the minus strand of NZ_JBTMNC010000001.1, from coordinate 3,874,908 downwards.
TGAAGAAAATGTGATGCCCAAGCGCCAGTGTCTGCTTGGCGCCCTTCACCCAAGTGGGCGGCTTCGGCATGGTGGTTGCGTAGTAGTGCGTGGCTCCGCCAGTTGGATCAGGAACCTTGCCATCGATCACCTGGTCGGCCACGACTCGACACTGTGCCAGTTCGCGGAATGGAATCTGCTTCACGCCAATCAGGAATTGATAGTTCGGGTCGGTCTTGTTCCAGCAACTAAACTGGTACGGCTTCTGGCAAACACCGGCGTAGGCTTCGCCCCACCACGACCGATCCTTACCATCATCCACGCGGTTGCGGATGGTCCAAGCCACGGCGATCTGGCCGGCTAAACTCTCACCGCGTGCCTCGCCCCACAGCGTACGAGCGAGGACATCACGATCTTTCTCAGTTACAGGCATCACTTTTCTCCAGGCAAAAAAATACCCGCTCAATGGCGGGCGCTTCGTGCAGTTGATTTACGCGGGCCGGACCGGCCGCTGCGCTGAGTCTGGAAACGGCGCGACACCCTCTTTCCAGTTACTGACCAATCCTCGGTGCTTCAACCACTGCTTGCGTGTGCCACCCAACAAATCAGCAGGTGGCACATCCGCTTCGGCTTCTTCGATGGCTTCGAGCTGACGCGCCGTAACGGCGAGCTCATTGGTGCGCCAGGCGTTTTCGGTTTCGATATCACGGGCCAACTGTTTTTCCGCCAGCTCGGCGTCCGTAAACGCTGGCTGTGGGATACCCCCTTCGGACAACCACCGCTCATATTCTTGGCGGTCGGGGTTTTCCGGGTCGGCTGGAATGATGGCCCCATCAGCAAGGCGGATGATCTCTTCACCACTGGTCAACTTGTACATTTAGACGAACTCCGCGTTGCCGCTAAAGGCCAGGGTGGCGCCGGTGATGCCCGCCAGATCCTGCTGAAGAAGGTACAAGCAGCCGAATTTATTTGGCGTGTTCACGTTGTACGAGAAGATGTTCGAGGCTCCCGAGGCAGTCCCTAGAATGATGGTGGGCGACACTCTTTTCTCGACGGACCAACTCACAGGGGCGCCCATCGACTGCCGTGCAGCTCCGCCCTCTCGGTATTGAGTGGCCTGCATAGTCTCGAAGTATCGCTTGCACAGCAGCAACTCAATGGAGATGCCGCGCGCCTCGAACGGCGTTGGCGAAGTGCCCAGCTCAAATTGTGCCTCGGCCACGGTGCCGCCGCTGAAGCGGATGGTCACATTGGTCTTGGCCGGCAGTGACGCGGTACTTCCGCCTTTGGCAATGGCGATGCCGTTGACTGTGGCCACCGCTGTACCGATCCAGTTCAGGGTGTAAACCCCGCCCTCGATGTTGATGTCTTCGATGATCTGCTCAAGACCGCCGGCTGGAGCCACCACCTGGTTCCCATTTTTGTTGGCGCTGAAGCTGAGATTTTGCCCGCTGACCACAACCCACCAGCGGTCCAGGGTGCACTGGTTGGCAGTGGTGGTTGCCACGCCAGACACGTAGCCGCGCTGGTTGACGCCGAAGCGACCATTGATGAGCTTGTTACGGAATCCGAGACCCCCGTCCGTACCGACCCGAGTAGTGAGTCCGGTAATGGCCAGAACGGCAGCGTCGCCAGCAGCCTTGCCGAAGGCATCGGTGATGCCGTAATCCGCCAAGGTCGTCATCGCCGTGTTCAGCGGACCACGATCGATCCAGGCGGTGTTGGCCACGTTTCGCTGCTTCAGCCGCCCGGTGCCAATGTCCGCCCAGACCTGACAAGGAAAGATTGGGCTCGGCTCCGCCGCCCCGCTGCTCTGGGACGCTAGCGCCTGCAGCGCAGCGTTCATGTCGGTGCGGAATGTCAGCCCTGGACCGTTGGCAACGTCCATATCGTGCTGAGACATAAATCAGTACCCCTTTGAGATGTAGTCAATCGAGCAGCCTGATTTGGCGACCCCACTGGAATTGCGGATGAAGACCGTGAAACCGGTAACGGTCTTAGCGGAAACATCGAAGTAGTCGCCCGGGGAAAGTCCTTGCGCGGTCAGGCTGACCGCCGGCGGCGCATTGAAAGGCGGCGTGTAGCTGATAACCAAGCCATCCGCCGTCACAGCCAGATCATTACCGCTTTCAATGCGATCTGGCATGTCGATCACCACCTCGAGTTTCGAAATATCGATCCAGTTGGTGCTTTGCTGCACCGATCCGCGCAACTCGAAGTCGAACAGACGGGCTCGGTAATCACCAACGACGAAAGGCTTCCAGGCCGACCACGCGACAGGGTCGACGACGTCCGAAGTGCGAACCCACAGCGCCAACGACGCACCATTCGGTGGGTCGCCGTCGATGCTGGTCAGCGAGTCGAAGTCCTGGACCGTATCGATGTAGGTGCCGTCGTCATACAGCGCCGCCTCGACATCGGCCGTCAGGCGGCAGTCGTAGACGTAACCCAGGTCAGACGGCGCAGCAAAGCTGTAGGTCGCTGTAAGCGTCGAACCACCGAACTTATCCACCTCGCCGAGCAACGCATCAACGTCCGGCACATCGTCGAAAAACCCGGCACCGGTCATTTTCAGTACGCCGTCTGCGGCCGACGCATTGACCGCTGATCCAGTGAAAGCCGGCGATTCGGTGATGATCAGCGCTACGTTAGTCGGCAGCGGCACCTGAGCATCCGACCAGACCTCGGTGATAGGACCGCCGACGCCTGAAGAGTCGACCGCCCGCGCCAAGTACTTGCCAGGCAGCAAGGCCACCACCGAAGACGTCGAGCGACCGGCCACTTCGGTCAACGGCAATGCCGAATCCCAGGTCGACGAAGTACTGCGGGAGTGACGAATGTTGATGCTGCCACCGAGCTTCACGTCCAGTTCTGGCACTGGCTCCCAGGCCAGTGTGGCCACGCTGTTGATCACGTCCAGCCGCAAGCCAACCAGCTCAGACGGCGGCGCCAGCAGTGCCTGGGCGTTGTAGTCCTGCAGCGCGGCCTTGCCGGCCAGACCCAACACTGACTTCGGTGTCACCCGTACCGACCACAGGCCGGAAGACGCCGAGTCAAAGTCGATGATGGGCGAGGCGATTTCCGCCACGTACTCCCAGTTGCCGCCGGGCTTCTTCACCTCGATTTCGTAACGCATCGCCCGCGCCGGCGGTGTCCAGCTCACCGTCACCCGTGCAGCCGCCAGGCCGGTCCCGGTGTCGTAAAGCGATTCGGTGAAGGTCAGTTGCCCCACCGGATCCGGAGCGGACAGATTGACGTTACTGATCGGGTTATCGACGTCCGGGGTGCCGTATTCGATTTCGTTGTACTTGTCCGGATCATGCGCTAGCGCGCTGATCGCATAGGTGCCGTCGTCGCCTTCGCTGATGCCGATGACACGGAATTTCTGCGTCTCCAGCGATGCTATCGAAAACGCCCAAGGCGCACTGGCCAGAGGTGCTGACGCCAAAGGCGGCGACACTGTGATGGAAGTTGCACCCGCTCCTACAGTCACGGAAGCGGTCGCGTACGATCCATCCGCCATCACCACGCCGACTATGCCAGTTCCGTCCGTACCGATTGGCGCATCCAGCAGCAGGTTTGATGCCGTGCTGCCAGATAAAAGTCGACCGCTATTGCGAGCACCTGCCCGAAATGCATCGGCCACATCAATGATGTCGCCGGGCAGCGGGATTGCCCCATCGGCGCCCGAGGCGAAGGTGACCGCCTCGCTTTCGGCGTACAGTAACCAACGACCGAGACGGCGAGCCTGACCGCGCGATGTGCAGCCAATGGCTACCACGTCGCTCTGCTGAATCCGATTCCACGTCGCGATCAAATCAGGCCGTTCAACGACCTCGACCGACTGTTTGTACTGCTGCAGCGGATCGTTCCAGGTAACGGCCGCGACGTTGTAACGCTGGTCGGAGGCAACAGATTGGTAACTGAACTCACCGCCGACCACGTTCGAGTTGTTGAACAGGTACCGGCTCGAGCGAGGGGCATCCTGCACGGCAGTAAGCGTGCCGCCCGCCCAGAAGCAAATCGCCCGGAACACCGACACTAGGTCATTGACCAGTTTCCAGGCATCTTGCTGGGTAGTCAGTGCCAGGTTGCAGGTAAAGCGCGGCTCAACGCCGCCGTAACCATCCGGCACCAGCGCATCACAATACTGCGCGATGCTGTACAGCGCGTATTTGTCGATCAATGTCGAGTCGAGCAGGCCACCCAGCCCGTAGCGGGTATTGGTCAGCATGTCGTACCACACCCACGCAGGGTTATCGGTCCAGGCTCGGGTGAATGTGCCATTCCACGACCCGGTATACGCCCGGGTGATTGGGTTGTAGTTGCTCGGAATCAGGACCATCAACCCGCGCACCAGAAACGACATACGTGGAATGCTGGAAAACTGCTGCGCATCAATGCTGACGCCGCACATCACGGTATTCGGATAGCGCAGCTTTTCATCCCACAGCAGCGTCATGCTGTCGAAGAATGTGCGGTTCTGATTTGACGAACTGGTCGAATCACCTCCCATGCGGGTCAGGCGGATGTACCTTGGAAGACCACCAGATGGAGGGAGGCGCAGGTAATAGGAGAACTGTGTGCGGCTCATCGTCTTGCCATTGATGAGGATGTCTTCGCACAGTTGCGACCACGCGCCACTCCCCAGCTTGCCCTCGACCCGGAACAATGCGGAGTTGCCGCCGGTATCTCCGTTCGCCGTATTCTGTATATAAAGCTGGGGCACGCTGACGGTTACCCGCACAGCATCCACATCGGTGTCGGTAATGGCGCGCTCGATCGGGATAAACCCTTTCATCTCTACGCCAACGGTCTGCTCTGCCTCCAGGCCTGTCATCGGCATGTACGGCTGCCACTGAGTGCCGTAGCGGAAATCGACGCTCACATCGGAGAAGTTGTAACTGCCGTCAGCGTTTTGCAACGGTACGTCGTCGAAGAATATGCCCATTGAGCCATATGGGATGCCGTTGATTTCGCCCTCGCAGATCGCGTGCAGAATTCGCACATGCTGACGCGAACGAAGGCTGTCAGGTGCTTCAACCGCTGCACGCGCAGATCCACCACCATCCCCGCCCTTCCCGCCGCCCTTGCGGCCAACAATGATTTCACTCATGCGGGAATCGCCTCCGCCCAGGTGCCGACCGATACAACGCTGGAGCCAACCAGCATCTTCCCGTAAACAACAGGCACAGGAAGGCCTTGCTGCGTCGAGTTGAAGGCGCCGTTGAAGAGGTAGCTGGGTTTGTTTTCGGTGCTGGCTTGGTCTTGCTGGCTGGAGGCCTTTGGAACCGGTGACAGCATCTGCACGACGCCACCAAGAGCTAGGCTAATGCCCATCGCCGAAATCCATGGCTGACCAGTAAAAGCACCTACTACGACCAATGCCACACCGACGACGGTCTGGAATAAGCCGCCATTTTTGCTACCAGCAACGACTGGAACAATGCGAATTTCAGTTGTGCCGCTAAGAGAGAACGCCTTCTCCCCGACGTTCTCGCGGTTTCGAAAGATGGCGTACCGAAGCCCCTTCCGTGCCGAGTCTCGAATGAAGTCCTCAAACCCTGGAATGGTGTGCTTCAGCGCGCTGAATGCCTCAATTGTTGTACCTGTTTCAAGTAGACGAATGTGCTTACGACCGAATGTTTGGGCTAGGCTGCCAGATAGCAAAATGGTGGTCATCGGCGTTACGCGGGCAGAGCACATACTTTTCTCCAGGCGATAAAAAACCGCCCGTAGGCGGTTTTATTCTCGCAAGATCACTGATAGTCGACGTATGGCCCAATGTAGATACCGGACATATCGCCACTTATTCTGAAAAAGCTTTCTTGGTTTGGTTTTACAGTGGCAGATATCGTGCGTATTGCAACGCCCACGCATAGCCCAGATCCGGCGAACCCGACGCCAATGCTTGGCGCCCCTGATTCCAAGTAGAACGTGGCCCGCTGGCTAGTACCGATCTTGGCCGCTTTATGGCCATCAATATAAACAACCACATCACATCCAGATCCGACCATCCCGCCATCGCGTACGACCGTAACCTTCCCACTTTCACCAGCCGGTTTTGACTGAAAGGCATACAGCTCATCCGCCGGGACGGGTTCTGCCTTGTTAACTGGTATCGCAGTCGATGCACACCCCGCCAGCGCGATCAGTGCCATGACTGTTATAGCTTTCCGCATTGCTGAGCCTCCATGTGTTTTGGCGACTCTAACAGGCAAAGACCGAACAAATACAGGGCCTATCGTTTGTAACGCATGATGTGGGTCGTGCACTCGCGGTAGGCGCGGCCGTAGACCTCGCGGCAACTCAATCGGCCATAAAGGTGATGCAGCAGGACGTCGCCTTCCAACCAGATAGCGCCGTGACACGGGGTTGGGCTGCCGATAGCCATGACGATCAAGTCGCCTTCCTGCGGCGTGTCTACCGGGACAAAACCTGCTCGCTCGAAATTATCGACGTACAGATTCTCGCCGTTGTGCCACCAGTCATCCTTGCGATGGTAGTCCGGAAGGATGATGCCGAGCACCTGGCGGTAGTAATCGCGGACCAGGGTGTAACAGTCGATCACGCCATGGACAAAGACCCGGCCCTCGAGCGGCATTTCGCCGGCGGCCGGCATTTCGTGCCAGGTCGCTGCACCATCCTTCAGGCCGACAATCCACCAGGTCATGCGGCTGGCCGCGTGACTCGCGATATCGTGCAGACTTGGCTCGGGGCCAGCATCAGGGTGCGAATGCACCACAGCGACGATATCACCCAGATCTTCCGCAGTCGCGTAGTCCTCGGGGTGCAAGATGAAGTGATCCGGCTCATCCGACTGATTGCGACATGGGACATATGACGGCTTTCCGCGCACGCTGACGACCAGACCGCATGACTCTCGCGGGTACTCAGCCCCTGCGTGCGCCTCGGCTTCAGCCCGGCACTTATTGAACAATTTGCTCATGGTCAAAGTCTCGGAACGCGGGCAATGCCCGGGAAGCCGCCGAAAGGCAACTCACCGAACTCGCCGAAGCGTTTTTTGCAGCCCCGCAAGGTGCGGCTGCATTGATCCTTTGCAGGGTCACTGGTTGGGTTGTCGGTATAGTCGGCCACAGGCCCGCCGGCATAACCACACTCGCCAGAGCGATAGGCCCACAGGCAAGTGCCTGCCACCACCTGGCGACGAGGAAGCTTGACGCCTTGCAAGTCGAGCGGCGAGCCAAGCTCGAACTCGATCGCGGCCGGCGTCTCGTTGGCCTTGCGCGTGATGATCCATGTCTCGACCGGGTACTCTTCTGCTGGATTTGCAGTTGGGTTGCCACCAGCGAAGTTCGCCGCGTCCAGGTACTTGACCAGCGTGCGGCGGCGCTTGAGCTTTACCCCAAGCAAATCCTCATATTGCCGACACAAGGCTGAGACAGTGCCGCCGAAGTTCCCGACTTGAAGCTTTGGCCGGGCCGGCGATCCCTGACTGGGCGTAGCGAACTCTTGAGCCTTAATCGGCCAAGGCGTGTAAGGATTCCCTTGCCACGCAACCGATCCAAGCGTTTCGTTCACGCCTGCATGAAAGCGAAGCGTCTGATCAGGCAGCACCAGCTCGAACCCTTCCCAGATCGACATGCCATTCGCGAGCGCGAGCTGACCCTGAAGCTCACTCATTCGAATACCTCCTCAAAGGTCGCAGACAGGCCGTCAATGCCTTTGGCGATATTGGTTCTCGTCCACTCTCGGCAGACATACTTCCCTGTTGCCTGGCCGGAGTGCACATAGTCGAAAGCTTCAATCGCGCCGCGAGCCTTGAGAAAGGTGTCGATGGCATCGATCTCTGCCTTGGGCCGTTTGAACGTTATGGCGAACTTGCGCGCCTGCTGGTTGATACCGGATCCCTGGCGCTGCTCATAGCCGTCACCGAACTTGATGACCTTGACCGTCGGCGTAATCGTCTTGGTGGCGTCGTAGGCCGGAACCCATGTAAATGTCGGCATGACGCCTCCTTATGCGAGTTGGCCGCCGTTACGGCGAGCGGTTGCGATTTCCTGCCTGACAGTGACCTTGATGGCCTCGGCCAGGCGAACAGGGTCAACCCCTGACGCCCCGCTTTCCCGCGCATCTACGTTGACGACGATTGGCGTTTCTCCGCCGCCACCATGCGACGCAGATCCGTCGGACGAGCCGACATAGCCGCCGTCCGCATAGCCGCGCTTGTTCAGGCGCTCCAGGTATCCGCGCATACCGCGCTGCTGGACCACCTCTTTACGGATCACCACCTCACCCTTATGCACAATGCCAGCAGGCTGATACTTGCCGCCATCGCCGGTATAGCCGCCCCCATCGAAACCGTAGGCGCCGGTGTAGGATGCTGATCCACCAGCAGATGCCCCACCAGCCGCACTTGCGGCAATACCGAACAGACTACTCAGCGCCGACGAACTGGCCTGCCTAACCGCGATACGGGCCATGTCAGACAGAACAGACTTCGCGAAGTCGGAGAACGACAGCTTCCCAGTCGTGGCGAAGTTGACGATGGCGTCTTCCATGGAGGTGAAAGCGTTGGTGAACAGGCTTTTGGTCTGGCTCGTAACGTCGCGAGTGGATTCGAGGTAGTTCTGCCAAGCAGACGATGCCCCAGCACTCCAGCTACTCTGCGCCTCGGTAATGCCGTTGTAGTTGGCAATGGCCGTATTGCGCAGATCAGTTTGACTCTGTGCGACAGCCTTCAGCTTGGCGTTGTACTCGTCGAGGCTCATGCCGCGCGAGCCATCGCCGTACTGGTTGGCCAGATCAATACGCTGGGCGTTGGCCTTGTCGTCGATGCCGTTGAACTGGCTTTGCAGCCCTTTCTGCCGGTCACCCATGCCAAGGCTTGCCGCCTCACGCTGCCCTTGCTGGCGAAGCGTGATGTTCTGCTGATTCAGCGCGTCGGTGTAGGTCTGGATCGCCAGGGCTTGCTTCTTCAGTCGGCCCTGCTCATTGGTGGCGAGCACTTCGAGCTGGCTGTCGGCATCCTTTTGCGCCTTGACCATGTTGGTGCGCGCGTCGGCGATCTTCTGGTCGAGCTGAATACGCTGCTCGCCAGTCGTGCTCGACTTATCCTTGACCGCTTCCAGAGACGCAATCTCAGCTTGATAGGCTCCAGTGACCTCCTCACGCTCCGCCCGGATCAGCGCAGTACGCTGGTCTAGGTAGTTTTGCTGCGTGATCAGGCCAGCCTTCTGCTGCGCCTCAAGCTCTTTCTCGGAGTTCGAGTAGGTTGCCTGAAGATCCTTGATCGCGTTCTGGGCGTCGTTGTAGCCCGTCAGGTTGAGCTGATTCGCCTTCCCGGCCGGGTCCTTGTTCTTGTCCTTGATGTTCTGGATGTTCTTGGCGACGACGTCGGCTTGGACCAGTGGATCATCAGGGTTCGCCTTGCGTAACGCCTCGACGTCCCGCTTGTACTCCTTGATCAGTTTGTTGCGCTTCTCCTCGTTGGTGAGGTTGGCGTCGCTGATGGTCTTCAGTTTGGCGGCAGCATCAATGCCTTCGCGCTGAATTGTTGCCTTGTCGCCTTCCGCCTTGGCATTCGCTTCGATCTGGACCTTTGCACGCTTGAGCGCATCGATCTGGCCCTCGATGAATTTCGTCGAATCGCTGCCGGCGCCGAGAGTGTCCGGGAATAGATTAGATAGAAAGCCGTCCTTCCGATCAGCAAGCAACTTCTCGCGCTGGGCAATTTGCTCATCAATCGACTGAGCGCGACCGACGTCCATGGTTGCATCCAGTGCTTTCTTCGACTCCTCCTTAACAAGCCTCCAGCCCCTCTCAATTAGGCTGAGGTTGGCCGTTACATCAGTCGTGCGGGTCTTGATGGTATCGGCATAGGTGTCGGTCAGCAGCTTCGCCGCACCAATAGTGTCGCCCTGCTCTTTCAGAGCGACGATCTGCGAGTAAGCGGACGCAGTGAGGAAGTTGTACTGATCGTTCAGCTCTTTCGCAGCAGCTACCGGGTCCTTGCCGATCTTGGCGAACTCGGCGACCGTCTCTTCGATAGCCTTTCCTGTGGCAGATTGCATCTCAAGCGCGGCCGTGGCCACGACGCCGAAGCTTTCGCCTGCAATTTTGCTGCTGCCGGCGAGCTGAGCCAGCACTTCTGCCGCCGCACCAGTGGTACCGATGGTGGAGCTGATTTGCGTGGCCAGCGATCCAAGTTGGTCAGCACTGGTCCCCGCCGCGTTGCCAGAGATGATCAAGGCCTTGTTATAGGCCGTCGCCTCTTCGCTGCCCTTGTAATAGGCAAGGCCCAATGCAGCCGCTGCAGCCGCAGCCAGGGTGAATGGATTAATCAGGCCGGTGACGTATCCGCCAAGTGCCTTGGCAGCTGGAACTACGCCGCCGAACATGTCCTTGAGCTGGCCGCCTTGTTGCAGGAGGACAGTCAGTGGAGCCTGCCCACCTTGCAGGCTGGTGATGATGTCCGTGACTTGAGCCGGTACGCCGCGCAACGCCGCAGCAGTTTGCGTCGCTGATACGCCCGTGGCCGCAGTCTGCTTGCCAAGCTTGGCCGTGGCCGCCTCAGCCGCTTTCGTCTCCGCCGCCATCGCCTTGATGGAGATGCTGGCCTTCTTGCTCTCACCGGACAGGCTCTCCGTAGCCTTCTCGGCCTTCGCGCCAGCCTGCGCCAGACCATCCAGCTCTGTGGACGCCTTGGCTACCTCACCGGTCTCTACCTTGATCCCAAGGCTGGCGATGTCTTGTGTCATGCCACTCTCCTGACAATAAAATTCACTATGCCTCAGCCATGACGGCGAGCGCTTCGGCCTCCATTACTTGAAGGTCAGGAAATAGTTCGGGGATTTGCCGCTTCTTGATGCCGATGAGGGCCGCCACTTCGCGGATGACGGAGTAGTCAAGTCCGGTGGCTCCGCCCGGCCCAGTGCGCCACTGAGTGCCGAGTGCATTGAACAAACGGAAGACTGGCCAGTTGTCTGGCCAGATCTCCACGTTATCCTCTGCAATGTCGGCCAGCGTCAGGCCCAGCTTCGCCATATCTTCGGCTGTGGCGCGCGGCTCGTACATCGCGCGCGCCGCGGCTATCAGTTTCCCCGGCTGGCGATCTCATAGGCCTTTTTATAGGCATTGAGGATTGCCGCCGGAGCGCCAACACAGGTCAGCGCTAGTTCTGTTAGGGAATCTTCGCCGAACTCATCTTCATAGCCCCAGCCAACTAGGATCTCCTTGAGCTGCCCAACTTCAAGCCTAACCTGTGCCTCGGTCGCCTCTTCCCAGGTAGCACCATCCTTCATGGATTCAGCAATCAGCGCGTCACGCTCCTTGTTCCACTTGTCGTGATACTTCGACAGTTCCTTGCGGTCGCGGTACTTGAACTCGAACTCGACCTTGACCGGATCGAGGCCGACACGCGGGATCTCGACTTCAGCCTTGAACGTGGCGTTCTGGGCAATCTTGAAACTGGCCATGTGGTTTCCTTACGAGGTGTAACGGGTTGGGTCGGCTTGCTGAGCCAGCGATACCGTCTTGGTCATCACGTTGTTGCGCGCGATGGTCGGCTGCTTCGAGAACGAGGTGTAGACGCCGTAGTAAATCTTGTCGGTGCCTGGCAGGTTCATGCGCGTAGCCTGGATGGTTCTGGCGGCGTCTGCAGCGGTAACGACTGTCACGTATGGCAGTGCAGGGTCATCGGCGACGGTGATGGTCATGCTTGCGGCAGACTTGTCGGTCGGGATCTGGAAGCCCTGCTGAGCCTCGAGGAAGGCGACGTCGGTGTAGTTCTGATCGCCGCCAGCGGACGCGAAGTCGGTCACCTGCGGGATCTGCACCCATGTCAGGACTTTTTTAAGAGATCCGGCGCCGGAGCCCACCGGATAAACAGTGGTATCCGTGGTATCGATCGCTTCCAGGGTGATCGCGGTGGCAGTAGCAGCCTTCACGCGAACCACTCTGTTGTTCAGCGCGGTCCAGCCGGAAGTGACCAGCAGGATGTCGCCGATTACCAGAGTCGCGCCAGTAACGGTGCAAATGGCTTCGGAAGCGTTGGAGATGGCAGAGAACGGGAGCGCTGCGGCGTAGGTGGCGGCGTGCTCGAATGTCGCACCGTTAGGCAATTTTACGGCCATGGGTATTCCTCTATGCAGAATGACAAAACCCGCTCAATGGCGGGTTCTGGGTTTGCCCAATGGGCGGATTAGGTGGTGGTGTCGGCCCGGTATTGGAACGACAGCGGTAGCGTTGTAGTCGTGTCGCCCTGCTGGGCCTGCGCAGTCGCCATCGGCGAGCGGACGTAGACGGTGAAAGTCGTCTTTGTCAGGCCCAGGTTGTTCTGGAACAGCGCGGCGATCTCGTCGGCGATCGACTCAGCAGCGCCGCGGCCGATGCCGGCCTTGGTCACCACGCTGACCTGGAACACGCCACGGTAAGCCGTGTGCTTGCCTTCGAGGTCTTCGCTGGTCGTGTTGGCCGGCAGCAAGAACGCACGCAGGTAAGGCGAACCGTCAGTCGGCGGCGTGAAAGCGACGTCTTCATAGGCAATCGGCAGTGCAGGAACCCTGGCCGCGGCCCACGTCTTCAGGCGGCCTTCAAAGAGGCTGCGGATGATCTTGTCTGACATCAGGGGAGCTCCGCGATGGCGTCATTAATGTAAGCCTGTGCGTCAAGCACAGATATACGCGTCATGCCGGCAGGTGCTTGCGTTGAGTGCCCATATTCAAGGGCCAAGCTGTAAACAATATTGTTCATCAGCCAGATAGTGCTGACTCCGCTTGTGAATCCTTGGATTACAGCCGAGCCAGCAGCTTTTGTGTCGTCGCCAGACTTATCAATGCGATCCAGCACGCCGGTTTTTGGAGTGTCGAACGATACCTGCCAATTGCCCCTGAACCTGCCGCCGACATACCCCTTTCCGGCGACAAGATCCATGCTGTCATTGATCTTGATTCCAGGCTTAAACAACCCTCTTTTATTGAGGTTGGCTGGATCATTGCGCAGCTCTGCGTTGAGCCGAGCGACCTCATCGTTGTACTGCCTAGCTACTGCGTTGGCCGCCCAAATTTCTGGCTTCCCTACTGGAGATCGATCAATTACGTCATTCAGCAGGTCGATGGCGACCTTCTTGATGACGGTCTCGGCATTGGCATTGGCCTTCTCGGCGAATGCCTTCAGATCCAGTGCGAAGCTCATCTGCGCGCCTGCACACTGAAGCCAACCGCGAGGCCGGCGTAATCCCAAGGGTCAACGTTCTGGACGGTGTAGGTGTCGCCGTCGAACAGGATTTTGTCCTGGCTGATCGGCTGTGGTGTATCGGTCCCGTCCAGCAGTAGCGGCGAGATCAGGATCTTCACGTCGCCCTGCTTGATGCGGGATCCGTCGATATCGCGCTGGTTGTAGTTCTCGCGAAAGCCCGAGCCGTCGTATTGATCGGTTGTCACTGGGGTTGTGCCACTTCCCGGGTCATATTCACCGGTCGTGACGCGGAGCAGTGACAGTTCCAGGCCTTTGCCACCATTGCTGCGAGGCGCCAGCATTCGCGCTGCGCTCGCCTTCGCCCGATCATAGATATCTGACATCAGCTTCTACTCAGTGAGACCTGGCTGGATGACTGCAGAAGCCCAGAGAACTGCGCATATGACTGCCGAACAGCGGCAGGCTTGCTGATGATGGGGCTTGCAGTCGAGTACTCGGTTTCAAGCGGGCCGACCTTCTCCCGGCTGATCGCGCCAAGGCGTTGCTCGGGCGGAGATAGATCGTCGGCGTGAATCTCAGTGGCCAGGGCCATTTGCCCGGCCTTGATCTGTGCCGGAATTGAGTCGGATGGGAGCACCCAGCCATTCCGGCAGACGTTGAAGCGTGGCCACGCCAGCGCCTGGTCACGATTGACCGCGCGGCCCTTCCAGTTCAGTGCATCCATCTGGAGCGCGGCCCGGCGCAACAATGCTTCCTGCGACGGTGTGTCAGCCGGAATCACCCGGCCGAAGTTCGCCGCGTACGCCACCAGTTCTGCAGCAGTGGCAAATGACTCGGCGCCGGCCACGATGGTGCCGTTTTCAATGATCAACATAGTGGCCTCATGCGGTTATAGACCGAGCGCGGTGGTGTAGGCAGGAATGGCAAAACCAGCAATGGTCACGTAGCCCGCCGCGTCTGGGTGGGTTCCGTCTTGGGTAGAGAACGTCCAGGTTGAAGGATCGATCCAGACCAGCCTAGGATCTGCCTTGGCGTCCATCACCCCCTTGAGGATTATGTTGGCTGCGTCGACAGCGGCCTGGGCTCCTGCGTTTGGCAGAATGCCGCGGCACAAGACCTTGCCGTAACTCTTGACCAGCAGCTTGTCGATGCATGCTGAATAGTCGGCCTGATCTGTTGCATCGATACCATCCGTTGCGCTGTTGCCGCCAATGGCCAGGATTGCAACATCGTCGGCACCGATTGTTTTCAGCGGTAACACGTTGTCGAACAGCGTTTTCATCCCGGCAATGGTCAGGCCGCTGATCCCGTTGGTGCTGCCGACGAACCCGAGGGCCGCAGCCACGCGCATGGTCTCCGTATCCGCCGATGTGGCGCCGGGCCCAGAACCGTAGGTGATCGAGTCGCCGTACTGATCCAGACGCCGACGAGTGCCGATGTCCAGAAATGCCGAGTCGGCCGACACGCAAAAGGTGCCACCGGTTGGCACTTGGTTGCCATCGTCCCAAATGTTGTACGTCGAAGCAGACCCGTCGCACGGAATGATCAAGGCGCGCGGTGGGAAATCAGTCTCATCGGCGACAGAGTAATACGTAGCCGCTCCGCCGTTCTTGCTGACGCCCACCTTGCGGGTTCCGTTGAGCGTGACCGCCAGCTTGGTGAATGCGCCTTTGATCTTGACCGAGTTGATGCAGGAGCCGTAGGTGGTGCCCTTCGGCGTTGTTAGCGACGGCGTGTAGTTCGCCGCGTTGGCGATGACTGCGCCGTTGTACAGGCCCAAGGATGAATCAGCACCTGTCTCGATCTTGCCGACAAAGGTTTGCAGCGCCGGAGGTTGCCCAGTCACCGCAAGCACGTTGCCTGACGATGCGATGTACGGAGCATCAGCCATTGCAGCAACCCAACGCACTTCGACGAACCTGGCTGCATGCGGCAGGCCGGTGAACAGCGTGTAGACCGAAGCAGCGTTCGGCGCTGCGGCAAATGCCCCGCCGTCGATGGCCACTTCCATGGACCCAGCGTTATCGCCGAAGTCAGAGGGGTTTGTCAGCTTTGCCTCGGTGCCGGTGATGTACCCGCACCACAGGGTGCGCGCGCCACGAGCATAAACCCGGGCCGCGTTCTTGGTGGTGCTGACCGAGCCAGTAAAGCCCGGGGATACCTGGGCCGAGGTGAAGTTGACCGTTGTAGGGGCTGGCAATGAAACGCTGCCATTGGCCCCGACGCCCTTGACGCCGCGCCAGATGCTCGAGCCCAGGCCGATCATCAGTACATCGCCACGATGCTGGTTGCGGTGGTGCCGGTCGACATCACTTTCTTGGCGCGGATAGGCAGGATCTGCCCGGCGGATACCGCCACGAACACAACCGAGGTGGAGCCATCTTCAGGAATGACCGCAACGTTCCCAGCGGCGCCGATGTAAAGCGAGCGCGGCAGAGGCGACAGAACAGTGGTGTCGCTGGGGGTTACAGCGTAGGCAGCAGATGCTGGGCTGTCGGAGGTTCTGGACATTGCGGCGATCCTTTGGGTTAGGCTTCTTTCCAGCCGAGCAGTCGGTGCGCGGCCAAGCAGGTCGGATGCACCATCAGGGTTTCGCCGTCTTTGCATACGGCAATCAGGTGACTTTCATCCGCCTGATTTGAATTCTCTTCAGCGGCAGCCTTGGCGGCGCGCTGCTCTTTCGTAAGACCAGCCATTTCTCACTCCTGAACACGCAGGGGCCGAAGCCCCTGAGCGTTATTTGGTGTATCAGCCGAGGACCAGACACACATGCTCGGATTGAACCACTTTGAAGCCCCACGCCAGGTGCAGCTCCCAGGTGGTCTGGCCGTACTGCTGGATTTGCAACAGCAGATAGGTCATGCCGTTCTGATCGCTGATCAGCATCTGGTCGATGGTGGCGTTGTCCGGCATTGCTGGCGGACGCATGATGCCGACTACAGCGCTACGTTCGAACGCGAGGTTCGGCGCGTAGTTGTTGCCGATGGTCATGGCGTTGGCAGTCGCGATGGTTACACGAGCGCCCGGACGGCCAAGGCTGATGGTGCCAGGAGCGGCAACACCGTTGTTGATGACGTACTTGTTGGTCGAGTCGGCCGCGAAGGTCACAACGTCGCCAGGCAACGCTGTGCCGGTGCCAGTCACCAGAGCAATGTCGCGCACGCCAACAGCAGTCGAGCCGCTGGTGACGTAGGAAGCGCCAGTACCCTTGGTGTGGGTGGTGATGCCAGCCGACTCGGTGATGGCGAAGCCGAACTGACGCAGCAGGCGACCGCTACGGCGCTCTTCATCGCTACCAGCCTGATAGGCTTGCTGGATGATGCCGAGCTTGCGGGCAGACACGCCAGCGCTCGAGTCGATGCACAGCTGCAGGTCAGCCAGCGGGGCGCCGTTGTCCAGCAACACCTTGCGCGCGTCGGCGATGATGTTGATGTCCGAGGCGAACGGGTTGGTGCCGGCAGTGCCGACAGCGCGGGAGGCGCCTTGCTTGACGGCTACAGCGCAGTCAGCTTCAGCCAGGTTGCGCAGCGAACGCATGCCCTGAGCAACGAGTTGGCGAACCCACTCTTTGTCAGTGCCGCCGTTTTGCAAGCTTTGCAGCTGCTCGCCGGTCATGTGCCAGCTGACTTTCTTCGAGGCGGTGATCGCCACGTCGACGCTGGTTGCGGTCGCATCATCGCCAGCTGCTGCAGCAACGCCAGGAGCGAAGTCAGTCGGAGTGCGGGATGGCGCAACAGGCACCTTGACAGTGTCACCTTTGGCGACTTTCTTGTCATCGAAGTTGGCACTGATCGAACTGATTACCCCGAACGCTTCGTTCGAGACTTCTTGGGCAGCCGAATACAGTACCGGCTGCAATGCGGTGAGAACGTTTGCCATGTGGCGGTTTCCTTAAGGCAATAAAAAACCCGCACATGGCGGGCCTTGGTTTGGGGTTTGGTAGATCAGCCCTTGATGGTCATGCCGCCGCTCATCGCTGCCGCCCGATCTTTCGGGGACAGTGCGTCGAACGCTGCTTGGGTCATGGTCTTGGAGCCATTCCCGCCGCCATGGCCTGCGCCGCCACCGTTGCCGGTAGCAGGGAACCAATGCGGGCGGGAGTCTTTCATTTCCGCCATCCACTCTTTGAGCGTCAGCGGCTTACCGTCTTTACCGTACTTGCCCTCGCGGGCGACGGGGTTACCGTCATCGTCAAGCTCGAAGTCGCGGGATGCGGCGAGCATGGCGTCTTCCATGGCGTACTTGTGCACGCCTGCTTCTGACGCGGCGCCGATCACTTCACCCTTCAGCACGCGGGAGGCGTACTTCTCGGTGCGCGACTGGTAACGCTGGGCTTCTTCCTTGGCGGTCAGCACTTCCTTGTCGGAGGCGGCTTTCATGCGCTCAACGCGCTTGTTGACCACCGATTCGATGTCGCCCTTCGCGATGAGGCCGGCTTCTTCGTCATTGGCGAACTTCGAGAGGATTCCGCGAACGGCTTCCGGATCGATACCATCGAACGCCTTCAACTGATCGCTGAAGGTCTTCACCTTGCCGAGCAGTTCACTGTTCTTGGTCTTCAGGCCTGTTACAGCCTCGCCAACGCGCGCGTCGATGATCGCCTGCAGTTCTGGAGTGATTTCCGGGCCTGACCCACCACCACCATTACCGCCGTCACCATCTCCTTCCTGCATGAACAGTTGCTTGAGCTTGAACATCTGCTAACCCCTTGGGTCTGTTGGCCGCCTGGCGGCAATAAAAAGCCCCGTCATGGACGAGGCCTGTGTAAATCGCGGTCATAAAAAAGCCCCGGCGGATGCCAGGGCTGTTTGAATTCGTTTCGTGACGCTACAGCGTGACGCGCTCACCTTTGAGCAGGCAGCAGACGCAAAGCAGCACCTTCGTTCCGCCAGTTGGCTTTCCGTTCTTCATCAGGACGCCGATCCGTGATTCGACTACCTCGCGTCCGCCGCAGCGATGGCACTGAACCATCGCCTCAGGCTTCGGCATCGCACGCACACGACGACGCACCTGCTCTGCCGGGGTATCCGGAGGCTTGGTGCCGTCGATGACGTGGAAGCGGGGTTTGTCGGTCATCTGCCGATGGTCTCGATTCTGCGCTTGCGGGCGATCAGGCCAATCCGTGCAAGCTCGAATGGCTCGAACATCATGCGCTCATCAGCGGTGAATGAGTGCGGCTCATGCGTGACAGCCTGACGCTTGGCCCCAGCTACCGAGATGGCTGCAAGCACTTCGTCGTAGAATGCGATGTCGGCTGTGATCTTGGCCAGTTCGTCGGTCATTGCAGCACCCATGGGGTTTGTCAGTCATCGGCTCGGGCTGCGAGGCGCTGGAGTTCGCGCACTTCTTCATCTGTGAACACGACCTCTTCACCTTGGCTGCCATTCAGACGATTGATGAAGTCGGTGCCTTCACAGTCCATAACGTGCTTGATGTACTTGGCCAACAGGTCTTCGTATTGCATAGCGATCACTCCGACGGGTCAGGCCGCCATCTTAGCAAATGCCGCAGCATCACGGGCGCGCATCTGGTCGAGTGTGAGGAATTCGCCAGTAGCCGAATAGAAGTCCTCAAGGTCGAGCTTGCCATCCTTCAGCAGTTGGGCGCGTACCGGGCCGAGCACTTCGATCTTGCGGGCGTCCGACTGGCGGTTGAGCCATTCGCTGTAGGTGGTTCCGCCGGGGACTTGGCCGTCCATGCTCGCACGCTGGGAGGGAGTCATCTCGTTGAGAGGAATTCCCAGCTCTTTCCAGCTCTTGGTCACAGGCGCCGACGTTGACCGGCAGCACCAGTGAATCTTGCCTGGGCCTTGCAGCCAAGGCACCTTGTGCCCGATCGGCTTGTGCGTGACAGCGGTGTACTGAAGCTGATCGCGGATGCGGCACATCGGAGAGGTCTTGTTGTCGAGGGTCGAAACCCAGCGATCAGCCTTGATGATCTCTTCGTTGGCCTTGACGAACTCATCCCGCGCAATCGCTGCAGTATGGCTCACAGCCGTCCTGACGACACTCGCAAGGTCTTTGCGGGGCCGCTCAAGGAAGCCGTCGGCGTATCCAGTAGCCCGAGAGCCACGAATGCCGCGAATGATCTGGTCAGTCGTCTTGCCTTCGAGGTAACCGGTGCGGATGGCGTTGCGGACCTTGACCATGCGGTCGGCGGCGATCTCTGTGCCCCAGTCCTTGAGCAGTCTGCCTTGAAATGGGCGCGAGAGAGCGGCCGCGTAAGCCTGCTCGGCGCTGACACTGGCAATCGGGAAGCGAACCTGCACCGGGTTAGGGATGGCCGACTCGAACAATGCTCGCTGCCAGCTCACCTCGTAGCCTGCCAGCTCCTGCAGGTCATTCTGTAGCTCGGTTGCTACAGACGCATAGGCTTGAGTGTTGATCAGCCTGACTTGATCGAGCAGCAGCTCCAGGCGCTCTACCGTGAAGGATTCGGCCGGCAGACGCTCCAGTGCAGTGGACAGCGCGGCCGAAAGGTCAGCATCTGACCTATTGAGCAAGGCGATTATCCGACGGACCACGCCAACCTTATATTTCTCTAGACTGACCGCGTGCGCGACCTGTTCGTCCTCAAGTATCTGGTTGACTGTCAGCATTGCTCTGCGCCCGCTTGAAGAAATCGTACTGCTCAACCACATGAACGAGCGTGTCTGCCTCGTCGCGCGTAAGGATGCGAGTTACTTCGATAGCGGCAATGCTGCCAGGCTCAAGATTGAGCTTTATGCCAGTCACCAGGTTTGGGTCAAGTCCGACGATATTGCATAGCTGTACCGCGATGTCGCGGCCCATTACGTGCTTGATAGCCATTTAGAGTACCCCGAGGCCTGGCCCCTGCGTTGCGATCTTGGCTTGCTCGTCCGCCCACTTGATGTCGCTCGACACCACGTTGCGGCGCTGCATCTCCGAGAACAGCGTCTCGTCCGACAGGCGGCCTTGTGATGCCATGTTGAGCAGCAGCGGGAGGGTCGTCTCGACGGCAAAGTCGACGTCGAAGTTGCCCTGCACCTGCACATGACCACCTTCCGGCAGCCCGCTCAACTCAGCGAAGTGCTGAAGGATCTGGTCCAGCGCGTCTTCCAACCCGCTCGACATGGTTTGCAGCGGGCTCAGCTCCTGAGCAGCCTCTTCCTCGGCTTGCGTGGCAGTCTTGACGGCCTGCTTGTCCTTCTGGAGCAGCTTGGCACCAGCAACGCGCATCTGGTCTTCGAGGTCGGCCAGTGAAGTGCGGCCAGCCTCAATCGATGCGCCGGTATGCTCGACCCACTTCATGTCGCCGTCTTTCGGCAGCTTGGTAGCGGACGCGGTTCCGACCTTCAGCTCCCAGGTATCATCGTCGATGCCCGAGATCGCCAGCATCGGCACCCGGGCAACGTGCAGGATGTTGTCCTGATCGCTCTGTGACTGCCAGTGCTTGGCGTTGAGATAGGCCAGCTCCAGCAACGGCGGCTTGGCGGTCATGAAGCCGGTGCGGTCGGTGTAGAGGGTTGTCAGCGGGATGTGCGTGAGAGAGGTCTTACCTTCCTCGTGCAGAACCCACGTCTTCTGGCCCTTGTCGTCGGCCTTCTCGCGGAACGTCATCCATGCGCCAGGAATCAGCACGCGGATCTGCTCAATGCACTTGATGCCAAATAGGCCATCCTCTTCCTCGACCGATTCCATGTAGCGGAACTGGGTCAGGACGTGCTCGCCACCGTTGTTGCTGACTCGCCACCCGATCACCTGTTGAGGGCGGATCATGATGGCGTAGGGGCGGGCCTTGACGGCTTGAGCGTCGGCCAGAGTGACCAACTGCTCAGTGTCGCCGCTCGGCTTGATGTTCGGGTAGTCGGCCAGCGCATGGCACAGGCCATGCGAAAGCGCTTGAGTGAAGAACGACTTGGACCAGACCTGCAGGTTGTTACCCTGGCGGTCGAAGTCCTCGGCGAGGTCTTGCAGTACAGGCGGAACGTCCTCGCCCAGCACGATCGGCTCAGCAAATACGCGGCCCGTGTTGTTCTTCACCGTCTCGCGGTAAGCCGGGAACAGTGTCGACAGGCTCAGGCGCTTGCGGTAGTCCTCAGGCTCTTCCTTCGGCCACTTCGGCAGCAGCTGTTCGCCTGCCTCGCGCATCGCCCGGGTGCCGCCCATCAAAGGATCAACAATGGCCCAGTCTTCGCGCATGGCGTCCACTGCGGGCAGTGTCTTGCTTGGATCGTCACTGCTCATAGGTCAAATTCTCAGAGGTGCGGTGGATGCGGTGCGTACACGCTTGGTCTTGGCGACAGCGAAGTATCTGAAGGCGTCGGAGCCGTGAGAGGTGCGGTCATGGAGAGGCTTGTCCTTCCAGCAGCCGCGGTTCTCGTCCCACTCCTTGCGGTAGTTTTCGAGGTGACCGATACCTTCTTCGCACTTGGACTCATCGAACACGCAGAGCGGAAGGATCTCCCGCGCCGCCTCGATGCCGGTGTCAACGCCTGTCTTGGGAACGACCTGGAACCGAATGGAGTACTTGTCTCCGTCGATAACATAGCCCTCTTTGGCGATGTCCTTGCGGCTCTTGGCATCGCTGCCGAACTCGCGGTTCTCGATGTCATGCGGCCCCCAGTGCTCGGAATAGGTGTAACCCTTATCCTTGAGCACCTTCATGTAATGCCGAAGGCCTTCGCCGCTGTTCTCGTAGTAGTCGATGACGTGGTACTCAGTGCCGATCTGGCGCACGAACCAGATGGCCGTTGAGTCTCCGACGCCGATATCCCAGAAGGTCATCACAGGCTGATGACTGTTGTCCGGGATAACCCCTATGCGCTTGTTGGCATAGAGCTTGGCGAACTGCTTGGCGTAATAGGCGCCCTCGACTGACTGCTGGAACGCTTCGGCCGGCACTGACGGGTATTCCCGCTTCATGTCGTCGCCGAGGGATTTCTCCTTGGCTGCGTACCAGGCTCTCTGGCCGTCGTTGGTGACGATCCCGTGTTTGGCTGCCAACTCATTGAAGTAGTCGGTCAGCCGCTGCGGGATGACCACTCCAGCCGGGTCAAGGCGGTAGTCTTTGTTCTTCCACCAGGAGAAGAAGAAGAATTTCCAGTCCAGCAGGCCCAGGGGCACACCGGACATCTGTTGTTTCTCGGCGCTCTGCGAGTAATCGAAGAAGTAGCCAGCCCGACCCTCAGCCGTCGATTCGATCGTGACGAAGCAGTCAGTGGCCACAGCCTCGAAGGCACCAGTGACGATCTCGCGGGCCTTATGCGGGAACTTGGCGCAGATCTTCCCGAACTCGGACACATGCAGGTAGCGCAGCGTGCCGCCCCGGAAGGACGTGGAAACGTAGATCGAGCCGCCTTTGCTGAACACCAGCTCACCAGACGCATCATTGCGCGCCGGGTTGGCCTTGCGGATCTCAGCAGGAAGGTTGTCGTAGGCGTACTTGACCTTCTCCCGGAACAGGCGCTTGGCGTCGTTCAGGGTGTGAGCGATCAGCGCGCACTTGGCCGACTCGAACAGGGCCGCGTCCAGCTGGATGATGCAGCACTCAGTGGTGAAGCCGAGCTGGCGAGCCTTCAGGATGATGTTGCGCGTATGCAGCCCATCAAAGTACTCGACCTGCTCGTCCGTCATCCGGAAGCGGACCTTCTTGCCTGCTTTGTCGTTGATGACGTAGAGATTGTTCAGCCTCCAACGCTTGTCCCGGAGCAGCTTCATGTGCTCGGGCTTCATGTCAGGCTTCCTTCGATAGATCGTCCATCAGTTTGGAGAGTTCGTCGGAATCGCTTCCGCCAGCATCGGCATCCATGTTGTAGGCCTGGCGCTCGCCCTTGATGACCTTCAGTTGTGCATCAACGCCGGCGTTCAACGCGCGGGAGAAGTCGCCAAGGTTCTCCTCGTTGACTTCAATCTCGCTCAGCGCCTGACGAAGCTTGCTGGATATGTCTCGCCACTGCCCAAGGTCGGCTCGGTGGGCCAATACAATCGATGCGGCCTCATCAGAAGCTTCATCAACGATCTGCGCATCATCACGCACTTCACGCTGCGTGACGTCGGTGCGTGAAGCATTGCGTGAAAGCTTTTCCTTGGTCGCTGTACGCACCTGGGCAGTGAGGTCGCGCTGCCAGCCATTCTTCTTGGCTCTGCTGCGTATCGTGCCTTCGTTGGTGTCGTACTTGTCAGCGATTCCACGCAGGGACAGCGCGCCGGCCCGGTAGGCTCGTTCGATGGCCTCCCAGTCGGGTTGCTTTGCTGCCATGTTGAATTCCTTCTACTGCTCGACCTTCACGGTTAGCGTTCTGATCTTGCCGCCAGTGCAGCTGTCACGCTTCATGGCCATCTCCACGGCTTGGTAGGCAGATGCGCCCATGTCCATTGCGGTGAGGGCGTGTTCTGTTCCACTGCCGAGGGCATAGGGTTTGTCGAGCATCAATGGCGACTTCCAGAAGCCGGTGTTCTCATCTACTGCCGAGTGCCACACAGCCCCGTCAACCACGATCAGTGCCACAGCACTACAGTCCGACACCTCGCCGCCAAAGTAGGCGCTGACGATCTTGTCGAAGTCTGAGATGCCACCTGAACACACGAACTGGACACCGTCACGCTCAAGGCACTTGTCGAAGTCGTCGTAAACGATTTGGTTGCCGCGGGTGATACGACCGTCATAGGCGATGATCCCGTCCTTGTAGGCGATCGTGGTCATTGGCATCACCTATAGGGTTATTCGATCTCAGGGCCGAGCAGGAACATAAAGCTCGGCTCGGTACCGCGCATCATGTGGATCATGCCTTCGATGCGGTGGGCGACATCCATCAGGTATTCCATCGGGGCCCACTTGGTGGCCACCATGAAGTCACCTTCAGGATCGCCAATCCAAACAGGAATGCCGAAGTACTTACCGTGGTTGGTGAAACCTTCAGCTTTCGCTTCTCTGGCGGTCATGTAACCCAGCATTGATTCACCTCATCGGCTTGTTATTGGTCTTTTGGTTCGATCTCGCGGTACCGAGTCGCCTTCCACCCCTGGGCCTCAAGCTTGTCGGTGTCGACTTCCAGGCCTGCTAGATAGGCAAAGGTGTTGACCCCTACCACGTACAGGCGGAACCACCATGGGTGATAGGCGAGAAGGAATACTTTCCGGGCCATATCGTCACCATGGATGTGCAATCTACTGCCAGTATTCCAGCCGTTTCAGCCGGATATGCACAGTCTATTGCGTGTAGAGAGTGGCGCCCGCACGAAGCCAGGCACCCTTTGGTTTAAACGGTTGGCGTGGTGATGCTCGGCTGTTGAACGGCGCGCACTACGGCGATACCGGCAGCCAGCAGGCCATTCACAGCGGCAAACAACTCAGGACCGACGAACGCCTGGAAACCCGGCCAGAAGTAGGCGGCAGTGTTCAGCAGGGTCAGCAGGCCAGCCAGTTGAACGCTGTACATCTTCCAGAGCTGTTGCCATTGGGGGATCAGGTTCATGTGCGCTCCGTGGAACTTGGCGGGATATTGCAGATATGGCCGCGCTTGGCGATCGCGTAGAGGATCACCGCTGCGTGCATCGTCATTGCGAATGGACTGACGGGGTGACCCTTGATGTTCATGATGAAGCTGCCGAACGCGGCGATGGCGACCAGGTAGAACGAGATGCTCAGCAAGGGCTCGTCCATCGGGCGTACGCGGCGCAGGTACTCAGCGGCTGCAATGACCACCAGCACGCACAGGAAGGCGTCGACGACTTGAAGGATGACGTGCATTACGCACCTCCCGTAGCGCCAAACTTTCCTGCCAGTGCTCTCAGGCCCGGGATGATGTTCATCGCCAGCAGGCCAATCAGGAAGGCAACGCCGTATTGAGTTTCACTGCCCGGGGCAATCTTGAAGAACTCGATCGCCAGAGGCGTGCAGAAGATCGCTGAACTGAACCCAGTGAAGAATGCCCAGGCCGCTTGCTTGCGGGTCAGGCCTTGCAGGAACGTCAGCGAAAGGATCGCACCGGCAAACCCGGCGATGATAATGCCGTACTTGGCGAGCAGTACGCCGGCGGCAGTGGTGCTCGCAGGTTCGGCCATGGTGTGACTCCAAGGAATAAAAAAGGCGCCAGTGTGAGGCGCCAAAACCGCTGGGGAGCGGCGGATTAGAAAGTTACTCAGCCGGGGTGATGTCCACGTAATAGGCCTTACCCTGCTCCAGCTTGTCAGCCACCGGGGTAGCCATCGTCAGGTTGAACTCACCGAAGGGCGTGGCCTTGCCGAACACAGCGTTCTCGTCGTCGGGGTTGCCGGTGTCAGGTGAATACACGGCGCCAAAGCGAACCTTGGAGAGAGGATTGCTCTCATTGGTGTATTCGTGGGGCCAGATACCGTGGCAGATGAGTTTGCAGCGAATGCGTGTGGTCATAGGTTGCCTCTGCAGTTATGGAGGCAGGTTTGGTCTATCAGTCTTGCGCCTGCGAGGATCAAGCGGCTGCGCTAGCAATCCCAGCCTGGAAGCTATGGGTTTGTGCGAGCCGAAAACGAAAAAGCCCAGCGCGGTGGCTGGGCTTCTGAGGTCGTGTGCTTTGGTGGTGACTTGTGCACTATGGGAAAAGTACCCGCAAATCCCCACCATGTCAATATGTTTATGCCGCCTCTTCTTCTTTTTCCGCGTGTATCACCTGCCAGATAGGCTGAAGTGCCTGAATATCAACTTCCTTGATCACCGCTTTCAGGGAATCCCACAACTCCAGCCAATCACGGTTCCAGTGCTTCGGCTCGATCGACACTCCGAAAAAGTCTTTCATCTCCGTCGCCACCCTTGCCGGCCCCCACTCTGCCGCCCCGCTTACTTCACCCTTGTACGACTGGAGCGCCATGGTTACCAGGTACTGGGCCTTCACCCGCTTGGCTGATGTCAGGTCTGGCAAAGCAGCCTTCGCGGTGATCAGCAGCACCGCGTTCATGACGTGTTGCATGGTCATGCATGGGTGATACAGGAAGTGCCCGACCTGCTGAACCTGGAATGGCAGCGTGTCGATAGCGCGGAGCACCTTGCCGATGGCCGCCAGATGTGCGGCGCGGGCGGTAGACCGGCCGGCAGATGTACGGCGGGTCTCGCTGATGCTGATCCGTTGCCCAGGCACCGAGAAGCGACCAGCCTCCTCACCCTTTTCACTGCCTAGTGCGGGGAACTGGGCCTCGCGCTTGCCAATGCGGCCTCCAGTCTTCACTGGTGCCGACTCTGCCCGGTCGATTGCTACCGCGCTGATCGATGCATTCGATTCGTGTTGTGCTTCGGTCCATACCTGTCTTGCATTGATTAGCTTCATGCTGCCCCCGCTTTCAACATGTCGGAATTGATGGTCAGGCGCCCTACCTCGCCGTATTGCTTGTGGTAGGTGATGACCTTTGCGTCACGGCCACTGATCCATCCGCCACGGCTTGCATAGGCATCAGGCGCGGCCAGAGTGCGGTGCTGCTCCACAATCATCAGGTTGTTTTCCTTGATGTCGACGTGGTGCAGGTGGCCGAGGTGCGCATAGCTGTGCTGAGTGCGACCAAAGACGTCACGGAACTTGGCGACGAACACATCCGATACCGATGCTGGCTTTTTCTTGTGGCCGTGGTGGAAGAACAGGCTGGTCTGGCCGTGCTCGACGCAGTAGTACGGATCCGGGCTGCGGTCGACGGTGATGCGCGGCTCGTTCTCGTAGATCGCAGAGAACCATTCGCGCAGCCAGATGGAGCTGGCGGTGTCGTGGTTACCCTCGGCCATCAGGACGTGAACCTTCTGGTGCTTGGTGAGCAGCATGTCGACGACGCGGCGAGTTACGCGGATTGCCACGCGCACCAGCTTCTGGAACCTGGTGTCAGCGTCGAGCAGGTGCTTGCTGGCCGGCGTTACGGCATCGAGCCCGTCCCAATGCAGATAGTCACCGAGCTGCGCAAACACCCCGATCTCAGCATCCGGCGCCATCCGGATTGCCGCTGCGAACCAAGCAACAAGCTGCTGTTCGGCAATGCTCAGGTCGTAGTCGGCGCCCGTCTCTTCGTGCCAGGACAGCAGGCCGAGGTGGTAATCGGTCACGACGTAGCAGTTCAGCAGGTCGGTGTTGCAGGCGGCCGGCGCCGGCGCGAACGCCATCCGCGGCAGATCCTCGCCCATAGCCTCGACGGCGGCCTGCATCAGCTCCCGCTGCCGCTCATGGTCGATGTTCGTCTTCACCCACTGAAGCACCGGGGCCTTCACGCCTTCCTTGTACAGACTCGACGTGCCCTTCAGGTGAAACCCATCCGGCACGATGTGCGTCATGTCGTGTTCCGGGCTCCAGCCTTTGCGGGCCATCTTCGCCTTGCGCTTGTACAACGTCCGCTCATTCAGGCCGAAGTGAGCAGCCGCTTCCGCCATTGTCATGGTCTTGAGCGCTTCGATGATTTGCTCATCGCTCGCTTTGCATTCGGTCATTGGGCGGCTCCGGCGAGGGCTTCGGCCTTCAGCGCGGCATAGGCCACGCAGTCTTCGGCGGAATCAGCGTGGTAGGCCGGGTTCTGCCACTGGCGCACGTCCTTCAGGATCTGGAGCAGCAGCCAACCTTCAGCCTCGCTAAGCGCTTGGCCGGTGATGGTGTTGAACGCCGACACAGCAGTCCCCATGCTGCGCTCCCCTTCTGGCTTGTCGTACTGCTTCCCCCGCTCCAGCATGATGGCCTGGGCCTTTCCGAGAAATTCGTGTGCCTTCATGCTGCGATCCCCATGGTCGATTTAAAGTGTTCGCTGCAGGCTGCCTTGGCCTTGTCCAGATCCTTGCCTGAGTGCAGGATTTTCCCCGAGGGTGTCCGGGCGACGTAGGCCGCGCCATGCTCGAGCGCGTACTTGCTCAGCAGATAGCCCTCATCGCTGGACAGACAGTGCTTGCTGATGGCTTTCCAGTTCATGGCCTCCTCCGATCGTGGAAATTTCCGCCACGTCGCTTGTATGGGGTATTGAACTGGGCATTTGCTGCGCGCCCGGCATCGCGCAGGCTCACTTCCGCGTTGTCCTCATAGCCTTTCCAGACGACTTCATCGCCGGTCCGTCCAGAAAGAATCAGCACTAGCGCGGTCGGCTCGCACTCAACGTCGTCACGCTGTATCCACGTCGCGACAGTCCTTAGGTACTCGGCCAGCACGTTGCGTTTTTCTTGCTCGCGAGCGATACGCTTGTTTTCCAGGCGGCGAGACGCGGGAAACTGATGAATTTCTGCTGTCATGTCCGAATCCCCCGGCGAATCAAGGCAGCCAATACGCAATACCCCGGCATGATCAGGAGTAGCCACAGGTGAGGCAGGATGTCGCTTGGAATGGTGGTCATGCCGCTGATCTCCTTAGTTCACGGGTCTTGGCGCGGTATTTGGCGGTGATGGCCTTCAGATCTTCGATGGTGTAGCGCTTGGGCTCATGAGGACCTTCGAGCCATTCAACGAGCTCGGCGCCGATCCGCTTCACCAGCTCGATGCGGTACTCAACAATTGCCCCGGACTTCCCCATGTTGCAGTTGCGATTGCACTGCAAATGAACGTTGAGCGGCTCAAATCGAAGCTCTGGGCACGACTTGACGGTGCGGTAGTGGCCGGCTGCGTATTGGACATTCGCGGTCGTTCCACATGAGATGCATGGCTTCCCGGCGTCTCTGGCGCGTATCCAGGCGTTAAACGCGATCTGGCAGTCACGCATGTACTGACCCTTCGGCTTAACGCGCTCCTTGGCCGCTCTCAGCTCCTTGCGCCCTACATCGGCAAGGGCCTTACGCGCCTTGTCAGCGTTAACGTCCTTGGTTGCCAGTCCACAGGCAGGGCTGCAGACCTTCTGACCGAGGCGCTGAGGTACGAATGAGGCCCTGCACTCTTCGTTGATGCAGGTCTTGGGCTTGCGCGGTTTTGATGAGAGGCTCATCAGCGAACCTCCATCACGGCAGCGATCAGGCAGCACACCACAGCACCAAACGGCTCACCGCCCATGGCCAGAATCAGCGCGATAAACCAAATCATGCTGCCGCCTCCCAAGTCTCTGGCATCTGCCCTTTCGGCTCGCTCCAGGTGACGCCCTTCTCGGCGCCGAAGACGTACATGCATTCGATGACATCGCCCAATTCGGCAACGGTCATGCGCTTGGTGCTCTCCCCGAGCATCACCACGCCGCCGTTGATGCCTTGGGCCATGCGGATCTCTTGGCGGGCTGCGGCGGTCATCAGGGCTTTCCAGTCTTCACTGTCGAGCTTCTGCATGACGCCGTTGACCGGCCATTCAACCTGGCGAGAGATGTCGCCGAGCATTGCCCACAGCTTGGCGTTCTGCTCCAGCGTGCGGCGGGACTTCACCGGGCGGACGATGATCTCGACTGCGCTGGACACCGACAGGTCGAAGGCGAACTGATAGGCCAGCTTGAACACGTCGCGGATTCGATTGGCGCCGGCAGACCAGAAGTGGCGAGGTTTGACGATGACGTTACTCATAGCCAACCTCCTGCCGCGACGGCGCCTTCCACTCCCAAAAAGGCCCATTGTTTTTCATCACGCCCTTGCGCTTGAGGCGCTGAAGGGCCTTGCTCACCTCTTCCCGAGGAACCTTCAATGCGCCCGAGCAAATCCAGGCAGTGGCGCCGCCCTGCTCTTGGTAGTAAGCGAGTACGGATTGATCGAACTTACCCACGGCGCACCCCCTTCGCTTTCAGGTCGCTGATGGACTGGCACCCAGCGCACAGCTGCACCCCCGGAATAGCCTGGCGACGGCCTTCTGGAATCTCTTCGCCGCACTCGCACTCTGTGGCGCTGATGCCGGTGTAACGGGGGATCTGGGCAAGCGCTTGGTCGCGGCGCTGCTCAATGAGGATGTCGGCGTCATCGCAGATGTCAGCCATTACGAAGCCCTCCGATTGCTGCGTTCGATCTCGTCTTTTCGAATAGCTCTGGCCATCGTGAAGACGCAGTATCCAAACGTGACGAAGATCGGCGCGAAAAGAATCCATCCGTTTATGACCCATGCCTTGCGCCAAGCCAGCGAGCCGAACGTGGTGCCGTCATAAATCCACGGGGCGACCCAAATGGTGTTCACCGGCCCCCAGATAATCGTTATGAACAGCAGCATCGAGATCATGGCGACAACAACTCGAATAGCCGCTCTATCGGTATGATCTTTCATCAGAAGCCCTCCTTGCCGCGTTGTGATTCCCAGTCGAACTTGACCGCAATACCGCCACCTTCGCGTAGGCGATCGACGCAGCGATCCCCTAGCGCGCCGGGTAACTCGTCGGCCTTCAGGTTGGAAACGATGATGGTCGGGCGCTGCTGCTCGTAGCGGCCGTTAATGATGGAGAACAGGGTGGACAGCTCGAAGTCGCTTGGCCTTTCCTTGCTGGCCCCGATCTCGTCCAGGACCAGCAGAGAAGGTCCTATGAGGCTCGACAGGATCTGAGCCTCAGACTGATCGCTGGATCTGTCGAACGTAGCCCTGATCGATTGCAGGACGGCTCCTACGGTGCGATACACGGCTGTTGCGCTGGAAGTGCTCATGATTTGGTTGGCGATCGATACGGCGAGATGGGTTTTCCCGGTCCCAGGCTTTCCCAACAGCAGCAGGCAACGGCCAGTCTCGAAGATCTCCGGGAACACGTCGGCATACTTGCGGCAGATGCGCAGCGCTTCCTTCTGCTCGCCAGTCTTGGCGACGTATCCGTCAAAGGTCTTGCCGGTGAATCGTTTAGGAATAAGCGCTGAGCCGAGCTTTTCAGCCATCCGCATACGTTCCAGCATTGCGTCATGGGCCTGCGTGCGCACCGCCTCCTCCTCGTTGCGGATGCGGCTGCACTCAGGGCAACCCGTCTTGAACTCCTTTCCAAAGATCACGTTGATCTTTTGGCTGAATGGCCCGTGATCGTCACACACAGCTGGCTGGGCATGCGGCTCAGCAACTGCCGATGGCATTGCAATAACGTTTTCAGAACGCATGAGTGCCATCCTCCCGCTGGGTCAGGCCAGCGGAGTAGTCGCGAGTGTCAAAGCCGGTATGGCGAGATTGTGGGAATGGATGGACGTTGTTTGGCGGCGTGACAACCTCGTCCTCCCAGCGCTTTCCGTTGAGCCAAGTAGATGGGTGCGGGATGAACTGGCCGTTGTCTTTGGTCCATGCGGGCGACACGACCTGCTTGGCGAGGCCTTCAGCGATCAGTTCGAAGAGGCCTTCAGTGACCTTGATTTTCGACCAAGCCTTCTGCGCAGCCGCCTTGCACTTCTTGTTCGGGTACATCGCCCAGAACTTTGCGAAGAGGTCCTCCCGATCTGGAATCGAGGAAGTCTTTTGATCTTGATCTTTATTCTCTTCTCTTCTCTTCTCTTCTCTGGTCACGCTTTTGTCCGCATCACTAGCGGACACATTGCGGACACCCCCGGATTCACGGGAGTTGCGCTTCCTTTCAGAGTCATTTGCGCGGCGTTTTGCACTCTTTCCGTTGTGCTCATCGAAGCGCGGCATGATCAAACAGTGGTCGTCAGTGATGCAGGCCCATTCGACGTCAACCATGGCCTGAGTGAAGCCTGGCCAGCCGATTACAGCGTCCATTGCATCGACAGTGTAACCATGAAGCACACCGTCATCGGAATGGGTGTCGAAAATGCTCCAAGCGACATGTAGTCCGCCGATAACCCGCAATCTGTCCGCTTGCAATGCGGACACCATGCGGAAAACTTTCGGATGAGTTTGAAGGTCAATTCGCATTTTTATCCAGTCTCCGGCCATGGTCAGAACTCCAGGCGCTTGATTTCAGAAAGAAGCGCACGGCTATGGCGCTGGATGTAAACCTTGCTCAGCTGCTCCTTGCGGGCCTCATAAGGCATACCGACGTCGATCAGCGAGGCATTCAGGCGCTGCAAATGCTCGATGCACTTGATCTCGCATGGAGTTAGGTGGTCGCGGATGCTTTCGTTCTGGCTGATGCAGTGAGCAACGCGGTACTGCTTGGATGGCATGCCGAGGGCGATGCGGTTGATCAGGTCGAATTCGGTGCTGAAGTGGTAGTGCTTCACTTCTTTACCGGCAGCTAGGCGACCATGCTTTATTGCGTCAGTGAGAGCCGGCGCTTCAAGGCGCGCACGCTCGCGGGACATTGCGTGGTCAACACCTTCTCGAACGCTCTCGGCGGCAGAACGCTTTGCGGATTGAAAGGTGCGGTAGACGTCGACCTCGAAAGCAGGCTCTATCCACGCGGCATAACGGATGGCAATCAGTTCATCAGCAAATGTTCCGCCAGACCGGCCTGGGAGCTTTACGCAAACTGCTATTTTCGTAGCAGTTTCTAGAGCCTTTATGAATGCAGACACGGAGTCAGCTTTCAGGAAGTTGCCGGGGCGCTGGCTATCAGTAGCCTTGCCATTCTCTACAGCAGATCGATGCAGATCATTCAGCGAATAGCGACCGTCTGCGTCACGACGAATAGTCACGCCGCCGACATCTACGGCGGAAATCCGCGACACATTTTCATCAAGGACGAAACGTGGCGCGGAATGAATTGATAGGGGATTGACTTTGGTATGTTGAGTGCGCATTATCTGCTCCAGAACTTAGTGCAATGCGAAACACAGAAAGCCACCCTTGCCCGGTGGCTTTTTTGTGTCTTCGATTTGGTGAGCCAGCTATTCAAGGTCTTCATCAGCCCCTCCTTTTTCAGGCCCTTTTAAGTCCGGCGGATGGTTGCGCCGGGGTGTTGGCAGGTTTCGAAGCTTTCCTGCTCCCTTTGGCCTGGTCTTCTCGAAAAAGCGTTCTGCTCCAAGCTTTGCGGCGTACTCGTCGGGCGTCATGCCCGCGTCTTTTGCCAACCGTTCAAGCTTTTCGTAGAGGCGCCCATCGATCCCATGGCAGATCGTGGTTTCAGGCACATAGCCTCCTTCAGGCCCTTCAGGCCGACATGTGTTTACCGGTAGCATCTGTCTCAACGATGCTTTCCAGCTTTTCCTCAACGCACATGCGAACGAACACGGCGAGCTGAAGCTTGTGGAGTCGCGCTACCGCTTTCAGCGCTTCATAGGTTTCGTCGTCATAGCGGGATTTGATCTCCCGATCCTTTAGGTGGCGTGTGTCGTCGTAGGCCATTTATTTATTCCTTGCGTGGTTGAAATTGGGTTAAGCGGCAGAAAGGGATTGGCTGGGGTCAGCATTGATCTGACCCCATGGAAAAGATGGGCAGAGGTCGGACTTTTTGATCTGGCCTTCGGTCAATGCCTCGATTTGGAGGGCTCGCTTTGCCGGTACGGCGCGCTCGCCCGAGCACCACTGGTTGACGGTTGGAGCTGTAACCCGAAGCAGGCGCGCCAGTTCCGCTTGGCTGCCCAGCAGTCGGGATGCTTCTTTGGCTGCATCTGCTGATTTCATGAGTTCTCTCCTGGAGATTGGATGTGAATATAAGGCATTACCTTATCATAGACAAGCCATTGCCTAATCAATGCCAAAATAGGCCTAATTAGGCAATGCTTACCGGACCGGAATTAGGTGCCGCCATTGAGGCCGCACGGATCGCCAAGGGCGTATCGAAAAAGAAACTCGCAGACGACTTCCTGGTGAAGCCTCCGTCGGTACAGGGCTGGGTGAAAAACGGTCGTATCGACAAGTCGAAACTGATGGACGTGATCGCCTACTTCGCTGATGTCGTAGGCCCAGAGCATTGGGGTTTGCGTCCTGGCTTTTCTTACGAAAACCTCTCGGATGACTCAGCCGAAGCTCTCATTGGTCAAATTGAGGACGCGCCGGAGCCACCAGCATCGGCGGCTGAGATTGTTCGCCGGATGCTGATGACTCAAGGAAAGGGGTTATCGAGCGATGTTCGCGACCGAATCGTGGCGGCGGCTGAAACGCCGAGCAATGTTGTGACCGCAGATTTCTCTCGCCACGGCCTAGTTGGTGACGAAATCAGGATTGCGCACTACGACGTCCGCGGCGCAATGGGTGATGGGCAGAAGGCGGCTGACTTCCCAGAGATGCTCAAGGATATTCGCGTTAGTCAAAAGCATCTTCGCGAGCTTGGCGTTGAGTACGAAGACTTCAACTACCTCAAGCTGGTCACCGGCTGGGGCCAGTCAATGGAGCCGACGATCAAGCATCGAGACCCGCTGATCGTAGACATTAGCATCAGGGATTTCGTGGGGGACGGCATCTATCTTTATGTGTGGGATGACCTGCTGTACATCAAGCGCGTGCAGGTCGCTGATGCCGATCACTTTGAAATCATCTCGGATAACGCACGCCACACGCCAAAGCGTATACGGCGGGACGACACCCACATCCTCGCGCGCGTGCTACTGGTGTGGAATGCGCACCTGGTTTAGCTGGCGCGTGGCCCACCCAGTGCGGTATTTTTCGCTCCCGCCCTTACCTGCTAGACAATGATGGCCGTGCACCGAGGTAGAGTTCTAGATCAACCCTGGAGGGAACCAATGAAATCGAAGATTGCCTTTTTCCTGCTTGCATCTCTCGTCACGAGCTCAGCTTTAGCGGCAAAAAAACCAGCAGAACCACCACCCTGGAATCTAGAGCCTGATAGTTTCATGGGCGTAAAGCTCAGCGGGGATATTGTTTATGATTTGCCCGAGTGCCCTCGCCTATCTCCTGGGCAAGAACCCGCAAGCCTCTGCCGAGATAAGGCGTACACAGCCGACTACTACGAAATAAAAGGTCTGCCGAAGCTTGGGCTCTCGTACTTTTACAGCCTCAATACAATGCTTTCTGATAGGAAGATCGAGTATCTGTACCTTTCTGGGAACACCCGCGACTTCGATAAGGTGAAAGCGTTATTCATATCGAAATACGGCCAGCCATCGACCAGTTCTGTTCAGGCGGTGAAGACCCAGGCCGGGGCCACCTTCGAGAATGACATCCTTATTTGGAAGGGTCGCAGGGTAACGATTTCACTGAATCGCTACTCAGACGATATCAATACCTTCGGAGCGTCTGTTTCGAATAATGAGGTTGCCGCATCTGTCGCGATGAAAAAAGCAGCTAAGGCCAGCGAGGCAGCATCAAAGCTGTAACAGCCTGAAAATGTAAAAAGCCCGCCACTGAGCGCGGGCTTTTTTGTAACTTCAGAACGGCGCGACCTCCTCCACTTCAAGTTCATCCTCCACTTCCACGGGGCGATCTTCCTCCACGCTCGCCTCCCACTTCAGCGTCACCGACTCATCGTCATTGAATGTCATGTCGATGCCATCCGTCTCGGATAGCAGGCCCATCACCTCCTCCCACTCTTGATCACCATCCGAATCCAGGCGATGGATCATTACCCAGCGCTGAGCCTGCGCGGCAGGGTGATTGATCATCGAAGACACCCGCAGCCCCAGCCTTTCAATACCGCTCATTTCCTTCCGCTCTGCCTTCTTTTCTGGTTTTCGCGCCTTCGCCATTA
The DNA here is from genome assembly GCF_054481235.1 of Pseudomonas fluorescens group sp. PF-69. NCBI lineage: Bacteria > Pseudomonadati > Pseudomonadota > Gammaproteobacteria > Pseudomonadales > Pseudomonadaceae > Pseudomonas > Pseudomonas fluorescens group sp. PF-69. The sequence continues at coordinate 3,839,421 of NZ_JBTMNC010000001.1, read as the reverse complement.
CCGCCTCCAAGTGCTGTACATCCATACAGGTTTAGCAAAGCTTATCGCAACGGCTGCGAAAAGCAACACCCCAAATCGAACCGACAGCTGAGGAAAATTATTTGAAAATAATTAGGCATTACCTATTTACAGACATTAGGCATTGGCTTATCTTTTGTTCAACGCCACAGAACAACGAGGCGCCAGGGACTGAAAAGTCCTGCAGCTCTTTAACAACTCAGGATCCTCGCCATCGACTACCCCGGACGTTTCGGTAAGTGCGAGCAACAAATAGTCGATGCCATGCCAGCTCTGGAACTGGCCGTGCTCACCAGATGTGAGTACGCGAAACCACGCAAGCCAGCCGGGAAGAACACTGAACACGAAATGTGTGACGCCGGCCAGAGATATGAATCGGGCGATGCGCGTGGTGGAGATGACAGATTTCCTCGATGACCTTGGCAACAGGGTCATCCGGAAAATCAACCGGAGACAGCAGCATGCAAATCAACCAGCAGAAAACGGTGCAGGTCGACGTGACCGAGTTGCACCTGCACATCAAGGTGCGAGACGGCTTCGCTGCCGGTCTGAAGGACGCACAGGGCGAAGAAGTAGGCAGCTACGAAGGTTATGTGCCGGACTTCTTCCCGGGAGACCACTACGGTGATTACCTGGTCCTCAACATCGATCTGGAAACTGGCCAGATCAAGAACTGGAAGAAGCCAACCGCCGACGACATCGAAAAGATGCTCGCCCAGGACGAAGACGACTGAACAACCAGCGCCACGACAGCCTGTCGTTAACTGCCCGATCCTCTCTATGAGAGCGCATCGGTAGATCGTCTGGCCGAGGACAACCCCGCCGCTCACAAGCATGCCGAAGCGGGTCGAGCTATGAATCTAGACGATCTACCGATGTGGACGAAGCAACACTCCTCGCAACGAGGCCACCTACATCGATGACTGACGCAACACCCAGTCGCTGCCTCCAGTAGAGAGCGACCGGATATCAGATGGCTTCCTGCTGTTTCAGGCTGGCCATCTGGCTTTACAAATGCCTCTCACACCCCGGGAGGCATTCGAAAGCCACGAACGGAGCAAGATCATGACGGAAAAACATACGCCTGGGCCGTGGGAAGTAATCACTGAACTGCGGCCAACCGATGAAATCATCTGCGACATGCTGAATTCAGGTTACGTCGCAATCACGCAAGGCCAGAAGCTTGCCAATTGGCGAGACGACGCCAAGCTGATTGCCTCTGCACCAGCGCTTCTGGCTGCACTCAAGACCGCGCATATGGCTTTGATCGGCTATTTGCCAGGTCACCGCAACGAGGTCACTGACAAAGCAATCGCTGATGCTGCTGCGGCAATCGCCAAAGCCACCGAATAACCCGCCCCCCTCTCCGTACACGTCTTGCCAGACGAAAATGGCCCGATATCTCCATGGTGATGGAGAGGCTGTATCGGCAAGCAAGTTCAAGCATTTTGGTGATGCTCGCAAATGGTAGGACGGGATAACTCGAGTAAATCCTTTCTGAGAGTATGCATATCGCTTAAGGCGGTGAATGGAGTTTCGATTACTTCGGAGCTTGCTTGGCCAATACAGTTATCAACTCAACGCGGAGGATTTGCAGCCATGTAACAGACAACAACGATCCGACGCCTCATGCGCCCGGTCGTGACGTAGGGAAGGTAAAGCCTGACTTCGGTCGGGCTTTTTATTGCGCGATTGGAGGTGAGTGTGATGAGCGCGATAGATGAAAGCGGTCCGGCGTTTCCGCTCGACAGCAACCAATACGGAGCGGTGCTTGGCATGAGCCTGCGCGATTACTTCGCGGCCAAGGCGATGGCGGCAGTAATCATGAACCCTGAAACTCAACGCGAATTGGCCAACATGGGGCGCGACGAAGGAATGGTCAGGCGCGACGAAGGAATGGTCGTTATTTCTAAGGTCGCCTATATGCAGGCAGACGCCATGCTCGCCGAGCGGAGCCAGCCATGAGCGAACAACGAAAGCCATATCCGCGCACAGCGGACAACGCCGACAAGATGAACCTGCCAGAAGGCAAGACTTGCGGCGACTGCGTGTACGCAAAGCGCTGCATCGCTATGTTCGGACATATCGCAGAAGACGAGTCGTGCGACTGGGCGCCTTCACGGTTCCGCGAGGCGGTTCAGCAGGTGGCGCCATGACCGACAAGATGCGTGATGAGTTCGAAGCGGCTATTGCAGAAGAGGCCGGTCAGCCATTGACGGCTATACAGCTCAGCCGGAAGGACGATAGCTACTCAACAAGTCCCCTGATTTATGCGTGGTGGGCATGGCGGCAGTCACGCAAGGCAATAGTGATCGAGCTCCCGCCAATGCCGACTGCTCAGCGAACCGACGAAGAAGCAACATTCTCAGGTGGCGGCTGTGACATGCGCCGGAAGTGTTCGAAAGCCATCGAAGCCGCCGGGCTGAAGGTGCAGCCATGAAACGCACAACCCCCTCACCCCGCAAGCCCCGCCCCGACGTCCACGACTGCGCCAAAGGTCGGATGCATGACGCACCGAGGAAGGTCGTCACCACTATGCCGGGCGGGTATATCGCCTAACACACGCCGATCTGGAGGCGACCATGAACGCACTCGCAGCAGCCCAGTCTCGCTGGGACAACATAACTCCGGCCGACACGTCAGCTCGCGACGAGGCTGCTGATGATTGGGCCTACAACGCCGCCGAGCAACTGGTGCTGGGCTGTGACGTTGTGATTCGCACTCGCCGCCAGACGAAGGTGATCAGTTACGCCGACTTTCTCGACAAGGTCCAGGCGCAGCTGAATCAGCGCCAGATCGATGGCGAGGACGACGAGGACAACTTTGCGCAGTTGGTCATTGCCGCAATCAAAGGCGGAAACGGCAAAAGCTTCGCGGAAAAGTTGCTTGGCCTACACGGCCTTCAGGAAATCGCGCTCGAACTGGTCGTGCCATGGTTTGGCCTGGCCATGGAGCAGGTTGCGGAGGATGACGACTCATGAGCGACCAGAAAGCAGCCCTCGCCATCGAGTACGAGGTCGCCAAGATCGGCGTTACTCATTCACCGGTGCCGGATCACACCTTCGTGATGGGCATGATCGAGCTTGCCGAGTTCTGCGAGCTGATCGACCCAGCCACGGCCAACAAGTACCGCAACGAACTGGACGACAAGCGCGCCAAGCGCATCAACGATCTGAAGGGAGTCGCAGCATGAGCCAGCCCGAAGCAACGTTTGACAATCCGCCGACCCCCTACTCCATTGGCTACCGCGCTTACAGCAAGCGCGCTTCGAGCCCTTTCCCAGAAGAAAGCCTCGAACACAGCAACTGGCAGCTCGGCTTCGACGACGCCCGCCACGAAAGACATGGAGATCCGGAATGACTACTTCCCCTGTGAAATCCCTGATCGAAGAACTGGTCGATGAGCTCGTACTTGAGCACTTGTCGCCCTCCCGCATGCCGCTGAATGAAGCGCTCGGCCTGCCCCGTGACACGCTGGTGATCAACTGCCCGATCCGCTCGGCAGTGACCATCAAGAATGGCCGCCGAGTTGTGCGGGTGGCGCAATGAGGAACAAGTACGCAGGCGTCTGCTATCGGTGCCACGGCAATGTTCCAGCAGGCGCAGGGTACTTTGAACGCCATCAAGGTAAGTGGCGCACACAGCACGCCGACTGCGCGATCAAAGCCAAGCAGGAGAAAGAATCATGAAACAACTCTTCTGGATCCTCACCTTCGTGACCGTCCTCATCTGGGGCGCCTACGACGAAATGCGTGAAGTGCACCGGGCGGCTCAGTTGCCTGTGGCGGTGTCGCGATGAGCTTCTACGAAGACAACGTAGCCGATGGCTCTCATTGCATGAGCTGCTGCGACTTCATCGGTGAGGATGTCGGCTATCCACGCTGCTGCCGTAACTGCGGCGGCGAGGGGAGCGAGCCGAACCCGGAAGGCCATAAAAAGCGCATGAAGGCCGAGGCCATGCAACGCTTTGATGGCTGGCTGTCCAGGACCGGTATTGCCCACAAGAAGCACAACAACGGCTTCCATGTCGTGCTGACGTTACCTGATGGCCGAATGATCGACTGCTGGCCCAGCACGAAGAAGTGGCAGCTTCGCGGCGAGCGCATCAGCAGGAACGGAAAGGCACTCCATGAATTGGTTATGTCGCAGCTGAGGTCTTGGTCATGACCTCCTACCAGCGCGCCAAACGCATCTACATCCTGCGCGGCTCAGCCATCGTCCTACTCGGCACCACCTTCGTCATGATCCTCGGCGCCCTCGCCGACCGTATCACTTCGTAATTCACCCTCGCTGGGAGGGCCTTAACTGGATGGCCCAGACGCGCAAGGCGGCAAGAGCGCGATAGCACATCACCGCCAATCAGGGCGAATAGGAGCTGGTCCTTCACCTGCAAAGCCAGTTTGGCGACCACGGCAGCGCGGGCTAACCCAGACCGTTCGTGACCTGATATCCCCTCCTAACCCAATAACTCGAACTCATACGCCGCCTGCATGGCGGAAGGAAGCCTCCATGTCTGCGAATCAAGTTGCCGTCACCATCGACGACATCAGCGAAGCCAATGCTCCAGCCATCTATGTGAAAGACGGCCTGAAGCCATTCCTGCAAGCGGTGAAGGAGGAAGTCAGCTCTCAGGTGCCAGACCTCAAGACTGCCAAAGGTCGCGAGCGTATCGCCTCTCTGGCTGCCAAGGTGAGCAAGTCCAAGGTCGCCGTCGAGAAACCCGGCCGCGAGTACCTGCGCCGCCTTAAGGAAATGCCAAAGGTCGTCGAGGCCGAGTTGCGCGAGTTCGTCGATGCCATGGACGTGCTGCGCGATGAAACACGCAAGCCCCTGACCGACTGGGAAACCGAGCAGCAGGCCCGCAAGGACAAGCACGTTGATGCAGTTCAGGCTATCCACGACTTCTGCGCCGACCTAACCGACATCAGCGCCGCCGTCCTGCTGGAATCCATCGCCTCTGTCGAAGCCATCAAGATGGGCGACCACTGGGAAGAGTTCGAGACCGAAGCCGCCCGAGCCAAAGAAACGACGCTGACCAAGCTGCGCGCCGCACTTGCCACCCGCCAGCAATACGAAGCCGAGCAGGCCGAACTGGTCCGTCTGCGTGCTGAGGCCGAAGCACAAGCCCAGCGTGACCGCGAGGCAGAGATTGCCCGTGTAGCCGCCGAACAGGCCCGTATCGAAGCTGACCAACGCGCACAGGCTGAACGTGATGCCGCCGCACGACGTGAACAGGAACTGCTGGATCAGGCCGCCGCCGCACAACGCGCCACCGAACAAGCAGCGCGTGATGCCGAAGCACTGGCTGAACGTCAGCGCCTGCAACTGCAGCTCCAGGCTGAGCAAGCCGAACGCCAAGCAGCACAAGCCAAGGCTGACCAGTTAGCAGCCGAACAGCGCGCCGAACAGGAACGGATCGACTCCGAGCGCCGCCAAGCCGAAGCCGCTGAGCGCGCCCGACTGGCCGAAGTTGCCCGTCAGCAAGCAGAAGCTGATGAAGCGGCTCGCCAGCAAGCAGCGCGTGAGGCCGACAAGGCTCACAAGATGAAGATCAACCGTGCTGCGCTGGACGCCTTCGTCGCTGGCGGGATGCCAGAGGAATGCGCCAAGCAGGCTGTCGTCCTCATCGCTCAGCGCAAGATTCCTGCCATTACCATTCAATACTGAGGCCGCCATGAACGAGATCATACAGATGCCAGCACGGGAGGCCTCGGGCCTCACTGCGGCGGAAACACACCGCTTCTCGGCGGTCGAGATTCGCCAGCGAGTGAACCTGGTGCAAGAAGTGATGCAAGGCATCATGAAGCGCGAAACCCACTACGGCACCATCCCCGGCACTCAAAAGCCAACCCTGTACAAGCCTGGCGCCGAAGTGCTTTGCGTGACCTTCAGGGTTGCCCAGGAATACAAGATCGAAGACCTGTCTGTGCAAGGCGTGGCTCGCTACCGGGTCACCTGCGTGGGTCGCCATCAGATCTCCGGAGTAGCCCTCGGCGAAGGCGTTGGCGAGTGCTCATCCAGCGAAGAGAAATACAAATGGCGAGGCGTGATCTGTAAAGCAGAGCTCGACGCCACCCCGGAAAACCTTCGCCGGAAAAAGTACTACAAGAACGGCAACACCGCCGACCAGATCCGCACCGAGCCAGCAGACCTGGCGAACACCATCCTCAAGATGGCATGCAAGCGCGCCATGATCGCCATGACGCTAAACGTCACCGCGGCCTCGGACATCTTCACGCAAGACATTGAAGACCTGCCGGAAGAGCTGCGACCACAGGAGTCGACGCAGCCGGGAAACCAAAAGCCCACCCCGGCGCCGCACGACCCAGCGCTGGCTGAACATTGGATTGCCCAGGCAAATGCAGCAGCCACACCGGAAGCCCTGACAGAGGTTTGGAAGGCAGGCGTATCGGCCATCAACGAAGTCAAAGACATGACCTCTTACGAGGCATTCAAGGTGGCTGTTGGAGCTCGCGGTGTAGCACTGAAGTCCGCCGAAACGAAACCTGAGCCAGTGGCTGACGCCGAAACAGTTGGCGATGCAGGCACAGACGAAGAAGTCGAATTTGAGGAGGTGTCAGCATGATTATCGTAAATTGCGCCCAGGGCTCAGAGGCTTGGCACCAGGAGCGGGCCGGCGTTATCACCGCCAGCATGTTCGGCGACGCCCGAACTCGCCTGAAGTCAGGCCCAAACAAGGGCGAGCCTACTGCCAAGGCTTTGGATTACGCATTCCGACTTGCCGTTGAGCGGATCGGTGGCAAGCCGCTGGATAACGGCTTTGAAACCTGGCAAATGCGCCGGGGGCACGAACTGGAACCTGAGGCGAGGATGGAGCACGAAATCCAGACTGGCCTGATGGTTACTCAGGTGGGGCTGGTCAAGACCGACGATGGTGTTTTCGGAGCCAGTGCCGACGGCTTCATCGGTGAAGATGGCGGCGCAGAATACAAGTGCTTCCTCGCACCGGAAAAGCTCCGCTCGTTCCACATCGACAATGATGCCAGCGAAATCATGGACCAAGTCCAAGGCTGTATGTGGATTACGGGGCGCAAATGGTGGCACATCGGGATGTACTGCCCGGACCTGAAGGTGGTTGGTCGCCAGCTCTGGTGGAAAGAGTTCAAGCGCGATGACGACTACATCGAAAAGCTCGAAGAAGACCTCTGGCAGTTCAAGCTTCTGGTGGACGGGTATGAGGCGAAGCTGCGGAGTAAGGCCGCATGATCAGCAACCACCTCAGTCTGGTCGAGCAGCTTCGACCCAAGTCAAATGAACTGGCAGCCCAGGTCGAGCAGTACCTGGCCGCTGGCGGCAAGATCGAAGAAGCCGAGCCCTACAACTACAAGCCCAAGCCGATCAGCTACAGCAACCAGATGCCGCCGGCGCCGAAGCCATTTGTTCGGCGCCGGGTTGAAGCGCCTCCCCCACCACCAACTGCATTCGATGCCCGCCAGCAGGCGCGCGAAAAGTTGGTCGATCAAGTTCGCGGGCTGAGCGGCACGCACACCCAGGTAGAGGTTGCGGCAGCCGTCGGCATCAGCAGGAAGGCTATCTACAACATCGCCAAAGAGCATGACATCACATTCCAGCGCCCAACCCGGGGAGGTGCGAATGACGCGCTGCGCAAGGAGCAAGCTGATGCCAGAGACGCGAAGTATGCCGAGCGGATCAGGGCCTTCATGGAGCTTGGAATCTCCCGGCGCCAGTGCTGCGGAAAGCTGGCCATCGGCAATAAAGCCTTCGAGCGAATCATTGCCGCCCACGGCATCGACTACCCGAAAGCACGTCAGGGCAGAGCCTCATGCGCCGCATAGCTCGAGTTCAACAACGCAAACGACAAACCTGGCTGGCATTGCCGGCCAGTGGGATAGAAGAGGTAGGTCATGGCGATGACAGATCAGCAGCGATCAGCCAAAGCTGCGTTAAAGCGTGCTGCGCTCAGCGAAGAGGAGTTGAGGCTACGCGCTCCACCCAGTACACGCCATGCGCTGGCCGAGTTGATGGAATGGGCCAAGATTACTGAGCAAGGCGAGGCGCTGACATTGATGATTCATCATGTTCAAGACCTGGGCCCGGAAGGCGTTATGCGGTTTGTTGGCTCGCGCCACAAAATCGAAGATAGCCAAAACGTGGCGCGCATTACAGACAGTGCGCCGATCAGGTTCGGCGCCAGACCGGGAACCTTGGCAGCACTGAATGACTTGGTGAAATGGACTGGTTCACACGATCAAAGCGCAGCGATGAGGCTGATAATTCCCGCACTTCACGAGGTCGGGCCTCAGCAAGCCCTTTGCTTCTTGAAGCCGCCGCCGCGACAAAAATACGAAGTACCCGAGCCCGTGGCGCAAAAGCTTGAGCTGGCCTACAGGCGTGAAGCTCTGCGCATCTGTCGCGACGAATAATCCTGCCTCGACTATGAAGCTGGAGCGGTGCTCAACGCCTGCGCATGAGCATCACTCATCACTTGAATGGCATTTGATACATGCGGGTGCCCTACCCAGCGGTATGGCGCGTTACCCAACAGGCCCTCCGCCGCATCATCCAGCAAGGTTTTTACATCGAGTCCGCTGGCAATGGCTGCCCCAATGATGGCAACCAACGCCTGCTCAAGTGCAACTTCGTGATCGGTAATCATCCGTATTTCCTCATTCCGGCTAAATGCCGGGCGAACAGAAATACTCCACATATACCCAAAATGCCACTACCCACTGTCGCACCCATTAACGGACGGCGGCGCCTGACTGGAGAAAACCATGAGCCAGAAAGTACAGCAATCCGTAATCGCCGCCGACCTTCCAGATCGTGGCCAGCCGCTCGCCGGCGGAACATTCGTCACCCGGTACTGGCTGAACGGCGAGGAACGCGCCCTGGTGCTGCTCGACGACGAACTGACCGGCCGCTGGGGCGAATACGGCGAGGATGTCGCCGGCGCCAAGAGCTACAGCGACGGCGCAGCCAATACCCGCGCCATGGCCAAGGCAGGCAGCGTAATCGCCGTGAAGGCCCTGGAACTGGATGCCTTCATCCCATCCTGTCTCGAAGGCCAACTGTTGATGGCGGCGAAGTCTGAAGGCCTGATCGACCTGCGCGAGGATCGCTGGCACTGGCTGAGTACGCAGCGCTCCGCCAACAACGCATTCAACATGAACTTCGATGATGGCAATCAGAACAACAACGACAAGAACAACGAGCTCCGCGTCCGCCCCGTCCGCAGATTCGACTGTTGGTCCCTACCCGTTCAGCGAACTTGTCCAGGCCTACTACGACTGCCGCCGCACAAAGCGCAACAGCGCCAGCGCACTGGCTTTCGAAATGGATCTGGAACGCAACCTGACGGAGCTTCACGCCGACCTGATCGCCGGCACCTACCGGCCAGGCCGCTCAATATGCTTCGTGGTCACCCGACCAAAAGCCCGCGAGGTTTGGGCTGCAGCGTTCCGGGATCGCGTCGTCCACCACCTGCTGTACAACCGTGTGGCACCACGCTTCTACGCCAGCTTCATAGCGGACAGTTGCGCCTGCATTCCCGGGCGCGGCACGTTGTACGCCGCAAAGCGGCTTGAGGCGAAGATCCGCAGCGCCAGTCAGAACTGGTCGAAACCGATCTTCTACCTCAAGTGCGACCTGGCCAACTTCTTCGTCGCCATCGACAAAGAGGTTCTGCGCAAGCAGCTGGCCGCCAAGATCACCGAACCCTGGTGGCTGGCTCTCGCTGAACAGATCCTGATGCACGACCCTCGCGAAGACTACGAGGTGCATAGCCCGGCCCATCTGTTCAACCGGGTTCCGCAGCACAAGCGCCTCACGGCTCAGCCTGCCCGACTCGGCCTGCCGATCGGCAACCTGTCGTCGCAGTTCTTTGCCAACGTCTACCTCAATGCCCTTGACCAGTTCGCCAAGCACAAGCTCGGCGCCAAGCATTACGTCCGCTATGTCGATGACTTCGTGTTCCTGCATGAATCACCGCAACAGCTCAACGCGTGGCTGGCAGAAGTCGAAGCATTCCTGCCGAGCCTCGGCGCCAAGCTGAATCCGAGCAAGACCATCCTGCAGCCGGTTGACCGGGGCGTCGACTTCGTCGGCCACGTTATCAAGCCTTGGCGGCGAACCACCCGCAAGCGGTCACTGGCCCAGGCGCTGAAGCGAACAGCCGCGGCGCCTGCCGAGGATCTTCGTGAAACAGCCAACAGCTATTTCGGTCTGCTGAGTCAGGCCAGCCATAGCCAGAAGGACCGCGCCGCCCTGGCCATGGACGGGCACAAGGGACTGAAAACGGATTGGGTGCGCCGTCAACTTGAGCGCCTGGAACGGGCCGGCCAGGTGAAGCGCGTGCCTTCGGTCTACGCCAGGCAAATCTGCTGGGCTATTGCTGACGGGGTGACCCCATGATCGCCCTCGCCTGGTTCGCCTACGTGTACTGCTACAAGGGGCCGCGGTGATGAGCAGCTACCAAATCATGATTGGCGATTGCCTCGAGCTGCTCAGGCAAATTGCCGACAACAGCGTCGACAGTGTCGTGACAGACCCGCCCTATGGCCTGTCTTTCATGGGAAAGAAGTGGGATTACGACGTGCCGGCGGTTGAGGTTTGGGCGGAATGCCTGCGAGTACTCAAGCCGGGCGGCCATCTTCTGGCGTTCGCCGGCACCCGCACTCAGCACCGGATGGCTGCGCGCATCGAGGACGCCGGATTCGAGATCCGCGACATGATTGCCTGGGTGTACGGTTCCGGCTTCCCGAAGTCGCACAACCTCGACGGGGAGCAAGAAGGCTGGGGCACGGCGCTGAAGCCAGCGCTGGAGCCAATCACCGTGGCGCGAAAGCCCTTCGCCGGGACGGTTGCTGCAAACGTCCAGGCCCACGGCACGGGCGCTTTGAACATTGACGGGTGCCGCGTGCGCGCAATCGACGCAGAGGCCCTGGCAAAGAACTGGACCAGGCTGACCACCGTTGACATGCGCGGCGGGAACTACGTCGGGGGCAAGTCGGGAACAATACCCCGGACGGCCGAGGCTTCGGATCTCGGGCGGTGGCCGGCAAACCTGATTCACGACGGAAGCGCAGAGGTCATCGCCGCATTTCCGGATGCGCCAGGGCAACTCGCCGCAGCCAGCACCAGCGATACGCAGCGCGCCGGGCAGAACTGCTACGGAAACATGAAGCGCGGGCGAGGTGCTGAAGCGAGCGCAGACAGCGCGAATTCTGGAATCGTCGGCTTTCAGATGAAGCCCGGGGCTCGTCGCCTGGATAGCGGGAGCGCCGCCCGCTTCTTCTACTGCGCGAAAACCAGCCGGACGGATAGGCATGAGGGTCTGACCAACCCCGGGCCACAGTTCAAGCAGAACAACACCCTCCGCAAGGTGCAAACCACAGAAACGACGGGCAACAACCATCCCACGGTCAAGCCCACCGACCTGATGGCCTATCTGCTGCGCCTGGTTACCCCTGCCGGCGGCCTGGCACTGGATCCTTTTATGGGGTCCGGCAGCACCGGCAAGGCGGCGATGCGGGAAGGCTTCCGATTCATCGGCTGCGAAATTGACGAGCAGTACGCCGCGATCGCGAGGTCTCGAATCGAATACGAAATCACCCGCCTACAAGAGCTGGCAGTCGAATCAGATCAGCTCGATCTCTTCGGCACAGCCTAACCCCAACCCCACTCACAGCCTGCCGGTGAACGGCGGGCGAGGAATTCTGCATGCCTGAAATTAAGTGCGATCACGGCCACGTGACGAATGTAAGCACGCCAGAGTGGATAGCTCAGCTCAGTCTCGACCAGATACGCCGGGCCGTTGAGCTGATGAGCGAGAAGATCAAGTCAGCCGAGGCTCAGCCGAAGAGAATCATCTGGCGAGTGTGCTGCGGCGGGTCGTGCCTTGCTAATTACCAGGAGGATCAATACGAGAAAGCCGCTGATCATCTGCTGCGCATTTTCAAGGAATCGTTCATGGAAGAAGCCGCCGACTACGTGAAGAAGCCATACGGCACCGAAATCTTCCGGCGAACGCTCCCAAGCATCGAAATCGAGCGCGTAACCCAGTTCGAATACGACAACGAATGGTTTCCCGCCAAATCCTAACTCCCCTGCTTGCCGCCCCGCGCGGCCGGAGCATCCCCATGTCTCGCATTTAAGAAAGAGAAGGCTGGAACCTGGCTGATCAGTTGATCGAGGCCGGGCGAAAGCTGGACGAACGATTCGGCGGTATTGAGCGGGTCATCGCCAACATTGAACGCACTGCCGCGATGAGGCCTGAAGGCTATCGGGCCGGTATTCAGAAACGCATCGAGGCGGAACGCCATGGCAGCATTTGACGTGCACGAACAGAACACCGACGGCGGCCCGGGCAAGCTGCTCGACACCATCGACCGCGTACCGGACATCCGCAAGAAGGACTCATTCGTCGAGTTCGACGGCGAGATGCACAAAGTCCTGACCGGTATCCGCAATTTCATCATCGTCACCCAAGAGCGCTGGGCTCGGGTGTCGGCTGCAGCGTGGAGGAAAATATGAGCGAGCAAATGCGCGAAGAGTTTTCCGCCTGGTATCTGGCGGAGGTAACTCAATCGTACGGCGAGAGCGTCAGGACTCAGGCAGGGAAGAATCTGGCTTGGGTGCGTCAGGATGGCAGCTTTGCAGACCCGATGCTCAGACTGGCCTGCTTGGCGTGGCAAGCGTCCCGCGAAACGCCAGCCATCCATCCACTCCAGCAAACCCTGCGCGACAACGGCGACCTGATCGCAGCTCAAACCACAATCGCCCAGCAGGCACAGATGATCGAGCACCTGCGCGGGGCAACTATCCCCTGCTACACCACCAGCGATATCGCCAATGCTGATGCCGACGGCTTCAAGAATGGGCGGAAGTCGGTGGGTCTTTTGCTGGGTAAAGGCTTCAACACCCTGAACCAAGTTGGCGGCAAATACAGCATCACTCTGGCGTTTCAGAATGCGGATGACGCCTACGCGGCCTACACCGAAATCGCGACAGCCGTTCGCCTGGCAGGTGAGGCATGACCGACTACAGCGAACTCAGACATATTGACCTCGGAGCTTTCATTGACTGGGTATGGGCGTTGAAGACCGAGCGCGACCGACTCAAGGCCGAGAACGACCGCTCAACCGAGCGCGAGATCCACCAGCTGGCTGAGATAGAGGCTCTGCGCAAGGAGAACGAAAGACTCAAAAATGGCGCCATTGAAGATCTTCGCCTCCGCACGGAGATCGTCGAGCAGTTCAATCGGCTAACAGCCGAGAACGAGGCGCTGGCTAACGCATACGCCGCAACCGGTGAGCGTGAGCATGCGTTGCGGACTGAGATTGCAGAGCTTCGCAAGGACGCCGAGCGGTATCGGTTCCTCTGCGACAAATTCGGCGAGACAAAGCTTCCGTGCGCCCTTGAGCGAATCCTCGCCGGTGAACTGTACATAGCCGATGGCAAGTCATCCATTGATTCGACCATCGATGCCGTCATGAGCAAGGAAGCCCCATGAGCGCAGAACTCGCACTCCTCCCCCGCTTCATTCGGGCCAAGCAGGCGCCGGCGTATCTGGGCATGTGCCGCGCGGTGTTCGACGCCGAGGTTCGCCCGCACGTTCACGAATTTCCCATCGGAGAGCGCGGCGTCGGATTTGACCGGCAGGAGCTGGACGACTGGGCCTCGGCATACGTCGAAGCCAAGTCCATTGATAAAAAACGCGCCCCGGAGCAACAATTGCCCCGCAGCGAGCGCCAGAAAGGAGATAAATCATGGCGCGAAAATCGATCACAGGCCTCTCCCAAAGGAAAGGTCTCTGGCATATCGACAAGAAGATCAACGGCGAAAGACTTTACGAATCTACTGGAACAGCTGACAGGCAAGAAGCCGAGCGCTACCTGATTTTTCGGATGGAGCAGATCCGACAGCAGAAGGTATATGGCGTGAGGGAGGTGAAAACATGGCGCGATGCGGCGATGAAGTTCCTCGTCGAAATCAAGGACCAGCCATCGTTCAAGCTTTCCGCGCACCATATCGCGCAGTTGGACCCGTTCATTGGCGACGTACCGCTCAACCATATTGATGACCAGGCCTTGGCGCCGTTCATCAAGGATAGGCTGGCTACCAAGAAGCTGGAGGACGGGACAATAAAGAAGGGAGTCAGCAACAGGACGGTAAATATCTCGATCGAGCGTGTGGTTCGGGTTTTGTCGTTGTGTGCCAGGAAATGGCGAGATGATGAGCGAAGGCCATGGCTGGACAGCGTGCCAATGCTCTCGAAGTTGGAAGAGAAGAAGTCGAGCCGCAAGCCGTACCCGATGTCATGGCGGGAGCAGTCGATTCTTTTCGGAGAGTTGCCCGCCCACCTGCAAACCATGGCGCTGTTCAAGGTGAACACCGGCACGCGAGAGCAGGAAGTCTGCAAGCTGAGATGGGATTGGGAGATTTCGGTGCCGGAACTCGGGACCAGCGTGTTTCTGATCCCGGCTGATTTCGGCGGCAGGCACGAACGGTCCGGGGTGAAAAACGGAGATGAGCGACTTGTCATACTCAACAACGTGGCCAAATCGATCATCGAGCAGCAGCGCGGCCTGAGCAAGGATTGGGTTTTCCCTTACAACGGCAACGCGATACACCGGATGAACGACTCGGCCTGGAAGAAGGCGCGGGTGAGAGCGGCGAAACTCTGGCAGGAGGAAAACCTTCGCCCCGCTCACCCAGGTTATGCATCCATAAGGATCCATGACCTCAAGCACACGTTTGGCCGTCGGTTGCGCGCAGCAGGCGTAACCGAGGAAGACCGAAAGGCACTTCTGGGCCACAAGAACGGCAGCATCACCAGTCACTACTCGGGCGCTGAGCTCGGGCATCTGATTGAAGCTGCGAACATGGTATCAGCAACCGATTCGCGAGGACCGGTGCTGACGATCTTGAAGAGGAAGCAGGCGTGAAAAATCGAGGAGTCACGCAAATGTCACGCACATGAAAAAGGCCAATGCTGCGAACACTGGCCTAAGTCATTGAAAAATATGGTCGGGACGGAGTGATTCGAACACTCGACCCCTAGCACCCCATGCTAGTGCGCTACCGGACTGCGCTACGCCCCGACTAGGCGTGAAACCTGTTCCTCATCTCGAGGAACGCTCAAGAATATATCGCAAGCGTTTGAAAACTGGAAGTATTTAAACGCAGGAATTTATTTCTTGAGGACCACCAGAACATCTTCCAGCTCAGCGATCATCTGGCGAATCATTTGTTTGTATTGGGTTGTGTCATCTTTGGCCTCATCACCGGACAAACGCAGACGCGCGCCGCCGATGGTGAATCCTTGATCGTAAAGAAGCGCTCGGATCTGCCGGATCATCAGCACGTCCTGGCGCTGATAATACCGGCGGTTTCCGCGGCGTTTGACGGGGTTGAGTTGAGGAAACTCCTGCTCCCAATAGCGCAGCACGTGCGGTTTTACCGCACATAGCTCGCTGACTTCACCGATGGTGAAGTAGCGTTTGCCTGGGATGACGGGTAGCTCGTCGTTATGACTTGGTTCCAGCATAAGCCTCAACTCGGGCCTTCAACTTCTGCCCTGGACGAAAGGTGACCACACGGCGAGCCGTGATCGGGATTTCTTCTCCCGTTTTCGGATTGCGGCCAGGCCGCTGGCGTTTGTCCCGAAGGTCGAAATTGCCGAAACCGGACAATTTCACTTGTTCGTTGTCTTCAAGAGCGTGCCTGATTTCCTCGAAAAACAGTTCGACCAATTCCTTGGCTTCCCGCTTGTTCAGGCCCAGCTCTTCATACAGACGTTCCGCCATCTCAGCTTTCGTCAAAGCCCCCATACGTCACTTCCTTAACGTGGCGTTCAACCTTTGTTCGAGCGAGGTGAGGATGTTTTGCGTCGCAGAATTCACCTCATCGTCATTAAGAGTGCGCGATGGATGCTGCCAGGTCAAGCCAACTGCGAGGCTTTTTCTATCAGGATCAATGCCTTTACCCTGATACACGTCAAATAGCCTGAGGTCTGTCAGCCATTCGCCTGCATTTTCACGGATTACGTCCAATACAGCCGTGGCGGCGACGGCCTTGTCCGCGATCAATGCCAGGTCACGACGCACTTCAGGAAAGCGCGATAACTCCTGGAATTTAGGCATTTTGCCCGACGCGACTTCTGCCAGAACCAGTTCGAAAACGAACACGGGACGGTCCAACCCAAGCGTTTTCGACAATTCAGGGTGGATCGCGCCGACAAAACCGACCAGACGCCCCTCACGCTCGATACGCGCAGTTTGACCCGGATGCAATGCTGGGTGCTTGCCCGGAACGAACGTGAACGCGTCCAGCGCACCGGCAAAGCCCAACACCGCTTCCACGTCAGCCTTGACGTCGAAGAAGTCCACGGTGTCGCGACCTTGCGCCCAGCCTTCAGGCAGGCGGCTACCGCAAACCACACCCGCGAGCATCGGCTCTTGTTTCAGGCCTTCCAACTGACCGACGAAACGCAAGCCGCTTTCGAACAGACGTACACGGTCTTGCTGACGGTTCAGGTTGTGCTGCAACGCCTTGACCAGACCAGGCCACAAGGACGAACGCATGGCGGCCATGTCGTTCGAAATCGGATTGGCCAACAGAAGCGGTTCAACACCCGGATTAAACAACTCGAACTGTTTCGGATCGATGAAGCTGTAGGTGATCGCTTCCTGATAACCACGGGCTACCAGCAGTCGGCGCAGTTCAGGCAGATCACTACGGGCTTCGGCCTTGGCTTGCGGCGCCAGACGCGCCTGCGGGTAACGAACCGGCAGACGGTTATAGCCGTACAAACGAGCCAGCTCTTCGATCAGGTCGACTTCCAGGCTGATGTCGAAACGATGGCTTGGCACTTCTACGCGCCACTGCCCTGCTCCGTCGGCGGTAATTCCCAGGCCTAAAGCACTGAGCAGACGCTCGACTTCGGCCGAATCCATTTCCATACCCAACATCTGGGCAATGCGTTGGCTACGCAGGGTCACCGGAGCGATCGACGGCAGGTGCTGCTCGCTGACGGTTTCGATGATCGGACCCGCTTCGCCACCGGTGATTTCCAGCAGCAGGCCAGTGGCGCGCTCCATGGCTTCACGGGCCAGTTGCCAGTCCACACCACGCTCGTAGCGGTGCGACGCGTCGGTGTGCAGACCATAGGAACGAGCCTTGCCAGCGACAGCGATCTGATCGAAGAACGCGCTTTCCAGGAATATGTCGCGAGTGGTCTCGGTGTTGACGCCGCTGTGCTCACCGCCCATGACACCGGCAATTGCCAGCGCGCGGGTGTGGTCGGCAATCACCAGCGTATCGCTACGCAGGCTGACTTCCTGACCATCGAGCAGAACCAGCTTTTCGCCCTCTTCAGCCATCCGCACGCGGATGCCGCCGTTGATTTCGGCGAGGTCGAAGGCGTGCAGCGGTTGACCCAGCTCCAACATGACGTAGTTGGTGATATCGACAGCAGCGTCGATGCTGCGCACCTCGGAGCGACGCAGGCGCTCAACCATCCACAGCGGCGTAGGCCGGGACAGGTCGACGTTACGGATGACACGCCCCAGGTAACGCGGACAGGCGGCAGGTGCCAGCACTTCAACCGAGCGCACTTCATCGTGCACCGCAGGAACCGCAGCCACTACGGGGCGAGTGACCTGGGCGGCGTACAGCGCGCCGACTTCACGAGCAAGGCCCGCCAGGGACAGGCAGTCGCCGCGGTTCGGGGTCAGGTCGACCTCGATGCTGGCGTCGTCCAGGTTCAGGTACTCACGAATGTCCTGGCCTACAGGCGCATCGACAGGCAATTCCATCAAGCCGTCGTTGCCTTCACCGACTTGCAGTTCGGCCTGGGAGCACAACATGCCGTTGGATTCAACGCCACGCAGCTTGGCTTTCTTGATTTTGAAATCGCCCGGCAGCTCGGCACCGATGGTGGCGAACGGAATCTTCAGGCCCGGGCGTACGTTTGGCGCGCCACAAACGACCTGGAACGTCTCCGAACCATTGCTGACCTGGCAAACGCGCAGTTTGTCGGCGTCCGGGTGCTGTTCGGTGCTCAGCACCTCGCCCACGATGACGCCGCTGAATACACCGGCGGCCGGCGTGACGCTATCGACCTCAAGACCGGCCATCGACAGACGAGCAACCAGCTCATCGCGACTTACCTGCGGGCTTACCCAGCCACGCAGCCATTGTTCACTGAATTTCATCCTGCTCTCCTAAGAATTCGTTACGACTAGCGAAATTGCGCGAGGAACCGCAAGTCGTTGTCGAAGAACAGACGCAAGTCGTTCACGCCGTAACGCAGCATGGCCAGACGCTCAACGCCCATGCCGAAGGCAAAGCCCGAGAACTCTTCCGGGTCGATCCCGGACATGCGCAGCACGTTCGGATGAACCATGCCGCAGCCCATCACTTCCAACCAGCCAGTCTGCTTGCACACACGGCAGCCTTTACCGCTGCACATCACGCATTCCATGTCGACTTCGGCGGATGGCTCGGTGAACGGGAAGTACGAAGGGCGGAAACGCACGGCCAGTTCTTTTTCGAAGAACACCCGCAGGAACTCTTCGATGGTGCCTTTGAGGTCGGCGAAATTGATGTCGCGATCGACCAGCAGGCCTTCGACCTGATGGAACATCGGCGAATGGGTGATATCCGAGTCGCTACGATACACACGGCCTGGGCAGACGATGCGGATCGGCGGCTGCTTGGATTCCATGGTGCGGACCTGTACCGGCGAGGTATGGGTGCGCAGCAACATGTTGGCATTGAAATAGAAGGTGTCATGCATCGACCGGGCCGGGTGATGGCCTGGGATGTTGAGCGCTTCAAAGTTGTGGTAGTCGTCTTCGATCTCAGGGCCTTCGGCAATGCCGTAGCCAATATGGGTAAAGAACTGCTCGATGCGTTCCAGAGTGCGAGTAACCGGATGCAGACCACCAGAGGTCTGACCACGGCCAGGCAAGGTCACGTCAATGGACTCGGCAGCGAGTTTGGCGGCCAGATCGGCCTCTTCAAACAATGCCTTGCGCGCATTGAGAACATCTGTGACACGCTCCTTGGCAACGTTGATCAGCGCACCGACTTGCGGACGCTCTTCTGCCGGCAAATTCCCCAGGGTCTTCATCACCTGAGTCAATTCACCCTTTTTGCCAAGGTAGTGAACCCGGATTTGCTCCAGGGCATTGATATCTTCAGCGCTTTGCACAGCCTCTAGAGCTTGCGAGACGAGCGCATCCAGGTTTTCCATGTACAGACTCCAGATACAAAATAGGGGAAGAGCTTGAAGGCTCTTCCCCTATTTATGACGTTTAACACCTGGCCCCACAGAGGTGAGACCGGGTGACTGTCGGGGGTACTTAAGCCAAGGTGGCTTTAGCTTTCTCGACAATCGCAGCAAACGCCGCTTTTTCGTTCACTGCCAGATCAGCCAGAACCTTACGGTCGATCTCGATGGACGCTTTTTTCAGGCCGGCGATGAAACGGCTGTAGGACAGACCGTTGATACGTGCACCAGCGTTGATACGAGCGATCCACAGAGCGCGGAACTGACGTTTTTTCTGACGACGGTCACGGTAGGCGTATTGGCCTGCCTTGATTACCGCTTGCTTGGCAACACGGAATACGCGCGAGCGAGCGCCGTAGTAGCCTTTAGCAAGTTTCAGAATTTTTTTGTGACGTTTACGGGCAATGACGCCACGCTTTACACGAGCCATGAGTTACTTCCTCTATTCTTGACTAAAATTAACGAAGGCGCAGCATGCGCTCGACTTTTGCCACGTCAGACGGATGCAGCAAGCTGCTACCGCGCAGTTGACGCTTACGCTTGGTCGACATTTTGGTCAGGATGTGGCTCTTGAAAGCGTGCTTGTGCTTGATACCGTTAGCAGTTTTCAGAAACCGCTTAGCAGCACCACTTTTGGTCTTCATTTTTGGCATGTTCGGATACTCCGCATTCAGTTGATAAACATAATCAGAAGGCCTGCCGTGCCCTGTTGATTACTTCTTCTTTTTCGGGGCGATGACCATGATCAGCTGGCGTCCTTCCATCTTAGGATGCTGTTCGACCGAACCGTACTCGAGCAAGTCACCTTCAACTCGCTTGAGGAGTTCCATCCCCAGCTCCTGGTGGGCCATCTCACGGCCGCGGAATCGCAAGGATACCTTGGCCCTGTCCCCGTCACTCAGGAAACGTACCAGGTTGCGCAGTTTTACCTGGTAATCCCCTTCCTCCGTCCCTGGACGAAACTTGATTTCTTTAACCTGAATCTGCTTCTGGTTTTTCTTGGCCGCAGCAATCTGCTTCTTCTTTTCGAAGATCGACTTGCCGTAGTCCATCAGTTTGCAAACAGGGGGTACTGCATCGGCAGAAATTTCCACCAGATCCAGTTTGGCCTCTTCAGCCTTAAGAAGCGCGTCTTCAATTGACACAATCCCAAGCTGCTCGCCTTCAGCCCCAATTAACCGAACCTCGCGTGCCGAGATATTCTCGTTGATCGGGGCTTTCGGTGCAGCTCGTTTATCTTGTCTCATTTCACGCTTAATAATAATTACTCCGAATCTTGGCGACCACGCCGGGAAACCGCTTGCGCGAGGAACTCAGCAAACTGGGCGACGGGCATCGAGCCCAGGTCAGCACCTTCGCGAGTACGCACAGCGACAGTCTGCATCTCGACTTCCCGATCTCCGATAACCAAGAGATAGGGAACCTTGAGCAAGGTATGCTCGCGGATTTTAAAGCCGATCTTTTCATTTCTCAAGTCAGACTTGGCACGAAACCCGCTTTCGTTGAGAGTTTTTTCGACCTCGGCGGCAAAATCTGCCTGTTTATCAGTGATATTCATGATCACTGCCTGAGTCGGCGCCAGCCACGCAGGGAATGCACCCTCGTAGTGCTCGATCAGAATTCCGACGAAACGCTCGAAGGAACCCAGGATCGCCCGATGCAACATCACCGGATGCTTGCGGCTGTTGTCTTCGGAGACGAATTCGGCACCCAGTCGGACTGGCAGGTTAAAATCGAGCTGCAGGGTACCACACTGCCAGACACGACCCAGGCAATCTTTCAGAGAGAATTCGATCTTCGGACCGTAGAACGCACCTTCGCCCGGCTGCAGATCGTACGGCAAGCCTGCGCTATCAAGGGCTGCAGCCAATGCAGCTTCGGCGCGATCCCACAACTCGTCGGAACCGACGCGCTTTTCCGGACGAGTGGACAGTTTCATCTCGACATCTTTAAAGCCGAAGTCGGCGTAAACGTCCATGGTCAGCTTGATGAACGCAGCGGATTCGGCCTGCATCTGCTCTTCGGTGCAGAAGATGTGGGCGTCGTCCTGAGTGAACGCACGAACGCGCATGATGCCGTGCAGGGCACCCGATGGCTCGTTACGGTGGCAGGCACCGAACTCGGCCAGACGCATTGGCAACTCGCGATAGCTCTTCAGGCCCTGGTTGAACACCTGCACGTGGCAAGGGCAGTTCATTGGCTTGATGGCGTAGTCGCGGTTTTCCGACTGCGTGGTGAACATGTTGTCGGCGTAGTTGGCCCAGTGCCCGGACTTTTCCCACAGGCTGCGGTCAACGACCTGGGGAGTCTTGATCTCCAGGTAACCATTGTCGCGTTGAACCTTGCGCATGTATTGCTCGAGCACCTGGTACAGCGTCCAGCCGTTCGGGTGCCAGAACACCATGCCTGGCGCTTCTTCCTGGGTGTGGAACAGGCCCAGACGCTTGCCAATCTTGCGGTGATCGCGCTTTTCAGCTTCTTCAATACGCTGGATGTACGCCGCCAGCTGCTTTTTGTCAGCCCATGCAGTGCCGTAAACGCGCTGTAACTGCTCGTTCTTGGCATCGCCACGCCAGTAGGCGCCGGACAACTTGGTCAGCTTGAAGGATTTCAGGAAACGGGTGTTCGGCACGTGCGGACCGCGGCACATGTCGACGTATTCTTCGTGATAGTACAGGCCCATTGCCTGTTCATTCGGCATGTCCTCGACCAGACGCAGCTTGTAGTCTTCACCGCGAGCCTTGAACACTTCGATCACTTCGGCGCGCGGAGTGACTTTCTTGATGACGTCGTAATCTTTTTCGATCAGCTGCTGCATGCGCTGTTCGATGGCGGCCAGGTCGTCCGGAGTGAAAGGACGCTCGAAGGCGATGTCGTAATAGAAGCCTTCGTCAATGACCGGGCCAATCACCATTTTGGCGGTTGGATACAGCTGCTTGACCGCGTGGCCGACCAAGTGGGCGCAAGAGTGGCGAATGATCTCCAGCCCCTCTTCATCCTTTGGCGTAATGATTTGGAGCGTTGCGTCGCTGTCGATGATGTCGCTGGCATCGGCCAGCTTGCCATTGACCTTACCGGCCACTGTGGCCTTGGCCAGGCCCGCACCAATGGATGCTGCGACCTCGGCGATGGATACCGGGTGATCGAATGAACGTTGACTGCCGTCGGGAAGAGTAATAGTTGGCATGGCGCCTCCTCTCCTAGTGGTGACCCCTACCAAAGGTCACGTGGGTTGGGATGAGCCAGTACAAGATCCGATCCAGGCCATTCACTGACGAACGCCTGCCTTACAGCGGCAGGAGCCTTGCGGCCAACCGGAAAACCGAACCAGAGTGACTGGAATTCAAATCAGGGTTATTCGTGCGCCTGCCGCAACCGGGACTGAAGGTCGACCGGAGCCTGCAAACGCCCGAGCCAGGCATGCTAGCACAGATGAATGGTCGTCGCGGTACAGAGCTTTACCGACGGGGTAAATCTTACGTTTTTATGCCAGAGTGCTGAACTTGATCCCCGCTTTACCCCTCGAACATCAAGTCATCGACCCACAAAGGAGCATCCTCGGCATGCGTCTGAATCGTTTATTCGCTGTAGTCGCACCCATCGTCCTGCTGTTGCCGCTGGCCGCCCACGCTGAATGGCCCAAAGGCGCGCGCGATAAATACATGGCTCAGTGCGTCCCTGCGGCTGCACAAGGGATCGGCGACCCTGCGGCCAAGGCCCACTGTGCTTGCGGTGCCGATGCAATCAAATCGTACCCCGCCAAAGATCTTCAGGCCTTGATGGACAACAAGGCCAGCAATGAACTGCAACAGCAGGCCCTTACCCAGATTGCCAAGTGCAAGGCCAACAATCCGACGCAAAAATAAGTCCGTTCAAGCTCCAGAAAGGCATTTTCAGCCAGCAAACAGCCCCTGAAAATCGCTTTTTCGGGCATTTTATGCAGGTTTTACAGCTTTTTTTATCACCTTTACTTTCAGCTGAAAGCCTTTTAAATCGGGGCTTTCAGCGATATCAGCCAACAAAGAGTGTGCGACTGTAGGGCAAACAGCACCCGTGGGGGGCTCCCAAAGCGAACATTTCGACTATGATACCCCGGTGTGCCCAGTTGGCCTGAGCAGCACAGTACTACTGAAAATATATGTTTCTTGGAGATACACCATGTCTAATCGCCAAACCGGCACCGTTAAATGGTTCAACGATGAAAAAGGCTTCGGCTTCATCACTCCTCAAGGTGGCGGTGACGACCTGTTCGTACACTTCAAAGCTATCGAAAGCGACGGTTTCAAAAGCCTGAAAGAAGGCCAAACCGTTTCCTTCGTGGCTGAGAAAGGCCAAAAGGGTATGCAAGCTGCTCAAGTTCGCCCAGAGTAATTTCCAGGCGCACTAAAAAAACCCCGTCCATGTGACGGGGTTTTTTATGGATAACGCAAAAGTTGGCGATCAGCCGCAGTTCACGCGAGTCACGACTTTATTGGCGTCGGTGCTCAGGTTGAGGCGATCGGAGCGATACTCCAGCGTCACCATGTCATTTGGCGACAGAAACCGCGCATTCTGTGCGCCTGCACGCTTGCGCGCCTGCTCCAACAGTTCAGCCGAAGCCGTTTTGCCCAAGGTGAATTCGGCCGCTTTCGCTTCGCAACGGCTGTGACCCGTGTCAGTCGTCGTTACAGGGTCAGTTGCCGAATCGGTAGCGGCAGTGCTGCAACCGGCCAGTGTGGCAACGGCCAACAGAGCACCCAATGACGCGAGCTTCCAAGGCATGAAGCCTCCTTTTTCGATAGTTAAACTGAATTTGTGCGACCGCCAATCCGGCGCTTGGTTCATCGAGCGTTCTGGCAGCAAGACCGCCGCCGCAGACAAACGGCAAGTTTGCCTGAGCGTTGCCCTACCCTTCATGCCTCAATCGTGACTGAATATGAGCGGGTCAATAGACGTCGATGTAATCGAATGCCGGCTTCGGCCAGTTCTGCTTCAGCGCATTGAAGATTTGCATGACCCAGACCTCGTCACTGGCCGCGACCCGCCCGACATAGCCTGAACCCTTGGCCCAAGTCTCCAGGCGAAACAGCAACCCGTCGATATCGGAGCCGCCCACGACCCCCGATGAAATATAGGCGATACCGCCCTTGGTCACCCGCAACTGGGTGTGCTCATCATCGCTGGCGGCGGCCAGCAGCTGACGCACCGCCTCAAGGGTCAAGCCATCAGGCGTGTTCAAATCGATCTGCACAGCGCAGTCCTTGAAAAGTCGTTAAAGACCAAGTGTCGCATAGCCCTCCATTGATGCCTAAGTCGGAGTGCCAAACGTCCTGCAAAATGGTTAACTCGGCACTCAGACCTTCCCGACCGCACGAGCACCACAATGACCACCGTAAGCATCGACGCCGCCATTAACGCCAAGTGGTCAGAGGGCCACAGCTCTTATAGCCCCGGCAGCCCGGAAGAGCTCGCAATCATCGGTATCGATTTACTGGTCAAGGAACTGGGCACCGAAGCAGCCCAATCCTTTATCCAACAGATTTTCGAGAAATACCCGCCCCATCAGGGCGGCGGACATTCCGAACGCTCATAAGGATTACTTCAGGCGGGCCAGGCGTTCGGTCAGCAGATCGAAGAATCCCTGGGCGTCGCCGCTGTCCACCCAGAACGCATTCTTCGGTGCCCCTAGGCCGTTATGCCAGTCGACAATGGTTTGACCGAAGGTCGGCCCCTCGCGACTGTCGACCACTACGTTGACATGGCGACCGCTGAACAGCTCCGGCTTGAGCAGGTAAGCAATAACCGTAGCGTCATGCACGGGGCCACCCGGGATACCGAAGTACTCCATATCGCCCTTGATGTACTCACTCAGAATATCGCCGACCAGTTTGCTGGCATTGTTATCCAGCGCAGCGATCTGCTGCAGGCGCGCATCACTGGTGAGGATCTTGTGGGTCACATCCAGCGGCAGGTAAGTCAGCCTTGCACCACTCTTGAGTACAACCTCGGCAGCGTGTGGATCGGCGAACAGGTTGAACTCCGCGACGGGTGTGATGTTGCCGCCGTTGAAATGCGCACCGCCCATGATCACGACGTCCTTGATGCCCTGGACGATTTCAGGTTCCTGGATCAGCGCGAGCGCCAGGTTGGTCTGCGGCCCCAGCATGGCGATGGTGATGCTGTGGGGCCTGGCCGCCTTCAGGGTGTCGATGAGGAAGTCGACCGCACCGTCCTTGGCCAAACCTTTCTTCGGTTCATACACGAGGACACCCGACAGGCCCTCTTTGCCATGAATATCTTCGGCATGGATCGGCGTGCGTTGCAGCGGTGTCGGTGCCCCGGCGTAGACCGGCACGTCCTCGCGCCCCGCCCACTCCCGGGCCAATCGTGCGTTGCGTGACGTCTTGTCCAGCCGAACGTTGCCAGCGACTGTGGTCAACGCATGGATATTGAGTTCGCCCGGCGATGCCAGCGCAAACAACAATGCGATCACGTCGTCAGCACCGGGGTCGGTATCGATGATCAAGTCGATCTTTTCCACAGCCTCAACGCTGCCTGGGTTAATCAGGGACAAAAGCAACAGACTCCGACGCAAGAAGTACAGTTTCCGAGTATAGCGACACATGGCGCATGCCCTGTGCAGGACAGAAACAGAGAAACCAGGCGATTCAGAACGTCACACCGGCGACCAGGACGATATTGCAGTAAGGCTGGCATTCACCGGTACGAACAATTGCCCGGGCTTGCCGGCTGAGGACTTTGAATTGTTCATGACTCAGCAGCTCACGCCGGCCAAGCGCGCCCTCGGCGTTCAGCTTGTCCAGCGCGACCAGTGCCGACGGCTTTTTCTCCAGAATCTCCTGCGCCAACACATGGCTTTCGACCTGCATTTCACTGAGCACAACGTTCAAGGTGCTGATGAAATCCGGAATGCCGTGGGTCAAGGCCAGGTCAATCAGCTCGACCCCCGGAGGCACCGGCAACCCCGCATCGCCGATCACCACTTTGTCGCCGTGGCCCAGCGAAGCAATCAGCCGCGACAGCGCGACGTTGAGCAAAGGTGTCTTTTTCATGGTGTATTAAAAACCTGTACATCGGACAAGGTGGGAATGGAGGGCTGTGCGCCAGCACGGGTGACCGACAGCGCCGCGGCGACCTGCCCGAAACGAATCGCTTCAGCCTCACTTTGGCCTGACGCCAGTGCGGCGGCGAATCCGCCGACGAAGGTATCGCCGGCCGCGGTGGTGTCAACCGCCTTCACCGCTGGCGCCGGAAAATGCTCGGAACGTGTGCCATCGTTGAACAGCGCGCCATCGGCCCCAAGCGTGACAATCACTTTTCCGGCCCCCATCTCGATCAATCGGTTCGCGGCTGATTGCGCCGATTGCCGAGAGTCCACCAACACGCCACTCAGTGCCGACGCCTCGCTCTCGTTAGGAATCAGATAGTCGATGTTCGCGTACCAGTGCGCCGGTAACGGGCGGCTGGCCGGGGCTGGATTGAGGATCACGATCTTGCCCAGCTCTCGACCACGCTTGAGCGCATGACCGACCGTCGCATCCGGCACTTCCAGCTGGCAGATGATGACGTCGGCCGATTGCAGCACCGAGTCGAAGCAGCCGATCACGGCTGGCGTCAGCAAACCGTTGGCACCGGCGACGATCACGATCGCGTTCTGGCTATTGTCGTCGACCACGATCAACGCCACGCCACTGGAACCGTCTACGGTGCTGACCGCCTGACAATCGATCCGTTCGGCCAACAGCGCTTCGCGCAGCTCCTTACCGTAGGCATCGCTGCCCACGCAGCCGACCATCGACACCTGCGCCCCGAGTCGCGCGGCGGCCACGGCCTGATTCGCACCCTTGCCGCCGGAAACCGTGGCAAAGGATTCACCAATCAGCGTTTCCCCGCCCCGCGGCAGCCGAGGCGCGCGGGTGACCAAATCCATGTTCAGACTGCCTATTACCACTACTTTTGCTGGCATACATCACTACTCATTCGTTCTGTTTCAGCGATATTCGGCAAACACGCCCGCCAGTGGCGCGGTCGATTCACGCATCACGATGCTGGGCGTCACAATCCGTTGCTCAGTGCTCAGTTGCGGCGTGGCGATCCGTCGTAGCAGCACTTCGGCCGCCATCTCGCCCAACTGCAGGATCGACTGGCCGACGGTGGTCAATGCTGGATAGACATAGCGACTCATCTGGATGTCGTCGAAGCCGATCACCGACAACTGTGTCGGTACGCGAATGTTGCGCTCGGCGGCGGCTCGCAGCACACCGATGCCGATCATGTCGTTGGCGGCGAAGATCGCACTGGGCGGATCGCGCTCCAGCAGGATCGCGGCAGCGTTGTAACCGCCGGTACTGGTGAAGTCACTTTCCAGTATGCGTTCGCGTGGCACCTCGATACCTGCGTCCGTCAGTGCACGGCAAAATCCGGCCAGACGCATTTGCGCCACACTGGTGGTGGTCGGCCCGCTGATGATGGCGATATCCCTATGCCCCAACTCCAGCAGGTGTCGAGTCGCCAGATACGCACCGTATTCGTGGTCGATGCGCACCAGGTCCACATCGACACCTTCCAGACCCCGGTCGACGATCACCATCGGTGTACGCACGCCCGCCAGGCCTTGGGCCAGACTGCTGTCACCGCCGGCCGACGCGACGATCAGCCCGTCGATGCGTTTTTCCAGCAATACGCGCAGGTAGTTGCGCTGCTTGTCCGGATTGTCGTCGGAGTTGCAGAGAATCACGCAGTAGCCATTGCGCTCACAGTAATCCTCGATGCCTCGCGCCAGTTCCGCAAAGTACGGGTTGAGGCTGTTGGGCACCAGCAAGCCGATGGTCGCGGTGGTTTTGGCCTTGAGGGAACGGGCCACGGCGCTGGGTACGTAGTCGAGGGTCTTGATGGCAGCCTCGACTTTGACCCGAACTTCCTCGCTGACCGGCCGGGTTTTGTTCACCACATGGGAAACCGTGGTGTAGGAAATGCCCGCAAGGGCCGCTACATCCTTGATCGTTGCCATGACTCAGGCCCGCCGACTGGCGCGCTGACTGCGGTAGGTATCGAGCACCACCGCCACCACGATCACCGCGCCGGTGATGATGCGCTTGGTCGGTTCGGTCGCGCCGATCTGCGCCAGGCCGGCCGCCAGCACGGAAATGATCAACACACCAAAGAACGTGCTGATCACCGAACCACGGCCGCCCATCAGGCTGGTTCCGCCGATGACCACGGCCGCGATTACCTGCAGCTCAAGACCGGAACCCGCATTCGGATCCGCCGCCTCAAGACGCGAAATCTGGAACAGCGCCGCGATACCGGCCAACAGCCCCATCAGACTGAACACCAGGACCTTGTAGGGCTTGGGATTGATCCCCGCCAGACGAACCGCCTCCTCGTTGGTGCCGATACCGATCAGGTAGCGACCGAATACGGTACGGGTCAACACGGCCTGGGCGATGAAAATAATCAGCAAGGCAATGATGAAGGACGGCGAAATACCGAAGGCGATCGGGTTGGACAACCAGGCAAAGGCGTCACCGATATAGGCCGTGCGCGAACCGGTCATCTGATACGCCACACCGCGCGCCATCTCCAGCACGCCGAGTGACACGATGAACGACGGAATCCGCCACGCCACGGTAATGGAACCGGTGATGGTCCCGGCCAATGCGGCGGCCGCCATGCCGAGCAGCGCGGCGGGCAGGACACTCCAGCCCCAGCCCAATGTCGCCACGCTGACTGTCGACGCGGCCAGCGCCAGCACCGAACCGACCGACAGGTCGATGCCACCGATAATCAGCACGAACGTCATGCCGACCGCGAGGACCATCAAGTCCGGAATCTGGTTGGCCAGCGTGCTGAAGGTATCGTAAGAAAGAAAGTGGCTGCTCAGGAGCGAGAACAGGACCACCATCGCCAGCAAGGCACCGGCCAGGCCCAGGTAAGTGCCGAGACCGTAAAAATTGCCACTGCGTTTGCCGGCGGAAGATGCGGTTTTCATTGAAGATCCCTAGGCGCTGCTTCGGTGAGCAGCGCATCACGTTTTTGGTAGCCGGCAAAAGCGGCCGCAAGCAAGTCATCCTGGGTCCAGCTGTCGCGCTCGAACGTGTCGATCAGGCGCCCTGCCGACAGCACGCCGATGCGGTCGCAGATCAGCATCAGCTCGCGCAGATCGCTGGACACTACCACCAGCGCCTTGCCCTGCCGAGTCAGTTCGCCGAGCAAGGCGTAGATGTCGAACTTGGCGCCGACATCGATGCCACGGGTTGGCTCGTCGAACAGCAGCACCGAGCAATCGCGCTCCAGCCAACGGCCAATCACGACTTTCTGCTGGTTGCCGCCGGACAATTCGGACACCCGTTGTGCAGGGCCGGAACTGCGGATGTGCATGGCGTCGATTTGCCGCTGGGCCAGGGAAGACTCTTCGCCATTGTTGACGAAGCCGCCGCTGGAAATGCGGGGCATGTTGCCCAGCGCAATGTTGGCGCCGATCGATTGCGTCAACAGCAGGCCTTCACCCTTGCGATCTTCGGTGATCAGGGCGATGCCGTGACTGACCGCGTCCACCGGAGAGCGGATGCTGACTACCTGCGCCGGGGAGCCCAGGGCAACGGTGCCGCTGTCGGCGATATCGGCGCCAAAGATCAACCGCAGCAATTCGGTGCGCCCTGCCCCGATCAAACCGGAAATCCCGAAGATCTCACCGGCACGCACCTCAAAGGACACGTCGCGAACCTTGTCGGAGCGGGTCAGCCCCTTGACCGTCAGCGCCGGAGCGCCGATGGTGCGCGGCCCCATGTCGATGTGCTCGCCCAATTCACGGCCAACCATCAGGTTGACCAACTGTTCGCTGTTGTAATTGGCCATCGGCTCGACGCACACCAGGTTGCCGTCGCGCAGAACTGCAATGCGCTGCGCCACCCGGGCCAACTCTTCGAGGCGATGGGAGATGTAAATAATCGATACACCCCGGGCCTGCAGGCGTGTGATCTGCTCGAACAACATTTCGACTTCACGCGCCGTGAGCATCGCCGTGGGTTCGTCGAGGATCAGCACATGGCAATCACCGATCAGGTTGCGGGCGATCTCGACCATTTGCTGATGACCGATACCCAGCTCACCGACCGGCGTGTCCGGATCGATTGCGTCGAGACCGACCTGAGCCATGGCTTCAATGGCGGCCTTGCGCAGTTGCTTGCGGCTGATCCAGCCACCATTGTTCGGCAGATTGTCGAGAAACAGGTTTTCCGCCACCGACAGGGTCGGCAGCAGGTTGAGTTCCTGCATGACCATACGTATGCCCAGGTCTTCAGCCTGGGTCCGACTGCCAGGGCGATAATCCTGCCCCTGAAACTGCATCTGGCCGGTGGTGGGTGTGACCAAGCCACCAATGATCTTCGACAGCGTACTTTTACCGGCGCCGTTCTCACCGGTCAGCGCCAGCACTTCACCGCGCATGAGCGTCAGGTCGATGCCGGTCAGGACCGGTTGGGCGTAGGTCTTGCCGATACCGCTGACCGAGAGGACAGCGTTCGGGTCGCGAACGGACATAAAAACTCTCCATGCGCTCGCCCGGACGGGCGAGCACCTTTGTGTCGCCAAGGGCTTATTTGGTAACCAGCTCTACCGGGGTCTCGATCACGCCATTGGCGCCGATGTCGACTTTTTCACCCTTGATGATCTTGAGCGCAGTCTCGATGCCGAACACCGCTTGCTTGGCCGCAAACTGGTCGGCAGTGGCCAGGACCCGACCATCCTTGAGCATCGGCTTGATGGCGTTGATATTGTCGTACCCCACCACTTGCACCTGGCCGGCCTTGCCTGCGGCACGCACGGCAGACACCACACCCACGGCCATGCTGTCGTTGCCAGCCAGCAGGGCTTTCACTTGCGGGTACTCGCTCAGAATCGAAGCGGCGACTTTATTACCCTTGTCGATTTCCCAGTCGCCGGACTGTACGGACACAACCTTGACCTGCGCCGCTTCCATCGCGTCCTTGAAGCCTGCAGTACGAGCCTGGGCGTTAGTGGTGGTGGACACGCCTTCGATGATGCCGACTTCATCACCGGCCTTCAGCTGTTTGGCCAGGTACTCGCCGACCAGACGCGCACCTTTGCGGTTATCCGGCCCTACGAAGGGGACATTGATGTTCTTGCTTTTGACGACGGCTGGATCCAGCTGATTGTCGATGTTGATCACGGTAATACCCGCATCAACGGCTTTCTTGATTACCGGCACCATGGCTTTTGAGTCAGCGGGGGCGATGACCAGCGCATTGACTTTGGCCAGGATCATTTGCTCGACAATACGTGTCTGGCCGGCCGTATCCGTTTCGTCCTTGATGCCATTGGAAATCAAATCGAATTCATCGGAGTGGCCTTTCTGATAGGCCTTGGCGCCGTCTTCCATGGTCAGAAAGAATTCGTTGGCCAGGGATTTCATCACTAGCGCGACTTTTGGTTTTGCAGGCGTCTCGGCGAAGGCCGAAGAAACAGGCAGCGCGACGGATGCGGCAGCCAGCATAGCGACAGCGAGAAGGCGTCCAGCGAATGGCAGCTTCATGGGTTCACTCCGATCTTATGATTATTTTGAGCAATGCTTGCGCTGGCGTTTGGCTTTATGGCACCCGGCGATGGATTTAACTCATCGATGACGCCGCGCAAACGTTTGCGTAGATCGGACTATGCGAACCCTGCTGACATTTGTCAACGACCACGACGCGCTGAATAGCGCGACAGCCGGCATTCACCTCAGACCGTTGTATTGACTACCGATCCAGTGCTGCTGCCCTTGGCCATTTCTTTGATCAAGCTGGCGCTGACTTCCAGGAGGGCGCTGTTGGTTTCAGCGATCTGCCCTTGAATGCCTGACACGATGGCTATCTTGGTTTCCGGCGTGGGGTAGCTCGCTGCCTGAGCTGCCGCCAGTGTTTGCTGCTGCTCGCGCAACTGTTGCTGCAGCTCTTTCAGACGCTTGAGCAAGACTTTCACGGCGACACTGGTGTTATCGTCGGCTTCGGACTTCTGAGTGTCTGCGCTTTTGTCCAAACCAACAGGACCGGTCCTGACTTGTTTGTCGTCATCCCCCTTCGTGCCTAGCGCTTGAGCAGCGGCATCGGCCGTCGCATCACTCAGTGCACGAAGCGTCGTGGCTGACTGTCCACCAATGATGATGCCCGCCGCGTTTGGAATACCTACAGATAACGACATGTGAACTCCTGAAATAAAATCCGTTGAAAGAGCATCGACCTGAAGGCGAGTTTCTTTAGCAATGATTCACATTTGTGAAACTGGGAGAGTTCAACAAGGCTGTCGGAGAGCCGAACACGGAAGCTGTAAAAAATCGGAAAACCGGACACGCAACGGCCATCCCGCGCCGACAGATCGTTTAATTCATTAAACAAATCAGACAGTTAAGCCATTTTCCCCACTCAAAGAGTGTCTGGTACAGATCCTGCTCTTGATCCGACACCCCAGGCGTTCAGATTCGTTTGGGGCACATCTAGATGAACTTGCATCTGCACCGTCACCCCTAGAGAGAAAAATAATGACATCTGCTTTCAAGACCTTTGTGCCGGGCGCCTTGGCCCTCCTTCTGCTTTTGCCGACCGCTCTTCAGGCAAAAGAAGCTGAAACCCAACAAAAACTGGCAAACGTGGTCATTCTGGCCACTGGTGGCACCATCGCCGGCGCGGGCGCCAGCGCCGCCAACAGCGCGACCTACCAAGCGGCAAAAGTCGGAATCGACAAATTGATCGCCGGCGTACCCGAACTGAGTCAAGTGGCCAACGTTCGCGGCGAGCAGGTCATGCAAATCGCCTCCGAGAGCATCACCAACGAGAACCTGCTGCAATTGGGCCGTCGCGTGGCCGAATTGGCCGACAGCAATGACGTCGATGGCATCGTGATCACCCACGGCACCGACACCCTGGAAGAAACCGCCTACTTCCTGAACCTGGTGGAAAAAACCGATAAGCCGATCATCGTCGTCGGTTCCATGCGCCCGGGCACCGCGATGTCCGCCGACGGCATGCTGAACCTGTACAACGCCGTGGCCGTGGCCAGCAGTAAAGATGCGCGGGGCAAAGGCGTCCTGGTGACCATGAACGATGAAATCCAGTCGGGTCGCGACGTCAGCAAAATGATCAACATCAAGACCGAGGCGTTTAAAAGCCCTTGGGGGCCGCTCGGCATGGTGGTCGAAGGTAAATCCTACTGGTTCCGCCTGCCGGCCAAGCGCCACACCATGGACTCGGAATTCGACATCAAGACCATCAAGAGCTTGCCCGATGTTGAAATCGCCTACTCCTACGGCAACGTGAGCGACACCGCCTACAAGGCACTGGCTCAGTCAGGCGCCAAAGCCATCATCCACGCCGGCACCGGCAATGGTTCGGTCTCTTCGCGCGTGGTTCCAGCCCTGCAGGCTCTGCGCAAGGACGGCGTTCAGATCATTCGCTCGTCCCACGTCAACGCCGGTGGATTCGTCCTGCGTAACGCCGAACAGCCTGACGACAAATACGACTGGGTCGTGGCACATGACCTGAACCCGCAAAAAGCCCGCATCCTGGCCATGGTCGCCCTGACCAAAACCAACGACAGCAAAGAACTGCAACGGATGTTCTGGGAATACTGATTCGTCCTCGCCTGACCGGTTCCGGTCGGGCACTGCTTCACCACTCGCCGATGTTTGGCGAGTGGCTCACACCTCTCCTGACAAAAAACGCCCAGCGCCCTACACCAAACCGAAAAAAATGCTGTCAGAGGATTTTCTTGAATTTTAAGCAGTTGCGAAATTGCCTACAGTTAAATACTGTATGCACGTACAGCTTAATAAGGATAATTCTGTGGACACCACCTCCGCCTCACATGACGCCTATGTACGCATGGGTCTGCGCGTTCAGAAAATCATCAACTCCCCGACTGCCCAAAAAGCCAAGGCCGCACTGATCTTCCGTCTTCCCGATGAGCCGGTGGATGAGTGGGAGCGCCTGCTTGAAGAAATTGACGAGAACGACAACGTGACCCTCGCCTATCGCGACGATGGCGGCGTGCAGATTTTTTGGGTAGTGCCGAAGGAAGACTGAGTCAATGAGTGTCCGCTGTTTTGCTTTGCTGTTGCTGCTGTTCGCCATGGGAGCCCAGGCGGACGCACCACGCACCTTCAACGAAGCCAAGAAAGTTGCCTGGAAGCTGTACGCCCCACAGTCCACCGAATTTTATTGCGGCTGCAAATACACCGGTAACCGGGTGAATCTTTCGGCCTGCGGTTATGTGCCGCGTAAAAATGCCAAACGCGCGGCGCGCATCGAGTGGGAACACATTGTTCCAGCCTGGCAAATCGGCCACCAGCGCCAGTGCTGGCAGGAGGGAGGCCGCAAGAATTGCACGCGCTACGATCCGACCTATCAGAAGGCCGAGGCGGACTTGCATAACCTGGTGCCGAGCATCGGGGAGGTGAATGGCGATCGCAGCAACTTCAGTTTCGGCTGGCTGCCGGAACAGCCTGGCCAATATGGCTCGTGCCTGACCCAAATCGATTTCAAGGCAAAGAAAGTCATGCCGCGCCCCTCCATTCGCGGCATGATCGCCCGGACTTATTTCTACATGAGCAAACAGTACGGCTTGCGCTTGTCGAAACAGGATCGGCAACTGTACGAAGCCTGGGACAAAACCTATCCGGTCCAGGCCTGGGAACGTCAGCGTAATCAGAGCGTGGCGTGCGTGATGGGGCGCGGTAACGAATTTGTCGGGCCGGTAGACATGAAAGCCTGCGGTTAAGCGCTTTGCGAAACGAACAAGGCCTCGGGTTCAACACCCGAGGCCTTGTCATTTTCAGACCGCCGAAAAACGAGTCACTGTGGACATCCTCCAGGAGGCACCACCGGACATCACCCGTAAAATGGATCGTTACTGAGCTGTCGGACGCTCAAGGAGCAGCACTTCAACATTCTGTTTCTTCGCACGGACGATGGCCGCGTTCACCTCGGCCTGTTTAGCCTCGGCTTCGGCTTTCGAACTGTAAGGGCCCATCAGAATGCGGACCTTGCCGTTCTCCTTGACGACACTGGACATGAAACTGTGTTCGATCAACCAGCCGCTGAGGTCGCTGACAGCCTGAGGCGTTTCACCTCGAACCTCGAGATCCCATTGAGGACCCGAGGCCTGCACTGGAGCAGCGGCCGTTGCCGGCACAGGCTTAGGTGGTTCAACGCGCTTGCCCTCACCGCATCCCGCCAGCGCCAGCACTGCCATAACCAAGACCATTTTGCGCACAGCGTTTCCCTCTGAATGCCTAAAACGGCGATTTTATCATTCATGAATACTTCTCGAGTGCCGCAAAATGGGCTTAAAACAACGAGAATGATGGATGCGGCCTCTGTATAGTTACGCCTTGGGAATTAATGCTGCATCTGCACGTCAGAAAGAGGCACCCAAACTTTGAGACTTCGCACTAATCTATACATACCACCGACCTCTGCACTGTCCGAATCAGGTGCCCCACAAAGCAATCAAGGAGAAGACCATGCTGATACTCACCCGCAAAGTCGGTGAAAGCATAAACATTGGTGATGACATTACGATCACCATCCTGGGCGTAAGCGGCCAGCAAGTCAGGATCGGCATCAACGCTCCAAAAGACGTTGCGGTGCATCGCGAAGAAATTTACCAGCGCATTCAGGCCGGTCTGACCGCCCCCGACAAACCGCAAACCCCCTGAACCCTGCGCCGTCAGTAGCCAGCCCGTTCGCTCCGGAACGACGGCTGGCTAAAGATTCAGGTGTCACCACAAACTCCGCTCAGTCGCTGATCTGGCTGATTCAGGCCAAGTCGCAGGCCAGGACGGCCAGATATTCTCGCCGCCCCCCCCCAACGCTCAACCATAGACCACCCCCCGCGCCATGCCCGTGGCCGCCACGATTATCAGCAATACCAGCAGCGCTTCGATGTGACTGGCCCTGGCAAACAGCTTCGCACGCCCGGTGTCGATTGCGGTGCCGCGCGCCAGCGCGATCCGCCATTTGATCAGCGTGATCATCGGCGCAATTTCCAGCAGCAGGATGATCACAAACAACGCCATCTTGAGGTGGAACAACGGTTGGTGCAGATAGTAGTCCGTGCCTTTCTCGTAGCCACCAAAGGCTCGCATCCCGCCGCTAACCAGTAAAATCAGGGCCGAAATCCCCCACAGGTTATCGGCAAGCAATACACTGCGCACCTCCCCCGTACCAGCCATCAAGCGCCGAAATGCCGTGCCACGGGCCAGGACCGCCGAAAATGCCAGCGCAACGGCCAATAGGTGAACTACTGCTAGGATCCAGTGAATCAGCATCGAGAAACTCCTGTCGGGACGAAGTTGAAACAGCCTGTCAGTAGTAGCCCATGAATCGATGGATTGCGCCGCCTTGCAAACTCTCGACATTCGCCCCCCCTTGGAGAACGCGGCGCCCCGGACCGACTAGACTCCAACACGCTGGCACTTGCAGGCTCCTGCAGCCACCACCCCCAACAGCAGTCACTCCCACCGTGTTGACCTGAGTACACAAAATCATGTGTGAATCATGTGATTCAAACTCTGCTCCACCCACAAATGATCGTCGCCGTTTTCTTCGGCTTGCCGGACTGGGAGCAGGCGCCCTGCTTCTCGCCGGCGCACTGCCCAACCGAATCATCCAGGCAGCCGAAAAAACATCCGCCCCTCCAAAACCACAAAATGCGATCAACCCTGACGAGGCACTGCAAAGGCTGATCCAGGGAAATGAACGGTACGTGAGCGGTAATTCAAAGACCCACGACTTCAAGGACGAGCGCGAAGCACTGGTTTCCGGCCAGAATCCCTTCGTGGCAGTACTGAGTTGCTCTGACTCGCGCATCGCACCCGAATACGCATTTGATACCGCGCGAGGTGATCTTTTCGCCATACGCGTTGCCGGTAACTTCGTTACCGACGAAGGACTGGCAAGCATTGAATACGGCGTCGCCGTGCTCGGTGCACCACTGATTCTCGTACTGGGACACGAAAGTTGCGGCGCCATCGAAGCCGGCATAAAAGCCGTCAAAGACCACACCGTATTCCCTGGGCATATTCCGAAACTGACTGACGCACTCAAGTCATCTGTCGAGGCCGTTCTCAAACAACCTGGGGACCTGGTGGAAAATGCGACCGTGCAAAATGTCAAAAACTCGGTCGAACGCCTCAAGAAGGCCACGCCCCTGCTGACTGATGCGCTGAGCAAAGGCAAATTGAAAATAGTGGGCGGCATCTATCGCCTGGCGACCGGAAAAGTCGAGCTGATCGCCTGAGCCGAAAAGCCATTCATGGCAGGCCGTAGAAAAAACGAGCCCAGCGCGATGGCTGGGCTCTGTTCACTTTCTGTTTTCCATCATTTTGTCGGCAAGCGCCTTGGCCCTTTCGATCAACATATTCTGTCTGTCTTCGTGAGTAGCGCCAGTGGTGCCGCCGACGACCGGAGCGGTCAGGTTACTTTCGGCAATCAAGGCAGCGCAGAAATATTGATCCCAGACGAGCTTGTCGCTGGATGCCTGTTTGTTTGTAGGGTCGCAGATCATGGGAGACTCCTCGTGGGGAGGTAGCAGGGCTCATTTTACGCCTGAATTGCGGCGTTAGAGGATCCACCTCAACAGAACACGAGAGGCAATCCACGGGGACGCCTGAACCACCACCCATTGGAGCAAGAGGCAAATGGACAAGTAAGCCGCAAAAAAACGAATCATCGCTCGTCGCCCCATCAACTTGCCCTCCCGCTTAATTTCGCGAAACAAACGTGGGTGGTCTGTTTTAGTTGGATGCAATTCAACGATTACAGTTCAATGTGGCTGGAACTGATTTTTATTCAGTTTTACATCAATGCTTAAGGCATGAGGACCAGTCTGCGCGACGACGGTGACATCTACCGGTTTTTGCATTATTTGTTCAGCAGCCTGCCGACTTTACCCACAGCGTTGGGCCAACTTAATAGGGCTCACTGATCAAAAGGACTTCACGGATGCCATTTTCACTGGAAGAAAGAACCGCTCTTTTAGCGCTCAAGGGGGTAGGCCCGGCTGTCATTGCCCGGCTTGAACAGATGGGGATCGAATCGCTTGCCGATCTCGGCACATCGAATGTTGGTGACATCCTGGCCCAGGCATCCGCAGCGTCAGGCTCAACATGCTGGAAAAATAGCCCTCAAGCCCGGGCTGCCATTACGGCGGCAGTCGAGCTTGCGAAAGGCTCAAAGCTGCCCTCTTCAGTTCGCTGACCTCACCTGCAACCATATTGAAGAAAAGCAAAGACGCAGGCGTCATAACCGATCACGCCGTCTTTCTAGGCCGTGGTCGTCATGACGATCATCCACTGGACTGATCTCGCAACTCCTGCAATGGCCCCCAGGACCCACCAGGCGACGTTCTGTGGGTACGCAATACCAAGAGCCAAACAGCGTTCATGAACGTGAAAGCCCACCTGAAGATGTAGCGCGGTGGTCGTTTTCCCAAACACCAGACAACAAAAAAGGACCCACCTTTCGGTGGGCCCTTCTAGACCGCCCAGCAGAGCGGATTTTGTTTGGTAGGCGCGATTGGACTCGAACCAACGACCCCCACCATGTCAAGGTGGTGCTCTAACCAACTGAGCTACGTGCCTGCTGTGAGGCGGCATTCTACGGAATTCCGGAGGGGTGTCAACACCTTTTTTCGAGCTAACCCTATGAATATGCAAAATATTTAATTTTGCTGCTGCAAAGAAGATTTTCCGGTGGCTGGCGGTCGTTTTTTAACTCGGGTAGGATCAACACACTCGTAAAATATATTAAACAGAGGCTGCAGGATGGCGCACACCCCCTACCCAGAGTCCTACTACGCCGCGTCGGCCAATGCGACCCCGCCACGTCCGGCGTTGCAGGATGACGTTGAGACTGATGTCTGTGTGATCGGCGCCGGCTATACCGGGTTGTCCTCGGCTCTGTTTCTGCTGGAGAACGGCTTTCGGGTTACGGTGCTTGAAGCGGCCAAGGTCGGTTTCGGCGCGTCGGGGCGCAACGGCGGCCAGATCGTTAACAGCTACAGCCGCGATATCGACGTGATTGAGCGCAGTGTCGGCCCCAAGCAAGCCCAGCTGCTGGGGCAAATGGCGTTCGAAGGTGGGCGGATCATTCGTGAGCGAGTGGCCAAGTACAATATCCAGTGCGACTTGAAGGACGGTGGCGTGTTCGCTGCCATCACCGCCAAGCAGATGGGCCATCTGGAATCCCAGAAGCGCTTGTGGGAGCGCTTCGGGCACACGCAGCTTGAGTTGATGGATCAACGGCGCATCCGTGAAGTCGTGGACTGCGATCAGTACGTCGGCGGCATGCTCGACATGAGCGGCGGGCACATTCATCCGCTTAACCTGGCGCTGGGCGAAGCGGCTGCGGTCGAGTCGCTGGGCGGCACGATCTACGAGCAATCGCCGGCAGTGCGCATCGAACGCGGCACGAACCCGGTGGTGCACACGCCGCAGGGCAAGGTCCGGGCCAAATTCATCATCGTGGCGGGCAACGCCTACCTGGGCAATCTCGTACCGGAGCTGGCCGCCAAGTCGATGCCGTGCGGCACACAGGTCATTACGACCGAACCCTTGAGCGATGCATTGGCGAAAAGCCTGCTGCCTCAGGATTACTGCGTCGAGGACTGCAACTACCTGCTCGACTACTACCGCCTCAGCGGTGACAAGCGCCTGATTTTCGGCGGCGGCGTGGTGTATGGCGCTCGCGACCCGGCGAACATAGAAGCCATCATTCGACCCAAAATGCTCAAGGCCTTCCCGCAACTCAAGGACGTGAAGATCGATTACGCCTGGACCGGCAATTTCCTGCTGACCCTGTCCCGCCTGCCTCAGGTCGGTCGGTTGGGCGACAACATCTATTATTCCCAGGGTTGCAGCGGCCACGGCGTGACCTACACGCACCTGGCGGGCAAGGTCCTGGCCGAGGCGTTGCGCGGCCAGGCGGAGCGCTTCGACGCCTTTGCCGACCTGCCGCACTACCCCTTCCCTGGCGGTCAATTGCTGCGCACACCCTTTGCGGCCTTGGGCGCCTGGTATTACGGATTGCGGGACAAGTTCGGGTACTGATCGTCAGATACGAAAAGGGCCGCTTGATGCGGCCCTTCTTTTAACAGCGCGTCAAAGTCGATCCCGTGCAATTCCACTGCGAATCCGCAAGATACCAGCCCGCCCTGAAGGAACGAACGCCGGGATATTTCACGGTTGGACATGGATCATCCTCTGGGCGGTTATGGGGTCCGCCCTTCTGGTTATGTACTGGAAATCTCGAGTCTTGCAGAAGCCCTTCCTTGACGCTGCAAAGGGCTGTAGTGGTAGCGCAAAGCTGACCGAAAGGTTAAGTTTATAGGCTTATGCGCTCGCGGCAAATAACCAGATACAAAAAACTGACCAAAGAATCAAAAAGCTGCGGCTTTGCACCGCAGCAGACCACTGGTCTAACTGACATCCACTCTCCCTGTTGGAGCGAGCCCGCTCGCTCCAACAGGGATTTGTGCCGGATAAAGGGATGCAGCCAGGAGGGAAACAGGAGAAAGGTCAAATTTCAGACACAAAAAACCCCGGCCTTTCGACCAGGGTCTTTGCTATCGACTCGAAGTAGCGCAGTTGGCTTTCTTCGTAGCTCCAAGGCGTTCAGTGGGCCTCGGTGCAGATATGGCGCAGCGGACGGGACTCGAACCCGCGACCCCCGGCGTGACAGGCCGGTATTCTAACCGACTGAACTACCGCTGCGTATCGCTTTGAGCTTGCGCTCAAGTAACTCGTCTGATTGAAAACTCAGTAGCTTTTCAATCTCGAACCAGATGAATCTGACTCGGAAAATATGGCGCAGCGGACGGGACTCGAACCCGCGACCCCCGGCGTGACAGGCCGGTATTCTAACCGACTGAACTACCGCTGCGCGTCGGTGGAGGCATTTCAGCTTCCATCTTGCTTTCGCAAGACTCTCGGGAGTGGTGGGTGATGACGGGATCGAACCGCCGACATTCTGCTTGTAAGGCAGACGCTCTCCCAGCTGAGCTAATCACCCGTTTGCATCTCCGAGGCCGCGAAATTTACGCAGGTAGCGAACCTAAGTCAATAGCAGGATTGAAGTTTTTTTCAAAAACAGCTTTTAGCGACGAGCTTCAAGCTGCAAGAGAAGAGCGGAGCTGCGTAAGCAGGACAGACTCGGGCGGCCTTAACTGGCAGCTTGAAGCGCGAGACCTGCAGCGGCTACTCGTAAACCATCTTCTTGGTCATGCCGCCGTCGACCACGAACTCCTGGCCTGTCACGAAACCGGCGTTCTTCGACAACAGCCACGCGACCATCGCCGCCACGTCCTCGACCGTCCCTACCCGGCCTGCCGGATGCTGTGCATGATCGGCATCGGTCAGTGGCTCGGCGCGTCGCACCGAAGGGTCTCGCGCATCGATCCAGCCGGGGCTGACCGCATTGACGCGAATCTCCGGGCCAAGACTGATCGCCAATGCATGAGTCAAGGCCAGCAAACCGCCCTTGCTCGCTGCGTAAGCCTCAGTATCGGGTTCCGATTGCCCGGCGCGGGTCGAGGCCAGATTGACGATCGCCCCGCTGTGAGCACGCAAGTAAGGCGCGCAGTGCTTGGCCAACAACATCGGCCCACTGAGATTCACCGCCAGTACCCGATTCCAGTACGCCAGGTCGAGACTTTCCAGGGTGATGTTATGCGGATCGGCTACCGCCGCATTGCACACCAACGCATCCAGACGCCCAAACTGCCCCAACACCTCGGCGACACCCAGCGCCACCTGCCCTTCGTTCGACACGTCCATGGCGATGAACCAGGCGTTTTCGCCAAGGACCTTCGCCACTTTCGAACCGCGCACCCGATCCACGTCCGTCAGCACGACCTGCCAGCCTTCGCTGATCAGCCAGGCGGCAATACCCAGGCCGATGCCCCGCGCGGCACCGGTAACCAGTGCAACGCGGCCATTGGAGCCGGCTGGCGCGGACATTTCGATCACAAGGCAGCCAACCCGCGCGCCAAGTCGGCTTGCAGGTCAGCCACGTCTTCCAGCCCCACCGCGACGCGGATCAGGCTGTCACGAATGCCCGCGGCTTCACGCTCTTGCGGCGCCAGACGCCCGTGAGAGGTGGTGCTCGGGTGGGTGATGGTGGTTTTGCTGTCGCCCAGGTTGGCGGTGATCGAGATCAGGCGGGTCGCGTCGATAAAGCGCCAGGCGCCCTCTTTGCCACCCTTGACCTCGAAACTCACCACTGCACCGAAGCCCTTCTGCTGACGCTGGGCCAACTCGTGCTGCGGATGACTCTTGAGCCCGGCGTAATGGACTTTTTCGACGCCGTCCTGCTGCTCCAGCCACTCGGCCAGTTGCTGGGCGTTGGCGCAATGCGCCTTCATCCGCAGATTCAGGGTTTCCAGGCCCTTGAGGAAGATCCAGGCGTTGAACGGGCTGAGGGTCGGCCCGGCGGTACGCAGGAAACCGACCACTTCTTTCATCTGCTCGCTGCGACCGGCCACGACACCGCCCATGCAACGACCCTGGCCGTCGATGAACTTGGTTGCCGAGTGCACGACGACGTCCGCCCCCAATTTCAACGGCTGTTGCAATGCCGGGGTGCAGAAGCAGTTGTCGACCACCAGCATCGCGCCTTTGGCGTGAGCGATTTTCGCCAGCTCGGCAATATCCACCAGCTCGGCCAACGGGTTGGACGGCGACTCGACGAACAGCAATTTGGTATTGGCCTTGATCGCCGCATCCCAGCCGGACAGATCCGCCAGGGGGACGTAATCGACTTCGACGCCGAAGCGCTTGAAGTATTTTTCGAACAGACTGATGGTCGAGCCAAACACGCTGCGCGATACCAGCACGTGATCGCCAGCACTGCACAGGCTCATCACCACCGCCATGATCGCGGCCATGCCGGTCGCGGTAGCCACGGCCTGCTCGGCACCTTCCAGCGCGGCAATGCGCTCTTCGAAAGCGCGAACGGTCGGGTTGGTGTAGCGCGAATAAACGTTGCCCGGCACCTCCCCGGCAAAACGTGCGGCCGCGTCGGCGGCAGTGCGGAATACGTAGCTGGAAGTGAAGAACATCGGATCACCGTGTTCGCCTTCCGGCGTACGGTGCTGACCGGCACGTACGGCCAGGGTATCGAACGCTACGCCTTCGAGGTCGCTGTCCAACCGACCGGCATCCCAATCCTGACTCATGCTGTCACTCCTTGCCCCGTTCTTGAAAAATAAGAATTCGTTGGTAGATACAAAACCGGCCCCTAGGGGCCGGTAATGACTCAGTTGTTATACAGATCGATGATCGCACTGACCGCCTGCGTCTTGACCTTGGAGGCATCGTTACGTGCCTGCTCGATCTTGTTCAGGTAGGCCTCGTCGACGTCGCCGGTCACGTACTGGCCGTCGAACACTGCACAATCGAACTTCTCGATCTTGATCTTGCCGCCACCGACCGCTTCGATCAAATCAGGCAGGTCCTGATAGATCAGCCAATCGGCACCGATCAGATCGGCCACGTCCTGGGTCGAACGGTTGTGGGCGATCAGTTCGTGGGCGCTCGGCATGTCGATGCCGTAGACGTTCGGGAAACGCACGGCCGGCGC
Organism: Pseudomonas fluorescens group sp. PF-69; assembly: GCF_054481235.1. Lineage (NCBI taxonomy): Bacteria > Pseudomonadati > Pseudomonadota > Gammaproteobacteria > Pseudomonadales > Pseudomonadaceae > Pseudomonas > Pseudomonas fluorescens group sp. PF-69. The sequence continues at coordinate 3,795,496 of NZ_JBTMNC010000001.1, read as the reverse complement.
TGCGGAGCAGAAATAGACATTCTTGGCGCCCGCTTCACGCGCCATCTGGATGATCTGCTTGCAAGTGGTGCCGCGCACGATGGAGTCATCCACCAGCATCACGTTCTTGCCGCGGAATTCCAGCTCGATGGCGTTGAGCTTCTGGCGTACGGATTTTTTCCGCGCGGCCTGGCCCGGCATGATGAAGGTGCGGCCGATATAACGGTTCTTCACGAAGCCTTCGCGGAACTTCACGCCCAGGTGGTTCGCCAGCTCCAGAGCAGCCGTGCGACTGGTGTCCGGGATCGGGATGACCACGTCGATGTCGTGCTCGGGACGCTCACGAAGAATCTTCTCGGCGAGCTTCTCGCCCATGCGCAGACGGGCCTTGTAGACCGACACGCCGTCGATGATCGAGTCCGGACGGGCCAGGTAGACGTGTTCGAAGATGCACGGGGTCAGGGACGGGTTGGTCGCGCACTGACGGGTGTGCAGCTTGCCGTCTTCAGTGATGTAGACCGCTTCGCCCGGTGCCAGATCGCGAATCAGGGTGAAACCGAGTACGTCCAGGGAAACGCTTTCGGAGGCGATCATGTATTCGACGCCCTCGTCAGTGTGACGCTGGCCGAACACGATCGGACGGATGCCGTGCGGGTCGCGGAAACCGACGATGCCGTAGCCGGTCACCATCGCCACGACGGCGTAACCACCGACGCAACGGTTGTGCACGTCAGTCACGGCGGCGAATACGTCTTCTTCGGTTGGCTGCAACTTGCCGCGCTGGGCCAGTTCGTGCGCGAACACGTTGAGCAGCACTTCCGAATCGGAACTGGTGTTGACGTGGCGCAGGTCAGATTCGTAAATCTCCTTGGCCAGTTGTTCAACGTTGGTCAGGTTGCCGTTGTGCGCCAAGGTGATGCCGTAAGGCGAGTTGACGTAAAACGGCTGAGCTTCGGCCGAGGTCGAGCTGCCCGCAGTCGGGTAGCGCACATGGCCAATGCCCATGTGACCGACCAGACGCTGCATGTGACGCTGATGAAACACGTCACGCACCAGACCGTTGTCCTTGCGCAGGAATAACCGGCCTTCATGGCTGGTCACGATACCGGCAGCGTCCTGGCCGCGGTGCTGGAGGACGGTTAGCGCGTCATACAGCGCCTGATTGACGTTCGACTTACCGACGATACCGACGATGCCACACATGCGACGCAACCCCTACTTAATGGATCTGAACTGAACACAACTCACTGAGGCGTTTTCGCCGTCGGCAAGAGGTGCTCCTTGAACGGTATTTCAGCGGGTACGCTGATACCGCTGGCAAGCCACTGACTGCTCCACCCGAGAATCAGGTTTTTGGACCAGTCTGCGACCAATAAAAACTTTGGCACGAGTTGGGACTCTTTCCACCACCCGTCCTGCTGTACCGGCCCCAGGCTCAACAGCCCGACCGCCACGACCACCAGCAACACGCCACGCGCGGCACCGAAGGCCATGCCGAGGAATCGATCGGTCCCGGAAAGCCCGGTGACGCGTACCAACTCGCCGATAAGATAATTGATCATTGCGCCTACGATTAACGTGGCGACAAACATGATGGCACAGCCCGTGATCACACGGGCCGACGGCGTTTCGATGTATCCGGCGAGGTACTCGGACAATGCGCCACCGAACATCCAGGCAACGACTCCTGCGATGATCCAGGTCACCAGCGATAGCGCTTCCTTGACGAAGCCGCGGCTCAGACTGATCAATGCGGAGATGGCGATGATTGCAACGATCGCCCAGTCAACCCAGGTAAATGGCACAGTGCAGCCTACAGACGGATGAGGCGGCGCATTTTAGCAGAGCCCATGCTTATCGGTAAGCTGCGATTGTCAGTGCATTTCAAATCGGGGCGATAGATTTAGCCGCGCTCAGGCTGAAAACGCACCACAAAACCCTTGAGGTTTTGCTGACGGTTCAACAAGTCGCGCAGGCGATCGGCCTCGGCACGCTCGATCAGCGGACCGACAAACACCCGATTTTTGCCATCGGCGGAACGGATATAGGCGTTGTAGCCTTGGCTGCGCAGGGTTTTTTGCAGCTTTTCCGCACTTTCGCGATTAGCCAGGCTGGCCAGTTGAACCGACCAACTGACCGACAGGCCATTGGCGTCGACACGGCTTTGCGTGGTGTCCGGCTTGCCCGGAGCAGCCGCGATTGGCTGGGCAGGTGCGGTCGCAGGCTTGGCGGCCAGCGCCGGAGCAGGAGCGACCGGTTTTACGGCCGGAACCGGCAACGCTGGTACTTTCGGCGCGACAGGTGGCGTCGGCTTGGCTTCCTGGGCAATCTCATCGTCGCTGGGCACCGGCTCCTGCGGCAACGCCTGAGGCTCAGGCACGACCACCGGTTCAACCTGCACTTGCGCCATCGCCGGTGCTTGCGGCGCAGTCGGCGCCTCGACAGTCACCTGGCGCTGCTCATCCTGACGGGAAAACAGCATCGGCAGGAAAATCACGGCCAGCGCGACCAGAACCAGGGCGCCGACCATGCGCTGTTTGTAAGCCTTATCCAGCAATGCCATTTGCCGCTTCCTCCGTGGAGCGCCGAGCCAACCACTCAAGGGCCTCGGCGACACAATAAAATGATCCGAACAACAGAATTTCATCGTCGCTCGTCGCCAGCGCACACTGCCCTTCCAAGGCGGCGGCCACGCTGTCATAGGACGTTACCGAAGCGCCGCGCTTATGCAGCGCTTCGCGCAAATCGGCCACTGGCCGCGCCCGAGGCGAATCCAGTGGCGCGACAGCCCAGTGCTCGACACTAGCACTCAACGCGGCAACTACACCATCCAGATCCTTGTCCGCCAGCAACCCGAACACCGCCAGACGCTTGCCGGCCAGTGGCCGACTGGCCAGACGCCGGGCCAAATACTCCGCTGCATGGGGGTTATGCCCCACATCCAGCAACAGGTTAAGACGCTTGCCCTGCCAATCGAACGACCGACGATCGAGACGACCGACCACCCGCGTCGCCTGCAGCGCCTGGATAATCTGCGCATCCGCCCACGGCAACCCGAGCAACAGATAGGCCTGTAGCGCCAGCGCGGCGTTTTCCATCGGCAGATCAAGCAACGGCAGATCATGCAGCTCGACCACGTGCCCCTGAGCGTCCAGACCGCGCCATTGCCAGTCGTGATCAGTGATACCGAGATCGAAATCGCGCCCGCGCAGGAAAAACGGGCATTTAAGCTCTCGCGCTTTATCCAGCAGGGGCTGTGGAGGATTCAGGTCGCCACAGAGCGCGGGCGCGCCCTGGCGAAAGATGCCGGCCTTCTCGAAGGCCACGGACTCACGAGTAGCACCGAGGTAATCGGCGTGATCGACCCCGATACTGGTGACCAGTGCCATGTCGGCGTCCACCACGTTGACCGTGTCCAGACGCCCGCCCAGCCCCACCTCCAGCACCACGGCATCAAGCCCGGAACGCTGGAACAGCCAGAAAGCCGCCAGGGTGCCCATCTCGAAATAGGTCAGGGAAGTGTCGCCGCGCCCCGCCTCGACCGCCGCGAAGGCTTCGCACAGCTCGGCGTCAGTGGCTTCAACGCCATTGACCTGCACCCGCTCGTTGTAACGAAGCAGGTGCGGAGAGTTGTAGACACCGACTTTCAGGCCCTGGGCCCGCAGCAACGAGGCCACGAACGCACAGGTAGAACCCTTGCCGTTGGTGCCAGTGACCGTGATCACCCGAGGCGCCGGCTTGCCCAGCCCCATGCGGGACGCTACCTGTTGCGAGCGCTCAAGGCCCATGTCGATGGCCGAGGGATGCAACTGCTCGAGGTAGGCGAGCCATTCGCCAAGGGTACGTTGGGTCATACGTTGGCTGGCACCGGTGGAACCACGATCGGCTCGATGGGGGTCGCGACGAACTTAGGCGTCGGCAGGCCCATCATCTGTGCCAACAGGTTGCCCAGGCGCGGACGCAGCTCCTGACGGTGAATGATCATGTCGATGGCGCCGTGCTCCAGCAGGAACTCGCTGCGCTGGAAGCCTTCCGGCAGTTTTTCGCGAACGGTCTGCTCGATCACGCGTGGGCCGGCAAAGCCAATCAGCGCTTTCGGCTCACCGACGATAACGTCGCCGAGCATCGCCAGACTGGCCGAAACACCACCGTAGACCGGGTCGGTCAGCACGGAGATGAACGGAATGCCTTCTTCACGCAGACGCGCCAGCACCGCGGAGGTCTTGGCCATTTGCATCAAGGAGATCAGCGCTTCCTGCATCCGCGCACCACCGGAGGCGGAGAAGCAGATCATCGGGCAGCGGTTTTCCAGCGCGTAGTTGGCGGCGCGAACAAAGCGCTCGCCGACGATGGCGCCCATCGACCCACCCATGAAGGAGAATTCGAACGCCGAAACCACCACCGGCATACCCAGCAAGGTGCCGCTCATGGAGATCAGCGCATCTTTTTCGCCAGTCTGCTTTTGCGCAGCAGTCAGGCGATCCTTGTACTTCTTGCCATCACGGAACTTCAGGCGGTCAACCGGTTCCAGGTCCGCCCCCAGCTCGGCACGGCCTTCGGCGTCGAGGAAAATGTCGATACGGGCGCGTGCGCCAATACGCATGTGGTGATTGCACTTGGGGCAAACGTCCAGGGTCTTTTCCAGCTCCGGACGATACAACACAGCCTCGCAAGACGGGCATTTGTGCCAAAGACCTTCAGGCACCGAGCTCTTCTTGACCTCGGAACGCATGATCGAAGGGATCAGTTTGTCTACTAACCAGTTGCTCATGCTTTCTTTCTCCAGTACCGGTGGCCCGAACGCTCTGGTTCGCAGCCCCGTGTATGCCCTTGAGCTAAATTCATGTGTGCGGCGATGATCAGTCGATGGCCGGGTCAACGTGACGTGACCTGCGCACCACCCAACAACCCTCAGCCTTTTTGTACAGAGCAGTGGACGGCGGCAGTCTGCCAGCCGTCACATCAACGTAGCGCGTTGATGAATGCCCGAATCTTCGCATGATCCTTGATGCCTTTGCTCTCCTCTACCCCACCGCTGACATCCACCGCATACGGGCGGACCCGGTCAACGGCCTCGGCGACGTTATCCGGGGTCAGGCCTCCCGCCAGAATGATGGGCTTGCTCAAACCTTGCGGTATCAGTGACCAGTCGAACGCTTCGCCGGTTCCACCGGGAACACCTTCGACATAGGCATCGAGCAAAATGCCGCTGGCACCCGGATAGGCGTCGCAGGCTGCCGCAATGTCATCACCGGCCTTGACCCGCAGCGCCTTGATGTACGGGCGATGCCAGCTTTCACATTCTGCCGCGCCTTCGTCGCCATGGAACTGCAACAGATCCAGCGGCACGGTATCGAGGATTTCTGCCAACTCTTCGCGACCGGCGTTGACGAACAGGCCTACGGTGGTGACGAACGGCGGCAATGCCTTGATGATCGCGCGCGCCTGCTGGCGGCTCACCGCCCGCGGGCTCTTGGCGTAAAACACAAACCCGATGGCATCGGCCCCGGCCTCAACCGCCGCCAACGCATCTTCTATGCGGGTAATCCCACAAATCTTGCTGCGAACGGCTGACATGTCGATAAAACCCCACGGCAAATCCGAGAAAGTCCCGGATGGTAACAAAAGCGTTCGAGGGCGTCAGCCGTCAAGTTCGGTGAAACCGGTCAGGAAATGCGGGCCGATGTAACGCTCGGGCAATTGGAACTCGTCGCGGTACTCGACCTGCACCAGATACAGGCCAAACGGGTGAGCCGTCACCCCGCCTGAGCGGCGGATTCGGCTCTCCAGCACTTCCTTCATCCACTCCACCGGGCGTTCGCCGGCCCCAATGGTCATCAGCACACCAGCGATGTTGCGCACCATGTGATGCAGGAAAGCGTTGGCGCGGATATCCAATACGATCATTTTGCCATGACGGGTGACGCGCAGATGATGCAGCTCCTTGATCGGCGACTTGGCCTGGCACTGACCAGCGCGAAAGGCACTGAAGTCATGGATACCCACCAGGTATTGCGCCGCCTCGGCCATGCGCTCGACGTCCAGCGGACGGTGGTTCCAGGTGATTTCTTCGCTCAGGTGCGCCGGGCGGATCTGATCGTTGTAGATCACGTAGCGATAGCGCCGGGCAATGGCCTTGAACCGTGCATGGAAATGCGCCGGCATGACTTTGGCCCAACTGACACTGACGTCGTGCGGCAAATTGATATTGGCGCCCATGACCCAGGCCTTCATCGAGCGCTCGACCGGCGTATCGAAATGCACCACCTGTCCGCAGGCATGTACACCGGCATCGGTGCGCCCTGCGCACAGCAGCGACACAGGCGAGTCGGCGACTTTCGACAAGGCGTTTTCGAGGGTTTCCTGCACCGTGAGCACGCCGGAGGCCTGGCGCTGCCAGCCGCGATAGCGCGAGCCTTTGTATTCAACGCCCAACGCGATCCGGAAAAAGCCGTCGGCCGCCATTTCGGCGGCCGGGTTATCTATATTTGCCAAGGAGTGACAGCCTGCTGATGTACGCGAAGGCGGGCATTATAAAGCCGTGGGACGTGGATACCAGTACAACAGCATCGCCCCGCGATAAAACAAAAACGGCAGCCTCGCCGGGCTGCCGCATTGTTTACAAAGAGCCGATCACTCAGGCCAGACGCGCCAGCATCTCCTTGGCTTCGCTCTTCTGGCCGTCATCACCCTCTACCACCACCTCATTGAGGATATCCCGGGCGCCGTCGTTGTCACCCATATCGATGTAGGCCTGGGCCAGATCAAGCTTGGTGGCGACTTCGTCGGTGCCGGAAAGGAAATCGAACTCCGGCTCGTCTTCGGCAGAAGCCAAAGCATCGTGCTCCGTGAATGTCGGCTCACCGATGCTGCCAGACAAGCTTTCCAACTCGGCGTTGACGTCATCCAGCTCTGCGGCGAAAGCATCCGGCGCATCCATTTCTTCAGCCAGCGACAGATCGAAATCGGCAGGCAGCTCCAGATCATCCAATGCCAACTCAGGGGCTGCCGGTGTTTCGACGACCGGCAAATCCTTCACGCCCTCGTCCAGATCGAGCAGGAAGTCATCTTCGGCCAGCGTCGCTGCCGACGGCTCCGCACCAAGATCCATGTCCAGATCGAACTCCGACAGGTCGTCGAGGTTTTCCTTGATCTCAGCCTGCTGCTGCAACACCGACCCGAAACTCAGGTCATCGTCCAGAGGGAAATCTTCCAGATCGGTCAAAGTCGACGCTTCAGGCTCCGGCGCAGGCGTAATGACTGCTGGAGTAATGTCTTCCAGGTCATCCAGGCTCAGATCGAAAGCGCTGTCGAAATCGTCTTCGACCGGAGCCGGCATTGGTTCTGGTTCTGGTGCTGGCTCTGGTGCTGGCGGCTCGTCCTGCAACAGGTCCTTGACGTACTGCGCATCCAGTTCGGCCGCGACTGCGGCGGCGGCGATGCCTCCGGCGGCAATCAACGCCATGGCCGGGAAGCGGCTCTTCAGTTTTTCGACCTGGGCGAAATTGTCGCCGTTGGCCACCAGTTGGCGTTCCTGGGCAACGAACGCATCGCGATCGCCTTGCTGGCCGTAGACTTCCATCAGTTTCAGGCGCAGATCACTGCGCTGAGGCTCTTGCTTGATGCCCTCTTCCAGCAGGGCTGCAGCCTGATTCAGACGGCCGGCGGCGATGTGAGACTGGGCTTTGTCCAGCACGTCGTCGGAGCGGTCGGCGGCTGGCGCCACCAGTGGCGCGGCGATGGGTGGCGTGACCACAACCGGGGCCGGAGCCGGAGCGGGCGCAGGTACAGGTGCGGGTGCAGGAGTCGGCGCGGTGGCCAGCTTTACGCTCGGAGGGGGAACTTCCAGGCCTTCGAAACTGCTTTCCGGCAGGTCCAGATCAGCAGAAAACGGTTGCTCATCGGCCAGGGCGCGGGCCATGCGCAAGTGTTTCTCGGCTTCTTGCTGGGCTTTGCGACGACGGGCCAGCAACAGCAACAACAGCATCACAACCACGGCCCCACCACCGGCCAGGCCCAACAACCAAGGATTAGTCAGCAGCTCGTTGAATTGCTTGTCGTCGGAAGCTGCCGGGGTCGGCTCGACAGGTGTCTCGGCCGGAACGGGCGCCGGAACCGCTGCCGGCGTCATTTCGGCTGGCGCTGGCGCCGCACCAGGCGTCAGTTCAGCCGTCATCGCCGGTGCCGGCGCAGCAGCAGGCGCCGGGGCTCCCGCCGCCCCTTCAGCCTGCAACTTGGCCAGTTGATTGTTCTTCAGTTCGATCAGACGTTGCAGCTTGTCCATCTGACTTTGCAGATCAGATATGCGGCTTTTCAGCTCTGCATTGTCACGGCGGGTGGTGTCGAGGCTTTCCTGAGTCACCGCCAGCTTGTTGTTCAAGGCTTTCGCATCGCCTGCGGCGCCTTTGCCACGGGCCTTGCCCGACTCGGCCGAGACCAGACTCAGGTTGTCCCGAGCAGGCTGTGACGACGTCGCTTCACCACGACCACGCTTGGTGGCATCGAGTTGCTGCTGCCCCGCGGCCGGCTTAGCGACATAGCGACGCCCCTGACGCCACGCAGTGTTCTGCGCAGCGACTTCGGCAATCGCCTTGGATTGCCGCATGCTGGTGCTTTGCGCCTGATCCGGCATACGCAGCACCTGCCCGGTTTTCAGCCGGTTGATGTTGCCGTCGATAAAGGCATCCGGGTTCAGCGCCTGGATGGCCAGCATGGTTTGTTGAATCGAACCGCCGTTACGCGCCTTCGCCGCGATTTCCCAGAGGGTATCGCGCGGCGTAGTGGTGTATTGGGACGGTTTGGTCGCACCGGTGACGGGCGCGGTCACACCCTGAGTCGGCGTGGGCTGCGCGGCTGCTTCAGCGGTTTGCGGCGAGAATTTGGACGGGTCGAGCAAAACACTGTAATCACGCAGCAGTCGACCGTTGGGCCACATCACCTGAACCAGGAATTTCACCATCGGTTCGGAAAGCGGCTTGCTGGAAGTGACACGCAGGATGCTTTTACCACCGGCATTCAGCACCGGGGTGAAGGTCAAGTCGTTGAGAAACGCCTGGCGGTCGACACCGGCCTTGGCGAAATCTTCAGGTGAAGCCAGGCTCGGCACCACTTCGGCAGCGGTGAGTTCCTTGACGTCGAGCAATTCGATTTCTGCCACCAACGGCTGGTTCAGCGTCGATTTCAGGGTCAGCTCCCCAAGCCCGAGGGCATGCGCCATACCGGAGGACAGCGCCGAGGCGGCCGCTATTGCTAACACCAGTTTGCGAACTTGAACCATAGCTCATCCTTAGTTTGAACATTCCTCGGCCAGCGAGAAGGTGTTGATAGCCGCTGCCGTAAGGCATTGCGCGGCGGCGAGAGGTCGCCGCGCGCGATCGTTTCATGCATGCCCCGGAAAGCCCCACAGGGTGGCTCGCCTTCAGCATTCCTGCCAAGCATAGCGCTGGGTCGGAACCATTCGAAAAATTGTTGCCAAGTATCTTTTACAGCAGGTCTTTTATCAACAACTCAGCCAGCTGCACAGCGTTGAGCGCGGCGCCTTTGCGTACGTTATCTGACGTCAGCCACAAATTAAGTTCCGACAGGTCGTCGATACCCTGGCGTACCCGACCAACGTAGATCACATCCTGCCCTACCGCGTCACCTACCGGCGTCGGGTAATCACCGGCTTCAACCAGCTCGATGCCGGGGGCGTCTTCCAAAGCGGCGTTGACTTTAGCCAGGTCGATCTCACTCGCCGATTGCAGCGTCACACTAAAGCTATCGCCAAAAAATACCGGGGCTTGAATGCAAGTCACGGAAATCTTCAATGAAGGCAGGGCCATGACCTGGCGCAACTCACGCACCAGGCGCTTTTCCAGCAGCGTATGACCCCGCTCGTCCGGCTTGCCGACCTGGGCCAACAAATTGAACGCCATCTGCCGATCGAAAAAGGTCGGCTCCAGTGGGCGCACGTTAAGCAACTCGGCGGTCTGCCGGGCCAGCTCGGTCACGGCCTCGCGGCCCTGGGCGGAAACCGCCAGGCACGCGGTCAGGTTGACGCGCTGCAAATCGATCAAACCCAGCAACGGCGCCAGCACCACCGCCAGCGCCGTAGCCGAAGGGCTCGGGCTGCTGATCCGGAATGGTTTTTTCAGGCCGGCCAACACCTGCGCGTTGGCTTCCGGCACCACCTGTGGCGCCTGGTCGGCCGGCAACGCGCCGGACAGGTCGATTACCGAGCAACCGGCAGCCGTGGCGCGCGCGGCAAAACTCAGGGTCACGGCCGGGCCGGCGGCGAAGAACACCAACTGGACTTTGCCGAAGTCGAACTCATCGACTTCCCGCACCCGCACATTCTTGCCCCGAAACGGCACCGAATGCCCGGCGGATTCGCTACTGGCCAGCAAGTGCAGGTTGCCGACCGGAAAGTCGCGCTCTTCAAGAATCTGCACGAGCGTCTCGCCGACAGTACCGGTGGCGCCGATCACGGCAATATCGAAGGACTGGCTCATGGTTCTACCTCAGGCGAAACGGGGGAGCGGCACTTTACCGGGTGGTGGGGATGCAGGCAATTATGTGGCGTCTGTTCTGGCCTCATCGCGGGCAAGCCCGCTCCCACGGGGATCAGCACAATCCTTGTGGGAGTGGGCTTGCCCGCGATGACGGAACATCAGGCAACCCATCAGCATCTGACGGCCTGGAATAAAAAAACCCGCGCCTCTTTCAAGGCACGGGTTCTTTCACAGCTTCAATCGATCAACGCTCAAGCAGGATCCGCAGCATGCGACGCAGCGGTTCGGCCGCGCCCCAGAGCAGTTGGTCGCCGACGGTAAACGCACCGACGAATTGCGACCCCATGTTCAGCTTGCGCAGACGGCCGACCGGCACGTTCAGGGTGCCGGTGACCTTGGTAGGGCTCAGCTCCTGCATGCTGATCTCGCGGTTGTTCGGTACCAGCTTGACCCAAGGGTTGTGCTGGCTGATCAGCCCTTCGATATCGGCGATCGGCACGTCTTTGTTCAATTTGATGGTCAGCGCCTGGCTATGGCAACGCATGGCACCAATGCGCACGCAGATGCCGTCGACCGGGATCGGGCTCTTGAAGCGACCGAGGATCTTGTTGGTCTCGGCCTGGGCCTTCCACTCTTCACGGCTCTGACCGTTCGGCAGCTCCTTGTCGATCCACGGGATCAGGCTGCCGGCCAGCGGTACGCCGAAGTTTTCGGTCGGGTACGCGTCGCTGCGCATGGCTTCGGCGACACGACGGTCGATGTCGAGGATCGCGCTGGCCGGGTCGGCCAGTTGATCGGCGACCGCTGCGTGGGTCGCACCCATTTGCTTGATCAGCTCACGCATGTTCTGCGCGCCGGCACCGGAGGCCGCCTGATAGGTCATGGCGCTCATCCACTCCACCAGACCGGCTTCGAACAGACCGCCCAGGCCCATCAGCATCAGGCTGACGGTGCAGTTGCCGCCGATGTAGTTCTTGGTGCCCGCGTCCAGCTGCTGGTCGATGACCTTGCGGTTGACCGGGTCCAGGACGATGACCGCGTCATCCTGCATGCGCAGGCTGGAAGCGGCGTCGATCCAGTAGCCCTGCCAGCCGGCTTCGCGCAGCTTCGGGAAGACTTCGCTGGTGTAGTCACCACCCTGGCAGGTCAGAATCACGTCGAGGGTTTTCAGCTCTTCAATGCTGTAAGCGTCCTTGAGCGGAGCAATCTCCTTGCCCACGGACGGGCCTTGGCCACCGACATTGGAAGTGGTGAAAAACACCGGCTCGATAAGATCGAAATCCTGCTCTTCCAGCATCCGCTGCATGAGCACGGAACCGACCATACCGCGCCAACCGATCAGACCTACACGTTTCATCGCAACTACACCTTCTTGAAAAGTGGGCCGCTGCTTTCGGGGATGAAAGTGGCAGCGGGCCCGAGAGATTACAGATTCCGCAGCGCGGCGACTACTGCGTCACCCATTTCCTGCGTACCGACTTTAGTGCAACCGGCCGACCAGATGTCGCCCGTACGCAAGCCCTGATCCAGCACCAGGCTGACGGCTTTTTCGATGGCATCGGCCGCTGCCTGCTGGTTGAAGCTGTAACGCAGCATCATCGATACCGACAAAATGGTCGCCAACGGGTTGGCAATGCCTTTGCCCGCGATGTCCGGCGCCGAACCGTGGCACGGCTCGTACATGCCTTTGTTGTTGGTGTCCAGGGACGCCGACGGCAGCATGCCGATGGAGCCGGTGAGCATCGAGGCCTGGTCGGACAGGATGTCGCCAAACATGTTGTCGGTGACGATCACGTCGAACTGCTTCGGCGCACGCACCAGCTGCATCGCGGCGTTATCGACGTACATGTGGCTCAGTTCGACCTCAGGATAATCCTTGGCCACTTCCTCGACAATTTCACGCCACAGCTGGCTGGACGCCAGCACGTTGGCCTTGTCGACCGAGCACAGTTTCTTGCCGCGGACCATGGCCATGTCGAAACCGACACGGGCGATGCGGCGGATTTCGCTTTCGCTGTACGGCAGGGTGTCGTAGGACTGACGCTCGCCGTTCTCCAGGGTACGGGTGCCGCGCGGCACGCCAAAATAAATACCGCCGGTCAGCTCGCGAACGATCAGGATGTCCAGACCGGAGACGATTTCCGGCTTCAAGCTCGAAGCTTCGGCCAGTTGCGGGTACAGGATCGCCGGACGCAGGTTGCCGAACAGGCCCAGTTGCGCACGGATTTTCAGCAGACCACGCTCAGGGCGGATGTCACGCTCGATGGTGTCCCATTTCGGGCCGCCAACGGCGCCCAGCAGCACGGCATCGGCCGCGCGGGCACGTTCCAGGGTTTCATCGGCCAACGGCACGCCGTGCTTGTCGATGGCGGCACCACCGATCACGTCGTGACTCAGCTCGAAGCCCAGGGCGTACTTGTCGTTGGCCAGTTCCAGCACCTTGACCGCTTCGGCCATGATTTCCGGGCCAATACCGTCACCTGGGAGAATCAGAATCTGCTTGCTCATGCTTTCCTCATGTCATCAGTCGGTGCACCCTGGGGCGCGCCCGGAAAAAATCTATCGATCGGTACCTATCTTTCTACAAACAGCACCAGCACATCCGTACTGAACGAACCATCGGCCTCAATTTCGAAATATTCGCGTACTTCGTTGCCCATCGACTGCTGCAGTTCGCGGATCGCCGCGCGCATCACCTGTGGCGTGCGCATGCGCTCGACCCAGGAGTTGTACTCCAGACGCAGCCGCTGCCGCGTGGTGCTACGGGTGTGCAACCCGGCTTCGCTGATCTGGCGCAACCATTCGCCGGCGGAATAATCACGCACATGGCTGGTGTCGCGCAGCACTTCGACGCTTTGCAGGTAAGTGTCGAACAACGGGCTGCCCGGTGACAACACATCGATGAACGCCGCTACGCCGCCCGGCTTCAACACCCGACGCACTTCCCGCAGGGCCACGCCGAGATCGCTCCAATGGTGCGCCGAATAGCGACTGAAGACGAAATCGAATTCACCGTCGGCAAACGGCAAGCGTTCGGCGGCGCCATTGACCGTGGACACGTTGCTCAACCCACGATCAGCGGCGGCTGCGGCGACCACGTCGAGCATCTGCTGCGACAGGTCGTAAGCCACCACTTCCTTTACCAGCCCAGCCACGTGAAAACTCACATGACCGGCACCGCAACCCAGGTCCAGCACGCGAGCATCGCCCTGCCCCGCCAGTTCGGCCTGTAGCAGTGCGAATTCAGTGCCTTGAGCGTGTACGGCGCTGCTCAGGTAGGCCGAAGCCTGTTCACCGAATTGCTTTTGAACTACCTGGCTGTGCTGGGCGGAGCTGGTCATGGGGACTTCCTTTTAGTCTTGTGGCGCCTGTTCCGGCCTCATCGCGGGCAAGCCCGCTCCCACAGTTTTTTGAACGCCGTAAATGCCTGTGGGAGCTGGCTTGCCAGCGATGGGGCCAGCCCTGACTACAAAAATCTCGAATCAATCAAGCGTCGCGAAACAACCAAGGCTGGCTCGCACGGTGCTTGGCTTCAAACGCCGCAATCGCGTCGCCGTCCTGCAAGGTCAGGCCGATGTCGTCCAGGCCATTGAGCAGGCAGTGTTTGCGGAATGCGTCGATTTCGAAGCTCAGGACCTTGCCGTCCGGGCGGGTCACGGTCTGGGCTTGCAGGTCGATTTGCAGCTGGTAGCCCGGATTGGCTTCTACCTGCTGGAACAGCTCATCGACTTCGGCATCGCTCAAGATGATCGGCAACAAGCCGTTCTTGAAGCTGTTGTTGAAGAAGATATCGGCATAGCTCGGCGCGATGATGCTGCGGAAACCGTATTCTTCCAGGGCCCACGGCGCGTGTTCACGGCTCGAACCGCAACCGAAGTTTTCACGGGCCAGCAACACGCTGGCGCCTTGATAACGCTCGGCGTTGAGGACGAAGTCCTTGTTCAGCGGGCGCTTGGAGTTGTCCTGATACGGCTGCCCCACATCCAGGTAGCGCCATTCATCGAACAGGTTCGGGCCGAAACCCGTGCGCTTGATCGATTTCAAAAATTGCTTCGGAATGATCTGGTCGGTGTCGACGTTGGCACGATCCAGAGGCGCGACAAGTCCAGTGTGCTGGGTAAAAGCTTTCATGCTGCGCTCCTTAGATCAATTCACGGACGTCGACGAAACGACCGTTCACGGCGGCGGCCGCGGCCATGGCCGGGCTCACGAGATGGGTACGGCCACCCGCGCCCTGACGGCCTTCGAAGTTACGGTTGGACGTCGAGGCGCAGTGTTCGCCGGACTCCAAACGGTCCGGGTTCATCGCCAGGCACATCGAGCAACCCGGCTCACGCCATTCGAAACCGGCTTCGAGGAAAATCTTGTCCAGGCCTTCCGATTCGGCCTGCGCTTTCACCAGACCCGAGCCCGGCACCACGATGGCCTGCTTGATGGTCGAGGCCACTTTGCGGCCCTTGGCAATGACGGCAGCCGCGCGTAAATCTTCGATCCGCGAGTTGGTGCAGGAGCCGATGAACACGCGATCCAGTTGAATGTCGGTGATCGCCTGATTGGCGGTCAAACCCATGTATTTCAGGGCACGTTCGATGGAGCCGCGCTTGACCAGATCCATTTCCCTGGCTGGATCCGGCACGTTCTGATCAACGGCCAAGACCATTTCAGGCGAAGTGCCCCAGCTGACTTGTGGCTTGATCTGGCTCGCGTCGAGCTCGACCACGGTATCGAACACGGCATCGGCATCGGACACCAGGTCTTTCCAGGCTTCGACCGCCAGGTCCCATTCCGCGCCTTTCGGGGCGAATGGACGACCCTTCACGTAGGCCACGGTTTTTTCATCAGCCGCCACCAGACCTACGCGGGCGCCGGCCTCGATGGACATGTTGCAGATGGTCATGCGGCCTTCGACGGACAGGTCACGAATCGCGCTACCGGCGAACTCGATGGCATGGCCGTTACCGCCGGCGGTACCGATCTTGCCGATCACCGCGAGCACGATGTCCTTGGCGGTCACGCCGAACGGCAATTGGCCTTCGACGCGCACCAGCATATTTTTCATTTTCTTGGCGACCAGGCACTGGGTCGCGAGCACGTGCTCGACCTCGGAGGTGCCGATACCGTGAGCCAGGGCACCGAAGGCGCCGTGGGTCGAGGTATGGGAGTCGCCGCAGACCACGGTCATGCCCGGCAAGGTTGCACCCTGCTCCGGGCCGATGACGTGAACGATGCCTTGGCGCACGTCGTTCATCTTGAATTCGACGATGCCGTATTCATCGCAGTTATCGTCGAGGGTCTGGACCTGCAGGCGCGAGACCTGGTCCACGATGGCGTCGATGCCGCCCTTGCGCTCCGGCGTGGTCGGTACGTTGTGGTCCGGGGTCGCGATGTTGGCATCGATGCGCCAAGGCTTGCGCCCGGCCAGACGCAGGCCTTCGAAGGCTTGCGGCGAGGTCACTTCGTGAATGATGTGACGGTCGATGTAGATCAGCGCAGAACCATCGTCGCGCTGCTTGACCAAATGCGAATCCCAGAGCTTGTCGTAGAGCGTTTTGCCGGCCATCAGACGTTTTCCTCATCAGCTTGTTTCTATGCCCCGGGCTTTGATATCTCAATAACCCCTTGGCTTGTGAGGCTGATCCTATGGGGTTACATTAAATAACTCAAATTCATATTTTTTATGCTTTGGATAACCAACTGGAATGCAACCATGGACCTGGCCAACCTCAATGCCTTTATTGCCATCGCCGAGACAGGAAGCTTCTCCGGCGCCGGCGAGCGCCTGCACCTGACACAACCGGCAATCAGCAAACGCATCGCCGGGCTGGAGCAGCAATTGAAGGTGCGCCTGTTCGATCGACTGGGTCGTGAAGTCGGCCTGACCGAGGCAGGCCGCGCGCTGCTGCCGCGCGCCTATCAGATTCTGAACGTACTGGATGATACTCGCCGCGCCCTGACCAACCTCACCGGCGAAGTGACCGGCCGTCTGACCCTGGCCACCAGTCACCACATCGGCCTGCACCGTTTGCCTCCGTTACTCAGGGAGTTCACTCGACGCTACCCCGACGTCGCGCTGGATATTCAATTCCTCGATTCGGAAGTGGCCTACGAAGAAATCCTCCATGGCCGCGCCGAACTGGCCGTCATCACCCTGGCGCCGGAGCCCCATGCGCTGGTCAAGGCCATGCCGGTGTGGAACGACCCGCTGGATTTCGTGGTCGCCCCGGAGCATTCGCTGCTCAACAATGGACCGGTCAGCCTGGCGGACATTGCCCGGCATCCGGCCGTGTTCCCCGGCGGCAACACGTTCACCCACCACATCGTCCAGCGCCTGTTCGAAGCCCAGGGGCTGACGCCGAACATCGCCATGAGCACCAATTATCTGGAAACGATCAAGATGATGGTGTCGATCGGCCTGGCCTGGAGCGTGTTGCCGCGCACCATGCTCGACGATCAAGTTGCACGAATACCCCTGCCGGGCATACAACTGTCTCGCCAGCTAGGCTATATCCTGCACACAGAACGGACGCTATCGAATGCAGCACGGGCCTTCATGGCCTTGCTGGATGCTCAAATCGATCTGCCAGGGATTCAGGGTTAACTTGTGCTACTGCTATAGAGCCGCAAATTCCTGTGCAAAATGCCCAAATCAGCCTAAGGCTTGCCAATGCCGAAATCTGTTGACCGTATTCCGCCGATGCCGCGTATTCAGGCACTTGATCCACAACGCTCCGAGCAGAGCTGGGAAAGTGCCCCCCAATTATTGGCCGCGCTGAACGGCGCCCGGCTGGGTGCCTGGTATTGGGACATCGAACGCGGGCAGATCAGTTGGTCACGGGGTACTCAGGCGCTGTTCGGCTTTGATCCGCGGCAACCGTTGCCCGCCGATCTGGAATACCTCGATTTGCTGCCGCCGGAAGACCGGGCGAAAACCATTCGTGCCTTCCATGCCGTGATCGCCGGCGCACCGCTGGAGCAAGCGATGCACCACCGCATTCGCTGGCCCGACGGCAGCCTGCATTGGCTGGAGATCAACGGCAGCCTGCTGCCGGACAAAAACGGCCGACCACGCATGATCGGCGTGATCCGCGAGATCACTCACCAGCGCCAGCGCGAGCAGGCGCTCAGCAGCTCGGAAAAGCGGTTCGCCACCCTGTTTCATCTGTGCCCGAACATGGTGTTGCTGACACGCCAGGAAGACGGCCTGATCACCGAAGCCAATCAGTATTTCGAAAGCCTGTTCGGCTGGCCGGTGCAAGACGCGATCGGCCGCACCACCCTGGAGCTGGGCCTTTGGGTGAACCCCGAACAACGCACGACACTGGTCAAAGCCACCAAGGCCAAGGGCGAACTGATCAACATGGAGGTGCAGTTTCGCGCCAGCAATGGCCAGATCCACGACGGCATCCTCAGCGCACAAAAGGTCGAGCTCGAAGGCCAGCCGTACCTGTTGAGCACCTTCCTCGACACCACCGAACGCAAAGCTGCCGAGCACGCCTTGAAAGACAGCCAGGAGCGCCTCGACCTGGCACTGGATTCGGCACAACTGGGCACCTGGGACTGGCACATTCCCAGCGGCATGCTTTACGGTTCGGCCCGCGCCGCCCAATTGCACGGGATGGATGCGAAGCCTTTTCATGAATCTTTCGACGAATTTTTCGAAGGGGTTCCCGGCGAAGAACGCGACAACATGCGCGACGCTTACCGCAGCTTGCGCGAAGGTCCGGCGGGCAACTATCAACTGACTTACCGCGTACAACTCGAAGACGGCACTTCGCGCTACCTGGAAAGTCGCGCCCGGCTCTACCGCGATGAAAATGGCGCGCCGTTGCGCATGGCCGGGACCTTGCTGGACATCACCGATCAAGTCGAACGCGAACAACAGCTGGTGGCCTCCGAAGAAAAATTCGCCACCCTGTTCCAGGTCAGCCCGGACCCGATCTGCGTCACCCGCCAGGACACCGGGCAGTTCATCGAAATCAATTCCAGTTTCACCCAGACCTTTGGCTGGGGCACCGCCGATGTGATTGGCCGCAGCGCTGACGAAATCGGCCTGTGGGACGCCTCGGCCAAAAGCCTGCAGCGCATCGAACAGGTGATCCGCGAGCAAGGCCTGAATAACGTGGCCATCCTCGTCCAGCACAAGGAAGGACAGTCTCTGACCTGCGTGATTTCCAGCCGCCAGATCAACGTCGGCGACCAGCCATGCATCGTCACTACGTTACGCGACATCACCCAGCAGCAACGTTCGGAAGCAGCGCTCAAGGCCAGCGAAGAGAAGTTCGCCAAGGCGTTCCACTCAAGCCCCGACGCCATCACCATCACCGAACGCGACACCGGCCGCTACCTGGAGGTCAACGACGGGTTCTGCCGCTTGACCGGCTACCGTGCCGATGAAGTGATCGGGCGCACGGTGTATCAGCTCGGGATCTGGGCCGAAGAGAAACAACGCTCGGCGTTGCTGGCCGAACTGCAGATCAAGGGCCGGGTTCACCATCAGGAAATGCTCGGGCGCAACAAGCGCGGCGAGTTGTTGACCGTGGAAGTGTCGGTGGAACCGATCACCCTCAACGAAACCGCGTGCCTGCTGCTGACCGCCCGAGACGTCAGCCTGCTGAAAAACGCCGAAGCGCAGATCCGCCACCTGGCGTACCACGACCCACTGACCAACCTTCCCAACCGTGCGCTGCTGATGGACCGCTTGAGCCAGCAGATCGCCCTGCTCAAACGCCACAACCTGCGCGGCGCATTGATGTTTCTCGACCTTGATCACTTCAAGCACATCAACGATTCCCTCGGCCATCCGGTGGGCGATACCGTGCTGAAGATCATCACCGCACGCCTGGAAGCCAGTGTGCGCATGGAAGATACCGTCGCGCGCCTGGGCGGCGACGAATTCGTCGTCCTGCTCAGCGGTCTCGAAGGCTCGCGCAGTGAAGTCAGTGAGCAGGTGCGCGATCTGGCTGACACCTTGCGCGAACTGCTGTCAGAACCGATGTTCCTCGATGGCCAGCGCCTGCAAGTGACGCCGAGCATTGGTATTGCACTGATTCCCGACCATGGCTCCACGCCGACGGATTTGCTCAAACGCGCTGACATTGCCCTCTATCGTGCCAAGGATTCGGGACGCAACATCGCGCAGATGTATCACAACACCATGCAGAAGGCCGCGAGCGAGCGCCTGCGCATGGAGACCGATCTGCGCCTGGCGCTGTCCCGGGGTGAGTTTCGCGTGCACTACCAACCCCAGCTCGACGCCCGGAATAACCGTATCGTCGGTGCCGAGGCCCTGGTGCGCTGGACCCACCCCGAACTCGGCGCGCAATCGCCAACCGAATTCATCAAGGTGCTGGAGGACAGCGGGCTGATCCTGGAGGTCGGCACCTGGATTCTCGACGAAGCCTGTCAGGCCTTCCGGCAATTGATCGCCAATCGCCTGATAGACCCGCTGAACTTCAGCCTGTGCGTCAACATCAGCCCAAGGCAGTTCCGCCAGAACGACTTTGTCGAACGCATCGAAAACAGCCTCGCCAGCCACGGCCTGCCCTGCTCGCTGCTGAAACTGGAAATCACCGAAGGCATCGTCATCCAGAACCTGGAAGACACCATCAATAAGATGCGTCGCCTGAAAAAGCTCGGCGTGAGCTTTGCCATGGATGATTTCGGGACCGGTTATTCCTCGCTGACCTACCTCAAGCGCCTGCCGGTCGACACCCTGAAAATCGACCAGTCGTTCATCCGCGACGCCACCACCGACCCCAACGATGCCGAAATCATCCGCGCCATCGTCGCCATGGCTCGCAGCCTGGAATTGAAGGTGATCGCCGAAGGGGTGGAAACGCCGGAGCAATTGGCGTTCTTGCAGGGGCTGGAATGCCATTTCTATCAGGGTTACCTGCACAGCCGGCCGTTGCCGGTGGAGGAGTTTCAGAAACTACTGAGGTAACCAGATCTTGGCGGGAATGGGATACAAAAAAGGGGCGCCCATGGCGCCCCTTCTTGCTTGCTCTGACTCAGTGTTGCAGAGCCGGTTTTTCCGTCCCGTTGATCGGGATGCGTTTGGCTTTCGCCTCTTCCGGAATCACCCGCAGCAGGTCGATGCTCAACAGACCGTTGCTCAGGCCGGCAGCCTTGATTTCGATATGGTCCGCCAGTCGGAACGACAGCTTGAACGCGCGCTGGGCGATGCCCTGGTGCAGGAAGGTCACGCCTTCGTTGCTGTCACGTTTGCCGCCGCTGATGGTCAGCACACCCTTCTCGACTTGCAGCTCCAGGTCTTCTTCCTGGAAACCGGCCGCCGCCACGACGATGCGGTATTGATCGTCACCGTGTTTTTCGACGTTGTACGGTGGGTAGGTGCTGCCTGGCTCGTTGCGCAGGGCGGTTTCGAACAGGTCGTTGAAACGATCGAAGCCTACCGAGGAACGGAACAGAGGCGCCAGGGAAAATGCAGTACTCATGGTTCAAATCTCCTGAAAACAATCAGCAAGTTGTTTGTCTCCGCGACCCGAATTCGGCATCGCGTAACCCTTAGATAGGGACCGCCAATTACTTTTCAAGAGATTTTTTTCAAATTTTTTTTGCTGTTTTCAGGCGGCTTCAGCGACCTGCAGCCCCAACAAACGCGAGACCTGATCCAGCTCGGTCTCACGACGCAGGACACTGAACAGCTCCACCGCTTCGGGATAATTGCGGGTCAGCATCGCCAGCCATTGCTTCAAACGGCCCGGTGATTGACGAGGCGTCATCTGCGCCTTGGCTTGCAGCCAGAAATCCTGGATCAGAGGCAGCAGCTCGGCCCAGGTCATCTCGACGACTTCTTCTCCGGCCCGTGCCGCAGCAATTTGCCGCGCCAAGTCGGGACGTGAAACCAGGCCGCGACCGAGCATGATGTCTTCCACACCGCTGATTTCACGGCAACGGCGCCAGTCTTCGACACTCCAGATATCGCCATTGGCAAACACCGGTACCTTGACCACGTCCTGAACCCGAGGAATCCACTCCCAATGCGCCGGCGGCTTGTAGCCGTCGGTCTTGGTTCGTGCATGGACCACGATGTGCGCAGCGCCACCTTCGGCCAGGGCCGTGGCGCACACCAGTGAGCCATCCGGGCTGTCGAAGCCCAGGCGCATCTTGGCGGTCACGGGAATGTGCGCCGGAACGGCGCGACGGACATGCTCGACGATCTGGTTGAGCAGCTCCGGCTCCTTGAGCAGCACCGCACCACCACGAGACTTGTTCACGGTTTTGGCCGGGCAGCCGAAGTTCAGATCAATTACTTCGGAACCCAGCTCACAGGCCAGCGCGGCGTTTTCTGCCAGGCAAACCGGATCGGAACCCAACAACTGCACACGCAGCGGCACACCGGCAGCGGTGCGAGCACCGTTGAGCAATTCCGGGCCGAACTTGTGGAAATAGGCAGGCGTGAGCAACTGATCGTTGACACGAATGAACTCGGTTACGCACCAATCAATGCCACCCACGCGGGTCAGCACGTCGCGCAGGATGTCGTCGACCAACCCCTCCATGGGCGCCAAGGCAATTTGCATGAAAAACACACTCAACGAAAAACGTGCGGCAGTTTACTGGATTACGCAACAAATCTGCAGAACATCGCAGATCCTTTGCAGGAGCTCGCTCCTACAAGGGTTGGAGCGACAGCAACGCCGGGCCATAGCCCTCGATGAACTCCGCCGGCATGCGCTTGGGCCGACCGGTGGACAGTTCGATGCAAACAAAGGTGGTTTGCGCCCGCAGCAGCGTGGCGTTGTCGCTGGGACGCTTCAACTGGAAGTGCCGGGTCATTTTCAGGCGCTGATCCCAATCGACGATCCAGGTCGCCAATTGCAGCTCGTCGCCCTCATAAGCGGCCGCCAGGTAATCGATCTCATGCCGCACCACCGCCATCGCCCGGTCCAGCCGCCGGTATTCGACCAGATCCAGGCCCAGGCGCTGGGAGTGGCGCCACGCACAGCGCTCGAGCCAGGTGACGTACACCGCATTATTGGCGTGCCCCAGCCCGTCGATGTCCTCGGCGCCCACTTGCAGATCAATGATAAATGGCGTTGCCCGATCCCAGCCCATGCCCCACTCCCGGTCAGATGATGTCGACCGGGGCAGTGTAACGGATGCTCAGGCCGATTGGCGCGATTGCAGACTGCGTCCGGCCAGCAGTGATAGCACGCCATCAATCACCCGAGGGTCGGCCAGTACTCGCTGATGACCGCCTTCCTGCAGGCGCAGCAGGCGGCTATCGAACCAGGCTTCGTGGATCGCCTGCGATTCCTTCACCGAAACAAGCTTGTCGTCTTCGGCATGCACGATCAGGCCGGGCATATCGAGTTGGTAGTGCGCCACATCCAGCGTGGCAGCGCGCATGCCGACGTCTTTCTCAACCTGACGGATGAATGCCGAGCGAGCTTTCGGCGGCAACCCCACATAGCGCGCAAAGCCACGTAGTACACCGAGGATTCGCGCCGGAGCTGCGATTGTCACCAGAGTTTCGGTACGCAAGCCCAGTTGCACTGCGAGCATGGCGCTGGCGCCGCCCATGGAGTGACCGATGACGGCTTGAAGCGGTGGCAGTTCGGCGGCGGCTTCGAGCATGGCGCGAGCGAACAGTACGACATTCGCTTCGGTTCCCGGCGAGCGACCGTGCGCCGGGCCGTCGAGGGCGACCACCGTGTACCCGGCATCGACCAGGGCAGTGATGAGACTGGCAAACTGCGTCGGCCGGCCTTCCCAACCGTGCATCAGCAGCACTGCCGGGCCCTGCCCCCAGCGCAATGCCGAGAGACCGAAACGCAAAGTGATCCGTTCGGATTTGGCCAGCAGCGGCAATTCCCAATCACGCGGCGGCAAATCTCGCGGCGTCATGAACGCCAGTCGCATTTTTCTTGCAACCAGTTTTGGAGCAAACCAACCCAAGGTGCCATTGACGCCACGAACCCACTTTAACGCGCTCATCGCTCTCTCCTCAGGCTGCAGCCTTCAGGTCAACGCACAGCCGACTTGGCAGCGCGAAGCAATCGGTCGGATAAATCACCGGGG
This sequence comes from Pseudomonas fluorescens group sp. PF-69, assembly GCF_054481235.1. Lineage (NCBI taxonomy): Bacteria > Pseudomonadati > Pseudomonadota > Gammaproteobacteria > Pseudomonadales > Pseudomonadaceae > Pseudomonas > Pseudomonas fluorescens group sp. PF-69. Next base: position 3,771,977 of record NZ_JBTMNC010000001.1, on the reverse strand, counting down.
CCCAGCGCCCGTGCCAGCGCCAGACCGCCCACCATCAAGGCCATGTCGGCCAGGGCTTTATCGGTGTCTTCGGGACTGGCCGCCAACTGCGCGACCATCAGTTCCATGTGTTCATTCAGTGCGATCCGGAAGGCATCGGGCAGACGTCCGAGCTCACCGATCGAAGCCGGGATCGGGCACGCAGACTCACTGGAATCACGGTGTTTGCGCGACAGATAGAACGCAGCGACCAGCGCACGACGCTCTTCACCGGTCAGTTCGGCATCCATGTCAGCAATCAGGTCACGGCGGCGACCCAGCAATTGCTTGAACGCCTCCAGCATCATTGCGTCCTTGCTTTCGAAGTGCGCATAAAAGCCGCCGACGGTCAGGCCGGCTGCGCCCATTACTTCGCCCACGCTAGGCTCGGCCGGGCCGCGCTGAATCAGCGCTGCGCTGGCAGCCTTGAGGATGCGTTCACGGGTTTGAGCTTTTTTATCGTTCATCGTTGCCTCCGAATATTACGACTAGAATATTATTCTCATAATAATTTTCTGCAAGTCGTGGATGTGACCGCTGGTCTGAAGAACAGTTTGAAAGAAATGAGGGAATTTGGCCAAACGCCAGACAAACAAAAGGGCCATTCAATAATTGAATGACCCTTATAAAATCCCGCAGAGCGGGTAATCGTGGCGTCCCCTAGGGGACTCGAACCCCTGTTACCGCCGTGAAAGGGCGGTGTCCTAGGCCACTAGACGAAGGGGACACAAACCCTTCTTTACAACTGACCAGTGCTGAGAGCTGATCGATTCAAGGCCGGTGTGGCCAGACCTTGAACTGTAAAATTGGTGGAGCTAGACGGGATCGAACCGTCGACCTCTTGCATGCCATGCAAGCGCTCTCCCAGCTGAGCTATAGCCCCGGATTTTTCGCCTCGCGGCGGAGCGACATTTTGCAACTTCGCTTCTGTAAAACTGGCGTCCCCTAGGGGACTCGAACCCCTGTTACCGCCGTGAAAGGGCGGTGTCCTAGGCCACTAGACGAAGGGGACGCAAACCCTTCTATACAACTGATCAACGCTGAGTGTTGATCGCTTCAAGGTCGGTGTGGCCAGACCTTGAAGTGTAAATTGGTGGAGCTAGACGGGATCGAACCGTCGACCTCTTGCATGCCATGCAAGCGCTCTCCCAGCTGAGCTATAGCCCCTCATCGTTGATGTCATCGCTGAGGACGGGGCGAATCTTAAGGGTGTATCGAAAGCCTGTCAAACTTATTTTTGAAAAATTTCAAAATTTTTTGTCGGCATAACAACCACTTACCGCCCTTCCCCCGTAAATTCAGGAGAAAACGCCGGAGGACGGGAGCAAAAGATCCCGGCCTCCGACGGCTACCGCAGAGTCAGACGTGCTCAGGCGATAGCGCCCAGGAGCTTTTCCCACTCTTTGTTTTCTTTCTTCGACACGCCGCCCAGCAGGTCAATCGCCTGGCGCAGACGGAAACGTGTCAGGTCCGGACCGAGGATTTCCATCGCATCGAGCACGGACACCGAACTCGCCTGACCCGTGATCGCGGCAAACATCAGCGGCATGGCATCACGCAGCTTCAGCTCCAGGGACTCGACCACGGCCTGAATGGTCGCGGTGATGTTGTCCTTCTCCCACTGACGCAGGCTTTCCAGCTTCCACAGGATCAACTGCATCAACTGACGCACCTGATCGCCGGACAGCTTCTTCGACTCGAACAGCTTGGCGTCCGGATTCACGCCACCGGCAAAGAAGAACCCGGCCAGCGGTGCAACCTGGCTGAAGGTCTCGACGCGGCCCTGCACGTGCGGCGCGATCTTCATCATGTATTCGGAATTGAAGGCCCACTTCTGCACGCGCGCGGCAAACTCTTCCACTGGCAGGTCGCGTAGCCACTGGCCGTTGAGCCACGACAATTTCTCGATGTCGAAAATCGGCCCGCCCAGGGACACACGCTTGAGGTCGAAATGTTCGACCATCTCCTGCAGGGAGAACTTCTCGCGCTCGTCCGGCATCGACCAGCCCATGCGTCCCAGGTAGTTGAGCATTGCTTCGGGCATGAAACCCATGCGCTCGTAGAACGTCACCGAGGTCGGGTTCTTGCGCTTGGACAGCTTGCTCTTGTCCGGGTTACGCAGCAGCGGCATGTAGCACAGCTCCGGCTGTTCCCAACCGAAGTATTCGTACAAGAGGATCAGTTTCGGCGCCGATGGCAACCACTCTTCACCGCGCAACACGTGGGTGATGCCCATCAGGTGGTCATCGACCACGTTGGCCAGGAAGTAGGTCGGCAGGCCGTCGGTCTTCATCAGGACTTGCATGTCCATGCGGTCCCACGGGATTTCGACATCGCCACGCAGCATGTCCGGAACCACGCAGACGCCTTCGCTCGGCACCTTCATGCGGATCACGTGCGGTTCGCCAGCGGCCAGGCGGCGTGAGACTTCTTCCTTGGACAGCAACAGCGCACGGCCGTCGTAACGCGGCGTCTCGCCGCGAGCCATCTGCTCGGCGCGCATCTGGTCCAGCTCTTCGGCAGTGCAGAAGCACGGGAAGGCATGACCCATGTCGACCAGTTGCTGGCAATACTTCTGATAAATGTCGCCACGCTCGCTCTGACGGTAAGGACCGTGCGGGCCACCCACGTCCGGGCCTTCGCTCCAGTCGATGCCCAACCAGCGCAAGGCGTCGAAAATCTGCTGTTCGGACTCACGGGTCGAACGCAGCTGGTCGGTGTCTTCGATCCGCAGGATGAACTCGCCGCCATGCTGCTTGGCAAAGCAGTAGTTGAACAATGCGATGTAAGCGGTACCTACGTGGGGGTCCCCGGTAGGCGATGGCGCGATGCGCGTGCGGACGGTGGTCATGGCAAGTCTCAACAAAAGAATAGAAAGCGAGGATCAGACAAGGGGCGAATGGTAACAGGCGACACCCGCCCGGCTCCAGTCAGCAGGGCATTTAAGCCAAGGTTGCGTCTACAACGCCCGTTTGCCGCGGTGAATGACTGAATATCAGCCAATGGCATTTACCGTTTATCGGCTGTATGCAAGATTCGCCTGCTGATAACTTTCCTGACAATTTCTCGACTACAGTTTGCCCCATGCCTGCCCAACTCAAGCGTCGCCTGTCCATTTTCCTGGTAATTGTCCTGCTGATCGCCGGGGGCTTTTTTGCCCATTGGTTTTTCAAGGGGCGTTTTTACGAAAGCACTGACAACGCGTACGTGCAGGGCGAGATCACCCGCGTGTCGAGCCAGTTGGGGGCACGCATCGACAAGGTGCTGGTCCAGGACAACCAGCATGTCGAGAAAGGTCAGTTACTGATCAAGCTCGAAGGCGATGATTTCCACCTCGCCGTCGACCGCGCCAACGCGGCCCTCGCCACCCGTGAAGCCGAACGCTTGCAAGCCCAGAGCAAACTGACGCAGCAAAGCAGCCTGATTGCCGCCAGCGATGCGCAAGTCGCGTCCACGCAAGCGAGCCTGGGTCGCTCACAGATCGACCTGAACCGCGCCGAGACTCTGCGCAAGCCCGGTTATGTCTCGGAGGAACGGGTCACCACCCTCTCCGCCGACACCCACATTGCCCGCTCGCAACTGGCCAAGGCCCAGGCAGACGCCCAGGCCCAGCGCCAGCAAGTCAACGCACTGACCGCCGAGATCAAACGCCTCGACGCGCAAATTGCCAACGCCAAAACCGATCTGGCCCAGGCTGAACTGAACCTCACCCGCAGCGAAATCCACGCCCCCATCAGCGGCCTGATCGGTCAGCGCGCCGCCCGCGAAGGCCAGTACGTACAGGCCGGCGCGTATTTGCTGTCGATCGTGCCGGATGAAGACATCTGGATTCAGGCCAACTTCAAGGAAACCCAGATCGGCCACATGCAACCCGGCCAGAAAGCCGAGCTGATTTTCGACGCCTACAGCGATACCCCGATCGAAGCGCGGGTCGACAGCCTGTTCGCCGCGTCAGGCGCGCAGTTCAGCCTGTTGCCGCCGGACAATGCCACGGGCAACTTCACCAAAGTCGTACAACGGATTCCGGTAAAACTGACCTTCGCCGCGGACAATCCCCTGCGCGGCAAAATCCGTCCGGGCATGTCGGTCACGGTCAAAGTGAATATCAAAGACGCCCCTGACAATGGCCGGTGATCAACTGATCCGTCCGGCCGGGGAACCGACCCGGCGGGACTGGATCGCGGTCATGAGCGCGATGCTCGGCGCCTTCATGGCGGTGCTCGACATCCAGATCACCAACTCATCGCTCAAGGATATTCAGGGTGCGCTGTCGGCGACCCTGGAAGAAGGCTCATGGATTTCCACCTCGTACCTGGTGGCGGAAATCATCATGATCCCGCTGACCGCGTGGCTGGTGCAGTTATTGTCGGCGCGACGCCTGGCGGTGTGGGTGTCCCTTGGATTTCTCGCCGCCTCCCTCCTTTGCTCCATGGCCTGGAGCCTGGAGAGCATGATCGTCTTCCGCGCCTTGCAAGGCTTCACCGGTGGCGCACTGATCCCGCTGGCGTTCACCCTCACCCTGATCAAACTTCCCGAACACCACCGCGCCAAGGGCATGGCCATGTTCGCCATGACCGCCACCTTCGCACCGTCGATCGGCCCGACACTGGGCGGCTGGCTGACGGAAAACTGGGGCTGGGAATACATCTTCTACATCAACATCCCCCCCGGCCTGCTCATGATCGCGGGCCTGATGTACGGCCTGGAGAAGAAGGAAACACACTGGGAACTGCTCAAAAGCACCGATTACGCCGGGATCGTCACCCTCGGCATGGGCCTTGGCTGTTTGCAGGTATTTCTGGAAGAAGGCCATCGCAAGGACTGGCTCGAGTCGAACCTGATCGTCAGCCTCGGCAGCATCGCGCTGCTCAGTCTGATTACGTTTGTGATCGTGCAGTTTTCCAGGCCCAATCCGCTGATCAACCTGCGCATCCTCGGCAATCGCAACTTCGGTCTATCGAGCATTTCCAGTGTCGGGATGGGGGTCGGGTTGTACGGATCGATCTATCTGTTGCCGCTGTATCTGGCGCAGATCCAGAACTACAACGCCCTGCAGATCGGCGAAGTGATCATGTGGATGGGCGTGCCGCAGTTGTTTCTGATTCCGCTGGTGCCCAAGTTGATGAAGTACGTCTCGCCAAAATGGCTGTGCGCACTGGGTTTCGGCCTGTTCGGCTTCGCGAGCTTCTCATCGGGCGTGTTGAACCCGGACTTCGCCGGACCGCAGTTCAATCAGATTCAGATCGTGCGTGCGTTGGGCCAGCCGCTGATCATGGTCACCATCTCGCTGATCGCCACTGCCTACATCCTGCCCCAGGATGCGGGGTCGGCGTCGAGCCTGTTCAACATCCTGCGCAACCTCGGCGGCGCCATCGGCATCGCCCTGCTCGCCACCCTGCTGGATGCGCGAACCAAGACGTATTTTGATTACCTGCGTGAATCCATCGTGCCCGGCAATCCACAAGTGGCCGAACGCATGGCCTCGTTGACCGATCGCCTGGGCAGCGAAACGGCGGCGCTGGGCAAGCTCAGCGAGATTGCCCATCAGCAAGCCTCGATCATGGCGTACAACGATGCGTTTCATCTTGTGGGGATTGCGCTGGGAATCAGCATGCTGGCGGTCTTGTTGACCAGGAAGTTGCCAGCGGGGCTCAAGGCCGGCGAAGCACATTGATACCGATCATGCGCACAACACGATGGCGAGGGGCTACCCCCTCGCCACACGCCATCAGACCGTAATCAACCGCTCGCGCAACTTGGCAATCTCGTCACGCATCTGCGCCGCGGCTTCGAATTCCAGATCACGCGCCAGCTGGTACATCTTCTCTTCCAGCGCCTTGATACGCTTGGCAATCTCACCCGGCGACCGCAACTCGGCTTCGTACCGGGCATTTTCCTCGGCGGCCTTGGCCATGCCTTTGCGTTTCTTGCTGCGCGAGCCCGGCACGGTGGCGCCTTCCATAATGTCGGCCACATCCTTGAACACGCCCTTGGGCGTAATGCCATTGGCCAGGTTGAAGGCAATCTGCTTGTCGCGACGGCGCTCGGTTTCGCCGATGGCACGTTCCATGGAACCAGTAATGCGATCCGCATAAAGGATCGCCCGGCCATTGAGGTTACGCGCCGCCCGGCCGATGGTCTGGATCAGCGAGCGCTCGGAACGCAGGAAACCTTCCTTGTCGGCATCGAGAATCGCCACCAGCGACACTTCCGGCATGTCCAAGCCTTCGCGCAACAGGTTGATCCCCACCAGTACGTCAAAAGTGCCAAGGCGCAAATCGCGGATGATCTCGACCCGCTCCACGGTGTCGATGTCCGAGTGCAAATAGCGCACGCGCACGCCGTGGTCGGCCAGGTAGTCGGTCAGGTCTTCGGCCATGCGCTTGGTCAGCGTGGTGACCAGCACTCGCTCTTCGACGGCGACACGCTTGCCGATTTCCGACAGCAAGTCGTCGACCTGGGTCAGCGCCGGGCGGATTTCCACTTGCGGGTCGACCAGGCCGGTCGGTCGCACCACCTGCTCGACCACTCGCCCGGCGTGCTCCGCTTCGTAGTTGCCGGGGGTCGCCGAGACAAAAATCGTCTGCGGGCTGATGCTTTCCCATTCGTCGAAACGCATCGGCCGGTTATCCAGCGCCGATGGCAGGCGGAAGCCGTACTCGACCAGGGTTTCCTTGCGCGAGCGGTCACCTTTGTACATCGCGCCGACCTGCGGCACGCTGACGTGGGACTCGTCGATCACCAGCAAGGCGTCGGCCGGCAGGTAGTCGTAAAGGGTCGGCGGCGGCGCGCCGGCTTCACGGCCGGACAGGTAGCGCGAGTAGTTTTCGATGCCGTTGCAGTAACCCAGTTCGAGGATCATCTCCAGATCGAAACGGGTGCGCTGCTCCAGACGCTGGGCTTCCACCAATTTGTTGTTGGAACGCAGGTATTCCAGGCGCTCCTTCAATTCGACCTTGATCCCTTCCACGGCGCCCATCAGGGTTTCCCGTGGCGTCACGTAGTGGCTTTTGGGGTAGAAGGTGAAGCGCGGCAGCTTGCGGATGACTTCGCCCGTCAGCGGGTCGAAGGCCGACAGGCTTTCCACTTCATCATCGAACAGCTCGATGCGGATCGCTTCGAAGTCGGATTCGGCCGGGTGGATATCAATCACATCGCCCCGTACACGGAAGGTCGCACGGGCGAACTCCATGTCGTTGCGGGTGTATTGCAGGTCGGCCAGGCGCCGCAGCAATTCCCGTTGATCGAGCTTGTCGCCACGATCCACGTGCAACACCATCTTCAAATAGGTTTCCGGACTGCCCAAGCCATAGATACACGACACCGTGGTGACGATGATCGCGTCCTTGCGCTCCAGCAACGCCTTGGTTGCCGACAGCCGCATCTGCTCGATGTGGTCGTTGATCGAGGCATCTTTCTCGATGAAGGTGTCGGACGACGGCACATAGGCTTCGGGCTGGTAGTAGTCGTAGTAGGAAACGAAATATTCCACGGCGTTGTTCGGGAAGAACGCCTTGAACTCTCCATACAACTGCGCGGCCAGGGTCTTGTTCGGCGCCAGCACCAGGGTCGGACGCTGCACCTGAGCAATCACGTTGGCGATACTGAAAGTCTTGCCCGAGCCGGTCACACCGAGCAACGTCTGGTGGGCCAACCCGGCTTCGATGCCCTCGACCATCAGGCGGATGGCTTCCGGCTGATCGCCGGCGGGCTGAAAACGGGTGACTAGCTGAAATTCAGACATGTAGTACCTCTCGGTTCTCGGTGCAGGAATTCGTGCCTGCCCAGTCAAACTGGCAGCAACGAAAAAGGCCGCAAACGACGCACGTCGCCCGAGGAAAAAACTGGATTGTGCTCAATGTGGAGCCGATTGCACTCGCTTTCAAGGCAAACGTCCTACATCCCTCGAAGTCTTTGACGATGCCAATCGACTAACGGTCGGAAAATAATCGGAAAAACTTACCGTAAAAGCTGAATCGTCTGTCGCCATCAATCGCAGATGGCCTCTATACTAGCTCCCCGTTTGTGCACCGCTCTAGTGCATTCGGCTGGAGCGCGACACGTCCCTCCACTCTCCATTCAGAGCCGCCGCAAAAATGAGCCTGTTCTCCGCTGTCGAAATGGCACCACGCGATCCAATCCTGGGCCTCAACGAAGCATTCAACGCCGATACCCGTACCAACAAGGTCAACCTGGGAGTCGGTGTTTACTGCAACGAGGAGGGGAAAATTCCACTCCTGCGCGCCGTTGTCGAAGCCGAAACCATTCGCGTCGCTCAACACGCTTCCCGTGGCTACCTGCCAATCGACGGCATCGCCGCCTACGACCAGGCCGTGCAAAAACTGCTGTTCGGTAACGATTCGCCACTGATCGCCGCTGGCCGCGTCATCACCACCCAGGCCGTTGGCGGCACTGGCGCACTGAAAATCGGTGCCGACTTCCTCAAGCAACTGCTGCCGAACGCCGTCGTGGCCATCAGCGACCCGAGCTGGGAAAACCACCGCGCGCTGTTCGAAACCGCCGGTTTCCCGGTGCAGAACTACCGCTACTACGACGCCGCGACCCATGACGTGAACCGCGTCGGCCTGCTGGAAGACCTGAACGCGCTGCCAAACGGCTCGATCATTGTCCTGCACGCCTGCTGCCACAACCCGACCGGCGTCGACCTGAGCCCGGCGGACTGGAAAAACGTGCTGGACGTGGTGAAAGCCAAGGGTCACGTGCCGTTCCTCGACATGGCTTACCAGGGCTTTGGCGATGGCATCGACGAAGATGCCGCCGCTGTACGCTTGTTCGCTGAATCGGGCCTGACCTTCTTCGTCTCCAGCTCGTTCTCCAAATCCTTCTCGCTGTACGGCGAGCGCGTTGGCGCCCTGTCGATCGTCAGCGAATCGAAAGAAGAAAGCGCGCGCGTACTGTCGCAAGTCAAACGCGTCATCCGCACCAACTACTCCAACCCGCCGACCCACGGTGCAAGCATCGTCGCTGCCGTGCTGAACAGCCCGGAACTGCGCGCCCAATGGGAAGCCGAACTGGCCGAAATGCGCCTGCGCATTCGCGGCATGCGCACTCAGATGGTCGAACTGCTGGCGAAAAACGCACCGCAGCGCGATTTCAGCTTCGTTGGTCGTCAGCGTGGCATGTTCTCGTACTCCGGCCTGAGCGTTGAGCAGGTTCACCGTCTGCGCAACGAGTTCGGCATTTACGCCCTGGACACCGGCCGCATCTGCGTGGCTGCGCTGAACCAGAGCAACATCAATGTCGTGACGGACGCCATTGTTCAGGTGATCTGAATCGCGCGCTGATACGAAAAACGGGAAGCCTTTTGGCTTCCCGTTTTTTATTTGTCGCAGATAATTCTCAAAGCAGAGGCCCAGCCCTCTAAACTTCACCCGGCTCGCCCCTACAGGTTTGATGCCCACCCGAGATTCGACGAGAGCCCACATGAAAAACGATGACCTACACGCTGACCGCGATGACTTGGATGTATTCGCCCCCCGCGCCCCGGCCAAACGTGGCAATAACCTGGTGATGCAAGTCGCCACCGGTGTGTTCCTAGGCGGCCTGGCGCTATGGCTGGTGCAACTGGGCGCCACAGCGCTTTACGCCAAACTGATGATGGGTACGATTACCTTCGGCGGTTAGGCCAGTTCGGTCGCCCGCTGACTGGCCGCGTCATCGTAGGCGACGTACAGCGATTCAGCGACCTGACTCTTGATCGCCTTGGTGCTTTCCAGGCCGAGGACAAAACCTTCGGCCTTGCCGCCGGCGCGATTCAATTGGTCGGCACTGCTGGCCTGGGTGATCGCATCGAACAGTTTTTCGGCGTGCGGGCCGACGCCCTTGGGCAGGCTGATCTGGGCGATGCTCATGCGAGCACCCCGTTTTGACGGGGTGAGATGCTAGGGTGATTCATGGCGCGTACCTTTTCGGCGAATGGCCGGTAGCGCGTGTAACCACTTCCGGGCGGCCATGGTAGTCCTCTGCTGTGGTTCTGGTAACCGCCAATCACCGATAAACCACCGTCCGTCCCGACGAATCCGTCAATTTTCTATCAGAGGCTTGACTTCTCTTTTTGAATCAGTAACATAGGCGCCATTCCGCGATAGCTCAGTTGGTAGAGCAAGTGACTGTTAATCACTGGGTCCCTGGTTCGAGTCCAGGTCGTGGAGCCAGACAGCAACATCAAGAAGCCCCTGAATCGAAAGATCAGGGGCTTTTTTGTGGCTGCGATTTTTGACATCCGCAAAGAAAAAGCCGATCTGTCTATTCAACAGATCGGCTCTTTTCATTCGCGGAGCGTGTCAGACATGCTCGCTACTTTTAGCATGCATCGCCCGCGGCTCTCCATGCCCATGGTCGGGCTCCACCACCGGAATCTCCTTGCCATCGCAGTCATGCAGCTTGCCGTCGCTGAAGTAATCCCCTTCGCGCAACGCCGCCAGATCCTGATAGCGCAGCACCCGCTCGGTCCCCGCGGCAAACACCGACTGCTGGTCGGAGTTGCCGGCGGTCAGGTGATTGAACGTCAGGTTCAGCACGATGGCCATGATCGCCGAGGAGCTGATGCCGGAGTGGAAAATGGTGGCGAACCAGCTTGGGAAGTGATCGTAGAAGTTCGGCGCAGCGATGGGGATCATGCCGAAGCCGATGGAGGTGGCGACGATGATCAGGTTGACGTTGTTGCGGTAGTCGACCTTGGACAGCGTACGGATACCGCTGGCGGCCACTGTGCCGAACAACACGATACCGGCACCACCGAGAACGGAGGTCGGTACGGCGGCGATGACTCGCCCCATGAACGGCAGCAAGCCGAGGATGACCAGGAACAGTCCCCCCGTGGCCACGACAAAGCGGCTCTTGATCCCGGTCACCGCCACCAGCCCGACGTTCTGGGCAAAGGCGCTTTGGGTGAATGAGCCAAAAATCGGCGCGATCATGCTCGACAGCATGTCGGCACGCAGGCCGTTCCCCAGGCGCTTGGAATCAACCTTGGTACCGATGATTTCACCGACGGCCAGGATATCGGCCGAGGTTTCCACCAGGGTCACCATCACCACAATGCACATCGACAGGATCGCGGCGAAGTGAAAAGTCGGCATGCCGAAATGGAACGGCGCAGGAAAACCGAACATCGGACCCTGGGTCACGGACGAGAAATCCGCCATGCCGAGCACCACCGCGACGACCGTACCGATGACCATGGCCAGCAGGATCGACAAACGGGAGATGGTCGCGCTTCCGATCTTGCTCAGAAACAGCACCAGCACCAGCGTCACCGCAGCCAGGCCGATGTTGGCCATGCTGCCAAATTCGGGCGAATGACTGTTGCCGCCCATGGCCCAGCGCGCCGCCACAGGCATCAGCGTCAGGCCGATAGTGGTAATCACGATGCCCGTGACCAGCGGCGGGAAGAACTTGGTGATTCGAGAGAACACCGGGGTAATCAGCAAACCTATCAAGGACGCCGCAATCACCGCCCCCAGAATCGACTGGAACCCGCCCTCGCCGCCACTGCTGACAATCGCCACCATGGTCGCGACACCCGAGAACGAAACGCCCTGCACCAGCGGCAACTGACAGCCGAAAAACGGTAGACCCAGGGTTTGCAGCAACGTGGCCAGCCCCCCCGCAAACAATGAAGCAGCAATCAACAAACCAATGTCCGCCGGCGAAAGCCCGGCTGCCTGACCGATGATCAAAGGCACCGCGACGATGCCGCCATACATGGTCAGAACATGTTGCAGGCCGTAAGCCATATTCGCGCCGACCCCGAGATTCTCATCTTCAGGCCGTTGGTGTGAAACATGGGGCGTTTTCATGTTAGGGGGTTCCCTGGTTTTTGTTATGCGCACACTGTATTCAAGACTCAGGACAACCGTCTATAGAATTGTATACAACTGGCAAGTCAAATTATGAACGGTTACCCATGCAGCCTGTGTGCCACTGTGTGCAATATCCAAAAAAACCACGGAACATATCCGTCGCGGCCCGTCCCCCCCACCTTCCGTTTTCATCGGCCCATCAGTGCTCCGGGCGCGCTGACCGGGCCTGAAAAAGCAGAGACCAACAGGGTCTGGAAAGCCTGAAAACCGGATTTCGCAAGTCCTCAGTGAAATTCACAAGGTGGTGGCGCCTGAAGCTCAATCCTGAAAAAGCGCGAAAAAGAGGCAGAATGATCCAGTTCGCCCATTTTTTGTGTGCACGATTACCCGCCTATTGCGTCACTATCAATCGCTCAAGTGTGCGCACCAATGTCGCACGGGGTGGCACCCGTATATCGAACTCGTTTTCCAGCAAGTCGATCAACGCCTGTACATCGGCCACTTGCCGGCGTTCGCTGTCACGCCCCATGCGATGAATCGCAAAACTGCCGTTGTTGAGCGTACGTCGCCACCCCTCCCCGGTCCGCGCCACCATCAATTGCCTGGCGAACGGTGATTCGGGGTGAGTCGAGACATACCAGTTGCCGACGGCGTAATCGATGTCTTCCTGGCGCTGCAGGTCGAAGATGTACATCGCTCGCCATTCGTCCGCGACCCTGGCGCTCAGGGTGTAGCCATCGGCGTGCTGTTCGATGCGATACGACTCATGCGGCGTGGGTTGCTCATCAGCGGTATCGAGCAACAGCGGTGCGGTGGGCACCATGCCGCCGAAGCCGACGTCGCTGATGTAACGCACGCCGTCCAGGGTGACCAGGCTCAGGCGGTGGGTACGGGCTGTCCACGCGCCTTCGGGCTGGCCCATGACCACGCGGCCGCTGATCCCACGCGCCTCGAAACCGAGCGATTGCAGCAAGGCGAGGTACAGATTGTTGAGTTCGTAGCAGTACCCGCCTCGCCCCTCGTGCAGGACTTTCTTCTCTACCGAGGGCAAGTCGATCAGCACGGGTTCGCCGGATAACGTGGTCAGGTTTTCAAACGGGAACACGCCGGTGTGGCGCAATTGCAGTTGACGCAGGGTTTCCAGGGTCGGCGCCGGGGGCGCGTCGAAACCCAGGCGTCGCAGGTATAACGCGAGGTCGGTCAGGCGTGGCTCGCTCATTGTTCAGTCCTTATGCACGCAGGCTGCGGATCGTTCCGCCGATGGGCGCTATGTATAAGGGAAAAACCGCCGTGGCCGACAATTGAATTAACCAATCGCCCCCACTCCTGACGTCAACGGCGTTTGCGCGAATCCAGTTGAATCCAGGTCGGTGCGTGATCGCTGGCGTGGGGTTCGTTGCGCACCCAGGCGTCAACGCCAGCCGCCTGCAGGTAAGGACTCAAGGCCGGATTGAGTAGCAGGTGGTCGATGCGCAAACCCGAATTCTTCTGCCAGTGCTGGCGAAAATAATCCCAAAAGGTGTAGAGCCGATCCTGCGGATACAGGTATCGCAAGGCATCCGTCCAGCCCTGATCCAGAAGGCGCTGATAACACTCGCGGCTCTCGGGTTGCAGCAGTGCATCCTTGAGCCACGAGCGCGGGTTGTAGATGTCCAGGTCAGTGGGCACCACGTTGTAGTCACCGGCGAGCACCACCGGATGCTCGCTGCGCTGAAGGTCCCTGGCATAGGTGATCAGGCGCTCGAACCACGCCAGCTTGTAGTCGAACTTCGGCCCCGGCTGCGGGTTGCCATTGGGCAAGTACAGGCAGCCCACCAGCACGCCGTGAACGGCGGCTTCCAGGTACCGGCTCTGGCTATCGCCGTCATCGCCCGGCAAGCCTCGCCGGCTCTCCAGTGGCTGCGCATCCCGCGCCAGAATCGCCACGCCGTTCCACGCGGCCTGCCCCTGCCAGACGGCACCGTAACCGATGGCCTCCAGTTCAGCAGCAGGGAACGCGCTGTCGACCGACTTGAGCTCCTGCAAACAGGCGATGTCCGGTTGCTCACGTTCGAGCCAGGCCAGCAGGTTCGGCAACCGGGCGCGCATGCCGTTGACGTTGAACGTCGCGATTCGCAACTTTTTCATGGCCATCAGTCCTGTTGCCAAGGGTGTCCAGATTGTGACCCCGATGGCTCGCGGTGGTTGCGTTGGCTGACGCGTATACGGCGTAACAGATGCGTAGCCCTATTCCGGGCTCGACCAAGACCAACGTAGGAGCGAGCCTGCTCGCGATGGACCCAAGGGCACCGCGTTTAACCTGCAAGCACGCGCCATCGTTGACGATCATCTTCGGAACGCCGCCCGGAGCAAGCTCGCACAGGGTTCCTGGTTGGCCTGCAGGTCGGCGATCGACCCTGTTAGCGATCGTCAGAGGCATAGGGAGGTCTGCCGGCTCGGCAAAGCCAACCGAACTCTAGACGATCAAATGAACGGGATCTGACAGGCAGACAATCGGTTGCTCAATGTGTTGCAGGGTGGAAACAGCCACGGGCGGTCTTCAACGATCCGAACGCGCCAACACCTCGACACCGCCCTCCATCGACAGCACCGCCGAGCGATTGCGCCCCGAATGCTTGGCCTGATAGAGCGCCGCATCGGCCCGCTGGATGAACACTTCCATGCTGTCGTGCCCCGTCGGCACAAACGAGTAACAACCGAGGCTGACCGTCACGTAACCGGTGGGCGACCCGCTGTGCTTGATGTTTTTGTCCATGACGCTGCGGCGAATGTGTTCGGCGATGGTCATGGCGCCGTGGATGTCCGTGTCGGGCAGTAGCACGGCAAACTCTTCACCACCATACCGCACCGCCAGATCGGCCTTGCGATGGCAGCAGTTTTTCACCGATCGCGCCACCTGGGCCAGGCAGTGATCACCGACCACATGGCCATAGGTGTCGTTGTAGCGCTTGAAAAAATCGATATCGAGCATGATCAGGCTCAGCGGACTCTGCTGCCTGGCGCCACGCCCGAACTCGATGTCCAGCGCCCGCTCGAACAGGCGGCGATTGCCCAGACCGGTCAGGCTGTCATGGGTGGCAATCAGCTCCAGCGCTTCCTGGGCCTTGCGCAGATCCGACTCGACTCGCTCGCCGACGCGCACCTGGCGAATGAACACCCAACCGAACACCCCCACACCGAGCATGACCAGGGCAACGATGAGGCAGGATCGAAACGCGGTGTCATACCATCCCGCAAGAATCGTATCCTTCGACGAGGCCGCCGAGACCACCAGTGGATATGCCTCCAATTGTCGGTAGCCAAACAAGCGGACAACGCCGTCCACCAACGAAGTCGACATGGCGCTGCCGGAGGGCGCCCGGGGCAGGAATTTCTCGAAGACTTCGCTCCTGGCCAACGACGTGCCGATCTTCGACTCGATGAAGGGCCTGCGTGCCAACAACGTTCCATCGGTCAACCCGAGGAACATCGAGCCGTTGTCGTCGATGCTGAAGCTTTTGAAGAACTGGTCGAAGTACGACATTTTGATCCCGGCCATCAACACGCCCTGGAACTGACCGTTCTTGTCGTTCACCCGTCTGGAAATCGGAATGATCCACTCACCGCTTTCCCGGCTGCGAATCGCCGGGCCGATGTGCGCCACGGTCGACACATTTTGCTGATGGAACTTGAAGTACTCGCGATCCGTGACGCCGGAACCGCGAGGCATATTGTCGAACGAAGTCACCACCCACTGCCCTTTCTGATCGAACAGAAAAATGCCGTGCAATTGAGTCAGCGCATGCACGCGTCGGGCGAAGGTTTTCTGCAGGCGAGGTCGCTGGGGCGGGCCAAACCCGTCGATTTGAATCCAGTCCACCAGACTGGTGAGCACCAGATCGGCCTTCATGAACGTATCTTCGGCCTGCTGCGCCATGGCTCGCGTCAGGTTCGACGAAGCGATCTGGGCCTGGCGCAGGTCGTGGCTGCGGGACTGTTCCAGCTGCAGGTAAAGCAAACCACACAGGCACAGACACACGGCGGCGATGAAAAGCACCGCAGCCTTGCGCAACGGCAGGCGTTTCGATGCGACGCCGGGGACGTGATGCGGATCATGTGGGCGTGTGAGCAAAAAAATCATCCTGTAGGGGCAATGCATGGGCACCGGCCCAAAATCCCCTCATTTTTGTGCGCGCAGTCTACGGGTTTATCGGGGATAAATGGCAACCACTTGCCCAGTGGTTGAGCGAACATGACCCAGGGCAAAAGCTGCATCCCCCGGGAGGAGCTACGATTAGTCATACATCAAGACAGGGAATCGAAATGACCAAGGCAGACGAACTCGCCGCAAAGCTCAAACACACCCGGCATACCAGCGCTGATCAGGTAATCGACAGCTGGCCGGGCCAGGTCTACGAGCTGTATCACCGCATCGAGACCTGGCTGCAGCCCTTGATCGAGGCCGGCCTGACCCTGCGGCGCAATCCCACGCACGTGTTCGAGCGCCACCCCGATGGCGAGACGTACGACTATGCCATCGATCAGTTGGTGATCACCGGCAACGACCACAGCATGACCTTCGACCCGGTCGCCCGCTTCACGGAAGATGGCGAAGGGCGTGTCGAGATCCACTGTAATAGCGACGAAATGGCACTGTTGCGCACCCTCGACGAACACGGTGAAACCCACTGGTGGCTTCAAGGCATCGAGCAAGCCGGACAACAAGCGGATGCGGTGGCCTTGACTGAAAACGGCCTGCTGTCGGTGGTGCAACAAGGTCTGGAACTGTAGCGAGTCATCGCTTTTCATAGGCGTCCGGCGTGCCGGCGAAAGCGTCATTGAGAGCGCCTTCGCCGGCAAGCCTGCCCCTACCGACCCAACATTCCCCTCACTGCTTGCTTTGCTCAGTCACCACCAACGCGGTTTCCGTTCGGGGCAACTCCAGGGCTGGCAGCTTCGTGGGCAGGTTCAACTCTCGCAGTACCGGGGAGTCATAACCGTAGACGTCAGGTTTGAAGGTCACCCGGCCATCCTTGCTCAGGTCGACGGTCCAGTAGGCCAGCAGCACCGGAACCTTGACCGGCAGCATGATGTTTTCGGTTCGTCCATTGGCCAGCTGCTTTTGAATGCCTTCGCTATTCCAGCGCACCGGGTCGTTGAACAGCAACTCGACCAGTTGCAGCGGATTCTCTACCCGAATGCATCCGGAACTGGTGGCTCGCACGGACCTGGCGAACAACTCGCGGTGCGGCGTGTCGTGCAGGTAAATGGCGTAGTCGTTGGGGAAACGAATCACCACCTGCCCGAGCGAGTTCTCGGGGCCGGCATCCTGGCGCAAGGTAAGGCCCTTTGCGTTGGACCAGTCGACGGTTGACGGATCCAGCACGTTGCCCTGGCGATCGAGCACGCGGATCCGGTTGGCGGCCAGGTAGCCGGGATTTTGTTGAATCTTGGGCAACATATCCTGGACCAGAATCGTCGGCGGCACGGTCCAGGTCGGGTTGAACGTCACGTAGGTAATCTCGGACTGAAACACCGGCGTGCTGCGAAACGGCTTGCCGACCTGTACCCGTGAGCGCCAGATCGGCTGGCCATCACGGTACAGCGCGACCTTGTACCCGGCGATATCGACGACCACAAAGGTACCCTGCAGCTTGTAGAGCAACCACCGCGCCCGCTCCATGTTCACCCGTACCTGATCGATCCGCGCTTCAACAGGCACATTCAATGCCTCCAGCGTCGTCTTCCCCGCCACGCCATCGGCGCCCAGGTATTGTTCGGTCTGATATTTCTTCACGGCGGCAATGACGCTGTCGTCGTAGTCGCTTCGCTTGCCCTTGGCCGGGGCCAGGTAGCCCGCGGCCACCAAACGGGCACGCAATTGTGCGACCGCCACACCGTCCATGCCGGGTTTGAGCGACTGCCCTTCGGCCACTTTCGGCCAACCGCCAGCGTCCCGAACCTTGCGCAGCTGCGCCAGGCTCTCGCGCATGTTGCGATAAACCGTTTCCTGCGGCGGCGCCTGGGCGAAAGCCCGGGCGACATCGTGGGCATCGAGTGCGGCGAAGAAGCTGTTCATGTCCTCGCGAGGATCGACACCAACGGGGTCGAAGTTCCAGTGAAAGTCCAGCCGTGACGGATCGACTTTACCGCGCCGCAACTGCAGCAGCGCCGTGATGTAGGTGCGGGTTGCCGCCAGATCGAACGCCGCCGATTGCGCCGGGGTCGGTGCGGTCGCCTGCAACGCCAGTCGTGCCTGCTCCAGTTCGGCAATCCGGAAATCCTGCGGGACCAGACCGTCGATTTGCGTGTCGTTCAGGCTTTTCAGCAACTGGGCGACATCGCGCCCATCCGTCCACGCCGCGCGATAGTTGCGATGGGAATAGAAATCCAGAACGACTCGATTGATATCCAGCCGCTGATGCCTGCGCGCAGTGAGCAACGGAGGAAAGGACGATTGCAGGGGTTCGAGCACCGCTTGTATGGCTTGGCCAACGACATCATTGGGCCCGGCGCCCTGCTCCCCGATTGGCGGAGTTTCCGGCATGATCGCCGAAGTTTCACCGAGTGCCGTGCCGCTGATCAGAAAGACCATAAAAAATACGCGGCTTATGACGAATAACCTTGTTAATTGCCCCATGGATAATCCTTAATCTCCTGCAAATCAAAAGGCTAGCGTCCTATTCGCTGCTAGACTCGAACTATTCCCGATGAGACTGACTTATGGCGCTACATCGCTTTGGCCTTCCGCTCACAGCCCTGCTGTTGACGTCGGCTTTCCTGCCAGCAGCCTACGCTGATTCGCTTGAAATCGCTCTGGCCAAAGCCGCGCCAAATGCCAATGCCAAAGTCATCGCCCTGGCGGTACGCGCCACTCAATGCACCCGCGCCCAAGGCGCAGCCCCGGCGCAGAGACTGGCAGTGATCGATTACTCACTGCCTTCGACCGAACAACGCCTGTGGGTGTTCGATCTGAAAAAACGCAAACTGCTCTTTCACGAACTCGTCGCCCACGGCCGCAACAGCGGCGAAAACATGGCCACCCAATTCTCTAACCAGAATGAAAGTTACGCCACTAGCTTGGGCCTGTTCCGTACGCAAGAAAGCTACCTCGGCTCGAACGGCTACTCATTGCGCATGGAAGGCCTGGAGCCAGGCTTCAACGATAACGCGTTCGAGCGGGCAATCGTCATTCACGGCGCACCGTACGTCAGCCCGGTCCTGGCCCGCGCCAACGGCCGTATCGGCAGAAGCCTGGGTTGCCCGGCGGTCAGGCCGGCGATTGCCCATCGGCTGATCGACTCGATGAAAGATGGGCAACTGCTGTTTTCCTACTACCCGGATCAGCGTTGGCTGAAGTCTTCCTCCTACATTAATTGTGGGAGCGGCACCGTGGCGTCGTCAGAACAGACCACTAAACGCCAGTAATCAAAAAGGCATCGTTTGATATGAATCAATGGCAGCCACTCACTGGGGATTAGGCTCGAAACACATCCTCAGTTCGGGTACACGGCCATGCAAAAGCAACTCATATCACTCGTCGCCGCGCTGCTCATCAGCAGCCCATTGATCGCTTTGGCCGCGAATGAACCGCCTGCCAACACCTCGCCAACCGTACCGGCCACCACCACCGCACAAGACAAGGCGTGGAGCGAACAGCTGCAAAAAATGCAGGCCGCCCACGAAAAAATGGCCGCCGCCAAAACCCCTGCTGAACGTCGGATCGCCATGCAGGAAGGCATGGATGCGATGAGGGGTGGCATTGGCATGATGCAAGGCCAGTGCCCAGGCATGGGAATGGGAATGGGAATGGGAATGGGAAAAGGAATGGCCGGTGGCAAGTACCACTCAGACCAGATGATGGACTTGATGCAAAAAATGATGGATCAGCAATCAAGCATGATGAAGCAGCCGCTGGGCCAATAGCCGTGCCATCGTGACGAGGAGAACAAGCGGGAGGCGGCGGCTCAAGTTATTGCTGTCACAATAAACTCGAAAAAAGGGCGTTCCACAGAGTTGGAACGCCCTTTTTTGTTGCCAACGGCAGCCGAGAAACTGATTCGCTACACTCAGACCTCTTCAAACCCTCACAAAAGCCCAAAAAATGAAAATCCCACAAAGCGCGATGATGCTCAGCGGCCTGCTCGCTCTCTCCCTTGGTGCGTCGGCGGAAGGCACCTCACATCTGGACAGCGTCCTCCAGCAAGGCCAACTGCGCGTCTGCACGACGGGCGACTACAAACCCTATACCTCCAAAGGCGAAGACGGCGAATACTCAGGGATCGATATCGCCATGGCCCGCTCCCTGGCCGACAGCCTCGGCGTCAAGGTCGAATGGGTGCCCACCACCTGGAAAACCCTGATGCCGGACATGCTCGCCGGTCAATGCGACATCGGTATGGGCGGCATCTCGGTCACTCTCGAGCGGCAGAAAAAGGCTTTCTTCAGCACCACGCTGGACGTCGACGGCAAAATCCCGCTGGTGCGCTGTGAAGATCAGGCGCTGTACCAGACCCTCGAGCAGATCAACCAACCCTCGGTGCGCCTCGTCGAACCTGCGGGCGGCACCAACGAAGCCTTCGTTCACGCCCTACTGCCCAAGGCGCAGCTGCAACTGCACGACAACGTGAGCATTTTCCAGGAGCTGCTGGACAAGAAGGCTGACGTAATGATCACCGACGCCTCGGAAGCGCTGTACCAGCAGAAACTCAAACCGGGACTGTGCGCGGTCAACCCGACGCAATACATGCAATATGGCGAAAAAGCCTACCTGCTGCCCCGCGACGACATGACCTGGAAGCTATACGTCGATCAGTGGCTGCACCTGGCCAAGGTGACAGGCAATTACCAGAAGATTCTGCGGCAATGGCTGGCGGTGCCTGACGCGAAGTAACGCGTCACACCAGCCTACGGTGAAAGAACACAGCCCTGTAGGAGCCAGCTTGCCGGCACCTACAGAGGTCAAACGGAACACCCTCAGTCGTCGTGCAGCAACCCCGAACTGTACTCGCCGAAGCTGTTGCTCAGCGCATTGCCATGGAAATTCATCTTGTTGGGGTTGGAACCGGTAGGCCCCGGACCAAAGCCAGCGGACGGCACGGATTCGGCCGAATAGGTTTCATGAGACGTCACCCCCGAACAGGCGCTCAACAGCAAAGCACCGGCGATGAGCGAGACTTTGAAGAGGTTTGAGATCATTTTTCGGGTTCCTGTGGGGTGGGTAAGCGGTGGCTGGGTCTTGTCCGTTCATCCTAGGCCGGTGGTGTGTCGGGGATTATGAAACTTGGGTGGGTGACAGCGTTGGTTCAGGTAGTGCGGTTTCTGAATGAAAAAGGGAGTGATCTTCTTCATTAGTATCGTTCCTAGAGTTGATAAAGGAACTGCCAGCATCACTTCCACATGATGGGTGGCAGCTGTGCGCAGGTGTGGAAGACCGGGGGATCTAGGAAACCGGCGCACCCGAAAGTGCCCCGCGCACAGCCGCCATAATTTAACAGCAGACATGAAAAAAGCGCCTGCTTAAATTCAGGTGGCGCCTTGTGCGCCTAGATCTTGAGAAGGGCTTCCACACCCTTGCCGCTGATTTTGCAGCGACTGTAAAAGGGTATCGGGGTGGCTAGGGGAATAACAATATGGGCAATGTCGACGCGAGTTGAGGGAGATTTCCTACATTTGCTATATGGCATCAACAGCCTGGAAATTCAAAAGACGCAATTGCATCGCTCCAAACGGGAATCTCAGCGAATAGCCCAATCCTGTTAAACGCCCCACCTCCCAGCCTCATCGATTCCAGATATCCAAGTTTGCTTAAGCGATCAACAGTAATGAAGAATTCATCAAGATGACGCTCGCAGTGATGATGACGCCGGAATGACCGTGATCCCCCATATTCGGTCATTTACTCGACGGTACCGTGGACGAGATTCCATCTTGCCCTCGCCTTGGATCGCGCCTCCCTCCGGAAGGTCAAGGAGCCACCTGATAGGTCGACTGCACTAGACCCGAAGGAAAGCATCGGCTGCTTACCAGCTTCAATTCAATGTCCTGCGTAAGGGCCCCGAACAATGGTCTTCCCGACCCGATCAGCACGGGAACCGTAGTGATCACCATATCGGCGACTAACCCGTCACGCAGGAATGATTGCACCAACTGTCCGCCATCGACATAGACACGACGCACACCTTGCCTCGCCAGTTCCGCCAATAGGTCTGAAGGAGTGAGGCTGGAAAAACGCACCTTGCCCTCCAGCGCCTCGGGCACCTGCGAATCGGCCAACTGTTGAGACAACACCACTACCGGCCGGTCGTAGAACCAGGTGTCGAAGGTCAGCACTTTCTCATAGCTCCCCCGCCCCATCACGATCGCATCCTTGTCGGCGATGAAGTCCAGGTAGCCGTGATCCTCGCTCTGATCATCGCGCTGCAATAGCCATTCAATGCCCCCATCGGAACGGGCTATGAAGCCATCCAGACTGGTGGCGATGAAAACATGTGCAGTGGTCATAGGAGTCTCCTTATTCAAAAAATGGGGACGGATTTAGTTGTGCAGTCCCCATTTACGCAGCGCAGCAAACCTGAACTGTACTCGCCGACGCTATGCTCAGCGCATTGCCTTGGAAATTCATCTTGTTGGGGATGGAACCGGTCGGCCCCGGACCGAAGCCGGCAGATGGCACGGATTCGGCCGAATACGTTTCATGAGACGTCACACCCGAACAGGTGCTCAACAGCAAAACACCGGCGATGAGCGAGGCCGTCTCCCAAAAAAGGCACTGTCCTACACGAAGACAGGAATTGTCCGTACACTTCGCCATTGCTGCGTTTTTGTCACGAGGCCTATAGTCCGTCCAGCGCCAAAATGGCGTGTCGGGTTTGGCGACTCGATGGCAATTGAACTGGAGCCTCCGACCATTTCGGAGCGCTTCGGAACGCACCTAGCTACCTGTTTTATGGTGGCTGTGCGCGGGAGACCCAAGGGTCTGCCGGTTTCTCCATTGCCCGGTTCGCCAACCCGCGTACGGCTACCACCCTCTCGTTTGGCGACGATTGAGTGATAGCTCATTCAAACTAATGGAGCTTCGCTTATGAATGAGTACATGGCTTTAACCAGCAATGCCGATGATCTTCCCTCGCTATTTGTGAACACCACACAACCCTTGCACTCACTGCTCACCACGGCCAGATATAGAATCGGAGCCGTGACTCAGGTTCTCGAAAACCTCGCCATGCGCGGCGAAATCAGTACCGACTCGGTCATCCTCAGCGACTTCGCGCTGCTGTGCAGCATTCCGTTGCGCGATGGTTGCGATGTGCTGGATGTCATTGCACGACGTATGGACGCTGAACCGTCCTGATCTCACAAAAGGGGTGCCCTTCCTTGGCGCCCCTTTGGCCTGTCTCACTGCGATACGGGTCATTCAGGCTGAAACATCCACCATGAGGCCACCATGACCGGTATCACTCTGAACTAGCCGGAAGACTTGTCGAATTTTCTCGCCGATCTGGCCAGGACCAACGGACAAACTACGAGCCATCTGGCGATGGCCGCTCTGCGCGACTACATCAAGCACGAAAAGACGCTGGCTGCCCAGATCAACTGACCAAGGCCAATTCGCCCCGGATGAACAGGTCGCCGCGATGCTTGCCCGGCGCTGGCGCCGGAACGTGCCGGACGTACCACGCCCCCCACTAAAATCCCGCCTCCCGCCACGCCACCGCCCCAGCCGCCCGTATAAACCTCGCCGCCGGCGATTCCCAGCGCCCGGCGATAGCCACGCGGCCTCGCAGGAGCGGGCTGGTCGCGGGAAGGTTGGCCTCGATGTCGAGGATGACGCGGTACACCGCTTGTTCAGGGTACAGAATGCCGTTGTTTTCCCGCACCAGCACGTGGCCACCGGACAAGGTTGCCAAGGCCCCCTCGCCGAGGGTTCGACTGGCGTTGCGGTCAATGCTGCTGATCCGTGCGGTCAGGTCCGGGCCGCCCAGGCCGTCGGCGATGAACAGCGCGCGGTCGCCGATGGCCAGGCGGCGGATTTCGTCCTCGTCGACGTAGGTCACCACTTGCCAGGGGCCGTCTGCGATCAGTTCGCCCAAGGGTTCCTGGTTTTTCAGCCATTCGCCCGGACGCAGATCCGGATCGATATCCACCAGCCGACCCGGGTACGGCGCCATCGGTCGAAAGCGCAGCAGGTCAGCGCCTACCGTGGCCTGCTCGGCATTGGCATGAGCCAGTTGGCCGTGCAGTAACTGCCAGTCCTTACGGGTATTTTTGTCAAAGGCAGCGGCGCCGGATTGCCAGCTGAGGGCGGACTGCCTCGCAGTGGTTTGGGCTCCACGCAGTTGCAGATCAGCCGAGTCGAGGCTGAGCAACGGCTGGTTGGCGATCACCGCTTGGCCATTGGCCACGGGCAGCGCCGTCAGCCTGGCGTGCGCGGGCGCATAAAGCTCCATGCGTTGTTGCGGTTGCAGCAGGCCACTGGTCAACACGCGGTTTGGCCAGGGTAAAAAGAGCAGCACGACCAGCGTCAGCATCAGCAAGCCCGAAACGCGCACTCGCCCGCCCTGACGAATCGCCGGCCAACGA
Organism: Pseudomonas fluorescens group sp. PF-69; assembly: GCF_054481235.1. Classification (NCBI taxonomy): domain Bacteria; kingdom Pseudomonadati; phylum Pseudomonadota; class Gammaproteobacteria; order Pseudomonadales; family Pseudomonadaceae; genus Pseudomonas; species Pseudomonas fluorescens group sp. PF-69. Next base: position 3,747,573 of record NZ_JBTMNC010000001.1, on the reverse strand, counting down.
GTACGCCATTCAGTGAACTCACGCCAAAGCGGCAAGGCAATGAACCAGCTGATTTCTACCGCGAACAGAAAGATGCCCAGCGCCTTGATGAAGAAGTGATAGACCAGTGCCGCAATGCCCAGAAACAGGACCAGCCGATAGATCCACACCGCCCAGGCAAAGATCACCAGGCCCTTGTGCAGGCGCGGGCTGAAGTGTTCCGGGGCCGGTTCCTGAAGCTTGAACAAGCGCTCGCGCAGATCCCAGCGGGCCAAGGCAAACGCGCGGTTGTGCAAGTTAGGAAGACCGAGACAGTCGGACAGCAGAAAGTAGCCGTCAAAGCGCATGAACGGGCTCCCGTTGATGATCAAGGTCGACACCCAGGTGGTGGTCGACAACAGGAAGGCCACCTGTTTCGGGCCGCCGTCGGGCAACCAGGCCCAGGCCAGCGTGGCCCACGCGGCGATCGCCAGTTCAGTGAGAATGCCGGCGCCTGCCACCGCCAGGCGCTGACCACGCCGAGGCAGCTTCCAGACTTCGTTGGTATCGGTATAGGCCACCGGCCACAGCACCAGTAATGCGACCCCCATGGTGGGTACGCGGCAGCCGAAATGCTTGGCGGTCAAGGCGTGCCCAAGTTCATGGCAGACCTTGGCGAACAGGATGGCCGCCCCATACGCCAGCATGCCCTGCCAAGTCAGGGTATCCATCAAGGTCGCCACGAAGCGTGTACTTTCGCGATAGGCCGCCACGCCACCCAGCACCGCGGCCAGCAGCGTGAGCACCCAGAACCCGCGAGTAAACAGTAGCGAAACGTAAGGCAAAACCCGGCGCAGCATGCGATCCGGTCTTACCAGGGGGATGCGCAAGAACAGGTAGTTATGCAACAGCCATTGCATCCAGCTGCCGCTTTGCCTGGCCATCTGGGCCGCCATGGCCGGCGCCGCTCCGGCTGCCGGCTGCAGCAATTGCTGGTTACGCAGGAACGCCAGCAACTCGTCAAAGGCTTCAAGGTCGAGGGCCAGAGTGGTATCGCGGTTGATCTGCGCGATGATTTCCTCGGGTTGGCGCAACGCCCACCGACCGAGCATTTCAAAGCTGGGCCAGTCGATCTGAAAGAACAGGTTGCGCGCCGGGTCGTGCAGCGTCCAGCTGGGTTGTCCGTCACGCAGCCGAGGGCCCGGGACAATGGATAAGTCTTCGCGCAGGGCCGGCAGCAACGAGGGCATCTGCAACCCCGCCTAGAGGGCTAGAAACTGGCGTACGACGGCCAACGGCCGACGCAACACCCAATAAGCCAGCGACACCTGATCGCCATAGAGCTTGACGGTTCCCTTCAGGCCGATACGTTGGTCAGCCGCAGTGGCCAGCGTGGCACGCACCCGGTAGGCATAACTCCCGTCGGGACGCGCGGTTGCCCGATGGCTCATATAGCGCAAGGTGCCAGACAGCGACGTCAGTGGCGAAGCCGCCAGATACAACTGCACCTGCGCCTGCTCGGCCAGTGGAATGGCATCCCCGATAGGTACCCACGCCTCGATCTCGACATCATTGGCCGCCGCGACCTGCATGATTTTTTCGCCGATCTGAACTGGCCGACCAATCCACTCGCTGGGGTCGTCGAGCAAGACGATACCGGCGCCAGGTGCCAGCACCCGGGAGCGCTCGGACTGGCCCTGCAAAAACGTGGCCTCGGCTTCTTTTTCGGCGATCGTGCCCAGCAATGTGGAAATCTGCCCACGCGCCTGCGGGTCGTTGAGCATCATCTGCGTCGCTTGCCGATACTGCGCTCGGGCAGTTGATACCGCCTCGCGCGCCACGGCAAGGCGGCTGTCCAAAGGTGCCTGGTCGAAGGAGAACAACAATTGCCCAGGGCTGACGGACTCGTTGGGGCGCACACTGAAATCGGCGATCACGCCATCCAGTGGCGCACGAATGGTGTCCGGGTTGGCCGGCACCAGTTCACCCTGAGCCAACACCGTCAAGCGCACAGGGAAACACATCACCCCTGCCAGTATCAGTGCCACCACCAGGTAACGCCGCCAGCGTACCGTCGTCGAACCACCCCGCCACCAGGCACGCCAGCCCAGCGGTGACCAGCGCGCGGGGCGCTGCAATGCGCACCAGGCGTGCTGCCAGATGTCTCGCCATTCGCACAGTACAGGTTCCAGCTCCACCGCCAAGGGCCAGTCACTGGCCAGCAGCAGCCCGCCGCCGACGGCATTCAAGGGCACCCAGGTGGCAGCGCCAGGCAACCATTCGCCCCACTCTGTGCGAATGTCCGCTGGCAGCGAGGCGATGTCCACCGGCAACGGGCTATCCGCCGGGTGAATGGCCGAAAGGTGCTCACCCAAGCGCCGCAACCACTGCGCATAGGGGACGTTGCCGTCGACCGAAACCACGCCGGACAGCGCGCGTACACCGCCGTCGGTCATCCATAAAGCCGCTTGGCGATAGGCGAGCAACAAACGGGTGTCGTTGACCAATAAAAAGCCCAGCTCGGCAGTGCTGGTTGCGGCCCGGGCCCGCTGCCCGAGCTCTATCAGTGTCAGCAGCGGATTGACCGACGCATGCACCGCCGTGGAACCCGCGACGTCGATGGGTGCCCCGTCGCTCATAGCGGCCTGCCGGGCACACCCGCACTCTGCGCCAGGCCCGCCAGGCGCTGCCCGCTCGTCGTGCGCGCGTCATGCAGTTGCTGACTCAGGCTGCTGCGCCCGGTGGGCTCGGCCACGGCCGCCGCAGGGTTTCGGCCAACCGGCGCCTGGGCACGATGGTCACGCTGGATGACGATATCGAACGCTTGTACCGCGTCATGCCCGAGGCTGTCCCGGGCCATGACCCGCACCGTCAACTTGCCGGCAAAACCTTCGGGCGCGATGCCCTCGAATCGCCCATTGCGCGGGTTGAACTTGAGCCAGGGCGGTAGCGGCCGGCCATCTTCGAGTTCAGCGCTCAACTGCAGACGCTCTCCCGCGATGCTGTGGCTGAACGCATGGGTATCGAGTTGCACGCTGATGCGCTCACCGCTGCGCATCACCAGATTATCGATAGGCCGGCTCGCCACCAGCACCTCACGGCCCACCACCAGCGGCGCACTGACGCCGGGGCCAAGCAGTTCGGCAAGCCCGCCACGGATCGGCGCGTCCGCCTGCAACGTCTGGCCGAACAGGCCGGGCGACTGCCAAGGGCTTTGGCTGGCAACACTCAGAGCCGGCGGGGGCGGTGCACTCTGATCGCTAAGGCTCGGGGGCAGCAACGAGGCGGGATACACCACGGACGGCATAGGCACGGGGACCACGGGCGGTGTCTGGAACAGTGCGGGGGCGGTAACAGCATTGCTGACCACGAGCTCGCCGTTGCTGCTATCGGTGGCAACATTGCCGGCCAGATCGGTGACGGTGGCGACCACGTTGTACTGTTGGCCGGGAGCCAGGTTCAACCGGCCACTGGCCGGCACTGCGGTGGCCAGATCCAGTCGCCAGGCGCCCGCCACCGGCGTGACGTCATAAGTTGCCCCGCCGACGCTGACCGTCAGGTGTTCATCCGGTGCCAGCGTCACGCTGCCGGTCAGTGTCGGCGTGGTGCTGGTGGTGGTCTGCGCATCGACGCTCGGGACGCTGGCCGTAGTGTCATACACATAGGCTTGCGACCTCACGGCGCCGTCGTTGCCGACAAGGTTGCTGACCTTGACCAGCAGCGTGTTGCTGGCGGTCAGCGTCTGGCCACTCAGCGACCAAGTGTCAGCACCTACGCTGGCACTGGCAGTCGTCCAGGTTGCGCCGTTGTCGAGCGATACCAACACTCTCTCGTTGTTACCCAAATTGGCCGACAAGGTGCCGCTGATGGTTTGCGCCGCCACGTTGGTGATGAAGTCCGAGGACGAAGCACCGCTGTCTTGAGAGAAATTGATGCTGCTGACCAAGGTCCCGGGTGTGAGCGTCCCCACGATCAGTTCGCCCGCAGTAGTGTCGCTGGCGGTATTGCCGGCCAGGTCGGTAACGCGGACCACCACGTCGTATTGCTGGTTCAGCGCTAGCGCCAGGGCGCCGCTCGCCGGCACTGCGGTGGCCAGATCAAGGCGCCAGGCACCGGCCACCGGCGTAACATCGTAAGTCGCCCCGCCGACGCTGACGGTCAGGGTTTCGCCGGCCGCCAGGGTGGCACTGCCGGTCAATACCGGGGTCAGACTGGCGGTCGATTGCGGGTCGATGCCGGGGACAGTGGCGGCGGTGTCATACACATAGGCTTGCGACAGCGCCGCGCCGTCGTTGCCTGCGGCATCGCTGACCTTGACCAGCAGGGTGTTGCTGGCGGTCAGCGTCTGGCCGTTCAGTTGAAAGGCATTGCTGCCGACGGTTGTGCTGGCGGCGGTCCAGGTGGCGCCATTATCGAGCGAAACGTACACCACCTCTCCCGAGGCCAGGTTCGCCGACAGGGTACCGCTGATGCTCTGCGCGGCGACGTTGGTGATGAAGTCGCTGGTCGAGCTACCGCTGTCGTTCGACAGGCCCACAGTGGCGACAGTGGTGCTGGGGCCGGTGGTGTCGAACACATAGGCACGGCTGGTGGCAACCCCATTGTTGCCCGCCAGGTCGGTGACGCGCAGCTTCAAGGTGTCACTGGCGGCCAGGGTCACGCCGTTCCAGGTCAGGGTCGTGCCGCTGACCTTGCTGGTGATGTCGGTCCAGGTGGCGCCGTTATCCAGCGACCCATAGACAACGTCGCCCGCGGCCAGTGCTGCGCTGAGGGTGGCACTGATGGTCTGCGCAGCCGTATTCGTGATGAAATCGCTGTGGCTGATGCCCGTGTCCGCAGACAGCGACAGACCGCTGAAGGTGATGGTCGGCGCGGTGGTATCGAGCACGTAAGCCTGCGAATAGCTCGCGCCATTGTTGCCGGCGTCGTCGCTGATACGCACCTTGAGCGTCCCGCTGCCGGTCAGTGTCTGGCCGGCCAGCGTCCAGGTGCTGCTACCGACGCTGGCGGTGGCCAGGGACCAGGTCGCGCCGTTGTCGAGTGACACGTAGACGTGCTCGCCAGACGCCAGATTGGCCGCCAGCGTGCCACTGATGGTCTGGGCCGCGGTGCGCGTAACAAGGTCGACGGCCGAGGTGCCGGTATCGGCGGAAAAGACCGCGCTGGCTGCGGTGTTGGTCGGCGCCGCGGTATCGATGACGATGTCCTTGTTGGCGCCCAACGACCCGGCCGTGCCGGGGGTGGCCAGGGTCAGCACGGCGGGCTGGTGGGCACCGCTGGCATCGATGATGGTGGCGCCGTTGAGCGCCAGGGCGCTGGTCGAGCTGTAGTCGAGATCGGCGCTGTTCTGGCCGGCGCCGACGGTGTAGCTGAAGGTCAAGGCATTGGTGCCCGACCCACCGGTGTAAGTGGCAGTGCCGCCACCGTCCAGGGCCAGCGTCGGGGTGCCGCCGGTGGTATCGACGGTTACCGCTGTAGAAAAGTCGACCGTGAGGGTGATGGTCTGGCCGCTGCCATAGGCACCGTCGGCGGTACTGGCGCTGATGCTGGAGATGCTCGGGCTGCTGCCGTCTACGCCAACACCGGCGGTGCTGCCGACGCTGTTAAGGGTGGTGCTCGCGTCGTTGCCGGCCTGGTCTCGCAGGCTACCGCCGTTGAGGGCCAGCGCGCCGACGGTGATGCCATTGCTATCGATATCTCCATTGGCCACGGTATAGCTGAACACCAGCGCGCTGCCACCGGAGCCGGAAACATAGCTGGCATATCGAGTCGTGGCGCCGACCACGATAGCGATACGGGGCGTACCGCCCGTGGTGTCGACGTACACCGCTTCGTTGAAGTTGACCGTGAAATTCAACGCGCTGGCGCTGTAATACGTGCCGTTGGCCGGCACGGCGACTGAACCCACCGCTGGCCCAATGGTGTCGACCGTGACCTGCTCCGCGGACGACGCCGCCGAGACATTGCCTGCCGAATCGGTGGCCGTGGCCGTGAAGACATGCCCACCGTCGCTGCGCACGCCAGTGGTGTAGCTCCAGGCGCCACCCGTGGCGACGACGCTGCCCAGCAGTGTGGCGCCATCGTAGATGCTGACAGTGCTGCCGCTTTCGGCTGTACCGGTCAGCATGGGCGTAGCGTCATTGGTGACCCCATCGGAATTGGCCATCCCGCTGTCACTTGCAGTGGCGAGCGTGATGGTCGGTGCAGCCGGTGCGCTGCTGTCCAGTACGTAAGCCTGGCTGCGCACGGCGCCCTGGTTGCCGGCCGCATCCACCAACTTGAGCTGCAGGGTGTTGCTGGCGGTAAGCGTTATGCCGTTCCAGTTCAAGGTAGTGCCGCTGACCTTGCTGGTGATGTCGGTAAAAGTGCTGCCGTTGTCCAGTGAACCGTAGAGGATGTCACCCGCGGCCAGCGCGCCGCTGAGCGTGGCCTGGAGGGTCTGTGACGCACTGTTGGTGATGAAGTCGCCCGCGGTACCCGTGTCGTTGGAAAAACTCAAGCCGCTGAACGTGGTGGTCGGCGCGCTGGTGTCATACACGTAGGCCTGCGACAAGACCGCGCCGTCGTTGCCCGCAGCATCGCTGACCTTGACGCGCAGGTTGCTGCTGGAGGTCAGGGTCACACCGGCCAGCGACCAGACGTTGCTGCCCACGCTGGCACTGGCGGCCGTCCAGGTCGCTCCGTTGTTGAGCGAGACATACACCGTATCCCCCGCCGCCAGGTTGGCCGACAAGGTGCCGCTGACCGTTTGGGCGGCGGTATTGGTGATGAAATCAGTGCTGGACGTACCGCTGTCGTTGGAGAAGCTGGCGCTGGCAATGCTGTTGGCAGGCGCAGTGGTGTCCAGGGTGTACGCCCTGCTGGTGACCACGCCGTTATTGCCGGCGCTGTCGGTCACTCGCAGCATCAGGGTGCTGCTGCTCGAAAGCGTGGCACCGTTCCAGGTCAGGGTAGTGCCGCTGACTTTACTGGTGATGTCGGTAAAGGTGGCGCCGTTGTCCAGCGAGCCATAGAGGACATCGCCTGCCTCCAAGGTATTGCTCAGGGTAGCGCTGATGGTCTGACTGGCGGTCTTGGTGATGAAGTCGGTATTGCTGGCGCCTGTGTCCGCCGATAACGCCAGGTTACTGAGTGTGGTGGTCGGTGCCGTGGTGTCCAGCCTGTACGTGTGGCTGTAGGCGGTGCTGCTGGTGGCGTTGGTATTGATGACGCGGGCCATGAAGGTGTTGCTGCCGGCCAGCGTGGTGGTGGTGCTCCAGCTGGTGGAGCCTACGGCATAGCTACTGGCGTTGTTCCAGGTACTGCCGTTGTCGTAGGAGACTTGCACCCGCTCACCCGTGCCCAGGGCAGCCGACAGCGAACCGCTGATGGTCTGGCTGGCGGTACTGGTGACGAAATCGCTGGCGCTGGTGCCGGTGTCGGCGGACAACGAGGCGGAACTGACGGTGGCAACGGGTGAGGCCAGCTTGACGTCGGTGATGATGAAATTCTGGAAGATCGAGTAGTCATTCGAGTCGATGGTGACGCGGACGACGTCGTTGATGCTCTGGCTGAAGGACGATATCGGGACCATCATGTTCGGGTCTACGCCGCCCTGGTCGAAGTTGCTGGTGCTACCGTTGGCGTACGTCAGCGTGAAATGCAGGGTGCCGGTCCAGGCTTGCGCGGTCAGGCCGGTGAGGCCGAAGGTATAACCATTCTCGGCGGTGATGACCAGGCGGGTGCTGTTGAGCCCAATGGAGAAGTTGAAGGGATTCAAGCCGGCATCGAAGCCCATATTGTCGGCCTGGAAATAGATGTGGACCGTGCCGTTGCCACTACCACTGGTATTGCTGACCAGCCTGTCGATCGTGATATTGGTGTAGTCATAGTTCGATTCGGCGCCGTTGAAGTAGACGGTATCGAGCACGCCGTCGTACTGGACCAGCGCCAGCTCCCGAGTGTCGATGACGCCGCTGTGCGCCTCCAGCGTCCAGTTGCCGCCCAGGCGGGCGGCGCCGGTGAGGTCGGTCGATGCGGCCACGTCAGCGCCGGTCGCCTGTGCCAGGCCGCTGAGCAATGCTGCGCCGTCACCTGCGCCCACATCGCAACCGTATAGCAACAGGTCGCCGTCGGCGGTGAGCGCCTGACCCAATTGCGCCAGTTCGGCTTGAGTGGTGCTGTCGGACAGCGAACTCTGCGTCAGTTGCGACGAGCCCAGGTTGAGCACACCTTCGGAGCCATGGGACAGAATATGAATCGCATCCAGCCCACTCTGGGTGCTGGCCCAGGCAGCAATTTGCGCCAGGCCATCCTTGCTGCCGTCGAACTCGACGATGCCAACGCCATCGCGCACGCCGGCTTCGAGGGCCTTGTAGTTGGCCACCGAGGTATCGACCAGAGCCACTTCCTTCTTGCCGCTGTCCTTGGCCGGCTCGGCCTCGCGCACCGTGACCGCCGGCGGTACCGCCGCCACCACTGCTGCGTCCGGCGCCTGTGCCGCGTGGGCCGCATCGGCCACTGCCGCGCCGTCGAACATGAAGCGCTGCTCCAACGACAGCAACTGCGAGGTGCGAAGCAAGCGCGGGCCACTGGCGGCCTTCAACGAAGAACGCAGCAGAGACTCGAGGGACTGGGTCATGGCTAACTCCTGGGCGCTACCGTGCACGCAGTGGAATGAAGTTTTGATCAAGCAGGCCAGGTATCACCTAAGGCGGCGTCATTGCCACCCGACCACTCATGCCCGCCATCAACTCGGGGAAACGACCGTCGATGACCGCGCCGAGCTTGATCGATTGGGTCACCGCATCCACCCGGGCGCCGATACGCTGGACCTTGGCGGGATAGGTCTTGCCCGTTTCGTCGATGCTGACCTGAAAACCGCTACCGGGATGCAGCCACGCCAACCAGCGCGAGGGCACGATGAATTCGAGCTCCAGGGTGCTGTCATCGAGGATTTCCAACAGCGGCTGGCCGGGCTGCACGAATTGCTGCTCGCGCACTTTCTGCTCGGCGATGCGCCCGGCGAACGGCGCGGTAATCTGGCACTTGCTCAGCACCGTGCGGCTGCCCGACACCTCGGCCTGGGCCTTGAGCGCTTGCGCTTTGGATACATTCAGCTCCACCTCACCGACCGAGTTGAGCTGCGCCAGTTTCTGATTGCCCTTCAAGCTGGCATCGGCGGCCATCAGAGAGGCTTGAGCCTGAGCCAGTTGCGCTTGCTGCAGCAGGCAATCGAACTGCACCAGCACCTGCCCCTGCTTGAAGGACCCGCCTTCGGCCAGTGGCAGACGGGTAATTTTCGCGCCGATCTCGGCGGACAAGGTGGTATAGCGCAACGGCGTCAGCTGCGCGCGAATTTCACGGTTATCGAGCCCTGAATCGGCATCCGGCACAGCCGCGTGCGCCACGCCCCAGCAGAGCAACGCGGCGACTGCGAGCGGGAGGCGCACCGCTTTCATGGCGCCGCCTTGATGGCAGGCAACTGGCCCTGATTCCAGGTTTGCAGCGCGCTGCCCACGGCGCTGGTCAACTGCGCCAATGGCATGCTCGAGGCTCCTTCTATGCTCGGCTCCAGCCCCAGCGTCGCCTGTAGCCGCGAAGCCGCCGCCTGGCTGCTGGACAACGCTTGATAACGGCGCAATTGCGACAGCACCGAGGCGCTTTGTTGCGAAACCCGATCCAGTGGCGTGACCTGCGCCGCCTCGGCCTGGTTGGCCACTTGCTGTGCCAGGCGCTCATCCACCGAGGCAATGGCATCAGCACGCGCCAACTGGTGAGTAGCGTTGGCATATTGCAGGCGTGCAATGTGCAACTGGGTCAGCACCACCATCTGCGTGGCCATGCGCCGCTGATCCGCCAAGGCCACCCCGGCATTGGCCAGGCGCATTTGCGCGGGCGCCGACAACAGCCCGAGCAAGTTGTAGGAGATCTGCACGCCTGCGTCGGTCCAATTGCGGTTGATCAGGTATTGATCGTTACTGGTCTTGTAACCGTAGTTGAACGATATCCCTGGAAACAGCTTCAGCAGCGTGCGCCGGGTTTCCTCTTGGGCGATACGTGCGTTGTAGATACCTTCGCGCAGGTCCGGGTTGCGCACCAGGGCATATTCTTCAAGTTGCTCCACCGGCTGATTCAGCCAACTACCGTTATTGTCGGTGGCAGGCTCGACGACGACGAAATCAGCACCCAGCGGCAAGTTGGTCAATGCCGCCAACTCGACCCGCGCGGTGGACAATTCCTGCTCGACCAACTCCATCAGCCGCAGGTTTTCCAGCAACTGTCGCTGATAGCGCAGCGGCTCCAGGGGCGAGCGGACTTTTACTTCTTCGGCACTTTGCGCATCCTGCAAGGCCGCTTCGGAGTCGGTGATGGTGGTGCGCACCAGCGGCATCAGTTTTTGCGCGGCCACCACGCGCCAATAGGCGCTGCGTACATCCTGCATCAGATTGTGCAGGGCCTTTCGGCGGCGCTCGGAGGCTATCATTACGCGATCGGCATTCTGCCGCGCCGCGTAATAACTTTGACCGAAGTCGAGCAAACTCCAGGAGATACCGATCTCGCTGGTGACGGCTTCGCGACTGGAGGAAATGTATGGGTTGGCCAACGATTGCGCACCGGTGACCGAGTCCTTGCTGTTGGTAATCAGCTCGTTGTTACGCCCGCGATAGCCGGCGGACGCAATGAGCTTGGGCAGCATGTCGAACTGCCCGACCTCGAAGGTCCCGGCGGCGACCGCCTCTTCCATCGCCCGGTAGCGCTGCTCGGCGTTGTACTTGATGGCACGGGCCACGGCGCCTTCAAGCGTCAGCGGGCCGTTCAGGGGTTCGACATCACGTACCAGCGCGGCCTTGTCCGCCGCCACGATGGGGCGCACATCGGACTCCTTCAGCGCCGCTTCGTCGTACTTCAACGTGGAGCAACCGCTCAGCATCAACAAGCCACTGAAAGCGAGAACATTACTGGCGAACGGCAACTTTCGAGCTGAACGAGACAGGCGCATTGAAAAATCCCTGAAATTGAATATCCCTGAAAACTCACAACCGCGACCTGACTGAGAACACTCTTACTGGCGCACTGCGGCTCCCGAGTATAAACACTGCTTATTGGCACGCCAATGGCGTGCGATTTTCAAGTTGTCGACAACCTGCCGGAAAACTTTAGCCGTCGTGATTACGCGGGAATGGCTTCGACCGGCCCACCGCCTGCTCCAGTGTCCCGCCTTTGTGTGCACTGCCCCGCCTTTATTGTGCCAGTCCACAACCGCGCAACTTCCTATCGTCGAGTCCTACCCCGCTCGACGACTACGATCACCTGATCAACCACGTGTAGCGCTGGGAGCCGCAGATCCGCGCAGCGTGCAGCCCCGGGCCAGCACCGCCACCGCACTCAAGCCCGGTTGAAGCCATTGAGGACGACTCTGCGGCGCTCAAGACGCCGCTGATTGAGCGAGCCCTGAGTGCTGGGCTCGGCCATTTGCTATAGGGCATCAACAACCTGAAAGTTCACGAGGCGCGGTTGCATCACCCCAAACGTGAATCTCAGCGAATAGCCCAATCCTGTTAAACTCCCCACCTCCCAGCCTCACCGATTCCAGATCCCCAATGTCCGTAACCAACACCACACCTGCCCCGCTCTCCCGTCGTTTTGCCGTCGCGCCTATGATGGATTGGACGGATAGACACTGCCGTTTCTTCCTGCGCCTACTCTCAAAAAACGCCCTCCTCTACACTGAAATGGTCACCACCGGCGCTCTGCTCAATGGCGATCACGAGCGTTTCTTGCGCCATAACGACGCCGAGCATCCTCTCGCGCTTCAACTCGGTGGCAGCGTTCCGCTGGATCTGGCCGCCTGCGCCCGCATGGCCCAGGACCACGGGTACGACGAGGTGAACCTGAATGTCGGCTGCCCGAGTGATCGGGTGCAGAACAACATGATCGGTGCGTGCCTGATGGGGCATCCGCAGTTGGTGGCTGATTGTGTGAAGGCGATGCGGGATGCGGTGTCGATTCCGGTGACGGTGAAGCATCGCATCGGTATCAATGGACGGGACAGTTACGAAGAGTTGTGTGATTTCGTGGGGACGGTTCGGGATGCCGGGTGCACCAGTTTTACCGTGCATGCGCGGATCGCGATTCTGGAGGGGTTGTCGCCGAAGGAGAACCGCGACATTCCGCCCCTGCGTTATGACGTGGCGGCGCGGTTGAAGGCGGACTTTCCGGAGCTGGAGATCATTCTCAACGGCGGGATCAAGACGCTGGAAGCCTGTCACGAGCATTTGCAGACGTTCGACGGTGTGATGCTGGGTCGTGAGGCGTATCACAACCCTTATGTGATGGCCGAGGTGGACCAGCAGTTGTTTGGCAGTACGGCACCGGTGATCACTCGCGCCGAGGCGTTGGCGCAGTTGCGGCCGTATATCGCTGCGCACATCGATGCCGGCGGTTCGATGCACCACATTACCCGCCATGTGCTGGGGCTGGGCACCGGGTTTCCGGGGGCGCGCAAATTCCGGCAATTGCTGTCGGTGGATATCCACAAGGCCAAAGAGCCGTTGGCGTTGCTGGATCAGGCGGCGGCGTTGCTTGAGGGGCGCTGACGGTCGGTTGCTTTGAACCTGTGGTCTGTTTTGGCATCGTATTTACCGAGACCTCGCCCCGCCTTTCAAACAGCCGTTTTCAGGTTGTTGCCGCAGGGGCCATCGATACACGTAAGCGCCCTTGAGTGGCTGTCAGCGCTCGGGTAATGTCATCAGACCCATAGGACAGAGCACGCCCATGACTTCCAAGCTGGAACAACTCAAACAAATGACCACCGTCGTTGCCGACACCGGCGACTTCGAAGCAATCGCTCGGGTTAAACCGGTAGACGCCACCACCAACCCTTCCCTGCTGCTCAAAGCGGCGGCGATTCCTGCTTACGCCGAATTGCTGAACGCTTGCGTCAAAGACTGCAAGGGCGATGTGGGCTTGGCCAGCGACCGGTTTGGCGTTGCAGTGGGTCAAGAAATCCTGAAAGTGATCCCGGGGCGCATTTCCACCGAAGTGGATGCGCGCCTGTCATTCGACACTGACGCCGTATTGAAGCGCGCGCATCGTCTGATCGAGCTGTACGAAAAGGCCGGCATCGGCCGCGACCGCGTGCTGATCAAGATCGCCTCCACCTGGGAAGGCATCCGCGCGGCGGAGATCCTGGAAAAGGAAGGCATCCAGACCAACCTGACCCTGCTGTTTTCCTTCGCTCAGGCGGCTGCTTGCGCTGACGCCGGGGTGTTCCTGATTTCGCCGTTCGTGGGCCGTATCTATGACTGGTACAAGAAAGCCAACGGCAACGACTACACCGGCGCGGACGATCCGGGCGTGCAGTCGGTAACCCGCATCTACAACTACTACAAGGCCAACGACTACAAAACCGTCGTGATGGGCGCGAGCTTTCGTAACCTGGGCCAGATCGAACAACTGGCCGGTTGCGACCGCCTGACCATCAGCCCGGACCTGATCGACAAGCTGGCGGCAGATACTGGCAAGCTGGAGCGAAAACTGGCGCCAGGGCATGCCGGTGAAGCACGCTTGAGCCTGAATGAAGCGCAGTTCCGCTGGTTGTCCAACGAGGATGCGATGGCGACCGAGAAACTGGCTGAAGGTATTCGTCAGTTCGCGCGCGATCAGGAGAAACTCGAGGCATTGCTGCAAGCCAAGCTGTGATCTAGTTCGACATACGCGCAAAAAAGGGCGAACCATCGGGTTCGCCCTTTTTTGTGCGCATCAGGCAATACGCTGGCTTCGCAACGGCCTCAGGGGATCAATGCCGCTCCAGCGCATTCACCAGATCATGGAACGCTTCGCGATTATGGTCGTTCAGCCCCATGAGGATCTTGTGCGCTTCCAGCACCTTGATTCGCACCACTTCTTCGGACTGGTCCTGATCAGGCAGGTCGTCCAGGCATTCCGGGCACGGCACGGGCTTGTCAACGATGTTGAACACTTGCTCGAAGCCCATGGACTGCAGCAGCCGGGTGATGTCTTCGTGGGTGGTGACGACGGTCGGCAGCAGGCCGACCTTTTGCCGCGAGAGAATCGACAGCTTGGCCAGAAGGCCAAGGGTGGTGCTGTCGATGCTGCGGGTTTCAGTCAGGTCGATCACGATGGTGTTGAAATTCAACGCCGTGAAGATCCGATCAATAGTCGCATCCAACGCCGAACACAGGGTCAGGCGAACTTCACCGACGAACTTGAGGACGAAGGTGCCGTCCTGCTCGGCGAACTGGATTCTACCGGTACTCATTAAAGATTCCTGCTCAACACCAACAGGGCGATATCATCCGGCATCTCCCCTAGCGTGGCCAATCCAAAAACCTGCCGCAGACCATCCAGGCTGCCGCCCGCCGCCTTGACCCGTTGGGGCAATGCCGCTTCTTTTTCTTTGAGTGTGGGTTCTGGCAAAAGGTCCAGAATGCCATCAGACATCAGCGTCAAGCTGAAGGTCGGCGGCAGTTCCAGCACGTGGTCTTCGTAGGTGGCTTCGTTGAAGAGGCCCACCGGCAGGCCACGCCCTTCCAGGTAACGAACACTGTCGGGTGTGTACAGCACTGGCAACGGCAAATGACCACCGATGCTATAGGTCAACAAACCTGTCTCCTCGTCGATGACTCCACCGACCATTGTGACGTGTTTACCCAGCTTACAACTGATCAGGCCCCGGTTGATATGACCAAGAACCTCTGAAGGCTTGAATTCCGGCAATGTACCGCTGCGCTTGGACTCGAACAGCAGGCGCGTGGTCATGAACTTCAACAGCACGGTGACGAAGGCTGAAGAGGCGCCATGTCCGGAAACGTCCGCCAGGTAGAACGCCACCCGGCGCTCGTCGACGCGGAAATAGTCGACGAAATCACCCGACAGGTACAGTGACGGGATGATCTGGTGAGCAAACTTGAACTCGTCGATGGTCCAGGGGCTGACCGGCAGCATGTTCATCTGCACCTGGCGACCGGCATTCTGGTCTTCCTGGAGCAGGTTCAGGCTGGCGGCGAGCTCACGGTTGGCCTTCTCCAGCTTCTCGCGGTAGCGCTGGTTTTCCAGGAGCAGGCGCGCACGATCCAGGGCCCGACGCACAGAGTGCTCGAGCACGGCCAGATCTTCGAGAGGCTTGATCAGGTAATCCGCTGCGCCCAGGCGCAACGCTTCGACCGCGTCGTTCATCACACCGGCGCCCGACACCACGATCACCGGCGTTTGCGGCGACAGCTCGGTCACCTGGCGGATGAGTTCGAGCCCGCCCATCTGCGGCATGCGCAGATCGCAGATCACCAAGTCGGGCTTGTCTTGCTCGAATACCTGAAGACCCTGCTGGCCATTGCTGGCCTGCAAGACGCTGAAACCACTGTCTTCCAAATAGGCGGCGAGGCTCGCGCGCACTACCTCGTCATCATCGATTATCAGCAGCGTGGCACTGGTTTTTGGCATGTGGGCAAACGGCGCCAGAATTAGGTTGGCGTAGCGGCTCGGGTTTTTGGCCCGGCTCAACTACTGGATTCGCTTTCTAGCCTCTCTGGCGCACTGTTTTCGAGCATTGGCCCGACACACGTGTACACCAGAGGTGCCCTTCTAAGGCGCAGACGGTACTCCCATCCGCGAGGCGTTTCAAGCTCACGCCGATGGTCGCTTGACGTCTACACTTGTCAAATCACCGAGAGTTATAAGAACCGTCAAAACCGTAACCCAATGGAAGGATCAAACCCATGAGCCAAACCCGCCGAGACTATAGCGAAAAGCGCGATTACATCCGCATGCGGGTCGATGCCGATGTGTCGCTGATTCATGAGGGGGATGAGGTGCCAGCCGTCTGTATCGACCTTTCCAGCAGTGGCATGCAGCTTCAGGCGCGACGCTCGTTCGGGGTCGGTGACCGGCTACTTGTACGCATTGAATCCGAGCATGCCGCGTTGAAAGGGCTCGAAGCCGACACCGAGGTGGTGTGGGTGAAAGAATTGGAAGACGGCAATCAGAAACTCGGCCTTACAATATTGAGAATGAAATAACGTCGCTCCAGACGAAAAAAAAGCGGCCCGATGACGGCCGCTTTTTTGTTTTATCGGTCAGGATTTAAAAATCGTCTTCGACCTGACCGTCCTTGACCTTGAATTCGCGGTTCTGCAAGTACGCGTTACGGATGAAGGTGTACTTGTCGCCAGTGATCAGCTTCTCGCTCGACAGCAGGTTGGCGCGGGTGTCAGTGACATCCAGGGCGTAGAACGAGTTACGCACCGGCACGTCATTCACATAGCGGTAAGCGCCGGTATAGGTGTCGGCGAATTTCGATGGCGCGTCGCGCAAAGTGCTTGGGCCCAAGAAGGGCAGCATTACGTAAGGACCACTGCCCACGCCCCAATAACCAAGCGTCTGGCCGAAGTCTTCATCATTGCGATGCAAGCCCATCTTGGTGCCGACATCGATGAAACCCAACAGGCCGAAGGTGGTGTTGAAAATCAGGCGTGCCGTATCGACACCGGCGGCGGCCGGCTTGGCTTGCAACAGGTCGTTGGCCAGGTTGCGCACATCACCGATGTTCTGGAAGAAGTTATGAATGCCGTCTTCGACAAACTGCGGCGTCACGTACTGATAGCCCTGGGCCAAAGGCTTCAGCGCATAGGTGTCGAGTACGTCGTTGAACTTGTAGATCGGGCGGTTGATGCTTTCCCAAGGGTCGTCTTCCGAAGCTGCCTGGGCAACGAACGGAACCAGCAACGCGCTGGCGCACACACAAAGCTGAGCTAGATGATTGCTCCAGCGCATAGAAAAACTCCTTGGATTTTACAGTCGTCGGCGTATTGGCCAAGCCTAAAGGACGCCAGTATATGACGGAAACACCGCTTTAGGCAGCATTGCGCCAGTACATCGGCAGATGATTCGTCTCGATTGTGAGCAATTAACAGCTGTGTCACTCAACTGTCACCGTCGTCGCTTAGCCTTCAGGCTATTTCAGGGACGCTCACATGCCACACGCCGAAACCTCGCCTCAAACAGCGCCGCGCCTGACCGCCGTGCTGTTCGGCCTCAGTGGCTGCCTGGTGGATTTCGGTGCCCGTACGCGCCTCAACGGCAGCCACGCGGCCGAGCACGCCGAGGCCACGCCCGGCGCCCTGAAGAGCCTGCGCAGCTTGCAGCATCAACAGATTCCCTGCGCCTGGCTCGACGAACTGCCGCCCTCCCTCAGCCTTCCGTTGGCCGCTGCCCTGCCGGAATGGATCAAACCTTCGCAACACCTCGCGACAATCAATCCTTGGCCGGCGCCGCATGCCTGCTGGCAAGCGTTGATGGCGCTGAATGTCGAGAAGCTGGATGGCTGCGTACTGGTCAGCGGCGAACCGCGCTTGCTGCAAGCCGGGCTCAATGCCGGCCTGTGGACGATCGGCCTGGCGTCCTGCGGCTCGCTTTGCGGGATGTCGCCCATTGAATGGCAGGCGCTGTCGCCTCAAGAGCGCGATCTGAAACGCGGCAAGGCAACGATGCAACTTTTCGCCCTGGGTGTGCATTCGGTGATCGATCACCTGGGTGAGCTCGACACCTGCCTGGCCGATATCAGCCTGCGCCGGCTCAAAGGCGAAAAGCCCTGATCGAGATCATGCAGGTTAGGCGGGAGTGGATTAATCTAAAGGTTAGCCATAGACCTTTGGCGCGCCATCGCGGTCTATGCCAATGCCAATCGATAAAAGGAAGAACGCAATGCCTGCCCGCGAACTGCAAGAACAGCTCAATACCCTGCGCGAGCAATTGGAACAGAATCCTCCGCTGACAGAAGCCGAGCGCGCAGACCTGCACGCGCTAATGCAACAGATCCAGCTTGAACTTGAACTCGAAACCAAGACCAAGGATGTCAACCTCGCCGATGGCGTCAATCTGGCGGTGGAACGCTTCGAACTCGAACACCCTACCCTGGCCGGCACCCTGCGCAACATCGCGCAAGCCCTGGGCAACATGGGGATCTGAACAAAACCTTGCAGGAGCGAGCTTGCTCGCTCCTGCATTAGATCTTCATTGACGGACCAGACGATGGTTCGACAGCTGCACCTCTTCAGTACTGCGATACGGGTTGATATCCAGTCCGCCACGACGAACGTAACGCGCATAAACCGTCAACTTCTCCGGCTTCAGCAAGCGCTGCAGGTCAAGGAAGATGCGCTCCACGCACTGTTCGTGGAAATCCGAGTGCTGACGGAAGCTGACGATGTATTCCAGCAAGCTCGCATGATCCAGCGCCGCGCCACGGTACTCCACCGCCACGCTGCCCCAGTCCGGCTGACGGGTGACCGGACAGTTGGACTTGAGCAGATGACTGTGCACGCTCTCTTCGACAATACGGGTCTCATCGCAACACAGCAGTTCCGGACGCGGGTGCTCGTAGTTGCTGACGCTGATATCCAGCTCATCGATGCACACACCGGGCAACGCCACGACACCTTCGGCCTCGACCTCTTTCAGGCTGCGAATACGCACGCCGACCGGTTTGCCGGCAGCGGCGGACAGGTCCTTGACCAGCGTCGCCTCAAGGCTCGCGGTGTCGGCGAACGGTGTCTGGTTCAGGGAGTTGAGGTACAGCTTGAACGACTTCGACTCAATGATGTTCGGCGAATCCGCCGGAATGCTGAACTCACCAATGGCCACCACCGGCTTGCCCGACGGCAACAGCCACGACAGTTCAAAGCAGTTCCAGAAGTCCACGCCCTTGTACGGCAGGGTTTCAGCCGTCAGGCCCAGCTCGGCCCACTTCGCGGTACGCGGAATCGGGAACAGCAAGGACGGCGTGTAAGTGGCAATGTATTCGCTGGATTTGCCCAGCGGCGAGTGTTCGGCTGCGGGATGCATGGCGGAAACCTGACTGAAGAATCAGCGGATTCTACCAGCCTTTGTTCCCGCCTTTGAGTGCTTACTGACTGACTGTCAATTTGCCTACCATGCCGGCCTGGTAATGGCCGGGGACGTTGCAGGCAAATTCCAGGTTGGTGGCTTTGCCGAAGGTCCAGGTCAGTTCGGCGGTTTTACCCGGCGCTACCAGTACACTGTTGGGATCGTCGTGCTTCATGGCATGCCCTTGAGATGCGTGATCCATCCCGGCCATCGAGCCGTGATCCATGTTCATCATGCCTGTAGGCGTCATCATGCCGCTTTGCTGCATCTGCAACATTTCCTGCTGGTGCTTGGCATGCATCGCCGCGTCACCGAGGTTGAACTCGTGCAGCAATTGACCTTTATTCACCAGGACAAAGCGAATGGTCTCCCCGGCCTTGATATCGATGGCCTTGGGGGTGAACGACATGTCACCCATCACCACCTCGACGCTGCGGGTCGCCTTGGACGCGGGTGCCGGCTGGCCGAAGTCGTAGGAACTCGCGGGTGCGGCCCGGACCGGTGAGCTCAGTGCCAACACACAAGCGGCCAATGCCAGGGATTTGCGCAAAAACATGGTCGTACTCCAACAAGATAAGGTTCAGCCCGTGGAAAACTCTAGACTGTTACCGCTGCCCGCAACCTGACAGCCAGATTACAACTTTGTCAGCTAGGCCTGCCGCGCTGCCGCCCACGGTATAAAGCTGTCGTTCCATTTAGCCCGAGTCGCCCATGAAACTGCTGATCGTCGAAGACCAACCAAAAACCGGCCAGTACTTGCGCCAGGGCCTGAGCGAGGCCGGCTTCAATACCGAACTGGTGGCCGATGGCAGCACCGGCCAGCAATTGGCGTTGAGCGGCGACTACGCGTTGCTGATTCTCGATGTGATGCTGCCTGGTCGCGATGGCTGGCAGATTCTGCAGGCCGTGCGCAGCGCCGGCCTGGACACGCCGGTTCTGTTTCTGACGGCGCGGGATGCCGTGGAAGACCGGGTTCACGGCCTCGAGCTCGGCGCCGACGACTACCTGGTCAAGCCTTTCGCCTTTTCCGAATTGCTCGCCCGGGTTCGCAGCCTGTTGCGTCGTGGCAGCGCGACGCCCCAGGAAACCAGCCTGCAACTGGCCGACCTGCGCCTGGACCTGATCCGCCGCCGGGTCGAACGCGGCGGCCAGCGCATCGACCTGACCGCCAAGGAGTTCGCCTTGCTGGAAATGCTCCTGCGCCGCCAGGGCGAAGTGCTGCCCAAATCGCTGATCGCCTCCCAGGTCTGGGACATGAATTTCGACAGCGACACCAACGTCATCGAAGTCGCGATCCGCCGCCTGCGCCTTAAAATCGACGATGAATTTCCCAACAAACTGATCCACACCGTACGCGGCATGGGTTACGTACTCGAAGAGCGTCCAGCCTGATGCCACGACTTTCACTGAGCAGTCGCCTGGCACTGCTTTTCGCGGCGTGCACCGCGGTGGTGTCGTTGTTCGCCGGGGTGCTGTTCAGCCGCGCCAGCGAGGCTCACTTCGTTGAGCTTGATCAGCAGTTGCTCGACGGCAAGCTGATCGGCGTACGGCGAGCGCTGCATGACATTCAGTCGCGGGACAGTGAAGTCAAACTGGCCGATGAATTAAGCCGCCAGGCCGATCTCTCATTGCGCATCACCGGCAGCGACGGCCGGCGCTGGTATGACAGTTCCGCAAGCCTGCCGGACATGCTCCCGCAAAAACCGGGGTTATCGACCATCAACGACCATGGAACCGACTACCGCGTCCTGAATGCACCACTGTTTGACGACAAACCCGACTCACCGCAATTGACCCTGCTGCTGGACATCACCCATCACCAACACTTCCTGCAACGCATGCAGCGTTTGATCTGGATGACCGTCGGCCTGTCGGCCCTGGCCACCGCCCTGCTCGGCGCCTGGGCGGCACGCAGCGGGTTGCGGCCACTACGACGCATGAGCGCGATAGCCAGCGGTGTTTCAGCGCATTCGCTCAACGCACGCCTGCCGGAAGACAGCATGCCGTCGGAGCTGGCGGAGATGGCCCACAGCTTCAACGAAATGCTCGGAAGACTCGACGACGCCTTCCAACGGCTTTCGGCGTTCTCCGCCGACATCGCCCATGAACTGCGCACTCCGCTGTCGAACCTGCTGACCCACACCCAAGTCACCCTCACCCGCCCTCGCCCCATCGAGGACTACCGCGAAGCGCTGCACAGCAACCTCGAAGAACTGCAATGGATGGCGCAGTTGGTCAACGACATGTTGTACCTGGCGAAAGCCGACCATGGATTGTTGATGCCCAAACGCGAAGCGCTGGATCTGGCGGCAGAGGCGGATGTGTTACTGGAATTTTTCGCACCGCTGGCCGAGGACGTTCGGGTGACACTGAACCGCGAAGGCCACGGGCACATCATGGGTGATCGGAACATGTTGCGACGGGCGCTTTCCAACTTACTGGACAATGCGTTGCGGTTTACGCCCGCTGATGGCGAGGTATGGGTGAAGATAATCGATCAACCCAAAGGCCTGAGCCTGACAGTTGAAAACAGCGGCGACGGGATTTCAAAGGATTTGCTGCCGCGCCTGTTTGACCGCTTCTACCGCGTGGATCCTGCACGCCACGAAGGCAGCAGCGAGCATGCGGGACTGGGATTGGCGATCACCCAGTCGATTGTCAACGCCCACGGCGGGAAGATTCATTGCGAATCGGAAAACGGCTGGACTCGGTTTGTGATTGAGTTGCCGAAGGAGGTATGAGGCTAGCAGGACCGGCCTCTTCGCTGGCAAGCCAGCTCCCACAGGTTTTTGTGTTGTCCACAACACTGTAGGAGCCGGCTTGCCGGCGAATGCGATTTCAGCGCTTACGAATAGCGAAGAGCGTGAGCCGGCTCGATCTTCGCCGCACGCCACGCCGGGTAAACCGTTGCCAGGAAGCTCAACACGAACCCCGCCGAGCAGATCAACAACACATCCCCGCCCTGCAGTTCGGATGGCAGGTTGCTGACGAAATACACGTCGGAACTGAAGATGTGCTGTCCGCTGACCCGCTCGATCCAGCCCACCATTTCACTGACGTTAAGCGCCGCGATCACGCCGAGTACGCCGCCGATCAAGGTGCCGACAATCCCGATCACCGTGCCCTGCACCATGAAGATCGCCATGATCTGACGCGGCGTGGCGCCGATGGTGCGCAGGATCGCGATGTCCGCGCCCTTGTCGTTCACGACCATGATCAGGGTCGCGATGATGTTGAACGCCGCCACTGCGACGATCATCAGCAACAGCAGGCCGATCATGGTTTTTTCCATCTTCATCGCACTGAACAGGCTGCCCTGGGTGTGGGTCCAGTCGTCAGCCTTGTAGGCCGCCCCCAGACCGCTGGCGATATCGCTGGCAACCTGCGGCGCGGCGTACAGATCCTTCACAGCCAGACGCACGCTCTGCACCTGATTCGGCGCCCAATGCTGCATTTGCGCGGCGTCGGCCATGTGGATCAGTGCCATCGTGCTGTCAAGTTCGGCACCCACCTTGAACACGCCGACCACGTTCAGACGCTGCATGCGCGGGGTGATGCCGCCCGGTGCATTGCTGACCTCCGGCACGATCAGGGTGATCTTGTCGCCCACGTTCAAACGGAAGCGCCGTGCGGTGATTTCGCCGATCACCACGCCGAACTCACCTGGCTTCAACGCATCGAGACGTCCCTGGACGATGTGCTTGGCGACGATCGACACCTGGCCTTCCAGCGCCGGATCAACGCCGCTGACCTGGATTGGCTGCATCGTGCCTTTATAGGACAGCATGCCTTCCATCTCGGTGAACGGCACGGCCGCCGTCACTTCGGGATTTTTCATCGCAGCGGCGGCCACCGGCTGCCAATCATCGATAGGGTTTACACCGACGATAGTGGCGTGCGGCACCATGCCGAGGATGCGCGAGCTCATTTCGCGCTGGAAGCCGTTCATCACCGACAACACCACGATCATCGCCAGCACGCCCAGGGCGAGGCCGATCATCGAGGTCATCGAGATGAAGGAAACAAAGCGATTGCGGCGCTTGGCGCGGGTATAGCGCGTGCCGATAAAGATCGATAACGGTCTGAACATTCGCTGGGGCACCGTATAAAAATAAAAGACCCGACGTGATTTTCATCCCCGCCGGGTTTCAGCCAATCAGATAGGCGTCAAGCAGCCTTCCTGCAAATGCAGGACGCGATCCATCTGGCGGGCCAGGTTCATGTCGTGGGTCACCACCAGGAACGCGGTGCGCATCGAAGTGCTGAGTTCCAGCATCAAGTCCTGAATGCCCTGGGCGGTGTGGGAGTCGAGGTTGCCGGTCGGCTCGTCGAGCATGACCAGGCCTGGTTTGTTCACCAGCGCGCGGGCGATGGCGACACGCTGACGCTCACCACCGGACAGCTCGGCCGGCTTGTGCTCCAGGCGATGGCCCAGCCCCACGCGCTCCAGCAACGCCGTTGCACGCTGGCGCGCTTCCGGGATGGCGGTCTTGCCGATCAGCAGCGGCATGCAGACGTTTTCCAGCGCGGTGAATTCCGGCAGCAAGTGGTGGAACTGATAAACGAAACCCAATGACCGGTTGCGCAGCAGGCCGCGATTCTTCTCGCTGAGGGCCGACAGTTCTTCACCGTCGAGCCAGACGCTGCCCTTGGTCGGCGTGTCGAGGCCGCCCAACAGATTGAGCAAGGTACTTTTACCCGAACCCGAGGTGCCGACAATTGCCACGCGCTCACCCGGGTGCAACTCCAGTTGCAGGCCGGCCAACACTTGCACCGACTCCGGGCCTTCCTCGTAGGACTTGCCCAGGTTGCGGCAGCTCAAGATTGCTTTATCACTCATGCCCGACTCACTCATAACGTAGCGCCTCCGCAGGCTGGGTGCGCGCGGCACGCCAGGCTGGATACAGGGTGGCGAGGAAACTCAGGACCAACGCGGCGGCGCAGACCATCAACACATCCTGGCTCTGCACCTGCGACGGCAGGTAATCGATGAAATACACATCGGCGTTGAGGAATTTGTGCCCGATCAGGCCTTCCAGCGCCGAGATCGCGGCGCTGACATTCAGCGCGGCGAAGATCCCGACCACGGCACCGATGGCCGTTCCGACCACGCCAATGACCGTGCCTTGCACCATGAACGTGCGCATGATCGTGCCTGGCGTGGCACCGAGGGTACGCAGAATCGCGATGTCGCCCTTCTTGTCGTTCACCACCATCACCAGCGTGGAAATGATGTTGAACGCAGCCACGGCGACGATCAGCAGCAATAACAGGCCGATCATGGCTTTTTCCATGCGGATCGCCTGATACAGGTTGCCGTGGGTACGGGTCCAGTCGCGGGCGTAGTAACGATCTTCGCCGAGTTCGCGGGCGATGCTCCACGCGGTGCGCGGCGCCTGGAACAGGTCGTCGAACTTCAGGCGCAGGCCCTGGACCTGGTCCGGCTTCCAGCGATGCAAACGCGCCAGATCCTGCAGGTTGGTGACGCCCAGGTAACCGTCGAGCTCACCGGCGCCGACATGGAAGATGCCGACCACGGTGAATCGCTTCATGCGCGGAAACATCCCGGCGGGGGTCACGGTGACTTCCGGCGCCACAAAGGTCAGCTTGTCGCCGATCGCCGCGCCAAGCTTGGCCGCCGCCTTGTCACCGATGACGATGCCGAACTCGCCGGGCACCAGGTCGTCGAGTTTGCCCTGCTGCATGAAGTTATCAATGATCGACACCTGGCGTTCTTGCGCCGGGTCGATGGCATTGAGCAGGACTTTCGAGACCTTGCCGTTGTTGGTCAGCAACCCCTGCATTTGCGTGAACGGCGCAACGGCCGTCACCTGCGGATTCTGCTTGACCTTGGTCGCAAGGCTTTGCCAATCGCTGATCGGCTCGCCGGACTCGATGGTCGCGTGGGGCACCATGCCCAGCACACGGGTGCGCATCTCATGATCGAAGCCGTTCATCACCGACAGCACCACGATCATCACGACCACGCCAAGGGCGAGTCCGATCATCGAGGTCAGGGAAATGAATGACACAAAATGATTGCGACGCTTTGCACGGGTATAACGCGTGCCGATAAATACGAAGAGAGGTCTGAACATGTCGGGGCTTGTTCGGAGGGAAAAGGAACGTCCTTGTGGCGGGGGTCGATAACCAGCTTTACACTCAGACCACCGCCGCTACCATGGGTTCGCCATGTCGACATTAGATGAAGAAGATCGCCGCGAATACTACCGTATCGAGGACACGATCGCACTGGAAATTCGGCCCCTGTCCGCTCCCGAAGCCGCAGGCCAGGAAGTGTTGCAGGATGCTTCCCCACTCTTCAACGTGCTCAGTGAACTGCACCTGAGCGAATTCGAGTCGCAGCACCTGTTGCGCCAGATCAGCGAGCGTGACCGCAACCTCGCGGCGTTCCTCAAATCCCAGAATAAACGCATCGATTTGCTGAGCCAGGTGGTCGCCATCACCGTACTCGGGCAGATCGGTGAACCGCAGCCAGTGATCCTCTCCGAAGGCGGTATCGACTTCCAGCACCCCACGCCCATTGCCACCGGAGCACACCTGTCGGTCAAACTGGTGCTGATGCCGCAAGCCCTTGGCCTGTTGTTGCGCGCTCGCGTCACCCATTGCGACCGCAAGGGCGACGGCTACGACATCGGCACCGAGTTCGAACACCCGACCGACGCGCAGCGGCAACTGCTGGCCCGCTACATCTTGCAAAAGCAGGCCCAGGAACGACGCCTGGCCCGCGAACAACTCGAATCAGGCAATTAATTTAAGGAAGAACCGTGACCCTCATCTACGGCCATCGCGGCGCCAAGGGCGAAGCACCGGAAAACACCCTGACCAGCTTTCAGGAATGCCTCAAGCACGGCGTACGCCGTTGCGAACTGGACCTGCACCTGTCCATGGACGGTGAACTGATGGTCATCCACGACCCGACCCTCAAGCGCACCACCGACCGTCGCGGCAAGGTGGTCGAGCACACGGCGGCGGAGCTGGTGACCTACGACGCGCGCAAGGGCGGCCCGGGCTGGATCAAGCCATGCCCGATCCCGACCCTGGAATCGCTGTTCGAGCAATGCGATTTCGATCACTGGCAACTGGAAGTCAAAAGCGCTTCACGCACCCGCGCTGCAACCACCGTGCTGGCGATTCGTGAAATGGCGCAACGGCATGGCCTGCTGGACAAGGTGACGATCACCTCCAGCTCACGGGAAGTGCTGAAAGCGGCGCTGGACCTGGTGCCGGACGTGTCCCGCGGACTGGTCGCCGAGTACGCCTGGCTCGACCCGCTGAAGGTCGCGGCAAGCTATGGCTGCGGGATTCTGGCGCTGAACTGGACCCTGTGCACGCCGGAACGCCTGGAGAAGGCGCAGCGTCAGGGGTTGCATGTGTCGGTGTGGACCGTCAACGAGCCCGCGCTGATGCGCAGACTCGCTGACTTCGGCGTTGACAGCCTGATTACAGACTTTCCCGGTTTGGCCATTGCCACGCTCGAGAATTGCTGAAATCGGTCTCCCCGGCCGGCTCAGGCCACCGGCCGGAGCCACTCAAAAAAGCCGGTTGAGGCCGTCGTACGCCGCTACCCGATAGGCTTCGGCCATGGTCGGGTAGTTGAACGTGGTGTTGACGAAATACTTCAGGGTATTTTGCTCGCCCGGCTGGCTCATGATCGCCTGACCGATGTGCACGATCTCCGACGCCTGATAACCGAAGCAATGCACGCCCAGCACTTCCAGGGTTTCGCGGTGGAACAGGATCTTCAGCATGCCTTGCGGCTCGCCGGCGATCTGCGCCCGCGCCATGCTCTTGAAGAACGCCTTGCCCACTTCGTACGGCACCTTGGCCTGGGTCAGCTCTTGCTCGTTCTTGCCGATCGAACTGATCTCCGGAATGGTGTAGATCCCGGTCGGTACGTCGTTGACGAAGCGCCAGCTGCCGTTGTCGACGATGCTGCCAGCGGCCGAACGGCCCTGGTCGTGGGCGGCACTGGCCAGGCTCGGCCAGCCGATCACGTCACCGGCGCCGTAAATGTTCGGCACGCAGGTGCGATAAGCCTCATCGACTTCGATCTGGCCGCGGCTGTTGACCTTGACGCCGATGTTTTCCATACCGAGTTGATCGGTGTTGCCGGTACGGCCGTTGCACCAGAGCAAGGCGTCGGCCTTGATCTTCTTGCCGGACTTCAGATGCAGGATCACGCCGTTGTCCACGCCTTCGACGCGGTCGTAGTCTTCGTTGTGGCGAACCGTGATGTTGTTGTTGCTGAAGTGGTAGCTCAACGCCTGGGAAATTTCCGAGTCGAGGAAGCTCAGCAACTGACCACGGTTGTCCACCAGCTCAACCAGTACACCCAGACCACTGAAAATCGATGCGTATTCGCAACCGATCACGCCGGCGCCGTAAACGATCAGTTTGCGCGGGGTGTGGCCGAGGCTGAGGATGGTGTCGCTATCGTAGATACGCGGGTGGTTGAAATCGATGTCGGCCGGGCGATACGGACGCGAGCCAGTGGCGATGATGATGTGCTTGGCCACCAGTTTTTCGACCACGCCGTTGGCGCAGACCACTTCGACGGTTTGCTCGTCGGCGAAGCTGCCGGTGCCGAAGAACACGTCGACACGGTTACGGGCGTAGTAGCCGGTGCGCGAGGCGACTTGTTTGGCGATGACTTTTTCGGCGCTTTTCAGCACGTCCGGGAACGAGAACCAGCGCGGTTCACCAATGGCCCGGAACATCGGGTTGGTGTTGAACTGCATGATCTGCCGGACCGAGTGACGCAGTGCCTTGGACGGGATGGTGCCCAAGTGAGTGCAGTTGCCGCCGACCTGGCGACGGCTATCGACCATCGCCACCTTGCGTCCCGCTTTGGCGGCGTTCATTGCCGCGCCTTCCCCCGCCGGGCCGGAACCCAACACCACCACGTCGTAGTTGTAGACAGCCATGCGTACTCCTCAGAACAGGCCGTGGCGCCATCGGCACCTGC
The DNA here is from genome assembly GCF_054481235.1 of Pseudomonas fluorescens group sp. PF-69. NCBI lineage: Bacteria > Pseudomonadati > Pseudomonadota > Gammaproteobacteria > Pseudomonadales > Pseudomonadaceae > Pseudomonas > Pseudomonas fluorescens group sp. PF-69. Next base: position 3,719,741 of record NZ_JBTMNC010000001.1, on the reverse strand, counting down.
GGCTAAATCACGCCAATCTGTGGCATGAAGGAACAATTTGGGGCCAGTGCAGAACCCGGACACAGTCTATAGAAGCGTCAACGCCGCGCACATTAACCCTTGGTCGCGTCGTAGGCTAGTTTTGCCTGCGCTACAACGTCGGTCTTCAGTGCTTTAAACGCCGTGATCATTCGGTTTTCCCACCCGTGACCCGCTCAAAAGCGTGACTGGTACGTGTGACGAAACCTGTATCGGCACGAATCACAAAAAATGCGCCGATATCGTGTTTTTCCGCGTAGTCCCAACCGCGCTCCGGGCCGAGAATCAGCAACAGCGTCGATAAGCCATCGGCCATCAACGCTGAAGGATGAATCACCGTGACGGATGCCAGTGAATGTGAGACCGGCGCACCGCTGCGGGCATCGAAGGTGTGGGAGTAACGCCGACCATCCTGCTCGAAATAATTTCGGTAGTCGCCGGAGGTGGACAAGCCGAATCCGTCGACGGCGACGATACGCTCGGCCACCTGCTGATCATCGCGCGGTTCTTCCAGGGCGATGCGCCACGGCGAACCGTCAAGCTTCTTGCCTGCGGCCTTGAGTTCGCCAGTGGCTTCGGCCAGGTAGTCGTGAATGCCCAGCGCTTCGAGTCGTGCGGCAATCGTATCGACCGCGTAACCGGCGGCAATGCTGTTGAAGTCGACCTCGACGGCTGCATCCTTGCACAGCTGATCGCCCTCGATACGCAGGTGTTGATAACCGACTCGCTGCCGCGCCTGCGCCAACGCCTGTTCAGCCGGGACTTTTTCCTCGCGCCCTTGCGGGCCAAACCCCCAGAGATTGAGCAGCGGTTCCACCGTCAGGTCGTAGGAGCCTTCGCTTTGTTCCGACAGTTGTTCACCCACGCGGATCAACTTGAGGATGGACGCGGGCATTTTCTGACAACGATTGGCGGGCAGGTCATTGAAGCGCTCGATATCCGAATCGCTGCGGTAGGTCGATAGTTGCCGGTCGATGTCAGCGAGGATTTTTTCCACCTCGACACGAACATCTGCCGCCGCCGGGAGACTGGCATGGCGCACGTACTTGATCGAATACGTGCTGCCCATGGTCGGGCCGCCAAAGCTTTCCATGGAGTCGCCGTTGCCGCAGGCGGACAACATGACGATCAGAGTCACAAGACCAAACAGCCGCCCATTCAACAAACCCTGCATCCCCGACAGTCCATGGCACAACGCCAAGGCCAGCGATTATGCGACAGGCCCCGACATTTTTGCGCTGCGTGAACCACTTAATTCGCTCTCGTGCGCCATTCAAACCGTGTAATGGCAAAAACGTTTAAGCAGCAAGCTAATTAATTGTTGCCTATCCATATCGCCACACATATTGTTACAAAATGCTCGCCAAAGGTGCCTTGCCTTTCAGCGACAGGAAGGGACGCGTCTGAATCAAGGATCTCCAATAAAACAGCCAACAGCGAGTACGTCCTAATGTCCTCTAATACGGGCAAAGGCAAGGCGATTTTTCGCGTTGTCAGCGGCAACTTCCTCGAGATGTTCGACTTTATGGTCTACGGCTTCTACGCCACGGCCATCGCCAAAACCTTCTTCCCTGCCGATAGCGCTTTCGCTTCCCTGATGCTCTCGCTGGCCACTTTCGGAGCCGGTTTCCTGATGCGCCCGTTAGGGGCGATTTTTCTCGGTGCCTATATCGACCGTCATGGCCGTCGCAAAGGGCTGATCATCACCCTGGCCTTGATGGCCGCCGGTACGATATTGATCGCCTGCGTGCCGGGCTACGCGACCCTCGGTGTCTCCGCTCCGCTGATCGTGCTGTTCGGCCGACTGCTGCAAGGCTTCTCGGCGGGGGTGGAGCTGGGTGGCGTGTCGGTGTACCTGGCGGAAATTTCCACGCCGGGCCGCAAAGGGTTCTTCGTCAGCTGGCAGTCCGCCAGCCAGCAAACCGCGGTGGTATTCGCCGGGCTGCTGGGTGTTGGCCTGAACCATTGGCTCAGCCCGGAACAAATGGGTGATTGGGGCTGGCGCGTACCGTTCCTGATCGGTTACATGATCGTGCCGGTGATCTTCGTGATTCGTCGTTCACTGGAAGAAACACCCGAGTTTCAGGCCCGCAAGCATCGCCCTTCCCTGCGCGATATTGTCCGTTCGATCAGTCAGAATTTCGGCATCGTCATCGCCGGCATGGCGCTGGTGGTGATGACCACAGTGTCGTTCTACCTGATCACCGCCTACACCCCGACCTTCGGCAAAGCCGAACTGCACCTGTCGGACATGGATGCCTTGCTGGTCACCGTGTGCATCGGCCTCTCGAATTTCTTCTGGCTACCGGTGATGGGTGCAGTGTCGGACAAGATCGGGCGCAAACCCCTACTGCTGGCGGCGACGATTCTGGCGATTCTCACCGCCTACCCGGCACTGTCGTGGCTGGTGGCGAACCCGAGCTTCAGCCATCTGCTGATCGTCGAACTCTGGTTGTCGTTCCTCTATGGCTCGTACAACGGCGCCATGGTGGTGGCCCTGACCGAGATCATGCCGGTGGAAGTTCGTACAACCGGCTTCTCCCTGGCCTACAGCCTGGCGACCGCGACCTTCGGCGGTTTTACCCCGGCGGCCTGTACTTACCTGATCCATGTGCTGGACAACAAAGCGGCACCGGGGATCTGGCTCAGCGCTGCGGCGGCGCTGGGGTTGATCGCAACGCTGGTACTGTTCCGCGGCAACAAGCATGAACTGCGCACGGCGCGCGCCTCAGTGGCTGGCGGCGCCTGACAGATCGCTATCGCGGGCAAGCCCTCCCCCACAGGATTTGTGAACACCACAAATCCTGTGGGAGCGGGATTGCCCGCGATGAGGCCCTCGAGATCACCACACCTCACCGATCCGCCATCTTCAACGACTGACTCCACCCGCCTCCCAGCGCCTTGTACAACGTCACCTGATTGATCTCCCGCGCCAGCTCCAGCTGCGCCCACTTCTGCTGCGCATCAAACAACGAACGCTGGGCATCCATGGTGGAGAAATAGCTGTCCATGCCGGCCTCGAAACGCAGGCGCGATTGCCGATAGGCTTCCTGGTAATCCCCCACCAGTTTTTTCTGGAACTCCACTTGCGTGAGCATTTCCTGCCGGGCATTCAAGGCATCGGCGGCTTCACGAAACGCGTTCTGCACCGTGGCCTCATAGGCCGCTGCCTGCCCGTCGAAGCGCGCATGGCTGGCATCCACCTGTGCCCGTCGCCCACCGCCGTCGATCAACGGCAACGAACCCGCCAGGGCCAACGACCAGAACTCGGCCGGCCCGCTGAGCAAACGGGAAAAGTCCCCGCTCAGACTGCCCAGTGCCGACGTCAGGGAAAAAGTCGGGAAGTACGCCGTGCGTGCCGCGCCGATATCCGCATTGGCAGCACGCAACTGCGCCTCGGCCGACATGATGTCCGGCCGGCGCTCAACCAGCGCCGAGGGCAAGCCCGCCGGCACATCCAGTGTCGCCATCCGCTCACCGAGCGGCCCGGTGGGCAACAGCCCCACCGGTATCGGCTGCCCCACCAGCACCCGTAGCGCATTGGTGTTCTGCGCCACTTGCATGCGGTAAGTGTTGACCTGCACCGCCGCCGTATTGGTTTGCGCGTCGGCCTGGTGCACATCGATCCGGGCACTGGATCCGAGGTTATAGCTCTTGCGCAACAGCTGGCCGTAGCGGTCCTGGGATTGGTAGGTGTTTTGCGCCAGATCCAGCAAATGCTGATTGGCCTTGAGGCTCAACCAGGTGCTGGCGACTTCGCCGATCAGCGCCAGCCGTGCCGTTTGATAGTCCGCCTCGGACGCCTCGAAGCGCGCCCCCGCCGCATTGCGTTGGCTGCGCAGGCGGCCGAAAAAGTCCAACTCGTAGGACGTAAAGCCCGCCGTGGCCTGAAACGTATTGGCAATACTGCCGGCCGTGGCACCACCACCAGGCGTGCGCACCAGGGGCGGCAGCTTGCTGCGCCCGGCGTAAGTGTCGATGCCAATGGTAGGAAAAAGCCCCGACTCGGCACTGTCATAACCGGCCCGCGCTTCTTCGACACTGGCCGCGAACTGACGCAGGCTGCGGTTGTTGGCCAGGGCCATTTCAATCAACTGGCGCAGTCGTTCATCGACCACAAACCCGCGCCAGTCTTTATCGAACGCCTGCTTGCCTGCGCAACACTCACCGGCGGTGTTCGCCGGCCATTGCTGGTCGATGGGTGCATCGGGCTTCTCGTAGGTCGGTTCCAGCGAACAACCACCGAGCAGCAGCAAAGACATGAAGCAAGACGTGGATAAGCAACTGTTCATGGCGCGCACCTACAAGCGTTGGCCGAGCAAAGCTCGCAAGGGAGAAAGAAGCAGTGTCCACAGGCTTGAGCGACTGACATTGAGGGACGGCAGAGACGGTTGACGCGAACGGACCCGGACCGGCCGCCAGCGTGCAGGCGAGACGTAATTCGGCGCCTTGACCGGTTTCGGCGCACGCGGCGCCAGACGCTTCTCACCCAACAGGGAACGCTGCAGCAAGGTGCCAAAGGCCTGCGCCGGCTCCGCCTTGCTGACGACGTTGATGCTCGCGTCACTGAACAACCTTGCAATCAGCTGGCGCCGCAGCGCTTCGTCCAGGTCGGCAAACCTCAGGCCCAATCGGTCGTCGCCGTGATTGCGCATGACTTCCACGTCCAGCCAGCCCAGCTTGTCGACCCACACCTGACCGCACAGCCCCGGTTTGATCGAGGAGGCAAAGGCGCAGGTCAAGGACGCGCCACTGAGGGAGATGTCCACCAGGCGACCGGACAGGACTTTACCGCCGAAGCGAAACCCGGTGGCCTTATCGAATGGAAAACGTTCCTCGCCATGCAACCGTGGCCGGTCGACACAAGCCACCAGCGTGGCCAGGTTGTAGATCAGCGCGACCACCGTCCAGCAAAGATTGAACATCATGTTGCCGTCAAACGAAGCAGCGGTACTGATGGCGATGTAGGCACCGATTTGCGAAAACAGCGTCAAGGCAAAAAAGAACCCGAACAACTTCCAGTGCACCATCGTGCGTGAGCGATCAATCCCCTTGGCGGTGACTTTGAACGGCCGCCCGAACGGTCGGATCATGGCGCTGGCAATGGTCGCGGTGACGGCCAGCGAGGCAACGATCTGCGTGACCTCGGTGAAAATCGGCAAGGTGCGCCGGTCGGTGACCCAGGTGCCATACCCCCAGAAGGCAATCAGCGCCGGCATGCCGAAGGCCAGGAAGTCCACCGGGTTGGCGTAGAACCCGGCGATGCCGAAGTACCAGTAGAGCACCGGCGAAACCAGCATCATCAAAATGAACGGCTTGGAAAACCAGTGCATCAGGCCATGCACATAGTGCAATCGGTCGTTGAGCGTGTAGCCGCTGCCGCGCAGCGGGCCTTCCTTGAGCAGTGCCACCTGGATCGTGCCCAGGCACCAGCGCCCGCGCTGGTTGATGTACTCGGTCAGGCCTTCGGCGGACAAACCGATCGACAGACGCTCATTCAACCAACGGGTGACGTAGCCTTTTTGCAACAAGCGGTAGGTCGTGTAGATGTCTTCGCACACAGAACCGGTAGGAAAACCGCCGATTTCGGTAATCAAATCGCGTCGCACCACGAAGGACGTGCCGACACAAAACGCCGCATCCCAGCCATCCTTCGCCGGCTGAAACACATCGAAGAACACCCGCTGCTCATCCACCCAGCAGGCCGACGTACCGAGGTTGTGCTGGATCGGATCGGGGTTGTAGTAAAACTGCGGCGTTTGCACCAGGCCGACCCTGGGATCGTCGAACAGACCCAGCGTGCGCATCAGGATCGGTTGCTGCGGCGCGAAGTCGGCATCGAGCACCAGAATGTACGGCGCATTGCTGGCGGCCGCCGACTGGCGCAAGCCGTTGTTCAAGTTGCCAGCCTTGGCGTGGGAATTGTCAGGGCGCCGCGCGTATTGCACGCCCACCTCGGCACAGTAATCGCGCAACCAGTCGCGCCGGGTGTCGTCGAGCACCCAGACGGTGAAGTTCGGGTAGTCGATGGCCTGGGCAGCGATGATGGTTTTTTCGAGAATGTCGAGGCCTTCGTTGTAGGTGGCGATGAAGATATCCACCGCAGGCACCGCACTGCCTTGCGCACGCAGACGTCGCTCACCGGCATCGGCCTCTTGGCGGTGATCCGTGCGACAGAGCATCACCACGATGGAGAACAGCGTGTAGCCAATCGCCAGCATCTCGAAAAACAGGAAGGCATAGGCCCAGACCGTGGCAAATCCGGAATGGCCATCGGGCAATGTGTCGCGAATTCGCCAGGCCGCGTAGTTGACCAGCAACAAGGCGGTGACGGCGCCGAAACCGGCCCGCGCAGCCCATTGATCACGGTGGGTCAGGCAGGTGAACAGCACCACCGCCGCCAGCGTCCAGAAATTGATTTGCAGCAGTTGCAGCGAATCCAGTGCCTGCATGTCAGTCAGCCTCTTGAAAGCCGGTAAAAGGATTAACGCCGGTGGCCGCAATCGCCGCCCACGCTGTGGCGCCCAAGTGAGGCAGGTGGTAGTAGAAAAAATCATTGGTGACCGAGTCCGGACCGATGGCCAGTCCGGTACTGATGCGCGGTGCCGGCGTTGCGAACAGCCATCCATTGCCAGCCTCTTGCGCCAGCAGCACGCTCCACAGCGGCTGCGCCTTGTCGCTCAAGCCACTCAAGCGCGCCACGGCAGCGGCTTGCGCGGTGCCTTCGGTCCACAGGCCATCGGGGTCGCGATTGAATCCATACCCCTCGCCGGCACGGTGAGCGTGATCAATGAAAGCGAAGACGCGCCGCCAGTCCCTGGGGGGATCTTGCAGCGCTATCAAAGGCCAAATCTGCGCATCGAGCCCTGAACGCACGCGGTCCGACGTCCGGCCATCGGCACCGGTGCCGATCAGGAAGCGCCCTTCCCCGGCGTCCCACTGGCTCGAGACAAACTGTCGGGCAATCTGCGCCTGCGCTGCCGAATCGCTGTTCGGTGCCACCGCGTCGAGTGCCGACCACGCCGCGGCGAGGTCAACGTTGTGTTCGGTGGATTTCCAGTTCTGCTGGATCTGTTTGGAAAAGTACCCGTAGTAGCCGCCACCGAAACCGGCGGGCGATTGTCCGTCGTAGGTGTTTTTCTGCGACCAGTGCAGGACTTTTCGCGCGGCCTCCAGGTAAGACGCTTCGCCGCTCTGCCGGTAGGCCTCCAGCAGCGCCAGGGCTGCCCACGCCTGATTGCCGGTGGCGCTGCTGACTTGGTACGCATCCTGATTCCAGGCATTGCGCTCGACGCTCCAGTAACCCGGCAATTTCATCGACGGGGAACCCACTGCACCGGCGGCGTAGGCATTGCGCAGGCGTCCATCCTGATACTCCGGATCGTGCCGTGTCGCGAAGGCCAGCGCATCGGCAATCCGCCGCGCCGACTCCGCCTTGCCGCACGCAAACAAGGCAATGCTGGCCAGCGCGTTATCGTAAGTGAACGCCACGCCGCGCAACGCCAGGATCGGCGCAGGATGCCCATCCAGCGGCGGGTAACTGGCCACCAGCACCGGCCCCGCCGGCAGGGCTGTCACGGCTTGATCCAGCGCCGCACAAGTCATTGCCGCCAGTTGCGGCCTCGGCTGAACCGCCATAGCAGACACCCCGCTGACGAGCAGCACCAAGCTCAATCCCCCGCGCAGAACCATGTTCATGGCCGCGACACCTCGGCACTGGCCCACAACCCCGGGTTGCAGGTCATGGCTCGCTGGGCGTCCGTCAGGTCTGAGGCAAATGTGCCGACGACGTACACCGAATTCTGTTCGGCATAGGGGAACGGCACGCTGTAGGTGTTGGCGCGAATGTCCGACGTGCTGGACAGTAACTGCACCACGCTGGCCTTGAGGGGTTCATTCAACCCACGGATTTTCACCGTGAGCACGCTGTCGCGGTCGATCTTGCTGGCCATGCGCTCGGGGAACACCGCAATCACGTAGCTTTGTCCGCAATCGGTGGCGCGCAACAAGGTCGAGCCGGCCTGCACCAGCGTGCCTTGAGGTGCCAGCAACTCCTGGACCGTACCGGGCGAGTAGGCAACGACGTCGTAGCCGGCCATCAACTTGACCCGGTTCTGCTCGGTTTCGATCAACTGATTGAGGTTGTCGAGCTCCTGTTGATACGCCCGGCGGTTGCGTGCCTGGTTCTCCAGACTGAGTTTGAGCGTGGTCATCTGTGCGCTGAGATCGAACATGCGCAGTTGATCGGGATCGAGGTAAACCTGCTTGCTAGCCGCACTGACGTCGCCATCGGTGATCCGCAATTGCGAGCGCACCGATTCCGCCGCACCTTGCAACGAAGCCAACTGGGCTTTCGACTGCGCAACCACCGCACCGCTCACGGCTCCCTGGACGAACAACTCGAGATTGCGCTCGACGGTTTCCTGAGCGTCTATCAACCGTGCACTGGCCGCACTGTTCTCGGCTTTCAGGGCTTTTTGAGTGAAGAGCTGGCGAGTGTGAAACGCGGCCTGATACTGCTCGCTGGTTTTCTCCAGTTCCTCGTAGTACCGCTGATCGTGCTCGGCCTGACTGGTTGACGAGGACAACTGTTGCTCCAGGGTCAGGCGCCGGGTTTGCAGGGTCAGCAGGGTTTCCTGGTTGGCGCGCGGGTTTTCCACCACCGCGATTTTCTGGCCCTGGCTGAAAGTCATGCCGGGCTTGACCTCCAACGAACTCACCATGCCGTCAATCGGGGTGGTCAACAGAATCACCGGCGCATTCAAAATCGCCCGTGTCGCCGAGGCGGACACCAGCGGCATCAGCAAGGTCGACAACAGTAACCAGACGATAAACCCAAGGACACCCAACCCCACCAGGCGTGGCAACAGTGACAATAGCTTTGAGCGTTCTTCTGCCATGTCTGACTCTCCCGATAGACCAACCGCATATCAGCCAGGCAATAACGGACCGTGACTGCGAAACACTTTTGGCAGGGTGAGCAAAACGAAACCGATCGGCCGGTCAGCAACTAAGCCGACGCAGATTTACTTGATTTTATGGTGATGTGAGCAGGAATGAGATTCCTGTCTTTTTGGAGAGTTGTTGTACTGCAAGCGTAGCGAGACTCAACAGGCCCGTGGCAGAGCGGGCGTTTACATTGGCGACACTAGATTCAGTCACGAAGGGTGTCAAGCATTTGGACCGGACAATTAAATGACGTCAAATATGTACCATTGAAAAAATCGGATCCATTTAATTCATTTAACTTCACTGAACCGACAACCACTTATTTTCATTGAGAGTTTTTATTTTTTATACACCAATGAACTTATGATCGAATTTTGGATAATTCTGAACTCTTTAGCTGAAAGATTAAAAAGATATAAGTACTGGCACTTTGCAGATCTGGCTTGCCAGTTTCCGCAAGTTTTTGTGATTGGCGCATGATTTGGACACGACAATCGCCCAAACAAAAACGCCCCGACAATGTCGGGGCGTTTTCATGTGCCGCTAAGGCTTAGCGCGGGAACGCAGGCGGGTTTACACCGGCCATGTCTTCCATCACGCGAACCACCTGGCAGCTGTAGCCGAACTCGTTGTCGTACCAAACGTACAGTACAACGCGGTTGTCCTGGGTGATGGTCGCTTCAGCGTCCACAACGCCTGCGTGGCGCGAGCCAACGAAGTCGGTGGAAACCACTTCCTGCGAGCTGACGTAGTCGATTTGCTTGTGCAGATCGGAGTGCATGGCCATCTGGCGCAGGTACTCGTTGATCTCGTCACGGGTGGTGGCTTTCTCAAGGTTCAGGTTGAGAATGGCCATCGACACGTTTGGCGTCGGAACGCGGATCGCGTTACCGGTCAGCTTGCCGGCCAGCTCAGGCAGGGCCTTGGCAGCGGCAGTGGCAGCACCGGTCTCGGTGATGACCATGTTCAGCGCGGCGCTACGGCCACGGCGATCGCCCTTGTGGAAGTTGTCGATCAGGTTCTGGTCGTTGGTGTACGAGTGAACCGTTTCAACGTGACCGTTGACGATGCCGAACTTGTCATTCACGGCCTTCAGCACCGGCACAATGGCGTTGGTGGTGCAGGAAGCGGCCGAAATGATCTTGTCGTCAGCGGTGATCTCGGCATGGTTGATGCCGTGAACGATGTTCTTCAGCTTGCCTTTGCCAGGCGCGGTCAGGACAACGCGGTCGATACCCGGGCAGGCCAGGTGCTGGCCCAGGCCATCGGCGTCACGCCATACGCCAGTGTTATCCACCAGCAGCGCGTCTTTGATGCCGTACTGGGTGTAGTCCACTTCAGTCGGGTTTTTCGCGTAGATAACCTGGATCAGGTTGCCGTTGGCGGTGATGGTGTTGTTGGCTTCATCAATGGTGATGGTGCCATCGAACGGACCATGAACCGAATCACGACGCAGCAGGCTCGCACGCTTGACCAGATCGTTCTCGGCGCCCTTGCGGACAACGATGGCGCGCAGACGCAGGCCGTCGCCACCACCGGTTTTCTCGATCAGGATGCGCGCCAGCAGACGGCCGATACGACCGAAGCCGTACAGGACCACGTCGGTGCCTTTGCGAGCGGAAGCGTTCTGCTGGCCAACCACGTCAGCCAGTTCTTCACGGACGAACTGCTCGACAGTGCGACCATTGCCCTGGGTCTTGAATTTGACCGCGAGCTTGCCCAGGTCTACCGAAGCGGCGCCGAGCTTGAGCTCGCTCATCGCCTTGAGCAGCGGGAATGTTTCGTGGACGGACAGCTCGCTGTCGTCGGACTGACGATGACGAGCAAAGCGGTGAGCTTTGAGAATCGCAATGACTGAACGATTGATCAGGCTGCGGCCATAGATCGAGCTCACCACGTTGTTATTGCGGTAGAGCTGACCGATAAGCGGAATCATCGCTTCTGCGAGTGCTTCACGGTCGATCCATTCACCAAGACACTGGTCGGGCTTCTGAGTCACGGGAACCTTCCACATGTAGGGGCAGAAAAAAGGGGCTACATTATGCCGCCGAGTGACTCGCGTAGCAATGCGCGCCTGTCGTGCGATCCGTAACAATTCTCCGTTCAAAAAAATCACGCCTCGCGCAAACCCAATAAAACCGGGGCTTGCAGCACACTCACTTTTTCAGTGGGCTACGTCGTGTTGTGCGTAACCCTCCGTAACACTCGTTCGTTTTACCACTACATATTCAATAATTTTTGATAAAAAACAGGCATTTTTTGTCTTTACCACTACATTTCGCCAAACCGGCGTAATAGACACAGTCTGCAACTGACAGGCGGCACCCGAGGCCGCTACAATTACCGACTTTGTCGCAACGCTTGGAGCTCAACCTTCCGTGCCCGTTCTGCGTCTACCGCATCTCCCTGCCGCGGCAGGTAAACAGCATTGGGGCAACCTGCCCGGTGCCGCCCTGAGCCTGGCCATCGCCGAGGCCGCCAGCGCGGCCAAGCGCTTTACCCTGCTACTGACCGCCGACAGCCAAAGCGCCGAACGGCTGGAACAGGAGCTGAGTTTCTTCGCCCCGGATTTGCCTGTGCTGCATTTCCCCGACTGGGAAACCCTGCCCTACGATCTGTTCTCGCCGCACCAGGACATCATTTCCCAGCGCATCGCCAGCCTGTATCGACTGCCCGAACTGGCGCACGGTGTGCTGGTGGTGCCGATCACCACCGCCCTGCACCGCCTGGCACCGACCAGATTTCTGCTTGGCAGCAGCCTGGTGCTGGAGGTCGGCCAGAAGCTCGACGTCGAGCAAATGCGCACTCGCCTTGAAGCCACCGGCTACCGCTACGTCGATACCGTGTACGAGCATGGCGAATTCACGGTGCGCGGCTCGCTGATCGACCTGTTCCCGATGGGCAGCAAGCTGCCTTACCGGATCGACTTGTTCGACGACGAAATCGAAACCCTGCGCACCTTCGATCCGGAGAACCAGCGTTCCATCGACAAGGTCGATTCGGTCAAGCTGTTGCCGGCCAAGGAATTCCCGCTGCAGAAAGAAGCCGTGACCCGTTTCAAGGCACGCTTCCGCGAGCGCTTCGACGTCGACTTCCGCCGCTGCCCGATCTTTCAGGACTTGAGCAGCGGGATTACCCCGGCCGGCATCGAGTACTACCTGCCGTTGTTCTTCGAGGAAACCTCAACGCTGTTCGATTACCTGCCCCAGGACACTCAAGTGTTCTCATTGCCAGGCATCGAACAGGCGGCGGAAAACTTCTGGAATGACGTGCGCAATCGCTATGAAGAGCGACGCGTCGACCCATCCCGTCCTTTATTACCGCCCGCCGAGTTGTTCCTGCCGGTGGAAGACTGCTTTGCGCGCCTGAAAAACTGGCCACGGGTGGTCGCCAGTCAACAGGACGTGGAAACCGGCGTCGGTCGCGAACGCTTCCCTGCCCGGGAACTGCCGAACCTGGCCATCGAAGCCAAAGCCACCCAACCGCTGGCGGCGCTGGCGGGTTTTCTCGACGAGTTTCCCGGACGCGTACTGTTTACCGCCGAATCCGCAGGTCGCCGCGAAGTGCTGCTGGAACTGCTGGAACGTTTGAAACTGCGACCGAAAACCGTCGACAGCTGGCCGGACTTCGTCGCCGGCAAGGAACGCCTGGCGATCACTATCGCGCCGCTCGATGAAGGCTTGCTGCTGGACGATCCAGCCCTGGCCCTGGTTGCCGAAAGCCCGCTGTTCGGTCAGCGCGTGATGCAGCGCCGTCGCCGCGAAAAACGCGCCGACGCCAACAACGATGCAGTGATCAAGAACCTCACCGAACTGCGCGAAGGCGCACCGGTGGTGCATATCGATCACGGGGTCGGTCGCTACCTCGGCCTCGCCACCCTGGAAATCGACAGCCAGACCGCCGAATTCCTCGCCCTGGAATATGCCGAGGGCGCCAAGCTCTACGTGCCGGTAGCCAACCTGCATCTGATCGCCCGCTACACCGGCAGCGACGATGCCTTGGCCCCGCTGCACCGCCTCGGCTCCGAGACCTGGCAGAAAGCCAAGCGCAAAGCCGCTGAACAAGTACGCGACGTAGCGGCCGAATTGCTCGACATCTATGCACGCCGCGCCGCCCGCGAAGGCTATGCGTTCGCCGACCCGAAAGCCGATTACGCCACCTTCAGCGCCGGTTTCCCGTTCGAAGAAACGCCCGATCAGCAAACCACCATCGAAGCGGTGCGCGAAGACATGCTCGCGCCAAAACCGATGGACCGCCTGGTGTGTGGCGACGTCGGTTTCGGCAAGACCGAAGTGGCCATGCGCGCCGCGTTCATCGCCGTGCACGGCGGCAAGCAAGTGGCGATTCTGGTGCCGACCACCCTGCTCGCCCAACAGCACTACAACAGCTTCCGCGACCGTTTCGCCGATTGGCCGGTGACCGTGGAAGTGATGAGCCGCTTCAAGTCGGTCAAGGAAGTGAATGCGGCGGTGGCGGACCTGGCCGAAGGCAAGATCGACATCGTCATCGGCACGCACAAGTTGTTGCAGGACGACGTCAAAATCAAAAACCTCGGGTTGGTGATCATCGACGAAGAACACCGTTTCGGTGTGCGCCAGAAAGAACAGCTCAAGGCACTGCGCAGCGAAGTCGACATTCTCACCCTGACCGCCACACCGATTCCGCGCACGCTGAACATGGCGGTGTCGGGTATGCGCGACCTGTCGATCATCGCCACGCCGCCGGCGCGTCGCCTGTCGGTGCGGACCTTCGTCATGGAGCAGAACAAGAGCACGGTCAAGGAAGCCCTGCTCCGCGAGCTGCTGCGTGGCGGCCAGGTCTACTACCTGCACAACGACGTGAAGACCATCGAGAAATGCGCCGCCGATCTCGCCGAACTGGTGCCGGAGGCACGGATCGGCATCGGTCACGGGCAGATGCGCGAACGCGAGCTCGAACAGGTCATGAGCGACTTCTACCACAAGCGCTTCAACGTGCTGATCGCCTCGACCATCATCGAGACCGGCATCGACGTGCCCAGCGCCAACACCATCATCATCGAGCGCGCCGACAAGTTCGGCCTGGCACAGTTGCACCAGTTGCGCGGCCGGGTCGGACGCAGTCACCACCAGGCATATGCCTACCTGCTGACACCGCCGCGCCAGCAAATCACTCCGGACGCGGAAAAGCGCCTGGAAGCGATCGCCAACACCCAGGACCTCGGCGCGGGCTTCGTACTCGCCACCAATGACCTGGAAATCCGTGGCGCCGGCGAATTGCTCGGCGATGGCCAGAGCGGACAGATCCAGGCAGTCGGTTTCACGCTGTACATGGAAATGCTCGAGCGCGCGGTGAAGTCGATCCGCAAGGGCGAACAGCCGAACCTCGATCAACCGCTGGGCGGTGGCCCGGAGGTCAACTTGCGGGTGCCGGCACTGATTCCCGAGGATTATCTGCCGGACGTCCACGCACGACTGATTCTCTACAAGCGCATCGCCTCGGCCACCGACGAAGAAGGCCTCAAGGACCTGCAAGTGGAAATGATCGACCGTTTCGGCCTGTTGCCGGAGCCGACCAAGAACCTGATGCGCATCACCGCCCTGAAATTGCAGGCCGAGTTGCTGGGCATCAAGAAAGTCGATGGCGGTCCGCAAGGGGGCCGCATCGAGTTCGCGGCGCAAACCCCGGTCGACCCGCTGACCCTGATCAAACTGATCCAGAGCCAGCCCAAACGCTACAAATTCGAAGGGGCCACGGTGTTTAAATTCATGGTCCCGATGGAACGCGCGGAAGAGCGCTTTAATACTGTAGAGGCGCTGTTTGAGCGCCTCATCCCGAAAACTGCTTGAAGGACGCCGCATGCGCCTGTTTCGCTTACTGACCTTGATGATTTCCCTGGTCACCCCCACGGCGTTTGCCGCCGATCTGTATCAAGTCGAAATGATTCTGGTCCGTCAAAACGCTGTGCCGGCCATCGTCAGTCGCGCCGCGCCGGAAGACTGGGCCGCCGGCGCACAGTCCATCAGCCCCGACAGCCTGCGCACGCCGAGCCTCAATGGCGAAGTGACAAAACTCAGCGCCAGCACTGACTACACGGTGTTGCTGCACAAGGCCTGGCAACAAACCCTTGGCGAGCAAGCCACCAAAGTCGCGATCAGCGAGGGCAAGGATCAATTCGGCCAATTCCCGATCGAGGGCACACTGAGCCTGACACTGGGCCGTTTCACCGACGTCGACGCAGACTTCTGGATCAACCAGATCAACGCCGATGGCCTGGTCACCGCCAGTGAACGCCTGAAAACCCAGAGCCATACCAAAAATGGACAGCTGAACTTTCTCGACGCCGGCCACCTTGGCCTGCTGATCAAGATCACCTCGCTGACCACCCCAGCACCTCGGCCAGCCCCCGATGAAATTCCGGACTGATTGAGTCCTTATGTCCGCGACCCTGAGCAAACCCCTGGCACCCTCCTGGGTCAGCCGCTTCAAGGAACAGAGCCTCGAACGCGGCCGCCGCTACGCCCTGGAGAACCGCGTCAGGATAGTCGAGGCCGGCGACGCGACCATCATCGCTGCGTGCGAAGGCTCTGGCGGTAACGTTTATCGTCAGACCATTCGCCTGCGTGAGTCAGCCAAAGGCACCTTGCTGATGGTCGATGCCACCTGCTCTTGTCCGGTGCACAACAATTGCAAACATTGCGCGGCGGTCTTGCTTCAGGTGCAGGAAACCCTCGATTACCCCGCCGCCGCCAAAGACGCCGAGCTTCTGGAGAAGCTGCAAGGCGTATTGGAAAACCGCAGCCCGAAAGCACCGCCCCAAGTACTGGTGGATAACGTGCAGCCCGTGCCGCGCCTGTGGCTGGCGAGCATCGAGTTCAGCGCCTTCGAGCCACGCAATGGCAAGATGCAGCGCTATATCCAGCATCGCGCGGCGCTGTCCTTCAGTTATCTGGACGAGTACGTCTCCGGGCAGAAAAATACCGACATCCTGATTCGCCAGGAAACACAGACCCTACGGATAAAACGCCATCCGGACGTGGAACAGTCCTACCGGGAACAGCTGCGGATCCTCGGCTTCAAAGTCGCTACCCGCCAGAGCAAAGCCCTGCCGGAAAGTGCCGGCGAATTGTTCGAGATGGTCAATGACAGCGCCTGGCTGACCTTCACCCTCAATGAACTGCCGAAGCTGCGCACCCAGGGCTGGGAACTGCAGATCAACGAAGACTTCGGTTTCGACCTGACTGCCGTGGACGATTGGTACGCCACGGTCGAACAGGCGCCGGAACGCGACTGGTTTGACCTGGAACTGGGCATCATCGTCAATGGCGAGCGGCTGAGCCTGTTGCCGATCCTGTTGAACCTGATGCGTTCCCACACCGAAATCCTCAACCCGGAACGCCTCGCCCGACGGCGCGACGATGAGTTGATCCTGGTGAACATTCCCAACCGGCCGAACTCCGAACACGGCCCCTTGCAAGTCGCCCTGCCCTTCGGGCGCTTGAAACCGGTGCTGGCAACCCTCGGCGAGTTCTACCTGCAAGAGCCTGGTGACACCACATTACGCCTGAGCAAGGCCGACGCCACGCGCCTGAATCCACTGGAAGACCTGCCGTTGTTGTGGGAAGGCGGCGAGCAGATTCGTACCTTTGCCCAGCGCCTGCGGGACATCAAGGACTACAC
Source organism: Pseudomonas fluorescens group sp. PF-69 (assembly GCF_054481235.1). Lineage (NCBI taxonomy): Bacteria > Pseudomonadati > Pseudomonadota > Gammaproteobacteria > Pseudomonadales > Pseudomonadaceae > Pseudomonas > Pseudomonas fluorescens group sp. PF-69. The sequence continues at coordinate 3,703,115 of NZ_JBTMNC010000001.1, read as the reverse complement.
CGCCACAGCGCCGGAAGGCTTGAACGCGACACTGCGGCCGTATCAGCTGGAAGGCTTGAGCTGGATGCAGTCGCTGCGGCAACTGGAAGTCGGCGGAATCCTAGCGGACGACATGGGCCTGGGTAAAACCCTGCAAACCCTGGCGCATGTGCTGACCGAAAAAAACGCCGGACGCCTCGACCGGCCGTGCATGGTGGTGATGCCTACCAGCCTGATCCCCAACTGGCTCGACGAAGCGGCGCATTTCACACCGCAACTCAAGGTGCTGGCGCTGTATGGCGCCAGCCGCAAAAAGCATTTCGACAACCTGGCCGATTACGACCTGATCCTGACCACCTACGCCTTGCTGCCCAAGGATGTCGAACGCCTGGCGGCTCAGCCATTACACGTACTGGTGCTGGACGAAGCGCAATACATCAAGAATCCGAACAGCAAGGCCGCCCAGGCAGCGCGCGAACTGAATGCGCGCCAGCGCCTGTGCCTGAGCGGCACACCACTGGAAAACCACCTGGGTGAATTGTGGTCGCTGTTTCACTTCCTGCTGCCGGGCTGGCTGGGCGACGTCAAAAGCTTCAACAGCGATTACCGCGTGCCGATTGAAAAGCGCGCCAGCGAAGTCAGACTTCAACACCTCAACGGTCGGATCAAACCCTTCCTGCTACGTCGCACCAAGGAACAGGTGGCGACCGAGTTGCCGCCGAAAACCGAGATCATCCACTGGGTCGAGCTCAACGAAGCCCAACGCGACGTTTATGAAACGATGCGCCTGGCCATGGACAAGAAAGTTCGTGACGAGATCACCCGCAAAGGCGTGGCGCGCAGCCAGATCATCATCCTCGAGGCGCTGCTGAAACTGCGCCAGGTGTGCTGCGATTTACGCCTGGTCAACGACGCCACCCTGCCGGCACGTGGCAGTACGTCGGGCAAACTCGACAGCCTGATGGAAATGCTCGAAGAGCTGTTTGAGGAGGGACGGCGGATTCTGCTGTTCTCGCAATTCACTTCGATGCTGTCGCTGATCGAAGATGAACTGAACAAACGCGGTGTGGCCTACGCCCTATTGACCGGACAGACCCGCGATCGACGCACGCCTGTGAAGGAATTTCAGAGCGGCAAACGTCAGATCTTTCTGATCAGCCTGAAGGCCGGTGGCGTGGGCCTCAACCTGACGGAAGCAGACACGGTGATTCATTACGATCCGTGGTGGAACCCGGCGACAGAAAACCAGGCCACCGACCGCGCCTATCGCATCGGCCAGGAGAAACCGGTGTTCGTCTACAAGCTGATTGCGCGCGGCACGGTGGAAGAGAAGATTCAGCATCTGCAGAAGGAAAAATCCGACCTCGCGGCGGGCGTACTGGATGGGCGTCAGGCCGGGGACTGGAAACTGCAGAGCGATGATATCGAGGCGTTGTTCGCGCCGTTACCGGATAAACTCGAAAAGCGCTGAGATCTGCGGCGCCTGACAGATCGCTATCGCGAGCAGGCTCGCTCCCACAGGCGCTGTGATAACCATGTGGGAGCGGGCTTGCCCGCGATGGAAGCGACTCGGTGCCAAGCCTGACCTCAGCCCTTGAGCACCCGCGCCAACGTCGACTTCACCTTGCCCATCCCGTCATGCAACGCCTGCTCGATCTCCGCCATGGTGATCACCGCCGTCGACTTGCCCGCCGCCGGATTCACCACCAGCGCCAGACAGGCGTAATCCAGTTCCAGCTCACGAGCCAGGGCCGCTTCCGGCATACCCGTCATGCCGACGATGTCACACCCGTCACGCTCCAGACGCGCGATCTCGGCCACGGTTTCCAGTCGCGGGCCCTGGGTACAGGCATACACGCCATGACTGCTGTAACCGACGCCTTCTGCCGCCAGCGCCGCGACCAACTGCTGACGTAGCGATTCGCTGTAGGGATAGCTGAAGTCGATATGCGTAACGTGCTCCAGGTCACCGGCAAAGTAGGTGTGCTCGCGGCCGCTGGTGTAATCGATCAACTGATGCGGCACGCAAAAATGCCCGGTGCCCATCGCCGCATGAATGCCACCGACGGCATTGACCGCGAGAATGGCCTCGGCTCCGGCCTGCTTCAGCGCCCAAAGGTTGGCACGGTAGTTCACCTGATGCGGCGGAAAACGGTGCGGGTGACCATGACGGGCAAGGAACAGCACTTCCTTGCCTGCGTACTCGCCGATCTGCACCTCGGCAGAAGGCGCGCCGTAAGGGGTGTCCACCGCCAATGACTGACGAATGCTCAGGCCTTCGAGTTGAGTCAGGCCAGTACCACCGATAATCGCGTAAACCGTCATAACGAACCGTCCTTAATCAATCAATTGAGCGTCTTTGAGCGCGCCGACGGCGATCAGCCAACGCGGATCCTGACGGTATTCGATGTTCGCGAACGACTGACCGCGCATCCGCGCAATGCGCGCGGACGGCTTGACCTTCAGGCGTTGCGCGGCGCTCAGAGCCAGCTCGGCGGCTGCACGATCGTTGCACACCAGGCCCATGTCGCACCCGGCGGTCAAGGCCGCTTCAATGCGACTGGCGGCATCACCCACTACGTGGGCGCCGGCCATGGAGAGGTCATCACTGAAGATCACACCGTCGAATTGCAGTTCACCGCGCAGAATGTCCTGCAACCAGCGCCGGGAGAAACCGGCAGGCTGGGAATCGACTTGCGGATAGATGACGTGGGCCGGCATGACCGCTGCCAGTTGCTTGCTCAGCCTGGCGAACGGCACCAGGTCGTTGGCGCGGATTTCGTCGAGACTGCGCTCGTCGTTTGGAATCGCGACATGGGAATCGGCCTCGGCCCAACCGTGACCGGGAAAATGCTTGCCGGTGGCAGCCATGCCTGCACTGTTCATGCCGCGAATGAATGCCCCAGCCAGCAGCGCCGCACGTTGCGGGTCGCCCTCAAACGAACGGGTGCCGACCACGGCGCTGCGCTGATAGTCGAGGTCAAGCACCGGCGCGAAGCTCAGATCCAGGCCAACGGCCAACACCTCGGTCGCCATGATCCAGCCGCACTGCTCGGCCAGGTATTCAGCATTCGGATTATCGGCAATGGCACGCATCGCCGGCAGTCGCACGAAGCCCTGGCGCAAACGTTGCACGCGCCCGCCTTCCTGATCCACCGCCAGCAACAGATCAGGGCGGATGGCACGGATGGCGGCACTCAACTCGCGGACCTGACGCGGATGCTCGATGTTGCGAGCGAAAATAATCAGGCCACCCACCTCGGGTTGGCGCAGCAATTGGCGATCTTCAGCCGTCAGCCAGGTACCGGCGACGTCCACCATCAACGAGCCTTGCAGGCCAGCAGTCATAGAGATTCCTTGATAACGAAAAACCCGGCTCGCACACATTCGCCGCCGCCATGGGCACTGCCCGGCAGGTCGACGATATCAAGAGGGAGCGGATTCAGAACGAGAGTCGGCATGGGCGGCTAGCTTAGCGGATGTCAGCTGCCGCGCCCACCCGTGCAGGGTTAAACCTTGGCGGCAACCGGTGTCGACTTGCTACGCGGACGCAACTGCGCGCTGGCCATGGCTGTATCGGTGACACCGGATTCGGCACGCATACCAGCCGCCAGGAACGGCACCATCAGTCGCATGACCTGCTCGATGGAGGTGTTCACCCCGAAGTCGGTTTCGGCGATGGCGCGCAAAGCCTTGATGCCGGACATGCTGAACGCAGCGGCACCCAGCATGAAGTGCACGCGCCAGAACAGTTCGATCGGCGGGATACGTGGCGCGGCTTCGTTGACCAGCATCATGTAGCGGCGAAACACCTTGCCGTACATGTCTTCCAGATAACGACGCAAATGCCCCTGGCTCTGACTGAAGGCCAGCCCCAGCAAACGCATGAAGATAGAGAGATCGTTGCCACTGCGTGGCTGCACGACAAGGGCCTGCTCGACGAGGATTTCAAGCAACTCCTCAAGCGTCGCCTTGTTCTCTGGCTTGGCCTGGCGCCGCTCCAGCTCTTTATCGAGACTGATGCAGAACGGCCCCAGAAAACGAGAAAAGACCGCCTGGATCAGCGCCTTTTTTGACCCGAAGTGATAATTCACCGCAGCCAGATTGACACCGGCCTTGCTGGTAATCAGACGCAACGAGGTTTCGGCGAAACCTTTTTCCGCGAACAACTGCTCGGCAGCATCAAGAATGCGTTCTACGGTTTCCGACTGGGCCATGACTACTCCGCCTGACAAACACTTGTTTGAAACATACGTTTCAGTCTACGTATTGTCAAGTCTGGCGGTTCGTTTTGGGAATGGTCAGTCAGACATTTAACCATACAACCGGACAGCTTTAATCAGCTGGCTGATCGACCGTCTGGCGGCATGCCAGAAAAGGGGCATTGCCAAGACCGTTTCACTGTATATAATCCCAGTCACTGTATAAAAAGACAGAGCGATCATTATGCTAAAGCTGACGCCACGCCAAGCAGAGATTCTGGCCTTCATCAAACGCTGCCTAGAAGACAACGGCTACCCGCCAACCCGTGCGGAAATCGCTCAGGAACTGGGTTTCAAATCGCCAAACGCGGCAGAAGAACACCTCAAGGCGCTTGCCCGCAAAGGCGCGATCGAAATGACGCCCGGTGCTTCCCGCGGGATTCGCATTCCCGGTTTCGAGGCCAAGGCCGACGACTCCAGCCTGCCGATCATTGGCCGTGTCGCCGCTGGCGCACCGATCCTCGCTCAGCAACACGTCGAGGAATCCTGCAACATCAATCCTTCGTTCTTCCATCCCCGCGCCGACTATCTGTTGCGAGTTCATGGCATGAGCATGAAGGACGTGGGTATTTTCGACGGCGACCTGCTGGCCGTGCATACCACCCGTGAAGCCCGTAACGGCCAGATCGTGGTCGCACGGATCGGCGACGAAGTGACCGTCAAGCGTTTCAAGCGCGATGGCAGCAAAGTCTGGCTGATCGCCGAAAACCCTGAATTCGCCCCAATCGAAGTGAACCTTAAAGATCAGGAACTGGTGATCGAAGGCTTGAGTGTCGGCGTCATTCGCCGCTAAAGGAGGCTTTATGCAGTTCCCACATACATCACAGCAAGCCCAACTGCCGTTGTTCGAAGCGTTCATGGCGCAGCCATTGGCGCCGATTCTGAAGGAAGTGGTCGAGTCGCCGTGGAGCGCCGAACCCGAGGTCTTCAGTGAGTTGTCTCTGCGTGGTGCAGCCGGGAATTGCCTGAACCTTCTGGCGCCAATCCTCAGGGAGTTGAGCCAGGATCAGGATGCGCGCTGGCTGACGCTGATCGCCCCGCCTGCCAGCCTGACCCAGGCTTGGCTGCGGGACGCCGGTCTTAATCGCGAGCGTATTCTGCTGCTGCAACCGCGCGGCACCCAGAGCGCTCAACAACTGGCCTGCGAAGCCCTGCGCCTGGGTCGCAGCCATACAGTTGTCAGCTGGCTCAATACGCTGACCGCCAACTCGCGACAACAGTTGATCAGCGCTGCCCGGACCGGGGACGCTCAAAGCCTGAACATTCGACTGGGTTAACTGATAAACATGACGCGCCCTGAATGGCGCGAGGCTTCTCCAGGGACAGAGAAGCCGATCTGCAAGTACATCCTGAAAAACCGACGGGCGGGGTCAATGAAGGACCCGCGGCCCCTCTTCCTTGTCGAGTTCGCCTTCAACCAGCCGCCCGGCCATCTGAACACCGACGCTCAACATCGCCTTGGCGACTTCCACGTGCTGGCCTTGCAGGAACGCTTTTGCGTCCTCGGAGAAATCCAAAGTAACCAGAGAACCCTCGTCCTCAGCCCTGCGAAGCTCGATACGGCCGTCTGGTAACTCGACAATTTCTAGAAAGGACGTTGGCATAAAGGTCTGTTCTCCACGAAAGGCGGGGATTATATAGGCATCGGTCAGGCTTCGCTCGGGATCTTGACCAGATGCCATCGCAAAAGCGTTTCTGTCAGCACTCATTCAAACCGTCACGAAACCGAATTGCCAACCCTTTCAGGTTCTGACGCCAGCTTTCCAGTTCTTCGCGGCCCAACTCGTCCGGCGCCTCTTCCTCGTCCAGGTTCACCGCGAGAATCAGCGGCTGCGTCACATCCCCTTTCGGCTTGTGCGGCGCCCGCGGAGGCTGAAACAGTGCTTGATGGGCCGCCAGCAACTTGGCCAGCCAGGTTTCCGGGTTGTTCGCCAGCTCGATCATCTCGGCCAGTTCAGGAATAGCAATGGTGTCCAGGACTTCGCGAGTCAGCAACGATTCGGCCCGGGACGCATTGGCCTGAGGCAAACGGTAGAAACCGGCGATCTCGTGACATAAACCCAGCAGCGCACCGTACAGGTGAAACAGAGCCGACTCACGACCGGCCTGAATCAGCGCGAGGGAGTTCATCGCCCGCCCCTCTTCGGCCTTGGCGAGCGCCTCCAGAGACAGTCCGGCGAAATAAATCTTTTGATTGGTACGGGTATAGAGCTCATTGGCCATGACGGCAGTCTCCACAACGAAATAATTGCTTCAGGCAGGTCATGCAGGAGCGAGCTCGCGATGGACGCCAACGATGACGCGGGCCTTCAGAATGCCCGCGCTGCTCTCTCGCTCATCCCGAGCGAGCTCGTTCCTGCAATGTCTTGCGATTTTACGCCTTCGCAGCCGGTCGCTTGTCCTCGACCTTCCACTTGCCACCGTCGTAGAACGCTTTCCAGCCAGTCGGCTTGCCGTCGACCTCTGTCTGCACATATTGCTCTTTGGTCTTGCGGCTGTAACGGATCACTGCCGGGAGGCCGTCCGGATCCTTCTTCGGCGCTTCGCAGAGGAAGTGATACTTTGGATCGATCTCATCCTTGTGCGGCAAGATTTCCATGACCAGTGGCGCACGAGTTTCACGGTTTTTCGGGAACTGGCTGGCCGCCAGGAACAGACCGGACGCACCGTCGCGCAGGATGTAGGTGTCGTTGACCTTTTCGCATTTCAGCTCAGGCATCTTCACCGGATCCATCTTCGGCGGCGCCGCATCACCACTCTTGAGCAGTTTGCGAGTGTTCTTGCACGTCGGGTTGGTGCAACCGAAGAACTTGCCGAAACGGCCGGTCTTGAGCTGCATCTCGCTGCCGCACTTGTCGCACTCCAGACTCGGACCTTCGTAGCCCTTGATGCGATAGGTGCCCTCTTCGATTTCGTAGCCCGCGCAATCCGGGTTGTTACCACAGATGTGCAGCTTGCGCTTCTCGTCGAGCAGATAAGCGTCCATCGCCGTGCTGCAGATCGGGCAACGATGCTTGCCACGCAACACCAGGGACTCCGACTCACCCTCGTCGTCCGCAGCGATTTCATCGCCGGGAACCAGGTTGACGGTGGCCTTGCAGCGCTCTTTCGGTGGCAGGCTGTAGCCCGAGCAACCGAGGAACACGCCGGTCGATGCAGTACGAATCTGCATCGGGCGACCGCAGGTCGTGCACGGAATATCGGTCATCACCGGCTGGTTGGCACGCATGCCGTTTTCCGGGCTTTCGGCCACTTCGAGTTTTTTCTTGAAGTCGCCGTAGAACTCGTCAAGTACGTTTTTCCAGTCGCGTTCGCCCTGGGCCACGTCATCGAGATTCTCTTCCATGCCGGCAGTGAAACCGTAGTCCATCAGGTTGGAGAAGCTTTCGGCCAGACGCTCGGTGACGATGTCACCCATCTTTTCCGAATAGAAACGACGGTTGTGCAGCGCCACGTACCCGCGGTCCTGGATGGTCGAAATGATCGCCGCATAGGTCGAAGGACGACCGATGCCGCGTTTTTCCATTTCCTTTACCAGGCTGGCTTCCGAATAACGCGCCGGCGGTTTGGTGAAGTGCTGGGTCGGATCAAGCTTGATCAGCTTCATCGCGTCGCCCTGACCCATGTCCGGCAGTACGTCATCATCACCCGGCTTGGCGATTTGCGGCATGACGCGGGTGTAACCATCGAACTTGAGGATACGGCCCTTGGCACGCAACTCGAAGTCACCGGCACCGACGGTGACCGTGGTCGACAAGTATTGGGCCGGCAGCATCTGACAAGCGAGGAACTGGCGCCAGATCAGCTCGTAGAGGCGCTCGGCGTCACGTTCCATGCCCGAGAGCTTGCTTGGCTCGGTGTTGGCGTCGGACGGACGAATCGCTTCGTGAGCCTCTTGCGCGCCTTCCTTGCTGCTATAGACGTTCGGCGTTTCCGGCAGGTACTTCTTGCCGAACTCGCCTTCAATATAAGTACGCGCCATCGCCACGGCGTCAGCCGAGAGGTTGGTGGAGTCGGTACGCATATAAGTGATGTAGCCGGCTTCATACAAACGCTGGGCCATCATCATGGTTTTCTTCACACCGAAGCCCAGGCGGTTACTCGCGGCCTGCTGCAGGGTGGAGGTGATGAACGGGGCCGACGGCTTGCTGCTGGTCGGCTTGTCTTCGCGCTTGACGATGCTGTAGCTGGAAGCCTTGAGCTTCTCCAGCGCGGCCATGGCCTGGGCTTCGTTGAGCGGCTTGAAGGCTTCGCCCTTCTCGCGAGCGACATCGAAACGCACGGTTGCACCCTTGGCGGTGCCGAGGTCAGCGTGAACTTCCCAATATTCTTCCGGGATGAACGCGCGGATCTCACGCTCACGCTCGACCACCAGTTTCACCGCAACCGACTGCACACGACCGGCGGACAGGCCACGGGCAATCTTGGCCCACAGCAGTGGCGACACCATGTAACCCACGACGCGGTCGAGGAAACGACGCGCCTGCTGGGCATTCACGCGATCGATGTCCAGTTCGCCCGGCTGGGAGAAAGCTTCCTGAATCGCCTTCTTGGTAATTTCGTTGAACACCACGCGCTTGTAGCGGCTGTCGTCACCACCGATGGCTTCGCGCAGGTGCCAGGCAATGGCTTCCCCCTCGCGATCCAAGTCGGTTGCGAGATAGATGGTGTCAGCATCCTTGGCGAGCCGGCGCAGCTCTTCGATGACCTTTTCCTTGCCCGGAAGGATCTCGTACTTGGCTTTCCAGCCATGTTCGGGATCGACCCCCATGCGAGCGACCAGCTGCTTGCGTGCCTTTTCTTTCGGCGACAGTGCCGGCGCTTCACCCGCAGCGGCCTTGCCGCGCTTGGCGGCTGGCTCTTTGCTGGCGCTAGCCGAACCGCTGGTGGGCAGGTCTCGGATATGGCCGATACTCGACTTCACCACGTATTGGTTACCCAGATACTTGTTGATGGTCTTGGCCTTAGCCGGGGATTCCACAATGACCAGCGATTTGCCCATGGATCAGAAAATTCCTGAATTCTAGAAGTGAAAGGCGTTGGCGCCTGACGCGGCACCGCTATATATAGTGGCTACAAGGTGAGGTCAAGCGCAGGGTTTTGCGCGCACTCAGCTTATGGCTTGGAAAAAACACTCGGTTCGGGTTGCACCAAAGCAAAGCGTGGCACCTGCTCGCCGTCAACTTCGACCGACTCCAGGAACATGCTCAAGGGACGCACCCAAAAGCCGTAATCGCCATACAGGGCTTGGTAGAAGACCACTTCTTCTTCGGTTTCCGAGTGCCGTGCAACACTGAATACACGGTACTGCGGACCTTTGTAATGTTGGTAGAGCCCAGGTTGTATCGGCATGCTTCGGCCCTCACTCAAATCTTTTCAAAATAAAAATAAAAATAAACCCGAAAAAACAAAAACCGGGGCACTTGGCCCCGGCTTCCGTCAGCGAGACGCTTAAACGCGTTCGAAGACGGTGGAGATGCCTTGGCCGAGACCAATGCACATGGTCGCAACCCCGAAGGTGCCGCCATTTTGCTTCATTACATTGAGCAAAGTGCCGGAGATACGCGCACCGGAGCAACCGAACGGGTGACCCAGGGCGATCGCGCCGCCGTGCAGGTTAACCTTCTCGTTCATCTTGTCGAGCACTTTCAGATCTTTCAGCACGGGCAGGGCCTGTGCGGCGAAAGCTTCGTTGAGCTCGAAGAAGTCGATATCGTTGATGCCGAGGCCCGCGCGCTTCAGTGCTTTCTGTGTGGCCGGTACTGGACCATAGCCCATGATCGCCGGATCCACACCTGCCACTGCCATCGAGCGAATCACCGCCATAGGCTGGATACCCAGGTCCTGTGCGCGCTGCGCCGACATCACGATCATGCACGAAGCACCGTCAGTGATCTGCGACGAAGTACCCGCCGTCACGGTTCCGCCCTTTGGATTGAAGGCCGGCTTGAGGGCCGCCAGACTTTCCAGGGTAGTTTCCGGACGAATGGTTTCGTCGTAGTCGAACAGTTTCAGGAAACCGTTCTCGTCGTAGCCCTGCATCGGGATGATTTCGTCTTTGAACTTGCCTTCCACGGTCGCCTTGTGGGCGAGTTGGTGGGAACGCATGCCGAAAGCATCCTGCTGCTCGCGAGTGATACCGTGCATTTTGCCCAGCATTTCAGCGGTCAGGCCCATCATGCCCGAAGCTTTCGCCGCGTACAGGGACATGTGCGGGTTCGGATCGACACCGTGCATCATGCTCACGTGACCCATATGCTCGACGCCGCCAACGACGAACACGTCACCATTACCGGTCATGATCGCTTGCGCGGCAGTGTGCAGCGCGCTCATCGACGAGCCGCACAGACGGCTGACGGTCTGGCCAGCCGAGGTGTGCGGGATCTGGGTCATCAGCGACGCCATGCGGGCGATGTTCCAGCCCTGCTCCAGGGTCTGGTTCACGCAGCCCCAGATCACGTCTTCGACTTCGTTCGGGTCGACCTTGACGTTGCGTTCCAGCAATTTGCTGATCAGGTGCGCCGACATGTCTTCGGCGCGGGTGTTGCGGTGCATGCCGCCCTTGGAGCGGCCCATCGGAGTACGACCGAAGTCGACAATCACGACGTCTCTAGGATTCAAGCTCATAAGTTCACTCTCACTCTAGTTGGGGGCGCTTAACCGAAAAAGCTCTGGCCGTTTTTGGCCATTTCGCGCAGCTTCGCGGTCGGGTGGTACAGCGCGCCCAAATCAGCGTACTGGTCAGCCAGGGCAACGAACTCTGCAACACCGATCGAATCGATATAGCGCAGTGCACCGCCACGGAATGGAGGGAAACCAATACCGTAGACCAGACCCATGTCGGCTTCGGCAGCAGTTTCGACGATGCCGTCTTCCAGGCAACGCACGGTTTCCAGGCACAGCGGGATCATCATCCAGTTGATGATGTCTTCGTCGGTGACTTCGCGCTGTTCGAACACGATTGGCTTGAGCACTTCCAGGACCGACGGATCGGCGACCTTCTTCTGCTTGCCCTTCTTGTCGGTCTCGTAGGCATAGAAGCCCTTGCCGTTCTTCTGGCCCAGGCGCTTGGCTTCGTAAAGCACGTCAACGGCCGAACGACGGTCGTCTTTCATGCGATCCGGGAAACCGTCCGCCATCACGTCACGACCGTGGTGGCCGGTGTCGATGCCGACCACGTCCATCAGGTAGGCCGGACCCATCGGCCAGCCGAACTTTTCCATGACCTTGTCGATACGGACGAAGTCCACACCGGCGCTGACCAACTTGGCGAAACCGCCGAAGTACGGGAACAGAACGCGGTTGACCAGGAAACCCGGGCAGTCGTTGACCACGATCGGGTTCTTGCCCATTTTCTTGGCGTAGGCAACGGTGGTGGCAACGGCCAGCTCACTGGACTTCTCGCCACGGATCACTTCGACCAGCGGCATCATGTGCACCGGGTTGAAGAAGTGCATGCCGACGAAGTTTTCCGGACGCTTGAGGGCCTTGGCCAACAGGCTGATGGAAATGGTCGAGGTGTTCGAGGCGAGGATGGTGTCCTCTTTGACCTGGTCTTCGACTTCAGCCAGAACGGCTTGCTTGACCTTCGGGTTCTCGACGACCGCTTCAACCACCAGGTCGACGTGGCCGAAGTCACCGTAGGACAGGGTCGGGCGAATGCCGTTGAGCACTTCAGCCATTTTCGCGGCGGTCATGCGGCCTTTCTCGACGCGGCCAACCAGCAGTTTGGCGGCTTCGGCCAGCCCCTGCTCGATACCGTGCTCGTTGATATCCTTCATCAGGATCGGCGTGCCTTTGGAAGCCGACTGATAGGCGATACCGCCACCCATGATGCCGGCGCCGAGTACGGCAGCCTGCTTCACGTCCTTGGCGATTTCGTCATAGGCCTTGGCCTTTTTCTTCAGCTCCTGATCGTTCAGGAACAGGCCGATCAAGCTCTGCGCAGCAGAGGTCTTGGCCAGCTTCACGAAACCGGCGGCTTCGACTTCCAGAGCCTTGTCGCGACCGAAGTTCGCGGCTTTCTGGATGGTCTTGATCGCTTCGACCGGCGCCGGGTAGTTCGGGCCAGCCTGGCCGGCCACGAAACCTTTGGCGGTTTCGAAAGCCATCATTTGCTCGATAGCGTTCAGCTTGAGCTTCTCAAGCTTCGGCTGGCGCTTGGCCTTGTAATCGAACTCACCGGAAATGGCGCGTTTGATCAGTTCCAGCGCAGCTTCCTGCAGTTTTTCAGGAGCCACCACGGCATCGACGGCGCCGACTTTCAGCGCGTCTTCCGGACGGTTTTCCTTGCCGGCGGCGATCCACTCGATGGCGTTGTCGGCACCGATCAGGCGCGGCAGGCGAACGGTACCGCCGAAGCCCGGGTAGATACCCAGCTTGACTTCAGGCAAACCGATCTTGGCCTTGGTGGACATGACGCGGTAGTCCGCTGCCAGGCACATTTCCAGACCGCCACCCAGAGCGATGCCGTTGATCGCGGCGACGGTCGGGACGTTGAGGTCTTCGAAATCGCTGAAAATCTTGTTGGCTTCGAGGTTGCCAGCAACAAGCTCTGCATCCGGCAGCTTGAAGTTGTCGACAAATTCGGTGATGTCGGCGCCGACGATGAAGACGTCCTTGCCACTGCTGACGATCACACCCTTGATCGAAGCATCTGCCTTGATGGTGTCTACGGCCTGACGCAGTTCGTTCAGGGTTAGACGGTTGAACTTGTTGACGGACTCACCCTTGAGGTCGAATTTCAGTTCGACGATGCCACTTTCAAGAGCCTTAACCGTGATGGCTTTACCTTCGTAAATCATCAACTGATCTCCACGATATGGAAGCTGAACAGTACACGTCGGACGCAGGCGAATGGCTCGGCAGGGACGTTAAACGTCGATGCTACGCCTATCCACCCGACACACCCGCCAACGCGATAGTCGGGATTCTGTAGGAGCGATCTGAAATACAAACGCTCAATTCATACGCCCGTTTGATTTGGGTACGTCACCTTCACGGAATTTCCGACAATTGTCAATCGCCCGAAACAGGGGGTTGAAACGCGACTTTCCGGTCATTTCCGTACAGCGAAGACCTTCAACACGCCGAAGCATGTGAAGTCATTCATAGGATCAATCATTAGAAAAGTCGCCCTAATTCGCGGCAGCCCGTGTTTAACGAGCTACGCTGGCGAGACTCAGGAGAAAAATGTGAACGCTTTTGGCGAACGCTCAGCGTAAGATCAGCCCACACCGAATTTACCGGCCTGCCTGGCCAACCCCGCCCGATGATGTTGTCGGGCTTTTTATTGCCTGCATAAAAACCTGTGGGAGCCGGGCTGCCAGCGATGAACCTGACTCCCCGTGGCGCTCTCAGGTTCATCGCGAGCAGGCTCGCTCCTACATGGATTGTGTTTCAGGCCAGGGCTTTGAGGGTGGCATCGATTTGCTGCAAGACCTCGGCTTCGCCCTTCTCACCCCAATACAGGGCGATCATTTGTTTATCGGCTTCGACCTTGTAGACATTGTCTGGCAATTTTTCGAAATGATTGAGCAGTGACCGATCCTCACAGACTTCCTGCCACTGATTCACCCAAACACCCGGTGATTTTTGCCAGTAACTCCAGCACGCCGGTTGATTGCCACGCCGCGGTCTGTGGTACTGCGCACAAGGGTTGGGCGGCTCCTGGCCAAGCCAGTGCGGCCATTCCTGCGGCGCGAGCTGCATCGCCAACCCGATGCGTCGCGCCTCCATGCGCAGGGCCATACGGCCGCTCTGGTGGCGAGACGGTCGCAACCATGCCAGCGGACTGAGTACCACCAGCAGGATTGACACCACTATCCAGACCGTCATATCTGTACTCCCGATTCTTGATGAGCGTATTCAGTCGCTTTGAAACCAATACGCTTGAAACCAGCCATACTTATCAATATTGCAACCCTCAGGAGAGCACCTCATGCCCTACCACCATATTCTGGTCGCTGTAGATCTAACCGAAGAGTGCGACCCTGTAATCCACCGTGCTCGCGAACTGGCAGTGAGCAATAGTGCGAAATTGTCCCTGGTGCACATTGTCGAGCCGATGGCCATGGCCTTTGGCGGTGACGTGCCGATGGACCTGTCACAACTGCAACAACAGCAATTCGATCAGGCCAAAGAGCGTCTTGACCGGTTGATCGTGAAATATCCGGAGCTGTCCAGGGAGTACAGCCACCTGACCTACGGCCAGCCACGCCAGGAAATTCACCACCTGGCCAAGGAGCAAGGGTGCGACATCATCGTGGTCGGCAGTCACGGGCGACACGGCCTGGCACTGCTGCTGGGCTCAACCGCCAACGATGTACTGCACGGCGCGCCTTGCGATGTGCTGGCGGTGCGCCTGCAAACCAAAAGCTGACACCCCCCCCCTGCAGGAGCGAGCTCGCTCGCGATGGTCATCAACGATAACGCGGGAAGCCTGACACCCAGCGGAGCTTCCAGATTCATCGCGAGCAAGCTCGCTCCTGCAGGATATTCAGCACGGCATATGAAAAGCCCGGCATTCATGCGAATGAAGCCGGGCTTTTTCATTGCAGGATCAATCAGGCATCCAGCTCGGCCCAACGCTCGACCATCACGTCGAGCTCAGCCTGCAACTGCGCCAATTGAGCGATCACCGCAGCGGTTTCAGCGGCCGGACGCAGGTAGAAACCAGCATCAGCCATCTGCGCCTCGACGGTAGTGATCTGCTGCTCCATGGCTTCGATCTGCCCCGGCAAAGCTTCCAGCTCACGCTGCAATTTGTAGCTGAGCTTTTTCTTCGCCACCGGCGCTTCGACAGCCACCGCGACGGGCGCAGGTTCGGCCTTGACGACGGCGGAGTTCAGGTCGGCCTTGCCGGACTTGCTCTCGGTCACGCCCAACAGGCGCGGCGAGCCGCCCTGACGCAGCCAGTCCTGATAACCACCGACGTATTCGCGAACCTTGCCTTCACCTTCGAAGACCAGGGTGCTGGTCACCACGTTGTCGAGGAATGCCCGGTCGTGGCTGACCATCAGCACGGTGCCGTTGAAGGTCAGCAAGACCTCTTCCAGCAGTTCGAGGGTTTCGACGTCGAGGTCGTTGGTCGGTTCGTCGAGGACCAGCAGGTTCGCCGGCTTGCTGAACAGTTTGGCCAGCAACAGACGGGCACGCTCACCACCGGACAGCGCCTTGACCGGCGTACGGGCACGCTGCGGGCTGAACAGGAAATCGCCGAGGTAGCTCAGGACATGGCGGCTCTGGCCGTCGATGTCGATGAAGTCGCGACCTTCAGCGACGTTATCGATCACGGTTTTTTCCAGATCCAGTTGATGGCGCAACTGGTCGAAGTAGGCGACATCGATCTTCGTGCCTTCTTCCACCTTGCCGCTGGTGGGCTGCAAGCCGCTGAGCATCAGTTTCAGCAGCGTGGTCTTGCCGGTACCGTTGGCACCCAGCAGACCGATGCGGTCGCCGCGCTGCAGCACCATCGAGAAATCCTTGATCAGGAACGGGCCGCCCGGGTGAGCGAAGCTCACATTTTCGAGGACCATCACCTGCTTGCCGGACTTGTCGGCCGTTTCCAACTGGATATTGGCCTTGCCGGTACGCTCACGACGTTCGCTGCGCTCGACACGCAACGCCTTCAGGGCGCGCACGCGACCTTCGTTACGGGTACGACGAGCCTTGATGCCCTGGCGAATCCACACTTCTTCCTGAGCCAGACGCTTGTCGAACAGCGCGTTGGCGGTCGCCTCGGCGGCCAGTTCGGCCTCTTTGTGCACGAGGAAACTGGCGTAGTCGCCGTTCCAGTCGATCAAGCCACCGCGATCCAGTTCGAGGATGCGGGTCGCGAGGTTTTGCAGGAAGGAACGGTCGTGCGTAATGAAGAGCACGGCGCCCTGGAAGTCCTTGAGCGCTTCTTCGAGCCAGGCGATCGCGCCGATGTCCAGGTGGTTGGTCGGTTCGTCGAGCAGCAGCAGGTCGGGTTCGGAAACCAGTGCCTGGGCCAGCAGCACGCGACGACGCCAGCCGCCGGACAACTCGGCGAGGGTCTTGTCGGCGGGCAATTGCAGACGGCTGAGGGTGCTGTCGACCAGGGTCTGCAGACGCCAGCCATCGCGGGCCTCGAGATCGTGCTGGACGTGCATCAGCTTGTCCAGGTCGGCGTCAGTGACGATGTTCTGGCTCAGGTGGTGATATTCGGCCAGCAATGCGCCCACGCCGTCCAGGCCTTCGGCCACCACGTCGAACACGGTCCGCTCGTCGGCTACCGGCAATTCTTGCGGCAATTCGCCGATCTTGAGTCCGGGTGCGCGCCAAACGGAGCCGTCATCGGGCTTCTGGTCGCCCTTGACGAGCTTCATCATGCTGGACTTGCCAGTGCCGTTGCGGCCGATGATGCACACCCGCTCTCCACGGGCGATCTGCCAGGACACCTTGTCCAACAACGGCATAGCGCCGAAAGCAAGGGACACATCGCTGAATTTGAGCAGGGTCATGAGCTTCTCCAAAAACCGGGCGCGCATTCTACCTGACTTGAGGCCTCAGAAGGCCGGCAATTTCACTGTCGAAGCACTCTGCACAACAAATGTTGCGAACTTATACAGACAGGTGGGCAAAGCTTTCGTCCCCTGCTGGCAAAAGGCTAAGCTACAGTTAATTAAGTGTTGGCATTGTCAGCACTTGTTCATGATTTCTCTGCCCGGACGTCCCATGCGCAGTCGCATTTTCAAGCTTTTTTCATGTCTTTTACTGTCTGCCGCTGCCGTTAATTCCGCCCAGGCGGTGGACCTGTCTACCCAGCGCCAATATTACGACGAAGCCAAACGTGCCCTGGCCAAGGGCGATAGCGGTCCTTATTTCCGCTACAGCCAGGCCCTCAGCGATTACCCGCTGGAACCCTACCTGGCATATGACGAACTGACCGCGCGCCTGAAAACCGCGAGCAATGACGAAATTGAAAAATTCCTCGCCGAACATGGCGACCTGCCACAAGCCAACTGGATGAAATTGCGCTGGCTGCGCTGGATGGCCGATCGCGGCGATTGGCAGACGTTCGTCAAATATTACGACCCCAAGATGAACTTCACCGAACTGGACTGCCTGAATGCGCAGTATCAGATCAGCCATAACCTCAAGTCCGAAGGTTACGCCAACACCAACAAACTCTGGCTGACAGGCAAATCCCTGCCGGCCGCCTGTGATGCACTGTTCGGCATGTGGGCCGCCGAAGGTCAGTTGACCGAGCAAAAACGCTGGGAGCGCGCCAAGCTTGCCGCCCAGTCGCGCAACTACCCGCTGGCCAGCAGCCTGGCCAACGGCCTGACCACCCTCGCCCCTCGCGGTCGCCTGTTGATCGATGTGGCGCAAAAGCCCGAGCTGCTCAATCAGCCGTCGCGTTTCACGCCAGCCGACGAACCGATGTCGGACATCGTCAGCCTTGGCCTGCGCCGCCTCGCCCGCCAGGATCCGGACAAGGCCATGGATCTGCTCGATGGCTATGCCAGCAGCATGCACTTTTCCCGTGACGAAAAAGTGGCCATTGCCCGTGAAATCGGCCTGACGCTCGCGCGCCGCTTCGACAGTCGCGCGCTGGACGTCATGACCAAGTACGACCCGGAACTGCGGGACAACACCGTTTCCGAATGGCGCTTGCGCCTGCTGCTGCGCCTGGCCCGCTGGGACGACGCCTATCAACTGACCCGTCGCCTGCCGCAAGACCTGGCCACCACCAACCGCTGGCGCTACTGGCAGGCCCGCAGCCTGGAACTGGCGCAACCGCAGAACCCTGAAGCGCAGACGCTCTATAAAAACCTCGCCCGCGAACGCGACTTTTATGGTTTCCTCGCCGCCGATCGTTCGCAGTCGCCCTATTCACTGGCGAACAAACCGTTGGTGCTGAGCCAGGCGACGATCAACAAAGTGCGCAACACCCCCGGTATTCGCCGAGCCCTGGAGTTTCATGCCCGCGGGCAAATTGTCGACGGTCGTCGCGAGTGGTACCACGTCAGCCGCCACTTCAGTCGCGAGGAAATGGTGGCCCAGGCCAAACTGGCCTACAACCTGAAATGGTATTTCCCGGCGATCCGTACAATCAGTCAGGCTCAGTATTGGGACGACCTGGACATCCGCTTCCCGATGGCGCACCGCGAATCCCTGGTGCGTGAAGCCAGAAACCGTGGCCTGCATTCGAGCTGGGTATTCGCCATCACTCGCCAGGAAAGCGCCTTCATGGATGACGCCCGCTCCGGCGTCGGTGCGTCGGGTCTGATGCAACTGATGCCCGGTACCGCCAAGGAAACCGCGCGCAAGTTCAGCATTCCCTTTGCCTCGCCCCAGCAGTTGCTGGAGCCGGACAAGAACATCCAGCTCGGTGCCGCGTACCTGAGCCAGGTCCACAGTCAATTCAACGGTAACCGCGTCCTCGCCTCCGCCGCCTACAACGCCGGCCCCGGCCGTGTACGCCAGTGGCTGCGCGGCGCCGACCACCTGAGTTTCGACGTGTGGGTGGAAAGCATCCCCTTCGACGAAACCCGTCAGTATGTGCAGAACGTGCTGTCTTATTCGGTGATCTACGGCCAGAAGCTCAACTCACCGCAACCGCTGGTGGATTGGCATGAGCGGTACTTCGACGATCAATGATCGTATGGGCGTCGACGTACTGACGAATGGCGAAACGCGGTGCACCTGACGCACCGCTTTCGCTGGCAAGCCATACCCTAGAGTTCGGCCGGTGCCTTGCCATCACTGAACTGCAACGCCGCCAGCCGCGCATACAACGCATTACTGGCAATCAACTCCTGATGCGTGCCCACCGCGACCAGTTTCCCCTGATCCATCACAGCGATCCGGTCGGCGTTTTTCACCGTGGCCAGGCGATGGGCGATGACCAGGGTGGTGCGATTCTTCATCAGCGTTGGCAGGGCTTGCTGGATCAGGTGTTCGCTTTGGGCATCGAGGGCGCTGGTGGCTTCGTCGAGCAGCAGGATTGGCGCGTCGACCAGCAGCGCGCGGGCAATCGCCAGGCGCTGGCGCTGGCCGCCGGACAATCCAAGGCCACCGTCCCCCAAGTGGGTCTGGTAACCCTGGGGCATGGCTTCGATAAAGTCGTGGGCATAGGCGACTTTCGCCGCCTCCTGAACCTCGCTCAGCGTTGCCGTCGGCTTCCCATAGCGGATGTTCTCTTCGATGCTGCCGAAAAACAGCGCCGGCGTTTGCGAGACGAGGGCAAAGCAACGACGCAGGTCCAGCGGATCGAGCCGGGTCAGCGGCACGCCATCGAGCAGGATGGAACCTTCGGCGGGGTCGTAAAAGCGCAGCAGCAGGTCATACACCGTCGACTTGCCAGCCCCGGACGGCCCGACCAGCGCCAGGGTTTCACCCGCGTTGATGGTCAGGTTCAGACCGTCGACGGCATAGCTTTCGGGACGCGACGGGTAGGAAAACCGCACATCTCGCAGCACCAGATTCCCCTTCACCCGCTCCGGCAAGGTCACCTGATCGGTACCGGGTGGCTGGATGATGTTTTCCGAACGCAGCAACTCGGCAATCCGCTCGGCTGCGCCCGCCGCGCGCTGCAACTCGCCAATCACTTCGCTCAGGGTGCCGAACGCACTGCCGACGATCAGGCTGTAGAAGACAAACGCCGCCAGCTCGCCGGCAGAAATTCGCCCGGCAATGACGTCCATGCCACCGACCCACAACATGACGCCGACTGCGCCCAGCACCAACACGATCACCAATGTGATCAACCAGGCCCGCTGAAAAATACGCTTGCGTGCCGTGTCGAACGCTTCTTCGACGGTCAAGGCAAAACGTCGCTCGTCCTGAGACTGGTGGTTGTAGGCCTGCACGGTTTTGATCTGACCCAGGGTTTCCGAGACATAACTGCCGATATCGGCAATCCGGTCCTGACTCAAACGCGACAGGTTGCGTACCCGGCGACCGAAAATCAGGATCGGCGCGATCACCAGAGGCAAAGCGACGACGACGATACTGGTGAGTTTGGGGTTGGTCACAAACAGCAGGACGATACCGCCGATCACCATCAGCAGGTTGCGTAGAAAAAGTGACAAAGAAGAGCCGATTACCGATTGCAGCAACGTCGTATCGGCGGTCAACCGCGACTGGATTTCAGAGCTGCGGTTGTTTTCGTAGAACCCGGGATGCAGGTAAATCAAGTGGTTGAATACCTGACGGCGGATGTCGGCGACACAACGTTCGCCAATCCACGACACCAGATAGAAACGCGCAAAGGTCCCGACCGCCAGGCCGAACACCAGCAACATGAACAGGCCGATGGACTGATTGAGCAAGTGCGGTGACTGGGTCATGAAGCCCTGATCCACCAGCAGGCGAATACCCTGCCCCATGGACAACGTGATACCTGCCGTGACGATCAACGCGAGCAAGGCACCGAACGCGTGCCAGCGATAAGGCGCAATGAAACGACTGGCCAGGCGAATCGCACGGCGGTGACGAACAGAAAGCATTGGCATCATCCAGAACGGTTAATAAGGTCAGCCTAGTCCGGCCAAATGGGATGGAACCTGGTAAATCACAATGAGTCAGGTTAATTATGACCGCCGCTACTAGGCGCTAGACGCTATTGGTCTAAGGTTCGGGTGGCAACCGCGCGCCATTTCTGGTGGACTGGGCTTGCCGCCGCGTAGAGATCGCAGGGAGCTGTCACAGCCTGGTCACCTGGCGGTTCTACAGTAAGCACACACCTGAAGAGGAGACAGGCCATGTCCTTGCAAAACAGCAGAGATGACAAGATTCAAGTAATCCGCACACAGCCAAACCAGTCTCTGGGTTGCTCGATTATCGATGCCGATGGCCGCGAAGTACCGATCACTGAAGACATGATCCAGGCCGCGTGCCGTGAACTGGAAAAGCGATTGGTCAAGCCTGCCGAACAAAAGTGATATAGCCACCGTCTTCTTTGACCCGGCCCCTGTTGGCCGGGTTTTTTATGCGTTTTTTTTGAGGGCGCTGCCAATGTTGCCGCATGACCTGTGGGAGCGTGGCTTGCCCACGATGGGGCCAACACGGTTTTCAGATCGCCGACGCGCCCAACGCCGCTACGATCTGCCGCAACGCCGGCGAATCCCCTTCAATGCGCACTTTCAACCCATCAATCTCACGCCGCGATGGATAATTTTTGCGCAAAGCATCGAACGCCGCACGTTGCTCGCTCACGCTGCCTACAAGGCTGCGGCGGAAATCCGCATCGTCACGGCGCGGGTCGTACACGCCGCGGCACAACATCGCCAGTGCCCAGGCCGGATCGCTTTCAGCGCTCAGGGTCGCTTGTGACAACCACGGCGCCGGCAGCAAATCGCTCAGGCTGACCTCGGCCGATTGTCCGAG
Source organism: Pseudomonas fluorescens group sp. PF-69 (assembly GCF_054481235.1). Classification (NCBI taxonomy): domain Bacteria; kingdom Pseudomonadati; phylum Pseudomonadota; class Gammaproteobacteria; order Pseudomonadales; family Pseudomonadaceae; genus Pseudomonas; species Pseudomonas fluorescens group sp. PF-69. The sequence continues at coordinate 3,681,516 of NZ_JBTMNC010000001.1, read as the reverse complement.
AAAATCGCAATACGCCTGGTAGATCTGCGCCGTTCCGCGCTGTTTGCCATCCAGGCTGTAGCCGGCAATGTGCGGCGTGGCCAGCACACAGAGTTCGGCCAGTGCCACATCGACCTCCGGCTCACCCTCCCAGACATCGAGCACCGCTTGCAGGTCTTCACGTTGCAACAGCACTTGGCGCAGGGCGCTGTTATCCACCACGGGACCACGACTGGCATTGATCAGCCAGGTGCCGGACTTGAGTCGGTTCAGGTGCTTTTGATCGAACAAATGCCAGGTCGAATGCGCGCCCTGCTTGGTCAACGGCGTGTGCAGGCTGATGACATCGCACTGTTCGATGATCTGCTCCAGGCTGACGTAATCGCCTCCTTCGGCGGCCTGGCGCGGCGGATCGCAGACCAGTACCTTCCAGCCCAGCCCTTGCAGGACCTTGACCAGGCGTGCGCCCACTTCACCGGCGCCGACCACCCCGTAAGTACGCTGAGTCAGGTCGACGCCTTCGATTTCGGCCAGGGTCAACAGACTGCCGAGCACATAGTCGACCACGCCACGGGCATTGCAGCCCGGAGCACTGGACCAGGTGATCCCGGCTTTTTGAAAGTAATCCAGATCCAGATGATCGGTGCCAATGGTGCAGGTGCCGACAAAACGCACCTTGCTGCCTTCGAGCAACGCGCGGTTGACGTTGGTCACCGAGCGCACCAGCAGCACATCGGCCTGTTCGACGGTGGCACGGTCGATGGAACGTCCTGGCACCCGGCGGATTTCACCGAAACTTGCAAAGAAAGCATCGAGCAGGGGGATATTTTCGTCGGCAACAATCAGCATGGCAGGCTCCTTAGGCGGATCGGCAGTGTAGGCGTAGATGCGGGTGGTGAGCCAGCGTGCATTGTGCATCCTGGAGATGAAGGACTGCATATTTCCTGTGGCGAGGGAGCGTGTGGATTCATTCAAGCGGTCGATTACAAATCGGTAACACAGGTCTTTTCCTGACCGTTACGTCAACGCGTAGAATGCGCGCCTGCGCATCAATACCTTCTGGACGTTTTACCCTTGAATTCTGTGACCGACCGTCCCACTGCTACCCCCCTCAATCGCCCGGCCCGGGTTCGCCTCGAGCTGAAAAACCTGCTCGCCCTGGCGCTGCCGATCATGATCGCGCAACTGGCGACCACGGCCATGGGGTTCGTCGATGCCGTGATGGCCGGGCGGGTCGGGCCGCGTGACCTGGCCGCCGTGGCACTCGGTAACTCGATCTGGGTGCCGGTGTTCCTGCTGATGACCGGCACCTTGCTGGCCACCACACCGAAAGTCGCCCAGCGTTTCGGCGCCGGCACCCACAGCGAAATCGGTCCGATCGTGCGTCAGGCGCTGTGGCTGGCGTTGGTGGTGGGGTTGATGGCGACCGGCATTCTGTTCAGTGCCGAACCGGTTTTGCGCGTCATGAAGGTCGACCCCGAACTGATCGGCCCGTGCATGCAGTATCTGCATGGCATCGCCAGCGGCTTGCCTGCCGTTGCCATTTACCATGTGCTGCGCTGTTTCAGCGATGGCCTGGGCCGTACCCGCCCGGCGATGGTGCTGGGTCTGTGCGGGCTGGCGCTGAATATTCCTTTGAACTACATCTTCATTTATGGCCACTTCGGTGTCCCGGCCATGGGTGGCGTCGGCTGCGGCTGGGCCACGGCGATCGTGATGTGGGTCATGGCGCTGGGCATGGCCGGCTGGGAGCGCTGGGCGCCGGCGTACCAGTCGAGTGAACTGTTCAGCCGTTTCGACTGGCCGCAATGGTCAGTGATCAAGCGCTTGCTGGGTATCGGCCTGCCTATCGGCATCGCGGTGTTCGCCGAGTCGAGCATCTTTGCCGTGATCGCCCTGCTGATCGGCAGCCTCGGCGCCACCGTGGTCGCCGGGCATCAGATCGCCCTGAACTTCAGCTCGCTGGTGTTCATGATCCCCTACTCCCTCGGCATGGCTGTGACGGTACGCGTCGGCCAGGCGCTGGGGCGTCAGGAGCCGCGCGAAGCACGCTTCGCCGCCGGGGTCGGCATGGGCACGGCCCTGGCCTACGCCTGCTTGTCGGCGAGCATGATGCTGTTACTGCGCAAACACATCGCTACGATCTACACCGCTGACCCGACGGTCATCAAAGTGGCGGCGATGCTGATTGTCTACTCGGCACTGTTCCAGTTTTCCGATGCGGTCCAGGTCACGGCGGCCGGTGCGCTGCGCGGTTATCAGGACACTCGGGTAACGATGATCCTGACGCTGTTCGCGTATTGGGGCATTGGCTTGCCGGTGGGTTACGCCCTTGGCCTGACCGATTGGTTCGGCGCACCGAGTGGCCCGAGCGGGCTGTGGCAGGGCTTGATCGTGGGCTTGAGCTGTGCGGCGCTGATGCTGTCGATCCGCCTGACACGCAGTGCGCGCAAGCGGATCCGCATGAGTCATTCGCTGGGTTGACCCAATGGTGTAGGAGCGAGCTGGGGCGTTCCGACGATGGACCTGAGGGCACCGCACTTATCCAGCAAATGCGCGTTAACGTTAACGTCCATCGCGAGCGGGGCTCGCGCCTGCAAAGGGCAGCGTCGGTTATTCGGACTTCTTGCGGATCCAGTAGAGGTAGGTGCCTGCCTCTTCCTGCTGACCGACCAGTTCGTGATCGAGAAACACGCAGAATTTGGGGATGTCGCGCCGGGTCGACGGATCGGTGGCGATCACCTTCAACAGACCGCCAGACGCCAGGTCACGGATGTGCTGGTGCAGCATCATGACCGGCTCCGGACAATTGAGACCGGTGGCATCCAGGGTGCCGTCAACCGGTGTATCGATCATTTCACTCATGAGTTACTCCTGAAACTTGCCGGCATTCTCGCGCATTGCCGGGCTTAACGTCATCTGTGTCGTACACCGGACCTGTGGGAGCGAGCCTGCTCGCGATGAGGGCATCAGATCCAACATTGATGCTGGCACCGCTATCGCGAGCAGGCTCGCTCCCACATTTGGTCCGTGTGACTCAGCGGGACTTGGGTTTCTTCACATCGAGTCGACGCAAATGGCAGGTCACTTCCTCACGGTCGTGATACAGCTGTTTGCAGCCAATCTCGACCTTGATGCCCCGTGCCTTGAAGCCGTCGGCAATCCGCTCCAGCAGGCGCTTCACTTCGGCGTAACGCTGTTTCATCGGCAACTTGAGGTTGACCACGGCTTCGCGGCAATGCCCCTCGCCAATCCATTCTTCAAGCATCGCGGCGTTACGCGCCGGCTTCTCGACGATGTCGCACACCATCCAGTCCACCGGTTGCTTGGGCTTGAAGGTGAAGCCGTCGGCCATCAGATGTTGCACCAACCCGGTATCCATCAGGCTTTCGGCCATCGGGCCGTTGTCGATGGCGGTCACCAGCATGCCCCGATTGACCAGTTGCCAGGTCCAGCCACCGGGCGCAGCGCCCAGATCGACGCCGGTCATGTCGCCATGCAGGCGCTCATCCCACTGGTCGCGCGGGATGAAATGGTGCCACGCCTCTTCCAGCTTCAGCGTCGAACGGCTTGGCGCCTCGCGGGGGAATTTCAAACGAGGAATGCCCATCGGCCACATCGCCGAGTTGTTCGCCTCTGCCAGGCCCATGAACACTTCGCGGCCGCTCTTGAAGGTCAGCAACAGACGTGGCTTGTGGGCGTCTTCCACCAGTTTTCCGGCAGCCATCAGCGCCTTGCGCAGGTGGACTTCGAATTTCTTGCAGAAATTCGACAGTTCCTTGCCGTCGTTGGTGTCGACCATCTCCAGCCACAGGCTGCCGCACAGCGGAAAGTCGGCCATATGGGCGAGGATCACGCTGATGCGATCGGTTTCCGGCAAATCGATGAAGATCCCCCGAGCCCACTGGCGCGGGAAGATCAATTGATCGAAACGCTGACCGCGCATCAGCCGTTCGGCGCCGTCTTCTTCGGTGCAGACAAACTCGGCGCAGGCGCTGGCGGTCTTGGCCTTGGCATAACCGGCCACGTTCAGCCGCGCGGCGAGGTCGGAAATCTCGGAACAGACTTCGCCTTCGAAGCCCGGCCGGCAGTGCATAAAGAGGGTGTTCATTCTTACTCCTGGGCAGATGGCGAGACATTCAACCACTGCGCGATGCCCAGACTTGCGTTGAAGCAAAGCCTGTCACGAAAACCGGCGCATGATAACTGACTTCGGAACCTCGGACTTATCGATAGAGTCCAGTAATTAGCCAGCTACTCAAAACAGGGCTAGGTTTAATGCTCTGCCCGTCCCCTCCGTCCGTAGCCGTGCGGACTCAAAGGAGTGATTGCAATGCCCTCCCTCAACAGTTTGAACACCCTTAAAACCCTGCAAGTCGACGACAAGACCTATCACTACTTCAGCCTGCCGGATGCCGCCAAGAGCCTGGGCGATCTGGACAAGCTGCCGATGTCGTTGAAAGTGTTGCTGGAAAACCTGCTGCGCTGGGAAGACGAAAAAACCGTCACCGGTGCCGACCTCAAGGCGATTGCCGCCTGGCTCAAGGAACGCCGCTCCGACCGCGAAATCCAGTACCGCCCGGCGCGGGTACTGATGCAAGACTTCACCGGCGTACCCGCCGTGGTCGATCTGGCGGCCATGCGCGCGGCGATGGCCAAGGCTGGCGGTGATCCGCAACGAATCAATCCACTATCGCCGGTAGACCTGGTGATCGACCACTCGGTGATGGTCGACAAATTCGCCAGCAGTAGCGCCTTCGAACAGAACGTCGACATCGAAATGCAGCGCAATGGCGAACGTTATGCCTTCCTGCGCTGGGGCCAGAGCGCCTTCGACAATTTCAGCGTGGTGCCGCCGGGCACCGGGATCTGCCATCAGGTGAACCTGGAGTACCTCGGTCGCACGGTCTGGACCAAGGACGAGGACGGACGCACCTATGCCTTCCCGGACACACTGGTGGGCACCGACTCCCACACCACCATGATCAACGGTCTGGGCGTGCTCGGCTGGGGTGTTGGCGGGATCGAGGCGGAAGCGGCGATGCTCGGCCAGCCAGTGTCGATGCTGATCCCGGAAGTGATCGGCTTCAAGCTCAGCGGCAAACTCAAGGAAGGCATCACGGCCACCGACCTGGTGCTGACGGTCACCCAGATGCTGCGCAAGAAAGGCGTGGTCGGCAAGTTCGTCGAATTCTATGGTGACGGGCTGGATGACTTGCCATTGGCCGACCGCGCGACCATCGCCAACATGGCCCCGGAATACGGCGCCACCTGCGGTTTCTTCCCGGTGGACGACGTGACGCTGGAGTATCTGCGCCTGTCCGGCCGCCCTCTCTCGACCGTCAAACTGGTCGAGGCCTATAGCAAGGCGCAGGGCCTGTGGCGCCTGCCGGGCAAAGAGCCGGTATTCACCGACAGCCTCGCGCTGGACATGGGCAGCGTCGAAGCCAGCCTCGCCGGGCCGAAACGCCCTCAAGACCGCGTGTCGCTGCCGAACGTCGCGCAAGCGTTCAGCGATTTCCTCGGCGTCCAGCTCAAACCCACCAGCAAGGAAGAAGGCCGCCTCGAAAGCGAGGGCGGTGGCGGTGTGGCCGTGGGCAATGCGGACATGGCCGGCGAAGCGGACTATGAATACGAAGGCCAGACCCATCGGCTGAAAAACGGCGCGGTGGTGATTGCCGCGATCACCTCCTGCACCAACACCTCCAACCCGAGCGTGATGATGGCCGCCGGTCTGGTGGCGAAAAAAGCCGTGGAAAAAGGCCTGCAACGCAAACCCTGGGTGAAAAGCTCGCTGGCGCCTGGCTCGAAAGTGGTCACCGACTACTACAAGGCAGCCGGGCTTACGCAGTACCTGGATCAACTGGGTTTCGCCCTGGTCGGCTACGGCTGCACCACCTGCATCGGCAACTCCGGGCCTCTGTCGGAACCGATCGAAAAAGCCATCCAGCAGGCCGACCTTACCGTGGCCTCGGTGCTCTCGGGCAACCGCAACTTCGAGGGCCGGGTGCATCCACTGGTGAAAACCAACTGGCTGGCCTCCCCGCCGCTGGTGGTCGCCTATGCGTTGGCGGGCACGGTGCGCATCGACCTCAGTACCGAACCGCTGGGTAAGGACCAGAACGGCAACCTGGTTTACCTGCGCGACATCTGGCCGAGCAGCAAGGAAATCGCCGAAGCCGTGGAGCAAGTCAACACCGCGATGTTCCACAAGGAGTACGCCGAAGTGTTTGCCGGCGACGCGCAGTGGCAAGCCATCGAAGTGCCGCAGGCCGCCACTTACGTCTGGCAGGCGGATTCGACCTACATCCAGCATCCACCGTTCTTCGATGACATCGGCGGGCCGCCCCCCGTGGTCAAGGACATTGCCGGCGCCCGCGTCCTCGCACTGCTGGGCGACTCGGTGACCACCGACCACATCTCACCGGCCGGCAACATCAAGGCCGACAGCCCGGCGGGCCGCTATCTGCGCGAGAAAGGCGTGGAACCGCGGGACTTCAACTCCTACGGTTCGCGGCGCGGCAACCATGAAGTGATGATGCGCGGCACCTTCGCCAACATCCGCATTCGCAACGAAATGCTCGGCGGCGAAGAAGGTGGCAACACCCTCTACATACCGACCGGCGAGAAACTGGCGATCTACGACGCGGCCATGCGCTATCAAGCCTCGGGTACGCCGCTGGTGGTGATCGCCGGGCAAGAATACGGCACCGGGTCGAGCCGGGACTGGGCGGCCAAGGGTACCAATCTGCTGGGGGTTAAAGCGGTCATCGCCGAAAGCTTCGAGCGCATCCACCGCTCCAATCTGGTGGGAATGGGCGTGTTGCCGCTGCAGTTCAAACTCGACCAGAATCGCAAAAGCCTGAACCTGACCGGCAAGGAAACCCTGGACATCCAGGGCCTGACCGGCGTCGAGCTGACGCCACGGATGAACCTGAACCTGGTCATCACCCGCGAAGACGGCAAGAGCGAGAAAATCGAGGTGCTGTGCCGAATCGATACGCTGAACGAAGTGGAATACTTCAAGTCGGGAGGGATCTTGCATTACGTGCTGCGGCAGTTGATTGCCTCATGACGGCGTACTGACAAAGACACCGCCTTCGGGCGGTGTTTTTTTGGGATCACAAAAATCCATGTGCGGGCCTGCTCGCGATGACGGTGTACCATTCATGGACGATGATGAATGACCCTCCGCTATCGCGAGCAAGCTCGCTCCTGCACCGGAGATGGGGTCCCCCCAAAGAACGTCAGACACAAGGACCTGCAATGCTCGCCCTGCCATGGACATTTCTGGCCCTGCTCTCCCTCGGCTACGGCATGGCCCTGGCCTATGGTCACCTCGGCTGGTTCGCCGGAATCTCCGTCGCGTTGTTGCTGATTGCCGCTTTCGCCGCTCGCCAACAAAAAATTCAGTTCGGCCGCTACCTCGGCCACGGCCTGTTCATCTTTCTGGCCCTGGCACTGGCGCTGCACTGGCTGCCCGGTTTCTACAATGGTCGCGTTATCGCCCCCCAGCGCTTCACCGACGACGCCTTGCCGTTTTCCATGTACCTGAATCTGGACAAACCCCTGATCGGTTTCTGGCTATTGTTGGTGTGCCCGTGGATTGTCGGCCAGCGGTCGTTGCGACTGTCCCTGTATGCCACCGCGCTGGCGTTGACCTTGAGTGCGGCGCTGGCACTGGGTGGCGCGCTGTTGCTGGGCGTCATCGCTTGGGCGCCGAAATGGCCGGACCAGGCCTGGATCTGGCTGCTCAACAACTTGCTACTGGTGACGCTGGTCGAAGAAGCACTCTTTCGCGGCTATATACAGGGTGGCCTGAACCGTTGCCTGAAAAACCTGGCTTATGGGGAAAACCTCGCCCTGCTGCTCGCCTCGCTGTTGTTCGGCCTGGCGCATGCCGGTGCGGGCTGGCAATGGGTACTGCTGGCGAGCCTGGCCGGGGTCGGTTATGGTCTGGCCTACCGTCTTGGCGGACTGTCTGCCGCCATCGCCACCCACTTCGGTTTGAACCTGCTGCACTTCGGACTGTTCACCTATCCAATGCTCACCGGCTGACGCATGGGTCATTTTGCGACGCGCCGCTGATAATCGAAAAATCATCTCAACAAATGGCCATGGGTGCCGATATAGCACTTGAAAGCCTTGCGGATAAAAAAAAGCCATGCGTAACAACCAACCAATTACACAACGCGAACGGACCTTTCCGGCTCAGCAACGGTTGATTTCCACCACTGATGCCAAAGGCCTGATCACCTACTGCAACGACGACTTCGTCGAGATCAGCGGGTTTTCTCAGGAAGAACTGATCCGTGCCCCGCACAACCTGGTGCGTCACCCCGACGTCCCGGCCGCGGTGTTCTCGCACATGTGGGCAACACTGAAACAAGGCTTGCCATGGATGGGTATCGTCAAGAATCGCTGCAAGAGCGGTGATCACTATTGGGTCAACGCCTATGTGACGCCGATCTTCGAAGGCACACAGGTGATCGGTTACGAGTCGGTGCGGGTCAAGCCCACCGCCGAGCAGATCCGCCGTGCCGAAGCGCTTTACCAGCGCATCAATCAGGGCAAGTCGGCCATTCCTTCCACCGATAAATGGTTGCCGATCCTGCAGGACTGGTTGCCGTTCATCCTGGTCAGCCAACTGAGTTTCATGATTGGAGCCACGCTGAACTCCCACTGGGGGTTTGCCCTGGCCGCCGGTCTCTCGGTGCCGCTGGGCCTGATGGGCCTGGGCTGGCAACAACGCGGGATCAAGCGCTTGCTGCGACTGGCCGAGCAGACCACGTCCGACCCGCTGATCGCGCAGATGTATACCGACAGCAGCGGTGCCCAGGCACGTCTGGAGATGTCGATCCTCAGCCAGGAAGCCCGTCTAAAAACCTGCCTGACCCGCCTGCAGGACACCGCCGAGCACCTGACCGATCAGGCGAAACAATCCGACACCCTGGCCCACAACAGCTCCTCGGGCCTGGAGCGCCAGCGCGTCGAAACCGAGCAGGTGGCCACCGCCGTCAATGAGATGGCCGCCACCACCCAGGAAGTCGCCAGCCACGTGCAACGCACCGCCGACGCTACCCAGGAAGCCAATCGCCTGACCAGTCGCGGCCGTGACATCGCCGGGGAAACCCGCGAAGCCATTCAGCGCCTGTCGGTGGTGGTCGGGGAAACCGGACAGACCGTGACCCAACTGGCCAAGGACAGCGACGAAATCGGCGGCGTGGTCGACGTGATCAAAGGCATCGCCGACCAGACCAACCTGCTGGCACTCAACGCTGCCATCGAAGCGGCCCGCGCCGGTGAGATGGGTCGCGGTTTTGCAGTGGTGGCCGATGAAGTACGCCAATTGGCGCAACGCACCAGCGAATCCACCGGGCAGATTCACGCCCTGATCGCCAAGCTCCAGCAAACGGCCAGCACAGCGGTGCAGACCATGGAAGCCGGGCATCGTCAGGCTGAAGAAGGCGTGGCGCGGGTACTGGAAGCGGATCAGGCCTTGGTCGGCATCAGCGAAGCGGTGGCCAATATCACTGACATGACCACCCAGATCGCTGCCGCGACCGAAGAGCAAAGCGCGGTCGCCGAGGAAATCAGCCGCAACATCAGCAACATTTCCACCCTCGCTGACCAGACCTCGGAACAGGCACAGAACTCGGCACTGCTGAGTGAAGAACTGACCAAAACCGCGAATACCCAGTATTCGTTGGTGGAGCGGTTCAACCGCTGATTGCTGCTGGAAAAACAAAACCCGGATCGCGAAAGCTTCCGGGTTTTTTTTGAGCCTGTGAACGGGATGCTGCCGGGTAGTCCCTCATCGCGAGCCAGCTCGCTCCCACAGGGTTTCGCGCTGTTCAGCCAATCAAGCCACACACCCCATCACTGCGGGAGCGAACCTGCTCGCGACGGGACCATCACAACCTCAACAACACCTCACTGAAGGAATGAAGCCACCTTCTGCGCTGCAGCCGCCAAGTGCTGCTCATGGCTAAACCCCGAAGCCTTCAACGGCTTCAAGTCGTGATCCCCCGCCACCAGCCAGAACACCTCGATGCTCGGCGATAACACATACCCCTCGACCGTCTCGCGATTGCCCAGCGCATCCCGCTCGCCCTGCACGATCAGCGTCCGCGCCTTCAACCCCGCCAGATGTTCCACTCGCGGTTTCTCCGGTTTGCCCACCGCATAAAACGGATAGCCCAGGCACACCAACGCATCAGCGCCCATTTCATCCGCCAGCAAACTGGCCATCCGCCCGCCCATGGACTTGCCGCCGATGGCCAGGCGCCCAGTGACATGACGTCGCACCACGGCGTACACCTCGCGCCAGCACTCCAACAGCTTCGGTGCCGGGTTGGGTGGGCGCTTGCCGCCGTCGACACGCCGCTGCGCCATGTATGGAAATTCAAAGCGCAGCACGTTGACGCCTTGCGCCGCGAGGCGTGTGGCCATGTCGTTCATCCAGTCGCTGTCCATCGGCGCTCCGGCACCATGGGCCAGGATCAAGGTCGCGTGCGCGGGCGCCACGCCGGCATCCCACCGCCATCCATGATCCCGCACGCACTGCGCCCATTGATCCCCGTCAATACCGGCCATGTGCTTCTTGTCCATGCTTGCCTCGCTTTTAGTCTGCCTATAACTCCGGCCGAAGAGTGCACTGCCTTGCGCAAACGCGCTCACTTCAGCTGAACCGTGGATGGGGAACCATGAACACTTCTATCAGTACCGCCTACAACTACAAGGTGGTCCGCCAATTCGCCATTATGACGGTGGTGTGGGGCATCGTCGGCATGGGGCTCGGGGTTTTTCTCGCTGCCCAATTGGTCTGGCCTGAACTCAACTTCAATTTGCCGTGGACCAGTTTCGGTCGCTTGCGCCCGCTGCACACCAACGCGGTGATCTTCGCCTTTGGCGGCTGCGCCCTGTTTGCCAGTTCGTTCTACTCGGTGCAGCGCACCTGCCAGACACAGCTGTTCGCGCCAAAGATCGCCGCGTTCTGCTTCTGGGGCTGGCAACTGGTGATCCTGCTGGCCGCCATCAGCCTGCCGCTGGGGTACACCAGCTCCAAGGAGTACGCCGAGCTGGAATGGCCGATCGATATCCTGATCACCATTGTCTGGGTCGCCTATGCCGTGGTGTTCTTCGGCACGATCATGAAGCGCAAGACCAAGCACATCTACGTCGGTAACTGGTTTTTCGGCGCGTTCATCGTCACCGTGGCGATTCTGCACATCGTCAACAACGTTGAGCTGCCGGTGAGCTTGACCAAGTCCTACTCGGTGTATGCCGGTGCGACCGATGCCATGGTGCAGTGGTGGTACGGGCACAACGCCGTGGGCTTTTTCCTCACCGCCGGTTTCCTGGGGATGATGTATTACTTCGTGCCCAAACAGGCCGAACGCCCGGTGTACTCCTATCGCCTGTCCATCGTGCACTTCTGGGCGCTGATCACCCTGTACATCTGGGCCGGTCCGCACCACCTGCACTACACCGCGCTGCCGGACTGGGCACAGTCGCTGGGCATGGTGATGTCGCTGATTCTGCTGGCGCCGAGCTGGGGCGGGATGATCAACGGGATGATGACGCTCTCGGGCGCCTGGCATAAGTTGCGCAGCGACCCGATCCTGCGTTTCCTGGTGGTGTCCCTGGCGTTCTACGGCATGTCGACCTTCGAGGGGCCGATGATGGCGATCAAGACCGTCAACGCCCTCTCCCACTACACCGACTGGACCATCGGCCACGTACACGCCGGCGCACTCGGCTGGGTAGCAATGATCTCGATCGGCGCGCTGTACCACATGATCCCGAAAGTCTTCGGTCGCCCACAGATGCACAGCATCGGCCTGATCAACGCGCACTTCTGGCTCGCGACCATCGGCACCGTGCTGTACATCGCCTCCATGTGGGTCAACGGCATCGCCCAAGGCCTGATGTGGCGTGCAGTCAACGAAGACGGGACGCTGACCTACTCCTTCGTCGAAACCCTGGCGGCCAGCCACCCGGGATTCATCGTGCGGCTGGTAGGTGGTGCGATCTTCCTCAGCGGCATGTTGCTGATGGCTTACAACACCTGGCGCACCGTGCGGGCCTCGCAGCCTGCCGACGCCGCCGCTGCCGCGCAGATGGCCTGAGGAGTCCGCCATGAAACACGAAACAATCGAAAAAAACGTCGGCCTGCTGCTGTTGCTGATGATCTTTGCCGTGAGCATCGGCGGTCTGACCCAGATCGTCCCGCTGTTCTTCCAGGACGTGACCAATAAACCGGTGGAAGGCATGAAGCCCTACACCGCGCTGCAACTCGAAGGCCGCGACCTCTACATCCGCGAAGGCTGCGTCGGCTGCCACTCGCAGATGATCCGTCCGTTCCGCGCCGAGACCGAACGCTACGGGCACTACTCGGTGGCCGGTGAAAGTGTCTGGGACCACCCGTTCCTGTGGGGCTCGAAACGCACCGGACCTGACCTGGCCCGGGTCGGCGCGCGTTACTCCGATGACTGGCACCGCGCGCATTTGTACAACCCGCGCAACGTCGTGCCGGAATCGAAAATGCCAGCCTACCCGTGGTTGGTGGCCAACGCGCTCGACAGCAGCCACACCGAGACCAAGCTGCGCGCCATGCGCACCCTCGGCGTGCCGTACACCGACGAAGACATCGCCGGTGCGGCCGAGTCGCTCAAGGGCAAATCGGAAATGGATGCCCTGGTCGCCTACCTGCAAGTGCTCGGCACTGCGATCAAGAGCAAGAGGTGAGCCGTGGTCTTTGAAATAAGCAGTGGAATGATTCGCGGCCTGGGCACGGTCGTGGTGTTCGTGGCCTTTGTCGGCCTGACGCTCTGGGTGTTCAACGGCAAGCGCAATCCGGAATTCGCCGAAGCGCGCCTGCTGCCATTCGCCGACGAGCCGCAACCCGACAGTGTCACCCCCCAAGAATCTGCAACAAGGAGTACCCGGACATGACCACCTTCTGGAGTACGTGGATCTGCGTACTGACCATCGGCAGCCTGATCGGCCTGACCTGGCTGCTGATCGGCACCCGCAAGGGCGAAACCAAGGGCAGCGTCGACCAGACCATGGGCCATAGCTTCGACGGCATCGAGGAGTACGACAATCCGTTGCCGCAGTGGTGGTTCATGCTGTTCGCCGGCACCCTGGTGTTTGCCGTTGGCTACTTGATCCTCTATCCGGGCCTGGGCAACTGGAAAGGCATCCTGCCCGGCTACGACAACGGCTGGACCGGCGCGCACGAATGGGAAAAGGAGATGGCCAGGGCTGATGCGAAGTTCGGTCCGATCTTCGCCAAATTCGCTGCCATGCCGCTGGAAGAAGTGGCCAAGGATCCGCAAGCGTTGAAAATGGGCGGGCGCCTGTTTGCCTCCAACTGCTCGGTCTGCCACGGCTCGGACGCCAAGGGTGCATTCGGCTTCCCCAACCTGACGGACCGTGATTGGCGCTGGGGCGGCAACGCTGACACCATCAAGACCACCATCATGGGTGGGCGCATGGCGGCGATGCCGGCCTGGGGTGAAATTCTCGGTGAAGCCGGCGTGAAAAACGTCGCGGCTTATGTGCGCCATGAACTCTCCGGCCTGCCGCTGGCCGCCGACAGCGGTGCGGATCTGCAAGCCGGAAAGCAAGTGTTCAGCACCACCTGCGTCGCCTGCCACGGGGCAAACGGCCAGGGCACTGAAGCCATGGGCGCGCCGAATCTGACGCACCCGACCGGTTTCATTTACGGTACAAGCCTGACGCAGCTTGAACAAACGATACGCCATGGTCGCCAGGGCCATATGCCAGCGCAAAGCGAACTGCTCGGCAACGACAAGGTTCAATTGCTGGCGGCGTATGTGTACAGCCTGTCGCATGCGGCCGGTACCGAGCGCTTGCAGGCTGAAGGCAAAACCGAGTAATCGATGACCGCTCTACTGCCGCATTCTCCGGAATGCGGCAGTTTCCCGCCCCTTTGCGACCCATTGTCGCACCCTCATTCAGACTTCCTTTCGGTTCGCCAGATTCGGGTCTAAGCTTGCTCCGATGCGGACTGGCAAGTACCGGTTCCAGGTCGACCCTAACCGATGTGTTCGACGATTCAGCTCGATGACAGGCCGCAAAGGCTGGTAGATACCGGCTGTCGCGCGAATTGCCATCGGTCACCTGATCGTTGCGATTGAACACACCTCGTTACATGTGACCTGACCCCCTTGCCTATTTAGTCCGGCGGGACAATTTGCCGGCGTGCAAATTTGTCCTTACGCGGCGCATGGAAAGGCCGCAGAATCAGCATTTGAAAGCATTGACCCAGGTCATGGCGCGTTGCAATGACCCCCCGCTTTCTACATACTTGCGGCCGATTTTTAATCCTAATAAAACACCCAAACCGTGGAACCTTAGAATGAGCACAGCAATCAGTCCGACTGCTTATAACTATAAGGTAGTCCGCCAGTTCGCCATCATGACGGTGGTCTGGGGGATCCTTGGCATGGGGCTCGGTGTCTTCATCGCCTCACAGCTCGTATGGCCGGAATTGAATTTCGGTCTGCCGTGGACGACTTTTGGACGCCTGCGCCCGTTGCACACCAACCTGGTGATTTTCGCCTTCGGTGGATGTGCACTGTTTGCCACTTCTTATTATGTCGTGCAGCGAACCTGCCAAACGCGACTGATTTCCGACAGCCTCGCGGCCTTCACCTTCTGGGGATGGCAAGCGGTGATCGTCGGCGCCATCGTTACCTTGCCGCTGGGTTACACCACCACCAAGGAATACGCTGAGCTGGAATGGCCCCTCGCCATTCTGCTGGCCATCGTCTGGGTCACCTACGCTCTGGTGTTCTTCGGCACCATCGTCAAGCGCAAGACCAAGCACATCTATGTGGGTAACTGGTTCTACGGTGCCTTCATCCTCGTGACCGCGATGCTGCACATCGTCAACCACGCCTCCCTGCCGGTCAGTTTCTTCAAGTCCTATTCCGCCTACTCGGGCGCCACGGACGCGATGATCCAGTGGTGGTATGGCCACAACGCCGTGGGCTTCTTCCTGACCACCGGCTTCCTGGGGATGATGTACTACTTCGTGCCAAAACAGGCCGAGCGTCCGATCTACTCCTATCGCCTGTCCATCGTGCACTTCTGGGCACTGATCACCCTGTACATCTGGGCCGGCCCGCACCACCTGCACTACACCGCGCTGCCGGACTGGGCCCAATCCCTGGGCATGGCGATGTCGATCATCCTGCTGGCTCCGAGCTGGGGCGGCATGATCAACGGCATGATGACCCTGTCGGGTGCCTGGCATAAGCTGCGCACCGACCCGATCCTGCGCTTCCTGGTCGTGTCCCTGGCGTTCTACGGCATGTCGACCTTCGAAGGCCCGATGATGGCCATCAAGACCGTGAACTCGCTGTCGCACTACACCGACTGGACCATCGGCCACGTACACGCCGGCGCCCTGGGTTGGGTAGCGATGATCTCGATCGGCGCGATCTACCACATGATTCCGAAACTGTTCGGCCGCGCGCAGATGCACAGCACCGGCCTGATCAACACGCACTTCTGGCTCGCGACCATCGGTACCGTTCTGTACATCGCTTCGATGTGGGTCAACGGCATCACCCAGGGTCTGATGTGGCGTGCAATCAACGATGACGGCACCCTCACCTACTCGTTCGTCGAAGCACTGCAAGCCAGTCACCCGGGTTTCATCGTCCGCGCACTGGGCGGTGCATTCTTCGCGACCGGCATGCTGTTCATGGCCTACAACGTATTCCGTACCGTACGCGCCTCGAACCCGGTTGAAGCCAAAGCCGCCGAACAGATTGCTGTAGTTGGAGCTCACTGATGAAGCATGAAGCAGTCGAGAAGAATATTGGCCTGCTGGCCTTCTTCATGGTTATCGCCGTCAGTATCGGCGGCCTGACCCAGATCGTTCCGCTGTTTTTCCAGGACGTCACCAACAAGCCGGTCGAAGGCATGAAGCCGCGCACCGCCCTTGAACTGGAAGGCCGCGACATTTACATCGCCAACGGTTGTGTCGGCTGCCACTCGCAGATGATCCGCCCGTTCCGCGCTGAAACCGAACGTTACGGCCACTACTCGGTCGCCGGTGAAAGCGTCTGGGACCACCCGTTCCTGTGGGGTTCCAAGCGTACCGGTCCGGACCTGGCCCGTGTCGGCGGTCGTTACTCCGATGACTGGCAACGTGCGCACTTGTACAACCCGCGCAACGTCGTGCCCGAGTCGAAAATGCCGGCCTACCCGTTCCTCGTGGAAAACAAGCTCGACGGCAAAGACACCGCCAGGAAAATGGAAGTCTTGCGCACGCTCGGCGTCCCTTACACCGACGAAGACATCGCCGGCGCCAAGGATGCTGTGAAGGGCAAAACCGAAATGGACGCGCTGGTGGCCTATCTGCAAGGCCTGGGCACCATCATCAAAAGCAAACGGTGATCTGGATGGATATCGGGATGATTCGTGGCCTGGGCACCGTTGTCGTGATGGTGGCCTTCATCGGTCTGGCGTTGTGGGTATTCAGCCCAAAGCGCAAGTCGGAGTTTGAAGACGCGACCTTGCTGCCTTTCGCGGATGATCCCGAAGCCATCAAGCACGTCGAGCAAGCTTCTAGGAGTAACAAAGAATGACTACATTCTGGAGTCTGTATGTCACAGTCCTCAGTCTCGGTACGATCTTTTCCCTGACCTGGCTGCTGCTGTCGACCCGCAAGGGCCAGCGCACCGAGGCGACGGAAGAGACGGTTGGCCACTCCTTCGACGGGATCGAGGAGTACGACAACCCACTGCCGAAATGGTGGTTCATGCTGTTCGTGGGCACCATCATTTTCGCCCTGGGCTACCTGGTACTGTATCCGGGCCTGGGCAACTGGAAAGGCCTGTTGCCAGGTTACAACTACCTGGATAACGAGAAGCAGACCGCGTTCGCCAACGGCCAGACCGGCTGGACCGGCGTTCACGAGTGGGAAAAGGAAATGGCCAAGTCGGACGCCAGGTTCGGTCCGATTTTCGCCAAGTTCGCTTCCATGCCAATCGAAGAAGTCGCCAAGGACCCGCAAGCCCTGAAGATGGGTGGCCGCCTGTTCGCCTCCAACTGCTCGGTTTGCCACGGTTCCGACGCCAAAGGCGCCTATGGCTTCCCTAACCTGACCGACGCCGATTGGCGCTGGGGCGGCGAGCCGGAAACCATCAAGACCACGATCATGGGCGGCCGTCACGCGGTCATGCCGGCGTGGGCTGAAGTGATCGGTGAACAAGGCGTTGCCGACGTTGCCGCGTTCGTGGTGACCAACCTCGATGGCCGCAAGCTGCCGGAAGGCACCAAGGCTGACCCGGTTGCCGGCCAGAAACTGTTCGCGGCCAACTGCGTGGCCTGCCACGGTCCGGAAGGCAAAGGCACCCCGGCAATGGGCGCACCCAACCTGACCCACCCCGCCGCGTTCATCTACGGTTCGAGCTTCGCTCAACTGCAGCAGACCATCCGTTACGGCCGTCAGGGCCAGATGCCTGCGCAAGAGCAGCTGCAGGGTAACGACAAGGTTCACCTGCTGGCCGCTTACGTCTACAGCCTGTCTCACGGCGAGAAGGCTGCGGCGGCAGACGCTCAGTAAGGCAAACGCTCGACGCAATGCAAAAGACCCCGTCATTCGACGGGGTCTTTTTTTTAGCCGCAAGACATGATCCCGATCACGCAGCCCCTTTGCCGTAACAGTCGGCTAACGTTGTCACCGATACCCAGGACCGGGCAGCTATACTTCACCTGTCAATTGACCTGCATCATGTTTTGTTACATTCGCTACACCATCTATGAATTTCACCCAACGCGACCAAAGGTCGCACCCTTGGGCCAGAGCGACAGGCGTATCATTGCGCCACTGCAACACCTCTTTTTGACCGCGGCCAGCATGTACTGACCGGGGCATTTTTCCACTGCCGTGGGATGCAATGATGAGCAATCAGATTCCGGTACACGACGTCACACCGCCCAGCAAAAACGCGAACAACAGCGTCGATCTCTACGCCTCTCGAGAAAAAATCTACACCCGTGCCTTCACCGGTCTGTTCCGCAACCTGCGGATGATGGGCGGCGCCTTTTTATTCCTGTTGTATTTCGGCACGGTCTGGTTGAACTGGGCGGGCCATCAGGCCGTCTGGTGGAATCTGCCGGAGCGAAAATTCTTTATTTTCGGCGCGACCTTCTGGCCGCAGGACTTCATCCTGCTCTCGGGCATTTTGATCATCAGTGCCTTCGGCCTGTTTTTCATTACGGTGTACGCCGGGCGGATCTGGTGTGGCTATACCTGTCCGCAGAGCGTCTGGACCTGGATTTTCATGTGGTGCGAAAAGGTCACCGAAGGCGACCGCAACCAGCGTATCAAGCTCGACAAGGCGCCCATGAGCGCCAACAAGTTTCTGCGTAAATTCAGCAAGCACACCCTGTGGCTGCTGATTGGCTTTGTGACCGGCATGACCTTCGTCGGCTATTTCTCGCCGATTCGTGAGTTGGTTATCGACTTTTTCACCGGCGAAGCCGATGGATGGTCGTATTTCTGGGTCGGCTTCTTCACCCTCGCCACCTACGGCAACGCCGGCTGGCTGCGCGAACAGGTGTGCATCTACATGTGCCCGTACGCACGTTTCCAGAGCGTGATGTTCGACAAGGACACGCTGATCGTGTCCTACGATCCGCGTCGTGGCGAAAGCCGTGGCCCGCGTAAAAAAGGCGTCGACTACAAAGCCCAGGGCCTGGGCGACTGCATCGACTGCACCATGTGCGTTCAGGTCTGCCCCACCGGCATCGACATTCGCGACGGCCTGCAGATCGAGTGCATCGGTTGCGCCGCCTGCATCGATGCCTGCGACAGCATCATGGACAAAATGGAGTACCCGCGCGGGCTGATCAGCTACACCACCGAGCACAACCTGTCCGGGCAGAAAACCCATAAACTGCGCCCGCGCCTGATCGGCTATGCCGTGGTGCTGCTGGCGATGATCAGTTTGCTGGTCACCGCGTTTTTCATGCGTTCGCTGGTGGGTTTCGACGTCAGCAAGGACCGCGTGCTGTACCGTGAAAACGCCGAAGGGCGGATCGAAAACGTCTACAGCCTGAAAATCATGAACAAGGATCAGCGCGACCACACTTACGTGCTGGAAGCCGCCGGTCTACCGGACCTCAAACTGCAAGGCCAGCGCGAAATCAAAGTGGCGGCCGGGGAGATCGTGAGCCAGCCGGCCGAACTGTCCGTGGCACCGGAACACCTGCCGTCGAGCACCAACGAGGTGAAATTCATCCTCAAGGATGCCGATGACAACAGCGTCCACGTTGAAGCCAAGAGCCGATTCATCGGCCCACAAAATCGTTGAGAGAAGTGAACATGCCCGCAGCAAACGCCGCAAGCCCTTGGTACAAGCACCTTTGGCCATGGATCATCATCGGGATTCTGGCTTGCTCGGTGACCCTGACCCTGTCCATGGTGACCATTGCGGTGAATCACCCGGACAACTTGGTCAACGACAACTACTACGAGGCCGGCAAAGGCATCAACCGTTCCCTGGACCGTGAACTGCTCGCCCAGACCCTGCTGATGCGCGCCTCGGTCCACCTGGATGACGTGACCGGCGAAGTCGATCTGCGCTTGAACGGCAATAGTCAGCCGAAGACCGTGGAGCTGAACCTGATCTCGCCGACCCAACCGGAAAAGGACCGCAAAATTGTCCTGACCCGCAGTGAAACCGAACAGGGCCGTTACATCGGTCAATTGAGCGACAAGATCGAAGGCCGGCGCTTTGTCGAACTGCTCGGCACTCAGGATGACCACACATGGCGCCTGTTCGAAGAAGAGCTGGTCAGCCATGACAAGGACCTGCTGCTCGGTGACGAGCCGCTGCAAGGCGCGGAAGACCTGAAAAAGTAAAACCACGCTTCGCGCATCGCGAGCAAGCTCGCTCCCACGGTCAATCACTGTTGCATACAGATTTTGATATCACCAATGATCCCTGTGGGAGCGAGCTTGCTCGCGATGCGGCCCTTCCTGAAGACAAAGATTCAGCGGCGCTAGTGAAAACCCGATGACCACCCCACTCCCCTGCTACCACTGCGCCCTGCCCGTCCCGGCCGGCAGCCGTTTCACCGCGGCGGTTCTTGGGCAAACCCGCGAATTCTGCTGCCCGGGTTGCCAGGCGGTGGCCGAGGCGATTGTCGCCGGCGGCCTGGAAAACTATTACCAGCATCGCAGCGAAGCGTCGGCCAACCCTGAAGCGCTACCGGTGCAACTGGTGGACGAACTGGCGCTGTACGACCGTGCGGATGTGCAACAACCCTTTGTCCGCCACGAAGGCGAACTCGCCGAAACCACACTGTTGATGGAAGGCATCAGTTGCGCCGCCTGTGGCTGGCTGATCGAGAAACATCTGCGTGCACTGCCCGCCGTGGCCGAAGCGCGCCTGAACCTGTCCAACCATCGCCTGCATGTCCGTTGGGCCGACGCCCAATTGCCGCTGAGTCAGGTGCTCGGCGAGTTGCGCCACATCGGTTACGCCGCCCACCCCTACCAGGCCGACCGCGCCAGCGAACAACTGGCCAGCGAAAACCGCCGGGCCCTGCGTCAATTGGGCGTCGCCGGATTGCTGTGGTTCCAGGCGATGATGGCGACCATGGCCACCTGGCCGGAATTCAACATCGACCTCAGCCCCGAACTGCACACGATCCTGCGCTGGGTCGCGCTGTTCCTCACCACCCCGATCGTGTTCTACAGCTGCGCACCTTTCTTCAAAGGCGCGATGCGCGACCTGCGCACCCGGCACCTGACGATGGACGTTTCTGTGTCGCTGGCCATTGGCAGTGCCTACATCGCCGGCATCTGGACCTCGATCACCGGCGTGGGTGAACTGTATTTCGACGCCGTCGGCATGTTCGCGCTGTTCCTGCTGGCGGGGCGTTATCTGGAACGCCGCGCCCGGGAACGCACGGCCGCCGCCACCGCACAACTGGTCAATCTGCTGCCGGCCTCGTGCCTGCGCCTGAGTGCCGACGGCCAGAGTGAACGCATCCTGCTCAGCGAACTGCGCGTCGGTGACCAGGTGCTGGTGCACCCCGGCGCGATTCTCCCGGCCGACGGCAAGATCCTTGAGGGCCAGTCGAGCATCGATGAATCGCTGCTCACCGGCGAATACCTGCCACAGGCCAGGACCACGGGCGATGCGGTCACTGCGGGCACCCTGAACGTCGAAGGCGCGTTGACCGTGGAAGTCCAGGCCCTGGGTCAGGACACTCGTCTGTCCGCCATCGTCCGCCTGCTCGATCGCGCCCAGGCTGAAAAGCCGCGACTGGCAGAAATCGCCGACCGCGCGGCGCAATGGTTCCTCCTGCTGTCACTGATCGCCGCCGCTGGCATCGGCCTGCTGTGGTGGGAACTGGATGCTTCGCGGGCCTTCTGGATTGTCCTGGCGATGCTGGTTGCGACCTGCCCGTGCGCCCTGTCCCTGGCCACGCCGACGGCCCTCACCGCGGCCACCGGCACCTTGCACAAGCTAGGGCTGTTGTTGACGCGCGGTCATGTGCTCGAAGGCCTGAACCAGATCGACACGGTGATTTTCGACAAGACCGGAACCCTCACCGAAGGACGCCTGGCGTTACGCTCGATCCGCCCTCTCGGCGCCCTGGACAGCGATCAATGCCTGAGCCTCGCCGCCGCACTGGAAAACCGCTCCGAACACCCGATTGCCCGCGCCTTTGGTCGTGCGCCCCTGGCCGCCGAAGACGTGCACAGCACCCCCGGCCTCGGCCTCGAAGGGCGGGTCGGCGAGCAGCGTTTGCGTATTGGCCAACCCGGTTTTGTCTGCGAACTCAGTGGCACCGCCCTGCCATCGATGCCGGATGAAGCCGGGCAATGGCTGTTGCTCGGCGATACCCACGGGCCGCTGGCGTGGCTGGTCCTCGACGACCGCCTGCGTGCCGATGCCCGCGCCCTGCTGGATGCCTGCAAGGCGCGTGGCTGGCACACATTGTTGCTGTCCGGCGACAGCTCGCCGATGGTCGCCAGTGTCGCCGCCGAGCTGGGCATCGACGAAGCCCGCGGCGGATTGCGCCCGGACGACAAGCTGCAAGTCCTGCAACAGCTGCACAAGGAAGGTCGCAAGGTTTTGATGCTCGGTGACGGGGTCAACGACGTGCCGGTGCTGGCGGCTGCCGACATCAGCGTGGCCATGGGTTCGGCCACCGACCTGGCGAAAACCAGTGCGGACGCGGTGCTGCTGTCCAATCGTCTCGATGCCCTGGTGCAAGCCTTCAGCCTGGCGCGACGCACCCGTCGGGTAATCATCGAGAACCTGCTGTGGGCCGGGCTGTACAATGGCCTCATGTTGCCGTTCGCCGCCCTCGGCTGGATCACTCCGGTATGGGCCGCGGTCGGTATGTCCATCAGTTCGCTGACCGTGGTGCTGAACGCGCTGCGCCTGACTCGCCTGCCGAGCGCGCCCGCCACCAGCAGCACGCCACAAACCCGCCCGCTGCCGGCCTGAGCCGCGCGGGCATGGAGTCCAGATGCCAGCTCTTTACGTGATGATCCCGGCTGCACTGCTGATCGTGGCCATCGCCGTCTACATCTTCTTCTGGGCGGTCGACAGCGGGCAGTACGACGACCTCGACGGCCCGGCCCACAGCATCCTGTTCGACGACCAGGACCCGAACCACACCGCCGCAGTCGACGAGGCCAGCGGCCATCCGGCCAAACCCGACGACAAGGCGCCGCCCCATGCTTGAATTGGCGCCACTGTTGGTCTCGGCGTTGATTCTCGGCCTGCTCGGGGGCGGTCATTGCCTGGGCATGTGCGGTGGCCTGATGGGCGCGCTGACCCTGGCGATCCCCAAGGAACAACGCAGCCGGCGCTTTCGCCTGCTGCTGGCCTACAACCTCGGGCGAATTCTCAGCTATGCCACGGCCGGCCTGTTGATCGGCCTGGCGGGCTGGGCGGTGGCCAACAGTCCGGCGGCGATGTTCATGCGCGTGCTCGCCGGTTTGCTGCTGATCGCGATGGGCTTGTACCTCGCTGGCTGGTGGAGCGGCCTGACCCGCATCGAAAGCCTCGGACGCGGCCTGTGGCGGCATATCCAGCCGGTTGCCCACACACTGCTGCCAGTGTCGAGCGTGCCCCGTGCGCTGCTCTTGGGTGCGCTCTGGGGCTGGTTACCGTGCGGCCTGGTCTACAGCACGTTGCTGTGGTCGGCCAGTCAGGGCAATGCGCTCGACAGTGCGTTGCTGATGCTGGCTTTCGGGTTGGGCACCTGGCCGGTGCTGCTCGCCACGGGGCTGGCGGCCGAACGGGTGACGGCGCTGTTGCGCAAGCGCAGCGTGCGCATGGCCGGTGGGTTGCTGGTGATGTTGTTCGGCATCTGGACCTTGCCGGGGCCGCATCAGCATTGGCTCATGGGGCATTAGATCGACGGTGCGCCCTTCGCGTGCAGGCTCGCTCCCACAGGGGAATGCATTCCAAATGCGGGAGCGAGCCTGCTCGCGATGAGGCCCGCACTGACAGCACGAATTCCGACCCTTGACGCAAATCAAGATGTCCAATCGACGCAACCCCTAGACTGGCCGACACTGCAAGCCTATCCGGGGGAACGCCCGCATGATGCTCGACGCCATTCGTTGGGATACCGATTTGATCCGCCGTTATGACCTGGCGGGGCCGCGCTATACCTCCTACCCGACCGCCGTACAATTCAATAGCCAGGTCGGCACGTTCGACCTGTTTCACGCCCTGCGCGACAGCCGCAAGGCCCAGCGCCCGTTGTCGCTGTATGTGCATGTGCCGTTCTGCGCCAACATCTGTTATTACTGCGCCTGCAACAAAGTCATCACCAAGGATCGCGGCCGCGCCCAGCCCTACCTGCAGCGCCTGGAACAGGAAATCCAGTTGATCGCCTGCCACCTCGACCCTGCGCAAAAAGTCGAGCAACTGCACTTTGGTGGCGGTACGCCAACCTTTCTCAGTCACGACGAACTGCGTCAGCTGATGGCTCACCTGCGCAAACATTTCAATCTGCTGGACGACGATTCCGGCGACTATGGCATCGAGATCGACCCCCGCGAGGCCGACTGGTCGACCATGGGCTTGCTCCGGGAGCTGGGTTTCAACCGGGTCAGTATCGGCCTGCAAGACCTCGACCCGGCGGTGCAGCGTGCCGTCAATCGCCTGCAAAGTCTTGAAGAAACCCGCGCCGTGATCGACGCCGCCCGCACCTTGCAGTTTCGTTCGATCAACATCGACCTGATCTACGGCTTGCCAAGACAAACCCCGGACAACTTCGCCCGCACCGTCGAAGAAGTGATCAACCTGCAACCCGATCGCCTTTCGGTGTTCAACTACGCTCACCTGCCGGAACGCTTCATGCCGCAACGGCGGATCAACAGCAACGAACTGCCGACGCCCGCGCAGAAACTGGAAATGTTGCAGCGCACCATCGAGCAACTGACGGCTGCCGGTTATCGCTACATCGGCATGGACCACTTCGCCCTGCCGGACGACGAACTGGCGATTGCCCAGGAAGAATCGACCCTGCAACGCAACTTCCAGGGCTACACCACCCACGGACATTGCGATCTGATCGGGCTGGGCGTGTCGGCGATCAGCCAGATCGGCGACTTGTACTGCCAGAACAGCAGCGACCTGAATCAGTACCAGAGCGCTTTGGACTCTTCACAGCTGGCCACCAGCCGCGGCCTGTTGTGCAACGCCGATGACCGGCTGCGGCGTGCGGTCATTCAGCAACTAATCTGCAATTTCAGCCTGGAGTTCGCCCAGATCGAACAAGCCTTCAACATCGACTTTCAGGGCTATTTCGGCGAGCTTTGGCCACAGCTGCACAATATGGCCAAGGATGGCCTGATCGAACTCGACAATGAACGAATCACCGTGCTGCCGGCCGGCCGCCTGCTGGTACGCTCGGTTTGCATGGTTTTTGATGCGTACCTGGAACATCACAATCGCCAGCGGTTTTCCCGCGTGATCTAAGTCTTGACGGCAAATCCGCCGTACGCTGGCCTCCATGTCCTTCGGTGGGTTACCCTTACGTCTTACGCGTGTTTTCCCACAAGGATTGAAGAAATGTCTGAGCCAGTAAAGTTGCGTGCTCATAATCAGGCCCATTGCAAGGATTGCAGCCTGGCCCCACTGTGTTTGCCACTTTCACTCAACCTGGAAGACATGGATGCCCTGGATGAAATCGTCAAACGTGGCCGCCCGCTGAAAAAAGGCGAGTTTCTGTTCCGCCAGGGTGACACCTTCGACTCCGTTTATGCCGTACGCTCCGGTGCGTTGAAAACGTTCAACCTGAGCGATGTCGGCGAAGAACAGCTCACCGGTTTTCACTTGCCGAGTGAACTGGTCGGCTTGTCGGGCATGGACACCGAGAAACATCCGGTGTCGGCACAAGCGCTGGAAACCACGTCGGTCTGTGAAATCCCCTTCGAACGTCTCGACGAACTGGCCCTGCAACTGCCGCAGCTGCGCCGTCAGCTGATGCGCGTGATGAGCCGCGAGATTCGCGACGATCAACAGATGATGCTGCTGCTGTCGAAAAAGACCGCAGACGAGCGTATCGCCACATTCCTGGTCAACCTGTCGGCACGTTTCCGCGCCCGTGGATTCTCGGCCAATCAGTTCCGCCTGAGCATGTCCCGCAACGAAATCGGTAACTACCTGGGCCTGGCGGTGGAAACCGTTTCGCGGGTGTTCACGCGCTTCCAGCAGAACGAACTGATCGCCGCCGAAGGCAAGGAAATCCAGATTCTCGATCCGATCCAGCTCTGTGCACTGGCTGGCGGCTCGATCGAAGGCTGATCTCGATCCGCGGTTGAGCGAACCGTTTCAGCCGCGGGTATACTGCGCCGTTTGCAGCCCTGCCAGGACACCTTGACGATGGCCTTCGACTCCTTCGACATCAAATCCCTCATTCGCCCCGTGATCGACTTCCCCAAGCCGGGGGTGATTTTTCGTGACATCACCCCGCTGTTCCAGTCGCCCACGGCCCTGCGCCTGGTGATGGACAGCTTTGCCCATCGCTACGTCGAGGCTGATTTCACCCACATCGGCGCCATGGATGCCCGTGGTTTCCTGATCGGTTCAGTGCTGGCCTATCAGTTGAACAAACCGCTGGTGCTGTTCCGCAAGCAAGGCAAGCTGCCCGCCGATGTGCTGGCCGAAGGCTATGCGACCGAATACGGTGAAGCCTTTCTGGAAGTGCACGCTGACAGCCTCTGCGAAGGCGATTCAGTGGTGATGTTCGATGACCTGATCGCCACCGGCGGCACCCTGATTGCAGCGGCTAACTTGATCCGCCGCATGGGCGCACGGGTGCATGAAGCGGCGGCGATTATTGATTTGCCGGAGCTGGGCGGGTCGCGGCGCCTGGAAGACATGGGAATTGCGACGTTCTGCCTGACGCAGTTTTCGCTGACCGACAGGTAAGCGGCGCCTTCACTGGCGCCATCGCGAGCAGGCTCGCTCCCACATTGGATTTGTGGAGTTCACAAAATTCTGTGGGAGCGAGCCTGCTCGCGATAGCGTCGGTCGCTACAACATCAATCCAAAGCCTGTCATAGCCCCATCTGCTTGCTGATAATCTCGTTCATCACTTCCCGCGTACCGCCGCCAATCGAAAGAATCCGGTTATCCCGGTACAACCGCTCCACCAGGCTTTCGCGCATGTAACCCATGCCACCCAGAATCTGCACCGCGTCCGAGGTGATGCGATCCGCCGTATCCGTCGCAAAGTTCTTGGCCATGGAAATTTCCTTGATGACGCCCTGCCCCGCGGCCATTTTCGCTGCCTGGCGGTAGGTGAATTCGCGCGACACCTCCAGTGCCGTGGCCATCTCGGCGAGGCGGTGTTTGATCACCTGGAACTTGCCGATGGGTTTGCCAAAGGCCTCGCGTTCCCGCGCCCATTTCAGGCTTTCCTCCAGCGCCAGCTGAGCGGTCATGTTGGCCATCAATGCCAGGGCCAGGCGCTCGCTCTGGAAGTTGCCCATGATGCAGGCAAAGCCCATGTTCTCGCTGCCGATCAAATTGCCCACAGGCACCTGGCAATCGTCGAAGAACAGTTCAGCGGTGTCCGAGGCCCACCAACCCATTTTCTTCAACTGACGCCCCACGGTGAAACCGGGCGTGCCCTTCTCGATCAATAACAGGCTGATGCCGGCGAAACCCGGCTCACCGGTTCGCACGGCGACGGTGTAGAAATCCGCGCGCACGCCGCTGGTGATGAAGGTTTTACTGCCGCTGACCCGGTAAAAGTCACCGTCACGCATGGCGCGGGTCTGCAGGCTGGCAACGTCGGAACCGCCGCCGGGTTCGGTGATGGCCAAAGCGCTGATTTTCTCGCCGGACAACACCTGCGGCACAACCCGATCACGTACATCAGGCCTGGCCCACTTGAGAATCGGCGGCAAGCCGATGTCCAGCGAGCCAAGCCCCGCCACCAGGCCACCCGAGCCACAGCGCATCAATTCTTCGCTGGCGGCGACCTTGGCGAACAGATCACCTTGGTGGCTGCCACCCAGGCTCTCGGGGTAACCGATGCCGAGAATGCCCGCCGCACCGGCCTTGAGGTAGAGCTCGCGGGGGAAGCTTTCGGCTTCTTCCCATTGGTCGATGTCCGGAAGAATCTCGCGCTCGACGAAACGTCTGACGCTGTCGCGGACCAATTGGTGGCTGGGGTCGAAGTATTCCTGGAAGGCAGACATCGGCGAACTCCACTGAAGGGTTCAGCGACGTTAACCGAGCGCTTGCTTGGTTTTCAACAGGATTGTGCGTGTGTCAGATAGACCGTGTCGCCCGCATCGCGAGCAGGCTCGCTCCCACATTGGATTTGCGGTGCACACAAAAAACCTGCTCGCGATGACGTCAACCCAAACGACACAAGTTACAAACTGATCGGCTTACGCCCGGCAAACGAATGCGCCAGCGTTCCGCCATCCACCAGTTCCAGCTCGCCGCCCAATGGCACGCCATGGGCGATGCGCGAGGCGATCAGGCCTTTGCTGCTGAGCAATTGGGCGATGTAGTGCGCAGTCGCTTCACCTTCCACGGTCGGGTTGGTGGCGAGAATGACTTCGGCAAACGTGCCCGCCTCTTCGATTCGCGCCATCAATTGCGGAATGCCGATGGCTTCCGGCCCCAGCCCGTCGAGTGGCGACAGGTGGCCTTTGAGCACGAAGTAGCGACCGCGAAACCCGGTCTGCTCTACGGCGTAGACATCCATCGGCCCTTCCACCACGCAAAGCAGGGTGTCGTCGCGGCGAGTGTCCGCGCATTGCGGGCAAAGGTCATCTTCCGTCAAGGTGCGGCACAAACGGCAATGTCCGACACCTTCCATGGCCTGACTCAAGGCCAACGCCAGGCGCGAGCCGCCGCTGCGATCACGTTCGAGCAACTGCAACGCCATGCGCTGGGCGGTTTTCTGACCTACACCAGGCAAAATTCGCAGGGCATCGATCAGTTGGCGAATCAAAGGGCTGAAGCTCATGGGGGAAAAATCCGACAAAACAACGAGACGCGGTTTATACCCGCGCCTCTGATTAGCGTCAAATTGCAGCGTCAGTCTTTTGCGACCCGCACCACCAGTTTGCCGAAGTTACGCCCTTCCAGCAGACCGATGAACGCCTCGGGCGCCTGCTCCAGACCATCGACCACGTCTTCGCGGAACTTGACCTTGCCGTCGCGCACCCACGGCGCCATGGCACTGACGAATTCCGGCTGACGGTCGCCATAGTCGTCGAACACGATGAAGCCCTGAATTCGCACGCGCTTGGTCAAAAGCGTGCGCTGCAATTGCGGCAGGCGATCCGGACCGCTCGGCGCCTCGCTGGCATTGTACGAAGCGATCAACCCACAGAGCGGAATCCGCGCCTTGGGATTGAGCAGTGGCACGACCGCGTCAAACACCTTGCCGCCGACGTTTTCATAATAGATATCGATGCCTTTGGGGCAGGCCCGGGCCAGCTCATCGGCGAAGTCTGGGCCCCTGTGATCGATACAGGCGTCGAAGCCCAACGCCTCAACCACGTAGCGGCACTTGTCCGCGCCACCGGCCACGCCCACCACGCGCAAGCCCTTGATTTTCGCCACCTGCCCGACCACCGAGCCGACTGCACCCGATGCGGCCGCGACCACCAGCGTTTCGCCGGACTTCGGCTGGCCAATGTCCATCAAGCCCATGTAAGCGGTCATGCCCGGCATGCCGAGGACACCCAGGGCCATCGACGGGCTCGGCAGCCCCGACGGCACCGGCACAATACTGCGACCGTCGTTGATGCTATGGCTTTGCCAACCCGTGGCGCCGACCACCAGATCGCCTTCCTGAAACCTGGGATTGAGCGAACGCTCGACCCGGCTGACGGCGCCACCTGTCATCACCCCACCGATTTCCACCGGCGCGGCGTAGGACGGCGCGTCACTCATGCGCCCGCGCATGTAAGGGTCCAGCGACAGATAAAGGGTCTTGAGCAATACCTCACCCTCAGCCAGCTCGGGCAACGCGACCCGCTCCAGGCGGAAATTCTCGGGCGTCGGCGCACCCACCGGGCGGGAGGCCAGGACGATACGTTGGTTGAGGGTCATAGGGTCGGACATGTCAGCGTCTCCTTGATCGTTGAGTTCGGTCGTATAGGGAGAAGACCTTTGTGGCGGTACTGCGTTCGATGATTCTTCCGTTTTGCCGAGTTGACGCCATCGCGATCAGCCGGAAACAAAAATGCCAGGCGCGATGCCTGGCATTTTTTTGTAGCCCATCTGACGCCTGAAGGCGAATCAGAACGGCAGTTTCATGCCCGGTGGCAGTTGCATGCCTGCGGTCATGCCGGACATTTTGTCCTGGCTGTTGGCTTCGATCTTGCGCACGGCGTCGTTGACCGCTGCCGCGAACACCGCTTCCAGCATTTCCTTGTCATCTTCGCTCAGGCCTTCGACCAGGCTTGGGTCGATGGTCACGCGCTTGACGTCGTGACGACCGGTCATGACCACGGTGACCATATCGCCACCGGCCTTACCGGTGACTTCGGCATTGGCCAGCTCTTCCTGCATCTTGGCCATTTTTTCCTGCATCTGCTGCGCCTGCTTCATCAGGCCGGCCATGCCACCTTTCATCATGGGAATCACCTCAAAAGTACTTGGATAAAAACAGCGCCCGGCCCTGCTGGCCGAACGCCCTCAGTTATTAGCCCTGACTGACCAGAGCTTCGACAGGTTCAATAGTATCGTTACGGATCACCGCACCGAACTGCTGCATCATTTGCTGGATGAACGGATCGCCATGGATCGACTCCTCGGCCTCGCGCTGGCGGTCGGCACGACGGCGCGACGCGGCCTGGGCCGGGGTTTCCTGCTCGGGCTTGATCAACTCCATGGTCAGGGTCAGCGTACGCCCGTGGTACTGATTCAACGCATCGTTGAGGCGGCGTTGCTGGGTGGCGTTGAACAAGGCGCTGTGGGCCGGGTCCAGGTGCAACAGCCAATTGTCGCCATCAACGGCGATCAGCGTGCAGTTGGCGGCGATGCTGCCGGTCATGCCGGAGATCGGCAGGTTCGGGAACAGTTCCAGCCATTGCAGGGCCAGTCCCGTGGCCGGCGCGGCGGCAGGCTCGGGCTCCGGTTCGGCGGCAGGCTCGGCGGCGTGCTCGCTGGCCAGTTCGTCGAGGTAGCTGTAGGCGGAGTCCATGTCCGGCTCGATGTAGTCCTCATCCAGCGGCGGCTCGTCGTCCAGGTCCATGCTCGGCGTGGCGGCATCGACCTCGGCCACCGAGGGTTCCGGAATAGGCGCGGCGGCCCACTCCGGCGCGTCCGGCACTACGCTGTCGGGCGTCGGCAACGGCATCGGAGACAATTCGGGTTGTTCGCTGGCGGTTTCCAGTACCGGCTCGACCGCTGGCTGCTGGACGACTTCCGGTTCGACCGGATCATTCCACGGCAGATCGACCACTTCTTCGACCACGACCGCCTCGACCAGCGGTTCGGGCTCAGGCACCGCGACCGGCTCAGGCGACGCTACCGGAGCCACGACAGGCGCGGGCGCCACGGGTGCAACTGCCGCAGCGACCACCGGCGCAACAACGGGCGCGGCAGCCACGGATTTGGCGGAATCAACTGTGGCCTGGCTGATCCCCACTGGCTTTAGCGGTTGCCTCGGGGCATCCGCAGTGTCGGCGGGCCGGAAGGCGAGCATTCGCAGCAACACCATTTCGAAGCCGCCGCGGGGGTCCGGCGCCAGCGGCAAGTCGCGGCGGCCGATCAGGCCCATCTGGTAATAAAACTGTACGTCTTCGGCGGGCAGCGCCTGGGCCAGTGCCAGCACGCGGTCCCGATCACCATGGCCGTTATCGACGCCTTCAGGCAAGGCCTGGGCGATGGCGACACGGTGCAGCACGTTGAGAATTTCCGAGAGTACGCCGTTCCAGTCCGGGCCTTGTTCGGCCAAATGCCGAACGGCTTCGAGCAACGCCTTGGCATCGCCTTCGATCAGCGCATGCAGGACGTCATAGACTTGCCCGTGATCGAGTGTCCCGAGCATTGCCCGCACATCGGCGGCCATGACCTTGCCTTCACCGAAGGCAATCGCCTGGTCGGTCAGGCTCATGGCGTCGCGCATCGAACCATCGGCGGCGCGCCCCAGCAACCACAGCGCATCGTCTTCGAACGGCACGTTCTCGACGCCCAGCACGTGGGTCAAATGCTCGACGACGCGCTCCGGGGTCATGTTCTTCAGGGAAAACTGCAGGCACCGGGAGAGAATCGTTGCAGGAAGTTTCTGCGGATCAGTGGTGGCCAGGATGAACTTGACGTAGGGTGGCGGCTCTTCGAGGGTTTTCAACAGCGCATTGAAGGAATGGCTGGAGAGCATGTGCACTTCGTCGATCAGGTAAACCTTGAAGCGTCCGCGGCTTGGGGCGTACTGCACGTTGTCGAGCAGTTCGCGGGTGTCTTCGACCTTGGTGCGACTCGCGGCGTCGATCTCGATCAGGTCGACGAAACGGCCTTCATCGATTTCGCGACACACCGAGCACTCGCCGCAAGGCGTTGAAGTGATACCTGTTTCACAGTTCAGGCATTTAGCGATAATTCGCGCGATGGTGGTCTTGCCGACCCCGCGCGTACCGGTGAACAGGTAGGCGTGGTGCAGCCGCTGGCTGTCCAAGGCATTGATCAGAGCCTTGAGCACATGGGTCTGGCCGACCATTTCGCGGAACGAGCGCGGACGCCATTTACGTGCAAGAACCTGATAACTCATCGAAAACCGTCGCAACGAAGGAAGCTGAAGCGGCTAATGCTAGCGGAGCAAGGGCAAAATTGCATCCGGTGCGCTCGTCTAATCTGGCTAAGCTCGATTTTGGGGGCTATTTGTTTCAAAGATCCATTGAAGCGTTTATGCGGCTGGCCTTGGGGGCACTGCTGTTGATCAGCCTGAACGGAGCGGCCGCCGGTGCGCCGCTGCGCTTTGTGGTGCCCGACAGTTGGGCGATGCCGATGGTGCAACTGGAACATGGCCGACCGACCCAGGGCATTCTGTACGACGTGATGCTCAGTCTCGCGAGCCAGGTCGGCGTCCCGGCGGAGTTTCACGTATTACCTCGGGCGCGGGTGCAGAGCGCCATGGAGCACGGCGAGGTCGATATCCGCTGCTATGCCGCGCAGTCCTGGTTGCCGAACCAGTCCGGCGACTACATCTGGAGCATCCCGCTCTGGACCCAACCCGACATGCTGATCAGTCGCCCTACCGGTCTCGCCTCGGTGAATCCGGAGAATTTATCGCATCAGTCCATCGGCACGGTGCTCGGCTATAGCTATCCGACCTTGCAGCCGCTGTTCGATAGCAGCCAGTTGCACCGCGACGACGCTCGCAATCAGGAACAGGTGCTGCAAAAGCTCCAGGCGGGACGCAATCGGTACGCCGTCAGCAATCAATGGTCGCTGGAATGGTTCAATCAGCGCCTGTTGCCGGAGCAGCGACTGCAGAGTGTCGCGGTGCTGCAGGTACAGCACGTAGGCTGCTATGTGCGCAACGATCCCGAGGTGCCGGTGCAACGAATTCTGCGCACCTTGCTGCGGATGAAAATGTCCGGCGAGATCGACGACATCATCGGGCTTTACATTGGCAGCAAGTCCGAAGCCAACCCCTGATCCCGGGCCGTTTCATCCATAACCCGCCATTGCGCAGGCGCGACAAAACCCGCGACCCAGTCCGGTATGTCTGCGGGCGGCATCGGCCGGGCAATGAAATAGCCCTGCGCCACTTCGCAGCCCAACTGCAGCAACAATTCACCGTGCTCGACACTTTCCAGCCCTTCGGCAATCACCTGCCGACCAAACGCCCGCGCCAAGCCAATCACTGCGGACGTGAGGGCCAGGTCATCGTGGTCATGCAATATGTCGCGCACAAAAGATTTATCGATCTTGATGGTTTGGGTGCGCAGGCGCTTGAGGTAGCTCAGGGATGAATAACCGGTACCGAAATCGCCCAATGAAAACTGCACCCCCATTGCCTGGCAGGCTCGCAGGCAGTCACTGACGTGCTGAATGTTCTCGATGGCGACCGACTCGACGATTTCCAGGTCGAGTTTTTGCGGTGCGACCCGTGCGTAGCGCGAAAGCAGGTTTCCCAGCCGCTCGACAAAATCCGCCCGCTGAAAATGCCGCGCGGCGATATTGACGCTTACCGGCCAGTCATGCCCGGCCTGCTGCCAACGATCCAACTGAGACAACACCTGATCCATGACCCATTCACCGATTTCGATAATCAGGTCTGTCTCCTCAACCAGCACCAGAAACTCCTTCGCCGCCACCAGGCCTTCCTGTGGATGCTCCCAGCGCAGCAGGGCTTCGAAACCCACGACTTCGCCGCGGCGCATATTGACCTTGGGCTGAAAATGCAGGCGCAACTCATCGGAGGCCAGCGCCTGGCGCACCCGCTCGACCGTCTGGTGCGTAGCCTTGCCTTCGCGATCCCGTGACACGTCAAACACATGAAAACGCTTGCGCCCGCTCTGCTTGGCTACGTACATGGCTTGATCGGCGTGGCGTAGCAGGGTTTCAGCGTCTTCGTTGTCGTGGGGGAACAGCGTGACGCCAATGCTGGCGTACACATTGATGTCTTTGCCGTGCACCGAATACGGCACCGAGATCGTCCCCAGCACCCGGTTCAGCGCCGCACGCAGCTCCACCAAGTCGCGCACATAACGCAAGATGAGCACGAATTCGTCACCGGCCAGCCGCGCCACCACATCCTCGCCGCGCACGATGTCGCGCAGGCGTCTGGCCACTTCCACCAGCAACAGATCGCCACTGGCATGCCCGTAACTATCGTTGACGGCCTTGAAGCCATCGAGATCGAGCATGCATACCGCCAGCGGGATACTCTCCTGGCGCGAGAATTCCAGTGCCTGATCCAGCAGTTCCGAGAGAAATACGCGATTGGGCAGCCCGGTCAGCACATCGTGCCCGACCCGCCATTGGAGGGAATGCAGCAACTGATGCTTTTCACTGATGTCAAAACGGATGGAGACATAACGCTCGACCCGCCCGGTGACGCTGTCGAGCAAGGGCACCATGGAGCTTTCGACCCAATACAGGCTGCCGTCCTTGGCGCGATTGCAGATTACGCCCTTCCAGACGCTTCCCAAGGCGATGGTGCGCCACATTCCGGCAAAAAAATCAGTGGAGTGCATGCCGGAATTGAGCATGCGGTGGTTCTGCCCGAGCAGCTCCTCACGGCTGTAGCCGGAAATGGCGCAGAACTGATCATTGACGTGGGTGATCCGGCCGGAAAGGTCGGTCTCGCAAAAGATAGCGGCGGCATCGACGGCCCTGCGGTATTTCTCGTCCATGAGTCAGACTCGCTGTTGCTGGCGGTCGCCTGATTCAAGGGCGCACCACCAACAATGGTAAATTCGGCAGGTTTAGAGAGCTGGTTTAACAGGAACGCAACTGCCCGAGCGCGTGCCGTGCTGGCTTCTTCACATTATTCAAATTTCTGAAATCCGGTCACTGAAGCCCTGACTGGCGGGCAATTCTACGAAACACATCACATTTTGCAAAGCAAGGTGATGGATCAAGCAGTTGTCTAATGCAAAAATCTATCGTTAAGTTCTTGATTCTAAATGGGAATTGAGTAATGCAAATTTCAAGTTTGGGTCCAGCCATCCGGCGCTACCGCAAGGTCGCGGGGCTTACTCAGGCTGAACTTGGCGAAAGAACCGGTTTTGACCCCAAAACCATCAGCCGCTTCGAAACCGGCACCTATACCCCCAGCGTGGACGTTCTGTTCCAACTAGCCGATGTGCTGGGCGTGAAGCTGAAAGCCTTTTTCGCAGATTTGGGCGATGAAGATGAACAGCGGGCGTATCTGTTCGATGTCATTCATAAAGCAACCCCAAATGATCTGGGAAAGCTGATTGCAGCGGTTGACCAGGCCTTGTCCAAGCCTAATGGCAGAAAATGAAAAAGAGAGGCCGACCTGTCGCACTCGACAGGTCGGCCTCCTTTTTTGTACCTGAACCGCAAATCGCAGACGGCAAAAAACCGCAATGGACAAGATCCATGGCAGCGCAATGAAGAGTGTGTTTGAACAGATAACGCGAGAGAGGGCTCGCGGTGCGTTATGGAGGCAACCCCACCAGCCACACCCCGGCACACAATGTTCCCGCTGTGGCTGCTTCCTTCCGGATCTGACCAGGTTCACGGGTAATCGTTGCGGGGGGACCGATGGGGTCACCATAACGACGCTCACCTGACGGCGAGCCGCGCCATTGTACCTATCTGCGGCGAAGTTACAACCGTTGGTTTCGGATAAAAAATATCAGTCCGGTCAAGGACATGCGCTAATGATAAAAATCAGCCTGTGCAGGAGCGAGCTTGCGTTGCGATGAGCGCTGACGCGTGCTGCCTGGATCAACGCGTCGCCCTCACGGTCTTCGCGAGCAGGCTCGCTCCTACAGGTCCTGTAGCACCTCGTCCGCCCTGCCGCCCTCCCGCTGGATGACCAGGTGAATGAAGTGCAGCTTGGTAATCACCGCCGACGGCAATACAAAAGGGTAAAAATCCGGCTGACCCATGCTGCGCGACAGCTCATTGAGCATGCCGGCCAGTTCGATCCATGCGTTGACGAAGGACAGGAACGCCTCGGCACCGGGATGCTGAGGGTCATAAAGGGTGCCGGGAGGGAACGGCTTATAGTCGAAATCCATTTCCCGGGCACTCATGCCAAACCCCAGCGCCGTGTCCACCGCGTCCATCATGTGCAAGTAGTGAGCCCAGGTTTCCGCCCAGTCTTCCCAGGGGTGCATGGTGGCGTAGGCGCTGACGTAATGCTGCTGCCAGTCGAGCGATGCACCCTGCTGATAATGCTGTTCCAGGGCTTCGGCATAGCTGGCGCGCTCGTCACCGAACAGACCGCGAAAGGCTTCGAGCCAATCGCTGCCGGCGATCAACCGGTCCCAGTAGTAATGCCCGACTTCGTGACGAAAATGCCCGAGCAAGGTGCGATAGGGTTCGTGCATTTGTACGCGCACCCGTTCGCGATGGGCGTCGTCGGCCTCATTGATATCCAGCGTGATCAAGCCGTTGGCATGACCAGTGGTCGGTGGCTTGCCCTCGAGGTCCACGCCGATAAAGTCAAAGGCCAGGCCAGTGTCCTCGTCGACGGTTTTCGGGATGACCTGCAACCCGAGGCTGACCAACTGCGCGATCAGACGGCGCTTGGCCGTTTCGACTTTGCACCAGAGCTCATGGTTTTCGGCCAATGACAGATCAGGGATGGTGCGATTCAGGCTACAGGCCATGCACAAGGCATCGTGATCATTGGCGGGCAGCAGCCAGTTACAGGCCGCCGGGGAGTCGAGATTGGCACACCGGCGAAACACGCCGGAGGCAGGGTCGGCGTCCAGCAACCAGGTGTCGGTTTGCGCGCCCGGCTGCAATGACGAGACACGACTGAGCTCCGGGTGATAACCCAATGCTGCCGAACAGGCCAGGCACTGGCTGTTGCGAAAGAACAATGACTGCCCGCAACGGCACGGCCAGACCTTGCTATTGCGTGAGCTTTCGCCGATGACAGGCGCAGCGATGCGCGAGCTGAGCTGGTCGAAGTAGCGGTACATGGCGATCTCTCCCTGGGGCTTGCCAAGACTAGATCATGATTGGCCGTCGATCGTTCCCGCGACTTTC
The DNA here is from genome assembly GCF_054481235.1 of Pseudomonas fluorescens group sp. PF-69. Taxonomy (NCBI): domain Bacteria; kingdom Pseudomonadati; phylum Pseudomonadota; class Gammaproteobacteria; order Pseudomonadales; family Pseudomonadaceae; genus Pseudomonas; species Pseudomonas fluorescens group sp. PF-69. The sequence goes on along the minus strand of NZ_JBTMNC010000001.1, from coordinate 3,644,323 downwards.
AAAGGGGCTGATACCAATTGCGCTGGCAAGCCGGCTCCTGCAGTGAGTTGCGTCACCCTTGCAGGCACTGGCTGGCCAGCGAATGACGTCAGACCGAAATACCGTGCCCGCTCAGAAACCCGACAAACGCCTCTTCATCCAGCACCTTCAGCCCCAGCTCATTGGCCTTGGTCAATTTCGACCCGGCGCCCGGCCCGGCAACCACGCAATGGGTCTTGGCCGACACTGAACCCGCCACCTTGGCGCCAAGGCTCTCGAGCTTGTCCTTGGCCACGTCGCGACTCATCAGCTCCAGCGACCCCGTCAATACCCAGGTCTGACCGGCCAGCGGCAAGCCTTCGACGACTTTTTTCTCGCTGTGCCAGTGCATGCCGAACTCAGCCAGCTGTTTTTCGGCAGCCTCGGCCAATTGACGATGTTCCTCGATCGCAAAAAACTCGCGGACCGAGCTGGCCTGTTTCTCCGGCAACGCCTGACGCATGTCCAGCCAGTCGGCGCTGATGACCGCTTGCAGCGAACCGAACTTGTCAGCGAGTTTCTGTGCCCCGCCCGGCCCGACCGAAGGAATGTTCAGCTTGTCGAGAAAACCGCCCAATGTCGTGCTGGCGGCAAATTCGGCGCCCAACTCACCCTGATCCTGAATCTGCAAACCGTGCTTGAGCAGATTGGCGATCACCTGCCGGTTATGCGCATCTTCGAAGAAGCTGTGGATCTCGTGGGCGACTTCCAGCCCGACATCCGGCAAGTACGTCAGCACTTGCGGCAGGGCCTGCTGTACCCGCTCCAGTGAGCCCAGGGAGCGCGCCAGGACCTTGGCTGTCTCCTCGCCGACATCGGGAATCCCCAGGGCATAAATGAAACGTGCCAGCCCCGGCTTCTTGCTGTCCTCGATGGCGCCGAGCAGATTCCGGCTCGACAGCTCGGCAAAGCCTTCCAGATCCACGATCTGCTCGAACGTCAGGGCGTACAGATCGGCGGGCGAACTCACCAGGCCTTCATCCACCAGTTGCTCGACACTCTTCTCGCCCAGACCTTCGATATCCATCGCGCGACGGGAAACGAAGTGAATGATCGCCTGTTTGAGTTGCGCGCCGCAGGCCAGTCTACCGACACAGCGATACACCGCACCTTCGCTGACAGTCTCGCGGCCCTTGCTGCGCTTGATCAGTTGCGTGCGCTCGACGTGGGAGCCGCAGACCGGGCATTGCTGGGGGATATGCACCGGCCGCGCATCGTCCGGACGACGCTCGAGCACGACCTGAACCACTTGCGGAATCACGTCGCCAGCACGGCGGATGATCACCGTGTCGCCGATCATCAATCCCAGGCGCGCCACTTCGTCCATGTTGTGCAACGTCGCGTTGGCCACGGTGACACCCGCCACCTTGACCGGCCTCAGGCGGGCCACGGGCGTGACGGCGCCGGTGCGCCCGACCTGGAATTCGACGTCGAGCAGCTCGGTCAACTCTTCCATGGCCGGGAACTTGTGGGCGATGGCCCAACGCGGTTCGCGAGCGCGGAAACCCAGTTCGCGCTGGGAGGCAATGCTGTTGACCTTGAACACCACGCCGTCGATTTCGTAAGGCAGCGCGCTGCGCCTTTCACCGATGTCACGGTAGTAATCCAGGCACTCGGCGATGCCGTTCGCCAGCTTGAGCTCGTGGCTGATCGGCAGGCCCCAGGTCTTGAGCTGTTGCAGGTTGCCGAAGTGCGTACCGGCGATATCGGCGGACACCTGGCCGATGCCGTAGCAGCAGAATTCCAGCGGCCGATTGGCAGTGATCTTCGAATCCAGCTGACGCAAGCTGCCCGCCGCGGCGTTGCGCGGGTTGGCGAAGGTCTTGCCGCCGACCTCCAGTTGCGTGGCATTGAGCCGCTCGAAACCGGCCTTGGACATGAATACTTCGCCGCGCACTTCCAGGGTGGCCGGCCAGCCGGTGCCGTGCAACTTGAGCGGAATGTTGCGCACGGTGCGCACGTTGACGCTGATGTCTTCGCCGGTGGTGCCGTCGCCGCGCGTTGCACCGCGCACCAGCATGCCGTCCTGATACAGCAAACTGACCGCCAGGCCATCGAGCTTTGGTTCGCAACTGTACTCGACCGTCGCACCGCCACCGAACAGATCACCGGCCGGCAGATCCAACCCTTCGGTCACCCGGCGGTCGAACTCATGCATGTCGGTTTCTTCGAAGGCGTTGCCGAGGCTGAGCATCGGCACTTCGTGGCGCACCTGAGTGAACGCCGACAGGGCCGCGCTGCCGACTCGCTGGGTTGGCGAGTCACTGGTGATCAGTTCCGGGTTGGCAGCCTCGAGCGCCTTGAGCTCGTTGAACAACCGGTCGTATTCGGCGTCCGGAATGCTCGGCTCGTCCAGCACGTGATAGCGATAGTTGTGCTGATCCAGCTCGGCGCGCAGCTCTAGAATGCGGTTTTGGACGGCAGTCATGGGTGTTCTCTCATAAAGCAAAAGAGCAGCCGAGGCTGCTCAATTTTCTGAATACAGTAGCTCAAGGCTATGGACAGCGTGGCGAGGGAGCTTGCTCACTTGCCACGGCAAGCCCCTGTGCCACAGAAGCCTGCCCAGCCATTGGATTAGCGCTTCTGGGTCAGGGCGCGACGTTCGAACTCGACGATACGCTGACGGTAGTGCTCGATGGTCTGGGCCGTCAGCACGCTGCGCTGGTCATCCTTCAGTTCGCCGTTCAGCTCCTGGGACAGTTTGCGCGCCGCCGCCACCATCACGTCGAAGGCTTGCTTCGGATGGCGCGGGCCAGGCAGGCCCAGGAAGAAACTCACCGCCGGCGTGCTGAAGTGGTCGATGTCATCCAGATCGAAGACACCCGGCTTCACCGCGTTGGCCATGGAGAACAGGACTTCGCCATTGCCCGCCATGCTTTCGTGACGGTGGAAGATGTCCATTTCGCCAAAACGCAGACCGCTTTCCAGAATGTTCTGCAACAGGGCCGGGCCCTTGAAGCCAGCGGCGTCGCGGCAGATCACGCTGATCACCAGCACTTCTTCGGCTTGCGGATGATCCTTGTCGCTGACCGCAGGGGCTGCCTTGATGTCTTCGGCAAAATCGTCGTCGCGAGTGCTGAAGCTCGGGCCACCGTCCAGATCCAGGCTGAGGTTCATGTCGCCTTGCGAAGGTTCGCCATGACCGCGCTTGCCGCGCTTGGAGCCCGACTCACGCGGTTCGCGGGCCGGCATGCTCACCGACGGCAGATCGTGCTCGTCCAGTTGCGGTTCCTTGTGAGTGTCCAATACACGAGGCGGGCCCAACAGTTCGGCACTGGTGTCTTCATCCGGCAGATTGGACAGACTTCGATCAAGACGGAATTTCAGTTTTCCCTTGCCGCCGCGCATACGGCGCCAGCCATCAAAAAGAATACCGGCAATGACAATAATGCCGATGACGATCAGCCACTCGCGCAGACCGATTTCCATGTAATCCCGTGCCTCTATAAAAAATGCTGAAAAATAAGGGGTTTACAACCTGTAAACCGCTTTAAAACGTGGCGCCAACTCTATGTTCTGACAGGCGTTTTGCCCACGTACACGAAAAATTGACATTAAACTAGCACGACCAAAGGCAACTTTATAGGGCCGCGCAATCACAAGCATCAAGCTTCAAGCTGCAAGCCGCCTCGCTTGCAGCTTGAAACCTGCAACTTGCAGCCGGCCCTCAGGCATCGACCATCGCCATCGCCTCCTCGACATCGACAGCCACCAGACGCGAGCAACCAGGCTCGTGCATCGTCACCCCCATCAGTTGATCGGCCATTTCCATGGCGATCTTGTTGTGGGTGATATAGATGAACTGCACGGTCTGCGACATCTCTTTGACCAGCCGTGCGTAGCGTCCAACGTTAGCGTCATCCAGTGGTGCGTCAACTTCATCGAGCATGCAAAACGGCGCCGGGTTCAACTTGAATATCGCAAAAACCAGGGCCAGTGCGGTCAGGGCCTTTTCGCCACCAGAGAGCAAATGGATGGTGCTGTTCTTCTTTCCTGGCGGCTGCGCCATGATCGTCACCCCTGTATCGAGTAGATCTTCGCCCGTCAGTTCCAAATACGCGCGGCCTCCACCGAAAACTTTCGGGAAAAGTGCCTGTAAACCGCCATTGATCTGATCAAAGGTATCTTTAAAGCGGTTACGGGTTTCCTTGTCGATCTTGCGAATCACGTTCTCCAGCGTGTCGAGCGCTTCGACCAGATCATCGTTCTGCGCATCCAGATAACGTTTACGCTCCGATTGTTGCTGGTATTCGTCGATGGCCGCGAGGTTGATCGCACCCAGGCGTTGAATCCGCGCGGCTATGCGTTCGAGTTCTTCCTCCGCGTTCTTCTCACTGGCGTCGGGCGTCAGCGTGGCGAGTACGCCGTGCAAGTCATAACCGTCTTCCAGCAACTGGTCCTGCAAGGCCTTGCGGCGCACGGTCAGGGCTTGCCATTCCATACGCTGGGTCTCGAGCTGACTGCGAATCAGCTGGGACTGTTGTTCGGCCTGGGTACGGCGCTTCTCGGCCTCGCGCAGTTCGCGGTCGGCATCTTCCAGGGCGATCTGCGCGGTCTTGAGTTCTTCGTCGACGGTCATGCGCTTGTCGAGCAGCTCTTCAAGTTTCAGGCGCAGCTCTTCCAGCGGCGCCTCGCCCTCCTCCAGATTGAGGCTCAACTGCTCGCGTTTTTCGGTCAGGCGCTCGGACTGCATTTCCAGACGCTCCAGCGCCTGACGCGTCGAATCGTGCTGGGCCTTGAGCGAACCCAATCTCACCGCCAGTTGATGGGCGTGATCCTTGTGCTGGCGCGCTTCCTGCCGCACCCGGTCAAGGCGTTCACGCAAGCTGTCGCGCTGGGCCAGCAGCAACTCGCGCTGCTCGGTGTCCAGCGCCATGGCGTCGAGAGCTTCCTGCAATTGCAGGCGCGCTTCGCCGATGCTTTCGTGCTCCAGAGCCCGTTGTTCACCCAACTCCTCGATTTCTTCATCAAGACGTGTGCGGCGCAAGGTCAACTGCTCGGCCTTGGCTTTTCCGGCCGACAACTGGGCTTTCAATTCGCCTTGTTGACGGGCTTCGTCTTGCAGCAAACGGCGCAAGTGTTCGCGTCCGTTCTCCTGCTGACGCTGTTGCGCCCGCAGGTTTTGCAATTCGGTTTCCAGGGTCTCGACCGCCGCTTCGCGCTCTTCGCGCTCCAGGCCCAGTTTCTGGATTTCCTGACCTCGGGCCAGCATGCCGCTTTCCGCTTCGCTGGCGCGGCGCACCCGCAAAAAGTGCCGGCCGACCCAGTATCCGTCGCGGCTGATCAGGCTCTGGCCGACCGCCAACTGGCCACGCAAGGCCAGCGCCTGCTCCAGACTGTCGACCGGTTTGACCTGTCCCAGCCACGGCGACAGATCGATCTGCGCCTCGACCTTGTCGAGCAGACTGCCCGGCACCCGCACGCCATCGGTCGCGGGGCTGAGCAAACGCAGGTCGCCCTGAGCAAACCCGGACAAATCGAAATCGTTGAAATCATCCACCAGCACGGCTTGCAGGTCGGCCCCGAGCACGGTTTCCACCGCCAGTTCCCAACCCGCTTCAACCTTCAAGCCTTCGGCCAGACGCGGGCGATCGGCCAGATGTTGATCACGCAACCATTCAGCGGTGCCGGTGCCCGGATCCAGGGCGGCTTGCTGCAAGGCTTCCAGGGAAGCCAATCGACCATTGAGGCGCTGCAAATCGCCCTGGGCCTGCTGCTGCGCCGTCAGCGCTTGCTGCAATTGCTGACGCAGTTGCTCGAGCTTTTCGACCTGGGCTTCTTCACTGGTCTGCAAATCCTCAAGGGTCGCCTCGGATTCAGCGAGCTGTTCGCTGAGCTCCATGATCGCCGCGTCTTCCGGGTCCGCCGACAGCAAGGCGCGCTCTTCGCCAAGACGCTTCTGGCGATCGGCCAGACGCTCCAGGCTGGTTTCCAGCTGCTGGATTCGTGACTGCTGGACTTCAGCCTGACGTCGAGGTTCGGCGGCGGTGAGGTTGAACGTGTCCCACTGCTCTTGCCAGCCGTGCATGGTGGTTTCGGATTCTTCCAGCGCGGCGGCGGCTTCTTCGGCGGCGGCGCTGGTGACTTCCTGCTCGGGGGTGAGCATGTCCAGCTCTTCGCCGAGGGTCAGCAGCAAGGTGCGGTCGTGGCCCAGGTGAGATTCGGTCTCCAGGCGCGCGCGCTCGGCTTCTTTGAGATCGTCCTGCAGTTGGCGCAGACGCTGCTGACCGTGCTGGATGCTCTGCTCGACCCGGGCGATGTCGCCGCCGACCGAATAGAAACGCCCCTGCACCAGATTGAAGCGCTCTGAGAGGTCATGATGCCCGTCACGCAGGCGCTCGATGCTCGCGTCGGCATTGCGCTGCTCAGCGACCAAGGCCTCAAAGGAAATTTCCTGGGTGCCGATGATCGCTTCGCGCTGGCCGACCTGGTCGTTCAGATCCTGCCAACGCAAGGCTGACAGTTGAGCCTTGAGCTGCCGCTCTTCGCCTTTGAACTCCTGATACTTCTTGGCGGCCTCGGCCTGACGGTGCAAGCGTTCGAGCTGGCGTTCAAGTTCTTCGCGCAGGTCGGTCAGGCGCGCAAGGTTTTCGTGGGTGCGACGGATACGGTTTTCGGTCTCGCGCCGGCGCTCCTTGTACTTGGAAATGCCCGCCGCTTCTTCGATGAAGTTGCGCAGGTCCTCGGGCTTGGACTCGATCAGCTTGGAGATCATCCCCTGCTCGATGATCGAATAGCTGCGCGGGCCCAGGCCGGTACCAAGGAATATGTCGGTGATGTCGCGACGCCGGCATTTGGTGCCGTTGAGGTAATAGGTGGTCTGGCTGTCGCGGGTGACTTTGCGGCGAATGGAGATTTCCGCATACGCGGCGTATTCACCGAGCAGCGTGCCGTCGGAGTTATCGAACACCAGTTCGATGCTCGCCTGACTCACCGGTTTGCGGCTGGTCGATCCGTTGAAGATGACGTCGGTCATCGACTCGCCGCGCAGGTTCTTGGCCGAGCTCTCGCCCATCACCCAGCGTACGGCGTCGATAATGTTCGACTTGCCGCAGCCATTGGGCCCGACGACCGCCGCCATGTTACTGGGGAAGTTCACCGTGGTCGGATCGACGAAGGACTTGAACCCCGCCAGCTTGATGCACTTGAGCCGCACGCTTAAGCGTCCGTCAGGGCAGAGACCACCAGATCGCAGCTGCGCTGGGCGTAAGCCGTCAGCACCAGGCGAATCTGCGCAAAGTCACGGGCGATCACGGCGGCAAGCAGGCGTTCGAACAGTTCCAGAAACTCGCTCATCGACGCTTTGCGCTGATCCAGGGCGAGGAAATAGGCACGGCTCATCGCCGGTTGCAGATTCTCGACGGTTTCCTGCAAGTACGGGTTGTTGGCAAACGGATACGCGGCGCGCATCACGCTGAAACTGTCATCGACGAAGCTGCGAATGTCCTGGCGCTCGAAATCGCTGCTCAGGCGCTGCTGGATCTGCACGAACGGCGCCAGGTCGGCCTGGACTTGCCAGCCATTGGCCACCGCATTGCCCAGCAGGATGTACATTTCGCTCATCAGCGTGCACAGGCTCTTCACATTGTGCGCGGTGAGTTCGGTGACATGGGCGCCACGTCGCGGCAGGATCGCGATCAGGTGCCGGCGTTCAAGGATCAGCAAGGCCTCGCGAACCGAGCCGCGACTGACATTGAGCGCCAGCGTGACCTTCTGTTCCTGGATGCGCTCTCCGGGCTTCATTTCGCCGCGAATGATCCGTTCGGCGAGGTGGTGAGCGATTTGCTCGGCGAGGCTGTCCGGCGCCTTGAACGTCATGGTTGTCCCTTCAAACTCTTCGATCTGTACAAGCGGCGCAGTGTAGCGCAATTGATACGACATGGCGCAGGGCCTGCCCGGTGGTTTTTGGCACGATTCGCGCAAAAAAGCAGGCTATCCCACAAGGGTCAATAATGAAGAAACCGGTTGTCGATCGACAAAATGCCTTTTCCTGACCTTTAAGTCAGAAAATCATTGACCGAAAAGTCAGACCTGCTAAATTCGGTTCAAGTCGGTTAACAACAATAATGAGTCTGCGAGGTCTTCCGTGATCCAGTTTTTACTAAACCAGGAACTCCGTAGCGAGCACGCCCTGGACCCGAACCTGACCGTGCTCAACTATCTGCGCGACCATGTGGGCAAACCCGGCACCAAAGAAGGCTGCGCCAGCGGTGACTGCGGCGCCTGCACCGTGGTGGTCGGCGAGTTGCAAACGGATGACGAGGGCCGCGAACACATTCGCTATCGCAGCCTTAATTCGTGCCTGACCTTCGTGTCGTCCCTGCACGGCAAGCAACTGATCAGCGTCGAAGACCTCAAGCACAAAGGCGAGCTGCACAGCGTGCAGAAAGCCATGGTCGAGTGCCACGGTTCGCAGTGCGGTTTTTGCACGCCTGGCTTCGTCATGTCGCTGTTCGCCCTGCAAAAGAACAGCACCGAACCCGACGCCCATAAAGCCCACGAAGCCCTGGCTGGCAACCTCTGCCGCTGCACCGGCTATCGCCCGATCCTGGAAGCGGCCCAACAGTCCTGCTGCGCAAAACAGCCCGACCAGTTCGATGCCCGTGAAGCCGAGACCATTGCCCGCCTCAAAGCCATTGCCCCGACCGATATCGGCGAACTCAACAGTGGCGACAAACGTTGCCTGGTGCCGCTGACGGTGGCCGACCTGGCCGACCTCTACGACGCTTATCCACAGGCCCGCCTGCTGGCCGGTGGCACGGACCTGGCGCTGGAAGTCACCCAGTTCCATCGCACGCTGCCGGTGATGATTTACGTTGGCAACGTCGCCGAAATGAAACGCATCGAACGCTTCGACGATCGCCTGGAAATCGGTGCCGCCACGGCCCTCTCCGACTGCTACGACGCCTTGAAAGCCGAGTACCCGGACTTCGGCGAATTGCTGCAGCGCTTTGCCTCCTTGCAGATCCGTAACCAGGGCACCCTCGGCGGCAACATCGGCAACGCCTCGCCCATCGGCGACTCGCCACCGCTGCTGATCGCCCTCGGCGCACAAATCGTCCTGTGCAAAGGCGAAACCCGCCGCACCCTGGCGCTGGAGGATTACTTCATCGATTACCGCGTCACTGCCCGTCAGGAAAGCGAGTTCATCGAGAAGATCATCGTGCCGCGCGCCAGCGCCGAAAAACTGTTCCGCGCCTACAAAGTCTCCAAGCGCCTGGACGATGACATTTCGGCCGTGTGTGCCGCCTTCAACATTCGCCTGGAAAACGGCATGGTCGCCGAGGCCCGCGTGGCATTCGGCGGCATGGCAGCCATTCCGAAACGTGCCGCCACCTGTGAAGCCGCGCTGCTTGGCGCGCCTTTCAACAACGCCACGGTCGAACGCGCCTGCGCAGCCCTGGCCGAAGATTTCACACCGCTCTCGGACTTCCGCGCCAGCAAGGAATATCGCCTGCTCAGCGCGCAGAACCTGCTGCGCAAATACTTCATCGAACTGCAAACACCGCACATCGAGACTCGGGTGACCGCTTATGTCTAATCATCACGCCGTAGAGAAGACCCAGGCCGAACTGGCTGAACTGTTCGCCAAGGACCTGACCACCGGTGTCGGCCGCAGCGTCAAGCATGACAGCGCCGCCAAGCATGTGTCCGGTGAAGCGCAGTACATTGACGATCGCCTGGAATTTCCGAACCAGTTGCACGTGTACGCCCGCCTGTCGGACCGTGCCCACGCAAAAATCATCAGCATCGACACTGCGCCCTGCTACGCCTTCGAAGGCGTGCGCATCGCCATCACCCATGAAGACGTACCGGGCCTGAAAGACATCGGCCCGCTGTTGCCGGGCGACCCGCTGCTGGCGATCGACACGGTGCAGTTCGTCGGTCAGCCGGTGGTCGCGGTTGCCGCCAAAGACCTGGAAACCGCGCGCAAGGCCGCGATGGCCGCGATCATTGAATACGAAGATCTCGAGCCGGTGCTGGATGTGGTCGAAGCCCTGCGCAAGCGCCACTTCGTACTCGACAGCCACACCCACCAACGCGGCGATTCAGCCACCGCGCTGGCCACCGCTGAACATCGCATCCAGGGCACGCTACACATTGGCGGCCAGGAGCATTTCTATCTGGAAACCCAGATCTCTTCGGTGATGCCGACCGAAGACGGCGGCATGATCGTCTACTGCTCGACCCAGAACCCCACCGAAGTGCAGAAACTGGTGGCCGAAGTGCTGGATGTGTCGATGAACAAAATCGTCGTCGACATGCGCCGCATGGGTGGCGGGTTCGGCGGCAAGGAAACCCAGGCGGCGAGCCCGGCGTGCCTGTGCGCGGTGATCGCGCACCTGACCGGCCAGCCCACCAAGATGCGCCTGCCACGTGTCGAAGACATGCTGATGACCGGCAAGCGTCACCCGTTCTACGTCGAGTACGACGTCGGCTTCGACAGCACCGGCCGCCTGCACGGCATCGCCCTGGAACTGGCCGGCAACTGCGGATGCTCGCCGGACCTGTCGGCCTCTATTGTCGACCGCGCGATGTTCCACTCCGACAACTCGTATTACCTGGGCGACGCGACCATCAACGGTCACCGCTGCAAGACCAACACCGCTTCGAACACCGCTTACCGCGGCTTCGGCGGCCCGCAAGGCATGGTCGCCATCGAAGAAGTGATGGACGCCATCGCCCGGCACCTGGCCCTCGACCCGCTGGCGGTGCGCAAGGCCAACTACTACGGCAAGACCGAGCGCAACGTCACTCACTACTACCAGACCGTCGAGCACAACATGCTCGAGGAAATGACCGCCGAACTGGAAGAAAGCAGCCAGTACGCCGAGCGCCGCGAAGCGATCCGTCGCTACAACGCCAACAGCCCGATCCTGAAAAAGGGCCTGGCGCTGACCCCGGTGAAATTCGGCATTTCCTTCACCGCCAGCTTCCTCAACCAGGCAGGGGCCCTGGTGCACGTCTACACCGACGGCAGCATCCACCTGAACCACGGCGGCACCGAAATGGGCCAGGGCCTGAACACCAAAGTCGCGCAGGTCGTGGCCGAAGTGTTCCAGGTGGAAATGGACCGCGTGCAAATCACCGCGACCAACACCGACAAAGTGCCGAACACCTCGCCAACCGCCGCCTCCAGTGGCGCCGACCTGAACGGCAAGGCTGCACAGAACGCCGCCGAAACCATCAAGCAGCGCCTGGTGGAATTCGCCGCGCGGCAATACAAGGTCAGCGAAGAAGACGTGGAATTCCACAACGGCCACGTGCGGGTTCGCGATCACATCCTGACCTTCGAGGCACTGATCCAGCAGGCGTATTTCGCCCAGGTGTCGCTGTCGAGCACCGGCTTCTACAAGACCCCGAAAATCTACTACGACCGCAGCCAGGCCCGTGGTCGTCCGTTCTACTACTTCGCCTTCGGCGCGGCGTGCTGCGAAGTGCTGGTCGACACCCTGACCGGCGAATACAAGATGCTGCGCACCGACATCCTGCACGACGTCGGCGCCTCGCTGAACCCGGCCATCGACATCGGCCAGGTCGAGGGCGGTTTCATCCAGGGCATGGGCTGGCTGACCATGGAAGAGCTGGTCTGGAACAACAAAGGCAAGCTGATGACCAACGGCCCGGCCAGCTACAAGATCCCGGCCGTGGCGGACATGCCGCTGGACCTGCGGGTGAAGCTGGTGGAAAACCGCAAGAACCCGGAAGACACGGTGTTCCATTCCAAGGCCGTGGGCGAACCGCCCTTCATGCTCGGTATCGCCGCGTGGTGTGCGATCAAGGACGCGGTGGCCAGCCTGGGCGACTACAAGCATCAACCGAAAATCGACGCACCGGCGACCCCGGAGCGCGTGCTGTGGGGCTGTGAGCAGATGCGCCAGCTGAAGGTGGCGAAGGCTGTCGAGGCTGAAACCGAGTTGGCCTCGCTCTAGGACCGAGGCGCTGCCATCGCTGGCAAGCCAGCTCCCACAGACAGGCGCTGAATCGCGTTTATGCGATCGACGCAAACCCTGTGGGAGCTGGCTCGCCAGCGAAGAGGCCCGAACAGACAACGAAGATGTCGAGGTGAACATGTACAACTGGATCGACGCCCTCGCCGACCTGCAAAACCAAGGTGAGCCCTGCGTGTTGGTGACCATCATCGAAGAGCTCGGCTCGACGCCGCGCAATGCCGGCTCGAAAATGGTCATCAGTGCCAGCCAGACGTTCGACACCATCGGTGGCGGGCACCTGGAATACAAGGCCATGCAGATCGCCCGCGAGATGCTCGCCAGCGGCAAGCAAGACACCCATCTGGAGCGCTTCAGCCTCGGCGCCAGCCTCGGCCAGTGCTGCGGCGGCGCCACCGTATTGCTGTTCGAACCGATGGGCCAGGTCCAGGCGCAGATCGCCGTGTTCGGCGCCGGCCATGTCGGCCGCGCACTGGTGCCGCTGCTCGCCAGCCTGCCCTGCCGGGTGCGCTGGATCGACTCGCGGGAGGATGAGTTCCCGCAACAGATCCCCCACGGCGTGCGCAAGATCGTCAGTGAAGAACCGGTGGATGAAATCGATGACCTGCCCGCCGGCAGTTATTGCATCGTCATGACCCACAACCACCAGCTCGACCTGGAACTCACCGCGGCGATCCTCAAGCGCAACGATTTCGCTTACTTCGGCCTGATCGGCTCGAGGACCAAACGGGTGAAGTTCGAACATCGCCTGCGTGAGCGCGGGTTCGACAGCAGCGTCGTGCAACGCATGCGCTGCCCGATGGGCATCGGCGAAGTCAAAGGCAAGCTGCCTGTGGAAATCGCCATCTCCATCGCCGGCGAAATCATCGCCACCTATAACGCCAATTTCGGCCAGCAGATCGCCAGCGCCGAACCGATTGCCAAACTGCTGCCCGTGTCGCGCCGCAGTCAGGCCACAAAACTGAAAGCCTCAAACTGATGAGCTTCATAAATAGAGAATGACCATGCCTCTGACTCGCAAAGCCTACCACGCCGCCATTCTGCACAGTATTGCCGACCCCGCCGAAGTCGGGATCGAAGCCTCCTACGAGTATTTCGAGGATGGCCTGCTGGTGGTGGATAACGGCCAGATCAGCGCCCTCGGCCACGCCAGTGAATTGCTGCCGACCCTGCCATCGGACATCGAGATCAACCATTACCAGAATGCCCTGATCACCCCGGGCTTCATCGATACCCACATCCACCTGCCGCAAACCGGCATGGTCGGCGCCTACGGTGAGCAACTGCTGGATTGGCTCAACACCTACACCTTCCCGTGCGAGCGCCAGTTCGCCAACAAGGCTCACGCCGACGAAGTCGCGGACATCTTCATCAAGGAACTGCTACGCAACGGCACCACCACGGCGTTGGTGTTCGGCAGCGTGCATCCGCAATCGGTGAACTCGTTCTTCGAAGCCGCCGAACAGCTGGACCTGCGGATGATCGCCGGCAAGGTCATGATGGACCGCAACGCCCCGGATTATCTGACCGACACCGCCGAGTCCAGCTACGTCGAAAGCAAGGCGCTGATCGAGCGCTGGCACGGCAAGGGCCGCCTGCACTACGCGGTGACCCCGCGCTTCGCCCCGACCAGCACCCCGGAACAACTGACCCTCGCTGGCCAGTTACTGACCGAATACCCCGATCTGTACATGCAGACCCACATCAGCGAGAACCTCAAGGAAATCGAGTGGGTCAAGGAATTGTTCCCGGAGCGCAAGGGCTACCTGGACGTCTACGATCACTACCAGTTGCTGGGCGAGCGCTCGGTGTTTGCCCACGGCGTGCACCTGTGCGACGACGAGTGCGCGCGCCTGGCCGAAACCGGGTCGGCGATTGCGTTCTGCCCGACTTCGAACTTCTTCCTGGGCAGTGGCCTGTTCAACCTGCCGATGGCCGAGAAGCACAAGCTGAACGTCGGCCTGGGCACCGATGTGGGCGGCGGCACCAGTTTCTCGCTGCTACAGACCCTGAACGAAGCGTACAAGGTGATGCAACTGCAAGGTGCGCGCCTGAGCCCGTTCAAGTCACTGTACCTGGCGACCCTCGGCGGCGCCCGCGCCCTGCGCCTGGAAGACAAGATCGGCAACCTGCAACCGGGCACGGACGCAGACTTCCTGGTGCTGGACTACAACGCCACGCCATTGCTGGACTATCGCCTGAAACAGGCCAACAACATTGCCGAGACGTTGTTCGTGCTGATGACCCTGGGGGATGACCGGACGGTGCAGCAGACGTATGCGGCGGGGAATCTGGTGCATCAGCGCTGAGTTTTCTTCGGGCATAAAAAATCCCCCGCCGCTTTTCAGCCCGGGGGATTTTTATTGCCTGTCAGTCCGTCATCGCTGGCAAGCCAGCTCCCACAGGGGCCGAGGTGAATTGCAAGTTTTTGTAAACACCGAAGATCATTGTGGGAGCTGGCTTGCCAGCGATAGAGGCGACGCGGTCCGTCAGATTTTCGCCGGCGACCGCCCCGGCTTCTTGGTCTGCAACAAATGCGAAAACACCGCATGCAAATCATCCGACGCACTTTCTTCGTCAAGGTTGAGCTTGCTGTCGATGTGATCCATGTGATGCATCATCAGGTCCACCGCCAGTTCACCGTTGCGCGCCTCGATGGCGTCGATCAACTGGGTGTGCTCGTCGTAGGAACAGTGGGAACGGTTGCCGCTTTCGTATTGGGCAATGATCAGCGAAGTCTGGGACACCAGGCTGCGCTGGAAGCTGATCAACGGGGCGTTTTTCGCCGCTTCGGCCAGTTTCAGGTGAAATTCGCCCGACAGGCGGATGCCCGCACCGCGATCGCCACGGGAGAAGCTGTCGCGCTCGTCGTTGACCATCTGCCGCAATTCGGCGATCTGCTCGGCAGTGGCGTGCTGCACCGCCAGTTCGGTGATTGCGCGCTCTACCAGACGCCGGGCCATGAACACCTGGCGCGCCTCTTCGACACTCGGGCTCGCCACCACCGCGCCGCGATTCGGACGCAGCAGCACCACCCCTTCATGAGCCAGACGCGACAGCGCACGGCGAATGATGGTGCGGCTGACCCCGAAAATTTCCCCCAGCGCTTCTTCGCTCAACTTGGTGCCGGGCGCCAGACGCTGTTCGAGGATGGCCTCGAAGATATGCGCATAGACAATATCGTCCTGGGTACCGCTGCGGCCGGCTTTGCCTGCTCGCGGTTGTTTCTTGAGGGGCTGCAACTGTTCGTTCATGGGCACTCGAGTCGGGAGAACTGCGGCGAATTGACCGTGACTGTAATACGGCACAGTGGGTCGCTGGCAAGTATCGCGTAAAAAACACTGTGATTGTACACAATGGATGGTGGCAACACGACTGTATGGCTATTTGTTGCTTCCGCTGTACTGCAACGGTTGGTTACGTTTGAGTTTAGGCTTAATCAGCAAATTGGGTGCGTCGTCCCCGCACAAGCGCTCTTGTGGCGAGGGGGCAAGCCCCCTCGCCACAAGACCCTTTAAAGCTTCCTCAGTACAAGGAACCCACCGTCATGAACGACGCCACGCACACGCAACTGCGCCCATGGGCCGATACATCACCTTCGGCCATCGTCGCCGGTTTCATCGCCATGATGACCGGCTATACCAGCTCCCTGGTGCTGATGTTCCAGGCCGGGCAAGCGGCCGGCCTGACCAGCGGGCAGATTTCGTCGTGGATCTGGGCGATTTCCATCGGTATGGCGGTGTGTTCCATCGGTCTGTCCCTGCGCTATCGCACGCCGATTACCATCGCCTGGTCGACCCCCGGTGCGGCGTTGCTGATCACCAGCCTTGGCGGCGTGAGCTATGGCGAAGCCATTGGTGCCTACATAACCTGCGCGGTACTGGTGACGATTTGCGGGCTGACCGGCAGCTTCGAACGCCTGGTGAAAAAGATCCCGGCGTCGTTGGCCGCCGCGTTACTGGCCGGGATTCTGTTCAAGATCGGCAGCGAGATTTTCATCGCCGCGCAGCATCGCACGGCGCTGGTGCTGGGTATGTTTTTTACCTACCTGGTGGTCAAGCGCCTGTCGCCCCGCTACGCCGTACTCGGGGCATTGCTGATCGGAACAGCGTTGTCGGGGTTCATGGGCCTGCTGGACTTCAGCGGCTTTCACCTGGAAGTGGCCACGCCGGTCTGGACCACGCCGCACTTCACCCTGGCCGCGACCATCAGCATCGGCATTCCCCTGTTCGTCGTGGCGATGACCTCGCAAAACATGCCCGGCGTCGCAGTGTTACGCGCCGATGGCTACACCGTGCCGGCCTCGCCGCTGATCACCACCACCGGCATCGCTTCGCTGCTGTTGGCGCCGTTCGGCTCCCACGGGATCAACCTGGCCGCCATCAGCGCAGCGATCTGCACCGGGCCGCATGCCCATGAGGATCGCAACAAGCGCTACACGGCAGCGGTGTGGTGCGGGATTTTCTACGGGATCGCCGGCGTTTTCGGCGCAACGCTGGCGGCCTTGTTCGCGGCGTTGCCCAAGGAGCTGGTGCTGTCGATTGCCGCACTGGCGTTGTTTGGCTCGATCATCAATGGCCTGAGCATCGCCATGAGCGAGGTGAAGGAACGGGAAGCGGCGCTGATCACCTTCATGGTCACGGCATCGGGGCTGACGCTGTTTTCCATTGGCTCGGCGTTTTGGGGGATTGTCGCGGGGGTGGTGACGCTGATGATTCTGAACTGGCGCAAGGCCCTGTAGGAGCGAGCTGGCTCGCGATGGTCGTCAACGATAACGCTGGAAACATGACACCCCGCAGCGCTCTCAGGTTCATCGCGAAGAGGCTCCCTCTTACAAAAAAAAACGGCGACCCTCAGGTCGCCGTTTTTTTGAACATCATGCTACCGGATTGATCGGCTTTTCCGGGTACCAGACGTCGATCAGCGGGCTGACAGTCGCTTCGGTCAGTTCACTGCGGCCCTTGAGCCAGGCTTCAACAGCAGCACGCTGCTCTTCGGACACCGAGCCACGCTTCTGCAGGCAAACCAGACCGAAGTCGTCGCCGCCAACATAGCCCAGACCGTTGGCTTCCATGGCTTCTTTGAGGAACGCGTCGAGGAAAGCATCA
This sequence comes from Pseudomonas fluorescens group sp. PF-69, assembly GCF_054481235.1. NCBI lineage: Bacteria > Pseudomonadati > Pseudomonadota > Gammaproteobacteria > Pseudomonadales > Pseudomonadaceae > Pseudomonas > Pseudomonas fluorescens group sp. PF-69. The sequence continues at coordinate 3,627,246 of NZ_JBTMNC010000001.1, read as the reverse complement.
ATGGCTTCATCAGCCAAATCTTCTTTGAAATCCAGGTTCAGTTCGAAACCCAGCTCCTGGCTTTTGCTAATTTGACAATCTTACCATTTTTGCCTAGACCTATATTTGCCGAACTTACAGCCAGCCTAGAGGCGCCTGACAGAAATGGCAATCATCAAAAATAGGCTGTTCAGGCTGCGTCGGTACCCCTTTCGCGCTATCGATGAACAAGCGCTCACGCTGCTCTGTACCGCAGCGGCGGACGTCCGCGAAGCCGAAGGTGCGCATCCGATGGGCGCTGTACATGTCTTGGAATGCGTCTGCGACTTAGCGGGCGAACGCTTCACTCTAAGCACCTTACTTTCATCTGAGGCTCAGCGACTTTACGATCTTTTCTGTTCTGCGATTCATTCTCAAAGTTTCGCAGAGTTAAAAAAAGCAAAACGTCTGGCGTTTTGCCGATCCCTTAGAGAAACACTGAATAGCGCGCGCATATTAGAAGCCGATCGTCCTCCTATAATCTGGGATCATAGCCGGTACCCGGAGTACGCCCCTCAATGGGAGAACCTCAATAGCGTACTTGACCCCATGAAGGTGGCCTATTGGAGCGGCTGGCCAATTGAGAATAGAGATGGAGAGACAAAGTATCTCCCATTGGAAAAACTTTGGAATTCACATGGCGAGAAATACACCGAAGGCTTTCATCTAGGGATAAGCACGCGTATGGAAGGAGCGACTGGGGCTCCAAATTTTATGTTCGGCGTAATGCTAGACTTCCTAGATAAAAATCAAAAACAATGGCCATCTGATACCTTCCACGACCCGCTAAGAATACATGACTTTTTTGCGGCGATGATGGAGCACTACTTCCTAGGTATCTCTGAAGACGACCCAGTCCTACCCAGCATGAAAAAAAGCTGGAATAGATTTATCGGTCAAGTATACAGCAGCTTTATCGACTCCAGAATCTGGTGCACCCCTTACCTCCAGCTCTCATTGACTGACGCCAGAGCAATCCAGGGCAGCACCACCCATGTCAAAAAAAACCGCCAAGGGATAACTGTACGAACGAAGCTAGTTACTCACATCCCCATATATATCACTGAGCAAGAAGCGGTTGAGAAATTAATATTCACCATTAAGGACGAGATCCAGACGATCAGATCATGGGCAACACAGCAGACATTAGAAATAACCCAGCGTTTCAAAAACGGAAAGAAACTTGCCGCATCAGGAAAATGGCTCAATACCGCGTGCGATAATTTTTACGACGACAACTTCATTAACAACATGGCAGCAGCATTCGAAAAATATTTCTACTTGCTACCTGTCTCAAACTTGCGCCTTTCCTACACCAGAAGATCCGGAGAAAATATTTCAACCCCTGAGATAAGTAGAGCCCTTGGCATACCCACAACCCGAGACCTTTATCCATTTCAATGCTTGCTTATTTTGGAACACCCTTTTATCACGAATCATTTTCTTGAGAATTTCAACCTGTGCAACAAAAATGGGAAACAAACCGGTGTTATCGCTGAAGGGGGAAAAACATATCTGGTTGTCGGCAGCGAATCCACTCTAATCTCTGGCCTCAAGAGGCGCAAAGGCGTGAAACGCGGACGGCAAAAGGTTGAACTTTCTGAGACAGCAGCGAGCATCCTCTCAGATGTCATCACCATCACACAGCCAGCTAGAGACTATCTTCGTTCGATAGGAGATGAGAATGCTCGGAAACTCTTCATTGCCAGCCCGTACTGCGTCAACAAGCCGATCCCTGCTGGAATTCCACGTTGGAACAAGACAACACTCAACTACCCCAGCAGCCTTGCTCTTCTTCAGCAGTTTCACCCACATACGAAGCTCCGAGGTGAGGCGCTGAAAGAGTTTTTGTCACGAATATCACCATCAACGATTCGGGCGTCAAGGTGCGTTGAGGAGTATCTAATCACTGGCAGCACAGCCCTCATGAGCGAATGCCTGGGGCACGAGGAAGAAGACAGCATATTATTGGAAACCTATCTACCCGAAATCTTCGTTCAATTTATCGAAGGGCGCGGCATTCGGGTGATGCACAAGGCGATGATTTGCCACGCCCTTAGAAACAGTCCATTTCTTGTTGCAGGGGCTAACTTCGACTCAATGGAAATATTGGGGGAGTTTCTTAACAACTACGCCATCAAAGAACTTCCGGGATTCCTTAGAGATCCCGAGGGCGAATTGCAAACGCTGGACGATACCGAAGCCGAGGTGTTGGTGAAGATGGGTGTAGGGAGCCTGACTGCCCTGATCTCCTTGGAGCAAGCTGTAAGAAACGTCAAAGACAGACGCTTGGTTAAGGAATCAGCAAAGTACTGGGCACGACTGACGCCCCTGATCGTGAAAGATATTGAAGAAGGCACGGACGGCTTACTTAAAGAGCATCTAAAGACGGCGAGAGTTTTTGCCGATCCTCACCGGATGGAGAAGATCATCTATGCAGAACCAGAGTAGCCTGAGCTTTTTAACGCAAGCTGTGCGAGATCCGAAGGAGAAACTTCGGAAGGTCTGGTGGCTACTATCAGATTTTGACGCCCCTGTCTGGTCGGTTTCTTTGGATTATAAAACACCCGATACGATTGATTGGGGAGTGACGCTTGACGATCAAAGCTTACTTACCGATGAAAAAAACAAGAAACTGTTCACGAGCTTGAGATATTTTCTCGCCGCCTCCACCGAGAATTTATCCCGAAAATTGAACCGGGCACCGAACTCCATTGCCTCGCAGCGACAAGACTTTAATACTGCCATACATGTAATTGATAGCATTTTGATGAACGCTCAGCAGTTTGAATTAGCCAGATACGGCTTAGCAGGCATTAACAAGAACAACCTAAAACAACTACTATATGACTATTCAGCATCAAATTCTATTGCTGAGTCCGTTTATAAATTTTCTACCAAGGCCAGTATATTTTGCCTTCAATTAACTTTAGAAACGCCCCGCGACATCATTGAAAACATCCTCCAAACAACCCCTAGCCTCTCAGATATAAGTGAGTCAATCTTAGAGGAAAGCAAGTTTGAGTTCTCCACAAACGTAATTCCCTCAATAAGAGCTGCCTTGTTGTTTCATGGCTACTACATTGGACACAACGCAGCAGGCTACACCGTAAATACAGCTAGGATAGCAAAAAATATTTATCCGAACACTTTACGAAAGCAAGTAGTAAAATCACGCATTCACATCCTTTCGTTCTACCCAGAGGAGCCCGCTTATCGCAGAGAGCTTCCCGCCGTTCCGGTTCGCAGTACAGTGAGTGATGGCATCACGCTTGGTGTCTATAGTAAATTTCGTCAAAAGTTGTGCTCACTCGGAATCCTACATGCTCTAGACCTAGATGCGCCACCACACGCCGACTTGTTAGCTATCGAGCAATTTACCGTCGAACTACTACCGACACAGCGCTACCGCTTAGTACCGAGCGAAGTAATTTTTGACCAACTTAAAAACTGCATCGAGTTTCATTTCAAATATGGACGATTGATTCTAGATGGCTATTGCAAACTGGCAAGGCATTGTATGGTATCCGGATTAAGCATGGACGTACTGCCGATAGAACAATTTCAGAACATTATCGGCCCAGAGCTTACCTCTATTGGGGTGACTCAGTTGGGGCTTGCTTGCCGAAATCGAAGCGACACAGACGGAACAGGAAAGAAAGCCCGAAAACTTAAGAAAAGGTCATTTTACACTAATTTACGAGCCAACAAAGGATTGCTTGAGTTAATCAGTATATATATTGGATGTGTACAATTCGTGGTTGGTGTCCTGATGGCAAGGCGATCAGTGGAACTCATAGAACTTCCTGCTCTGAAATGCCTAGACAAGACCATGGAGTGGTTAATCATCGACCTTGCGAAAACGTCTCAGGGTCTGTGGGGCCTAAGGGACAAACAAGCTCGGCCAATTGACCAGTTAGGTGTTCAGATGATCCGCGAACTGCAACGAATGCAGCGCTATCTGAAGAAGATTGGATTTATTGACAAATATACTACACTGTTCGCTACACCCAACCACCTTAGCGGCATGATCTTGCCACCTGCCTCCATATTCTCGTTCAGCCGAAACCTTGACTTTTTGTTCGATTATTTCGAGATCCCAACAAACAAATCTGGACAGCGCTACTATATCCGCCAACACCAACTCCGAAGATTTTTCGCGCTTCTGTTCTTCCATTTTTTTGATGGTGCACGAATCAACGGACTGCGTTGGCATTTGGGACACGCTGATATCACCCATGTTTGGCATTACATCAATCAAGTGGTTGACGGCGCAAGTTTGCGAGGCGCTAGAGCACAGTACGTCGTTGAAAAAATCATGAGAGGCAAACAAAAAAACTATACTGAGCTTGCAGAGTTCTTTGAAAAACACTATGGGATCAGCGATTTTACGCTCGTTGACGATGTCCAGGCCGACAAGTACATTCAAGATCTTCTTAAGAAAGGGAACCTCACCGTTGAGCCTGAATTCTTCACCGACGAAAATGGAACCAAAATGGAAGTCATTGTAAAAATCGTCCACATCTAGCGGGGCGTAGAAAAATGAGACAAAAAATAAACAAATCCAAACAAATTGAAGATTCTATATTAGCCACCATAAAGCTACTTGAGATAACAATAACAACACCTAATCAATTCATCGACCACACAATCATTCGCCACGCCCTCAAGAGCCAAGGCGGAGTTGCCTCACTTGAATACACGTTTGATGCGGACGACACATCTTATTGCATCAAACCTCTGAGCATTACCACTTTAAAATCCAAGATATCAACTATCAGCGAAGGTTTAACCTGGGAAACGTTCGATCAGCTGCGCGTCCAAGCACATGACGCAATTGAACATGCCGCAGAGAAAAAAACGCAAGGACAAAAAGAAACCAAGATCGGCCTAAAGGAATCTCTAGCCGATGCAGGCGAAAACCTGGAGAAACAGAGAGAAATCAACTTCAGATTACTCCAAGCCATTGGCCAAGCCGTCACGGCTTTGGAAAGCATAAGTTCGACCTCTGATGGAGACCTTCGAGTCAAGCGCGCCCGTGACGCTATAGAAATGATACTTAGATGCTTAAGCCTAAATGAGTTTCCTTTCAATAAAGTTGAGCGAACTGCCAGCATACTCACCTTGCACCAGGAAAAGAAACCATGAAAGTTGCAGGGGAAAAACAACTTTACACACCGCTGCCTAAACTCAAACTCTTTAGTTACTATGTCATTGATAAAGTCTATACAAAAGAAAGCTCTAACCTTCCCTTTATCACCTGGCCAGACGGAACACCGTGCACACCAGCCAATCTATATATGCTGAAGCTTCGTGATACCGGCAATAGACGCGGCGGCCTTCTCTCCAGGCGGGGGAAAAAAGGTGGCACCATAGGCGACTACGCGGGAAAAATTTCTCAGCTTATTAGATTTTGCTACAACATCGGAAAAACATTCCTCGAACTGAACGACTCGGACTTCACGAAATTCATGTCTGCCGTACGCAAGCAAAGATATAAAGACAGCATTAAGCAGCGCCAGAAGAACTCCGAGACTACAAATAAAACTGGACAGGTATGCTTGAGGTTTTTGCAATTCTTGGGAATTTATAGCAACCAACCTAATTTTGTTGCCCCACTTGGCATTATCAATGTCACATTTAGATGGTCAACTCGTGTCGGCAGAAATGGGCAAATATACAAGACTGAAACAATCCATCATCATTCGTTCTCTATTGGCGGTGACGCTGGAGATACCCGAAACCCCATCAGCGACGGCTCCATCCAGTTGTTAAGGAATGCGGTTGATTCTGCCAAAACGTCAGAGTTCTTGAAATCCCGGCGACATCTGCAAATGAGTTTCTTGGAATATGCAGGGCCCAGACGCGGCGAGTTGGCTGAGGTGACGATCGCTGCAATCAATGAGGCCTTCGCTATGGAAGAGCCCATGTTAACAATGACCACTCTAAAAAAAGGCGTACCCGCAATTCGGAAGGTACCGGTCTCAAAGATGCTCCTACGCGAAGCTCGAAAACATGTAAAATTCCATCGCAAGGAAGTTATCGCCAAGTACACAAAATCAGGCAAACCTGATCACGATCTTCTATTTATATCGGAAACCTCGGGCAGACCTCTGCTAGATACGACTACCACAAATGAAATAAACAAGCTAGCGAAGGCAGCGCATATGCGCGAGCAGGTCTGCCCACACATGTTTAGACATGCTTTCTGCACCAACCTTTTTGTTATTCTCTTCGAGCGCCACAAGTTTAGATCCGATAAAGAATTTGAAATTCGCTTACTTAGCGATGAGGCATTTCTCGGCGAGGTTAAGCAATACGCGGGACATAGTGCTCTTGAAACATTGCGCGGCTATATCAAAACCGCCTATGCTCGCATCAATAAAATTCCGGAGACTGTGAGCATTGTTCAGCTAGCCATGCTCCAACAACAGTTTGAGTCGCACATGCTTCGGTTGCTCACAGAACTGGATAATGGGCTTGATCCTCAAGAATTCAGCTCAAGAGCCCGGCAACTCATTGCGGACAAGAATGTAGATTTTGCTAATGCAACGAAGATTGGTGATTAGCACATTGCCGCCTGATCGAGTCAGGCGGCGTTACGGCGATTAGAACTCATCAGAAATGTGTCGGCATGCGTCAAGGAGCGGTACAAGACCCTCACAGCCGCAGCTAATTGCGCGTTCAAGTTCGGCAGCTGCAGCACCGTACCATTTCTTCCACATGTACAGCCGTCCCAGCTCAGCGTGAGCTTCTTTGAGGACATGGGGTGAACCAGCGCCAAAGACTATCGCCTTCTTGTACCATTCAATGGCTTCGTCTGTATCGGTTTGAATGGGTAGTCCACGAAGTGTAGGATTTTGGAGCATTCCTGCCAGTGCAACCTGCGCCTCAGAATCCCCTTCTATTGCAGCGCAGCGATACATTGACACCGCGTCATGGAGTGATTGCATACGGCCCGCCGCCAGCGTATAGAGTTCCGCCAACACAAGCCTTGCCCCCGAACACCCCTGCTCGACCGCTTGCTTCATCATCTCGATAGGGTGCGCAGGAAGGGGTAACGATTCTGAACTTTCCAACCAAACGCGCACCATGCCAACGGCGGCGGGCGGGAACCCAAGAGCGAAAGCTCTCTCGTACAGCGCAAACACGGTCGGTGGGGGGCTTTCAAGGGAGTGAACACTATAAGCGTGGAGCTGAGCCAACTGATAGATACACATCGCGCAATTCTGTTCAGAGCCTTTGCTATAGGCTTCGATGGCCTCCTCGAACCTCGATTCTGTAAGGTAATAATCGCCGAGGGTGGAAAAACCGTACGTACTGCCTTGGTCAATCGCCGCTCGGATTGCCGTGATACCCAAAAACTCTGAGATTTCGGAATGGAAGTAGTGGCCGACTCGCAAGTGAATCTGCCCTATAAGCAGCTGAGCAGCCAAGAAGCCGTCACCCACCAGTGACTCCAGGCTTGAGATCATTTGCTTGAAAACCCACTTGAGCGTGCTGGGCGCTTGCCCTACTTCAAGCAACACTTGAAAAGCATCGACGCGCCGCTCGATCTGCGTTAAATGTTCAACTTGGCGCTCCCAGCAGGTCAGGCTTAGCGAAGACCAGCTTTCCTGAAAGTGCGCTTGACAATATAGATCCAACTCAGCTTCATGGTGAACAACCTCACCAGCCCTTTGCCCATTAGGCAGCCTAAGCCTGCTCCAGACAGGAGGTTGCGATGACGGCGGATCAAAATTGGAAGGTGAAACGGGAGGAATGTCTGGTTTCATTGCAGGTCTCCAGACAATAGAAAACGAACTCCCCGCCGTACGGGGCTGTGTTCGATTCACATCGTCTGGTCACCTACATAGAGCTGAACCACGCAGGTGACACTATCCAAGCTTCACTCTGAAGCTTCAATGAGCATAGGTTCAAGGCCACGCCTGTCAAGCTGTGGAGGAAGTTGGAGCAGGAAACGGCTTGTCGATCGTCCTGCCCACTTAGAAAAGCAAGCTCAACTTAGATATCCGACGAAGGGATTGATTCGTTCCTGGATGCCTTCCTCACAGAAACCATGGATGCTAATGGCCTGAACTAAACTCTGCATGCGGTTATCAATGCCCAGAACTAAGGGCGACGTGTACTTCAGCGAGAAGCCCCCAATGCGACACCGGAGAGAAAACTCCACCCTTGAGTTGCCGAGACCGTAAAGGTCATCGCAACAATCAAGCGCTGAAAAATGCCAATCAGAGCCGGGCCGAGGTTGCCAAGATGCAGGGAGTTGCGGAGCCCACGGTGAGGCGTCATCAAAATCGCGCCCCGACTTGAAGCTGAATGCTCTTGCCCCGCGATACAAGCGGGGCAAGTCAGCATCACCTCTTATCTGATCAGGTCTTCCAGAAGGCGACGGCAATGCTGATGACTGCCGCCCCTATCTTCAATGCATCCACCACCCATCCCACAATTTCACTGCGCTTGGAGCGTGGGTGCCCTCCGCATCGACACTTACAGATACTAAAAGACTCTGGAGGGTGAATAGACAGGCAGCGTTCAGCGCCCCCAGGCTTTTTAGAACATGCGGAACAGGTGCAGCGTTTTGCAAGCGTCATAAATGACCCCTTTCGAGTTTTTCGGAGTAGAAAAAAGCTTTCGAAGGGGAATTAGCGCAGGCGGTGGCGGAAGCCGCTGAGTTCAGGGCCGTCCAGGAAGAGGGGGATGTTGAACACAGCACGCATTGCGCGAACCATCAACGCTCTGGCTTTGCGACGCTGCTCGCGCAGATCGGCAATCAATTCAGTGAGGAGTTTGCGGTGCCGGGCGAAAACTTCATTCGAGCCGATCGTTGCGAGGACAATGTCCAAGGCTCCAAGCATTCCAACAGCCAGGCTGTGTCGTTGCCCAGGCTCATATCGGTCGAGCATGTCTAGTGCAATTTTGGCACGTTGAATGGCTAGAGAGTCATTCAGAAGCTCCTTACGAACTTCAGCCGCGTCCACCCTCTCCCGTTCAACACGGGCAAGTTCAATCTTCAACTCTTGGGTTAGAGCATCGAGCACATCGTCAGCTTGCGCTGAATGTGGCCCTAGCTCTTCCTGTGGATCGTGATCAACCATAGGGATTCTCTTGAGGTGTCCCGGCACCAACGATAACGGCTGGCGGTCGAGTCCGCAATGGCGAGCCCGAATCTGTCCAAGACACCGACGATAGAGCAGTCGATGCCTCATCAGATTTGAAGTGTCCCGCCCCCAGAACCGAGTCGTACGATGTAACATCCAGGTTTGGCGGAAAGAGTTTGCGACTGACCTATCTACCATATGCCCATTCCGAAAAACGGGATGAAGTGGATTGCACTTCATCCGTTGATGCCCAAGGCCTTCGTTCTTCATGACGACATCACCTTTTTCCATCCCTAACGGCGCCATCAAGAAGAACCTAAAACGCATCGTCGACCACTGGGTTGTTGTAAGTCTGATGCTCAGCGGTGCAGGCACACTTTTCGGCTTCGCTATCTTGTCCACTTACCTGAATGCGATCGGTCTCCCAGGATTGTTTCCCTCCGCCCTGGACACCAAGGCTGCTCTCGTGCCCTGGATGCTCCTGGTTGCATTGTTACTCATCGCCTACATCTTCGTGCTCACCATGAACTCGATGATTTTCGCATCAGGGGCAACCCTGTTTAACAAGCAACCCTATGCGCAAACCAAAATGGTCAGGCTGCTCGCGATACCTGTGTTAGTCGGGATCTCAGTGCAGATGAGCACCATAGTGGGGGACATTCATCCTCTGCTCACTATTTTGGCGTCAGCACTGGCAGAAATCGTTGTTTTCTTTGTTCTGATGAAGTCAGAACGATTCAGGGTTGCGATTCACGTAGTTGGTTTTATGGCGCGGCCCGAGGAGGGCATGAAATGGCAGGCGCGCTTTGGAGCATTAGTCCCACTGTTCATCGTTGTGTTTTCAACAGTATTGTCGGCTGTATTCCCAGTACAGCTAGTGTTGTCGACTTACCCCACGCCGACTGACATTGAAAGCTCGCTCAAACTTGCCGGGATGGCGATCTTCGTTTCATCCCTGGCGCTCGTACCAGCGGTTATCTTCTTTGCTTTTGGAGAAAATCTGCTCGCCAAAATCAGAAATACGCTGGCCGTCCTGATGATCATGACGGTAGCAATGCTGACCATGGCGCCTCGGACTTTCCCAGCTATGGTTTACCGAACGGCCTACTTGATGGGCCTCAGGGACACGACCATTACTTCGTATCTGATAACGGATACCTACTCGGTTGATTATTTCGATTCGGATTGGGGCAAAGTAAGCATCGACAAAGACCGCCCTGTGGTTAGAGGATTTCCGTTGCTCAGCCTGGGCGACCTATTGATCCTGTGTCCAGCTAACCTGGTCACCACAGAATTGGCAGAGTGGCCAGCGCGCTCCCCTGCATGCCTGGTGACAGACACCAAAACGGCGAAGCGTGTTCCAGAAAAACAAGCAAAGAAGAGATGGGCAAAGGTTCAGAGGTATGAGGTGTAAAAGGTCTTCCAGTAGATACGCGCCCGGAGCACTAACAGCACAAGCTGAAACTCCTGCATGGAAAGAAAAAGGATCAGCCCGTTACCATTCTTGCTTACGAGCACCGAGCAACCGGTTTAACCGAACGTGCGCCAGGGCCAAAAATGAATTACGTTGAGCTAATGCAACACAAAGCCGAGCAGATCTTTGGCAACAAAGAGAAAGCCGATATTTGGCTAACCCAACCGAAAATCGCGTTCGGTGGTAGCGCCCCATTGGAGCTCGCTCACACTGAAGAGGGATACGAACTCGTAAAGGCTGAGCTTGAGAGAATCAGCCACGGGTTCGTCTGTTAGCACGAGTTCCATCCTCCAAATCGCCGGACTCAACATGATTGTTTTTGATCTCAACACAAACGATGCCGAAGCCCTGCTCAGGCACGCCGAAGAATTCAAACCAGCATCAGGCGACACTCGCGAGGACGCTCGACTGCGAGAAGCGTTGCTCGAATTGAAAGAGGCTTTGGTGGCGCACCTCAGAGGCTCAGACACCTAAATCAAATTCCTTTTTCCTTGGTTTGTTTTGCAGTCGATCGAAATAGGAGTCCAGTCAAACCGATACTTCGGGTGAGTTTGTCAAACCCGGTGCTCTCAGGATCTTGGTGTTACCACTCAAACCCCTACCCCATGCTCCAATCGTCCGATGAGATCCATGATGGCCTGGATCTCTACCCTAGTAGCCATCATGTCCAGCGACGCTCTTGAGTTAAGCCCTCGCGCAGGTGACTTCATCCATTGCCTGGCAGCACAAAGATCACCCTAGAACAGCACAATTGCCGCATTCAGTACGTTAACAAGCGCACAAATGCGATCGCTCTCAGCCGTGCTTAGCCGTTATGGACTTCGCAAGCCTTAGTTACTGCCAGGCAGCCGGCGAGCAGCGGACAAATGACCTACCACTGAAGCAGGTCGCCGATATTCAATTACCCGGTGGAGCTACTAGGCTCGACTACGAAAGCTACGATTCAGAGCGCAAAGTGATGTTCATCGCACATCTTGGTGATGGTGAAGTTATCGCCTTTGATACGCGTGAGTCCCGCGTTGCCGGGCGCATTGCGAACGTCTCGTCGGTACACGGTGTGTTGGTTATTCCCGAGTTGTCACGTGTCTACGCTTCGGCAACCGGTACGAACGAAATCGTTGCGATTGACGAAGCGACCATGGAAATTGTCAGTCGCATACAGGGCGGCATTTACCCAGACGGCATGGCTTATGTGCCCGACCTCTTGGCGCCGATGTGATTTTGACCCTGGGGCTGATTTTGATTGACCTAAATTCGGTCTCTGAAATCCCGCGCAAAGACATCGTTTGGTGAGTATTCGGGTGGGTAAATAATTTCCGGCAGCTTGGGTTAAAATCTCATCAGCGCCAACATTCACACCTCACGCGGCATGGGGTATGTCATCGACATAGCGTAGAATAATTGTCGCGCTTGTTTTTCACTATGACGAAAAGCTCTGGCCCACCCACCTGCAGTGGATTCATCGATTCAATAAAGCCACCCATGTATAAAAAAAAGACTGGTCACAGAATGTGGCCAAATGTTGCTCCCAGCATTCTGATTTGCACCCTACAGCTACTGGCAGCGAGCGTCGGCACCGCACAGGAAGCGCGCGAGACGCTGACAATCATGGTGGAAGATGCTGCCGCACCATGGTCGAAAAGCGACGGCACAGGTTACGCCAATGACGTGGTTGTAGCCGCCTTCAAAGAGATGGGGGTAGCGGTTCGACTAAGAGTAGTGCCGTATTCACGCTGTAAGTACATGGTTCTCAGTGGCCAGGTCGCCGCCTGCTTCAACATGAGCTGGCAGCCAGAATTCGAGGGCAAAATCAAGTTGGCTGCAAAGCCGATCTTTAAAGTACGTAACGACATTTTCGAACATATCAAAGCTCCCTTGCCGAAGCCCTTAGATGAAAAATGTGTTTTGCCGCCTGGCACTGTCGTTGGCGTTACTAGAGACTATGAATACTCAGCCCTGGCGACGGCGCTCCAGACCTCAGGGGCGGTCTTTGAAAACTCCCTGTCGGACTTAACAAGCCTGCAAAAACTCGCCGCTCGGCGTTTTCAGGCAGCACTGGTCATGAGTAATGACCTTGAGGCAAGGAATCAAAAGGCCAAACAATCGGGCACAGAGGATGTAGTGCGCTTCGCCTTCAATTGCGGAGTGGAAAACTCAACAATAGGCTTTAGCTTGGCGCACCCAGACGGATTGCGGGCACTGGAGATGTACGACGAGGGCTATCGCCGCATTGAGGCCAACGGCGCCCTCAATGATATTCACCTACGCTGGTTTCCTTAGCTTCATTGACCTTGACCGTACGACTGCGGGAACAACGTAGGAAGGTTAACCATCTCAAGCTTCCGGGGTCTCAGTCATCGCAATTCCTTTGCGCCCCAGTTGTTTAACGCCGTACATTGCCTGATCAGCCGCTTTCAGCAACGAACCCAGACTTTGGCCATGATTGGGGCACAGAGAGACTCCGATACTGCACGACAGTGATAGCTCTCCTGCGCTTGTCGCTACTGTCTGCGCAATGGCTTCCAGCACCCTCTCAGCGTACTGCTCAGCACTCTCTGGGTTGATAAGATCGGTGATCAGAATCACGAATTCATCTCCGCCGTAGCGTGCGACGGTGTCACAAGAACGAGTGACCTGAAGCATGCGATTCGCGACAGCTATGAGAACCTGATCACCGACCTCATGGCCATGCTTATCATTAATGTCCTTGAAATGATCCAGATCGATCAACAGTACGGCAAACGCAGTCCCACTCAATGTCCAGTTTGAGAGGGCCTGATCAAAACGATCGGCAAAGAGGTAGCGATTCGGCAGTTGGGTTAGAACATCATGGCTTGCGAGATAAGCCGAGCGTTCGAGTTCAACCTCTGCTCTTTCGATCGCTTTGAAATGCCGAACCAACACCACCGGCATCAATATGAATGCCCCCGCGAGAACTGCAAGGATTATCAATGTTTCCGCAGTGAGAATATCCCCTAATCGCAACTGACGCTTGAATGACAAGGTCATCGGTTGCGAAACACTCCTGATCTCGACTCTGTCGGACAAAGCCGGTAAGAGGAGGCGATCCAGGATACCGGCTTGCTCCGTCTCCGTTGAAAAGACATTGCTTTCAAATCCTGCAGCGGATTTCAGGACAGCACCGACGCGAACCAACGGATCTACGTTCGCATAAATCACAGCATCCTGTAGTGACCCCGTCTTGATCAAAAGCAAAGACACCATCGTGCTGCCAAAGAAATTGGGGCGGGTGTTCTCTCGCGCCTGTTCAGGCCGACTGACTGACTGCATCAGAATGTAAGCGCTACCGCCCTCGTACATTGAGAAAACCGGTGATACCACAGGTTTCTGGCTACTGTGGGTTCGAGCCAGCGCATAGGAGAGATAGGCGACGGTTTCCAGCCTGACGCCATAGATCGAGCTGGATTCAGGGAGTAACGGGTACATGAACAATACAGGCCAAGTCTCGTTGAGATAGACCTGAGGTTGTGCAGGTTGATGAGTGAGGCTGGGGAAGTCCTTGAGTTCAAAGTCTGGCCGCCAGGTACGCCGCAATAGATCTTCGAACGCAGCCTGTTCGCCGATGGGTACCGCCCTCGCCGCCTCAAGCATGTAAATATGAGGGTAAGCGGATAAAACGGCTGCTGCGTAGCGGGCCGTCGCATCCGTATCGCTTTGATCGACAGCCTGCAGAAATGCAGAGAAACCGGCCAACACAGCCTCATTGGTATCAAGCTGATTGCGCACAATGCCGGAAATATTCTGCACGTACTCCGAAAAACGCTTTTCTGTACGTTGAGTCTCGGACTTCAGCAGTAACAGGGCTGAAAATCCAACCAATCCGACAGCGAGGATAATGAACCCTGCCAAGGAGCTGCGCCGCTTAGTAAACATCACTTTACGTTTCCAAGGCACAGAGGGGGAACCGTGCCTTGGCAAGCAATGTTGAAGCCAAGCGAGATGGGGGCTGAGCGACCGATAAGATGCCGATTTGAAGGTCGTTGAGTATTGAAAACAATTCCCAGGGGATCAGATCTGATGCGCATATTTGCGATTCAAAAATGATGCTGGGCACGGTTACATCTCCCTAAAAATGGCGTAGCAGGCTTTCGGATTCATGCTCAGCACTGCCTCTACCCCTTTCGCATGTGCCCGAAAAAAACTTTTCGGGCCCCCATTTGGATGCTTTCTACGTGGTCACCACTGCAACGAAATTCATTCTAGGGCAATTTGCCATCATGCGCTGTGTCAGGTGCAATTCTTTTAGTTCGAGTTCAGGCGTTTACAAGGGGAAACTCCAAGTGAAAGCTCGTACCTGCGTCAGTGCTATCAACGCATAGCCGAGCGCTCACATCCCAACGTGGCCGCTATCGCTTTGGCGAACAAAACTGCACGCATGGCTTGCACGATGCTACGCATCGGTACTAATTACTCACCGGATTGGGCAGCGGCCTGACCTATTCATCACGAGAGAAGTCCCACACACCACGATTGAGAAGCAACCCGAGCAATCGTAGCTGGATGCGTTTTTTTGATTTCAAACCCTTGCGAAAGGAAACAGATCACTTATTGAACATTTCGGAAAAAAGCGTAACATTGCTGACCATGATACTCGAACAGCTCAAAGCCTTGGGCAATGACACTCGCATGCAAATGATGGAGTGGCTCAAAGACCCACTCAGTAATTTCCCACCTCAGGATCACGGCGATCCTGCGATAGGAGTGTGCGTAACCCATTTGCAGCACAAGGCAGGGCTTTCACCTTCTACCGCGTCTGCACACTTAGCTATCTTGCAGCGTGCAGGCTTCGTGCTAACCACCCGTATCGGCAAATGGACTTACTACCGGCGCAACGAGCAGGCGATTGATGACTTTGCGGCCAGGTTGATCATTGAGTTGTAATTTTTAAATATTCATTTCGTTATTTCGCGTAATTAGAAAACATAAGGATCTTCCTATGAGCAGCAAGACTATCTTCGTCCTACCCGGTGGCGGCTATGAAAAGGTTGTGGTTGGCAGCAGCGAAGTCCGAGCCGCAGCGCGTGGCGAAATCACCGTACGCCTCCACGCCAACTCGCTCAACTACCACGACTTCGCGGTGGTCAGCGGTATGTGGGGCCCTAGCGAAAAACGCATTCCCATGGCCGATGGTGCAGGTGAAGTCATTGCCGTCGACCCAGATGTCACTGAATTCAAGGTGGGTGACTCGGTCGTCAGCACCTTCTTCCCGGAGTGGATCAACGGTGTGCCGCTGGTTGAAGGTTTTGTTAGCGTGCCAGGTGATGGCATTGACGGCTACGCTCGTGAGCACGTGACAGCCAAAGCCACATCGTTCACCCTAGCGCCTACTGGCTACAGCCATGCTGAAGCGTCGACGCTTACCACCGCTGGCCTTACCGCATGGCGCGCCCTGATGGCCGATGACTGCCTCAAGCCGGGCGACACCGTGCTCGTCCAAGGCACTGGTGGCGTTTCAATTTTCGCACTGCAGTTCGCTAAAATGGCCGGTGCTACCGTCATTGCTACCTCTTCAAGCGACGAAAAACTTGAACGTCTGAAAGCGCTAGGTGCTGATCATGTGATCAATTACCGCAAAGACGTTAACTGGGGCGAAACTGCACGCGCTCTAACGGGCGGCCGTGGTGTTGATCACATCATAGAAGTCGGCGGCCCCGCGACGCTTGAGCAATCGATGATTGCAATTCGGGTTGCTGGTCACATCTCAATCATCGGGATATTGAGTGGCGTAAGCGGTGCAATGAATTTTGTACCGGCACTGATCAAGCAAGTGCGTCTGCAGGGTGTATTGGTGGGTAGCCGCAGCCAGCAGCAAGACATGATCCGAGCCATCAATGCTAATGGCATGCGCCCGGTTATTGATCGTCATTTCCCTTTGAGCGAGATTGTCGAAGCGTTCAAGTATCAGGAAACCAACCAGCATTTCGGCAAAATTTGTCTGGATATCTGATCGCGCATGAATGGGCATGAGCAGACGCTAAGTTACGCCATTCGCTTTGTGCCCGTCGGGCGGCCTCAATATCCTGCCGGCCATGCCGATAGACTTGTCATGATCCAATAGGCGGCTTCCCATGTTCAACACCAAAATCAAGAACCAGCTTCAATCTCAGGCAGCCGAGCTATCGGAGTTGCGCCAACTACGCGATGGGCTGAACCGCGAAATGCTAACGTTGAGTATCGATTCGACGTTTAAAATTACCGCATGCAACGAAAATTTTGCAGAGGCTTTGGGCTATACCCAGGATCGGCTCCTAGGTCTTGCCATGGCCGATATTGTTCCGCAGTACGTATCCAAGCTTCCGTGCTTTCACAACTTTCGAGCAGCTGTCGCCGCAGGCAAGTCCATCACTGACGAGTACAGGTACCTGCATGCTGACGGTTCATTGGTGTGGCTTCATGCACATTGGCAGCCCATAGCGGATGCGACTGGCCGGTTGAGTCATATCACCGGCTATGCGACGAACATTACCTCTCGAGTGGAAAAAGCATCGGAAAACGCCTCCTTCATTGACGCATTACTTCGTTCGACGGCGGTGATCGAGTTCGATCTCACCGGGCATGTGCTCATGGCTAATGACCAGTTTTTAAAAGCGATGGGCTACAGTTTGGGCCAAGCTAAAGGCAGTCACCATCGTATTTTCTGCAAGCCAGAGGAAGTCTCATCCCAAAAATACAAGGACTTTTGGTCAACTTTGAACAAGGGTGAGTTTGTTGCAGGGCGATTTGAACGTATTGACAGTCGTGGTCAAACCGTATGGCTGGAAGCGACGTACAACCCGGTTTATGACACCGAAGGAGCACTCTGCAAGGTCGTTAAATTTGCGACGGTAGTCACCGACCAAGTTGCCCGTGAGCAAGAGGTCAGTAAAGCCGCGCAAACTGCATTTGAAATTTCCCAGCAGACGGATGTTAGTGCTCAGCGCGGAGCACTCGTAGTCAACGACACTATGCATACCATGCGTAAAATTGCTGTTGATATGCAAACTGCCTCTGGCGGGGTCGAAGCGCTCGGTAAGCAGTCATTGTTGATCAGCTCCATCATCCAGACGATAAGTAGTATTGCCCAACAAACCAACTTGTTGGCATTGAATGCTGCGATTGAAGCTGCTCGCGCAGGTGAGCAGGGTCGAGGCTTTGCGGTGGTGGCAGATGAGGTACGACAATTGGCTGGGCGCACCAGCACCGCTACTGAAGAAATCGCATCGGTTGTCTTGCAGAACCAGAAGCTGGTGGATGAGACCGTTGCTGAGATGGCAAATAGCAAGTTCCAAGCAGAGCAAGGCCTTGAACTTGCCACGCAGGCAGGCCAGGTAATTGTTGAGATTCAGGATGGCGCCAAGAGAGTAGTCGACGCGGTCGGCAGGTTTGCGACTCAGGTGGCTTAGAAAACGTAGTCACGCTGCGACAGCGTTTCCGATAGCCCGAATGATCGTTTTGAGAAAAAGTGTAGTGGTTCTCGTACCGGCTCGCGCATTAGTCCTGAGACTGTTGGGGTTGATTGCAAATTTGACCCAACACAGCAGGGGTATGATTTTCTAGAACATGTCCAGACGCGTTAAGTTGCATTAAGATGACATGTCACTCACTGGGGCTCTGAAAATGATCGACGCAGAACTGCTGAAACTGGTGGTTGAAGCATCCAACGATGGCATCGTGGTAGCAGAGCAGGAAGGTGACGAAAACATCCTGATCTACGCCAACCCAGCCTTCCAGCGCCTGACCGGGTACAGCGTTGATGACATCCTGTACCAGGACTGCCGTTTCCTGCAGGGTGATGACCGTGACCAAGCCGGTTTGACAGTAATCCGTGAGGCTATAAGGAACCTTCTCCCCTGCCGACAAGTCGTTCGCAACTATCGTAAGGACGGCAGCGCCTTCTGGAACGAACTGTCGATTACCCCGGTGTTCAATGACACCGATCAACTCACCTACTTCATCGGTATCCAGAAGGACGTCAGCGTAGAAGTTGAGGCTAAGGAGCGAGTGCGTGAACTGGAAGCTGAAGTCGCCCAGCTGAAGACCCAACTGGCTCAATTGCAATCTAAAGCTTAATTAGATCCGCACCTAATGGTTTAACGATCCAGTTGCCACTCGTAAAAACGTCCCTGTTTCTGAGCCAGGGACTGGTGAACGCTCAAGCAACGTCCCCCCCTCGCAACATCCGCCAGAACTTGTTCACTGCCGTAATCGTGATCAGATGGTGCACAATGTGATAGCCCATTACAGCTATCACGCGACATTCCAGCGAGATGTCATGGCTTGGCCTTTCGCCGAGTTTGGGGTATCCCGATGCGCTACATCATCGACAGACAAGGGCCTTCAACAATTCAGTATTCTTGTTTTCTACCGCGCGCACGTAGCAATCTGCCACTATACGTGTTGACCCACACATTAAGGCTATCAAGGGGCAGTACAGAGCAGGGAGCAATTCGCGTCATAACTTGACGAATATCATCTAAAGGTATTGGCCATATCCATGAAAAAAATTACGCGAGCTCTCATCGAGAGTTCTAGATCGCTGACAGATCGGCTGACGGCCCTGCATACGAAATTGATAGAGACGGTTCCAGGTGTTGACCGCATCGCCTGTGCGCTGTACGACTCACAGGAAGACACGCTAAAGACATTCATTAACAGCACACACAATGGAAATACCTTAGTAGGATATGAGTACCCACTGTCTGACAGCTACTCACTTAAAGCGTTAGCCGACAGTGGCGAGTTTAGGGTTCTGGATGAAATTTCTTCAGCGGTTTGTTCTGACTCTACGCACTCAACTTGGCTCAAAGATCAAGGCTACCAGTCATCCTTCACTGTGCCGATCTATGATGAGGGTGGACTGCTCGGATTCGTCTTTTTCGACTCGAATCAACCTGCCACATTCAACGTGAAGGTGCAGCGAGACCTCGTCCTCTATACCAGCTTGATCCGCATGTCGATTACCAGCGAGATATCGGCCATCAGGATGGCAATCGAGACGACGCGTGTTGTACGTCAGCTCACCCAGATGCGCGACTTCGAGACCGGTGCTCACTTGGAACGCATGGGCCGCTACTCGCACATCATTGCGCGCGCAGTTGCGAAATCACGCGGGCTCAGTGACGAGTTTGTTGAAAGCGTATGCCTGTTTGCCCCCTTGCACGACGTTGGAAAAATAGCCATCCCTGATCGAATCTTGCTGAAGCCAGGTAGGTTAGATGCCGATGAGCGCGCGATTATGGAAACCCACGTCGAGAAGGGCATGGAGATCATCGAACGAATGATGGGCAAAGGACGCATCAACGCATTTCCAGAGTCCTCCATACTCAGGAATATTGTGTTGTGCCACCATGAGTTTCTGGATGGAACGGGCTATCCACGAGGCCTTGTCGGTGATGAAGTGCCTCTAGAGGCTCGTATTGTGAGCGTCGCGGATATCTTCGATGCGCTCACATCTCATAGGCCATACAAGAAACAATGGTCACTGGATGAGGCCTTTGCGGAACTCAGCCTTCTCGCAGATCAAGGGAAACTGGACAACGACTGTGTTATGGCATTGATAGAGCAGACTGAGACGGTACAGCACGTTATGACGACATACATCGATGGCGATGCTTAATTAGCCTAATGGTCGTTTAAGGGGGAACGGTAGGGACGGCAGTTACCTGTCCCCCGCACAGAGCCGTAAGTGCAGAGCTACCGCTGACCGCTCCTGCTCGGGTATGTGACGTGAAGTGCCTAGGTATGTAGTGGTCAGCAAAGCGCCCGTATCGACACTACAAGCCGGGCCTCGAGGGCCCAAAGTAACGATAGCTCTGGGAGGCGCAACAAACCTTAATCATACGCCCCCGCCCCGCTTTGCTCTTTTGGCCAGATCGAGGAGTCCTAAATCATTAGGCAAGTTCAGGCCTGCTCCCTTCCCTACTATTCAGAATCAATCAAAACCTAGAGCTGACAGTCTGGGTCGAGCAGCGCGGATCGAGGGAGGTAACCGGTAACGTTCGTGGTGTTTTGGACACCCGATGCGCGGCTTAGGCGAACGAGCTTAAAAGTTGCGTAAGTGGGTCACGCGAGCTTGATGGCTCCTCCTTGGATATCATCCCGCGCCATTCGCAAGTCATTGGCGTCTTGGTTGAGCCGATGAATGAGGTTGAGCAATCGTTGGCGCAAAACCTCATCCTGGAGCTGCTCGGCAGCACACATCACATCAAGCGCCGCTGCCTCATTGTTGGTGGCGACGGAGTCGAGCAGTTTGCGCATGCTTCTTGATGGCCGATTCATCTCCAACCCTCCTAGGTTTCTGTGACGCTAATCATATGTTCGGGATGTTTCGTCAGTGTGTCAGTTGCACGAACTGGCTTTAAATCATTGGGTCTTGTTGAAGGAGGCTCGGTGAGCTTGCTCAACGTCAGAGCCGACTCATACACCTTCAGCCTTCCATCTCGCGAGCCTCCCTCCAAGTCCTGCCGATCGAACACAAACTCCCCAGCGCTGTGATGAATCGCCCTTTCAACACTGTTATTCTCGCCGCCAAGTTCGCCAATCATTAAGGGATGATGGCGAAAATAGAAGCCCCGAGGATGCGAACCTTCGGGGCTTTGCAATTTGCATAGCCGTGATGATTGTCGGCTTCCGCGAACACGGCGGCCTTGTCTCGCATCACTCGCTCGCCTAATCAAACAACGTCCAAGTTCTTAACCCCGTACAGAGCCGCAGTACCAGCTGCGACTCCAATCGCAAGGGGATAAACGCAATGAATGCAGGACATCCATGCCGTCCTTTCCAGCAGCTTTCCAGTGATAACCATCATCCGCATTCCTAGGCAAAAAATACGCGTCTGAGATTGAAATCTTCCGTTAAACAGAGGCCTCCTGACTCAGATTCTACTTGGCAGCGTGAGCAAAATAGCGCTTTCACCGATCAATATTCAGTCCGTTTGGACGAACCGACTTTTTCAACAGAATCGATCGACTGCTGCCCTTCCCCTCGCGCAGGAATCGGCCGATGGTGTGTGAAATTGTTTTTTAGCGCCACAGTGACTCAGCACCAGGCTGGCTATCGCGCATCTACGCAAAATGCATGTCTGCTGACATGCCAACAAACTCCCTATTTAGCGTAACCGCGCACACTCCAATTTTCGCGAAGCGTTTTTACACACTCTGGGCCTAGGCCATAAGCAGCTACGCAAAAGCTCCTACGAGACGGAGGGCGATTCAAGTGGGCGCCCTGCTTGTCTGGGCGGTACATTTATTGCGCAGCCATCACAGTGAAGAGCTTGCTGACGACGACGCTGCTTATTGGCGTACATCGCGGCATCTGCAGACGCAAGCAACTCCCCCAGAGGCTTCAGCTCATTTGGCGAACAACGAACAGCACCGATACTTAAGCCGATAGGATAACGACAGCGTTCACTACCATTGAATTCGTCGACCAGTGCTTGCACACGAGCAGAGAGCGCATCCGAGGACTCCCCCCCGTCGACAGCCAGGACTACAAACTCATCACCGCCGATCCTGGCGACAATGTCACTCACTCTAAATGCTGATTTGAGCACCTGCGCAGCCGCTATGATCGCCAGGTCGCCCGCCTCATGGCCGTGGATATCATTAAGTTTTTTCAGACCGTCGAGATCAACAAAAAACAGCAAGCAGGATTGATCATTACGGCGAGCAGAGCGCATTAGCTGGTCAGCCAAAAGAAAAAAGCTGCGGCGATTGTGCAAACCGGTCAGTTCATCCGTCAGTGACAGTCGGCGCACATCATCTTCGACTTTTTGTCGCTGCGATATTTCGTCCGTTAGTTTGCTGTTCACCGCTTCGAGGGCACGAGTTCGTTCGAACACCCGCAACTCAAGGGATGCATTCAGCGCAGCCAGTTCCGCCTGAGCATTCCCTCTCGACTTATCGAGCTGACAAAGATGCCTCGCAGTTCGCAGGATTACCGCAACGAGCATGGCTATGCTCAGCGTCGCCATCAAGGCCAGGCTGAACCGCTTGTCGTAGTAGCCCAACCTTTCTCCGACCAGCAGAGCACCTCCGATGCCGAGAATGACCACCGGGATACTGGCGAGCAAGCTTCTGGCAACCTCGCCACCCGCTGTGTCGCTTATCAGTAACTCGACGAATTCGGAACGCTCCTGGATCACCAGCAGTCCGGTATTGAACAGGATCAGCGCAATAGCCGTATGGATGGCCATGGAGCTATAGAGGCCCACCGAGTAAAGTGCGCTGACATCGAACAAATAGCCCACAAACGCCATCAGGCTAATAAATAGCGCTGATGAAGCGAATATTTGTGGCAGTAATGGCCTGCCCTCAAGCAGCAGGCCAAAGCCGGAAAGCAGAAAACACAGCGCTGTCGCCGGCGCCATTCGCCCCGGAAAAAGAACAGGTTGAGTGCGCTGAAGCTCGAAAGGAAGGAGCAAATCAATAGCGAGATCAACCGACATGACATATTCAACGAGGGTCAGTCCTCCAACCAGTATCGTCAAGACAGCGCCAAGCCGTCTGATCCAGTTTCCGGCCAGGGACACTCTAAACGTAGCGCACCACAGTCCCACACCGAGGACAGTGAACGTGCAGGCGGTATTGACCACCATTGCAGTCCAGCCAGGAAGCACTGCCTTTAGCGAAGGCACATCAAGCAGCCAGCCAACCAGCACAACCAAGCCGATTATCATCACAGTGACGGCGGCCAGCCGAGCATAGGCTATGAACTGACGCAGCCTTTTTACTTGGCTGAGTTCGGACTCTACCCTCATCGCCATCTCCATTAATGTGTAGTGGGTTCTGCACTTGCGGTGGACAGAGTGATCTCATCGGTCGCGCCACTTATGCCACCTAGTCGCAAGCGATCCAATTTCAGAGTGAGCTTGAGGTGGGCAAAAAACATTTCAACCTTCTGACCCTCGTGGAGAGAGCGCACGTACTCCGGCGTCGCTGCGATGCATCAATGGCCTCAAGATCCATTGCCGGAATGCTTACACTGATACCGTCCTTGACGTGATCGATCTGAAACCATCCTTTCCAAGTTGGAAGATATGACTCGCGTAAAGTGGGGCAGGACATTTCCTACCCCGCCCGCAGTCAAATGTGGTGATTGCCAACCGGCACAATTAGCAGGTTAGTATTGGCTGAGTCCCATACAGCAAGGCTTCCAATTGTTCTACGGGTTGTGGGCGGGCGTAGAGGAATCCCTGTAGTAAGTCGACATCTAACTGACGCAACATTTGTGCTTGTTCCGCTGTTTCGACTCCTTCGGCGACAACCATCAGATCCATGCTATGACCCAAGTCCGTGACCGCGCGGACGATCGCTTGATCGACTCGGTCGTTGTCGATGTTAATCACAAAGGAGCGATCAACCTTGAGCGTATCAACTGGAAACCGCTTGAGATACGCCAACGACGAGTAACCGGTACCGAAGTCATCAATCGATATGCGGGCACCGAGATCGCGCAGCGCCTGCAACGTCTCGGCGGCGGCGCCAGGATCGCTCATCACGGCTGTTTCCGTGACTTCGAAGCCAAACTCGATTCGTGTCGGATCGAAGGCAGTGCGACTAAAAATACGCGCGACCTTCTCGATCAAATCGGACTGAATCAGTTGCCGCGCTGAAAGGTTGACCGAGACGCCAAGTGGCAGAGAAGTATCGCGCAGAAGCCCCCAAGTTTGAGCCAGTCGACAAGTCTCCTCGATGACCCAGGTGCCTATGGGGACAATCAACCCGGTTTCCTCGGCAATTGGAATAAATTCTAAGGGTGACAGCAACCCTCTTTCAGGATGCTGCCAACGCAACAACGCTTCGACTGAGACCACTGCACCGCTGGCGGCAGCAATAACGGGCTGGAAATATAGACGAAACTCGCCATTGGCGATGGCACGGTGCAGATCGCGCTCAATGCGCAGTCGGGCCGCGACCTGCATCTGCATCTGCCCATCAAACAATTGGTAGCGGGCGCGGCCACTTGTCTTGGCTTGATACATGGCAATATCAGCTGAGCCAATCAACTTTTCAGCATCATGACCCGACTCCGCCATCGCAATCCCAATACTGGCCGCGACGAAGACTTCATCGTTTTTTAATTGAACAGCCGGAGCCAGCACCTTCAACAGACGCTCGGCGATGACCGCCGCATCGCGATAGGCGGTGACCTCAGGGCAAACCACCACGAACTCATCGCCAGCCAGACGCGCGACTGTATCGGAAGGCCTCATGGTGCTCTGCAACCGTTGAGCCACAGTGATGAGAACTTGATCGCCTGCATCATGGCCAAAGCTGTCGTTAATTCGTTTGAAATGATCCAGATCGATAAACAACACGGCAAGACCCGTATTGGATGCATCTCTTCGGGATAAGCACTGGCGCAACCGATCCAGCACCAACGTCCGGTTAGGAAGACCGGTTAACGAATCATGCAGAGCCCGGTGCTCAAGGTCTTCTTCGACCTCGATGCGTGCAGTGATATCGTGGGCGAAGGCAAAAAAACTCCATTCATGATGCTCTTTGAACGACCAGAGCTTAATTTCTACAGGAAATTCCCGTCCATCGCGGTGCATGACTGCCAGCTCAAGTCGCTGTCCGTTGATAAGGGCCTTACCATGGCCGACGAAGCGTTCCAGTCCTCGTCGATGCGCTTCGCGGTGGTGAACCGGCGCTAAGATGTCAGAGACCGTGTGCCCAATTACCTCCGCCTGAGGCCAGCCAAAGATTTTTTCTGACGCTTTGTTCCAGGCAGTAACAACTCCCTGGGCATTGATGGCGATAAAGGCGTACCCGGCACTATCGATGATCTGACGACTGCGCTGCTCACTGGCTTGCAGCGCACTTTGAGCTGCTTCGCGCTCGAATACTTGCCCCACTTGGACACCAACTTGCGTCATGATCTCCAACAGTTCAGGTGTTAGCTGCTGCGCGGTTGGGGCATAAAACTCTAGCACCGCAGTGATGCGGTAACCGGAATGCACCGGAAAGGCAAATCCAGCGGTGAGACCTGCTTGCATAGCAGAGGACTTACGACGAAAGGTGGCTTCTGTCCTCGCATCCCTCATACCCAGAGGGCGACCTTCAGCCAAGGCCCTGCCCGGCAGTCCGATCCCTGAGGCAAAACATTGCTCTTCAGTAGCTTGACGGAACGCTCCAAGGGCGCCGTCAGAAATGTGTTCATCGACATGCCAAATGCCACTCGAATGCAGGCGACCCTCCCGAAGTTTGAACGCGTGCCCAACGGGCCAACCGGTGATCCGACAAATGCTTTGCAAAACCAGAAGCAGCGCAGCATCAACACTAACGGCTTCATTCGCCGCCACGGCGACCTCTTTTAGCAGTTGAATATACGTTGTGGCGAGGTTGTCAGAGCTACGCTGCATTACGACACCTATCTGTAATGTTCTTTACTCAGCTAGCCGGCACGCATTCAACGCGATTTCCGGCTAATATTTAGCGGCAACTCAACGCCCGCTAGCTTTCGTAAGCTGAATCTTACGGGAGTATCATTAGGAGCAGCCCTATATTTATGAGTAGTTTTTACGGGAATAACGATCATTTCCCCCAAAATTCCTGGGCATAAATTGCGCGATCGCACTATGCCATCACTCGTAGCTATTCCGCTACGTAAGATGCATCGTAAGCCTAGGTTTTTAGGGGTATCGTTACAGCAACGGAAGCTTGAGTTCGGCGGCCAGTCGTTTGAGCAACTGGGCATTGACCAATTTTAAGCAATAGATAGGTCTACTGCTTCACCCGCAGAATCCATCCCGTCCTCACCTCATCCGCATACACCTTTAGTCGATCCACGTCAGCGTGGAGCTTGCCAATCCGCTCCGTCAGATCCAGCGCATCAGCATCACTGAGCTGACTCGCGAGACGCCCAAGGTCTGCGCAGATATCCTCAAGACTGAAGGCAATGCTTTTAATTTTAAGCTTTAGATCTTGCTCTGCTTTGCTGATCCCCACAATTCCCCCATCACCTTAAACGGGCCAATTAAGCAGTAGCGGTCATTTCAGTTTATGCCCCACATAACTTTCCCCTCATAACTCTTCACGTTCCCTAGTGAACCATCAAGACACCTCCGTCATCGCAGACCTTGATACAGTTCACCAATTTTTTCAGCTCCTGAAGGGCACCCAGAAGGATATTTGCTTCCTCAACCATGCCAGCTTCGCAAAGCATTGTGATAGCACTTAAAAGATCATCCATGGAGCGCTTTATTTCCTCCACTTGTGATTTATTTGCTGATTCTAAGTCTTGCAAGGCGGTTACCTCTTTACTCGAATTATTTACCCAGCCCCGATCTTATCGACGTGAGCAGCCGATCCTCATCAGAGTGGAACACGTTGCAATTCCTCAGCACGGCTTGAGTGTGTCTGCCTCAATTCCTCCCAAATCTTAGGCGCTCGGCTATTCGTATCAATTCGACGACTGACCACTTCAGGTCAGAGTCGATACCCTGGAGGTGGCGTTTTAGATCTTGCTCTGGATTCTTGAGGCCCATTACCCCTCCTCGATTGCCCTGCCAAGCCAGATGCCCTAGCCCTCATGCAAGCTACAGCAGATGTGCATTCCAGATTAATAGCATCCTTGGCGGAAAACCACGCAATGAAAGACGGCAATATTCAATTCAGTTCAATAACCGCACAAAAATTACGACAATAGCAGCAGTGATGGCATAATAGCCATAATGTGTGCCTTTTTGTAGAGAACTAACTTTGCGTGCAACCCAAACGATTACGCCTGTTGAGCAAATTTTTCCTGCTCAGCAGCGCTTAATATCAGCTACTGATTCCAGCGGTAAAATCACCTACTGCAATGATGAGTTCACGAAAATTAGCGGCTACTCCCGTGAGGAGTTGGTCGGTAGCCCACACAATTTGGTACGCCACCCTGATATGCCACCTGCCGTATTCGGGATGATGTGGAGCTATCTGAAGGCCGGTAAAAGCTGGATGGGCGTCGTAAAAAATCGTTGTAAGAATGGCGACTATTACTGGGTCAATGCGTACGTCACCCCCATCCTCGAAAGTGGCCACCTAATCGGCTACGAGTCCGTAAGGGTCAAGCCGACTCGCGAACAGATTGAGCGTGCACAAACACTGTATCAACGGCTTCGTGCCGGCAAAGGGGCCGTACCGAAAAGGCGCCACTATGCCGCATTTATGGGCAGGCTGATTTTCCCGGTCATTGCGGCACTGACAGCTATCGGAGTGGTTAACACGCTGCCGAATCTGCTGGCGCAAACAATAATTGCCGTGCTCTTTATGGCCATTGGATTGTGGACTTACACGCGCGAGGTTAACCAACTCAATCGAATCATAAAAAGCGCTCCCGATGCGTTCAGTGATCCGATCAGCGCCCTCACCTACAGCGATACATACGGCCCTTCAGCGCAGTTGGAAATGGTACTGATCAGCGAGGATGCGCGCCTTAAAACCGCCTTGACTCGACTGAGCGATCTGGCCAACCAGGTGGCTGAAGCCGCTGCGCACTCCTCCTTGCTCTCTAACCAAACGGAACATGCCTTGCTCGAGCAGCGCGCCGAAACGGACATGACCGCAGCCGCTATGACTGAAATGGCGGCCTCAATCAGTGAGGTGGCGGGGCATGTTCAACAAACCGCGACTGAGGCGCAAACAGCGAATGAACTGGCTGAACAAGGCGACAAAGTCGCCGATACCACTAGAGAGGCGATTCAGCTTCTGGCTAGGACGGTAACAAACATCAGCACTGCGGTGGATAACCTCGCCAATGAAACACAGCAAATTATGACGGCTGCTGGGGTGATCCAATCAATTGCGGATCAAACCAACTTGCTGGCCCTCAATGCGGCAATTGAAGCGGCCAGGGCTGGTGAACAGGGCCGAGGTTTTGCTGTGGTCGCTGATGAAGTTCGCGCTTTGGCCAGTAAAACCCGCGTGTCCACCCAACAAATTCAGAGTGTTAGTGAAACCCTTAAAAAGGGTGCTGATCAGGCCGTGAGCATTGCCAGGCTCGGTATCCGCGAGGCAGATCACGGCGTGCAACAAGTCATAGAGGCACAGGGTGCACTTCAAGGTATTCGCGAGGCGGTCGAACGCATCAGTGGCATGAGTCAGCAAATGGCCGCCGCTTCAGAAGAACAGGCGCATGTCGCCGAAGATATTGCTCGGCAGATCAACAACGTCGCAGGAACCGTTGATAGAACAGCTAAAAATGCTAACGCAGCAGTCGCTCGTGGCAGTGAGCTTGAAACTACTTCCCGTGGTTTACGGGCTCTGGTTGAACGCTTCAACAGGTAACCAGACCTAAGGGAGAGGGTCGTCTTGATTATCAGCCTAATTAATGGAGCGGCATTGCTTTTGGCTTTGTGCTGGCTGCACGCGTTCATCACGCGCCGCTGGGACAAGCACAGCACAGCAATACAATTGGTTTTAGGACTGCTCTTCGGTGCTATTTGCGTGATCGGCATGCTAAATCCCATTTCACCAGAGCCCGGAATATTCTTCGATGGCCGCAGCGTAGTTCTGAGCATGGCCGCACTATTTAACGGGCCACTCGTAGCCGGCGTTGCCGGCCTGATCGCGGGTATTTACCGAATATGGATGGGTGGCAGCGGTATGACGTTTGGTCTGGCGGAGATCTGCCTATCCATACTGTTTGGCCTGTTGTACCGGCATTATTCCTTAAGCGGCAAGTTCGCTATCGGCCCTTGGCAGCTTTGGTTTTTAGGCCTGTTAATGCAGGTTTTGGATATGCTGTTGTTACCCTCAGCACAAGCAGCATCAAGCTTGGAACAGACTGCTGTGCCATTGCTGCTGGTCATGCCAGTTGCGACAGTTGTACTTGGTTTGATGCTCAAGGAGATCGAGCAACGCAAACGAACAGAGCTCGCTCTGCAACTTAGAGAGTCGCGCCTGCGCGCAATCACCGAGGCGATCCCTGACACCCTATTGGTGCTGGATGAAGATGGACTCTATCTTGAGGTGACCCCTTCCAGGAAAGAGGCGCACAGTGGTGCCCTGACCGCACGCATTGGGCAAAGCGTGCACGATGTATTGCCTCAAAACGAGGCCGAGCGCTTCATGGAGTTCATACGGCAGACCTTGGCCAGCGATAAACCGCAACTCATCGAATACACTCGGCAGAGCACAGATGGCATAAAGATACTTGAGGGTCATGCCCAGCGTCTGGATATTCAACTCAATGGTAAGCAGGCGGTGGTGGTACTCGCCCGCGATGTAACCCAGCGGGTCGATGACGAACATGAATTGCGCATCGCAGCCGCTGCGTTTGAAACGCAGCAAGGCATGATTATCACCGACGAGTTCAACCGCATCCTGCGAGTCAATCAGGCCTTCAGCACCATCACCGGGTACAGCCGAGAGGAAGCTGTTGGACAGCGAACCAGCCTGCTTAGCTCTGGACGGCAGAGTCTGGCGTTTTATCAAAACATGTGGCAACAGCTCAAGGCGGCAGATCGCTGGCAAGGCGAAATCTGGAATCGGCGTAAAAATGGAGAAATTTTCCCCGAATGGCTGTCGATCAGCGCGGTACGAAACACCCAGGGCCAGGTTATCAATTACGTCGCATCGATTGACGATACCTCCGAGCGCAAGGCGGCCGAGGAGCGTATCCAGCACCTTGCCTTTTTTGATGGGCTAACCGACCTGCCCAATCGGAGCCTTCTCCTCGATCGCTTGCAGCATGTGCTGGATGGTTGCGTGCGAAGCGGCGAATGCGCAGCACTAATGTTTCTCGACCTCGACGGTTTTAAGAACATCAACGATCTGCATGGGCACCATATTGGTGACAAAGTTTTGTGTCTGGCTGCTGCACGGCTCAACGGCGCAGTGCGGGTCAGTGACACAGTGGCACGCCTTGGCGGCGATGAGTTCGTGGTGCTGCTGGAGCATCTCAACAAGCAACCAGAACAGGCCGCCATGCAGGTCGAGCATGTCACCACATTGCTGCTAGCGACACTGGCCGAACCTTACCAAATTGACGGACTGGAACTGCGCAGCAGTGCGAGTATTGGCGTGACCCTGTTCAACGACGGTTCTTGTTCGATAGATGAGCTCATGCAACGTGCGGACTTGTCGATGTATGAGGCTAAAGCGGCAGGTAAGCATACGGCGCGGTTCTTCGATCCACGCATGCAAGAGGCCATTAGCGAGCGCCTTAACCTCGAACAGGATATCCGCCGGGGGCTTTTGTCTGAAGAGTTCATCCCCTACCTGCAACCACAGCTGGATGACACAGGGTGCTTGGTTGGTGCTGAAGTATTGGCACGCTGGCAACACCCTCAGCGTGGTCTACTGAGTCCAGCGGACTTTGTTGAGGTGGCTGAGCTCGCAGGTTTGATTGAGACGCTGGATTTGCAAATGCTGCAGAATGCTTGCGATCAACTAGCGTTGTGGCACCACCAATCGGCCACGGCATCGCTCAGTTTGTCCGTCAATCTAAGTGCACGGCTTCTCTATCAGCCAAACTTTGTCGAGCGAGTGCTTCAGATTTTGGATCAAAGTGGTGCAGATGCGCACAGGCTGAAACTTGAGCTTACCGAAACACTACTCCTTGACGACTTGCCAGGTGCCGTTGCTCGTATATGTGAACTCAAAGCCCATGGCATTCGCTTCTCAATCGACGACTTTGGCACCGGTTACTCGTCGCTTGCCTACTTGCAGCAATTATCGTTAGATCAATTGAAGATCGACCAGTCCTTTGTTCGCGAGCTGCCAGGCGATACAAACAGTCTTGCAATCATCAAAGCCATCTGCGCATTGGCCAATAGTCTGCAGCTAGAGGTGATTGCCGAAGGAGTGGAGACTCATGAGCAATACATCGCTCTGCTTGAGCTCGGCTGCCGCAGTTTCCAAGGTTACTTGTTTGGCCGACCAATGCCGCTGATAGAGTTCGAGCACCGAATACCGACCAATACTGCGAAAGTCGAGAGTGAAGGCTCTGTGTTTTTAACCAAGCCAAGCGCAATGGCCGCAATCGAGGAAATCGCACACGCATCGATTACAGACGAGTGTTAGAAAATACTCGCAGATTAAGGAAGTTTCCATTGCTACCCGTGCTCACCCGGCGAGCGATGCGGCGTTTTCGCTGGGCAAAGGCCCCTGCCCTGCCCGACCTTCCCGTCTTTCCATCGAAGCTCAATTTTTTGGCGACCCAACCATATTCTCTGGGTCTGGTCGTATTATTGATGCAACTTGGTTGCGTCCACTACGCTTGGCTTGATAAAGGGCGTCATCGGCACGAGTCAGAAGCGAATCTAGGCTGTCCCCAGCCTCGAAGAGCGCGACACCGAAAGACGCCGTAATCGTGTCTAGCACTCTGTTGGTACTGCGCGCCTTTATGCGCAACGACTGGATTTTCAAACGCAGTTGCTCAGCGAAAGCATGGGCACTATCAAGATCGCTGCACGCCTTCAAAACTACACAAAACTCTTCGCCACCATAGCGTGCCACTATGGCATGAGGTGGAAGCAAGTCACGCCGCACCTGACAGACATGCTGGAGTACACGATCACCTAAAAGATGGCCGTATTGGTCATTAAATTGCTTGAAGTGATCGATATCCAACATGACCAGCGCCACACCATCGGGGGCATTGTTTAGTGCTTGCTCCAGCAAGCGATTGAACGTGGCACGGTTGAACACTTGGGTCAGGCCATCCAGCGTTGCTGCCAGGCTCGCCTTCTCCAGCTTGTCGCGCAAGGTTTTAATCTCATTTTGAGCGGCGCGCAGTTGGTAAAGAAAAAGCGCTTGCTGATCCTGCATCACCTGAGCGCTCTGTTGTAGCTCGTTGAGGATAGCCGGGAGACTATTGTCGGCCGGTACCTCAAGCATTTCCAGGCAGTGCCTAAGGCTGACCTGAAAATTGATGCTGCCCTTTACGCTACGCGAAACGTCGCGCTCCATACCATCTACCAATTTGATGGCTTGCTGCTGTCCAATGCTTGCGTCCTCCAGCTCATCACGAATGATGTACTCGCGAAAAAGCTTTTCAGCGGACTCAGGAGGAAAACAGTCAAAGTCTTGAACAAGCCTGTCCAGGTGGCGATTGAGTTCCGGTTCCTGACCTTTGCTGTAGGTGTACCAAAGGGCGTAGTGCACGGGGTTAGGGGGAATGTTGTGACGCACCATCAGCGGTACTGCTTGTTGGCGCCAACGCCGAATTGACCTGGGTGCCGACGCAAAACTGACCCAACCCAAATCGGCAGAAATCCAGCACAGGAAATGGTTCGCCAGGTATCAGACTGGGTCAGTGGCATCTCGGTAACTGGATCAATTCGGCGTCCGCGCCGACAACCTATTCTCATGGAGGAACGACCAGTTGGCATCACTGGCTTTTTTGTCTGCTGCCACAGGTCGTAAAGCACAGATAGACACCGCTCAGATGCCGGTGGCGGGAAAACATCAACGCTTGGCTATCCAGTCCTAGTTGTCTTTACGGTGGGTTCTTATCAGCCAACTCGAACCCGTCATTCATTACGTTGGCGTCCCCAGAATTGCGCCGCTAGCAGTTGAAGGCGCTCAGCCAGTTTGGCGACATGGGCTGCAGTCGTACGACTCTGGCTGCTGGCAAGTACATTACTTTGGTTGGCTTGACTGATACCTTTCAGGTTGCACTGGATACTGTCACCCACCGCGCTCTGCTCTTCCACGGCGGCGGCTATTTGCACACTCATGTCGCTGATTTCACCGACTCGCTGGGTGATTCCATCCAGCGCCCGCGCGGCTAACAGTGCCTGTTCAACACTGCCTTCTGCCTTACTGTGGCTGCGTTGCATCGCGACCACAGCGTCACCCGTGGAGCGCCGTAAGGTATCGATGGTGCCCTGAATTTCTGCGGTGGATTGCTGGGTGCGCGAAGCCAGCCCGCGCACCTCGTCGGCGACCACGGCGAAACCGCGCCCAGCCTCGCCGGCGCGAGCAGCTTCAATTGCTGCGTTGAGGGCGAGCAGGTTGGTCTGTTCGGCGATGCTTTGGATGACCTCGAGTACGCGGTTGATCTCCTGGCTATGTTGTTCCAGTTGGTGAATCACCGCGCTGGTCTGTTGCACGTCGCTGGCGAGGCTGTCGATGTGCTGGCGGGTTTGCTCAACCAGTTGTCGACCTCGGTCGGTTTCTTGATTGGCCAAGTTCGCGGCACTGGCGGTTAGCTGAGCATTGCGCGCCACTTCCTGCACGCTGCTGGCCATCTGGGTTATGGCGCTGGCCACCTGGGCAGTTTCCCCTTGCTGTTGTAGGGTCGCGCAGTTGTTGTTGTCCACTGCGGCGACGAGTTCTTCGGCTTCTTTGTTCAACTGACGGGCCGAGTCGGCAATGCGGCCGACGACTGCCCGCGTCTCGGCTTCGAGCATTTGCAGGGTGAAATCGATCTGTCCAAATTGGTCGCGACGGCCGCTGTACAGCATCTGGCTTAGCGGGTTATCGGCGATATTTTTAGCCTTTCGGGCAAGGGCGTCGAGGGGGCGCAGGCTGTAGCGCAGCAGGCCGCCGAGCAACAGGCTGAATAGCGGCGCAGCGATGGCCGCGTGGCTCCAAGAGAGCATGCCAACCCAGCCCAAGACGGTAAAGCCGAGCAGGTTTAGCCCGGTACAAGCAAGTGCCAAGCGCAGGCCGACGGAAAGTCGTGACGGACATAGACTCTGTGTTTTTTTGCCGCTGCGCAACTGCGCATAGAGATGTTCGGCGGCATCTACCAGTGCTTTTGATGGGAGCGTGCGAACCGATTGGTATTCCACTATGTCACCATTGCGCTGCACCGGCGTGGCGTAGGCGCTGACCCAGTAGTGGTCACCATTCTTACAGCGATTTTTTACAAGGCCCATCCACGAGCGTCCGGCCTTGAGGGTCTGCCACAGATGGGCGAAGGCTTCTGGCGGCATATCCGGGTGACGCACGATGTTGTGATTGACGCCGAGCAACTCGGCCTCACTGAAACCGCTGATGTTGATGAAATCCGGATTTACGTATGTGATGGCGCCCTTGGGGTTGGTTGTTGAAAGAATGTTCGCATTGACGCTGAACTCGACAGCACGACCACTGACCGGAAGATTGATTTTCATTATTTGCCTCCTTAGCTGATGGATAACGCTGGGTGCCTGCCGTGCTTACAGCAATGGACATCCAAGCCCCTCGAAACAGTCTTCCCCGCTGAACAACCGTTGCATCTGCGCAGCAGGTCGTGGTCGGCTAAACCAGTAGCCTTGGGCGTAGTGGCAGCCTTCACTGACCACGAAGTCGAGTTGTGCTGGGCTCTCAACGCCCTCGGCCACGACTTCCAGGCCAAGGCTACGGCCGAGGCCGATGATCGCCTGGCTGATCGTGCTCTTTTTGTTGTCGCACGGGATGCCGCCGATAAAACTTTTATCCAGCTTGAGGATGTGCAGCGGAAAGCGTGTGAGATAAGCGAGCGAGGAGTAACCGGTGCCAAAATCGTCCAGCGCCAACAACACGCCACGGCTGGCCAATTCATTCAGACAGGCCAATGTGTCCAGATCGTCATGCATCAGTTGGCTTTCAGTAATCTCCAGGATCAAACTAGCTGGCGGCAGGCCGCTTTCTTGCAGGATGTCGATTAGCCGGAGGGTGAAGTCGACTTGTTGCAACTGGAGGCTGGAGATGTTCACCGAACAGCGCAGATGGTCATGTCCAGCCAGTTGCCAGAGGCGGGTCTGCTGGCAGGCTTGGCGCAATACCCATTCGCCGACGCGGATGATTTCCCCCGACTCCTCCAACGCAGGGATGAACTCCAGTGGTGAGATCAAGCGTTCGCCATGGCGCCACCGTAAAAGCGCTTCGACCCCGGTCACCAGGGGTGCCCCCAGGTCAAGGCGATAAATCGGTTGGTAGTACAGTTCGAATTCATTGTGTTGCAGCGCCTGGCCCAGAGCGGACTCCAGCTCCAGATGGTGGTGTGCGGTGTTTTGCAACGCTTCGCTGTAGTGAGCGAACCGCGCCTTGCCGGCAGACTTGGCTCTATAGAGGGCAAGGTCGGCGGCCTGCAAGACATCCAGCGCGTTGCCATTATCCTGCAATGGGGCGATACCGATACTGGCACTGACCACCAGGGTACGACCGTCCATGTGCAGCGGTTGGTGCAGATTGTCGAGGATGCGTTGGGATATTTGCTCGGCGTCGCGGTCGCAGGTGAGTTCATGAAGCAATACAATGAATTCGTCACCGCCGAAGCGGAATAGCTGATCACTGGGGCGCAGAGCGTCTCTCAAGCGCTGCGCCACTTCTACCAGCACGCGATCACCAACGTTGTGGCCGAGACTATCGTTGATCAACTTGAAGCGGTCGAGGTCGATGAACAGCAGCGCCTCGTGGGCACCTCCCTTGCGCTGTTCCATGAAGTTTTTTTGCATTTGCTCATCCAGCCGCATACGGTTGGCCAGGCCGGTCAGCGGGTCATGGTGGGCGGCATGTTTGAGGCGCTGCTCGGCGTCCTTGCGTGCACTGATATCGGACTGTGAGCCGGCCATGCGCAGCTGGCCTGGTGTCGTGACTTCGGCGACCCCTCGCACCAGTACCCAAATATAATCACCGTTGTTTTGGCGGATACGGTACTCATGGTGGACAGACGATGTCTGCCCTTGTAAGTGGGCATCGATGGCCTGGCGAAAATTCGGTAGGTCGTCCGGATGCACGCGACCGAACCAACTGGCACTGCTCTCGCCGATGCTGTCGCGGCTGAGGCCGAGCATGCTGGCCCAGCGCTCTGAAACGTACAGTCGATCCTGATCGACATGCCAATCCCAGATTCCGTCGTTGGCACCGCGTAGCGCACGGGCGAAGCGCGCCTCACTGTCCTCCAGAGCCTTGTGCTGGGCCGCACTGTAGGTATCGATGGCCAAAGTCATGTCGAAGAACACCGCCTTCAACAGACTTGAGTAAAGAGTGGCCTGGTCGCTGTTGTCGAACACGCTTTTAAGCATGTCATCGAGATATAGACGGTAGCTGCCAAGGTACCACTTCAACTCCAGGCCGACTTGTTGGTGGATCACGCCGATGCGCAGACGTCCATTGACGTAAGTGTCATCGTAGGGGCCGCTCCACAAACGCTGGTAATACTCGGCCTGGCTGTGCTTCAGGCGAGCCGTGACCTCCGGCGCGCGAAGTAGTGCCGACGGCGTGGAGAACTGCTCCAGATGACGGTACAAGTGATCGACGAAAGCCTGCTGAGCTGGAGCCATGTACTGAGCTGCTGCGCCGAGTCGCTCGGCATCTTCGGCACTCCAGTCGAGAAAGCGAAAGCGTTCGACAATCTCCTCGTGATCGAGACGGATACGTCTGAGTAACTCCGGCAGATCATTTGCCACCTTCATTCGTATGTCCCTGTGCTTGTACAGATGTCTTTTTGCTGAAAAAAAAACGCCGTGATAACGAGTTCTGGTCAAGAACTGGTGTCACGGCGCTTCGTCTTTCAGGCCCATTGTCCTGCTCGGCAAAGCCGGTTCCCGCATTAGGCAGAACCTACTGATGGCATATATACATCATTGTGGATTGTCTGACAATTTACCCAGCAATACTACCAAGCGCCGCCGTAGCAGCCCCAGCTCGCGAGATTTGAAGGCGTGCCGAGACTGCTCCAAAACCTCGGTAGCATCCATCAAAGCAGCCTGTACCAAACCAGGTGTTCCCAAATGTGCTTCACCGAGCCAGCGGCAAAACGGCACGACACTGCAATTACTCGGCGCGCTCAGCACCTCGCAATCTGGTGCTATGTGAACCAACAGTCGGCGCAATTGATCGGCTAGCTCAAGGTCGTTGCAGATAATTCGGGTAGTCTGGTTGGACTCGTTCATCAAACTGCATCCCCACAAGGTTGATGCGCTGTTTACAACACCGTCCATGGCATTTTATTGATTCAAATCAATGTTGAAACTGATCCTATGGATACGTGTCGTTGATCGCTCGCTATCATGTCCCAGCGCCGAGTCGCCCGATAGCCTGAGGACTTGGTGGCCCGGGGTTGTTGGTCTATGTGCTGGTCTCCAAACTTTTCGATCACTTGCTGTTGTATCGGCAGTCCGAGAACTACGCCCGTGAGGGTATGGATCTGGAGCGCTCAACCCTGGCCGACTGGGTTGGTCAGAGCAGTCAATTGCTCAGACCGCTGATCAGCACCCTTAAGCACCATGTCATGAGCAGCCATAAAATTTATGCCGACTACACGCCGATTGGCGTGCTCACACCGGGCCACGATAAAACCAAAACCGCTCGCTTGTGGATGTATGTGTTTGACGACCGACCAGCGGGTTATTCAACACCGGCGGCGGTTTGGTTCGCTTACTCGCCGGATCGCAAGAAGCAACAAGCACGGCGAGTGATCTGTTGCTTTCATGGTGCACCGACAGCCATTTTGAAAAGACCATGTCCCAGTTATGGGTTGAAGCGTGCAGGTCAACCAAGTGATGCCTGGGACGCGATAATGCGCAGGGTGGATAGGGCCGCGCAGGTTAGTGATGCAAAGCAAGTTCTGAAAATCAACTGCGTAATTGCTGCGCCGCGTAACCCAACGATATAAAAGCTGCGCGCAACATGACGGTGGGTCAAATTCTTTGAAAGTTGCCGAGAACCTATGGCATCACTCTTGCTATCTGAAAAACCACATCAGCAGGATTCGCTCCTGCAAGGCAAAGGCGCCTGAACCCGCTGCAGATATTTTGCAGAGGCTTCAGGCGTTTTTTTTGGCTATCGCATTGGAGATTCAGACGCATGAAGTGGCTCACCTACCCTGCGTTCTTGCTGCTGCGTGAACTGGGCATCGTCGGAATGATCCGCACGCTGTTAGTGATTTGCCTGACGGGCGGCGCCCTGGCCGCTGCGACGCTGCCAACAGGGCCGCTCTGGGCGGTACTGGCCTACTTGGCCATTGCCAGCCTCTGGCTGCTGTTGCAGGAGATCGGGCAGTTGCAACGCTACTGTGAAAACTCCGCTCTGCATGGTGGCTCCCAGGAGCCAATCAACGCTGCCGAGTGGCTGCTGCAGTCGATCAGACGCGGCTTTCAGCAGTGGCTGAACCGCGAACAACGCCAGCAACAAATGTTACAGCAGCGTCTGGATGAAATATCCCACTCCTCTCACGAACTCGAACAAAGCGCTGCGCTGGTGACCAGTAATGCCGAAGGGCAAAGCGAATCGGCCACTGTCGCCGCAGCGGCGGTAGAACAACTGAATGTGAGCATTTTACAGGTGGCGGCACTGGCCGATGAATCGCGTCAGACCAGCGTCGTGGCCAGCGAACAGTTAGCCGATGGAATCGACCAGCTCACCAACTTGGTGCGGCAGGTGTCCGAGATGGCGCAGCAAGCCATCACCACCAACGAACTGATCCTGCAACTGAACACCAACTCGCGCACCATCAATGAAATGTCCGGCACCATCCGCGGGATTGCTTCGCAAACCAACCTGCTTGCCCTGAATGCCGCCATCGAAGCTGCCCGCGCAGGTGAGAGCGGCCGTGGCTTCGCCGTAGTGGCCGATGAAGTTCGCCGTTTGGCCTTACACAGCCAGGAGTCGGCGGCAGAAATCAGTCGCAACATCGAATCGGTGCAACAGCACATCAAGGATGCCACGGTGCAGGTGTCCGACTTGACCCATCTGGCGCATCGCAGCGCCGCCAGTTCCGAGGCAGTGTGCGCGCTGCTCAATCAGGTACAACAGCGCACCCTGCAATTGACCGGACAGGTCGAGCAAGTGGCGGTCAGTACCGAACAACAGGGCAAGGCCGTTGCGGAAATCGCCGAACTGGCCGACCAAGTCCGCCAAGGTAATGCCGACAACCTGCAGGCCGCCGATCAGGCGCGATCCATCGCCCACCATCTGGCTCATCTGACGGGGTAATCAATATGCATGTATTGCACGGACTACCGCTCTTGCTCGCCGCTTTCACCCTGGCCACCCTGATACTGCTGTTCTATGGCTTGCACCGACGCCTGCAGAGGCAAAAGCGCCAACATATCCAGTTGAACATTCGCCAGTTGGCCTTGTTGCGTGCCCTTATATCCGGGTTTCAGCGCCATCGCGGCCTGAGCAATGGCGTGCTCTGTGGCGATGCCAGCCTGAGTCACGATCTTGTCACCGCACGCCAGGGACTCGACCAGCATATCCGTGCGGCCCAGGAATTCGACAGCACGCACCGGGACTCCTGGAATAGCTTGATCGATCACTGGTCGCGCATGCGCGAAGGGCATGGTAGCGACCGGGCAAACAATCTGTTGCAGCATCACCTGATCATTCGCAACAGCATCTTTCTGATGGAGGATGTGGCGAACGAAATCGATCTGACCGAGGGTCGTGCCGAGCTGGGCTACCTGCCCTGCATCTGGCGCGAGGTAGTCCAGGCGGCAGAATGGGCGGGCCAGGCGCGCGCCCTGGGCACCGGCATCGCGGCGACCGGTCAGAGCAGCCCTGAGCAGCGCGTGAGGATGCGTTTTCTCTACCAGAAGATCGAGCTGCTGGCCGGCACGGCCTTCGCCACACTGCAACGCCACGCCACCGATCACCCGCAGGCCGATGTGTTCCGCCTGCAGCATCGCGAGCAGGTGGTGGAGGATTTTCTACGCTGCACAAAAGAGGAGCTGCTCGACCAGATACAACCCGTGATTGCCGCCAAGACCTACTTCCAACGCGCCACCCAAGGCATTGACGAACTGCTGGCCCTAGTGGATGCAGCGCTGGCTCAGCTACAGCCTCGCTAAGGAACTACAGATGCTAAATACCGTCCAGCCGCTGCACTACAATCACCAGATGTCCTTCCCGCCAGTACGCGGTCTGCCAAGCGACCGCATAGTTGCCACCCGCTATCGTGGCCTGTCACTGACCAGCCATTTCCAGCCGATATTCAGTATCGCGCATGGTCGGGCGGTGGGCTACGAAGGGCTGATTCGCGCACACCATGCCGATGGCACGGCAAAGTCGCCGGCAACCCTGCTGTCCATGCCGAGTAATAGCGGTGAACACTTGGAATTGGATCGCACCTGCCGGATCTTGCATATGCATAACTTTGCGCAGTAGGCCACGGGGCAAGCCTGGCTGTTTCTCAATTTGAACTCGCAGCACTTGGTCAGCGTACAGCCGGACATTGGTTTTACCCACAACCTGCTGCAGACCACTGGTATTGCGGCGCATAAACGGGTGATAGAGATCATTGAAAGCGAGGTCAGTGATCATCAGCAGTTCAAGCGATTTATCAGCCATTTCCGCCAATTGGGCTGCTTGATTGCCATCGATGACTTCGGCGCACGGCACTCCAACTTCGACCGCATCTGGGATCTGCAACCCGACATCGTCAAGATCGACCGCCGCCTGATCCAGGATGCCGGTCATTCGCGCCAAGTCGAACGGATTCTCACCGGCATCGTCAGCTTGCTGCACGAGGCTGGCAGCCTGGTAGTGGTGGAAGGCGTGGAAACCGAACACGAGGCACTGCTGGCCATTGCGGCCAACGCCGAAATGGTTCAGGGCTTCTACTTTGCCAAACCACAAACCCACATCGACGCCGAGCAGAGTTTGGCCACGACCTTCGACAGCCTGCTGCGCGGCCAGCAGTGGCAAAGCGTTAAACGCAACGCCGACTTGCAGCACTACGTGCGTGAAATAGAAGGCTTGTTTCAACAGGCCGTGGCGCACTTTAGTGCCAACCAGCAGTTTGACCTGAGCAGCGCTTTGCTCTTTAGCGACCCACGTTCGGTGCGCTGCTATCTGCTCAATGAAGCGGGGTATCAGGTGTCGCGCAATGTCTATGCTCCGCACTACCAACAACAGCTGAATGCGCGCTTTTCGCCCCTGCTGTGTGGCGACAACGCCAACTGGTCGCACAAGCACTACCACTACCGGGCACTGAAGCAACCAGGGTTCATCCAGATCAGTCGGCCCTATCTGTCGGTGGCGGATTCGCGCATGTGTATCACGCTATCGCAGACCGTCAGGGTTAGCGGCACACTCTATGTCTTCTGCTGTGACCTGGATTGGCAGGAACAGTGATGCGCCCAACCAGAGGGCCAAGCTGGCCGGATAATCTGCGCCTTAAATTCTGTGTAGCGCAACGCCTCAGTGATCGTTTGGAGGCTGCCGCAATAGGCGAGAGTTTTTTCACAACCTCTCAGTGATTCAGATCGTAATGTGCTGGGAGGGAGAGCATATGCATGAGTTTGAAATTGCCGGTGAGATTTACGGCATACCCACCCACCGACGGGTGGCCCCCCCCGTGGACTCGGAGGCCCGTAAGCCCCTGATCAAAACGTTGTACGGGGAAAAGATGTTCGCGGTTGACGCTGACGCCGAACTGACCCAAGTGCTGACGCAAGACTGCCCCACCTCCAAATCGAAACAAATTCAGCAACGAAAATGGTTCGCTAGGAACAGACTGGGTCAGTGACATCTTGGTAACTGGGTCAATTTGGCGTCGGCCCCCACAAGCAAGGCCCTACCTGAGGATGCGACAGCCGGGCCCTACTGGCCCGAAGCAACGACTATAGGAAAAATGGCTCAACACGGCACCTACTGCCGAACCGTGCTTCATGCGATAAGAGGCACGGTGCACCGTCATAAATTGTCTCAGCTTAAGCCCGGCCCGTTCTTGAAGTCGCCTCCGTTTATCGCTACTTGTAGGGCACCAATCTCATGCACGGAAAGCAACCATGCACCCAAGATTCAGAGTGATCGAGACGACCACACTGGCCGATGGCAGCAAGCGATACAGGATCGTGGATCTTGTAGAGGGCGGCTCAGCCAGCATGGCGTCTTCAAGGTCAGGACAGAGGCAGAGACTGTTTGCTCGACATTAAATGCTGAGCATCCGCGTCAAAATGGTGTAGGTCGTACGTCCCTGAGCATCTGATCCACTTGCCTCGAAATGCCAAGTACTTGATACCTTCTTGAGAGTGAAAATGCCCTATCGTGCAGTCATGGGTTCTCGATCCGTAAGTACGTTTTGAAGGCGCTCCAGATTCAGTCGCTGGCACTCAGCATCAGCTTCCTCTCGGGCTTGGTAGGTAGTCGCCAGACGTAACTTTTCTTCGTTGTCATAGATGTTGAAACCTATGGGGGCAGTCTCGCAGTAGAAGCGTATTCCATTACGCATTGACCCCGTTTCTGTTGGTATTGCAGGGACAACAACAAATCTCGAAATCATCTTCACGCCCTCTCCAAGCACCTCCTCACTATTAGCGGCTATGAGCCACCACAGCAAGTCTTCGCCATCAGTTTCCGATGACAAGCACAAGCGACCCTGGAATGGTTCTCGATAAGATCTACAACGGGGAATTGGTACGCGAGGGTGAAGGTACATTCCATCTCTAATCCTTCGTCTCAGCAGGTTCTTGAATGGTGTTTAATTTGCCGAGATACCACGAGCAGTTGCTCATAACGTGGGACGATTTGATCGATGACAGCACCACACTACCGTCGCTACTCAGTGCCTTCGAAGTCATTAAACTGATTCAGCCGGGCCGCAGGCCCGAAGCAGCGACTACAAGAAAAATGCATTCTCACGCCGCCTACTGCTCAGCCGGCCCTCCCCGTAAAGGTGAATCGGGGATTGCGTTACCAGCTGGGACGTCTGTATTGCCCATACTCGTATCTCCGAAGGTCTAGGATGGGGCCGGGCTAGTTGGCCTTTTTGCCAACGGTGCCCATCTCGATTGGGGTCTTTATGTAAAACACAGAGATTTCCTCAACCTCCAATCGCTTGAATAACCTTTCGGATTCATCCTCGGTAATAGCCATTCGAATTTCCGTCGGTTGATCCGCCAGCTCAAAAAAGTGCGATGAGTGCAATTTCCCTGTGTGCCCAAATCCTTCGATTCCTGTGCAGAGGGTCGCGCCGCGCAACCCCATCTCTTTAGCCACGTCGACGATCCATTCACCCAGCATCTTTCCCTGATAACGCCGGTTCTGCTGGGTAAAGAAAATCACTAGATAACCGTTCATGTTCATCTCCTCAGCGTGTACCAATCATTTGATAGGACAGAAGCCCGGCAGCCGTCATCACCAACGAGCCCACGACGTGTAATGAAATCGAACCGAGCGCCCACAGAAGTCTGCCTTCCTGAATCAAGGCAACTGTTTCGGCGGAAAAAGTGGAAAAGGTGGAAAAGGTGGTAAGGCCCCCACAGAAACCCGTGATGATCAGCAGGCGCCATTCAGGGCTTAGGGAGGGGGATGCGGCCAAGAACGCGATGGCTAGGCCAATGATGTCACCCCCGACCATGTTCGCCACCACAGTACCTGGGGGGAGTTGTCGGGAATAGCGCGTTCAGCTTCATGCCCAGAAGCCAGCGCAACCAGCCGCCGAGCGATGCGCCGATGGCGATAACTAATAGTGATTTCAGCATGGCTGCAAGTCTCCTCTGGACTGGTAGCGCCGAGGAGGTGTTGATAACTGCAGATTATGATGGGGGTCGATATGAAATTTTGAGTCACGATCCTGTCCTAGATTGGAGGACAAGGAGACACACCTACGCACCCTGTCCAGGGTTCACGTAGGCATCATCAGCACAAAGGCGGTTAAAGGAGGAATGCCATCTCATGCTTTCATCCTATAGCACCGGCGGACAGACATTCAAGCTGCTACGAGGTCGAGAATCCGAAACGGATAAGCAGTCATTAAAAGCAATTAATCAATGTCGACCAGCATCCTCAACCTATGAGCTGGATCAGGTTCGAGAGCTTGGAGTTGCTCGGCTAGGTGTTTTTCGAGCTGGCGGAATTCTGCGAGCTTAGACATGAGAGGCCTCTAGTTGGTTAGTCTCCTAACCGTACACTAAATAAAAAAAAGTTTGTAATTGGCGTAAGCCTACTTTCGTCAAAAGGCAGGCACGACATCGCCGTGATAGCGCTCAAGGATGAACTTCTTCACTTCAGGCGAATTAAGCAAAGCGCTGAGTTTCAATACTGCTGGGGCGTTCGCCTTGTCGCGACGTACGTACAGGTAATTGGCGTACGGTGACTCCGAGCTTTCGATAAACAGTGCATCCTTATGAGGCTCAAGTTTCGCTTCCAGCGCGTAGTTGGCGTTGATCAATGCGAGGTCGACCTGATTAAGAACGCGCGGCAGCATGGCCGCTTCCAGCTCCTGAAACTTCAGATGCTTGGGATTA
The DNA here is from genome assembly GCF_054481235.1 of Pseudomonas fluorescens group sp. PF-69. Classification (NCBI taxonomy): domain Bacteria; kingdom Pseudomonadati; phylum Pseudomonadota; class Gammaproteobacteria; order Pseudomonadales; family Pseudomonadaceae; genus Pseudomonas; species Pseudomonas fluorescens group sp. PF-69. Next base: position 3,582,560 of record NZ_JBTMNC010000001.1, on the reverse strand, counting down.
CTGATGATGTCGAGACGCGTAGCCATGATGTTGTCGGGATCCTTGAGGGTGATCAGGCCTTGCTTGGCAATCAACAGCAGCGCACGACCGGAGTTAGTCGGGTCGTTGGGAATGGCGATGGTGGCGCCATCCTTGAGCTCATTAATGGATTTAATCTTTTTCGAATAGGCGCCGAAGGGTTCGATGTGCACGGCCACGATTGGCACCTGATCGCTGCTTGGGCGGTCTTTCTTGTACGCCTCGTAGTAGGGTTTGCTCTGGAAGTAATTGGCGTCCAGCAAGCCTTCATCCGTCTGCCGGTCTGGTTGGATGTAGTCAGAGAAGACTTTGACATCCAGCGTCACCCCCTCCTTGGCCAGCTCAGGCTTGAGGTATTCCAGGATCTCGGCATGGGGCACAGGCACCACTGCGATTTTCAGGGTTTCGGCATAGGCCGACCCCATGGCTGCGACCAGCAGTGCAACGGAGAGAGCGACGCGTTTCACGATAATTTACCTTCGAAGCGTTTCAGGGAAAAAGAAGAGAGATCCAGGTCGGTCGAGCCGCGCATGCACCACTGCGCAAACGCCTCGCCCAGTGCGGCGGAATGCTTGAAGCCGTGGCCGGAACAGGCTGACACCACCAAGGTGTGCTGCAACGACGGATGCTCGTCGATGATGAAATGGCGATCCGGAGTCACGGTGTAGGCGCAGACCGCAGACTTGACCACCTTCGAGGTAACACCGGCGATGCGGCCGTGCACCTGGTGCTCATACATGTCCTGCTCTTCGGCCGCCGAGACCGTACGATCCATTGTTCGCGGCAACGAAGTAGTGTGGTACTGCGCGGTAGCGATTTTCAGGCTACCCTCGCCGAGTAACGCCGGGAAACCGTAGTTGACTTTGTCGTCGCCACGACCGTGGGTGAGGATAAACGTCGGTGAATGGCCCACCAGCCCGGCGCCCTCCTCCAGCTCGAACCAGAACAGCTTCTGCCGGTAGACACTGAGCAGGTCGTCAAACAGCTTGCCCAGCAAACCGCCACTCCAGTTGCCGACGCTGATCACCAGCTTGTTGGCAAAGAGCGTGCGCAGGTTCGTGGTGACATGGACACCCTGCTCGCTCGAGCTAATCCCGGTCACGGTTTCGCCTTTGTACAGGATCGCGCCATGTTGTTCGGCCAGCTTGAGCTGCACATCGATGCAACGTTCAGGGCGCACAAAGCCTCCACCAGGCTCGAAATAGCCGATGGCAGTGTCGTGTACGTTGGCAAATTGTGGAAAGCGCTGGCGAATCTGCTCGGCGGATAAGACCTCGTGCTCGATGCCATAGGCCTGCGCCAGGCCGATGGTGCGCAAGGTGAAGTCGGTTTTGTCGCCGGGGTCAAACTCGGGACTCGAAGTCAGAACCAGTAGACCTGACTGTTCGAACAGCGACTCCCCCGACAAATCCTCAAGCTCGCGCCAGATGCGGTGGGAATTGCGCACGATGGGAACGTATTGCGCACCCTCACCGACCGAAAGCCGAGTAATACGCGTATCGCCGTGGCTGGAGCCCAGGCTGTGGGGTGGATGATGGCGGTCGATACCAACAACATTCGCACCCGCCTTCGCCAACTGATACACCGTAGCGGCCCCCATGGCACCCAAACCCAAAACCACTACATCACACCGCTCGGACATCAACTCTCACCTGTCAAAAAGAAGCCAGTTGAGAGTGAAACCGACTAAGAATCAACGACTAAAAGAGCATATAGATATTCTCTACCGAGCATCACCGACCCTTCTGTTGCGGTGATTTATCGGTAAGACGCCGATTCTTCGCTTCTGATTATCGTCAAATCTAATGAATTCGTGCGGAGCTTTAAGCTGTCACAAGTGATATAGCACCGGCAGTGGATTTCTTACGAAGCACCGTACAGATGGAACACGCCCCTAGCGAAGCGTTTGCCTATGGCGAGTAGTACCAGATTAAGCGATGGTGTCAGGAAGGTGTGTCGCCTGGATGGATAGACGAGCTCACTGAAGCCTGGATGGATGGGGATATCCGCCCAGTCTTAATTACCCATTGACTACGAGATGGGCATCGCGCCAATAAAAAAGGGCCTCCATAGGGCCCTTTTGTACTCAAACCAAAATCACTTGTTCAGCCAGGACTCTACGGTGTCGGAACCGTATTTCGCTTTCCACTCTTTCAGCGTCTTGTGATTGCCACCTTTGGTTTCGACGACTTCGCCTGTGTGGGGATTCTTGTAAACCTTCACCTGGCGTGGCTTCCGAGTACCGGCTTGGGGCTTAGCAGCTAGAACACGACGGCTCGCTTGCGGATCAAGCAGGTTGATCACGTTCGGCAGGCTGTAGCCGTACTCGGCGAGTAGAGCACGTAGCTTGGTTTCAAATTCGATTTCTTTTTTGAGGCCAGCATCGCCTTTCAGCGCTTCGAGAGCCTGGAGCTGTTCGGCGAGGTGTTTTTCGAGCTGGCGGAATTCTGCGAGTTTGGACATGGGGGAATCCTTTTTGATAGTTACCTAACAGTATATTGAATATCGGTCAGTGCAATAGGGTTTGCATGCGACAACTGAGACTGGAACGGAGAGGCCAAAAATTATTGCTGAGCCATAATTTTGAATAATTCAGTTTTGCCGTTTCCTCGAACGTCTTTGTCGCTGGCGCAGCTCGTATCACTTGCAGTACACCGTCCGTCGCTGGCTATCCGCGCCCTGATGCTCTGGCTTATACCCGAAGGCGCTCCCCCGATCCGGAGCGCTAACACACGTACCCACCCCCTAGGTCACACACCATTGAGGGCGTCCAAACCAGCCATTGTTATATGCAAGCCAGAAACGGACGCTCAGCGTTGGTAGGCGCACATATCTGCTTGTACGGCTGCTCTCCCTACGTAGCACCTAACGAGAGCTATCTTCGGCATTAGAGAGCAGTACTGTTGCCAGACTCCCTACGCCCGCCAGTCCCATCACAAGAGCCATTCCCCTCGGTGTTCCACCCGATAGCCAACTGACCAGCGCGGCACTAATAATGCCGCTGCCATAGTGCATCGCGCCAAGTAACGAAGACGCAGAGCCTGCGCGTTGCGGGAAGTGAGCCAGAGCCCCGGCCACGGAGCTGGCAACAATGAATCCGTTCATCGACATGTAGAAGAACACCGGCACGACCAGCTCCCAGATTCCGCCAAGTCCAAACCATGCGCACAGGCCGAGGATCAGGCCAAAGAACGCCAGGGCCCGGGTGCCTCGATGGAAAATTCGCTCACTGCCCATGCGGTTCAATAATCGACTGTTGACGAAGTTGGCGATCATCATCCCGAGAATGTTGACTCCGAACAGGCAGCCGTAGGCCTGCGGTGATACATGGTAATAGTCGATGTAAGCAAAGGGCGTTCCGACGATAAACGCGTAGGCACCAGCGTAGAAGAAACCTCCTGACAGCGCATACCCGATCAACCGTGGATCACGCACCAACTGCAGGCAGCCGATAAAAGTCTGCTTGAGCGGCTCGGACGTTCGCTGCTCGTGAGGCAGGCTTTCTGGCAATCGGCGGAATGAAAAGAGTGTTACCAATCCCACCAGGGCCAACGACCAGAAGATGCCTTGCCAAGACCATAAACGTAGCACCTGACCGCCAATCAGCGGGCCTGCCAAGGGGGGCCACTCCCATGATCAGAATCAGCGTCGAGAGCATCTTCGCTGACTGTTCCCGCCCATATAGATCACCCACCATGGCGCGCGAAAGCACCGGGCCGACGCAGGCCCCCAACGCCTGAATCACCCGCCCAGAGGATAATCCCGCGCTCTGCATAAAAGGCTCTCATCAATGTCCCGCGCCAATCTCAACGATCTGCAAGCCTTCGTCGTCATTACCCGCGAAGGCAGCTTCACGCGCGCCGCCGCGCAGCTGGGCGTCTCGCAGTCCGCGCTGCTGCGCGATAGAGTTATGACGATCGCCGTCTTTCACACTGCCGTAGGGCGCCAAATGCTCACCCAGATGTCTAAGCAGGATGTTGACTTTGGGAAGCGCTTCCCGGGTTTTGAGCCACACCAAATTCATCGGCAATCCATCAGTGGCAAGCTCAGGTAGCACCTCTACCAAGCGGCCTTCATCCAGGTGTGTCTGGACAAGCCAGGTCGGCAATTGAGCAATACCATGTCCAGCCAATGTTGCTGCCACCTCTCCTTCGCCATCCCCAACAGCGATTCGCGGGTGAATCATTCGGCGCTCCTGATCGCCTGACTGGCGGCCCCCGAAATACCACGCGCCTACCTGACCATCGGTGTAGCCATAAGCGATGCAATGGTGATGCTCCAGCCCTGCTTCACCCGATGGCCTACCGTGCTCATGCAGATAACTCGGAGATGCGCAGAAGACCATGCGCTGAGCACCAATGAACCGATGGCCAAGCCCAGGATGCCAGGCATCGGGGCCACCGATCCTGACAACGATGTCGATACCCTCGTGGACGGGGTCGATAAAGCGATCCGAGAACGAAATGTGCGGCTGCAGCAGCGGATACTCCTTCAGGAAGCTGAGGATCAGGGGCAGCACATGGAGCCGGCCATATGATGCAGGCAGATCGATACGCACCCTGCCATGGGGCTCGTGCCTCTCTGATGCGAGCGCTAGTTCAGATTCTTCGAGGTCAGCCAAGACGCCGCTGCAGGTTCGGTAGAACTTAACTCCAGCTTCAGTCAACGCAAGACGTCGAGTGGTTCGGGCGAACAGACGCTGGCCCAGCCGCTGCTCAAGTCTGGCAATGCTTTTGCTCACGGCTGAGGCAGTGAGATTCAACCTGAGCGCAGCGCTGGCGAAGCTGCCGGTTTCCGCCACCGTGACAAATACGTCGATGCCCTTGAGGCGTTCAGACGAATACATAACCCACCTCAATTAATGAATTTAGTTCGCTATAGCCAGTCATTTATATCTCGGATAGGAACGAAAATCTCCAATAAGCTATGTCTAAACTTATTGGAGCATTACCTACATGCAATCCTCGACGACAGGAGCTGCCCTGGCGCCTGCCACATCCTCGCGATCAGCTCTTCAGATCCTCATCATGGCAATCGCCGCATTTATTATTGTCACCACCGAGTTCCTGATCGTGGGGCTGCTCCCTGCGATGGCGCGCGACCTCGATGTATCCGTGGCCGTGGCAGGTCAGGTTGTGACACTGTTTGCCTTTACCGTGATGCTGTTCGGCCCTTTTCTGACAGCCAAGCTCGCAGGTGTAGAACGCAAGAAACTGTTCACCGTCATCCTCCTGGTTTTCGCCGCGTCTAACGTGCTTGCTGCGCTCTCGACCAATATCTGGGTGATGGCACTGGCGCGCTTCATGCCAGCACTGGGACTTCCTGTGTTCTGGGGCACCGCGAGCGAGACTGCCGGGCAGCTGGCCGGCCCTGGTAACGCAGGCAAAGCCGTGTCGCGTGTTTACCTCGGCATCTCTGCGGCACTGGTGTTCGGCGTGCCATTGGGCACTGTGGCAGCAGATACCCTGGGCTGGCGAGGAAGCTTTTGGTCGCTGGCTGCCATCTCTCTGATCATCGCGATCCTGATGCACCTGTGCATGCCGACACTGCCCTCCTCGCCCGCCAAAGAGCATGGCGAGAAGCATACCGACATCCTCAAGCAACCACGATTTCTTGCCCATGTGCTGCTGTCGGTCTTAGCGTTCACTGCGATGTTCACGGCATACACCTACTTGGCAGACATCCTTCAGACGCTGGGTGCGGTGCCGGCCAATCAAGTCGGTTGGTGGCTCATGGGGTTTGGTGCGGTAGGCATGATTGGCAACCAATGGGGTGGCGCGCTCGTTGATCGCAACCCGCTTGGAGCAATGGTGTTGTTCCTGACGATTCTCGCAGTCGGCATGATGGCGGCTGTACCGTTGGCTGGTAACCATATGCTGCTGATCGGCGCGCTGATTCTGTGGGGCGTCGCCTACACTGCGCTTTTCCCCGTATGCCAGGTTCGGGTGATGAATGCCGGCGTTAAGGCTCAAGCCCTTGCGGCGACGATGAACATCTCGGCAGCCAACGCAGGTATCGGCCTGGGAGCTATCTTTGGTGGCTTGGGCATTGGGGAGTTCGGATTGGGGGCATTGGGCTGGATCGCCACTGCAATTGCCGCACTGGCAATCATCGTCGCAGTGCTCATGATGCGTAAGCGTTAACAAAACTGTGAGATGGTGGCAGATAATGTGGGTGCCCACGATGCTATAGGCGAATCTTTGTACCTGTCGATCTCCTCACACTGCCATTTCTTGGTCGCTGATTGGCGAGTTTGCTGCAGTTGATCATGGCCAAGAAGTTTGGACAGATAGGATAAGGGCAAGCGAAATAACACCGAGCCTTCTACAGCCCCAGATCTCGGCACAACAGATCATCATTCAGTTCATCAGTGGCAAAATCACCCTTCACGAGGTGTTGTTGCAAGAAGTCGCGTAAATGCATTTTCAGCTGAGATCTGAGCTCGACATAGTCTACAGATGGGCCTGCATAGATATCACGACGCTTCAGAACATCCTGCAGCACCCTGATACATTCCACGCCGATCCCTGACGCGTGCATCCGCACACTAGGATCGAAACCTGGTGCCCTCTTAAAACTACCAACCGCCTCTTCAAGCAGTCGCACAAACGCTGCTGTGTCATGTGTCTGCTGCGCCAAGCGCCAAACCTTCCATTCAAGCTCTTCTCCCATCTTCTCTCTCCATTTCCTATGCGGACTTCACCAAAACGAAAGTTGTCCGACACGGGTATTTTTTCAAAAAATGACTCGTTGTTTTGAAATCAAAATGGAAAGCAGCGGCCTACGCCGCACAGGGGCGATTTTGCTATGCCCATAGGCAGGCCATACGTCGGCGTCAGCAGGTATACCGCAAGAAAAAAGGACAAAAACAGAAGCACAGCAAAAGCAAAAACTAACACCGTTTCCCCTGAAGGATCGGTGGAAGGTGGAGCGCCGAGATCGCTGCTTTTTTGTTGTCCTCAAATATAAAGATCCGTCGCGCGAAAAAAATTTCAAGGGGCCTTCTGAAAAAATATTTTTGTTGACGTGGCCGAAGCAATAAAGGCCATATCCTCCCTCTACCGCCTAATCCTATCGCTTACAGAAAAATGCCCTGCACCAGCCGCCCTCGAAAGCGTGCATTTTGGTATAGCCAGGTACTTACCTAATATTTCGCCGTCCAAAGGCAACACCCCCGGCCAGTTGCTCGAACAAACTGAATGACAGACAGTGATCTTCAAAATAGTTGACCTCTGCATCTGCCAAAGGAAGGTTCAAGGCCTTCATCGAATGATGTCGACGCCCATGTACTGCTTCAGTACGTCCGGTACACGGATCGAACCGTCAACCTGCTGATAGTTCTCCAGTACCGCCACCAGCGTACGACCGACCGCCAGGCCGGAACCGTTCAGGGTGTGCACCAGTTCCGGCTTGCCGGTTTCCGGGTTGCGGAAACGCGCCTGCATGCGACGGGCTTGGAAGTCGCCACAATTGGAGCACGACGAGATTTCGCGGTATTTGTCCTGGCTCGGAATCCAAACTTCCAGGTCGTAGGTCTTGACCGCGCTGAAGCCCACGTCGCCGGTGCACAGCGCCAGGGTGCGGTAAGGCAGGCCCAGCAGCTGCAGGACTCTCTCGGCGTTGGCGGTCAGGCTTTCCAGCGCTTCCATCGACTTCGACGGCTCGACGATCTGTACCATCTCGACCTTGTCGAACTGGTGCTGTCGGAACGAGCCACGAGCGTCACGACCCGACGCGCCGGCTTCACTACCAAAGCATGGGCTATGGGCGACAAACTTGAGGGGCAATCGTTTTGCATCAAGAATCTGCCCTGCCGCAAGATTGGTCAGTGGGACTTCGGCAGCCGGGATCAGATACAGATCGGCTTCGCCTTCACGAGCGATCTTGAACAGGTCTTCCTCGAACTTCGGCAACTGGCCGGTGCCTTGCAGCGCCGGGGCCTGAACCAGATACGGCGTGTAGGCTTCTTCGTAGTCGTGCTCGCTGGTGTGCAGGTTGATCATGAATTGCGCTAGGGCGCGGTGCAGACGGGCGATCGGGCCGCGCAGCAGGATGAAGCGCGCGCCGGACATCTTGGCGGCAGTTTCAAAGTCCAGCCAACCGAACTTCTCGCCTAGGGCGACGTGGTCTTTGATCTCGAAATCGAAGAGTCGTGGAGCGCCCCATCGGCGCACTTCGACGTTATCGTCTTCGTCTACGCCGACTGGAACGGACTCATGCGGTAGGTTCGGGATGCCCAGCAGGATCGAGTCCAGTTCGCTACGGATCGCTTCGAGCTCGACTTTACCGACGCTCAATTCGCCCGCCATGCGCTCGACGTCCGCCATCAGCAGTGCGATGTCTTCGCCGCGCTGCTTGGCGTGACCGATGGACTTGGAGCACGCGTTACGTTCAGCCTGCAGTGCTTCGGTGCGGGTCTGGACGGTCTTGCGCTGTTCTTCTAGCGCTTCGATGCGCGCGACGTCCAGGGCAAAGCCACGGAAAGCCAGGCGATCCGCCACTTCCTGAAGGTTGTTACGTAACAGCTTGGGATCGAGCATATTGTTATCTCGCAGTTTAGAGCACGTCGCTTCGCATAGGACTGGGTTGATCGATAATTCGAACTTGATGTGAAACAGCGATCAGTTGCCCAGAAGCAATCCCAGTTCGATCAAAGCGTTTAAGCCCGTGCTGTCATGGACGTGTGCGTAATCCTGTGGCGTCCACGTCGCAATTTCAGCCCGGAGCACTTCCACAGATTTAAATGGCATGGTGGACACGGCATCGAGCATTCCGACGCGTTTGTTGCTCCACCGGTCGAGGTCGTCCAGGCGAAGAAAGAAGGCGTCGATGTCTAGCGCATAGACCATTTCGGCGCGAGCGCTCAGGCATAAAAACTCCCTCAGAAGTTGTAGAGCGGCCCCCTGCCCCCGCACAGCCTCAACCGCCTTTATGTAGTGGCTAGCGCACAAGGGGAGCTCGTTGCGTGGATCAAACATTCGCGATATCCGAAGTGAGAAATGAGGAAGACTCTGGAGAGCGTTCGCGAACCAGGACACAGGAAGGCAGTTACGATCAGCGTGCCTTACTGTATGCATTCAGCGCTTGAAAAGCCGGCAAGCTCACATGCTTGCGAAAGCCTCTGCCGGCCAAGATGTAAAGGGCGTCTTCGCTTTCAAAAAAACATCCGTGGAAGTCTTTCTGATAGCCAGTGACGAAACCATCGCTAGCTGGGACGCTGGCATCACTGTCGTACACAGCATGGCTGATGAAAAGTACAGTGGGCTGAAGTCCCTGCTTCCTCACTTCACGCTCCTGGGCCTCGGCGAGCATGACGTCGAGTAGCATCCAATTCCGAACAATGCAAAATGGCTGCCCCTCGAACTCCTCACGCGCCAGTTGAATGAGCTCACCGTCTTCAAGCTGAGAGCCTCCGAGCATCTGCGCGGGGCCATACAGCACATCTTCAATCAAATCTGCTTGCACACTGCTGCCTAGTTTTCTAAAGACTTATAAAGCGGCACGGATCCAGACATCTGGGAGCCGTGCATCCTGGGAATTGGGTAACCTTGGATGCCGATTGAAAAGCCTGTAATTCGCTAGTGGATCATATTGATCTCGGACATGGCGCCGTTCTCATGCCACCAATGACAAATCACGTATCGGCTTTCATTGTGCGTTTCACAAAGCTGATATCCCATAAGTTCGAACACCTTTACGAGCCTCGAAGTACGGATCGTTTTCCCGTCCTCAAACCGCCCGCGTGTTTCAGAAAAAACCACTCCGATCACGCAGGGAGGCTGGAATTCGGCGCAACACAAGTAGCCGGTTATCTCGACGCCGAAATCAATTTTTTTTGCGTCCAAAACACATTGGGGGAGCCCCATTCTTTTTTCGCTAAGCTTCTCTTTATCAGTCACAAGCGCCCCACCAAACACATCAATGAACCCTGTCGAACCGATCTAAAGCACCATTCTCGAAAAGCCAGTGAGCGACGACGTAAACGCCACCATCGACCGTGGTAACAACCTCATAACCTGCCCGTCGGCATCGATCGACAATGGCTGGTGTATGGATCGGTAATCCTTCCGGAAAGCCACCCGTGTGATCACAAAACAACAGCCCAGTCATTCTTGGAGGCCTCTCTAGCGCACACAACAGATACCCGACAACATTTGGATCAGCGATAGCCGCTCGCGCTCGTTCTATGACTGTCGGCAATCTGTGTAACCGAAAATCGGAAAGCTCTGCTCCGTAAGTTTTAATCCAGTACATCCTGCCCCGCCCTTCCACACCTATCAGATTTCGATCGTGAAATCCGAGATGAATCCTGTGGATTCTTGGGGATAACCACGCGGATTTGAGATCAACCGGCACCCGTCCAGTTCAATATCCACGGCTCGATGCGTATGACCGAAAATCCAAACATCTGCCATCGAAAGCAGTGAATGCCACCTGTTGGAATAGGCTGCACTCAAATGACCGTCATGCTTTTCGCCTGCGACTTCAGGGATCGGGCAATGGTGCGTGATGACCACAGTCTTCCCATCGAAGGGCCTGCTTAGCTCGCCAACCAAAAAATCAAACGCTTCGTGGTTTCGCTCAATCACGTCTGCGGGTCGGAGTCGGCGGTAGCGCTCCTCTGCTCTGATCATCTGGAAGTCATTCATCCACATTCCGCAGGTCACCATTGCTGCCACGGTGTCTCCCGTGGAGGAGAAGTCCGTCCAGGCCGTTGTGGCCAAAAAGCGTGTTTGGTTGCAAATCCAAACCTGATTTTCCAATACGTGCACATGAGGTGCTGCAACCTCCCGCATTTTGCGCAGGGTGTGGTCGATGTGGCCTTTGTAAAATTCGTGATTCCCGCAGACGTAGATGACGGGACAGTTGAAGGTGTCGTTTGCCCAACTGACGCCTCTCGCCTGGATGTCGATGTCGCCGGCCAGAACGACGATGTCAGCGTCTGTTGTGGGTGGTTCGAAGGGAGCGAATTCGTTGTGCAGGTCAGAGTAAATCTGGATTTTCATGTTCCGCCCATTTCCATAAAGCGGGTCGACATCTCGAAAGCGCCATGCATTGCCGGCACCACAAATCGGGAGGCACAACCAAAGCTCTAACTCGATTTAGCTCTATATTGAAAGGTGCATTTCTTTCAAAAGGAACGTTCGATGCTGACGCCTGCGAGCACCGTAATCAGGAGCTTGCCCAGAGGGCCATCCCGTTCGCCTGCCTCAGATAAGGCGGCAGTGTCAGACCATTATGCCAATACGCATTTGCGTCTGACAACACAAATTCGACATATCGTTCTGTTTGACGGGAACGCTTGAATGTCGCTTCGCACCGCCTATGCCGCAACACTGCAATTTCTCAGAGCGCACAAAAAGCTCTCGCAGCAGAACATTGCAAAGCGCATTAACCAATCTCAAATCAGCCGTTTGGAGGCTGCTGAAAGATCGGTGTCACTGGAGGTAAGTGAGCAACTTGCTGAGTCCTTTCAACTTGATCCGCTGTCTCTGCTGACAGTCGTTTACGCGGCACATCGTGGGCAATCACCCCGCGAGATTCTCCGCCGCCTCCATGACGACCTCGATTCATCGAACTTGCTGGACGTCTCGGTTTCCAACGAACTGGACAAAACCGCACACCCTGTCACCGCGAAAGCGACCAAACTGAAGAGCGCCATCTTCGAGTTGATGGATGAAGGACATTCACAGGCCGAGGTTGCCCGTCGGCTTGGCGTATCAAGGCAAACCGTCAGCAAGCATGTACGCGAGCGAGAAAACGATTGATTTAGGGGGGAGTGCCGAAACGCCTCGGAGGTGTCTAATAAACCCGGGGCGGTTCAGTCACCAGAACTACTGCATGTCGCTGCCCATTGAACAGTCGATACTGGCATACCCGGAACTGCGAGCCAAACGCAGCCCCACAAGCCCGCCAAACCGGTAACAAGGCGGGCTTGCGGGCTCACTCAGCTAACTTTAGGCTTAATGAGTCTCATTGCAGCGTCGGTGAAAGCCTCCTGCAACTTGATCAAGGCTCCTTCCAACTCGCTACCCTCCTCCGCCTCAAATTGATTGATCGCAGAAAGAGACGCCTTCATCGCTGGATTTCCGTTCACCAATACTTCCTTGGCCGCTATATCCCGCAGCAAATCATCGCAAAGCTTCTTACCTTGGTCGGTGATACCCCGGTAAAGCGTTATATTGTGATCATTGGTCTGAACGCGAATAAAACGCACGTGCTCCTTGAAACGATGGAACCTGGGGTGGAACATTTCGGTAAATGACGCAGGATTTGGATATTCACGCATGCCGTACTTTGCCCTGTCGACCCAAACATGCGCACTTTTCAGCCCATTGCAGTCCACACATGCAACCGCAAGATTCCAGAAATTGAATGCGTATTGTTCGAATGACTCACGCGGTAGAATATGCTCGACTGGTTTCGCGTTCCCATTGTTCAACAGCCAGCGCTGGCAGTAACAGCAGAGATTTCCTTGCTCTGAAGCTAGAAATGCCCTAAATGCCGACTTTATTGAACTACCAGAGGGAATAGACGTGACACCTTTCTTAGGCACGCGTTCTGAAAAAGCTTTCCAGAGATCCGTATCCGGCTTAAGAGCCCCCTTATAATCACCATCAAATAACCGTAACGCATCTCTATTCAAACGCGCCAAGATCAACAGTGTCCTACCACGGTGCTTTTTTGTTTTATGGCACTTAGCTTTGTATCGATCCATCGTTGCCGCCATCGACACTTGATCGATTACATGATAATCACTCATAAGCAACATCAACACTTGGAGATTCGTCTTGCAATCGACGATCTTTCATAAGCAATTCAATAGCAGTGTAAGCCTTTTCAATTAGATCGAGATCCTCCCTCATGCCAGGGATATTCGTTCTATTAACTTTACTGAGAAGCAAGTCTCTTAACTCGCCAAGCTGCTTGAGACTTTCACCTCCGAGTATAGCATCACCATCGCCATCCATCATTGAACCCGCAACTAGACGTGCGCACTTCTCGTGCACACCCCGATTATTCGGTGTATACGTTCCAAAACCTTCTAAAATGATTGACTCTACAGAGTAGCGCTGCTCATCGGTAAGCAACCGAAGCTTTCCCTGTCGTAGATCATAACTGTAACTATTTGTTTCATTGGCATTACTGATAATCGTGGGTGAGTGTGTAGCCACAACAAATGACATACCAAATCGATTAGACATAATACTGAGCACTTTAGGAAGCGCTTGCTGCCATTGAAGATGAAGACTAATTTCTGGCTCATCGAGCAAAAATAATTTATCGCGAGCTGCAGATCGCAAGATGGTGAGCAAAATAAAATTAATATTTTGCTCACCAGAACTCAGTGAGGAGATGGGGGAAATTCGCTCTTTGTCATCTGCTCGAACAACTCCAAACTCATATCTATCAAGGTCTTGGGGCAATGTATTTTCCGCTGCTACTGTACCTAGAGGTACAAAACGGACATTAGCAGGGAGCTCTTCCAGGGTGATCTGAGGTTTCCTAACTAGATAATATCTAGCTTCGTAGCCGAAGCAGAATAAACACTCAGTAAGCACGTCAATCAAGTCCTGCCGCTTGAATATGTATGCGGCCAATTTCGTAGCATTCTGGGCCAGCCGTGGAATCGTAATTCCTTCAGATCTATTCCGCAGCCCTTTGTAGGTAAATAATTTTAAATTTTCGTCATCCAAAGGAAATCGATCATGCACCCCAGTGGAAACACCGACAGTTTCCACATTCGATTCGGACATTCTGTATATCAGCTCTCTTAGCATTAAACTCTTGCCGGCACCATTACTTCCAATCACATACGCACAAGTAGACTGCTCATTGGATTGTATACGCGAAATAACTTCCCGAAGATCAGCTGAAAAAGATATTGAGCTGGCACGCTTAGCCTTTCGATTTAAGATACTTTTTACCGGATGAATTTTTAGTAGCTTCTTATGGTTCTGCGCCACCTCCGCGCATAACAACTTAACATCACGATAGCCGCTTGGGAACTGAGCATTGAGTATACCCATAACCCTCGGGGTAATATTTTCATTAAATAGCTTTTTACCCTTGTGCAAATTAAAGACGGCACCCGCCAGCAACGCACAATCCTCCGGGTCAAGTTCAGATATCGAAGGATTTGATCGGCTAACGTCTACATACAAGGTAAACCTATCCGCTACCGGAGCATTATTACTAAGCACCAAAATCAAGAATGTAGAGTTTGACTCTCTTAATCCACTTGACGAAATCGTAATTACAGCATCCAAATGTATCCATTCATTAATGAATGGTGAGACGTATTTTGCAACATCTCGTTGAGTTTCCTTCCCAAGGGGCATTACAATCACAAATTTACCTCTCAAGCCGTTGCGCCTTGAAAGCTGCTCAAATCGATCCAGGTAAGTGTGCATCGGAACATGAGGGCCTGGAGAATCAAAAATGTAGGTTTCTGACCCAGACAGACCGTCAAAATCTTCCAACTCAAGAATCCGATAGCGTACGCCGTTAAGAAAAAGCTTCAACCGCAGAGCATCGCCCAAAAAACTATATGTAAGGCCTTCAGAATACAAACCATAATCTGCACCAGGCATCGCCAATTCCGAAACTAAAGGAATCATATCAACTACCAGCGAATCCACATCTGTCTGAATACTCTTTACAAAGCTAGCAACAACCCTCGGCCTGGCATGATGAATACTGTATTTATAACAAATAAATTTATCAATTAAGTATGTAGCCACACGCACAGCTTCGGAATTGCCGAACCCTCCGCGACTGGACTTAACAAGCTGTGAATAATGAGTTGAAAAGGTATTATACAACCTTCTCTCGTCATACTTTTTTAGATCAAACTTTAACTTAAGCGCCGCTACGGCAGATTGAACTTCCGAAACTTCACCAGACAGACCTCCAACTTCGACCGCCAAGTGACAGAAAGCCAACACAAGGAAATCTTCTGATTTAATCTCCGCATAGCTTTTATTCAAGTCAACAAACGATTCGGCATGCAGTTGCGTCACCACGTAACGTTCATCGTATTCCATTATTTCCTCTCTACACTCAACTAAGCGGCGCGAAATCACATTTTGAGCAAAAACATAAGCCCCATCAAGCCCCGCAAGCACTACTGCTGCATCAAATGCAATGAAATTTTAACTTTCTTTAACACAAAAAAATCCCAGCACATAGGCTGGTACTCAGAAAACGACATATAACTAGTGCACAAGCAGCTACCCATTGCAGTAATTTCCATTGGTTCTTAGCCCAGCAACCAGCGACCGATATCCAAGTCGTGGATGGTCATGTCGCGGAAGATGCCGCCGCTGTGCTTGATGTAATCTTCCAGAGCAAGACCAGGGTCTCAGCTGGAAATGATGACCTGGCGGATTTCGCCGATTTCACCTGGGATGAACCTCGTAAAGCTCAAAACCCACATCACCAAAGACGTACTTGTCGTCAGTCCGCGATCGGCCCGCGCTGCCGCCATCTCGCTCTAACAAAATCGTTAAAGTTGTAATCCTCACCAAGCGAGAGGCCGTCCGCATGATCACAGACGATAATTTGAGGCATCACCCCAGTATCACGCTTGGTGTCATCACAGAACTTAGCGAGCTGGGTGAACATATTGGCAACCGCATCAAGATCGTCATGCAGGTTGGTGTCCTTGAGGTCATCAGACCTAAGATTGGCCGCAATAAACTCAGTCCCTTCATCAGCGGTGGGGAAATAGACCTGGGTAGGCTGATCCAGGAACAGGATAGGTGGAATCGTGCACTTCTCCGCCCGCACCGTAAATTGGTAGTGAAGCGATCCCCCAATACGTGAACTCTGCGATTGCTGACACCGTTTCCTGTTACGAGACACACGCAATCCTAGACAGCCTTTTCATGTATGCCAATGCGCCTGGCGATCCCCCCGAGGGCAACGAAGCGGACAAGGCTCTGGAGTGGCTGCGCAGGATCAACAAGAATTGTGGTGCGGATGAAGTCCTTGCCTCTGCAGAGCAGAAACTGGATCAATTCAAAGTTTCAGGCGGCCTGGATTTGCTCCAGGAGCAGATGTAGGACGGTGGCTTGGTGGCCCGATCCAAGGGCAAGCCCGCAAATAGGGAGAACTTGGCTACAGTGCTGAAGCTGAAAACCGAAGGGAAAACTCAGGCTGAGGCGAGGCGCACTCTGGGGCTTTCAAAGTCGAAGGTGAGCCAGTACTAGCATTCAGATGTGTGAGCAGGATACGGCGGGGTTGCACAGAGGGAGGCGAGAAATAGAGCAGCTACCACCAAACTCATCCATTACCGCTGTGGCAGGGAACGAAGGTGCTTACGCACCTGCTCCCAACGACCAAAGCGGAAACGTTCGTATTGTCGTACAGGTACGACTCTCTCATGATTGCTCATGGACAAACCCTCCATTTTTTCTCAGCATTGCCGCTGATAGCCTTTGCGCCCCTTGCGCAAAGCTCATGCGGTTTGGAGGGTCGGGCAGGATGGAATGGAGTCGCTGGTGGTAGCTGCTGAGCTATCCTAGCAGCGACCCATAGTGAATGGAAGAGTTTGGTGGCGCATTGCCACCACACATGCCTGGGCCGGGCTTGAAGCTGTTTCAGTCTGATTGGCCGTCATGCGTCCCCAGGATTAAGGCCCTCTTCTTCGACAGGTGTGCCGCCCATCATGACGGCGTAATGCTCGGGATATCCGGATTTCGCAAAGACGCCTTCAAATTTCTCAATCATTTTGTCCGCACCCCAACCACCGAAGTCAGTGACATTAATCGCGCCGCCATGTGACTGCCTGTTTATGTACCGATAGAGTGGTTTGAATTCCAGATCATCTTTTTCCAGTGCCTCAAGCGCTTTCAGCAGGTCATCGCTTTTGTGTATGAAGCCAAAATAGTGCTCCAGAATATTACGCATCATATTGGGAAGCACCGCAGCATGCACTTTCGAATCGCGTGCGTCCCTGATCACCTGCCAATAGGTTTCGTAATCATTTTTGATCTCTTCATGCCCTAGCTGGGCAAACGCGCTATGGGCTCCTTTTGAAACCCTAAAACAGGCGTATTTTTTGGTCACCCCCTTGGGTGCATTTTTTAACAGCTCATGGAAGAAAAACAAATTATGTGTAAGAACGATGACTTGTTTGAATCCTACAGTGGAACACAGAACGCGGTGATAAATATGCGCCGCAACCTCATAGACATAATTGTGCGACAGGCTTGAAATAGGGTCGTCGATCACAATTACCCTGTCGCTGAGCACCACAGGCTTGTCAGCGTCGACACTACCGGCGCAGAGCTCCAGGAAATACAAAAAGGTTATGAGCGTCTTCTCACCTTCACTCAGGGACTTATATACGTCGTTGGAGCTTTTCTCACGAACCAGACGATAGCTAGTACCTTCCCCATCAATTTTTTTTAGAGTAAATCCACTGATACCGATACTCGCAATAGCGGAATTGATTTTCTTAACCGACTCATCAACATTGGTCATCTGATTCTGGCATTCAGCTATGGCCTCGAAATCTTTATCTTTTTGATCGCTTAACTCTTTTTTCTTGGCATCCAAATCTGCGGCGCTTTTCAAGTATATTTTTTCTGCGCCTTTATGGGCTGCGATAATTTTATCAGCCTGCTTCCGCATTAGCTGCCAGACCTCTGAAGTCACCTCAGCAAACAGCTGATCCTTCTTGGTCAATCTGAGATTATATTCGTCGTCTTTGACTTTCTGCGCCTTGATTGCAGCATTCAAGCGATCTAGCGCATCATTAGTCGACTCTAACGAAACAGCTTTAGATACTGACCCGAGCTTATCAGCCAGCCTTGTTCGATTGATTGTGAGTAACCGCTTCAACTCACCCTTAGCTTTGATGAAATCGGCATCCGACTGGATAGCCGAGGCGAGATAAGTCGCTGACTCCAAATCAAGCTCTAACACATCAGCCGCTTTGTTATATCGATTTTTGAGCTGAACGACCTTATCAACTTCCTCATCGTAGCTTTTGTCGAATAACGACTTTACATGGCCCTGAAACTCATGAGGAAGCTTCTGCTGGCAAAGTGGGCATGCATTCTCGGACTGTTCCAAATAGGGCAAGGCATTTTTAACCCAATCAGAATTTCCCAGCTTTTGGATCAAGCCAGCCAAATAGGAATCACCTGAAGGCGTAATGACTTTCGCAAGAATCTCATCACCTTCAAACTCTTCCGCATTGAAATTTATATACGGTAGCGCCGGCAATGACTGTTCATCAGATGAACTAATTGACTTTGCCGCTTCAGACAGTTCCTTCTTCGAACGGATCGCGCCTGTCGGCAGCGGTATCTTCTCCAACTGATCCTTGAAGTTTTCCTTCTGCCTCGCCCCCTTAAAACAAGAGCCTAGATCCCCCTTTTCGAATTCTAGCCTGATCTCCCAGAGCGCATCCTTATATGCCGTAGTAGCTTTAGTATTGCCTTCGTCGATTCCCGTCCGCTTCTTATTTATGCGTTCGATTTCGTCAGCAGCTGCGTCATAGCTCTGTTGCAGTTCAGCAATTTTTTCTTTTGCGTCAATATTTCCTTCATTCAACGTAAAAATACCAGGATGACTTTCCTGGTGAAAATTCTTCTCGACAAACTTCTGATTGTATACAAAAACTTGCTCTTGCTTGATTGGCGGATCAACTTGGCACTTCTGATAATGATTGCCTGTAAGATTCTGCAAATAATCCCCAACGGTTGACTTACCGGATCCATTAAGACCGTAAACAAGGTTGATACGTTTCAACGGGCCAAGATCGGCAGACTTATCATCGGGATAACTGGTAACGCTTTTTATTGAAACTTTATTAATCATCGAGCATTCCATTGGCAGGTGATTGTCAATTTGCTACCAAACTATATCAATGTAGTGGCCATTTCATAGCTCATTCCTACAGGCGGTGGTCATTCGGGTGAACATGGCCCTCAGATCAGATACAGGAGGCGCAATGAGGTCGCAGATCAAAAGTACCAGCGCCTCGTCTTTGCACGTGAGGCAATTGATGGCGGGCGATTAGATTAGCAAGGGTTCACTCATTAGAATGCCAACAGGCACTTGGTTCGACCACTGAGCGCACCTGAACACAGACTGTGACATGGGGATCACTGCTGGTGGGTTGAACGGGTTGGAAGCTCTTTCTGAACGCCCCCTTCAAGAGTGACTTGAGTAACTGCACATCAACTGAGAGATGATGGGCTCCTGGACATATGAAACCATCGCGCTCAGCAGGGCCATCCCAATCGCCGTGGATAGCCAAGCACGAACAGCTCCGAAGTCATGAACCAAGCGCTGCATCTTGACGACACCTAGGCCGATAAACAGCGCGTAGCCAACCAAGACCATGTAATCCGACCCCTTTGCCATCTGGCTATGCTGGATCGCCGTCGTGACAGCCTGGTCGTAGCTGATCGAAGCACAGCTTTGCGCCATGGCCTTTAATCGTGCGCCGAGTGCCGGCATCTCAAACAGCTTGAGCACCACCAACCAACCGGAGAGGTAGAAGAAGGTGTTCACGCTGACCAACATCTCACGCCGGCTTCCCAGCATCCGAGCAGCGAATCCAAAACACACCCCGTAGCACGCAACGAGCAACCAGTTCGCCATCGTCATCACACTAGCGAATTCAACGGTGGGTGTGATGCCCGCTGAGCGAGACGCTGGCAGTCCCAGTACACCCAATCCGATCGCAACGACGATGCCAAACAACCAGGCCCGCGAGCAAATTCCATTACGCTCCTTCATCTCCTCAAAAAATGCAGCATTTGACTGGATGAGAGCACGCGCGTCGGAGGCGGATTCACACACGGTGGGCCACATTTTTTCCAGGAAAAATTCCGCTATTTTTTTCTCCACGTTCGCCCTCTCGATTCAACAACTGCACAGAAGAAAAAACCCGAACACATGGCTCTGTCGAACGATGTGTGAGCGCAACAACATCCCCATCGAGGCTCTGCATATCACGGCGTCCGACACGTGAATCTATTCAGGCGTACTTACCCGTTCTCAAAATTTCAGCTGACCTTTACTTTTCGTTGCTCTCAAAGAAAAGCAGCTGGGCCTGACGGCCTTAAGACCGACCTCTCTAGCCCCTGGCAGGGGCAGCCCCACGTCGGCATCACCACCGTGTCCAGGAACCCAAACCGCAGACCTCAAAGCGAGAGAAAACAGCAACCAGTATCCCTGAATGTGCCTGGTTGGTAGCCCAAGCTCAACCACATCGAGACCCTAAGTAGGAGACTGCCAAAAGATAGTTGCTTCAGAGCTTGGGCAACTCTTAGAGTTTACTGTCACAGATACTCAAATAAGCACAGCGATTGCAGCTTTTGCCTTTGTTGGGTGAGCGATCACCAGAAACGTATCACTCGGCCATCTTGAACACTGTCGTCCTTGCCACTCCCAAGCCCATGGAGTAAATCACGTACATCTCCCCTACCATGCCTCGATCCTGGCGCCTCTGCCTTTACAGCTAGATGCACCATGTCAGCGAACCTATCCCCATACAAGCAGCTTCACTCAGTCAGGCAGGCATCTCGCTTAGCTGGTAAGATGCGCGGCGTTATTACTTAAGAGGATTGTTTCAATGGCCACTAACCGTTCCCAGCGTCTGCGCAAAAAGCTCTGTGTAGACGAGTTCCAGGAATTGGGCTTCGAGCTGAACCTGGATTTCAAGGAAGATTTGGCTGACGAGGCAATCGATGCATTCCTCGACGCATTCCTGAAAGAAGCCATGGAAGCCAACGGCCTGGGCTATGTCGGCGGCGACGACTACGGTCTGGTTTGCCTGCAGAAGCGTGGCTCGGTCAGCGCTGAACAGCGCGCTGCCGTTGAAGCCTGGCTCAAAGGCCGCACCGAGCTGACCAGCGTTGAAGTCAGCCCGCTGCTGGACGTCTGGTACCCGGAAAAGCCGATCAATCCGGTAGCTTGATGTTCAAAGGGCCATCCATCGTGATGGCCCTTTTTTTCTCGTGCAATACGAGTCTGCTTTGTTCTCCCCCCTTCCCCTATGCCTCTCTACGATCCAAACAGCATCGACTCAACGAACTGCTCTGGATAGGTATTTCTAAAATAACTCTCCCACCTCTTATAGCAGTTTTCCCACAAGTGAAATCAATGTCTCGCGGGTAATAACTTACTGATTTTAAAAGTACTTATCTCTACTGTCTTTCGACCTCACTCCGAAATGATTTGCAGAGAGACCTGCATGCTCTTCATTTGCGGCTGACGACAAAGGCCTAGAAGCGAGTAGTCATAGGGAGAGACCAGAAGATTGCGCTGTTGGTGCTAGGTAGTGAGCTGAATCGCGCAGGACTTTGCGGTTTGGCTGCCAGAGTGGCACCAACCGTGGGTTAAGGTTACGCCTGTTAATCGATGAATTTTAAACGATGAAGGCGATCGGTCGAAGGATCAAAAAGCGGTGTGGAGCGCTGAGTACATTTTTGGCAAAATTTTGAGGATTACGCGCAAATTAGCAAAACTTGAAATTCATCGACGCACAGTTTTTTGCGCAGACGCTGGGAACGGTTAGTCGCCATTGGAACAATCCTCATAAGTAATAACGGGCGGCACTTTAGCAGTTTAAGCTGCCGATTACTCGCCTCTGAACGGCGCCAGCCCTACCGCCCGGTAAAAAAATAGCGGATTAGAAGGGTAAGGCACGGCACAAGCCACGACACCTTGGGGCATAATGCCGACACTTTCATGACCACTGAGGGAATTTATCTTCATGCCCTCGTCTTTTCCCCTCGGCTGTAGGGTTTTATTTCAAATGATCAAATCGTTGCGTCCATTACTGCTGGCCGGCCTTCTCCTTCCCCTGGCCCTCCCTGTTTCCGCTGATCCCATCAATACCGCGTTATCGCCCAACGTTGAAAAAGCCCTGAAGGCCAGCAAACTGCAGGACAACGCCCTGTCGCTGGTGATGATTCCACTGACCGGCCCGGGCACCCCGACCGTTTTCAACGCCGACGTATCGGTCAACCCGGCCTCGACCATGAAGCTGGTCACCACCTACGCGGCTCTGGAAATGCTCGGCCCGAACCATCAGTGGAAAACCGAGTTCTACACTGACGGCACCCTCAGCGGCGGCATCCTCAATGGCAACCTCTACCTCAAGGGTGGTGGTGATCCGAAGCTGAACATGGAAAAACTCTGGCTGCTGATGCGCGACCTGCGCGCCAATGGCGTCACCCAGGTCACCGGCGACCTGGTGCTGGACAAGAACTTTTTCGTGCAACCGCAACTGCCAGAGTTCAACGACGACGGCAATGACGAAAACAAGCCGTTCCTGGTCAAACCCGATGCCCTGCTGGTCAACCTCAAGGCCCTGCGATTCGTCGCGCGCAACGACTCCGGCAAAGTGCTGGTTTCGGTGGAACCGCCGATTGCCAGCATCCGCATCGACAATCAGGTCAAGGCCATCAATTCCAAGCAATGCACCGGCGGCGTGCGCTACAACCCGGTGCCCCAGGCCGATGGCAGCGTGACCGTGACCGTGGGTGGCCAACTGGGCGAAGGCTGCAGCTCGCAGACGTATCTGTCGCTGCTCGATCACGCGACCTACACCGCTGGCGCCGTGCGGGCGATCTGGAAAGAACTGGGTGGCAGCATTCAGGGCAGGGATGTCCTGGCACCAACGCCCAAGGATGCCAAGGTGCTGGCACGGGCATTCTCGCCGGACCTGGCGGAGATCATCCGCGACATCAATAAATACAGTAACAACACCATGGCCCAGCAGCTGTTCCTGAGCCTGGGCCAGA
Organism: Pseudomonas fluorescens group sp. PF-69; assembly: GCF_054481235.1. NCBI lineage: Bacteria > Pseudomonadati > Pseudomonadota > Gammaproteobacteria > Pseudomonadales > Pseudomonadaceae > Pseudomonas > Pseudomonas fluorescens group sp. PF-69. The sequence continues at coordinate 3,559,767 of NZ_JBTMNC010000001.1, read as the reverse complement.
AATTCCGCACCGACGCCGATGCCGACGATGCCAAGGCTGCCCAGCGCGTGGTACGTCAGTGGCTGGCGAGGAAAGGCATCACCGCGCCGCACCTGGTGATGGAGAACGGCTCCGGCCTGTCCCGCGCCGAGCGGGTCAGCGCCCGGGAAATGGCGTCGATGCTGCAAGCCGCGTGGCACAGCCCTTACGCCGCCGAGTACATCAGTTCGATGCCGATTGCCGGCACCGACGGCACCATGCGCAAACGCCTGAAAACCACCGCGATGCGCGGTGAAGCCCACGTCAAGACCGGCACCCTGAACACGGTGCGCGCGATCGCCGGCTTCAGCCGCGATGTCAATGGCAATACCTGGGCGGTGGTGGCGATCCTCAACGACAAGGCTCCGTTCGGTGCCTCGTCGGTGCTCGATCAGGTGCTGCTGGATCTGTACCGCCAGCCGAAACTGGCGCAGACCGCTTCGGTTCTGTAAGACACTGCAAAAACAGTGTAGGAGCGAGCTTGCTCGCGAAGGTGTTTCAGTTGACAACTCTGTGGCTGATTTACCATCGCGAGCGGGCTGGTTCCTACAGGGGTGGCGTTACATCCCTGGAGCCAGCCTGCTGGCAAGGGTCGTTAACGATAACGCGGATGACCTGGGTCAGTCCGCCTCGCCCTGAACCCGATCCCGACCCTCAAGCTTCGCCACATAGACCCCCGAGTCCGCCCGCAGCAACAGCGCATCCGCGCCCTCACCCACCCGCCAACTGGCAATCCCGAAACTCGCCGTGACGACGCCCACTTGGTCGATCGGTGCACTGCGCAAGCTTTGCCACAACTCCACCGCCAGCAAATAGGCCTGTGCGCTGCCGATATCCGGGCAAAGCACCATGAACTCCTCGCCACCCAGTCGACAGAACACGTCCGTGCGACGCAGCCGCTGGCCGATGCGCTCGCACACGGCCTGCAATACCCGGTCGCCCACCGCGTGGCCATATTGGTCATTGATGCGCTTGAAGTGGTCGATGTCGAGCATGATCACCGAAAGTTCTCCACTGCCGCGCTCGACCCGGGCCATCTCGCTCGTCAGGCGCTCCTGGAAATAGCGGCGGTTGTGGATACCGGTCAGGGAGTCGGTGACCGACAGCGCCCGCAGCTCCTCTTCCACCCGTTTCAAATCGGAAATGTCCGAGATATAGCCATGCCAGAGCACGCCACCGCCGGGCAGTTCCTCCGGGGTCGCCTCGCCGCGCACCCAGCGCAGGCCACGCTGGGGAAGCTGCACCCGGTACTCTTCACGCCAGGGGCTGAGGGTGTCGGCAGAGGCGCGGATCGAAGCACGAACCCGAGTGGTGTCCTGGGGATGAATCCGCATGAAGATCGCCTCGGCGTTGAGCAACAGAACGTCCGGATCGAGCTCGTAGATCTCGCGGATCCCGTCGCTGGCGTAAATCACACTGAAGCGTCCGTCGAACTCCATCTTGAACTGGTAGATCCCGCCGGGGACATGGGCGCTGAGTTTCTTCAACAGCAAGTCGCGAGCGGCCAGCGCCTCATGCACGCGTTTGCGCTCGGTGATGTCGATGCAAATGGCCAGGTGCCCGACCCACAACCCCTGCTCGTCGAGCACCGGGGTCGCCAGCATGTTGACCATCAAATAGCTGCCATCGCCACGCACCAGTGTCCATTCCCGCCCTTCATGACCGCCCTCCACACTGCCTTCCACACCACCCTCGACCAGCATCGCCTGGCAGGTCGGCACCGGTTTGCCATAACGTGCGCTCAACTCTGCCGAACGTGCAGCGAGCTCGCGGGGCAGGTGCAGGTTTTCCAGGGTCATGTGACCTACCACTTCAGCGGCGCGGTAGCCGAGCATCTGTTCGGCGCCGGCATTGAAGGTGCTGATGACTCCACGCAAGTCCGTGGCGATGATCGCGACCTGGGTCGCGGCGTTCAACACGCCGCGCAGCTGGCCGTGGGTGCCGCGTAACTCCTGCTCGCGAGCGCGCAGTTCCACGGTCCGCTGATCGACCAGCTTCAACGCGCGCTGACGTTGACTGACCAACACATAAAGCAAGGCACTGAGCAACACACTGAGCAAACCGCCGAGCACCACCAACGAGGTCACCGACGAATGGTTGGCCTGCAGGAAGGCCTCGCTGGGCTGGATATCGACCTGATAATCATGATCAGCCAGGCGCACCAGGCGAGTCGACGACAATTCACTGAAGGCCGGTGCATTGGGTGACTCAAACAGCACTTCGTGCTGGTCGTCTGTGGATAAGTCGAGAATGCGTACCGAGAGATAGTCACGCCCGGCCTCTGGCAACCCATCGGCCAGCAACTGACGCATGCTGATCACCGCCATGACATAACCAAAGGGTTTGCTCTTCGCTGCATCGGGGTCATCGCGCGACATGACAGGCGCGACCAGCAGCACGCCCCGCGCATAAGCCGGCTCGATGCTGACCAGATGCATCGGTTGCGACACCGCCATGCCCCGATGCTGGTCGGCCCGCTCCAGGGTCGCGCGCCGCAAGGGCTGGGCCAGCAAGTCATAGCCAAGCGGCGCCCCAAGTTTGCTTTGTGTCTGGCTGTACAGCACCGGCACGTACTCATCACGCTCGCCGGCCAGTTGCAGTTGGCCGTCGGCGGTGAGCTCGCGCACTGTGAAATTCGTCAGGCCCTCATCCCGCACCCGATGCTCGAACGCCGCCCGCTGGTCGCCACTGATGCGTTCGGCGAACGAATAGGCTTGGGTACGGCGTAACAGAGGCTGTGTATAGCCGTTGAATTCTTCACGGGAGATTGCATCGGAATTGGCAAAGAACCGGCGCAGGCCATCGAGGCGCTGTTCCTGGTCTTCAAAACGCTCTTCGATACGGCTGTAACGCTCACTGGCCAGCAGTTGGAAACGTTGCCGCAGTTGATGGTGAAACAGGTTCAGGGTCGACCAGGCGAGCAACCCGGTGAGGACCCCGCCGACGAGCAATACCAGCAGCGCGACCAGCCAGGCCGACACGTCTTCGCTGATAAAACCCAGGATCTTTGGGCGCGCGGCGTGCAACGACATAAACGCAACTCAAAACGCCAGGTGCAGGAAAGCCCTTTTGGCCCTGAGAGGAGTTATAGCTATTAGCCACTAATTTGACCAGTGCGGAAGGAATCCAAGAGCCTTTAAAAATCAAGGCTCTGTGGATCCAATCTTCCGGTGTCAGCGGGCCGTGATTTTCCAGGCACGATGGATCTTGCCGTTACGGGCGAAATCCGGATCGATGGTCTGGGCGGTGATTTCCTCGACCGCATAACGCTCGCTGAGGTTGGGTTCCAGCTCGAACTTGCGGAAGTTGTTGGAGAAGTACAACACCCCGCCTGCCGCCAGACGTGCCATGGCCAGGTCAATCAACTGCACCTGGTCACGTTGTACGTCGAAGATCCCTTCCATGCGCTTGGAGTTGGAGAAGGTCGGCGGGTCGATAAAGATCAGGTCGTACTCTTCGCGAGCATTTTCCAGCCAGGCCATCACATCGCCCTGCTCCAGGCGGTTCTTGTCGGAAAAACCGTTCAGCGACAGGTTGCGGCGCGCCCAGTCCAGGTAGGTTTTCGACAGGTCGACGCTGGTGGTGCTGCGCGCGCCGCCCTTGGCCGCATGAACGCTGGCGGTCGCGGTGTAGCAGAACAGGTTGAGGAAACGCTTGCCGGCGGCCTCTTTCTGAATGCGCATGCGCATCGGCCGGTGATCGAGGAACAGGCCGGTGTCGAGGTAATCGGTCAGGTTCACCAGCAGCTTCACGCCGCCTTCATTGACCTCGACGAACTTGCCCTGCGCAGCCTGACGTTCGTACTGTTTGGTGCCGCTCTGACGCTCGCGGCGCTTGACCACCACGCGACTCTTGTCGATGTTCAAGGCCTGCGGAATCGCCGCCAGGGCATCGAACATGCGCGCCGACGCCTTTTCCGGGTCGATGGATTTCGGCGCGGCGTATTCCTGAACGTGGACCCAATCGTGATACAGGTCGATGGCCATGGAGTATTCCGGCATGTCGGCATCGTAGACGCGGTAGCAATCGATGCCCTCACGCTTGACCCACTTGCCCAGCGCCTTGAGATTCTTTTGCAGGCGGTTGGCAAACATCTGCCCGCCTTCACTCAGGCGTGGCTGCTCGATCACCGGCGCAGGTGCCGGCGCCGGTTTGATCGGATTGCCGTTTTTGTTGTACTTGCGCTCTTGCGGCTCGGTTGGTGCCTGATCGTAGACCGCTTGCTCACGTTCGGCCTGACGCTGTTCCGGGGTACGACGCTCGCCGGTGACGAACTGGTCCGGCAGCACCTTGATCAGCAGCAGTTTGCACGGCAAGGCGCCGTTCCAGAACGAATACTGCTTGTGGCTGCGGATGCCCATGCGCTTGCCCAGGTCCGGCGCGCCGGTGAACACGGCCGCTTCCCAGTTCAGGCAGGCCTGGCGCAGGCGTTCGCCAAGGTTCTGGTAGAGGTAGAGCAGGCTCGCCTCGTCGCCCAGACGCTCGCCGTACGGTGGGTTGCAGATCACCAGGCCTTTCTGGTTCTGGTCCGGGCGCGGCTCGAAGGTCGCGACTTCGCCCTGGTAGATTTTGATCCACTCGCTCAGGCCGGCACGCTCGACGTTGTTGCGGCCCGGCTGAATCAGGCGCGGGTCGGCTTCGTAGCCGCGAATCCACAGCGGTGGCTTGGCCAGACCGGCCGCCGCACGCTCGACGGCTTCTTCATGCAGCTTTTTCCACAGCGCCGGCACGTGGCCGAGCCACGCGGTGAAGCCCCACTGCTCGCGGCGCAGGTTCGGTGCCATGTCGGCGGCGATCATCGCAGCTTCGACGAGGAATGTACCGACACCGCACATCGGGTCCGCCAGTGCGCCGCCTTCGGCCGCGATACGTGGCCAGCCGGAACGGATCAGGATGGCGGCCGCGAGGTTTTCCTTCAGCGGCGCCGCGCCCTGCTGCAGGCGGTAGCCGCGCTGGTGCAGGCTGTGGCCGGACAGGTCGAGGGACAGGATCGCTTCGCCACGGTCCAGACGCAGGTGGATGCGCAGGTCCGGGTTGAGCTTGTCGATGGACGGGCGATCACCCTGGGGAGTGCGCAGTTTGTCGACGATGGCGTCCTTGACCTTCAAGGCACCGAAGTGAGTGTTGTCGATGCCCGAGCCGTGACCGCTGAACTCGACGGCCAGGGTGCCGTCGTTGAGCATGTGGTCTTGCCACTCGATATCGAGTACGCCGTGATAGAGGTCTTCGGCGTCCTTCATCGGGAAGCGCTTGAGCACCAGCAGCACGCGGTTCGCCAGACGCGACCACAGGCACAGGCGATAAGCGGTTTCCATGGTGGCCATGCCGCGCACGGCAGAGGTGTGCTCACGTGCTTCCTCAAGGCCAAGCCCGACGGCTTCCTCGATGAGCAGGCCTTCGAGGCCTTTGGGGCAAGTGAGGAAGAGTTCGAAACGATCGGACATGGGAGTTCCAGAGCCTTTAGCTGAGTGAGCCGGCAACGCATTGCCGGCCCGGTTTTCAATCAGGCGCTTTTCTCGAAGAGCGCCCGCGTGGCACGAAGGTGTGCCGTTCCACCCCTGCTGCTCGGGTTAAATGAGCTTAGATGCAAGGACAGATAAAAAAGTTGATGCAACAAAATGTCATAAGTCGACCCTTCGTCGAATAATCCCGCACTGCAACGCGAGACATTCTCACCAAAGGATTAACCCCGGCATCCTGCGGGGGGCCGATCATACAGGGCTTTGGTCAATAAATACGGGGCAATCATCGTGTTACTTATGGCCATAGCATCTTTATCGTTACGTCCTTATGACAAAACGATCATTCCCTCGATGTGACGCATTGGTTAGAACTCAACTCAGGTTGGCGCCGCAACGACGCCAACACCTTGGCTCGCCACGCCGGCAGCGAGCCCCCAACGGCAGAGTTTTTCTGCCTGACCTCAATTGAGGTCGACGCGATGAAAACAGTCAACAAGTGAGGGCTACACCCTATGAGAAGACTTAAGCGTGATCCGTTGGAAAGAGCGTTTTTGCGCGGATATCAATATGGCGTTGGTGGCAAATCCCGTGAGCTTTGCCCATTTACTCTACCGTCGGTACGCCAAGCCTGGATCAACGGCTGGCGAGAAGGACGCGGCGACAACTGGGACGGTATGACCGGCACTGCGGGAATCCACAGACTCAACGAACTTCACGCCGTCGGCTAATACAGGGCACACACTCCGACACGACAATCTGATTACGTAACGAATTAACCACGCACGTCCCATCCGGACGGCGGGCTCCGGCCCAGGGGCTCCTTAGAGGAGCCCTTTTTTATGCCTGTTCAAAACTCATCGGCATAGCCACAGGGATCAACGCAGCGCTGCGATGGCGTCTACCGACTCACGAATCAGTGCCGGCCCTTTATAGATGAAGCCCGAGTAGATCTGCACCAGGCTCGCCCCTGCGGTGATTTTCTCCGCCGCGTGTTTGCCTTCGGTGATGCCGCCCGCGGCGATGATCGGCAAGCGACCACCCAACTCTGCCGCGAGTACTTTCACGGTGTGGGTGCTCTTGTCGCGAACCGGTGCGCCGGACAGACCGCCCGCCTCGTCACCATGCTCCATGCCTTCGACGCCCACACGGCTCAGGGTGGTGTTGGTGGCGATGACTGCGTCCATCCCGGTATCGATCAAGGCTTGCGCGACCTGCGCGGTTTCTTCGTCGCTCATGTCCGGCGCGATCTTGATCGCCAGGGGCACGTGTTTGCCGTGGCGCAGCGCCAGTTCCGCGCGACGCGTGGCCAGGTCGGCCAGCAGTTGCTTGAGCGAGTCACCGAATTGCAGGCTGCGCAGCCCTGGCGTGTTCGGCGAGCTGACGTTGACCGTCACATAGCTGGCATGAGCGTAAACCTTGTCCAGGCAAATCAGGTAATCGTCGACCGCGCGCTCGACCGGAGTATCGAAGTTCTTGCCGATGTTGATGCCCAGCACACCTTTGTACTTGGACGCGGCGACGCGGGCCAGCAGGTGATCGACGCCAAGGTTGTTGAAGCCCATGCGATTGATGATCGCCTCGGCTTCCGGCAGGCGGAACAGGCGTGGCTTCGGGTTACCCGGTTGTGGACGCGGGGTGACGGTGCCGATTTCGACAAAGCCAAAACCCAGCTGCGCAAAACCGTCGATGGCCGCGCCGTTCTTGTCCAGACCGGCCGCCAGGCCCACCGGGTTCGGAAAGTCCAGGCCCATAACCGTCACCGGCACCTTCGCCGGCGCCTTGCACAACAAGCCGTTGAGCCCCAGACGCCCGCCCGCGCCGATCAGGTCCAGGGACAGATCGTGGGAGGTTTCCGGGGAAAGTTTGAACAACAGCTGACGGGCCAGGGTGTACATGGGCGGGTTTGACTCTGGGCTATGAAAAGTGGCAGCGATTATAGCCGGGCAAGCGGCCCGCAGGCGAGGCGCGCGATTCAATCAACGGACGATGGCATATGCCTTGCACCGATCCTGACATCAGCACTCATGCCAACGGCGGGATGAGTGCCAGGACAATGGCGTCGTCATCCGGCCTTGCGCGTGCAAGGACGCGGGACGGCGCTTTTTTTTTGCAAGGTGAAGACGCAATGAACGAACCATCAGCCGGCCCGCTGGCCTGGGTCAATGGCAGCGATGCCCCGGAAAAGTCCGAAATCAACCTCGGCTTCATGGCCCTGAGCGACTGCGCCTCGGTCGTGGTCGCCGCCACCCAGGGCTTCGCCCAGCCTTACGGCCTGACCTTGAACCTCAAGCGCCAGTCATCCTGGGCCAACCTGCGGGACAAACTGGTCAGTGGTGAACTCGACGCCGCCCACAGCCTCTATGGCCTGATCTACGCCGTGCACCTGGGCATCGGCGGTGTAGCGCCAACGGACATGGCCGTGCTGATGGGGCTGAACCAGAACGGCCAGAGCATCAACCTCTCCCACGGCTTGCAAGCGCTGGGCGTGACCAGTCCTGAAGCACTGAACCGGCACGTGCACCAAAGTCGCCCAAAACTCACCTTCGCCCAGACCTTCCCCACCGGCACCCACGCCATGTGGCTGTATTACTGGCTCGCCAGTCAGGGCATTCACCCGTTGCAGGACGTCGAGAGCGTAGTGGTGCCGCCGCCGCAAATGGTCGCGCACCTGCAAGCGGGGCGCATCGACGGTTTCTGCGTGGGCGAGCCCTGGTCGGCCAGTGCGGTGCAACAGAACCTCGGATTCACGATGGCGACCACCCAGGCCATCTGGCCCGATCACCCGGAAAAAGTCCTGGGCTGCACCCGCGCGTTCGTCGAGCAATACCCGAACACCGCCCGCGCATTGGTGATGGCGATTCTGCAGGCGAGTCGTTTTATCGAAGAAAGCACTGAAAATCGTCGCAGCACCGCGCAATTGCTCAGTGCCGCGCAATACCTCGATGCGCCGCTGGAATGCATCGAACCGCGTCTGCTGGGCGACTACGACGACGGTCTCGGCAATCGCTGGCAGGATCCGCACGCCCTGCGCTTCCACGGTGAGGGTGAGGTCAATCTGCCGTACCTGTCCGATGGCATGTGGTTCATGACCCAGTTCCGTCGCTGGGGACTCTTGCGCGACGATCCGGACTACCTTGCGGTGGCCCGTCAGGTGCAACAACTAGACTTGTATCGTGAGGCCGCCAGCGCCGTCGGCGTCGCCGCACCGGGCAAAGAGATGCGCAGCAGCCAGTTGATCGACGGCAAGGTCTGGGACGGCTCGGACCCTGCCGGTTATGCCCGCAGTTTTAAACTGCACGCCATGAGCGACAGCTCGCACCGCTTGGCCAGCCGCTGACAGGAGATTGCGAACATGCTGCGTATTCTGCTGATCAACGACACCGCAAAAAAAGTCGGGCGCCTGAAGGCGGCACTGACCGAGGCCGGCTTCGAGGTGATCGACGAATCAGGATTGACCATCGACCTGCCCGGGCGCGTCGAAACGGTGCGTCCGGATGTGATTCTGATCGATACCGAGTCACCGGGCCGCGATGTGATGGAGCAAGTGGTGCTGGTCAGTCGCGACCAACCGCGACCGATCGTGATGTTCACCGACGAACACGACCCGGACGTGATGCGCCAGGCGATCAAGTCCGGGGTCAGTGCCTACATCGTCGAAGGCATTCACGCTCAGCGCTTGCAGCCGATTCTCGACGTGGCCATGGCGCGCTTCGAAAGCGACCAGGCCCTGCGCGCGCAACTGCACGCCCGCGACCAGCAGCTCGCCGAGCGCAAGCGCATCGAGCTGGCCAAAGGGCTGCTGATGAAAATGAAGGACTGCAACGAAGAAGAGGCCTACACCTTGATGCGCCGCCAGGCCATGAGCCGCCAACAGAAACTGATTCAGGTGGCGGAGCAGATCATCGCCATGAGTGAACTGCTCGGCTGAAGCCCTGCTGCATCGCGAGCAAGCTCCCCACAGTTGTAACGTTGTGCAGCTCTTTTGTGGGAGCGAGCCCGCTCGCGATGGCCTTCACTCGGTTTCACGGTATTGGCACAGATCTCGCTAAGTAATTTCCACAGGTAACCAACGGCGGTTGCCCCACCTACGACAAAGACGTCGCTCACCTCATTTGCCCCAAGGCGAATCAGGTGGCGGCGTTTTTTTGTTTTGGCCCCATTGCCCGGGGCTGGTGGTGCAGCCCTCAAGGCGCCCCACCTGCATGACTCCCGTTCGAGACTCCTATCAGCTGAGGTGCGCGATGAATTCAAGCTTCTGGAAATCCGGCCATACCCCGACCCTGTTCGCAGCCTTCCTCTATTTCGATCTGAGCTTCATGGTCTGGTACCTGCTTGGCCCACTGGCCGTGCAAATCGCCGCCGACCTGCACCTGACCACACAACAGCGAGGGCTGGTGGTGGCCACGCCTATTCTGGCCGGTGCGGTACTGCGCTTCATCATGGGCATGCTGGCTGATCGCCTGTCGCCGAAAACCGCTGGCCTGATTGGCCAGGTGATCGTCATCTGCGCCCTGTTCGGTGCCTGGAAACTGGGCATCCACAGCTACGAGCAGGCCCTGGTTCTGGGGCTGTTCCTCGGTATGGCCGGTGCGTCGTTCGCCGTGGCCCTGCCGCTGGCGTCGCAATGGTATCCGCCGCAACATCAAGGCAAGGCCATGGGGATCGCTGGCGCCGGTAACTCGGGCACGGTGTTCGCCGCGTTGATTGCACCGGTTCTGGCGGCTGCATATGGCTGGAGCAACGTGTTCGGCTTTGCCCTCATTCCACTGATCCTGTCGTTGATCGTTTTCGCCTGGCTGGCCAAAAACGCGCCTGAGCGGCCGAAAGCCAAGTCGATGGCCGACTACTTCAAGGCCCTGGGCGACCGCGACAGCTGGTGGTTCATGTTTTTCTACAGCGTGACCTTCGGCGGCTTCATTGGCCTGGCCAGCGCCCTGCCCGGCTATTTCAACGATCAATACGGCCTGAGCCCGGTGACGGCCGGCTACTACACCGCCGCCTGCGTGTTCGGCGGCAGCCTGATGCGCCCCTTGGGCGGTGCCCTGGCTGACCGTTTCGGCGGCATCCGCACCCTGCTGGCGATGTACACCGTGGCCGCGATCTGCATTGCTGCCGTCGGATTCAACCTTCCGAGTTCCTACGCTGCGCTGGCACTCTTCGTTTGCACCATGCTCGGCCTTGGTGCGGGCAATGGCGCCGTGTTCCAGTTGGTGCCACAGCGCTTTCGTCGGGAAATCGGCGTGATGACCGGCCTGATCGGCATGGCCGGCGGCATCGGCGGTTTTGCCCTGGCGGCCGGCATGGGCGCGATCAAGCAAAGCACCGGCAGCTACCAAATGGCACTGTGGTTGTTCGCCAGCCTCGGCGTCCTCGCCTGGTTCGGCCTGCACGGGGTGAAACGTCGCTGGAGAACCACCTGGGGTTCGGCTGCCGTGACCGCTGCACGGGTCTGAGCCGGCGATGAGCCTGCAACTGAGTTTCGCCGAAGCCAGCGCCATCGGCCCGCGCGAAGAAAATCAGGACGCGTTGCGGCTGGTCACACCGGCCCCGGCGCTGGCGGCGAGCAAGGGTTACCTGTTCGCCATCGCCGACGGTGTCAGCCAGTGCGCCGACGGTGGGCTGGCCGCTCGTTCCACCTTGCAGGCACTGGCACTGGATTATTACGCCACCCCGGAAACCTGGGGCGTCGCCCAGGCGCTGGATCGCCTGCTGCTGGCGCAGAACCGCTGGCTGCAGGCCAACGGCGGTGGACAACCGCTGCTGACCACGGTCAGCGCATTGGTCATGCGCGGTCGGCGCTTCACCCTGGCCCACGTGGGCGATTGTCGAGTGTATCGCTGGCATGCCGATCAGTTGCAGCGCATCAGCGAGGATCACGTCTGGGACCAGCCGGGCATGCAGCATGTGCTCAAACGAGCGATGGGGCTCGATCAGCACCTGGTGCTGGACTTCCTCGACGGCGAATTGCGCCGCGATGAAAGCTTTGTGTTGCTCAGCGACGGGGTCTGGGCAGTCCTGGGCGACACGGCCATTGCCGCGATTCTGCGGGACCAACCGGACCTGCACAGCGCGGCGCAAACCCTGGTCAATGCCGCGCACCTGGCCGGCAGCCAGGACAATGCCAGCGCCTTGCTGGTACGGGTCGATGCCCTGGGTGAAACCAGCATCGGCGATGCGTTGATTCAACTGCAGCAATGGCCGCTGCCGCCCGCACTGAAACCGGGCCAGGATTTCGAGGGCTGGCAGGTCGAAGGGATCGTCGGCCAGAGCCAGCAATCCCTGCTTTATCGCGTGCGTGACAGTCAGCGACAGCCCTGGCTGCTGAAAACCCTGCCCGCCCACTTGCGCGACGATCATTCGGCCGGGCAAGCGTTGTTGTCGGAAGAATGGTTTCTCAAGCGTGTAGCCGGGCGTCATTTCCCCGAAGTGCATGCCGCCAGTCAGCGTCAGCATTTGTACTACGTGATGCGCGAATATTCAGGATCGACCCTGGCCCAGTTGCATGAGCAAATCGGGCCGCTGCCGCTGGCCCAATGGCAAGACCTGGCCGAACGCCTGTTGCGAGCGGTGGGCATGCTGCATCGGCGGCAGATACTGCACCGCGATATCAAACCGGAGAACCTGCTGCTGGGGGACGACGGCGAGTTACGGCTGCTCGATTTCGGGCTCGCCTATTGCCCTGGCTTGTCCCTCGACGAGCCCTCTGCCCTGCCCGGAACCCCCAGCTACATTGCGCCGGAAGCGTTTCGCGGCGACCCGCCGAGCACGCAACAGGATTTGTACTCGGTCGGCGTGACCCTGTATGTCCTGCTCACCGGGCATTTTCCCTACGGCGAAATCGAAGCGTTCCAACGCCCACGGTTCGGCGTTCCGGTGAATGCCAGCCGCTATCGCCCCGACCTCCCGGAATGGCTGATGCAAACCCTGGAACGCGCGGTAGCGGCGGATCCGGCTCAACGCTTTGAAACGGCGCAAGAGTGGTTATTGCTGATGGAACAGGGGGAGCGACGCAGTTTGAGCGTGCGCCCCAAACCGTTACTGGAGCGCGAGCCGTTGAAGGTGTGGCGGACCCTGGCGCTGATGTCGCTGGTGGCGAATCTGGTGTTGCTGGTGTTGGCGCTCCATTAGTGGGCGCCGCGCGTTGAATCGGTGCAACAAAACGCCGTTTGCCCATGGCGGGCGCGCGCAGACACCGCGAACCACGGACTTGACCGACTTGGCACAACCACTGCATTAGCCTTCCCATCACACATAACGTGCAGGCTTCAACGACGAAGACTGCGCTTCCCGAGAGAACGGGACCGGACAAAGGCGTCCCCGTCAGGCAACTGGCGGGACGCCTTTTTTTTGTTTGCGCGAAATTGTCGAGCACGACCTTGAAAGCCTGATGAGGCGGGTCGTTGTTCCCCGGAGGACCTGATGAAAAAGCTCAAACTGGTGATGATCGGCAATGGCATGGCCGGCGTTCGTACCCTCGAAGAACTGCTGAAACTGAGCAACGAGCTGTACGACATCACGGTCTTCGGCGCCGAACCCCATACCAACTACAACCGCATCCTGCTGTCGCCGGTGCTGGCTGGCGAACAGAGCTTCGAAGAGATCGTACTCAACGACCTGGACTGGTACCTGGAAAACGACATCAAGTTGCTGCTCAACCGCAGGGTCGTGGAAATCGACCGGGTCAGGCGCCGGGTCATTGCCGAAGACGGCACCGTGGCCGAATACGATCGCCTGTTGATCGCCACCGGCTCCAGCCCGTTCATCCTGCCGATTCCCGGCAACACGCTGCAGGGCGTAATCGGCTACCGCGACATTGCCGACACCCAGGTCATGATCGACACCGCCAAAACCCATAAACACGCCGTGGTCATCGGTGGCGGGCTGCTGGGGCTGGAGGCTGCCAACGGGCTGATGCTGCGCGGCATGCACGTCACCGTCGTGCACCTCGGCAAATGGTTGCTGGATCGGCAACTGGACAAGACCAGCGGCCAGTTGCTGCAAAATGCCCTGGAGGCCCGCGGCCTGCACTTTCGTCTCTGCGAGCAAACCCAGGCGTTGCACGATGCCGGCAATGGCCGGGTCGGCTCGGTCGAGTTCAAGAACGGCGACATCATCCCCGCCGATCTGGTGGTCATGGCCGCCGGCATCCGCCCCAACATCGAACTCGCAGAACAATCCGGCCTCCCTTGCGGCCGCGGGATTCTGGTCAACGATACCCTGCAAACCTACGACCCAAGGATCTACGCCATTGGCGAATGCGCCAGCCATCGCGGCATCGCCTATGGCCTGGTAGCACCGCTGTTCGACCAGGCCAAGGTCTGCGCCAATCACCTCGCACAACTGGGATTCGCCACCTACAAGGGCTCGGTGACCTCGACCAAACTGAAAGTCACCGGCATCAACCTGTTTTCCGCCGGTGACTACATGGGCGGCGAAGGCACCGAAACCATCACCCTCACCGACCCCATCAGTGGCGTCTACAAAAAACTGGTGATCAAGGACGACGTACTGGTCGGGGCCTGCCTGTACGGCGATACGGCCGACGGCGGCTGGTACTTTCGGCAAATCCTCGAGCACCAGGTCATCGGCGAAATCCGCGATCAACTGATGTTCGGCCATTCCTTTACCCTGGAACACGCCTTGGATAACGCCGGACCAACGCGGGAAGTCGCCTGATGAACCGCCAGATCACTGCGTCCACCTGTTGTTACTGCGGGGTCGGCTGCGGCGTGCTGATCGAGCACGACGGCGAGCGCATCCTCGGCGTCAGCGGCGATCCAGCCCATCCGGCCAACTTCGGCAAACTGTGCAGCAAGGGTTCGACCCTGCATTTGACCGGCGACCTGAGCGCGCGAGCGCTGTATCCCGCATTGCGCCTGGGCAAAAGTCTGGCCCGCAGCCGCACCGATTGGGACACCGCCCTCGATCACGCCGCCAGCGTGTTTGCCCGCACCATCACCGAACATGGCCCGGACAGTGTCGCGTTCTACATTTCCGGGCAATTGCTGACCGAGGACTACTACGCCTTCAACAAATTGGCGCGAGCGTTGGTGGGCACCAACAACATCGATAGCAACTCACGGCTGTGCATGTCTTCAGCGGTGGTGGGCTACAAACGCAGCCTCGGCGCCGACGCACCGCCCTGCAGCTACGAAGACCTGGAATCGAGCAATTGCGTGATGATCGTCGGCAGCAATATGGCCTACGCCCATCCGGTGCTGTTTCGTCGCCTGGAGGAGGCCAAATCCCGCCGCCCGCAGATGAAAGTCATCGTCATCGACCCGCGCCGCACCGATACCTGTGATTTGGCTGACCTGCATCTGGCGATTCTGCCGGGAACCGATGTCGCTTTGTTCCATGGGATTTTGCACTTGCTGCTGTGGGAAAACCGGGTCGACCACGACTTCATCGAGGCGCACACCCAAGGTCTGACGGAACTCAAGCATCTGGTGCACGATTACACGCCGTCCATGGTTGCGCAGCTGTGCGGGATCAGCGTCGAACAGCTGCGGCAGTGCGCCGAATGGGTAGGCACCGCCCCAAGCTTTCTGTCCCTGTGGTGCATGGGGTTGAATCAGTCGACCGCTGGCAGCGCCAAAAACAGCGCATTGATCAATCTGCATCTGGCCACCGGGCAAATTGGCCGCCCCGGCGCAGGACCTTTCTCCCTGACCGGTCAGCCCAATGCCATGGGCGGTCGGGAAACCGGTAGTCTGTCGAACCTGCTGCCCGGGCATCGTGAAGCCGCCAATGCCGAACACCGCGCTGAAGTGGCCGCCTACTGGGGCGTCGAACAGCTCCCGACCAGTACCGGGCTGAGCGCCATCGAACTGTTCGAGCAGGTGCGCAGCGGCAAGATCAAGGCGCTGTGGATCGCCTGCACCAACCCGGCGCAATCGATGCCGGACCAGAACGCCTTGCGTGCTGCATTGCAAACCTGTCCGTTCGTGGTGTTGCAGGAAGCGTTTCGCACCACCGAAACAGCCGCATTCGCCGACCTGTTGTTACCCGCCGCCAGTTGGGGCGAAAAAGACGGCCTGGTGACCAACTCCGAACGGCGCATTTCCCACGTCCGCCAGGCCATCGTCGCACCCGGTGAAGCGCGGCCCGATTGGGCGATCACCGTAGATTTCGCACGGCGCCTGGAAAAATATCTACGCCCCGGACAACCCAGCCTGTTTGCCTTTGAAACGCCGGCGCAGCTCTTCGATGAATACAAGCAACTGACCCACGGTCGAGATCTGGATTTGTCCGGCATCAGCCATGGCCTGATCGACCGGATCGGCCCGCAACAATGGCCCTTCCCCGCGAATGCCAGCGAAGGCACCGCTCGCCTGTACGGCGACGGCGTCTTCCCGACCGCCAACGGTCGCGCACAATTCATCGCCGATCCTTTCCGCGCCGCCAAGGAGCAACGCGATGCACACTTCCCGCTGACCCTGATCACGGGTCGCTTGCGTGATCAATGGCATGGCATGAGTCGCACCGGCACCGCTGCGCAACTGTTCGGCCACGTGGGCGAAGCGGTCTTGAGCCTGCATCCGCAAGAGCTGCACCAACATGACCTGAAACCAGGCGACCTGGTCAGCCTGAAAAGCCGGCGCGGCGAAGTGATTGTGCCGGTCAGCAGCGACGACAACGTGCGACCCGGCCAGGCGTTCTTGCCCATGCATTGGGGCGATCGCTTTCTCAAGGGCGGCGTGAACAGCCTCACCCTTCCCGCCTTTGATCCGCTGTCGAAGCAACCCGAACTCAAGCACAGTGGCGTGCGCCTGGAACCGGTTCAGTTGCCCTGGAGACTGTTCGCACTGATTGAGGGCGATGTACAACAGCATTTTGAGACGCTACGCCCCCTCTGTGAGGCGTTTTCCTACGCAAGCCTCAGCCTGACAGGCCGTGAACGCCCAGCGTTGCTTATACGCGCTGCCAGCGCCACAGCACCGGACCCGCAATGGCTCCGGGATATCGACCAATACCTGGGACTGCATGAAGGCCCGGTGTTGGCCTACGACGACCCGCGGCGTTCCATCGGCAAGCGGGTACGTATCGACAACGGCCGAATTACCGCCATTCGCCTGGCTGGGGAAACCCTCGCCCAACACTGGCTGCTGAATCTTTGGCGGGAAGGTCGTGCCGATGAACAACTTCGGCGCTGGTTACTGGCGCCGCTCAGCACGCCACCAGGTCAGACCGGTGCATCGGCGGCCGGAGACAAAACCCTGTGCAATTGCAAGAACGTCAGCCAAAGCGCGGTTTGCGCCGGTATCGCCCGGGGATTGGACTTGCAGGGTCTGAAACAAGAATTGGGCTGCGGTACGCAATGCGGCTCGTGCGTCCCGGAAATCAAGCGTTTGCTGGTCGCCACGGCGCGACCGGTCGCGGTCACCTCGTGAGGAAAACACTATGAACGCAAAAGTCTGGCTGGTAGGCGCGGGACCTGGCGACCCGGAATTGCTGACCCTCAAGGCCGTTCGGGCATTGAGAGAGGCCGATGTCGTGCTGATCGATGACCTGGTGAATGACGCAGTGCTGGAGCATTGCGTCGGCGCGCGCATCATCCCCGTGGGCAAACGCGGCGGATGTCGCTCTACCCCGCAGGCGTTCATTCATCGACTGATGCTGCGTTACGCGCGCCAAGGCAAATGCGTGGTGCGGCTCAAGGGCGGCGATCCCTGCATTTTCGGGCGCGGCGGCGAAGAGGCGGCGTGGTTGCGTGAACGTGGGGTCGAGGTCGAATTGGTCAATGGCATCACGGCCGGACTCGCGGGCGCGACACAATGCGCTATTCCGTTGACCCTGCGCGGCGTTGCGCGCGGCGTGACGCTGGTCACTGCCCATACCCAGGACGGTAGTCGTCTGAACTGGCAGGCGCTGGCCCAAAGCGGAACAACCCTGGTGATCTACATGGGGGTGGCCAAGCTCAGCGAAATCCGCGAACAGTTGCTTGCCGGTGGAATGGCGACGGATACGCCAGTGGCGATGATTGAAAACGCGTCCCTGCCCCACCAACGGGAATGTCGGAGTGACCTGTCGGCGATGGAGGACGATGCCGGCGCCTTCCAGCTCAAGAGCCCGGCCATTCTGGTCATCGGCACAGTGGCGGCCTGTGCAACCTCTTCTCAGTGGGAGCGCGGCTTGCCCGCGATGGTGGCCGATCAAACCGCCTGATCTGCCTGATTGCACGTTGTTTCATCAAATCGCAGACAAAGAAAAGCCCGGCCTAAGCCGGGCTTTTCTCAGAGCTGCGGGCTAATTACTTAGCTTGAGCTTCAACCTGCGCTTCTACGCGACGGTTAACTGCACGGCCAGCGTCAGTTTTGTTGTCAGCAACTGGGCGGGATTCGCCGTAGCCAACAGACTGAACGCGGGACGATTCAACACCGTACTGGTTGGTCAGAACTTGCTTGACGGCGTTTGCACGACGCTCGGACAGTTTCTGGTTGTAAGCGTCAGGACCGACGTTGTCAGTGTGACCTTCAACAGTAGTGGTGGTGGATGGGTACTGCTTCATGAAGTCAGCCAGGTTTTTGATGTCGCCGTAGCTGTTAGGCTTGACTACCGACTTGTCGAAGTCGAATTTCACGTCCAGCTCAACACGAACAACTTCAGCAACTGCTGGGCAGCCATCAGCGTCAACGGTTACGTTGGCTGGGGTGTCCGGGCACTTGTCAACGTTGTCGCATACGCCATCGTTGTCGCTGTCGGAGCAGACTTCAGCTGGTGCTGGAACTGGAGCAGCGGCAGGCTTGGAGCCGCCACCGAAGTTCACACCCAGACCTACGGACGGGATGTAGTCCCACTTGCCGTTGTCCAGCTTGTAGTCAGCTTCTACGCCAGCACGAGCGTAAACGTTCTCGAGGAAGTAGTACTTAACACCACCGCCAGCGGTCAGGAAAGTCGACTGGTCACGACCGGTGTGGCCGTCAGCGGCTACGTTGGTCATGCTGCCGTGCTTAACACCACCTTGAACGTAAGGACGCAGAGCGTCGCCAGCGTTGTTGAAGTGGTACTGAGCGTTCAGACCGAACTGGTCGCCTTCGATTTTCTGATGGCCAGTGCCGTTGTTCGAACGGGTGTGGTCATCGTTGTTGTAGGTCGCGTTCAACGACACGTCGTCGGTCAAGAAGTAACCGATGGAAGCGCCAGGAGTGTAGCCATCTTCAACGTTCTTAACGCTGTCGTTGTACTTTTTCCCGTAGTTGAGCTCGCCTTCAACTGCGCCTTGGCCTTGTGCCAGAGCGCCGAACGAAGTGGCGGCAATAAGAGTACCAATGGCCAAGCCCAAGGTGTTTTTCAGTTTCATCCGTTAAATCCCCATCTGGTGATTGTGAAGCAGTCCCGCAAACCGGGGGACAACTCGGCGGCAAGTCTATCAGAACTTGCCTACACGTAAGAGATATTTGCGCCGAACTAAGTTTCAGCAATGCCTGCAAATTTCTCACGCAATTTATCTAGAGCGCGTTTGTACCGCATTTTTGTTGCACTCAAACCCATGTGCATGATGTCTGCGATCTCCTGAAACTCCAGCTCTGCGACAAATCGTAGCACCAGAATTTCGCGGTCAATCGGGTTCACATACACCAGCCAGCGATCGAGTCCACCCTTCTCCTCCGGTTTCGGCGCCTTTTCTTCAGACGCTTCTTCGAGGGGGTCGAGACTCAAGGCGTCCATCAAGCGACGCTTTCGCCGTTCTTTCCGATACTGAGTGATGCATTCGTTGTAAGTGATGCTGTATAGCCATGTCTTGAACTTCGATTTGCCCTCGAAATTCTTCAAGCCATACAACACCTTCAACATCACTTCCTGACAGACATCGTCTGCGTCGCGATCGTTCCCGAGATATCGTGCACAGACGTTAAATAATGTTCGTTGGTAACGCCGCATCAGTTCTTCATAGGCGCGCGTTACGTGAAACAGCTCGGTGTGCGAGCGCGCGACCAACTCCTCATCAGAGAGCTCGCGGGGGTCGTAGCGCGTGGATAGTGATTGGGCTTTATTCAAAACAAGTCGGGCCGACAGTCAGGTCAATGTCCGCCGCAGCCAGCATCAGCGGGCATTTTGCGGCGGCATACATTAGCAGGGTTTGCCGGGTTAGCGGCTACTCACATGCTGCTCGAGAAGGATCCGATTGGAAAGAGAGACTAGCTCACCCTCATCGGTCAGCAATGTGGTTTTAACCGTGCCGATCTCTTCGATCTGGCCTTCGACCTCGCCAACACGTACTTGTTGCCCAACCTGGTACAACTCACGCACATAGATTCCCGCAAGAATCTGGCCGGCAATTTCCCGGCTTCCCAACCCCATGGCCAGCGCAACCGCCAGACCAACGGTAATCAATACAATCACAATCACATGGTTGAGCAGGTCAGTCTTGACCTCCAACTGGCTGATCGCGACCGAAATACTGATGATGATGACCAGTCCCTGGGCAATTCGCCCAAGGCCAGAAGCGTAGTCCAAGCCCACGCCTTCCGCCGCGCCGCGCACCAACCCGTTGGCCAGTTGCGCCAGCAAGACGCCCACCAGCAACACCAGCGCTGCGCCAAAGACCTTCGGCAAATACAACGCGAGCATGTCCAGCGTAGCCGAAACTCGCTCAAGTCCAAGGGATTCTGCGGCAGAAACCAGAAAAATCAGCAAAACGAACCAATAGACGATCTTGCCGATCAGCGTCGAAATCGGTACTTGAAGGCCTGCGCGAGACAGTAACTTGGTCAGACCGGTGCCGCCCATCAGGCGATCGAGGCCCAGTTTGGCCAGCAATTTGGAGAGCAGCGTGTCCAGCAATTTGGCCACGACAAAACCCAACAGCAGCACAACCAGTGCGCCGAACAGGTTCGGAATGAAGTTGGCAACCTTGGTCCACAACGCGGTCATGGCAGTGACGAGGCTCTGAGTCCAGAGATCAAGTTCCATATTCAATCAGCCTTATCAGCAGTGTGGGCAGCAGGTTTACGAAGACGGGACACCGGCGCGACATGGGCCGATCCATTGTTCACGGCGATCATCAGGGCGGGCAACCAGCGGCCCAGCAGACTGAACAAATCACCGGCACCGACCTGGCGGTTGGCGGTTTTCAGTACACGACCAAGGCACGCATCGTCGTCCCGGGTGGACGGTGATGCCTTGAGCATGTCACGCAAAGACTGTTCAAACGGATCGTGCATACGCACCTCTCGTGATGTCTGTGAAAGACGCGATCAAATTTGCCTGGGTCACATGGGCCACTTTCAAACCCAGCGCAAACGTCGGAATAACCACCACTGCCCCAATGCCACCGAGACCATCATCAGGCAGGCAATCAGGAAGCCATAAGGGCTGGCAGAGAATGGAATTCCACCGACGTTGATCCCCAACAGACCGGTCAAAAAACTCATCGGCAAAAAAATCCCGGTGATGATTCCGAAGCGGTACATCGTGCGGTTCATGCGCACGCTCAATCGTCGATCTTCGGTCTCAAGGACCAGCCCTACCCGCTCCCGGGTCAGCTCCAGCTCTTCAAGATAGCGGGTCAGACTGTTGTTCAATTCGTTCCAGTAATCGCCATCGTCGTCGACGAACCAGGGCAGTTTGATCCGCGTCAGCTGACCAAAAATATCCCGCTGCGGCGCGAGAAACCGCTTCAACGCCGCTGCCCGGCGACGGATCTGCAAAACAGCGCCGTGTTCCGGTGTATACCGTTCGTCGGTATCCAGCTTTTCTTCTTCCTCATCGACCACTTCCGAGAGGTCGCTGACCAGATCCTGCAACTTGTTGGTCAGGTACTGCGCCATGCACAGGATGAGTTCGGAGGCTGTTTTCGGCCCCTTGCCCTCCACCAGTTGCTCCAGCAGTTCCTCCGTGGCGCGCAACGGGCGCAAACGCAGGGAGATGACACGCTGGGCTGAACCGAAGATTCGCACCGAGACCATGTCTTCAGGCTCGGCCCCCGGATTCAGATTGACCCCGCGCAAAAATAGCAGCAGTTCGCTGTCCGAAAGCTGTAAAAGACGCGGTCGGGTGTTTTCTTCCAGCAACAGGTCACAGCTGAATTCGCTCAGGCCACTGGATTTGCGCAGCCAGGTCTGGGTTTGCGGATGACTGCGATCCCAGTGCAGCCACAGGCTTTCATGGGCCTGCAGCTGCAATTCATCGAGTTCAGTCCGGGCTATCGAACGCGCGCCGCCTTTACCGTCCAGCACCAGGGCATGTACCAACCCCCATTGCGCGTTTTCTTCCTCGAACATCCGCATTCCATTCTTCAAAAAAAATCGACCAAAACTTACTCGGGCATTGCAAGCGGGCTTGGCGAGACGATCACGCCGTTATTGTCCGCATAGATGTAATGGCCCGGATGGAAGGTCACGCCCGCAAAGGTTACGGCCACGTTCAGATCACCGATACCGCGCTTGTCGGTCTTCATCGGGTGGCTGGCCAGGGCCTGAACACCCAGATCGGTTTGCGCGATGACGTCAACGTCACGAATGCAACCGTAGATCACCAGCCCTTCCCAGCCGTTTTTCGCAGCTTTCTCGGCGATCATGTCGCCCAGCAGCGCGCGGCGCAGGGAGCCGCCACCATCGACCACCAGTACCTTGCCATTTCCCTTGAGCTCGGCTTGCTCCTTGACCAGCGAGTTGTCTTCGAAGCATTTGATGGTCACGATTTCGCCGCCAAAGGAATCACGGCCGCCAAAATTGCTGAACATCGGTTCCAGCACCTGCACCAGCTCCGGATAGGCGTCGCACAGGTCAGGCGTTAGGTAATGGTTCATCGAGAAACTCCTGTGAAGAGGAAGAAAGCACGAACATCAGTGATGACTCAGTCATCGAAAATGACCAGAACAGCTCAATGCGTCATATCTTAGCCGCTAGCCGATCGGAGCGAAATGCCCTTGATAGAGCGTCGGGCTCAAATCGCCGTGACCAAATTCGCTGATTCACCCAGTAGAGGGGTTTGCTGATCCGCCAGCCAGCGGGCCACCAGTGGCCAGACTTCAGCCTGTGCGGCTTTGCTGACCAACATGTCCACGTGACCGAAATTATCGGCAAAGCCCTGCTCGCGACCCAGGTTGATAAATTGCTTGTGCTCGGACCCCAACTGATCGAACAGCTTGCGACAAGCCCAGGCCGGATCCTGATGGTCACCGGCGGCACTCACCGCCAGCACCGGCAATCTGACCTCGGCCAAACCCGCCCACCAGTCCTTGTCGGCATCGCCAAAGCGCCCGAACAGGCCGTGCCAACGCATGCTTTCCAGGGCCAGGCCAATCGGCTCGTCCTCCGGGCCGCGTTTGAGCCGTGAACCCGACAGCTGGGCAAAACGCTTGAGAATGAAACGACCGCTCCACTCCACCGGCGGGATTTTCAACGGCCAGTACGTGCGACTGACCTGCGCGCCAAAGAACGCCGCGGACGCCACCACGGGCTCACCGATGTATTGACCGCCCAATGCGGCTGCCAGGGTAATGCCGCCCAGCGAGTGGCCGATCCAGTGTGGGACCTGGCCGCTTTGCTCTCGCACGAACGCGCCAATGGCCGGCAGATCGTAACGAGCGTAGTCGGCGACACGGTTCTTGCGGTAGTTCTGGTTGCGCTGTGAGAGGCCGTGACCGCGCATTTCCGGAATCCATACGTCGAAGCCCAGGCGCGTCAGATAGGCACCGAGCCCCAGCCCTTTCGGGGAAAACCAGAAACGTCGATTGGAAAAACTGCCGTGCAACAGGATCACCGGCACGCCACGCACCGCTGGCTCATCGGCCATGCCGAGGCGAGTCACCGCAATTTCGACGGTACCGTCGGGGCTGTTGCCGGGTTTTAAACGATAAACATCTTCGCTCAGATCGCCGCGCCGCTCGGCGCTGATCAGGGCGACAGGAAATAGGTTGCTGCTGCTTTGCATAAGTTCTTGCACAAAAAAGGGCGGCATCCGGAGGAGCCCGCCCTACTTGAATCTTAAAGGCACCGCCCATCTGGGAGCGAGCCTGCTCGCGATGGACTCCAGAACAACGCGTTTATTCAGTAAACGCGCATGATCGTTCACGACCATCGCGAGCAAGCTCGCTCCTACAAGAGAGCGGCCCGTTCACACCGGATCAAGCCTGCGCTTGACCCTCAGCCAGGAAGAACCAGGTTTCCAGTACGGAATCGGGGTTCAACGACACGCTTTCGATGCCTTGTTCCATCAGCCATTTGGCCAGGTCCGGGTGGTCCGAAGGGCCCTGACCGCAAATACCGATGTACTTGCCGGCCTTGTTGCACGCGGCAATGGCGTTGGCCAGCAGCTTCTTGACCGCAGGGTTACGCTCGTCGAACAGGTGCGCGATGATCCCGGAGTCACGGTCCAGGCCCAGGGTCAGCTGGGTCAGGTCGTTGGAACCGATGGAGAAGCCGTCGAAGAACTCAAGGAACTCTTCAGCCAGGATGGCGTTGGACGGCAGTTCGCACATCATGATGACGCGCAGACCGTTGTCGCCACGGGCCAGGCCGTTTTCCGCCAGCAGGTCCACGACCTGGCTCGCTTCGCCCAGGGTGCGGACGAACGGCACCATGATTTCGACGTTGGTCAGGCCCATCTCGTTGCGCACGCGCTTGAGGGCACGGCATTCGAGTTCGAAGCAGTCACGGAACGATTCGCTGATGTAACGCGAGGCGCCACGGAAACCCAGCATCGGGTTTTCTTCTTCCGGCTCGTAGAGCTTGCCGCCGATCAGGTTGGCGTATTCGTTGGACTTGAAGTCCGACAGACGCACGATAACCTTTTTCGGCCAGAACGCTGCCGCCAGGGTGCTGATGCCTTCAACCAGCTTCTCGACATAGAAACCGACCGGATCGTCGTAACCGGCGATACGCTTGTTGACGCTTTCCTTGATGTCCGACGGCAGACCGTCGTAGTTCAGCAGCGCCTTCGGGTGCACGCCGATCATACGGTTGATGATGAACTCCAGACGGGCCAGCCCCACACCGGCGTTCGGCAGCTGTGCGAAGTCGAAGGCACGGTCCGGGTTGCCGACGTTCATCATGATCTTGAACGGCAGCTCCGGCATGGCATCCACGGAGTTTTTCTTGATGTCGAAGCCCAGTTCGCCTTCGAAGATGAAACCGGTGTCGCCTTCTGCGCAGGAAACGGTCACGCCCTGGCCGTCTTTCAACAGCTGGGTGGCGTTACCGCAACCGACCACGGCCGGGATCCCCAGTTCACGGGCGATGATCGCCGCGTGGCAGGTACGGCCGCCACGGTTGGTGACGATGGCACTGGCACGCTTCATGACCGGTTCCCAGTCCGGGTCGGTCATGTCGGAGACCAGTACGTCGCCTGGCTGGACCTTGTCCATCTCGGACACGTCCTTGATGATGCGGACCTTGCCGGCGCCGATGCGCTGGCCGATGGCACGGCCTTCCACCAGCACGGTGCCGGTTTCTTTCAACAGGTAACGTTCCATGACGTTGGCCTGGGTGCGGCTCTTCACGGTTTCCGGACGGGCCTGCACGATGTACAGCTTGCCGTCGTCACCGTCCTTGGCCCATTCGATGTCCATCGGGCACTTGTAGTGCTTCTCGATGATCATCGCCTGCTTCGCCAGTTCGCTGACTTCGGCGTCGGTCAGGCAGAAACGCGCGCGATCGGCCTTGTCGACATCGACGGTCTTGACCGAACGACCGGCCTTGGCCTCGTCGCCGTAGATCATCTTGATGGCCTTGCTGCCCAGATTGCGGCGCAGGATCGCCGGACGACCGGCGGCCAGCGTGCCTTTATGCACGTAGAACTCATCCGGGTTCACCGCGCCTTGTACGACGGTTTCACCCAGGCCGTAGGCGCCGGTGATGAACACCACGTCACGGAAACCCGATTCGGTATCGAGGGTGAACATCACGCCGGCCGTGCCGGTTTCGGAACGGACCATGCGCTGCACGCCGGCCGACAGGGCAACCAGCTTGTGGTCGAAGCCCTGGTGGACACGGTAGGAAATCGCGCGGTCGTTGAACAACGAGGCGAACACCTCTTTGGCAGCACGAATGACGTTTTCGACACCACGGATGTTCAGGAACGTTTCCTGCTGGCCAGCGAAAGAAGCGTCCGGCAGGTCTTCGGCGGTAGCGGAAGAACGCACGGCCACGGCCATGTCAGGGTTGCCGGCGGACAGCGTGGCGAACGCCGTGCGGATTTCGGTGTTCAGTTTTTCAGGGAACTCGGCTTCCATGATCCATTGACGGATCTGGGCGCCGGTCTTGGCCAGGGCGTTCACGTCGTCGACGTCCAGGGCATCAAGGGCGTCGTGAATCTGCTGGTTCAGGCCGCTCAGTTCCAGGAAATCACGATATGCCTGAGCGGTCGTGGCGAAGCCACCAGGCACCGATACACCGGCACCTGCAAGGTTGCTGATCATCTCGCCCAGGGATGCGTTCTTGCCCCCCACATGCTCCACATCATGGACGCCGAGCTTATCGAGGGAAACTACGTACTCTACCAAGGTGATCTCTCCACTAACTGTGTTGGAAAAGCTCAGAAGCCGGCTTGCTCGGAAGAGCGTTTGCCAGCTGTATGGCCTGGACCTGGAAAATAAGTGAGAATGCGGGCCATTGGCGGCCGACAAATCGCGCCTATCATATCCAAGATTCGTTACTAGCTTAAGGCCCAAGGTGCAAATGAAACGATCTGCTTTCTTTATCTCCGATGGCACCGGCATTACCGCCGAAACCCTGGGTCAAAGCCTCTTGGCGCAGTTCGAGAACATTACCTTCAGCAAATTCACCCGGCCGTACATCGACAACGCGGATAAAGCGCGGGCCATGGTACAACAAATCAACAGAGCCGCCGAAACCGACGGCTTCCGTCCGATTATCTTCGACACCATCGTCAATCAGGACATTCGTGAGATCCTCGCGACTTCCAATGGTTTCATGATCGACATTTTCTCGACCTTCCTGGCGCCACTCGAACAGGAACTGACCGAGCATTCCTCCTACACCGTCGGCAAATCCCACTCCATCGGTGCCAACACCAATTACATGGAGCGGATCGAGGCGGTGAACTTCGCCCTCGACAACGACGACGGCGCCCGCACGCACTACTACGACAAAGCCGACCTGATCCTGGTGGGCGTGTCGCGTTGCGGCAAGACCCCCACCTGCCTGTACATGGCCATGCAGTTCGGTATCCGCGCCGCCAACTACCCGCTGACCGAAGACGACATGGAGCGCCTGCAACTGCCAAGCGCCCTGCGCCCCCACCAGCACAAACTGTTTGGCCTGACCATCGACCCGGATCGCCTCACCGCGATCCGCAACGAGCGCAAGCCCAACAGCCGCTATTCGAGCTACGCCCAGTGCGAGTTCGAAGTGCGCGAAGTGGAAAACCTGTTCCGCCGCGAGAACATCCCGCACATCAACTCCACGCATTTTTCCGTTGAAGAGATCTCGGCGAAGATCCTCGTGGAAAAAGGCGTCGAGCGGCGCTTCAAATAAATCATGCGGCGTCTGATCTGACGCCTTCGCGGGCAAGCCCGCTCCCACAGAGATATCTGGTGTCTGCAGATTTTGCATTCACAACAAAACCCTGTGGGAGCGTGGCTTGCCCGCGATGAACGATAACGCGGTCTCCTAGATAACAAACAAATCCACAAACCGATTCACAGGCGTTGCCTCAAGCCTCGCCTGATCCTTGCACAACTCAAAAATCTCCCCACTGCGTTGCCCGGTGAATCGTGTCAGCAGGTTCGCCTTGAATTTGTCTTCCAACAGCGGAATACCCTCGGCACGGCGCCGCCGATGCCCGATCGGGTACTCCACCACCACGTTCTCGGTGCTGGTACCGTCCTTGAAAAACACCTGAACGGCATTGGCGATGGAACGCTTGTCGGCCTCCAGGTACTCACGGGTGTAGACCGGGTTTTCGACGATGACCATTTTCTCGCGCAACACATCGATGATCGGATGTGCCTTGTGGAAATCATCTTCGTAGTGTTCGGCCACCAGATTGCCGAATGCCAGTGGCACGGCGGTCATGTACTGGAGGCAGTGATCGCGGTCGGCGGCATTGGCCAAAGGGCCGACCTTGGAAATGATGCGTATCGCCGATTCGTGGGTGGTGATAACGATCCTGTCGATGTCGTGCAAGCGGTTGCGCACTTGCGGATGCAGGGTCACTGCGGCTTCACAGGCCGTTTGTGCGTGAAACTCGGCGGGAAAACTGATCTTGAACAGCACGTTTTCCATCACATAACTGCCGTACGGCCGGGAAAAACTGAACGCCCGTTTGCCTTCGGGTTTTAGCGCCAGATCGTTGTTGGTGTGGCTAAACAACACGTCATAAAAACCCCATTGTTTGGCACTCAACACACCGGGAATGCCCATCTCGCCACGCATGGCGATGTCCGCCAGACGAACACCACGACTGGACGCATCCCCCGCCGCCCAGGATTTTCTCGAGCCGGCATTCGGTGCATGGCGATAGGAACGCAGCGCCTGGCCGTCGGCGAAGGCGTGAGACAGCGCCGAGAGCAACTGCTCGCGATTGGCCCCCATCAGCTTGGCGGTGACCGCCGTCGAGGCGACTTTCACCAGAATGACGTGATCAAGGCCTACACGATTGAACGAATTTTCCAGCGCGATCACGCCTTGAATCTCATGGGCCATGACCATCGCTTCCAGCACCGTGCGAACCGTCAACGGCGCCTCACCATTGGCCAGACGCTTTTGCGACAAGTGATCGGCCACCGCGAGAATGCCGCCGAGATTATCCGACGGGTGGCCCCACTCGGCCGCGAGCCAGGTGTCGTTGTAGTCGAGCCAGCGCACGATGCAGCCAATGTCCCAGGCGGCCTTGACCGGATCGAGGCGGTAGTTGGTGCCGGGCACGCGAGCGCCGAACGGCACGACGGTGCCTTCGACGATGGGCCCCAGGTGCTTGGTGCATTCGGGAAAACGCAGGGCGAGCAATCCGCAGCCAAGGGTGTCCATCAGGCAGTTGCGAGCGGTGTCGAGGGCTTCCTCGGACTCGATTGTGCAGGTCAGTACGTAATCGGCGATGTCCTGCAGCACCTGGTCGTAGTCCGGGCGATTGTTGAGGTCAACGTTGGCGCTCATGTTCGATTCCCTCTTGCAGGAGCGAGCTTGCTCCGGGCGGCGTTCCGACGATGGTCATCGACGATAACGCTGGGTGCCTGACACCCAGCGGTGCTCTCAGGTGCATCGCGAGCAGGCTCGCTCCTACTGGGTTATGCGTCAATCAGAACGAATCACCCGGCACGCGAACGTAACCTTCCATCAACACCCGCGCACTGCGGCTCATGATGGCCTTGTTCACAGTCCACTCACCATTCACCTGACTGGCTTCAGCGCCGACGCGCAAGGTGCCGGACGGGTGACCGAAGCGCACCGCGTTGCGCTCGACTCCGCCGGCCGCAAGGTTGACCAGGGTGCCGGAAATCGCCGCCGCAGTGCCGATGGCGACAGCCGCCGTGCCCATCATCGCGTGGTGCAACTTGCCCATCGACAACGCACGCACCAGCAGGTCGACATCACCCGCTGCAACCAATTTGCCGCTGGACGAGACATACTCGGCCGGTTTGGCCACGAACGCCACTTTCGGCGTGTGCTGGCGCTTGGCCGCTTCGTCGATGTTGGCAATCAGGCCCATGCGCAGCGCGCCATAAGCGCGGATGGTTTCGAACATCTGCAGCGCTTTCGGGTCGCCGTTGATCGCCCCCTGCAACTCGGTTCCCTTGTAGCCGATGTCCTCGGCATTGACGAAAATCGTCGGGATGCCGGCGTTGATCATGGTCGCCTTGAGGGCGCCGACGCCGGGCACGTCCAGATCATCGATCAGGTTGCCGGTCGGGAACATCGACCCGCCACCGCCCTCTTCTTCCGCCGCCGGGTCCATGAATTCGACCTGCACTTCAGCGGCCGGGAAGGTCACGCCGTCGAGTTCGAAATCGCCGGTTTCCTGCACTTCGCCGTTGGTGATCGGCACATGGGCGATGATGGTCTTGCCGATGTTGGCCTGCCATACGCGCACCACGGCCACGCCGTTGTGCGGAATGCGGCTGGCGTCCACCAGACCGTTGCTGATGGCGAACGAACCGACCGCCGCGGACAAGTTGCCGCAGTTGCCGCTCCAGTCCACGAAAGGCTTGTCGATGGAGACCTGACCGAACAGGTAATCGACGTCGTGATCGGCCTTGATGCTTTTCGACAGGATCACGGTTTTGCTGGTGCTCGACGTCGCGCCGCCCATGCCGTCGATTTGTTTTTCGTACGGGTCGGGGCTGCCGATTACGCGCAGCAGCAAGGCGTCGCGGGCCGGGCCTGGAACCTGGGCCGCTTCAGGCAAGTCTCGCAGGCTGAAGAACACGCCTTTGCTGGTGCCGCCGCGCATGTAGGTGGCGGGAATCTTGATTTGCGGTGCATGAGCCATGGTGCTCGTTACTCCTGATCTGGAAAAAGACACGGGACTCAAGGTCCCGTGTCTGTGCTGCGCGTGTTAAACGGCAACCGCCGATTCTTCGAGGAAGTCCTGGGCGAAGCGTTGCAGCACGCCGCCAGCCTCGTAGATCGACACTTCTTCGGCGGTGTCGAGACGGCAGGTCACCGGCACTTCGACGCGCTCGCCGTTCTTGCGATGGATCACCAGCGTCAGCTCGGCGCGCGGGGTGCGATCGCCCACCACGTCATAGGTTTCACTGCCATCGATGGCCAGGGTGTGACGATTGGTGCCCGGCTTGAATTCCAGCGGCAACACGCCCATGCCCACCAGGTTGGTGCGGTGAATGCGCTCGAAACCTTCAGCGGCAATCGCCTCCACGCCAGCCAGGCGCACGCCCTTCGCCGCCCAGTCACGGGACGAGCCCTGACCGTAGTCGGCACCGGCGATGATGATTAGCGGCTGCTTGCGGTCCATGTAGGTTTCAATGGCTTCCCACATGCGCATGACTTTGCCTTCCGGCTCCACACGAGCCAGCGAGCCCTGCTTGACCTTGCCGTTTTCCTGAACCATTTCGTTGAACAGTTTCGGGTTGGCGAAGGTGGCGCGCTGCGCGGTGAGGTGGTCACCACGGTGAGTCGCGTAAGAGTTGAAGTCCTCTTCCGGCAAGCCCATTTTCGCCAGGTATTCACCGGCGGCGCTGTCGAGCATGATCGCGTTGGATGGCGACAGGTGGTCGGTGGTGATGTTGTCCGGCAGCACTGCCAGCGGGCGCATGCCCTTGAGCGGACGGGCGCCGGCCAGCGCGCCTTCCCAGTACGGCGGACGGCGGATATAGGTGCTCATCTCGCGCCACTCATACAGCGGCGCAACTTTCGGGCCGGTGTCTTCGTGGATGGCGAACATCGGGATGTACACCTGACGGAACTGCTCCGGCTTCACCGAGGCTTTGACTACCGCGTTGATTTCTTCGTCGCTTGGCCAGATGTCCTTGAGGCGAATTTCCTTGCCGTCAACCACACCCAACACATCCTTCTCGATGTCGAAGCGGATGGTGCCGGCAATGGCGTACGCGACCACCAGTGGCGGCGACGCGAGGAACGCTTGCTTGGCGTACGGGTGGATCCGTCCGTCGAAGTTGCGGTTACCGGACAGCACTGCGGTGGCGTACAGGTCGCGGTCGATGATCTCTTGCTGGATCACCGGATCCAGCGCGCCGGACATGCCGTTGCACGTGGTGCAGGCAAAGGCGACGACGCCGAAACCGAGTTGTTCCAGCTCGGTGGTCAGGCCGGCTTCATCCAGGTACAGCGCCACGGTTTTCGAACCAGGCGCCAGGGACGACTTGACCCATGGCTTGCGGGTCAGGCCCAGCTTGTTGGCGTTGCGCGCCAGCAGGCCGGCGGCGATCACGTTGCGCGGGTTGCTGGTATTGGTGCAACTGGTGATGGCAGCGATGATCACCGCGCCGTCGGGCATTTGCCCCGGCACATCTTCCCACTTGCCGGAGATGCCTTTGGCCGCCAGATCCGACACCGCGACACGGGCGTGCGGGTTGCTCGGGCCGGCCATGTTGCGCACCACCGTGGACAGGTCGAACGTCAGGCCGCGCTCGTATTGCGCGTCCTTCAGGCTGTCAGCCCAGAGACCTGTGGTCTTGGCGTAGTTCTCCACCAACTGCACCTGCTCGTCTTCACGACCGGTGAGCTTGAGGTAGTCGATGGTCTGCTGGTCGATGTAGAACATCGCCGCCGTGGCGCCGTATTCCGGGGCCATGTTGGAGATGGTCGCGCGGTCGCCGAGGGTCAGCGCGGCAGCGCCTTCGCCGAAGAACTCCAGCCAGGCGCCGACGACTTTTTGCTTGCGCAGGAACTCGGTCAGCGCCAGCACCATGTCGGTGGCAGTGATGCCCGGCTGCAGCTTGCCAGTCAGTTCAACCCCGACGCTTTCCGGCAGACGCATCCAGGATGCGCGACCGAGCATCACGCTTTCCGCTTCCAGGCCACCAACGCCGATGGCGATCACACCCAGCGCATCGACGTGCGGGGTGTGGCTGTCGGTGCCGACGCAGGTATCGGGGAACGCCACGCCGTCACGGACCTGGATCACCGGAGACATTTTCTCCAGGTTGATCTGGTGCATGATGCCGTTGCCCGGCGGGATCACGTCGACGTTCTTGAACGCCTTCTTGGTCCAGTTGATGAAGTGGAAACGGTCTTCGTTACGACGGTCTTCGATGGCGCGGTTCTTTTCGAACGCTTGCGGATCGAAGCCACCACGCTCGACGGCCAGGGAGTGGTCGACGATCAATTGGGTCGGCACCACCGGGTTCACTTGCGCCGGGTCGCCACCTTGCAGGGCGATGGCGTCACGCAGGCCGGCGAGGTCGACCAGCGCGGTCTGGCCGAGAATGTCGTGGCACACCACGCGGGCCGGGAACCACGGGAAGTCGAGGTCGCGCTTGCGCTCGATGAACTGCTTCAGGGATTCGGTAAGCGTGGCCGGGTCGCAGCGACGCACAAGGTTTTCCGCCAGCACGCGAGAGGTGTACGGCAGGGTGTCGTAGGCGCCTGGCTGAATGGCTTCGACAGCCGCACGGACATCGAAGTAATCCAGGTGGCTGCCAGGCAGCGGTTTGCGAAATTCTGTGTTCATCGTCAGGACTCGGTCACGGTAATTACAAAGGGTGGGGCTGGCACCGGGCATGAAGTCAACACTTTCCACTGTGGGAGTGAGCCTGCCCGCGATGGTGTGTCAGTCGACACCAATGTGTATGACATTCCATCGCGAGCAGGCTCGCTCCTACAGGGATCTGCGTTGAATTCAGATCCCGGTGCAGGCCCCTCCCCGGTCAGCGTTGTTCGATTGGCACGAACTTGCGCTGCTCGACGCCGATGTACTCGGCGCTCGGGCGGATGATGCGGTTGTTGGCGCGTTGTTCGTACACGTGGGCGGCCCAGCCGGTCAGGCGCGAGCAGACGAAGATCGGCGTGAACAACTTGGTCGGGATGCCCATGAAGTGGTACGCCGAGGCATGGTAGAAGTCGGCGTTCGGGAACAGTTTCTTCTGCTCCCACATGGTGGCGTCGATGGCTTCGGAAACCTGGAACAACACCTTGTCGCCCACTTCGTCGGCGAGTTTTTTCGACCAGCCCTTGATCACCTCGTTGCGCGGATCGTTGTCCTTATAGATCGCGTGGCCGAAGCCCATGATCTTGTCCTTGCGCGCCAGCATGCCGAGGGTGCCCTCGACCGCCTCTTCAGGCGACGAGAAACGCTCGATCATTTCCATCGCCGCTTCGTTGGCGCCGCCGTGCAGCGGACCGCGCAGCGAACCGATAGCCGCGGTGATGCAGGAATACAGGTCGGACAGGGTCGATGCGCAAACCCGTGCGGTGAAGGTCGAAGCGTTGAACTCGTGCTCTGCGTAGAGAACCAGCGACACGTTCATCACTTTGACATGCAACTCGCTCGGCTTCTTGCCGTGCAGCAGGTGCAGGAAATGACCACCGATGGACGGCTCGTCGGTCACACAGTCGATGCGCTTGCCATCATGGCTGAAGCGATACCAGTAGGTCATGATCGCCGGGAACGCGGCCAGCAGGCGGTCGGTCTTGTCGTGTTGCTCGGAGAAGTCCAGCTCCGGCTCCAGGTTGCCCAGGAACGAGCAACCGGTGCGCATCACGTCCATCGGGTGGGCGTCGGCAGGGATGCGTTCCAGCACTTCTTTCAGCGCTTGCGGCAGGTCGCGCAGTTTGCTCAGCTTGGCGATGTATGCCGCCAGTTGCGCCTTGCTCGGCAATTCGCCGTACAGCAGCAGGTAGGCGACTTCTTCGAATTGTGCGTCAGCCGCCAGTTCGCGAACGTCGTAGCCGCGATAGGTCAGGCCTGCGCCCGACTGGCCCACGGTGGACAGTGCGGTTTGCCCGGCAACCTGGCCACGGAGTCCGGCGCCACTGAGTACTTTTGCTTCGGCCATTACTGTCTCCAGTCTTCTTGAATTTGTCAGAGATTCTTTGTCTGTCTACCTGGTTGCCGGACTGTCTGATCGCGTGATCGCTGGATTCCCTGTAGGAGCTAGCTTGCTAGCGATGATGGACGCTGCACCGCGGGGCATCAGGCTCCCCGCGTTATCGTTGACGTCCATCGCGAGCAAGCTCGCTCCTACAGGTACCGTTGCAGTCGCGGCTGCAGGTTTACAGGTACAGGGTGTTCATTACTTCTTCGCCGCAAACAACGCGTCGAGCTTCTGTTCGAAGGTGTGGTAGTCGATGCGATCGTAAAGCTCCATGCGAGTCTGCATGGTGTCGATGACGTTCTGTTGCGTGCCGTCGCGGCGAATCGCGGTGTAGACGTTCTCGGCAGCCTTGTTCATGGCGCGGAAAGCCGACAGCGGGTACAGCACCAGCGATACGTCGGCACCGGCCAGTTGCTCGGTGGTGTACAGCGGTGTCGCGCCGAATTCGGTGATGTTGGCCAGGATCGGCGCTTTCACGCGGCTGGCGAACAGCTTGTACATTTCCAGTTCGGTGATGGCTTCCGGGAACACCATGTCAGCGCCGGCCTCGATGCACGCGGCGGCGCGATCCAGGGCAGATTCCAGACCTTCCACTGCCAGGGCGTCGGTACGGGCCATGATCACGAAGCTGTCATCGGTACGGGCATCGACGGCGGCCTTGATGCGGTCGACCATTTCCTGCTGCGACACGATTTCCTTGTTGGGACGGTGGCCGCAACGCTTGGCGCCGACCTGGTCTTCGATGTGGATCGCCGCCGCGCCGAACTTGATCATCGACTTGACGGTACGGGCGACGTTGAACGCCGAGGAGCCGAAACCGGTGTCCACGTCCACCAGCAGCGGCAGGTCGCAGACGTCGGTGATGCGGCGCACGTCGGTCAGCACGTCATCCAGGCCGGTGATGCCCAGGTCAGGTACGCCAAGGGAACCGGCAGCCACCCCGCCACCCGACAGGTAGATCGCCTTGAAACCGGCGCGCTTGGCCAGCAGCGCGTGGTTGGCGTTGATCGTGCCGACCACTTGCAATGGATGCTCGCTGGCGACCGCATCGCGGAAACGCTGGCCTGGAGTGCTCTTGTTCAAACTCATGACTCACCTCGTTTGGCTGTCGGGTTGGCGCCGTCCTGATAATGACGGGCGATATTGCGTTTGGAAGCGCCGATGTGGCGGCGCATCAACAACTCGGCCAGTTCACCGTCACGGTCGGCGATGGCATCGAGAATTCGGTGGTGCTCGGCGAAGGCCTGGTGCGGGCGATTGGGCGTCGTGGAAAACTGAATGCGGTACATGCGCACCAACTGATACAGCTCGCCGCAGAGCATTTGCGTCAGGGTACGGTTGCCGCTGCCCTGGATGATTCGGTAATGGAAGTCGAAATCGCCTTCCTGCTGGTAATAGCCACGGCCGGCCTGAAACGCCTCATCGCGTTCATGGGTTTCGAGCACCTGGCGCAGTTCGTCGATTTCTTCGAGGGTCATGCGCTCGGCGGCCAGGCGACAGGCCATGCCTTCGAGGGACTCACGGATTTCGTAAAGTTCCAGCAATTCGGCATGGTTCAGCGACACCACCCGAGCACCGACGTGGGGAACACGCACCAGCAGGCGCTGGCCTTCGAGGCGGTGGATGGCTTCGCGCAGCGGACCACGGCTGATGCCATAGGTGCGCGCCAGCTCTGGCTCGGAGATTTTGCTGCCCGGGGCGATCTCACCCTTGACGATGGCCGCCTGAATGCGCCGGAAGACGTTTTCGGAAAGTGTTTCCGAATCATCTTGGGTTACCAGCGGGGGATCGAGTTGATCCAGCATATTGTCGACACCTTGAAAGCTAATGCCGCAAAAACTAGCGAATCAAGGCGTCTTAGTCAAAGGATAATTAGATATTGTCGACAATCGTCTAATAACCGTCTGCACCATCACCACACATGAACCGCTGTTTATAGCCGCCGGTCAGCGCTGGCGCCACAAAACCACCGTGCTAGAATGCCGCCCGCATTTGTTTGCCGCATCTGCACTGTCTGTCATAAAACCCTGATAGGCATACGAGGGAACTTGTGCAGCGATGCCAGGGCCTTGAATCGAAGTACGGACCGCTGCGCACCAGGATTTATGAGACTCAAGCCCTTCCCCACATTCCTTTATTTTCTTTGCCTGCCCGGCTTCGCGGCGGCAGGGGAAAAGACCGTATACGGCCTCAATGAATACGCGTCCCTGGGCGGTATCGACCTCGAAGTGGCCGCCAAGCTTGATACCGGAGCGAAAACCGCTTCCCTGAGCGCCCGCGACATCAAGCGTTTCAAACGCAACGGCGAATCGTGGGTGCGTTTCTATCTGGCCATCGACGCCGCCCATTCGCACCCGATCGAACGACCGCTGGCCCGGGTCAGCAAGATCAAGCGTCGAGCCGGCGACTACGACCCGGAAGAAGGCAAGAAATACACGGCCCGCCCGGTGATCGAGCTGGATATCTGCATGGGCTCGGCCCTGCGCAGCATCGAAGTGAACCTGACCGACCGCAGCGCTTTCCAATACCCGCTCCTGATTGGCTCCGAAGCGCTCAAACGCTTCGACGCGCTGGTCGACCCCAGCCTTAAATATGCTGCCGGCAAACCCGCCTGCACCACCGACGCTCATACCGCAGAGTAATTTAAATGCGCTCTCTTACCCTCCATCTGAAACTGCTGATCGCCATCCTGGTGATCCTGGGCATTTCAGTCACGGCCTATCAGATCTTCGTGCTCGGGATCCCGGTCACCGAAGACGCCACCGACGACTTGTGGAACATCGACGCCAAGGTCGAGTTCGTCGCCAGCGCCAAGGACCCGGTCAAGATCCAGATGTTCGTGCCGCCCCTGAGCCGCGACTTCGTCAGCCTCAACGAGAGCTTCATCTCCAATAACTATGGTGTCGCCGTGAACCGGGTCGACGGCAATCGCAAGGTCACCTGGTCGGCACGCCGGGCCAAGGGCAACCAGACGCTGTATTACCGCCTGGTGCTGACCAAGCGGTACTCCGGCGAAAAGTCCAAGGTCAAGGGCCCGACTTTCCGCGACAGCATCGCCGTGGAAGGTCCGGAAAAAATCGCTGCCGAAGCCCTGCTCGCACCGATTCGCCAACACTCGGCCGACGTCGAGACGTTCATCGGCGAAGCCATCAAGCGTGTCAACAATCTCAACGACGACAACGTGAAGCTGCTGCTGGCCGGTGATCCTTCGACCGTGCACAAGGCCCGCATCGTCGAACTGCTGCTGTCCATCGCCCACGTGCCCATCGAGAAAGTCCACACCATTCGCCTGGTGGCCGACCAGCCGCAAACCCCGGAACTCTGGCTGCGCAGCTTCAACGGCACCGACTGGTTGTACTTCAACCCGGAAACCGGTGAACAGGGGCTGCCGACCGACCGCCTGCTGTGGTGGACCGGTGACGAAAACCTGATCACCGTCGATGGCGGCAAAAAGGCCAACGTGACCTTCAGCCTGAACAACAGTGAAATGAACGCCATTCGCCTGGCGAAGCTGACCGACGAAAACACTGACGCCAACTTCCTCGAATACTCGTTGTACGGCCTGCCGCTGCAAACCCAGCAGACCTTCATGATCATGGTGATGATCCCGATCGGCGTACTGGTGATCCTGATCCTGCGCAACCTGGTCGGCCTGCAGACACTGGGCACCTTTACCCCGGTGCTGATCGCCCTGGCCTTCCGCGAGACCCAGCTCGGCTTCGGCATCGTGCTGTTTACCATCATCACTGCGCTGGGGCTGTCGCTGCGTTCCTACCTCGAACACCTGAAGCTGCAGATGCTGCCGAGGCTGTCCGTGGTGCTGACGTTCGTGGTGGTGTTGATCGCCGCGATCAGCCTGTTCAGCCACAAGCTTGGCCTGGAGCGCGGGTTGTCCGTGGCGCTGTTCCCGATGGTGATCCTGACCATGACCATCGAACGCCTGTCGATCACCTGGGAAGAACGCGGCGCCAGCCACGCCATGAAAGTGGCGATCGGCACGCTCTTCGCCGCCTCCCTGGCGCACCTGATCATGACCGTGCCGGAGCTGGTGTACTTCGTCTTCACCTTCCCGGCGATCCTGCTGATCATGGTGGGCTTCATGCTGGCGATGGGTCGCTATCGCGGTTATCGCCTGACCGAACTGGTGCGGTTCAAGGCCTTCCTGAAGAAGGCTGACAGCTGATGCTCGGCTTCTGGAAGACCTGGAAGGCCCTGGAAGCGCGGGGCATCATGGGGATCAACCGACGCAACGCGGACTATGTGCTCAAGTACAACAAGCGCAGCCTGTACCCGATCGTCGACGACAAGATCCTCACCAAGGAGCGTGCCATCGCCGCCGGCATTCATGTGCCGGAACTGTATGGCGTGATTTCCACCGAGAAGGAAATCGACAAGCTCGGCGAGATCATCGGCGAACGCAACGACTTCGTGATCAAACCGGCCCAGGGCGCCGGCGGTGACGGCATCATTGTGGTTGCCGACCGCTTCGAGGGCCGCTTTCGCACGGTATCGGGCAAGATCATCAGTCACGAGGAGATCGAGCACCATATCTCCAGCATCCTGACTGGCCTGTACTCCCTCGGCGGGCATCGCGACCGGGCATTGATCGAATACCGGGTGATCCCGGACCAGATCTTCAAGAGCATCAGTTATGAAGGCGTGCCGGACATCCGCATCATCGTGCTGATGGGTTACCCGGTGATGGCCATGCTGCGCCTGCCGACCCGCCAGTCCAGCGGCAAGGCCAACCTGCACCAGGGCGCCATCGGCGTCGGTGTCGACCTGGCCACCGGCCTGACCTTGCGCGGCACCTGGCTGAACAACATCATCAACAAACACCCGGACACCACCAACGCGGTTGACGGCGTGCAACTGCCCTACTGGGACGGCTTCATGAAACTCGCCGCCGGGTGCTACGAGCTGTGTGGCCTGGGCTACATCGGTGTCGACATGGTGCTGGACCAGGAAAAAGGTCCGTTGATCCTGGAGCTCAACGCCCGGCCGGGCTTGAACATCCAGATTGCCAACGACTGCGGCCTGACCCTGCGCACCCATGCGGTCGAAGCGCGACTCGAAGACCTGAAGGCTCGCGGCGTGACCGAAACCGTAGAAGAGCGCGTAGCCTTTGTGCAGGAGATGTTCGGGCATATCCCTGCGGTTGAGGGATAATTAGGGACCGAGGTGCCCCATTCGCGAGCAGGCTCGCTCCCACAGAAGTACTCATTGCATTGTGGGAGCGAGCCTGCTCGCGATGACTGAATCACTCAAGCCTGCCTCCAATCTGCCAATCCCCGACGTCCCCTCTAGGAGCAATTCCCCGAGGGGACTACAATCGCCACCCCGCCTCAACGGCCGATCGCCCTCACTCATGTTGACCTGTTCCGTACACCCGCTTCCCTATCGCGCCAACCCTGCCGAGTACTTCGCGGCCATCCGCCATGCCCCCGGTGCCGTGCTGCTCGACAGCGGCCGGCCGAGTGCCGAACGCGGGCGCTATGACCTGCTCAGCGCCTGGCCGCTGGAACAACTGACGGTATTGCCTGACGAAAGCGGCGCTGATTTCCTGCAACGCCTGCGGGAAAACCTGACGCGGCTCGGCGAAGCGTCCCTGCCTTCAGCCTGTGAACTGCCGTTCGCTGGCGGCTTGATCGGCTACTTGAGCTACGACTTCGGCCGCCATCTGGAACACCTGCCAAGCCAGGCCCTGGACGACCTGCAACTGCCGGATGCGCACTTTGGCCTGTACGACTGGGCGTTGATCAGCGATCACCAACGGCAGACCAGTCAGTTGGTGTTTCATCCGGCGCTGCCGGACAGCGAGCGCGAGCGTTTGATTCAGCTGTTCGAGCAGCCTGCGATTGAACCGGTCGAGGCTTTCAAACTGCAAGGGCCGATGAGTGCCGACCTGAGCGCCGATCAATATCGCCACGCCATCGAGCGCATTCAGCAATACATCCAGGCGGGTGACTGCTATCAGGTCAACTTCGCCCAGCGCTTCCGCG
Organism: Pseudomonas fluorescens group sp. PF-69; assembly: GCF_054481235.1. Taxonomy (NCBI): domain Bacteria; kingdom Pseudomonadati; phylum Pseudomonadota; class Gammaproteobacteria; order Pseudomonadales; family Pseudomonadaceae; genus Pseudomonas; species Pseudomonas fluorescens group sp. PF-69. Next base: position 3,519,865 of record NZ_JBTMNC010000001.1, on the reverse strand, counting down.
CCCCTTGCCAGGGTGATCCATGGGCCGCGTACTGCGCGTTGCGGGCGGCGTGCCCGACACCGTTTTCCGGCTTCCAGAGCCTGCCCGACGGCGCCGCCGTGCTGAGCCTGTCGCCGGAGCGTTTCGTCAAAGTCAGTGAGCGACGGGTTGAAACCCGGCCGATCAAAGGCACTCGCCCTCGCGGCGTCACACCCGCCGAAGATGCGGCGAATGCCGCCGAACTGCTGGCCAGCGCCAAGGATCGCGCGGAAAACCTGATGATCGTCGACCTGCTGCGCAACGATCTCGGTCGGACCTGCAGAACGGGCTCGGTACGGGTACCGGAATTGTTCAGCCTGGAAAGCTACCCCAACGTGCATCACCTGGTGAGCAGCGTGACCGGCCAATTGGCCGATGATCGCGACGCGCTGGACTTGATCGCCGGCAGCTTCCCCGGCGGCTCGATTACCGGGGCACCGAAAATTCGCGCGATGCAGATCATCGACGAGCTCGAACCGACCCGGCGCGGACTGTATTGCGGCTCGCTGCTGTATCTGGACGTGCGTGGCGAGATGGACAGCTCCATCGCCATTCGCAGCTTGCTGATGAAAGATGGGCAGGTGTGCTGCTGGGGCGGCGGCGGGATTGTCGCCGATTCCGAGTGGCAAGCCGAATATCAGGAATCGATCACCAAGGTGAAGGTGTTGCTCGATACCCTGCAAAGCCTCTGATTAACACCATTCCCTGTGGGAGCGAGCCTGCTCGCGATGAACCTGGAGACCCCGCTCGCGCTCAGACCAGACGCGTCATCGTTGACGCTCATCGCGAGCAGGCTCGCTCCTGCAGGGGGGCGTGTTACAGGCTCAGGGCGCGGTTGGAAGCCTTGATGAATTCCTGTTTCAGGTCTTCAAAGGTGTGCACCGCCGGGAACTGCGGGAACTCGCGGATCACGTTGTCCGGTGCATGGAACAGAATGCCGGCATCGGCCTCGCCCAGCATCGTGGTGTCGTTGTAGGAATCACCGGCGGCAATGACCCGGTAGTACAGGCTCTTGAAGGACAGCACCGACTGGCGCTTCGGATCTTTCTGACGCAACTGATAGCTGGTCACCCGTCCGGCATCATCGGTGATCAGGCGATGGCACAGCAAGGTCGGGAAGCCCAGTTGGCGCATCAACGGCTGGGAAAACTCGTAGAAGGTGTCCGACAGAATCACCACCTGGAAGCGCTCACGCAGCCAGTTGACGAACTCGATGGCGCCGTCCAGCGGCTTGAGCGTGGCGATCACTTCCTGGATATCTGCGAGCTTCAGGCCGTGTTCGTCGAGAATCCGCAGGCGCTGCTTCATCAACACGTCGTAGTCGGGAATGTCCCGGGTGGTGGCCCTGAGGGATTCGATCCCGGTTTTTTCGGCGAAGGCGATCCAGATTTCCGGGACCAGCACACCTTCAAGGTCCAGACAGGCAATTTCCACAAGACACTCCCATTTGTATTGTTTATTGAGTCGAGCGAGCCCGAACTCTAGCGATTACTCCCCCACCGCGCAACGCAGAGGACACCCCGACCGGCGCAGCTTTTTGTTACCATCGGCCCATATAGAGCGCCCAGCGCCAATGACCTGTAGGAAGCCGCCCTGATGAGCCCAACGTTCGACGTCGTGGAACTCGCCACGACCTATGCCAGTAAATCCGCCCAGGACATCCTGAAACTCGCCTTCGCCGAGTTTGGCGATGACCTGTGGATATCTTTCAGCGGCGCCGAGGATGTGGTGCTGGTGGACATGGCCTGGAAGCTGAACAAGAACGTCAAGGTGTTCAGCCTCGACACCGGTCGCTTGCACCCCGAGACCTACCGTTTCATCGATCAAGTGCGCGAGCACTACAAGATCGACATCGAACTGGTGTCGCCGGACTACACCAAACTTGAACCGTTCGTGAAGGAAAAGGGCCTGTTCAGCTTCTACAAGGACGGCCATGGCGAATGCTGCGGCATCCGCAAGATCGAGCCGCTGCGTCGCAAGCTGTCCGGCGTGAAAGCCTGGGCCACCGGCCAACGCCGCGATCAGAGCCCCGGCACTCGCAGCGCAGTCGCCGTGATGGAAATCGACGGCGCGTTTTCCACCCCGGAGCGCACCCTGTACAAATTCAACCCGCTGGCACAAATGACCAGCGAAGAGATCTGGGGCTACATCCGCATGCTGGAGCTGCCGTACAACAGCCTGCATGAGCGCGGGTTCATCAGCATCGGCTGCGAACCCTGCACCCGTCCGGTGTTGCCGAACCAGCACGAACGCGAAGGCCGCTGGTGGTGGGAAGAAGCCACGCAGAAGGAATGCGGGCTGCATGCCGGGAACATCATCAGCAAGTCCAAAGCGTAAACCCACCGTAGGAGCGAGCCTGCTCGCGATGAACCCGAGAACGCCGCGGGGCGTCAGGTTTCCAGCGCTATCGTTAACGACCATCGCGAGCAGGCTCGCTCCTGCAGGGGGCGTGCCCCACCCAAAAATGTGTACACAGGAATGTCACCATCAGTGCCATTTATGTGTGCACTTTTAGTTTCCGCGCCCGAAAAAGTTACATCCTGCCTTTCCGACCTTCTGCGTCGACCTTTCCCACAAAGCCTGTCGAAAAATAAATACCTGTTCGAACGGTCAATTTATATCGCCTTTTTTTCAGTTACTTAGCGCCAACTCATAACAAAACGAAATGAGCAGGCGAATTTATAGATTCCTGGCTGGCATAGATCTGGCAAAGGTGCATACATGTTTTGTATACAATCAACTCAAAACATACACACACCAGATCCGCAAGCCTGAAGCGCCCTATCCCGTACAGGCTGCAGATGCCCCGTAACCCATGGTATTCGCCACCCGCGACGAAGATTTGTCGAGCCTTGCGCTCATGCACAGTCATCGCGGCGTCGAGCATCAGGAGCCTGCCGGAATGCGTACAAGTCTCTCCAACAACAATATCGCGCTGGATCTACCCTCCTCCCACGTCACGCACACGCCTGGTGACCCAACCCTGCAATCCCCCGTGGCACTCAGCCCGCGCCTGCACAACAAAGACCTGGCGCCGACCAAGGCCGAAGGCCGGCGCTGGGGTCGCTACAGCATCTTTGCCCTGTGGACCAACGACGTTCACAACATCGCCAACTATTCGTTCGCCATCGGTCTCTATGCCCTGGGCCTGGGCGGCTGGCAGATTCTGCTGTCCCTGGGGATCGGCGCGGCACTGGTGTATTGCTTCATGAACCTCTCCGGCTACATGGGCCAGAAGACCGGGGTGCCGTTCCCGGTCATCAGCCGCATCAGCTTCGGTATCCACGGCGCGCAGATTCCCGCGTTGATCCGCGCCGTTATCGCCATCGCCTGGTTCGGCATTCAGACGTACCTGGCCTCGGTGGTGTTCCGCGTATTACTGACCGCCGTCCACCCCGGTTTCGCCGATTACGACCACAACTCGATCCTCGGTTTGTCGACCCTGGGCTGGGTGTGCTTCGTGGCGATCTGGTTCGTGCAACTGGCGATCCTCGCCTATGGCATGGAGATGGTGCGGCGCTACGAGGCCTTTGCCGGGCCGGTGATCCTATTGACCGTCGCGGCACTCGCCGCGTGGATGTACACCCAGGCCAATGCAACCATCGCCTGGTCGATCCGCGAACCACTGACCGGTGGCGAGATGTGGCGCAACATCTTTGCCGGCGGCGCGCTGTGGCTGGCGATCTACGGCACGCTGATCCTGAACTTCTGCGACTTCGCCCGCTCTTCGCCGTGCCGCAAGACCATCAAGGTCGGCAACTTCTGGGGCCTGCCGGTCAACATTCTGGTGTTTGCCGCGATCACCGTGCTGCTGTGCGGCGCGCAATTCCAGATCAATGGCCACATTATTGAAAGTCCTACAGAAATTATCGCCTCGATCCCCAACACCTTCTTCCTGGTGCTCGGTTGCCTGGCGTTCCTGATCGTCACAGTCGCCGTCAACATCATGGCCAACTTCGTCGCCCCGGCCTTCGTGCTCAGCAACCTGGCGCCGAAATACCTGACATTCCGCCGGGCCGGGCTGATCAGCGCGACCATCGCCGTGTTGATCCTGCCGTGGAACCTCTACAACAGCCCGCTGGTGATCGTGTACTTCCTGTCTGGCCTCGGCGCCCTGCTCGGGCCGTTGTATGGCGTGATCATGGTCGACTACTGGCTGATCCGAAAAGGTCAGGTCAACGTGCCGCAGCTCTACAGCGAAGACCCGAACGGCGCCTATTACTACAGCCGCGGGGTCAACTTGCGCGCCGTGGCGGCGTTCATTCCCGCCGCCCTGATCGCCATCGTGCTGGCGCTGGTGCCGGGCTTCCACCTCGTTTCGCCGTTCTCCTGGCTGATCGGCGCCGGGATTGCCGGAATGCTCTACCTGATCATCGCCAAACGCCAACCGCACTACGCCGATGTCAGCGGCGAAGCCATTGCGGTCGACAACGTCAGTCATTAATCACCTGGAGGCCCGGTATGCCCGGGCCGCAGAACCACTGCACTATAAGGACTCCCCATGCGAATTCTCGTGGTCAACGTCAACACCACCGAATCCATCACCCAGGCCATCGCCCGCTCGGCCCAGGCCGTTGCAGCCCCCGGCACGGAAATCGTCGGCCTGACCCCTCACTTCGGTGCCGACTCCATCGAAGGCAACTTCGAAAGTTATCTGGCGGCCATTGCCGTGATGGATCGGGTGATGTCCTACGACCAGCCCTTCGACGCCGTGATTCAGGCCGGCTACGGCGAGCACGGCCGCGAAGGCTTGCAGGAACTGCTTAACGTGCCGGTGGTGGACATCACCGATGCGGCGGCGAGCACCGCGATGTTTCTCGGCCATGCCTATTCGGTGGTCACCACCCTCGACCGCACGGTGCCGCTGATCGAGGATCGCCTCAAACTGTCCGGGCTCTGGGATCGTTGCGCGTCGGTGCGGGCCAGCGGTCTGGCGGTACTTGAACTGGAGCACGAACCGCAACGCGCACTGGAGGCTATCGTGCATCAGGCCGAACTGGCGGTGGCCCAGGACAAGGCCGAAGTGATTTGCCTCGGCTGTGGCGGCATGGCCGGGCTGGATGAACAGATTCGCCAACGCACGGGAGTGCCGGTGGTGGACGGCGTAACGGCGGCGGTGACCATTGCCGAATCCCTGGTGCGGCTCGGGTTGTCGACGTCGAAGGTACGGACTTATGCGACGCCTCGGCCGAAAACCATCATTGGCTGGCCGGGGCGGTTTGGCAGGTAGACCGCGTTATCGTTAATCATCGGAACACCGCCTGAGGCAACCCTCGCTCCCATAGTCAGGTGTCGTATGCATCATTGTGGAACGACACAAAAACTGTGGGAGCCGGAAACACTGCTGAAGGTTTCCATAGCGACCACTATCAACTTTTGGTTTACACAGGGTTACCTGCTCAATGAAGGTAACCATGCGCCTGGGTTAGGGAGGACAAATGCTCAACGGCATCGAAAAATAAAAGGCCTTGGGGTCTGTTTGCGGCAATGGGAAGTACGCGGCAAAGCTTCAAGCAGCATTTTGCCGGGAGTTGTTGCTCACCTCGAACAGCCCCACCAGTTTTTGCAACTTGTTGGCGTCAAGCCTTACCGTTTCCGCACTGGTCTGCAGCACGATCACCGTCTGGCGCATCTCTGCGGATGACTGATCGACCTGTTTGATTGTTTTTCCATAATCAAGGCTGCGCTCATTAAGCTGCTGAATAATGCTGAACATGCTTTCCACTGCCTGATGCAGTTGCACATTTTCCGAGGATGCCTCTTCGGCCAGGCGCAAGCTGTTGTCAACATCCTTGACTCCGTTCTCCATGAATCCCACGGCTATTTGCGTTTCGTTTTGCAGGCCTTCGACCATCTGCCGGATGTCGTCGGCGGCGCGGGATGTTCGTGTGGCCAAGGTTCTAGCTTGTTATCCATCGCTGACGCTCAAGAGCTCATAAATCAATGCTGGATTACGCGGAATCCTCTACGTTGAAGGATGCCCGCGCGGGGTAGCTGCTCAGAGGGGTTGAAGGTCGTTGCTGGCTATCCGAATGAAACATTCGTGAATCAAATAAGTGCACGATGCAATACGTGCTCACTAACAGGGTCGCATACGACTCCCCACATCAGCCGTCAGGGCGAGCAATGGGTCGCCAACGGCACCCAGGTCGGCAAGGCCTCGCATACCCCGTTCATCCACAAAGAGCGGATCATCGGCGACCGGGAGATCAACGGCACCGAACCACCCTATGTCTGGCAGATTGGAGGTGGCAGCAAGCAGACCGCCTGAAAATCTGATATCCCCTTTAAGAAGGCCAGCCCTCGCGCTGGCCTTCATCTATTCCGCGCCCCAGTAAACCGACTGTCGGTCCAGCAACAGAACTTCATCAACACTGTCACTCGACAGACACTTTAGCTTAACCATGTCGATTGAATTTCTTTTAAAAACAGTAAGTTGGAAACTGGCACAAAGCCTGCACCCAGGCCTTGTGCTGCCCTGTATACCGGATGTACGAACGTGGTGGAGCAACAATCCCAGGTTTTATTAGAGCGAGCCTGCAAATGGCTTGGAACTGAAAGTGTTGCCGCTGACCGAAAACTGTCCCGGTAAAGGCGGTTCTGCCAACTGAAAAAGCTGAGCCAGGTGCTTAACTGGTTCTGCTCACTTTTCGAGCAGGAGAACAAAGGACGATCAGCATGGAAATGTTGGGAAACATCAGCAAAAAATGGACAATACCGACTCGGAACTGGGTATCGGTTTAATCGAAGTTCTGTTGACACAACATCCGGGACGCTTAAAGGAGATCGATAAAAATCATGAAAGACGCAACCATCGCGCTGCACCACGGCTTCAAGTCGGACCCGACCACCAAGGCCGTCGCCGTGCCGATCTATCAGAACGTCGCCTTCGAATTCGATAACGCCCAGCACGGCGCCGACCTGTTCAACCTTGACGTGCCCGGCAATATCTACACGCGGATCATGAACCCCACCAACGATGTGCTGGAGCAACGCATTGCCGCCCTCGAAGGTGGTATCGCGGCCCTGGCCGTCTCGGCTGGCAGTGCCGCAATTCACTATGCGATCCAGACCCTGACCCGCGCCGGTGACAATATCGTCACCACCCCGCAACTCTATGGTGGTACGTACACCCTGTTCGCTCACCTTCTGCCGAGCTTCGGCGTGGATGTTCGTTTTGCCCGAAACGACTCCGCCGAGGCCATCGCAGAACTGATCGATGACAACACCAAGTTGGTGTACTGCGAAAGCATCGGCAACCCGGCGGGAAATATCATCGACCTGGAAGCTCTAGCCGATGTCGCTCACGCCCGTGGTGTGCCACTGATGGTTGACAACACCGTGGCTACGCCGATCCTGTGCAAGCCGATCCAGTTCGGTGCCGACATTGTCGTGCACTCGGTGACCAAATATGTCGGCGGCCACGGCAATTCCCTGGGGGGTGTGATCGTCGACAGCGGCACCTTCCCCTGGAGCCAATACCCGAAAAAATTTCCCGGTCTCAACCAACCCGAACCGGCGTATCACGGCGTGGTGTACACCGAGAAATTCGGCCCCGCCGCCTTCATCGCGCGCGCCCGCACTGTGCCACTGCGCAACACTGGAGCGGCGCTGGCACCGATGAACGCGTTCCTGCTACTGCAAGGCCTGGAAACCCTGGCACTGCGCATGGAACGACACACCGAAAACGCCATGAAGGTTGCGCAATTCCTGCAAGGTCACGCTGAGGTTGAATGGGTCAGTTACGCCGGCCTGCCGGACCATCCACACCACGCACTGGCGCAGAAGTACATGCAGGGCAAACCATCGGCGATCCTGTCGTTTGGCTTGAAGGGCGGCTATGAAGCAGGTGTCCGTTTCTACGACGCTCTGCAAATTTTCAAACGCCTGGTGAACATCGGTGACGCGAAGTCTCTGGCCTGCCATCCGGCCTCTACTACCCATCGGCAGATGAACGAACAGGAACAAGCGAAGGCCGGGGTGAAGCCGGAAATGATTCGTCTTTCGGTAGGCATTGAGGCGATTGAAGACCTGATAGACGACTTGCAGCAAGCGCTGGATTCAACTCATCTCTGAGGGCGAGCAGCATGCATGCTGCAGGGATGTCGGCTTGGATTTGCCCAGACAAAAAGGATGATGGACTCACCCTGGAGAACTGGGTGCCTTGATGCATGTCAGAAAACTCCACGCCAACTGGGGGCGTGGAGTTGGAGGGTAACAGGACTTCATTGCTTGGCGTTTTTCATCTGCGCTTCTGGCATCGCCGAGGAAGAGTGATTGATAATCTTCCTCTGACCGCCGACCTTCAATCGACTATAAAAAGTCGCCTCTCCTTAAACTTTTCAATACACCCCCTAACCAACCAAACATTGCTAACTCATCGTTTTTTTCAATCATTTTTTGGCGGCACCACAGACGTCTTGAATCTATCTTAATATGTCTTCGTCTTAGTAATTTCGATAATTAATGCAGTTCCGCTACATCTTCTGAAGACCTGTTTATTCCAAGATCTTGATTAGCTCAGACTTGATTTTGTTTTTTATTGAGCACTGAAGACAGCGTGCAATCCCGAATCGATACTAGGCTCCATCAACCAAGGCAATCTCGCCTCGGGACTTTGGAGATCGATATGACTACTCAGAACCTCAGCGGCAAAGTGGCTTTGATTCAAGGCGGTTCCCGTGGCATTGGCGCAGCCATCGTCAAGCGACTGGCCGCTGAAGGCGCAACCGTCGCCTTTACCTATGTCAGCTCCACGGCCAAGGCCGAAGCGTTGCAGAACAGCATCATCGCTGACGGCGGCAAAGCCCTGGCCATCAAGGCTGACAGCGCCGACGCCGACGCCATTCGTGGCGCCGTGACCGCCACGGTAGACGCCTTCGGACAGCTGGATATCCTGGTCAACAACGCTGGCGTGCTGGCCGTTGCGCCACTGGAGGATTTCAAACTCGAAGACTTCGACCAGACCCTGGCTATCAACGTGCGCAGCGTGTTCATCGCCACCCAGGCCGCCGCCCGGCACATGACCGCTGGCGGTCGGATCATCAACATCGGCAGCACCAATGCCGATCGCATGCCCTTTGCCGGTGGTGGCCCATACGCCATGAGCAAGTCGGCACTGGTCGGCCTGACCAAGGGCCTGGCCCGCGATCTTGGCCCGAAAGGCATCACCATCAACAACGTGCAACCGGGGCCGGTCGACACGGACATGAACCCGGCCGACGGTGACTTCGCCGACAGCCTGATTCCATTGATGGCCGTCGGCCGTTATGGCAAAGCCGAAGAGATTGCCAGTTTCGTCGCCTACCTCGCCGGCCCCGAGGCGGGCTACATCACCGGTGCGAGCCTGACCATCGATGGTGGTTTCGGCGCCTGATGCGTCAGACGTCAATCAAATGTGGGAGCTTGCTCCCACATTGTCCGTTGTCAGGCCCACTCGAGCGCCGGCAAACCACAAGCACTTGGCTTGAATGCTTTCAACGTACGAAGAATGCCATCGGCGTGTGCGTATTTTTCGTCAGCCATTGCCGCATCGGGAATGGCAATCGCCGTCATCCCCGCCGCTTTCGCCGCCGTGACACCGAAGGGTGAATCTTCGAACACCAGGCAATCCTGCGGGGCGACACCCAGGCGCCGGGCTGCGGTGAGAAAAATATCCGGCGCCGGTTTGGCTGCACCGACTTCCGGGTCATCGGCCGTGACGATGGTGTCGAACAGCGCGAACCAGTCGCGGTGCAAGGTGGTTTTCTGACCGAACGACTGGCTCGAAGAGCTGGTGCCCACCGCAATGGGGACATTGTTGGCCTTCAGATGCCGTACCAGTTCCTGTGCGCCAGGCATGGCCAGCGCGGTAGGAAAACGCTCGCGCATCAGGGGTTCGCGCATCACCAGAAACTCTTCGGCAGTCATGGGCAGATCCAGCGCCTCGACCACATAGCGCGCCAGATCGTCCGCGCCACGACCGATGATGTTCTGCTTGACGCGCCAGTCGAAAGTCCGCCCGTAGCGCCCGGCAATGATAGACGTGACCTCGGTGTAGATGCCCTCGGTGTCCAGCAACAAGCCGTCCATATCGAATATCACAGCCTTGATCGGGCCGAATTCATCCAGCGGTGCATTCATCGCATCTGATCCGTTTTCAACGACATCCCAGGCGGCTCGGTGACGGCCGGCTCGATGACTGATTAAAGGTTTCAGCAGCATAGCGAGCGCAGTTGGCTCAGGGCAACGGGCAAAATTCGAAGGGCGGCTGTCGTTCGCGTTCGCACCCGTGCCGTGGAGATCGTCGGCGGGAGGATCGACCGCCAGTCAACTCGGCTCGCCGGACGCATCATTCCCGGCAATGTCGGGATCTTCCGGGTCTGCCTCGACGTCAGCGTTTTTCACATCGTCATCGGGCACCTGCTCGACACCGGCGTCATCGTCGGGTGGACGCTGATCGCGTCCCAGCGAATCGGTGGGCGAAGGCAGTGGATACTCAGGGGTTTCGTCAATGTCGGGAACCTTCGGATCAGCATTCATGTTGCACCTCTCAGGGGCCAGCCATGCAGGCCCTGAAGTTTCAATGCACGGATAATCGCGACGCCGCTCAGTCCTGGTCGTCGTCCTCATCCTCAAATTCGGTGTTGCCCACATCGCCCGCGTCATCCGAATCGTTGAGCGGCACCGTGGCGTCATCCATCAGAGAACCCGGATCTTCATTACCGGGATCATTGATGAACGGCAATCCACTCGGGCCCTTTTCTTCCTTGCCTTCGGTTTCCGGAGTCATGGCATGCCTCGCATTTTTCTGGGGGTGTATGACGTTCGAGGCGACCCTCGGTCAAACGTTCCAGCGCCCTGCTGACGGAAACGAAAAACCCGGCGCCTGGCCGGGTTCTGGGGGGAGTGCGATGTCCCATCAGTGATGTTTGTTTCTGTGTTTATTCTTGTGTTTATGACCCCCACCGGAATGGGAACTGCCGTTGTCGCTCCCCAGATTGTTGCCGACCGCACCACCCGCTGCCCCGCCCAGGCCTGCGCCGATGGTCGATCCGGTGGAGCCGCCGAGGCTGTTGCCGATCACCGAGCCGCCTGCGGAACCCAATCCACCGCCAATCGCGGCTTCCGTACGACTGCCCTTGGGCGCGCCGACCGCGCTGCCTGCCGCACCACCTACACCGGCACCGATAGCGGCCCCCGTGCTGCCACCCATTTGCCCACCGACCACGTTACCCAGCGCACCACCAAGACCACCGCCGACCGCCGCCGTACCGTCACCGGCCGCCATCGCCAGTGGTGTGATCAACAGGCCTAAAACCAGCGCTGGCAACCTCAAACGGCCGGACATCTTCACTTCCTTGCCTTCAGTCATAGCTGTCATGGTGAACCTCGCATTCAATGGGCTTAACACTTGGAGGCAACGTAGAGAAAATCGTTCATAAACGAAAAAGCCCGGCATCGAGCCGGGCATTTTCAGTCAGCCGATCAGGATCAGTGACGCTTGTGACCATTGGCCAGGTTGCTGCCGACGCCGCCGCCCAATGCACCACCCAGACCTGCACCGATAGTCGAACCGGTCTTGCCGCCCAGGCTGTTACCGATCACCGAACCACCGGCCGCGCCAACGCCACCGCCGATGGCAGCGCTGGTGCGATGGCCTTTCTTGGCTGCAACAGCACTGCCCGCCGCGCCAGCTACGCCAGCACCGATCGCTGCGCCGGTGCTGCCACCCATGCTCTGGCCCACGACGTTACCCAACGCGCCGCCCAAACCGCCACCAACGGCAGCAGTGCCGTCGCCAGCCATTGCACCTTGAGCAACCAGAAGACCCAGAACCAAAGCAGGCAGAGTGAAACGCATGACAAAAACCTCAAAAAAGGGTGTAAATCGAAAGGGGCGAGATTGAATGCTTTAACGACGAAAAAGTCCAGACAGGCGTGCGCTCAACCTCGTTATTGGCGACGGTTGGACAGCATTTATCGAAAAGGTTTTATGCCAGGCAAAAAAAAGCCCGCTGGGGAACGGGCAGGGTGTTGCTTTCTAACGGATGAGTTGAGCCTACGTAAGGCGTTGTGAAAACTTTGTGAAAGATAATTCGCAGACACAAACAGTTAAACAATCCGCCAGACATAAAAAACCCCGTTCGATGACGGGGTCTGCTGGCGGTTCATCACTTCCTGACCGGTGCCGCTATCCTGGGTAAAAATTTGGCTTTCAACAGTCGGCGCGCCCTGGATTTGATCTTGTCGACCTCGGTCTGATCTTCACCGAAACTCGCAACATAGGCCGTCTGCCCACACTGCACGCAATTGTTGATTGGAAACTCTGCCCCGTCGTCTTCAATGTACGGATCAGCCATCTCTTCACCCCTCTCAAATGCGTGATCGATACCGGCAAGCCGTTTGCCTGAAAAATACCGATCACGAAGCCTTTGAGACTAGCCGGTCATTACTGGACTTGTTATTCAGCTTGCCGGGTGCCCGACGAATGGCCCACGCGTCACCTGAGCTTCACCGCCGTACCGGTGACAAACACCACGACCATTCCCCCCTTCCCGGCCGGCATGGCGATCTCGTAATTGAGCCCCACCACCGCATCCGCTTGAAGCGCCCGGGCCCGCACCTTGATTTCGTCAGTGGCGCGGATTCGTGCTTCCTGCAGCGCACGCTCCAATGTCCGGGAGCGACCACCGAAGAAGTCGCGCATTCCGGCGAAGATCCAGTTGAGCGACCATCAGTGATTGGCGCCTTTGGTGGTTACTACGGTGTCGGCCGCCGGAATGACCCGCGCCTCGCGACGCGGCAAGCGGCCATTGAGCAAGACGTAGGCCGCCAGACCGATCAGCAACCCCCAGAACGCCCCACCGATCCCCAGCAAGGTGATGTTCGCGGCGGACGCCAGAAAAGTGATCAGCGACGCTTCGCGGGATTTGACCTCAGCCATGGTGCTGGCCAGGCTGGCGCCGATAGTGCCAAGCAGGGCCAGCCCGGCCAGCGTCGTAATGAAGGTGGCCGGGAGTGCCATGAACACGGCGGCGAGGGTCACCCCGAAAATCCCGACGAGAATGTAGAACACGCCTGCGGCAACCCCGGCGATCCAGCGCCTGGACGGATCTTCCGAGGCTTCCTTGCCGGTGCAGATGGCCGCGGTGATGGCCGCGACGTTGAAGGCGTGAGAACCGAAGGGCGCCATCAGCAATGAGCCCAACCCTGTGACCGTCAGGATAGGATTGGCGCTGGTGCTGAAGCCATCGTTGCGCAGCACCAGCATGCCCGGCATGTACTGGCCGGTGAGTGTGATCAGAAACAGCGGCAGCGCCACGCTGAGCAACGCATTGATCGAGAACTCAGGCCGGGTGAATACCGGTGCCGCGAATTGCAGCTCCAGCCCGGAAAGATCCACACGCCCCTGCGTCAGGAGAAACGCCAGCCCCAGCAGCAGAATGCCCACCACTGCGTAGCGTGCGGTAAAGCGCTTGAGCACAACGTAAGCGGCAATCAGTAATGCGACCAACGCGGGGTCAATACTCATGCCACCAAACGCGCCGATACCGAACTGCAGCAGGATACCGGCCAGCAGCCCCGCCGCCACGCCCGGCGGAATCAAGCGGATGATTTTTTCGAAACAGCCGGACAAACCCAGCAGTACGAAGGCAGCGGCCGAAATGATGTATGCACCCACAGCCTCGGCGTAGGGCGTGGTGGACAGTGCGACGACCAGAAAGGCCGCAGCGGGTGTCGACCAGGCCGTAATGATCGGCTCACGGCTTGTCCAACTGAGAAACAGCCCGGTAATACCCACGCCAATCGACACCGACCACACCCACGACGCCGTCAGCTCGGGGCTGAGCCCGGCGACCTTGGCGGCCTGAAAGACCAGGATGAACGTGCCGCCATAGTTGACGATGACTGAAATCAGCCCGGCGACAATCGGATGCACAAGGTCGCGTAGACGCAGGGTGGACGAGGATGGTGAAGAAGACATGATGGCTTTGCTCCTTGCGAAACGAAGTGTTCGGCCTCGAGTGAGGATGATTTACGGCAACGCCGTCGGACCTGCGTGGTAGTCGTGTGACCTGGCCATGGCTGAGTCACCGCTGTTCAAAATCGCTCGCAACGTGCGTGCTTGCCCCGCACAAAGGCCGTGGCGAGGGGTGAATTCTACGGATAGACTGGCCTGCCTTTGCAGGCCAATTTATTGAAACAAGGCAGACCGCATGGCGAAAACGTTCGAACTGGAAACGCTGAAAATGCGCCTCAACGACGCTGAGTTTCAGTTGCTGGATCTGCACCAGCGGATTCAGCGCGCGCTGCGTGAGCTGATCCTCGACGGCGCCCTTGACCCTGGTTTGAAGCTGCCCGCGACTCGGGTGTTGGCCAAGTCACTCGGGATTGCCCGCGACACCGTGGAGAACGCCTACGTGCAACTGCACCGGGACGGTTTTATCGTGCGGCGCGAGGGGGCCGGCAGTTATGTCAGCGACACGGTGGGCACTGAATTGCGAGGCGTGACACGTCGCCGCATCAAGGCCCAAGCAGTCAAAAGCAGCCAGGCGGCGCCGGGGGCGGGCTTGAGCCAGCGCGGGCGGATGATCCTCGACAGTGGCGGTGTGAACGATCAGCAGGTGATCAGGGCATTTGCGACCGGCCTGCCGGAAACCCGCACCTTCCCCACCGATGTCTGGGAGCGCCTGCAACGCCGGGTCATGAAGGAGTATCGCGCCAATGTGCTGTTGCATGGCGACCCGCAAGGAGCCGAGCCGTTGCGCAAGGCGATTGCTACCTACTTGAACCTTGAGCGCGGGGCCAAATGCACCCCCGACCAGATCATGGTGTTGAGCAGCACTCGCCAGGCCCTTTTCCTGTGTGCGCAGTTGTTGGTGGATGTCGGCAAACCGATCCTGCTGGAAAACCCGGGTTACTACGGCGCCAGGAAGGCCTTTGAAACCGCCGAGACCAGGGTTCTGCCCATTGATGTCGATGAACGGGGCATACGCACCGACCTGCTGTACGCCGACCGCAGCGGCGCCCATTGCGTCTATGTCACGCCGTCTCATCAATACCCCACCGGCGCGACCCTGCCGCTGGAGCGTCGTCTTGAGTTGATCAACTGGGCGGCGCAGCAGGGCAAATGGGTCATCGAAGATGACTACGACAGCGAGTTTCACTACGACGGACAGCCGACCGCCTGCGTACAAGGCCTGGACAAGTACCAGCGCACGCTCTACATCGGCACCTTCAGCAAGACCCTCTACCCAGGGTTGCGAATGGGCTACATGGTACTGCCCCACGCGTTGATCAAAGCCTTCACCTATGCGCGCAGCATGATGGACGGTCACACACCGCAAATCCTGCAACTGACCCTGGCGCGCTTTATGGAAGACGGCCATTACAACGCCCATATCCGGGCCATGCGCAAGCTGTATGCCGGGCGCCGCACCAGCATGCTCGACGCGATCGGCAAGCATTTGGACGGCATCGTGACCGCCTTGCGCCCTCCCGGCGGACTGCAAATCCCCTGCCTGCTGCGCGATGGCTGGTCTGAGGAAAAAACCATCCGCCAAGCGGCCAGCGCGGGCATACAGCTTTCCGGCCTGAGCCGTTTGTACGCCGGCGAGAAGAAGAAACAAGGCTGGCTATTGGGTTACTCGTCCTTGACCGCTTATGAAATCGAAGCGGCCATGCAGCGCCTGGCCCATGCACTGAAAACCCGCTAGGGCAACGTCTGGCATTGGAATACCTCACATCGACATCGAGGCAACCGGCGCAGTAACGGCGCCCCGGATACGGACAACAAGACAGTCCGCAAGCACAAGCTGCACTTTGTATTCCTCAACACCAAGAGCGGTCTGCCGCATGTCAGCGACTTCGTTGTTCGGGATCGGTTTTTCAAGGCTCACTTGCATGCGGCTGGAGTTCGTTATCGTGGGCCTGGTCAATGCCGGCATACCTATGCCAGTCAGTTGCTGACCACGGGGGTGGCTTCGATTGATTGGATTGCCGAGCAGATGGGACATACCAACGGGAACATGATCCGTCAGCATTATGGAACGTGGATTAATGAGGATGGGCCGGATGTTGTGGGGATGTTGCAATTGGCGCTGAAGCTATAGAAATGAAAAGACCCCGCACCTAAATCAAAGTGTGGGGCCTTTTTTTGCATCAGTGGCGTTATGGGTAACTCACTCGGGCCACTGCTCTGGCTGATCATAGAGCCCGCACACCTCCACCACCGTGGCTTGTAGCGGCTGTTTCGTCACACTATCGACCAATTCGAGTCCACCGTTGAGCTTCATCGCTATAGCCTTCGCCACCACACCGGGAACATCCCAGTTGGCCAGTTCAGTGGTCCCGTTTCCTGCGTCAATCTCTAGCGCTATGTGCACGATCATTGAAGGAACCTCCTTCGATTGCTGATCGATTTAGCATAGGTCACCGGATTGGCGTTGGATTCCTCTCGCTATTCATTCACCGCAGCTGTATCCCGTTCCAATGGCTAAAGTCCAAGGCACCTGGCGGCACCTCCTGCACATCGGCCAGTTCGTATGTTCCATCGGGTCGAGGTACCCACACCCGCTTACTTTCAGTTGCTACAGACGAAGTGTCATTGAGCAACAGCGGTGTCGAATCGATTTGGTCTGGTAATGCCATATGAAGGCCCTCCAAGGGCTGCATTTGAATGAGCAGCCAGCCTAACTTAGTTTTTTCAGGCCATTCGAAAGGGGTTTGCTAGGTGTTCAGTAACCAGCTAGTGGGTAAAAAGCAGGCTTCCGCTTCAAGCGCAAAAACCAGCCTCCGGTCCCAGATTGGTCCCATATCACCCTTTTTCAGACGCCAAAAACCACAAACCCCCGACTTTCTCCAGGAAAGTCAGGGGTTTGTGTTTGCAGAATGTGGCGGTGAAGGAGAGATTCGAACTCTCGATACAGTTTCCTGTATACACACTTTCCAGGCGTGCTCCTTAAGCCACTCGGACACTTCACCGTATCTCTTCAAACATGTTCTGTCTGTCGAGGCGCGCTAATGTAGTCGAAAGCTTTTCTGTTGGCAAACATTTTTTTGAGAATTTTCATGCGTTTAACTCGATCAAGGGTTTTGAACCGATGACGGCAATGGCAAACCGGCCATTCTCCGGCTCCGACCGCCCCTCTATATAGAGGGCAACGCCTGGCTGGCGTAGCGGAGCACGCTTGCCGGGCACGCGAAGCGTGACTGGCGGGTCAGTCACCGCGCTTTACCTGGCCTGTGACGGTGGGTAACGTCTGCCCAACTTTAATAAAAGGAATAGCGTCATGAGTGAGTTGATTTCCTACCATCTCGAAGACGGTATCGCGACCCTGACCTTGAGCAATGGCAAGGTGAATGCCATCTCTCCGGACGTGATTGCTGCGTTTAACGCTGCGCTGGATCAGGCAGTGTCTGATCGTGCGGTGGTGATCATTACCGGTACGCCCGGGATTCTCTCGGGCGGTTACGATCTGAAGGTGATGACGTCCGGCCCCAAGGAAGCGGTCGCGCTGGTGACT
The DNA here is from genome assembly GCF_054481235.1 of Pseudomonas fluorescens group sp. PF-69. Classification (NCBI taxonomy): domain Bacteria; kingdom Pseudomonadati; phylum Pseudomonadota; class Gammaproteobacteria; order Pseudomonadales; family Pseudomonadaceae; genus Pseudomonas; species Pseudomonas fluorescens group sp. PF-69. The sequence goes on along the minus strand of NZ_JBTMNC010000001.1, from coordinate 3,502,341 downwards.
GCCGGATCGACACTGGCCCGTCGCCTGTTGTCCCACCCCTTCCCGGTGATCGTGGCGTGCCCCGGCCATGCGGTGGCCAAGGGTGCCTTCCTGCTGTTGTCGGCGGACTACCGCATTGGTACGGACGGCCCGTTCAGTATCGGCCTCAACGAAGTGCAGATCGGCATGACCATGCATCACGCAGGTATCGAGATCGCCCGTGATCGCTTGAGCAAATCGGCATTCCCGCGTTCGGTCATCAACGGTGAGATGTTCAACCCGAAGAGCGCCGTGGATGCCGGCTTCCTCGACGTCGTGGTGTCGGCCGAGGAACTGCAAGGCGCGGCGCTGGCTGCGGCTCGTCAGTTGAAGAAGATCAACATGACGGCGCACAAGAACACCAAACTGAAAGTGCGCAAAGAGTTCTTGGAAGCCCTGGATAACGCGATCATCCTGGATCAGGAACATCTGGGCTAATCCGGGCCGGCAAGAACGAAAAGCCCGACCGTCGTGTCGGGCTTTTTCCTATGCAGTCTGTTGAAAAGCCCACAACTGCTCTAGCACGGGTCTGACTCATCAGTCGGAAACATGCGCTTAAACATCGGCTATCTCCTACCTATATAACGGCAATTGCCGAAAACAGTGCACATCCGTACACTGCGCCACCTTTTGTCCCGATGGGCCTGAAAATGCTGTTCGCTTTACGTATGTCATTGATGGGCCTGCACTTTATTCTGGCGGGTGTGTTGGGTGTGCTACTCGGCCTGAGTCGCCCGTTCAACCCGGACAACAGCCGTTTGTGCGCGCGCCTTTATGCGTGGCCGGCGATGCGTATTTTGCGCCTGCGGGTAAAAGCCGAGGTCGGCCCCTTGATGGACAAACCCGACAGTTGCGTGATCATCGCCAACCACCAGTCCAATTATGATCTGTTCGTGTTTGGCAACGTGGTGCCCCGCCGTACCGTATGCATCGGCAAAAAGAGCCTGAAATGGGTGCCTTTGTTTGGTCAGTTGTTCTGGCTGGCCGGCAATGTGTTGATCGATCGCGGCAATGCGCATAAGGCACGCCAGTCGATGCTGACCACCACCCACACCCTGCAAAACGAAGACACCTCGATTTGGGTCTTCCCGGAAGGCACACGCAATCTGGGCGAGGAGCTGTTGCCGTTCAAGAAAGGCGCCTTCCAAATGGCGATCGCTGCCGGGGTGCCGATCGTGCCGGTGTGTGTCAGCAGTTACGTCAAGCACATGCGATTGAACCGCTGGCGCAGTGGGAAAATTCTGATTCGCTCGCTACCGGCGATTCCTACGGCTGGCTTGAGCCTGGATGACATGCCGATGCTGATTGCCCAGTGCCGTGAGCAGATGCGCGAATGCATCGACTCGATGGACCGGCAACTGCAAGCCGCTTGAAAGAAACCCGCCGCGTGCGGGTTTTCTTTTGCCTGCGAATTTTTGCCTGCGAACTCAGCAGATTTCACTGACTCTCAAGCAGTGGTCAGGGTTAAGCTGAACACTGTCTGCCATGGCCATTTGCCAATAGATTGCTGCCAATTAGAAGTGAACCAACATCATGGGTAGAGTTGTTGCTGCTGCGGTTTACAGCGCCGGTAAGAAAGTCACCAATATCACCCTCGACGAGGGCGCGGCCTGGGCTGAAAAGCCGGGTCACTTCGTCTGGATCGGCCTCGAAGAGCCGAACGAAGAGGAACTGTACAACCTGCAACGCCAGTTCAACCTGCATGAACTGGCGATTGAAGATGCCCTGGAGAAACACAGCCGGCCGAAACTGGAAACCTTCGGCGATGCCCTGTTCATCGTCATCTATTCCCCCATCATGGAGGATGGCAAACTCCAGTTCATCGAGACCCATATCTTTGCCGGCAGGGGCTACATCATCACTGCGCGCAACGGTCACTCGGCGTCCTATGCCCATGTCCGGCAACGGTGTGAGGCGCGTCCGCTGTTGCTGGAGCACGGGGAAGATTTTGTGCTCTATGCCATCCTCGACTTCGTGATTGAAAACTACCAGCCGATGGGCGAAGCCATTCATGCGCAAATCGATGAACTGGAACGCAACGTCATGTGCGGCTCACTGAATGAGCGCGACATCCAGAACCTGCACAGTCTGCGCCGGGACGTCGTGCGGCTGCGCCGTTACGCGGCGCCGATGGTGGAGATTGGCGAGGAACTGCAAAAGCTGAATTTTCCGTTCATCGACAAGAACATGCGCCCGTACTTCCGCGATGTGCAGATTCATGTCACCCGACAGATGGAGGACCTGACGACCCTGGCCGATATTGCCAGCCAGACCATTGAGGTCGGGGTGCTGCTGGAGGCATCGCGCCAGAGTGTGGTGCAGCGCAAGTTCGCAGCATGGGCGGCGATTCTGGCGTTTCCAACGGCGGTGGCGGGGATTTACGGGATGAACTTCCAGAACATGCCGGAGTTGAGCTGGCACTACGGGTATTTCGCGGTGCTGGGGTTTATTTCGGTGGGGTGCGTGGGTTTGTGGGCGAGTTTCAAGAGGTCGGGCTGGCTCTGACAAACAGGGTGGCAAGGGAGCTTGCTCCCTTGCCACAGGTGTGATGCCGCCGTCTTACACAGCCTGGTTTTCTGGCTTGTGCGCCACAAATCGCATCATCCACTCGGCCACCGTGGTGCCATGGTGTTCATGCTCCAGGCTCTGGATCCCTTTCGAGAAAATCTCTTCGCCCAGCGCTTGCTGACGAATTTCCAGCAGCGCCCGCGAATAGTCGTGGATGAACTCAGGGTGGCCCTGGAAGCACAGCACTTGATCGTTGATGTGGTACGCGGCAAACGGGCAGAAATCGCTGGAGGCGATCACCGTGGCGTTTTCCGGCAATGCCGTGACCTGATCCTGGTGACTGATCAACAACGTCAGCTCTTCTTTGAGCGGACTCATCCACGGCGCCTTGGCCGCGAGCTTGTATTGATGGGTGCCGACGCCCCAGCCCTGGGTTGCGCGCTCGCTCTTGCCGCCCAGCAACAGGGCCAGCAACTGATGACCGAAGCACACGCCCAGCAGCTTGTCGCCACGTTCGTAGCGGGTCAGCAGGTAAGTCTTGAGGGTCTGGATCCACGGGTCGGTGCCGAAGGAATCGGCCTTGCTGCCGGTGACCAGGTAAGCATCGAACGTCAGGTCATCACTGGGGTACTCGCCCTGCATCACGTTATAAACAGTGAACTCGGCGGCGATGGGTTGCTGCGAAAACAGGTGCTTGAACATCTGCCCGTAGCCCTGATATTGGTCAACCAATTCCGGACGCAGGATGTCGGTTTCCAGAATGCAGATGCGTAACGACATAAAAAATACCTGACACGTGATGGGAATAATGCACACCCCCAGAGCCTGCCTTGAAACACAGTGGCAAGGCAAGCCCCGGAACGCGTCAATCCCCCCTTAAAATGCCTCCCCCTTGGCGGCTTTCTCCAGCAGCAGTGCCGGTGGAGCGAAGCGCTCGCCATATTGTCCGGCCAGGTACTGGGCACGGGCGACGAAGTCCTTGACTCCGTATTGGTTGATGAACTGCAGCGCACCGCCGGTCCATGCCGCGAAACCGATGCCGAAGATCGAGCCGACGTTGGCATCCGCCGTCGACGTCAGCACCCCCTCCTCCATGCAGCGCACGGTTTCAATGGCCTGTACGAACAGCAGCCGATCGCGCACATCCTTCGGTGAAATCTGCCCGTCGGCCTTTTCAAAACGGGTTTTCAGCTCTGGCCACAGGTACTTCTGGCCACCGACGGGATACTCGTAGAAGCCCCCCCCGGCCGCCTTGCCTGGGCGCTTGTACTCGTTGAGCAGCAGGTCAATCACGGCGAAGGCCGGGTGCTCGACCAGCGGTTTTCCTTCGGCTTGCAAGTCTTTGGCGGTTTGCTGGCGGATATGGCTCATCAGGCTGAGGGAAACCTCGTCAGAAATTGCCAGAGGTCCGATGGGCATACCGGCCTTGCGCGCTTCGGTCTCGATCAGCGGCGCGCTGACCCCTTCACCGAGCATGGCAATGCCTTCATTGGTGAACGTGCCGAACACCCGCGACGTGAAGAAGCCACGACTGTCGTTGACCACAATCGGCGTTTTCTTGATTTGCAGGACGAAATCAAACCCGCGAGCCAGGGTTTCATCGCTGGTGTTGGCCCCCTTGATGATTTCCACCAGCGCCATTTTGTCCACGGGACTGAAGAAATGCAGGCCGATGAACTTGCTCTGGTCCGGCACCGCCGTGGCCAGGCCGCTGATCGGCAGGGTCGACGTGTTGGAAGCGATCACCGCGTCCGGGCCGACGACCTTTTGCGCAGCCAGGGAGACTTTGGCCTTCAGTTCGCGGTCTTCGAACACCGCTTCGATGATCAGGTCGCAACCGGCCAGATCGGCATCGTCTTCAGTGGTCTGAATGCGCGCCAGAATGCTTTCGCGCTGCTCGGCGCTCATTTGCCCGCGTGCGACTTTCTTGTCCAGCAGCGCCGCCGAATGCGCCTTGCCCTTCTCTGCTGCCGCGAGGTTGATGTCCTTGAGCACCACGTTGATGCCCGCAGAGGCGCTGACAAAGGCAATGCCCGCGCCCATCATCCCGGCACCGAGCACACCGACTTTTTGCGTGACGTATGGGGCGAAGCCCTGGGGCCGCGAGCCACCGGCGTTGATTTCATTGAGCTGGAACCAGAAAGTGCCGATCAGGTTCTTTGAGACCTGGCCGGTGGTCAGCTCGGTGAAGTAACGGGTTTCGATCAGGTGCGCAGTATCGAAATCCACTTGGGCGCCTTCCACTGCGGCACAGAGAATTTTCTCCGGCGCCGGCAGGCAGCCCTGGGTTTTACTGCGCAGGATCGACGGCGCGATGGCCAGCATCTGCGCGACTTTCGGATTCGACGGCGTGCCACCGGGAATCTGATAACCCTTCACATCCCAGCGTTGTACCGCCGTCGGGTTGGCGACAATCCAGGCCCGCGCCTTGGCCATCATCTCTTCGTGATCGGTTGCCAATTCGTCGATCAGACCGACCTGCAATGCCTGCTGCGGCCGTATTTTCTTGCCTTCGAGCAGATACGGCAGGGCTTTTTCCAGGCCAAGCATGCGCACCATGCGCACCACCCCGCCGCCGCCCGGCAGCAAGCCCAAGGTCACTTCCGGCAGGCCGAGTTGTACCGACGGATGATCGAGCGCCACGCGATGATGGCAGGCCAGGCAGATTTCCCAGCCGCCGCCCAAGGCAGCGCCGTTGATCGCGGCCACCACCGGTTTGCCGAAGGTTTCCAGGGTGCGCAGTTGGCCCTTGAGGGTCAGCACCCTGTCGTAAAAGGCCTTGGCCTCAGGCTTGCCGACCTTGATCAGTTCATTGAGATCGCCGCCGGCAAAGAAGGTTTTCTTGGCCGAGGTAATGATCACTCCGGCGATGGCGTCCTTGTCGGCCACCAGGCGGGCGACGCAGTCAGCCATGGCTTCACGGTACACCGCGTTCATGGTGTTGGCGCTCTGGCCCGGCATGTCGATGGTCAGGACGACGATCTGGTCCTGGCCTTTTTCGTAACGTATGGCTTGGGTCATGTCACTTGTCCTTGAATTCGGGGCTCAGAGGCGTTCGATGATGGTGGCGATGCCCATGCCGCCGCCGACACACAGGGTTGCGAGGCCATAGCGCAGGCGCCGGTTTTCCAGCTCATCGAGCAAGGTGCCGAGAATCGCGCAACCGGTGGCGCCCAACGGATGGCCCATGGCGATGGAACCGCCGTTGACGTTGACTTTGTCCGGGTCGACGACCATGTCCTTGATGAACTTCAACACCACTGAGGCAAACGCTTCGTTGACCTCGAACAGATCGATGTCCTCCACCCGCAGCCCCGCCTTGGCCAGTGCCTTGCGGGTGGCAGGCGCCGGGCCGGTGAGCATGATGGTCGGGTCGGTGCTGGTGACCGCCGTGGCGACGATTCGCGCCCGTGGCTGCAAGCCCAGCGCCCGGCCCTTGGCCTCCGAGCCGATCAGCATCAACGCCGCGCCATCGACGATCCCGGAACTGTTGCCGGGGGTGTGCACGTGATTGATCCGCTCCACATGGCTGTAGACCCGCAGCGCGGTGGCGTCGAAACCCATCTGCCCCATCATCTCGAAACTTGGCTTGAGCTTGCCCAGGCCTTCCAGGGTCGAGTCGGCGCGAATGAACTCATCGTGATCGAGCAGGATGATGCCGTTCTGGTCCTGCACCGGCACCAGCGATTTGTTGAACGAACCATCGGCCCTCGCCCGTGCGGCTTTTTGCTGGGAATGCAGTGCATAGGCATCGACGTCCTGACGGCTGAAGCCTTCCAGTGTCGCGATCAGATCGGCGCCCACGCCTTGCGGGGTGAAGTGGCTGTGCAGATTGGTCTGCGGGTCCAGCGCCCACGCTCCACCGTCGCTGCCCATGGGCACGCGTGACATGGACTCGACGCCACCGACCACCACCAGGTCTTCGAAACCGGAACGTATTTTCATGGCCCCGAGGTTCACCGCCTCCAGCCCGGATGCACAGAAACGGTTGATCTGCACCCCGGCCACGCTGACGTCCCAATCAGCCACCTGAGCGGCGGTCTTGGCGATATCGGCGCCTTGATCGCCGACGGGTGTCACGCAGCCCAGTACCACGTCATCGACCTGACTGGTATCGAGGGCGGTCCGCTGTTGCAGCGCCGTGAACAACCCGGCCACCAGGTTCACCGGTTTGACACTGTGCAAGGCGCCATCGGCCTTGCCTTTGCCACGGGGCGTGCGTATCGCGTCGAAAATCAATGCTTGGGTCATGACGTCCTCGAACCGGGTGGTGATCTTTGAAGAGGCTTCCACCTTATTCCGAGCCACCGGGGATTCAATGACCGCAGCGCTCACCGGCGTTGACGGACGCGCTCAGACGGACGGTAGTCCGCTACAGAATCCGCGGCGTGCGGACACGCAGGTGTCTAGCAAAAGGCCGCCCAAGAAGCTGGCAATAGGCCTCATGCTTTTTTAATCGTATTTAGTGAGATCTCCATACGAAATGGATCTAAGTCAAGCGTGACGCGGGCTCTAAGGTGAGGTTATACGAAGTTGTCGTCGGGTTTTGCCGAGGCGCTCGTACTACAGGAAGTGAATTGCCCTGCCGTCATGGAGATATGCAGGCAGGCATCAGGAAATAACAAAAAAGGCGGTCAAGCCATGTTCAAACAATCGAAAGTTCGTCAAGCCGGGCTCATTCTCTTCGCGACCACACTTTTGTTGATTTTGCCGAACCTGACCAAGGTGATCGGCTAGTCATTCATAAAAATACGGTACCCGTGTTTTAGATCGCCACATTAAAAATGTGACTGGCTCGCTACCCGGGCCAGCGTGGCTGTGCCAACCTTTGCAGCACTTGCACGACATGGACGGCGATCCTTTGAAAGCGCTCACTTTATTCGGGGCCTTGCTGCTCAGCACGCCTCTGTATGCCGCACAGCTGAACCTGCAGCTGGGCGCGAACAACCGCACCTGGCAGACCGAGGAGTTGCTCAATCATCCTCAGGCCCAGACCATCACCGTTACCAATGACGTTTCCTACAAGCGTGATATGAGCTATCGCGCCGTGCCTCTGTCAGTGCTGTTGACCGGCATCAAACCGGACGACCACCTGCAAGCCGTGGCCCTGGACGGTTTTGCCGCCGAGATGGCCGCTACGCCGCTGCTCAATACCCAAGGCGCGCGTGCCTGGCTGGCGATCGAGGATCCGGCCAGACCCTGGCCGCCACTGTCCGAAGGCAAGCCCGGCGCCGGGCCGTTCTATCTGGTCTGGACCAACCCGCAGGCAGGCAATATCAGCCCGGAGCAATGGCCATTCGAGGTTGCCAGCATCAAGCGCATGGCACCGGTGGCCGAACGCTTCCCTGCCCTGCTGCCCGATCCTGCGTTAAAGGCGGACGATCCGGTCAACAAGGGCTTTGCGCTGTTTCAGAAAAACTGCCTGGCCTGTCACCGCCTCAATGGTGCCGGGGATGCGCAATTCGGGCCGGATCTGAATATTCCCTACAACCCGACCGAGTACTTCGGCACGGACTTCCTCAAGCGCTATATCCGTGATCCGCAGAGTTTGCGGCAGTGGCCGCAAGCGAAGATGCCCGGATTTTCGACCGAGGTGTTGCCGGATGAGGATCTGGGAATGCTGGTGGGGTATTTGAAGCATATGGCGGGGCGCAAGGTGAAGCCCTGACATGAACATTCCTGTGGGAGCGAGCTTGCTCGCTCCCACAGGGGTCTGGCTGCCCCGATTACTGCTGCTGGACGGAGATCACCGGTGCCGGCGTCGGTGAAACAAGCACCTTGGCATGCATCTGTTCACACCCGCCGCCGCGACGCATCCCGCGCACCGGGCACGCATCCAGGTAATCCAGGCCCACCGCCAGTTTCAAGTGGCGCTCAGGCCGGGCCAGTTCATTGGTCACGTCGAAACTGTACCAGGCGTCATCCAGCCAGGCTTCGGCCCAGGCATGGCTGGCCAGGTGTTCGCTGTTTTCGCTGTACAGATAGCCCGAGACATACCGCGCCGGAATCCCCAGGCTGCGGGCGCAGGCGAGAAACGCGTGGGTGTGGTCCTGGCACACGCCCGAACGACCGGCGAAGGCCTGGGCCGCGCTGGTGTCCACTTCGGTGGCGCCGGGCGTGTAGGTCATGTGCTGGTTCAGGCCGTGCATCAAGTCGATCAGCGCCGTGCGATCCCGGCGTTGCTTGCATTCCTTTTCGGCAAACGCGCGCAGGGCTGCGTCGGCTTCGGTCAGGCGGGTGAAGCGCAGGAACGGCAGCGCCGACTGGCTCTCGTGCTCGGCTTCGCGCAATTCGTCGATGTCGACCTGTCCACGGGCGCCGATGATGATCGCTTCGTGCGGTTCGTCCATGGTCAGCACGTGCAGGATGTTGCCGAACGGATCGAGTTGCGCGCGCACCGGCCGCGGCAGGTCGAGCTGCCAACTGAGCACGTGCTGGCGCTCGCTGTCATGGGGGGTCAGTCGCAGGTACTGGATGCTCGCCCGCACCTGATCTTCGTAGTGATAGGTGGTCTCGTGGCTAATCGAAAGTCTCATGCAGCCTCCAGATAAGAACTGTGAATCGCGTTACCCAACTGGCGCACCAGCGGGATGAACTCGGTGAGCCAGGCGTGCAGGCCTTCGTCGAGGATTTCGTTGATGCCGGTGTAGCGCAGTCGCGCGTCCATTTCCGCCGCCAGGCGTTGGGCGGGACGGCCGTTGGCTCCCGGCAACTGGGCAAGGATTTGGTCGATTTCTTCGGTGCACGCCCGCAGGGAGCGCGGCACATCCGCCCGCAGCAACAGCAACTCGGCCACATGCCGGGCGCCAGGTGCGTCGCGATAAATTTCGGTGTAGGCCTCGAAGGACGACAAGGCCCGCAGCAAGGCACTCCACTGGTAGTACGCGTGGGCCGTGCCATCGCTGACCGCTTCAGCCTGATCACCCGCCATTTCGTAGCGGGCATCGAGCAGGCGCAACGTGTTGTCGGCGCGCTCGATGAAGGTCCCCAGGCGAATGAAGCGGAACGCATCGTTACGCATGATGGTGCCGTAGGACGCGCCCCGGAACAGGTGGGAACGTTCCTTGATCCACTCGCAGAAACGGCTCATGCCGTAGCGACTGAGGCCCTGCTCGGCAATGCCGCGAATTTCCAGCCAGGTCGCGTTGATGTTCTCCCACATGTCAGCGGTGATTCGGCCACGCACCGCGTGGGCACTGGCCCGCGCGGCACCGAGACAGCTGTAGATGCTGGCCGGATTGGCCGCATCCAGGGCGAAAAAATGCAGCAAGCGTTCGGCATGCAACTCGCCGTGGCGTTCGAGGTAATCGTCCAGGGTGCCGGTGATCAGCAGCGGCATGGCCAGTTCGTGCAGGCCGTCACCGCGTCCATCCTGCGGCATCAGCGACAGCGAATAACTGATGTCGAGCATCCGTGCGAGGTTTTCCGCCCGCTCCAGGTAACGCGACATCCAATACAGATCCGAGGCAGTTCTACTTAACATGACAGGCTTCCTTCAATCCTCGACCACCCAGGTGTCCTTGGTTCCGCCGCCCTGGGAGGAGTTCACCACCAGGGAGCCTTCGCGCAGGGCGACACGGGTCAAACCACCGGGCACGACCCGGGTTTCGCGACCAGACAATACAAACGGACGCAGGTCGATGTGGCGTGGCGCGATGCCGCTTTCGACAAAGGTCGGGCAGGTCGACAACGACAGTGTCGGTTGCGCGATGTAGGCATGGGGCTTGGCAATGATCCGTGCGCGGAAGGCTTCGATTTCCGCCGCCGTCGCCGCCGGCCCCACCAGCATTCCGTAACCGCCGGAGCCCTGGGTTTCCTTGACCACCAGTTCCGGCAGATGGGCCAGGACGTGGGAAAGTTCCGAGGGATTACGACACTGCCACGTCGGTACGTTCTTCAGGATCGGCTCTTCATCCAGGTAGAAACGGATCATGTCGGTCACGAACGGGTACACCGACTTGTCGTCCGCCACCCCGGTGCCGATGGCATTGGCCAACACGACATTGCCGGATCGGTAAGACGACAGCAGCCCTGGCACGCCGAGCATCGAGTCCGGGTTGAACGCCAGCGGGTCGAGGAAGGCGTCGTCGAGGCGGCGGTAGATCACATCGACGGCTTTTGGCCCGTCGGTGGTGCGCATGAACACCTTGTCGTCACGCACGAACAGGTCCGCGCCTTCCACCAGCTCCACACCCATTTCCCGCGCCAGGAACGCATGCTCGAAAAATGCACTGTTGAAACGCCCCGGCGTCAACACCACGACGCTCGGGTTGTCGATCGGGCTGGAGCTTTTCAGGGTATCGAGCAACAGGTTCGGGTAGTGGTCGATGGGGGCGATGCGTTGCGCCGCGAACAACTCGGGGAACAGCCGCATCATCATCTTGCGGTCTTCGAGCATGTAGCTGACACCGCTCGGCGTACGCAGGTTGTCTTCGAGCACGTAGTACGTGCCGTCGCCGTCGCGCACCAGATCGACACCGGAGATGTGCGAATAGATATCGCGGTGCAGATCCAGCCCCTGCATTGCCAACTGGTATTGCTCGTTGGCCAGCACCTGCTCGGCCGGAATGATGCCGGCCTTGATGATGCGTTGCTCGTGATAGAGGTCGGCGAGGAACATGTTCAACGCCTTGACCCGCTGGATGCAGCCGCGCTCGACAATGCGCCATTCACTGGCGGGAATGCTGCGCGGAATGGTGTCGAAGGGAATCAGGCGCTCTGTCCCCTGCTCATCACCGTAGAGCGTGAAAGTAATCCCGGCGCGATGAAACAACAGATCGGCCTCGCGTCGCCGTTGTGCCAAAAGCTCGTCAGGCGTTTCGGACAGCCAACGGGCAAACTCCCGATAATGCGGGCGGACCTGACCGCCGGCATCGTACATCTCATCAAAATAGGTGCGGATCATGCCGTACTCCTTGTCACCCGGACATACAGACCTTCGCAAGGCCCGTGCCATCGGCAGAAACGCTTTAATATCAATCGGTTGGATAATCGATACGCAGACACCGCACCAATCCTGTGCGGTAAATGCCCCAACCTGATCGCCCCCGCTTCATTGCAAGGCGTTGTGGTCGCCTGTCACCAGCATAGTCTGTGGGAGGCGGCTTGCCGGCGAAGGGGGTCATTCAGTCATGGAGGGCTCTTCGAGGTCGTGTTCGGTTTGCCGGCGACAAAAACGAAAACGGCCAACCCAAAGGTCAGCCGTTACTGATGCTTGCTACTGTTCATAAGTTTATGCGAGTCGCCCTCGTACCTCCTGTTTGACACCCCAGCCTTCAATGATGCCGCCCAATGGCTCGACCACGGCTTCGAAACCCAGTTCGAAGTCGCCGATGTCATCGTAAGTGGCGTACATGACTTTGCTCAGTTCAAGGGCCCATGCGCCGTCATCGCGCACACTGATTTGCGCATTCAGGGATTCACCACGGTAATGACCTGCCGCCCTGCGTGCCCGCTCCTCGTCCGGGAAAATGGCGTAGAACTCGATGGGATGGAACCGTGAAAAGTCGAAACCGCCCTCTTTCATGCGGCGCAGAACGCTGCTGCTGATATCTTCTTGATAGGCTGTGCTCATGAAACGTCCTCCTCAAACTGATGGATAGACTTTCCGTACTCCCAGCGCCCGCCACCGAACGGTGCGAACGACGGCATCCGATGTGCCGACGGGAAACAAGCATGTAGCTGACAAGACCAGACCTTAGCGATCCATTCGCTGATCTCGCCTGCAGATTAGCCCCAAGATAGAGCCGCTGCCAAGGCCTGGTTGAGAATGTGACAGGAGATGTTCAGATTGGCGTGATGCCGAGGATTTGAATGCTGTTCTGGGCCTTGAGACTTTTGACAGTCGCATCGGCCGTTCGCCCTTCCAGATCGTTCAGATCCAGTTCGGCGGCAACGGGAAGCAACCGGGCCTTGATGAGTTTGGCGGCGTGTTCGTTATCCGGGCACTCGTCGCACTCAAAGACTTCGTCGACCGTTTCACCGTGATCATCCACGAAAGTGATTTTCCACTTTTGCATCAGTGCCTCCTCGATAAAACCCATTGATGGGCTTACTTCTATCTCGACCTGATTAGCTGGCTAATCGTTCCGCTGATTTTCCTCTGGCACCTCATGAAAAAAGGGCCGTCAGCGGCGTGGTAGAACACCACCGCGGACAGCCCTTTTTTGATTGACGCGCTATCAGTCGTTGCTTGGCTTGTTCACAGCCTGCAAAACGTACTGCGGCAAGGCAAAGGCACCGATGTGGATCTCCGGATTGTAGTAGCGGGTGATGATGCCGCTGCCGGCGAACCGTTGTTGCAGGGTTTCGCGGGACAATTTGCGATAAGCGGTATTGGTCGCGCCCCAGGCGAAGGTCATCGCGCCGCCGATATAAGTCGGCACGGCGGCCTGATAGAAGTGCCAGTCAGGGAACAGGCTGCGCAGACGACCGGCGGTGGTTTTGACTTCTTCGATCTGCATGAACGGCGTGCCGTTCTGCGTGACCAGGATGCCGCCTTCGTTCAGGCAGCGGTGGCAGGCCTGATAGAAGTTCTCCGAGAACAGCACTTCGCCTGGCCCGATCGGGTCAGTGGAGTCGGAAATGATCACGTCGAACTTTTCAGTGGTGGTGGCGACGAAGCGCATGCCGTCGTCGATCACCAGGTTCAGGCGTGGATCGTCGAACGCGCCCTTGGAGTGATTCGGCAAAAATTCCTTGCACATGTCGACCACGGTACCGTCGATCTCGACCATGGTGATGTGCTCGACGCTGCGGTGCTTGGCCACCTCACGCAACATGCCGCCGTCGCCGCCACCGATGATCAACACGCGCTTGGCGGTGCCATGGGCGAGGATCGGCACGTGGGTCAGCATTTCGTGGTAGATGAATTCGTCGGCTTCGGTGGTCTGGATCACGCCGTCCAGCGCCATGACCCGGCCCATGCGCGGGTTTTCGAAAATCACCAGGTGCTGGTGTTCGGTGCGCACTTCGTGCAGCAGTTTTTCCATGCGAAAACGCTGGCCATAGCCTTCGTAGAGGGTTTCCAGGTAGTCGTTGGTCGGGGTGATGCTCATGGGAAGTGCTCCGATGAATGCGGGTGGCAACGGACGGTTACCCGCCCATGATGGCCAATCGATCGGTTCGATTGACCGGGAAAGGCGCGCATTCTACGTCGAGGAAGATGACAGGTCGAACCTCACTTGATGACTCGCCACAATGCCCTGTGGGAGCGAGCCTGCTCGCGATAGCGATTTGTCCGCCACATCAATTCCGAATGTGCCGCCATCATCGCGAGCAGGCTCGCTCCCACAGATTTTATGTCGCTTGGGAGAATGACTTCAGATTCTGACGTTACCCCGTGGCCCCGCGATCGCCCAGATGATCAGGCCCAAAACCGGCAGCAACAGGATCAACAGCACCCAGAGGACTTTCATCCCGGTTTCGGCGCCACTTTTGAGTACGTTGATGATTGCCCAGATGTCCAGGGCAAGGATGATCAGGCCTACCAGGCTGTTGAACGTGGAACCCATGGTGACGCTCCTGAAGAGTGATTGGCCCTCTTAGGATAGCTGCCCAAGGCCAGGGTTCCGTTTTTATTGACAGCTTGCGGTTTTAAACGTGAACGGCCACTTTCAAGGCTTCCAGGGACGGCCCAGCGGCAATGCCGACTTCGGCGCACAGCTCCAGCACCCGCGGCACGTCGTTGCCGTAGACCAGAACGACTTGCAGTTCGTCGTCGAGCAACTGGCTGAAGTTCATCAGCACATAGCCACCGTTTTCCTTGTTCAGGCTGCTCATTTGCACCTGAATGCGATTGAGCGCGGTCAGGGCTTCGGTCTTGGCCAGTTGCTTGGGCTTGATATTGAATTCGACGCCCGGCCCGAACGAAGCAACGATCTGCGCGAACAGATCCATGTAGGTGTCGGCCTGGAACAGCACGGTCTCCGGCAGACTGCCGACGACCACCCACTCGCCCAGCGGGATCGGGAAGGTGTCGTCGTAGTTGATGTCCGGATTGGCCGCCAGGAAACCCTCGGGGTCCGAGTAAGCCTGGGCCGCCTCGTCAGCGACCTTGAGGATTTCGTCATCGCCCATGCACCCGGAGCTGATTTTGCTGATGAGTTCGACGAGCGCGGCTTTCATGGGGCGGATCCTGTAGCGAGGGAATTTTGAGGGCGCGAAGGATAACGCATTCAGTGAGTGCTGCGCAGGTTGCTCCCTCGCCACAGAAGTACAGCGTCAGCCCGGCAGTTTTTCCAACTGCGCAACGGTGTCCACAGCCCCCATGGTCCTGGCGGCTTCCAGCGCGGTGATGCCATTGGCGTCCCTGGCTTTCGGATCGGCACCTTTGCTGATCAGGTAGTCGACAATGGCGACGCGGTTGAACATCGCCGCCATCATCAGCGCCGTACGGCCATCGAACGACGAGCCTTCGACTTGCGCCCCGCCTTCAACCAGCGCCGAGACCACCGCCAGGTCGCCCTTGAAGGCGGCACCGGCAATCGGGCTCTGGCCGTTGTCGTTGCGGATTTCCGGATCGGCCTTGTGTTCGAGCAAGACTTTTACCGTGTCCACATGACCATGGTAAGCGGCCAGCATCAACAAGGTGTCGCCCTTGTGATTGCGCAGGTTCGGCGGCAAGCCCTTGGTCAGCAGCGCAGCCATCATGGCCGCATCGCCCTCCCGCGCCTTGTTGAATACCTGTTCGGCAAATTCGGCAGCTTCTTCGGGGGTCATCTGGCGGCTTTTGTCTGACATTGAACGCTCCACTTTCAGTTATTCGCAAAGCCGACAGTTTCCCGAGCAGCCCCGGCACTGTCACTTCTTTTTTCTGAAGCGGGGCCATAGGCACATTCAATATCGATATCGACCGCCGTGGATATCCTTCAGCATTTGCTCCGTCACCTGCACGTACGTTTCGGTTCCCGGCAGCCAGGCGTAGATCGGGTCAGCGCCGGTCCGGGCCGGGTCGAACGCTTCATCCTTGAGCCGGGTTTTCTGATATTTGAAGGTCCCGGTGGTCTCCATTTTCACTTTCACCCGCAGGAACAATGGCACGGCGTAGGCCGGCATCTGTTGCCGGGCGAAGGCCAGCAGCTCGCTGAAATCCAGGGTCGCCAGGGATTCGGCCGGCGTGATGGCGGCCATCCCGGCGCGGCCGTTGGTGTTGCGGACTTCCACACCATAGGCCACGGCTTCGGAAATATGCGGGTGTCGCAGGAGGATGTTCTCGACCTCGGTGGTCGAAACGTTTTCGCCCTTCCAGCGATAGGTGTCACCCAGCCGATCAACGAACTGCGCATGGCCAAAACCAATGTTGCGCAACAGATCGCCGGTGTTGAAGTAGCGGTCGCCTTTGACGAACACGTCGTGGAGCACGACTTTTTCGGTCTTTTGCGGATCGGTGTAACCGTCCAGTGGCGCCTTGTCGTCGATTTTCGCCAGCAACAACCCCTGCTCGCCCTTGCAGACCTTGCGCATGAAGCCGTTGGCTTCGCGAATCGGCGCACCGCTTTCGTGGTCGTAAACCGCCAACTCCCAGGACATCAGGGAAAAACCGACAGTGTTGTCGAAATTCAGAATGTTGGTGAAACCGATATTGCCGTCACTGGCGGCGTACAGCTCGCAGATGTGGCACACGCCGAAACGTGTCTTGAATTCACCCCATGCGCCGGGGCGCAGACCGTTGCCGATCATTTTGGTGACGCCGTGCTGGCGGTCGTCGGCAGTGGGCGGTTGATCGACCAGATAACGGCACAATTCGCCGACGTAACCGAGGGTGGTCGCGCGGTATTTGCGCACATCGTTCCAGAACTGGCTGGCGCTGAACTTGCGCCGGATGGCGAATCCCGAGGCACCGCTGATGGCCGAACCCCAGCACACGCAAAGTCCGGTGGCGTGATAGAGCGGCAAGGTGCAATAGACGACATCGTCCGGGCGCATATCCAGCGCGATCATGCCGAAGCTCGCCGAGCTGCGCATCCAGCGCCCGTGCTTGAACACCCCGGCCTTGGGCAACCCGGTGGTGCCCGAGGTGTAGATATAGAAACAGGGGTCGTCGAAAAACACCTGCTGGCTGCTGACGGGGTTGTCGCAGGCGTTGTCGAGGCTGGCGGTCATCAGGTTGATGAAACCCTCGGGGGAAACGCCCGGATGGCTGTAGGTGTCCCGATCAGCGACAAACCAGGTGCGAGCCTGCGCCATCGATACCCGTTCGCGTACCGCCAGAAACGCCGCCACCAGCTCTTCGCCGACGACGATGGCCACCGGCGCCACCAGATTCAGGCTATGCACCAGGGTATCGTGGGTTTGTGAGGTATTGAGCAGCGCACTGATCGCACCGACCTTGGCCACCGCCAATATCGTCACCAGCAGCTCCGGACGATTTTCGATGAACACCGCCACCACATCGCCCTTGCCGATGCCTTGGGCAATCAAGTGATGGGCGATGCGATTGGCCCACTCGTTGACCTGTGCATAAGTCAGCGTGACCTCGCCGTACAGCAAGGCCGGCCCTTGGGGATTGCGCAAGGTCGCTTGTTCGAAACTCCAGCCCAGGCCACACGGTTGGGTCGGGTCCTTGACGTTAGCCACTTTCATTCCCTTCACCACCCGCGGAATGGCTTTGGCAATGGACGGCAGCTTGCGGAGCATCATGCCCCAGGTGATGGTGTCGCGTGGCGTGCGGCTCATGGTTGCTCCCGTTCGATCTTTTTATTGTCGGGCGGCGTTGATTGAGCCCGAAAATACGTCAACGGTTCTTGAGCTGTACACGCGGTTTTTGAAATGTTTTGTATCCGCCACAGCGATGTTGGAAATCATGAGCATCTGCACGGGCAATGGTTCCATCGAATCGCCGACGACCACGCAAAATGCAGGATGCACGATGGCCATTCATGCAAATTGCACGGAAAAATAAATCAGCAAAAAACTTAAATAACTGATTTATATAGAATTCTTGTTAATGGACGTGCTGGCACAATCGCTGCAACTACCCCCTCATGCTTGCCATTCCAGCGCTAACGGAGCCGAAAGACATGAGCCTGATCCAAGAAAAATTTTCGTCCTTGTTCTCCAACTTCGAAGTCACCACCCAGCCACGACCTGACGGCGGGATTCTGCTGACCCTGCGCGGTGGCGAAGACAAAGTGTTCAAGCGCTCGATTTCCTACCAGCAATTGCACAACGGCGATCAACTGTCGTGGGTCATCAGCGCGATCCGTCGCGACCTCGCCGAACAAGCCAGCGAACTGCCACAAATCTCCATGCTCCAAAGCCAGCAGCGGTTTGCCCTGCCGACTTATCATTCGCTGTAAAGCCTGAAACAACTGTAGGAGCGAGCCTGCTCGCGATGGTCGTCAACGAAAACGCGTGTGGCCGGGTTAAACCCGGCGCACTCGGGTCCATCGCCAGCAGGCTGGCTCCTGCAGGCTATGTGTGGCTTAGAACGTCGAGGGATCGATCCGCGCAAAACTGTCCACCGTGACATGCCCCGCCAATTCCCCGCCCTCACGGGCCAGCCCGCACGTGGCCATCCCTGCCCTGCGCGCCGCGTCCAGCTCTTCGACGATGTCCGACAGAAACAGAATCTGCGAGGCTTCCAGGCCAATGGCCTGTGTGATGTTGGTGTAGGACTGTGCGTCGCGCTTGGGTCCTGAGGTGGTGTCGAAATAGCCGCTGAACAGTGGCGTCAAATCCCCCGCTTCCGAGCAACCGAAAATCAGGCGCTGGGCCTGGATCGAGCCCGAGGAATAGACAAACAGTTGATACCCCTGCTGATGCCAGTGCTTCAGCGCTTCGACGGCGTCGGGGTAGACGTGGCCTTTGAGTTGCCCGGCCTGGTAGCCCTGCTCCCAGACCATCCCTTGCAACGCCTTGAGCGGCGTGGCCTTGCGGTCTTCGGCAATCCAGCCCAACAGAATCTCGATCACCCGCTCGACGTCGGCATCCGGCGCGTTGCTGTCGCGGCGCACGCTGGCCAGTTGTTCAGCGACGTCGTTGCGCCCGGCGTTCTGACGGACAAAGTCCGGCAGGTGTTTCGCGGCGTAGGGAAACAGCACGTCGAACACAAAACTCACCGCGCTGGTGGTGCCTTCGATGTCGGTGAGAATCGCTTTGATCGGCATCGTTTCAGTCCTCGAGACGCGGGAAGCGGCCAGCGATGTCTTCGCCGGTGAAATTGGCCACCCAGCCTTCCGGATTGTTGAACAGACGAATCGCGACGAAGTGCGGATGCTCCCCCATGTCGAACCAGTGCCTGGTACCGGCCGGTACCGAGATCAGGTCGTTTTTCTCGCAGAGCACGGCGTAGACGTAATCGTCGATGTGCAGGGTGAACAAGCCACGACCGGCGACGAAGAATCGCACTTCGTCTTCGCCATGCTGGTGCTCATCAAGGAACTTGGCGCGCAATTCGGCTTTTTGCGGGTGATCGCTGTTCAGGCTGATCACA
The DNA here is from genome assembly GCF_054481235.1 of Pseudomonas fluorescens group sp. PF-69. NCBI lineage: Bacteria > Pseudomonadati > Pseudomonadota > Gammaproteobacteria > Pseudomonadales > Pseudomonadaceae > Pseudomonas > Pseudomonas fluorescens group sp. PF-69. Next base: position 3,483,380 of record NZ_JBTMNC010000001.1, on the reverse strand, counting down.
TCGACAGTGATGTAGCCGCGCTCGGTCATCAGCTTGTCGATCTGCTCTTGATAGGCGGCGATCACTTCTTCCTGACTGGCGCCCGGCTGGATTTTCGTCGCCGCTTGCCAGCGATCAAACCGTACGCCCTGCTCGGCCAGGGTCGAGGCGATGTCTTCGAAATGGGTCAGCACCTTGTTCGGAATGTCAGGGCTTGAGACGTGGTAGACGGACAGGCTGCTCATCGGGCAACTCCTTGACGGTTCAGGCTTTACGGTGAGAGAGCGAGCGGGTTTTCAACTCGCACTCGAACAAGAATTCAAAGGCCTCGATCTGCCGCAGGGCGTCGCTCATGCGCGCGCCCCAGGTGTAGAGGCCATGGCCGCGAATCAGGTAGCCAACGCAATCGGGATGGGCGTCGAGCCAAGGCTGTACCTTGGCGGCGAGGCGCGCAATGTCCTGATCGTTGTCGAAAATAGGCACCCGCACCTGCGACTCGTGGGTCGACACGCCGGTGAAGGCTTTTTGCAGTTCGTAATCTTCGAAATCGATGAAGTCTTCAGGCGTCAGGCGCGACAGCACCGTGGCGTTCACCGAGTGGGTGTGCAACACCGCGCCGATCTCCGGACGCCAGCTGTAGAGCTGAGTGTGCAGCAGGGTTTCGGCGGACGGTTTCTTGCCCGCCTCCAGGCTGTTGCCCGACAGATCCGTGGCCAGCACATCGTCCAGGCCCAATTGGCCCTTGTGCTTGCCCGACACCGTCAACAGCGCTTCGGTCGGCGACAGTCGGGTCGAATAATTGCTGCTGGTGGCTGGCGACCAGCCGCGGCCATACAGAAAACGCCCGGCGTCGATGATTTCCTGGGCGAGGTGTTCACGGGTAAGGCTCATGGCCTGTCCTCTTGCATACATGTGGCAATGATAACGGCAGCCGCGAGGGCTGCGAGGCTGGCAATACTAAAGGTCAATGCGGCGCCCAGGGCGTTCCAGCTGTAACCGGCGTACAACGCGCCCAGTGCGCCGCCGGTCCCGGCCAGTGCCGCGTACAACGCCTGGCCCTGGCCCTGCTGACGCGCGCCGAAGCTACGTTGCACGAATGAAATGGCAGCGGCGTGAAAGCTGCCGAATGTCGCCGCGTGCAACACCTGGGCAAACAACAATACCCAGAGGAACTCAGCCAACGAACCCAGCAACAACCATCGCAACGCCGCCAGCAGAAAACTCGCCAGCAGCACCCGGCGCAATGAAAATCGCGCGAGGATTTTGCTCATGGCCATGAACATCAGCACCTCAGCCACCACGCCGACGGCCCAGAGCATGCCGATCACCCCGCGGCTGTAGCCCAATCGCTCAAGGTGCAAGGTCAGAAACGTGTAGTACGGGCCATGGCTCATCTGCATCAGCGCCACGCACGCGTAAAAAGCCAGCACGCCGGGGCTGCGCAGTTGCTTGAGAAATCCCTCCCCCGCCACCCGGTGACCCGGCGCCGGTTGCGCGTTCGGCACCCAAAGGCTGCTGAGCACGATCCCGGCCATGATCAGCACCAGCGCCGCCGGGTAGATGTCGAGACTCAGCCATTCGAACAACCGGCCCAGCGCGACCACGGTGATGATGAAACCGATGGAGCCCCAGAGGCGAATCTGACTGTAGCGCGAGGTCTGGCCCTGCAGGTGTGCGAGGGTGATGACTTCGAATTGCGGCAACACGGCGTGCCAGAAGAACGCATGCAAGGCCATGACCATCGCCAGCCAGGCGTAGGTCTTGCTGACGAAAATCAGTGAAAAGGTCAGCAGCGTGCAGACCGCGCCGAAACGCACGATGGCCAGCCGCCGGCCGGTGTAGTCACCCAGCCAGCCCCAGATGTTCGGCGCCACGCATCGCATCAACATCGGGATCGCCACCAGCTCACCGATGCGCGCGGCGGAAAATCCCAGGTGATCGAAGTACAGCGCCAGAAACGGCGCCGTCGAACCGAGCAAGGCGAAATAGAACAGATAGAAACTGGAAAGCCGCCAGTACGGCAGCGCCGCCACAGCCATCAGACTGCAGCGGCTATGAGGTCAGCCATTAAAGCTGACCCAGCACCGGGGTGCTCACGCGCACATCGGCGTTCTGCCCACGGTGGCGCAGCAGGTGGTCCATCAACACGATGGCCATCATCGCCTCGGCGATCGGCGTGGCGCGAATGCCGACGCACGGGTCGTGACGCCCTTTGGTGATGACGTCCACCGGGTTGCCATGGATGTCGATCGAACGGCCCGGCGTGGTGATGCTGGACGTTGGCTTCAGGGCCAGGTGCGCGACGATCGGCTGACCGGAAGAGATGCCACCGAGAATGCCGCCAGCGTCGTTGCTGAGGAAACCTTCCGGGGTCATTTCATCCCGATGCTCGGTACCACGCTGGGCGACACTGGCGAAACCGGCACCGATTTCCACGCCCTTGACCGCATTGATGCTCATCAGCGCATGGGCCAGTTCCGCGTCGAGGCGATCGAAAATCGGCTCGCCGAGGCCCGGCATCACGCCTTCGGCGACCACGGTGATCTTGGCGCCGACTGAATCCTGGTCGCGGCGCAACTGGTCCATATAGGCTTCCAGTTCCGGCACTTTGTCCGGGTCCGGGCTGAAGAAGGCGTTTTCTTCTACTGAGTCCCAGGTCTTGAACGGGATTTCGATCGGGCCGAGCTGGCTCATGTAGCCGCGAATGACGATGCCCTGGGTCGCCAGGTATTTTTTCGCAATCGCGCCAGCGGCAACGCGCATGGCGGTTTCACGGGCCGAGCTGCGGCCACCGCCGCGATAATCGCGCTCGCCGTACTTGTGGTGGTAGGTGTAGTCGGCGTGGGCCGGGCGGAACAGGTCCTTGATCGCCGAGTAGTCCTTGGATTTCTGGTCGGTATTGCGGATCAACAGGCCGATGGCGCACCCGGTGGTGCGACCTTCGAACACGCCGGAAAGGATTTCGACTTCGTCGGCTTCCTGGCGCTGGGTAGTGTGGCGGCTGGTGCCAGGCTTGCGCCGGTCGAGATCGCACTGCAGATCTTCCAGGGAGATCTCCAGGCCCGGCGGGCAGCCATCGACAATGGCGACCAACGCCGGACCATGGCTTTCGCCAGCGGTGGTGACAGTGAACAGCTTGCCGTAGGTATTGCCGGACATGCAGGACGCTCCGTGAAATGAACCTGAATACGTAATGCGCGCCAGTATACGCAGGCTACCCAAGTAGTTCATCCTCGAACCTTATGGGTGTCGGCGAGTCCAACCGGCATCTTCGTTCATGATGGCGTGATGATGCTGCGAGTTCTAGCCTTGAGCCTTACCCTGTTTACCGGTTTCGTCCAGGCCACTGTCCTGCAACGGCCGATCACGCTGGATACCGGGAGCGGAGAGCTTTTCGGCTCGCTGCTGCTGCCAAAGTCCGACACGCCTGTACCGGTTGTCCTGATCATTTCCGGCTCCGGCCCAACCGATCGTGACGGCAACAACCCCGACGGCGGGCGCAATGACAGCCTGAAACGGCTGGCCTGGGTGCTGGCCAAACACAACATCGCCAGCGTGCGCTACGACAAACGCGGCGTTGCAGCGAGCCTGGCGGCGACCCCCGACGAGCGCAACCTGACGCTGGAGGCCTACGTTTCCGACGCCGAAGCCTGGGGGCGCAAGCTCAAGGCCGATCCGCGCTTCGGCAAGCTGATTTTGCTGGGGCACAGCGAAGGCGCCTTGATCGCCAGTCTCGCGGCGCCGAGTGTCGATGCGGCCGCGGTGATTTCCTTGTCCGGCAGCGCCCGGCCGATCGATCAAGTGGTGCGCCAACAACTGAGCAATCACCTGCCGCCGCCACTGATGCTGCGCAGTAACGAACTGCTCGACAGCCTCAAGGCCGGGAAAACCGACGATAACGTGCCACCGCCCTTGCAGGCGATATTCCGCCCGAGCGTTCAGCCGTACCTGATTTCGCTGTTTCGCCAGGACCCTGCGGCGGCGTTCGCGAAGTTGAAAATGCCGGCGTTGATCATCCAGGGCAGCAACGATATTCAGGTCGGCGTCAATGACGCCAAAATGCTCAAGGCTGCCAAACCGGACGCCGAACTGGCACTGATAGAAGGCATGAACCACGTCATGCGCATCGTGCCCAACGACGTAAAACGGCAATTGGCCTCCTATAGAGATCCGCAATTGCCCCTGGCGGCCGAACTGGGCACTCGAATCCTCGGGTTTATTGACGCAATTCGTGCCAGTTGAGCGCTTTAAGCGACATCGCGAGGTGAAAACCGCTCGAGAACGCTTCGTCGCCCTCCAGTCTTGAAAAAAACGGCCGATAAGCCTTTGTCGCCAGCGCACTGGCTGGCGGCAAGCAAGCTTGGACAGGATCTCGCCGTTATGACCGATACCCAGACTTCACCCGACACCACCGCTGAAAAAGACGCACCGCCAGCGGTCGAGCTGCCTTGGGCGGACGTACACGTCGAGCACCACAAGATGCTCCGTCTGGCGCCGCTGCAGACCGACCGCAACACCGGCGGGCGCCCCCTGCGCTTTGTCGAGTTCGGTTATGCCGAGCGCAACGACAAGCAGCGCAGCCTGATGCGCATGAGCATCACCCTGCCCGGCCAACGCGTGCGCAAGGAACAGAATCATCTGGACGTGTGGGTCGACCACAGCGAAAAGCGCGTGCATTTCGGGCCGGACAGCGGCCTGCAAATCGAACCGATGAACCGCGGTATCGGTCGCTTCCTGGCGGCCCAGGGCATTACCTGGGCGAAGAAGCGATGGCCCGGCTACACCGTCGACGGCACCGACCTGAACAACAAGGATGCGCTGAACGAAGACACCCGCCTGCGTCGCGACCACTTTTTGCGGGTGCACGGTTTCGATGTGGTTTACGCCGACGCCCAGCATTTGAAGGGCAGCGTCAAGGCAGTCCAGGTCGGCGACCTGTCGGGTGACTGGAACACGGAAAAACTGCAGATCGTGGAAATTCTCGAGGCGGCGCAGATGCTGCAGCAAGCCGAGCAGAACCTGGCCGAGCAGGAAGTCAAACTCAAGAAACACGAAGAAAAGGTCAGCAAGTACAAGCGTGAAGACGCCGGCTTGCGGTTCACCATCACCTGCCTGGTGGCGTTTGCGGTGTTTCAGGCGGGGTTGTTGATCTGGATTGCGACGCACCGGTAACCGCTGAAATCGGTCCGCGGTGAGACGCTTTTGTGGCGAGGGAGCTTGCTCCCTCGCCACAAAGATTGCGGTCAGACGCGGGACGCGAACAATGCCTGATGATCCCGGCACTGTTCAGCCGACAGCATGAACACGCCATGCCCGCCGCGCTCGAACTCCAGCCAGGCGAAATCGACTTCGGGGTACAACGCCTCGACGTGTACCTGGCTGTTGCCCACCTCGACAATCAACAACCCCTTCTCGGTCAGGTGATCGGCCGCTTCGGCGAGCATGCGCCGTACCAGGTTCAAACCATCCTCACCGCAGGCCAGGCCCAGTTCCGGTTCGTGCTGGTATTCGTCCGGCATGTCGGCGAAATCCTCGGCATCGACGTAAGGCGGGTTTGACACGATCAGGTCGAAACGCTGCCCCGGCAAACCATCGAAACCATCGCCTTGCACGGTGTAGACCCGCTCATCGACGCCGTGACGCTCGATGTTCTGGTTGGCCACTTCCAGCGCTTCGAACGACAGATCGGCCAGCACCACTTCGGCGTTCTGGAACTCGTAGGCGCAGGCGATGCCGATGCAGCCGGAGCCGGTGCACAGGTCGAGAATTCGCGCAGGTTCGTTGGCCAGCCATGGCGTAAAGCGATTTTCGATCAACTCGCCGATCGGCGAACGCGGGATCAGCACGCGCTCATCGACGATGAACGACAGGCCGCAGAACCAGGCTTCGCCCAGCAGGTACGCGGTCGGGACGCGCTTTTCGATACGACGCTTGAGCAAGTGCTGCAGGTGAACGAGTTCGTCTTCTTCCAGATTGCAATCGAGGTAGCTGTCGGCGATTTCCCACGGCAAGTGCAGTGCACCCAACACCAGTTGACGGGCTTCGTCCCAGGCGTTGTCGGTGCCATGGCCGAAAAACAGATCCTCCCCATGGAAGCGACTGACGGCCCAACGGATATGGTCACGCAGGGTACGAAGGCGGGAAGTGATCACGACGGCAAACTCCAGAAAAATCGACGGGCGATTCTATCAGTCAAACGCTGCCGCGACGACGCAGGAAAAACACTGGCGCTGTTGTAGGACTAATCTCTTTTTTACGCTCGACCTTGAACAAAACGGACCACTTGACAACGCTGCACGCCAGTAACGACGGCGCTTGTAATGGTAGCCATTCACAGAAGCGCTCAGCCAGAGGACAATGTCGCAAAAGCCCCACTCCAAGGAGCCCCAGAATGTCTGTTCCAAAAACGATGTTTCAACTCAGCGGCCGCGGTTATGCAGCAGCCAATCTGAGCCATGCGACGCTTGTGATCATCGATGCCCAGAAAGAATACCTCAACGGTCCATTGGCCCTGAGTGGCATGGACGCTGCCGTCGCGAACATCAAGCAATTGTTGGGCGCTGCCCGCGCCGCCGGCCGCCCGATCGTGCATGTGCGCCACCTCGGCACCGTGGGTGGCCTGTTCGACCCGCAAGGCGAACGCGGCGAGTTCATCCCGGGGCTGGAGCCACTGGCCGACGAAACCATCATCGGCAAATTGCTGCCCAGTGCGTTCCACGGCACCCCACTTGAAAAACGCCTGCAGGATCTGGGCGCCCTCGACCTGATTGTCTGCGGTTTCATGAGCCACTCCAGCGTCAGCACCACCGTCCGCGCCGCGAAGAACCTGGGCTTCCGTTGCACCCTGGTGGAAGACGCCTGCGCCACCCGCGACTTGCCCTACAAGGGCGGCGTCCTGACCGCCGAGCACGTCCAGCAGACCGAAATGGCGATCATGGCAGACAACTTCGCCACCCTCGCCCTGACCCGCGAACTGATCTGATCGGCGCTCAATGAGCGGTCTGTACCGCCGCTCATCCGCAAAAGCCTCTCGTTAGCCGTAATTGTCTTAGCCTCAGGAACAACCCGGTCAACTCCCGGTCGAAGGGCCGATACCCATTGAGGAAGGTCGGAATGAAGTTATCCGATGGTTTTGACGCTCGCCGCTTGCGGCCCAAAGGCCAAAGCAACTGGCGTTTTCGAATCGGCGCGGCATTTGCCGCGCTGCTGGCAATGTCCGGTGTGTTACTCGCCATGGCCGGTATCGCCAGCCTGCTCGGCCATGCGCCCGCCCTGGGCGAGATGAACACCAACCGCGCCGGTGCGGCGGTGATTCTGGTGATTGGCCTGGTCGTGCTGTACCTCGGTGTGTGGCTCTGGCGTCGTAGCCGTCGTCGCTCGCGCCAGTCGCGAGAGCTGGCCATGTCCCCGCATTTGATGAAAAAACACGACTGAACCCGCGCTCACACCGAATGCGCGTGTTTTGTCGCGCGCCCATTCGCCTGGAGTTGGGTAAACTGGCCGCCCTTCGCGGAGGCTGACATGCAAGACGACGATTTTTCCCTGTTCAAAAGTGCGATCCAAGGCGTCAAGCCGATCAAGCACGATCGCGCCGAAACCGGCAAACCCAAGGCTGACCGCGCGCAGATCGCCAAGCTGCGTCAGGCCGCTACCGTGCGCACCGACGCCACCACCGTCGACGGACTCTCCGATCAGTTCGTCATCGATGTCGGCCCGGAAGACGAGTTGATGTGGGCGCGCGACGGTGTGCAGGAAAGCCAGATGCGCAAGCTCAAGATCGGCCAGATTCCGTTCGAAGGCAGCCTCGACCTGCACGGCATGAGCGTGGAAAAGGCCCGGGAAACCCTCTGGGCCTTTCTGGCCGAAGCGACCAAATTCGAAATCCGCTGCGTGCGCGTCACCCACGGCAAGGCCGTGCGCCTGGACGGCAAGCGGCCGATGATCAAAAGCCACGTCAATACGTGGTTGCGCCAGCATACGCAGGTACTTGGCTTCACCTCGTGCCAGCCCAGACATGGCGGCGCCGGTGCCGTGTATGTGATGCTCAAACGAACCATGATGGAAGGTCGAGACGAGTAAAGCTGATGCGTCATGCTTGCAGCGTCGTGTCCGCCACCGTACCCTTGCCCTTTGCGTAAAATCCCACAGGTAGTTTCATGTCCCTGGAACAGAATTACACCGAGATCCTTGGCCAACTGGGCGAGGACGTCTCCCGCGAAGGCCTGCTCGACACGCCGAAACGTGCCGCCAAAGCCATGCAGTACCTTTGCCGCGGTTATGAACAGACGCTCGAAGAAGTCACCAACGGTGCCTTGTTCAGCTCCGACAACAGCGAAATGGTGCTGGTCAAGGACATCGAGCTGTACTCGTTGTGCGAGCACCACCTGCTGCCGTTCATCGGCAAGGCCCATGTCGCCTACATCCCCAGCGGCAAGGTCCTGGGGTTGTCGAAAGTCGCGCGGATCGTCGATATGTACGCCCGCCGCCTGCAGATCCAGGAAAACCTCAGCCGCCAGATCGCCGACGCGGTCCAGCAAGTCACCGGCGCCCTGGGCGTTGCGGTGGTGATCGAGGCCAAGCACATGTGCATGATGATGCGCGGCGTGGAAAAGCAGAATTCGTCGATGATCACCTCGGTGATGCTCGGTGAGTTCCGCGAGAACGCTGCGACTCGCAGCGAATTCCTCAGCCTCATCAAGTAATTCGCAGCACGAAAGAAACCGGCATTCATCGCCGGTTTTTTTTCGTCCGCGAAAATCAGGTAAGCTGCGCGCCCTTCATTTTTCGCTCCGTGAGGCTTTCAACGTGTTCGTAAAAGCGCTTCGTGTCGGCCTTGGCCAACTGATCATCTTCATCGACTTTCTCACTCGCCCCGGCAAGAAGCAGCGCCCGGCCGAGGCTCAGGCCCAGGTCAACAGCGCCGCCAAGGACCTGACCCTGTATCAATTCCACGCCTGCCCGTTCTGCGTGAAAACCCGCCGCACCCTGCGCCGCCTGAATGTGCCGGTGGCGTTGCGCGATGCGAAGAACAACGAACAGGATCGCCAGACCCTGCTTGAGCAAGGCGGCAAGATCAAAGTGCCGTGCCTGCGCATCGAAGAGAATGGCCAGACCACCTGGATGTATGAGTCCAAGGTGATCATTGACTATCTGGACAAGCGCTTCGCTGCGGCCTGATGGTTTGGCGGTGTACACAAATTTCGTGATCACCTCCTCCCTGTGGGAGCTGGCTTGCCAGCGATGAGGCCAGCCCAGACGACGCCCATCCCGAACAAAAATAAAACCGGCCCAATGGCCGGTTTATTTGTTTTCAGGCGGCTTGCGCCGCCTGCGCCTGACGCACCACCGCCGCCAACCGCTTGAGTCCTTCATCCAGCCGCACCGGGTCGATGTGGCTGAAGTTCAACCGCAGATGCCCGGGGTTGTTGTCCGGATCCGGGAAGAACGGCTCGCCCGGCATGAACGCCACATCATTGGCCAGCGCCGTATGGAGCAAGGTTCGGGTATCCAATGGCTGCTTGAGAGTGAGCCAGAAAAACAGCCCGCCCTGGGGCACATTCCAGTCCGCCAGATCGGCAAAATGGGTTTCCAGGGCCGCCTGAAACGCGTCACGACGCTCCCGGTAGAAATCGCGCAACTCACTCAGGTGCCGCTGGAATTTTTCGCTGCCTATCCACTGCTGGGCTTGCCACTGGCCGACGCGGTTGGTGTGCAGATCCGCCGATTGCTTGAGTTTCAACAAATGCGGAAACAGATCCGCACTGGCGATCAGATAACCGACGCGCAGCCCCGGCAGCAGGGTTTTCGACACGGTGCCGGTGTAGATCCAGCTGGCTTTTTTCAGGCGACTGACAATCGGCGTCGCACTGCCACCGTCGAAGGTCAGTTCGCGGTAAGGCTCGTCTTCGATCAGGGGCACGCCGAACTCGTCAAGCAACGCCGCCACGGCATCGCGCTTGGCTTCGCTATAGCGCACAGCCGATGGATTCTGGAACGTCGGGATCAGGTAGATGAACGCCGGACGGTGTTTTTCCAGACGAGTGCGCAATTGCGCCAGGTCCGGGCCATCGGCTTGCAGCGGCACGGTCAGGCACTCGGCGCCGAACAGCTGGAAGATTTGCAGCGCTGCCAGATAAGTCGGCGCTTCGAGCAGGATCTCGGTGCCCTTGTCGATGTAGAGCTTGGCCGCCAGGTCGAGGGTCTGCTGCGAGCCACTGACCACCAACACCTGGCTCGCCTCGCAGGGCACGCCCAGCGCCCGGGCCTCGGCGGCCAACATCTCGCGCAGCGCCGGTTCGCCTTCGCTCATGCCGTATTGGCCAATGGTCAGCGGCATCTCATCCCATTCGACCTTTGGCAACATGGCTTCGGCCGGTAACCCGCCGGCGAACGACATCACTTGCGGGCGCTGGGCGGCAGCGAGGATTTCACGGATCAGAGAACTTTTAAGGCGCGAGACACGTTCGGAAAAAGCCATGGGGATCACCGGTAGCGAGGCCAGAGGGAAATGAGTCAAACTTGTTGACCAAAATTACGTCAGCCCGAGCGGATACGTCAATATGCTTGACCTTAAAAACCCGATATCCCAGCAACAAGCCATGGAAGCGTTTTTCTTCGGTTATCAGGCCTTCACCGCCAAGGCCGACGAAATGCTTGCGCGTCGAGGCTTGAGCCGTGTGCACCAACGCATCGTTTTTTTCATCGCCCGTTACCCGAACTTGAGTGTGACGCAGTTGCTGGCCTTGCTGGGCGTGAGCAAGCAGGCGCTGAACATGCCGCTGCGCCAATTGCTGGAAATGCATCTGGTGAACAGCGTCGCGTCCGAGACCGACAAGCGTAAACGCCTGCTGGAATTGACCGACGATGGGGCGCGTTTCGAACAATCACTGCGCCGCGAGCAGGTGAAATTGCTGGAACGGGTGTTTGCCGAGGCCGGGGAGACGGCGGTGAATGGGTGGTTGGCGGTGAATCTGGCGCTGGGCAACAGTCAGGCAGTTATTGATTGACGATTCCGCCCCTTTCGCGAGCAGGCTCGCTCCCACAGGGAAACTCGGTCGAATGTGGGAGCGAGCCTGCTCGCGAAGGCGTCTTGACTGGCGATATATCACTATCGCCTGAATTTTAGTAAACAAAACAAAAAACAATATTTGCTTTATTTGTACACAAAAGCATAATCCACCTCGTGCGAGTTCCTGACCAAGAGGTCAACAAATTCGCAAGTGCCTCAAAGGGCCGCTGCCACCCTCTCGGGTCCGGCCCTGGAAATAACAATAAAACTCTTGAGGAGTACTCGCTGTGGAAAGCCGCAAATCCGAAGCATCGACGCTGGATCTCTCGCCGCCTTTACGCACTGGCTGGCTGGAGCGCATCTTTAAACTCAGCTTGCATGGCACCACGGTGAAGACCGAGTTGATTGCCGGTCTGACTACCTTCATCACGATGGCCTACATCATCTTCGTCAACCCCAACATCATGGCGGACGCCGGGATCGATCACGGCGCGGCGTTCGTCGCCACCTGCATCGCCGCCGCACTGGGTTGCCTGCTGATGGGCCTGTACGCCAACTGGCCCGTCGGCCTGGCGCCGGGCATGGGCCTGAACGCCTTCTTCACCTACACCGTGGTCGGCACCATGGGCTACAACTGGGAAACCGCCCTCGGTGCGGTGTTCGTGTCCGGTGTGCTGTTCATGATCCTGACCTTCTCGCGCGTGCGCGAATGGCTGCTCAACAGCATTCCGGTGAGCCTGCGCTTCGCCATGGGTGCGGGCGTGGGCCTGTTCCTGGGGCTGATCGGCTTGAAAACCGCCGGCATCATCGTCGACAGCCCCGCCACCCTGATCAAACTGGGTTCCCTGCGCGAGCCAGGCCCGCTGCTGGCCGCCATCTGCTTTCTGATGATCGCCGTGCTCAGCTACCACAAAGTGTTCGGCGCGATCCTCATCAGCATCATCACCGTGACCCTGGCCGGTTGGGGCCTGGGCCTGGTGCATTACGAAGGGATCATGTCGGCACCGCCGAGCCTGGCCCCGACCTGGATGGCGATGAACCTCGCCGGCGTGTTCAACGTCAGCATGATCAGCGTGGTGCTGGCCTTCCTCTTCGTGCACATGTTCGACACCGCCGGCACCTTGATGGGCGTGGCGCAGCGCGCCAACCTGGTCAACGCCGATGGCCGCATCGAAAACCTCTCCCGCGCCATGAAAGCCGACAGCGCCTCCAGCGTATTCGGCGCGATCGTTGGTGTTCCCCCTGTCACCAGCTACGTGGAAAGTGCTGCAGGTGTCGCGGCAGGTGGTCGGACTGGTCTTACCGCAGTGACCGTAGGTGTGCTATTTATTGCAGCGATGTTCTTCGCCCCGCTGGCCGGCATGATTCCCGCCTACGCCACCGCAGGCGCACTGATTTACGTCGCCATGCTGATGATGGGTGGCATGAAGCACATCGAGTGGGACGAAGCGACCGACAGCATTCCGGCGATCGTCACCGCCATCATGATGCCCCTGACCTTTTCGGTCGCCGACGGTATCGCGCTGGGCTTCATCACCTACGTGGTCCTGAAGGCCGGCACTGGCAAGTACAAGGAAATTTCCGCGAGTCTGTGGGTGCTCTGCGCGATCTTCATCGCCAAGTTCATCTTCTTGTAAACCTTACGCGGTACGCGCTTCAAACCAGCCTCACCCCGTCGGGTGAGGCTTTTGTGCAAAGGGAGGAAAGTGATGAGTCTGGAAACCTGGCTGCTGTTCAGCGGCGCTGCGCTGGTGGTGATCCTGATCCCGGGGCCACTGTCTTTGCTGATGATCAGCAACAGTTTGAATTACGGTCTGGGGCGTTCCTACCCAGCCTTTCTCGGTGGCGTGATGGCCTCGATTGGCCTGCTGAGCGCTTCGGCGCTGGGCCTGGGCGCGCTGCTGCTGGCGTCGGAGCAATTGTTCAGCGCGCTGAAGATCGTTGGTGCCCTGTATCTGTTCTACCTCGCCTGGCAGAGCTGGCAGCAATCGCGTCAACCGTCCCATGGTGCCGAAGTGCCCCAGGCGGCACCGGTGCCACGCTTTCGTGCCCTGTTCGGGCGCGCATTCATGCTGGGTGCGAGCAACCCGAAAGACATTCTGTTCTTCGCCGCGTTCCTGCCACAGTTCTTGAGCGCCGAACAGCCGTTCCTCCCGCAGTTGCTGGTGATGATTGCCACCTGGACCGTGCTGGACCTGCTGTGCAAGTTGGCTTACGGGCTGGGTGCCCATGGTGCGGCGCGGTATCTGCGCAGTGGCAAGGGACAGAGCTGGTTTAACCGGATCAGTGCCGGGTTGTTCAGTGGCGCGGGGGCAGCGTCTCTGCTCAGCCGTTAAGAGCGTCGCTGGCAAGCCAGCTCCCACAGGTCGTGCGAATTCCTTGTAGGAGCTGGCTTGCCGGCGAAAGCGCCAGCACAGGCACCACTTTTCTCCAGGCGAAAAAAAGCCCGCAGTGTGAGCGGGCGAAAGACCAAAGAAGCTATATGCGCAGTCGCTTCCAGGTTGAGGCAGCTGCTTGGGGGATCAGCTGCCGCGATACGTGGAATAGCTGTACGGCGAAATCAGCAAGGGCACGTGATAGTGGTCCTGCTCCGCAGAAATGCCAAAACGCAGCACCACCACATCCAGGAACGCCGGTTCCGGCAGTTGAACGCCACGGGCGCGGTAGTAATCGCCCGCATGGAACTGAATCTGATAGACCCCGGTGCGGTAGTCATCACCTTGCAACAACGGTGCATCGACACGGCCATCGCTGTTGGTTATCGCGCTGGCGACCCATTCCAGCTGCGAACCTTCAACACGGTACAACTCGACCTTGATCGAGCTGCCCGGGCAGCCATGTGCAGCGTCCAAAACATGTGTAGTCAAACGTCCCATTGATTCTGCGCGCCTGGCTGCGTGGAGCAGTCAGACCTCGCGCCTCCCGAAGTCAGTTGAAAAGGAGACCGCACCGTTTCGGAGCACGAAAAGCTGCGGCGAGCGATTGATTAAGACACTTTTCAAAAAAATTGTACACAATAAAAACGACATTTTTACGGCGAACAGCGTCCTCCATGGATTTCCTGGCGATTAACTGGCGAACCGCAGGCTGGTTGACCTCTCCAGCCATTAGCTGACCAATCAGGCAGGTTTCTTGCAGGATCGGATCAAGCGCACGCAAAGATGACCGTTAACGAAAAATGCAAAAAATCAGGCTTACAAAGTGAATATAAAGTTGTATACAATCAGCCCATCGCTGTGACGCCAGCCTGTCTTTCCACTTCAGGCACGCCACACCACCCTGACAGCCACGAATAAGAAGGAAGACTGCAGTGAGCGCTGACTACCCACGCGACCTGATCGGTTACGGCAGTAACCCTCCTCATCCACACTGGCCGGGCAATGCCCGCATCGCCTTGTCCTTCGTGCTCAATTACGAAGAAGGCGGCGAGCGCAACATCCTGCACGGCGACAAAGAATCCGAAGCCTTCCTGTCCGAAATGGTCTCGGCGCAGCCACTGCAAGGCGCGCGCAACATGAGCATGGAATCGCTGTACGAGTATGGCAGCCGTGCCGGTGTCTGGCGGGTTCTGAAACTGTTCAAGGAATTCGACATTCCGCTGACCATCTTCGCCGTGGCCATGGCCGCCCAGCGCCACCCGGACGTGATCCGCGCCATGGTCGAAGCCGGCCACGAGATCTGCAGCCACGGCTACCGCTGGATCGACTACCAGTACATGGATGAAACCCAGGAACGCGAGCACATGCTCGAAGCGATCCGCATCCTCACTGAAATCACCGGTGAACGTCCGCTGGGCTGGTACACCGGCCGTACTGGTCCGAACACCCGTCGCCTGGTGATGGAAGAAGGCGGTTTCCTCTACGACAGCGACACCTACGACGACGACCTGCCCTACTGGGAACCGAACAACCCGACCGGCAAGCCGCACCTGGTGATCCCGTACACCCTGGACACCAACGACATGCGCTTCACCCAGGTCCAGGGTTTCAACAAGGGCGACGATTTCTTCGAATACCTCAAAGACGCGTTCGACGTGCTGTACGCCGAAGGCGCCGATGCACCGAAAATGCTCTCGATCGGCCTGCACTGCCGCTTGATTGGCCGTCCGGCGCGCCTGGCCTCGCTCAAGCGCTTTATCGAATACGCTAAAAGTCATGAACAGGTGTGGTTCAGCCGTCGCGTCGACATCGCACGCCACTGGCAAGCAACCCATCCGTACCAAGGGGCTGCCAAATGAGCACCTTTCAATCCATCAAGCCATCGACCCTGAGCCGCGACGCTTTCGTCAGCGTGTTCGCCGATATCTACGAACATTCGCCATGGGTGGCCGAAAAGGCCTTCGAGCTGGGCCAGGACGCTTCGATCGACGAGATCGAAACCCTGCACCAGCGCATGAGCGACATCCTGTTGAGTGCCGATCAGCAAAGCCAGCTGGCCCTGATCAACGCTCACCCGGACCTGGCCGGCAAAGCCGCCGTCCAGGGCCAGTTGACCGAAGCCAGCACCCATGAACAGGCTGGCGCCGGTATTCACCAATGCACGGCCGAAGAGTTCCAGCGCTTCACCGAGCTGAACGACGCCTACAAAGCCAAGTTCAAGTTTCCCTTCATCATGGCGGTAAAAGGCAGCAACCGGCATCAGATCCTCGCGGCGTTCGAAACGCGCATTCACAACCCGGTCGACACCGAATTCAAGTGCGCGCTGGCGCAGATCAACAAGATCGCCCTGTTCCGATTACTGACCCTATAGCGATCCTGGCCCGAGAAACCTCATGAACGCTTGCGTTTCCCAGGGCCCCGAGAGCATCCCAAGCCAACTTATTAAAGGCAGACAAGAAGAATGAAAGCTTACGCCGTACCTTTCGAGAAGTTCGTCAACCTGGCCGACGCCCGCCTGGGCACCAAAATCATCTCGGTCACCGATGACTGGTTCGCAGACGCCAATCGTCTGTTCCAACCGACTCCGGCCGTCTGGAAGGAGGGCGTGTTCGATGACAACGGCAAGTGGATGGACGGCTGGGAATCGCGCCGCAAGCGCTTCGAGGGCTACGACAGCGCAGTGATCCGCCTGGGCGTGCCGGGCTCGATCAAAGGCGTCGACATCGACACTTCATTCTTCACCGGCAACTTCCCGCCGTCGGCCTCCCTGGAAGCCTGCTTCCTGGCCGAAGGCGAGCCAGACGAAAACACCCAGTGGACTGAAGTGCTGTCCGCCGTCGAGCTGCAAGGCAACAGCCACCACTACCACGAAATCAGCAACGACCAGGCCTTCAGCCACCTGCGCTTCAACATCTACCCGGACGGCGGTGTTGCCCGTCTGCGCGTGTACGGCATTCCATTCCGTGACTGGTCCGCTGTAGGCGACAACGAGCAGGTCGACCTGGCGGCAGCCCTCAACGGTGGCCGCGCCCTCGCCTGCTCCGACGAACACTTCGGCCGCATGAGCAACATCCTCAACCCGGGCCGTGGCATCAACATGGGCGACGGCTGGGAAACCGCGCGCCGCCGTACACCGGGCAATGACTGGGTGATCGTCGCACTGGGCCACCCGGGCGAAATCGAGAAAATCATCGTCGATACCCTGCACTTCAAGGGCAACTACCCGGACAGCTGCTCGATCCAGGGCGCCTTCGTCAAGGGCGGTACCGACAGCCAGATCGAAACCCAATCGCTGTTCTGGCGCGAACTGCTGCCAAGCCAGAAGCTGGAAATGCACGCCGAGCACACCTTCGCCGAGCAGATCAAGGCACTGGGCCCGATCACCCACATCCGCCTGAACGTGTTCCCGGACGGCGGTGTGAGCCGCCTGCGTGTACTGGGCAAGGTCGCGAAATAAGGTTGAACCCATTCGCGAGCAGGCTCGCTCCCACATTTGAAATGCATTCCCCCTGTGGGAGCGAGCCTGCTCGCGAAAGCGTCAGAACCAACAACACAGAATTCGGATAAGAAGAACAGCATGCGCACACTACAGATTGAACCGCTGACCAAAGAAGCCTTCGCCCCTTTCGGTGACGTGATCGAAACCGACGGCAGCGATCACTTCATGATCAACAACGGTTCGACCATGCGCTTCCACAAACTGGCGACGGTGGAAACCGCCACGCCAGAGGACAAGGCGATCATCAGCATCTTCCGCGCCGACGCGCAGGACATGCCGCTGACCGTCAGCATGCTGGAGCGTCATCCGCTGGGCAGCCAGGCGTTCATTCCGCTGCTCGGCAACCCCTTTCTGATCGTGGTCGCGCCACTTGGCGATGTACCTGTATCAGGCTTGGTCCGCGCCTTCGTCACCAACGGCAGGCAGGGCATTAATTACCATCGCGGCGTCTGGCACCACCCGGTGCTGACGATCGAAAAGCGGGATGACTTCCTGGTGGTTGATCGCAGTGGCACAGGCAATAACTGCGATGAGCATTTTTTCAAAGAGGATGAGCGTTTGATCCTCGCCCCCCACCAATAAGAGAAGGTCTGATCACTCGACAACAGAGTGACAGGCGAGAGGTAAAGACTGTGGAAGCACATCTGTTGGAATGGCTGAACCTGAGCGTGCGCTGGGTTCATATGATTACTGGTGTGGCCTGGATCGGCGCATCGTTCTACTTCGTCTGGCTGGAAAACAACCTCAATCGGGTCAACCCGAAAAGTGGCCTGGCCGGTGATTTGTGGGCGATCCACGGCGGCGGTATCTACCACCTGGAAAAATACAAACTGGCCCCACCGACCATGCCGGACAACCTGCACTGGTTCAAATGGGAAGCCTACTTCACCTGGATGTCGGGGATCGCGCTGCTGTGCGTGGTGTTCTACTCCAACCCGACGCTCTACCTGCTGGCCCCCGGCAGCACCCTGAGCGGCCCTGAAGGCGTGGCCATCGGCATCGGCTCGCTGTTCATCGGCTGGTTCGTCTACTCCTTCCTGTGCGACTCGGCCCTGGGCAAACGCCCTGCCCTGCTCGGCTTCATCCTGTTCGTGCTGATCATTGGCGCCGCTTACGGCTTCAGCAAGGTGTTCAGCGGTCGTGGTGCGTACCTGCACGTCGGCGCGATCATCGGCACCATCATGGTCGGTAACGTGTTCCGCATCATCATGCCGGCGCAGCGGGCACTGGTGGCGGCGATTGCCGAGAACCGCACGCCTGATCCGGCGCTGCCAGCCAAAGGCTTGCTGCGTTCGCGTCACAACAACTACTTCACCTTGCCGGTGCTGTTCATCATGATCAGCAACCACTTCCCGAGCACCTACGGCAGCCAATACAACTGGCTGATCCTGGCCGGGATCGCGGTGCTGGCGGTGTTGGTGCGTCATTACTTCAACACTCGTCACGACAGCCACAAGTTTGCCTGGACCTTGCCTGTGGCAGCGGTCGGCATGATCAGCCTGGCCTACGTCACCGGCCCTGCGCCGATGACCAGCCCGGACGTGGCCAAGGCGCCTGCGAAGATCGAATACCAGCCGCTGCCGGAAACGGCATTGGGTGGTGGTTTGAAACCCGCTGAAGCCAAACCTGCAGAAGCACCGGCCGCCGCACCGGCACAAGCGTCGAATGCGGGTCCTGGCTTCAACAAGGTGCACAGCGTGATTCAGGAACGTTGCGCGGTTTGCCACTCGGCCAAACCGACCAGCCCGCTGTTCAGCGCGGCCCCGGCCGGTGTGATGTTCGACACCCCCGAGCAGATCCGCCAGAACGCTGCGCGTATCCAGGCTCAAGCCGTCGCCAGCCAGATCATGCCCCTGGGCAACATCACCAAGATGACCCAGCAGGAACGTGACCTGATCGGCGCCTGGATCGTTCAGGGAGCACAGACCAACTAATCGTTAACAGCATCGCTGGCAAGCCAGCTCCCACAGGGTTTTGCACTGCCTGTGTGGGAGCTGGCTTGCCAGCGATTGGCCGCAACGCGGTTTACCTGATGCAAAGAAACAGCTGTGAGCAACCCGGCAGCTGTTCAATCACAAGAATAAAAAAGATCCGAGGTGTTGCATGTCCGAGCTCTCCAAAGCGCGCATCCCCGACGCACCCGCCATTCAGCGTTTGCCCCTTTTGCAACTGATCCTGGTCGGTCTGCAACATGTTCTGCTGATGTACGGTGGCGCCATCGCGGTGCCGCTGATCATCGGACAGGCCGCTGGCCTGAGTCGTGAAGAAATCGCCTTTCTGATTAACGCCGACCTGCTGGTGGCCGGCATTGCCACCATCGTTCAGTCGCTCGGCATCGGTCCCGTGGGCATTCGCATGCCCGTGATGATGGGCGCCAGTTTCGCCGCCGTCGGCAGCATGGTCGCCATGGCCGGCATGCCCGGTATCGGCTTGCAAGGGATCTTCGGCGCCACCATCGCCGCCGGGTTCTTCGGCATGATCATCGCCCCGTTCATGTCCAAGGTCGTACGCTTCTTTCCGCCGCTGGTGACCGGTACGGTCATCACCTCGATCGGTTTGTCGCTGTTCCCCGTGGCCGTGAACTGGGCCGGAGGCGGTGCTGCGGCCAGCCAGTTCGGCTCGCCGATTTACCTGACCATCGCCGCGCTGGTGCTGGGCACCATTTTGCTGGTGCATCGCTTCATGCGCGGTTTCTGGGTCAACATTTCCGTGCTGATCGGCATGTGCCTGGGCTATGTGCTCTGCGGCCTGCTCGGCATGGTCGACCTCAGTGGCATGGCCCAGGCCCCGTGGCTGCAATTCGTCACCCCGCTGCATTTCGGCATGCCGAAATTCGAACTCGCGCCGATCCTGTCGATGTGCCTGGTGGTGGTGATCATCTTCGTCGAGTCCACCGGGATGTTCCTGGCCCTGGGCAAGATCACCGGCCAGGAAGTCTGCCCGCGCATGCTGCGTCGCGGCTTGTTGTGCGATGCCGGCGCTTCGTTTTTCGCCGGTTTCTTCAACACCTTCACCCATTCCTCCTTCGCCCAGAACATCGGCCTGGTGCAGATGACCGGCGTGCGTTGCCGCTCGGTGACCATCGTGGCCGGCGGCCTGCTGATCGTCCTCAGCCTGTTGCCCAAAGCCGCGTTCCTGGTGGCGTCGATTCCGCCAGCGGTGCTCGGCGGTGCCGCCATTGCGATGTTCGGCATGGTTGCCGCGACCGGGATCAAGATTCTCCAGGAAGCCGATATCGCTGACCGTCGCAACCAACTGCTGGTAGCGGTCAGCATCGGCATGGGCCTGATCCCGGTGGTGCGTCCGGAGTTTTTTGCCCACCTGCCGGTGTGGATGAGCCCGATCACCCACAGCGGTATCGCCATGGCCACGCTCAGCGCGCTGACCTTGAACCTGCTGTTCAACATCCTCGGCGGCGCCGAACGCGCAGCCATCAACGACTGCCACGCCCACTGACAGGTAACCATCCCCCCCTGTAGGAGCGAGCCCGCTCGCGATGGTCGTCAACGATAACGCGTGCATCCTGGATGAACGCGGTGTCCTTGAGGTTTTCGCGAGCAGGCTCGCTCCTACAGGGCGGGGTTGCCTGCGCCTGAAAAATAAAAACAAGAAGGAGCAACAGATGATTCGTACCCAGAAAACCATGATGTTGGGCGGCGGCCTTCTGGCCGCCAGCCAGGCCATGGCCGGCGATTTACTGCTGTGGCAAACCAACAGCCTGAGCTATCTGTACGGCAAGGATTTCGCGGTCAACCCGCCGATTCAGCAGACGGTGACCTTCGAGCACGCTGATCGCTGGAAGTACGGCGACAATTTCCTGTTCATCGACAGCACCTACTACAACGGCGAAAAAGACCGAAACAAAGGCGTTCACGCCTACTACGGCGAGTTCAGCCCGCGCCTCTCGTTCGGCAAAATCCTCGACCGCCGCTTCGAACTC
Organism: Pseudomonas fluorescens group sp. PF-69; assembly: GCF_054481235.1. Taxonomy (NCBI): domain Bacteria; kingdom Pseudomonadati; phylum Pseudomonadota; class Gammaproteobacteria; order Pseudomonadales; family Pseudomonadaceae; genus Pseudomonas; species Pseudomonas fluorescens group sp. PF-69. The sequence continues at coordinate 3,462,576 of NZ_JBTMNC010000001.1, read as the reverse complement.
GGCCCGATCAAGGACGTATTGCTCGCCATGACCTACGAGAATGGCGAAGACGACACCGAAGCGTATTTGATCGGCCCCGGTTTCGATCTCAAGGTGCCCGGCTTCAACTATGTGACCCTGAACTTCTACCGCCGCCACACCGAAGGTTCACGGCCCGGCGATGGGGTCTGGCAAATCACACCAGGCTGGTCCTATACCCTTCCACTGGGCAATTCGAGCCTGTTGATCGACGGCTACATCGACTGGGTCGTGGACAACGACCAGAACTCACACGGCACCTACCACGCCAACCTGCACTTCAATCCGCAGATCAAGTACGACCTGGGCAAAGCCCTGGGTTGGCGCGAAAAACAGGTGTATGTCGGCGCCGAGTACAGTTATTGGAAAGACAAATACGGCATCGAGAACAGCTCCAGACTCGACACCCATGAAAACACCACCAGCCTGCTGGTGAAGGTGCATTTCTAAGATGGCCCGCAATCGTGCCCCAGACCTGCCGTCGGTGCGCTGTTGCGGGGCACTTGAGACCTGGCCGAGGAGTCAGTATTCTCCGCGGCCGCCTGAATCCGCTTTAAAAAAAAGCCCGGATTTAATTCCTGACCAGAAAGCCAACTTATCCCGGCTCTGGACGGTACCAAGGCATCCCCGACCCCCTCTCAATCGACTGTTCCTGAGCAGCCGAGCGGGAGTTTTTTTGCTTTTCGAATGCCTTGGCGCAGCTTTTGCTAACAGCACTAAAGCTGACCGATTGGATGATTTTTATCGCTACAGAAAAAGGCGCCACACCAGAGCGCCGACCTTAAAAAAATAACGTGGAACCACTGACATTTTTGGGAGCAACCGAATGAAACGTACGTGCACTAGCCTGATGCTGGCCGGATCGATGGTGACGGGGGGCCAGGCCATGGCCGGCGACTTGCTGCAATGGCAGAACAACAGCCTGACCTATCTGTATGGCAAGGACTTCCAGGTCAACCCGCGCATTCAGCAGACGGTGACCTTCGAACACGCCGATGGCTGGAAATACGGCGACAACTTCATATTCGTCGACAAGATTTTCTACAACGGCAAGGATGACAGCAACGCCGGCTCGAACACCTACTACGGTGAAATCAGCCCACGGCTGTCGTTCGGCAAAATCTTCGATCAGAAACTCGAGTTGGGTCCGGTCAAGGACGTGTTGCTCGCCATGACTTACGAGTTCGGTGAAAACGATACCGAGTCCTACCTGATCGGTCCCGGTTTCGACCTGGCCATCCCCGGTTTCGACTACTTCCAGTTGAACTTCTACAACCGCCACACCGAAGGCAGCCGTGCGGGCGACAACGTCTGGCAGATCACGCCAGTCTGGTCCTACACCATTGCGGTGGGCGACTCGGACGTACTGATCGACGGCTACATGGACTGGGTGGTCGATAACGACAAGAACGCCAAAGGCACCTACCACGCCAACCTGCACTTCAATCCGCAGATCAAATACGACCTGGGCAAGGCACTGAATTTCGGTGCGAAGCAGTTGTATGTGGGTGTCGAGTACGATTATTGGAAAGACAAGTACGGCATTGAAGACAGCCAGTACTTCAAGACTGACCAGAGCGTGACCAGCTTCCTGGTGAAGTTCCACTTCTGATCTTGTAGAAGCGAGCCTGCTCGCGATGGATCAGAGAGCGCCACGGGGTGTCAGGCTCCCGGCGTCATCGTTAACGTCCGTCGCGAGCAGGCTCGCTCCTACAACCCGAGAAACCGGCGCAGCTCTTCCTTCTTGGCCAACGCGTCCCGCCGCCCCAAATCAATCAGCTCGCTGCAATACCCCGCTTCGAACAGCAGATAACTCAGCACCCCCGCCCCACTGGTCTTTGTCGCACCCGGCCCGCGCAGGAACAGGCGCAACGCCGCAGGCAATTCCTGGCGATGGCGCGCGGCAATCTCGTCGATGGGCTGGCTCGGAGAAATCACCAGCACCTCCACCGGCGCCACGCCCAGCGCCCGGGCTGGCGTACCGTCGGGCAACAAATGACTGAACTGATTCAATCGCTGCAGCAGTTCGATGTCGCTTTCCAGGCTGTCAATGAATGTACTGTTGAGCATGTGCCCGCCAATCTGCGCCAGGGTTGGCTGTTGACCGGTATAGGCGCGTTGAAGTGGCTGCTCGGGGTCGACCCCGCGCGGGTTGCCACTGACCCCCACCACCAGCACTCGACTGGCCCCCAGGTGCAGCGCCGGACTGATGGGGGCCGATTGGCGCACCGCACCATCGCCGAAATACTCCTCGCCGATTTTCACCGGGGCGAACAGAAGAGGAATGGCCGAGCTGGCCAGCAAATGATCAACGGACAACTGGGTGGGAATGCCGATCCGCCGATGGCGCAGCCAGGAGTCGATGGTGCCGCCCCCTTGATAGAAGGTCACAGCCTGACCCGACTCATATCCGAAGGCGGTGACGGCCACCGCATGCAACTGCTTTTGCGCGATGGCTTCGGCAATGCCGTCCATCTGTAATCTGTCGTGGAGCAGCCTGCGCAACGGCGAGCTATTGACCAGGGCCACCGGGACCCGGGCGCCAAGCCCCAGCAAGCTGTGACTGACGAAGCGGCTGGCCTGGTGGATCACCCCCGGCCAGTCACTGCGCAGCACCAGGTGGCTGCGAAAGCCTTGCCAGAACGCTGTCAGGCGTTCGATGGCCGCGCGAAAATCCGTCGCGCCACTGGCCAGGCTGACCGCGTTGATCGCCCCGGCGGAAGTGCCGACGATCACCGGAAACGGATTGTCCGCGCCCAGCGGCAGCAACTCGGCAATCGCCGCCAGGACGCCGACCTGATAGGCCGCCCGCGCCCCGCCGCCGGAAAGAATCAACCCTGTAACCGGTTCCCTTGGACTCATGCACAACACTCCATGGTGCTTGATGGGATGTCACTGCAGGAGCGGGCCTGCTCGCCGAGGTCGTCAACGATAACGCCGAGAGCCTGACACCCCACGGCGCTCTCAGGTTTTTCGCGAGCAGGCTCGCTCCTACAGGGGATCGTGGTTCAACCGCGTTTGGCGTACAGCTTGGGCTCGCCGGGTGGACGGCTCTTGAAGCGGCGATGGGCCCAGAGGTATTGCTCCGGGCATTCGCGCAAGACGCCTTCGATCCACTGGTTGATCCGCAGGCAGTCGGCCTCTTCGGTTTCGCCGGGGAAGCCTTCGAGCGGTGCATGAATCACCAGGCGATAACCGCTGCCGTCCGCCAGCCGTTCCTGGGTGAACGGCACGACCAAGGCCTTGCCCAGCCGCGCAAACTTGCTGGTGGCGGTGACAGTCGCCGCCTGAATCCCGAACAACGGCACAAAAATACTCTGCTTGGCGCCGTAATCCTGGTCGGGCGCGTACCAGATCGCCCGGCCCGCCCGAAGCAGTTTGAGCATGCCGCGCACGTCCTCACGCTCTACTGCCAGCGAATCGAGGTTGTGCCGCTCGCGGCCACGGCGCTGGACGTAGTCGAACAACGGGTTTTTGTGTTCGCGGTACATGCCGTCGATGGTGTGCTGCTGGCCCAGCAATGCCGCGCCTATTTCCAGCGTGGTGAAATGCAGCGCCATCAGGATCACGCCCTTGCCGTCGCGCTGGGCCTGTTTCAAATGCTCCAGCCCTTCGACATGGGCCAGCTTCGCCAGACGCTTGCGTGACCACCACCAGCTCATGGCCATTTCGAAAAAGGCGATGCCGGTGGAGGCGAAGTTTTCCTTGAGCAGGCGCTTGCGCTCGGCAGCGGTCTTTTCAGGGAAACACAGCTCCAGATTGCGCTTGGCGATGCGCCGTCGGTCGCCGGCCACCCGATACATGAACGCGCCCAGCACGCGACCGATCCACAGCAATACCGGATACGGCAACTGCACAATCAGCCACAACAGCCCCAGGCCGCACCACAGCGGCCAGAAGCGCGGAGAAAGAAAGGTTGTTCGAAAACGCGGGCGATCCATTAAAGGTTCCGAAAAGACGATGGCCGCGCATTCTACATCGTTCGACCCGGCTTGCGGCCTGCGGGCGTTCTCGTTATAAGTCTCGGCACTTTTAGTGACAAGTCGTTGTATGCCGACCATGAGCCAAACCGAACCGCTAGACCAAGATCCCGTGTTCCAGCTGAAGGGCAGCATGCTCGCCATTACGGTGCTGGAACTGGCCCGTAACGACCTCGAAAGCCTTGACCGGCAACTGGCCGCCAAGGTCGCCCAGGCGCCGAACTTCTTCAGCAACGCGCCGCTGGTACTGGCCCTGGACAAACTGCCGGCCAACGAAGGCTCCGTCGATTTGCCGGGGCTGATGCGCGTCTGCCGCCAGCATGGTCTGCGCACCCTGGCGATCCGCGCCAGCCGCATCGAAGACATCGCGGCCGCCATCGCCGTCGATCTGCCAGTGTTGCCGCCCTCCGGCGCCCGTGAACGACCGCTGGACCTGAACGAAGGCGTGGTGGTGAAAAAACCGGAAAAACCACCGGAGCCGACCATCAAGCCGACGAAAATCATCACCTCGCCGGTGCGCGGTGGTCAGCAGATCTATGCCCAGGGCAGCGACCTGGTGGTGATCTCGTCGGTCAGCCCGGGGGCGGAACTTCTCGCCGATGGCAACATCCATGTATACGGCCCCATGCGTGGCCGCGTGTTGGCCGGGGTCAAAGGCGACACGAAAGCCAGGATTTTCTGTCAGCAGATGAGCGCTGAACTGGTCTCCATCGCCGGTCATTACAAGGTTTCCGAGGACTTGCGTCGCGACCCTCTATGGGGTTCGGGCGTACAGGTCAGCCTGTCGGGCGATGTGTTGAACATCATTCGGCTTTAACGGATACTGCCGCATTTTCCAAGCATCTCTAAAACGTAGCGAAAACGGCTCAAACGAAGTAGGAAAAAGGTCGAAAGCAGTGTTTACCGGGGGTAAACGCCGCCAGGGACCGGGTTCCAGCCAAGGCTGTCCGACTGCAGTAGTTTTCAAGAGATGTTTTTCAGGGGCTAAAAGTCCTTTTTCCTTAGGGGTGAAACACCTTGGCCAAGATTCTCGTGGTTACATCCGGCAAGGGTGGTGTGGGTAAGACCACCACCAGCGCCGCTATCGGTACAGGCCTCGCTTTGCGCGGTCACAAAACAGTTATCGTCGACTTCGACGTCGGCCTGCGTAACCTCGACTTGATCATGGGTTGCGAGCGCCGCGTGGTGTATGACTTCGTCAACGTCGTCAACGGCGAAGCCAACCTGCAACAGGCCCTGATCAAAGACAAGCGCCTGGAAAACCTCTACGTCCTGGCCGCCAGCCAGACCCGCGACAAAGACGCGCTGACCGTTGAAGGCGTGGAAAAAGTCCTGATGGAGCTCAAGGAACAATTTGAGTTCGTCGTCTGCGACTCCCCGGCCGGCATCGAAAAAGGCGCCCACCTGGCCATGTACTTCGCTGACGAAGCGATTGTCGTGACCAACCCGGAAGTGTCCTCGGTTCGTGACTCCGACCGCATGCTCGGCCTGCTGGCCAGCAAGTCCCGTCGTGCCGAACAGGGTCAGGATCCGATCAAGGAACACCTGCTGATTACCCGCTACAACCCGGAGCGTGTGAGCAAAGGCGAAATGCTCGGCGTGGAAGACGTCAAGGAAATCCTCTCGGTGACCCTGCTCGGCGTGATCCCGGAATCCCAGGCGGTGCTCAAGGCATCCAACCAGGGCGTGCCGGTGATTCTCGACGACCAGAGCGATGCCGGCCAGGCCTACAGCGATACCGTTGATCGCCTGCTGGGCAAGTCCGTGGATCATCGATTCCTCGATGTACAGAAGAAGGGATTCTTCGAGCGCCTGTTTGGAGGCAACTAAGCAATGAACCTTTTTGACTTCTTTCGTGCCAACAAAAAGCAAAGCACCGCGTCGGTAGCGAAAGAGCGTCTACAGATCATCGTGGCGCACGAACGCGGCCAACGCAGCACCCCGGACTACCTGCCAGCCTTGCAGAAGGAACTGGTCGAGGTGATCCGCAAGTACGTCAATATCGGGTCCGATGACGTGCACGTCGCACTGGAAAGCCAGGGCAGCTGCTCGATTCTGGAACTCAACATCACCCTGCCAGATCGCTGAGTCGATCCGGCAGGAGCCACGGCGGCTCGATCATTCGAAACGCCTTCCCTGTGGGAGCTGGCTTGCCAGCGATAGCATCAACGCGTTGTGACAGTCAGACCGCGTTGCCTGCATCGCCAGCAATCCGGCTCCTACAGAGAGGGGCGTATGAATGATCGAGCCGCCGTTGGCGTTTGTAACGAGGCTGTTTTAATGCCGTTGTCCAATATCCACATCCTTCACCAGGACGCCGCCGTGCTGGTGGTGAACAAGCCGACCCTGTTGCTTTCCGTCCCCGGCCGGGCCGACGACAACAAGGACTGTCTGATCACCCGCCTGCAAGAAAATGGCTACCCGGAAGCGCGAATCGTCCACCGACTGGATTGGGAAACGTCCGGCATCATTCTGCTGGCCCGCGACCCGGACACGCATCGCGAACTGTCCCGACAGTTTCACGACCGCGAAACCGAAAAAGCCTACACCGCACTGTGCTGGGGTCAGCCGGAACTGGACAGCGGCAGCATCGATTTGCCGCTGCGCTACGACCCACCGACCAAGCCACGCCATGTGGTCGACCATGAATTCGGCAAACATGCCCTGACGTTCTGGCGCGTGCTGGAACGTTGCGGCGACTGGTGTCGCGTCGAGCTGACGCCGATCACCGGTCGGTCTCACCAACTGCGCGTGCACATGCTGTCCATCGGCCATCCGCTGCTGGGCGACGGGCTCTACGCCCACGAACAGGCGCTGGCCGCCTGGCCGCGACTGTGCCTGCATGCGAGCATGCTCAGCTTCACCCATCCCAAGACCGGTGAACGCCTGCGCTTCGAGTGCCCGGCACCGTTCTAAACCACGAGCGCAAAACCTGTGGGAGCGGGCTTGCTCGCTCCCACAGGGTTCTCGTCCAGATTCAATATCTGAGCCCGCCTCAACCATCAGTGCGACGCCATTTACCAGGCCAATACGTTAAACTGGCGCCATTGCTGTCTGGAGTTAGCACATGCGCGAAGAGTTGAACCAAGGCCTGATCGACTTCCTCAAGGCCTCCCCCACCCCGTTCCATGCCACCGCCAGCCTTGTTCAGCGTCTGGAAGCGGCCGGCTATCAGCGCCTCGACGAGCGCGAGCCATGGAATACCGAGACCAATGGCCGCTACTACGTCACCCGTAACGACTCTTCGATCGTCGCGATCAAGATGGGCCGCCACTCGCCACTGCACGGCGGTATTCGCCTGGTGGGCGCCCACACGGACAGCCCGTGCCTGCGGGTCAAGCCGCAGCCGGAACTGCAGCGCCAGGGCTTCTGGCAGCTGGGTGTCGAAGTCTATGGCGGCGCACTGCTGGCCCCGTGGTTCGACCGCGACCTGTCCCTGGCTGGCCGCGTGACCTTCCGTCGCGACGGCAAGGTCGAGAGCCAGTTGATCGACTTCAAGGCACCGATTGCGATCATCCCGAACCTGGCCATACACCTCAATCGCGAAGCCAACATGGGCTGGGCGATCAACGCCCAGACCGAGCTGCCGCCTGTGCTTGCGCAATTTGCCGGCGACGAACGCGTGGATTTCCGCGCCGTGCTCACTGACCAACTCGCCCGCGAACACGGGCTGAACGCCGACGTCGTGCTCGATTACGAGTTGAGTTTCTACGACACCCAAAGCGCCGCCGTCATCGGCCTGCATGGCGACTTCATCGCCGGTGCGCGCCTGGACAACCTGCTGTCGTGCTACGCCGGCCTGCAAGCGCTGCTCAACGCCGACACTGAAGAAACCTGCGTACTGGTCTGCAACGACCACGAAGAAGTCGGTTCCTGCTCGGCGTGCGGCGCCGATGGCCCGATGCTGGAGCAGACGCTGCGCCGCCTGCTGCCCGAGGGTGACGAGTTCGTACGGACCATTCAGAAATCCCTGCTGGTCTCGGCTGACAACGCTCACGGCGTGCACCCGAACTACGCCGACAAGCATGACGCCAACCACGGCCCGAAACTCAACGCCGGCCCGGTGATCAAGGTCAACAGCAACCAGCGCTACGCCACCAACAGCGAAACCGCCGGGTTCTTCCGCCACTTGTGCATGGCCGAAGAAGTGCCGGTGCAAAGCTTCGTGGTGCGCAGCGACATGGGCTGCGGCTCGACCATCGGCCCGATCACCGCCAGCCACCTGGGGGTACGCACCGTGGACATCGGCCTGCCAACCTTCGCCATGCACTCGATTCGCGAACTGTGCGGCAGCCATGACCTGGCACACCTGGTCAAAGTGTTGAGCGCGTTCTATGCCAGCCGCGAGCTGCCGTAACCCCTGAAAAACATCGCGGGCAAGCCCGCTCCCTTAGGTTAATGAGAAACCCTGTGGGAGCGGGCTTGCCCGCGATGACATCAGCCAATTCAACGCAAAGTTCATGATTGCAGTGATTCATTTTTGACACACATCACTGCGCCCCACCAAAAGCCGCCTAGACTTTAACCATCCCTTTCGACAAGGCAGTCGCCATGATCTCACTCTCTTCGTTCCACGCCATGCTGATCCCGATTCTGACTGGGATGATTCTGCTGGCCATCGGTTTCAATTTTCGCGACAAGAATCTCGGCGTGTTCGCCATGTGGATCGGTATGCTCACCATCCTCGCCACCGTGGTGTTCAAGATCCTCGCCAAACTCAACGAATAAATCCTGCCCCCGACTCGCATTGGTTTTCGCGGGCTCGTACACTCGATCGACCCGCTCACCCCGAGGTTGACCGCCTAGTGTTCGCTCGCCTGCTCGCCCTACCGTCCCTGTTCCTGCTCTGCCTCATGACGCTGCTGCCGATGGCGCCTGCCCAGGCGGTCGGTCTGCCAAGCCTGCTCAGCCCGGCGAAAACCCAGCCCGAGGCACAGGAACCCTTGGGGCAATCCCTGGACGAAGTGATCAAGTCACTGGAGAACGATCGGCAGCGAGCTCAGCTACTGGCGGATTTGAAGAAGCTGCGCGACGCCACGAAAAAGGCCCAACCCATCACCGAAGAGGGCGTGCTGGGCCTGATTGGCGGGACCCTGGCCAGTCTCGGAAAACAGTTTTCCGAAGCCGACAGCCCGATCACCCGTTGGTCCAACGAGTTCGACCTGGCCACGAACGAACTGATGGCACTGGCGCTGCCGGCCAATGAATGGCTACCCATCGCCTTCGCCTTCGCCATGATCCTGATGGTCTGGAGCCTGCTGGCGGCAGCGCTGATCTGGATCAGCCATCGCGTGCGCATGCGCTTCGGCCTCACCGAAGAACTGCCGCAACACCCCAAGGCCCTGGACATGCTGCGTTTCGCATTGCGTAAACTCGGCCCCTGGCTGATTGCCTTGGTCATCACGGTGTACATGAGCTACGCGCTACCCTCGTCGCTGGGCAAAAGCCTGGCCATGGTGCTGGCCTATGCGCTGGTGGTCGGCACCTGTTTTTCCGCGATCTGCGTGATCGCCTTTTCCTTGCTCGAAGGTCCGCACCGCCACCGCGCCTTGTACATCCTTCGGCATCAGGCATTCCGGCCGTTGTGGCTGATCGGCAGCTTCGCCGCGTTCGGTGAAGCGCTGAACGACCCACGCCTGATCGACAGCCTTGGCAGACATTTGGCGCACACCGCCGCGACGGCGGCCAATGTATTGGCCGCGCTGTCCACTGGTTTGTTCATCTTGCGATTCCGTCGGCCGATTGCCCACTTGATCCGCAATCAGCCGCTGTCCCGGCGCCTGACCCGCCGCGCCCTTAGCGATACCATCGAAATTCTTGGCACCTTCTGGTACGTACCGGCACTGGTGCTGGTAGGGATTTCCCTGTTCGCCACCTTTGTCTCGGCCGGCGATACCAGCACCGCATTGCGTCAGTCGCTGATCTGCACCGTGCTGCTGGTGCTGTGCATGGTGATCAACGGTCTGGTGCGCCGCCATGCCCTCAAGCCGCAACGCGGCGTGAAGCGCCACGCACTGTACTCGGAACGCCTGAACAGCTTTTTCTATACCCTCGCCCACCTGCTGGTGTGGCTGGCGTTCATCGAACTCGGCCTGCGGGTCTGGGGCATGTCGCTGATCCGCTTCACTGAAGGCGAAGGCCATGAGGTCAGCGTCAAACTGTTCAGCCTCGGTGGCACACTGATCTTTGCCTGGCTGATCTGGATTCTCAGCGATGCCGCCGTGCATCACGCTCTCACCCGCTCGCGCATGGGCCTGGCCAATGCCCGTGCGCAGACGATGATGCCGCTGATCCGCAACGTGCTGTTCGTGGCGATTTTCATCATCGCGCTGATCGTCGCCCTGGCGAACATGGGCATGAATGTCACGCCGCTGCTGGCCGGTGCCGGCGTGATCGGTCTGGCGATCGGTTTCGGTGCCCAGTCGCTGGTGGCCGACCTGATCACCGGGCTGTTCATCATCATCGAAGACTCCCTGGCCATCGATGATTACGTCGACGTCGGCGGCCACATGGGGACCGTCGAAGGCCTGACCATTCGTACCGTGCGCCTGCGGGATATCGACGGCATCGTCCACACCATTCCGTTCAGCGAAATCAAAAGCATCAAAAACTATTCCCGGGAATTCGGCTACGCGATCTTCCGGGTCGCGGTGCCTGCGAGCATGGATATCGACAACGCGATCAAACTGATGCGAGAGGTCGGCCAGAAAATGCGCACCGATCCACTGCAACGGCGCGACATCTGGTCGCCGCTGGAGATTCAGGGCGTGGAAAGCTTCGAGTCCGGCAACGCGATTCTGCGCGCCCGGTTCAAGACCGCGCCGATCAAGCAGTGGGAAGTGTCCCGGGCGTTCAACCTGTTGCTGAAACGGCATCTGGATGAAGCCGGGATGGATCTGGCCACCCCGCGGATGAGCGTGCAAGTCATCACTGCTGGCGGCGGGCAGGAAAAACAGGAGTGACTGCAAGGCCGTCTTCGCGAGCAGGCTCGCTCCCACAGTTGGTCTCCTGTGTCAGTGAGATCTGTGATTTGCCGCGATCAAATGTGGGAGCGAGCCTGCTCGCGAAGGGGTCGCCAAGGTCGCGCAGATAAACAGTCTTGTCAGACAACATCGACGCCGACATGAATCGCATCATGTCGCCAGAACTCCAGATCGCAGTCGATCAAACGTTCATGCTGATCGTAATTGACCCGGGCGATGCGCAAGCCCGGGCTGCCCACCGAAACGCGCAACGCCGCCGCCGCATCGGCCGACAACGCGGTCGGCACAATCTCGAAGCGCACCCGGCCATAGTGCAAATCGTAGTGTCGCGCGTACAGCTCGGTGATCGACTGATTCAGATCGAACGCCAGAATCCCCGGAAAATACTGCGGATTGAGGTAGTGCTCCACGTACAACACCAGCCGCCCATCGATACGCCGCGAGCGACAAATCTGAATCACGCTCGACAATGCCGGCAGCTGCAACCAGGCGCAGACCGCCGCTGACGCCGGCTGCAATCGCGCCGAAATCACTTCGGTAGACGGCACCCGCCCCTGGGCGCTGACCATCGCGTGAAAGTGACTGCGCTGCATCAGGTTGTAGGCCAGGCGCGGCGGCGAGACGAACCAGCCCCGTCGCTCTTCGCGGTAAATCTGCCCTTGGGCTTCCAGTTGCAACAAGGCCTCACGCACGGTGATCCGCGTGGTGCCAAACAACTCACTGAGTTTTCGCTCGGCCGGCAATTTGCTGCCTGGAGCCAATAGACCGTGGTCGAGCTGCTCCTGAAGCACCTGGCCAATGGCTGTCACCGCTTTTGTAGCCTCATCGCGCATCAATGTTACCTATCTGGACTAGACCAGCACTGTTTCGGGGCGGAACCGCACGACAAATCGGCTCGATCAACGCCCTGCAAGCGTAGGCAGTGCAGATGACTGAGAGATGACAACCTACCGAACGGTCATCCCAAACGCTATTCAACTATCGATTGAAAACCTGCAATTCACCGGCCAAGTCCCTTGTCTAGCGGGCCTTTGCCCATGGTCTACGCTTACCGGGCACCCTCCAATACCGTGCGAATAAAAGTCTTGCAGGGCGACGAACGACATCAAAGTGTCATCGAGCCCGCTTAAATTGGCTCAGGTATTGCTGACCTAGACCAAAACAATCGCAATCGCAGCGTTGAAAACGCCCATAGGAGCTTCGGAATGAAACAGCTTTTCCTGGCATCACTGTTAGGCTCGACCATTGCCATGTGCACCGCCGCCATGGCGGCTGATGATTTGAAAACCCTTGAAGCCGCTGCGAAAGCGGAAGGCGCAGTGAATAGCGTCGGCATGCCCGATGACTGGGCCAACTGGAAAGGCACCTGGGACGACCTGGCCAAGACTTATGGCCTCAAACACATCGACACCGACATGAGCTCGGCACAGGAAATCGCCAAGTTCGCCGCTGAAAAAGACAACGCCAGCGCCGACATCGGCGACGTCGGTGCTGCCTTCGGCCCGATCGCGGTCAAGCAAGGCGTCGTCCAGCCTTACAAACCGACGACCTGGGACCAGGTTCCGGCCTGGGCCAAGGACAAGGACGGCAACTGGGCACTGGCCTACACCGGCACCATCGCCTTTATCGTCAACAAGAAGCTGCTGCACGGTTCCGATGTACCGACCAAGTGGTCTGACCTCAAGTCCGGCAAATACAAGGTTTCCATCGGTGACGTGAGCACCGCCGCCCAGGCCGCCAACGGCGTTCTGGCCGCCGCACTGGCCAATGGTGGTGACGAGAAAAACCTGCAACCTGCCCTGCTGATGTTTGCCGATATTGCCAAACAGGGTCGCCTGTCGATGGCTAACCCGACCATCGCGACCATGGAAAAAGGCGAAATCGAAGTCGGCGTGGTCTGGGACTTCAACGGCCTGAGCTACAAAGCGAAGATGGCCAATCCGGATGACTACGTGGTGCTGATCCCGTCCGATGGCTCGGTGATTTCCGGCTACACCACCATCATCAACAAATACGCCAAGAACCCGAACGCCGCCAAGCTGACCCGCGAATACATCTTCAGCGATGCCGGCCAAACCAATCTGGCGCGCGGCAACGCCCGTCCGATCCGTGCCGAACACGTGAAACTGCCGGAAGACGTGAAGGCCAAGCTGCTGCCTAACGAGCAGTACAAAAACGTCACGCCGATCAAGGACGCGGATGCGTGGGAGAAGACTTCCAAGGCACTGCCGCAGAAGTGGAACGAAGAAGTCATTGTCGAAATGAAGTGATGCTGTAGCCCGCCAACTGACGGGCCAATGGAAATCCCTGTGGGAGCGAGCCCGCTCCCACAGTGGACCGAGTGAGTTCCGATATCCCGTTTCACGGAGTCATCGCCCCTATGAAGCACAACGTCATCCTTGTCGTGCTCGACGGCCTGAGCTACGAGGTTGCCCGGCATGCCATGGGGCACCTGCAGGCCTATGTCGGCGCAGGACGCGCAGCGCTCTACAAGCTGGAGTGCGAGCTGCCGGCGCTGTCCCGTCCGCTTTACGAATGCATCCTGACCGGCGTCACGCCGATCGACAGCGGCATCGTTCACAACAACGTCTCGCGCCTGTCCAACCAGCGCAGCATCTACCACTACGCCAGAGAGGCCGGCCTGAAAACCGCTGCGGCGGCCTATCACTGGGTCAGCGAACTGTATAACCGTTCACCGTTCGTACCTGCCCGCGATCGGCATACCGACGATCCGGACCTGCCGATCCAGCACGGCCACTTCTACTGGAACGATCACTACCCCGACTCGCACCTGTTCGCCGACGCGGAAAACCTGCGCCTGCGCCACGCACCGGATTTTCTGTTGATCCACCCCATGAACATCGACGATGCCGGGCACAAGCACGGTCTCGACACCCCGCAATACCGCAATAGCGCCCGTTCGGCCGACATCATCCTCGCCGACTACCTGCAAGGCTGGCTCGACGCCGGATATCAGGTGCTGGTGACGGCGGACCACGGCATGAACAACGACCGTTCCCATAACGGCCTGTTGCCAGAAGAACGCGAAGTGCCGCTGTTCGTGCTTGGCGATGCCTTCAGCTTCAATGCCGACGCGGCGCCGAAACAGACGGACATTTGCGGCACGGTCTGCGAGCTGCTGGGCGTGCCCCATGACAAACCTGTGTGCCGGGAGTTGCTCAAGTGAACGCCATGACTCGCGGCAAATGGCTGGCAGCCTTGTGCCTGGTGCCCTTCGCACTGTTCTTTATCGTGTTCGAAATCGCCCCGCTGGCCTGGGTGATGATCAACAGCCTGGAATCGGAAGAGTTCGGCTGGGGCCTGGCCAACTTCACCAAAATCTTCAACTCGAAGTTCTACCTGCAGGCGATCCAGTACAGCCTCGAGATCAGTTTCTGGTCCAGCGTATTCGGCATCATCATCGCCGTGCTCGGCGCCTATTCGCTGCGCCGGGTCGACTCGAAACTGCGCAACTTCGTCAATGCTTTCGCCAACATGACCAGCAACTTCGCCGGCGTGCCATTGGCTTTCGCGTTCATCATCCTGCTGGGCTTCAACGGCAGCTTCACCATCATGCTCAAGCAGGCGGGGATCATTCAGGATTTCAACCTGTATTCGAAAACCGGGCTGATCATCCTCTACACCTACTTCCAGATTCCCCTTGGCGTGCTGCTGCTCTACCCCGCCTTCGATGCCCTGCGCGAAGACTGGCGTGAGTCCGCAGAGCTGCTCGGGGCGAACGGCTGGCAGTTCTGGCGCCACATCGGCTTGCCAGTGCTGACCCCGGCACTGCTCGGCACCTTCGTCATCCTGCTGGCCAACGCCCTCGGCGCCTATGCCACGGTGTACGCCCTGACCACCGGCAACTTCAACGTGCTGCCGATCCGTATCGCGGCGATGGTCTCGGGGGACATTTCCCTCGATCCGAACCTGGCCAGTGCCCTGGCCGTGGTGCTGGTGGCCTTGATGACCCTGGTGACCATCGTGCATCAGCTGCTGTTGAAGAGGAGCTACCATGTCTCGCGCTGAATTGGGGCCCGTTGGCATTTACCATCGGGTGGTGGTTTACCTGCTGTTTGCCATCCTGCTGCTGCCGCTGCTCGGCACGCTTGTCTATTCGATAGCCAGCAGTTGGTCGGCCACCATCTTGCCCAGCGGTTTCACCCTTAAATGGTATGTGCAGTTGTGGAGCGATCCGCGTTTCCTGCATGCCTTCGGTCAGTCGCTGCTGGTCTGCATCGGCGCACTGATCCTGTCGGTGGTGCTGATTCTGCCGCTGCTGTTCGTGGTGCATTACCACTTCCCGAAGCTCGACGCGCTGATGAACATCCTGATCCTGCTGCCCTTCGCGGTGCCGCCGGTGGTGTCATCGGTCGGACTGCTGCAGCTCTATGGGTCCGGGCCGTTTGCGATGGTCGGCACGCCCTGGATTCTGATCGGTTGCTACTTCACCGTGGCGTTGCCGTTCATGTACCGGGCGATTACCAACAACCTGCAAGCGATCAACCTGCGCGACCTGATGGACGCCGCCCAACTGCTCGGCGCCAGCACCTTTCAAGCAGCGTTCCTGGTGGTGCTGCCGAACCTGCGCAAGGGCTTGATGGTGGCGTTGCTGCTGTCGTTCTCGTTCCTGTTCGGTGAGTTCGTGTTCGCCAACATCCTCGTCGGTACCCGCTACGAAACCCTGCAGGTGTACCTCAACAACATGCGTAACAGCAGCGGCCACTTCACCAGTGCGCTGGTGATCTCCTACTTCTTCTTCGTACTGGTTCTGACCTGGGTGGCCAATATCTTGAACAAGGACAAAAGCGAATGAGCTATGTCAGCGTCCAACACCTTCAGAAAAACTACGCGGGCACCACGGTGTTCAGCGACATCAACTGCGAAATCCAGAAGGGCGAGTTCGTCACCCTGCTCGGCCCCTCCGGTTGCGGCAAGTCGACGCTGTTGCGCTGCATCGCCGGCCTGACGTCGGTAGATGGTGGCAAGATCCTGCTCGATGGTGTCGATATCGTGCCATTGAGCCCGCAAAAGCGTGGAATCGGCATGGTGTTCCAAAGCTACGCCCTGTTCCCCAACATGACCGTCGAGCAGAACGTTGCCTTCGGTCTGCGCATGCAAAGGGTCAACGCCGACGATAGCCAGAAACGCGTCGCCGAAGTGCTGAAACTGGTCGAGCTGAACGACTTTGCCTCGCGCTATCCGCATCAACTGTCGGGTGGCCAATGCCAGCGCGTGGCCCTCGCCCGCTCGCTGGTCACGCGACCACGCCTGTTGCTGCTGGATGAACCGCTGTCGGCCCTCGATGCGCGAATTCGCAAGCACTTGCGCGAACAGATCCGTCAGATCCAGCGTGAATTGGGCCTGACCACGATCTTCGTCACACACGATCAGGAAGAAGCCCTGACCATGTCCGACCGGATTTTCCTGATGAATCAGGGAAAAATCGTACAGAGTGGCGACGCCGAAACCCTGTACACCGCACCGGTGGATGTATTCGCGGCCGGGTTCATCGGCAACTACAACCTGCTGGACGCCGATGCGGCCTCGAAGCTGCTGCAGCGGCCAATCAGCCATCGCATCGCCATTCGCCCGGAAGCCATCGAGCTGAGTCTCAATGGCGAGCTGGACGCACAGGTACGCAGCCATAGCCTGCTGGGCAACGTGATCCGCTACAGGATCGAAGCCCGGGGTGTGGAGTTGGTGGTGGATGTGCTCAACCGGTCGGCGTCCGATTTGCATCCCGATGGTCAGCGCCTGGCGCTTTCCATCGATCCGACGGCGCTGTGTGAGGTAGCCTGATGCCCTTGTTGACGTTGAAGAGAGAACTGCACTGATGGCCCTGGCAATTTTTGATCTGGACGAAACCCTGATCCACGGCGACTGCGCCTCGCTGTGGAGTGAACAAATGGTCCGCCTCGGCTGGGTCGACGGTGAATCCTTCCTGCGTCGAGACAAGGAATTGATGGACGCCTACGGCCGCGGCCACCTGGCGATGGAAGACTACATGGCCTTCAGCCTGGAGCCGTTGATCGGCCGCACGCCGGAGGAGATCGACCACCTGGTCGGTCCATGGGTCGAAGACGTCATCGAACCGATCATCTTCAGCGGCGCCACCCGGGCCATCGCCGAGCACCGCAAGCTCGGCGATCGCATTCTGGTGATTTCCGCCTCGGGCACCCACCTGGTGCGACCGATCGCCGAACGCCTGGGCATCGACGAAATACTCGGCATCGAACTGGATGTGGCGCACGGGGTTTACTCCGGCAAAACCGTGGGCACCCTGACCTACCGCGAAGGCAAGATCACCCGACTGCTGGAATGGCTGGATGCTGAAGAGGAAAACCTCGAAGGCGCGAGTTTCTATTCCGACTCACGCAACGATTTGCCGTTGCTGTTGAAGGTGGATTTCCCGCATGCGGTCAATCCGGATCCGGTGCTCCTCGAGCACGCAAAGAAAGCGGGCTGGCCGATCCATCTCTGGAAATGACAACGACTCCCCTATGGGAGCGTGGCTTGCCCGGGACTCAGGCGACGCGGTGTATCGGTCAAACCGCGTCATCGTTCATCGCGGGCAAGCCACGCCCCACAGGAATCAGCTCAAGCTTTCGTCAATCACCAACACCACCTTCCCTTCCACCTTGTTGCTCGCCAGTTCCGCGAACGCCGCTTCAGCGTCCTTGATCGCAAAAGTCCTGGCCAACTGCGGACTTAAGCGTCCTTCAGCAAACAGCGGCCACACATGCTGGCTCAGGTCGCTGAACAGATCGGCCTTGAACTGATCGTCGCGACTGCGCAGGGTCGATCCCAGCAACTGCACGCGCTTGGACAGTACCTGAGCCAGATCCAGTTTCGCCTCGCGACCGCCCATCAGGCCAATCAGCACCCAGCGCCCATCCTGCGCCAACAGTTTGAGGTTCAACGCCGAATAGTTGCCGCCCACCGGGTCGAGGATGACATCGAACGGCCCCAGGTCGCGCAAGCTCTCCAGGTCGGTGTTGCGCACCACGCCACCCTGGGCACCGAGCGCTTCGCAATAGGCCAGGCGCTCGGCGGAGCCCACGCTGACCCAGCACGGGTTACCAAAGGCTTTGCACAGCTGAATGGCAGCTGAACCAATTCCACTTGCTCCGGCGTGCAGCAGCACTTTTTCACCCGGCTTGAGCCCGGCGAGTTGAAACAGGTTCAACCAAACGGTCGCATACACTTCCGGCAACGCAGCTGCTTCAGCCAACGACATTCCGTCGGGAACCGGCAACACATGCCGTCCGTCGACAACCACCTCTTCGGCCATGCCGCCCCCGGCCAGCAAGGCGCAGACCCTGTCCCCCAGTTGCCAGGACGAACCCGGCCCGACCTCGCTGATCACCCCCGAACACTCTAGACCGAGCACCTGACTGGCCCCCGGCGGCGGCGGATACAAGCCCGCTTTCTGCAACAAATCGGCGCGATTGAGACCTGCCGCAGCGACTCGAATGCGAACTTGTCCCACATCACAGGCCGGACTCGGCTCTTCTACCCACTCCACTTGACCTTCAACGCCTTGCAATGCTTTCACAGTGCCTCCATAGTGAGTCTGGACTGAGCCCGTAGCTGTAGCACCGGGCTTTTTGCATTATGCGACCGGCCCTTGTGGAACCGGCGACTTCAAAGACGGCCTAATATGCGTTATCAATTGTCCCCGCGTCGAATCAACATGAAGCGTTTGTTCCCCAGCACCGCCCTCGCCCTATTCATCGGTATCGGCCTGTTGCCGATGTCGAGCAGTTCTTTCGCAGCCAACAGCTGGGACAAGCTTCAACCTGATCGTGACGAAGTCATCGCCAGTCTGAACGTCGTGGAGTTGCTCAAGCGTCACCACTACAGCAAACCGCCGCTCGATGACGCGCGCTCGGCGATCATCTACGACAGCTACCTCAAACTGCTGGATCCGTCGCGCAGCTACTTCATGGCCAGCGACATCGCCGAATTCGACAAGTGGAAGAACCAGTTCGACGACTTCCTCAAAATCGGCGACCTCAACGCCGGGTTCACCATCTACAAGCGTTATCTGGACCGCGTCAAATCGCGTCTGGATTTTGCCCTGGCAGAGCTGGACAAGGGCGTCGACAAGATCGACTTCACCACCAAGGAAACCTTGCTGATCGATCGCAAGGACGCCCCTTGGCTCAAATCCACCGCAGAGCTCGACGACCTGTGGCGCAAGCGCGTCAAGGACGAAGTGCTGCGGCAGAAGATCGCCGGCAAGGATCCCAAACAGATCCAGGAAACCCTGACCAAGCGCTACAAGAACCAATTGGCGCGTCTGGACCAGACCCGTGCGGAAGATATCTTCCAGGCGTACATCAACACCTTTGCCATGTCCTACGACCCGCACACCAACTACCTGTCGCCGGATAACGCGGAAAACTTCGACATCAACATGAGCCTGTCCCTGGAGGGCATCGGCGCCGTGCTGCAGAGCGATAACGATCAAGTGAAGATCGTGCGCCTGGTGCCGGCGGGGCCGGCGGACAAGACCAAACAGGTTGCACCGGCAGACAAGATCATCGGCGTTGCACAGGGCAACAAAGAGATGGTCGACGTGGTCGGCTGGCGCCTGGACGAAGTGGTCAAGCTGATCCGCGGCCCGAAAGGCACCGTGGTGCGTCTGGAAGTGATTCCGGCCAACAATGCGCCGAACGACCAGACCAGCAAGATCGTGCCAATCACTCGCGAAGCGGTGAAGCTGGAAGATCAGGCGGTGAAAAAATCGGTCCTCAACCTGAAACAGGATGGCAAGGACTACAAGCTCGGCGTTATCGAGATCCCGGCGTTCTACCTGGACTTCAAGGCATTCCGCGCCGGTGATCCGGATTACAAGAGCACCACCCGGGACGTCAAGAAACTGCTGACCGAGTTGCAGAAAGACAAGGTCGACGGTGTGGTCATCGACCTGCGCAACAACGGCGGCGGCTCCCTGCAGGAAGCCACCGAACTGACCAGCCTGTTCATCGACAAAGGTCCGACCGTGCTGGTGCGCAACGCCGATGGCCGCGTCGACGTCCTGGAAGATGAAAACCCGGGTGCGTTCTACAAAGGCCCGATGGCGTTGCTGGTCAACCGTCTGTCCGCTTCGGCCTCGGAGATTTTCGCCGGAGCCATGCAGGACTACCACCGCGCCCTGATCATCGGCGGCCAGACCTTCGGCAAAGGCACCGTACAGACCATCCAGCCGCTGAACCATGGCGAACTGAAGCTGACCCTGGCCAAGTTCTACCGGGTTTCCGGCCAGAGCACCCAGCATCAGGGTGTACTGCCGGACATCGATTACCCGTCGATCATCGACACCAAGGAAATCGGCGAGAGCGCCCTGCCGGAAGCCATGCCGTGGGACACCATCAAAGCGGCGATCAGGCCTGCGGTCGACCCGTTCAAACCGTATATCAGCCAGCTCAAATCCGAGCATGACGTGCGCACGACCAAGGACGCGGAGTTCGTGTTCATTCGCGACAAGCTGGCCCTGGCGCAGAAACTGATGGCAGAAAAAACCGTCAGCCTCAATGAAGCCGACCGTCGTGCCCAGCACACCGATATCGAAGCCAAGCAACTGGCCATGGAGAATATCCGTCGCAAGGCCAAGGGCGAAGAGCCGCTCAAAGAGCTGAAGAAAGAAGACGAAGACGCCATCGCGGCCGAGCCGGACAAGACCAAGCCGGAAGACGACGCCTACCTGAGCGAAACCGGGCGCATTCTGCTGGACTACCTCAAGCTCAACACCGCGGTAGCCAAGCACTAAGATGATGGCGATTTAATGCTGACGCTCTGCGGAGCGTCATCAAACAGTCATCATTCTGTCGTGAAATAGAGGACTGGGCGTGCTCTCTTACCAAGAGCCCGCCCGGTCCTTTTTTTATCGCCAGAGATCGCCATGACCACAACAGAACAGCTGAGTGCGTTGAGTTCAATCCTGACTCAAAGCGGTTTGCACAGTCTGTTCCAGCCGATCATTTGCCTTTCTGAACGACGGATTCTGGGTTACGAAGCCCTCAGTCGGGGGCCCTCCAACAGCCCGCTGCACTCCCCTATTGCATTGTTTGCCGTCGCCCGCCAGGCCGGACGCTTGAGCGAACTGGAAATCGCCTGCCGTGAAAGCGCCTGTCGACGCTTCAATGAACAGCAACTGCCCGGCAAGCTGTTCCTCAACGTGTCCCCGGAATCCCTGCTCGAAGCCGCGCACCAACCCGGCCGCACCCTGCAACTGCTGGACGATTTCGGCATCCCGCCGAGCCAGGTGGTGATCGAACTCACCGAACAGACTCCCACCGACGATTTCGAGTTGCTGCAAACCGCCCTGCATCACTATCGGGCGATGGGTTTTTCCATTGCCCTGGATGACTTGGGTGCCGGCTATTCGAGTTTGCGCCTGTGGTCCGAGCTACGGCCGGACTATGTGAAGATCGACCGGCACTTCATCGATGGCATACACCAGGATGCCCTCAAGCGCGAATTCGTCGGCTCGATCCTGCAAATCGCCAAGGCCTCACGCGCACAGGTGATCGCCGAAGGCATCGAGTTGCCGGAAGAGCTCGCGGTACTGACGGAAATGGGGGTCGACCTGGTCCAGGGCTATTTGCTCTGTCGACCGCAAGAGCATCCGCCCCGGGATGCCCGCCCCATGATGCCGCGGCAGGACAACACCGCCGTGGTGTTGAGCGACGACGGCAGCGACCTCAGCGCCCTGCTCAACGACCAACCGGCGGTGACGCGCGACACGCCGACGGCCACGGTACTGGAAGCCTTCCGCCGCCAGGCCAATCTGAATTCGCTGGCGGTACTGGATGAGCACGGCCAACCGTGTGGCATCGTCCACCGCCATTCACTCTCCGACGCCCTGCTCAAGCCGTTTGCCACCGATCTGTTCGCCCGCAAACCCATCAGCCGCCTGATGAACGATGACTTCCTCGCCGTCGAGGTGAGCCAGTCACTGCAACAGGTCAGCCGCCTGATCACCAGCCGCGCCCGCCAACGCATCGAAGAAGATTTCATCATCACCCTCAACGGCGGCTACCTGGGCCTGGGCCGGGTGATCGACGTGCTAAAACTGATTACCGAACTGAAAATCCAGCAAGCGCGCTACGCCAATCCCCTGACCCTGCTGCCAGGCAATGTGCCAATCCAGCAATGCCTGACGCGGCTGCTGCAACAGCAACGGGAATCGGTGATCTGCTACGTCGACATCGACAGCTTCAAGCCCTTCAACGATATCTATGGTTACGGCCGTGGTGATGAAGTCCTGTTATGCCTGGCGCAATGCCTGAACGACCGCGTCGATCCGTCCCGCGACTTCGTTGGCCATATCGGCGGCGACGACTTCCTGCTGGTGCTCGGCCCGGAAGACTGGCGCAAGCGTTTGAACCAGTTACTGGAGGACTTCCAGGGCCAGTGCCGACGCTTCTATCGCAGCGAACACCTGGAAGCCGGATGCTTTATCGCGCCCAATCGCCAAGGCCTGCGCCAGGAGTTCCCCTTGCTGTCCCTGTCCATCGGCGTGGTGCATTTGCATCCACAGGCCTGCGATCAACTCGATGCCAGCCAATTGGCCGAGATGGCGTCACAGGCCAAACACCACGCGAAGAATGTGCAGGGATACAGCGTGCATGTGATCGATAGCCTGGCGGCGCCGGAGAAAGAGGATGTGCTGCTTGCCGGGCATCGATGAAGGGCCTGACGCCATCGCGAGCAGGCTCGCTCCCACATGAAAGGCGGGCCCTCAACAGATCCACTGCGGGACCGAGCTTGCTCGCGATGCCGCCCGCCGGAACAACACAATTCTGGGCTATAGCCCGTCACCTCGAGCCGCCAGCTCTTTGAGCTTGAGTTCGGCCAACGGATGCCCGGCCTTCGCTGCAATGCTCCAGAAACGCGCCGCCTCGGTCGGGTCCGGCGCCTTGCTCGGCGTTCCGGCGAGGCTGATCACCCCGACCTGATACGCCGCTTTGCCATCGCCAGCCAACGCCGCCAGGCGCAGCAAGCGAAGGCCCTCCTCGCGAGCGCCCAGACCGACGCCGCGAAAGGTCAGGATGTGGCCATAGAAGCTCTGAGCATCGACATCACCCAGGTTAGCCATACGGGCGAACTGGCCTTCCAGCCAGCTCCAGCCACGCGGCCGTCGCACGAACCATTGCCAGTGAAAAAGCCGGCGTGCCAGCCAGTAACTGACCTGCGCCTTGAGTCGGAAAAGCACTCAGGCCTCCGCCGACTCGGGGTACTCGTACTCAAACACGCGCACCACTTCCGAGGCATGCCAGGACGCTGCCGCGACGCCATCGGACGGCCCGGAAAATCGCCCGAGGCGCTCGACGCATTCAAAGAAACCGGTACGTGGCAGGCGGCTGGCGCCCTGGCTGATCACCAGCGAACTGCGCAGCGGTTGTTCGGCTTTGGCATCCAGTGCCGCCAGATGCTCGAGCGCGGCAGTCAGGGTTTGCATGGCAGGCGTTGGAAGCTGCAAACGCTCCAGCAATGCCCGATAGGTCAATAGATGACGCTGACGGCGCGCCTGATCCAGCTCGCCCAGCAATCCGTCCCAGTGTTGACGACTGATGCGTACGCTCACGATTCATCCCTCCACCCTGGCACCGTCAGTTCCCAGGCCAGGCTTCGGCGGATGGCCGCGTCGGGCAGACGCTCGCCACTTTCGATCATGGCCAGATAAGACGGGCTGATGCCTACCGTGCGGGCCAGCGCCTCGATGGCGATGCCCTTCCCTTCGCGCAAACTGCGTAGTTGATCAAGACCTGGAAGAATCGGGTCCTGGGTTGTCGCAAGCGGCGCTGCGGCCGGACGCGACGGTGCTTCGTTGATGCCTGCTGCTTTCAGTAGAGCCTGATACTGAGCCCATGGCAGAACCGCATATTCGGGCTCGCCTTCGCGTGTAATTATCTGAATATCCATGACTACCCCGTAGGACAACAACACTTAGCGAGTCGGCACTTTTCCCTAGAAGTGTAATCCTAACAGCGGCCAAGGTCGCGGGGGGTATCTATCTGTGGATGAGATTGAATCAGTTCAGTTCTTTTTCGGCCCCTGAAGCTGAAGTTGTTCAGGGGTATCGGGCAGGCGTTCGACCACGGCGAGCTTCTCTGGCATTTGACGTTTACGCCATTCGCGGAAAGCATTGAGTTCATCATCGAGGACTTTCATCAACCAGGCCAGTACAGCGATGTCATCCAGCATGCCGAATACCGGAATGAAATCCGGAATCGCGTCCACCGGGCTGAGAAAATACATCAGGCCCGCCACGACCGACACCAGCGCTTTGGGGCTGATGGCCCGATATTCACCGCGCCAATAAGCCAGGCAGAGTGCCTGCAACAGGCGCAGATCATCCTTGAGTTTGCCCAGCCGATTGCCTTGACTGGCACCTTTGCTGGCCACCGCGAACAGCAAGGTCGGCAAGCGTCCACGAGCAAGCAGTCGTCCGGCCAATGGCAGGAAACGAGCAAAATTCCAGGGTGCTTTCATCACGCCTCCCATGTAAATGTTATCCACACAAATTGTGGATAACCTTGTGAACAGAGCAGCTTTTCGCGGCTGAAAGCCCCGTTGCATAAGGGCCGAACTCAGATCGGGCGTTTTTTACCCATCTAAAAAAACCCAAGATTTCATTGACTTGGCGATCTGACGAGGTTAACGCCGCTCCGACAATGTCTATGACTCCAGCCTGCTGCATCTGTTCGCTTTGTTTACCCGCGCCACACACCAGATGCAACAACGCCCCGCATTAGCGAGGCGTTGTTTTTAGAGCGGACGCTGATTACTTGGCAGCGTCTTCTTTTGCTGGATCCTTGATCCCCAGCAGTTCCAGGTCGAACACCAGCACCGAGTTGGCTGGAATCGCCGGGCTTGGGCTTTGCGCGCCGTAAGCCAGTTCGCTAGGAATGTACAGCTTGTACTTCTCGCCGACGTGCATCAGTTGCAGGCCTTCAACCCAACCCGGAATCACGCCGCTAACCGGCAGATCGATCGGGCTGCCGCGCTCGACGGAGCTGTCGAAAACGGTGCCGTTGGTCAGCTTGCCGGTGTAGTGGACAGTCACTACATCAGTCGGCTTGGGCTGAGCGCCATCGGCTTTCTTGACCACTTCGTACTGCAAGCCCGAAGCGGTGGTGACGACGCCGGCTTTCTTGGCGTTTTCTTCGAGGAATTTCTTGCCGGCGGCTGCCGACTCTTCGCTCATCTTGGCCATACGCTCTTCGGCACGCTTTTGCAGCGCAGCGAAGGCTTCAACCAGCTCTTCATCTTTCAGTTTCTGTTCTTTTTTGCCAACGGCATCTTCGATGCCCTGGGCTACGGCCTTGGAGTCCAGGTCATCCATGCCTTCCTGAGCCAGGCTTTTGCCCATGTTCAGGCCAATGCCGTAGGAAGCCTTTTGCGCCGGGGTTTTCAGCTCTACGCTGGTCTGCGAGTCGCAACCCGCAAGTACCAGGCTAACCAGGGCCACCGCCGCCGCCAACCGATGCTGTTTCATGCTATTTCCTTGTTCATGCGCCTAAAGGGCAATCGAGTAAAGCCGCGAGCTTATCAGGCGGCCACGACCAATGGCTACCGGCATGAGAGCCGGAAATTTCGGATAAGTTCAGGTGTTTAAACGCTTTTCGGAGTGTAGATGATGAAACTTCCGTCATCAGACTCTCATAGACGTCGTTCTGGTACCCCACAATGTCTGGCGTAATGGCCACTTGCCGTTGATCTGGCACTGAGGCATAAAAGAAAAATAATCTACAAGGATGTTCATCTTGCGCCTCTTCTTCCGTTTGCTGATGCTGATCGTAATCCTGGTCGGGCTGTGTCTGGCCGTGGTCCTGTACTACGTCGCCAACCCGAAACTGCCGGCCTGGTCACCTGCGCAACAGGTGCATTATCTCGACCAATGGAGCGATACCGACCGTCAGACCTACTACTTCACACCTCAGGGCACGCAGGTCAAAGGCCTGCACTACGATTGGTTCACGGCGCTTGAGCTGCCTTTCTCGCAACAACGATTCGCCTCTCCTGAATACCTCGCACGCTTCGGCTTTTTAATCGATCCCAATCAGAAACCCACGCCGAACAACCCCGGAAATCTTCCGGTGGGCTTTGCCCGGCACCAAAATCCCGGGAGCGCAGATACGTTTCTGGATATTACCTGTGCCGCCTGCCATACCGGGGAACTGCGTTTCAAAGGCCAAGCCGTGCGCATCGATGGCGGTTCGGCGCAGCATGTCCTGCCCTCCAGCGTGCCTACGCTACGAGGCGGCAGTTTCGGACAAGCCTTGGTGGCGAGCCTGGCAGCGACTTACTACAACCCCTGGAAATTCGAACGTTTCGCACGTCAGGTGCTGGGGCAGGATTACGACGCCCGGCGCCAGCAACTGCGCAACGAATTCAAGGGTTCGCTCGATACTTTCCTGAAAGTGGCCTGGAACGACACCCATCGCGGGCTCTACCCGACTGAAGAAGGGCCGGGGCGTACGGATGCTTTCGGGCGCATCGCCAATGCCAGTTTCGGCGATGCCATTACCCCTGAAAATTACCGCGTAGCCGACGCCCCGGTGGACTATCCACAGCTATGGGATATGTGGACATTCGACTGGGTGCAATGGAACGGCTCGGCGCAGCAGCCCATGGCTCGCAACATCGGCGAAGCCTTGGGTGTAGGCGCCACGCTGAATTTCTTTGACCGTAATCGGCAACCGCTCAAGGGCGATGATCGTTACCCTTCCAGCGTCCGGGTGCGTGATTTGCATTTGATCGAAGAAACCCTGCAACGGCTCGCACCGCCCGCCTGGCCCGAAGAACTGTTGGGGCCCATCGACAAACCCTTGGCCGCAAAAGGTCGCGCACTGTTCAGCGAAAACTGCGCCGGCTGCCACGTACCGCGGGTGACTCAAGGCCAAGGGCGATACGTGCAACACTTGAAAATGCTCCCGGTGGAATACATCGGCACCGACCCTGGCGCCGCCAACAACATTGCCAATCATCGCTTCGACCTGACGGCGCTGCAGTGGAGTCAAACCGAGCTTGATCAACTGGATGTCGAACCCAAACCCGAAGCCCCCCTTGATCTGAGCCAGATGTCGGTGGCCAAAGGGCTGGCCTATGTCACAGCGTTTGTGGAAAACCGGGCCTATCGCGAGGCCGGCATCACACCCGCCGAGCGACCTGAAATGGATGGATTCGGCTTGCCGATCGGTGTTCGTGAGTTACGCGCCTACAAGGCCCGGCCATTGGCGGGCGTATGGGCGACAGCGCCGTTCCTGCACAACGGGTCGGTGCCAAGCCTTTATCAATTGCTCTCGCCTCAGGATGAACGCTCAACCACCTTTTACAAAGGCACGTTCGAGTACGACCCGAAGCACCTGGGCTATCGCACCGAAGCCTTTACCAATGGCTTTGTGTTCGACACGCGCATCACCGGCAACCACAACAGCGGTCACGAGTTCCGCGCCGGCAAGCCTGGCAATGGCGTGATCGGTCGTCTGTTGCAACCACAGGAGCGCTGGGCGCTGCTGGAGTATCTGAAGGTGCTGGGCGGCCCTCTTGAGTCGCAATTGCCATGACCCTCGCCCTTTGCAAAAGGATTTCTGCATGCTCATGACCCTCTGGCTGCGCCTGGGCGCATTTCTCGGCAAGACGCTGCTCTGGCTGCTGGGTCTTGGGCTGCTTGGCTGGGCGCTGCTCACCGCGTGGTTTGCCTGGCAACACCGCGGCCCCGTATCGGCGCAAGAGCTGATTCCGGACGGTGAAGCGGCAATGACTCAGGACATCATCCAGACCGCCGTGCGCATCGTCGACCAGCACCGCGATAACACCCGCTATCTGCGTGACGCTCATGCCAAGGCCCACGGCTGCGTGCAAGCCGAAGTGCAGGTTCTGCCGGACCTGCCGAACGATTTACGTCAGGGTGTGTTCAGCGAACCGGGCAAAACCTGGCAAGCGACGATGCGCCTGTCCAACGGCAATGCCTATCCGCAGTTCGACAGCATCCGCGATGCGCAGGGCATGGCGATCAAGCTGCTCGATGTGCCAGGCAAACAACTGCTGAGCGATCAAACACATCGAAGCGAACAGGACTTCGTGATGTTCAACCACCCGAACTTTTTCGTCAGCGATGTCGCCGAGTATCGTCAGAACGTCGCCGCTCAGGCAGACGGCAAAAAAGTCATGGCCTTTTTTCCGGGTTGGGACCCGCGCACCTGGCAGGTCCGTCACCTGTTCATTGCGCTGAAGACCCTGTCACCCGCGCCGCCGAGCCCGACCCAGGCCACCTACTTTTCAGTTTCGCCCTACAAATTCGGTGAAGCCAACGCCAAGTTTCGTGTAATGCCCGACCCGCAAAGCTGCCCGCCCTATAGCTTGCCTGCGCAAAACCAGAAATTGCCGAACTTCCTGCGCAATGCGCTGAACCAACAGCTGTCGACAGATCGGGTACCTGCGTGCTTTGTCTTGCAGATCCAGCGCCAGGACGCAAACAAGTACATGCCGATCGAAGACACCAGCATTGAGTGGAGCGAGAACGATGCGCCCTTCCAGACCGTGGCACGAATCAACGTGCCTGCACAGGACTTCGACACGCCTGCGCTGAACCTGCAATGCGATAACCAGTCGTTCAACCCATGGTTTGGGCTCGAGGCTCATCGCCCTATCGGCGGCATCAATCGGTTGCGCAAAGCCGTTTACGAAGCCGTCAGCGATTACCGACACGCCCGCAACGCCGAACAGTAGGAGCGAGCCTGCTCGCGAGAAACCTGAGAACACAACGGGGCGGCAGATTCTCAGCGCTATCGTTGTCGACCATCGCCACAATGCCATCTGGAGCAAGCTCGCCCCCCACAATGGGAGAGGCGACTCTGCAGGAAAAGCCAAATTCCAGACAGCAAAAAGCCCGCATTGAGCGGGCTTTCTGTGGTGACCTGGCGTTCAGTGTTCCAGGTTACCGAATATGGCGCAGCGGACGGGACTCGAACCCGCGACCCCCGGCGTGACAGGCCGGTATTCTAACCGACTGAACTACCGCTGCGCGTAGCGTTGAAAGTGGTGGGTGATGACGGGATCGAACCGCCGACATTCTGCTTGTAAGGCAGACGCTCTCCCAGCTGAGCTAATCACCCTTTACCTTCGTTGCGGGACACATTATGCCACAGGTTTTTATAAAGTGTTGATTTAATTGATGTTTTTTCAAAAAAATCTAAAAACCGGTGAAACGATGCAACCCACAGGAACAACATACAAACTTGGAGCAGAAAAAAGCCCGCATCAGCGGGCTTTTCCGTGGTGACCTGGCGTTCAGTGTTCCAGGTTACCGAATATGGCGCAGCGGACGGGACTCGAACCCGCGACCCCCGGCGTGACAGGCCGGTATTCTAACCGACTGAACTACCGCTGCGCGTAACACTGAATGCGAATGGTGGGTGATGACGGGATCGAACCGCCGACATTCTGCTTGTAAGGCAGACGCTCTCCCAGCTGAGCTAATCACCCTTCACGTTCGGTGTGGCGCGCATTCTACGGAGCGACCCCACCTCTGGCAAGCACTTTTTTAATTAATTTTTTCATGCCTTCCAAAGGCTTAGAGAAGGGTTGGCCTATGGCACCGCGAGGACAATAATGCCTCCCTTTGTATAAAGGAGAGACTCACCCCATGTGGTTCAAGAACCTGCTTATCTATCGCCTGACCCAAGATCTGCCTGTTGATGCCGAGGCGTTGGAAACTGCACTGGCCACCAAACTGGCGCGTCCATGTGCAAGCCAGGAGTTGACCACCTACGGTTTCGTCGCGCCGTTCGGCAAGGGCGAAGATGCACCGCTGGTGCACGTCAGTGGCGACTTCCTGCTGATCAGCGCCCGCAAGGAAGAACGTATTCTGCCAGGCAGCGTCGTGCGTGACGCGGTCAAGGAAAAGGTCGAAGAGATCGAAGCCGAGCAAATGCGCAAGGTCTATAAAAAGGAACGCGACCAGATCAAGGATGAAATCATCCAGGCGTTCCTGCCGCGTGCCTTTATCCGTCGCTCCTCGACCTTCGCCGCCATCGCGCCGAAACAGGGCCTGATCCTGGTGAACTCGGCCAGCCCGAAACGCGCCGAAGACCTGCTGTCCACCCTGCGTGAAGTGATCGGTACCCTGCCGGTGCGCCCGCTGACGGTAAAAATGTCTCCGACCGCGACCATGACCGAGTGGGTCACCACCCAGAAAGCCGCGGACGATTTCTTTGTGCTGGACGAGTGCGAACTGCGCGACACCCACGAAGACGGCGGTATCGTGCGTTGCAAGCGCCAGGACCTGACCAGCGAAGAAATCCAGCTGCACTTGAGCACCGGCAAGGTGGTCACGCAGTTGTCGCTGGCCTGGCAGGACAAACTGTCCTTCGTCCTCGACGACAAGATGGTGGTCAAGCGCCTGAAGTTCGAAGACCTGCTGCAAGACCAGGCGGAACAGGACGGTGGCGACGAAGCCCTGGGCCAACTGGATGCCAGCTTCACCCTGATGATGCTCACCTTCGGCGACTTCCTGCCGGCGCTGGTTGAGGCATTGGGCGGGGAAGAGACTCCCCAGGGAATCTGAAGCCTTGTGATCTCTAATGCAGGAGCGAGCTTGCTCGCGATGGAGTGTCAGCCCCCCCTTTTTGTCTGACACACCATCGCGAGCAGGCTCGCTCCTGCAGGGGTCTTGTGCTGCTACTTAATAAAAAGGATCAGGCCATGCGCGCACTGGCTGCATTGAGTCGTTTTGTCGGCAACACCTTCGCTTACTGGGTACTGATTTTCGCCGTGGTGGCGTTTCTGCAACCGGCATGGTTCATCGGCCTCAAGGGCGCCATCGTGCCGCTGCTGGGGCTGGTGATGTTCGGCATGGGCCTGACCCTCAAGCTCGAAGACTTCGCCGAAGTCGCTCGCCATCCATGGCGCGTGGCCCTGGGCGTGGTCGCACATTTCGTGATCATGCCCGGCGTGGCGTGGTTGCTGTGCCAGGCATTCCATCTGCCGCCTGAAATCGCCGTCGGCGTGATCCTGGTCGGCTGTTGCCCAAGCGGCACCTCGTCGAACGTGATGACCTGGCTGGCACGCGGCGATCTGGCCCTGTCGGTGGCCATCGCCGCCGTCACCACCCTCCTCGCCCCACTGCTGACGCCGGCATTGATCTGGCTGCTGGCCTCGGCCTGGTTGCCGGTGTCGTTCATGGAGCTGTTCTGGTCGATCCTGCAAGTGGTGCTGCTGCCGATCGTGCTCGGCGTCGTTGCCCAGCGCCTGCTCGGTGATCGGGTTCGCCACGCGGTGGACGTGTTGCCGCTGGTGTCGGTGGTCAGCATCGTGATCATCGTCACGGCCGTGGTTGCCGCCAGCCAGGCCAAGATTGCCGAGTCCGGCTTGCTGATCATGGCGGTGGTCATGTTGCACAACAGCTTCGGCTATCTGCTGGGCTACTTCACCGGGCGCCTGTTCAAGTTGCCATTGGCTCAGCGCAAGTCACTGGCGCTGGAAGTCGGCATGCAGAACTCAGGTTTGGGGGCCGCCCTGGCCAGTGCGCACTTCTCGCCACTGGCGGCGGTGCCGAGTGCATTGTTCAGCGTGTGGCACAACATTTCCGGAGCGTTGCTCTCGACGTATTTCCGTCGCATGAGCGAGAAAGAAGACCGGAAAATCGCTGCTCAACAGGCCATCGACTGATGCCTGAACTTGATCACCCGGTTAATGCTGGGCACTATATTGCGCAACGCGAGGACGACCTCGCGGCTCAAACGAGTCATTAATCTGGGGACGACCCCGTCAATCGATGGAGGTCTTTGATGTCCTGGATCATTCTGTTTTTCGCCGGCCTGTTCGAAGTCGGCTGGGCAGTCGGCCTGAAATACACCGACGGTTTCAGCCGCCCTCTCCCCACCGCACTGACCGTTGCAGCCATGGGCGTCAGCCTTGGCTTGTTGGGCCTTGCCATGAAGGAACTGCCGCTGGGCACGGCCTATGCGATCTGGACCGGTGTGGGTGCCGTCGGCACGGTGATCGCCGGGATCATTCTGTTTGGCGAGTCCATGGCGCTGGTGAGGCTGGCGAGTGTGGCGCTGATCATTACCGGGCTGGCTGGGCTCAAGGTCAGCGCCTAGACCGCTACCCCTATCGCGAGCAGGCTCGCTCACACATGTGATCGCATTCCAATGTGGGAGCGAGCCTGCTCGCGATGAGGCCAGCAACCAACGACTACCTGACGGCCCCGCGCAACTCCCCCACCAACTGCTGCAATCTGGCCGGTTCAGCCACCTCAACCGCCACCGCCGGCCCCGCCACCAACGTCACCCGCGACCACAATCGGCGAAACAATCCTTTCTTCGGATCGCGACTGAAGAAACTTCCCCACAACCCCTGCAAGGCCAACGGAATCACCGGCACCGGTGTCTCTTCGAGTATCCGCTTCAATCCGCCCTTGAACTCGTTGATCTCGCCATCGGCGGTCAGCTTGCCCTCGGGGAAGATGCACACCAGTTCGCCGTCCTTCAGATACTGCGCAATGCGCGTGAAGGCCTTTTCATAGATCTGGATGTCTTCCTGGCGCCCCGCTATCGGAATTGTCCCGGCCGTGCGAAAGATAAAATTCAACACCGGCAGGTTGTAGATTTTGTAATACATCACGAAGCGAATCGGTCGACGCACCGCCCCACCAATCAGCAAGGCATCGACGAAGGACACGTGGTTGCACACCAGCAGTGCCGCGCCTTCATCGGGAATCAGATCCAGGTTGCGATGCTCCACGCGGTACATGGAATGGCTGAGCAGCCAGATCATGAAGCGCATGGTGAATTCGGGGACGATTTTGAAAATGTACGCATTGACGCCGATGTTCAGCAGCGACACCACCAGGAACAGCTGCGGAATCGACAACTTGACCAGGCTCAACAAGACGATCGAGACAATCGCCGACACCACCATGAACAGCGCATTGAGAATGTTGTTGGCGGCAATGACCCGCGCCCGCTCGTTCTCGGGGGTGCGCGACTGAATCAGCGCGTACAGCGGCACGATGTAGAAACCGCCAAAAACCCCCAGGCCGAGGATGTCGATCAATACCAGCCAGGTGTGCCCAAAGCCGAGAATCTCGACCCAGCCATGGCCCTCGACACTGTCTGGAATCCCGCCGGAATGCCACCACAGCAACAAGCCGAATACGGTCAACCCGAAAGAACCGAATGGCACCAGGCCAATTTCGACTTTGCGCCCGGACAATTTCTCACACAGCATCGAGCCCAGTGCGATACCCACCGAGAACACCGTCAGAATCAACGTCACGACAGTCTCGTCGCCGTGCATCCACTCCTTGGCATAGGCGGGGATTTGCGTCAGATAGATCGCCCCGACAAACCAGAACCATGAATTGCCGACAATCGAGCGCGACACCGCCGGGGTCTGCCCCAGGCCCAGCTTCAAGGTGGCCCAGGACTGGCTGAAAATGTTCCAGTTCAGGCGCATCTGCGGCGACGTCGCGGCAGCCCGTGGAATGCCGCGGCTGGCCAGGTAACCCAGGACGGCAATGCCGACGATGGCCATCGAAACGATGGGCGCATAGTGACTGGACGACATCATGATCCCGGCGCCGATGGTCCCGGCCAGGATCGCCAGGAAGGTGCCCATTTCCACCAGACCGTTGCCACCCACCAGCTCTTCTTCGCGCAAGGCCTGGGGCAGGATCGAGTATTTCACCGGCCCGAACAGCGCCGAATGCGTGCCCATGGCGAACAGCGCTACCAGCATCAGCGACAAATGATCGAACAGGAAACCCACCGCGCCGACCGCCATGATGACGATTTCGCCGAGCTTGATCAGGCGGATGAGCGCATCCTTGGCGAACTTCTCGCCGAACTGCCCGGCCAGTGCCGAAAACAGAAAGAACGGCAGAATGAACAGCAGCGCACACAAATTGACCCAGATCGAACGATCACCGTCGATGGTCAACTTGTACAGGATGGCGAGGATCAGTGACTGCTTGAAGATGTTGTCGTTGAACGCCCCGAGGGACTGTGTCACGAAAAAAGGCAGGAAACGCCGGGTGCGCAGCAAGGTGAACTGTGAGGGATGACTCATCTTCCGTGTCCCTGATTCAGGTGTGAGTGGCGTGGATACATTTATTGGAATGTCGCACGTCGATCCAGGCCACACATTACCTAATCTTTGCCGGTTATTTCTTCAATCCTGCAATGCATGGCGAGACAAACAGTTCACCGCGCCAGGCACCCTGCACGGTGCGCTTGGCGACGATCAGCCACATCACGGCCAGCAAACTCACCAGCACACAACCGAAGACACTGAAAAACGTCAGGTGCAAGGTACTGGCCAGTTTCAGCGTTGCCAGGGAATAGACGCCCAACGGAAAGGTGAACCCCCACCAGCCGAGGTTGAAAGGGATGCCTCCGCGCAGATAGCGCAGAGTGATCAGCACCGCCATCAGCATCCACCACAGGCCAAAGCCCCACAGTGTGATCCCGGCGACCAGCCCCAGCCCGGCAGCGATCTCACCGATGCCCGGCAAACCGTTGGCGGCAAAAATGCCCGGTGCATCGGCGCCCAACAGCAACATGCCCAGCGCCCCCGTGCCAATCGGCCCGAGTGCCAGCCAGCTCGAAGCGGCCATGTTTTCGTGAGGCAGTTTATGCAGCGCCATGCGCAGCAACAGAATCGTCAGAATGCTGAACGCCACGGGCAGGGAAAATGCCCAGAGCACGTAGCTGGTCACCAGCACCACCAGTTGCGAGTGGGCATCGACCAGGTGCGGCGCCAGCAGGCCACCACTGGCGGCCGCCACTTCCGCCGCCACCACCGGCAACAGCCAAACGGCAGTCATTTGGTCGATGCTGTGCTCCTGGCGGGTGAACATCATGTAGGGAATCAATACGCCGCACGCTAAAGACATCGCCACATCAAGCCACCACAACACTTCGGCCACCTGGATCACGCCTTCGCCAAAACGCGGCAGGCCAAATACCAGAAACCCGTTGATGATGGTCGCCAGGCCCATGGGAATCGTGCCGAAAAACATCGAAACCGTGGAGTGGCCAAAAATCCGCCGGGCCTCATTGAAAAACAGCACCCAGCGCGCCGCGTACAAGGCTGTGAACAAGGCGAACAGAAAGATGTTGAACAGCCAGAGCGCTTCGGCGAGAGCACGCAAACCGGGATTGGCGACGGGCAATTGTGCCAGCGCCAACGCCAGCACTCCGGTGCCCATGGTGGCGGCGAACCAGTTCGGGGTGAACTGGCGAATGACTTCGCGCGGGTGCTGCAGGTGGCTGAACGGCTTGATACCGGGCTTGATGGTGTTGGGGCATGTCATGGTGAACTCCTGTCCTCGGGCGAGGTGGAACTCATCATAGATCCAGATCGAATATCGATATAACGGGTAATTTCTCTATGAGTTATCTATTTCACAGATAATCCGTCAGACACTACCTTCTGTTTCTATCACCAGAATTCGCGCCGGCCCCACGGGATGAGCCACGTGTTCAGTGCCCACCGAGGCATAAAAAATGTCTCCGACCTCCAGCAGTGCCTCGCGCTCGATCCCCTCTTCGCGGTAACGCATCTGCACTTGCCCATCGAGCACCACAAACACTTCCTGACCGTCGTTGATGTGCCATTTATAGGGCTGATCGGTCCAGTGCAGGCGCGTGGTAATGCCGTTCATGTTGGCAATGTCCAGCGCGGCCCAGGCACGCTCGCCGGTAAACGACTTGCTGCGGATGATCTTCATGGTCGGATCCTTCGAATGAATGGGCAGCATTAAATGCCGTTTTCCTATGGCTGGCCAGCAGCGCTGCAAACGCTGGAAGAGCGCCGAAGCCGGTGCGCCAGCCATGCACCCAAGGCCAGGAGGATCAGCACGACCCCATAACCCTCGGTGGTCGCCACCAGGCCAAAGGTGCGCGCCAGGTTACCGGCCAGCAATGACGGCAGGCAGAAGGCCAGGTAACTGAGCACGTAGTACGCCGACATCAGACCGGCGCGCTCATGGGGCAAGGCCAACGGCACGACGCTACGCAAAGCCCCCAGGAAACCGGCTCCAAAACCACAACCGGCGACCAGCGTGCCAAGGAAGAACAGCGGCAGACTGGCACCGTGCGCCCCCAGGAGAATCAGGACAACCCCCGTCGCCAACGAACCGGCCCCCAACTGCAGCGCCCTGCCGGCAGGCCAATTGCGCAGGATGAAAATCATCGAAGCACCGGTCAACGTCAGTACGGCAACGGTCGCGCCGCCAATCAGGTTCGAAGTCGAGCCCGTGGCGGTGCGCACCAACGAAGGCGCCAGGGAGGCGTAAAAACCTCCGAGCGCCCAGGTTGCGGTATTGAGCGGCAGCACCCGCCACAAGGTCGAGCGCGCCTGAACCGGCACATGCAGGGTGGGCCGCAATGACGCCCATGCCCCAGGCTGACGCGAGACAGTTTCCGGCAAACGCCAGACATACAACGCCTGCATCACAAACAACACGAGCAGCAGCCAATACGTCAGGTGTAACGGAGCCGGGGCAAATTCGGCCAGCAAACCGCAACCCAAGCCACCCAGCGCCATGCCGATCAAGGGTGCCACGCTGTTGATCAGCGACCCCTGCTGGCGATCAGTGTCCAGCAGCGTGGCGCTCAACACGGCCGTCGCCATCCCGGTGGCGAAGCCCTGCAGGACACGTGCACTGATCAGCCAACCGACGCTGTCGGCCTGGATAAACAGCAGCATCGCGACAATGTTCAGCAGTACCGCAGTGAAAATGACCGGTTTGCGTCCAAGGTGGTCCGACAGCGACCCTACCGTCAGCAACGCGACCAGCAGACTGAGGGCGTATACCGCAAAAACAAGCGTCAGGATGGCGGCCGAAAACTGCAGTTGCTCCTGGTACAGGTGGTACAACGGCGTGGGTGCCGTGGAGGCAGCGAGAAAACTGAGCAAAGTGACTGCCAGGAACCACAGGCTTGCACGGTTTGAATGAGAACTGGGCATGGGCACACTCCGCAAAAGCTAATTTTTTGCTTTTGCGGAGTGTGCTACCGCCTGGCTCTTAAAGCAAATTCTTTGTGTTAAGGTCCGAAACAGATTTTTCAGGATCGAGGCGACTGCGGGTTGGCAGGCTTCGACGCGAGACAGGAAAAAGGTGATGACAGCTCCGACTTTACGTCCCGGCGGCCGTAGCGCCCGGGTGCAGGAATCCATTCACAAGGCCGTGCGCGAACTGCTCGAAGAACAGGATCGGGCCAGCGTGACCGTGCCGCAGATCGCCGCGCGCGCAGGCGTTACACCCTCGACCATTTATCGGCGTTGGGGAGATCTGTCGGCGCTGCTGGCGGACGTCGCCCTCGCCCGCCTGCAACCGGAAACCGAGTCGGCCAATACCGGCAGCTTGCCCGGCGATGTGCGTGCCTGGGCAGAACAGTACCTGGACGAGATGAGCTCCGCCCCCGGCCGCAACATGCTGCGCGACGTGCAATCAAGCCTCAAGCCGAGCTATTGCGCGACGATCATTGGCGGGCAGCTGCAGACAGTTCTGGATCGCTACCCGGATCAGCCCCGCCCCAGCGTCGACCGGCTGATCAACATGGTGGCTGCGCCCATCGTGTTTCGCATTCTGTTTTCCGAGGCACCGCTGCAGGTCGAGGAATTGCATCAACTGATCGAAATTGCGTTGAGCCAGTAAGGCCGCCATCGCGAGCAAGCTCGTTGCTACCGTTGATCGCAATCCTCCGTGGCAGCGAGCTTGCTCGCGATGGGGCCGGCACGCACCACAAAAAACTGGCTGCCCCCTCACCCTGCGGCACCCCGCCGCGCCACGACCTTGGTCGACACTGACTAACCCAGGCCATCGTGCGAGACTGTCTGTCCGGGCGGGACGGCCCGGGTGTCTTTGGTTGTCGGGAGTTCCCATGTCGTTGTCCAGCGGGCTGATTGCCGCCGTCGCCCTGGCCTATATGGCCATCATGTTCGCCATCGCCTTTTACGGTGACCGTCGCAGCGCGCCGCTGCCGCCGCGCGTGCGTGCCTGGGTGTACAGCCTGTCGCTCGCTGTCTATTGCTCCAGCTGGACCTTTTTTGGCGCGGTGGGCCAGGCCGCGGAACAGCTTTGGTCATTCCTGCCGATCTACCTCGGGCCGATCCTGCTGCTGGTCGGCGCACCGTGGGTACTGCAAAAAATGGTGATGATCAGCAAGCAGGAGAACATCACTTCGATTGCCGACTTTATCGCCGCCCGCTATGGCAAATCCCAATCGCTGGCGGTGGTGGTGGCGTTGATCTGCATGGTCGGCGTGTTGCCCTACATCGCCCTGCAACTCAAGGGCATCGTGCTCGGGGTGAACCTGCTGATCGGTGCCGGTGCCGATGCCATGGGCGTTCGAGCACAGGACACCGCGTTGATCGTGTCGCTGGTGCTGGCCCTGTTCACCATCGTCTTCGGTACTCGCAACCTGGATGCCACGGAACACCATCGCGGCATGGTGCTGGCCATCGCATTCGAATCGCTGGTGAAGCTGTTCGCTTTTCTGGCGGTCGGCGCGTATGTCACCTACGGCCTGTATGACGGTTTCGATGACCTGTTCGACCAGGCCATGCTCGCCCCGCGCCTCGAGGAGTACTGGAAGGAAACCGTCAACTGGCCATCCATGGTGGTCCAGACTGGCGTGGCGATGATGGCGATTATCTGCCTGCCACGGCAGTTCCATGTGACCGTCGTGGAAAACATCGACCCTCAGGACTTGCGCCTGGCCAAATGGGTATTCCCGGCCTACCTGGCATTGGCGGCGCTGTTCGTCGTGCCCATTGCGCTGGCGGGCCAGATGCTGTTGCCGAGCTCGGTACTGCCGGACTCCTTCGTCATCAGCCTGCCACTGGCCCAGGCGCATCCCGCCTTGGCCCTGCTGGCGTTTATCGGGGGGGCATCGGCGGCGACCGGCATGGTGATCGTGGCCAGCGTGGCGCTGTCGACCATGGTCTCCAACGACATGCTGTTGCCGTGGCTGCTACGCCGCAACAACGCCGAGCGTCCGTTCGAAGTGTTCCGCCAGTGGATGCTCTCGGTACGCCGGGTGAGCATCGTGGCCATTTTGCTGCTGGCGTACGTCAGCTATCGCTTGCTCGGCTCGACCGCGAGCCTGGCGACCATCGGCCAGATCGCGTTCGCCGCAGTGACCCAACTGGCTCCGGCCATGCTGGGCGCGTTGTACTGGAAACAGGCCAACCGCCGCGGCGTGTTCGCCGGCCTCGCTGCCGGGACCTTCCTGTGGTTTTACACCCTGATCCTGCCGATTGCCGCCCTTAGCCTGGGCTGGTCGCTGAACAGTTTTCCGGGGCTGGCGTGGTTGCACAGCAACCCGCTGCACTTGCCTATCACGCCACTGACCCAGGGTGTGGTGCTGTCCCTTGCCGGTAATTTCACCCTGTTCGCCTGGGTCTCGGTGCTGTCACGCACACGGGTCTCGGAACACTGGCAGGCCGGTCGCTTCATTGGCCAGGAAATCAGCGCCCGCCCCAGTGGGCGCTCGATGCTGGCCGTGCAGATCGACGATTTGCTACAACTGGCGGCACGTTTCGTCGGCGAAGAACGCGCCCGTCAGAGCTTCATCCGGTTTGCCTACCGCCAGGGCAAAGGCTTCAACCCGAACCAGAACGCCGACAGTGAATGGATCGCCCACACTGAACGCTTGCTGGCGGGCGTGCTGGGAACCTCGTCGACGCGCGCCGTGGTAAAAGCCGCCATCGAAGGTCGGGAAATGCAACTCGAAGACGTCGTACGCATCGCCGATGAAGCCTCCGAGGTGCTGCAGTTCAATCGCGCGCTGCTGCAAGGGGCGATCGAAAACATCACCCAGGGCATCAGTGTGGTCGACCAGTCACTGAAACTGGTGGCCTGGAACCGGCGCTACCTCGAGTTGTTCAACTACCCGGATGGCCTGATCAGCGTCGGCCGACCGATTGCCGACATCATTCGCTACAACGCCGAGCGCGGCCTGTGCGGCCCCGGCGAAGCTGAAGTGCACGTCGCCCGCCGCCTGCACTGGATGCGCCAGGGCCGCGCGCACACGTCCGAGCGATTGTTTCCCAATGGCCGGGTGATCGAGCTGATCGGCAACCCGATGCCTGGCGGTGGTTTCGTCATGAGTTTCACCGACATCACCGCGTTCCGCGAAGCCGAACAGGCGCTGACCGAAGCCAACGAAGGTCTGGAGCGGCGG
Organism: Pseudomonas fluorescens group sp. PF-69; assembly: GCF_054481235.1. NCBI lineage: Bacteria > Pseudomonadati > Pseudomonadota > Gammaproteobacteria > Pseudomonadales > Pseudomonadaceae > Pseudomonas > Pseudomonas fluorescens group sp. PF-69. Next base: position 3,422,379 of record NZ_JBTMNC010000001.1, on the reverse strand, counting down.
GTCACCGAACGCACCCACGAACTGTCGCAGCTCAACGTGGCCCTGACCGAAGCCAAGGGCAACGCCGAGGCGGCCAACCAGTCGAAAACCCGTTTCCTGGCTGCGGTCAGCCATGACTTGATGCAACCGTTGAACGCGGCGCGACTGTTCTCCGCCGCCCTGTCCCATCAGGAAGACGGTTTGTCCGACGAGGCGCAGAAACTGGTCCAGCACCTCGATAGCTCACTGCGTTCGGCCGAAGAGCTGATCAGCGATTTGCTGGATATTTCCCGCCTCGAAAACGGCAAGATCAATCCAAACCCCAAGCCGTTCGCGCTCAACGAGTTGTTTGACACGCTCGGCGCCGAATTCAAGGCGCTGGCGCGGGAACAAGGGCTCGAGTTTCGCGTCCGGAGCAGCAAACTGCGCATCGACAGCGATATCAAACTGTTGCGCCGAATCCTGCAGAACTTCCTGACCAACGCTTTCCGCTACGCCAAGGGCCCGGTGCTCCTGGGGGTTCGCCGGCGCAAGGGTGAATTGTGTCTGGAGGTGTGGGACCGTGGGCCCGGCATTCCTGAAGATAAACAGCAGGTGATTTTCGAGGAGTTCAAACGCCTCGACAGTCATCAAACCAGCGCCGAGAAAGGCCTGGGGCTAGGCCTCGCCATTGCCGACGGCTTGTGCCGCGTACTAGGACACACCCTGCGCGTTCGCTCCTGGCCGGGGCACGGCAGCGTTTTCAGCGTCAGCGTCCCGCTGGCCAGGGCGCAAACCGCGCAGCCGGCCAAGGCTGTGGAACTCAACGGCAAATTACTCAGTGGTGCGCAGGTGCTGTGCATCGATAACGAGGACAGCATCCTGATCGGCATGAACAGCCTGCTGACCCGCTGGGGTTGTCAGGTCTGGACTGCACGCAATCGCGATGAGTGCGTGGCATTGCTCGATGAAGGGGTACGTCCGCAACTGGCGTTGGTGGACTACCACCTCGACCACGGCGAAACCGGCACGGAGTTGATGGCCTGGCTGCGCACCCGATTGGGCGAGCCTGTGCCGGGCGTGGTGATCAGTGCCGATGGGCGACAGGAAACGATGGCCCAGGTGCATGCGGCGGGACTGGATTACCTGGCCAAACCGGTGAAGCCGGCGGCATTGCGAGCGTTGTTGAGCCGGTATTTGCCGTTGTAGTGCTTGGCGGGCGCGATGGTCCGCGCCCATCGCTATCGCGAGCAGGCTCGCTCCCCCATTCGAACGCATTCCCCTGCTCGCGATGTTGTTTTACTACTCCGGCAATTCGACCAACCCGTCCACATCGGTCATCGCCCGCTCGAGCAAATCGGCTGGCAGGCTTTTGCTCGCCCTCGCCCCCAGCAACTTCAGTTGTTCACTGCGGCTGACCAGATTGCCGCGACCCTCTGTCAGCTTGTTGCGCGCCGAGCTGTAAGCCTTGTCCAGTTGCTGCAGGCGATTGCCGACCTCATCCAGATCCTGGATAAACAACACGAACTTGTCGTACAGCCACCCGGCCCGCTCGGCGATTTCCCGCGCATTCTGGCTCTGACGCTCCTGTTTCCACAGGCTGTCGATGACGCGCAGCGTCGCCAGCAAGGTGGTCGGGCTGACGATCACGATACTGCGGTCGAACGCCTCCTGAAACAGCGTCGGCTCAGCCTGCAGCGCCGCGGAAAAGGCCGCTTCGATCGGCACGAACAACAAGACAAAATCCAGGCTGTGCAGGCCGTCGAGGCGTTTGTAGTCCTTCCCGGCCAAACCTTTAACGTGATTGCGCAGGGACAGGACGTGTTGCTTGATGGCGATCTGGCCGATGGCCTCGTCTTCTGCGGCAACGTACTGCTGATACGCCGTGAGGCTGACCTTGGAGTCGACCACCACCTGCTTGTCGCCCGGCAGGTAAATGATGACGTCCGGCTGGAAGCGCTCGCCGTCCGGGCCCTTGAGATTGACCTGGGTCTGATACTCGCGCCCTTTTTCCAGCCCGGCATGTTCGAGCACTCGCTCGAGGATCAGTTCGCCCCAATTACCCTGGGTTTTCTGCCCTTTCAATGCGCGGGTCAGGTTGGTGGCTTCGTCACTCAGTCGCAGATTGAGTTGTTGCAGACGCTCCAGCTCCTTGGCCAGCGAGAAGCGCTCCCGGGCTTCCGCCTGGTAGCTCTCTTCGACGCGTTTTTCAAAGGACTGGATGCGCTCCTTCAGTGGGTCGAGCAATTGCCCCAGGCGCTGTTGACTGGTTTCGGCAAAACGCTGTTCACGCTCATCGAAGATTTTCCCCGCCAACTCGGCGAACTGCGCCCGAAGCTCGTCGCGCGAGCCTTGCAAGTCATTGAGGCGCTGCTGATGGCTTTCCTGCTGTTCGCGCAGCTCTGCGTTGAGCGAGGCGGCCAAGGCATCCAGACGACGCAGTTCGGCGTCCTTTCCGGCGCGTTCGATATTCCAGGCGTGAGCGGCATCGCGGGCATCGTCACGTTCGATCTGCAACAATTCGACTTCACGGCGCACGGCGGCAAGGTCGGCCTGCTTGGCGGAGTTGGCCTGGCCAAGATCCGCGATTTCATCGCGACAGGCTTCAAGTTGGGCGTTCAAGCCATCCTGAGCCAGATTTGCCGTGGACAGGCGCTCTTCCAGGAGCGCCACTTCTGCCTGTGCGGTGCCCGCTCGACGTTGCAGTTGCCAGGCCAACACCAGCAGCGGCAGTGCAGCGCCCGCCAGACCGAGCAATGCGCTGGTCAAGTCCATAGCCATAGCCATTCCTGCCATTGAAATAAAGCTTGAAGGTTAACCAAGGCGTCAGGTCTTGGACAGCTCAGTCTTCAATCAGCCCCAGTTCCTTTTGCGCGCGCAAATCCCCTGCACGCGCGGCTTGGCGCAACAGGTCCTGGCCAATCCGTCGATCCCGGGTATTACCACATTCCCGACACATCAGTTGACCGAGGCGGCTTTGCGCGGCCACGACGCCCTCACGCGCCGGTTGCTTGAGCAAACGCCCGGCAATGTGTTTGACGCTGGGGTTTTCGCCCAGGCGTGGGCTATCCAATAACCACTCGGCCACGCGCATCGAAAAGCGCTTGGGCGGGACAACAATGGAAGGTTTGGCGGGAGAGGAAATGGAATGTGAACGAAACTTCATAAAGCACTGTGGGGCAGATCGGAAGGCGCGCCACTCTACTCTTTTTTTCTTACAGGTAAAGTCGAAAAAATGCGGCACGCCCGTCCTAGAGCAAGCGCTGGGGACAATCCACAGAAGCTGTGGATAACTCAGTGGACAACCGCCCCTGAACTCTCGCAAAGCCCTATGGAATGGGGCTCGCAGTCAAACTGACGATTTTTTCACCAGTAAAAAAAAGCGATGTTTTTCATTGACTTAAATTTTGGTTACAGGCACCCACTGCGATTGAAGGCTGGATGACAGTGGAGTGACAGACTGCGCAACTTATGTGCACAAGTACCTTATTGACGGTTATATCAGTGCGCTCTTTCGGTACGTTTTGTCAGCGAAGTTGGGGATAAACTGTGACAACTCCATGACCAGGGCGGGTTCTGACTGGTTGGATTTCCACCGCCGCCGGTCGGATTGCGGGCTGTTTCAGCGCGTACCTGGGGGGTTATCAGCCCCGATCCAACGTCCTCCGGGAACGGGATTGAACGTCGCCCTCAATCTTTTTTGCCATCACACTTCCCTTCGCCCATTCAATCAGTTAGTATCCGCGGCGTTAGTACCAAGCTGAAAGTCAATTCTGGTCGAACAAATCCCCCGGACAGCCTTCTCAAACGAAGCCTCCACCGAACAAGCGGGATCGACCACCTCGATGGTTTCCAGGTAACTCTTGCGCCAACACAGCCTTTGAATCGTAAGCAAAGGGTGTTGCCAGGCTCATTTACTCTGACCGAACCAACCTGCAAATTGATCAGGATCTTCACCCCGGGCCCAGAACCTTTGCCCTTGATGTGTTGCCTGCCCTCCTAAGTACCTACCTGCCAGCCCAAGCGCGCCAATTTATCAGCGCTTCAAACTGGCTGCTTTGTTCCAGTCGGGTTCTTCGTTCGACCAATGGTGGTTGTCGTCACTGGAACGTTTTAATTTTGCACGGTTCTTATCCGTGTCGCTTGTAGGAACACCAATGACTATGTCTACTCAAATCCATACTCAGGATGCCATTCGCACCCTAACCAACGCTTTTGCACCAATGAACTGCCTGATCATGGCCGCTCGCAAAGGCTGCTTCAGCTTCACGCTGGTCAACGAACACGGCATCGCCCGTCATAGCGAACGCCTGTATCCGGATCAGTACTCCAGCGCCGAACCGCTGCAGGCTGTGATCGATCGTACCCGTCAGGCACTGGTTGCCTGAGGCGCCAGCAAGGCTGAAACACCAAAAGCCCCGCGCTCAAAACGCGGGGCTTTTTGTTGCTCGACATTTCACCTGGGGTGGATACCGGTTAAGCACTAACCGATATAACGGTTATAACTGGCAGCCGTAAATATTTTAAAAACAGGCCTTTACGTCGCGAATATGACACTACACTTCAACTCAAGCGGCTTGTTCCGCTTCCGGCGAGCCTGAGTCGATCCACCGCTGCCAAAGCCTTTCAGGTATCGCCGCCCATTTCGAGTTTCGAGGGTTTTATGGGTATCGCTGCCAGCGAACTGTGCCGCTATGTGATCCGCCCGACATTGATCTATCTTGGACGCCATAGCGCAATTGCCGAATCCCTGTTGGTGGGCATTGCCGCCAGCCAGTCAGCCCTTGGTTCCGCCCTGCACGACCGCCGTGGACACGGCCTCTACCGAATCGCCGAACCCCGCCATCAGGCACTCTGGGACCACTATCTGGCACTCGATCCCGAACGCGCCAGCCTGGTCCGGGGCCTGGCCAGCCAACATGCTTTTCTCAGCGGCCCGCACCTCGAATTGACCGTCAACTTGCGTTACGCCACAGCCATCGCCTGGCTGCTGGTCGAAGAACAGAACACTCCCCTCCCTGAAGCCGACGACCTCCTGGGAATGGCGCGAATCTGGCGCCAGACTTTCCAGCCCCAAGGACGCCTGAGAGACTTCACCTACGCCTGGCACACCTGTGTTTCACCGCTGAATCAGGTCGCCTGCTGATTTCCTGGATTCAAACATCGCACAACTGGTCGCGAATTTGGTCGGATTGTCCTACAAAACCGCTCTAAATCAAGCGATACAGCCTATGGCGCCCGGACGAAAATGTTGGTAATTTCCGCCCCGGTGATCTCCAGGAGTTCTAATAATGAAAAAAGTAATGCTCAAAACCACCATTAGCCTCGCCGTTGCCTTGGCATCCACCCAAATCTTCGCAAGCGGCTTTGCCCTCAACGAACAAAGCATCAGCGGAATGGGGACTGGTTTTGCCGGGCGCTCTTCTTCTGCCGAAGATGCAAGTACAGTTTTTGGCAACCCTGCCGGTATGGCCCGCCTCAAAGGCCAGCAAATCACCGGCGGTATCGCAGCGATCGACGCCTCGACCGATATCAGCGATACCAGTGGCCGTTCAAGCGGAACCAACAAAGGCGATATGGTTCCGTTCACTTCAGTACCGATGGGTTTCTATACAAATAAACTCAACGATGAATGGGCTGTCGGTTTTGGTGTCTACGCTCCGTTCGGGCTGATCACCAACTACGAAAACGGCTTTCAGGGCCGCGCTTTCGGCAGCAAGAGCGAAGTCAAAGTCGTCACTCTGCAACCAACCGTCAGTTACGCGTTCAACGACAAGGTCTCGATCGGTTTTGGTCCTACCATCAACCGGATTACCGGCACCCTGGAATCGGACATTGCGCTCCCAGTCCCACGGACTGGCGACAACAATGTGGAGATCAAGGGCGACGATACAGCCTTGGGCTGGAACGCCGGTATCCTGGTGCAAGCCACCGACACCACTCGCGTGGGCCTGACCTACCACTCGAAAGTGAACTACAAGCTCGACGGCCACACCGATGTGACTGCTGGCGCTGGCGTGCCACCTCAGCTGCTCAAATCCAACCGTTACGACGCCTCGCTGAAGCTCGAAACACCTGAGTCCTATGACCTTTCCGTGACTCAAGATTTGAACGATGCCTGGAAGCTCTATGCCGGTGCGACCTGGACCCGCTGGAGCCGCCTGAAAGACATCACGGTCAACAACGACGGCGTAACCGCACAAAGCGGCGGTGCCCTCGCCCCACAAATCGTTGGCACCATCAAGGAAGACCAGAACTGGCATGACACCTGGGCCTACGCCCTGGGTACTTCCTATCAGTTGAACAAGCAGTGGGTATTGCGTACCGGTCTCTCCTTTGACCAGTCGCCCACCAACAACACTGATCGTTCGCCGCGCATTCCTACCGGCGACCGGACGATTTTCAGCATCGGTGCAGGCTTCAGCCCAACCGACGACTGGACCATTGATGTGGCTTACTCCTACCTCAAGGAAGAATCTGTCACTGTCAAACGCGCTAACGCTTTGGGTCAGTCCTACAACGCCAAGTACGAAAACAGTGCAAACGGTTTCGGTGTCGGTGCAACCTACCGCTTCTGATGATTCACGGCGGGCCTGAACCGCTTGCCACCTGAATCAAAAAAGCCCCGCTCTCTTGCACAGAGGCGGGGCTTTTTAGTGGGCATCGATCAGGGAGCGGAAGCGGGAGGCGGCGAAGCCAGAGCCTTCTCCACTGCCGCGATGAAATCGGGATCATCGGGTTTGGTCAGGCTGGAGAAATTGGCGATCACCTTGCCCTGACGATCGACCACGTACTTGTAGAAATTCCACTTCGGCGCGCTGGACTGCTCGGCGAGCACCCGGAACAGGTGCGTCGCCTCATCACCGCGGACTTTCTGCGGCTCGGTCATGGTGAAGGTCACGCCGTAATTCACATAACAGACCTTGGCCGTCTCGGCACCGTCCTTTGACTCCTGTTTGAAGTCATTGGACGGCACACCGATCACCTCCAGCCCCTGATCCTTGTAACGCTGATTCAGTGCTTCAAGGCTTTTGAACTGCGGGGCGAAGCCACAAAAACTGGCGGTATTGACCACCACCAAAGGCTTGCCCGCGAAGCGCTGGCACAAGTCGATGGATTCCTTGGCGCGTAGTTTGGGCAGCGAACCTTCCAACAGCGTCGGGCATTCTGCGGCCTGAGCCAACCCGGTAAACGCGACCAGTAATGCAGGTGCCGCCAGCCAGCGCATCAACATGTCAGGGCTTCCTTATAAGTCGTCAGCTGTCGAAGTTACTCGCCCTCTTATCCTGCTAGCAAGCACCCATGCCCAACTGCATCAAGGCCAACCCACCCCGATGCCAGCCCCACCACGCCAGAGCCAGCAGCAAGGCACAAACGCCAAGAAGGGTAATGCGCGGCCAGAAGTTGTTCATGTCGCGCTCATTTGCGTTTGCAGGCGTGCCACCGGCGTTTCGCGCACCGGCCAGTTGAGGGCGGCGGCCATCAGGCTCAACAGAATCGCTACCTGCCAGATCAAGTCATAACTCCCGGTACGGTCGTAGACCACCCCGCCCAACCAGCCACCGAGGAACGAACCGAGCTGGTGAAACAGGAAGACAATCCCGCCGAGCATGGACAGGTTTCGTACGCCGAACAAGGTCGCTACCGTGCCATTGGTCAACGGCACCGTCGACAGCCACAGGAAACCCATGGCCATACCGAACAGATAAGCGGTAGTCGTGGTCACCGGCGCCCACAGGAACAACGCAATCACCACCGCCCGCAACAGGTAAAGCCCCGTGAGCAAACGCGGTTTGGACATGCGTCCACCGAGCCAGCCTGCGGTGTAGGTGCCGAAGATATTGAACAAACCAATCAGTGCCAGCACCGTGGTGCCGACCGTCGCCGGAAGGTGCTGATCCACCAGATACGCCGGCAAGTGCACGCCAATGAAGACCACCTGAAAACCGCAGACAAAAAAGCCGAACGCCAGCAGCCAGAAGCCCGAATGGGAACAGGCCTCACGCAGTGCCTCGGACAAGGTTTGCTCATGGCCAAGCACCGGCAAAGGCTTGTCCTTGAGCATGCTGACCAACGGCACGATCAAGGCCACCAGGCAGCCCAAAGCCAGCAGCGCCGCAGACCAGCCGAGCCAACCGATCAACCCGAGCGTGCCGGGCACCATGGCAAACTGACCAAAGGAACCGGCGGCGCTGGCGATCCCCATGCCCAGGCTGCGTTTCTCCGGCGGGACAGCACGCCCGACCACGCCGAGAATCACCGAAAACGAAGTGCCGGACAGACCGATACCGATCAACAGTCCGGCACTCAAGGACAGCGTGACGGCCGAATCCGACAGGCCCATGAACAACAGGCCCAGGGCGTACAGAACGCCGCCGATCAGCACCACTTTCGCCGCACCGAAGCGATCCGCCAGCGCGCCGGTGAATGGCTGCGCCAAGCCCCAGATCAGGTTTTGCAGGGCGATGGCGAAGGCAAAGACTTCACGCCCCCAGCCAAACTCGGCACTCATCGGCGCCAGAAACAGCCCGAAGCCGTGTCGCACGCCAAGAGACAACGCAAGGATCAGCGCACTCCCCAATAAAACCCAACCACAGGTACGCCACATCGATGTCATTATTATTCTCCAATCGCGGGTATATACCCGCTTAAGTTCTGGAAAACCGGCATCAAGCCAGTTCGTCCAGCAATTTCAACAACGTTTCCCGCTTCTCGGCGCCCAAGCGATCAACCAATCGCTGCTGTGCCGCTTCCCAGGCCGGCAGGGCTGCTTTCAAGCGCTCGGCACCGGCGTCGGTCAGGCGCACGATACGGTTACGCATGTCTTCGCCCTCGACCAGCATCACCAGGCCCTCGCCTTCCAGGACGCGCAAATTGCGCCCCAGGGTGCTGCGATCCAGTCCCATGGCCTCGGCCAGGGTGGAAATACTCGGTTGATCCAGACGCTGCAGATTGCACAGCAAAGAATACTGCGCAACGTTGATCCCGAAACCGTCGAGAGCGCCGTCGTAATGCCTGCTGACGCCACGGGCGGCGCGACGCAGGTTGATGCATAAACATTGGGATTCGAGCATGGTGCGTGTATATACCCGTGGTTAAGTGAAAGCAAATTTTTTGTTACATGCAACCCGTAAGAGCAACCCTGCTCGCGCAGCCTTATATCAAGGCCAGCCCGACCAGCATCGCAACTTCCAGCAATTCCAGCAACGCCCCGGCCGTATCGCCCGTCGTCCCGCCTAATCGCCGCAACATGACCTGTCGCAACCACGCGAACAGCACGACTGCCAGCACCACGGCAAAAAAACCACTCAAGCCAGCAATCAGCATGCAGGCCAAGCCACTGACCGCCAACACCTGCTTGCCCGCCGAGCGCGGCAGATGATCGGCCAGCGCCTGACCCAGGCCACCGGCACGCACATAGGGCGTGGTCAGGAATAAACCCAGCAACGCACTGCGCCCGAGCAACGGCACGATGATCAGCGCGACGGCGTGTTGCTGTTCGATCAAGGCCAGCAGCGCGGCGAATTTCAGCAGCAGCACCAACACCAGCGTGACCACCGCAATCGGTCCGCTGCGCGGGTCTTTCATGATGGCCAATGTGCGTTCACGGTCGCCGAAGCCACCGAGCCACGCATCGGCGCTGTCGGCCAGGCCGTCCAGGTGCAATGCGCCGCTGAGCAACACCCAAACGGTGAGCAGGAGTACCGCGTGCAGCAGCAGCGGCGCGCCGAGCATCAGCCAGTTGAGCGCCCATAGAATCCCGCCGAACAACAAGCCCACCAGCGGATAGAACAGCAGCGACCGCCCCAGCTCCTGCGGTGCCGGCATGCCCGGCAGACGGACCGGCAGGCTGCTGAGAAACTGTAAGGCGATCCAGAACGGCAGCATGGTCAGACCGCTTCCCTTAACAATCCGTCGGACTCGACCGACAGCGAAAACAGTGCGCCATGACCGACTTCGACGTTGAGCAACTGCTCACGCGGCAAGCCGCGCGCCTGCGCCAGCAACAAGCGCATGACCCCGCCATGACTGACGAGCAATACCCGCTCGCCCGCGTAGGCAGCATGCAAACGCGCCACCGCCGCCAGCACCCGCGCTGCGAACGCCGCGACGGGCTCGCCCTGAGGCGGCGTGAACGAATAAGGATCGGCCCAGAACAACCCGAGGGAATCGGCATCGGTTTCCATCAGCGCCGCAGCGCTCTGCCCCTCCCAGGCGCCGAAATGCAGTTCTTTCAGGTCGGCCTGCAACTCGACCGGCAAGCCCAATCGCCCTGCCAGTTCTTCCGCGAACCGCGCACAACGCTGCAGGGGCGAACTGACCAGACGATCCCAAGGCCCTTGCGCCAGCACCGCCTCGCGCATTTGCTGCCAGCCTTTTTCGGTCAACGCATCATCGAGGCTGCCACGCAAGCCGCCACCGAGCTCGGTTTCGCCATGACGCAGCATATCCAGACGCAACGTCATGCCGGACGATCCGCCACCGCTGCCTCGGCGAACGTCGCCATTTGCCCATGCAGGTCGCAGGCCAGACGCAGCAATGGCACGGCCAGCGCAGCGCCGCTGCCTTCGCCCAGACGCAAGCCGAGGTCGAGCAAGGGTTCGGCGCTCAGGGTTTCCAGCACATGGCGGTGCCCTGGCTCGGCACCGCGATGGCCGAACAACAGCCACTGTCGGCACTCGGGATTCAAGCGCACCGCGACCAGCGCCGCGACGCTGCAAATGAAACCGTCCACCAGCACCGCAATGCCTTCCTGGGCGCAGGCCAGGTAAGCCCCCACCAGTGCCGAAATTTCAAAACCACCGAGGTTCAACAGGGTCTGCAACGCATCACCACGCTGAGCGCCGTGAAGGGCCAACGCGCGTTCGATCACCTGAGCCTTACGGCTGACACCTGCTGCGTTCAACCCGGTGCCTGGTCCGGCCAGATGCACCACCGGGCACTCCAGCAATGCGCACGCCAGGGCGCTGGCCGCCGTGGTGTTGCCAATGCCCATTTCGCCACCGATGAATAGCTGAGCGCCCGACGCGCGCGCGCGCTGCACACTGTCGCGACCGGCCTGGAGAGCACGCTCACCTTGCGCCGGTGTCATCGCCGGACCTTGCATGAAATTCGCCGTCCCCGGACCGATGTTCAGATGACGCACACCCGGCAGGTTCAATGCCGGCGTTACCGTGCCCAGGTCCACCACTTCGAGGCACGCACCCAACTGCCGCGCCAGCACGCTGATCGCTGCACCGCCGGTGACGAAGTTATGCAGCATCTGCCCGGTGACTTCCTGGGGATATGCCGACACGCCTTCAGCCACCACGCCATGGTCACCGGCAAAAATCGCGATCCACAGTTGATCCAGGCTTGGCTTGATCTGCCCTTGCAAGCCCGCCAATTGCACCGCCACCGCTTCGAGCTGACCGAGCGAGCCGGCCGGCTTGGTCAGTTGCTGTTGCCGGGCTTGCGCCTGCTCGAGCACATCGAGGTCGATCGGTTTGCACGGGTTCAGCCACCAGGATTGGGTCATAACGCAGTACCTTTCAAAGTCAGGGGCAGGCCGGCGACGGTCAGGATGACTCGCTGACAACGCTCGGCCAGAGCTTGATGCAGCCAACCGGCTTCATCGACATAACGGCGAGTCAATTCGCCCAGCGGCACGACACCCATTCCGGTTTCGTTGCTGACAAAAATGATTTCACCCGGCAGCGACGCCAGGCACTCCAGCAGGGCATCGCGCTCGGCGCTCAGGCGTTGCGCATCGTCGAGCATCAGCAGATTGGTCAGCCACAGGGTCAGGCAATCCACCAACAGGCAGCGTTCGGCACTGGCGGTTTCGCGCAGGACGCGGGCCAATTCCAGCGGCTCTTCGATCAACGCCCATTCGGCCGGACGACGGGCACGGTGATGGGCGACCCGCTGGCTCATTTCACCGTCCAGCGGCTGGCTGGTGGCGATGTAGGTCACTTGCAGCTGGCAGTCTGAGGCGAGTTTTTCGGCCAGACGGCTTTTGCCGGAGCGGGCGCCGCCGAGGATCAGTTGGAGCATGTTCATAACCTTTTATTTGGCGGTGTAGCGACAGGCCTCATCGCGGGCAAGCCCGCCCCTACAATTGACCGCGTTTTAATGCGGGAGCGAGCCTGCTCGCGATGGGGCCTGTGCAGTCACTTCAAATCCCACAGAGTTCACGCAGCAGCCCGGTATCCAGATGCATCTCCACCAGATCCGCCAGCCGCTCGATATCGCGCTCGCGCAATCCGTGGTAATCCACGTCCTGCACAGCCTGCAAGCCCGCCCAACGCAACAGGGCGCTGCACGCTGCCGGGGATTCGAACAGACCGTGCAGATAGGTGCCGAAAATCTGCCCATCGACACTTTGCGCACCGTCACAGCGTCCGTCATCGAGCAGTACGGCGGCGTTTTCCAGCGCCGGCCCGGTGGTGACGCCGGCATGGATTTCATAGCCGCTGACTTCAGCATTCTCCAGCGCCAGACGCCCGCGCACATTGCGCAGCTGCTTGTGTTCTTCGAGTCGGGTTTCAAACGCCAGCACCCCCAGCCCGGCGCTGGACCCCGGAACGCCTTCCAGGCCCAGCGGATCGTGCACCTGCTCGCCGAGCATTTGCAGACCGCCGCAGATGCCCAGCACTTTGCCGCCGTAGCGCAGGTGTCGCGAGATCGCGGTTTCCCAACCGTTGGCGCGCAGATACGCCAGGTCGTTGCGCACGCTTTTCGAGCCGGGAAGGATGATCAGATCGGCTGGCGGAATCGCCTGGCCGGGACCGATGAATTGCAGGTCCACTTGCGGGTGCAGGCGCAACGGGTCGAAATCGGTGTGGTTGCTGATGCGCGGCAGCACCGGCACCACCACTTTCAAAACCTGATCGGCCTTGTCGGTCTGGCGCTGATCGATGCCATCCTCGGCCTCCAGGTGCAGATCCAGTACGTACGGCAGCACGCCGATCACTGGCTTGCCGGTGCGCTGTTCCAGCCAATCGAGGCCGGGTTGCAGCAAGGCGATATCGCCGCGAAAGCGATTGATGATGAAGCCCTTGACTCGCGCCTGCTCGCTGGGCGACAGCAGCTCCAGCGTCCCCACCAGATGCGCGAACACCCCGCCACGATTGATGTCGGCGATCAGCAGCACCGGGCAATCCACCGCCTCGGCGAAGCCCATGTTGGCGATGTCCCCGGCACGCAGGTTGATCTCCGCTGGCGACCCCGCACCTTCGACCATCACCACCGGATACGCCGCACTCAACCGCGCGTGGGAAGCCAGCACCGCTTGCATGGCGATGGCTTTGTAGTCGTGATAGGCGACGGCGTTCATGGTCGTGACGGCGCGACCATGGATGATCACCTGAGCGCCGGTATCGTTGTTGGGCTTGAGCAGCACCGGGTTCATATCGGTGTGCGGTTCGAGGTAAGCGGCCTGTGCCTGCACGGCTTGCGCGCGACCGATTTCGCCACCGTCGGCCGTCACGGCGCTGTTGAGCGCCATGTTCTGCGGCTTGAACGGCACCACGCTGACGCCCTGACGCGTAACCCAACGACACAACGCCGTCACCAGTGTGCTTTTACCGGCATCGGATGTGGTGCCCTGCACCATCAACGTTGTCATTGGCCTTCCTTGGCAAAGGCCGCGAATGCTGCGGCAAGACGCACCCAGTCGGCTTCATCGGCAGGCAACCCGAAGCGCAGACTGCTGTTGTGCGTGAACAACCGCAGCAAAATGCCGCGCCGGGCCATGAACTCATGCAGTTCTTCGGCGCGATCGGTGATCAACCACTGGAACAATGCGCAGCCGCCGTCAGGCTTGAAACCGTGCTGCTCCAGGAGCGCCGCCAGACGTTCACTGGCCACTTCCGCGCGCACGCGTTGCGATGCGTGCTCTTCGACATCACGCAGGCAGGCCTGGCCCACCACCCGGGTCGGACCGCTGACGGCCCATGGCCCCACTTGTTCGGCGAGCAACTTGAGCAACTTGCGCTCGGCCAGGACAAATCCCAGCCGCACCCCGGCCAGACCAAAGAACTTGCCGAACGAGCGCAGCACGATCAGGCCGACCAGATGGGAGAACGGCGCCAGGCTCTGCTGCGGTGTGTTGTCCATGAATGCTTCGTCCACCACCAGCCAGCCACCGCGCTGGGCCAGCCGTGAATGCCAGTCGAGCAGGCGAGCGGGGGGCAGGCTCAAGCCGGTGGGATTATTCGGGTTGACCACCACCAACACATCCAGGCTGTCGACAAAAAAATCGACTTCCTGCTCAAGCACCTCACGCACGATGTAGCCATTGCGGCGCCACGCTTCGGCATGTTCGGCATAACACGGCGACAGCACGCCCACCTTCCCCGCCCGACGCAGACGCGGCAGTAACTGGATGGCCATCTGCGACCCCGCCACCGGCAATACCTGCAGGGTGCCGTAGTAATCGCAGGCGGCCTGTTCCAGCCCGTCATCGTTTTCCGGCAGCCGCGCCCAGGCCCGCAGCGGGATATCCGGAACGGGAAACGGCCAGGGCGCGAGGCCGCTGGACAGGTCAAGCCAATCGGCTTCCTCGATGCCGTATTCGAGCGCTGCCTTGCGCAACCGTCCACCGTGCTCAAGCATAAAATTCAGCCCCCAGGCAGAGAATCAGCAGCCATAACCATACCCCGCGCTGGACCAGTTGCCAGCCACGATCAATGGCGTCGGCATCCGCTGGCACGCCTTCACCCAGTTGCGGACGTTGATGCAGTTCACCGTGATAGATCGCCGCCCCACCCAATTCGACGCCCAGCGCACCGGCGCCCGCAGCCATCACCGGGCCGGCGTTCGGGCTGTCCCAGGTCGGGCCCTGGGTCCGCCAGCATTTCAAGGCCAGTCGGGTCTTGCCCAGCAAGGCGTAGGTCAATGCCACCAAACGCGCGGGAATGTAATTGAGCACATCATCGATCCTGGCTGCCGCCCAGCCGAAACGCTCGAAGCGTTCATTGCGATAGCCCCACATGGCATCCAGCGTGTTGCTCAAACGGTAGAGCACCACGCCTGGCGCACCGGCCACGGCAAACCAGAACAGCGCGGCAAACACGGCGTCACTGCCGTTTTCCAGTACCGACTCGGTGGCGGCACGGGCCACTTCGGTTTTATCCAGTTCGCTGGTCTTGCGGCTGACCAGGTAACTGACGCGCGTACGCGCCTCCTCCAGATCATCGCTGCGCAAAGCCCTGGCCACGGGTTCGACGTGTTCGCCCAGGCTGCGCATGCCGAGGGCGCAGTACAACGCAAGAATCTCGACCATCCAGCCCACATAAGGCGCCCAGGAAAATGCCGTGGCCAACAAGGTCAGCGGCAACACCGCAATCACCCACGCGGTGACCCCGTGACTGCGCCAGCCGCGACCACCCGCGTTGAAACGTTGCTCGATACGCTCGGCAAACCGGCCGAACGCCACCAGCGGATGCCAGCGTTTGGGTTCACCCAGCAGCGCATCCAGCGCCACGGCGGCGACACTCAACAACGCCACACTCATTGGCGCACTCCCCAATAATTTTCATACAACAATTCACTTAGCGGACGCGCCTGCGCCCAGCCTTCAAGGACCAACATCGGTGCCGGGTAGAATTCCTTGACCGGTCCCAGGCACAAAATGGCCAATGGTTTGGCACCGGGCGGCAAGCCGAGCAAATCGGCCAGGGCTTGCGGTTCGAACAGCGAGACCCAGCCCATGCCCAAGCCTTCGGCCCGGGACGCCAGCCACAGGTTCTGGATCGCGCAGGACAACGAGGCCATGTCCATTTCCGGCAAGGTGCGACGACCGAAAATATGCCGCTCGCGATCGTCCATCAGCGCCGCCACCAACACCTCGGCGCAATCATTGATGCCTTCGACCTTGAGCTGCATGAATTCGTCGGTGCGTTCGCCGAGGGCTTCGGCGGTGCGAATGCGCTCTTGCTCCACCAGTTCCCGGATCTGGCCGCGCAGGGTTTGGTCGCTGATGCGGATGAACCGCCAGGGCTGCATCAAGCCGACACTTGGCGCCTGGTGCGCGGCTTCGAGCAACCGCCGCAGCAATTCAGGCTCAACCGTGCCACCACTGAAGTGACGCATGTCGCGACGTTCGCCGATGGCCCGGTAGACCGCCGCGCGTTCGGCTTCGGTGAATGCGTTGTCGGTCATGGCCTCTTCGCTGGCAAGCCAGCGCCTACAGGGTTCAGGTGATCAACTGCAGGAGCCGGCTTGCCGGCGAAGGCGTCCTCAAGATCGGGTGCAAACAATGCGGCTACAGCGGTCGGATTGGACGGAAAATAGAAATGCACATAAGAAGCTGTCATCCGCCCCTCACGATAAACCGCCTCCGCCCCGCGACCGCCATTGGGGCTCAAGCCACGGGCAATCGGCACGAGCCCGGTGGTGGTCAGCGAATGATGATAGGTATGCCCACGCAGGGAACCTTCCGGCAATTCGACAGCCTGCAGCGCCAGCGCTGCCAGACGCTTTTGCATCACCGCATCCCCGGCCAGCAGGCCGACCAATTCTGCACGCGTACCTTCGACATCGGTGAGCGAATCGAGCAAATACAACATGCCGCCACATTCGGCGAGCAAGGGTTTGCCCGCCTCGTGGTGCGCGCGGATCGCGTTCAGCATCGAGGTGTTTTGCGACAACGCCACATGATGCAATTCCGGGTAGCCGCCCGGCAGATAGAGGCTGTCTGCCTCGGGTAGACGACTGTCACGCATCGGTGAAAAGAACGACAACTCGGCGCCCATGGCCCGCAGCAAATCCAGGCTGGCGCCATAGGTAAAGGCAAAGGCTTCATCACGGGCCACGGCAATGCGCACACCCGCCAGTAGTGGTTCGGCAGCGATCACATCCGGGGCAGCGAATTCCACGGCCGGCGGAAGCGCCACCTCGCAACTGCTGGCCAGGGCTTCGGCCGCCGCATCGAGGCGCAGATCGAGATCGTTCAACTCACTGGCCTGCACCAGGCCAAGGTGACGACTCGGCAATTCGATAGCGGTTTCGCGGGACAACGCGCCATACCAACGCAGGCCTTCGGTCAGGCTGCCTTCAAGCAACTGCGCGTGACGCAGGGTGCCCACGCGGTTGGCCAGGACACCGGCAAACGGCAAGTCGGGTTGATAGCGCGCCAGCCCCAGGGCCAGGGCACCAAAGGTCTGCGCCATGGCGGTGCCGTCGATCACACCCAGCACCGGCACACCGAAGTGCCGCGCCAGGTCGGCACTGGACGGCGTGCCATCGAACAGCCCCATGACACCTTCGATGAGGATAAGGTCCGCTTCGCCTGCGGCCTCCCACAACAGACGCCGACTCTCCTGCTCGCCGACCATCCACATGTCCAGTTGATACACCGGCGCACCGCTGGCGCGCTCCAGAATCATCGGATCGAGAAAGTCCGGGCCACATTTGAACACACGAACCTTGCGTCCCTGATTGCGATGCAAACGGGCCAGCGCGGCGGTGACGGTGGTCTTGCCCTGACCGGAGGCCGGCGCGGCAATCAGTACCGCCGGGCATTGACGAGGGCTATTCATACCGCGCGACTCACAACTCGACGCCTTTCTGCGCCTTGATACCGGCCTGGAAGGCGTGCTTGATCATGCCCATTTCAGTGACGGTGTCGGCCAACTCGATCATCTCAGGCTTGGCGCCACGACCGGTGACCACCACGTGCTGCATTGGCGGGCGAGCCTGCAAGTCACTGAGCACCCGATCCAGATCGAGGTAACCGTGCTTGAGGGCGATGTTCAACTCATCCAGCACCACCAGACCGATGGACGGATCTCTAAGCAGTTCACGGGACACGTCCCACGCGGCTTCGGCGGCGGCGATGTCGCGCTGGCGATCCTGGGTTTCCCAGGTAAAACCTTCGCCCATCACATGAAAACGAACCTGTTCCGGGAAGCGCCGGAAGAACAGCTCTTCACCCGTGCTGTTGCGCCCCTTGATGAACTGCACCACACCGCACTGCATGCCGTGGCCCATCGAGCGGGCCAGCATGCCGAACGCCGAGCTGCTCTTGCCCTTGCCGTTGCCGGTCAGCACCAGCAGCAGGCCGCATTCGTTCGGGGAGTTGGCGATGCGTTCATCGATTACGGCTTTTTTGCGCAACATGCGCGCCAGATGACGTTCGTCACGATCAGGGGTATCAGTCATGGGAGAGCTCTCCGTTGAGGCAGGATAACGGCGGGCAGGCACAAGAACAGACGGCAAGAAGCCTGGCATCGCCCACCGTGATGCCGCTGAATGGATCAGGCCGGTCTCCGGGCTCATGAGCGGCGTTGGCCTGGCTGCGCGCCTTCCCGCATCAATGACGACGCAGTGGCTCAAGGCGCAGCTTTCACTCATTTACCGTTGCGGGGGCAGCGCCGGGATCGAAGGCCTTCACGCATTGAAGGACCTGCTCACCGGCTTCCCTGTTTCACTCTGTCGACCCAAGTCACAGAGCACCTGAAACAAGCCGCGAAGGTTAGAGGGTTGGGGGTGGAGCGTCAATTGAAGACGGGGGACGCGAGCGAATAACTGCCGTTGATCAATAAACTGACGCCAATCTTGTGCCACACTTCAAGCAATGATATCAAAGAGCCACAACCCCACATCACAATAACAAGGGTGAGCCCCATGCAAGGCATGACCATCAGCAATCCGCAACTGGAATTCCTGCGCCCGGTGCTGGAGCGCTGGTTTGACTGTATCGACCGCTACAACGCCGTACGCGGCGATAACGAAACGCCTTACTGGCTCGACGAAAAAGCCAATCTCGGCCTGCTTTCCGCCGCTGCCTGGATGGCCGAAATGGTCACCCTGCAACAATCGCCCACCCGCAAGCAAATCGATGAAGGCGAACGCAACGGTCGTGCCGACCTGTTTATCGCCACACCCGAAGCACGCGCCTGGATTCAAGCCACACAACGCTGGCCACGGGTGAACAGCCTGAACCTGACCCAGGCCCTGCTCGATATCACCAGCGAGGCCAAACGCATCAGTTACGCCAGCGACCTGAGACTCGGCTGCCTGTTTGTGGCACCGCAGAAAACCCAGCATGGTGCCACCCCGGAAGAATTGCAGGACATGGTCGACGACCTGCAAAAGGAGCACTCCTGCGCCGTCGCCTGGTATTTCCCCTACGCCTACCGCAAGTTGCACAACGAAGGGGGTCACTATCATCCCGGCATTGCCGTGCTGTTCAAGGAAGCTCGCGGCTAACGGTTGAACCATCGCGCAACGTAACTTCTCTACTGACCAGGTCACTGCATTCATAGGGAAGATCAGTAAGCGCAAGCCCCAACTCGTACTCGCTATCGCGCTCGCCGGAGGACTCGCCGCTTGCGGTGACACCTCCAGCCTGCAAGTCTCCGACGGCACCGGCCCGTCACCCAAACTGCCAGAACCCGACAAGACGCTGATTCCGACGGTCAACATTACCCCGGCGATCGGCTGGCCGGAGGGCGCCAAACCCGTCGCCGCTGCCGGCACCCAAGTGGCCGCGTTCGCCGAGAACCTCGACCATCCGCGCTGGCTCTACGTGCTGCCCAATGGCGACGTGCTGGTGGCCGAAACCAATGCACCGCTCAAACCCGATGACGGGACAGGCATACGCGGCTGGGTCATGAAGAAAGTCATGGGGCGCGCCGGTGCGGGCGTGCCGAGCCCCAATCGCATCACCCTGCTGCGCGACCAGGACCACGACGGCATCGCGGAAACCCGCACGGTGTTTCTGGAAAACCTGAACTCGCCCTTCGGCATGGCGCTGGTCGGCAATGACCTGTACATCGCCGACACCGATCGATTGCTGCGCTTTCACTATGAAAACGGCGATACAGCGATCAAGTCGCAACCGATCAAAGTACTCGACCTGCCCGGCGGCACACTGAATCACCACTGGACCAAGAATGTCATCGCCAGCAAGGACGGCAGCAAGCTGTACGTGACGGTGGGCTCGAACAGCAACGTTGCCGAAAACGGCCTGGACAAGGAAGAAGGCCGTGCGGCGATCTGGGAAGTGGACCGCGCCACCGGCAATCACCGGATCTTTGCCTCGGGCTTGCGCAACCCCAATGGCCTGTCCTGGGAGCCGCACAGCGGCGCCCTGTGGACGGCGGTCAATGAGCGCGATGAAATCGGCAGCGATCTGGTACCGGACTACATCACCTCGGTCAAGGATGGCGCGTTCTATGGCTGGCCTTTCAGCTATTACGGCCAGCATGTCGACGTTCGCGTCGAGCCGCAAAACCCGGGCCTGGTGGCCAAGGCGATCGCGCCGGACTATGCGGTCGGCCCGCACACCGCATCCCTGGGACTGACGTTTGCCGAAGGCAGCCGGTTGCCGGCGCCATTCACCCAGGGCGCCTTCATCGGCCAGCACGGCTCATGGAACCGCAAGCCGCACAGTGGCTACAAAGTGATATTCGTGCCGTTCGACGCCGGCAAACCAAGCGGGCAACCGGTGGATGTGCTCACGGGTTTTCTCAATGACCAAGAAAAAGCCATGGGCCGGCCAGTGGGCGTGGTGATAGATCAGCAAGGCGCCTTGTTGGTGGCGGACGATGTAGGGAACAAGGTTTGGCGGGTTTCAGCAGCTAAATAATTACACATCAAACCTGTGGGAGCGGGCTTGCCCGCGATGAGGCCGACACATGCAACATGGAGGTTGCTTGAACTGCCGCCATCGCGGGCAAGCCCGCTTCCACAAGGATCACCGTTTGCGGCAGAGCGTGAGCCCATCGCCCAACGGCAACATCGACAGGTCCACGCGCGAGTCATCCTTCAAGGCACGGTTGAGCGCCTGGATGGCTCGGGTGTCTGCACTCTGCGGATGCTCTTCCAGTACCCGACCGCTCCACAGTGTGTTATCGAACACCGCCAATCCACCCACCCGCAGCAGCCGCAGCGCGTGTTCAAGGTAGGTGGGATAATTGGCCTTGTCGGCGTCGATGAAGACCAGATCGAATTGCCCGCCCTGCCCTTGCCTCTCCAGTTCGGCGAGGGTCTCCAGCGCGGGCGCCAGACGCAGATCAATACGCTCGGCCAGGCCGGCCTCCCGCCAGTAACGACGTGCGGTGGCATTGTAGTCGCCGGGAATATCGCAGCAGATCATCGAGCCGTCATCGGGCAGTGCCGCAGCCATGCACAGCGCGCTGTACCCCGTGAACGTTCCGATTTCCAGCAGACGTCGCGCGCCGGTCAGCTTCACCAGCAATGCAAGAAACTGCCCCTGCTCCGGCGCCACCTGCCAGCGCGCCATGGGCAACGCCTGGGTTTCGTCGCGCAAGCGCTTGAGCAGCGGCGTTTCGCGCAGGGACACATCAAGCAGATAGTGATAGAGCGAGTCGTCAAGATTGAGCGTGCGAGCGGTCATGACAGCACCCTCTGGCTGTTACGGGTTGCGCGCCAGGTGTTCCGGTTGCAGGACGCGCTTGGCGCTCAGGTAGGCTTTCTGCCAATACGCCTTGGACAAGCTGTCGAGCTTCACCGTGCCGCCGGTGGCAGGCGCGTGGACGAAGCGACCTTCGCCAACGTAGATGCCTGCATGACTGACCTGCGAACCGCCATTGGTGGCGAAGAAGATCAGGTCACCCGTCTGCAGGCCTTCCTTGCCCACATTGGCCGCTTGCATGGAGATCATTTCGCGAGTGGTGCGTGGCAGCGAGATACCGGTGACATCACGGTACACGTAACCGATCAGCCCACTGCAATCGAACCCGGAATCCGGTGTATTGCCACCCCAGCGATACGGCGTACCCACCAGGCCCAACGCGCGAAACAGTACGTCTTCCGCTTCAGGCGAAAAGGCCTGGGACGAACCGAAAACGAGAGGAGTGCGAGCCACCGGCGCAGGCGGCGGTGTGCGGCTGGCGCAAGCGCTGAGCAGCGCTGCGAAAAGCATGATTGCGAGGCGGGCCGACGTCGACATAAGCAGAGCATCCTGATCTGGCTGCGGCGTTTTTCTGCTGGGGGTGCAGAAAAGAAAACCGCCTGCGCGTTACGCAGGCGGTTTGCCATCATTCATAGACCAGATTCTAGCGCTTATGCGGCAAACTTCAAGTAAGACTTTAAGTTCGCCTTACAAAATGTCCGCTTAATTGCGTGCGGTCACGATCGGAGCCGCGTTTGGCGCCATCGCGAGAGCTCGCTTGGCTTCGATGAAGGTCTTGCTCCAGTAGCTGTCGCCCAGGCTATCAATCCGGACACCACCGCTTTTGCGGCTGCTGGAGTGGATGAACTGGTTGTCACCCAGGTAGATCCCGGCGTGACTGACACGACCGCGACGACCGTTGGTGGCGAAGAACAGCAGATCGCCAGGCTTGAGCTTGCTGCGAGACACCAGTGGCGCATCCACGTTGATCATTTCGCGAGTGGAGCGTGGCAGGTTCATGCCGGCTTGCTCACGGAACAGATAGCCGATGAACCCACTGCAATCGAAACCGGCTTCAGAAGTGCCGCCGAAACGGTAACGGGTACCGATCAGGGACATGCCGCGTTCGAGGATGCTGTCCGCCAGCGCCGGAAGTTGATACGACTTGCCATCGGCGAAGTCAGCCAGCTCTTTTTCAGTGGCCTTCTCTTCCTGGTAAAAAGCGTCCTGGTAACGAGCGGACGACTGTGCGGTAACAGAATTTTTAACCTGTTGCTGCTGCTCTTGCTGGGACACTGGAGAGTGAGCAGCGCAACCGAATAACAGGGTGACGAGTGCGAGAGGCACGAGGGGTGCGAAGCGCTTTAGCATGGGCACGACCGTGGCTGATAGTTGTAAAGAAGTCGAGACTATGCCCGCTATCATCCTCATTTGCAAATTCAATCGAACTTTTTGTGACTTATCGGTTTCTTGCCAACATCTAAGCGCTTAGGCCCATATTGAACACTTGCGCAGCCTGCAGCCTTGCAGGAAAGCGTATTTCCTGGCGCCTGAAATATGCCGAAAGCCCCGCCGGCCTTGGCATTCCCGGTTTTTTTCTACCAGCCGAGCGTCTCTTTCAGGAAGGGAATAGTCAGCTTGCGCTGTGCTTGAAGGGAGGCCTGATCGAGCCGTTCGAGCAACTCGAAAAGCGCACTCATGCTGCGGGTTCCACGGGTCAAAATAAAGTGCCCGACCTCGTCGGTCAGATGCAGTCCTCGCCGCGAGGCGCGAAGTTGCAGGGCACGCAATTTGTCTTCGTCCGAAAGCGGACGCATCTGGAAGATCAGCGCCAGGGTCAGGCGGGATTTGAGGTCCGCCAGCTTCACCGGCAGCTCACGCGGGGAAGTCGATGCGGCAATCAACAGTCGTCGGCCACTGTCGCGCAGGCGATTGAACAGATGGAACAGCGCTTCTTCCCAGTCGGCCTTGCCGGCCACCGCTTGAAGATCATCCAGGCAGACCAGTTCGTACTGTTCAAGGTTGTCGAGAATTTCGATACCGCGGTCCAGCAATTCGGCCAACGGCAAATACACCGCCGGCTCGCCCAACTGCTCGAAGCGCAGGCAGGCCGCCTGCAACAGATGCGTGCGCCCTACCCCGTCCTTGCCCCATAGGTAAATCAGGCTTTCGGTCCAGCCGGCGTCGGCTTCGCATAGACGCTCGACATAGCCGAGTGCAGCGGCATTGGCGCCTGGGTAGTAGTTGATAAAGGTGGCGTCATCACGCAGACGCACACCTAGGGGCAGCTGAATCGGTTTCATGCTGACTGAACAGTTCCAAAGGAACCGTTAGTGGCCTCTGTGTAAAGTTTGCGAAGTTTATACCCGTGACGCCGACCGCACAATGCGACAGACCACAAGCAAAATCAAAGGTTTGCGTTGGCGCCCTGGTTTTATGGCAGTTTCTTTGGCGGAGCCGGCGATAACCCGGCTTCGAGCCGGGCTACCCATGGCAAGGCCTAGAGTTCAGGTTCGTCAACACCCGAGTACATATCAGAATCCTTATACAAATCATGCACATGGCGCACCAGCACCATAATCACCGCCGCGACCGGCAGCGCTAGCAAAACGCCAGTAAACCCGAACAACTCACCACCGGCCAGAATGGCGAAAATCACCGCCACCGGGTGCAGGCCAATCCGGTCTCCCACCAGCAATGGCGTCAGCACCATGCCTTCGAGCACTTGCCCCACCATGAACACCGCGACGATGCCGACCATGGGATACAGATCGCCACCAAACTGAAACAGGCCCGCTATCAAGGCGGCGCCAATACCAATGACGAAACCCATGTACGGCACGATGGCCGCCAGACCGGCAATCAGGCCGATCAACAGCCCCAACTCCAGCCCCACCAGCATCAGGCCCGCGGCATAGATCACACCCAACGCCACCATCACCAGCAACTGGCCACGGACAAACGCTCCCAGCACCTCATGGCATTCACCGGCCAGCGACACCACGCGCTCTTCACGGTCACGCGGCAGCAGGCTGCGGATCTTGGCCATCATCAGGTCCCAGTCCCGCAGCAGGTAAAAACTCACGACCGGAATCAACACCAGGTTGGCCAACCAGCCAATCAACGCCAGGCCGGAAGCTGTCGCCTGACTCAGTACCACCCCGACGATATCGGTGGTCTGGCCCATGTGTTCGCTGATCGCAGCCTTGAGCTTGTCGAATTTCCAGAACCCCTCCGACAACCCGAACTTCGATTGCGCCCACGGCAATGCAGTGTGCTGCAGCCAATCGAGCATCTGTGGCGCCAGCTCATATAACCGGAACAACTGCTTGGCGAGCATCGGGACCAGCACCAGCAGCAACGCGGTGAAGATCAAGGTGAAGAGCGCGAACACCGCGACCACACCCAAGGTCCGAGACAACCCGGCCTTTTCCAGCCGATCCACCAACGGATCGAACAGATAGGCCAGCAGCAACGCCACCAGGAACGGCGTAAGGATCGGATGCAACAGCCAGACAAACGCGCAGAGCAGGACCACTCCACCCAACCAGAACCAACGCCGCGTATCGGCCATGAACCACTCCATTGCTTCTATATAAAGAAAGATAATCTACCAGCGGAAATGCAATTGCGGCGTCGCAACCGGAGATGGCGCAGCAGCCGGGGTCGAACCGTCCGCTACGGGCTGGACAGGTGGTGCCGGTGCCGGGGTTGGCGCCGCGGCCACCTCCTGCAACTTCGCCAGTGACAACTGCGCCCGCAGTTGATCGGTACTGCCATTGACCCGATACAGAATCCGGTCACCGTCGACACTTTGCGGACGCCCGCCAAAGGGTTCCAGTAAACGTCCGAGCGTCGCGTAGCGCTCAAGGTTCATGCCTTGCACTTCCAGCAACTGCTGCGTCGAAGCCCCCGGCCTGGCGACGAATCGTGGCGCCAGACGCTCATTGACCGCGAGCATCACTGCGTCCGCCACGGCAGCCTGATCGGCCCCCTGCACACTGCCGGCTTCTTTCTGATCACCCAGCCATAAGTGCCATTTGGCCTGCCATTGACCGCCCTCTTCGCGGGCATGCACGGCCAGCACGGCGTCGGCGTTGTAACGTTCCGAGGCGGCGCGCAACGCTGCCGGATCGGAACTTTCCAGATTCGGCGCCGTGGCGACGACTTGCTCACCCAGGTCCGCAAGCGGCAGGCGCAACGGCAAACCACGGTGCTGTGCTGCCCGGCGCAACGGCGTCGCACTGGCCTGGCCATCACCCACCAGGCTTGATCCCTCCGCAGAATCGTTCAACCACCAGCCGAGGATCGACGGCCGATTGGCGCCCCACATGGCCAACCCGGCGCGACGTAACGCCTGCTCGGTGGTTGTCGGGTCGAAATCGACCTTCAACACTTCCGGCGGTCCTGCGTCAAAGCCGTACTGACTGATGATTTGCTGCGGATCTTTGCGAATCGCCGCCAACCCCGGACTCTGAGCTGCCTTGGGGTCACCGGTCAGGCGCAATACCAGGGTGTCCAGCGCGCGCTGAGTCGCTTGATCACGCTCCTCCTGCGTCTGGCTGCTGACGGGCTCGCGCACTTGATAGAGGCCTTTGACGGTTTCGGCATGACTGACCAGACTGGTCAGGGATAAACAGCCCACAAACAAGAATTTGGAAAAACGCATGGAAGATTCCTGGCGACAAGAGCGGCTGGAACAGGCCGCATGAAGACGATCGAGCAAGGCTGTGACCATCGCCCGGCGCAAAACATTCACACGTCCCGAGTAAGTTTTCGCACTGTCATAACGATAGACGCTTAATGGCGGTACCTTGAGCAGGCGTGAAGGATGCCACCAAACGGGACAAATGCGATTTTTTTAGGCGGATATGCCCCTGCCGTCGGCCTGAGGATGGCCGCTGCCCTTCAAGCCTGATAAAATCGCGCGCCTTCGCAGACCGGCAACAGCCGGGCACCTTCGAATATCGCGTGAGGCAATCGCCCTCGTCGATTTCGGCGGCCCCGCTGGACCCGGTCGTTACCCCTGAATCCCCCCTAAAGGCCTGGATCATGAGCAAGCAACCCTCCCTGAGCTACAAGGACGCCGGTGTAGACATCGACGCCGGTGAAGCATTGGTCGAACGCATCAAGAGCGTCGCCAAGCGCACTGCGCGCCCGGAAGTCATGGGCGGCCTGGGCGGTTTTGGCGCCCTCTGCGAAATCCCGGCTGGCTACAAGCAGCCCGTGCTGGTTTCCGGTACCGACGGCGTCGGCACCAAACTGCGCCTGGCGCTGAACCTGAACAAACACGACAGCATCGGCATCGACCTGGTTGCCATGTGCGTCAATGACCTGGTGGTCTGCGGCGCCGAGCCGCTGTTCTTCCTCGACTACTACGCCACCGGCAAACTGAACGTCGACACCGCCGCTCAGGTCGTGACCGGCATCGGTGCTGGCTGCGAACTGTCCGGCTGCTCCCTGGTTGGCGGCGAAACCGCTGAAATGCCTGGCATGTACGAAGGCGAAGACTATGACCTGGCCGGTTTCTGCGTCGGCGTCGTGGAAAAATCCGAAATCATCGACGGTTCCAAAGTCGCAGCCGGCGATGCCCTGCTCGCCCTGCCGTCGTCCGGCCCGCATTCCAACGGTTACTCGCTGATCCGCAAGATCATCGAAGTGTCCGGTGCCGACATCGAAAACACCCAGCTCGATGGCAAGCCGCTGACCGACCTGCTGATGGCCCCGACCCGTATCTACGTCAAGCCGCTGCTCAAGCTGATCAAGGAAACCGGCGCCGTCAAAGCCATGGCCCACATCACCGGTGGCGGCCTGCTGGACAACATTCCACGCGTACTGCCAAAAGGCGCTCAAGCCGTGGTTGACGTGGCAAGCTGGACCCGTCCAGCGGTGTTCGACTGGCTGCAAGAGAAAGGCAACGTCGACGAGAACGAAATGCACCGCGTATTGAACTGCGGCGTGGGCATGGTCATCTGCGTGGCGCAAGAGCACGTGGACGCTGCCCTGAAGGTCCTGCGTGAAGCCGGCGAGCAGCCATGGGTCATCGGTCAGATCTCCACTGCTGCCGAAGGCGCAGCCCAGGTTGAACTGAAAAACCTCAAGGCTCACTGATGCCTAAGACCTGTGATGTGGTGGTGCTGCTGTCCGGCACCGGCAGTAACTTGCAGGCCTTGATCGACAGCACGCGGACCGGCGACAGCCCGGTCCGCATCGCTGCGGTGATCTCCAACCGCGCCGACGCCTACGGCCTGCAACGCGCCAGGGATGCGGGCATCGACACCCGCTTCCTGGATCACAAGGTTTTCGACGGCCGCGAGGCCTTCGATGCCGCTCTGATTGAACTGATCGACACCTTCAATCCCAAACTCGTGGTCCTGGCCGGTTTCATGCGCATCCTCAGCGCTGACTTCGTGCGCCACTATCAGGGTCGCCTGCTCAATATCCATCCCTCGCTGCTGCCCAAATACAAAGGGTTACACACTCATCAGCGGGCGCTGGAAGCCGGGGACACCGAACACGGCTGCTCCGTGCACTTCGTCACAGAGGAACTCGATGGCGGACCACTGGTCGTACAGGCTGTAATACCGGTAGAGTTGCACGACTCGCCGCAGAGCCTGGCGCAGCGGGTCCATGTTCAGGAACACCTGATCTACCCGATGGCCGTCCGCTGGTTTGCAGAAGGTCGGTTATCGCTCGGTGAGCAGGGTGCTTTATTGGATGGACAGTTACTCGCGGCCAACGGCCACTTGATTCGAACCTAGGAGACTTTATGCGTCGTGCCCTGCTCTTCGCTTGCGCCCTGCTCGCCCTGCCCTTCGCGCAGGCTGCGGACCTTCAACCTTTCTCCGCCAGCTACACCGCCGACTGGAAGCAGTTGCCCATGAGCGGCACCGCCGAACGCAGCCTGACCAAGGAAGCCAATGGCGTCTGGAAACTCAGCTTCAAGGCTTCGATGATGATCGCCAGCCTGTCAGAAGAAAGCACGCTGACCGTCGACAAAGACACTCTGCTGCCGCAGTCCTACCACTTCGCACGCGGCGGCCTGGGCAAGGCCAAGAAAGCTGATCTGGACTTCGACTGGACGGCCAAGAAGGTCACCGGCACCGATCGTGGCGACGCGGTCAATATTCCGCTCAATCGCGGCATGGTCGACAAATCCACCTATCAACTGGCGCTGCAGCATGACGTGGCCGCCGGCAAAAAGAGCATGAGCTATCAGGTTGTCGATGATGGCGAAGTCGATACCTATGACTTCCGCGTGCTGGGTTCGGAAAAAGTCGACACCAAGGCTGGCCAGATCGATGCGATCAAGGTCGAGCGCGTGCGTGACCCGACTCAAAGCAAGCGCACCACCGTGCTGTGGTTCGCCAAGGACTGGGATTACCTGCTGGTCCGCCTGCAACAGGTCGAAACCGACGGCAAGGAGTACAACATCATGCTCCTGGACGGCCAGGTCAACGGCAAGACCGTCAAAGGCAGCTGAGCCGGATCAAGACAAAGAGCCCCGCCATCGCGGGGCTTTTTCATGCCGGAACAAAAAACCGGAACGCGTCGCCGCACGCATGCTCTATACCTTCAAGGTCTTTTTTCATCGAATGACTTTTCCTGTCGCTTGCGAGGTTTCCCATGACTGTCACCGTCAACACCGTTTCCGCCGAAGGTTTGCGTCACAGCGTCCAGATCGACGACCATGAACTCTTTGCCGATGCGCCCACCACAGCCGGTGGCGAGGGTTCGGCGCCAGAGCCACACGACTACTTCGACGCCGCCCTCGGTGCCTGCAAGGCCCTGACACTGAAAATGTACGCAAAGAAAAAGGACATCCCGCTCACCGGTGTCGGCGTCGAGGTCAAGCGCGACAACAGCCAGGAGCAGAAAGGCAAGTACGCGCTGCACGTCAAACTGACCCTCAAGGGCGTGCTGACCGATGCCCAGCGCGAAGAACTGCACCGCGTGGCGGATCGTTGCCCGATCCACAAATTGATGACCACCAGCGACGTCAGCATCGAAACCCATTTGTCCGAAGGCGCTTTCAGCCAATAGCGGCAAGGGCTGCGCTGGCGGGTTATGCTCGAATGCATCACCCGCCCAGTCTGGAATGCACAATGAACACTCCGCTCGTGATCCGCCCCCGCGCCGAAGATGTCGAGGGCCAGCCGATTCTTCGCCCGCTGCCGTCCGCCAAATGCCGCAGCGTCGGCCCCTTCGTATTTTTCGACCACATGCTGGAAACCCGCTACCCGCCGGGCAAAGGCATGAACATCCGCCAGCATCCACATATAGGCCTCTCCACCCTCACCTATCTGTTCCAGGGGCAGATCCAGCACAAGGACAGCCTCGGTTCCGATCAGGTCGTGGATACCGGTGATGTCAGCTGGATGACCGCCGGCAGCGCCATTGCCCACGTCGAGCGCACGCCAGAGGCGCTCAAGGAAAACGGCTTTACGATGCACGGCCTGCAAATCTGGCTGGCCTCGCCCAAGGATCATGAGCAAGGCCCGGGACATTACAGCCATCACCCCGCCGCCACACTGCCGGTCAGCGAGAACCTGGGGGTGAAAATCCGCATGATTGCCGGGACGGGCTTCTGCCTGGAATCGCCGGTCCCCGTACTGTCTCCGACGCTCTATGCGGAGCTGACCCTGCAAACGGCGACGACGCTGCTGATTCCAACCGAACATGAAGAACGTGCGCTATATGTCTTGAGCGGCGAGGTGCAACTGGACGGTGAGCCTGTGGAGCCCCATGCACTGGTGGTATTGCCTGAAGGGGAGGAAATGACTTTGTTCGCCGAAAGCGACTGTCATGCCGTGTTGTTTGGCGGTGCCCCTCTGGATGGTCCACGACGGATCAACTGGAATTTCGTGGCGAGCGATCCGGCGGCTATCGATGAAGCACGCCGACGCTGGGCGGCTGGGGATTGGCCGAAGGTGCCGGGGGAAGTCGAGCGGATCGAATTGCCGTAGTTTTGTGCCGCTTGGCAGGTCGCCTTCGCTGGCAAGCCAGCTCCCACAGGGTTTCGAGGTGAGTCACAAATAATGCGAACGCCATCAGTCCCCGTGGGAGCGGGCTTGCCCGCGAAGAGGCCAGCCCGGGCACTGCATTAGTCAGTGCCGGACAACATCAGCCCTTGAACACTTCATCCAGCAGATTGTGCATCGACGTGAACGCACGCGCGGCGACCTTGGCGTCATACATCATCATGCCAGGCACATTCGCATGCGGATCGGTGAACGAATGGAACGCGCCGCCGTAGCTCAGCAGTTGCCAATCCACGCCTGCGGCATTCATTTCCTCTTCAAACGCCGGCAGCTGTTCTTTCGGGACCAATGGATCGGAAGCGCCGTGCAGGACCAACACCTTACCCTTGATGTTTTTCGCATCATTGACGTCCGGGGTGTCGAGGGTGCCGTGGAACGAGACCGCAGCCTTCACCGGCGCACCGGTACGGGCGAACTCCAGCGCGCAGCAACCCCCAAAGCAAAAACCGAACGTGGCCAGCTTCGAGGTATCGACAGCCACTTCGCCCTGGCTTTGCAGTTGCTCGAACGCCACTTGCATGCGCTTACGCAGCAATGGGCGGTCATTCTTCAACGGCATCATCGCCGCGCCCGCTTCATCGTTATTTTGTGGACGAACCGATTGGCCGTAGAGATCGGCGATCAAGACCACGTATCCCTTGGCCGCCACCGACTTGGCGATTTCCTCGGCGCCAGCGCTGACGCCCATCCAGTTCGGCGCCATCAACAAGCCCGGACGCGGGCCCTTATGGTCGGCATCAAAGGCCACACGGCTTTCGTAGGGCTGACCGTCAATCTGATAGGCAACGGAACGTACAGTGATTTGGCTCATTTCTGACTCCTGATTTTTTAAACACCAGAATGAAAAAACCCGCCGAAGCGGGTTTTTCTACAATGCAGTCAAGCCGACAGCTCAACCAATAGCTTGTTCAGACGACGCACGTACGCCGCCGGATCCTTCAAGCTGTCGCCGGCCGCCAGGGCCGCCTGATCGAAGAGGATGTGCGACAGATCGCCGAAGCGTTCGTCGCTCTGCTCGTTGTCGAGCTTCTCGATCAGCGGGTGAGCCGGGTTGAATTCGAAGATCGGCTTCGAATCAGGAACCTTCTGCCCGCTGGCTTCCAGGATCTGACGCATTTGCAGGCCCAGGTCTTGCTCGCCGATGGCCAGAATCGCCGGGGAATCGGTCAGGCGATGGGAAACCCGAACTTCGGCGACGGATTCGCCCAGTGCGGTTTTCAGACGCTCAACCAGACCTTCTTTGGACTTGGCGACTTCTTCCGCGGCCTTCTTGTCCTCTTCCGAGTCCAGGTTGCCCAGGTCCAGGTCACCGCGTGCCACGTCAACAAAGCTCTTGCCGTCGAAATCGTTGAGGTAGCTCATCAGCCACTCGTCGATACGGTCGGTCAGCAGCAGCACTTCGATGCCTTTCTTGCGGAAGACTTCCAGGTGCGGGCTGTTTTTGACTTGCGCGTAGGTTTCGCCAGTCAGGTAGTAGATCTTGTCCTGACCTTCCTTGGCGCGAGCCAGGTAATCGGCCAGACCGACCACTTGTTCGCCGTCGTCACCGTTGGTCGACGCGAAACGCAGCAGGCCAGCGATTTTCTCTTTGTTGGCGAAGTCTTCCGCCGGGCCTTCTTTCATGACCTGACCGAAGTTTTTCCAGAAGCCTTTATATTGCTCAGGCTCGTTTTTCGCCAGTTTCTCCAGCATGTCCAGAACGCGCTTGGTCAGCGCCGACTTCATGGAGTCGATGATCGGGTCTTTCTGCAGGATTTCCCGCGACACGTTCAGCGACAGGTCGTTGGAGTCGACCACGCCCTTGATGAAACGCAGGTACAGCGGCAGGAACGACTCTGCCTGATCCATGACGAACACGCGCTGCACGTAGAGCTTCAAGCCTTTCGGCGCTTCACGCTGGTACAGGTCGAACGGAGCACGGGCCGGCACGTACAGCAGCGAGCTGTATTCCAGCTTGCCTTCAACCTTGTTGTGGCTCCAGCTCAGCGGGTTTTCGAAGTCGTGAGCGATGTGCTTGTAGAACTCCTGGTATTCCTCGTCCTTGACCTCGGTACGCGGACGGGTCCACAGGGCGCTGGCGCGGTTGACGGTTTCCCACTCGGCGGCCGGCTTCTCTTCGCCTTCGACGGCCGCCACTTCTTTCGGCAACTCGATCGGCAAGGCGATGTGGTCGGAATACTTCTTGATGATGTTGCGCAGGCGCCAGCCATCGGCGAACTCGTCTTCACCGGACTTCAGGTGCAGGACGATACGGGTACCGCGCTCGGCTTTATCGATGGTTGCAACTTCGAAGTCGCCTTCGCCCTTGGACGACCAGTGCACGCCTTCGCTGGCGGCGCTGCCGGCACGACGGCTGAACACGTCGACTTTGTCGGCGACGATGAATGCAGAGTAGAAGCCGACACCGAACTGACCGATCAGGTGCGAATCTTTCTTCTGGTCACCGGTCAGGTGTTTCATGAAATCGGCGGTGCCGGATTTGGCGATGGTGCCCAGGTGCGTGATCGCATCCTCACGGCTCATGCCAATGCCGTTGTCTTCGAGGGTGACGGTCTTGGCGTCCTTGTCGAAGCTGACACGGATTTTCAGTTCGGCGCCACCTTCCAGCAGTTCTGGCTTGGACAGCGCTTCGAAACGTAATTTGTCTACAGCGTCAGAGGCGTTCGAGATCAGTTCGCGAAGGAAAATTTCCTTGTTGGAATACAGCGAATGGATCATGAGGTGCAGCAGTTGCTTCACCTCGGTCTGGAAGCCCAGGGTTTCCTTTTGAGTTTCCACACTCATGGTCATCAAACTCCAATCAGATGGCTAAGCCGCGACCTTGAAGGCCGGCGGCGGGATGTCATCAGAGTTGGGGGCTGTGTTCAGGATTTCAAGGGCTCCTCGAGTTTGAAATGCGCCCGGGCTGTGGCGATGGGTTCCGCTTCCGTGCTTTGCCAGGCCGTAATCGCCACGTTGGCGACGCGGCGTCCCTGGCGACACACCTGGCACCTGGCCCAGGTATCACGGAACTGCCCGGCGCGCAGGTAGTCGAGGGAGAAATCGATAATCTTCGGCAC
Organism: Pseudomonas fluorescens group sp. PF-69; assembly: GCF_054481235.1. NCBI lineage: Bacteria > Pseudomonadati > Pseudomonadota > Gammaproteobacteria > Pseudomonadales > Pseudomonadaceae > Pseudomonas > Pseudomonas fluorescens group sp. PF-69. The sequence continues at coordinate 3,388,975 of NZ_JBTMNC010000001.1, read as the reverse complement.
ACCTGGCGAGCCGGTGGACACCAGCAGGTGCAACGCGGCGGCCAGTTCCATGAAACCGGCAATGACACCACCATGAATAGCCGGCAATAAAGGGTTTCCAATATTGTCCTTGTTGGCCGGCAGACGAAACAGCAGTTCATCCCCCACCCGTGAGCATTCGACGCCGATCAGCGCGGCGTAGGGAATCCGCTGCAGCAATACGCCATAGTCGCCCCGCTCATGAGCCTGTTGCAACTGCTGCTTGAATGAGTCAGTCATTTCGCTCCTCCGGCGATCGCGCCACCCAAGCCTTTTGCGCCCTTGATGCCCTTGCCCATCCGCATGAAGGTGCCCACCACATGGGCAATGGGTTGCTCGGGATCGTCCTGATAGGCAAAGCCGCGGGCGAAAATCACATCGGTGGTCACCCGGTAGCACTGGGCGAAACCGTAGACATCCTTGTTCGGTTCGGCGGCATGCATGTAGTCGATGCGCAGGTCGAGGGTCGGGCAGACCTCGAACTCTGGCAGCACGCAGAGGGTGGACATGCCACAGGCGGTGTCCATCAGTGTGGTCAGCGCCCCGCCATGGATGACTCCGGTTTGCGGATTTCCGACGATTTTCGGGGTATATGGCAGCATAACCGTCAACCCTTCGCTGCTGGCGCTGTGCACCCGCAGCCCTAGCACCTGGCAATGGCGCAGCGCCGACAAAAATCGTGTGGCACGCTCAAAAACGGGGTTTTCGGCCATGTGATAAAAGCTCTTATTTAGTCTTCATACTGTGCGTTAACGGTCCCGGCAAAAGTTCCGCGTTAGATCAAACTTATATATCTGAACGATTTGAGGAACTTAACCCTGATGGCTGCGCTCGAAAGGCCAGTAGATATTTTCCATAAGGAGAAACACCCCATGCGTAAGACTTTAGCTATTGCCTTGATGTTGACCGCTTCCCTCGGTCTCGCTGCCTGCGATAAAAAATCCGAGGACAAAGCTCAAGATGCCAACAAACATGCTGAGCAAGCTCAGCAAGACATGAACAAAGCTCAGGATAAAGTGAACGACGCTGCGAAAGAAAACGCTGAAGCTGCCAAAGCTCAGGCTGAATCGAACGAAGCAGCGGCAAAAGAAGCCGCGCCTAAAAACTGAAACGGTTTTTAGCGTGATAAAGAAAACCCGCCAAGTGCGGGTTTTCTTTTGCCTGCAATTTGATTGGCCGTCACCTCGTTAGAGCAAAATCGTTCGAAAAGTCGGACTAATCATCAACAACAATGAACAGATTAAACCCACCAGCCAAACCAGACTGCGCTGCCATGTCAGGTCTTTCCAGTAGCACAGCAAATAGATAATTCGCGCGATCACAAAGATGATCGCCAACAAGTCAATGAGCCAGCCCGCCGTCTGCGTGGTATGCGCCATCAACACACCCACGGCAAACAATATGAACGCTTCGAAACTGTTCTGGTGCGCGGCCACTGCGCGGGCCCCCAGGCCCGTAAGTTGCGCCTGCTGTTGGCGCGGCAGGTGATTGTTGTAACCGCCCTGCTCTTTCATGGCCTTGGTCACGGGCATACGCGCCACGTAAATCAGCAACGCACTGATAAACACACACCAGAACGGAATACTCATCAAGCCGCCTCTTTGTTCACCTCAGGCAATGGTGCCTCTGTAGGGGTATAGACCATCACGTCGAGAACGTCGGAGTGAAATTCCCGGCGATACAACACAAACACGACACCGGCACTCATCAACATGAACAACCAGGGACTGACGAACCACGCCAGCATGGTCATGCCGAAGTAATAGGAACGCAGACCAAAGTTGAACTGGTTGGCCGCCATGGAAATGACCCGGGCTGCCCGGGACGCGAAGGCTTTGCGCTCCTGCTCGGACACATGGCGTTCGCCGACCATGGGTGCTGAACCCACCAGGACGGCCGCGAAGTTGTACTGGCGCATGCACCAGCTGAACGTGAAGAACGCGTAGACGAACACCAGCGCCAGGCACAGCAACTTGATTTCCGACATCCCCTGGGAAGCCTGTTGCACCATCGGGATATCCGCCAGCAGCGACACCGCTCTTTCCGACGCGCCAAGTACCGTGAGAATACCGGCCAGGATAATCAGCGTGCTGGAGGCGAAGAACGATGCATTGCGCTCCAGGTTTCCAATCACGCTGGCATCGGCGATGCGGTTGTCACGCAGCAACATGCGACGCATCCAATCTTCACGATACAGGTGCAGCACGCTGGCCAGGCACGCGGTGTCGCGGCCCTTCCATGTCGCATAACGGGTGTAGCCACCCCAGCAGATAACGAACCAGAGGGCGGCGAGAATGTGGATCAGGTTGGCGTGGATGAACGACATGCAGGTCCTTATGGATGGCTTGGCGGAACACTGAAACCTTGTGGGAGCGAGCCTGCTCGCGATAGCGGCAGATCAGCCAACTTCTTTGTTGGAGTTAACGCGCCATCGCGAGCAGGCTCGCTCCCACATTGGATTTTGGCAACCCTTCGACGTTAACGCAGAAGAAAAGGCACCGCATTCCCCCCATAAAAAATGGTTCTTCACGGATTACCGGGAAAGACGCTCTTGATCTTCATGAAAAAGAATTCGCTATCCCGGTAACCGTACGCCATCCGCTTAATGACCTTTATTCGATTGTTGATGCCTTCCAATTGGCCCGTATGCATCGGCCAGCGAACACGACTGACGATGCCTCGCCAGTAACCCTTCAGTCGTTTGGCAAACTGGATCAGAGGTGGTATTTGGCTTTCATGAGCGTGGCGCAACCATTGCTGCCAGGCTGATCGCCAGCCCCAAGCGGTGCTCGGTGCCCAAAGCGTTTTGAGTTCAGCCTTCATCAAATAGACCGTCATCAACGCTTGGTTGGCCGCCAGCAGATCCTCCAAACGGACCTGTTGCTCCGGCGTTTTCAGGTTCTGCGGGTTGCGCAGCAACAGCCATCGCGCTTGCTTGATGACCTTTCGGGCAGGCTTGTCATGACGTAGCCGATTAGCTTCATCGACGCGGACTCGATCAATCACCTCTCGGCCATATTTGGCCACCACATGAAAGAGGTCGTAGACCACGCGCGCTTTTGGGCAGTGCTGACGAACCTCCAGGTCAAAGGCGGTGTTCATGTCCATCGCCACCGCTTCGATGCGAGCGCAACCCTCTGGCCCCAGCTCTTCGAAGAATGGCCTGATCGCCGCGCGGCTGCGACCTTCGCCAATCCAAAGCACTCGCCGGGTATCGGCGTCCAGCACGACGCTGGCGTAACGATGACCTTTGAACAGAGCGAATTCATCCATCACCAAGCGCCGTGGCTGCGCCTTTGGCAAAACACTCAACGCCACTTGCAAGGCTCGACGCTCTAGCAACCGAACGCTGTCCCAATGCAGACCGAACAGTTGAGCCACGTGTTTTGTGGGGAGACGCTCGCAGGCTTGAATGACCGCCTCGGCCAGGCGGCGCGTCATGCGGGCATAGCGATCCAGCCAACTGACCGCTTCCATGCGTTTACCACAGTCGCGACACCCAACACGCCGAAGCAAAACGCTGAGGCGCACTGCTCGGCCAAGAATGGGCAGATCGCGGATGACTCGTTGGCAATACTCATGCGTGGTCGAGCACGGTTTTTGGCAGCCGCTACAAGAGGGGAATTGGGTGGCGTGGGGTGTCAGGTCGATCTGTAGCGCATCGCCATCGGGCTTGATGGTGACGACAGAAAAGCCCTCCCAAAAGGGAAGGAAAGTATTAATATCGCGCATAAGAACGCCGGTTTGTTAGATGTGTTTGCTCGCACGAACATCATCAATCAAATCGGCGTTCTTGTTTCTGTGTTTCCCGGGATTCCGTGAAGAACCTAAAAAATGCCCCGTATCGATTGATACGGGGCATTTCCGTTTCTGCTTGCCGGCCCGCTTGTGGCGGACCCACGAAGCTTAAGCCAGCGCTTCGGCGCGCTTGCCCAACATACGGTCACAGACCACGGCAACCACCAGAGTCATGAACGATGGCACCAGCCACGCCAGACCTTGTTCACTCAGCGGCAGGTGAGCCAATTGGGCAGGCATCCAGTCCGCAAGACCCGCGCCCTTGAGGGCGTCGATCAGACCGAAGATGAACGACACCAGCATCACCGGACCGACGATGCGACCTTGCTCATGCCAGAAGTCCTTGCAGAAGCTCAGTGCCACCAAGGCGATGCACGGCGGGTAAATCGCGGTGAGTACCGGGATCGAGAACGCAATCAGCTTGGTGAGGCCCAGGTTGGACACCAACAGGGAAAACGCAGCCAGGATGATCACCAGCGTCTTGTAGGACAGAGGCAGTACACGACTGAAATATTCGGCGCAGGCGCAGGTCAGGCCAACCGCAGTCACCAGGCACGCCAGAGAGATCAGTACCGCCAGGAAACCGCTGCCGAGGGAGCCAAAGGTGTGTTGCACGTAGGCATGCAGTACCGCCGCCCCGTTAGTCGCACCAGCCGCCACTTCATGGCTGCCCGAACCCAGGCGGAACAGGCTGACATAAACCAGTGCCAGGCCCACGCCGGCAATCAAGCCGGCGATGATCGCATACCGGGTGATCAGCGCTGGCGACTCGACACCGCGGGAGCGGATAGCGTTGACGATAACGATGCCGAACACCAGGGCGCCCAGGGTATCCATGGTCAGGTAACCATTGATGAAACCTTGGGAGAATGGCGCCGCAACGTATTCAGGTGTTGCATGGCCGATGTCTCCGGCCGGCAGGGCGAATGCTGCGATGCCCAGCACAGCCAGGGCAATGATCTTCAACGGTGCGAGGAAGCGTCCAACCGTGTCCAGCAAGCGGCCCGGGTACAGGGAAATGAAGAACACCAGCAGGAAGTAGACCGAGCTATACAGGAACAGCGCCAGCGGGCTTTCGCCGGTCAACGGCGCCAGACCCACTTCGAACGATACGGTCGCGGTACGTGGCGTCGCGAACAGCGGACCAACGGCCAGATAGCACGCAGCCGCCAACAGTCCACCGGCGACTTTACCGATCGGACTGCTCAATGTATCCATTGCGCCACCGACCTTGGCCAGCGCGACAACGGTGATCACTGGCAGACCAACGGCGGTGATCAGGAAACCCAGCGCCGCCATCCAGACATTAGGCCCGGACTGCAAACCGACGATAGGCGGGAAGATGATGTTGCCAGCCCCGACAAACAGGGCAAACGTCATAAAACCAAGTGCCAGGATGTCCTGGCCTTTCAACACTTTCATTAAGGAAATACCACACTACTGAATCGGAATTTAGAGAGGGATTTCCCTATGGGTGAGGGAAATGCTGTCGGTCCGTATGAGACTGACCCGTTTAGCGCGTCGCTGCCTTGTGGGCCGCAGACGCAAAAATGGCGCGTATCCTAACGAATTTGAGCGTCAAGCGCACTGTTAAGGGGCGAACTATCCGATACGCGACACTCCCGTGTCGTGTTTACGTATCTAAATTTCATGAGCCCCCTCGCCACAAAAAAGCCTCAAGCGTTTCCAAAGAACCAGAAACGACAAAGGCCACCGAAGGTGGCCTTTGTGTGGTGAAGCGTCAGCTAAGCGCGAAGCTTACTTGACCGCCCAACCCGTCAGCTCGGCCAGGGCCTTGCCGATGTCTGCCAGCGAACGCACGGTTTTAACACCTGCGTCTTGCAGAGCAGCGAATTTCTCGTCTGCAGTGCCTTTGCCGCCAGAGATGATTGCGCCAGCATGGCCCATGCGCTTGCCCGGAGGAGCAGTCACACCAGCGATGTAGGAAACAACCGGCTTGGTCACGTGTGCCTTGATGTAGGCAGCCGCTTCTTCTTCAGCCGAACCGCCGATCTCACCGATCATCACGATCGCTTCGGTCTTCGGGTCTTCCTGGAACAGCTTCAGGATGTCGATGAAGTTCGAACCCGGGATCGGGTCACCACCGATGCCGACGCAAGTCGACTGACCGAAACCGGCGTCAGTCGTTTGCTTCACAGCTTCGTAGGTCAGGGTGCCGGAACGGGAAACGATACCGACCTTGCCTGGCAAGTGAATGTGACCTGGCATGATGCCGATCTTGCATTCGCCTGGAGTGATCACGCCTGGGCAGTTAGGGCCGATCAGGGTAACACCCAGCTCGTCGCACTTAACTTTAGCGTCCAGCATGTCCAGGGTAGGAATGCCTTCGGTGATGCACACGATCAGCTTGATGCCGCCGAATGCAGCTTCCAGGATCGAGTCCTTGCAGAAAGGAGCCGGAACGTAGATCACGCTGGCGGTGGCGCCAGTGGCAGCTACAGCGTCTTTCACGGTGTTGAACACTGGCAGACCCAGGTGCTCGGTGCCGCCTTTACCAGGCGTTACACCACCAACCATCTTGGTGCCGTACTCGATGGCTTGCTGGGTGTGGAAACTACCTTGCGAACCGGTAATACCCTGGCAGATAACTTTGGTGTCTTTATTGATCAGGACGCTCATTATTTGCCCTCCGCAGCTTTGACAACTTGTTGAGCAGCGTCGGTCAGGCTGGTAGCAGCGATGATGTTCAAACCGCTTTCTGCCAGTACTTTAGCGCCCAGCTCAGCGTTGTTGCCTTCAAGGCGAACAACAACCGGGATTTTCACGCCGACTTCTTTCACGGCGCCGATGATGCCTTCGGCAATCATGTCGCAACGAACGATGCCGCCGAAGATGTTGACCAGTACTGCAGCGACGTTGGTGTCGGACAGGATGATCTTGAAGGCTTCGGTCACGCGCTCTTTGGTAGCACCACCACCTACGTCGAGGAAGTTGGCTGGCTTGCCGCCGTGCAGGTTGACGATGTCCATGGTACCCATGGCCAGGCCGGCACCGTTGACCATGCAACCGATGTTGCCTTCCAGTGCTACGTAGTTCAGTTCGAACTTGGCAGCGTGCGCTTCGCGCGGATCGTCTTGCGACGGGTCGTGGAAAGTCTTCAGCTTAGGCTGACGGTACATGGCGTTGGCGTCGATGTTGATCTTGGCGTCCAGGCAGTGCAGATCGCCGTCAGCCTTGATCACCAGCGGGTTCACTTCCAGCAGGGCCAGATCGTGATCCTGGAACAGTTTGGCCAGACCTACGAAGATCTTGGCGAACTGGGCAACTTGTTTGCCTTCCAGACCCAACTGGAATGCCAGCTCGCGACCCTGGAACGGCTGAGCGCCGACCAGTGGATCGATAGTGGCTTTCAGAATTTTTTCTGGAGTGTCGTGAGCGATTTTTTCGATGTCCACGCCACCTTCGGTGGAAGCCATGAACACGATACGACGGCTCGAACGGTCAACGACAGCGCCCAGGTACAGCTCTTTAGCGATATCAGTGCACGATTCAACCAGGATCTTGGTGACTGGCTGACCATTGGCGTCAGTCTGGTAGGTCACCAGACGCTTGCCCAGCCACTGCTGTGCGAAGGCTTTGGCGTCTTCTTTGCTGCGAACCAGCTTGACGCCGCCCGCTTTACCGCGACCACCGGCGTGAACCTGGGCTTTTACAACCCACTCGCTGCCGCCGATTTTATCGCAAGCTTCTGCTGCTGCTTCCGGGGTGTCTACCGCGTAACCAGTGGATACCGGCAGGCCGTACTCAGCGAACAGCTGCTTACCCTGATACTCGTGAAGATTCATGCTTTTTACCGTCTTCGTTAGGTACTGCGCATTCGGTGCTGCACTTGTTGAAGTGCCGCACCACCTGTGACTGCTGCTTGCGTAGCTGAGCTACGCAAGACTGCGTCCGGCGGACATTCCGCGGTGAGTCTTGCATGCAAGGCTCACGACGGGCCGTACCGCCGTGGTTTCTTATTATCTTAACGTTTCTTGCGGTTGGCGATGTGGATGGCGCCGCCATTCACTGCCAGAGCTGCTTCGTGCAAGGCTTCAGACAGGGTCGGATGGGAGAAAACCATCATGCCCAGGTCTTCAGCGCTGGTGCCGAATTCCATACCGATTGCGCCCTGTTGAACCAGTTCTGCAGCGCTTGGGCCAATCACGTGGACGCCCAATACGCGGTCGGTCTTGGCATCTGCGATGACCTTGACGAAACCACCGGTATCGTTGGCAGCCATGGCACGGCCAGAGGCTGCGAACGGGAAGGTGCCGACGTTAACTTCAACGCCTTCAGCTTTCAAGGCCTGCTCGGTTTTACCCACCCATGCAATTTCCGGGTGAGTATAAATAACCGAAGGGATCAGGTCATAGTTCATCTGGGCTTTGTGGCCCTTGATGCGCTCGACAACCATGATGCCCTCTTCCGAGGCCTTGTGAGCCAGCATCATGCCACGAACCACGTCGCCGATGGCGTAGACGCCCGGTACGGTGGTAGCGCAGTGATCGTCAACGTGCACGAAACCGCGCTCGTCGAGGGTCACGCCGCAATCGGCGGCCAGCAGATCAGTGGTCACTGGACGGCGACCAACGGCTACGATCAGCTTGTCGAACGTGATGTTCTGTTCGCCGTTGGCATCGGTGTAGTTCACAACGACTTCGTCGCCGTTCACTTTGGAACCGGTAACGCGCGCGCCCAGCTTGATGTCCAGACCTTGTTTGGTCAGGGTTTTCAGCGCTTCCTTGGAAACAGCGGTGTCCGCTGCCATCAGGAAAGTGTCCAGTGCTTCAAGGACAGTCACTTGCGCACCCAGACGCGACCAGACCGAACCCAGTTCCAGACCGATCACGCCAGCGCCGATCACGCCCAGACGCTTGGGTACGGATTGGAATTCCAGGGCACCGGTGGAATCGACGATCACATTCTGGTCGACCGGAGCCGGCGGAATGTCGATCGGACGCGAGCCAGGAGCCAGGATCACGTTTTCGGCTTCGATGACTTCAACCGAACCGTCAGGCTTGGTGACTTCGACTTTCTTGCCGGCCAGCAGCTTGCCGTGACCCTGGATGGAGGTCACACCGTTGGCTTTGAACAGGGTCGCAACGCCGGAGGTCAGGCCTTTGACGATGTTGGCTTTGCGGCCGACCATCGCTGGCACGTCCATGGTCACGCCGGCGTGATTGATGCCGTGGATCGCGAAACCGTCTTGCGCTTCGTGGAACTTCCAGGAGCTGTCCAGCAGCGCCTTGGATGGAATGCAGCCGACGTTCAGGCAAGTACCGCCGAGGGCCAGTTTGCCTTCCTTGTCGGTGTACTTCTCGATGCAGGCAGTGCTGAGGCCCAGTTGAGCGGCCTTGATGGCAGCCACGTAGCCGCCAGGGCCCGCACCGATCACTACTACGTCAAATTTCTGCGACATTCAAAAAATCCTCTTTAGCGAAAAGCTTGAAGCCGCAAGCTGCAAGCCAAACTGCCATTACCGGCAGCTTGAAACTTGCAGCTCGCGACTGCTTCTATCAGATATCCAGCAGCAAACGAGCCGGGTCTTCCAGCAGGTTCTTGATGGTCACCAGGAAGGTCACAGCTTCTTTGCCATCGATCAGACGGTGATCGTAGGACAGAGCCAGGTACATCATCGGACGGATAACGACCTGACCGTTGATCGCCATTGGACGCTGCAGAATGTTGTGCATGCCCAGAATAGCTGCTTGCGGCGGGTTGACGATCGGAGTCGACATCATCGAACCGAAGGTACCACCGTTGGTGATGGTGAACGTACCACCGGTCATCTCTTCCATCGACAGTTTGCCGTCACGGGCTTTCTTGCCGAAAGTGGCGATGCCGCCTTCGATTTCAGCCAGGCTCATCAGTTCGGCGTTACGCAGAACCGGCACAACCAGGCCGCGATCGCTGGAAACAGCAACACCGACGTCAGCGTAGCCGTGGTAAACGATGTCGGCACCGTCGATCGACGCGTTGACTGCCGGGAAGCGTTTCAGCGCTTCGGTGGCCGCTTTCACGAAGAACGACATGAAGCCCAGGCGCACGCCATTGTGGGACTTCTCGAACAGATCCTTGTACTTCGAACGCAGGGCCATGACTTCGGTCATGTCGACTTCGTTGAAAGTGGTCAGCATCGCCATGTTCGATTGAGCTTCAACCAGACGCTCGGCAACCTTGGCACGCAGACGGGTCATCGGAACGCGCTTTTCAACGCGGTCACCGGCAGCGAACACCGGAGCAGCAGCGGCAGGTGCGGCAGCCTTGGCAGGCGCGGCGGCTGGAGCGGCTTTCTTGGCGGCAACGGCTGCAACCACGTCTTCCTTGGTCACACGACCGCCTTTGCCAGTGCCGGCAACGGAAGCGATGTTGATGCCGTTCTCTTCAGCCAGCTTGCGAGCGGCTGGAGCAGCGACCGGATCGTCTTCGCCTTCGGCAGCTGGAGCAGCAGCCTGGGCAGCGGCCGGAGCGGCAGCGGCTGGAGCAGCGGCAGCAGCGCCGCCTTCAACGATGGAGCCCAGGACTTCGTCGGACAGAACGGTGTCGCCTTCGTTCTTGACGATAGCGCCCAGCACGCCGTCAGCGGTGGCCAGAACTTCCAGTACGACTTTGTCGGTTTCGATGTCGACGATCAGTTCGTCACGTTTGACGGCGTCGCCCGGTTTTTTGTGCCAGGTGGCAACGGTGCCATCGGCAACCGATTCCGGGAAAGTGGGGGCTTTGATCTCGATAGCCATTATCTGTGGTTCCTTAAATTCGGTTTCAGGTGCGCGAAGGCGTTAAACGGTAAACGCGTCTTGCAGCAGTTTTTCCTGCTGCTCGGCGTGCATCGATGCGTAACCACATGCTGGGGCAGCAGAAGCCTCACGGCCCGCGTACTCGAGTACGAGAGACTTGTTGAGGGTGCTGATGCTGCGACGCAAGTGGTGCTGGCTGCAGTACCAGGCGCCCTGGTTCATCGGCTCTTCCTGACACCAGACGGCATGCTTGGCGTTGGTGTAAGGAGCCAGGACTTCTTTCAAGTCGTCCTCAGGGAATGGGTACAGCTGCTCAATACGCACGATGGCGATATCGTCACGGCCTTCGGCACGACGTTTTTCCAGCAGGTCGTAGTAGACCTTGCCGCTACACAGAACAATGCGCTCGACCTTTTTCGGGTCCAGGGCATCGATTTCCGGGATCACGGTCTGGAACGAACCTTCGGCCAGATCTTCCAGAGTCGAGATGGCCAGCTTGTGACGCAGCAGCGACTTCGGCGTCAGGACGACCAGTGGCTTGCGCAGCGGGCGAATCACCTGACGGCGCAGCAAGTGGTAGATCTGAGCCGGGGTGGTCGGCATGCACACCTGAATGTTGTGCTCGGCGCACAGCTGCAGGTAACGCTCAAGACGTGCGGAGGAGTGCTCCGGACCCTGACCTTCGTAGCCGTGTGGCAACAGCATGGTCAGACCACAGAGACGGCCCCATTTGTGCTCGCCGCTGGTGATGAACTGGTCGATAACGACCTGCGCACCGTTGGCGAAGTCACCGAACTGGGCTTCCCAGATCACCAGCGCGTTCGGCGTGGTGGTCGAGTAGCCGTATTCGAATGCCAGTACCGCTTCTTCCGACAGGAACGAGTCGTACAGGTCGAAGCGTGGCTGACCTTCGTACAGGTGTTTCAGCGGGATGTAGGTGCCGGCATCTTTCTGGTTGTGCAGAACAGCGTGACGGTGCGAGAACGTACCGCGGCCGATGTCCTGACCGGTCATGCGAATCGGGTGACCTTCGAACGCCAGGGTCGCGTACGCCATGGTTTCAGCGTAACCCCAGTTGATCGGCAGGCCGCCGGCTTGCATCTTCTGACGGTCTTCGTAGATCTTCGCAACCTGGCGCTGAACCACGAAGCCTTCCGGAATTTCCAGCAGCTTGGCGGACAGTTCCTGCAGGGTTTTCAGATCGAAGCGAGTGTCGTGACGCGCAGTCCAGGCGTGACCCAGGTACGGACGCCAGTCCACGAACAACTCTTTGTTCGGCTCTTTGACCAGGCTTTTCACTACGTGCAGACCGTTGTCCAGCGCGTTGCGGTATTCGTCGACTTTCGCCTGAACACGCTCAGCGTCCAGCACACCGCTCTGGGTCAGACGATCAGCGTACAGCTCACGGGTGGTGCGCTGCTTGGTGATCTGCTGATACATCATCGGCTGGGTGCCGCTTGGCTCGTCGGCCTCGTTGTGGCCGCGACGACGGTAGCAGAACATGTCGATTACCACGTCACGCTTGAACTGCATGCGGTAGTCGATGGCCAGCTGGGTCACGAACAATACGGCTTCCGGATCATCACCATTCACATGGAGGATCGGCGCCTGAATCATTTTCGCAACGTCGGTGGCGTACTCGGTGGAGCGCGAGTCCAGCGGGTTGCTGATGGTGAAACCGACCTGGTTGTTGATCACGATGTGCACGGTACCGCCGGTCTTGAAACCGCGGGTCTGCGACATCTGGAAGGTTTCCATGACCACGCCCTGACCTGCGATTGCAGCGTCACCGTGGATGGAGATCGGCAGAACCTTCTCGCCGGTAGGGTCGTTGCGACGATCCTGACGGGCACGGACCGAACCCTCGACCACTGGAGAAACAATTTCCAGGTGGGACGGGTTGAAGGCCATGGCCAGGTGAACTTCACCACCGGTGGTCATCACGTTGGACGAGAAGCCCTGGTGGTATTTAACGTCACCGGAACCCAGCTCGACCTTCTTCTTGCCTTCGAACTCGTCGAACAGCTCGCGCGGGTTCTTGCCGAAGGTATTGACCAGCACGTTCAGACGGCCACGGTGGGCCATGCCGATGACGATTTCCTTGGTGCCGTAGGAACCGGAACGCTGGATCAGTTCGTCAAGCATCGGAATCAGGCTCTCGCCGCCTTCCAGACCGAAACGCTTGGTGCCCGGGTATTTGGTGCCCAGGTATTTTTCCAGGCCTTCACCGGCAGTCACGCGCTCAAGCAAGTGGCTCTTGATGTCAGCGGAATACGTTGGACGGCCGCGTACGCTTTCCAGACGCTGCTGGAACCACTGGCGCTGCTCGGAATCGGTGATGTGCGTAAATTCAGCGCCGATGGTGCGGCAATATGTCTGCTGCAACGCTTCGTGAATTTCGCGTAGGCTCGCCTCCTCTTTGCCGATGAACAGGTCGCCGGCACGGAAGGTCGTATCAAGATCGGCATTGGTCAAGCCGTAATGATTGATCGACAGGTCTGCAGGTGCAGGACGCTGCCACAGCCCCAGCGGGTCAAGCTGGGCTGCCTGGTGGCCACGCATACGGTAGGCCTGGATCAATCGCAGCACTTCAACTTGCTTCTTCTCGTGCTCACTGCTCACGCTGCCGGCGGAAACCGGTTGAGCGCGGCGCTGGTTCTTTGCCAGCAAGACGAAATGATCGCGAATTGTGGAGTGCGAAACATCGGTGGAAGAGTTGCCGTCAGCAGGCAACTTCTGGAAGTAGGTGCGCCACTCTTCTGGCACAGCGTTAGGGTCGTGCAGGTAAAGCTCGTAGAGCTCTTCCACATAGGCAGCGTTACTACCGGATAGGTAGGCACTGTTCCACATGCGCTGCATCACGCTTTCTTGCATGCTTGGTCACCCTCGGTTAGGGGAACACCATCGGTGTCGACGCCGAGCAAACTTGCAGAAGTCCGAATGCAGCGACCAAAACAAGCCACTAGGATCACACTGATAGTCCGGGTACCAGCCCGGATGCCCCTGCTTGTCTCATTTCTTCAAAATAAGAGCGGCAGCTTTATGAGCTGCTGCTCAGGTTAAAACTACGGTGCCGGTTGAAGCCTGCACCGTAGCATCCACGGGTACAGCGGTCCTACGGGTACAGCAGCTGAATCACACGCCGCTGGAAAGCAGCATGTTACGAATGTGACCGATGGCCTTAGTCGGGTTCAGGCCCTTCGGACAAACGTTGACGCAGTTCATGATCCCGCGGCAGCGGAATACGCTGAACGGGTCATCCAGCGAAGCCAGACGCTCGGATGTCTTGGTGTCACGGCTGTCTGCCAGGAAGCGATACGCTTGCAGCAGTGCAGCTGGACCCAGGAACTTGTCCGGGTTCCACCAGAAGGACGGGCAAGAGGTCGAGCAGCAAGCGCACAGGATGCACTCGTACAGACCGTCGAGCTTTTCACGCTCTTCAGGGGACTGCAGACGTTCGATGGCCGGAGCCGGCGTGTCGTTCTGCAGGTAAGGCTTAACCTTCTCGTATTGCTTGTAGAAGATGCTCATATCAACGACCAGGTCACGGATAACCGGCAAACCTGGCAGAGGACGAATGATCAACTTGTTACCTTTTACAACGGCGGACAGCGGCGTGATGCACGCCAGACCGTTTTTGCCGTTGATGTTCATGCCGTCGGAACCGCAAACACCTTCACGGCAAGAGCGACGATAGGAGAAACCTTCGTCCTGCTCTTTGATCAGGGCCAGCACGTCCAGCACCATCAGGTCTTTACCACCGGTATTAACCTGGAATTCCTGCATGAACGGCGCAGCGTCCTGATCAGGGTTGTAACGATAAACACTGACTTGCAACATGGCTGCCACCCTTAGTAAGTCCGAATTTTCGGTTCAAACATCGGAACCGTCTTCGGCGAGAAGTTAACGGCACGCTTGGCGACGCGTTTTTCACCCGGGAAGTAGAGGGTGTGGCACAGCCAGTTTTCATCGTCACGATCTTCGTAGTCTTCACGAGCGTGAGCACCACGGGACTCTTTACGAACCTCGGCAGCAATCGCAGTCGCTTCAGCCACTTCCAGCAGGTTTTGCAGCTCAAGAGCTTCGATACGCGCAGTGTTGAACGCCTGCGACTTGTCGTTGATCTTGACGTTGGCGATGCGCTTGCGCAGATCAGCCAGCTGGGCAATACCCTTCTGCATGTATTCGCCAGTACGGAACACACCGAAGTAGTTCTGCATGCAGCTTTGCAGCTCGCGACGCAGGGTTGCCACGTCTTCGCCATCGGTACGCGCGTTCAGAGCGGACAGACGGGCCAGGGCAGCATTGATGTCGGCGTCGGTGGCGTCGTCGTACTCGATACCGTCGGTCAGCGCTTTTTCCAGGTGCAGACCAGCCGCACGGCCGAAGACCACCAGGTCGAGCAGCGAGTTACCGCCCAGACGGTTGGCACCGTGAACCGATACGCAAGCCACTTCGCCTACAGCGAACAGACCAGGGATGATGGTGTCTACGCCGTCGGCGTCCTGAGTCATTGCCTGACCGTGAATGTTGGTGGCAACGCCGCCCATCATATAGTGGCAGGTCGGAACAACCGGAACCGGAGCAACCACCGGATCAACGTGAGCAAACGTTTTCGACAGCTCGCAGATGCCTGGCAGACGGCTGTGCAGCACTTCCTCGCCCAGGTGGTCGAGTTTGAGCATCACGTGATCGCCGTTCGGGCCACAGCCGTTACCGGCAATGATTTCCTTAACCATCGAACGGGCAACAACGTCACGACCCGCCAGGTCTTTGGCGTTCGGAGCATAACGCTCCATGAAACGCTCGCCGTGCTTGTTGATCAGGTAACCACCTTCACCACGGCAACCTTCGGTCACCAGTACACCGGCGCCGGCGATACCGGTCGGGTGGAACTGCCACATTTCGATGTCTTGAACCGGAACGCCAGCACGCAGAGCCATGCCAACGCCGTCACCGGTGTTGATCAGGGCGTTGGTGGTGGAAGCGTAGATACGACCTGCACCGCCAGTGGCCAGAACGGTAGCCTTGGCACGGATGTAGGTGGTTTCGCCGGTTTCGATGCAGATGGCGATAACGCCGACGAATTCGCCTTTCTGGTTTCTCACCAGGTCAACAGCGTAGTACTCGTTCAGGAACGTGGTACCGGCTTTCAGGTTGCCCTGATAAAGAGTGTGCAGCAGGGCGTGACCGGTACGGTCGGACGCCGCGCAGGTACGCGCAGCCTGGCCGCCTTTACCGTAGTCCTTGGACTGACCGCCGAACGGACGCTGGTAGATGCGGCCGGTTTCGGTACGGGAGAACGGCAGACCCATGTGGTCCAGTTCGAAAACTGCAGCCGGGCCTTCCTGACACATGTATTCGATAGCGTCCTGGTCACCGATATAGTCGGAGCCCTTGACGGTATCGTACATGTGCCAGCGCCAGTCATCGTTCGGATCCGCGGACGCGATGGCGCAGGTGATGCCACCCTGTGCCGATACGGTGTGCGAACGAGTCGGGAAAACCTTGGTGATTACGGCAGTCTTGTGACCGCCTTGTGCCAGTTGCAGCGCTGCGCGCATGCCAGCACCGCCACCACCAATGATGATGGCGTCGAAAGAAATCGTTGGAATGTTAGCCATGACTCAGATACCCCAGAGAATCTGCACACCCCAGACGAAGTAAGCGAACATCGCAACGCCGCATACTGCCTGGAAAAGGAAACGTACAGCAGTCGCGGACTTGCCGAACGCCATTGGCGTCAGGTAGTCGGTCGCGATGGTCCACATGCCGACCCAGGCGTGAGCGCCAAGGGCAACGAGGGCCAGGAGACTGAAGATACGCATCCAGTTATTGGCGAACAGTTCATGCCACTGGGCATAGCCGAGGCCCGGGTGGGCAACGACGTATCCGATCAGAAAGATGAAGTAAGCCGCGAGAACGACCGCAGACACACGTTGCGCCATCCAGTCATAGAGGCCCGAACGCGACAGGTTCGTGACGTTAGTTACCATATCCAAACTCCTGCCAGAACGATTATCACCACGGAAACGGCGATAACGATTTTCGAGCCCAGCTTGCCGCCTTCCAGCGTTTCACCGATGCCCATGTCCATGATCAAGTGGCGCACACCGGCAACCAAGTGATACAGCAGAGCGGATAGAATGCCCCAAATCACTAGCTTCGCTAGCGGACTGGTCAGACACGCTTTCACCTGACCGAAGCCTTCCTCGGAGCTCAGCGACTTGTCCAATGCGTAAAGCATGATGGCAAGGCACACGAAGAGGATGACACCGGATATACGGTGAAGAATGGACGTGTAAGCAGTGACTGGGAGTTTGATGGTCCTTAGGTCTAGGTTTACAGGTCGTTGGCTTTTCACGGCTTTTTTTTCACACTGAAGAGCCCCTAACAATCAGGGCAAAGTTGTTGGGGAGTGCACTGGTCAGGTAACCACCACCCAGGGAGGCGACCCCCAATAAAGCAAGCCCAAAAGCCCTTGGCGGTCGGTGGCCGAGTATAGACAGTTAGGCTACTAATGACAACGCAATCACCTCACCCAAACAGCGGATTGCGCATCTGACATAAAAGGCGTAAATGGCAGGCAATTTCGAGAAAAAAGTCCGGTTAAAGCCTTCTGGAGCAAGACTTTAGGCAAATTGACATTCGAATTTATCTCACTATAGTGGTGCGGGCCCTGCGTGGGGGGTCTGTCTGATGATTTCAAGCATAAATAGGAGGCCACATGGCTGACAAAAAAGCGCAGTTGATCATCGAGGGCGCAGCCCCCGTCGAGCTGCCCATTTTAACCGGCACCGTTGGTCCCGATGTTATCGATGTTCGGGGCCTGACGGCCACGGGCCGTTTCACCTTTGACCCTGGTTTCATGTCGACCGCCTCCTGCGAGTCGAAGATCACCTATATCGACGGCGACAACGGCATTCTGCTGCACCGCGGCTATCCGATCGAACAGTTGGCTGAAAAGTCGGACTATCTGGAAACCTGCTACCTGCTGCTCAACGGCGAATTGCCGACCGCAGAACAAAAGGCCCAGTTCGTCAGCACCGTCAAGAACCACACCATGGTTCACGAACAGCTGAAGACCTTCTTCAACGGTTTCCGTCGCGACGCTCACCCGATGGCCGTCATGTGCGGTGTAGTCGGCGCCCTCTCGGCCTTCTACCACGACTCCCTGGACATCAATAACCCGCAGCATCGCGAAATTTCCGCGATCCGCCTGGTTGCCAAGATGCCAACCCTGGCAGCGATGGTTTACAAGTACTCCATGGGCCAACCCATGATGTACCCGCGCAACGACCTGTCGTACGCGGAAAACTTCCTGCACATGATGTTCAACACCCCGTGCGAGATCAAACCGATCAGCCCGGTACTCGCCAAGGCCATGGACCGGATCTTCATCCTCCACGCCGACCACGAGCAGAACGCATCGACCTCTACCGTACGTCTTGCCGGTTCTTCGGGTGCCAACCCGTTCGCCTGTATCGCCGCCGGTATCGCTGCACTGTGGGGCCCTGCCCACGGCGGCGCCAACGAGGCCGTTCTGACCATGCTCGATGAAATTGGCGATGTTTCCAACATCGACAAGTTCATTGCCAAGGCCAAGGACAAGAACGATCCGTTCAAGCTGATGGGCTTCGGTCACCGCGTTTACAAAAACCGCGACCCACGCGCTACCGTCATGAAGAAGACCTGCGACGAAGTGTTGAGGGAACTGGGTATCCAGAACGATCCGCAACTCGAACTGGCCATGCGCCTGGAAGAGATCGCCCTGACCGACCCGTACTTCATCGAGCGCTCGCTGTACCCGAACGTCGACTTCTACTCGGGGATCATCCTCAAGGCAATCGGCATTCCAACCAGCATGTTCACCGTGATCTTCGCCCTGGCGCGGACTGTCGGCTGGATCTCCCACTGGAAAGAAATGCTCTCCAGCCCGTACAAGATTGGCCGCCCGCGCCAGCTGTACACCGGCTACGAGTCGCGTGACATCACCAAGCTGGAAGACCGCAAGTAAGACCTGTCTTGCTATAGCGTCTTAGCTGTACCACAAACGGCCTCTGTGTAAGCAGAGGCCGTTTTTGTTTGTGCGCTTGTTGTGTACATATCCGCTTCTTCGGCAACGACCACCTTGGGCTTCGCCCTTACGGCGGGCGACCAAGTCACCAAGCGCTCCCACCCCTGCCGTAACGTCACCTCCCTGGGAGCGGGACAGCGCCCCCCCCCCTGTAGGAGCGAGCCTGCTCGCGATGGACGCCAACGATAACGCGCCCTGTCTGACTGCCCGAGTTATCCGCACTTTTTCGCGAGCAAGTTAGCTCCCGCATCCCTATTGGGCGGATATTCACGGAATCGTGCGATCACCGCCCAATAAAAAATGCCCCGATCTTTCGACCGGGGCATCTTTTACAACTGCGTTACTTATATAAAAGCATCAAGCCTTAGTGCGAAACCGCCCCACTCGCGCCCAGACCAGTCTGCGAGCGAACGAATTGCGGGAAGAACAGCGCCCGCTCGTTGTCTGCCGCAGCCGACTTGTCGGTAATCGAGAAGAACCAGATACCGATGAAGGCAATAACCATCGAGAACAGCGCCGGGTACTCATACGGGAAGATGGCCTTCTCGTGATGCAGGATCTGCACCCAGATGGTTGGTCCAAGGATCATCAAGCCCACGGCACTCACCAGACCCAACCAGCCACCGACCATCGCACCTCGCGTGGTCAGCTTCTTCCAGTACATCGAAAGCAGCAGCACAGGGAAATTACAGCTCGCCGCGATGGAGA
Organism: Pseudomonas fluorescens group sp. PF-69; assembly: GCF_054481235.1. NCBI lineage: Bacteria > Pseudomonadati > Pseudomonadota > Gammaproteobacteria > Pseudomonadales > Pseudomonadaceae > Pseudomonas > Pseudomonas fluorescens group sp. PF-69. Next base: position 3,369,634 of record NZ_JBTMNC010000001.1, on the reverse strand, counting down.
ACGCCAGGCCGACCATGAACGCAATGTTCTGGCTTTCGAACAAAATACCCAGACCGATCGCCAGCACGCCCAAAATGACGGTGGTGATTTTCGAAACCCGGATTTCGTCCTTGTCGTTGGCCTTGCCCTTCTTGATCACACTGGCGTACAGGTCATGAGACACCGCCGAAGCACCGGCCAGTGTCAAACCGGCAACCACTGCCAGAATGGTCGCGAAGGCTACCGCCGAGATGAAGCCCAGGAAAATGCTGCCACCCACCGCGTTGGCCAGGTGCACCGCCGCCATGTTGTTGCCGCCCAACAGCGCACCAGCCGCATCTTTAAACGCAGGATTGGTGCTGACCAGCAGGATCGCGCCAAAGCCGATAATGAAGGTCAGGATGTAGAAGTAGCCAATGAAGCCCGTTGCGTACAGCACGCTCTTGCGAGCTTCTTTCGCGTCACTCACGGTGAAGAAGCGCATCAGGATGTGCGGCAGGCCAGCGGTACCGAACATCAGTGCCAGACCAAGGGAGAACGCGGAGATCGGATCCTTCACCAGACCGCCCGGGCTCATGATCGCTTCACCTTTAGGGTGAACCTTGATCGCCTCGGAGAACAGAATGTTGAAGTCGAAGTTGACGTGCTTCATCACCATCAGCGCCATGAACGAGGCGCCGGACAGCAGCAACACTGCCTTGATGATTTGTACCCAGGTGGTCGCCAGCATGCCGCCAAACAGCACGTACATGCACATCAGGATACCCACCAGGATCACTGCAACGTAGTAGTCGAGACCGAACAGCAACTGGATCAGCTTGCCGGCACCGACCATTTGCGCAATCAGGTAAAACGCCACCACCACCAGCGAACCACAAGCAGACAGCGTGCGGATCTGGGTTTGCCCGAGGCGGTAGGACGCCACGTCGGCAAAGGTGTATTTACCCAGGTTACGCAGGCGCTCGGCGATCAGGAACAGAATGATCGGCCAGCCCACCAGAAAACCGATCGAGTAGATCAGGCCATCGTAGCCGGAGGCGAACACCAGGGCGGAAATACCCAGGAAGGACGCTGCGGACATGTAGTCACCGGCAATTGCCAGACCATTCTGCAAACCGGTGATATTGCCACCCGCCGCATAGTAGTCAGCCGCCGACTTGTTGCGTTTGGAAGCCCAGTAGGTGATGCACAGGGTCGCGCCGACGAACACCACGAACATCAGAATCGCGGCAACGTTCAGCGGTTGTTTATGTACTTCGCCGGTCAGGGCTTCGGCCGCCCAGGCGCCAGGTGCAAAAGCTGCGATGCTCAATAGAGCCATTAGACGCCGGATCATTGCTGAGCCTCCTTGAGAATCGCATTGTTCAGGTCGTCGAATTCGCCATTGGCGCGTCGTACGTAGATACCGGTCAGGACGAAGGCCGAAACAATCAGCCCGACGCCAATCGGTATGCCCCAGGTAATCGAAGATTCCGGGCTGATTTTCGCACCCAGAATATGCGGCCCATAGGCAATCAAAAGGATGAATCCGGAGTAAAGCCCTAGCATGATCGCCGAAAGAATCCAGGCGAATCGTTCTCTCTTGCTAACCAGCTCCTTGAATCGCGGGCTGTTTTGAATCGAGAGGTAAATGCTGTCGTTCATTGTTTTTATCCTCGCAGCACAGATTTAGTTGGAACGATATCCACTGTATGCGGCTGCGAGCCAGGTTCCAGACGACCTTAGTCTTAGAACGACATGACGTTTTCGCCAATTTCCGGCCGATAAAAAACAGCCGTCACCCGACATTAATCCTTCAGAAATAAAAAGGGCCGCCCGACATGGATATCGGGCGACCCTGCATTGCGCGGATTAGACGCTTGCTTGGCGATTACTTGGTCCAGTCGGCAACACGCTCCGGGTGTTTCGCCACCCAATCTTTTGCGGCGACTTCTGGCTTGGCGCCATCCTGGATCGCCAACATGACTTCACCGATTTCGTCTTTCGAGGCCCATTGGAAGTTCTTCAGGAACTTGGCCACTTCGGGTGCTTTAGTTGCCAGTTCCTTGCTGCCGATGCTGTTCACGGTTTCAGCCGCGCCATAAACACCTTTCGGGTCTTCCAGGAAGCGCAGTTTCCATTTGGCGAACATCCAGTGCGGCACCCAACCGGTGACGGCGATGGATTCGTTTTTCTTCTCGGCACGGGTCAGTTCGGCAATCATGCCGGCGCCGGAACTGGCCTTGAGTTGATAGCCGGTCAGGTCATAGTCCTTGATCGCCTGCTCGGTCTTGAGCATGACACCCGACCCTGCGTCGATGCCGACGATGCGATTCTTGAAGCTTTCATCGGTTTTCAAATCAGCCAGCGACTTGGCCTTGACGTACTCCGGCACGATCAGACCGATTTTCGCGTCCTTGAAGTTCGGACCGTAGTCGACCACTTGATCTTTGTTCTTGGCCCAGTAATCGCCATGCGTCACGGGTAGCCAGGCCGACAGCATGGCATCGAGTTTGCCGGTTGCCACGCCCTGCCACATGATCCCGGTCGCAACGGCTTGCAGCTTCACGTCATAACCGAGTTTCTGCTTGATCACTTCTGCCGCTACGTGAGTGGTCGCGACGCTGTCGGACCAACCGTCAACGTAACCGATGCTCAGGGTCTTGCTCTCGGCATTGGCGAATGTGGAGCCAATCGCAAGTACCAGAGCGGCACTTGCACCTAAAAGTCGTCGCATCTTCATCGTTACTTCCCCGAAAGTGCTGCGCTCGACGGATGCCGAGTCGCGTCAACGTATTGTTATGGTGCACAGCGCCCCCATCACGCCCACCGCAAACCCGTTCGATCATCAGCGCGTTTATCAACGAGGGTACTGACGCCTCCGATAATCAACCTGACGACAAGGGCGACCTGCTCTGCCAGCGACCTCAAGACATCGAGAAACGACATCAGAAAGCCATTAATCCGTGGCCCCGCACACTCGCCGCTCAATCCGCCCGAACTTTGCATGTCAAAATCATGCGGGCCACCAAGCACACGGCAAATGCAGGTAACATGCGCCGCTTTGCTCCCAGACGGCCTGATCATGCCTGCGACATCTCGCTTCCCTTTTTTCGCTTATCTTTTCGCCTGCCTGCTGGGCCTCTTTGCCCTCTGTGGTTTCTGGTACGGCCTCGGCAAACCGGTGATTCTGCCGGACGTCGCCAGCGCGACGCACAAGCTGCAATGCGCCTCCTACACCCCCTTCGACAAGGACCAATCGCCGTTCGATCAGCCGTTCAAACTGCACCCCGAGCGCATGGACGCCGACCTCGCCCTGCTGGCGACCCGTTTCGAGTGCATCCGCACCTACTCGATGACCGGTCTTGAGGCGCTGCCGGACCTGGCGCGCAAGCACGGGTTGAAGCTGATGATCGGCGCCTGGGTCAACAGCAATCCGGTGGACACCGAAAAAGAAGTCGACCTGTTGATCGCCTCGGCCAACGCCAACGCGGACGTGGTCACGGCGGTGATCGTCGGTAACGAAACCCTGCTGCGCAAGGAAGTCACCGGCGCGCAACTGGCGAAGCTTATTAATAAAGTCAAAAGCCAGGTCAAACAGCCTGTCACTTATGCCGACGTCTGGGAGTTCTGGCTCAAGCACCCGGAAATCGCGCCAGCCGTGGATTTCCTCACCATCCATTTGCTGCCCTATTGGGAAGACGATCCTTCGAACATCGACGCCGCCCTGCAACATGTGGCCGAAGTGCGCCAGGTGTTCGGCAACAAATTCGCCCCCAAGGACGTGATGATTGGCGAAACCGGCTGGCCAAGCGAAGGTCGCCAGCGTGAAACCGCTTTGCCGAGCCGGGTCAATGAAGCCAAGTTCATTCGCGGTTTCGTCGCCATGGCCGAGCAGCAGGGCTGGCACTACAACCTGATCGAAGCCTTCGACCAACCGTGGAAGCGCGCCAGCGAAGGTGCGGTCGGCGGCTACTGGGGACTGTTCGATGCCGATCGCCAGGACAAGGGCGTGCTGGCCGGGCCGGTGACGAACGTGCCGTACTGGTCGCAGTGGCTGGTGGTGGGTGGCTTGATCTTCCTCGGTACGCTGATCCTTGGCGGTCGCGTGCGCAGTACTCGCGCTGCGCTGGTATTGCCGCTGCTGGGGGCCCTGGCCGCCTGCGCGATAGGTGCCTGGGGCGACCTGGCGCGAGTTACCACGCGCTTTGGCAGTGAATGGCTTTGGGTTGCCTTGCTGACAGCGTTGAACCTGTTGGTCCTGGCCCATGCGGCGCTGACGCTGAGCCCGCGCACCGGTTGGCGTGGATGGGCGTTCAATGCGCTGGAACGACGAGCGGGTTGGTGGGTGGCGACCACAGGGTTCGCTGCTGCAGTGATGATGCTGGAAATGGTGTTCGACCCACGCTATCGCAGCTTCCCGAGCGTCGCATTCATCGTGCCGGCACTGGTTTATCTGTGCCGCCCAGTCAGTGTGCCGCGCCGCGAAATCGCCCTGCTGACCTTCATCATCGGTGCCGGTATTGCGCCGCAGTTGTATCGCGAGGGTTTGCAGAACCAGCAGGCCTGGGGCTGGGCGCTGGTGAGCGTGTTGATGGTAGCCGCGTTGTGGCGCTGCTTGCGGGTACGCAAGAGCTGATCTTCGTGACAGCTACCCGCCCTTTCGCGAGCAGGCTCGCTCCCACACCCGATCTTCAGTGCTCACAGATTTTGTGTACGACAGAGATCAATGTGGGAGAGAGCCTGCTCGCGAAGGCGGATTATCAGGCGCTGGCTGACGCCCTGACCAACCGCAACCCGGCAATCACTACCGCAAAAACCGCCAGGGTCGTGTTGTACAGCGCCAGCGCCGGAAACCCGAACACCAGCGCCAACACCGCCAACCACCACCCTGCCCGCCCCGGCAGCAAGAAACCGATCACCGCAGCCACCAACGCACTCCAGCCCAATACGTTGAAGTGAATCATCAAACCCAGATTCGAACGGACCTGGCATTCCCAACGACTCGCCTCATCCACGCAGATGCCCACCCATTGTGCATCCTCCATGAAACCGTAACGCGCGCCATAACTGGCGGCCAGCCATACAGGCAGCAAAACAAGCAGCAAAATCACGGGCAGACGACGGGACATGAAGCACTCCAATAAGCGAAAAACGGCGGCCAGCTTAATCGCCCGACAGCCTTACGCAAGCGCTAACAACAGTTAACTGGTCATTCAATCGCTGCAACCTGTATCGTCCGGCTACTATTACTTCGAAATCAGGCCTGTTTGGTGCCGATGCGTGGCACTTTGGCGCAAATTCAATGGTCATAGCCTGCGAACTTCATTCGACACCTTTTTTAAGGGATCCAGTCATGCTCCGTTCCTTGCGCTTCGCTGCCCTGTTTGGCGGCCTGATATTAAGTGCGTCCGCAATGGCGGTCGATATCGACGCCGCCAGTTATGGCTTCCCCTTGACCAACCCGTTCGAGGCGACCATCGCCACGACGCCTCCGGACTTGCGTCCCGAGCTGCCGCTGGACGACGACATCCATCAGTCGGATCGCAGCATGACCTTGCGCCCGGAGCGGGCATTCAACTTGCCGGACAACTTCTGGGCGGTAAAGAAACTCACTTACCGCATTGCCACCCAGGATAAAGCCGCACCGCTGATCTTCCTGATCGCCGGCACCGGCGCACGCTATGACAGCAGCATTAACGAATACCTGAAAAAGCTCTACTACAAGGCCGGCTATCACGTGGTGCAACTGTCGTCGCCCACCAGCTTCGACTTCATCAGTGCCGCCTCACGCTTCGCCACGCCGGGCATCAGCAAGGAAGATGCCGAAGATATGTACCGGGTGATGCAAGCCGTGCGTGCGCAAAACCCCGGCGTCCCCGTGACCGATTACTACCTGAGCGGCTACAGCCTGGGCGCCCTGGATGCGGCCTTCGTCGCGCACCTGGACGAGACCCGCCGCAGCTTCAACTTCAAGAAAGTCCTTCTGCTCAATCCGCCGGTGAATCTCTACACCTCGATCACCAACCTCGACAAGCTGGTGCAGACCGAGGTCAAGGGCATCAACAACACCACTACGTTCTACGAGCTGGTGCTGAACAAACTGACCCGCTACTTCCAGCAGAAAGGCTACATCGATCTCAACGATGCACTGCTCTACGACTTCCAGCAGTCCAAGCAGCACCTGAGCAACGAACAGATGGCCATGTTGATCGGCACTTCGTTCCGCTTCTCGGCGGCCGACATTGCCTTCACCTCTGACCTGATCAACCGCCGGGGCCTGATTACCCCACCGAAGTACCCGATCACCGAGGGCACCAGCCTGACGCCTTTCCTCAAACGCGCGTTGCAGTGTGACTTCGACTGCTACATCACCGAACAGGTGATTCCGATGTGGCGCGCCCGCACCGATGGCGGCAGCTTGCTGCAACTGATCGACCAGGTAAGCCTGTACGCGCTGAAGGACTACCTGCACGACAGCCCGAAAATCGCCGTCATGCATAACGCCGACGACGTGATCCTCGGCCCTGGCGACCTCGGTTTCCTGCGCAAGACCTTTGGCGATCGCCTGACCCTTTATCCGCTGGGCGGCCATTGCGGCAACCTTAACTACCGCGTCAACAGCGACGCCATGCTGGAGTTCTTCCGTGGCTAAATACCTCCTGCTTATCGCTGCGTTGCTCTGTGCCGGCACGGCCAACGCCGACAACAGCAAAGCCAACGCCCCGGTTGTGGTCGATAGCGACGGTTTCAAGGAACCCCTGAGCAAACTCAAGATCAATCCGGGGCTGGATCAGCGTGAATTCGAACGCTCTACGCTCAGCGCGCTGAACGTCTACGATCCGCTGGAACAGTGGAACCGCCGCGTGTACCACTTCAACTACCGGTTCGATCAGTGGGTATTCCTGCCGGTGGTCAACGGTTATCGCTACGTCACGCCAAGCTTATTGCGCACGGGGGTCAGCAACTTCTTCAACAACCTCGGCGACGTACCGAACCTGTTGAACAGCCTGTTGCAGTTCAAGGGCCACCGTTCGATGGAAATCACCGGGCGCCTCCTGCTCAACACCACCATCGGCATCGCCGGACTTTGGGACCCGGCCACCGCCATGGGCCTGCCCCGCCAGGACGAAGACTTCGGCCAGACCCTGGGCTTTTATGGTGTGCCGGGCGGTCCCTACTTTGTCTTGCCGATCCTCGGACCTTCGAACATCCGCGACACCGGCGGGCTGGTGGTGGACTTCAGTGCGGAGTCGGCGATCAACTACCTGAACGTCTCTGAAGTCAGCTCCAACCATCCGGAAATCTGGGTACTGCGCGGCATCGACAAGCGCTACCAGACCAACTTCCGCTATGGCCAACTGAACTCGCCGTTCGAATACGAGAAGGTACGCTACGTGTACACCGAGTCGCGCAAATTGCGGATTGCCGAGTAACTCCAGGCACGACAAACGACTGTGGGAGCGAGCTCGCTCCCACAGTCATAGGTGTTTCTGTTGAAAGGAACCCTGACCTCAGCCCTTAAGCCATTTCCAGATTTTGCTGACAGCCATCACCCCCACCAACACCACCGCCCCTGCCACAATCCCCGCCGCCGCATTGAGCAACACCGGCACGATAAAACCGGCACCGCCCGCGCCCGCGCCGACCTCTTCGATCCAGTGATGCACCACCGGCACACCATGGGTCAGGATGCCGCCACCGACGAGAAACATCGCCGCCGTACCGATCACCGACAGACTTTTCATCATGTACGGCGCCGCGCGCAGAATACCGCCACCGATGCGCTTGGCCATCTGCCCGGGCTTTTGCGTCAGCCACAGGCCCAGATCATCGAGCTTGACGATGCCCGCCACGAGCCCGTAGACGCCAATGGTCATGACGATGGCAATGCCCGAGAGCACGATCACCTGCTGGGTCAGCGACGCACCGGCCACGGTGCCGAGGGTGATGGCAATGATTTCCGCCGACAGGATGAAGTCGGTACGAACGGCGCCCTTGATCTTGTCCTTTTCGAACGCCACCAGGTCGACCGCAGGGTCTGCCACCGCCTCAACCAGTTCGGCGTGCTCGGCCTGGTCTTCAGACTTGCTGTGGAGGAACTTATGGGCGAGTTTCTCGAAACCTTCGAAACACAGGTAAGCACCGCCCACCATCAACAATGGCGTGACCATGAACGCGCTGATGGCCAGTGCCGACGGCACCAGGATCAGCTTGTTGATGAACGAGCCCTTGGCAACCGCCCATACCACCGGAATTTCCCGCTCGGCACGCACACCGCTGACCTGCTGGGCATTGAGCGCCAGATCGTCACCGAGCACGCCGGCGGTCTTCTTGGCGGCCATCTTGGTCATCAACGCCACGTCGTCGAGTACGGCGGCGATGTCGTCGATCAGCACCAGCAAACTGCTTCCTGCCATGAATTGGATTTCCTTCTTGAATGAATGGCGTGCAGCATAGCGCGGCCGAGCGCCGCACGGCGCATTCTTGAGCGCCGCCAAAGGCCGGTGCTACCATGCGCAACCGCCAGTACAGGCAAGGAACCACCTGGTTTATGAGCACTATCCGCGAGCGCAACAAACAACTGATCCTGCGTGCCGCCAGTGAAGAATTTGCCGACAAAGGCTTCGCTGCGACCAAAACCAGCGACATCGCAGCCAAGGCGGGATTGCCCAAGCCCAACGTCTACTACTATTTCAAATCCAAGGAAAACCTCTACCGCGAGGTGCTGGAAAGCATCATCGAGCCAATCCTGCAGGCTTCGACCCCCTTCAACCCCGAAGGCGTGCCCAGCGAAGTGCTGAGCAACTACATCCGCTCGAAAATCCGCATCTCCCGTGACCTGCCGTTTGCCTCCAAGGTGTTCGCCAGCGAAATCATGCACGGCGCCCCGCACCTGAGCGCCGATTTGGTCGAGCAGCTCAACAGCCAGGCCAAACACAACATCGACTGCATCCAGACCTGGATCGACCGCGGCCAAATCGCCCCGATCGACCCCAACCACCTGATGTTCAGCATCTGGGCCGCGACCCAGACCTACGCCGACTTCGACTGGCAAATCACCGCCATCACCGGCAAGGCCAAGCTGGATGAAGAAGATTATGAAGCCGCGGCGCAGACGATCATCCGGTTGGTGCTCAAAGGGTGTGAGCCGGACTGAAAGACCCTGGTGCTGCTACCGCCGGCAAGCCTGCTCCGACGGGATTCTGTGTTGAATTCAAACTCTGTGAACGACACAAATACTTGTGGGAGCTGGCTTGCCAGCGATGAAGGCGACTCGGTGCGGCCTCAAACCCAAATGGCATCCCATAGCGGATAATCACCAAGCTTCTCGACCAATCCAGCTCGCAACGGGTTAGCCACCACATACCGTGCCATTTTCACCAAATCTTCATCCCGCCGCAGCGCTCGGTCATGAAACCCTTGCTGCCAAAGCGCCCCGCTCCTTCCGCTGTATAAGTTCACCTCTCTAGTAATCAGAGACTTCGTCTCACGCATCAGTCTGCGCAGGGAACAGTTTTCCAATTCGACCAGCCAATGGAAATGGTCGGGCATGACTATCCAAGCCAGAGAATTCGCCAACCCAATATTTTGTGCTCGGCGAAATTGATGAACAACCAATCTGCCCAGAGCAAAGTCGGAAAAGATCGGTTCACGATGAAGTGTGTTGGTTGTCAGTAGATAGATTCGATTTGGCTCGACATAACGGCCAGTTCGCAGACGACTTGAAGCGGGAAGACCAGGCAATCCATTGCCCCCTGATGATGAGTTCATCAGAAGGCTAGACCGCAGTTATGCGATTGGCAGGTTCCGCTTTTTATCTTGATGTATCTGGAGTTCGCCATCGCTGGCAAGCCAGCTCCCACAAGGTTTTATGTCGTTCGCGGAATTTCGACTCTACGCACGATCCTGGGAGCTGGCTTGCCAGCGATGACTTTCGATCAAACGCCGAAGATCAAGCCACAACCCCCGCATCCGCCCTCAACCCCAACGCCTCAATCGCAGTGATCGCACACTGCTCATCGACATCCGACAGATCGCCGCTGATCCCTACCGCCCCCAGCACTTTCCCCTCCTGATCCCGAACCAGCACACCACCCGGTGCCGGCACGACGCTGCCCTGGCCCAGGCTGTTCAACGCAGCGATAAACGCCGGGCGTTGTTGTGCGTCCAGCGCCAGCAGGCGCGAGCCTTTGCCCAGCGCAATGGCGCCCCAGGCTTTGCCGATGGCAACGTGCGGGCGCAGCAGGCTGGCGCCGTCTTCGCGTTGCAGGGTGATCAGATGCCCACCGGCATCCAGTACCGCAATGGTCAACGGTGCCGCGCTGATTGCACGCCCCGCGGTGATGGCCTCGTTGACCAGGTTGACTGCGACTTTCAAGGTTAAAGCGCTCATGGTGCCGTCCTCATTTTGTTTTTCGGAAAGCCGTTGGACTGCCTCGATGCACTGCAGTCCGATGCGACAAATAGAACACAATGAGTTATTTTTTTGTATACAATAATTATCAAAAATCGCCACATGCGACGAAAAGCCACACTGAATAGGGCTTCCGACGAATGAAACAACCGCTTGAGAAAATGGATTGACCTGCGCCGTCCGCCGTGAATACACTCTGCGCAAAGCCACTTGTATACAATTACAAAACGTAAAGAGGCACAAAACCATGAGCAAAATGAGAGCAATCGAAGCCGCCGTTCTGGTGATGCGCCGTGAAGGGGTTGATACCGCTTTTGGCATCCCCGGTGCCGCCATCAACCCGCTGTACTCCGCCCTGCAAAAGGTCGGCGGCATCGATCACGTCCTCGCCCGCCACGTTGAAGGCGCGTCGCACATGGCCGAGGGCTACACCCGCACCAAGGCCGGCAACATCGGCGTGTGCATCGGCACTTCCGGCCCTGCCGGCACCGACATGGTCACCGGGCTCTACAGCGCCTCGGCCGACTCGATTCCAATCCTGTGCATCACCGGCCAGGCACCCCGCGCCCGTATGCACAAGGAAGACTTCCAGGCTGTCGACATCACCAGCATCGTCAAGCCAGTCACCAAGTGGGCAACCACGGTCCTGGAGCCGGGCCAAGTGCCTTACGCGTTCCAGAAAGCGTTCTACGAAATGCGTTCCGGCCGTCCTGGCCCGGTCCTGATCGACCTGCCGTTCGACGTACAGATGGCCGAAATCGAATTCGATATCGACGCCTACCAGCCACTGCCGCTGGCCAAGCCGACGGCGACCCGTGTTCAGGTCGAGAAAGCGTTGGCCCTGCTCGATCAGGCCGAGCGTCCATTGCTGGTGGCCGGTGGCGGCATCATCAACGCCGATGCCAGCGATCTGTTGGTTGAATTCGCTGAACTGACCGGCATCCCGGTCATCCCGACCCTGATGGGCTGGGGCACCATCCCGGACGATCACCCACTGATGGTCGGCATGGTTGGCTTGCAGACTTCGCACCGCTACGGCAACGCCACGATGTTGAAATCCGACGTGGTGCTGGGTATCGGTAACCGCTGGGCCAACCGTCACACCGGTTCGGTGGATGTCTACACCGAAGGCCGCAAGTTCATTCACGTCGATATCGAAGGCACGCAGATCGGCCGCGTGTTCACCCCGGACCTGGGCATCGTTTCCGACGCCGCTGCCGCGCTGACCGTGTTCATCGAAGTCGCTCGCGAATGGCAAGCCGCCGGCAAGCTGAAAAACCGCAGCGCCTGGCTGCAGGATTGCCAACAGCGCAAGGCCAGCCTGCAGCGCAAGACTCACTTCGACAACGTGCCGGTCAAACCGCAGCGCGTGTATGAAGAGATGAACCAGGTGTTCGGCAAGGACACTTGCTACGTCAGCACCATCGGTCTGTCGCAGATTGCCGGCGCGCAGTTCCTGCACGTCTACAAGCCGCGTCACTGGATCAACTGCGGTCAGGCCGGCCCGTTGGGCTGGACCATTCCGGCGGCACTGGGTGTGGTCAAGGCTGACCCGGACCGCAAGGTTGTCGCGCTGTCGGGCGACTATGACTTCCAGTTCATGATCGAAGAACTGGCGGTGGGCGCGCAGTTCAAACTGCCCTACATCCACGTTGTGGTGAACAACTCGTACCTGGGGCTGATCCGTCAGGCGCAGCGCGGCTTCGACATGGACTACTGCGTGCAGCTGTCCTTCGATAACCTGAACGCGCCGGAACTCAACGGCTACGGTGTCGATCACGTCGCGGTTGCCGAAGGCCTTGGCTGCAAGGCGCTGCGCGTATTCGAACCGGCTCAGATCCAGCCTGCCCTGCGCAAGGCCCAGGAGCTGATCGAAGAGTTCAAGGTGCCGGTGATCGTTGAGATTATCCTGGAGCGCGTGACCAACATTTCCATGGGTACCGAGATCAACGCCGTCAACGAATTCGAAGACCTGGCGCTGGTTGGCAACGATGCACCGACGGCGATTTCGTTGCTCGATTAACTATTGATCAATACCCCTGTGGGAGCGAGCTTGCTCCGGGCGGCGTTCCGGCGATGAGGCCGGCACATTCAGCATCCATGTTGTCTGGCACACCGCTATCGCGAGCAAACTCGCTCCCACAAGGGGCATGACAAATTTACAGGAGACCACCATGCCGCGTTTCGCAGCCAACCTGTCCATGCTGTTCACCGAACAGGACTTTCTCGCCCGCTTCGAAGCCGCCGCCAAGGCCGGTTTCACTGGCGTGGAATACCTGTTCCCGTACGACTTCAGCTCCGCCGAAATCAAGGCCAAGCTCGACGCCAACGGTCTGACCCAAGTGCTGTTCAACCTGCCGGCCGGTGACTGGGCCAAGGGCGAACGCGGCATTGCCTGCCTGCCGGACCGGGTCGAAGAGTTCCGCGCCGGTGTCGACCTGGCGATCGCTTACGCACAAGTACTGGGCAACACCCAGGTCAACTGCCTGGCCGGAATTCGCCCACAAGGCATAGACGACACCACCGTGGAAAAAACCTTCGTCGCCAACCTCAAGTACGCGGCCGACAAGCTGCAGGCGGCGGGCATCAAACTGGTGATGGAAGCGATCAACACCCGCGACATCCCCGGCTTCTACCTGAACAACACGGCGCAAGCCCTGTCGATTCGCGAGCAGGTCGGCAGCGCCAACCTGTTCCTGCAATACGACATCTATCACATGCAAATCATGGAAGGCGATCTGGCCCGCACCCTGCAATCGCACCTGGCCGAGATCAACCACGTGCAGCTCGCGGACAACCCGGGGCGTCACGAACCAGGCACCGGTGAAATCAACTACCGCTTCCTGTTCGAACACCTGGACCGCATCGGCTATCAGGGCTGGGTCGGCTGCGAATACAAGCCGTTGACCACTACCGAAGCAGGCCTGGGCTGGCTGAAAACCCATAACGCGATCTGACACAAATCCTGTGGGAGCGAGCCTGCTCGCGAAGAGGCCGGCACATTCAACATCTATGTTGCCTGGCACACCGCTATCGCGAGCAGGCTCACTCCCACAAAAAGCAGTTCCCTATTTGCTTGAGCAAGACAAAAACAAGAGGATTTTCTCATGGCTAAAATCGGATTTATCGGCACCGGCATCATGGGCCACCCAATGGCGGCGAACCTGCAGAAAGCCGGTCACAGCCTGTTCCTGTCGGCGCACCACGACGCCGCGCCTGCCGACCTGGTCGCCGCTGGCGCCGTTACCCTGGCGAACCCGAAAGAAGTGGCCCAGGAAGCCGAATTCATCATCGTCATGGTGCCGGATACCCCGCAGGTCGATGACGTGCTGTTCCGCGCCGATGGCGTTGCCGCCGGCGTTGGCAAAGGCAAAATCGTGATCGACATGAGCTCGATCTCGCCGACCGCCACCAAGGCTTTCGCTGCCAGGATCAACGAGAAAGGCGCCCAGTACCTCGACGCGCCGGTGTCCGGCGGTGAAGTCGGTGCCAAGGCTGCAACCCTGAGCATCATGGTCGGTGGCGACGCCGATGCCTTCGAACGTGCCTTGCCGCTATTCCAGGCCATGGGCAAGAACATCACCCTGGTCGGTGGCAATGGCGACGGTCAAACCGCGAAAGTGGCCAACCAGATCATCGTGGCCCTGAACATCCAGGCCGTGGCCGAAGCCCTGCTGTTCGCCTCGAAAAACGGTGCCGATCCAGCCAAGGTGCGTGAAGCGCTGATGGGCGGTTTCGCCTCCTCGAAGATCCTCGAAGTACACGGCGAGCGCATGATCAAGGGCACCTTCGATCCGGGCTTCCGCATCAGCCTGCATCAGAAGGACCTGAACCTGGCCCTGCAAGGCGCCAAGGAGCTGAACATCAACCTGCCGAACACCGCCAACACCCAGCAAGTGTTCAGCACCTGCGCGGCCATCGGTGGCAGCAACTGGGATCACTCGGCACTGATCAAAGGCCTGGAGCACATGGCGAACTTCTCGATTCGCGACAAAAAATAAAGCCTGCACAAATCCCTGTGGGAGCGAGCCTGCTCGCGAAAGCGGTTGCACATTCAACATCCATGTTGGCTGACACACCGCCTTCGCGAGCAGGCTCGCTCCCACAAGGAATCTGAGTTGCCCTTTCGAATAACAAGAATTCTCGGGAGCCCGCCATGTCGGTCGATCCGCAACAATTCCTGCGCGAGCTGTTCGCCACTGCCATCGACGCTGCCCATCCGCAGCAAGTCCTCGAAGCCCATTTGCCCAAAGATCGCAGCGGTCGGGTGATCGTCATCGGTGCCGGCAAAGCCGCGGCGGCCATGGCCCAGGTGGTCGAGCGCCGCTGGCAGGGTGAAGTGTCCGGCCTGGTCGTGACGCGTTACGGCCATGGCGCGCCCTGTGAAAAAATCGAAGTGGTCGAAGCCGCGCACCCGGTACCGGATGCAGCCGGCCAGGCCGTGGCCAAACGGGTATTTGAACTGGTCAGCAACCTGACCGAAGCCGACCGCGTGATCTTCCTGCTCTCGGGCGGGGGTTCCGCGTTGCTCGCCCTGCCCGCCGCCGGTATCACCCTGGCCGACAAGCAGTCGATCAACAAAGCCCTGCTCAAATCCGGCGCGACCATCGGCGAGATGAACTGCGTGCGCAAGCACCTCTCGGCGATCAAGGGCGGGCGCCTGGGCAAGGCCTGCTGGCCCGCCACCGTCTATACCTACGCGATTTCCGATGTACCGGGCGACCTCGCCACGGTCATCGCCTCCGGCCCCACCGTGGCCGACCCGAGCACGTCGGCCGAGGCGCTGGCGATTCTCAAGCGCTACGCCATCGAAGTTCCGCCGTCCGTGCGCACCTGGCTGCAAAGCCCGGAATCGGAAACGGTCAAGCCCGGCGACCCAAGCCTGGCCCGCAGTCATTTCCAGTTGATCGCCCGCCCGCAACAATCGCTGGAGGCAGCCGCCGTGAAATGCCGCCAGGCCGGCTTCAGCCCGCTGATTCTCGGCGACCTTGAAGGTGAATCCCGCGAGGTGGCCAAAGTCCACGCCGGCATCGCCCGCCAGGTGGTCCTGCATGGGCAGCCATTGCCGGCGCCGTGCGTGATCCTCTCGGGTGGCGAAACCACCGTGACCGTGCGCGGCAATGGCCGGGGCGGACGCAACGCGGAATTCCTGCTCAGCCTGACCGACAGCCTCAAGGGCCTGCCCGGTGTCTACGCGTTGGCCGGTGACACCGATGGCATCGACGGCTCCGAAGACAATGCCGGCGCGATCATGACCCCGGACAGTTACGAGCGTGCCGCCGCCCTCGGCTTGAGCGCCAGTGACGAGTTGGACAACAACAATGGTTACGGCTACTTCGAGGCGCTGGACGCACTGATCGTCACCGAGCCGACCCGCACCAACGTCAACGACTTCCGCGCCATTCTGATTCTCGAGAGCCCAAAACCATGACGCCTGATAAAAAGGTCAAAATCCTCGCCACCCTCGGACCTGCCACCGACGGAATCGACGACATCCGCGAGCTGGTGCAGGCCGGGGTCAACATCTTCCGCCTGAACTTCAGCCACGGCGATCATGCCGACCACGCCCAGCGCTATCAGTGGATCCGTGAAGTCGAGCGCCAGCTGAATTATCCGCTGGGCATCCTGATGGACCTGCAAGGCCCGAAACTACGGGTCGGCAAGTTCGCCGAGGGCAAGGTGCAACTGGTACGCGGTCAGGCCCTGCGCCTGGACCTTGACACCACGCCGGGCGATGAGCGCCGGGTCAACCTGCCGCACCCGGAAATCATCGCCGCGCTGGAGCCGGGCATGGACCTGCTGCTGGACGACGGCAAGTTGCGCCTGCGGGTGGTCACCAAGTACGCCGACGCCATCGACACCACCGTGCTCAATGGCGGCGAACTGTCGGATCGCAAAGGGGTGAACGTGCCGCAAGCGGTGCTCGACCTGAGCCCGTTGACCGCCAAGGATCGCCGCGACTTGAGCTTCGGTCTCGAACTCGGTGTGGACTGGGTGGCCCTGTCGTTCGTGCAACGTCCGGACGACATCCGCGAAGCCCGCGCCCTGATCGGCGACAGAGCGTTCTTGATGGCCAAGATCGAAAAACCATCGGCGGTCACCCAACTGCGGGAAATCGCCGAGTTGAGCGACGCGATCATGGTTGCCCGCGGTGACCTCGGCGTGGAGGTGCCGGCCGAAAGCGTGCCGCAGATCCAGAAAAACATCATCAGCACGTGTCGCCAGCTCGGTAAACCGGTGGTGGTGGCCACCCAGATGCTCGAATCGATGCGCTTCTCGCCGGCCCCGACCCGCGCCGAAGTCACAGACGTGGCCAACGCCGTGGCCGAAGGTGCGGACGCGGTGATGCTGTCGGCGGAAACCGCCTCCGGTGAATACCCGCTGGAAGCCGTGCAGATGATGAGCAAGATCATCCGTCAGGTGGAAAACGGCCCGGACTACCAGACCCAGCTGGACGTCAGCCGGCCGAAAGCCGAAGCGACCGTTTCCGATGCGATCAGTTGCGCGATCCGTCGCATCAGCAATGTGCTGCCGGTGGCGGTCCTGGTCAATTACAGCGAGTCTGGCGCGTCGACCCTGCGAGCGGCACGGGAGCGGCCGACGGTGCCGATCCTCAACCTGACGCCGAACCTGCAAACCGCCCGTCGCCTGAGCGTGGCGTGGGGCGTGCACTCGGTGGTCAACGATCGCCTGCGCCAGGTCGATGAAGTCTGCTCGACGGCGCTGGAAATCGCCCAGGCCCAGGGCATGGCCCAGCGTGGCGACACGTTGTTGATCACGGCAGGTGTGCCGTTCGGGCAACCGGGGTCGACTAACTCGTTGCGCATCGAGACGTTGATCTAGAGCGCCCATGCCGGCCTCATCGCCAGCAGGCTGGCTCCCACATTGGTTTTGTGTCGATCACGGAATCAAAATTGAACTGAGATTCGGTGTGGGAGCCAGCCTGCTGGCGATCAGCCGGGGTCGCGCTCGACCGACTCGCTCCCTTTGACTTTCAGAACTGCCATGCCTGCCAACCACTTCAACACCCATTGCCCCGATTGGGCGACGGCCTTGCTCAATGGCTTCAGTCAGATATTCCTCCAGCGTCATCCGCTGTTCGGTCTGCTGTGCCTGCTCGCCATTCTGTTTACCGCACCCGCCCTGCTCGGCGGCGCGCTGCTCGGCGGCGTCGCCGGGTTGCTCACCGCGCAACGTCGTGGCTACGCCAAGGCCGATCGCCAGGCCGGGCTGTTCAGTTACAACGGCGTTTTGCTCGGGTTGTTGCTGAGCCTCTATTTCCCCTGGTCGGCCATGCTGCCGCTGGTGATCATCGCCTGCGGCGGGCTGAGTGCGATGCTCACCCAACAGTGGCTCAAGCGTGCCCGGCTCAGCCAATGCCTGCCCGCCTACACCGCACCCTTCGTGATCTTGAGCTGGGTGTTGCTGTGCTTTGCTACGCCCTCGACCCAGGCGCATTTGATCGAAATCAACACGCTGAACATGCTCGCTGCACCACTCAAAGGCTTGGGTCAGGTGATGTTCCTCGGTCAGCCGCTGGCCGGTGCGATCATCGCCGCCGGCTTGCTGATGGCTGACCGTCGCGCATTCTGCTGGGCGTTGTTGGCATCTGTCGCGGGCATGGGCTGGAGCCTGCTGCACCATGACTTCTATACCGCCCTGCTCGGCCTCGGTGGCCATAACGCCGTGCTCGTCGCCCTTGCCTTCAGCACGCAGCGCCAGCCGCCGTGGCTGCCAGTGGTCGGCATTGCGTTAGCGCTGCTGCTGACACCGATCTTTGCCACGATCGGTCTGCCCACGCTGACCGCGCCGTTCATCCTCGCCGGCTGGCTGGTCCGTTCGGTGGCTCAAGTGTTCGGCAACGCCATGGATGCCTCTGTGCCTTGCGCTCCCGGGGAGAATCGACCTAGGCTGCGTTGATTCTCGAGTCAGGCGTTATCCATGGACAGCAGCACTAAAAATTGGCGTGAACAACTCTACGTCATGATTTTCCAGACCGACACCAAGGCCGGTCGGCGTTTCGACGGCATTCTGCTGTTGATCATCCTCGCCAGCCTGGTGGTCGTGATGCTCGACAGCATCGATGCGGTGCACCAGAACTACGCCGATATGCTGGCGTATATCGAATGGGGTTTCACGGTCATCTTCGCCATCGAATATGGCCTGCGCCTGTACTGTTCGCCCAAACCGCTGCGCTACGCCTTCAGCTTTTATGGCCTGGTGGATCTGCTGGCCATCGTGCCCGGCATTCTCGCGTTGTATTACAGCGATGCGCAGTACCTGCTGATTATCCGAATCATCCGGATGCTGCGGATTTTCCGCGTACTCAAGCTCAGCCCTTACCTGAAACAAGCCAACTACCTGATGTCCGCCCTGCGCGGCAGCAAGCAGAAAATCGTGGTGTTCCTGGTCAGCGTCTGCACGCTGGTGACGGTGTTCGGTACGCTGATGTACGTGATCGAAGGCCCGCAAAATGGCTTCACCAGCATCCCCAAAGGCATCTATTGGGCTATCGTGACCCTGACCACCGTAGGCTTCGGCGATATCGTGCCGAAGACGCCGCTGGGGCAGGTGGTTTCCTCGCTGGTGATGATCACCGGTTACTCGATCATCGCCGTACCGACCGGCATATTCACCGCTGAACTGGCCAACGCCATGCGGGGTGAAA
This sequence comes from Pseudomonas fluorescens group sp. PF-69, assembly GCF_054481235.1. Lineage (NCBI taxonomy): Bacteria > Pseudomonadati > Pseudomonadota > Gammaproteobacteria > Pseudomonadales > Pseudomonadaceae > Pseudomonas > Pseudomonas fluorescens group sp. PF-69. Next base: position 3,350,591 of record NZ_JBTMNC010000001.1, on the reverse strand, counting down.
ACCTTGACCACGATTGCCCTGTGTGCCGGAAAAAAAGCCATGAACCCGACGCCGCGTTCTGCTCTCGTTGCGGCAATGCATTGTTCAAGAAAATGGAATAAGCAAAGTACTTTTTAATCTTTAAAGGACTATGCGCGCCCGGCTATAGTCGCTGGCAAATTGCCTCAACTTTAAAAACAACTTTCAGAACAAGGATTGCGCAGTGAAAAAACTCTTTGGCGCCTCACTTCTGGCCGCTGGCCTGGCACTGACCAGTGTGGCTCAGGCCGCACCGACCCTGCTCAACGTTTCCTACGACGTGATGCGCGATTTCTACAAGGACTACAACACTGCGTTCCAGAAACACTGGCAAGCCGAACACAACGAAAACATCACCCTGCAGATGTCCTTCGGCGGCTCCAGCAAACAGGCGCGTTCGGTCATCGACGGCCTGCCGGCTGACGTCATCACCATGAACATGGCCACCGACATCAACGCCCTGGCGGACAACGGCAAACTGGTCCCGGACAACTGGGTGACGCGCCTTCCGAACAACAGCGCACCGTTTACCTCGGCCACCGTGTTCATCGTCCGCAAGGGCAACCCCAAAGCACTGAAGGATTGGCCGGACCTGCTCAAGGATGGCGTGCAGGTGATCGTGCCTAACCCGAAAACCTCGGGTAATGGCCGCTACACCTACCTGTCGGCGTGGGGCTACGTGCTGAAGAACGGCGGCGACGAGAACAAGGCCAAAGCCTTCGTCGGCAAACTGTTCAAACAGGCGCCAGTGCTCGATACCGGTGGTCGTGCCGCAACCACCACCTTCATGACCAACCAGATCGGCGATGTGCTGGTGACCTTCGAAAACGAAGCGGAAATGATCGCCCGCGAGTTCGGCCGCGACCAGTTTGAAGTCATCTACCCAAGCGTGTCCGCCGAAGCCGAGCCGCCGGTGTCGGTGGTCGACAAAACCGTCGACAAGAAAGGCACCCGCGCCGCCGCCGAGGAGTACCTGAAGTACCTGTGGTCGCCGGAAGGCCAGGAAATCGCCGCCGCCAACTACCTGCGCCCGCGTGACCCGGCCGTGCTGGCCAAGTACACCGACCGTTTCCCGAAAGTCGACTTCCTGTCGGTAGAGAAGACCTTCGGCGACTGGCGCACCGTGCAGAAAACCCACTTCAATGATGGTGGGGTTTTCGATCAGATTTATGCGCAATAAACCCTGGCGGTAATGAAAAAGGCGACCTCAACAGGTCGCCTTTTTTGTCATGCAACACCAAACCACTGTAGGAGCGAGCCTGCTCGCGAAAAACCCAAGTGCGCCACTGGTCATCCGGATTTACACATAATCGTTAACGAGCTTCGCGAAAAAACTCGCTCCTGTTGGGCTTGCCATTTCCGCTGAAATTGCCGCAGAAAGTCATGGACGTGACTTCCACTAATGAACGTTAACGAAGTGAAGCAGCGAACATAAGCATGCTATCGAACAGGATGTAAGTGAATGTATCATCAGGCCTCAAGATTTCGACGCAAGGTTCACGGGCCGACGGCACATGATCCCGTCACTCATTCCGCAATGAAATGAGTGGTATCACTCCAATCACTCTTCCGCCGTACCCATCAGGCCATTAGCCTGCGCGCATTCCCTCTTGTTCAGCGAGACACGTTATGAACCCAACGACCCAGGCGTCCCACGGCACCGCAACAATGACCCGAGGCATGGTGCTGCTGTTCGCTTTCTGTTGTGGCGCCATCGTGGCCAACATTTACTACGCGCAACCCATCATCGGCCTGATCGCCCCGGACATCGGCCTGACCAACACCATGGCCAGCCTGATCGTTTCGTTGACCCAGATCGGTTATGCGCTGGGCCTGTTCTTCCTGGTACCACTGGGTGATTTACTGGAGAACCGTCGGCTGATGATCATCACCACGGTGGTGGCGATTGCCAGTCTGCTGGGCGCGGCATTTACCGATCAGCCGAACGTGTTTTTGCTGATTTCGCTGCTGGTGGGCTTCAGTTCGGTGTCGGTGCAGATCCTGATTCCACTGGCCGCGCATTTGGCGCCGGAAGAGTCTCGCGGTCGTGTGGTCGGCGGGATCATGGGAGGCCTGCTACTGGGGATTCTGCTGGCGCGGCCGGTGTCCAGCGTGGTGGCGGACCATTTCGGCTGGCGGGCGATGTTTGTCATCGCGGCGCTGTTGATGGTCGCCATCAGCATCGTACTGGCCCTGACCATCCCCAAACGCCAGCCTGACCACAGTGCTTCTTACGGCCAGTTGCTGGGCTCGCTGTGGACGCTGTTGCGCAAGCAACCGGTGTTGCGTCAGCGTGCGTTTTACCAGGGATGCATGTTCGCCACGTTCAGCCTGTTCTGGACCGCGGTGCCACTGGAGCTGGCGCGCAACCATGGCCTGTCGCAAAGCCAGATCGCGATCTTTGCGCTGGTCGGTGCCATCGGCGCCATCGCCGCGCCCATCGCCGGTCGCCTGGCCGATGCCGGCCACACCCGCGTCGCGTCCTTGCTGGCCCTGCTGTTCGCCAGCCTGAGCTTCCTGCCGGCCTTCATCCATCCGGCCTACAGCGTGATCGGTCTGGCGGTGACCGGTGTGGTACTCGATTTTTGCGTGCAGATGAACATGGTCCTCGGCCAACGCGCGGTCTACGCCCTCGACGCCAAAAGCCGCAGCCGACTCAATGCGCTGTACATGACCAGCATCTTCATCGGCGGTGCGTTCGGTTCGTCGGTGGCGAGCCTGGTGTACGAACAGGGTGGCTGGTTGTGGATCGTGGTGGTGGGCAGTGCGTTTCCGCTGTTGGCGTTACTGCGGTTTTTGACGGTGTCAAAACAACCTTTCCCGGCCATGGCCTGAATGGCCACGGAGTTGGCCAATGGCACCGTCAGGGCTTGCTGACAAAAGAGCTCTGAATTGACCCGACCTGCGCCAAGATCACCGGGCTCACGCGCCTGATTTGTCGATGCAGACCAGCAGACGTTCAACCGTGTAATCCAGCGGGCCGGAGTTGTCGAGCAGATGCACGGCGGGCTCGCTATCGGCCAGCAAGCGCTCATTGAAACGGGCATTGCGGGCCAGTCGGCGATCGATCTCGACCACCGAATCACGCCCGCGCGCCAGCAGGCGCTGGCGCAACACGGCCAGATCCACGGTCAGCAAGAGCACGATCAGGTCGGGGTAACGCTCGCGAGTGTTCTGCAGGTGCCCGCGAGAGCCATTGACCAGCACGTCCTCCCCTGCCGCCAGCCAGTCGTCGATGTCGCGCGCAATGCCATAGGCCAGGCCGTTAGCGTGCCAGCTCAGGGCAAAGGCGCCCTGGGCCTCCATTTCGGCGAACTGTTGCATGCTGACACCCAGCGCCGATTCCCCCACCGCTTCCGCCGAGCGAGTGATGACCCGCCGTACGATTCGACAGCCACGTTCGGCAAGCCGTGCTCGTGCGGCCTCCAGCAGGCTGTCCTTGCCTGAGCCGGAAGGACCGATGAGATAGATCAACCTGCCCGCCATCAAAATACCTTCCTGCATGTCGCCTGACTCGTTGTACCCACGGCAGCCCGTCCGGACAAAGGGCTGCACGCGAAACCCGTGCATGCTCGCCACGACTGTTCAACCCAAGCCGTCGCGTCGAAGGCCGCCACATTACTCCAGTGCAATCCGCCGCGCACGGTGTTCGGGGCTCCGTCCATCCGGCGTTGAAGTCGTCCGACGCCCTGTCGTCGCCAGCAGGCCGCACAAAAAAGGCGACCCCGAAGGTCGCCTTTGCGTCACTGCCCGAATTGCCGCCCCAAACCGCCCGGCACGCCGTGGATATCCGTCTCTTCCCACGGCCCTTTCGGGCTGATCGAGCGGCTCCAGCCGTTATCCCAGCGGTAGTAGGTGCGCTGGCGGTAGAACGTGTTCGGTTGATCATCGAGCACATAGACACCCAGTTTCGGGTCCCAATGACTGTTGCCACCCGGCGGTGGCGCGAAGCTGGCCGAGGTACGTGGCAGCGGTTTCGCGGGTTTGGCCGGGGTGGTCGATTTACCCGGTGCGGTCGAAGGCGCCGGCTTGGTGCCCGGCTGCGACGACGGGATCGGTGACGGGGTCTGATGTTCGGGTGGCCGTTGGACCGCACAAGCGCTCAGCCCCAAAACAACGCTGAGCAAGGTGATACGAGCGATGGCGGTCATGGTGGCGTTTCCTGTTATTTGTCCGGGCTGTCGATGGTCAGTGTCTGCGGCGCGGTGGTGCTGCTGGCCAAAGGCTGGCTGCGACCGACCCACTCACCTGCCGTCGGTTGACCGGCACGGGAGATGCGCGCAACCAGTTGGACTTCAGGGAAGTTCGACAGTTTCAACTGCGGCATCATTGCATCGGCATCGCCGAGTTCGACGGTTGCCGGCAAGTCGGCCACGGTCAGGCGCTTGGCCGCCAACGGCGCGGGTGGGCCTGAAGTGGCGCGAGCAAAGATGAAGACGCTGTCGCCCGGCTGGACCTTGCCTTTCAGCTCGGCCGCCAGGTCCACATGAACCTTGAGTCGCGCAGCCGGTTTGGCTGCGGGCGCCTCGGCCACCTTGCCGCCGCTGGCCACCAGTTTCTCGGTGGCGCGGGTAATGCCGCCCTGCAGCGCCACGCGGGATTGGTCGTCCGGCGGCAATTGCTCCAACAGGCGATTCCAGTAATCGATGGCTTGCTGATAACGCTGACCTTCGAAAGCCGCGATACCCAGCAGCCCGAGGCTGGTGACTTCTTTCGGATCAGCCTTGAGCGCTTCGTCAGTCAGTGCCTGGATTTTCTCCGACCACTGCTTGCCATCGGCGAAATACTGGGCCTGAGCCCATTGACCGAGCAGTTCCGGCTGACGACCGGCCAGGTTCACGGTGCGCTCGAAAATCTTCGCGGCATCGGCAGGACGATCCTGGGTCATGTAAGTACGACCGAGGAAATACAAGGCTTCAGCGGAATCGGGCTGCGCCGCGACCGCGCGCTCCAGACGCCGGGTCATCTCTTCCATCGACTGCGGTGGCTGGGAGAATTCCCGGGTCAGCTCGACTTTGTCGCTGGCACCGAAATGCAGGTACAAACCCAGGCCCAGCACCGGCACCAGGACCGCTGCCAGCAACGGTGCCGGCTTGCCCAGGCGCGACACCCGTGGCGCGGCGACGCCTTCGGTGTCGGCGAGCAATTCACGGGCGGCTTCGGCGCGACCGGCATCCATTTGCGCCGCATCGAGCACGCCTTCTTCCTGCTGAGTCTGCAACTCAGCCACGCGCTCTTGATACAGCGCCACGTTCAGGGCGGTACGATCCTCTTCGAGCTGGGCGCGACGACTACGCAGAACGGGGATCAGCAGAAAACTCAGGGCCACCAGAAGCAGCAGACCTGCAGCGAGCCAGAAATCAATCATTCTTGGTTTTTATCCAACAGGTGGTCGAGGCGCTCGCGCTCCTCGGCAGATAGCGAGCCCGGGGTGGCGGCGCGTTGCACGCGACGACGGCGGACGATCACCGCGATGATCACAAAACCGCCCAGCAGCAGACCGGCCGGGCCGAACCAGAGCAGTGCAGTCTTGGCGTTGAGAGCGGGTTTGTAACGGACGAAGTCACCGTAGCGATCAACCATGAAATCGATGATCTGCTGGTTGTCCTTGCCCTCGCCAAGCATGCGGAAAATCTCTTTGCGCAGGTCGGCAGCAATGGGGGCGTTAGAGTCGGCGATGTCCTGATTCTGGCATTTGGGGCAACGCAACTCCTTGGTCAGCTCGCGAAAACGCTCGCGATCACCTTCCTTGGCGAACTCATAGGTGTCGATGGCCGCCTGCGCCACACCGACCAGGCTCAAACCCAAAATGACGGCAGCGATCCAGCGCTTCATGGCTTGGCCTCGTCGACCAGCGCCTGATATTTGGCCGCCAGTTTTTCGCGCCAGACCTGCTCGTCGATCACGCCGACGAACTTGTCGCGGATGATGCCCTTGGCGTCGATGAAGAAGGTTTCCGGAGCGCCATAGACACCGAGGTTCAGACCCAGCGTGCCCTCGTCGTCACGGATGTCGAGCTGGTAGGGGTTGTGGAATTCGTTCAGCCACTTCAAGGCGTCGGCATTGACGTCCTTGTAGTTGATGCCGTAGATCACCACGCCCTTCTCGGCAAGTTTGTTCAGCACAGGGTGCTCGACCCGGCAGGAAATGCACCAGGTGCCCCACACGTTGACCAGCGCCGGTTTACCCAGAATGTCGGCGCGGGTCAGGGTCTTGTCGCCCTGCACCGCGGGCAGGGAAAACTCCGGGAACGGCTTGTTGATCATGGCCGAGGGCAACTCGGCCGGGTCCAGGTACAGACCGCGATACAGGAAAACAGCGACCACCAGAAAAATCACCAGTGGCAACAGCATCAACCAGCGTCTCATGCAGTGGCTCCCGACATGCCCAGTGCTTCACGCACTCGGCTTTTCACCTTGACCCGATACCGTCGATCCAGCGCCGCCAGCACACCACCCAGGCCGGTGAGCAAGCCGCCGAACCAGATCCAGCGCACGAACGGCTTGACGTGCACGCGCACGGCCCAGGCACCATCGCCCAGCGGTTCACCCAGTGCGACGTACAGGTCACGGGTGAAGCCGGCGTCGATCCCGGCTTCGGTCATCACCGAGTTCTGCACGGTGTAGAGGCGTTTTTCCGGGTGCAGCACGCTGACTTCCCGACCGTCGCGGATCACCCGGATGGTGCCCTTGTCAGACGTGAAGTTCGGGCCTTCGAAGTGCTTGGCGCCTTCGAAGATGAAGTGATAACCGGCCAGGTCCATCGATTCGCCGGGCGCCAGGCGCAGGTCGCGCTCGGCACTGTTCTGACTCGACAGCACCACGCCGAGGGCGCAGACCGCGATGCCCAGGTGCGCCAGCTGCATGCCCCAATAACTGCGGGTCAGGGTCGGCAGTCCTTTGATCAGGCCTTTGTGGCGAGTCTTGTCGAAGATGTCACGCACACCGGCCAGCAACACCCAAGCGGCGAGCAGGAAGGTCGCCAGCACCGCCCAGTTGAAGTCGCCATACGCGACACCGGCCACCACAGCCAGCGCGGTGCTGCCGAGCAACACCGGGGTCAGCATGCCTGCCAGCCATTTCACCGGGGTGTCTTTCCAGCGCACGATCACGCCGACCGCCATCACCAGCATCAGCAACGCCATCAACGGAATGAACAGTGCGTTGAAATACGGTGGGCCGACCGACAGCTTGGCGCCGGTCATCGCATCCAGGACCAAGGGATACAAGGTGCCCAACAGGATCATCGAAGCCGCGACCACCAGCACCAGGTTGTTGCCCAGCAGCAGGGTTTCCCGCGACCAGAGGTTGAAGCCGACCTGGCTCTTGACCACCGGTGCGCGCAGGGCGAACAGCGTCAGCGAGCCACCGACCACAAACAACAGGAAAATCAGGATGAACACGCCGCGCTCGGGATCGGACGCAAAGGCGTGCACCGAGGTCAGCACCCCGGAACGCACCAGGAAGGTCCCCAGCAGGCTCAGCGAGAAGGCGGCGATGGCCAGCAACACGGTCCAGCTCTTGAACACGCCACGCTTTTCCGTGACCGCCAACGAGTGAATCAGCGCAGTGCCCACCAGCCACGGCATGAAGGAAGCGTTTTCCACCGGGTCCCAGAACCACCAGCCGCCCCAACCGAGTTCGTAGTAGGCCCACCACGAGCCCAGGGTGATGCCGATACCGAGGAACGCCCAGGCCACGATGGTCCAGGGGCGCGACCAACGAGCCCACGCAGCATCGAGACGACCGCCGAGCAATGCGGCAATGGCGAAGGCGAAGGCCACGGAAAAGCCGACATAGCCCATGTACAGCATCGGCGGGTGCACGATCAGGCCGATGTCTTGCAACAATGGATTCAGGTCACGGCCGTCCGCCGGTATCTGCGGCAGGATCCGCGAGAACGGGTTGGACGTGAGGATCAGGAACAGCAGGAAACCGGTGCTGATCATGCCCATGACCGCCAGCACCCGCGCCAGCATCACTTGCGGCAACTGCCGGGAGAACACCGACACCGCGAAGGTCCAGCCGCCGAGGATCAGCGCCCAGAGCAGCAACGAACCTTCGTGCGCGCCCCACACGGCGCTGAATTTGTAGTACCAGGGCAACGCGCTGTTGGAGTTGCTGGCCACGTAGGCGACGGAGAAGTCGTCCGTCATGAAGGCGTAGGTCAGGCAACCAAAGGCGAATACCAGAAAGGCGAACTGGCCCCAGGCGGCGGGCTGGGCCAGGCTCATCCACAAGCGGTCGCCGCGCCAGGCACCGAGCAACGGCACCACGGCCTGAACCAGCGCCAGGCACAGTGCCAGGATCATGGCCAGGTGGCCCAGTTCCGGGATGAAGATTGCGGACGTCATGGGTCAACCCTCCTTCGCAGGTGTTGGAGCGGTTTGACCACTGTCCTTGAGGGCCTTGGTCACTTCCGGTGGCATGTATTTCTCATCGTGCTTGGCCAGCACTTCATCGGCCACCACCACGCCGTCGGCGTTGAGTTTGCCCAGGGCGACGATGCCCTGCCCTTCGCGGAACAGGTCCGGGAGGATGCCGCGATAGGTGATGGTGACGGACTTGTTGAAGTCGGTGACGATGAACTTCACGTCCAGGGAGTCGCTGGAACGTTGCAGCGACCCCTTCTCGACCATGCCGCCGGCGCGGATGCGCGTGTCATGGGGGGCTTCGCCGTTGGCGATCTGGGTCGGGGTGTAAAACAGATTGATGTTCTGCTGCAGGGCGCTCAGGGCCAGGCCGACGGCAGCGCCGACACCGACCAGGATCCCGAGAATGATGATTAGACGCTTTTTACGCAGGGGATTCACTTGCCGTTCTCCCGGCGCAGACGACGCGCCTCTTGTTGCAGATACCGCTTGCGGGCCAGGATCGGCGCCGCCACGTTGAGGGCCAGAACCGCCAGGCAGATGCCATAGGCTGACCAGACATACAGGCCATGATGGCCCATGGCGATGAAGTCGCCGAATGAAGCAAAACTCATCGAACGACCTCCAGGCTGTTTTCCACTTCGGCCCTCACCCAAGTGGCCCGCGCCTCGCGCTTGAGCACTTCGAGGCGCATGCGCAGCAGCAACACCGCACCGAAGAAACAATAGAAACCCAGCACCGTCAGCAGCAATGGCAGCCACATTTCGGCGGGCATGGCCGGTTTTTCGGTGAGGGTGAAGGTCACGCCCTGGTGCAGGGTGTTCCACCACTCCACCGAGTACTTGATGATCGGGATGTTGATCACACCGACAATGGCCAGCACCGCGCACGCCTTGGCGGCGCTCTCACGATTGCTGATCGCATTGCCCAGCGCAATGAGACCGAAGTACAGGAACAGCAGAATCAGCATGGACGTTAGTCGGGCATCCCAGACCCACCACGAGCCCCACGTCGGTTTGCCCCAGATCGCGCCGGTGACCAGTGCCACGGCGGTCATCCAGGCGCCGATGGGCGCCGCGCATTGCAGGGCGACGTCGGCCAGTTTCATCTTCCAGACCAGCCCGACGATGCCGCACACGGCCAGCATCACATAGATGGACTGCGCCAGCATGGCCGCCGGAACGTGGATGTAGATGATCCGGAAACTGTTGCCCTGCTGGTAGTCGGGCGGTGCGAAGGCCAGGCCCCAGACCACGCCAACACCGATCAGCAGCAACGCCGCGACACTCAGCCATGGCAGCATTTTGCCGCTGATGCCGTAGAACCACTTGGGCGAGCCGAGCTTGTGAAACCACGTCCAGTTCATACTGTTTCCATCACGGTTGCCGCTCGTTATCACGAGTCAGCCAAAGGGTCTTTACTGGTTATTTTTTAACCAGACCTCATTATTCGCCGACGCTGATCTTCAGGCCAGCAGCTATTGCAAAAGGTGTCAGGGTTATCGCCAGGGCGGTCAGGCTACCAAGCCACAGGAGATAACCGGTCGCCGGCATGCCTTGCAAGGCCGCCTGCAAGGCGCCACTGCCAAGAATCAACACCGGGATGTACAACGGCAGTATCAGCAACGCCAGCAACAGGCCGCCGCGCTTCAAACCCACCGTCAGGGCCGCGCCCACCGCACCGAGCAGGCTCAGCACCGGTGTACCCAGCAATAAAGAAAGCAGCAACACCGGCAGACAGGCGGCAGGCAAACCGAGCATCAAAGCCAGCAAGGGTGCGAGCAAAACCAGTGCCAGGCCGGAAAACGCCCAGTGTGCCAGCACCTTGGCCAAAACCAGAAGAGCCAGGGGGTGCGGCGAAAGGACCCACTGTTCCAGTGATCCATCTTCGAAATCACTGCGGAAAAGCCCGTCCAGCGAGAGCAAAACCGATAAAAGGGCTGCGACCCAGACCAGTCCCGGAGACAAGGTTTGCAACAATTGAGACTCGGGTCCCACCGCCAAGGGGAACAACGAAACGACGATGGCGAAGAATACCAGCGGATTGGCCAACTCCGCCGGACGGCGGAACAGCAGACGGGCCTCACGGGCGACCAACAGGCCGAAAACACTCATACGGCCCATTTCCCCAGATCAATGTCGCGATAACCGGCCGGCATCCGGCTCAGGGAGTGGTGTGTGGTCAATACCACTACGCCGCCGCGCTCGCAATGCGCAGCCAGGTGCTCTTCGAGTTGCGCCACGCCCTGCTTGTCGAGGGCGGTGAACGGCTCATCGAGGATCCACAGCGGTGGACAGTCCAGGTACAACCGGGCCAGCGCCACACGGCGTTGCTGGCCAGCGGACAGGGTGTGACAGGGAACATCTTCGAAACCGCGCAATCCGACAGTGGCCAGGGCCTGCCAGATCGCGTCGTGGGAGGCCGGCTGATGCAGTGCGCAGAGCCAGCTCAAATTCTCTTCCGGGGTCAGCAGGTCCTTGATCCCCGCGGCATGGCCGATCCACAACAGATTACGCGCCAGCTCCGTACGTTGTTCGTCAAGCGGCTGACCGTTGAGCAGAACCTGACCGTCGGTCGGCTGCATGAGACCCGAAAGCAGGCGTAGCAAGCTGGTTTTGCCACTGCCATTGGGACCGCTGATCTGTACCATTTCGCCACTGGCCAGTCTCAAATCGAGATTTTCGAAGAGCAGCCGAAGGTCTCGCTCACAGGCAAGGGCAACGGTTTGCAGGACAGGACTGATCAAGGGTTCAAGGGCCTTATACGGTTCAAGTCGGCTCTGGCACGGCCGTTAAAGAGAGGCAGAATAAAGGTATTGGCAGCCCGAACCAGAGAGCTGGGTCAAATATTTCTACGTTTCGGCCGCCCTGTAGACAACGGGGCGGCATTATACATGCCATTTCCTACTCTAAAGAGCGCATTTTCCCAAGGTTGTGACCGCGTATGACAGTCGAATTGAACACGCCCCCTCTACCGCAGACCATGCCGGCGACCACACGTCCGCTGACGGTCAGCGGCGAGCTGATCAAGCTGCTGACGCCGATGGAGGGCCTGATCACCGCTGGCCAGACCGCCACGGCCGAAGTGCTGTCGCTCAAGCAGGCGGATCAGACTTTTCAATTGCTGCTCAAGGTCACCCTCGACAGCGGCCGTCAGACCACCGTCCAGGCCACCAGCGACCAACCGATGGCCCAAGGCACCCGCATGGTGGTCACTCAGCCGTCGGCGAGCAACCTGGCGGTCACCGTGCAACAAGCCATTGCCTCCAGCGTCGCCACCCTCACCCGTATCGACACGGCGCAACTGCCGGTCGGCACGCTGCTGCAAGGCAAAGTGCTGACCTCCCAGGCGTTGCCGCAGGTGCCTGGCCAACCAGCGGTGTTTCGCTCGATGGTGAGCCTGCTCAATACCGTCCTGAGTGGCAGCACCCTCAGCATCGACAGCCCGCAACCATTGCGCATCGGCACCCTGCTGAGCGCACAGGTGCAAGACACTCAGGCACTGAAATTCGTGCCCTTGAGCAGTCGTCAGGAACAACTGGCGGTGACTCAACAACTGGTCGACCAGCAAAGTCGCCAAGGCTCGCTGGACGGTTTGCTCAAACTCCTGCAAGACCTGCCGGATTCCGACCAGACCTCCGTCGATCTGCGCTCCGCCGCTTCACGGCTGCTTGCCGGCCTGCCCGATGTTCAGCAACTGAGTACGGCCAAAGGCCTGGCCCAGGCGTTACTCAACAGCGGTACGTTCCTCGAGACCAAGCTGCTGGCCGGGCAGAACCCGACACTGGCGCCTGACCTGAAGGCCGACCTGCTGAAGCTGATCGCGCAATTGACGCCAGGGCCTCAAGCCAACACCAACCTCAGCGCGATTATCGCGGCGAATACGCTGGTCCAGGCCATGCCGAATTTCGTGCGCAATGCCCTGGGCATGCTCGGCCAGGTCAGCGCCAAACCGCCGCCGACCAGTTTCCCGTTACCCGAACGCCTGCTGCAAAATCCCGAAGGTGAAGATGACCTCGAACATCTGCTGCGCCTGGCCGCCGCTGCGGTTTCACGCCTTCAAAGCCATCAGTTGTCGAGCCTGGAACAGACCGGCGTGACCGCCGACGGGCGCCTGGTGAGCACCTGGCAACTGGAAATCCCGATGCGCAACCTGCAGGACATTGTGCCGTTGCAGGTCAAGTTCCAACGAGAAGAAGCCCCCGAAAAAGAATCGCAACAGGAACGCCGCGACGAACGCGAACCCAGACAGCAACTGTGGCGCGTCGACCTGGCATTCAACATGGAACCCTTGGGGCCGCTGCTGGTTCAGGCACAGCTGATCAAAGGCAGCCTGTCGAGCCAACTGTGGGCCGAACGGCCCTACACCGCCAGCCTGATCGAAAGCAACCTGTCGGCATTGCGCGAACGTTTGCTGGCATCCGGCCTGAACGTCGGCGATCTCGACTGCCACCTCGGCACACCACCCCAAGGCCCCCAAACCCGCCTCGAACAACGCTGGGTCGACGAAAACGCATGAAAAACCCCAACGCCCCACGCCAGGCCATCGCCCTCAAATACGACGGCACCCACGCCCCTTCCCTCACCGCCAAGGGCGATGAAGAACTCGCGGAAGAAATCCTGCGGATCGCTCGCGACCATGAAGTGCCGATCTACGAAAACGCCGAGCTGGTGAAATTGTTGGCGCGCATGGAATTGGGGGACAGCATTCCGCAGGAGCTCTATCTGACGATTGCCGAGATCATTGCGTTTGCGTGGAATCTGAAGGGCAAGTTCCCGGCCGGACACATTCCGGACGCGCCCATGGTCGAGAAGGATGTCACTGAACGCGGGGATGATTATTGAGGCTTCGAGGACGCCATCGCGAGCAGGCTCGCTCCTACATTTGATTTTCGGTGAACACCGATTTTGTGACCGGCCTGAAACCACTGCGGGAGCGAGCCTGCTCGCGATGGACTCAAGTGCAACGCGTTGATTCAGAAAGCACGCGTCATCGTTAACGTCCTTCGCGAGCAGGCTCGCTCCTACAACGGCACCCTTGCATCGGTATCGGCCTTGAAAAAACGCAAAAGCCTGAGACTGCGACCAACGATCAGACCGTTGATGATGCCTGACGCCAGTGCGGACGTTGCTACCGCCGACACGCCATCAACGAGTTCCGGGTACATGGCCTCTTGATATCCGCTGTAGTAACGCCAGGCAAAGAACCCCCAATACACAAGTAGCACCTTGGCGGTGCCATTCAGCACTAGACGTTCTCCATCGCGTACTACGCCTTTGTACGAATAAAAGCGCAGTGCCAGAACGAAGCCTGCCAGCATCCCCAGCACATATATCGAGAGCGGGATTGCAGCGTCTTGGGAGAAATTCAACGAAACCAGGGAAATGGCGACAAATACCGCCGGAGTGAACTGCAACGACCTCTTCGATTCATGACTTTTGAAACAGGCGCGAACTCCGTAATAAGTCAGGATAAAAAAGACCGCGTAAACCCACAGCGGTGTACCACGCAAAATGTCGTACATATGCCTCCCTGGCATTGCAATTCACTCAACCAAGCGTCGTTGAAAAACGGCGATGGACTCAAGTGCAACGCGTTGATTCAGAAAGCTCGAGTCATCGTTAACGTCCATCGCGAGCAGGCTCGCTCCTACATTTGATTTTCGGTGAACACCGATTTTTTGCCCAACCTGAAACCACTGTGGGAGCGAGCCTGCTCGCGATGGACTCAAGTGCAACGCGTTGATTCAGAAAGCACGCGTCATCGTTAACGTCCTTCGCGAGCAGGCTCGCTCCTACATTTGATGTTCGGTGAACACCGATTTTTTGTCCGGCCTGAAACCACTGTAGGAGCGAGCCTGCTCGCGATGGACTCAAGTGCAACGCGTTGATTCAGACAGCCCGCGTCACCGTTAACGCCCATCGCGAGCAGGCTCGCTCCTACATTTGATTTTCGGTGAACACCGATTTTGTGACCGGCCTGAAACCACTGTGGGAGCGAGCCTGCTCGCGATGGACTCAGGCACGACGCGTTGATTCAGACAGCCCGCGTCATCGTTAACGTCCATCGCGAGCGGGCTCGCTCCTACAGGTTACTAGCTGCTCTTGTGCAACTTGCTCATCAACTCCGCCTCAGCCTGGGTCAAGCCGCAGGACTGGGTCAGTTCGTCGACACTGGCGCCCATTCCAACCAGTCGTGCCGCCTGGGCGAACGACAGGCTGGAAGGGTCGCGCTGTTCCAGCTGGGCCAGTTTGTCCGGCAAAGGCGCGACGATCGCGCGCAGTTCGTGCAGGTCTTCGCCCATGCGCACGCTGCCGTTCTGGTAATTATCGACGCGCTTGGCCAGCTCCTTGATGCGCTGATCGCGCAGCGCATCACTCTGGGCCTGTTGCGCGGCAATCAGCCGCTGACCGCGAATGTACGCCAGAAACATTGCCAGCGTGCCTGCCCAAAACAGGAACAGGACAATGACCGCCACCTCAAGAATCAATCAGATACTCTCCAGTTCCGACCATTCTTCTTCGCTCATCATCTTGTCGAGTTCGACCAGGATCAGCAGTTCGTTGTTCTTGTTGCACACGCCTTGAATGAACTTGGCGGACTCTTCGTTACCCACGTTCGGCGCGGTTTCGATTTCCGACTGACGCAGGTAAACCACTTCGGCCACGCTGTCGACCATGATCCCGACCACTTGCTTGTCGGCTTCGATGATGACGATACGGGTGTTGTCGCTGATTTCGGCGTTCATCAGGCCGAAGCGCTGACGGGTGTCGATCACGGTGACCACGTTACCGCGCAGGTTGATGATGCCCAGCACGTAGCTCGGTGCACCCGGAACCGGAGCGATTTCGGTGTAGCGCAGGACTTCCTGAACGCGCATCACGTTGATGCCGTAGGTTTCGTTGTCCAGTTTGAAGGTTACCCATTGCAGGATCGGATCTTCGGAACCCTTTGCCGCCGTCGCCTTATCATTCATACCCTGACCCCTCAAGAAACCGCCCTAGCGGTGTTGTTCTGTTATGTAGGTTTGTGAGCCGGCTTGCTGCCGCCCATGTGCCTGGCCCCACCGCTGGCGATCAACTCGGCCAGCGCGGAAACGTCGAGCAATGCACACATGTGTTCAATCACGGTGCCCGCCAGCCATGGCCGTTGACCACGATGACTGCGCCATTTGATTTCGTTCGGGTCCAGGCGCAACGAGTGGCTGACCTGATGCACCGCCAACCCCCACTCGTAGCCCTGGACCGAAATGACGTATTGCAGGCCCTGGCGGAAGTCATCGCGATAACGGTCGGGCATGACCCAACGCGCGGTGTCCAATACCTTCAGATTGCCCGCCTGGCTCGGCAGGATGCCGAGGAACCATTCCGGCTGGCCGAACAACGGCGTCAGTTCATGCCCCGCCAGCGGGTAGATCGACCCCAGGCACACCAGCGGCACCGCCAGGGTCAAACCGGCGACATCGAACAGCAGGCATTCGAACGGTTCGGCGGCCCAGGACGGACGACCATCGGTTTCCACCGGTGGCGGCGTGTTGGCCGGCGGCAGATGCACTTCGACGACCGGCGGCACCAAGGCTTGGTGCATTTCATCGGGTGGCGGGACCAGTGCCTGCAGCAACGGCGCGATGGTCGATACCGGCGCCAGAACGGGGGCCGGTGCTTCGAGCACGGCGACTGCAGGCTTCAGCACTGAAGGTGTCAGTTCCGGGGCAGCAGCGACGGCGGCTTTTTGTGCATCACGGGCCTGTTCTTCGAGCACGGCCGCCTGGAACTCATCCAGCGCAGCTTCGACTTCAATCGCTTCGACAACTTCGACGACTTCAGCAAGCGCTTGAACTTCAACCGGCAGTTCTTCGGTCGCCTCCATCAGCAAGCTGTCCAGATAAGACTGGAGCGCCAGTTGCGGACGCGAGGTGGTCTTCACTGGCCGATTCATGGCTGCCCCCTTGCAGGAGCGAGCTTGCTCGCGATGAAGGTATGAGCGCCGCGCATCCCCAGGAAGCCCGCGTTATCGTTGTCGTCCATCGCGAGCAAGCTCGCTCCTGCCGGGACTGGATTCATCTCACGCCACCTGCGGAACGAGTTGCGCCGCCAGCAAATGCTTGAGCAACGAACGGTAGGCCAGAACGCCCCGGCTTTTCCCGTCGAATTGCGAAGGCGTCAGCCCTGCCCGGCTGGCATCGCGCAATCGCGTGTCCACCGGAATGTAGCCTTGCCAGATGTCGTCAGGGAATTTGTCGCGCAGGACACGCAGCGTGCCCATAGACGCTTGCGTGCGGCGATCGAACAAGGTCGGCACGATGGTGAACGGCAGCGCCTGTTTGCGTGACCGGTTGATCATCGCCAGGGTGTTGACCATACGCTCCAGGCCTTTGACCGCCAGGTGTTCGGTCTGCACCGGGATCACCAACTGCTGGCTCGCCGCCAAGGCATTGACCATCAGCACGCCCAGCAATGGCGGGCTGTCGATCACCGCGTAGTCGAAGTCTTGCCACAACTGCGCCAGGCTCTTGGCAATCACCAGGCCCAGGCCACTCTGGCCCGGTGACTGACGCTCAAGGGTCGCCAGCGCCGTACTCGATGGCAGCAGGGAAATGCGTTCGTCGCTGGTGGACAGCAACAACTGGCCGGGCAAGCCCTCAGGCACGCTGCCCTTGTGCAGGAACAGGTCGTAGTTGCTGTGTTCCAGAGTGTCGGGGTCGTAACCGAAATAGCTGGTCATGGAGCCGTGGGGGTCGAGATCGACCACGACCACGCGCTTGCCCGCCTCGGCCAGTAATCCGGCTAAAGCGATAGAGGAAGTGGTTTTACCGACACCACCCTTTTGATTGGCGACTGCCCAGACTCTCATTCGGATTGTTCCTCCCGGCCGATTGGATCGACCGAGAAATAGCTCAACGTGTTAATGCGGGTGACGGAGAATTGACGGCTCCCTCTCGTCCCGGCGACTTGACCGGGGTCGGTGCAGTTTGTGTGCCAGCACGCTTCAACGCCGCATCCGGTTGTGCATGAGCGGTCCCCGTGCCGGTCAGGCTGCGTCGCACATCGAGATTGCGCGACACCACCAGCACCACCCGACGATTGCGCGCCCGGCCTTCTGCCGTGGCGTTATTGGCCACTGGCTGGAATTCGCCGTACCCCACCGACGCCAGGCGACCCGGGTTTACCCCCTGCATCGCGAGCATGCGCACGATACTGGCCGAACGGGCCGAAGACAGTTCCCAGTTGGTCGGGTACTGCGCCGTGCGAATCGGTTGATCGTCGGTGAAACCCTCGACATGAATCGGGTTGTCGAACGGCTTCAGAATCGCGGCGACCTTGTCGATGATGTTGAACGCGATGTCGCTGGGCATGGCGTCGCCACTGCCGAACAACAGGCTGGAATTGAGTTCGATCTCGACCCACAACTCGTTGCCGCGCACAGTCATCTGATTGGAGCTGATCAAGTCGCCGAACGCCGCACTGATGTCGTCGGCGATGCTTTTGAGTGGATCGCTGGTGCCAGCGACACCGGCATCGACCTGATCACTGTCCTGGACCAGTGGCTTGGCCGGAGTCACGGTCTTCGGTCGTTCTTCGCCGATCGGGATCGGTTTCAAGGAGCGATCGGCGTCGGTGAAGACACCGATCAGCGCTTGGGAAATAACCTTGTACTTGCCTTCGTTGATCGAAGAGATCGAGTACATCACCACGAAGAAGGCAAAGAGCAAGGTGATGAAGTCGGCGTAGGAAACCAGCCAACGTTCATGGTTTACATGCTCTTCATGCTGGCGACGGCGTGCCATCGTTCATTACCCCCATCAATCCATGAAGCCCTGAAGCTTCAACTCAATGGAGCGAGGGTTTTCACCTTCGGCGATCGACAGGATGCCTTCCAGCAGCATTTCGCGATAACGCGATTGACGCAGCGCGATGGACTTAAGTTTCGCGGCAATCGGCAACAGCACCAGGTTGGCACTGGCCACGCCATAGATGGTGGCGACGAAGGCCACGGCGATGCCGCTGCCCAGTTGCGACGGATCACCCAGGTTGCCCATGACGTGAATCAGGCCCATCACCGCACCGATGATGCCGATGGTGGGTGCGTAACCGCCCATGCTTTCGAAGACCTTGGCGGCTTCGATGTCACGGCTTTCCTGGGTATAGAAATCGACTTCCAGAATGCTGCGGATCGCTTCGGGTTCGGCACCGTCGACCAACAGTTGCAGGCCTTTGCGCGAGTAGTTGTCGGGTTCGGTGTCAGCCATGCCTTCCAGCCCGAGCAAGCCTTCCTTGCGCGCGGTGAGGCTCCAGTTAACGACACGGTCGACGCCACCGGCCAGATCGATGCGCGGCGGAAACAGAATCCACGCCAGAATCTGTATGGCGCGCTTGAAGGCACTCATCGGGGATTGCAGCAACGCCGCGCCGAGGGTCCCGCCGAGTACGATCAACGCCGCCGGGCCGTTGGCCAATGCACCGAGGTGACCGCCTTCGAGGAAGTTGCCACCAATGATGGCAACGAACGCCAGAATGATCCCGATCAGGCTGAGAACGTCCATCAGACACACGCCTCGACCAGGTGCCGGCCAATGTCGTCGAGGCTATACACAGCGTCAGCGAGCTCGGCCTTGACGATGGCCATCGGCATGCCGTAGATCACGCAGCTGGCTTCGTCCTGGGCCCAGATCGAACTGCCGCCCTGCTTGAGCAGGCGCGCACCTTCACGGCCGTCGGCCCCCATCCCGGTCAACACGACCGCCAGAACTTTGTCACCGTAGGACTTGGCTGCGGAACCGAAGGTGATGTCGACACAGGGTTTGTAGTTCAGACGCTCGTCGCCCGGCAGGATTTTCACCGCGCCACGGCCGTCGATCATCATTTGCTTGCCACCCGGCGCCAGCAGCGCCAGGCCCGGACGCAAGATGTCGCCGTCCTCGGCTTCCTTGACACTGATGCGGCAGAGCTTGTCCAGACGCTCGGCGAATGCCTTGGTGAAGGCGGCGGGCATGTGCTGGATCAGCACGATCGGTGCAGGGAAATTGGCCGGCAACTGGGTCAACACCCGTTGCAGGGCAACCGGACCGCCGGTGGAGGTGCCGATGGCGACCAGTTTGTAGGCCTTGCGTTTTGGCGCAGGCGACGAAGGCGCGTGCGCAGGTGCACGAGCCGGAATCGGAGCCGGACGCGCAGGCACGTTGCCGCTGTAACTGCCAACGCTCGAAGGCGCGGGTGTCGGGGCGGGGGCCGCTACCGGTGGCGGTGCGGCGTAAGTGCTGATGCGTCGGTTACTGCGCGAGATGCTGAGAATCTTCTCGCACAGCAGTTGCTTGACCTTCTCGGGGTTGCGCGAGATGTCTTCGAAATTCTTCGGCAGGAAATCCACCGCGCCGGCGTCCAGCGCATCCAGGGTGACCCGGGCGCCTTCGTGGGTCAGCGAAGAAAACATCAAGACCGGAGTCGGGCAGCGCTGCATGATGTGCCGCACTGCCGTGATGCCATCCATCATCGGCATCTCGTAGTCCATGGTGATCACGTCCGGCTTGAGGGCCAGCGCCTGATCGATCGCCTCTTTTCCGTTGGTCGCCGTACCGACGACCTGGATATTCGAATCCGCTGCAAGAATTTCCGAGACGCGGCGGCGGAAAAACCCCGAATCATCCACCACCAGGACTTTGACTGCCATAAACACTCCGTTAGACAGAGCGAGGCTCAGTCGCCCCGCTCCATCAGAATCAAATACGCCGCGTGGCGTAACGCTTGAGCATGCTCGGAACATCGAGAATCAGCGCGATGCGACCGTCACCGGTAATGGTGGCGCCCGACATGCCTGGGGTTCCCTGGAGCATTTTGCCCAATGGCTTGATGACCACTTCTTCCTGGCCCACCAGTTGATCGACGACGAAGCCGATCCGCTGAGTGCCCACCGAAAGGATCACCACATGGCCCTCGCGCTGCTCTTCGTGAGCGGCGGAGCTGACCAGCCAGCGTTTGAGATAGAACAACGGCAGCGCCTTGTCCCGCACGATCACTACTTCCTGGCCGTCCACGACATTGGTGGTCGACAGGTCGAGGTGGAAAATCTCGTTGACGTTCACCAGCGGGAACGCGAACGCCTGGTTGCCGAGCATGACCATCAGCGTCGGCATGATCGCCAGGGTCAATGGCACCTTGATGACGATCTTCGAACCCTGGCCCTTGGCCGAGTAGATGTTGATCGAGCCGTTGAGCTGGGAAATCTTGGTTTTCACCACGTCCATGCCCACGCCACGACCCGACACGTCGGAGATCTCGGTCTTGGTCGAGAAGCCCGGGGCGAAGATCAGGTTGTAGCACTCGGTGTCGCTCAGGCGATCGGCCGCGTCCTTGTCCATCACGCCGCGTTTGACCGCGATGGAACGCAGGACGTTCGGGTCCATGCCCTTGCCGTCATCGGAGATCGACAGCAGGATGTGGTCGCCTTCCTGTTCCGCGGCCAGGATCACCTTGCCACCGCGGGCCTTGCCCGAGGCTTCGCGTTCTTCCGGCGACTCGATACCGTGGTCGACTGCGTTGCGTACCAAGTGGACCAACGGGTCCGCCAGGGCCTCGACGAGGTTCTTGTCGAGGTCGGTTTCTTCGCCGACCAGCTCCAGGTTGATCTCTTTCTTGAGCTGGCGAGCCAGGTCGCGAACCAGACGCGGGAAGCGCCCGAAGACTTTCTTGATCGGTTGCATCCGGGTCTTCATGACCGCGGTCTGCAGATCGGCGGTGACCACATCGAGGTTCGACACAGCCTTGGACATGGCCTCATCGGCGCTGTTGGCACCCAGGCGAACCAGGCGGTTACGCACCAACACCAATTCGCCGACCATGTTCATGATTTCGTCGAGACGTGCGGTGTCGACCCGCACGGTTGTCTCTGCTTCACTGGCCGGCTTTTCGTGCGCCGGGGCCGGGGTCGCGGCACGGGCCGGAGCCGGTGCAGCAGCGGGTGCCGGTGCTTCGGCCTTGGGCTCGCTAGCCTTCGCCACCGGTTTCGGCGCCGCGGCCTTGGCCACCGGCGTCGCCACCGAAGCACTGGTGCCGGCAGCACTGGCACCGGTAGCAGTACCGACTTCAGTGAACTTGCCTTTGCCGTGCAATTCGTCGAGCAGCGATTCGAACTCGTGATCGGTGATCAGATCGCTGCCCGCTGCGGCGGCGTTTGGCGCTGCTGGCGTCGGTACCGAAGCGATGGCCGACTCCAGCGCATCGACAGCAAAGTTGCCCTTGCCGTGCAACTGATCGAGCAAGGCTTCGAATTCGTCGTCGGTGATATCGGAGCTGTCGCCCGCCTCTTTCGGGGCTTGCGGTTCCGCAGGCGCCGCCACCGCATCAACGGCGAACTGACCTTTACCGTGCAGTTGATCGAGCAACGACTCGAACTCGGCATCGGTGATTTCGTCACTGGCGGCGGCAGCGCCGTCCGGTGCTGGAGCAGCTGCTGGCGCTTCCGCCTGGGCCTTGACGGCATTCAGCGAGTCCAGCAGTTGTTCGAATTCATTGTCGGTGATGTCGCCCGCGCCGCTTTCGGCAACGGGCTCTTCCATCACTTCGGCGACAGGCGCGGGAGCAGCCTCGTCAGCCGATTGCGGCTCGGCCAGACGGGCCAGCGCCGCAAGCAATTCGGGTGTGGCCGCCGTGATCGGGCTGCGTTCACGGACTTCGCCGAACATGCCGTTCACCGCGTCCAGTGCTTCGAGAACCACGTCCATCAATTCCGAGTCAACGCGACGCTCGCCCTTGCGCAGGATGTCGAACACGTTCTCGGCGATGTGACAGCACTCCACCAGCTCATTGAGCTGAAGGAAGCCGGCGCCCCCTTTTACAGTGTGAAAACCGCGAAAAATTGCATTGAGCAAGTCCGCATCATCCGGCCGGCTTTCCAGCTCGACCAGTTGCTCGGACAGTTGCTCTAGAATCTCGCCGGCCTCAACCAGGAAATCCTGAAGGATCTCTTCATCGGCGCCGAAGCTCATTAAGGGGGTGCTCCTACAGGTCTAAAAACCCAAAAAACCTAAAATTCTAAAACGCT
This sequence comes from Pseudomonas fluorescens group sp. PF-69, assembly GCF_054481235.1. Taxonomy (NCBI): domain Bacteria; kingdom Pseudomonadati; phylum Pseudomonadota; class Gammaproteobacteria; order Pseudomonadales; family Pseudomonadaceae; genus Pseudomonas; species Pseudomonas fluorescens group sp. PF-69. The sequence continues at coordinate 3,328,165 of NZ_JBTMNC010000001.1, read as the reverse complement.
AAAATCCCAGGCTGGATAACAAATCGTCCACATCGTCCTGACCGGACACAACGTCTTCTCTTTTATCGGCATGAATCTGCGGACCTTCACCCTGAGAGAGATGTTTTTGTGGATCTTTTTCTGCAAGCATCGCTTCACGGTCATGTTCGATGCCCGCGAAGCGGTCCACCTGACTGGCCATGAGCACGAGCTTGAGCAGGTTGCTTTCGACTTCGGTGACCAGAAGGGTCACACGCTTGATCACCTGACCGGTGAGGTCCTGGTAATCCTGGGCAAGCAGGATGTCGTTCAGGTTGCTCGACACCGCGCGGTTGTCTGCGCTGCTGCGCGACAGGAAACCATCGACTCGCCGGGCCAGTTCGCGGAACTCTTCAGCCCCGACTTCGCGACGCATGAACCGCCCCCAGTCCGTGCTCAAGGCCTGGGCTTCATCAGCCAGGCTGTTGACCAGCGGCGTGGCGGTTTCCACCAGGTCCATGGTGCGGTTGGCCGCGGCCTCGGTCAGCTTGACCACATAACCCAGACGCTCGGTGGCATCAGTGATCTGTGACACCTCCTCGGCTTGCGGCATGTGCGGGTCAATCTGGAAATTGACAATCGCACTATGCAGCTCGCGGGTGAGCTTGCCCACTTCCTGGTACAGGCCGCGGTCACGGGTCTGGTTGAGCTCATGGATCAATTGCACAGCATCGCCGAACCTGCCTTTTTCAAGGCTCGCGACCAGTTCGACGGCGTGTTTTTTCAGGGTCGATTCAAAATCGCCCTGCGATGATTCGTTATGTCCCATAGCTCCCCCGTGGCGCAGTTCAACCGATGCGTTCGAAAATCTTCTCGATTTTTTCTTTCAACGCCTGGGCCGTGAAGGGTTTGACCACATAGCCGTTAACGCCCGCCTGGGCCGCTTCGATGATCTGCTCGCGCTTGGCTTCAGCGGTCACCATCAACACGGGCAGATGCTTGAGCTTTTCATCGGCACGCACGTGGCGCAGCAGATCGATACCGGTCATGCCAGGCATGTTCCAGTCCGTCACCAGAAAGTCGATGCTCCCGCTGTTGAGAACCGGAATGGCAGTAGTGCCATCGTCGGCCTCGACCGTGTTGGTGAACCCAAGGTCACGCAACAGGTTTTTTATGATCCGCCGCATCGTTGAGAAGTCATCAACGATGAGGATTTTCATGTTCTTGTCCAATTCGACCTCCAAGCAGACTAAAACGCGCCCAGCACCTGGACGCGCCATTTCAATCAATCTGGCAAAGCACTCAATGACAGTCTGGAGTACAACGGATCGAGACCGGCGCGGCTAATACCCCACCAGTCACGTCGCAGTGCCCCCACACTGCCTTCAGCGCGCTCGCCACTCTCCCAAACGCCCCCGCAAGCGGGCCGCGCACTGGCTGTGTAACTGGCTGACCCGAGATTCGCTAACCCCCAGGACCTCACCGATTTCCTTGAGATTCAACTCTTCGTCGTAGTACAGCGCCAACACCAGTCGCTCGCGCTCCGGCAAATTGGCAATCGCATCCGCCAGCGCCGCCTGGAAGCGTTCATCTTCCAGATCGCGTGACGGCTCGAGATGAGCACTCGCGCCATCCTCGTGCAGCCCTTCGTGTTCGCCGTCCTGCAACAGATCGTCGAAGCTGAACAACCGGCTGCCCAGGGTGTCGTTCAAAATCCCGTAATAATCGTCGAGACTCAATTGGAGTTCGGCCGCAACTTCGTGATCTTTAGCGTCACGGCCGGTTTTAGCTTCAATCGAGCGAATTGCGTCGCTGACCATGCGCGTGTTGCGGTGAACCGAACGAGGCGCCCAGTCCCCCTTGCGCACTTCATCGAGCATGGCGCCGCGGATTCGTATGCCCGCGTACGTTTCGAAACTCGCGCCTTTGCTGGCGTCGTATTTGGCCGACACTTCCAGCAGGCCGATCATCCCGGCCTGGATCAGGTCTTCGACCTGGACACTGGCCGGCAGGCGCGCCAACAAATGGTAGGCAATGCGTTTAACCAGTGGCGCGTAACGCTCGATCAACTCGTACTGCGCGTCACGTGCCGACTTCTTGTACAGGTTGTAACCGCTGGCGGTCATAGCACGGGTCCTGCCGTTTGTTGCACGAGGCGCTCAACGAAAAACTCCAGGTGTCCGCGCGGGTTGGCAGGCAGCGGCCAGGTGTCGACTTTCTGGGCGATGGCCTTGAACGCCAGCGAGCACTTGGAGCGCGGGAACGCTTCGTAGACGGCACGTTGCTTCTGCACGGCCTTGCGTACGCTTTCGTCGTAAGGCACGGCACCGACATATTGCAGGGCGACGTCGAGAAAGCGATCCGTGACCTTGGTCAGTTTGGCGAACAGATTGCGGCCTTCCTGCGGGCTCTGCGCCATGTTGGCCAGGACCCGGAAACGGTTCATGCCGTAATCGCGGTTGAGCAATTTGATCAAGGCGTAGGCGTCGGTGATCGAAGTCGGCTCGTCGCAGACCACCAGCAAGACTTCCTGCGCCGCGCGGACAAAACTGACTACCGAGTCACCAATGCCCGCAGCGGTGTCGATCACCAGTACGTCGAGGTTGTCGCCGATGTCGCTGAAAGCCTGGATCAGGCCGGCGTGTTGCGCCGGACTCAGATGAACCATGCTCTGGGTGCCGGACGCGGCCGGAACGATGCGGATGCCGCCCGGCCCCTGCAGCAGGACGTCGCGCAATTCGCACCGGCCTTCGATCACGTCGGCCAGGGTACGTTTGGGTGTCAGGCCCAGGAGAACGTCGACGTTCGCCAGCCCCAGGTCGGCGTCCAGCAGCATGACGCGACGGCCAAGCTCAGCTAAAGCCAGGGACAAGTTCACTGACACGTTAGTCTTCCCGACGCCACCTTTGCCGCCGGTCACCGCGATCACCTGTACGGGATGCATGCTGCCCATGTTATTTCTTTACCTTGTCTTGCATAGACGGAGGCCACATTACTGGCTGCGCGTTCTCAACCGGAACAATGCATGGCAGACCATCGATGTAGGTACAAAAACTATTCATTTTTACCTCAGCCAACCTGCTTGGTCGGACTGTGGTAGATGTCAGCGAACATGTCAGCCATGGCTTCTTCGCTGGGTTCTTCCTGCATTTGCACGCTAACGGCGCGACTGACCAACTGATGACGACGCGGCAGATGCAAATCATCCGGAATCCGCGGGCCATCGGTCAGGTACGCCACCGGCAGTTCATGACTGATGGCCAGGCTCAACACCTCGCCCAGGCTGGCCGTTTCATCCAGTTTAGTCAGGATGCAGCCCGCGAGCCCGCAGCGCTTGTAACTGTGATAAGCGGCGGTTAGAACCTGTTTCTGGCTGGTGGTTGCCAGAACCAGATAATTTTTCGATTTGATGCCCCGACCGGCCAGGCTTTCGAGCTGCATGCGCAGGGCCGGATCACTGGCCTGCAGGCCGGCGGTATCGATCAGCACCACGCGCTTGCGCAGCAATGGATCCAGCGCCTGCACCAGGGATTGCCCCGGATCGACATGGGTCACCGACACATTGAGAATCCGACCAAGGGTTTTGAGCTGCTCCTGGGCACCGATGCGGAAGCTGTCCATGCTCACCAGCGCGATGTTCTGCGGGCCGTACTTGAGCACGTAACGAGCGGCCAGCTTGGCCAGGGTGGTGGTCTTGCCCATGCCGGCGGGGCCGACCATGGCAATCACACCGCCCTCTTCCAGCGGCTCCATTTCCGGCGTAGCGATCATCCGCGCCAGGTGCGCCAGCAGCATGCGCCAGGCCTGACGGGGTTCGTCGATATCGGTGATCAGCGCCAGCAGATCCCGCGACAACGGGCCGGACAGGCCGATGCGCTGCAAACGGCGCCACAGGTTCGCCTGATCCGGACGGCTGCCTTGCAGCTGATTCCAGGCCAGGGAGCCGAGCTGTACTTCCATCAGTTCACGCAGGCTGTTGAGTTCGAAACGCATGGAGTCCAACGCCCGCGGGTCCACACCACTCGACGCTGGCGCAGCGGCGGGTGCAGGACGACGGGGTTCGGCATACGTCGGTTCGATCAACGGCTCGGCGGCGGTCAACGGCAGGCCGGCGAACAATTGACGATTGATGCCAATGTCGCTCTCGCCATCGCCTCGCAGGCTCAATTCAGCCTGGGCGGTGACGATCCGCGATTGCGTCTTGCGCAGCTCGTCCTCGAGTTCCATGTTCGGCACACGCGGGGCCAGCGCCGACAGCTTGTAATCCAGGGCAGCCGTGAGTTCGACACCACCGGCGATACGGCGGTTGCCAATGATGGCGGCGTCGGCGCCCAGCTCATCACGAACCAGCTTCATGGCCTGACGCATATCGGCGGCGAAAAAACGCTTAACTTGCATAAACCACTACCTCAGCCGTTGGGCCCTACTGTCGCAACGATGGTCACTTGCTTGTTGTCAGGGATTTCCTGGTAAGCCAACACGTGCAAACCCGGGACTGCCAGCCGGCCAAATCGCGAAAGCATCGCGCGAACCGGTCCAGCGACCAGCAGAATCACCGGTTGACCTTGCATCTCTTGACGCTGCGCCGCATCGATCAACGAGCGCTGCAGCTTCTCAGCCATGCTTGGCTCCAGCAGAACGCCCTCTTCAGAGCCTTGTCCTGCCTTCTGCAGACTATTGAGCAATATTTGTTCCAACCTTGGCTCCAGAGTGATAACCGGTAGCTCCGACTCAGTGCCTACAATGCTTTGGACGATTGCGCGGGATACGCCGACGCGCACGGCGGCCACCAAGGCGGCAGTATCTTGACTCTTGGCGGCATTGTTCGCGATGGCTTCGGCGATGCTGCGGATGTCCCGCACCGGCACCTGCTCGGCCAACAGCGCCTGCAGCACCTTGAGCAACTGCGACAGCGAAACCACGCCCGGCACCAGCTCTTCCGCCAGCTTTGGCGAGCTTTTGGCCAGCAACTGCATGAGTTGCTGCACTTCCTCGTGGCCGATCAGCTCGCTCGAATGCTTGTACAAAATCTGGTTCAAGTGGGTTGCCACTACTGTACTGGCATCGACCACGGTATAGCCGAGGGATTGCGCCTGTGCACGCTGGCTGATTTCGATCCAGACCGCCTCCAGGCCAAAAGCCGGATCTTTGGCGGTGATGCCATTGAGCGTCCCGTAGACCTGCCCCGGGTTAATCGCCAACTCGCGCTCCGGGTAAATTTCCGCCTCGGCCAGGATCACCCCCATGAGGGTCAAGCGATAGGCACTGGGTGCCAGGTCGAGGTTGTCACGTATATGCACGGTGGGCATCAGGAACCCGAGGTCCTGAGAAAGCTTCTTGCGCACGCCCTTGATTCGCGCGAGCAACTGGCCACCCTGGTTTCGGTCCACCAGCGGGATCAGGCGGTAGCCCACTTCCAGGCCGATCATGTCGATAGGCGTCACATCGTCCCAACCCAGCTCCTTGGTTTCCTGGGCGCGAGCCGGCGAAGGCAACAGTTCTTGCTGACGCTTGACCTCTTGCAGCGCCTGGACCTTGGCCACGCTCTGCTTCTTCCAGAACAGGTAGGCGCCGCCTGCCGCCAGGGCCGCCATGCTCAGGAACGAGAAATGCGGCATGCCGGGCACCAGGCCCATGACCGCCATCAAGCCAGCGGCCACCGCCAGTGCCTTGGGCGAAGCGAACATCTGGCGATTGATCTGCTTGCCCATGTCTTCCGAACCGGAAGCACGGGTCACCATGATCGCGGCAGCGGTCGACAACAACAGTGATGGCAATTGCGCCACCAAACCGTCACCGATGGTCAACAGCGCGTACACCTTGCCGGCATCGGCAAAGTTCATGTTGTGCTGGAAGATCCCGACCGCCATGCCGCCGATCAGGTTGATGAACAGAATCAGCAGGCCGGCAATGGCGTCACCGCGAACAAACTTGCTGGCACCGTCCATGGAACCGTAGAACTCGGCTTCCTGGGCCACTTCCATCCGGCGCAGCTTGGCTTGGTTCTGATCGATCAGGCCGGCGTTGAGGTCGGCGTCGATGGCCATTTGTTTACCGGGCATCGCATCCAGGGTGAAACGCGCGCTGACCTCGGAGATGCGTCCGGCACCCTTGGTCACCACGACGAAGTTGATGATCATCAGAATCGCGAACACCACGATACCGACCACGTAGTTACCGCCGATCACCACCTCACCGAAAGCCTGGATCACCTTGCCGGCAGCGGCGTGGCCGTCCTGGCCATGGAGCATCACCACCCGCGTGGAGGCCACGTTCAACGCCAACCGCAACAACGTCGCCACCAGCAGAATGGTCGGGAACACCGCGAAATCCAGCGGCCGCAAGGCGTACACGCACACCAGCAGCACCACGATCGACAGGGCAATGTTGAAAGTGAAGAACACGTCGAGCAGGAACGGCGGCACCGGCAACATCATCATCGCCAGCATGACCAGCAGCAACAGCGGCACACCCAGGTTGCCTCGACTGAGGTCAGCGATATTGCTGCGGGCACTGTTGATTAACTGAGAGCGATCCACCGGTTTTCCCCGTTCCTTTAAAGCAAACTTTTGACGCCTGAAGCGGGCGCAGGGCGGCTACTGCAAGAAGCCTTCCAACTTTTGCGAAGGGAGAAACAGATGGTTTTTTTCACGGGGCTATGGGTGGCCTGGACGGACGTGAACAGGGGCGACGCTCACGGACTATCAGTTCTGCTAGTACCCGACCTCGGCACCTGCGCAGATACTCAAGCTCTCCATTTTTTATCTGCGGAGTAAGCCAATGACCACCCCATCCACAACCCCGCTTTGCCAATATCGCTACGACCCACTGGATCGACTCATCCACCAGACACAGCCTGATACGCCGGTACATCTGCGTTTTTACTGCAAGAGCCGCCTGGCGACCGAAATTCAAGGTGCGACGAAGCATTCGATCATTCAGCACGACGACCTTCTGCTGGCTCAGCAGCAACGCGAGGGCGATGAACTCGATACCACGCTGCTGGCCACTGACCTGCAACGTTCGGTGCTGCACACCCTCAAGAAAGGCTCTCAGCCGCGCCCCATCGCCTATTCCCCCTACGGCCATCGCCCGGCATCCAGCGGCTTGCTCAGCCTGCTGGGCTTCAACGGCGAACGGCCGGACCCGGTGACCGGGTGTTATTTATTGGGGAATGGGTATCGGGCGTTTAATCCGGTGTTGATGCGGTTCAATAGTCCGGATAGTTGGAGTCCGTTCGAACGGGGCGGTTTTAATTCGTATACGTATTGTGGCGGAGATCCCTTGAATCGGACAGATACAACAGGGCATAGCTGGTTTAATGTTTTTTTGAAAAAAGTCATACAAACAATGCCTTACACCGCTGACGACCATGACATCCACCACATCATAAATAAGTTAACCACCACCGCAACAAAAAAAAACATCAACATACTAGAAACATTGCCCCCGGAGCTTGCCCATGTCGCCGAAGAAAGGTTAATTGGATTTGCAACTCTCCACGAGAGCAATAAAATCAATAGAGCGCACAGTAAAATCAATCATTTATTGGAAGCGCCAGAGTTCGTTGGAAAATCTGAGCGCCTGGAAAAGCTGACAGCGAAGGTTGACAAAAGAATCAAGATACTTGAGTACCTCAAAAAACACACAGACATGACGAGAAGCGACGACCTAACGAGAATCAGCATTGAAAACCGAGCTTTGGAACACTCAAACTTGAAAAAACGTCTATACGAATCGCGTCCCCCTTCATACGGCAGCCTTTTTCCAAACACTCAGCATCCGACCTCATCCATACGAGACATTCGCAGCTGACGAATAATAAATATGAAGCTTTATTCTAAATAACTGTCGCGATTACCGCAGGCACTTCATGAAGACAGCAAAACGAAAAAATCATTGAATGAATGGCATAACGACGCGAGACTAAGCGGGCCGCTATTGACGCATCAACTGCGAATCACGACGAAGGTGAAGCACTCATACATCCCGCCGCAAATCCGGCGGAATCGGCAAATCATCCTTAAGCGGCTCCGGCCGCTTTCCTTTGCCTGCGCGGTATTGGCGAATCTGATAAACGTAAGCCAGCACCTGCGCCACCGCCAGATACAACCCTCCCGGAATTTCCTGCTCAAGCTCCGTCGAGTAGTAGATCGATCGCGCCAACGCCGGCGACTCCAGCAACAGGATCTCGTTGGCCGCCGCGATTTCGCGGATTTTCAGGGCCAGGAAGTCGCTGCCCTTGGCGATCAGCATCGGCGCTCCGCCCTTGTCCGGATCGTATTTGAGCGCCACGGCGTAGTGGGTCGGGTTGGTGATGACCACGTCTGCCTGGGGAATTGCCGCCATCATCCGCCGCTGGGACATATCGCGCTGCAGCTGGCGAATCCGCTGCTTGACCTCTGGCCGGCCTTCCTGATCCTTGTGTTCGTCGCGGATTTCCTGCTTGGTCATCAGCAGTTTCTTGTGGCTTTCCCAAAGCTGCACCGGGACATCCACGGCGGCGATGATGATCAGCCCGCAAGCCATCCACAAGGTGCTCCAGCCCACCACTTGCAGACTGTGGATGATCGCCATTTCCAGCGGTTCATGGGCGATGCGCAACAAGTCGTCGATGTCGGAGGACAACACCGCCAGGGCCACGAACAGGACGATGATGAACTTGGCCAGGGCCTTGAGCAGTTCCACCAGCGCCTTGGCGGAAAACATGCGCTTGAGGCCCGGACCGGGGTTCAGGCGACTGAATTTGGGCGCCATGGACCCTGCGGCAAACAACCAGCCACCGAGGGAAATCGGTCCGATAATCGCCGCCAGCACCATCGCAATCATGAATGGCTGAATCGACCACAGCGCGATTTTCCCTGAATGCATGAGGTAGGTGGCCATGGATCGTTGATCCAGAATCACCTCCCGCGGCAGCGAGAAATTCAGGCGCATCAGCTCCATCATGTCTTGCGCCATGACCCCGCCGAAAATCAGCAGCGCACTGGCACCAACAAGCATGATGGCCAGGGTGTTCAGCTCCTTGGAGCGGGCAATCTCGCCCTTCTCCCGGGCGTCCCTTTTCTTTTTCTCCGTGGGGTCTTCTGTTTTGTCCTGACCGCTTTCGCTCTCTGCCATGACTCAGCGCGCCTGTGCCAGTTCGCGTAAAAACTGCAAGGCCTCGGAGGCCATCGGTTGATACTGGTTGAGAATGTCCGCCAGCCCGACCCAGACGATAAACAGCCCGAGCACCAGCGTCAGCGGAAAACCAATGGAGAAAATGTTCAATTGCGGCGCCGCCCGGGTCATCACGCCAAAGGCGATGTTGATCATCAGCAACGCCGTGATCGCCGGCAACACCAGCAGTAGCGCCGCACCAAGCACCCAGCCGAGCTTGCCGGCCAGCTCCCAGTAATGATTGACGGTCAAGCCGCTACCGACCGGCAGCGTGGTGAAGCTTTCGGTCAACACTTCGAACACCACCAGATGGCCGTTCATCGCCAGGAACATCAGGGTCACCAGCATGGTGAAGAATTGCCCGATCACCGCCACCGACACACCATTGGTGGGGTCGACCATGGAGGCGAAGCCCATGCCCATCTGAATGGCGACGATTTGCCCCGCCACGACGAAGGCCTGGAAGAACAACTGCAACGAGAAGCCCATTACGGCGCCGATGAGGATCTGCTCGGCGATCAGCAGCAACCCGCTCAAGTCCAGCGCATGCACCGGCGGCATGGGGGGCAGGCCCGGCGCGATGACCACGGTGATCGCCACGGCGAAATACAGGCGTATCCGCCGGGGCACCAGGGTCGTGCCGAAAACCGGCATGACCATCAGCAGCGACCCCACGCGAAACAGTGGCAACATGAATGCCGCCACCCAGGTGCTGATCTGGGTGTCGGTCAATGCGAGCAGCGACATGGTTTAACCAATGACCTGCGGAATACTGCCGTACAACTGCTGGATGTACTCCATGAAGGTCTGCACCAACCACGGACCGGCGACGATCAGCGTCACCAGCATCACCAACAGTCGCGGCAAAAAGCTCAGGGTCTGTTCGTTGATCTGGGTGGCGGCCTGGAACATCGCCACCAACAGACCCACCAGCAAACTCGGGATGACCAGCACGGCCACCATCATGGTGGTCAACCATAGCGCTTCGCGGAAGATATCGACGGCGACTTCAGGCGTCATGGCGACACACCGCCAAAACTGCTGGCCAGGGTGCCGATGATCAACGCCCAGCCATCCACCAGTACAAACAGCATGATTTTGAACGGCAGGGAAATGATCAGGGGCGACAGCATCATCATACCCATGGCCATCAGCACACTGGCCACGACCAGGTCGATGATCAGGAACGGAATGAAGATCATGAAGCCGATCTGAAACGCGGTTTTGAGCTCCGACGTCACGAATGCCGGCACCAGGATGGTCAGTGGCGCCTGATCAGGCGTGGCAATGTCGGTGCGCTTGGACAGGCGCATGAACAGCTCCAGATCGCTGGTGCGGGTCTGGGCGAGCATGAAGTCCTTGATCGGCACCTGGGCCTTGGCCACGGCATCCTGGGCGGTGAGTTTTTCCGCCAGGTATGGCTGCAAGGCATCCTGGTTAACGCGATCGAACACCGGCGCCATGATGAACAGCGTCAGGAACAGCGCCATGCCCGTGAGAATCTGGTTCGACGGCGTCTGCTGCAGGCCAAGGGCCTGACGCAGGATCGAAAAGACGATGATGATCCGGGTGAAACTGGTCATCAGCATGACGAACGCCGGGATGAAACTCAGCGCAGTCATGATCAGCAGGATCTGCAGGCTGACCGAGTACTCCTGCGCGCCCTGGGCATTGGTGCCCAGGGTAATCGCCGGGATCGATAACGGATCGGCGGCGAACGCCAGCGGCGCGGCCAGCATCAGCGCCAGCGTCAAGACGATGCGTAACGCACCCATTACTTCTTATCCTTCTGATCCTTGCCCAACAGCTCCATCAGGCGCTGGGCAAACTCGGGGGTCGTCGACTCGGTACTGGGCACTTGCACCGGCTCCTTGAGCACATGCAACGCCGTGATGGTGCCAGGGCTCAGACCCAGGAGAATCTGCTCGTTGCCGACTTGCACCAGCATCAAACGGTCACGCGGGCCCAGGGCACGGGAACCGATCAGTTCGATCACCTGCCCCTTGCCGGCCGGTCCGGCCTGCTGGACCCGACGCAACAGCCAGGCGAGGAAAAAAATCAGCCCCAGCACCAGCAGCAAGCCGAATACCAGTTGCGTCAATTGCCCGGCCACGCCGCTGCCGACCGCAGGTACGGCAGCAGCGTTCGCAACCGTCGCCACCGGTTCGGCCGCCAGCACGCTGAGCGGCAACGCCAGCACAAACCCCAGAAGCCCTTTCACTCAGCGCAGCTTCTTGATGCGTTCACTTGGGCTGATCACGTCGGTCAGGCGGATGCCGAACTTCTCGTTGACCACCACCACTTCGCCGTGGGCAATCAGTGTGCCGTTGACCAACACGTCCAGAGGCTCACCGGCCAGACGATCGAGCTCGATCACCGAACCCTGGTTGAGCTGCAACAGGTTGCGGATGTTGATGTCGGTGCTGCCGACTTCCATGGAGATCGACACCGGAATGTCGAGGATCACGTCCAGGTTCGGCCCCTCGAGGCTGACCGGCTCGTTGCTTTTCGGCGAGCTGCCGAACTCTTCCATGGGCAAGCGATTGGATGACGAACTGGCCGCATCGGCGGCCAGCAAGGCATCGATGTCGTCCTGCCCGGCATCACCGGTTTCTTCCAGGGCCGCAGCCCATTCGTCCGCCAGCGCCTGGTCGTCCTGGGTATTCATGTCGTTTGCCATCTCGTGTTCCTCGGCAGGCAACCATTCGATTGGAAGCCGTCAGTTAAAAGCGAATGTTTAGGGCGCCTGTCAGCGGCGTTCGATCGGCTCGATCACCTGCAACGCGAGGTTGCCTTTGTGCGAGCCCATCTTGACCTTGAAGGCCGGCACACCGTTGGCGCGCATGATCATCTCTTCCGGCATTTCCACCGGGATCACGTCCCCCGGCTGCATGTGCAGGATGTCGCGCAGGCGCAGCTGGCGACGGGCAACCGTGGCGCCGATTGGCACGTCGACATCCATTACGTCCTGGCGCAATGCATTGACCCAACGCTCGTCCTGATCGTCGAGGTCCGACTGGAAACCGGCGTCGAGCATTTCGCGCACCGGCTCGATCATCGAGTACGGCATGGTCACGTGCAGGTCACCGCCACCGCCATCGAGTTCGATGTGGAAGGTCGAGACCACAATGGCTTCGCTCGGACCGACGATGTTGGCCATGGCCGGGTTCACTTCCGAGTTGATGTACTCGAAGTTCACTTCCATGATCGCCTGCCAGGCCTCCTTCAGATCGACGAAGGCCTGTTCCAGCACCATGCGCACGACACGCAGCTCGGTCGGGGTGAATTCACGACCTTCGATCTTCGCGTGACGGCCGTCCCCACCAAAGAAGTTGTCCACCAGCTTGAACACCAGTTTGGCGTCGAGGATGAACAGCGCAGTACCGCGCAGCGGCTTGATCTTGACCAGGTTGAGACTGGTCGGCACGTACAGCGAGTGCACGTATTCGCCGAATTTCATCACCTGCACGCCACCGACCGCCACGTCTGCCGAGCGGCGCAGCATGTTGAACATGCTGATGCGTGTGTAGCGGGCGAAACGCTCGTTGATCATTTCCAGGGTCGGCATGCGTCCACGGACGATGCGATCCTGGCTGGTCAGGTCATAGCTTTTGACGCTGCCGGGCTCGGCAACGGTATCGGTCTGTACCAGACCATCGTCGACGCCATGCAACAGCGCGTCGATCTCATCCTGGGACAGCAGGTCCTGCACGGCCATGTCGTGTTCCTACTGCAGTACGAAATTAGTGAAAAGCAACTGTTCGACGACCACTTTGCCAAGTTCTTTCTGCGCCACTTCCTGGACGCTGGCCGTGGCCTTCTGGCGCAACATTTCCTGGCCGACCGGCGACGCGAGCGTGGCGAAGTCTTGCCCGGAGAACAGCATGACCAGGTTATTGCGGATCACTGGCATGTGCACCTTGAGTGCATCCAGATCAGCCTGGTTGCGGGCGAGCATGGTGATGCTCACTTGCATGTAGCGTTGACGACCGTTCTGGTTGAAGTTGGCCACGAACGCCGGCGCCATGGATTCGAAAATCGCGGGCTGCTTGCCGACCGGGGCGGTTTCAGCCACGGCAACAGGCTTGCTCTGGTTACTGTGCATGAAGTACCAGGTCGCCCCCACGGACAAGCCGATCGCCAGCAGCAGGGCCACCACGATCAAGATAATCAGCTTGAGTTTGCCTTTGGTTGCGGGGTCTTTTACTGCTGCGTCGCTCTTCGCCATGCCAATAATCCGTCACTATTCGGGTTTTCACAGTCGCACGGCAAGGCAAGAGCAAGTGTTATGCCAGAAGTATCGGAATGGAGATGGGTAGGGATGCATACGATCTGAAGCACGCCGCAACACCCTGTGGGAGCGGGCTTGCCCGCGATGGCGGTGTAACAATCAACGAACATGCTGAATGTTATGACCTCATCGCGGGCAAGCCCGCTCCCACAGGGTTATGTATATGGCGGGATCAGGCGTAGTAGTCGACGGCACTGGAGCCGATCACGCTGGTCGTTGTCGCAGCCACTTCAGCCACGCTCGAGGCGATATCGTCATCCACGGAGTCGAGGCGGCCACCACTGGCACTGGTACGCCCACTCTGCCCTTGATGGGCCTGATCCTGTCCTTGCTGCGATCCACGGGACTGATCGGACACGTTGACATCGACCTGCCCCATGCCCTGCTGCGCGAACATGTCGCGTAACCGATGCATCTGCCCGTCGAGCGCTTCGCGAACAGCCGGATGAGCGCTCATGAACGTCACCTGGGTCTGTTGATCCGGCACCATGTTGACCCGAATGTCGAGGCGCCCCAGTTCCGCCGGCTGCAGCTGAATGTCAGCCGCCTTCAGATTGGCACTCGACAGGTACATGACACGATTGACCACTTCGTCGGTCCAGCCACTCTGATGCATCGCGATCGGCTGGTTCACGGGCAATGCGTTGGCCGTTTTCGGCGTGGCGGCCTGAGTCAACGCCGCCAGACGGTTGGCGAAATCATCAACCCGAGTGTCGCTGCTGGCGGATTTGAGATCCTTCAGACCGTCATCGATCAGACCACTGAACGCCTTGTCCCCACCCTGGCTGGTGCTGTCCTTGTCGGCTTGCACTTCAAGCATGCTCGCCATACCGGCGGCAAAACTCTGTGCCGAGGTCGGCTCTCCATCAGCCTGCGCCTGTGCGGAGGTCGATGCCGCTTTCGGCTGCGCCTGACTGGATGCGGAAACGTGGCCGCTCTGCTCCATCGCCATGCGAACAGCCGGTAACGCGTCAAGGGGATCGGCTTCGGGATCGAAATCAGGGGTCGTGGTCGCGGCGGCCGCCGTTGTTGTCGCAGGCGCTGCCACCGTTGCGGCGACTGGCGCTTCAGCCGATGGCTGTACAGTTTCAGCCACTGGCGGCGTTGTCGGCACAGGTGCGGTCACCTCCGGCTGCACGGCCTGCATCATGGCCGGATCGAGCGCCGGGTCAACTGGCACTGTATCGGCAGCCAGGGTCTGCGTGGCATCCGAAGCATTATCGCTGGCGACCTTGTCATCGCCCTGCGCCGGTTTATCGGCGGGCAAGGTTTTGCCGCTATCGGCAACCGTCGGTTCCGGGGCGGCAGATTTATCGCCGGCGATGTCTTTTTTTCCGGCTTTGTCGGGCGTTGTTTCGCGTGCCGGCTTGGCCGGTCCGCCTGCCGCGGCAGCCGGTTTGTTCTCGGCTTGCCTGGCGTAGACCTGCGCGAAGCTGGAGGCCTTGTCCCCGGGCTCAGCGGTTGGCGCCGTGGAATTGGCGGCAGCTTGAGTCTTGGCCTGCGCGGCGGCCTGAAGAAGTGAATTGGGGGTAACGGGCATGAAACGGTCTCCGCTGCACTGGGATCGTAGGTACAGTTGGGGGAGATTACTGCAAGGGTCGCGCCAGTTTTGTTCAAGCGGCGCCTTTATTAGCGCCGAATGATCAAACTGGCGGAGAGCGAACGCCGTCGCTCCTCCTCATAGAGCGGTCGAACGAACGCGAATTCGCGATCGATTTCCGCGACAAGCGCCTCGGCGCCTGAAAGATTTTGCCCTTGGGCCTTCAGCTCCAGCTCATGACACAGGTCAGCCAGGCGAATCGCGCCCATGTTGCTGCTGCTGCCCTTGAAGCTGTGAGCGGTTTCAAGGAACTGTGTAGCGTTGGCGGCCTGTTTCAGCAGTTGCAAGCGCTGTTCGGAATCAGCGAGAAAGGTATCCACCAGGATCGGATACTCGCCCTCCATGACCTCTTGCAACGCGCTAAGCACGTCCGGGTCGAGATGTTTATCTGCCACTTGCTCACTCCTTGATCAAGAATGCGCGGATTATGCCAGAGCCTCCCAGTAAAACTCCACGCGGGCACTACGACCCTCGTCGGACCAGCTGGCATTGCGCCCCAACTGGCGGATCAGACTGATTCCGCGTCCCGACAGACGGACAGGATCCAGAGGGCGTTCCAGCACCCGCTCGATATCGAATCCCTTGCCGCTGTCTTCGACGCAAATCGCCAGGCAACCACCCTCGCCCTCTGGCGTGACCTGCAAATGCACCCGGACAAAACCGTCCTGCAACTCATCCAGGCGCACATTCCGCTGTTGGTAGTAGCGGGTAAAACCCGAAGCATCGCGCTTGAGGCCTGAATCCAGGCCCAGCACACCATGCTCCAGCGCATTGGAATACAACTCGGCCAGCACGCTGTAGAGCGCCCCGCTTTGCGCACGCAGACCGTGAACCTCCAGCAGCAATTGCAGCAAATAGGGCAACGGATTGAAGCGCTTGAGGGTGGCGGCACGAAATTCGAAACTCACCGACCAGTCCAGCGGGCAGGATTGACCGCTGTCGGAGTAGACCACGGCGGGCGGATTCAGCCGTGCGGGCTCCAACAGGCTGATTTCGACCATGCTCACGTCGTCGCGCGCTTCGCCGCCAAAGTCCCGCAGCGCCCGCTCGATCTCTTCGAACAGTGCATCCGGCTGACGATTGAGCGCAAACACCTCTTGCAGTCGCTGCACGCCAAACAGCTGTTCGTTAGCATCGCAGGTGTCGATCACTCCGTCGGAGAGCAGGAATACCCGATCCCCGAGCGCCATCGGAAACACTTCAGTGCGATCATCAAAGGCTTGCGGACTCAGCACGCCGAGGGGCAAATGGCGGGCAGTCAGGGGCGTTCGTTCGCCAGTGGCCATGCTGTGCAGGTAGCCGTCCGGCATGCCGCCATTCCAGACCTCCACCGAACGTCGCTGAACACTCAGGCACAGCAGCGTTGCGCAGCAGAACATGTCCACCGGCAGGATGCGTTTGAGCTTGGCATTCATCTCGCGCAAGGTTTCCGCCAGGCCATAGCCCTTGGCGGTCATGCCGTAAAAGACTTCAGCCAGGGGCATCGCACCGACGGCAGCCGGCAAACCGTGGCCGGTGAAATCACCGAGCAACACATGCATGTCACCCGCCGGGGTGAATGCGGCCAATAACAGATCGCCGTTGAACAGTGCGTAGGGCGATTGCAGGTAACGGATATTAGGGGCGTTGAGGCAGCCAGAATGGGCCACCTTGTCGAACACGGCCTTCGCCACCCGCTGCTCGTTGAGCAAATACTCGTGGTGCCGGGCGATCTGATCGCGCTGCTGCAGCACGGTGGCCTGTAATCGCCGCAATCGGTCCATCGCCTTGATCTTGGCCGAGAGAATCACCTGGTTGTAAGGCTTTGCCAGAAAGTCGTCGCCGCCCACTTCCAGGCAACGGGCCAGGGCTTCGCTTTCGGACAATGACGTGAGAAAGATGATCGGCACCAGGGTTTCCCCGGCCAGCGCCTTGATCTGCCGGGCGGCTTCGAAGCCATCCATCACCGGCATCATCGCGTCCATCAACACCAGTTGCGGACATTGCAGGCGAAAGACTTCGACCGCTTCGGCACCGTTGGCCGCGGTCAGCACCTGATGCCCCTGGCGACGAACGATGCTCGACAACAGCATGCGATCTGCCGCGCTGTCTTCGGCAATCAGAATTGTCAGCGATTCGAGTGCAGGCTGCACGGCGATCAACTGATGTCGAACAGTTTGTCGAAATTGGAAATCGCGAGGATTTTCTTCACATCGGAACTGCTGTTGACAACGCGAATATTGGAGTTTTCGCCACCGGCATGATCCCTAAGCAGCAACAACATCCCCAACGCCGAACTATCGAGATAAGTCGCCTCTTTCAGGTCGACTACAACGGAACTCGGCATGGCGCCATCGGGCAGTTCATAGGAATTGCGAAATTCTCGGTGCTTGGCGAAATCGAATCGTCCCTTGACCGATATCGTCAGCTTTTGTCCATCCGCAGAGATTTCTGTAACAACTGACATGTCATGGCTTCCTTGTCATTGGGGAACCGGCTTGTACAAGGTTTAGCATTTGGTAACAGTTGGGGCAAGGCCGGAAAAAGGTGCCGTCCATCAGATCGCCATCGCGGCTCATCTTTTCAATACGCATCCTGGCGCGGCAAGCGCTGGGACAACTCATCCAGCAGCTTTTGTTCGCGCTTGTCTTCGAGCACCCGCGCTTCATCCGCGTAGCGTTGCACCAGTTTGCGCAAACCTTCGACCCGGGCAAATGCCTGCTGCCAGGTTTCCCGTGCCTTGTTCAGGTTGTTCTGGTGCCAGGCCAGGCTTTGTCGCTGCTGATCGATGGCCGTGCCCAGTTGCGCCAGAAAGCCCTGATAGCCCAGCAGCCATTGGCCCGACACGCCGCCACTGCCGCGCACGATCCATTGTTCTTGATAATCGAGACGAAAGGCTTCGAGGTCGGCGAGTTTGCTTTCCGCCAGACGCACCTGCCCCTGAAAGTGCCCCAGACGCTGGGCTGCGGTTTTCTCGGCCTTTTCGGCCATTCCCACCACGGGGGCCAGGCGCCCTGCCCGGGTCTGGGCCATGACCGGTTAACCGCCCGCCGCAGGCGCGAAGATCGAGGCCAGATAGGCCTCGCTTTCGCCCAGGCTGACGTTGTCGTTGAGGCCCTGGCGCAGGTATGTGACCAACCGTGGCTGCAGGGAAATCGCCAGATCGGTCTCGCGATCACCACCGGCAACATAGGCACCGACGCTGATCAAATCGCGACTCTGTTGATAGCGCGACCACAACTGTTTGAAATACTGCGCACGGGCCATGTGCTCCGGCGACACCACCGCCGGCATGACCCGACTGATGGACGCCTCGATGTCGATCGCCGGGTAATGCCCCTCTTCGGCCAGGCGCCGGGAAAGCACAATGTGACCATCGAGCACGCCTCGCGCCGAGTCGGCAATCGGGTCCTGCTGATCGTCGCCTTCGGACAGTACGGTGTAGAACGCGGTGATCGAACCGCCGCCCTTCTCGGCGTTACCGGCCCGTTCCACCAGTTTCGGCAACTTGGCGAACACCGAGGGCGGATAACCCTTGGTCGCCGGCGGTTCGCCGATGGCCAGGGCAATTTCCCGCTGGGCCTGGGCGAAACGGGTCAGCGAATCCATCAGCAACAGGACGTTCTTGCCCTTGTCACGGAAATATTCGGCAATTCGAGTGCAATACATGGCTGCGCGCAGACGCATCAGTGGCGCATCGTCCGCTGGCGACGCCACCACCACCGAACGCTTGAGCCCTTCCTCACCGAGGATGTGCTCGATGAACTCCTTGACTTCACGACCCCGCTCACCGATCAGCCCGACGACGATAATGTCGGCCTCGGTGAAGCGGGTCATCATGCCCAGCAAAACGGATTTACCGACGCCGGTACCGGCGAACAGCCCGAGCCGCTGACCGCGACCGACCGTCAACATACCGTTGATGCAGCGAATGCCGACATCCAGCGGCTCGCTGATCGGTTCGCGCTTGAGCGGGTTGATGGTCGGGCCGTCCATCGGCACCCAGTCCTCGGCTTTCATCCCGCCCTTGCCGTCCAGCGCACGCCCGGCACCATCGAGTACTCGCCCGAGCATGCTCATGCCCATCGGCAGGCGACCGGCATCCGCCAGGGGAACGACCCGGGCGCCGGGTGCAATGCCGGCGACGCTGCCGACCGGCATCAGAAAGACTTTGCTGCCGGAGAAGCCCATGACTTCGGCTTCGACCTGCACCGGGTGATAGCTGTCGTCGTTGATGACCATGCAACGGCTGCCCATGGCCGCGCGCAAGCCTTCGGCCTCAAGGGTCAAACCGACCATGCGCAGCAAGCGCCCTTCGAGGATCGGCGCGCCGGCCAGTTCCGTGGCCTCGGCATAACTGCCCAGGCGCTTGGCGAAACTGGTGCGTTCAAGGCGCATCGGGAACGTCCGGCGCTGGCGCAATGGCCGGTTTGGCTTCAACCGGCAGTTCCAGGCTCAGGTCGGGGGCGGCAGGGTGCAGGGCCTGTTCGTGCAGTTGGTCGAACAGCTTGTCCATCACCCGCGTAACGCGGGTTTCGATCGTGGCATCGATACGGCTGTGTTCCGTCTCGACCCGGCAACCGCCCGGCAGCAACGCTTCGTCTTCAACGATGCGCCAGGTTTCCTCATGACGCTCGCGCAGGGCTTTGACCTGCTCGAAATCCTGCGGATTGATGTACAACCGCACATTGCCGACGCCCAGCGGCAGGAGTTTGAGGGCCTCGCGCATGACGTGTTCAATCTGCGTCGAATCGATGGCCAGTTCGCGCTGAATCACTTGTTTGGTGATGTGCTGGACGAGGTCGACCAAAGACTTTTCGATCTGTGTGTCCTGCTCGGCAATAGGCTCGAACAGATGCGCCATCAGTTGTTCCAGACCGGCAATCTTCGCCGCCAGCGCCACTTCGGCTTCCTGACGAACCCGGAGCGTGGTGCTGTGGAATCCCTCTCGCTCACCGGTGGCGAAGCCTTCGTTGTAGGCTTCCTGGCGAATGCTTTCGAGCTCTTCGAGGGTCAGTGGCTGGACTTCTTCCAGCGGCACTTCTTCCATTTCCGGCGGTTCGGGTTCGGGTTCCGGCTCAGGCTCGGGTGCAGGCGGGTCGAAGCTGGGCAGCGCCCAGGTATCGAAACCACTGACATCCCTGGCCCGGATCAGGTCAGTGGGCGACTCATCATGCTTGGCCATGGTGTTAGATCATTTCCTCGCCGCCCTTGCCGCCGAGAACGATTTCCCCGGCTTCGGCCATACGGCGGGCGATGGTGAGGATTTCTTTCTGCGCGGTTTCCACGTCGCTGACGCGCACCGGGCCCTTGGCCTCTAGGTCGTCGCGCAACAGTTCGGCCGCACGCTTGGACATGTTCTTGAAGATCTTTTCCTTGACCCCTTCGTCCGAGCCCTTGAGGGCCAGCACCAGGACGTCGGAGGACACTTCGCGCAGCAACGCCTGGATACCACGGTCGTCGACATCGGTCAGGTTGTTGAACACGAACATCAAGTCTTCGATCTGACCGGACAGGTCTTCGTCGACTTCACGGATCGAATCCATCAACTGACCTTCGATCGAGCTGTCGAGGAAGTTCATGATGTCGGCGGCGCGCTTGATACCGCCCAGGGTGGTACGCGAAGCATTCGAGTTGCCGGAGAACTGCTTCTCGAGAATCTGGTTGAGTTCTTTCAGGGCTGCCGGTTGCACGGTGTTCAGCGAGGAAACCCGCAGAATGATGTCCAGTCGCACCTTGTGGTCGAAGTTGCCAAGCACTTCACCAGCCTGGTCCGGATCGAGATAGGCCACCACGATTGCCTGGATCTGCGGGTGTTCGTAGCGGATCACGTCGGCGACGGCGCGCGGCTCCATCCACTTCAGGCTGTCGAGGCCACTGGTGTTGCCGCCCAGCAGGATCCGGTCGATCAGGCCGTTGGCCTTGTCTTCGCCCAGGGCCTGGGTGAGCATTTTGCGCACGTAATCGTCGGAGCCAACGCCCAGGCTGGTCTGGTCGCCGACGATGTCGACGAACTCGCTCATCACCTGCTCGACCTGCTCGCGGTGCACGTTACCCATCTGCGCCATGGCCACACCTACACGCTGGACCTCCTTGGGCCCCATGTGGCGCAGTACCTGAGCGGCATCGGTCGAGCCCAGAGACAGCAGCAGGATCGCGGCTTTGTCGACTTTGGACAGTTTGGCGGCAACGGCTCGGTTATCACTCATCTGCGTTAATCCACTCTTTCACGACCTGGGCCACACGACCCGGATCTTCTGCCACCAGACTCTTGATTGCGTTCAACTGTGCGTCATAGCCTTCGCTCGGGCTCGGCAGCAGGATGCTGGTCGGGCCACCGAGGCTGACGCGGTCGTTGGCCAGTTCGCCGTCCAGGCCGCCCATGCCGCCCAACTCGACGTCGCTGCCGATGCCGGCCAGCTGCTTGCCTTTGCCGCCACCGGTGATGTTGTTGAGCACCGGACGCAGTACACCGAACACCAGCACCAGGATGAACAAGACACCCAGCACTTGCTTGACGATGTCCCAGAACCACGGCTGGGAGTAGAATGGAATATCGGCAATCACTTCACCGCGCTCGGCAGAGAACGGCATGTTGATCACGCTGACACTGTCGCCACGGCTGGCATCGAAACCGACAGCGTCCTGCACCAGACGAGTGAAGCGCGCCAATTCATCGGCGCTCCACGGCGCACGGGTGGTTTCACCGTTGGCCGGGTTGATCTTGACCTGATCATCCACCACCACCGACACCGACAGGCGATTCAAACGACCCTGCTGCTGCTTGGTGTGGCTGATGGAACGGTCGAGTTCGAAGTTCTTGGTGGATTGTTGACGCTTGTCCGCCGGGTACGGAGCCAGCATCGGCTGACCGGTGGCCGGGTCCATGATTTGCTGGCCGTTGGCATCAAGCAATGGCTGGCCTGGCTGTACCATGCCGGCCGACGCCGTGGCGCCACCGGTGGTTTGCGGTGCCGAGGCCGGCGACGGCGGCTGGTTGCTCAGGGCACCCGGTACGCCTTGCGGGCCATTGCTTGCGGTACGCTGTTCGTTGACCGACTGCTCACTGCGCAACGCCGGCTGGTCGGGATTGAACTGCTCGGAAGTCGATTCGACGGCACTGAAATCCACATCGGCCGAGACTTCGGCTTTGTAGCGGTCATTGCCCAACACCGGCTGCAGGATGTTATGCACGCGCTGGGTGAGCATGCTTTCCATGCGACGGCTGTAATCGAACTGCTTGCCGGCCATGGTCAGTTCGGAGTTTTCCGCCTGATCAGACAGCAGGTTGCCTTTCTGGTCGACGACGGTGATCTGCGACTTGCTCAGTTCGGGAACGCTGGTCGCCACCAGGTTGATGATGGCCACGACTTGGCCAGGCTCCAAAGAGCGGCCGGAATAGAGTTCAACCAGGACCGAAGCGCTTGGCTTGCGCTCGTCACGCACGAACACGGAGCTCTTCGGAATCGCCAGGTGCACGCGGGCACCCTTGACGTTGTTCAGGCTGGAGATGGTGCGCGCCAGTTCACCTTCAAGACCGCGACGGTAGCGGGTCGCCTCCATGAACTGGCTGGTGCCCAGACCCTGCTCTTTGTCGAGGATTTCAAACCCGATGTTACCGTCGCTGGGAGTGACACCAGCAGCCGCGAGTTTGAGCCGCGCGCGGGACAGGTCATCAGCCTTGACCAGCAAGGCACCGGAATTGGGTTCAACGGTGTAGGGAATATCGGCGGAGGCCAGGGTATCCATGACCTGCTTGGCGTCCATACCGGCAAGGCTGCCGTACAGCGGCCGATAGTCCGGTTGCTGGGACCACAACACCACGGCAAAACCAATCGCCACGCTCGCGGCCAGGCCGACCAACAGGCCTACCTGACGCAGCATGGTCATCTCGGAAAGATTTTCCAGGAAGGACAGGCCGAACAGCGGCGGTTTGCCGTCTATCGGTGTGGCCTTGGCCGGAACATTATCGGCGACTGCTTCTGCCATGACTCAATCTCGTCCTTAAACCGGCATCTGCATGATGTCTTGGTAAGCCTGAACCAGCTTGTTACGCACTTGGGTCAACGCTTGAAAAGACACGCTGGCCTTTTGCGAGGAAATCATCACGTCGGTAAGGTCGACGCCGCTCTTGCCAATCTCGAAGGCGTTGGCCAATTGAGTGGAAGCCTGCTGGGTGTCGTTCACTTTATTGACAGCCTGACCGAGCATGTCGGAAAAGCTGGTGCCACTCAGTTCAGGGACTGCGGCAGACGACTTCGGCGCAGACATGGCATCCATTTGCATGGCGCGCATATCCAGCATCAATCGGTTGAACTCAATACCTTGGCTCATGACTTCTCTCTTTGACGAACTACGTCGTTGGCGTCCCGCAATTTTTTTGACACTCACTCGGCGGGTAATGAGGTGTTAGCAACAAGGGTGCCAGCTCCGTGGCTGCGCCCAACAAAAGCCAACCCCGGCCCTAAGCCGAACCTCGTCCTGCAGGAGCGAGCCTGCTCGCGATGATCTCAAGAGCACCGCGCTTATCCTGAAACCCCGAGTAATCGTTAACGACCATCGCGAGCAGGCTCGCCCCCTACAAAAGCAAGCGTTCAGGTGGCGAACAAACAGGCTTCCACGTCCATTCCCGCATCGCGCATTTGCGCCAATTTGTAGCGCAAGGTACGCGGGCTGATGCCCAGCCGCTCAGCAGCCTCCTTGCGCCTGCCACGCTCGGTACGCAGCGTGTCGATAATCATCTGGAACTCACGGCGACGCAGGTCATCCCCCAGCGCTCCGCCCGTTTCGGCTTCGACCTCCACCGCCCGCGCGGGCACGGGCACCGACGCCAGGGCCGGCAGGGGCGCACAGGCGACCGGGCCGCTCAGACAGAAATCCTGAGGCTGAATCAAGCCTCCTTGCTGCAGGATCAGCGCACGCTGGATCGCGTTGTCCAGCTCACGCACGTTACCCGGCCACGGATAACCGACCAGGCAAGCCTGCGCCTCGGGGGAGAGTCGCGCCACGGCATGCTTCATTTTATTGACGTGCTTGGCCAGAAGACGCTCGGCCAGCGGCAGGATGTCGGCGGGGCGCTCGCGTAACGGACGCCAGGCCAGCGGAAACACCGACAGGCGATAATAAAGGTCTTCACGGAAACGCCCCGCCGCCACTTCCCCGGCCAGATCACGGTTAGTGGTGGCGACGACACGAATGTCCAGGGTGATCGGCTTGCGTGCACCGACTCGCTCAACCTCGCGCTCTTGCAGCACACGCAGCAATTTCGCCTGAAGCCCCAGGGGAATCTCGGAAATTTCGTCGAGCAGGATAGTCCCGCCATCGGCCTGCTCGAACTTGCCGGCCTGCGCCGCTATGGCACCGGTGAACGAACCTTTTTCGTGACCGAAAAGCGTGGCCTCCAGCATGTTGTCGGGGATCGCCGCACAGTTGATCGCAATGAACGGCTGGCTGGCGCGATGAGAATGTTGATGAATGTAGCGCGCCAGCACTTCTTTGCCCGTCCCCGATTCGCCGGAAATCAGCACCGTGGAGTCGCTGCGCGCGACCCGCGCAGCCAGTTCGAGCAACTGCGCACTGGCCGGTTCGAACGCGACAGGCCCTTCGCTCTCCGGCGCGCCCAGACTGCCCAAGGCATGACGGGCCACCAGATCGAGCAAGGCCTTGGGCTCGAACGGCTTGACCAGATAATCCGCAGCGCCCTGGCGCATCGCGTCGACTGCCCGCTCCACGGCACCGTGCGCGGTCATCAGCAACACCGGCAGTTGCGGCTGACGCGCGCGCAGCAAGCCGAGCAACTGATGGCCATCCATTCCCGGCATATTGACGTCGCTGATCACCAGACTGAACGCCTCGCCCCCCACGGCCGCCAATGCTTCTTCCGCCGAACCGACGGCTTTGTAATCGTGCCCGGCGAGCAACAGCGTGTCAGCCAGTGCTTCGCGTAGCGCGCGGTCATCCTCGACCAGTAGAACCTTGATACCCATGACCTTTACTCGGCTCTCTGAGCGCTGGTTTTTTCACCGAAAAACAGCGGCAGGCTCACCTGCGCGCAAGTGCCGCGCCCCAGCCGCGAGCGCAACTGCAACTCGCCCTGATGGGCACGCGCAACCGCCTTGACCACCGTCAGGCCCAGGCCGGTCCCGGTGGATTTCGTGGTGAAAAACGGCTCGCCCAAACGCGCCAGCACGGCGTCGTCGATACCGCTGCCGCTATCGCTGACACACAGGCGCAGGGTGTTTTCGCGGGTGTACAGATGAACCTTCAGACGGACATGACCGCCGCTGGCCTGAATGGCGTTTTCGATGAGGTTGAGAATGGCCCCGACCAGGGTGTCGCGACTGCACAGCAACTCGCCGACATGGCTGTCACACTGCCAGCGGATTGGCAGGTCCTGCACATGGGTCAATGCTGCCGCTTGCAGCGACTGCATCAGTTGCCTGGGGGTTACACGATCGGTCAAGGGCAGCTCGCCGCGAGCAAACACCAGCATATCGCGCACCTGGTGCTCCAGCTCATGCAGGCGCTCCTTGAGTCGCCCGGCGAAACGCTGTTGGGTCTCGACCGGCAACGCCTGCTCGGTCAAATGGCTGGCATACAGCAACGCGGCAGACAATGGCGTACGAATCTGATGAGCCAGCGACGCGACCATTCGCCCCAGGGACGACAGGCGTTCGTGGCGGGCCAGTTGATCTTGCAAATGACGGGTTTCAGTCAGGTCGTTGAGCAACACCAACTGACCGGGTTCTGCATCCAGCGAGCGCGTGGCAATCGACAATCGCCGACCGTCCTTGAGGGACACTTCATGGCCGTCGTCTTCACGGGGCGCAAAGCAACGGGCAATGACATGCCGCCACAGCTCACCCTCAAGAGGCAGCCCAAGCAGTTCGCAAGCCGCCGGATTGGCCTCGCGCACGATGCCCAGGGCATCAATGACGATGACGCCGCCGGGTAACAGATCGAGGAGGTTTTGCAGACGGTTGGCCAGGCGTTCTTTTTCCGCCAGCTCCTGCATGCGCTGGGCGCTGACCACCGCCAGCTCGCCCTTGAGCTCGGTGACCCGGGCCTCGAGCATGCTGTAGGAGTCGGTCAACTGGCTCGACATCTGGCTGAACAGGGCAAAAGCCTGTTCAAGACCCTGCCGGCTTGCCTGCTCTACCGACGACGGTTGCCCCAGGGCATTCCCAAAAGCATCTGAGACAGGAGACATCTGGGCGGCTTGGGGCATCGTGCTCTCTCGCTTGGCTGACCGTCAGTGAAACGGAACGTTGCGAGGGATGTAGCAATACCCGTGCCGAAAAAAAACCGCCTATAAATGAAGGAGTTGAAAAACAGGCGTCAATCATCCGCCTGTTCATCACCGTCACGACGACTCATACCGTACTTGCGCATCTTCTCCACCAGGGTGGTCCGACGGATTCGCAGGCGTTCGGCAGCTCGCGCGACAATGCCGTTGGCATCGTCCAGAGCCTGCTGAATCAAGCCTTGCTCCAGACCACCGAGGTAATCCTTCAGGTCCAGGCCTTCCGGCGGCAGCATGGCATTGGCACTGAAGTCGGGAGTGTGACCGTTGATGGCCACCCGCTCTTCCAGGTCGGTGCGCAGGCTGTCGACCAACTGCTCGTCTTCGTCGTCGACGTAGCGGAATTTTTTCGGCAATTCGACCACGCCGATCACGCCGTACGGATGCATGATCGCCATGCGCTCCACCAGGTTCGCCAGCTCGCGGACGTTACCCGGCCAGCCATGACGGCACAGCGACATGATTGCCGCCGAGTTGAAACGGATCGAACCCCGCTTTTCGTGCTCCATGCGCGAGATCAACTCGTTCATCAGCAGCGGAATGTCCTCGACGCGCTCGCGCAACGGCGCCATCTCGATCGGGAACACATTCAGGCGGTAGTACAGGTCTTCGCGGAAGGTGCCGATCTCGATCATGCTTTCGAGATTCTTGTGAGTCGCCGCGATGATGCGCACATCGACGCTCTGGGTCTTGTTGCTGCCCACGCGCTCGAAGGTGCGCTCCTGCAACACACGCAGCAATTTGACCTGCATCGGCAACGGCATGTCGCCGATTTCGTCGAGGAACAGGGTGCCGCCGTTGGCCAGTTCGAAACGCCCGGCACGGCTGGTTATCGCACCGGTAAAGGCGCCCTTCTCATGGCCGAACAATTCGCTTTCCAGCAGCTCCGCGGGGATCGCCCCGCAGTTGACCGGCACGAACGGCGCCTCACGGCGCTTGGAGTGGTAATGCAGGTTACGCGCAACCACTTCCTTGCCAGTCCCCGACTCACCGAGGATCAGCACGCTGGCATCGGTATCGGCGACTTGCTGCATCATCTGGCGGACGTGTTGAATCGCCCGGCTGGTGCCGACAAGGCTACGGAAAAGATTGGGTTCGCGGTGACGACCGCGCTCACGGGCCTGGTCGTACATCTCGCGATAGACCTGGGCACGGTGCAGGGAGTCGAGCAACTTGCTGTAGCTGGGAGGCATTTCCAGGGTCGAAAGCACTCGGCGACGCTGGTCTTCCGGCAGGTCAATTGAAGAATTATCGCCCATCAACAAAACCGGAAGGAACTCATCCCAGGTGGAGAGTGTCTTTAACAGACTCAGAAGCGCACCTGGAGCATTGACCGTCCCGATGAGGACACAGATTACTTCACGACTGGATGCCAACGAACCGACAGCCTGCTGCCAGTCATGGCTACCGCAGGGTAAATTTTCTTCACCGAGAAAATTCAGAATCACCGCCAAATCGCGGCGGCGGACGCTATCGTCATCAATCAGCAGAATTTTGGTTTCACGCCACATGCAATAGCAACTTCCCTAGTCAACTCAATGCCCGAAATAAGGGGCAAGCGAGACGCTTGCAGGACACCATGTGCCTGTAGACGCCTGAAATCTGAAAACAGCCACTAGTTAAGTCAAAAAAACGTGCACAGTCAAATTTATGGCGCACATGCCTGGATTAACCGAGGATTAATTATCCAAACAGATGGTAAACCTTTGCCGCGTTCTGTGCTTGATGGATCTGCGTCATCTCATCGACTATCGCCTGCCTTTCTCCCGTTGCCGCCTCAAGAAGCTGCTTGTACACCCCCAGCAACTCCTCAAGGTTATCGCGCAACGCGGCCTCGTCCAGGATCGCCTCACTCATAACGTCTTCCATGCAGGAACGGCAATCCAGGTCCAATGCACCAATGACTTCCCAGTTGCGCTCAGCCAATGCCCCGACCAACGCTTCGCGGGTCTGTTCGATTCGCTGCAATACAAGACTCATGGTGATCTCCTTAAAACTGCGGGCTTGGCTCGGCGATGGCGTCCCACCCTTCTTTGACGGTGCGAAGCAAACCCGCGACTTCGTCGAGAATCTTTGGGTCGGTCTTGATGTTGGCTTCAGCCAGACGCTTCATCATGTAGACATAGAGGTTATCAAGCTGCCCCACTTCTTCAGCCCTGCTCTCAAGATCCAGGCCCTCACGCAAGCCGCCAATGATACCGATGGCCTTGCTGATCAATACACCTTTACCCGGAATATCCTTGCGCTCCATGGCACCTTTTGCCTGGGCAATACGATCCAGCCCACCCTCCATCAGCATCTGCACCAAACGGTGCGGACTGGCTTCGGAGACCTGGGCTTGCGCTCCAACTTTTTGATATTGCCGAAGGGCTAACATCGGATTCATGTTTCTACCTCATCACAATTCATGGGCTCGCTTGACCAATATATCGGCTACGAGCCAAAAAACTTTAAATCAAAAAACAAAAACCCGGCGCGTTAAAACACAGCCGGGTTTTTTTCTGTCACATCATCGCTACTTAGCCGCGTTGTTGCGCATCCAGGCTATTGAAGAACGAGGTGATGTTGCTTCCCGTCGCCTTCATCTGCCCAACCAACAGGTCCATGGCGTTGTACTTGGCGGTCAGCGTCGCCGTCAGCGTGGTGACACGCAGATCCAACGCCACTTGCTGAGAACTCAAGTCGTTTTTCTGCTTGTTCAGGCTGGTGGTGCGCTGATCCAACATGCCACCGGTCTGCGAGTAAGGGCTGATCGCCTTGCTCATTCTGGCCAGTAGGCCGTTGCTGCTGTTGGTACCGGTAAACAGGGTTTGAATCTGACTGCCCAACGCCTTGGTGGTCATTGCAGTATTGAACTTTGCGGTATCAAAATTCAGCGTACCGGCCTTCTGGTCCGTCGTGATACCCAATTGCGCCAGCACCGACAGCTGCCCACCCGGACCCGGCGTGACCAGCTCCTTGCGAACATCAGCCAGCAGCGAACGAGGCAAGGAGTCACCGGTCATTGGAGCAGAGACCGTCAGCTTGCCACTGCTATCGGCGGTGGCCTGGGTCAGTGAGGTGACCGTTTTCACCAAGGTGTTATAGGAGTCGACGAAGGACTGCAACGCAGTCTGCAACCCGGTCGTGTTGGTCGACACAGTTACTGTCGAGGTACCCAGTGCCACCAGCGTCATGCTCAATCCGCTCACCGCACCATTGATGGTGTTGGTTTTGCTGGTCACTGCCAGACCATCAATCGTCAGACTCGCATCAGTAGCCAGCGCACCAATCGTTCCTGCACCGTTTGGATCAGGAATGGTCTGGCCCGGGTTACTCGGATCAGGGATGGTGCCCAGGACTTGAGTGCCGTCGATTGCCAGACCGGGAATACCGCTGACCTTCAGGTCTGACCCCTTGCCGGTCGTAGTCGACCCGATAACAAGGCGTGAGCCCGAGCTGTCAGTCACGATGTTGGCCGATATGCCTTGACCACTCAGAGTGGAGTTGATCGCGTCACGAGCGGATTGCAAAGTTGCACTCGTCGGGATAGTAACGTTGTAGTCAGTGCCATTTTGACTGATGGTCAAATTACCACTCGGAATGGTACTGGTAGCACCGCCTGCAAAAGAAGCGCTAGCCACTTTCGAACCGGTAGCCAGGTTGTTGACCTTGATGTTGTACGTACCGTTGACGGCCGTGTTGTCAGAGGTCGCCGTCAAGGTCGTCGCAGTCGACGAAGTTGCCGCAAAACCCGCAAACGCAGGGGCTGTGCTGCTATTGAGCTTATCCATGGCGGCCTGATAGGCGGCCAGCGCACTTTTGAGCGAGCCCACACCCGATATCTTCGACGTATTGAGCGTCGTCTGGGTGGTGATCTGGTTCTGCTTGGCCGACTTGTCACTGTTGACCAGCGCTGTAACGATCGAATTGATATCCAGACCGGAACCGAGGCCTGTACCCGGCGTGATTGGACTTGCCATGTGCATCTCCCTTTCTGTCTGTCGCCGGTCTTTTGACCGGATGCGCCGTCAACTCAACGTACAGACACGATTCATGCCATTTCTCAGGCTTTCGCGTCGAACAGCACGTTGCTGGCCGTATTCAAACTTTCCGCCAGTTTCAGGACTTCTTCGGAAGGGATCTGCCGCACCACCAAACCCGATTCACTGGCAATCACTTTCACAACCACTTTGCCGGAAGCCTCGTCGATGGAGAACTCCAGATTGCGTTTGACCGACTGTACGAATTTTTCGATCTCTTGCACGGCCTGCTTCAACTTGCCCGGATCCGAGCTTTTGCTTTCAGCCACAGGTTGAACGGTATCGTTGTCGCTGCGAGACACAGTAGCCGGTTTATCGGCAGCGGTACCAGGGGCGGCCGGGTAAGACAAATTCAGCTTAACGCTCATGTCCATATCCATCACCTTCTAAAGCAAAAAAGCGAGAGAGCACGACAAGCGCACCCCCCCGCCAAAACTCATTCCGAAATTACTGAAGCAGTTTCAGTACAGCGGAAGGCAGCTGGTTGGCTTGAGCCAGAACAGCGGTGGAAGCTTGTTGCAGGGTTTGTTGCTTGGTCAGCTCCGAAGTCTCTGCTGCGAAGTCGGTGTCTTGTACGCGACCCATTGCAGCGGTGGCGTTCTCGTTGACGTTTTGCAGGTTGGCGATGGTGCTAGTCAGGCGGTTTTGCGAAGCACCGAGGTTTGCACGGTTGGCAGTTACGATGGCGATAGCGGCGTCGATTGCGGTGATTGCACCGTCGATAGCCGAACCGGCGGCAGCACTGGTTGCACCGGTCAGAACAACAGTACCGGAACCTACGGACAGGCTGGCGGCGTCGAACTTGCTGCTCAGGGTCAAGGTGATCTGGTTGGAAGTACCGGTGTTGGCACCTACTTGAATAGTCATGGCGCCAGCAGTACCGTCCAGCAGGTATTTGCCGTTCAGGTTGGTGCTGCTCGCGATACGAGTCAGTTCGTCCGACATCTGGGTGAATTCAGAGTTGGTCGCGGTGCGGTCAGCAGTACCGTTGGTGCCGTTACGTGCTTGTACAGCCAGTTCACGCATACGCTGCAGAATGTTGGTGGTTTCTTGCAGAGCGCCTTCAGCGGTCTGAGCCATCGAGATACCGTCGTTGGCGTTTTTGATCGCTACGGTCTGACCGCGAATCTGGCTGCTCATGCGGGTAGCAATCTGCAGGCCGGCAGCGTCGTCTTTTGCGCTGTTGATTTTCAGGCCGGAAGACAGGCGAGTCATGGAAGTAGACAGGGCGTCCGATGCACGGCCCAGGTTCTTCTGGACGTTCAGGGAAGTAACGTTAGTGTTTACGCCTAAAGACATGATGAGTTCCTCGTTGGTTGGGTGCTGCGGCTTCCGGCCCTGGCAACCGCCGGGTATGGCCTAGAGAACCTTCGTAGTAGTTATCGTCGCGATTGCAGGTTGCTTGAGGGCTTTTTTGAAAAAAATTGCCATCACACTGCCACCCCTCCGAAAACAAAGGCCTGCACGAGACCCACGAGAGAAACTTGACGTCAAAAAACGCCTATAAAAGCGAAGCGAAAAAACGACAGGATTACGCTGACCCAGTAAAAATATCGATTAGAGATAAACGTGGCCTGCTTCCAGCAAGTCGATCAATTCATATTCCATTGAGTCAGCCAACCCCAGCCAGTCCTGCGCTTCCTGTGCAGCGAACATCGACATCAGCAATTGCGCCCACTGCTGCTGGATCGCTGGAGGTGTTCGGCTAAACAGAGTTTGCGACTTCTCAAAGACGTCGACCATGGTCAGCGCCGCCTCGACATCACGCCCGAGACGAAACAGCCCGGCGCACTGACGGCAATCACTGATGCATTGTGCAAAACCACTCACTGCACGAACTCCTGATTGAACGTCGTACCGACAATCATCGCGCCTGCCCGACTGCTGTTAAAAAAGCGCACCTGCGGATGCCCGGCGATGTAGCGCTCCAACTCACACAGGTAACTGCGAAAATTCAACTGCGTGCGCACGCGCTGCCCATGCCCGTCGAGCACCCAGTGCTTGGCCTGACTCACCGCAGGACCCAGCTCGCCATCATTCCAGCCGGCATGGGTTTTGTTCATGGGGAACGCGAAATCGGCGCCGAACAGCGTAATGCGGTCCGCGCCCATCTTCACGGCCAGATCCACCGCTGGATGGATCACACTGCCGCCGACATACAACTCAGCCTTGCTGATCTGCTGGCGGATAGCGGCATAGACCGGACTGGCGGAATACCCGACGTAACGAGCCCCTTGCCACGCCGTCAAGACCTGAGGGTCGCTCAGCGGCAGATAGACCAGAGGGATGTCGCCCGTGTCTTCGGGCGGCAAATGCCTGAAGCTGATGCGTTGGTCGATAGTGACCACCAGGTCCGGCTTGATGCCGTGTTCGCGCAGGGGGCGGTAGGCGGTATCGACGCTGATGAACAAGGGCCGCTGTGCCTGCGCGCGTACCGCTCGAAGCTGCTCGAAATGCTGTTCCAGGCTCGGCCCCGTGGCAATCACATACACTTCCCGACCCTGGCATGTCGCAAACAACTCGGCGACATCGGCATCCTGGCTGACGAGCTCAACACTCTCTTCCAGTCGCTGGACAATCTCCGGGGACTGCGGGTCGAACTCGCGATTATTGAAGGCAAGGTGCACTTCGCTGATCAGCCGATCACGAATCTTGGCGTTAAAATCGTCTGCCAGCAGCATCTCGGAGGGCAACGCAAAAAACGGCAGGTGGATGTCCGGCGAATCACCGGCATACCGCAACTCGATCCGTGGATCGCTGAGCCACTGCCGCTGATCGAGCAACTGCAGCGTCAACAGGAAAATCGCACCGTTGAGGATATGCACGTACAAACGCTGAAGATCGGTGCTCTCAAGCAAGACGGACGGCAAGTCACCCAACCCCGTGCCGTAGACATGCACCACCGGGCTGGCCGGGGGTAGGCTGGCGGCCTGCAGTCGTGCTTCACGCGTACGGTCATGGCGACTGGTGAGCTGAATGCCGGCAATGCTCAGGGTCGAGCCTAAACCTTCTACCAGCGCAGCCTGATCTTCCATACTCGCTTCGGTGATCAACCGTGCAAACAGCGCCGGCCAGCGTCGCTCTATCACCGGAGCATTGTGGTCAAAGCTGTCGCTCATATCGCCTCGCTCGCCATCCAAAAAAAATAGCGTTCAAGGTTACACCCTGAACGCTATTTTTTATGCCCCAAAGTCAGCTCAAGGACGATAAATGATCGCCGAACCCCAGGACAATCCAACACCAAAACCGCTCAACGCGACGCGCTTCCAGCTGGAACCCAGAACGTGTTTTTCCAGCAGCAACGGAATGCTCGACGACACGGTATTACCGGTCTCGACCATGTCCTTGATGAACTTTTCCGGCTCACCTTCGAAGCGTCGCGCCACTGCATCGACAATCGCCGCACTGCCCTGGTGAATGCAGAAGGCATCGACATCGTCAGCCGTCAGTTGCGCTTCAGCCAACAGCTCATGCAAATGCGCCGGAACCTTGAGCAGCGCGAAGTTGAAGACCTGACGGCCGTTCATGAAGAACACGCCATCGGTTACCTTCAGGTGCGGTGCGCCGGAACCGTCGGTGCCGAACTTGGCCTTGCCCAGCTGCCATGGCGCGTCTTCGCCCATCCAGGTAGCGGTGGCAGCGTCGCCGAAGAGCATGGTGGTGTTGCGATCTTCCGGGTCGACGATCTTCGAGTACGGGTCAGCCGTCACCAGCAGACCATTTTTCAGCCCCGTGGCTTCCATGAAACCTTTGATCGCATAGATGCCGTAAACGTAGCCAGAACAGCCCAGGGAGATATCGAACGCAGCGACGGTGGTCGGCAGGCCCAGTTTGTCCTGAACGATCGCTGCAGTATGGGGCAGGCCTTCTTCGTCGCCGTTCTGCGTGACGACGATCAGCACGTCGATAGCTTCACGTTTCAAACCGGGATTGTTGGCAAACAGCGCGTTGACTGCTTCGACACACAGGTCCGATGTTTCCTGCCCGGCGTCTTTGCGCGGCAGGAAAGCCGAACCGATCTTGCCCAGGATGAACTCTTCATCCTTTTCGAATTTTGCACCTTGTGCGTAATTGTCCACGCCGGCTACAGGAACGTAGCTCGCAATGCTTTTTATGCCAATCATTACGACTTCCCAATAATAAACAGCCCAAAACCACCGCTCGCAAGGAATTGAGGGGCGCCGACTAACGGAGAAAAACGTCACCTCGAAGAGGCGACAGCAAGAAGAATAAAAGGCTATCACTGGCCAAAAACAGAGACCAGGCGCCACCTTCCCTATTTATACAATACAGTGAAGATGCGCGTTCTGACTCGCAGGTCACTCTATTTTGCCGAATCAGGGCGATAAGGCGTTATTCGACCAATGACCAGTCCAGTGGCGTCCCACGCTTGATAGCGTGGCGCGCACGGCGCCCCAGAAGGATTTGCGCGTGTTTCGGTGCCAGCCCGAGGCCTGGACGAATGGCACGCAAATTGTCGACGGTGAAGGGTTCACCGGCCGTCATATCCTCGGTGACGTAGAGCGAACGGCGGTACACCAGCGACTTTCGCTCGGCCTCGGACACACCGTAATGCACTTGCCCCATGGCTTGCCAGGCACGTTCGGTTTCGATCACCAGGCTGGCGAGCTCAGCCGGTTCGAGCGAAAAACTGGCGTCCACGCCCCCGGCAGCACGGTCGAGGGTGAAGTGTTTTTCCACCACCGTCGCCCCCAGCGCGACGGCTGCCACCGACACGCCGACGCCCATGGAGTGATCGGACAGGCCCACTTCACAACCAAACAATTCGCGCAGATGAGGAATCGTCCGCACATTGCTATTGGCTGGCGTCGCCGGATAGGTGCTGGTGCACTTGAGTAATACCAGGTCCTGGCAACCGGCCTCGCGGGCAGCACGTACGGTTTCGTCGAGTTCCGCGATACTGGCCATGCCCGTGGAAATGATCAATGGCTTGCCGGTAGCAGCGACCCGCCGAATCAGCGGCAGATCGGTGTTCTCGAAACTGGCGATCTTGTACGCCGGCACGTCGAGGCTTTCCAGGAAGTCCACCGCGCTGTTATCAAACGGCGTGGAGAACGCCAGCATGCCCAGCTCCCTGGCACGGGCGAAAATCGGTGCATGCCACTCCCAGGGTGTATGGGCCTTCTCATACAGCGCGTACAGCGAAGTACCTGCCCACAGGCTGTTCGGGTCCTTGATGAAGAACTCGTCTTCGGACAGGTCCAGGGTCATGGTGTCGGCGGTGTAGGTTTGCAGCTTCAAGGCATGAGCGCCGGCCCTGGAGGCGGCTTCGACGATCTGCAGCGCCACTTCCAGGGACTGGTTATGGTTGCCACTCATCTCGGCAATGATGAACGGCGGCGCATCAGCACCGATGCTACGGTGGCCAATCTTGAAACTAGTCATTGTGGTGATCCTTCAATAGGCGCGTGAAGGCGCAAGCACTCTGGGTGAAACCGGCTTCGCGAAACACCTTCAGCGACGGCTTATTCGCCGGCAAAACCTGCGCGGTAATGGTTTGCAGTTGCGGCCAATGCTGCGTCACGAAAGCTTCGCCTCGCGCCAGCAACGCCCTGCCCCAACCCAGGCCAAATCGCCCTTCGAACAGGTAAATCGAGACTTCGGCTGCGAAGCCGCGCAAGTCATAACGCAGCACCCCGACCGGGCCGTCATCCGCTTCGGCGATCAACAGCAAGCGTTGATCGTTGCTCAGACTGGCAGTCAGCCAGTTTTGATGCGGCTGCCATTCAATCACCCCGGTTTCCAGCGACCAGCGACGCACCGCCTCGGCATTGCGTCCTTCGAACAACAACTGTGCATCGCCTGCTGTCGCCGGGCGCACCTGCAACACCGCACCGGCCAGCGCCGCCGCGACACGCTGCGCACCCCGACCATCGACCAGTTGCCGTGAACGTCCAGCCAGGCTTTGCCGTAATCCCTGATTGCCGACGACAAAACCGATGGCCTGACGCAACTGCTCGACACTGACCTGCTCGCGGGTGCCCAGATACACATGAGCCCCCGACGTCGCCATCACTTCGCCGTTGGCTTGCTGATTATTCGAGACCGCAATACAGATCGTCGGCAGCCCCATGGCCGCCCTCTCCCAACTGGTCCCGCCGCCGGCACCGACAAACAGGTCGGCTTCGGTCATCAATCGGTAAAAGTCGTCGACAAAACGGTGCAAGCGCCAGTTCGGATGATGTGCCGCCAGAACCCGCATTTCCTCCCACGCCGGGTTATCGCCACCGGCAACAAAATCGACTTCAAGCTGATGAAAATCCGCCAGCGCCAGCATCGCGTGGTGAGTCTGCATCGCGGCATCGAAGCCGCCGAAGTTCACCAGTACGCGCTTCGCCTGGCGCTTGATCTTGATCGCCGGGCAGCAGAACTCATCCCGCAGCATGGCGAAGCGTGGTCCGATCAAAGTCCGACAATCGGGTGCAAGCAGTCCGGCATAAGCCTCAGGGGTACCCGACAGATTCTGGTTCAGCAGCAAATCGACGCTGTAGGTGCGCGTCGCCAGATCATCCACCGCCGCAATCCGGGGTGCCCAGCGACGAGCCGCCGTCTGCCAGTGATGATCGAGGCTGTAGTGGTCGACGATGATCCAGTCGAAGGCCTGATGGTGTTCCAGCGCTTGCCCCAGCGCGGCAATGTCCGCCTGCCACGGCAACATGGCTTCGATGGCTTGCTGCGGGTCTTCGTCGGGATAGCGATCCGGCAACGCAAAGGTTTCAAAACCTTCGGCGGCAACGCTGTCGAGTCGATGGCCCTGCAATTGACGACAGGCAAATGCCACGTGCCCGCCCTGCTGGCGCAACACCCTGGCCAGGGTCAGGCAGCGGGCAATGTGACCGCTGCCAATGGTCGGCGAAGCGTCGGCACGGATCAGTACTCTCATTGCAGCTCCCCACCGGCCTTCAGCGCCGCGTAAAGGTATTCGGCGCGCTTCCAGTCCTCGAGGGTATCGATGTCCTGCACCAGATAGCGCGGCAGGATCACCGGCAGGCTTTGCGGTGAATACAACACCTCGCCCTGCAGCCAGGCACTGCTGCGGCCCCAGTAAAACTGCCCGGCGTCTTGATAGGCCGGCGGCAGGTCCTGGGAGCGAGTCTCGCGAAACTGCGGGTACAACGCCATCAAGGCACCCTGCTCATCGAGGGTCAGGGCACGCTGCACCGGAAAGCCGAAATCGCAGACCGAGAAGGCGAAGGACTTGTCCGGATGCTGCTCCAGCAGCTTTAAACCCTGCTGCAAAAATCGCGCTTGCAGCCATGGCGCCGTGGCATAGATGCAACAGGCGCAATCAAAATCCTGGCCTTGTCGAGACAACTCCGCCAAGGCATGCACAATCACCGCCGCCGTGCCGGTGAAATCATCAGCCAATGCCGCGGGCCGCATAAACGGCACTTGCGCACCGCAGGCCCGAGCCAGCGCGGCGATTTCTTCATCGTCGGTGCTGACCACCACCTGGGCGAACAGTCCCGAATCGAGGGCGGTTTGAATCGAACGGGCAATCATCGGCACGTCGTCGAACGGCTTGAGGTTCTTGCGCGGTATGCGTTTACTGCCACCGCGAGCCGGGATGATTGCGACGTTGTTCAAGAGCGTTTTTCCAGCAGGAACCACGTGATGTCGTCTACCGGGAACTGCGGGTCGCGGTGATAACCAAAACCGTAATCCAGCAGTTGCAGGTCAGCGTAACGATCAAGCATTTCACCGGCAAAATCGCGTTTGAACAACTTGCCGCTGTTCCCGCGATAGGACACTTCGACCGGCACCGGGTTGTAGTACTCGGCGATCAGGATATAACGCTGGCTCAACGCATACAGATGGTCATAGGCTGCGGCCAGCAGTTCCGGCGCCAGATGAATCAGCACGCCTTTGCTCAGGGTCAAGTCAAAGCTGCGCTCGCGGGGAAAATCGAACAGCGAGCCGTGCCATATTTGCGCGATGTCCAGCGCCTGGGCCTGGGCACAGGCGCTGGCATTGATCTCCACGCCGAACAGTTCACACCGGGGCAACAGCTGGCGCAGCGCCTGCAAGTTATTGCCGGCATTGGTGCCCACCAGCTCAACCAGGCTGTCAATCCGCCCGGCACGTGTCAGTGCCTTGGCAAACAACGCCAGGTTGGCCGCCACCAGGGGCTGGCCGACGTTGCGGTCGACGTACTGGTTACCGAAGTCGCCTTGCCAGAATCTTTCCTGCTCGCTCAATTCGCGCATCGCACATTCCCATCCGCCGCCTGTGGCGGTATTTATTCGGTCAGCCGGCGCAGTTGCTCGACCACGAAATCCTGTTGCTCATCACTGAGCAACGGAAACAGCGGCAGGCTGATGGCCTCGGCGTAGTAACGTTCGGCTTGCGGAAAGTCGCCCTCGGCGAAACCCAGGTCGCGATAGTACGGCTGCAAGTGCACCGGAATGTAGTGCAGATTCACACCGACGCCGGCAGCTCGCAACCCTTCGAACACCTGTCGATGGCTGAGTTTGATGCGATCAAGTTGCAAGCGCACCACATACAGATGCCACGCCGACTCGGCTTCAGGCTGAGGGCTGGGCAAGGTCAACGGCAAAGACGCCAGCAACCGGTCATAACGCGCCGCCAGTTCACGCCGGCGCTCGATGAAGCCATCCAGTTTGTTCAGTTGCGACAGCCCGAGGGCGGCTTGCAGGTCGGTGATTCGGTAATTGAAGCCCAGTTCCACTTGCTGGTAATACCAGGGGCCATGGCTGGCCTCGGTCATGTGCTGCGGATCGCGAGTCATGCCGTGGCTGCGTAGACGTTGCAAGCGCTCGGCCAGTTCCGGGCGATTAGTCAGCACCATGCCACCTTCGGCGCTGGTGATGATTTTCACCGGATGAAAACTGAACACCGTCATTGCCGCGAAATCACCACAGCCCACCGGTCGCCCGGCATAGGACGCGCCGACCGCATGGGAGGCGTCCTCAATGACCGTGAAAGCATAACGCTCGGCCAGCTCGGCGATCAGCCGCATGTCGCAACTCTGGCCGGAGAACGCCACCGCCACCAGCACCTTAGGCAACGTACCGTTGTCCTCCGCCGCTTCCAGCCTGGCTTTCAGGGCATCAGCATCGAGGTTCCAGGTCAGCGGATCGATGTCGACGAAGTCCACCTCGGCACCGCAATAACGACCGCAATTGGCCGACGCCAGAAAGGTGTTGGGCGTGGTCCACAAACGATCACCCGGCCCGAGCCCGGCCGCCAGGCAAGCGATGTGCAACGCCGCCGTGGCGTTACACACTGCCACCGCAAAATCGGCCTGGCAACGGTCGGCCATGGCCTGTTCGAATCGCTCGATGGTCGGCCCTTGAGTCAGCCAGTCGGACTGCAACACGGCGACCACCGCGTCGATGTCCGCCTGATCGAGACTCTGCCGACCGTAAGGAATCATGCCGACAGCTCCGCGTGCAGATCAGCAATCTGCCCCACCGTCAGGAATTGCGGGTTGGTGTCGGAGCGATACTCGAAGTCTTCGCTCACCGGCTGGCCCTGCTCGCCCAGTTTGTCCACGGAAAAATCCACGTCGACGCTGGTGAAGCGGATCGACGGCTGGATCGTGTAGTGATCGTCGAACTCCAGGGTCATGCGCGCATCGTCCAGCGGCACCATCAGCTCATGGAGTTTTTCGCCCGGACGAATGCCCACGTTCTTGTGCGGCAAGTGCCCGGCCATACCCACCGCCAGATCGACGATGCGGATCGACGGAATCTTCGGCACAAACACTTCACCGCCATGCATGCGGGCAAAGCTGTCGAGCACAAACTGCACGCCGTGATCAAGGGTGATCCAAAAGCGCGTCATGCGCTCATCGGTGATCGGCAGCTCTGTCGCGCCCTCGGCAATCAGCTTGCTGAAGAACGGCACGACCGAACCCCGGGAGCCGGCCACGTTACCGTAACGGACCACCGAGAAGCGTGTGTTCTGGTCCCCGGCAATATTGTTCGCGGCGACGAACAATTTGTCCGACAGCAGCTTGGTTGCGCCGTACAGGTTGATCGGGCTGGCGGCTTTGTCGGTGGACAGCGCGACGACTTTTTTCACGCCGTTATCTATGGCCGCGGCAATGATGTTTTCCGCGCCGTTGACGTTGGTACGAATGCATTCGGTGGGGTTGTACTCGGCCGCCGGCACTTGCTTCAGGGCGGCGGCATGCACCACGTAGTCAATGCCGCGCATGGCCTGGCGCAAACGCTCGGCGTCGCGCACATCGCCCAGGAAGTAACGCATGCACGGCGCGTTGAACGTCTGCTGCATCTCGTACTGCTTGAGCTCATCACGCGAAAACACCACCACCCGCTTGGGCTGATATTGCTCCAGCAGGCGACGGATGAAGTTGCGACCGAACGAACCGGTGCCGCCGGAGATGAAAATCGATTTACCGTTGAACATGCCGCGAATCCTTCTACCTGTGCACCAGACTTAAACCAGCAACCGCGCCCAATCCACACTGGTCGCGCTGCCAAGGGTAAAACCCTTGCCGGTCAAGGCGAGGTTCTTGTTGTACGCCAGATCATGCTGGAACGGCCCCGCCCACTTTTCACGCAAGGCCTGAAGAGTCTGCGGCGCATCGGGCAAGGTGCCTGGGTGAATGACCTGTACTTGCGGCGTCCACACCACCAGATAACCCGCCTGACCAACCTTCAGGCACAGATCGACATCGGCGAAAGCATCGGTGAAGGCGCCTTCGTCCAGTCCGCCAACCTCGTCGAACAACGCTTTGGGGATCATCAGGCACACGGCCGAGACGGCCGAATAGTTTTGTTCCAGCACCAGACGATTCAGGTAGCCCTTGGCATCCTTCGGCTCACCGACAAAGGCCGAACCGACGCCGTCGTTCATGCCCAGAATCAGCCCGGCCTGGGTAACGTTGCCGTCGCGGTTCTGCAACTTGGCACCGACCACGCCCACTTCCGGACGCTGGGCCTGGTTGAGCAGGGATTCGAGCCAGTTGGGGTTGACCACTTCACTGTCCGCTGCCAGCAGCACCAGGTATTCACCCTGGGCCTGCTGACTGGCTTCGTTGTACAAGGCCGACGTGCTGAGACGCTCTTGCGCGCGCAAGACACGGACCCGGTCGCCCGGCTGTCCGAGACCGTCCAGCCATTGCAGAAGGTCGGGGGACTGACTCGCGTTATCGGCAATCAGCACTTCGTAACGGGTGTAGCGGGTACGTTGCACGATGCCGGTGAGGCAACGTTGAAGTTGCTCCAGATCGTCCTGGCTCGCCACAATGATTGTCACCAGCGGACGTTCAGTGTGACGGTAGTCGATACGGTAAGTGCCAGGTTCGTCCGAGCTGACTTGCGCCTTGTAGCCACGGGTCGCGAGGTGACGGATCAACGCCTGACGCTCGTGGGCGTTTTCCTCCAGTACCGGTGCACGGGCGATCAGCAGCGGCTCGTCCAGATGTGCCAGCCAGGCCAGGCCGCCCTGTTCGATGATGCGCAGCAGCAGGTCGAATTCCAGCGCCTTGCTGAAGTCGGCCTGGTAACCGCCCGCGTCCAGCAACACATCCTTGCGAATCAGCCAGTGTCGCGCCATCAGCGCTGGGAGGCTTTGCAGCAGGTCGAGGTTAAAGCCTGGACGGAACACATCCACCAGCGCACCATTGGCATCGCGGTGAATTTCGTCGGATGCCACCGCTCGGCATTCAGGCGCGGCACGCAGTTCCAGTCCGGCGCGCAGCAGACCACCCGCAGTGAACTCGTCACCCGCCTCGGTCAGCAGCAACCAGTCGCACGTCGATTGACGCGCGATCTGATTGAGCTTGTCGACATAGTTGACCGGGGTTACACGAACAAAGTGCAGCGTGTTGCGCTCTGTGGTGGCCGTCAACAATTCGCCCGTGGTGAACACCACGATCTTGAAGGCGTGGTTGTGACCTTCCAGCAAACTGTCGAGGGTGATTTGCAGTTTGGCCGCGTCGTTTTCGAGGTCCAGCACCAAAATGCCAAATTGTGGACCACCGTTGTGGTCCGCCAGGAAACGCGAAGTCGCGGCGACTTCGTCAGCCTCAGGGGCGCGCGCCGCCAGCCACTTGAGCAGGCGACCGGAGCGCATGGCACCGAACGCCTCGTCATTGCCTTGCGTCGATACAGCGTCCAGGCGCTCGGCCCAGGCGAACATGTCCCGCGCCTCGTCGGCGTCGCCTAGCAGTTCCAACTGCTGCGCCAGGCGCTTGACCACTTGACGGTTGAACGGGCTGCGGTCATACGCATGCCAGAGTCGCTCGACAACACTTTCAGTCGTGTCGTTGTTGCGAGGACGCATCATGTCTTCCTGGTGCGCCCAAATACCTTCGAGCCCCTGGAGCTGAACACGGCCGGCCGGCATGCCGTGCAGCATCATCTCGAATCGGCTCAACAGATCGAAAAACGGCTGATTGTAGAAAGGCATTTCTACGTATTGCAAAAGCCCGAAGCGACGGCTTGGCCCCTTCTGCACATCAGTCCAGCGCGACTCGAAAATAGGTTCGGCGGTCAGCGCCCGACGGTTACGCAGGCTGTCGGCCAGAGCCTCGAAACTGTCCAGTGCCAACTGCTTGCCCTGCGCGGGATCGAGCCCCGTCTGGGCACTTGGCAACGTCGACAGTAATTGAGCGTAAGTCTCACGATCCGCCACCGATTTTGCATCGGCTAGGGTCAGGGTGCTGTAGATCTCGGTGTTGTGCTCCGACTCCAGGTAATTGACCTCGCGCACCACATAAGGGATCGGCAGAATTCGCGCCTTGGCCCTCGCCAACATGTAGTACGCATGACCGATTTCCTGCCATTCAAAGATGGTGTCTTGCGGCATGAGCGCGTACCAGTCACGCAACATCGCGGTACGGTGAACGGCATAGAACGGGGGAATGTACTGATGCATGAAGTCAATCACGCGATCCTGAGCGCGATCGGACGAATAGTCTTCACAAACCTTCTTGTCCCGGCGGTAATAGCTCACGCTATCGGCCAGCGCCAGATACATCAGGCAGTAACCATGGCACATGCCGTAGTCCGGGTTCGCTTCCAGGAACGAGACCGAAGCGTCGAGGGCGTCATGCACGATGAAGTCATCGTCGGCAGCGAACACCATGTAGGGCGTAGTGACTTGTTGCACACCGTAATCGAGCTTGGCCCGAATGCCCCAATAGCCGTACTGCGGCAAATGCCGGTAGTCGATGCCAGGGTAAGCACCGTCGATGCCATCGGTGACCTTAGCTGAAGAATCCAGCACCAGAATCCTGCAAGGCAAGGCGCTGTAAAACTTCACTGCCCGACGCGCAAATGCCGGGCGATTGTGGGTAATCACTACCACCGTCACCAACTCGTTCAGTGGTAATCCGCTTTCAGAAACGTACTTGCCTTGCATATTCTTTCCCCACAACCGGCGTATCGCCCGATGAACTCAACAATGATGTCGTTGCTTAACGAACCCGACGCAGATAACCGTCCGGTGCCACGGTGATCAGCAGTTTGCTGTGAATCCGGGCATCGATTTCAAAATCGCGATTCTCTTCCAGATAGGCCCATACGGCAGTTTTCGGGTTGTCACCCTTGCCCCAAGGACGATCCGGGAAGGCGTCTTCGGGCATGTCTTCGACCACGGTGTCCATCACCACGCAATAACTGCCGACCGAAACCAGCGGTGCATACAGACGCAACTCTTCAAGCACATGCTCATGGGTAT
The DNA here is from genome assembly GCF_054481235.1 of Pseudomonas fluorescens group sp. PF-69. Classification (NCBI taxonomy): domain Bacteria; kingdom Pseudomonadati; phylum Pseudomonadota; class Gammaproteobacteria; order Pseudomonadales; family Pseudomonadaceae; genus Pseudomonas; species Pseudomonas fluorescens group sp. PF-69. The sequence goes on along the minus strand of NZ_JBTMNC010000001.1, from coordinate 3,284,159 downwards.
GGTTGGAGTCCAGAACCACCAGCACTTTCTTGCCGGCAACCCGCGCACGGACCTCGTCAACTATGGCCGTATCGATACTCGACCCCTGGATCATGCTGATCCGTCGAGCCATCGGATGGGCTTCAATGGCTTCGCGGTTGTGTTGACGAATATCGATGTCCACACCCAGCACTTCGCCGTGACCGATCAGTTCCATCATCGAGGCGTAAAACACCAGGGAGCCGCCGTGGGCGATGCCCGTTTCGACAATCACATCCGGGCGCAGGTCCCAGATGATTTCCTGCATGGCGACCATGTCCTGAGGAAACTGAATGATTGGCCGGCCCATCCAGCTGAAGTTGTAGGTGTACTTGTGTTTGGCCGTGACACCGACCCAGTCCAGCGACTCGGACCGAAGTTTTTTGTCCTGCTGCAAACCTTCGATGTTCTGGCTTACTTCTTTGCGAAACTGCTCATGAGGATTCATGCAAACACTCCGTTACGGGGTTTTGTCAGTTGAAAACCCGGCCGTCCTGATAAGGAACAGCCTGAGTCTTGATAATTCGAGCTGGATTGCCCACAACGACTGCGTAGTCGGGGACGTCCCGGGTGACCACGGCTCCGGCGCCGACTGTCGCCCAGCGACCGATGCGCAACCGTGGCAGGATGGTGGCGTTGACGCCGATGAAAGCACCGTCACCCACTTCGACGCAGCCGGCGATAGCAACACCGGGCGCCATGAACACGGAATGCCCGATCCGGCCTTCGTGCCCGATCACGCTGCCGTAGCTGATGCTGCTGTTATCGCCCAGGGACACTTCAGCCTGGATGATCACGCCTTCCTGGAGATAGTTACCGGTGCCCATGCGCGTCATGCTCAGATCGATGCCCGGGTGCAGGAAGTTGCCCAGCGTCCCCCCGGCCTCGATGATCTGTCGTGTGGTCTCGTAACGGGTCTTGGTGTCGCGGGTGATCAGGTTCACAAACTGCGTATCCGGGCCTTTCAAATCGGCCACACGCTCCACTCCACCGATCACCGGCACGCCGTAAAACAAGGTGCCGTGCTTGGCTGCATCGTTGTCGAGAAACGCAAACTCCACGGCCGGATCGGCCCGTTTGACGGAGCCTATCATGCGCACTGCTTCAGGGTTCGCCGCCCCCAACAGGTAGACGATCACAGTACATTCCTTTGCTGGCAGACCGCGCGAATGACCTCAATCACCCGCTGCTGATCGGCGTCGGTCATGTCGTGATAGCTCGGCAGATTGATGGCCCGCTCCGACAGCGAAAACGCCATCGGCGTGTGCACCGGTTTATCGGCGAACATCGGCAGTGCCGACAATGGCCAGAAAAACACCCGCGCATCGATATCGGCGGCCTGAAAGGCTTCGATCAATAGCTCCCGGGTAATCCCAGTGTTTTCATGGAACACCACCGTGGGCATCCAGTACCCATTCCTGGAGTGATGCGGCTGCGGGTTCATGGACAGCAACGGGATATCCAGCAGCCCTTGGGCATAACGATCGAAGATCGCGCGTTTACGGGCGATCAGCTCATCGACACGTTCGATCTGGGCGCAACCGATCGCGGCCTGCAGATTACTCATCTTGTACTTGAAACCGATGAAGTCCGGCCAAAATTGACGTTTGCTGCCGTTGACCCGACCGTGATTGGAGAGCGTAAGCACTCGCTCATACAGCGCCTTGTCCGAGGTCACGAAAATCCCGCCTTCTCCGGTGGTCATGGTCTTGGTGCCATGAAAGGAGAATGCGCCAAAAGCCCCCAACGAGCCGGCGGCTTTACCACGCCATTGCGAGCCGATGGCTTCGGCGGCGTCTTCGATGACAGCAATACCGTGCTCACGGCCGATCTCCAGCAACGCGTCCAAATCACACAGATTGCCGTACAAATGCACTGCCACGATGGCCTTGGTTCGCGGAGTAATGGCTTTGCGCACCTGTTCCGGATCCAGGCACCAACTGTCCGCCAACACGTCGACGAAAACCGGGGTAGCCCCCAGGTAATCGATGGGCGCCGCCGAAGCGATCCAGTTGGTATTCGCCAGAATCACTTCATCGCCCGGACCGATGTCAAGTGCCGCCATTCCCATGTGCAAAGCGCCGGTGCAACTGGACGTCGCGATGGCATACGGTACGTCCATGTGCTGTGCGAAGGATTTTTCGAAACGTGTGATGTATTCGTAGCAGCGCTCACCCCAGCCATGCTGCACAGCGTCCAGCACGTACTTGGCCTCCAGTTCACCCACACTGGGCTTGGTATAGTGAATTCGGCTCATCTGAAGCTCAACTCCGGAATGGCAACGACAAAACGTGCGCCCCAACTGCGGACAACCGCGAATTGCTGGGTAATCTCGTACAGCAGGTTCCATGGCAGTACCAGAACGTAATCCGGCTTTTCGATTTCAATCCGCTCGGGAGAAACCACCGGAATGCGGCTGCCCGGCAAGTACTTGCCTTGCTTGTGCGGACTGGCATCTGCCACCCAGGCCAACAGATCCGGCTTGACCCCGGCGTAGTTGAGCAATGTGTTGCCCTTGGCGGCGGCGCCGTAACCGACCACGATCTTGCCATCAGCCTTGGCCTGCAACAGGAAACGCAGCAGTTCGTGTTTGATACGTTCGGCATTAGGCGCGAGGGTCGAGTAGTACCCGGCGGTTTTTACCCCGGCGTCGAGCTCGGCCTTCAGTTGCAGTTGAACAGCCGGCTGTACGTCGCGGCGAACGCCATCGGCGCGCTGGACGAAGACCCGAAGCGATCCGCCATGGGTGGTCAGCTGACTGACGTCGAATACTTCCAGGCCGTTGCGCTCGCACAGCGTCTGCACGGCAGTCAACGACAGGTAGGAATAGTGCTCGTGGTACAGCGTGTCGAACTGCTGGCCAGCCATCAGTGTGAGCAACTGCGGAAACTCGAACGTCGCCACGCCGGTTGGCTTGAGCAGGGTCGCGAAACCGCCAAGGAAATCGTTGATGTCCGGCACGTGGGCCAACACGTTGTTGGCGGCCATCAGGTCGGCGGCCCAGCCTTCAGTGTTCAACTGTGATGCGGTGTCGCGACCGAAGAACAGTTCGCGGATCTCCAGGCCTTTTTCCCGCGCCGCTTGCGCGGTGCTTCGGGTCGGCTCAACGCCCAGGCAAGGAATGCCGCGCTTGGCCACGTACTGCAACAGGTAACCGTCGTTCGCGGCGATTTCCACCACGCGGCTATCGGTCGTCAGGTCGAAACGCTCAACCATCTCGGCCACATAGCGCTCGGCGTGGGCCAGCCAGGTGCTGGAGAACGAACTGAAATAGGCGTACTCGGCGTCGAACAGGCTGTCGGCGCGGGTGTAGTCCTCGGTCTGCACCAGCCAGCAGTGCTGACACACCGCCACTTTCAGCGGCACCCATTGCTCGGCGTGCTCAAGCTGATCGGCGCACACATAGGCGTTGGACGGCGGCGAAGTGCCGAGATCGATCAGCGGCAAAGCCAAAGAAGTCCCGCAACCACGGCAGTTCATACACGCACTCCAGCGAAGTACTGATCGAGCAAGGGATGGCTGGAGTCCCGGGCCGACAGATTATTGACAGGCAACGGCCAGGCAATCGCCAGCCTTGGATCGTTGACACTCAAACCGCCCTCGTGCGCAGGCGCGTAGTCCGCGCTGTGCAGGTAGAGCAACTCGGCGTCGTCGGTGAGGGTCTGGAAACCGTGGGCGAACCCGGCCGGGATCAGCAGGCTGCGGCCGTCGCCGGCCCGCAGGTGTTCGGCGTGCCAATGCAGGAACGTCTCGGAGTCAGGGCGCAAGTCCACTGCCACATCCCAGACTTCACCGCGCAGGCAGCTGATCAACTTGGCTTCCGGCGCGCTGGCGTTCTGATAATGCAGACCGCGCACACTGCCGCATTCACGGGTGCGGGAATGGTTGATCTGACGGATATGAAACGGCTGGCCGAACGCGCTCAGGCTGCCTTCGCAAAACAGGCGCGCGAAATGCCCGCGCTCATCCTCGAAGCGTTTGTGTTGCACGCTGAACAGGCCGGCCAGCGGCAACGGTTTCAACAGAAACTCGCTCACAGCGCGCCTCGGTACAGGTTCAATTGACCCAGGGTGATGGCGCGCATGTCATCGCCGTTCTGCCAGGCCAGGTGCCAATCAAGGGTTTGGGTCAGGCACTGCTGCAACGACCAGCGCGGCTGCCAGGCCAACAATTGGCGAGCACGGCTGCTGTCCAGGCGCAACAGACCCGCTTCATGCAAATCACTCGGTTCGATGCGCAAGCCACGCGCTTGTGGCCAGCGGTTGGCGAGCAACTTGACCACTTCGCCAACGCTGCACATGTCCGCTTCGCTCGGACCGAAGTTCCACGCGCCGGTAAACTCCGGGCCGTGCTCGTAGAGGCCGACGGCCAGTTGCAGGTAACCGGCCAGCGGTTCCAGCGCGTGCTGCCACGGGCGCACGGCGTGTGGGTAGCGCAGGGTCACGGGTTCGTCGGCGGACCACGCCTTCAAGACGTCGGGAATCAATCGTTCCGGAGCAAAATCCCCCCCACCCAGCACGTTGCCGGCACGCGCCGTGGCGAGTGCCAGGCCATGCTCGGCATATTTTTCGGCCGGGAAAAATGACGCGACATACGACTGCGCGAGCAACTCGCAACAGGCCTTGCTGCTGCTGTAAGGATCATGCCCGCCGAGGGCTTCGTTTTCACGGTAGGGCCACACCCATTCCTGATTGGCGTAAACCTTGTCGGTGGTCACCAGCACGCACGCGCGAACGCCGCCGACCTGACGGATCGCCTCGAGCAGATTGAGCGTGCCCATGACGTTGCTGGAGTAAGTCCCCAGCGGATCGCGATAGCCTTCGCGCACCAGCGGTTGGGCTGCCAGGTGCAGGACAATTTCCGGTTGGGTTTCGGCGATCAATTCCAGCAAGGCACCCAGGTCACGCAGGTCACCGCGTTGATCGTTGATGCCTTCGTGAACACGCGCCAGTTCGAACAGGCTTGGCTCGGTGGACGGATCAAGGGAAAACCCGCTGACCTCGGCGCCGAGGCTTTGCAGCCACAACGTCAGCCAACTGCCTTTGAAACCGGTGTGGCCAGTCAGCAGAACCCGCTTGCCGCGCCAGAACTCCGGGCTCAGTCCCATTGTTTCCATGGGGCCTCCCCGCTCTGCCACAAATGCTCCAGATGGTTCTTGTCACGCAGGGTGTCCATCGGATGCCAGAAGCCATCGTGCTGGAATGCGTTCAGTTGCCCTTCGGCAGCCAGGGTCGTCAACGGCTGCGACTCCCAGACTGTTTCGTCGGCAGTGATCAGCGACAGCACTTTGGGTGACAAGACGAAGAAGCCACCGTTGATCCAGCCCCCATCGCCGCGAGGTTTTTCGATGAAACCACGCACCAGATCGCCGTCACGCTCCAGCGCGCCGTAACGTCCGGGTGGCTGCACCGCCGTGACCGTCGCCAACTTACCGCTGCTTAAGTGAAAATCCACCAAAGCGCCAATGTTTAGATCCGAGACGCCGTCGCCGTAGGTGAAACAGAACGCCTGTTCGCCTTCAACGTAACGGGCGGCGCGACGCAGGCGGCCACCGGTCATGGTGTCTTCGCCGGTGTCGATCAGGGTCACGCGCCACGGCTCGCTGTAGTTCTGGTGAACGTCCATGCGATTGTTGGACATGTCGAAGGTGACGTCAGAGGTGTGCAGGAAGTAGTTGGCGAAGAAGTCCTTGATCGCATAGCCCTTGTAGCCCAGGCAAATCACGAAGTCGTGAATTCCATGAGCGGAATACTGCTTCATGATGTGCCAGAGAATTGGCTTGCCACCGATCTCGATCATTGGCTTGGGCTTGAGGTGCGACTCCTCGCTGATGCGCGTGCCCAGACCACCCGCCAGAATAACTGCCTTCATCATTTCCCCTTTTGTTCGTCACAGGGCCTGCCCAAGCCTGACAAGGCTTTGCGGCCATCTGGATAAATCGCATGAGGCGGCACCCATCGGCTTCTGGCTGCGTCGCACATGCTAGATTTATGGCGATTTTCAGGGGACTTGCAGGAAACGCGCCAGCTCGAACGGCGGCGCTGTGTAGCCGCTACCGTTGGGCAGCGACTACATCAGAGGGTGTATCAATCGGCCAGCCAGCCATTCTCCCAGTACCGCACGTTATCGCCGCGCAGCATGTAATCGCGCAGTACCGCTTCGCGCAGTTCATCGCCCATGCGGTAGCTCGCTTCCGGGTCCGCCAGGTGCATGCGGATGGCTTGCAGCCACTCATCGGTAGAGTTGCTGACCACCCGCGTGCAAGGCAGGTAACCACGATACGCCTCGGTATCGGTGCAGACCACCGGGTAGCCGCACGCGCCATACTCCAGCAGACGCAAGTTGCTCTTGCAGTCGTTGAAGATATGAAACTCCAGCGGTGCCAGCGCCAGATCCAGGTTCAGACTGGCCAGCTTCGCCGGGTAGACGCTCAGGTCGATCACCCCGTGGAACTCATGCATGTAAGGTTTCAACTCTTCGGGACACATGCCGAAGAACACCCAATCGACCTCGTTGGCCAGTTCACGGACCACGTCGGCAATGATCGCCAGGTCACCGGAGTGGCTGGTGCCGCCGCCCCAGCCAACCCGTGGTTTTTTCGACGTGCGACGCTGACTGCGCAGATCACTCCACAGGTGAGTGGCGAGCATATTCGGCACTACCCGAATGTCGTGGTGCATGGACGACAACGCATCGGCCAGCGACTGCGTCGAAACCACCACGCGATCGCACAAGCCGATGCCGCGACGGACCAGACGCTCCATCTCGACATTGTCCGGCATATTGCGAATGTGCGCGTTCTTCTTCGGCGCCTTGATGACATAGTCATCCAGCTCGAAAATCAGACGGGCATTGGTGTAGGGCTTGAACGCGGCGATCTCGTTGATCGGTCCTTCGCTGTAGCGCCCCTGCAAAATGATCACGTCAGGTGACTCGCGCTCGATCTCGAAAATCGACGGCAAATCGTAGTAGACCCGTCCGGTTGCCCGGCCAGCCTTCTCCAGCTCGATCAGCGGCTGGATCGCCCGATAGTGTCCGACCGCCGAGGAGTTGACCGGCAGCGCCATGACCTTCGGTAACTGGCGAACGGAGAACGGACTCCACCCTGTGCGCAAGCCTGGCTCTAAACTGTAGCTGGAGCCGCCCCACGTATTGAGCATCAGGTTGGGATTGTAGGCCGGGTCGCGAGCGACAATCGGTAGCCAACGGCGGTAGAACGTATCCTGCTCTTGAAGGCGAAGCGCAATCTCGGCCTCTCCCACCGTGGCCGCGGGCGGTGTGCCGAGGGCCAGTTGGGCATACGGCGTCCACACCACCAGGTAACCGTTTTGGCGAATCCGTAGACACAGATCCACCTCGTTAAGGGTCAAGGTAAAGTCCTGCGCCTGAAAACCACCCACGCTTTCGAACAGCGATCTTCGCACCATCAGGCAATCGGCACCGACAGCACTCATGTCCTGCACCACTTGCAAACGGTGCATGTAACCGGCTGCATTAACGGGGTCGCCGAAAAACGGTGAGGTTGCCGGCCCTTGCAGCCCGAGAATCAGTCCTGCATGCAGAACCCGGCCATCTGAATTGAACAGCTTGGCTCCCACGACACCGACTTCCGGGCGCTGGGCATGATTGAGCAGCTCATTCAGCCAGTCCTCACACGTGACCACCGCATATGGATCGAGCATCAGCACATACTCGCCACGGGCCTGCTGAACGGCGAAATTGCGCGTTGCCGCGACATTACCTTGCTGCGCAAACGCCTTCACCCGGAATCGGTCGCTGCCCAGTTGCGCCATGGCGCTCAACCACTCATGCATCGGCGGCGATTCACTGCCATTGTCGATCAACAGCAACTCGTACTCGCTGTACGCCGTTTTCTCCAGGAGCGTTTCGACACAACGCTGCACGGCTGCCAACTGGTCTTTGCAGACAATGATGATCGACACCAGCGGTCGGACCGCATGCAGGTAATCGACACGATTGAGCAAGGTAAAGCTGCCCTGGCGAATGTCATGGGCAACGCCCAATCGTTGAAGATGTGCCTCCAGCACCTGCGGGTTGAGTTCAATGACGCCCGGCAGTGCCAGCCATTGCGCCAGGCCGAGCGTCGACTCCAGCATCACCTCGGCAATATGCTCGATGACCTTGATGCCGTCCCTCTCGACCATGCGCCACAGCACATCGTGAGGCGCCAGTTCGCCATAGTTCGAATTGAAGCCACCCAACGCCAGGAACTGCTCGCGCTGAAATGCCAGGGCACGCCCGACGTAGGGATAACTGCGCATCAGGTCCAGGTTGAAGTCTGGCTTCAGGATCGGGTCCACCGACTCACCATCACGCAAACGACCTTCATCGCTATAAACACACAACGCCTCTGGCGACGCGCTGATCTTATCGGCCAGCAGCAACAAGGCCGGCTCAACCAGACGATCACCGGCTCGCAGCACATAAAACCAGTCAACGCCGTCGAGCTGTGGCAGCAAGCCGGTGATCTGCTCATAGCCGTCATCCTGCAACGGCAGGTTGAACACTTTGCCGTCGAGTTGCGCTTCGGTGCAGGCGCTGGACAACACCAGGATCAGTTCCGATGCATAGATCTGCCCGGCAAGGCTGTCGAGGGTGAGATCCAGACTGGCGCGACTGCCCAGATCATCAATAATGATCGGCAGAATTTTGGGTTGCCGCGACCAGCCAGCCAATGTGTCCGGCAGGAGACTGCGCTGGGTTTCGCTGAGCGTGCGACACGCCAGCCATTGCGCGTAAACCTCGGAAAAACTCTCGCTGGCAATACCGACACGATATCCCTGGTTGGCCTGGCGGGCCCCCAAAGTTCGGCTCAGGGGCAGCTCGTCCCAGACACGTGGCGCCTCGTCGCTGCGACTCAAGGGCAGGTAACGAACCCAACCGGCCGCCGGTGCGCCCTCGCCACCGCGAACCTTGAGCATCTGCACCAACCACTGTCTTTCCTGCTCCGCCGCATCTTTCATCGACTGCTGACGGCTCAAACGCTCCGGATACAGGCGCTCGACACTCAATACATAGTTGAGCACCGCCAGGTTGCCCCGACGTAGCAGGCAGATGTACAAGGCCAGATCTAGTGACGCGACAAAACAATGGCCGGGCTGAGTCAATGCGGGCATTAGTTCCTCTAGATCCTTGCGGCGGAATAATGCGCCACTGAAACCACCGAGGAAGTTGACCGGAAAGCTCTCGAAAATCGCCAGCAGGTCATCGCCCTTGAAGATTCCGCACACAGGCGACAGCGTGCTGTTCTCCAGACGAGACGGCAACGGATGATCGTCAGCATCCCACAAGGCCCGCTGGGCCAGCACCAGATTGATGTCCGCCTGCTGATCCAGCACGTGTGCCTGGCGCTCGATACAGGCCGGCGACAACTGATCGTCATCACACAGAAATTTGATGTACTCGCCTTTGGCTTCGTCTAGGCACGCCAGCAGATTGCCGACAAAACCCAATGTCCCAGGGTTTCGTACGTAACGCACTCGCTGCTCGGCATCACCCGTCAGCGACTCGACAACCTGGCGGATTTCATCGCCACGACTGTCGTCGCACACGATGATTTCAAGGTTGGCGTATTGCTGGATAAGGGCGGTGTGCAGGGACCCGGCAAAAAAGCGCGGATTGAAGGCGGGGATGACAAGGCTGACAAGCGAAACTGGATTCACGGCGGAGCTCTCAAGTGGTGGCCGCCCACCCGGCCGGATGAGCGCCTCAAACCGCTGAAAAAAGACGATGGGTATTCGGCGGTTTACGGCCGTGCGCTGACGCGCAGGCCCCGTTAGATTTTGTTGAACAGACCCAGTTGAGTGATTTTGCTGAACGCCAGTTGCGAAGCCTGCAACATCGTCTGTTGCAAGGTCAGACGCGTCATCACCTCAGCAGGATCGGAATCGCGAATCGACGCCTGGGTCTGGGTGTTGGCCAGCGACAGAGCCTGGTTGGTTGCGTTTTGGGTATCGAGGGCAGCACCGCGTGCACCCACCGAACTCAGGGCACCGGATAGCTGGTCAGTGCCACTTGCCAGGTTGGCGATGCCCGAGTCCACTGCCGCTTGCAGCTTTTGCATCGCGATCGCATTGCCATTGGTTGGTGTGCTCAGTGCGGTTTTCAACTGGCTCACGGTATCCAGAATGCTCTGGGTTTCATGAGAGTCGACGGCAACGTTGAACTGATCGCCAGCACTCGGACCTGGCGTCGGCGCAGGACCACTCGCCACGGTGAAGGTCACACCGGATGCGGTGCCAACGCCAGCCACTACCGTACCGCTGGACACAGGCTTGCTGTTGGCGGTCAGAGGCGCCGCATACAGATCAAAGTTAGTGGCATCCTTGAACTTGACGATGGCCGAACCGCTCGGAAAACTGGCGTGATAATCGGTAGCGTTGGTGATGCTGCTGCCCGTTATTTGTGCCGAGCTCGGGTTGCCAGGGCTGCGGGTCGTGGTGAATGTATCAGCCTTGGATTCCAGCGTAAAAACGTTAGGCAGCGTGGCCGCAGGACTGTCCGTAGCGCTCAGATTGATGTTCAGACTCAGCTCGACACCGCGAAAACTGACCGCTTGGCCAGCCGCGGTGGTTGGATCGAACATTCCACCCTTACTAGCTTCAGCCGTCACGTCGTTACCGGCCGAGTCAGTGATTTTCAGCTGGGTACCACTGGCGAACTCCACCGTGTATGGCTCACCGCTGCGGAACTTGCTGTTGTAGGTGATGTTCGACGAAACCTGGCCATTGGAAAGCGTTACCTTCCCGTTATCTGGCGACGGAGCCGTCATGATGACCTGACTACGACTGGTGTTGATCGCCTGCTCAAACGCTTCCCAACCGGTGCTGTTAGTGGCCATCGACATAGTGTCGCCAACGGCAAGATCAAGCGTCGTCTGATCGCCATTGTAGCTGTAGGTGCCGTCACTGTTACGCGAGAACGGAGCGGTATCGCCCTTGGAGCCGGCGAAAATGTACTTGCCGTTTTCATCCTTGGTGTTCATCAGGCTTAGTAGCTGATCTTCAATCTGGCCGAGTTCAGACGCATTCGCCTGACGGTCAGCGTCGCTATAACCGGTGTTACCGACACCAATTGCCAGCTCCTTGGCGCGTTGCAGCACGCTGGTGATGCTGGTCATGACCGACTCGGCCTGACCCAGTGTCGCCTTGATCGTGTTGGAGTTGGCCGTGTACTGATCAAGCATCGAAGCCTGTTGACCCAATTGCAGCAGTCGCGAAGCCCCCACCGGATCATCGGCCGCGGTATTGACGCGAACCAGACTGCTCGCCTCTTGACTGGTCTTGACAGCGTTGGCGAAGTTCTTTTGATAGTTCGCCGCAGTGGACTCGTAAAACTGGCCGGTGGAAATGCGCATGGGCTACGACTCCTTAAAGACTGTTGATCAGTGTGCTGAAGATTTCTTGCGCAGCCTTGATGATCTGCGAAGAGGCCGTGTAGTACTGCTGATACTTGACCAGATTGCCGGTTTCCTCGTCGAGGTCGACACCGGAAAGCGAGTCACGTGCGCCCTTGGCGTTCGCCAGAATGGCGGTGGTCGCGGCGCTGTCGAGCTTGCCTTGAGCCGCCTTGGCACCGACACCTTCGACCAGTTTTCCGTAAGCATCAGTCAGAGAAATGCCTTTGCTGGCAGACCCTGTATCCACGGTTTGCTGGGTCTGCAAGCCCGCCAGCGCCGTGCCGTTACGATTGTCCAGCGTACCTGGCTGGCTGAGCGTGACATTGATTGCGGTGCCTTTGCCCGGGGAGCCGGCGACGGTCATATCAAAGCTTGCGGTGTACTGTGTGGCGGGCGCAGGTGGGATCGGCGCTCCCGAGGCATCCTGGAGTGGCACCGTCAGGCTCAGGGTGTTGTTTTCACCGGGCTTGATGGTGCCGCTGCTGATGACACCACCTTTGGCATCCAGGAACTGGTAGGTCTGACTGGTGCCGTCGGCGGAAACATCGCCAAATACGACCTTGGTCGGCGTCGAGTTTTTCAGGCCGTTCTGCATGGCAGTGGCAGTAGCCGAATCGTAGATATCGAATTTCGTGGTCAGGGTCGGCTGACCGCTGGCCGGAATGGTCAGCGTTCCGCTACCACCCGGGGCGATGGCCGCGCCCAGCGGCGCCGCGATGGCCAGACGCTTGGAGTCGGTCATCTCGGTCTGGATGTTCGCCGCGGCATTACGGGTCGGGGTGATCTTGAAGCTGTCGCCCGCGGCTGCCCCGCCGTTGAGCTTCAGCGCGAAGCCCTCGATCACCGGTGGCGGGTTGGTGGTGGTGCTGTAGACGCCCACGGCGGAGCCGTCCGGCAAACGTTGCACGGTGTAGTCTGTGGCGCTGGTGAACGTCACCTTGTAATCGTTGGTGGTCAGCTTGCCGCTGTCTTCAATGCTGACATCGAAGTTGCCCGAGCCGGCGCTGTTGCCGATCGTGGCAATGCTGCGCTGAGCCATGTTCGTGGCACTGTTGATGTTGTTGAACAGATTGCCGCCGAAATTACCGTTCTTGTCGATGCCTTGGGCCTGGATGGAGTTCATCTGATCGGCGACGGTGAGCGCCACACGACCCAACTCGTTCATGGCCGGTTCGAGTACTTCGCTGCGATAACGCAGCAGGCCGCCGATTTCACCACCGGTCGTGATCGATGTGATGTCGATGGTGCTCGAACCACGATTGAGCTGCAGCGATACACGCCCCGGATCATCCTTGCTTGGCACCGTCTCCAGTTTGTTGACGGTATTGCCAATCACCAACGGCTGACCGCTGCCCAGATAGATGTCTACGTTTCCTTCACGCTCAACAAACTGCGCACCGGTAAAGGTTGAAAGCTGACGCATGGTTTCGTTGCGAGCATCCAGCAGGTCATTTGGCGCACCGCCGGAACTGGAGACTTCGCTGATCTTCTTGTTCAGCTGCGCCATAGTAGTCGCCAGCTTGTTGACCTGATCAGCCATGCTGGTCAGGTTGCCGTTGATGTCGGCGTTTTGCGAGTTCAACTGGGTGGAGATCGAGTTGAAGCGGTTGCTCAGGGCCTGCGCATCGCTGAGCAGCAACTGACGGGAAGCGTCGTCGCCGGGCTTGGCATTGACGTTCTGCACCGAAGCAAAGAACTTGGTCAGTGCGCCGTTGAGGCCGGTGCCGCTGTCGGAAAGCAACTTGTCGAGCGGCGTGACCTGGTCCAGGTAGGCAGCCGAATCACTGTTGAGCGACGTCGTGGTCTGCAACTGTGCATCGAGGTAGCTGTTGTATACCCGGCGCACATCGGCCAGCGTCGTGCCGGTGCCGATGTAGACGTTGCCGTATTGAATCGACGCCTTGGAGCCCTGCACGGTTTGCTGGCGCGAATAACCGGCGGTGTCGACATTGGAAATGTTATTGCCGGTAGTCATCAATGCAGACTGGCTAGCGGACAAACCCGACATCCCGATATTGAGCAAACTCATGGTTCAGACCTTATAAATTCGTTGAAACGCCCGCCGCAGCGTAGTTCTGGTAACTCGTCATCTGCCTGGCAATCTGCGAAATCTTGCTTGCGTAGTCAGGGTCGGTTGCGTAACCGGCCTTTTGCAACTCGCGTACAAACTGTTCTGGGTTATCGGCCGACTTCACGACATCTTGATAGCGATTATTGGTCTGCAGCAAAGTCACAAGGTCGTGGAAGCTGTCCTTGTAGGAATCGTAGGAACGGAACTGGGCCGTCTCCCTGACCATCTCGCCATTCCTGAATTCGCTGGTGATCGCCCGCGCCGAATCGCCCTTCCAACTGCTGCCGGCCTTGATGCCGAACAGGTTGTGACTACTGCTGCCATCCTGGGCGCGCATGACCGATTTGCCCCAACCGGTTTCCAGGGCGGCCTGGGCCACCAGGTAACGCGGGTCGACGCCGATGCGTGCGGCGGCTTCCTTGGCCATCGGGAGCATGGTGTTGACGAATTCGTCGGCGGAGCTGAAGGCTTTTTTCGCCGGCGCGAGCGGAATCTGCGCCATGGCACGACCGTAAATCTGCATACCGCCGCCGGCAGCCGTGTCCGTTTGCGAAGCGAGCCAGTCGCCGTTGTACAGGGGGCCGGAACCGCTGCGAGTGCTCTGCGGCAACTGGATTTTGTTCTGCACCGTGGCAGCGGTCGCAGCGGTGGTCGAGGCCGAAGGCACCAGACCCGCCAGCAAGCGGTCAGCCAGTTTCGGCGGCAAGGCCAGGCGCCGCTGATTGATCATCGCCATGTCGTTGCGGTGCGCGCCCTCGCCCGTCGGCGCATGGACCGAGCGCGAAGCCCACAACGGACGCTGGCCATTGACCCGCGAAAGCGGCCCACCGGTTGCGACCGTACCGGCGGCCACCGGTGTCTGCGCTGCTGCCTTTGCCGCTTCCTGCTTGGCCGCCGACGCGGCGGCCGCCTCACCGGGAGCCATCGGCTTGTTCTTCGACATCTGCCGCATCAGCACGTCCGCCAAACCGATACCGCCGCCTTCGCGGGACATGGATACGGCGAGTTGCTGGTCGTACATTTCCTGGTATTGCTTGGCTGCAGGGGTGTTGAGCGGATTGTCCTGGCCCAGCGCTTCGGTGGCCGAGCGCATGGACTTGAGCATTTCACCGAGGAACAGCGACTCGAATTCCTGCGCAACCTTGCGCATATTGCCGTCGCTGTTCTTGTCGCCGACCTTGAGCTGGTTCAGACGATTGAGGTCCGAGTAGGAACCCGAATCGCTGCTGCTGACCAGACCGCTCTTGCGCATATCCACGATGCCGTCCTCAGATCACGATCAGATCGGCTTGCAACGCGCCGGCCTGCTTCAGGGCTTCGAGGATCGCCATCAAGTCACCCGGGGCCGCACCGACCTGATTCACCGCCCGCACGATTTCGTCGAGGGTGGTGCCGGGGCCGAATTTGAACATCGGCTTGGCTTCCTGCTGGGCATTGACTTTCGAACGCGGCACGACCGCCGTCTGACCATTGGACAGAGGCCCCGGCTGACTGACGATCGGGTCTTCGGTGATGGTCACGGTCAGGCTGCCGTGGGTCACGGCGGCCGGTGAAACCTTGACGTTCTGACCAATCACGATGGTGCCGGTACGGGAGTTGATGATGACTTTCGCCACCGCCTGGCCCGGATCGATTTCGAGGTTTTCGATGATCGACAGGTAGTCGACCCGCTGACTCGGATCCAGCGGCGCACTGACGCGGATCGAACCGCCGTCGATGGCCTGGGCCACGCCAGGGCCGAGCATGTCGTTGATCTTGTCGACGATGCGCTTGGCGGTGGTGAAGTCGGAACGATTGAGGTTCAGCGTCAGGCTGTTGCCCTGGTTGAAACCGCTCGGCACCGCTCGCTCGACCGAGGCACCGCCCGGGATGCGACCGGCCGACGGAACGTTGACGGTGATTTTCGAACCGTCGCGACCTTCAGCATCGAAACCGCCCACCACCAGGTTGCCCTGGGCGATGGCATAGACGTTACCGTCGATCCCCTTGAGCGGCGTCAGCAGCAAGGTACCGCCACGCAGGCTCTTGGAGTTACCGATGGACGAAACGGTGACGTCGACCTGCTGCCCCGGCTTGGCGAACGCTGGCAAGTCAGCGCTGATCGACACGGCCGCGACGTTCTTCAACTGCACGTTGCCCGATCCCGCCGGCACCTTGATACCGAACTGCGAGAGCATGTTGTTGAAGGTCTGCAGGGTGAACGGGGTTTGCGTCGTCTGGTCACCGGTGCCGTTAAGCCCGACCACCAGGCCGTAACCGATCAATTGGTTGGAACGCACGCCGGAAATACTGGCGATGTCCTTCAGCCGCTCGGCTTGAGCCCCCAGCGACAAGGACATCAACAGCGCAGCTGCGATCAGGTGCTTGAAGTTCAACTTGCTCACCAAAAAAGCCACCTAGAAAGGGAACAGCGGGCTGAGGAAGAAACGGTCGAACCAGCCTGGCTGACTCGCATCGGCAAACGAACCGGTGCCCGAATAGGTGATGCGCGCATCGGCGACGCGAGTCGACGAAACAGTGTTGTCGGTCGCGATGTCATCGGCACGCACGAGCCCTGCGATCCGCACCAGCTCATCCCCGGTGTTGAGGGTCATCCACTTCTCGCCTCGCACGGCAATGATGCCGTTGGGCAACACGTCGGCGACGGTCACGGTGATCGAGCCGGTCAGGGTATTGCCCTGGGCGGCCTTGCTGTCGCCTTTGGTCGCACGGTCACCTTCGTAACTGGCGCTCAGGCTCAAGTCGCCACTGCCGAATGGGTTGTTGGTATTGGGCGAGGAGCCGAACAGCGAGGTCAGGCCGATGCCGGTCTTGCTGTTCTTGTCGATCTGCGAGTTGGCGTTCTTGCTGGCCTGGGTCTTCTCGTTCAGGGTGATGGTGATGATGTCACCGACCCGAAACGCCTTGCGGTCGCTGTAGAGGTTCTGTTCGAAACCGGCCTGGTAGATCGAGCCGTTGTTCGCGGCAGCCGGCAGCGGCGTACGCGGCAACACCGGGGCGTAGTAGGGATCATTGGGCTTGGGTGTCGACGGCACACAGCCCGCGAGCACGGTGACTCCAATCAATGCCAGAACGGAAACGAAGCGATTCATGACCCTACCTCACGGTGTTGCAGGCGGCCTCATGGCCGCCTCATAGACTTGATTACAGATTCTGCGTTACGAACGAGAGCATCTGGTCGGCGGTGGAGATCACCTTGGAGTTCATCTCGTAGGCGCGCTGAGTGGTGATCATGTTGACCATCTCTTCAACGGTGCTGACGTTGGACGTTTCCAGGGTGTTCTGCAGCGTGGTGCCGAAACCGGCCAGGCCTGGCGTGCCGACTTGCGGCGCACCACTGGCGGCGGTTTCCAGGAACAGGTTGTTACCCACGGCCTGCAGGCCGGCCGGATTGATGAAGTCGGCGGTTTGCAGGTTGCCGATCACCTGGGCAGCCGGGTTGCCGGCAACGGTGATGGACACGGTGCCGTCGCGACCGACCGTGAAGGTCTGGGCATCGTTCGGAATGACGATGGCCGGCTCCAGGGCAAACCCGCTGGCGTTGACGATCTGGCCATTGGAGTCCAGGTGGAAGGTACCGTCACGGGTGTAGGACGTTGTGCCGTCAGGCTGCAGAATCTGGAAGAAACCACGACCATCGATGGCCATGTCCAGCGGCTGCTCGGTGGTTTGCAGGCTGCCGGCGGTGAAGTTCTTCTGGGTGCCGACAATGCGCACACCGGTACCCAGTTGCAGGCCCGACGGCAGTTCGCTGTCCTGGGTCGACTGGGCGCCTGGCTGACGCTTGATCTGATAGAGCAGATCCTGGAACTCGGCGCGGTCACGTTTGAAACCCGTGGTCGACACGTTGGCCAGGTTGTTGGAGATGGTGGTCAGGTTGGTGTCCTGGGCGGACAGACCGGTTTTGGCAACCCATAGAGCCGGAAGCATTCGATTCTCCTCGTGCGCCTGTTTTACGGCGCGACGTTCTGATAGTTAGCTGATCTGCAAGACCCGAGCCATGGCCTGGTCGTCGTCTTTGGCGGTGTTCATCATCTTGATGTGCAGCTCGAATTGCTTGGACAAGGCCAGCACCGAGGTCATCTCTTCCACGGCGTTGACGTTGCTCGACTCGAGGAACCCGGACACCAGCTTGACGTTGGCATCGGCTTGCGCCGGCTTGCCGTCCTTGGTTTGGATCGAACCGTCCAGGCCCTTGGTCATGTTCTTGATGTCGGGATTGACCAGTTTGATGCGGTCGACTTCGGCCATCACGCGCGGGCCCTCACCCATCGCACGAATGCTGATGGTGCCGTCTTCACCCACTTCGATCTGCTGCTCTGGCGGCACGGCAATCGGCCCGCCATTGCCGATCACCGGCATGCCGTTGCCGGCCCGCAATACGCCCAGGGCGTCAACCACCAGACTGCCGGTGCGCACATAGCTTTCACCGCCTTCCGGGGTCTGCACGGCCAGCCAGCCGCTGCCTTGCACGGCGACATCGAGGTCGCGACCGGTTTCTACCAGGGCCCCCGGGGAGAAGTCCGTGGCCGGGCGTTCGGACATCGAAAACGCACGCGCCGGAAAGCTGTCACCGAACACCGGCATCGAACGCGCCTGCTCCAGGTCTTTCTGGAAGCCGTTGGTGGAGATGTTCGCCAGGTTGTTGGCATGAGCCTTTTGCGCCAGGGCATTCTGGCTGGCGCCGGTCATTGCCACATAAAGGTACTTGTCCACAATCTTTCCTCTGCCTGCCGGACGTTTGCCGCCCACTGCTGTACTGATGAGCCACAAGCAATTTGCAGACCAACTTATTCCTGGCACGGCAAGACCCGGCAAACAAAGGGCTTGAGGGATTGAGCTGGCGCGGAGGGTTTGTATCAGAGACGAAAAACCGGCGGTGTTATGCCGGTGGGTGGCAATGGCCGGCCTGCAAGGACCACCACCAGCTCCCTCGCCACAGGATCAGGCGTTGTCTTTGCCAACCTGATAATCACGCAACTTATTGGCAATGGTGGTGTGGGAAACCCCCAACCGCTTGCCCAACTGCCGACTGCTCGGATGCTCGGAATACAGCCGCTCCAGCACTGCCTTTTCGAAACGCCCGACAATCTCATCCAGCCCACCTTCGAGGGAAAAATCGCCAAGGGGCTGACGCACACCGTAATCAGGCAAGCGAATATGCTCGACCTTGACCGTGCCGCCCTCACACAGCGACACCGCCTGAAACAGCACGTTTTCCAACTGCCGAACGTTGCCCGGCCAATGGTAATGACTGAGTCGCTCCATGGCCGCCGGCGCGAGCTTCGGCAACGGGCAACCGATCTGTCGACTGGCTTGATCGAGGAAGTGCTCCACCAGCGGCGCCAAACCGTCGAGGCATTCGCGCAGCGGCGGGATGTGCAGCGACAACACGTTCAAGCGGTGATAGAGGTCCTGGCGAAACTCTCCGCGGGCGCACAACTCCGACAAATCGACCTGGGTCGCACAAATCACTCGCACATCGAGATAAACCTCTTCATCACTGCCTACACGACGGAAGCAACCGTCCTGCAGGAATCGCAGCAATTTCACCTGCAAACGCGGGCTCATTTCCCCGACGCCATCGAGAAACAGCGTACCGCCCGCCGTCAGCTCCAGCAGGCCGAGCTTGCCTTCGGCGCGCGCGCCTTCGAAAGCGCCGGGGCCGTAGCCGAACAACTCAGTCTCGGCCATGGACTCCGGCAAACCGGCACAGTTGAGCGCCATCAACGGTGACTGACCGCGAGGACTGGCCAGATGACAGGCCCGTGCCAGCAATTCTTTACCGGTACCGGTTTCGCCCTCTATCAATAGCGGTGCGTCCAGTGGCGCCATGCGCCGCGCCTCACGCACCACCGCCGCCATCACTTTCGAGCTTTGAAAGATGCTGTCGAAGCCGCGCAGCTCCTGTTTGCGCACGTTATAAATACGCTCGCCCACCCGGTCGGCGCGATGCAGCGTCAATACCGCACCGGCCATGGCTTCGCTGTCGTCATGTTCCGACTGCAGCGGCGCAATGTCAGCCAGAAATACATCGCCCTTGACCTTGACCCGCAGGCCATTGATCCGCGATTTGTTGGCGCGCACCAGCTCCGGCAAGTCGAAATCTTCGGCGTAACGCGACAGCGGTATCCCCGGCACTTCATCGACACGTACGCCCAGCAACTGTGCTGCTGCGCGGTTGGCCGCGACAATGGAGCCGCCCATATCGATCGACAACACCGGAAACTCCAGGGCGCCGAGCAAGGCATTGAGCTCCATGTGCCGACGCTCGCTGGGCATCAGCCCTACGCGCTTGACGCCAAAAACCCCGGCGATGGCCTCGAATTTCGGACGCAAAGCCTGGAACTGAATGTTGATCAGGTTCGGGCAATGCAGGTAGATGGCGTTGCCATGCTCACCGCCCACTTCCCCCCGAGCGACGTTGATCCCATACCCCACCAGCAAGTTGAGAATGTCGCGCAGGATGCCAATGCGGTTCTGACAGTGGACTTTGATACGCATATAAAAGGCCTGAAAAAACGGTGAATGAACCTGTGGGAGCGAGCCCGTTCGCGATGGCGGTGGGTCATGCGAATTAATGTCGACTGACGTACCTCATCGCGAGCAGGCTCGCTCCCACAGGGGGCCCTGCAGTGCCTTCAGGCATATTTTTCTGCAGATATACTCAGATAGCCGTCAAGATTATGTGACACCCGGAGCGCTTTTCAAACTGACAAATCTCAATAGCTGCGCGACGCCGGCCAATACGTAACGAAAACTTTACGATATTTGCGGATTTTTCCTACATTCGCCGCTGAACGCCTACTGCACCGCTGCAATTCATGGGTTATTTCTAGGTCCATAGCTGAACATAACAAGAACGAAGCCCCCTCGCAGGAGAGCAGCATGAAGCAGACGCAATACGTGGCTCGCGAGCCCGATGCGCAAGGTTTTATCGACTACACCGCTGAAGAACACGCGGTGTGGAACACGCTGATCACTCGCCAGTTGAAAGTGATCGAAGGGCGTGCGTGCCAGGAATACCTGGACGGCATCGAAAAGCTCGACCTGCCCCACGACCGCATTCCGCAACTGGGCGAAATCAACAGGGTGCTCGGTGAAACCACCGGTTGGCAGGTCGCCCGGGTACCGGCGCTGATCCCCTTCCAGACCTTTTTTGAATTGCTCGCCAACAAGCAGTTTCCGGTCGCCACTTTTATTCGCACCCGCGAAGAGCTGGATTACCTGCAAGAGCCGGACATTTTCCACGAAATCTTCGGCCACTGTCCGTTGCTCACCAACCCCTGGTTCGCGGAATTTACCCACACCTACGGCAAACTCGGCCTGCAGGCCTCCAAGGAAGAGCGCGTGTACCTGGCGCGCCTGTACTGGATGACCATCGAGTTCGGCCTGCTGGAAACCCCGCAAGGCCGGCGCATCTACGGCGGCGGCATCCTGTCTTCGCCGAAAGAGACCGTGTACTGCCTGTCGGACGAACCTGAACATCAGGCGTTCGATCCGCTGGAGTGCATGCGCACGCCTTACCGCATCGACATCCTGCAGCCACTGTATTTCGTCTTGCCAGATCTCAAGCGCCTGTTCGACCTCGCCCACGAAGACATCATGGGCATGGTCAAGCAAGCGATGCAGATGGGCCTGCATGCACCGAAATTTCCGCCAAAACCAAAAGCCGCGTGATCCGCAGCTTTTAGAACCAAGTGAGCCTGTCCGGAACCGACGCTTTGCTTTAGCGTGGTGACATGACGGCCGAATTCCAAACATTCGATTTCAGGAACACATCATGTCCACATTGAACCAAGCCCACTGCGAAGCCTGCCGCGCCGATGCTCCGCAAGTCAGCGACGAAGAACTGCCGGTACTGATCAAGCAGATCCCGGACTGGAACATCGAAGTACGCGACAGCATCATGCAGCTGGAAAAAGTCTTCCTGTTCAAAAACTTCAAGCACGCCCTGGCGTTCACCAACGCCGTCGGTGAAATCTCCGAGGCTGAAGGTCATCACCCGGGCCTGCTGACCGAGTGGGGCAAAGTCACCGTGACCTGGTGGAGCCACTCGATCAAAGGCCTGCACCGCAATGACTTCATCATGGCCGCGCGTACGGACGAAGTGGCCAAGGACGCCGAGGGCCGCAAATAATGCATTTCGACGCCATCGGCCGGGTGCCCGGCGACCCGATCCTCGGCCTGATGGAGGCCTATGCGCAGGACCCCAACCCGCGCAAATTCGACCTCGGCGTGGGTGTCTACAAAGACGCCCAGGGCCTGACGTCGATCCCCCAGGCCGTGAAACTCGCCGAGGCGCGCCTGGTCGATCGCCAGACCACCAAGACCTACATCGGCGGTCATGGCGAACCGGCCTTCGGCAAGCTCATCAGTGAGCTGGTGCTTGGCGTCGATTCAAAACTGATCAGCGAACAACGCGCCGGCGCCACCCAGACACCGGGCGGTACCGGAGCGTTGCGCCTGAGCGCGGACTTCATCGCCCAGTGCCTGCCGGGCCGTGGCATCTGGTTGAGCAATCCGACCTGGCCGATCCACGAAACCATTTTCGCGGCGGCCCACGTCAAGGTCAGTCATTACCCCTACGTGGGCAGCGACAATCGTCTCGACGTCGATGCCATGCTTGCCGTGCTCAATGAAGCGCCAAAGGGCGATGTGGTGTTGTTGCACGCCTGCTGCCACAACCCGACCGGTTTCGACCTGTCCCACGACGACTGGCACCGCGTGCTGGACGTCGTGCGTCGGCGTGAACTGCTGCCGCTGATCGATTTCGCCTACCAGGGCTTCGGCGATGGCCTGGAACAGGACGCCTGGTCGACCCGCTTGTTCGCCGCCGAGTTGCCGGAAGTGCTGATCACCAGCTCCTGCTCGAAGAACTTCGGCCTGTATCGCGACCGCACCGGTGCCCTGATTGTCTGCGCGAAAACCGCCGACAAGCTGGTGGATATCCGCAGCCAACTGGCCAATATCGCCCGCAACCTGTGGTCGACGCCACCGGATCACGGTGCTGCCGTGGTGGCAACCATCCTTGGCGATCCGGAGTTGAAACGCCTGTGGGCCGACGAAGTGGAAACCATGCGCTTGCGCATCGCCCAGCTGCGCAGCGGCCTGGTGGAAGCCCTTGAACCCCACGGTTTACGCGAGCGTTTTGCGCACATTGGTGTGCAGCGCGGAATGTTTTCCTACACCGGTTTGACGCCGGAACAAGTGAAAAACCTGCGCGACAACCACAGCGTGTACATGGTCAGTTCCGGCCGGGCCAACGTGGCGGGGATTGATGCGACGCGTCTGGATCTGCTGGCACAGGCGATTGCTGACGTCTGCAAGTAAGCCCCAAACACTGCCCCCCGTAGGAGCGAGCCTGCTCGCGATGGAGTATCAGTTGACACCTCAATGACTGACACACCCTCGCGAGCAGGCTCGCTCCTGCAAGTATGCCTGCGACAAAACAATAGACCTGTCTAGACAATCCCATTCGTCGAAACAAATGGATATAAAAGTCTGTTTGTCATTTCCCCTGCTGTATCCTGCCCAGGCTTTTTTAAAAGCGCGGATCTACCAGATCTATCAACAGACTTAGCGAGGAGCGCGACTATGCACGAGATTCCTAATCTCCCCTTCCCAAGCCTGCACGAACCTGAGCAGACGACCACGCAACAAGCCGGCGCCCAGCAGCCCGAGCCGAAAGAAGCCACTGGCAGCCGCAAGGCTGACAGCGAAGACTGAAACACCCGCCGTACAGACCGTGTGGAAAGCGCTAACATGCGCTTTCCACACCGCCTGAACCGTGAGTCCCGCACCATGACCGACAACGTCACTCCTCCTTTTGATGAAGCACTGCAGGCCAGCGTTCTGATCGGTACCGCCGAGAAAATGATCGAGATCTGGAGTCGTCTGTCTGCTGAAAAACAAGCCGCATTGCTGGCCCGCTTCGGCAGCGAAGAAAATGCGCTGGCCGCCCTGGTCACCACGCAACTGTTGGCGCCCGCCAAGCCCTGATTGATCCCGCTCGGCAATTAGTTTTACTTTTTCTCAACCCACGACCGCCTGCGCCGTTATCATAAGCAGCCTATCTATCTGCTATCCCGTGGACCTTTGACCCATGTCTGAAAACCAGCGCCCCCTGGCGGTCACGCTGCAAGTTGTCTCCATCGTCCTGTTTACCTTTATCGGCTACCTGAACATCGGTATTCCCCTGGCCGTATTGCCCGGCTACGTCCACAGCGACCTCGGCTTCGGCGCGGTGATCGCCGGTTTGGTGATCAGCGTGCAATACCTTGCCACCCTGCTCAGCCGTCCGTACGCCGGGAAAATCATCGATAACAAGGGCAGCAAATTGGCCGTGATGTACGGCTTGGCCGGTTGCGGGCTGAGTGGCGTGTTCATGCTGCTTTCAGCCTGGACCCAAAGCCTGCCGATGTTGAGTCTGATCAGTCTGCTGGTCGGGCGCCTGGTGCTCGGCAGCGCGGAAAGCCTGGTGGGCTCCGGTTCGATTGGCTGGGGCATCGGCCGGGTTGGCGCGGCGAACACCGCCAAGGTTATCTCCTGGAATGGCATCGCCAGTTATGGCGCACTGGCGGTCGGTGCGCCGCTGGGGGTGCTGCTGGTCAATCGAATGGGCTTATGGAGCATGGGCGTGAGTATTGTGCTGCTGGCCGCCCTGGGCCTGCTGCTGGCGTGGCCGAAAACCGCGGCACCGATTGTGGTCGGCGAGCGCTTGCCGTTCATGCATGTACTCGGGCGGGTGCTGCCCCACGGCTGCGGACTGGCCTTGGGCTCCATCGGTTTCGGTACCATCGCCACGTTTATCACCCTGTATTACGCCACCCGGCACTGGGACAACGCCGTGCTGTGCCTGAGCCTGTTTGGTGCCAGCTTCATCGGTGCACGACTGTTGTTCGGCAACCTGATCAACCGCCTCGGCGGATTCCGCGTGGCGATTGCCTGCCTGTCGGTGGAGGTCCTGGGGCTGTTGCTGCTGTGGCTGGCACCTGACGCGCACTGGGCGCTCGCGGGCGCGGCGCTCAGTGGCTTTGGTTTCTCCCTGGTGTTTCCGGCGCTGGGGGTCGAAGCGGTCAACCTCGTGCCCGCGTCCAGCCGTGGCGCGGCGGTCGGGGCCTACTCGCTGTTCATCGACCTGTCGTTGGGGATCACCGGACCACTGGCCGGCGCGATTGCGGCGGGCTTCGGTTTTGCCTCTATCTTCCTGTTCGCCGCCCTTGCCGCTTTAACCGGTTTGATGCTCAGCATCTACTTGTACCGGCAGGCGCCGAAACAGCGCGAAGCGCGAGAATCCCGCTAGAAATCGACCTTGCCGCGCCCAGCCTTGATGTTGCCGCGCTTGCTCTTGGATTCGAGCCGACGGGTCTTCGAACCGAGGGTCGGCTTGGTCGGGCGACGTTTCTTTTCGACTTTGGTGGCGCTGAGGATCAACTCGGTCAAACGCGCCAGCGCATCGGCCCGGTTCTGTTCCTGGGTCCGGTATTGCTGGGCCTTGATGATCAACACACCTTCGCTGGTGATACGACTGTCGCGCAACGCCAGCAGCCGCTCCTTGTAGAACTCGGGCAAGGACGAGGCCGCAATGTCGAAGCGCAGGTGCACGGCGCTGGAGACCTTGTTGACGTTTTGCCCTCCTGCGCCCTGGGCGCGAATGGCGGTCAACTCGATCTCGGCATCCGGTATATGCACGTTGTTGGAAATCACCAGCATGGAAAAGGGGTCCGGGGTCGGGAACGTTCAGGATACCGCGATAGCGTTTTGAATAGGGGACAATCACAGGTGCAGGCGAGATCGAAAAAGCCCTGCCAGACTTTTCCTACAGTGTTGTCGGATTTACAAAAGGGACGTTGCATTGTTTCCAGTGACCACACTAATCTAAGGCTTCACATCAAACTGATTACTTAGATAATGAATCTTGAGAATATTCGATACCATATTGCAGTTACTCTTTTGGTTTTAGGCTCCTCGGGACTTCCCACACTCGCCATCGTATTCTGCATAAATAAAGTAATTCACATAAATGAAGAACATCTAAAAATCGCATATCTTACAACCTACATAGCACTTGTTTTAATTGGACTACGAATTTATATACCTAGAATGCGAGGAATGACATAACACTCGCATAAGTCACTACAGACTACACAACCACCTCATCCAACGCACCAAAAAAAAAAGACCTTACAACCCATGAACATTGAAAACATTCGATATCATATTGCAGTCACCTTCATGGTTTTAGGCTGTTCCGGACTCCCCACCGGA
The DNA here is from genome assembly GCF_054481235.1 of Pseudomonas fluorescens group sp. PF-69. Lineage (NCBI taxonomy): Bacteria > Pseudomonadati > Pseudomonadota > Gammaproteobacteria > Pseudomonadales > Pseudomonadaceae > Pseudomonas > Pseudomonas fluorescens group sp. PF-69. The sequence continues at coordinate 3,258,381 of NZ_JBTMNC010000001.1, read as the reverse complement.
ATTATTGTGTTCGGCATCAGAAAAGTAATCTACATAGATGAAAGCAATCTAGACATAGCCTATCTGATAACCTACATAATTCTAGTTATTTGCGGCTTAAAGATTTACATCCCTAGAATGCGTGGAGTGATATGACCAAATTCGCTTCCTAAAATATTTCCTAGAGTTAGAGCAAAAGATCAATCTGACAGCATTGAGTCTATCGTAAAAAAATCAACTAATACTTCAAAAAACAAAGCCAACCTACCACTCTGTCGATAAGCCATCTCATAGTTAATTGGATCACGCCTGAACAACTCCACCGAACCAGGCTTTGACTCCGGCCTAAAAACCCCGATTGCGGAAAGAAACAAGTCCATTGAGTAGTAAATCATGTCACCCTTTTCATCAAACATATCCCTATAAAAATACCTAACAGGCCCAACCGTGCTCGGAGCACCCGGCCCACGATAAATATTTCCGAAGCTTTCATAGATATTATTTGCTCCATGCCCAACCATGAGGGTGCCTGGAATCACACCGAGCCCTCCCGGAGTTCCGATAATCGTAAACCCCGTCCTAACCTGCATCACCCCCGCAACAACCCCAACACCATTTTGAAGATAAAAGCGCGCCTTTGACGCCAAGTCTTCATATTCGGCCCTTATTTCCTGTACGGCCTGCCACGCACTAATAACCCCCTCATCAACCGCCTGAATCACTTCATCAACATAGGAAGCGACCATCGAACCAAATCGAAGCCGTGCAAAACCGTCAGGAATATGCGCCATGCCAATGGCGCACCCCGCTGCAACCAGATCAGAAGCAGACCTGGTTACATCATGAATATCGCAGGAAGATTCATTCATCCTCTTTCATCCAGGTGCTATAAGCACTGGTCGCCGCTGGAACATGCGCCCAGGCAATATTCCTGTATCGGATAGACACCAACTCCTGCGGCTCGGCATCATTCATGCGAATGGCATGGGGAACCTGCAGGCTGATATGCGCAATACGCGCATCGGTGAGGTGTATCGAATAATATCGCTCTTGACCTCCGGTCGAGGAGGTTCGGTATAAATTGATGATGCAGTCCAGCTCTTCACCGGTATGCAGCGCGCTCGCCAGCAGAGGCGATGACTTATCGATAGCTTTGGTAATCATGATCGGCATGTGCTTGCCGCGACCGCCTGCAACACTGCCATCATTCCCCGTGAGCATATCGTGCGAGTAAGCCAACACCATGATTTCATCCTGATGGCTGAGTTGGCATTTGTTGCCGATAGAGCTTTGGCCTGAACAACCCGCTGAAATCAAGCCTTGTCGTTTACCGGTGATACTCATGTAACTTTGACTCGCCACAATCAGCACTCCTTGTTTAACTGGAGCGCCCGAGTCTAGGGCAAACAGGAGCAGGCAGGGTGTAGGCCCGTTCTGAATCAATCCGTTTTATTAAAATTCCGAAATGACTGTAGTAAACGATTCCCGACTTTGTAGGAACCAGACTTCAGCGCAATCGTGAAATCAGAACATCAAGAACAACAAACCCGGCACATAGCCGGGTTTGTTGTTTCTGTGTTCCACGCTTACTTCGCGCTGGCAGCCTGCAGCGCATGTCGCGCACTGCGCTTGTTCTTGATGCCGTAGCAGACCCACATGAACACGATCCAGACCGGAATCGCATACACCGAGATCTGGATCCCCGGAATCAACAGCATCACGCCGAGAATGAACACCACGAACGCCAGGCAGATGTAGTTCCCGTACGGGTACCACAGGGCCTTGAACAGCGGCGTCTGGTGGGTCTTGTTCATGTGCTGGCGGAACTTGAAGTGCGAGAAGCTGATCATCGCCCAGTTGATCACCAGGGTAGCCACTACCAGCGACATCAGCAGTTCCAGCGCGTTTTGCGGGATCAGGTAGTTCAGCAGCACCGCGATCAGCGTCACGGCAGCCGAGGCCAGGATCGAACGCACCGGCACACCGCGCTTGTCGATCTTCGCCAGCGCTTTCGGCGCGTCGCCCTGCTCGGCCATGCCCAGCAACATGCGGCTGTTGCAGTAGGTGCCGCTGTTGTACACCGACAACGCCGCCGTCAGGACCACGAAGTTGAGGATGTGCGCGGCGGTGTTGCTACCCAGCATCGAGAACACCTGGACGAACGGGCTGCCGCTGTAGGAATCGCCGGAAGCGTTCAACGTGGTCAGCAGGCTGTCCCACGGGGTCAGCGACAGCAGGATAACCAGCGCACCGATGTAGAAAATCAGGATCCGGTAGATCACCTGGTTGATGGCTTTGGGGATCACGGTTTTCGGCTTGTCGGCTTCGGCTGCGGTGAAACCGAGCATTTCCAGGCCACCGAAGGAGAACATGATGATCGCCATGGCCATCACCAGACCGCTGACGCCGTTCGGGAAGAAGCCGCCGTGGGACCAAAGGTTGCTCACCGACGCTTGCGGGCCGCCGTGACCGCTGACCAGCAGGTAGCTGCCCAGGCCAATCATGCCGACGATCGCCACGACCTTGATGATCGCGAACCAGAACTCGGCCTCGCCAAAGACTTTGACGTTGGCCAGGTTGATCAGGTTGATCAGCACGAAGAAGCCAGCAGCCGTGACCCAGCTCGGGATGTGCGGCGCCCAGTAGTGAATGTATTTGCCGACGGCGGTCAGCTCCGACATGCCCACCAGGATGTACAGGATCCAGCAGTTCCAGCCCGACAGGAAGCCGGCGAAACCGCCCCAGTATTTGTGTGCGAAGTGGCTGAAAGAACCGGCCACAGGCTCTTCAACGATCATTTCGCCCAGTTGGCGCATGATCATGAAGGCAATGAAGCCACAAATGGCATAGCCGAGGATCATCGACGGGCCGGCGGATTTCAGCACCCCGGCCGAGCCGAGGAACAAACCGGTACCAATCGCGCCACCGAGGGCAATCAGTTGAATGTGGCGATTTTTCAGGCCGCGTTTCAGCTCGCCTGAATGCGAGTTTTGTCCACTCATGAAAAGGGTCTCACGCAAGGTTTGATGATGTTCAGTAGACGTTGCTGCTCAGCAAAGGCGTTAAGCGGCACCGATCAAACCCCAGCGCAGGCACCAGGAGTTCAGCGTATTTACAACGGTCATGCGTCACCTGTTTGTTTTTATCTGTGACGAAATCGAACCCGACACGCTCGTGACGCGGCGGAGTGAACAAGGCGGATAGCCTCGAGGTTTGCGCAGATGCGCAGGAGGTCACAGGTAAAACGCGGCGCATTGTACACCGCTAACCCCCTGCCGCCAGACACCGCTGAGTCAGCGTGTCGGTTGCCGGGATTGCCTGTGTCCACTCCGAATGGCTCGGGCGGCTGTAAAAAAGGGCTCAGACCTTTGCGGGTCATTGACGGGGGCGGCAGAAAAATCGCCCCACGCAGAGAGGTGAAAACGGATTGCGGCGTTCATTGCGCCTCCTTTTTGTTATGCACCTGCACGACAGGCATGGCGCGCATGACACCCTGCATGAGGCGTTGAGACAAGCGGGTTAGAGCCATCGGCCGAGACTGAAAGGGTGGTGAAGTGGAAGAATTTTCTTACAGCATCAGGGAAGTGAGGATTGCACGGGGGTAACCGGCGGAATTCGTCAGGAAATCGTTACATGGCGTAACGACGGGTTTCCACTTCCGGCATGACGGTGTTGCACCTGACGCCTTCGCGGGCAAGCCTGCTCCCACCTTGATCTTTGGCGCCGCCCATTTTATGTACGCCCGATAACCCTGTGGGAGCTGGCTTGCCAGCGAAGGGGCACCCAAAATCAACATAACACTGAAACCAGGCGCAAAAAAAAACGCCAACCCGAGGGTTGGCGTTTTTTATGAAGCGCTTACCGATCACTCCGGCTTGCGACGACCAAAACCCGGACGCTGACCCGAACCGGCCGGTGCGCCACGACGCTTGCCTGAAGGCTTGTCACCCTCGACCAGCTTGATCCCCGGACGCTTTGGCGCCGGCTTGGCCGGACGCTTGGTGTCGACTGGGCGATCAGCGACCGGCGTACCGCGACCGGCTGGGGCGCCGCGACCTTCACCGCGCTCGGTGCGGCCATTGGCCGGACGTGGCGTGCGTGGACCGCGCTCGCCATCCTGACGTGCAACAGGCTTGCGCCCCGGACGCTCGCCTTCGATCTGCGGCTCGCGGCTTTCACGTGGCGCGGCAGGTGCACCAGCCGCCGGACGCAGGGTACGCACGCGCTCGGTCTTGGCCATCGGACGCGAAGACTTGCGCTGCATGCGCTCAAGCTTGTCTTTGCTCTTGGCGTTCAGTTGCGGCATGGCCACCGGGGTCAAGCCGACTTCGGCGCTGAGAATGTCGACTTCGTACTGGCTCATTTCGCGCCAGCGGCCCATCGGCAGGTCGGAGTTGAGGAACACCGGACCGAATCGCACGCGTTTCAGACGGCTGACCACCAGCCCCTGGGACTCCCACAGACGACGGACTTCGCGGTTGCGACCTTCCATCACCACGCAGTGGTACCAGTGGTTGAACCCTTCGCCACCCGGAGCCTGCTGGATATCGGTGAAACGCGCCGGACCGTCTTCGAGGACGACGCCCGCTTTCAGGCGCTCGATCATCTCGTCATCGACTTCGCCGCGTACACGCACGGCGTATTCGCGGTCCATCTCGTAGGACGGGTGCATCAGGCGGTTGGCCAGCTCACCGTCGGTGGTGAACATCAGCAAACCCGTGGTGTTGATGTCCAGGCGACCGATGTTGATCCAGCGCCCTTCTTTCGGACGCGGCAGCTTGTCGAACACGGTCGGACGACCTTCCGGATCGACACGGGTGCAGATTTCGCCGTCGGGTTTGTTGTACATGATCACGCGGCGTACCGACTCGGCGGCTTCTTCGCGCTTGATCACCTTGCCATCGATGGTGATGGCGTCGTGCATGTCGACGCGCTGGCCAAGGGTGGCGTCTTTGCCGTTGACCTTGATGCGGCCGTGGCTGATCCAGGCTTCCACGTCACGGCGCGAGCCGACGCCGATACGGGCGAGGACTTTCTGCAGTTTTTCGCCTGCTGGGCCGATTGGCTGGTCGTCTTGCTGGTCGTTGATACTCATCTGGGCACCTCCCGGTGTGATCTGTCCAGGCGTGGCCTGGAACGTTGCAAATCTGTGTACCTGGGCGAAGGGATCGCCGAAGGGTCGCGAATCATACGCTCATCAGGGCGTTTGCGCATCAGAGACTAGTTGATCCGCCAAAGCTTATTGGCTTTTCCGCCGACCGGTGATTGGGTGATGATTTACCAAAGCCCTGTGGGAGCGTGGCTTGCCCGCGATTGCGGTGGGTCAGACAGCAACAATGTCATCTGACACGCCCTCATCGCGGGCAAGCCCGCTCCCACAGGGATATTGGGTGGTTACAGGATTGCGGTCAGTCTTCGAATTCGCGGCGTTCGGCTTCGATGGCTTCAGCCAAAGCCAATGCTTCGGCCTCTTCATCACTCAGCTCGGGTTTTGACTGTTCCAGGGCAGCAACCGCCGCCAGCAGTTTTTCCCGGGCTTCGGCGACACCGAGAATGTCGTCTTCCTGTTCCGGCTCGATGTCTGCTTCAGGCTCCGCTTCAAGGTCAGGCGCCGGCTCGATCTGCACGGTTTCGGTGTCCGGCTGAACGTCAGCGAACTCCGGATCAGTCACGGATACCTCGCCATCACGCAACAAATCATCGAAATCGGTCTTGATCCCCTCCTCCATGCTGTCCAGTTCCAGCAACAGCGTATGGAAACTGGTTTCTTCCTTGGGCTCTTCCGGCTCGGCGCTGGCGTCCGCCAATTCTTGCAGACCGGCGGGCACCGGCGCATCGTCGAAATCGAGCACCGGATCGGGCTCCAGTTCGCGCAATTCGGCCAGCGGCGGCAGGTCGTCGAGGTTTTTCAGGTTGAAGTGATCGAGAAACGCCTTGGTGGTGGCGAACATCGCCGGCTTGCCCGGCACGTCGCGGTATCCGACGATGCGAATCCACTCACGCTCCATCAGCGTTTTGACGATCTGACTGTTGACCGCCACACCCCGCACGTCCTCGATCTCGCCACGGGTGATCGGCTGGCGGTAGGCGATCAGGGCAATGGTCTCGAGCATGGCGCGGGAATAGCGCTGCGGGCGCTCCTCCCACAAACGGCCGACCCACGGCGAAAACTTTTCGCGGATTTGCAGGCGATAACCGGACGCGACCTCCTTCAGTTCAAAGGCGCGGCCATCGCAGGACTTGGCGAGTATCGTCAACGCTTTCTTGAAAACCGGTGGCTCCGGCCGCTCGCCCTCTTCGAAGAGTTCGAACAGACGCTCCAGGGATTGCGGTTTTCCCGAGGCCAACAGGAAGGCTTCGAGCAAGGGTGCCAGCTCGCGGGGTTCACTCAGGTTCATGATTCAACTCGTTATTCGGCTCGGGCTCGCACGTGGATCGCTGCGAACGGCTCATTCTGCACCAGCTCGACCAAGGATTCCTTGACCAGCTCGAGGATCGCCATAAATGTCACCACCACCCCCAGACGCCCTTCTTCGGCGGTGAACAGCTCGACGAACGGCACAAACCCGCCGCCCTTGAGCCGTTCCAGCACATCGCTCATGCGCTCGCGAGTGGACAGCGCCTCGCGGCTGACCTGGTGGCTTTCGAACATGTCGCCGCGACGCAGCACTTCGGCCATGGACAGCAGCAGTTCCGACAACCGCACGTCCGGCAGCAGCTTGCGCGCCCGGGCCTCCGGGGCGTCGAGCTTGGGCACCAGCACATCGCGACCGACGCGACTCAGACCGTCGATGCCTTCGGCGGCGGCCTTGAAGCGCTCGTACTCTTGCAAGCGGCGGATCAGCTCGGCGCGCGGGTCTTCTTCCTCGTCTTCGACGGTTTCAGCCCGTGGCAACAGCATCCGCGACTTGATCTCGGCCAGCATCGCGGCCATCACCAGGTACTCGGCAGCCAGCTCCAGGCGCACCGACTGCATCAACTCGACATACCCCATGTACTGACGGGTGATTTCCGCCACAGGGATGTCGAGGATATTGATGTTCTGTTTGCGGATCAGGTACAGCAGCAGATCGAGGGGGCCTTCGAAGGCTTCGAGAAAGACTTCGAGCGCATCCGGCGGAATGTACAAGTCCAGCGGCATTTCCATGACCGCCTGGCCATAGACCATGGCGAAGGGCAGCTCTTGCTGGGCTCCGGCCTGACTGTCGACGGGTTCTACTGCGGACATCTAGGCCTCGGCCATGAACGGCGTGGGATCGCCGCAACCGACGCGGATCACTTCCGGCTCGCCGTCGGCGAGGTTGATCACGGTGGACGCCTTGACCCCGCCGAAACCGCCGTCGATGATCAGGTCAACCTGATGCTCAAGCACCTGGCGCATTTCATAGGGATCGGTCATCGGGTCTGTTTCGCCGGGCAGGATCAGAGTCACACTCATCAGCGGCTCGCCGAGCTCTTCGAGCAGCGCCAAGGCAATCGGATGGCTCGGCACCCGCAGGCCGATGGTGCGTTTTTTCGGGTGCAACAGCAGGCGCGGCACTTCACGGGTGGCGTTGAGAATGAAGGTGTACGGGCCCGGTAGATGGGCCTTGAGCAAGCGGAAAAGGCCGGTGTCGATCTTGGCGAACAGTCCCAGTTGCGAAAGGTCGCTGCAAATCAGCGCGAAATTGTGCTTGTCATCCAGCCCGCGCAACCGGCGCACACGCTCCACGGCATTCTTGTCGCCGATCTGGCAACCAATGGCGTAGGACGAGTCCGTGGGATAAATCACCACCCCGCCGCTGCGGATGATCTCGACCGCCTGTTTGATCAGGCGCGCTTGCGGGTTTTCCGGATGAATCTGGAAAAATTGACTCACATTCTCTACCTGTTCAGACGGCGGCAATAATTGGGTCATGTTTGAATCGACACCACAGTGGTGGCAGATCCTCCGGGACCGGGCGGTACTCACCGATCTCGGACCAGCCTCCAGGGCCATGAAAATCACTGCCGGCGCTAACCAGCAGACCAAACTCCCGGGCGAGAATGGCCAGGCTGCCCACTTGCTCGGCGGGCTGATGGCCATTGACCACTTCAATCGCGTGGCCCCCTGCTTGAATATAGTCGGCAATCAGGCGGCGACGTTTGCTGCGCGTGAAATCGTAATGCCAGGGGTGCGCCAGACTGACCCAGGCGTTGGCTGCGCGCAGTGTTTCAACGGTATCTTCCAGCGTCGGCCAATGTAGCTTGACGTCGCCCAGCTTGCCGGCACCCAGCCATTTGCGGAACGCTTCGGCGCGATCCTTGACGAAACCTTCGCGCACCATCCAGTCGGCAAAGTGCGGGCGGGCCGGCGCGTTGCCGCTGTCACCCAATTCCTGCTGGATCTCCCGTGCGCCTTCCAGCGCGCCCGGCATGCCTTTGAGCGCCAGTTTTCGGCTGATTTCTTCGGATCGCAACCAGCGACCGTCATGCAATTTGGCGATTGCCTCGACCAACGGCGCGGCATTGACGTCGAAACCGTAGCCCAATACATGAATGGTCGCACCGCCCCAGGTACAGGACAATTCGACACCGTTGACCAGTTGCATCCCCAGCGCGTTCGCTGCGTTGCGGGCCTCGTCGAGGCCCTCGAGGGTATCGTGATCGGTCAAGGCCAGGACTCGCACGCCTTTCTCGAACGCACGCGCAACCAGAACCGCAGGCGCCAGGGCGCCATCGGAGGCCGTGCTATGGCAGTGCAAATCAACATTCACGGGGCTTTGTAACCTCAAATCAGCTGGCGCTATCGCGCGCCCATATGTTTGTTATTATGCCGCCACATCCTGCTTCTGGCTGCCACTGTGAAACAATTCATCGATTTCATCCCCCTCCTGCTGTTTTTCATCGTCTTCAAGATTGATCCAAGGGTCGTCGACATTGCCGGCCACGAGGTCACTGTAGGCGGCATCTACAGCGCCACCGCGATGCTCATCATCAGTTCCCTGGTGGTCTACGGCACGCTGTTCATCAAACAGCGCAAGCTGGAGAAGAGCCAGTGGCTGACCCTGATCGCCTGCCTGGTCTTCGGCAGCCTGACCCTGGCGTTCCACAGCGAGACCTTCCTGAAATGGAAGGCCCCGGTGGTCAACTGGCTGTTCGCCCTCGCGTTCATTGGCAGCCATTTCGTCGGTGAGCAGTTGCTGATCAAACGCATCATGGGCCACGCGCTGACCCTGCCTGACGCCATCTGGACCCGCCTGAACATCGCCTGGATCGTGTTCTTCCTGTTTTGCGGTGCCGCCAATCTCTTTGTCGCGTTCACCTTCCAGAGCTACTGGGTCGACTTCAAGGTCTTCGGCAGCCTGGGCATGACTTTGCTGTTCCTGGTCGGTCAAGGTATCTACCTGTCCCGCCACTTGCACGATGCCGATACCACCACGCCAAAAACCGAGGACTGACATGCTTTACGCAATCATTGCCACAGACGTCGCCAACTCCCTGGAAGCTCGCCTGGCCGCCCGGCCAGCGCACCTTGAGCGTCTGCAAGTGCTCAAGGGCGAAGGTCGCATCGTACTGGCCGGCCCGCATCCGGCGGTCGACAGCAATGATCCGGGCGCGGCGGGTTTCACCGGCAGCCTGATCGTCGCCGAATTCGACTCCCTGAGCGCTGCCCAGGCCTGGGCCGACGCCGATCCGTATATCGCCGCAGGCGTCTACGCCAACGTTTCGGTCAAACCGTTCAAGCAAGTCCTGCCGTAATTCGTCCCCCTCGCGATGAACCTTCTCGGTTCATCGCGCTCTCAATCGCTCATTATTCTCGTTTGCCTGCCGACAACTTCCCAATACTCGTATTGGAATCAGGAGTCGTGATGCGCAAGGGTCCGTTGTGTCTGATGTTGGTCACGTTGTCGATCGTGGCCCCCGTCCACGGTGAAGAAAGCGCCAGTGGCGGTAATTCGACGCCGCTGTCCCTGAACGCTGGCAGCCAGATCACCGAGTTGCAACAGCGTCTTAAGGAAAGCGAGCGGCAACGGGAAGAACTGAGCAAACAATTGCAAAATGCCGATGGCGAACGCGAAAGCCCCGTGCTGGCCCGATTGCGCCAGGAGAACCAGCGCTTGAAGCTGCAACTCAAGGAGGCCCAGGCCAGCAGCCCGCTGCCGCGCTTGCTGACCGATCAGCAACAATGGTTCGTCATCGGCGCCGGAGTTGCGCTATTGGCCTTGCTCTGCGGTATCTTCGCCAGTGGTGCAAGTCGAAAACGTCGACAATGGCTAAATTGAGTGAGTCATGAGCGAGCTGTTACTTATTGATGATGACCAGGAGCTGTGCGAGCTCCTGAGCAGTTGGCTGAGCCAGGAAGGCTTTCAAGTCCGTGCCTGTCACGATGGCCAGAGCGCCCGTCGTGCACTGGCCGAAACGTCTCCGGCAGCCGTCGTGCTGGATGTGATGTTGCCCGATGGCAGCGGCCTGGAACTGCTCAAGCAACTGCGCAGCGATCACCCGGACTTGCCGGTACTGATGCTTTCGGCCCGCGGTGAACCTTTGGACCGCATCCTCGGCCTGGAACTGGGTGCCGACGATTACCTGGCCAAACCCTGCGACCCGCGGGAACTGACCGCCCGCCTGCGAGCGGTGTTGCGCCGCAGCCACCCGGCGGCCGTTTCCAGTCAGCTGGAACTGGGCGACCTGTGTTTCAGCCCGGTGCGCGGCGTGGTCAGCATCGACGAACAGGAATTCACCCTCACCGTCTCCGAAAGCCGCTTGCTGGAAGCCTTGCTCAAGCAACCCGGCGAGCCACTGGACAAACAGGAACTGGCGCAAATAGCCCTCGGTCGCAAACTGACGCTGTACGACCGCAGCCTGGACATGCACGTCAGCAACCTTCGCAAGAAGATCGGCCCGCACCCGGATGGCCGTCCGCGCATCGTCGCGCTGCGTAGCCGTGGTTACTACTACAGCCTGTAAACCGAGAAGGAGCTGGCCGACTGCAACCTGTGGCGAGTCAGCTTGCTCCCTCGCCCCAGACCGGCGCCCCAAATGACGTTATGTCAGGTCGGCGGAAAACCATCTTTACCCAAGCTTTACGCTCCACTGACCGCCGCTGACCTTGATCTCCGTAATCTGTACTCATCCGGAACGTACCGGGAACGAGACAAGGAGATTCACCATGCGCAAGACTCTTATCGCTCTGATGTTCGCCGCCGCCCTGCCGACCGTTGCCATGGCCATGCCTGAAGGCACAGGCCCGATGGGTGGGCCAATGGACGGTTCGCGCCATGGCGGTCAGATGCACGGCATGCACGGCAAAGGCCCGTACAGCCAACTGGACCTGAGCCGCGAACAGCGCGATCAGATCCGCAAGATCATGGGCGAGCAAATGCATGAGCGTCAGCAACTGGTAGACAAGTACCTGGAAAAACTTTCGCCAGCCGACCAGAAAGCCATGAAGGACGAAATGGCCGCCAACCACAAGAAAGCCGAAGCCGACGTCCGCGCCCTGCTGAAGCCGGATCAGCAGAAGAAATTCGACGAGATCCAGAAGCAACAGGCTGAACGCCGCGCCGAATGGGCCGAATTCAAGGCCTGGAAAGCGCAACAACCGCAAAAAGCGCAATAATGCGTTAACCCCGGACCCAATGGCTGAACACCGTTGGGTCTGATGCTTTTACTGTAGGAGCGAGCCTGCTCGCGATGGACCTCAACGATAACGCGCGGCAACAGGTAGCACGTGTTGTCTATTCGTTTTTCGCGAGCAGGCTCGCTCCTACATGTGATTCCGTGATTGTTCGAGGATTTTCTGTGCGCTCATTGTTCTGGCGTATTCTGGCCAGCTTCTGGCTGGCGATCGCTTTGGTTGCAGGACTCTCCATTCTGCTGGGGCACATGCTCAATCAGGACGCGTGGATTCTCAGTCGTCATCCCGGCCTCAACACCCTGGCCGAGGAGTGGACTCAAACCTATGAGACCCAAGGCGAGGAAGCCGCCCAGGACATTCTCGAACAGCGCAAACGCCAATATCACATCGATGTTCAGGTGCTCAACGAAAGCGGCGACCCGGTGGTGCGCGGCACCTTCCCACGTCGCGCGGCGGCCTTCGAAGCACGCCAGAACAATGATGACCGGCACCTGCCATGGCGTCGTCTGACGGCGGAATACACCAGCGAAAAAACCGGCGACACCTACCTGCTGATTTACCGCATTCCACACCCGGAACTGGACGCCTGGCACCGCGAAAGCCTGCTCTGGCCGTTGAGTGCGCTGGGGATCGCCTTGGTGGTACTGACCTTGTTCAGCTTGTTCGTGACCCTTTCCATCACCCGCCCCCTCAACCGTTTGCGCGGCGCGGTGCATGATCTGGGGCAAACCACTTACCAACAGAACAGCCTGGTCAAACTGGCCAACCGCCGCGATGAATTCGGTGTGCTGGCCAACGACTTCAACCGCATGGGTGCACGCCTGCAAAGCCTGATCGGCAGCCAGCGGCAATTGCTGCGCGATGTGTCCCACGAACTGCGCTCTCCCCTCGCCCGGCTGCGCATTGCCCTGGCCTTGACCGAACGGGCGTCACCGGAAGAACGGCAAAAGCTCTGGCCGCGCCTCACGCGCGAATGTGACCGACTCGAAGCGCTGATCAGCGAAATTCTGGTGCTGGCGCGGGTCGATGCCGATAACGCCAGCGCTGAGGAGGTGGACCTCAACGCCTTGCTCACAGCGCTGCAACGGGATGCGCAAATGGCTTCACCGGAACAAAGCGTAAGACTGGAGGCTGAGGCGCAACTGAACCTGAAAGGCTGGCCGACCATGATCGAACGCGCCGTGGACAACCTGCTGCGCAATGCCCAGCGCTTCAACCCGGTGAACGGGCAACCGATCGAAATGCTGGCATTGCGTCAGGGAGACCGGATCGTGGTGAGCGTGCGCGATCATGGGCCGGGCGTTGACGCCGAACACTTGAATCAACTCGGTGAACCCTTCTACCGCGCGCCGGGGCAGACTGCGGCAGGCCACGGTTTGGGTTTGGCCATTGCACGGCGGGCAGCGGAGAGACATGGCGGCAGTCTGGTGCTGGCCAATCACCCGGAAGGCGGGTTTATTGCCAGCCTGGAATTGCCACTCGTCCCAGGCGCAGTGGTCCAACCCTGAACCCCTGTGGGAGCGAGCCTGCTCGCGAAAGCGGCAGTACATTCACAATCAAAGTGACTGAAACACCGCTATCGCGAGCAGGCTCGCTCCCACTTTTGATCGAGGTCGTCAGGCTTTAACGGGCCAGGCGCAGACAAATTCGGCCAGATCAACTTTCTCCGCAACGCGCGGTTCTTTCTGCGGCGTGCCAAGGTACAGAAACGCAATCACCTCCTCACCTTCGGCCAATCCCAAGCCCTTGGCCACATGCGGCGAATAGGCCAGATCACCCGTACGCCACACCGCGCCAATGCCCTGCGCATAGGCCGCCAGCAAAATCCCGTGGGCCGCGCAGCCAGCCGCCAGCCGTTGCTCGGACTTTGGATATTTGACGTGATCCTGCAAGCGCGCAATCACCACGACCACCAGTGGCGCCCGCAGCGGACCGTTGCGCGCCTTGTCGATGGCCGCCTCGCTGGCTTCGCCATCCTGCAGCTTTGCGGCTTCGGCCAGCAACTCGCCCATTTGCTCGCGCGCAGCACCTTCGACGGTCAAGAAACGCCACGGCTGCAAGTGACCGTGATCGGGTGCACGCATGGCGGCGGCAAACAGCGCCTCGCGCTGCTCTGGCGTGGGAGCCGGCTCGACCAGGCGTGGGACGGAAACACGGTTGAGCAATACGTCGAGAGCCTGCATCGGCCACCTCCTGAAAAATTGGTGCGGCTATTCTAGCGGTATCTACCGCCAGAGTGCCGGTTTACATGCCCTGCACCGCAGGTAGAATGGCGCCCTTCCCACATTCAGCCGAGCGGACCTCATGGCGTTGCCGACCTTACGGATCATTGGTTTCATCATCGGCATCTTCCTGATAACCCTGGCCATCGCCATGGTCGTGCCCATGGCCACGCTGGTGATCTTCGACCGCACCCATGACCTGCCGTCGTTCCTCTGGGCCAGTATGATCACCTTTGTCGCCGGCCTGGCGCTGGTCATTCCGGGACGACCCGAGCACATTCACCTGCGTCCACGGGACATGTACCTGCTGACCGTCAGCAGCTGGCTGGTGGTGTGCATCTTCGCCGCACTGCCGTTTCTGTTGACCCAGCGCATCAGCTACACCGACTCGTTTTTTGAAAGCATGTCCGGCATCACCGCCACCGGCTCGACGGTACTCAGTGGCCTGGACAGCATGTCCCCCGGCATTCTGATGTGGCGCTCGCTGTTGCACTGGATCGGCGGCATCGGCTTTATCGGCATGGCGGTGGCGATTCTGCCACTGCTGCGCATCGGTGGCATGCGGCTGTTTCAGACCGAGTCGTCGGACCGTTCCGAAAAAGTCATGCCCCGTTCGCACATGGTGGCGCGGTTGATCGTAGCGGCCTACGTCGGCATCACCATTGTCGGCAGCCTGGCGTTCTGGTGGGCCGGGATGAGCCTGTTCGATGCGATCAACCATGCGATGTCGGCGATTTCCACCGGTGGTTTCTCCACCTCCGACCAGTCCCTGGCCAAATGGACACAACCGGCGGTGCACTGGGTGGCGATCGTCATCATGATTCTCGGCAGCCTGCCGTTCACCCTGTACGTGGCGACCCTGCGCGGCAACCGCCGGGCGCTGATCAAGGATCAACAGGTCCAAGGCTTGCTTGGCATGTTGCTGGTGACCTGGCTGGTGCTCGGCACCTGGTACTGGTGGACCACCAAACTGCATTGGCTGGAAGCGCTGCGGCATGTGGCGCTGAACGTGACGTCGGTGGTGACGACCACCGGTTTCGCACTGGGGGACTACAGCCTCTGGGGCAATTTCTCGCTGATGCTGTTCTTCTATCTGGGCTTTGTCGGCGGTTGTTCCGGCTCGACGGCTGGCGGGATCAAGATTTTCCGTTTCCAGGTGGCCTACATTCTGCTCAAGGCCAACCTTAATCAGTTGATTCACCCGCGCGCGGTGATCAAGCAGAAGTACAACGGTCACCGGCTCGATGAAGAGATCGTGCGTTCGATTCTGACCTTTTCGTTTTTCTTCGCCATCACCATCTGCGTGATCGCGCTGTTGTTGTCGCTGCTCGGGGTGGACTGGATGACCGCGCTCACCGGCGCCGCCAGCACCGTGTCCGGTGTCGGTCCCGGCCTGGGTGAAACCATCGGCCCGGCCGGCAACTTCGCCTCGCTGCCCGACGCCGCCAAGTGGATTCTCTCGTTCGGCATGCTCTTGGGCCGACTGGAGATCATTACGGTGTTTGTTCTGTGCATTCCGGCGTTCTGGCGTCACTGACCGTCGGTGGCGCTTCCATCAATCGCGCCCGGTATTCGCCGGGCGTGGCATCGAACCAGCGCCGGAAGGCGCGGAAGAAGTTGCTCGGATCGGCGAACCCCAGCAGGTAGGCAATTTCCAGCAGGGTCATGGTCGGTTGCACCAGATACTGCTCGGCCAATTCGCGCCGGGTGTCGTCGAGCAACGCTTGAAAACTCGTGCCCTCTTCCTGCAAGCGTCGCTGCAAAGTACGTTGCGACAGGTGCAGCGTTTGCGCCACGGTGTCGCGCTTGGGCTCGCCCTGTGGCAGCAAGCGGCATAGCACCTGCCGCGCCTTGTGGGTCACGCGCCCCTCGGAAAACCGTGCCAGGTATTCGCCGGCAAAGCGGTCATGCAGCAGCGCCATGGCCTCGTTGGCTGTCGGCAATGGCGCTTCCATGTCCGAACGCTCGAAAATCAGCGCATCGTAAGGTGCGTTGAACACCAAGGGCGCATGGAAAGCCTGTTTATAGGGCTCGAGATTGGCCGGTTGATCGCCCTGGACCAGCACTTTGCGCGGGTGCAGCGTACGACCGGTCAGCCAGCCGCACAACGCCAGGGCGCAGGCCAGTGAGGCTTCGGCGCTTTGACGGGTGGGCGGCAAATGATCGCCGTGGACCGTCAGAATCAGCGCATACCCCTCATCCAGCAGACGGAAACTCAGGTCCGCGCTTTCAGCAATGATTCGCTGGTAACGCACCAGCCGCTTGAAACCTTCGGCCAGGGTCTGGCTGGACATCAAGGCGTAGCCGGTCACATGGAACTGCGCGGGTCGTACCACCTTGCCCATGTTCAGGCCAATCGCCGGATTGCCGGACAGCTCAACCGCGCGTTGCCAGAGTCGTGTCATGGAGTCCTGCGGAAATCGCGCATCCGGATCATCCAATGCCGCGTAGTCAAGCCCCAGCTGTTTGAACAGAACCCGGCAATCCAGGCCGTCCATTTCCAGTGCTTTGACAATCCCCATCGCCCAGCTTGCAGAAGTCGTTCGTTCGCTCATGTCGGGTTCTTACATGATGAGCCGCAATGTCACGGCCAATTTCCGAAGGATACTAAAGTGGCGCCTATTGTCACTGGCCGATGCCATTGATCACTCTAGACTCAAATAAGCTACCCGCAGAACAACTTGCAGTCAGAACAATAACCACAGAGATCGCGGTCGTGGAAAACGTCAAACGATTCAACAGCTTCGCTGAGTTTTACCCGTATTACCTCAGCGAGCACAGCAACAGCACTTGCCGACGAATGCACTTCATCGGCACGACGCTGGTCATTTTCATTCTGGCGCTGACCATTGGTCGGGGCGCCTGGATGCTGTTATGGGCTTTGCCGGTGGCCGGTTACAGCTTCGCCTGGGTCGGACATTTCTTCTTCGAAAGGAATCGCCCTGCAACGTTCCAACATCCCTTCTATAGCCTGCTCGGCGATTTCGTCATGTATCGCGACATGATTCTGGGACGCGTGCCGTTCTAGAGCACAGGAGGATTGCCGATGAATGCAAACGCCCGTTTCACCCACATGAAGGACGGCACCCAGGAAGACTGGGCGATCATTGCTGCGGACTTCAGTGCCTACGCCCGTCAACTGCCGGCACGAATCGCGGCGCACCTGAAGTTGTTGGAGGGTGATTTTGGTGGCTTTCCAGTGGACCGCCTGACCCACTCCCTGCAAACCGCCACCCGCGCCTGGCGCGACGGCCGCGATGAAGAGTACGTGGTCTGCGCCCTGCTCCATGACATCGGCGACACCCTTGGCTCCTACAACCACCCGGACATCGCGGCCGCCATCCTCAAACCGTTCGTCAGCGCCGAGAATTTGTGGATGGTGGAAAAACACGGAATTTTCCAGGGCTACTACTTCTTCCATCACCTGGGCATGGACCGGCACCTGCGCGAGCAATTCAGCGATCACCCGCAGTACCTGGCAACCATCGAATTCTGCGCCAGGTACGATGCGGCGGCGTTTGATCCGGCGTATGACACCCTGCCGCTGAGCTTCTTTGAACCGATGATGGCGCGGCTGTTTGCGCAGCCGAAGCACTCGATCTACAAGGCGGCGATGGAAGAATACTCACCCGCCTGACAGGCCACAGGGGACCGTGTTCTTTCAGGAAAAACGATCAAATTGTGGGAGCGAGCCTGCTCGCGATGAGGCCACTGCAATCAGCACAATATTCAAGCCGGCTCGGCGACTTTCAAAGCCTTCAACTGCGCCTCCCGCGCCTGGGCATCCGCCAGGCGATACAACTCGATCGTGCCATCCCAATGCTCGATCAGCGCTGTGCAAGACTCCACCCAGTCCCCGCAATTGAGGTAATCCACCTCGCCGACCTTGCGAATCTCGGCATGGTGAATGTGCCCGCACACCACGCCATGCAGCTCGCGTTTGACACACTCATGGGCGATGGCTTCTTCAAAATCGCTGATGAAGCTGACGGCGGTTTTCACCTTGTGCTTGAGGTACGCCGACAGCGACCAGTAGCCATAGCCATAACGGGCACGCCAATGGTTGAGCCAACGATTGAGGGTCAGGGTGAATTCGTAGGCCGAGTCGCCGAGAAAGGCCAGCCAGCGGTGATAGCGAGTGATCACGTCAAACTGGTCACCGTGGATCACCAACAAATGCCTGCCGTCAGCGGTCACGTGCACCGCTTCGTCCACCAACTGGATATTGCCCAGAATCAGCTTCGAATAGCGGCGCAGGAATTCGTCATGGTTGCCGGTGACGTAGATCACCTCGGTACCGCGCTTGGCCATGGTCAGCAAGCGCCGGATCACGTTGGTGTGCGCCTGCGGCCAGTACATGCCGCTGCGCAGTTTCCAGCCGTCGATGATATCGCCCACCAGATAGATCTTGTCTGCGTGGTAACCCTTGAGAAACTGCGACAGATGCTCGGCCTGGCAATCGCGCGTGCCCAAATGCACGTCGGAAATCCACAGGGTCCGCACTCGTTGTTTACGGCTGGGTTTGGCGAGCTCGGCGCTGGTCATGGGCAACCCTCAGGACTGGTTTTCGCCAGCTTGCGCCGGGTGGATTAATAGCCCATGACAGCAGCAAGTCAGTCTTGTGACAACGCGAACGAGCCGCCCCGGTGTAAACTGCCGCCCAGTCCCCGGAGCCCTGCGATGAGACCGATCCTCACCCTTCGCCAGTACAGCCACGACCTGATCATCCACAGCCACGAGCACGCACAATTGGTGTTCGGGTTGTCGGGTGCGCTGGATTTCGAGATCGACGGGCGTGGCAGCCAGGTGGTTCAGCAGAGTTTCGCGGTGGTGCCATCCGGCGCGCACCATGCGTGTGGCAGCGCCAATGGCAGCCGTTGCCTGGTACTGGACGTGCCCGGTGATCAATGGGTCTCTCAGTCCCTGGGCGATCATGCCGAATCCAGCCGACGCTTGCTCGACAACGCTGGACGGCTGTCGCTGGATGCCGGGCAAAGCCAACTGGTCGCCTGGCTGGCCAACAGTCCGGTCGAGGATCCGCTGATTGCGCAACAGGGTGCGGTGCTGTTGCTGGCCAGTCTGAACAACGCAAGACCTGACAGCGTCGGTACTCGGCGCCTGCCCTATGCTGCATTGAATGCGCACATTGACCAATACGCCGCCTACCCGCTGCAAGTCGCCGATCTGGCACGCGTGGCCGGCCTCTCCAGTGCTCGCCTGCACGCCCGGTTCGTTGCCGAATGCGGGCAGACACCGATGGATTACATCCGCAGTCGCCGCCTGCATAAGGCCGTTACCTTGTTGCGCGAATCGATGCTGCCCATAGGCGAGATTGCCTGTCGCGTCGGTTACAGCTCCCAGAGTGCATTCGCCGCCGCAGTGCTGCGCGAGTTCGGCACATCACCCGGCAAACTGCGACGCGAGGCTGGCGACAAACAGTGAGAGTCTGACGACAGACACGACGGTAGCGGGTGCGGTTAAATGGTCTGGCTCACGATGTTTATCAAGGACTGCAATGACTCCCCGTACCGCCCTTGGCGCCCTGCATATCGGCGCACTGATGTTTGGCCTGACCGGCGTATTCGGAAAACTCGCCGCGGCCTCACCGGCCATCATCGTTTTCGGCCGCGCGGCATTCGCAGTGCTGGCGCTGGCATTTTTTGCACGATTCGCCCACCAGAGCCGCTGGCAAACACTTGAAGCCGTGGACTGGCGTCGACTGTTGCTCGGCGGCCTGTTGCTGGCCGGGCACTGGGTAAGTTTCTTCACTGCGGTGAAAGTGGCTGGTGTGGCGATCGCAACGCTCGGTTTTGCCAGTTTCCCGGCCTTTACCGTCATCCTCGAAGGCCTGATTTTCCGCGAACGCATTCGCG
Source organism: Pseudomonas fluorescens group sp. PF-69 (assembly GCF_054481235.1). NCBI lineage: Bacteria > Pseudomonadati > Pseudomonadota > Gammaproteobacteria > Pseudomonadales > Pseudomonadaceae > Pseudomonas > Pseudomonas fluorescens group sp. PF-69. The sequence goes on along the minus strand of NZ_JBTMNC010000001.1, from coordinate 3,238,708 downwards.
CCAATGAGATCCTGCTGGTCGTGCTGGTCAGTATCGGGTTGGTGCTGGTGACGCCAGCGTTCGATCTGGCCAGCGGCGCTACCACCGGCCTGCTCTTGGCAGTGGCGTCAGGTCTATTGTTTGCCCTGCTGTCGCTGACCAATCGCGTCAGTTCCGGTCGCATTCCGCCGGTGCAGGCAGCGTTATGTCAGAACGTGGTGGTTGCCCTGTGCCTGTTGCCGATGGCGGCGCCACAATTGAGCGAGGTGCGTGCCATCGACTGGCTGTGGATCGGCCTGCTCGGGGTGTTCTGCACCGGCGTTGCCCACAGCCTGTTCGTCGCCAGTCTCGCCGTGATCAAGGCCCGGACCGCCGCCGTGGTCTTCGCCCTGGAGCCGGTTTACGGGATCACGGTGGCCTGGCTGTTATTCGATGAAAACCCGACCCTGCGCATGTTGCTGGGCGGTGCGCTGATCATCGTCGCGATTGTGGTGTCCAGCAGGCTTGCGGGCGGTTCGAGCAAGAAAGCCGTCGCCGCAGAGGCCGCCTCTCACTGAGTGCGGTCGTTGTGTCCGAGATCCCGGTCCGGATCGATTTGATCGCGGACCCGCTGTTTCAGAACCTTGGCCTCGGGAAACCCACCGTCAGCCTTGCGCTCCCAGATTTGCACCTCGTCGCAGAAAATGTGAAAGACCCCGCCCGTGCCGGGTACCAGGGACACTTTGCCGAGATCATCGCCGAACGTGCTGAGCAGCTCCTGGGCCAGCCAGGCAGCGCGCAACAGCCACTGACATTGGGTGCAATAAGTGATGACGATTTCCGGTTTGCTCGCGGTCATGAAAGACAGGTTCCCTGAAGCATAAAGACTGACGTTTGAATGCGCTCCAGCTTACAACACATCACATCTGTGGCGAGGGAGCTTCCCCCCTCGCCACAATAGTTCCTTACACCCAGGATTATCGGGTGCCGGCCCATTAACTGCGGGCCGTCTGTTTCGGCGGATCAAGGTCCGTCGATGGAACCGGCTCGGCGAACTCGACGAGAAAGCTGTCGTCCATCGATCGGGAAACGGGTTCGATTTCCCATTCAATTTCGGGCTCCGGCAGCGTAGACGCACTCGGTGGCGGTGCGATGGCGTCGATCAAGTCCCAACTCGCCCCCATCGACAGGTCATCCAGGTTCAACTGGTACTCGTTGCCAGACGCGGTCGCCACGGGCACTGCGGCTGGTGCGACAGGGCTCAACCCGGGATGACGTGCAGGGTTTTCCAGAAGTTCTTGTGGGGCAAACCCGGAACTGCGCAGGCTGGCCTGTTGCGCGTCATGGGCCGCGATATCACCTTGCTTGCCCAGAACATCCTGCCGTGGTTCCACCGATCGGTTCAGCACCGGCTCTTGCTTGGCCTCAGGTTCGGGGGAGGTCTGAAATGGCTGGCGGCGACGCCGAACGAACCATCCCAGCACCCCCAACACCACCAGCGCCGGTAGCCCGAATATCAGCGACAAATCCGTCCCGGGCTCAGCCGTAACGACAGGCGTCGGCGTCACCACCGCAGGCTCATCCGGCTCCGCTGCCGCCTGCTGAACTTCTGCCAAGCGGGTTTGCAACTCGGCTACCTGCTTTTTCCCAGCGGCGATCTGTTCGCCCTGTGCCAGGAGCGTCGCCTTGAGCTCGTCGACGCTTGCCTGCAATTGCTGGTTTTGCAGCACGCTGGCGGCCAATTGTTCAGAAAGCGGATCATTCACTGGCGCGGCGCCAGGCCTGGGCGGTTCCTTGCGCGCAGGAAGTGGCGCGACGGCAGGCTGGACACTCGGAAATTCGGAAGAGGGTCGGCCGATCAGCGGTTCATCCGTTGCCGGCACAATATTTGTTGATCCCGGAGGGTCGATCAGCACCGTGTACTCGCGCAGCAAGCGGCCGTTGCGCTGATTGAGCTGTACGAGGAAATTCAGGAAGGGTTCATTGACCGGTTTGTTAGATGTGACCTGGATCAGGCGACGGTTGCCCCGCAGGATGGGGGTGAACTTCAGGTTATCAAGGAAGAGCACCCGCTCGACACCGGCCCGGCTGAATTCGTCCGCTGTCGCCAGGCTGGCCGACAGTTCGCCCTCCTCCAGACCTGCGGCATCCAGAAGCGCGATGTCGGCTCGCAGCGGTTGATTCAATGCCGAGTGAACGGTCATTTCACCGAGTCCCAGCGCTGACGCCAATGCCGAGTAAGTGACAACGGCACCGACCAGCAACAATCGGGTGCAACAGCGTACAACGAAAAGCCGACTCTCAAGCATGAGCATCCCTTAGTGACCAGAACCAACCTGCACGTGTTCGCACATCCGGTACGAACACGATATCGCGCAGTAGTTCTTATAGTCTGCTCAATGCGGCCTCTCACAAGCCTGGCGCGGGGTTATGCCTCAAGATTTTTCAAGATTGCCAAGAATGTGCCCATGAACCCGCATGCACACCGCCAAATCCGCCTCATCCACGCCTTCGAACAGCTCGTGGCGCAGTTGCGTGGCAATGGTTTCAATTTGTTCGATCAGGGGGAGCGCCGGGGCGCAGAGGACGATTTTCTTGGCTCGACGATCTTCCAGCACCGCTTGACGCAGTACCAGGCCCTGGCTTTCCAGGCTATCGAGCAGGCGGGCCAGGGTGGGGCCTTCCACACCGACGCTTTGCGCCAGTTCACGTTGCGTCGGGGCTTCGTCGAAACGCGCCAGGTGCAGCAGCACCAGCCAACGCGCCTGGGACAGTCCGAGCCCGGCCAGTCGGCGGTCGAGTTCGGCACGCCAGCCGCGCGACATCTGTGCCAATTGCATGCCAAAGCGGTGTTGATCGGTTAACGGCATAAAACACTCATGATTAGACTGAAATAGAGAAAACCTAATTATTAGTCAGCTAAGCATGAGCCTTGCCCTGAGGCAAGGCTTGATCTGTAGTGAATCGTTACATCAGCACGACAGATCACTCAAATCTCGAATTCGGACTGCAATGCAGCCCGTACACAGTACAAAACACCTTCCGGCACCCGGCCTGCAAACAGCGCGGAAATCTCCGACACCGGCGGTAACTCGCCTTCGCCGTCGAGGAACGCATCCTGGACTTCGCCCATCAAGTCCTCGGGCAAATCCAGTGCCTGTTCCAGCGATAGCTGCTGCTTGCCAATGGCCTCGGCCAGCATGATGTAGACGTTCTTTTCCGAGCATTGCAGCTGACCGGCAATCTGCAGCGGCGTCATGCCGGCGCGCGCCAGGGTGATCAATTCGTGGCGCACATCGGCCACTGCCTTCGGTGCCTCGACCTGGCCGCCGAGAACTTCGAGGAAGGCCTCGCCATAACGTTCCAGCTTGCGTGCGCCGACGCCACTGACCGTGGCCATTTCCGCCAGGGACGTGGGCTGGCTGCGGAGCATTTCCAGCAAGGTGGAATCCGGGAAGATGACGTAAGGCGGCACGCCGTGTTCTTCGGCGAGTTTGCGTCGCAGGGCACGCAAGGCTTCCCACTGTTCGCGTTCTTCGCCGCGCACCAGTTGGCTCGCCTGGCTCTTGCTGCTTTTGGTCGTGGTTTGCGCCTTGAGGTCGCGGCGCAGTTCCAGAGTCACTTCACCCTTGAGCAGCGGCCGGCAGCTGTCACTCAGGCGCAAGCCGCCGTAACCTTCCAGGTCGATATCCGCCAGCCCCCGGGCAACCAGTTGTCGGAACAACGAGCGCCATTCGCCTTCGGCCATTGCTTTGCCGACACCGAAAACCGACAGGTGTTGATGACCGAAACTGCGGACCTTTTCGTTGTCCTTGCCCAGCAATACATCCACCAAATGCCCGACACCGTAGCGCTGGCCGGTGCGGTAGATCGCCGAAAGCGCCTGACGGGCGGGCTCGGTGGCGTCCCAGGTCTGCACGCCGTCGACACAGTTGTCGCAATGACCACAGGGCTCGGGCATGTCCTCGTCGAAATAGGCCAGCAGGGTCTGGCGGCGGCAGCGGGTTTCTTCGCACAGCGAGAGCATGGCGTCGAGCTTGTGCTGCTCCAGGCGCTTGTGGCGTTCGTCGCCTTCGGAGTTCTGCAGCATCTGCTTGAGCATCACCACGTCTTGCAGGCCGTAGGCCATCCAGGCGTCTGCCGGCAGGCCGTCACGCCCGCCGCGACCGGTTTCCTGGTAGTAGGCCTCAAGGGATTTTGGCAAATCGAGGTGTGCGACAAAACGTACGTTGGGTTTGTCGATACCCATGCCAAACGCCACGGTGGCGACCATGATCAGGCCTTCCTCGTTGAGGAAGCGCTTCTGGTGGTAGGCGCGCAAATCGTTGGGCAACCCGGCGTGGTAGGGCAGCGCCGGGAAGCCTTGTTCACTGAGGAATGCCGCCACCTCCTCGACCTTTTTGCGCGACAGGCAATACACAATGCCGGCATCGCTGCGCCGTTCGGCGAGAAACGCCAGCAACTGCTTGCGCGGCTGCTCCTTGGGCACGATGCGATAAAAGATGTTCGGCCGATCAAAGCTCGACAGGAAGCGCTCGGCGTTCTGCAAGTGCAGGCGAGTGACAATCTCTTCCCGGGTGCGTTTGTCGGCGGTGGCGGTCAGGGCGATGCGTGGCACATCGGGGAACATTTCCGCCAACTGGCCCAGTTGCAGGTACTCCGGGCGGAAATCATGGCCCCATTGCGACACACAGTGCGCTTCGTCAATGGCGAACAGAGCGATGTTCAACCCTTGCAGGAACGCCAGCATGCGTGGCTGGACCAGCCGTTCCGGCGCGAGATAGAGCATTTTCACTTCGCCGCGCTTGATGCGGGCCGCCAGGTCGCGCTGTTGCTCGGCACTGAGGGTGGAGTTCAACGCGGCGGCGGCCACGCCCAGCTCTTCGAGCGTCGCGACCTGATCGTCCATCAAGGCAATCAGCGGCGACACCACGACGGCCAGGCCATCGCGCAACAGCGCCGGCACCTGGAAGCACAAGGATTTGCCGCCACCGGTAGGCATCAGAACCAGGGCATCGCCGCCGCTGGCCACGCGCTCAATGATTGCACCCTGACGGCCACGGAAACTGTCGTAGCCGAAGATGTCCTTGAGGACGCGTTGAGCCTGTTCGAGCATAAAAACTCCAAAAATCACCGAAACATCCCTGCAAGGCTGGTTCAGAACCGCCAGCACCACACCGACAAATCGTAAGTGTGTGTTGCATGTCGCTTCACATTTCAGCCGGGACGCCAGCAGGGCATCACAAAACGCGCGAGTATACCCGAGCACTGTCCGACAAAGGGCGCCGCTGATAAGACGCTCCAACAACACCGTACAAATCCTGTGGGCTTGAGCTTGCTCGCGATGGCGGCGGATCAGGCAGTGACGATGTTGGATGTGACGACCTCATCGCGAGCAAGCTCGTTCCCACGGGGAATGCGGTGCAAATATGCCGCGCGGCTGGCCTGAGCGCTCAAGAAGGCCTAGAATTCCCGCATCTGTTAATTCCCCAAGGTAGTCCTTTAATGTCCTTCGCTGAGCAACTAACCCGCCTGCAAGTCTTCCTCGACGCCGATGAACTGCATGACGAGGCGCTGGACTACGTGGCCGCCCACGGCTACCTCACCGCGCTGTCGATCTGTTCCGAAGTCGTTCCGGATCGTGAGTGGATCGACGCACTCTTCGCCGAAGAGCCGCATTACGCCGACGACACCGAGCGCGAAGCGATCGAATCCACGTTGCTGGCCCTCAAGGCGCACATCGCCCGTCAACTGGCCTCTGATGAAGAGTTCGAGTTGCCCTGCGACCTGGACCTGGGCGAAGACCCGGACGATTCCGATCTGCGTGGCTGGTGCATCGGTTTCATGGAAGGCGTGTTCCTGCGCGAAGAAGCCTGGTTCGAAACCGCCGAAGATGAAGTCAGCGAAATGTTGCTGCCGATCATGGTCGGTTCGGGCCTGTTCGACGAGCAACCGGAGTTCTCCGACATCGCCGCCGACGCCAACCTGATGGACGACATGATCGTACAGATCCCGGAAGCCCTGACCGCGCTGTACCTGCTGTGCAACGCGCCAGACGAAAAACCGGCGATCCTCAAGCCACGTCACCACTAAGGTCCCGCCTATGGACGCCCCCATAGGCAACCGCCCCCTGATGTTGCGTTACGTGTTGCTGACCATCGGCTGGCTCAGCGTAGCGCTGGGGGTGATCGGGATTTTTCTGCCGGTATTGCCCACCACGCCCTTCCTGCTGCTGGCGGCCGCCTGTTTCGCCCGCAGTTCGCCGCGCTTTTATCGATGGCTGGTGGAGCATCGGCACCTTGGCCCCTGGATTCGCGACTACCTCGATGGCAATGGCATTCCGCTCAAGGGCAAGGTCTACGCCATCGGCCTGATGTGGGCGAGCATCCTGTTCTCCTGCTATCTCGTGCCCCTGCCCTGGGCTCGCGGCTTCATGCTGACCAGCGCGGTGCTGGTGACGATCTATATCCTTCGCCAGAAAACCCTGCACAAATCCTGAACGTCTGTGTCGCCTTCGCCACGCAGGCCGCCCTGCGCGACACCTTCATCCGACGACCTGCCCCTCTTCGCGGCAAACACCACCTAGACTTCAACACTCAACACACGAGCAGCCGGACATGTCCCGCAGCCAGCGAAGTCCAGGATGGCCAACGTTCCGACTTCGGATCGGCGGGCGACTGCTATTGGCCGCTTTTCTGCTGATCGGCCTGACCAGCGCCTCGGCCTATTGGGATTTTGCACAGATTCTAGAAAGCGTCGGACAGCGTTACGGCCCCCTCGGCCTTGAAGAGAGACGTATCGTGGCCTGGAGTCAAATGCTCCAGGGCGAACGCAACGCGCCTGAGGGCGAACAACTCAATGCGGTCAATCGTTTCTTCAATCAACAACTGAATTTTCAGGACGATAGCCGCGTCTGGCATCAGACCGACTACTGGGCCACGCCCGCCGAATCCTTGATCAAGGGCGCCGCGGATTGTGAGGACTACGCACTGGCGAAATATTTCAGCCTGCGGCAACTCGGCATTCCCAGCGAGAAACTGCGCATTACCTACGTCAAGGCGCTGACCCAGAACCAGGCGCATATGGTGCTGACCTTCTACAGCAGCCCTGCCGCCGACCCGCTGGTGCTGGATAACCTGATCGGTGACATCCGCCCCGCCTCCCAACGCAAAGACTTGTTGCCGGTGTATGCCTTCAATGCCGAAGGCCTCTACCTACCCGGTGCCAAGGGCGGCAATCGCAGCAGCGACTCGAAAAAACTGTCGCGCTGGCAAGACGTCCTGAAAAAGATGCAGGCCGAAGGGTTCTCCGTGGGCAACGGTTAACGGCCACAGCAAGGAGCGTTCGATGAAACTGCGCAACCAATTGTTTCTCGCCATTTGCCTGTTTCTGCTGGTGGCGTTCAGTGGCAGTTTCTTTGTCAGCCTGGAAAGCTCCCGCGAACAGATGCTCGGTCAACTGCGTTCCCATGCCCAGGACGCCGCCACTGCATTGGGCTTGTCGCTGACGGCACAGATCGATGATCCGGCCATGATGGAGCTGATGGTCAGTTCAATTTTCGACAGTGGCTACTTCAACAGCATTCGCATTATCGATGTCGCGAATCAGCAGGTGCTGGTAGAGCGCAACGTTGCCGGGCGTATCGAGGGCGTACCGGGGTGGTTCGTCAGCCTGGTGAACCTGCGTATCGAGGGGGGCGACGCGCTGATCATGCGCGGCTGGGAGCAAGCGGCACGCGTGGAAGTGTTGAGCAACCCGCAATTCGCCCTGGCCAAACTCTGGGACAGCACCCTTGGCAGCCTGATCTGGCTGCTGGTATGCGGATTGCTCAGTGCCGTCTTCGGTGGCTGGTTGCTGCGTCGGCAATTTCGCCCGCTGGACGCCTTGGTCAGACAGGCCGAAGCCATCAGCAAGCATGAGTTCCTGAGCCTGCCGAAATTGCCACGCACACCGGAATTGAAACGGGTGGTGCTGGCAATGAACCAGATGGTCAAGAAACTCAAAGCGTTATTCGCCGAAGAAGCCGAACGCAGTGAACAACTACGCCGCGAGTCCTATCAGGACAGCCTGACCGGGTTGGCCAACCGTCGCTTGCTGGATGAGCAACTGGCCGATTACTTACTGGTCGATGAGCAAAACAGCGACGGCCATTTACTGATGCTGCAGATCAACGATCTGGTGGGACTCAACCAACGTCTTGGCGGGCAACGCACCGATGCATTGATCAGCGCGATAGGCGAATTGCTCAAGCGCTTGACCCAATTGCCCGAACGGCGCGCCTGGCTGGCGGCACGCAACCGTGGTGGCGAATTCAGCCTGCTGATGCCGGGACTGAACACCGAGGGTGCCGAGCGACTGGCCGCCGAGATCAGCGCCCCCTTGGAAAACCTGCGTCAGACCGGCGCCAGCGATTGCACGCCCGTCGCCCATTTGGGCATTGTCGCCTATCACCCCGGTGAGCCGGCCAGCGACGTGCTCATGCGCCTGGACCATGCACTGACTCAAGCCCGGCAACGCTCCGACCGCCCCTGGGTGCTGCTGGGGCACCACGAGACCGTACCGAATCAGCCTCAACATGACTGGCGTGCCTGGCTCGACGACGCCCTGACCCAAGGCAAACTGCAGCTGTATTTTCAGCCGGTGGTGCAATGCGCTGACCCCCGCCAGGTGCTGCACCACAAAGTCCTCGCGCGTCTGATCGACCCACAGGGCGAAGCGATTGCCGCCGGACATTTCCTGCCGTGGATCGAGCGTCTGGGCTGGTCGGCACGCTTCGATCTGGCGATGCTCGACGCCACCCTCGAATACCTCGCCGCCAACCGCTGGCCACTGGCGCTGAGCTTGTCCGGCAGTACCCTGCGCGACCGGGCGCAGCTGCGACTGATCCTCGACATGCTCGAATCGCTGCCGGATCTTGCACCGCTGTTGACCCTGGAAATCGACGAATGCCAACTGCCGCCCGCAGACGAACTGCAACGGCTGAGTCACAGTGTGCTCAACACCGGTTACCGCATCGGCCTGCAGCATTTTGGCGGCAGCTTCAGCCAGATCGGCAACTTGACGCAACTGGGTCTGGCTTACTTGAAAATCGATGGAGCCTACATCAGGCACATTGATGAGCAGCGAGACAAACGGCTGTTCATCGAGGCGATCTTCAGGGCCACCAACAGCATTGACCTGCCGTTGATTGCAGAAATGGTCGAGACCCAGGGTGAGCTGGAGGCGATCAGAGAGTTGGGGGTATTTGGGGTAATGGGAAGATTGATCGGCCCGCCTGAACCGATGTGAGACCAGCAAGATCAACAGATCGCAGCCTTCGGCGGCTCCTACGGGATCCAGACGATCCCAGGCAGGAGCTACCGGAGGCTGCGGCCTTTTTCAGATCAAACGGTATCCACCTTCAACGAATGATCATTGAGCATCCCGTTGATGATGGTCGCCGTATCCGCCCCTGTAATCACCCCGCCCGCACCCGGCGTCACTCCGTAATGGCTCGCCAGGTTGACGCCTGCCAGATCGATGGTCTGGTTCGGCGCCGCGCCGGCCAATGCACTGACGTCGATGCTGGTCACCACTGACGCACCGCTGCCACTGACGGTGAAGTGCAGATAGTCATCCAGCGATGCCGCGGTGTTGTTTTCCCCTTGCAGCAACTGCGACAAGTCCAGTTTGTCGGTGCCCGGTGCGAAGTCGGTAACTACGTCGTGACCGCTGTTGCCCTTGAGCCACTCGAAAGTGTCGGCCCCGGCTCCGCCGGTGAGGGTGTTGTTGCCCAGGCCGCCGATCAGGAAATCATCGCCGCCCCCGCCATTGAGCACATCGTTTCCGAGGCCACCATTGATGATGTTGCTGTTGTTGTCGCCGGTCAGGGTGTCGTTGTAGTTGGAGCCCGTCAGGTTTTCGATGCCGGTCAGGGTATCGGTGCCGGCGCCAATGGTGTTCTGAGCGCCGAGCAGGCTCAGGTCGACCGTGACTCCGGCCGTGGCATGGGCGTAGCTGGCAGTGTCGTTGCCGATGCCACCGTCGAGCAGATCATTGCCCGGACCACTGTAGAGCAAGTCGTTGCCGGCGCCGCCGTGCAGCTCGTTGTCGCCGGTGCCTGCCGTGAGGATGTCATTACCGTCACCGGCATTGAGGATGTTGTCGCCGTTGCCCGCCACCAGCGTGTCATTGCCCGCCGTCCCGGTGAGGATGTGACTGTCCTGGTAGCTGATGGTCAGGTGGGCGCTGTCGCTGCCACCATGGCTGTCGCTGGCGGTGTAGGTGCCGTGGTAATCCGGGGCAATGTCATGGGCACCGGCGTAGTTGAGGGTCATGGTCAGTTGGTAGTTTTCCGCCCCGTTGGCGTTGCTGCCACTGCTATTGGTGATGTTGGTGATGTGAATCTGGTAGGTCGCATCTGACGTCGCGGTAAGGGTTTGCCCGTCCGCGAGGGTGTTCCACGCCCCACCGTTGATCGAGTACTCCATGGCCACGTGACCGGCCATCAGGTTGTGATCCAGGTTGAGGGTTTCGCCCTGTTTCAGATTGACGGTGATGCGATCCTCATCGTTGACGTTGGCGCTGGAACTGTTCACCGCACCGAGGTAACCACTGACCACCAGCACCGCTGTCATGGTGGCGGCATTGGCCGAGAACGAACTGCGCACATCGGCCAGGTTCTGGTTAGCGCTGTTGTTGGCGTTGGTTCCCTTGAAGTTGATCGCGCCGGTACCGGTGAAGTCCACTGCCTTGGAGATCCAGCCGGTGTTGTAGGTCGTCGGCGACACCGTGAGCGGATCACCATTGGCGTCAGTATCGTTAGCCAGCAGCAATTCACCCGGCACCGTCACACTGCCCGACAGTACGTTGGTGATGATGTGATCATCGACCGCCACGGGTGGCGCGTTCGGAACGACTTTGACCACCAGGTTCGAACTGGCGAGATCGCCGTCGTTGTCGCTGACGGTGAAGCCGATGTTTTCGGTGATCACCACCGACGTGGCCTTCTGCGACACGTAGTTGTATTCACCGGTGTCGAGGTTCACCACCAGGGTGCCCTTGTTATCGGTGGCGATGCTCAGGGTGTTGTCGACCGTGTTGAAAGTGCCGTGGTTGGCGCCACCGCTGAAGCCCAGGGAACCCTGGTTGAGGTTGCCTTTCGGGTCATAGGTGTAGGTGGTGCCATCAACGGTAATCGATTTGATGAAGCCACCATCGGCACCGAACGTTCCGCCTTCGCCCAACAGCGAACCGGTAACCGGTGCGCCAATCACCGTGCCCGACAGTACCGAACTCAGTTGATTGAGGTCGCTGACCACTACCGCGTTGGTGTTGTTGCCAGGCGTGGTGGTGCCGTCATACGCCAGTGGATCGAGGTTGGCATTGCCCACACCGTCACCCAGGCCAATCGCATAGTTCTTGATGTCCCTGGATTCAAGGAATGCCTTCCAGGCAGCCTCGTCCTGCGACCCGATAGCACCTTCGTTGGGTTTGCCATCAGAGAAGAAATAGCCGACGTTTTGCGCTCCTGTCAGTTTGCCACTGGTGTCGAATGCCGTTTTCGCCGCAGCCACGGCGGCGTCGTAGTTGGTGTTACCGCCCGCCGCCAGGCCGGAGATGATCGATTTTGCCGTTGCGACATCCACCCAGATCGGGGTCTTGTCGGTGGCACCGCCGCTGAAGGTGACGATCTGCACTTTGACGTCGCCGAGGTCGTCGTACTTGTCGAGCAAGGCACTGATCGCCTGCTTGGCCAGATCCAGCCGCGACAGACCTTGTACGCCAGAGGGGTCGGCCATACTGCCAGACACGTCGATCACCAGCAGCAGGTTGGAGTCGATCTCAACAGCTGTCACTGAGCGCTCCGAACCCACGGCCTTGGGCACGTCATCGACGATATTGACCACGATAGTGCTGGTGGTGGTGTTGCCCGCCGCGTCGGTGGCTTTGTAGGTAAAGCTTTCACTCAGGGTGTTGGCGCCATCGTTGGCACCTGGGGTGGTTTTCGGTGCCGAGGTCAGGGTGTAGGTGTAGGTGCCATCGGGGTTGAGCAGAATCTGCCCGTAAGTCCCGGTAGCGCTGCCGACCAGGCTGTAGCTGATCGCACCAGTGGCGCCGGTGACCGCACCGACCAGCGTGCCGCTGGCGGTCTCGCCCGCGTTATGTGGATCGCTGCCGGTGGCGTAGCCGGCCGCCAGGTCCTGGCCGTCCTTGGTGTCGTCGAGGGCTTTTTCGTAGACGGTCACGTCGTTGTCGCTGACCGCTTTGATGCAGCTGTTGTTCACGTCGATGGTGATGGTCGTGGTGCTCTGGTCGCCGTCGCCGTCACGCAGGGTGTAGGTGAAGGTGTCGGTCGCGCCGGGGCCGTTCACGCTGTTGGGGTAGCTGTGGTACTCGGCGTTGCCGTGGGCATCCAGGGTCAGGTAGCCGTAGGTGCCGTTGATCTGGCTGTTCAGGCCGCCCACGACCGGGGTCGAGGTGTCCGAGCCGGCACGCACGCCGACCACACCGCCACCGGCGGCCGGGCCATCCGCGCCGCCGACATCGTTTGCCAGCACGTTGCCGGTGACCACGCCGCCCTCGGTGACCGAGGCTGTATCGGCATTGGCCTTGGGCACGTCATCGACGATGTTGACCACGATGGTGCTGGTGACCACGTTGCCCAGGGAATCGGTGGCCTGGTAGGTGAAGGTTTCAGTGACGGTGTTGGGGCCGTCGTTCGCATGCGGCGTGGTGTTCGCCGGTGTCGTCAGGGTGTAGGTGTAGGTGCCATCGGAGTTGAGCTGGATCAGCCCGAAATGGCCCTGGGCGCTGCCGACCAGGCTGTAGCTGAGCGCACCGGTGGCGCCGGTGACCGCGCCGACCAGGGTGCCGCTGGCCGTCTCGCCCGTGTTATGGGGATCGCTGCCGGTGGCATAGCCAGCCGCCAGGTCCTGGCCCTCCTTGGTGTCGTCGAGGGCTTTTTCGTAGACGGTCACGTCGTTGTCGCTGACCGCTTTGATGCAGCTGTTGTTCACGTCGATGGTGATGGTCGTGGTGCTTTGATCGCCGTCGCCGTCACGCAGGGTGTAGGTGAAGGTGTCGGTCGCGCCCGGGCCGTTCACGCTGTTGGGGTAGCTGTGGTACTCGGCGTTGCCGTGGGCATCCAGGGTCAGGTAGCCGTAGGTGCCGTTGATCTGGCTGTTCAGGCCGCCCACGACCGGGGTCGAGGTGTCCGAGCCGGCGCGCACGCCGACCACGCCACCACCGGCGGCCGGGCCGTCAGCACCGCCGACATCGTTCGCCAGCACGTTGCCGGTGACCACGCCGCCCTCGGTGACCGAGGCTGTATCGGCATTGGCCTTGGGCACGTCATCGACGATGTTGACCACGATGGTGCTGGTGACCACGTTGCCCAGGGAATCGGTGGCCTGGTAGGTGAAGGTTTCGGTGACGGTGTTGGGGCCGTCGTTCGCATGCGGCGTGGTGTTCGCCGGTGTCGTCAGGGTGTAGGTATAGGTGCCGTCGGAGTTGAGCTGGATCAGCCCGAAATGGCCCTGGGCGCTGCCGACCAGGCTGTAGCTGATCGCGCCGGTGGCGCCAGTGACCGCGCCGACCAGGGTGCCGCTGGCCGTCTCGCCCGCGTTATGTGGATCGCTGCCGGTGGCGTAGCCGGCCGCCAGGTCCTGGCCGTCCTTGGTGTCGTCGAGGGCTTTTTCGTAGACGGTCACGTCGTTGTCGCTGACCGCTTTGATGCAGCTGTTGTTCACGTCGATGGTGATGGTCGTGGTGCTCTGGTCGCCGTCGCCGTCACGCAGGGTGTAGGTGAAAGTATCGGTCGCGCCGGGGCCGTTCACGCTGTTGGGGTAGCTGTGGTATTCGGCGTTGCCGTGGGCGTCCAGGGTCAGGTAGCCGTAGGTGCCGTTGATCTGGCTGTTGAGGCCGCCGACCACCGGGGTCGAGGTGTCCGAGCCGGCACGCACGCCGACCACACCGCCACCGGCGGCCGGGCCATCCGCGCCGCCGACATCGTTCGCCAGCACGTTGCCGGTGACCACGCCGCCCTCGGTGACCGAGGCTGTATCGGCATTGGCCTTGGGCACGTCATCGACGATGTTGACCACGATGGTGCTGGTGACCATGTTGCCCAGGGAGTCGGTGGCCTGGTAGGTGAAGGTTTCAGTGACGGTGTTGGGGCCGTCGTTCGCATGCGGCGTGGTGTTCGCCGGTGTCGTCAGGGTGTAGGTGTAGGTGCCATCGGAGTTGAGCTGGATCAGCCCGAAATGGCCCTGGGCGCTGCCGACCAGGCTGTAGCTGAGCGCACCGGTGGCGCCGGTGACCGCGCCGACCAGGGTGCCGCTGGCGGTCTCGCCCGTGTTATGTGGATCGCTGCCGGTGGCGTAGCCGGCCGCCAGGTCCTGGCCGTCCTTGGTGTCGTCGAGGGCTTTTTCGTAGACGGTCACGTCGTTGTCGCTGACCGCTTTGATGCAGCTGTTGTTCACGTCGATGGTGATGGTCGTGGTGCTCTGGTCGCCGTCGCCGTCACGCAGGGTGTAGGTGAAGGTGTCGGTCGCGCCGGGGCCGTTCACGCTGTTGGGGTAGCTGTGGTATTCGGCGTTGCCGTGGGCGTCCAGGGTCAGGTAGCCGTAGGTGCCGTTGATCTGGCTGTTCAGCCCGCCCACCACCGGGGTCGAGGTGTCCGAGCCGGCGCGCACGCCGACCACGCCACCACCGGCGGCCGGGCCATCCGCGCCGCCGACGTCGTTCGCCAGCACGTTGCCGGTGACCACACCGCCCTCGGCGACCGAGGCCTTGTCGGCGTTCGCAGTCGGCAGGTCATCGACGATGTTGACGTCGATTTGCGCGTGCGCCGTGCTGCCATCGGTATCGGTGGCGACAACTTCGAAATGCTCGGTGATGCTGTTGGCGCCATTGGCATTCGGATGAGTGTCGGTGTAATTCAGGGTGTAGCTGTAACTCACCACACCGGTCGCCGGGTTGTAACCGGTGACGGTGAAGGTCGCGCCCGTGTCAGTGCTACCCGATTGCGGGAAGCCCACCGGAACGCCGCCGCTGATTATCGAGACGCCACTCACAGTCAGGCTTTGCAAACCGTCCGGCGCATTGACCGTGAAGGTGCCGCTCTGGGTCAGCGCCGCCGCATCCGGGTTGCTGCCGTAGGTGAGGTTTTTTTCGTAAACCGTCAGCTCGCCACCTTCGACGTTCAGTCCGCCAATCGTCACCGGGTCGTCGTTGTTGTGGATCTGCAGAACCAGATTCGCCGTGCTGGTATCGCCGTCAGCATCCTTAAGCGTGTAGGTGAACGTTTCGGTCCCGTCGCCACCGCCATGCAGGGCCTTGAAATCCGCATCACTGGTATCGAGGGTGTAGGTGTACGTGCCATTGGCATTGAGCACCAACGTGCCGTAAGTCCCGATGAAAGTGCCACCCACCACGGGGCCGCTTTCCGGTCCGGTGGGGATGCGGTCGGCGCCTTGCACATCGTTGGTCAGTACGCTGCCATTCAGGGTCAGATGGGTTTCTGACGCCGTGGCCGCGTTACTGTCATCGACGGCTTTAGGGACGTCATCACTGATATTGACGTCCAGCGAACCCGTGGCGCTGTCGCCGTTGCTGTCGCCGGCAACCACTGTGAAGTGTTCACTGAGTTGGGTACCGTCCCCGGACGCGTGGTTTTCGCTGCCATTGAGGGTGTAGCTGTAACTCACCACACCGGTGGCCGGGTTATATCCGGTGATGGTCAGGGTGCTGCCCAGCGGTGTGGTGATCGACTGGGGAAAACCCGCAGCCACACCGCCGCTGACCACGTTGATTCCGCCGACGCTCAGACTGGTGAGCCCGTCGAGCGCCGTGACGGTAAACGTGCCGCTCTGGGTCAGCGCACCGGGATTGCTGGCCGAGCCATCCGCGAGATTGGCTTCGTTGACGGTCAGTTCGCCGCCCTCGATGGACAGGCCGTTGAGGGTGACCGGGTTGTTGACGGGCGGCGTGGTGTCAGGGGGGGTGACGACTGCCGTCGGCGTGCCGGCACCATTGTTGCCATTGTTGATATCGCCGTTAAACCGCTCTTCAGGAAACTCGGGAATGCCATTGAAGCCGGCGGTGGGGAAGCCAATGGTTGGATCGACCCGTCCCGCCACTTCTTCGAGCATGACAAAACTGTGGCCGCCGCCCAGCGCACCACCGGCAGGCCCGGTCGAACCTGGACCGGCCGCCGTGGCCTCGGCGGTTTGCGTCGGGTCATCACCGGCAGCGATGGCCTTTTGAAGTTGCTCGACATCGGTGAGTTGCGCCTGGCTTGGCGTCACCGACTCATTGGTGTCCACCACATGGGGCGACTGATCCGCCAGCAATTGAGGGGTCATTTGCAGGCTGCTGCCGCGCCCGAGGGTCAGCTCATGGCCATTTTGCAAATGCACCGCTACTGCGCCTTCGGCCCCGGTATTCAGTTGATCGCCGGCGAACAACCGGTCCCCCTCGACCAGGACACGACGCGTGCCGTCGCCCGCCACCGCGAACACCTGACCGATGACTTTACTGACAATACCGATGAGCGTAGCCATGTGCATTTCCTCCGCTGCCAACCGCTGTCGGCACCCTGATTTATCACGGAGAACATGCTTGATGGCTCAGGCGGGTTGCCTGGCGGATTGTCTGCGGGTCAGCGGATTTACCTGAGTAGACCACCGTCCTATGGCGACATTCTCGCCCAGCGTGAAACTCACGGACATCGTTCGCGTATCTGGACAAACCCGTTTGCAATCAATGGCATCGGGATCCAAATCCAGCCCAACCTGTCCTGCGAGCGCAGCGTAACGATCCGGAATCACACAAGTGACAAAAAACCGTCACTCCAGTCTGCTACGCATCCCTCCCCTCCAGCACTTCTCCGTCCATTGTCGATAAGTGGATTGGAACTTTCCTCAAACCCCGAAGAGCGCCCTAAAGCTCATAAATCAAGGGCTTTCGCATTGAACAATGTGCTGGATTTTGCGGAGTGCATAAGTTTTTTTTGGAATAACTATTATGAGAAATAGTTCTTAGCTCTTTCCCAGAATGTTCTTAGCTCTGATGTTAAAACAATGAAACGGTTTACCTATAAAAGTCGTCAAATAATTGGCGACTGATAAAGCACCATCAGGAATCAGGGAGATGTACCCATGCGCCTCTTAACACCCCTTTGCAGCGCGGTTCTGCTGGCCATGTCCTGCACTTCTCAAGTGCAGGCCATGTCATTGACCGAGGCGATCCAGAGCACCATCGCGACCCACCCGGAGCTGGCGTCGCGAGTAGACAGCCGTCTGTCGGCTGATGAAGACGTCAAGGTCGCCAAGGGGGGCTTTTATCCATCGGTTGACCTGAATGCCGCGTACGGGCGCGGGTACAGCGATAACACCAACACCCGGGCCCTCGGCAACCACCACACGGCAATCCTGAACTACACCCAATCGGAACTGCGCCTTCGGCAGATGCTCTTCGACGGGTTCAACACCGCCAACGAAGTCGAACGCACCAAAGGGGTGGTCAACTCCCGGGCCTATTACGCTCAGGGCACCGCCCAGGATCTGGCCCTGCGCACCATCGAGGTCTACCTCGACGTGCTCAAGCGCCGCGAACTGGTGACACTGGCCAAGAACAACCTGCAGGCGCACTTGCGGGTCAACGACCAGATCGGCCTGCGCACCCAGCGTGGTGTCGGCAGCAACGCCGACGCCGACCAGTCCAATGCTCGCCGGGCATTGGCAGAGAACAACCTCGACACCGCCGAAGTCGATCTGGCCGACGCCGAGTCGAACTTCTACAGCGTCGTGGGGCGCATGCCCGATGAGCTTGAAACGCCGCCGTCGACCCGAGGCGAAGTGCCTGCATCGCTGCAGGAAGCGCAGCAGAGCATGGTGGAGAACAACCCTTACCTGAAATCCGCCCAGGCTGACGTGCAATCCGCCGAAAGCCAGTACGAAGTGGCCAAGTCGCCGTTCTACCCGCGCTTCGATGCTGAAGCCGCCGTCGGAGCGAACAACAACATTGCGGGCGAAGAAGGCCATGACAACGAATGGCGCGTGGGCGTGGTGATGAACTACAACCTGTTCCGCGGCGGCAGCGACAAGGCTCGCATGGCCTCCGATGCGCACAAGATCAATCAGGCGATGGACATCCGGAACAATGCCCTGCGCCAGCTCAACGAAAACATCCACCTGGCCTGGAACGCCATGGTCAACGCCAAGAAACAGACCCCGACCGCCCGTGAATACGCCGAGACCAGTAAACGCGTGCGCGTGGCCTATCAGGATCAGTTCGGCCTTGGCCAACGCACCCTGCTCGACCTGCTGGACAGTGAAAACGAGCTCTACAACGCCAACCGCCGCTACACCGAAGTGCGCTACACCGAGGAGTTTTCGATGTACCGTGTACTGGCGAACATGGGCCAATTGTTGAGCAAACAGCGGGTGGTGCTGCCCGCCGATGCGATCGCCAAGGCCGAGGTAAAGAACGAAGCTCGTCTGCCTGAACTGAAGTAGTACCTGGAGCGACCAATTTGACCAGCATGGAACCCGGCAACATCGGTGTCGATCCGCGTCTGAGCTTTGATGACCCGCTTCTGGACGGTCTGTTGATCCTCTGCAAACTGCATGGCGCGACGGTCAGTCGCGCCAGCCTGAGTGCCGGGCTGCCAATGGCACACCAACGCCTGAGCCTGGACCTGCTGCCTCGTGCAGCGGCCCGGGCCGGTTTGCAGGCGCGCTTGCTGCGTCGCGAACTTAAAGACATCTCCGCGCTCAACCTGCCCGTCCTGCTGTTGCTCGACAACGGTCGTACTGCGGTTTTGCGTCGCATTGGCGATGACGGCCGGGTGCTGATCCTGCCCAGCGAAGCCGACGGCGGTGAACAATGGATCAGCCCAGAGGAACTTGAAACGCATTATTCCGGTCAGGCCTTGTTCGCCCGACCACGGCATGAACTGGAAGACTTGCGCTCCCCCCTCGTGCCTCGTGTGCAGGCCTGGTTCCGCGACACCCTGAAGCTGTCGAAATGGCTGTACAGCGATGCCATTCTGGCGAGCTTCCTGATCAACCTGCTGGGCCTGATGGTGCCGTTGTTCGTGATGCAGACCTACGACCGCGTGGTGCCCAACCAGGCCACGTCGACCCTGTGGGTGCTGTCCATCGGCTTGCTGATCGGCACCGGTTTCGAACTGGTGCTACGGGTGGTGCGCGCGCATCTGCTGGACACTGCCGGGAAGAAAACCGATGTGATCCTCTCGGCGACCCTGTTCGAACGCATCACCGGCATGTCGATGAAAGCGCGGCCGGCGACCATCGGTGGTTTTGCCCAGAGCATTCATGACTTCCAGGGCCTGCGGGAATTCCTCACCGCCGTCACCCTCACCAGCCTCATCGACCTGCCCTTCGTGGTGCTCATGCTGGTGGTGATCGGCCTGCTCGGTGGATGGCTGGTGGTGATTCCGGTGCTGGCGTTTCCGATCACGATCATTTTCGCCATGGTGATACAGGGGCGGCTGCGCGACACCGTGCAGAAGAGCCTCAGCCTCGGTGCCGAACGCCAGGCCCTGCTGATCGAAACCCTCGGCGGCCTGGAAACCCTCAAGGCCTGCAGCGCCGAAAGCGAGCGCCAGCACAAGTGGGAAAGCACCCATGGCGCCCTCACCCGCCTCGACAGCCATGCGCGTAACCTCTCGGCGCTGGCCACCAACGGCACGCTGTTCATCCAGCAGTTTTCCGGCATGGCGACCATTGTTGCCGGTGTCTACAGCATCATCGCCGGCAACCTCAGCGTCGGCGCACTGGTGGCCAGCTACATGCTCGGCAGCCGCGTGTTGGCGCCACTGGGCCAGATCGCCGGTTTGATCACCCGCTACCAGCAAGCGCAACTGACCATGAAAAGTACCGACGCGCTGATGTCGCTGCCACAGGAACGCGATGCCAAACAACGGCCGCTGGAGCGCACGCAACTGCAGGGCGCGCTGGATGTCGTCGGCGTGACCTTCCACTACAACGGCCAGAACAGTGCGGCGCTGGCCAATGTCAGTTTCAGCGTCAAGCCCGGCGAGCGGATCGGCGTCATCGGCCGCAGCGGCTCGGGCAAAAGCACCCTGGCACGACTGGTGATGGGTTTTTACGAACCGGAAGAAGGCCAGCTGTTGCTCGATGGCCTGGACTTGCGACAACTGGACGTCGCCGACCTGCGTCATCAAATCGGTTACGTCGCCCACGACCTGCCACTACTGGCCGGTAGCCTGCGCGATAACCTCACCCTCGGCGCGCGCTACATCAGCGACTCACGCATGCTCGAAGTCGCCGAACTCACCGGTGTCACCGAACTGGCCCGGCAACACCCGCAAGGCTTCGACCGCCCCGTGGGCGAGCGTGGTCAATTGCTGTCCGGTGGCCAGCGTCAGGCCGTGTTGCTGGCGAGGGCGTTGTTGCTCGACCCGCCGATCCTGCTGCTCGACGAACCCACCAGCGCCATGGACAACAGCAGCGAAGACGTTTTGCGGCAAAAACTCCACGGCTGTGTCCAGGGCAAAACCGTGTTGCTGGTCACCCACCGAACCTCGATGCTCAGCCTGGTGGATCGGCTGGTGGTGCTGGACAACGGGCGGATTGTCGCCGACGGGCCCAAAGAAGCGGTCATCGATGCACTGCGCAAGGGCCGTGTCGGCTCTTCGGCCGTCTAGGAGCGACTCATGGCTCGTTCATCATCCGACAAGTCGCCTGCCCATTCGAAGGAGCGGGGTTACTTCGGCAGCTTCGCCAAAAGCGCCGAAAGCGAATTCATGCCGGAAACCGCCGGCGCTTCGCTGCAGGACTCACCGCGCTGGTCGCGGATCACCGTATGGCTGGCGGCAGGCTTGTTGATCAGCGCGCTGGTCTGGGCCAAATTCGCGGTGCTGCAGGAAGTCACCATGGGCGAAGGTAAGGCGATTCCGTCGAGCAAGGTTCAGGTGATCCAGAACCTTGAAGGCGGCATCGTCACCGAAATTTTCGTGCGTGAAGGGCAAATGGTGAACAAGGGCGATACCTTGCTGCGCCTGGATGACACGCGCTATCTGTCGAACAAGGGTGAAAGCGAGGCTGATCGCTATGCACTGACCGCACAGGTCGAACGCCTGTCGGCGGAGGCCGAAGGTCGGCCGTTCAAGCTGTCGGACGAAGTGATCGCCAAGGCGCCCCAGGTGGCCGAAGACGAACGTTCATTGTATGAACAACGGCAACGGCGACTGGCCAGCGAACAACGCACATTGAGCGAACAACTTCGGCAAAAAACCCAGGAACTGGCGGAATTTCGCTCGAAACAGGGGCAATACAGCTCAAGCCTGGCACTGCTGCAGCAAGAGATGAACATGTCCACGCCACTGGTGGGCACGGGGGCGGTGTCACCGGTGGAGATCCTGCGCCTCAAACGCAGCGCGGTGGAGATTCGCGGCTCGCTGAACGCCACCACCCTGGCCATTCCCCGCGCCGAATCGGCGATCAACGAGATCAAGAGCAAGATCGACGAGTCCGAACAAACCTTCCGTTCGGAAGCCGCCAAGGAGCTGAATGAGAAACGCACCGACCTGTCGAAAATCACCGCGTCGAGCATCGCCATCGACGACCGCGTGACCCGCACTACGGTAGTCTCGCCGGTTCACGGGATTATCAAAACGCTGAAGGTCAACACCATCGGCGGCGTGGTCCAGCCGGGCAGCGACATGGTGGAAATCGTGCCGCTGGAAGACAACCTGCTGATCGAGGCCAGAGTGCGGCCGCAAGACGTGGCGTTCCTGCATCCAGGCCAGAAAGCCATGGTCAAGTTCAGCGCCTACGACTACACCATCTACGGCGGCCTGAGCGCGAAACTGGAATTGATCAGCGCCGACACCATCACCGATGACAAGGGCAACAGCTTCTATCTGATCCAGGTGCGTACCGACAAGAACCACCTGGGCGGGGATGCGAAACCGCTGTTGATCATTCCGGGGATGGTGGCGACGGTGGATATCATCACCGGGGAGAAAAGTGTGCTGGATTACCTGCTCAAACCGGTGCTCAAAGCGCGGACCGAGGCGATGCGCGAAAGGTAGTCCTCTTCAAATTCAGCGCTTCATCGCGAGCAAGCTCGCTCCCACACTGTTCTGCGGCGAACGCTAAATCGATGATTGCCGCGAAACCTGTGGGAGCGAGCTTGCTCGCGATGAGACTCGCCTGACAACGATTATTTCGCCCCATGATTACGCTCAAAAGTCTCCTTCCCCATCGCCGCAATCTGCCCCTCGATCAACGCTTCGAACGGCCTGAGCAACGGCTCGAACGACGTTGGTGCCTCAAGGGTTTCCAATGCCTGGACAATCGCCTCGATCGTCGACAACGCCCCCGGCCCGGGGGCCTTGCGCAGTCGGTAGCGGGACACGCCCCCCTCGGCCAGGGTCACCCTCGGCAACGCCGCCAGCAGCGGGTTGAGGTGCAATAGCTTGCGAGCCTTGCGCCAGGTGCCATCCGGGACCACCAGCAATATCGGTTCATCGGTGACGGCACAGGTTTGAATCGGCTGCGCGTCTTCGCCGGGAAACAGCAACCGCGCCTGATACCCCGGTTGATTCAACAGCACCGGCAAATCCTCGAATACCTCGCCGACCATCAGTTCGGCATTGTTCAAGCCCAACGCGGCCAGACGCGCGGTGTTCAGCGCGTGATTCACTTCACTCGGGTGTTGCAGCAACAACACACGGGTGCGGCTGTCGAGGCTCGGGACCAACGGGCACAGGCAATGGCTTTGCGGACGCAGGCAGCGGGGACATTGAATTCTGGGCATCGCAACGTTTCCTTAAGCGGCCTGGTTGAGCTGCGCTTTGAGCAGATCGCGGAAGGTCTGGATCAGCGGCTCGCGACTGCGTCCACGGCGCACGATCATCGAGAATGGTGCCTGATAACCGAAGGTCGCCGGCAGCAACACCCGCAAGTCACCCTTGTCCGCCCAGGCCTGGGCGTAATGCTCGGGCAAGTAACCGATGTAGGCGCCGGACAGCACCAGGATCAGCTGCGCCTCCATGCTCTCCACGGTGGCGGCGCTGTGCTTGAAGCCGTGCCGCGCCAGTTCGGCCTGGCTCCAGTAACCGCGACCGACCATGCGTTGCTGGGTGATGACCTGCTCGGGAATACGCCGCTCATTGAACAGCGGATGCCGGGCACTGCAATACAACCAATGCTGTTCGCGGTAGAGCGGCATGTACACCAGGCCGCTCATGCGCGTGGAGAACGCACCGATGGCCAGATCAAGACGGTTGTCCTGCACGCCGAGTTGCAATTCGTAGGGGCTCATGACCGACAAGTGCAAATGCACTGCCGGGTGTTCCTGACTGTAGGCGCCAATGGCTTCGGCGAACGGCAAGGCCTTGTCGCTGACGGTGGAGTCGATCACCCCCAGGTTCAGCGTCCCGCGCAATTCGCCCTTGAGCGCGGCGGCGTATTGTTCGAAGCCCTCCAGCTCGCCCAGTAACCGCAAGGTTTCCTGATGAAACAGCTCGCCCTTGCTGGTGAGGCTGAAACCGCCACGGCCGCGATGGCACAGCACCAGGCCCAGCGCGGCTTCGAGCTGGCTCATGTAAGTGCTGATGGCCGACGTCGAGAGATTGAGCTCTTGCTGGGCGTTGGCGAAGCCCTGATGACGCACCACGCTGACGAAAATGCGCAATAGTTTCAGATCGGGTAAAGCGTTGGCCATGGAAGACTCCGAAAACTGGGGGCGCGCAATGCTCGAATCCATAGAGAACCTGGTGGGAGCGAGCCTGTTCGCGAAGAGGGCGCTAGGCCAACAACGAAGTTGACTAGCCCCACCGCCTTCGCGAGCAGGCTCGCTCCCACAAGATTGGTTCCTGGCATCGTTTGCGCTGGCGTGAAGTCTATCGCTGCCACCTCCATTAGTTTAGAAAAATCTGAACTAAGTATTTGCGCGGAGCGATTCTTCCCCGTCACTACATTTCGCAGAATCGGCCCCCAGCGGTGCCCGTGCCTACTGTGAACGGTGTATCCGACATAAATAAAACAACGACGATGAGGCCTTACCCGTGGACAAGATTCTTCACCAACCACTGGGCGGCAACGAAATGCCGCGCTTCGGCGGCATCGCCACCATGATGCGACTCCCTCACTTGAATACCGCTGCCGGCCTGGACGCTGCCTTCGTAGGCGTGCCATTGGACATTGGCACTTCCCTGCGCCCTGGCACCCGTTTCGGGCCTCGCGAAATCCGCGCTGAATCGGTCATGATTCGCCCGTACAACATGGCCACTGGCGCAGCACCGTTCGACTCGCTGTCGGTTGCCGACATCGGCGACATCGCGATCAACACCTTCAACCTGCTGGATGCCGTACGGATCATCGAAGAATCCTACGACAACATCCTCGAACACGACGTGATCCCGCTGACCCTGGGCGGTGACCACACCATCACCCTGCCGATCCTGCGCGCCATCCATAAAAAGCACGGCAAGGTCGGCCTGGTGCACATCGACGCCCACGCCGATGTGAACGATCACATGTTCGGCGAGAAAATCGCCCACGGCACCACCTTCCGTCGCGCCGTTGAAGAAGGCCTGCTGGATCCGGACCGAGTTGTGCAGATCGGTCTGCGCGCCCAGGGCTACACCGCTGACGACTTCAACTGGAGCCGCAACCAGGGCTTCCGCGTGGTTCAGGCCGAAGAGTGCTGGCACAAATCCCTGGCGCCGCTGATGGCCGAAGTTCGCGAGAAAGTCGGCGGCGGCCCGGTGTACCTGAGCTTCGACATCGACGGCATCGACCCGGCCTGGGCGCCTGGGACCGGCACCCCGGAAATCGGTGGCCTGACGACCATTCAGGCAATCGAGATCGTGCGTGGCTGCCAAGGCCTCGACCTGGTCGGTTGCGATCTGGTAGAAGTCTCGCCCGCTTACGACACCACCGGCAACACCTCGCTGCTGGCCGCCAACCTGCTGTACGAGATGCTCTGCGTACTGCCTGGCGTGGTCCATCGCTGAGGATGGGTGATGAACGAACGTGATCAGGTATTGCAAGCCGCCGCCGATCTGGTGTCTGCCTTCGCTCGTAACGATCGCGAAGCCTACTTCGGTGCCTTCAGCTCTGACGCCAGCTTCGTCTTCTACACCCTCGAACAGCCCCTGCTGTCGCGCGATGCCTATCAGGCGTTGTGGGACAGCTGGCGTGCCGAGGATGGCTTCGAGGTGCTGTCGTGCACCTCGAGCAACGCCTTCGTCAGCCTGCAAGGTGATGTGGCGATTTTCATCCATGACGTAGCCACCGAGCTGCGCATGCAAGGGGAGCAACACTTCAGCCAGGAGCGCGAGACGATTGTTTTCAAGAAACAAGCGTCTGGCCAAGAACAACAAGGCCTATGGCTGGCCTGCCACGAACATTTGTCCGCAATGCCGGAAGGGCTGCCAACCCCTTAGAAACAGGCGACGCTCACACACGATGAGCGCGCCTTTATGATCGGAGCAGATCATGAATAACAAAAACAACGACCAAAGCCTTACGCAAATTGAAACCCACGGGGTCGAACAGATCCCGGACAACGAACGCACCGCAGGCCCGACGGACTTGTTCCGGATGATCTTCGGTGGTTCGAATACCTTTGCTACCGCCGTACTCGGCAGCTTCCCGGTGTTGTTCGGCCTGTCTTTCCAGGCAGGCGTCTGGGCGATTGTGCTGGGCGTGTTGCTGGGTTCGCTGATCCTCGCGCCAATGGGCCTGTTCGGCCCGATCAACGGTACCAACAACGCCGTGTCTTCCGGTGCGCACTTCGGCGTGCACGGGCGGATCGTCGGTTCGTTCCTGTCGCTGTTGACCGCCATCGCCTTCTTCTCGCTTTCGGTGTGGAGTTCGGGCGATGCGCTGATCGGTGGCGCCAAACGCCTGATCGGCCTTCCGGAAACCGACCTGACCCTGGGCCTGGCCTACGGTCTGTTCGCGATCCTGGTGCTGACCGTTTGCATCTATGGTTTCCGTTTTCTGCTGTGGGTCAACAAGATCGCGGTGTGGAGCGCCAGCCTGCTGTTCCTGCTGGGTGTCTTCGCCTTCGCCGGTCCTTTCGATGTGAACTACGCCGGCACCGTCAACATGGGCCAGCCAGGTTTCTGGGCGGCGTTCATCGGTGCGGCACTGGTGGCCATGAGCAACCCGATTTCCTTCGGCGCGTTCCTCGGCGACTGGTCGCGCTACATTCCGCGTGAAACCTCCAAGCGCCGGATCATGGCCGCAGTGGTGATTTCGCAGATCGCGACCTTCATCCCGTTCCTGTTCGGCCTGGCCACCGCCACCATCGTAGCGATCAAGGCCCCGGACTACATCGCGGCCAACAACTATGTCGGCGGCCTGCTGGCGGTCTCGCCGAGCTGGTTCTTCCTGCCGGTGTGCCTGATTGCAGTGATCGGCGGCATGTCCACCGGCACCACGTCGCTCTACGGCACCGGGCTGGACATGTCCAGCGTGTTCCCGCGAGTGCTGTCACGGGTCAAGGCCACGCTGCTGATCGGTGTGATGTCGATTGCCTTCATCTTCATCGGGCGCTTCGCGGCGAACCTGGTGCAGAGCGTGTCGACCTTCGCGGTGCTGATCATCACCTGCACCACCCCGTGGATGGTGATCATGATCATCGGCCTGCGGGTGCGTCGCGGCTTCTACTGCCCGGATGACCTGCAAGTGTTTACCCGCGGCGAAAAAGGTGGCCGCTACTGGTTCACCCACGGCTGGAACTGGCGTGGCCTGGGTGCCTGGATCCCGAGTGCGGCCGTCGGCCTGTGCTTCGTGAACCTGCCGGGGCAATTTGTCGGGCCGCTGGGCGAAATGGCCGGCGGAATCGACATCAGCCTGCCGGTCACCCTGGGGCTTGCCTCGCTGGTGTACCTGGCATTGCTGAGCCTGTTTCCGGAATCGGCTGCGGTGTTCGGCCCGAATGATCCACGCAGCAAAAGCACGGACCCGCTCGCAAAACCGGCGACGCGGCAAGTTGCCTGATCAAACGCATTACCTGTGGTCAACACGTTCCCACAGGAACGGGTGGTTCCACAGGGATTGATTTCAGTTCCACTATAAAAAAGACAATCGGAGACACGCCATCATGGCATTGGATTTATTCGTCGTACTCATCTACGCCGCCGCGATGCTGCTACTCGGCTACTACGGCATGCGCAAGGCCAAGACCCACGAAGACTACCTGGTCGCCGGTCGTAACCTCGGCCCGGGCCTGTACATGGGCACCATGGCCGCTACCGTCCTCGGTGGCGCGTCCACCGTAGGCACCGTGCGTCTGGGCTACGTGCACGGCATCTCCGGTTTCTGGCTCTGCGCCGCACTGGGTTGCGGGATCATCGCGTTGAACCTGTTCCTCGCCAAACCACTGCTGAAACTGAAAGTGTTTACCGTCACCCAAGTGCTGGAAAAACGCTATAACCCGATGGCCCGTACCGCCAGCGCGACCATCATGCTGGCCTACGCCCTGATGATCGGCGTGGTTTCAATTCTGGCCATCGGTACCGTACTGCAAGTGCTGTTTGACCTGCCGTTCTGGGTCTCTGTACTGGTCGGTGGCGGTATCGTCGTCATTTACTCGACCATCGGCGGCATGTGGTCATTGACCCTGACCGACATCGTCCAGTTCGGTATCCAGACCGTCGGTCTGATGTTCCTGTTGCTGCCAATCTGCCTGTACCGTGTGGGTGGCTGGGATCAATTGGTCGCGCAATTACCGGCCGCCAGCTTCAACTTCACCAGCATTGGCTGGGACACCATCATCACCTACTTCATGATCTACTTCTTCGGCATCCTGATCGGTCAGGACATCTGGCAACGGGTGTTCACCGCCAAGAGCGAAAAAGTGGCGCAGTACGCCGGCACCTCGGCGGGTATCTACTGCATCATCTATGGCCTGGTTTGCGCACTGATAGGCATGGCTGCACACGTGCTGATCCCGGACCTGGACAACGTCAACAACGCCTTCGCCGCTATCGTCAAAATCTCGCTGCCGGACGGCATCCGTGGCCTGGTGATCGCAGCTGCCCTGGCGGCCATGATGTCCACCGCCAGCGCCGGCTTGCTGGCGGCGTCCACCACCTTGACTGAAGACTTGCTGCCAAAATTGCGCGGCGGTAAAGAGTCGAACATTGCCACCAACCGCTTGTTCACCCTGCTGACCGGTATCGTCGTGCTGGGCATCGCACTGGTGGTCAATGACGTGATCAGCGCGCTGACCCTGGCCTACAACCTGCTGGTCGGCGGCATGCTGATCCCGCTGATGGGGGCGATTTTCTGGAGACGCGCCACCACGGCCGGTGCAATCGCCGCCATGGCATTGGGCTTTATTACCGCCCTGATCTTCATGTTCAAGGACGGAATGGATGCCAACTCACCGATCTACTACAGCCTCGGTGTCAGCCTGGTGAGCTTCGTGATTGTCAGCCTGATGTCCCGTCGCCCGGTGACACTGGCAAGCGCCGCCTAAGCTGAATATAACGACTTGATGCTTTCTTCGGCGGGTGTGGCGTCGGTTGCCACACCCGTTTTTTTCGTCTGAAGGAAACCGCTTATGAAAATCGTCCGCCGCGATCAGTGGTTCGAAGTCAAACAGCTCAGTGATGGCATCCGCCTGATTCACGAGCCGTTCATCCGGCCCTTCTACCGCTGCAACCTCTGGCACATTCATGGCCGAGACAAGGACCTGCTGCTGGACAGCGGCTCAGGGCTGGTCAGCCTGCGCGAGCAATTGCCGTGGATCACCGAGCGGCCGTTGGTAGCGGTGGCCAGTCATTGCCATTTCGATCATATCGCCGGGCACCATGAATTCCCCGAGCGCCTGGTGCATCCCGCCGAAGCGGACATCCTCGCCGCGCCGGACGGCGAAAACGACTTGAGCAGGGCGTTCGTCGGTGACGATATGTTCGAGGCGCATCCGGACTGCCCGCTTTGCTACGCCGAATACAGCGTCAAGGCCGCGCCGGCCACGGGTTTTGTCGAAGACGGGGATGTACTGGATCTGGGCAATCGGGTATTGCAGGTTGTGCACACGCCAGGACACTCGCCGGGCGGCATCTGCCTGTACGAAGCGGCGACCGAGACCCTGTTCAGCGGCGACATCATTTATGACGGACCGTTGATCGAAGACGCCTACCACTCCAACCTCGACGACTACGCGCGCAGCCTGCAACGCTTGCGCACCCTGCCGATCCGCACAGTGCATGGCGGCCATTTCGGCAGTTTCTCCGGGGAACATTTGCGCCACATGATTGACGAGTGGCAACGCTCACACGGCTGAAGCCTGCTGTACTCACTTTCAGGACATTCAACGCAGGGACAACAACGATAACGCCCTCGAAGAACCATCATGAAAAAGGCTGCCGTTCGTGCCGCAGTGCATCACTTCATCAGCCGTCTGCTGGAGAGTCAGGATGACTTCGACGACAACGCCAGCCTGGCGGAGTTGGGATTGGATAAAACGGATATCGAAGAGTTGATCTTCCACCTGGAAGACGAGTTCGGCTTGACGGCGTTTACCGCCGAAGAGGACCGACTGCTCAAGACGGCCAGGACGGCCAGAGACTTGAGTCGGTTTTTGCTGGAAATTGGCAGACATTAACGATCATGATCGCCGTTTGAAACAATCCGTACGCGCCCCTGCAGGAGCAAGGTTGCTCGCGAAAACTCCCAGGCGACGCGTACTTCCGGACAACCAGCGTTATCGTTAACGTCCATCGCGAGCGGGCTCGCTCCTACAGGATTACCGGCGACGCGGCTGACGCCGGCGTTGTTCGTCGTCGGTGCGAATTGGCACAGGTTGCAGAGGCGGTTCGATCAAACCGAGTGCGACACCCAGGTCATGCAGCCAGTTCTGAATTTTCTCTTTCATGATGCCCCCTTCAGGGTAGTGCCGAGAGGCCGGAATTCTGTAGCCCCTTCGCACTGATAATAGTCTGAAGTGCTGTGCAATGCTCAATCAAATTGGCAATGATCTGTTACTGAATCGATCACAATTGACCAATGTCAACTCAGGCAATCGCACGCGCCTGAATCTGCGCCGACGGATAGACCGCCTGTTGCTGCTCGATCCACGCATTCAGGTTGGCCCCGACCATGCCCTTGCGCCACATCAGCCACGTGGTCGCCGTGGCAAAAGGCTCGGCCAGCGGGTGTACCGCCACGCTTTCACGGCCCGGCAGGCTGGCGAGCATCGACTCCGACATCAGCGCCACCCCGGAACCGGCAATCACGCACGCAAGCATCCCCGGATAGGACTCGATCTCCATGGCCCGCCCCATCGCTGCGTGATCATGGGAAAACCACGACTCCAGGCGCATCCGGTAAGAGCAGCCCTGACGAAAGGTGAACACCGAACGCCCTTCCACATCCCGCGCGCTGAGCACCGGTGGGTGGTCGGCCTCGCTGACCAGTACCAGTTTCTCTTCGCACAACAGCACACCGTCCAATCCCGCCAGCTCCGGCGGCCCGTCCACCAGCGCCGCATCGAGCCGGCCGGTCAGCAAGCCTTCCAGCAATTCGCCACTGGGCCCGGACTGCACCTGAAGGTTCACCGCCGGGTAGGTTCGGTGATAACGCGCCAATAGCGCCGGAAGGTGAATCGCAGCGGTGCTGTACATGGTGCCGAGCACGAAGTCGCCGGCTGGTTGCCCCCCCTGTACGGCGGCGTGAGCTTCATCGTGCAAGGCAAACAACTTGGTGGTGTAGTCCAGCAGGACTTTTCCCGCAGGCGAGAGCTGCAAACGCTGACGCTCGCGCAGGAACAGTTCGACCCCCAATTGCTCTTCCAGCTGTTTAAGCCGGGTCGACAGGTTGGACGGCACCCGGTGCAGGCGTTCAGCAGCAC
Source organism: Pseudomonas fluorescens group sp. PF-69 (assembly GCF_054481235.1). NCBI lineage: Bacteria > Pseudomonadati > Pseudomonadota > Gammaproteobacteria > Pseudomonadales > Pseudomonadaceae > Pseudomonas > Pseudomonas fluorescens group sp. PF-69. Next base: position 3,207,898 of record NZ_JBTMNC010000001.1, on the reverse strand, counting down.
GGGTGATGGACTCTTCCTCCGCCACCGCCTGGAAAATTCGCAATTGACTGAATTCCACGCCATTCTCCAAACAAGAACAAGTTACTCACTATTATTCATTTTTAAAGAATGTCAATCAGTCCTAGCCTGACGGTCATTGATCCTCTGCTGGAACTCATGCCATGTCTCCCTTGATCCGCTTGCTTGCCTGTTTTGTCGCATTAATGATGGCCATGGGCATCGGCCGTTTTGCCCTGACGCCGCAACTGCCGCATCTGCTCAGCGAAGGCCAGATCGACCTGACTGCAGCCGGACTGATTGCCGCCGCCAATTACCTGGGCTACTTCATCGGTGCCGTGGACGCGATGTTCTCTCGTCGTCCCGAGCAAGTGCGCCGTCGCCTGCTGGGCGGTCTGTGGCTGTGTGTGCTGTTGACCCTGGCGTCGTTCTGGGCCAACGGGTTCTGGTCGCATCTGTTGCTGCGCTTTGGCACCGGCGTGGCCAGCGCCTGGGTATTGGTGATGATTACCGCGCTGAGTCAGCCACTGGCGGCTGCCGCCGGGCGCCCGCGGCTCGGCGCCGTGGTATTTGCCGGACCGGGTCTGGGGATTTTCCTGACCGGGTTGCTGGCCTTGGTCGCGAACCTCTTGGGCCAGACGTCCGCCACTTTGTGGCTGGTGTATGCCGCCGTCGCCCTACTGATGTTGTTGGGGGTTCTGCGATTTCTGCCCCGGCCCACCGCGACCGCACCTGCCGCTGCCAGCGTCGCAAGCTCATCCCATCAAGGCATCGGCCGTTTAGGCGTGGTCTATGGGTTGTACGGTTTGGGCTACATCATCCCGGCCACTTTTCTGTCGCAAATGGCCAACGCGCAATTCCACGGGCATTGGCAGGCCGATCTGTTCTGGCCGTGCTTCGGCCTGGCAGCGGCGATTGGCGTGGTGTTGGTGAGTCTGCGCCAACAAGCGGCCAATACCACGCGTCAATGGCTGACCCTGACCTTATGGATGCAAGCCGCCGGGGTCTTCGCTTGCCTGCTGGGCAATGGTCCGGGACTCGCGCTGGGAGTGATCTTGTGTGGCACACCGTTCCTGGCCTGCATGCAGTTGGTGATGCAACGTTCACGGGAGCTGGCGCCCCACGCCAGCCAACGCAACGCCGGGTTGCTGACCGCCTGCTTTGCCGTGGGCCAGCTCAGCGGGCCGTTGCTGGCAGCATTGAGCAGCCATTTCAGTGGTGGCTTGCAACCTGCGCTGGTGATCGCCGGCAGTGGCTTGCTGCTGGCCGGCGGGTTGCTCCTGAGCCCGGTCAGTGCTGGCCAAGCGCTTTGCGCAAACGGCGACGCACCCACTGCTCAGCGCTGACAAACGTGATGCCCAGCAGCACCAGCACTGCCCCGATGACAAAGTTGAGGCTCAGTTTTTCGCCCAGCAGCACCACGCCGAACGTGACGCCGAACAACGGCGTCATGAACGAAAAAACCGCCAGGTTCGCCGCCAGATACCGGCGCAACAGCCAGAACCAGGTCAGATAGCTGAAGAACGACACCACCAGGCCTTGAAACAACACGCTGGCCACCGCCACGGTGGTCAGGCTGACGTGGGTGATCTGGCCGCTGAGCAGCGCGATCAACAGCAGCCCGACGAAGCCGACGATCAACTGGTAAAACAAGGTCAGGGTTACCGGTGCTTCCGACAATCGCGAAGCACGCACCACCACCGTGGTGGCCCCCCAGGCGGCACCCGCCAATACCCCCAGCGCATCGCCCATCAGCATGCGGTGATCGAGGTTGGCCCAGGACACGCCACCGGCAAACGCAATGGCGATACCGACGAAGGCGAGGAAGATTCCCAACCATTGCACCGGTCTCAAGCGCTCGCTCGGCAACAGCCAATGCACACCCAGCGCGGTAAAAATCGGCGCGGTATAGAGGAACACCGACATATGGGCCGCCGTGGTCAGTTGCAGGCCTTCGGAGATGAAGAAAAACTCCAGCCCAAACAGTGCCCCGGCCAACAGGCCGCCGCGCCAGGTAGTGCCGACTTGATCCCAGCCGCCCTTCCAGCAGATCAACAACCCGACGAGCAACGCGGACATGCCCGAACGCCCCGCTGCCTGCATGACCGGTGCGATATCAGGTGCCGCCCACTTGATCATCACCTGCTGAACGCCCCAGATCAGGCACAACCCGAGCATCACTTGCAGGGCAAATCCATCGGCGCTACGCCGGGCGACGCTCACCGCAAGACCTCAAAAACAACACACAACATGGCAGTGACTCGACAGTAAAAGCAAAGCCCCGAGCGGCTTGTCGAACAAGCGGCGTCGGGGCGAAAAATTATGCTGTCGATTATTAACCAGACGGCCAGAAATTTCCGCCTGATAGAGACCTTTAAATTCCCGCTTGCGTCATCCCGCCGTGACCAGCGGGAGAGATCGCTGCGCCTGCTCACGCTTGGCCAGCACGAAGAACAGTGCGCCCCCGAGGAAACAACCGGTGAACCAGGCAAAGTTGGCCATTGGTTGCAGGACCGGGGTGAACGTGATCGCCACGCCCATCAACGTCGCCGGAATCAGTGCCTTGACCGCCGTCCAGTTGACCCCGCCACTGTAGTAATAGCGCCCGGTCGGGCCATCGTTGAACAGTGCATCAACGTCGATCTGCTGTTTTTTGATCAGGTAGAAATCCACCAGCAGAATCCCGAACAACGGGCCAATGAACGCCGCCAGCACATCAAGGGTGTAGTGAATCACTTCGGGGTTGTTGAACAGGTTCCACGGGGTGATGAAGATCGACGCCACGGCCGCGATCATGCCGCCGGCACGCCAACTGATTTTACTCGGGGCGACGTTGGCGAAATCGAATGCAGGGGACACGAAGTTGGCGACGATGTTGATGCCGACGGTGGCGGTGACGAAGGCAAACGCGCCGAGCAACACGGCCACGCTGTTGTCGATCCGCGCCACGGTGGCAATCGGGTCGTGAAGCATTTCACCGAAGACAGGCAAGGTGCCGGAGACAATCACCACGGTCACCAGGGAGAACGCCAGAAAATTCACTGGCAGTCCCCAGAAATTTCCGCGACGTACGTCCTTCATACTCCGGCAGTAGCGACTGAAATCGCCGAAATTCAAGGTCGGCCCGGAAAAGTACGACACCACCAGGGCCATGGCCACGATCACTTGTCCGAACGCTTCCCAACCCGACAGGGACTTTTCCGCGAGGGTGAAACTGATGTTGCTCCAACCGGCCTGCCAGACAATCCACCCGGCGAGCAGGAACATCACGCCGTACACCACAGGGCCAGCCCAATCGATAAAACGGCGGATCGACTCCATGCCTGCCCAGAACACCAATGCCTGAACGAACCACAGGCTGAGGAAACCGAACCAGCCGAGGTAGGACAAACCGGCAAAATGTGGTTCTGCGTAGGCCGCCATCGAAGGAAAGAAGCGCAACACCACAATGATCAATGCGCTGGACGCCAGGTATGTCTGGATCCCGTACCAGGCCACCGCGATCAACCCGCGAATGACCGCCGGAATATTCGCCCCGAACACCCCGAACGCCAACCGGCAGATCACCGGATACGGCACGGCCGCTTGCTGACTCGGCCGGGCCACCAGGTTGGCGATCAACTGCACAATGCAAATCCCGCCCAGCAAGGCAATCAACACCTGCCAACTGGCCAGCCCCAGCGCGAACAGGCTGGCGGCGAATACATAACCGCCGACGCTGTGCACATCACTCATCCAGAAGGCGAAAATGTTGTACCAATTCCACTTCTGCGGCAGCGGTCCCAAGTCCTGGTTGTACAGGCGCGGGCTGTAGCCGTCGGGCATTTGCTCGGTCATTGCGTAGCTCCTCGAAAACACTCCCGACGTGATGCCAACATCACACTGCGTACGGGAGCTGTCATTGTTTGTATACGAGTTGCTACGCAGAATGCGTGCCATAGACGATAAATGTGTGACAAATCGCGGTTCTACGGGCGTTTTATGCAGGTAGATAAACGGCGATCTTTGCTCAGATATGCCCATGAACAGGGCACTGTCGCCTGCAAACGGTGCACATGTCATGTATACAGAGAGGGATAGCGGACTGCTGCTCAGTCAATCGTGATCGGGCCAAATCTGATTCTTGAACCGTTGCGCAGGCCAAAAGAGGGGAGCGAGCCTGCTTGCGATGACATTCGCCCGGCCAACACCGTTCATGACTTGCTCGCAGCCAGCGCATTCGCCACACGAAACCCCACAATGCAGGCAACGGCACTTGCCACCGCGCCCCACGCCATGTCCATCAATGCCAACCGCGCCGACCATCCTTGCAGGGTTGCCCAGTTGGACAAGTCATAGGTGCCGTAGGCCACCGCGCCCAACAATGCCCCCAGACGTGCGGCGTGTGGCCAGCTCCGCGCCGGCAACACCACAAACACCACACAACCGATGACATAGAGGAGATAAAACACAGCGGCCGGGGCCCACCGCGGTTCCTCGAGCATCAACGAACCGAGCAGCTCCCGATAAGTCGACGCCATAAGGACGCCCAGCCAGAGGCCATCGAGTACGAGAAACGCCGCCAGGGTGGCGACATAGGCTATGAGTGTTTTTTTCATCATCCCGCCCTTACAGGAGCCGCCGCCGGTTCGGGCCGCTCCTGCATGGGGCTGGCAAGCGCTTAGCTTAGTTCAATGCGATCGGCATGAATGACAATCTGGCCATTCTTGTACAAGGCACCAATGGCTTTCTTGAAGTTGCCTTTGCTGACACCGAACATGCTGGTGATCAGCGTGGGATCGCTCTTGTCACTGACCGCCAGGGTGCCATTGTTCTCGCGTAACTTGGCGAGGATCTTCGAGTTCAGACTGCTGGCTGCTTCCTGGCCAACCGGTTGCAGGCTCAGGCTGATCTTGCCGTCGGCCCGAACTTCCTTGATGAACCCCTTCTCTTCTTTACCGGCACGCATGAACTTGAAGATTTCGTTCTTGTGGATCAGGCCCCAGTGCTTGTTGTTGATGATCGCCTTGAACCCCATGTCGGTGGCTTCGGCGACCAGCAAATCCACTTCCTGGCCTGCGGTGTAGTTGGCCGGCGTCTTGTCCAGGTAACGGTCCAGGCGCGCCGTCGCGGTGATGCGGCGGGTGTGCTTATCCAGGTAGACATGCACCACGACGTATTCGCCCGCGGTCATCTGGCGCTTTTCTTCGGAATACGGCAGCAACAGATCCTTCGGCAGCCCCCAATCCAGGAACACACCGATACTGTTAACTTCAACAACTTTCAAACTGGCGAATTCACCCACCTGAACTTTCGGTTTTTCCGTAGTTGCAATGAGTTTGTCATCGCTGTCCAGATAAACAAAAACATTGAGCCAATCTTCATCTTCGCTGGGAATATCTTTTGGAATATAACGATTCGGCAGAAGGATTTCGCCATCCGCGCCACCGTCCAGATATAAACCGAAGTTAGTGTGTTTAACCACTTGCAAACTGTTGTAACGCCCGACTAAAGCCATGTTCAATACCCTCATTGCGTGGGCGCATTCTACCCGGTTTTACCGGGCGCGTTCGGTGCCCGGCCCGATGGCGCAGGAAAATCTCGCTCGACGCCTTGAATTCCATGGGTTCCGGCGCGTGGCGTGGCCGCTCGTCAGTCCATTCCCGCGATTTCAACCCTGGTCACTCACCGGCATAACAGCCATTTTCCCACCCTTGTTCTTAGTTAAAACAGCAGCTTAGGGGATTCTTCAAGAGAATAACTTGCGCTTGACCTCGCGCATGCCCGCAGTGCTTAAAGGGATATTTACCAAGCAAATAGCCGGCCTTTCCTGTACGATGCCTGGCCAAGTTAATTTTCTACAGGTTAATGGCCGCCATGCGCGTAAAAGCATCCAACAGCAAAGCAAAGCCAGCTCCAGCCGTCGAAACCAGCGAATCGATCAACAACCAGATTGCTGCGTTCCTCAAATCCGGCGGTGAAATCCAGCAAATTGCCAAAGGCGTCAGCGGCCAGACGTTCGGCCCGTCCAAGCAGATCACCCTGGGCAAGAAGTAATACCGGTAATACACCCGTCCTGAGGCGCTTTGAGCTTCGAAGCGCCTGGACTGGCACCCGCGCCACACCTCTTCTGTTTAATTAATCCGCAAAAATCGACGAACGGCCATCGACCCCGATGAATCGCCGGTATCCTTGCACGCGTCTAGATCAAGCGTTTCAGCAGGCCCGACGCCCTGAGCTCGCTGTTCATGGAGTGACGCATGCTCAAATCCACCTGTTTATTGCTTGCAGGCCTGCTGGCCGGCTCATCGGCGCACGCGCAAATTTTCCAGCGCGAGCTCGGCGACTTCGACCTCAAACTCGGAACCACCCCCAGCCGCAGCATGGCCCAAGGGCTGGTCAAGCCCTCGGCGGTCGGCTCCTTTCACGGCGGCCTCGACCTCAGCCACGACAGTGGCCTGTATTTCGGCCAGTACGCACCGAGCATGGGCATCTCGTCGGGCAAGAACCTCGAAATCGATTCCTACATCGGTTTTAAACAACCCTTCGACCAAACTCTCGGCTACGAGGTCGGGATGATCCACTACAGCTATCCCAAGGTGGACACCCTCGACAGCCAGGAACTGTTCGGCGGCCTGACCCTGCTCGGTAGCCGCTTCGGCGTGGCTTTCAGCAACGATCCGGACAAACAGAACAACACGCTATTCGCTGACCTTGGCGGCAATCAGCCGTTCGGCATTGGGATCAGCATGAAATACACCACCCATCAGTTGAACTCGCCGGTTTCGGTGGACGGTGGTTATGTGAGCAGTTTCACTGATTGGTCGGTGAAGTTTTCACGCCCGTTCATGGGCGTCGACCTTGACCTGATCTACAGCAACTCCAACCTCAGTGGCAGCGAGTGCTCGGCGTATTCCGGGCACAACAGCCAGTGCGATGGCCTGGTGACGCTCAAGGCCGAACGGGCATTCTATTGATTGGCTGAACTGCCCGGCTCATCCTGCGATCACATGAGAATCAGACGCCCGGCCTCGCAAGGATTCGCCCATGTCTCGCTGGTTCAAGCACATCGCCATCCTGCTGATCTTCACCCTCGCCCTCGGCGCCTGCAGCCGCGTCGGCCTGGCCTATCGCAACCTCGACGTGATCATTCCGTGGACGCTCAGCGACTACCTCGACATGAACGGCGAGCAAAAGGACTGGTTAAACGAGCGCCTCAAAAAACACCTGAACTGGCACTGCACCACACAATTGCCGGGTTACCTCGAATGGCTGGATCGCTTGCAGAGCATGGTCGAATCCAATCAGGTGACCGACTCAGCGCTGCAAGCGCGAACCACGGAAGCCAAAAAGGCTATCGCTGAAACCGCGCGCCAGATCACGCCTTCGGCCATCGAGTTGCTGCAGGGGCTGGATGACAAGCAAGTCGCCGAGATGAACGACGCCTTCGCCAAGGATCTGCGCAAACGTGAAAAGGAATACGTCAAACCGCCGCTGGCTCAACAGATTGCCGAACGCGGTGCGCGCATGGACAAGCGCCTGACCGATTGGCTCGGCCCGTTGAGCGTCAGCCAGGAACAACGGGTGATGGCCTGGTCGACCGCGCTGGGCGACCAGAACACCCAATGGATTGCCAACCGCGCGCATTGGCAGAAACAGTTCAGTGAGGCCGTGGCGCAACGTCAGAGCCCACAATTCCCACAACAAATCGAGACGCTTCTGGTCGATCGAGAAAGTGTGTGGACACCGCAATACCGCCAGGCCTTCGCCAACACCGAAGCCCAGGCGCGCTCGCTATTTGTGGATTTGATGGCAGAGAGCACACTGAAACAACGTCAGCGTTTGCTGAATAAAATCGAGGGTGTGCGCAAGGATTTCAGCGATTTGAAATGCTTGAAAGCGGCAAAACAGGGCTAGACGGATCGCAGCCTTGGGCAGAGCCAACAAAAGGCTGCGATCTTTTGTATCAGGCAATCTGCGCCTTCGCCGCCAGCGCATCAAACGTCTCCTCCGCCAGCGCATCCTCCTGTTCATCCAAGACCTGGCGTGGATGCTCATTGCCCGGAATGCTGCTGTCGATCAGGCTCAACAGGCTTGAGCCACGAGGCGTCAAAATGTAATTGGAACCGCTGCCGCCCTGCTCCTCGGGCCGAGGCTCGATGTAACCCCGCGCCAGCAGCAACTTTTCGTATTCGCCGGCCACCGCTTTCAGGTGATCCAGGTTTTCGGTCTGCTCACCTTCAGCAGCCTTCTGCGCAGCGTACTGCTCGGCATAGGGTCGAGGCGTGAAACTGCTCGCACCGTTTTGCACCTCGTGCAGCAAGCGCTCAATTAAATCCCAGTTATAAGTCGTCATCCTGATTCAACCTCCGGTGCCCGTGAGTGAGAGGGCCTTCATAGGTTGTGACCGGCGTGGACGGCAGCCGTTCAGCCGGGGTTTCGAACAGCACCGACCGGCGGTATGTCGAATTGGACAGGGATCAAACGACTAAGCTGTGTCCGTCACCTCCAAGCATCGCGCAGGAGAAAAACCCATGAACATTCAGAATCATCCCGTCGTGTCCCGGGAAGAATGGCTGGTCGCCCGCCAACACCATCTGGCCCACGAAAAAGCCTTCACCAGGGAACGGGACAAACTCAGCGCCGAGCGTCGCGCCATGCCCTGGGTGAAAATCGACAAGGACTACCGCTTCCAAGGGTCAGGCGGCGAACTGAAACTGGCTGACCTGTTCGGCGCGCGCAGTCAGCTGGTCATTTACCACTTCATGTTCGCCGAAGGCTGGGATGAAGGTTGCCCCGGTTGCTCATTTCTCAGCGATCACATCGACGGCGCCAACCAGCACCTGGCCCACCATGACATCGCGCTGGTGGCGGTTTCCCATGCACCCTTCGCCGAGTTCCAGGCATTCAAGCGACGCATGGGCTGGAAATTCGACTGGGTATCGTCGGCCGGCAGCGATTTCAATTATGACTTTGGCGTCAGTGCCCGAGCCGAAGACGTCGCCGCCGGAACGGCTACGTACAACTACGAAAAAACCGACGGTTCCGAGGAAGAACTCCCCGGACTCAGTGTTTTTTATCGCAATGAAGCCGGAGAGATTTTCCACACTTACTCCACCTATGCCCGAGGCCTGGACATGCTGGTCGGCGCCTACAACTACCTTGATCTGACGCCCAAGGGCAGGAATGAAGAGGAAATCATGGAGTGGGTGCGGCATCACGACCGCTACGAGGATGGGTCGAAGTCGAGCTGCTGCCACGGAGACTAACCCGCAGCGACAGAAGCGCGGCCATCGCCTGACACTGAACTTTTGCCATGGGGCAGCGCTCAACCGGGTATCCCGCCTTAACCGGATCTGAGGCCTGCCACCATGAAATCACAGCTCACGCTCATCCTCGCCGCCGCTCTGACCTGTGCCCTGCCCGCCTGGGCCTGCACGCCCGAGGAAGCCACCGCCAAACGCGAACAACTGGCACAGGAAGTGGCCAGGCTCACTGAGCAGAACCCGACCAAGGCCAAGGAGATCAATGCAGAGTTGCAGAAGATGGACCTTGGGACTGCGTCCAAGGATTTACCGGACAAGTGCCAGTTGATCGACAAGCGCTTGAAGGAACTGGGATCGGCGGAGAAAAAGACCGAGGGTTGAAAGCGGTAGACGCCGGCCGATGCGATGTGTCGGCGTCGACTTCGCAGGGCTGTTGTCGGGCATAAAAAAACCGGACCTGGGTCCCGGTTTTTTTATGGGCTCGCTACGGCGCTTTATTCAGCAGCCGGCGCTTCCGGCTTGCGACGCTTGAGCGGGGCCATGCCATCCTTGCTGACCAGGGAATCGCTCTTCGGCCGGTTGGCGCTCTTGCGCTTGGTCGGGGTCTTGGCGGCGGCTTTTTTCTTGTCGCCCTTGGCGTCGGTCTTTTTCTTCTTCACGCCAACAGCCTTGCCCGAAGCCTTGACCTTCTTCGGTCCGCCGTAGGTGCCTTTGACTTCCTTGATGGTGCGGCGCTCGAAGCTCTGCTTGAGGTAGCGCTCGATGCTCGACATCAGGTTCCAGTCGCCGTGGCAGATCAGCGAGATGGCCAGGCCATCGTTGCCGGCGCGACCGGTACGACCGATGCGGTGCACGTATTCGTCACCGCTGCGTGGCATGTCGAAGTTGATCACCAGGTCCAGGCCGTCCACGTCCAGGCCACGAGCGGCGACGTCGGTCGCCACGAGGATTTTCACCCCGCCCTGCTTCAGACGGTCGATCGCCAGTTTGCGATCCTTCTGGTCTTTCTCGCCGTGCAGCACGAACGCTTTGTATTCCTGAGCCACCAGGCGCCCGTAGATACGGTCGGCCATGGCCCGGGTGTTGGTGAACACGATGGCCTTCTGGTAGGTCTCGTTGGCCAGCAGCCAATTGACGATCTGTTCTTTGTGCTGGTTGTGGTCGGCGGTGATGATTTGCTGACGAGTGGTCTCGTTCAGCTGGCTGACCGCATTGAGCTGCAAGTGCTCAGGGTTGTTCAGCACCTTGGCGACCATCTCGCGCAGGCCCGAACCACCGGTAGTGGCGGAGAACAGCATGGTTTGCTGACGGTTGGTGCACTCGTCCACCAGGCGCTGGACGTCGTCGGCAAAGCCCATGTCGAGCATGCGGTCGGCTTCGTCGAGCACCAGCACTTCGACTTCTTTCAGGTCGAGGTTGCCGGCGTTCAGTTGCTCGATCATCCGGCCCGGCGTACCGATCAGGATGTCCGGCACCTTGCGCAGCATGGCGGCCTGGACCTTGAAGTCTTCACCACCAGTGATCAGGCCGGACTTGATGAAGGTGAACTGCGAGAAGCGTTCGACTTCTTTCAGGGTCTGCTGGGCCAGCTCGCGGGTCGGCAGCAGGATCAGGGTCTTGATGCTGACGCGAATCTTGGCCGGACCGATCAGGCGGTTGAGGATCGGCAAGACGAATGCAGCGGTCTTGCCGCTACCGGTTTGCGCTGTCACCCGCAGGTCACGCCCTTGGAGCGCCAGCGGAATGGCCGCTGCTTGCACAGGCGTTGGCTCGACAAATTTCAGCTCGGCCACGGCTTTGAGCAGGCGTTCGTGCAGGGCGAATTGGGAAAACACGGGTGCTACCTCGAAGAAATGCAAAAAAACAGCTGCATAGGGTAACGGTTTCGAGCGCTCAGGCCGAGTTTCTTTATGCAAACGACAGCAAACAGTGGCTTTTTTGTTGCCTGATTTGTCCCCGAGTCTAATACGAAGGCTCTAACTGGCTGGCATTCTCACTTAAATGGGTGTCCGGAATTCGTTGGCCACCTGACCTCAAGCGGTGTGATCTGAAATCATTTGGTCAGCAAACGAGTACAAGCGGAAGTGGCGTTCACGACTTACAAATGCGAATACGTATCAACGGCAAATAATTTGATATACCATGCGCCGCGAACTATTGGCACGTATGCCGTCCCCTTTGGCTATTTTCTCAAGGCTTCCCCGATGCGTCGTACGCTGGTCTCTATCTGTGTCCTTAATGTGTTTTCCGCTCCCTCTTGGGCGCAACCCACAACCGATACCCCCAGTCTAGAGTTGCAAGCGACCGAAATCGTCGGTACGGCCGAGTACGAAACGGCTCAAGGGCCAGTGAAGGGTTACCGCGCAACGCGATCTGCCAGCGCGACGCGAACCGACACGTCGATTCATGAAACTCCGCAATCCATCAGCGTGGTGACCAAAGATGTGGTGGAGGACATTGGGGCTACACGCCTTCAAGAAGCACTCGACTATGCCGGCGGGGTGGGACGCGCCAACAACTTCGGCGGCCAAGGGCTGACCACTTTCACGGTGCGTGGATTTACCACCGGCGAGTTCTATCGAAACGGCTTTCCGATCAACCGCGGTTATCCGAACATGCCCGATGCCAATACCATCGAGCGGCTCGAAGTGCTACGAGGGCCGGCGACCATGCTCTACGGTCGAGGCGACCCGGGTGGCACGTTCAACGTGGTATCCAAACAGCCTCTGGCCGTGCCCACCGTCACGCTGGGCAGCCAACTCGATGACCAGGGGATGAAGCGCGGCACACTGGACGCCTCCGGCCCGCTGGATGAAGAAGGCCGCCTGGCCTATCGCTTGAACGTGGTAGGTGAGGGCGGCGATACGTTCCGCGATCATGTCGAGAGCGAACGTTACGGCGTGACGCCGGTGCTTTCCTGGCAGGCCACCGATGACACCAAGGTGATTTTCGAGGGCGACTTCATGCGCAACAATCACCCGCTGGATCGCGGTGTGACTCGCTATCCCAACCAGATCGGCACCGCGTCGCGTGATACGTTCTTCGGTGAAAAAGACGTCGGCAAGTTGCACAACGACAACAACATGGCCCAACTGCGTTTCGAGCACTTCCTGAATGACAACTGGACATTGGGTGGCGGTTTCCAATGGCTCGATGGCACCTTGCAGGGCAATGCCATTGAAGCCAACGGCGTCGCAGCCGACGGGCGCACGCTGGGGCGCAACTTCAACTATCGCAAGCTGGAGTGGACGGACAAGGACACTCAACTGAACCTGACCGGGCATTTCTCCACCGGCGGCTTCGATCACACCTTGTTGACCGGTGTCGAATACGAAGATTACGACTACAAGTCCATCATCCAGCGTTCCAGTGGTGCAGTGAGTGCCTACCCGATTGATCTCTTCAACCCGGTGTACGGCCAGCCTCGTCCGGCCCTGACCCGCACGCCGACCCACGATAAGGAAAATCTCAAGACATACGCCGCCTTCGTCCAGGACCAGGTGGCATTGACCGAGCGCTTGAAAGTTTTGGCTGGCGCCCGTTTTGAGCGTTTCGAGCATGACTATGAAACCTTTGTGCCGGGGGCCAGGAGCTGGGAGGCGAGCGACAACGCAGTGACCCCGCGTCTCGGAGTGCTTTATGACCTTACCGATACCGTCGCGGTGTACGCCGATACCGCGCGCTCGTTCAAGCCCAATACGGGCGCGAGTCGACAGGGGGGTGGCTTCGAGCCGGAAAAGGGTAAGTCCTATGAGATGGGCATCAAATGGGAGGCGCTGGATCGCCAGTTGAGTGTTGACGCGGCGATCTACCAGATTGAAAAACGAAACGTCCTCACCACCGACCCCGTGGACTCGACGTTCAGCGTGGCGGCTGGCGAAGTCCGCAGCCGGGGCTTTGATTTGAACGTGGCAGGCAATATAACCCCGGAATGGAGAGTGATTGGCGGCTATGCCTATGTCGACGCCGAAGTCACCAAGGACAATGTGATCCAGTCGGGCACTCGGCTGTTGAACATCCCGAAGAACAGCTTCAGCCTGCTCAACGTGTATGAATTCCAGGATGGCAACCTGAAAGGGCTGGGCTTGGGTGTGGGCAGCAAGTACGTCGACGAACGTGCAGGCCAGACTGCTGACACAGCGTTTTCGATGGGCAGTTACACCGTCGTCGATTTGCTCGGCTTTTATAAGATCAACGACAAGGTCAGGCTTAATCTCGATGTGAAGAACGTGTTCGACCGGGACTATGAAGAAGGCGCCTTCGGCAATGTCTACGCTTACCCGGGTGAACCGAGAACCGTTCAAGTCGGTATTTCTTACACCCTGTAGTCGATCCGGAAGATGGGGTTAGAACTTGACGGCCCTTCCAGCGCCTTTCTTGTTGGGTGTAACGATACAAGTGTCCCCTCACCCTGAGTGGAAAGTTGACTGCCGAGGCATAACCTCTCAGGCTGGATAACTGTTGTGCCGCCCGTGCAACGCGTGGCGGCCAACATTTTTCCGTCCCGCCCATCAGGCCTTCCAGTCAATTGAAGTGGAGCAGTAACGCTTGGAATTAAGACAACTGCGCTATTTCGTAAAAATTGTCGAGCAGGGAAGCCTGGGACGCGCAGCGCTTGAGCTGGACGTCGGCGTGTCGGCTCTCAGCCAACAGATCGCGAAACTTGAAAACGAACTGGCAACCCGACTTCTGAATCGCACCACTACCGGCGTCACACCGACCAGCGCCGGGATGGCGTTCCTGCACCATGCCCAGCTGTGCTTGCGGCAATCCGAGAATGCGATCATGGCGGCTCACCGTGGGCGGATGAGTGGGTATGTCACCGTCGGCTTGCCGCCTACGACTGCCACTGTTCTTGCCCTGCCATTGATCAACGCGATGCGAGAGCGCTATCCGGATATTCAATTGCATCTGGTTGAGATGCTGTCCGGGCACTTGGCCACGCAACTCAATGCACGCCAGATAGACTTGGCCATTTTGTTTCAACTTGAAGGTGGAAAGCGCTGGAGCGTTACACCGCTGCTCGACGAGAAACTATTTGTCATCAGCTCACCTCACCTGCCCCACGCGCCACGAGGAGCCTGCGTGCAACTGGCGGATCTCGGTCAACTTCCGCTGGTGATGCCGAGTGCGCAACACGGTTTGCGTTCAACGCTGATGACTGCGTTTGAACGCGTGGGATTGGCTCCCAACATCATCATGGAAGTGGATGGTCTTGCCGTATTGATGAACGCCGTACGCGCAGGTCATGCCGCCACCATCCAGCCCGGTGCAGCAGCGGCGCTCAAAGGCGAGTCGGGACTTTCAGTGGTGGAGATTTCCGATACTCACGCAGGCAGACGAAACCTGTTGGCGACGCTGCCTGACGATGAACTGGCTCCCGCAGCCCTGGCGGCACGGCTGGTCATCACCGATGTCGCGCGACAGTTGGTGATTGATCATCAGTGGCCAGGCGCCTCGTGGATCGAAGACGTCGCGCCATGATCTCGATGTCCCCCTCCCCGGCTGTACGGTAAGCGCCAACCGGCAAAGCCTTTATAAAAACTAAACACCCCAAGCGGTAATGCGCCTTTCGACACAAAACTGTCTGCCCTAAGGTCTCCCTACTCGCGAGGAGCCCTTCGTTCATGCCTCCTTGCGATTGAGGAGTGATGATGATCGACGTATTGGTAATTGGCGGCGGCAATGCGGCCTTGTGTGCAGCCTTGATGGCTCGGGAGGCCGGCGCTAGCGTCATGTTGCTGGAGGGTGCACCAAAAGCCTGGCGCGGCGGCAACTCGCAACACACCCGAAACCTGCGCTGCATGCACGACGCGCCGCAAGATGTACTGGTCGATGCCTATCCCGAAGAAGAATATTGGCAGGATCTGCTGAAGGTCACCGGTGGGATTACCGACGAGAAGCTTGCACGTCTTGTCATCCGCGCCTCATCGAACTGCCGTGACTGGATGCGCTCCCATGGCGTGCATTTTCAGCCGTCGCTGTCCGGTGCCCTCCATGTTGCGCGCACCAATGCATTTTTCATGGGTGGCGGCAAAGCACTGGTTAACGCGTACTTCCGCAGCGCCGAGAAGCTGGGCGTCGAAATTCGCTATGACGCTCAAGTGACTGATATCGAATTGAAGGATGGAAAATTCATCGCCGCCCACATCAGTGAGCGCGATGTCGATGGACAACGTTTTCCTGCCGAGCGTATCCAGGCCAAGGCCTGCGTCTTGGCTGCCGGCGGATTCGAATCCAACCGTGAATGGCTCCGTGAGGCCTGGGGTCAAAACGAGCGCGGAGAATGGCCTTCAGACAACTTTTTGATTCGCGGGACGCGCTTCAATACCGGCGTACTGCTTCGGCGCATGCAGAATCTGGGCGCCGACTTCATTGGTGACCCGACGCAAGCACACATGGTGGCCATCGACGCCCGCGCCCCCCTGTATGACGGAGGTATCTGTACCCGTATCGATTGCGTATCGCTGGGCGTGGTGGTTAATCGCGACGGCGAACGCTTCTATGACGAGGGCGAGGACTTCTGGCCCAAGCGCTATGCGATCTGGGGTCGCCTGGTCGCGGGTCAACCCGGTCAACAGGCCTACTCGATCATCGACCAACAAGCCCTCGGCCGGTTCATGCCGCCGGTATTTCCGGGCACTAAAGCCAACTCACTGGAAGATCTGGCCCGCCAGTTGAAGCTTCCCGTTACGCAATTCGTCAAAACCATCGAGCAATACAACGCGGCCTGCCGCGTCGGCACGTTCGACCACACGGCGCTGGACGATTGCCACACCGAGGGTTTGACGCCCGCCAAAACCCATTGGGCCCGCCCACTGGTAAAGCCCCCCTTCTGCGCCTACCCGCTTAAGCCCGGCGTGACCTTCACCTATTTAGGCCTCGCTACCGACGACACCGCCGCCGTTCACTTCAACGGCAAGCCTAGCCCCAACCTGTTTGTCGCAGGAGAAATGATGGCGGGCAATGTATTGGGCAAGGGCTACACCGCCGGCATCGGCATGGCCATTGGTACTGCCTTCGGTCGGATTGCCGGTGTACAGGCAGCCGCTTCGGCAGGCTTTGTTTCTCTTTCACAAACGGAATTTAGACATGCAGCTGTTTGATCCCAAGGCACCGAGCGATTTGATTCCGGTGCTCAACCTTGATGAAAGCGAAGTTCAGCGACAAATGACCGTTTGCAATGCCTGCCGTTATTGCGAGGGCTTCTGCGCTGTATTTCCGGCCATGACACGACGCCTGGAGTTTTCCCAGGCCGATATCCATTACCTGGCGAACCTTTGCCATAACTGCGGCGCATGCCTGCATGCCTGCCAGTACGCCGCACCTCACGAATTCGAAATCAATGTGCCCAAGGCCATGGCCAAAGTCCGCCTCGACACTTACGCCGAGTACGCCTGGCCACAGGTGATGGGCACGCTATACCGGCGCAACGGACTGACTCTGGCACTGTCAGCCGGTACCGGGCTGGCATTGTTCCTGAGTCTTACGTTGATGGTGATGGGCAACTTGTTCACCGCGATGCCCGGGGGAAATTTCTACGGGATCTTCCCGCACAACACCCTGGCCGTAATGTTTGGTGCGGTTTTCGGGTTCGCGGTACTCGCGTTGACCCTTGGCGTGCGGCGCTTCTGGCGCAATGTTTCACCGGCCGACGCGCCCGCACAGGTAAAAACAGCGGCTGCACTGGAAGCCACGGCCAACGTCGCCCGGCTCAAATTCCTGGACGGTGGTCATGGCGAGGGCTGCAATAACGCTGATGATCGATTCACCCTGTGGCGGCGGCGCTTCCACCACTTCACCTTCTACGGCTTCATGCTGTGCTTCGCAGCCACTGGGGTCGCCACGCTCTACCATTTCCTGCTGGACTGGTCGGCGCCCTACCCCGTCTTGAGTTTGCCGGTGATGCTGGGCATCAGCGGTGGGCTCGGATTGCTGGTCGGCCCCGCAGGCCTGTTGTGGTTGAACCTGCGTCGCAACCCCGAACACGGCGACGAAAACCAGAAACCCATGGATCGCGGCTTTATCGCGCTGCTGTTGCTGGTCAGCGCCAGCGGCCTGGCACTCCTGGCGTTCCGTGAAACCGCAGCCCTGGGCCTGTTGCTGGCGATCCATCTCGGCCTGGTCATGGCGTTTTTCCTGACCATGCCCTACAGCAAATTCGCCCATGGCATCTTCCGCAGCGCCGCGCTGCTCAAGTACTCCATCGAAAAACGCCAACCCAATCCGATTAACGCCGGAAGCGACTGATCGTAGAACCACTCATTCCAATAACAATATTGATCAACCGGGTAACCATAATGAAAACAACAACTCAAGACAGCCGATCCAAGGGGTCGAAGCTGGGCGCCATTCTACGGGTCACCAGCGGCAACTTCCTCGAACAGTTTGACTTCTTTCTGTTCGGTTTTTACGCGACCTACATCTCCCAGACGTTCTTTCCTGCCACCAGCGAGTTCGCCTCGCTGATGATGACCTTCGCCGTATTCGGCTCGGGATTCCTGATGCGCCCACTGGGCGCTATCGTGCTGGGGGCTTACATCGACAAGGTGGGGCGGCGCAAGGGGTTGATCGTGACGCTGTCGATCATGGCCGCGGGAACGGTCTTGATTGCCCTCGTGCCAGGCTATGCCAGCATTGGTGTCGCAGCCCCCGTACTGGTATTGATAGGGCGACTGTTGCAGGGTTTCTCGGCAGGTGCGGAGATGGGTGGCGTTTCAGTGTATCTGGCTGAAATCGCCACACCGGGTCGCCGCGGTTTCTACACCAGTTGGCAGTCGGCCAGCCAGCAGGTGGCGATCGTTCTTGCAGCCGCCCTGGGCTACACGATCAACGCGTCCATGGAAGCTGCCGAAGTGGCCGCCTGGGGCTGGCGGATCCCGTTCTTTATAGGTTGCGTGATTATTCCGTTCATCTTCATCATTCGCCGCTCGCTACAGGAAACCGATGCGTTCAAGGCACGCACGCACCACCCAAGTGCCAATGAAGTGTTTCGCTCGATGCGAGACAACTGGCGCACAGTGCTGGCGGGTGGCTTGCTGGCCTCAATGACCACCACCACGTTCTATCTGATTACCGTCTACACCCCCACCTTCGGAAGGACTGTACTGAACCTGAGCACCACCGACAGTCTGGTGGTCACGCTCTTCGTCGGCCTGAGCAACTTCATTTGGCTGCCCATCGGCGGCACACTCTCCGACCGCGTCGGCCGTCGCCCCTTGTTGCTGGCGATTTCCTTGCTGTGCCTGTTCACCGCTTATCCCGCCATGCACTGGCTGGCCGCGGCGGCAAGCTTTGAACGCCTGCTCGCCGTGCTGTTGTACTTCTCTTTCTTCTTTGGAATTTACAACGGCGCGATGGTTGCGGCCTTGACTGAAGTGATGCCTCAGAACGTACGAGTCGTGGGATTTTCCCTGGCATTCAGTTTGGCGACCGCTGTTTTTGGCGGCTTCACACCCGCCATATCCACCATCCTGGTGCAGGCAACCGGTGACAAGGCGTCGCCTGCCTACTGGCTGATGTTTGCCGCTTTGTGTGGATTCACAGCGACGACGATCTTGTATCGCCGGCAAAAAGCAGTGACGGTCAATGCTTGATCAGCGAGAGGTCTCGTTGGCGTTCAGGTTTTTTCGCTGAATAAATCCCTCGCCGTTGCCTGCATTGACACGTCTTTCGTATCAATGCAGGCCTGCCACACACCTGCCCTGTCCAACACCCTGCCCCTATCGTCCTGATAAGCGCCGGGCAAGACGGCATCAAATTTTGAATTGCCCCAGATTGCCGATCATATACATCTCGTCGACTGTCTTGACCCCGAAATGGGAGCAAGGAGTTCCCTTCGACCTGCCCGGGCTTATGCCGATCAGTCAAGCCCCCGGTGAAAGCCCTGGGGGGCTTAGCGCACGGCCACCGGTTTTTGAATACCCAACCGACTGATCCACACCGCCATCAGAATCACGCTGCCACCCAGCAGCAACCGCCCCAGTTCCTCATGCTGATTCCAGATCAGCAGATTGAGCAGCAGTCCCACGGGCACATGCAGGTTGTTCATCACCGCCAGCGTCCCGCCATTCACCAGGCAGGCGCCCTTGTTCCACCAGTACAGACCCAGCGCGGTCGAAACCAGGCCGAGGAACACCAGCACGCCCCATTGCAGCGGCGCTTGCGGCCAGAAGTCCTGTTTGCCGAACAGCAGGAATGCCGGTAACGCCACCGCCAGTGCGCCAAGGTAGAAATAACCGAAGCGCCGGTAATGCGGCAGATCGCTTGGGTGACGAGCCACCAGGTGTTTGTAGAGCACCTGCCCGGCGGCGTAGGTGAAGTTGGCCAGTTGCAGCAGCAGGAACCCCATGAAGAAGTCCGGGCTGATCCGGTCATAGCGAATCACCGCAGCCCCGGCCACCGCCACCAGTGCCGCCACCAATGCCCATGGATTGAACCGCCGGTTCAGCGCATCTTCGATCAGGGTCACGTGCAGTGGCGTGAGGACCGTGAACAGCAGCACTTCCGGCACCGTCAGCACACGGAAACTCAGATACAGGCAAACGTAGGTCACGCCAAACTGCAGCGCACCAATCAGCAACATGCCGCGCATGAACGCAGGCTCTACCGAGCGCCAGCGCGTCAGCGGTATAAACACCAGCCCCGCCAGGAGCACCCGCACCAGTACCGCGAAGTAACTGTCGACATGACCGGCCAGGTATTCGCCGATCAAACTGAAGGAAAACGCCTGGATCAGCGTGACAAAAAGTAGATAGCCCATGCTCGCCTCGTTTCGAATGGCGGCGAAGATAGCGGTTTTTGCCGGTGATCGCGAACACTCAAACGATACAAAATTCCGGGCAAAAAAAAGCCCGATCTCGCTAAAGCGTTCAATCGGGCGGCAGCACTCAGGAGCAACAAGTGCAAAGGGAGGTTCGATGCGCGTACAGGCTTGAAGGGGTAGCGCCAGGTCACTAGACCATCCAGCGATTATCTGGCGATTAAAGGGTCAGGCCACTTGAGCAAGCCTGGCGTTCGCCTGGTTCAAGCCTTTTTCCTGGAAGTCACCCCCCAGGTTCATGCCTTCGGCGTGGATAAACGTGACGTCGTGGATGCCGATGAAGCCCATGACCTGACGCAGGTAGGGTTCCTGGTGATCCGCGGCGCTGCCAGCGTAGATCCCGCCACGAGCGGTCAACACATAAGCGCGCTTGCCGGTGAGCAGACCTTGAGGACCGGTTTCGGTGTACTTGAATGTCACGCCGGCACGCAGCACATGGTCAAGCCAGGCCTTGAGGGTGCTCGGGATGGCGAAGTTGTACATCGGTGCGGCCATCACCAGCACATCGGCGGCCAGCAGTTCGTCGGTCAATTGATTGGAGCGTTCCAGGGAAACCTGTTCGATGTCGCTGCGCTGATCGGCAGGCTTCATCCAGCCACCCAGCAGGTTGATGTCCAGATGCGGCACCGGGTTGACGGCCAGGTCACGAACGGTGATTTCGTCCTTCGGGTGAGCGGCTTGCCACTGTTTGATGAAGGTCTGGGTCAGTTGACGGGAAACCGAGTCTTGCTGACGTGCGCTGCTTTCGATGATCAGAACGCGGGACATGGGATGTAACCTCCATCTGAGAATGCTGTAAGTCGATGGCGTGAAGGTTAAACATTGCCATATCGATGAAAAAGCGCAAATAACTGCTATAAACTATCGATAAATTCGTTTATAAGCGAATCATGAGTTGCAGGCGCCAGCTTGCTCGCGACAGCGACGGGTGAAAAAGGCTGTCGACTGCCCCGACACTGTCGCGAGCAAGCTGGCTCCTACAGTCATTTCGGGGTGCAGGTGAGCTTGATACGCATCTTGATGATGGAACGGTTGAATTTGGCAGTCGCATTTTTGTGTTTGCCAGCAGCCACTTCGATATTGCGGGTGCGCGGCGCTTCCGGGCCGTTGTTGAAAACCACCTTACAGATCGCATCGGTGCTGCCGTAATTGTTCACCTGAAGGGTGGCGATATCGCTATCGGTGTCATACGCGTTGTAGTCAATGCTCAAGCCGTTCAGCTGCTTTTCGACATCAATCGGATAAGCAAACGCGGTCAGCGGCAGCATCGCCAGCACCACACAACAGAATTTTTTCATTCAGCAGTCTCCAATAAGGGCTGACAGCTTAGGACAAGAGGAGCTCATCATGAAAGCGCCCCGCGTGACCCTTGATCAATGGCGAACGTTGCAGGCCGTGGTCGATCACGGTGGTTTCGCCCAGGCCGCCGAGGCGCTGCACCGCTCGCAGTCATCGGTCAGCTATACCGTGGCGCGCATGCAGGACCAGCTCGGCGTGCCACTGCTGCGCATCGACGGCCGCAAAGCGGTGTTGACCGAGGCCGGTGGCGTGCTGCTGCGCCGCTCCCGGCAACTGGTGAAACAAGCCAGCCAGCTGGAAGACCTGGCCCACCACATGGAGCAAGGCTGGGAAGCCGAGGTGCGGCTGGTGGTCGACGCGGCGTACCCGAGCGCCCGCCTAGTCCGCGCCTTGACCGCGTTCATGCCGCAAAGCCGTGGCTGCCGGGTCCGCTTGCGCGAGGAAGTGTTGTCGGGGGTCGAAGAGGTGTTGCTCGAAGGCGTGGCCGACCTGGCCATTACCGGGTTCAGCATTCCCGGTTATTTGGGGACGGAATTGAGCGACGTCGAATTCGTCGCGGTCGCCCACCCCGAACACCCGTTGCATCGCCTGAATCGCGAACTGAATTTCCAGGATCTGGAAAGCCATATGCAAGTGGTGATCCGCGACTCCGGTCGGCAACAGCCCCGGGATGTCGGCTGGCTCGGTGCCGAACAGCGCTGGACCGTCGGCAGCCTGGCCACCGCCGCGACGTTTGTCAGCAGTGGCCTGGGTTTCGCCTGGTTGCCAAGGCACATGATCGAACGGGAACTCAAGGAAGGCACGCTCAAGCTGCTACCTTTGGATCAGGGTGGCAGCCGTAATCCGAATTTTTACCTGTATTCGAACAAGGACAAACCACTCGGACCCGCCACGCAGATTCTCATCGAACTGCTGCGCACCTTCGATACCGCACCACTGGACGCACCGTTCGCCGCCCCTGAACAAGCCTGACACGGAGTGCACGCATGGCCTATTTCGAACACGATGGTTGCAACCTGCACTATGAGGAATATGGCCACGGTACGCCGTTGCTGCTGGTCCACGGCCTGGGTTCGAGCACCCTGGACTGGGAAAAACAGATCCCCGCGCTGGCTACCCGTTACCGGGTGATCGTCCCGGACGTGCGCGGCCATGGTCGCTCGGACAAACCCCGCGAGCGCTACAGCATCGCCGGGTTCAGCGCCGATCTGATCGCGTTGATCGAGCATCTGAATCTCGGCCCGACTCACTATGTGGGGCTTTCGATGGGTGGCATGATCGGCTTTCAACTGGGCGTGGATCAGCCGCAATTGCTCAAGAGCCTGTGCATCGTCAACAGCGCGCCCGAGGTCAAACTGCGCAGCCGCGATGATTACTGGCAATGGTTCAAGCGCTGGAGCCTGATGCGCGTCCTCAGCCTCGGCACCATCGGCAAAGCCCTGGGCGGAAAATTGTTCCCCAAGCCCGAGCAGGCGGATCTGCGACAAAAAATGGCCGAACGCTGGGCAAAAAACGACAAACATGCTTATCTCGCCAGCTTCGATGCCATTGTGGGATGGGGCGTTCAGGAACGACTGTCGAAGGTATCCTGTCCAACCCTCATCGTCAGCGCCGACCATGACTACACGCCGGTCTCGCTGAAGGAAAACTACGTAAAACTGCTGCCCGATGCGCGGCTGGTGGTGATTGCCGATTCGCGTCACGCCACCCCGCTGGACCAGCCCGAACACTTCAACCAGACGCTGCTCGAGTTTCTTGCCGCCGTCGATACCACCACCCTCAGGATCACTGACCCATGCTGAAAAAAATCGCCCTTGTCGCTGGCTCCGTTCTGTTTGCCGCCAACCTGATGGCGGCAACGCCAACCAAGGCGCCACATGTTCTGCTGGAAACCACCAACGGCCAGATCGAAATCGAACTGGACCCGGTCAAAGCCCCGATCAGTACCAAGAACTTCCTTGATTACGTGGACAGTGGCTTCTACAACAACACGATTTTCCACCGCGTGATTCCGGGCTTCATGGTCCAGGGCGGCGGTTTCACTTCGCAAATGCAGCAGAAAGAAACCAAGGCGCCGATCAAGAACGAATCGAAGAACGGCCTGCATAATGTTCGTGGCACCCTGTCCATGGCCCGCACCTCGGTGCCGGATTCGGCCACCAGCCAGTTCTTCATCAACGTCAAGGACAACGATTTCCTCGACAGCGGTGACGGCTACGCCGTGTTCGGCAAAGTGGTCAAAGGCATGGACGTGGTGGACATCATCGTCAACTCGCAAACAACAACCAAAAGCGGCATGAAAGACGTGCCGGCCGATCCGGTGTTCATCAAGTCGGCCAAGCGCATCGACTGAGACTAAGCTGGACAAGGATGTCCGAGCCGTTGCCGGTCATGCCGGCAACGCTCAAACCGTTTAAAGGAGAGCCCGTTCGCGGGTGAAAAACCCATGCTTTATCGCCGTTTTGAAAAACTGATCGACGTCTTCCGCGACGCCCCGACGCCCGCTCCGCCAGATCGGGTACTGCCGTTTTATACCTATTACCTCAAGCAGGTCTGGCCGAGCTTCGCGGCCCTGTTGATCGTCGGCCTGGTTGGCGCGCTGATCGAAGTCGCGCTGTTCAGCTACCTGAGCCGCATCATCGACCTGGCCCAAGGCACGCCGAACGTCAATTTCTTCAAGGAACACAGCCTTGAGCTGACCTGGATGGTCGTGGTGGCGCTGGTCCTGCGCCCGGTGTTTGTCGGCCTGCATGACTTGCTGGTGCACCAGACCCTGAGCCCCAGCATGACCAGCCTGATCCGCTGGCAAAACCACAGTTATGTGCTCAAACAGAGCCTTAATTTCTTCCAGAACGACTTCGCCGGGCGCATCGCCCAACGCATCATGCAGACCGGCAACTCCCTGCGCGATTCAGCCGTGCAGGCGGTGGATGCGTTGTGGCACGTGCTGATCTACGCCATCAGCTCCCTGGTGCTGTTCGCCGAGGCCGACTGGCGCCTGATGATCCCGCTGCTGACCTGGATCGTTGCCTTCATCAGCGCCCTCTATTACTTCGTGCCACGGGTCAAGGAGCGTTCGGTCGTGTCCTCCGATGCGCGCTCCAAACTCATGGGGCGCATTGTCGATGGCTACACCAACATCACCACGTTGAAGCTGTTCGCCCATACCCATTTCGAGCAGCAATACGCCCGCGAGGCAATCAAGGAGCAGACTGAAAAAGCCCAACTGGCCGGCCGCGTGGTGACCAGCATGGACGTGGTCATCACCAGCATGAACGGCTTGCTGATCGTCGGCACCACTGGCCTGGCGCTGTGGCTGTGGACGCAATCGCTGATCACCGTGGGCGCCATTGCCCTGGCCACCGGCCTGGTGATCCGCATCGTCAACATGTCCGGCTGGATCATGTGGGTGGTCACCGGGATCTTCGAAAACATCGGCATGGTTCAGGACGGTTTGCAGAGTATTTCGCAACCCGTCTCGGTGACCGACCGCGACCAGGCCAAACCCTTGACCGTGGCCCGTGGCGAAGTGCGTTTCGAGAACGTGGACTTTCACTACGGCAAACGGAGCGGGATCATTGGCGGTCTCAACCTGAACATCAAGCCCGGCGAAAAAATCGGCCTGATCGGGCCGTCCGGTGCGGGGAAGTCGACCTTGGTCAACTTGCTGCTGCGCCTCTACGACGTGGAAGGCGGAAGGATTCTGATCGATGGGCAGAACATCGCCGAGGTCAGCCAGGAAAGCCTGCGCGAGCGCATCGGCATGATCACCCAGGACACGTCCCTGCTGCATCGCTCGATCCGCGACAATCTGCTTTACGGCAAACCCGACGCGACCGACGCCGAACTCTGGGAGGCGGTACACAAGGCGCGCGCCGACGGTTTCATTCCCACGCTCTCGGACGCCGAAGGCCGCACCGGTTTCGATGCCCATGTCGGTGAACGCGGGGTCAAACTCTCGGGCGGTCAGCGCCAGCGTATCGCCATCGCCCGCGTGCTGCTCAAGGACGCGCCGATCCTGATCATGGACGAGGCCACTTCAGCCCTGGATTCGGAGGTCGAAGCCGCAATCCAGGAAAGCCTGGAAACCCTGATGCAGGGCAAAACCGTGATCGCCATCGCGCACCGGCTCTCGACCATCGCCCGCATGGACCGGTTGGTGGTACTGGAGAATGGCAAGATTGCCGAAACCGGCAGCCATGCTGAACTGCTGGCCCTGGGCGGTTTGTATGCGCGGCTGTGGCAGCATCAGACCGGTGGGTTCGTCGGAATCGATTGACTCTCGGCGGCACTACAAAACGGTGGGAGCTTGTGTCCACCGTTTTGTGGTGAACATCAGGCCTGCCGATAAGGCAAAGCCGTCCGCGCCTCCTCGGCATACGCCAGCACACCCAGCCTCTCCTGCTGCAGGAAGTCTTTGACTGCTGCTTTCAACCCCGGATGGCGCAGATAATGCCAGGAGTGGGTGATCACCGGTTCGAACCCACGAATCAACTTGTGCTCGCCCTGGGCACCCGCGTCGAAGCGTTGAAAACCGCTGGCAATCGCATAATCCATGCCCTGATAAAAACAGGTCTCGAAATGCAGCCGATCGAATTCGGCCAGGCACCCCCAGTAACGACCATAGAAACTATCGCCCCCCACCAGGCTGAACGCCATGGCGACCGGCCGAGAGCCTTGCCTGGCAAACACCACGCGAATCGATTGCGGCATGCGCTCGGCCAGCAGACTGAAAAACTCCCGCGTCAGATAAGGCCTTTGCCTGCGCACCGCGTAAGTATTGGCGTAGCAAGCGTAGACAAAATCCCACTGCGCTTCTGTCAGTTGCCGTCCTTCAAGCCATTCGAAATCAAAGCCCTGCCCTGCCACTTGCTCGCGCTCCTTGCGCATTTGTTTGCGTTTACGTGAGCTGAGGGCTTCGAGGAAGTCCTGGAAATCCCGATAACCGCGGTTCTGCCAGTGGTACTGACAGCCGATGCGCTGCAACCAGCCTGGCTGTTCGGCCAGTGCCGCGTCGGTGAACGGATCGGTGAAATTGATATGAGCGCTGGAAAGCTGTTCGATCTCCAGATAACCCGGCAGGCTTTTGAGCAGTTCGAAGCCATCCTCCACCCTGGCCGCCAGCAAGCGCGGACCACTGACTGGACTGAACGGCACAGCGGTCAACAGCTTGGGGTAGTAATCGATACCGGCGCGTTCACAGGCATCGGCCCAGGCGTGATCGAACACATACTCACCATAGGAATGCCATTTGCGGTAGCTCGGCAAGGCGGCGATCAATTGATCACCTTCGACGTGCAGCAAATGTTCGGGTTGCCAGCCGGAATGGGGGCCGACGCTGCCACTGTCCTCCAGTGCGCTCAAGAATGCATGGCGCAAAAACGGCTGCGTCTCGGGCACCAGGGCGTCCCACGTTTGCGCAGCGATTTCGGACAGACTTTGCAGGCGTTGCAACGGCATCACCATCCTCACTCGTTCATGGCGTAAAAGGCCTGCCGAGTATCGCCGATCGCCATCCTTTGCACACGATCAAATCGACGACAGCGCTCTATCTCAATAGTTCAGGACGGTTTTGTATCGTCATCGACTTGCCATCGCATTGCCACCTCACTGTCATAAACCATCGCGATACTGGCGCCTGTTTTTAGAACGCCGGGGAATAGCCCGGCCCTGTTTTCCGTCCATCAATGGTCGGTTGTGCCCTGGATGGTTCAGCCATCCACTCTCATCTTCGGAGATTGATATGCGTGTTGCTTCCACGAAAACTGCGGCGGCCCTGTGTGGTGGCTTGCTGCTGGCCATGAGTGTTCCAGCCAGCGCCGCAGTCGACGCCAAACTGCTCGACATGCTCAAGGCTAACGGTTCGATTACCAACACGCAGTACAACGAACTGCAAGCAGAGTTGGCCAGGGATCAGAAGGAACAGCAGATCGCCCGCCAGGCTCAACAGGAAACCAACGAACAAATCGCGGCGACCGCCAAGAAAACCAACGAACTGAGCACCTTCGATCAGAAAATGGCCTGGGCTGCCAAGACTCAGTTCAAGGGTGACGTGCGCTTCCGTCAGGAAACCGTTCAAAACGACGGCGTATCGAACAACAAGGACCAGAACCGTCAACGCATTCGTGCCCGCCTGGGTGCCTACAGCGAAATCAACCCGCAAGTCGACACCGGTATTCGTATTGCCACCGGCAGCAACGATGACGCACGTTCCACCAACCAGAGTCTGGACAACTACTTCGACAAGAAGCAGATCTGGCTGGACCAGGGTTACGTCGACTACCACCCGGATGCGATCAAGAACCTGCACCTGGTCGGCGGCAAGATGCCACAGCAATGGGTAAGCATGGGCGACATCATCTGGGATAACGACATCAGCCCGGAAGGTCTGTCGCTGTCTTACAAATACCCGCTGAGCGGCAGCACCGAGTTGTTCGGCAGCGCCGGTCACTACACCCTCAAGGACAACGTCGACGGCGAGGGCGTGCAGTTCAAACACGACCTGCGTCTGTACGCCGGTCAGTTGGGCGGTCGCTTCGCTTTGACCGATAACCTGAAAATGACCTTGGGCGGCAGTATCTACGCCTACGACAACGCTGATAGCAGCGCCTGCCCTGGCACTGGCTCCGTCACTTCGCCGTGCGCGTTGGCCGTCAACGGCAACAGCCCGCGTGAAGAATTCAAACTGTACGAAGGCTTTGGTCAGTTGGACGTCAGCGGTCTGCCAGTGCCGCTGTCGGTTTACGGTCAATACGTGAACAACACCGAAGCCAGCAACAGCCAGGACACTGGCTGGTTGGCCGGCGTCAAGACCAAGGTCTACGGCTTCGCTATCGACTACAACTACCGCGACGTACAGCGTAACGCTGTGGTTGGTGCCTTCACCGACTCTGACTTCGCCAACGGCTACACCGGTTCGCGTGGCAGCAAGTTGAAAGTGAGCTACGAGTTGGACAAGAACTTCAACGTCGGCGCTACTTACTACATGGCGAACTCCGACTACACCAACGCCAGCATCAACAAGAAAGATTCGGACATCAACACCCTGCAACTGGATGCCGAAGCCAAGTTCTGATTCCCCGCCTTACGACCCGGGCAAGGAAGTCCGAGCCGCCTTTACAGCCTGGCGTTGGTTTGTCGGTCCCCATCATCCGTCCGATGGACCAACGCGAGTCTGTGTTCTCCTCCCCCGCCATCCCTATCGAATCAGCGACGATCCTCGACCCGCGAGTGGCTTTTGCTCCAGTCGGTCAGCAAGCTGTACGCCACCGCGAGCAACGTAGGGCCAATGAACAGGCCGATGAAGCCGAAGGCTATCAGCCCGCCAAACACCCCCAGCAATACAATCACCAACGGCAGATTGCCGCCTCGGCTGATCAGGTACGGCTTGAGCACGTTGTCCACGCCGCTGATGATGAATGTGCCCCAGATGCCCAGGAACACCGCCATCCCGTACTCGCCTTTCCAGGCCAGCCAGGCCGTGGCCGGAATCCACACCAGCGGCGGGCCCATGGGAATCAGGCTGAGCAGGAAGGTCACGATACCGAGCACCAGAGCCCCGGGTACGCCGGCAATCAGGAACCCGATCAGCGCCAGAACCGCCTGGGCCGCTGCCGTCCCGATCACCCCGTTCACTACCCGCTGCACCGTACCCGCCACCAGTTCGATGTAATACCCCGCCCGCTTGCCGATCAGGCGCTCCAGCAAGCCATGGACAAACGCCGCCAATCGTGGCCCATCCCGATAGAAAAAGAACACGAAGACAATGCTCAAGGTCAGCTCGAGGATGCCGCTGCCGATCTGCGCGCTACGCGCCAACAGCCAGTTTCCGACCTGCCCGAAATAAGGCTTGAGCGACACCATCATCGCCGCGCCCTGCTGATCGATACTGTTCCAGACTCCGACCAGTCGCGTGCCCACCAAGGGCACGCTGCCGAGCCAGGCGGGGGCTTCAGGCAAGCCATCGACCTGCACGTCCTTGATGAATGCCACGGCATCACGCACGTGGTCCGCCAGGTTGAACCCCAGCCACACCAACGGCACCGCCACCAGCAACATCCAGCCGACGGTCAATATGGCTGCTGCCAGGGACTCGCGGCCGTTGAGCCAGCGAGTCAGCAAACGCATCAGGGGCCAACTGGCAAATGCCAGCACCGCGCCCCAGAACAACGCCGACCAGAACGGCGCCATTACCCAGAAACTTGCGCCAAACAGCACCAGGAGCAGGATCTGCACCAACAGTCGGTCGTTATTGATCATCTGAATCTCTAAAAAGTCAGTCTGCAAAAGAATAGGCGAACGCGCAGAACACGCTCACCCGATCAAGCCTACCGCAGTAGTTCGACGTGCAGGCCAGAGCCTTCGACACTGCCGGCTTCCATCCGTGCCGCACGTACGCCCTGCTCGATCAGCGCCTGACGCCATGCTTCGGCTTTCGGCCCGGAAAGACTGATCCGCAGGGTGGTGTCCAGATTCAGGCCACGAGAGATCAAACGCAGCCAGGTCTCGTCGGGCGCGTCTGTCAGTTTGGGGAAATCAAGTTCGCCGGTGCTCTTGAGTTCGCGCAGCAAGGTGGCGGATGTCGGCAGCAAATCGCCCAGCGGCCCCGCAGCGTCAAACTGCTCGACGTGCAGATAGGCTTTGCGATTGCCCCGCGTGATGCTGTACAGCGCCACCAGGGTATTGTCCTTCGGAGCCGCCAGTCGCAGCAGCAAATACGCCTGTTCGTTATCGGAGCCATAGAGTTTGGCGTTGCCGAACACTTCGTTGGCCCACAGGCTGCTCTCGCCGCAATCACGGGCCTGGCACCAGAACAGCAACTGGGCGCCCTGCTTCTGCAAGGCTTCGCGGGCGTCGGTAAAGGCTTGTGTCGCCGAGTGTTCCGGTGGCAACTCGTAGGTCACCGACGTGGCGTTACCACGGGCGCTGACCTGACCGTCAAAACGCAACTGACCGCTGATCTTGCGTATCGAAC
Source organism: Pseudomonas fluorescens group sp. PF-69 (assembly GCF_054481235.1). NCBI lineage: Bacteria > Pseudomonadati > Pseudomonadota > Gammaproteobacteria > Pseudomonadales > Pseudomonadaceae > Pseudomonas > Pseudomonas fluorescens group sp. PF-69. The sequence continues at coordinate 3,177,561 of NZ_JBTMNC010000001.1, read as the reverse complement.
CCAGCGGATAGACCCGCTCGAGTTCGGCTGCGGGGCGATAGTCGACGATCTGCGCATCGGTCATGCGCGGCAGAATCGGCAGGTCCTGACTGCCTGGAACATCGGCGGCAAACAACAGAGGACTGAAACAGCAAAGCGCCAGCAGGTTGAGGGAACGCATCGATAGGCTCATCGGATCAGCATGGCCTGGGCGCCCTTGACGACACTGGCGTCATGGGGATTGATCTTGAGAAAGTGTGCAGACTTATGTTCCTTCTTGTCCTTGCTGAAACTCGACGCTTGCACTGTGCGGGGCAGGTCGGGTTCCTCGAGCACGATAGAGACCTTGTGGCCATTCGGGGTCGCAGCGGTGTAGAGTTCTATCATGGTTGTCTCCCATTTCAACCCGCCCAGCCTCGACAGTTGCCCGGTGCAAGTCAAGGAACGGCGAAGAACCGATTGAAACAGTCTGCGACAAGATCGGCACCGGACTCGTCATTCAGGTGCAAATGGTGGCCGCCTGGCAGCTGTTCACGGCTAAAGGGTAGCCGCTCCAGCAGCTCAGGATGTTTGGCGAGCATGCCATCGGCGGCAACCACCAGCTTGGCGGGACAACTGACCCGCTGAACGAAGGCCATGGCCTGCTCGGTAGTGAGACGAAGCGGCGATGGCAGCGTGAGGCGGTTGTCCGTGCGCCAGGTGTAACCTCCCGGCACGGGCATGAGCCCTCGTTGCGCCAGCAGTTCGGCGGCTTCGCGGCTGACCGCTACCAGTCCCTTCATTCGCGCCTCGATGGCCCGATCGAGGGTGGCGTAAACCGGTTTGCGTTTGTCTCGCAGATCCAGTTGCGCTTGCAGGGCCATGCCCATGCGCTCGGCGGCATTTTCGCCTTTGTCTGTAGGGGGAATGACACCGTCGATCAATGCCAGATGAGTCACGCGCTCCGGCAGCGCTCCGGCGATGATCAAGGAAGCGATCGCGCCCATCGAATGCCCCAACAGCGCAAACCGGTTAAGTCCAAGCTGTTCGGCGACTTGCAGCACATCGTGGGCGTAGTCCCACATCGCATAACCGGCCCCCGCCGGTCGATGCCCGGAATGACCGTGCCCGGCCATGTCCAGCGCGATGATGCGCAAACCTTTGAGCCTGGGCGCCAGGCGCGCGAAGCTGTTGGCGTTGTCCAGCCAACCGTGCAGGGCGATTACCGGCAAGCCGTCCTCGGGACCGAACAGGTGCGCCGCCAGCTCGATGTGCGGCAGGGTCAGGCGGACTTCTTCGACGACATGGCTCATGCGCAATCCTGTTGGCGGCGACGGTCCCAGCGGCTGAACAGGTTTTTCAGCAGCATCGCGGTGTCTTGCGGACGTTCCAGAGGAAACATGTGGCCACCGGGCACGGTCAAGGATTCGCCCAATGGCATGCGCCCGACCGAGCTGGCGTGATGACGCATCACAACCCGACTGCTGCGCCCGCGAACCACCGCCAGCGGCACTTTCAATTGCCGTGTTCGGCCGGGGCTGGTGTGGGGAACGCCACGGTAGATACTGATTTCCGTGGCCGGGTCGAAGCGCAGGCGCAGCTTGTCGCCCACCTTGTGCAAACCATGTTGCAGATAGGCGTCGAAGCAGTCCGGATCGAAGCCGCGAAAAAGGGTCTTGCCGGCGAAATAGAGCCGGGCGCTTTCCAGATCGGCGAACTCTTCACGCCGTCCCAGGGTGCGACCGGCCGGGGTCAGGCGATCGATGAAACCGAAGCGCTTGGCGGCCCGGATAACCCACTGGTCGGTACGGGTCAGCACCGGCGAATCGAGCATCACCACGCCACGATAGAGATGAGGGCAGCGCAACGCCGCGTGCTGATGCAGTACGCCGCCAAAGGAGTGGCCGACGCCCCACACCGGTTCGGGCTGCTGCTCCAGATGATGGATCAATTCGTCCACCAGGTTGTACCAATTGTCATCCGCCGGGAAACGCGGGTCATGGGCGTGCTGCTCCAGATGCGTCACCTGATACTCGGGCGCCAGCGCCGCGAACAACTTGCCATAGGTCCCCGAAGGAAACCCGTTGGCGTGGGCGAAAAATATCTGCTGCGACATACCGACGATCCATCAACGAAAACAGAGCTCGATTGTCCGTAAGTCCGCGCCATGCAGCAATGACCGTAACTGACAGGAATGATGACAGTCCGGTCAAACCCATGAAGCCCTGGCTTGCTCGCGTTCGGCTGCATAGTAGCGGTCATGGGCAGATGTCCCGGGTGAATGTGGTTGGGGCCGCTTCGCGACCCGACGGGAGCACGCTCCCTCGCCACAACACATGGATCAACGCGCCGGCGGATTTTGCCCCAGCGGCACCACAGCCATGGTCAACCGCGACACACAACTGGCCTTGCCCTCATCGCTGGTCAGCCGAATGTCCCAGACATGGGTCGTACGGCCGATGTGAATCGCCTTGGCCACCGCTGTCACCCGCCCGCTGCGCAGGCCACGCAGATGGTTGGCATTGATTTCCAGGCCCACGCAGTAAAACTTGCTGGCATCGATACACAGGTAACTGGCCATGGAGCCGACCGTCTCGGCCAGCACCACCGAAGCGCCACCGTGCAAAAGACCGTAAGGCTGATGGGTGCGATGATCGATGACCATGCTCGCGGTCAGGGACTCGTCATCAAAGGCTTCGAAGCGGATATCCAGCACTTCGCCAATGGTGTTTTTCTGGATGGCGTTCAATTGCTCGATGTTGGGAGTGGTGCGCCACAAACTCATCGCTGACTTCCTTTGTTGGTTTTGTTCGTGACTCAATCCTGCCACAGCACTGCCTCGCTGCGCTCGCTCCATTCCTCGAAACGGGCGCCATAAGCTGCTTCGATCACGTTGCGCTTGATTTTCAAGGTTGGCGTGAGGAAGCCGTTTTCCACCGCCCAGCTATCCTTGACCACCACCAGACGCCGCAAGCGTTCGTGCTTGTCGAGGGCGCCATTGACCTCATCCAAAAGCTGTTCCAGGCTTGAGTGCAGGCCGGCGCGCGCCGCGCCGCCCGCATCCTGCTGCCCGACCGCCGACAGTACGCACAACCCCAGTGGCGCAATCAGGCCATCGCCGACTACACACACCTGCTCAATGCGCGAATGCACCGCCAGACGATTTTCGATGGGGGCCGGGGCCACGTATTTGCCTTTGCTGGTCTTGAAAATTTCCTTCAGGCGCCCGGTCAGGCGCAGGTTGCCTTCGGCGTCTTGCTCGCCCTTGTCGCCGGTGCGCAGGAAGCCATCCTCGGTGATGGTGTCGGCGGTTTTCTGCGGCTCCTTGAAATAGCCGAGCATGGTCGCGCCGCTACGGACCAGGACCTCGCCCGAATCGTCGATGCGCACCTCGACCTCCGGACAGGGCTTGCCGATCCAGCCCGGTTTGTTCTGACCCGGCAGGCCAATGTGCGAGTAACCGCAGCTCTCGGTCATGCCATAGACCTCGAGCACATCCAGCCCGAGCTTGCGGTACCACGACAGCAAGGCCTGAGGCACTGGCGCCGCGCCGGAGAGGGCCACGCGCAAGGCATCCAGCCCCAGGCCGGCGAGGACCTTGTGCCCGACTCGTTTGCCGACGATCGGCAGGCCGAGCAGAAAATCCAGGCGTTTTGCCGGAATCTTGCTGTAGACGCCCATCTGGAATTTGGTCCAGATTCGCGGCACGCCGAACAACGCGGTCGGCCGTGCGCGACGCAGGTCGTCGAGAAAGGTGTCGAGGCTTTCAGCGAAGAACACTGTCTGACCGGTGTAAATCGATGCCAGTTCGACGAACATCCGTTCAGCGACATGACACAACGGCAGGTAGGACAACAAGCGGTCCGACTCATTGAGGCCGAATAATTGGGTGCCCCGGGTGGTGGCAAATCCCAGGTTGGCGAAACTGTGCATCACGCCTTTGGGCATGCCGGTGGTGCCGGAGGTGTAAATGATGGTCGCGAGTTGATCGGCGGCGGGTTTGGGGTCGTCCTGGATCGGCGAACTGCGCTGCAGATCGGCCCAGCTGAAATCGAAGGTGCCCGGTGGATGCAACGGCAGGCTGATCGTCGGCAAATCTTCGCGGACCCCGCGGGACATGCCCGGCCAGTCGTCCAGTTTGCCGATAAAGGCCAGTGCCGCTTCCGAATGATCGAGCACCTGGGCCACGGACTCGGCGGTGAGGTTGGGGTACAGCGGCACGGAAACGTGGCCGGCCATCCAGATTGCCAGGTCGGCAATGATCCAGTGGGCGCAGTTTTTCGAAATAAGCGCGATGTGACTGCCCTGGGGCAGTTCCCGCGCACGCAACCAATGGGCGGCGCAGCGGGCCTGATGGCCGACGTCGGCCCACGTCAGTGTCTCGACCTGTCCGCCGCCGATGGGTTGAACCAGAAAGCGCTGTCGGGGATGACGGGCCTCACGCTCGTAGAAGACATCCAGGGGCAAACGAAAAGCAGCAGACATGCGACTCGCTCCTTATTTTTGTTCTGGAGCAAGCGTAGCTAACCAAGCAAGTGCTTGGTTAGCTATTTCATACAAAATTTTTCATGCTGGGTCGAAGCCCTGCGCCTATAAAGCAAAGCAACGCCATTACGGATGCTTGATTCCTGCGAGCTTCATCGACCCGATCAGCAACTCATCACCGCTGATTTCAGCCAGTCCGGCAGTGCCGACCTTCTCCGGCGGATACCCGGCGCCATGTTGCAGGTAGCTCAGCAAGTGACCCACCAGCGGGTTGTGGCTGACCAGCAGGACATTGCTCACCGACACCAGTTGTTCGGCCACCTTGTCCGGATCGGTTTCCGGCGTCAGCCACTCGACGGTACGGATCTCCGGTTCGAAAGCCAGTGCCTCGCGTACAAGCTGTGCGGTTTCCTGCGCTCGCAGGTAAGGGCTGGCATAGATAGCGGTGAGCGGCTGGCCGATCAACAACGCAGCGCTGCGCAGGACTTCTTCACGACCGTGAGCGGTCAGTGCCCGCTCCGAATCATGGGATTTGGAGCCGTGAGGTTCAGCCTCACCATGACGCAATACCCAGAGTTTCATAGCTTGGGTTCCTCATCTCGAGCCGGATGCGAGGCTGGCGGCACGGCGTGTGGCGCTTCACCTTCCGGCGTACGCGGTGTTGGCCAGTCAGCGAACGGCCAGGGTTTCTGATCGCTGTGAAAACTGCCGAAACGACCGATCTGCGCCAGAAACTGGCTCAGGCTGTCGCCGAAATTCATCAGGGTTGCGTTCGGGGCGCCGTAAATCAAACGATAGATCAACTGCACCAGCACCACCGCGCCAAGGATGAACTGCGCCACTTGCCAGACCAGTACGAAGACGACCATCCACAACACCCGCAACAGGATGGACTCGTATTTGGCTTGTACTTTTTGATCGCTCATGTCTCGCTCCGTTCCTGTTACATAGAGGGCTTAGTTGAAGCCACTGGTGAAAATGAAATCGACGTCCGTCTTCGGCTCGGCGCGCATCAGCAGCTCAATCACCTGCTCCAGCGTGCGCCCTTCGAACAGGATCGCATGCAGCCCGGCGACCAGCGGCATATACACGCCGACCTCCTGAGCCTTGGCCTTGAGCACTTTCAGGGTGTTGACGCCTTCAGCGACCTCGCCCAGGCGATTGACCGCCTCGTCCAGGCTCAAACCCTGGCCGAGGGCGAAGCCGACCTGATAGTTGCGGCTTTTCGGCGATGAACAGGTGACGATCAAATCGCCGACGCCCGCCAGGCCCAGGAACGTCATTGGGTTGGCACCCTGATTCACCGCGAAGCGGGTCATTTCCGCCAATGCCCGGGTGATCAGCATGCTCTTGGTGTTTTCTCCCATGCCCAGCGCCACCGCCATGCCGGCGATGATCGCGTAGACGTTTTTCAACGCCCCGCCCAGCTCCACACCGAAACGATCGGCACTGGCATATACGCGAAAGGTGCGCCCGTGCAACGCCGCCTGAACCCGCTGGCAGAGCTCTTCGTCTTCACTGGCGACCACGGTGGCGGTCAGTGCGTGTTCGGCGACTTCGCGGGCCAGGTTCGGCCCGGACAACACGCCGATGCGTGCTTGCGGAGCGATTTCCTCGAGGATCTCACTCATCAGTTTGAAAGTGTGGGCTTCGATGCCTTTGGTCAGACTGACCAGAAACTTGCCGCGCAAACGCTCGGCATGCGGGGCCAGCACCGAGCGCAATGCGCTGGACGGCAGCGCGACGAAACACAGGTCGCAGGCGTCCAGGGTGGCTTGCAGATCGGTGACCGGTGTCACACCGGGCAGAATCTTGATGCCTTTGAGGTAACGCGGGTTCTCACGATTGACCCGGATGGCCTCGGCCTGCTCGGGGTCACGCATCCACTGCAAGACCTGATGACCGTTTTCGGCCAGCAGATTAGCCACGGCGGTACCAAAACTTCCGCCTCCCAGGACCGCAATCGGGCGCTGTTCAGTCATATGCAATCCGTTAATCCATACCAGTGGCGATGTCGGCATTATACGGAGCGGCCCAGTGGCGGCCAGCCCCCGCGTCAATTAGCGGCGCACGTACAAAAAAGTCCGATAAAACCGTGGAAGACGCTGACATCGTGAGTAGAAAAGTCGTACAGCTCGGTTAACATGCGCGCCATCACTCGCTAACAAGGAAGTGTTGTGCCCCTGGGTTCCCCTTCACCTCGCTCGCCGCAGGTACTGGCGCTCGCCTTCAGCTCGCCGGACCTGTTCGAAAACCACGTCAACCGGCGCTCCCGGGTCACCCACCTGACCCGTGCGGCCTATGGCCGGTCCAGCGCCCGCTGTTTCGTCCAGACGCGCGGCCCCGGCAACCTCGATCAAGAACACATGCGCTCCCGCGAACTGGGCTATAACGGTTTTTCGCCGAATGGAGCCTGGCCATGGATATGAAGCTGTTCTACGACGACGAACGTCGAGCGATGTACTTCAGTAAGGAGCTGGCGTTTTAAATGCTGCCTGCCCGGACCCGCAAGCCGCCCACCTTCGGCCACCTGCTGGCCCTGTTGTGCCTGGTGGTCAGTGGCTGGCTGAACAGCCTGATGGTCCAGGCCGCAGACATTCTGCTGACCGGCATTGAAGACAGCCCCGGCGTGCAATCCTTCAGCCAGGCCCTGCGCGAACTGCGACCGGGCGACAACGTGCGCTTTCAACCAGTGGCCGATCTTCCGCCACCGGGCGAGCTTCACGGCGATATCCGCTTGATTCTGCTCGACCTGCCGAGCCTCGACTGGCGCCTGCAAGATACCCAAGGCCCACCGACGCTGGTGCTGCGCATCAGCCGACTGCAAGCACAGCAACGTCTGGGTGACACCCCGGCGCCCCGCCTCAGCCTGCTCTGGAGCGATCCCCCGCCGGGCCGCCAATTGCGCCTGACCCGAATCCTCCTGCCTCAGGTCAAACGGATTGGCGTGCTGTACGACAACCACAGTGAATTCCTGCTTAAAGAGTTGCGCCAGGCGGCTCTGCCACTGGGCCTTGAGGTGGTCACCGAGCGCTGGGACAACACCCACGACAGTCGTCCACTGCAAATGTTGCTGAAAAACAGCGATGTGTTGCTGGGCCTCGACGATCCCGACTTGTACAACCCGAAAACCGCGAAAAACCTGTTGCTCAGCAGCTATGCCCGGCAACTGGCGCTGATCGGCCCCAATGCCGGGTTCGTCAAGGCCGGGAGCCTGGCCAGTACCTACAGTGATCAGAGCGATTGGCTGGCGACCCTCGACAACCTGCTCGACCAGCCACCCGCCAGTTGGCCACGCTCGTACTACCCGTCGCGCTTCAAAGTTTCAAGCAACGCACAGGTGGCTCGCTCGCTAGGTATTGAACAGATCAATGAAGCGTCTGTAGCAGCGCTGTTGGCTGAAGGAGAACGCCACCCATGAGCTTCCGTCGTCGCTGGGACATCAATACCCGGACCCAGCTCATCAGCCTCGGCCCTGCCCTGCTGCTGACACTGCTGTTGATCAGCTTCTTCACGTTCGTGCGGATCCAGGACCTGCGCCAGGAGCTCAACCACACCGGCCAGTTGATCGCCAACCAACTGGCCCCGGCGACCGAATACGGAGTGATTTCCGGCAACAACGAGGTGCTCGAAAGCCTGCTCAAGGCCTCGCTGGCCACGCCCCATGTGCGCTTCCTGGAAATCCAGGACAGCGCCAACCGGATTCTGGTGTACGTCGAACAACCGTCGGAAAGCCACAATCGCCCCCATCAGGTCGAAGTGTTCCAGGCACCGGTGCGGCTGCAACGGGTGCCGCTGCACAATGATTTTTTCCAGAGTGGCAAGAGCACGGCTACGGCTCCCGCCGAAGACTATCTGGGCCGGGTCATCGTCGGTCTGTCCAGTGATGCGTTCAGTCAACGCCAGCAGGAAATCCTGCTCAAGGCCGGCATCCTGGCGCTGTTCGCGCTGTTATTTACGTTCCTGGTCGCCCGGCGTCTGGCAGGGAGCCTGTCGCAACCGATCCGCGACATCGGCGATGCGGTCAAGGCGATTCAGAACGGCGACTTCAAAACCCCCTTGCCCATCGTCGATGACACCGAGCTGGGCGCCCTGTCGCAACACATCAACAACCTCGCCAGCGGCCTTGAACTGGCCAGCCGCAAACAGCAACAGGCAATGGCGCAACTGATCCAGACCCGCGAAGAAGCGGAAAAGGCCAACAATGCCAAGTCGGACTTCCTCGCGATGATGAGCCACGAACTGCGCACGCCCATGAATGGCGTGCTGGGCATGCTGCAGTTGCTGGAAACCACTGACATGACTGAAGAGCAGGTCGAATACGCGGCACTGGCCTCGGAATCCACCGAACACCTGTTGAAAGTCATCAACGACATTCTGGATTTCTCGCGTATCGAACGCTCGGAACTGGAGCTCGAACATATTCCGTTCAACCTCGCGGACCTGATCGGTGCGTGCGCCCAGTCGTTCCAGCACAGCGCCGCGCAGCGCGGGCTCGATCTGCAGCTGCAGATCCCCGAAGACATGCGGGGGTTGCAGGTTCAGGGCGACCCGACGCGCATCCGGCAGATTCTGGTCAACCTGGTCGGCAACGCGTTGAAGTTCACCGAGCAGGGCCGGGTGACCATCGAATCCCAGTGGCAATCACTGGATCACCAATTGTTGTGGTTCACCTGCACCGTTCGCGACAGCGGGATCGGCATTTCGCCCGAAAGCCTGGAATTGATGTTCAATGCGTTCCAGCAGGCCGACAGTTCTATTTCAAGGCGTTACGGCGGCACCGGCCTGGGCTTGCCGATCGCCCGCACCCTCGCCGAACGCATGGGCGGCACCTTGCGCGCCCAAAGCGAAGAAGGTCGAGGCTCGGTGTTCACCCTGGAAATCCCGCTGGCGCTCTATCAACAGCCGCTGCCCGTGCTGTCTTCACGCGCGCCGAGTGGCAATGGCGATGGTGAAGGCCGCAATGTGTTGCTGGTCGAGGACAACCCGGTCAATCAGACTGTCATCGAAGCCATGTTGCGCAGCCTGGGCTTTACCGTCAGCGTCGCCGTCGATGGCGCGCAGGCTGTTCGCAGTGCCGAGAGCCTGATCTTCGAAGCGATTCTGATGGACTGCCGACTGCCGATCATCGACGGCTACGAGGCCACCCGACAGATCCGCCAACTGCCCGGCTGTACCGACCTGCCGATCATCGCCCTGACCGCCAATGCCTTGCAGGGCGACCGGGAAGCCTGTTTATCGGCAGGGATGAACGATTACCTGGCCAAGCCCTTCAAACGCGTTGATCTTCAGCAAATTCTGCAGCGCTGGGTGCAGTAGTACAGGCCTTTGAAGCATCTGCGACTGGCGTGAAACACGAAAGTGCGGCAGTCTTAGGCACCCGAACAGGCCCGAAAAGGGGCTTGAATAAAAATTTCAGTGCACAAGTGTACATTCATGTCCTTGGTGCTGTGACTTTCACCACAACGCAATAGTCTATGAGTAGGCTGCCGGCTCGAGGCATGAACGCTTCGATCGGCCGGGAAGATTTGCCCCACCTGCCGCATGGGACTATTGAGGAGCTCGCATGACCAAACAAAAAGCCTTTACCCGGGAAGACCTGCTGCGCTGCAGTCGCGGTGAGCTGTTCGGCCCAGGTAACGCGCAACTGCCCGCCCCCAACATGCTGATGGTTGATCGCATCACCCTGATCAGCGAAGAGGGTGGCAAGTACGGCAAAGGTGAATTGGTCGCCGAGCTGGATATCACTCCGGACCTGTGGTTTTTCGCCTGCCACTTCGAAGGTGATCCGGTGATGCCAGGCTGCCTGGGCCTCGACGCCATGTGGCAACTGGTCGGCTTTTTCCTCGGCTGGCAAGGCCTGCCGGGCCGCGGTCGCGCCCTGGGTTCGGGCGAAGTGAAATTCTTCGGCCAGGTCCTGCCGACCGCCAAGAAAGTGACCTACAACATCCATATCAAACGCGTGCTCAAGGGCAAGCTGAACCTGGCCATCGCCGATGGTTCGGTCACTGTCGACGGTCGCGAGATCTACACCGCCGAAGGCCTCCGGGTCGGCGTTTTCACCTCCACTGACAACTTCTAAGGGTTATCCGCATGCGCCGCGTCGTTATCACTGGTCTGGGCATTGTTTCGTGCCTGGGCAATGACAAAGAGACCGTCTCCGCTAACCTGCGTGCAAGCCGCCCTGGCATCCGGTTCAACCCGGAATATGCTGAAATGGGTCTGCGTAGCCAGGTTTCCGGCTCCATCGACCTTCCCCTCGAAGAGCTGATCGATCGCAAGATCTATCGCTTCGTCGGCCACGCGGCGGCTTACGCCTACCTGGCCATGAAAGATGCCATCGCTGACTCCGGCCTGACCGAAGAGCAAGTGTCCAACCCGCGTACCGGCCTGATCGCCGGTTCCGGTGGCGCCTCCACGCTGAACCAGATGGAAGCGCTGGACATCCTGCGCGAGAAAGGCGTCAAGCGCGTCGGCCCGTACCGCGTAACGCGGACCATGAGCAGCACCGTTTCCGCTTGCCTGGCCACGCCATTCAAGATCAAGGGCCTGAACTACTCCATCGCTTCCGCCTGCGCCACCAGTGCTCACTGCATCGGTACCGCCATGGAACAGATCCAGATGGGCAAGCAGGACATCGTATTCGCCGGCGGCGGTGAAGAAGAACACTGGAGCCAGTCGTTCCTGTTCGACGCCATGGGCGCACTGTCCAGCAAGCGCAACGACACCCCGGAAAAAGCCTCCCGTGCCTACGACGCCGACCGTGACGGTTTCGTGATCGCCGGTGGTGGCGGCATGGTCGTGGTTGAGGAACTGGAACACGCTCTGGCCCGTGGCGCGAAGATCTACGCGGAAATCGTTGGCTACGGCGCGACCTCCGACGGCTACGACATGGTCGCGCCAAGCGGCGAAGGCGCCATCCGCTGCATGCAGATGGCCATGTCCACCGTTGATGCTCCGATCGACTACCTGAACACCCACGGCACCTCGACTCCGGTCGGCGACGTCGCGGAAATGAAAGGTGTGCGCGCAGTCTTCGGTGACAAGGCGCCGGCCATCAGCTCCACCAAGAGCCTGTCGGGTCACTCCCTGGGCGCCGCCGGCGTTCACGAAGCGATCTACTGCATGCTGATGATGGAAGGCAACTTCATGGCGGGTTCCGCCAACATCGACGAGCTGGACCCGGAAGTGGCTGACCTGCCAGTCCTGACCAAAACTCGTGAAGACGTCGCGGTCAACACCGTGATGAGCAACAGCTTCGGTTTCGGTGGCACCAACGCCACGCTGGTACTGAAGCGCTGGCAGGGTAAGTAATACCCCGCCGCTTCGCTGCACACGAAAACGCCCCGACTGGTTCGGGGCGTTTTTTTTGCCTGGAAAACGTAAAAACCTGCAGGCGCGAGCTTGCTGGCGATGCGGTGTAGCCACGCAACAATGATGTCGACTGACACGCCCTCATCACCGGCGAGCTCGGTCCCCCAGGGGATTTTGGTCAGCGTCAAACAGCGGTTTTCTTCAAGGCGAACATGAAGCTTTTGTCATGAAACTCAAGGAGCTGCGGCTGAATGTCGCAGACTGCAAGGCCTGCGAGACTTTGTCTGATTTTGCAAAAGACTGTTACCAAATTTTGTCATTTACTTAGCAAACTAACAAAACATATAACAAAGCCCTGCACACGCCTTGCTGCAGATAACCGAGATTGGAGCTAGCAGATGACTGTCAAAGTAACTGAACGCGACGATTCACATAAATCCCACGAAGGCGTAGCCGCCGGAATCCGGATCTGGGATGTACACCAACAAGACATGCTGGTCGGGATGTTCCACTCCGAGACCGACGCACAAAACTACAGAGCCGAACTGGAATCGCTGGAGCGCAAACGCGAGCTCGCAATCGGTTGAAGTCAGACTCCAACGTCCTGCAGCCTGCCCTTCCCGGGCAGGCTGCAACCAGCTGACACGACTCATTCAATATGAAGCACCGACAGATGAAGGGAGTCGTCAATGACTACCGAAGGGACAATACTGACGATCCGACCACTCTCAAGCTTCACCACTTCGCACTCTCCGTCCCCCATGCCGTCATTGCGGATCGAGTACTGGACCGAGGACGGGTGACGCTTGTTGAAGTCGAAATCCATGCCACAGGCAATCAGAAAGTCGATTTTCACCTCTGTCAGTTCAATCTCTTTCTCGCGCTCCCCGCCTTTCAGCGCGGTGTAATCCAGGCACAGGTTAATACCGAACGGGCACCCCGGAACCAGACTGTTAATGAACTTGCCTTCATACCCGCCGAAATAACTATGCTCGGCTCGCACGCTACTGACATCTTTTACCCTGACGACAACTTCATCGAAGAGTTTAAAGAACCAATAACCGTCCCTGGACCCGACATTCTTGCCGAAATCGATACCTGACACATAACGCTTTGGCCACATTGAGATTAAAGGAACGTCAACCTCATATTCTTTATTACTGATCGCCAGCAAATAATTAATGACATCGTAGTAACCAGACTCCTCCTCACCGACCTTGATGAGGGTCGCACAACTTCCCCCCAGAAAAACGATCTTGCCGTATCGCTCAGCCGGCAGATCTTTCATTAATGACACGACGTACTCAGGGATCTTGTCCAGATAAGCCGAGTTCAACTGATGAAGTTCTGCTTCGCTGCGAACCTCGTGCCATGGCACATTCCAGAAAAATTCCGGCAACGTAAAGAAAAGCCAGTCGGCACCGGCATGATCTGCACGGGCTGCCTTGGCGGCGATCCGTATCTTGCGTCGCAGATATTCAATCCGGGCGTCCAGTTCACTGGTCAGGTAATCGTCTATGGCCTGCCCAGGCTTTCGCGCCTTGGAGAACTGCGACTTAAAAGTTGGCTGGCATAATGAAGCAATACTGACTTGCATTGATCAATCCTTGTTTATTTTAGTTCATTCCATTTGTTCCCTTCCACACAGCACGCCCACACAAATAACTGCCGCCGCGCTCCCAAACCGAGAGCCGTCGACGAACGCCATTTAACGAAGGTTATTTTTGGGCAAAAGAAAACCCGAAAGATCGTATCGATACAATCTTTCGGGCTCAATGTATTAATGACGCAAATTACCAGCAAACATTTAAAGCCAATAAAACAACGAATCGATTACCACATCAAATCATCAGGAATCTTGTACGCTGCGTACGGATCGTCTTCGACGCTGACTTCTTCGGTTTGCACGTTCAACTGCACGATGCGCTGTGGGTCGCGCTCCTGGATCTTCAGCGCCGCTTCGCGCGGAATCACTTCATAACCACCGGCATGATGAACGATGGCCAACGAACCGCTGCTGAGTTTGTTACGCATCAGGGTGTTGACCGAGATGCGCTTGACCTTCTTGTCGTCGACGAAGTTGTAGTAGTCCTCGGTCGTCAGTTTCGGCAGGCGCGAGACTTCGATCAATTGCTTGACCTGTGCGGCACGGGCCTTGGCCTCGGCCTTTTCTTGCTGCTGACGGTTGAGCTCCTGGTCGCGCTTGACTTTCTCGGCCATGGCTTCCTGCGCCGCGCGCTGCTGGGAATCGTCGAGCTCAATCTGGCCCTTGTGGGCAAGGCGCTGCTGCTTCTGCTTGTCCTTGCTGACCTGCTTGGCTTGCTTCTGGTTGACCAGCCCTGCTTTGAGCAACTGGTCGCGAAGGGAAATGCTCATGGTGCTTATTACTCACTTAGGCAACGGCTCAACCGCAGTTGGGCAAATTCTTTTCCTGGCGTTTGGCTTCACCCCACAGGGCGTCCAACTCTTCGAGGGTGCAATCTTCCATGGGACGATGGGTGTCGCGCAATGCCTGTTCGATAAAACGGAAACGTCTTTCGAACTTGCTGTTGGCGCTCCGCAGTGCGGTTTCCGGATCGACCTTGAGATGGCGCGCCAGATTCACCACTGAAAACAACAGATCGCCGACTTCATCGGCAATCGCTGCCGGGTCATTGTCAGCCATCGCCTCCAGGATTTCATCGAGCTCTTCACGGACTTTGTCCAGCACCGGCAAGGCATCCGGCCAGTCGAAACCGACCTGCCCTGCTCGCTTCTGCAATTTGGCGGAACGCGACAATGCCGGCAGTGCAGCCGGGACATCGTCGAGCAAGGACAGCTGTTCGGGCGCCAAAGATTTTTCCGCACGCTCTTCAGCCTTGATGGCCTCCCAGCGCTGTTTGACCTGCTCTTCATTCAGGCGCGGGACATCCAGTGGCGCATACAGATCACCGGTGGGGAACACGTGTGGATGCCGGCGAATCAGCTTGCGGGTAATGCTGTCGACCACACCGGCGAATTCGAAACGCCCTTCTTCCCGGGCCAGCTGGCTGTAGTAAACCACCTGGAACAGCAGATCGCCCAACTCACCCTGCAAGTGATCGAAGTCACCACGCTCGATGGCGTCGGCGACCTCGTAGGCTTCCTCAAGGGTATGTGGAACGATGGTGGCGTAGGTTTGCTTGATGTCCCACGGGCAACCGTACTGCGGGTCGCGCAGGCGGTTCATGAGGTGCAGCAGGTCTTCGAGTGAATACATCGTTCAATCTCTGTCCGCTCCCTGTTGGAACGAGCCTGCTCGCGATGGCTCAGAGGGCGGCGCGCTCATCCAGACAGCACCCGTCTTCGTTAACGTCCATCGCGAGCAGGCTCGCCCCTACAGTGAAGCGCTCCCGTTTTATGGCGTACGGTTACGCCGGGTCTCAATAATGTTCGGCAACTGGGAAATCCGCCCCAGCAACCGCCCCAGCGCATCCAGGCCCGGAATCTCGATGGTCAGGGACATCAGTGCGGTGTTGTCCTCTTTGTTCGAGCGTGTGTTGACCGCCAGCACGTTGATGCGCTCGTTGAGCAGCACCTGCGAAACGTCACGCAGCAGACCGGAGCGGTCGTAAGCGCGAATGACGATGTCCACCGGGTAAGTGAGCACCGGTACCGGCCCCCAGCTGACCTGGATGATTCGCTCTGGCTCGCGCCCGGCCAGTTGCAGCACCGAGGCGCAGTCCTGGCGGTGAATGCTCACGCCACGGCCCTGGGTGATGTAACCGACGATCGCATCGCCCGGCAACGGCTGGCAGCAACCCGCCATCTGGGTCATCAGGTTGCCGACGCCCTGGATCTGGATATCGCCGCGCTTGCCCGGTTTGTAACCGGTGGCCTTGCGCGGAATCAGTTCCAGCTGCTCGTTGCCCCGCTCCGGCTCGACCAGTTGCTGCGCCAGGTTGACCAGTTGCGCCAGGCGCAGATCGCCGGCGCCGAGCGCGGCGAACATGTCGTCGGCCGTCTTCATGTTGGCCTTGTCGGCCAGCTTGTCGAAGTCCACCTGCGGCAGGCCGAGGCGATTGAGTTCACGCTCCAGCAGGGTCTTGCCGGCGGCGACGTTCTGGTCGCGTGCCTGCAATTTGAACCAGTGAACGATCTTCGCCCGCGCCCGTGACGTGGTGACGTAACCCAGGTTCGGGTTCAGCCAGTCCCGGCTCGGAGTACCGTGCTTGCTGGTGATGATCTCGACCTGCTCACCGGTTTGCAGGCTGTAGTTGAGCGGCACGATGCGCCCGTTGATCTTGGCGCCACGGCAGTTGTGACCGATCTCGGTGTGCACGCGGTAGGCGAAGTCCAGCGGCGTCGCGCCCTTCGGCAAGTCGATGGCGTGACCGTCGGGGGTGAAGATGTAGACCCGATCGGGTTCGATATCGACCCGCAACTGCTCCGCCAGGCCGCCGATGTCGCCCAATTCTTCATGCCACTCAAGCACCTGACGCAGCCAGGAAATCTTCTCTTCGTAGTGGTTGGAGCCGGACTTGACGTCGGTGCCTTTGTAACGCCAGTGCGCGCAAACACCCAGTTCGGCTTCTTCGTGCATGGCGTGGGTGCGGATCTGTACTTCCAGCACCTTGCCTTCCGGGCCGATCACCGCCGTGTGCAGCGAGCGGTAACCATTCTCCTTGGGGTTGGCGATGTAGTCGTCGAACTCTTTCGGAATGTGCCGCCACAGGGTGTGGACGATACCCAGCGCGGTGTAGCAGTCGCGCATTTCCGGAACCAACACGCGAACGGCACGCACGTCGTAGATCTGGCTGAACTCCAGACCCTTGCGCTGCATTTTGCGCCAAATCGAATAGATGTGTTTGGCCCGACCACTGATGTCGGCCTCGACACCGGTGGCCTGCAATTCGTTTTTCAGCTGGCTCATCACGTCGCTGATGAAGCGCTCGCGATCCAGGCGCCGCTCATGGAGCAGCTTGGCGATCTGCTTGTACTGGTCAGGCTCGAGGTAACGGAAGGACAAGTCCTCCAGTTCCCATTTGATATGACCGATACCCAGGCGATGGGCGAGCGGCGCGTAGATGTCGAAGACTTCACGTGCCACGCGGTTGCGCTTCTCGTCATCGGCGGTTTTTACCGCACGGATCGCACAGGTACGTTCGGCCAGTTTGATCAGCGCGACGCGAACATCGTCGACCATGGCCACGAGCATTTTGCGCAGGTTTTCGACCTGGCCTTGAGCGCCCATCACCATGGATTTACGCGGGCTCAGGCTGTCGCTGATCGCCGCCATGCGTTGCACGCCGTCGATGAGTTTGGCCACCACCGGACCGAAGCGCTGGCTGACCGCGGGCAACTGAATCTGGCCTTCGCGTACGCCACGGTACAAGACCGCGGCGACCAGCGAATCCTGATCGAGTTTGAGGTCGGCGAGAATCTCGGCGATCTCAAGGCCGGTGCGGAAACTCGAGTTTCCTTCCGCCCACAGGTTCTTCGCCGCATTGGCTTGTTGTTCGGCCTCGCGAGCGTACTCGCAGGCTTCTTTCAAGGCTTCGCGATCCAGTGCCAGATCGACACTGACCGCATGATCGAGCCAAGCCTCGAGATTGATACTGCCGTCGGTGTTGATCGGCTGGTGTGCTCTCACCTGTACCATCTTGCTTACCTTCCCTACGACGCAGATTCAATGCGTCAAAATCGCTGACCTTCGTTGCCCGTGAGCCCACGCGGGGCTGGTGCGCGGCTGCACAGGCGGGCCAGTCGGACCAGACGAGCATCCTAGCTCGCTTCAAATAACGCCATGGCCTCGACATGCGCCGTCTGAGGAAACATATCGAGAATCCCGGCACGTTTTAACCGGTAGCCCTGCTTGATCAATTCGACCGTGTCGCGCGCCAGGGTTGCCGGGTTGCAAGACACATACACCAGCCGTTCGGCGCCCAGAGATTTGAGCTTGCGCACCACCTCGAAAGCGCCGTCACGCGGTGGGTCCAAGAGTACCGCACAAAAGCCTTCGGCGGCCCATTCGGCGTCGGTCAAAGGCTGGGATAAATCGGCCTGAAAAAACTTCGCGTTATGCAGATTATTGCTAACGGCGTTCGCGGCTGCCCGCTCGACCATCACCTGCACACCTTCCACTGCCACCACTTCACGTACGGACTGCGCCAGCGGCAAGGCAAAGTTGCCCAGGCCACAGAACAGGTCGAGAACCCGTTCATCCGCTGCCGGCTTCAACCATTCCAGCGCCTGGGCAACCATCGCCTCGTTGACTCCGGCGTTGACCTGAATGAAATCCCCCGGCCGATAGGCCAGCTCCAGATTCCACGGTTCCAGGCGATAGCCCAACGACGGGGCGGCCTCAACCGGATGCGGCTCTCCGTCACCGTGCAGCCACAACTGGGCTTCATGCAACGCGCAGAAATCCTTGAGGACGGTCATGTCGCTATCGGACAACGGCGCCATGTGCCGCAGCAACACGGCCAGCGAAGAACCGCTAAACAGCTCCACATGGCCAAGCGCCTGAGGTTTGCTCAAGCGCCTCAGCATTTCCGGCAAGCCGGTCATGATGGGCTGCAAGGGTTGTACCAGCACCGGGCATTGATCAATGGCGACAATGTCCTGGCTGCCGGCGGCGCGGAAACCCACTTCGAGTTTTTTCGCCTTCATGTCCCAGCGCACAGCCACTCGGGCGCGGCGACGATAAGCGAATTCCGGACCGCTCAAAGGAGCCGCCCATTCTTCGGGTTCGACGCCAGCGACCTTCGACAATTGCTCGGCGAGCATGCGCTGTTTCAGGGCAAGCTGTTCGTCGTGCGGCAAATGTTGCACGCTACAGCCACCGCAACGGCCAGCATGGGCGCACGGCGTCGGGCGGCGCAGTTCGCTGGCCTTGAACACCCGTTCGGTACGCGCCTCGACCACTTTGCCGTGGGCACCGAGCACGCGCGCCTCGATTTCTTCACCGGCCAACGCGCCGATGACGAACCAGGTGCGGCCTTCGAAAAACGCGATACCGCGACCGTCATTGGCCAGGCGCTCGATGGTCAGGCGCTGCTTTTTGCCGGTCGGGACTTGCGGGGCCTTGCTGCCGCCGGTGGGCTGGAAGCGCAGGCCTCTCTCATGCTTGGCCATCAGTTGGGCAAGTCGAAAATGCCGGTCGACAGGTAACGGTCGCCACGGTCGCAGATGATCGCGACGATCACCGCGTTTTCAACTTCTTTGGACAGACGCAGCATCGCCGCCACGGCACCGCCCGAGGATACGCCGCAGAAAATGCCTTCTTCGCGGGCCAGGCGACGGGTCACGTCTTCGGCTTCGCTTTGGGCCATGTCGACGATACGGTCCACACGATCAGCCTGGTAGATCTTCGGCAGATATTCCTGTGGCCAGCGACGGATGCCCGGGATCGCCGAGCCTTCCATTGGCTGCAAGCCGATGATCTGCACGCTCTCGCTCTGCTCTTTCAAATAGCGCGAGACGCCCATGATCGTGCCAGTGGTGCCCATGGAGCTGACGAAATGGGTGATCGTGCCCTGGGTCTGGCGCCAGATTTCCGGGCCAGTGGTGGTGTAGTGCGCTTCAGGGTTATCCCCGTTGGCGAACTGATCCAGCACCTTGCCACGGCCTTCGGCTTCCATGCGCTGGGCAAGGTCGCGAGCGCCTTCCATGCCTTCTTCCTGGCTGACCAGAATCAGCTCGGCACCGTAGGCGGTCATGGCCGCCTTGCGTTCGGCGCTGGAGTTGTCCGGCATGATCAGGATCATCTTGTAACCCTTGATCGCGGCGGCCATGGCCAGCGCGATTCCGGTATTACCCGAGGTCGCTTCGATCAGCGTATCGCCGGCGTGGATCTGCCCGCGCAGCTCGGCGCGGGTGATCATCGACAGCGCCGGACGGTCCTTGACCGAACCCGCCGGGTTGTTCCCTTCGAGCTTGAGCAAAAGGGTGTTGCTGGTGGTGCCGGGCAAGCGCTGCAAACGGACCAGCGGAGTGTTGCCGACGCAATCGGCGATGGTTGGGTACTGCAAGGTCATGGCGTATTCGCAATCCAGACTGCGGGGGCGCCTATCATACCGGCAAACCGGGTCAGGCCATATCACGCAAAGTGTGGTGCTTATGGCTTATGGGTATAAGGATGGTTTTGACTCCTGCGTTCTGGCTGGAACAGGCAGAGGGTGGATGTCACTAAATAGCCATCATCCGCCCTGGCTCCCTATCAACGAAAAACTCACTCCATCAGAAATTTCCTGCAACTCACGACGACATGCATGAACTACTTGGCAATGGTTTTCAGGGATAGTCTTTTGTAACGCGGAATATGCACTTCATACGATTTCGCGACACCCATCACATTGACAACTACTTTAAATGAGCACTTAGATGAAAATACTTTTTTCGCTTTCCCTCGCCAGCCTGATTCTGGCGAGCACTCAAGCCTCAGCAGCATGTATTAGCATTCTTAATACCTACAACGGATCCGTACCCGCCAACTCGTTCGTTATAGCACAAGGCCCTTTTACGATTACCAGTGCAAACGGATGTCGGCAGGCCAACATTTCCGCCACTATTACCGCCTCAGGCGCTGGCTCTGCCCCGAAGCTATACATTGATAGACAAACTGGTTCAACCTGGACTCAAGTCGCCGGCGGCCGTGGCAACACTGCTTCAGTACTTGGCCCGCTGGGGACTTACAGGGTACGCCACGAGAATACGCTTAATACACAAAGACAATATTCCGGGACCACACGCTATGCTCGATGAGCAATAGCTTGTCGGTACCCATCAATACTGTCGGGTACCGACTTACTCAAGCCTGAATGCTGATAAACAGATCATTTCCAGATGAGTTCGCAAAATAGGAGAGTGCGTTTATCGCCTGATTGGCGCCCAGCAGCATTCTCGTCACGATCTTGAATGACTCCTGATGAGCGTACATAGGCCATTCGCGGGCGTATGCCTTGTTATCACCCAGCATCTGGTTAAACATGGCAATCGCATTATACTTGACGTCCTTCTCAGTTTGATGACCATTTTTATCAGTCGCCATATTCCCCGATATAAAAACACACGCCACGTGCTCATCTATCAAATCAAGCTCACAAAGCCTTGATCCAATCCTTGCGAGCTGGTTGGTACTTATCGACGTAAAATCGCATCCCCTTATCAATTCTTTCAACGCCTCTATTTCAGACTCGCTTGTCAAATTCAATACATCAGCAGCATCAGAGGCTTTGGTTATTGTATGAGCATTTTTTGTTTCGTAAGGATTCTTGATGACATAGGCATCAGCCTGCATTGATAGGGCGGGTGTTCTTATTATGACATCCATTAGCGGTCCTCCTTGATATTGATCTGCAAGGTAGGTATCGCCCGTCACATTAAAGCCTTGAGATCGCTTTTCTCATTTCAGAACTTTCATACACCAAGTACTTCTCTGGATGTAGGATATTTCCGAGCTAGTTGTATGAGCGCAGCCCCAATCCAGCTTTTGCCCTATTAAACTGGCGTTTTATCAGCCAATAACCGCATATTAATCCGCAACCCGTGCTTGGTGTTCTGCGCCCAAAGTTTCCCTCCCTGACGTTGCACCGCATTCCTCGCAATACTCAATCCCAACCCAAAACCTCCATCCCCTGGCCGCGAGCCGTCGAGACGGATAAATGGCAGGAAGATCCGCTCCAGATCGGCTTCCGCCACGCCGCTACCCTGATCCTCCAGCCACAGATGCCAGTAATCACCGTCACGCTGCCCGGCAAGCCGGACAATGCCACTGGAAGGTGAATGGCGAATCGCATTACGCAGCGTATTTTCCAGCGCTTGAGCCAAAGTATTGAGATGTCCGCGAACCCAACAGGACGCATCCACCGTGCACTGCAGTTGATGCGCCGGCCAGCCACTTTCATAG
Organism: Pseudomonas fluorescens group sp. PF-69; assembly: GCF_054481235.1. Taxonomy (NCBI): domain Bacteria; kingdom Pseudomonadati; phylum Pseudomonadota; class Gammaproteobacteria; order Pseudomonadales; family Pseudomonadaceae; genus Pseudomonas; species Pseudomonas fluorescens group sp. PF-69. The sequence continues at coordinate 3,155,936 of NZ_JBTMNC010000001.1, read as the reverse complement.
CAGGCGTTTTCCGTGAGCATTTCCCACAGAGCCTGAATCTGGATCGCTTCATCGGGCAGTCGAGTGCGCTCGGTGTCGAGCCAGGCCAATTGCAATGTGTCTTCGACCAGGCGTTGCATACCGTCGACTTCGCGGCCTATGCGTTCGCGCAGTTGCGTCAGACTGTGTTCGCTTTCACTGGCCACGCGCAGGCGACTCAATGGCGTGCGCAATTCATGAGACAGATCGCGCAGCAATTGCTGTTGCAAGGCCACCGTGCTTTGCAGGCGTTCGGACATGTGATCGAACGCCCTGCCCAGCTCGCCCAATTCATCCGCACGATTGGTGGTGCTGCTCGACAGCCGCACATTTAATTGGTCCGCACGCCAGGCATTGGCCTGCTCACGCAGGTGATTGAGCGGCACCACCAGCAGACGGTAAAGGCCGACACACAGCAGTAATGTGAACAGCCCTGGAATCACCCCATTGGTGATCACGCGCCAAAAGACTTTGTAGCGCCCCGGCATGAACCGCTGGGGCAACTCGATGACCAGGCTGCCGGCGTACGGATCGCCGGGAAACGGCAGACGTAGCCACGGCAGGCCCTTGCGGTGAATGGGCCAATCGACACGACGCAGAAAGGTCAAGTGCTGGACTTCCTCGTCGGTCAGAGGCTGGCTGCTCAGCGACTGCAAATCTCCATCGATGACGCCAACCCAGCCCGACTCCTGCAGTTGCATATTTTTCAACCAACCATCGACGCCCGCCCGCCGTCCCTGCTGCCACGCCTGCTCGGCTTCGGTGGCATAGCGGTTCAAGGTGCTGCGAGCCTCATCTGACAGATACTGGTTTTGCTCTTCCATATAGCGCCCCCAGGACCAACTCAGCCAGATCATCAGCAAACAGAACGCCACTAACAGGCAAGCCAGTTTCCAGAACAGCGAATGCCGGCCCGGCAAGTTATAGGTCATCGCTGACACTCAAGGTGTAACCCTTGCCCCAGACCGTGCGCACTTCCCGCTCGGTGTAATCGATGGCCTTGAGCTTGCGGCGAATCTGGCTGATGTGCATGTCCAGGCTACGGTCATGGGCCGCGTAGCCGCGTTGCAGCACATGCTGATAAAGGAAGGCCTTGCTCAACACTTCGTCGCCATTGCGATTCAGGGTTTCCAGCAGCCGATATTCGCTACGGGTCAGGCCGGCAGCCTGCCCGCCATAAATGACGTCGAAGCGCTCATCATCGAAACGCAGACTGTCCACCGCAGGAGCAATCGCTTCCGGCATCGGCCGCCGGTCGAGTGCGACCCGGCGCAGGATCGCCTCGATTCGCACCCGCAACTCGACCATGCTGAAGGGTTTGGGCAAGTAATCATCGGCCCCCAGACGAAAGCCGCTGATCCGATCCGCCTCGGCGCCGAGCGCGGACATCAACAACACTGGAGTGGAATGGCTGCGACGCAGTTGCGTCAACACCGACAGCCCGTCCAGGCCTGGCAGCAAAATATCCATCAGCACCACATCGAAGGCTTGCTCGCGGGCAACCTTCAGACCTTCCTGGCCGTTCTGGCACCAGGTCACCTGAAAGCCACTACGACCCAGATGCTCATGAACATAAGCACCCAGGACGAGGTCATCTTCAATGGAAAGGATGCGGGGGTGGCCAGCTGAAATGAGCGTCATGAGTATCTGCAAATAATTCTCAGTTGATAATTATTCAAGATTGCGCCGACGACGGCAACCCAAGGCCATGTCCTCAACGGAAAAGTGTCGGGCTGAGCGACGAATGACGACATCAATTTTACGAAGATTGCCCGCCGGCAAATCGCTACACTGCGCAAGTGATACGTGCCGGATGCACGTGTAGCTCTATAAATAGCGGGATGCAGGAGAGATGCGTGCTCAAGAAACTGGGAATTAAAGGCCGCGTGCTGTTGCTGACCCTGTTGCCGACCAGCCTGATGGCCTTGGTTCTGGGCGGTTATTTTACCTGGATGCAGCAATCCGACCTGCAAACCCAACTCATGCAGCGCGGCGAAATGATCGCCGAGCAACTGGCACCGCTGGTGGCTCCGGCCATGGGGCACAAGAACAGTGAGTTGCTTGAGCGCATCGCCACGCAGTCCCTGGAACAACCTGATGTGCGTGCGGTGACCTTCCTCGCTCCGGACCGCACGCCATTGGCCCACGCAGGCCCAACCATGCTCAACCCGGCACCGCTGGGTGATGGCTCGCAAATGCTGCGCCGCAGTGGCAGCGATGCAACGCGTTATCTGCTTCCGGTATTCGGCAAGCACCGCAACCTGGCCGGCGACCTGATTCCCGATGAAGCCGACCGCCTGCTGGGCTGGGTCGAACTCGAACTGTCCCACAACGGTATGTTGCTGCGCGGTTATCGCAGCTTGTTTGCCAGCCTGCTGATGATTGCGGCCGGCCTGAGTGGCGCGGCCCTGCTGGCATTGCGCATGGGCCGCACCATCAATCGACCGCTGACTCAGATCAAGCAAGCCGTGGCTCAGCTCAAGGATGGGCATCTGGAAACCCGCCTGCCCCCCCTCGGCAGCCAGGAACTGGACGAGCTGGCGTCAGGGATCAACCGCATGGCTGGCACCCTGCAAAATGCCCAGGAAGAATTGCAGCACAGCATCGATCAGGCCACTGAAGACGTGCGCCAGAACCTCGAAACCATCGAAATCCAGAACATCGAACTCGATCTGGCGCGCAAGGAAGCGCTGGAGGCGAGCCGGATCAAATCCGAGTTCCTGGCCAACATGAGCCATGAAATTCGTACGCCGCTCAATGGCATTCTCGGTTTCACCCATCTGCTGCAAAAAAGCGAACTGACCCCGCGCCAGCTCGACTACCTGGGCACCATCGAAAAATCAGCCGACAGCCTGCTGGGGATCATCAACGAGATTCTCGACTTCTCGAAAATCGAGGCCGGCAAACTGGTGCTCGACCATATTCCGTTCAACCTGCGCGACCTGCTGCAGGACACCCTGACCATCCTCGCCCCCGCCGCCCACGCCAAGCAGCTGGAACTGGTGAGCCTGGTCTACCGCGACACACCGCTGTCGCTGGTGGGCGATCCGCTGCGGCTCAAGCAGATCCTCACCAACCTCGTGAGCAACGCGATCAAGTTCACCCGCGAAGGCACCATCGTCGCCCGGGCCATGCTCGAAGACGAACACGAAGACAGTGTGCAACTGCGCATCAGTATTCAGGACACCGGCATCGGTCTGTCTAACCAGGACGTACGCGCGCTGTTCCAGGCCTTCAGTCAGGCCGATAATTCGCTGGCGCGGCAACCGGGTGGTACCGGTCTGGGGCTGGTGATTTCCAAGCGCCTGATCGAACAGATGGGCGGAGAGATCGGCGTCGACAGCACGCCGGGAGAGGGGTCGGAATTCTGGATCAGCCTCAGCTTGCCCAAGACCCGCGACGATGCCGAAGACCTGCCCGGCCCACCACTGATGGGACGACGCGTGGCGGTACTGGAAAACCACGAACTGGCCCGCCAGGCGTTGCAGCACCAATTGGAAGATTGTGGACTAGACGTCACACCCTTCAACACCCTGGAAAGCCTGACCAACGGCGTGACCGGCGCCCACCAGACCGAACAGGCGATCGATCTGGCGGTATTGGGTGTCACCAGCAATGACATGCCGCCGGAACGCCTGAACCAGTACATCTGGGACCTCGAGCACCTGGGCTGCAAAGTGCTGGTGCTGTGCCCGACCACGGAGCAGACGCTGTTCCATCTCTCGGTACCCAACCCTCATAGTCAACTGCAGGCCAAACCGGCCTGCACCCGTAAACTGCGTCGTGCGCTGTCCGATCTGATCAACCCGCGCCAGCTGCGCAACGAACCCGAAGAACCGGTTTCCAGCCGCGCGCCGAAGGTGCTGTGCGTCGACGACAACCCGGCCAATCTGCTGCTGGTGCAAACCCTGCTCGAAGACATGGGCGCCAAGGTGCTCGCGGTGGAAAGTGGTTATGCCGCGATCAAGGCGGTGCAGAGCGAGACGTTCGATCTGGTGCTGATGGACGTGCAGATGCCCGGCATGGATGGACGCCAGAGCACCGAAGCGATCCGTCAGTGGGAAAGCGATCGTCATTGCACGCCATTGCCCATCATCGCCCTCACCGCCCACGCCATGGCCAACGAAAAACGGGCGTTGCTGCAAAGCGGGATGGACGACTACCTGACCAAACCGATCAGCGAGCGGCAACTGGCGCAAGTGGTGCTGAAATGGAGTGGCCTGGCACTGCGCAACCAGCATCCGGAGCGCTTGGGCGATAGCCATGGCAGTGCCTTTGAGTTGCAGGTGCTCGATCACGAAGAGGGTTTGCGCCTGGCGGCGGGCAAGGCCGACCTGGCGGCGGACATGCTGGCGATGCTGTTGGCCTCGCTGGAAGCCGACCGTGAAGCGATCCGTCAGGCTCAGGAAAGCCACGACCACAATGCCCTGATCGAACGGGTCCATCGTCTGCATGGCGCCACCCGCTATTGCGGCGTTCCACAACTGCGCGCCGCCTGCCAGCGCAGCGAAACCCTGCTCAAGCAACAGGACCCGCGAGCCTTTGGCGCTCTCGAAGAACTCGACCGGGCGATCAATCGCCTGGCCGCCCAGGCGCGTATCAACGCCTGATGCACTTTCCAGGAGGACAGCATGCGCACGATTCTTTTCAGCAGCCAGACCTACGACCGCGACAGCTTTCTCGCCGCAGACCTGCCCGCCGATATCGAGCTGCACTTTCAATCGGCACGCCTGAGCCTCGATACGGTGGCATTGGCCGAGCAGCACGAGGTGGTCTGCGCCTTCATCAATGATGACCTCGGCGCCCCGGTGCTTGAACGCCTTGCTGCGGGCGGCACCCGGCTGATCGCCCTGCGCTCGGCCGGTTACAACCATGTCGACCTGGCTGCGGCGAAACGCCTGGGACTGGCGATTGTGCGCGTCCCGGCCTATTCGCCGCACGCGGTGGCCGAACATGCGGTGGCACTGATATTGGCGCTCAACCGCCGCTTGCACCGCGCCTACAACCGCACCCGCGAAGGCGATTTCAGCCTGCACGGGCTGACCGGCTTCGACCTCGTGGGCAAGACTGTCGGCGTGGTCGGCACCGGGCAAATCGGCGCGACCTTCGCCAGAATCATGAACGGCTTCGGTTGCAAGCTGTTGGCCTACGACCCTTTCCCCAACCCCGAAGTCGAAGCACTGGGCGCTCGTTATCTGAGCTTGCCGCAACTGCTGGCCGAGTCGCAGATCATCAGCTTGCATTGCCCGCTCAACAAAGAGAGCAAACATTTGATCAACCGCGAATCACTGGCGCACATGCAGCCGGGCGCGATGCTGATCAACACCGGACGCGGTGGCCTGGTGGATACACCTGCGTTGATCGATGCCTTGAAGGATGGTCAATTGGGTTATCTGGGGCTGGATGTCTATGAGGAGGAGGCGCAGCTGTTCTTCGAAGACCGTTCAGACTTGCCATTGCAGGACGATGTGCTGGCGCGACTGCTGACGTTCCCCAACGTGATCGTGACCGCGCACCAGGCGTTCCTGACCCGCGAAGCATTGGGCGCGATTGCCGCGACCACCCTGCAGAACATCGCGGCATGGATGGCAGGCAAACCCGAAAATCGGGTCGAGGGCGACTGAACCTGATCGAAGGTCATATGCCCGCGCCATGCTGCGCGTATGCCCGTGCTAGCATATCGCGCATATTTGGAGGACCCATGGTCGAACACGATTTCCGCTACAACCTGATGAACCCGCAACACACCCTCACCGAATGCCGCGCCCTGGTGCCGGGGCGTTATCAAGTCACCGGCAACGGCGGCTCGATTCGTAACAACGACGTGCTGATCGTGACCCTCAAAGGCGCCAAGGACTTGTCCATGCGCCTGACCGTCGAAACGGTTCGCCACCTGATCAACCCGCCCGGCCAATGGGTCGCGGTGGCCAGTGGTCCGGTGTTCGGCGAATTGGCGATCCACACCTGGCAAGTGAACTGTGACAGCTGCGCCAAAGAATTGAGTTTCGAGTTCGCGGTCGACGCCAAACTGGGCACTAAAGCGGAAAAACCTGCGGCCACTGCACGGATTGCCGAGCTGGGCTGGAAGTCCGTTGGCGAGAAACACCTGTGCCCGAAATGCCAGGAGCCCGCGTGATGAAACGCCTCGCTCTGACCGCGATGGTCGGCGCCAGCCTGTTTGGCTGCGCCGCCGAGCCGGTGCAATTGCAACAAAATCGTAGCTACATCCTGGAGTGGATCGGCGAACGTCCCCTGATGGATTACAGCCACCTGACCATCACCCTCGCTGACGATGGTCGGGCCTACGGTAGCGGCGGCTGCAACCACTGGTTCGCGCCGTACACGCTGGAAGGCGACAAGCTCAGTTTTGGCAAAGTCGGCAGCACCCGCAAACTCTGCGCGCCGGCGCTGATGGAACAGGAAAAACGCTTCCTCCAGGCGCTGGAGAATGTACAGCGCTGGGACGTTTCGCCGATTGACCAGATGCGCTTCTGGCCGGCTGAAGGCAAGCCGCTGCGCTGGTGGCTTGAAGAGGGTTGATCAACATGGCGAGGGTGCGGCGATCCGACAAGCACCCTCGCCACAAGCGTTCACATCGTTAAAGTCAGTTTTTAGCCTGCAACGCCTCCAGCTTCGCCATCACCCCCGCCGCCGTTTGCTCGCCCATCAATTGTTCGCGCACCTTGCCCTTGTTATCGATGATGTAAGTCACCGGCAACGCCTCGCTGCGTGGTAGTTCGAACAAATCGGCTGGATCCTGCGCCAACACGGTGAACTTGATCCCGAGTTTCTCGCTGGCACCTTTCAGATCTTCGCCCTGCACATTGTCGAAATTGACCCCGAACACACCGATCTTCCTGTCCTTGAGCTGGTCGGCCAAGTGGTTCAATTCCGGGATCTCGGTACGGCACGGGCCGCACCACTCCGCCCAATAGTTGAGTACCAGCCATTTACCGTCCAGACGATCGGCGGCGACTTTCTGTCCGTTCTGGTCGATGCCGTAGTCGTTACCGCAGCCCCCCAGCATCAACGCCCCGATGATCATCAATGCCGCTGCCAGTCGCCTTGTCATGTCGTGTTCCTTGTCAAAAATTGAATGCGCCTGCGACCCATCGCCTCTCGCGGTTCAGGAATGCGCGCTGCACAGTTAGAATAGCCGCCACCTTACGCAAGATGCGACCCGCTCATGACCGATCTGACGCTTTATCACAACCCGCGCTGCTCGAAATCCCGCGGTGCGCTCGAACTGCTTGAAGCCCGTGGCCTGACGCCGTCCGTGGTGCGCTACCTCGAAACGCCACTGGACGCCGCACAAATCCAGAGCCTGCTGGGCAAACTCGGGATCAGCGCCCGACAACTGCTGCGCACTGGCGAGGACGAGTACAAGAGCCTCAACCTGGCCGACAGCAGCCTGAGCGAAGCGCAATTGATCGCCGCCATCGCCGCTCACCCTAAATTGATGGAGCGACCGATTCTCGAAGTCGGCGACAAAGCCGTCATCGGCCGTCCGCCGGAGCAGATTCTGGAGCTGCTGCCGTGACTGCGCCCTACATCCTGGTGCTGTACTACAGCCGCAGTGGCTCGACCAACGAAATGGCCCGGCAGATTGCCCGGGGCGTCGAACAGGCCGGCCTTGAGGCGCGGTTGCGCACGGTGCCGGCGATCTCCACCGAATGCGAAGCCGTGGCGCCGGATATTCCGGAGGAAGGCGCGCTCTACGCCACCCTCGATGACCTGAAGAACTGCGCCGGCCTGGCGCTGGGCAGCCCCACCCGCTTCGGCAACATGGCGGCGCCGCTCAAGTACTTTCTCGACGGCACCAGCAACCTGTGGCTGACCGGCGCCCTCGTCGGCAAACCGGCCGGGGTCTTCACGTCCACGGCGAGCCTGCACGGCGGCCAGGAAACCACCCTGCTCTCAATGATGCTGCCGCTACTGCACCACGGCATGCTGATTACCGGCCTGCCGTATAGCGAATCGGCGCTGCTGGAAACCCAGGGTGGCGGCACGCCATATGGCGCCAGCCACCATGCTGGTGCCGACGGCAAAAGCGGTCTGGATGCCCATGAAGTGACGCTGTGCCGCGCGCTGGGCTCACGCCTGGCCAAGACTGCCCAGAAACTGGAGCGCTAAAGTGGCCAAGAAGCCGAAGATCCTGCCTTCCATCGAGTGGCTCGACCCCCGGGTCCGGGCCATGCGCGTCATCAGCCTGCTGTGCTTTTTCGGGCTGGTGGGGCTGCTTTGCGTCTACTACCTGGCAGTCGCCGATCTGCACGGTGCGCGGCCGTGGGTGATCCTGCTGATCGAACTGGTGCCGCTGCTGTTGCTGGCGCCGGGAATGATCGTCGGCAACGCCCGTGGACATTCATGGATGTGCTTTGTGGTGAACCTGTATTTCATCAAGGGCGCGTTGGCTGCCTATGACCCGAACCGGCAGATTTTCGGCTTGCTGGAGATGGGCGCGAGCCTGGCAGTGTTCTGCTCGGCACTGTTGTATGTGCGCTGGCGGTATCAGTTGAACCGAAGGCAGGAGGCTTGAGGCCCCATTACGCCTGACCTACAGGGCATCGTCAAGGATCTTGTGGCAGGACTTGTGACGCCGTTGTGACAAGCGATGAGGCTTGTCTTGGAGGTTATTCAGGGGTCCTTATCGCCTGCCTGTGAGGGGTCCTTATCGCGCCTGCGAGGGTCCACGGGGGTATTCGCAGGTCAATTAATACTGAGGTGGTCTTAGAGAAATTTTCTTCATATTTCCATCAAAGGGGCCTGCGCGCGCCAAAGCTTAACTCGATGTCCAGTTACCCTGATTGACCATTCACCAGAGTTACCTTTGAGCGATCGATAACTTTGGGGAGAACGGTAAAGCGACTTTATTGGAGTCGTACCTTGGACGTTCCGAAAAGGGGTGCGATCTAAACACGCCATATTCTTATTACGAAATAGACTCACTTTAACAAATAGACAAAGCAAAATGGAGTTTTTACAGGAGCAATGTATAGCCGATCATCCCAGATACAATAACACCCACCGCGAGTGAGGCAGCTTGACGAGAGCAGCTTAGAGCAGAGAGAAGAATTCGACACGAAGCCCTATTAAGCAGGGAGTCCAATTCGAGCTAAATAGGCGGCAAACCTCTGCGATACGTCCTCTCGATACAAATCAGAAAGCCGGCACACAAAGTTTGTCTTGCGAACACCTTCCAAATAAGTCACATGCACTGAAAAGTAATGCTTAAAGTCAGCAACAGACGCAACCAATGGCACATCGACTGGAAAGTTAATGTAGTGATATCTTGGGCGCTCATTTTGAATAAGCGTTTGACCGGGAGTTTTTTTAATATTAATTCTCTCCATCGTTAGACCAAGATCAGATAGATGTTCACCGAGGAATAAATGCTCTGAATTATAGAGAGGGGCAACAAGTACTGAAAGAAGCTTCGTATTTTGTGTCGCCTTCCCTCGATTACTTGAGTCCTGCTCGAGATCACAATCCTGGGTTAGCACAATAACCAATGGAAAGATGATCTTACTCACCTCAATTACGCCTCTCTTTTCGATAGCATATTCAATGCATTCGATATCACGAAAGACGTCACCTTGTGATATACGTATCCGGCGCCGCTTATCGACCTTAACATTACTCACTTGCGATCTTACCTCTAATCAAAATACGCTTAGGCTTTCCAAGCCCATACCGTTCTGGTTCGAAACCAAATGCCCGAGCTCCTACATCACTGGTCGCCGGAAAAACTGCCGCAGACTCTTGAGAAGGCGTTGCAACAGCTGTCACGTCTGTAGGAGACGTTCCCGTAACACTGGATGATATATAATCACTCTTGAACGGGTCTGACATTCATCTTCTCCCTCAAGGCATTTGTAATGCTTCGTTCGTATACAGTCTGAATCCGGCCATGCGTCTCATCCATATATTGCATTACCTCCGTCAGATCGTGAGCTTGCGACACACTGGCATCCAGATCGAGAATAAATAATGGCCGTTTAAGTGGCGCAGGATAATCAGGGTTCGGCATTCCAAACTGGAACCGCACACCAACATCGTTATATTTAATCTCAGCGATACTTATCAGTCGCGTAATGGCATCATCCGGGCCAAAAAAATCACGACTACCCAGCAGCGTTGGGTTGATATAGTCACTCCATGCAGTCGGGTCCTCCAACGGCAATTCAATCTCATTGATATACCGCAGGCCAAACCGGGACGCTTTTGTGTCCGGGAACGCCTTCAACAACGCATTAACGACAGCTCCAAATTGTTCTTTCGTCTCTTCAAAATCCCTATAAGCTGTGTACAGGACGAATATAAATTGAGGAGTTAATGTGAGCTGCCTCCCTCGATCTTTCGAAAAATAGTTCCATTGCTTGTTCATCGTCTGCTTAGACTTAAATGCGCTACCATCAAGTGATAACTCATGCGCTATTACGTCGGCCGGCTCGATTATCGGAAAACTCTCTACGATGGAGTTCAGCAATTTACTCGGTACATTTTTTTCCAATGAATCTAAAGGCGTAGCAAAATCGACTCTGACAATAACCTGCTTAAGAAACGATTTCTGGTAACAAACTTGCTCGTACATTAGTAATCTCGCGTGCGTGTTGTTATTCAAAAGTGCGGCTATGGTACCGAAACCTGAACGATCAACGGCCCGTAAACGGTGGCTGGTGGCGAGTATAACTGGTCTTGCCAATCCTGCTATCTGAGCTTGATGCGGACGCAGATATCTTAGGCACAATGGCAATAAAATCCGAGCAACCGCCCTCGGCGAGAGGAGTTCGAAAGCACCATCAGTAGAGCGCCCAGATGGACACCAGAGGCAATAAGGTTGTGCATGAAGGCCACCAAGTAGGCTCCGTGTTTCTCCTTCAAGGAGACCTCAAGGGCCGCTTGATCGACCACACGACCACCTTCAGGGTGAATTATTGAGACGGCCTTGCGTTTGTAGCTGTCGGTCCACTGATTGCGGATGGTGATGAGCTTCATGCGTGACGCTGGGGTCGGGCATAGGCTGTTGAGCAGGTCGAGATAGCTCATCGTTGAGCCACCTGAGAGGAAACATTGGGACGCCCCACACGTTTAACTGGCGACTGCTTGGCAGCTAACTTTGCCCTGCTCTTCTGAGCCTTCGTCTCGGCTACCTTTAGGTTGATCTCTTCGGCCTTGTTACGGAGCCAATCCAGACCACGCGGTTTTACTCGCCAGCCTTCACGATTCCCAAAGTCCGAAGAGACCTTCACAAAGGCACCCACTTCGAAGCCCTGCTTACGTGGACGTGGCGAGCCCTCACGGCTACCGAAGTTATCCATGGGGTACACAAAGAAGCCCATTGAGACCAGAGCGTCCAAGGCGAGTCGAGGTTGTTGAATACCAGTCACACGGCAAGCCTCTGTCCATGTCAGACCAGCACCTCGGGCTTTCATGTCGAGGGCCGAGGCCTTGGGCATGTTGGCGTCTAAGAGAGCGTCCTTACGACGACTCTCACCAATGGCATGGTTACGCATTGCAACGAAGGCATCTACGACCATCACATAAAAATCCAGAGAGCAGGCCATGGCGTAGGCGATGGTTGCCCGTTCGGTGGCATGGGTTCCATTACCATTGGAGCTATGCAGATTTGCACAGCTATCAAAGTAATCACGATCACGGCCACGCCATTGAGCAGGTGGTTTTGTCAGCTCAGGTAATGCCTTGTTGATTTCCGTAAGGCTCCATAGGCCCTCAGCGTTTGGCTTGAAGGTATAACCCTCGATATTGATTGGTAGAAGTTCGGAAGTTTGCATATTCATGGTTTCCTTTTGATTGCTCCCTGAGTTCGCATCCACAGGCCAGCACAGAGACCCCATGACGGGTTCTGGCGAGTAGCACAGGGAGCAATCAGAAAGACTCTGTTAACGAAGTGACCATGCGAATGGCCTTAGAGGTGGACGGTGTGTCCGGTATATGTGAGGGTTTTTAACTGGCACCCAATATTGAGGACACCTGAGAACTCAGAGACCACATAACGAGTCACGGTGAGTGACCCTATGATGCCGTCGCTTGCAATCATGGTCTGAGAAGACCTGAGCCTTTGTACTTAAAGGGATCTTAAAGTCTTTTAACTTAGAGAGAGAATATAAAGATTACTATCTGATATTCCTCTTTGAGGGTCTTTAAGTAAAAGGCCCTGCAATCACACGATCAGTAATAGGAGGCCCAAACCTATTAAGGGTCCATCAAGCCATTCAGAGGCTCGACAGACAGTATCGTTGTGATGGTCCCCGTAACTGGACCCCAGAGGCCCCGAGGGGTTCTGACTTGGTGGTCTCATGTGTCTGGTGGAGTGAACCACGCTGTCACGTTGAGCCTTGCCCACTGGATCACCTTGAGGGTGACTTAGCGGTTACGGTGGGGAGACTGTGAGGGTCCCGGTATATGTGAGGGTTTTTAAATCCCTGTCGCAATAGTGAGGGGTTTTAACGGCTAAGGTCTTTCCAGCTCCCCGCCCGGCAACCCCCTACAGTAATCACGCAAGGCCACCACCGTGCTGACTACGCATTTCTGATCTGCCTTCCAGCCTTCGGGACAAATCCAATTGTAAAAATCTAAGCAATCCGAATTGTCTTTACCTGTAATCGAGAGCAATAGTTCCTCCCCTTTTTCGAGGGAAATAGGTTTTTTTGTTTCCTTATCAAATATATGAGCGGCGTATTTGTTTCTGAACTGGCAAATCTTCTTGGCTTCGATGTCTTTTGCATCTTGATAAAGCGATACAGTAACTTCACCTGGGAGACCATTGAAGAACTGTCCGTACCCCTTTCTAACCTCATGCAACTTAAAGAGGGACAGGACTATTGAATGATTACACACTCTGAGCCGCCCAATGCTTTTAATGGGCACAAGCGGATCATGAGCAAATATGATCTCACGCCCCATACCCACCGCTGATGCCAAATCAACCATTAGATCCGTCATCAACCACTTAATGTAGTTCGCATCATTATCAGACGCCATAAATATCCCTATATGTTTTAACGATTGCCGTTCAACTAAGCCACTTGGGTCGCAACGAACAACAAGTCGTGCTCAGCCTGCCCAACGAGGACATCGAGTTCGATACCCCTAAAGTCTCTCTTTTCAATCGAGGCCTACCTAAAAACGGTAGACCCCAACTTCACTGCCTATTTATGCCTTGTTCTCTTTATGGGATGTGTAGGCGCCTATGCCCGCAGAAAGAACAATCAAAATTACATTCGCCCATAACGGGATGTCCGCAAATTGATCCCCCGACTGGATTAGCGGACCTTTATGGAAATAACCGCCTACAAATATTCCAATAAATAGATAAGCCAATCCGCTGAAGACAATCCATTGGATGGGGTGGCGTCTAATTCCATTCATTATTTTCATTACACTCCTTTGCATGATGTTCACGTAGGTAATAAACCAATTTACCCATAAACATATCACTTGGCCACCAATCAAGAATCGGTAGATAGAGCTGCCTTGAGTGCTTCGGCCATTTCAACGACACTCAAAGTCCCACAGCGCCCGTAAAGGTCCCATGTGATCGACCCTGAGGAATGTCCAAGGATCGCCTGAGCGACTTCCAAGCGAGCCCCTGAGGACTTCAAAGAGGACGCCACTGAGTGCCTCAGAGAATGGAACACGAGGTCCTTATCGGCCTCCCCGTGGAAGCTTCTAAGCAGGGCATTGGCGGTATTGGCAAGGTGAGCCCTACTACCATTGAACAACTGGTCCTCATCACCTGAAAGGTTTTCTATGAGCTTCAGGAAGCCCTCAAGATCAAACCCAAGGGACGCCACAAGCGGAACCATGCGGATGCTATGAGCATTCTTGAGGCTCTTATGGGCATGGTCCTTGTTAATGCTCAGCATCAGCACGCCATTGACGGTCCTGAAGTCGCCCTTTACAAGGGTCGTCAGCTCATTCAACCGGGCACCTGTAAGGACACCCAATTGAATCAACAAGGAAGCCTCAGAGGTGTCCTCTACAGCCTTCGCCATGATTGCCTGAACCTGAGACTTGCTGAATGCCTTGCGCTGGCTATCAGTGCCCTTACGGTGCTTGAGACCCTTCGCATAGTGACGCTCAAGGAGACCATTGTTAACAGACCAGTCAAGAACCGTGACCAGAGTGCCCAGCAGCTTATTAACAGTGGTCACTGATCGTGAGGCTCCCAAGGTTGCCTTGAGGGCCTGCATGTCCGCCCTTGAGTGGCTCCTTAGGTCCAGACCTGAGAGCGCCCCATTGAGCGCCTTGAGGTTGTAGCTGAGGCTCTTTAGGGTAGCGTCCGTTACGTTGGTGTGGTGTTCCTTGATGTAGACCGTTGAGAGGCCCTCGAAAGTAAGAGCATCTAAGGACGGTATTACAGATATAGACGGAGACAGGGGAGTTGACGTGCCACACTTTGATGCATCCTCAAGGACCTCATTGAGCGCCCCCAGATCACCGCTGAGCCTCCTTTGAGCACCACTCACAGCAGCGATAGCGGCTTCGACACCACGGGCCTGCACAGGTGACATCGGGGATGTCATTGCGTGGCCTATCAGATGCCTCTTTAGGTCGTCATAGACCATTCCGTAGCTCTGCATTGGGTCATTGCTGTGGTCAGCTTGGAGAGCCTCAAGGGCGAACTCTCGGATTGCCGAACGGATGGACTCCCAGTCAGCTTGGGGATTGTCGAGGTGGAAACCAGCGAGGGCGGCTCTGAGGTCCTTCGAGTTCTGCATTGCGGTGGTCCTGTCAGTGGACCTCAAGGATACCGTGTGACTACACAAGAGGCCTACAGGCCGTAGTCTGAGGTAGTAGACACCAGCTCGACGGTAGTAATACGGGGCCGCTAAGGGCGTAGCAATTGTGACACGACTTGTGACACGAGACGCTTGGATGACGCTGTTCATGGGCTGAGGCTCCGTGTTTACGGTCCTCCTATCGGTATCAGTTGAACCGCAAGCTGGCGGGCGAAGGCGAAATCTCTGCCGTCTGATCTGAAGCCATCGCGGGCTTGCCCGCGATAGGTCGACTCGGTCTCAATGATTCACGGTGTAAGCCAGCATCATCGAAATCTGGCTCATCGGCCGTCCGCCACTTTCCTCATGCCACTGGTTGAACACACCCTGCACCAACGCCAGATCCCGCTGGCTGCTGGGCACCTTGTCAATGATGTTCTGTGCATTCAATGCCGCCACCACGTCATAGCTCGGCACAAAGGTGTCTTTGCCAACCATGCGAAGAAAACGCGGCGCCGACAGACCGCCCAACTGATGGCCACGCTTTTTCAGGAAGGTCCAGAGCCCGACGATATCGGTCACCGGCCAATCGGCGATCATCGCGCCGAAGCTGCCCTTTTCATGAGCCACATCCAGCACGAACTGCGCATTGCGCGGCACGCTCTTGAGCTTGCCCAGGTGGCGGATGATCCGCGCGTCCTGCATCAGGCGCTCCAGGTGTTCGGCGCTCATCAGCACGACTTTTTCCGGGTTGAACTTGAAGAAGACCTCTTCGAAGGCCGGCCACTTGGCGTCGACCAGGCTGTGCTTGAGCCCGGCGCGGAATACACGCAATGCCATGGTCGAGAGGTAGCGATCGTCGCTGATTTTGCGCAATTGCGCCGGGGTCTTGGGAACGGGCAGATGGGCTTCCAGTTCAGCCGCCGAACCGAAACGGTTCAAGCAGTATTCGTTCAGCCACTTGTAGTCGCGCATGCCCTCTCCTGAGGAATGAAACAAAAACCAAATGTGGGAGCGAGCTTGCTCGCGATGGCGATCTGTCAGCCGGTAGTGTTGTCGACTGACAGGACGCCATCGCGAGCAAGCTCGCTCCCACAGTAATTGTGGTTACAGGTTGACCACATTGACGAAGCGAGATGCAGCGCTTTCGTCGATACGCAGGCTAGTGAAGTCGAACAGGTTGCGGTCCGCCAGTTGCGACGGGATCACGTTCTGCAGGCTGCGGAAAATGCTCTCGGTACGACCCGGGGTCTTGCGCTCCCAGTCCTGCAGCATTTCCTTGACCACCTGACGCTGCAGGTTTTCCTGGGAGCCGCAGAGGTTGCACGGGATGATCGGAAATTGCTTGAGGTCCGAATAGGCCTGGATGTCTTTTTCGTTGCAGTAGGCCAGAGGGCGGATCACCACGTTGCGGCCATCGTCGGCGCGCAGTTTTGGCGGCATGGCCTTGAGCGACCCGTTGAAGAACATGTTCAGGAAAAACGTCTCGACAATGTCGTCACGATGGTGGCCGAGCGCCATCTTGGTCGCGCCGATTTCGTCGGCGAAGGTATAGAGCGTGCCGCGACGCAGGCGCGAGCATAGCGAGCAGGTGGTCTTGCCCTCCGGAATCAGCTCCTTGACCACCGAGTAAGTGTCTTTCTCGACAATGTGGTACTCGATGCCCAGCTCTTTGAGGTAGGCCGGCAGCACGTGCTCAGGGAAGCCCGGCTGCTTCTGATCCATGTTCACGGCCACGATCTCGAACTTGATCGGCGCCACCTTCTGCAAGTGCATCAGCACATCGAGCATGGTGTAGCTGTCCTTGCCACCGGACAGGCAGACCATGACCTTGTCACCGTCTTCAATCATGTTGAAGTCGGCAACAGCCTCACCGGCCTGGCGGCGAAGGCGCTTTTGCAGTTTGTTCTGGTTGACCGTAAGAGTGCCCATGACGCGAAATCCGTGAGGTGTGACGAAAGGCCGGCATTTTACGCAAAAACACCTCGCTGGCGAAGGCCCTCGCAGCCCATGTGGGCAGGGAGCCAGTTCCCTCCCCATAAATTCGGTCCTGCACAGACTCTACGGCGATTAAGACGCGCGTTTACAGCGCGATTTGCTCTAATACCCTTACTCCCTCAAGGGAAACTCCTTCCTATACTGCGACATAAGGTCGCATTCATATCCAGACCTGTAACTTACTTGGCCGATTTGGCCCGTAAGCGCTCCACTGGGGGGCGACGGTAAAAACAAGAGGAGTGACTGGCATGATCCATCACGTAGTGGGGCTTTTCACCCACCCTGATCAGGAATGGAAAGAAATCCGTGGCGACCAGGAGGAAAGCATCAGCCACATGTACCTGACCCACACACTGATTCTGGCGGCGATTCCCGCGGTGTCGGCGTTTATCGGCACCACGCAGGTCGGCTGGGTCATCGGCAATCGAGCGCCGGTGATGCTGACCCACGAGAGCGCGCTATGGATGACCATCATGTCGTACCTGGCCATGCTGGGCGGCGTAGCAGTCATGGGCGCGTTCATCCACTGGATGGCCCGCACCTATGATGCCAATCCAAGCCTGGCGCGTTGCGTGGCATTTGCCACCTACACCGCAACCCCGCTGTTCATTGGCGGCCTTGCGGCGCTGTACCCGCACATGTGGCTGGGAATGATCGTCGGCACCGCGGCGATCTGCTACACCGTTTACCTGTTGTATGTCGGCTTGCCGACGTTCATGAACATTCCATCCGACGAAGGCTTTCTATTTTCCAGTTCAGTACTTGCCGTAGGCCTGGTGGTGCTGGTGGCCATCATGGCGTTCACCGTGATCGTCTGGGGACTCGGCGTGGGGCCGGTCTATACCAATTAGCAACACACCCTCCAAAAACTAGATCTGCCGACACACCGGCCGCCGCAAGGCGGCCTTTTAATGCCTCCAGTACAGACAACGGCAACAACCATTCGGCGCTTCGGCGATTCGCAAGGCTCGAGGGTTGCGGCATACTCGACACCTCTGGAGATCCATCAAGCATGCCCGAGCAACTCAATATCCGCGTCGAAGACTGTTTCCAACAAGCCGAATCCTTTTTCAAACGAACTTTCAAACGCCCCGTGGTAAGTCTCAAACTGCGCGGGCAAAAAGCCGGTGTCGCGCATTTGCACGAGAACCTGCTGCGCTTCAACCCGCAACTGTATCGGGAAAACACCGAAGACTTCCTCAAGCAGACGGTAGCCCACGAAGTCGCGCACCTGATTGCCCACCAACTGTTCGGCGACCGCATCCAGCCCCATGGCGAAGAATGGCAATTGATCATGCGCGGCGTGTACGAACTGCCGCCCAACCGTTGCCACACCTATGACGTCAAACGCCGCAGCGTGACCCGTTACATCTATAGATGCCCGTGCGCAGACAGTGACTTTCCGTTTTCGGCGCAGCGCCATAGCCTGGTACGACAGGGCCGACGGTATTTGTGTCGGCGGTGTCGAAACACGTTGGTGTTCAGCGGGGAGATGCGGGTCGAGTAGTGGGCGCTAGAGAACCACCTTGGCACGCCGCAATTCAGCAATCCGCTCAGCGCTATAACCCAACTCATCCAACACCTGATCCGTATGCTGCCCCAGCGTCGCGCCAATATGTCCGGGCTGCGGCAAACCTTGCGAAAACTTCAATGGACACGCCATCTGCAGCTGGCTCGTACCATCCCCCCGTGGCACCTCGGTCACCAACTCCCGCGCCTGCATTTGTGGATGCTGCACCGCCTCGCTCAGACTCAACACCGGTTCGACACAGGCATCCAGCCCGGCAAACATTGCACACAACTCGGCAAAATCATGCTTCTCGAACTCGACCTTCAGCGCGTCCTTGAGGCGCTTTTGCTGGGCCGGTTGCGGCGATAAGCCGAGGTTGGCCAGTTCCTCCAGCCCCAAGGCCGTGCACAGCCGTTTCATGAAGTCCGGTTCCAGGCTGCCCACCGACAACCAGCGCCCGTCCCGCGAGCGGTAATAGTCGTAGAAACTGCCGCCGTTGAGCATCTGGTCTTCCCGACCCGGCTCAACGCCACAGGCCAGATACCCGGCTCCGGCCATGGCGTTCAGGCTGAACGCACAATCGGTCATGCTCACATCCAGGTACTGCCCCAGACCGGTCTGCTGCCGAGCGATCACCGCCGCCAGCAGGCCGATCACCCCGTGCAGCGAGCCACCGGCGACATCCGCCACCTGGGCGCCCAAGGGCAGCGGCCCACTGTCGGCGCGGCCGGTGTAGCTTGATAGCCCGGCCAGGGCCAGGTAGTTGATGTCATGCCCGGCGCGATCCTTGTAGGGGCCGGTCTGCCCGTAACCGGTGATCGACACATAAATCAGCTTCGGATTGATCGCTTTCAAGGCTTCATAGCCCAGGCCCAATCGTTCCATGACGCCAGGGCGAAATTGCTCCAGGACGATGTCGTAGTCCTGCAGCAGCTGTTTGATCACGTCCAGCGCCTCGGGTTGCTTGAGGTCCATCGCCAGGCTGCGCTTGTTGCGATTGAGGTAGGCATGACTGGCGGAAACGCCCCGGTCATGGGGCGGCAGCACGCGCAGCAGGTCCATGCGAGTCGGCGACTCGATGCGCAGCACCTCGGCGCCCATGTCCGCCAGCAGCAGCGAGGCGAACGGCCCGGGCAGTAGTGTCGAAAAATCCAGAACCTTGAGTGATGCCAGTGGACCAACCATGACTGTTCTCCCTAGACGATGCCCCAGACTAGGCAGCCAGACACTCAGGGGCAATCACCTAATGTGCCAGTGACGGTGACCGTTGTGCTCAGGTCGCGGGCAAAAAAAAACCCGCCGAAGCGGGTTTTTTCATCATGACAAGGTTTACTTGGCGTTAGTCGGGGTTGCCCCTTCGACGTGGCCCAGAACATCGTCCTTAGGTTCATCGGCAATGCCGCGACCGCCCGAGGCCAGCTCGGCGTGCATCACGTCAGTGTCCAGCTCCTTGACCCACTTGGCCACCACCAATGTGGCAACGGCGTTGCCCACCAGGTTGGTCAGCGCACGGGCTTCGGACATGAAGCGGTCGATACCGAGGATCAGCGCCAGACCGGCTACCGGCAGGTGACCCACGGCGGACAGGGTGGCGGCCAGTACGATGAAACCACTGCCGGTCACGCCCGCAGCGCCCTTGGAGGACAGCAGCAGTACCACCAGCAAGGTGATCTGGTGCGTGATATCCATGTGAGTATCGGTGGCCTGGGCAATGAACACGGCCGCCATGGTCAGGTAGATCGCAGTGCCGTCGAGGTTGAACGAGTAACCGGTCGGGATCACCAGACCCACCACGGATTTCTGAGCACCCAGACGCTCCATCTTGATCAGCATGCGCGGCAGTACCGATTCCGAGGACGAAGTACCCAGCACGATCAGCAGTTCTTCACGGATGTAGCGGATCACTTTCAGCACGCTGAAACCGTGAGCGCGAGCGATAGCGCCCAGCACGATCAGGATGAACAGCAGGCAAGTGATGTAGAAGCAGGCCATCAACTGACCCAGTTGCACCAGCGACCCGACACCGTAGGCACCGATGGTGAACGCCATGGCACCAAAGGCACCAATTGGCGCGAGCTTCATGATCATGTTGATGATGTTGAACATCACGTGGGCGAAGCGATCGATGAAGTCGAGGATCGGCTTGCCGTAGGCACCCAGGCGATGCAGGGCGAAACCGAAGATTACCGAGAACATCAGCACTTGCAGGATGTCGCCCGTGGCGAACGCGCCGACGATGGTGGTCGGGATCACATTGAGCAGGAAGCCGACGACACTTTGATCGGCACCGGCCGCAACATAAGTGGCGACTTTGGAGGCGTCCAGCGTGCTGACGTCAATGTGCATGCCAGCGCCTGGCTGCACGATGTTGACCACAACCAGACCTACCAGCAAGGCAATGGTCGAAACGATTTCGAAGTAGAGCAGTGCGTAACCACCGGTCTTGCCGACCGACTTCATGTCCTGCATGCCGGCGATACCACTGACGACAGTGCAGAAAATGATAGGGGCGATGATCATTTTGATCAGTTTGATGAACCCGTCACCCAGAGGCTTAACGGCCACACCGAGCTGTGGGTAGTAGTGACCGAGCAAAATACCGATGACAATTGCAACGATCACCTGGAAATACAGGGATTTGTACAGTGGCTGACGAGTCGTCATTGCAAAGTTCCTCAAGAGTGCACGGTGACAACATCCATCTGTTATCCACGGCACCTGAATTGCGAACCCTCCTGCACTGGAGGGATTTGTTTTTTCGAGCCCCGCGATGGCAGGCATCTGCTCGTTGTATCGCAAGGCCCATGCCACCTTCCGCGAAAACCCTGCAAGCCTTTTGACAGCAAGGGTTGCAAGCATTTTCTGTTTATCCGGCGGATAGATTGCAGTGGCGGATTTCCGCCCATCGACCGGATCTCATCCTGCAATTTGGCGGATATCCGCCCTGTTCATTGGCAAGTGCCGCCGCTACCATCCGTCGCTCAATAGATGGATTTGTCTGTCATGCGCGAACGCACCATCGCCAGTCATTTCGCCCGTGCCGCCCTCGGTGGCGCGCAACGGCGTGGTTATGACTATTCGGCTCTGTTGCAGCAATTGGGGATCAGCCCCGAATTGCTCGACGAGCCGCGGGCGCGTATCGCTCCGGAACAGTTCGCTCGACTGATCCAGGCACTTTGGCTGGCACTGGACGACGAGTACCTGGGTTTCGGAAAAGGCCAGAGCAAGCCGGGCAGCTTCGCAATGATGTGTCATGCCGTGATCCACTGCCGAAATCTGGATAAGGCACTCAACCGTGGCTTATTGTTTTATAGCCTATTCCCCGATGCCCCGCGCCTGACCCTGACGCGCGAAGATGAAATGATCCGCCTGAGCCTGGACGATGCGCATCTGTGGGATCCGGACCATTTCCTCACCGAAAGCCTGCTGGTGATCTGGCACCGCTTCGGCAGCTGGCTGATCGGCCAGCGCATTCGATTGGAACAAGCCACGTTCAGCTATCCGCGACCGGAGCATGGGGCCGAATACGATTTGCTATTTTCCTGTCCGCTTGAGTTTTCCACCCTGCACAGCAGCCTGCTGTTTCACAGCCGCTACTTGAACATGCCGCTGTTGCAGGACGAGCGGACGCTCAAGCTTTTTCTTGAGCGCTCTCCTGCCGATCTGCTATCGCGCCCTGACGATGGCGACAGTTTGAGCAGTCAGCTGCGGCGGCTGCTGCTCAGTCGCGACAGTTCGCGCTGGCCGGATCTGGAAGACGTGGCCGCGCACCTGCACATCAGCCCGCAAACCTTGCGCCGCCATTTACGCGAAGAAGGCAGCAGTTTCCAGGAGTTGAAGGACCAATTGCGTCGTGACATTGCGATTTATCATTTGAGCCGCGCCAACCTGTCGTTGCAACAGATTGCCGAGCAGCTGGGATTTTCCGAGCCCTCGGCGTTTCATCGGGCGTTCAAGAAGTGGACGGGGCTGACGCCGGGGGCGTACCGCGCTCGGGAGAATTGAAGGAATAACCTGTAGGAAACCAGGATCAAACCGCCGGGAAATGAATCCGGAACGCCGCTCCGCCCAAGGGTGAGTCGCCCAGGGTCAGTTTGGCGCTGTAGCTTTCAATGATGTCCTTGACCACTGCCAGGCCGATGCCCTGCCCCGGATGCTGGCGGTCAAGACGCTCACCGCGCTGCAGGATTCGCGCGCGCTGGTCGGGGGGCACTCCGGGGCCGTCGTCTTCGACACACAACTCGATACCGCTCAAGGTTTGGCGAACGCTGATTCGCACTTCACCAAGGCACAAGCGATAAGCGTTCTCCAGCAGGTTCCCCATCATCTCCAGCAAGGCGCCCTGCTCGATGGGCACATAACACTGCGGCGGCAAGTCCATGGCGACTCGCACGCGCTTGTCGCGATAAACCTTATCCAAAGTGTCACACAGACTTTGCAACACAGGCTGCAGTTGCACCTGATGGCGCACAAGACCGCTTTTGCGCAGGCTGGCGCGTTGCAATTGATAGCTGATCTGCTGACTCATGCGCTCGATCTGGGTTTGCAGGACCCGGGCTTGCTCACGATTTTCCGGGCGTTGCGCCATGTCTTCGCTGACGCCTTGCAACACCGTCAACGGGGTTTTGAGGCTGTGCGCCAGATCGTCAAGGGAGTCGCGATAACGGCTGCGCTGCTCACGCTCGCTGTGTAGCAAGCGGTTCAGGGAGCCAGTCAAGCGCAGCAGTTCGCGCGGATGTTGCTCGCTGAGACTTTCGCGGGTGCCGCCTTCGATCTCGTCCAGCTCCTGACTGAGCCGGCGCAACGCCTGCAAGCCCCAGGTCAGACCGATCCACAGTAAGGCCAGCAATACCAGCAATGCCGCACCGAAGCCCAGGTAGAGGTTTTCCCGCAGGCCTTCAAGGGTGTTTTCGTATTCGCGCACCGGCTGCAGCGCGACAATGCTGAACGCTGCGCTTTTACCACCCAGCAGCTTGACCTCGACGTCATAGACGAAGAACTCCTGGCCATTGGCTTCGTTGATTCTTGCGAACTCGTTACCGCGCCCATCGTAGCGCGGCTTGTAATTGATGTTTTCCTCCTGAGTGCCCTTCGACCGCCAGACCAGATGACCTTCACGGTCATAGATATAACCGAGCAAACGGCTGTCGGTGAGATTGAAGCGCTCGTCGGGCAATTGCGCCGGCATCTGCAGATGGTTGTTCTCCACCCGGGCGGCGGAGATCAGCGTCGTCACATCCGACGCCAGACGCTGTTCGATGGAATCCTGCAGAGCCAGGCTGAACGCACCCTGCATGGCCGGCAGCAACGCCAGCATGAACAACACCGCCAGAAGGGTGGCGGCGACCATCAAACGCAGACGAAGAGAACTGATCAAGTGCAACGCTCATTGAAAAGGTAGCCGAGGCCCCGTACGGTATCGATCGGCTTGAACCCGGCCGGCCCTTCCAGCTTGCGCCGCAGGCGGCCGACCAGCACTTCGATCACGTTCGGATCACGCTCGTCGTCATCCGGGTACAACTGTTCCATCAGGCGATCCTTGGCCACCACTTGCTGGTGATGGCGCATCAGGTATTCAAGGATACGGTACTCGTACGCCGTCAGCGCCAGCGGCTGCTCATCGAGAGTCGCCTGCTTTCGATTGAGGTCGAGCAACAACGGCCCAGCGACAATGGTCGACTGTGTGAAACCACTGGACCGACGCAGCAAAGCGTTGAGCCGGGCGTCGAGTTCTTCGAACTGGAACGGCTTGACGACATAGTCATCAGCACCGGCGGCGAGGCCTTCGACCTTGTCCTGCCAGTTGCCACGCGCCGTGAGAATGAGGATCGGAAAGGTCTTGCCCCGCGAGCGCAGTTGGCGAATCAGATCGAGCCCGCCCATGCCCGGCAGGCCGAGGTCGATCACCGCCAAGTCATGATTGAACTGTTCGGTCTGGTACAAAGCCTCTTCGGCATTGGCCACGGACTCGACTACGTGCCCGCTATCCGTCAGGCGGGTTTGCAGGTGATGGCGCAATAGCGCCTCATCTTCGACAACCAGCAGTTTCATAACACGCTCCCAGGCACATCAGTCTCCAGAGGCACGCACAGCACACCTCGATAGTTTACAGGCCGGCACCGGCTCAACCTCCTGGTTGATCCGGTGCCGGCCCGTCGCGAATGTTTTTTTCAGAAAGCGTAGTTGGCGGAAACGTAAGTCTGGGCGCTGCTGGTCAGTCTCAGCGAACCCTGTTTGCTGCCACCGTGCTCGCTCATCTCGGTGCTGGCATTGCTTCGCAGGTAACGGTACCCCAGTTCAACCGACGTATTTTGCGAAACCTGCTGTAAAACTCCCATCTGTCCGCCAATCGCGTAACCGATATTGCTGTCGCGACTGAAACCTGGCGATTCCTGAGTCATTTTGGTCAATCCCGCCGAGGCGCCGCCGAAGAGTTTGGTGCTGCCACCTACCGGGTAGAACAGATCGTAGCTGCCCAAGAGGTTTTCCTGACGCAGTTTAATGCCATTGTGCGAGCCCGACACGTTGTCGTAAGTGGCGTAGTAGCGCCCTTGACTGTTTTGCTGGCCCAGACGCACGCCCCAGGTTGTGTCCTTGCCAATCACGCCGTCAGCGTTCGGACGGTCAAGGTTGTCGTTCAGGGCGTGGGACTTTTTGATCTTGTCGCTGGTCTGCCCTAACGTCAGGCCGCCAAAAGTGTCGTTGGACGCGAACGCTGTCGTGCTTGCGCCCAAAATGGTGAATGCCAGAAGCAGTTTTTTGAATCCAGTCATGGTGAAACTCCTCGTAAGTTGCTTGTTTGTTGGCTACGGGGCAAGACTACTTACGCCGCCCTGAACTCCCCCTGAACGCGCCCTTAACCTAAGCTGAACCAACTCTTCCCGAGTGTTTCCATGAGTTTCAACAGGAGATTCGACCATGCGCATGTTCTTCGCCGTCCTCTTGCTGGCCTTGAGCGGACTCAGCCAGGCCGCCATCAAGACCCAGGAAATCCCCTACCAAACTGCCGACGGCACGAAAATGATCGGCTATTACGCCTACGACGATGCGATCAAAGGACCGCGGCCCGGTGTTGTGGTCGTGCACGAATTCTGGGGGCTCAACGACTACGCCAAACGACGTGCCCGGGATCTGGCCGGTCTGGGCTACAGCGCACTGGCCATCGATATGTATGGTGACGGCAAGAACACCGAACATCCGAAGGACGCCATGGCTTTCATGCAAGCCGTTTTGAAAGACAGCGCGGTGGCCAGCGCACGGTTCCAGGCCGGGCTCGATCTGCTGAAGAAACAGCCGCAAACCGACCCCAATAAAATGGCCGCCATTGGCTACTGCTTCGGTGGCGGCGTGGTGCTCAATGCGGCACGTCAGGGTGTGCCTTTGGCTGGTGTCGTCAGTTTCCACGGCGCACTGGCAACCAATACCCCTGCTACGCCAGGCAGCGTGAAAGCGAAAATTCTCGTCGAACACGGCGCCCGGGACAGCATGATCACTCCCGAAAATGTCGCTGCGTTCAAAGCCGAAATGGACAAGGCCGGCGCCGACTACACATTCATCAGCCTCGACGGCGCCAAGCATGGCTTCAGCAATCCTGATGCCGATCGCTTGAGCCACGGCGATCATGGCGGGCCGGACATCGGTTACAACAAGCCGGCGGATGAAAAGTCGTGGGCGGACATGCAGGCGTTTTTCAAAAAGATTTTCAGCTGACACGCCCAACGTCGGGAGCCGAGCATCCCTGGGGCGAGGGAGCTTGCTCCCTCGCCCCAAAGCCCTTGACTACTACCCAGCGCCAATCCAACCCGGCAAAATGCCAGACATGAACCCAATCCCCGCCCTGCCCGCTTTCTGCACCCCACTCGATGCCCATTGGCCGCTGCCCCATGTGCTGCCCGATACCGTGCTGTTGAGCACGCACTTCAATACCTCGCAACTGGTCAGCGACGATTTCCAGCGCAGCGCCATTGAAGCGCCAGCGACCATCCAGCGCTCCGTCGCCAAGCGTCAGGCGGAGTTTCTCGCCGGCCGTGTCTGCGCCCGTGCCGCACTGCAACAATTGGAAGGTCTGAACGTCAGCCCGGCCATCGGCGAAGACCGGGCCCCCGTCTGGCCGGCACACATTACCGGCTCGATCACTCACAGCACGGGCCGTGCCGCCGCTATCGTCGCAAAAAAAAGCCATTGGCGCGGACTGGGAATGGACCTGGAAAACCTGCTGAACGCCGAACGGGCCGAGCGCCTGGCCGCAGAGATCCTCACCCCGCAGGAACTGCAGCGCATGGCGGCCGGCCATCACGATCAACTGGCGTTATGGGTAACCCTGACCTTTTCGGTGAAAGAGAGCCTGTTCAAGGCGCTCTACCCGATCGTCCGGCAGCGTTTCTACTTTGAACACGCCGAAGTACTGGAGTGGACTGAAAGTGGAGAGGTGCGGCTGCGATTACTGACGGACCTGTCCGCCGAATGGCGCAACGGCACCGAGCTGGATGCGCAGTTCGGGGTCAAGGATGGGCAGTTGTTGAGCCTGGTCAGTCTCCAGGCCTGAAAACTCTAGCGCCTGTACGGGACTCCTCGCAGAGGCGATTGCCCAGACAACCAAGCTCTCAGCGCTTCTCCTGATTGCGCGGCCAGCTCAAACTGAAACAGGCGCCCCCCAGGCTCTTGCTCTTGCCGATCAACGCCCGCCCGTCGTGCCAATGAATGATGCGTCGCACGATGGACAACCCCAACCCATGCCCGCCCGAAGCACGGGTACGGCTGTCGTCGAGGCGCAGAAACGGAGTAAAGATTTTCTCCCAGGCGATTTCCGGCACGCCCGGCCCGTCATCCTCGACATCGACCCGACAGCGCTGCTGCCCAACCTGATAGCTGATGGTCACCCGTGATTGCGCGTGACGCATGGCGTTACTCACCAGGTTCTGCAGCGCCCGATGCAGGTAGCGCGGTTCAGCCTCGACCCAGGCGTCGTCGCAATCGGCCGCCGACAGGCACAACCCGCGCTGCACCGTGACGTCGGCACGCAAAGGCGACAGCTCCTCGATCACCTGATTGACCAGCGCATCCAGGTCGATGCGCTGGAAGTTCAGCGCCGGCGAGCCCTGCTCGAGCCGTGCGTAAGTGAGCATTTCATCGACCAGTCGGTCGAGATCCTCAATGTCGTGGTCCATGCCTTCACAGTACTTTTCCAGGGCTTGCGGCGTGGTGGCCGAACCAATCATCTCCAGGCCGAAACGCAGGCGCGCCACCGGCGTACGCAGCTCGTGGGAAACGGCGCGCACCAGTTCGCGCTGGATCGCCAGCAATTGTTGCAAGTGTTCGGCCATGCCGTTGAACGCCGACGCCAGACGCCCCACCGAGTCCGCACCGCGCGCCGGCACACGGGTTTCCAGGCTCCCCTTGGCGATGCGCGTGGCCGCTGCCTCAAGACCGCGCAAGCGGCGCTCCAGTTGGCGAACCAGCAGGTAAACGATCAAACCGATCAGGGTCAGGCCCAGTGCGGCAATCAGCACGAGCCATTCCGGCGGATAAGGATTCATCTGATACAAAGGGCCGATTTCCAGGACCCATGGGGTCCCGACCATGCCGGCGAACACGCGGATCGAATCGCCCTCCTTGCCCAGCGCCATCACCGTGTCACCTTCGGACACTCGACGACTCTGGTCCTCGTCCATGTCCGCCTCATCGACCGTGACCAGACGCAAGTCGAAGCCAAAACCCTTGTCCTGCTTCAGTTGTGCCAGGCGCTGGGGTTGCTCGGCCACCGGCACGCGCACCAGTTCATCGGTCAACAGGTAAATCGTCGCCCGCGCCAGTTGCTCACTGATCTGCTGGACTTCCCCCGTGAGTACCAGTTGTTCCTTTTCGCTGACCAGCCGGTAAACCTTCGCCGCATGCGGACCGGTCTGCTCCACCAGCGCTTGACCGTGCAGCACGCGGGTGCGCTGCGTCAGGTCAAGGTCGGTCTGGTTGAAGGTTTTCAGCGCCAGCGGAATCCCCAGCAGGCGCTCCCACACCAGCAATGCACGATGGCGCTCGGTCTCGTTCATCGGTTGCAGATTGTCGGCCATCAACGAGAACGTGCCATGGGCCAGGCGCTCGCGATACTGCTCGCTGCGTACCTGGTTGAGCATGTGTAACGCCAGCACACCGAGCACCGCCACCAGGACCAGCGCGGCGCACATGCCGCCGTAGATTCGCAGGAAGATCGAGTTCACAGCGGCGAGTCTACACAGGCCTCAGGAACGAACAGGTAGCCTTTGCTGCGCACGGTCTTGATCAGACGAGGGTGATCCGGGTCATCGCCGATTTTCGGGCGGATGCGTGAAATGCGCACGTCGATGGAGCGATCCTGGCCGTCATAGCCGATGCCACGCAGCGCCGTGAAGATTTCTTCCCGGGACAGAATGCGTCCGGCATTGGCTACCAACAGCCAGAGCAGATCGAATTCGGCGCTGGTCAGTTCGATGCCATTGTCGTTAAGCCAGGCTTCGCGCAAAGCGTTGTCCACGACCAACGGACCGAACTGCAGCCGCCGTTGTTTCTCCGGGGCGGCTTCTGGTACTTCACTACGCCGCAACAACGCCTGGATGCGTGCCAGCAGCAAGCGTGGACGCACGGGTTTGCATACGTAGTCGTCGGCACCCAGGTCGAGGCCGAGGATCTGGTCGGTATCGTCGGTACGCGCGGTGAGCATCAGGATCGGCCCGTCATAGCGGTCGCGGACTTTGCGGCAAATGCTCAAGCCGTCCTCGCCGGGCAGCATCAGGTCGAGGATTACCAGGTCCGGTTTTTCCTTGATGATGCGGGCAGCGGCAAGGGCACCATTGCCTTCGATCGACACTCGCAGGCCGTTGGCTTCCAGGTAATCGCGGGTGAGCTCGGCCAGACGCTGGTCATCCTCGACAATCAATACCTGCCAGGCTTCTTGCTCCACGGGTGACCTCTTCTCGCCAGTAAATCTAATAAGGAAGGATCCGCCCGTCTTTTTGTAATGATTGGGGAGGATAAATTGCCTGCATGCTGGCCGATTGTATAAACGTCGCTCGCGCAGAACACAAGCCGCTAAATGCGTTCGGACAAGACGGTTTTTTGTGATAGGGTTCGCGCCCTTAAAAATCCACCTGGCCGTTTTCGATCATTGAAAATTGATGAAAAAAGGTCCGGTCCAGCAGCATTGCGGCCTACACGCCGATTCGCTCTTTCACACACAATTTACGCACAGGTTTATCCACAGGTAGTACGTTGCAATCCCCCCCCAAAACGCATTATCTTGTACCTCGGCGCCAAAAAAACCCTAGATGTAGGGTTTTGCGCAAAAGACCAAACACAAACCGGACACCAATTTCAAGCGCTTTTCTTGCCACCTTCCGGTTGAACCAAACGTATTTTCGACAGCCAAAACCGCGCGTGCGGATGGTTACTGTATTTCGGCCCAAAAGGGTGAAAACGGTACGGGTGTTGCAGTCCCCAACTGTCACCTCAAAGGACCCCGGCCTCCCGCCCAAGGCGTGAGACCAAAGACTTCGGCATGGAAGCGGCGCCCAAATAGCCCCCTTCCTACTGTCCCGAAGTTGTTATGCCCGGCATTCGCCGGTTGTAGTGCTTCAGGACAGAACGGTGGGCACCGTGATGGTGCCCAAACAAACATAGAGAACGTGGAGACACCCATGCAAACCGACACAACTCGCGAGAACCCGCAGGGCACCTTGCCGCAGGCCGCTGATTCGAATTCGGATCTGTCCGCCACCGCGCCAGGCCAGCTTCGCGTGATCAAGCGTAACGGCACTGTCGTTCCTTACACCGATGACAAAATCACCGTCGCCATCACCAAAGCGTTTCTCGCAGTTGAGGGCGGCACCGCTGCCGCTTCGTCGCGAATCCACGACACCGTTGCACGCCTGACCGAACAGGTCACCGCGACCTTCAAGCGTCGCATGCCATCGGGCGGCACCATCCACATCGAAGAAATCCAGGACCAGGTAGAACTGGCCCTGATGCGCGCCGGCGAGCAGAAAGTCGCTCGCGACTACGTGATCTATCGTGATGCCCGTTCCAAGGAACGCGCCGTACGCGCCCCGGCCGAAGAAGCGGTCAACGCTCATCCTTCGATCCGCATCACCCGTGCCGACGGCAGCCTGGCGCCGCTGGACATGGGCCGCCTGAACACCATCGTCACCGAAGCCTGCGAAGGCCTGGAAGAAGTCGACGGCGACCTGATCCAGCGCGAAACCCTGAAAAACCTGTACGACGGCGTGGCCCTGACCGACGTCAACACCGCCCTGGTGATGACTGCCCGTACGCTGGTCGAGCGCGAGCCGAACTACTCGTTCGTCACCGCCCGCCTGCTGATGGACACCCTGCGTGCCGAAGGCCTGGGTTTCCTCGGCGTCGCCGAAAGCGCCACTCACCACGAAATGGTCGACCTGTACGCCAAGGCCCTGCCTGCCTACATCGCCAAGGGTATCGAATTCGAATTGCTGAACCCGGTTCTGGCCGACTTCGACCTGGAAAAACTGGGCAAGGCGATCAACCACGAGCGCGACCAGCAGTTCACCTACCTGGGCCTGCAAACCCTGTACGACCGTTACTTCATCCACAAGGATGGCGTGCGGTTCGAACTGCCGCAGATTTTCTTCATGCGCGTGGCCATGGGCCTGGCGATCGAAGAGAAGCAAAAGGAAGACCGCGCGATCGAGTTCTACAACCTGTTGTCGTCCTTCGACTACATGTCCTCGACGCCAACGCTGTTCAACGCCGGCACCCTGCGTCCGCAGCTGTCGAGCTGCTACCTGACCACCGTGCCGGATGACCTGTCGGGCATCTACCACGCGATCCACGACAACGCCATGCTGTCGAAATTCGCCGGCGGCCTGGGCAACGACTGGACGCCTGTTCGTGCCCTGGGTTCGTACATCAAGGGCACCAACGGCAAATCCCAGGGCGTCGTACCGTTCCTGAAAGTGGTGAACGACACCGCCGTCGCCGTTAACCAGGGTGGCAAGCGCAAGGGCGCTGTCTGTGCCTACCTGGAAACCTGGCACATGGACATCGAGGAGTTCATCGAGCTGCGCAAGAACACCGGTGATGACCGTCGTCGTACACACGACATGAACACCGCCAACTGGATTCCTGACCTGTTCATGAAGCGTGTCTTCGATGACGGCAAGTGGACCCTGTTCTCGCCGTCCGAAGTTCCAGACCTGCACGACCTGACCGGCAAGGCCTTCGAAGAGCGCTACGAGTACTACGAAGCCCTGACCGAGTACCCAGGCAAGGTCAAGCTGTTCAAGACCATCCAGGCCAAAGACCTGTGGCGTAAAATGCTGTCCATGCTGTTTGAAACCGGCCACCCATGGCTGACCTTCAAAGACCCGTGCAACCTGCGCAGCCCTCAGCAGCATGTCGGCGTGGTCCACAGCTCGAACCTGTGCACCGAGATCACCTTGAACACCAACAAGGACGAAATCGCCGTTTGCAACCTGGGCTCGATCAACCTGCCGAACCACATCGTCAACGGCAAGCTGGACACCGCCAAGCTGCAACGCACCGTGAACACTGCCGTGCGCATGCTCGATAACGTGATCGACATCAACTACTACTCGGTGCCGCAAGCGAAGAACTCCAACTTCAAGCACCGTCCGGTCGGCCTGGGCATCATGGGCTTCCAGGACGCGCTGTACCTGCAACACATCCCTTACGGTTCCGACGCGGCTGTCGAGTTCGCCGACAAGTCGATGGAAGCGGTCAGCTACTACGCGATCCAGGCTTCCTGCGACCTGGCTGACGAGCGCGGCGCCTACGAGACGTTCCAGGGCTCTCTGTGGTCCAAGGGCATCCTGCCGCTGGATTCGCAACAGATCCTGATCGAGCAACGTGGCCAGAAGTACATCGACGTTGACCTGAACGAAACCCTGGACTGGGCCCCTGTGCGCGCCCGTGTACAGAAAGGCATTCGTAACTCCAACATCATGGCCATCGCTCCGACCGCGACTATCGCCAACATCACTGGCGTTTCGCAGTCGATCGAACCGACCTACCAGAACCTCTATGTGAAATCGAACTTGTCGGGCGAGTTCACCGTGATCAACCCGTATCTGGTTCGCGATCTGAAAGCTCGCGGCCTGTGGGATTCGGTCATGATCAACGACCTGAAGTACTACGACGGTTCCGTGCAGCAAATCGAGCGCATCCCGCAAGAACTCAAAGAGCTCTACGCGACCGCCTTCGAAGTGGACACCAAGTGGATCGTTGACGCAGCAAGCCGTCGTCAGAAGTGGATCGACCAGGCCCAGTCCCTGAACCTGTACATCGCCGGCGCTTCGGGCAAGAAGCTGGACGTGACCTACCGCATGGCCTGGTACCGTGGTCTGAAAACCACTTACTACCTCCGTGCCCTGGCCGCGACCAGCACCGAGAAGTCGACCATCAACACCGGCAAGCTGAACGCTGTTTCCAGCGGCGGCAACCACGGTGACGACTCGGTCCTGGCTGCGCCAGCAGGTCCGGCGCCAGTGCCGAAGGCTTGCGCCATCGACGAGCCGGATTGCGAAGCTTGCCAATAAGCTGAGCTGGTCAGCGTCGCAAAGCGCTTACCTGAAACCCCCGATGAGCCACTGGCTGATCGGGGGTTTTCTTTTGCCTCTTGAAGGAGCGAGCTTGCTCGCGATGTAAGCGAAAGCAACACGGGTGATCAGCCAGAACGCGTGATCGTTAACGTCCATCGCGAGCAGGCTCGCTCCTACCGGACCGACCCAAAACTAAAAAGCCCCTCTTGCGAGGGGCTTTTTGTGCAGCGCTTTCAGCCAACCTGCATCAGGTCATCTGAATAATGGTCTGCATGATGGTGCTTTGGGTGGAGATGGTCTTGGCGTTCGCCTGGTAGTTGCTCTGCGCCTTGATCAGGTCGACCAGTTCGTTGGTCAGGTTAACGTTGGACTCTTCCAGGGAGTTGGAAACCACTGCGCCCAGGGTACCGGTTTTCGGTGCATCAACGCCGGCCACGCCCGAGGCGAAGGTTTCTTTCCAGCGGGTACCGCCGATTGGCTGCAAGCCTTGCTCGTTGGCGAAGCTGGCCACCGCTACCTGTCCGATGGCCTTGGTTTGCTGGTTGCTGAAGTTGGCGGTCATGACGCCGCTTTCGTCGATGGTCAGGCTGGAGATCTGGCCGGTGGCGTAGCCGTCCTGGTATTGGGCGGTACGGGCGGTTGGCGAGTTGTAAGAAGTGGTCAGCGCCATGTTGAACGCAATACCGCCAGTGGCAGCGACGGAACCGTTCGGGCCCCAGGTCACTGGAATCGCTGCGGCGTTTGTAATGGCGCCAGGCACCCAACCAGTCATGGTCAACGTGTTACCGGTCTTGGTCCAGCCGGCACCCGCCGTCAGCGTGTTAATGCTGCCATCGGAGTTGAAAGTGATATCAGCGGTCAACGGAGTCAGGGTGTTGTTGGCCGGATCCGATGGGGTACGGCCGTCCATGTAGGTATAGACACGCCAGGCATTGGTACCCGTTTTCACGTAGTACTGGTCCATGGTGTGCTCGTTACCCTGGCTGTCGTAGACCTTGGTGGAGATAGTCTTGTTATAGCTATTAGTATCTGTCGGGCTGAACGTGGCCACGGTAGGCATTGTTTCCGCCGAGTTCAGGTTCATCGTCTGATCAACCTTGGTAGTCGGATTCGGCTTCAGGCTCGACGTATCAATCTTCAAGTCAGTCAACACACCGTTGATGATCTTGCCATTGGAGTCGACGCCATAACCCTGCAGACGGTTGCCGTTGTTGTCGACCACGTAGTTCTGGGCGTCTGTCTTGAACGCACCGGCACGGGTGTAGCTCAGGGAGCCGTTGTCGCTGAGGATGAAGAAACCGTTGCCCTGGATACCCATGTCCAACACGTTGCCGGTGTTGTTCACGTCGCCCTGGCCAAACTGCTGGGAAACGTTGGCCAGACGCACGCCGTTGCCGACAGTCTTGCTACCGGTACCCAGGCGCGTGGCCGAGTACACGTCTTCGAATTCTGCACGGGACGATTTGAAACCGGCGGTCGCGACGTTGGCGATGTTGTTGCCGGTTACGTCCAGCTGTTTGTTGGCTGCATAGAGACCGCTGAGGCCGATATTGAAAGACATATTCCACTCCTTTGTGCCGTGTTAGTCGGCTCTATATACCAATGGTCTGTACTTTGGAGAGGGCAACACTGCCCAGGCCTGCCAGGTTCAGCATCATCTCGCCACCGGTCTGGCTGATGGTCACGCTGTTGACGGTGGCCGGCAGGTAAGTCACCAGCGAGGTCGCCTGACTGTCGTAAGTCGCGGTAGCCGCAAACTTGTAAGTGCCGGCCTTGGCCACTTCGCCCGCATCGTTTTTGCCGTCCCAGATGAAACTGGCGTTACCGGCTTGCTGGCTGCCCAGGTCGATGGTGCGAACAACTTTGCCGTCGGTATCAGTGATCTTGATCGTCACCGGATTCGTCGAGGCAGGTACGACCGCCGTACCGTTTAAACTCTTGGAGGTGTCGACCACTGCGGTGTCGGTCTGGGCAACAACAGAACGACCTACCAGCGAAGAAGCCTGCAACGCTTGAGACGAGTTGTAGTTGCTGGCAATGCCGCTGACCGTATCGTTGAGCGTGGTAATCCCTTCCAGGCTACTGAACTGTGCCAATTGAGCCACGAACGCGCTGTTGTCCTGCGGGTCCAGCGGGTTCTGGTTTTTCAGTTGCGTCACCAGCAACTGCAGGAACGCGTCCTTGCCCAGGGTCTGGTTGCCTGTGGAGCTGCTGACCGCCGATCCCAGACTGTCCTTCGTGGTGCTGGTCTTGACCGAAGAATTGGCCAAGACATCCTTGAGGCTCAAACCGCTGGTCGAATCGCTAACACTCATCTGAGTCGCCCCTTATCACTGACCGAGGGTCAGGACTTTCTG
This sequence comes from Pseudomonas fluorescens group sp. PF-69, assembly GCF_054481235.1. Lineage (NCBI taxonomy): Bacteria > Pseudomonadati > Pseudomonadota > Gammaproteobacteria > Pseudomonadales > Pseudomonadaceae > Pseudomonas > Pseudomonas fluorescens group sp. PF-69. Next base: position 3,120,745 of record NZ_JBTMNC010000001.1, on the reverse strand, counting down.
CATCATGGTTTTGGCGGTGTTCATCATTTCGGCGTTGGTCTGGAACGAACGACTCGCGGAAATCATGTCAGCCATTTCTTCCACTACGTTGACGTTCGGGTAGTAGACGTAGCCCTTGGCATCGGCAGCCGGATGGTTCGGCTCATAACGCGCCTCGAGATTGCTCTGATCTTCGACCACGCCCATGACCTGCACGCCTTGACCGGCGGCGTCCTGGTTCTGGAACAGCGAATCGCTGCCACCGCTCTGGCCGCCCTGGAACATGGTGGCGAATACCGGGTGACGCGCACGATAGGTCTGGTCGATGCTCGACGAGACGGTTTCGGCGTTGGCGATGTTCGAAGCGACGGTGTTCAAACGAGTGGTTTGCGCACTCATGCCGCTACCGGCAATGTTGAAAACACTGGACAGGGACATGACTTACTCTCCGCGCAGGGCTGACACCAGCCCCTTGAATTTGCTGTTGAGCAGCGTGAAGCTGGCCTGGAAGCCGACTGCGTTTTCCGCGTAGTTCGACTGTTCCAATTGAGCGTCCACGGTGTTCTGGTCGATCGAGGGTTGCATCGGCGTGCGATACATCAGCGACTCATCACCATTACCCAGGCCTTCGGCTTCGATATGACGACTGTTGGTCATGTTCAAGGCGAACGTGCCGTTCTTGGCTTTATCGCTCTGTGCCTCGAGCACTTTAGAGAACTCCAGATCCCGAGCCTTGTAGTTCGGGGTGTCGGCGTTGGCAATGTTGTTGGCCAGAACTTCGGCGCGCTGAGCGCGAAAGCCCAGAGCCTTTTCGTGAATACCGAGCGCTTTATCGAAGCTGATGCTCATGTCGGGAAACCTTCGGGTGACCTGATTTTTCGTACGATGAACTTAGCAAGCGTCATGCCAATTCATGAAACCCCGTAAACCGGGGCTTTGCGAGCAGTGGCAACGCGGCAATGCCAGAAAAGCGGCAACCGTTTTCCGCCGCCTGCCGCTTTTCTGCCGCTTCCCCATTGGCAAACGCATGCGTTTTTGGAAGCGGGCTCGAGGTGTTGGCAGGAATACACCGGGCATAAAAAAACGGGAGCCCTCTGAGGTCTCCCGTTTTCTGTCCAGCAACGAATCACTTCGCCTGGTAAATGATCCCCGGACTGCACTGGACCATCTGGTAATGATCCGGCAATCCATTCAGCGCTTCCGAAGCACCAAGGAACAGATAACCACCGGGCTTCAACGTACTGTGAATGCGCAACAGGATGTCCTTCTTCACTTCGGCAGAAAAGTAGATCAAGACGTTGCGGCAGAACACGATGTCGAACTTGCCCAGGCTGGCGTAACTGTCCAGCAGATTGAACGAGCGGAACTCCACCCGACTCTTGATCGGAGCCTTGATGACCCAGCGCCCCGGCCCTTTCGGGTCGAAATATCGTTGCAGTCGCTCAGGTGACAGGCCGCGACCAATGGCCAGGCTATCGTACTCGCCGGTCTTGCAGTTGGTCAGCATGGTGCCGGAAAGATCGGTGGCAACAATCTGCACCCCCATCTTCAACTGTCCCATGTTGGCCCGCTCGAACTCATCGATGGACATCGACAGCGAATACGGCTCCTGACCCGACGAGCATGCCGCCGACCAGATACGCAGACGCTGGCCGGGACTGGCCTTGATCGCTTCGGGCAGCACCTTGTTCTTCAAGACTTCAAAGGGGTAAGTATCACGAAACCAGAGGGTTTCATTGGTGGTCATGGCATCCACCACCTGCTCGCGCAAACCGCTGCGCGGCTGGGTCTGCATGCGCTGGACAAGCTCACCCAACGACTTGATACCCTGCTGCTCCATCAGTTTGTTGAGACGGCTCGAGACCAGATACTGCTTGTTTTCACCGAGCAAAATGCCACAGGCTTTTTCCAGGAATACCCGGAACTGTTCGAAATCCAAATTACCCGTTGACAATGCTACCGCCTCTTAAATCGTGTTGACTGCCAGGAGCCGAACGCCCCTAGCTGATGTCTGCTGCTTTGATCCGGTCGACCACCCGGGATGCCAGGTCATCAGGACGGAATTTGGCGAGGAAGTCATCGGCACCGACTTTCTTGACCATCGCCTGATTGAACACACCCGACAACGAAGTATGCAGGATGATATGAAGCTTTTGCATGCGAGGGTCGTTGCGGATCTCCGCCGTCAGTGTGTACCCGTCCATCTCCGGCATCTCGATGTCGGAGATCATCATCAGGAACTCTTCTTCCGGCTTCTTGCCCTCATCGACCAGTTTGCGCAGGTAGTCCAGCGCTTGCCGACCATCGTTCAATGCCACCACTTCGACGCCGACCGTTTGCAGGCAACGCGTGACCTGCTTGCGCGCCACCGACGAATCATCGACCGTCAGCACACGCAAAGAGAGCGCTTTGTGCTGGGTTTCGACGTCCACCACGCCGACCGAAATCGCTTCCGGTGTCGGAGCCACTTCCGCCAGCACCTTTTCGACATCGATGATTTCGACGAGCTGATTGTCGACCCGAGTCACCGCCGTCAGGTAGTGATCGCGACCAGTGCCCTTGGGTGGTGGATGAATCTCCTCCCAGTTCATGTTCACGATGCGCTCCACCGAGCGCACCAGGAAACCCTGGGTCTTGGTGTTGTACTCCGTGATGATCACGAAAGGATTGTTCTTGTCTTTCAAGCCCCCGGAGCCGGTCGCCATCGCCAGATCAAGGATTGGAATGGTCGCCCCCCGAATATTCGCCACGCCGCACACGACAGGACTGGACTTGGGCATCAGCGTCAATTGGGGGCATTGCAGCACCTCCCGAACCTTGAATACGTTGATCCCATACAGCTGCTGGCCGTCAAGACGGAACAACAACAGCTCAAGGCGATTCTGCCCCACCAGTTGCGTGCGCTGGTTTACCGAATCCATTACACCAGCCATGCCCAGACTCCTACACCAACGCTAAGTGTTGTTGCGACGCACATTCATCTCTAAACGGCACGGCGCTTGCTTTTTATCTCTCTATGAACACAGAACCGACATTATTTCGACGCCTGGCCACACCCTACCGCAAATTAATCGGCGTGTTGGCGGCTGCATGCCTGTTCAACGCTGGCAGCCCTGCCCTTGCTGACGCGGTTACCTTGCCTGACATGCTTATCGGCGTCACTCAGGGCTTTCTTGAGTTCACCGTAGAAGACTATCTGGCCACCAGTCAAACGGAAGGTCGCTACGAAATCCAGGTCAACCAGCTCGATCCCCGATTGCGCATGCCAATGTGCGACAAGGAATTGACAGCCTCTCTTGAGAGTCCGGCCAAGCCGTTGGGGCGGGTAACGGTCAAGGTTCGCTGCGAAGGCGCTTCGCCCTGGACTGTGTTCGTACCCGCTCAAGTACGCCTGTTTCGCGACGTCGTGACCACCACTCGACCGCTGCGCCGTGCCGGCATTGTCGAACCTGGAGACGTCACCTTGCGAGAGCGCGACATCAGCCTGATCAGCCAGGGCTATCTGACCTCGGTGGATCAGGCGATCGGGCAAAGATTGACCCGACCAACGGTCACTGACCAGGTCATTACCTTGGTGCACATCGAGCAGGCCGAAGTCATTCGCAAGGGCGATCAGGTGGTGATTACCGCACGCACGGGTACGCTCAGTGTGAGAATGCCTGGCGAGGCACTGGCCAGCGGTGGCCTGAACGAACAGATCCGGGTCAAGAACCTCAACTCCCAGCGAGTCATCAAGGCGCAGGTCACCGCGCCGGGTCAGGTGGAAGTGTCCATGTAGGGTTCTCTATTCCTGGTGCTCGCAGCTCAAGAGGATGGCGCTAACCCAGGCTGTTCCCTAAACTGTCCTCCATTCAGGGCGAGCACTGACGCGCGCAAGCTCATTGATAAACGGGCCTAAAGTTTTTCAGGGAATGGCCGAAAACATGGCAAGCGTCCAAATTCCCAGAGGTTTTTTATCATGGTCATCGATTTCAGCCGTTTGAACAGCTCCTCGTCACTTACAGGCAGTACACGTACCAGCGCAAGCCAGGCAGCGGCCGAGGCCGATAAATCCGCGTCGCTGAATACCCCGGCCGAACAGGCCAGTACCGTCAAAAGCGGGGAATCGGTACATCTCAGCAATGAGGCTCAACAGTTGCAAAAGGTCACTGATACGCTGCGCGATCAACCTGTCGTCGACAACGCCCGCGTGGCTGCGTTGAAAGCAGCGATCGCCGATGGCAGCTACAAAGTCGACAGCAACCGTGTAGCCAGCAAACTGCTCAACTTCGAAGCCCAGCGCTAGGCCCAAGGCCTGCGCCAGGCTTTTGGACGCTTAAAACCCAAGGCCAGCCATGCAAGACACTAATTTACTGCAACTGATCATCGACGATTTTGCTCCAGCGCAACAATTGCTGGAGTTACTGCAGATCGAGTCCCTCGCCTTGCATGGTCGCGACATGCCTCTGCTCGAAAACGTTCTAGCGCAGAAACAGGCATTGATCATCTTGCTCGAACAGCATGGCCGCAAGCGCAGCGAGATCCTCGCCAACCTCAACCTGCCAGCCAACCGCAGCGGCCTGGAACAATTGGCCAGCCAGTCAAGCGTTGGCGAAGCATTGCTGGCGCAAAGCGATGTGCTGACCAACCTCCTGGCCCAGTGCCACACGACCAATGCCAGCAACGGACAGTCGATTCTGATACAGCAAGCCGCTACGGCTACCCAGCTGAAAATTCTTACCGGCGGCGAACCTCCCGCGCTCTACGATGCCAGCGGATCATTCTCCAAGCTTGTGAAACCGCGCCCGCTCAGTCAGGCTTAAGCTTGTCGATGAGCACGCTCTATCAAGACGCGAAACATGCTGGCAAAATGCCAGTTAGCCGTAGTCAAAATTTGTCTGGAGATTGATTAACCGTGTCCAATGCCTTAAATGCGGATGATGCTCCGCAGCCACCCAAGGTGCTTAGCACGCCTCTGGAAATCTCCAGCAACCTGCGCCAGCTGCAAGAAAGTCATGACCCACTGATCATTACGTTCCACGAGCGCAGCCAGCGTTTCCAGAGCTATCTGGTGGACATTGATCGTGAAACCAACATGATTGCCCTGGACGAAATGATTCCCCGAGACGGCGAACGCTTCCTGTTGGCCGGCGAACCCTTCAAAGTCGAAGGCTTCCACGAAGGCGTGCGCATTGCTTGGGAAAGCAATGGTCCGCTGACTATCGACGAATCCGGCGATAGTCGTTGCTATCGCGGCACGCTGCCCGATGAAGTGGTCTACCACCAGCGCCGCAATGCGTTTCGCGCTGCGTTGAAGCTGGCACAATTGGTCGACGTCGACCTTGATGGCGAGAAAATCAAGGCACCGATCAGCGGCAAGCTGCTGGACATCTCGGCTACCGGTTGCAAGTTACGCTTTTCTGGCGACATCACTGACCGCCTGCAATTGGGTCAAGTCTATGACCGCTTCGTGGCCGCCCTGCCCTTTGGCAAGATGACAGCCCCGGTCGAGTTGCGTTACCTGCACTTTGAAGAAAAGATCTCCACCACCTTCGCCGGTGTGCGCTTCCATAACATGAGCGGACTGGTGCAACGGCAGGTCGAGCGGTTCGTCTATCAGTTGCAACGCGAAGCGCGTCGCTTCGACAAAGACGACTTCTGAGACAGTCCTTCAATAAAAACGGGCAGCCCCTTGCGGTGACTGCCCGTTTTTTTTGCCTCAATGTTATGGCCTGGCCTCGGTAAAACTTTTTTCGCTGCCCGCGTCCGGCTGCTCACGAGGTGTATCGTCCTCAGGCTCCGATTCGGACCCAGGTTCGGAAGGTATCGGGTTCTGCATCTGGTCCTGCACCACTTGCTCATTCACCCGCGGATCGAGTGCCGCCACCAGTGGCGAGCTCGACATACTATCCGGCATGGCGACGTGCTGCAGAGGCGCATCGTCCACCTGATGCAGGTTGGTTACCGCTTTCGGACGGATTCGCCACACCAGGATCAACGCGAAAAAACTGAAGAATGCATAAAGCATCTGGCTGCCGAACAACTTCATCAGCACCCCGGCCACCAGCGGTCCGATACTGGCGCCGACCCCGTAGGTCACCAACAACATCGCGGTCAGCGATACACGACGATCCCCCTCGATGTGGTCATTGGAAAATGCCACTGCCAGCGGATACAGACAGAACTGGACCAATGAGCAGAGAAAACCGGCGATGAACAATACCTCTAGAGGAACCCGCTCCATGATCGCCAACGGCAAAGCGGCCAGTGCCAGGCTGAAAGCAAAACTGCGGATCAACAGCGCCCGGTCATAGCGATCGGACAACCACCCCAGAGGCCATTGCACCAGCAGCCCGGCAAAAATGCAGCTGCCCATGAACAAACCAACCTGCTCGGTGGATAACCCTTGCTGAGAGGCATACAGCGGTGCCAAGCCATAAAACGAACCGACGATCAGCCCAGCCCCCAACACCGTACTCAACGACTGCGGCACACGCTTGATAAAGAACCTCGGCTCCATCGGTGCCGGATGCAACGGCGCCGGGTGAATGCGTCGGGTCAGGGCCACCGGCACCAGGCACAAGGCAAAGCACAGGGCGACCAACATCAGTAACTCGAGCCCCAACCCCGGGTGCATGACCAGAATCAACTGACCCAGCACCAACCCCAGATACGACGCAATCATGTAGCCGCTAAACACCACCCCGCGTTGCTTGGTGTCAGCCTGTTCATTGAGCCAGCTCTCGATGACCATGTATTGGCACATCATGCCGAGACCGACGATTACCCGCAGGAATAGCCAGGCAGGCAACCAGTTCACCAGACCATGGCCTAGCACCGCCGCGCCGACGATCCCGGCACAGGCCGAATAAGCTCGAATGTGGCCGACCCGGGCAATCAACCGGTGGCCGATTTTGCCACCCAGTACCAGGCCAAAATAGTTGGCAGCCATCAATGCACCGACCCACAGACTGTCGACATGGTCGGCAGCCAAGCGCAACGCCAGGTAAGTACTTAAAAGGCCTGAGCCGATCAACATCATCAGCGAGGCGAAATATAGCGCTCGAAAGGATTTCCAGATTTGGCGCATCGGCGTTCCGAGCGGCTCCTTGCAGTGAGAAACGGACTATCCAAACGATAGCCCGGTGTCGACATTTCGTCAGGCCTGGGCTGCTAGAACACGCCGTTCCCAGGGAGTAATTTCATCATAAAAACTGGTCAACTCCATGGTCTTCGAAGCGATGTAGCCTTCGATGAACTCTTTACCGAACAGTTCCTTTGCCAGTTGGCTACGTTTCAGACGCTCGAGAGCAGCATGCAAGGTACAGGGTAACGAAAGATTGTCCGGCACTTCAAATTCGCCCTGGATCGGATCGCTCGGTTCCAGTCGTCGTTCAATGCCATAGAGTCCCGCCGCCAGGCTAGCGGCAATTGCCAGGTAAGGGTTGGCATCAGCCCCCGGCAAGCGATTCTCGACCCGACGAGCGACCGGCGAACTGGCCGGAATACGCAAGCCTGCTGACCTGTTGTCATGGGACCAACAGGCATTATTCGGTGACGCGAAGGGATGGCACAAGCGCTGATACGAGTTCACGTTCGGCGCAAACAGCGCGGTGAAATCGGCCATGCAGGCCTGCTGTCCGGCAATGAAATGACGGAAGGTCACCGTCGGTTGGCCGTCTTCAGCACTGAATACGTTATGTCCGTTATCGATATCGACGATGCTCTGGTGGATATGCATCGAACTACCCGGCGTATGCGCCAATGGCTTGGCCATGCAGACAACGATCAGGCCATGCTTGAGCGCCACTTCTTTGAGCAAATGTTTGAACAGGAATGTCTGGTCGGCCAATAGCAGCGGATCGCCGTGCAGCAGGTTGATCTCAAACTGACTGACGCCCATTTCGTGCATGAAAGTATCGCGCGGCAAACCCAACGCCGCCATGCAGGCGTAGACCTCACTGAAGAACGGGCGCAGGCCGTTATTGGAGCTGACACTGAACGCCGAATGACCGTCCTCGCGACGTCCGTCCAGACCTGTTGGAGGCTGGAAGGGTTGAGACGGATCGGTATTAGGTGCGAAGACAAAGAACTCCAGCTCGGTTGCCACCACCGGCGCAAGGCCAAGCGCCGCGTAACGTGCGATAACAGCTTTGAGTTGACCACGAGTCGAAAGATTGGAGCTGGAACCGGTCAGCTCATCCGCGTCGCAGATGGCGAATGCCCGTGGCTGCTGGGTCCACGGCAGGCGATGGATCTGCGCGGGATCTGCAACCAGCGCGAGGTCTCCATCATCGCTTCCATAAAAGCGCGCTGGCGGATACCCACCCATGATGCATTGCAGCAGCACCCCGCGCGCCATCTGCAAACGGCGTCCGTCGAGGAAGCCCTCGGCGGTCATCACTTTGCCCCGTGGCACGCCATTCAAGTCCGGTGTGACGCATTCAATCTCATCAATACCCGTCAATCGCTGCGCGATTGAACTGTGGCCATCCGCTTTCATGACGCAATCCTTGTTGTTGTGCGAGCCGTGAACGACGACCCGTACAAAATAGACTCCGCGCGTTCAGAATATCAAGCAGCGACAATCAAAAAGGTCTGCGGCCAGGGAAAGGCTCAAGGCAGGTAAAGACTGAATACGCCTCCACCCAATGGACCGCCGTTGCTGATCCTGGTGTGCCCCCCGACGCCGTTTCGCTGATGCAAGGCAGCGATCCGCGCTGCAAAGTACAAACCCAGCCCGGTACTACCGCTGCTTTGATTGATACCCTGCACATAATCGGCCTGTCGCTCGATTATCTCGGACGGATACCCTTCACCATCATCATTGATGGTCAGCACCAGTTGCCCAGCCTCATCGCTGACGGTGATCAATAGCGCATGCCGGGCATAACGAATGGCGTTGTTGATGCAGTTGGCCAGTACCGAAGCAATCAGCTCCCGATCGAAGAAACCCAAAGGGCTCAGCGGATCGACCTCGAAAGAAGCGGCAATACCACGGCTGGCGAACACGTCCTGGTGACACGCCAATTGCGCTTCAATGAAGTCATCCAACTCATGGTAGGCCGGCTGCAGGGGCATTTGATTGACGCCCAACTTGTACAGCCCCAGCAACTGCACGAGCATGCCGTTGAGGTGAGCGAACTCGAACTCAATCACGCCCTGCTCCGCAGATTGACGGGTCGGGTCGGGCAGGTTTGCCAACCATTGGCTGTGGGCGCGCATCAGCATCGCCAATGAGTTCTTCATGTCGTGTACGGTTGAAGCAATCACCGTAGAGAAATCCAATGCTTGCTGGTTGTCGTTCATTCGCCAAACGCCTTGCTTTTAAGCTTCTGATAACGCGGATAACGAGCATCGGTGTCAGGCATCAAACCAACCATTTTCAGACAGGTTCGACATTCTTCGAGCTCGGCCGACGGCACATTGGTATCAGTGCCATGCAGCAATGCCTGCGCCATGTTCAATGCGATGCTGATGTTTTTCGGCTGTAGCGCCAGGGCCTTGCGGAACACGTCCCGGGCTTCTACCAGATTACCGGTCTTGTACACGCGTACGCCTTGCCGGTTGAGGTCAGCGGCGGCATTACCGGAGTTGAGGATGGTCGGGTCATCGGTCAACTTGGCGATACCCTTCATGACAGCGGGGTCATCACCATAGATTTCCGCACAATTTTTCAACATCGACGCGCCCGCACTGGGTTGTCCAAGCATTTGTAGTTGCTTGGCCACCAAGAGTGCCGCTTCCGCGCTCATGAACTGCTCCATGCCATCGAGGCGCATCATCGCTTGCTCGGTAAGCTTTTCGGCAGTTTCACTGTCGTTAAGCAAAAGACTGGTCGCTTTCATCAACCGGGCACGAATTTGCAGACCGGGGTCGGACGGATTCTCTTTGGCCACAGCGCTCAGCGTCGTATTGATCTCCAGCCGCGTTCGGGTATCCAGGCCCTTTTCACTCCCTTTGCTGATCAGGGCATGGGCCAGTCCGAGGTTACTTTCCGCATCCTTGAAACGTGACTGGGCGCCTTGGCTAACAGCTTGTCGGTAGGCTCTGGAGGCTGTGTCAAAATCTTCATTGGTCATCGCCAACTTGCCTAACTGCGCTTGTCGGCGCACGGCCAATGGCGATAAGCGAATTGCTTCTTCCAATACGGCCTGCGCCGCCTTGGTGTCACCTTCGGCGACCAGCACATCCGCCATACCGTCGTACAGCGCTGGCATCATCGGGAACACTTTCAGTGCTTTTTCGTAGACACCTTTAGCTTGTGCAACCTGACCCCGCTTGAACAGTAATTGCCCAAGCCCGGCAAAGGCCCAGGGCAAAGGACGATCGGCAATGATGCTGTCGTAAAGACGCTCAAGCGCCTCATTCTGGTTGAGATCACGCAGGGCATCGGCACGATAGCGCAGGCACAATGGCGAGTAGCGGATATCTTGCTTGCACAGGGCGATGCAGGCGTTTAGCACTTCAAGAGGCTTGTCCCGATCGAGCGCTTGCAGAATCGGCTTGAGCAAGGTTTTACGCTGTTCCAGGCGCTCCAGGCGCTGGGCCAGGCCGGAGCGGTTGAAGGGTTTGGTCAGGTACGCGTCGGGCTCGTGTTCCAGGGCGCTGAGTACCATGGCCTGACTGGTTTCGGCGGTGACCATGACGAATACACTTTCATGGCTGATCAGCTTTTCGATCATCAGGTCTTCGAGGACTTGTTGACCGTTCTTCTTGCCATCGCCGAGATGAAAATCCTGCAGGATGAAATCGTAGGACTTCTGCGCACACATACGCAGCGCTTGCTCACCGGAATCGGCAGTATCTACATCCTTCACACCCAGCTCCCGCAGCATGGACCTGACCGAACTGCGGAAATCCGAAAAATCATCGACGATCAGAAAACTCTTTTGGTGATACGACAGCATCGAAGATTTCCAGGCAATTTAAGAAGAAGAACCAAAAGGCCAATACGCGAAAAAGATCAGCTTCATTGCCTCTTTCGGCGCGCAGATGATAGCTAGTAGCCATTAGCTAGCAAGTGATTTTTCTCAAACCGAAACGACGGTTCGGAGGATGCGAGAAATAAAGCTCACTGTAGCCATACGGTTATCGGCCAGAGGTGGCGTTCTCTTGAAGCGGCAAAAGGGCTATCGCGCTTTTTTCGTTGCGAAAAAGGCCTCATAGGTAATCCCCCCCAAGAGCCAGAAACCATCGCTGCCGCTGCCATTTCCGGCGCGGTACTTTCCTGCGGACAAAAACAAAACCCCTACCTGCATACGCAGATAGGGGTTTCGGAATTTAATCTTGACGATGACCTACTCTCACATGGGGAAACCCCACACTACCATCGGCGATGCATCGTTTCACTGCTGAGTTCGGGATGGGATCAGGTGGTTCCAATGCTCTATGGTCGTCAAGAAATTCGGGTACCGAACCGTCTTTCGACGCTTCAGCAAATTGGGTATGCGATAGTTTGTGTGTTGTGCGAACTTTCGGTTCATTGCGTCTTCACACACCGCAATCTGGCTTTGCTCTTTATTTAGGAGCATGCAAATTGCTTGGGTGTTATATGGTCAAGCCTCACGGGCAATTAGTATTGGTTAGCTCAACGCCTCACAGCGCTTACACACCCAACCTATCAACGTCGTAGTCTTCGACGGCCCTTCAGGGAACTCAAGGTTCCAGTGAGATCTCATCTTGAGGCTAGTTTCCCGCTTAGATGCTTTCAGCGGTTATCTATTCCGAACATAGCTACCCGGCAATGCCACTGGCGTGACAACCGGAACACCAGAGGTTCGTCCACTCCGGTCCTCTCGTACTAGGAGCAGCCCCTCTCAAATCTCAAACGTCCACGGCAGATAGGGACCGAACTGTCTCACGACGTTCTAAACCCAGCTCGCGTACCACTTTAAATGGCGAACAGCCATACCCTTGGGACCGGCTTCAGCCCCAGGATGTGATGAGCCGACATCGAGGTGCCAAACACCGCCGTCGATATGAACTCTTGGGCGGTATCAGCCTGTTATCCCCGGAGTACCTTTTATCCGTTGAGCGATGGCCCTTCCATACAGAACCACCGGATCACTAAGACCTACTTTCGTACCTGCTCGACGTGTCTGTCTCGCAGTCAAGCGCGCTTTTGCCTTTATACTCTACGACCGATTTCCGACCGGTCTGAGCGCACCTTCGTACTCCTCCGTTACTCTTTAGGAGGAGACCGCCCCAGTCAAACTACCCACCATACACTGTCCTCGATCCGGATAACGGACCTGAGTTAGAACCTCAAAGTTGCCAGGGTGGTATTTCAAGGATGGCTCCACGCGAACTGGCGTCCACGCTTCAAAGCCTCCCACCTATCCTACACAAGCAAATTCAAAGTCCAGTGCAAAGCTATAGTAAAGGTTCACGGGGTCTTTCCGTCTAGCCGCGGATACACTGCATCTTCACAGCGATTTCAATTTCACTGAGTCTCGGGTGGAGACAGCGCCGCCATCGTTACGCCATTCGTGCAGGTCGGAACTTACCCGACAAGGAATTTCGCTACCTTAGGACCGTTATAGTTACGGCCGCCGTTTACCGGGGCTTCGATCAAGAGCTTCGCGTTAGCTAACCCCATCAATTAACCTTCCGGCACCGGGCAGGCGTCACACCCTATACGTCCACTTTCGTGTTTGCAGAGTGCTGTGTTTTTAATAAACAGTCGCAGCGGCCTGGTATCTTCGACCGGCGTGGGCTTACGTAGCAAGTACTTCACCCTCACCGGCGCACCTTCTCCCGAAGTTACGGTGCCATTTTGCCTAGTTCCTTCACCCGAGTTCTCTCAAGCGCCTTGGTATTCTCTACCCAACCACCTGTGTCGGTTTGGGGTACGGTTCCTGGTTACCTGAAGCTTAGAAGCTTTTCTTGGAAGCATGGCATCAACCACTTCGTGTTCTAAAAGAACACTCGTCATCAGCTCTCGGCCTTAAGATCCCGGATTTACCTAAGATCTCAGCCTACCACCTTAAACTTGGACAACCAACGCCAAGCTGGCCTAGCCTTCTCCGTCCCTCCATCGCAATAACCAGAAGTACAGGAATATTAACCTGTTTTCCATCGACTACGCTTTTCAGCCTCGCCTTAGGGACCGACTAACCCTGCGTCGATTAACGTTGCGCAGGAAACCTTGGTCTTTCGGCGTGGGTGTTTTTCACACCCATTGTCGTTACTCATGTCAGCATTCGCACTTCTGATACCTCCAGCAAGCTTCTCAACTCACCTTCACAGGCTTACAGAACGCTCCTCTACCGCATCACCTAAGTG
>NZ_JBTMNC010000001.1:1610000-3105000 GCF_054481235.1 Pseudomonas fluorescens group sp. PF-69 | reverse complement strand
GCCTTCGCCACTGGTGTTCCTTCCTATATCTACGCATTTCACCGCTACACAGGAAATTCCACCACCCTCTACCATACTCTAGCTTGTCAGTTTTGAATGCAGTTCCCAGGTTGAGCCCGGGGCTTTCACATCCAACTTAACAAACCACCTACGCGCGCTTTACGCCCAGTAATTCCGATTAACGCTTGCACCCTCTGTATTACCGCGGCTGCTGGCACAGAGTTAGCCGGTGCTTATTCTGTCGGTAACGTCAAAACAGCAACGTATTAAGTTACTGCCCTTCCTCCCAACTTAAAGTGCTTTACAATCCGAAGACCTTCTTCACACACGCGGCATGGCTGGATCAGGCTTTCGCCCATTGTCCAATATTCCCCACTGCTGCCTCCCGTAGGAGTCTGGACCGTGTCTCAGTTCCAGTGTGACTGATCATCCTCTCAGACCAGTTACGGATCGTCGCCTTGGTGAGCCATTACCTCACCAACTAGCTAATCCGACCTAGGCTCATCTGATAGCGCAAGGCCCGAAGGTCCCCTGCTTTCTCCCGTAGGACGTATGCGGTATTAGCGTTCCTTTCGAAACGTTGTCCCCCACTACCAGGCAGATTCCTAGGCATTACTCACCCGTCCGCCGCTGAATCAGAGAGCAAGCTCTCTTCATCCGCTCGACTTGCATGTGTTAGGCCTGCCGCCAGCGTTCAATCTGAGCCATGATCAAACTCTTCAGTTCAAACATCTTTGGGTTTTGAGAAAACCCTAAACTTGGCTCAGCAATCGTTGGTTACATCTTTGATTTCTCGCGGAGTAACTTGTGATGCTGATAATCTGTTGACTAGCAGTCTGACTCCACAAGCACCCACACGAATTGCTTGATTCAGTTGTTAAAGAGCGGTTGGTTAAGATTTTTCGTCTCAACCGAGGCGCGCATTCTACAGCAGCCTCATTTGCTGTCAAGTGATTATTTTCAGAAGTTTTCAAGGATTCCTTAACAACTTCAACCACTTGCGCTTTCGATCTCTCGTCAGCGGGAGGCGAATTCTACAGCGTTACTCGCTGCTGTCAACACCTCTTTTTCAACTTCCTTTCGACTTCGATGACCTGAAGCACCCTGCTGCCGAAAACCGCGTAACTCATTGTATTCCAAGGAGTTTTCCATTTCGACTGCGCCGGAAGTGGGGCGAATTATAGGCTTCTATAATTCGCCGTCAAGCACTTATTTGGGTTTTCTATCAATTACTTGCAGAAGGCGGGGCAAGATCACCTTCTCTTCTATATAGAAAGGATCACCAGTGTCTGAAGAATTCTGTGTCCAGGGTAGGCTCAACCTGGCGATGCGCACTTGGGAGCCGGCCAATTGATTCAGACCATGTTCGAAAACCACTCGCTCAGGGGCCGGCGAGGACCTTGAGCAAGTGGTTATTCGAGGTACAGGCTTCGGCTCGCTATCGGGCCGCTTGCATGCTGCCTGTTTCGTTCAAGCGGATATGCCAACTCAACGCCTGGTTGAGATCGTGAGGAGTATGCCCGCCCAAGCGGCAGGCGGCGGTGAAGTAATCGTTGAGTGCCTCCCGGTAGTCCGGGTGTACACAGTGATCGATGATGATTCGGGCTCGTTCCCGAGGCGCCAGCCCCCGCAAGTCAGCCAGCCCTTGTTCGGTTACCAGAATGTCGATGTCATGCTCTGTGTGGTCGACGTGGCTGACCATGGGCACTACGCGAGAGATTTTCCCGTCCTTGGCAATTGATTTGGTCACGAATATCGACAGGTGAGCGTTGCGGGCAAAATCTCCCGATCCGCCAATACCATTCATCATGTGTGTACCGCCGACATGGGTGGAGTTGACGTTGCCATACAGGTCAAACTCCAGCGCGGTGTTGATGGCAATAATCCCTAGACGCCGAATGACCTCCGGGTGGTTGGAGATTTCCTGTGGACGCAAGACCAGGCGCTCGGCGTATTGCCCCAGGTTCTTGAAGACCCGTTCGCCACAGGCACTGGAAAGGGTAATGGAGCACCCCGAGGCAAATTTCAGCTTGCCGGCATCCAGCAGGTCAAAGGTGGAATCCTGCAATACCTCGGAGTACTGAACCAGGTCGTTGAACGGGGCGTCGATCAAGCCGCACATCACTGCGTTGGCGATGGAACCCACCCCCACTTGCAGCGGCGCCAGGTTTCTCGGCAGGCGGCCCATTTCCACCTCGTTCTCGAAAAACCGAACCAAATGATTGGCAATGGCCTGAGTGTCGTTGTCAGGCGGCAACATGGGAACCGCCGCCTCGGGTGTGTTGCTGATAACGATGGCGGCGATGCGTGACGGGGCGATCTCGATGGCATGGCTGCCAATGCGGCTGTTTGACTGGACAACAGGGATCGCGCCACGGTGAGGACGGTCCAGGGGTTGGTAGATGTCATGCAGCCCTTCGAAATGAGGGCTGCTCGACAGGTTGAGTTCGACGATGATCTGTTTGGCGGCCAGTGCCAGGCTGGCCGAGTTGCCCACCGACGAGGTGGGCACGATATGCCCCTGCTCGGTGATGCACACCGCCTCGATAACCGAGATATCCGGGGTCGGCAGGTAGCCACCGCGCAACTGCTCGACCACTTCCGAGAGGTGCTGGTCGATGAACATCACCTTCCCTTCGTTGATAGCCTTGCGCAACACAGGGTCGCCCTGAAAAGGCATGCGCCGGGCCAACAGACCCGCTTCGGCCATCATCCCGTCCAGACCATGGCCAAGGCTGGCGCCGGTGATCAGGTTGATTTTCAGCGGGTCGCGCCTGGCCTGTTCGATCAAGGCCAGGGAGACTGCCGTGGCGTCTCCGGCACCGCCAAAACCACTGATGCCGATGGTCATGCCGTCTTTAATGAGCAGGGCGGCCTGTGGTGCACTCATGATTTTGTCGTGCAGGGAAGCCAGCCGGATACGCGCAGCGTGCATGGAAAAAACCTCGAAGGTAGGGAATAGCAGGCGGGTCACCGGACATCTGCCGCTCAACCGGTAATCGCGCCCATTCCGGGCAGTGCCTCTGAGAAGCACTGCTCGTCGGATTGTTCGTTAGTCTGGGCACAAGCGAAGGCCGAGACGATTAAGGCAGGCGTCGCCAAGGCTTTTGTGGCGGCGCCATCACCTGGGTCGATCAGGCCCGCGCAGGGTCAGAACTGCTCATCGTCCAGCGCCATGATGCTTTTACTGCCACCGCCAATCGCTGCCAGCAGGGCGTGTACGCGAGGCAGCAGTTGCTCGGCATAGAAATCGGCAGTAATCAGCTTGGCGCCCAGGAACTGCGGATCACCATTGCCCGAGTCCAGCAGAGCTTGAGCACTGAGTGCCGAGCGGGCCATCAACCAGCCGCCACTCAGGTAGCCGAACAGCATCATGAAATTGACGCTGATGCTACCCGCCAGGTGGGCGTCGTTTTTGGCATTGTCGAGGAGCACGCGCAGAGCGGCGCGACCAGCGCGCAAGGCATCATCCAGTGCCTTGGCCTGATGGACCAATGTGGCCGAACCTTGTAGCAGGGCGACGGTTTCGCCGATTTCGTCCAGTAAACGGGTGAGCAGTTCGCCTTGGTTAAGCAGGGTCTTGCGCCCGACCAAGTCCAGTGCCTGGATGCCGGTGGTGCCTTCATAAATGGTCAGAATACGGGCATCACGGTAGTGCTGGGCTGCGCCGGTTTCTTCGATAAACCCCATGCCGCCGTGAATTTGCACACCGAGCGAGGTCACCTCTTGCGCCATTTCGGTCAGCCACCCTTTAACGATAGGTGTGAGCAGATCGACGCGACCTTGATGGACCTTCGCCGTGTCGGCGTCAGGCGCGTGAGCAGTGCGGTCCACTTCGGCAGCGGCCACCAACGCCAGAGCCCGCATCGCTTCGATGGACGACTTCATCTGAAGCAGCATGCGACGAACATCGGGGAAATGGATGATAGAGAAGCGACTGCCGTCCTTGCGAGTCCCTTGCAGACGATCTTTTGCGTACTGACGCGCCTGCTGATAAGCCCGCTCCGAGATGGCCAGCCCTTGCAGGCCAACGCTTTGCCGGGCGTGGTTCATCATGGTGAACATGCAGGCCAAGCCTTGGTGCGGTTCGCCCACCAGATAACCGATGGCTCCGCCGTTGTCGCCAAAGCTCATGACGCAGGTCGGGCTGCCGTGGATGCCCAGTTTATGTTCCAACGAGATGCAGCGGGCATCGTTACGTGCGCCGGGCTCGCCTTGAGCATCCAGCAAGAATTTAGGCACCAGGAACAGGGAAATCCCTTTGACGCCGGCCGGTGCGTCCGGCAGCCGGGCCAGTACCAGATGGACAACGTTGTCCGTCATCTGGTGGTCGCCCCAGGTGATAAAGATTTTTTGCCCGCTGATGAGGTAGTGGTCACCCTGAGGAATGGCGCGGCTCTTGATGGCGGCCAAATCCGAACCGGCATCGGGTTCGGTGAGGTTCATGGTGCCAGTCCATTCGCCGCTGACCAGTTTGGACAGGTAAGCCTCGCGCAGGGCGGGCGAGCCATGGTGCGCGATCGCTTCAATCGAGCCTTGGGTCAGCATCGGACAGAGGGCGAAGGCCATATTGGCCGAGTGCCAGATCTCACTGACGGCAGTGCCGATCACGTTGGGGAGATTTTGGCCGCCCCACGCTTCAGCGGCGGTCAATGAAGGCCAGCCGCCAGCCTGGAATTGGTGATAGGCGTCGGCGAACCCGGCCGCTTCCTGCACGCCTTGCTCATTCAGGCGCGTGCCTTGGGTGTCGCCAATCCGATTGAGTGGTGCCAATACCCCGGAGCCCAGTCGACCGGCCTCGGCCAGAATCGCGGAAACCAGCTCATCGTTGACGTCGTCCAGATGGGCCGACGCGCACAAGGCTTCAAACTCGACCAGTTCTTTGAGCACGAACGTGGTGTCGCGGTAGGGGTGGGTGTAATCACTCATTTTTGTTTCCTCACTAAAGCGATGCGTTAGGCAGGCCGCCTGTGTCAGCCACAGGGGCGGCAAACGACTGGGTAATAACGGGCGTTGTTCAGTGTCGGCCCGAGTCATGTCAGGCCTTGGCTGACAGCACTCGGTAATCGACTAAATTGGCCATGTTCGTGGACCTCTTGTTTCAAACGTTACGCACCAGGTGGCGCCGGTAATGACCACGGCGTCGCAGATGCAAAGACGTTCATTGGTGCCGTGCCCGGCCTGGGAACCGGCGCGGCGATCGGCGCGTATAGGGAAGGCTGTGCGTCGCATGGGCGTACGTACGCACTGCAACGGTGACGCGCCCATTCGTCTAGCGTGCGGTTTTTCAGGCGGGATGCATCTGTTTCGGATGCCGTCACGTTCTGGCGGACGGCAACCGCGTCGACTACTTGCACGTGCACGGACGGGCTTCCTTGGAGGCAATAACAGCGTTCTGACCGGGTCAGACAGGCGTCTACAGGTGGCGGCTAGCTTCTATCGGGAGGCCCCTTGGCGACAATAACGAAACCAGTCTAAAAATAGACATTATCGGACAGCACTTAGGCGATAAACTGACCGCACACACTGCAGGAATCTGCCTCCGATGGGCATCGAACGCTATTCAATCTCTATCCATTTCGCCCGAATGCTGATGAATGCCGGCCACCGTCTTCAGCTAGACGAAGCGGTGCTGCTCAAGGAAGCAGGCCTTAACCAGCGCATGCTGGAAAATGCCCATCTGCGGATCACGCCTGACCAATTCAGCCGCCTGATGCGGGCCGTATGGCGCCTGGCTGACGACGAGTTTCTTGGCATGGGCTCGCAACGCTGTCCACAGGGTGTATTTGCCATCATGGCCAAGCAGGTCATTCATTCGCACAACCTGCATTCGGTGTATTACAAGCTCAGCCACTTCTACAACGTGATCAATGACTCCCTGCATCTGTCACTCGACATCGTTGGCGATGAGGCGTTTTTTTCGATGGCGCTCAAGGACCCGGCCAAAGACCAGGATTACTTGTTGAGAGGTTTCCTGTTGCTGCTGTGGCATCGATTTCCCAGCTGGTTGATTGGCCAGCGGATCCACCTGAAACATGTCGCGTTTGACCATCCTGCGCCCAAACACCTGACCGAATACCGCTTGATGTTTCCTTGCCCGGCGAAGTTCGACCAGGCCGTGACCTGCCTGGTGTTCGATGCCGCGATACTCACGGCGCCATTGGTGCAAACGCCCGAGACCCTCGGTCATCACTTGGAGCGGGCACCGTTCGACTGGTTCACTCGCCCTGCCTACTACCCGGTTTATACACGGCGGGTACTGGATCATCTGGAGCGTTCCGAGGACCTGGCTGAAACAACCATTCAGAGTGCCGCCCTTGAATTGCACCTCACCGAGCGAACGCTCAGGCGAAAACTCTCGGCCGAAGGCAGCCAATTTCAACGACTCAAGGACGGAGTGCGTCGCGACATGGCGATCCACTACTTGAGCCAGACGTCGATGTCGATCAGCCTCATTTCCCAAATGCTGGGTTTTTCCGAGCCGTCCGCGTTCACCCGAGCGTTTCGGCAATGGACCGGCGAGCTACCCAAGAACTACCGAGACGTGGCGCGCCAAAAGAAATAGCCCTCAGTATCTTTTCGGACGGTTCAGTGAGCTCTGCTGGTCTGAATCAATCGCTGCCCCGTTATCGCCGCCACCAGGCACCGCCCTCCCCCCGGACCAGCCTCTTATCCATATTGCTACGCCGGTTTCCGCAAAAGACTTAATGCATCATGTTGTATAGTCTTTGGCCAAACAGCTCCATGCATCCGGTGATTCATGCCTTACCCCTTCGACACGATCACTCACACCTATCTGGGCAGCAACGTTTACTCCCAACTGCGCAACGCCCTGATCACGGGCAGCCTCAAGCCTGATGATCGACTGCGCATCCGGGAGCTGGCCAGCCAGCTGGGAACAAGCGTCACCCCCGTGCGAGACGCCATTCTGCAACTGGCGAAAGAGAAAGCTCTGGTGCTCAAGACCCCCAAGGACATTCGAGTACCGGTGCTCGACAGTGCGGCCTATCTGGAAATCCGCACGCTACGGTTGAATCTTGAAGGTCTTGGTGCCGAAACCGCCGCGCGGCTTGCCACCTCAAACGACCTTAAACGCATCGACGCCAACATTCAGCTCAACCTAGAAGCCATCAACAATAGCGACCTTCCTGAAGCGCTTCGCCTGAATAGCGAATTTCACTTTTTGATCGCGGAAGCCGCACGCATGCCTTTGCTGCGCAGCTATCTGGACAGTCTGTGGATGCGCGCAGGACCGCTGATCGCACAGGCGTACGCGCACTTCTCCCTGACCATGGCCATTGAACACCATATCGAAGTACTCAATGCCCTGCGTCAGCAGGATGCGGCTGCCGCCAAACACGCAATCCAGGCGGACATTCTCGACGGCAATCAAAAAATGCTGGAATTCATAGCCGTCAGTCAGGAAGCGGCTTCCTGACGAAACGATCTCTGATGCCCCTATTGAGTACTTGCGCGCCTAAAAACATGATGCATCAAACTTCAATTACGAAGAGCCGTGCTCATGAGCGAGAAAAAAAAGCTACTGTTAACCGGCGCCAGCCGCGGCATTGGCCATGCGACGGTCAAGCATTTCAATGCGGCTGGCTGGGAAGTATTCACCGCCTCCCGGCAAAGCTGGGTCGCTGAATGCCCATGGGCGGAAGGCTTGCTCAACCATATCCATCTGGATCTTGAGGACATCGACAGTGTCAGCGCCAGCCTGGCGACCATTAAGGAAAAACTCGGGGGAAGGCTTGATGCGCTGGTAGACAACGCTGGCGTGTCACCAAAAAGTCCGGAAGGTGGTCGACTTGGCGTGCTGGAAACCGATTACGCCACGTGGCTGAAGGTGTTCAACGTCAACCTGTTTTCTACCGCCCTCCTCGCTCGTGGCTTGTTCGATGAACTGAAAGCCGCCCAGGGCAGCATCATCAATGTCACGTCCATTGCGGGTTCCAAGGTGCACCCTTTTGCTGGCGTCGCCTACGCCACGTCCAAGGCGGCGCTCTCGGCTCTGACTCGGGAAATGGCCTACGATTTCGGCCCGCACGGGGTGCGGGTCAACGCCATTGCCCCCGGCGAAATCGACACCGCCATCCTGTCGCCGGGCACCACCGACATCGTCGAGCGACTGGTACCCATGAATCGCTTGGGCAAACCGGAAGAAGTCGCCTCGCTGATCTACTTCCTCTGCACCAGCGGCGCTTCTTACGTGAACGGAGCGGAAATTCACGTCAATGGTGGCCAGCATGTCTGAGGCCATCATGGACAAGGGGTGTTGCACCGAATTAATGACCACCCAGACGCCAAACGTGTCGCCTGCCGAAGCACTGGAAATCGCTGATCGGGTATACGGCCTCAAAGGCACGCTGAAGCTGCTCAATGGCGAACGCGATGCCAACTTTCTCATCCGGTCCAGCTGCGGTGCCTTCGTCCTGAAATTCATCAACCCAGCCGAAGATCCCGACGTCATCAGCTTCCAGACCCAGGCGTTGCTGCACATCGAGCGGCACGGTGCGCACCTGCCGGTTCCGCGCGTGCTGCCTGCACTCAGTGGGGAGGTTGAACCGAAAGTGCTGGTGAGCGAGCAAACACTGACACTGCGCACCGTCAGCTACCTGGACGGTATTTCGCAGAATCTGGGCATGCCCAGCGTTGCGCTGATGCACGAACTCGGTACCTCCCTGGCCGAAATCAACCTGGCCCTCAATGACTTCCAGCACCCTGCCGCTCATCGCGATCTGCTCTGGGATGTCGGTCACGCGGAGCGAATCAGGCCGTATCTGGATAACCTGGACGTCGATCAACTGCCATTGGTTTGCGCCCTGCTGGACGGCTACGAAACCTCGGTAAAACCGCGTCTGGCCAAACTGCGTGCGCAGGTGATTCATAACGATCTAAACCCGCACAACGTCATGCTCGACTGCGAAACCGCCAGCCGCGTTGCGGCCATCATCGACTTCGGCGATGCCCTCCACGCCCCGCTAATCAACGAATTGGGGACGGCTCTCTCATATCAGTTCGACGCCGAGGCCATCGACCCACTGTGGCAGATCAAGGCCTTTGTCGCCGCCTACCACGCAAAGATCCCGTTGCAGCGCGAGGAGCTGGCTGTACTCGGCGACCTGATCGCCATGCGCATGGCCATGGCCATCACCATCGCCCAGTGGCGCGCCAGCCTGTATCCGGAAAACCGCACCTACGTCCTGCGTAACCTGCGCACCACCTGGCGCAATCTGCAATGCCTCACCGCCTTGCCCGAGGGGTTGCTGACCCAAAGCCTGATCAACGCCTGCACACCGGAGGCTCCATGAGTTCGTCCACCGCCGCTGAACTGCTCGCCCGTCGCCAACGCGCACTGGGCGCCAGCTATCGATTGTTTTACGAGGAACCCTTCGCGCCGGTGCGGGGTGAAGGCGTGTGGCTGTACGACAAAAACAATGCCGCCTACCTGGATGCCTATAACAACGTGGCGTCCATCGGTCACTGCCACTCCGCCGTGGTCTCAGCCATTGCCGAGCAAAGCGCCCTGCTCAATACCCACACGCGCTATCTGCACCCGTCGATCGTGGAATACGCAGAAGATCTGCTCAGCGAGTTTCCCCCGCAACTCGATAACATGACCATGACCTGCACCGGCAGCGAGGCCAACGATCTGGCGTTGCGCATCGCACGATGCCACAGCGGCGGAACGGGCATCATTGTCACCCGCTGGGCCTACCACGGCGTGACCAGCGCATTGGCCGAGGTATCGCCATCGCTGGCCACGGGCCTCCCCACCGCCAGCCATGTGCGCCTGGTGGAGGCTCCGGATTCCTACCGCCGTACCGCCGATTTCGTCGCCAGCGTCAAAGCGGCCGTGCAAGACATGCAGGCGCAAGGCATCAAACCCGCGGCGCTGCTGGTCGACAGCATTTTCTCCAGCGATGGTGTGTTCAGCCCTGCGAACGGCGAACTGGCCGCTGCCGCGCAATGCGTGCGAGACGCCGGCGGACTGTATATCGCCGATGAGGTGCAGCCAGGGTTCGGCCGCACCGGTAGGCAGCGCTGGGGGTTTGCCCGTGAATCAGTGATTCCGGATCTGGTCACGCTGGGCAAACCCATGGGTAACGGCCATCCAGTTGCCGCGGTGGTCGGGCGCTCGGCGTTGTTCGATCAATTCGGTCGCCAACAACGTTATTTCAATACGTACGGGGGTAACCCGGTGTCCTGCAAGGCTGCGCATGCGGTACTGCGGGTGCTGCGCGAAGAAAACCTGCAAGCCAATGCCCGCGATGTCGGCAGCTATCTCAAGGAGGGGTTGCGCAAACTGGCCGAGCACCATGAAGTCATTGGCGACGTACGCGGCGAGGGGTTGTTCATCGGTGTCGAACTGGTTGCAGACCGCGAGACGCAAGCCCCGGCAGCAGCTGCCGCGGCGGCGGTCGTCAACGGCATGCGCCGCCGTCAGGTGCTGATCAGCTCGACCGGCCCCATGGCCAACATCCTCAAGATTCGCCCGCCCTTGGTATTTGCCCGCGAGCATGCGGACCTGCTGCTCGAACGACTGGATGCAACGTTGAACGACCTGCGCTGAACGTCACGCTGTACCGGCGCCGATTTGACGGAGCCAGCCTCGGCGCCCGCAACAGGTCCTGATATGGGGCAATCCGGCATCGATTCAGGCATCCAGGCACACGTTGGTCGACGCACATTCATCCCAATACCCGTCAATCCAAGACTGGTAGCTATAAGAAGGGATGAGCATTGCGATGGGCGTAGTGACCGAAGCAGACAGCGAAAGCGGTCAACTGCAATAGCTGAAAATGAGAGAGTGCCTGGATATATGGTGTCCCAGGGCAGGTTCGAACTGCCAACCTTCCCCTTAGGAGGGGGATGCTCTATCCAATTGAGCTACTGAGACAAAAACCGCCCGCAAGGATTTGCGGAGCAATGGACGGCGTGCATGTTAACGGGCAAGCATGGCTTTGTCATGTCGTCCTTAGGCATTTTAAGTGTAGGCAGACGCCACGCAGTATCGCGAAATTTGCCGCGGAAGCCAAAAAAGATCCCTTGACGCTCCTTTTACCGGGAGTGTTCCAGGATGCTACATCAAACAAATCTGTTCGCCATCCATCCTAAATCGCTCTGAGTATGCACTTGGCCCTAGTAAATCGGCCATTTGCCACTATCCTGTAGGAGCAAGGAACAGCGATTGAATTCGCACGAAAAGCCCTCGGATATTTATCGACACTCTCTGACGGGCAAAGGACGCGGCCAGCAATACGGACCCAGACCACTTTCCAGACCAGTCCGTATTTCTGATAATTGGTGCTGGCATAATGCCTTTATCCAGTTCAATATTTGTCACAGAATTGACGCCAATGATCTGGCTCAGTGAGGCATGATGCGAGCCTCTATC
This sequence comes from Pseudomonas fluorescens group sp. PF-69, assembly GCF_054481235.1. NCBI lineage: Bacteria > Pseudomonadati > Pseudomonadota > Gammaproteobacteria > Pseudomonadales > Pseudomonadaceae > Pseudomonas > Pseudomonas fluorescens group sp. PF-69. The sequence continues at coordinate 3,093,599 of NZ_JBTMNC010000001.1, read as the reverse complement.
AATTCAGGTTGAACATTTGGCCAGAGCGCTTGTCTTATCAGACATCCTGCGGTCAATCCCGAAAACCGCTCCCCTGAACTAACCGGTTAAATATATGCGCCCATTGAAACAGGCAATTTATTCCAGCCGTACGGCTGACAAGTTCGTCGTACGTCTGCCAGACGGAATGCGTGAACGCATTGCCGAGGTGGCTCGCAATCATCATCGCAGCATGAACTCCGAAATCATCGCGCGCCTTGAACAGAGCCTTATTCAGGAAGGCGCACTGGGCGAAGAACTAAGCATGCGCCTGGACAGTCCAGAGCTCTCATTGCACGAACGTGAATTGCTGCAACGCTTCCGACAGCTATCCCACCGCCAGCAAAACGCTCTCGTTTCGCTGATTGCCCATGATGCGGAAATGGCCGCAGACGCTTCCTGATTCACACAGAAAATCTCAAGCCAGCCTAATTGCTGGCTTTTTTTCGCCTGTTTTTTTGGCAACACTTGATTCAAATGTAGCGTTCGAGAGCTCGACCATGGGCCTTTGTGGCCCCCGCGCAAGCGCCCCATTCATCGTTGCCACCCCCAGCCTCGACTGCTGACGCCACCCCCCCCATAACTCGGATAATCACAGACCCGAGGCCGTGCCACGTGGCACTTTCCCCGACTCAGCGTCCATTATTGTCCGAAAACAAAAGGTCGAAGATCGTCGTTAGCTGTAGCAACAACGCCTGTTGGATCGGGCGATCCACGACACTGGGAATGCCCAGTCGCTGCGCCCCGCCTTTGGTTTCTTTTGAAGCACACACCTGCAGACGATACTCACCGGCCAGCAACCGAGCCTTGAGGACCGGTCAGCGCCTTCAACACACCAACCAAGCCGCACCAGGCTGGTTACACCAGCACGCAACGCGCCATGCCTGGCGCACCCATAAAAAAAAAAGCCCGCCGGAAGGCGTAATGCTGTTCACTTAAGCGGAGCAGCCTTACGGTCCACTGGAAACCGGGTCTTTGAAATCTTCACCGTCCTTGGCCTCGAAGGCCTGGGGCGGTGATCCAGAAACAACCCCCCGATACCTGCCCTCAGTTCCGCCAAGCGTCTCCCTGTCGCTGAAACTGGATTGGCTGCTGCCATCACGATCAATTGCACGGCGATGTACTGACAGGCTGGTTTGAAACGGATGTCCGAAGGTGCTCGACCAAACGCCACCGCCGCTTGGCTCGCTTCCCGGCGAATCACGTTGTAAGCCAGCAACAGCCCCCACACTTCCTGATAGATCAGCTCGATTTTTTTGCTGCGCAAGGTCATTGCGTTCTGTTGCATCGAACTCTTGATGTCCCTGAAACCCAACTCGATCTCCCAACGCTCCTGATAAAGTTTGGCAACGGCCTTGGTGGTGTAGGTCTTGGCCGGCAAGGACGTCATGACGGTCTTCACTTTGCCTTGAATTTCATAGCTAACTTCGCGTACCTCCCAGTGCGAGGGAAGAGTCGGATTTCGCTTTCTGGCCTGTGGCGAGACTTTCATACGCACCAAACGGTCGTGCTGGCTGTAACGGGCCACCTCCTCGCAGACCAGTCCTTTTTTTGCCGGGATCAACCAATGACGGTGGGTGCCCGTTGTGCTCAGGCTCGACAGCAGCTCCGCGCCCCAGAACCCTTTGTCGAACAGCGTCACCGAATGGTCGGGAATCTGCTGCAAAAACTCGTCGGCCAGGCGCATTTCACTGCGTCGGTAAGGGCTCAATTGTGCATCCAGGATCACGTGCGAACGCACATTCATTAGCGCCACCAGGCGCAGCATCGGAAACGGTGTCTGGCGGTCGCTGGAGGTGTTTCCCGACCCGAAGTGATCTCGAAGCTCGGGCGTATCCGGGGTGCGCAAAAGCGCACCGTCCACCGCGAAAACCTGCAGATCATGCCAGGCATCATCGTCATAGCGCTCTGCGCCCCAATGGTTGCCGGTCTTACGGAACAACCACTCAACAGGATCGGCGCCGAGCCGTTTACGAGCTTCGGTTACACCACTGCGCGCCAGCAAATGGTCAGAGGCCAGGCCTTGGGCGCAGATGTTCAAACGCCTGGCCACCTCGTGAACCGGCTCGTCACGAAATAACGCCATGCCAAGCACTAGCCACAGCACTTGATCAGCGGGCAGGCGCCGCCGGCGAATGGTCGCCTGACTGGAGAGGTCGAGCGCAGACGCGACCCACTCGATGGGAATATTTTGAGTGAAAGTGCTCAAGTCACAGAAGTTGAAAAGGTCGCCGAGGTCGAGCAAGTCCTGTTGAACAGACATAAAAAATCCGATGCCAGAGGTCTGGCATCGGATTTTCTAGGAAGCCCGGCTTTGACTCAAATGCTTAAGTGAACAGCATTACGCCGGAAGGCGGGCTTTAGGACAAACATCTCAGAGCAGGAAGATCGTCGCCAGACCAAGGAAGATAAAGAACCCCCCGCTATCAGTCATGGCCGTAATCATGACACTGGCCCCCATGGCAGGATCGCGCCCAAGCCGCGCCAGCGTCATCGGGATCAGAACCCCCATCAGTGCTGCAAGCAACAAATTGAGTGTCATGGCAGCGGTCATCACCACACCCAAAGACCAGCTGCCGTATAGAAGATAGGCAACAACGCCGATCACACCACCCCAAATCACGCCATTGATCAGTGCAACCGCCAACTCTTTGCGCATCAGTCGCGAAGTATTGCCAGTGCTCACTTGATCCAACGCCATCGCCCGAACAATCATAGTGATCGTCTGATTACCGGAATTGCCCCCGATACCCGCCACGATCGGCATAAGCGCCGCAAGCGCTACCAGCTTCTCGATTGAGCCTTCGAAAAGACCAATCACCCGCGATGCAACGAATGCAGTGATCAGGTTCACCGCCAGCCAGGCCCAACGGTTACGCAAGGACTTCCAGACGGACGCGAAAATATCTTCTTCTTCGCGCAGACCCGCCATATTGAGAACTTCGTTCTCGCTCTCTTCACGAATCAGGTCGACCATTTCATCAATGGTCAGTCGACCGATCAACTTGCCGTTTTTGTCTACGACAGGTGCCGAAATAAGATCGTATCGCTCAAACGCCTGAGCCGCGTCGTAGGCCTCTTCATCCGGATGAAAGCTCACCGGATCGCTGGCCATCACTTCAGAAACCTGCTTGTCCGGGTCGTTGACCAGCAAACGCTTGATCGGCAACACCCCTTTGAGGACGCCGTCATAATCAACCACAAACAGTTTGTCGGTATGGCCGGGCAGCTCCTTGAGGCGCCGCAGGTAGCGCAAAACCACTTCGAGACTGACATCCTCACGGATGGTCACCATCTCGAAGTCCATCAAGGCACCGACCTGATCCTCGTCATAGGACAATGCGGAGCGAACACGCTCACGCTGCTGACCATCGAGAGTTTCCATCAGCTCATGGACGACATCTCGCGGCAGCTCTGAGGCCAGGTCAGCAAGTTCGTCGGCATCCATGTCCTTGGCTGCAGCCAGGAGCTCATGATCGTCCATGTCGGCGATCAGGGTTTCACGAACCGAGTCGGATACTTCGAGAAGGATGTCGCCGTCACGATCAGCCTTGACCAATTGCCAAAGCGCCAGACGATCGTCCAGTGGCAAGGCTTCAAGGATATAGGCGACGTCGGCGGAGTGCAGATCATCGAGCTTGCGTTGCAACTCGACGAGATTCTGCCGGTGGACCAGGTTCTCAACCCGATCGTGATGCGGGCCTTCCTGGCGATGAGTCAGGTCTTCTACTACTCGCTGACGCTGCAACAGCTCAACAACTTGAGCGAGGCGGTCCTGCAAGCTTTCTTGCGTTTTCTTTACTTCAACTTCAGACATAGGCGAACTCCACTCCCAGCAGCGGGGCACGCCGGAAGTATCAATCAGTCAATTCATGATTGGAAAAACGGGGTATTAAGTAACTACTGGGTAAGTCCATGGAGGTATTCCACAAGCCCCGGCGGGGCTGACGGGCGCAATGATAACACCGCCCGACGGTTTTAAACGTTAAAAAATCGTGGCTGAAACAAGCGCTTGCGAAACAATCTTGAGCACCATCCTGATCCTTCAAACTGCGACGACTCATCCCGAAAAGAAAACACACCGACAAATGAAAATGTAGCAGCTACCTTTGAACGAGCACCGTCACGGAGGACGTCGAATGCCACAAAAATCATCCTGCCTTCTACTGCTCCCCCTTCTTTGCCTGCCACTCGTCGTACACGCCACAACCATCCATCGCTGCGAAGCGCCTGACGGACGCATCACCTTCACTACAATGGGCTGCGCAGCCGGCGAGCACCTTTCAACCCAGGAAGTGCAACCCTACTCGCCCGGCACGGCTATCGCCCTCATGCCGGACGCCAACCCCCTAGCAACACCGGGAAGGACATTCACAAACCGCGATATGACTGTCGTCGGCCAGCCAGAGGACAAATGTGGAAACCTGATCAGTGCCAGGGAGCGCCGAGAAGCAATCATCAATCAGCGAATTGTTGCCGGCATGAGCCAACAAGACGTCGAAAGCGCCTTGGGCAAACCAGACAAGATCAACATTCGGAATTCGACCACGAGTTATCGCTACGACACCAAGCGAGGTCGAAGCGCAAACGTAGAATTTGATGCGAGAGGATGTACGAAAGGAAAAGCCAAATCCCGGACGGCAAAAAGCCCGCATTAAATGCGGGCTTTCTGTTGTATGGTGCACTCGACAGGATTCGAACCTGTGACCGCTCGGTTCGTAGCCGAGTACTCTATCCAGCTGAGCTACGAGTGCATTTTGTGTTTTTATACCAGATCACAACTGGTTGAAGCCAAGTCATTCACATCACTGCAAACAACTCTTAAATGGTGCACTCGACAGGATTCGAACCTGTGACCGCTCGGTTCGTAGCCGAGTACTCTATCCAGCTGAGCTACGAGTGCATTTGTTGCCGCGCATTATAGGCCGTTCAATCTGTTTGTAAAGCGCTTTTTTCTAGTAATTTCAACAACTTACCGAAGAAGCCAGATTACAACGTACTACGAAAATAATGGCGGAGAACGGGGGATTCGAACCCCCGACACCCTTTTGAGGTGTACTCCCTTAGCAGGGGAGCGCCTTCGGCCACTCGGCCAGCTCTCCGCAACACGGGGCGTATATTAACCAGCTTCTTCCCCGTTTGCAAACATAAAAAACGATAAAAATTAATGGCTTGGTTCTTCGTCCTTCTCTTTCTTGATACGCAGGTAGATTTCCTCACGGTGGACAGCCACCTCTTTAGGGGCATTCACACCAATACGCACTTGATTTCCTTTGACGCCGAGCACGGTCACAGTGATTTCGCCATCACCAATAATCAGGCTTTCTGCGCACCGACGAGTCAGAATCAGCATACCTTTCTCCTCACGCATTACATTTCAGGGACAACAGTCTGCAAAAAAAGAGGCACTCGACCTACAACCAAAGCGGTCGCGGCCTGCATGCCTGAGTATTGACCAGCACGAGCAAAAGAACAGCTTCGGGTCGCGCCGTTCAAAAAGCAAAGAGCACGGTCAGACCGCGCTCCTTGGCAAACGCATCACTCGCCCTGGCGGGCCGGTGCGTCCAGTTCGAAAGCCGTGTGCAGGGCGCGCACAGCCAGTTCCAGGTACTTCTCTTCGATCACTACGGAGACTTTGATTTCCGAGGTCGAGATCATCTGGATGTTGATGCTTTCCTTGGCCAGGGATTCGAACATGCGGCTGGCTACGCCTGCGTGGGAGCGCATGCCAACGCCGACGATCGAAACCTTGGCGATCTTGGTGTCACCCACGACTTCACGGGCACCGATCTCGCGAGCGGTGTTTTCCAGCACTGATTGTGCGGCCTGATAGTCGTTGCGGTGCACGGTAAAGGTGAAGTCGGTGGTGTTATCGTGCGCAACGTTCTGCACGATCATGTCGACTTCGATATTCGCGGCACTGATAGGACCGAGAATCTTGAACGCCACGCCCGGGGTGTCTGGCACGCCACGGATGGTCAGCTTGGCTTCATCGCGGTTGAAAGCGATGCCGGAAATGATCGGCTGTTCCATGGTTTCCTCTTCATCAATAGTAATGAGGGTGCCCGGACCCTCCTTGAAGCTGTGCAGTACGCGCAGCGGAACGTTGTACTTGCCGGCGAACTCGACCGCACGGATCTGCAACACCTTGGAACCGAGGCTGGCCATTTCCAGCATCTCTTCGAAGGTGATCTTGTCCAGGCGCTGGGCCACGGACACGACGCGCGGGTCCGTGGTGTAGACGCCATCGACATCGGTGTAGATCTGGCATTCATCAGCCTTCAAGGCTGCTGCCAGGGCCACACCCGTGGTGTCAGAACCGCCACGACCGAGGGTCGTGATATTGCCGTGCTCGTCGACACCCTGGAAACCAGCGACAACGACCACACGACCAGCCTTCAGGTCGCCGCGAATCTTCTGGTCATCAATCTGCAAGATACGCGCTTTATTGTGCGCGCTATCCGTCAGAATCCGGACCTGATTACCGGTGTACGATACCGCCGGCACACCGCGCTTGATCAGCGCCATGGCCAACAGGGCAATCGTCACCTGCTCGCCGGTGGAAACGATCACGTCCAGTTCACGCGGAACCGGTTGCCCGTCGCCACTGATTTGCTTGGCCAGATCGATCAGACGGTTGGTTTCGCCGCTCATTGCAGACAGCACAACCACCAGGTCATCGCCGGCATCGCGGAATTTCTTAACCTTGTCGGCGACTTGCTCGATTCTCTCGACAGTGCCGACCGAGGTGCCTCCAAATTTCTGTACGATCAAAGCCATTTCAAAGCCGCCTCTGCCCATGAAGGGCGCCCAAATAATCACTCAAACAGCGTTCCGGCCCGCCACTAGACTGCGGGCCGAGAGCACTGCCTTATAAACCCTGCTCTACAAATGGAACTGTCAGCGCCAGTGCTGCATCCAGTGCGCCAGCGTCGGTACCGCCGCCCTGCGCCATGTCCGGACGACCACCGCCCTTCCCGCCCACTGCCGCAGCGGCTTGCTTCATCAAATCACCGGCTTTGAGTTGGCCAGTCAGGTCCTTGGTTACACCTGCAACCAGTACGACCTTTTCCTCATGGACACTGCCGAGCAGGATCACTGCGCGGCCGAGTTTGTTTTTCAGCTGATCGACCAGCGCCAGCAGCGCCTTGCCATCCTGACCGTCCAGACGCACGGACAGCACTTTCACACCCTTGACGTCCAGTGCCGAAGCCGACAGATCGTCGCCCGCGGCGCTGGCGGCCTTGGCTTGCAATTGCTCGAGTTGTTTCTCCAGCAGACGGTTGCGCTCCAGCACAGCCGACAACTTGTCGATCAGGTTGTCGCGGCTGCCCTTGACCAGGTTGGCCGCTTCCTTGAGTTGTTCTTCGGCCGCATTCAAGTAGGCCAGGGCCGCAGCACCGGTGACCGCTTCGATACGACGCACACCAGACGCCACACCGCCCTCACTGATGATTTTCAGCAGGCCGATGTCGCCGGTACGGTTGGCGTGAATACCGCCGCACAGCTCAACGGAGAAATCACCGCCCATGCTCAGCACGCGAACATTGTCGCCATACTTCTCGCCGAACAGCGCCATGGCGCCTTTCTTCTTGGCGGTTTCGATATCGGTCTCTTCGGTTTCAACCGCGGAGTTCTTGCGAATTTCGGCGTTGACGATCTCTTCCAGCGCTTTGAGCTGTTCCGGCTTGATCGCCTCGAAGTGACTGAAGTCGAAACGCAGGCGCTGACTGTCGACCAACGAGCCTTTCTGCTGAACGTGATCGCCCAGCACCTGGCGCAACGCGGCGTGCAGCAAGTGAGTGGCCGAGTGGTTCAGCGAAGTGGCGTGACGCACGTCAGCCTCGACGTGGGTTTCCACCGGCGCACCGATCAACAGGCTACCCGACGCCAGCACACCGTGATGCAGGAACGCGCCACCGGTCTTGGTGGTGTCGCGCACATCGAAGCGCGAAGCACCGGCCTGCAGGTAGCCACAATCGCCGACCTGGCCGCCGGACTCCGCGTAGAACGGGGTCTGGTTCAGAACGACCACGCCTTCTTCGCCTTCGCTCAACACATCGACCGATTGCCCGTCCTTATAGAGGGCAACGACTTTCGCCGAACCGCTGGTGGCGTGGTAACCGGTGAACTCGGTATCGACATCCACCTTGACCAGGCTGTTGTAGTCCATGCCGAAGGAGCTGGCCGAACGGGCACGGACGCGCTGGGCTTCCATTTCGCGTTCGAAACCTTCTTCGTCGATGGTCAGGTTGCGTTCGCGAGCGATGTCGCCGGTCAGGTCCATCGGGAAACCGTAGGTGTCGTAGAGCTTGAACACCACATCGCCGGGCACCACGTCGCCCTTGAGTTCGGCGAGATCCTGCTCGAGGATTTTCAGGCCCTGCTCCAGGGTCTTGGCGAATTGCTCTTCTTCGGCCTTCAGAACGCGTTCGATATGCGCCTGCTGGGATTTCAGTTCAGGGAAGGCTTCGCCCATCTCGGCGACCAGTGCCGCGACGATCTGGTAGAAGAAGCTGCCCTTGGCCCCGAGCTTGTTGCCGTGACGGCAGGCGCGACGAATGATCCGGCGCAGCACATAGCCACGGCCTTCGTTGGATGGCAGCACGCCGTCAGCGATCAGGAAACCGCAAGAACGGATGTGGTCAGCCACGACTTTCAGGGAAGCCTGTGCGTCGTTGGTGCAACCGATGGCCTTGGCCGATGCGCTCAGCAGGCTCTGGAACAGGTCGATTTCATAGTTCGAATGCACGTGCTGCAGCACGGCACTGATCCGCTCAAGGCCCATGCCGGTGTCTACCGACGGCGCTGGCAGCGGGTGCAACACGCCATCGGCGGTGCGGTTGAACTGCATGAACACGTTGTTCCAGATTTCGATGTAGCGGTCGCCGTCTTCTTCCGGCGAGCCCGGTGGGCCACCCCAGATGTCGGCGCCGTGATCGTAGAAAATCTCGGTGCAAGGACCGCACGGGCCGGTATCGCCCATGGTCCAGAAGTTGTCGGAAGCGTAAGGCGCGCCCTTGTTGTCGCCGATACGAACCATGCGCTCGGCGGGAACGCCGATTTCCTTGGTCCAGATGTCGTACGCCTCGTCATCGCTGGCATAGACCGTGACCCAGAGCTTCTCCTTTGGCAGGTTCAGCCATTTGTCGGAAGTCAGGAAGGTCCAGGCGTAGGTGATGGCATCACGCTTGAAATAGTCACCGAAGCTGAAGTTACCCAGCATTTCGAAGAAAGTATGGTGACGGGCGGTATAGCCGACGTTTTCCAGGTCGTTGTGCTTGCCGCCGGCGCGCACGCATTTCTGGCTGCTGACGGCGCGGGTGTACGCGCGCTTTTCCTGGCCCAGGAAACAGTCCTTGAACTGGTTCATCCCCGCGTTGGTGAACAGCAGGGTTGGGTCGTTGCCCGGAATCAAAGAGCTGGAGGCTACACGGGTGTGGCCTTGCTCTTCGAAGAAGCGAAGGAAGGCTTCACGGATTTCTGCGCTTTTCATTAGGTTCTTCCACGGAGGCTGCGGCCAAAGGCCTGTTCGAAACGTCAACAGACGAAGCGACGGCAAAGGGCCGCATTATATCGGCCCTGCGCGCGGGGTACAGCGTGTTTATACGATAGAAACAGTCAATTGGAGCGCTAACGCTATCACTTGCGCGAAAAGTCGACGAATGTCGCGACGACCTGCTCGATTTGCGCCGCACTGACGTCCATGTGCGTGACCATTCGCAGGCGTGCGGCCGCGCTCAACTTGATCCCGCGCGCGTCGGCGAACGCCTTGAGCGCTTCGGCCTGGTCGCCCATCTGCACGTAGACCATATTGGTCTGCACCGGCTCGACCTCAAAACCTGCCCCGCGCAGGCCCTCGGCCAGCAATTGTGCGTTGGCGTGGTCATCAGCCAGCCGCTGAACGTTGTTGTCCAGTGCATACAAGCCTGCCGCCGCCAGAATCCCGGCCTGCCGCATGCCGCCGCCGACCATCTTGCGCAGGCGCCGAGCCTTGCCGATCAACTCGGCCGAGCCGCACAGCACCGAACCCACCGGCGCGCCCAGACCTTTGGACAGACAAACCGAGACAGAGTCGAAATGCCGGGTGATTTCCCGGGCGTCGACCCCGAGCCTGACCGCTGCGTTGTACAGCCGCGCGCCATCCAGGTGCAGTTGCAGCCCATGCTCACGGGTAAAACAGCGCGCCCTTGCCAGATATTCCAACGGCAGGACCTTGCCCTGCATGGTGTTTTCCAGCGCCAGCAATCGGGTCCGGGCGAAGTGGAAGTCATCCGGCTTGATCGCGGCGGCGACCTGCGCCAGATCCAGCGAACCATCTGCCTGCACTTCCAGTGGCTGCGGCTGGATCGAACCGAGCACTGCCGCGCCGCCACCTTCGTATTTATAGGTGTGCGCTTGCTGACCGACGATGTACTCGTCACCGCGTTCGCAGTGAGCCATCAGCCCCAGCAAATTACTCATCGTGCCAGTCGGTACGAACAGCGCCGCCGCAAAACCCAGACGCCGGGCCAATTCGGCTTCCAGTCGATTGACCGTCGGATCCTCACCATAAACGTCGTCGCCGGTGGCGGCGCCGGTCATCGCATCGAGCATGCCGGCGGTGGGTTGGGTGACGGTGTCGCTGCGAAGATCGATAACACTCATGAATCTGGCCTCGGTAAACAGGGGAAATCCCTTTCAGAAAAGAATTACTGCGGTCATGCCGATGAATAATCAACCCTTGGTGAAGGAAAAGTCGGGGTAATCCAGTGAAAAATTCGATGAGATTGATCTGAAAGCATCGATGCGCACGTAGGAAATATGTGTTAAAAACGCTGCGCCGCCAGACAATCTGGCGGCAAAACGTTCTCAGGGCGGGGTGCAACTCCCCACCGGCGGTAATTGCGCGCAACGCGCATAGCCCGCGAGCGCTTGGCGACAGTACGGCTTCGGCGGTGACTGGCGGCAAGGTCAGCAGACCCGGTGTGATCCCGGGGCCGACGGTCATAGTCCGGATGAAGAGAGAACGGGATTGGCGCCGCCTAGGCTCTATACCAAAGCGCCGTCCGCAGGCACTTGCGCCTGCGTACCCTTAAATCCCATTCGATTCATAACGCCCTGTTTTTCACACAAACAGGAGTCAGAACATGCAACCCACCGCAATCGACAGCAAAAGCAAAAACCATCACGGCGAACGCGTTGCGTTCATCCAGGCCTGCTGGCACAAGGATATTGTTGATCAGAGCCGTAAAGGCTTCGTCAGCGAAATGATTGCCCAGGGTTATCAGGAATCCGAGATCGACTTCTTCGAAGTCGGCGGCGCCTTTGAAATGCCCCTGCACGCCAAGCTGCTGGCCAAGACCGGCCGTTATGCCGGCATCGTAGCGGCAGCCCTCGTGGTGGACGGCGGCATCTACCGTCACGAGTTCGTCGCCCAGTCAGTGGTCAGCGGCCTGATGCAGGTTCAGCTGGAAACCGAAGTGCCAGTGTTCTCGGTGTCCCTGACCCCGCACCACTTCCATGCCGGTGAAGAACACCAGAAGTTCTTCTTCGAGCATTTCGTGCACAAAGGCCAGGAAGCGGCGAAGACGTGCGCGGATACGCTGCACAAGATTCGCAGCCTGCGCCGTACTGAGCCGCGCGCAGTCGCTGTTTAACACAGGACCTGTAGGAGCGAGCCTGCTCGCGATGGTCTTCAACGAAAACGCCGTGTATCTGATACCCCGCGGCGTTCTCAAGTCCATCGCGAGCGAGCTCGCTCCTACAGGGTTATCCGGTCAGGCCAGATTTTCGTCGGTGGTCGGTACGATCAGGATGCCGGCACGCAGGCCATTCTTCACCTTGGGGTTCGGGAAGATGATCCGGGCGCCCTCCTCCTCGATGATCCAGCGGGTCTGGGCGATGTCTTCGGCCAACAGATAACCCACTTCCAGCTCCGAAAAGTTTTCGATGTCCGCTGGCAAGTTCAGGCGGAAGTTATCGCTGTGCTTGATGATTTCCCGCGCGACGCTGAACAGCTTCAAGCCATCCAGCGCCACTTCATTCAGCGCCGGCTCGGAGCCTTCGATAATCTGTTTGAGGCGTGTTTCCAGCCTGGACACGTTCACCCCGTCGTTCTGCCCGAATGGCCGCGCCTTGCCCAACTCCAGCGTGAAGGACTCGGCACCGAGCTTGTCGTAGGTGTAGGAACTGAAAACGATGGACGGCTTGTTCTGCAGCAGCACCGCCTCCATGCCGGCGGCGCGCAGGCGGGCCAGCTCCTGGCGTGAATGCTGACGACCTTCCTTCCACGGATACAACGCGAACTGCTCGATTTTCGAGCCGCGAATGGCGGTATGCAGGTCATAGTGCAGGCGATCGCGGTCCGGCAGGCTGAAGAAACTCGCCGCCAGGCGCTCCAGCTCACAAGCGCGCAACGCTTCGGAGCCGCTGCTTTGTTCGTGACGGCCGTTGAACAGCCGATTGACGTCCTGCTCGACGAAACGCTCGCCTTTGCGAATCGCCTCGGGGTTGCCGAACAGGAACAGAATACGTGCACGCGGTTTCAGATCACCGCGGGCGATGTCATGCAACAGGCGATCGAGCAGTTCGATCGGCGCTGTTTCATTACCGTGGATACCCGCCGACAGCAGCAGGTCCAGGCCATTGTCGCGAGCTTCAGGTGGCCGGACTTCCAGCGCACCTTCGCTCAACCAGCGCATGCGCACGCCTTCGACAGTCAGTTGAGTCTTCTCCGCCGGTTCACGGCCGGCGAGGGTCAGTTCAAGCAGTTTGCCGAGGGCGAGCATAGAGCGGTTTCCTTAGTGATCGTGATTGCAATCCGGGCCGTGAACGTGGTCTTCGTCGCCGACTTCAGCCGGTTCCATTTCCAGTTGCAGACTTACCAGATTAGTCGCCAATGGGCGCAGCAGCAGGTTGGCGTATTCGGCGTCACCTTCTTCGACGTCCACGCCAATCAGCAACTGACCACGGCCATCATGCTGGATCCACAGCTCTTTGCCTTGCCACAGGACCGCGACACGGGTGCAGGAAGTCTCCAGTTGCGTGCCATCGGTGTCTTCAAGGATCAGCTGCAGGGTATCGCTCATTTATTTACGCTCTCATTTGAGATGAAGCGGCGCGCTGTCGTGCCCGAGCGCGCGCCGTCGATCAATTGATCTGGAATGGATAAACCGAGCCCAGTTTAAGGATTTGTGTCAGTTCATCCAGTGCCGTCCGGCACTCAAGCAACAATTGCGGGTCCGCCAGATCGTTTTCGGTCATGCGGTCGCGGTAGTGCTTGTCGACCCATTCGGTCAACGTGCCATACAACGGCGCCGTCATGATAACTCCTGGATTGACCGCCGCCAGTTCAGTTTCGTTGAGAGCGACACGCAAACGCAGGCAAGCCGGGCCACCGCCGTTCTGCATGCTCTGCTTGAGATCGAAGACTTTGACTTCGCGGATCAGGCCGCCGGAGCTGGTCAAACCCTGCAGGTATTGCCAGACACGCTCATTGCCACGGCACTCTTCCGGCACGATCAACAGCATGGAACCGTCCGGACGGGACAGCAGCTGGCTATTGAACAGGTAGGAACGAACCGCGTCTTCAACGGTTACAGCGGAACGCGGCACGCAGATCGACTGGAATTTGCCACCGACCCTGGCGAGCTTGCTCTGCAACTCGGCCAGCATCTGCTCGGTCTCGAGGAATGCGTCCTCGTGATAGAACAGCACTTCGCCATTACCCACGGCGATCACGTCATTGTGGAATACGCCCTGATCGATCACCGATGGGTTCTGCTGGCCGTAGACCACGCCGTCATCGCTCAGGCCGTGCAAACGGGCAACGGCCTGCGACGCTTCGAGGGTCTGGCGCGCCGGGTACTTCTGCGGTGCCGGGTAGCGGGTATCGAACGCACTGCGACCGAAGACGAAAAATTCAACTCCGGCTTCACCGTACTCACGGCAGAAACGGGTGTGGTTGGCGGCGCCTTCGTCACCGAACTGCGCCACGGCCGGCAGGGCCGCGTGGTGCGCGAAGTGCTTCTGGTCGGCGAACATCGCCCCCAGCACGCGACTGGTGGTCGGGTGTTCGATGCTGCGGTGGTATTTGCAATTCAGGTTGGCGGCGGTGAAATGCACGCGGCCATCCGCGGTGTCGGCACTTGGGCTGACGGTAGCGGCGTTGGCCACCCACATGCTCGAAGCCGAGCAGCTGGCAACCAGCAGGGGCATGGCGTCTTTGGCGGCGCGCTCGATGACTTGAGCGTCGGTGCCGCTGAAGCCCAGGCGACGCAGTGCCGCCACGTCCGGGCGCTCTTGTGGCGCCAGCACGCCTTGCTGAAAGCCCATTTCCATCAGCGCTTTCATTTTTGCCAGGCCTTGCAGCGCGGCTTCCTTCGGGTTCGAAGACTGCTGGCTGTTGCTCTGGGACGCCACGTTGCCGTAGGACAGGCCACCGTAGTTATGGGTAGGCCCCACTAGACCGTCAAAATTGACTTCATAGGATTTCATCAGCGAGGCTCCACGAGAATCTGTTGTTATAGGCTTCAGTAACTATTCTTTTAGACCGAGTCGCGGCCATCGCGAGCAAGCTCGCTCCCACAGTGATTGCGTCGTACACAAATTGTATGAACACCACTGAACCTGTGGGAGCGAGCTTGCTCGCGAAAGGGCGTCAGGCCATTTTCACGCCGGGGGTCAGGGCCGACGGCAAGGCCAGGCTCGGGGTTTCCAGCGAGGCCACCGGATACGCGCAGTAATCCGCCGCGTAGTAGGCGCTGGCGCGATGGTTGCCCGAGGCGCCAACGCCGCCGAATGGCGCGCTGCTGGCAGCACCGGTCAACTGCTTGTTCCAGTTGACGATACCGGCACGGCTCTCCAGCCAGAATTGCTGGTAACGCGCTTCGGAGTCCGACAACAGACCCGCAGCCAGACCGTAGGCCGTGTCGTTGGCCTCAGCAATCGCCGACTCGAAATCAGCGTAGCGGATCACTTGCAGCAGCGGGCCGAACAACTCTTCGTCCGGGCGATCCGCCACGGCGGTCACATCCAGAATGCCAGGGGTCAGCAATGCGGATTGCGCCTGAGGCTGAGTCATCTCCAGCAACGACACCGCGCCGTTAGCCAGCAAATGCGCCTGTGCGTCCATCAGCGCTTTAGCGGCGCCGAGGGAAATCACCGAGCCCATGAACGGTGCCGGTTGCTGATCGAAGGCCCCGACTGAAAGAGTCGAGCTGACCGCCACCAGACGCGCCAGCAGGGTGTCGCCCCAGGCGCCTTGCGGCACCAGCAGGCGGCGGGCGCAGGTGCAACGCTGACCGGCAGAAATGAATGCCGACTGGATGATGGTGTACACAGCGGCATCGAGATCGGCGACCTGATCGACCACCAGCGGGTTGTTGCCACCCATTTCCAGCGCGAGGATCTTGTCCGGACGACCGGCGAACTGCTGGTGCAGATGATTGCCGGTACGGCTGGAACCGGTGAAGAACAGACCGTCGATGCCAGGGTTCGCCGCCAGGGCGATACCGGTTTCGCGAGCGCCTTGCAGCAGGTTCAACACGCCGGCTGGCAAGCCGGCTTCGATCCAGCACTTGACCGTCAACTCGGCGACTTTCGGCGTCAGCTCGCTCGGTTTGAACAGCACGGTGTTACCGGCCAGCAACGCCGGCACGATGTGGCCGTTGGGCAGGTGACCAGGGAAATTGTAGGGACCGAACACGGCGACCACGCCATGTGGCTTGTGACGCAGTACGGCGGTGGCGTCGCCCAGCGGGCCGCTCTTCTCGCCGGTACGTTCACGGTAACTCTGCACCGAGATCGCAATCTTGTTGACCATGCTGGTGACTTCGGTCGCCGCTTCCCAGAGGGGTTTGCCGGTTTCTTCACCGATGGTGCGGGCCAGTTCGTCAGCGTTGTTCTTCAATGCCGCGGCGAAAGCCTCCAGCACCGAGATGCGTTCTTCCAGCGTGCGGCGAGCCCAGGCCGGGAACGCCTGGCGCGCCGCTTGTACGGCCGATTCAACTTGGGCAGCGGTAGCGCCTTCGCCGGACCAAACCACCTGCTGGGTCACCGGGTTCAGCGACTCGAAGGTTTCGCCCTGACCGGCCAGCCATTCACCTGCAATGTAAAGCGACTTCATTATTTCGACTCCCGAGCAGCGGACAACGGAACGGCGCGCACTTGATCGCCGGCGTTGAGTTGAAGACGTTTGGCGGTCAGCGGATCGACCACCAGCGTACCGGCGGCGAAGCGTGCGGGTGCGGCAGTGATCCGGCAGTCTTCGCGCTTGCGGTTGTGAATAATGAATGGCGTGGCGTCGTCACCCGGCGTGCCGATGGCCAGCACCAGGGCCTGGCTGTCGCGCACCGCACGGATCTTGCCGGTTTCGCACTCGATGGCCGGGCCGGCGTCGAAGATATCGACGTAGCCTTGATAGCTGAAACCTTCGCTCTTGAGCATCGCCAGCGCCGGCTCAGTGTCGGGATGAACCTGACCGATCACGTTGCGTGCCTCCGGAGAGAGGAAGCAGGTGTACAGCGGGAATTTCGGCATCAGTTCGGCGATGAACGCCTTGTTGCCAACGCCGGTCAGGTAATCGGCCTGGCTGAATTCCATTTTGAAGAAGTGCCGGCCCAGGCTTTCCCAGAATGGCGAACGCCCGGCTTCATCGGACACGCCGCGCATCTCGGCGATGATCTTGTTGCCGAACAGGTGCGGGAATTCGGCGATGAACAGCATCCGCGCCTTGGACAGCATGCGGCCGTTGAGGCCACTGCGGTAGTCGGCGTGCAGGAACAACGAGCACAGTTCCGAGTTACCGGTCAGGTCGTTGGCCAGGAACAGCGTCGGGATTTCGCGATAGATTTTCAGTTCCTGCGAGGCACTGACCGTCAGCCCCACGCGGAAGTTGTACCAAGGCTCACGCAGGCCTACGGCACCGGCGATGGCGGAAATGCCCACCACGCGGCCGTCGTCGTCTTCGAGTACGAACAGGTAGTCCGCATCGCCCCGCCCGGCTTCGCCACGGAAAGTCTTCTCGGCCCAGCCGACCCGATGGGCCAGGCGCTCTTCGTTGGCTGGCAAGGTGGTCAGGCCGGTGCCGGTGCTGCGGGCCAGGTCGATCAGAGCGGGTAAATCGCTGCTGCGTACGGGACGAACGATCATGCTATCTCCTCAATCGGGTCGCTTGCGCCACCCGCGAAACTCGCTGCTTTCTAAGCATTCATTGAAGCAGGCGTTAAACCGCCACCAGGCGCACGCTGGCACCTTCACCGACGCCCAGGGCTTCGGCTGCTTCCAGATCCAGGGTGACGGGTTTGCCCGGCGCGTAATCAAGCTCGAGCAATACCGCGCGGTAATCCTGCAACTGGGCGTTGGCCACCAGGTACTGACGACCGGCGCCTTTGACCGGCTCACCGATTTTCACCGGCACCACACGGCTCTGGGCAATCGAACGGATCCCCGAGACACGGGCGTGCAAGGTCGGGCCGCCGTCGAAAATGTCGATGTAGTGATCGGTCTCGAAGCCTTCGCGCATCAGGATGTCGAAAGTGATCTGCGCCCGCGGGTGTACCTGCCCCATCGCTTCTTGTGCCGAATCCGGCAGCAACGGCACATAGATCGGGTAATGCGGCATCAGTTCGGCAAGGAACGTCCGGCTCTTCAGGCCGCACAGACGCTCGGCTTCGGCGTAGTTGAGGTCGAAGAAGTTGCGACCGATGGCGTCCCAGAACGGCGAATCGCCATTTTCATCGCTGTAGCCGACGATCTCGGTCACCACGGAATCGGCAAAGCGCTCCGGATGGCTGGCCACGAACAGCAGGCGACCACGGGAATTGAGCTCCGCCCAAGGCGACCCCACCAGCTCGCGCTGTACGTAGAAACTGGTCAGCAAGCTGTTGCCGGTCAGGTCGTGGCACTGAGAAAGCACATGAATCTTGTTATGAATCTTCAGCTCACGGGAAGCATGCACGAAGGTTTCATTGCGGAAACTGTAGAACGGCTCGGAATAGCCGGCCGAGGCGACGATTGCCGAGCAACCGACCAGTTTGCCGGTCGCGGTGTCTTCGAGGACGAAGAAATAGCTCTCTTCACCGTTGAAGCTGACTTCGGCGGCGAATGAGGCTTCGCTTGCCGCGATCTTGTCGCTCAGGCGTTCAACGTCATCCGGCAGGGAAGTGACACCAATAGGGCTGTCCGCAGCCAGACGCTGTACCTCGCCCAGATCAGCCATTTGCGCGGGGCGCATCACCAGCATGGTGTCACTCCTTTTTAAAAACTCTTTGAGGAAAATAAGCCGGCCCCTTGTAGGAGCGGGCCTGCTCGTGAGGCTGGATCAGTAACAATGATGTCGACTGACACACCCTCGCGAGCAGACTCGCTCCGACAGGAAAGCGGGTCCGGCATCAGAATTGGGTTCGACGCCTGAATGGACAGGCGTCGAAAGGTCTATCAGGCTTGTGTCAGCTTAGCTGCGGCGCGCTCGAAGCGATCCAGGCCGGCATCGATATCGGCGTCGTCAATCACCAGGCTCGGGGCAAAACGAATCACGTCCGGGCCGGCTTGCAGAATCATCAGGCCTTCTTTTTCAGCGGCGTTGAAGATGTCCTTGGCCTTGCCTTTCCAGGCATCGCTCAGTACGCAACCGATCAGCAGGCCCAGGCCACGCACCTGGGTGAACAGGCCGTATTTCTCGCCGATTTGTTCCAGGCGGGCCTTGAACTTGTCGTGCTTGGCATTGACGCCGTTCAGCACTTCAGGGGTGTTGATCACGTCGATCACGGCTTCCGCGACGGCGCATGCCAGCGGGTTGCCGCCGTAGGTGGTGCCGTGGGTGCCAACGACCAGGTGTTTGGCCAGGTCTTCGGTGGTCAACATCGCCGCGATCGGGAAACCGCCGCCCAGGCTCTTGGCGCTGGTCAGGATGTCCGGGGTCACGCCGTAGTGTTGATACGCGAACAGCTTGCCGCTGCGGCCCATGCCGGTTTGCACTTCGTCGAACACCAGCAGCGCGTTGTGCTCGGTGCACAACTCGCGGGCGCCTTGCAGGTAGGCCAGTTCGGCCGGCAGTACGCCGCCCTCACCCTGGATCGGCTCCAGTACCACGGCACAGGTCTTGTCGGAAACGGCGGCTTTCAAAGCGGCCAGATCGTTGTAAGGGACGTGAGTGATACCGGTGATTTTTGGACCGAAGCCGTCGGAGTACTTCGACTGGCCACCCACGTTCACGGTGAACAGAGTACGACCGTGGAAGCTGTTCAGCGCGGCAATGATTTCGTATTTTTCGCTGCCGAAGCGATCGAACGCGACGCGACGGGCCAGCTTGAAGGCAGCCTCGTTGGCTTCAGCACCGGAGTTGCAGAAGAACACGCGCTCGGCAAAAGTGGCATCGATCAGCTTATGGGCCAGGCGCAAGGCCGGCTCATTGGTGAACACGTTGGACACATGCCACAGCTTGTTGGCTTGCTCGGTCAACGCACCGACCAGCGCCGGATGCGCATGGCCCAATACGTTTACCGCAATCCCGCCGGCGAAGTCGATCAACTCGCGGCCGGACTGGTCCCATACGCGGGAACCGGCGCCACGCACTGGAATGAAAGCGGCAGGCGCGTAGTTGGGAACCATTACCTGGTCGAAATCGGCGCGTTGTACCGCAGCGTGCTCAACGGACATCGGAGTCTCCTGAAGACGAACACTCGCCTGAAACTGGCGAGCGATGGGGGGATTGTAAGGACAGTTTTCAGCCCGGCCTTGCCGCCAAGCGACAACTTCTTATAGCGCAAACCCCGGATTTTCCCGGGTTTACGGCAATGCGACATATAGGGTCGCAAAGGCGCAGTTTAACTGGCGGCGAGCGTTTGCGGCAGGCTTGCTCCGTTGTAACCGATACGGATTGGGCGAGTGAGGTAAATATGTACCGCACGTCGTCCGCCTTCGCGCGGTTTCCTTAGGGCCTTCTCAAACTTCGATGGCCCACTCGACCCCATGACGACCCAACCTGCCCCCCAGGCGACCGATGTTTTCAGGCCGGACGCCCACTTTCAGCACCTGATCAACGTCATCCCGTCCTGGCTGCGCCAGGCAACGCCCCAGCGGCGTGAAGCACTGAGCAATATCACCCCGGGATTGCCGGCCAGTCTCAAGGACGCCCCGCCACATCAGCACGCGGAGCTGAGCAAACTCATCGCCCGTCATGTGACCAGCCAGAATCGGGTCGATCAGATGATGGCCAATCTGCAAAGCCCCGCTGATTTCGCCGAGCCGCTGCTGAAGGCGGCGCTCAAGCGCGATTTCGGCCTGGAGCTGGACGTGCGCCAAACCTGCTTGCGTCTTTACATCCCCACCCACCTTCCCTGGCTGCGGTTGAAGTCAGGGGCCGCGCGCATCTGGACGGTGTCGCTGCTGGATGCAGCGCTGCACAACTTCGAAAGCGCCGAAACCGAAACTGACGCCTTCGAACCCGCCTCGACTTTCATCACGCCCCCCTCCGCCGACGGGCGATTCGGGACCTTGCCGCAGATTGCGGAAAAAATGCCCATCACGGCGTTCACCCGCCTGTGCCGGGAGCTGGATATCGGCCAGCGCTATAAAGAGTACCTGGAGGACAATCTGGGTATCAGCAACCCGGTGGCGGCGGCACTGCTGCAACCGAAAATCCATGACAGCCAGAAAACCGCGCTCATCGCCGCCCTGCACATGGCGCTGATGCAACAACGGCTGACCAGTGATACCCACCGGCTGATTCTTGGCCTGCTGGACGACCTGCCTTATCTGCGCTTGCGCGGCCAGCCATGGGGCTGTCATGAGTTGACCATCATGAACGCGCGCCTGACTGGTGTTCTGTTATTTGCCCCGGACCTTGAAAGCGCACGCGAAGTGGCCAGGGTCGTGGCCTACATCCCTGACGACCCCGAACATCCGATCAAGGAATACGCATCGTCCGCCGCCTTTGCCGAAGAACTGAGCAAACGCCTGCGCGTGCCCGCCTATCAACAATTCTTCAGCCGCTTCATCGACCACGAGGATCGCGGCCACTTCTTCGCCCAATTGAACAGCCAACTGGCCCCCATTACCTGGCAACCGGTTCAGCCGGGGGATCCGCGCCCGACCTGGCGCGAGCAACCCAACCAGCGGGTCGATCTGCGCATCGCTTCAATGCCGATCAAAGGCGAACTTTGGACCCACCAGTATCAGTCCAAACTCAACAAGATTCTCAACGATGCCCGGGTCATCGCGGTATCCACTGCAACGGTCGACCAGAAAGCCCGCTGGGCCCTTTGGGACTCCTTCACCGAAATCGCTTCGGCACTGTTGAATGTCGCTGCCTTCATTGCCCTGCCGTTCGTGCCGTTCCTTGGTGAGTTGATGCTCGCTTACATGGCCTACCAGTTGCTCGACGAAACCTTCGAAAGCGTCGTCGACTGGGCGCAGGGCCAGGGTCGCGAGGCGTTCGGGCACCTGATGGGCGTCGTGGAGTCCGCCGTACAGCTGGGTACATTTGCGGTGGGTGGCGCGATTGCAGCGGGAGAACTGCGTGCGGCGCTGCCCGGGGACATCGTGCAGTTCTTCGACCGCTTCAACTCGGTTAAGCGACCGAACGGCGAAACCCGTTACTGGCAACCCGACCTCACCGCGTACGAGCATCCCGCCGAGCTTCCCGACGAATCAAAACCTGATGCACTCGGACTGCACCGTCATCAGGGCAAAACCCTCTTACCCCTGGAGAACAAACGCTACGCCGTCAGCGAGAATCCTTTGTCGGGCGAACATCGCATCGACCATCCGACCCGACCTGAGGCCTACAAACCCACGCTCAAACACAACAGGGCCGGCTCCTGGCAAACCGAGGTCGACCAACCTCTGAGCTGGGACCAGGCCACCTTGCTTCGACGTATCGGACCGGACATGCAGCGTTTTTCCGAGCGCGAACGCGAAGGCATGCTAACCATCAGCGGCACCCACGAAAACGTCCTGCGCAAGATGCACACCCATGCAGGGTCGCTGCCGCCGCTTCTGGCCGACACGCTCAAGCGCTTCACGATCGACCAGGACATACAAACCTTTATCGAGCAAATCGGCAGCGACCGGCCGGAGCTGTACCTGAAGGCCGACCCCGTCACCCAGCTCGAATTGCTCAACGCCAACGGCTACTGGCCGAATACCAAAGGGCTGCAACTGACGGATGGCGAGGCGCGCACACTTTGGCAAAGTCCCGCGCCGGATGTGCCGCGCCTGCGCATCGATGTCACGCAACTCAACGACGGCGATCTGCTCAAAACCTTCCTGCTCGCCCTGTCGGACGAAGAAGCGAGAACCTTGATGGGCGAGGAATTCGGCCTGCCCTCCCCTCGCCTCGAAAGTCGCACGCGCAGCCTGCGCCAGAAACTGGCCCAACTCGCCCAACGCAAGCGACAGAGCCTGTTCGAACAGCGCTACCGCGAACTCGAACGGGGCGCTCACTCCATGGCACAAATCCTCATCGATGCCGAACCCGGATTGCCGACCACCATCGCAGACGCGATTGCCGCAACGGCCAACGACCTGGAGCTGCAACAACTCAAGAGCGGCAAGATTCCCCCCAGGCTGGCGGAACTGAGCCAGGAGGCCAGGTTGCAGGTACGGGTGACACGCGCCTACGAAGGCCTTGAGTTGCCGTCGACCGAGGACAACATCGACACCGATTGCCTGGTTCTGCACTCACTGGAAAACCTGCCAGGCTGGAGCGGACAACTGCGCCTGGAAATACGCCACTACAGCCCTGACGGGCGCCTGATCGACAGCCTTGGCAGCGCTGACGCCGACCTGCGCAAAATACTGGTGCTCGGCGAGGACGGCGCCTATCAGCCGTTTGATCAGGATGGAGAAGAACTCAGCGGTTCGACCACGTTTTTTAACAGCTTGCTGCAGGCATTGCCCGACAGCGAGCGCATGGCGCTGAACGTCCGGATTGGCGACGAGGCCCGGCTCAAACAGTTGATTCGCCAACACCCACTGAGCCGCGAGGCCTTGCGCACACTGCTGGGCCGGCAGGTCAATCTCAAGCCTGCCTACGACCCGAAGGTCATGCGACTGTTGGGCGGCGTCGATGGTTATCGGCACCTTCCCACCCGTACGCCCACCCTGCAAGCCCGCGTCCAGTCGTTGTTCCCGCAACTGTCGGCCGAGGAACTCGATGCGTTTGTCGAGCGCCTGCAACAACACCCGGCAGGGCCACGGGCAGAACTGAATCGACTCATGGTTGAACATTCAGGGCTCTACGACACCCTGTCACCCTGGTGCAGCGATATTCCGCCGTTCCTGCCTGATACCCAAACCAGGCTCACACCTGAACAACTCTCCACCCAGATGCACGCTCGAAGGCATTTCGTGATCGAACTGATGGAGTGCTGGCGGCGGCAATGGGTCCCTGCACAGACCGGATTCGCCACGACCGACTTCAATTTCTTCCAACCGATTATTGGCGAGCTGCCAGCCCTGAACGCCGACTTCAGCCGTGTCCAAACGCTAACACTGGATGGCTGTGGCGCCACACGGGGAATGCAAGCTTTCTTGAGCAGTTTTACCGGATTGCGCGCCCTGAAACTGCGCTACTTCAACCTGGGTCACCTTCCGGATGTTGTCGTGCAGCTACAACTTGAGGAACTGGTTCTCAGCGATTGCGCGATCCGCCTCAGCCCCGAGGCCCACGCCACGCTCGCCGGGCAGTTTCAATTGACCACACTGGATATGTATAACAATCCGCTGGGCCTGGTACCGGACGTCGGTGGCATGCCCAACCTGAATTACATCGACCTCTCACACACCGGCATCCCCGAGCTGCCCAAGGACTTGCTAACCCGCCCGCGCCTGCTCACTGCACTGCTCAACAACAACCGGATCGAAGAATTGCCGACAGCCCTTTTCTCACTGCCACCCGACAGTCAGGAAGGATTCGACCTGGGCAACAACCCACTGTCGTCCACAACCCGCGAACGCCTCAAGCAACACTACCTGGCCACACGTCAGGACTTCGGTATCTTTGCCGAGGCGGCGGACCTGAGACGTGCGCAAGCGCTTTATCCGATGATGGACCAGGAAGAAGCGAGCAAATTCGTGAATTCGCTGCCTGGAACACTGGACGAGGGGCGAGCCGAACTGAGTCGCCTGGAAGCCGAACTTGCCACCCTGGAAACCGAGCTGGCTGCCTGGACCGCCGACATTCCCGCTCTCCATCCCGTCACCCAACAACCGTTCAACGCGCAACAACTGCTGAACGAGCATTGGGCCCGAGACGAATTCAAACAGCTCGTGCTGCGATGCTGGCGTCGGGAAACGGGGGCCGAAGACATGAGCGACTTGCTGCAACCGAGCTACGACTTGAGCCTGGACACCCACATTAGCGGCGACTTGCCAGCACTGAGTGCAGACTTCAGCCATGTCACGATGGTTTATCTCAATAGCGAAAGCGGAATGCCCATGGGCGTTAGCCGGTTCCTGGAAGGTTTCCCGAAACTCAAGACCCTGAGCATCCGCGACTTTCACCTGGGCAATATCCCGGACGCGATTTTCCGCATGGGCGAACTGACCTCGTTGAACCTCCCGGACTGCCACATCGCCCTGACGGCACAGAGCGTCCTGAACCTGTCCGAGATGACTCAACTGGACTTCCTGGACTTGAGTAACAACCCGCTGGGACTCGCACCGGATGTCACTCAGATGACCGATCTGGCCACCCTGCAACTGGACAACTGCCGGCTCACCGAACTGCCTGCCGGCCTGTTGCAACTCAAGAGTCTGGACATCGCGAATCTGAGCAGTAACGAGATCACCCGGATACCCACCGATATTCTCGAACTGCCGATGGAGGCTGCCGAAAGCATCGATCTGCACGGCAATCCGCTCAACGAAGCCAGTCTGAAAATCCTGATTGAGTATTTCAAGTTGACCAACGTCGACTTCGGGGTCGAGGAAGTCATCGAGCGGGCTGAGCTGCAGGTGTCGTCTTCCGGAGAATCAGACCCGGACGAGTAACCCTGTCAGGCGCGGATCAACCGCGCTCCGACGGCACCGAGGACAACTCGAACGGGCTGCTGCTGCGCCGCTGGTTGCGATCTTCCCGCGGCGTGGCGCCGAAGAAGTTGCGGTAGGCGCTGGAGAAATGCGGCCCCGAGGAAAAGCCGCAAGACAGGCCGATCTGAATGATCGACTTGCTGGTTTGCATCAACATCTGCCGGGCCTTGTTCAGGCGCAATTCCAGGTAGTACTGGCTCGGCACACGGTTGAGGTACTGCTTGAAAATCCGCTCCAGCTGCCGACGGGACACGCACACATGTTGGGCGATTTCGTCGGTGGTCAACGGCTCTTCGATATTGGCTTCCATCAGCAACACCGCCTGGGTGAGCTTTGGATGGCTGGAGCCGAGACGGTTCTGCAACGGAATGCGCTGGCGCTCACCCCCCTCACGGATACGTTCGACCACCAGTTCTTCAGAGACCGCACCGGCCAGCTCGGCGCCGTGATCGCGGGCCAGCACCGCCAGCAGCAAGTCGAGTACCGACAGGCCACCGCACGCGGTCAGGCGATCACGATCCCAGTCGAACAGATGGCTGGTCGCGATGACTTTCGGGAAGCGTTCAGCGAAATCGTCCTGCCAGCGCCAATGCACGGCCGCGCGATAACCATCGAGCAAACCGAGTTGCGCCAACGGGTAGACACCGGCCGACAGACCGCCGATCACGCAACCAGCACGCACCAGCTGCTTCAGCGCACTGCTGAGCGCCGGGGCAAGGCTGGTCGGTGGCTCATCTGCCAGCAGGAACAGTTTCTGAAAGTTTTCGAGCTTGCCGGTCCACGCCTCGCCGGGCAATTGCCAGGCACCTTCGGCCGGTGGCTCGGCCTGCAGGAACGACAATTCGTAAACCACCTCCGGATGCACACGCTGGGCAACACGCAAGGCCTCCTCAGCCAGCGCAAGCGTCAGTGCTTTAGTGCTGGGCCAAACAAGGAAACCAATTCGATGGGCAGTCATGGCGGGCAATCCGAAACGAAGAACGGTGATGAAGGCATGGGCCAATGCTAGCCCGTAAATGAACGCAAATCTCAAAACCAGCATCGTCCCCTGTGGGAGCTGGCAAGCCAGGTCCCACAGGGATCAGGGATCGATCTCTAGGTTGCGAAGCATGCACTATCGCGGTGCACAACGGCAGCCCTGATTACTTCAGGCTACCCGACAGGAATTGCTGCAGGCGTTCGGATTGCGGATTCACCAGCACTTCGCGCGGGTTGCCGCTTTCTTCGACGACACCTTTGTGCAGGAACACCAACTGGTTCGACACTTCACGGGCAAAGCCCATTTCATGAGTCACCACCACCATGGTCCGGCCTTCCTGGGCCAGGGCCTGCATCACCTTCAGCACGTCGCCGACCAACTCCGGGTCGAGGGCCGAGGTCGGTTCGTCGAACAGCATCACTTCCGGCTCCATCGCCAACGCGCGGGCAATCGCCACGCGCTGCTGTTCGCCGCCGGACATATGACCCGGGTAAGCATCCTTACGGTGAGCCACACCCACTTTGTTCAAGTAGTGCTCGGCTTTTTCCCGCGCTTCGGCCTTGGACACGCCCAGTACATGCACCGGCGCTTCCATGATGTTTTCCAGCGCTGTCATGTGTGACCACAGGTTGAAATGCTGGAACACCATCGACAGGCGCGAACGCATGCGTTGCAGCTGTTTCGGGTCGGCAGCCTTGAGTGCGCCGTCCTTGTTCGCCACCAGTTTCAGTTCTTCGTTGTTGAGCAAGATCTTGCCCGCGTGCGGCTGCTCCAGCAGGTTGATGCAACGCAGGAAGGTACTTTTGCCGGAGCCACTGGAGCCGATGATGCTGATCACATCACCCGCCGCCGCCTTCAGGGACACGCCCTTGAGCACTTCGTGACTGCCATAGCGTTTATGCAGGTCTTGGACTTCAAGTTTGTACATGCGGTCGGTTCTCACAAAAACAGTCAGTCAGTCGTTGAGCAAGCGCCCGTGACGCAGCGCTTCGCGCCCCGCCACCTTGGCCAGCCAGAAACCGGGTTGGGCGTAACGCAGCCGCTCAATGGCAAACAGCACCCCGGACGTACCAGCACACACCGTGCTGACCCGATCCGCCAGCGGATCGATCACTTCAAAAATTTCGTCTCCGGCGTCCACCCATTCACCGGGCTTGCGCAGGAAACTCACCACACCGGGGTGCGGCGCAAACAGCAATTCAGTGCCTTCGAAGGGCATGCCTTCGCACGCGTCCTGCGCAGGTTTCGGCCACTCGCCGCTGATCAATCCCTGCTCGGCGAGGAACGCCAGAATGCCTTCGGCGTGAGCCTCGGATTCAGCGCGACCGGTGTCGGCCTGACCACCCAGTTCAAGGGTGGTCGCCAGGCACGCCAACGGAATCTGCGCATCCGGGAACAGGCGCGACAAACGCAACCACGGCAGCGAACAGGCCTCGTCAAAGGAACTGCCGCCGGAATCTTCCGCCAGCAGACCGACTTTCACATTCAAGTGCGCGGCCAGTGAACGCCACTGCGGCCAATGCTGCGGCAAGGCATACATGTGCAGCGCCGCTTCGGCGTCGCAATGCAGATCCAGCACCACATCGGCGGTGCAGGCATGGCTGAGCAAAATGCGCTGCATGCCCTGCAACTGGCTGCTGGCCGGTGGCAATGCGGCCAGCGCATCGCTCATGGCCTGGCGAATCAAACGGATGTTGGCGTGCGGGTCATCACCCAGGTGCCCGGCGACTTCGGCGGCCACTGGCGCGCTGAGCTCGACGAAATCGCGATTGAAGTTCTTGCCGCTGCCCGCCTCGAAACGCCCTTGATGATTGCCTTGCAGCAGTTGACCGAGGCCCAGTGGATTGGCCACCGGCACCAGCTCGATCACGCCGTTCAACAAGCCTTGGGCTTCCAGTTCGGCCAGGCGCTTTTTCAGCGCCCAAGCCGTGCGCATACCCGGTAGCTCATCGGCGTGCAGGCTGGCCTGGATGTAAGCCTTGCGCTCGCCGGTGCCGAAGCGGAACACCGAAATCCGGCGTTCGCTGCCCAGATGGCTCCACGGCAATAGATGATCAATGCGTTCCATATCAGTGCTTCCGCGGGGCCAGATAGCCCAGCCAGCGGCGCTCGGCCAGTTTGAACAGCTTCACCAGGATGAAGGTCAGGCACAGGTAGAACACGCCAGCGGTGATGTACGCCTCGAACGGCAAGTAGAACTGAGCGTTGACCGTGCGCGCGGCACCGGTGATGTCGATCAGGGTCACGATGGACGCCAGACTGGTGGTCTGCAGCATCATGATCACTTCGTTGCTGTACTGCGGCAGGGCCCGGCGCAGGGCCGATGGCAGCAGGATGCGCTTGTACATCTTGAAGCGCGACATGCCCATGGCCTTGGCCGCCTCGATCTCACCGTTCGGCGTGGCGCGCAGGCTGCCGGCGATGATTTCGGCGGTGTACGCACTGGTGTTGATGGCGAACGCCAGGCACGCGCAGAAGGTCGCGCTCGACAGCCAAGGCCAGAGGAAGCTTTCCCGTACGGTTTCGAACTGCGCCAGACCGTAGTAGATCAGGAACAGTTGCACCAGCATCGGCGTGCCGCGGATCACGTAGGTGTAGAGCCAGGCCGTCATGTTGACGACAGCGTTTTTCGAGACGCGCATCAAGCCCAGCGGCAATGCACACAGCAGGCCGAAGAACAGTGACAGTGCGAGCAGTTTGAGGGTGGTCACCAGGCCGCCGAAGTACAGCGGCAAGGCCTCCCAAATGACGTTGTAGTCGAAGATCATAGATCAGCCGCCCTTACGCCTACCGAGTAGCGCTTCTCAAGGTGACGCAATGCCAGCAACGAGACACTGGTGATCACCAGGTACATCGCCGCCACTGCGAGGAAGAAGGTGAAAGGCTCACGGGTGGCGTCTGCCGCCTGCTTGGCCTTGAACATCATGTCTTGCAGGCCCACCACCGAAATCAGTGCGGTCGCCTTGGTCAGTACCAGCCAGTTGTTGGTGAAGCCCGGAATCGCCAGACGGATCATCTGCGGCACCAGCACACGGAAGAACACCTGGAAACTGCTCATGCCATACGCCATGCCGGCTTCGGCCTGACCTTTGGGGATCGCCATGAACGCGCCACGGAAGGTCTCCGACAGGTACGCACCGAAGATGAAGCCCAGGGTGCCGATACCGGCGGCCAACGGGTTCAGGTCGATGTACTCGTCAAAGCCGAGCAGCGGTGCGACGCGGTTCAGCAGGTCCTGCCCCCCGTAGAAAATCAGCAGGATCAACACCAGATCGGGAATGCCGCGGATCACGGTGGAATACAGGTCGCCCAGCCAGGCCAGCCAGCGCACCGGCGAAAGGCGCAGTGCCACGCCGATCAGGCCCAGAACGATGGCCAGAGCCATGGACGACAAGGCGAGCTGAAGCGTCAGCCAAGCGCCATCGAGGATGACAGCCCCGTAGCCTTTCAACATGATTCAGGTCCTCGAGAGTTGGGATGAAAAAATGGCGCAAACCTCAGAGATCCTGTTGCTTGCGCCATTTCGGACTTTTCGTTGCGACGTACTTACTTGCCGTAAATGTCGAAATCGAAGTACTTGTCCTGGATTTGCTTGTACTTGCCGTTCTCACGAATGGCGGCGATGGCGGCGTTGAGCTTGTCCAGCTCAGCCTTGTCGCCCTTGCGAACCGCGATGCCTACGCCGTCGCCGAAGTATTTGACGTCGGTGAACGCAGGGCCGACGAACGCGAAGCCTTTGCCGGCATCGGTCTTCAGGAACCCGTCATTCAACAGGGTAGCGTCTGCCACGGTGCCGTCGAGGCGGCCGGCGGCCACGTCGAGGTAAATTTCGTTCTGCGAACCGTAAGGCTTGATCTCGGCACCCAGCGGGGCCAGGACTTCGCGGGCGAAACGCTCGTGGATCGAACCACGTTGCACGCCGATGTTCTTGCCCTTGAGCTCGGCCAGGCCTTCGCTGACCTGAGTGCCTTCCTTCATGACCAGGCGGGCCGGGGTGTTGTAGTACTTGTTGGTGAAGTCCACGGACTTCTTGCGATCTTCAGTGATCGACATGGACGACAGAATCGCGTCGATCTTGCGCACTTTGAGTGCCGGGATCAGACCGTCGAACTCTTGCTCGACCCATACGCACTTGACCTTCATCTCTTCGCACAGGGCGTTGCCGATGTCGTAGTCGAAACCAACGATGCTGCCGTCCGGGGCCTTGGAAGCGAACGGAGGGTAAGCCGCTTCGATACCAATTTTCAGAGGCTTTTCATCGGCGAAGGTTGGCAGGGACAGCACGGACAGTGCCAGGGCGCCAAGCAGCACGAGTTTCTTCATCTTGGGACTCCATCGGTAAAGGGCTAAAACGGCAGAGTGAGCGACAGCCCAATATGCGAATGAGTGGAACCGGATAGTTTTGCTGCGTCCTACAGTGCACGTGCGAATTTTCAACACGAGCAACGACGAGCGAGTGATCGGCATTCTAACGACAGGCCCGAAGCCGATATTTCTTCAATGCGACAACTAGTTACAGAAGCACTGAGAAAGCCGGTTTGGCACGTTGACAGCCCTGCAAAATCATGCAAGAGCAAAAGACAGTGAACCGATATACATTGCAAATTGCGGGCCTATTATTAGCAAAGCCTTCTAATCCGGCAAGCGCAGCGTTGGTTCTTATTTTTGAGGGGCGTTTTGAATGCCCCTATCCGGGGCCTGGCGTTTCCCTATGCCCCGTATCGGCGCGGGCGGTTACACATTTAGTAACTTGAAGGATCAAGGGTAACAGCGGGAAACAGCCTACAGGGGAAACCGATAATTATTGGCTGTTGCATAAGGGGCGACTGACAGGCCGCCTTCGCGAGCAGGCTCGCTCCCACAAGGATCAATGGAGTGCCTACGAGTTACGCCACACTACAAAAACCTCTGGGAGCGGGCTTGCCCGCGAAGAGGCCCGCACAGCCACCACACAATCACCCGACATGAAAAAGCCCCGCCAGACTCAACACCTGGCGGGGCTTTGGATGACGCCGAACGCTACTTACGCAACATTCATGGTCTTGTGCGTATCAATCAAATGCTGCACCACGCTCGGATCGGCCAGAGTGGAGATATCCCCCAAGCCATCGTATTCGCCGGTCGCGATCTTGCGCAGAATCCGGCGCATGATCTTGCCCGAACGGGTTTTCGGCAGGCCTGGCGCCCACTGGATGACATCCGGCGAGGCGATCGGACCGATCTCCTTGCGCACCCAGTTTTTCAGTTCCAGGCGCAGTTGCTCGTTCGGCTCCTCGCCGTTTTTCAGGGTGACGTAGACATAAATGCCCTGCCCCTTGATGTCATGCGGCACACCGACCACCGCCGCTTCGGCGACTTTCGGGTGAGCGACCATCGCGCTTTCGATCTCGGCGGTGCCCATGCGGTGGCCGGACACGTTGAGCACGTCGTCGACGCGACCGGTGATCCAGTAGTAACCGTCGGCGTCACGGCGGGCGCCGTCACCGGTGAAGTACATGCCACGGAAGGTCTTGAAGTAAGTGTCGACGAAACGGTCGTGGTCGCCGTACAGCGTGCGTGCCTGGCCTGGCCACGAATCGAGAATCACCAGATTGCCCTCGGCCTCGCCTTCGATGATGTTGCCCAGGTTGTCCACCAGCGCCGGTACCACGCCGAAGAACGGACGTGCCGCCGAACCCGGCTTGAGGGCATGTGCGCCCGGCAGCGGGCTCATCATGTTGCCGCCGGTTTCGGTCTGCCACCAGGTATCGACGATCGGGCAACGGGACTTGCCGACATTCTTGTAGTACCACTCCCAGGCTTCCGGGTTGATCGGCTCGCCCACCGAACCGAGCAGGCGCAGGCTGCTGCCGTCAGCACCTTCGACGGCAGCGGTGCCCGAAGCCATCATGGCGCGAATGGCGGTCGGTGCGGTGTAGAGGATGTTGACCTTGTGCTTGTCGACGATCTTCGCCACCCGGGTGATGTCCGGGTAATTCGGCACGCCTTCGAACAGCAGCGTGGTCGCGCCGTTGGCCAGCGGGCCATAGACAATATAGGAGTGACCGGTGACCCAACCGACGTCGGCGGTGCACCAGTAGACCTCACCCGGGCGGTAGTCGAACACGCGCTCGTGGGTCATGGCCGCGTACAACAGGTAGCCGCCGGTGGTGTGCTGCACGCCCTTCGGTTTGCCGGTGGAGCCGGAGGTGTAGAGGATGAACAGCGCTTCTTCGGCGCCCATTTCCTTCGGCGCGCACACGGTGCCCGCCACTTTCATCAAATCTTCGTACCAGATGTCGCGATGCTGGTTCCACTTGATGTCGCCACCGGTGCGCTGGCACACGATGACTTTCTGGATGCTGCTGGTTTCCGGGTTGGTCAACGCGTCGTCGACGTTGGCCTTGAGCGGGATCTTCTTGCCGGCACGAATGCCTTCGTCGGCAGTGATCACCACCTTCGACTTGCAGTCGATGATGCGGCCCGCCAGGGCTTCCGGCGAGAAACCACCGAACACCACCGAGTGAATCGCACCGATCCGGGCACAGGCCAGCATGGCGACCACGGCTTCGGGGATCATCGGCATGTAGATCGTCACCACGTCGCCGCGGTGTACATCCTGGCCGCGCAGGGCGTTGGCGAATTTGCAGACTTGCTCGTGCAGTTCGCGGTAGGTGATGTTGCGGCTTTCGGAAGGGTCATCGCCTTCCCAGATGATTGCGACTTGATCGCCGCGCTCGGCCAGATGACGGTCGAGGCAGTTGTAGGAGACGTTCAGGGTGCCGTCGGCGAACCACTTGATGTCGACATGGTGATCGTCGAAGGACGTCTGTTTTACCGTGGTGAAAGGCTTGATCCAGTCGAGACGCTTGGCTTGCTCGCGCCAGAAGCCGTCCGGGTTGACGACTGACTGCTGGTACATGGCCTTGTAGGTCGCCTCGTCGGTCAGCGTGTTGGCCAGAACCTCGGGACGAACGGGATACAGGGAAGCCACACTCATCTTTCTTACCTCGGGGAATATAGTTGTTTTTGTATGACCCCGTTGTAGCCGGGCCGGCCCTATAGAACCATTCGACGATGGTAGTAACAAGCCCATACAAAATGCCCCGGCAAGCGCAAAACAAGGCTGGAACGAATGTTCCGATATCACGCCGCCCCTTGTAGAAGCGAGCTTGCTCGCGATGCTCCTGCAAAATAACGCGCCAAACCTGACACCCCGCAGCGCCCCACGATTCACCGCGAGCAAGTTCTCCCTACATGGGATTGTTACGAAATCTGTCAAAGGTGTTTATCAAAAGCATGGCTATATGAATAAACCCCTCCCCCCTAAAATCTGCATCGCCAACCCGGCAAATTGAGTTAACCACGTTACAGCCCCCACGAAGGCAGTTAACCCAAAAACTAAGTTGTTCGGCTCCACACGCAACCCCAAAAAGGTTGCGTGACCCCACTCGACCTATGAAAGGTAAAATTTAAATGAAAGCTTTATTGGTTCTGGCCCTCAGCAGTCTGTGCGCTACCGCCATGGCAGACGAGGTCCCGGCTGATGTCGCGCAACAACAACCCGTAGTAGAGGATTACACTTACTCGATGCACCTGGACATCGCCAAAGTTATATCCATGAGCGAAGTTCCCAATGTTTGCGAAGTTGTCCCGATGAAAATGGAATATGACGACTCCAAGGGTCAACGTCATATCCTGCGCTACAGCGTGATGGGTAACGGCTGCTCCAGCGGCTGATACATCCGCCCCTCGTCTCCCCAAGGTTCGACCCAGCCGCCCGACGTTGCAGGCAGATGAAGCGCCGAACCTGATACATCTATAAATACGATTTCTTTAAGCATTTTTTAGCGAATTTAGATCAATTTATCAGATGTAGCATGTGTTCCATACCCAAGGCACATAACGCCACCCCATTTGGAGTCACCCCCATGAAAAGCAAACTGATCCTCGCCCTGACCCTCTCGGTACTGGCTGCCAACACCTTCGCCGCCGACGGCTATGACCGCACCGGCTCGGCCACCTTTGCCGCTGATGGTTACGATCGCACCGGTTCTGCCACCGTTGCTGCTGACGGCTACGATCGCACCGGTTCTGCCACCGTTGCTGCTGACGGCTACGATCGCACCGGTTCGGCCACCGTTGCTGCCGACGGCTACGATCGCACCGGTTCTGCCACCGTTGCTGCTGACGGCTACGATCACACCGGGTCTG
This sequence comes from Pseudomonas fluorescens group sp. PF-69, assembly GCF_054481235.1. Classification (NCBI taxonomy): domain Bacteria; kingdom Pseudomonadati; phylum Pseudomonadota; class Gammaproteobacteria; order Pseudomonadales; family Pseudomonadaceae; genus Pseudomonas; species Pseudomonas fluorescens group sp. PF-69. The sequence goes on along the minus strand of NZ_JBTMNC010000001.1, from coordinate 3,059,392 downwards.
CCACCGTTGCCGCTGATGGCTACGATCACACTGGCTCGGCAGTGGCTGCCGACGGCTACGATCGCACCGGTTCGGCGACTGTCGCTGCAGATGGTTATGAGCGCACCGAGTCGGCCACTTTCAGGTGATCACTGAAGGTCGTTCCCAGCCCGACTTCGGTCGGGCTTAGTTGTGTCTGGAGCCTGAGAAACCCCCTTCGAAACACAAGATGTAGTGAAAAAAGCCTTTTCTGGTTATTTCTTGAGCAAAAATGACCCAGGGCAAAAATTTACGAAAAAAAATCTGCACCGGCCAAAGCCCTGTAAACCCTCGCTCCGACCGAAAAACCGTCCCTGTCGACCGATCCGTGAGCCATTTCGCCGCACCACGGCACCGAAAACTTCCCTATAATGCGGCCTTAAACGGGCCTGCAATATTCCCTTACAGGGATGAAAAGCCAGTCTGAAGCCCCGCAGAAGCGTTCGATGCTTTCTGCGCCCATCAGTGGCTCTCGGAACCCCGTACAAAATTCTGTTTTATTGCCTGCCTTAGCTGCTGCAAAAAACGATTCCTTAAGATCCATCGCGGCCAGTACGGCCGTGTGAAAGACCAACCTATCAATTTCACACGGGCAATCTGGCCCTCACGCAGGAGACGACACGTCATGCTGAGCTGGGACGAATTCGATAAAGAAGACACGGAAGTAGCGGTCAAGAGCGCCAACGCTGGCCACGCCACCGAAGCCAATATGGACCGTCTCGACAGCGCTGGCGGTGCCGCCGCCCTGGAAGCCCGTGCCGTCACCGCCACTGACTCCGCCGCCGTCGCCCGCGCCAAGGCTGCCCTGGACGCCCTCGACGTCGCCGAAGGTCTGGCCGAACTCGAAGGCGCCTCCGCCCGTGTCGCCGTTGACGAAAAACGCATGATCAACTGCCGCGCCGACCTCAACCAACTCGTGCCCTTCAAGTACGACTGGGCCTGGCAGAAGTACCTGGACGGCTGCGCAAACCACTGGATGCCGCAAGAAGTCAACATGACCGCCGACATCGCCCTCTGGAAAAACCCGGAAGGCCTGACCGACGACGAGCGCCGCATCGTGATGCGCAACCTCGGCTTCTTCTCCACCGCCGACTCCCTGGTCGCCAACAACCTGGTCCTGGCCGTATACCGCCTGATCACCAACCCGGAATGCCGCCAGTACATCCTGCGCCAGGCGTTCGAAGAAGCGATCCACACCCACGCCTACCAGTACTGCATCGAATCGCTGGCCATGGATGAAGGCGAAATCTTCAACATGTACCACGAGATCCCGTCGGTCGCGAAAAAAGCCACCTGGGGCCTGAAATACACCCGTTCGATCTCCGATCCGAAGTTCGAAACCGGCACCGTCGAAACCGACAAGGAACTGCTGCGCAACCTGATCGCCTACTACTGCGTTCTGGAAGGCATCTTCTTCTACTGCGGCTTCACCCAGATCCTCTCCATGGGCCGTCGCAACAAAATGACCGGCGTCGCCGAGCAGTTCCAATACATCCTGCGCGACGAATCCATGCACCTGAACTTCGGCATCGACGTGATCAACCAGATCAAAATCGAAAACCCACACCTGTGGGATGCCGAAATGAAGGAAGAAGCGACCCAGATGATCCTGCAAGGCACTCAACTGGAAATCGAATACGCCCGCGACACCATGCCTCGCGGCGTGCTGGGCATGAACGCCGCGATGATGGAGGACTACCTCAAGTTCATCGCCAACCGTCGTCTGTCGCAGATTGGTCTGAAGGAAGAGTACCCAGGCACCACTAACCCGTTCCCATGGATGAGCGAGATCATGGACTTGAAGAAAGAGAAGAATTTCTTTGAGACGAGAGTGATTGAGTATCAGACTGGTGGGGCGTTGAGCTGGGATTAACCCCTCAGGTTGCCGTGATTTGAAGATTTAAATCGGCAAATCGAAAATTAAAGCCCCGTTCTGATCATCGATCAGAACGGGGCTTTTTTTGGAGTAGGAAAACTCTTACTCATACTCCTAGTAGCTGCTAAACCTCCCACAGGACTTCCAGCGCCTTCTGAATTGATTGCTGTTCAAAGCGTCTCTAAGCTTTGTCGCAGGTGCCTAAGAAACGCCCAACGTAGAAGCCAACCTCCTCATAGAACGCATGCTGATATCAGCTATTTATGCGCGTCTCTGTGTGCGGGAGAACGGCTTGTTGGGATTTCTTAGATCCTCTACGTCGGGCTCTGGCCCTCTTCAACTTCAACGTAGAGGTAAGGGATATGCCTACAGAAACTCCACACCGATCGGTCATGCGCGATCCTTATAGGCCGACGATCTTCATCCGCCACAACCTCCACCTCCACGCCCTCCTCCTTGAAAATCAACCATGGTTCTGCACTCGCGATATCGGCCGCTTGATGGGTGTCCATCTGAGTGATCGTATGGTCAGCAAACTAGACAAAGATCAGCGTCGTGTTGTGTGGATTGAGTATTTTCGGCAACCAGAAAAGCAGCTGATGCTCAGCGAGTCCGGTGTCTATGCGCTGTTGGTGTATCACTACGTTCCGGGGAATCGATTGTTGCGTGAGTGGTTGACCCACCAGGTGGTGCCGGCTTTGCGCGATGCGGAGCAATCTGAAAACTCGGATCGGCCGATGTTGAGCTTGTTGGATTGGCCGGAAATGTCGTTGAGTCTGCTGCATTGGCAGAATGAAGGTTGGATTCGACTTCGGGACATGCCGTATCTGTTAAACGATCAAACGCAGCGGCGCGTACCGATGGCTAAGCCTTGGTGGCGGAAGGTAACTCAGGTGTTTCAGTCATCGAAGCATTCGATGAGTTAGGTGACGTGCTTGTAGGAACGATCGCGAGATCCGTCGTTATTTTCTGTAGGAATTTTCGTAGACAGTCGTAGTGGCCACTCAGTATCGTCCGAGGGTTTTCAACCCTCGGCGATCGTATGGACACTGAAAAGAAGAACGAAGATTGGAGCGCGTCGGAAATTAAGGCCGCAGTGGGCGCCTATCTGACGATGCTTGCACTTGAACTCAAAGGACAGACATTCAATAAGGCCCAAGCGAATCGCTTACTACGCCAGGGTGCCTTGGCTAACCGTTCCAAAAGCTCCGTTGAGTTCCGTATGCGGAACATATCTACAGTCCTAGAAAAGATGGGGCGCTCGAGTATCAAGGGATACAGGCCAGCGGAAAATGTCGGCGCCAATGTTGAACACGGAATTCGTGAAGCACTTGCCTCTGACGCCTTTGAACCCTCCGCCGATGAAGACACACTTGAACGTCGTGCTATTGCCCTAGAGCAGAAACCGTTCGAGAAGGAACCAAAAGGGATCTTAAAACCCAAGCAAGCCTCTACCAACAGCACTACTTACATTCGCGATCCTGAAGTCAGAGCCTGGGTTCGGCAGAATGCCAAAGGTATCTGCGAAGGCTGTGATCAGCCCGCACCGTTTGAAAAGGACGGCTCGCCGTTTCTTGAGGTTCACCACGTTAAGCATCTGGCGAACAAAGGGTCGGATCGGACAAGCAATGCCGTAGCGCTGTGTCCAAATTGTCATCGCCGCTGCCACCATTCGGACGATAAAGACACTTTCACTTTGTATTTGTATGACAAGGTGAAACGGCTGAGGCGTGAGAAATAGCTATTTGTTGCCAGCCCTTCAGCCCGTCAGTTGAGATTGTTGGTGCAAGGGCTGGCGCCATCGCGAGCAAGCTCGCTCCTACAGGGGATGGCGGTGAGTTTGGAAACTATAAGTACCCTCACAACTTTGCCGAAACCACTCGTATCCCATACTGCGGAATAATCCCGTCCGCGGTGATCAACTCCAGCCCTTCCGCCTGAACCTGAGCAATCAACATTCGATCAAACGGATCGCGATGGATCTCCGGCAGTTTTCCTGCCTGTTGCCCGTGGAACAGGGAAATAGGCAGCTTGGTAAAACCCTCGTCCTCAACCAGCGCTTCGAGGTCCTCTGGGGCCTCCAGCATCCCTTTAGCCTGCTTGATCGATATTTCCCAGATAGAAGCAGCACTCACCAGCACCTGATTTCGCGGTTCTTCTATCATCTCCCGAGCCTCCGCACCCAGTGCCGGATCATCGGACAACCACCAAAGAAACACATGGGTATCCAACAACAAGCGCCTCATAAGCTGCCCTCAAATCCATCGATGATGTCCTCGGGAGTCTTGTCGAAATCCGCAGACATCCGAATTTTCCCCTTCAACCGCCCGGGCTTGCGCGCCCGAGGGGTATCGACATGAGGCAGCAGATCCAGATAAGGCTTCCCGGCTTTGGCGATCACCACCTTGTCACCATGCCACGCACGTTCAGCAAGTTGAGAGAGTTGGGACTTTGCCTCGTGCATGTTTACTTGCACCAATTCATTCATATGGCACCTCCATAGAGTTAGCTAAGCTAGCCTAAGCTGGCGTTTTTCTATAGGCAAGCTAGCGAGGTGACCGTCTATCAAAAATGTCTTCTCAAACCATTTCTGTTTTCAAGCGAATCCACAGCGTCTCTGTCGATACGACAAACACGAATCAACAGGTGCGCCATCAACCACTACCCGCTATTAATACCCCTCCCCTCAAGGACCCGAGCCCCCCATGAAATTCGACCTCGCCTACTGCCTCAGCCTCGACGCCAAGCTGTCGATCTATGACGTGCGCGATTTGAATTTCGACGAGACCATGGCCTTCGATTCCGCCAAGGAACACTTCCAGTGCCCCAACGATGCCTGTCGTTTGGCGTTCGATGTGGCGAACGCGTTGGGGACGTTCAACGCCAAGAATGTGAATTACGTGCGTACGCCGCACTTCAAGAATTTGCCGAGTACGCGGCATGTCGAGGGTTGTCCTTATGTCAGCCTGAAGACGCCGGCATCGGGCGTGGAGGCGGATGGGGCGGAAGCGGATGACAGTCGCGAGGAGCATTTCCCGTCGGAATTGTTACTGACTCGACGTGCGTATGTGCGTAAGCCATCCAGCCCGGCGGTGGCGCCCGACACTGAGAGGGATGAGCCCATAACGCCTTCGGCCACCACTAGCGTCGAGCCGCCGAGCCACGATTCGACGCCGGACAAGACCAGCATCTTCGCCCACCCGGTGGAGTGTTTCGTGTCGAACTTCGACGACAAGGACTTGCTCAAGCGCATGCCGCTGAAGATCGGCGAACACACCGCAACGTACGCGGCTTTTTTCAAGAAGATCGAGTACCTGCAGGACAACAAGGGGCTGATTTACTGGGGCAAGGTCAAGCAGATCAAGGACTACACCCAAAGTTTTCGCATCGACTTCGAGAAGAAGGTCTGGTTCGAGAAGAAGCCGTATTCGGTCAATGTTTACCTGAGCAAAAAGCTGATCGACACCTACCGCAAGCGCAAGGCGTTCCTGGAAGAGATCAAGCACGCCATCGAGAGCGGGCGCGAGTTGTATTGCTTCTTTTATGGCGTGACGCCGGAGCTGAAGCAGGTGCCGAGCAAGAAAAACCCCGAGCAGACGTTCGGGGTGTTCAGTGCCAACATTGAGAATCTGGATCACTTTATTGTGCGGGAGGCACCCGGGCTGGAGGGGAAATGACCCACCATTACGATTCCCGCGCGTGTTTAAGCTCCCGTTCAAATGCCCGGATTTCCCGCTTCACTTCCATGCGCCGTTCAAGTGCGGCTTGAATGCCGGACTCATCAAGGCCAACGTATCGGCGCAACCAGTGAGCCACCATTTCCTCATCCGGGTAGTAAAAATCCTTGTGCCCTTTGCTCCCTCGTGGCGTGTCATTCATGTCGCCATCGAAGCGTCCGGCTGAGAACTCATCCAAAGGCAGAGTCCCCCATTCAGCGGCGCAGTCCTCGAAGATCCAGGCAATTTCATTGATGTGTTTTTGCGCACCTCGGTGGCCGCGTTTGTAAAACGCGTACTCGCGGCAACCCTCCTCGAAGCGCCCCATCATCTGCTCAGCATCGACCCAGCGAAGAATGTCATGGTTTCCGGCGTGACGGATCAGGCCCTCTACCCAGCGGTTGGCAAACCGTCGAATGATACCTTCGATATCCGCCTTTTTCGCGTCGGCGAAAATCATGCAGTAGCGGGTTTGCACATGGATGACGTACAGCACGTGTTTGCGTTGCACGGTGGCGGCGTGAACCAGCCACTGTTCGGCAAGCTCGCCGACCTCATCCTCCTCGATAACGGGTGATGGCGGTTTTTCCACCGGGGTGATTTTTTTACCCTTGTGTACGCGACTGAAGAAATGGCTGGCCGCTTCGGTGCAGTTAAAAATCAACATCCTGATTCTCTGCTAGAGGTCTGGGTATAGGGGGAGTCAGTCATGACTTACGCCTTCTTCGGCCCACTTAATCTTATGGGGCCGACGAACAACGTCAGCAAGCATTGCCTGCACCTCGTCGCTAAGGACTGTCAGCTCTGCATCGGTCAGCAAATCGTGACTGACCATCGTTTCCAAGGCCATAAGGGCGCTAGATCGACTGTAACGATCGAACGTGCGGACGATGTCTTTATCCCTATCGCGCATCAGTTGATAAAGCGTCCGATACCTGGCGTGGGGTGAGCGCGCGTCATGCTCGGCGATAGTCTCGGCATCGGCCAACACCCTCAGACAGAAACGATCGAGCGCAATTTTGTACAGCTCCTTGAACTTCTTCCAATCACTTTCGAGGACCCTCATGACATTCTCCCGCGCGAAATATTGAACAGTGCGAAGTCGCATTCTTGCGAACAAGCCCACTGACTCCAACCCTACCTGGCACACATACTCATCAGCACCAACACTAGCAACCCGACGTACACCCGCGCGTGAATCTGATCCGGTATGCGCCCGATCCAGGGCGTGGCCAGGCGAATCCCCACCACCGATCCAACCGTCAACACCGTAAACGCCAGCAGATCCACATAGCCGACAAACCACGGCCCCAGATCAAACGCGCTGAAGCCGGCCATGGCCATGTAGGTCAGGGTTCCGGCCAGTGCCACGGGCAAGCTCAGTGGATTGGCCATGGATGTCGCCTGGGACATGCTCAGTCCGCATCGGCGCAATAATGGCACGGTCATGACGCTGCCGCCCACGCCGAGAAAGGTGGCAATGACGCCGATTCCCACACCGCCGCCAGATTGTTCTGACCGACTCAATCGCCGTGGATTTCGCAGCTGGGAATGTGTGAGAAAGCCGTCTCTGAACAGGCAATCCAGAATGGTCAGCCCCAGGTAGGCAATGAAGGCCAAGCGAATGAGTTGGCCACTGGCCTGCATCGCGGCCACGGCGCCGAGTGCCGCCCCCACACCAATGAAGCCGCCCAACGGCCACAGGTAATGGCGAATGAGATGACCGGCGCGGTGGTGTTTTCCGGTGGCGATCAGGGCATTGACGATCATCACGCAGGTCGAGGTGGCGACGGCAATGTGCATCGCCGCCTGGCCGATGGGATCGTCCACGCCGTACCTGGCCATGAGCATGCGGTACAGCAACGGCACCACCACAAAGCCCCCGCCAAAACCAAACAACACGGCGGTAACGCCGCTCATGCAGCCGAAGAGTGTCAGCCATAGGTAGAACATTGCGCGTCGTCCGTTGATTGAGAGCAGTCGACGATAAAGCGCTGCGCCTTGGCCTGCTTCAGCAAGTCAGCCAATAATGTTTGCGTTTACGCCAACTGTGGGACTGCTTGGATGCGCAATATTTCGATTGATCTGCTGGACGCCACGCCACGTCCGGTGGTTGCCATCGGTTCGGATTATGCCTACGGCCAATGGTTGCCCCGTCATACACACCGTCGCGCGCAGTTGTTGTACGGCGCCACGGGGGTGATGCAGGTGAGCACGCACGACGGCAATTGGGTGGTGCCGCCGCAGCGGGCGGTGTGGATTCCGGCGGGGGTGGCGCATGAGGTCTTGATGCTGGGGGTGAGCACTCGCAGTTTGTACATCGAACCGAGCGCGGTGGATTTTGGCCAGCGCTGTCAGGTCATCAGCGTGTCGCCGTTGATGCGGCACCTGTTGATGGAAGCGGTGGAGATTGCGCTGGAGTACGCCGAAAACAGTCGCGACGCCACCCTGATCGACTTGTTGCTGCACGAACTGGCGCTCAGCACTCACTTGCCGCTGCATATCCCGCTACCGCTCGATGCGCGCCTGCTCGCGTTGTGCCAGGCCTTTGTGCAGCGGCCCGACGCCCATCAGTCTCCGCAACAATGGGCCGATCAATTGCACATCAGTTTGCGCACGTTCAATCGCCTGTTTCGCCAACAGACCGGCTTGAGTTTCAGCCAATGGCGGCAACGCGCCTGTGTGGTGCTGGCACTTGCACGGTTGGTCGCGGGTGAACCGGTGACGCGCATTGCCCTGGATTTCGGTTACGACAGCCCGGCGGCATTTTCGACCATGTTCCGACGCCTGTTGGGCCAGGCGCCATCCGTCTGGTTGGAGGGGGCGAAATAGCAGAAATCGAAAAATCAAATTGATCCGGGTCGAAAACAACTGTACAAAAACACAGTATATTTTTGATCAACACTCTCGAACCCGGAGAACCCCATGGCCTCTCAAGCGATGAAAATCACCCTGGAACGTATCGCCCTCTTCCAATTCACCCCGGCCCACTGCGCCCAGGCCCGAGCGATGCTGGGTTGGAGCGTGGAGGAACTGTCTCGCGAATCCGGGGTTTCGGTGGAGGCCATTCAGCGCTTCGAAGCAGAACAGGATGTGCTGGATGTCACCCGGCTGACGCTGGCGTATCGGTTTGAAGCCGAGGGGCTGGTGTTCTTCCCGGGGTTTGCACCGGGGCGCGGGATGAACCTGAGAGGTTCTACCCCCAATCCAATGGAGCGGGCTGATTTTGCGATGGTTGAGTAAAGATCCTTGGACGGGCCGCTTTCAGGGCTAGCGGCCCGATTCCAAAACACTACGCGTTCTGCACAGTCACCTGATCACTCTCCCCTTCCAGCTCCAGCCACCACGCGTCACCGCGCTGCGGGTACATGAGGTTGAACGCCTCACCCATCTGCGGTGTGGTAATCGAAACGCTGCGGTCCCAGGCCAGGGCCAGGATGCGGTCGAAGGGTTCGTACCAGGCGTGCATCGACAGGTCGAAGGTGCCGTTGTGAATCGGCAAGAGCCAGCGGCCCTTGAGGTCAATGTGGGCTTGCAGGGTTTGTTCCGGTTGCATGTGCACGTGGGGCCACTCGACGTTGTAGGCGCCGGTTTCCATCAGGGTCAGGTCGAACGGACCATATTGTTCGCCGATGTGTTTGAAGCCTTCGAAGTAGCCGCTGTCACCACTGAAGAAGATCCGCGTGTTGCCTTCGATCATCACCCACGAAGCCCAGAGGGTGCTGTTGCCGTCGAACAGGCCGCGACCGGAGAAGTGTTGTGACGGGGTGGCGATGAAGCGGATGCCATCGACTTCGGTGTCCTGCCACCAGTCCAGTTGCCGGATCTTGCTGGCGTCGATACCCCACTTGATCAGGGTGTCGCCCACGCCCAGCGGCGTGAGGAAGTACCTGGCCTTGTCGGCGAGTTGCAGCACGGCCTGGTAGTCCAGGTGATCGTAATGGTCGTGGGACAGGATCACCGCTTCAATGGGTGGCAACTGGTCGAGGCTGATCGGCGGCTGGTGAAAGCGCTTGGGACCGGCCCATTGCACAGGCGAAGCCCGTTCTGCGAAGACCGGGTCGGTGATCCAGAATTTGTCCCGCAACTTGAGCAGCACCGTGGAATGGCCAAGTCGATAGACGCTGTGGTTCGGCGCGGCCATCAACGCCGCCTGGGTCAGGGTTTGTACCGGGACCGGCGCGCTCGGACGGGTGTCTCGCTGCTTGTGGAAGACCATGTTCCACAGGATGCGCAGGGTCTTGCGAAAGCCTTCACGCTTGAACGGTGAGTGATTGAGGTATTGCCCTTCTGTCTGACGGGACGCTTCAGATGCGGCAACGATGTCCGCGGGGGAAGTGGTTTTGGCCATGACTGAATGACTCCGGAAAAACCGCAAGTAACCGGTTTATCAAGGTTGGACGATAAATGGCCAAGGCATGCACGCATCAGCCGGATGGTTCTATTGTTCACCGGGCAGGATTAACAAAACATTACACTGCACGGTGTAGTTTCTAGGTTGCATCAAAGCCGATCACAAGTAAACTGCCCAGTGTAATTTTTCACCCACCCCTGCCGAAGCGTACTTATGACAGTTCCACAGCGCCTCACCGACCGAAAACGCGAAGCCATCATCCAGGCGGCGATTGCCGAATTCCGTGCCAACGGTTTCGAGATCACCAGCATGGACAAGATCGCCGCCACTGCCGGCGTGTCGAAGCGCACGGTGTACAACCATTTCCCCAGCAAGGAAGAGTTGTTCGCCGAAATCCTCAATCAATTGTGGACCCGCGTAACGACAGAGCAAGAAACGCCCTATCGCGCTGATCAACCGCTACGAGAGCAACTGCGCCTGCAACTGATGGCGAAAATGCAGATGCTGGGCGATGAAAATTTCCTCGACCTGGCGCGAGTGGCCATTGCGGCAACCATCCATTCCCCTGAGCGCGCTCAGGACATGGTGGCTCGCCTGGGTGAGCGCGAAGAAAGCCTGACGGTGTGGATTCGCGCGGCCCAGGCCGATGGTCGGTTGAAAGCAGTCGATCCTGCATTTGCTGCGCAACAGGTTCAGGGCCTGCTCAAATCCTTCGCGTTCTGGCCGCAGGTTTCCATGGGGTTGCCGGGCTTGTCGGCAGACATGCAGGGCTCTGTCGTGGAGTCGGCACTGGATATGTTCCTGGCCTGCTACCAGTTGCCATAAATGACAATGTGCGGGCGTTGTCCCACATTGGGGCGGCTGCGGATAGATCGGCGCAATGTGTTTCAGAATGAAACTGGCACCGGGGTTATAGTGAGTCCAAGTTCCAGCCTCCACCAGAGATCACCATGAGCACGACACCCAACAACAAACCCGCCTCCCCCGTCGATCACCTGCGCTTCCATCGCCCTCACGCCCACTTGGCACCGACCTTTGGCGATGACAAGTTCGCCCTGCGTGCCGAGGCTTTTGCGCGGTTCTTTGGTACGCCGACTTTTCTCGGTGCCCAGACGCTGATCGTCGCGGTGTGGATCGTCCTCAACATCTCCGGTGTGACCCACTTCGACGCGTATCCCTTCATCCTGCTCAACCTGGCGTTCAGCCTGCAGGCGGCGTATGCCGCACCTCTGATTCTGCTGGCCCAGACCCGTCAGGCGGCGCGGGATAAAGCGCAGTCCGATGCCGATGCCCAGCATCGTGAAGCGCTGGCGACCGCCAACAGTGAGCGACAGGCAGAGGCGGCGAAGAACACGTCGCAACTGATGGAATTACTCGAACAAAACACTCGCCTGACTCAACTGACCAAGGAGCTGAGCGAACGCATCGAAAACCTGACCTCGGAAATGCATCAGCACGTGTTGAACGCGGCGCCATCAAAAGGCTGAGCTGTTTACGGCAGCTTCAATGCCCGCCCCAGCTCATCAAACAAGGTGACCACCGAGCGCAGGGCGCGGCAATCCGGGCGGGTCAGCAGCCACAGCGCGGTGTCGTAACCCTGCAATGGCTCACCCAGCGCCTGCAACCCGTCGCCGATCAGGAAGTCCGGCAACGCCGCCACCCCCAACCCTGCCCGGACCAGTTCGGTCACCGACAGCATGCTGTTGCAGCGATAGGCGGGCGTCACGCCCGGCAACGCCTGGCGACGCCATGCGATGGTCGGGTGATCGGGAAGGAATTCGTCCGGGGCAATCCAGGTCAGTGCGGCGAGGTCATGGGGATCGACCGATTGCAGATAGCTCTCGCTGGCGCACACCCGGTAGGAGATGGCCGCCAGTCGCCGCCCCACCAAGTGCTCGGGCGGCGTACGGGTCAGGCGCAGGGCAATGTCGGCGTCGCGACGGCTGAGGTTGGCGAAGTCGTTGGAGGTACTGAGTTCGATGGTCAGTGCCGGGTAATTGGGCATGAACCGCGCCAGCGCCGGCAGCAACAAACCTTGCAGGACCGAGTCGGTGCAGGTCAGGCGCACGGTACCGCTGATCACTTCACCGCCCTGCTCCACGCCAATGCGCGCGGCCTCAAGTGCCTGTTCGGCGCGCTCGGCCTGCTCGGCCAAGGCCTGGGCCAGGCTGGTTGGCAAGTAGCCGGCGCGGCTCTTTTCGAACAATTGCTGACCCAGCGCGGCTTCCAGTCGACGCACCGCACGAAACACCGTCGAGACATCCACCCGCAACAGCTGCGAGGCCCGGGCCAGAGAGCCGCCACGCACCAACGCCAGAATCAGGGCCAGGTCCGGGTAGTCCAGTCGATAGTGCGTTGCTGCATTGATCACTTGGGAAAACGCCCATATTGAGTGCGTGAACGCCAATCTATAGTGAGCGCCAGGAATCAACAAGCGCCGAGGTTGCTCATGGAAAACCGCGTTATCCGCATCGCCCTGATCGGCGACTATGACCCGCACGTCACCGCTCACCAGGCCATTCCCGTGGCCCTGGACATGGCTGCCGAACACAGTGGCCACAACGTGCAAGGGCATTGGCTGGCGACTGACAGCATCCACGCCGACACCCCGTTCGATGACTACGACGGTTTCTGGTGCGTGCCCGCCAGCCCCTACCGCAACACGGACGGCGCATTACGGGCGATTCGTTATGCCCGCGAACAAGGGCTGCCTTTCCTCGGCACCTGCGGCGGCTTTCAACACGCCGTGCTGGAATATGCGCGCAACGTGCTGGGCTGGACGGATGCCGAACATGGCGAGACATCGCCCAACGCTGCGCGGGTGTTGCTCACGCCGCTGGCCTGCTCGCTAGTGGAAGCCATCGACAGCATTCATTTGCTTGAGGGTTCGTTGATCGCCAAGGCGTACGAAACTTCTGAAATACGTGAAGGCTACCGCTGTAACTACGGTGTGAATCCTGAGTTCGAACGAGCACTGCTCAGGCATGACCTTCACAGCGTCGGGCAGGATTCGGCCCACGGCTTGCGAGCGCTGGAACTGCGAGGTCATCCGTTCTTTGTCGCCACCCTGTTCCAACCCGAACGCGCCGCGCTCAAGGGCACCTTGCCGCCCCTGGTACGGGCATTCATCCAGGCCTCCGCGGGGCAGCCCTCATGATCGCCAACACCCCGCCAGCCCCTTACTTCGCCGTGATCTTCACCTCGCTGCGCACCGAGGGGGACCAGGGTTACGCCGAAGCGGCCGAGCGCATGGTCGAGCTGGCCCGCCAACAGCCGGGGTTCCTCGGGGTGGAGTCGGCACGGGGCGATGACGGGTTGGGGATTACCGTGTCGTACTGGGCCAGTGAGGCGGCGATCCTGGCGTGGAAACAGCATCCCGAGCACAGCGCGATTCGGGAACGGGGGCGCTCGACTTGGTATGCCCATTGCCATACGCGGGTATGCCAGGTTGAGCGGGCTTATGAGTTCGAACGGTAATTGATGCGGCGTTAGCTCGCTCCCACAATGGATCGGTGGGAGCGAGCCTGCTCGCGATGGGGCCAGTCGAATCACTGCAAAGACTCAACCCTGCACCGATTGCCTCACCGCCAAAATCTCCGGCACTTCCCGCCGCTGCATGTACACCCGCAACGGCTCGGTGATGTTGATCCGGTCATCGATGTTCTGATCCAGCAACAACTGAATCAACTCGCGCTTGAGGGTCATGGCCTGCTCGGGGCCGGACGCCCAGACGAATTCGCTGGCGGGAATGATGCCGTCATCGGCCACGTCCATGCCGAAAGCGTCTTCACTGAAGCGCACGATGTAACGGCCGGTCTTGCGATTGAGCCCGACGAAACCTTTGAGTTGGTCGGCGGCCTGGCAGATGAGCTGGGAAGTGATGCGCATGAAAACCTCACAAAAGGTGATGGATGGTTTACACGCAAGGATGGCAAGTGGATTTCCCTCTGCCGGGGAAATGGCCGGGGCTAGGGTACTGCAAAAAACCGTTTTGAACAGATGGATGTCGGTCCGGCGATGGCGCTTGTCACGCTCAGTTGCTACAAGAGAGGGCTTCGACAACCATCGCGAAAGGATTTCGACCATGCCCGTCACCTTCAGCCAAAGCGCCTTGCTGCTGAGTCTGCTGCTCGGCCTCGGCCAGGCGCATGCCGCCAGCGAGCCAGCCCCCGTTGCATTGGCAGCCCGTCTGGGCATCCCGCACCCGGCGGTGATTGCCCATCGCGGCGCGTCCTTTGATGCCCCGGAATCCACTGCCGCCGCCTACAAGACCGCCCGCGATCTCGGCGCCGATTACCTGGAGCTGGACCTGCAACGCAGCAAGGATGGCGTGCTGTTCGCTCTGCACGACAACCATCTGCAACGCACCACCGACGTCGCCACCCGGTTCCCCGAGCGCAAGGACAGCCCGGCCACGGCATTCACCCTCGCCGAACTGAAAACCCTGGACGCCGGCAGCTGGTTCAACAGCGCCTACCCGGATCGCGCGCGGCCCGCATTTGCCGGCCTGAAAATCCTCACCCTCGATGAAATCATCGACATCGCCGAAGGCAACCCGCTGCACAAACCCGGTCTGTACATCGAAACCAAGGAGCCCAGGCAGTTTCCCGGCATCGAACGCGAGCTGAAGGAAAAACTCCAGGCCCGTGGCTGGCTGATCCCGCCGGGGTCGACACCGACAAAAAACGAAGTGGCCGTCGGCCAGGGCACTGGCAAGGTGATCTTGCAAACCTTCGAGAAGAGCAGCCTCGAGTTGCTGCAAAAGGAAATGCCGCAGGTGCCGAAAATCCTTCTGCTTTGGGTGGGCGAAGGCAACATCGAGCCGGCCTCCAACGTGCCGTTTGCCAAGTCTGGCGAGAAAGACAAAGCGGCTTACTACGCCCGACAGCAACCCAAGGACAAAGCCGAATTCCAGCGCTGGATCGACTACGCCAAGGCCCAGGGCGCGATCGGCACCGGTCCGTCTGCCGCACTGACCCAGGGGGGTGATCAGAGTTACGCGGATTTGGTGAAGCCCTGGATGAACCAGTACACCCACGACCAGGGGCTATTGGTGCATGTCTACACCCTCGACGATGCGGTGGATTACCAGAAAGCCATGGACGCCGGCGTCGACGGCATCTTCACCAACCGTGCGAGTGAGTTGCTCAAATTCTACAAGCGCCCGGCGGCGGCGAGTGTGGAGCAGGTGTTGCGCAACAACGGTTTCTGAGCCGGGATCGACGCGTCCGCATCGCTGGCAAACCAGCGATGCTCGGGAATTAAGGCTGAATTAAGTTGCCACAATTAACCTGATCCCACTCAAACAGCTCACCCAAGGAAAGATGCCCATGAAAACCCTGACAGCCCTCCTCACCGCCGCTGCCTTGACCCTGACCGCGGGTTTGGCCCAGGCCGATGTTCGCGTGGACGAGATCCCGCAACTGGTCAAGGACGGCAAGATCAAGCCGTTGGAAGAGCTGAACAAAATCGCCCTGGACCTGCACCCGGGTGCATCGATCACCAAGACCGAGCTGGATAACCATTTCAACGGTTTCGAGTATGAGATCGAACTGCGCGACAAGCAGAACGTCGAGTGGGATGTGGACATCGATGCCGCCACCGGCAAGGTCCTGAAGAACAAGCAAGACAAGTAACCGCGACACGCACAAAAGCCGCACGACCTGACCATCGTGCGGCTTTTGTGCGTTTTCAGTTCACGCCGATGTGCTGACCAGCGAACCGGACGTGCTGCCGCCCTCTTCCTGCAACGCTTGCAGCAGCGATGCGGTGGCGGTTTGCAATGAGGCAGAGGTCGTCGCTATCTGCGCCTGAGCCGCCGCCACATCAGCCGCCTTGGCATCGGCGCTTTCCTGCTTGGCCTGGGCCGCTTGCAGTTGCTGCTGTTGTTCCTGCAATTGCTTTTGCAGCTCGGCGATCTGCTTGCGCAGTTCTTTGACCGAGTCGGACTCTTCGCTGCTGCTGGAGCTGCTGCTACCCGATGCCTGTGTGCCGCCAGCGGAAACCTTGGTGTCATCGCTTGAAGTCGATGTCGAGGTCGCGGCCGCGGTGGAGGTGTCTTCAGTGCTCGTGGCGCTGGTCGAAGTGGTCGCCGTGCTCGACGGTGGCTGGGTGATTGAAACGGATGTGATGCTGACCATGGGCGTTATCCAAAGTGGTTCGAAGTCCCCTCCCTCATCGACACGCCGAGCCAACGCTTGAGATCGACTGTGTACCGACTCGGTAAGCGAACCGATACACAGCCGTTTTCATTACGCGCTCAAACGCGCTGTCACCTCGTTCAACTCCCCCGACAACCCGTGCAGGTTGTTGCTCGCCGCTTCGGTGCGTTGCACGTTGTCCAGGTTGGTACTGGCGATGCTGGTGATCTCCGTCAGATTGCGCGAGATGTCTTCGGCGACGGACGTCTGCTCTTCGGCGGCGGTGGCAATCTGGCGGTTCATGTCGCGAATCGCTTCCACGGCCAGGGTGATGCGCTCGAGCATGGCACCGGCCTCGGTGACCTGCTGAACGCTTTCCTCACTGCGCGACTGACCGCTTTCAATCGCCTGGGCCGCATCCACTGCACCGCTCTGCACGGTCTGGATAATCTGGTTGATTTCGATGATCGACGCCGCCGTGCGCTGGGCCAGGCTGCGCACTTCATCGGCCACCACGGCAAAACCGCGTCCGGCCTCTCCAGCGCGAGCGGCTTCAATCGCGGCGTTGAGCGCCAGCAGGTTGGTCTGTTCGGCGATGCCGCGAATCACTTCCAATACCTTGCCGATGCGCCCGCTGTCGGTTTCCAGCTGACGAATAACCGTGGCGGTGTTGTCGATTTCGCCGCGCATCCGGGTGATGGTGTCGATGGTGCCCTGCATGACTTTCTCGCCCTGCTGCGCGGACTGGTCGGCGTCGTCGGCGGCCCGTGCGGCATCGGCGGCATGGCGGGCGACTTCCTGGGCGGTGGCGGACATTTCGTTCATCGCTGTGGCCACCTGATCGGTGCGGTTGAACTGCTCGTTGGTGCCGCCGGCCATCACGGTCGCAATCGAATTGAGCTCGCCGCTGGCGCTTTCCAGATCCGAGGCACTGCGTTGCAAGCGGCTGAAGGTCTCAGCGAGGAAATCGCGCAAGGTATTGGCCGCCATCGCCAGTTTGCCCAATTCATCCTGACGGTTGCTGGCCACGCGCTCGGCGAATTTGCCGTGACTGAGTTGCGCCACGTATTCGATCAATTGGCGAATCGGCTCGACCAGGTTGCGGTTGATCAGCCACAGGCTCAACAGACCGATCAGCAACCCCGACGCCAGCATCACGATGATCCCCAGCAACACGGTGCGATCGGCACTGGCGCTGAGCTGTTTCGATTGCTCTACACCCTGCTGGCGCAACTCGCTGACCAATTCGCTCATCTGATCGCTGGTCGCGCGGTCCACACCCTTGACTGCGGTGTCACCGGCAGTGGGATCGGCCCCCGCCGCGAGATAGGCATCGCGGCCCTTCTGATACGCGGCGCCCAGTTGGCGATGCTCGTCGCGCAGCCGTTCGATGCGGGATTTCAGTTGCGGCTCGATGCCCTGCTGCCCGGCCAGTTCGCCGAGAATGTTCTGCACATCGCCCTGACGCTCCTGGAACTGCTTCCAGTACTTGTCCAGGTCCGCCGGTTGCTTGCCGCGCAGCAGGACGTTTTTCCACTCCTGCACCTGCACCTTGAATTGCAGGTTGGCTTCATCGATCAGTTGCGACGTGTGCAACGGCCCCTCGATCAGGTTGGCGTAGCTCTGGACACCGCTGGACAAAAAGTGAAAGCAGGCCAGCGCGATCAGCAACATCGCAATCAGGCTGCCGCTCAGCAGGGCGAGAATTTGCGCTCTCAGGGACTTTTGCAAAAACATCGGACGGTACTCATGACAGGAATGAAGCACGCCCGGTTCAGGCGTGAAAGGTCTCCGGACATCCATGTCTGCGGCGTCGGCTTCTGGCCGAAGGCGCGCAACTTACCCCAAGCAAGATCGGCGTGCCAGAGCGGTTCTTTAGGGAAATCCGACCATCGGCCGAGCAATCGTTTGCGTTCACTTTGCCGTCACAAAAACGTCATCAACGCTTGCGATGATGCGGCTCAAGTGAACCTGTAAAACCCGCAGCAGGCGCCTCACCTTGCGAGCACTCATGAACCACAGCATCGATCAAAGCCATCGCGATCCGGATCTGTTCGGCTTGCTTTACGGCTTCAGTTTTCGTCCTGGTGAGCGCGGTCGCGAGATCGATTCGGCCAGGGCGCTGCAATGCCTGAAGCAACCGGACGACAGCGACGAGTTCCTCTGGCTGCATTTGAATCTGGCCCATGCCGCGTGCGAGCGCTGGATGAAAAGCCATCTGGAATTACCCGAAGAGTTTTTCGAGGCCTTGCACGAAGGTTCGCGCTCGACGCGTATCGAGCATGTCGACTCGGCCTTGCTGGCGGTGGTCAACGACGTGGTGTTCAACCTAAGCAGCATGGTCTCGTCGGATGTCTCGACGCTGTGGGTCTGCGTGCGCAGTCGGCTGATCATCAGCGCACGCCTGCAACCGCTGCACTCGGTGGACAAGCTGCGCTCTTCAGTGAAGGCTGGCGAACGCTTTCGCTCGCCGCTGGAACTGCTGGTGCACCTGCTGCGCGATCAGGGTGAAGTGCTGACCCAGATCGTGCGCAAGACCAGCCAGAGTGTCGATCAGGTCGAAGACGAATTACTCTCCTCGCGCCTGTCGACCAACCGCGCCGAGCTGGGTGCCAACCGTCGGGTGCTGGTGCGCTTGCAACGGCTGCTGGCGCTGGAACCGGGGTCGTTGCTGCGCCTGCTCAATCGCCCGCCGCCCTGGTTGCAGAAGGAGGACGTGAAAGAGCTGCGCAAATCCACCGAGGAGTTCGCGCTAATCATCAACGACCTTACGGCGCTGGGCGAACGGATCAAGCTGCTGCAGGAGGAGATCGCCGCCAACCTCAACGAACAAAGCAACCGCACGCTGTTCACCTTGACCGTGGTGACGGTACTGGCATTGCCGATCAACATCATTGCCGGCTTCTTCGGCATGAACGTCGGTGGGGTGCCACTTGCCCAGGACCCCGAAGGATTCTGGATTCTGGTGGCGCTGGTCGCGACTTTTACCCTGATCGCCGGACGCTGGGCGTTTCGCAAGCGCAAGGATTATTGACACTCCCTTCATCACCCGACACAGGTTTTTGTACAACCTCAGGATTGTCCGGGTTTCAGATAAACGACCCACGAAACACCTAAACACTGATCCAAAGCAGCCTCCCTGTAACAATTGGCAACGATCATGACCGGTACTCCTTCCATCCTCAGGAATGTCCGGTATGGCTACGCCCACTTTCACTGCCGCTCAGGCCCCTGCCAGTAGTGCAAAACCGCAGTTGGACAAAAAACCCGGCTTGTTCACCATCGTCGTATTTTTTGCGGTACTGGCCATCGGCTTGCTGTTCACCGCCTACAGCCTGATGCGCGACATGAACGAACTCGGCACGGTGGTGACCACCTGGACGCCATTTCTGCTGCTGGGCGTCGCGCTGTTGATCGCTCTGGGCTTTGAATTCGTCAACGGTTTCCACGACACCGCCAACGCGGTGGCCACCGTGATTTACACCAACTCATTGCCGCCGAACGTCGCGGTGGTCTGGTCCGGTTTCTTCAACTTCCTCGGCGTGTTGCTGTCCAGCGGCGCGGTGGCCTTCGGCATCATCGCCCTGCTGCCGGTGGAATTGATTCTGCAGGTGGGCTCGTCCGCTGGCTTTGCGATGATCTTCGCCCTGCTGATCGCGGCGATCCTGTGGAACCTCGGCACCTGGTGGCTGGGCCTGCCGGCGTCTTCGTCGCACACCCTGATCGGCTCGATCATCGGCGTGGGCGTGGCCAACGCACTGATGAACGGCCGCGATGGCACCAGCGGCGTGGATTGGGCGCAAGCGATCAAGATCGGTTATGCATTGCTGCTCTCGCCACTGGTCGGCTTCGGCTGCGCCGCGTTGCTGTTGCTGGCCCTGCGCGCGTTCGTGAAAAACCGCGCGCTGTACAAGGAGCCGAAAGGTCAGACCCCGCCACCCTGGTGGATTCGCGGTCTGCTGATCGTGACCTGCACCGGCGTGTCCTTCGCCCACGGCTCCAACGACGGTCAGAAAGGCATGGGCCTGATCATGCTGATCCTGGTCGGCACCCTGCCAATGGCTTACGCCCTGAACCGCACCATGCCGGCCGACCAGGCCCTGCAATTCGCGGCCGTGGCCGAAGTCACCCAGCAAGCACTGGTCAAAAATGCACCGCAACCCGCGCCGGCCGACCCACGGGCGGTGCTGTCCGACTACGTGCGCAGCAAGGACGCCACGCCGCAATTGGTGCCGGCGCTCGCCGCGCTGACCGGTAGCATTGGCGCCGAGGTCAAGGGGTATGGTTCGCTGTCGAAAGTCCCCGCCGAAGCCGTGGGCAACGTGCGCAACGACATGTACCTGACCAGCGAAACCATTCGCCTGATGGACAAGAACAAGCTCGGCAACTTCGACGCCGACACCAGCGGCAAGCTGCAACTGTTCAAGCAGCAGATCGATAACTCGACACGCTTCATCCCGCTATGGGTGAAGATCGCGGTGGCCATCGCCCTCGGCCTGGGCACCATGGTCGGCTGGAAACGGATCGTGGTGACGGTTGGCGAGAAGATCGGCAAGACCCACCTGACCTATGCCCAGGGCGCCTCGGCGGAAACCGTGGCCATGCTGACCATCGGCGCCGCCGACATGTTCGGTTTGCCGGTTTCGACCACGCACGTGCTGTCTTCCGGTGTGGCCGGGACCATGGTCGCCAATGGTGGCGGCCTGCAGATGAGGACCATCCGCAACCTGCTGATGGCCTGGGTACTGACCTTGCCGGCGGCCATTGTGCTGTCGGGCAGCCTGTACTGGTTGTTCACGCAGTTGTTCTGATTCGATTGTTGTTTCAACCGTCCCGGCCCGATCCTGAGCCGGGATTTTTTTTGTCCGACGGCACGGAATTTGCTCACAAGCCCGGGAGCTTACGTTTTGTTGACGCGCCACACGTCCAGCAGCCCTTCAGTTTGCTAGCGTGATGCCGACTCATAAAAGACTCGATGCATTCAGGAGCGAATTCGTGAATCTGTACATCAATCAGCTTCAACACAAAGCTGACTTCAAAGAAGCCATCTACGCCGGTGACATCTTCCTGAACACTCATCTGCGCGCCGCCAAGGATCTGTGCGTGTTCGCCCAGGACAGCATCACCGCCGCCTTCGACGGCGAGACCCATCACCAGGCGCTGCACACGCTGATGCCGGTGGAAGAATTCGTGGTTCTGGTGACGCGCCTCAAGGGCCAGTTCACCAACAGCCAACGCGTCAAGGAATTGATCCTGTCGTTCATCGACGAGATCGGCGTCGACCCGCGCGAATACATTTTCGACGTGCCGCGCATTCGCGTGGTGCCCAACTATGACTACCTGCACGCCGGGGTCAGCTACGCCTACAAGCCGCATCGCGACACGTGGTACGGCAGCGTCGATTGCCAGATCAACACCTGGATGCCGGTGCACACCATCAGCCCCGACCAGACCATGATGATCAACGCCGGCTACTTCGACGTACCGGTGAAGAACACCTCCAGCCAATGGAGCCTCAACGACTGGATCAACAATCAACGCCACAAGGCCAAGGACAACCTCAAGGAGGAAGTCCGGGTGCACCCGGTGCCACTGGAAGAGATCAATAGCACTTCTGAAGTGCGCATCGCCGGCAACACCGGTGAGATGCTGATCTTCTCTGGCTCGCACCTGCACGGCACCGTGGCCAACCACACCAATCAAACCCGCTTCAGCGTGGACTTCCGCCTGATGCACCTCGACGACCTCAAGCACCAGCGCGGCGCCATCAACGTCGACAGCGCGTGCCCGGATGTCGGCGCAGGCTTCAAAGACTATTTCCACGCCCACGACTTTTCGAATTTCCAAGGAATCGACCAATGACCAAGCGTCGCATCACGCCTGCCGAGGCCCAGTACAACGAAACCCGTGCCAACGTCCTCAAACGGGTCGATGCCGAATACGTCGCCGATGCACCGTTCGTCTTCGCCAACCGCATCGGCGTGACCGCTGCGCTGTCGCGCATGGAGCTGTTCAAGAAAGTGGCC
The DNA here is from genome assembly GCF_054481235.1 of Pseudomonas fluorescens group sp. PF-69. Taxonomy (NCBI): domain Bacteria; kingdom Pseudomonadati; phylum Pseudomonadota; class Gammaproteobacteria; order Pseudomonadales; family Pseudomonadaceae; genus Pseudomonas; species Pseudomonas fluorescens group sp. PF-69. The sequence goes on along the minus strand of NZ_JBTMNC010000001.1, from coordinate 3,037,262 downwards.
GAAGTACCGGGCGCGATCATCGAGTGCGGCGTGTACAAGGGCAACTCGCTGATGCTCTACATGCACCTGTCGATGATCCTGGAACCCTACGCGATCAACCGCTCGATCATCGGCTTCGACACCTTCGAAGGCTTCCAGAGCATCGACAAGAACGAAGACCCGGCCGACGTCAACGAGACCATGTTCTCCGACACCGACCAGTCGCTGATCCAGGACATGATCGACGCCAACGACCTGCTGCGCCCGGTCAACCGCATCCCGCGCTGCGAACTGGTCAAGGGTGACATCGTCAAGACCGTGCCTGAGTGGGTCAAGACCCGTCCTGATCTGGTCGTGGCCATGTTGATTCTCGACACCGACCTGTACGAGTCGACCAAAGTCGCGCTGGAAACCTTCCTGCCGTACATGCCTAAAGGCGCAATCGTAGTGCTCGACGAAGTCGCCTACCGCAACTTCCCGGGCGAAACCAAAGCCCTGCGTGAAGTGCTGGACCTGAACAAGATCGAACTCAAGCGTCTGCCGTTCGATTCCTGCGTAGGTTACTTCCACGTCTGATACCCGGACCGGGACCTGACACAAAACCTGTGGGAGCGAGCTGGCTCGCGAATGCGGTCTGACCTTCAACAATGACGTTGAATCGTTGACCCTTTCGCGAGCCAGCTCGCTCTCGTCGTTTATGCGCCGCAGCTTTCACGAATGACCATGCGCTCGCGCACCACGTCATACACCCAGTGGTACAGGTAGGTGTACGGCAGGAAAAACAGCAGCACCCCGATATCCAGCAAAAATGCCTGCCACAGGCTGATGTTCAGCCACCAGGCAATCAGCGGTACGCCGAGGGCCACCAGCCCACCTTCGAACAACAGTGCATGCACCACACGGACCCAGGCGTTGTGCGCAATGGCCAGGCGCTTGAGCATCCGATCGAAGAAGCCGTTGAACACCACGTTCCACGCCAGGGCCAGGGCGGCCATGACCAGGGTCACGACGCCCATGTCGAGCATCGGCTTGTCCATGATCAACGCCAGCAAGGGGGTGCAGATCAGGATGGCCAGCAATTCGAAACCGATGGCCTGGAAAATACGCTCAGTGATGGATTTGTTGGCGCTCATGGCCTGACTCCTTGAGTGACGATGGTTGCCATGATCCTGCCTCGCACCGATACTTCATAACCAATAACCATCGATCAAGGCGATAGTTCATGGCCTCCCAAGAAGTGTTGCAGGCCTTCGTCCAGGCCGCGACCCAAGGCTCGTTTTCCGCTGCGGCGCGTAAATTGGGTCGCAGTCAGTCGACCGTCAGCGCGGCGGTGGCCAGTCTGGAAATCGACCTCAACCTGACGCTGTTCGACCGCACCACCCGCAAACCCACGCTCACCCCGGCCGGGTACGTGATGTTGCAGCGCGCCGAGGACATTCTGGCCGCCACCAGCCGCCTGGAAATGGCGGCCAGCCAACTGTCCCAAGGGGTCGAGGCGAAACTGACCGTGGCACTGTCCGACACCTACCAGTCCGATCGCTTCGAAGCGGCACTCAGTGCATTCGATCAGCGTTATCCCGACCTGGAACTCGAATGCCTGATCGCCGAATGCGAGGACCTGGTGGCCCTGGTACAGAGCGGTCGGGCACAGGTGGCCTTCGCCGAAATGCAGGACAGCTACCCGCCGGACCTGGTCAGCTCGACGGTGGATGAACGCACGGACATCGCGCTGTTCGCCTCCCCCGAACACCCGCTGGCAGCGCTGCAATACATTGATCAGGACGTACTGCAGCAGCACCGTGAATTGCGCCTGGCAACCATCGTCAATCCATACGAAAGCCGGGCGAAGGGTCGCGTCTGGTCGGCGCCGAGTTATTTGATGCTGCTGGAAATGGCCCAGGGCGGATTCGGCTGGGCACCATTGCCACGCTGGCTGGTGGAGCGCTTCGGTCCAGGCACCTTGCAGGAGCTGCCGGTGCGTGGCTGGCCGAAGACGGTGTCGGTCGATGCCCTGTGGTCGCGACTGCACCCACCGGGACCGGCGGGCAGTTGGTTGCTGGGCAAGATGCTGGAGTGAGAGTGCTTCGGCGCTGCGCGGAACCAGTGGGAGCCCGCTCGCGATGGTCGTCAACGATGACGCGGTCTGGCTGAATGACCGCGTTGCCCGGACGTTTTTCGTCGGAACGCCGCCCGGAGCAAGCTCGCTCCCACAGAGAAGCAAGGCGGCGCCCCCACCCGCTCTACTCCACTCATCAGGCCGAGCGTTAGCTCGCCTGCAGCTCTTGATCTTGATCCACCCGCCCCTTCGGGAGGCTGAGTGGAGGTGTTCATCCGGGGAGTGGCGCGCAGCGCCGTTCGACGCAGTCGAACACGCTGCATGTAGGTCGTCGCGAAGCAGACCGGAGGGCAGTGTCCCCGGATGGATACCGCAGCGAAGGAACCCCGAGCCTTAGCGAGGGGCCGGACGCTCGGGGCGAGACCTTTTGGTTCCTTTTGTGGCGTTTGACAAAAGGGACTCGCCGTAAGGGCGAAACCGCCAGCCGCCATCACCGCAACAACGGATATGTACACAACCAAACCAAAACCCGGTCGGCCCAGAGGCCGCCGATACACCCACATCACCTCAACCCCTTGAGCCGCCCCCGGATAAACCGCCGCTCCGGCTCCTGCCGGGTCAACTCCAGCGCCCGCTCATACGCCTGCCGCGCCTGCTCCACCCGCCCCAACTGCCGACAAAATTCCGCTCGCGCCGAATGGGCCAAGTGGTAATCCTGCAACTCACCACGCTCCAGAATCGCCTCGACCAGCGCCAACCCCGCCAGCGGCCCGTCCCGCTTCGACAGGGCCGCTGCACGGTTCAACTCGATCACCGGCGAAGGTACGGCGCGCAGCAACACGTCATACAGCCCGACAATCTGCGCCCAGTCGGTTTGCTCCACCGACGGTGCTTCGGCATGCACCGCCGCAATCGCCGCTTGCAGGCAATAGGGGCCGAATCGCCGCGTGCCCAGCGCCCGCTCCACCAACGCACAACCTTGGGCGATCATCTGGCTGTCCCACAACGTTCGGTCCTGCTCATCCAGCAAGATCAACTCGCCACCAGAGGACGTGCGCGCCGGGCGCCGCGATTCGTGCAACAGCATCAGCGCCAGCAGCCCCATCACCTCCGGCTCCGGCAACAGCTCCATGAGCAAACGCCCGAGTCGAATGGCTTCACGGGTCAACTCTTCGCGGGTCACCAGCGCGCCGATGGACGCCGAATAACCTTCGTTGAACACCAGGTAAATCACCCGCAACACGCTGTCGAGGCGTTCGGGCAGTTCCGCCAGGGTCGGCACCTGATAAGGGATTTTCGCGTCACGGATTTTCGACTTGGCGCGCACGATGCGCTGGGCGATGGTGGCCGGCGCCGAGAGGAAGGCCCGGGCGATTTCTTCCGTGGTCAGGTCGCAGACTTCCCGCAGGGTCAGCGGCACCTGGGCGTCCGCCGCCAGTGCCGGGTGACAGCAGGTAAAAATCAGCCGCAGGCGGTCGTCTTCCACGTCCTCGTCACTCCAGTCGGCCTGCTCCAGTTCTTCCAGTTGCGCGATCAACAGCGGACGAGACGCGGCGAAGCGGGCGCGCCGGCGCAACACATCGATGGCCTTGAAGCGTCCGGTGGACACCAGCCACGCCCGCGGATTGTCCGGCACACCGTCCCGCTGCCAGCGCTCGACTGCGATGAAAAACGCCTCATGCAGGGCCTCTTCGGCGAGGTCGAAATCGCCGAGCAAGCGGATCAGTGTCGCCAGAATCCGTCGCGACTCTTCACGATAGACCTGCTCGACGCGCTCCTTGACCGACACCGTCATTTCAAGGGTTCAACTGGCGAACGGGGCGCACTTCGACACAACCGACCCGGGCCGCCGGAATGTCACCGGCGACCTGGATGGCTTCGTTGAGGTCCTTGGCGTCGATCAGGTAGAAGCCGGCCAGTTGCTCCTTGGTTTCGGCGAACGGGCCGTCGGTGATCGACAGCTTGCCGTTGCGCATGCGCACGGTGGTGGCGGTCTGCACCGACTCCAGCGCCTCGGCGGCGACCATTCGGCCACTGCCCTGGATCGACTCGGCGTACGCCATGCACTCGGCGTCCTTTGGGCTTTCCGGCAACGCATGCAGCAGGTGCTCGTCGCTGTAGACCAGGCATAAATATTTCATGAGCTTCTCCAGGGTCGAAGATCAACTATGGCCGTGAATCGGCCGTTTGGCGCGTCTTCCCGATCAACTGCCCGCCGGTCAGGGTTCCAGATTGAACAGGGCCGTACCGCTCATCATGTCGAACGGCGCCGACCAGTGTTCGTGGACGATGCGCCATTGTCCGGCCTCGCGCCGGTAGCAGGCCGTCACGCGCATCCAGCACGCCTGGGTTTCACCCTTGTCATTGGTGCCCCCGCAGTGGGCCAGCCAATGGGCAAAGGCGATGTGTTCATCAGCCACGATGTTCATCTGGTCGAAGTCAAAAGTGTGCGGGCCCTGGCACATTTCCATGCATTCGAGCCAATGCGCGCGGTAGGCGGCCTTGCCGCGAAACTGCAGCGCCTTGACCGCGTCATAGGAGACGATGTCCTCGGCATACAGGGCCATGATTTTCTCGACATCCTTGGCGATGACCGCCTGACGGTAGGTGTCGATCAGGGTCTGGATTTCGTGGGTGGCGTTCATGGTGGTTCTCCGTGGTTTTTATTGTGAAGACACCCTTAGTCGTCTGGCGATCCATCCAATCGACAGCCGAAATAAAAATAATCCATGAACGCAAACTCGCTAGAATCCGAGGCTCATTTCCGTTGGAAAAAGGACACTCCAGTGACAACCCGACTCGTGCCTTACGAAAGCCTCAATGCGCTGCAGCGCCAGCAGGTGGAGGCCATCGAAGTGCATCCGGAACAAATCAGGTTTTCCGGTGACATCCACGGTGCATTGCACACCCTGCTGTCCCGACCCGGCCCCGGCGTCAAAGGATTTGCCCTGTTGGCCGACGCGATCCCCGTGGCCTTCCTGCTGCTCAAACGCCCACCGGTATTACCCGCCTGGGCCGACGAACACAGCGCCACCCTGCATGCCTTGCAGGTCGATCAGCGCGCCCAGGGCAAGGGCTATGGAAAGGCTTGCCTGCAAGACTTGGCCGAAGTGGCCCGCCAGGCCTGGCCGGAAATTCGCGGGCTGGAGTTGTCGGTGGATGCAGACAACGCCGCGGCCATTGCCCTGTACGCCAAATATGGTTTTGTCGACAGCGGCGAGGCGTACAAGGGGCGGATTGGCTATGAACGGCGGATGGGAATGATGTTCTAGGTGCGCCACGCACCTGTAGGAGCGAGCTTGCTCCGGGCGGCGTTCCGACGATGGTCGATAACGATAACGCGTGTTTACCGGTTAAACGCGGTGTTCTTAAGTCCATCGCGGGCAAGCCCGCTCCCACAGGTTTTGTGCAAAATTTTAGAGACTGAGCACCATCTCATGCCACGCCATGCCGCCATGGTCCGACGCCGATGGCTTGACGTAGGCAAAGCCGAACCCGGCATACAGCGGGATATGCCGCTCCTTGCACATCAGGTTGATGCTGGCCTTGCCCATTGCGCGCATGCGCTCGATGAACTCGCCCATCAAACGCTTGGCCAGCCCCTGCCCCTGAAAATCCGGATGCACCACCACCGACATGATCACCACGTGCGGCCCGGCCGGGTCGTGGCCGATCAGTTCCTTGAACGCTTCGTCCGACATTTCAACTTCAAATGCCGCACCGGAATTGATGAAGCCGGCCACCACGCCGTCCACTTCGGCGACGATGAAACCCTCGGGCCAGGTGGCGATGCGGGTGGCGATTTTTTCGCGGGTCGCGGCTTCGTCGCCCTCGTAGGCTACGGTTTCGATGGCGTAGCAACGGTCCAGGTCGGCGGGCAGGACGTGACGGATGACGGTGTTCATGGCAACTCGGAATCAGCGATGGGAAAGCCGGGGATCATAAATCAGCCTCCCCGTGACATCGAGAGACGAATCGTCGATACGTCTCTCGATGCGGCTGATCAGGCCTTGATCGGCAGCCAGATTTCCAGTGTTCCGGTGTTGAGCCTGGGGTTGAAGTCTTCGCCGTAGCGTTCGAATTCCGGGGCGTCCGCCGCCTGATGCCCGGACTGCGGCAGCCAGGTATCGCAGATGTAGCGAAAGGTCTGCGACAGGGATTCCAGCGGCCCTTTATGCTCGAACACCGCGTAATACTGCGGCTGAATTTCAACCCAGCGGTATTGCTCGGGCAAATCGTCGAGCTTGCTGATCTCGACCCCGGCGATGTAATCAAAGCCACCCTTGCCATCGAAATTGCAGCAGACGCCGTAGGTGACTTCACCCTTTTGACCCGGCACGTTGCCGATGTGGGGACTGAATTTTTCCCAAAGCGCGGGAATGCCTGCGGTGGTCTGCTGGGTGAAGGGAGCGCCAAGCCCTGCAATCAGCAGGAAGTGTCCGCGTTCAAAGCGCGGTTCCAACAATTCGACGCTTTTTTGCTCATCCATGACTCGACTCCTGGAAGGAAAAATGGGTTCGGCTGGGAGTATAGAAGCCAAACCCGTTTCGCCCACTTACAGTGCGTGCAACTGCTCGACGGCAGCCGCACCGACAAATTCGTTGTAGCCGGAAAGGATCACGTACACCGCGAAATAGCAGAAGATCGCCGCAGATGCCATATAGGAGTACCGCAGCAGCTTGTCGCCGAGCAACTTGCCGCCATGGCTCGCGGCAAAGCACAGGCCGGCGGACCACAGCAAACCGGCGCAGAGAAAACCGCCGAGGAACAGCGCCGAACTGAGCGGGCCACCGCCGCCGGATCGTGCGATCAACGTGCCGCCCACGGCGGCGAACCAGAGAATCGCGCTGGGCGAGGACATGGCGAGGAAGATCCCGCGAAAAAACTCTTTGCGATGGGAGTTCTGCCCCACCTCGACCGTTTCGGCCATCAACGCTTCATGGTGGATCGCCGAATAAATCATCTTCGCCGCGAAATACACCAGCAACGCCGAACCACCGATCCACAGCACCCAACGCACGGTTTCGTACTGCAGCAAAACCGTCATGCCCGCCAGCGCCAGCACCGCGTAGATCAGGTCGCCGACGCAGGTCCCCAGGCCCAGAGCAAAGCCTTGAAAATAGCCGCGCTGCATCGCCAGGGTGATCATGGCGATATTGGCCACGCCAATGTCCAGGCACAGCGAAAGGCTCAGCAAAAAGCCACTGGTGAATTCCATCGTCCCAATTCCTTCGGAAAAATTTGTTTACATGGAGGCTGGACAGTCTGCCACAGCTGACCGTACATTCCGCACAGGTCACCGCAGTGACCAGCGTCGCTCGGACGGTTCCGGGCGCTTACGTTATCCGAGGCAACAATGGCCGAACAAGGTTCGCCGCGCCGCTTTGCGCGCATAGATCGACTCCCTCCTTACGTTTTCAACATCACCGCCGAGCTGAAGATGGCCGCCCGTCGCCGTGGCGAAGACATCATCGACTTGAGCATGGGCAACCCCGACGGCGCCACGCCGCCGCACATCGTCGAGAAACTGGTGACCGTCGCCCAGCGCGAAGACACCCATGGCTACTCGACGTCCAAGGGTATTCCGCGCCTGCGCCGGGCGATTTCCAACTGGTACAAGGATCGCTACGAGGTCGACATCGACCCGGAAACCGAAGCCATTGTCACCATCGGCTCCAAGGAAGGCCTGGCGCATTTGATGCTGGCGACCCTCGACCAGGGCGACACCGTGCTGGTGCCGAACCCCAGCTACCCGATTCACATCTACGGTGCCGTGATTGCCGGCGCCCAGGTGCGTTCGGTACCGCTGGTGCCGGGCGTGGATTTCTTCGCCGAACTGGAACGGGCTATCCGGGGTTCGATTCCGAAGCCGAAAATGATGATCCTCGGCTTCCCGTCCAACCCCACCGCGCAGTGTGTGGAGCTCGATTTCTTCGAACGGGTGATCGCACTCGCCAAGCAGTACGACGTGCTGGTGGTGCATGACCTGGCCTACGCCGACATCGTCTACGACGGCTGGAAAGCCCCGTCGATCATGCAGGTGCCGGGCGCCAAGGACATTGCGGTGGAGTTTTTCACCCTGTCCAAGAGCTACAACATGGCGGGCTGGCGCATCGGTTTCATGGTCGGCAACCCGGAACTGGTCAACGCCCTGGCGCGGATCAAGAGTTATCACGACTACGGCACCTTCACCCCGCTGCAAGTCGCAGCGATTGCGGCGCTCGAAGGCGACCAGCAATGCGTGCTCGACATCGCCGAGCAATACCGCCAGCGCCGTAACGTGTTGGTCAAAGGCCTGCATGAGCTGGGCTGGATGGTCGAGAATCCGAAGGCGTCGATGTACGTCTGGGCCAAGATTCCCGAGGCTTATGCCCATCTGGGTTCGCTGGAGTTCGCCAAGAAACTGCTGGCCGAAGCCAAGGTCTGTGTCTCGCCAGGCGTGGGCTTTGGTGAGTACGGGGACGATCACGTGCGCTTTGCGCTGATCGAAAACCAGGACCGGATTCGTCAGGCTGTTCGCGGCATTCGCGGGATGTTCCGGGCCGATGGGGTCGCACCAAAGGCCACCAGCTAATACAAAACACTGTGGGAGCGAGCCTGCTCGCGATGAGGGCTTATATTCAACGAAGATGTTGAATGTAAGTCCGCCATCGCGAGCAGGCTCGCCCCCACATTTGGTTTTGTGGTGCGCTTAAACGAACAACGACAACAACAGAATGAAGCCCAGGCCCACCACCGACAGGATGGTCTCCATCGCGGTCCAGGTCTTGAAGGTTTCTGCCACGGTCATGTTGAAGTACTGCTTCACCAGCCAGAAGCCGGCGTCGTTGACGTGGGACAGGATCAACGAACCGGCACCGGTGGCCAACACCAGCAGCTCACGGTTCACGCCCGGAATCATCCCCACCACCGGCACCACGATGCCCGCGCCAGTGATGGTCGCCACGGTCGCCGAACCGGTCGCGATGCGGATCACCGCCGCCACCAGCCACGCCAGCAGGATCGGCGAGATCTGTGCGTTCACCGCCATGTGGCCGATCACGTCACCCACACCGCTGGTCACCAGCATCTGCTTGAAGCCACCGCCGGCACCGATGATCAGAATGATCGCGGCGGTCGGCGCCAGGCTCGCGTCCAGCCATTTCATCATTTGGCTGGAACCGATGCCCTGCTTGTAGCCGAAGGTGTACAGCGACAGCAGCAAGGCCAGCAGCAACGCCGAGATCGGGTGACCGATCAGGTCCATGAAGGAGCGGAAGATGTTGCCATCGGGCAGCACCACGTCGGCAAACGTCTTGAGCAGCATCAGGAACACCGGCAGCAGCACGGTCACCAATGTGATGCCGAAGCTCGGCAGTTCAGCCGAATCGGTTTCGCGTGCCAGTTGATCCACCAACTCCTGGTTCGGATGGCCAGGGATGTGCTTGGCAATGAACGTACCGTAGATCGGGCCGGCAATGATCGCGGTAGGCAGCGCCACGATCAGGCCATACAGAATGGTTTTACCGATGTCGGCGCCGAACACGCCGATCGCCAGCAGCGGCCCCGGGTGCGGTGGCACCAGGCCGTGGACGGCGGACAGACCGGCCAGCAGCGGGATGCCGATCTTGATGATCGACACGCCGGTACGCCGGGCAACGATGAACACCAGCGGAATCAGCAGCACGAAGCCGATTTCGAAGAACAGCGGGATGCCCACGAGGAACGCGGCGAACATCATGGCCCACTGCACTTTGTCCTTGCCGAAGGCGCGGATCAGGGTCTGGGCGATCTGGTCCGCCCCGCCCGACTCGGCCATCATTTTGCCGAGCATGGTGCCCAGCGCGAGGATGATCCCGACGAAACCGAGCACGCCACCGAAGCCGTCCTGGAACGCCTTGATGATGGTGCCGATCGGCATGCCGGAGGTCAGCCCGAGGAAGGCGGCGGCGATGATCAGGGCAAGAAAGGGATGCAACTTGAACTTGGTGATCAGAACGATAAGCCCGATCACCGTGACCACTGCATCGAGCAGCAGGAACGTCTCGTGGGACATGCCAAACATTAGGGGTGTCTCCTGGTTGTTGTTGTTATTGAAGCGGGTAATTCGAAAGCCATAAGGACAGCGCTATCTCTAGAAGCAAAATTAGCCGGCACGCTTCAGGCCGTGCCCGAGCCACCAGTGGTGCGCCTGCACGGCCAACTCATCGACACTGTGGGTCGACGCATCGAGGGCCAGGGTCAAGGGCTCGCCGACGGGGGACTCGAGGGTGGCGAACTGGCTGTCGATCAAGGTCGACGGCATGAAGTGGCCCGGCCGGTGGGAGACACGGTCGGCGGCGACTTCAGGGGTCAGTTCAAGGAACACGAAGCCCAGGCCTGGCAAGGCGCTGCGCAGGCGCTCGCGGTAAATGTGCTTGAGCGCCGAGCACGTCAGCACCGGGCGCTGGCCCAGAGCGTCGACACGGCGCAATTCAGCGCACAGGCTGTCGAGCCAGCCGGCACGGTCTTCATCGTTCAGGGGGATACCCGCGCTCATCTTTTCGATATTGGCGGCAGGGTGAAAAGAGTCGCCTTCAATGGCGGTGGCGCCGCTGAGCTGGCACAGGGCTTCGCTGACGCACGTCTTGCCGCAACCGGCAACGCCCATGATGACCAGGGCGGTGATGGGATGATTCATGTAACACCTCAGCGCGCAGACAGCGCTACCTTTGCCAGTTATGACACTAGATCAAAAGTAGAAGTTGCCGACGCCTTCTTGTCATTTTTGTGGGTTGCAGCATGTTCGTTCCCAACACCAAAAAGCGAGGATCAGGCAAACCCTCGCTCACGCATTTGCAGCTGCATCGAGACAGCGCTACCTTAGTGCCTTGAATTTTGTTTGGCAAGCCATCGATGACCTCAACCAAAAACGATAAAAACACACGAACCACTGGCCGCCCTACCCTCAACGAAGTTGCCCGCCTGGCTGGTGTCAGTCCGATTACCGCTTCGCGCGCCCTGCGCGGCGTCAGCACTGTGGCCGCCGAACTGGTGGAAAAGGTCCAGAAAGCGGCGCTCGAACTCAACTATGTGGTCAACCCGGCTGCCCGCGCCCTGGCCTCGGCCCAGAGCCATTCGGTGGTGGTGTTGGTGCCGTCGCTGTCCAACCTGTTATTCATCGACACCCTGGAAGCCATTCATCAGGTGCTGCGCCCCAAGGGCTTCGAAGTGCTGATCGGCAACTTCCACTATTCCCGCGACGAAGAAGAAAACCTGCTGCGCAACTACATGGCCTATCAGCCGCGCGGCTTGCTGCTGACCGGTTTCGACCGCACTGAAAGTTCGCGGCGGATGATCGAAGCGAGCAACATTCCCTGCGTCTACATGATGGAGCTCGACAGCGCCGCCGGAGTCAATTGCGTAGGCTTTTCACAACTGGCTGCCGGCGAAACGGCGGCCGAACACTTGCTGTCCCGCGGGCGCAAGCGCCTGGCCTACATCGGTGCGCAACTCGACCAGCGCACGCTGCTGCGCGGCGAAGGTTTCCGCAAGGCCCTGCAAAAGGCCGGTTTGTATGACCCGGACCTGGAAGTGCTGACGCCACGCGCCTCCTCGGTCGGCCTCGGTGGCGAACTGTTTCTGCAACTGCTCGCCGGTCACCCCGATGTCGATGCGATTTTCTTCGGCAACGACGACCTGGCCCAGGGTGCATTGCTCGAAGCCATGCGCTGCGGGATCAAGATCCCCGGGCAGGTGGCGATTCTCGGCTTCAACGACCTGCCCATGTCGGAACACATGGTCCCGCGCCTGAGCAGCATCAACACCCCGCGCGAGGCAATCGGTCGGCGTGCGGCGGAGCAAATGTTGACGCTGATGGCCGGCAACACCGTGGCCAAACCGGTGCAGGACATGGGGTTTGAGTTGAAGGTGCGCGAGAGCACGTAAGGATGGGCCTTCGGATTTCAACTAACCTTTTTAGAACAACGAATGTCGCCAACCGGTCCGCACCCTGCCAGTCTCCCGTAGCGCGCCAATTCGCTAACGGAGCCGCAACATGGAACATGCACTGAAAATTCTCGGTAAAGCCTCATCGATCAACGTCCGCAAAGTCTTGTGGACGTGCGAGGAACTGGGCCTGTCCTACGAGCGTGAGGATTGGGGCAGCGGTTTTGCCTCGACCCACAGCCCTGAGTTTCTGCGGCTCAATCCCAATGCAAAGGTGCCGGTGATCATCGATGAGAACGGGGCGCTGTGGGAATCCAACACCATCTGCCGCTACCTGGCCGGCAAACACCACTATCACCATGCCGAACTGCTGCCCACCGAACCGGTCGCGCGGGCCCGGGTGGAACAGTGGATGGATTGGCAGGCGATTGAGCTCAATCCGTCATGGAGCCATGCGTTCATGGCGCTGGTGCGCAAGGACCCGGAATTCCAGGACCCGCATCGACTGGACGTCAGTGTGCGCGACTGGAACCAGAAGATGGGCATCCTCGAACATCAGCTGGCAACCACCAAGGCTTATGTGGCCGGGCCAACATTCACCTTGGCCGATATCGTCATCGGGCTGTCGGTCAATCGCTGGTTGATGACACCGATCGAGCGCCCCGATTACCCGGCCATCGACGAGTATTTCAGGCGTTTGGCGCAGCACCCCGGTTTTCTCAAGCATTGCTGCAACGGCCTGCCTTGAGCCCTCCGTGTGCCAGTGAGCATCGCTGACGGCCCGGCGGTCGAGCCCTGCCGCCTGGCGGCAAGGCTTGACCGCAAACGTCCGATACTCGCCGGACAAAACAAACCAAGTATTTGATATATAAGATATTTATCTTATAGGCATACTATTTGCTCAACACACTGCACCGCCCATACCTACAAGGTCTATTTATCATGCTGGTCAGTGCAAAATTAAACCAGGTGACGCCACTGCCCAAACGGCCCGGTGAAAATCCAAACGCCGACGCCGCTGCCGGACTTCAGAGCGGCCTTCAAGGCGCCATGATGCAAGCGCTGCAAAACAATGTGCAGACGCAAACCGCGCAAGCCAGCGAGCAGGTACAGGCATCCGCCACACAACTCGCCACGCAACAGGTCAGCCAGGCCAGCCAGGCCAGCAAAATCAGTGACAACGTTGATGAAGCGTTCGCCAAGACCCGCGTGAATCTGCAGGCGACGACTGCAAGCGTACCGGCCGACACCCAGAACAAGGTCGGCAGTGGCTCGGCCACGGACGAATTCAAGGACTATATGAGCAAAACGCCTGAACAGCGTTTGCGCGACAGCATTCTGAAAGAGATGGGCCTGACGGAAGACCAGGTAAATGCCATGCCTCCTGAGCAACAATTGGCGATTGGCAAAGAGATCGCCGAGCGCATGCAGGACAAGGTGAAACTGACGCAGGCCGAGAAAGACAACGGCAGCAGCGATAAAGGCAGCAGCCAGGTGGTCGACAAGCTCCTTGCTTCGCTTTAATGACGCCGGAACAAAAGGGGCCCTCTTACCGGGCCCCTTTGCATTTGGCCGCGATCAATTCAGCTGCAAGGTCGAATTGAACTGGCTGATGGCGTCCACCACGTGCCGCGAGCCCTGTTGAATCTCCAGAATCACCTCCCCCGCCTCATTCGCCAGCTCTACCCCAAGCCCGGTTCGACTCAAGCTCGACTGCATGCTCGACACAGCACTCACTGACAAATCGTGGTTCTTGCGCACCACTTCGACGATTTCCACCGTCGCCTGGCTGGTGCGTGCGGCCAGGCTGCGCACTTCATCGGCCACCACCGCGAAGCCGCGTCCATGCTCGCCGGCGCGGGCCGCTTCAATGGCGGCGTTGAGGGCCAGCAGGTTGGTCTGATCGGCAATGCCGCGAATGGTCTGAACGATGGTGCCGATGATGTCGGACTGTTTGCTGACGGCATCGATGCTTACCGCCGCCTCGTTCAAGTCGCGGGAAATGTCCTGGATGATCTGCACCGTTTGCTGCACCACCTCGGACCCTTTGCGCGCGCAGGCATCGTTTTGTACCGAGGTGCTGTGGGCCGATTCCGCGGCCGTTTGCAGGGTAGTGACCTGCTCGGTGATATTGCTGGCGAACTTCACCACTTTGTACAGCCGGCCCTTGGTGTCGAACAGCGGGTTGTAGGACGCTTCCAGATAAACCATGTGGCCGAACTTGTCCTTGCGTTCGAATCGGTGCGAGTGATATTCGCCGCGATTGAGCGAGGCCCAGAACGCTCTGTAGTTGGGCGATTCACTTTCGCTGCGGTGGCAAAACAAGCTGTGATGCTGGCCGACGATTTCATCGAGCGAGTAGTGCATGGTCTTCAGGAAGTTGTCATTGGCCGTGATCACCTTGCCTTCGGGGGTGAACTCGATCACTGCCATGGAGCGCCCGATCGCCGCGAGCATGCTTTCGTCTTCGTGCTCTTTGTAAACTCTCGCCGAAATGTCGCTGGCGATTTTAATCACACTGCTCACTTGCCGATCAGGACCGTAGACCGGCATGTAGCTGGCTTCGAGCCAGATCTCCTTGCCGCTCTTGTTCAAGCGTGAAAAGGTGCCACTGATGGGCTCGCCACGGGCCAGGTCGCGCCACAACTTGGCGTACTCTTCGCTACGGTAAAACGCCTCTTCGCAAAATATCCGGTGATGCTTGCCGCGTACTTCTTCGACGCTGTAACCCATGGCGCTGCAAAAGTTTTCGTTGGCATCGAGCACAATGCCGTCCGGGGTAAATTCAATCATCGCCATCGAACGGCTGATGGCGGCCAACCTGGCATTGGCCTCGCCCAGCGCACAGCTGAAGCGTTCGATTTCCTGCAGGTCAGCCTTGTGATGTAGGTTGAACATGTTCGTACCACCTTGAGCGCGGTCTTTTGATTAATGAAAGCTGCTGATCTTTCACATCCACCACTACGTTCCACAGAACAGGTACACGCGCCCCTCCACGGGAAGGACTTGTCAGGTGATAAATGATGTTTAATCGGAGGGTCCCTTTAGTGACACTCTTATCAAGACATCCTTCTCTTGATCGCCCGGATTCGGGCCAGCCCTAACCTACTCAAAATCAAATTCCCTTTACCCGATTGCTCCATTTTGCCCAGCCTCGGTGCCTTGGAATGCGCACTCTCACGGTTGAACGCCAGTCACCCGGAGGCCACCGACATAGTTAGTTATAAGTGAGCATAGACAGCCGTTATGGCTAAGCAAGGCCACTAGTCGGCCAGTATTGAGGACAAAATCGGTTCAGCGTTGGTGTGACTGAGAAGGCATCCCAAACAGGGATCGGTGGGCAGTATCGAAGTCATGAGGCATGGCGTTGCCCGGATCGGGATCATTTCCCTTCTGTGCAACGACGCCGGGTTTTCTTGCAGATTTTCTCTTCACTGGACGAACAGCGGGAGCCCTTGGACCGGGCTCCCTGATCACGGGATCAATGACCGAAAATATCGACTTTCTTGGCCTTCTTGTCCGCACGCTTCTCGATGGCGGTTTTTGCCGGTTTTTTCTTCGCTGCTTTCTTTGAATCCATACCTTTGGACATGATGCGTACTCCACTCACACGGGATGTGAGATCAGGTATACACCTATCCTTGGGGTCGCGTTCTTTTATAATCGCCCGCTTTGCACACCGACAGTCCGGTCCCATGCCCAACACTCAGTACACCCGGCTCGATGAGCCGTTATGGCCGTTGATGAACAAGTTTTATCGCGCCCACCAATCTTCGATGAAAGCAGTCCGCGACGCGCAATTGTGGGTCGCCCGGCGTGACGAAATCGTCGGGGCATTGTGCTTGCGGCCGGTGTCCGGCGGGCATTGGCTGACGGGGTTGTTTGTCGATCCGGCCTGTCGCGGGCAAGGCATCGCCGCCGCGTTGATCGCTGCCGCGGTAAAGCAGGCCGAAAGCCCGGTCTGGTTGTTCTGCCACCCGGACTTGCGCGGCTTCTATGAGCGTCGCGGCTTTGTCTTCGATCCACAGATGCCCTACGCCATGACCGAACGCCTGAGCCGTTACGCGCGCAGCAAGCCGATGATCGCCATGGGCCTGGAACCGCTGGTCAGGACCACAGGGTAACCGGTGAGTCGGAGCGAGTGACGAAAGCGTCGAGATCACCTGTGGGAGCACGCTCGCTCCCACATGGGTCTTGTGGAGGATTCAATCGTCGGCGTTCGGATCAAGGTCCGGAAACATCACCTCGGTAAACCCGAACTTGCTGAAATCGCTGATGCGCGACGGATATAACCGGCCGATCAGGTGATCACACTCATGCTGCACCACACGCGCATGAAAACCCGAGGCGATGCGCACGATGGGCTCGCCCTTGGGATCGAAGCCTTCATAGCGGATGTGTTGATAACGATCCACGGCACCGCGCAAACCGGGCACCGACAGGCAACCTTCGAAGCCCTCTTCCAGCGTCGGACTCAGCGGCGTGATCAAGGGATTGATCAGGATCGTCTGCGGCACCGCTTCGGCATCCGGATAACGCTCGCTGTGCTCGAAGCCGAAGATCACCAGTTGCAGGTCGACGCCGATTTGCGGCGCGGCGAGACCAACACCGCCAACGCTTTCCATGGTCTGGAACATGTCGTCGATCAGTTGCCACAGTTCCGGGCTGTCGAACATCTCGGCCGGCACCGGCGGGGCAATGCGCAGCAGGCGTTCGTCGCCCATTTTCAGAATTTCACGGATCATGATCAGGCTTCGTCAGCGGTCGGTTTGAGCGAGTGATCCCGGCCCAGTCCCGACACATGGTGTTTGGGTTCAATGCCCGGGCTGTGTTCGCCGGGGACTTTTTCGCCCGGGTCCTTGCCTTCCTTGGACATGTGCTCGATCACCGCATTCATCTCGGCACCGAGCAGCAGCACCGCGGAAGAAATATAGAAATACAGCAACAACACGATGATCGCGCCGATACTGCCATACATGGCGTTGTAGTTGGCGAACTCCTTGACGTAGAAACCGAAGCCCAGGGACGCGATGATCCACACCACCACGGCCAGTACCGAGCCGGGGGTGATGAAGCGGAACTCCTGTTTGACGTCGGGCATCACGTAGTAAATCAGGGCCACGGCCACCATCAACAGAATCACGATCACCGGCCAGCGGGCGATGGTCCACAGCGTGACGATGAAGTATTCGAGGCCGACTTGCGACGCGATCCAGCTCATCACTTGTGGCCCGAGCACCATCAGCGCGGCGGCAATCAACAGCATGCCGGCGACGCCGACGGTGTAGATGATCGACAGCGGAAAACGCTTCCACGCCGGCCGGCCTTCGACCACATCGTAGGCGGCGTTCATCGCGCTCATCATCAGCCGCACGCCGGCAGAGGCCGTCCACAGGGCGATTACGATACCCACTGAAAGCAGCCCACCCTTGGACTGCTGGAGCTGGTCGATCACCGGGTTCACCTGCTCCAGGGCCTGGGGTGGCAGTACCAGTTCAGACTGCAGGCGCAGCCAGGAGAAGAAGTCCGGCAGGTGCAGGAAACCGATCAGGGCGATCAGGAACAGAATGAACGGAAACAGCGAGAACAGCATTTGATAGGCCAGTGCCGAGGCGTAGGTCGACATTTCGTCGGCGACGAACTCGGTGACCGTGCGCACCATCACACGGTGCAAGGGCAGGCCTTTCATGTCCGGGAAAATCATTAGCGTCTCCTTTCGCCGCAAACAAAATGGTGGGTTAAGTCGTGGCGACTCAAGGGCCGTTTACTGCTTCAAAATACTCTAGCTGGCGACTTTGAAACAATTTCTGGGCTCAAGTTCAGGCTGACACAAAAACGGCCATCCGCGGATGGCCGTTTCTTACCTTTATTAAAGGCTGGGTTACGCCTTGTCGATGCCTTTCTTCAGCGCATCCTTGGCTTTGCCAACGGCTTGCTGGGCTTCACCTTTCTTTTCCTGCATCACGCCTTCGGCGCGCATTTTGTCGTTACCGGTGACTTTGCCCACGCCTTGCTTGACGTTACCGGCTGCTTCGTTGGCCATGCCTTTTACTTTATCGCCAGTGCTGCTCATGGTGTTTCTCCTGTGAACATCTCGATGAAAAAGGTCGTTACACAAGGTTGACCGGGGGCGTTTGCACGGAGTTTCATTTATTTTCAGCCCGACATTTCATCGTTCAGCGCAGGTTGGGCTTTATGTTTGCCCGGCAACCCCCGAGAATGCGCAACGTATTCAGGCCATGGCGCTGAAGATCCAATCCCGTAGGAATGTTATGAAACTCGATAAAAAGCAGGCCATTGCCCGCAGAAACCAGGAACTCGGCGGTGCTGTGCTTGGCGTCAACAACTGCCACTTCACCGAATTGAACCGCAACCGCAACATCTGGTGGTTCGATATTCCGGTCGCGCGCCTGGCCATTGGTCAGTACGAGTGGATTCACCTGCTGATGCACACCCCGGATACCGACGAACTGTTGCACCTGAAAGTGCCGACGGTGTTCCTGCGCGAGAAACTCGAAGGCCTGGTGGTGCGCAATCAGGGCAAGCGCAAGGCGGCATTGAGCCTGGAACTGAGCGCCGACAAGGACTCGTACCTGCAGGACATGCGCCCGGCGGGCACCAACGTCAATTTCGCGCCGTTCCGCCAATAACCCCTCGCCACAAGAGCACTAACAAAAAGCCCCGCATCGGCGGGGCTCTTTGATTAGGCGGCGTTCTTCGCCTTGATCTTCTTCAACTCTTCATCCCGCAACTCGCGACGCAGGATCTTGCCAACGTTGGTGGTCGGCAATGCATCGCGGAACTCCACGGAACGCGGCACCTTGTAGCCGGTGACGTTGGCGCGCATGTGCTCCATCACCTGTTCCTTGGTCAGCGTCACGCCTGGCTTGGCGACGATGAAGATCTTGATCGCCTCCCCCGACTTCTCGTCCGGAATGCCGATGGCCGCGCATTGCAGCACGCCCGGCAGGGTTGCCAGTACATCTTCGAGTTCGTTCGGGTAAACGTTGAAACCGGACACCAGGATCATGTCTTTCTTGCGATCGACAATGCGCATGTAGCCATCCGGCTGGATCAGCGCGATGTCACCGGTCTTCAACCAGCCTTCGCTGTCGAGGATTTCATCGGTGGCGTCCTGACGCTGCCAGTAGCCCTTCATGACCTGCGGACCTTTCACGCACAGTTCGCCGATTTCGCCCATTGGCTGTTCAACACCGGCATCGTCGATGACTTTGCACAGGGTCGATGGCACCGGAATGCCGATGGTGCCGATCTGAATGTTCTGGATCGGGTTGACCGTCGCCACCGGGCTGGTTTCGGTCATGCCGTAACCTTCGCAGATGGCGCAACCGGTGACGGCTTTCCAGCGCTCGGCCGCCGCCAGTTGCAGGGCCATGCCGCCGGACAAGGTCACTTTCAGCGCCGAGAAGTCCAGCTTGCGGAAGCCTTCGTTATTGCACAGGGCGACGAACAGGGTGTTGAGGCCAACGAAACCGCTGAACTTCCACTTCGACAGCTCCTTGACCATCGCCGGCAAGTCGCGCGGGTTGCTGATCAGGATGTTGTGGTTGCCGATCAGCATCATCGCCATGCAGTGAAAGGTGAAGGCATAGATGTGGTACAGCGGCAGCGGTGTGATCAGGATCTCGCAGCCTTCATTGAGGTTGGAGCCCATGAGCGCCTTGCACTGCAGCATGTTCGCCACCAGGTTGCGGTGGGTCAGCATGGCGCCCTTGGCCACGCCGGTGGTACCGCCGGTGTATTGCAGCACCGCCACGTCACTGCTGGCCGGGCTGGCTTCCGCCACTGGCTGACCATGCCCCTTGCTCAATACGTCATTGAACTTGACGGCTTTTGGCAGGTGGTATGCCGGGACCATCTTCTTCACGTATTTGATGACGCTATTGATCAGCAGGCGCTTGAGCGGTGGCAGCAGGTCGGCCACTTCGGTGACGATCACGTGCTTGACGCCGGTTTTCGGCACGACGGTCTCGGCCAGGTGCGCCATGTTGGCCAGGCACACCAGCGCCTTGGCACCGGAATCGTTGAACTGGTGTTCCATTTCCCGCGCGGTGTACAGCGGGTTGGTATTGACCACGATCAAGCCCGCTCGGATGGCACCAAAGACGGCAATCGGGTATTGCAGAACGTTGGGCAGTTGCACGGCGATTCGATCGCCGGGCTGCAAATCGGTATGCTGTTGCAGGTAAGCCGCAAAGGCACCGGACAATTCGTACAGTTCACCGTACGTGATTGTCTTGCCCAGGTTGCTGAACGCCGGCTTGTTGGCGAAGCGATGGCAGGATTGCTTCAACACTGCCTGAATATTCGGGTACTCATCTGGATTGATGTCGGCAGCAACTCCAGCTGGGTACTTATCCTTCCAAAAGTCTTCGTTCATGGAAGCCCACTCCTCAGCAACGCGAATTCAGCACCGCATTTGATGCGATTATTATTGGTGTGTTTATTGGTGAGTCTGGCTTTTTACAAGGCCGAGAAGTCACAAAGCGCGCCGAGAGTAGCAGCTTTGCCAAGGGTCGACTAGAGCCAAAAGCGGCCTCTACGGTCACTTTTGTGACTCAAGAATGACAAGCGGTCATTTTAGAGCAAAAATTCTATAAAGCCCTGAAAGCCCCGAAAATCGGGGCTTAAATCAATGCAGGAGCGAGCTCGCTGGCGAAAAACTGGAGGCCGTTGCGGGGCATCTGGGTTTACGCGTCATCGTTCAAGACCCTCGCGAGCTCGCTCCTACAGGATCCGCGCAAAGCGCGGCCATTTATCGATCAAGCGATATCACGCAACTCCCGCCGCAAGATCTTGCCCACCGGTGTCATGGGCAACGATTCACGCAACACAATGTGCTTGGGCACTTTGTACGCCGTGAAGTTTTCCTTGCAGTACGCCTTCAGCTCTTCAAGGCTGACCCCCGTTTCACGGGCCACCACAAACAACTTCACCGCTTCGCCCGAGCGCTCGTCCGGCACCCCGATGACCGCGCAGTTGGCGACTTTCGGGTGGGCCATGACCACGTCTTCAATCTCGTTCGGGTACACGTTGAAACCCGAGACGATGATCATGTCCTTCTTGCGATCGACAATGCGCACAAACCCGTCCGGGTCGATCACGGCAATGTCGCCGGACTTGAACCAGCCCTCGGCATCCAGCACTTCTTCGGTGGCTTCGGGTTTCTGCCAATAGCCCTTCATGATCTGCGGGCCTTTGATGCACAGCTCGCCGCGCTCGCCCAACGGCTGCTCGACGCCTTCATCGTTGATGACCTTCAGCGTGGTGCCTGGCACCGGCAAGCCGACCGTGCCGATGCGCGACTGGTCGCCATAGGGGTTGGTGCAGGCCACCGGCGAGGTTTCCGTCAGGCCGTAGCCTTCGGTGATCCGACACCCGGTCATTTGCTCCCAGCGCTCGGCGGTGGCCTTGACCAGTGCGGTGCCGCCGGAGTTGGTGAGTTTGAGGCTGGAGAAATCCAGGGTCTTGAAATCCGGGTGATCCATCAGCGCGACAAACAGCGTGTTGAGCCCCAGCAATGCCGAGAACCGCCAGTTTTTCAGCTCCTTGATAAAGCCGCCGATGTCCCGTGGATTGGTGATCAGCACGTTGTGGTTGCCGGTCACCATCATGCACATGCAGTTCGCCGTGAAGGCATAGATGTGGTAAAGCGGCAGCGGCGCGATCATCACTTCCTGTCCTTCGCGCAGCAGCGGGTGGCCATCGACAGCGGTCTGACTGAGGCAGGCCCGCGCCTGCTGCATATTGGCCACCAGGTTACCGTGGGTCAGCATCGCGCCCTTGGCCAGGCCGGTGGTGCCACCGGTGTATTGCAGCACCGCGATGTCATCGAGGCCGGCGTTCAACGGCTTGATCCCCAGGCCCCGGCCCATGCGCAGTGCACTCTTGAAGGAAATCGCCTGGGGCAAGTGATAGGCCGGGACCATTTTCTTGACCTTGCTCACCATGGTATTGACCAGCCAACCCTTGGCGGTCGGCATCAGGTCGCCCATCTTCGCTTCGATCAGGTACTGCAGGTCGGTGTCAGGCACTACTTCCTGGACTTTGGCACCGAACATGTTCAGGTACACCAGCGCTCGGGCTCCGGAGTCCTTGAACTGATGACGCATCTCCCGCGCTGTGTACAGCGGGTTGGTGTTGACCACGATCAACCCGGCGCGCAAGGCGCCGAACACGGCGATCGGGTAATGCAGGACGTTGGGCATCTGCACCGCGATGCGATCCCCCGGCACCAGGTCGGTGTGGGCTTGCAGGTAACCGGCGAAGGCTGCGCTATAGCGTTCCAGCTCAGCGTAGGTCAGGGTGACACCCATGTTGCTGAACGCCGGGCGATCAGCAAACTTCTTGCAGGAACGTTCGAACACCTCGATCACCGACTTATAGGCGCCCGCATCAATGTCCAGGGGCACGCCGGCCGGGCGTTTGTCATTCCAGAAATCAGGTTGCATTGTTCTTGTCCTCTTTACCTGAACCTATCCGGGCCACTTTTCTGTCTCTGTCATTTCTTAAAAGCAGAAAGCGAAAAGCGGAGCTTCACGGACACTAGCAGCTATGTCGAATCAGGCAAATACGCGCACGATCGTCATAGATCGTGTGAATCTTCGTGCCATGGCGTGACCAGATCAGACGCCCGACGCAGGATGCGCTATACACTTGGGTTGCAAGCCGCACGTACCATGCCCCAGCAAAGGAAACGCCATGATCCACGACACTTTCTGGCTGACCACCAGCGATCACAGCCGTCTCTTCGTCAACCAGTGGCTACCGGCAGGCATTCCCAAGGCATTGATTTTGCTGGCTCATGGCATGGCGGAACACAGTGGGCGGTATGCGCGTCTGGCGGAAAAACTCTGTGAACAGGGTTACGGCGTGTATGCGCCGGATTTGCGCGGACATGGCAAAACTGCCGAACACGGGACCCTCGGTCATTTCGCCGATAGCGATGGCTGGAGCAAAGTGGTGGGTGATCTGGCGTGCCTCAACCAGCACATCGGCCAGCAGCATCCCGACATGCCGATTGTGCTGCTCGGTCACAGCATGGGCAGCTACATTGCCCAGGCTTATTTGCTGCATCACAGTGCCAGCCTGCACGGGGCCATTCTCAGCGGATCGAATTTCCAGCCCGTCGCGCTTTATCGCGCGGCGCGGCAAATCGCCCGGTTCGAACGCCTGCGCCAAGGCCCCAAGGGCCGCAGCGCCCTGATCGAATGGTTGTCATTCGGCTCGTTCAACAAGAAGTTCAAACCGGTGCGTACCCGGTTCGACTGGCTCAGCCGCGATCCGAAGGAAGTCGACTTGTACGCCAATGATCCGCTCTGCGGCTTCCGTTGCACCAATCAGCTGTGGATCGATTTGCTCGGCGGCTTGCAGCAAATCAGCAAAGCGTCCAATCTCGCTCAGATCGATCCGGGCCTGCCGTTGCTGGTGATTGGCGGCGAATGTGATCCGGTGAGCGAAGGCAAACGTCTGACAGATCTGGCCAACGCCTTGCGCAAGGCCGGCAGCCAGAGCCTGCAACTGACTATTTACCCGCAGGCGCGGCATGAACTGTTCAATGAAAGCAACCGCGATGAAGTGACCGCCGATGTGCTGGCCTGGATCGCCCAGGTCTTGAGCCATCGTCGTCCACACCGAGCCGAATAGTTTTTTTGTGAATTTTTTTATTCGTCACAGGAATTGAGACAGATGACCCAGGTTACCAACACCCCTTACGAAGCCCTTGAAGTCGGCCAGACCGCCAGCTTCAGCAAGACCGTCGAAGAGCGCGACATCCAGTTGTTCGCCGCGATGTCGGGCGACCACAATCCGGTACACCTGGACGCCGAATACGCCGCCAGCACCATGTTCAAGGAACGTATCGCCCACGGCATGTTCAGCGGCGCGCTGATCAGTGCGGCAGTGGCTTGCGAGTTGCCCGGGCCGGGCACGATTTATATCGGTCAACAGATGAGCTTTCAGAAGCCGGTGAAAATTGGCGACACCCTGACCGTGCGTCTGGAGATTCTCGAAAAGCTGCCGAAGTTTCGGGTGCGCATTGCCACCCGCGTGTTCAACCAGCGTGATGAGCTGGTGGTGGATGGCGAAGCGGAAATTCTGGCGCCGCGCAAACAGCAGAGCGTGACCCTGACCGAGTTGCCGGCCATCAGCATCGGCTGATCCCCCTCTAACCCGTGGCGAGGCAGCTTGCTCCCTCGCCACGGGCACAATTTAGCGCTCCCCCTCCTGCACCTGCACGCTCGCCGTCATCCCCGCACTCAGATTCAGCCCTTCGGGCACGTGGTCCAGTTTGATCCGCACCGGAATCCGTTGCGCCAGCCTGACCCAGTTGAAGGTCGGCTCCACTTCCGCCAGCAATTGACCATCAGGCGTCGTATTGCGATCGGTAATCCCGCGGCTGATGCTTTCCACATGTCCCTGCAACGCCTCCCCGGCGCTCATCAACCAGACCTTCACCGGATCGCCGATGCGAATCCGCGGCAGTTTGGTTTCTTCGAAATACGCCTGCACATAGAAGGTCGAATCGTCGATCAACGCCATGACCGATTGCCCGGCATTCACATAATTGCCTTCGGCCAGGCGCAGGTTGGTGATATGGCCATTGCGCGGCGCGTGGACCTGGCTGCGGTCCAGATTGATTTGTGCCATCTTGGCTTCGGCCTGGGCTTCACGCAGTTCGCCACGGGCAATGCCCGCGTTGATTTGCGCGTTTTCACGCAGTTCGGCGCTGATCGCTTGCGGCCCGAGACTGGCGCGACGGCTGGCTTCGCGCTCGCGCAGATTGAGTTGTTGCTGACGGGTCTGCACCACCGCCTGGGCCTTTTCCAGCGCGGCTTCGAAACGGTCACGGTCGATACTCAACAACAGGTCGCCGGCCTTCACCTGCTGGTTGTCATACGCCTTGAGTTCACGCACCCAACCCGACACGTCCGGGGAAATCACCACCACATCGGCACGGATTCGCGCGTCGCGAGTCCAGGGCGTGAGCATGTAGTACTGCCATAAATGGAACCCGGCAAAAATCGCCACCGCCACCAGACACAGGGTTACCGCGACACGTACGGAGGTACGCATATTCAACTCCTTATAAGGGACCGAGGACGAAGGTGATCACGGTCAATACACAGACGTACAAGGCGCAATCAAACAATGCTTCATGCCAGATCCAGCGGCTCACCGGGGTCAGCCGCAACAACAGGCGCAAGGCGCCGGTGACCAGCAACGCCAGTACCACATAAATCAGAAACGGGCTGAGCAGTACGCCGCCCACCGACCACTCACGCAAGCCCATCGACGTCCTCCTGCTGGCGGCACCAGGCACGCCAGCTGTTTTGCAATTGCAGCACCGCGCCCTGGGCCAGCTTCACCGCGTCATCAGGGGGCAAGGCGTACAAGGATTGCAGCAAGGCTTCGCTCGGCTCGGCCAACGCGTCGGCGCGACTGCCAGCCGGACCTTGTTGCAGGACTTTTTCCAGATGCTCCAGGTATTGCCGTTGCGGTGCGGTCAGCGGCACCTGCGCCACTGCCAGGCTCAAACGCAGGTGCAGCAATTCATCGCCGATATCCAGGCCGAGCAAGCCATCGTCCCAGCGACTGCGTGCTGGCTCCGGCAGCTCCGGATAATGCCGCGCCAATTGCAGCAAACGGTCGGCCATGCGTCCGCCGAACCAGCTCTCGGCGCCGGCCAGATTGCGCCGGGTCAGGCGTACCAGGTCGCCAAGGGTCGCGGCCAACAGGCGTCGGGCATGCCAGGTCGGGTTGCGCAGGATCAGTAAATGAAACGCCAGCACCGCCGCACCGACGCCTATCACCATGGCTTGTGCACTGTTGAAAAACCCGGCGACGTCGAACTTCATCTGATTCAACGGAGCCACCAGCACAATGAAATGCAGACAGAACGAAGTCGCCGTGGCGCCAATCTGCGGTTTGGCCATGCCCAGCGCTCCGAAAAACAATGGCACGCCCATGCCCAGACAGAGCATCGCGAAACCGCTCCATTGCGGCAGCAGAATCTGTCCGACGATAAACGCCGCCGGAAGGGCCAGGAAAATCCCGCGCATGAAACTCATGCCGATCTGCGCGCCGTTCTCGCGGCTGGCGAACAGGCTGCACACCACACACGTCAGCAATAGCGCCCCGGCCGCGGCGGGCCATGCCGTCGCCAGCCAGAAACACGAAACCACCAGAAAGGCCAGCGCGCTGCGGGCACCGAACACCAGCGCCAGGGACAGGTCACGGTGTGGGGCCAGGGATCTTGGTGGGTCGAGGGACTCACCCCCCTGCTCCACCGCTTGCAACGCGGTACCGGCTGCCAGCGCGGTGTCCATCAACAAGGTCAACCGCACCAGGCAGTAACTTTGCGCGGCGCTGATGTGCCGCGCATGGGACGCCTCCAGCAAGCGTGGACGCAAGGCTTGCAACGGCGCGGGATCGCCGCTGCCGAGCGCTTCCTGGACTTCGTGCATCCAGGACGATAATTGCGCCGTCTCCTGGGGCTCCAACGGCTTCCACTGACGACGAACCGAACGGGCGATGCGCAGCAACATCAACAACTTCTGACTCAGACCACTGATAGCCCGCGCACGTTGCCGGCCGCGACGGCCTTCGAACCAGGCGTGTTCGCGCTGGGCGTCTACCGCGACGATTCTGCCGAGGATTTCCAGCAAGTCCTTGCGCGCCTGGCCATCGCCGGCCAGGGTCGCCCGCGCGGCGTTCATTCCGCTCCGCCAGGCCGCGCGGGCCTGATCGGCCAGTTGCAGCTCGACCCGCATCGGCCAGAGCAAGGCACTGCTGGCGGTGGCACAGACAATCCCCAGGCAAATTTCCGTGCAGCGCGCCACGGCCTGATCGAACACGGTCAGCGGATGGGCAATGGCCGGCAAAGCAATGATCGCCACCGTGTACCCGGCCAGCACAAATGAATAGGACCAGGCGCTGCGCAGCAGGGTCGAACTCGCCGTACACAGGCCGAGCCACAGCGCCAGGGCCAACAGAAACAACCACGGCGTCTGGGCGAAAGCGCCCATGAACACCACCGACATAATCGTCCCGATCAACGTGCCCAGCAGCCGCGCCAGGCCCTTTTGCAGCACCATCCCGGACAATGGCTGCGCCACGATGAACGCCGTCATCAGCGCCCAGGCCGGTTGCTCCAGTCCCCAGCGCAAGGCCAGCCACAGCGCCAGGCCTCCGCCGATCAGGGTCTTGATCGCGAATTGCACAGCGCGGCGGTCAGGCGCAAATAAAGCCTGGAAAGTGATGGGCACGAAAGGGACTCTTGGAAGGACGATTTAACGATAGACGGCTTCGGTGAACACTTGAGAAACAAATTATTAGCTAGCTATCGATATCCCGTCCAGCGCTAATTCACAGGCACAAAAAAACGCCAGACTGGCTGGCGTTTTTGACAGCAAACGTACGCTTACGAACGTGCACGCGCCTGGTTACGCAAGGCTTTGACTTGATCGTGATTGCGCTGCACGCCGTGGTACTGACGCTCAACGAGGTCGCGAATGCCCACCAGATTATGCTTGTTGATTTTTTCCATGGCGTCTCGATAGGCCTTCAGCGCATGGTCTTCGCCACGCTCGGCTTCATTGAGCACCGCTTCTTCGTCCTTGCCGGTGAACATCGACTTCACGTCAACCCAGCGACGGTGCAAATCACCGCTGACACTGGTGGAGGTTTCCGGATCGCCGCCCATGGAACGAACCGCACGTTGCAGTTCGGAAGCCGCTGTGGCGCACTCTGCGGAACGTTGCACGAACAGGGTTTTGAGTTCAGGGTGTTTGATGTCTTCAGCGCAAGTCTTGAACCCTTCCTGACCGTCCTTGCTGGTTTCAATCAGGTCGTTGAGTACAGAAATCGCTTCTTTATTCATGTCAGTCATTTTTCAATTCCTTGCGGGTGGATGAAAGTTGCAATAGGTGTTGCACCTCGCATGCCAGCTATCCATCAAGCAATTACTCTATATATTTCAGTGAGTTATAAATATCAGATGAATCTGTATCCGTTTCTTTTGCATGATCTGTCATTTGGCCTGCATGCAGAATGCCTGTATTTTCCAGACTGATTGAATCCAGGATTGATTGATGAACCCTGAAAAGCTCGAACTGCTGATAACTCGCCAGATGCCCTTCGGCAAATACAAGGGTCGAATCATTGCCGACCTGCCCGGCCCCTACCTGAACTGGTTTGCCCGGGAAGGATTTCCCCACGGCGAACTGGGCGGTCTGTTGGCCCTGATGCAGGAAATCGATCACAACGGTTTGTCTGAATTGCTCGAACCCTTGCGTGCCAAACACGGCAAACCCGCGCCACGTCACTGAAATGTCCACTCATCGAGTTGCCCATGCCCGATAACACCCGCCGCGCCCGTGATGAATCCTTCTGGCGGACGTTTGCCGACCGCTACGATGTCCAGCCCGGCCCGATCAACCTGGAAAACGGTTACTTCGGACGCATGTCGCGCACGGTGATCGAGGAGTATCAGCACAACATCGAGCTGATCAACCGCAGTAACTCGGTCTACGTACGCCAGCGCTTCGAGACGAGCGACGGCCTGAAGATCCGTGCGCGGGTGGCCGGGCTGATTGATGTGCCCGCCGAAGCTGTCGCGCTTACACGCAACGCCTCGGACGGCTTGCAGTCACTGATCCGCAACTACAACCGCTTGCAGCCGGGCGACCAGGTGCTGGTATGCGATCTGGAATACGACACGGTCAAGGGCGCCATGCGCTGGCTGGCCCGTCACCGTGGCGTCGAAGTGATCGAGATCGAACATCGGCATCCCGCCAGTTTCGACAGTTTGCTGACCACCTATCGCGAAGCTTTCGAGCGTTATCCACGGCTCAAGCTGATGGCCCTGACCCACGTCACCCATCGCACGGGGCTGGTGATGCCGGTACAGGCGATTGCCGCCGCAGCCAGGGAACACGGGATCGACGTGATTCTCGATGGGGCCCATGCATTGGGCCAGTTGGCGTTCGATCTTGAGGAGCTGGGCATCGCCTTCGCGGCCTATAACCTGCACAAGTGGATCGGCGCGCCGCTGACCCTGGGCTTCCTCTACATTGCCCCTGAACGCCTGGGCGATATCGACCCGGACATGGGCGAGATGCATTTCCCGATAACCGACATTCGCGCCCGCACGCCCTACAGCACCCCGAACATCCCGGCGTTGCTGACCCTGCCGCTGGTGCTGGTGCTGGAGGAACATTGGGCCATGGGCGGCGCCGCCGCCAAGGGTGCACGGCTCAACTACCTGCGTAACCTGTGGGTTCGAGCGGCACGTGAGCTGCCGGGCATTGAAGTGCTGACACCGGATGACCCAAGGCTGTATTGCGGCATCACCTCGATGCGTTTCACCGCACACAACGATCAGCAGTCGATGGTCGAGCGGCTGCTCAACGACTACAACCTGTTCACCGTGGTGCGCAGCGGTGCGGCCTGCGGTCCCTGCATTCGCATTACGCCGGGACTGACCACCACCGCTGCCGACATGGCACAACTGATCACGGCGCTGACCGAACTGAGTTGACTCACACCGTGTACTTGTCGAAGTCCTCGGGCTTGATCTGGGATGACACTGCAAAGGTGTCGATGCCGATGGTCACCTGCCCGAAAAAGCCGTCTTCATTCGAGTCTCGACCGAGGGTGTGAACGTTCAGGGTCGAGGCTTCGCCGCCCATGCTCTGGTAGAAAAAGTCTTGATCGTTACTCAATGCAGGGATGGCGCGACCGCTGTACTCCCGGGCATTGAGCACCGAGCGCGCGGCGACCTCGGGGAAGTACAACTGACCGACCCAGGCGACGTGTCGCTCCTGCAGATAGTTGTTACCGCTGGTGATGCGAACGGCGACGTGGATATGCAAGGCACGCCCGGCATAAAACCCCGGACAGATCGTGGTGAACCGGGCGATGCCTTTCTTGTCGGTGAATTGCCCGCCGCGCAGGTAAGTGTCGTCGTCGGTTCGCGGGACCGAGCCGATGTCTCCGGCATCGACTTCCACATCCGGATTGACCTTGCTCCAGCCGGAGTATGCCCCGCGCGCATTGCAGTGCCAGATATCCACCAGCGCATCGGGAACGGGCTGGCCGGTCATGGCGTCGACTATGGCCAGCCGCAACACCAACGGGATGCCGTCGGCGCCTTCGCTGATATTGCGTCTGATCAGTTTCGGGTTGCGGAAATAGGGACCGGCTATCTGTTCCGGTGAAAGCAGGTAAACGGGTGTTGCTGAGGTGTTGTCGTCCATGACGTTCTCTCTTCCATAAGAAGAACGCAGGCTAGCACTGGCCAAAACGCGTCACGCGGTAACTATGTATCGCATGATGTCCCTGTGGGAGCGAACGGGCTCGCTCCCGCCTGTTTTTTTGCGGGCAAAAAAAACGGTGCGCCGACCAAGCGCACCGAAAAGCCGTAGAACACACAACGAGGTGTCAGGTGAAGCGGATCAGTCCAGCAGCGCCAGAGCTTCGGCGGTGCATTCCTGAATGCGGGCCCAGTCGCCGTTCTTGATCCACTCCGGATCAAGCATCCAGCTACCGCCCACGCACATGACGTTTTTCAGCGCCATGTAGCTTTTGATGTTGGCCGGACCGACACCGCCGGTCGGGCAGAATTTCACTTCGCCGAACGGGCCGCCCAGGGCCTTGATGGCCGCGACGCCGCCGCTGACTTCCGCCGGGAACAGCTTGAAGCGGCGATAGCCCAGACCGTAGCCCTCCATGATGCCCGACGCATTGCTGATGCCCGGCAACAGCGGGATCGGGCTGGCGACGCTGGCTTCCAGCAGGTCACGGGTAATGCCCGGCGTCACGATGAACTGCGAACCGGCAGCTTCCGCGGCCGCCAGCATGTGGCGATCGAGCACGGTGCCGGCACCGGTCACCAGCTCCGGACGCTGCTCACGCAGGATCTGAATGGCCTTGAGGCCGAACTGCGAACGCAGGGTCACTTCCAGCGCAGTCAGGCCGCCAGCGGCGAGCGCATCGGCCAGCGGCAGAACGTCCTGCTCACGAGCGATGGTGATCACCGGCAGAATCCGCGCCCTGGCGCAGAGGTCGTCGATCAGGGCAACTTTGTCCGCCATGGAAACGGTCGGGGATGGGTTTTTCATAGCGGCAGTTCCTTGGCTCATGGGCACCAGTAAATCTCTAACGTGGGTTGCAAAAATGCGCGAATCGGCAATTCGGCGACATCGTCGCCGGCCAATGCGGTGTTCAGGGTGGTCAACTTGGACTGACCGGAAATCGACAGCACTTTATGTTTGGCCGAAGCCAGCAGCGCGCGACTCATGGTCAGGCGCTGATGCGGCACGGTCGGCGCCAGCATCGGGTAGCAACGACGCGTGCCATCGGCTTTCAAGGCATCGGCGAGGTTCGGACTATTGGGGAACAGGGATGCGGTGTGACCGTCGTCGCCCATGCCCAGCACCAGCACGTCAATCACCGGCAGCTCGGAGAGCAAACGGTCAGCGTTCTCGGCGGCTTGTTCAAGGTTGGCGGTGGCGCTGTACAGACTCAGGAACTGCGCCTTGGCCGCCGGGCCTTGCAGCAGATACTTCTTCAGCAGGCCGGCATTGCTGTCGGCGTGCTCGACCGGGACCCAACGCTCATCAGCCAGGCTGACCACCACGTTCGACCAGTCCAGTGGCTGCTTGGCCAGGTGCTGAAAAAAGGCCACCGGGCTGCGACCACCGGACACCACCAGCGTTGCGGTGCCCTGGGTGTCGATCGCCTCGCGCAATTGCTTGCCCACGCCCATCGCCAGGCCTTCGGCCAATTGCACCGGGTTCTTGAACTCACGGGCGCTGACGCCCTGAGGCAGTTTCAAATCAGATATCGCCATACCACGACCTCCCGTCCCGCGTGATCAGAGCAATGGAGCTCATCGGCCCCCAGGACCCGGCCGCGTACGGCTTGGGCGCATCACCGGATTTTTTCCATCCGGCGATCAACTGGTCACACCACTTCCACGCGGCTTCGATTTCATCTTTACGGACAAACAGGTTCTGATTGCCGCGCATCACTTCCAGCAACAACCGTTCGTAGGCATCGGGAATCCGTGCGCTGCGCCAGGTGTCGGAAAAATTCAGCTGCAACGGACCGCTGCGCAACTGCATGCCCTTGTCCAGGCCTTGTTCTTTGGTCATCACACGCAAGGAAATGCCTTCGTCCGGCTGCAGGCGGATAATCAGTTTGTTGCTGATTTGCAGGCGCTGCTCGGGAGCGAAGATGTAATGCGACGGTTCCTTGAAGTGGATGACAATCTGCGAGAGCTTTTGCGGCATGCGCTTGCCGGTACGCAGGTAGAACGGCACGCCGGCCCAGCGCCAGTTGCGGATGTCGGCACGCAAGGCGACGAAGGTTTCGGTGTCGCTCTGGGTGTTGGAATTCGGTTCTTCCAGGTAACCCGGTACCGGTTTGCCTTCGCTGTAGCCGGCAATGTATTGGCCGCGCACCACTTGAGTGGTCAGGCCTTCCGGACTGATCGGCGCCAGCGCCTTGAGGACTTTGACTTTCTCGTCGCGGATGCTGTCGGCGGACAGGTCGGCCGGCGGGTCCATGGCGATCAGGCAGAGCAGTTGCAGCAGGTGATTCTGGATCATGTCCCGCAGCTGACCGGCCTTGTCGAAGTAACCCCAGCGGCCTTCGATCCCGACCTTCTCGGCCACAGTGATTTCCACGTGAGAGATGTAGTTCTGGTTCCACTGGGTTTCGAACAGGCTGTTGGCGAAACGCAGGGCGATCAGGTTCTGGACAGTTTCCTTGCCCAGGTAGTGGTCGATGCGATACGTGCGGTTTTCCGGGAAAAACTGCGCCACGGCATCGTTGACCTTGCGCGAGGATTCCAGGTCCGAACCGATAGGTTTTTCCAGCACCACGCGGGTGTTTTCCGCCAGGCCGACCTTTGCCAGGTTTTCGCAGATCGCGCCATACACCGCTGCCGGCGTGGCGAAATAGGCAATGACCCGCTGCGCGCTACCGGCCATTTCAGCCAGGGCCACATAGTCTTCGGACTTGAGGAAATCGACGTGCAGATAGCTCAGGCGGGCCAGGAAGCGTTCGACCACGGCTTCGTCCAACTCTTTGGCACCGACGTAGCGGCGCAGTTCGGCGGTGATGAACGCCAGATGCTGCTTTTCATCGCCCGGCTCACGGGCCAGCGCGATGATCCGCGTGTCCTCGTGCAGGAGGCCCGCACCGTCGAGTTGATAAAGGGCTGGAAACAGTTTGCGCAAGGCCAGGTCGCCAAGGGCGCCAAACAAGGCGAAGGTGCACGGTTCAACCGTAATCGAAGGCATGATGTTTGTTCTTTTATCAAGTTAAGCTACAAATACCTTTTTTCAAGGCATCACTCAAGGGAAAATGTAGTAATAACCACAACATTTTCGCAAAATACAGATTCCGAGTGGTGGTCGGTCAGAGCCATCAGTAGGATAGGCCACCGTTATGGGCCACACCAAAGGCCCTTTTTGCATTAGCCGCGCGCTTATCGGCGCCGGTGAATCAAGGAAACTCATATGGACCGCGTGCGAAATTTACTGGAACAGATCCAGAATCGCCTTGAAGAGCTCAACAAGGCCGAACGCAAAGTCGCCGAGGTGATCCTGCTCAACCCACAGCAGGCCACTCGCTTCAGCATCGCCGCCCTCGCCCAGGCCGCCTCGGTCAGCGAACCGACGGTCAACCGGTTCTGCCGTTCATTCGGCGTCAGCGGCTACCCCGAGCTCAAGCTGCAACTGGCCCAAAGCCTGGCCAGCGGCGCGGCGTACGTCAGCCGTGCGGTGGAGGCCGACGACAATCCGGAAGCCTACACCCAGAAAATTTTCGGCAGCGCCATCGCCTCCCTCGACAGCGCTTGCCAGGCCCTCGATCCGAACCTGATCAGCCGCGCCGTCGACCTGCTGATCCAGGCCCGGCAGATCCACTTCTTCGGCCTCGGCGCCTCGGCTCCCGTGGCCCTGGATGCGCAGCACAAGTTCTTCCGTTTCAACCTGGCCGTGACCGCCCATGCCGACGTGCTGATGCAGCGCATGATTGCTTCGGTGGCGCACACCGGCGAGTTGTTCGTGATCATTTCCTACACCGGACGCACCCGCGAACTGGTGGAAGTGGCACGCAT
Organism: Pseudomonas fluorescens group sp. PF-69; assembly: GCF_054481235.1. Taxonomy (NCBI): domain Bacteria; kingdom Pseudomonadati; phylum Pseudomonadota; class Gammaproteobacteria; order Pseudomonadales; family Pseudomonadaceae; genus Pseudomonas; species Pseudomonas fluorescens group sp. PF-69. The sequence continues at coordinate 3,003,171 of NZ_JBTMNC010000001.1, read as the reverse complement.
CGCCCGTGAAAACGGCGCATCGGTACTGGGCTTGACCGCCGAGAACTCGCCGCTGGCCAAGGCCAGTACCTTGAGCCTGAACATTCCGCTGCCCGAAGACACCGACATCTACATGCCGATGACTTCGCGGATCATTCAGCTCACCGTGCTGGACGTGCTCGCCACCGGCATGACCCTGCGCCGGGGCGTGGATTTCCAGCCGCATCTGCGCAAGATCAAAGAGAGCCTGAATGCCAGCCGGTATCCAGTGGGCGACGAGTTTAATTGATCCGAAATCTGCGCTGAACGGTCCTGCCTCATCGCTGGCAAGCCAGCTCCCACAGGTTTCATTGGCGTTCGCGAATTTCAGGTTCGGCGCGGACACTGTGGGAGCTGGCTTGCCAGCGATGGGGCCAGCAGCAACAGCACAAATCTAAGCCCCCACCCGCGCCTGCAGACTCAAATGCGCCCGCTCCCCCGGTTTCAGGCACAGGCTGTCAGTCCCGCCGCTTGCGGCTTCTACGCAAACGAACTCGGATATCTCGTTCCAGCTCACCCCCAGCAACGGCCGTGAGCCCGGATGCCAGACCACCGTGTCGGCCGTGTCGCCGGTATCGATGCACAACGCCCGTTGCCAGGCATGGTCGTTGAGCTGCAGTTCGCCGTCATGCTGGAACACCCGCTGACAACCGCCATCGACGCGCAACTCGCCTTCCTGCTGGCAAACCTGACGGTTCAACTGGTCGTAACCTTGCGCACCTTCGAGCCCAGACAGCGCTACCTCACCGACGTCACCAATACGCCAGTAAGCGTGCAAAGCCTGACTCAACTGGCACGGCATGTCGTCCTGATGCTCGGTACTCAGGCGCAGATCCATGCATTCGCCCAAGTGTGCATGCAGGTCCACTTGCCAGTCGCACAGTTCCAGCTGCCAGTGCAAACGCACGCCGTCATCATCACTGCTGCTGTCGATCAACTTCCAGTCGATCAGCCGCGCCCAGCCATGGGACGGCCAGGCATTTTCACTGGGATGACGGCCATACCACGGCCAGCACACCGGCACGCCACCACGGATGGCACCGACTTGCGGCCACTTCGCCGCACACCAAAGCCACGGCTTCTGCCCCTTGGGCTGAAAGTGCAGCAATTGCGCGCCTTGGCGACTGAACACCGCCTGACACAACGGGTGATCGATCACCAACACGTCGCGCTTCTGATAGCGCTCCCATGCAAACACCGGTCGTTCGCGCAAGGATTTGAAGAAGCGTTGTAGCGGATGCTCAAGCATGGGCCACGGTCCTGAAAAACATGGGTGTACTAACAGTCACTGAAATTATCTGTGGCGAGGGAGCTTGCCCCCCTCGCCACAGGGCCGCACAAAAAAAAGCGGACAGCCATGGCTGTCCGCAAAAATGCGCACATAGAGAGGAGCTTATCGCAACCGCGTTAGAACACCGACTGAATTTTCAGGCCGGCGACCAATGCGTTGTCGACTTCATCCACACCGCCAGGGTGAGTGATGTATTGCAGGTTGGGACGCACGGTCAGCCAGTTGGTCACGTGGAAACCGTAGTTGACCTCGTAGTTGTATTCGGTTTCACGAATCGGCGAGAACACCGGATTGTCGTAGTCCGAAACGCCATTGGAAGCATTGACCAGTTCAGCGTTTTTCTTCACGTCATCGTTGACATGGATACGGGCGAAACCGATGCCCACGTCATCCTTCGGACGCGCGTCGAACGGGCCCTTGTACACAAACATCAGCGACTGGTAGTTGTCGATGAAGTTGGTGTCCTTGTCGTGGAAAGTGGCGTTGGCGGCGATGTTCAGACCGCGAGAAGCATCGCCATTGTGGCTGGTGAGTTGCTGTTGCGCGACGAACCAGTAGCCGTGCTTGCTATCGTGGACGCGGTAAGGGTTGCCGCTGGTCGCGGCGTTCTGGCCGTTGTCGTCCTCGAGCACGTCGTCGGCCGGGGCGGTACTTTTGTAGTAACCGACACGGTATTCGCCAGGCAGGCTGTTGACCTTCGGCGACCAGACCAGTTCGACCGGCAACACGGTGCCCGCCGTACCGCTGCCGCTGAGCTTGAAGCCGTTACCGTGCTCCAGCTGTGACGGGTTCTGGTTGTACGCGCCAATCTGAGCGTAGAGCTCGTCATTGATGTTGTACTTCACGCGGATCGCCGCTTGGCTGACCGGCCAGTTGTACCAGATGTTGGTCGCCCAGTTACCCACCTGGGAGCCGCAGAACGCCAGGTTCTGGAATTCGCACGGGAAGGTGTTGAAGTCTTCGCCTTCACCGAAGTAACCGGCCTTGACGTCCAGCTTGTTGTCGAAGAATTGATGCTGAATCCACAACTGGGTCAGGCGGACCATATGGCCACGACCGTAGACTTCCTGGGAGGAACTCAAGGTGCCGGCACGCGGGTCACCGATACGGTCATTGGAAATGTTCTCACCGTTACGGTTGGTGAGCTGGATCTTGGCCTGGGTGTTGTCCCAGCCCAGCAGTTTTTGCAAGTCCAGCGCCGCACCCAGGCCGAACTGGTCGCTGTAGCGTGCGGTCTTGTCGTCATTGAAGCCGCCGTGCAGGTTACCGCCGACTTCCCCGACGTAGTCCATCTTGATGTCGATGCCTTGCTCGATCAGCCTGGTACGCTCGCCACCCCAATCGCCCGTCATCCACTTGGAGTCGGAGCTGAACGCTTCATCGGCCATCGCATTACCGGCCAGAACCAGTGCCGCCGCTGCTGAGACCTGGCAGATCAACCGGGCCGTGTTTCTCGTCTTCATCCCTACATCCTCGTTTTATTGTTATTAACTTTTCTTTTTCTAACGCGGTTACAGCGGTTGCGATGCACGACAGGCCGCGCATCACGGATTCCCCCCTGTAGGAGCGAGCTTGCTCGCGAGAAACCTGAGAACACCGTGGGGTGTCAGGTTTCCAGTGTCATCGTTGACGTCCATCGCGAGCAGGCTCGCTCCTACAGTTTTGTTGTTCAGCGGCCCTTGAATTGCGCGACGTTGGCAGCGTGCGCTTCGGCTTTCGGCAGACCGGCCACCCCCAAACGCTCCCCGGTCTTGGCATCGAACAGCAGCACTTTGGCCGGATCGAATTGCAGGGTCAGGCTCTCGCCCACGGCCGGGGCGACGTCCGGCGCCAGGCGGCAGCAGACCTTGGTGTCGTTGAGGTTGACGAAGACCAGGGTGTCGGGACCGGTCGGTTCAGTGACCTGGACTTCGGCACGAATGCTCGGCAAACCATTGGTTTCGCCATTCGCCAGAACGATCTGCTCCGGGCGCATGCCGAGGATCACTTCGCGATCCTCGAGACCGGCGTCCTGCATGCCCAGCGGCAACTCGCAACGGGCCTGGCCGCTGTCGAGCAACGCCAGCAGACGACCGTCCTTGCGTTGCAGGCGCAGGGGGATGAAGTTCATCGGCGGCGAACCGATGAAGCTCGCCACGAACAGGTTGGCCGGATCGTTGTAGATGTCTTTCGGCGTGCCGAACTGCTGAATGATCCCGTCCTTCATCACCGCCACTTTGTCGCCCAGGGTCATCGCTTCGATCTGGTCGTGGGTCACGTAGACAGTGGTGGTCTTCAGGCGCTGGTGCATCAGTTTCATTTCGGTGCGCATCTCGACCCGCAGCTTGGCGTCGAGGTTGGACAGCGGTTCGTCGAACAGATAGATCTTTGGCCGACGTGCCAGGGCGCGGCCCATCGCCACGCGCTGTTGCTGGCCACCGGAGAGCTGGCCTGGCTTGCGATTGAGCAGGTGTTCGATCTGCAACAGCTTGGCGACGCGAGCGACTTCCTCATCGATGGCCGACTGGCTCATCTTGCGGATTTTCAGTCCGAACTCGATGTTCTCGCGCACGCTCATGGTCGGGTACAGCGCATAGGACTGGAACACCATGGCGATGTCACGATCCTTGGGGCTCATGCCGCTGACGTCCTGGTCACCGATCATGATCGCGCCGCCCGTGATGGTCTCGAGGCCGGCGATGCAGTTCATCAGAGTCGACTTGCCGCAGCCCGAGGGGCCGACGAGGATCAGGAACTCACCGTCCTTGATCGACAGTTCGATGTTCTTCAGGGTGTCCGGCAGGCCGGCGCCATAGGTCTTGTTTACGTTGCGAAGTTCGAGCGTTGCCATGATTACCCCTTGACTGCGCCGGCTGTCAGCCCGCGCACGAAATACTTGCCTGCGACCACATAGACCAGCAGGGTCGGCAAACCGGCGATCATCGCCGCCGCCATATCAACGTTGTATTCCTTGGCCCCGGTACTGGTGTTGACCAAGTTGTTCAACGCCACCGTGATCGGTTGCGAATCACCGCTGGAGAACACCACCCCGAACAGGAAGTCGTTCCAGATCTGAGTGAACTGCCAGATCAGGCAGACCATGATGATCGGCGTCGACATCGGCAGGATGATCCGGCGGAAGATGGTGAAGAAACCCGCACCGTCGAGGCGCGCGGCTTTGACCAGCGCATCGGGAATGCTGATGTAGTAGTTACGGAAGAACAGCGTGGTGAACGCCAGGCCGTAGACCACGTGCACGAACACCAGGCCCGTGGTGGTGCTCGCCAGGCCCATCTTGCCGAGGGTGAACGAGGCCGGCAGCAGGACGGTCTGGAACGGCAGGAAGCAGCCGAACAACAGCAGACCGAAGAACAACTGCGAACCGCGAAAACGCCACATCGACAGCACGTAGCCGTTCAAGGCACCGATGGCCGTGGAGATAACTACCGCAGGAACGGTGATCTTGATCGAGTTCCAGAAGTAACCGTCAACCGTGGCCCAGGCCTTGACCCAGCCAATGCCGCTGACCACGGTCGGCCAGCTCAGCAGGTTGCCGGTGCTGATGTCTTCGGGGGTCTTGAAGCTGGTCAACAGCATGACCACCAGCGGAATCAGGTAAAGCATCACGGCGAGGATCAGCACCGCATAGATCGCGATGCGACTCAGGCTGATGGCAGGTTTGGCAGCGAGACTAGTCATGACGCTTGGTCCTCAGCTCGGAGTACAGGTAAGGCACGATGATCGCGAGAATCGCACCGAGCATCAGAATCGCACTGGCCGAGCCCATGCCCATCTGGCCGCGACTGAAGGTGAAGGAATACATGAACATCGCAGGCAGATCCGAGGAGTAACCCGGGCCGCCGGCTGTCATCGCCGCCACCAGGTCGAAACTCTTGATCGCGATGTGCGCCAGAATCATCACCGCACTGAAGAACACCGGACGCAGGCTTGGCAGCACCACTTTCCAGTAGATGCGCGGCATGCTCGCGCCATCGATCTGCGCGGCACGGATGATCGATTGATCGACGCCACGCAGGCCGGCAAGGAACATCGCCATGATGAAGCCCGAGGCCTGCCACACAGCGGCGATCACCAGGCAATAGACCACGCGATCCGGGTCAATCAGCCAGTCCAGGCGGAAGCCTTCCCAGCCCCAGTCACGCAACAGTTTGTCCAGGCCCATGCCCGGGTTGAGCAGCCATTTCCATGCAGTACCGGTGACGATCATCGAGAGCGCCATCGGGTACAGGTAAATGGTGCGAATGAAGCCTTCACGACGAATGCGCTGATCGAGAAACACCGCCAGCATCACGCCGATCACCAGCGTGATGCCGATGAACATGCCGCCGAACAGCGCCAGGTTCTTGCTCGCCACCCACCAGCGGTCGTTGTCGAACAACCGTGCGTATTGCGCCAGGCCCGCCCACTTGTAGTTCGGCAGGAAGGTCGAGGTGGTGAACGACAGAACGAACGTCCACAGGATGTAGCCATAGAAGCCCACCAGAACGATGAACATGCTCGGCGCCAGCACCAGTTTTGGGAGCCAGCGCTGCAATGCATCGAACGGCGAGGCCTTGCTGAACACAGCAACAGAACTCATGGGGAAATCCAGAATAGAGAATTAGGATTACAAGTGCGTTCCCTGTGGGAGCCAGCCTGCTGGCGATTGCGTTGTGTCAGTTCTCACATCAGGTGGCTGACAGTCCGCCATCGCGAGCAGGCTCGCGCCTACAGGGGCCAAGCATTACTTGGACGACTTGATCGCTGCGCCCAGCTTCTTGGCCGTGTCGGCCGGGTCGGCTTTCGGGTCGTTGATGTAGTTGGTCACTACGTCGAAGAACGCGCCCTGTACCGCCAGCGTGGTCGCCATGTTGTGCGCCATGCTCGGCTGCAGGCCGCCGGACTTGGCGTCAGCCAGGAAGTCCTTGGCCGCGGTCTGGGCGCACGAGTCGAAACCGAACTTGCCCATATCGGCCAGCATGTCGTTGCGCACCGGGATCGAGCCCTTGTTGATGCTGAAGACTTTCTGGAAGTTTTCACCCAGCACGACTTTGGCGATGTCCTGCTGACCGGCAGCAGTGCCCTTGTCTTTCTGCTTGAACACCGCCAGGGAGTCGATGTTGTAGGTGAACGCCTTGTCGGTGCCCGGGAACGCTACGCACTCGTAGTCCTTGCCCGCGACTTTCTTGGCGGCGGTCCACTCGGACTTGGCCCAGTCACCCATGATCTGCATGCCGGCCTTGCCGTTGATGACCTTGGCGGCTTCCAGGTTCCAGTCCTGGCCTTTGCCGTCGGCGTCCATGTAGGTCGCGACTTTCTTCAGCTCGGTCAGCGCCTTGACCATTTCCGGACCGGTCAGCGTGGCGTTGTCGAGATCAACCAGGGCTTTCTTGTAGCCATCGACCCCCATGACCGACAGCACGACGGCTTCGAACACGGTGCTGTCCTGCCAAGGCTGGCCGCCATGGGCCAGCGGAATGAAACCGGCAGCCTTGAGCTTGTCGCCAGCGGCGTAGAATTCTTCGAGGGTGGTTGGATTCTTGGTGATACCGGCTTTCTTGAAGACTTCCGGGTTGATCCACAGCCAGTTCACACGGTGGATGTTCACCGGCACGGCCACGTAATCACCGTCGTACTTCACGGTATCGGAGACTTTCTTGTCGAGCAGGCTGTCCCACTTCTCTTCTTTGGCAACGTCTTTGAGGACGTCGGTGTCCAGCAGGCCGGTCGAGGCCCACTCCTGGATGTCCGGCCCCTTGATCTGAGCGACGCCTGGCGGATTACCGGCCACTGCGCGACTTTTCAGTACGGTCATGGCCGTGGCACCGCCACCACCGGCGACTGCGCCGTCCTTCCAGGTGAAGCCGTCTTTTTCGACTTGTGCCTTGAGGACATCGACCGCTGCTTTTTCACCACCCGACGTCCACCAGTGAACAACTTCCACAGTTCCTTTGGAATCGGCGGCAAGGGCACTGATGGGGAATGCAGCAACAGGGAGTATTGAGGCGAGAGAAATGACAGTAGCGAGGCGAGAAATCGCATTCATCTAGGAGTACCTTTCTTGTTGTTATGCATGCAAGTCTGGTGCTTGCGCTGCATAGGATTTTAAACAGGGGATGCCCCTTCGCAGGTAACGAAGGGACGCGCGAATGTCACCGCATGGTTACATAGAACCGCTCTGGGACAGCTTTGCCAGCGCACTGGCCATGCTCGGGGCGAGGGGCAGGCGTGGAATCAGCACCGCTTGCCAGGCGTGGTAAAGGTCGGGTTTGCCGGCCCAGATATCGGCACTCGGGCGGTTCAGCGGGTCGAGCTCGTGGTGCCAGCTGCCATCGCAACGGTCAATGAAATGACTGTCACAGAATTCCCAGAATAGTCGGTACCAGTGCTCGTATTGCTCATCGCCCGTGCGTTTGAGCAGCGCACTGGCAGCGGCGCTGGCCTCGCAATGGGTCCAGTGCAGGCGATGGCGCACCACCGCGCGATTGTCCCAGTCGAGGGTGTAGACGATGCCGGGCGCGCCATCGATGTCCCAGCCGTGGCGGCAGTTGTGTTCGAAGAGTTTTTCCGCATCGGTGGCCAGCCATCCCGGCGTGAGCATCCCGGCCCGTACCCGCGCCGCCTCGAGGTGCAGCAGCAACCGCGCCCATTCGAAACCGTGGCCCGGCGTGGTGCCGTAGGGACGGAATCCGTCGGCCGGGTTGTCGTGGTTGTAGTCGCGCAACGGCTGCCAGTCGCGGTCGAAATGCTCGACCACCAGGTAATCATTGGCAGCCGCATGGCCATGGATGACCCGCTCGACGATGCGCTGGGCACGGCACAGCCAGCGGTTGTCGTCGGTGACATCGGCCAGGGCGAGGAAGGCTTCGGTGGCGTGCATGTTGCTGTTGGCGCCGCGATACGCCTCCTCCTCACGCCAGTCACGGTTGAAGGATTCGCGCATCGCGCCTTCCTCCTCGCTCCAGAAATACGTGTCGATGATGTCGATGGCCTCATCGAGCAAGGCTTGTGCGCCGGGACGTTGCGCGACCAGAGCAGAACTGGCAGCCAGTGCGACGAAGGCATGCAGGTAGGCGTTTTTGCCGGTGTTGCCGTCACGGTGTTCCGCGACGGCGAACCACCCTCCATGAACGGCATCACGCAACGGTCCGCGCAGGGCGTTGATGCCGTGATCCACCAACTCGGCGAACCCCGGCAAGCCCTGGATATGGGCCATGGCGAAGCTGTGGGTCATGCGGGCGGTGTTCATGGTTTTGGCTTGCGCGTTGGCCGCCAGGTGGCCTTTTTCATCGAGGTTACCGAAGCCTTCGGGAAGCTTCGAAGCCTTGGCAAACGCCAACAGACGCAGGCCTTCGGTGGCTAGCCATTGCTGGTGGGCAGGCGCGTTCAGCCAACTGCTGAAGCCTGGTTGGAAGCTGTGCATGGAGGACCTTTTTTGTTGTTATGACTGCAGGGCAGTCTAAACAACGGGCGGTGGCAGGCTTGTAACGAAGGGGGCGAGTTATGTCACCAAGCCGTGACAATAGCCCCCTCGCCACAAGGTCCGTGTCAATCCAGCGAGCGGGGTAACTGAAGGGTCACCCGCAAGCCACCTTCACGCAGGTTTTGCAGGCTGACTTCACCGCCATGGCTGTGGGCAATGTTGCGCGCGATTCCCAGCCCCAACCCATACCCCTGCTGCTGCCCGGCCAGGCGGAAGTGCGGTTCGAACACCTGTTCCAGCCGTTGCTCCGGAACCCCCGGCCCTTCGTCGTCGACATGCAGCACGAACGCACTGTCGTCATCATCGATGTGCAGATGGGCCTTCTGTCCGTACTTCAAGGCGTTGTCGATCAGGTTGCCGATGCAGCGCTTGAGCGCCAGCGGTTTGCCCGGATACGCCGCCAGTGCCCGCCCCTGCTGCGTCACGCGGCCATTGCCGTTCGGCGCCAGGTACGGCTCCACCAGACAATCGAGCACGTGATTGAGATCGACCTGCTCGATATTTTCGTGGATGTCGGTGTCCTTCACGCATTGCAGCGCGCCCTTGACCAGCAATTCCAGCTCATCCAGATCGCGGCCGAACTTGGCTTGCAGTTTTTCGTCTTCGAGCAATTCGACCCGCAGGCGCAAGCGGGTAATCGGTGTACGCAGGTCATGGGATATCGCGCTGAACAACTGACTGCGTTCAGTCAGGTAGCGACTGATGCGCTCGCGCATGGTGTTGAAGGCGCGACCGACCTCCACCACTTCGCTGCCACCGCCCTCGGCCACAGGCTCGACGTCAGCGCCCAGGGACAGATCCCGCGCCGCCCGCGCCAGACGCTTGAGCGGCCGGCTCTGCCAATGCACCAACAGGCCGATGAACAACAACAGAAAGCCGCTGGTGAGGGCGATGAACCACATCTGTTGCGCTGGCAGGCCCTGTTCTTCAAGGCTGGTGTAGGGCTCGGGCAGAAGCGAGGCGATATACAGCCATTCGCCTGGCGCCATCTGGATCTGGGTGACCAGCACCGGCGGATTCACCGGTTCCAGGGTCAGCGCGTAATGGGCCCAGGAGCGTGGCAGTTCATCGAGCTTCAGGCCGGCATTGAAAATCCGCAGGTCTTCAGGGCTGACGAAGGTCACCGAAATGTCCGTGTCCTGGCCCAGCGACTGACGCAGCACTTCGTCCACCGCTTTGATCACCGCCGCCTTGCGCGGGGTAACCGGCAACACTTCCATCCCCAACGGTCTATCGTTGAGCGTCACCACGAACCGGGTGCCGCCCATGCTGCGCAACTGGTCGAGCACCAGCGGCCGGAACGCCACCGGCAAGGAGCGGAAATAACTGACACTGGCGGTCATGGAATGGGCAAGGCTGCGGGCGCTGGTGACCAGGCCTTCCAGCTGGGTGGCGCGCAGTTGCGAGACCCAGATCACGCTGGACAGCGTCTGCGCGAACAGCACCGCGAGCAAGGTCAGCAGCAACATGCGCCCGAGCAGCGAGCGCGGCACCGGCACTTTCGCCACGAGCGAGCGAAAAAAATCAGTGACCATTGCTGGCAACCACATTGGCTGCCAGTTGGTAGCCACTGCCACGCACGGTACGGATCAGGCGCGGCGGTTTTTCGGTGTCGCGCAGGCGTTGGCGCAGACGACTGACCGCCATGTCGACGATGCGGTCGAGCGGCATCAACTCACGGCCACGGGTGGCATTGCCGATAGTGTCGCGGTCGAGGATTTCCTGCGGGTGATCAAGGAACAGCTTGAGCAAGGCGAAATCGGCGCCCGAGAGAATCACTTCTTCGCCATCGATGTGAAACAACCGATGGCTGACCATGTCCAGGCGCCAGTCATCGAAGGCCAGCACTTCACTGCCGGAACGCTCCTGACCGAACTGCGCGCGACGCAACAAGGCCTTGATCCGCGCCTGTAGCTCACGGGGGCTGAAGGGTTTGCCAAGGTAGTCGTCCGCCCCCAGTTCCAGGCCGATGACACGGTCGGCTTCGTCGGAACTGGCGGTGAGCATGATGATCGGCACCTGGGCCCGTCGCGGGTGCTGGCGGATCCAGCGGCACAGACTGAAACCGTCCTCGTCCGGCAGCATCACGTCGAGGATCACCAGATCGCTGGGCTCATCGTTCAAGGCCTGGCGAAAACCGGCGCCGTCGGGCGTGGTACGGACCTGGAAACCGGCGCGGGTCAGGTAGGTGTCCAGCAACTCGCGTATCTCTTGATCATCATCGACCAACAAAATCGACTTGTTGACTGAGCTCACGGGGCGGCGTCCTTGTTGTTTGAATTGGGCGGATTATGCCTGATGACCTTCGAATATTTGTTGCCTGTTCTGGCCCTATCGCGGGCAAGCCCGCTCCCACAGGGTTATGTACACATTCTGAAAATGCCGGTGATCCTGTGGGAGCTGGCTTGCCAGCGATGAAGGCGACGCGGTCTCAAGCCTGGTCGAGTGCCACTCCCGCCCCCACCAACCCGGAATACGGTGCCGTCACCAACCACACCGGAATCCCCTTGAAGTAATCGCTCATGCAGCCCTTGTCGGCAAAGCATCGGGCGAAACCGCTTTCGAGGAAGAAATCGGCGAAGCGCGGGATCACCCCGCCAACGATGTACACGCCACCGCGCGCGCCCGTGGTCAGCACGTTGTTGCCGGCCACGCGACCGAGCCAGCAGCAGAACTGCTCAAGCACTTCCAGGGCAATCGGATCGCCCGCCAACCCGGCAGCGGTAATCGCCTCCGGGGTGTCGAGTACCGGTTCATGACCGTCCACCGCGCAAATCGCCCGATACACCCGTGGCAAACCACCGCCGCTCAACGCCGTTTCGGCGCTGACGTGGCCAATCTCGTTATAGAGGTGTTGCCACAGTTGGGTTTCTCGCGGGCTGCTCAGGGGCAAATCGACGTGACCGCCCTCTCCCGGCAAGGCCGCGAAACGGCCCTCACCCAGATCCAGCAACGTACCGACGCCCAGACCGGTGCCCGGGCCGATAACCACCGCAGGCCGCAACGGCTCCGGCGTACCTTCGCAAACCACACGGAATTCGCCCGGTTGCAAACGGGTCATGCCCAGGGCCATGGCCGAGAAGTCGTTGACCAGCAACAGCTGATCCACCTGCAACGCCTGACAGAACCCCTTGCGGCTCAGGCGCCAGTGATTGTTGGTGAACTTGAATTCGTCGCCGCTCACGGGGCCCGCCACCGACAGGCACACCGAACCGATCGCCCCCGGCGCCAGGCCGAGCCCGCTCAGGTAGAGGCTGATCGCCTCTTCGGGGCTGGCGTGGTCTGCCGTCGCCAGCACCTGGACCGATTCCAGTTGCTGGTTTTTCCACAACGCGAAACGTGCGTTGGTCCCACCGATGTCACCGACCAAAGCCAGTTTCAATTAAGCGTCTCCAGGGCAGAAGTAAAGGCGCTGGCGCCCTGCTCCGCCGAGCTGAAGGCCATGCGCATGAAACCAAACAGTTCGCGCCCGGTACCGATGTTGTTGCCCAACAGGCCCTTGGCCGGGGTGCGCGCTGCGAATTCTTCGGCGTCCACCTTAAGCTCCAGGGTGCCTTTGACGCCATCGACGCGGATGATATCGCCCTCTTGTACCCGCGCCAAAGCTCCGCCCACGTACGCTTCGGGACTGACGTGAATGGCCGCCGGAATTTTCCCCGACGCGCCGGACATGCGCCCGTCGGTCACCAGTGCGACTTTGAAACCGCGATCCTGCAGCACGCCAAGGAACGGCGTCATCTTGTGCAGTTCCGGCATGCCGTTGGAGCGCGGGCCCTGGAAGCGCATCACCGCAACGAAATCCTTCTCCAGCAAACCGGCCTTGAACGCATCGGCCAGGTCTTGCTGATCCTGGAACACCATGGCCGGTGCTTCGACGATCTGGTTCTCCAGCGCGACGGCCGAGACTTTCATCACGCCACGACCGAGGTTGCCTTCCATCACCCGCAGGCCGCCCTCTGGCGAGAACGCACGAGCCACCGGCCGCAGGATGCTTTCGTCGAGGCTTTCGGTAATGCCTTCGCGCCAGACCAGCTCGCCGTTATCGAGGAACGGCTCCTGGGTGTAACGGCTCAGGCCGTGGCCCAGCACGGTGTTGACGTTTTCGTGGAGCAACCCGGCTTCCAGCAGTTCGCGGATCAGGAACGACATGCCGCCCGCCGCCTGGAAGTGGTTGATGTCGGCTTTACCGTTCGGGTAGACGTGGCTCAGGGTCGGCACCACCTCGGAGAGGTCGGCCATGTCCTGCCAGGTCAACTGAATGCCTGCCGCCATGGCGATGGCTGGCATGTGCAAGGTGTGGTTGGTCGAGCCGCCAGTGGCGTGCAGGGCGACGATGGAATTGACCAGCGAACGCTCGTCGACGATTTCGCCGATCGGCAGGTAGTTGCCGTTCTGCTTGGTAATGCGTGTCACCTGATGCGCCGCTTCGCGGGTCAGGGCATCGCGCAACGGCGTGTTCGGATTGACGAAGGAAGCGCCTGGCAAGTGCAGGCCCATGACTTCCATCAGCAACTGGTTGGTGTTGGCGGTGCCGTAGAAAGTGCAGGTGCCGGGGCTGTGGTAGGAATTCATTTCCGATTCCAGCAACTCTTCGCGGCTGGCCTTGCCTTCGGCGTAGCGCTGGCGCACATCGGCTTTTTGCTTGTTGGAAATGCCCGACACCATCGGCCCGCCCGGGACGAAGATCATCGGCAGATGCCCGAAACGCAACGCGCCCATCATCAGGCCCGGCACGATCTTGTCGCAGATGCCGAGCATCAGCGCGCCGTCGAACATGTTGTGGGATAACGCCACGGCCGTAGACAGCGCGATCACTTCGCGACTCGGCAGGCTCAGTTCCATCCCAGGCTCGCCCTGGGTCACGCCATCGCACATGGCCGGGGTGCCGCCGGCGAACTGACCGACGGAGCCGATTTCGCGCAGGGCTTTTTTGATCAGCTCCGGGAAGACTTCGTACGGCTGATGCGCCGAGAGCATGTCGTTATATGACGAAACAATCGCAATGTTGGCGGAGTTCATCATCCGCAAACTGTTCTTGTCGTCGCTGCCGCAACCGGCCACGCCGTGGGCGAAGTTGGCGCATTGCAGCTTGCCGCGCATCGGACCGTCGCTGGCCGCACCGCGAATCAGTGCAAGGTAAGCCTCACGCGTGGCGCGGCTGCGGGCGATAAGCCGTTCGGTGACCTCAAGGACGCGGGGATGCATGTGTAAGAACTCCAGGCTAACGGATGTGGCGACCTGATTGTCTATGCTGAACAAGAGCCGTTGTTGACGGGATGACAGACGGCTTTCTTGATCAATCGGACCAGTTGATTCAGGTCACTCGTTGTAGATTGAACAAAATATTGCCACTAAAAAGGCTTGTTTTCTATTTTTTTGCGAATAATCTTGTAATTCCAACAACAAAACGACGGCGGCGCTGACAAATGACTCTTCGAATCGCGATCAATGGTTTTGGCCGTATCGGCCGTAATGTCCTGCGCGCACTCTATACCCAAGGCTATCGACAGGATTTGCAGATTGTCGCCATCAACGACCTGGGCGACAGCGCGATCAACGCACATTTGCTCAAGTACGACACTGTTCACGGCACGTTCGATGCCGATGTCCAACACGATCAGGAAAGCCTGACCGTCAACGGCGACCGCATTTCGGTCAGCGCCATCCGCAACCCGGCCGAGCTGCCCTGGGCCGCGGAACGGATTGATGTGGTGTTTGAATGCACCGGCCTGTTCACCGACCGCGCCAAAGCTGCGGCGCATATTACGGCCGGCGCGCGCAAAGTGATTATCTCGGCACCGGCCAAAGGCGCCGATGCCACGGTGGTGTACGGGGTCAATCACGACATTCTGCGCCAGTCGCACCAGATTATTTCCAACGCTTCGTGCACCACCAACTGCCTGGCCCCGGTGGCCCAGGTGCTGCACCGCGAACTGGGGATCGAAAGCGGTCTGATGACCACGATTCACGCCTACACCAACGACCAGAACCTGACCGACGTCTACCACACCGACCCCTACCGCGCCCGTTCGGCCACCCAGAACATGATCCCGAGCAAGACCGGCGCCGCTGAAGCGGTCGGCCTGGTGCTGCCGGAACTGGCGGGCAAACTGACCGGCATGGCCGTGCGCGTGCCAGTGATCAACGTCTCCCTGGTCGACCTGACCGTGCAGCTCAAGCGCGAAGCGTCGGCCGATGAAGTCAACGCGCTGCTCAAGGAAGCCAGTCAGCACTCGAAAATCCTCGGCTACAACACCCTGCCGCTGGTCTCGAGCGACTTCAACCACAACCCGCTGTCGTCGATCTTCGACGCCAACCACACCAAAGTCAGCGGCAAGCTGCTGAAGGTGCTGGCCTGGTACGACAACGAATGGGGCTTCTCCAACCGCATGCTCGATAACTGCCTGGCGCTGTGCAACGCTGAATAAGCAGCACGCCCCCTGCCTGTAGGAGCGAGCCTGCTCGCGATGGTCGTGAACGATAACGCGGGGAACCTGATGCTCCGCGGTGTTCTCAAGTTCATCGCGAGCAAGCACGCTCCTACAAGGTGCACCCCCTGCCTGTAGGAGCGAGCCTGCTCGCGATGGTCGTGAACGATAACGCGGGGAACCTGATGCTGCGCGGTGTTCTCAAGTTCATCGCGAGCGGGCTCGCTCCTACAAGGTGCACCCCCTGCCTGTAGGAGCGAGCCTGCTCGCGATGGTCGTGAACGATAACGCGGGGAACCTGATGCCCCGCGTTGTTCTCTCGTTTATCGCGAGCGGGCTCGCTCCTACAAGGTGCATCTCATTTTTGGAGCCACAACCGATGATTGGCATCAGCTTTACGCAAAAGACCCTGGCGGCGCGCAAGCGTATCGCCTTGGTCGCCCATGACCACTGCAAGGTGTTCTTGCTGGATTGGGCCGAGCGGCAGAAAGATAAACTCGCCCGACACGAACTGGTCGCCACCGGTACCACGGGGTTGTTGCTGCAACAACGCCTCGACCTGCCGGTGGAGAGCATGATCAGCGGTCCGCTGGGCGGTGACCAGCAGCTCGGCGCGCGAATCGCTGAACAACGGGTCGACATGCTGGTGTTCTTCTGGGACCCGTTCGAGCCACAGCCGCACGACCCGGACATCAAGGCGTTGTTGCGCGTCGCGGCGGTCTGGAACATTCCAGTGGCGTGCAACGAATGCAGCGCCGACTATCTGCTCAGCAGCCCGCTGATGGATCAGGCGCATGGGCACCGGATTCCGGATTACGCGACCTATCTGCAGAATCGCGCATAAACCGGAACAAATCAGTGCTTGACCACCAAAGCGGATGATACGCATTATCATCCGCTTGAAATGGATCAGGTTCTCCCGTGAGTCAATCGCGCTTCAACGACGTCTTCATCACCCAGCGAATCACTCTGCTGCGCACGCTGGAGCGGATGGTCAACAACCACAGCACCGCCGAAGACCTGCTGCAGGAAACCTACCTGCGCGTGACCCGTGCGCTCAGCGAGCGGGCCATCGATCACCTTGAACCCTTCGTCTTCCAGACTGCCCGCAACCTGGCGCTGGACCATCTGCGTGCGCGGCGAATCCACTCGCGAACCATGGTCGATGACGTCCCGCTGGAAGTGGTGCAAAGCGTCGCCGCCCCGGCCGGCAATGCCGAAGATGCCGTCCATGCCGAACGATTGCTTGAGCGCTTGAACGTACGCCTCAGTCAACTCAGCCCTCGCCAGCAGCAGATTTTCATCCTCAGTCGCCTGCACGGTCACAGCTATCTGGAGATCGCCGAAAAGCTCGGTGTATCGCTGAGCACCGTGCAAAAGGAGCTGAAACTGATCATGACAATCTGTATGGGCGTCGCAGGACGCAGCTCGAAGCTTTAAGCTTGAAACTGCATTTCCTCCCCTGCCGAGAAAATACCGTGACGGACACCCAGCGCTTCCCTTCGCCCTCCCCGGCGCAGGACACTGCAGATGCGATGGACCAGGCCCTCGACTGGCTGATCGTGCTGGACAGCCCGAACGAAGAACAGACCCGCCAGTTCCAGCAATGGCTCGCGGCCGATCCGGCGCATGCCGATGCGTTCGCCAGGGCCCAGGCGATCTGGAATGGTCCGCAAATCACACAGTGCGCACAAAGCCTGGCCGCGCGCCCGACGAAAATCACCGTACTCTCGCGCCTGCGCCCCCACTGCAAACCCCTGGCCACCGCCGCCGTGCTGATCCTCGGCCTGTTCAGCTTCAGCAATTTGCCGATGCGCCTGCAGGCCGATCACCTGACCGTGGTCGGTGAACGCCAGCGCCTGCAACTGGAGGACGGCTCGAAAGTCCTGCTCAACACCAACTCGGCCTTTTCCAGCACCATCAACGACCAACAACGCGTGGCGCGGTTGTATCAGGGCGAAGCCTATTTCGAGGTGCCGCCTCATCCGGGACAACCGCTGGAAATCGACGCTGGCCTGGTCACGGCGAGCGTGCGGGATACCGCATTTGCCGTGCGTTATCTGGATGGTGTGACACAGGTTCGAGTGCAACGCGGGGACGTCGATCTGCGGGCCACTCGCGACGACGAACGCGTTCGCTTGAGCGCCGGAGAAAGCATTCGCATCGGCCCCAACGGGTTCGACCGCCCGGCCAAACTGGATGCCGCCACCGAACTGGCGTGGGTCCAGGGCCGACTGGTGTTCGAAAACTGTCCGTTGAGCCAGGTCCTCGCGGAACTGCGTCGCTACTACCCAGGCTGGATCATCAACAACAACGAGCGGTTGGCCAATGTCACGGTGACGGGGAATTACCGCCTCGATCAGCCGCTGGACGCCGTCCGCTCCCTTGCCCACATCACCTCCGCCAAACTCCAGGAGTTCCCGGCGCTGGTGATCCTGAACTAAATGAGAATTATTTTTACTCGATAGCCAAGCCTCGTACGTCTCGTTATAGCCAATGCAATTGATTCGCATCTTCGATGCCGATCAGCACCTATAAAGATTCGTGCGACACGGAGCGCTATCGATGTCCTCTCGCCTTACCCGCCAGTCCTCTTCACCTTCCCGCGTACTGTCGCTGCTGACCGCCGCCATTCTGATGGCCGGCAGTGCACCGCTCATGGCCGCCACGGCCGAACAGCCGAGCCGCAACATGGGCGACTATTCGTTCGCCATTGCGCCACAGTCGCTGGTGCCGGCGCTCAATGCGTTTACCGCTGTCACAGGCTGGCAGGTTGGCTTGCCCTCAGCGCTGGCCGAAGGTGTGGCGTCGCCGGGTGTACGCGGCTCACTGCCGCCAGAGAAAGCCCTCGATCGCCTGTTGGTGGGGACCGACCTGAGCTATCGCAAACTGGGCAATAACAACATCGTGCTGGAAAAGCGCGGCAACAGCGGCACCCTCAACCTGCAACAGGTGACCATCAGCGCCACCCGCCAGGAGCAGGACGTGAACAGCGTGCCCAGCACCGTCACCGTTCACACGCGCGAAGAGCTGGATCGCAACAACGTCAATACCATCAAGGAACTGGTGCGTTACGAACCGGGCGTTGCCGTGGGCGGTACCGGCACCCGTGGCGGAATCAGCGGCTACAACATCCGGGGCATCGACGGTGACCGGATCCTGACCCAGGTCGATGGCGTCGAAGTACCGGACGGCTTCTTCAACGGCCCTTACGCCAAGACCCAGCGCAACTACGTCGACCCGGAAATCGTCAAGCGTGTCGAAATCCTCCGCGGTCCGGCTTCGGTGCTCTACGGCAGCAATGCCATCGGTGGTGCGGTCAGCTACTTCACCCTGGACCCCGACGACATCATCAAGCCTGGCCAGGACGTCGGTGCACGGCTGAAGACCGGTTACAGCTCCGCCGACGACAGCTGGCTCAAATCCGCCACCGTGGCGGGCCGCGCCGATCAGTTCGATGGCTTGCTGCATTACAGCCAGCGCGATGGCCACGAAACCGAATCCTACGGCAGCAACAACGGCACAGGGCTGGCGCGTACCGCCGCCAACCCGGAAGACGTACGTGCCAGCAACGTGTTGGCGAAAGTCGGCTGGAACTATAAAGAAGATGCGCGCCTGGGCCTGGTCTACGAAAAGTACAAGGACGACCGCGACACCGACCAGAAAAGCGCTTATGGCGGCCCGTTCTTGAACGGCCGACCGACCATTGCGGCCAACATCTTGCCGGGCGGCATGTACCAGTGGCGCACCGGTAACGACACCATCACCCGCGAACGCTTCGGCCTGGAACACAGCTTCGCCCTCGACAGCCTGCTGGTGGACAACGTCAAGTGGAGCCTGAATCACCAGGTCGCCAAGACCGATCAGAGCACCGAGGAGTTCTACTACCCGATGTCACGCAAAGTGCTGCGGACCCGAGACACGGTCTACGAAGAAAAGCAGTGGGTCTTCGATGCACAACTGGATAAGACATTCAGCATTGCCGACACTGAACACCTGCTGACCTACGGCACCACCCTCAAGCAACAGAAAGTCACCGGATCACGCAGTGGCAATGGCACCTGCCTCGCGGTCTTCGGTAGCTGTCGGGTTGTCGGCGCCACCAGTGCCGCGGACGTGCTGAAAAAATCCAGCGACTTCCCGGACCCGACCATCAACACCTACAGCCTGTTCGCCCAGGACCAGATCAGCTGGAACCAGTGGACCTTCCTGCCTGGCCTGCGCTACGACTACACCGAACTCAAGCCGCACATTACCCGGGAATTCCTCAACACCGTGGCGGCTGACGGTCGCGGCACCGTCAGCGACGAGAACAAGACCTGGCACAAGGTGTCACCCAAGTTCGGCCTGACCTATGCCCTGACCGACGAGTACACCTGGTACGGCCAATACGCCGAAGGATTCCGCACCCCGACCGCGAAGGCGCTGTACGGGCGCTTCGATAACACCGCTGCCGGTTATCGCGTAGAGCCAAATCCGAACCTGGAACCGGAAAAGAGCAAAAGCTACGAGACCGGCCTGCGTGGCAACTTTGAGCAAGGCGTCTTCGATGTGGCGGTGTTCTATAACAAGTACCGCGATTTCATCAACGAAGATGCCATCACGCCGGGTTATGACGAGCCGACCTTCCAGAGCGCCAACATCAAGCACGCCACCATCAAAGGCGCGGAAGTCAAAGGTCGCCTGAACCTCGATGCCTTCGGTGCACCGCAAGGTCTCTACACCCAAGGTTCCGTGGCTTATGCCTACGGTCGCAACGACGACACCGGCGAGCCGCTCAACAGCGTCAATCCGCTGACCGGTGTATTCGGGCTCGGCTACGACCAGGACAACTACGGCGGATTGTTGAGCTGGACGCTGGTGAAAAAGAAAAATCGGGTCGACGACAGCAACTTCAAGTCGCCGGACGGCGTCAGCAGTCAGTTCAAGACCCCGGGCTTCGGCGTGCTGGACCTGAGTGGTTTCTACAAAGTCACCGACGATGTGACCGTCAGCGCTGGCATCTACAACCTGACCGACAAGAAGTACTGGTTATGGAACGACGTGCGCGGTTACGACAGCGTCGGCGAAGCCTCGGTGACGCAACCGGCCAACCTTGATCGCCTGACTCAACCGGGTCGCAACTTCGCGGTCAATCTGATCTGGGATATCTGATCCCGCCCTTCTCACGACGCCACTTCATTAAAAGCGGCGTCGTGAGGATTTTTTACTGTCGTGGGCCTGCTCATACGTCTCGTTACCAGGCTCTTCTTATTCTCAAGGATTTCTCATGACCACTCAGGAAACGGCTCAACGTCCGGTATTGCGCTCGCAACGCCTGAACCAGATCACCCACGAACCTCACACCCGACTCGATGCGTTGGTCAAAGCCCACGCACCCTTCGAAACCCAGGCCAACTTCGCCCGGTTCGTGGTGGCGCAGTATTTGTTCCAGTCCGAACTGGTGCCGCTGTACAACGATGCCGATTTGACCGCCATCGTTCCGGACCTGCCTGCTCGCTGTCGGGCCGAAGCGGCCATGGCCGACCTGGCGGACCTGGACACCGAAGTGCCGGGACCGGTCGCTGGCGCCCTGCACCATCCGAGTAAAGCCCAGGCACTGGGCTGGCTCTTCGTGTCCGAAGGGTCGAAGCTCGGCGCAGCCTTCCTGATCAAGCGCGCCGTCGGCCTGGGCCTGAGCGAAACGTTCGGCGCCCGCCACCTGGGCGAACCGGCCGGTGGCCGTGCTGAAGGCTGGAAAAGCTTCGTCAAAACCCTCGATGGACTGGAGCTCAGTGCCCAGGAGGAAGCCGAACTGGATAAAGGCGCCATCGACGCGTTCAACCGCTTCACCCTGTTGCTGGAACAGGCTTACGCCACGAAGGCTGAACCGGCCTGAGGTCACTCGATCCCTGTGGGAGTGAGCCTGCTCGCGATGACGGACTGGCATTCAAATCGGATGTCGCCTGCAAGACTGCTATCGCGGGCAAGCCCGCTCCCACAAGGGACCGAGTCAGCCTGTAAAATCCCGATCCGCCTCACACGCGCCCCTCTGAGAATATGCCGTCCTCATCAAAACTCACCCGTCTGCTGTTCGGCCTGCTGGCCTGCGTCAGCCTGGGTATCGGCCTGATCGCCATTGTCGTACCCGGCCTGCCAACCACCGAGTTCATCCTGCTGGCCGCCTGGGCGGCGACCAGAAGCTCGCCACGCTTGAGCGCCTGGCTGGAAAACCATCGGCTGTTCGGCCCCATTCTCATTCACTGGCGCAACGGCAAAATCATCGCGCGCCGGGCCAAGGTCAGCGCCACCGTCAGCATGCTGCTGTGTGCCACGCTGATGCTGGTGATGCTCGATCATGGCTGGCCGATCTACCTGGCGATGGCGGGCATGGGCCTGGGCAATGTGTGGATCTGGTCGCGCCCCGAAACACTGCCGAAATCTTCCTGAATCAAACCGCTGTTTTTCCTGTTTTTTATACGATTTTCGGTACATTTTCCCGCGCAAACGTTTAGCAGCTACCGTTCGTCGGAATCACCCTCATGCAATGACCACCCCTCGCCGATGTGGATTGAATACGCTGAATGGATTTGGCGAATCGAGTCGGCCCGGACTCAAAGCCAACACCTCATCCATTCGCGAGTTCGCCCTATGTTCGACTCACTGTCCATCCGCCTGAAAATTGTCCTGCTCTCCGGTCTGTGCCTGCTTGGCGTGGTCGCGCTGATCGAGGGCATGAACGTCTACCAGACCGATCAGAACAATGCGCTGGTCAGTTCCTCCAGCAGCCAGATGCTCACCAACAGCGTGCAGGATTTGCTGCAGGCCAAGGCTGCCGAGCAAGCGGTGCGGGTGCAGAAGGCATTTGGCGAGACCCTGACGGTGGTGACCGCCCTGGCCGATCAGGTCAAGGACATGCGCAACCTGGCCGCCAAGCGCTCCCTGGAGCCCGGTGCCCTGCGAGAAGAACTGAACCAGAGCCTGAAAACCGCGTTCGAGCGCAACAGCAAAGTGCTGGGGATCTGGATCGCGTTCGAACCCAACGGCCTGGATGGCAAGGACAGCGAGTTCGCCAATGACGCCACTCACCAGTCCAACGAAGTCGGACGTTTTGCCACCTACTGGAGCCGTGCCGGGGGAGAATCGCTCAACACGGTCTTGCTCGAAACGGACATGAACAAGACCACCCTGACCCTCAGCGGCACGCCGTATAACATCTGGTACACCTGCCCCCGGGACAACAAGCGCGCCTGCCTGCTCGACCCGTACGCCGATACCATTGGTGGCAAGGAGGTGTTAATGACCACCGTTTCCGTACCGCTGCTGGTGGATGGCAAATCCATCGGCGTGGTGGGCATCGACATCGCCCTCAACACCCTGCAAGCAGCGGCTGTCGACTCCCAGCGTGACCTGTTCAATAGTGCCGGGCACATGCTGATCACCTCCGGTACTGGCGTGGTGGCGGCCTACAGCATCGATGCTGCCAAAGTCGGCAAAAGCATCGACGACACCCTGGGCGCCGACGGCAAGGACATTCTGCAATTGCTCAGCGGTGGCGCTCCGAAAATTCTCCAGCAAGGCGACCTGATCCGTGCGGTTTACCCGGTCAGCCCGATCCCTGACGCCAAGGCCTGGGGCGTGGTGATCGATTTGCCCAAACAAGTGTTGCTGGCCGACTCGGTGAAGCTGCAAGCGGTGCTCGATGACGCCCAGCAAAGCGGCACGATCAAAGCCATTGGCGTGGCGATCATTGCCGGCCTGATCGGCTTGCTGTTGATCTGGCTGACGGCTTCGGGTGTCACCCGGCCGATCAATAGCGTGGCCCAGATGCTCAAGGCGATTGCCAGCGGCGACGGCGACCTGACCCAACGCCTGCACTACAGCAAGAAGGATGAGCTGGGTGAACTGGTCAGCTGGTTCAACCGCTTCCTCGACAAGCTGCAACCGACCATCGCGCAGATCAAGCAGAGCATTACCGATGCTCGCGGCACCGCCGATCAGTCTGCGGAAATCGCCCGCCAGACCAGTGAAGGCATGCTGGTGCAGTTCCGCGAAGTCGACCAGGTCGCCACCGCCTCCAACGAAATGAGCGCCACGGCCCACGACGTTGCCAACAGCGCATCGAACGCGGCGAATGCGGCCAAGGGCGCCGACCAATCGGCCCGCGATGGCATGCAGATCATCGAGCGCAGCACCCGCGACATCAATCAACTGGCCGACGAAGTCAGCAAGGCCGTGACTGAAGTGGAAGCCCTGGCGGTGAACAGCGAGCAAATCGGATCGGTGCTGGAAGTGATCCGCAGCATCGCCGAACAAACCAACCTGCTGGCGCTCAACGCCGCGATTGAAGCCGCCCGGGCCGGCGAAAGCGGTCGCGGTTTTGCCGTGGTCGCCGACGAAGTGCGCAACCTGGCCAAACGCACCCAGGACTCGGTGGAAGAAATTCGCCTGGTGATCGAACGTATCCAGAGCGGCACCCGCGGTGTGGTCGCCACCATGCATTCGAGCCAGACCCAGGCGCACAGCAATGCCGGGCAGATCCAGCAAGCCGTGCAGGCACTGAGCAAGATCAGCGACGCGGTCACCGTGATCAGCGACATGAACCTGCAGATCGCCAGCGCCGCCGAACAGCAAAGCGCCGTGGCCGAAGAGGTCAATCGCAACGTCTCGGCGATCCGCACCGTCACCGAAACCTTGACCGGGCAGGCCAATGAATCGGCGCAGATCAGCAGCCAGCTGAACAACCTGACCACCCACCAGATGAAACTGATGGATCAGTTCCGCGTATAGAGCCCCCCCGCTGGGAGCGAGCAAGCTCGCTCCCACAGGATTTCATCCGGCCTGCCCCCTATTTGTTCTATGCTCGGGCTCTCGCTCCGGAGGGCCTTCGATGACTGATCTACTCACGTCCATTCAAGCCGCACTCGGCTTGCCCCGCACCCAGGTTTCATTCACCGCCAGTGGCGCCCTGCCCTCGGCCTTTGCCGTCACAGACCTGGCGTGCGCCAGCATCGCCGCCGCCGGCCAGGCCGTCAGTGAATTGCTGCACCAGCAAACCGGTCGCTTGCCCGGGGTTGAAGTCGATCGCCGCTTAGCCTCGTTCTGGTTCTCCTCCTCGATCCGCCCGGTGGGCTGGAGTGTGCCACCGCTGTGGGACCCCATCGCCGGTGACTATGCCACCCGGGACGGCTGGATTCGCCTGCACACCAATGCTCCCCATCACCGCGCCGCCGCCGAAACCGTGCTTGGTGCCTGTGCCGATCGATCCGCGATGGCGAGCAAAGTGGCGCAATGGGCCAAGGGCGACCTGGAGCAGGCGGTGGTCGATGCCGGAGGTTGTGCCGCCGAAATGCGTACGTGGGCGCAGTGGCAGTCTCACCCGCAAGGCATGGCAGTCAATGCAGAACCGCTCATCCAGTTCGACCGTCACGGCAACCACGAGGGCAAACCGTGGCGAGGTTCGGTGGCACAGCCCTTGGCCGGGATCAAAGTGCTGGACTTGACCCGTGTGCTCGCCGGCCCTGTTGCCAGCCGTTTTCTGGCCGGCCTCGGCGCCGACGTCTTGCGTATCGATCCACCGACCTGGAACGAACCCGGCGTGGTGCCGGAAATGACCTTGGGCAAACGTTGCGCGCGCCTCGATCTGCACGACAAGGCTGATCGCAGCGTGTTCGAAAAGCTGCTCAAGGATGCCGATATTCTGCTCCACGGCTACCGCGCCGATGCGCTCGAAGGGCTGGGATACGGCATCGTCGAACGGCAAAAACTCGCCCCCGGCCTGATCGATGTCTGCCTGAACGCCTACGGCTGGAGTGGCCCGTGGCAAAACCGTCGAGGCTTCGACAGCCTGGTGCAAATGAGCAGCGGCATTGCCGAGGCCGGCATGCGCTGGAAGTGCGCGGACAAGCCGACACCTTTACCACTGCAAGCGCTGGATCACGCCACCGGCTACCTGATGGCGGCCAGTGTGATCAAGCTGCTGGCTGAACGCTTGAGCAACGGCCGTGGTGGATCGGCGCGGCTGTCACTGGCGCGCACGGCAAAGTTGCTGATCGACAATGGACCCGGGACCGAAGCGTTATTGCGCGCAGAGGACGAAGGCGATCAGGGACTTGTGCTCGAGCAGACCACCTGGGGGCCGGCGCATCGGCTGCAGGTTCCATTGAAGATCACCGGTACCCCCCTGCAGTGGACGATCGCGGCCTCTGAATTGGGTTCCCACCGCGCGCAGTGGTGGTGACGGTCAGATAGCCTTCACGAGCAGGCTCGCACAAGGTTTGTCATTACCCATAAATTGTGCGCGGGATTTCACCATTGGCCCGCGCCAAGGCATACTTGCCCCCCCTCGCCGTCCAGAATTCATTAGCGTCCCATGCGTATCCACGTCAGCTTCATCGACCGCGTCGGTATCACCCAGGAAGTCCTGGCCTTGCTCGGTGGGCGCAATCTCAATCTGGATGCGGTGGAAATGGTGCCGCCCAACGTTTATATCGACGCCCCGACCCTGAGCGCGGAAGTCCTCGAAGAGCTGCGTGATGCGCTGTTCAGCGTGCGTGGGGTGCAAGCGGTGACGGTGGTCGACATCCTGCCCGGCCAGCGTCGGCACTTGCAGCTCGACGCGCTGCTCGCGGCCATGACCGATCCGGTGCTGGCGCTGGACAGTGCCGGCAAGGTGTTGCTGGCCAACCCGGCCCTGATTGCCCTGTACGGTCGCGAGCCGGCCGGCGAAAGCGTCGCCGACCTGTTCGGCGACCCGGCCCTGCTCGATACATTGCTCGAATACGGTTTCCGGTTGCCACTGCGGGAAATTACCGTCAACGGGCAGACATTACTGCTGGACGCCACGCCCATCACTGACGCTGGCGCGCTGCTGACCCTGTATCAACCGAACCGCATCGGCGAACGCCTGTCGGCGCTGCATCACGATCATGCCGAAGGCTTCGATGCGCTGCTGGGCGAGTCGCCGGCGATTCGCACGCTCAAGGTTCGCGCACAACGGGTGGCAGCCCTCGATGCGCCTCTGCTGATCCAGGGCGAAACCGGCACCGGCAAGGAATTGGTGGCCCGGGCTTGCCACGCCATCAGTGCGCGACACAACGCTCCGTTTCTGGCATTGAACTGTGCTGCATTGCCGGAGAACCTCGCCGAAAGCGAACTGTTCGGCTATGCCCCCGGCGCGTTTACCGGTGCGCAACGGGGCGGTAAACCGGGGCTGATGGAACTGGCGAACCAGGGCACGGTGTTTCTTGATGAAATCGGTGAGATGTCGCCCTACCTGCAAGCCAAGTTGCTGCGCTTCCTCAACGACGGCAGTTTCCGGCGGGTCGGCGGTGATCGGGAGGTGAAGGTCAACGTGCGGATCCTCAGTGCGACCCACCGCGACCTGGAAAAAATGGTCAGCGAAGGCCTGTTCCGTGAAGACCTGTTCTATCGACTCAATGTGCTCAATGTCGAAGTCCCGCCCCTGCGCGAGCGCGGTCAGGACATTCTGCTGCTGGCCCGCTATTTCATGCAGCAGGCATGCGCACAGATCCAGCGTCCGGTCTGTCGCCTGGCGCCGGGCACCTATCCGGCGCTACTGGGTAATCGCTGGCCGGGTAACGTCAGGCAACTGCAAAACGTGATCTTCCGCGCCGCCGCCATATGCGAAAGCAGCCTGGTGGACATCGGCGACCTCGACATCGCCGGCACGTCGGTGGCGCGCCAAAGCGACCATGAAGTCGACAGCCTGGAACAGGCGATGGAGGCGTTCGAAAAAGACCTGCTGGAAAAACTCTACGTCAGCTACCCCTCGACCCGGCAATTGGCCAGTCGCCTGCAAACCTCCCACACCGCGATTGCCCACCGTTTGCGCAAGTACGGCATTCCCAACAAGCCCTGACGCCGCCCACGCCTGAATCACCGCATATCCCGTGGGAGCAAGCGCGCTCCCACGGGTTTCGTGTCCAGCAAAAAATCACTCTAAAAGCGACCTTCATCTGTACTGAAAGCGCTACAGCGTAACGATATCGCTACACTCACCCCCAACCAGCGCCGTGCAAGGCTTTGATCCCTCTAGGCTTTTTTCTTTGTGCCCAACCGTAGCGATTTCGCTACAGTCAACGTTGTCCGCGCCTCTCGAAATACCCATAAACAATTGATTAATAACAAGAAATCAACATTGGCCGCGTTTTTGCTTAGTAACCCTTCATAAATCAGGGCATTGCCCAAGCATTCAATAGCGTCCACCAGACGAGTCTGGCCCCCTTAGGAGTTTCCATGAGCGAGTTGCGTTTTACTGAAGATCACGAATGGCTGCGCACCGAAGCTGACGGCACGGTTACTGTCGGCATCACCGTTTTCGCGCAGGACGCATTGGGCGACGTGGTTTTCGTACAACTGCCTGAGCTGCAGTCCTACGACAAAGGCGCTGAAGCCGCCACCGTGGAATCGGTCAAAGCCGCCAGCGGCGTGTACATGCCACTGGACGGTGAAGTGCTGGAAGTGAACCCTGCGCTGGACAGCAGCCCTGAGCTGGTCAACGAAGATCCGCTGGGTGAAGGCTGGTTCTTCCGCTTCAAGCCAAATGACGCCTCGGCTGTTGCCCAACTGCTGGATCAGGACGCCTATGACCGTCTGATCAAAGCCAACGCCTAAGCCTGAGGAGCGCTGACATGACTCAAGTAAGCCTGACAACAGCCAACGAATTCATCGCCCGCCACATCGGCCCGCGCGCCGGCGACGAGCAAGCGATGCTCAACAGCCTCGGCTTCGACTCGCTGCAAGCCCTGAGCGCCAGCGTGATTCCCGACAGCATCAAGGGCACCAGCGTGCTCGGCCTGGAAGACGGCCTGAGCGAAGCCGACGCCCTGGCGCTGATCAAAGGCATCGCGGCCAAGAACCAGCTGTTCAAGACCTACATCGGCCAGGGTTACTACGGCACGCACACGCCGTCGCCGATCCTGCGCAATCTGCTGGAGAACCCGGCCTGGTACACCGCCTACACCCCGTACCAGCCGGAAATTTCCCAGGGTCGCCTCGAAGCGCTGCTGAACTTCCAGACCCTGATCAGCGACCTCACCGGCCTGCCGATCGCCAACGCCTCGCTGCTCGACGAAGCCACCGCCGCCGCCGAAGCCATGACCTTCTGCAAGCGCCTGAGCAAGAACAAGGGCAGCCACCAGTTCTTCGCCTCCGTGCATTGCCACCCGCAGACCCTCGACGTGCTGCGTACCCGTGCCGAGCCGTTGGGCATCGAGGTGGTGGTCGGCGACGAGCGTGAACTGAGCGACGTGACGCCGTTCTTCGGCGCCCTGCTGCAATACCCGGCGAGCAACGGTGATGTGTTCGACTACCGCGCATTGACCGAACGTTTCCACGCCGCCAACGCCCTGGTGGCGGTGGCCGCCGACCTGCTGGCCCTGACCCTGCTGACCCCGCCGGGCGAATTCGGCGCCGACGTGGCCATCGGCAGCGCCCAACGCTTCGGCGTGCCCCTGGGCTTCGGTGGCCCGCACGCGGCGTACTTCTCCACCAAGGATGCATTCAAGCGCGACATGCCGGGCCGTCTGGTCGGTGTCTCGGTGGACCGTTTCGGCAAGCCGGCGCTGCGCCTGGCGATGCAGACCCGCGAGCAACACATCCGCCGCGAGAAGGCCACGTCCAACATCTGCACCGCGCAGGTGCTGCTGGCCAACATCGCCAGCATGTACGCCGTGTACCACGGTCCGAAAGGCCTGACGCAGATTGCCAACCGCGTGCATCAGCTGACCGCGATCCTGGCCAAGGGCTTGAGCGCTTTGGGCCTGAACGTTGAGCAGGAACACTTCTTCGACACCCTGACCCTGGCCACCGGCGCGCAAACCGCCGCGCTGCACGACCAGGCGCAAGCCCGGCAGATCAACCTGCGCGTAGTCGATGCCGAGCGTCTGGGCCTGTCCCTCGACGAAACCAGCACCCAGGCCGACGTCGAAACCCTGTGGGCCCTGCTGTCCAACGGCAAAACCCTGCCGGACTTCACCGCCCTCGCCGCTTCGACTCAAGCGACCATTCCGGCCGCACTGGTGCGTCAGTCGCCGATCCTCAGCCACCCGGTGTTCAACCGCTATCACTCGGAAACCGAGCTGATGCGCTACCTGCGCAAACTGGCGGACAAGGACCTGGCACTGGATCGCACCATGATCCCGCTGGGCTCGTGCACCATGAAACTCAACGCCGCCAGCGAAATGATCCCGGTGACCTGGGCCGAGTTCGGCGCCCTGCACCCGTTCGCCCCGGCCGAGCAAAGCGCCGGCTACCAGCAACTGACCGATGAACTGGAAGCGATGCTCTGCGCCGCCACCGGTTACGATTCGATTTCCCTGCAGCCAAACGCCGGTTCCCAAGGCGAATACGCCGGCCTGCTGGCCATTCGTGCCTACCACCAGAGCCGTGGCGAAGACCGCCGCGACATCTGCCTGATCCCGTCCTCGGCCCACGGCACCAACCCGGCCACCGCCAACATGGCCGGCATGCGCGTGGTGGTCACCGCCTGCGATGCCCGTGGCAACGTCGACATCGAAGACCTGCGCGCCAAGGCCATCGAGCACCGCGAACACCTCGCGGCGCTGATGATCACCTACCCGTCGACCCACGGCGTGTTCGAGGAAGGCATCCGCGAAATCTGCGGCATCATTCATGACCACGGCGGCCAGGTGTACATCGACGGCGCCAACATGAACGCCATGGTCGGCCTCTGCGCCCCGGGCAAGTTCGGCGGCGACGTCTCGCACCTGAACCTGCACAAGACCTTCTGCATTCCCCACGGCGGTGGCGGCCCGGGCGTCGGCCCGATTGGCGTGAAATCGCACCTGGCGCCGTTCCTGCCAGGCCACGCGCAAATGGCGCGCAAAGAAGGCGCGGTGTGCGCCGCGCCGTTCGGCAGCGCGAGCATTCTGCCGATCACCTGGATGTACATCCGCATGATGGGCGGCGCCGGCCTCAAGCGCGCCTCGCAGCTGGCGATCCTCAACGCCAACTACATTTCCCGTCGCCTCGAAGAGCACTACCCCGTGCTCTACACCGGCAGCAACGGCCTGGTGGCGCACGAGTGCATCCTCGACCTGCGTCCGCTGAAAGACAGCAGCGGCATCAGCGTCGACGATGTGGCCAAGCGTCTGATCGACTTCGGCTTCCACGCCCCGACCATGTCGTTCCCGGTGGCCGGCACGCTGATGATCGAGCCAACCGAAAGCGAATCCAAAGAAGAACTGGACCGCTTCTGCGACGCCATGATCCGCATCCGCGAAGAAATCCGCGCGGTGGAAAACGGCACCCTGGACAAGGACGACAACCCACTGAAAAACGCCCCGCACACCGCGGCGGAGCTGGTGGGCGAGTGGTCGCATCCGTATAGCCGGGAGCAGGCGGTTTATCCGGTAGCGTCGCTGATCGAAGGCAAGTACTGGCCACCGGTCGGCCGGGTCGACAACGTCTTCGGCGACCGCAACCTGGTTTGCGCCTGCCCGTCGATCGAAAGCTACGCTTAAACGAATGAGGGGGCGGGTTTGCCCGCCCCCACTTTCAAGAACACCACAAAACCCTGTAGGAGCTGGCTTGCCAGCGATGAGGGTGGATCAGTCTACGTATCTGTTGCCTGACCCACCGCCATCGCTGGCAAGCCTGCTCCCGCAGGGAATGCATCAAGCCAGAATTTCCGTCCATTCCTATAACAAGAAACCGGAGAACAACCATGTCGTTAAGCGTGTTCGACCTGTTCAAGATTGGCATCGGCCCTTCCAGCTCCCATACCGTCGGCCCGATGCGTGCCGCCGCGCGTTTCGCCGAAGGCTTACGCCGTGACGGACTGCTGACAACGACGACCTGCGTCAAGGTCGAGCTCTACGGTTCGCTGGGTGCCACCGGCAAGGGCCACGGCAGCGACAAGGCTGTGTTGCTCGGCCTGGAGGGCGAACACCCGGACACCGTAAACACAGAAACCGTCACCGCCCGCCTGCATGAGATTCGCGGCAACGGACGCTTGAACCTGCTCGGCGAACACAGCATTGCGTTCAACGAGAAAGAACACCTGGCCATGATTCGCAAGCCGTTGGCCTATCACCCTAACGGCATGATCTTCCGCGCGTTCGATGCGGCAGGCCTGCAAATTCGCAGCCGCGAGTACTACTCGGTCGGCGGCGGGTTTGTCGTCGATGAAGACGCTGCAGGCGCCGACCGCATCGTTGAAGATGCCACGCCCCTGACCTTTCTCTTCAAAAGTGCCAAGGACTTGCTCGGTCACTGCACCACCTATGGCTTGTCGATCAGCGAGGTGATGCTGACCAACGAAAGCGCCTGGCGTCCGGAAGCGGAAACCCGCGCCGGTCTGCTGAAAATCTGGCAAGTGATGCAGGACTGTGTCGCCGCCGGTTGCCGCAACGAAGGCATCCTGCCTGGCGGCTTGAAGGTCAAGCGTCGTGCGGCAGCGCTGCATCGGCAATTGTGCAGCAACCCCGAGTCCGCCTTGCGCGATCCACTCTCCGTGCTGGACTGGGTCAACCTCTACGCCCTGGCCGTGAACGAAGAAAACGCCAACGGCGGACGCGTGGTCACGGCCCCCACCAACGGTGCGGCCGGGATCATTCCGGCCGTGCTGCATTACTACATGCGTTTTATTCCCGGCGCGAACAATGACGGGGTCGTGCGTTTCCTGCTGACCGCTGCGGCCATCGGCATCCTGTACAAGGAAAACGCCTCGATCTCGGGCGCCGAAGTCGGTTGCCAGGGTGAGGTGGGCGTGGCGTGCTCCATGGCGGCCGGCGCGCTTTGCGAAGTCCTCGGCGGCAGCGTTCAGCAAGTGGAGAACGCCGCTGAAATCGGCATGGAACACAACCTCGGCCTGACTTGCGACCCGATTGGCGGACTGGTGCAGGTGCCTTGCATCGAGCGCAATGCCATGGGATCGGTCAAGGCCATCAATGCCGTGCGCATGGCCATGCGTGGTGACGGCCAACATTTCGTCTCCCTCGACAAGGTCATTCGTACCATGCGCCAGACCGGCGCCGACATGAAAAGCAAATACAAGGAGACCGCCCGTGGCGGTCTCGCGGTCAACATTATCGAGTGCTGATGTGCACTCACCTGCACACTTTTTCAGGAGCTGAATATGTCCACCGAACAACTGTTGAAAACCCCGTTGCACGCCCTGCACATCGAGCTCGGCGCACGCATGGTTCCGTTCGCGGGCTATGACATGCCTGTGCAATACCCGCTGGGCGTGATGAAAGAACACCAACACACCCGCGACCAGGCCGGCCTGTTTGATGTGTCGCACATGGGCCAGATCCGCCTGACCGGTGCCAACGCCGCCAAGGCCCTGGAAACCCTCGTGCCAGTGGACATCATCGACCTGCCAGTGGGCATGCAGCGCTACGCGATGTTCACCAATGAGAGCGGTGGCATCCTCGACGACCTGATGGTCGCCAACCTGGGTAACGACGAGTTGTTCCTGGTGGTCAACGCCGCCTGTAAAGATCAGGACCTGGCGCACCTGCGCAAGCACATCGGCGATCAATGCACCATCGAGCCACTGTTCGAAGAACGCGCGCTGCTCGCTCTGCAAGGCCCGGCGGCCGTCACTGTCCTGGCACGCCTGGCGCCGGAAGTGGCAAAGATGACATTCATGCAGTTCACTCGAGTGAAGCTTTTGGGCGTGGAGTGTTTTGTCAGCCGCTCGGGCTACACCGGTGAAGACGGCTTCGAAATCTCCGTACCGGCACAAAACGCCGAAGCCCTGGCCCGCGCCCTGCTGGCCGAACCTGAAGTCGAAGCCATCGGCCTTGGCGCGCGCGACTCGCTGCGCCTGGAAGCCGGCCTGTGCCTGTACGGCCACGACATGAACACCGACACCACTCCGATCGAAGCCAGCCTGTTGTGGGCCATCTCCAAGCCACGCCGTACCGATGGCGCGCGAGCCGGTGGCTTCCCTGGGGCTGAGACGGTATTCGCTCAACAACAGACCGGCGTCGGCCGCAAACGTGTCGGCCTGCTGCCACAGGAACGCACCCCGGTGCGCGAAGGCGCAGAGATCGTCAACGAAGCCGGCGAGATCATCGGCAGCGTCTGCAGCGGCGGTTTCGGGCCGACCCTTGGCGGTCCTTTGGCGATGGGTTACCTCGACAGCGCTTATATCGCGCTCGATACGCCGGTTTGGGCGATTGTTCGTGGGAAAAAGGTTCCTTTGCTTGTAAGCAAAATGCCATTTGTTCCACAACGCTACTATCGCGGCTGATTGACTGTTCCTATAAGTAACGCGGTTGCGTTAACAGTGCACTAATGTGTAACGCAACCGCCATAAAATAGTGCACTGTTTGAATCTAAGCTTCGATTATGAACTTTGCTTATAACGATCGAAAACAATTGAACAAGCATAACGAATAACGCACCCACTAACCGACCGGAAAATTGCTCAAACTGAGGAAAACCGGGGGCTTTGCGGGGGCTTGTTTTTTCTCCCGTAGTTGGCGTAGAGTTTGTTCACTGTGTTTGCATGGGTCGCTTGGAATCGTGACCTGGGCAGTAGCCTACAAGTTAGCTACATCCCGTTCGACGTCTTCTTACTCTCCTGCAACCAGCCCCAGTACTCTTTCATGAGAAGGAGGCTGTCATCAATTTTAGCGTCAAAGGAAATAAGAAATGTCCCAACGTCAGAGCGGTACCGTCAAGTGGTTTAACGACGAGAAAGGTTTTGGTTTTATCACTCCAGAGAGCGGTCCGGATCTGTTCGTGCATTTCCGCGCTATTCAGGGCAACGGCTTCAAGAGCCTGAAAGAAGGCCAAAAAGTGACTTTCATCGCTGTGCAAGGCCAGAAAGGCATGCAGGCTGACGAAGTCATCGCAGAAGCCTAATTTTCTGTAACGAAAAAGCCCCTGATGCTGACATCAGGGGCTTTTTTGTGCGCGCAAATCCGTAAAATGGCTTCTTTTTTCGCCGAGAGCCTGCCATGTCGAAACACCTGCTTACTCCTCAGGGCGATTTCCCTGTCGCTGGCCTGGGTCGTCGCCTGGCCGCGATGTTCTACGACTTCCTGCTGTGTACCGCGCTGCTGATAGTCACTAGCGGCATCTACAAGATGATTCAAATGGCGATCATCGGCGAAGACAAAATGCGCGCCCTCACCGAATCCGGCGCACTGGATGGCGATCCACTGCTGTCGACAGTGCTCCTGTTCGTACTGTTCGGCTTTTTCGCCAAGTTCTGGACCTGGTCTGGGCAGACGCTGGGGATGCAGGTCTGGTGCATCCGCGTGCAGAATGCCGACGGCTCATCCATCAGCCTGTGGCAAGCTTTGTTGCGCTTCGTGGTGGCCATCGCATCGCTGCTATGTGTCGGCCTGGGTTTTTTCTGGTCGCTGTTCGACAAGCAGAAACGCAGTTGGCATGACATGTATTCCAATACTCAACTGGTGCGGATTCCAAAGAAATCCAAATAAATTCGGACCGCACAAATCATTGTGGGAGCGAGCCTGCTCGCGATGGCGGCGTATCAGTCAACATGCACGTGACTGACAGTCCGCTATCGCGAGCAGGCTCGCTCCCACCGTTTTTTCTACTCGCTGATTGATCTCAGGCGTTGCCCGCCAGTTTCATCCGCGCAGCCTGGGTGAAATCGAGCATGCGCTTCAGCGGTCGAATCGCCTGTGGTATCAGCGCAGGATCAACAAAGATCTCATTCGCCCCCTCCTTCAAGCTCTTCAGCGTGCGCTCAAGGGTATTCATCGCCATCCATGGGCAATGTGCGCAACTGCGGCATGCCGCGCCGTTACCGGCCGTTGGCGCCTCGATAAAGACCTTGTCCGGACACAGCTGCTGCATCTTGTAGAAGATGCCACGGTCAGTGGCGACAATCAGAGTCTTGTTCGGCAGGCTCTGCGCCGCCGCGATCAGCTGACTGGTGGAGCCAACGGCGTCCGCCAGTTCGATCACCGACGTCGGCGATTCCGGGTGCACCAGAATCGCCGCCTCGGGATACAGCGCCTTCATGTCTTCGAGCTGCTTGGATTTGAATTCCTCGTGAACGATGCAGGCACCATCCCAAAGCAGCATGTCGGCGCCGGTCTGGCGCTGAATGTAGGTGCCAAGGTGCTTGTCCGGGCCCCAGATGATCGTTTCGCCGTTATCCATGAGGCTCTCGACGATCTCCAGCGCGCAGCTGGACGTCACCACCCAATCCGCCCGGGCTTTGACCGCTGCCGACGTGTTGGCATAAACCACCACCGTACGCTCGGGGTGCTGATCGCAGAACGCGGAAAACTCGTCGACGGGGCAACCCAGGTCCAGCGAACAAGTCGCTTCCAGGGTCGGCATCAGGATGCGCTTTTCCGGGTTGAGGATCTTGGCGGTTTCGCCCATGAACTTCACACCGGCGACCACGACGGTCTTGGCCGGATGGGCATTGCCGAACCGGGCCATCTCCAGCGAGTCGGAGACACAGCCCCCGGTTTCTTCAGCCAGGGCCTGAATGATCGGATCACAATAGAAGTGAGCCACCAGCACTGCGTCCTGAGCCTTGAGCTCGGCAGCGATGGCGGCACGGTAATAGGCTTCCTCATCGGCGGTCAGCGGCTTGGGCTGCTTGGCGTCGAGGTGGGCTTGAACCAGAAGGCGTTCGGAAATCTGCGTCATGTTCGCAAGACCTGCAGGCGCATTCGCGCGAAAGTCGAGTATACACCCGGCTCCGGACCCTTCAGGGGGTACCGCCGGGAAAGTGGGTATTCATCAGGCACGGACAGTGTTGAAGCTGGGCAAGGCTACAGAATATCCCGGGGATGCAAAAGATGATTCTGACCTGCGTCATGCAGTGCAGCCCAAGAACGGGACGGACCTAAATCGCGGGCAAAAAAAAATCCGGAAATCCTCACTTTCGTGGGCCTTCCAGACTTTTAAAACAGCTTGAAAATGGTGGGTCGTGTGGGATTCGAACCTACGACCAATTGGTTAAAAGCCAACTGCTCTACCAACTGAGCTAACGACCCGCTGTGTGGTGGCGCGTATAATACTGATTTTTAAGGACTATTCAACACCTTTTTTAAAATAATTCAAAAATAAGGTGTCGGGTCGCTGATTCCGGCCGCCGCAAAGCCTTCCGCACGCAGTCGGCAGCTGTCGCACTTGCCGCAGGCACGGCCATTATCGTCAGCCTGATAGCAGGAAACGGTCAGGCTGTAGTCCACACCGAGCTTCACGCCAGCCTGGACGATCTGCGCCTTGCTCAGGTTTTGCAGTGGCGCCTGGATGCGGAACCCCTGCCCTTCTACGCCGGCTTTGGTAGCCAGATTGGCCATGCGCTCGAACGCTTCGACGAACTCGGGACGGCAATCCGGGTAACCGGAGTAGTCGACTGCGTTCACGCCGATAAAGATGTCACGCGCGCCCAGCACTTCCGCCCAACTCAGCGCCAGCGAGAGAAACACCGTGTTGCGTGCCGGGACGTAAGTCACCGGAATGCCTTCGCTCGGCGCTTCCGGCACGTCGATGCTGCTGTCGGTCAATGCTGACCCGCCAATGCCATTCAGGTTCAGTCCGATCACCTTGTGCTCGACCACACCCAGATCACGAGCAACACGTTCGGCAGCGTGCAATTCGGCACGGTGCCGCTGACCATAGTCGAAGCTCATGGTGTAGCAGCTGTAGCCATCGGCGCGGGCCATGGCCACGACAGTCGCCGAGTCCAAACCTCCGGAAAGCAGGATGACCGCACGTTTTTCAGCAGTGTTCAGTTGTTCTGTCATATCAGCGCCCCGGCTCGTCGTTCCAAAGATATTTATGCAGCTGCAATTGCAGACGCACTGGCAGGTTGTCCGCCACCACCCAGTCAGCCAGGTCCCGAGCATTAAGGTCATGGTGACTAGGCGAGAACAGGACTTCGCCGGCGCGCCGATCAAGACCGTACTGGATCAATTTGGACACGGACCAGTCATAGTCTTCCCGCGAGCAGATGACGAACTTCACCTGATCGTTGGGCGTGAGCAGCTCAATGTTCTCGTAACGGTTGCGATGCGCCTCGTTCGAACCTGGCGTTTTCAGGTCGACGACGCGACTGACGCGGGAATCTACCGCCGATATATCGAGAGAACCACTGGTTTCCAGTGACACTTCGTAACCGGCATCGCACAACCGCTTGAGCAATGGAATGGCATTGGGTTGTGCCAGAGGCTCGCCGCCGGTGACACAGACATAACGCGGACGGAAACCAGCCACTTGCTCGAGAATATCGTCGAGCGTGCGGATGGTTCCGCCGGTGAAGGCGTAGGCACTGTCACAGTATTGGCAACGCAACGGACAACCGGTCAGACGCACAAAAACAGTGGGCAGGCCGGCGGTCCGAGTTTCACCCTGCAACGAGTAGAAAACTTCGGTGATTCTCAATGTGTCTTGCATAGTCGCCACGGGCGTAACAGCTAAACAGGCTGTCCGCCTCCGTCAGGCACTTCAAGGAACCCCGGCAATGCGCAGATCCCAAAAAGCGTGTTTCAGAAAAAGGGGGTGAATTCTAACGAAAAAACCCGCGACAAGCGCGGGTTTCTTTGAAACGGGTCAAGCAGGCTTACATGCGCTGCAGATCGCGTTGAGCCAGCTGAGCGGCGGAAGTGCCCGGATACTGGGAAACCACCTGCTGCAGAATGCCTTTGACGCGGTCGGTGTGACCAAGTCGGCGCTCTACGTCCGCGAGCTTGTACAGCGAATCAGGCACCTTGGCGTGCTTCGGGTACAGCTGCGAAACCTTGGCAAATGCCTGACCTGCGCCTTGCAGGTCGCCTTTGGCCAGGTTGACTTCGCCCAACCAGTACTGGGCATTACCCGCGTATTGGCTGTTCGGGTATTTACGCAGGAACGCGGCAAAAGCCTGACTGGCCTTGTCGAAATCCTTGGCCTTGATCAGGTCGAAGGCTGCGTCGTAATAGAGCTTTTCCTTCGCCGGGTCCGCCGGTTCGCTACCCGCGGCGGGTGCTTGAGCGGCAGCCGCTCCCGCAGCTGCGCCAGCTGCTGCAACGGGGGCATTCAAATTGCCACCGGTAGAAGAATTCTCAGGAGTCGCGGCCGGTGCAGCGCCGGTTCCTATGCGCCGATCCAGATCCTGGTATCGCTCCAGGTTTTCCTGCTTCATGCGCGCTACATCATTCTGCAGAACCTCGATCGCGCCTTGCTGACGCTCGATTTGTTGCTGCATCGATTGCAGTTGGTTGAACAGCTCGCCCTGTGCCGAGACAGGGGCCGAAACCCCTCCCCCGGCATAGGCGCCGTTCGTACC
Organism: Pseudomonas fluorescens group sp. PF-69; assembly: GCF_054481235.1. Classification (NCBI taxonomy): domain Bacteria; kingdom Pseudomonadati; phylum Pseudomonadota; class Gammaproteobacteria; order Pseudomonadales; family Pseudomonadaceae; genus Pseudomonas; species Pseudomonas fluorescens group sp. PF-69. The sequence continues at coordinate 2,964,727 of NZ_JBTMNC010000001.1, read as the reverse complement.
GTAACCTGCAGGCGGATAACTGCTCCCGCTATTGTTATAACCGGAGTTGTTATCGACCACAGGAACCGCAGCCCACACCGAAAGCGGTGCGAGACTGAGAGCCAGGACAGTTACAGCACGACGGCACGTTCGCATGACGAATTACTTACGCAGTTCGACGCGACGGTTTTGAGCCCAGGACTGCTCGTCGTTGCCGGTAGCAACTGGACGCTCTTCGCCGTAGGAAACCAGTTCCAGCTGAGCTGGGGAAACACCTTGCAGTACCAGGTAACGCTGAACGGCTTTCGCACGACGCTCGCCCAGTGCCATGTTGTACTCACGAGTACCACGTTCGTCGGTGTTGCCTTCCAGAACAACGCGAGCGCCGTTTGCTTTCAGGTCTTTGGCGTGAACGTCCAGAGCGCGCATGGCTTCTGGCTTCAGGTCCGAGCTGTCGTATTCGAAGTAGAAGGTGGTGATTGCGCGCAGAGCAGCTTCTTCGCTCAGGGAACCGTCAACAGCACCAGTGTTGGCGCCATAACCAGCGTTTGGATCAACAGCGCCTTCACCGGCGTTGTCGCCGCCTTTGGACGAGCAACCTACAGCTACAGCCATGGCCAGAGCCAGCGCAGCAAATTTACCAAACTTCAGCATTTCCATCGTGAAACTCCTAATGAACCCCAGTGTGTTAAGTAAAACGTATAGCGCCGCGTCAGTTCAGGTAAGGGGACCAGGAAGGTTCTCTGACTTCGCCTTGAGCGGTAGGAAGCGGGAGCCTTACGCGTCCATTGATAGACACGAGCATCAAGACTCCCCGGCCCTGCTGGCGGGTGGCGTAGATTACCATGGTGCCGTTGGGCGCGACAGTGGGCGACTCGTCCAGAGTGCTATCAGTGAGGATTTTTACACTGCCTCGCTGCAAATCCTGGGCCGCCACTTTGAAATTGGTGAAACCGTCCTGGCGGTGAATCATCACCAGGGTCTTTTCGTCAGCCGACAATTTAGGGTTGGCGTTGTAGTTACCGATGAAGGTCACACGCTCGGCACCACCACCGCCCACGCTGGTTTTGTAGATCTGCGGCTTGCCGCCACGGTCGGAAGTGAAGTAAATGGTCGAACCATCCTTACCCCAGAACGGTTCGGTGTTGATGCCGGGACCATTGGTGACACGGCTGATCTGACGCGAACCCAGGTTCATCACGTAGATGTCAGGGTTACCATCCTTCGACAATACGAATGCCAGGCGATTGCCATCTGGCGACCAGGCTGGCGCACCGTTCAGGCCTTCGAAGTTGGTGATCTGCTCACGGCGGCCGGTGTCGATGTTCTGCATGAAGATGCGTGGGCGCTTCTGCTCGAACGATACGTAGGCGATGCGCTTGCCATCCGGTGCGAAACGCGGCGACAGGATCGGTTCACGCGATTGCAGCAGCGTCACGGCGCGAGCACCGTCGTAGTCCGAACGCTGCAGCGTGTAGCGAGTGTTCTTCTCGGAGAAACGCTCGGCAGTCACGTACAGCAGACGAGTCGAGAACGCACCTTTGATACCGGTGAGTTTTTCGAACGACTGGTCGGAGATGTAGTGCGCCATGTCGCGCAGTTGATCGACACCACCCGACACGCTACCGGTCAGCACTTGCTGCTCGGTGGCGACGTTGAACAGTGCGTATTGAACCTGCAGGCGACCGCCGGCAGGAACGATGCTACCGACCATGACGTACTGGGCGCCCAGCGCCTTGAAGTCACGGTAGATGATTTCGCTGGCCTGGCTTGGCTGGCTGATCATGTTCTGCTTGGGAATCGGCGAGTAGTAACCCGAGTTACGCAGGTCGTTACCGATGATTTCGGCCATGTCGTCCGGCAGCACGCTGCCGCCCTGGTTGCCGAATGGTACGACGGCGATCGGAGTAGCCCGATCGCTGCCGCTGGTGACCAGAATGTTTTTCTCATCTGCCATCGCCATCCCTGCCATGCAGCAGATAACGACCAGCATTCCTCGAAGAAGGTTTCTCACAAGGCTAGATCCTCAGGTGTGAATGTCATCTTGAATGAACGATACGGAGCGAAATCGCTCGGCTTCATTCCCTGCATTTCTGTCAAACGTCCAATATTCTTCACCGCCGCTACAGCCGATGCGTCAAATGGACCGTCACCGCTGGACTTGGCCACGCTGACCGAAGTCACCGTACCGTCCGGCAACATGCCGATTTGCAACACGACCGTCATGCCTTTGCGGGCCGAAGGTGGACGAGCCCAGCCTTCCGCTGCACGAGCCCGAATCAGGTCATCGAAACTGCCGGCGACTTCGTCGCCCTGCTCATCGGCCAAGGCCTGCTGACGCTGCGGCGTGTCGGAAAGCAAATCTGCCAGGGCCTGAGCCTTTTTATCCTCGGCGGATTTACGTGCCGCGTCCTGCGCTTTCTTCTTCGCAGCATCGGCAGCAGCTTTCTTCTTCGCTTCTTCGGCGACTTTCTTCTTCGCCTCTTCAGCTTCAGCTTTCTTCTTGGCGTCTTCCGCGGCTTTCTTCTTCGCGTCTTCGACGATCTTCTTCTTCGCTTCCTCAGCGGCCGCTTTCTTGGCCTCTTCTTCAGCAGCCTTCTTGGCTTCTTCTTCCGCTTTCTTCTTGGCTATATCAGCCAATTGTTTCTCTTCTGCCTTCTTGGCTTCGGCGGTCTTCTTCGCTTCGTCGGCTTTCTTGGCTTCATCAGCCTTTTTCGCCTCTTCCGCTTTCTTGGACTCGGCGGCCTTCTTGGCTTCCTCGGCCTTTTGAGCTGCTTCTTCTTTCTTTTGTTCCGCAGCCTTCACCGCTTCCTGCTCGACCTTCTTCTGTTCCATCTGTTCGACTTCGGTCTGACGCGCCGCAGATTTCTGCGCTTCACCGGCAATCTTCTGATTGGTCTGGGTGGTCGCCCGACTTTTCGATTTCAGCTGGTACAAGGTCGCCTGGACAATCGGCTTGGCCGGCGGCAGTTCCGGTGTCATGGCGAAACTGACAAACAGCATGCCGAACACCAGCACGTGCAAGCCAATCGCCCAGACACTAGGCCAGAAGTAGCTTTCCGAGGCGGACGGCTCTCGCTGTTGTTGCATCAGGGCGCCTCGGTAATCAAGCCAACATTACCGACCCCGGCTTTCTGCAATCCGCCCATGGCGCCCATGACAGAGCCGTAATCGACGGACTTATCGCCGCGAATGAAGACCTGGGTGTGCTTGCCGCCCTCGTTACCGGCGCGAATGATCTTGGTCACCGCATCGGTCATTTGAGGCAAGGTCATGGCCCTGTCCTGCTGTTTCTCTGTATCGACTTCGCTGCCAAGATTCCAGTAATAGGTCTTGTCAGCCTTGATCGAAATGGTCAGGACCTGGGTGTTGTTGTCCTGCGGCAAGGCCTCACTGGAAACCTTGGGCAGATCAACTTTCACGCCCTGATTGAGCATCGGCGCGGTCACCATGAAGATGACCAGCAGTACCAACATCACGTCGATGTAGGGCACCACGTTCATCTCGGCGACCGGCTTGCGCTTGTGTCGAGCTCGAGCGATTAAAGCCATTGGAAATTACCTGCTTATTCTTCGCTGGTGTGCACTTTGCGGTGCAGGATCGCCTGGAATTCGTCGGCGAAGGTGTAGTAACGGCTCAGCAGTGTTTCGCTGCGAGCAGAGAAGCGGTTGTAAGCGATAACGGCCGGGATGGCGGCGAACAGACCGATCGCGGTGGCGACCAGGGCTTCGGCGATACCGGGCGCCACAGTCGCCAGCGTTGCTTGCTGGGCAGTCGCCAGACCACGGAAGGAGTTCATGATGCCCCACACGGTACCGAACAGGCCGATGTACGGGCTGACGGAACCGACGGTGGCCAGGAATGGCAGACTCTGCTCGAGCTTTTCTTCTTCGCGGGAAATGGCTACACGCATGGCACGAGCCACGCCTTCCATGACGGCTTCAGGATCGACGCCTGGTTGCTGACGCAGACGGGAGAACTCTTTGAAACCGGCGCGGAAGATCTGCTCGACACCCGAATCCGGGTCCGGGTTGCTGCCGGCCTGACGGTAGAGCTTGGACAGGTCGATACCCGACCAGAAGCGCTCTTCAAAGCTCTCCAGGGCACGTCGGCCAGCGCGTATCAGATTGCTGCGCTGAAAGATCATGATCCACGAGGTCACCGATGCGGCTACCAGGATCAGCATTACCAGTTGCACCACGACACTGGCATTGCTGACCAGGCTCCACATGGAGGAATGGTCGACGACGTTAGCTTCCACGCTTTATCTCCTGCTTTGAGTGTGTACCCGCGCCGCTCACGTCGGCAAAGGCCGCTCGTAGAGCTTCGGGAATGGCCCGGGGTTTCAAACTGTTAGTGCGCACACAGGCCACCAAAAACTGCCCCTCGCAGAGCAGCACATTATCCGTAGCCCGCCTGACCTGCTGTTTAAAGCGCAGGCTGGCACGGTTCAATTCAATTACTTCAGCGCTTACCAACAGTTCGTCGTCCAGTCGCGCCGGCGCGTGGTAACGCGCTTCGCTGGAATGCACGACGAACAACAGGTCCTCCCCTGCCAGCTGCGATTGGGCAAAACCCAGTTCTCGTAGCCGCTCGGTTCGAGCCCGTTCCATAAACTTGAGGTAATTAACGTAATACACGATGCCGCCCGCATCGGTGTCCTCGTAATAAACGCGACAACGATGTGCGAAAGGCTCAAGCCTGTTTTGCGCGCGCATACTCTAGTGCTTACTCCTCAGGTTGCCAATCCGGCGAGACAACTGTTTTTCATTGTTCTGCGGCTTTCTTGCAAAAGTACGGTCCTAGGACAGCACAATGCCCGAATAAATCAGCGCGCAAAGGTTATTAATCGTCCACGGCATCAAGGAACTCGTCTATCACGGGCATCTCGCCCAATCGTGACGGAATGTTCAAGCCGAAATGCAGATATGCATGCCGCGTCACCACCCTTCCCCGCGGCGTGCGCATGATGTAGCCCTGCTGAATCAGATAGGGTTCAAGTACGTCTTCAATGGTGTGACGCTCCTCGCTGATGGCTGCGGCGAGACTGTCCACCCCGACCGGCCCGCCGTCGAACTTCTCGATCATCGTCAGCAACAGACGTCGGTCCTGGTGATCGAAGCCACGCTCATCGACATCCAGCAGGTTCAATGCCAGGTCGGCAATCGGCTTGGTGATGTGCCCCTTGGCACGAACTTCGGCGAAATCCCGCACACGACGCAGCAAGCGATTGGCAATTCGCGGGGTACCCCGGGCACGGCGGGCGATTTCAAAGGCGCCTTCCGGGTCCAGCGGCAAACCGAGGATGTTAGCCGAACGACTGACAATCGTGGCCAGGTCGGCCGTGCTGTAGAACTCCAGGCGCTGCACGATCCCGAAACGGTCACGCAACGGGTTGGTCAGCATTCCCGCCCGCGTGGTCGCACCGACCAGGGTGAAGGGCGGCAGATCCAGCTTGATCGAGCGCGCGGCCGGTCCTTCACCGATCATGATGTCGAGTTGGAAATCTTCCATGGCCGGGTATAGCACTTCTTCGACAATCGGCGACAGTCGATGGATTTCGTCGATGAACAGCACGTCATGGGGTTCAAGATTGGTCAGCAGCGCGGCGAGATCACCCGGTCGCTCCAGCACAGGCCCCGAAGTGCTCTTGATAGAAACCCCCATTTCCTGGGCGATGATATTAGCCAGGGTGGTTTTACCCAGGCCCGGCGGACCAAAAATCAGCGTGTGGTCCAAGGACTCACTGCGCCCGCGGGCCGCCTGGATGAACAACTCCATTTGCTCGCGAACGGTCGGCTGACCAATGTATTCGGCCAGGCTGACAGGGCGTATCGCACGGTCCTGGACTTCCTCGCGATCACGGGGACCACCCGTTGCGGCGATCAGACGATCAGCTTCAATCACTTAGATCATTCCCTTCAGGGCACGACGAATCAGGTCTTCACTGCTCAAGCCTTTCTCCTTGATCGCGGAAATCGCCTTGCTGGCTTCCTGAGGCTTGTAACCCAGGGAAATCAGCGCACTGACTGCATCGCTTTCAGCGGTGTTCACCGGAGCCGGGCCATCTGGCTGGTTCGGCACCAGGGCAAACATCGCCGGCACCGTTTCCCAGGCCTTGAAGCGATCCTTGAGTTCGACCAGCAGGCGCTCCGCGGTTTTCTTGCCCACGCCCGGCACCTTGGTCAACGCCGAAGTATCCTGGGATTGCACGCAACGGACCAACTCGTCGACTTCCAGACTCGACATCAAGGCCAGAGCCAATTTCGGTCCGACCCCATTGAGACGGATCAACTCGCGAAAAAAGTCTCGCTCGCGCTTGCCGACGAAGCCATAGAGTAACTGCGCGTCTTCGCGTACGACCAAATGGGTATGCAGCGTCAGCGGTTCACCGACCGACGGCAGCCGATACAGCGTAGTCATGGGCACTTCCAGCTCATACCCCAGACCGTTTACATCGAGAATCAGATGCGGCGGCTGTTTTTCAGCCAGTGTGCCGCGCAAGCGTCCAATCACGTTACAGATCCTTGAGCGTTGGCCAGCGCGAGGCCAGCGACTGACAGAACAAGGATTTTGCGCCGACGACACAGGCGAAAAACCTTCATTCCATAAAATTGACTGTTGATGCTATCAGAGACGCAAGCGCCCGCCACGACTGCGTGCCGTGCCCAGGCCATGGGGCAACAGGCTGGAACGGGTGTGAGCATGGCAAATGGCAATGGCCAGGGCATCCGAGGCATCGATTTGCGGCTTGCTGGTCAGCTTCAGCATATGCATGACCATCATTTGTACCTGCTCTTTATTCGCCCCGCCCGTCCCGGTCACCGCTTGCTTGACCTGGGTTGCGGTGTATTCGGCAATTTCCAGGTTTTCTTCGGCACCAGCGACAATGGCCGCGCCGCGAGCCTGTCCGAGTTTCAACGCCGAGTCGGCGTTACGTGCCATGAACACCTTCTCGATGCCCATGGTCACCGGGCCGTAGGTCTGGATGACCTCGCGAACGCCGCGATAAACGATTTGCAGGCGCTCATGCAACTCGCCCGACCCCGTGCGAATGCAGCCCGACGCCACGTAAACGCAGCCTCGGCCGGTATCGCGCACCACGCCATAACCGGTGATACGCGAACCGGGGTCGATACCTAGAATTAAAGTCATAACGCCTGCGGGCTATTGGAAAAAACCAAGTGTCGAACCTGTAGGAGCGAGCTCGCGTTGGGCGCCAACGATGCTGCGAGCCAACTGAATTAGCACGCCACTCTCGGGCTCATCGCGAGCAGGCTCACTCCTACAAAGGCAAAATCAACCGAGCTGTGCGGCCACCGACTCTGGAATATCCGCGTTGGAGTAAACGTTCTGTACGTCGTCCAGGTCTTCGAGCATGTCGATCATTTTGAGGACTTTCTCGGCGCCTTCCAGATCCAGCTCGGCGCTGGTGGTCGGCAGCATGACGATTTCCGCGTCATCACCCTTGAACCCGGCCGCTTCCAGCGCGTTACGCACGGAATAGAAACCGGCAAACGAGGTGAACACGTCGATGGAACCATCTTCGTTGGTCACCACGTCATCGGCATCAGCCTCCATGGCCGCTTCGATCAGTGCGTCTTCATCAACGCCAGGAACAAAGGAGATCTGACCCTTGCGCTCGAACAGGTAGGCGACCGAACCGTCGGTACCCAGGTTTCCGCCGCACTTGCTGAACGCATGGCGTACCGCCGCCGCCGTGCGGTTGCGGTTGTCGGTCATGCACTCGACCATCACCGCTACACCACCCGGGCCGTAACCTTCATAGGTCAACTCGACCACATCGTCAGTGTCTGCCGCACCGGTGCCACGGGCAATGGCCCGATCAATGATGTCGCGACTCATGTTCGCACCCAGGGCCTTGTCCAGGGCCAGGCGCAAACGCGGGTTGGAGCCCGGATCACCGCCACCCTGACGGGCCGCGACGGTCAGCTCACGAATCCACTTGGTGAAAATCTTGCCTCTCTTGGCATCCTGACGTTCTTTGCGGTGCTTGATGTTCGCCCACTTGGAATGACCTGCCATAACTCGCTCCGAATTCTCTTTGACACATTACCCGCCACGCGGCGTCGCGTCGGCCGGCAAACAAAAAATTTCGACCCTTATAAAGAAAAGGCGCATCCGAAGATGCGCCCTTCAGGCCAGTCTTACTCAGCCTTAGGCGTTTCGCGCAGACGAATATGCAGTTCGCGCAATGCCTTGGCATCCACCTGCCCCGGCGCCTGAGTCATGACATCCGCCGCGCTCTGGGTTTTCGGGAAAGCGATCACTTCGCGGATCGATTGGGCACCGGTCATCAGCATCACCAGACGGTCCAGACCGAAAGCCAGGCCACCGTGCGGCGGCGCACCGTACTTCAGGGCGTCAAGCAGGAAGCCAAACTTCTCTTCCTGTTCAGCCTCGTTGATGCCCAACAGGCGGAATACCGACTGTTGCATCTCTTTGCGGTGGATACGGATCGAACCACCACCCAGCTCCGTGCCGTTCAGAACCATGTCGTAGGCGCGGGACAGAGCGGCTCCCGGATTGGCTTCCAGCTCTTGCGGGGTGCACTTCGGTGCGGTGAACGGGTGGTGCAAGGCACTGAAGCTGCCGTCTTCGTTTTCTTCGAACATCGGGAAGTCGACGACCCACATTGGCGCCCACTTGCAGGTCAGCAGGTCCAGGTCGTGGCCCAGCTTGATCCGCAGAGCACCCAGGGCTTCGCTGACGATCTTCGACTTGTCGGCGCCGAAGAACACGATGTCGCCGTCAACCGCACCGACGCGATCAAGGATCACGTTGAGGTTGGCTTCAGGGATGTTCTTCACGATTGGCGATTGCAGGCCTTCGACGCCTTTGGCGCGCTCATTGACCTTGATGTACGCCAGGCCCTTGGCACCGTAGATGCCGACAAACTTGGTGTAATCGTCGATCTGCTTGCGCGGCATGCTGGCGCCGCCAGGAACGCGCAAGGCGGCGATGCGGCATTTCGGGTCGTTGGCCGGGCCGCTGAACACCTTGAAATCGACTTCCTTGAGCTGATCGGCAACGTCAACCAGTTCCAGCGGGTTACGCAGGTCCGGCTTGTCGGAACCGTAACGACGCATGGCCTCTTCGAAGGTCATGTGCGGGAACTCACCGAATTCCAGATCCAGCACTTCCTTGAACAGGTTGCGGATCATGCCTTCGGTCAGGCCCATGATGTCTTTTTCATCGAGGAAACTGGTCTCGATGTCGATCTGGGTGAATTCCGGCTGACGGTCGGCACGCAGGTCTTCGTCGCGGAAGCACTTGGCGATCTGGTAGTAACGATCGAAGCCGGCGACCATCAGCAGTTGCTTGAACAGCTGCGGCGATTGAGGCAGGGCGAAGAACGAACCGGCGTGGGTACGGCTCGGCACCAGGTAGTCGCGCGCGCCTTCAGGGGTGGCGCGAGTCAGGATCGGCGTCTCGACGTCGAGGAAGCCATTTTCGTCCAGGTAGCGACGAATGCTGGTGGTCATGCGCGAACGCAGACGCAGCTTCTCGGCCATTTCCGGGCGACGCAGGTCAAGGAAGCGATAGCGAAGGCGGGTTTCCTCGCCGACATCGGAGAACTCGTTCAGCGGGAACGGCGGGGTTTCCGACTCGTTCAGCACTTCCAGCTCGTAGCCGAGGACTTCGATCATGCCCGACGCCATGTTGGCGTTGGTAGCACCGGCCGGACGCAGGCGAACCTTACCGGTGATCTTCACGACATACTCGCTGCGCACGCGGTCGGCGGCGGCGAAGGTTTCAGCGCGGTCCGGATCGAATACGACCTGGGCCAGACCATCACGATCACGGATATCGAGGAAAATCACCCCACCGTGGTCACGGCGACGGTGGACCCATCCGCAAAGGGTAATTTCCTGGCCGTCCAGGCTTTCGTTCAGTTGGCCGCAATAATGGCTGCGCATCATGGTCGTGGTTTCACTTCTCGTAATTCGAAATTCGGTTGGAGGCCCTGCGTATATACCAGTCGGCAGATGATGCAAGGGCTCGCACGTGTCGTTCAACTCAGGTCCAGACCCTAGTCAGCTTTGTCGCCGCCGGCCAGGTTCTTCTTGGAACCGGTCTTGAAATCGGTTTCGTACCAGCCGGTACCGCTCAGGCGGAAACCCGGCATGGACAGCATCTTCTTAAGCTCTGGCGCCTGGCATGCAGGGCAGTCGACCAGCGGTGCGTCGCTGATCTTTTGAATGGCTTCCAACTGATGACCACAGGAAGCACATTGATAATCGTACATCGGCATGAGGGTTGTCTCGGTGATCAGATTGCTACCGTCTACACTCGGTTTTACGGCAAAGCGCGGGATTATATCCATTAAATGCAGCCTGTGCAGCCGTAAGACTGCACAGATCGACACACCGCTGCTCCACTGCGACAGTCAGGCCATCACCATGCAACGCCCTTCCTTGCGACTGTGCACGACACAGACAACACGCACCAGGCCGCTGAAATTCTTCACCCCTCCATGACGCAAATGCACTTCGCGATCCACGTGGGACAACAATGCACTGACCGAACAACAGTTGATCCTGGCCATATCGCCCAGGATATCCCAGTAAACCTGCTCAAGCCGCAAACAGGTGGCAAAGCCATTGAGGCGCACCGACCGGGACAAGGGCCGGGCCAGCCCCATATCGAATTCGCTGACAAACGGATCAATCCTTATGTCTGCGAGCGGACCGATCCTCTGCTCGTTGCGCCTGTCCTCATAATCCATACCGTTGACACTCCTTTGCCATTCCGGGTTTTCATAAGCGCAATTTGTGTGCTTATAAAACCGCGAGGACAAAGTTATATCCAGATGACTTTATGACCATCCACGTAGGATAAGCCAACAACTGAAGGCAGATCATGGAGAGCGTCCTACTCCGGGCTTTTTCCTACGCCCCCAGTAAAGGGTCATTCCGGCAGCAGGGCGTATTACCGAAAAAAGACAAGACAGCGCTCGGACGACACACGCCGGGTGTCGTCCGCGCACAGAATGAGTTACTCAGCCAGCAGTGAGCGCAGCATCCACGCGGTCTTCTCATGAACCTGCATACGCTGGGTCAGCAGGTCGGCCGTTGGCTCGTCACTGACTTTCTCCAGCAGTGGAAAGATGCCTCGTGCCGTACGTGTCACTGCCTCCTGGCCTTCGACCAATTGCCTGATCATGTCCTCGGCGGCCGGAACACCTTCTTCTTCCTTAATGGAAGACAGGCGCGCATAGACTGAATAGGCGCCAGGCGCCGGAAATCCGAGTGCGCGAATTCGCTCGGCAATCAAGTCGACCGCCAGTGCCAACTCGTTGTATTGCTCCTCGAACATCAAATGCAGGGTCCGAAACATGGGACCGGTGACGTTCCAATGGAAGTTATGGGTTTTCAAGTAAAGTACGTAAGTGTCCGACAGCAGCCTCGACAATCCGTCGACGATGGACTTGCGGTCCTCTTCACTGATTCCGATATCGATTGCCATGTTTTTCCCCTAAAGGTGACGAAATTCATCCGACAGGTGCAGGATCACTCTAGCAAGCCCCTCCCCCCGCTGCAGCCCTGCCTCCCCTTTTCAGCCCACGAAAAATCGCCCCCATGCACCGCTGGACTCCCTGATTTGAGTAGCTACTGGCTTTGCTGTTAAATAGGCGGTGTGTCGCTGACGCCTATATTTTCCGGGCGCCGCGCATAGGCTGACACCGGGTACGTACCCAACGCCTCTTATTGTTCTGAAGCGAACCGTGCTCGATCAGCTCTTCCTTGTGATCCGTCTTAACGTGAGTTAATCAAAATGTTGAAAATCGTCCACCTGCTAATGGGCGCAGCGGCTCTGCTGCTGTCCTTCATCCCTAGCCTGCGATCCGAAGCCGTACCTTACCTGCAACAACCCGACGCACTGTACCTGGCCTTTTTCGGCCTGCTAAACCTTACCCTCGCTCCTGTTATCCCATACTGGAACAAAGGCCCTCGCCATCAATTGCAGAACCTGGTCAGCGCCCTGCTGGTGCTGGCTGTTGTCCTGCAAACACTGACGCTGATCGCACCGATGCCGGTGATCGCCGGTCAACCTGCCGTTCTGTTCAGCCTGGTCGCTGCCCTGATTGCCGTTGTTTTGCACCTGGCGGTCAGTTTTTACAAATCGTCACCGGCCACCACTTCGCCTGGCTATGACATGAGCAACCGCGATACCGGCACCGTCAAGTGGTTCAACACGTCGAAAGGCTTCGGCTTTATTTCCCGCGACTCCGGCGACGATATTTTCGTGCACTTCCGGGCCATTCGCGGCGAAGGCCACCGCGTCCTGGTCGAAGGCCAGCGCGTGGAGTTCTCCGTCATGAACCGTGACAAGGGCCTGCAAGCCGAAGATGTGATCGCCGCTCTGCCGCGACGCTGATTCAAGGCATAAAAAAACCGCGAACAGCCAGGCTGTTCGCGGTTTTTTATTGCCGGCGCCTGGGCCTTAGTAATGTGGCGGCGGCGCCTCTTCCTCGAACGACTCGAACTGGCCGGCCATTTCCTCCTGGCGCTTGAGCAATGCGGCGATTTGCAGTTGCAGGCGCTCAACCGCACGCTGCTGTGCCGCCACTACATCATTCAATGCCTGAATGGTGTCATCCTGAAACGCCAACTGGCTCTCCAGATCGGTAATGCGATCTTCCAGACTCATGATTCAGCCCTCCACGAACGAAAAATCACTGGTCAGCACCAGGCGCAGCCGCTCGCGAATCGCCTCGACCTGCTCGGCACTGTAGGGTTTGGCCGGGTGCTTGCCCCAGACCGGAGCCGGCCAGGCGATGTCCTCACGCTTGCGCACGATCACATGCATGTGTAACTGGCTGACAACGTTGCCCAAGGCCGCGACATTCAACTTGTCCGCGCCGAATGAGTCCTTGAGCATCTCGGCCAGCGCGGTGGTTTCCTGCCAGAGCCGCAACTGATCGGCGACATCCAACTGAAATATCTCACTGATATCGTCGCGGCGAGGCACCAGGATGAACCAGGGATAATTCGAATCATTGGACAACAGCAACCGACAAAGCGGGAAATCGCCAATCGGCAACGTGTCTTGTTGAAGTCGTGGATCTAAAGCGAACACTGAGTGCACTCCCGCCTGGTCATCAATTTTCAGCTTAGCGCCCATCCCGAAAGATCGCGCACCAAGCGACTGGTCGGCAGCATACCTGCGAATGTCGCCGGCTTCACGAGCAACCATTGCCGAAGCCCGCCCGAGAGCTTGCAAAGGGCCGACGCGCGCCCCGAGATGAGACATTTCATGGCGAAACGCACCATTACTGACCCATTGCCAGTGAAACGAATAGCGAAATGACCAGCAACTACCTATCCGTTCAAGGCGTGGCAAACGCGTAACTGTACGAATTCAGTACAGCGCGATAAATTATTTGCACCAAAACCGCACAGTGCGTCTACGCTGAATGCTTCGACATCCGCCATCTACTCACTGGTGGGGTGAACCGGTAACGTTTTTGGTTGTCACGCCGCCGTACATGGCGATAAACACGATGCAAACCATGGCGTCAAGCTCGACTAACAGAAGCATGCCCCCCCGGTTTTATGAGGTTTTTAGCGCACCAGGCAGGCATTCAGAAAAAAAGATCAGCAAAAAGCTGGTTTGTGCACACTTGTTGCATTAGCACCCACATCGTCTATGAGGACACCGCTGGAAGCGGGAACCTTGAGACCCAAAAAAATAGTGGCAGGTAGCCCGATGGAGATTCAAACGTTTCACCAAGGACTCTTTTTACCGATGCTCAAGCCCAGAAACAGCATTAAAGTTGTCCGTCCTGTTGCATCGGGGCTGTAAATTTGCGACATCTAGCAAGCCGTTTGCGACAGGGTCGTAAAGAAGCTGAAAGGTTAGATGCGCAAGTATCGCCAACATTGTCGGCGTGATATAAGTTTGCGCCGACACAAAAAGAAAGAGCCGCCCAGATAATAAAACAGGTGGGACGGCAGTACTCTTCTAAAAACCAAAGGAGCAAATCACGATGCGCGTGATGAAGTGGAGCATGATCGCACTGGCTGTTGCAGCTGGTACCTCGCAGTTCGCAGTAGCGTCCTCCCAGGACGACGCCAAGGGTTTTGTCGAAGATTCGAGCCTGAAACTGAAAACCCGTCTTGAATACATGAACCGCGATTTCAGAAATGGCGCGAGCAACAGCACTTCTGGCGGTGCTTCGGGCTACCGCCAAGACACCGGTATCAGCCAACTGCTGAACTACGAATCGGGCTTCACCCAAGGCGTTATCGGCGTCGGCCTCGATGCCATGGTAATGGGTACCGCCAAACTCGACGGCGGGTCGGGTCGTGCCGGTAACGGCCTGTTCGCCACTGACAGCGACGGTAACCCGGAAAAGAGCCAGGGCAAAAGCGGCGCAGCCGTTAAGTTCCGCCTCTCCGACACCACCCTCAAATACGGTCGTCAATTCGTTGCCAGCCCTGTATTTGCTACCGATGACAGCCGTCTGCTGCCAGAAGTCGCTGAAGGCACTCTGATTACCAGCAAGGAAATCAAAGGCCTTGAACTCAGCGCCGGTCGTTTCACTGCTCTGAGCTCGCAAACTGGCATGGGCAAGGACAGCATCAACGGGAAGCACACCGCGGGTCTGACCAGTGCCAACATCGCTGGCGCAACCTACCAGTTCACCGATAACTTCGTAGCCGGGCTCGCTGCGTCCGACGTTGATGACTACTTCAAGAAACAATACCTCAACGCCAACTACACCCTTCCGATCAATGACTCTCAGTCGCTGAACTTCGACCTCAACGCCTATCGCACCAAGGATCAGGGCCAGGCGCTGTATGGCAAGCTCGACAACAAACTGTGGAGCCTTGCAGCTGCCTACAGCCTGGGTGCACATAAATTCACCCTCGCTTACCAGCAATCGTCCGGTGACACCAACTACCTGTATGGCGTTGACGGTAACAGCACAATTTTCGTATCGAACTCCATCCAGATCTCCGACTTCATCGGTGTCGAAGAAAAATCCTGGCAGGCTCGTTACGACCTGAACATGGCCACCTATGGCGTACCTGGTCTGAGCTTCATGACTCGCTACGTATACGGCGACAACATCGAAACGACTGCAGGCACCGAAGGTAAGGAACACGAGTTCAACTTCGAAACCAAGTACGTCCTGCAAGAAGGTCCAGCCAAGGACCTGTCGTTCCGTCTGCGTAGCGCGATTTACCGTGCAAACGGTGCCTACAACGCTGACTACACTGCTGACAACAACGACGTACGTCTGATTGTTGAGTACCCGCTGAGCATCCTGTAATCCGGGTGTAACACCGCAAGTACTGTAAGAATAAAGCCGCCCACCTCTTCAGGTGGGCGGCTTTTTTATGCCTGCCATATTCGTAAAAAACCAGCAAACAACTTCATTTCATAACATCAGTCTTTTTTTCAATGAACTGATCAAAAATCACAAAAAAGCCCAAGAGGCAATTATCCTCTTGGGCCCTGTGCCACTAACGGAGCAAATAACCAACTAAGTTGGTATGGGTTACTGCACTGCCGCTTCCTGAACCACACGAACAACCCGTTGTGGAAATGGAATATCGATGCCAGCCTGTTTCAATCGATCACGGGACTGTTCATTAAACATGAACATTACGTCCCAATAATCTGCCGTTTTGACCCACACTCGCAGGGAAACAGTGATCGAACTGTCACCCAAGGTCGAAATGACTGCCTGAGGCTCCGGGTCCGTCAAAACACGCGGATCCTTGGCCAGGTCCAGCAAGACCTGACGGGCCTTTTGCAAGTCCGCTTCGTAATCCACGCCAACGTCGAACACCACTTTGCGGGTCGGTTGGCGATTGGTGTTGGTAATGATACCGTTCGACAGATTGCCGTTTGGCACGATAATCGTCTTGTTGTCACCCGTTCGTAACACGGTGTGGAAGATCTGGATGCTGTCGACAGTACCGGCAACACCTTGAGCCTCAATCCAGTCGCCAATTCGGAACGGTCGGAACAACAAAATCAGCACGCCACCGGCAAAGTTCGCCAGACTGCCCTGCAGTGCCAGACCAATCGCCAGACCCGCCGCACCGATCGCCGCCACGAACGAAGTGGTTTCCACACCGATCATCGACGCCACACTGACGATCAGCAGTATCTTGAGAATGATATTCGCCAGGCTACTGATGAACCCTTGCAGGGCCAGATCCGCATTGCGCAGGGCCAAAAGACCGCCGAGCTTTTGCGTGACCTTGTTGATCAGCCACCAGCCAATGGCCAGAGTGATCACTGCCAGCAGCACACGACTGCCGTATTCCATGATCATCGGGATCCAGGCCTGGGATACCTTGACCAGGTTGTCTACTTCAGCATTCAAATCCATCTATTTTCTCCTGATTTCCGGCCATCCGGCACACGAAAAATAAACGGTAGAAATGACCGCACCCTCAGGGGCAATCGTTTCTACCGTTGCTTGGGCCTCGGACGCCGAAAACGCCGAGAGGTTCCCGCTTGCTACGTCAGTCGCGGAAATTGTTGAACTGCAGCGGCATGCCGAATTCCTTGGCCCGCAGCACCGCAATGGCCTCCTGCAAGTCATCGCGCTTCTTACCGGTGATGCGCACTTGCTCGCCCTGAATGGCGGCCTGAACCTTGAGCTTGGCGTCTTTGACGTGAGCGACGATTTTCTTCGCCAGCTCTTTGTCGATACCTTCCTTGAGAACGGCTTCCTGCTTCATCAACTTGCCCGATGCAAACGCATCCTTGACTTCAAGGCATTGCACGTCGATCTTGCGCTTGACCAGCGACAGCTTGAGGATCTCAATCATCGCCTCCAGCTGGAAATCCGCTTCGGCGGTCAGGTTGACGGTCAGGTCCTTTTCCTTGAACTCGAAGCTGCCTTTGCCTTTCAGGTCATAACGACGATCGAGTTCCTTGACGGCGTTTTCGACCGCGTTGGTGACTTCGTGTTTGTCCAGTTCGGATACCACGTCGAACGACGGCATGTAGTTTCTCCAATAAATGGGCGCGCCGATGAAGCACACCTGGCTTGCGGTAAAAATCCGCGCTGATTATAACGGGTCTTTTCCATCATTCACTGTGAGCCTTCCATGCGCGCCTTAAACAGAGCAAAAAGCTGATGTCCACCACCTGGCATGTCCTGGGGGCCGGAAGCCTTGGCACGTTGTGGGCGACGCGCCTGACACGGGCCGGAGTGCCGGTGCGACTGATTCTGCGGGATAGCGCGCGCTTGCAGGCTTACGAAACGGCAGGCGGGCTGACACTGGTCGAACACGGAGAGGCACGGCACTACCCGGTGCCCGCCGAAACTCCTGAGAGTATCGAGCCGATCAATCGCCTGTTGATTGCCTGCAAAGCCTACGACGCTGAAAAAGCCGTGGCGCGAGTAGCATCACGCCTGGCCCCCGGTGCAGAGCTGATTCTCCTGCAGAACGGCCTGGGCAGTCAGGACGCCGTCGCAGCGCAAGTACCGCAGGCACGCTGCATTTACGCGTCAAGCACCGAAGGCGCCTTCCGTGACGGCGACTGGCGTGTGGTGTTCGCGGGACACGGCTTTACCTGGCTCGGCGATGCTGGCCATCCAGTCGCGCCGATCTGGCTCGATGACCTGAGCGCCGCCGGCATTCCCCATGAGTGGAGCACCGAGATTCTGACCAGACTGTGGCGCAAACTGGCGCTCAACTGTGCGATCAATCCGCTGACGGTGCTGCACGATTGCCGAAATGGCGGTCTGCAGGAGCATCACTGTGAAGTCGCTACCCTTTGCGGTGAACTGACCGAATTGCTTGAGCGCTGTGGCCAGCCGGCGGCGGCCGAGAACCTGCAGCAGGAAGTGGAACGGGTGATCCACGCCACCGCTGCCAACTATTCCTCGATGTATCAGGACGTGAGCAACCGACGTCGAACCGAAATCAGTTACTTGCTGGGTTACGCCTGCAAGGCATCGGACAGGCACAGGCTCAACCTGCCGCACCTCAACCAACTGCAACAGCGCCTGATCACCCATCTGAAAAGCCTTGGATTGCCCAGCGACTGAGCAGCGGCTACGCTGGCCACTTGTTCCTCTGCAGCGATAAACCCGATGCCATTGCGCCAGCGCCTTGAAAACCTGCCTGTCGGCCAGAAACTGTTGGCCGCCCTGTTGGTGCTGTTGACCACTGTCCTGCTGGTCGCCAATCTGACCTTTATCAGCGCCGCGTATTACATCTCCCAGGAAAGCATGGCCCCGCAGGCCCTGCAGACCATTGGTCGACTGGTGTCCAACCCGAGCCTGGTGGCCGATGCCTTGCAATCGCCACAAAACGCCGAGCGCCTGCTCAATGAACTCAACAGCTACTCCCCGCTGCGGGCAGCCGCTCTCTATGACGGCAAGGGGGTACGTCTGGCACAGCTGCAACATGGCGACCACCTGAGCCTGCCCGAGCGTTACCGGCACATCGAAGCCTGGCAAGCCACCGAGTTTCGCAGCAATCAAGTGATCACCCTGCCCCGCCCCGGGACTGACCCCGGCCACTTGCTGCTGGTGGCCAGCAGCGAACTGCCGATGGCGTTCTATACCGGCACCCTGACCGCCAGTCTCGGGATTCTGATCTTCAGCGTGCTGCTGTGGATGGTGATCGCCCGGCAAATCAAACGCCTGATTACCCGACCGATCCACGAACTCGAAGAACTCTCCCGACAAGTGACGCGGGAAGAGAATTACGCACTGCGCGCCTCGCGCGGTAATCACGATGAAATCGGCAGTCTCGCTGAAGCGTTCAACACCATGCTTTCGCGCATCGAGGCCCGGGAGCAGCAACTCAAGCGGGCGCGGGACGATTCTCAGGCGGCCTATGACCAGGCTCAGGGGCTGGCCGAAGAAACCCGGCATACCAACCGCAAACTGGAGCTCGAAGTCCAGGTGCGCAGCAAGATCGAGAAGAAACTCACCGGTTTTCAGAATTATCTCAACAGCATCATCGACTCCATGCCGTCGGCCCTGATCGCCCTCGACGAGCAGCTCTACGTCACGCAGTGGAACCAGGAAGCCAGCGCCCTCTCCGGCACACGCCTCGATGAAGCCTTGAACCAGCCAATTTTTCTCGCTTTCGAACCGCTCAAACCGTTTCTGCCACAACTCAAGCAAACCGTCGAACAACACACCGTGGCCAAGATCGAACGCGTGACCTGGGTCAAGGACGATGAACCCAAGCACTACGCCCTGACCTTCTACCCGCTGATGGGCGGCGCCGGGCGCGGGGTGGTGATCCGGATCGACGACATCACCCAGCGCCTGTCCCTGGAAGAAATGATGGTGCAGTCGGAGAAAATGCTGTCCGTCGGCGGCCTTGCCGCCGGTATGGCCCACGAGATCAACAACCCGCTGGGCGCGATTCTGCATAACGTGCAGAACATTCGTCGACGCCTGTCCCCCGACTTGCCGAAGAACCTTGAGCAGGCCGAACAGGTGGGTGTCGAACTGTCGACGGTCAATGACTACCTGAAAGCCCGTGAAGTGCCACAGCTGCTCGACGGCATCCAGCAGGCCGGCGCCCGGGCGGCAAAAATCGTGACCCACATGCTCAGTTTCAGTCGTCGAAGCACTCGCCAAATGGCCCCTTGCGATCTACCGGCGCTGATTGATCAAGCCGTGGAAATCGCCGGTAACGACTTCGACCTGGCCATCGGTTTCGATTTCAAGGGTCAGGCAATCATTCGCCAGTTCGACCCGGCGCTGGGCCCGGTGCCCGGCACGGCCAACGAACTGGAGCAGGTGCTGCTCAACCTGCTGAAAAACGCCGCCCAAGCCATTCACCAGCGCGAAGACGACAGCGAACCGGGACGGATCATCCTGCGTACCAAGCTGAATCCGCCATGGGCCGAAATCCAGGTCGAAGACAACGGCGTCGGCATGAGCGAAAGCGTACGCAAACGCACGTTCGAACCCTTCTTCACCACCAAGGAAATTGGCCAGGGCACCGGTCTCGGCTTGTCCGTCTCGTACTTCATCATCACCAACAACCATAAAGGTCAGATGGAAGTGCAATCGACCCTGGGCCAAGGCACCTGCTTCACCTTGCGCCTGCCATTGGCGGGCACCCCGCTCGTCTCTCAAGAACTCAATCAGCTATCGAGGTAACCATGGGCTTTCGCTTGTCGAAGATTTACACCCGCACCGGCGACAAAGGCGAAACCGGTCTGGGCGACGGCCGCCGCGTGCCCAAGGACCATCCACGGATCGAGGCCATAGGCGAGGTCGATACGCTCAACAGTCAGGTGGGTGTATTACTGGCCGGGCTGGCCGCGCAGTGCGTCAAGCATCCGGGGCTGGAGGAAGTGATCGAGGTATTGGCCCCCTGCCAGCACCGACTGTTTGACCTTGGGGGCGAACTGGCAATGCCGGAGTATCAAGCGTTGAACGCCGCAGAAATCGAACGCCTGGAAGCGGCGATCGATGTGTGGAACGAGGAGCTGGGGCCGCTGGAGAACTTCATTCTGCCGGGTGGTTCGATGCTGATTGCCCAGGCTCACGTCTGCCGCAGTCTGGCTCGCAGTGCCGAGCGTCGCTGCCAGCATTTGAACGCGATTGAACCGTTGGCCGGAGTGGGCCTGGCATACATCAATCGACTGTCGGATTTGCTGTTTGTGATAGCACGGGTGATTGCCCGGCGTCAGGGGGTTGCGGAGATTCTTTGGCAGCCCGCGGCGAAACCTGAAGTTTAGTCGTCGCCTATTAGGCCCTCTTCGCGGGCTTGCCCGCGAAGAGGCCGACAGCATCACTGCATAATCAAGCCTCAGGCCAAAACGCCCGAATCCCGGCCACACCTTGCGCACCCGCCGCCCAGGCCTTCCGGACTTCCGCAGGCCCCACGCCACCGAGCAGGAACACCGGTTTGCTGAAACCGTCGATCAAGGTCGAGGCCTGTTCCCAACCCAGCGGTTGAGCGCCCGGATGAGTGAGGGTCGGCTGCACCGGTGACAGGGTCACGAAGTCCACGCCCATCTCTTCGGCCAGCGCCAGTTCTTCGGCGTTATGGCAGGACGCCGCCAACCAGCGCGACGCAGGCAACGGACGACCGGCCGCCGCGTATTTGCGCAGTTGTGCCGAGGTAATGTGCCAGCCGGCGGAAGGGAAATCCCCCAGCCATTCGAACGGGCCCTTGATCATCAACTGCGCCTTGCCGGCACACAGCCCCACTGCGTCCACCGCCAGATCACGATACTTGGGGTCGTAACCGTTCGGTGCGCGCAACTGGATCAGCTTGATGCCACCCGCGATGGCTTTCTGGATCCCCCTCAACAAGGCCGGGGTTTCCAGATCCTCCGGGGTGATCAGGTATTGCTCGGGCAAACGGGCAGCGGCGACGATAGGCCGATTGGCCTCCGGAAACTCGTAATTCGAGAGCTCACGGGCGGTCACCCAGGCCAAAGGCTGACCTTCGGCACCATGAGGTTCGCCGGTGAACGCCGAGACTTCCCAAACATCCAGCAAAACTTGCTTGTCCGGGTAGTCGTGTTGAACCTTGATCAGTGGTCGCGCGATGTCGACGACAATGCCCAGTTCTTCGTGAAGCTCGCGACCAAGAGCCGTTTCAACGGACTCGTCAGCTTCGACCTTGCCACCAGGGAATTCCCACAGCCCACCCTGATGCTGGGTGTCGGCACGGCGAGCGATGAGGATCTTGCCGCTGCTATCACGGATAACGGCGGCGGCTACGTGTACTCGTTTCACCGCTTGATTTCCTCCAGTCCGGCCTTCTGCCAGGCCTTGAAGGCTGGCCATTGGTAGATGGTTTGAACATAGGCTTCGTCAGCTGCGGACAGCTTCACCTGATAGGTGCGCAGGCGCACGGCGATGGGCGCAAAAAACGCGTCGGCCAGGGTGGCCCGACCAAACAGATACGGCCCGCTTTCCGTCGCGACG
The DNA here is from genome assembly GCF_054481235.1 of Pseudomonas fluorescens group sp. PF-69. Taxonomy (NCBI): domain Bacteria; kingdom Pseudomonadati; phylum Pseudomonadota; class Gammaproteobacteria; order Pseudomonadales; family Pseudomonadaceae; genus Pseudomonas; species Pseudomonas fluorescens group sp. PF-69. The sequence goes on along the minus strand of NZ_JBTMNC010000001.1, from coordinate 2,942,832 downwards.
GCACGGCACTCTGCCCACAACGCGGACATGCGTTCAATGTCCGCCTGCACGTCGGCCGGAACCGGCGACAGAGGTGCATCATGGCTCAGGTCGAATGGCATGTTGCCGCGCATGGCGAAGAACCCGGCATGCATCTGTGCGCACGCTGAACGCGCCTGGGCACGGGCCGCGGTGTCTTTGGGCCAGAGGCCAGCATCGGGGAATTGCTCTGCCAGGTACTCGGCAATCGCCAGGGAATCGGCGACGGTCCCGTGTCCGGTTTTCAGCAGTGGTACTTTGCCGGTCGGCGAATGCTTGAGCAGACGTTCACGGGTGTCCGGCTGGTTGAGCTTGATCAATTCTTCGGTGTAGGAGGCACCGGCCAAGTCCAGGGCCAGAGCGCCGCGCAGGGACCAGGAGGAAAACAGTTTGTCGCCGATGATCAGGTGCAGGCTCATGTTCGGGACCTTTTGATGAAGGGGACAGACCAGTCTAGCGAGTGACTGGCAGACCGCCATCGCTAGCAGGCTAGCTCCCACAGTTATTCGGGTGAACACAAACCCAATGTGGGAGCGAGCCTGCTCGCGATGGGGTCGACGCGATCTTAAGTACGGTATTCCGCGTTGATCTTCACGTACTCATGCGACAGGTCGGTGGTCCAGATGGTTTCGCTGCAATCGCCGCGTCCCAGCTCGATACGGATGGTGATTTCTTCCTGCTGCATCACCGCCGCGCCCTGGGCTTCGGTGTAAGTCGCGGCGCGCGCACCACGGCTGGCGATGCACAGGTCGCCGAGGAACACGTCGATCTTGCTCACGTCCAGATTCGGTACACCCGCGCGGCCGACGGCAGCGAGGATACGACCCCAGTTCGGATCGGAAGCAAACAATGCAGTCTTGATCAGCGGCGAGTGGGCCACGGTATAACCAACGTCCAGGCACTCCTGGTGATTACCGCCGCCGTTGACTTCAACGGTGACGAACTTGGTCGCGCCTTCACCGTCGCGCACGATCGCCTGGGCCACTTCCATGCACACTTCGAACACGGCCTGTTTCAACTTGGCGAACAACTCGCCTTCAGCGCGGGTGATTTCCGGCAGCGCAGCCTGACCAGTGGCGATCAGCATGCAGCAGTCGTTGGTCGAAGTGTCGCCATCGATGGTGATACGGTTGAACGACTTGTTGGCGCTGTCCAGCAACAGGTTTTGCAACACATCGCGGGAAACTTTGGCGTCGGTGGCGATGTAGCCCAGCATGGTCGCCATGTTCGGGCGGATCATGCCCGCGCCTTTGCTGATGCCGGTGACGGTGATGGTCACGCCATCATGCTGGAACTGACGGCTGGCACCCTTGGGCAGGGTATCGGTGGTCATGATGCCGGTGGCAGCGGCTTCCCAGTTATTGACCGACAGGTCGTCGAGGGCGGCTTGCAGCGCGCCTTCGATTTTCTCGACCGGCAGTGGCTCGCCGATCACACCGGTGGAGTACGGCAGCACCAGGCTGGCATCCACACCCGCCAGCTCGGCCAGCTTGGCGCACGTGCGCTCGGCGGCGGCAAGGCCGGGTTCGCCGGTACCGGCGTTGGCATTGCCGGTGTTGGTCAACAGGTAGCGTACCGGGCCTTGCACGCGCTGCTTGGCCAGGATCACCGGTGCCGCGCAAAAGGCGTTGAGGGTGAACACGCCGGCGACGGTCGAACCTTCGGCACAACGCATGACCACAACATCCTTGCGCCCCGGGCGCTTGATACCGGCCGAGGCGATACCGAGTTCAAAACCGGCAACCGGGTGCAACGTTGGCAAAGGACCAAGACCAACAGCCATGAATGCGCTCCTTATAGATGATGTGTGCACCGCTTCAGGAAGAGCGGTGGTTTAAATGGCAAAACGCCGCGACGGCAGGAGCCGGTCGCGGCGCGGGTATTTCAGCGTTTGAAACGGGGTTACTGAATCTGCCCGTGGCAATGCTTGAATTTCTTGCCCGAACCGCAGTAGCACAGCTCGTTACGGCCCAGCTTCTGCTCACTGCGTACCGGTGCGGTGGCCAGGGCCACATCGACCTCTTCACCCAACGCTTCCGGCTGCTCCAGACCCGGGGCTTCTTCATGCAGGAACTGCATGCGCGCCGCCAGTGCTTCGGCCTCCTGACGCAAACGGGCTTCTTCTTCGGCCGGATCTTCGCGACGAACCTGAACGTGGGACAGCACACGGATCGAATCGCGCTTGATCGAATCGAGCAGTTCGGAGAACAGCGTGAACGACTCGCGCTTGTACTCCTGTTTCGGGTTCTTCTGGGCATAGCCACGCAGGTGAATGCCGTGACGCAGGTGATCCATGGTCGACAGGTGGTCTTTCCACAGGTCGTCCAGCACGCGCAGAACGATTTGCTTCTCGAAAGTACGCAGCGCCTCGGCGCCCGCCTGGTCTTCTTTCTCGTTGTACGCCGCCACGAGTTCCTGCATCAGCTTCTCGCGCAGGGTTTCTTCGTACAGGTGATCGTCTTCGTCGAGCCATTGCTGGATCGGCAGCGCCACGCCGAAGTCGCTCTGCAAGGCGGCTTCCAGACCGGCCACGTCCCACTGCTCCGGCAGCGATTGCGGTGGAATGTGTGCGCTGACGGTGGCGTTGAGCACGTCCTGGCGGAAGTCGGCAATGGTTTCACCGATGTTGTCCGCGGCCAGCAATGTGTTACGCATGTGATAGATCACTTTACGCTGTTCGTTGTTGACGTCGTCAAACTCGAGCAGTTGCTTGCGAATATCGAAGTTGCGACCTTCAACCTTGCGCTGCGCCTTTTCGATGGCGTTGGTCACCATGCGGTGCTCGATCGCTTCGCCAGGCTGCATGCCCAGGGCTTTCATGAAGTTCTTCACCCGGTCAGAGGCGAAGATGCGCATCAGGCTGTCTTCCAGAGACAGGTAGAAACGGCTGGAACCGGCATCACCCTGACGGCCGGCACGACCACGCAACTGGTTGTCGATACGGCGCGATTCGTGACGCTCGGATGCGATCACCTGCAAACCGCCCGACTCGAGCACTTGCTGGTGACGCTTCTGCCAGTCGGCCTTGATCTGGGCGATCTGCTCAGGGGTCGGGTCTTCCAGCGAAGCCACTTCCACTTCCCAGTTGCCGCCCAACAGGATGTCGGTACCACGACCGGCCATGTTGGTGGCGATGGTCAGTGCACCTGGGCGACCGGCCTGGGCGATGATCTCGGCTTCTTTTTCGTGGAACTTGGCGTTCAGGACCTTGTGTTCGATACCTTCCTTCACGAGCAGGCTGGACATGTGCTCGGACGTTTCGATGGTCGCAGTACCCACCAGCACCGGACGACCGGCAGCCATGCTTTCCTTGATGTCGGCGACGATTGCCGCGTATTTCTCGTCGGCGGTCAGGAACACCAGGTCGTTGTAATCCTTACGGGCCAACGGCTTGTTCGGTGGAATGACCATGACCTGGAGGCCATAGATCTGGTGGAATTCGAACGCTTCGGTGTCCGCCGTACCGGTCATGCCGGACAGTTTGCTGTACAGACGGAAGTAGTTCTGGAACGTGGTCGACGCCAGGGTCTGGCTTTCGGCCTGAATGTTGAGGTTTTCCTTGGCTTCGATGGCCTGGTGCAGGCCCTCGGACAAACGACGGCCCGGCATGGTCCGACCGGTGTGTTCGTCGACCAGGACAACCTGACCATCCTGCACGATGTATTCGATGTTGCGATGGAACAGTTTGTGCGCACGCAGACCGGCATACACGTGAGTCAACAGGCTCAGGTTGTGCGCCGAGTACAGGCTCTCGCCTTCAGCCAGAAGGCCGATGCGGGTGAGGGTTTCTTCGACGTACTGGTGACCGGCTTCGTTGAGCTCTACCTGGCGGGTCTTCTCGTCAACGGTGTAGTGACCGGCCTTGGTGACTTCGCCTTCGACTTCCTCGACATGCAACTCCAGCTGCGGGATCAGCTTGTTGATCTCGATGTACAGCCTGGAGCTGTCCTCGGCCTGACCGGAAATGATCAGCGGCGTACGGGCTTCGTCGATGAGGATGGAGTCGACTTCGTCGATCACGGCAAAATTGAGTTCGCGCTGGAATTTTTCTTCCATGCTGAACGCCATGTTATCGCGCAGGTAATCGAAACCGAATTCGTTGTTGGTGCCGTAGGTAATGTCGGCGGCGTAGGCGGCGCGCTTCTCTTCCGGCGGCTGGAACGGCGTGACCACGCCGACCGACAGGCCGAGGAATTCATAAAGCGGGCGCATCCAGTTGGCGTCGCGGCGAGCCAGGTAGTCGTTCACCGTCACAACGTGCACGCCCTTGCCGGACAATGCGTTGAGGTAAACGCCCAGTGTCGCCACCAGGGTCTTGCCTTCACCGGTACGCATCTCGGCGATCTTGCCTTCATGCAAGGTCATGCCGCCGATCAGCTGGACATCGAAGTGGCGCATACCCATGACGCGCTTACCGGCTTCGCGGGCGACCGCAAAGGCTTCTGGCAGCAGCTTGTCGAGGGTTTCCCCTTTGGCGATGCGGGCCTTGAACTCATCTGTCTTGGCACGCAATTGATCGTCCGAAAGGGCCACCATTTGCTCTTCGAAGGCATTGACGAGTTGCACCGTCTTGAGCATGCGTTTGACTTCACGCTCGTTCTTGCTTCCAAAAAGTTTCTTTAACAAAGGCGCAAACATATCGGCAGGATCTTCCACACTAAAGGGATGGAGGGCGGCCCCGTGAGTCGCCCGTGCAGCCCTCATGGCCGCATGCGAACGAGCATTCTACCCGGAAACGATGGTGAGGAAAGTGGCGTTATTCCACGATGCTGGCACAGCGCTGTGACGGGGCTCACTTAAAATAGGGGCAAATGGCTGAACTTCAAGCCATAGGCGACAGAAGTTACTTGTTGATTTAATGGGCAAACCCCGCATAAAAGCAATGGGGCAGGTGCATCCGGCGCTTTCTGCTACCATGGCGGCTCTGTTACTTAAGGTGTCTGATCATGGCATTTCGCCCTCTTACGGCCAGAGCACCCGCCGTTCTGCTTCGCGAAGCCAAGCCGCTCAAGGCTATTCTCGGCCACGCTCAACGCCTTGGACATCTGCAGCGGCTACTGGAAAGCCAACTGCAGCCGGCCGCCCGCGAGCATTGTCATGTAGCGTCGTGGCGCGAAGGCAGTTTGTTGCTGATTGTCACCGACGGTCATTGGGCCACTCGCCTGCGTTATCAACAAAAGCGCCTGCAGCGGCAATTGCAGATGTTCGACGAGTTCACCAGCCTCACGCGAATCCTGTTCAAGGTACAGCCGCCCACCGTTCAACAAGGTGCCGCCGGGCATACCATGGATTTGTCCAACGATGCCGCCGCCACCATTCAGGCGACGGCCGATGGCATCAGCGACCCGAACCTGCGGGCCGCACTGGAACGATTGGCGGCGCACGCCAGACCCAAGGGTTGATAAAAAACCAATGTGGGAGCGAGCCCGCTCCCACCGTTTTTACGCGCCGACTCAAATCAACGGCGTTTGCTGCCGCCCAATAATGATCCCATCAACCCGCGCACCAGCTGTCGCCCCAACTGATTCGCCGCCTGTCGCATCGCCGACTTCAGCGCTTGCCCTGCCGCGGTGCCGAGGAATTCGCCGGCCTGTTCGGTGAAGCTTGGCTCCTGCGGAGCCGGCTTGCCGGGTTCAGCTTCAGGCGCCAGGCCTTTGCGCCCCATCAGCACTTCGTAGGCGGATTCGCGATCGATCGGCTTGTCATATCGCCCCTGCAATGGCGAGCTGGCAATCAATGCCGCGCGCTCGGCCTCACTCAGCGGCCCGATCCGCGATTGCGGTGGTGCCACCAGCACCCGCTGGACCATCTCCGGCGTGCCCTTGTCCTGCAAGGTGCCGACCAGCGCCTCGCCGATCCCGAGTTCGGTCAGCACCGACAGGGCATCGAACGCCGGGTTCGGCCGGAAACCCTCGGCCACCGCCCGCAAGGATTTCTGCTCCTTGGCGGTGAATGCGCGCAAGCCGTGCTGGATGCGCAAACCCAACTGCGCCAGTACGTCATCCGGCAGGTCACCCGGCGATTGGGTGACGAAATACACGCCGACACCTTTCGAGCGAATCAGCCGCACCACTTGTTCCAGACGATCCTGCAATGCCTTGGGCGTACCGGCGAACAACAAGTGTGCCTCGTCGAAGAACAGCGCCAGCAGCGGCTTATCCGCATCGCCGCGCTCCGGCAATTGCTCGAACAATTCAGCCAGCAGCCAGAGCAGGAATGTTGCATAAACCTTCGGCGCTTCATGAACCAGACGACTGGCATCGAGCAAATGAATACGTCCGCGCCCATCGGCGCCCGGTTGCAGAATATCTTCGAGTTGCAGCGCCGGTTCGCCGAACAGCGCTTCGGCGCCCTGCTGTTCAAGGATCGCCAGGCGCCGCAACAGCGCCTGACTGGACCCGGTGGTCATCAACGCCGCGTCGTCGCCGAGCAACGCCGGATTGTCCTTGAGGTGATTGAGCAGCGCCTTCAAATCTTTCAGGTCCAGTAGCAACAGGCCTTCGCGGTCCGCGACCTTGAAGGCGGCGTACAGCGCCGACTGCTGGCTGTCCGTCAATTCGAGCAAACTTCCCAACAGCAGCGGCCCCATTTCGCTCAAGGTCGTGCGCAATGGATGACCGGACTGACCGTGCACGTCCCACAGCGTTACCGGATAAGCCTGAGGCTTGTGGTTCAGCCAGGGCATGCCGGCGATCCGCTCGGCGATTTTGCCCTGGGGATTGCCGGCGGCGCCCAGGCCGCACAGGTCGCCTTTGATATCGGCGGCGAATACCGCTACACCGGCGTCACTGAAGGCTTCGGCCATGCGTTGCAAGGTAACGGTCTTGCCTGTCCCGGTGGCGCCCGCGATCAAACCGTGGCGATTGGCCAGGCGCATGGCCTGGGTGATCGGCTGCCCCGCGGGATCGGCGCCGATAACGATTTGCAATGACTCAGACATTTGGTCACCCATGGTTAATCTTTGGTCCTACACGGCCGATAGACATAACGACAAAGCAGACAGACACAATCTGTAAGAGATTTCTCTAAGGAGCGGCGGAAATATCAATTGCTTTGAACCTTGCACATTTTGCGTCTCTTTATAAAAGCACGCGTTGTACATTAAGACCTTAGCGGACCCCTAAGTCATGAACAAAAATCTGCGTTTCAGCCATAAAATCCTGCTTGCCGCCGCGCTCGTCGTCATTACTGCCTTCGCCTCATTCACGCTGTACAACGACTACTTACAGCGCAACGCCATTCGAAGGGACCTGGGCAATAATCTACAGGAGATGGGCAGAGTCACTGCCAACAACATCCAGACCTGGCTGGCCGGTCGCAGCTTGTTGATCGAAAACCTGTCGCAAACCACCGCACTGAACCCTGATACCGACAACGTTTCCAATCTGCTTGTGCAGAAGGCCGTGACGTCGACGTTCATGGGCGCCTATCTGGGCAACAAGGATGGTTCTTTCATGATCCGTCCGGACAGCAAGATGCCCGATGGCTATGACCCGCGCGCTCGCCCCTGGTACAAGAGTGCGCAAAGCACGAACGGCCCTGCATTGACTGAACCGTATATTGATCTGGCCTCTGGCCAACTGGTGATTTCCATCGTCGACAGTGTGATCAAGGACGGACAAAACATCGGTGTCGTCGGCGGCGACTTGAGTTTGCAAGTGATCGCCGACACCCTCAATGCGCTGGACTTCGGCGGCATGGGCTACGCCTTTCTGGTCAGCTCGGACGGCAAGATCCTGGTCCACCCCGACAAATCGATGGTGATGAAATCGCTCAAGGATGTTTACCCGCAGGACACGCCAGCCATCAGCAGCGACCTGAGCGAAATCCAGGTCGATGGCAAAACCCGCATCATGACCTTCACCCCGATCAAAGGATTATCGTCGGTGAACTGGTACATCGGTTTATCCGTGGACAAGGACAAAGCCTTTTCCACGCTCAGCGAGTTCCGCGCCTCGGCAGTCGTTGCCACCGTCATTGCCGTGGCGATCATCATCGCCCTGCTGGGCATGCTGATCCGCATCCTGATCCAGCCGTTGCACGTCATGACTCGCGCCATGGCCGATATTGCCGACGGCGAAGGTGACCTGACCAAACGCCTGACCATTGTGAACCACGATGAGTTCGGCATCCTTGGCACCGCTTTCAACCGCTTTGTGGAGCGCATTCACGGTTCGATCCGCGAAGTGTGTTCGGCCAGCGGGCAGGTCAACGAAGTCGCGTTGCGGGTCGTCGCGGCCTCGAACTCCTCGATGTACAACTCCGACCAGCAGGCTTCGCGCACCAACAGTGTGGCGGCAGCCATCAATCAGCTCGGCGCCGCCGCCCAGGAGATCGCCCGCAACGCCGCGCAAGCCTCGACCCAGGCCAGCGATGCCCGCAGCCTGGCAGAAGACGGCCAGCACGTGGTCGATCGCAGCATTGCCGCGATGAATCAGCTATCGAGCATGCTCAGCGCCTCCAGCAGCAACATCGAGTCGCTCAACAGCAAAACCGTGAACATCGGGCAGATTCTCGAAGTGATCACCAGCATTTCCCAGCAAACCAACCTGCTGGCCCTCAACGCCGCCATCGAAGCCGCACGAGCGGGTGAAGCCGGACGCGGGTTTGCCGTGGTCGCCGACGAAGTTCGCAACCTGGCGCACCGTACCCAGGAGTCGGCGCAACAGGTACAGACCATGATCGAGGAGCTGCAAGTCGGCGCGCGCGAATCCGTCAGTACCATGAGCGACAGCCAGCGCCACAGTCAGGACAGCGTGGACATCGCCAACCTGGCGGGCGAACGCCTGAGCAGCGTGACCCAACGCATCGGCGAAATCGACGGCATGAACCAGTCGGTGGCCACGGCGACCGAAGAGCAGACGGCCGTGGTCGAGTCGATCAACGTGGACATCACCGAAATCAACACCCTCAATCAAGAAGGTGTGGAAAACCTGCAAGCGACCTTGCGCGCCTGTGCCGATCTGGAACAACAGGCGGCGCGACTGCAGCACCTGGTGGGCAGTTTCCGAATCTAGCGTCTGATCCCCCCCTTGTGGCGAGGGAGCAAGTTCCCTCGCCACAACATCGCCGTTACCTCCGTCCTCGCCCACAAATCCGCAACCGAACAACTATTCTTCATTAAGGTCAACCAAGGGAGAGCAACGGACCGGAGGGATGTTGATCGTGCACATAGCCGACATAACCATGTTCTACGCCCCCGCCAGCGGTGGCGTGCGCACTTATCTGGATGCCAAACACCGTCGCCTGTGCAACCGGCCGGGTATCCGCCACAGTTTGTTGATCCCTGGGGCCTCTTTTAGCGAACGTGATGGCATTTACACCGTTCCAGCGCCCGCCCTGCCCTTCGGCAAGGGTTATCGTTTCCCTCTCCGCCTCGCGCCCTGGCGCAATGTCCTCCATGATTTGCAACCGGACCTGATCGAGGTTGGCGACCCTTACCTCACCGCCTGGGCCGCCCTGGATGCCCGACGGCAACTGGACGTGCCGGTCATTGGTTTTTACCACTCGGACCTGCCGCTGCTGATCAGCAACCGGATGGGCAATTGGGTCACCCCCAACATCGAGGCTTATGTCAGGAAGCTCTACGGCAATTTCGACCGCGTGCTGGCACCCAGTCGGATCATGGCTGAAAAACTGACAGGCCTGGGGGTGAAGAACGTTTTCGTGCAGCCTTTGGGCGTCGACTTGCAGACCTTTCACCCCGACGCCCGTGATCCGGGGCTGCGAGCCGAACTGGGCATCGATGAAAACACCCATTTGCTGATCTTTGCCGGGCGCGGTTCCAAGGAAAAAAACCTGCCTGTGCTGCTTGAGTGCATGAAGCGCCTGGGCCGGCGCTATCACTTGCTGCTGGTGGGCTCTTCGATGCCGGCTGCGGTGCCGGATAATGTCACTGTCGTCGACGAATTCTGCCCCGCCGCGCAAGTCGCCCGCCTGATGGCCAGTGCCGATGCGTTGCTGCATGCCGGTGACCAGGAGACCTTTGGCCTGGTGATCCTCGAAGCCATGGCCAGCGGAATTCCGGTGGTGGCCGCCGCGGCCGGGGCCTTTGAGGAAATTGTCACCCGTCAATGCGGCTTGCTCTGTACGCCCAACGATCCGCAGGCGATGGCCAATGCGGTGCACGAACTGTTCGATCAGGGCTGCGCCGCCCTCGGCCAACAAGCGCGGCGCCATGTCGAACGACATTACTCTTGGGACACCGTGGTCAACAGCCTGCTCGGTCACTATCACGCCGTACTCGGCAGCCAATGGCCGCAGGTGGCCAATGGCTGAGCCCATGGCCCCGCCCAGCCTGTTGCTGGTGCTGCACGACGTCGCACCACACACCTGGGCCGATTATCAGCCCTTTGTCGAAGCCGTCGATGCTTTGGGCAACGTGCCGATGACCTGGCTGGTGGTGCCGAACTTCCACAAACACGATGACCTGGAGGCGCATCCGGGATTCCGTCGCCTGCTCAGCGGACGCCTGGCTCGCGGTGATGAACTGGCGTTGCACGGTTATTTCCATTGCGACGACGGACCAATGGCGAGCAATCCCCGAGACTGGTTCATGCGCCGGCTCTACACCCACGAAGGCGAGTTCTACAGCCTGACCCGGGAAGCGGCCCTCACCCGCCTGCACGCCGGCATCGAAATGTTTCAGCGTTACCGTTGGCCGCTGCATGGCTTCGTCGCTCCCGCGTGGCTGATGAGCGAAGGCACACGCCAAGCCCTGCGCCAATTGCCGCTGAGTTACACCAGCGACCCGCAACACCTCTATCGACTGCCGGATTTCGCCGTCGTCGATGCCCCGGGTCTGGTCTGGAGTGCGCGCAGTGCCTGGCGCCGGGGAATATCGAAGCTGGTCAGTGATCAACGCGAACAACGCTGGCGACAAGCATCGGTGATTCGACTCGGCCTGCACCCGGTGGACATGCGCCATGAGTTCTCGCGTAGCTACTGGCTGCAAACCCTCAAGCGCCTGATCGCCGAGGGGCGAAAGCCGATGACCAAGGCGAGCTGGCTGGCACGGCACGACGATCGCATGGGTCGTGCCGCATGAGTCGCGGCTTTCTGCTGTTCGTCGGCCTGCTTGCCGCGGTGCTGATCCCCTGGCTATTGGGAGGAAGCGAGACCTGGTCGCGATTGCAGAGTTTTCCCTTGAGCGAATTGTTGATCATGTTCGGCATGATCCTGTTGTGCTGGTTGATCAATACGCTGCGTTTGCGCTTGCTGCTGGGAGATCAACGCGGCAAGGTCAGCCCGGTCAAAAGCCTCGGCGTCGTGATGGCCGCCGAATTTGCCTACTGCGCCACGCCGGGCGGCAGCGGCGGACCGCTGACGATCATGGCCCTGCTGGCACGCAACGGCGTGCGTCCGGCGAGGGGCAGCGCGGTGTTCGCCATGGACCAGCTCAGTGACTTGCTGTTCTTTCTCTGCGCGCTGAGCGGGATTCTGATTTATGCCCTGTTCCAGCACCTCAGCCAACGCATGGAGTGGTTGCTGACCGTCAGCGCCGTCTCGATGTTCGGCGGATTGATCAGTTGCATTGTCGTGGCTCGCTATCATCGCGGACTGATCCGTCTGACTGGCCGATTGCTGGCGCGTCTCAATGTCAAAGCCAGCACCCGGGTTCGCTGGGCCCGTAAGCTCCTGCATTTCCTGGCAGCCTTTACCGACACCCTGAAGCTGCCCTTTCAGACATTGATCACGGTGTTTGCCCTGACCTGCCTGCATTGGGCCTTGCGTTACAGCGTGTTGTACCTGGCGTTGCGCGGGCTCGGCGCGGACTTGCAGTGGGCCTGGAGTTTTCTGATCCAGATGCTGTCATTGAGTGCAGGGCAATTCAGTCTGTTGCCGGGTGGCGCGGGGGCGGCGGAATTGACGTCGGCGGCGCTGTTGGCGCCCATGGTGGGGAAATCCACGGCAGCTGCGGCGATCCTGATCTGGCGGGCGGTGACTTACTACTTCTATCTGCTGGTGGGTGGCCCGGTATTTCTATTGATGCTTGGCCGACCCTTGCTCAAGAAGCTGATGAACTTCAAGCAGGCTTAGGCGGTTGTTCGGGCTGATCCTGCAATTGCTCCCACAATTGGGCCGCGCCGGGAAACTCCGTGCCGTCCTCCGGGCTCATGTCATCCGGGTCATAACGACTCAAACAGCCTTCCCCCAGCGTGGCGGGTGCCCTGGAAGTGGCTTTATCCAGTGGATCGGCCATAGACATATCCTCAGTGTAGAAACGGCGAAGGGCCTGAAGCGATTGAACGCCCAGGCCCTCCGAATTTCAACCGTGTCGTGTGGCGACGGTCAGAACACCACGGTTTTGTTGCCGTGCACCAGCACCCGGTCTTCCAGGTGATAACGCAGACCGCGGGCCAGCACCATTTTCTCGACGTCACGACCGAAACGCACCATGTCTTCGATGCTGTCGCTGTGACTGACGCGCACCACGTCCTGCTCGATGATCGGACCGGCGTCCAGCTCTTCGGTCACATAGTGGCAGGTCGCACCGATCAGTTTCACACCACGCAGGGAAGCCTGGTGGTACGGCTTGGCACCGACGAACGATGGCAGGAAGCTGTGGTGAATGTTGATGACCTTGTGCGCATATTCGCGGCACAGTTCCGGCGGCAGGATCTGCATGTAGCGGGCCAGTACGACCACTTCGGCATCGTGCTGTTTGACCAGGCGCGAGACCTCGGCGAACGCCGGCTCCTTGTCCTGTGGATTGACCGGCACGTGGTAGTAAGGAATGCCGTGCCATTCGACCATGCTGCGCAGGTCGTCGTGGTTGGAAATCACGCAGGCGATTTCACAGTCCAGTTCGTCGCTGTGCCAGCGATGCAGCAAATCGGCCAGGCAATGGGACTCGCGGCTGGCCATCAGGACCACGCGCTTCTTCTGCTCGGTATCGGTGATGCGCCAGTCCATCGAGAATTCTTCGGCAATCGGCGCAAAGGCTTCGCGCAAGGCTTCGATACCGAAAGGCAGCGAGTCGGCACGAATTTCGTGACGCATGAAGAACCAGCCACTGAGATTGTCCGAGTGATGACTCGCTTCAGTGATCCAGCCATTATGGGACGCCAGAAAATTACTGACTTTGGCAACGATGCCGACGCGGTCCGGGCAAGAAATCACCAGCCGAAAAGTGCGCATGAGGGGAAACTCCAGAACTTCGCAAAGGCGGGCATTCTAACGATTGCGCAGCAAAACTGCAGTATTGATGACGTAGCACCTTGCCCGAACGCCAGCGACAGGACCTTTGCCGCCGTCGGCAACCGGCGGTAACAGCAGCGTTGTTAAACATCTACAAGCATACAATTGTGAATATCCGCGCCGGTGTATCGCACTATTTAACCGCACATCCATTGTGCGGCGATTTTCATCGCGACTAAATTAAATAAACCTCCCTTTAATGTTTACTTGATGAAACACCCTGACTATTATTGCGACACTGTTCCCTGCCATCCTATGACCTGCATAAGGTAGTCATCATGTCCCTGATCAACGAATATCGCGCCACCGAAGAAGCTATCAAAGAGCTGCAAGCCCGTTTGAAGAACCTGTCCCAAGACGACAAACTGCAAACCGAGCTGGAATTCGAAGGCAAACTGCGCACCCTGATGGGCGAATACTCCAAGTCCCTGCGCGACATCATCGCGTTGCTGGATCCAGAATCCAAAACCAAAGCTCCACGCGGCGGCGCAGTAAAAACTACCGGCACCAAGCGTGCTCGCAAAGTTAAACAATACAAAAACCCGCACAACGGCGAAGTCATCGAAACCAAAGGTGGCAACCACAAGACTCTGAAAGAGTGGAAAGCCAAGTGGGGCGGCGACGTGGTTGAAGGCTGGGCTACCCTGCTGGGCTAAGCCGCAGCGCTTGTCGCAGACTGATCTGCGACCCAAAAGAACGCCAGCATGCGCTGGCGTTTTTTTATGCCCGGAGTTCAGGCTTCGGGGATTTTCGTTTTCAAAGACTCAAACGTTTACGCAACACCTGGACATATTCCTGCCATTCATTCAGCACCGATTTTTGAAACGGTGTCGCAGTAACATTCAGTTGGGCTGCGGTCTGTACGAAACTTTCCAGGGTATTGGGCGCTCCCCACTCAGGCACTGACAAACGTTTCTGACAGAATAATCGCCAGCGCTCTTGCTCGTCGGCACTCAACGTATCGGGAAAGTTACGTGCGCGATATCGAAACAATAATTCCGGCAAACGCTCATCATCGAATGGCCATTGCGCTTGCGCTAATTGTGTCGGATCGGCCATTCGCACTTGTTCGCACAGGCGTCGATCGCGATCACCGATAAAACCGTCGTATAGCTGTTGTTCCGGGTCCTGATTCGCGGAGAAATCCTCCCGGGCGTATATCGCCGAAACTTTATCCTGCCAAACTTTTTGCGCATCGTTTAGCTGCAGCGCACGCTGCTGATAAAGCGCCATATCCAGCCCCAGCCGCTGCTGATCTTCCGGGCGAAGTACCGACATCGGCGCCACCACCGGGCATTTATTGATGTGAATGAGCTTGAGTGGGACCGGCAACTCACCTTCGGCCAGTTCTTCGCGACGGGTATACAACCGCTGTCGCAATGTCTCGGCGTCCAGGTCGAGCAAACCCTGAGGATCCAGCTGCAGATCACAGACGATCAAGGCGTTCTTGTTACGCGGGTGCCAGGCCAGGGGCAACACCACACCGACGTAATTGCGCGCCGCGGAAAAGCGCCCGGAGACATGCACCATCGGCTGCAGCAGTCGAATCTGATCCAACACCTTCTGCTTGCTGCGCAGATTGAACAGCCAGTCATACAGCTTCGGTTGCTTTTCCCGGATCAGCCGCGCCAGCGCGATGGTGGCCCGTACATCCGATAGCGCTTCGTGGGCGTTGCCATGGTCGATGCCATTGGCGGCGGTCAAACGTTCGAGCTTGAGCGTCACCCGGCCTTCTTCATCCATCGGCCAGACGATGCCATCGGGGCGCAAGGCATAGGCCGCGCGCACCACATCGATCAGGTCCCAGCGACTGTTACCACCCTGCCACTCCCTCGCGTACGGGTCGAAGAAGTTGCGATAGAGGCTGTATCGGGTCATTTCGTCGTCGAAACGCAAGGTGTTGTAACCCGCACCGCAAGTACCGGGCGCCGCCAGTTGGGCATGCACCCGGGTCATGAAGTCAGCTTCACTCAGGCCGTGCTCGGCCAATTGACCCGGGGTTATGCCGGTGATCGCGCAGGCCGCCGGATGCGGCAGGATGTCATCACCGGGCTGACAATAGAGATTGACCGGCTCGTCTATTTCATTGAGATCGAAGTCGGTACGCAGTCCCGCCATTTGCAGTGGGCGATCGCAACGGGGGTTGATGCCCGTCGTTTCATAGTCGTACCAGAAGATGGAGGTCACGGGCTATTCCTGAACTGAAGATCGGCAAAGTCTAGGCGTTCACATCCCGCCCCGGCCAGCAATCTTGTCGTTCACGCACCGTTGCTTGCTTGGCGTGCGTTACAAGTTATGTCGTATGCCCCGGAGAAACTGCCTGCATCCTTTCGAGAGTCCATCCTGCTCAGGCCACATCATCAAGTTGCTTATGCGAGAGACTACAGCGCAGCTAAGGAAGACGATGCTGTTCCTCCTGGATACGCGGCATCAAGTCGAAATGCCCGAGGGCATCGATTTCACACCGCGCCCAGCCGGGTTGATGGTTGGTATACCGGCGCTCTCCTTCGGCCTGATGCTGCGTGGTTTGATCCTCGGCTTGCAGTTCATTGTTCTGGCGATGCGTGGAAAACTCGGCGCAGGGCTGGGCTCGCTACAGATTTTCGCCGTGAGCCAGTGGTACATGGTGCCTTTCGAAGTCTCCAATCAGGGATGCTCGCTGGGCGAACAGTGGATGGGCCGGCGCGTGGTGCCGGATGACGGCACACCCATTGACTCGTCCGCGTCGCTACTGCGTAACCTGTTACGATTTGTCTACCTGTTGCCGTTCGGCTACTCCTCGGCACGATCAGTTGTCTACAACACGCGCCATCCTCTCTCTGCTTTCATATCCGCGTCTGTCCGAATTTCGCCTGCCGCTAGTTACTGGCTGTGGGCAACTTGTTCAGCCAGCTCGGCGTACGCCAACATTAGCGACGTGGCCAGGGCTGAAATTTCATTAATTACGCGAATTTCGCGAGAATGACAGCCTCCGGCAATTGACTGGTAGGCCACGCGAGTCCAAGGCAATGGCATACTGCGGTACGGTAGATTTCTTGAATAAACGGAACGAACTCCATAACGAGTTCAGTACAAATGGCGTATCGGTTCTGAATGTTACGCGTTGAGAGCTCGGCTTAGTATTATCAACGAGATACTCAAACTAAAAAAAATCAAAACAACAAAACCATTAACACACTCAAACCCACAACAAAATAATTATTAACCCAGACGCCGTGAATATTTGCGCATTTTTTTGACGTAACCGCACCACCCCGCCCGACAACGCCCCAACAACGCTAATTACCTCACACAACAAACTAATAACTGCACAACACATCAACTTCAAGCGCTATGCGCCCCCAAACCTGACAAAACCCACCCCCCTTTCCTACAACAAGTAAAAACCCGATCAAAAACCCTACACCCCCCAAAAAAAACCAATAAAGTCAAACCACGCCGCCTATATCTTAGAGCTAAACACTCATAACCCCGCAGCAGCCATACAATCGACAACCTCTACAGAAAGCAGATCAAAAAAAAAAAAACCGACGACAACATATTCATGACGAATATACGGCAAAAAACCAAACTAAAATAAATCATGGCTATGCCGTCGCCAAAAACCGAAAAACCTTATTTCATTGACCAAAAAGCGAGAAATCCGCTTGCCAGAAGCGACAACCATCAATACTTTTTAAACACAACCGACAGCTAATTATGGGCGACGCACGAGCTGAACTTTATTCCCCCAACTTTCAGTCTCACCAACGCCATTATTTTTTCCATCATATTCAATTCGAACATTAAAAAACGGACCACTCCCCTCTTGAAAATAAACATTCGCATATGTAATATAGGAATGCCACTGAAAATTTTGGCTCATTGCATCAGGCGAGTTAACCCGATGTGTAATAAGACCTTCAAGTTGAATATCCAAATTTGCCCTATTCCAATGACTGTTAGCCGGCCGACTAGTCAGATAATAGGCCAAAGTTCTGACATACACCGTCGAACCGTCAAATCTATATTGGTATTGCAATTGGCCCTTCAATTCTACAACACGCTTATGCTGGTGATGAAAAACATCAACCGGAACATCTTTCCAAAATTCATCGGTAAACGGCTCGCCTTCACCCACCTCTCGAAAGTCACCGTCTGCAAAATCTTCCGCAATTACGAACTGCGTCACGCGTGACTCTTTTGTATTTTCGACACTCATCTCAGTAACTCCTCAGGAAATTTAAGAACGCATTCAAAAATTACCCCATAAGCAGGAGAACCAACCACTGTCAGATCTGACAGTTCTCAAGATGAAAAAGGCATAACAGGAATAATTTAATTTCCAAACATTCAGAAAAAACCGTTCTATTTATCCAGCCAACCTTATTTTTCACAGGTCATCTGCGGTCATTCGCCACTACCCATCTGCGACAGGAAATGCCTTTAAGAGGCTATGGTTGCTAGAGGTATAGGGTCTTGATCGCAAGCCAGACTGAGGCCCCCGATATCAAAAAAGTCGCAGCCAGTTGCTGGCTGCAACCTTTGCCTGTCACGCCGAAGCCGGCAACGTCTGAAAACTGAAGTACTGCTTCAACGCCTCTACCAGTTGCCCATACTCCGGCGGTGGGCGTTGCAAGCTGAACCCGGCGTCATAGTGCTGAGGGGTTGCGTCTTCGTGGCACCACAGGCAACACGCCTGCAGGTCGATGACCTGTTGGCAACCATCGCTGGCGGGGATCTTAAGGCGCAAATCGAAGTCCGCGCCGATCATCAGGGGCAACTGACTGATCAGCATCAGCCCGTCCTCGGACACGTTGCCCAGAAAGCCGATGGGTTTGTCGGTGATGCTGTTGAACACTTTCAGAAAATACGGCAGTTGATGCCGCTCGATCCGGCGGTCAGTGAACATGCTGAATTCGCTATGCAAGGCCCCTAAGCAGGGCCGCACCAATGCTTCGGAACAGACCTGCCTGGTGTGGTTTGACAGCCACGGGCGGCCCGCTCTCCCCGATCCCGGTGCGACAGTCGCCGAAAACCGCTGCCGCTTACATCTGCCGATCACAGGTGTTACCTCGGTTTAGAGACAAGGCTCTAAAACCGGTCTATTCGACTATAGCTCACCACTGCCGGTAGGCCAGACATCAGATGACCACTGACATCAGAACCGGGTCGGACGCACCACTGCCGCACTGCGAGTCGGGTAGTGGCCCAGGCTCTGCAGGGTTTCCAGGCGGGCGCGGGCGCGGTAGGCGTACTCGCTCTGCGGATAGGTCGCGATAATGAATTGGTAAGTCTGAGCCGCATCGATAAACATCTTCTGCCGTTCCAGGCACTGACCGCGCATCATCGAGACTTCCGGCCACACGTAAGGTCGCGCCCGACTATCACGCTCGACCTTGGACAACTCAAGCATCACCTGCTCGCAATTACCCCGGTCATAGGCGCTATAGGCATTGTTCAAATGATGGTTCATCGCAAAACGAACGCAACCCGTGGCGCTGAGGGCAAGGGCGGCAATGAGCATGAATCGCATGGGGGATCTCCTGTCTTGAACGCTGTATCGACCCGCGAGCGGAAATCTTCAGGCCGCCGGGCGCAAAGTTGCCAGGTTCAATAAAGAAAGCAATAAGTAGTGCTTACGAACAATGACTACAACTTCGGACCATAGTAGCCTCACTCAGCGCTTGAACTCAGGAGTCTTTGCATGTCCGTCCGTCGTACCAAAATCGTTGCCACCCTTGGCCCGGCCAGTAACTCGCCGGAAGTTCTCGAACAGCTGATTCTGGCTGGCCTGGACGTCGCCCGTCTGAACTTCTCCCACGGCACCCCCGACGAGCATAAGGCTCGCGCCAAGCTGGTGCGTGATCTCGCTGCCAAGCATGGCCGCTTCGTGGCCCTGCTGGGTGACCTGCAAGGCCCGAAAATCCGTATCGCCAAATTCGCCAACAAGCGCATCGAGCTGAAGATCGGTGATCAATTCACCTTCTCCACCAGCCATCCGCTGACCGAAGGCAACCAGCAAGTGGTCGGCATCGATTACCCGGACCTGGTCAAGGACTGCGGCGTGGGCGACGAGCTGCTGCTCGACGACGGTCGCGTCGTGATGCGTGTCGATACCGCCACCGCCACCGAACTGCACTGCACCGTGACCATCGGCGGTCCGCTGTCGGACCACAAAGGCATCAACCGTCGCGGTGGTGGCCTGACCGCACCGGCCCTGACCGAAAAAGACAAGGCTGACATCAAGCTCGCCGCCGAAATGCAGGTCGACTACCTCGCCGTATCGTTCCCGCGTGACGCCGCCGACATGGAATACGCCCGTCAACTGCGCGACGAAGCTGGCGGCACCGCCTGGCTGGTGGCGAAGATCGAACGCGCCGAAGCCGTGGCCGATGACGAAACCCTCGACGGCCTGATCCAGGCATCCGACGCGGTGATGGTGGCCCGTGGTGACCTGGGCGTGGAAATCGGCGACGCCGAGCTGGTGGGCATCCAGAAGAAAATCATTCTGCATGCACGCCGCCACAACAAGGCCGTGATCGTGGCGACCCAGATGATGGAGTCGATGATCCAGAACCCGATGCCGACCCGTGCTGAAGTGTCCGACGTGGCCAACGCCGTGCTCGACTACACCGACGCCGTGATGCTTTCTGCGGAAAGTGCCGCCGGTCTGTATCCGCTGGAGGCCGTGCAGGCCATGGCCCGCATCTGTGTCGGCGCTGAAAAGCACCCGACCAGCAAGACGTCCAGCCACCGCATCGGCAAGGAATTCACTCGTTGCGACGAGAGCATTGCCCTGGCGACCATGTACACCGCCAACCACTTCCCGGGCGTGAAGGCGATCATCGCGTTGACCGAAAGCGGCTACACCCCGCTGATCATGTCGCGCATCCGTTCCTCGGTGCCGATCTACGCGTTCACCCCGCACCGTGAAGCCCAGGCTCGCGCGGCGCTGTTCCGTGGCGTGTACACCATTCCGTTCGATCCGGCTTCGCTGGCGCCGAACGAAGTCAGCCAGAAGGCGATCGACGAGCTGGTCAAGCGCGGCATCGTGGTGAAAGGCGACTGGGTCATCCTGACCAAGGGCGACAGCTACCACACCACCGGTGGCACCAACGGCATGAAAATCCTGCACGTTGGCGACCCGATGGTCTGAGTGACTAACCGTTGAAAAACGAAAGCCCCGCCGTGTGAATGGCGGGGCTTTTTTGTTTTCTGATTCGACAGGTGTGTTGTCTGATCCGGCCTCTTCGCGGGCAAGCCCGCTCCCACAGCAGCCGGTGTCGTTGACATAACCTGTGCCGAACACAAAATCCTGTGGGAGCGGGCTTGCCCGCGATGAGGCCAGCCCAGTCTGCGAAGATTCAATGCCGTTTAATAAACCCGGTCAACGCCGCCAATGCCTCCGGCGAACGCAGCCGTTGTGTAAACAACGCACCCTCTTCTTCTATGACCTTGCGCAACATCTCCCGATCCGGCGCTCTCATCAATTGCTTGCTGATGCGCACCGCTTCCGGCGGCAGCGACTCGAAGCGCAGCGCCATTTCCCGCGCCTTGGCCAACGTCTCTTCGCCACTGCCCAAGGCTTCGCAGGCAATGCCCCATGCGGCGGCCTGCTCACCGCTGAACCCCTCACCGAGCAACAGCAACTCCGCCGCCCTGGCCTGCCCGAGCAAGCGAGGCAGGATCAGGCTGGAACCGAATTCCGGGCACAAACCGAGGTTGACGAATGGCATGCGCAGACGCGCATCGCGGCTGACGTACACCAGATCACAATGCAGCAACAGGGTCGTACCAATGCCCACCGCCGCACCCGCCACCGCCGCGATCACCGGTTTGCGGCATTCAAGCAGGTTGAGCATGAACTGGAACACCGGGCTGTCGAGGCCGCTCGGCGGTTGCTGGATGAAATCGGCGATGTCGTTGCCGGCGGTGAAGCACTCACTGGAACCCGTGATCAGTACGGCATGGATTTCAGGGTCGTGGTCGGCCAGTTTCAGCGCTTCGGCCAAGTGGCTGTACATGGCGCGGGTCAGGGCGTTTTTCTTGTCGGGGCGATTCAGCCGCAGGGTCAGCAGGCCCCGTTCGCGTTCAACTTGGATGGCATCGGTCATGACAGGTCTCGCGTCTGAAAGATCAGCGCTCAACCACGGGGCAGGAAGACGTCGGCCAGCAGTTGATTGCGCGGCAATCCCGCCAGGTACAGGCGTCGGGCGAAGGCGTCGATGCTGTCGGGGGCTCCGCAGAGTAAGGCCTGGGTTTGCCGGGAAACAAGCCGCAGTTGCGCCAAAGCCGCCGGCAGCTCGGCCGCGGTCCACAGCTCGATACTCAGGTTCGACCGGTTCGCCGCCAGGGCTTGCAGGGGTTTGGCCAGATAATGCTCATTGGCATCATGGGCCAGGTGAATGACACGAATCGCACCCTGGTGATCCTGGCGCAACGCTTCGCGCAACACCCCGAACAGCGGCCCCAGTCCGGTGCCCGCAGCCATCAGCCACAGCGGACGCTCGTGCCAGTCCGGGTCGTAATGCAAGGCCCCGCCCCGCAACTCGCCGAGACGGATCCCATCGCCGATCTTCAGTTGACGCGCCGCATCGCTGAATTGCCCGGGCTGTCGACAATCGAGGTGAAACTCCAGAAAACGGTCATCTTGCGGCAGGCTGGCGAGGGAGTAAGGCCGCGCCACATTGCCCGCCCACAACACCAGATGCTGGCCGGCGCTGTAGCGCAATGGCCGCTGCGGGGTCAGGCGCAAACGCAACACGCTGGCGCTCAGCCAATCGACGGCGGCGACCTCGGCCGGCTGGCCATCCTGCTGCGGGTCGAAGGTGTGCACCTGCAGGTCCTCGACCACCTGGCACTGACAGGCCAGGCGCCAGCCTTGCCGACGCTGTTCCGTGTTCAAGGCATCGGGACGGCTGTCGCTCGGCAGCCCTTGCACACATTGCACCAGGCACGCATGGCAACTGCCGGCACGACAGCTGTAGGGCACCGACACGCCGTTCTGATTCAGGGCATCCAGCAGATTACTGCCCGCCGCCACCGACCATTGACGGTCGCCAACACGCAACTCAGGCATCGACGTTTTCCCAGGCCGCCGCGCAACGGTTGCGGCCATCGCGTTTGGCGCGATAAAGCGCCTGGTCGGCGCGCTGCAAGGCATCGTCAAGATCATCCCCGAGTTCCAGCAGGGTCATGCCGGCGGACAGGCTGAGGCTGCGCACATTCAGGCCAATCAATTCGACATCGGTGAAGGCGATGCGTAGCCGCTCGCAACAGGAGGTCAAGCTTTCGGGATCGCAATCGGGCAGCAGCACCACGAACTCCTCGCCGCCATAACGGGCCAGCACGTCACCGTCGCGCAGACAGGCCGAGGCCACGCCGGCAAAGGCTTGCAACACCTGGTCGCCTGCGGCGTGGCCGTGCAGATCGTTGATACGCTTGAAATGGTCGAGATCGATCAGCGCCAGGCCATGCACGACACCCACCTCCATGGCGTTCAACTCGCGGGACGCCAGGCGCAGGAAATGCCGGCGATTGAACAACCCGGTCAACTCATCGGTGGCCACCAGGTCCTCGAGCTGACGCATCATCCCGCGCAGCGTGTCCTGGTGCGCCTGCAAGGCAAATCGCCGCTGACGCATGCGGTGTCGCGAAGCCTGTACGTAACCGGCATAGAGCACCAGCCACACCAGCACGATCAACAGCACGCACACCTGCAACGCCGCCAATGCCGGGTCAGGCAACTGGAAGTGGTAGCCCTCCCACAGCGTGATCGCGCTGAAACTGAAAAACACCAGCGAGGCACAACGCACAAATGAGCGACGGGACAGATGGAACAGCCCGAACAGCAGAATCAGTACGTAAAAAACCAGAAACGCCCCACGGGCATCCCCCAGGTGTGCGATCAGCCAGGTCTGCCACCCCAGCCCCAGCAACACTTGGGCTTCGGTCAGGCTGGGGTCGGCAAAGCGCAGGTTGAGGCCCGAATAGAACAGTGCAAACAGCGTCGCCTGACTGATGACCACCAGCGCGCTGCCAATGGCAACGCCGGAGAGCGACTCTTCATAGTGCCCGGTAAAAAACGCCAGCCACAGCAATACCAATGCCAGGGCATAGGTGCCGGCCGCAAGGGCGAAACGCTTGAGCAACAGTCGCTGGATGGCGTTATGGGTCAATCGTTGACTCACCGAATGAAAGGAGACTGACAGAGCGTCCTACTCTACAGACCGTATGTCACTTTAGTGGCGTGGCCGATAAATGACCATCCTATTTTCGAGGGTGGATAACAGGAATACACGCGGCTCAACGGGAGCAAGCCACCTCGCCACAAAAGCAATATGCCTTTATCTGCCCGTTCCAAACCTGCTGCTGCCTGTATGCGACCAACGATTGATTGCCGGCGGGTGTTTACGGAACCGAGGCGCGTTATACTGCCGCGCCTTTTTAGCGTCGCGCCAGCATGCCCGGCGTGCCTTGAAAGGTGCTTGCAACCGACCGATGCACCCAAGCTGCAAGCACCTTATTGAATGTTCCCGTCTTTTAGAGGAGCGCGACTCATGACCGTGATCAAGCAAGACGACCTGATTCAGAGCGTTGCCGACGCCCTGCAGTTCATTTCCTACTACCACCCCGTGGATTTCATCCAGGCGATGCACGAGGCCTACCTGCGTGAAGAATCGCCGGCTGCCCGTGACTCCATCGCTCAAATCCTGATCAACTCGCGCATGTGCGCCACCGGCCACCGTCCGATCTGCCAAGACACCGGCATCGTGACCGTGTTTGTCCGCGTGGGCATGGACGTGCGTTGGGATGGCGCCACCATGAGCCTGGACGACATGATCAACGAAGGCGTGCGTCGCGCCTACAACCTGCCGGAAAACGTCCTGCGTGCCTCGATCCTTGCCGACCCGGCAGGCGCTCGCAAGAACACCAAGGACAACACCCCGGCCGTTATCCACTACTCCATCGTTCCGGGTAACACCGTGGAAGTGGACGTGGCGGCCAAGGGCGGCGGTTCCGAGAACAAATCGAAAATGGCCATGCTCAACCCGTCCGACTCGATCGTCGACTGGGTGCTGAAGACCGTTCCGACCATGGGCGCCGGCTGGTGCCCACCGGGCATGCTCGGCATCGGCATCGGCGGCACCGCCGAGAAAGCCGCGGTGATGGCCAAGGAAGTGTTGATGGAATCCATCGACATCCACGAACTGAAGGCCCGCGGCCCACAGAACCGCATCGAAGAAATGCGTCTGGAGCTGTTCGAGAAGGTCAACCAGTTGGGTATCGGCGCCCAAGGCCTGGGCGGCCTGACCACCGTGCTCGACGTGAAGATCATGGATTACCCGACCCACGCCGCTTCGTTGCCGGTGTGCATGATCCCGAACTGCGCCGCCACCCGCCACGCACACTTCGTGCTCGACGGCTCCGGCCCGGCGTCCCTGGAAGCGCCACCGCTGGACGCCTACCCGGAAATCGTCTGGGAAGCGGGTCCGTCGGCCCGTCGCGTGAACCTCGACACCCTGACCCCGGAAGAAGTGCAGAGCTGGAAGCCGGGCGAAACCATCCTGCTCAACGGCAAGATGCTCACCGGTCGCGACGCCGCGCACAAGCGCATGGTCGAGATGCTGAACAAGGGTGAAACCCTGCCGGTCGACCTCAAGGGCCGCTTCATCTATTACGTCGGCCCGGTCGATCCGGTCCGTGAAGAAGTGGTTGGCCCGGCTGGCCCGACCACCGCGACGCGGATGGACAAGTTCACCCGTCAGATCCTCGAGCAAACCGGCCTGCTGGGCATGATCGGCAAATCCGAACGCGGCCCGACCGCCATCGAGGCGATCAAGGACTACAAGGCCGTCTACCTGATGGCTGTCGGCGGCGCGGCTTACCTGGTGGCGCAAGCCATCAAGAAATCCCGCGTGGTGGCTTTCGCCGAACTGGGCATGGAAGCGATCTACGAGTTCGACGTGAAAGACATGCCGGTCACTGTTGCGGTCGACAGCAACGGCGAGTCGGTACACATCACCGGTCCTGCCATCTGGCAGAAAAAGATCAGTGACAGCCTGGCGGTGGAAGTGCAGTAAGTATTAAACCGTAAGCCAAAAAGAGCCGCGCTGTATTTACGACAGCGCGGCTTTTTTATCCATTAATACCCAATTTTCAACGACAAAGTTTTAAACCATTCAAGCACCTGGCTACCCAACCACGGTGACCGGAGATCGCAGGATCGGGCGGTCAAATCGTGAACGGCTTATCAACTGCCCAATCGGAGTCCCCCCCTGTGACCTTGCCGATCTGCCTGGCAGTAATTATGTAATTTCCTGATCCCCATGCTGTCGGGGCAGACACCCGCCAACTTCCGTCGGACTCAACCGTCGTGGATAATAAAACGCCCCCGCCCCCACCCGAATTCCAGATCTCAAGCGTGGCACCTTTGAGCCCCCCCGTTCCACTGATAGTAGGTTTTCCGTCAGCAGATATGGTTACATCAGTGATCACTGGCCTGAACAGCACAGCAAAATGGACCGGGCTCGCCCATTCGGACACCACACCATTCAACTTCTGAATAGCGGTCAGTCTGAATGGATCACCCATCCACAACGGCTGCGTAAGCACGGTCTTCCAGCCATCTGATTGTACTGTCGCTGTTCCGAATAGAACGGTACCGACACCGGCTTCATAAAGTTCGATCGTAGCACCCGCCATACCGCCCGTTCCTTGTATTTCCGGTTTTGGTACCCGCACGGTTCCGGGTTGGGTAATTACTGGCGTAGATGGGTGAACCTGACCAATTTTAAAGTTATGACTCCTTGCCCAATGGCTATATAGTAAGTTTTTATATTGGATCCTAAAGTAAATCTGTTCACCTATAGGTAGCTCATCGGGCACCTGAAATCTTATAAAAATGACCCCTCCGTCACCGCTATATCTTTTGATTTTTTCATTATTGCTGGCTCTGAAGAAATCAAGATTCCATTTGGAGTAAGTGGGTGCCGGTACGACTGCATCAACGTTAAATCGACGACTAACGATTGTCGCGACGGGCGCCGTGATTATGGGAGATGGCAGTACTTCCCAGTCTGGTTCATTTTCTCCCGCCATCCGGAGTTCATTATTGCTTGTCATGATCTCACCTCTCCTGTGCCCGGCACGTTCGCCAACACTTGTAACGCTGTTTTTATCTTGGTTCGCGACGATGAAACAACCTGTAAAAACTGACAGTTCCGACGAATGGATACCTGTATGCAGTCGAGCAAATTTCTGCGCAGAGCGGGAAAGCCCGGCGTATTGACTTGAACGTATGAGATGAGTACGGCGCAAGAGGGTCTGCATGCTATCTTGCGACCCCTGTCATTGGTCCGATCTCCGTTTGATGCTGCCTACTTCCCGATCCCTGCGCCTGGCGCTCTATATCGTATTGATCATCGCCGGTGCCGCCATCGCCGCCACCCTGGCGATGCGTCACACCATGCGCCAGTCCATGGTCGAAGACGCCGCCCGGGCCAATCAGCAGTTGGCGCTGTACGCCACGTCACTGCATACCCTGATCGAACGTTACCGTGCCCTGCCCTCCGTGCTGGCGCTGGACCCGCAGTTACGCGAAGCACTCAATGGCCCGGTAAGCCCCGAGCAACAGGACGTGCTGAACCGCAAGCTGGAAAAAATCAACGGCGCCGCCGAGTCCTCGACCCTGGAATTGCTTGATCGCAACGGCCTGGCCGTGGCGGCGAGTAACTGGCGCCTGCCCAGCAGCTACGTCGGTCACAACTACGGCTTCCGTCCTTACTTCAGTCAGACGCGCACCCAGGGCACCGGGCGTTTTTACGCCGTGGGCGTGACCAGTGGGATACCGGGTTACTTCCTGTCCAGCGCCGTCACCGATGACGACGGGCAGTTTCTCGGGGCCATGGTGGTCAAACTGGAGTTTCCCGAGCTGGAACGCGAGTGGCGTCAGGGCAGCGACACGCTATTGGTCAGTGATGCGCGCGGGATCATTTTTATCGCCAACCAGCCGGGCTGGCGTTATCGCCAATTGAAGCCGTTGAACGACAGCGATCACGCCGAACTCAAGGCCACACGCCAGTACGACAAGCAGCCCCTGACACCGCTTGATTATCAATCGCTGCGCCGCTTCGACGAAAACAGCGAGCTGGCACGGGTCGATGGTCCGGACGGCAACGCAGATTACCTTTGGGAGTCCCTGCCGCTGACCGCCGAGGGCTGGACCCTGCATCTGCTGCGTCGCCCACAAGTGGCGTTCGAAGACAGTCGCAACGCCGCCCTCGCCGCTGCCGGCCTGTGGCTGACCCTGGTGTTTCTGCTGCTGTTCCTCAACCAGCGCTGGCGTCTGGCAAAAATGCGCCAGCGCAGCCGCGAAGAGCTTGAGCAACTGGTGGAAGAGCGTACCCGCGATCTGCGCACCGCCCAGGAAGGCCTGGTGCAATCGGCCAAACTCGCCGCCCTCGGGCAGATGTCCGCCGCCCTCGCCCACGAGATCAATCAGCCTTTGACTGCCCAGCGCATGCAACTTGCCACGCTGAGGTTGCTGCTCGACCACGGCCGCGTCGACGACGCCTACAAGGCGCTCAAACCCGTGGATGAAATGCTGACGCGCATGGCCGCCCTCACCGGCCACCTGAAAACCTTCGCCCGCAAAAGCCCTAGCGGCTTGCGCGAACGCCTGGATCTGGCCGCAGTGGTGGATCAGTCCCTGGAGCTGCTCGACACCCGATTGCGTGATGAACAGGTCAGCACCGTGCTGCACCTGACCCGCCCGGCCTGGGTGCGCGGCGATGCGATTCGCCTGGAACAGGTGCTGATCAACCTGCTGCGCAACGCACTGGACGCGATGCAGGATAAACCCTGCAAGCGCCTGGAAATCCGTCTCGAAGCCGATGAGCAATTGTGGCGCCTGAGCGTCATTGATAACGGTGGCGGCATTGCCGAAGAGAACCTGGCCAAAGTGTTCGACCCGTTCTTCACCACCAAACCGGTCGGCGATGGACTGGGCATCGGATTGGCGGTTTCCTTTGCAATCGCTCACGAATCGGGCGGACGCCTGACGGCCGGCAATCGCGACAACGGCGCAGTGTTCTCCCTTACCCTGCCCATCGACCTGGAGGCCCATGGCTCATGCTGAATTCCGTGATGGTGGTCGACGACGAAAGCAGCATCCGCAGCGCCGTCGAACAATGGCTGAGCCTGTCGGGTTTCGATGTGCAGTTGTTCAGCCGAGCGGACGAGTGCCTGGCGCAGTTGCCGAAACATTTTGCCGGGGTGATTCTCAGCGATGTGCGCATGCCCGGCATGAGCGGCCTGGAACTGCTGGCCGAAGTGCAGCAGCGTGATGCCGAGCTGCCGGTGATCCTGCTGACCGGTCACGGCGACGTGCCGATGGCAGTGGATGCGATGCGTGACGGCGCCTACGACTTTCTGGAAAAACCCTTCAGCCCCGAAGCCCTGCTCGGCAGCCTGCGCCGCGCGCTGGACAAGCGCCGGCTGGTACTGGAGAACCGTGCCCTGCATGAACAGGCGGACAACCGCGCCAAACTCGATGCCACGCTGCTGGGCGTGTCCCGTGGCTTGCAGACCTTGCGCCGTCAGGTGCTGGAGCTGGCTGCATTGCCGGTCAATGTGCTGATCCGTGGTGAAACCGGCAGCGGCAAGGAACTGGTTGCCCGCTGCCTGCACGACTTCGGCCCGCGGGCGGACAAACCTTTTGTGGCGTTGAACTGCGCAGCCATCCCCGAGCAACTGTTTGAAGCCGAGCTGTTCGGTCATGAGAGCGGTGCGTTTACCGGCGCCCAGGGCAAACGCATCGGCAAGCTCGAATACGCCGACGGCGGCACGCTGTTTCTCGACGAGATCGAAAGCATGCCCCTGGCACAGCAGGTGAAGCTGCTGCGCGTGTTGCAGGAACAGAAACTGGAACGCCTGGGTTCGAACCAGAGTATCCGCGTGGATCTGCGGATCATTGCCGCGACCAAGCCGGACCTGCTCGACGAAGCACGGGCCGGGCGTTTTCGCGAGGACCTGGCTTATCGTTTGAACGTCGCCGAGCTGCGTCTGCCGCCGTTGCGCGATCGCCGCGAAGACATTCCGTTGTTGTACGAATCGTTCGCCCGCCATGCCGCCGAACGCCTCGGGCGCACCTTCGCGCCGCTGAGCGGCCCGCAGTTGAGCCACCTGCTGAGCCACGACTGGCCAGGCAATGTGCGTGAACTGGCGAATGTCGCCGAACGTCAGGTGCTGGGGCTTGGCGAACCTGTTCCTGCTGGCATCGACCCTGGGCAGTCGCTGGCGGCCCAGCAGGAAGCCTTTGAGGCGCAGTGCTTGCGCGCGGCGCTGACCCGGCACAAGGGTGACGTCAAGGCCGTGCTTGAAGAACTGCAACTGCCACGCCGTACGTTCAACGAAAAGATGCAGCGCCATGGCTTGAGTCGAGAGATGTTCCTGCAAGAAAACTGATTCTCCAGCGCCTTTAATGGCCTCTTCGCGGGCAAGCCCGCTCCCCACAGGAGGCCGATACGGTAGGCAAAACTCGCGATCAGCTCGGTCATTGTGGGAGCGGGCTTGCCCGCGAAGGGGCTGGTCCAGGCAACATCCCCCCATGAGCAACTTTTCGCTCACACCCAACTTTTAATGAGCGGATTTCCGCTCACAAGATCGCTCCAACCCCTCTAAATCGGCCCTCTCCACCTTGGCACACCTCCTGCTATAGCCCCCGCAGGCTGCGTTAACGCGCGCTCCACAAACAATAATTAGACGAAGGATCCTTCAATGGATAACTCCAATACCCTGCCCCGTGGGTCGGCTGCCGTGCCGACAAGAGAACGCACCACCTCCAGCCGTATCAAGTCGATCTTCAGCGGCTCGGTCGGCAACATGGTCGAGTGGTATGACTGGTACGTCTACGCCGCTTTCTCCCTGTACTTTGCCAAGACCTTTTTCCCGAAAGGCGACACCACTGCACAACTGCTGAACACCGCCGCAATCTTCGCCGTGGGCTTCCTGATGCGTCCGATCGGTGGCTGGCTGATGGGCCTGTATGCCGACAAGGTCGGGCGCAAAAAGGCCCTGATGGCCTCGGTGTACCTGATGTGCTTCGGCTCGCTGCTGATCGCCCTGAGCCCGGGCTATGAAATCATTGGCATCGGCGCGCCGATCCTGCTGGTGTTCGCCCGCTTGCTACAGGGCCTGTCGGTCGGTGGCGAGTACGGCACCTCGGCCACTTACCTGAGTGAGATGGCGACCAAGGAACGCCGCGGTTTCTACTCCAGCTTCCAGTACGTAACCCTGATCTCCGGCCAGCTCATCGCGTTGGCCGTGTTGATCGTATTGCAACAATTGCTGACCACCGAGGAGCTGTACGCCTGGGGCTGGCGCATTCCGTTCGCCATCGGCGCACTCTGCGCCATTGTCGCGCTGTACCTGCGTCGCGGCATGGAAGAAACCGAATCGTTCACCAAGAAGGAAAAGGCCAAGGAAAGCGCGATGCGCACCTTGCTGCGTCATCCAAAGGAACTGATGACAGTGGTCGGCCTGACCATGGGTGGCACCCTGGCGTTCTACACCTACACCACGTACATGCAGAAATACCTGGTGAACACCGTCGGCATGAGCATTTCCGACTCCACCACCATTTCCGCTGCGACGCTGTTCCTGTTCATGTGCCTGCAACCGATCATCGGCGGCCTGTCGGATAAAATCGGTCGTCGGCCGATCCTGATCGCCTTCGGCATCCTGGGCACCCTGTTCACCGTGCCGATCCTCACCACCCTGCACACCATTCAGACCTGGTGGGGCGCGTTCTTCCTGATCATGGCGGCACTGATCATTGTCAGCGGCTACACCTCGATCAACGCGGTAGTCAAAGCCGAACTGTTCCCGACCGAAATCCGCGCCCTGGGTGTTGGCCTGCCCTACGCGCTGACCGTGTCGATCTTCGGTGGCACCGCCGAATACATCGC
Organism: Pseudomonas fluorescens group sp. PF-69; assembly: GCF_054481235.1. NCBI lineage: Bacteria > Pseudomonadati > Pseudomonadota > Gammaproteobacteria > Pseudomonadales > Pseudomonadaceae > Pseudomonas > Pseudomonas fluorescens group sp. PF-69. The sequence continues at coordinate 2,911,663 of NZ_JBTMNC010000001.1, read as the reverse complement.
GTTGTGGTTCAAGAGCATCGGCATGGAAACCGGTTACTACTGGTACGTCACTGCCTGTATTGCCGTATCGCTGCTGGTGTACATCACCATGAAAGACACCCGCAAACATTCGCGGATCGTCACGGACTAAGTCCAGCCGCGTCACGATCAAAAGGGGCAGACCGTCATGGGTCTGCCCCTTTTTTTGTTTGGCATGGCATGAAAAAACCTTCACGGCCGCGAGAGCCGGATTAATCACGAGTTAATGCTCAACCACCACCCTGAACCTGCCTGATCGATTAACTGCGATGCGCTCACTCAAACCTTGAAAGCGAAAACATCTGCGGGCCTTAACATCTATTTAATCGATTGTTTTTAGCATTTATTTGCGCTTTTTAATCAGTTTAATTGGCGTAGCATGAGACCCATGCCCAAGACACAACCGCCAACGAATCTGGAGAAATGAAGATGAAAACCAAACTGTTCCTCGCCCTGGCCCTCACCGTACTGACCGCCAACACCTTCGCCGCCGACGGCTTTGACCGTACCGGCTCCGCCGTTGCAGCAGACGGCTATGACCGCACTGGCTCGGCCACGGTCGCCGCTGATGGCTACGACCGCACTGGCTCGGCCACGGTCGCCGCTGATGGCTACGACCGCACCGGTTCTGCCACCGTCGCCGAAGATGGCTACGACCGCACTGGCGGCGCTTCCATCAGCTGATCCGCAATCGCGGCACCACAGCCCGGCTTCGGCCGGGCTTAGTCCTTTATGGAGAACACTAAAAACGACAACCGCAAAAAACCTGTGGGAGCGAGCAAGCTCGCTCCCACAGGGTCCCCATAGAAGACCCCAACTCTTGCGATTGACTGGAAATTAGTCATCGTCGCCAGCAATATGACCCTCTCTCGAAAAGCTCAGGTCTGCCCCATGCCCGACGATATCCACTATTACGAACCCGCCAAGGGCCACCGCCTGCCCCATGATCCGTTCAACGCAATCGTCGGGCCGCGCCCTATTGGCTGGATTTCTTCCCAGGATGCCAATGGCCACTTGAATCTGGCGCCTTACAGCTTCTTCACCGCGTTCAACTACATTCCGCCGATCATTGGTTTTTCCAGCATCGGACGTAAAGACAGCCTGAACAACATCGAGCAAACCGGCGAATTCGCCTGGAACCTGGCGACCCGGCCATTGGCCGAACAGATGAACCAGAGCTGCGCCATGGTTGGCCCAGAGGTGAACGAATTCGAGCTGTCCGGGCTGACTACCGTTGCCTCGAAAGTCATTTCAGTGCCACGGGTGGCCGAAAGCCCGGTGTCCTTCGAGTGCAAGGTCACGCAGATCATTCAGTTGCAGCGGGCGGACGGAAATGTGGTGCCGAGCTGGCTGATTCTGGGCGAAGTGGTCGCCGTGCATATCGCCAGGAAACTGTTGAAGGACGGTGTATACGACACCGCCGCAGCAGAGCCGATTCTGCGCGGCGGCGGACCGGCGGACTACTTCCAGTTGGGGCCTGAGGCGTTGTTCAAGATGTATCGCCCCGGGGCGGTCAGGTAGTTACCAGATCAGGGCGCCGTCTTCGCTGACACCCTTGAGGTGGGTCAACTGCAGAGCGGCCGCTTCGTCCGCTTCTTTGGCGGTCTTGAACGTCTGCTCTTCCAGCAGTTTATTGAAGCGAGGCGCCCCCGAGCCACCGATGGCTTTGGTGGCGATTGCGGCGTAATACCCGCCTTCACGGGGAACGACCGCCGATACGGCTTCGAAGGTTTCAAAGGCTTTGCGTGCCATGTCGCGCATCCTGACTGGTTGAGAATGCTGCCATTAAACCCTCAACCAGCCAGTTTGTGTACCGCAGCCCCGGACTGGCGGAGGGCCTGCGCCGCCGACACATCCCTGAAGGTGTGAAAATCCAGGCTATTGACCACCAGTTCCTGCACCAGCTCGGTGAAGATCTCCATGGCCGGGGTGCTGAAGTACGCGGTCATGGCCTGCTGGTTAGTCCAGAAACCGCAGACCAGCCACAACTCGGGGTCGCATTGCGAATGCTGCAAGGCAAAGCTCAGGCAGCCTGGCGCGGCGCGAGACGGCTCGATCAATGCGCTCAAGCGCACACCCAGCTCCTGCGAACGTCCGGCGCGCGCTCGAACAAAGGCCATATGACTGACGGGGATCTGCTTAGACATGTTCAACCCTCCCAGGGAGTCGTGTGGCAGCCGGGGGACGGGCTGCGACAGGATCAAAGGTTAAGGGTTGGCGTGCGTGGCTCGTTAGTCGATTTCTGCCGGGACGTTGCACAATCCTGCGAGAGTGTGTGGACTGATTGTAACAATGCGCAAAACACTGTCACGCTTCTGCCCTGCGAGTTTCAAGCAAGTTTTGCCGCCTCTGACCGGTCTTGTCGGGGTAAAAGGCAACGCCCATGCAGAATCAGGCAAGCATCCGGCAGGATGTGTCTACCGCCGTGACTTGCACAAACTTATGCTCTGCCCGTCAACCCAACCTTGCCGAGGATGCCTCCCATGTCGTCGCTCGATCACTTTCAAGCCCCGCTGGACGCCGACATGGAGAAACAGCGCGCGGAACTGGCGCCGATCATTCGTCGCAACACCGCCGAAGATGGCAGTTATGCCACCGCTGTCGATTCGCTGCTCATGTCGCGCCACAGCCAAAACCACGACTTCGCCCCGGTGCTGGCGCAACCGGCACTGTGCATCATGGCCCAGGGGCGCAAGGAAGTTCGGCTCGCCGATGAGTTCTTCAATTACGACCCGCTCAATTACCTGGTGGTCTCCGTCTCGATGCCACTTAGCGGCCGGGTTGTGAATGTCTCGGCCGAAGAACCGATCCTGGCCGTGCGGCTGGACATCGACCCCGCAGAAATCACCGCCTTGATCGCCGACGCGGGTCCGCTTGGCGTGCCCACCCGGCCGACCGGGCGCGGGCTCTATGTCGAGCGGCTCGACAGCGCGATGCTCGATGCAGTGCTGCGACTGGCACGGTTGCTCGACACGCCGAAAGACATCGCCATGCTCGCGCCACTGATTCGACGGGAAATTCTCTATCGGCTGCTACGCAGCAAACAGGGCCACCGGTTGTACGAAATCGCCATCGCCAACAGCCAGAGCCATCGCATCAGCCAGGCGATCAAATGGCTCAACAGCAACTATGAACAGCCGCTGCGCATCGATGATCTGGCGAAGGAAGTGAACCTGAGCGTGTCGACGCTGCATCATCGTTTCAAGGCGATGACGGCGATGAGCCCGTTGCAGTACCAGAAACAACTGCGATTGCAGGAAGCGCGACGCTTGATGCTGGCCGAAGGACTGGAAGCTTCAGCGGCGGGATATCGGGTCGGGTATGAAAGCCCTTCGCAGTTCAGCCGCGAGTACAGCCGTTTGTTCGGCGCGCCGCCGTTGCGGGATCTGGCGCGGTTGCGGTTGAGCGTTTAGCCGGGATTTGTTCAGTCAGTACCGGCCCCATCGCGAGCAGGCTCGCTCCCACGGGTTTTGTGATCGCCCAATAACCCTGTGGGAGCGAGCTTGCTCGCGATAGGGCCAGTACAAACAACATCTAGTCCGGATCAGGCGCCGAGTACCCGGCAAGCCTCCGCCGGCAAGGTCACCGACACCGGATGCCCAACGCTCAAGCCAAAGCCCTGGCACGGCGTGCTCAGCGCCGTGAACGTCACCCCGGAACACTCGACCGTGGTTTCGATGGTCGCGCCGATATCCCGCACGAACGTCACCTTGCCCAACAACCGATTGCCCGCCGTCGCCTGCGGCGCCGACAGTTGCAGGTCTTCCGGGCGAATCAGCATCTTCACTTTCTCACCGACCACAATGCTGCTGCAGATCGGCACTTGCAGCGCATCGCCGCCCGGCAGGCTGATCTTGCCATTGCCCAGCGCCGTGGCCGGGAAGATGTTGCCCGAACCGATAAAGTCGGCGACGAATTCGTTGGCCGGGTGCCGGTAGATTTCGATCGGCGTACCGACCTGCTGCACCCGATGCTCACCCAGCACGACGACAATATCAGCCATGGTCATGGCCTCACGCTGGTCGTGAGTCACCATGATGGTGGTGATGTTCAGCCGTTGTTGCAGTTGACGGATTTCCACCTGCATCGACTCGCGCAGCTTGGCATCGAGTGCCGACAGCGGTTCGTCGAGCAAAAGGATTTTCGGGTGACTGGCAATCGCCCGGGCAATCGCCACGCGCTGCCGCTGCCCGCCGGAAAGTTTGGCCACCGGGCGATCAATCATCTGTTGCAGCTGGATCAACTCCAGCAACTCCACCACTCGCGCCTGCTGGTCAGCCTTGCTGACCCCGCGCAGTTTCAGCGGGTAAGCAATGTTCTCCCCCACCGTCATGTGCGGGAACAGGGCCAGGGACTGGAACACCATGCCGAAATTGCGCAAGTGCGCCGGGGTTTGGCCGATGTCTTCGCCGTCCAGGCGAATCTCACCGCCAGTCAGGGTTTCAAGACCGGCAATCATCCGCAGCAACGTGGTTTTGCCGCAACCCGACGGGCCGAGGAAACACACCAGCTTGCCCTCGGGCAAATGCAGATTGACGTCCTGTACCGCGCAAGCCGAGCCATAGAATTTCTCGACGTTTTCCAGAATCAGACCAGTCATGTTGCACCTCAAATCAAAAGGAAACGCCGCCCTCGCCCACCAGCTTCTCCAGCGCCCAGATAAGGACGAAGTCGATCAGCACGATCAGCACGGCAAACGAAAATACGGTTGGGTCGAGCGAAGACACGGTGCGGCTGTACATCCAGATCGGCACGGTCATGACGTCGATGGTGTAGAGGAAATAGGTCACGGTGAATTCGTTGAACGAGACGATGAACGCCAGCAGCATGCCCGCCAGAATCCCCGACTTCATCAATGGCACCACCACATCGACGATCGCCCGCAGCGGTGAAGCGCCAAGCATTTGCGCGGCCTCTTCGACTTCACTGCCGATGGAGAGCATGGCGGCGGTGCAGTTCTTCACCACGAACGGCAACGCCAGGATCACGTGGGCAATCACCAGGCGCGAGGTGGTCATCTGGAACGGCAGGCTGTCGAACACCAGCAGCAACGCCAGGCCCAACACCACCATCGGGAATACCAGCGGCAGCGACATCAGTTGCAGCGCCACGGCTTTGCCGCGGAATTCGCAACGGGTCAGTGCGTACGCCGCCGGCACCGCGATCAGCGTCGCGAAGACCATGGTCAGACACGACACCATCAGGCTGGTGGTCATGGCTTTGCCCAGGCTCAGCACGTCGCTGGCGTCCGGCGAAACGAAGGTGTGCCAGGCGGCCTTGTACCATTGCAGGCTGTAGCTGCTCGGCGGGAAGTCGAGGTTCGACGCGCCACTGAAGGACATGACGATCATGGTCAGGATCGGCAACACCGCCAGCAACAGAATGAAGCCGGACAGTATGCCTGCGAACTTGCCGGTCTCTCCCGGCAACAGCGACTGGCGCTTTTTGATCAGGGTACTCATTGCGAAGCCTCCAGTCTGCGCCGACGACGGCCAGTGATGTATTCGGACAACGTCATGATGGCGAGCGTGGTGACGATCAGCACCACACCGGCAGCGGACGCGGCGGGCCAGTTCATCAGCGGCGCGATCTGGTCATGCACCATCACCGCCAGCATCGGCACGCGACGGCCACCGAGCAGCAGCGGCACCACGAAGCTGCTGGCGTTATAGGCGAACACCAGGGTCGCACCGGTGATGATCCCCGGCAGGCTCATCGGCAACACCACCTGGCGGAACACCTGGAAACGACTGGCGCCAAGGGTGGCGGCGGCCTCTTCGTAACTGCGGGCAACGCCGCGCATGGCGCTGGCGATCGGCAACACGGCCAGCGGGAAGGCAGTTTGCACCAGGCCCATCAACACGCCGTTCTGGTTGTAGAGCAGCATGATCGGACGCTTGATCAGGCCCAGGCCCATCAACGTCTGGTTGAGCATCCCGCCCGGGCCGAGAATCACCAGCCAGCCGTAGCTTTGCAGCAGCAGGTTGACCAGCAAGGGCAGCAGCACCGCCGCGAGGAAAATCCGGCGCACGAACGGCGAGCTCAGGCGCGACATGGTGTAAGCCACCGGGATCGCCAGCACGACCGCGATCACCGCGCTGATCAGCGCCAGGCGCAGGGTCAGCAGCAGGGATTTGAGGTAGTAGGGTTCCAGCAATTGCGCGTAGCTGGCCAGGCTGAACCCGCTCCATTCCGCGCCCTTGGTGCCCACGCTCATGCGCAGGACCAACAGGCTGGCGGCAATCAGCACGCCCAGAAACAGCATCGACGGCGATAGAAACAGCCAGGCGCGCGTCGTCGGCGAAACACCCCGATCATTGCGCGCGGGAGCAGCACTCACCGGATGGGTCAGAGGTTGGTGTTCCATAGCAAAGGTCTCGTCAATGGAGGATCAAATGGCACACGGACATGGGGCATCAACCCGATCCCTTGTAGGAGCGAGCCTGCTCGCGATGGACGTTAACGATAACGCGGGGCATCAGACAGCCCGTGTCGTCCATGCGCCCATCGTCGGAACGCCGCCCGGAGCAAGCTCGCTCCTACAGATCAGGAAGAAAAGATTTCCGTGTAACGACGAATCCATTGGTCATGCACGGTGGCCAGGAAGGCGTTGTCGTGCATGATCGCCTTCTCGGCAATCTGCTCCGGCGTAAGGATGTACGGGCTCTTGCGCGCTTCGGCGGAAATGATCGCCTTGGCGTTGACCGGGCCGTTGTAGATGTCTTCGGCCATCTTGCCCTGTACCAGCGGGTCCAGAGAATGGTTGATGAAGGCGTAGGCCAGGTCGGTGTCGCCGGGGCGATTCTTTGGCATCACCGAGAGCATCAGGTCGGTGTAGAAACCTTCCTTCATGCCGAAGGTGGCGCCCAGGCCGTAGTTGCTGTCGCGGATCTGTTTCGGGAAAAACGCAGGCGCGTACAGCCCCCCCATGTCCAGCGAACCGGTGCGGAACAGTTCGGCGATCTGGTTCGGGTTTTCACCCAGGGTCACCACACGGTCCTTGAGCTCGGCGAGTTTCTTGAAGCCCGGCTCGATGTTGTGTTCGTCACCACCGGCCAGTTTGGCGGCGATGATGATCAGGTCCATGGCCTCGGTCCAGTTCGGCGGCGGCAGGAAGATGTTCGGTGCCAGCTCGGCATCCCACAGGGCGGCGTAGCTGTCCGGAGCTTCCTTCTGCGTGCGAGTGCTGTAGACCAGGCTATTGCACCAGAGCAGGTAACCGATACCGTGGCCATTGGCGCCGGTGCGATACTTTTCCGGTACATCAACAATGTTGGGAATGCGGTTGAGGTCGGGTTTTTCCAGCAGGTTGGCGGCGGCCAGACCTTCGGCGCCGACGCCTGCCAGGGTGATGATGTCGTATTGCGGACGATCACCGCCGGCCTTGAGTTTGGCGACCATTTCCGAGGTACTGCCGGTGCGGTCAGCGATGACCTTGACGCCGTATTTGTCCTCGAACGTCGCGGCGATGTTGCGCAGTGCGGCCAGGCCTGTGTCGTCGGACCAGGTCAACAGACGCAGGGTCTTGCCCTGGAAACGGGTATCACTGGCATTGGCCTTGACGAACGGCAGGCTCATGGCCGCCGCAGCAACCGAGGCTACGCCCACGGTCTTGATGAATTGACGTCTGTTCAGATCATGCTCGCCCATTACGGACTCCCTTTGTTTTTTTAGGTATAAGGCAGGTCGAAGCTATTGCATCCGCGCGACTGGATCAGCGTTTTCCCCTCTATTTTCGGGGGGGTTGGTTGAACCAGTGAGTTCATCCTGAGGTTGTGTAAAACCGCTGACTATCGATAAAAACTCATTGAAGCCATGACGCCAGCACATGCCTCAAGTAGGAGCGAGCTTGCTCGCGATAGGTGCACGGGCGGCGCGTAAACTCAGGCGCTCCGCGTCATCCTTGACGTCCATCGCGAGCAGGCTCGCTCCCACAATAATCGTCGTCAGACGGCTCGAATCACGTGCTTGATTTCCTGGAAAGCCTGCAAGCCCCACGGGCCCAATTCGCGACCGATGCTGCTCTGTTTGTAGCCACCCCAGGCGGTCTGCGGGAAGATCACCTGGGGTGCGTTGATCCACACAAGCCCCGCTTGCAAAGCGTTGGCGACGCGATCCGCCGTCTCGGCATTGCGCGTCACCACGCTGGCGACCAGACCGAACTGACTGTCATTGGCCAGGGCAATCGCTTCGGCTTCGCTGGCAAAGCTGCGCACGCCAATCACCGGGCCGAATATCTCTTCACACCACAGCGCACTGTCGAGGGGCACTTCGGTGAAGATTGTCGGCTGCAAAAAATATCCGCGCGGCAGATCCGCCGGGCGATTGCCGCCGCAAATCAGCTTGGCACCGGTACTCAAACCGCGGTCGATGTGGCTTAGCACGCGCTGGTATTGCGCTTGATTGACCAGCGCGCCCATTTCCACGTTCGGGTCGAACGGGTCTGCCACGCGAATCGCTTCGGCACGGGCTTTCAATCGAGTCAGGAATTCATCGGCCAGTTCGTCGGCGACCAGCACGCGGCTGGTGGCCGAACACATTTGCCCGGCGTTGAAGAAACCGCCGCCACAGGCGACTTCCACGGCCAGGTCGATATCGGCATCGGCCAGCACCAGCAACGAGGATTTGCCGCCCAGTTCCAGGCTCACGCCTTTGACGGTTTCTGCCGCGCGCTGCATGACCTGTACGCCTACCGCGTTACTGCCGGTGAACGACACCTTGGCGATGCGCGGGTCCGCCGACAGCGGCGCGCCAACCGCCAGCCCCGTGCCGCACACCAGGTTGAACACACCGGCGGGCAAGCCAGCTTCGGCAATGATTGCCGCCAGTTCCAGCTCCGGCAGCGGCGTCACTTCCGAAGGCTTGAGCACCACGCAGCAACCGGCAGCCAGGGCCGGCGCCAGTTTCCAGGCCGTGGTGACCATCGGGAAATTCCACGGCACGATCAGGCCGACCACGCCGCAAGGTTCGCGGCGCAGACGAGCGCGGAAATCTTCGCTCGGCAGTTCAACGGCGCTGTCCTGTTTTGCGTCGAGGCCTTCGGCCAGATCGGCGTAATACTCGAACGTGGCGATCACGTCATCGACGTCGATGGCCGCTTCGAACTGTGGCTTGCCGTTGTTGAGGGATTGCAAACGCATCAAGTGCTCACGACCGGCCTGCACGCCGGCGGCGATTTTGCGCAGGATCGCGCCGCGCTCGGCACCGGTGGTTTTCGACCAATCGGCGAAAGCCCTGGTCGCGGCGCTGACGGCTTGCTCGACAGCGCGCTCGTCACCGCCCTTCACCGTGGTCAACAGGGCTTCGGTTGCCGGGTTGATCACCCGCAGGTGTTCGCTGCTGGCGGACCATTGGCCGTCGATGAACAGGCCATCCAACGTGGTGGGTAAGGTCAAGGCAACGCTCATTTCGACACCGCCTTGGTCCAGGCAGCCTGATCGATTTCGATCAGGGTCGGGCCTTGACGATCCGAGGCCAGGCGCAAGGCGCCACGCAGTTGCTCGACGCCGCTGACTGCTTCGGCGGCACAGCCCAGGGCCTTGGCCACAGCGATGAAGTCCGGGGTGTAGATGTCCACGCCGACCGGCTCGATGGCGCGGTTGACCATGTATTTCTTGATCTCTTCGTAGCCCTGGTTGTTCCACAGCAGCACGATCACCGGGGTGCGCGCTTCAACGGCGCTGGCCAGTTCCGGCAGGGTGAATTGCAGGCCACCGTCGCCGATCAGGCACACCACCGGCGGACGTGCGCCACCTTCAATACTGCCGCCCAACCAGGCGCCAATCGCCGCCGGCAAGGCGTAACCGAGGGTGCCGTAGCCGGTGGACGAGTTGAACCAGCGACGCGGGCGCTGCGGGTTGAACGTCAGGTTGCCGGTGTACACCGGTTGGGTCGAATCGCCAACGAACACCGCATTCGGCAATTCGTGCAAAACGGTTTCGAGGAAACGGGTCTGGACCAGGGTCGGCGCATCCCAGGAGGCCGCCAGTTCTTCGCGCAGGCGGGCGGCACGCACCTGGCCCCAATCGTTGCGGCGCTCGGCCAGGGACTTGTGCGACAGCGCGCTCAACAGAGCTTGCGCGGCGTTGCGCGAGTCGGACACAAGGGCCATGTGCGGCGGGTAGTTGCGCACGGTCTGGTCCGGGTCGATGTCGACACGCAGCAGCTTGCCGGGAATTTCGAAGCCACCGGCGAAGGTAACGTCGTAGTCGGTCTCGGCCAGTTCAGTTCCGATGGCCAGCACCACGTCGGCCTCGGCGACCAGCGCGCGAGTGGCGACCAGGCTTTGGGTAGAACCGATCAGCAGCGGGTGACCGGATTCCAGCATGCCCTTGGCATTAATGGTCAGGGCGACGGGCGCGTCCAGCAGCTCAGCCAGTTCAGTCAGCTCGGCGGCGGCGTCGATGGCGCCGCCACCGGCGAGAATCAGCGGACGCTTGGCGCCCGCCAGCAGGTCGGTCATGCGCGACACCGCAGTCGGCGAGGCCCCGGCGCGGTCGATGTTCACCGGGACGCTGGCCAGCAGGTCGTCGGCTTCTTCCACCAGAACATCCAGCGGAATTTCAATGTGCACCGGGCGCGGACGACCGGCCTGGAACAGCGCAAACGCCCGGGCCAGAACACCTGGCAATTCCGAGGCCGACATCAGGGTATGGGAGAACGCCGCGACACCGGCGCACAAGGCGCTCTGGTTCGGCAGCTCATGCAGCTTGCCGCGACCGCCGCCCAACTGGTTGCGCGATTGCACGCTGGAGATCACCAGCATCGGGATCGAGTCGGCATAGGCCTGGCCCATCGCAGTGGTGATGTTGGTCATGCCAGGGCCGGTGATGATGAAGCACACGCCCGGTTTGCCGCGGGTGCGGGCATAGCCGTCGGCCATGAAACCGGCGCCCTGTTCGTGACGCGGCGTGACGTGGTTGATGCTCGAACGGGCCAGCCCGCGATACAGCTCCACGGTATGAACCCCGGGGATGCCGAACACCTGCTCCACCCCGTAACCTTCGAGTAACTTGACCAGTACTTCGCCACACGTCGCCATGTCATTGCCCTTTTTATTCGTTTGAGACGCCGGGCCTGCGCAGTGTTTATGATGGATTCGCAGGTCCAGGGATGGCCTCATTGGAACGGGCGACACATAGCCGCAACAATGGATAAAAAATCATACTAGCCATGTCCTCACGTCATACCTTGGATCCGAATGAAACGACTGCCTCCCCTGCCGGCGCTGTACACATTTTTGATTACCGCGCAGTGCTGCAACTTCACCCGGGCCGCCGAGCAACTGCACATCACTCAGGGCGCAGTGAGCCGGCAGATTGCCGGGCTGGAGGATCACCTGGGTTATGAACTGTTCATCCGCCAGGCCCGCGGCCTCGACCTCACCGCCGAAGGACGGGAATGGCTGCCACGTGTCCGGCAGATTTTCGGCCTGATCGACGAAGCGGTGGAGCAGATCGGCGAGAAGCGCGAAACCCTGCGACTCAAGGCCCCGACGTGCGTCATGCGCTGGCTGTTGCCACGGCTGTTGCAGTGGCAGAAAGAACGCCCGGACGTGCCGGTCGAACTGACCACCACGGTCAAGCACGGCGTGGATTTTCATCGCGAGCAATTCGACGCAGCCGTGATGTATGGCGCGCCGCCGGAGGCTTCGCTGGTGTCGCAACGCCTGTTCGAAGAACGACTGACACCGGTGTGCTCCAAGCCATTGCTCGAAGGCCCGGTGCCGTTGCACACGCCGAAGGATCTGGAACAGCACATGCTGCTGCACCCGACCCGGGATGAACGGGACTGGAAGGCCTGGCTGGCCTCGGCGGATGTTCGCTTGAGCAATGTGAGCAAGGGCCAGCATTTCGAAACGCTGGACCTGGCGATGTCGATGGCGTCACAGGGAACCGGTGTGGCGATCGGCGACTGGTCGCTGATTGGCGATGACCTGAGCGCCGGGCGGCTGGTCATGCCTTTCGATCTGATCGTAAAGACAGGCTTGGCGTATTACCTGGTCTCCCCCGAAAAACCCGGACCTTCGGCGAAATTACGCGAGCTGACGGGGTGGTTGGTGGAGCAGGCGCAGAGTCGCTGAAAGCCAGGAGTCGTAGCGTGATACCTCTGTGGGAGCGAGCAAGCTCGCTCCCACAGAGACAGTCAGTTCAATACCCGACGGTAAACCGCTGGCGAATGTGTTTCGGCGCGTCCACTTCATCCAGCATTGCGATGGCAAAGTCAGCGAACGTGATCCAGCTGCGCCCTTCGCTGCTCACCAGCAAATCATCCTTGCCGATCCGGAATTTTCCCGTGCGCTGACCTTCGACAAACTCTGCCGACGGCGACAAAAAGGTCCAGTCCAGATCCTGTTCCTGACGCAGGCTCTCCAGAAACTCGGCACCCGCCCCGGCTTCTGCCTTGTACTCGGCCGGGAAGCCCTGGCTATCGATCACCCGGGTGCCATCCGGCAACAACAAAGACCCGGCACCGCCCACCACCAACAGGCGATTGACCCCGGCCTTTTTCACCGGCCCGATGACGGCACTGGCAGGCAGCGTGGCGAAATGCGCGGCGCTGATCACCAGGTCATGACCCGCCACTGCGGCTTGCAACGCAGCACTGTCGAGGGCATCGACATTCTGGCTGACCACGCCGGCACGCTGGCCGATCTTCGAGGTATCGCGGGCGATGGCGGTGACACTGTGACCACGGCGCAGGGCTTCTTCCAATAGCTGGCTACCGGCACGACCGGTGGCACCGATGATTGCGATTTTGCTCATGACGTTCTCCAGTTGGCTTGAGGTGTATCTGTAGCGACAAAAATGTTTATGTGGCGGTCATCACAAAATCTCATTCACCCCACTTCATCTCGCCCTTGGCGACCTTGGCGCTCAACGCCAGGGAGCTTTCGTCACCCAGTGTCGGGAAGCGTTTTTTCATCGCGGCAATCAGTGCGGCCGCATCCTTGGCCCTGGCGGTTTCTTCGTCGAAGGCCTTGATGTAATCGGCAGTGAATTGCACCGCCGCCAGGGAGCGGGCGCTGTCACCGAGGTAATGACCCGGGATGACGGTTTTCGGTTTCAGGGTTTCGATCGAGTGCAGCGTAGTCAACCAATCGGCATGGGACTGCGGGGTTTGGGTGTCAGCCATCCACAGGTGAATGTTTTCTGCCACGACCACGCCACCGACCACGGCCTTGATCGATGGAATCCACACGAAGCTGCGATCCGGTTGCTTGCCCTCAAGACCGACCACCTGCAGTTTCTGCCCTTCGAGCATCAGGCTGTCGCCCTTCAGCACATCCGGCACGATGGTTTTAGCCGGTACGTCGGCACCCATTTTCGGGCCCCAGAAGGCCAGCTTGCCGTCGACGGTGTGCTTGATGTGATCAACGGTCGGCCGGGAAGCGAGCACCTTGGCTTTGGGGAAGGCAGCGGTCAGGGTGTCGAGGCCGAAGTAATAGTCCGGGTCGCCGTGACTGATGTAGATGGTGGTCAGTTGCTTGCCGCTGGCGCGGATTTTTTCCACCACCTGTTCGGCCTGGGACTTGCCGAATTGGGCGTCCACCAGAATGGCCTCTTTCTCACCGCTGACCAGTACCGATGTCACCGGAAAAATGGCCTTTTCGCCGGGGTTGTAGACATCCAGGGTCAATGTCGACGCAGCGGCGTGAGCGGCGAAACCGAGAGCGGTGGTCGCCAGCAAAACGCGTTTGAGCGTGGTGAAACCGATCATCTGTTGCTCCGTATCCAATGGCTGTAGTGGTCCCCTGCAGGAGCGAGCAAGCTCGCTCCTGCAGGGAACAGAGCTTAGTTGCCTGGTTCAGTACAAAAAATGCGATGCTGGAACATAGTTTGTTTCTGAAATCGGGCAAATCATGGATCGTCTACAAGCAATGCGGGTGTTCGTTACGGTGGTCGACCTCGGTAGCCAGTCGGCCGCCGCCGATCATCTGGAGCTATCCCGGCCGGTGGTGTCCCGGTATCTGGCCGAGCTGGAAGACTGGGTCGGCGCGCGCTTGATGCACCGCACCACACGCAAGTTGAGCCTGACGGCGGCCGGTAGCGAAATCCTGCCCCGCTGCCGGCAAATGCTCGACTTGTCCAGCGACATGCAAGCCGCCGTCAGCGAACCGGACGAAGCACCGCGCGGCCTGCTGCGGGTCAGCGTCAGTACTTCATTCGGTCAGGCGCAACTGGCCGATGCCATGGCGGCGTACGTCAAGCGCTACCCCGGCGTGAGCATCGACATGCAGATGCTTGATCGCACCGTGAACCTGGTCGATGAGCGCATCGATCTGGCGATTCGCACCAGCAATGATCTGGACCCCAATTTGATCGCCCGCCGACTGACCGTCTGCCGCTCGGTGATCTGCGCCTCTCCTGCTTACCTGCGCGAGCACCCGGCGCCGCAATGGGTCGAGGACTTGAGCCAGCACAATTGCCTGACCCATTCCTACTTCGGCAAAAGCCTGTGGCATTTCGAGCAGGACGGCGAAGAGGTCTCGGTACCCGTGCAGGGCAACATCAGCGCCAACGAAGCCAGCACACTCATGCGCGCGGCGATGGCCGGTGCCGGAGTGGCGATGCTGCCGACTTATCAGGCTGGCGTGCACATTCACAGCGGCGAGCTGGTCCGCCTGTTGCCAAGGGCCGAACCGCGACAGATGAACGTGTACGCGGTGTACGCCTCGCGCAAGCACATGCCGGCGGCATTGCGCAGCCTGCTGGATTTTCTGGTGGTGAGGTTCCCTGAAGAACCGGTGTGGGATATCGGCCTGTAACTGCAACCCTGTGGGAGCGAGCTTGCTTGCGATAGCGGTGGATCAATCGACATCATCGTTGAACGTTCAGCCGCCATCGCGAGCAAGCTCGCTCCCACCAGGGCAAATCAGCGCTCTGAATATCGGGTTACAAGCGAACATGGCATCACTGGCAACTCAGTGGCACTGACCTATGCTCAAAGTAATACCGGAAGGTATTCGTTCAGAGGTCAACGCCATGAACATCAAAACAAGAAGATACCTCGCCATTTTCATCACCTGCGCGGTCACGCTCGGGCTCTATGGCGCTGCGGCCTGGCGGGTCGAGCAGTTACGCAACCTGCCCCGTGAATACGCCAGTTGCAACTTCGAGCGGTGCATTCCACACAACGCGACCCTCAATGCCCTCCGCTGACAAAGGGGATCAGGCCTCGTTGCCCTGATCGGCCTTCAAGCGGTCGCGGAAGGCCTTGGGCGAGATCCCCACCCTGCGTCGGAACAGGCGTGTGAAGTTGGTCGGATCCGAGAACCCCAACACGTCGGACATTTCGTAAATGGTCATGCTGGTGTAGGTCAGCAAGCGCTTGGCCTCCAGCAATTGGCGTTCGTGCATGATCTGCAACGCCGGCTGACCGGCCAGCTCCCGACAGGTGCCATTGAGGTGGGACACGGAAATCCCCAGCCGATGGGCCAGATCCTCGACTTTGACATGCTGGCGATAAGTCTCTTCCACCAGTTGGATGAACCCGTTGAGGTACTCCCGCGCACGTTGCGGCCGCTGCGAGGCTGAACGACGCTGAATCACCTGACGGCTGACCCATACCATGATCACGCTGACCAGCGAATGCATCAGCATTTCCCGCGCCGGTTGGTGCCCTGTGTATTCGGCTTGCAAGGCCGAAAACAAGCTGTTGAGGTACTCGCTGTTTTCACCCGCCGGGTAGCTCTCGGCCTGGGCCAGCGCATTCCCCGAATGCCCCAGTTGCGCCTGCAGGTGGGCGATCAACGGCGCGGCCAGGGTCACGACGAACCCTTCGATATCTTCGGAAAAACGATAGCCATGCACGGATAACGGTGGCAGGACCAGGATCGCCGGCTCGCTCAGTTGCGTACGTTTGCCTTCGATTTCAAGCTCTGCCTGACCTTTGAACACGAAGAGCAACTGGCATAGATCCGGGTGGCGATGGGGTTTGATTTCCCATTGATGTTCGCGACTGCGTTTGGAAATGGTTTCACAGTGCAGCAAGTCCGGGGTCGGCCAATTCAGGCTTTCACCGTAGAGCTTGAACACCGGAATCGAAGGCAGGTCAGGCTTGTTCATCACTTCAATCCAGGCCTCGAAATAGATGACGGACGATAATCGCACCGATTGGCAGAATGCACAGGTATCGGCTCAGTTTTCACCCTCAATTGACAGACCCGCAAGTGAAAAATGCAAGCACTCGATCCATAAAACTCGCTCAGTGACGTTGGCCGTGTGTTGCTTGGGAGTCATGAAAACAATGAAAACCCTGAAACCCAAGTTGCCATCATTGGCGCCGGTCCTTCCGGTCTGCTGCTCGGTCAATTGCTGCACAACGCCGGCATCGACACCCTCGTTCTCGAACGTCAGAGCCCGGACTATATGCTCGGGCGAATCCGCGCCGGGTCCTTGAACAAGGCAGCTTAGAGCTGTTGCGCCAGGACGGCGGAGTCCGCGCATGGGCACTGAGGAATTGATCCACGGTGGCTTCGAACAGGCCCTCGACGGACGCCAGGTGCATATCGATCTGCACGCCCTGACTGGCGGAAAAACTGATGATCCAAGGCCAGACCGAGGTCATCCGCGACCTGATGGCCGCTCGTCAGGTCGCCGGGTGCGATGGCTTCCGTGACGTGGCGCGGCAGTCGAGGGCTATCGAATAGCCTGCTATCGATTTAAACTGGCGAGCACCCCCGCTCGCCTTGCCACTGGCGGGTTATCACTGCCCGCAGGTTTTCTTCGTGACCAATCTCAAACAGCCTGAAACGCCCAAGCCGGCTATCCGCAGCGTATTGATCGCCCTGATGCTGGCGATTTTCCTCGGCGCCCTGGACCAAACCATCGTCGCCGTGTCGATGCCGGCCATTTCCGCGCAATTCAAGGACGTCAGTCTGCTGGCCTGGGTGATTTCCGGGTACATGGTGGCGATGACGGTTGCGGTGCCGATCTACGGCAAACTCGGCGACTTGTACGGGCGTCGCAAGTTGATGCTCTTCGGCATGGGCCTGTTCACCCTGGCGTCGTTGTTCTGCGGCATCGCCCAGAGCATGGAACAACTGGTGCTGGCGCGGATTTTTCAAGGCGTCGGCGCCGGCGGCATGATCTCGGTCAGCCAGGCGATCATCGGCGACATCGTGCCGCCACGGGAACGCGGTCGTTATCAGGGTTATTTCAGCAGCATGTACGCCGTGGCCAGCGTGGCCGGTCCGGTGCTGGGCGGCTACATGACTGAATACCTGTCCTGGCGCTGGGTGTTCCTGATCAACTTGCCGCTGGGCCTGGGTGCCTGGCTGGTGGCCAATCGCACCCTGGTGGGCTTGCCGATACCGCAACGCAAACCGGTCATCGATTACCTCGGCACCCTGCTGATGATCATCGGGCTGACGGCGTTGCTGCTGGGCATTACCCTGGTTGGCCAGGGTCATTCATGGCGCAGCGTCGAAGTGCTGGCCCTGCTCGGTTGCGCGGTGTTCGTGCTGGGCTTGTTCGTGGCCTGTGAACGACGGGCACAGGAACCGTTGCTGCCCATGCATCTGTTCGCCAATCGCAATGCGGTTCTGTGCTGGTGCACGATTTTCTTCACCAGTTTCCAGGCGATCTCGTTGATCGTGCTGATGCCGCTGCGCTTTCAGAGCGTGACCGGGGCCGGGGCCGACAGCGCGGCCCTGCACCTGCTGCCGCTGGCCATGGGTATGCCGATCGGTGCCTATTTCGCCGGGCGCCGTACGTCTGTGACCGGACGCTACAAACCGATGATCCTGACTGGCGCCGTGCTGATGCCGATCTCGATTCTCGGCATGGCATTCAGCCCGCCCCAGGCGTTTTTGCTCAGCAGCCTGTTCATGTTACTCAGTGGCATCGCCGGGGGGATGCAGTTCCCGACGTCACTGGTGGGCACACAGAACTCAGTGGAACAACGCGACATAGGCGTCGCCACCAGCACCACCAACCTGTTCCGGTCGCTGGGCGGCGCGGTGGGCGTTTCTGTGATGTCGGCGCTGCTGCTGGCGTTGCTGCAGGATTCGAGTTTCGCGCACCTGGCCGGCTCATCGCTGATTGCCGAAGGGCATTCGGGGAATGTGCTGCTGGACGGTTTGAACGCTGCAGCGGGGGATACACAAAACGCTCTGCGTGCCGAACTGCTGCTGACGTTTCGGCATTTATTGATGGTCAGCGCTGCAGTGTCGTTGCTGGGGCTGGCGGCGGCGATTGTCATGCCGAACATGTTGTTGCGCGGGCGGGAAGACAAGGTTCGGTAGATGGACCGAGTCGCCTGTTATCGCGAGCAAGCTCGCTCTCACAATGCTTTCTGGTGTACACAAATGTGTGTTCACCGGGATTCAGTGTGGGAGCGAGCTTGCTCCGGGCGGCGTTCCGGCGATGGCGTCATGACAGACACAACATATCTCAAGGGCTGTAATACCCCACAGCCACCAGAAAATGCCCGACCTTCTTCAGGTAGGCATGCTTGTCCTCGACCTTGCCGGTGACCGGGTTTTTCCAACGATAGTCGTATTCGCCGTAATCCTGCCCGGCCATGAGCGCCAGCATTGGCTCGCCCACCGGCTTGCCTTCAGGGTCGCTGATCTTGCTGAAATCGGTGTTGATCAAGCGCAGGTTGGTGCCGTGGGCGATGTAACGCCGGGTATTCAGGTCGACGACAAACACATACAGGTCATCCTGCAAATAACCGCCCTTGAGGGAGTTGATGGCGCTCAGGGTGCCCTTCTCGTCCTTGGCCAGATCGGCCGCGGCTTTGTTCAGCAGTGCCATGGCCTGTTCCGCTGACGCCCGTGGCAGGTAATACCCGACCGCCAGAATCCGCTGGCCGACACGCTGGTAGTAGACGTGCTTGCGCTCGATCTTGCCGTCGGCCCAGTTCTGCCAGCGGTATTCCGCCTGCTGGATGCCATTGCCCTCAGGCACTTTCAGGGCGTCCTTGAAGGTTTTCTGCAAATCCGGTCCGAGGCTTTCCGATACGTCCCGGCCGATCAGCGCCGAAGATGGCCCGCCGCTGGCGAGCATCACGCCCTTGGTATCCAGTACAAAGACATATCGGTCCTTATCGACAAACTCGCCCTGACGGCTGAACGCCGCGAAGGCCTTGTCGCCATTCTCGTGGTAATAGGCCAGGGCTTTTTCCAGTAAGGCGATGGCGGCCTGACTGTCAGATTTTTCGGTGTTGGCGGCTTGAACCTGGCCCAGGCACAGCAAAAGCATGCTGCCCAGCAAGGCCAATTTGTGCAGAAACCCCATTGCGCATCCCTCGTTCTTGATCGTGTTTCAAGAGCGTAGACGGGTTGGGGCCATGCACGAATATTCAGGATCCGCAGTGAACGGATTGGGGCGGGAGCAAGCTCCCTCGCCACAAGTGTTCATGTGCAGGTCTATTACTGGCGGGCGCGCAGTTGCTGCTGCAAGTTCTGGATCTGCGCCTGAAGGGTATTGATATTGCGAGTGACCTGGCTGCGGAAAGCATCGAATTCGGCAGTGTTGGTCGAGCCTTGGACAGGCGTCGGGCGATTGTCCTGTTCGCTTTTGAGCACCACGATCTCCTGCTCCAATCGCTCGATGGCGGCGCTCGGATTGCCTTGTTTCTTCAGTGCGGTGATGTCGGCGCCGAGGCTTTTCAGCTGTGCATCGAATTTTTCCGTGTCTGCCGGAGCACTCTTCAACGCGGCCACGTCGCTGATCAAGACTTTGACCTGAGCCTGCAATTGCGTATTGGCGGTTTGGTGCTCAGTGCTCTGCGCGCTGATTTGCGCCAGGCGCTTATCCAGATCGGTGGTTTGTGCCGTCATCTGCGCCAGGCGCTTGTCCAGATCCGAGGTCTGGCCCGCGACGCCTTGTTGTTGCTGACTCTGATCCTGCAGCTTGCTTTCCAGCTGTTTGATTTGCAGCTTCAGGGCTTCGCTGTCGCTGGTGACGTTGGTCTGACTGGCCACCACCTTGCCGGAAATATCCTGCAGGCGCCCCGCCGCTTCCTCACTGATGCGGGCGAAGCTTTCCTGGGTGGCCACCAATTGCTGCTCCATCAGCGAAATCTGCTGAAAGCTCCACCAGGCCAAGCCCGCGAACGCAAAGAACAAAGCCCCAACCAATGCCCACAACGGCCCGGTGCTCGGGCCTTTGGCCTGCACTACCGGCACGGGCCGTGAGTGCACGGAAGTGCGCGTGGTGACCGGAAAATCATCGTCGTCGAGGCTGTCGGCGCGCAGGCTCGGTACATCGTCGAAGTCATCGTTGGCATCGTTACGCATGGACATTGAGTCAACCTTTGTGAAACGCGGTGATAGCTGGA
The DNA here is from genome assembly GCF_054481235.1 of Pseudomonas fluorescens group sp. PF-69. Taxonomy (NCBI): domain Bacteria; kingdom Pseudomonadati; phylum Pseudomonadota; class Gammaproteobacteria; order Pseudomonadales; family Pseudomonadaceae; genus Pseudomonas; species Pseudomonas fluorescens group sp. PF-69. Next base: position 2,891,356 of record NZ_JBTMNC010000001.1, on the reverse strand, counting down.
TGCGGCGAGTATAACCTTCACTGCCGCACCGATTGACCTTCACCCCTCGGCTCGGTTCAGTGCCGCGCTGCTCAGCGAATATCCTGGGCCTTCCACCAGCCGCAGAACTCATCCAGCGCGGCCCACAGACTGACCTTGGGGTCGTAGTCCAGATAATGCCGGGCGCGGCTGATGTCCAGGGTGAAATTTTTGTTCATGACCTGCATGCCCAACCGCGACAGGGTCGGTTCTGGACGCCCCGGCCACAACTTGCACACAGCCTCATTGAGCGCGGCGACGGTGTAGGCCAGGCCGTAGGAACGGTAGCGCGTTACTTGTGGGACTTCCATTTTACGCATGACGTAATTAACCACGTCCCACAATGGAATCGGCGTCCCGTTGCTGATGTTGTAGGCCTTGCCCAGGGCGGACCCGCTGGCCATCAAACTGCTGAGCAAGGCTTCGTTGAGGTTCTGCATGCTGGTGAAATCGACCTTGTTCAGGCCGTTGCCGACAATTGCCAGGCGCCCCTTGCGCTGCATGTTCAGCAGGCGCGGGAAAATGCTCATGTCACCGGCACCGGTGACGAAACGCGGACGCAGGGCCAGGGTCTCGAGACCGAATTCCTGGGCACCGAAGACTTTTTGCTCGGCCAGGTATTTAGTCGCGGCGTATGGATGCTTGAAGCGTTTGGGCACCTGTTCTTCGGTCAACCCCAGGTGATCGCGGCCATCGAAATAAATCGACGGCGACGACAAATGCACCAGCCGCCGGACCCGCTGCTTCAGGCAGGCTTCGACGACGTTTTCGGTGACCTGGACGTTACCTTGGTGAAAGTCCTGATAACGTCCCCATAAGCCGACGGCGCCGGCGCAATGCACCACGGCCTCGACGTCGGAACACAGGTCGCGCGTCAGTTCAGGATCACTCAAATCGCCCTGGATGAACTCGGCGCCGCGCCGCACCAGATGCTCCACACCTTCGGCCCGGCGACCGTTGACCCGCACATCCAGGCCCTGCTCCAGGGCAAAACGCGCAAAGCGTCCGCCGATGAAACCGCTTGCGCCGGTGACCAGAATCTTCATGTATTGCTCCGAATATTTCGTTTTGCGTATTGCGAGAGGTCTTGACGCTGCCCGTCAGTCCAACGGCACCAGCCATTGTTTCGACGCGCGCACCAATTGATCGGTAAGAAGCCCCAGCAATTGACCGCCATTGCGCCAATGATGCCAGTACAGCGGCACGTCGATCGGTTTATCTGGCAAAAGCTCCAGCAACGCACCGCGCTCCAGCTGTTCGCGAACCTGCAATTCGGGCACCAGTCCCCAGCCGAGGCCTGCTTCGGTGAGGCGGATAAACCCTTCAGAGGACGGGCATAAATGGTGTTCGAATCCACCATCGACGCCGAGAGACGCCAGGTATCGATGCTGCAGGAAATCATCCGGGCCAAACACCAGCGCCGGCGTCCGGGCCAACTGATCGGCGCGCACACCCTGGGGAAAATGCCGGGCAATGAAGGCCGGACTGGCCAACGCGCGGTAGCGCATCGCCCCCAGCAACACGCTGCGGGCGCCCGCCACCGGCCGCTCGCTGGCACAGAGGCATGCGGCCACTTCGCCTGCGCGCATGCGCTTTAGACCTACGGTCTGGTCTTCAACCACCAGATCCATCAATAGATGTTGTTCCGCACAAAAATCCCCGACGGCTTGCGCCCACCAAGTGGCCAGGCTGTCGGCATTCAAGGCGATACGCAGGCGCTCCGGCAGGCCTTCTTCGTCCAGCGCCGGCACCAGCGTCTGCAAATCACGCTCAAGCAAACGCACCTGCTGCACATGGTTGAGCAAACGCCGGCCAATTTCCGTGGGAGTGGGCGGTGTGCCCCGGACCAACACCGGTTGGCCGACCCGCGCCTCGAGCAATTTGATGCGTTGGGAGATCGCCGACTGCGACAAACCCAAGACCTGGGCGGCACGCTCGAACCCGGCTTGCTCGACCACAGCGGCGAGGGCAGAAAGCAATTTATAGTCGAACATCAGTTTTCCTAATGAGCGATCAGCAAGATTGGTTTTTCTTATACAGCCTGGCACGGGAGAATGGCCAGCAAGAACGCTTGAACAAGGAACACCCACATGGCTGGCGAAACTTCATTGGCAACACTGCTGCGCAGCATGAGCCCGCAACTCAATGCCGGCGAGTACGTGTTCTGCACCTTGCATGACGGCCAATGGCCGGCGGGCCTGGAGATCATCGGCAGCTTCCGCGAGCAGGAAGGCCTGACCGTGATTCTCGAACGCCGCCACGCCGAACAGGCGGGCTTCAGTTTCGACTACGTCGCGGCCTGGATCACCCTGAACGTGCACTCGGCCCTTGAAGCTGTTGGTCTGACCGCCGCGTTCGCCACGGCACTGGGCCAGGCCGGCATCAGTTGCAACGTGATCGCCGGCTATTACCACGACCATTTGTTTGTCGGCCAGGCCGATGCCGAACGCGCCATGCAAGTGCTGCGCGATCTGGCAGCCAACGCGGAGTAATTATTATGTGGCAAAGCTATGTGAACGGCCTGCTGGTGGCCTTCGGTCTGATCATGGCGATCGGTACCCAGAATGCGTTTGTGCTGGCCCAGAGCCTGCGTCGTGAACACCACCTCCCGGTGGCGGCGTTCTGCGTGGCCTGCGATGCATTATTGGTGGCCGCCGGGGTTTTCGGCCTGGCGACGGTCCTGGCGCAAAACCCGACCTTGCTGGCCATCGCCCGTTGGGGTGGTGCCGCGTTTCTGTTGTGGTACGGCACCCAGGCGTTGCGCCGGGCCTGCGCCAAACAAAGCCTGCAACAGGGCGAAAACCAGACCGTGCGCTCATTGCGAGCGGTGATGCTCAGCGCGCTGGCGGTGACGCTGCTTAACCCGCACGTCTACCTGGATACCGTGTTGCTGATTGGCTCCCTCGGCGCCCAGCAGACAGAGCCCGGTGCCTATGTGGTGGGGGCGGCGAGTGCTTCGTTGCTGTGGTTTTTCACCCTGGCGCTCGGCGCGGCATGGCTGGCGCCCTGGCTGGCTCGTCCCAGTACCTGGCGCATCCTCGACCTGTTGGTGGCCGTCATGATGTTTGCGGTAGCGTTGCAATTGATCACCGCCGGCTGATTTATTCCAAAAGGCTCTGGAACCTCTATTCCACACAGTTGTTGCGTGGTTATGCCGTCCCCCCGGTGCTATGATCCGACGCCTGCGCCGCAAAGAGTACAAACTCCCCCGGCGCTAGTCTGGCCGCCCGTGATCGGCCTTGCGCTCACCGCAACTGACCTGATTAGGAGATCCACCATGGCTTTCGAATTGCCGCCACTGCCTTACGCACACGATGCACTGCAGCCGCACATTTCCAAGGAAACTCTGGAATATCACCACGACAAGCACCACAACACCTACGTCGTGAACCTGAACAACCTGGTGCCAGGCACCGAGTTCGAAGGCAAAACCCTGGAAGAAATCGTCAAATCTTCCTCGGGCGGTATCTTCAACAACGCCGCTCAGGTCTGGAACCACACTTTCTACTGGAACTGCCTGGCGCCAAACGCTGGCGGTCAACCTACCGGCGCGCTGGCTGAAGCCATCAACGCTGCTTTCGGTTCGTTCGACAAGTTCAAGGAAGAATTCAGCAAGACGTCCATCGGCACCTTCGGTTCCGGTTGGGGCTGGCTGGTGAAAAAGGCTGACGGTTCCCTGGCCCTGGCCAGCACCATCGGCGCCGGCAACCCACTGACCAACGGCGACACCCCGCTGCTGACCTGCGACGTCTGGGAGCACGCTTACTACATCGACTACCGTAACCTGCGTCCGAAGTACGTCGAGGCGTTCTGGAACCTGGTCAACTGGAAATTCGTAGCTGAGCAGTTCGAAGGCAAAACCTTCACCGCCTAAGCTCGATACCCATCAAAAAAACCCGGCTTTCCAGCCGGGTTTTTTTTGCGTGAGTGGTTGCGTCGGTCAGTAATCGTCAGCTGGCAGGCCGCCTTCGCGGGCGAACCTGAGGCCTGCAGACGAATCGCGCAATCCAATAAAACCAGACCCTGTTCCCACGACGAAACCATCCTTCGACCCCTTGCCCCCACGCTACAGCCGTCTAACATCAACAAGAAGGAAAATATCTCCACATCCCCTCAAGTTGAAGGACTCGACAACCGACACAGTACTAATCGGACAATTAATCCAGTCAACAACCTGTTGGCCAAACTGCAGGAAAAAGCCCGTACAGATGATTGTCCCTTTGACTGCGATCACGGGATTGCCAATACTCATGGCAACTTGATGCTACCCGCACGGAACAAGGAATAGCCCTTTGAAGCTGGAACTCAAGAACAGCTTGTCGGTGAAGTTGCTCCGGGTCGTGCTCCTGTCGGCATTGGTCGTCGGCGTAGTCTTGAGCTGCGCACAGATCGTTTTCGATGCCTATAAAACACGCCAGGCCGTCGCCAATGATGCCGAACGCATCCTCGATATGTTCCGTGACCCTTCGACCCAGGCCGTCTACAGCCTGGACCGGGAAATGGGCATGCAGGTCATCGAAGGCCTGTTTCAGGACGACGCTGTGCGCCAAGCCTCCATTGGTCATCCCAATGAAGCCATGCTCGCGCAAAAATCCCGTGAGTTGCAGCATTCCAAAAGTCGTTGGCTGACTGATCTGATCCTGGGCAAGGAGCGCACCTTCACCACCCAACTGGTGGGTCGCGGCCCTTACAGCGAGTACTACGGCGACCTGAGCATCACCCTCGACACCGCCACCTACGGGCAAGGCTTTATCGTCAGTTCGGTGATCATTTTCATTTCGGGTGTGTTGCGGGCCCTGGCGATGGGATTGGTGCTGTATCTGGTTTATCACTGGCTGCTGACCAAACCCCTGTCGCGGATTATCGAGCACCTGACCGAAATCAATCCCGACCGTCCCAGCGAACACAAGATTCCGCAACTCAAAGGCCACGAGAAAAACGAGCTGGGCATCTGGATCAATACCGCCAACCAGTTGCTGGAGTCCATCGAGCGCAACACCCATCTGCGCCACGAAGCGGAAAACAGCCTGCTGCGCATGGCTCAATATGATTTCCTCACTGGCCTGCCGAATCGCCAGCAATTGCAAACGCAGCTGGACAAGATCCTCGTCGACGCCGGCAAATTGCAGCGCCGGGTCGCCGTGCTTTGCGTCGGTCTCGATGACTTCAAGGGTATCAACGAACAGTTCAGCTACCAGACCGGCGACCAGTTGCTGCTGGCCCTGGCCGATCGACTGCGTGGGCACAGCGGTCGCCTCGGCGCCCTGGCTCGTCTGGGTGGTGACCAGTTCGCCCTGGTTCAGGCCGATATCGAACAACCCTACGAAGCCGCTGAACTGGCGCAAAGCATTCTCGATGACCTGGAAGCGACGTTTGCCCTCGATCATCAGGAAATTCGCCTGCGGGCCACTATCGGCATCACCCTGTTCCCGGAGGACGGAGACAGTACCGAGAAGCTGCTGCAAAAAGCCGAGCAGACCATGACCCTGGCCAAGACTCGATCGCGTAACCGCTATCAGTTCTATATCGCCAGCGTCGACACTGAAATGCGTCGCCGTCGCGAACTGGAGAAAGACTTGCGCGACGCCTTGGTCCGCGACCAGTTCTACCTCGTCTATCAACCGCAAATCAGCTACCGCGATCATCGCGTGGTGGGCGTCGAGGCGTTGATCCGCTGGCAACATCCGGAGCACGGACTGGTACCGCCAGACTTGTTCATTCCACTGGCCGAGCAGAACGGTACCATCATCGCCATCGGGGAGTGGGTGCTGGATCAGGCCTGCAAGCAACTGCGCGACTGGCATGACCAGGGCTTCAGCGACTTGCGCATGGCGGTGAACCTGTCCACGGTGCAATTGCACCACGCCGAGCTGCCGCGGGTGGTCAACAACCTGCTGCAGATGTACCGCCTGCCACCGCGCAGCCTGGAACTGGAAGTCACCGAAACCGGCCTGATGGAAGACATCAGCACCGCCGCCCAGCACCTGCTCAGCCTGCGTCGTTCCGGCGCGCTGATTGCCATCGATGACTTCGGAACCGGCTATTCATCGCTGAGCTACCTGAAAAGCCTGCCTCTGGACAAGATCAAGATCGACAAGAGCTTCGTTCAGGACCTGCTCGATGACGACGACGATGCAACCATCGTTCGCGCCATCATCCAATTGGGCAAGAGCCTGGGCATGCAGGTGATCGCCGAAGGTGTGGAAACTGCCGAACAGGAAACGTACATCATCTCCGAAGGCTGCCACGAAGGTCAGGGCTACTTCTACAGCAAGCCACTGCCGGCGCGGGAGTTGGGCGCTTACTTGAAGCAAGCCCAGCGCAGCAACGCCGCTATTTTGTGATCGGGTATCCGTCGCGCCTTGCTCATGCAGGGTGGATTGCGCCCTTGTGCGAATAAGAAATATTTTCAAGAACAGCCTTTACACATAATGCGAAAGATTTGCATTATGTCGCAGTTTTGCGCGCCCGCCGCGCCATACCACCCCCCTTTCGAAGCAGGATGTTCGCCATGATTCGTATGCCTCTGGCTACCGCCAGTCTGTTGGCCATCGCAATTTCCCTCGCCGGTTGCGGTGAGGGCAAAGACAAGGAAAAGACAGCCGCCCCTGCGCCGGTCGCCAGCACTGCCGCTGCCCCGACTGCTCCAGCCGCTGCCGGTAAAGTCGATGAAGCCGCCGCCAAAGCCGTTGTCGCGCACTACGCCGACATGGTTTTCGCTGTTTACAGCGATGCCGAATCCACCGCGAAAACCCTGCAAACCGCCATCGACGCCTTCCTCGCCAAGCCGAACGCCGACACCCTGAAAGCAGCCAAGGCCGCCTGGGTTGCAGCCCGCGTTCCTTACCTGCAAAGCGAAGTGTTCCGCTTCGGCAATACCATCATCGACGACTGGGAAGGTCAGGTGAACGCCTGGCCACTGGACGAAGGCCTGATCGACTACGTCGACAAATCCTACGAGCACGCACTGGGTAACCCGGGCGCCACCGCCAACATCATCGCCAACGCTGAAGTTCAGATCGGTGAAGACAAGGTCGACGTGAAAGACATCACCCCGGAAAAACTCGCCAGCCTGAACGAGCTGGGCGGTTCCGAGGCGAACGTCGCCACTGGCTACCACGCGATCGAATTCCTGCTCTGGGGCCAGGATCTGAACGGCACCGGCCCTGGCGCCGGCAACCGTCCTGCCTCGGACTACCTGGAAGGTGCCGGCGCCACCGGCGGCCACAACGATCGTCGTCGCGCTTACCTGAAAGCCGTGACCCAACTGCTGGTCAGCGACCTGGAAGAAATGGTCGGTAACTGGAAGCCGAACGTGGCCGACAACTACCGCGCCACCCTGGAAGCGGAACCGGCTGAAACCGGCCTGCGCAAAATGCTGTTCGGCATGGGCAGCCTGTCCCTGGGCGAACTGGCGGGCGAGCGCATGAAGGTTTCCCTGGAAGCCAACTCCCCTGAAGACGAGCAGGACTGCTTCAGCGACAACACCCACAACTCGCACTTCTACGATGCCAAAGGCATTCGTAACGTGTACCTGGGCGAGTACACCCGCACCGACGGCAGCAAAATGACCGGTGCCAGCCTGTCGTCCCTGGTGGCCAAGGCCGACCCGGCCGCCGACGCCGCGCTGAAAGCCGACCTGGCCGCGACCGAAGCCAAGATCCAGATCATGGTTGATCACGCCAACAAGGGCGAGCACTACGACCAGTTGATCGCTGCCGGCAACACCGCCGGCAACCAGATCGTCCGTGACGCCATTGCATCCCTGGTCAAACAGACCGGTTCGATCGAGACCGCCGCCGGCAAACTGGGTATCAACGATCTGAACCCGGACAACGCTGATCACGAGTTCTGATCAACGCTGGCTGATAAGAAGGCGACCTTCGGGTCGCCTTTTTTTTGCCTGATTTTTCAGTGATGCTGATGGCTTGCCCGCGATGGCCGTGACGCGGTCTCAACTCGAATCCTGCCCCACATCAAGTAAACGATAATTCCTCTTATTCAAATTCCCATCCCCTGTTAGACTTTGCGCCCTTGTTTTGCTCGTCTCGCAGGATGTCTGATGCCCCCGCTGCCTCTTCGCTTGTTCGCACTGTTTCTGGCCCTGGGTCTGAGTGCCTGCGATGACGCCCCGCGTTTTACCAAGGCCGAACCCGGTGAAGCCCGCTCGGGGGGCAGCGCTACCGTACGCAAGACCGATCAGAACGCCTTCTCCCTGCCCTCCGCCAACCTGCCACCCTCGCGGCGCGTGGACTTCAGTGTCGGCAACAGTTTCTTCCGCAGCCCCTGGGTGATCGCCCCGTCCACCACCACCGCCCGCGACGGCCTCGGCCCGCTGTTCAACACCAATGCCTGCCAGGGTTGCCATATCAAGGATGGCCGCGGCCACCCGCCGGGGCCCGATGCGCCGAATGCCGTGTCGATGCTGGTACGCCTGTCGATCCCCGATACCCCGGCCTACGCCAAAATCATCGAACAACAGGGTGTCGTGCCGGAACCGGTCTATGGCGGGCAGTTTCAGGACATGGCCGTACCCGGCGTTACCCCGGAAGGCAAGGTGCGTGTCGATTACACGCCAGTGCCGGTTCGCTTCAAGGACGGTACCGAAATCGAGTTGCGCAAACCGAGCCTGAGCATCACTCAACTGGGTTACGGCCCGCTGCACCCTGACACCCGATTCTCGGCCCGGGTCGCGCCGCCGATGATTGGCCTGGGCTTGCTGGAGGCGATTCCCGAAGACGCCATCCTGGCCAACGCCGCCGCTCAGGCCAGGGACAACAACGGCATCGCCGGACGCCCGAACCGGGTATGGGATGACGCGCAACAGAAAACCGTGCTCGGGCGGTTCGGCTGGAAGGCCGGGCAACCGAATCTCAATCAGCAGAACGTTCACGCGTTTTCGGGGGACATGGGTCTCACGACCAGCCTGCGTCCCTTTGATGACTGCACCGACACGCAAACGGCCTGCAAACAGGCGCCCAGTGGCAATGGCCCCGATGGCGAGCCGGAAGTCAGCGACAACATCCTGCGCCTGGTGCTGTTCTACACCCGCAACCTTGCCGTACCGGCCCGCCGCGATGTCAGCGCGCCAGAAGTGCTGGCGGGCAAGAACCTGTTTTTCCAGGCCGGCTGCCAGTCGTGCCACACACCGAAATACACCACCGCCGCCAATGCCGCAGAACCTGAGTTGGCTAACCAAGTGATTCGCCCTTACAGCGACCTGCTGCTGCATGACATGGGCGAGGGTCTGGCCGACAACCGCAGTGAATTCCAGGCCGGTGGCCGCGACTGGCGCACGCCGCCGTTATGGGGCATCGGCCTGACGCAAGCGGTCAGTGGCCACACCCAGTTCCTGCACGACGGCCGTGCCCGCAATCTGCTTGAAGCCGTGCTCTGGCATGGCGGCGAAGCCAAGGCGGCGCAGCAACAGGTTTTGACTTTCAATGCCGAGCAGCGCGCTGCGTTGCTGGCGTTTCTGAATTCTCTTTAATACGCATTCTTCCAGCGGGAGCCCGACATGTTCCGTCCCAAATTGTTGTTCACCAGCCTTGCCGCGCTAGCCCTCGGCGCTTGTTCGCCACAAGACCCGCAAGCCGTCACCTCGGCGGCCATCGCCAAATCGGTGATCCTGCCGACCTATACCCGCTGGGTCGAAGCGGACCGCCAACTGGCCGTCCGCGCCCTCGCCTACTGCGAAGGCAAGGAGTCCCTGGACACTGCCCGCGCCGACTTCCTGCACGCACAAAAAGCCTGGGCCGAACTGCAACCGCTGTTGATCGGCCCTTTGGCCGAGGGCAACCGTTCGTGGCAAGTGCAATTCTGGCCGGACAAGAAAAACCTGGTCGGCCGTCAGGTTGAGCAACTGGTCACTGCACAGCCACAGATCAACGCCGCCGACCTGGCCAAGTCCAGCGTCGTGGTGCAAGGTTTGTCGGCCTACGAATACATTCTGTTCGACAGCAAACCGGACGTGGCCGACCCGGCACAGAAAGCCAAGTACTGCCCGCTGCTGATCGCGATTGGCGAGCGTCAGAAACAACTGGCCGAAGAAATTCTCAAGAGCTGGAACAACACCGACGGCATGCTCGCGCAGATGAGCAAATTCCCGAACCAGCGCTATGCCGACGCCCACGAAGCCATCGCCGATCTGCTGCGTGTGCAAGTCACCGCCATCGACACCTTGAAGAAAAAGCTCGGCACGCCGATGGGCCGCCAGAGCAAAGGGGTTCCGCAACCCTTCCAGGCGGATGCATGGCGTAGCCACTCTTCCCTGACCGGCATTGAAGCCAGCCTTGCCGCCGCCAAGACCGTTTGGGAAGGTGTCGATAACAAAGGTCTGCGCAGCCTGCTGCCGAGCGAGCAAAAGCCGTTGGCCGACAAGATCGACGCTGCCTACGCCGCGTCGCTGAAACTGTTCGCCAGCACCCAGCGTTCGCTGACCGAAATGCTCGCTGACGATGCCGGCCGCCAGCAACTCAACGATCTCTACGACAGCCTCAACACCGTCCACCGCCTGCACGAAGGCGAGCTGGCCAAGGCGCTGGGCATCCAACTGGGCTTCAACGCCAACGACGGTGACTGATGAGGGCGAGTGCCATGCTGCGACGTCAGGCTCTGACTTTGGGTAGTTTGCTGCTGGGAGCAGTGACACTGGGCGGCTGGACGCTGTTCAGGCAAAAGGACAAAAGCCCGTTGCTGCTTTCGGCACGGGACGATACCGATGGCAAGCACTACGCCGTCGGTTATCGGCTCGATGGAACCCGGGTGTTTGCCACCCAGGTTGGCCAGCGCTGCCACGACATCATCAATCACCCGACGCGGCCGATGGCGCTGTTCGTCGCCCGGCGTCCGGGCACCGAGAGCTACCTGATCGACTTGCGTGATGGCACGCTGCTGCAAACGGTGGCATCGCAACCGAACCGGCACTTCTACGGTCACGCCGTGATTCACAAGAGTGGCGACTGGCTCTACGCCACCGAAAACGACACGACCGATCCTGGTCGCGGCTTGCTCGGTGTGTATCAGTTCGAAGGCGAGCAGCTGGTGCATACCGGCGAGATATCCACCCATGGCCTGGGCCCGCATCAGGTGTCGTGGATGCCCGACGGTGAAACCCTGGTGGTGGCCAACGGCGGGATTCGTACCGAGGCCGAAAGCCGCGTCGACATGAACCTCGACGCCATGGAACCCAGCCTGGTCCTGATGCAACGCGACGGCACCCTGCTGAGCAAGGAAACCCTGGCCCAGCCAATGAACAGTGTGCGTCACCTGGGGATTGCCAGCGATGGCACCATCGTTGCCGGCCAGCAATTCATGGGGCCTGCCCACGAGTCCTCGGAGCTGCTGGCGATCAAGCGTCCCGGCCAGCCGTTCGTGGCGTTCCCGGTGCCCGAGCATCAACTGCAGGCCATGGGGCATTACACCGCCAGCGTCGCGGTGCACAGTGATTTGCGACTCGTCGCCTTGACCGCGCCACGGGGCAACCGCTTCTTCATCTGGGACCTGGACAGCGGCGAAGTGCGCCTGGACGCACCTCTGCCCGATTGCGCAGGGGTCGGTGCGGTGGCCGATGGTTTTGTCGTGACCTCGGGCCAGGGTCGATGCCGGTACTACGATTGCCGCCAGACAGATCTGATTGCAAAACCGCTGGATCTGCCTGCCGGGCTCTGGGACAACCATCTGCATCTGATTTGAACACGCCTTTGCCTTTGCAGGAGCCGAGCGTGCTCGCGATGGCGGCTGCGCATTCCCTATGGCAGTGACTGATACACCACTATCGCGAGCAAGCTCGACTCCCTCAGGTTTTGCGCCCGCCAGGAAAAAGTGGCAGTTGGATTCACGCTCCCACTCGCGGTAATGTGCCCCACTGTCTCACCTGATTTTCTCCAAGGAACTGGAAATATGCTGCGTCGCCGCATGCTGATCATGTTGGGTGTTGTTCTGTTGGTCGCGCTGGTCCTGGCCGGTTACAAAGCCTTCTCCATCTACACGATGATCCAGGGCTTTGCTGCGCCAAAACCGCCGATCAGTGTCGCCGTGGCCACCGCTACCGAACAGCCATGGCAGGCCCGGCTGCCGACCGTCGGCACACTCAAGGCATTACAGGGCGTGGACCTGAGCCTGGAGACCGACGGCACCGTCGTCGATCTGCAGTTCGAGTCAGGGCAGAAGGTCAAGGCCGGCCAACCCCTGCTGCGACTCGACAGCGCGGTGGAAAGCGCCCTGCTCGAAACCGCCCAGGCCGACCTCGGGCTGGCCCAACTCGATTATGGTCGCGGCAGCCAGCTGGTGGGCAGCCAGGCCATTTCCAAAGGCGAGTTCGATCGACTCTCGGCAGTCCTGAAAAAGAGCAAGGCGTCGGTCAATCAGCTCAAGGCTGCGCTCGGCAAGAAAAGCATCGTGGCACCGTTCAGCGGAACCATCGGCATTCGTCAGGTCGACGTCGGCGACTACGTCGCCAGCGGCACCATGATCGCCACCCTGCAGGACCTCAGCAGCCTGTATGTCGACTTTTTCGTGCCCGAGCAGTCCGTGCCGAAAATCGCCATCGGCCAGCCGGTTGAAGTCATTGTCGCGGCCTACCCGGCCCAGACCTTCCCCGGCACGATCAGTGCGATCAACCCGAAACTGGAGAACAGCACGCGCAACATGCAGGTCCGCGCGACCCTGGCCAACCCGGACGGCAAGTTGCTGCCCGGGATGTTCGCCAGTCTGCAGGTGATGCTGCCTGACCCGCAGTCGCGCATCGTCGTACCGGAAAGTGCGATTACCTACACGCTCTATGGCAATTCGCTTTATGTCGTGACAGAGAAAAAAGCCGAAGACGGCAGCCTGGAAAAAGACGACAAGGGCCAGCCGATCCTGATCGCCGAACGGCGTTTCATCGAAACCGGCGAGCGCCGTGACGGGCTGGTGATGATTACCAAAGGCGTGCAGAACGGCGAAAAAGTGGTAACGGCCGGCCAGATCAAACTGGACAACGGTGCGCACATCGCTATCAGCGACGACAAGACCCTAGCCGAGAAGAACAGTCAGCCGCGCGCTGACTGATCAAGGAACCCCCATGGCTTTTACCGACCCGTTCATCCGCCGCCCGGTGCTCGCCACCGTGGTCAGCCTGTTGATCGTACTGCTGGGCTTTCAGGCCTGGAGCAAGCTGCCGCTGCGCCAGTACCCGCAAATGGAAAATGCCCTGATTACCGTCACCACGGCCTATCCAGGGGCCAACGCCGAGACCATCCAGGGCTACATCACCCAACCGATGCAACAGAGCCTGGCCAGCGCCGAGGGTATCGACTACATGACGTCGGTCAGTCGCCAGAACTTCTCGGTGGTCTCGATTTACGCACGCGTCGGTTCAAACAGCGATCGCCTGTTCACCGAACTGCTGGCCAAGGCCAATGAGGTCAAGAACCGCTTGCCCCAGGATGCCGAAGACCCGGTCCTGAGCAAGGAGGCGGCTGACGCCTCGGCCTTGATGTACATCAGTTTCTACAGCAAGGAGCTGAGCAACCCGCAGATTACCGACTATCTGTCGCGGGTCATCCAGCCGAAACTGGCGACCCTGCCGGGCATGGCCGAGGCGGAGATACTCGGCAACCAGGTATTCGCCATGCGCCTGTGGCTGGACCCGGTGAAGCTCGCCGGTTACGGTCTGAGCGCCAGCGACGTGACCGATGCCGTGCGCAAGTACAACTTTCTCTCCGCCGCCGGTGAAGTGAAAGGCCAGTACGTGGTCACCAGCATCAACGCCAACACCGAACTCAAATCCGCCGAGGCATTCGCCGCGATCCCGCTCAAGGTCGAAGGCGACAGCCGTGTGCTGCTGCGGGATGTGGCGCGGGTCGAGATGGGCGCGGAAAACTACGACAGCATCAGCTCTTTCGGTGGCACGCCCTCGGTGTACATCGGCATCAAGGCGACACCCGGCGCCAACCCGCTCGACGTGATCAAGGAAGTGCGCAAGATCATGCCGGACCTGGAAGCCCAGCTCCCCCCCAACCTCAAGGGTGAAATTGCCTACGACGCCACACTGTTCATTCAGGCCTCAATCAATGAGGTGATCAAAACCCTGTTCGAAGCCGTGCTCATCGTGATCGTGGTCGTGTTCCTGTTCCTCGGCGCGCTGCGCACCGTGGTGATCCCGGTCGTCACCATCCCGCTGTCTATGATCGGCGTCATGTTCTTCATGCAGATGATGGGGTACTCGATCAACCTGCTGACCTTGCTGGCCATGGTATTGGCCATCGGCCTGGTGGTGGACGACGCCATCGTTGTGGTGGAAAACATTCACCGTCATATCGAGGAAGGCAAGACGCCGCTCGACGCGGCCATCGAGGGCGCCCGGGAGATCGCCATGCCGGTGGTCTCGATGACCATTACCCTGGCGGCGGTGTATGCGCCGATCGGCTTCCTGACCGGTCTCACCGGAGCATTGTTCAAGGAATTCGCCCTGACCCTGGCCGGCGCAGTGGTCATTTCCGGCATCGTCGCCCTGACGCTGTCACCGATGATGTGCGCCCTCCTGCTGCGCCACGACGAAAACCCCAGCGGCCTGGCCCATCGTCTGGATCTGATTTTCGAAAGGCTGAAGCGCCGCTATCAGAAAATGCTGCATGGCACGCTCAACACCCGCCCCGTCGTGCTGGTGTTCGCCGTGATCGTGCTGTGCCTGATTCCGGTGCTGCTCAAGTTCACCAAGTCGGAACTGGCTCCGGATGAAGACCAGGGCATCATTTTCATGCTGGCCAACGCCCCGCAACCGACCAACCTTGATTACCTGAGCGCCTACACCGACGAGTTCATCACGATCTTCAAGGCGTTTCCCGAGTACTACTCTTCGTTCCAGATCAACGGTTTCAACGGAGTGCAATCGGGGGTCGGCGGCTTCCTGCTCAAGCCCTGGAACGAGCGTAGCCGCACCCAGATGCAAATTTTGCCCGAGGTCCAGGCGAAACTGGCAGGCGTTGCCGGACTGCAGGTTTTCGGTTTCAACCTGCCGTCCCTCCCAGGCACAGGCGAGGGCTTGCCCTTCCAGTTCGTCATCAACACCGCCAGCGATTACGAGTTGCTGCTGCAAGTGATGGACCGGGTGAAAAAACGCGCGATGGAGTCCGGCAAGTTCGCTTTCGTCGATGTCGACCTGGCCTTCGACAAGCCGGAGGTCGTCGTGGATATCGATCGCGCCAAGGCGGCCCAGATGGGCGTATCGATGCAGGACCTCGGCGGCACACTGGCCACCTTGCTGGGTGAGGCGGAAATCAACCGGTTCACCATCGAGGGTCGCAGTTACAAAGTCATTGCCCAGGTCGAACGCCGCTTCCGTGATAACCCTGACTGGCTGAACCATTACTACGTCAAGAACAGTAAGGGCGAGCTGCTGGCCCTGTCGACACTGATCTCTGTGTCTGACCGGGCGCGGCCTCGGCAATTGAACCAGTTCCAGCAACTCAATTCGGCCATTCTTTCCGGGGTGCCGCTGGTCAGCATGGGTGAGGCCATCGATGCCGTGCGCCAGATCGCACGGGAAGAAGCCCCGGCGGGATTTGCCGTCGACTATGCCGGCGCATCGCGGCAATACGTGCAGGAAGGGAGTGCGCTGTGGGTCACCTTTGCCCTGGCACTGGCCATCATTTTCCTGGTGCTGGCCGCCCAGTTCGAAAGCTTCCGCGACCCGCTGGTGATTCTGGTCACCGTGCCGCTGTCGATCTGTGGCGCGTTGCTTCCGCTGTTCCTTGGCTGGTCGAGCATGAACATCTACACCCAGGTCGGCCTGGTGACATTGATCGGTCTGATCAGCAAGCACGGGATCCTGATCGTCGAGTTCGCCAACCAGTTGCGCAAGGAAAAAGGCCTGACGCCACGCGAGGCCGTAGAGGAAGCCGCAGCCATTCGTCTGCGCCCGGTGTTGATGACGACCGCTGCCATGGTCTTCGGCATGGTGCCATTGATCATCGCCACGGGGGCAGGTGCCGTCAGCCGCTTTGATATCGGTACCGTCATCGCGACGGGGATGTCGATCGGGACGCTGTTCACATTGTTTGTATTGCCCTGCGTATACACACTGCTGGCTAAACCCGACAAACCTTGAATAATACCGATCGCTCAGCGTCAGCGAGCGTTGAGCAATCAGGCACAAAAAAGGCCTCGCATTAGCGAGGCCTTTTATTTGGGCTTCATGCTGTTCAACTTTGCGGTCTCAATCCTTGAGTGAGCCCGAACATAAACAACAACAAATCATGATCGGGCTGGGTTGCTGCGGACGCCTTGGCTACCCGCGGCAATGGGCAATGCGCGCCACCGTGCGCTGAACTGAGAACTTGCGTGCGGGGCTCCTCCCAGGCAGCCACCGCCAGTGAAGCAACCGCCAAGGCTCCTGCCAGAAACAAACCTCGCGCGACTTCGAGTTTCATTGCTATAAACCTTTGATAGCGCTGCCAAACGCCGTGTTGTAAAAGTAGACGAGTTTGTTCCAGTCCGTCGTGTTGAACGACGAATGGCGGCGCAACTGCTTCATGTCATGGATCGCCGCGCGCCGGGCGCTGAGGCGTTGGCGGCATTTTTCCAGGTCAATGAGGGCGACCTCGACCTTGGCTGCATCCCCCTCGCCCGTCACGCGTACGAACACGTGCTTGATATAGATACAGCTGTGCTGCCAGCGGCCTTTGTGCATACGGGCCAGGTTCTCGGCCAGATCCTTGAGTACGCGATCATGCACCGCCTCGCCGTAACGCTCACGGCCGCCGCCTGCGTACCATTGTTCGATTTCTTCAAAACCGTCCAGTGATTTTGTCACCAGCAACGCGCGCCATTTGTGCACGGGATCGCGCTGAGCGCCGCAGAAAATGATGTCCGGAACACGAACGCCGAGCTCACGAACACCGATGAGTGCATCACGTTCGCGCAACACCGTCGGCCGACCGAACGGGTGCAACCAAGTGCGATAGATATGCCCGGTCTGCCGTTTGACGTACAGCAACTGACCATCGCTGCCCACGACCCGTTGCACACCGCTTTCACCACCGCGACGGACGTTGGGTTCTTCTACCCATTCACCACGCTGGTTCCAGAAATAGTCGAAGCGGTCCTGGGGAGCGACTTCCGTTTCTGCTGCACATTGCACTGCCATTCAATTACCTCTTGCGTAATACGTAAACCCGCCACATCGCATAGAGCGGTAAAAAGTCCAGTTGTTCCTGAATGCGGAAACCCGCCTGTTCAAATTCTTTTTCTACCGTTGCTGCCGGTAATACAAATCGGTTTTGGTAGCCTTCCTGCCTGCGGTTTTTCTCCGCGCGCTTGCGCTTCCAGGCTTTGAAATTGCCGTCCACCCACAATGAAAGAATCACACTGTCACGGGTGACGCGTTCGAATTCACGCAAGATGGTCAGTCGATGCTCGGCTTCACCGATGTGATGGAGCAACCGCATGCAGAAAATGCTGTCGACGGCGTTATCAGGCAAAGCGATATCGAATGCGGATGTTTGCAAGGTTTGCACCCGCTTCACCACATCGGCCGGTTGCGCCTGCGTCGCAACCTTCAACATGGACTCGGAGTTATCGGCGCCGATGATCACGCGATTGGGCTTTTCTGCCAGCAACGGCCAGAAACGCCCCGCGCCGCAGGGTAAATCAAGGACCAGCCCCGGCTCACCAACCAGCGTCAGTGCTTTTCGCGCCAATTGTTCATCCCGCCAGTGAGACAGCCGGCGGCCAAGTCCTTCCTTGTGCTTGCGCAGGTACCGTTGGGCGTGTTGGTCGTCGTACTTTTCGGAAAAATCCAGTTTGACCGGGCCATCTGCCATTATCAAAGTCTCCTGAGCTTCTGATACCAACCACCTTAGGTAGCGAATAGTCAGTGTCAGGTTACGCCTTTGTGAAAAAAAAGTTATGTAAAAGCCAGAACTTTTTCAAGATTTTACAAGGCTGCGACAGGGGCAAGAGTTGGCCGACTTCAGGCTAGTCAGTTCACATTGGATGGATACAGTTGCACCTCAAAACGACAACCGTTGGGTTCCATGGTTGTCAGGCTGACGCTCCAGCCCTGGTTTTCACAAATTCGTTGTACCAGCGACAGCCCAAGGCCCAACCCCTCACCGCGTTTTTCGGTACCACGGACGAAAGGCTCGAACATCGCTTCGCGCTTTTCTTCGGGAATGCCCACACCACTGTCCTCGACCATGAAACCGCTCTTCGTCAGGGTCAAGCGGATGAATCCGTGTTCGGTGTAATGCAGCGCGTTACGCAGCAGGTTGCCCATCACCGCGTGCAGCAGGGTCGCGTTATAAGAGGTGGATTGCGGGCTACCGGGTTCGAAGATCAACCTCAGTCCTTTCGCCTCGATCGGCTCTCGCCAAAGATTCAGTAGCCCATCGGCCACCTGACGAACGGATTGCTGCGGCGCCATACTGGCGTCTTCGCGTTGAGCGCGGGCCAGCATCAAGAAGGTCTGAACCAACTCGCGCATCTCCTCACAGGCACGAGCGATTCGCTCGACCTGAGCGCGGCCGCGCTGATCGATCCCCGGGTTTTCCAACAGCAATTCGCAGGAACTGGCCAGCACCATCAAAGGCGTGCGCAGTTCGTGGCTGACGTCACTGGTAAACAGTCGCTCCCGGGACAATGCCTGACGCAAGCGTCCGAGGGTGGCGTCGAAAGCCACGGCCAGCTCGCCCACTTCATCGGCGGCATAATCCGGCGCCAGAGGTGGCGCCAGCCCTAGCAACTGGTCACGATGACGCACCTGGCGGGCCAGCCGAACCACCGGGGCCATCACCTTGCGCGCCAGCACCCAGCCGAGAAAAACCGCCAGCGCCAGGCTGAGCACGAAGCCCACCAGCACCACGGCAAACAGGACCCGCTCGCGCTCTTCGAAGTCGCTCTGGTCCTGCAACAGCACATAACGCCGTCCGTCGACTATTTCGACCATCGCGTGGTATGACAGATTCTCGCGGAACACTTCATGAAATCCCGCGTCCAGGTGCCGCAAATCCTTGGGCAGCTCGAAGTCTCCATGCCCGCCACTGAAATAGAACAACTGGTCCGGTTCAGGGCGATGGCTCCACTCCTCGACGTTGTCCATCAGTAACAGGCGTTGCAGGTCGCCACCCAGACCTGCCGAAATAAGCTTTTCTTCCACCAGGTGCACGGTGGCGATAATGCCCATGGCAAAGGCGCCCGCCACCAATGCGCTCATCAACGCGAACGCAATGATGATGCGCTGGGAAAGGCTTTGTTTAAACTCCATCACGGCCCTCGGCCAAGCGGTAACCCACGCCGTGCACAGTCTGCAGCAACGGTTTGGCGAATGGCTTGTCGATCACTTGACGTAATTGATGAACGTGGCTGCGCAGGCTGTCACTGTCTGGGCAGTCATCGCCCCACAGCGCTTCTTCGAGAATTTCCCGACGCAGCACGTGAGGGCTTTTCTGCATCAGCACGGCCAGCAGCTTCAGGCCCACCGGATTGAGTTTGAGCAGGCGACCTGCGCGGGTAACTTCCAGCGTATCGAGGTCGTAGCTCAAATCGCCGACCTGCAAGGTGCGACGACCGCCACCCTGGGTACGGCGCATGACCGCCTCAATGCGCGCAGCCAGTTCTGACAGGGCAAAGGGCTTGATCAGGTAATCATCGGCGCCGGACTTGAAGCCTTGCAGCCGGTCATCCAGTTGATCGCGGGCGGTGAGCATGATCACCGGCGTATCGCGTCGGGCGTCTTCGCGAAGGCGTTTGCACAAGGTATAGCCGTCAATACCGGGCAGCATGATGTCGAGGACGATCAAGTCGTAATGTTCGGTGGCCGCCAGGTGCAGGCCCGACAAACCGTCCTGCGCACAATCCACGGTGTAACCCTTGAGTCCCAGGTAATCAGCCAGATTGGCGAGGATATCGCGGTTGTCTTCAACCAATAAAATTCGCATCGGCATCTCCTCCGTATACAGTAACGGCCGTCTTGGCCCGCGCAGCTTAAGGCCAAGAGCTGCTCACGGCTAGGGCCGCAGGGTGCAGAGTCGACTTAGGCGACCAAAGCAGCCAATTAACGAGTTTTTCACCCCCTGTTCACAAGCCAGCGACCGCTCTTGAAGTAGGGTGGTTCTGATTGTTTATAAGGAATGATGCCAGTGGATGTTTTAAAGACGGCGCCCATGCGTTTTCTACAGCTGATTGCCGGCACTTGGCTGGCCATTTTTTTCCTGACCCGAATGGTTTTGCTGCTGACTCACCTGGATGAGGCCGGTAGCGGTTTCCTTTCGGTTTTCGGTGTCGGACTGCTTTACGACCTCGGTTTCATTGCCTATGCCGTGCTGCCGATGGGGTTGTATTTGCTGCTCTGCCCGCCAGCATTGTGGCGCCGCCGTGGCCATCACTGGTTTCTTCAGGGACTGTTGACCGTCAGTCTGTTTGCAATGTTGTTTACCTCGGTGGCCGAATGGCTGTTCTGGGATGAGTTCGGCGTGCGCTTCAACTTCATTGCCGTCGACTACCTGGTGTACTCCGACGAGGTGCTTAACAACCTGCTCGAGTCCTATCCGATTGGCACATTGCTGAGCATCCTCACCGTCCTGGCCATTGCCTTGAGCTTCGCACTGCGCAAGCCCTTCAATGCTGCGATGAACGCACCGTTGCCGCCGCTGCGCACCCGCCTGGCCAATGCGCTGGGCCTGTTGATCGCCGCCGGTCTGAGCGCACAACTGCTTAACCAGGATGCCCCGCGTGCCCAGGGTGGCAACGCCTATCAAAACGAACTGGCGAGCAATGGCCCTTATCAGTTCTTCGCAGCCTTTCGCAATAATGAACTGGATTACCAGCAGTTCTACAACACCCGCCCTCCTGCCGTTGTCGCGCAACAGATTCGCGCCGAGTTGAGCGAACCCGGCGCCCGCTTCATCGGCGAGGATCCACAAGACATTCGTCGGCTCATCGATAATCCTGGCTCGCCGCGCAAGCCCAACATCATATTGGTCACCATCGAAAGCTTCAGTGCCAAGTACATGGGCAGCAACGGCGACGAGCGAAATCTGACCCCGAACCTCGATGCCCTGCGTAAACAGAGCCTGTACTTCAACAATTTCTACGCCACCGGCACCCGCACCGATCGCGGCCTGGAGGCCATCACCCTGGCGATCCCGCCAACGCCGGGTCGTTCGATCGTCAAGCGTGTGGGTCGCGAAAGCGGCTTTGCCAGCCTCGGCCAGCAACTCAAAGCCGTGGGCTATGACAGCGTATTTGTTTACGGCGGACGCGGTTACTTCGACAACATGAACGCCTTTTTCGGCGGCAATGGCTACCGGATCGTGGACCAGAGCAGCGTCGATGAGTCGGAGATCCACTTCAAGAACGCCTGGGGCATGGCCGACGAAGATCTCTACAGACAAACGCTCAAGCTGGCGGACGCGGATCATGCAAAGCAACAGCCGTTCCTGCTGCAATTGATGACGACGTCCAACCATCGCCCTTATACCTATCCAGACGATCGAATCGACATCAAATCCGGTAACGGGCGCGATGGCGCGGTTAAATACACCGACTACGCCATTGGCGAGTTCCTCGATCAGGCTCGCAAAAAGCCCTGGTTCGACAATACAATCTTTATCTTCGTCGCCGACCATACCGCCGGCAGCGCAGGCAAGGAGGACTTGCCGATCAGCAACTACCAGATTCCGTTGTTCATCTATGCGCCCAAGCTGATTGAAGCCCGTGAGACAGCACAGCTGGCCAGCCAGATCGACCTGGCCCCCACGCTGATGGGGCTGCTGAATCTGGATTATGTGTCGACGTTCTTTGGTCGCAACCTGCTGCAGGACAATCCTCTGCCGCCGCGCGTGGTGGTCGGCAATTATCAGCATTTGGGCCTGTTCGACGGCAAGAACCTGGCCATTCTGAGTCCCCGTCAGGGCCTGCGGCGTCACGATGAAGCATTGACCGAGAGTCGCGAGTCCAGGGCCACTGCCACCGACCCGCTGATCACCCGGGCAATCACCTATTACCAAACCGCCAGTTATGGCTACAAGCAACAGCTGCTTGACTGGAAAGCGCCCATGGAGGGCACCGATCAAGTCGGCGAACGTTAACCGAAAAGCCCCGGGCTGATGCCCCGGGGCTTTTTCAATTGCTCAGGATCCATCATGTCATCAACCGTTGTCCGCCCTGCCTCTCGCCCGCTTAATTTCTGGGTGTGCCTGGGCGTTCCCGCCATCGCGGCGATCACTCTTGTGTTGCTGGAACTGACGTCCCTGGACATGGATCTCGCCAGGCTGTTCTACGACCCGGTAGCCGGTGAATTCATCGGCAGGCACAGCTACTTCCTGGAAGACATCCTGCACGACCGCGCCAAGCAAGTGGTCATCGCGTTTTCGTTGTTCGCCATCCTCGGTTTCATTGGCTCGTTCTTCATGGACAAACTCAAGCCGTTCAAACGGGAGCTGGGTTGCCTGGTGCTGTCCCTTGGTTTGGCGACTTCGTTTGTTACCCCGATGAAAGCGGTGACGGCGGTGCAATGCCCGTGGAGTCTTGAGCAGTTCGGCGGCCACGAAACCTACAGCGAATTGTTGAGCCCTCGCCCGCCCACCAATAAACCGGGGCGATGCTGGCCAGGCGGACATGCCGCGACCGGGTTCACACTGTTCGCCCTGTTCTTCGTACTGCGCGACCGTCGGCCACGCATGGCGCGCGCCGCGTTTGTCTTCGCCTTCACCCTGGGCACGGTGTTTTCCCTTGGCCGGATGATGCAGGGTGCGCACTTTTTCTCGCACAACGTCTGGACAGCGATTTTCTGCTGGCTGATCTGTTTGGGGTCGTATTACTGCATTCTTTATCGGCCGGCGATGAAGGCGCAACGCGAGGCAAACGCAGAAGCTGTCGGCGCCTGAAACGACACCATTGCAGGCACGCCGCGCGCCCACACCGGATTGCTCTGTACTTGTGCAAGCGCGGCCAGCCCGTGGTGGTATCGACGCGGTCTACCAAGTCGCCAACGTGAAGCCAATAAAAAACCCCGACTGCTTTCGCAGGCGGGGTTTTTTCGTACGGGGTAAGGCTGGCTTACATCATGCCGCCCATGCCACCCATGCCGCCCATGTCTGGCATGCCGCCGCCAGCTGGTGCGTCTTCCTTGATCTCGGCGATCATGGCTTCGGTAGTGATCATCAGGCTGGCAATCGACGAAGCCGCTTGCAGAGCCGAACGGGTCACTTTGGCCGGGTCCAGGATGCCCATTTCGATCATGTCGCCGTATTCGCCGGTCGCAGCGTTGTAACCGAAGTTACCTGCGCCTTGCTTGACCTTGTCGACCACAACGCTTGGCTCGTCACCGGAGTTGGCAACGATCTGACGCAGCGGCGCTTCTACAGCGCGACGCAGCAACTGGATGCCAACGTTCTGATCATCGTTGTCGCCTTTCAGCTCGCTGATGGCTTGCAGGGCACGAACCAGTGCCACGCCGCCGCCAGGTACCACGCCTTCTTCAACGGCTGCACGGGTAGCGTGCAGGGCGTCTTCAACGCGGGCTTTCTTCTCTTTCATTTCGACTTCGGAGCCAGCGCCAACCTTGATCACTGCTACGCCGCCGGACAGCTTGGCCAGACGCTCTTGCAGTTTTTCACGGTCGTAGTCCGAGGAAGTTTCAGCAACCTGGGCACGGATCTGGGTGATGCGTGCTTCGATGTCGCCTTGTACGCCAGCACCGTCAACGATGATGGTGTTTTCCTTGGACAGGGTGACGCGCTTGGCGTTGCCCAGGTGCTCCAGGGTGGTGCTTTCCAGGCTCAGACCGATCTCTTCGGAGATCACGGTACCGCCGGTCAGAACAGCGATGTCCTGCAGCATGGCCTTGCGACGGTCGCCGAAGCCTGGAGCCTTGACGGCTGCGACTTTAACGATGCCACGCATGTTGTTCACAACCAGAGTCGCCAGGGCTTCGCCTTCAACGTCTTCGGCCACGATCAGCAGTGGGCGGCCGGCTTTGGCAACGGCTTCCAGCACTGGCAGCATTTCGCGGATGTTCGAGATCTTCTTGTCGACCAGCAGGATCAGCGGACCGTCGAGTTCGGCAGTCATGGTTTCCGGCTTGTTGACGAAGTACGGGGACAGGTAGCCACGGTCGAACTGCATGCCTTCTACAACCGACAGTTCGTTTTCCAGGCCCGAGCCTTCTTCAACGGTGATCACGCCTTCTTTACCGACTTTTTCCATGGCTTCGGCAATGATGTCGCCGATGGAGCTGTCGGAGTTGGCGGAGATGGTGCCGACCTGAGCGATTGCCTTGGTGTCAGCGCATGGCTTGGACAGGCCTTTCAGCTCTTTGACGATCGCGATGGTCGCTTTGTCGATACCGCGTTTCAGGTCCATCGGGTTCATGCCGGCAGCGACGGCTTTCAGGCCTTCGTTGACGATCGATTGAGCCAGAACGGTAGCGGTGGTGGTGCCGTCGCCCGCGTCATCGTTGGCACGGGAGGCAACGTCTTTGACCAGCTGCGCGCCCATGTTTTCGAAACGGTCTTTCAGTTCGATTTCTTTGGCTACGGAAACGCCATCCTTGGTGATGGTCGGAGCGCCGAAGCTCTTCTCGATGATCACGTTACGGCCTTTCGGGCCCAGGGTCGCTTTTACCGCGTCAGCCAGGACGTTGACACCGGTCAGCATTTTTTTGCGGGCGGAATCGCCGAATTTAACTTCTTTAGCAGCCATGATCGATATTCCTTAAATACTTTGTAGTAGCGGGAAAATGAGCGGGGAATCAGCCTTCGATAACAGCGAGGATCTCGTTCTCGCTCATGACCAGCAGGTCTTCGCCGTCGACTTTCACAGTGTTGCTGCCGGAGTAAGGACCGAACACAACCTTGTCGCCCACTTTCACGGACAGTGCACGCACTTCACCGTTTTCCAGTACGCGGCCGGTGCCTACAGCGAGGATTTCGCCGCTGTTGGCTTTTTCAGCAGCCGAACCTGGCAGGACGATACCGCCAGCGGTTTTCTTTTCTTCTTCGCTGCGACGGATGACGACGCGGTCATGCAGAGGACGAAGCTTCATTGTCGATCTCTCCTAATTGTGGTTTTCATCGGCCGGTGTAGTCCCGGCGGGTTTAACAAAGTCCGGCGGTGCCGGGTGCGGTTCGTCGAGCGAACCGCGGAAGTCTGTCTGGCATGTTCGCCAGAAACCTTGCGGTGACCGTTACATAAGGGCGCATAAGCTTATTACAAGAGCGGGGATCGAAAAAAAATCATCTCGATGCGCCGCAAACGAACACGGCACCCGAAGGTGCCGTGTCGATAGGGGGCGTTACTTGGTATCGCGGTGTTCGAACTCGCCCTCGATCACATTGGGCTCCCGGCCCAGCGGTTCGCGAGGTGCAGGACCGCCGCGGGACTGTAGGTCATCGGCGAACGCACGTTGGCGGATCGCTTGCTCCTCGGCGCGCTGGCGCATTTGATTGGCGAGCAGACGACGGGAGACCGGCAGCAGCATGATCAGGCCCAGTACGTCGGTGACGAAGCCCGGCAGGATCAACAGGCCGCCCGCCAGGGCCAACATCAGGCCTTCGAGCATGGTCTGGGCGGGCAGTTCCCCACGATTCAGGCTTTCACGGGCACGCAATGCGGTTGCCAGACCGGCGATCCGCAGCACGAACACGCCGAGCATCGAGCCGAGAATGATCAGTAGCAGGGCCGGGAAAAAACCGATCGCCCCGGCCACCTTGACGAATACGAACAACTCCAACACCGGGAGCAGTACAAAGAGCAACAAAAAAGGGCGCATCAAATGGTTCCTCAACGCAAGAATGCCTTGCCAGTAATCCCTAGATGACGTCGCCGTTTCGTGAATTCAAGCGTCAGCCACTTCATTTTTCGGCCATTGTTCTGCATGAGCCAGGAAAACCAAGGCTTCGCGAACTTGTGTCGGAGTATTACATGGCGCTTGGAACGGCAACCAGTGAAGTCCCTGGCCAATGCGCAGGTGCATGCCCTCGCTATCGATACCGACCATCTGCGCCGGTGAGGTTTTCGGTAATCCCGCCAGATCGACGTAATGGGCGATGGCCTTGGCGTGATCGGCATTCATGTGTTCGACCATGCTCACTTCGGCCCTGCCGGCAAAAGGATTGGCCAGGGTCAGTTCGTTGACCCAGTGAATGGCGCCAAAACCGCCGATGTAACGATGGCGCACAGGCTTGAGCACCCAGAAATCGAAATCATGGGCCTGGTGATAGTTCTGCGATTCCGGGAAATAGCGATAGTAACGCTCGGCGGCTGCTTCGATATCTGCCTCGTCCTCGAGCTGATGCGCCTCGGCCAGGTAAGTCAGGCGCCCCACTGCTTGCACGTCTTCGGCCCCGCGCTCTCCGACAAAGAGCGAACATTTCGGATCTTTTTGCAGATTATGGGTGTGTTGGGCGATACGGCTGATCAGGATCAGCGGCCAGCCCTGGGCATCCAGGCAGTACGGAACCACGGAGCCGAACGGAAAACCGGGCATCGCTTTGGAATGCGTGGAGAGTACCCCGCGGTATTCCTTGAGCAGCAATTCTCGGGCATGCTTGGCAGCTTCAACGCTCAATTTATGACTCCTTATATAGAATCCGTCATAAAAACGGACGGGCGCCTGGCGAAAGTACCAGATCGCCAACAGGGCAGTTCTCATGTGCAGCCGGGCCACGCCAGGCGCCGATCGAGAGGCTCTCGCCAACGAAACCACTCTAGACCTGCTACCGGGGCATGCGAATGCAACTCACTGACAAAGTAATCATTATCACTGGCGGTTGCCAGGGTTTAGGCCGCTCCATGGCCGAGTATTTCGCCGACAAGGGCGCAAAACTGGCACTGGTGGACCTGAACCAGGACAAGCTCGACGACGCCGTAGCGGCCTGCAAGGCCAAGGGTGTCGAAGCCCGTTCCTACCTGTGCAACGTCGCCAACGAAGAGCAAGTGACCCACATGGTCGCCCAGGTCGCCGAAGACTTCGGCGCGATCCATGGCCTGATCAACAACGCCGGGATCCTGCGTGACGGCCTGCTGCTCAAGGTCAAGGACGGTGAAATGACCAAGATGAGCCTGGCCCAATGGCAGTCGGTCATCGACGTCAACCTGACCGGCGTGTTCCTGTGCACCCGTGAAGTCGCGGCGAAAATGGTCGAGCTGAAGAACGGCGGCGCGATCATCAATATCTCGTCGATTTCCCGCGCCGGCAACGTCGGTCAGACCAACTACTCCGCCGCCAAGGCCGGCGTTGCGGCTGCGACCGTGACCTGGGCCAAGGAACTGGCGCGCTACGGCATTCGTGTGGCCGGCATTGCACCGGGTTTCATCGAAACCGAAATGACCCTGGGCATGAAACCTGAAGCACTGGAGAAAATGACCTCCGGGATTCCGCTCAAGCGCATGGGCAAACCGGAAGAGATCGCCCATTCGGCGGCGTACATCTTCGAAAATGACTATTACACCGGTCGGATCCTGGAAATGGATGGCGGCTTGCGCATTTAACGCCACCGCAAAACAACGGTAGGAGCGAGCCTGCTCGCGATGAACTTGATGGCAACGCGTTTTTCCAGAAAATACGCGTCATCGTTTAGGTCCATCGCGAGCAGGCTCGCGCCTACAGGGGATAGCGTTTCAGAGCATCAATCGTCGCTGATGCTGATGTTCGGCATCGCCGGGGTCGCGGCTGCCTGCAACACGATCCTCGCGCCGACATGACGGGCGAGTTCCTGATAGACCAGCGCGATCGGGCTGTCCGGCTCGGCGATCACCGTTGGCTTTCCACCGTCAGCCTGTTCGCGGATGGCCATTGCCAGCGGCAGCGAGGCCAGCAGCTCCACCCCGTACTGGTTGGCCAGCTTCACACCACCGCCCTCACCGAACAGATGCTCGGCATGTCCGCAGTTGGAGCAGATGTGCACAGCCATGTTTTCCACCACGCCGAGCACCGGAATGTTCACTTTGCGGAACATTTCCACGCCCTTGCGCGCGTCGAGCAAGGCCAGGTCTTGTGGCGTGGTGACGATCACCGCACCGGCCACAGGGACTTTCTGCGCCAGGGTCAGCTGGATGTCACCGGTGCCTGGCGGCATGTCGATGACCAGGTAATCCAGGTCGCCCCACGCGGTCTGTGTCACCAGTTGCAACAAGGCACCGGAGACCATCGGCCCGCGCCAGACCATCGGCGTGTTGTCATCGGTCAGGAACGCCATGGACATCACTTCGACGCCATGGGACTGGATCGGCACGAACCACTTCTGATCCTTGATCTGCGGCCGGGTGCCCTCAGCGATGCCGAACATGATGCCCTGGCTCGGGCCGTAAATGTCCGCATCCAGAATGCCCACCTTGGCCCCTTCGCGAGCCAGGGCCAATGCCAGGTTGGCGGCGGTGGTGGATTTGCCCACGCCGCCCTTGCCGGAGGCCACGGCCACCACATTCTTGACGTTGGCCAGGCCCGGAATCTGAGCCTGAGCCTTGTGCGCGGCAATGACGCTGGTGATCTCGACACGCGCCGTCGTCACGCCGTCCAGGCCTTCGATAGCCATCTGCAACAGTTGCGCCCAGCCACTCTTGAACAGACCGGCGGCGTAGCCCAGCTCAAGCTGGACGTTGACGCGATCGCCCGCAATATCGACGCTGCGCACGCATCCGGCGCTGACCGGGTCCTGGTTCAGATAAGGGTCGGTGTACTGGCGAAGGACGGCTTCCACCGCTGCGCGATTGACGGCGCTCATGGGCAACTCCGATAACGAGACTGGAAAATCAGGCGGGTATCCTACGCCGGACACGGATTTGTGGCGAGGCTGGAAAGTTGCCTGTGGCGAGGAAGCTTGCCCCCGTTGGGGCGCGAGCGGCCCCGAATAAAACCCATGCAGTGTTCCAGACTTGACGCATTCGCCTTCTCGCAGCCGACACGGGCAAGCCTCCTCGCCACATATAAGCGCATTTGCAACACAACTCCCCTGAGCCACGGGGTGAAAAATATGCGCCGGCGCTTTATAGTGGCCGACCTCCGTTTCATCAAGTAGCCGAGCCCCATGTCCGAGCCACGCAAGATTCTCGTCACCAGCGCCCTGCCCTATGCCAATGGTTCGATTCACCTTGGCCATATGCTGGAGTACATCCAGACCGATATGTGGGTGCGCTTCCAGAAGCACCGCGGCAACCAATGCATTTATGTCTGCGCCGACGACGCCCACGGTTCGGCGATCATGCTGCGCGCGGAAAAGGAAGGCATCACCCCGGAACAACTGATCGCCAACGTCCAGGCTGAACACAGCGCCGACTTTGCCGACTTCCTGGTCAACTTCGATAATTTCCACTCCACTCACGCCGAAGAAAACCGTGAGCTGTCGAGCCAGATCTATCTGAAGCTGCGTGACGCCGGGCACATCGCCACCCGCTCGATCACCCAGTATTTCGACCCGGAAAAGAAAATGTTCCTGGCCGACCGCTTCATCAAGGGCACCTGCCCGAAATGCGGCACCGAAGACCAGTACGGCGATAACTGCGAAAAATGCGGCGCGACCTACGCACCGACCGACCTGAAAGATCCGAAGTCGGCTATTTCCGGCGCCACTCCGGTGCTCAAGGATTCCCAGCACTTCTTCTTCAAGCTGCCGGACTTCCAGGAAATGCTGCAAACCTGGACCCGCAGCGGGACCCTTCAAGACGCCGTCGCCAACAAGATCGCCGAATGGCTGGACGCGGGCCTGCAACAGTGGGACATCTCCCGCGATGCGCCGTACTTCGGTTTTGAGATCCCCGACGAGCCAGGCAAATACTTCTACGTCTGGCTGGACGCGCCGATCGGCTACATGGCGAGCTTCAAGAACCTGTGCAACCGTACGCCGGAGCTGGACTTCGACGCGTTCTGGGGCAAAGACTCCACCGCCGAGCTGTATCACTTCATCGGCAAGGACATCGTCAACTTCCACGCCCTGTTCTGGCCCGCGATGCTTGAAGGTGCGGGCTACCGCAAGCCGACCGGCATCAACGTGCACGGCTACCTGACCGTCAACGGCCAGAAAATGTCCAAGTCCCGCGGCACCTTCATCAAGGCCCGGACCTACCTGGATCACCTGTCGCCGGAATACCTGCGTTACTACTACGCGGCCAAACTGAGCCGTGGCGTCGATGACCTGGACCTGAACCTCGAAGACTTCGTGCAGAAGGTCAACTCCGACCTGGTGGGCAAAGTCGTCAACATCGCCAGCCGTTGCGCCGGTTTCATCCACAAAGGCAACGCCGGCGTGATGGTCGACACCAACGCCGCGCCGGAACTGACCGAAGCGTTCCTGGCCGCCGCGCCAGGCATCGCCGACGCCTATGAAGCCCGCGACTTCGCCCGCGCCATGCGCGAAATCATGGGCCTGGCCGACCGCGCCAACGCCTGGATCGCCGACAAGGCACCGTGGTCGCTGAACAAGCAGGAAGGCAAGCAGGACGAGGTGCAGGCTATCTGCGCCACCGGCGTCAACCTGTTCCGCCAACTGGTGATCTTCCTCAAACCGGTGCTGCCACTGCTGGCCGCCGATGCCGAGGCGTTCCTCAACGTGGCCCCGTTGACCTGGAACGACCATGCGACCTGGCTCGCCAACCATCAGCTGAACGAGTTCAAGCCGCTGATGACCCGGATCGACCCGGTCAAAGTGCAAGCCATGACCGATGCATCGAAAGAAGACCTGACGGCCAGCCAGACCGACACCGGCGCCGCCGCAACGACCGGCAACGGCGAGCTGGCCAAGGATCCGCTGTCACCGGAAATCGAGTTCGACACCTTTGCGGCGGTCGACCTGCGCGTCGCCCTGATCGTCAAGGCCGAACACGTGGAAGGGGCCGACAAGCTGTTGCGCCTGACCCTCGACATCGGTGACGAGCAACGCAACGTGTTCTCCGGCATCAAGAGCGCTTACCCGGATCCGTCCAAGCTCGATGGTCGGCTGACCATGATGATCGCCAACCTCAAGCCCCGCAAAATGAAGTTCGGCATCTCCGAAGGCATGGTGATGGCGGCCGGCCCTGGTGGTGAAGAGATCTACCTGCTCAGCCCTGACAGCGGCGCCAAGCCTGGTCAGCGGATCAAGTAAGGTTACTGCGGCAAACCGATCCCACAGTCGTGCCTGGCGCGACTGTGGGATTTTCATGTCTGGCCCACCCTCCGCCCTTGCCGGATAATGCCTAAGCTTTTTAGACCGCTCCCGTTAAAAAGCCCCGTTCTTGCCGGCACGATCATGACCGAAACGCTTCTTACGCTTATCAGTGCAGCCTTGATCAACAACCTCGTGTTGCACTGGCCGCTGGGTGTCGATCCGCTGCTGGGCAGCAAGCGCCAGCAGGTCCATGCACTGGGCCTCGCGACCACGTGCCTGATGTTGATTGTCGGCACCCTTGGCCATGCGCTTTACCACGGGTTGCTGGTGCCGTTGGACATGGCTTCGCTGCGGCTGTTTGTGTTTCTGCCCTTGAGCGTGTTGTTGATTGCTCCGTTGCTGACGTTGCTGGGGCGGATATTCCCGACACTCTCCTTCGAGGGGCTCTGGTTGTTGCTGCTGGGCAATGCGGGCGTGCTTGGCGTAGCGCTGCTCAACGCCGAGGATGACCAAGGGTTCTTTCACGCCACCGCCCTGAGCCTGGGTGCCGGGCTGGGTTTCTGGCTGGTGCTGAGCCTGTTTCAAGACCTGCGCCAACGCACACTCGATAACGATATTCCCCTGCCCTTTCGCGGCCTGCCGATCGACCTGATCAGCGCCGGCCTGATCGCAGTGGCTTTTCTCGGATTCAGCGGACTGATCAAAACATGAGTCTGATTCAACGCATCGACGCCCTCTTGCCACAGACTCAATGCGGCAAGTGCGGCCATCCCGGATGCAAGCCCTACGCCGAAGGTATCGCCAGCGGCGAGCCCATCAACAAGTGCCCGCCGGGCGGCAGCGAAACCATCAACGCCCTGGCCGAACTGCTGCACGTACCGGTGCTGGAACTGGACATCAGCCGGGGGTCGGCTCCGGCGCAGATCGCCTATATCCGCGAGGCCGAATGCATTGGCTGCACCAAATGCATCCAGGCCTGCCCGGTAGACGCCATCGTCGGCGCGGCCAAGCTGATGCACACGGTCATCATCGACGAGTGCACCGGTTGCGACCTCTGCGTGGCGCCCTGCCCGGTCGACTGCATTGAAATGCATCCGTTGCCGATCTCCACAGTGCTGCCGATTGTCGGCGGCCTGGCATTCAGCCTTGAAGAGCAACGCGCCCGCACGGCCAAACGCAATCGGGCGCGACGCCGTTTCGAGCAACGCAACGCCCGCTTGCAACGTGAAGAAGAACTGAAGGCTGCCGAACGACAGGCCCGGGCGCAACGTGCCGCCCAACCCAGCGCAACGACGCTCGACCCGGTGCAGGCCGCCCTTGAACGCGTCCGCGCGCAAAAGGCCGCCACTGCCGATGCGGCACTGAAGAAAGCCAAGATCGATCTGGCGATGAGTCGGGCGCAATTGAACAAATCGCTCAAGGCCTTCGGCCATCCGCCGACCTTCGAGCAGCAATCGCAGTTGGTCGTCCTGCAACAGCAGTTCGAAGCGGCCGAGCAGGCCTTGGCGCTGCTGGAAAGCACGGCTGCGCCCGCGCCCGCCATTGCGCCAGTAAAAGATGCCGATCTGAAACGGGCCAAGATCCAGTTGGCCATGCGCCGCGCCGAACTCAAGAAGGCTCAGACCCTTCAAGCGCCCGCTGAACAGATCGAAACCCTGGAACGCGCGCTCAGCGAGGCCGAGCAAGCCTTGCATGCCGCCGAAGCGCTCAGTGAACAACCCTTGCCAGACCTGGCGCGCGTGGAAAAGCGTCCGATCGACAGCCAGCTCCGACAACTGAAGACCGAACTGGCCTATGCCCGCGCTGACGTCAGCAAACTCGAACGTCGCGCCGACACCCCCGCCGAACAGATGGAGAAGGCACGCGCTCGCCTGCTGGAAGCCGAGCGTCAGGTGGATGCCCATGTCGCCCCTTGACGCGGTCGACGAGCGCCTTCAGCAGGCCATGCAGCGGGTACTCCTGGCTACGCTGCCGGGCATGCTCGCGTTGTTCTGGCTGTACGGCTGGGGGGTCTTGATCAACCTGGTTCTGGCGGCGGTGAGCGCTTTGGCCGCTGAAGCGGCGGTGTTGAAGTTGCGCAAGCGCTCACTCCAGCCGACCCTGGGCGACGGCAGTGCACTGGTCAGCGCGACATTGCTGGCCCTGGCCCTGCCACCTTACTGCCCTTGGTGGTTGACGGTCAGTGCCGCCGCGTCCGCCATGCTGTTCGGCAAGCACTTGTATGGGGGCGTGGGCAAAAATCCGTTCAATCCGGCGATGCTTGGCTTTGCCCTGGTGCTGGTGACGTTTCCGCAACAAATGACGCACTGGCCATCCTCCCACGGCATGGACCTGATGGGCGGACTCCAGCAAGTTTTCGGTTGGGGTCAGATGCCGGATGCCTGGGTCCAGGCCACGGCGCTGGACGGCTTGAGGATCAACAAAAGCCTGACCATGGATGAACTGTTCGCCACTCATCCTGCATTTGGCCAATTCGGTGGTCGAGGTGTGGAATGGGTGAATCTGGCGTTTCTGGCGGGCGGCGCATTTCTGCTGCAACAACGCCTGTTCAGTTGGCACGCGCCAGTCGGCATGCTCGCCAGCCTGTTCCTTATCAGCTTGTTGTGCTGGAACGGTTCGGGCTCCGACTCCCATGGTTCGCCGCTGTTTCATCTGCTCAGCGGCGCCAGCATGCTGGGGGCATTTTTCATCGTGACGGAACCGGTGTCCGGTGCGAAAAGCCCCGGCGCACGACTGCTGTTCGGCGCGGGTGTCGGACTATTGACCTATCTGATCCGCACCTGGGGTGGCTATCCCGACGGCGTGGCGTTCGCCGTCCTGTTAATGAACCTGTGTGTACCGGCGCTGGAGCGGTTTGTCGCGTCCAGGCAGGAACGGATTTCGCCATGAGCCGAGCATCGAGCGTTGCGATCCTTGTGGTAATGGCAGGTCTTGGCATTGGCTCGACCTACTTCGTGCAATACACCAGCGCCTCCCGCATTGCCGCCCAACAGCACCTGATCGACAGTCGTAACCTGCTTGACCTGCTGCCCCCCGACAGCTACGACAATCAGCCACTGGAACAGCCGCTCGCACTCGAAGTCACAGCCTTGACCAACAGCACGCTGCTGGGTGGTTACCTGGCAAGCAGGTCCGGCCAGCCCTATGCCGTGTTGCTGCGCAGCCAGACCCTGGGTTATGCGGGTGCCATCGACTTGCTGATCGCCGTCGATGCCAATGGCCGGTTGGTCGGGGTCAAAACCCTGAAGCAATCCGAAACCCCGGGGCTTGGCGCACGAATCGCCGATTGGCCGAATGTCTGGCTTCAGATGTTTTCCGGCAAGTCTCGGACCGATCCCGGCGACAATGGCTGGGCGCTGAAAAAGGATCAGGGGCAATTCGATCAGATCGCGGGGGCGACCATCACATCAAGAGCGGTGATCAACGCCACCCATGACGCTTTGCGCTACTGCGATGAGCACCGGCAAGCACTGTTCGGGAGTCCTTCCCATGAATAAATCATCCCTCGTGCAAAACTCGCTGATGCTTGCACCGTTGATCGGCGCTACCGGCTCGCTGATGACCGCTGCGGGCCTGACGCTGATGTTCATCGTGGTGACCTGCATTTTCGCTCTGTGCATGAATGCATTGCGGCCTCGACTGCTCCCGGCGACGCACTTGCTGGCAAGCGTGCTGCTCGCCGCCACATTGACCAGTTGCGCGGAACTCGGCGCCCAACTCTGGTCGCTGCAATGGCATCAGGACCTGGGCATTTATGCCGGGCTGGTTGCCTTGCAATGCGTGGTGTTGGACTGCACTGGATTTTTCCAGAGAACCTGGCCGGATCGCCTGCGTGTGTATGGCTCGTTCGGCGCATTGATGGTGGGCCTGGGGCTGCTCCGGGAACTCATTGGCCGCGGGACCTTCGGTAGCCACCTGTCATGGCTGACGAATGCCGCGCCGGCGCATCGGGAAGGCTGGATATTGGCCACCGACGGTGGCTTGCGCCTGACCACGCTGGCCCCAGGCGGATTCATTCTGCTGGGATTGCTGATTGCCCTCTGGCAGATCTGGCACCGCCCCACACCTTAAATTGAACGTCTTCGAGGAAACTCACTGCCCATGAATGCCGCAAAACGTCTGGAAATTTTCCGCAGGCTGCATGAAGACAACCCGGAACCGAAGACCGAACTGGCCTATTCCTCACCGTTTGAATTACTGATTGCTGTGATTCTCTCGGCGCAATCGACCGATGTCGGCGTCAACAAGGCCACGGCGAAACTGTTCCCGGTCGCCAATACGCCAGCGGCGATATATGCCCTGGGCGTCGAAGGACTGTCGGAATACATCAAGACCATCGGCCTGTACAACAGCAAAGCGAAGAACGTGATCGAAACCTGTCGCCTGCTGGTGGAGCGCCATGCTGGCGAAGTGCCGCAGACCCGAGAGGAACTGGAAGCGCTGCCCGGTGTTGGCCGCAAGACCGCCAACGTTGTGCTCAACACAGCATTCCGCCAACTGACCATGGCTGTGGACACCCATATCTTCCGAGTCAGCAACCGCACCGGCATTGCGCCGGGCAAGAATGTGGTCGAGGTCGAGAAAAAACTGATGAAATTCGTGCCCAAGCAATACCTGCTCGATTCCCATCACTGGCTGATCCTTCACGGGCGCTATGTTTGCCTGGCTCGCAAGCCCCGCTGCGGCAGTTGTCGCATCGAAGACTTGTGCGAATACAAGCACAAGACCTCCGACGATTGAGGCGCTATTGGAATTATTGATTTATCGATTGAAAAAATCTTTTTTACCCGCCGGGAGATTGTCGATATAAGGAGCCCCAAAGGCAGTCTTAGCCTGGAGTAACTAAATGAGCACTGGCAAAGAGCAATTGGACGTAGAAGACGACTTTACCCCCATTGAGGCCGATGACGCTGAACCTGTGGTTGAAGTGGCGAAAACCAACCTGAGCAAACGCCGTACCATCGACAATCTGCTGGAGGAGCGCCGACTGCAAAAGCAATTGGCCGATTACGACTTTGACCTATGACACCTAAAAGCCTCCCGAAACGGAGGCTTTTTACTTTGGCTGCCGTGCGGTAAATGCCGCTCATCGCTTGATGCAATCACACCAGCCCGTTGCGCTGGGCCAATTCAATCAGGTCCACCAGAGAGCGCGCATTGAGTTTCAACAGCAGGCGAGTCTTGTAAGTACTAACGGTTTTGTTGCTAAGGAACATCCCATCGGCAATCTCCTTGTTAGTCTTGCCCTTGGCCAACTGTTGCAAGACCATCATTTCCCGTCCTGACAGACGATCCACCATATCGGCTTCACTGGCATTACCCAAACTAGCGCGAACGGTATGCAAGGCCTGATTGGGAAAGTAGCTGTAACCGGACAAAACGGCCTTTATTGCACTGAGCAACTCAGTGAGGTCCTGTTGCTTGCAGACATACCCGGCAGCCCCCGACTGCATGCAACGCATGGAAAAATGTCCAGGCGCCTGGGACGTCAATATCAATACTTTCATTGGCATCGCAGTGGATGACAGTCGGGCAATGACTTCCAACCCATCCAGTTTCGGTATTCCAATATCCAGAATGACAATGTCCGGCATATGTTCACGCGCAAGTTGCAATGCATCCACGCCATTATCTGTTTCTGCAATGACTTCGTAGCCATGACGTTCCATCAGCATACGTACCGCAAGACGAATGACGGGGTGATCATCCACGATCAGCACTTTATTCATGGGCAGTCCAATTTCGCTGTTCGAATTTTTAGAGCCCGCACAATAGCCTAGTCGTTTCACCCATGGCATGCCGCCCCCCCCAGCCACCTACACCGAGAGACATTCCCTACAAATATCGCGGATTAGTCTTACAAAAAAACCGTCTCAGCAAGGCTGAGAAAACGAAACCCACGGGAAGACAATTCAATTCTCAACGGTTTTTCGTATCAATTTACAACAAAAAAGTTGAGCCAAAAATCGAAGCAACCGCAGTCTGGCTGATATAGCCCACTCAACAATGGCCAAAAAGTAACCGATATTTTCCGTACTTATATTCATACCAGAAATATCACACACCACGCATCCACTTACTCTTACAGCGAAAAAATCCTGACAAACAATCATTACAAAGACACACTTTAAAACCCACTTCCAGCCAAGCCAAATTAAATCAACACAACGTTCACACACATTAAAATAGATATACTCCCCATATAAATTCAAATCATTAACAACACCAAACTAAAATAGTTTCATTAACCCACCGAGAAAAGACAAATTAAATATGAGTGAAAGACATGACAAAACTCAAAAAAAGAATCACCAACCCCATGACCGTTATCGCGATATTCGCAACACTTTCTGAAACATCCGCAGCAATTTCCCTACCCTTTCTGGACAATAAGGAAAGAGAAATTTACATATGGTTCCTGATCAGCTTCCCCTTTTATTTACTGCTTCTATTCTTCGTCACACTCAACTTTAATTATCGGTCGCTGTATGCGCCTTCGGATTTTGACAAGGGAAAGCACTTCATAAAAGTGCTGGACAAGCCCAAGCATCCGGAAAACAGTCACACAACGACCTCAAGTGAACAGACTGAACGGCATAAGCCAGTGGATGCCTGGCGATCCGCTTCGCCCCCCTGCGCCGCCCAGGCCTCGCTCGTAGACCCAGGCCTGGAGGATCGGCTCTCGGTTGAATATCACATCCGAATGACCGCGCTGCTCAAGGAGTTGTGCATCATTGATGCACGCTGCCTGAGCAAAAAAATCGAGTTCAGCGCTTTATTGGAGAATATCGAAAGGCCACGGGACAGGCAGGCACACGTGATTTTGTTTCTCACCTGCGCAGAATCGGAGACCGTACTGAAAAACTGTGCAATCAAACATTCCAAGCTGACGCACAAGTGCCCTAGCACCACATTTTGCGCTGCTTACAATTTGAACTCACATGAGGTGACGGTCATTGACCATAGCGGCCAATCGATATCAGAGACGTGCGGGAAATATCAGAGGGAGACAGATAGCAGATAAAGAGGGTGACAAGAAAATCGCGATGTCGAAGGACCAGATAAACACTATTTCGGGCTTGTGGCCTCGTCGATGACGAGGCCACAAATCCCTTACCCGCTCAAAGGTCTCAGAAAAGCTTCCGGCCCTTGTTCGCAGCAATGCGCATGCGCAATGCGTTGAGCTTGATGAAACCTGCCGCGTCGGCCTGATTGTAGGCGCCGCCATCTTCCTCGAAGGTCGCGATGTTGGCATCGAACAACGACTCGTCGGACTTGCGACCGGTCACGATCACATTGCCCTTGTACAGCTTCAGGCGCACAACGCCATTCACGTGAGCCTGGGACGCGTCGATCATCTGTTGCAGCATCAGACGCTCTGGGCTCCACCAGTAGCCGGTGTAGATCAGGCTGGCGTACTTCGGCATCAACTCGTCCTTGAGGTGAGCCACTTCGCGGTCCAGGGTGATCGATTCGATCGCACGGTGGGCGCGCAGCATGATGGTGCCGCCAGGTGTCTCGTAGCAGCCACGGGACTTCATGCCCACGTAACGGTTCTCGACGATGTCCAGACGGCCGATGCCGTGTTCGCCACCGATACGGTTCAGCGTCGCCAGCACGGTAGCCGGGGTCATTTCGACGCCGTCCAGTGCGACGATGTCGCCGTTGCGGTAGGTCAATTCCAGATACTGCGGCTTGTCAGGCGCCTTCTCCGGGGAGACGGTCCAACGCCACATGTCTTCTTCGTGCTCGGTCCAGGTGTCTTCCAGCACGCCGCCTTCATAGGAGATGTGCAGCAGGTTGGCATCCATCGAGTACGGGGATTTCTTCTTGCCGTGACGCTCGATCGGGATGCCGTGCTTCTCGGCGTAGTCCATCAGCTTCTCGCGGGACAGCAGGTCCCACTCGCGCCAAGGGGCAATCACTTTCACACCTGGTTTCAAGGCATAGGCGCCCAGTTCGAAACGAACCTGGTCGTTGCCCTTGCCGGTGGCGCCGTGGGAAATGGCGTCAGCGCCGGTTTCGTTGGCGATTTCGATCAGGCGTTTGGCGATCAACGGACGAGCGATGGAAGTACCCAGCAGGTACTCGCCTTCGTAAACGGTGTTGGCGCGGAACATCGGGAAAACGAAATCGCGCACGAACTCTTCGCGCAAGTCGTCGATGTAGATCTCTTTCACGCCCATGGCCTGAGCCTTGGCGCGTGCCGGTTCGACCTCTTCGCCCTGACCCAGGTCAGCGGTGAAGGTCACCACTTCACAGTTATAAGTATCCTGCAGCCACTTGAGGATCACCGAAGTGTCCAGGCCGCCGGAATACGCCAGAACGACCTTGTTTACGTCCGCCATGCCATCACTCCACGGGGTTCTACGGAAAGCCGGGAAGTCTACCGCTCATGCAGGATAATTTACAGAGGCGCGACAGCTTATGACGACGAAGCGACAGATTATGTCGAGAGCGCGACGATGACCGGCGAGTCAGGAAGTCGCCGACGTGCTTGGCTTCGTGGCCTGCGGGGCCACCTGCTCCGGCGGAGCTCCGCGTTCCAGGCGAACGGCGACCCGACGGTTCTTGGCCCGGTTGGTATTGTTGGTGTTGGGTGCCAACGGGTAACGCTCACCGTGGAAGCGCATGGTGACCTGCGATTCCTGAATGCCATTGGCCTTGAAGAATTCCATGACCGCCAGGGCCCGGCGCCGCGACAGCTCACGGTTGGTCAGGCGGTTGCCGCTGTTGTCGGAGTGGCCGTCGAGTTCGATGTGATTGACCGTCGGATCGGCCTTCATGTACTCCAGCATCACCTGCAGCTTGGCTTTCGCCGCCGCATCCAGGTCGATACCGCCACCGGGGAAGCCGACTTCGGATTGTTTCACCTGCTCGAAGTTTTGCGGCAACAACTTGGCCACACACCCCTGATAGTCGGCAAACGCCTTGCTGAACTTGACCGGCAGCAACCGCACTTCCGACACGCGGCCATCCCCCGAAGAATGCCGGATCACAGGACTGCGTCCGTCCATCAGGCCACTGATCAATCGCCCGGCCTGCGCCTGCGAACTGTTGAACAGCACATTGCCGCTGCCGATTCTCACCGAACCCAGGTTGATATCGCCCCGCCCCGGTTGCCACGGCGCAGCCGCCGCCAGCAAGGTGGCCGACCCACCGCCCATCATGGCGTTGTAGGCATTCAGACGAAACGTCGCCTGCTCGCCAGCACGGCGCACGAATTGTCCCGAGCCGAAATCAGTGATCGGCTGGGTCAGTCTGCATTCGAACTTGTCACCTTCGACCGTCCACTCGATGCTCTCCAGTCGGGTCTGGAAAGTGAGCGCCATCGCAGGAAGGCTGGCAAACACACTGAGCAAGGCTAAATAACGCTGGCGCACGGGCGGCTCCACTGGCTTCTACAACAAAAAGACCGACACACATATGTTTACGGCATACCTGTTGGATATCGGAAGCTTCCCGTAAAACTTGATAGCGAGTGCCTGCAAGAGTCTTTTCCGGTAGCATTCCCCTCAGTTTGACCCGCCTGGAATCCCCTCATGTCCGACCGCCTGACCCTGCTGCGTCCCGACGACTGGCACATTCATCTTCGCGATGGTGCCGTGTTGACCAATACCGTTGCGGATGTCGCGCGCACCTTTGGTCGCGCCATCATCATGCCCAACCTGGTTCCGCCGGTCCGTAATGCGGCTGAGGCCGACGGCTATCGCCAGCGGATTCTCGCTGCTCGCCCGGCCGGCAGCCATTTCGAACCGCTGATGGTCCTGTACCTGACCGACCGCACCCAGCCTGAAGAAATTCGCGAGGCCAAGGCCTGCGGTTTCGTCCACGCCGCCAAGTTGTACCCGGCCGGCGCGACCACCAACTCGGACTCTGGCGTCACCAGCATCGACAAGATCTTTCCTGCACTGGAGGCCATGGCCGAAGTCGGAATGCCCTTGTTGATCCACGGCGAAGTCACCCGTGGCGATGTCGATGTGTTCGACCGCGAAAAGATCTTCATCGATGAGCACATGCGCCGTGTGGTCGAGCGTTTCCCGACCCTCAAAGTGGTGTTCGAACACATCACGACCACAGACGCCGTGCAGTTCGTCAAATCGGCTTCGGCCAACGTGGGCGCGACCATCACAGCGCATCACCTGCTATACAACCGCAACCACATGCTGGTGGGCGGGATTCGGCCGCACTTCTACTGCCTGCCGATCCTCAAGCGCAATACGCACCAGGAAGCCCTGCTCGACGCCGCCACCAGCGGCAGCGAGAAGTTCTTCCTCGGCACAGACTCGGCGCCCCACGCCCAGCATGCCAAAGAAGCCGCTTGTGGCTGCGCTGGCTGCTACACCGCCT
Organism: Pseudomonas fluorescens group sp. PF-69; assembly: GCF_054481235.1. Taxonomy (NCBI): domain Bacteria; kingdom Pseudomonadati; phylum Pseudomonadota; class Gammaproteobacteria; order Pseudomonadales; family Pseudomonadaceae; genus Pseudomonas; species Pseudomonas fluorescens group sp. PF-69. Next base: position 2,849,924 of record NZ_JBTMNC010000001.1, on the reverse strand, counting down.
ATGCCGCGATCGAGATGTATGCCGAAGCCTTCGAACAGCGCAATGCGCTGGACAAGCTGGAAGCCTTCGCCAGCCTCAACGGCCCGCGGTTCTATGGCCTGCCGGCGAACACCGATCGCATCACCCTGGTCCGCGAAGAATGGACCGCCCCCACCAGCCTGCCGTTTGGCGAGCTGACCGTTATCCCGCTGCGCGCCGGTGAAAAACTGCGCTGGCGCCTGCTGGAGGAACACGCGTGAGTGAAGAGCATTTCGACGACGAACAGGAAGGTCATGGCGGCGGAGGCGGTCCCCGTCATCCAATGGCTGCCAGGTTCCGTGGTTACCTGCCCGTTGTCGTCGACGTAGAAACCGGTGGCTTCAACTCGGCCACCGACGCCCTTCTGGAAATTGCCGCGACCACCATCGCCATGGATGAAAAGGGGTTTGTGTACCCGGATCACACCTACTTCTTCCGTGTCGAGCCGTTCGAAGGCGCGAACATCGAAGCAGCCGCCCTGGAATTCACCGGGATCAAGCTTGATCACCCGTTGCGCATGGCCGTGAGTGAAGAAACCGCCCTGAACGACATCTTCCGTGGCGTACGCAAGGCCCTCAAGGCCAATGGCTGCAAACGGGCGATCCTGGTCGGGCACAACAGCAGCTTCGACTTGGGCTTCCTCAACGCTGCGGTCGCGCGCCTGGACATGAAGCGCAACCCGTTTCACCCGTTCTCCAGTTTCGATACCGCGACCCTGGCCGGCCTGGCTTATGGCCAAACCGTGCTGGCCAAGGCCTGTCAGGCAGCCGATATCGACTTCGACGGTCGCGAGGCTCACTCGGCTCGCTACGACACCGAGAAGACGGCCGAGCTGTTCTGCGGCATCGTCAACCGCTGGAAACAGATGGGCGGCTGGGAAGATTTCGACGATTGATTGCGGCCCCGGATACACCTGTAGGAGCGAGCTTGCTCGCGAGGGTGGACAACGATAACGCGGGCTGTCTGGTTCCCCGTGGCATTCTGGAATCCATCGCGAGCGAGCTCGCTCCTACAGGGTCTCTATCCCGCGCATAAAAAAACCGGCCTCAGAGGCCGGTTTTTTTGTACCTGGAACGTGCCTTACAGCGCAGCAGCGTGCTCGGTCAGGTAAGCCGCAACGCCTTCTGGCGAAGCGTTCATGCCTTTGTCGCCTTTTTTCCAGTTGGCAGGGCAAACTTCGCCGTGCTCTTCGTGGAATTGCAGAGCGTCGACCAGACGGATCAGCTCTTCCATGTTACGGCCCAGCGGCAGGTCGTTGACGATCTGCGAGCGAACAACGCCCTTGTCGTCGATCAGGAACACGCCACGGAAAGCAACGCCGTCAGCGGACTGAACGTCGTAGGCCTTCATGATTTCCTGCTTGATGTCGGCAGCCATGGTGTAACCCACCTGGCCAATACCGCCGTTGTTCACCGGGGTGTTGCGCCATGCGTTGTGGGTGAAGTGCGAGTCGATCGACACAGCGACCACTTCCACGTTGCGCGCCTTGAAGTCAGCCAGGCGGTTGTCCAGAGCGATCAGCTCGGACGGGCAAACGAAGGTGAAGTCCAGCGGGTAGAAGAACACCAGGCCGTATTTGCCTTTGATGGCCGAAGACAGGGTGAAGCTGTCAACGATTTCGCCATTGCCGAGTACGGCCGGTACGGTGAAGTCAGGGGCTTGTTTGCCTACGAGTACGCTCATTGGATATCTCCTGGTGTAGAAACGTAAAAACAGGGTTGGTGCCAGCCTGCCACCCTCAGGCGACAGCCCTGTGACACAAACCCGTTTCGGAAAGACCGGCCATCATACACTGCGTGTTTGACCTGTCCTCAACGGTTTTTCCCTCGATCCCTGAAAACGCCAGGCCGGATTTCGTTTCACCCGCCCTGGAAGCAACCGTTCGTCAGCGCCGGAAAAAGCGTTCGGAAAGCACTTTGACAATCATTCTCGTTAACATTAAGATCCACCGCATTCGAGCATAAACAAGCGACGGTCTTCACTTATGTATGTTTGCCTCTGCACTGGCGTCACCGACGGCCAAATCCGCGATGCGATCTATGAAGGATGCTGCAGCTACAAGGAAGTCCGCCAGGCAACCGGCGTTGCCGGTCAATGCGGCAAATGTGCCTGCCTCGCCAAGGAAGTGGTACGCGAGACCCTGACGAAACTGCAAACGGCCCAGGCAGCGATTCCTTTTCCAGCAGAATTTACAGCAGCATAAATACCGTATTTCAAAAAACCGGACGCATGTCCGGTTTTTTTATGCCAGCAAATCAATCGCTTATGTTCCAGACGCGGAACACAAACATTCTTATTCCTATTAATTTTCATATAAGTTTCAATAACTTAGGTTTGACACTATTAAGTGTGCGGCTCAAACTCCGACTTATTGATAGCTAATAAAGGGCAGGACCCCATCATGAAAGGCGACGTAACAGTCATCCAGCATCTCAACAAAATCCTTGGCAATGAGCTGGTCGCGATCAATCAGTACTTTCTGCATGCGCGCATGTATGAAGACTGGGGCCTGAACAAGCTCGGCAAACACGAGTACCACGAATCCATCGACGAGATGAAGCACGCGGACAAGCTGATCAAGCGCATCCTGTTCCTGGAGGGCCTGCCGAACGTTCAGGACCTGGGCAAGCTGCAGATCGGCGAACACACCAAGGAAATGCTTGAGTGCGACCTGCGCATCGAGCGCACCGGTCATGCCGACCTCAAGGTGGCCATTGCTCATTGCGAAACAGTGGGCGACTTCGGCAGCCGTGAACTGCTTGAAGATATCCTTGAGTCCGAAGAAGAACATATCGACTGGCTGGAAACCCAACTTGGCCTGATCGACAAGATTGGTATCGAGAACTACCTGCAATCGCAGATGGGCGACGACGAGTAAGTTCTCCGCCATTGATCTCGATGCAATAAAAAGCCCCGCTCTCATTTACAGAGGCGGGGCTTTTTTGTACTTGCTCTTGCAGGAGCTGAGCTTGCTTGCGATGGTCGTTAACGATAACGCGGGGAACCTGGTTCCCCACAGTGCTCTTTAGCCCATCGCGAGCGGGCTCGCTCCTACAGGAAGCGAATCAGGCTTCGGTCTTCTGGGCAGCAGCCTTGGCAGCAGCGTCCTTGATCAGCGCCTGCAGCGAACCATCAGCGGACATCTCGGTCATGATGTCGCTACCGCCAACCAGCTCACCCGCCACCCACAGTTGCGGGAAGGTCGGCCAGTTGGCGTATTTTGGCAGGTTGGCGCGGATTTCCGGGTTTTGCAGGATGTCCACGTACGCAAACTTTTCACCACACGCCATCACGGCCTGCGCGGCTTTCGCGGAGAAGCCACACTGCGGGGCATTCGGCGAGCCTTTCATGTAAAGCAGAATGGTGTTGTTGGCAATCTGCTCTTTAATCGTTTCGATGATATCCATGGAGCACCTCGGCTGAACTTTCCGACTCATGGGTCGGCACGGTGGCGCATTGTAACGGAAAGCCGAGCACCCTGCTCGGTCTCTCCGTCAGATACGATCAGGCCGCCGCCACGGTCACCGGAACACCGTTCAACGCCGCATTGCCCGACAACTCATCGAGTTGACACTCGTCCGTCAGGTCGTTGGCGCTGGAGCCTGGCTGGCCACTGGCAATGGTCATTTGCACACCGGGTCGCGCATGGCCCCAGCCGTGCGGAAGGCTGACCACACCTTTCATCATATCCAGGCTGCCGAGCACTTCAACTTCGATCGTGCCGACCCGGGAGCTGATCCGCACACGCTGCCCGTCACTCAAGCCGCGACTGGCCAGGTCATCCGGGTGCATCAACAACTGATGACGCGGCTTGCCTTTCACCAACCGGTGATAGTTGTGCATCCATGAGTTATTGCTGCGTACATGACGACGGCCGATCATCAATAACTCGTCAGCAGCCGGTGCCCGCAATGCGGCAAAGCGCGCCAGATCGGCAAGGATCGCGGCTGGAGCGGCCTGGATTCGCTGATTGGCGGTTTTCAGACGTGGCGCCAGATTGGGTTTCAGCGCCCCCAGATCGACCCCATGAGGATGATCGAACAGCGTTGCCAAAGACAGTTTGTGTTCCGAGGCATCGCCATACAGCCCCATGCGCAAGCCGCGATCGATCATTTGCGAAGGGGCGATGGTCGGTTTCAATTCCTTGCCGGTCTTTGCGGCGAAGGCCTTGGCCAACCCGACAAAAATCTCCCAGTCATGCAGCGCGCCTTCAGGCTTGGCCAGGATTGCGCGATTGAACCGACTGACGTTACGCACCGCAAACATATTGAACGTGGTGTCGTAGTGGTCGTTTTCCAGCGCCGAGGTGGATGGCAGGATCAGGTCGGCATAGCGCGTGGTTTCATTGATGTACAAATCGACGCTGACCATGAACTCCAGCCCGTCCAGCGCCTGTTCCAGTTGTCGGCCATTGGGCGTGGACAATACCGGATTGCCCGCCACGGTGATCAGCGCACGGACCTGCCCTTCTCCCTCGGTCAGCATCTCCTCGGCCAGCGCCGACACGGGCAACTCGCCAGCATATTCGGGGCGCCCCGAAACTCGGCTCTGCCACAGATTGAAGTGCCCACCCGATGTGGAGGCCACCAGGTCCACCGCCGGCTCGGTGCACATCGCGCCCCCGACGCGATCGAGGTTACCGGTGACCAGGTTGATCAATTGCACGACCCAGTGGCACAGCGTGCCGAACGCTTGGGTCGAGACGCCCATGCGGCCATAGCAAACCGCGCTTGGCGCTGCGGCGAAGTCCCGCGCCAACTGGCGGATCTGCTCGGCCGGCACCGCGCACAACGGGCTCATGGCCTCGGCGGTGAAACCTGCAACAGCCTCGCGCACCTCATCCAGGCCATCCACCGGCAAATGACTGTCGCGGGTCAGACCTTCGGTGAACAAAGTATTGAGCAAGCCGAACAGCAAGGCTGCATCGCCACCTGGGCGCACGAACAGATGCTGGTCGGCGATCGCTGCCGTTTCGCTGCGGCGCGGGTCGACCACCACCACTTTGCCGCCCCGGGCCTGGATCGCCTTCAAGCGCTTTTCCACATCCGGCACAGTCATGATACTGCCGTTGGAGGCCAGCGGATTACCACCGAGGATCAGCATGAAGTCGGTGTGATCGATGTCCGGGATCGGCAGCAGCAGACCGTGGCCATACATCAAATGACTGGTCAGGTGATGGGGCAATTGATCGACCGACGTCGCGGAAAACCGGTTGCGGGTTTTCAACAGACCGAGGAAGTAATTGCTGTGGGTCATCAGTCCATAGTTGTGCACGCTGGGGTTGCCTTGATAGACCGCCACCGCGTTTTGCCCATGACGCTCCTGAATCGCCGCCAGGCGTTCGGCCACAAGGTTGAAGGCGTCCTGCCACTCGATGGGCTGCCATTCGCTGCCCACGCGTAACATGGGTTGATGCAGACGGTCCGGGTCGTTCTGAATGTCCTGCAGGGCGACAGCCTTGGGGCAGATATGCCCACGGCTGAACGTATCCAGCGGATCGCCCTTGATCGAAGTGATCTGCACACGGCCTTCGAGCTCGGTGGTTTCGATGGTCAGGCCACAGATGGCTTCACACAGGTGGCACGCACGGTGATGGAGAGTCTTGGTCATGGCCAGTCTCTGTCTTGTTCTGGGCGGGCAATGTCGGCCGCGGGAACAAAACTATGGCGCCTGCCCCGCCAGCGCGCCAGCGACGTTCGTCTTGTGAATTGGTGGCCATCAGGCCAGCCGATGGCCGCTGACGATCAGCTCGATGGCAGCCCGGGCGGCACCTGCGACTGGAGCGGCTGGACGGTTTCGATCGGTTCGTGGGCGGCCTGCACTCCGGTCAGTTCGCCGATCAGGCGCCAATGCTCGTCCAGCCCGGCGCTGATGGTAACCATGCGGTCGATCATGCGTCGCGCGGCTTCCCGGGTCACTTTGTCGTCACTTCGCAAGAGTTCGAAGGACATCGAGGTCATCGAGGCGGTCAGGTGAGTCAGGGAGCGGGCCGTCAGGCCGAGCAACTCCATCAACTGCTGTTCTTTCGATTCCATGCCAAGGCTTCCTGCATCACTCGTGATTTATTTATAACCCAGCACCTTGCGTTAGCAAGTGTTTCAGATTGGCAGCGCTGTACACGAAGCCTGCAAACAACAGGTCATAAAACCGACCACAATGCACCGCCAACGCCTCGCTTGATTGCCAAGCTGAGCGGGGCCGGTGTACAAAGACCCGGCTACTGTCAGGAAACAGGCTTCAAAAGCGCTACTGCGGTGAACCCGTAGCCCCTCTGAAATCCCCTAAAAACCGTAGCCCTATTGGTAAGACGCGACATTTAATTATAAGATCGCGCCTTCCCTTATTTCGTCGCCCCGTGCGGCTTACGCCGCAGGTCTCGCCCGTTGTTCCGTTAAACAAGGCTTTGAGCATCTGCGGTTTGTAGCAAAAAGGTAGTCAATGATGAGCGCAAGGCACTTTCTCTCCCTGATGGATTGCACGCCCGAAGAGCTGGTCAGCGTGATCCGTCGAGGCGTTGAGCTCAAGGACCTGCGTAACCGCGGCGTACTGTTCGAGCCCCTGAAAAATCGCGTGCTCGGGATGATTTTCGAAAAATCCTCGACCCGCACCCGCATTTCCTTCGAAGCCGGCATGATCCAGCTCGGTGGCCAGGCGATCTTCCTGTCGCCACGCGACACCCAACTGGGCCGTGGCGAGCCGATCAGTGATGCTGCCATCGTCATGTCGAGCATGCTCGATGCGGTGATGATCCGCACGTTTTCCCACAGCACCCTGACCCAATTCGCCGCCAATTCGCGCGTGCCGCTGATCAACGGCCTGTCCGACGATTTGCACCCGTGCCAGTTGCTGGCCGACATGCAGACCTTCCTGGAACACCGCGGCGCCATCCAGGGCAAGACCGTGGCCTGGATCGGTGACGGCAACAACATGTGCAACAGCTATATAGAAGCGGCGATCCAGTTCGACTTCCAGTTGCGCGTCGCCTGCCCGGAAGGCTATGAGCCGAACCCGGAGTTTCTGGCCCAGGCCGGTGATCGGGTGACCATCGTGCGTGATCCGAAAGATGCCGTACGCGGCGCGCATCTGGTCAGCACCGATGTCTGGACCTCCATGGGCCAGGAAGAGGAAACCGCCAAGCGTCTGGAGCTGTTCGCGCCATACCAGGTCAATCGTGCCCTGCTTGACCTGGCTGCCCCGGACGTTCTGTTCATGCACTGCCTGCCCGCGCACCGGGGCGAAGAAATCAGTGTCGATCTGCTCGACGACCCGCGCTCGGTCGCGTGGGACCAGGCTGAAAACCGTCTTCACGCGCAAAAGGCCCTGCTCGAATTTCTCGTTCCACCTTCGTACCACCACGCATGAGTCAGCCACTCCTGCTTAACCTGCGCAACCTCGCCTGCGGCTATCAAGACCAGCGGGTCGTGCAGAACCTCAACCTGCATTTGAATGCGGGCGACATCGGTTGCCTGCTCGGCTCTTCGGGCTGCGGCAAGACCACCACCCTGCGTGCGATTGCCGGTTTCGAACCGGTGCACGAAGGTGACATCCAGCTGGCGGGCGAAACGATTTCCAGTGCCGGCTTCACCCTTGCACCGGAGAAGCGCCGCATCGGCATGGTGTTTCAAGACTACGCGCTGTTTCCCCATTTGAGCGTGGCCGACAACATTGCCTTCGGGATCCGCAAGCACCCGCAAAAGGATCGCGTCACCGAAGAGTTGCTGGAACTGGTCAACCTGAAAAACCTCGGCAAGCGCTTCCCCCATGAGCTTTCCGGTGGCCAACAGCAACGTGTCGCCCTGGCCCGCGCCCTGGCGCCGGAGCCGCAGCTGCTACTGCTCGACGAACCGTTTTCCAATCTCGATGGTGAATTGCGCCGCAAGCTCAGCCATGAGGTTCGTGACATCCTCAAGGCCCGCGGCACCAGTGCGATTCTGGTGACCCACGATCAGGAAGAAGCATTCGCCGTCAGTGATCACGTTGGCGTGTTCAAGGAAGGTCGCCTGGAGCAGTGGGATACGCCCTACAACCTCTATCACGAACCGCTGACACCCTTTGTGGCCAGCTTCATCGGCCAGGGTTATTTCATTCGTGGCCAACTGAGCAGTCCTGAGTCGGTGCAGACCGAATTGGGCGAGTTGCGCGGCAACCGTGCCTACACCTGGCCGGTCGGTGGTGCGGTGGATGTGCTGTTGCGTCCGGACGACATCGTTTATGCGCCGGACAGCGCGCTGAAGGCGCGGATCGTCGGCAAGACCTTCCTCGGTGCTTCGACCTTGTATCGCCTGCAACTGGCAACCGGCGCACAACTTGAGTCGATCTTCCCCAGCCATGTCGATCATCAGACGGGTGTGGAGGTGGGTATTCGGGTCGCGGCGGAACACCTGGTGCTATTCCAGGCTTCCGGCAGCACGGCGGCACAGATTCCGGTCGTCGAATCCGGTGTCCGGCGGTACAGCGCTACTCACTGAGAAACACAATCCCTGTGGGAGCGAGCAAGCTCGTTCCCACAAAGGAATCGGTTTAATCCAGCATCAACGTTCCGCTCGCCACCAGCGTCGCATTACCGCCGATCTTCACCCGCTCCCCCTCCAATCGGCAGAACAACTCTCCGCCCCGCGCCGAACATTGATAAGCCGTCAGGCTCGACTTGCCCAACCGCGCCGACCAATACGGAATCAGACAGCAATGGGTCGACCCGGTCACGGGATCTTCATTGATGCCAATGGCTGGAGCGAAATAGCGCGACACGAAATCGTGCTTGGTGCCCCGGGCGGTCACGATCGCCCCCAGCCAGGGCAGCTTCGCCAGGGCAACCATGTCAGGCTTGCAGTCGAGCACCGCCTGCTCGGACTCCAGCACCACGAACAGCTCATTCGAACCCAGCACATCGATGGCTTCCACGCCCAGGGCGCGCTCGACATCCAGGCTCACACCTATTTCCGAAGGAACGATCGCCGGAAAGTCCAGCCACAGACGCCCACCGTCGCGACTCACACTCAACGGACCGGATTGACAGGTGAAGTCCAGACGCTCGACCGGCTCTTTATAGATTTCAAACAATACATAAGCGCTGGCCAGCGTTGCATGACCGCACAATGGAACCTCGGTGGTCGGAGTGAACCAGCGGATGCGCCAACCCTGCCCTTCACGTACCACGAAGGCCGTTTCGGCGAGATTGTGCTCCGCGGCGATTTTCTGCATCAACTCATCGGCGAGCCAGGCATCGAGCCGGTAAACCATTGCCGGGTTGCCGCCAAATGGCCGATCACTGAACGCATCGACCTGGTGAAACTCAAGCTGCATAACCGTCTCCTTGTGTTTTGCCCTTGAGCATGAAGCGGTCGACAACGCTGCACCAGTGACAGTGCTGACTAATTTTCGCCATACAGCGACTCAGGCGCGCCCGATGTCAGCGAACTTCGCCTGGGTGTGTTCGGCGAGCACGGCAGGGGCCAATTCAACTTCCAGACCGCGTCGACCTGCGCTGACAAAAATGCTCGCAAAAGGCTGAGCCGAATTATCGATAAACGTGCGCAAGCGCTTCTTCTGCCCCAACGGACTGATCCCACCCAACAGATAACCGGTTGAACGCTGCGCCGCCGCAGGATCGGCCATTTCGACCTTTTTCACCCCGGCCGCGTGAGCCAGGGCCTTCAAGTCCAAGGTGCCGGCAACGGGCACTACCGCGACCAGCAACTCTCCTTTCTCACTGGCGGCCAGCAGGGTCTTGAACACCTGCGCAGGGTCGAGCCCGAGTTTCTCCGCCGCCTCCAGCCCATAGGAAGCGGCCTTCGGGTCATGCTCATAACTGTGCACTCGGTGTTCGGCGCGAACTTTTTTCAACAAATCCAATGCGGGTGTCATGACAGCTCCAGACTTGGCGGCGGTAGAAAATATTGGGCGGGATTCTAGGACATTGGTCCACAAAAGGCTCTATGGCGCGCCCTTCCGTCCATTCAATCAATAGGTCATTCATGCGACGAATAGTTGCATTCTGACTGACGGTTCACTTTCGACCTTTGACAGCAGTGTTTCTTGTCTATATTTTTTCGTTTTTGAAACTGCACGAAACGTCCTACCGCAGCACCCAGCAACAAACCGGGCAATGGATGGGGATCCTGACCCGGTGAAAAAACGCGCTTTGACCATGATGGAAAGAAAGCGCCAGACAATAAAAAATGAGGTTTCAATGACAACCGCTTTACAACAACCGTCGCTCTCGAGCCAATGCATGGCCGAGTTCCTGGGTACTGCTTTGCTCATCTTTTTTGGTACGGGTTGCGTCGCCGCCCTCAAAGTCGCGGGTGCCAGCTTTGGTCTGTGGGAAATCAGCATCATCTGGGGTATCGGCGTGAGCATGGCGATCTACCTGACCGCCGGGGTTTCCGGCGCTCATCTCAACCCTGCCGTCAGCATCGCGCTGAGCATTTTCGCCGACTTCGAAAAGCGCAAACTGCCGTTCTACATCCTGGCCCAAGTGGCGGGTGCCTTTTGTGGCGCCTTGTTGGTTTACACGCTGTACAGCAATCTATTCTTCGATTTCGAACAAACTCACCATATGGTTCGCGGCACTGAAGCCAGCCTGGAATTGGCGTCGGTGTTCTCCACCTTTCCCAATCCGAGCCTGTCCACCTCACAGGCCTTTCTGGTCGAGGTGATCATCACCGCCATTCTGATGGGCGTGATCATGTCCCTGACTGACGACAACAATGGCCTGCCGAACGGCCCGCTGGCGCCAGTCCTGATTGGTTTGCTGATCGCTGTGATCGGCAGTTCGATGGGACCGCTGACCGGTTTCGCCATGAACCCCGCCCGTGACTTCGGCCCTAAATTGATGACGTTCTTCGCTGGCAGGGGTGACATTTCCTTCACCGGCGGGCGCGATATCCCGTACTTCCTGGTTCCGGTTTTCGCACCGATTATCGGGGCCTGCCTCGGCGCCGCAGCCTATCGCGGGGTCATTGCCCGCCATCTGCCAAGCGTCGCACCTGCTACAAAGGACACAGCACCGGCCATTGACGGCAAACCAAGAATTTCTTGATACCGTTGGCACGTGATTCTGCCCATTCAATCGCGCGCCAGACCTCACTCCCTTATTTCGTCCAAGGCAATCGACATGACCGACACACAGAATAAGAACTACATCATTGCCCTCGATCAGGGTACGACCAGCTCCCGCGCGATCATCTTCGACCGCGACGCCAACGTGGTCTGCACTGCACAGCGCGAATTCGCCCAGCATTACCCGCAAGCGGGCTGGGTCGAACACGACCCGATGGAAATCTTCGCCACCCAAAGCGCCGTGATGGTCGAGGCCCTGGCTCAAGCCGGCCTGCATCACGATCAGGTCGCCGCCATCGGCATTACCAACCAACGTGAAACCACCGTGGTCTGGGACAAGAACACCGGCCGCCCGATCTACAACGCGATCGTCTGGCAGTGCCGCCGCAGCACCGAGATCTGCCAGCAGCTCAAGCGTGATGGCCACGAGCAATACATCAGCGAGACCACGGGCCTGGTCACCGACCCGTACTTCTCCGGCACCAAACTCAAGTGGATCCTCGATCACGTCGAAGGCAGCCGTGAACGCGCGCGCAACGGCGAGTTGTTGTTCGGCACCGTCGACAGCTGGCTGATCTGGAAATTTACCGGCGGCAAGGTCCACGTCACCGACTACACCAACGCCTCGCGCACCATGCTCTTCAACATCCACACCCTGGAGTGGGACGCGAAGATGCTGGAGGTGCTGGACATCCCGCGTGAAATGCTGCCCCAGGTGAAATCGTCGTCGGAGATCTACGGCCATACCAAAAGCGGCATCGCCATCGGCGGGATCGCCGGCGACCAGCAAGCGGCGCTGTTCGGTCAGATGTGCGTCGAGGCAGGCCAGGCCAAGAACACCTACGGCACCGGTTGCTTCCTGCTGATGAACACCGGCGACAAAGCCGTGAAGTCCAGACACGGCATGCTCACCACCATCGCGTGCGGTCCGCGCGGTGAAGTGGTCTACGCCCTGGAAGGCGCTGTGTTCAATGGCGGCTCCACCGTCCAGTGGCTGCGCGACGAGCTGAAAATCATCAACGACGCCCACGACACCGAATACTTCGCCAACAAGGTCAAGGACAGCAACGGCGTGTACCTGGTACCGGCGTTCACTGGCCTGGGCGCGCCGTACTGGGACCCGTATGCCCGTGGCGCACTGTTCGGCCTGACCCGGGGCGTCCGTGTGGATCACATCATTCGTGCCGCGCTGGAGTCGATTGCCTACCAGACCCGCGACGTGCTCGACGCCATGCAGCAAGACGCCGGCGAACGCCTCAAGGCCCTGCGCGTGGACGGCGGTGCCGTGGCGAACAACTTCCTCATGCAGTTCCAGGCCGACATCCTCGGCACGCAGGTCGAGCGCCCGCAAATGCGCGAGACCACCGCACTGGGTGCCGCGTACCTGGCAGGCCTGGCCTGCGGCTTCTGGGGCAGCCTGGAAGAACTGCGCGGCAAGGCGGTTATTGAACGCAAGTTCGAACCGGCGCTGGACGAAGCGGCGAAGGAAAAACTCTACGCCGGCTGGAAAAAAGCCGTCAGCCGCACCCGCGATTGGGAGCCGCACGAAGGGGCTGAATAACCCAGGCAGCAGACTGTAGCCGCGAGTAACTGGTCGGGAGGAGATTCCTGCGGCATCATGGGCAAATTTTGCTCGGCAGCCCAAAGGACGCCCCATGAATCTGCCTCCCCGTCAGCAGCAAATTCTCGAACTGGTCCGCGAACGCGGGTACGTCAGTATCGAGGAAATGGCCACGCTGTTCGTTGTTACACCGCAGACCATTCGCCGCGATATCAATCAGCTGGCGGAAGCCAATTTGTTGCGTCGTTACCACGGCGGCGCAGCCTACGACTCCAGCGTCGAAAACACCGCCTACGCCATGCGCGCCGATCAGATGCGCGACGAGAAACAGCGCATCGGCGAAGCGATCGCCGCACAGATCCCCGATCACGCCTCGCTGTTCATCAATATCGGCACGACCACCGAATCGATTGCCCGGGCGCTGCTCAACCACAGCCATCTGAAAATCATCACCAACAACCTGCATGTGGCTTCGATGCTCAGCGCCAAGGACGACTTCGATGTTCTGCTGACCGGGGGCAATGTGCGACGTGACGGTGGCGTGGTCGGTCAGGCCAGTGTCGATTTCATCAACCAGTTCAAGGTCGATTTCGCCCTGGTTGGCATCAGCGGCATTGATGAAGACGGCAGCCTGCTGGATTTCGATTATCAGGAAGTGCGGGTTTCCCAGGCGATCATCGCCAATGCCCGACAAGTGATTCTGGCCGCGGACTCCAGCAAGTTCGGGCGCAACGCCATGATTCGCCTGGGGCCGATCAGCCTGGTTGATTGCCTGGTCACGGATCAGCAGCCTTCCCCTGCGCTGGCGCAGCTTTTGAGCCAGCACAAAGTCAGACTGGAAGTCGTTTAACACCGCGCCATTAAATAATCTGCAGGAGTCGGCTTGGCGGCGATCGGCCTGAATGACGCCATTGCCGGCAAGCCAGGTTCCTATAGAACCTACTTCCCCTCCCCCTCTGCAAAATGTTCGATAATTTTCCTTTAAACGCCTTTCGATGAGTTTTTTCAATCGAATCTGACTGGCTGCATGCGTCTTTATGGGCTAGTATTTTCGCAAATGAACATTCATGTTCGATTTCAAATACAGAACTTCAAAGAATCCCGAGGCCCGAGCCGATGCCCACTTCCACCTTGCCTACGCCCCCTCTTGCCGAGGTCTACGATATCGCCGTCATTGGTGGCGGGATCAATGGCGTGGGGATCGCAGCGGATGCCGCCGGTCGCGGTCTCTCGGTGTTCCTTTGCGAAAAGGATGATTTGGCCAGCCATACCTCGTCGGCCAGCAGCAAGCTGATCCATGGCGGCCTGCGTTATCTCGAACACTATGAATTCCGTCTGGTGCGCGAAGCCCTGGCCGAGCGTGAGGTGCTGCTGGCCAAGGCTCCGCACATCGTCAAGCCAATGCGCTTTGTGCTGCCGCATCGCCCGCACCTGCGACCCGCCTGGATGATTCGTGCCGGCCTGTTCCTGTACGACCATCTGGGCAAACGGGAAAAACTCGCCGGTTCGAAAAGCCTGACGTTCGGTCCCGATAGCGCGCTGAAAAGTGAAATCACCAAGGGCTTCGAATACTCCGACTGCTGGGTCGACGATGCACGGCTGGTGGTGCTCAATGCCATGGCCGCCCGGGAACAAGGCGCCCATGTCCATACCCAGACCCGTTGCGTCAGCGCTCGTCGCGCCAAAGGCCTGTGGCACCTGCATCTGGAGCGCGCCGATGGCAGTCTGTTTTCGATCCGCGCCAAGGCGCTGGTGAATGCCGCTGGCCCATGGGTCGCCAAGTTCATCCGCGACGACCTGAAGATGGAATCGCCCTACGGTATCCGCCTGATCCAGGGCAGCCACCTGATCGTGCCGAAGCTGTACGAAGGCGAGCACGCGCACATTCTGCAAAACGAAGATCAGCGCATCGTGTTCACCATTCCTTACCTGAACCATTTCACCCTGATCGGCACCACCGACCGCGAATACACGGGCGATCCGGCAAAGGTGGCGATCACTGAAGGCGAAACCGACTACCTGCTCAAAGTGGTCAATGCCCACTTCAAAAAGCAAATCAGCCGCGACGACATCCTGCACAGTTATTCCGGCGTGCGTCCGCTGTGCAACGACGAATCCGACAACCCGTCGGCCGTCACGCGCGATTACACCCTGGCGCTGTCGGGCAGTGGCGAAGAAGCACCGTTGTTGTCGGTATTCGGTGGCAAGCTGACCACCTACCGCAAACTGGCCGAATCGGCGCTTGCGCAACTGGCGCCGTACTTTGCGCAGATGAAGCCGAGCTGGACCGCCAACGCGACCTTGCCGGGCGGCGAAGACATGACCACCCCGCAAGCGCTGAGCGCGTTGATTCGCGACAAGTTCGACTGGGTCCCGACAGAAATTTCGCGCCGCTGGGCGACCACCTACGGCAGCCGTACCTGGCGTCTGCTCGAAGGCGTACAGAACCTCAGTGACATGGGCGAACACATCGGTGGCGGCCTCTACACCCGCGAAGTCGATTACTTGTGCAGTGAAGAGTGGGCCACCACCGCACACGACATCCTGTGGCGCCGCAGCAAGCTCGGGTTGTTCACCACGGCCGCGGAACAGGACAAGCTCAAGGATTACCTGAACAAGGTCGAGCAGCACCGCAGCAAGATCGAAGCAGCCTGATTGCACCGCTTGATACTGTAGGCGCGAGCATGCTCGCGAAAAACGCCAGGGCAACGCGGGGTATCCGGCAGAGCGCGTTATCGTTGACGTCCATCGCGAGCAGGCTCGCTCCTACAAGAGGCGCTGTCTCATATATCCCGCAAATCTGATTCATGGATGGGTTGGTCACGGTGGGTCGCACGCTGGTACTGCGCCGGCCAGATGGCTTTGCGTCCGCCGAGATCGTCATCCGCGTGCAGCGGCCAGTAAGGATCGCGCAACAACTCGCGGGCCAGGAAAATGATATCCGCCTGACAGGTGCGCAGAATGTGTTCGGCCTGAGCCGGCTCGGTGATCATGCCTACGGTGCCAGTCGCAATTTCAGCTTCCTTGCGAACGCGCTCGGCAAAGCGAGTCTGATAACCAGGCCCAGTGGGAATTTCCGCATTCGCCGCCGTGCCGCCGGACGAAACATCGATCAGGTCCACACCCAGCGCCTTGAGCCGCCGCGCCAGCTCGACGGTTTCATCGGGATTCCAGCCGTCCTCCACCCAGTCAGTGGCCGAAACCCGGACAAACAACGGCAACTCTTCGGGCCACACCGCGCGCACCGCTTCGGTGACTTGCAGCACCAGGCGGATGCGATTTTCGAATGATCCGCCGTATTGATCGCGCCGTTGATTACTCAAGGGCGAAAGAAACTGGTGCAACAGATAACCATGGGCCGCATGCACCTCGACCACTTTGAAACCGGCAATCAGCGCGCGCTTGGCCGAATCGACGAAGGCCTGAATGACGTTGGCGATTTCGCCGTCATCAAGCTGCCTGGGCTGAGTGTGCTGGGGGTCGAACGCGATCGGTGACGGGCCGACCGGAAGCCAGCCGCCCTCTTCGATCTTAACGCTGCCATGCTTGCCCAGCCACGGCCGATAGGTGCTGGCCTTTCGCCCTGCGTGCGCCAACTGGATACCCGCAACGGCGCCTTGGGCAGCAATGAAGCGGGTGATGCGTTGCAGTGGCTCGATTTGCTCATCGTTCCACAAACCAAGGTCTTGCGCGGTGATACGCCCGTCGGCCGTGACCGCCGTGGCTTCGGTGAACACCAGTCCGGCCCCGCCGATGGCACGGCTGCCGAGGTGGACCAGGTGCCAGTCATTGGCCAGGCCATCCACACTGGAATACTGGCACATCGGGGATACCGCGATGCGGTTGAGCAGGGTCAGTTGACGAAGGGTATAGGGTTCAAGCAGCAGACTCATGGGGCACCTCTCGAATCAGTGGTCAGGCTCCAGGGTTCTGTTTGAAAAGTCGACGAGTGACAGGAAATAGATGCAGCACCCGCCCCCGCGGGCAAAAAATTCGACAAGACGTCACAAGGATTATCAAGCAGTGATTAGAGCCTAGTCGACATCGCAGTAGGAGCGAGCTTGCTCGCGAAAAAACCAGAGGCGCCGATGGAGACCAGATTCAGCGCGTTATCGTTCACGACCATCGCGAGCAAGCTCGCTCCTACATGTATCGGCTCAACGCGGTTCGATGTGGGCAATCATCAGTTGAACGGTCTCGTTGCCGCGGAACTCGTTGACGTCGAGCTTGTAGGCCAGTTCCACCCACTTGATGGTCGGATTCGGCCAGATATCGCGGTCGACACCAAAGGCAATGCCATCGAGCTTGACCGAACCACATTCGCTTCTGAGCACCACCTTGAGGTGCCGTTCGCCGACGACGCGTTGCTCGACCAACTGAAACACCCCGTGAAACAGCGGCTCCGGAAAGTGTTGCCCCCAGGGACCGGCATGGCGCAGCGCGCGGGCCAGTTCCAGGTGAAACTCCTCGACCGCCAGGGTGCCGTCCGACAGCAGACGCCCGGTCAGGTCTTCTTCGCGCAATTGCCTGCGCACCTCAGCGTCAAAGGCCTCGGCGAACAGCGGAAAATTAGCTTCCGGCAGGGTCAGACCGGCGGCCATGGCATGGCCGCCATATTTGCTGATCAGGTTCGGATGCTGCGCCGCCACCACGCTCAGGGCATCGCGGATATGGAAGCCCTGGACCGAACGCCCCGAGCCCTTGAGCAGCCCGTCTCCCGCATCGGCAAAGGCGATGGTCGGACGGAAATAGCGCTCTTTCATGCGCGATGCGAGGATGCCGATGACGCCCTGGTGCCACTCGGGATCGAACAGACACAGACCAAATGGCATGGAATCCACCGGCAAATCCTTTAGCTGGGCCAGCGCTTCACGCTGCATGCCCTGCTCGATGGATTTGCGGTCCTGGTTCATGCCGTCCAGCTGAGCGGCCATCTCGCGGGCCAGCGCCGCATCCTCGGTCAGCAGGCATTCGATGCCCAGGCTCATGTCATCCAGGCGCCCCGCTGCGTTCAGGCGCGGGCCGACAATGAATCCCAGGTCGGTGGAGGTGATGCGCGCCGGCTCACGCTTGGCCACTTCGAGGATCGCCTTGATGCCCGGCCGCGCACGTCCGGCGCGAATCCGCTCGAGGCCCTGGTGCACCAGAATCCGGTTGTTGGCATCCAGCGGCACCACGTCAGCCACGCTGCCCAACGCCACGAGGTCGAGCAATTCGCCGATGTTCGGCTGCGGCTTGTTCTCGTACCAGCCCAGGCTGCGCAAGCGCGCGCGCAGGGCCATCAGCACATAGAAAATCACCCCGACACCGGCCAGCGCCTTGCTCGGGAACTCACAACCTGGCTGGTTCGGGTTGACGATGGCGTCGGCCTGGGGCAATTCATCACCGGGCAAGTGGTGGTCGGTGACCAGCACCTTGAGGCCAGCCTTTTTCGCTGCGGCCACACCTTCGACACTGGAAATACCGTTGTCCACGGTGATCAACAGCTGTGGCTGACGCTCCAGCGCCACGGCAACGATCTCCGGTGTCAGGCCGTAACCGTAGTCAAAACGGTTGGGCACCAGGTAATCGACATGGGCCGCGCCCAGCAGGCGCAGACCCAGGGTGCCCACGGTGCTGGCCGTCGCGCCATCGGCGTCGAAATCGCCGACGATCAGAATCCGTTGCCGCTGTTCAAGCGCGGTCACCAGCAGGTCCACGGCAGCATCAATGCCCTTGAGCTGCTGGAACGGAATCAGCCGCGCCAGACTCTTGTCCAGCTCGACTGCGGATTGCACGCCCCGCGCGGCGTAGAGTCGGGTCAGCAGGGGTGGAATATCACCCAGCAATGGCAAGGGGTCGGGCAACAGGCGAGATTCAATGCGCATGGGGTGACAGGAGCTTCTCTTCAGTACGTGGGATAAAGGCGCATGACGCGGTCCAGCGGCGAACGATCAGCCGCGTTCGCCGGCCAGCCACTGCAACTGGACTTCATGCTGGCCACGATCGTCAGTGACGAAAATCGTCCCTTCACTGATCATCACGTCCCACTTGATAACGCGAGGCATGTCCTTGGCCAGGGTTTCCAGAACTTCCTGGGGCACGGCGGCGATGTTGACGTTTTTCAGGTTTTTGATCGCCGGGATCACCTTGCCTTCCCAGACGCGCAGGCTGCCGTAGGCCAGCAGGCTGGTGCGTTCGGTGCGACGCGAACACCAGGTCAGGCGCTCGGCATCCGGCTGGCCGACTTCGATCCAGTGCAGGACACGGTCATCCAGGCTTTTTTCCCACAAGGCCGGTTCATCCACTTCTGAAAGACCCCGGCCAAAGGACAGCTGCTCGTTGTACCAGAGGGCATAGGCCAGCAGGCGCACGGTCATACGCTCTTCGGTTTCCGAAGGGTGACGGGCGATGGTCTGCTTGACGCTCTCGTAAACGCTGCGGTCAAGGTCGGTGAGGTTCAGTTCAAACTTGTAAGTCGTGGACGGCTGGGCCATGAACGGGCTTCTTGATACGAGGAAAGTCGGCAAGTCTAACCGATGCGGCAGGCAATCAACGAATAGAAGGCGATCTACCTTGAGCGCCTGACAGTCGGCTATGTTAAAAGTCTGTATTCGCTCAGTCTTTTGTCCTACAGGATTTAGTATGCCGCTCACCGACAAACCGCTCTCGGGTCTGAAAGTCATCGAATTGGGCACCTTGATTGCCGGTCCGTTTGCCTCGCGCATCTGCGCCGAATTCGGTGCCGATGTGGTCAAGATCGAGTCTCCGGACGGTGGCGATCCGCTGCGCAAGTGGCGCAAGTTGTACGAAGGGACTTCGCTGTGGTGGTTCGTTCAGGCGCGCAACAAAAAGTCGCTGACGCTCAACCTCAAACATCTGGATGGCCTGGCGATTCTGAAAAAGCTGCTCAGTGAAGCGGACATCCTGATCGAAAACTTCCGCCCCGGCGTGCTGGAAAAACTCGGTCTGGGCTGGGAGGTCTTGCACGCGCTGAACCCGAAACTGGTGATGGTGCGACTCTCGGGCTTCGGTCAGACCGGTCCGATGAAGGATCAGCCGGGGTTTGGAGCGGTCGGTGAATCCATGGGGGGCCTGCGTTACATCACCGGGTTCGAAGACCGGCCGCCGGTGCGTACCGGGATTTCCATTGGTGATTCGATCGCTGCACTCTGGGGCGTGATTGGTGCGCTGATGGCCCTGCGTCACCGCGAGGTCAATGGCGGCCAGGGGCAAGTGGTGGATGTGGCGCTGTATGAAGCGATTTTCGCCATGATGGAAAGCATGGTCCCGGAATTTGATGTTTTCGGCTTTATTCGCGAACGCACCGGCAACATCATGCCCGGTATTACCCCCTCCTCGATCCACACCAGCGCCGACGGCAAACATGTGCAGATCGGCGCCAATGGCGATGCGATCTTCAAGCGTTTCATGATGATCATCGGTCGCGAAGACCTGGCCAATGACCCGACCCTGGCCAGCAACGATGGGCGCGACAGCCGCCGCGACGAGCTCTACGGGGTGATCGATCGCTGGGTCAATTCGTTGCCGCTGGACACGGTCATAGAGCGCTTGAACCAGGCCGATGTGCCCGCCAGCCGGATCTTCAGCGCCGAAGACATGTTCAGCGACCCGCAATACCTGGCCCGGGAAATGTTCCTGCAGGCCAAGCTTCCTGATGGCAAAGACTTCAAGATGCCGGGGATTGTGCCGAAACTCTCAGAGACACCCGGTGAATGTGAATGGGTCGGGCCGCAACTGGGTGAGCATAACGCACAGGTACTCCAGGAACTTGGCTATGACGCGTCGCAGATCGCACAGCTGCGCAAAGACGGGGCCATCTGAGCTGAAGCGTCTGCTGGCGCGGTCAATAAAGCACTGCCTGCCACTGACCAGGCGGGTGTTGTTTGCGTTGGTGAGCATGTGGCTGATCAGCGGACTGACCTTGCCGATGCTGGCACAGGCCGGGGAATCCCTGGTCTGGCTGAAGCGGGACCTGCCGCCACTGTTCATTTTCGAAGGGCCGGACAAGAATCAGGGTGTCATCGATCAGCTGTTGCGGCAGCTAATCGCCGGCATGCCCCAGTACCAGCACAGCGTAAAGAAGGTCAATCGTGCCCGCGGACTGCAAATGCTCCGCGAATCGGCGCTCACGTGCGATGCAGCGCTGAATTGGAGCAAGGAGCGCGATAACTGGATCGCGTTTTCCGTTCCGGTCTTCCGCGCCATGAGCAACGGCTTGGCCGTACGCCGTGGCGATCGGGAGGTGTTGACGCCTTTCATCAAGGACGGAGAGGTGGATCTGGCGGCCCTGCTGGCCACTGGCAGCGTAACGCTGGGGATTGTTGCCGAACGCAACTACGGCGAGTTTATCGATGCACTGCTCAAGCAAGCCTCCCCTCAAGCACTGACCCTGCACTACGGCAACGACGCGCTGGGTAGCCTGCTTCAGATGCAACGCCTCGGGCGCCTGCACCTGTTGCTGGGCTACCGACCGGAGATCCGCTACCAGGCTCAGCGACAAGGGATCGACGAGGATGAATTGCAGTTCTATCCGATTCGCGGCACCGGCAAGTACCTGTCCGGCTACATCGGCTGTACCGACACGCCCCAAGGCCGACAGGCAATCATCGAGATCAATCAACTACTGCACAACCTGCCTCGCGATGAACTGAGCGAGGCCTACGCCGCCTGGCTCGACCCGGAAAGTCGCAGCGAGTATCTGCAGGCGTCCAAGGCATTTTTTGAGCTGCAGGCCGGGCACTGACAACCACCCGACAAAAAGAAACCCCGAGAAGTGGGGAGACGACTCGGGGTTAAACGTGGCCTATCTATAGACCATTGGCAGCAAGCTACAAGCACCGGAGCACAATGCTTGATCCTGCTGTTAAAAGATCTGACTGATCCGGGCGCAGGAAGGTTCCCACAAAAAACAATTTCAATTCCGGCGGGCCAGCAACTTGTCTTGAGCTGCATGGCGCAATGCCGCAATGACACAGGGCTCCAGCCGCCCTTCCGCAATCAGCACATCGCGATGCAAACCGTCGACCACATCCGTGAGCAGACGTTTATCACTCAATTGGGCCTGGTTGAACTCGCGTTCGACCACAACGGCACCCATCGTATTCGTCAATGACACCCGGCATTCACCATGAATACCCGACGGGGTCAGCGTCACCTGGTACGGGCTCAGAGCCTCACCGAGCAAGAGACTGATACTTTCCATCTCGATCACCACTCAATAGTCCGAAACAAAGTGCCTGGGGTATCTCTACAGTAAATGACCGCTGGCCCGAGAAGAAAGTTCTGAAAACCGATTGCCGGGAAGCTGAGCCTCCCGTCGATAGAGCATGCATGCCAAAGATGACAGAGAAAAAACAAGCGCATCACGCCCGTCGGATGCGCTGGTCGATATCAGTCCAGCCCCCGAGCAAACCTCGCAGTTGGCCGTCCGAACTGTAAAACGGCACCGTCCATTGATAGATGTCCCTGAGGCCATTCATGAACAGCAATTGCCGCTCACTGAAGTGCGACTTGCGATTAGCCAGTTGAGCCATGAACTCGGTGTGCAGCAGCTCAGCAGTCGCTTTGGGCAACACATCGAGTTCAATCAGTTGGCGCCCCTGCATTTGATCGAAACGGGTCGACAACCTCTCCTCATAGCTTTTATTGCACATGATCAAACGCCCTTGCAGATCCCGGACGAAAATCGGATCAGGCATGGCGTCGATCAACGCGTGCTGGAACGCAAGCTGATCACTGAGGCTTTTCTCGGCCTGTGCCCGTTGCTGGACCAATGCTGCCAAGCGGCGGTTCCAGAGTAAGGACAGCAACCCGAAGAGGCCGGCGATAACGACTCCCCAGCAGCCCCACTCGGCAATCCGTTGACCGACGGTACGTACTGGCGCTGGTGTTATCCCATTGAACCATTTCTGGCGAATGGCACGTAATTCGGCGGGAGGAAACGCCTCAAGCGCCTTGTTGAGGATGCTCAGCAACTGCGGCTGACCTTGACGCACTGCCAGGTAGTCCGGGTCCCACTTGCCCTCGACGATATGGCCCACCTGAAGCAATCCCGAGGGAAAAAGTTGAGCACCGATCTCGTTTTCGATAGTTGCATGGGCCAGCCCGCTTTCGACCCACGCGCGGGCCTCGGCGCTGGTCTTGACAGAGCGCAACTCAATGGCTGGATATTCGCGACGAATCAAGGCCTCCAGGGCGTGGCGGGCCGGCAACACCAACACTCTTTTTGCCAACTGCTGCAGCGATTGCACTGGCGGCTCCCCAGCCCGACCGACGAACACCCAGCCAGCGCCACCAAACGCATAGCTGAAGTCCAGAAACGCTTTGCGTTCATCATTCATCGAGAGCGTGGTGCTCATGTCCGCAGCCCCCCTCTCCAGACTTTCAAGCATCTGATCGATCGAAAAGGACTCGACATGAACAAACTGCAAACCGGTCATGGCGCTGATGCGATCAAGCAAATCCCTGTTCAAGCCACTCCAATGGCCATGCTCGTCCTTGAACAGGTACAGCGGGTATTCCAGTGATGCGACGATGACGCGCGGATGCTCGGTAATCCATTTCAGCTCTTGAGCGTCCAGCCTGATCGTCTTCACGGGCTCAGGAACCACCGAATGAGAGGCCAGCCCCCATTGGGAGAAAACCAGGGCGCCGAGCAACAACAGCCAGCATGGGGCTGACCTTGACCTTCTGAAAAACAGCATTGCCACTTCCTTGATGATCAGCTCGCCCGTCCTTCATGGGCGACTCTTCCCGGCAAGTGTGGCATGCAGAAACAAGAAAGCCCGTCAGGAGACGGGCTTCAATTTGTGACAGCTTTTGCCGTTACAAAGGCTTGCCACGGTTGCCATGCTGACTGACAAAGGCCTGTACGGCTTTCAAGTCATTCGGCAACACGGTGCACCGCTCATCTCGCTCAAACAAATCAGAAAGATGTGCGGGGAGTTCGAGTGCTTTTCCTACACCGGCTTTTTCCACGGCGTCCGGGAATTTGACCGGGTGGGCGGTGCCCAGGATCACCATCGGAATATCCAGGCTACGACGGCATTCCCGTGCAGCCTTCACGCCGATGGCGGTGTGCGGATCCAGCACTTCACCGGTCTGCTCATAGACTTCGGCGATGGTTTCGCAGGTTTGTGCATCATCCACTGCCAGCGAATCGAACAGTTTGCGTGCTTCGGTCCAGCGCTCCTGCTCGACGCTGAAACCGCCACCTTGCTTGAAGCTGTCCATCAACCCGGCGATCGCCGCACCGTTGCGACCGTGCAGGTCGAACAGCAGACGCTCGAAGTTCGACGACACCATGATGTCCATGGAAGGCGACAGGGTGGCGTGCAGGGTTTCCTTGACGTACTGATTGCCGCTCATGAAGCGGTGCAGGATGTCGTTGCGATTGGTGGCGACGATCAACTGGTTGATCGGCAGGCCCATGTTGCGCGCCAGGTAGCCAGCGAAAATATCGCCGAAGTTGCCGGTCGGCACCGAGAACGACACCGAACGCGCCGGGCCACCCAACTGCAGCGCAGCGTGGAAGTAGTAAACGATCTGGGCCATGATTCGCGCCCAGTTGATCGAGTTCACCGCCACCAGGCGAGTGCCCTTCAGGAAACCCTGGTCGGCGAAGCTCGCCTTGACCATTTCCTGGCAGTCATCGAAGTTGCCTTCGATCGCAATGTTGTGGATGTTCTCGCCGAAGATGGTGGTCATCTGCCGACGCTGCACTTCCGAAACACGGTTGTGCGGGTGCAGGATGAAGATATCGACGTTTTCGCAGTGCTTGCAGCCTTCGATGGCGGCCGAGCCGGTATCACCGGAGGTCGCACCAACGATCACCACACGCTCGCCACGTTTTTCCAGCACGTAGTCGAGCAGGCGACCGAGCAGTTGCAGGGCGAAGTCCTTGAACGCCAGGGTCGGGCCGTGGAACAGCTCCAGCACCCATTCGTTACCGTTCAACTGACGCAGCGGCGCAACGGCGCTGTGGGCGAACACACCGTAGGTTTCTTCGAGGATCTTTTTGAAATCGGCGTCCGGAATGCTGCCGGTGACAAACGGGCGCATGACCCGGAACGCCAGCTCGTGATACGGCAGACCTGCCCAGGAAGCGATTTCTTCCTGGGTGAAACGTGGCAGGTTTTCCGGGACGTACAGACCGCCGTCGGTGGCCAGACCGGCCAGCAGGACGTCTTCGAAATTCAGGGCCGGTGCCTGGCCGCGGGTACTGATGTAACGCATGACTGACTCCAATGGACAGTGTTCGTAAACCCGGGCTCAACCCGTGAGCCCGGTGAACGATAACGGCTTAGTTCAGGTGCTCGACACGGATCCGTACGACAGGACCCACAACGCCAGCCAAGGCTTCCAGGGCGGTGATCGCGTCGTTGATGTGCTGCTCCAGCACACGGTGGGTCAGCAGGATCATCGGCACCAGGCCGTCGTGTTCTTCGACTTCCTTCTGCATGATCGATTCGATGTTGATACCGCGCTCCGACAGGATGCTCGCGACTTGCGCCAGCACGCCCGGATGGTCCTTGGCCTGAATGCGCAGGTAGTAGGCGCTTTCGCAGGCTTCGATCGGCAGGATCGGGTGCGCCGACAGCGAATCCGGCTGGAAGGCCAGGTGCGGCACGCGGTTTTCCGGATCGGAAGTCATGGCGCGAACGACATCCACCAGGTCGGCAATGACCGACGAAGCCGTCGGTTCCATGCCGGCGCCGGCACCGTAGAACAGGGTCGAGCCGGCAGCATCACCGTTGACCATGACCGCGTTCATCACGCCGTTGACGTTGGCGATCAAACGATCGGCCGGGATCAGCGTCGGGTGTACGCGCAGCTCAATACCGGCCGCGGTGCTGCGCGCCACGCCCAGATGCTTGATGCGATAGCCCAGCGCTTCGGCATAGTTCACGTCAGCGGTGGTCAGCTTGGTGATGCCTTCGGTGTAGGCCTTGTCGAATTGCAGCGGGATACCGAAGGCGATGGACGCCAGGATCGTCAGCTTGTGCGCCGCGTCGATGCCTTCAACGTCGAAGGTCGGATCGGCTTCGGCATAACCCAGAGCTTGCGCCTCGGCCAGCACGTCTTCGAAGGTGCGACCCTTTTCGCGCATCTCGGTCAGGATAAAGTTACCGGTGCCGTTGATGATCCCGGCCACCCAGTTGATACGGTTGGCCGACAGGCCTTCACGGATCGCCTTGATCACCGGGATGCCACCCGCCACGGCTGCTTCGAACGCAACGATCACGCCCTTTTCGCGAGCCTTGGCGAAAATTTCGTTACCGTGAACGGCGATAAGCGCCTTGTTCGCGGTGACCACATGCTTGCCATTCTCGATGGCCTTGAGTACCAGCTCACGGGCAACGGTGTAGCCGCCCATCAGCTCTATAACGATGTCGATCTCAGGGTTCGTGGCCACTTCGAAGACATCGTTGGTAATCGCAATACCGGTCGTTTGGAACTGAGGCTTTGGCGTGCGCATGGCAATTTGTGCCACTTCGATTCCACGCCCGGCACGACGAGCAATTTCCTCGGCGTTGCGCTGAAGTACGTTGAAGGTACCGCCACCGACGGTTCCTAACCCACAGATGCCTACTTTGACCGGTTTCACTGTGAACTCCCCATAAAACGGCCGACTCAAGGCCGGCCGTGAAAACAACCGCATGCTCGCGGCTCTCTATTGATGGCCCGGCGAATGCTGCTGCCGGACCATGATCGTCAACGGCTGACCGTGACGATGCGAATTTACTTCGCGCCCAACGCCAGTTTGGCGACTTGTGGCGCAGGCTGGTAGCCCGGAATGACCTGACCGTCGGCCAAAACGATGGCCGGCGTACCGTTCACGCCAATCGACTGGCCGAGGGCGAACTGTTTGGAAACCGGGTTATCGCACTTGGCGGCCTTGATTTCCTTGCCGTCGACCATCTTGTCCATGGCCGCTTTCTTGTCTTTCGAGCACCATACCGCTTGCAACTGTTCGTCACCCGGCGAGCCCAGGCCCTGGCGCGGGAACGCAACATAACGCACTTCGATGCCGCGCTTGTTCAGCTCAGGCACTTCTGCGTGCAGTTTGTGGCAGTACGGGCAGGTGGTGTCGGTGAACACGGTGATGTGCGACTTGGTTTCGCCAATGGCCGGGTATACCACGGTTTCAGCGACCGGAATCTCATTGATCAACTTGGAGATACCCAGTCGCTCGGTCTTCTCGGTCAGGTTGACCGGTTTGCCATCCTTGAGCTGGAACAGGTAGCCCTGAACCACGTACTGGCCGTCGGCACTGGCATACAGCACGCGGCTGCCCTTCAATTTGACTTCGTACAAGCCCGGCAGCGGGCTGGCGGTGATGCTTTCTACCGGCACTTCGAGCTGGAGGTTTTCCAGGCTTTTACGGATGGCTTTGTCGGCCGCGTCATCGGCGACGGCAAAGGTGCTGACCAACGCAATGGCGGCGGCAGCGAAAATCTGGGTCAGACGCATGAGAACTCCTGAAGGCGGACAAATGGGACGATCAGAACGCCCGTGCCGAAACACCGGGTCATAACCGCCCATCGTGCAAACCGACAAAGCCTACCACATAAGGCAACGGTGTCCGACTCCCGGTGATGCAAGGCTTTGACGACTGCTTTCTGTGGGAGCGAGCTTGCTCGCGATCGCGGTCAATCAGGCGCCATTAATGTTGGAGTTCAGGCCTCATCGCAAGCAAGCTCGCTCCCACAGGACTTTTGCTAGCCTCTAGGATGGTGCTTGGCGTGCAAGTCCTGCAACCGCGCCCGGGCAACATGGGTATAGATCTGGGTGGTCGACAAATCGCTGTGCCCCAGCAGCATCTGCACCACCCGAAGGTCGGCACCGTGGTTGAGCAAGTGTGTGGCGAAAGCATGTCGCAATGTGTGCGGCGACAGCGACTTGCCGATTCCCGCGACTTTCGCCTGATGCTTGATCCGATGCCAGAACGTCTGGCGGGTCATCTGCTCGCCGCGCTGACTGGGGAACAAGACATCGCTGGGACGCCCGCCAAGCAGCTCGCCGCGCCCATCGCGCATGTAGCGCTCGACCCAGACAATCGCCTCCTCACCCATCGGCACCAGTCGCTCCTTGCTGCCTTTGCCCATCACTCGCAAGACGCCTTGGCGCAGATTGACCTGCTCCAGCGTCAGGCTGATCAGCTCCGTCACCCGAAGGCCGCAGGCATAAAGCACTTCCAGCATGGCGCGGTCGCGCTGTCCGATGGCTTCGCTCAAATCAGGCGCCTTCAACAGTGCTTCTACATCGGCCTCCGACAAGGATTTGGGCAGCGGCCTGCCGAGTTGCGGCATATCGATGCGAAGTGTCGGGTCAACGGCGATCAGCTTTTCCCGCAGCAAATAGCGATAGAAGCCACGCACGCCAGAGAGAAATCGCGCGGTTGAACGGGGTTTGTAGTTTTGCTCCACACGCCACGCCAGGTGGTCGAGGATCAACTCGCGTCCGGCGTTGGCCAACTCCAGCCCTTTCTCCTGCAACCAGCCGTTGAACAGGGCCAGATCACTGCGATAGGCATCGCGGGTGTTATCGGAAAGCCCCTTCTCCAACCACAGTGCGTCGAGGAACTGGTCTATCAATGGATGTTCGATGGCAGGCATGGGCACTCAAAACACACGGCGTTGAAACGGCGCGTAAAAATTCAGGAAGACGGTAGAAACGGTCGCTAGTCTTTCATAGCCAGCCACAGCAAGAAACAGGGAGCTTGAATGAGTGGACAGCAGATTGTGTTGGCATTCTGGCCGGTCCCGTTTTGCACTACTGCGCCTGCGCGCGCATCGCGCAAGGTTCTGCTGCAACCGGACAGTCGAGTGGACTCTGCTGACGCTGATTCAGCCCTGGGCAGGGCAGGCTCGACAGCACGGGGATCTGCTCAAGCGTCGCTAAATCACAGGCAACAAAAAAGCAGCCCGTAGGCTGCTTTTTTTCTGCATCGGAAGCTGGACTTAAGCCAGTTTTTCCTTGATGCGAGCTGCTTTACCGGACAGGTCACGCAGGTAGTACAGCTTGGCTTTACGTACGTCACCGCGACGCTTAACGGCCATGCTGTCGATTTGCGGGCTGTAGGTCTGGAAAGTACGCTCTACGCCAACACCGTTGGAGATTTTACGAACGGTGAATGCACTGTTTACGCCGCGGTTACGCTTGGCGATAACAACGCCTTCGAACGCTTGCAGACGCGAACGGTCGCCTTCCTTCACTTTCACCTGAACGACAATGGTGTCGCCCGGGGCAAAGGTAGGGATCTCTTTGGTCATCTGCTCTGCTTCGAGTGCAAGGATGATTTTGTTAGTCATGCTGTGCTCCTAAGGTAAATCGTCGGATCTACCATCGATACGTTGTTAACTATCGTCCCGCTCGCGGATATATTCCTCGAGCAGCTTCTTCTCTTCTCCAGAAAGCGAGCGGCTTTCCAGAAGATCGGCGCGTCGTTCATAGGTCCGACCAAGGGACTGCTGTAAACGCCAACGCCGGATGTGCGCGTGATTGCCACTTAGCAATACGTCGGGAACACGCTGATCCGCATACACCTCCGGTCGGGTGTAGTGCGGGCAATCCAGCAAACCATCCGTAAAGGAATCTTCCTCGGCGGAGTCCGCATGCCCTAAAGCTCCAGGCAGCAGTCGTGTAACCGCATCGATCAGGACCATCGCCGGCAGCTCACCGCCAGACAGTACATAGTCGCCAATCGACCACTCTTCATCGACATGAGCATCAATAAAACGCTCGTCAATGCCTTCATAGCGGCCGGCAATCAGGATCAATGCATCCAGATTCGCCAACTCGCGTACCGCCGACTGAGTCAGTTGACGGCCTTGGGGCGACAGGTAAATAACCTTCGCGCCCTCCCCGGCGGCGGCTTTGGCTTGAACCAGAGCGTCTTCCAGGGGCTTGATCTTCATCACCATGCCCGGACCACCGCCAAATGGGCGATCATCCACAGTGTGATGTCGATCCGTCGTGTAGTCTCGCGGATTCCAACAGGTGAGCTGCAAGAGCCCCTGTTTCACCGCACGACTGGTGATGCCGTACTCGCTGATGGCGGAGAACATCTCGGGAAACAAACTGATCACTTCTACGCGCAAGTTAGCCACGCTTAGAAATCCGCGTCCCAATCCACCTTCATCTCGCCCGCGGCCAGGTCGACTGCCAACACGCATTGCTCGGTATAGGGCAACAGGCGTTCGCGATCATCCAGGCTGCCAGCGCAAGGCTTGACCACCATTACATCATTCGAGCCGGTCTCTAGCAGGTGATCGATCTTCCCGAACAGTTGTCCGAGGGTGTCGATAACCTTGAGACCTTCCAGCTGGTACCAGTAGTACTCGCCGTCGGTCAGTTCAGGGAACAGGTTGCGCGGCACGCAGATCTCATAACCGGCCAGAAGACGAGCTTCCTCACGATCATCGAGACCCTTGAGCTTTGCGACCAGGAACTTGTCGTTCCCGCGTCCGCTGACCAGCTCTACCTGCTTTACATTGCCGTCACGCTTGAGCGTCCAGGTTTTGTAATCCAGCAGGTTCTTAATCGGATCAGTAAAGGAATACACCTTCACTTCGCCGCGAACGCCGTGAACCGAGTAAATCTTGCCGATAACGATCAAATCATCAGCAACAGCTGGCGTCGCGTTCATATTGCTCAGGCCGCAGCCTTAGCAGATTCCTTCAACAACTGAGCAACGCGCTCAGAAGGTTGTGCACCAACGCTCAGCCAGTAGGCTACGCGCTCTTGGTTCACGGACAGACGGACTTCTTGACCACGAGCAACAGGGTTGAAGAAACCAACCTGTTCCTTGTGCGAACCGTCGCGCGGGTTGCGGCTGTCGGTTACGGTCAAGTGGTAAAACGGGCGCTTTTTGGAGCCGCCAAGGGCAAGACGGATTGTTAGCATGTGAACATCGTTCCTGTAGTCGGTGCTGCAAATCTAAATGCACAGCGGGCATGGGTGCCCGAAAGGCCGCATATTCTAAGGAATATCCGGACTTTTGCAAATGCCTTTTTCCGGCACCTATCAAAGTGCCATTCAGATCTGCCATAGAGCCGTCGTTGAAAACGGCCGGTCAGCTCCCGCCAAATGCGGGTTTGCTGGAGATCCCGCGTCCCTGCGGGGTCTGCGCCGGTGCGACGACCGGCGCGGATTCTGGTGCTCTGTTACGCCAGTACGCTCAGTTTTGGCGTGACAGGGCACTAAATTTTCGGCATGCCGCCGCCGGGCAACATACCGCCCATGCCGCGCATCATTTTGGCCATCCCGCCTTTCGCGGAGAATTTCTTCATCATCTTCTGCATCTGCTTGTGCTGCTTGATCAAGCGACCGATGTCCTGCACTTGCGTGCCGGAACCCATGGCGATACGACGCTTGCGCGAACCGCTGATCAGCTCAGGGTCACGGCGCTCGGCCGGGGTCATGGAGTTGATGATGGCTTCCATCTGCTTGAATTGCTTCTCTGCCGCGCTCTGGGCGTTGCCCATCTGCGCCAGGTTCACGCCGCCCATGTTCGGCAGCTTGTCCATGAGGCCGCCGAGGCCGCCCATGTTTTTCATCTGTTGCAGCTGATCACGGAAGTCTTCGAGGTCGAAACCCTTGCCCTTCTTCAGCTTCTTGGCCAGCTTGTCGGCCTTGTCCTTGTCGAGGGTCGCTTCTGCCTGTTCGATCAGGCTGAGAACGTCACCCATGCCGAGGATCCGCGAGGCGATACGCTCAGGGTGGAACGGATCGAGCGCTTCGCTCTTCTCGCCCATACCGATGAACTTGATCGGCTTGCCGGTGATGGCGCGCACCGAAAGGGCCGCACCGCCACGGGCGTCACCGTCGACCTTGGTCAGGATCACACCGGTCAATGGCAGCGCATCGCCGAAGGCCTTGGCCGTGTTGGCGGCATCCTGGCCGGTCATGGCGTCGACCACGAACAGGGTCTCGACCGGGTTGATCGCGGCATGCAGCGCCTTGATCTCGCCCATCATCTCTTCATCGATGTGCAGGCGACCGGCGGTATCGACGATCACCACGTCGATGAATTTGAGTTTTGCTTCTTTAATAGCGGCTTGCGCGATCGCGACCGGCTTCTGGCTCAGGTCGGAAGGAAAGAAGGTAACGCCGACTTCGCCCGCGAGCATTTCCAGCTGTTTGATCGCCGCAGGACGGTAGACGTCCGCAGACACGACCATGACCGACTTCTTCTTGCGCTCTTTAAGGAAGCGCGCGAGCTTGCCGGCGGTGGTGGTTTTACCAGCGCCCTGCAAACCGGCCATCAGGATCACGGCAGGTGGAACGGCGCTCAGGTTCAGGTCTTCGTTGGCCGCGCCCATCAGGCTTTCGAGTTCGGCCTGGACGATTTTCACGAAGGCCTGGCCCGGCGTCAGGCTGCGCGACACCTCGGTACCGACAGCGCGTTCCTTGACCGAGTTGACGAAGTCTTTGACCACCGGCAAGGCGACGTCGGCTTCGAGCAACGCCATGCGCACTTCACGCAGGGTGTCTTTGATGTTGTCTTCGGTCAGCTTGGCCTTGCCGGTGACATGGCGCAGCGTCTGCGAGAGACGGTCGGTTAAGTTTTCAAACATTGCGCGATCCTTTCAGGCCCTGTGTAGACCGGGATAGTGGCGGCCCGTACCGGACTAAAACGTGTACTCGGCGAGCCTGCGGCGTGGGCAGGTCGCGGATTATAGCGAAGACTGCGTCTGGCGGACACCTCGCACTTTCGTGCCGTGTGGGTTCTATGCCAAACTCATCGGCTTTCGGGCTTGCCTAACAGGACTTATGCTCCCTTTGTCACCCAGCTTGCTAACCACTCTCGCCGCCGCCTGCTTGTATGCCGCTGCGACTTTCTATCAGGGCACTCGCCTGGCCAACGGCGCCAAGGCGAACAAACGGCTGCTCGTCACGCTCGGCGTGCTGGCGGTACTGGCCCATGGCGCCAGCCTGGTCACTCATCTGCTGACGCCAATCGGGCTGGGGCTGGACTTTTTCAGCGCCGCCAGCCTGATCGCTGCGGCCGTCATAGCCCTGACCCTGCTCGCCTGCTCACGCATACCGGTGGGAAACCTGCTGGTGCTGTTGTTCCCACTGGGGGCCGCGACGGCGCTTCTGGCACAGTTTGCGCCCGCCGGTACCGTGCAGATCATTGACGAAGCACCGGGCATCCTCGCTCACATCCTGCTGTCGATCCTCGCCTACGGCATGTTTACCATTGCGGTGTTCCAGGCCTTGCTGTTGCTGGTTCAGGACCATCAACTCAAGCACAAACACCCCTCGGGGCTGATCAAGAACTTCCCGCCGCTGCAAACCATGGAAAGCCTGCTGTTCGGCTTTCTCTGGGCCGGCTGGACCCTGCTGTCCCTGTCGCTGATCTCGGGCTGGCTGTTCGTCGAAAACCTTTTCGCCCAGCATCTGGTGCACAAAACCTTGCTGGCCTGCCTGGCCTGGATCGTCTTCAGCGTACTGCTCTGGGGTCGTAACCGCCTCGGCTGGCGCGGACACAAGGCCATTCGCTGGACCCTTGCCGGTTTCTGCCTGCTGATGCTGGCGTATTTCGGCAGCAAGCTGGTTCGTGAATACATCCTGCACATCTGACGGGCGGCATAAATGGACGACTTGCCCATAGGGCCGATGCTCGCAGTAGTGGCCCTGCTGATTTTATGGTCGGGGCTGTTCACCGCCATTGAAGCCGCTCACCAGCACGTACTGGCCAAGCGCATCGCCTCACGTTCAAGCGACAAACCGCTGACCAGGCTGAGCTTTCCGCTCAACAGCCTGATCTTGTGCAACACCCTGTGCCGCACGCTGGTGGTGGTTATCTGTACACTGCTGGCCCTTTTCACCTGGGCCGAAAAGGGGCCCTGGGTCGCGTGCCTCGGCGCGAGCGCCATCTTGCTGGTGTTCGCCGACTACCTGCCACGCGCCCTCGCCGCCCGCCATCCGGATGCGATTCTGGCACTGGGCAACAACCTGCTTCGCATCCCGCTGAAGCTCATCTACCCGGCGGCATGGCTGCTCAACGCCACCAGCCAATTGCTGCTCAGACCGCTCGAGCGCAAAGCCAAGGTGGTGCAACAGAGCGAAGACGAACCACCGAAAGCCCAGTACGACGATCGCGAACCCGCCATCTGCCGCCCGCACTCGCTGCCTGGCATCCATGCGCTGGACAACATCACGGTCAACGACATTCTGGTTCCGCGCAGTGAAGTCGACGGGATCAACCTCGACGATCCGATCGAGGAAATCATCGAGCAACTGCGCCACAACAAGCGCACCCGCCTGCCGGTGTTCCACAGTGATATCAATCAGGTCGAAGCCGTGCTCAACACCCGGCAAATCGGCCACCTGCTACCCGACGCGAGCCTGACCCTGGAAGCGCTGCTGGCTGCCAGTCGCGAACCGTACTTCGTGCCTGAAAGCACTCCGCTGCAACTGCAACTGCTGAATTTCCACAAACAGCAACGCCGCCTGGGCATGGTGGTCGACGAGTACGGCGAAGTGCTCGGCATCGTGACCCTGGAAGACATTCTCGAAGAAATCGTCGGCGAGTTCGAAAGCCAGCAAAGCCTGAACAACCCGCACATCCACCCCCAGGCCGATGGCCGCTTGGTGATCGACGGCGCAGCGTCGATTCGCGAACTGAACAAGAGCCTTGGCTGGCACCTGCCAAGCGATGGCCCGAAGACCTTGAACGGCCTGGTGACCGAAGCGCTGGAAACGATTCCCGAGAGCGCGGTATGCCTGAAGATCGGTCGTTATCGCCTGGAAATCCTCGAGACCGAAGACAATCGGGTGACTCGGGTACTGATCTGGCAGACCACCCCGATGCCGGTGGTTATCTAGGATTCAGCGTAACTTCCCCACAAAAAACCGCGAAAAACAGGCCACTTGTTAGATCGTTAGCCACCTTCCTATAATCGAGCCGCTTACCCAAGCCTCGCTACACCCGTGCTACCCGCACCCCGCTCCAAACCCACATCCCTGGGTATCAACCATAATAATTCGCTCCACTGGGGCACATGACTGTCAGGGATAACCGCATGACGACCAGCACGACTTACAGCGACTCCACACCCGCGCAACCGACGAACTCCGCCACCCGCGTGGCCACGGCGAGTTTCATCGGCACCGCCATCGAATTCTACGATTTCTACGTCTATGCCACCGCAGCCGCGCTGGTGATCGGCCCGGTATTCTTTCCGCAGACATCCGGCACGGCACAGATGCTGTCGGCCTTCCTCACGTTCGGCATCGCATTCCTTGCACGCCCCCTGGGTTCGGCGCTGTTCGGTCACTTCGGCGACCGTATCGGCCGAAAGTCCACCCTGGTGGCTTCCCTGCTCTTGATGGGGGTGTGCACCACGCTGATCGGCGTGCTGCCAGGCTACGACAGCATCGGGGCCTGGGCGCCGATCCTGCTCTGCGTGTTGCGCTTCGGCCAAGGCTTGGGGCTGGGCGGCGAATGGGGCGGCGCGGCCTTGCTGGCCACGGAAAACGCGCCCAAAGGTAAACGCGCGTGGTTCGGCATGTTTCCGCAACTCGGCCCTTCCATCGGGTTTCTGGCGGCGAACGGCCTGTTTCTGACGCTGGCCATGGGCCTGGACGACGAACAGTTCCGCTCCTGGGGCTGGCGGATTCCGTTTCTGCTCAGCGCCGTGCTGGTGATGGTCGGGCTGTATGTGCGCCTCAAGCTCCACGAAACACCGGTGTTCGCCAACGCCGTGGCGCGCCAGGAACGAGTGAAGATCCCGCTGATCGAGCTGTTCAGCCAATACTGGGTGCCGGTTTTGCTGGGCGCCGGCTCGATGGTCGTGTGCTACGCGCTCTTTTATATCTCGACCGTGTTTTCGCTCAGTTACGGTGTGGCGACACTCGGCTACAGCCGCGAAACCTTCCTCGGCCTGCTGTGCTTCGCCGTGCTGTTCATGGCCGCCGCCACACCGCTCTCGGCCTGGGCCAGTGACCGCTTCGGGCGCAAACCGGTGCTGATCATCGGTGGCGTGCTGGCCATTCTGTCCGGGTTCTTGATGGAACCCCTGCTCACCCAGGGCTCGACCTGGAGCGTGGCATTGTTCCTGTGCATCGAACTGTTTCTGATGGGCGTGACGTTTGCGCCGATGGGCGCGCTGCTGCCGGAACTGTTTCCAACCCACGTGCGCTATACCGGCGCCTCCGCGGCCTACAACCTGGGCGGCATTGTCGGGGCTTCGGCCGCGCCGTTCTTCGCGCAGAAACTGGTGGCGATGGGCGGTTTGAGCTATGTCGGCGGGTATGTATCCGGCGCGGCGGTGCTGAGCTTGATTGCAGTGCTGTGCCTGAAGGAAACCCGGCATAACGACTTGAATCGGATCGCCTGACCCATCGCCATCGCGGGCAAGCCCGCTCCCACAGGATTGAAGTCGGTCACGGAAGTGCGGTACGACAAAGAACCTGTGGGAGCGTGGCTTGCCCGCGATGGCGTCCTGATTGGCAAACCTTATCCCCAACCGGTCACGATTTTTCCCCCACCCGTTAACGCCTCGCTCTACGCGTAACAGTTTATCCCCGCTATACTCTTCGGCTTTTCCTGAATAAATGCCAATAGGGTCCCGCCGCGCATGGATAAGACCTACCAGCCGCACGCCATTGAAACTTCCTGGTACAACACCTGGGAGTCAGAGAATTACTTCGCCCCGCAAGGCGCGGGCGAGTCCTACACCATCATGATCCCGCCGCCGAACGTCACCGGCAGCCTGCACATGGGTCACGGCTTCAACAACGCGATCATGGACGCCCTGATCCGTTTCCGCCGCATGCAGGGTCGCAACACCCTGTGGCAGCCGGGCACCGACCACGCCGGTATCGCCACGCAGATGCTGGTGGAGCGTCAACTCGAAGCCCAGGGCCAGAATCGCCACGATCTGGGCCGCGACAAATTCCTCGAGAAAGTCTGGGAATGGAAGGATCAGTCGGGCGGCAACATCAGCCGCCAGATCCGCCGCCTCGGCTCGTCCGTCGACTGGAGCCGCGAGCGCTTCACCATGGACGACGGTCTGTCGGAAGCGGTTAAAGAAGCCTTCGTACGCCTGCATGAAGACGGCCTGATTTATCGCGGCAAGCGCCTGGTCAACTGGGACACCAAGCTGCACACGGCGATTTCCGACCTCGAAGTGGAAAACCACGACGAGAAAGGTTTCCTGTGGAACCTGAAATACCCGCTGGCCGATGGCGCCAAAACCGCTGAAGGCAACGACTACCTGATCGTCGCGACGACCCGTCCGGAAACCATGCTCGGCGACGCCGCCGTGGCCGTTAACCCGAACGACGAACGCTACAAAGCCCTGATCGGCAAATTCGTCGAGCTGCCGCTGGTCGGCCGCCGCATCCCGATCATCGCCGACGATTACTGCGACCCTGAATTCGGCACCGGCTGCGTGAAAATCACCCCGGCCCACGATTTCAACGACTACGAAGTCGGCAAGCGCCACAACCTGCCGCTGCTGAACATCTTCGACAAGAATGCCAGCGTCCTGCCAGCCGCCCAGGTGTTCAACCTCGACGGCACGCTGAACGAAAGCATCGACGGCAAGATCCCGGCCGAATACGCCGGCCTCGACCGTTTCGAAGCACGCAAGCAGATCGTGGCCGCGTTCGAAGCCGCGGGCCTGCTGGTCAGCGTTGACGATCACGCCCTGAAAGTCCCGAAAGGCGACCGCTCCGGCACCATCATCGAGCCGTGGCTGACCGACCAGTGGTACGTCTCCACCAAGCCTTTGGCCGAGCCTGCCATTGCCGCCGTCGAAGACGGCCGCATCCAGTTCGTGCCCAAGCAGTACGAAAACATGTACTTCTCCTGGATGCGTGACATTCAGGATTGGTGCATCAGCCGTCAGCTGTGGTGGGGCCACCGGATTCCGGCCTGGTACGACGAGTCGGGCAAGGTCTACGTCGGCCGCGACGAAGCCGAAGTGCGCGCCAAGCACAACCTCGGTCCGGACGTTGCACTGCAACAGGACAACGACGTTCTCGACACCTGGTTCAGTTCGGGCCTGTGGACGTTCTCGACGCTCGGCTGGCCGGAGCAAACCGAATTCCTGAAGAAATTCCACTCCACCGACGTGCTGGTGACCGGCTTCGACATCATTTTCTTCTGGGTTGCCCGGATGATCATGCTGACGATGCACCTGATCAAGAACGAGGACGGCACGCCGCAGGTTCCGTTCAAGACCGTCTATGTGCACGGTCTGGTGCGTGATGGCCAGGGCCAGAAGATGTCCAAGTCCAAGGGCAACGTCCTCGACCCGCTGGACATCATCGACGGTATCGAGCTGGAAGAGCTGGTCAGCAAGCGCACCTCCGGCATGATGCAGCCAAAACTGGCGAAGAAGATCGAGAAGCAGACCCGCGAAGAATTCGCCGACGGCATCGCCAGCTACGGCACCGACGCCCTGCGTTTCACCTTCTGCTCGCTGGCGTCCACCGGTCGCGACATCAAGTTCGACATGGGTCGCGTCGAAGGCTACCGCAACTTCTGCAACAAGATCTGGAACGCCGCGCGCTACGTGCTGGACAAGGGCGAAGACTGCGGCCAGAACGGCGAAGCCTACGAACTGTCCCTGGCCGATCGCTGGATCATTTCGCAGCTGCAACGCACCGAAGCCGAAGTGACCCGCCAACTGGATCAGTTCCGCTTCGACCTGGCCGCCCAAGCCTTGTATGAGTTCATCTGGAACCAGTACTGCGACTGGTACCTGGAACTGTCCAAGCCTGTGCTGTGGGACGAGAACGCCCCGGTCGAGCGTCAGCGCGGCACCCGTCGCACACTGGTTCGCGTACTGGAAGTGGCCCTGCGTCTGGCCCATCCGTTCATGCCGTTCATCACCGAAGAAATCTGGCAGCGCATTGCGCCGCTGGCCGGCATCGAAGGCAAGACGATCATGCTGCAACCTTGGCCGGTGGCCAACGAAACACGCATCGATCAGGCCGCCGAGGACGACATCGAATGGCTCAAGGGCCTGATGCTCGGCACGCGTAACATCCGTGGCGAAATGAACATCGGCCCGGGCAAACCGCTGCCGCTGTTCTTGAAGAACGTCAGCGCCGAGGACCAGCGTCGCCTCACTGAAAACGAAGCCTTGCTGAAGAAACTGGCGCGTCTCGAATCGATCACCGTACTGGCCGCCGGCGAAGAAGCACCACTGTCGGCGACCGCGCTGGTTGGCGAGATGGAAGTGCTGGTACCGATGGCTGGCCTGATCGACAAGGGTGCGGAACTCGCGCGTCTGGACAAGGAAATCCAGCGCCTGCAAGGCGAAGTGCAACGGGTTGGCGGCAAGCTGTCCAACGCCGGTTTCGTCGACAAGGCGCCGGCTGAAGTCATCGAAAAAGAACGCGCCAAGCTGGCCGAAGCCGAACAGGCCCTGGGCAAGCTGGCGGAACAACACGCGCGGATTGCCAGTCTGTAACGGCACATCGCAATGAAACAGGGAGGCCCGGGTGGCCTCCCTTTTTTATCCGCCCCTTTCTCCCAAACATAGAATCTCCCACAACGGACTTGCGGTGACCCGCACAGTTGAACTCACAATGGCCGGATGTGGGACAATGCCCGCCACTTTTAGCCACGCCCGAATCGACACCCCCATGACTGCCCCCCGCACTCCCAAACCTGCGCGCCAAAAGCCTGAATCGACCAAGGCAGCCAAAGCCGTTGAGCCACGCGAGAAGGCCAGCCTGCATCCGCGCAATCGCCACCAGGGTCGCTATGACTTCCCGGCGCTGATCAAAACCACGCCGGAATTGAAGCAGTTCGTGATCACCAACCCATACGGCAAGGAAAGCATCGACTTCGCCAGCCCGGATGCGGTGCGCGTGTTCAATCGGGCACTGCTCAAGTCGTTCTACGGCATCGCCCATTGGGACATTCCGGCCGACTATCTGTGCCCGCCGGTGCCGGGACGTGCGGATTACGTGCACTTTCTGGCCGATCTGCTGGCCAGCGGCAATGACGGCGTGGTCCCGCGTGGCGCGGCAGTGAAGGTGCTGGATATCGGCATGGGCGCCAACTGCGTGTATCCGCTGATTGGTCACAGCGATTACCGCTGGCAGTTCCTCGGCTCGGAGATCGACGCCACCGCCATCGCCGCCGCCAAAGCCATCATTCAGTCCAATGGTTTGAACAAAGCCATTCAGATCCGCCAGCAGAGCAACCCGAAACAGATCCTGCTGGGCCTGCTCGAAAGCGCCGAGCGGTTTGACCTGACCCTGTGCAACCCGCCGTTCCATGCCTCCCTGGAGGAAGCGACCCGAGGCAGCACCCGTAAATGGCGCGCGCTGGGCAAGGCCGACCCGAAACGCAAACTGCCAGTATTGAACTTTGGCGGTCAGGCGGCGGAGTTGTGGTGTGAAGGTGGCGAGGCAAGGTTTGTCACGCAATTGATCAGCGAGAGCCTGCAGGTGGGGCAACAGGTGTTGTGGTTCAGCACACTGGTGTCGAAAGCCTCGAACCTGCCTGCGATCCAGACCGCCCTGAAAAAGGCTGGCGTGCTGGAAAGCCAAGTGGTGGAAATGTCCCAGGGGCAGAAACAGAGCCGTTTCGTCGCCTGGACGTTCCAGACCAAGGCGCAGCAACAGGCCTGGCGCCAGGCGCGCTGGGCCAAGGCTTCAACGGAATAACACTGCGATATGTCTTGGGACAAGTCGTTGCCGTGAACAAAAAAACCGTGCGCCGGATTAATCCGGCGCACGGTTATTTTTAACCAGCTTTACTTGCTAACAGTGTCGACCCGGCCTTTGGCCACAACTCGCCAGGTGACCTGAGTCAAACATGCCATGCATCAGTGCTTCGCTGGCCTGACGATCTCTTTGAATGCACAGCCGCGAACTTCCTTGTTTGTGCAGTAATACCGTGAGTTCCACTCTTCCCACGCCCCGCCAACATCGATACTCGCGACAGTCCCTTCCCTTTTGAACCTCATATCCACCGCGCCGCCCTTTTGCAGCCTATAACCACAACGCTGGACTTCACCTATGACGGTACTCCCCTCGACATCCTTGTGAGGCACGAAGATCGCCTCCTCGAACTCTCCAACCGGCCCCTGGCCGCCTTGAGACACACCGTACCACTCGCCATTGCCGTCAGCCGTGGGGGCGTTGTAGACACCCGGGTTCAATTCCCTGATGTCTGCAGGGCTTGGGCAGTACTCCGTGACATTTGCCCAGGCCTGACCGGACAACAGAATCGACACGCACATCACCAACTGTTTAAGTTTCATAAAACGTCCCTGTAACTAACAACTAGAATTTGGTTTATTGGCTTTTACGCAAAGC
Organism: Pseudomonas fluorescens group sp. PF-69; assembly: GCF_054481235.1. Classification (NCBI taxonomy): domain Bacteria; kingdom Pseudomonadati; phylum Pseudomonadota; class Gammaproteobacteria; order Pseudomonadales; family Pseudomonadaceae; genus Pseudomonas; species Pseudomonas fluorescens group sp. PF-69. The sequence goes on along the minus strand of NZ_JBTMNC010000001.1, from coordinate 2,808,982 downwards.
CGAGCGCCACACCGAATCGATACTACCGATCCAGGGCAGACACTCAACTATCAGTACTGTAGGAAAGTTCGCCAGACACACAGAGAAAACTAACTTATTCAATTCACACTGTAAAAATCGACGCCCTACATAACTGACGATTCCATTAATCCATTGCCAGAAACAGTCGCCCCATGAAATGCCAGGGGATAAAAACGCACTTCAGCAAAAAACAAAATGTTACATTGATCCACCTTGCGCCGATCTTTTTGACGGGCACAAAAAAACCGTGCCCGGAGTACTCCGGCGCACGGTTTCTTTTAACAAGTCTTACTTGTTAACAGCGTCGGTCAGGCCTTTGGCCACAACCAGCTTGATCACTTTCTTGGCAGCGATTTCGATGGCAGCGCCAGTCGAAGGGTTACGGCCAGTACGGGCAGGACGCTCAGTCACTTTCAGTTTGCCGATACCTGGCAGAGTGATTTCGCCGCCGTTTTCCAGCTGATCGGCAACGATTTGGCCCAGTTGGTCCAGAGCGTTACGCGCGGTGGTTTTTGGCGCGTCGATAGCTTCAGCGATGTCGGCGATCAGTTGGTCTTTAGTAAGAGCCATGTAGTGTTCCTTCCCTATCAAATTCATATGGATTGCAGAGTGCAGTGTCAGCCATCGAGCCCGATCTTCTGGATCTGGCACCCTCGGCCAAATAACCACGGGATCGGGGTTATAGATACCGAAATCCGGGTTTGGTTCGACCTGACAAATGCTGAATGCACGCTTAACGCAGTGACTTCGCGTAAGACGGGGCAAAACTAGCACAGAGACGGGGAAATATCCGCCTCCAGCTACCCATTTGGTCAGCTTTATTGCTCTAAAACGGGAAAAAATCCCATATGTGACGCCCGCCACCCTGGAATTGACCTTCGCACCGCGCCAAAACCAGCGGTTGCGGTACACTGAGCGCTTTTTCGGGGGAGCACGCCCTCCTCTCTTCAATCAGCCGAGAAACCCATGCCGATCCGTCATTGCATCGTCCACCTGATCGACAAAAAACCCGACGGCACACCTGCAGTTCTCCACGCTCGCGAATCGGAACTGGCCGAGTCCGCCGCCATCGAGAACATGCTCGCCGACCTCAATGAAAGCTATAACGCCAAACAGGGCAAAGCCTGGGGGCTGTTTCATCCGGAGTCCGGGGCCTTTCCTTTCAGCGGCTGGCTGAAGGAATACCTCGATGGCAGCAGGGACTTCACGGCGTTCAGCCGCGTGGCGGTGGAACACCTGCAAAAACTGATGGAAGAATCCAACCTCTCGGTCGGCGGCCACGTATTGTTCGCGCACTACCAGCAAGGCATGACCGACTATCTGGCCATTGCCCTGCTGCACCACAGCGAAGGCGTCGCAGTGACCGATCAACTGGACGTGACCCCGTCCCGTCACCTGGACCTGGGCCAATTGCACCTGGCGGCGCGGATCAACGTGTCCGAGTGGCAGAACAACAAGCAGTCCAAGCAGTACATTTCGTTCATCAAAGGCAAGAACGGCAAAAAGGTTTCGGAGTATTTCCGAGACTTCATCGGCTGCCAGGAAGGCGTCGACGGGCCGGGCGAAACCCGCACGCTGCTCAAGGCGTTCAGTGACTTCGTCGAGAGCGAAGACCTGCCGGAAGACTCCGCTCGAGAAAAAACCAAGACCCTGGTGGATTACGCCAGCAGCCAGGCCAAACTGGGCGAGCCCATGGGCCTGGAAGAGTTGTCGGAGCTGATCGACGAAGAACGCCCTAAAGCTTTCTACGACCACATCCGCAACAAGGATTACGGCCTGTCGCCGGAAATCCCGGCCGATAAGCGCACCCTGAACCAGTTCCGCCGCTTCACCGGCCGCGCCGAAGGCCTGTCGATCAGTTTCGAGGCACACTTGCTGGGCTCGAAGATCGAGTATGACGAAGAGGCCGGTACGCTGATCATCAAGGGCCTGCCCACCTCGCTCACCGACCAGCTCAAGCGACGCAACTGATGCTGGGCAGGGTGTTGAAGAAATGCCTGCTGATCCTGCTGGTGGTCGTGGTCTACCAGAACTGGGGCAAGATCGAGCGCCTGATGGACCCGACCCGCCTGGTGTCCGAGCAGATGCAGCTCAAGGCCAATGTCGTGATCTACAGCACGGACTGGTGCGGCTACTGCAAACAGACCCGGCGCTTTCTCGATCAAAGGAACATTCCGTACAAGGAATTCGATATCGAAAAGGATGCCGTGGCGCGCAAGGACTATGAAGCGCTCGGCGGCGGCGGGATTCCGATCATCGATGTGAACGGAACGCTGATTCGCAAGTATGACCCGGATGCGATCCTGGCTGCCCTGAAGTAACCCTGTAGGAGCGAGCTTGCTCCTACAAGGAATCGTCAGGCCGCTTCGATCCGGAAACCGAACCGCGGGAAGTGCACATGCACCAGACCGCCACGCTCGTCTTCACGACGAAGAATCAATTCCTCGCGGCCGGCAAACAACAACTCACCCGCCACCGGATCGACGCCATAGTCGGTTGCTGCGATCACCACCGGCTGGCCCGCCTTGAAACCATTCGGTTCATCGAACTGTTCGTCCGGCAATGCCGCCGGAGTGGAAGCCCGCGCCACCTGCAACGCCTCTTCGGCGGTCATCTCGCTCGAGGCGCCATGGCCGAACCCCAACACACGGGCATGCCACGCGCTCACCGCCGGATAGTTATCCACAAGCGGAGACGTCACGGGCGTCGCCTTGAGAAACCATAACGAATGCGCCAGGGCGAAGTCGGCAATCGACGGCTCGCCGAACAGGTAATCCCCCTCCTCGCGCTGCAGCTGTTGTTCCAGCCGCGCCATGATCGTCGGCCATTGATGCCTGGCCTGCTCCGCCGACAGGCGCGTGGCGCTGCCGCCGCTGAACAGCCCGGCGCGGTCGGCGATAAAGGCCTTGATCGCTTCCGGCGACAAATTGCCGAAGCGCACCGCGATCGATTCCGGCTGAAACACCAGGCTGACCGCATGCTGGAACACCACCGAATCGGCCCAGCTGGCGAAGCTGGCGGTGATCATTTCCTGGCCTTCCGGGAAAAACGCCGGCAGGGCTTTTTCCTGCTCCAGACGACGGGCGATCAACGAAGTGTCGCAATAAATATCCGCACCGATTTGCAGCACCGGGGTCTTGCGATAGCCACCGGTCAACGCGGTCAGGTCGGGTTTGGGCATCACCGGTGAGATCTTCACCGAGCGCCAGGACAATCCCTTGAAGCCCAGCAGCAAACGCGCCTTTTCGGCAAATGGGGACGTCGGGTAATGATGCAGGATCAACTCGGACATGCTCGGCTCCGCCGTACGAATAGGAAGTCGCAGCTTAGCGCGCAATCGGTTAGCAGCCTACAGATCTGCCTGATGGGAACAGATCAGTCAGAGTGATAAGCCGGCGGCCGCACTGGCCACCAGGCATTCCTTGGCGCTTTTCTTGAGCTTCTTGATCAGGCGCTCCTGGCGCAACGCTTCGCTTTTATCGCGACAGACTTCGGTGTAGACCAGCGCCATGGCCGGGCTGGACAGGAAGAAGCGTGCCCCTTTGCCGCTTTGATGCTTGGCGAAGCGGCGCACGGGATCGTCGCTGATCCCGCAGTAGAGCGAACCATTGGCCGCGCGCACGAGATAGACGAACCAGGGTTTGCTCACCGCAATGGCGGTGTCGACAGGGCTTTCGCTGGGGGCGTTCACGTAACGATCAGTGCTTGAAGGGGACAAGCCGCGATCTTATCAGCGGCTGGCCTGGAATGCCTTCAAACCCTTCAAGGCCTGAGCACGAACAGCGTTGCTCACCAACGGCGTCCAACCGAGCAGCAGGCCTTTGAAACCCAGCGCCTGACGCGACCACTTCCACAGATTGAAGCTGTCGTGATGCTCGCAAATCTTGCCGTCACGGAAAACGAAACGCGCCTGGATGTCATTGACCACGATGTTGCCGGTCTGACTGAACAGATAGGTCGCCACCCAATGGGCAGCGCCCGTGCGCTCATCGGCGCGCACGTTATCGAAACTCAGGGAGAAATCCTTGGCCCGGGTCGTCAGCATGCGCCACATGTCGCTGGCATCGCGGCCGCGAAGCTCACCAAACGCCGGATCACTGAACACCACGTCATCGGTATAGCAGGCTGCCATGGCCTCGGCATCCAGGCGTTGGAAGGCCTGGTAGAACCGGGTGATCAATGCGCTGTGGATATCACTCATGGGCAGGCTCCCTGTTGTTGCGAAATGTTTTCGAAAGATGGCCTGCACAATAATCTGCAAAGGTGCCGAACACTATGGGTATTCGCCACGAGAATACCGGGACAGCTCGTACGCTGAGCGCCTAGATCGACATTCCGCTGTCGCGGGCGTAGGAAAAAAGCTCGACATCCGTGGAAATACCCAAGCGGTGCATGGCCATGTTTTTTTGTTTGCTTATGGTCGACACACTGCGCTGGAAGTGACTGGCGATTTCGCTGACGGTCATACCACTGGCCAGCATCCGCACCACTTCGTGCTCTTTGGCCGATAACGGCAACTCGCTCATCTGGCTACCCGTGTCAGCCAGCAGTGTTCGCAACGACTCACTGATGTAGCGTCGCCCCCCACCCACCGCATTGATCGCCAGGGGCAGTTCGGTCTCCGCCGCGGATTTGGTGACGATGGCCCGTACCCCCTGAGCCAGCGCCGCCCTCGCCGTGGCGACGCTGGTAAACATCGTCAGCACAATGACCGGCAACGCCGGATGGTCGCGCCGAATCGTACTCAACATTTTCAAACCATCGGCCTGCTGCCCTCCCGGCATGGAGAAATCGGTGATCAACAGATCGCAGGGTGTGCCCGAAAGAATACGCATCAGGCTATCGGTACCCTCAGCCTCAGCAACGATGACGCATTGCCTGGTGGCATTGATCAACATCCGCAACCCGATGCGGACGACACAGTGATCGTCAGCAATTACGACTCGCATTGTGGGAGGTCTCCTGCTTGTGATTGAAGGGCGCGGAAATTAACGCCGTTCCCCGCCCCCTACAACACCCGCCCGAAACCTGAAATCCGAATTTTCCAATGTCCTTAAGGACCTGAGTTTTTGCCTAGCAAACAATCAGATTACTCCTACATTGCATCACGCATAAACCTACGCAGACGTACTACCCACAACGGCGATTCCGGCGGATTTCAGCCTGTAATCCGCAACACCTTTTCATACACCGAGCCGCTTCTTTTCGTATTTGTTGCATTTCAGCCGCTGCCATACCCAGCGTAAATTCCGCTCCCGTCACTGGCGCCCTTTACCAAGAACGAGCAACTCAACGAAAACGTCTTTGAGCCTCCTCGACACCGCGATGCTGCAGATGCCCTGACCGCTTGCTCGCTTTCGTACTGCCACCCGCAATCGAAGTTGAGTCCGGACTCCTTTTATTCGAACGTTCCCATGAGACACGTCATGCCGAAGTACTTTTCTTTCTCGCGTCAAATGATCCACTCCGGTATTGGCGTACTCGCGCTGTTGCTGACGTCCCATGTCCAGGCCGACGGCATGGTCCCGAACACCTCGGTGGTGATCGTCAACGAGGCTGATGGCGAGGCTTCGGTTTCCGTGACCAATACCGACGCCAACCTGGCGTTGCTGCACGTCACCATTGAAGACATCGAGCAGGACAAAGAATCCCTGGTGTTCGTGACTCCACCGCTGTCCCGCGTCGAGGCGTCGAAAACCCAATTGGTGCGCTTCATCCTGCAATCGGAAAAGCCCTTGCTCACTCAACGCTTGAAGCGCGTGATCTTTGAAGGCATCCCCCAGGGCAGACCTGCCGCCGACGCCGGGCATGCCCGCGTCGGTGTGACGGTGCGCCAGAACCTGCCGCTGATTCTGCACCCCAAGGGCCTGGCGCCCAATCGCACGCCGTGGACCGATCTGCAATGGTCATTGCGGGACGGCCAACTGACCGTGCGCAACGACACACCTTATGTGGTGCGCCTGGCGCAGGAGCTGCAATTGTTGCCGTCCAGGAGCGGTGCTTTGTTGCCGCGAACCTATGTGCTGCCCGGCGAGAGCATCAGTGTGCCGGCAACGGCCACAACCGCGACGCAGGTGCGCTTCCTGCCCGCCACCGTCTACGGTTTTGCGGTGCCGCACTACGACGCACCCGTCGAATCCTGATACGCATCACCCTGGCGCCCCAAGGCAATGTGGGTGCCGACAAGAAACAGAGACGACGACCCGTTGACCGTCGCCGAACGTGTGCCTGAACCACAGCGTGTCGAGCAGCACGCTGGCCTAAGACAAGTGAACTCCATGAACACCGTATCGACCTACCGTGATGGCGAAGCCATGCCCGCGATTCGAGTGGCGAACGCTCGCCTTCCGCGATCCCGAGCCTGGGTGGGGCTGGGGTTGGCCAATGCACTGGTGCTGACCGATGTCGGTGCCGACGCCTTGGCCGACTCGCCGCTGCTGACCTCGTTCGACAAGAGAACGCTGGAGCAACGTGGTATCGACCCGGCACTGGCGACGCTGCTGCTACGAGCGCCACGCTTCACCGCGGGCCGGCATCCGGTCACGCTCACGGTCAACGGTCAGCGCCGTGGGCGGGTGGATGCCGCGTTCAGTCGCCAGGGTGACTTGTGCTTTGACCAGGCCCTGCTCGACACAGCAAATCTGAAGGTTCCTGCTGGCACGCAGGATGATCAGCCTTGTCACGACTTCCTCGGCGCCTGGCCACAAACCGTGATCGACCCGGACCCGGCCAGCCTGGGCCTGTCATTGATCGTGCCCACTGACTCGATCCGCCCGACAACCCGGGACTTTACCGGCTACCAAACCGGTGGCTTCGCCGGTCTGCTCAATTACGACGTCAACAGCCTGCACAGCCACTTCGGCGATCAGTCGAGCCGTTATCTGTCGGCCAATACCGAACTGGGTTTCAACGCCGGCGACTGGATCGTACGCAGTCGTCAGGTGCAGACCCGGCAGGATGACGTGTCGCGCACCAGCCATTTGGCGGCCTATGCCCAGCGCACCTTCGCCAGTCAGCAAGCGGTGCTGCAGGCCGGACAGATCAATCTCTATAACCCGGTGCTCGCCGGTGCGCAGATAACCGGTGTGCAAGTCATGACCGAACAGGCGCTGCGGGTCGAAGGCCAAAACGCGGTGATCGAAGGCATCGCGCACAGCCAGGCGCAGGTCGAAGTCAGACAGAACGGTTCGCTGATTCATACGACGGTGGTGCCCGCCGGTCCGTTTTCCTTGAATGACGTGCGTCGGCTCAACAATCGCTCCGATGTGGAAGTCACGGTCAAAGAGGCGGACGGCAGTGAGCGCAGCTTTACCGTGCCGGCCGCCATGCTCGGTATCGGCCTGCCCGCGCCCGGCTTCTCGCTGGGAGCCGGCCAGGTACGCAGTACAAGTGAGGCTCAGGATGGCGATCCATGGGTGATCAGCGGTGGCTGGAGCGCAGCGCTGGATCCTCGATTGCAGTTCAGCGCGGGCATGACCGGCGCTGCCGATTATCGTGCGACTGGCTTCAGTCTCGGCCTGCTGCCCTCGACCGAGACGCAGATTCAGGCCGGCCTTTTGAGTGCCCATGCCGTTGGACGCGCCCCATCCCGCGGCCTCCAAGGCGACCTGAGCGCATCCCATCGATTCGATGACCAGTGGTCGATCAACGCCGGCAGCTCGTACCGGACCTTCGGCTACCGCGAACTTGAGGATGCCGTTTTCAGCGTCGCTTCAGACAACGACAAGTCCCGTTACCGCGATCGGCAAAGCGTCGCGCTGGCCTGGTCACACCCGGCCCTGGGCACCTTCAGCGGCGGCATGAGTCGCTCGTCTTCATTCGACGGTCAAAGCAACAGTCGTGCGCTGGCGTCCTGGGGCACCAGCATCGGCGGGGTGTCCGTTTCGGCAAGCGCTGAATGGCAACTCAGCGGGGCGAGCCGCAGTGATAACAGTCTTTACCTGAATCTCAGCATTCCCCTGGGCGAAAGTCGCCGGGCACGAACCTGGGTGCGCAGTGCCGCTGGCGAGTACCGCAGCGGTGTCGGCCTGAACGAACGGGTCAACGACCGATTCGGCTATCGGATCGGCGTCGAACACGACACCCGCGACAAACAGATGCAGTCCACTGCCGGCGTTTCGTTGCTGCCGCGCTCCAGCCAGCTGGACCTCAGTTACACCCGTTCCGACGCCGAGCGCTCGAGCTATCAGGCCGGCGCCCGCGGCGGCGCCGTGCTGCATGGCGGTGGCTTGACGCTGTCGCCTTATCCGGTGCGCGACACCTTCGCCCTGCTGTCCGTCGGTGAGATGGACGCCATCAGGGTCAACACCCCCAGCGGCCCGGTCTGGACCGACGGGCAAGGTCAGGCGGTGGTCCCGCAAGTCGCTGCCTATGGCCGCAGTGCGGTGGAAATCGATACCCGTTCGCTACCGCGCAACATCGATATCAACAACGGCATGGCCGTGATATCGGCCGGTCGTGGTGCGGTCGACCGCGTCGAGTTCGGGGTCACGATGACCCGCCGCGCCTTGCTCAAGGTCACCACGAGCCAGGGCACACCACTGCCCCGAGGCGCGACGGTGAATACCGAGGACGGCGAGTTCGTGACGCTGGTTCAGGACGCCGGCCAAGTGTTCTTGCCCAACGTTCTCGACTTGCGCCCTCTGTGGATAACCGCGCCGGGGCTTGAGCGCTGCCGACTGGATTTCGAGCTGCCGGCCAAAGCCGACGCCGAGGCGTACTACGAAACCGCCGTTGCCCAGTGCCGAGCCCTCTGAGGATAATTGATGAACCTGTCCCGTTACCTGCTGCCATTCCTCGCCCCCCTGACGCTGGGCGCCTTCTCATCTCACGCCTGGGCGTTGCCGCAGGACTGTCAGCTCAGCCTCAGCCAGCCCGTGCTCGACTACGGCTTGATGAACCGTGCGATACGCATCGATACAACACCGGTACGTACCTTGGGCGAACGTCGCCTGGGCCTCAACCTGAGTTGTTCGCAGCCCACCGACATGAGCGTGTTCTACCGCGCCATGGCCGCGACCGCCGAACGCTATTACTTCGCGGAGCGCGGCAGCTATGAAATGCGTGTACGCGATGGCGTACTCGATGGGCAATCAGTCGATTTGGGACTGATTTCCAATGTCGGCCAGTCACCTGTGGAAACCGCATCGACCCTGATCTGGCGCCCGGAACACGGCATCGTGCCAGTAAGCGCCGGTACAACGGTGCAGGGTCGGAGCTTCTCCGCGCAGATCGAGGTGACCGCCTGGGCTCAGGAACAAGCGATGCGGGTGCGTGACGCCGTGACCTGGGAAACCACGGGGGTATTCGACGCAGTCGCGGCAGGCCGCTCCCGGGAAGCCATCCTGCGTGCCCGCTTCGCGCCGGGGGCTTGCGAGCCGGTGCTGTCCAACGCCGGCCTGGTCGATTTTGGCAGGTTGTCCAAGAGCGATCTGAATACCGACCAGGGCACTCGACTGCCGCCCAAGACCCTGACGCTGCGGGTCGATTGTGATGCGCCGACCCACTTTGCCCTGGTGATGCACGACAACCGCGCAGGCTCGGCGACGGTCAACAGTGAGATTTATTACGGCCTGGCCTTCGATAACCGTGGCAACAAGATCGGCCTGTATTCGCTGAATGTCGATCCGGCCGATGCCAGCGCCGACAGCTTTGCGCGCCTGTACCGAACCGACTCCACCACCACAGGCGCGGCCTGGAGCACGGCCAGTACAAGCCCGATCCCCGTCGGCCAGAAAAGCTACCTGGGCTTTACCGACATCGCCGGCAGCACCGCAGGCCCGGTCGCGATTCAGAACCTGACAACCGGCGTCACCGTCGAGGCCGTCATTGCGCCCACCTCAACCCTGGACCTGAGCACCGCCGTCCAGCTCGATGGCTCGGGAACGATCGAGATTATTTACCTGTAACACCCAACCCACCTTGTTGACCCCGGGGCGCAATGGAGCGCCTTGGGCGAATCAAGGAATCAACCAGCAAAAAGGAAAAAAATGAAAAAGTACTTCGTGGCCCTGTCGACTGCCGCTCTGGTCAGCGTTGCACCTTATGCCCTCGCGTCGTCAACCGACCTGACGGTCACAGGTGTCATCACCCCGGCTGCCTGCACACCGATCCTGTCCAACGGCGGTGTCGTGGATAACGGCAAGATCTCGGCGAAGGATCTGGACCCAGTGCAGGATACGTTGGTCGGCACCCATCCGCTGCAACTGGCGGTGTCATGCGATGGGCCGACTCAGTTTGCATTAAAGCCCATCGATCGCCAGGCCGGCACGGCCTCTATGGCAAGCTGGTTCGGCCTGGGCCTGACCGACGCAGGCGAGAAACTGGGCTGGGTTCGCGTCGATGTCAAAAATGCCCTGGCAGACGGCGTGGCGGCACAGGCCATCGACTCCGACGACGAGGGTAAAACCTGGAAGGCAACCTGGGTAACAAGCCCCGGATACCTCCTGTCAGTCGGTTCCACCACCGACCTGAGCACCCCGCTGTTTGTGAAAGACCTCACCATGGATCTCGAGGTCAACACCAACATCACCCGCGCCGACAGCCTGACCCTGACCGACGAAGTGGTCATGGACGGTGCCGTGACATTTGAAATGACTTACATCTAACCCCCCGATGCCGAACCACTCGCGGCGTCTGGGCGAGTGGTTCGGCTCACACTTCCTTCCTCGGCACCTTTGGCAAGGGGATGGAAACAACCACTGAAAAGAAGCATTAGCCAATATGAAGAAGTATCTCGCGGCACTTTCCAGCACCGCTCTGATCAGCGTCGCGCCCTTTGCCCTCGCGACCTCCAGTACCGACCTGACGGTCACTGGCGTCATTACGCCACAGGCTTGCACACCGAGCCTGTCCGGCGGTGGCATGGTGGACAACGGCAAGATCTCGGCAAAAGACCTCAATCAAGACAAAGAAACCATACTCCCACCTCAAACGCTGCAAATGACCATCGCCTGTGATGCCCCGACGTTGTTTGCCCTGGACTCAACGGACAACAAGGCAGGTACATCATCCAATGGCTGGTTTGGTTTGGGCTTGACCGACGCCGGCGAAAAAATCGGCTTTGTATACCTGGCCGGCCAGAACCCCGTCGCGGACGGCAATGCTGTGCGGATGATCGAATCGGAAGACGACGGCGCAAGTTGGGAGCTCAGAAACTGGTTAATCCCCGAGTCACTGAGCGCATTCGCCGCTGCCAGCGGCCCCATCACTCCCACCCCCATCAAGGATCTGGCGATGGACCTGGATGTTCAGACGTATATCGCTCGCGCCGACAGCCTGACCCTGACCGATGAAGTCACGCTGGATGGTTCGGCCACCATCGAAGTGAAGTACCTCTAAGCGCATGACGCCGAACCGTTCGCGCCGACGGCGTGACCTTGACCGATGAGGTCGTAATGGATGGCGCCGCGCCTTTGGAAATGACCTACCAGTAAGACCCGACGCTGAGCCGCTCGCAGCGTTCGGGCGAGTGGTTTTGCATCAATACCCAACCCGATCCTCGGGGACCGGGTGCGGTAAACAACCACCAGGATGAAGCAATGACCGACATGAAAAAATACTTCGCAGCACTCTCCGCCACCGCCCTGATGAGCATTGCGCCCTATGCCCTGGCGTCGTCGACCGACCTGACCGTTACCGGGGTCATCACGCCGGCCGCCTGCTCGCCGAGCCTGTCCGAAGGCGGGCAGATTGACATAGGGAAAATCCCTTCGCATACCCTTTATCCAAACACCAGCACATTAGTAAGCACCCACACATTGCAATTGACCGTAGCGTGTGACGCGCCGACCCTGCTCGCACTGAATGCAATCGATCACATGGCGGGTACTGAATATGAACCGGGTTACTTTGGTATAGGACTCACCAAGGCCGGCGAAAAACTGGGTGCGATCTGGCTTAGTGTAAGAAATCCACTGGCGGACGGGCAGCGGGTCACCACCATTGCCTCGTACGATGGCGGAGCAAGCTGGGAGGATTACGACGACTTGAGTCCGAGCAATCTCGTATCGGTCGCTCATCACTCTGATCTCGGCTCTCCGATCCCGGTGAAATATCTCGACACACAGCTATATGTAAGGACCGCCATTGCCCCGGCAAACGGTTTGACACTGACTGACGAGGAAAGCATCAACGGAGAGGCAAGCATCGAAGTGATGTACCTGTAAGTACCCGCTGAATCACTCGCCGTGCGAAATCACGCGTGGTTCAGCCTCACTCGCCTCAACCTGGAAGAGGAACTGATCGTTGAAACACTTTCTTGCGCCCGTTGCAGCTGTTCTATTGATCAACCCGACTCATGGCGTACTGGCAGCATCAACAACGGACTTGACCGTCAAAGGTCTCCTTACCCCCGCCGCCTGCACGCCATCGTTGTTTCCCAACGGCCTGGTCGATTACGGAAAAATTTCCCGGCAGGATCTGAACAGCGATAAACGAACGCGCCTACCAGACAAGTCCCTCGCCTTCGCCATCAGTTGCCAATCACCCACGCGATTCGCCTTGCGCATGCGCGACGATCGTAGCGGTACGGCCATCGTTAACAGCGAAATCCATTACGGCCTGAATCTTGATCGCAGTGGCAACAGGATCGGTCTGTACGCCCTGCACTTCGATCCGGCTCAAACCGTGGTGGATGCACTGCCTCGGGTCTATCGGACCGACTCCACCACCGAAGGCCGGGCCTGGAGCCCGTCGCGCAGCGAGCCGATACCGATTGGCGCCAGAAGCTATCTCGGTTTTACCGAGATAGCGGGCAGCACCGCGGGCCCCGTCGCCATTCAGAACCTGAGCAGTCGCGTGACCCTCGAAACCGTCATCGCGCCCACCTCAGCGCTCGACCTGAGCAGCGATGTCCTTCTCGATGGAGCGGCAAGCCTGGAAGTGCTTTATCTGTAGCGCCGCCCTCAGACTTTTTCGCTTTCGACCTGCACATACAGCGCACGACCGGCCCCCAGGCCAGCGATGATCGCCCCCAGGCCGATGACCCCGAAGATCCAGCCCACGGCATTCCAGCCGCCGGTCCAGTCATGCACGATGCCCACCGCGAACGGCCCCATGGAGGCCAGGGTGTAGCCGAATCCCTGGGCCATGCTCGACAGGTTCGCCGCCACATGGGAATCCCGCGAGCGCAGTACGATCAAGGTCAATGCCAGGCTGAACGTGGCGCCCTGCCCCAGCCCCAGTACGATCGCCCAGCCCCACAAACCTTCGATCGGCGCGTACAGGCAACCGAACAATCCGCCCAGGGTCAGCGCCATGACGATCACGATGGCCACGCGCTGATCCTTGCCGCGAGTGGCCAGCCACGGTGCAGCCAGCGAGCTGACCAGTTGCACGATCACTGAACCCGACAGCACCAGACCGGCCTGGGTCGGCGTCAGGCCACGGCCGATAAGTATCGACGGCAACCAGCCGAACACGATGTAGGCCAGGGACGATTGCAGGCCCATGTACAAGGTCACTTGCCAGGCCAACGGGTCACGCAGCAGTCCGCGAACGCGGTAGGCGACGTTGTGCGCACCGTGTTTCTGGCCGACTTGCGGCAACCAGAACACGGCGGCAACCAGTGCCGGGATCACCCAGAAACCGAGCCCCATTGCCCAGCTCTTGTCGAAATGCTCGCTCAGCGGCACGGTGGAACCTGCGGCCATGGCGGCGCCCAGGCACAGGGCCATGGTGTAGACGCCGGTCATGGTCCCGGCCTGTTTGGCGAAGTCACGCTTGACGATACCCGGCAGCAGCACGCCGATCACACCGATGCTGGCACCGGCCAGCACACTGCCGGCGAACAGGCCGATCTCGCCAATGGAACTGCGCAGAATGATCCCCCCGGCCAGGGTCAGGAGGATGCCCAGCACCACCCGCTCGGCGCCAAAACGTCGCGCCAGCAGCGGCGCCAGCGGCGCGAACAGCCCCAGGCAGAGGACCGGCAAGGTGGTCAGCAAACCGGCCTGGGCCGCCGACAACCCGAGACTTTTCGACACGTCGCTGAGCATCGGCGCCATGCTCGACAGTGCCGGGCGCAGGTTCAGCGCCACCAGAATCAGGCCCAACAGCAACAGCCATGGCCGGCGCAAGACCGGTCGGGTTTGCTGGACTTGTTCATCATCGGCTTCGGCGTCGATCAGCAGCTCTTCCAGCTCCGCCGTGCGTTTGGGTTGAGCGGTGTTGCCTGGATCGCTGGTCATGGTGCTCCCGGTTTCAAGGTTCATTGATCAACTGCCTCGACAAGGCTTTGGCCCGCTCCGGGTCGCGTTGCTCGACCGCATCGAGCAACGCGATGTGCAGGTCGAACACTTCCTGTCGGCGCGGGACGATGTTCAGGGTCTGACGCAACTGCGCGCCGACCACGCTGGAGAAGTAGCGATACAGCTCGCTGAGGGTCGGGTTGTGCGCGGCGTCCACCAGACGGCGGTGGAACACCAGATCGCAGGCGATGTAAGTATCGAGATCACCGTGATAGTGACTGCCGCTCACCCCCAGCGCCTCGCGCAACGCCAGCAGGTCTTCATCGGTACGACGCAAGGCGGCCAAGCCGATGGCCTCGACTTCGAGGATGTGCCGGGTTTCCCGGGCCTGCTCGAGGGAGCAACGGGACAACGCCTTGAGCGTGTCCAGTGGATCGACCACCGCCCGCAAATAACTGCCGTCGCCCTGGCGGATCTCGATCAGCCCGGAAAACGCCAGCACCCGCATGGCTTCACGCACGGTGTTGCGGCTGATGCCCAGCTCGGTGGACAACTCGGGTTCGGTGGGCAAGCGCTGACCCACCACCCAGACACCCTGGTTGATACGCAGGCGCAACTGATCCAGGGCCTGATCGACCAGGGATCGTTTAACTAATGGAGAGATTTCAGACATTGGATTCGCCCTGTCATCCAATCATAGGATGAATTTCCTGGCATGTTAGTCAGCTTGTTCCGCAACGGCAACCACCTGTAGGAGCGAGCCTGCTCGCGATGGACGAGAGAACGCCGCGGGGCATCAGGAAATCAGCGTTAACGTTAACGTCCATCGCGAGCAGGCTCGCTCCAACAGGGGTCGGGATTTCTTCGGGCAAAAATAAACCCGGAACTCAGTCCGGGTTTATTTCACTGCCGAGGGTCGATCAATGCAGGATCTGGCTCAGGAACAGCTTGGTGCGGTCGTTCTGCGGGTTGTCGAAGAAGTCGTTCGGCGCAGCCTGTTCGACGATTTCGCCCTTGTCCATGAAGATCACGCGGTTGGCCACGGTACGGGCGAAGCCCATTTCGTGGGTTACGCAGAGCATGGTCATGCCGTCTTCGGCCAGGCCAATCATGGTGTCCAGCACCTCTTTCACCATCTCGGGGTCGAGTGCCGAAGTCGGTTCGTCGAACAACATGATTTTCGGTTTCATGCACAGCGCACGGGCAATCGCCACACGCTGCTGCTGACCGCCGGACAGTTGCCCCGGGAATTTATGCGCCTGCTCCGGAATGCGTACGCGCTCCAGGTAGTGCATGGCGATTTCCTCGGCCTTGCGCTTGGGCATCTTGCGCACCCACATCGGTGCCAGGGTGCAGTTCTGCAAAATGGTCAGGTGCGGAAACAGGTTGAAGTGCTGGAACACCATGCCGACTTCGCGGCGGATCGCTTCGATCTGCTTGAGGTCGTTGGTCAACTCCACGCCATCGACCACGATGCGGCCCTGCTGGTGCTCTTCCAGACGGTTGAGGCAGCGGATGGTGGTGGACTTGCCGGAACCCGACGGACCACACAGAACGATACGCTCGCCCTGCTTGACGTTGAGGTTGATGTCCTTGAGTACGTGAAACTGGCCGTACCACTTGTTTACGCCCTGCATCTGAATAATGCCTTCAGGGCTCACAGGCTGTTTGATTGCTTCGCTCATAAAAGAACTCCTAACGCTTGTGGCCAGTGTCGAGCTTACGTTCCAAATGCATGGAGTAGCGGGACATACCAAAACAGAAAATCCAGAACACCAGGGCTGCGAATACATAGCCTTCGGTGGCCATGCCCAGCCATTTCGGGTCGGCGGCGGCTTGTTTGACGCTGTTGAGCAAGTCGAACAGGCCGATGATGATCACCAGGCTGGTGTCCTTGAACAGGGCAATGAAGGTGTTGACGATGCCGGGGATCACCAGCTTCAGGGCTTGCGGCAGAATCACCAGGCCCATGCTGCGCCAGTATCCCAGGCCCATCGCCGCAGCGGCTTCGTACTGCCCCTTGGGAATCGCTTGCAGCCCACCGCGCACCACTTCAGCCACGTAGGCTGACTGGAACAGGATCACACCGATCAGGGCCCGCAGCAGTTTGTCGAAGTTCATGCCCTCGGGCAGGAACAACGGCAGCATCACCGAGGACATGAACAGCACCGTGATCAACGGCACGCCGCGCCAGAACTCAATGAAAGTCACGCAGACCACACGAATCGCCGGCATGTTCGAACGACGGCCCAGGGCCAGGACAATCCCCAGCGGCAACGCACCGGCAATACCGACGGTGGCGATCACCAGGGTCAGCATCAAGCCGCCCCATTGGCTGGTCGCCACGTTGGTCAGTCCGAAGAGACCACCATGCAACAGGAAGTAGGCAATGATCGGGTACAGCACCAGGAAGCTCAGGCCATACACTGCTTTACGGGGAAAGCGCGAGATGAACAGCGGTGCCACACCGATGACCGCCAGCCACACCGTCAGGTCCACGCGCCAGCGCAGTTCCGGCGGGTAGTAGCCGTACATGAACTGGCCGAAGCGCTGCTGGATGAACACCCAGCAGGCGCCCTCCTTCGTGCAGTCGGCGCGAGTGGTGCCGACCCAGTTGGCGTCGAGGATCGCCCAATGCAGGATCGGCGGCACCACCAGGTAGATCAGGTAGAACGCAAACAGGGTCAGCAGGGTATTGAGCCAGCTGGAGAACATGTTCGCGCGCATCCACGCCACCACACCGATGCTGCTGCTCGGAGGTGGCATGTCGGGTTTGAAAGTATGAGTACTCATGCGCTTTTCCTTACCGCTCGATCAGCGCAATGCGCTTGTTGTACCAGTTCATCAGCAAGGAAATGCTGATACTGATCGCCAGGTACACGCTCATGGTGATCGCAATCACTTCGATCGCCTGCCCGGTCTGGTTCAGCACCGTACCGGCAAACAGCGAGACCATTTCCGGGTAACCGATACCGGCCGCCAGCGACGAGTTCTTCGCCAGGTTCAGGTATTGGCTGGTCAGCGGCGGAATGATCACGCGCAGGGCTTGCGGGATGATCACCTTGCGCAGGGTCGGGCCGTTGCGCAGGCCGAGCGAATGCGCCGCTTCGGTCTGGCCATGGCTGACCGACTTGATCCCCGAGCGCACGATCTCGGCGATGAACGCCGCGGTGTACACCGTCAGGGCCAGGGTCAAGGCCAGCAGTTCCGGGATCAGCACCCAGCCACCGACGAAGTTGAAGCCTTGCAGCTTCGGCATTTCCCAATGCAGCGGCGCGCCGAAGATCAGCGCGCACAGCGCCGGAATCACCAGGAACAGCGCCAGGCCGGTCCAGAACTTGTGGAACGGCACACCGGTGGCTTCGAAGCGTTTGTTGGCCCAGCGGCACATCAGCACGATGGCGACGATAGCCACGACCACGCTGGCCACGAACGGCCAGAAACCGTCTGCCGTCAGCGCGGCCGGCATGTTCAGGCCACGGCTGCTGACGAAGAAGGTGTCGCCGAAGTTATGGCTGTTACGCGGCCCCGGCATGGTCAGGAACACCGCGAAGTACCAGAACAGGATCTGCAGCAGCGGCGGAATGTTACGGAAAACTTCCACGTACACCGTCGCCAGCTTGGCGATGATCCAGTTTTTCGACAGCCGCGCCACACCGACGATGAAACCGAGGATCGTCGCCAGGATCACGCCAATGAAAGTCACCAACAGGGTGTTGAGCAGACCGATGACAAACACCCGGGCGTATGTGTCCGATTCGGTGTAGTCGATCAGGTGTTGAGCGATGCCGAACCCGGCACTGCGCTCCAGAAAGCTGAAGCCCGAGGTAATGCCCCGGTGCTGAAGGTTGGTCTGTGTGTTATCGAACAGATACCAGCCCATCGAGACCACCGCGACAATGGTGATGATCTGGAATAGCCACGCACGCACTTTCGGATCGCTGAGGCTGAGCCTCTGCTTTGGTGCGCCGATTGAATTTTGCATGAAGTGCCCCGCAAATAATGGAACAGAACATCACCCGGTGGTTGGCCCACCGGGTGATAGAACCATCAGCGCACTGGTGGTGCGTATTGAATGCCGCCAGCGTTCCACAAGGCGTTCAGCCCGCGGTCGATTTCCAGCGGAGTGCTCTTGCCGAGGTTTTTCTCGAACACTTCGCCGTAGTTGCCGACTTGCTTGACGATCTGGACAACCCAGTCCTTTTTCACTTTCAGGTCTTTGCCGTATTCACCGTCGGTACCCAGCAGACGGGCAACGTCCGGGTTCTTGGTGGACTTGGCTTCAGCTTCGACGTTCTTCGAAGTGATGCCGGCCTCTTCAGCGTTGAGCATGGCGTAGCCAGTCCAGCGCACGATGGCCAGCCACTCGTCGTCGCCGTTACGCACGACCGGGCCCAATGGCTCCTTGGAGATGGTTTCCGGCAGAACCACGTAGTCCTTAGGCGAAGCCAGCTTGCTGCGCTGGGCAAACAGCTGGGACTTGTCGGAAGTCAGTACGTCGCAACGACCGGATTCCAGCGACTTGGCGCTTTCGTCGGAGGTGTCGAACGTGATCGGGGTGTACTTCAGGTTGTTGCCACGGAAGTAGTCGGAAACGTTCAGCTCGGTGGTGGTACCGGCCTGGATGCAGATGGTCGCGCCGTCCAGCTCTTTGGCACTCTTGACGCCCAGCTTGTTGTTAACCAGGAAACCGATGCCGTCGTAGTAAGTGATGAAGCCGGGGAATTTCAGACCCATGCCTGCGTCACGGGAACTGGTCATGGTGGTGTTGCGCGACAGGATGTCGATTTCGCCGGACTGCAGCGCGGTGAAGCGCTCCTTGGCGTTCAACTGACTGAACTTGACCTTGGTCGCGTCGCCGAAAACAGCTGCAGCCACCGCGCGGCAGTAGTCCGCGTCGATGCCCACGATCTTGCCGGTGGAGTCTGGAACCGAGAAACCAGGCAGGCCATCGCTGACGCCGCACTGTACGAAACCTTTCTTCTGCACTGCATCCAGGGTCGCGCCCGCCTGAGCGAACCCACTGACGCCGAGTACTGCGGCTGCAGTCACGACTGCCAGGGTGGATTTCAACATCTTCATTCAAACCTCCAGTTTTGCTCTTGTTGTGTCGGAGCGTGGTCCAATCGCACCCTTTTGAGGCATTGTTGACCCTTGTTGGCTTTTTTTAGGGTCAAGCGACGTAGGACCGTAGCTATGAGTCTAGTAGGAGAAAATCCACATCAGGGACAACTCACTTCTCACCAGTCGGCCGAACGGGCTGTAGCCCTTCACGTTCGCGAAGCCCGTAGCGGCCACTGGCGAACATCCATCACCGGATTTTTTGCTCTCCCACGGTCAGCGGTACACTGATAGTGTTACCGACAGGCGTAGGATCTTTCGTACGAGCATGTGCATAGCAAACCCCGTACCACACCGCTTGCAAAATCGTTTCAGGCGCAGGTCAAGAGCAAAACTTTCAGCCTTGCGACATCTACTTAACTGATCAACCGGACGCGCACTCAGACCTCGCACTTAATGAGCGCGCATGCACAACATTGGAGCAGCCATGACCGAGCCCTTGATTCTAGAACCCGTCAAGCCCGCAGACGCCTGCGTCATCTGGCTGCACGGCCTTGGCGCCGATCGCTACGACTTCCTGCCGGTCGCCGAAGCGCTGCAGGAAACCTTGCTGACCACCCGCTTCGTACTCCCCCAGGCGCCCACCTGTGCTGTCACTATCAATGGTGGTTACAAGATGCCGAGCTGGTACGACATATTGGCCATGAGTCCGGCGCGCGCGATCAACCGTGAACAACTGGAGGAATCGGCACAACGGGTCATCCAGCTGATCGATGTGCAACGAGCAGCCGGAATAGACGCCTCGCGGATTTTTCTGGCCGGTTTTTCCCAGGGCGGTGCCGTGGTACTGCACACCGCGTTCCTGAAATGGCAGGGAGCATTGGGCGGCGTACTTGCCCTCTCGACCTATGCACCGACGTTCAGCGACGCCCTGGAACTGTCCGCCAGCCAGCAGCGCATTCCGGTGCTGTCGCTGCACGGTCAGTACGACGATGTCGTGCAAAACTCGATGGGCCGAACCGCCTACGAGCATTTGAAACAGCGTGGTGTCACCGTGACATGGCAGGAATACCCAATGGGTCACGAAGTGTTACCCGAGGAAATTCGCGACATAGGCGTCTGGCTCACCGAGCGCTTGCGTTAAACCGAATGTTTAAAAACACCCTTTGATCCATCCCACTACGCCGCGCCCGATTCTTGCATTACACTGGCCGGCGTACATTCCTTAACCAATTGATGAGATGACCGTGCTCAAAGCACTCAAGAAAATGTTCGGTAAAAGCGAGACTGAGCAACTCGCGCCAGTCCCCAGCGCTCCGTCTCACACGCCCAGCCACCGCGCCGACGGTCATCCGTCTGGTCGGGCCGCTACCGTAGCGGCACCGAAACACGAGCCCAAGCCCGCTCCGGCCGTCGAACCTGCGGCGCCAATCACTTCCGAACAACCTCGCAACGAAACACCGAAACCCGCCAAACCGCGCCGCGAACCGAAGCCAAAGGCCCCGGTAATCCCGTGGAAACTCGAAGATTTCGTCGTCGAGCCGCAGGAAGGCAAAACCCGCTTCCACGATTTCAAACTCGCCCCGGAACTGATGCACGCCATCCAGGACCTGGGTTTCCCGTATTGCACGCCGATCCAGGCACAGGTGCTGGGCTTCACCCTCGCGGGCAAAGATGCCATCGGCCGCGCCCAGACCGGCACCGGCAAGACCGCTGCGTTCCTGATCTCGATCATCACCCAACTGCTGCAAACCCCGCCGCCGAAAGAGCGCTACATGGGTGAGCCACGGGCACTGATCATCGCGCCGACCCGCGAGCTGGTGGTGCAGATCGCCAAGGACGCCGCCGACCTGACCAAGTACACCGGCCTCAACGTCATGACCTTCGTCGGCGGCATGGACTTCGACAAGCAGCTCAAGCACCTCGAGGCCCGTCACTGCGACATCCTCGTCGCCACGCCGGGCCGTCTGCTGGACTTCAACCAGCGCGGCGACGTGCACCTGGACATGGTCGAAGTCATGGTGCTCGACGAAGCCGACCGCATGCTCGACATGGGTTTCATCCCGCAAGTGCGCCAGATCATTCGCCAGACCCCGCCCAAGAGCGAGCGTCAGACGTTGCTGTTCTCCGCGACCTTCACCGAAGACGTGATGAACCTCGCCAAGCAGTGGACCACCGACCCGGCCATCGTCGAAATCGAAATCACCAACGTTGCCAACGAAAACGTCGAGCAGCACATCTACGCGGTGGCCGCTGCCGACAAGTACAAACTGCTCTACAACCTGGTCAACGATAACGGCTGGGAGCGGGTGATCGTGTTCGCCAACCGCAAGGATGAAGTGCGGCGCATCGAAGAACGCCTGGTGCGTGATGGCATCAATGCGGCGCAGCTGTCCGGCGACGTGCCGCAGCACAAGCGCATCAAGACCCTGGAAGGTTTCCGCGAAGGCAAGATCCGTGTGTTGGTCGCCACCGACGTGGCCGGGCGCGGCATCCACATCGACGGCATCAGCCACGTGATCAACTTCACCCTGCCGGAAGTCCCGGACGACTACGTGCACCGCATCGGGCGTACCGGTCGTGCTGGTGCCGACGGTGTCTCCATCAGTTTTGCCGGTGAAGACGACTCCTACCAGCTGCCATCCATCGAAGAGAAGCTGGGTCGCAAGATCAGCTGTGAAACGCCACCGACGCACCTGCTGCGTGCGGTTGAGCGCAAGCGTCCGTAACGGACGACGCATAGAAAGAGGCGCAGCCGGAAACGGACTGCGCCTTTTTTTCGCCCGGCTTTTTTTCAACAGGCGCTTGCTCGCGATATTTAAATGTCCATAATGGACAAATTAGTTTATCCCGATACCCGGAGCCACCATGACCAACAGCCCCCATGTGATCACCCAACCGCAGGCCCGTGAGTGGCTGGCCCAGGTCGACGTACCGCAGATCATGCGCAACCTGTTCCGCGACCTCGCCGCCGGCCAGGCGGTGCAACCGGCGCAGCAACTGGTGGAGTTTCCCCAGGGCGCCGGCGACTTCATCAACTATCTGGGTGTGCTGGCCAAAGAAGGCGTTTACGGGGTCAAGACGTCGCCGTACATCGTGCGCGAACAAGGCCCGCTGGTGACCGCCTGGACCTTGCTGATGTCGATGCAGACCGGTCAGCCGCTGCTGTTGTGCGATGCGGGCGAACTGACCACGGCGCGCACCGCCGCGACGACCGCCGTGGCGGTCGATGCACTCGCACCGCTCAAAGCGACTCGCCTGGCAATCATCGGCAGCGGCAAGGTCGCCCAGGCGCATTTGCGCTACGTGAAGCACCTGCGCGACTGGCAGAGCATCAGCCTGTACTCGCCAAACCTGAGCGACGACGTTGAAACCGTGGCCCTGCTGAAAAGCATCGAGCCACGCCTGACCATCGTCGACAGCCGCGAAGCCGCTGTCGTCGACGCGCAGGTGATCATGCTCTGCACCTCATCCGCCGGCCCGGTGATCGACCCGTCCAGCCTGCGCAAACCGGCGTTGATCACCTCCATCAGCACCAACGCCCCACGCGCCCACGAAGTGCCGCCACAAAGCCTCAATGACATGCAGGTATTCTGTGACTATCGTCTGACCACCCCCGGCTCGGCCGGCGAGATGCTGATTGCCGGCGAACAACATGGCTGGAATAACGATGCGATTGTCGGCGACCTGGCCGATCTGCTGAGCGAGAAAGTGCAGCGCCCTGACTACCATCGCCATGTGTTCTTCCGCTCCATCGGCCTGGGCCTGGAAGACATCGCGCTGGCCAATGCCATCTACCGCCTACAACCATAACACCCCACCCTGCGGGAGCTGGCTTGCCAGCGATGCAGACGCCACGGTCCATCATTTACACCGCGGCGATGCGATCGCCAGCAAGCCGGCTCCTACAGGGATGACCGATAACAGGAGACGTTCATGAGCCACGCAGATTTCATCATCATCGGCGGCGGGATTGCCGGCGCTTCCACCGGTTTCTGGCTGTCGCAGCACGGGCGCGTGATCGTGCTCGAACGCGAATCCCATCCGGCCTATCACTCCACCGGTCGCTCGGCGGCGCTGTACACCGCCGCTTATGGCACGCCGCAGGTTCGCGCCTTGACCCAGGCCAGCCGCGCGTTTTTCGACACGCCACCCACCGGCTTCTGCGAGCACCCGTTGCTCGCCCCGCGCGGCGAAATGACCGTGGACTTCACCGGCGACCCGGCCGAACTGAACAATCAATACCTGAGCGCCAAGGCCACGGTGCCCGAGATGCAATTGCTCAGCGCCGAAGAGGCCTGCGCCCGCCTGCCAATCCTGCGCCAGGAAAAAGTCCACGGCGCGATCTACGACCCGACCGCCAGCGACATCGACACCGACGCGCTGCACCAGGGCTATCTGCGCGGCATCCGCCGCCACAAAGGCGAAGTCCATACAGACTGCGAAGTACTGGGCCTGAGCCGCGACGCCGAAGGCGTGTGGCAGGTACAGACCCACGCCGGCACCTTCAGCGCGCCGGTCATCATCAACGCCGCTGGCGCCTGGGCCGACAAGATCGGTGAACTGGCCGGCGCCAAACCCCTGGGCCTGCAACCCAAGCGGCGCGCGGCGTTCATTTTCGCCGGCCCCGAGGGCGTGGACATTCATCACTGGCCGATGCTGGTCAGCCTCGACGAGTCCTTCTACATGAAACCCGATGCCGGGATGTTCCTCGGCTCACCGGCCAACGCCGATCCGGTAGAACCCCACGATGTGCAGCCTGAGGAGCTGGACATCGCCATGGGCATTTACCAGATCGAAGAAGCCACGACCCTGACCATCCGCCGTCCGACCCGCACCTGGGCCGGCCTGCGCAGCTTCGTCAGTGACGGCGACCTGTTGTCCGGTTTCGATCCACAGGTGCCAGGCCTGTTCTGGGTGGCGGCACAGGGCGGCTATGGCATCCAGACCTCGCCTGCCATGGGCCAGGCCAGCGCCGCCCTGGTGCGCGGTGAAGCATTGCCCGAGCCACTCACGCGCTTCGGCCTGAACGCCGCCATGCTCTCCCCTGCCCGCCTGGGCTGATCCTCACCCTCAGGTGACGCGCCGACACGATTGCGGCACACTTTCAGAGCCCCGTTTTTCGGGGCGCTGAAGCTGCCCGGAGCCCCATGTGATGAACGCCCCCGAAAAAGACCCGGCCCTGAACGACGCCTCCCTGGATAACTTCCGGGCGATTGCCGACGCCATCGCCACGTTGTTCTTTCCCCACGCCGAAGTGGTGCTGCACGACTTGCGCACGCAGAAGGTCGACTACATCGCCAACAACCTGTCGAAAAGGGAGATAGGCGACGACTCGGCGCTCGAAGACATGCTCAGCGACGATGTCACCGAACGAAATATCGGGCCGTATGAAAAGCTCAACTGGGATGGTCAGAAAATTCGCAGCCTGAGCACCGTCCTGCGCGACCGCGACGGTCATCCTGTGGCGGTGCTGTGCATCAATCTGAATATTTCGCTGTTTGAAAACGCCAAGGCGGCGCTGGACCTGTTTCTGTCGCCGACCAAACTGATTCCGCAACCGGACTCACTGTTTCGCGATGACTGGCAGGAGCGCATCAACACCTTCCTGCACAATTGGCTGCGCGAGCGGCAACTGAGCCTGAACCTGCTGACCCGCGACCACAAACGCGAACTGGTGCTGGCGCTGCACGCCGAAGGGGCCTTCAAAGGCAAAAGCGCTTCGAACTATGTGGCCAATGTGCTGAACATGGGACGGGCGACGGTGTACAAGCATTTGAAGGAATTGAAAGCCTAGCGGCTGTGTTGATTGGTCTGGCCCCATCGCCAGCAGGCTGGCTCCTACAGGGGATTTGCGGCGTACACAAAACCTGTGGGAGCTAGCCTGCTGGCGATGGCGGTAGATCAGTCGCCGTAGATGTCGGACTTGAAGTACTTATCGGAAATCTTCTGATATTCGCCATTGGCGCGAATGCCGTCGATGGCGGTGTTCAGCTCGCTGACCAACTCGGCATTACCCTTGCGCACGGCAATCCCGGCGCCCTCGCCAACATATTTCGGGTCCTTCAACTCAGGCCCGACAAACGCGTAGCCCTTACCGCGCGGCATCGACAGGAAGTCATTGAGCGGAATGGTGTCGGCAAAAATGGCGTCGAGGCGACCGGCCGCCAGGTCCATGTAGATCTCTTCGTTGTTGCTGTAACGCTTGACGTTGATACCTTCGGGCTCGAACACCTCGGTGGCATAACGGTCAGTGGTGGTGGCGCGCTGCACGCCGATCGTCTTGCCTTTGAGGCTGGCGTACTGGTCATCCACCACCGCGCCTTCCTTCATCACCAGGCGCGATGAAGTGAAGTAGTACTTGTGGCTGAAATCCACCGACTTCTTGCGGTCGTCGTTGATGGTCATGGACGACAGCGCCATGTCGATCTTCTTCACTTTCAGGGAAGGAATCAGACCGTCGAACTCGCCTTCAACCCACACACACTTGACCTTCATCTGGGCGCACAGAGCATTCCCGATGTCGTAGTCGAAACCGACGATTTCGCCTTTATCGGTTTTGGAAGCGAACGGCGGGTAAGCGGCCTCGATACCGATGCGCAAGGTTTTCTCGGCGGCAAACAGACTACTGCACGCCAACAGGCTCAGGGCCAGACCGGTGATGAGGGGAAACTTCTTCATGTTCGTTCTCTCGCGGGTTGTTGTTGGTTTGGCAAGACAGAAGAAAGAGTTGAAACAGGGAAAGCCGTTTTTGTACTTAGAATTCCATACTGGACTTTTACGTATTATTCGTCAATCAGACAAATGCAGCCCGTATCGGCCGGTGGTCGGGAGGGGAGTCAGTAAAAGTGTTGGTGGTGCGGATGACGCCATCGCGAGCAGGCTCGCCCCCACAGTGGGCCTGTGTTTGCCGTTGCAATGTGGGAGCGAGCCTGCTCGCGATGGCTTACCTGGAAACGCCGCAGAACTTACTGCTTCCAGCGATCCGCCGCCGCATGATCGCTGTCGCGCCCTTCGACCCAACGCGGGCCGTCGCTGGTGTTTTCTTTCTTCCAGAACGGTGCGCGGGTTTTCAGGTAGTCCATGACAAAGGCGCAGGCGTCGAACGCGGCCTGACGGTGCGCACTGGCGGTGCCGACAAAGACGATGGGCTCGCCCGGCTCCAGCGCGCCAATGCGATGCAGCACTTCCAGCTTGAGCAGCGGCCAGCGCTGTTCGGCCTCGCTGGCAATCCTGGCGAGGGCTTTTTCGGTCATGCCCGGATAGTGCTCGAGGAACATTCCGGCCACGTCGAGCCCGTCATTGAAGTCGCGCACGTAGCCGACAAAACTCACCACTGCGCCGACGCCGACATTGGCATCGTGCATGGCGTTGACTTCGGCTCCCGGATCGAACGCCGTGGACTGCACGCGAATCGCCATGGATCAGCCCCCGGTCACGGTCGGAAAAAACGCCACTTCGTCGCCCTCGTTCACCGGCTCGTCGAGCTGGCAGAGGTCTTCGTTGCGCGCGCACATCAGGTTCTGCTCGCTCAGCACCTCGGCGCCGTCGCGCTGGGCCAGCAATGCCCGGACGTCGTCGACAGTGGCGAAATCACCCTGAACCTGTACCGAGTCCACGCCAATCGCCTCGCGATAACGGGCAAAAAATTTCACCGTGACGTTCATGGCTGATCTGCCTGGAAATGCCCGCTCTTGCCGCCGACTTTTTCCAGCAGACGCACGCTTTCGATGGTCATACCGCGATCGACGGCCTTGCACATGTCGTAAATGGTCAGCGCTGCCACACTGGCGGCGGTCAGGGCTTCCATCTCGACGCCGGTCTGCCCGGACAGTTTGCAGCGCGCCACGATACGTACGCTGTCCTCGCCCTCGGCACTGAGCTCGACTTTCACGCCGGTCAGCATCAGCGGGTGGCACAGGGGAATCAGGTCGCTGGTTTTCTTCGCCGCTTGAATGCCGGCAATGCGCGCCACGGCGAAGACATCACCCTTGGGGTGACCGCCGCTGACGATCATCTGCAGGGTTTCGGGCAGCATGCGCACCAGCGCTTGGGCCGTCGCCTCACGGAACGTCACGGCTTTTTCGGTGACGTCGACCATGTTGGCGCGACCTTGGGAATCGAGATGAGTCAGCACGGGGTTACTCCTGATCAGGAGCGTCGATTGTAAACCTGCGGGTCAGATTTCCGCACGCACGATTATCGGCCCGTCGGGCATAAAAAAACCGGGCGGCTTTGGCGGCCGCCCGGTTTTGGTTGAACGGTTACAGATGCGATTCGGCGTATTCGGCCAGGATCGAACGTGGCACTCCTTGCAGGGTGATGTGCACCCCGTTCGGGAAGTCCTTGAAGCGTTCCGTCAGGTAGGTCAGCCCGGAGCTGGTCGCGGACAGGTAGGGGGTGTCGATCTGCGCCAGGTTACCCAGGCACACCACTTTGGAACCGGCGCCGGCACGGGTGATGATGGTTTTCATCTGGTGCGGCGTGAGGTTTTGGCACTCGTCGATCAGGATCAGACTCTGCTGGAAGCTGCGGCCCCGTATGTAGTTGAGGGATTTGAACTGCAACGGCACTTTGCTGAGGATGTAATCGACGCTGCCATGGGTGCTTTCGTCATCCATGTGCAAGGCTTCGAGGTTGTCGGTGATGGCGCCCAGCCATGGCTCCATTTTTTCCGCTTCGGTACCGGGCAGGAAGCCGATTTCCTGGTCCAGGCCCTGCACGCTACGGGTGGCAATGATCCGGCGGTAGCGCTTGCTGACCATGGTTTGCTCGATGGCTGCCGCCAGCGCCAGGATGGTTTTACCGGAGCCGGCCGCACCGGACAGGTTGACCAGGTGGATGTCTGGATCCAGCAAGGCGTAGAGCGCCAGGCTCTGATAAATGTCCCGTGGCTTCAGGCCCCAGGCTTCCTGATGCAGCAGGGGTTCCTGGTGCAGGTCCAGAATCAGCAGCTTGTCTTCTTCGATCTCCTTGATCCAGCCGACAAAGCCCTGCTCATCGATGATGAACTCGTTGATGTGCACGGCCGGCAAGTTGTCGATCAGTTGCACCTGATGCCAGGTGCGGCCATGGTCCTGACGGGTTTCGACCTTGCTCACACGGTCCCAGAAGGAACCGGTCATGTTGTGATAACCATTGGGCAGCAGCGATACGTCGTCAACCAGTTGGTCGGTGCTGTAGTCCTCGGCCGCGATCCCGCAAGCGCGGGCCTTGAGGCGCATGTTGATGTCTTTGGTGACCAGCACCACGGGCAGTTTCGGATCGCGCGCGTGCAGGTCGATCAGTTGGTTGATGATTTTGTTGTCGTTCAGATGCTCGGGCAGAATCAGGTTCGGCTCGGCACGCTTGCTCATCAGAATTGACAGCAATCCCTTCGGCCCGCTCTTGCCCCGCTGGATCGGCACACCCTGTTCGACGTCCTCGGGGGAGGCATCGCCCAGGGTCTTGTCGATCAGGCGAATGGCCTGGCGGCATTCGGCCGCGACGCTGTGATGCCCGCTCTTGAGCTTGTCGAGCTCTTCCAGCACGGTCATCGGGATGGCGACGTGGTGTTCTTCGAAATTGAGGAGCGCGTTTGGATCGTGAATCAATACATTGGTATCGAGTACATAAAGGATTGGCTGGTTGGAAGAAGAGCTACGTCCGTGATCATCCATACTCGGTCACCTTTGTGGGAGCCAGTCGACGCAATACCTTGGCGGTGCTGCGCCTCGAAGTGGCCGCCGAATCTCACCTGCGGAGATCCAAGTGACTGCAAACAAACGGGTCTTGGAAGACGCCACCTGTGTTGCAGGTTTCGGCGGTCTGTCTTCGTAATACTCCAAAACACATGACAGAAAAAAGCACTTTGACGTTTTTTTGAAGTTTATTTTTCAGAATGACCAATAGCACTTGGCGGACTGCCATCACCCCGTTAAAGTCGGAAGTCCGCCTGCATCGAAATCCCTCCCGAAATCGCCCTTTGCCCAATGTTTACGGGCTTTCGCCCTTCCCGGCGAAACGCGCTCCGGCTTTTCACCGGAACCCGTTCTGGCAGTCCTCCCAACCGATCCCGCTTTGCGCCGTTTGCGTAATCAGCCAGGGCATCGCCGTTTTCACCCCATCCTGTTTCACATTGAAATTGATCACGCCATGACGCCACAGCAGCATCAGGGTCAGCACCCGTTGCGCGCTCTGGCCGGCTTTGAGCTTGCCGGCGCCGTCCTGGGCATCGATGTCCCATAACGCCACCTGCAACCCCTGAGACTTGAAGAAGCCTTGCGCGTCGGAACGGCGCTGACCATCGGGCGGGCGAAACAGCGGCACGTAGTTCTCCGGCAATTTGCTTTTGACCAGCTCGGCGCTACGCCGCACCGAATCCTGCCAGTCCTGCCAATGGCTGTGGGAGCGGAACTCCCAACCCTGTACGCCGACGCACTGCATCGAGTAGGTCGATTGCAGGCTCGCCACCGAACGCTCGGCCAGACGCGTCTGGATATCCTTGCCGAGGACGAAGAACGTGCCGCTCATGTTCGACTTGCGCAGGTACTCGGTGACCCAGTCCGTGTTGTCCGGCAGGGCATTGGCGGCACTGTCGAAGGTCAGCAGAAACAGCCGGTCGTGCATCTCGTCGCCATTGCGCTCAAAGTCGCCGAAACGATCGACTTCGCTACTGGTTTGCGGAAACAGCGCGGCCTTGCGCAATTGCTCGTCCAGGTACTGGGCATGAAACAGGCGACTCGGTTCGGCCCACTTGATGTAGTAGCTGTCCTCGCTGATCTGGAACTTGGCGGCTTGCTCGCGCAGGGTGGGCATGTCCTCGACCAGGAAACAGAAAGACGCATCCTGGTCGCAGCTCTGCTGGGCGAAGTTGTAGCTGCTCAACAGACGCAGCCACAGGCGCTGGCGAACATGGTTGACCGACGCCATGTTGACCGTGCGCAAACCCAGGCGCTGGGCCAGTGCGGGCTCGTCCAGGGCTTCGCTGGCCAGCAGCACGCGGGCAAACATCAGGATTTCGGCGCGTGACGCGACATCGAACAGCGTCGGGTTGCCGAGTTGTTCAGGCCAGGTGCTGCGATCAAGGGTCGCCACATCACCCGGCGCCGCCATGGCCCCGAAGCTCAAGAGCCAGGCCGAAAATAGAAAAACGATGCGCAATGAGATGTCTCCATAACAAAACCCGCGCGGCACTATAGCCGATCCAGTCCAAACACTCGCAGCACCGCTCCCACAGGGTTTTGTGCAAAGCCACCGATCATCACCTATGGCCTTGATAGCTGGAGTCAACCAGGACAACCCCCTAGAATCGCCCCCACGATTAAAGGAGACGACTTCATGCTGATGGTGATTTCACCCGCCAAGACCCTCGATTACGAAACACCGCCGGCGACCCAGCGCTTTACCCAGCCGCAATACCTGGACCATTCCCAGGAGCTGATCCTGCAATTGCGCGAACTGACACCGGCGCAGATCAGCGAGCTGATGCATGTCTCCGACAAGATCGGCGGGCTCAACGCCGCGCGTTTCGGCAGCTGGACGCCCGCGTTCACCCCTGAAAACGCCAAACAGGCCTTGCTGGCGTTCAAGGGCGACGTTTATACCGGCCTCAATGCACAAACCTTCAGCGAAGCCGATTTCGATTACGCCCAGCAACACTTGCGCATGCTTTCCGGCCTGTATGGCTTGCTGCGCCCGCTGGACCTGATGCAACCGTACCGCCTGGAAATGGGCACCAAGCTGGCCAATGCCCGTGGCAAGGATCTGTATGCGTTCTGGGGCACGCGGATCAGCGAATGGTTGAACGAAGCCCTGGCTGACCAGGGTGATGACGTGCTGCTGAACCTGGCCTCCAACGAGTACTTCTCGGCGGTCAAACGCAACGCCTTGAAGGCGCGCATCATCAACACCGAGTTCAAGGACCTGAAGAACGGCCAGTACAAAATCATCAGCTTCTACGCGAAAAAGGCCCGCGGCATGATGAGTCGCTTCGTGATCGAAGAACGCATCAACGACCCGGCCGCCCTCAAACAGTTCGACGTGCAAGGCTATCGGTACAGCGCCGAGCAGTCTAAACCGGACAATCTGGTGTTCCTGCGCGATCACGCCCCAGACTGAAACGCCGGGGTGGCGCATGAGGCTCAGATCCGTCATGCGCCCCCATTGAGCCCCCACAATTCTCCCGCCACTATCGCCATTTTCATGGCGCCAAAAATACATCACTCCGATTTATAACTTTAGTTTCACTCGACTTTGATGATTTTTTTCAGTAGTGGCACTGAAAATTTTTATCGGTAGTGGCAAAAAACTATCCCTCCCAATAAATCGCCTATATATAAAGGGCGAAACGGCAAGTGCTATCAATATGAAAGCAGTGCCATCTTTCTCAATATTTCAAGAAATTTCAGAATTCGTGATCAGCGGGTCGGAACTATGTCCGAATGCACCGCTCATACCACCGGTAACGATCCTCACAATGCTTGTACGAGATAACTTACGCAGAACAGAGATCCATGTAGCAAAGTTGTCACATCAACTTGTGCTGAATAATCCCTGATTTGGGCAATACACAACGGACAGGAGATAACGTTTTATGACTATCCCCTACAAGGCCATGGCAGCGCCCCTATAAGCGTGCTCAATGGAGCACCCAAGCGCTTGATTTACGGGCTTATGGCCTGACATCGAGCGCGCAAGACGATTGCACGGACATCCTCTGAATAGAGGATTGGCTGCATAACAGGGCACGTCATAACAATAAGGCCCGATTGCGCACATCTTGAGTGCACTTATTTAGACACTCGTCATTCATATGCCAGAACACGGCATTGTTGCGCCTGTAAGCCGCACTTGCGAATGCACTATGACCGCTGAAACACCCTTAACTCCAGCCATCTAATGGCTTAATGAATACAGGCTTGATAATAGAGAGGTAATTGCGATGCGCATCAGCATATTTGGTTTGGGTTACGTCGGCGCAGTCTGTGCCGGATGCCTGTCTGCACGGGGCCATGACGTTGTCGGCGTCGATGTTGCCAAAGACAAGATCGATATGATCAATGCCGGCAAATCGCCGATCGTTGAACCGGGCCTGGGCGAACTTCTGGCGCAAGGTATCCAGACTGGCCGTCTGCGTGGCACGACCAACTTCGCCGAGGCGATTCGTGACACCGACCTGTCGATGATCTGCGTCGGCACGCCGAGCAAGAAGAACGGCGATCTGGAACTGAATTACATCGAAGCGGTGTGCCGCGAAATCGGTTTTGTCCTGCGCGACAAGAGCACCCGCCACACCATCGTGGTCCGCAGCACCGTGCTGCCAGGCACCGTGGCCAACGTGGTCATCCCGATCCTCGAAGATTGCTCCGGCAAGAAGGCCGGTGTCGATTTCGGTGTCGCCGTGAACCCTGAGTTCCTGCGCGAAAGCACCGCCATCGCCGACTACGACCAGCCGCCAATGACCGTCATCGGCGAGTTCGACAAGGCCTCGGGCGACGTTCTGCAATCGCTGTACGAAGAGCTCGACGCGCCGATCATCCGCAAGGACATCGCCGTCGCCGAGATGATCAAGTACACCTGCAACGTCTGGCACGCCACCAAGGTGACCTTCGCCAACGAGATCGGCAACATCGCCAAGGCCGTCGGCGTCGACGGCCGCGAAGTGATGGACGTGGTCTGCCAGGACAAGACCCTGAACCTGTCCCAGTACTACATGCGCCCGGGCTTTGCGTTCGGCGGCTCCTGCCTGCCCAAGGACGTTCGCGCCCTGACCTACCGCGCCAGCTCGCTGGATGTGGAAGCCCCGCTGCTCAACTCGCTGATGCGCAGTAACGAGTCCCAGGTGCAAAACGCCTTCGACATCGTCGAAAGCCACGACAAACGCAAAGTCGCCCTGCTGGGACTGAGCTTCAAGGCCGGCACCGACGACCTGCGCGAGAGTCCGCTGGTGGACCTGGCGGAAATGCTGATCGGCAAAGGTTTCGACCTGAAGATCTACGACAGCAACGTCGAATACGCCCGTGTCCACGGCGCGAACAAGGACTACATCGAGTCGAAGATCCCTCACGTCTCGTCCTTGCTCAACGCCGACTTCGACGACGTGATCAACAACTCCGACGTGATCATCCTCGGCAACCGCGACGAGAAATTCCGCACTCTGGTGCAGAACGTTCCTCACGGCAAGCAGGTGATCGACCTGGTCGGCTTCATGTCCAAGGCCACCAGCGTCAGCGGCCGCACCGAAGGCATTTGCTGGTAAGCCCCCTGTAGGAGCGAGCTGGCTCGCGATGCACCTGAGAACACCGCTGGGTATCAGATACCCAGCGTCATCGCGAGCAAGCTCGCTCCTTCAGGTTTGTACGCCTGCGTTAACCCGAGATCTAGACGGATGCAGATTATGCACAGGCTAAAGCACGGCCTACTCCAGGCCGCCGGTTGGCTGTTTTATCTAAGTTTATTGATGGGCATCGCCATGGCGTTGCCTGTGTCCACGTTCGACTCCGAGTCGAAGGACTTCATTTTCCTGATCGGTATCGTCGGCATCTGGCGCTACTCGATGGGGGCCACGCACTTTCTGCGCGGCATGCTGTTTCTGTACGTGGTCTACCCGCACCTGCGGCGCAAAGTGCGCAAGCTGGGTAAAGCGGCAGACCCGTCCCATGTATTTCTGATGGTCACCAGTTTCCGCATCGACGCCCTGACCACCGCACAGGTCTACAGCTCGGTGATTCGTGAAGCCATCGACTGCGGCCTGCCGACCACCGTGGTCTGCTCCATCGTGGAAATGTCCGATGAGCTGCTGGTGAAAAGCCTGTGGAACCGGATGAATCCACCGGCCCGGGTCAAGCTCGATTTCGTGCGCATTCCCGGCACCGGCAAACGTGATGGCCTGGCCTACGGCTTCCGCGCCATCTCCCGTCACCTGCCGGATGACCGCGCCGTAGTGGCCGTGATCGATGGCGACACCGTGCTCGCCGAGGGCGTGGTGCTCAAGACCGTGCCGTGGTTCCAGCTGTTCGGCAACGTCGGCGGCCTGACCACCAACGAGTTCTGCGAAGTGCGCGGCGGCTACATCATGAGCGAATGGCACAAGCTGCGCTTTGCCCAGCGTCACATCAACATGTGCTCGATGGCCCTGTCCAAGCGCGTGCTGACCATGACCGGCCGCATGTCGGTGTTCCGCGCCAGCGTCGTGACCAACCCGGACTTCATCGCCGACGTGGAAAGCGACTCGCTGCAACACTGGCGCCTGGGTCGTTTCAAATTCCTCACCGGTGACGACAAGTCGAGCTGGTTCAGCCTGATGCGCCTGGGCTACGACACCTTCTACGTGCCGGACGCGGCGATCCACACCGTGGAGCACCCGCCCGAGAAGAGCTTCATCAAGGCCAGCCGCAAACTGATGTTCCGCTGGTACGGCAACAACCTGCGCCAGAATTCCCGCGCCCTGGGCCTGGGGATCAAACGTCTCGGTGTGTTCACGTCCGTGGTGTTGTTCGACCAGCGCGTGTCGATGTGGACCTCGTTGCTCGGCCTGACCGTCGCCATGATCGCCAGCTTCAAGTACGGCACCGCGTTCATCCTGGTTTACCTGCTGTGGATCGGTATCACCCGCCTGATCCTGACCCTGCTGCTGTCCTGCTCCGGTCACCGGATCGGCCCGGCCTACCCGGCGATTCTCTATTACAACCAGATCGTCGGTGCGCTGGTGAAGATCTACGTGTTCTTCCGCCTCGACCAACAGTCCTGGACTCGCCAGCCCACTTCCCTGACCCGTGATCTCGCCAGCTTTCAACGTTGGTTCAACACCTGGTCGTCTCGGACCATGACCTTCTCCGCCGGCAGCATTTTCGTCGCCGTGCTGCTGATGATGGTCTGACCGCCCCCTTATTGAATTAACCAGGAAACCGCCCCTATGAATACCGCCGTCAACGCCAACGTAGTGCATGAATCCGAAGCCCAGCGCCAACACGCCCGCGTGAAAATCCCGGCCAAGCTGCGCTTCTACGGTCCCGACCGCACGCCGGTCGAAGCACGAGTGCTCGACCTCTCCGCCGGTGGCCTGGCCTTCAATGCCGGCCAGTTGCCGCTGAAGATCGGCGACGTGTACAAGGCGCGCCTGCAATTCGTGATCGACAACCTCGGCCTGGCCATGGACGTCGAGTTGCAGGTTCGCTCCTTCGATCGCCAGAGCGGTCGCACCGGTTGCCAGTTCCAGAACCTGGAACAACAAGACATCTCGACCCTGCGTCACCTGATCACCTCGCACCTGGCCGGCGACATCGTCAGCATCGGCGAAGTGCTGGCGACGCTGCAGCGCGACAACTTCACCAAGGCCCGCAAGGTCAAGGACGGCGGCCACGGCATGTCCGCGTTCGGACGCATGAAAGCCGTGACCTTCAGCCTGGGGATCTTCGTGGTTGGCCTGGCAGCGTTCGGGTTCATCTTCAAGTCGGTGTACGGCATGTACTTCGTCAGCCACGCCCAGGCCGGACTGGTCAGCGTGCCCGGCGTGAGCATCACCATGCCCCGCGACGGTACCGTGCAGAGTCTGTTGAAACCCGATGGCGTGGCCGCCAAAGGCGCGCCGCTGGCGACCTTCAGCACCAGCATGCTCGACGTGCTCAAGGGCCATCTGGAAGACGATCAACTGACACCGGCCAAGGTCGAAGAGCTGTTCGGCAAGCAAATGACCGGCACCCTCACTTCGCCGTGCGATTGCACCGTGGCCCAGCAAATGGTCGCCAACGGTCAGTACGCCAGCAAAGGCGACGTGATCTTCCAACTGGTACCGCGCAACAGCGAAGCCAACGTTGAAGCGCGTTTCTCCTATCGCCAGTTCAGCGACGTGCTGCCAGGCACCGCGGTGCGCTTCCAGATCGCCGGCGAAGACAAATCCCGCACCGGCAAGATCGTCAGCAGCACCAGCCTGAAAAGCGCCGACCTGTCGTCCGACATTCGCGTCCTGATCCAGCCGGACGAAGCCCTGGACACCACCCTCGCCGGCCGCCCGGTGGAAGTGAGCAGCGACCGTGGCCCGAACCTGAACTGGCTGATCGACAAAGCCATGGCCGCTGGTCTTTAAGCGGAGGACATGCCTGTGACCACTCCTACCTTGAACACTCCGCCGACCCTGTGGGAGCGAGCCTGCTCGCGAAAGGATCGACGCGGTTTGGCTGATGCACCGGGGCGCCTGCTTCGCGAGCAGGCTCGCTCCCACATGGGCTCACTGTGTGCCGTCGCACTGGCAGTCAGCCTCGCCGGCTGCGCCGGCCTGCCCGACCAGCGCCTGGCCAACGAAGCGCTCAAGCGTGGCGATACCGCCACCGCGGCGGCGAATTACCAGCAACTGGCCGACCTGGGCTACAGCGAGGCGCAAGTCGGCCTGGCTGACATTCAGGTCGACAGCCGTGACCCGGCGCAGATGAAACAGGCCGAGGCAACTTACCGCGCCGCCGCCAGCGTTTCGCCGCGAGCGCAAGCACGCCTGGGTCGTCTGCTGGTGGCCAAACCCGGCTCCACCGAAGCCGAACAGCACGAAGCCGAAGGCCTGTTGAAAAAAGCCGCCGCCAATGGCGAAGGCAACACATTGATCCCGTTGGCCATGCTGTACCTGCAATACCCGCACAGCTTCCCGAACATCAATGCCCAGCAGCAGATCAGCCAATGGCGCGCCGAAGGCAAACCGGAAGCGGGTCTGGCGCAGGTGCTGCTCTATCGCACCCAGGGCACTTACGACCAGCACCTGGACGAAGTGGCAACGATCTGCAAAGCCGCGTTGAACACCACCGACATCTGCTACGTCGAGCTGGCCACGGTCTATCAGAAACAGGCCAAGCCCGAACAACAGGCCGAACTGATCAAGCAACTGCAAGCGGCTCACGCTCGCGGCACGGTTTCCGCGCAACGGGTCGACAGCGTTGCCCGTGTGCTGGCGGATTCGACCCTCGGCACGCCCGATGAAAAAACCGCGCAGTCGCTGCTCGAACCCATCGCTCCGGGTTACCCGGCATCGTGGGTCACCCTCGCGCAGCTGCTCTACGACTTCCCCGAACTGGGCGACGTCGACCAGATGATGAAGTACCTGGATAACGGCCGCGCCGCCGACCAGCCGCGCGCCGAACTGTTGCTGGGCAAGCTCTACTACGAAGGCAAGAGGGTTCCGGTCGATGCCAAGGTCGCCGAAGAACACTTCCAGAAAGCCGTCGGCCGCGAAGTCGCCGCCGATTATTACCTCGGCCAGATCTACCGCCGTGGCTACCTGGGCAAGGTGTATCCACAGAAGGCCCTCGACCATCTGTTGACCGCGGCGCGCAACGGCCAGAACAGCGCCGACTTCGCCATCGCCCAATTGTTTTCCCAGGGCAAGGGCACCAAGCCTGACCCGCTCAACGCGTATGTCTTCAGCCAATTGGCCAAGGTCCAGAACACCCCCCAAGCCACCGAGCTTGCGCAAACACTCGAAGCCCAACTGCCGCCTGCGCAGCTTGCCGAGGCCCAACGCCTGTTGAAACAAGAACAGTCCGTTCGTGGTGCCTTGAGCCAGAACACGCTGCAACTGCACGCCCTGCAAGAAGACGGCGAGGAATCCCTATGAAGTTGAATCCATTCGTCAAGGCCGGTATTGGCCTGACATTCGCGCTGATCTGGTCCTGCCCGACACTGGCGGCGATCACCGAAACCAAGAACTTCGGCCTCGAAGTGAAGATCACCGGCCAGTCCGAAGACGACCGTGACCTCGGCACACAGCCCGGCGGCGACGTCAACGGCGTCGGTCTGGACCTGCGTCCCTGGGTCTATGGCGAAAGCGGCGCGTGGAGCGCCTACGCCATGGGTCAAGCCGTGACGTCCACCGACATCATTGAAACCGACACCCTGCAACAGTCCGAAGGCACCGAGAACACCAGCAACAATGATCGCCAGACCAAGAAGAACTACCTGGCGATGCGCGAGTTCTGGGTCGGCTACAGCGGCTTCACGCCCTACCCCGGCGAGATCCTGAAAGTCGGTCGCCAGCGCCTGCACAATGACGACGGACAATGGCGCGACACCAACATCGAAGCCGTGAACTGGACCTTCGACACCACCCTGTTGCGCGCCAACGCCGGCGTCGCCGAACGCTTCAGCGAATACCGCACCGACTTGAAAGAGCTGGCGCCCAAGGACAAGGATCGCCTGCACGCTTACGCCGAGGCCGAATACCAGTGGACACCAGGTCAGTGGGTCGGCATTCGCGGTCATCACACCCATGACGACGGCAAGCTCGACTATGCACAACCGGGCGTGCCCAGCGATTCACTGGACAAGAAACAGAACGGCGACATCAGCTGGATCGGCCTGCAGGCCAACAGCGACGCCTACAACTGGCGCAACACCAACACGGTCAACTACTGGGGCAGCGTCACCGGCATGAGCGGCGACCGCGACACGGTCAACCCGCTGAACGCCGATGGCACTCCACCCGCGCAAGCCAAGCACAGCGGCGACGTCAACGGCTGGGCCACCGATCTGGGCGTGCGCCTGCGCCTCGATCCGCAATGGCAAGTCGGTGCGGCCTACGCCCGGGCCAGCGCCGATTACGAACAGAACGGCCTGGAAAGCAACCGCTCGAACTACACCGGCACCCGCTCGCGGGTCCACCGTTTCGGCGAGGCCTTCCGTGGCGAAATGAACAACCTGCAAACCGCCACGCTGTTCGGTTCGTGGATGCTCAACGACGAGTACGACGCCAGCCTGATCTACCACAAGTTCTGGCGTGTCGACGGCAACAAGCCGGTCGGCAGCAACGGCATCGATGCGGTGCAGAACAACACCGACGACGTCACCGGCGCGGTGCTCTCCACCACCTCCCTGCCGCTGAACGATGGCGAAAAAGACATGGGTCAGGAAATGGACCTGGTGGTCACCAAGTACTTCAAGCAGGGCCTGTTGCCAGCGGCACTGAGCCAGAAGATCGATGAGCCTTCGGCCCTGGTGCGTTTCCGTGGCGGCGTGTTCAAGCCCGGCGATGCCTACGGTAGCCAGGTTGATTCGTACATGCACCGCGCGTTCATCGACGTGATCTGGCGCTTCTGATGCACACCGCGAAGGGAGTTCCCCAGATGAATCATCAAGCCCGAAAAGGCTCGATCAGCCTGTTGGCCGGCGCATTGCTGCTGGCCAGTGCGACTGGGTTCGCCAATGCAGAGTCGGCCAGTGTGGAGCCGGCAGCCAAGCCGGCCACCATGGCCAAGGAACTGCAACAAGCCAAGACCTACACCGTCAGCAGCGCACCGACCGCGCCGCTGGAACTGGCCACGCCGAAATTGCCGGACATTTCCGGCTACACCGCCGAAGCCGTCGCCGCGAAAATCGTGCGCAGCAAGGCCGGCAAGATCAGCGTGCGCCGGATGATGCAGGAAGACGCCCTGAAGGACTTCATCGGCGGTGACAACAAGATGGCCGAATGGGTGGTGCGTCAGCACGGCATCCCGCAAGCGATCTTCGTCGACGACGGCTACATGAACCTCAAGGACGTGGCGAAAAAACTGCCCAAGTACGTCATCGAAACCGCGCCGGGTGTGTTCCTGGCGAAACTGCCGATCGTGGTCGGTCACCACGGCATCCTGGAAATCGACAAGCAGACCCAGGAGCTGCGCCTGTCCCAGGAGGCCGGTTCGTTCCTGGTCAACGACGGCCAGTTGTTCGTGCGTGATACCAAAATCACTGGCTGGCGCGAGAAGGACAACGGCCCGGCGACGTTCACTTCGCCGAAGGAATTCCGTCCGTTCCTGCTGTCCTGGGGCGGCACCGAGACCTACATCGCCAACAGCAAGATCGCCAGTTTCGGTTATGCCAACAGTAAGTCCTACGGCGTGAGTATTTCCCAGTACACGCCGAACATGGCCAAGGTGCTCAAGCGTCCCGAACCGACGGGCTGGATCGTCGGCTCCGAGTTCTCGGACATGTGGTACGGCTTCTACTGCTACGAGACCCGCGACTTCGTGGTCAAGGGCAACACCTACAAAGACAACATCGTCTACGGCATCGACCCGCACGACCGATCCCACGGCCTGATCATCGCCGACAACACGGTGTACGGGACCAAGAAGAAGCACGGGATCATTATTTCCCGTGAGGTCAACGACAGCTTCATCTTCAACAACCGCAGCTACGACAACCACCTCTCGGGGCTGGTGATCGACCGTAACAGCGTGAACAACCTGATCGCCCACAACGAGATCTACCAGAACCACACCGACGGCATCACCCTCTACGAGAGTGCCGACAACCTGTTGTGGGGCAACAAGGTCATCAGCAACCGGCGCCACGGCATCCGCATTCGTAACAGCGTGAACATCCGCCTCTACGAAAACATCGCCATGGCCAACGGCCTGACCGGCGTCTATGGCCACATCAAGGACCTGACCAACACCGACCGCGACATCAAGCTCGACCCGTTCGACGCCCAGGTGTCGCTGATCGTGGTCGGCGGTGAACTGGCGGGCAATGGCAGCGGGCCGCTGTCCATCGACTCGCCGCTGAGCGTCGAGTTGTACCGCGTGTCCATGCTCGCACCGACCAAATCCAGCGGCATCAGCTTCTCGGGGATTCTCGGCGAGCGCCAGGATGAAATTCTCGACCTGCTGGTGCGCCAGCAGAAAGCCGTGCTGATCGACCCTGTCGAACGCCAGACCGAAATGCAGGACTGAGGATAATTTTATGCACCCACACTTGATCAAATTACTCAGCCTGTCGGGCCTGACACTCGGGATTCTGGCGGCCGCCAGCGGTGCCCGTGCCGACGAAGTCAAGGCGCCCGTTTTCACCGCCGAACCGTGCTGCAGCCTGTGCCCGGCTGCCCACGACGCGAAGAACTACACCACGCGCTATCAGCAGAACTTCACCACGCTGGTACAGGCCCAGGGCGACTGGTTGTTCCGTACCCAGGAAGACCTGCGCACCGAATTCGACACCACGCCCGCCGGCTACAAACGCATGAAGCAACTGCACGATGCGTTCAAGAGCAAAGGCGTGGAACTGGTGGTCGTCTACCAGCCGACCCGTGGCCTGGTGAACCGCAACAAATTGAACCCGGCGGAAAA
Organism: Pseudomonas fluorescens group sp. PF-69; assembly: GCF_054481235.1. Taxonomy (NCBI): domain Bacteria; kingdom Pseudomonadati; phylum Pseudomonadota; class Gammaproteobacteria; order Pseudomonadales; family Pseudomonadaceae; genus Pseudomonas; species Pseudomonas fluorescens group sp. PF-69. Next base: position 2,767,647 of record NZ_JBTMNC010000001.1, on the reverse strand, counting down.
AGCCAGCTTCGATTTCGACAAGGCACTGAGAAACTACAAGACCATGCTCGGCCGTTTCGCCGCCATGGGCTACGTGGTGCCGGACCTGTCGCCACTGACCAACGAATCGTTGCCCGACACCCTGCCCGCCCACGACTTCTACTTCCGTGGCGACCAGCACTGGACGCCGTACGGTGCCCAGCGCACGGCGAAAATCGTCGCCGAGAAAATCAAGCAATTGCCTGAGTACGCCGACATTCCCAAGCGTGAGTTCGAGACCCATAAGTCGGGTCGCATGGGCAAGACCGGAACATTGCACAACATGGCCGGTCAACTCTGTGGCACCAGCTACGCGATCCAGTACATGGATCAGTTCACCACCGAGCCCAAAGGCGAAGCGGGCGATGGCGATCTGTTCGGCGACTCGGGTAACCCGCAGATCACCCTGGTCGGCACCAGTCACAGTGGCAAGAACTACAACTTCGCCGGTTTCCTCGAAGAGGCCATCGGCGCCGACATTCTCAACGTGGCCTTCCCCGGCGGCGGCCTGGAAGGTTCGATGCTGCAGTACCTGGGCAGCGAAGAGTTCCAGAAGAACCCGCCGAAAATTCTCATCTGGGAATTCTCGCCGCTGTATCGCCTCGACCAGGAAACCATCTACCGCCAGATGATGGCGCTGCTGGATAACGGTTGCGAAGGCAAGGAAGCGCAGATGTCCGGCAGCACCACCCTGAAGCCGGGCAAGAACGAACTGATGGTCAACAGCAAAAACCTGAACCTGCAAAACAGCAGTCATCAGGTCGATATCCGCTTCGCCGACACCTCGGTGAAAACCCTGCAAGCCACCCTCTGGTACATGAACGGGCGCCACGAGGACATCAAGATCGACAAACCGGAAACCTCCGACACTGACGGGCGTTTCGCCTTCGAGTTGCGCACGGACGAAGACTGGGCCTCGCAGAACCTGCTGGCCGTCGAAATCCAGGGTCCTGAAAAAACGGATGCCGCGCCACAGAAAGTCGAAGCGAAAATCTGCAAACGCAACGTATTCCCGAGCGCTGAGCAACGTACCGCTCAGGCCGGGCAATGAGGTCTGCCATGCGAAATCCGAAACTGAAAAGCCTGTTGGCACCCACGCTTTTGAGCCTGGCGATGTTCGCCGGCGCTACTCAGGCTGCGGCGCCATTGCGCCCGCCCCAGGGCTATTTCGCACCGATCGAAAAACTCAAGACCGGCGACAAGGGCGAAGGCTGCGAAGCGATGCCGACGCCGTACACCGGTTCGCTGCAGTTTCGCAGCAAGTACGAAGGTTCGGACAAGGCCCGCGCCACGTTGAACGTGCAATCGGAAAAAGCTTTCCGCGACAGCACCGCCGACATCACCAAACTGGAGCGCGGCACCAGCAAACGGGTGATGCAGTTCATGCGTGACGGTCGTCCGGAACAGCTGGAATGCACACTCAACTGGCTGACGGCCTGGGCCAAGGCCGATGCGTTGATGTCCAAGGACTTCAACCATACCGGCAAGTCGATGCGCAAATGGGCGCTGGGCAGCATGGCGTCCGCCTACATTCGCCTGAAGTTTTCCGACTCCCATCCGCTGGCCAACCATCAGCAGGAGTCGCAGCTGATCGAAGCCTGGTTCAGCAAGATGGCCGATCAGGTGGTCAGCGACTGGGACAACCTGCCGCTGGACAAAACCAACAACCACTCGTACTGGGCCGCCTGGTCGGTGATGGCCACCTCCATCGCCACCAACCGCCGCGACCTGTTCGATTGGGCGGTCAAGGAATACAAGGTCGGCGCCAACCAGGTCGACGCCGACGGCTTCCTGCCCAACGAACTCAAGCGCCAGCAACGGGCGCTGGCGTACCACAACTACGCCCTGCCGCCGCTGGCGATGATCGCCAGTTTCGCCCAGGTCAACGGTGTGGATTTGCGCCAGGAAAACAACGGCGCGCTCAAACGCCTGGCTGATCGCGTCCTCGCCGGGGTGAAAGACCCGGACGCATTCGAGAAAAAGAACGGCAAGGAACAGGACATGACCGACTTGAAAGAGGACATGAAATTCGCCTGGCTCGAACCGTTCTGCACCCTCTACACCTGCACGCCCGATGTGCTGGAGAAAAAGCACGGCATGCAACCGTTCAAGACCTTCCGCCTCGGCGGCGACCTGACCAGGGTCTATGACCCGGCCAATGAGAAGGGCAAAGGCTCTTAGGCAAACCCAAAACCCTGTGGGAGCGAGCCTGCTCGCGATAGCGGTCTGACATTCAGCATTGATGTCGACTGACACTCCCTCATCGCGAGCAAGCTCGCTCCCACAGGGTTAGTTGTCAGCTGTGAAATGTGAGTTATGCCCCCCATTTTCATGGGGGGTTTGGGGGGGCCGTTGGCCCTTGAATGTTGGTTCAAACAAGGAGAGATCGGGATGGTTTTTTCGTCCAACGTGTTCCTGTTTTTGTTCTTGCCGATCTTTCTCGGCTTGTACTACCTGAGCGGGCAACGCTATCGCAACTTGCTGCTGCTGATCGCCAGCTACGTGTTCTACGCCTGGTGGCGGGTGGACTTCCTCGCGCTGTTCGCCGCAGTCACGCTGTGGAACTACTGGATCGGCCTGAAAGTCGGCGCCGCCGGCGTGCGGACCCAACCGGCGCAGCGCTGGCTGTTGCTCGGCGTGGCCGTTGACCTGTGCATCCTCGGCTACTTCAAATACGCCAACTTCGGCGTCGACAGCATCAACGCGATGATGACGTCGGTGGGCCTGGAGCCGTTCATCCTGACCCACGTGCTGTTGCCGATCGGGATCTCGTTCTACATCTTCGAGTCCATCAGCTACATCATCGACGTCTACCGTGGCGACACCCCGGCAACCCGCAACCTGATCGACTTCGCGGCATTCGTGGCGATCTTCCCGCACCTGATCGCCGGCCCCGTGTTGCGCTTCCGTGACCTGGCCGATCAGTTCAACAACCGCACCCACACCCTCGACAAATTCTCCGAGGGCTGCACGCGCTTCATGCAGGGTTTCATCAAGAAGGTGTTCATCGCCGACACCCTCGCGGTGGTGGCTGACCATTGCTTCGCCCTGCAAAACCCGACCACCGGTGATGCCTGGCTCGGCGCGCTGGCCTACACCGCGCAACTGTATTTCGATTTCTCCGGCTACAGCGACATGGCCATCGGCCTGGGCTTGATGATGGGTTTCCGCTTCATGGAAAACTTCAAGCAGCCTTACGTCAGCCAGTCGATCACCGAGTTCTGGCGGCGCTGGCACATCAGCCTGTCGACCTGGCTGCGCGACTACCTGTACATCACCCTGGGCGGCAACCGCAAAGGCACGTTGATGACCTATCGCAACCTGTTCCTGACCATGCTGCTCGGTGGTCTGTGGCACGGCGCGAACATCACCTACATCGTCTGGGGCGCGTGGCACGGCATGTGGCTGGCGATTGAAAAAGCCATTGGCCTGAACACTTCGCCACGCAGTTTCAACCCGATCCGCTGGGCACTGACTTTCCTGCTGGTGGTGATGGGCTGGGTGATTTTCCGTGCGGAAAACCTGCACGTCGCCGGCCGCATGTACGGCGCGATGTTCAGCTTCGGCGACTGGTCGCTGTCGGAACTCAACCAGGCCAGCCTCACCGGCCTGCAAGTGGCAACGCTGATCGTGGCGTACGTGACCCTGGCGTTCTTCGGCCTGCGCGACTTCTACACCAACCAGCCACCGGTCAAGACCAAGCCTGCGGTGAACGTCGACAGCGACGGCCCGGCCGCCGCCGAACCAGGCCTGATCAAGGCCGCGCCTGGGGATAACCCGGCGAGCATCCATCAGCCTGGCTACACCGTCGGCGTCGACGCCCAGGTGCAACCGGCCTACTGGACCGCTGACTGGTCGCGCTACGTGATGCGCGCGCTGGTACTGCTGCTGTTCATCGCCTCGATTCTCAAACTCTCGGCACAAAGCTTCTCGCCGTTCCTTTACTTCCAGTTCTGAGGGATCTGACCATGACCCGCTCATTACGCATCTTCTACATCGCCCTGTTCCTGGTGACCCTGTTGGCCCTGGGCCTGTGGTCCACGCGCAGCTTCTTCGGTTTCAGCACCAACGCCGACGCCACGGTACTGAACGGTCGCTGGACCAAGGCGGTAGAGACGCACTACGACGAAGAGTTTCCGATCAAGCGCCTGGGCACCAACCTCTGGGCGGCGCTGGACTTCAAGCTGTTCAACGAAGGTCGTCCGGGTGTGGTGCTCGGTCGCGACCAGTGGCTGTACAGCGATGAAGAATTCCACCCGATCGTCAACGAAGAGCTGAACCTGCAAGGCAACTACGCGCTGGTCGAAGGCGTGCGCCAGACCCTGAAAGCCAAAGGTGTGCAGCTGGTGATGGCAGTGGTGCCAGCCAAGGTGCGCCTCTACCCGGAACACCTCGGTGAGGTGAAACCGGCGAGCATCCACACCAACCTCTACAAGGACTTCCACCAGCGCCTGGCGGCCGACCGGATTCCGGCACCTGACTTGTTGGGCCCGCTGCTGGCGGCCAAACGTGACGGCAAGCAAGTGTTCCTGCGCACCGACACCCACTGGACCCCGGAAGGCGCCGAAATCGCGGCAAACAAGCTGGCCAGGACCATTGCCGACAAGTTCCCGCTGAGCGGCGAGCCGCAGAACTTCGTCACCGAGCCAGCGGAGAAAGTCACGCACAAGGGCGATCTGCGTCTGTTCCTGCCGCTGGACCCGCTGTTCGAAAACCTGATGCCGGCGCAAGAGCCTTTGCAGAAGCGCAACACCGTCGCCGCTTCCGACCAGCCAGCCGGTGACGACGCCCTGTTCGCCAACACCGAAGTGCCGGTGGCACTGATCGGCACCAGCTACAGCGCCAACCCCAACTGGAACTTCGTGGGCGCGCTGAAACAAGCGTTGCGCAGCGACGTGGTCAATTACGCCGAGGACGGCCACGGCCCGATCCTGCCGATGCTCAGCTACCTCAAAAGCGACGCTTTCAAGAACAGCCCGCCACAAGTGCTGATCTGGGAATTTCCCGAACGATATCTGCCTGTGAACAACGAAATCGGCGACGCCGACCCGCAGTGGGTCGCAGAGCTTAAACAAGCCGGCGCGCGCCAACAAAACGTAGCAATCAACACTAAATCCGAGACGCCCGACCGGGCGCAAAACTGAAAGAGAGGTACACCATGACTTTCACTACTACTCCTCGCCGTCTCGCTAAGACTTTTGCTCTTGTCGCTGGCATGAGCGTTCTGTCGATGCACGCTTTCGCCGGTGGCGACGCCGCACTCTACGGCCCGACCGCACCGAAAGGCTCGACCTTCGTACGGATCTACAACGCCAGCAATGCCGAAGTCAGCGCCACCGTCGGCAGCACCCACCTGAGCGATGTCGCACCGCTGTCCAGCAGTGACTTCAGCTTCATGCCGGGCGGTGACTACAGCGCCAAGGTCGGCAGCCAGAGCCTGCCGGTGAAACTGGCCGGCGATCACTATTACACCCTGGTCAACAACGCCAGTGGCGCACCGCAACTGATCGAAGAGCCGCCGTTCAAGAACAAGCAAAAATCCCTGGTACGGGTGCAGAACCTCAGCGACAAGGCACTGACCCTGAAGACCGCCGACGGCAAGACCGACGTGGTGCCCAACGTTGCGCCCAAAGGTCGTGGCGAACGTGAAATCAACCCGGTGAAAGTCAGCCTGGCACTGTATGACGGCGCCACCAAAGTCGGCGACGTGAAACCGGTTGCCCTGGAACGCGGTGAGGCCGCCGTGCTGTACGTCACCGGCAATGGCAGCAGCCTGTCGCCGGTCTGGGTGAAACGCCCGGTATCGACGCGCTAATACATTTTTCCGGCTGACCAGGAACCCTGTAGGAGCGAGCCTGCTCGCGATGAACTCAAGAACAACGCATTCATCCAGACAGCACGCGTTTTCGTTGACGTCCATCGCGAGCAAGGCTCGCTCCTACAAGGGATCGAGGTGTCAGCCGGGACACGGAACAAGAACAAGAGTGAAACGACACAGCGTTCGTAGCTCTAACCAAACGATTTTCAAGGAGTAACAACATGATTCCGGTGATCTTGTCAGGTGGTAGCGGCTCACGTCTTTGGCCGCTTTCCCGTAAGCAATTCCCCAAACAGTTCCTGGCCCTGACCGGCGAGCACACGCTGTTCCAGCAAACCCTGGAGCGCCTGGTGTTCGAAGGCATGGACACGCCGATCGTGGTCTGCAACAAGGACCACCGTTTCATCGTCAACGAGCAACTGACCGCGCGCAAACTGGAAACCCAGCGCATCCTGATGGAACCGTTCGGTCGCAACACTGCGCCGGCCGTGGCCCTGACTGCGATGATGCTGGTCAATGAAGGCCGCGACGAGTTGATGCTGGTGCTGCCGGCGGACCATGTACTGGAAGACCAGAAAGCCCTGCAACGCGCCCTGGCGCTGGCCACGGTCGCCGCCGAAAACGGCGAAATGGTGCTGTTCGGCGTGCCGGCCACCAAACCGGAAACCGGCTACGGCTACATCAAGTCAACCAACGACTCGCTGCTGCCAGAAGGCGTCAGCCGCGTCTCGCACTTCGTCGAAAAACCCGACGTGAAACGCGCCACCGAGTTCGTCCAGTCCGGCGGTTATTTCTGGAACAGCGGCATGTTCCTGTTCCGCGCCAGCCGTTTCCTCGAAGAGCTGAAAAAGCACGATCCGGACATCTACGACACCTGCCTGCTGACCCTGGAACGCAGCAAGCAGGATGCCGACGCTGTCGACATCGACGCCGCCACCTTCGCCTGCTGCCCGGACAACTCCATCGACTACTCGGTGATGGAAAAAACCCAGCGCGCCTGCGTCGTACCGTTGACCGCAGGCTGGAGCGATGTCGGCTGCTGGTCGTCGTTGTGGGAAGTGAACGAAAAGGACGCCAACGGCAACGTCACCAAAGGCGACGTGGTCATCCAGGACAGCCGCAACTGCATGATCCACGGCAACGGCAAACTGGTGTCGGTGATCGGCCTGGAAAACATCGTGGTCGTCGAAACCAAGGACGCCATGATGATCGCCCACAAGGACAAGGTCCAAGGCGTGAAACAGATGGTCAACACCCTCAACGAACAGGGTCGCAGCGAAACCCAGAACCACTGCGAGGTCTATCGTCCGTGGGGCTCCTACGACTCGGTGGACATGGGCGGTCGGTTCCAGGTCAAGCACATCTCGGTCAAGCCGGGCGCGTGCCTGTCGCTGCAAATGCACCACCACCGCGCCGAGCACTGGATCGTGGTCAGCGGCACCGCTGAAGTGACTTGCGACGAGAACGTGTTCCTGCTCACCGAGAACCAGTCGACCTACATTCCGATTGCCTCGGTTCACCGTCTGCGCAACCCGGGCAAGATTCCACTGGAGATCATCGAAGTGCAATCGGGCAGTTATCTGGGCGAAGACGATATCGAGCGGTTTGAAGATATCTACGGTCGCTCCACCCCGATCGAGCGTGGCGTGTCGGTGAAGACCATCGCGCAATAAGCATTTGCTGACTTAAGCCCCCGACCGGCTCGCTGCGTTCCCTATCCGCAGCGGGTTGGGCGGGGGCTTTTTTTTGGGTTCTTCACGGAATCCCGGGATACAAAGCTAACGCAAGACCTGTAGGAGCGAGCCTGCTCGCGATGGTCGTGAACGATAACGCGGGGAACCTGACGCCCCGCGGTGTTCTCCAGTTCATCGCGAGCCGGCTCGCTCCCACATTTGACAGCGTACGCCGTTCAATGTGGGAGCGAGCCGGCTCGCGAAGGGGCCATGACAGCCACCGCCGAAATCCTGCCCATCGCCAACCTCACCTACGCTTAGGTAGGATGCTCCTCTCTGCTTTCGAGGTTTGCGCGTCATGTTCATCGGTGTCCTGCTCGTCATCACCTGGCTGATCCTGCTACTGCGCTATCCGGCCAAAGCGCTGCCCGTTTCCATGGCCGCCGCCGTGGGCCTGGGTATTGTCGCCACGTGGGTGATCTGGATGGACCATCGCGAACTCAAGCAACTGGAGCGTCTTGAATTGCGCATCAGCTACGCGCCGCAGCACTGCCCCGCCGACCGGCCGCTGCAATTGACCCTGAACAATGGCAACGACGTGCCGCTGACCGAGCTGCGCTGGCGCGTCGCGGCCTACGCGCCGGGTGACACGGTCAATCTCGCTGACAACCAGTACACCGCCCCGCGCTACCGTGGCCCCGGCGAATTGCAGGCCGGTGGCAACTGGGAAGACTGTCTGCCGCTGCCGCCGTTGCGCCCCGGCTACCGCCCGGAAACCCTGGAGTTTCGCGCCGAGCGCTTGCAAGGTAGTTTCTCCGACTGAGCCTTCCCCCCACTTTTTTGCACAAGGACCGCGCCATGCCCGTTGCGTTGATTACCGGATGTTCCAGCGGCATCGGCCGCGCCCTGGCCGATGTGTTCAAGGCTGCCGGGTACACAGTCTGGGCCAGCGCCCGCAAGCCTGAAGACGTGGCAACCCTGACCGCCGCCGGTTTCACCGCCGTGCAACTGGACGTCAACGATGGCCAGGCGCTCGAACGGTTGAGCGAGCGCATCAACCAGCAACACGGTGGCCTCGATGTGCTGATCAACAACGCCGGTTATGGCGCCATGGGGCCACTGCTCGACGGCGGTGTGCCGGCGATGCAGCGTCAGTTCGAAACCAATGTGTTCGCCATTGTCGGCGTGACCCGCGCACTGTTCCCGGTGTTGCGCCGGGCCAAAGGCCTGGTGCTGAACATCGGCAGCGTCTCCGGCGTGTTGGTGACGCCATTCGCCGGCGCCTATTGTGCTTCGAAAGCGGCGGTGCATGCCTTGAGCGATGCCTTGCGCATGGAGTTGGCGCCGTTTGGCGTGCGGGTCATGGAGGTTCAGCCGGGCGCCATCGCGTCGAGTTTCGCCAAGAACGCGGGCCACGAAGCCGAACAACTGATCAGTGAGCAATCGCCGTGGTTTCCATTGCGCGAAGGTATCCGCGCCAGGGCCAGGGCCTCCCAGGACAAACCGACGCCCGCCAGCGAATTTGCCGCCGGAGTACTCAAGGCTGTGCAGCAAAACAAGCCGCCACGACTGTTACGCCTGGGCAATGGCAGCCGGGCATTGCCGTTGCTGGCCGGACTGTTGCCCAAGGGCCTGCTGGAATCAGGCTTGATGAAGCGATTCGGATTGCGCGGGCAGCTCTGAGACCGGGTTATCGTTCTTCGCGGCCAGGCAGATTTTGAGGAAACACCATGACCGACTACACCGAATACTTCGACGAAGTGATCAAGGCCCACGTCGCCATCGAACAATGGTTGGCCGAAGAACGCGATGTGCGCGAACTTGAACAGCTGCTGAGCCGTTTTTCGCCGCAATTCTCCATGGTTTCGCCCCTGGGACGAGTGCTGGATTTTGCCGCGCTGAACGAGTTGTTCATGCTGGCCGGCGGCAAGAAGCTGGGTTTTCGTATCGAGTTGAGCGAATTGCGCGGCATTGCGCTGCATGACGGTGGCGCCACCGTCAGTTACCGCGAGCAGCAGACCGATGCGACGGGGCTGCATTCGGATCGGCGCTCTACGGTGGTGTTTGAAAAGCAGGCGGATGGCCGCGTGATCTGGCGGCATTTGCAGGAGACGTTTTGCAGCAAATAATTTTTTGCCTGTCTACGGAGCCATGACGGGCTAAAAAATACACGATCAATAAGAGTGTGACCGTACATCACCACCTGTTATTTCTGTCAGTAGACAGCTCGAAACGTTCCCCCACAGACTGGATGACAGGAAGGAAACCACAGACCGAGTGTTATGCATGAGAGCCGGAAGCTGTTGTGGATGACTTCTTCACCAAGCTTTCTTTTATCCACACTCAGGGATTACTCCATCATGACGACTCCTCTCAACCCATCCAATCAACCCGGCACACCCGATCCGGACTTTGGTGATCAGGGCACTTTGACACTTCACACGTTGATCAACGATCCAGAGTTTGTTGCGGTACACCTGTTCAAGGGCATCGCAGGTGATTCGCAGGGAGGGACGATTTTCAGTGCCCAAATGTATCGCGACGATCGCTACGTCTATGCGCTGGGACGGATGGATGAACGCGGTGAACTGGACATGACATTCGCAGACCGTGGGCTGACATTTGGAAATTTTGTAGCCAAACACAGCTCCGCAGGCGGCAAACTCGCTGTTTCGCAGGGCGGCAAAATTTATATGCTGGGTTGGAGCGAGCGCGCCGATGGTTGGGCCGATTTGGTCGTGGCGTGCTTTGATCACAATGGCAAGCCCGATCCAGCGTTTGGTCAAAACGGTCGAGTCATCATCCCCACCCCGCCCGATCTGGAACTACATACAGATCTCTCCTCAATCCACGTACAGCCCGACAACAAGTTGCTCATCAGTCCGAGTTATACATCGCTCAGCGTCTCGAAACCGGCAATCGGCGTGCTTTTGCGTCTGATGCCAGATGGGTCATCAGACACCGGTTTCAGCAACAATGGACGCTGGGAATTCACGTTGCCCGACCACCCAAAATCGGCGACAGCAATAGGAGCCTGCCTATCTCAAGGAGAGAACATCATCATTGCCGGACATGTGCAATTCGGGGCGCAAAAAGATGATGCTGTAGTGGCTCGACTGAGTCACGATGGACAAATTGATAGCAGTTTTGGCGACCGCTCCCTCCCGGGTTTTCATGTCGTCGAAGCCCCCGGCTACGCCACTCGTTTCAATGCACTTATTGAAAGATCCGATGGAAGCCTGGTCGGTGCGGGGGGAGCCAACATGAGCGGCGAACAGCAGACCGCTGGGCTGCTCGTTGCGCTAACACCCAACGGCACGCCGCATCAACTGTTCAATAACCGCAAACCTCTGATTACCCGGTTCGATGACGCCGTCGATATCGGTTGGGTAACGGCACTCGCCATGACCGAAAACAAATTCGTGGTGGCTTCAGGTGGACGACAGTCCACCTCGATTTACCTCGCAAGCTTCCTGCCTGATGGCCAACCCGATAGAAACTTTAATGGCAAGGGATATACCGACCTTGATTCTGAGTCACAAAGCGACCCCGTAGTAGTCACTTCTGGATTAGGAGGTCGGGTCGTAATCAGCGCGAACGTGCTAGGCCTGTCCCCTGAGGGCGTGGGCCTTGCGCGACGCTTCTACGGGTAACACCTTGCAAGCGAGCAGCGGTTGACTACCGCTGCTCCTGTTGCTTCACCACCACCGTACATGTAATCCCCGCCGCCAACAGCACGCCTTCCGGCACTTCGTCGATGTGAATCCGCACCGGCACCCGTTGCGCCAGGCGCACCCAGTTGAAGGTCGGGTTCACGTCGGCGATCAACTCACGGCTTTCCGGGTTGTCGCGGTCGTAGATACCGCGCGAGATGCTTTCCACATGGCCCTTGAGCACTTCGCCGCTCATCAGTTGCATGTCGGCCTTATCGCCCACGCGCACATGGGGCAGTTTGGTTTCTTCGAAGAACCCATAGACCCAGAACGAATTCATGTCGACCACGGCCATTTTCGCCTCGCCGATACGCGCGTAGTCGCCGCGATGCACATTGAGGTTGGTCACATAACCGTCCACGGCGGCGCGGACTTCGGTGCGTTTGAGGTTCAGCTCGGCGGCTTCCAGTTGCGCCTGGGCCTGCTGGTAATCGGCCAGGGCCGAGTCGGCGAGGTTGCTGGCGTCGTCGCGGTTTTCCCTGGAGATCACCAGGTTGTCCATGTCGGCCCGGCGATGGGCGTTGTCCTTGCGCATCTCCCACGTGGCCTTGCGCGAAGCCACCAGCGACTGTGCCTGCTTGACCGCGAGACGGTAGTGCTCGGGGTCGATCAGCATCAGCAGGTCACCCTTCTTCACCAACTGGTTGTCACGCACCGGCACTTGCACCACCTCGCCGGTGACGTCGGCGGCAACGTTGATGATGTCGGCGCGCACCCGGCCGTCGCGGGTCCATGGCGTCTCCATGTAGTACACCCAGAGGGTCCGGCCGATCCATATCGCCAGGGCCAGTACCAGCAGAGTTGCAAGCAGGCTGAATAGCTTTTTCATCAGGGTGTTCTCAACGGTAGACAGTCAGCGCCAGGGCGCCGAACAGACAGGTAAACAGACTCAGGCGCAGCAACGCCGGGTGCCAGAAAAAACGGTACAGGTCGAACCCGGCCAGGAAGCGGTCCAGCGCCCAGGCCAGCGCCGCCGCGATCAAAAACATCAGGGTCATGGTCGGCATGTACACGCCGTGGAAGGCGATTTCACGAGGCATGTTCAAGTCCTTGGGGCTTCACGGTGGCATGGTTGTAGCCGGCGAGCGGTGATTGCGGGTCCAGCAGCGAGGTGCGGATGAAGTGCAGGTAGCTCTTGACCCGACGCAGCGCCGAGGTTTCGAAGTGTGGGGCGAACGGTTCGTCGGTGGCTTGCACGCGGCTGATGGCATGGTCGACCGCGACCAGCGCACGCTCCAGATTGCTCTGGCCGGGTTGCAGAAACAGCCGCACCAGCGAACGCCCCATCACACGGATCGACTGGCGCCACGGCTGGGATTCGGAATAGGCGGGATGCACCGGCAGGACGGCCTGTTCCTTGCGCAGCTCGATGATCGCGTGCCCCACTTCCAGCACCACGAACATCCAGCGCAGCAGGTTTCGCTGGACCTGCGGCTGCCCCGCCGCGAAGCCATAGGCCTGGTGCACCAGGTCGCGGGTGCGGCTTTCGAAACTCGAGGCCAGGCCCTTGAGTTTGCCACCGATGGCATACACCACCTGCCCCCGCAGATCCTGCTCCAGTCGACGCCACAACCAACGGCTGTTGGGCGGCAGAATGATCGCCCCCGCCGCCGCACACACCAGCATGCCCAGCACCATGGCGATGTAGTCGTTGATGAAGGTGTACGGGTTGTAGACCGTAAGATTGTCCGGCACCGAACCGGTACTGAAAAAGATCAGCAATCCCAGCCCTACCCCGACGTATTGCGGCCGCGAGGTGAGGAACGACCCCAGCACGATCACCGGTGCGAGCATCACACAGAGCAACGGAAACCCATCGATTCGCGGAAAAATGAAGAACATCTCGACGAAGCCGATCAACGCCCCGAGAAAGGTGCCGCAAGCCATTTGGAATGACATGCGCTTGGGGTTCGGTGTGGCGGCGGAAAGGCCGACGGTGGCGGCGGAGATCAAGGTCATGGTCGCCCCGCTCGGCCACGCCGTGGCCACCCAATAGCTGCCCAGCACCACCAGAATGAACGCGGCGCGAATCCCCGAGGCTGCCGATACCAGCCAACTGGTCTGCGGCGTGAACGGCTGGTCCCAGCGCTCCCGTTCGTGGCTGTGATCGGCCAGCGACGCGTGGGTCTGTGCATAATTGTGCAGGTCATCGACGAAGCGATAGAGCAGTTCGTACGCCGTGTGGAAATCCAGTTGCTCGGCGTCGCTTGGCTGACTCTCCTGGAAAAGCGCCCGAAGGCTGCGTACCCGCGCCGGAAGACCTTCCTTATAAGCGCTCAGGGCCTTCACCAGACGCGCCGCATCGGCGTTGGTCAGGGCGCGACCGCTAAAGCCGTCGAGCAATTCGGCCAGATCGATCAACCCCGGTTTGATTGCGGCCACCACTTGATCCGCTGCACTGTTGCGCAGGCGTTCCAGCAACTGGTGCAAGGCGTTGAAGCGGGTGGTGATGCCCATGAACTCGCTGTTCAAGCGACTGAGCCGGCCGTTGCGCCGGCGCATGTGCGGGTCTTCGAACATGGTGACGCTACGCAGCCCCTCCAGGCCCACGGCCTCGGCGATGAAACGCACGTTGCCAGCCTCGAACGCCTCGCGCTGACTGCGCCCACGCAAACCGTCGGTGACGAACAAGGCGAACACGCCGAAACGCTGGTAGAGGGCGTTGCGCATGGCGGCACCGGACGATTGCGGCAGGATCGCGGCGCTGACCAGGGTCGAGCAGAGGATCCCCAGGGAGATTTCCAGCACCCGCCAGACCGCCGCCATGAAGGCGCCGTCCGGATGGGCCAGCGCGGGCAAACCGACCATCGCTGCGGTGTAACCGGCCAATACGAAACCGTAGGCGCGGAAGTTACGATAGCGGGCCGCGCCGGCCGTGCAGATACCGACCCAGATCGCCAACGAACCGAGGAACAGTTCGGTGTTCTGCGCAAACAGGGCGATCAACGCGACCATCACCGACGACCCGGCCAGGGTGCCAAGGAACCGATAAAAACTCTTGGCGAACACATGACCGCTCTGCGGCTGCATCACGATGAACACCGTGATCATCGCGGTGCGCGGCTGCGGCAACTCCAGGCGCATGGCCAGCCACAGGGTCAGGAATGCGGCGATCAACACCTTGAAAATGTATACCCAGGTCACGCCGTCGCTGCGTGCCCAGTCAAAGAACCCCCGGCGCCATTCCAGGGAATACAGCCAGCGCAGAGGTGCGGGCAAGGGAGTCATGGAGTCCTGCTCACTTAGGAAAGTCTGGAAACGATTGAAGCCCTGTGGCGAGCGAGCCTGCTCGCGCCGGGCTGCGAAGCAGCCCCAAAACGCTGGCAGTCATTGCTGATGTTGTGAGTGCTGCGCACTCAAGCGGGAGCAAGCTCCCTCGCCACAAAGATGGCCTGGCCTGATGCATCCGGGTCACCTGAGCAGTCTCGGCTTTTTCGGCGCGGCTGTCTGACTGTCCTTGGGCACATCGTTACCGGCCCCCAGCCCACCGCCCAACGCCGTCACCAACTCGGCATGAGCACTCAGTCGCGCCGCCTGAACCTGTTGCTGCACTTGCTGCTGTTTGAACAACAGGGTCTGGGCATTGAGCACGTTGAGGTAATCGGTGAGCCCGCGCTGATAGGCAACCATTGCGATGTCATAAGTCTTCTGTGCAGTCGCCACCGACTCGGCGGCAAACATTTGCTGCTTGTCCATGGACTCTCGGCGGATCAACTGGTCGGAGATGCTCTTCAGCGCATTGACCAGGGTCTGGTTGTACTTCGCCACGGCGATATCATAACCGGCCGAGGCTTCACCCAGTTCCGCGCGCAGTCGCCCGCCGTCAAAGATCGGCAAGGAAATCGCCGGGCCGACGCTGTAGTTGAGTTTCTTGCCGGACAAAAACTCCAGCGCACCACCGCCAGTCGCGATGTAGCCGAGGCTGCCGACCAGATTGACGTTGGGATAGAAACCGGCATGGGCAACATCGATGCCGCGTGCCTGCGCCGCCACCTGCCAGCGGCTGGCGACCACGTCCGGGCGCTGCCCCAGCAACTGCGCCGGCAACGATGACGGCAACTTCAGTGCCGCGCCCAACGACAGCGTCGGTCGCTGCAACTGCGCGCCCTCGCCCGGACCTTTACCGGCAAGTGCGGCCAATTGATTGCGGCTCAGGGCGATTTCTTCGTCCAGCGCATCGATCTGACGATGGGTTTCCGGCAGCGGCGTTTCGGCCTCGCTGACTTCGAAATGGGTACCGATCCCACCGTTCAAGCGCCTTCGCGCCAGCTCGAGGATCTGCTCTTGCTGCTTCAATGTGGCTTCGGCAATGTCCCGCTGCGCGTAATGCAGCGAGAGTTCGATATAGACGCGCACGATGTTGTTCTGCAGTTCGAGCTGGGCCTGGCGCGCTTCGGCGACGGTCATGTGGGCCATGTCCACGGCGCTCTCGGTGGCATTGCTTTCACGGCCCCAGAGGTCGAGGGCGTAGCTGAAACCCAACGAAGCGTTGTTGTCCCAGGTGGTGGTGTTGGCCAGGTTACCGGGGCCATAGAATTGATCGGTCGCCCAGTTGTGGCGCTTGATGCTCGACTCGCCATTGATCTGCAGCGATTCGGCAGACTCGGCGAGGCCGGCCATGGATTTGGCCTGACGCACCCTCGCGGCGGCCATGGCCATGGTCGGGCTGCCTTGCACGGCGAGGTCGATCCAGCGATTCAGTTGTGCATCGCCATACGCCTGCCACCACTGGGCGGTGGGCCAATGCGCATCCTGAGCGGCGCTTTGGATGGCTTCGTCGGTGACCAGTGAATCGGCCTCCAGCGCCTTGCCCTGCGGGGCAATACCTCCGGTTCCGATGCAGCCGCTGATTGCCAGGGTTAAAGCCAAAACACTGAGCGGTTGAAGCGCTCTGCTAATGCGACGCGGCACTGCTGCGATTTCCTGAAATAGAGGAGGTAACGAGATCTGACAGGAGCCGGTTGCTGGCGATGCAGACACCCTGGAACAACGGGATGACAGCAGCGACGCATTCGCCAGCAAGCCGGCTCCTACAGTCCATACAATTCTATGGATGAGCCTTGGTCGCGATAAGCCGGAATTCCTGTGAATCTTTGTTACCGTTAACGCGATAATCCCTTGGTCGGGGTCTCAAATCCTGAAACTTCATGTCACAATTTGCCATCGAACCCGAGAGCACCCCATGGACACACTGCAAAACATGCGCGCCTTCAGTTACGTGGCCGAAGCGGGAAGCTTCACCGCCGCCGCCGTACAACTGGACACCACCACGGCCAACGTCTCGCGCGCGGTCTCCAACCTGGAAGCCCACCTGCAAACCCGTCTTCTCAACCGCACGACCCGCCGCATCGCCCTCACCGAAGCCGGCAAGCGTTACCTGCTGCGCTGCGAGCAGATCCTGGCCTACGTCGAAGAAGCCGAAGCAGAAGCCAGCGACGCCCACGCGCGCCCGGCCGGGCAACTGAAGGTGCACACCATGACCGGCATCGGTCAGCACTTCGTGATCGACGCCATTGCCCGCTACCGCAAGACCCACCCGGACGTGACCTTCGACCTGACCATGGCCAACCGCGTACCGGACCTGCTCGACGAGGGCTACGACGTGTCCATCGTCCTGGCCAGCGAACTGCCCGACTCGGGTTTCGTCTCCCAACGCCTGGGCATCACCTTCAGTATCGTTTGCGCCTCCCCGGCCTACGTCAAAGCCAACGGTTGCGCGCAAAAACCCAGCGACCTGCTCAACCACGCCTGCCTGCGCCTGGTGAGCCCGGTGATTCCCCTGGAAAAATGGGCATTCGACGGCCCGGAAGGCCAGGAAATGGTCACCATCAACAGCTCACCGTTCCTGGTGAACTCCGCCGACGCCATGAAAAGCGCGATCACCAGCGGCATGGGCGTCGGCGTGCTGCCGCTGTACGCAGCGATCGACGGCCTGCGCAACGGCACCCTGGTACGCGTGATGCCCAAATACCGCTCCCAGGAACTGAACCTGTACGCCATCTACCCTTCGCGGCAATACCTGGATGCAAAGATCAAGACATGGGTCGAGTATTTGCGCGGATCGCTGCCGGAATTGTTGGCGGCACATCAAGTCGAACTGGCGGCTTATGAAATGAGCGGGAGCATGGCCGGGGCGCGAATGGCGAACTGAGCCTGCCAGAGACACACAATGCCCCCACGGGAAATGGCTGCGTAACCCTATTCCGCGTTCGACCAAGACCATGTGTAGGAGCGAGCCTGCTCGCGATGGACGTCAACGATGACGCGGGCTGTCTGAATGCTCGCGTTGCCCGGACGTTTATCGTCGGAACGCCGCCCGGAGCAGGCTCGCTCCTACAGTGGATTGAGTACAGCCGTCAGGCCGCCTTCGCGCTATATCGAAGTGCGGCAGGCAGGGGTGCAACGACGATACCGACAGCTAGAGCTCCTGTAGGAGCGAGCCTGCTCGCGATGGACGTCAACGATGACGCGGGCTGTCTGAATGCCCGCGTTGCCTGGACGTTCTTCGTCGGAACGCCGCCCGGAGCAAGCTCGCTCCCACAGAAAAGCAAAGCGGCGCACACCCACCTGCTCCTCACCACTCATCAGGCCGAGCGTTAGCTCGCCTGCAGCTCTTGATCTTGATCCACACGCCCCTTCGGGAGGCTGAGTGGAGGTGTGCATCCGGGGAGTGGCGCGCAGCGCCGTTCGACGCAGTCGAACACGCTGCATGCAGGTTGAAGCGAAGCCAACCGGAGGGCAGTGTCCCCGGATGGATACCGCAGCGAAGGAACGCCGAGCCTTAGCGAGGGGCCGGACGCTCGGGGCGAGCGTTTTTTTGGTTACTTTTTTTAGGCGCTTGTAAAAAAAGTGACTCGCCGTAAGGGCGAACCCCTAAGTCGCCGTTACCGCAGCAACGGATATGTCCCCAACCAACCCAAAACCTGGTCGGCCCAAAGGCCGCCAAGGCCAAACCAAACTGACAGCGCCGTCAGTTAGCAGTCACCTTCCTGACCGCCAAACAGGTTTATAAAGGAACCTACCAACCTACCGACCACCAGCCCTGGCGCCCCACTCGCATGCGAATCCAGCAAAAACCCGCCCTGCTCGTCGCCCTCCTGATCGTCCTGGCAGCGCTGGGCCTGTGGTATGCCAGCCAACCCGCCAAAACCAGACTCGCCGCCCCCACCGCCATCCCCGTACGCGTCGTCAGCGTCATCCAAAAAGACGTCCCCCGCTACGTCAGCGGTATCGGCTCGGTCCTGTCCCTGCACAGCGTGGTGGTCCGCCCGCAAATCGACGGCATCCTCACCAAACTGCTGGTCAAGGAAGGCCAACTGGTGAACAAGGGCGACCTGCTGGCCACCATCGACGACCGCTCGATCCGCGCCAGCCTCGATCAGGCCAGGGCGCAACTGGGTGAAAGCCAGGCGCAACTGCAAGTGGCGCTGGTCAACCTCAAGCGCTACAAACTGCTGAGCGTCGACGACGGCGTCTCCAAACAGACCTATGACCAGCAACAGGCGCTGGTCAACCAGCTCAAGGCCACCGCCCAAGGCAACCAGGCCTCGATTGATGCGGCACAGGTGCAACTGTCCTACACGCAGATTCGCTCCCCGGTCACCGGCCGCGTCGGTATTCGCACAGTGGACGAAGGCAACTTCCTGCGCATGACCGACGCCCAAGGGCTGTTTACGGTGACCCAGATCGACCCGATCGCCGTGGAGTTCTCCCTGCCACAGCAAATGCTGCCGACCCTGCAAGGCTTGATCGGCGATCCGGAGCGTGCCCAGGTGAAGGCCTACATCGGTGCCGACACCGATGGCGAAACCGGCAACCTGCTGGGTGAAGGCCATCTGACCCTGATCGATAACCAGATCAACGCCAACACCGGGACCATCCGCGCCAAGGCTGAATTCAGCAACCCCGCGCAGACGCTCTGGCCGGGCCTGCTGGTGACGGTAAAGATTCAGACAGCGCTGGATAAAGATGCCCTGGTGGTTCCGCCCACCGTCGTACAACGTGGCCTTGACCAGCATTTCGTTTACCGGGTGAACGGCGACAAGGTCGAAACCGTTAACGTGCAGATGGTGTCCCAAGGCAGCGGCCAGGACATCATCAAAGGGGTCAAACCGGGGGATCTGCTGGTCAGCGACGGTCAGTCACGGCTCAAGCCCGGCTCGACCGTGCAGGTCCTGACTGAGCCGCCGCAAGTGGTCCAGTCGGAGTCGAAACCATGAAGGGCCACGGTTCGGTTTCGGCCTGGTGCATCGATCATCCGGTCGCGACCATCCTGCTGACGTTTGCCCTGGTCCTGCTCGGTGTGATCGCCTTCCCTCGACTGCCGATCGCACCACTGCCGGAAGCAGAGTTCCCGACCATCCAGGTGGCGGCACAATTGCCGGGCGCCAGTCCGGAAACCATGGCGTCGTCGGTGGCCACGCCGCTTGAAGTGCAATTCAGCGCCATCCCCGGCGTGACCCAGATGACCTCGAGCAGCGCCCTGGGCTCGACCAACCTGACCCTGCAATTCACCCTCGATAAAAGCATCGATACCGCCGCTCAAGAGGTCCAGGCCGCGATCAACACCGCCGCCGGCAAACTGCCCAAGGACATGCCGACCCTGCCGACCTGGCGCAAGGTCAACCCGGCCGACAGCCCGGTGCTGATCCTCAGCGTCAATTCGACCCAGATGCCCGGCACTGAACTCAGCGACCTGGTGGAAACCCTGCTCTCGCGTCAGATCAGCCAGATCGATGGCGTAGGCCAAATCAACATCACCGGTCAGCAACGCCCGGCGATTCGCGTCCAGGCATCGGCCGACAAGCTCGCCGCCATCGGTCTGACGCTGGCGGACATTCGCCTGGCGATCCAGCAAACCAGCCTCAACCTGGCCAAAGGCGCACTGTACGGCGAGTCGAGCATTTCGACGCTGTCCACCAACGACCAGTTGTTCCAACCCGAGGAATACAGCCAGCTCATCGTTTCCTACAAGGACGGTGCACCGGTTCACCTGAAGGATGTGGCCAAAGTCGTCAACGGTTCGGAAAATGCCTACGTTCAGGCCTGGGCCGGTGACCAACCCGGCGTGAATCTGGTCATTTCCCGGCAACCGGGCGCCAATATCGTCGAGACCGTGGATCGCATCCAGGCCGCATTGCCCGCCCTCGAAGCCATGCTGCCGGCGTCGGTGCAGGTCAAAGTGCTGGTCGACCGCACCCAGACCATTCGCGCCTCGTTGCATGAAGTGGAAGTCACCCTGCTGATCGCCATCCTGCTGGTGGTCGCGGTGATGGCGCTGTTCCTGCGCCAATGGTCGGCAACGATGATTGTGTCGGCGGTGCTCGGGGTTTCGCTGACGGCCAGTTTCGCCCTGATGTACATCATGGGCTTCAGCCTGAACAACCTGACGCTGGTGGCCATCGTAGTGGCCGTGGGGTTTGTGGTCGACGATGCGATCGTGGTGGTGGAGAACATTCACCGCCACCTGGAGGCTGGCGACGGCATGCGCGAAGCGGCGATCAAAGGCGCCGGCGAGATCGGTTTCACCGTGGTGTCGATCAGTTTCTCGCTGGTGGCGGCGTTCATTCCGCTGCTGTTCATGGGCGGCGTGGTCGGGCGGCTGTTCAAGGAGTTCGCCTTGACCGCCACCTCGACCATCATGATTTCGGTGGTGGTGTCGCTGACATTGGCCCCGACCCTGGCCGCGCTGTTCATGCGTGCCCCCGTGCATCATGCCCACAGCACACCGACCTTCGGCGATCGTTTGCTGGCCTTCTATGAAAAAGGTCTGCGCCGCGCCCTGGCCCATCAGAAGTTGATGATCGGGGTGTTCGGCCTGTCCCTCGGACTGGCGATTGCCGGGTACATTTTCATCCCCAAAGGTTTCTTCCCGGTGCAGGACACCGGTTTCGTCCTCGGCACCACCGAGGCGGCTGCGGATATTTCCTACAGCGACATGGTGAAAAAGCATCTGGCGATGGCTGAAATCGTCGCGGCGGATCCGGCGGTCGCGGCCTTTTCCCACTCGGTCGGGGTATCGGGCAGCAACCAGACCATCGCCAACGGCCGCTTCTGGATTTCCCTGAAAAAACGCAGTGATCGCGACGTTTCGGCCAGTCAGTTCATCGACCGGATTCGCCCGCAACTGATGAAAGTACCGGGCATCGTGCTGTACCTGCGCGCCGGCCAGGACATCAACCTCAGTTCCGGCCCGAGCCGCGCCCAGTACCAATACGTGCTCAAGAGCAACGACGGCGCGGTCCTGAGCACCTGGACCCAGCGCCTGACGGAAAAACTGCGTGGCAACCCGGCATTCCGCGATGTGTCCAACGACCTGCAACTGGGCGGCAGCATCACCCACATCACGATCGACCGCAGCGCGGCGGCACGTTTCGGCCTGACCGCCAGCGATGTCGACGAAGCGTTGTACGACGCCTTCGGCCAGCGACAGATCAACGAATTCCAGACCCAGATCAACCAGTACAACGTGATCCTGGAACTGGACACCCAGCAACGCGGCAAGGCAGAAAGCCTCAACTATTTCTACCTGCGCTCACCGCTGAGCGGCGAAATGGTGCCGTTGTCGGCCCTGGCGAAATTCGATGCGCCGACCATAGGCCCGCTGTCCATCGCCCATGACGGGATGTTCCCGGCGGCGAACCTGTCGTTCAACCTGGCGCCCGGTGTGGCGTTGGGCGATGCGGTGATCATGCTCAACCAGGCCAAGGTCGACATTGGCATGCCGGTGGCCATCAGCGGCAATTTCCAGGGCGCGGCCCAGGCATTCCAGAGTTCGCTGGCCAGCCAGCCGTGGCTGATCCTGGCGGCGCTGGTGGCGGTGTACATCATTCTCGGTGTGCTCTATGAAAGCTTCGTGCATCCGCTGACGATCATCTCGACCCTGCCCTCGGCAGGCCTGGGCGCGGTGATCATGCTGTGGATTTGCGGCCAGGACTTTTCGATCATGGCGCTGATTGGCCTGGTGCTGCTGATCGGTATCGTGAAGAAAAACGGCATCCTGATGATCGACTTCGCCCTCGAAGCGCAGCGCAAAGGTGGCTTGCCCCCGGAAGAAGCGATCTTCCAGGCCTGCATCACGCGGTTCCGGCCGATCATCATGACCACCCTCGCCGCCCTGCTCGGCGCCCTGCCGCTGATGCTCGGCTACGGCACCGGCGCGGAACTGCGCCAACCCCTGGGGATCGCGGTGGTTGGCGGCTTGCTGGTGAGCCAGGCGCTGACGCTGTTCACCACGCCGGTCATATACTTGTGGCTGGAGCGTTTATTTCATAGGCACACTCTCTCACCAGCGCTTCCGCCCACACCGGCGCTGGCAACCACAGACTGAGGCGGGGTCATGCGCGTTCTGATTATCGAAGACGAAGAAAAAACCGCGGATTATCTGCACCGCGGCCTGACGGAACAGGGTTACACCGTGGACCTGGCGCGCGATGGCGTGGAAGGCCTGCACCTGGCGCTGGAAAGCGACTACGCGGTGATCGTCCTCGACGTGATGCTGCCGGGCCTCGACGGCTTCGGCGTACTGCGCGCCCTGCGTGCGCGCAAGCAAACCCCGGTGATCATGCTCACCGCCCGTGAGCGTGTCGAAGACCGGATCAAAGGCCTGCGCGATGGTGCCGATGATTACCTCGGCAAACCGTTTTCCTTCCTTGAACTGGTGGCGCGCCTGCAAGCGCTGACCCGGCGCAGCAGTGGCCATGAACCGGTGCAAGTGAGCATCGCCGACCTGTGGATAGATTTGATCAGCCGCAAGGCCACCCGCGCCGGTACGCGCCTGGACCTGACCGCCAAGGAGTTCTCGCTGCTCAGTGTGCTGGCCCGCCGGCAAGGGGAAATCCTCTCGAAAACGGCGATTGCCGAGATGGTCTGGGACATCAATTTCGACAGCGATGCCAACGTCGTCGAAGTCGCGATCAAACGCCTGCGGGCCAAGCTCGACGGGCCGTTCGAAGAGAAACTGCTGCACACCATTCGTGGCATGGGTTATGTGCTGGAGAGCCGGGGTGTCCAGTAATTCGATTGCCCTGCGCCTGAGCGGCATGTTCACGCTGGTGGCGCTATTGGTGTTCCTGCTGATCGGCTGGGCGCTGTATCAGCAGGTGGATAAAGGCTTGGGACTGTTGCCCGAAGCCGAACTGGATGCGCGCTACAGCGTGCTCGAATCCACCGTTGGCCGCTATGGCACGCCCGAGCACTGGGTGAAGATCAACAACAAGCTCAAGCTGCTCGGCGAAGAGGACAAGCGCATCAGCTTCTGGATCACCAGTGGCGATCCGCACTACGAATACGGCAACCTCACCCCGCAAATCCGCGCTTTCGCCGAAGGGCCGCTGGGCATGCGCGACCTGCAACTGCCGGATCAGCCTTATCCACTGAAAGTGCTGGTCAGTGAGTTCCCGGCCAAGGACCAACGCCCGCCGCTGCGCTTCATGATCGGCATCGACACCGAAACCTTTCTCCAGACTCAACACCACTTGCTGATCGCCTTGGTCAGCCTGGCGATTATCGGGGTGCTGCTGGCGTCGGCGCTGGGTTATTGGGTGGCGCGGATCGGTCTCAAACCCTTGATCAAGCTGTCTCAGGAGGCACAGCGCCTGGCCCCGCCATTGCGCTCGGGACGCCTGCAAATGTCGTCTTTGCCGCCGGAATTGAATCAGTTCGTCAACTCGTTCAATTCCACGCTGGAACGGGTCGAGCAGGCCTACTCGCGCCTTGAATCGTTCAATGCCGATGTCGCCCACGAACTGCGCTCGCCCCTGACCAACCTGATCGGCCAGACCCAGGTCGCCCTGACCCGCGGACGTTCGGCCGAGCATTATTTCGAGGTGCTGCAATCGAATCTCGAAGAGCTGGAGCGACTGCGCTCGATCATCAACGATATGCTGTTCCTCGCCAGCGCCGACCAGGGCAGCAAGGCGACGAAACTGACCTCGACCTCATTGGCCGACGAAGTGGCGACGACCCTGGAATACCTGGATTTCATTCTCGAGGATGCCCAGGTTCAGGTGCAGGTCAGCGGCGATGCGCAGGTGCGAATCGAGATCGCGCATCTGCGCCGGGCGTTGATCAACCTGCTGAGCAACGCCGTGCAGCACACCGAGCCCGGGCAGGTCATTCAGGTACGGATCGAGGCCGAAGCGCACCAGGTCAGCATTGGCGTGGCCAACCCCGGTTCGCCGATAGCCAGCGAGCACTTGCCGCGTTTGTTCGAGCGCTTCTACCGCGTCGATGCTTCGCGCAGCAACAGCGGTAACAACCATGGTTTGGGGTTGGCGATCGTCAAGGCGATTGCCCTGATGCATGGCGGCGACGTGTTCGTGCGCAGCGACCATGGGATGAATACCTTCGGGATTCACCTGCCTGTCTGACGCACCCGCAAGCACTGCCGCGCCCCGAGATCTTTGCTTTTTTCGCAATAGTCCTTTCTTGAATCAGGTCTGTTTCTCGGCGCTCAAGATCCTTATCTTTGCCCGCACTAAACAGCACTTGCCAAGCAAGAAGGTTTTAAAGATGTCCAACAGTATGGGTATTGCCAGCGCTTTCGTTTTGTCCTCTTTGTTCGTGTCTCCGTTCGCCATGGCTGAAGAGTCGCATGCCTTCGTCGCACAGAATTCCGCACGCGCCGCAGCGTTTGAAGAGCATCAGGGCGAAATGACCGCGAAAGCCCAGAAAGCCACCCAGGCCCCTCAAGCTACGAGTTCCAAGACCCAGCCTAAGGTCCAGAAAGACAGTTGATTGCTACGCATCACACCTGTTCCCCCGACGCTTTTCATCGGCTCTTCCCTTTGAAAAGTCGTCTTCAAAGCCGCTGCTATCAGCGGCTTTTTTTCGTCGCATTGTTTAAACGACAAGCTCGATTTCCTCTGTAAGACACGTCCCTGACTGCCAAAACAATAACGTTCAACCTGGACCAGGGAGCTTGACTGCGCGTGTATTTTCCATTCAGGTTCAATCCGTCATTCATTACAGTCACTGCAACGATAAGCCACTGCTGCCCACAGGGCGCTGAGCCGGCCATCGACGGTTCGAGTTTGAATTTCAATGTTCCTCGTTGTCTTTTAAGCGTCAACAAGCAAAAGGCCAGCACGTTTTGCTGGCCTTTTTTTTGTCCGGGACTTATATAGTCGCTCTGAATGTCACCGGTTTCTGAGACTCTGCCTTACTCTCGAAAAATTCAAAATGGCCCCTTAGCAGAAGTCAGAACCATGAGTGTGAGCGGTACACCATCTCAACCACCGACCCGGTCAATACAGTCCGAGTGGTTTCTGGTGATCAGCAGTTTGTTGCTGGTCACGGCGATATTGAGCATTGTCGCCTTCCTGCTGATCCGTGAACGCGGCAATGCACAAGAATCCGCCACCCGTGCTGCTTCCAATATCGTGCAGTTGATCGATGCAGATGTACTGCGCAACGTCGAACTCTATGATCTGACATTGCAAGGCCTGATCGCTGCATCCCGCCGCGACGACCTCAAGGCGGTTTCTCCGACCATACGTCATTTGGCCTTGTTCGACCGTTCCACTGCCGTGCCCTACAAGGGCGACATTCTGTTGCTTGATGCGCAGGCAAATGTGATCGCGGATTCCGCGTCAGTGCAGCCACGCAATGGCAATTATGCCGACCGCGAATACTTTCAATCCCACGTCAACAACCCGGACCTGGGGATGTTCATCAGCCGCCCCTTCCGATCCCGACACGCCGAGCATGAGTGGCGCATCAGTTTCAGCCGCCGGCTCAGCGGCGAACAGGGCGAATTCCTCGGCGTCGCTGAAGCGGCAATGCGCCTGAGTTACTTCGACCAGTTGTTCAGCAGCCTGAACATCGGGCGTAACAGTTCGGTGAATCTGATCAGCAAGGACGGGATTCTTCTGGCCCAGGAGCCACGCCTGATCGACGAACTGGTCGGCAAGGATTTCAGCAATCGCCCCAACTTCCAGCGCATTGTCAGAGAAGGCGATGGCAGTTTCACCGGCATCTCAAGCCTCACCCATGATGAACGCTTGTACACATTCTCCAAGGTGGGCGACTTGCCATTGATCGTCATCGTCGCGCAGTCCAGCAATGAGGTGTTTGCGTCATGGAGACGCACTGCGATCGTGGTCAGCCTGGCGACCCTTGCACTGTGCATCAGCCTGCTCTGGCTGACCTTGTTGCTCTGCCGGGAACTGCGTCTGCGCCGACAGGCCGAGAAAGAACTGGCGCAACTGGCCACCACCGATGGCCTGACCGGCGTGGCCAATCGGCGGATGCTCGATCAAACCCTGCGCCACGAGTGGTTCCGCGCCCAACGCTCGGGCGAACCGTTGTCGGTGATGATGATCGATGCGGATCATTTCAAGGCGTTCAATGATCGGCATGGGCATCAGGCCGGGGATCAGGCATTGCGCGAGCTGGCCAAGGTCATCGTTTCGAACGTGCGGCGCCCGGCGGATCTGGTGGCGCGTTATGGTGGTGAAGAGTTCTCGGTGATCCTCGCCGACACCAACGCTGCCGGTGCACGGCAGATTGCCGAGCATATTCGTGTGGCGGTGGAGCAGATGCCCAAGGTCGAGGGCGCAGAGGTGGCGATGACCGTGAGCATCGGCATCAGCACCTGGACGGCTGCGAGCGAGATGACGCTGGAGCAGCTGTTGTTTGCCGCGGACAAAGCGTTGTATCAGGCCAAGGAAGGCGGGCGGAACCGGGTGGTGACGACTGACTGAGAGGCTTTGCGCTTCCAGACAATGCAAAAGCTGTGGGCATAAAAAAGGCCACCCAAAGGTGGCCTTCAAAAAACTAGAGAGGTTTTTTACTTACACGGCCGCAACAGGACGCATGTAAGAGATCGGTGCAGTGCTGGCGTCTTCGAAAGTCACGACTTCCCAAGCATCTGTCTGCTCAATCAACTTGCGCAGCAGCTGGTTGTTCAATGCATGTCCGGACTTGAAGCCCTTGAACTCACCAATCAGGCTATTGCCCAACAGGTAGAGGTCACCAATTGCATCGAGGATCTTGTGCTTCACGAATTCGTCTTCATAGCGAAGGCCGTCTTCGTTCAGTACTCCATCCGCGTCGACCACAATAGCGTTTTCAACGCTGCCGCCGAGTGCGAGGTTGTGCTTGCGCAGGTACTCGATGTCACTCATGAAACCAAAGGTACGGGCGCGGCTGACTTCTTTTACGAACGAAGTGCTGGAAAAATCCACGCTTGCACTTTGTGTGCGGTCACGGAAAACCGGGTGATCGAAATCGATCTCGAAGCTCACCTTGAAGCCTTCGAAAGGGACGAAAGTGGCGCGCTTGTCGCCGTCTTCCACTGTCACTTCCCGCAGGATACGGATGAACTTCTTGGCGGCGTCCTGTTCTTCCAGGCCAGCCGATTGAATCAGAAATACGAAGGGTCCAGCGCTACCATCCATGATCGGGACTTCGGACGCGGAGAGCTCGACGTAGGCGTTATCGATGCCCAGGCCAGCCATGGCCGAGAGCAAGTGCTCCACCGTATCCACTTTGGTGTCACCGTTGACCAAGGTGGTCGACATCGTGGTTTCACCAACGTTTTCCGCGCGGGCAGGGATCTGCACCGCAGGGTCCAGGTCGGCACGAACAAACACGATGCCGGTGTCGACAGGCGCAGGCTTGAGGGTCAGATAGACCTTCTCACCAGAGTGCAGACCTACACCTGTGGCACGGATAATATTTTTCAGTGTGCGTTGTTTAATCATGGCTTGGGCCGCTTCAGCGCAAATTGCGAACTGGTATCAACAAAGGCTGGCGATGATAGCAGACCACGCCTTTGCTGAACACCAATCACCTTCATAGCCCTGATACATTTCATCAATCGGCCTGACGACGCAGGAATGCCGGGATATCCAGGTAATCCAGATCATCTTGCGGATTCATCTTCGCGGCAGCCGCAGCACCGGCCTGAGCCTGGTTGCGCATGACGGTCGGACGGTCCAGGTCACGGTAGTTCACCGCTGGCGCTTCCTGACGAGCAGGGGCTTGCTGTTGTGGCTGCGAAGCCATCGAGGTGTGAACGGTATTGTCGATGACCTTCACAGGCTTCTCGATTTTTGCGCCCAGACCGGTGGCAACCACAGTCACGTGCAACTCGTCGCGCATGTCCGGATCGATAACGGTACCGACCTTGACCATTGCGTGCTCGGAAGCGAAGGCTTCGATGATGCTACCCACGTCGGAGTACTCACCCAGGGACAGGTCAGGACCGGCGGTGATGTTCACCAGGATGCCGCGTGCACCTTGCAGGTTCACGTCTTCGAGCAACGGGTTGCGAATGGCGGCTTCAGTCGCCTCACGCGCACGGTTCGGACCGCTGGCGCAGCCAGTGCCCATCATCGCCATGCCCATTTCGCTCATCACGGTACGTACGTCGGCGAAGTCGACGTTGATCATGCCCGGACGCTTGATGATGTCGGAGATACCGCGAACGGCACCGGCCAGTACATCGTCAGCCTTGGCGAAAGCCGACAGCAGGCTGGCGTCTTTACCGAGGATGGTCAGCAGCTTCTCGTTGGGAATGGTAATCAACGAGTCGACGCTTTCGGAAAGCAGACGGATGCCTTCGTCGGCGATCTGCATGCGCTTGCGACCTTCGAACGGGAACGGACGGGTCACCACCGCAACGGTGAGGATCCCCATTTCCTTGGCCACTTCAGCAATGATCGGCGCAGCACCGGTACCGGTACCACCGCCCATGCCAGTGGTGATGAACACCATGTTGGTGCCCTGCAGGACTTCGGCAATGCGCTCACGATCTTCGAGAGCGGCCTGACGACCTACTTCAGGGTTGGCGCCAGCGCCCAGACCCTTGGTCACGCCGGTACCCAGTTGAAGGATGGTCCGCGCGCCGATGCTTTTCAGCGCCTGGGCATCAGTGTTGGCGCAGATGAACTCAACGCCTTCAATGTTGCTCTTGACCATGTGATTCACGGCGTTGCCGCCGCCACCGCCAACACCGATAACTTTAATAACCGGGCTTGCGGGGATGTTGTCTACGAGTTCGAACATTTTCCCTCTCCTTTACGTTCTCTAGTTTTTCGCCTACTGCCTGTATCTACAACGGTGTAACGGTGCTGCGGTAAATCTTAGAAATTGCCCTGGACCCAGCTCTTGATGCGATCGAGCAACGCGCCTTTCGGTTCTTCGTTGCTGTAGCTGTCGCGGCTGCCGATGCCCGAGAACGAAATGCCGTCGGATTGCTTCTGCAGGCCGTACATCAACAGGCCAACGCCCGTGGAATAGATCGGGTTGCGGACCACGTCATCCAGGCCTTTCACGCCATGTGGCACGCCCAGGCGCACCGGCATGTGGAAGATTTCCTCGGCCAGTTCGGTGGCGCCTTCCATTTTCGACGTACCACCGGTCAGCACGATGCCGGCCGGGATCAGGTCTTCGTAGCCGCTACGGCGCAGCTCGGCCTGGATCAGCGTGAACAGTTCGTCGTAACGCGGCTCGACCACTTCGGCCAGGGCCTGACGGGACAGCTCGCGAGGTGGACGGTCGCCCACGCTTGGCACCTTGATGGTTTCACCGGCGCCAGCCAGTTTGGCCAGCGCGCAGGCGTAGCGGATCTTGATTTCTTCGGCGTACTGGGTCGGAGTGCGCAACGCCATGGCGATGTCGTTGGTCACCTGATCGCCCGCAATCGGGATCACGGCGGTGTGCCGGATCGCGCCTTCGGTAAAGATGGCGATGTCGGTGGTGCCGCCGCCGATGTCGACCAGGCACACGCCCAGCTCTTTCTCGTCGTCGGTCAGTACCGAATAGGCGGAAGCCAGTTGCTCGAGAATGATGTCGTCGATTTCCAGACCGCAGCGGCGCACGCACTTTTCAATGTTCTGTGCGGCGTTGACGGCGCAGGTGACCACATGAACCTTGGCTTCCAGGCGCACGCCGGACATGCCCAACGGCTCGCGGACGCCTTCCTGGTTATCGATCACGTAATCCTGCGGCAGGGTGTGCAGCACGCGCTGGTCAGCCGGGATCGCCACGGCCTGGGCAGCGTCGAGTACGCGCTCGAGGTCGGCGGAGCTGACTTCGCGATCACGAATCGCCACGATGCCGTGGGAGTTCAGGCTGCGGATGTGATTGCCCGCCACACCGACGAAGGCCGAGTGGATGCGGCAACCCGCCATCAGCTGTGCTTCTTCGATCGCGCGCTGGATCGACTGCACGGTGGACTCGATGTTCACCACCACGCCTTTCTTCAGGCCACGGGACGGATGGGTACCGATCCCGACGATTTCCAGCGTGCCGTCGTCCGCAACCTCGCCTACCAGCGCCACCACCTTGGAGGTGCCGATATCGAGACCGACGATCATTTTGCCGCTTTGCACGTTTGCCATGGGTCCTGCCTCTTCTTAATTCTTCGCGACAGCGGGTTGGGCTGTCGTGGGCGCTACAGGTTCCCGCCAGCCAACAGCGAGGCCGTTGGCATAGCGCAGATCGATGCGCGCAATGTTCGTAATCTGTTCTTTGAGCGTCTTGTCATAGATGGCAATGAAGCGGCGCATCTTTTCCACCAGGTTGCCGCGTCCCAGCAACAGTTCGATACCGGGGCCCGAACTGCCGGGGCCGGTGGTCAGGAACCAGCTGCCACGCTCACGCAGCTCCAGGCGTGCAATCGAAAAGCCCAGCGGCCTGAGCATCTGGCTCAACACCTGGTATTGCTGCATCACTTGCTGTTGCGCCCGTTGTGGACCAAACAGCTGAGGCAAGTGTTCGTAGTTCGCCAACTCGCGCGGAGTGAACGCCTGACCCTGGTTGTTCAACAGCGACTCGTCGCCCCAACGGGCCACCGGCAGTTGCTCTTCCAGGCGGATCACCACTTGATCCGGCCACACCCGACGCACTTCGGCGTGGGCAATCCATGGCATTTGCTCCAGCTCGGTGCGCATGCTCGCCAGGTCGATGGTGAAGAAGCTCGATGCCACGTACGGGGCGATCCGCTGCTGCACGGCTTGCTGGCTGATGTAACTCAAGTCGCCCTGCACATTGATCTTGGTGATCGGCCGGTCGGCGTATGGCAACAAACGCTGCGCGCCTTCGTAAGTGCCGAAACCCAATGCAACCAGCAGCACCGGCCAGAACAAGGCTTTGAGAAAACCAAAATTGGCTTTCGGCAGGCGCACGGACATCGGCTCTTTGGCCACCATTCGGCTGGCACCCCGAGGCACCGGCTTGCGGCCGGGAGCGGGTGGCTGATGTCTGAGCTGTGCGCCTTGCATGGTCTTAACCTCGCGTCGACTCTTGGTTGCCAGCCGTGTTGCCGGCAACGCTCGCAGCCAGGATGGCCAGAACCAATTGCTGGAAATCCAGACCGGCGGCACGGGCCGCCATCGGAACCAGGCTGTGATCGGTCATGCCCGGTGCAGTGTTGACCTCCAGGAACCAGAACTGCCCTTCGGCGTCCTGCATCACGTCCGCCCTGCCCCAACCGGCGATACCCAGCGCCTCACAGGCTTTCGCCGTGAGGTCCATGAGTTCCTTTTCCTTGGCGCTGTCCAGCCCGCACGGAATGCGGTACTGGGTATCGTTGGCGATGTACTTGGCGTCGTAGTCGTAGAAACTGTGCGTCGTGCCCAGGGCAATCGGTGGCAACACCTGGTCACGCAGGGTGGCGATGGTGAACTCGGGACCTTGAATCCATTGCTCGACCAACACTTGCGAATCGTAGGTACTGGCCGCTTTCCAGGCGTCGATCAACTCGGACGTGGAACTCACTTTGGCCATCCCGATACTTGAACCTTCATGGGCCGGTTTGACGATCAAAGGGAAGCCCAGTTCCGTCGCCGCCGAAATACAATCGGCCTCGCTGCTCAGTACCGCGTGACGTGGCGTCGGAATGCCCAGGCTGTGCCAGACCTGCTTGGTGCGCAGCTTGTCCATGGCCAGTGCCGAGGCCAGGATGCCACTGCCGGTGTACGGAATGCCCAGGCATTCGAGCAGGCCCTGCATGCTGCCGTCCTCACCGCCACGACCGTGGAGGATGATGAAGGCGCGGTCGATTTTTTCGTTCAACAGGCGCTGCAGAAGGTCATCGCCCACGTCGAGGCCGAACGCGTCCACACCCGCGCTTTGCAGCGCATCGAGAACGGCGTTGCCGGACTTCAGGGACACTTCGCGCTCGGCACTCTTGCCACCGAACAGCACGGCGACCCGGCCGAAATCTTTCGGCGCGACGGTGGAGACGAGGTTGGCGTAGGCAGCAGTCATTTCAACTTCCCCTCGGCTGACGCCGCAACGGCACCAGCGAACAACTCACTCTTCAACAGTTTGGGTGCGAGACCACCGATGTCACCGGCCCCCTGGCACAGCAGGATGTCGCCGGCGCGCAGCAGCGGCTTGACGATTGGCGCGAGGTCCACGCCGCGATCGATGTAGATCGGGTCGAGCTGGCCGCGCTGGCGGATGCTGTTGCACAACTTGCGGCTGTCGGCACCCGGGATCGGCTCTTCGCCAGCCGGATAGACTTCCATCAGCAGCAGCACGTTGGCGTCGGCCAGTACATTGACGAAATCGTCGTACAAGTCGCGGGTACGGCTGTAGCGGTGCGGCTGGTAGACCATCACCAGGCGACGCTCCGGCCAGCCACCGCGTACCGCCTTGATGACCGCCGCGACTTCGGTCGGGTGGTGGCCGTAGTCGTCCACCAGCATCACGTTGCCGCCCTCTACCGGCAGCTCGCCGTAGACCTGGAAGCGCCGGCCAACGCCCTGGAACCCGGACAGGCCCTGGACGATGGCTTCATCGCTGACACCTTCGTCAGTGGCGATGCAGATGGTGGCCAGTGCGTTCAGCACGTTGTGGTTGCCCGGCATGTTGACCGAGACATCCAGCGGCTCGCGATCGGGACGCAGCACCGTGAAGAAGGTCTGCATGCCTTGCTGGCGAACATTGATCGCGCGTACGTCGCAGTCATCGCCAAAGCCGTAGGTGACGGTAGGACGTTTGACCAACGGCAGGATTTCACGCACCACCGGATCGTCCAGGCACACCACCGCCAAACCGTAGAACGGCAGGTTGTGGAGAAACTCGACGAAGGTTTTCTTCAGTTTGTTGAAGTCACCGTCGTAGGTCGCCATGTGGTCGGCGTCGATGTTGGTGACCACGG
The DNA here is from genome assembly GCF_054481235.1 of Pseudomonas fluorescens group sp. PF-69. Lineage (NCBI taxonomy): Bacteria > Pseudomonadati > Pseudomonadota > Gammaproteobacteria > Pseudomonadales > Pseudomonadaceae > Pseudomonas > Pseudomonas fluorescens group sp. PF-69. The sequence continues at coordinate 2,734,308 of NZ_JBTMNC010000001.1, read as the reverse complement.
CCACCAGCGGCTGCAAGTGCAGGAAGCTCGCGTCGCTCTCGTCGGCCTCGGCGATCAGGTAACGGCTGGTGCCGAGCTGGGCATTGGTGCCCGCGGCATTCAGACGACCGCCGATCACGAACGTCGGGTCCAGGCCACCGGCCGCGAACACCGAAGCGATCAGGCTGGTGGTGGTGGTTTTGCCGTGAGTACCGGCGACGGCGATGCCGTGGCGATAGCGCATCAGTTCAGCCAGCATTTCTGCACGGGGCACCACTGGAATGCGGCGCTCCAGCGCGGTGGCGACTTCCGGGTTGGACGTGTTCACGGCACTCGATACCACCAGCACATCGGCGGTGGCCGCGTTTTCGGCGCGATGGCCGATGAAAATATGCGCGCCGAACGATTCCAGACGCTCGGTGACTGGCGACGCCTTCAGGTCGGAACCGGACACTTCATAGCCCAGGTTCAACAACACCTCGGCGATCCCGCACATGCCCACGCCGCCGATTCCGACGAAGTGGATGCGACGGATGCGGCGCATTTCCGGTTGTGGCATGGCTTTCTGATTCTCAACCATGGGCCACCTCCAGGCAGGTATCGACCACGTTACGGGTGGCATCGGGTTTGGCCAGGCGGCGGGCCGCGGTAGCCATATCGTTGAGTCGTTGTGGTTGCATCAGGACCTCTGTCAGGCGCGCGGCAAGATCCGCTGCGCCGGTCGTTCTTTGCGGCATCAGGAAGGCAGCGCCTTCACGGGCCAAATAATCGGCGTTGCGGGTCTGGTGATCGTCGATCGCGTGGGGCAAAGGCACCAGCATCGAGGGCAGACCGGCGGCGGCCAGTTCACTGATGGTCAGCGCACCTGCGCGGCACACCACCAGGTCGGCCCAGCCATAGGCTTGGGCCATGTCTTTGATAAAGGGCTGCACTTGCGCCTCGACGCCAGCCGCGCGATAGCGCTCTGCAGTCACTTCATCGTGGTTTTTGCCGGCCTGATGGAACACTTCCGGACGCAAGTCGACGGCGACTTGCGACAGGGCTTCAGGCAGCAACTTGTTCAACGGTTCTGCGCCCAGGCTTCCGCCCAGGATCAGCAAACGCGCCTTGCGACCGGCCAGGGCTGGTCGCAATGTTTCGAGGAACAGCTCGGGGCGCACCGGGTTACCGGTGGTCCGACGGCTGCCCGACAGGGTAAAGGTGTCGGGGAAGGCTTCACAGACCCGGGCGGCCAACGGCACCAGCAACCGATTGGCGGTACCTGCCACGGCGTTCTGCTCATGAACGATCACCGGAACACCGGCCAGTTTGGCGGCAACGCCACCGGGACCGGTCACAAAACCGCCAAAACCGACGACACAGACCGGCCGCAACCGGCGAATGATCGCTCGTGCCTGCCAGACCGACTTGAGCAACATGAACGGCGCCTTGAGCAGCGACAACTTGCCCTTGCCGCGCAGGCCGCTGGCATTGATCCGATGCAGCTCGATGCCGGCCGCCGGGACCAGATCGTTTTCAATGCCTCGCGGCGTACCGAGCCAGTGCACGGTGTAACCGCGGGACTGGAACTCACGCGCACAGGCCAGCGCCGGGAACACGTGACCACCGGTGCCGCCGGCCATGATCAAGACGTTAGCGCCCATGGTTCGGCTCCTCGGCGAAGTCGCTCTCATGGAACTCCATCTCCTCGCTGCCCAGGTGGGTTCGACTCTCCCACTCGATGCGCAGCAACAAGCCGAGACAGGCACAGCAGATCACCAACGAACTGCCGCCATAACTGAGGAACGGCAGCGTCAGGCCTTTGGTCGGCAGCAGACCGACGTTCACACCGATGTTGATCAGGAACTGACCGATCCACAGGAACGACAAACCGTAGGCGACATAGGCCGCGAAGAACTGCTTGGCCTTCTCGGCCCACAAGCCGATGTACATGCCGCGAATACAGACGAACACGAACAGCGCCACCGTGCACAACGAACCCACGGCACCCAGCTCTTCGGCCAGGACCGAGAACACGAAGTCGGTGTGGGCCTCCGGCAGGTAGAACTGTTTCTGCACGCTGTTGCCCAGGCCAACACCCAGCCATTCGCCGCGACCGAAGGCGATCAATGCCTGGGATAACTGATAACCGGCACCGAACTGGTCGGCCCACGGGTCGGCAAAGTTGGTCAGTCGCGCCATTCGGTATGGCTGCATCTGGATCAGCAACACCACCGCGCCGACGGCCAGCACGACCATCAGGGAGAAACGGAACAGTCCCACTCCGCCGAGGAACAGCATCGCCGCAGCAGCCCCCATCATCACGACGGTGGCACCAAAGTCGGGCTCCATCAGCAACAGGCCGGCCATCGGCAACAGAACGATGAATGGCTTGAAGAAGCCCATCCAGCTTTCACGCACTTCTTTCTGGCGACGCACCAGATAACCGGCGAGGTAGATCACCACGAACACCTTGGCGATCTCGGAAGGCTGAACGTTGAAGAAGCTGAAGCCGATCCAGCGCATCGAACCGTTCACTTCACGGCCGATGCCCGGGATGATCACCATCACCAGCAAACCGAACGCGCCGATCAGCATGAGCCAACCCAGGCGTTGCCAGGTCGCGATCGGGATCATCATGGTGACGATGCAGGCGCCAAGGCCGAGTACGACGTAGATAAGGTGGCGAATCATGTAATACAGGGCGCTGCCCGACTGCACCGCCGCCACTTCGGTCGATGCCGAGGCAATCATGATCAACCCGAGACCGAGCAAGGCCAGGCAACCGGCGAGCATCGGAAAATCAAGATCAATGCCGCGCCCGGTGATCAGCGGGGATGGGTACGGCTTGATGATGTTTCTCAGGCTCATGCCAGTTCCTCCACAGCGCGGACGAACTGGTGACCACGGTCTTCGTAGTTCTTGAACATGTCGAAACTGGCGCAGGCAGGAGACAGCAACACCGCATCGCCCGGTTCGGCGACAGCACGGCATTGCTCGACCGCTTCGATCAGCGAACCGACACGAATCAACGGCACGGCATCGCCGATGGCCTCACCGATCTTGTCGGAATCGCGACCCATCAGGATCACGGCGCGGCAGTTGGACGCCACGGGATCACGCAGGTCCTTGAACTCGGCACCCTTGCCATCGCCACCGGCGATCAGCACGAGTTTGCCGTCGATGTCCGCGCCCAGACCTTCAATGGCGGCCAGTGCAGCGCCGACGTTGGTGGCTTTGGAATCGTTGTAATAACTCACGCCATCGAGATCGCGGACCCATTGGCAACGGTGCTCAAGGCCGGCGAAAGTACGCAGGCTCGACAGCATGGCATCGAAGGGCAGACCGACGGCGTGCCCCAGCGCCAAGGCCGCCAGGGCGTTGGACTGGTTGTGGGCGCCCCGAATCTTCAACTCGCGCACCGGCATCAGGTTCTGGAATTCGAAGGCCAGGTACTTCTCGCCGTTTTCCTCGCGGATACCAAAGCCCTTGAAATCGGGCTTGCTCAAACCGAAAGTCCAGCACGGCTGCCCCTCGCCCATCAGGGGACGGCTCAAGGCATCCTGACGGTTGACCACGAACTGTCTGGCACCACGGAAAATCCGGTGCTTGGCCAGGTGATAAGCCGGCAGACCGCTGTAGCGGTCCATATGGTCTTCGCTGATGTTGAGTACGGTCGCCACTTCAGCATTGAGTTGATCAGTGGTTTCGAGCTGGAAGCTCGACAGTTCCATCACGTACAGCTCGATGTCATCGCTGAGCAGGTCCAGCGCCGGTGTGCCGAGGTTGCCGCCGACGGCGACACGCTTGCCGGCTGCTGCAGCCATCTCGCCGACCAGGGTGGTCACGGTGCTTTTCGCGTTGGAACCGCTGATGGCTACGATCGGCGCCTTCGCGTTACGCGCGAACAGCTCGATGTCGCCGGACAGTTTTACGCCACGGGCGGCGGCGGCCTGCAGGGCCGGGGTCGCCAGCGCCAGGCCGGGACTCACGTAGAGCTCGTCGGCACGGCACAGGAATTCCACGTCCAGCTCGCCACAACGCACTTCCACGTGCGGATAGTCACGCTTGAGCGTGGCCAGTTCCGGTGGATTTTCCCGCGTATCGGCCACGGCAAAGGCGACGCCCTGGTTCGCCAGGAAGCGAACCAGGGACATGCCGCTCTTGCCGAGGCCGACAACGATGCGGAAGTGGTCAGAAGCGATCAGAGACACTCGTTCTACCTCAGCTTCAGGGTGGCAAGGCCGATCAGCACGAGAATCACGGTGATGATCCAGAAACGGACGATCACGCGCGGCTCGGGCCAGCCCTTGAGTTCAAAGTGGTGGTGAATCGGCGCCATGCGGAATACACGGCGACCGGTCAGTTTAAAAGAGGCAACCTGAATGACGACTGACAGGGTCTCCATCACGAACACGCCGCCCATGATGAACAGGACGATCTCCTGACGGACGATCACGGCGATGGTGCCCAGGGCCGCGCCCAGCGCCAGCGCACCGACGTCGCCCATGAAGACCTGGGCCGGATAGGTGTTGAACCAGAGGAAACCCAGGCCGGCACCGATCAGCGCGCCGCAAAAGACGATCAGCTCACCCGCCCCCGGTACGTAGGGAATCAGCAGGTATTCGGCGAACTTCACGTTACCCGACAGGTAGCAGAAGATCCCCAGGCCGCCGCCGACCATCACGGTCGGCATGATCGCCAGGCCGTCGAGACCATCGGTCAGGTTGACCGCGTTGCTCGATCCGACGATCACGAAGTAGGTCAGGACGATGAAGCCTGCGCCCAGCGGAATGCTGTAGTCCTTGAGCATCGGCAGGATCAGGGTGGTTTCCACCGGAGTGGCGGCAGTCATGTAAAGGAAGATCGCCGCGCCGAGGCCGAATACCGATTGCCAGAAATACTTCCAGCGGCTTGGCAAGCCGCGGGAGTTCTTCTCGATCACTTTGCGGTAGTCGTCGACCCAGCCGATGGCGCCGAACAGCAACGTCACCAGCAACACAACCCAGACATAACGGTTGGTCAGGTCAGCCCACAGCAGCGTGCTGACACCGATGGACGAAAGAATCAGTGCACCACCCATGGTCGGCGTGCCCGATTTGGACAGGTGCGATTGCGGACCATCGTTGCGAACGGATTGACCGATCTGACGGTTCTGCAGGGTGCGGATCATCCACGGGCCATAGCACAGCGACAAAACCAGCGCGGTCAGCACACCGAGGATCCCGCGCAGGGTCAAGTACTGGAAGACCGCGAAGCCTTTGTAGAACTGTTGCAGATACTCCGCTAGCAGCAGCAGCATTAATGTTTCTCCAGACGGGTCCCGCACAAGGCGGCAACGATGTTTTCCATCGCGGCGCTGCGCGAGCCCTTGATCAAAATAGTGGTGTTTGTGTCTTGCTCGGCGTCCAGGGCCTTGATCAATTCAGCCTGAGTACTGAAGTGAAAGGCTTGAGGACCGAAGGCGTTGACGGCGTGGACCATCATCGGCCCGACGGCGTACAGCGCAGAAACCTTGCCACGGGCGTATTCGCCCACGTCGCGGTGCCCCTGCTCCGCCCAATCGCCCAACTCGCCGATATCTCCGAGCACCAGAACGGTGCGACCGGAAAAGCCGGCGAGTATATCAACCGCCGCGCACATGGAGGTGGGGTTCGCGTTGTAAGTGTCATCGATCACGCGCATGCCGTTGCTGGCCAGTTGCGCGACGGTCCGGCCCTTGACCGGTTGTACCGCGCCGAGGCCTGTCGCAATGCCGAACAGCGATACACCCAAGGCATGGGCGGCGGCCGCGGCGGCCATGGCGTTGGCGACGTTATGGGTGCCGAGCAGGTTCAGTTGAACGTGCTCCACGCCTTCGGGGCTGTGCAGATTGAATGCCGGGCAGCCGCGAGCATCACGGCCAAGGTCGCTCGCATGGAAGTCCGCGTTAACGTTACTCAGGGCAAACGTCAGCACTTTACGACCAGCGGCGCGAGCCTTCCAGATGTCGAAAGCCTTGTCATCCAGATTCAGAACGGCGACGCCATCGGCATCGAGCCCTTCAATAATCTCGCCCTTGGCCTCGACGATTTTTTCCGGCCCGCCGAACTCGCCGACGTGGGCGGTCCCGGCATTGTTGAGAATGGCCACGTGCGGCTTGGTCATGCCGACGGTGTAGGCAATTTCGCCAAGACGCGAAGCACCGAGTTCGATCACGGCAGCCGTGTGCTCCGGCGCCAGTTCCAGCAGGGTCAACGGTACGCCGAGGTCGTTGTTCAAGTTGCCGCGGGTTGCCAGCACCGGACCACGGGTACGCAGGATGCTCGCGAGCATTTCCTTGACCGTGGTCTTGCCGCTGGAACCGGTGACGGCGGCGACTGGATGGGTGTAGGCCGCACGGTTGAGCGCGCCCAGTTGACCCAACGCCTGGCGGGTATCGCTGACCACCAGTTGCGGCAGCGTGCTGTGGGCAATTTCGCGCTCGACCAATGCTGCCACCGCGCCTTTTGCCGCGACATCATTCAGATAGTCATGACCATCGAAACGCGGGCCTGTCAGCGCAATAAACAGTTGCCCCGGCTTGATCGCGCGACTGTCGATGCTGACGCCGTCGAAGCTGACATCGGCACCGACCAGGCGCGCATTCAACGCGCCAGTCAGTTCGCTGAGTTTCAAGGCCTTAAGCATGGGCCACCTCCCACGCGGTCAAGGCATGATCAGCCTCGACCAGATCAGAGAAGGCGTGACGCTCGCCATTGATTTCCTGATAGTCCTCGTGACCTTTACCGGCCAGGACGATCACGTCATCCGCCGAGGCACTGGCAATCAGCTGGGCAATGGCCTGGCCACGACCGGAAACGAAGTTCACGTTATCCACAGCCGTGAAACCGGCGCGGATGTCATCGAAGATCACCGAAGGGTCTTCCGTGCGCGGGTTGTCATCGGTCACCAGCACGCCATCGGCCAGACGCTCGACCACTTCAGCCATCAGCGGACGCTTGCCGCGATCGCGGTCGCCGCCACAGCCGAACAGGCAAAGCAGCCGCCCTTTGACATGCGGACGCAGGGCTGTCAGGACTTTTTCCAGCGCATCCGGGGTGTGGGCATAATCGACCACGACCAACGGCTGAGTCCCGCCACCCAGGCGCTGCATGCGACCGGCCGGACCTTCGAGCTTCGGCAGAACCTTGAGAATTTCGTCCAGCGCGTAATCCAGGCCGAGCAAGGCGCCAACCGCCGCCAGCACGTTGCTCAGGTTGAAACGGCCAAGCAGCGCGCTGCGCAGATGGTGCTCGCCTTGTGGGGTAACCAGAGTGGCGCGCACACCTTCGTCGTCGAATTGCGCTTCGCGGCAATACAGATAGGCACTGGAGTCTTCGAGACTGTAGGTAATCAACCGCGACTCACGTTTTTCGGCGGCCAGTTGCCGGCCGAAGTCGTCATCAAGGTTAACGACCCGGCACTTCAAGTCGTTCCAGGCAAACAGCTTGGCCTTGGCGTCGCCGTAGGCCTGCATGGTGCCGTGGTAATCAAGGTGATCCCGGGACAGATTGGTCATCACGGCCACATCGAACGCCAATGCAGTCACACGGCCCTGATCCAGACCATGGGAAGAGACTTCCATCGCCACGGCCTTGGCCCCGGCCTTTTTAAGGTCCGCCAGGGTGGCTTGCACGGCAATTGGATTCGGCGTGGTATGCAGGCCGCTTTGCAGCGCGCCGTAGAAACCGGTACCCAGGGTGCCAACGATGCCGCAGTGCTGGCCGAGCAGGTCCAGCGCCTGGGCAACCAGCTGAGTCACACTGGTTTTGCCGTTGGTACCGGTCACGCCGATCAAGTTCAGATGATGACTCGGCTCACCGTAAAAACGCCCGGCGATATCCGAAAGTTGTGCCGCCAGGCCTTTGACCGGAATCAATGGCACTTCGGTGATCGGCAGCACGGTGGCGCCTTCCACTTCATAAGCCACCGCGGCAGCGCCGCGCGCCAGAGCGTCGGCGATGTGTGCACGACCGTCGAATTTTCCGCCCGGTACCGCGAGGAACAGGTCACCTGCGCGGACGTTACGACTGTCCAGCGCCAACTCACGGATCAACAGATCGTGGCCGGCGTGGGGGAAAATCTTGTTCAGACTTAATGACATCAGCCGCGCCCTCCATTGGCTTTCAGTGGAACAACCGGCGTTGCGTTGGCTTGTTGAGTCGGCGGCAGGTTGTCCGGAGTGACGTTCATCAGGCGCAGGGTGCCGGACATCACGCGACTGAACACCGGCGCCGATACCAGACCACCGAAGTAACCGGCCTTGGTCGGCTCATCGATAACGACCACGATGGCGTAACGCGGATCGCTCATCGGGCCGAAGCCGGCGAACAGCGAACGGTAGGAGTTCTCGGCATAGCCTTTGGTGCCCACCGATGTTTTACGCGCAGTACCCGACTTGCCGCCCACGTGATATGCCGGCACCTGAGCCCGGAACACACCGCGCGGGGCTTCGATCACTTGCTGCAGCATGCCTTGCATCGTCTTCGCGACCGCTTCCGGCAACACCTGGGTAGTTTGCGGAGCCTTGTCGGTTTTGATCAGGGTCAGTGGCGCGAGACGGCCATTGTTGGCCAGTGCCGAAAACGCGTGAACCAACTGGATCGCCGTCACCGAAATACCGTAGCCGTAGGACAGCGTGGCGGTTTCGGCCTTGCGCCATTCGCGGTAGTTCGGCAGGTTGCCGACACGTTCGCCGGGGAAACCCAGGCCGGTGTCCTGACCGAGACCGACTTTCTGCGCCAGCCGGAAAATCGTCTCGCCGCCGATATCGAACGCGACCTTACTCATGCCGACGTTACTGGAGTTGATCAGAATACCGGTCAGGTCGAGTACCGGACCTTCGGTCTTGGATACGTCCTTGATGGTGTACTTACCAATCTGCAAGGAGCCCGGGTACACCTCGACGGTATCGCTCGGCTTCCAGCGCCCGGTTTCGATGGCGGCGCTCATGGAGATCGCCTTCATGGTCGAACCCGGTTCGAACACGTCGATCATCGCGCGGTTGCGCATCATCGCCGGTTGCAGGTTGCGGCGGTTGTTCGGGTTGTAGGTCGGCTGGTTGACCATGGCGAGGATCTCGCCGGTCTTCACGTCCATGATCACCAGGCTACCGGCCTTCGCACCGTTCTCGATGATCGCGTTGCGCAGTTCGCGGTTGGCCAGATATTGCAGGCGCAAGTCAATGGACAACGCCAAGGGCTTTCCGGCCTTGGCGTTTTTGGTGACCTGAACATCCTTGATCAACCTGCCGCGCCGGTCCTTGATGACCTGGCGCTTGCCGGGCACTCCGGCCAGCCATTCGTCATAAGCGAGCTCGACACCTTCACGACCGTGGTCATCGATATCGGTAAAACCAACCATATGGGCGGTCACTTCACCGGCCGGGTAAAAACGCCGGAACTCTTCAATGCCGTAGACACCCGGTACTTTCAGATCGAGCACCGCCTGACCTTGCTCAGGCGTCAGCCCGCGCACCAGGTAAATGAATTCTTTATTGGCTTGAGCCTCAAGGCGCTCGGCCAGGGCTTTCGGGTCTTGCCCCAGCGCAGCGGCCAGCGCGGGCCACTTCTCTTTGGCCAGCTGCATTTCCTTGGCGTTGGCCCACAGGGTGGTCACCGGCGTACTGACAGCCAACGGCTCGCCGTTGCGGTCGGTGATCAGGCCGCGGTGCGCCGGAATCGGAATATGACGAACGCTGCGAGCGTCCCCCTGACCTTTGAGGAAGTCACGGTCGACAACTTGCAGATCGATGATGCGCCAGCAAATCGCGATCACCATGACGCCGAGCAAACCCAGCACCACACGGAATCGCCACGGAAAGAGTGCGCCTTCGAGTTTCATCATGGCGCCACCATCTGCACTTCGGCGGCACCGGGAATGTGCATTTTCAGTTGTTCGGTGGCCAACACTTCGATTCGGCTGTGGGCAGTCCAGGTGCTTTGCTCAAGAATCAACCGCCCCCACTCGGCCTGCGCTTTGTCGCGCACGCTCAACTCGTTGTACAGCGAGTTCAGCAACTGACGATTCCAGTGCGCGCTATAGGACACGCCGATCGCCGACACGAGCACGCCGATAAACAGCAGCAGCATGAAAAAGCTTCCGCCGGGCAGTGGCTTGGCGAAAAGCTTGCTCACCGCAGCTTCTCCGCCACACGCATGACAGCGCTACGGGAACGTGGGTTGGCCTTGAGCTCGGCATCGGAGGCCGTCTGCGCTTTGCCATGGATTTTGATTTTCGGTTCGAAAGCGACATGCCGAACCGGCAGGTTGCGCGGCAGGTTATCGGCTTCGCCTTTCACCAGTTTGCGCATGAACAGTTTGACGATGCGATCTTCCAGCGAGTGGAAGCTGATCACTACCAGACGACCGCCCACTTCCAGGCAGTCCAGAGCGGCTTCGAGGCCGGCTTCCAGATCACCCAATTCGTTATTGACGTGAATACGCAAACCCTGAAAGGCGCGGGTTGCCGGGTTCTTGCCCTTTTCCCACGCCGGGTTGGCGACTTTGAGGACTTCGGCCAGGTCAGCCGTACGCTCGAAAGGTTTGATATCACGACGCTCGGCCACGGCACGGGCCATGCGACCGGAGAAACGCTCTTCGCCATATTCCTTGAACACGCGGGCAATTTCTTCCACCGGCGCGGTATTGACGAATTCGGCGGCGCTGATCCCGCGGGACGGGTCCATGCGCATGTCCAGCGGACCGTCGTTGAGGAAACTGAAGCCACGCTCAGGGTCGTCAAGCTGTGGCGAAGACACGCCCAGGTCGAGCAAAACGCCGCTGACCTTGCCGTGCAAACCGCGATCCGCGACTTCCGAACCGAGCTCGGCAAAGCTGCGCTGCACAACGACAAAGCGGCCGTCTTCGGCCGCTAGCGTCTGCCCGGTGGCAATCGCCTGTGGATCCTTATCGAATCCAAGCAACCGACCATCGGGACCGAGCTGACTGAGGATCAACCGGCTGTGCCCGCCGCGCCCGAACGTACCGTCCAGATAGCAGCCATCAGGACGTACGGCGAGAGCCTCTACGGCTTCGTCAAGCAGTACGGTGATGTGGTTAAAGCCGCTATCTATAGTCACAGGATCAAATCACGCAGTTCGTCAGGCATCGCGCCCGGTTCTTGAATAGCAGCCAGATCAGCGGCAGAAACCGCATCCCAGGCATCCTCATCCCACAATTGGAACTTGTTCAACTGGCCTACCAACATCGCGCGTTTATCCAACTTGGCATATTCACGAAGACGCGGCGGAACCAGAAATCGACCACTGCCATCGAGCTCGAGGTCGACGGCATTACCAATCAGTAAACGTTGCAGGCGGCGGTTCTCTTCGCGTAGCGAAGGCAGTGCGCGCAGTTTGGTTTCAATAATTTCCCACTCGTCGAGGGGGTAAACACACAAGCACGGATCAACGGCATCAATTGTGACGATTAACTGACCGGAACTACGCGAAACAAGCTCGTCACGGTACCGGCTCGGCATGGCGAGACGGCCCTTTGCATCGAGACTGATAGCGTTGGCTCCGCGAAACACGTCAGCGTTTCTCCAAATATTAGCGTTTTGCGCTCAAAAAACCCACTTCATGCCACTTTCCGCCACTTGCGCACACTATAGGAATGCGCCCACCACACCGTCAAGGCGCGGAGTAAAGGAAAACCCTTACGAAACTGAGATTTAGGAGCATAAAAGGAGGGGTAACGAGAATTTGGCAGATGAAACTGCCCGATAACTTGAATCAGCACAGAAGGCTGCATTCGGAAGTTAAAGTAATTTATTAAGAGTAAGATTTTTTCGGTATTACGAAAGTGCTTCTGCTGACGATTCTGAGAGGAGGGAAAATCGGTGCTGCATCGAGTTTAGGCGCTCATCACCAGGGCAGGCAAATTGATATCACGCAACCCCTTCTACTGACAACGCTGCATGACGACAATTTCACCACCCACACCCTGCTCATTGATTTAAGCAGGAGGGTAGAAAAAGGTGGAGAGTCGATCTGTAAGCCGGGTTCTGTCTTGAACAGTCATTCGTCTACGATGGCCATCACTGGACATCTTTAGCAACCTACCCGGTCCCAGCGCGGGCCACGCCTTGGGACCCTATTTGGTCTTGCTCCAAGTGGGGTTTACCTAGCCACGAACTGTTGCCAGACGTGCGGTGCGCTCTTACCGCACCTTTTCACCCTTACCGGCGCCGAAGCGCTTAGGCGGTTATTTTCTGTGGCACTTTCCGTAGGCTCACGCCTCCCAGGCATTACCTGGCACTTCGCCCTATGGAGCCCGGACTTTCCTCCCCCCCCTAATTTTCATAGAGGGCAGCGACTGTCCGATCGACTCTCCGGCGCGAAGGTTAACGGCAGAGCGCCCGAAGAACAAGCGCTAAACGCCTTTTACCGCGCCTGCGCGTCGGGTTTTACTCGCCCTTCTGTTTTTCCAGCGCGACCTGGTACAAAACATTTTTACGCTCGCCGGTAATTTGCGCAGCCAATGCGGCAGCACGCTTGAGCGGCATTTCTTCGAGCAACAGGTTGAGCACGCGCATCGCCTCGCTGCTGACAGCGTCCTCACTCTCGGGAGCCGTCCACCCCGCCACCAACACTACGCACTCGCCGCGCTGCTGATTGCTGTCCGACTCAACGAACTCACGCAGCTCGGCCAATGGCAGGCCTTTGAGTGTTTCAAAGGTCTTGGTCAGTTCACGCGCCAATAACGCCGGGCGCTCGCCACCGAATACCAGCTCCATGTCCTGCAGGCATTCGAGGATACGGTGTGGCGCCTCGTAGAAAATCAGCGTGCGCGGTTCCTCCTTGACGAGCTCGAGGCGTGCGCGCCGCCCCACGGCCTTGGCCGGCAGAAACCCCTCGAAAATGAAGCGATCCGATGGCAACCCGGCCGCCGACAGCGCTGCGATCAATGCACAGGCGCCCGGCACTGGCACTACGTTAATGCCTGCCGCACGAGCCTGACGCACCAGGTGATAGCCAGGATCGGAAATCAGCGGCGTCCCCGCATCGGAAATCAGCGCCACATCGTCACCGGCCAGCAGCCGGGTAATAAAGCGGCTACCTTCATCCCGCTCGTTGTGCTCATGACAGGCAGCCAGCGGCGTCGCGATGCCGAAGTGTTGCATCAGCCGCTGGGAATGCCGGGTGTCTTCAGCGGCGATCAGGGCGACCTCGCGCAGGATCTTCAGCGCACGCGCACTGATGTCGTCCAGGTTGCCGATGGGCGTCGCCACCACATAAAGCGAGCCCGCAGCGGAATTCAAAGCACCTGGAGCAGTCAAAGCGCACACCTCATGATCGATAAAGTCGCCATTGTAACGCGTCGCGACGCCCGCGATACGCGCAAGGAACACTCACCTTTGCGGCCTCTTGCGCCATGGCGCAACATTTGTACGAGCTAAATTGATCGATTCACGCCAGTAACATCGCGCCCCGGCCAGCGCTTGGGTACAATTCCACGCTAATTTGATCGAGTATCAGGAACGCTTACATGATCGCTTGCCTGCGGCTGTTCACTGCCCTCTGCCTCGCTGCCTTGCTGGCCGCTTGCGCCAGTTCGCCCTCCTCCAGCCTTGGCGAACTCCCACGAACCCCGGATGCCAGTATTGAGCAACTGCTTGAAAAAGCGGCTCAAAGCAAAACACCGGAAGAAGCTGCACTGTTTCGCCTGAGCGCAGCAGACCTGGCCTACCACCAAGGCAATGCCGGCCAGTCCGCGCAAATCCTGCAACAGGTTCAGGTCGAACAACTCAAGCCAGGGCAACAGATCTTCGCCAGTACCCTGGCGGCGGAACTGGCCATGACCCGCAATCAACCCAAGGCCGCGCTGAGCGCCTTGAGCCACCCCAGCCTGCAGCGCCTGAGCGAAATGCCTGCCGAGCAACAGGTCCGCACCGGCACGGTTCACGCCCGCGCCCTTGAAGCCGATGGTCAGACGCTGGCCGCCGCAAAGGAACGGATCTTCATCGCGCCGATGCTGAGCGGAGACGCCGCTCGCAAAAACCACGAAGCCATCTGGGCACTGATCGCTTCGCTGCCAACCGATCAATTGCAGCCAAACACTACCGATGACCTCGGCGGCTGGATGGCGCTGGCACTGGCCGTAAAATCGGCCGGCACCCTGGAACAGCAGCAGGCCGCGATCGACAACTGGCGCGCCCAGAACCCGAAGCACCCCGCCGCTATCCAGCTGCCATTGCCATTGACCAACCTCAAGCAACTGGCCAGCCAGCCCTTGAGCAAGATTGCCCTGCTGCTGCCTCAAGACGGCCCGCTGGCGTCGGTTGGCAAGGCACTGCGTGAAGGTTTCATGGCCGCCCACTATCAGGCACAACAGGCCGGACAGAAGCCGCCAGCCATCGAGTTCTATGACAGTTCGCGCCTGACCAATCTCGACGAGTTCTACCGCAAGGCCCAGGCCGATGGCGTGCAGCTGGTCGTCGGCCCACTGGAAAAGCCACTGGTCAAACAACTCAGCACTCGCCCACAACTGCCGATCACCACCCTGGCACTGAACTACAGCGAAGGCGAGCAAGGTCCGGCCCAACTGTTCCAGTTTGGTCTTGCAGCGGAAGACGAGGCACGTGAAGTATCGCGCCGCGCTCGCGCCGACGGCCTGCATCGCGCCGCCATCATGGTGCCGAAAGGTGAATGGGGCGATCGCGTACTCAAGGCTTTCAGCCAGGACTGGCAAGCCAATGGCGGCAGCGTCGTCGCCATCGAACGCGTTGACCAGCCAGTGCAACTGGCCCAGCAAATTGCCGACATGTTCCAGCTGCGTCAGAGCGAAGGTCGCGCCAAGAGCCTGCAAAGCACCATAGGCTCGCAGGTTGCCGCCCAACCTTCCCGCCGTCAGGACATCGAATTCATCTTCCTGGCCGCCACCCCGCAACAAGCCCAACAAATCAAACCGACCCTGAACTTCCAGTACGCGGGTGATGTTCCGGTTTACGCCACCTCCCACGTCTTCAGTGCCAGCGGCGATGTGAACCAGTACAACGACATGAACGGCATTCGCTTCTGCGAAACCCCATGGCTGTTGGAGGCTAATGATCCACTGCGTCGCCAGGTCACCGCACAATGGCCACAGGCAGCCGGCAGCCTGGGGCGCCTGTATGCCATGGGCGTCGACGCCTATCGCCTGGCTCCACGCCTGGGCCAACTCAAGGCCTTGCCTGAAAGCCGAGTCGAAGGTCAATCGGGCAGCCTGGGCATGACGCAGAACCAGCGCGTCGTAAGGCAGTTGCCATGGGCCCAGTTCGTCAATGGCCAGGTTCAACGCCTGCCGGACACTCCACGCTGATGCCTGACAGGTCACGCCAGCAAAGCGGTAAGGATGCCGAGCGCCATGCGCTCGAGCATCTTCAACAACAAGGTCTGCGCCTGCTGGCGCAGAACTGGTTGTGTAAACGCGGCGAGCTTGATCTGGTCATGCTTGATGGCGATACAGTAGTATTCGTTGAAGTTCGCTACAGAAAAAACACTCAATGGGGTGGCGCGCTCGATAGCATCGATGAGCGCAAACGGCAAAAACTGATTTTTGCCGCTCAGTATTTTCTTCAGTGCGAGTCGCACTGGGCCAATTCCCCTTGCCGTTTCGACGTGGTTGCCATCGACAGTAAACTCGATCAGTTGAACTGGTTGCAGAATGCCTTCGACGGCTGATCGTTTACGCTCCGAACCGGACACCCGACAACATTTTTGCTCTTTGTTTTGCGGGCTGCACATTCACGTGCCGGACAGCCGCGCTCATTAAGGTCACACAGATGGACATGCAATCCCGAATTCGCCAGCTTTTTCAGGCCAGTATCGACACCAAGCAACAGGCGATGGACGTACTTGCACCGCACATCGAGCAAGCCAGCCAGGTGATGGTCAATGCCCTGCTGAACGAAGGCAAAATGCTTTCCTGCGGCAACGGCGGCTCTGCCGGCGACGCCCAGCACTTTTCGTCCGAGCTGCTCAACCGCTTCGAGCGCGAGCGCCCGAGCCTGCCAGCCATCGCGCTGACCACTGACAGCTCGACGATCACCTCGATCGCCAACGACTACAGCTACAACGAAATATTCTCCAAACAGATCCGCGCCCTTGGTCAGCCGGGTGACGTTTTGCTGGCAATTTCCACCAGTGGCAACTCGGCAAACATTATTCAAGCGATCCAGGCCGCACATGATCGCGAAATGATTGTCGTAGCATTGACCGGTCGCGATGGCGGCGGCATGGCGTCGCTGCTATTGCCCGAGGACGTCGAGATTCGCGTACCGGCCAACGTCACCGCACGTATCCAGGAAGTCCACCTGCTGACGATCCATTGCCTATGCGACTTGATCGACAGCCAACTGTTCGGGAGTGAAGAATGACCCCTAATCGCCTCGGCCTACTGGCCCTGACCCTGTGCCTCGGCATCAGCGGCTGCACCTCTGTGGTGAATGCCAGCCGTGAAGCACCGATCGAAGACGACCGCGGCACCCGCACCTTCGGCAGCAAGATCGACGACTCCCTGATCGACACCAAGGTCGGGGTGAACATCGCCAAGGCCGATCCGGCCCTGGACAACGACTCCCATATCGTCGTCACCAGCTTCAACGGCGTGGTACTGCTTGCCGGGCAAACCCCGCGCGCCGACCTCAAGGCCAAGGCCGAACAGGCCGCTGCCGCCGTTCAGCGCGTGAAGACGGTCCACAACGAACTGCAGATCCTGCCACCCTCCGGCTTCCTTGCCCGGCAGAACGACACCTGGCTGACCTCCAAGATCAAGACCCAGATGCTCACCGACCCGAACATCCCCGGCTCGCGCATCAAGGTTGTCACCGAGAACGGCATCGTTTACCTGCTGGGCCTTCTGACCAAACAGGAAGCCGCTCAGGCGACCAATTTGGTGCAAGGCGTTTCTGGCGTGCAGAAGATCGTCAAGCTGTTCGAATACATCGATTAAGACCTGCAGGAGCGCTCCTGCATCGTTTGAAGGCGCTGAAATAAAAAGGGTGATCCTTGCGGATCACCCTTTTTTTTATTTCACCACTTTCAAACTAGGTCGACCGCTGGGACGCGGCGGCTCACTGTCGGGTGGCGGAATATCGTCATCCGGCTCGAGCCCCTCATCGTCTTCCATGGGCGACTCCAGATCGAACACCATACCCTGGCCATTCTCCCGGGCATAGATACCCAGGATTGATGCGATAGGCACGTACAGCGTGTGTGGTACACCGCCGAAGCGCCCCTCGAAACTGACCGCTTCGTTATCCATGTGCAAATGACGCACGGCTTGCGGCGATACATTCAGGACAATTTGTCCATCACTGGCAAAACCCTGCGGCACCTGCACCGACGGATACTCGGAATTGACCAGCATGTGCGGGGTGCAATCGTTGTCCACAATCCACTCATAGAGCGCGCGGACCAGATAAGGTCGACTGGAGTTCATAGCGGCTCCTTAAGCCTTAGCGCATATCGCGTTCGACACCAGACAGACTCGCCTGGAAAGCCTCACGCGCAAACTGGCGCTCCATGTAATCAAGCAGCGGCTTGGCTGGCCGCGGCAGTTCTATACCCAGAATCGGCAATCGCCAGAGTATTGGCAATAGGCAGCAATCCACCAGGCTTTGTTCCTCGCTGAGGAAAAACGGCTTGTCGGCAAACAACGGCGACACGCCGGTCAGGCTTTCGCGCAGTTCTTTACGTGCTACGGCGCGAGCGGCCTCTTTGGTCCGCGAATCCAGGATCAGATCCACGAGACCGCACCAGTCACGCTGAATACGATGAATCAGCAAACGACTGTTGGCACGCGCCACCGGATAAACCGGCAGTAGTGGCGGGTGCGGATAACGCTCATCCAGGTATTCCATCACCACCGTTGACTCCCACAACGCCAGGTCACGATCGACCAGGGTGGGCAAGCTGCCATAAGGGTTCACTTCGATCAGTTTAGGCGGCTGACGGCCAGCTTCCACGTAAATGATCTCGGCGCTTACACCCTTCTCTGCCAGTACGATTCGCACTCGGTGGGAATAGTGGTCGGCGGGGTCGGAGTAACAGGCCAACCGATTGGTCACGCCCATGGCGATCCTCCTCGCTTGTAGAAATTATCGGAAGCGGAAAAACGAGCGCGCCCAGAGGGCGCCTCCCGTAACGCCTGGATCACCAGACTCGTTACACCTTCAGAGACGCCCTTGGGCGCGCGCGATTAACAGCAATTGCTTAAAGCTTTATCAGTGCACATCTTTCCAGTATTCGCGCTTGAGCAAGTAGGCGAATACGAAGAAGAACGCCAGGTACAGCAATACATACGTACCGATGCGCTGATGTTGCAGCTTAACCGGGTTAGCCGAGTAAGCCAGGAAGGTTACCAGATTCTTGACCTTCTCATCGAACTGCTCTTCGGTCAAAGCACCACTTTTCGGCACAATCGTCAGCTGATCGCACGCCTCATGTGTCAGCGGCGTACCGGTAAGCGGATCAAATTGTTTCTTGCCGTCTTCGACGATCTGAACCTGTTTGCAACCGACCACCTGACGACCTTGCAGGCCGACCAGGACGTTTGGCATGCCAACATTCGGGAAGACCTTGTTATTCACACCCCATGGGCGCGCCGGATCTTCGTAGAACGACTTCAGGTAGCCATAGAGCCAGTCAGTACCACGAACGCGAGCAACCAGCGTCAGGTCGGGCGGAGCCGCACCGAACCAGGTCTTGGCGTCCGCTGGCTGCATGCCGATGCTCATGTGATCGCCAATCTTGGCGCCAGTGAATATCAAATGGCTTTGCATCAGATCCGCAGGGATATCCAGATCATTCGCCACTCGCTCATAACGCTGGTATTTCGCGCTGTGACAGCCCATGCAATAGTTGGTGAATGTACGCGCACCATCTTGCAACGCGACTTTGTCACCAACGTCGATCTCAACCTTTTCGAGCTCAGGCTCAAGAGCGTTGGCAAAAGACACGACAGGAAGCGCAGCAAGAATCAAAACTGCAAATAACTTTTTCATCAGCCAGTCACCCTTTCCGGAACCGGTTTGGTCTTCTCAAGCCTGGTGTAGAACGGCATCAGAATGAAGTAGGCGAAGTACAGGAAGGTACATACCTGCGACAGCAGCGTCCGCTCAGGGGTTGGAGCCAGAACACCCAGAACACCCAGGATCACGAACGCGATGCAGAACACCCAGAGCCAGATCTTGCTCAGCCAGCCCTTGTAGCGCATCGACTTGACCGGACTACGGTCCAGCCAGGGCAGGACGAACAGCACAGCAATGGCCGCCCCCATCGCGATTACACCCAGGAGCTTGTCAGGAACAGCCCGAAGGATCGCGTAGAACGGAGTGAAATACCAAACCGGAGCAATATGCGCAGGCGTCTTGAAAGCGTTCGCTGGCTCAAAGTTCGGCTTCTCGAGGAAGTAACCACCCATTTCCGGGAAGAAGAACACGATCGAACAGAAGATGAAGAGGAACACCACCACGCCGACGATATCTTTCACGGTGTAGTACGGGTGGAAGGCAATGCCGTCCAGCGGTACGCCGTTTTCGTCCTTGTGCTTCTTGATGTCCACGCCGTCCGGGTTGTTCGAACCGACTTCGTGCAATGCCAGAACGTGCAGCACCACCAGGCCGAGAATAACGATCGGCAAGGCAACCACGTGCAAGGCGAAGAAGCGGTTCAGCGTAATACCCGAAATCAGGTAGTCACCGCGGATCCACTGGGTCAGGTCGTTACCGATGACCGGGATCGCACCGAACAGCGAGATGATCACCTGGGCACCCCAGTAGGACATCTGACCCCATGGCAGCAGGTAACCCATGAAGGCCTCAGCCATCAGCGCCAGGTAAATCAGCATGCCGAAGACCCACACCAGCTCACGCGGCTTCTGGTACGAACCGTAGAGCAAGCCACGGAACATGTGCAGATAGACCACGATGAAGAACGCCGAAGCGCCGGTGGAGTGCAGCAGACGCAGGATCGAGCCGTACTCGACGTCGCGCATGATGTATTCGACGGAAGCAAACGCCTCTTCCGCAGACGGGGTGTAGCTCATGGTCAGCCAGACACCGGTAACGATCTGGTTGACCAGAACGAGCAGGGCCAGGGAGCCAAAGAAATAGAAGAAGTTGAAGTTTTTCGGGGCGTAGTACTTGCTGAGATGGTCTTCCCACATCTTGGTCGCGGGAAAGCGCGCATCAACCCAATCCATGAACTTGCTCATCACGCTTTCTCCGTATCGACGCCAACGACAATGATGTCATCGGTCTCATAGGAATGCGGGGGAACTGGCAGGTTCAAAGGCGCGGGTTGCGACTTGTAGACGCGGCCAGCCAGGTCGTAGTGGGAGCCGTGGCATGGGCAGAAATAACCACCTACCCAGTCTTTGCCAAGATCTGCGGGAGCGACTTCCGGACGGAAAGTCGGCGAGCAACCGAGGTGCGTGCAGATACCAATCAGCAGCAGAACCTCAGGTTTGATCGAACGGGTTTCCGGATCGACATAGGTCGGTTGAGTCGAGTTCTTGGAGGTAGGGTCAGACAACTGGCCCTCGATCTTCTTCAGATTCCCCAGGATTTCCTGCGTACGGCGGACGATGAATACCGGCTGACCGCGCCACTCAGCAATCATCTGCTGGCCTGGCTCGATTTTGCTGACATTCACTTTCACCGGTGCACCTGCGGCTTTCGCCTTGGCACTGGGAAACCATGACCCCACGAACGGGACCGCAGCCCCCACCGCTCCTGCAGCACCCACCACGGATGTGGCTGCTACCAAGAAGCGACGCCGGCCTGCATTCACGCCGTCATTGCTCATTCAGTCCTCTCCCATCAGCTTTGTGGCCTGTTAAATCAGGCATCTACTAAGTAAAACTCTGTACTTATAAAAATTTTGCCGAATGGTAATGAAAACCCCCAATTCTGACAAGGTAATTACCTGAGGGCACCACTCCCAAGCCTTGTAGTATAGGGGCTCTGCGCGTGTGGCAAGTTGTCACAGAGCAATTCTTTGATAAATCGCACGCATAAAAAAACGCCCAGCTCCGCGAGGAAACTGGGCGTTCTTTTTTGAACGTGGAAGCGAATTAACGCTTCGAGTACTGCGGACGCTTACGCGCTTTACGCAGACCAACTTTCTTACGTTCAACTTCACGTGCATCGCGGGTTACGAAGCCGGCTTTACGCAGAGCGCTGCGCAGAGTCTCGTCGTAATCCATCAGAGCGCGAGTGATGCCGTGGCGGATTGCGCCAGCTTGACCACTTACACCACCACCGATCACGGTGACGTAGATGTCGAACTTCTCGACAGTCTCAGTCAATTCCAGCGGCTGACGAACTACCATGCGGGCAGTTTCGCGGCCGAAGAAATTATCCAGCGAACGGTTGTTGATGGAGATGTTACCAGTACCCGGACGCAGGAAAACGCGTGCGGTTGCGGTCTTGCGACGGCCAGTGCCGTAATTTTGAGTCGCCGACATAATGAACTATTCCGTTAAATCTTCAGTTCTTGGGGCTGCTGAGCAGTATGAGGGTGTGCAGCGCCCGCATAGACTTTCAGCTTACGGTACATGTCGCGACCCAGCGGGTTCTTAGGCAGCATGCCTTTGACCGCGGTCTCGATCACGCGCTCAGGGGCTTTGGCGATCAGCTTTTCAAAGTTGATCGACTTGATGCCGCCCGGGAAACCGGAGTGGGAGTAGTACATTTTGTCAGTGGTTTTAGCACCGGTAACACGGATCTGCTCAGCGTTGATTACGACGATGTAGTCGCCGGTGTCAACGTGAGGAGTGTACTCAGGCTTGTGCTTGCCACGCAGACGGCTCGCGATTTCGGTGGCCAGACGACCCAGGGTCTGACCAGCAGCGTCGACGACAAACCAGTCGCGCTTTACTGTTTCCGGTTTAGCAGTAAAAGTTTTCATTCTTTATAGCCTCAGGGGCCGCCCTGTAAATTAGACGGCGGATCTTACTGAATAGTGCGTACTTTGACAAGTCAAAGGCAGCCGGATACAGACGCTTTCGGGGGCTCGGGTCGGCGCGTCCGTTCAACGGCAAGATTCTTCGGCGGCGGCGCATCACTTCCACTGCAGAAAGAGGTGCGCAATTATGCAGATTGCGAAAAATAATTCAACCTGCTTTTATGATTGTTTTGCCCAAGGAGCACCCGATGGACTATCGCCAGCTAGGCCGGACCAATCTCAACGTGAGTGCCATCTGCCTCGGAACCATGACCTGGGGCGAGCAAAACAGCGAGGCTGAAGCCTTCGCGCAGATTGAACGGGCCAAGAGTGCCGGGATCAATTTCATCGACACCGCCGAAATGTATCCGGTGCCTCCCAAGGCCGAAACCTATGCCTCCACCGAACGCTATATCGGCAATTACTTCAAAAGCCGCGGCGACCGGACCGACTGGATCCTGGCCAGCAAGATCGCCGGCCCGGGCAACACCATTGATTACATCCGCGACAGGAACCTGCGGCACAATCGACAGCACATCACCGAAGCCGTGGATGCCAGCCTGAAACGCCTGCAGACCGATTACATCGACCTGTACCAGCTGCACTGGCCGGAGCGCAGCACCAATTTCTTCGGTCAATTGGGCTACAAGCACAAAATCGAAGCCAACCTGACGCCCCTGGAAGACACCCTCGAAGCACTGGACGAGCAGGTCAAGGCCGGCAAGATCCGCCACATCGGCCTGTCCAACGAGACACCCTGGGGCACCATGCGCTTCCTCGCCCTGGCCGAAGCACGAGGCTGGCCACGCGCGGTCTCGATCCAGAACCCTTACAACCTGCTCAATCGCAGCTTCGAGGTCGGCCTGGCGGAGATCGCCATTCGTGAACAGTGCGGCCTGCTCGCCTATTCACCGCTGGCGTTCGGGTTCCTGTCGGGCAAGTACGAAAGAGGTGCGCGCCCACCAAAAGGTCGCTTGAGCCTCTACAGCCGCTTCAGCCGCTATTTCAACCCGCAGTCGGAAGCCGCGTGCAGCCGGTATGTGGCACTGGCTCGCGAACACGGCCTGGACCCGGCACAAATGGCCCTGGCGTTCGTGACGCAGCAGCCGTTCGTGACCAGCAACATCATTGGCGCGACCACCATGGAGCAACTGGAGAGCAACATCGCCAGTTTCGATCTGAAGCTGCCGGAGGAAGTGCTGGAAGGGATCGAAGCGATCCACAAGGATCACCCGAACCCTGCGCCTTGATCGAATCGTAGAACCCATCACGGGCAAGCCCATCCCACCGGCGTCATTGATCCTGTGGGAGCGCTTGCCCGCGATAGCGTCCACCCTGCCAACGCCGATCAAAGCGATCTGGCAATAATCTCCTTCATGATTTCATTGGTCCCGGCATAGATCCGCTGCACCCGCGCATCCGCCCATGCCCGGGCGATCGGGTATTCCCACATGAAGCCGTAACCGCCATGCAACTGCACGCACTCGTCGAGGACCTTGCATTGCAGGTCAGTGCCCCAGTACTTGGCCATCGCAGCGGTTGGCACGTCGAGCTTGCCTTGCAGATGCAACTCCAGGCAGCGATCCACAAAAACCCGACCGATCTGGATTTCTGTCGCCATCTCCGCCAGCTTGAAGCGGGTGTTCTGGAAGTCCGCAATCGCCTTGCCAAACGCCTTGCGCTCGCGGGTGTACTCCAGCGTCCATTGCAGTGCCGCTTCGGCCGAAGCGAGCCCGCCGATGGCCACGGTGAGGCGCTCCTGGGGCAATTCCTGCATCAGGTACGCAAACCCCATCCCGGCCTGGCCCAGCAGGTTTTCCTTGGGCACCCGCACGTCCTGGAAAAACAATTCCGAGGTGTCCTGGGCCTTCATGCCGACCTTTTCCAGGCGCTTGCCCTTTTCAAAGCCAGGCGTATTGGCTTCTACCAAGAACAGGCTGGTGCCTTTCGCGCCAGCCTTGGGATCGGTCTTGGCGACGACAATCACCAGATCGGCGAGAAAGCCATTGGTGATAAAAGTCTTCGAGCCGTTGATCACGTATTCGTCGCCGTCCAGCACCGCCGTGGTCTTGACGCCCTGGAGGTCGGAACCGGCGCCAGGTTCGGTCATGGCAATGGCGGTGACCAGCTCCCCGGAAACCAGTTTCGGCAGGTATTTGTGTTTCAGCGTTTCACTGCCGTAATGCAGGATGTAGGGCGCCACGATGTCCGAATGCAGGGAAAAACCGATACCGGTCAACCCCAGGCGACCGACCTCTTCGATCACCACCGCACTGTAGAGAAAGTCTGCGCCTAACCCGCCGTATTCCTCCGGCAGATGCGAGCACAACATTCCCGCCTCCCCTGCCTTGTTCCAGAGTTGACGGTCGATGTAGCCCTGTTTTTCCCATTGTCCGTGGAACGGCACGGCCTCTTTTTCGAGGAACGTTCGCACACTGTCACGAAAAAGTTCGTGCTCGGAACTGAACAAGGTTCTGGGAATCATGCGGCACCTTTCTTGGTATTGGGCAGGAATGAACCTTCAGAGACTAAGCCCCGCGTCCGATACAGGACACTGGACACATCCGACAAAAAATAAGACGATCCAGCCGTCTGGTGACCACTTTCCCCTATAAGAATAAAGTTGAATTATGTCTAACCAAGCCTCCACGCCCTTGCGGCGCGTCAGCATCCTGGCCATCGACCGGGTTTTCGCTTCCACCCTCATGCAAGCCAAGGATTTCTTCCACCTTGCCAGCCTGCGCTACGGCAAACAGCTGGGCCACGGCCTGACACCGGCGTTCGAAACACGCCTGGTCAGCCCCGACGGCCAGCCGGTCAACACGTTCAGTGACGTGAAGATCCCGGTAGACGGCGGCCTGGAAAATGCCGACATCATTGTCATTCCTGCCTTCTGGGACGATTTCGACACCCTGAGCAAACGATACCCACAGGTCCTGCCCTGGCTGCGCCAGCAACACGCCCGTGGCGCGGTGCTCTGCGGCGAAGCGACCGGCGTGTTCTGGCTGGCCGAGGCCGGACTGCTCAACGGCAAGGAAGCGACCACCTACTGGCGCTTCTTCAATGCCTTCGCCGAACGCTTCCCGCAGGTCCAGCTCAACCAGGACAAACACCTGACCGACGCCGACAACCTGTACTGCGCCGGCGGCACCACATCGGCGTGTGATCTCTATATCTATCTGATCGAGCGTTTCTGCGGCGCCAATGTGTCCCAGGCCGTGGCACGAGACATTCTTTATGAAGTCCAGCGCAGCTACTCACCGGGTCGCATCGGCTTTGGCGGACAAAAGCTGCATCAAGACGTGATCATCCTGCAGATCCAGCATTGGCTCGAAGAACACTTTGCCGACAAGTTCCGCTTCGAAGACGTCGCCCGCGAACACGGCATGAGCATCCGCAACTTCATGCGCCGCTTCCAGACCGCCACCGGCGACAAGCCCCTGCACTACCTGCAACGCCTGCGCATCGAAACCGCCAAGGGCCTGCTGTCCGCCAGCCGCAAGAGCATCAAGACCATCAGCTACGAAGTCGGCTACGACGATGCGAGCTTCTTCGCACGCCTGTTCCGCCAGCACACGGACCTGTCGCCGAACCAGTATCGGCAGCAGTTTCAGCAGGCAGCATAGACCTGAACGTCAAGCCAACGCTCACTCCCACAGGGTTTGTGCCGAGTCAAAAGGCATAAAAAAGGGCCTGCATGTGCAGGCCCTTTTTGTATTCCGAAATATCCTACGGCTTGTGCGGACGCGACAGGAATTCGTGGGATTGCATTTCCAGCAGACGGCTGAGAGTACGCTGAAACTCAAAGTTCAGGCGACCGCCGGTGTAGAGATCCTTGAGCTCGACTTCGGCAGAAATGATCAGCTTCACGTTACGGTCGTAGAACTCGTCGACCATGTTGATGAAGCGTCGGGCGATGTCGTCGGTGGTGACGCTCATCTGCTCGACACCGCTGAGCAACACAGCGTGGAAGATCTTGCCCAGTTCGATGTAGTCGTTCTGGCTGCGCGGGCCGTCGCACAGCTCCCGGAAGTCGAACCAGGCCACGTCATCGCAGGTGCGCAGGGCAAGGATTTCGCGGTTTTCGATCATCAACACGTCATTCTCGATCGCTGCCGTGCACTCTGGCGTCAGCGCACGGAAGCTTTTGCGCAGGCTTTCGTTGGACGCTTCGTCGAGCGGATAGTGGAACAGCTCCGCTTGTTCGAGGTGGCGCAGACGGTAATCGACGCCGCTGTCGACGTTGACGATTTCGGTGTTCTGCTTGATCAGCGCAATGGCCGGCAGGAAGCGCGCGCGCTGCAAGCCGTCCTTGTACAGGCCGTCCGGCACGATATTCGAGGTCGCGACCAGGGTCACGCCGTTCTTGAACAGCTCCTCCATCAGGGTGCCGAGGATCATGGCGTCAGTGATGTCGGAAACGAAGAATTCATCGAAGCAGATCACCCGGGCTTCGGCGGCGAAACGCTTGGCGATGATGGTCAGCGGGTTTTTCTCGCCGGCCAGGGTCTTCATCTCTTCGTGCACGCGCTTCATGAAGCGGTGGAAGTGAGTTCGGGCCTTTTCCTTGAACGGCAGCGCCTCGAAGAAGGTGTCGACCAGGTAAGTCTTGCCGCGACCCACGCCGCCCCAGAAGTACAGGCCTTTGACCGGGGCCTGATCCTTCTTGCCAAACAGTTTGCCCAGCAGGCCCGGCTTGTTCTGCTCGGCCGCGACCAGATCGTCGTAGAGGCGCTGCAAATGACGCACAGCCGTTTCCTGCGCAGCGTCATGGAAGAATTCCGGGCGTTTCAGATCAGCTTGATATCGTTCTAGGGGCGTCATAATTCGTTAGCAAGGCAACAAAAACGGGCCGTCACTGTAGCGATGGCCCGTGGGAATGGCAATCAGCCCTTGGTCGGGCCGTGCCGTTGATTATTCCTGAACCGGCGTCAGAGCGATCCGCAATGCTTCGATTGCAGCATCGCGCGCAGCGCTGTCAGCGAAGGCCGGGCTATGGGCGACACACTCGCCTTCCAGCCAGACGCTGAAGCTCAAGTCTTCATTTCGCACGTCCAGCGACTGACCCGACTGCAGCTGCTTGGTCACCTGGCCTGCGGCTTTACCGTCAGCGAAGTTGCGCGACAGCAGCAGTTGCTCGCCATCGGCCGCCAGCAGACGGAAGCGGAAACTGCCGTCGTCTTCGCGGAAGCTGACAAAACGTGCAGCTTTTGCCGCCTTTTTCCTGGTGGTCGCTGCAACCTGGGTTTGGGCAACGAACGAACGCAGGCCAACCGCCTCACGCAGCTCGTTGAGGAACGGTGTCGCGACCGCACGGGCCTTTTTCGCGCCGTGTTGCAGGATGTCTTCCAGGTCTGCCGGGCGCTCGATCAACTGGTGATAGCGCTCGCGCGACTCGCCCAACTCATTGTCCAGCAACTGGAACAGACGGTTCTTCGCCTCGCCCCAACCCAGGCCCTGCAGCAGTTCGCTGCGGAACTCGTCGGATTGCGCCGGTGTGGCGAACGCCTGGAACAGTGTGAACAAGTGCGAATTGTCCGGATCTTTTGCCTCGCCCGGCGCGCGGGAGTCGGTGACGATCCGCGAAATCGCGTCCTTCATCTCTTTGGCGCTGCTGAACAACGGAATGGTGTTGTCGTAGCTTTTCGACATCTTGCGACCGTCGAGGCCTGGCAGCGTGGCAACGCTTTCCTCGATCAGTGCCTCGGGCATGGTGAAGAACTCTTTGCCCTGGCCGAACAAGTGATTGAAGCGCTGACCGATATCCCGGGCCATTTCCACGTGCTGGATCTGGTCGCGACCGACCGGCACCTTGTGCGCGTTGAACATCAGAATGTCCGCCGCCATCAGCACCGGGTAGCTGTACAGGCCCATGGTGATGCCGGCGTCCGGGTCTTCGCCGGCCTCGACGTTCTTGTCCACCGATGCCTTGTAGGCGTGGGCACGGTTGAGCAGGCCCTTGGCGGCAACGCAGGTCAGCAGCCAGGTCAATTCAGGGATTTCCGGGATGTCGGACTGGCGGTAGAAAGTCACGCGGTTCACATCCAGGCCACCGGCCAGCCAGGTCGCGGCGATTTCCAGACGCGAGCGCTGGATGCGCAGCGGGTCATCGCATTTGATCAGGGCGTGGTAGTCCGCCAGGAAGTAGAACGAATCGGCATTGCTGTCACGGCTGGCGACGATCGCCGGACGGATGGCGCCGGCGTAGTTGCCCAGGTGCGGCGTGCCGGTGGTGGTGATGCCGGTGAGGATACGGGTACGAGTCGTCATGGGTAATCGCTTGTCAGACTGCAATCATTTCGAAAGACGCGGCAGGATCAGATCCTTGAGATCGGTCAGCTTGCCATGAAAAAAGTGTCCGCATTCTGCCACTTTCAGCAGCTCATGGGGACGTTCGAGCTTGTCGGACCATTGGTAAACGAGCTGCGGATCGATGACTTCGTCGGTTTCCGGCTGGATCAGGGTCAGTTCGCCGTGCTGAGGCAACGAGTGCTGATCGCCCAGACGCATGACCGCCGGTGCGACCATGAACAGGTGTTTGAGCTGTTCGCCCTGCGCTTCGAGGCGCCCACCGAGACTGGCGGCGACAAAACCGCCGAAGGAGAAACCGAACAGGTTGAGCGGCAAGTCCGGGTGTTTGGCTCGAAACCAGTTGGCCACGGCCTGGGCATCATCGACTTCACCGGTGCCCATGTCGTGGGTGCCTTCGCTGGCACCGACGCCACGGTAATTGAAACGCAGGGTAATCAAACCGGCATCGCGCGCGGTGCGCTGCAGGGTCGAGACCACTTTGTTGAGCATGGTGCCGCCCTGCACCGGGTTCGGATGGCAGATCAGCGCCAGGCCGCGCGGCTGCTCGTTATCCAGGTAAAGTGCTTCCAGTTGACCGACCGGGCCATCAATCACTACAGGGGTTTCACGCATAAGCAAGGAAGGAACTCCGTGACCTCGAATCGGGTCGACTCGTCTAGCAAATTGTCTGTAGCTGTCTATTGCGAGTGAATCGCGGTATACAGCGCAGGTTCGAGCCGTTAACGTAAAGCAAAGCCGTTTATAGAGGAAGGACTCGTGGAACACTCGCTCTTAGTTTGGTTGTTGCCGACTCTTGCCCTGGTTGTGGGTGTCGCCATTGGATTCCTGATCGCTCGCCTTGCGCCGAATGCCGCGCCTAGCAGCACGCAACGTCAGCTGGACGATATTCAGGAACGTTTCGACAGTTATCAGAATGAGGTGGTGACCCACTTCAACAGCACTGCAACACTGGTCAAGAAACTGACTCAGAGCTACCAGGAAGTGCAGGATCATCTCGCCGAAGGCGCCAACCGCCTGGCCTTGGACGAGCAGACCCGCCAACGCCTGCTGGCCTCCCTGCACGCCGACGCGGCGCAGGCTCCACGGGAACGCCTGACGCCGCCGCGCAATCAGGAACCACCGCGTGACTACGCGCCTAAAGCCCCGAACGCACCGGGCATGCTCGACGAGCATTACGGCCTGAAGAAGTAATCAGGTCCCAGACGTGAAAAAGCCCTCGGACGAGTGATTGTCCGAGGGCTTTTTTTGTTGTTGAACGCTTCTTTGCCCGGTCTGCCCCCATCGCGAGCAGGCTCGCTCCCACAGGGCTCGTCTTCGATCACAGGATCTGTGTCGATTGAAGATCAATTGTGGGAGCGACCCTGCTCGCGATGGGGCCGGAATCAACGACAAAAAAAAACCGCCCGATCTTTTAAGGATCGGGCGGCTCTTTCACACCTGGGGTTCAGTCAGGCGATCAAGGGTATTGCTGGACGGTGCCTTGTTGCTGGCCGCCATACTGCTGACCCGGAATCGCCTTGAGGTTGACCTCGACACGGCGGTTCTGTGCACGGCCATTGACGTCGCCGTTGCTGGCAATCGGGTTATCCGGCCCGGCGCCACGGGCGCTCAGGTTGGCACCGCTCACGCCTTGCGACGTCAGGTAGGTCGCCACACTCTGCGCACGACGCTGGGACAGGTCCATGTTGTGCTGACGGCTGCCGGTGCTATCGGTATAACCGACGATCTCGATCTGGTTCTGGTTGAACTCTTTCAGCGAGCCGGCCAGGTTGTTCAGTGGCTGGTAGAAGCTCGGGGCGATGTTCGCCGAATCGGTGGCGAACGTGATGTTACCCGGCATGATCAGCTTGATCTGATCGCCCTGGCGCTGCACTTCAACACCGGTGTTGGCCATGCTGGCCCGCAGTTTTTTCTCCTGCTGGTCGGCGTAGTAGCCATAACCGGCAGCGGAGGCACCGCCCAGAGCCGCGCCGATCAATGCCCCTTTACCACGGTTATCGTGGTTGATGGCCGCACCCGCCACAGCACCTGCCAGAGCGCCGAGACCACCGTATTTGGCGGTTTTGCTCATACCCGTGGAGCCACCATCCGCCTGCCCCTGGTTGTCGTACGGGTTGGGCGAGGCACAACCGGACAACAGCGCCACGGCTGTAGCAACAATAATCAAACGACGCGTGGTGAACATGTAGAGCTCCTACTTTTTACATTCTGTGGTGCAACGAACTTAAGCATCGAACCATTGCGGGCGTTGGATCGTCTCGCTGGACAAAAATTCCGCCCGTTACAATTCAAGCCCGAACAAAAGGATTTTCGCGCATTTCATCGCCAAGTCGGGTGTCGGGACCATGCCCGGCTACCACGGTGGCCTCCTCGTCGAGGGTGTACAGACGCTGCTTGATCGAGCGCACGATAGTTGCCTGATCGCCGCCCCACAAATCCGTGCGCCCCACTCCGCGACGAAACAGGGTATCGCCGGCAATCAACAGCTTCGCGTCGGAAAACCAGAAGCTCATGGAACCCGGCGTATGCCCGGGCGTGTGCAGCGCCACACCGCAACCGCAAGCCAATTCTTCATCATCGGCCAGCCAGCGGTCCGGTGATGGCACTGGCGTGTAGGGCACGCCGAACATCTGGCACTGCATCTCCAGATTGTCCCAGAGGAATTGATCTTCTTTGTGCAGGTGCAAGGTGGCGCCGGTTTTCTCCTTCAACTGACCGGAGGCCAGGAAGTGATCGAGATGCGCGTGAGTGTGAATGATGCTGACCACTTTGAGGCCCAATGCATCGAGCCGAGCCAGGATCAACTCATGGTTGCCTCCCGGATCGACGACAATGGCCTTTTTCGTTACCGGATCGCCGATGATCGTGCAGTTGCACTGCAAAGGACCGACAGGGAAGGTTTCTCGAATGAGGGTGGCTGGCCGGGACATCGCAGAGGGCTCAATCAACAGGGATGGGTAATGTTCGCACAAATCGGCGCCCGGCAATTTGCCGCCCTGTGTAACTTTAGTTTCACCCTTAACCCAACACGCCCAGCTCCTTCGCCCGTGCAACCGCCTGCGTACGCCGCTCCACCCCGAGCTTGCTGTTGATGTGGCTGGCGTGGGTTTTGACCGTGTGCAGGGAAATAAACAGCTGATCGCTGATCTCC
This sequence comes from Pseudomonas fluorescens group sp. PF-69, assembly GCF_054481235.1. NCBI lineage: Bacteria > Pseudomonadati > Pseudomonadota > Gammaproteobacteria > Pseudomonadales > Pseudomonadaceae > Pseudomonas > Pseudomonas fluorescens group sp. PF-69. The sequence continues at coordinate 2,702,935 of NZ_JBTMNC010000001.1, read as the reverse complement.
TGGTTCGAACAGCCTTGGGCGATCAGGCGCAGCACAGACAGTTCCCGCGTACTGAGCTGTTCTGCCGCTGCGGTGGATTCCAGCGCCGGGCGGACCACCGGCGTCGGAAGTTTCTCCGCCAGGTCCTGGCAAACGGTCGTCGGCGCACAGAGTTGAAGCTGTCCACGCAGCCAGTCCGGGTGCTCGGCCAACAACCTGTCGAACGGTTGCAGCACGCCACCGGCAGCCGCCTCTAACGCCTGGCCCAAGGCCTTGCGAGCCTCGGGTTCGCGTCCAGTGCTCAGCAACAACGAGGTTATTTGTGTCAGTGCCATCGTACTGAGCAACTGCCGACCGGTTTGCTGACCACGTTCGAGCAAAGCATTCAAACGCCCCTCGGCCAGCATCGGTTGGCCCTGAATAACCTCCAGCAAAGCTTGCTGCAGCTCGATGTGCAGTGGCAGTTGCGGGTGGAATTCCGGAGGCGCCGCCGGGTGTTCGCCGTTGTAGGTCTGACTCAATCTCGTCAGCCATGCTTCGGCCAGATCGGTGCGGCCCTGGGCCAGCCAGAGTTCGCATTTGACCAGCGTGATCATCGCCAGATAGTAGATGGGCGGCACGTCCCAAATGTGCATCAGCCGTTCGGCTTCGGCCAGCTCGGCAAAGGCCTTGGCGAACTCGCCACTGCTGCCTTCCAGCCGCGCGATCACGCAGTGGCCGATCAGCACGCTGATGTCGCGGCAGGCACGTGCCTCGCTCAACCCGACCTGCAACCGCACCTTCGCCGCTTGTGGTTGCAGGCGCTGCGCCAGCAGAAATCCTTCGTACAAGGCCAGTCTCGCGCGTACCGCATAAAGCCGTTGCGGAGATAAACCTTGCAGACGTTGCAATCCTTGACGGACTTCATCCAGCGAACGAAGGATTTCCCCGCGCGCCTGCAGCACACGGGCGCGGTCGTAGTGGGCCAGCGCTTCGAACAACGGATTGCCAACCCGCTGTGCCAACTCCAGAGAATCCCGGTTCAACTCGCGTGCGCGCCACAAGTCGCCATCGGCGATGGCGAGGTTGGACAGGGTCGAGAGGCACATCAACCGCTGTCCGTAGCGTTTGCACGGAAGGCTTTCCAGCGCCTCGCTGCAATAGAGCAGCGTGAGTTCGCGGTTGCCGCGCCCGCGAGCGATGATCCCGCTCAGTGCCAGCCACTGTGCCAGCATGGATTTCTGCGCGGTGGCCGACGGGGCCGGCAGGAAGCGACTCAAATGGCTCGACAGCTCCTCGGCCGCATCCAGTTGACAGGCCAGCCCCAACGCCCAGCTGTAGAGCACGATCAGACGCGGCGTGCTGATCAGCAGACTGTCGGGCAAGTCCATTTTCCAGCGCAGCAACATGCCGACGTTTTGCTCGGCCAGCAATTGCTCTTCGGAAAGGTTTTGTACCAGGTTCGCCGCCACATCCAGGTGTCCGGCGCGCAAGGCCTGCTCCACTGCTTCGTCGAGCAACCCCTGGGCATTGAACCAGCGACAGGCACGCAGGTGCAGGCTCGCGGCCGGCACCACTGGCTGTGCGGTAGGCCGCGTGCGCAGCAGATCGGAGAACAGGTGGTGATATCGATACCAGTGGCCGTGTTCGTCCAGCGGCACCAGGAAAACCTGGTGCGCCGCCAGAAAGCGCAGGATCTCGGCGCTGTCATGCGCGTCGCGAATGGCGTCGCACAGCTCGCTGCAAAAACGTTCCTGGGGCGCCGTGTCGTAAAGGAAGGACTGAACCTCGGCGGGCAGGCAATCGATCACTTCTTCAAGCAGATAATCGCGGATCAGTCCCTCTCCGCCGTGCAGCGCCTGGGGCAATGCTCCTTGGCTGCCGGCCTCCGAGGCCGCCAGCAACCAGAAGCGCAACCCGGCAACCCAACCTTCGCTGCGCTGGATCAGGCTTTCCAGGGCCTCACCGCGCAATGAGCTGCTGTGCCGGTCGAGCAGGGTCAAGGCTTCGTCGTGGGTCAGGCGCAAGTCCTGTTCATTCAGCTCGAGCAGTTGCCGCGACAAGCGCAGCCGCGCCAGATGCCAGTCAGGGCGCTGGCGACTGGTGACCATGACCAGCAAGCCGTCGGGCAAATGATTGAGGAAAAACTGCAGGCAGCGATCAAGCACCGGCCCCTGGGCCAGATGATAGTCATCGAGCACGAGTAACAGCGGCGTCGCTGTCGAAAGGTGTACCGCCAGCTCGTCGAGCAAGCCGTCCAGCCATTCCTCGAAAGCAAACGGCTGATGCCGCTGGCGCATCTTCAACAGCCCCAGGGACTGCCTGCCCAGTTGCGGAAAATAGTCCTGAAGGCCTTCGAGCAAGCGTTCGAGGAATCGACCCGGATCACTGTCTCGCGGACTCAATCCCAGCCAAAGGCTTTGCCAATGGACCGGCAGCGACTGACAGAACTCCACCGCCAACGAACTTTTCCCGAACCCTGCCGGTGCACTGACCAGTAACAGCCGACCATTGAGCCCGGCACTCAGACGCTCGCAAAGACGAGGCCGCAGCACATGGCCGTCGGGCAAGGGTGGTCGGAAAAAACGCCCGGCCAGCGTGGCGACGGCAACGCTTGCAGGGCCTGGTGGAGGGAACAGATCAGTCATGGCCGGCTCTTGTTTGAATTGCGAATGGCGGCGTTGCAGATGTCCGCAGACTAGCGGTAAACGAAGTGGTTATGAAGGTTATTGCTACAAATGACTACAAAAAGTCTACGAACAAAAGATCACAGCCTCGTTTCACTCGATGGCTCGGACATTGAAATGAGGCCGCCAGCTTTATCAACGCACAAAAAAAACGCCCCGAACCAGTCGGGGCGTTTCTAGAGGATGCGGCCTCTGTTCAGTGCACGTTAGCGAACACCATCCTGACGCAAGGCTGCCGGGGTGAAGTCGCTGGTGGTGGCCGTGAAGCCGAAGTCGTACGCAGACTTTTCTTCGTTCTTCATGCCCAATGCCAGGTAACGGCCCGATTGCAGGTCGTACAAGGCTTCCAGGGCATACCACGGTACTTGCTTGTCGTAGTAGTTCTCGGCATGAGCCTCGGCGACACGCCACAGTTGGTTACGACCATCGTAGTGATCGATCACCGCTGCTTGCCAGGTGTCTTCGTCGATGTAGAAGTCACGCTTGGCATAGATATGGCGCTGACCTTCCTTCAAGGTGGCAACCACATGCCAGACGCGACGCAGCTCGTAACGCGCCAGGTCCTGGTTGATGTGACCGGCCTTGATGATGTCGGTGTACTTCAGACTCGGGTCGTCGAGCTTGTAGGCGTCGGAGGCGATGTACATCTCTTTCTTGCCTTCGAGTTTCCAGTCGTAACGATCCGGCGCACCGTTGTACATGTCCAGGTTGTCGGAGGTGCGCAGGCCATCGGCTGCGGTACCCGGCCCGTCATAGGACACTTGCGGCGCACGACGCACACGGCGCTGACCGGCGTTGTAGACCCACGCCGAACGCGGTTCCTTAACCTGGTCGAGGGTTTCGTGCACCAGCAGCACACCACCGGCCAGACGTGCCGGAGCGGTCACTTTCTGCTTGAAGTAGAACAGGATGTTGCCCGGGTTTTTCGGGTCGTAGTCCTTCATCTTGTCGCGGAACACGAACTGGTCCTGGAAGTACACCAGGCTGAACGAACCGTTTGGCTGCGGCGTAGCCTGGGTGACCAGGCGGGTTACGCTGCCGCCGCGATAGCGGGTGATGTGGTTCCAGATGACTTCAACGCCGCTTTTCGGAATCGGGAACGGCACTGCGGTCTCGAAGTTTTCCAGACCGTTACCGCCGGATACCAGATTGGTATTGGTGGCGTTGCGCTTGATGGCGGCGAACACGTCATCCGGCACGGTAGCGCCACGATGGGACGGGTAAACCGGCATCTTGAAGGTTTCCGGGTAACGCTTGAACATCGCGTACTGGCCCGGGGCGAGTTTGTCCTTGTACTGCTCGACGTTCTGCGCCGTGATGATGAACAGCGGTTTTTCGCTGGCGTACGGATTGGACAGGAAACCTTTGCTGTCGACGGAACCGGCGTTCTTCGGCATGGGTTTCCAGGCCGGGATCGAACCGTCGGCGTTACCCGCCATTTCGGCCCCCATGGGGGTCAGGCTCTTGCCCAGCTTGTCCGCCTCGGCTGCCGGGACCGCCGCCATGACACTGGTCGCCAGCAGCGAAAGCCCCAGAACACCGGCGTGGAACAGACTCTTTGTTATTTTCATATGTGCGTTCGTCCTGAAAATACAGTGCTTAGAAGTTCACGCCGAAGCTGAGCGCAACGAAGTCGCGGTCATCCACGGTGGTGTACTTGCCGTCGAAGAAGTTGGTGTAAGCCAGGCTCGCGGTGTAGGTGTTCTGGTACTCGGCGTCCAGACCCAGGCTGACCGCTTTGCGACCTTCCTCGAAGTTGCCGCCAGGGCCAGGGGAGTAACCGCTCACGTCATGGGACCAGGCGACGTTCGGCTTGAGGTTCACACCGGCGAACACGTCGTTGTATTCCCAAATGGCCCGACCGCGATAACCCCAGGAAGTGGCTGTCGTGAAGCCGTCATCGTTGCAATTGCGGCTGAGGTTGTTGGTAGCAGCACCTGGACCTGCACCGTTGATGGTGCTGGTGTTGAGCGCCACGCAGGTGTTCTGACCGCCGGTGGCAGGCAGCTCGCCAGGCCCGTAGACCGGATCACGGCCGTAGCGGACGTCGGAGGTGCTTTCCAGGCCGCCGACGTGGGTCACGCCCACTTCACCGACCAGGGTCAGACGGCTGGCGCCCATGACCTGATCGAAGAAGTGCGTCAGGGTGGTCTGGAACTGGGTGATTTCCTTACGACGATAGCCGTGCAGATCCGAGCCCGGTGGAGCGGAAAGCAGCGAAGCGTTGGTCAGCGAGCCGCCCAAAGGACGTACGCCGGCGAACAGGATGTCGGTGGAGTTGAGCTGCACCGGTGCGTTCGGACGGTAGCTGACTTCACCGCTCCACGCCGTGCCGGTAGGCAGGGTGGTGGAGAAGCTCAAGCCGTACAGGCGAATGTCTTCCGGATATTCGACGAAGTAGCTCGAGTTACCCGCGACAATCAGCGGCGCCAGCGCCTGCAACTGCGCCGGCAGCGCCCTGACCCCGGCAAAGGTCGACGCCGGAGCACCGGTGGCGCTGAAGATCGGCGCACGGCTGTGGTAATTCATGAAGTAGGCACCGAATTCGGTGTCCAGCGGATCGAACATGTATTTGAAGGACGCGCCCCATTGGCCGCTGTCCCGTGCATCGCGGTCGCCGGAACGACGCACCAGCACACCTTCGTTGTCGACGTCGACGCCCAGTCGGGTCAGCGTAGGCAAGGCCGCGGCCGGAATGGTCGAACGTTTGTTCAGCACACGCAGGTTGTTGTCGCAGCCGTCGGCGATGATGTCCGGCTGGGAGAAGAAGGTGCCGCAGTTGTCGACGACGGTCTGGTCCCATTCCAGCTGGTAGAACGCTTCGGCCGACAGGTTTTCGGTGAGGCTCTGGGACACGTAGAACATGTTGACCGGGATCAGGCCTTCCTTGATCTCGGCACCCGGACGACGGAACGCGGACACGTCGATCGGGTTGATGGAGTTGATGCCGCCGCCGATGAAGGTACTTTCACCCCAGCTCACCACCTGCTTGCCCAGACGCACGGAACCTGGCTGATCGGCAATGGAATAGTTGTGATAAACGAAGGCATCGAGGATCTCGCCACCAGCGGACTTGGCGCCTTCCTTGCGATTGTCGTCGCTGATGTCCTTGAACGGACGACTCTCGTCCTTCAATTCAAAGTCGTACCAGTATTTGCCACGGACGAAGACACCGGTATCGCCGTACTTCAGTTCCAGGTCGTGGATGCCCTTGAAGATCTTCGAGAAGGTTTCCCCGCTCTTGAAGTTCAGGTGACCGTCATCGGAAGTCTGGGACAAGCCATGGCCGCCGTTGTTGACGCCGATGAGGTTCTTGTTCGGCTGCTGGGTAGACCAACTGGCACCAATGGACAGGGACGAGTCGAACTGGCCTTCGATTTCACCAACGTTGAAACTGACGCCGAATGCTGGCCCGGCGAGCGTAGAGGCAAGACTGACGGCCAGAGGCAGTTTTGCCCGGCGCCAGAACTGATTTACTGATGTCATCGACGCTACTCCATGTGCATTTTATTGTTATGGCAGTGAGCACTTCTAAAAACGTTGTGGATGACGGGGAGCCAAGGCATCCCGAAGTCATTCCAAAATTGCATCGCCCCGTTTTGTGCGTTTGCTCCGTTCTTAAAAATCCTTGAGCGGACTATAGCCAGCAGGTAGTAGTGCTTGATCCCTCTAAAGTGTGATTTGCACCTGTCAGCCACTCTGGAACAGTCCTTTTGCCAGACCGACGCCCGTCGGCAGGGCAAGGATGGCTTAATTTTCTGATTTGACAAGCCAAGCGCTTGCTTGGTGGGGCCGGCGTGCCCTTTTGGGCACGCCGGAACACGCTTAAAGCGTGGAAAGGAAGGTACTGTTGTTGGCTTGCCATTCAGTGATATCGACGCGAATTCGCTTCTTGTCGAGCTTGCCGACACTGGTCTTGGGAATTTCAGTAACAAGGGCGATCTGACTCGGGATCGCCCACTTGCTCAGGTGCCCCAGTTCCACGAATGGCTTGAGGTGTTCCTTGAGTTCCCGGGCATCGATAACATGGCCTTCGCGGACCACCAGCAAGGCAAACGGCCGCTCGCCCCATTGCGGATCGGCAATGCCCACCACTGCTACTTCGCGTACCGCCGCATGGCGACTGATCAGGTCTTCGAGGTCCAGGGAGGACACCCACTCACCGCCGGTCTTGATCACGTCCTTGATCCGGTCGCGAATGTCGATCACGCCCATGCTGTCCAGGGTCGCCACGTCACCCGTGTGCAGCCAGCCCCCGGCCCAGAGCTCGGCGCCCTTCTGCGGCTCTTTGAAATACCCCTCGGTCAGCCATGGCGCACGCAGCACCAGCTCGCCCTGGGTCTCGCCATCGGCGGGCAGGAAATTGCCATCGGTGTCGATGATCGCCGCTTCCACCAGTGGCCCCGGTACGCCAGCCTTGATCCGATAAGTCGTGCGTTCGTCTTCGCTGCCGGCCATCAACTCGTCGTTGAGGTGCGCGCAGGAGACCAGTGGCCCGGTTTCCGACATGCCATAAGCGGCCGTCAACTGAATGCCCTTGGCCTTCGCCGCTTCGTACAGGGCACGATTGAGTGCACTGCCGCCGATGACGATTTTCCAGCCAGCGAAATCGGTGTTTTGCGCCGCCTTGGCATTGAGGACCATTTGCAGGATGGTCGGCACACAATGAGAGAAAGAGACCTTTTCCTTGCGCCACAGCTCCACCAGAAACTCCGGGTCATAGCGCCCGGGATAAACCTGCTTGAGCCCGAGCATGGTCGCCACATAGGGCAGGCCCCAGGCATGCACATGGAACATCGGCGTGATCGGCATGTACACGTCGCTGGTGCCCAGCAGGCGCACGCTGTCGATCGCGCCCATGATGGTCGACACGCCCATGGTGTGCAGCACCAGTTGTCGATGGCTGAAGTACACGCCTTTGGGATTACCGGTGGTGCCGGTGGTGTAGAAGGTCGTTGCGACCGAGTTTTCGTCGAAATCCTGGAAGTCGTATTGCGGGCTCGCAGCCGCCAGCAGTTGCTCGTACTCGCCGACCAGGTTCGGCAGGTCGGCGGTCTTTTCCGGCAGGTCGGTCAGCAGCAGGGTTTTCTCGACCGTGGTCAGGTGCCCGGCAATCGCGTTGTACAGCCCCACGAACTCGCTGTTGACCAGTACAAAGCGGTCCACGGCGTGGTTCATGGTGTAGAGGATCTGTTCCGGCGACAGGCGCACGTTGATGGTGTGGATGACCGCGCCGATCATCGGAATGGCAAACATGCATTCCAGATAACGATGGCTGTCCCAATCCATCACCGCCACGGTGTCCCCAGGCTTGACCCCGGCCTCTGTCAGCACATTGGCCAACCGCGCGACCCGTTCGATCAAGGTCGGATAGCTGTAGCGCAACTGGTCGCGGTAAACGATCTCGCGCGTTTTCTCATAGCGCGCCCCGGACATCAGCAGCCGTTTGATCAGCAGCGGATACTGGTAAGCGCCTTCGGCTGGGGGGATAACGCGAGTCTGCAACATAAGAATCCCTTTTCTGACTGCACGGTCGTGGCTGAAAGTAAGCACTCTAGTGCCCTTGATCGCCAGCCAAATCAGCCAAAGGAATGATTTGCAGAGCCGCACAAATGCTAGCGTTGCGCCAGCATTTGTCGGTATGCACAGCGCTCAGGCCGTTTGTCCTGCCAAAGCCTCCGAGGGCGTGCGCGGGAAGACCAGGGCCGCGACGAAGGTCAATGCCGCAATCGCCGCCAAAATCAGATAGAGCCCGACCAATCCCTGGAGCGGTTCGACGTAAGAGATCAGAGGGATGGCGGTGGCGCTGGCGCCGAAAGACAGGCAGTAACGCAACGCAAAGACCCGTGATTGCCATTGAGGCGCAACGAAATTGGCAACCATCGCATCGTTGACCGTGACTTGGCCGAACACCACGAACATGAACGCCGCCCCCAACGCAATCACGCCCCAGCCTTCGCCATAGGCGAGTGCGAAGAGCAGCGGTGCCTGGCACATCGTCAGCACCACGAATGGCCACTTGAGACTGACGCGATGCAATACCCGGCCAATGCTCAACTGAGCCACGGCGCCAAAGGCGTAAGCCAGGCTGACCACGACACCCAAGGTTTGCGGCGAAGCGAACAACTCGTGCAACCGCTCCTGGAACAGTTTCGGATAAGTCATCGTCGTCGCGTTGAACACCACGCCGCCGGTCGCCGTGGCCAATGCCAGCACGCCGAACACCAACGCCATGGAGATTCGCTGACCGCCCGCCCCTTTGAGCGGCGTGTGGGGACGCTTGGGGACAGGCTCCTCACGCACCTGCAAGGCGAACCCGACACCCAGTACCATCGCCACCACACCCGGCAGAATGAACGCCGCACGCCAGCCGAAATGCGCCACCAGCAGCCCGGTGATCAGCGCTGAAAACGCCACGCCCAGGTTGCCCCACATGCCATTGATGCCGATCTCCCGGCCACGGTTTTGTGCGTAGGCCACCAGCATCGCGGTGCCCACCGGATGGTAGATCGCTGCAAACATCCCGATCAGCGTCAGACCCAGCACCAACATCGGGGCGCTGTGACTCAAGCCGGTAAAAATCGCTGAAGCGCCAATGCCGAAGAAAAAAACCAGCATCATTCGCCGTCGGCTCCAGTGATCCCCCAGCCAGCCGGCCGGCAAGGAACAAGCGCCAAAGGCGATGAATCCGCCCAGGGACAAGCCGATCAGCGCCGCGAAATCGAGGGCAAACGCCTGCGTCATGCCGAGCACCGCGGCGGGAAATATGAGCATGAACATGTGGTCGATCACATGGGCGGCATTGATGTAGCGGATTACGTTTCTGGACTGGTTCATCGCGGCACGCTTTACGTTGGAGTGAGCGACCTATGCTAAGTTGGCGAAAAAGCGCATTCCTGACAACAAAGTCATCGGATCTGACATGTTAATCAGCCATTTCCAGCACGGGCCGGTCAGTGCCTATCCGCGAGATTACGTGGATGGCGCACACCAGGAACTTCATCAACATCGCGAAGCGCAGTTACTGTATGCCGTGTGCGGGATGATGCGAGTGGTGACAGCGCAGGGTGCGTGGATCATTCCACCGACCCGCGCCGTGTGGATTCCGCCAAAGGTGGAACATGAGATTTTCATGTCCGGGGAGGTGCGCATGCGCTCGCTCTTCATCGACGCCGAACTGTCGCCGGCGAACCTGCAGCAGTGCTGTGTACTGGCGGTCACGCCGCTGCTGCGCGAGCTGATCGTGCGGGCAGTGCAAGGCCCGCAGCACGCTGAAAATCCTCTGATTCAGCAACTGATGCTGCAAGAGCTGGCCAGCCTGGAAAACCTTGCGCTGCACATACCCATGCCCGAGGATCGGCGCTTGCAGAGCATCTGTCTGGCACTGCTGCAAAAACCTGATCACCTCAACACGCTGGAGGACTGGGCGCAGCAGGTCGGCGCCAGTTCACGCACTCTGGCACGACTGTTTCAGCAACAGCTCAAGATGACTTTCAATGACTGGCGCCAGCAACTGCGCTTGATGGAAGCCCTGCCCCGTCTGCTCGCCGGGGAAAGCGTGCAGAGCGTCGCGCAGGACCTGGGTTACGGCAGCGCCCGCGCGTTCAGCGCGATGTTCCGTCGTTTGCTGGGAGAAAATCCCCGGCAATACCTGAACACCCTGAACAAGCTGAGCGAACTCGGCGCCACGTAGGATCAGTGCATCTCGGTAAACGCGAGTTTCACACCGATTGCAATCAGTACGGCGCCCATGGTGCGGTCGAACCAGTGCCCCATGCGGGCGAAACCGGCACGCACACGTTGCTGGCTGAACAGCATCGCCACCAGGCAGAACCAGGTCGCGGTCGCGGCGGCCAGGTAAATTCCGTAGCCGGCTTGCACCATCAGCGGTGTGTGAGGATTGATCACGACGGTGAACAGCGACAGGAAAAACAGCGTGGCTTTCGGGTTGAGGCCATTGGTCACGAAACCCGAAGTGAAGGCGCCACGGGCCGTGCGTTCGCCCCCTTCCTTGTGCAGATCATCCGCCACCGGTTTGGCCGGTTGCGCCCGCAGGGCCTTGAAGCCGATGTAGAGCAAGTAAGCGGCGGCGGCCCACTTCAAGGCATTGAACAGCACGATCGACTGCGACACGATCAGGCCGATGCCCAGCAGCGAATAGCCGACGTGCAGGAAGATCGCGGTGCCGACACCGAGCGCCGTCCAGGTGCCGGCACGACGACCGTGGGTCACACTCTCACGCACCACCACAGCAAAGTCCGGGCCGGGGCTGGCCACGGCCAGCAGGTGAATCAGGGCAACGGTCAAGAACTCTGTCCAGTACATGAAGGCTCCTTTTTGGACAAGCGTAACTGGTTGTTTCATCTGGTAGGCTCGGCAGATTACGCTTTCAGTTCATTGCACAAAAGGTACAGTTGATGACGAACATTCGCCGCGCCGTTTTCCTCGACCACCCGTCCCTGGATCTGGGCGACCTCGACCTCAGCCCGTTGCGCGATTGTTTCAGCGAGTTGCAGCTATACCCCCAGACCCTGCCGGATCAGGTGATCGAGCATCTCAAGGGCGCCACCGTCGCCATCACCAACAAAATCCGGATCGACGCCGCCGCCATGGCCGCCAGCCCCGAGCTGAAGCTGATCCTCATCACGGCCACCGGCACCAACAACGTCGACCTCGCTGCCGCCCGCGCCCACGGGATTACCGTCTGCAACTGCCAGGGCTACGGCACGCCTTCGGTGGCCCAGCACACCCTCATGTTGTTGCTCAACCTGGCCACACGTCTGGCTGATTATCAGAAAGCTGTCGGTGAAGGCCGCTGGCAACAAGCCAGGCAGTTCTGCCTGCTGGACTACCCGATCGTCGAACTGGAAGGCAAAACCCTCGGTTTGCTCGGTCACGGCGAACTCGGCGGCGCGGTCGCGCGACTGGCCGAAGCCTTTGGCATGCGCGTGCTGTTGGGTCAGATTCCAGGCCGCCCTGCCCGCCCGGATCGCTTGCCGCTGGAAGAACTGCTGCCGCAGATCGACGCGCTGACCCTGCACTGCCCGCTCAACGAACACACCCGCCATTTCATCGGCGCCCGCGAACTGGCCTCGATGAAACCCGGCGCTTTCGTGGTCAACACCGCCCGTGGCGGCCTGATCGACGAGCAAGCGCTGGCCGATGCCTTGCGCAACGGCCATCTGGGTGGCGCCGCCACCGACGTACTGAGCGTCGAACCGCCGACCCATGGCAATCCGCTGCTGGCCCACGATATCCCGCGACTGATCGTCACCCCGCACAACGCCTGGGGCAGTCGCGAAGCGCGGCAACGAATCGTGGGCCAAGTCACGGAAAACGCTCTGGCGTACTTCAGCGGTAAGGCGCTGCGGGTCGTCAGTTGATAAACTGCGGCACTTTTTTCCACAGGAGCAGTTATGGATCCGCGCAGTGAAGTACTGCTTCGTCAGGCCGAGTTATTCCAGGGTTCGGTGCTGCTGGCCGGTTTACCCGCCGACGACTTGCTCGGTCGCCTGCCGGCCGCTCACGGCTGGTGCTGGCACGCCGGCGACCAGGCGGCCCTGGATGCGCGCTTTGCCGAGCGCAGCCATTTTGGCGTGAATGTCCCGCAGCGCGAGTTCGACAGCGCGGTGGTGTTCCTGCCCAAGTCCAAGGACCTGACCGACTACATCCTCAACGCCGTGGCTTCGCGCCTGGAAGGTCGTGAGGTGTTTCTGGTCGGCGAGAAAAAAAGCGGTATCGAGGGGGCGGCCAAGCAACTGAACCCGTTCGGCAAGCCACGCAAGCTCGACAGCGCGCGCCATTGCCAGCTCTGGCAAGTCACCGTGGTCAATGCACCGGCAGCCAAACCGCTGGAAAGCCTGGCCCAGGAATACGAATTGCCGCTGGCGGAAGGCCCGCTCAAGGTCATCAGCCTGCCGGGCGTGTTCAGCCATGGTCGCCTGGATCGCGGTAGCGCGCTGTTGCTTGAGCATCTGGATAAACTGCCAAGCGGCCATTTGCTGGATTTCGGCTGCGGCGCCGGTGTGCTGGGGGCGGCGGTCAAACGTCGCTACCCGCATAACCAGGTCACTTTGCTGGACGTGGATGCGTTCGCCGCCGCCAGCAGTCGCTTGACCCTGGCTGCCAACGGTCTGGAAGCAGACGTCATTACCGGTGACGGCATCGATGCCGCACCGATGGGCTTGAGTGCAATCCTGAGCAATCCACCGTTTCATGTGGGTGTCCATACCGACTACTTCGCCACCGAGAACTTGCTGCGAAAAGCCGCCAAACATCTGAAAAATGGCGGCGAACTGCGCTTGGTGGCGAACAGCTTCCTGAAGTATCAACCACTGATCGAAGAGCATCTGGGCGTGTGCGCGATCAAGGCCGAAGGACAGGGTTTCAGAATCTACCGGGCCAAGCGCGGATAAGAAATTTCTGCTTGCCGAATGGATTTTGCCTAGGCAGAATCCGCTCCGTCCTAGGGGAGTAGTCTCCCACGAGCGCCACGCTCGTCCGGCATGCGTCAACATACTTGGTCCTCAGACCATGGCGTATGCGACCCAAGCGTCCACATCAGATGGATCGCCGGGGTTTGACAAGACCTATGACACGAACACCTTACCCGGGGCGGGAAGGCTGTACGTGTCATAGCCGTGTCGACCCGCCCCTTAGGAAACCCCCTGATGCTGGATTCACTACTCGTACCTACCGCAATCGTTGCCTTGGCCGAAATCGGCGACAAGACGCAACTGCTCGCGCTCATTCTCGCCGCTCGCTTCCGCAAACCCTGGCCAATCATCGCCGGGATCATCGCCGCGACCCTGGCCAACCACGCAGCAGCCGGCGCGGTAGGCGCCTGGGTGGGAAGTTTCTTCTCGAATACGATGCTGCACTGGATCCTCGCGGCGAGCTTCGCCGCCACTGCGCTGTGGACCCTGGTGCCGGACAAGATGGATGACGACGAAGCCAGCACCGCCCGCAAGTTCGGACCGTTCCTGACCACGTTGATTGCGTTCTTCCTCGCCGAAATCGGCGACAAGACTCAGATCGCGACGGTGATGCTCGCCGCGCAATATCCGGAGCTGTGGCTGGTGATCATCGGCACCACGCTGGGCATGTTGATTGCCAACGTACCCGTGGTTCTGGCAGGTAACTTTGCCGCTGAAAAATTGCCACTGACGCTGATTCGCCGGCTGGCGGCTTCGGCCTTTTTCATCCTCGCCATCGTGGCGGTGTACAAGGCGATGCAGAGCAGCGGCTGGGTTTGACCACAACCCTGTGGCGAGGGGGCTTGCCCCCCCTCGCCACATCATCACTGCCGCAAGATCAGGACTTCTTGGCCTGCTCGTAAAGCGGCATGACTTTCGGGATGGCCGCCTGCAACGACGCAATACGACTCGATGAAGCCGGGTGGGTGCTCATGAACTCCGGCGGGGCACCTTCCGAAGCCTTGCTCATCTTGTTCCACAGGGTGATCGCGGCATTCGGGTTGTAACCGGCGCGCGCGGCCAGTTCGAGACCAATCAAGTCCGCCTCGTTTTCATTGGCGCGGCTGTTGGGCAAGGTCATGCCGTAGTTGGCCACGGTGTCGGCCAGCGCCAGGCTGTCCTGACTCAATCCGAGCAAGGCACCGGCGCCCTGCTTGGCCATTTCGATGCCATAGGCCTTGGACATCGCCTCGCGACCGTGCTCGCGCAGGGCGTGGGCGATTTCATGGCCGAGGATGGCGGCGATTTCATCGTCAGTCAGTTTCAGGCTGTCCATCAGGCCCGTGTAGAAAATGATCTTGCCACCCGGCCCGCAGTTGGCGTTGAGCTCATCGCTCTTGATCAGATTGACTTCCCACTTCCACTGGGCCGAATCCGGACGAAACACCGGAGCCTGGGCAATCAGTCGATCGGAGATCGCCTGAATCCGCTTGGCATCGCTACTGGTCTTGTCCAGCACACCCTGAGTGCTCGCCTCGCCTACCGTCTTTTGATAAGACTGGGCGTACATCTGATTAACCTCATCGGTGGACAACATGCTGAACATGTATTGCTTGCGCTCAACGCCTACAGCACCGCCGCTGGTCGTGTTGACCGACTGACACCCGGCCAGCAGCAGACTCGCGCTCAGCCCACACAACACCCATGTCTTGTTCATCAAAAAACTCCGTAAAAACATGCCCGTATCCTATGCGCGCAAATGTATCGACGCCAGATACAACGGATGTAAGACGCTGATTTCTTGCAAAGCGCTCACCGCTGCAGGAAAAAAATTCACAAACCGATGCACGCCACGACCACTCTTGGTTCATTTACGACCTCGAACACGCCAAAACAGTCATTTCGTCCACGTCTGCTAATGCCTGCTCTACTTCCTGCCGATACACCACCGCAGTCGTCTTTTCGCGTGCGGAGCCCCCATGAAATTCAAGTCAATCCAGTTTTCCGTGGCAGCCCTTGCCGGTGCCATTGTTCTAAGCGTCGTGGCAGCACTGGTTGTTTATGCACTGTTTTCCGGGGCACGGACGCAAGACATGGTCCAGGAGCGGACCCAGGCGCAATTCGAGCAGGTGATCGAACAACGCCTGACGTCGCTGGCGCAAACCCAGGTCAGCCAGATTCAGCGTGAACTCGAAGCGCCACTGCTGATCGCCGGCGGACTGGTGCGGGTCAACGCACTCATCGGGACGCAGGGTGCCGATGGCCAGCCTTCGCTGAGCCTCAGCCGTGAGCAGTTGATCGGCCTGATCAAGGAAAACGTCGCCAGGAACCCGAAAATCCTCGGCACCTACATCGGCTGGGAAAAGGACGCGCTGGATCACAACGATGCGGCCTACATCGGGACCAAAGTCGTCGGCATCGACCCCGCCAACGGGCGCTTCCTGCCGTGGTGGTTCCGCAACGAGGACGGCAGCCTCGGCCTGGACAAACTGGTGGACGTCGACGACCAGAAAACCCTGTCCACCGGCGTGCGCGCCAGCGAGTACTACCTGTGCTCGAAGGAAACCAGGAAATCCTGCGTGATTGATCCGGCGCCCTACAAGGTCGGCGACAAGATCGTCATGCTCGCTTCGTTTATCGAACCGATCATGCTCAACGGCGCCTTCCAGGGCATCGTCGGCGCTGACCTGTCGGTGAACTTCATCCAGGAAATGCTGCTCGGCGCCAACCAGAAGCTCTACAGCGGTGCCGGTGAAATGGCCCTGATCGGCGGCAACGGCCGGATCGTCGCCTATACCAAGGACTCGACCAAGTTCGGCGAAAAGGTCAGCGACATCCTCGACAGCAAGCAAATCGCCAACATGGCCAATCTCAAGCGCGGCGAAGTCACCTATACCGTCGACAAAAACCAGGGCCGGATCGAGCTGTACCTGCCCTTCGGCATCGGCCAGACCGACGCGCGCTGGACCCTGATGCTGCAACTGCCGCTGGACGCGGTGATGGCTGATCTGCAAAAGCTTCAGGCTGACCTCAATACCCAACGCAAATCCGACACCTTCGGCATGGCCATGGTCGGCCTGTTGATTGCCGGCATCGGCTTGCTGGTGATCTGGCTGGTGGGCCACGGCATTGCTCGCCCACTCAAGCAAATGGTCGCCATGCTCGACGACATCGCCCAGGGCGAAGGCGACCTGACCCGCCGTCTGACCAGCGACCGTGCCGACGAACTGGGTTCGATCGCCAAGGGCTTCAACACCTTCCTGGCCAAGTTGCAGGCGATGATCACGCAGGTGGTGGCCTCGGTGCAGAGCGTCAGCGATTCGTCGGAACACACCGCCGACATCGCCATTCGCACCAACACCGGGGTGCACAAGCAGATGGCCGAGATCGACCAGGTTGCCACGGCGGTGCACGAAATGACCGCCACTGCCCAGGATGTGGCGCGCAATGCGACCCAGGCTGCGCAAGCCGCCAGCCACGCGGATCAGGCTGCCAGCCAGGGCATGCAAATCGTCCGCGACACCTCGACCTCCATCGGCGCGCTTGCGCTGGAAATCGGCCGCGCGGTCGGTGTCGTACAGACCCTGGCCAAGGACAGCGAGAACATCAACGCAATCCTCACCGCCATTCGCGGGATCGCCGAGCAGACCAACCTGCTGGCCTTGAACGCCGCCATTGAGGCGGCACGGGCCGGTGAACAGGGGCGCGGTTTCGCGGTGGTGGCTGACGAAGTGCGCAATCTGGCGCAGAAGACCCAGAAAGCCACGGAAGAAATCCAGACCATGATTCAGCAGTTGCAGCAAGGCACGCGGGATGTGGTGCGGGTCATGGAGGATAGCCAGAATCGCACGGACGAAAGCGTGCAACACGCGGCAAAAGCGGCAGAAGCGTTGGAAACCATCACCAAAGCGGTTTCGGTGATCAATGACATGAACACCCAGATCGCCAGCGCCGCCGAGGAGCAAAGTGCGGTGGCCGACGACATCAACCGGAACGTGATCAACATCGGTCAAGTGGCCAATGAAGTGGCCGGCGGCGCGGATGAATCGAGCGCGGCCAGTGCGGATCTGACCAAGCTGGCCGAGCAGCAGCGGCGGTTGATCAATCAGTTCAGGGTTTGATCCGACGACCCTCATCGCTGGCAAGCCAGCTCCCACACAGACCTGTGGTGTTCACAAACTGTGGGAGCTGGCTTGCCAGCGATGGGGCCGGTCCAACCACCAAAGCACTCAACCCGGCGTCAAACACTCCGGCCCATTGAGTTTCGGGTCATTGACCATGTTCGCCAGTACCCGTTCGCGCAAGGCGGCGGGCTCGCTGGCCAGCAACGCCTGCAAGGCATGCAACGGCGTTTCGGGATCGAGCCAGATGTCCTGCGCCGCCGCATCGAGAATTAAAGGTCGGCGCTGACTGGCGGCCGGCTGGGTAATCACGGCCGTACTCAACCACACCTGTTCCTGCACCGGATACGCCTCCCAGATGGCCGCGAAAAACAACGATGAGCCTTCCCCCGGCGTCAACCAGTACGGGCGCTTGCGCGTGGTGCCGCGCCACTCGTAGAAACCGTTGGCCGGCAACAGGCAGCGGCGCTCGCGCAAGGCCTGGCGAAACATCGGTTGTTCGGCAACGGTTTCGGCGCGGGCGTGGGCCGGGGTGCGCGACAGATCGGTCAGCCAGGGCGGCGTCAGGCCCCAACGGGCACGGGCCAACTCGCGCTGACCGTCCGCACCGGCACGCAGCATCAACACCGAATCATTGGGGGAAATGTTCCACTGCGCCTGCTGATCGGCGGGAAAACCGGGCAGGGCCGCGAAGGCGGGATTCCAGCGAAACAGGGCATAACGTCCACACATGGGGCAACACGACTCTTGATCAAACGAACGCCAGCCTAACAGACCAGCGTGCCGGGAAAACTTTCCGGTTCATCGCCGGACAGCGGCAGCGCGGCATTGTACGCGGTGATCAGCTCCCGGGCGTATTGCGCCTGATCGTTCTCCACCGCCAATCCCAGCAGGCCGAAGATCGGCAGTTCGCCGGTGCCGCCCACCAGATCCCGACCGACCAGATGCGCCTCGATGCCTTCACTGGCCAGCATGCTTTGCAGCAACTCGCCTTCCATCAGGTTTTCCGGTTCATAGATGCGCTGCATAAAGGGCTCTCACTCGTCTTCGCCGTGCACATCGAGCATCCATTCCTGACCATCGGTTTGCAGCGTGAACACAATCGGCCGACAACATACCGGACAGTCCTCGATGTACTGTTGATCGCCGCCAGACAAGTCCAGAACCGCCTCGCAATCTTCACCACAATACGGACATTGATAATGCTCGGTTTCCAGCATCGCGGTCTCCCAGGTGACTTGTGCGTATAATCGCCGGTCTATTTGCAGGGCTATTTTTGTCTGACTACTTTTTCAGACCGTGCCCCGTTGGTTTTCGATCAAAACCTTTACTTACCCTAGCCGTTTCCAACAAGAGAGCATGATGGGCGAATTCGATGCCATCCGACCTTACGACGACAGCGAAGTCCCAGCGGTGCTGGCACGGTTGCTCGGCGACAAGGCGTTTCTAGATATCCTCACCCACTTCCGCTTCCCGCGTTTCGCTGGCGCTTTAGGCTGGGCGCTCAAACCTCTTATAGCTCATCGGCTGCGCCGTGAGTTCGCCGGCGTCAATTCGGTCGCCTCGTTGCAGGACAAAGTCGAGGTGTATGTCGACCACACCATCGAGAGGGCCACGGACGGTGTGACGTACACCGGCGTCGAGCAGTTCAAGTCCGGCAGCGCCTACGTGTTCATCGCCAACCACCGCGACATCGTGATGGACCCGGCTTTCGTCAACTATGCCGTGTACCACGCCGGCCTGCCGACCCCACGCATCGCCATTGGCGACAACCTGCTGCAAAAGCCCTTCGTCAGCGACCTGATGCGCCTGAACAAGAGCT
Organism: Pseudomonas fluorescens group sp. PF-69; assembly: GCF_054481235.1. NCBI lineage: Bacteria > Pseudomonadati > Pseudomonadota > Gammaproteobacteria > Pseudomonadales > Pseudomonadaceae > Pseudomonas > Pseudomonas fluorescens group sp. PF-69. Next base: position 2,683,932 of record NZ_JBTMNC010000001.1, on the reverse strand, counting down.
TCATCGTGCACCGCTCGATCAGCGGTCGCCGCGAGAAGATGGCGGCGTACCAACTGCTGTCCGCGTACATCAATCATTCGATCCGCAACGATTGCGCCTCGATCTGGATCGCCCAGGCCGAGGGCCGGGCCAAGGACGGCGACGACCGTACCGAGTCGGCCATCCTCAAGATGTTCCACATGAGCCGCAAGGACGAGCCGTTTGGCGAAGTCATTCGCTCGCTGAACCTCACGCCGGTGTCGATCAGCTACGAATACGACCCGTGCGACCTGGCCAAGGCCCGTGAGCTTTATATCCGAGCCACCACCGGCAGCTACACCAAAGTGCCAGGCGAGGACGACGTCAGCATCGCCAAGGGCATTACCGGCTACAAGGGTCGGGTCCATGTGAACTTTGCCGCACCGATCACCGAGCTGTTCGAAGACACCAAGCAACTGGCCGTCGAAATGGACAAGCAAATCCTCGGTGGCTATCGCCTGTTCCCGGTGCACTACCTCGCCTATGCGCAATGGAAGGACGCCGACCCGCAATTACAGGTACCGAGCGCCGCCAAGATGTTCCCGGCCGATGAACTGGCCAAGGCCCAGGAGCAATGGCAACAGCGCCTGGACGCCTGCCCCGAGGAGCACCGCCCCTTCCTGGTGCTGCAATATGCGACGCCGGTACGCAATCAGTACCGTGTGAAGGCGGGATTGCCGCTGTAAGGCAGTTCGCGGATACGACAACGGCGCCTTTGGGGCGCCGTTTTTGTTTTCTGCTCACTACCGGGTTACATCTGGTTCAGACTCGAGTGCTGATCCACGACACCAGCAACGCCAACCCCAGGCAGGCAAAACCGAAGCTGTAGAAAAACCGGTTCATGCGCACGGTCGCGCCATCAAGAAACAACATGGGCTCATCGATGCGACGGCTCTGGCTCTGCGCCTCGAGGTTGGCCATCGCGCGCTGCTCGCGGCGGCGGGTCGCGTGCAGCAGCCATCCGCCGGGGCAAGCAAAGAGCAAGGCCAGCAGATTGATCAATTTGGCGGGATGGGCGGTAAGCAGCGTCATCAAATGCAGCGACATCATGGGCCTCGGGGGAAACAGATGTGGCAGACGCCGAACCGACGACCGCGGCGCGAATTCTACCGAAAGCCTGGGCATCTGCCCGTTCTTTCCGACAAATAACAAGCATTTGACCAACGGTTGTCCTGCGTCACGGCATCGTCATCTGCATCGGTCAGTCTGTCGCCCCTCGAAACCGACAGGGACCGTGTCATGTTGCACGCAGAAAACCAGGATCGACTCTACCTCATCAATCACAGCGACGAACAACAAGCCCTCGTCGGCAGCCTCGCCTTCAACGTTCAGGACCGCCATTGGCTGGTGTATTGCGCGCTGGGCGGCCATCAACATGCGGACTTGCCCGAAGCGGATTTGCTGACGGGTGTGAGTGTGCTGGACTTTTATTCGCAAGCGGCTTGATACCACGTCCCCCTGCAGGGGCTCGCCAGCGGTTGCCTTTGTGGGAGCGAGCCTGCTCGCGATGGGCTTGAGGACGCCGCGGGGTATCAGATTTCCTGCGGAATCGTTGACGACCATCGCGAGCGGGCTCGCTCCTACAGGGCTCGCATTACTCGCCGAGGATCTGACCTACGGTCGGGTCCTTGAACAGTCGGGTCAAGGCATCGCTCAACACGTCGCTGACCAGCTTGGTGTTGGTTTCCTGGTTCGGCGCCATGCCGAAACGCTGGTCCAGGGATGAACCATAACGGCCGCTGTAGCGACGATTGGCGTTCTGCACATCGGAGCGGAAGGTCGCGCCGATGGTCGCCTCGGTCACATACATGCCTTCTTTGGGCGACTGATACTTCAGCTCGGTCAGGGTCACGGTCAGTTGTGGCGCATTCATCGCGTTGGCTGTCGGGGTGAAGCCCAGCAGGCGCACGGCGGCTTCGGCCTGAGCCTGCAACTTCGGCAGGATCTGCTGGCCTTGCACGGTAATCGCGCTGGTTTCCGGGTACAGGCCACCACGGGTGCCCAGGGTCGGCGACGGACGGCCGTCCACTACACGCACCACCACCGGCTGACCGTGGCCTACCGGCGCCAGTTGAGCGGTGAGCTTGGGTTCCGGACTCAGTTGTTGCGGACTGTGGGCGCAGCCGACCAGCGTCAAGCTGGTCACAGTGATCAAACCGAACAACAGGCGTTGCAACATGCTCTTCTCTCCAGAATCAGGCACAAACAGGCCGGCAGTATAGCGGTGCGCCACTGCGGCTAACTAGGGTCATGCAACGATTACTGAAATCTCTGACACACCCTTGCCCACGCGGTTCCTGTCATACATTTTTCATCCGCCATTCACTTGCGCGTCACGACTGGAAGTCATCTTTGTCCGCAACCACCCAAAAGGTAATCTGCCATGCGCTTTCTCGTTTCGTTGTTCACTCCACGTCCGCGCCACCGCAGCTTTGCCCTGCTCGACAGCAATGGCCATTGCCAGGCATTCAAGCAATGCAGCCTTCAACCGATGGGCGATGGCTGGGTCGAAATCGAAGAAATTCGCCTCAACTGGTTGCACCGACCTCTGCCCGCTGGCGCCCGCGTCAGTCAGCATCAATCCCGTTCGCGGGTGCAACAACTGTTAACGACCTGACCAGACGCCTAATAAAAGTCATTAAACACGACCATTTCCCTGCATTTCTTAGATACAATCTCCCCCCGATTATAAGGACGTCTCCTGATCGGGCCTCGCAGCATCGTCAATGCCCAGGTATTGGCACCCCGCACCGCCCACAGAGAGCCGCCCACACAGATCGAGTGAAGCTGGCGCGCTTGCTGTTTTCTTCGGCAAAACCTCCACTTACCGCGAATCTGTAGAGCTGTCATTACGCTCGGTCACTGAGCTGTTTGCCCGTTTTGCCTGCCATGGTTTCCCTGGCGGCAAGCCATCCGGGCACGGTGCCAGGCTGGGACAGCCCTTTTTTGAGGTTCACGTCTTCAAAAGAGCGTGAAAAAAACGGGTTTTCACAACTTCACAAGAGTGTGGCGAGCAAATGAATAGTTTTGCGTCTGAACATGCACCATTAGCGTCTACAACAGCCCAACGACACAGGACCGAGTACTCCTCGAACACCGGAGCCTGAAGCCTGTCCGCTACGGATTTGGTTGCACAAACGGATGTATCGACCATAAGTCGAATTGCCTCCCGCGCGCTGAAATGAGTTCATATGGCTCATAGGCCCGGCAGGTAGCGTCCGTCGAAGTTGCGAAAAATTGCGAAGATTCGGACATGGCGATCCTGGCCATGAGTACCTGGGGCATCACTGACACGCCCCGGAACGCCTGGCAGCCATGCCGTCAATTTGGTGCTGCAGATTTTGGAGACGCGTTAAATGGCGCATAACGAAGCAGTCGACGTAGTACTGGTTGGGGCCGGCATCATGAGTGCCACCCTCGCGGTACTGCTCAAAGAGCTCGACCCCGCGATCAAGCTGGAAGTCGTCGAGCTGATGGATTCCGGTGCTGCGGAGAGTTCCAACCCCTGGAACAACGCCGGTACCGGTCACGCTGGCCTGTGCGAGTTGAACTACACGCCGCAGGCTGCCGATGGCACCGTCGACATCAAGAAGGCCGTGCACATCAACACCCAGTTCGAGGTGTCGAAGCAATTCTGGTCGTACCTGACCAAGAAAGGCACGTTCGGCTCATGCAAATCATTCATCAGCCCGGTTCCACACCTGAGTTTCGTGCAGGGTGAAAGTGGCGTGTCCTTCCTCAAGGAACGCTTCAAGGTGCTGAGCAAGCACCACGCCTTCGCCAGCATGGAGTACACCGAAGACAAAGCTAAAATGGCAGAGTGGATGCCATTGATGATGCCTGGCCGCGACCCTGGCGAAACCCTCGCCGCCACCCGCGTGATCAATGGCACCGACGTCAACTTCGGTGCCCTGACCAACCAGTTGCTCAAGCACCTGACCAGCGCACCCGATGCCCAGGTCAAGTACTGCAAGCGTGTGACCGGCCTGAAGCGCAACAACGGCGGCTGGACCGTCAGCATCAAGGACGTCAACAGCGGCAGTTCCCGTGATGTCGATGCCAAATTCGTTTTCCTCGGTGCCGGCGGCGCGGCGTTGCCACTGCTGCAAGCTTCGGGCATCGAAGAGAGCAAGGGCTTCGGCGGCTTCCCGATCAGTGGCCAATGGCTGCGTTGCGACAACCCGGAAGTGGTCAAGCATCACCAGGCCAAGGTCTACAGCCAGGCCGCCGTGGGTTCGCCACCGATGTCCGTACCGCACCTGGACACCCGTGTCGTCGATGGCAAGAAGTCCCTGCTGTTCGGACCTTATGCCGGTTTCACCACCAAGTTCCTCAAGCACGGTTCCTTCATGGACCTGCCGATGTCGGTTCGCGCCGGCAACATCGGCCCGATGCTCGCCGTGGCGAAAAACAACATGGACCTGACCAAGTACCTGGTCAGCGAAGTGATGCAATCGATGGAACAGCGCCTGGAATCCCTGCGCCGCTTCTACCCGGAGGCGAAAGCCGAAGACTGGCGCCTGGAGGTGGCTGGCCAACGGGTGCAGATCATCAAGAAAGACCCGAAGAAAGGTGGCGTCCTGCAATTCGGCACCGAACTGGTCGCCGCCAAGGACGGTTCCCTGGCCGCGCTGCTCGGCGCTTCGCCGGGTGCCTCGGTGACCGTTTCGATCATGATCGAGTTGATCGAAAAATGCTTCCCGGGCAAAGCCAAGGGCGAATGGGCTGCCAAACTGGCAGAAATCTTCCCGGCCCGTGAGAAAGTCCTGGAAACCGACGCTGCGCTGTATCGCAAGATCAACGCGCAGAACAACGTCGCGCTGGAACTGGTTGAAGCAAGCAGCGAAACCGAAAGCTACGCTTGATCGAGCCACACAAAAAACGCCCCGTTCTCATTGAGAGCGGGGCGTTTTTTTATGGGCGGTCAGCCTATCGTTGTGGCGAGGGAGCTTGCTCCCTCGCCACAAGTCAGCCGCGCGCTTTCTCGATCAGCTCGATGTAATCCGCTGCGTTGCGCTGATCCTTGATCAGGGCGACAAAATCATTGCCGTGCTCGTCCTTGCCGTTCAGGTCCAGGCCGGCCTCGACGAAGAACGTCAGAAAACGCTCGAAATCATCGATACGCAGGCCACGATAAGCCTTGACCAGTTTGTGCAACGAAGGCGAAGTGGCGTCGACCGGTTCGAAATCGAGGAACAACTTGATCTGCTCATCGCCGATCTCGTCACCAATCACTTGTTTCTTATCTTTACGCATTGCCGACTCCAGCTCGCAGACATTTCACGGGGCGGGCAGTTTACCCCTGCGCGGGCCCGGCACTCAACGCGGACGAACACTGCCAGTGTGAAGATCGGCCCAGATATGACCGTTGGCGTAACTGAGGAACTGGCAATACACCGTGTCATTGCGTAGCAAGTCCATCACCACCCGGTACTGAGCCAAGGGGTAATAGAGCGTCAGGGTCTTGCTCTTGTCGTCGTAGACCGGTTTTTTCAGGCTTTTGCTTTCGCCGTCGAAATTGACCAGCACCTGATTGATCGTGGCGCCCTTGTTCAAGGCTTTGCCCTTGAGGCGGATCGACAGCGGCGAGGTGACCGGAATCGGTTGCTGGTTGGACTGGCGTTGCGCACCGACCACCACTGAATAGTCGGTGACCTGCATCAGTTGCTGCTGCTCAGGCGCGGTATCGCGCAGGGTCAGGTCATCCGGTGGCAGGAACTGCGCATGCATCGGCGCCGGGGCGGCGGCCAGGGGAAGGCTGAGGGTCAGCAACAGGGCGGCGCAGCAGCGGATCGAACGGCTCATGACAGGCTCCGGAATCGGGGCTGAGCACTCTAGCATGAGCTAACAGGACTGGATGGGTGAACACATCTCCTGCAGGTCATGGTTCAGTCGAACTGCGCGCGCATCCAGGCGTGATACTCCGCGACACCCGGTTCACCTTCACGCGGTGCCCAGTGGGCCTGCTCGCCTTCACCCACCGGACGGTAAGGACCGGCCTTGCATTCGAACATCAGGCTGTCGGCCTCCAGCACCACCAGACCATGGAACACGCCAGCGGGCAGGTCCACGCCAACGCAATCACCACCGGCCTGCAGGACCGACCTGCTCAGCACTGCACCGGATTCGTCGAAGATCAACAAGCCCAGCTTCCCCTTGAGCACCAGCAAGGTTTCAGCCTTGTTTTCCCCCAGGTGCCGGTGAGGCGGGATATAGGTGGCAGGCTGCAAACCCACCGCCATGCGGTGACAAGCCTCTTCCATCTGGTGGAAATTGTGATGTTGGCGTCCGCGAGGATTAGCCGCGGCTTTCTCGGCCAGTTCAGCGAACAGCGTTTGATCAAGAAAGCTCGCGTTGGTCATGGTCTTACATACCTTTGACGGCAAAAATCCCGTTGGCGTTGCGCCAGTAGCCTTTGTAATCCATGCCGTAGCCGAAAATGTAACGGTCGATGCAGGGCAGCCCCACGAAATCGGCCTTGAGATCCGGACGCGCCTTGCGGTCATGGTCCTTGTCGATCAGCACGGCGGTGTGCACTTTGCGCGCGCCGGCGTGTTTGCAGAAGTCGATGATCGCGCCCAGGGTGTGACCTTCGTCGAGGATGTCATCGATGATCAGCACATCGCGGTCGATGAACGACACTTCCGGCTTGGCCTTCCAGAACAGCTCGCCGCCGCTGGTTTCGTTGCGATAGCGGGTGGCGTGCAGGTAGGAGGCTTCCAGCGGGAAATGCAGATGGGTCAGCAGTTTGCCGGCGAAAATCAGCCCGCCGTTCATCACACAGAACACCACCGGATTGCTGTCCGCCAGTTGTTCGTTGATGTGCGCACCGACGCGAGCGATGGCCGCCTCGACTTCAGCTTCGGTGTACAGGCAGTCAGCCTCTCGCATGATTTGACGGATATGCTCGAGATCAGCGGACATGGTGCTCTCCAGGGGGGTGACGGATTTGGGAAAAGCGGGCAAAGGTACGCATCAAGCGAGGCCAGATCAAGCGTTTGTGGACTAACGTACTGAATGTCTATAGGACAACACCCTCGGATAGATTAATCTAGGCCGGTTTTTTTGCCCGCCGCCGGAGCCTTTCCCATGCCCATCCTCGAGATCCGCCATCCGCTGATCCGTCATAAACTTGGCCTGATGCGCCGCGCAGACATCAGCACCAAGAATTTCCGTGAACTCGCTCAGGAAGTCGGCGCCCTGCTGACCTATGAAGCCACCAAAGACCTGCCGCTGGAAACCTACGATATCGAAGGTTGGTGCGGCACTGTGTCGGTCGAGAAAATCGCCGGCAAGAAAATCACTGTAGTACCGATCCTGCGCGCCGGCATCGGCATGCTCGAAGGCGTGCTGAGCCTGATCCCGGGCGCCAAAGTCAGCGCCGTGGGCGTGGCCCGCAACGAGGAAACCCTCGAAGCCCACACCTATCTGGAAAAACTCGTCCCTGAAATCGACGAACGGCTCGCGATGATCATCGACCCGATGCTCGCCACCGGCGGTTCGATGGTCGCCACCATCGATCTGCTGAAAAAAGCGGGCTGCAAGGACATCCGCGCCATGGTGCTGGTGGCCGCGCCGGAAGGCATCGCCGTGGTCGAGAAAGCTCACCCGGACGTGACTATCTATACCGCTTCCATCGATCAGAAATTGAACGAACACGGTTACATCATCCCGGGCCTGGGCGATGCCGGTGACAAGATCTTCGGCACCAAGCAGAAGGACGCGTGACCATGCAGGATGAGTTCAACGATCCGCTCTGGCGCACGGTGCTGTCCGGCGCACAGATGCTGTTCGTGGCCTTCGGCGCTTTGGTGCTGATGCCGCTGATCACCGGCCTGGACCCGAACGTGGCGCTGTTTACCGCCGGCCTGGGGACGATTCTGTTCCAGATCGTCACCGGGCGTCAGGTGCCGGTGTTCCTGGCCTCGAGCTTTGCCTTCATCACCCCGATCATCCTCGCCAAAGGCCAGTTCGGCCTGGCCGCGACCATGGGCGGCGTGATGGCGGCCGGTTTCGTCTACACCTTCCTCGGCCTGGCCGTGAAGATCAAAGGCACCGGCTTCATCGACCGCTTGCTGCCGCCCGTGGTCATCGGCCCGGTGATCATCTCCATTGGCCTGGCCATGGCGCCGATTGCCGCCAACATGGCGATGGGCAAGGCCGGCGACGGCACTGAACTGATTCATTACCAGACGGCAATGATGATCTCGATGCCAGCGTTGCTGACCACCCTGATCGTCGCGGTGTTCGGCAAAGGCATTTTCCGCCTGGTGCCGATCATCTCGGGCGTGCTGGTGGGTTTTGGCATGTCGTTCTACTTCGGCGTAGTCGATACCGCGAAAATTGCTGCTGCGCCGTGGTTCGCCCTCCCCCACTTCACTGCGCCGGAATTCAACTGGCAGGCGATCCTGTTCATCGTTCCGGTGGCCCTGGCCCCGGCCATCGAGCACATTGGCGGTGTGATTGCCGTGGGTAGCGTGACCGGTCGCGATTACCTGAAAAAACCCGGCCTGCACCGCACCCTGCTCGGCGATGGCATTGCCACCACCGCTGCCGGCCTGTTCGGCGGTCCACCGAACACCACCTACGCCGAAGTGACCGGCGCGGTGATGCTGACCAAGAACTACAACCCGAAAATCATGACCTGGGCAGCAATCTTCGCCATCAGCCTGGCATTCATCGGCAAGTTTGGTGCACTGCTGCAAAGCATTCCGGTGCCGGTAATGGGCGGGATTCTCTGCCTGTTGTTCGGCTCGATCGCGGCCGTGGGCATGAACACGCTGATTCGCCACAAGATCGACCTGGGCGAAGCACGCAACCTGGTGATCGTGTCGGTGACCCTGGTGTTCGGGATTGGCGGCGTACTGGTCGGCACCGGAACCGGCCCCGATGACTTCGGCCTCAAAGGCATCGCGCTGTGCGCGGTGGTGGCGATTGCGCTGAACCTGATTCTGCCGGGCAATGACAGCTGGAAGCACAAGAAGGCGGATGAGCCGCTGGTGTAACAGATGATCCCTGTGGTGAGGGAGCTTGCTCCCTCACCACAGGTTGTATGCCTACAGCGCCAACGGCGCTCGCTCGCACAACGCACTCAACGCTCGCGCCCACTGCGGGTCATCGTTGAGGCACGGCACCAGCACCAACTCCTCGCCGCCCGCTTCGCGGAATTGCTCCCGTCCGCGATCACCGATCTCCTCCAGTGTCTCGATGCAGTCGGCGACGAACGCCGGGCACATCACCAGTACCTTTTTCACGCCACTCTTGGCCAGTTCGTCGAGGCGCGCTTCGGTGTAGGGTTCAATCCATTTCGCGCGGCCCAGTCGCGATTGAAATGACACCGACCACTTGCCGTCCGGCAAGCCCATGCGCCTGGCAAACTCGGCCGCGCTACGCAGGCATTGGGCGCGGTAACAGGTCGCCAGGGAGGCCGGCGAAGCATTCCTGCAGCATTCGTCATTCTTGAAGCAATGCTGGCCGGTCGGATCGAGCTTGGTCAGGTGGCGCTCAGGCAACCCGTGAAAGCTCAACAACAGGTGATCGTAGTCCTGTTGCAGATAAGGTTTGGCGCTGGCCACCAGGGCATCGAGGTATTCCGGCTGATCGTAAAACGGCTGGAGCACCGACAGTTGCACGTCGAGTTTCTTTTCGCGCACCACCCGCTTGGCCTCTTCGATCACAGTGGTGGTGGTGCTGTCGGCGAACTGTGGATAAAGCGGCGCCAGGGTGATTCGCTTGATTCCCGCGGCCACCAGACGCAGCAGCGACGACTCGATGGACGGCTCGCCATAACGCATCGCCAGCTCCACCGGGCCATGCTTCCAGTGGGCCGTCACGGCCTGCTGCAGGCGACGGCTGAGCACCACCAGTGGCGAGCCCTCCTCCCACCAGATCGAGGCATAGGCATGGGCCGATTGCTCGGGGCGCTTGATCAGGATCAACGACACCAACAAGCGCCGAACCGGCCATGGCAGGTCGATCACATACGGATCCATCAAAAACTGATTGAGGTAGCTGCGTACATCCGCCACCGAGGTGGAGGCTGGTGAGCCCAGGTTGACCAGAAGCAACGCGTGATCCGTCATGCAACGTCCTATTTCAGAGGCGGCTGGACAGATCGTCCAGGGCCGCGCGCAAATCAGTGAACTGGAAAGTGAAACCCGCCTGCAGCAAACGAACCGGCGTGGCTCGCTGACCGCCCAGCAGTAACAATGACAACTCGCCCAGGCCGATCTTCAGTACAAAGGCCGGCAACGGCATGAACGCCGGGCGATGGAGCACGCTGCCCAACGTTTTGGCAAATTCGCGATTGCGCACCGGCTTCGGTGCGCAGGCATTATATGGACCGCTGGCTTCATTGCGATGCAGAAGAAAATCAATCAGGGCGATTTGATCGTTGATATGGATCCATGGCATCCACTGGCGACCATTGCCAATCGGGCCGCCCAACCCTGATTTGAATGGCAACAACAGCCGCGACAAAAAGCCGCCTTCGGCCGACAGCACCAGCCCGGTGCGTATAAGGATCACACGAATACCCAAGGCCTCGGCGCGCTGCGCGGTTTCCTCCCAGGCGATGCACAACTGACTGGCGAAATCTTCGTTGACCGGTGGCGATTCCTCGGTCAGCTCGCGCTCGCCACCATCACCGTACCAACCGACCGCCGACCCGGAAATCAATACCTGCGGTTTGTGCTCACGGCCTTCAAGCCAGGTCAGCAAGGTTTCGGTCAGGGTGATACGGCTGCTCCACAACAAGGCTTTGCGTTTGTGCGTCCATGGACGGTCGGCGATCGGTGCGCCGGCGAGGTTCACCACGGCATCGACAGGGGCCGCGCCCAGGTCTTCGAGCCGCGCGATTCCACGCACTTGATCGCCACAGATTTTCGCGACTTTTTCAGGCGTCCGGCTCCAGACTGTCAGGCGATGCCCCTGACTCGACCAGTGTCGGCAGAGCTGACGTCCTATCAAACCAGTACCGCCGGTCAGCAATATGTGCATGACATCTTCCTCACGTGGCGTTTTACCCTGATCACTAGTCTATTTTTATAAGCAAGGGATCTTTTGGTATCGGGCAGGCTCTGTGTTTAACAATAGGCCAAGCTGTCAGAACGAGAACGCTAAAAGTTATACCAAAAAACAATATTGTACAGGTTTAAACCCCGGCGTAGTCTGTACAGAAAGGTAAACGAGGCCCTTATGACTGTACCTATCGCGATCATCGGCACCGGCATTGCCGGGTTATCCGCCGCACAAGCCCTGACAGATGCAGGGCATGTCGTTCAACTTTTCGATAAAAGCCGCGGCAGTGGCGGACGCATGTCGAGCAAGCGCAGCGACGCGGGCGCCCTGGACATGGGCGCGCAATATTTCACGGCTCGCGATCGCCGCTTCGTCACCGAAGTGCAGCGCTGGCAAGCCAACGGCTGGGTCGCCGAATGGGCGCCGCAGCTGTACACCTTTCATGGCGGCCAGCTCAACCTGTCACCGGACGAACAGACCCGCTGGGTCGGTACGCCGCGCATGAGCGCCATCACCCGCGCTTTGCTCGGCGACCTGGAAGTGCATTTCGCCTGCCGCATCACCGAGGTCTATCGCGGCGAAGAACACTGGCACCTGCAAGACGCCGAAGGCTTCACCCATGGCCCCTTCAGCCATGTGGTGATCGCCACGCCGGCGCCTCAGGCAACCGCGTTGCTGGCCTCCGCGCCGAAGCTTGCCGGTGCCGCCGCCGGGGTGAAAATGGACCCTACCTGGGCGGTCGCACTGGCGTTCGAAACCCCGCTGGACACCCCCATGGAAGGCTGTTTCGTGCAGGACAGTCCGCTGGACTGGCTGGCACGCAACCGCAGTAAACCGGGCCGCGACAACACCCTCGATACCTGGGTGTTGCATGCCACCAGCGCCTGGAGTCGCCAGCACATCGACCTGCCGAAAGAAGCCGTGATCGAGCAACTGCACGGCGCCTTCGCCGAACTGCTGCACAGTGCCATGCCCGCCCCGAGCTTCAGCCTCGCCCACCGCTGGCTCTATGCCCGTCCCGCGAGCAGCCATGAGTGGGGCACCCTGGCCGATGCCGACCTGGGTCTGTATGCGTGTGGCGACTGGTGCCTGTCCGGACGCGTGGAAGGCGCCTGGCTCAGCGGTCAGGAAGCCGCCCGCCGCTTGCATGAACACCTGCAATGAACCGCATCAACCCAAGCAAGTTGCTGCTGTCGAAATGGACAGCAGCCCACCCGCAAAACCGCGAGAAACACTTTCTGGTGACCGAACTGATCCGCAACGACGAAGGGGAGGTGCTGGAGGTCGAGTTGCAAGCGGTGTTGACCAAACGCAGCGAACAGCTCAAGTGGCAGGCCCTTCGCGATAAGGATCAGTGGAAGTTCGGCTGGCTGTAGGCACGTCTCGGAAAAACTTGTGCAAATTGTTTGACTTGTACACCTTTGAATCTATGATGAACCTATGTTGTACAGATCGCGAAGTCTGTATAGGTTTTGATTTTGAGGTGCTCCAATGCTCCCGTCCCCTGCCAAACCAAAAATCGCCATCAGCGCCTGCCTGATGGGCGCAGAAGTGCGCTACAACGGCGGGCACAAGGAATCGCGACTGTGCAGCCGCGTCCTCACCGACTACTTCGATTTCGTGCCGGTCTGCCCGGAAGTCGCGATTGGCCTGGGCATTCCCCGGGAGCCGATCCGGCTGGTGGGTGATCCGGATCAACCCGAAGCCGTCGGCACGATCAACCGCGAGATCAATGTCACCCGGCCGCTGGCCGATTACGGCCGGACGATGGCAGCAGAGCTGAGCGATATCTGTGGCTACATCTTTATGCAGAAATCGCCGTCCTGCGGACTGGAGCGGGTCAAGGTCTACCGCGCCAATGGCGCACCGCAGGACGGTGGCGGCCAAGGCATCTATGCCCGGGCGTTTTGCGCCTTGCATCCGGATTTGCCGGTGGAAGAAGACGGCCGACTCAACGACCCGGTGCTGCGCGAAAACTTTCTCACCCGTGTATTCGCCTACAGCGAATGGCAGCAATTGCTGCAAGAAGGCCTGACTCGACGCGGTCTCACAGACTTCCACTCGCGCTACAAATACCTGCTGATGGCCCACAACCCGGTGCAATACAAAACCCTGGGCAATCTGTTGGGCAGCATGGGCCGCACCGACCCGAAGGTGCTTGGCCCGCGCTATTTCAGCGAGTTGATGGCGGCCCTGAAAAAATGCGCGACCCGCCGCACCCACACCAACGTTCTGCATCACATCAGCGGTTACTTGAAACAGGCAATCAGCGCCGAGGATAAACAGGAAGTGCAACACGTCATTGGCCAGTACCGCCACGGCATCGTGCCATTGGTGGTGCCGCTGATGCTGCTCAAGCACTACTTTCGCCAGCACCCGGACCCCTACATCGCGCAGCAGGTTTACCTGCAACCGCACCCGGAAAACCTCAGCCTGCGAAACGCCATCTGATGAAAGTCCCTCTCGACAGTAGCGCCAGCGAAGACCTCGGCGCCGATTTCAAGAAGGCCCTGGACGAGGGCTGGCTGCCGATCCGCGAAGTGGCCCGGCAAACCGGGGTCAACGCCATCACCTTGCGCGCCTGGGAGCGGCGCTATGGCCTGATCGTGCCGCAACGCACGCCCAAGGGGCATCGACTGTTCTCGACCGAACATGTGCAACGCATCCTGACCATCCTCACCTGGCTCAATCGCGGCGTAGCCGTCAGCCAGGTCAAGCAATTGCTCGACACCCCGCAAGACTTCAGCGAGTCCGCGGAGAACGATTGGCAGCGTCTTCGCCAGACCTTGTTGCAAGCCGTTGCGACTTTGTCCGAGCGCACTCTGGACGACACCGTCAACCAGGTCATGGCCCTGTATCCACCGCGGACCTTGTGCGAACAACTGCTGATGCCATTGCTCACCGATCTGGAACAACGCTGGCAAGGCCAGTTCGGCGCGCAAATGGAGCGGGTATTTATTTATTCCTGGCTGCGCAGCAAATTCGGCGCGCGCATCTACCATAACAATCGTCAGCTACACACCGCGCCGTTGCTGTTGATCAACCACTCGGACCTGCCCCTCGAACCTCACCTGTGGCTGACCGCGTGGCTGATCAGCAGTGCCGATTGCCCGGTGGAAGTGTTCGACTGGCCCCTACCCGCCGGCGAACTGGCGCTGGCGGTTGATCATCTGCAACCCCGTGGCGTCCTGCTGTACTCCAGCAAAGCCATCAACCCTTCGCAGCTGCCGAAACTGTTCAATGGCGTCAGTTGCCCAAAAATGATTGCCGGACCAACGGTATGCATCCATCACGCCGAGTTGTCCGTAAAAACATCAGAGATCGCTGATCTGTACGTGGCCGAAGATCCTTTGGCAGCTCATCAAGTACTGGTTCAGCGCGGGCTTATTTAATGCGGGCACTCCCATGCAATTGATCTGGCTGCGCAGTGACTTGCGCGTGAACGACAACACCGCCCTCTCGGCCGCCGCTGCGGTTGGCCCCTGCGTGGCGGTGTATCTGCCGAGCCCGGAGCAATGGCTGGAACACGATGACGCGCCGTGCAAAGTCGACTTCTGGTTACGTAACCTGAAGACGTTGAGCCAGGCGTTGGGCGAACTGAACATTCCACTGCTGATCCGCAACGCCCCGCGCTGGGACGATGCACCCCAGGTGCTACTGGACCTGTGCCGGCAGTTGAACGTCGACGCCGTGCACTTCAACGAAGAGTACGGCCTGCATGAAACCCGCCGCGATGCCGCAGTCGCCGATCGGCTCAAGGCCCAAGGCATCGACGCCCGCAGTTACCTGGATCAACTGCTGTTCAAGCCCGGTAGCGTGCTGACCAAGACCGGGAGCTACTTCCAGGTCTTCAGCCAATTCCGCAAGGTGTGCTACGAACGCCTGCATCGATCATTGCCCCGCCTGGTCAGCGCGCCAATGGCCCAAGCGCCGCTGAACATCATCAGCGACGCGATCCCTGCACAGATCCAGGGTTTCGATACACCCGGCGAACGCCTGCGCGCACTCTGGCCGGCCGGCGAAGTCGAAGCCCGCCGCCGCCTCGACACCTTCGCCGACGCCCAGATCGACTACTACCAGAGCGAGCGTGATTTCCCGGCAAAACCCGGCACCAGCCAACTCTCGGCGTACCTCGCCGCCGGGGTGATTTCGCCTCGCCAGTGCCTGCACGCGGCACTGCAAAGCAATCAGGGCGAATTCGAAAGCGGCAAGGTCGGCGCTGTCACCTGGATCAATGAGCTGCTGTGGCGCGAGTTTTATAAACATATTCTGGTGGGCTACCCACGGGTCTCCCGTCATCGCGCCTTCCGCCCGGAAACCGAAGCCCTGGCCTGGCGCGACGCCCCAGAAGAACTGGCGGCCTGGCAAGAAGCGCGTACCGGCGTGCCAATCATCGACGCGGCCATGCGCCAATTGCTGGAAACCGGCTGGATGCACAACCGCTTGCGCATGGTGGTGGCGATGTTCCTGACCAAGAACCTGTTGATCGACTGGCGCGAGGGCGAACGTTTTTTCATGCGTCACCTGATCGATGGTGACCTGGCCGCCAACAACGGCGGCTGGCAATGGAGCTCATCGACCGGCACTGACTCGGCACCCTACTTCCGGATTTTCAACCCGCTGAGCCAGTCGGAAAAATTCGACGCCGAAGGCGTGTTCATCAAGCACTGGTTGCCGGAACTGGCCGGGCTGAACAAAAAGGAAGTGCACAACCCGGCGAAACTCGGCGCTTTGTTCGGCGTGGCGGATTATCCGCCCCCGATCGTCGACCTGAACGCGTCCCGTGCTCGCGCCCTGGCGGCATTCAAGAACCTGCCGTCGCGCCAGAACGCCGGAGGTCACGATGAGTAGCTTCCTGCGCCAGTTCGCCCAGCGGTTTGCGCAATTGGATAAAGACAATCTGCAACGCCTCGGCGAGTTGTACACCGACGACGTTCGCTTCACCGATCCGCTGCACGAAGTGCAGGGTCTCGGGCAACTGCGCGGCTACTTCGCCGAGCTTTACGCCAACGTCAGCGAGCTGCGCTTCGACTTTCATGGTTTCGACCAGATCGCTGAAGGCGAAGGCTATTTGCGCTGGATCATGAGTTATCGCCATCCGCGCCTGGCGGGTGGCCGGCTGATCCGGGTCGACGGTTGTTCGCACCTGCGCTGGCGCGACAAGGTTTATTGCCACCGGGATTACTTCGATGCCGGGGCACTGCTTTATGAACATCTACCGGTATTGGGCCGGGCGATAGCCTGGCTGAAAAGGAGAATGGGATGAGCATTACACCTCCACGAAGATACTGGCTGACCGGCGCCAGCAGCGGTATTGGCGCCGCGTTGGCCGAAGAAATCCTCAAGACCGGCGCCCACCTGGCGGTCAGCTCACGCTCGATGGCCCCGTTGAAAGTCTTGTCCCAACGTTATCCAGGACAAGTGCTGGTGGTGGCAGGAGACCTGACCAACAGCCAGACCGTGCGTGAAATCGGCGAACAGATTGCCGAGGACTGGGGCTCGCTGGATACGGTGATCCTCAACGCCGGCACCTGCGAGTACGTGGATGCCCGGCAGTTCGATGCCTCGATCATCGAACATGTGGTGCGCACCAACCTGCTTGCCAGCAGCTATTGCATCGAAGCCGCGCTGCCACTGTTGCGGGCAGGCACTGCACCGCACCTGGTGGGCGTGGCCAGTTCCGTGACCTACCTGCCGTTGCCCAGGGCCGAAGCCTACGGCGCCTCAAAGGCCGGGATGCGTTATTTGTTCGAATCGCTGCGTATCGATCTGGCACCGGAAGGCATCGAAGTCACCGTGGTCAGCCCCGGATTCGTCGACACCCCCCTGACCGCAAAAAACGATTTCCCCATGCCCCTCAGCTGGCCGGCGGATAAAGCCGCGCGGCACATCTTCGCCAAACTCAAGGATCGACCGCTGGAAATCGCGTTTCCAGGGTTGTTCATGGCCGTCCTCTGGCCCTTGTCGAAGTTGCCCGGCCGGATGAAGTTGGCGATCGGCAAACGCATGGTTCGCAGCAATCCACCGATCAAGGACGAGCCGTGAACATTGCCATTATCGGCAGCGGTATCTCGGGGCTGACCTGTGCGTATCTACTCAATCGCCGTCACGAGATCACCCTGTTCGAGGCCAGCGACTGGATCGGCGGCCACACCCACACGGTGGACGTGACCGTCGATGGTCACCGCTATGCCGTGGACACCGGTTTCATCGTGTTCAATGACTGGACCTATCCGAATTTCATTCGTCTGCTGGGCCAGATCGGCGTGGGCTTCAAGCCCACCGAAATGAGCTTCTCGGTCACCGACCCCGACAGCGGCCTGGAATACAACGGCAACAACCTCAACAGCCTGTTCGCCCAGCGCCGCAACCTGCTATCGCCGGGGTTCTGGGGCATGCTGCGGGATATCCTGCGCTTCAACAAACAAGCCCTGCGTGACCTGGAAGAACAGCGGATCAAGCCCGACACCACGCTGGACGACTACTTGAAAGCCGGCGGCTACGGCGAGCGTTTCATCCTGCACTACATCGTGCCGATGGGCTCGGCGATCTGGTCGATGCCCATGGCTGACATGCTGGCCTTCCCGCTGCACTCGTTCGTCAGGTTTTTCAAGAATCACGGCTTGTTGTCCGTGAGCAATCGCCCGCAATGGCAGGTCATCGAAGGCGGTTCAAGCGCTTACATCGCGCCGTTGACCGCCAGCTTCCGCGAGAAAATCCGCCTCAACTGCCCAGTGACACGGGTCGAACGCGATGCAGAGGGTGTCGTTATCCACAGTCACGCCGGGAGCGAGCGCTTTGACAAGGTGGTGTTCGCCTGCCACAGCGATCAGGCCCTGCAACTGTTGGCAGCGCCCAGCGAAGCCGAACAATCGATCCTCGGCGCTCTGCCCTACGCCGACAATGAGGTGGTGTTGCACACCGACACGCGCCTGCTTCCACAGCGAAAACTCGCCTGGGCCAGCTGGAACTTTCGTCTCGGCGGCGCTGGCCATACACGTGCCGCCGTCACCTACGACATGAACATCCTGCAAGGCATCCAGAGCGACACGACGTTCTGCGTCAGCCTCAACCAGAGCGCCGCCATCAACCCGTTCAAAGTGCTCGCCAAATACACCTACGCCCACCCGCAATACAGCCTGGCGGCGGTGGCGGCCCAGTCGCGCCGGGGAGAACTGGACGGGCAGCAGCACACCTGGTACTGCGGCGCGTACTGGGCCAACGGTTTCCATGAAGACGGCGTGGTCAGCGCCCTGCATGTGGCCCGCGCCTTTGGAGAAACCCTGTGAACAGCGCCCTTTACAGCGGCTGGATCGCCCATCGGCGCTTTGCCCCCCGGCACCACGCCTTCCGCTATCGGATCGGCCTGCTGTACCTGGACCTCGATGAACAGGACGCGGTGCTCGGCCTGTCACGACTGGCGGGGGCCAGCCGCTTTGCGCCGTTTTCATTTCGTGAACGCGATTACCTCAAGGCGTACACCGGCAACGGCATGCGCCTGATCGACGCCGTGCGCCAACTGGTCAGCGAAGCCATCGGCCATGTGCCGCAAGGCTCGATCTGCCTGCTAACCCAACCGCGCAGTTGGGGCTTGTCGTTCAATCCGGTGAGTTTTTTCTATTGCCATGAAGCCGATGGGCAACTGGCGGCAATCGTCTGCGAAGTCAGCAACACGCCGTGGCGCGAGCGTTATCACTACGTGTTGCCTGCCAGGGCACCGCAGGACCTGTCGGATTTCCATCAACACTTTGCCGTGCCCAAGGCTTTTCACGTGTCGCCATTCCTGCCGCGCGATATCCAGTACCGCATGAGCTTCAGCCCGGTGGCCAAACGAATTGGCGTGCACTTGGCCGACTGGCAGGGCGAAGAAAAACTGTTCGACGCCACGCTCACGCTCGAACGCGAACCCCTCGATCGCGCCAGCCTGCACCGTTACTTGCGGCGCTTTCCATGGATGACCGCGAAAACGGCCCTGGCCATCTATTGGCAAGCCCTGCGCCTGTTGCTCAAGCGCGTGCCGTTGTTTACCCACCAGACGGCCGACGGCCACGTTCAGATCGCCACCACCCTGCCCAAGGATCGCCACCATGAAAGCCTCTAGCGTCTCGGCCAAAGCCAACTTGTTCAACACCCAGGGCCTGACCGGATCGCTGCTGCGTCGCGGCGTGCTTCGGCAATTGACGCAACTCAAACACGGACAACTGGTGCTGATCGAAGACGGCGTACGCCATGTGTTCGGCAGTGCCAGCCATGAATTGCTGGGGGAGATCCATATCCTCGATGCCGCAGCCTGGGGACTGGTGGCGAGCAACGGTTCGATTGGCGCGGGCGAAGCGTTCATCCAGGGCTACTGGAGTTCGCCGGACCTGACCTCGGTGGTCCGGGTGTTCGTCAGTAACCTTGAAGTACTCGATGGCCTCGAAGGCGGCCTGGCGAAACTCGGTCGGCCACTGATCCAGGCCCTGCACTGGCTCAATCGCAATACCCGCAAGGGCTCGCAGAAAAACATCGCCGCCCACTACGACCTGGGTAATGACCTGTTTGAGCAGTTTCTCGACCCGACGATGATGTATTCGGCGGCGCAGTTTTTGACCGATGAGGACAGCCTTGAACAGGCGCAGTTGAACAAACTGCAGCGGATTTGCCAGAAGCTGGCCCTCAAGCCAACGGATCACTTGCTGGAGATCGGCACCGGCTGGGGCAGCATGGCGCTGTACGCGGCCCAACATTACGGCTGCAAAGTCACCACCACCACACTGTCCAAAGAGCAATATGCCTTCACCGCACAACGCATCGATGCCCTCGGACTGCAAGACCAGGTCACGTTGCTGCTCAAGGACTACCGCGACCTCACCGGCCAATACGACAAACTGGTGTCGATCGAGATGATCGAGGCCGTCGGCCATCGCTTCCTGCCGACCTACTTCAAGCAGTGCGCTCACCTGCTCAAGAGCAACGGTCTGATGCTGTTGCAAGCCATCACCATCCGCGAGCAGCGCTATGAACAGGCCAAGAACAGCGTCGATTTCATTCAACGCTACATCTTCCCCGGCGGCGCCTTGCCCTGTGTGCAGAAGATGCTGGAGATCGTGAGTCGCGACACCGACATGAACCTGCTGCACATGGAGGACTTCGGACTGCACTACGCCCGGACCCTGCGCTTGTGGCGTGAGAATTTTCGCCGCGCCCAGGGTCGCTTGAGTGAGCTGGGTTACGACGACTATTTCCTGCGACTGTGGGAGTTTTACCTGTGCTACTGCGAAGGCGGCTTTATGGAGCGCACCATCGGCACCGCGCAACTGCTGCTGGCCAAGCCTTCGGCAATCACGGCGCCGCTGTTGGGTCGCTTCGACGCTTGATGACTGAGCGTCCCGTCTGAGTGTTCACACAGCAGCGGGTGACTGCCTTACACTGCGCGCCATGAAAACCATACCTCACACGCAAATCGCCGAACCGGCCGTCACGTGCTCGACCTGCGCAGCCTGCTGTTGCCAGCTCGAAGTCATGCTGATCACCGACACAGGCGTGCCCGAGCGGTTTATCGATACCGATGACTGGGGTGGGGAAGTCATGCTGCGCCTGGACGACGGCTGGTGCGCCGCGCTGGATCGCAACACGATGATGTGCACCATCTACGAAAAGCGCCCGCTGATTTGCCGGGAATTCGAGATGGGCGCGCCGGAATGCATCGATGAGCGCCAGGGCATTTCCACGGCGTATCGCTGAATGTGCCACCCCCTGTGGGAGCTAGCTGGCTCCCAAAGGGGGCCACCGCAAATTGTCCAGGCCGTGATCGTTACAATGGCATCGTATAGTGCAACGCGTAACTCTCTGCGCCGTCGTTAGGGGTGGTCATGCCCGCATTGGAATAGTGCGTAGCCCGAACTCCAACTTCATGTCCGCCGGCAAAACGCAGACCGAAACCGAAGCGATCTTCGAACTGGAAGACACTGCCCAAGTGATTGTCTTCGACCTGGGTATTGGTGAAAAACGCCACGCCTACCCCCAGTTCCACGTAAGGTTTGACGCTCTGGCCGGCAAACTCGTAAACGAACACTGGCGAGAACGAAAGACTATTGTTGCTGGCACTCTTGTTGCCTTCCCAATAGGTGTAGGCGCCGCTCCAGTAACCTGTCAGGCGGCCAACATCGCTCTGCCACCAACTCTTGTCCCAATCGAACTGCATCCCCAATCGATAAGTCATGGTCGAGTCGCTGGTCTGGCCGATCCCGAATTCCACACCTGCCGCTTGTGCGGTGAAACTGTGCCCCATCAGTGCGGCCGCAATCGCGGCCAAGCAGAATAGTCGCTTCATTAGAAACTTCCTTTTCCGAACGATTACGTTTGGTTTTTTTGTTGCTCGACACTCACAGCTATAGAAGTCGGCGATTTATCAGAAGTTCACCCCAATTATTCGCTTGCCCCACAACCTTCTTACTCGTTGAAGCTTTGCACAACGCCAACGGTATTCCACAGTATCGGCAAAATATTTGCGAAGTGCAGGGGATCGGCACTGGTCCAGAATTGCGCCTCACGAGCAGGGCCTTGAGCGAGCAAATTGCGCTCGGCCAGCAGACGCTGAAGTTGGCGCGCAACAGCGGCGCCGGTGTCGATCAAGCTGATGTCATCGGGGATCATCTGCTTGAGCATCGGCTTGAGGAAAGGGTAATGGGTGCAGCCCAGGATGATGGTGTCGGCACCTTCGGCAAGCAGGGGCTCGACGTAACCGGCCAACAACTGACGCAGTGCGGGACTGTGCAGATCACCCTTTTCAATCAGCTCCACCAGCCCGGGGCAAGGCTGGGTGATCACGCGCACATCCGTGGCGAAACGATCGAGCAATGCCGCGAACTTGGCACTCTGCAATGTACCGGTCGTGGCCAGCACGCCGACCACGCCACTGCGGGTCGCGGCAGCCGCCGGCTTGACCGCCGGCTCCATGCCGACGATAGGCCATTGCGGATAATCGCGTCGCAGGTCGGCAACGCCCGCGACGGTGGCAGTGTTGCAGGCCAGTACCAGGGCCTTGGCGCCCTGCCGTTGAAAGAAACCGGCCATGACGCTGCAACGCTGCCGGATGAATTCCGGGGTTTTCTCGCCGTAGGGAATATTGCCGCAATCGGCGACGTACAGCAGTGACTCGTTGGGCAACAAACGCTGGATCTCGGCCAGCACCGACAGCCCACCGACGCCGGAGTCGAACACGCCAATCGGCGCTTCACGCATGCTTTGGCCCACAAACGCTGCAACCCGGGTCCCGCTTGACTCGCAATTCACGAAAGCGTGAGCCCAAGGCATCGATCAACAACAGGCGTCCCACCAGTGGCTCGCCGAAACCTGCCAGCAGCTTCAGCGCTTCAAGGGCTTGCAGGCTGCCGACCAGGCCCACCAGCGGACCGACCACCCCGGCCTCGCTGCAGGTCAATTCCGCCTCGCTGCCGTGTCCGTATAAGCAGTGGTAGCACGGACTCTCCGCACGACGCGGGTCGAACACCGACAACTGCCCTTCAAGGCGAATCGCCGCGCCACTGACCAGCGGTTTTGCGGCGGCCACGCAAGCGGCATTGACCGCTTCACGGGTGGAGAAATTGTCCGAACAGTCGAGGACCAGGTCCACACCTGCCACGGCAGCCGCCAGGGAATCTTCATCCAGCGCCGTGCGGTGGGCGATCAGTTGAACCTCGGGATTGATTGCCGTCAGGCGCTTGATCGCCGAATCGACCTTGCTCATGCCAACACTGTCGGTGTCATGAATGATCTGGCGTTGCAGGTTGGTCAGGTCGACTGTATCGAAGTCCGCCAGATGCAACTCGCCGACACCCGCCGCGGCCAGATACAACGCCACCGGCGCACCCAGCCCACCGAGGCCGACAATCAGCACGCGGCTTTCTTTCAAGCGCAACTGGCCGTCGATATCGATGTGGTGCAACAGAATTTGCCGGCTGTAGCGCAGCAATTCCTGATCATTCAGCATGGCAGGCGCCCCAGACTGATGCGTTGATGACCGCCCAGATCGGTGCGGCTGTGGACGTCTTCAAAGCCACGGGTCAGCAGCAGATCACGCACCGCCTCGGCCTGGTCGTAACCGTGTTCAAGCATCAGCCAGCCACCGGCCTCCAGATGCTCCGGCGCCTGGGCGACGATCAAGCGCAGATCGTCGAGCCCGTCGACACCGGCCACCAGGGCACTGGCCGGCTCGAAGCGCACATCGCCTTCCACCAGGTGCGGATCGGCTGCCGCGATGTAGGGCGGATTGCTGATGATCAACTGAAAACGCTGACCTTCCAGAGCGCTGAACCAATGACTGCTCAACACTGTGGCGTTGTTCAGGTTCAGACGCTGACGATTGCGTTCGGCCAGGGCCACCGCTTCAAGCACACGATCGACGGCGGTGACCTTCCACGCCGGACGCTCACTGGCCAGGGCCAGGGCGATGGCACCGCTGCCGGTGCCAAGGTCGAGGACTTTGCACGGTGTGGCCGGCAACAGTTCGAGCGCGGCCTCCACCAACAACTCGGTGTCCGGACGCGGGATCAGCGTGTGCGGCGCCACTTCCAGGTCGAGCTTCCAGAAACCCTGCTGACCCAGAATGTAGGCCACCGGCTCACCGCTGCGGCGGCGCTGCAGGTATTCGGCGAACGTCAGCGCCGCTTCGCTCGGAACGATACGTTCCGGCCAGGTGTGCAGAAAACTGCGGGACTTGCCCAACGCCGCCGCCAGCAACAATTCGGCATCCAGACGCGCCGTGGGCGAGTCGGGCAGATCGGCGGCGCGTAACAAACTGGCGATGATCGTCATTTACTCACCTATCGCCGCCAGTTGATCGGCCTGATATTCGGCCAGCAACGGCTCGATCACCGCATCGACGCCGCCGGCGAGGATTTCGTCGAGGGAATACAGCGTCAGGTTGACCCGGTGGTCGGTGACCCGGCCCTGGGCGAAGTTGTAGGTGCGGATGCGTTCGGAGCGATCACCCGAGCCCACCAGCAATTTACGTTCGCTGGCAATGGCATTGGCGGCGGCACTGGTCTGCTGATCGTTGAGTTTGGCCGACAGCCAGGACATCGCCCGCGCACGGTTCTTGTGCTGGGAACGTTCTTCCTGGCACTCGACCACGATGCCCGACGGCAAGTGGGTGATGCGGATCGCCGAGTCGGTCTTGTTGACGTGCTGACCGCCGGCACCGGAGGAACGATAGGTGTCGATCCGCAGGTCCGCCGGGTTGATCTCGATCGCTTCCTGCTCATCCGGCTCGGGCAATACCGCCACTGTGCAGGCCGAGGTATGGATGCGCCCTTGGGATTCGGTGGCCGGAACCCGCTGCACGCGGTGCGCACCGGACTCGAATTTCAGCTTGCCGTAGACGTTGTCGCCTTCCACGCGGGCAATGACTTCTTTATAGCCGCCGTGCTCACCCTCGTTCTCGGAGAGGATTTCCACCCGCCAGCCGCGACGCTCGGCGTAACGCGAATACATGCGGAACAGGTCGCCGGAGAAAATCGCCGCCTCGTCACCGCCCGTACCCGCGCGGATTTCCAGAAACACGTTACGCCCGTCATTCGGGTCCTTGGGCAGCAGCATGCGTTGCAGGCTGGCTTCCAGTTCGACCAGGCGCTCCTTGGCTTCGCGGACTTCTTCCACGGCCATCTCGCGCATGTCCGGGTCGCTGTCCTTGAGCAATGCCTGGGCGCCTTCCAGGTCGCCCTGCACTTTGAGCAACTGTTTATAGGTCTCGACGATCGGCTCGACTTCCGCGTATTCCTTGGAATAGGTGCGGAATTTGTTCTGATCGGAAATGACCTCGCCATCGCCAAGCAAGGCGGTCAATTCCTCGAAACGGTCCTGGAGGATGTCCAGCTTATTGAGCAGTGACGCTTTCATTGCGGTTTCTTATCCGAAAAGCTTTCCGATGAGCCCTCACCGAGGGCAAAGAGTTCCTGGGCCATCGCCAGCGCATCGAGGCGACCTTCGGCAGAGAGCTTTTTCAACTGCACGCTCGGTGCGTGCATGAGTTTGTTGGTCAGGCCACGGGCCAGTTGCAGCAGCACATCTTCGGCACTGGCGCCGTTGGCCAGCAGGCGCTGGGCCTTTTGCAATTCTTCGTCGCGCAAGCGTTCGCTTTGTTGACGATAGGCCTTGAGCACGTCCACCGCCGCCAATTCGCGCAGGCGGACCATGAAATCTTCGGCACCGACCGACACCATCTCTTCAGCCGCTTGCGCAGCGCCTTGCCGGCTCTTGAGGTTCTCGGCGACCACCTCATGGAGATCGTCGACGCTATACAGGTAAACGTCGTCCAGCTCGCCGACTTCTGGCTCGATATCCCGCGGAACGGCAATATCCACCATGAAAATGGGTTTGTGCTTGCGCAGTTTCAGTGCGCTTTCCACGGCGCCCTTGCCGAGGATCGGCAATTGGCTGGCGGTGGAACTGATGACGATGTCGCTGCGCACCAGTTCCGCAGGAATGTCCGACAGCAGCACCGCATGGGCACCGAACTGCTCGGCCAGCAGGCTCGCCCGCTCCAGCGTGCGATTGGCGACCACGATTCGCTTTACGCCGAGGTCATGCAGATGGCGGGCGACCAGGGTGATGGTCTCGCCGGCGCCAATCAGCAAGGCCTGACTGCGTTGCAAGTCGCTGAAAATCTGTTTCGCCAGGCTGACTGCGGCGAACGCCACGGACACCGGGTTTTCACCAATGGCGGTGTCGGTGCGCACCTGCTTGGCGGCATTGAACGTGGCCTGGAACAGGCGTCCGAGCAACGGGCCGATGGTGCCGGCCTCCCGAGCCACGGCGTAGGCCGATTTCATCTGGCCAAGAATCTGCGGTTCGCCCAACACCAGCGAATCGAGCCCCGAGGCCACCCGCATCATGTGACGAACTGCCGCATCATCTTCGTGCACATAGGCGCTCGCGCGCAGTTCGTCGAGGCTCAAATGATGGTATTCGGCCAGCCAGCGCAGGACGATATCCGCCGACAGGTGATCCTGTTCTATATAGAGCTCACTGCGATTGCAGGTGGAGAGGATCGCAGCTTCGCGGCTGTCGGTGAGTCGGCAGAGCTGCTGCAAGGCCTCCACCAGCTGCTCAGGGGTAAAGGCCACGCGCTCGCGGACGTCTACTGAAGCAGTCTTATGGTTAATACCGAGTGCAAGGAAGGCCATTCAAAGTCGCTGATGGTGACGTGAAGCCGGCAATTGTCCTACTTCGACGGAATCAGAACAACTATTCGATATCTATCGCCATGGCAGGCGTCCACCACAACCGCGAATAGTTCTCGATTACGGTCGCTCACACGCGAAAATGCCAGGCCGGTTATGTTTGGCCCAAGGCTTGTGTCATGATGATCCGACCGCAGGTTAGTCGTCCTCTTCCTATATGAATAGATCCTCCGCGTTGCTCCTCGCTTTTGTCTTCCTCAGCGGCTGCCAGGCCTTGGCACCCGTATCGTCGGACAGTACGTCGCCGGCCGAAGACAGCACTCCGGCGCCTGAAAAGCCCAAGGTTTACAGCTCATTCAGCGAAGACACGGTCTTCAGCCTGCTGAGCGCCGAACTGGCTGGCCAGCGCAATCGTTTCGACATTGCCCTGGACAACTATGTGACCCAGGCCATCAATACCCAGGATCCGGGCATTTCCGAGCGGGCATTCCGTATCGCCGAGTACCTGGGCGCCGATCAGGCCGCCCTGGACACCGCACTGATCTGGGCCAGGAACGCCCCGGACGACCTCGAGGCGCAACGGGCCGCTGCCGTACAACTGGCCCGCGCCGGGCGCTACGACGACTCCATGGTCTATATGGAGAAAGTCCTGCAAGGCAAGGGCGACACCCACTTCGACTTCCTCGCCTTGTCCGCAGCCGACACCGACCAGGACACGCGCAACGGTTTGATGAAGAGTTTCGACCGTTTATTGCAGCGCCATCCGCACAACAGTCAGCTGATTTTCGGCAAGGCCTTGCTGATGCAACAGGACGGCGACGCCAAAGGTGCGCTGACCCTGCTTGAAGACAATCCGCCCGACGACGGCGAAATCGCCCCGATTCTGCTGCGCGCACGCCTGCTGCAAACCCTCGATCGCGGTGACGAGGCCTTGCCGCTGCTGCAAAAAAGCATCAAGAAATATCCGGACGACAAACGCCTGCGCCTGACTTATGCGCGCATGCTGGTTGAACAGGACCGGATGGATGACGCCAAAGCCGAGTTCTCGAGCCTGGTCCAGCAATACCCCGAAGACGACGAATTGCGTTACTCCCTGGCGCTGGTTTGCCTGGAAGCCAAGGCCTGGAACGAGGCCAAGGGCTATCTGGAAGACTTGATCGCCCGGGACAGCCATGTCGACTCGGCACACCTGAACCTCGGCCGGATCGCCGAAGAACGCAATGACCCGCAGGGCGCCTTGATCGAGTACGGCAAGGTGGGTCCGGGCAACGATTACCTGCCGGCACAATTGCGTCAGGCCGATATTCTGATGAACAACGGCAGGACCGCCGAAGCCCAATCCCGCCTGGCGACGGAACGCGACGAGCAACCGGACTACGTGATCCAGCTGTACCTGATCGAGGCGGAAACCCTGTCCGCCAACAAACAGGGCGACAAAGCCTGGAATGTGCTGGAAAAAGCCCTGCAGCAATACCCCGACGACCTGAACCTGCTTTACACCCGTGCCATGCTGGCGGAAAAGCGCAATGACCTGGCGCAGATGGAAAAAGACCTGCGACTGATCATCAAGCACGACCCGGACAATGCCATGGCGCTCAACGCCCTGGGCTACACCCTGTCCGACCGCACGACACGTTACGCCGAAGCCAAGGCCCTGATCGAACAGGCTCACCAGATCAATCCGGAAGACCCGGCGGTGCTCGACAGCCTCGGCTGGGTGAATTTCCGCATGGGCAACCTCGACGAAGCCGAACGCCTGCTGCGCCAGGCGCTGCAACGCTTCCCCGATCAGGAAGTCGCCGCACACCTGGGTGAAGTCCTGTGGGCCAATGGCAAACAGCGCGAAGCCAGGCAAATATGGGGCAAGTTCCTCAAGGAACAGCCTGACAGCCCAACTCTGCGCGGTACCATCAAGCGCCTGACCGGATCAGAGACTCTTTAAGATTATGTTTTTGCGCCACATCATCGTTTTCAGTTTCATCGCCCTGCTCGCCGGTTGCGCGGGCTTCGGTGCCCGCGAATCCGTCGAGGGCCACGGTAACCCCGCCCAATGGCGCGAGCACAAACAGCAGCTTGCCGCCCTGGATGGCTGGCAGATCGACGGCAAGATCGGCATTCGCGCGCCAAAGGATTCGGGTAGCGGCACGCTGTTCTGGCTGCAGCGCCAGGACTATTACGACATCCGCCTTTCCGGCCCCCTGGGTCGCGGTGCGGCACGCCTGACCGGACGGCCCGGCAAGGTCTCTCTGGAAGTTGCCAACCAGGGTCGCTATGAAGCGCCAAGCCCGGAAGTCCTGCTTGAAGAACAACTGGGCTGGAAATTGCCGGTGTCCAATCTGGCCTGGTGGGTCCGCGGGCTTCCGGCTCCGGACAGCAAGAGCCGCCTGACCCTGGATGGCGACAGCCGCCTGGCCAGCCTTGAACAAGATGGCTGGCAGGTCGAGTACACCGCCTACACCGAGCAAAACGGCTACTGGCTGCCCGAGCGCATCAAGCTGCACGGCACCGACCTCGATGTCACGCTGGTGATCAAGGCCTGGCAACCACGCAAGCTGGGGCAATGACATGCCTGCCAGTCGCCTGACCCTGCCCTCCCCGGCCAAGCTCAACCTGATGTTGCACATTCTCGGTCGCCGCGAAGACGGCTACCACGAGTTGCAGACGCTGTTTCAGTTTCTCGACTATGGCGATGAAATCACCTTCGCCGTGCGCGATGACGGCGTCATTCATTTGCACACCGAGTTCGAAGGTGTCCCCCATGACAGCAACCTGATCGTCAAAGCCGCGAAAAAACTTCAGGAGCAATCCGGTTGCTCGCTCGGCATTGATATCTGGATCGACAAAGTTTTGCCCATGGGCGGTGGAATCGGTGGCGGCAGTTCGAATGCCGCGACGACCTTGCTTGGCCTCAATCATCTCTGGCAATTGGGCTGGGATGAAGATCGGCTGGCCGCACTGGGCCTGACACTGGGCGCCGATGTCCCGGTTTTCGTGCGCGGCCACGCGGCTTTCGCCGAAGGCGTGGGGGAGAAACTGACCCCGGTAGACCCGGAAGAACCGTGGTATCTGGTGCTGGTGCCGCAAGTATCTGTAAGTACGGCAGAAATTTTTTCCGATCCGTTGTTGACACGTAACTCGCCGCCCATTAAAGTGCGCCCCGTTCCCAAGGGAAACAGTCGAAATGACTGCTTGCCGGTAGTAGCAAGGCGTTATCCAGAGGTACGTAACGCATTGAATTTGTTAGGTAATTTTACCGAAGCAAAACTCACCGGAACTGGAAGTTGTGTGTTTGGGGGCTTCCCAAGCAAAGCTGAAGCTGATAAAGTCTCGGCCCTTCTTACAGAGACCCTTACAGGGTTTGTAGCAAAAGGAAGCAACGTTTCGATGTTGCATCGCAAGCTGCAAAGTCTGCTCTAAAGGAATCGATTACTGGGTAATCGTTGCAACAGATACAGGGGCGTCGCCAAGCGGTAAGGCAGCAGGTTTTGATCCTGCCATGCGTTGGTTCGAATCCAGCCGCCCCTGCCATTTTCCTATACTCATCCAGGTTACCCTCAGCCTTCAGGTACTGCGCGTGTCCAAGATGATGGTCTTTACGGGGAACGCTAACCCCGATCTGGCTCGGCGTGTCGTACGTCAGCTGCATATCCCTCTCGGTGACATCTCTGTCGGTAAATTTTCCGACGGCGAAATTACAGCCGAGATCAATGAAAACGTCCGCGGTAAAGACGTCTTCATTATTCAGCCGACTTGCGCTCCGACCAACGATAACCTGATGGAACTGGTAGTGATGGCTGATGCCTTCCGCCGCTCCTCGGCTACTCGTATCACTGCTGTTATTCCTTACTTTGGTTATGCCCGTCAGGATCGCCGTCCGCGTTCCGCACGTGTGGCTATCAGCGCGAAAGTCGTCGCTGACATGCTTACCGTAGTCGGCATCGACCGTGTTCTCACGGTTGATCTGCATGCTGACCAAATCCAGGGTTTCTTCGATATTCCGGTAGATAACATCTACGGCTCCCCGGTTCTGGTGGATGACATTGAAGATCAGCGCTTCGAAAACCTGATGATCGTGTCCCCGGACATTGGTGGCGTCGTGCGTGCACGTGCCGTTGCCAAATCCCTGGGCGTGGATCTCGGGATCATCGACAAACGCCGTGAGAAAGCCAATCACTCTGAAGTGATGCATATCATCGGTGATGTCGAAGGGCGCACCTGTATTCTGGTCGATGACATGGTCGATACCGCCGGCACCCTGTGCCACGCGGCCAAGGCCCTGAAAGAGCATGGCGCTGCCAAGGTTTTCGCCTACTGCACGCACCCTGTGCTGTCGGGTCGGGCGATCGAAAACATTGAAAATTCCGTGCTGGACGAGCTGGTGGTGACCAACACCATTCCGCTGTCCGCTGCAGCACAAGCCTGTGCGCGTATCCGTCAACTGGATATCGCACCGGTAGTTGCCGAGGCGGTCCGCCGCATCAGCAATGAAGAATCGATCAGCGCGATGTTCCGCTAAGGGCCCTGCCCTTCTCGAACATCTCGTTGACGAAAAGCGCCCCGCCCCGGCATTCCTGTCGGGGCGGGGCTTTTTTGCCCATACCGCCTTTAGCGCTGGTCGCAAACGCTGGGGCGAATGTGGTTATTTTGGAGATACAACATGAACGATTTTACTCTGAATGCTGAAGTGCGTTCCGACCTGGGGAAAGGTGCGAGCCGCCGCCTGCGTCGTCTCGCAAGCCTGGTTCCAGCTGTAGTTTACGGTGGCGAAAAAGCCCCTGAATCCATCAGCATGCTGGCTAAAGAAGTTGCCAAACTGCTCGAAAACGAAGCGGCTTACAGCCACATCATCGAGCTGAACGTTGGTGGCACCAAGCAAAACGTAATCATCAAGGCTCTGCAGCGTCACCCGGCCAAAGGCCACGTGATGCACGCTGACTTCGTACGCGTAGTGGCCGGCCAGAAGCTGACTGCTGTCGTTCCAGTGCACTTCATCAACGAAGCTGCCCCGGTGAAGAAAGGCGGCGAGATTTCGCACGTTGTTGCTGAAATCGAAGTGACCTGCCTGCCAAAAGACCTGCCTGAATTCATCGAAGTTGACCTGGCTAACGCCGAAGTCGGCTCGATCATTCACCTGTCCGACATCAGCGCTCCTAAAGGCGTTGAGTTCGTTGCTCTGGCTCACGGTAACGACCTGGCTGTTGCCAACGTTCACGCTCCACGTGTTGCTCCAGAAGCTACCGAAGAAGGCGCAGCAGAGTAATTTCACTCTGTTCGCCGGAGTGACGGAAACATCGCGGACTGGAACGTAGCGAGAAAGCGGGCGAGAACGCGGAGTTTACATAATGGTAAATGAGCAACTTTCGTCCACTTTCGCCGCTCTCTCCGATTGCGGCGATGTTATCCACCACTCCTGGGAAGGGCCCCTATCGTGACTGCCATTAAACTGATCGTTGGCTTGGGAAATCCAGGTGCAGAATACGAACAGACCCGGCATAACGCAGGGGCCCTTTTTGTTGAGCGCATCGCGAACGCACAAGGCATAAACCTTGTAGCCGATCGCAAATATTTCGGCCTGACCGGGCGCTATACGCACCTGGGTCAGGATGTTCGTCTGCTGATCCCCACCACCTACATGAACCGCAGCGGCCAGGCCGTAGCGGCACTCGCCGGATTCTTCCGCATCAAGCCCGAAGAGATCCTGGTGGCGCACGACGAACTCGACCTGCCTCCGGGCGTCGCCAAGCTCAAACAGGGCGGCGGCCATGGCGGTCACAACGGGTTGCGCGACATCATTGCGCAACTGGGCAATCAGAATACCTTTCACCGCTTGCGGCTTGGCATTGGCCACCCGGGCGTTGCCAGTATGGTTTCAAATTTCGTCCTGGGTCGTGCGCCACGCGCCGAACAGGAAAAACTCGATGCCAGCATCGACTTTGCCCTCGGCGTGCTGCCGGATATCCTCGCCGGTGAATGGAACCGCGCGATGAAAAACCTGCACAGCCAGAAGGCCTGACTCTAACTCCTCGGGGAAACACCATGGGATTCAATTGCGGCATCGTCGGCCTGCCTAACGTCGGCAAGTCCACCCTGTTCAACGCCCTGACCAAATCCGGTATCGCGGCCGAGAACTTCCCCTTCTGCACCATCGAGCCCAACAGCGGAATCGTGCCGATGCCGGACCCGCGCCTCGATGCCCTGGCCGCCATCGTCAATCCAAAGCGCGTCCTGCCGACCACCATGGAATTCGTCGACATCGCTGGCCTGGTGGCCGGCGCGTCGAAAGGTGAAGGCCTGGGCAACAAATTCCTGGCCAACATCCGCGAAACCGATGCGATCGCCCACGTAGTCCGCTGCTTCGAAGACGAGAACGTGATTCACGTTTCCAACAGCGTCGACCCGAAACGCGACATCGAAATCATCGACCTGGAACTGATCTTCGCCGACCTCGACAGCTGCGAGAAGCAACTGCAGAAAGTCGCGCGCAACGCCAAGGGCGGTGACAAGGACGCCGTGGTCCAGAAAGGCCTGCTGGAGCAATTGATCGCTCACTTCACCCTGGGCAAGCCTGCGCGCAGCCTGATGAAGAACATGAGCGCCGACGAAAAGGCGATGATCAAGGGCTTCCACCTGCTGACCACCAAACCGGTCATGTACATCGCCAACGTCGCTGAAGACGGTTTCGAAAACAACCCGCACCTGGACGTGGTGAAAGCCATTGCCGAAGAAGAAGGCGCCATGGTTGTACCGGTCTGCAACAAGATCGAAGCGGAAATCGCCGAACTTGAAGACGGTGAAGAGAAAGACATGTTCCTCGAAGCCCTGGGCCTCGAAGAGCCAGGCCTGAACCGCGTGATCCGCGCTGGCTACGAGATGCTGCACCTGCAGACCTACTTCACCGCCGGTGTCGAAGAAGTCCGCGCCTGGACCGTCCGCGTCGGTGCCACCGCTCCGCAAGCGGCTGGCGTGATCCACACCGACTTCGAAAAAGGCTTCATCCGTGCCGAAGTCATCGCCTACAACGACTTCATCCAGTACAAGGGTGAAGCCGGTGCCAAGGAAGCCGGTAAATGGCGCCTGGAAGGCAAGGACTACATCGTCAAGGACGGCGACGTGATGCACTTCCGCTTCAACGTGTAATGGGTGCCGTGGATATCCACGGAACTCGATAGACGAAAAATCCTCGTAATCACTCGCTGATACGGGGATTTTTGCGTCTTGCGAGGGCTGAATCGCGCAGCACCGCAGAGCGCCGCCCACACTACGCCAATTGCGCCCTGATCTTTTGCACCACGCCTTGCATCGCCGGCAGATACCGGCGGGCGGCTTCCTCAACCGACATCGCCTTGGCGATGTACACCAGGTTCAGGCAACCCATCACCCGCTCCTCGTGCTCAACCGGAATCGCGATGGCAGCAATTTTGCGCTCCTGGCCCCAGTGGGAATTGTTTTCTCCATAGCCCTTGCCGAGAGTGTGCTCCACCAACCGGTCGACAAAGCCGCGATCCGCCGCCAGCGCCGACTGTTCATCTTCGCGGCTGATCATCAACTCAATCAGCTCTTCGCGCTCAGCCGCGGGGCAGAACGCAAAGTACGCACGCCCAGTGGCCGTCATGAGCAACGGTAAGCGCCGACCGACCATGGAGCGGTGGAATGACAGGCGACTGAATCGATGAGTGGTCTCGCGAATCACCATGGCGTCGCCATCCAGCGTGCACAGGTCGGTTGGCCAGACAACTTGTTGCAGCAGCTCGCCAAGCAGCGGCGCGGCAATCGAAGAAATCCATTGCTCGTCGCGAAATCCCTCGCTCAGCTCGCGGACTTTCAACGTCAGGCGATAGCTGTCATCTGACTCACTGCGTCGCACGTAACCCTCGGTTTGCAAGGTCTCCAGCAATCGACGAACCGTGGTGCGATGTAGCCCGCTTTGCTCGGCCAACTGCGCCGTAGTGGCCCCGCCATCGAAACGATTCAAGCCATTGATCAGGGCCAAACCGCGCATTAGCCCACGAACGGCCTTGTATTCTGTTTCGCTCATGGAGGCTCCATTTTTTCTATAAATCAAGCTTGTGCACCTGGTGCACACTAGCAAGGGTTTTCGTTGTCCACCAGCTACCTGATTTCCATACTGCGCCCAACAAGAAATCCAAAAGCGCTGTACGGAGATACCCATGAGTCTTGCACCCACTCCTTCCACGGTGGAGCTGAGCACCGACGTTGCCATCGTCGGCGCAGGCCCTGTCGGCCTGATGATTGCCAATTACCTGGGGCAATGTGGCGTCAACGTCACATTGGTGGAAAAGCTCGACAGCCTGATCGACTACCCCCGCGCCATCGGCCTGGACGATGAAAGCCTGCGTACTTTCCAGTCCGTCAGTCTGGCCGACAAGGTGCTGCCGCATACCACGCCCTGGCACGCCATGCGTTTCCTGACCCCCAAGGGTCGCTGCTTTGCCGATATCCAACCGAAAACCGACGAATTCGGCTGGTCTCGGCGCAACGCATTCATTCAACCCTTGGCCGACCGGGTACTGTTCGACGGCCTGCAGCGTTTCAACAACGTCAAGGTACTGTTCAGCCGTGAGCTCAGCAGTTTTGAGCAAAACGACAGCGCGGTGGTGCTCAACCTCACGGATCAGAATGGCCGCAGCGAACGCCTGCATGCCCGTTACCTGATCGGTTGCGACGGCGGCAACAGCCTGGTGCGGCGCAGCCTGGACATCAGCTTCGAAGGCAAGACCGCGCCGAATCAATGGATCGTCGTCGACATCGCCAATGACCCGTTGAGCACGCCACACGTTTATCTGTGCTGCGACCCGGTGCGCCCTTACGTTTCCGCCGCCCTGCCCCATGGCGTGCGTCGTTTCGAGTTCATGGTCATGCCCGGCGAAACCGAAGCCGAGCTGAGCAAACCGGAAAACATGCGCAAGCTGCTGGGCAAGGTGCTGCCGAACCCGGACAACATCGAACTGATCCGCAGCCGCGTCTATACCCATAACGCTCGTCTGGCCGGTCGGTTCCGTCAGGGCCGGGTGCTGCTGGCCGGCGATGCCGCGCACATCATGCCGGTATGGCAAGGCCAGGGTTACAACAGCGGCATGCGCGACGCGTCCAACCTGGCGTGGAAACTGTCGCTGGTGATCAAGGGCCTGGCCGCCGACAGCCTGCTCGACAGCTACGAACAGGAACGCCGCGACCATGCCAAGGCGATGATCGACCTTTCGGTACTCGCCGGCCATGTGCTGGCACCGCCGAAACGCTGGCAAGGCACCCTGCGCGATGGTGTGTCCTGGCTGCTCAATTACGTGCCGCCGGTCAAACGCTACTTCCTGGAAATGCGCTTCAAACCGATGCCGCAATACACCCGGGGCGCCTTGATCGTGCCGAGTGAAAAGGGCTCGCCAACAGGCAAGATGTTCATTCAACCGCAGGTGTTGACTGACGCCGGCAGCACGGTGTTGCTGGATGAAGTGATCGGTGAAAACTTCGCGATTATCGCCTGGGGCTGCGATCCGACCTGGGGCCTGACGGCAGCGCAAATTACCCAATGGAAAAACCTGGGCACGCGCTTTATTCAAGTGTTGCCGGACGTCCAGCTCAGAGCACCGAGCGATGCCGGCCACGACGTGATCCGCGTGGGTGACAGCACCGGTCGTTTGAAAGAGTGGTTCGCACTCGGCAATTCGTCCATCGCCCTGGTGCGTCCCGACCGCTTCGTCGCCGGATTGGCCATCCCCCAAACCGTTGGCCAGGCCTGCGATGAATTGGCCCGGGCGCTCAAAGTCCTGCCACAAACCGCTGCGAACGCTGTTGTCAGCAAGGTAGCTTGAGATGAGCGCCTATCTGCATTGTTTGTCTCACACGCCATTGGTGGGCTACGTCGATCCTGAACCGCACGTGTTGGCCGAAGTCGATGCCGTGATCAGCGATGCTCGCGAACGCATCGCCCGCTTCGACCCGCAGCTGGTGGTGGTGTTCGGACCGGACCATTACAACGGCTTTTTCTACGACGTGATGCCGGCCTTTTGCATCGGCATGGCGGCCGACGCCATTGGTGATTTCGACACCGCCGCCGGCCCCCTGGACGTGCCTAAAGCGCTGGCTGAATCCTGCGCCCAGGCTGTGCTGGATGCCGGTATCGACGCCGCGGTGTCTTATCGCATGCAGGTCGATCATGCGTTCGCGCAGCCGTTGGAACTGTTGCTCGGCGGCTTGCAGGGCTGTCCGGTGATTCCGGTGTTCATCAACTCCGTGGCCGTGCCCCTGCCTGGCTTCAATCGCGCCCGAATGCTGGGTGAGGCGATTGGCCAATGGGCGAAGTCGTTGAATAAGCGCGTGCTGTTTCTGGCCTCCGGCGGCCTGTCCCATCAGCCACCGGTACCGGAACTGGCCAAGGTCGATGCGCGTATGGCTGACCGTCTGATGGGCAGCGGGCGCCAGCTACCCGCCGATGAACGACAGGCACGCCAGAACCGGGTCATTCAAGCCGCCCGAGACTTCGTCGAAGACCCGCACAGCCTGCACCCCCTGAACCCGACATGGGATCAGCAGTTTCTCGACACCCTCGAACAGGGCCGTATGAGCGACCTCGACAGCCTGAGCAATGACGAATTGTCGGCGCTGGCCGGCAAGTCCACCCACGAAGTGAAAACCTGGGTCGCCGCCTTCTGCGCCCTCAGTGCTTTCGGCCCCTATCAGACCGAGGGCCGCTACTACCGCCCGATTCCCGAGTGGATTGCAGGCTTCGGTGCCCTTGGCGCACAGCCGCTGAACAATCACTAATGAATTCAAGGAACACTGCCATGACAGCCACTGCATTCAGTGAAGCTTCCACCAGCCGCTTTGCCCGTATCAAGGAAGGCGACCTGGACCTGCAACTGCACTACAACGACCTTGGCGAAGGTGCCGAAACCGTGGTCATGCTGCACGGCTCCGGGCCGGGCGCCAGCGGCTGGGCCAACTTCAATCGCAATATCGAGCCGCTGGTGAATGCCGGTTTCCGCGTGATCCTGATGGACTGCCCGGGCTGGAGCAAAAGCGACACGATCGTCAGTGAAGGCTCGCGCTCGAACCTCAATGCACAAGCGCTCAAGGGCCTGCTCGACGTGCTGGACCTGGACCGCGTGCACATCATCGGCAACTCGATGGGCGCCCACAGCACCGTGGCCTTCGCCCTGGAATACCCTGAGCGGATCGGCAAACTGATCCTGATGGGCGGCGGCACCGGCGGCCCGAGCGCCTTCGTTCCCCAGCCCACCGAAGGCATCAAACTGATCGGCGCGCTGTACCGCGATCCGACCATCGAGAACTTGAAGAAGATGATGAACGTCTTCGTTTTCGATGCCAGCGGCCTGACCGACGAACTGTTCCAGACCCGCCTGGACAACATTCTGTCGCGCCGCGATCACCTGGAAAACTTCGTCAAGAGCAGCACGATCAACCCCAAGCAATTTCCGGATTTCAGCCACCGCCTGCACGAAATCAGCGCCGACACCCTGCTTGTCTGGGGCCGCGAGGACCGCTTCGTGCCCATGGACACTGGCTTGCGCCTGCTGGCCGGCCTGCCCAAGGCGCAGTTGCATGTGTTCAACCGTTGCGGCCACTGGGCGCAGTGGGAACACGCCGAGAAGTTCAACCGTATGGTCCTGGACTTCCTGACCCACTGATCATCGAGGCTGAAATGAATCTGACTCAAGACACACTGCATCAACTCGCCGCTGATCTGCGCCAGGCCGAAGCCCATGGCGAAGCCATCGGGCCGCTGCGCGAGCAGATCGGTGAAGACAACGCCGAAGCCGCGTATGCCATCCAGCGCCTCAACGTCGACCACGGCGTGGCCAACGGGCGCCGCGTGGTTGGCCGCAAGATCGGCCTGACCAATCCCAAGGTCCAGGCCCAGCTGGGCGTGGGCCAGCCAGACTTCGGTACGCTCTTCGCTGACATGTGCTACGGCGACAACCAAACCGTGCCCGTCGGCCGCGTACTGCAACCGAAGATCGAGGCTGAAATCGCCCTGATCCTCGACCGCGACCTGCCTCGCGCCGACACCACATTCGCCGACGTGATGGCAGCCACCGGCTGGGTCGTCCCGGCACTGGAAATCGTCGGCAGTCGGGTCCAGGGCTGGAACATCCGCTTCGTCGATACCGTGGCTGACAACGCCTCCAGCGGCTGCTTCGTACTCGGCGGCCCGGCTCGACGTATCGATGGGCTCGACCTGCGCCAGGCCAGCATGCGCATGACCCGCAAGGGTGAAGAAGTGTCCAGCGGCAGCGGCGCCGAATGCCTCGGCCATCCGCTCAATGCGGCCGTCTGGCTGGCCTGCACCATGGCGCGCCTGGGCGATCCGCTGCGGGCGGGCGACATCATTCTCACCGGTGCGCTGGGGCCGATGGTCGCGGTAGCCGCCGGTGATCGGTTCGAGGCCGAGATCGACGGCATCGGCCGGGTTGGTGTGAATTTCTCGGTAGACAGTCGCGCCGAGTGATCGGCGACT
This sequence comes from Pseudomonas fluorescens group sp. PF-69, assembly GCF_054481235.1. Lineage (NCBI taxonomy): Bacteria > Pseudomonadati > Pseudomonadota > Gammaproteobacteria > Pseudomonadales > Pseudomonadaceae > Pseudomonas > Pseudomonas fluorescens group sp. PF-69. The sequence goes on along the minus strand of NZ_JBTMNC010000001.1, from coordinate 2,645,238 downwards.
TGCGTGCACATGAGGCAACAATAATGAACAAACTCAAAGTCGCCATCATCGGCTCCGGCAACATCGGCACCGACCTGATGATCAAGATCCTGCGTAACGCCAGGCACCTGGAAATGGCGGTGATGGTCGGCATCGACCCGGCCTCCGACGGTTTGGCCCGCGCCCAGCGCATGGGCGTGGCCACCACCCACGAAGGCGTCGAAGGCCTGACCCGCATGGACGTGTTCAAGGACATCGACTTCGTCTTCGATGCCACCTCGGCAGGCGCCCACGTGAAGAACGATGCGTTCCTGCGCTCGATCAACCCCGGCATTCGCCTGATCGACCTGACGCCCGCCGCCATCGGCCCGTACTGCGTGCCGGTGGTCAACCTGGAGCAGAATCTGGATCAGCTCAACGTCAACATGGTCACCTGCGGCGGCCAGGCGACCATCCCGATGGTCGCGGCGGTGTCGCGGGTGGCCAAGGTGCATTACGCCGAAATCGTCGCCTCGATTGCCAGCAAATCCGCCGGGCCCGGCACCCGCGCCAACATCGACGAATTCACCGAAACCACCTCCAAGGCCATCGAAGTGATCGGCGGCGCGGCCAAGGGCAAGGCGATCATCGTGATGAACCCCGCCGAGCCGCCGCTGATCATGCGCGACACGGTGTTCGTATTGTCCGAAGCGGCGGATCAGGCGCTGGTCGAAGCCTCCATCGTCGAGATGGCGGCCGCCGTGCAGGCCTACGTGCCGGGCTATCGCCTCAAGCAAAAAGTGCAGTTCGACGTGATTCCTGAAGACGCACCGTTGAACATCCCCGGCCTGGGTAAATTCTCCGGCCTGAGGACCTCGGTGTTCCTCGAAGTCGAAGGCGCCGCCCATTACCTGCCGGCCTACGCCGGCAACCTCGACATCATGACCTCCGCTGCCTTGGCCACCGCCGAGCGCATGGCGCAGTCGATGCAACAGGCCTGAGGAGAGCGACATGAACGGTAAGAAAATCTACATCTCCGACGTGACCCTGCGCGACGGCAGCCATGCGGTGCGTCATCAGTATTCCCTGCAAAACGTGCAGGACATTGCGCGCGCCCTGGACAAGGCGAAAGTCGACTCGATCGAAGTCGCCCACGGCGATGGTCTGCAAGGCTCGAGCTTCAACTATGGCTTCGCCGCGCACACCGATCTGGAATGGATCGAAGCGGCGGCCGATGTGATCCGTCACGCGAAAATCACGACGTTGCTGCTGCCTGGCATCGGTACCGTGCATGACCTGAAGGCGGCCTACAACGCCGGCGCCCGGGTGGTGCGCATCGCCACCCATTGCACCGAAGCCGACGTGTCGAAACAGCACATCGAATACGCCCGCGAGCTGGGCATGGACACCGTCGGTTTCCTGATGATGAGCCACATGATCCCGGCCGAGCAGCTCGCCGCCCAGGCGAAGCTGATGGAAAGCTACGGCGCGACCTGCGTGTACATGGCCGACTCGGGCGGTGCGATGAACATGCAGGACATCCGTGATCGCTTCCGTGCCTTTAAAGCCGTGCTCAAGCCGGAAACCGAAACCGGCATGCACGCCCACCACAACCTGTCGCTCGGCGTGGCCAACTCGATCACGGCCGTCGAGGAAGGCTGCGACCGCATCGACGCCAGCCTTGCCGGCATGGGCGCCGGTGCCGGCAACGCGCCGCTGGAAGTGTTCATCGCCGCCGCCGAGCGCCTGGGCTGGAACCACGGCACCGACCTGTACACGCTGATGGACGCTGCGGACGACATCGTGCGGCCGTTGCAGGATCGGCCGGTGCGGGTCGACCGCGAAACCCTGGCCTTGGGTTATGCCGGGGTCTATTCGAGCTTCCTGCGCCACGCCGAAATCGCCGCAGCGAAGTACGGCCTCAAGACCCTCGACATCCTCGTCGAGCTGGGCAAGCGCCGGATGGTCGGTGGCCAGGAAGACATGATCGTCGACGTGGCGCTGGATCTGCTCAAGCGCTGAACCCTGCATCACCCCCGACTGGCCGCCCACGCAGCGGCCGGAAGGGCTTGCTTTGCCCATTACAACAATAAAACGGGTATTTCCCATGACATCGCTAAACGTGCTGACACCGTTATACATGGCACGGACCATCGGTCTGTGTTTCCTCGTTGCCCTGATGGAAGGCCTGGACCTGCAGGCCTCGGGGATCGCCGCCCAAGGTATGGCGGCGGCTTTCCAACTGGATAAATTACACATGGGCTGGGTCTTCAGCGCGGGCATTTTCGGCCTGCTGCCCGGTGCATTTCTCGGCGGTTTGCTGGCTGATCGCATTGGCCGTAAACGTGTGTTGATGGCGTCGGTCGCCCTGTTCGGACTGTTCTCGCTGGTCACGACCATGGCCTGGGACTTCAACAGCCTGCTGGTTGCCCGCTGCCTCACGGGCGTCGGCCTGGGCGCCGCATTGCCTAACCTGATCGCACTGAGCAGTGAAGTGGCTGGCCCGCGCCTGCGTGGCACGGCCGTGAGCCTGATGTATTGCGGCGTGCCCCTGGGCGCAGCGCTGGCTGCAAGCATTGGCATTGCCCAACTGGCCGGTGGCTGGCAAGTGGTGTTCTACGTCGGCGGCGTCGTGCCGTTGCTGATCGTGCCACTGCTGGGACTTTATCTGCCGGAATCAGCGGCGTTTCGCAGCGTCCGCGACGCTGCTCCGATCGGCGTGGTCAGCGGCCTGTTCCGCAACGGCGCGGCATTGCCGACCGTGATGATCTGGGTCAGCTACTTCTTTACGCTCATGGTGGTTTACATCCTGATCAACTGGCTGCCGAGCCTGTTGATCGGCCAGGGCTTCAGCGGGGCTCAAGCAAGCTGGGTGATGCTGGCGCTGCAATTTGGCGCGGCGGCAGGTACGTTGTTGCTGGGCTGGGTCATGGATCGTCTGCCGGCCTGGGCATTGTCGGCGTTGATTTACCTCGGCATTCTCGCGTCCCTGACCGCCCTGGGCATGGTCAGTCAATTGCAAAGCATGCTGGTGGCCGGCTTCGTCGCCGGTTTCTTCGCCACGGGCGGGCAATGTGTGCTGTATGCCTTGGCACCGCATTTCTATCGTCCGTCAATTCGCGCCACAGGTGTCGGCAGCGCCGTCGCCATCGGCCGGCTGGGCGCGATGAGCGGCCCGCTGGTGGCTGGCAAAATGCTCGCACTGGGCACTGGCACCGCCGGCGTGATGATGGCCTCGGCACCGGGCATCGTCATGGCGGCGCTGGCGGTGTTTTACCTGTCGGTACGCCGCAACCGCTCGCCCGCTGACTGACTCATCCGCTCTTTTCCCCCCGTGCCTCGATGGCGCGGGGCGTTATCCCTACAACAATAAAAGTGAACACTGCCATGCTCAGGAATTTTCTTCGGGCCTTCAGCGCCTGCACCTGCGTTTTGTCCATTGGCCAGGCTTGCGCCGCCGGTTTTGTCGACGACAGCCATGCCGATCTGGTGATGCGCAACTATTACTTCGATCGCAATTACGTCAACGCCACGCCTCAGGCGGCTGCTCGCGAGTGGGCGCAGGGCTTCATTCTCAACATGCGGTCGGGTTATACCGAAGGGCCTGTCGGCTTCGGCCTGGACGCCCAGGGATTGCTGGGGGTGCGCCTGGACTCGTCGCCTGACCGTACCGGGACCGGCCTGCTGCCGTACAACCCCACCACCCGCGAGCCGGCCAGTGAATATTCGGAGCTGGGCCTGACTGCCAAGGCCCGGGCGTCGAAGAGCGAGTTGCAACTGGGTACCATCAGCACGTTTCTGCCTATCGCCTTTGCCAGCCCTACCCGCTTGCTGCCGCAGACCTTCCGGGGCACGTACCTCAAGTCCCAGGAAATCGACAACCTGACCCTGCATGCCGGCTGGCTCGATCGTATCAACCTGCGCGACTCCACCAACTACCAGAAAATGTCGGTAGCCTCGCCTAACGGCCGCTTCAATGGCGCCGCCGAATCTGACCGCTTTACCTTCCTCGGCGGCGACTATGCCTGGTCGCCGCAACTGACGCTGAAGTACTACCACGCCGAACTGGCTGACCTTTACCGCAAGGACTTCTACGGCTTCGTCGACAATCGTCCGATCGGCCCCGGCAGCCTGAAAAGCGACTTCCGCCTGTTCGTCACTGGCGAGGACGGAGCGGCCAAGGCCGGCCCCGTGGACAACCGCAATGCGGCACTGATGCTGACCTATGCCTTGGGTGCCCACAAATTCGGTGCCGGCTACATGCAACTGACCGGCAAGACCGCAATGCCCTACCTGTTCGGCACCGAGCCGTTAGTCATCACCGAAGGCACGCTGAGCTCCGAGTTTCTTAACCCCAAGGAGCGCAGTTGGCAGGTGCGCTATGACTACAACTTCGCAGCCATTGGCGTACCTGGGCTCAACGGTATGCTGCGTTATGTGAGTGGCGACAATATCGAGCTGCCCAAGCTGGGAGGCTCCAATCTGAAAGAGAGTGAGAAGGATATCGAGGTCAACTACGTGCTGCAGGGCACGCCCCTCAAAGGCCTGGCTCTGCGCGTGCGCAACGCGTGGTACCGCAATGATTTCGCCGCGCGGGCCAGCCACCGGGATGACAATGAGCTACGGGTAAACGTCGATTACACATGGAAGCTATGGTGAGCTTCCGTCCAGCGAGTGGACGTGTATTGAATGTTGTCACCCTGGCGAGTGCGGCCTGTCGAGCGCAACGCAACGGCCCTTGAAATACACAACGCCCGATGCAGTGCATCGGGCGTCAGGCCTTTTTGGTTCGCGGCAAAAAAATCGCCAGGACACCCAATAGCGGCAGGAACGAACACAGGTAATACACGTATTCGATGCCGCGAATATCCGCCAGATGGCCGAGTAATGCCGCACCAATACCACCAAAACCGAACATCAGGCCGAAGAACACCCCGGCAATCATCCCCACATTACCCGGCACCAGTTCCTGGGCGTACACCACAATCGCCGAGAACGCCGAAGCCAGGATGAAACCGATGACCACGCTCAGGATGCTGGTCCAGAACAGATCGACGTGCGGCAAAACCAGGGTGAACGGCGCGACACCCAGGATCGAAAACCAGATCACCGCCTTGCGCCCGATCTTGTCGCCAATCGGCCCACCGAAGAAGGTCCCCGCCGCGACCGCACCGAGAAACAGGAACAGGTGCAGTTGCGAACTGGCCACCGACAGGTCGAATTTTTCGATCAGGTAGAAGGTGAAGTAACTGGTGAAACTGGCCATGTAGAAATACTTGGAGAACACCAGCAGCCCCAGCACCACTAACGCACTGATCACCCGGCCCCTGGACAAGCCGTGAGTCGCCGCCTGGCCTTGTTTGAGCTTGAACAGGTTCAAATGGTTGGCGTACCAGCGGCTGATCCGGTAGAGCACGAACAGAGCAAACACGGCGAACAGACCGAACCAGGCCACGTGACCCTGCCCATAGGGAATGATGATCGCGGCCGCCAGCAAGGGACCAAAGGCCGAGCCTGCGTTGCCGCCGACCTGAAAGGTCGATTGCGCCAGCCCGAAACGCCCGCCCGAGGCCAGTCGCGCCACCCGTGAAGCTTCCGGGTGAAAGGTCGAGGAGCCGATACCGATCAGCCCCGCCGCCAGCAGAATCAACGCAAAGCTGCCGACCACCGACATCATCAGAATTCCGACCAGCGTGCACACGGTGCCGGCGGGCAATAGCCATGGCTTGGGATGGCGATCGGTGTGATAACCGACCCACGGCTGCAATAGCGAAGCGGTCAGTTGAAACGTCAGGGTGATCAAGCCGACCTGGGTGAACGTCAGGCCGTAATTGGCCTTGAGCATTGGATAAATCGACGGCAGTACCGACTGGATCAGGTCGTTGATCAGGTGCGCCAGCGCGACCGCGCCGATGATTCGCATGACCAGAGGACTGCTTTGTGAAGGAGCAGGCGCCGATCCAGCGGCGGACTGAACATTGCTGATAGCCATGAGAATTTCCGGACAACAAGTAAGTGCGCACAGGCAGGTGCGTCAATGTGCCATTTTTCGGTGCGACAGCGCCATCCCCTTAGCCTGCTAACGACTTTTATATTCATCGGAAAGACGGTGATAGCCCAACGCCATGGTCTGAATCTTGCCTCGCTCTTGCGCTTCAACGCGGCCCCTTACAAAGGGGACCGAGAATGGGAAGTTTCACCACAGCGCTGGCTTACACAGCTGGCAAAGGTGAACTTTCGAGGCCGTTTACGGGGACACAGGTCGCGGTCGCAAAGACCTCGATACACGCCGATGGCGCGTGGTGTCCGAAGGAGTCATGGGGCATGCAGGCTTTTTTATCACCGGGGATCAGGCTGCTGGGGCGCTTTGGCTTCGCACGCAAATTTCAACTGTTGTTTCTGCTGTTTATCCTGCCGCTGGCCGGCAGTCTATGGATGATTGGTCTGGACTACCGAGACAAACTGAACCTGATCTCCGGCGAACGGGCCGGGGTCCGCCAGTTACTCGCCCTCGATTTGCTCGATAACCTGCTGGAGGCCCAGCGTGACCGTGCCGCTCGCTGGCGCGCCACCGAAACCAATCGCCAGCCAACGCCGGCAACACTCAGCGCCATGGCCGCATTCGACGCGGTCCAGCCTGCTGTCGCCCAAGCCACCTCAGACCTGAGCAGCGCCCTGCAAAAGGAAGGTGCGGAAGGCGAAACCCTGACCCGTTTTCAAGCGCTGCAAAATGCCCTCAACGGCCTGGACTCGAAGAGTCTGAGCAGCGTCGGATGGTGGCCGGACGGCTATGATCGCTTCACCAACGCCCTGAGCGCGCTGCAAGCCTTGCGCGAGCAGATCGCCATGGATAATCGCCTGACGCTGGCCCCCTGGCTGGAAACCTACCTGCTGACGCAGATCTCCACTCAGCACGCGCCCGACCTGATCGAACGCGTCGGCCGCCTGGCCAGTGTCGGCCAGGCCTCGGTGGTGTCCGGGCAATTCACGCTGCAAAGTCGCCTGCAACTGCGCGACTTGCGCAGTCGAATCGGCGATGCCCGGGAACAACTGGTCAAAACGGCAGGTTTGCTTGAAGCGCGGCTGCCCAGCGCTCTGCAAGCCTGGGCCGGGCAATACCATGACAGCCTCAAGCACCTCGACGCTGGCCTGAAAGTTCTGGACGACGGTGTGTTCGGCGGCAGCATCACCCTCAAGCCCGAAGACTTCGAACGCAGCCTCGATGCCCTGCTTTCCGACCTCGCCGCGTTGCGCCAGCAATCACTGGTTTCACTGGATCAGCGCCTGGATGACTACCAGGGTTCGGCCATACGCCGGTTCATTGTGACGGCGAGCATATTGGGCGGCCTGCTGCTGGCCGCGCTGTACCTGTTCATCTGTTTGCAGGCGTCGATCCGCCGCAGCGCCAGCGGTATCACCTTGCTGGCCGAGGCCTTGCGCGATGGCAATCTGAGCTTGCAGGTGCCGGTGCACGGCCGCGACGAACTGGCCGCCATCAGCACCGCCCTCAACGTCGCGGTGGTGCAATTGCGCGCCAGCCTGCTGGGGGTCGATCACGAAACCCTGCAACTGAGCAACGCGGTGCAAACCCTCAATCATCACTCTGCCGACGCCTTGGGCGAGGTCGAAGCCCAGCAACTGCAAATCAGCCAGATTGCAGCGGCGGCGACGCAACTGGCCGCGACCTCCCAAGGGGTCTCCGACAGCTGCGAACGAGCGTCCGGCAGCGCCCAGCAGACCCAGCGTATCGCCGCCGACAGCAGCCGTGACAGCCAGCGCACGACGGCCAGCATCCAACAACTCAATCAACGCTTGAATGACACGGCGGCGGCGCTGGGCCGGGTCAGTGAGCAGGGGCAGCAGATTCAACTGGTGGTCGATACCATTCGCGGCGTCGCCGAACAGACCAACCTGCTGGCGCTCAATGCCGCCATCGAAGCGGCCCGCGCCGGTGAACAGGGCCGCGGTTTCGCCGTGGTGGCCGATGAAGTGCGCAGCCTGTCGCAACGCACCCAGTCCTCGACCGCGCAAATCGCCGGCACCGTCGACAGCCTGCGCAGCACCGTGAACGAAGCCGTCAGCCTGATGGAAGCGGCCTGCGGGCAGGCTCAGACCGATGCGCAGGCCGTCACCAGCCTCGGCGAACGCTTGGGGGAAATCGCCAGCGCCGTACAGGGGGTCACCGACACCCTGGCGCAGATCGCCACGGCGGTCGACGAGCAAGCGAGTACAGCCGATGAGGTCAGCGGCAACATCCAGCAAGTCGATCAGGCGGCGGTCCGCTTGCTCGAAGGTGCGCGGGCGGTGAACCTTGCGGCAGATACCTTGAGTCAGGGCAGCAAGGCTTTGAGCGCCAATACCGGCAGATTTCAGCTCAAATGATGCCCTCCCCTGACCCGTTTTTTCGGGTCAGGAGGATAAGCGGTTGAAAGCGTAGAGAAATATTTTAGATTTATGCTTGACGCATCCCCGTTACCGGTGAATAATGCGCGCCACTTGGCTACATAGCTCAGTTGGTTAGAGCATAGCATTCATAATGCTGGGGTCCGGGGTTCAAGTCCCTGTGTAGCCACCAAGTACTAAAAACGGCTTACCGCAAGGTAAGCCGTTTTTTTATGCCTGCCTTTTATGGCTGCTGTAGGAGCAAGCTTGTTCGTGATGGTCGTCAACGATGACGCGGCGAGCCTGATACCCCGCAGCGTCTTTGGATTCATCGCGAGCAGGCTCGCGCCTACCTAAAACAACCTCAGACTCGAACCGTCGCCAACGCCGACAACGCCCTCTCCCATATCTGCCAGGTCCGCAGCCAGACCATCGCCTGCCAGTCGCCATCGGCGGGATAGAACTGCTCCAGCAGATTCAATTTGATCTCGCGCCCTACCGCGTCGCTCGGATTGCCGTGCAGATGCAGCCAGTGGTCATCGCGCAGATGACGATGCACCTGCGCCCCCGGATACGTTCCGCACTCAATGACGAACGGCATCAACCGCACCTGCGGCAGCGCATTGATCAATGCCTGCGAGGTGTAGCCAGTCGCGGTGGCCGCCACACCGGTTTCACTCAGGGTGTCGGCACCGGTGTGCAAGGTGTAGAGCCACGGACCATAAAGCGCCTGCGCATCGGCCAGCGCCGGATAGGCCGCTTCGGTAATCGTCAGCAGCATCGGATGACCGTATTCGCCGGCACCGGTGTGCAAGTCGAAACACATGGCGACATCGGCATGGGCGACATGCTTCTGGATGATCTGGTGCAAGGTGCGATTCGACCAGCTCGGCGCCAGCCCGCCATAGAACAATCCATCGGGATGCGCATGCTGCCCGCCTTCGACAATCGACATGACCGCCGGCCAGCCGTGTTCGTGAATCTGCGCATCCAGCAAGGCGTCCGTGCGCTCACGTTCGGGACCTTGCAACTGGGTGCAGGCGTAGATTTCGTGCAACGCTTCATACGCCTGGTTATCAGGCAGCGGCCGCTCGAAGTTCAGGTGATTGCGGTTCAGGTCGATGTTGTCTTCGTTGACCCGACGCAGCCACGCCGTCCCCCAGGGGTTGATCAGATGGATCATCACCACGGCCACATCGGCCGGCAGCACACGCTTGCCCAGCTCCTGCAGCCATTTGATCTGGCACCCGGAACCATAGAAGCCTTCGACCCCATGGGTGCCGCTGAGCGCAATCAGCAGACGCTTGGCACCGGGATCGCCGAGGACCGCTACATCGGTGCCCAAGGCTTCGCCGAAGGGCCCTGTGAGCGGATGTGGATACTCGGTCAGCGTTGCGCCGGCGGCGGTGGCCGCCGCGAGGAATTGTTCACGCTGGGAGCGGTAGCTTGGCTGGGTCGGGAACTCGGTCTGCATGTGTGCCTCTTATTGATCTTCTGGCCTGCCTGGTGGCATTGACCCTACAGAAAATCCATCCATTGATGAAGGACAAAAGCGTCCTGGTCGCGGGGCACGGTTTGCGTCACCGGGCGGTGGCCGATAAAGTCCACGAACCCTTTTTCCCACGGACGGAGTGCCCCGCATGTTCTCAGCCTTCCACTTGAGGCGCATGCGCCTGTCAGCGTTGTCGCTGATCACTGCGGCTTTAGCCCTGACCGCCTGCAACGCGCCATCAGTCTCGACGCTGCCCGTCGCGCCGGAAAGCGCTTCCGGTTATCGCACCGACCTGCAAACCCGGCACGCCTCCAGGCACATGGCAGCCGCCGCCAACCCGCTGGCGGCGGAGGCCGGACGGGAAATGCTGCGTCGTGGCGGTTCGGCCATCGATGCGGCGATTGCGATGCAAGCGGTGTTGACGCTGGTCGAGCCGCAATCTTCCGGCATTGGCGGTGGCGCGTTGATCATGCTGTGGGACGGAAAAAACGTGCGCACTTATGACGGCCGCGAAACGGCACCGGCCGGTGCCACGCAAAGGCTTTTCCTGCAAGCCGATGGCACTCCCATGCCTTTCACCCGGGCGCAGATTGGTGGTCGTTCGGTGGGGACGCCAGGCGTACTGCGCGCCCTTGAACTGGCCCACAAAAAACATGGCCGCCTGCCTTGGGCACAGCTGTTCGAACCGGCGATCAAACTGGCGGAGCAAGGTTTCGCCATTTCGCCACGCCTGCATCAGTTGATCGCGTCGGATTCGTCGCTGCGCAGTTCGCCCGACATGGTGGCCTACTTCCTGGATGCCGATGGCCGCCCGAAAGCCATTGGCACCCGCCTGAAAAACCCGGCATTGGCCGCCGTGCTGCAACGCATCGCCAACGAAGGGCCAGATGCGCTGTACCAGGGTGCCGTCGCGCAGGAGATCGTGAAAAAGGTTCAGGGCCACACCAACCCCGGCAGCCTGTCCCTGAACGACCTCAAGGGCTATACCGCCAAGGAGCGTGCGCCACTGTGCACCGACTACAAGCGCTGGCAGGTCTGCGGCATGCCGCCACCGTCGTCGGGCGGCATCGCCGTGGCGCAGATCCTCGGTACGCTGCAAGCCTTGGAGGCGCGCGACAAACTCTACGCCCTGGCGCCGTTGAAACCGGTAAAAACCAACGCGCCGGCAGGGATTGAACCCGACCCGCAAGCCGTGCACCTGATTTCCGAAGCCGAGCGCCTGGCCTATGCCGATCGCGCGCAGTACGTGGCGGATACGGATTTCGTGCCGGTTCCGGTCAAAGGCCTGGTCGACCCGAGTTACCTTGCCAGCCGCGCCGCCCTGATCGGTGAGCACAGCATGGGCACAGCTGAACCAGGCACGCCTCCAGGCATTCAGGTTGCCTATGCGCCGGACCGGTCGCCGTTGCGCATCTCCACCTCACAGGTGGTCGCCGTCGACGACGAGGGCGGCGCGGTGTCCATGACCACCACCATCGAGTCTGCCTTTGGTTCGCACCTGATGGTTCAGGGATTCCTGCTCAACAATGAGATGACGGACTTCTCGTTCATCCCCGAAGAGCACGGGCAAAAAGTCGCCAACCGTGTCGAACCCGGCAAGCGCCCACGCTCGTCCATGGCCCCTACCTTGATCTTCGACCGCCAGAGCGGTGAGTTCCTCGCCACCATTGGTTCACCCGGCGGCTCGCAGATCATCGAATACGTCGCCAAGTCCACCCTCGGCCTGCTCGACTGGAACCTCGACGCACAGCAAGCCATTAACCTGCCCAACTTCGGCAGTCGCAATGGCCCGACCGAACTGGAACGCGGGCAGTTCAGCCCGGCACTGATCCAGGCGTTGAAAGCCAAAGGGCACGAGGTGAATGAAATCGACATGACCAGCGGCACCCAGGCGATTGTTCGAACAAAGGATGCGCAAGGCAAAACATCGCTGACCGGTGGCGCCGACCCTCGGCGTGAGGGAGAAGCGCTGGGGGATTGAGTCTTACGGCCATGTGAGAAAGGGCTTACCGAGGGGTAGGCCCTTTTTTGTAAATATCAGCTCCTGATCGCTTTTCAAACCCAGCCAGTTCCTACCCGCAAGCGATTGCTACTTCAGTAGAGTTAACTGAGAGCACTTTCATCTGCCCATCATCGACTCGCTCGTTGCGCCAGTTTTGAGAATGACTCGAGCATCGAAGTCAAATCAGCCCTGCTCGCCATACATCGGTTGCACTTTCTGAGACTTGCACGAGTCCCACCACGGGACTAGGATCATGCCATGAGAATCATCGCCATCAGTCAGCTAAAAAGATTCTGGAAGAAATACCCCGAATCGGAACAATCCTTCCTGGCCTGGATTGATGAGGCAAGAAACTCCGACTGGAGAACACCTTCAGACATAAAGATGCACTTCGCGACCGCCAGCATTCTCAAAAGCCGCCGAGTGGTATTCAACATCAAGGGCAACGACTTTCGGCTGATCGTCGCAGTGGTCTATCGCTTTGGGGCCGTGTACATAAAATTTGTCGGCACTCACAAACAATACGACGCAATCGACGCTGACACCGTCGAGATGGAGTAACCCATGAACATTCGCCCCATTCGCACTGACGAGGATTACCGTGAAGCGCTCAACAATGTGTCAGCGCTGTTCGATAACGAACCAGATCCTGGCACCCCTGAAGGTGACTACTTTGAGATCATGATCACGCTTATCGAAGCCTACGAATCGAAGCAGTTTCCAGTCGATCTCCCCAACCCGATCGATGCGATCAAATTTCGCATGGAGCAATCCGGCTTGTCCGCTGCAGACCTCGCACCTGCGATTGGCAGAACAAACCGGGTCTATGAAGTACTGAATGGAAAACGAGCGCTGACACTTCCCATGATCTGGAAACTGCATGATCTATTTGGAATACCAGCGCAGAGCCTGATCAAGCCAGTCAAACAGGCCTGATCGAGCATCGGACGAACCTTAGAATCAGGCCAGCAGGCGACACCCCTTGATCATCGCCGTCACGCCCGCTTATCGACTGATTTTCAGCGTCTGCCGAATCCGGTGTTTCTCCAGCGCCAGGTCGATCAACCGCGTGACCAGTTCACTGTAGGTCATGCCAGCGGCCTGCCACAGTTTCGGGTACATGCTGATGCGGGTGAATCCGGGTAGCGAATTGATTTCGTTGATCAGCACTTCACCGCTGTCGGTCAGAAACACATCGACCCGCGCCAGCCCGGAACAGCCCAGGACGTGGAACGCCTCGACGGCCATGGCACGAATACGTTCGCTGGCCTCGTGACTGATGCTGGCCGGCACCACCACTTCAGCGGCCTTGTCATCGATGTACTTGCTGTCGTAAGAATAAAACCCGCTGTGCACCACGATTTCGCCACAACCGCTGGCGATCGCGTCTTCGTTACCGAGCACCGCGCATTCAATCTCGCGGCCGTTGACGGCAGACTCGACCAGTACTTTTTCATCGAAGCCCAATGCCAGCTCGAGTGCCGCGGTGTATTCGGCTTCGTCGTTGACTTTGCTCACCCCCACGGAAGAGCCCTGGTTTGCCGGTTTGACGAACAACGGCAAGCCGAGCTTGCCCGTCACCTCGGCGAAGCCGTTGCGCGCCATGGCAGATCGGGTCAGGGTCACGAACGGCGTGACCGCCAGCCCGGCATCGCGCAGCAGACGCTTGCTGATGTCCTTGTCCATGCAAACCGCCGAACCAAGCACATCGGAGCCGACAAACGGCAGGTCGGCCATGCGCAGCAGCCCTTGCAGGCAGCCGTCTTCACCGAGGGTGCCGTGGACAATCGGGAAGATCACATCGACATGGCCCAACAGTTCCTGACTGGAGGTTTCAACCAATTGCTGGCTGACCTTGCCCGGCACGACGGCCAATTCGCGATTGGACTGATTGAGGGCGATCAGCGTCGGGTTTTCCTGATTCAGCAGGAAATTCGACGGGTCATTGAGGTGCCAGTGGCCTTGTTTGTCGATACCGATCAACACCGGTTCGAAGCGCGAACGATCCAGTGCATCGACGATGTTCTTCGCCGACTGCAACGACACTTCGTGCTCTGCCGACCGCCCCCCGAAAATAATCCCCACACGCAACTTGCTCATTGCCTGACCTCTTCGTGAATGTGCTTATGGCTAGGGTAGCAGTCACCTCAAGGCTGCAAGGTTTTGCCATCCACCGGGTTGCCGATGGTCAGAAAGTGCCCACCGGCGACGTGGTGCAGAGTGCGCAACGCATCCTGGCCTTCAAAGTGCCAACGCCCGTCACTGAACACGCGCTCGTCGGCCTGGGCGGCAATCACCTGCGCCAGAAACAGATCGTACTGCTGATGGTTGTCGGGCTCCGGCAACAACCGGCATTCGAGCCAGGCAACGCAGCCTTCGAGCATCGGCGCGTCGATCAGTTCGGCGTCGAACGTCGGCAAGTCATAGATCTGGAATTTGTCGCGCCCTTGCTCCCGCGAAAGCTCCAGCCCAGACGTCGAGCCGACGGTCTGGACGATATCGGCCTGGGCTGCGCAGGGAACGTTCAGCACGAAGGTCCCGGAGGCTTCCAGCAGCTGTCGGGTCCAGGTGGACTTGTCCAGCACCACGGCGATTTTCGGCGGTTCGAAATCCAGCGGCATCGCCCAGGCCGCCGCCATGATATTGCGCTGACCGTCATGGGCCGCGCTAACCAGAACGGTGGGCCCGTGATTGAGCAGACGGTAGGCCTTGGACAACGGGACCGGGCAACGGTGAGAAACACTCATGGATGTCTGCTCCTGGGGTAAAGAGCCGATTGTAACGACATCTTGCGAGAGCTGGCTTGAGCAGGCGTAAGGATCACCGCCTGCAACGCGTCTACACCGGATGTGAACCCATGAAGGAGCAACTGAAGGCAGCGATCTTTTAATGGATCAAGTCGCTAACTGATTGGCAAACTGCCCCACCGCATTCACCACTTTCTGCGCGCCGTCCTGGATCTCGACAATCACCGTGCCGGCTTCCGCCGCCAGCGTCAGCCCGTGCTCGGCCTGCAGCTTGCCGTCGGTGATCAGCGACACGGCGTTGCGCGCCATATCCTGGTTCTGCCGCACCACCACAACAATTTCGTCGGTGGCCTGGCTGGTCCGCGAAGCCAGTTGCCGGACCTCATCCGCTACAACGGCAAACCCTCGGCCCTGCTCACCGGCGCGTGCCGCTTCGATGGCCGCGTTGAGCGCCAGCAGGTTGGTTTGTTCGGCGATGCCGCTGATGGTTTTGACGATGGAGCCAATCACCAGCGACTGTTCATTGAGCGCCTCAATGCCATCACCTGCGGTTTGCATGTGCTTGGCCAGATCACGCATCACATCCACCGCCTGATTGACCACGGTACTGCCTCGCTGGGCGCTCTGATCGGTTTGCTGCGAGGTGCTGTAGGCGATGTTCGCTGCTTCGGCGACGGCTTGCTCCTGATTGACCTGATCGGTGACCACCGTGGCGAACTTCACCACTTTGTAAAGTTTGTTATTGGCATCGACCACCGGATTGTAAGAGGCCTCCAGCCATACCGTACGACCATGGCTATCGATGCGCTTGAAGCGATCAACCACATACTCACCCGCGTTCAGACGACGCCAGAAGTCCTGATACTCGGCGCTGTTGGCCTCTTCCGGCAGGCAAAACATGCGGTGATGCTTGCCCTTGATCTGCGCCAGGCTGTAACCCATGCCGCTGAGAAAGCGGTCGTTGGCGGTCAACACATTGCCATTGAGATCGAACTCGATCACCGCCGTCGAACGCATCAGCGCGCCGATCAGGTTTTCGTGCTCACGGGAGGTCTCGATGGTGCGGGTCAGGTCGCTGGAGAAAATCGAAAAATGCTTGATCTGGCCATTGGCCGAGCGCACTGGCTGCAGGATCGAACGCAACCATGCTTCCTGGCCAGTGCCCCGCAACAGGCGCACCGCGCCGGCAAAGTGCTCGCCACGGCTCATCGCCGCCTTGAAACGCAACTGGAATTCGTCGTTTCTCACATGCTCGGGAACGATTTCTTCGATGTGCCGGCCAATCAGTTCGTCCCTCTTGTAGTGCATTTCGCTGAGGAAATTCTGATTGACCGATTGGACCCGCCCATCTGTATCGAGGGTCAACACAAGCATCTCGCTTTCCAGGCTTTCCTTCACTTGCTGAAGGCTGGAGAGTTCTTCGCGAAGAGCCGATAGCTCCTGCTTCAAGCGTTTATTGAACATGGGGATGCACCGATGGACTGGGGTAGAAAGCGATTTACAGCCTAGCCATCGGCCTTGCGGATCTTTTCTGAAGAGTGTTTCAGCTTTGTCCTACAAAAATAGTTCGGGCACCCCCCATCGTGTTGTTGATTCACGCAGCGCCAACGGTCGAACAACTGGCGATTTTCGGCATCCGCGTGCCGAAGTAAGCCGCGCTGCTTACGCCCACTGCCCCCATCACCGCGCAGAAAATCACACAGATCCATGGACTCCACGGCATCAGACCGATCAACAGCAGCGGTGTGATACTTGCCCAGGCCGCGTAGGCAATGTTGTAGGTAAAGGAGATGCCCGATACACGAATCCGCGCCGGGAACAGGCTGACCATCACCGAGGGCACCGCACCGACCACCCCGCAACCGAGCCCCGCCACCGCGTAGGCCAGACCGACCCAGTCGCCGCCGCTGATCAGACAGGTGTAAAGCACGCCGATACCCAATGGCAGCAGCAAGCTATACAACATCACGGTGCGCCAGGCGCCGATGCGATCGACCAGTAACCCCGCGAGCACGCAGCCAATGTTCAGAAAAACAATACCCAACGCGCTCAGGGCGAAGGTGTGACTGGCGGTCATGCCGAAGGTTTTCTGCATCATGGTCGGGGTGATGACCACGAACACCACCACCGCCGACGTCAACACACAGGTGAGGAGCATCGCCGGCAGCATGGCCAGGCGATGCTCACGCAGGACACTGCGCAACGGCAGCTCCACGGTTTGCTCGCGCCGCGCCTGCATGGCCATGAATACCGGCGTTTCGCTGAGCCAGCGGCGCAGCCAGACGCCGATCACACCAAACACGCCGCCCAGCAGAAACGGGTAACGCCAGGCGTAATCGAGGATTTCGACCGGGGTGAAGGCCTGCGCCAGGAAGGTGGCCGTCAAGGCACCGAGCAGATAACCGAAGGTCAGTCCTGCCTGCAAAAAGCCCAGGGCATAGCCCCGATGGCCCGCAGGCGCATGCTCGGCGACGAACACCCAGGCGCTCGGCACTTCACCGCCCACGGCCGCCCCTTGAAACACTCTGAGCAGCAACAGCAATAGCGGGGCGAAATAGCCGATTTGCGCGTAGGTCGGCATGATTCCGATCAGCAGACAAGGCAACGCCATCATCAGGATGCTCAGGCTGAAGACTTTTTTGCGGCCCAAACGATCGGCGAAATGCGCCATCAGGATCCCGCCCAGAGGACGTGCCAGATAGCCGGTGACGAAGATGCCGAAGCTCTGCAGCAAGCGCAGCCATTCCGGCATTTCCGGCGGGAAGAACAACTGGCTCAGGGTCAGCGCGAAAAATACGAAGATGATGAAATCGTAGATTTCCAGCGCGCCGCCGAGGGCCGCGAGCCCCAGGGTTTTGTAGTCCGAGCGGTTGAAGGGCGCCGGGGGTGAATCGGTGTTGGCAGTCATGAAAAGAACTCTGGTGCAGGCAAAAACCAAGGCGCCCATGGTCTACGCAAACGCGCCAGCGGACAACCCGCTAGACTAAAGTCGCATAGTCGCAAAACAGCCCCGCAAAAACCTTTCGGGTGAATTAATGTCGATGTCTGTCCGAATGGGCCACTACCGCCCCGAAGACCACAATAAACATAATAATTCGAGGTACTCCCGTGGCCGCTGATATCGAAGATAGCCGCTCCGCCCGCTTTGCCCTGCGCTGCTCAAGTTTTGCCGAACGCTGGTTCCCCGATTCCTGGGTGTTTGCCGCGCTGGCCGTGATTATCGTCGCCCTCGCCACCATGGCCATGGGCGCCAAACCTACCGACGCGGCCATGGCGTTCGGCGACGGTTTCTGGAGCCTGATCCCGTTCACCATGCAAATGGCTTTCGTGGTGATCGGCGGGTATGTGGTCGCCAGTTCGCCACCGGCAGTCAAGCTGATCGACCGTCTGGCGAAGATCCCGAAAAACGGTCGCTCCGCCGTGGCCTGGGTGGCACTGATCTCCATGGTTGCATCGCTGCTGAACTGGGGCCTGTCGCTGGTGTTCGGCGGCTTGCTGGTGCGCGCCCTCGCCCGCCGTACCGACCTGAAGATGGACTATCGCGCCGCCGGTGCCGCAGCGTACCTGGGCCTTGGCGCGGTGTGGGCCCTGGGTTTGTCATCGTCCGCGGCACAATTGCAGGCCAACCCGGCCAGCCTGCCGCCGTCGATTCTGTCGATCACCGGGGTCATTCCCTTCACCCAGACCATCTTTCTCTGGCAGTCGGGTGTGATGTTGCTGGCGCTGGTCGTCGTCTCGATCATCATCGCCTACGCAACCGCCCCCGGCCCCAACTCGGCACGGGACGCCAAGGACTGCGGTGTCGACCCGAGTTTCAATCTACCGCCCCTGCAACCACGCACCCGCCCCGGCGAATGGCTGGAGCACAGCCCGCTGCTCATCATACTGTTGGTGCTGCTGGCCGCCGGATGGCTGTTCCATGAGTTCTCGACCAAACCGGCGATCAGCGCGATCTCCGGCCTCAACACCTACAACTTCCTGTTCATCATGCTCGGTGCGCTGCTGCACTGGCGCCCGCGCAGCTTCCTCGACGCCGTGGCCCGTGCGGTACCGACTACCACCGGCGTGCTGATCCAGTTCCCCCTGTACGGCTCGATCGCCGCATTGATGACCACGGTCAAAGGTGCCGATGCCCAGACCCTGGCCCATCACATCTCGACCTTCTTCGTCAGCATCGCTTCCCACGATACCTATGCGCTGCTGATGGGCGTGTACTCGGCGATCCTCGGCTTCTTCATTCCGTCCGGTGGCGGCAAGTGGATCATCGAGGCGCCGTATGTGATGCAAGTCGCCACGGATCTGAACTACCACCTGGGTTGGGCCGTGCAGATCTACAACGCCGCCGAAGCCTTGCCCAACCTGATCAACCCGTTCTACATGCTGCCGCTGCTGGGCGTGCTCGGGCTGAAGGCGCGGGACCTGATCGGATTTTCGTTCGTGCAACTGCTGGTGCACACGCCGCTGGTGTTGCTGTTGCTCTGGGCGCTGGGAACGACGCTGGCGTATACGCCGCCGGTCATGCCGTAGACCGCTGGAACTTTTGTGGGAGGCGGTGCAGCTCCCACATTTGAGAGGTGTCATGAGCCGCATGCTGTACCCGCCAACGGACCCATAGGCTAAAAAGGATCTGAGCATGATCAAACTCGCAGGACTGACTCTCGCGGCACTCACCCTGAGCGCCGCCGCCCACGCCGATGTGACCCTGAACTTGGGCAGCACCGAACGCCTCACGCGTCTTTTTGCTTATCCCAACAACTGCAACGTGATTTGCTTTCGCAACTGGACACTGGAGCAAACAGTCGAGCATTACCTGACCCAAAGCGTGCAGCGCGATGGCTACGGCGCCGCGAAGGTTCTGGTTAGAACCGATAATGGTCAGCTCTTCACTGTCATCAGCGGCGTACCCGCCGACTATCAAAAACCCTTGACGGCGCTGCTCGACGCCGGCGATCTGGCTTACACCGGCGCCAGCAAACTGAATGCCGACGGCAAGTGGGCCTATAACTGGTATTTTTTCCTGCCGCTGGGCATGCCCCTGGAAAACCGCAGAAGCGTCGAACTGCTGCACTTCCCGCCCGACTATTCATTGACCCAGGCCCAGGATTACCTCAAGTCAGCCACGACGGATCGCTGGGCCTCATTGCTGACCATCAATGGCGTCCCGGCCGAGCAGACGCCGAGCTACCAGACGATCATCGACATCGCTCCGATTGCCGCGCCGTCCAACGCCGGCAAGGACCTGGAAGGTGTCTACGAATATTTCAAGGACTACCAGACCACCATGGTCAAGAACCTCAGCCGAAATGCCAGCGGCGAGGCCGTACCGATGGTTGCGTTTGGTTCACCGGTGCGTGACTGGATCAAACAGCAGTACGGGCCGACGGTGAACGTACTGGGCCTGGTGAACATCAGCCCGGACGAGGGGCTGAAAGTCCCCGTACTGGGTGCCAACCACCCGAGCTACATTTGGTACGCCGCCGACCCGGCAAACTACACCGGCACCGATGCCAAGGCCAAAGCCGATGCAGCGGGACTGAAAGTCATGGGACAGGACCTGAGCGCCGCGTGCTGGCAGGCCGCCATGGGCCGCGAGACTGACAGCAATGCTGATATTGAGCTCAGGAGTTGCACGCAAACCTGGCAAGTGGCCCAGAAAGATAAAACCTGCGAGCTGTTCTACACCTCGATCCGCAATCTGACGCCCCAACAAGCCGCGGGCAAATGCGCGTCGGCAACGATCCAGGCCCAGCTCAAACAACTCAAGGCACCGGCACCAGCGACCGCACTTCCCGCTCCGCCGTTATAAACGGGTGATCCGATAAACGGCTGGCTGGCTGTCAGTTATGACAGTAGACCGGCCAGAATAACTGCGAGAGGCTTGTGTTGAACGTGCTGCAGCGTTGACAAGGTCGTCAGCTGATGGAGGTCGCAGCACCCTGGCATACAAGGATCGTCATGAAAGCCGATGCCCAGCACAAGTCTGTCGCAGCACTTCCAAAAGGTGTTTATCCCTCTACGAAGTTGCCGCTTCGCCTCGGATTCCCGTCCCTCGACGATTTTGAGATTCTTTCCAACGACAAAGGCACGCCGGTGGCCGCTGTCGCCCTGCGCGAATTTCCCCGAATCAGCCGAATCTGCCGGGTTTCCGGGCATTTGCTGACCTATCGCTGCCGACATACCCGACAACTGGCGCCTGGCGTGCACGTCTACGATCCGCGTTTCTGCGGGTTATTGCGGCACTCCTGCGACCCCAACGTCTTTCTCGACCTGAGCGAACTGTGGTTATGGGCACTGAAGGACATTCAGAAAGGTGATTGGCTGACAATGGATTACACCGTCAGCGAAGACAAACTGCTGCGCCAATTCGAGTGCCGCTGCGGCTCACACAACTGCCGGGGCTGGATTAACGGTTACGATGAAGCGCCGAATGCCGACGGCCAGCTGTTTTTACAACGCTGGCGCCGGCACCGTCTGTGCTGAAGTGGCTTACAACGGCTGTACCGGACGCAGGCGGTACTGTGGCGGCAATTGCTCGAAGCCACTGATCGTAGTGTTCAGGCTTTTCCAGCGACCGTCCTTGATGCCGTAGATGCAACCGTGGATCGACAGGCTCTGTCCGCGGTGCCAGGCGTTTTGCACGATGCTGGTATGGGCGACATTGGCCACTTGCTGAATCACGTTGAGTTCGCAGAGTCGATCGACCTGCTCCTCTTCAGTGGCCAGTTTGGCGAGTTCTTCGCGCTTCTCGTAGTAAAGATCGCGAATCGAACGCAGCCAGCCGTCGATCAGGCCGAACTGGCGATCCTGCATCGAGGCTCGAACACCACCGCAACCATAGTGGCCGGTGACCAGAATGTGTTTGACCTTGAGTACGTCTACCGCGTATTGAATCACCGACAGGCAGTTGAGGTCGGTGTGCAACACCACATTGGCCACGTTGCGGTGGACGAACAAATCGCCCGGCAGCATGCCGACGATCTCGTTGGCCGGCACCCGGGCATCGGAACAGCCGATCCACAGGTACTCGGGAGTCTGTTGGCGAGCCAGCTTGGCGAAGAAGTCAGGATCTTCTTTGGTGATCGCGTCAGCCCAGCGCTCGTTGTTGTCGATCAGATCTTGTAGTTCGTTCATGCAATGAAGCCTCGAGAATGATGCGCAGCTTTGACAGACAACCGCCCGTCGAGGTCACGCGCTTTATGCACATGCCACCGAAAGCTCGTAAATGGCGCTCCATGCCGGTGGAATTCTCGGTAACCCAGTGGGTCCACCTAGTAAGGCCCACAGTATGAGGAATTGCCATGACTGATTCACGACGTCCATATGATGCGGTGCAACCAGAACCCATCGATGATAACGAAGACCGCATGGGTTCGGTGCATGAGCTGGATTTCGACGAGGAAGAACCCGATGCCAGGATCGGCGACGAGTTGCCGGACAGCGAGCGAGCGCAACTGATGCCCCGTCGGCGCGTGCGCGAAGCCGGCATGACCGGTGCATCGACCGCTGACCACGAGCCCACCGATGATGACTTGAGCCCGGAAACCCTGATCCGCGAAGACGGTGCCCGGGATGCCCATGAAGCGGGTAAAGGGGATCAGGCTGATTGGGACTTGAGCATTGTCGATAAAGACGACATCGGCGGGGGCAATGGGCTGGATGAAGAGGAAATGGCCCGGCGCGATCCGCTGGACCGCAAGCGTTGATCGATCCTGGACAGGAGCCTTTGGTGGCTCCTGCACAGCAATCGGCGCTTAATTTGTAACAAAGATGCTCAATCTACCAGCGTACAGGCCATGACCACCGCATCTTCGCGTCCGCCCACCGCCGGGTAGTAATCCCGCCGACGTCCGATCTCGTTGAAGCCATAGCGCTCATACAACTTGAATGCCGCAGTGTTGCTGTCGCGCACTTCCAGGAAACACTCCCGGGCGTCGGCCTTGCAGGCAATCGACATCAAATGCTCCAGCAGCGTCAAACCGAGGCCACGACCCTGGTTTTCCGGTTTGACGGTGATGTTCAGCAGGTGCGCCTCATCGAGAATGATCTGCACCACACCGTGACCGACCTGCTGCTGACCTTCAAACATCAGCCAGATCTGGTATTTGCCCAGGCCATCGAGAAAAATCCCGCGGGTCCAGGGATGGCTATAGGCCGCGTATTCGATTTTCAGTACAGCTTCCAGGTCCGCCTCGGTCATCGGGCGGAACGATACAGCGTCACTCATTCGATTCTTTCCAGCGCGCCATCAGCCGACGCATGGCTTGCCAGACATCAGCCTTACGCTGTGGCTCTTCCATTAATAATTCCAGGCCAGGCAAGGCCCAGACCGAGCCCAGGCCTTCGACCTGGAGTTCGCGATTGAAGGATTCGGCATTGGCCTCCCCGGCAAAACGCACGGCGGGCAGGCCGATCAGCCATAGACAGACGCACGGTGCGTCTTCCAGCCGGGCCGAGATAAAGCCCTGCACGAAGTCACGCGCCGCTTCCGGGCCCTGATCCATGGTGCCTCTGGCCAGCAGCGGCCAGCGCACCGGCTCGCCGATGATCTGCGGGCTGTCCGGCAGGCCGGCGGCGCGCAACATGTCCTTGAGCAACAGATAAGCGGGATCACGGGCCTGGAACGCCTCGCCTGTGGGTAACTCCACCAGCAGCAGGCAACGCCCTGCCCGCAGCAACTGCAGGGCAAAACGAGGTGGCGGTACGGGGGCAACCTTGACAACGACCGGCGCTTCTACGACTTCTTCCACCGGTTTGGCCCCGGTGCGCGTGCTTGCCAATGATGGCCGTGGTACTTCGATTTTCACCCGCTCGGCCGGTTTGACCTGCGGTTCCACAGGCGCCTGGGCCGCAGGTGCCGGCACTGCCGGGGCGACGGGCAACGGCTCGGGCAGCTCCAGCAGTTCGGGCCGCGACGGCGCAGCAAAGGGCAATTCGGTGCGCGGCAGCCAATTGACCACCTGCATGGCGTTCAAATAGGCGCGGCGGCGAGACTCGATAAGCAAAGGTCGGCCACTTGTGGATAACTAAAGTGCGGTGATTCTACCGCCCTTCGCTCAAGATCGCCCGCAGTTGATCGCACGAAAAGCGACAGTCCGTCCCAAGAGTGAATCGCATCGGTCCCGATGCAGTACAATCTCGGCTTTTAATCGCCAACCAGCCGGCCATTCCGATGATCGAACCCAAGCGCGTCTTGCGCGCCCTCGCTGAACACTGGGCACTTCTGGAGCCACTGTGCGAGCACTTCGACCAAGGCACACTGAGCCTCAACGAACTGCGTTCACAGCTGGCCGCCCAGCAACTCGACAGTACGCCGCAGGACATCACCAGCCTGCTGGATGTGTGGATTCGCCTCGACATTCTGGTTCCCGTGGCGAAAAGCCCGAACCGGTTCGAGCTCAACGCGCAGATCCACGACTTCCTCGCTTACCTGCGCCGTGAACACCGTCTGGGCCTGTGTCTGGAGATCGAAGCCTATTTGCGTCATCTCGAACGCCTGGCCGGCTACATCCAGGACGCCTTCGACATCCGCGACGGCAATGATCTGGCGCGCCAACTGCGTCTGCTGGACATGCGCGTACGCGATGTATTGAAAAAACTCGCCAACGACGAACAGGCCCTGGTGGCCGTTGCCGAGCGGGCCAAGACCAGCGACCGGCAGATCCCGCTGCGCCAGCGTTACGCTGAAGTCCTGGCGACCTGGGACGAATACGTCGAGCCGATGATTCAGTTGGTCAACGCCGACGGCGCCTTTGAACAGGGTGTGCGCAAGGTCGAAAACGTTCTGCTGCGCATGCTCACCGAGCAGCAACGCCTCGGCCATCTGGTTGATGACGACATGCTGCTGCGCACCCACGCGCGGATCCTCGAAATGCAGACCAGTGCGCAACTGACCCTGCGTCACGCCCGCGAACTGCTGCTGCCGCTGCGTGAAGAAGCCCGCCGTCACAACGCCGTGACCCGTGGGGCGGCGCTGGCCCTGTCGATGATTCGCCGCAAGGGTATCGATGCCGTGCCACAAGCCGCGATGCCGATGTTCACCCGGCCGCAAAGCACCTTTCTCGGCAGTGCCAGTCAGGTCGAGGCCTATGTTTACGCCCTGGCCCGTTTCGAGCCGAAACCGGCGCGCTTCCCCAAGGCACACAAGACCCACAAGGGCGGCGATGCCCCGCGTGCGCCACGCACGGTCCGGGAGATGCTCGACCGTTGCGAAGACGCCCTGCCGATGCCAGACCTGATGACCTGGCTTCTGGAGCAGGAACCGGACGGCGCCACCGACGAACTGCTGTATTGGTTCTCGCGCCTGTCGCGGGAAAAGCGCTTCAAACGCGAACGTCTGGAACGCCGCGATTACTTCACACACGAGCACCAGGTCAGCCTGCGCTCCTTCGCCCTGCTCTCGGCCGGCGACGATGCCTCCGAGAATTCTGCGAGCACCCTCCATGCCAGTACTCCCCATGCATCTTGATCTATCCGAACTGTCTCAGCTGGCGCCGATCTTTCGCGAGCTGTTCAAGGGCTACCACGTCAGCCGTCGCGATCCAGAGCTGTACGCGCAGCTGTCGAATTTTCAGGACCAGTACCGCACGCTGTTCAAGGCGCTGGGCTTTGAACTGGTCTGCGACACCCGTGGTTTCTACTACTTCGTGCCGGACCTCGCGGCGGCGGCGGTGAACAAGACGGCCCAGCGCCTGGCGCTGTTCACCTTCATCCTCGTCGAGCACCTGGCCGACCAGGGCCGCGACCCGATCGCCGTGCTCGACGGCGGCAGCCTCGGCCGCGATGAACTGCCATCGTTGCTCGAGAAGTACCGCGACCTGTTCATCCAGGCCGAAGTGCAGACCCAGGACGAGCTGGAAGAAAAAATCATGCGCCGCATGACCCAGCTCGGCTTCGCCAGTGAAGAAAACGGCGTCTACCGCTTCCTGCCGCCGATGCACCGCTTCCTCGATGTGTGCCTGTCGGTTCAACAGGACCGTGATCTTGCCGCCAGCCTGCACAGCGTGCTGCCACTGCCGGCGCCGGTGCTGATCGACGAAGACAGCGACGAAAAGCTGCTGCAGACCGACGATCCCCTGGACCTCAGTGAGTTCGACGGTGAAAGCGAAGAAGACGCACTGGCCCGCGCCATTGCCGAAGAACAGGAGCTCGACGCATGAGCAAGGAACGCTACGGCATCCGCCGCTTTGCCCTACTGAATACCGCCGGTTACAGCCTAGGGCTGTTCCCGCTGGAAGAACCGCTGTCGGTCTACGGCGCGAACAACCTGGGCAAATCCGCCTCGATCAACGCCTTGCAGTTCCCGATTCTGGCGCGCATGTCGGACATGAGTTTCGGCAAGTACAGCCTGGAACAATCCCGGCGCTTCTACTTCGCCTCCGACACCAGCTACATCCTCGTCGAAGTGAACCTGCCCCACGGTCCGCACGTGATAGGCGTGGTTGGTCGTGGTCCGGGCGGCGGTTTCGGTCACCAGTTCTTCGCTTATGCCGGCAAACTGGACCTGGCTCATTACCAGAAAAACGATACCTGCCTGCGCCAGAAAGAACTGTTCACCAACCTTGAACGCGAAGGCCTGAAAGCCTACGAACTCAAGCCGGATGAATTGCGTCGCTTGCTGGTCGGTGGCCACACCTCGATCCCGCTGGACCTGACGCTGATCCCCCTGCGCTCAACCAGTGAGCAGAGCCTGAAGACCTTCCGCGCCCTGTTCATCAACCTGCTGCACATGCGCGAAATCACAGCGGCCAAGCTCAAGCAATTGTTTCTGGATGCCTTCGAGCACAGCCTGCGCTCCGGTAGCGTGGATTACATCGCTGCGTGCGAAGAAGCCTTCCGTGATGTACGACGCATGGAGCAGGACTACAACTCGCTGGTCGCCGCCGGCCCATTGGTCGAAGCCTTGGCCAACGGCGTGAAACAGCGCGACATCCTGCGTGGCAAACTGCACCGGATTTCGCCATTGCTCGACTCCCTGCTCGGCACTTGGTCGGACTACGCTGGCGCACGCAAGGAAGAGCTGACGATCCAGGCCGAACACTACCGTCGCGAGCAGGACGAACTGCAAAACGACCAGCGCGGCGGCACTCAGGAACTGATGCGTCTGGAGCGGGAAATCACCGGCATCCAGCGCTGGCTCGGCGAGCTGTCGGTGCTCAAGCATCGCTTTGCCCTGGTCGATGACGTCAAGGTACTGGAGCAGCAATTGCTCGCGGCCAAGGACGCCCACGATGAACTGGCCGGTGCGCTGGCCCAGTCGCGGCAGTTCAGCGCGGAGGACCTGGAGGAGCGCCTGCGGGACCTGGAAAAACGCCTGAAGTCGGTCAAGCAGCAACTCGATCACGCCGACAACAACAGCTACGCCCGCTTGCGCGAGGAGTTCTCGCAGCAGGACGTCGAACGCTTGATGCGTCTGTTCAATAGCGCGCTGTTCAGCCTGCCCCTGGGCGAGCATGGCATTGCGCTGGACGACAACGGCGACTGGGTCAAATCCGTAGAACTGATCCTCGACGGCTTCAAAGGCGAGCGTTTCGAAGTGCCGGGGCTGTCTATCGACATCTCCCACATCGAGCCGCCGGCCTTGCAGGCCCTGGCGGACCGAGCGGCACTGCGCGACCAGAAAGAGCGCCTGGACAAAGAACTCAAGCAACTGAAAACCCAGCAAGCCGTGGCCGCCGACCGCGCCGCGAGCAAGACCCAGACCGAGGCGCTGTACCAGCAAGTGCTGGATGCGCAAAAGGCCCTGGAAGACTTCCGTCGCGCGCAAACCCTGAGCGCCGAAGAAGGCGACAAGCTTGAGCAGCTGGCTCAGATGGAAGCCGCGCAAGACGAATTGAAGCGCTCCAGCGATGCCTTTACCGAACGCGTCCAGCAACTGTCGGCCAAGCTGCAACTGGTCGGCCGGCAGATCGCCGACATGGAAGCCAAGCAACGCACGCTCGATGATGCACTGCGCCGCCGTCAGCTACTGCCGGCGGACCTGCCTTTCGGCACGCCGTTCATGGACCCGGTCGACGACTCCATGGACAACCTGTTGCCGCTGCTCAATGACTATCAGGACAGTTGGCAAGGGCTGTTGCGCGCCGATGGCCAGATCGAAGCGCTGTACGCGCAGGTGCGCCTCAAGGGCGTGGCCAAGTTCGACAGCGAAGACGATATGGAGCGCCGCCTGCAACTGCTGATCAACGCGTACGCGCACCGCACCGACGAAGCCCTGACCCTGGGCAAGGCACGTCGCGCCGCCGTTACCGACATCGCCCGCACCCTGCGCAACATCCGCAGCGACTACGACAGCCTCGAGCACCAGTTGGCGTTGTTCAACCGCGAGATCAACAAACGTCAGGTGTCCAACCTGCAGAGCTTCCGCATCGTGCTTGCGCCGAACAAGGAAGCGCTCAAGCACATCGACCAGATCATCCACAGCGCCGGCCAGTACGAAGAAGGCGAAACCCTGTCGGTGTTCGATCTGAGCCAGAGTGCGGAACAGGACAACAAGAACGAAGAGGCCAAGGAATACCTGGCGCGCCTGGTGGCGGCGAACCACAACCAGCTGGGTCTCAAGGACTTGTTCGAACTGGCGTTCGAGATCACCAAGGTCAACGGTCAACCGGTGATCCACACCGACATCGACGGCGCCGCGTCCAACGGCACCACGATGACCATCAAGGCGCTGACCAACATGTACTTGTTGCTGCACTTGATGGACCGCGACCTGGCCGGTCGTGTGCGCTTGCCGTACTACCTCGACGAGGCGGCGGACATCGACGAGAAGAACCAGGCAGCGTTGCTGGAAACCAGCCTGCAACTGGGCTTCGTACCGATCCTGGCCAGCGTGAAGCCACAGGTCTGTGCCAGTGTCGCTATCGACCTGGAAGGCGGCAGCGGTCCGGCCGGCATCTACATCGACGAGGCGGACTGGAAGTACATCCGTCGTCATGATCAGGTGAAGGCAACCATCAATGCTGAAGCGGACGAGCCGGAGCTGGACGCGGTCTGACGCTTGAATTGATGGCGATAAAAAGGCCGCGATCCTCAGGATCGCGGCCTTTTTCATTGGTGCAGGGTTAAGGCCGATCCGGACTACTTACCGAGAGAGATCTTCGGTGCCCAGGTCAGCCATTCCTCTTCGAACTTGTCGAACAGGGGGAACGTCTGCTCCGCCCGCGCCGGAGTGCCCATGCGTTCGCCATCCGGAGTGGCGAATGCAACCCCACCCTGAATCATGGTCTCCAGCGATTCGGTACGAAGAGTCGCCCCCTTGAACAGCCCGACATCAAGACCAAAACCACTGGTGTTCCAGAAGCGAGTGCCGCTGCGAACCAATGGTGCGTATTTCGGCTCGATCAGAATGTGGATCAACACGCGATCGGCGGTCTGACCCAGTTCATAACCGGTCACTTTGCCGACCGTGATTTCACGGTACGTCACCGGCACACCGGCTTTCAGTGAACCACGCCGCGCCGCGCTCAACACCAGGCTCAACCCGGCTTCAACCCTGGCGCTCTCGGGGGGACTGGCCAGGGCTGTGAAGTTTTTCTGCGGACCAAGGTTCTTTGGCGCTGGCTGGACCTCGATGTATTGCCCGGTGACCAAGGTCTCCAGGTTAGAGGTCTTGATCAAGCCCAGTTCTGGCTTGACCACCCAGAATTGACTACCGACACGGGCGATGCGCCCAGGCACTTCAGTGATCCGCGCGGTAAGCAGCACCGATTGCAGGTCATCCGTGAGGTCGACGCCTTCAATCTTGCCGACATCCAGCCCTTTGAAACGAATCGGTGTACCGGCGCGCAAGCCATCGGCGCGGTCGACCTTGATCGTGATCAGTTCGCCCTTTTGTGCAGCTTCATCTTGACTGGCAAACAGCCGGAAACGCGGAATCCGCTTTTGCAATGGCGCCTTGGCCTGCGGCGTTTCAAAGGCAATCCCGCCCGCCATCAAGCTTTGCAACGATTCACTTTTGACTTGAATGCCTCCGGTCAGCCCACCCGTCAGGGTAATGCCGCTGGCATTCCAGAAGCGGGTCGAGGCGTTGACCAGGTTTTCGTACTCTTTCTCGATGTGAACACCGATCACCAGTTGGTTTTTCTTGCGTGAAAACTGATAGCTCTGTACCGAGCCCACCTTGACCTGTTTGTAAAGAACCGGACTGCCGACATCCAGCGAGCCAAGGTTATCGGTGAACAACACCAGATGCAGGCCCGGCGAACGCAGATCCAGCGGCGGCGCCTTGGGCCTCGCGACGAACTCGCGTTGCGGCGCTGCGCCTTTATCCCCGGGACGCACGGCGATGTAGTTACCTTTGACCAGCGCCTCAAGCCCCGTGATGCCGGCGAGCGAGATCGACGGTTTGACCACCCAGAACTGAGTGCCATCGACGAGGTAGTCTTCAGCCAACGGATCCAGCGTCAGTTCGGCGCTCGCAGCCGCCAAATCAGCGTCAACCTTGAGCGCCTTGAGTGTGCCAACCTGAATGCCCTTGTACATGACCGGCGTACGACCGGCCTGCAGGCCTTCGAAGTCACTGAGTTTGACCTTGACCTTGATTCCGGCGGCAGCGGCATCGAAGTCCTCATAGAGACGGAATGGCAGACTCGGATCCGTGGGCGGGCTGTCCCTGCGATTTTCCGGAGTGGCGAACGCAATGCCACCCGCGACAATGCTGGCGAGAGACTCGCTGCGCACCTTCACGCCCGACAGATTGGCGTCGATGCTGATGCCGCTGGCGTTCCAGAAACGCGTGTGTTTACGCACCAATTTGGCGTAGGTCGGCTCAATGAAGACCTTGAGTTCAACAGTGCTCTGATCTTCGGACAGCACGTAACTTTTGATCTGGCCGACCTTGATTTGTTTGTAGAACACCGGGCTACCGCGGTTCAACGAGCCCAGGCGATCAGCCTTGATCGTCAGGTGCAGCCCGGGCTGGGCGTCGGATAGCGGCGGCTCCTGGGCCAGGGCCTTGAATTTGCGCGTGGGCTCACCTTCCCCGGGACTGATCGCGACGTAATTGCCCGAAACCAGGGTCTCCAGGCCAGTGATCCCGGCCAGGGTTACGCTCGGCTTGACCAACCAGAATCGCGTGCTGGTCCGCAGGTATTGCTCCACGTCCTTATTCATTTCGACGGTGGCGATTACGCCTTTGGAGGCTCCTTCATCATCGAGTTTGAGCGTTTTCACCTTGCCGACGGGCATGCCTTTGTAGACGACTTCAGTCTTGTTGGCCTGAATGCCTTCGCCGCTTTCAAAGCGCACCTGGACCTCGATGCCAGTCTCGGAATAAGCACGCCAGCCAAGCCATCCACCGATGATCAGGGCAATCAGGGGGAGTACCCAAATGGCAGACCAGTTCGAGGCCGGTCGGGTTTTCGCTGTTGGCAAATCAGTCATGGTCGTCGTCCGACTCCGTGTTATCCCAAATCAGTCGGGGATCGAAAGTTACTGCAGCCAGCATGGTCAGAATGACCACACTGGCAAAGGCAATGGCACCAAGATCGGCTTCGACGCTGGCCAGTCGCCCGAAGTTCACGACTGCCACCAGAATGGCGATCACAAAAATATCGAGCATCGACCAACGGCCGATGAACTCGATGAAGCGGTACATCCATATACGCTGGCGGGCTGAAAGTGGCTGACGACGCTGTACGGAATACAGCAGCAGTGCAATGCCCACCAGTTTGAACGTGGGTACCAGGATACTGGCGATAAAAACCACGGCAGCAATAGGGATCATGCCGTGCTGAACCAATTGGATCACGCCGGACATGATAGTGCTGGGGTCACCCTTGCCCAGCGAACTCACGGTCATGATCGGCAGCACATTGGCAGGTATGTAGAGAATGGCGGCGGTAATCAGCAACGCCCAGGTGCGCATCAGGCTATTCGGACGGCGGGCATGCACCATGGCACCACAGCGAGTACACACCTGCTCAGCGGCATCAGCTTCCTGCTTGTTCAACTCATGGCATTCGGCGCAAATCAGAATGCCTGCATCAATCGCCCTCATTGGCATCCTCTCCTGATAAAGCCTGCCAGATCTGGTGAGGCGACATCACAACCTCCAGCCAGACTTGAACCAACAGCAAAGCAACGAAGCAGGCCAGCCCGATGCCTATGGTCATTGCTGCCATATCTGCGAGTTTTACGATGGCGACGAGTACACCCATGAGGTAAACCTCAAGCATCCCCCAATCTCTCAAATGGTGATAAATACGGTAAAGCAGCAAACCGTAACTGCGGCCGACATCAAAATGAATGCTCAGCAATACCGTCAGCTGGCAGAGCAGCTTGAGCAGCGGTATGCCCATGCTGCACAGGAACACAATCACGGCAACGCCTTGCATACCCGAATTGAACAAGCCCAAAACACCGCTCCAGACAGTATCTTGCGATGACTGCCCGAGTAGATTGAGCTGCATGATGGGTAAAAAGTTCGCGGGGACGTATAACAAAAGCGCCGCGATGACCAAAGCCAGGCTGCGGTGCACCACGTTGTGTCGATGGGCGTATAGCTCATACCCGCAGCGCGGGCACAGGGCTTTCTCGCCATGGGCAAGCTTGGGCTTGCGCATCAGCAAGTCGCATTCATGACACGCCACCAAATCGCCCAGTGGTAAATCTGACAGCCCGGAGGCGTCAACCGGATCTGGCATAAGGGCTCTGGCTCCGAAAAAGTTGGACCTATTCTAGTGCCCTGAATCAAAAATAACTGTTCAAATTTCTGCGGTGATTAATCGTGCTTTTCTTTCGCCAAAAACAAAACCCCTACCTGCATACGCAGATAGGGGTTTCGGAATTTAATCTTGACGATGACCTACTCTCACATGGGGAAACCCCACACTACCATCGGCGATGCATCGTTTCACTGCTGAGTTCGGGATGGGATCAGGTGGTTCCAATGCTCTATGGTCGTCAAGAAATTCGGGTACCGAACCGTCTTTCGACGCTTCAGCAAATTGGGTATGCGATAGTTTGTGTGTTGTGCGAACTTTCGGTTCATTGCGTCTTCACACACCGCAATCTGGCTTTGCTCTTTATTTAGGAGCATGCAAATTGCTTGGGTGTTATATGGTCAAGCCTCACGGGCAATTAGTATTGGTTAGCTCAACGCCTCACAGCGCTTACACACCCAACCTATCAACGTCGTAGTCTTCGACGGCCCTTCAGGGAACTCAAGGTTCCAGTGAGATCTCATCTTGAGGCTAGTTTCCCGCTTAGATGCTTTCAGCGGTTATCTATTCCGAACATAGCTACCCGGCAATGCCACTGGCGTGACAACCGGAACACCAGAGGTTCGTCCACTCCGGTCCTCTCGTACTAGGAGCAGCCCCTCTCAAATCTCAAACGTCCACGGCAGATAGGGACCGAACTGTCTCACGACGTTCTAAACCCAGCTCGCGTACCACTTTAAATGGCGAACAGCCATACCCTTGGGACCGGCTTCAGCCCCAGGATGTGATGAGCCGACATCGAGGTGCCAAACACCGCCGTCGATATGAACTCTTGGGCGGTATCAGCCTGTTATCCCCGGAGTACCTTTTATCCGTTGAGCGATGGCCCTTCCATACAGAACCACCGGATCACTAAGACCTACTTTCGTACCTGCTCGACGTGTCTGTCTCGCAGTCAAGCGCGCTTTTGCCTTTATACTCTACGACCGATTTCCGACCGGTCTGAGCGCACCTTCGTACTCCTCCGTTACTCTTTAGGAGGAGACCGCCCCAGTCAAACTACCCACCATACACTGTCCTCGATCCGGATAACGGACCTGAGTTAGAACCTCAAAGTTGCCAGGGTGGTATTTCAAGGATGGCTCCACGCGAACTGGCGTCCACGCTTCAAAGCCTCCCACCTATCCTACACAAGCAAATTCAAAGTCCAGTGCAAAGCTATAGTAAAGGTTCACGGGGTCTTTCCGTCTAGCCGCGGATACACTGCATCTTCACAGCGATTTCAATTTCACTGAGTCTCGGGTGGAGACAGCGCCGCCATCGTTACGCCATTCGTGCAGGTCGGAACTTACCCGACAAGGAATTTCGCTACCTTAGGACCGTTATAGTTACGGCCGCCGTTTACCGGGGCTTCGATCAAGAGCTTCGCGTTAGCTAACCCCATCAATTAACCTTCCGGCACCGGGCAGGCGTCACACCCTATACGTCCACTTTCGTGTTTGCAGAGTGCTGTGTTTTTAATAAACAGTCGCAGCGGCCTGGTATCTTCGACCGGCGTGGGCTTACGTAGCAAGTACTTCACCCTCACCGGCGCACCTTCTCCCGAAGTTACGGTGCCATTTTGCCTAGTTCCTTCACCCGAGTTCTCTCAAGCGCCTTGGTATTCTCTACCCAACCACCTGTGTCGGTTTGGGGTACGGTTCCTGGTTACCTGAAGCTTAGAAGCTTTTCTTGGAAGCATGGCATCAACCACTTCGTGTTCTAAAAGAACACTCGTCATCAGCTCTCGGCCTTGGAATCCCGGATTTACCTAAGATTCCAGCCTACCACCTTAAACTTGGACAACCAACGCCAAGCTGGCCTAGCCTTCTCCGTCCCTCCATCGCAATAACCAGAAGTACAGGAATATTAACCTGTTTTCCATCGACTACGCTTTTCAGCCTCGCCTTAGGGACCGACTAACCCTGCGTCGATTAACGTTGCGCAGGAAACCTTGGTCTTTCGGCGTGGGTGTTTTTCACACCCATTGTCGTTACTCATGTCAGCATTCGCACTTCTGATACCTCCAGCAAGCTTCTCAACTCACCTTCACAGGCTTACAGAACGCTCCTCTACCGCATCACCTAAGTGATACCCGTAGCTTCGGTGTATGGTTTGAGCCCCGTTACATCTTCCGCGCAGGCCGACTCGACTAGTGAGCTATTACGCTTTCTTTAAAGGGTGGCTGCTTCTAAGCCAACCTCCTAGCTGTCTAAGCCTTCCCACATCGTTTCCCACTTAACCATAACTTTGGGACCTTAGCTGACGGTCTGGGTTGTTTCCCTTTTCACGACGGACGTTAGCACCCGCCGTGTGTCTCCCATGCTCGGCACTTGTAGGTATTCGGAGTTTGCATCGGTTTGGTAAGTCGGGATGACCCCCTAGCCGAAACAGTGCTCTACCCCCTACAGTGATACATGAGGCGCTACCTAAATAGCTTTCGAGGAGAACCAGCTATCTCCGAGCTTGATTAGCCTTTCACTCCGATCCACAGGTCATCCGCTAACTTTTCAACGGTAGTCGGTTCGGTCCTCCAGTCAGTGTTACCTAACCTTCAACCTGCCCATGGATAGATCGCCCGGTTTCGGGTCTATTCCCAGCGACTAGACGCCCTATTAAGACTCGCTTTCGCTACGCCTCCCCTATTCGGTTAAGCTCGCCACTGAAAATAAGTCGCTGACCCATTATACAAAAGGTACGCAGTCACAGAACAAAGTCTGCTCCCACTGCTTGTACGCATACGGTTTCAGGATCTATTTCACTCCCCTCTCCGGGGTTCTTTTCGCCTTTCCCTCACGGTACTAGTTCACTATCGGTCAGTCAGTAGTATTTAGCCTTGGAGGATGGTCCCCCCATATTCAGACAAAGTTTCTCGTGCTCCGTCCTACTCGATTTCATGACCAAGAGATTTTCGCGTACAGGGCTATCACCCACTATGGCCGCACTTTCCAGAGCGTTCCGCTAATCTCAAAGCCACTTAAGGGCTAGTCCCCGTTCGCTCGCCACTACTAAGGGAATCTCGGTTGATTTCTTTTCCTCAGGGTACTTAGATGTTTCAGTTCCCCTGGTTCGCCTCTTAAGCCTATGTATTCAGCTTAAGATAACCATCTTATGATGGCTGGGTTCCCCCATTCAGACATCTCCGGATCAAAGTCTGTTTGCCGACTCCCCGAAGCTTTTCGCAGGCTACCACGTCTTTCATCGCCTCTGACTGCCAAGGCATCCACCGTATGCGCTTCTTCACTTGACCATATAACCCCAAGCAATCTGGTTATACTGTGAAGACGACATTCGCCGAAAATTCGCGCTGCTCAATAAAGAGCAACTCACAAATTTTACCTTAGCCTGATCCGTTACCAGTGAAAGTAACGTTCAGTCTATCTTTCTATCACATACCCAAATTTTTAAAGAACGATCTAGTCAAAAGACTAGAAATCAATATTCACATCGGAATATTCATTTCTAAACTCTCAAACGTTTCGAAGCAGTTAATGGTGGAGCCAAACGGGATCGAACCGTTGACCTCCTGCGTGCAAGGCAGGCGCTCTCCCAGCTGAGCTATGGCCCCATACAAAATTGGTGGGTCTGGGCAGATTCGAACTGCCGACCTCACCCTTATCAGGGGTGCGCTCTAACCAACTGAGCTACAGACCCAATTTCGAGCGCGTAACTGTTAGCGTGAGCTATCAGCTTGGAGCTTAAAGCTGCTTCTATCGTCTTCTTCAATGAATCAAGCAATTCGTGTGGGAACTTATGGAGCAGCTGAGTCGTCGATTAAGGAGGTGATCCAGCCGCAGGTTCCCCTACGGCTACCTTGTTACGACTTCACCCCAGTCATGAATCACACCGTGGTAACCGTCCTCCCGAAGGTTAGACTAGCTACTTCTGGTGCAACCCACTCCCATGGTGTGACGGGCGGTGTGTACAAGGCCCGGGAACGTATTCACCGCGACATTCTGATTCGCGATTACTAGCGATTCCGACTTCACGCAGTCGAGTTGCAGACTGCGATCCGGACTACGATCGGTTTTATGGGATTAGCTCCACCTCGCGGCTTGGCAACCCTCTGTACCGACCATTGTAGCACGTGTGTAGCCCAGGCCGTAAGGGCCATGATGACTTGACGTCATCCCCACCTTCCTCCGGTTTGTCACCGGCAGTCTCCTTAGAGTGCCCACCATAACGTGCTGGTAACTAAGGACAAGGGTTGCGCTCGTTACGGGACTTAACCCAACATCTCACGACACGAGCTGACGACAGCCATGCAGCACCTGTCTCAATGTTCCCGAAGGCACCGATCCATCTCTGGAAAGTTCATTGGATGTCAAGGCCTGGTAAGGTTCTTCGCGTTGCTTCGAATTAAACCACATGCTCCACCGCTTGTGCGGGCCCCCGTCAATTCATTTGAGTTTTAACCTTGCGGCCGTACTCCCCAGGCGGTCAACTTAATGCGTTAGCTGCGCCACTAAGAGCTCAAGGCTCCCAACGGCTAGTTGACATCGTTTACGGCGTGGACTACCAGGGTATCTAATCCTGTTTGCTCCCCACGCTTTCGCACCTCAGTGTCAGTATCAGTCCAGGTGGTCGCCTTCGCCACTGGTGTTCCTTCCTATATCTACGCATTTCACCGCTACACAGGAAATTCCACCACCCTCTACCATACTCTAGCTTGTCAGTTTTGAATGCAGTTCCCAGGTTGAGCCCGGGGCTTTCACATCCAACTTAACAAACCACCTACGCGCGCTTTACGCCCAGTAATTCCGATTAACGCTTGCACCCTCTGTATTACCGCGGCTGCTGGCACAGAGTTAGCCGGTGCTTATTCTGTCGGTAACGTCAAAACAGCAACGTATTAAGTTACTGCCCTTCCTCCCAACTTAAAGTGCTTTACAATCCGAAGACCTTCTTCACACACGCGGCATGGCTGGATCAGGCTTTCGCCCATTGTCCAATATTCCCCACTGCTGCCTCCCGTAGGAGTCTGGACCGTGTCTCAGTTCCAGTGTGACTGATCATCCTCTCAGACCAGTTACGGATCGTCGCCTTGGTGAGCCATTACCTCACCAACTAGCTAATCCGACCTAGGCTCATCTGATAGCGCAAGGCCCGAAGGTCCCCTGCTTTCTCCCGTAGGACGTATGCGGTATTAGCGTTCCTTTCGAAACGTTGTCCCCCACTACCAGGCAGATTCCTAGGCATTACTCACCCGTCCGCCGCTGAATCAGAGAGCAAGCTCTCTTCATCCGCTCGACTTGCATGTGTTAGGCCTGCCGCCAGCGTTCAATCTGAGCCATGATCAAACTCTTCAGTTCAAACATCTTTGGGTTTTGAGAAAACCCTAAACTTGGCTCAGCAATCGTTGGTTACATCTTTGATTTCTCGCGGAGTAACTTGTGATGCTGATAATCTGTTGACTAGCAGTCTGACTCCACAAGCACCCACACGAATTGCTTGATTCAGTTGTTAAAGAGCGGTTGGTTAAGATCTTTCGTCTCAACCGAGGCGCGCATTCTACAGCAGCCTCATTTGCTGTCAAGTGATTATTTTCAGAAGTTTTCAAGGATTCCTTAACAACTTCAACCACTTGCGCTTTCGATCTCTCGTCAGCGGGAGGCGAATTCTACAGCGTTACTCGCTGCTGTCAACACCTCTTTTTCAACTTCCTTCGCGCTTCGATGACCTGAAGCAACCCGCTGCCGAAAACTGCGTAACTCATTGTATTCCAAGGAGTTTTCCGTTTCGACTGCGCCGGAAGTGGGGCGAATTATAGGCTTCCAGAATCTGCCGTCAAGCACTGATTACGCTTTCTTGGCAGAAGAGGCCTTTTTTATCATCAAACGCGGGATTCGCCGGGTTACAGACGGTAGCCGCAACACTAATAGCAACGCCCCCACAGCGGCATATATAGCCCACTCTCTCAGATCGGCGCGCACAATCCAGAGCATATGCAGCAATCCAAGCACCAAAACCACATAAACCAGGCGATGCAATTTCCTCCAGTGCACACCCAGACGTCGCTGACTGTATCGATTGGAAGTCATTGCCAATACCAACAAGCAAAAAACACCCAGCGCTCCGACAATAATGTATGGGCGCTTGCGTAACTCGACACCCAGCTGCGACCAATCAAATCCGAGGATAAACGCCAGATAAGCGCTCAGGTGCAGAACCACATAAGCAAAACACCACAAACCCAATTGCCGCCTGACCGCAATCCACCCCGCCCAACCGGTGAACTTTTGCAGAGGCGTCATGCTTAATGTGATGAGCAGAAGAACAAGGGTCCCCAAGCCCAAACGGTCGACCAATACTTTCCCCGGGTCCGGGCCAAGCACATCAGTCCAGGCTTGATACAACCAGAACAGGGGCCACACCAACGCGGCAACAAAGACTCCGACACGCCAAAGCGGATACCGCATCAGTAGTTCTTCCGCAAATCGAGCCCGCTATATAGAGAAGCAACTTCATCAGCGTAGCCATTGAACATTTGCGTATCACGTACGTTGGGCTTGAAAAGACCACTCGGCAAGCGACGTTCACGAGCCTGTGTCCAGCGCGGATGGTCAACCGCAGGATTCACATTCGCATAGAAGCCATATTCCTCCGGGGCAATATTCTGCCAGGTCGTTTTGGGCTGCTCATCGACCAGGCTGATCCGCACAATGGACTTAATGCTTTTAAAGCCATACTTCCAGGGCACTACCAGACGCAACGGCGCACCGTTCTGATTCGGCAACTCACGCCCGTACATCCCTACCGCCAGAATCGCCAACGGGTTCATCGCCTCATCCATGCGCAACCCCTCTACATAGGGCCAGTCGATCAAAGCGAATCCGGATCGCTGCCCCGGCATGCTTTGGGGATCCTGCAGCGTCTCAAAACGAATGAATTTGGCTTTTGACGTTGGCTCAACTTGCTTGAGTAACGCCGAGACGGGAAAACCGATCCATGGAATGACCATCGACCAGGCCTCCACACAGCGAAGGCGGTAGATTCGCTCTTCTAACTGATAAGGCTTCAGGAAGTCTTCGAGCGCATAGCGTCCCGGCTTACCCACTTCGCCATCCACCACCACAGTCCATGGCTCAGTCTTTAACGCGCCGGCATTGGCTGCAGGATCACCCTTGTCGGTGCCAAACTCATAGAAGTTGTTGTAATGGGTAGCATCCTTGAAAGGCGTGATCGCCTCATCCTTCACGGTGACCGCCCCCCAACGGGTGGAAGGAAGTTTTTCGCTGAACCAGAAAGGCGCCTTGCCAGGCTCGACATCCGCATAACGCGCCACCTCATCGGCACCAGCCCAACGAGGAAGGCCGCTCAAGGCCAAACCGCCCAGGGCAGCACCCAATACATTACGTCGAGATAGATAGATGGATTCAGGCGTGACATCCGACTCATGACAGTCAGACGCCTTGGGGATTTTGATCAGCATGGCTACTCCGCAGCATTGGAGAACAGATGCACCAACAGACTGCGGAGTATGAGGGAAATTACATCAATCGACGCTTTTTCGCCGACGAAGATGTAACAAGTACTGCACCGGACCGGAAGCCGCGTAGGCGAGGAAAACCAGCAGCAGGATGCGCGGAGGATCACTGAACACTACGGCGAAGACCAGCACCACAGCCAGGATTGCCACGAAAGGCACACGCCCCTTGAGGTCCAGCTCCTTGAAACTGTTGTACTTGATGTTGCTGACCATCAGCATGCCAGCAGCCGCGACCATCAAAGCCACCAGGAAGGACATCTTGGATCCCTGGATACCGTAGTCACTGAACGCCCAGACAATCCCCGCCACCACACCAGCGGCAGCCGGACTGGCCAGGCCAATGAAATAGCGCTTATCGGCGGTGCCGACCTGAGTGTTGAAACGCGCCAGACGCAACGCCGCGCCAGCTACATAGATGAAAGCCACCATCCAGCCGACCTTGCCCATGTCGCCCAGCGCCCAACCAAATGCCAGCAAGGCAGGTGCAACACCGAAGGCGACCATGTCCGACAGCGAATCGTACTCGGCACCGAAGGCACTCTGGGTATTGGTCATGCGCGCGACACGGCCGTCGAGACCGTCGAGCACCATGGCGACGAAAATCGCGATGGCCGCGAATGCAAAATACTTGCTCGCGCCAATCGAATCACCCGCACTCAGGGCGCTCTGCGCGCTCATGGAGTTGATGATGGAATAAAAACCTGCGAACAGATTCGCAGTGGTGAACAGATTCGGCAGAAGATAGATACCACGATGCCGGACTTTACGGCCTTCAGCGTCATGCCCTTCTTCAACATGCTCATCGATGGGCAGCAGGCTTTCGGCGTCAGAAGCCTGGCTCGGCTCTTCGGGACGTTCGCTCATGGACAATACCTTGCAACGGGGTGGAAAGTTTCGACAGATGTCTGCGGCAACGGTTCGCATCGCAAACGATGCAGCTTTATACCAGAACCGGCCCGCCAAACGAAAAAACGCGGCCTGGGCCGCGTTTTTCGTACAAGGACGTGACTTAGTTTTTGGCTTTGTCGACGATCTTGTTGGCACCGATCCACGGCATCATGGAGCGCAGTTGCTCGCCGATGATTTCGATACCGTGAGCGGCGTTGTTGCGACGCTTGGCGGTCATCGAAGGATAGCCGGTAGCACCTTCGCTGATGAACATCTTGGCGTATTCGCCGTCCTGAATACGTTTCAGGGCGTTGCGCATGGCCTGACGGGATTCGGCGTTGATAAC
Source organism: Pseudomonas fluorescens group sp. PF-69 (assembly GCF_054481235.1). Lineage (NCBI taxonomy): Bacteria > Pseudomonadati > Pseudomonadota > Gammaproteobacteria > Pseudomonadales > Pseudomonadaceae > Pseudomonas > Pseudomonas fluorescens group sp. PF-69. Next base: position 2,604,235 of record NZ_JBTMNC010000001.1, on the reverse strand, counting down.
TTCCGGGCCGGTCACGTACTCGCCGTATTCGGCGTTGTTGGAGATCGAGTAGTTCATGTTGGCGATACCGCCTTCGTACATGAGGTCAACGATCAGCTTCAGTTCGTGCAGGCATTCGAAGTAGGCCATCTCTGGCGCATAGCCAGCTTCAACCAGAGTTTCGAAACCAGCTTTGACCAGTTCCACGGTACCGCCGCACAGAACGGCTTGTTCGCCGAACAGGTCGGTTTCTGTCTCGTCCTTGAAGGTGGTTTCGATGATGCCGGTACGACCGCCGCCAACGCCTGCCGCGTAGGACAGAGCAACGTTTTTGGCGTTGCCCGACGCGTCCTGGTAGATAGCGATCAGGTCAGGGATACCGCCGCCCTTCACGAACTCGGAACGTACGGTGTGGCCCGGAGCCTTCGGCGCGATCATGATCACGTCGAGGTCAGCGCGCGGCACAACCTGGTTGTAGTGGATCGCGAAGCCATGGGAGAAGGCCAGGGTGGCACCTTTCTTGATGTTCGGCTCGATTTCGTTCTTGTACAGGGAGGACTGGAACTCGTCCGGGGTCAGGATCATGACCAGGTCGGCCGCTGCAACAGCGGAAGCAACGTCGGTCACTTTCAGGCCGTGAGCTTCGGCTTTGGCAACGGTGGCCGAACCTTTACGCAGACCAACGGTAACGTCAACGCCGGAGTCTTTCAGGTTGCACGCTTGGGCGTGGCCTTGGGAACCGTAACCGATGATGGCAACTTTCTTGCCCTGGATGATCGACAGGTCGCAGTCTTTATCGTAGAAAACTTTCATGAATTTCCCCTATATATCCAGGCCGTTCAGGCCATTCGCTAATTTGGTTTAGATGCTGAGTACTTTGTCGCCGCGCGCAATCCCGGTGACGCCACTGCGTACAGTTTCCAGGATCGAGGCGGTGCCGATGGACTGAATGAAGCTGTCGAGCTTGTCGCTGGTACCGGTCAATTGAACGGTATACACGCTGGCGCTGACATCGACGATCTGTCCACGGTAAATATCGGTGGTGCGCTTGATCTCGGCGCGTTGGGCGCCGGTGGCCTTGACCTTGACCAGCATCAGTTCGCGCTCGATGTGAGCACTCTCCGACAGGTCGACCAGCTTTACCACTTCGATCAGCTTGTTCAGGTTTTTGGTGATCTGCTCGATGATCTCATCATGGCCGACAGTGGTCAGCGTCAGACGCGACAGGGTCGGGTCTTCGGTTGGCGCCACAGTCAGGCTTTCGATGTTGTAGTTGCGCTGCGAGAACAGGCCGACTACGCGAGACAAAGCGCCGGGTTCGTTTTCCAGAAGCAAGGAAATAATGTGCCGCATGATTAAGTACGCTCCGTCTTGCTCAGCCACATATCGCGCATGGAGCCGTCTTTGATCTGCATCGGGTAGACGTGCTCGTTGGCGTCGACCTTGATGTCAAGGAACACCAGGCGATCCTTCATCGCGAACGCTTCCTCCATCATCGGCTTCAAATCCTTCAAGTCGGTGATGCGCATGCCAACGTGACCATAGGCTTCAGCCAACTTGACGAAGTCCGGCAACGATTCCATGTAGGAATGCGAGTGACGCGCACCGTAGCTCATGTCCTGCCATTGGCGGACCATGCCAAGCACGCCGTTGTTGAGCAGGATGATCTTCAGTGGCAAGCCATGTTGCAGACAGGTCGACAACTCCTGAATGTTCATCTGAATGCTGCCCTCACCGGTCACACAGGCGACTTCAGCATCCGGGAAGTTCAGTTTCACGCCCATCGCAGCTGGCAAACCGAAGCCCATCGTGCCCAGGCCGCCGGAGTTGATCCAGCGATTCGGCTTGTTGAAACGGTAGTACTGGGCCGCGTACATCTGATGTTGACCCACGTCGGAGGACACATAGGCATCGCCATGGGTCACTTCGCTCAGCGTCTCGATCACAGTCTGAGGCTTGATGATGCTGCCATCACCCTTGTTGTAAGGGAACATGTCGCGATCACCACGCCACTCCTCAATCTGCTTCCACCAGGTGGCGACCGCTTCCTTGTTCGGGGCCTCGCCGATTTCCTTGAAGGTAGCGACCATTTCGGTCAGTACGCTTTCCACCGGACCTACGATAGGAACGTCGGCCTTGATGGTCTTGGAGATCGAAGCCGGGTCGATGTCGACATGAATGATCTTGGCGTTCGGGCAAAACTTCGAAGCACCGTTGATAACGCGATCGTCGAAGCGCGCGCCGACTGCAAGGATCACATCGGCATGGTGCATCGTCAGGTTGGCGGTGTAGCTGCCATGCATACCGAGCATGCCGACGAACTGGCGGTCGTTACCCGGATAGGCGCCAAGGCCCATCAAGGTGTTGGTGACCGGTGCGTTCAGCAGTTGCGCCAACTCGGTCAACGGCGCGGAACCGTTGCCCATGATGACGCCGCCACCGGCATAGATGATTGGCCGCTTGGCCGCCAGCAGCATTTCCACGGCTTTGCGGATCTGGCCCGAATGGCCACGCACTGCCGGGCTGTAGGAACGCAGCTTGGCTTTTTTCGGGAAGACGTATTCGAACTTCTCGGCCGGGTTGGTCATGTCTTTCGGGATATCGACCACTACCGGGCCCGGACGACCGGATTGCGCCAGGTAGAAAGCCTTCTTCATGACTTCCGGGATTTCCGATGGATGCTTGATCATGAAGCTGTGCTTCACGATCGGCCGGGAGATACCGATCATGTCGGTTTCCTGGAATGCATCCGTGCCGACCATGGTGCTCGGCACCTGGGCGGTCAGAATCACCATCGGGATCGAGTCCATGTACGCAGTGGCGATACCGGTAATGACGTTGGTCGCACCCGGTCCGGATGTCACCAGTACGACACCGGCCTTGCCGGTGGCGCGCGCATAACCGTCAGCCATGTGAGTGGCAGCCTGCTCATGACGGACAAGAATGTGCTGAACGGATGGCTCTTTGAACAGTGCATCGTAGATATGCAGTGCGGCACCACCCGGGTACCCATAGATATACTTGACGCCCTCGTCACGCAAAAAGCGGACGATCATTTCACCGCCAGATAAAAGCTCCACGTTGTTCACCTCTAAAACGCCAGAATACCGCCCACATATAAGGGGACGGGTCTTAATAGGTTTACTTCCCAGCAGAGCATGAGCGACGGTGGTCGCCGACTACGTCAGCACTGACTGAGCAAGTATTGGGATCGTCCCAAGTGTTGCGGGCCTTTCCCACCCAGCGCGAGGTAACGCGTTGCGGGTGTAACAGGTCGGCGCGGATGTGCGCCTCATGATCTGCTGAGTGGGTCTGCTTCTGGCAGTCCCTCTACAGCGGACTTTGGATTCTTCTGTTTCGTCCCCTGCAAGTCAAGTCGTCTATGTGCTTTATTGAACTAAGCACATGAGAAAGCAAGAAAAAACCGTGAAACTGCATGAGTGTTAGCTTCAATTGCGCAACCCGAGACAAGGAATTGGACAATCCGCGACGGAGAGAGGAAGTACAGGGAGCGATACGGCGACTGGATGACGTTCAACGGCAGGAGCCGCGTCAGCGAAACGCAGATACGAATAGCGAACAACCGCCAGTAGACATGCAGCAACCGGACTTGCGCTCATCGCGAACAAGCCCGGTTGCTACAAGGGATCGAACTCAGCGAGAAGCTGTGATCAGCACATCGAACTCTTTGAGCAACATTTGCAACTGCCGATCTTTTCCCTGGACATTACGGCCAGCGAAGACCATTTCGGCCATTTCCTGAATCCCCGATGCATTGGGCAAAGGCAGATCCTGCTCCAGAATCATTTTCATGCGAGGCAAGAAAATCCATTGCAACCACTGCTCGAAATCCAGCGTATCGACCGAGAATGGCTCGACACTGGAAAGCGCCTCGGCGCTTGGCATGACGTCGTCCCACCAGCCCTGAATCCGCAGTTCACGCTCGATCAACAGCAACTGATCGGCAATTTTGTTAAAGCGCTCGTCCATCACGACGCTACCTTGGCCTTCTGACGGGCCAGCGCTGCGCCGGCGGAGTCACCCTGCTTCTCGCGCGCCTGGGCAATCAGCTCCCACAGGTTTGCCTGCAATGCCGGACGACCGTTGGCGAAGGTCAGGCCACGACGAGCGAATTGCTCGGCCTGCGGCGCATCACCTTGAGCCATACGCACTTGCGCCAGGCGATAAAGCACTTGTGGCTCACGGGGTGCGACACGCTGGGCGCGCTCGAGGCTCGACGAAGCACCATTGAGATCACCGCTGGACTGTTGTTGCTGTGCAGTCGTCAACAGAGCCAGAACCGGACCGTCCAGTTGCTCGTCTGCGGACAGACCACCGGAGCTAGCCGAAGGAATCCCGCTCGGCGCCGATGGCATGCTGTAGCTGCCTTGATTGATCGGCGCGGACTGAACCGGCGCAGTATCGATCGGGCCCGGTGTAATTGGGCCTGGCGTAATCGGCGTGGTGCTGATCGGCGTTGAAGTCGTTGCACCGCCACTTGGCACCATCACGACAACACCGGTATCACCTTGCGGAATTTCCTGCGGGCGGGTTTGCGCCGGGCGTTTCACCGTCGTCTGACGGAAACCGCCATTGTTCGAGATTCGCTCGCTGTTGGAGACGGCGGTACCGGAGTCTTCTACCGGAATCGAGCCACGTTGTACGGTGGAGCAACCGCTGAGCAAAGCCACGGCGGCAACCGCTGGAATCAACCACTTGTTCACTTGATACCCTCTTTGCTTAATTCATCCAGCCCTTGACCCAATCCATCACCGTTTCGCCGGTAGCTGGGCTGTCGCCACCGCAAGCGGCGCCGGGAGGTGGTTCGCTGCCGCGAATATACGGCATCTGTACAGCGCCTGGGCAGTTGGCATCAGAGCCTTGTCCCGTGCGCGAATCGACCCAGGCCTGAACGATATTGTCCGGCTGCGGCATGTCCAGCGGCAGCGGATCGGCCTTGCGCATGAAGCTGGTCCAGACCTGCAAGGCACCGGTAGCGCCGGTAAACGGCGTTTTGCCATTATCATCGCGCCCCAGCCACACCACCGCGAGCAAGTCCTGGCTGAAACCGGCAAACCAACTGTCCCGCGAATCGTTACTGGTGCCGGTCTTGCCTGCAAGGGTCAGGGTTTTCGGCAACACGTTGTAAACCGAACTGCCGGTGCCTTCACGCATGACTCGCTGCATGGCGCTCTGAATCAGGTAAATGGAACCCGGGTCGAAGCGCTGCTGAATCTGGAACGGATAACGCTTGAGCGGTTCACCCTCGGCAGTCAGAACACTGCGGATCCCGCGCATCGGCGTATTGAAACCGCCGTTGGCCAGGGTCTGATACATGGTCGCGACTTCGATCGGCGTCATGCCACCTGCACCCAGCAACATCGATGGGAATGCCGGGAATTCGCGACTTATACCCAGGCGCCCCAGCGTCTTCAGTACATTCGGTACCCCCACCGCCAACCCGAGACGTGCAGTCGACAAGTTGTAGGAATGCGCCAGGCCCTGATAAAGGAAAACCGTGCCATGAGACCGTCGATCATAGTTCTGTGGTTTCCAGACCTGACCGTCCGCGCCTTTGACCGAGAAGGATTCGTCCGACAGCCAACTGGTCAACGTGTACTGGCTCGGCTTCTCCAGCGCTGTCAGATAAACCGCCGGCTTGATCAACGAGCCGATCGGCCGCACAGCATCCAGAGCACGGTTGAACCCGGCGAAACTGGCCTGACGACTGCCAATCATGGCCTGGACTTCGCCGGTTTCCGGATTGGTGACGACCATGGCCGCCTCGACATCATCGGCCCCCTTGCGCCCTGACAGGCGTTTGAAGGTGTCATTGACCGAGGCTTCGGCTTTCATCTGCAGGATCGGATCGAAACTGGTGAAGATGCGCAGACCTTCTTCCGTCAAGTCTTCGTCGCGATAGTCTTCACGCAGCTGACGCTTGACCAGGTCGAGGAAGCCGGGGAACGAGCTGTCCGCAAGGCTGCCACGCTTGGTCACGCCCAACGGCATCTTCTTCGCGGCTTCGACCTGCTCGGCGGTGGCGACGCCCTGCTCCTGCAAGACATCGAGCACCAGATTGCGTCGCTCAAGCGCGCGCTCCGGGTATCGCCGCGGATTGTAGGACGAAGGCCCCTTGACCATGCCCACCAGCAATGCAACCTGATGCAGTTTGAGCTCGGACAATGGCTGGCTGAAGAAGAACTGGCTGGCCAGACCGAAACCATGCACCGCACGCTGGCCGTCCTGACCGATGAACACCTCGTTCAGATAAGCCTCGAGGATTTCACGCTTGTCGTAATGCAGCTCCAGCAGCAAAGCCATCATGGCTTCGGTGAGTTTTCGGCTCAGGCTGCGTTCGTTGGTCAGGTAGAAGTTTTTGACCAATTGTTGCGTCAGGGTACTGCCGCCCTGGCGCATCCGGCCTGACGAGCCGTTGACCCAGATTGCACGGGCAATCGACTTCGGCGACACACCAAAGTGGTGATAGAAGTCACGGTCCTCAACGGCCACCAGGGTGTCGAGCAAGTACGGCGGCACCTGATCGATCTTGATCAGAATCCGGTCTTCGAGGTTTTTCGGGTACAAGCCACCAATCAGCAACGGCTCAAGGCGCACTACCGACAGCTTCGTACCGTTGGTCGCCGACAATTCAGCGACGTAGTCGCCGGAAAAACGCACACGTACCGGTTGCGCCTGCTCCATGCCTTCATAGAACTGGAAGCCACGGGTATTCAGATCAACGGTATTGCCGTTGACCGAGGCAGCACCGGGGCCATTGGCCACGCTTTCACGGCGATAACCCAAGGCGTCGAGTTCGGTGAGAAAGTCATCCCGGCTCAGCTTTTGTCCGACGAACAGCTCAAGTGGACGCGCGTATACCTTGGCCGGAATGGTCCAGCGCTTGCCGGAAAACTTTTCCTGCACGATGGCATCGAGGTAAACCGCGAACCCAGCCAGCGCCACCAGGCCGACCAGACTGAGTTTAAGGGCCCAGCCCAGCCAGGGGCGCAGGCCTCTGGAAGGTGGTTTTTTAGGGGTGCGGGGAGATCGGGTACGAGTCATGGCGGCGGATTATACGCACTTTATTCATACTCAACAGGAGCCCTCCGAGATTGCGTTAGGCTGGCCAGCCGCCATAATGACGGCCTGTATTTTTCCAGACTCTGAAGGATCGCCAGTGAGCCAGTCCCTGATCGCCGCCCTGCAAAACCCGGCCCTCTATCCGCATCCTGTAGAGGGGTTCCAGCTTATCGAGACCCACATTTCCTGGGTTCTGCTTACCGGCCCTTATGCCTATAAGGTGAAGAAGCCGGTGAACTTCGGTTTCCTCGATTTCACCAGCCTTGAGGCCCGCAAGCATTTCTGCGGTGAAGAACTGCGCCTCAACCAACGCCTGACCCAGGATCTTTACCTCGAAGTGTTGCCGATTACCGGCAGCGCCGAGGCCCCGCAACTGGGCGGCGATGGTCCGATCGTCGAATACGCCCTGAAGATGCGCCAGTTCCCGCAGAGCCAGTTGCTCAGCACCCTGCAAGCCAATGGCGAACTGACGCCTGCACACATCGATGCAATGGCTGAGCAAATCGCCCGCTTCCACCTCAGCGCGCCGAAAGTCCCTGCCGAGCATGACGCAGGCACGCCGGACAGTGTCATGGCGCCAGTGCGACAAAACTTCGAACAAATTCGCCCATTCCTCAGCGACAAGGCCGACCTGCTGCAGCTGGAAGCCTTGCAAGCCTGGGCCGAAGCCAGCTTCGAACGCCTCAAGCCGCTGTTTGCCCAGCGCAAGGCTGACGGATTCGTCCGTGAATGCCACGGCGACATCCACTTGGGCAACGCCACGGTGATCGACGGCAAAGTCGTGATCTTTGACTGCATCGAATTCAACGAGCCGTTCCGCTTCACGGACGTGTATGCCGACACCGGCTTCCTGGCGATGGACCTCGAGGACCGTGGCCTGAAAAGCCTGGCACGGCGCTTCATCAGCCAATACCTGGAGCTGACAGGCGATTACCAGGGCCTGGAACTGCTGAACTTCTATAAAGCGTACCGTGCACTGGTTCGCGCCAAGGTCGCCCTGTTCAGCATGCCGGCCGACGCCACGGCGGTGCAGCGCGCCACTACCCTGCGCCAGTACCGCAACTACGCCAACCTGGCGGAAAGCTACAGCACCATTCCTTCGCGCTTCATGGCCATCACCCACGGCGTTTCCGCCGTCGGCAAAAGTCACGTGGCCATGCGCCTGGTGGAAGCGCTGGGGGCGATTCGCTTGCGTTCGGACGTCGAACGCAAACGTCTGTTTGGCGAGCAGACCGTTCAGAATGACGTGCAGGCCGGCATTTATAGTGCTGACGCCAGCGCAGCAACCTACAACCGCCTGCATGAAATCGCCAATGTGATCCTGCACGCAGGCTTCCCCGTAGTGATCGACGCCACGTACCTCAAGCGTGACCAACGCGACAGCGCAGCAAAAGTCGCCGAAGCCACCGGCGCGCCTTTCCTGATTCTCGACTGCAACGCCCCACAGGCCGTGATCGAAAGCTGGCTGGCCCTGCGTCAGGCAGATAAAAAGGACCCATCTGACGCTACGCTGGCCGTGATCGAAGCCCAACAAGCCAGTCGCGAAGCACTGACTCCTGCGGAAATCCTCTGCAGCAAACGTATCCAGACCAATGAAAGCGGGACCCTGGACACCGTTGTCGCACAGATTCGCCAACGCCTGCCGGGCCTGTAGGGAAGTATTTCAGCCGTGAAGCCATCACAGGCTTCACGGCTGTCAAATAGTGGCACTATACTGGCGTCATAAAACCAACAGGTGACATGCCATGAGCCAGCCGAAGCTTCTCGACACCCCGCTTTATGCCCTTCTGCACAAAGACGACATCATCGGCTTCAACAAAGAACGCCCCAAAGATGGACCTATCGATATGGTGGGTGGCGACTTCCGTGGCCTGGATCTGCGTGAGCTGAACGCCGACGGTGTCGACTTTACCGATGCTTATTTCCGCTCCGCCGACTTGCGCGGCATCGACTTTCGCTACGCTTCGCTTGAAGGCGCGAGCCTGGCCCACGCGCAGATCTCCGGCGCTTACTTTCCACCAGAGCTGAGTGCTGACGAGATTTTGATGTCAATGAATTTCGGCACACGCTTGCGTTATCGCACTCGCTGATCATCTGCGTAAATTGACAAGTCCGGCGCCCCCGCTTCGCGCTGGACTTGGGACCAATTGACCGAAGTTTTAAGCTTTTACCCCTGTTTTTCTTCCATTCTCACCGAATTCCCACCCTTCCAGACAATAGCCGCTTAGAAGCGTTTGCGTCGAAAACGACCAAACAATAACGCTTTTCCTGCTGATGGCTACACTCCTCAGAAGCTTGCCCACGCACCATTCGGCCATCGCAAGGAGGCTTGATGAATGATGAATTGCAACACCTGAAGAATCTTGGCAAGACGTCGGCGCAGTGGCTGCATGCCGTGGGCATCCACAGCGCCTCGGACTTGCGTCGCCTGGGGGCGGTGGACGCTTATCGGGCCGTGCGTACGCGGGGGTTCCGGGCGTCGAAGGTGTTGTTATACGCAATCGAAGGCGCCCTGATGGACGTACATTGGAACGACATTCCCGCCGAACGCAAGGAAGCCCTGAACAAACAGCTGGAAGCTATCTCGTCACGCCACAAAAACTGAACGAGTCCGCTCGCCATGTACCTACTCGGGGAACAACCGGCCTACGCCGACGCACTGATCAATCGACTGCAAAACATTCCTGCTCGACTACTGGAAGGCTTGGCTCCTTGCGGCCCTTCCCTGGAATTTTCCGCTGTCGAAGACCTTGGCGCCGCATTGCCCGGTGATCAGCTGTTCATGCTGACAAACGGGCTGCTGCATGGATGCATCAACCATCGTGCCCTGTTCTATCTGCATGAGGGGGATCTCATCGGCCTGCGTCAGGATATGGAATTGCCGCGCTGTCGCTTGCGCAGTGATAACCCGCTGGCGCTGACACCTTACTTGCGATCCGCGGTGTTCCAGCACATCTATGCCGATCCCCGGCGCTCGGAATTGTTCTTGCAATACATGGCAGGGCAGACCGCTTTGCTGTCCGACGCAGTCGCGCGCCTGAAACAGCCGGAGTTTCGCAGCACCCACGGTTTCCAGCGTGTCGCCAGTGGCGAAGCATTGATCCGGCAAGGCGACGAGGCAGACCATGTCCTTGTGATCATTGAGGGGCATGCCGAAGCGTTTGTCGACGGACTGAAAGTCGGCGATGTGCCCAAGGACGAAATTTTCGGTGCCATGGCGGTATTCACCGGTGAGAGGCGCAACGCCAGCGTTGTCACCAGTGAGCCGAGCACCATCATGCGCATTCCCAAGGATCAGTTCATGAGCCTGGCCCAGAGCAATCCAAAAATCGCCAGCAGCCTGATCAATAGCATGGCCCGACGAATCGACCTGCTTAACAAGCAGGTCGCACAGTTGAGCGCACTGAAAACGCCACCTTAAGGCTGAACGTTTACCGGGATTTACAGCAGACAATCGACAGGATTCAAACAAATGAGAAATGACCAGTTGACTTGATAATGATAATCGATATTATTAACGCAACTGGTCGCGAGACTGGTCGATATTCTGGACAGCCCTTGGTTCGGACTCTCAGATTATCTCCTCATCAGGCTTATCACGGTTATTTGACCCGGCTCATGCCGGGTCTTTTTTTGCCTGGGAGAAAGCAGGAGCTACCCAGTATCCTAGGCAGCAGGCCACTGCATCAGACATAGACATACGCCACTTGATCAGTTGTTTGCATTTTTGAACGTCGGCTCGGGCCTATCTGCACATGAGCGACAAAACCTGAGGATGGACATGAAATTTCTTTGTGCCAGTGCCGAGCTGGCCGATGCCTGCAGCCGCGGGTTCGAAATCGATGGCCAGAAGCTCTTCGCCGTACGCCGGGCCAGCCAGGTATACGTCTATATCAATCGCTGCCCGCACCGCGGCGTCGGACTGGAATGGACCCCGGACCAGTTTCTCGACCCCAGCAACAGCTTGATCCAGTGCGCCACTCATGGCGCCCTGTTTCTGATCGAGAACGGCGAATGCGTGGCCGGGCCTTGCGCGGGACAATCGCTGAAGCGCATCGATTGCCGCGAGGACGCACAAGGCCTCTGGATCAGCCTTTAATCACCGAGCAACACCTCCAGGCGCCGATCGACCCTCATTTCCTCGTGAGTCAATCGCACACCGTACGCCAGCACCTCGACCCCGCACGCCACGGCCTCACGCAGCGCCGCGGCGTAGGCCGAATCGATTTCTTCAGCCGGACGTACAGCATCGATACCGGTCAGGTTCACGCAGTACAACTGCACAGCCCGAACTCCGTCTCGGGCCAAATGCGCCAATTCACGCAAATGCTTGGCCCCTCGCTGCGTCACTGCATCGGGAAACGCCGCTACCGATGAGCCCTCGAAACCCAGTGTCACACTTTTGACTTCCACAAAGGCCGGTCCACCCGGGTAATCAAGGCGAAAGTCGATCCGGCTGTTTTCCTGGCCGTAGGCGACCTCGCGCTTGAGACCGGTGAAGCCGCCCAGCTCAGCGATGACTCCACCGCGAAGCGCCTCCTCCACCAGTCCGTTGGCCCGCGCGGTATTCACGCAAAACAGCCGTCCGTGTGGGGTTTCGCCCACTTCCCATGTTCCCGGCAACTTGCGCTTGGGATCATTGGAGCGGCTGAACCAGACCTGCCCGCCTTCGACCTGACAATTGAGCATCGAACCCGTATTCGGACAATGAATGGTCATCAACTCGCCGCTAACGGTTTCGATATCGGCGAGAAAACGCTTGTAACGACGAATCAGTCGACCTTCTTCGAGTGGCGGATCGAAACGCATCAGCCTTGCCAACTCCGCAAGCCGCGAGCAATCCGTTGGACCGCCTCGTGCAAGCGCTCAAGATTTTGGGTGTAGGCGAATCGCACATGATGCCCGGCTTGATAGCGACCGAAATCCAGCCCCGGAGTAAACGCAACGTGTTCGGTTTCGAGGAAGTGGCGACAGAACGCGAAGGCATCACCGCCGAACTTGCTGATATCGGCATACAAATAGAACGCCCCTTCCGGCTCAACGGCAATCCCGAAGCCGAGCTCCCGCAGGGCGGGGAGCAGGAAATCCCGACGACGACCGAACTCCGCTCGGCGCTCTTCCAGAATTTCAATGGTTGCGGGCTCGAAGCATGCCAGCGCAGCGTGCTGCGCCATGCTCGGAGCACTGATGTAGAGGTTCTGGGCGAGTTTTTCCAGCTCACCGACGGCGGCATCCGGCGCGACCAGCCAGCCGAGACGCCAACCGGTCATGCCGAAATATTTCGAAAAACTATTAAGGACGAAGGCACTGTCATCGACTTCCAGCACACTGGCCGCATCGGTGCCATAGGTCAGGCCGTGATAGATCTCATCCACCACCAGATGACCGTGACGCTCCTTGATTGAGGTCGACAGCGCGGCCAACTCGTCGCGGGTCAAAATCGTCCCGGTCGGGTTGGCCGGTGACGCTACCAGCGCGCCGACACTGTCATGATCCCAATGCCGCTCGACCAGGCCCGGGGTCAGTTGATAACGCACCTCAGGGCCGACAGGAACAAGCTGCGCGGCGCCTTCCACCAAGCGCAGGAAATGCCGGTTGCACGGGTAACCCGGGTCCGCCAGCAGCCAATGCTTGCCCGGGTCGACCAGCAACGCACTGGCCAGCAACAACGCACCAGAGCCGCCGGGCGTGATGAGGATCCGCCGCGGGTCGATGTTCAGGCCATAACGCTGCTGATAAAAGCCTGAAATGGCCTCACGCAGTTCGGGAATGCCGCGCGCGGCGGTGTAACGGGTCTTCCCCGCTGTCAGCGCTGCCTGGCCGGCGCGAATGATCGGCTCGGCGGTGGTGAAGTCCGGCTCACCGATTTCAAGGTGAATCACATCATGACCGGCCGCTTGCAATTCATTGGCACGCGCCAGCAACGCCATGACATGGAAAGGTTCGATCGCACGACTGCGGGCACTGTAGGACTGAGCCATTGGCCTTCCTTCAACGGGGAAAAAGAACCGATTCTACCCAAGCACAGGAACGAGCGAGAACCTAAAGCGGTCACACGCCATACAACCTGGCCGAAAACAACTCAAACGAGCCCCCACGGTTTGACTAAAATCATTAATTGAGCAGCGCTCCAGAACCACCAGACCGCGCTTTGCCGGCCTTTGCAAGCCCCACGGGCCGCAGGCTCGACATCCGGGAGTAGCGCGGTCTGATTTGATCTGGTAAGTTCGCCCGCTTGCAGCCGCAGGGCCGGCAGGTGTCGGTGATGGAGCAATCCTGCGCAGATGGATTACAAGAGTAGAGGCGGTCTATTTCATGTCCACCCAAGCAAAGCAACAAGCGAATCAGGCGATCAGCGGCTTCGAGCCCTATGTTCAGAAAGCTGGCGAAGAGTACATGGGCGAGCCCATGCGCAAGCACTTCACCAAGGTTCTGAACCAGTGGAAAAAAGAGCTGATGGAAGGTGTCGACAAGACTGTGGACCACATGAAGGACGAAGCGGCCAACTTCCCTGACCCGGCAGACCGTGCCAGCCAGGAAGAAGAGTTCGCTCTCGAGCTTCGAGCCCGCGATCGTGAGCGCAAGTTGATCAAGAAGATCGACAAGACGCTGCAACTGATCGAAGACGAAGAGTACGGCTGGTGTGAATCCTGCGGCATCGAGATCGGCGTCAAGCGCCTTGAGGCACGCCCTACCGCTGACTTGTGCATCGACTGCAAGACACTGGCGGAAATCAAGGAAAAGCAAGTCGGCAAGTAATTGCGACTTGAACGAAAAACGGAGCGTGCGAACGCTCCGTTTTTGTTTCTGTGTTTCTGTACAGGAGCGAACTTGCTCGCACTGGACGACAACGATAACGCGCGCCATTTGACGGCTCGCGGTGTGCAGACGTTTTTTCGCGAGCAAGCTCGCTCCTGCAGCTTGATATGCGCCTCTCCCGACCAAATAACATCGCCCATATGACCGCCATCACCTCCCCCACCTACATCGGGCGCTTTGCCCCCACGCCCAGTGGCCACTTGCATTTCGGTTCGCTGGTCGCGGCGCTGGCCTCGTATCTCGATGCGCGCTCGGTCGGCGGCCGCTGGCTGATGCGCATGGAAGATCTCGACCCTCCCCGTGAAGAACCCGGCGCTCAGGCGGCGATTCTCAAGGCTCTGGAGAGTTACGGGTTCGAGTGGGATGGCGAGATGGTCCGCCAGAGCGACCGCCACGATGCCTACGCCGAAGTACTCAATCGCCTGTTCAGTCAGGGCCTGGCCTACGCTTGCACCTGCTCGCGCAAACAATTGGAGCCCTACCACGGCATTTATCCGGGACTGTGCCGCAATGCCGGCCACGGCACCGAAGATGCGGCGATTCGGATTCGCGTCCCTGAGCTGGACTACCACTTCATTGACCGGGTGCAGGGAGAGTTCCACCAGCACCTGGGCCGGGACGTCGGTGATTTTGTGATCCGTCGCCGCGACGGGCTATACGCTTATCAACTGGCCGTGGTGCTGGACGATGCCTGGCAAGGCATCACTGACATCGTGCGGGGCGCCGACCTGCTCGACTCCACCCCGCGCCAGCTGTATCTGCAGGAGCTGCTCGGCCTGCGGCAGCCGCGTTACCTGCACATCCCGCTGATCACCCAGCCCGATGGCAACAAACTGGGCAAATCCTATCGCTCGCCCCCGCTCACCGCAGACCAGGCCACGCCGTTGCTGCTGCGAGCCTTGCGCGCACTCGGGCAGAACCCCGGCAACGAACTGACTTACGCCACGCCACGGGAAGTGCTGAACTGGGGCATCGCCCACTGGGATGCCATGTTAATCCCGCGCACACTGAGCCTGCCCGAGGCACAGCTACAGTGATCTTGCTTGCAGTGGCGCACCCATCCGTTACCATCGCCGCACGTTTTCGGGCACGCGCATAAAAAAGAGAGGCCGGGATGTACATCTATCGCTTGGTCCTGCTCCTGGTAGTGGGGATTTACCTGTTTTCCCCGGCCATCATGGATTGGTGGATCGACGCCACTGGCGCCTGGTACCGGCCCTATTTGCTCTGGCTGATCCTGATCGTCGTGACCTTCATCCTGCAGAGCCAAAAAGATGCCGATGAGCTTTAGCCTGACCCAGATGATCCTGATCAGTGCCGCATACCTGGCGGTGCTGTTCGGCGTGGCCTGGATCAGCGAACGGGGCATGATCCCGCGGGCGATCATTCGCCACCCGCTCACCTACACCCTGTCGCTGGGCGTCTATGCCAGCGCCTGGGCGTTTTACGGCACCGTGGGCCTGGCCTATCAGTACGGATATGGATTCCTGTCCAGCTACCTCGGTGTGTCCGGGGCGTTCCTGCTGGCGCCGGTGTTGCTGTATCCGATCCTGAAAATCACTCGCACCTATCAGTTGTCCTCCCTCGCGGATCTGTTCGCGTTTCGCTTCCGCAGCACCTGGGCCGGCGCGTTGACCACGATTTTCATGCTGATCGGCGTGCTGCCATTGCTGGCGCTGCAGATTCAGGCGGTAGCCGACTCCATCGGGATCCTCACTCGCGAACCGGTGCAGCATCGCGTGGCCCTGAGTTTCTGCGCCCTGATCACCCTGTTCACGATTTTCTTCGGCTCCCGGCACATTGCCACTCGCGAGAAGCACGAAGGCCTGGTGTTCGCGATAGCCTTCGAATCGGTGATCAAGCTGATCGCCATCGGCGGCGTTGGCCTCTATGCGCTCTATGGCGTATTCGACGGTCCGCAACAGCTCGAACTGTGGCTGCTGCAAAACCAGACCGCCCTCGCCGCCTTGCATACACCGCTGCAGGAAGGCCCGTGGCGCACGCTGCTGCTGGTGTTCTTCGCTTCGGCGATCGTGATGCCGCACATGTACCACATGACCTTCACCGAAAACCTCAACCCGCGCTCGCTGGTCAGCGCGAGCTGGGGCCTGCCGCTGTTCCTGTTGCTGATGAGCCTGGCAGTACCGCTGATTCTCTGGGCCGGCCTGAAACTCGGCGCGACCACCAACCCGGAATACTTCACGCTGGGTATCGGCATCGCCGCCAACAGCAAGGCCCTGGCGCTGCTGGCTTATATCGGTGGATTGTCCGCCGCCAGCGGCCTGATCATCGTGACCACCCTGGCGCTGTCGGGGATGGCCCTGAACCATCTGGTACTGCCGCTGTACCAGCCACCGGCCGAAGGCAACATCTACCGTTGGCTGAAGTGGACGCGCCGGGCGCTGATCGTCGCGATCATCATGGCCGGCTATGGCTTCTACCTGCTGCTGGGCGCCGAACAAGACCTGGCCAACCTCGGCATCGTCGCCTTCGTGGCCACCTTGCAGTTCCTGCCGGGCGTACTGTCGGTCCTGTACTGGCCGACCGCCAACCGTCGCGGTTTCATCGCCGGGTTGCTGGCGGGGATTCTGGTCTGGCTGGTGACCATGCTGCTGCCGCTGGTCGGCAACCTCCAGGGCTTCTACATTCCGCTGCTGAACATGATCTATGTGCTGGACGATACCAGCTGGCACATGGCCGCAATCGCCTCGCTGGCGGCCAACGTACTGATGTTCACCCTGATCTCGCTGTTCACCAACGCCAGCACCGAAGAAGCCAGCGCCGCCGAAGCCTGCGCCGTAGACAACGTGCGTCGCCCGCAGCGCCGTGAACTGCACGCCGCCTCCCCCCAGGAATTCGCCACGCAACTGGCCAAGCCCTTGGGCGCCAAGGCCGCGCAGAAGGAGGTCGAGCAAGCCCTGCGTGACCTCTACCTGCCATTCGACGAGCGTCGGCCTTACGCCTTGCGCCGCTTGCGCGACCGGATCGAAGCCAACCTCTCGGGCCTGATGGGACCGAGCGTGGCCCAGGACATGGTCGAGACGTTCCTGCCTTATAAGGCCGGCGGTGAAAACTACGTCACCGAAGACATCCACTTCATCGAAAGCCGCCTCGAGGACTACCACTCTCGCCTGACCGGCCTGGCCGCCGAGCTCGATGCGCTGCGCCGCTATCACCGCCAGACCCTGCAGGAATTGCCGATGGGCGTCTGCTCCCTGGCCAAGGACCAGGAAATCCTCATGTGGAACAAAGCCATGGAGGAGTTGACCGGGATCGCCGCGCAACGCGTGGTCGGTTCGCGCTTGAGCACCATTGCGGCCCCGTGGAAAGAACTGCTGCAGGGCTTCATCAACGTGCCGGACGAACACTTGCACAAGCAGCATCTGGCCCTCGACGGTCAAACCCGCTGGCTGAACCTGCACAAGGCGGCGATCGACGAACCGCTCGCGCCGGGTAACAGTGGCCTGGTGTTACTGGTGGAAGACCTGACCGAAACCCAGATGCTCGAAGACAAACTGGTGCACTCGGAGCGCCTGGCCAGCATCGGTCGCCTCGCGGCTGGCGTAGCCCATGAAATCGGCAACCCGATCACCGGGATCGCCTGCCTGGCGCAGAACCTGCGCGAAGAGCGCGAAGAAGACGGCGAACTCAAGGAAATCAGTGGTCAGATCCTCGAACAGACCAAACGCGTATCGCGCATCGTCCAGTCGCTGATGAGCTTCGCCCATGCCGGCAGCCATCAGCACAGCGACGAGCCCGTCTGTCTGGCCGAAGTCGCCCAGGACGCCATCGGCCTGCTGGCATTGAACCGACGCAATTTCGAAGTGCAGTTCTACAACCTGTGCGATCCGGACCACTGGGTCGAAGGCGACCCGCAGCGTCTGGCACAGGTGCTGATAAATCTGCTCTCAAACGCCCGCGACGCCTCGCCTCCCGGCAGCGCGGTGCGCGTCAAAAGCGAAGCCGGCGAGCACACGGTCGACCTGATCGTGGAAGACGAAGGCAGCGGAATACCTTCGAGCATCAAGGACCGATTGTTCGAACCTTTCTTCACTACCAAGGACCCGGGTGAAGGTACCGGTCTGGGCCTTGCACTGGTCTATTCCATCGTTGAAGAGCATTATGGACAAATCACCATCGACAGCCCGGCTGATGTTCAGAGCCAACGCGGCACCCGTATCCGGGTGACATTACCGCGTCATGTCGAAGCGACGTCCGCTGTGAACTGAGACCGTCGAGAGTATCGAATCAATGCCGCACATTTTGATCGTCGAAGACGAAACGATTATCCGCTCCGCCTTGCGCCGCCTGCTGGAACGCAACCAGTACCAGGTCAGCGAAGCCGGTTCAGTGCAGGAAGCACAAGAACGCTTCACCATTCCCACGTTCGACCTGATCGTCAGTGACCTGCGCTTGCCTGGCGCACCGGGCACCGAGCTGATCAAACTCGGCCAAGGCACTCCGGTGCTGATCATGACCAGCTACGCCAGCCTGCGCTCGGCGGTCGACTCGATGAAGATGGGCGCGGTGGACTACATCGCCAAGCCTTTCGATCACGACGAAATGCTCCAGGCCGTCGCACGCATCCTGCGTGACCGGCAATCGACGCCTGCCAGCGGTGAACCGGTTGCCGGCAAAGTCGCCAACGGCGCGGCAAAAACGGGTACCGACAACAGCAACGGCGAAATCGGCATCATCGGCTCCTGCCCGCCGATGCAGGACCTGTATGGCAAGATCCGCAAAGTGGCGCCGACTGATTCCAATGTCCTGATCCAGGGCGAGTCCGGCACCGGTAAAGAGCTGGTGGCGCGCGCCCTGCACAACCTGTCGAAACGCGCCAAGGCGCCAATGATCTCGGTTAACTGCGCGGCCATTCCGGAAAGCCTGATCGAGTCCGAATTGTTCGGTCACGAAAAAGGTGCGTTTACCGGTGCGAGCGCCGGACGTGCCGGCTTGGTGGAAGCGGCGGACGGCGGCACCCTGTTCCTCGATGAAATCGGCGAACTGCCGCTTGAAGCACAGGCCCGCCTGCTGCGCGTACTGCAGGAAGGCGAAATTCGCCGGGTGGGCTCGGTACAGTCGCAGAAAGTCGATGTGCGCCTGATCGCCGCGACTCACCGCGACCTCAAGAGCCTGGCGAAAATCGGCCAGTTCCGTGAAGACTTGTATTACCGCCTCCACGTGATCGCACTGAAACTGCCGGCCCTGCGTGAGCGCGGTGCCGACGTCAACGAAATCGCCAACGCATTCCTGGCGCGGCAGAGCGCGCGGATCAACCGCACCGACCTGAAGTTTGCCCCGGATGCCGAGCAAGCCATTCGCCATTACTCATGGCCCGGTAACGTTCGAGAACTGGAAAACGCCGTCGAGCGCGCTGTCATCCTGAGCGAGAGCCCGGAAATATCCGCCGAGCTGCTGGGCATCGACATTGAGCTGAGTGATCTGGAAGACGACGAATTCATCGGCCTGGCACCGCAACAAGGCAACAGTGCCGCCAACAACAGCCACGAGCCGACCGAAGACCTGTCCCTGGAAGACTACTTCCAGCACTTCGTCCTTGAACATCAGGACCACATGACCGAAACCGAACTGGCACGCAAACTCGGGGTAAGCCGCAAATGCCTGTGGGAACGCCGTCAGCGCCTGGGCATCCCACGGCGCAAGACCGGGGTTGCCAGCGAAAGCTGAACGCCACCTGTCTCATGTGCGGGTAACACATGATTTTGTGAAGAAACTGTTACCTCAGGTTTTTCACGTAACAGAAGCCGGGGCTTACGGTAACGAAGCCCCGGCTTTTTTTGGCCTTCAGCAACCCCATCAATACGGGCAAGCCCTTGTTTTACTGGGGTTTGTAAAAGTTGGCACGCACCCTGCTATATGTTTGGTACAAGAACAATAACAAGCAATGCACAAGACAATAAAAATAAGACGAATCGACTCACGCACAATAAAAACAAGACGGCGAGAGGCGCAGCTAACTGATTCTTTTGGAGAGGCGTTGTATTTGGGGCTTGCCCCACGACCAGGCCGAGAACAACAAAAAACTGTCTTAAGACAGAGCCTGTACTGGTTGGATCGCAAGATCAACGCAACACAGCGACCAAAGCAATCCGTTTGCTCTTGGCTCCCGATTGGGAGGGTCATGAAGGAAAACTTCATGGCGAGGGCACTTAACAAAAACAAAAAGCCCGAAACCAATAATAAAAACAGAGCATGCAACTACTTCTTGGGGAGCTTCGGCTCCCCTTGTAGTTTCTGGCAAGTGGGCTTGCCCCCGCTGGGTGCGAAGCAGCCCCAAGCGCCTGAGCGCTTCCGACATCTTGCCAGTGCTGTGCACTGGAACGGGGCATACCCCCTCTCCACAGTGCCTACCAGACATCTCCTTCAAGCGCTTTTGCAGCTTCCTACACCATCCCCCGACTAAATGCTAGAATCCCGGCCCATCATGCGGTCATTCTTCGTTTTTGGCCGAACATTCCTTCAAACAGTGCATCCCATGCTGAAGAAGCTGTTCCAGTCATTCCGTACTCCCCTGCGTCGTACGCAACACATCCGCAGCACACCTGAAGTGCTCAACAGCGGCCAACACTCGCTGCAAAAGGCGCAATTCAGCCGTTATGCGGTGAATATCGTCGAACGCCTGCAGGGCGCCGGCTACCAGGCCTACCTGGTCGGCGGCTGTGTGCGCGACATGCTGCTCGGCATCACGCCGAAAGACTTCGATGTCGCCACCAGTGCCACCCCCGAACAGGTACGGGCCGAATTCCGCAATGCGCGGATCATCGGGCGCCGGTTCAAATTGGTACACATCCACTTCGGCCGCGAAATCATCGAAGTCGCGACCTTCCGCGCCAATCACCCGCAAAACGACGAAGAGGAAGACAGCAATCAGTCTTCCCGCAACGAAAGCGGGCGCATCCTGCGCGACAACGTCTACGGCACCCTGGAAGAAGACGCGCAACGCCGCGACTTCACCATCAATGCTCTTTACTACGATCCGGTCAGCGAACGCATCCTCGACTACGCCAATGGTGTACACGACATTCGCAATCATCTGATCCGTCTGATCGGCGATCCGAAGCAACGCTACCAGGAAGACCCGGTGCGCATGCTGCGGGCCGTGCGTTTTGCGGCGAAGTTGAATTTCGGCATCGAAAAACACAGCGCCGTGCCCATCCGCGACCTGGCACCGATGCTGCGCGAAATTCCCTCAGCCCGTCTGTTCGAAGAAGTGCTCAAGCTGTTCCTCTCCGGCCATGCCGCGGACACCTTCGAGATGCTGGTCGACCTGCAATTGTTCGACCCGCTGTTCCCGGCCAGCGCCGAAGCGCTGGAATACAACCCGACCTACACCCACACATTGATCAGCGAAGCGCTGATCAATACCGACCTGCGCATCAAGCAGAACAAGCCGGTGACGCCGGCGTTCCTGTTTGCCGCGCTGCTCTGGCCTGCGCTGCCAGCGCGCGTGCTGCGCCTGCAGGAACGTGGCATGCCGCCGATTCCGGCGATGCAGGAAGCGGCCCACGAGTTGATCGCCGAACAATGCCAGCGCATTGCCATTCCAAAACGCTTCACCATGCCGATCCGAGAGATCTGGGACATGCAGGAGCGTCTGCCCCGTCGCAGCGGCAAACGCGCCGACCTGCTGCTGGACAACCCACGGTTCCGTGCCGGTTACGACTTCCTGCTGCTGCGCGAAAGCGCGGGCGAGCAGACCGATGGCCTGGGCGAATGGTGGACCGATTATCAGGATGCCAATGAAAGCGAGCGTCGCGACATGATCCGCGACCTCAGCGGCAAGGATGACGGCACCGGCGCTCCGCGCAAGCGTCGCCGCAGTGGTGGCTCCAAGCGCAAGCGCGCCGCGGGCGCCTCGAGTAACACGGGCGAATAATCCATGGAACGCATCTACATCGGCATGGGCAGCAATCTGGCGGCCCCCGCCGAACAGTTGCGCAGTGCCGTCGCCGCACTGGCCCGGCTGCCGCGATCGGTACTGGTCGGTGTTTCCGGGTTTTATCAAAGCGACTCGCTGCTTCCTGGACAACCGCGCTACACCAACGCGGTCGCCGCCCTCGACAGCGCCCTGGCACCGCTGGAGCTGCTGGATGCGCTGCAAGCCATCGAGAACGAGCAGGGCCGCGAACGCCTTGAGCGCTGGGGGCCGCGCACCCTGGATCTCGATATCGTGCTGTTCGGTAATCGGTTGATCGATGAGCCACGCTTGAAGGTGCCGCACTACCATATGCAGGAACGAGCTTTTGTCCTGTATCCGCTGGCGGAGTTGGCGCCAGCCGATCTGCGTTTGGCCGATGGTCGCTGCCTCAGCGAACTGCTCGCTGCATGCCCGTTCGTCGGCCTGGAACGCCTGTCCGCGAATTGACCCCAATCCCCCTGTGGAAGCGAGCCCGTTCCTACATTGGCGCGGTGTCAGTCCTACAGAACTTGCTGAATCGCATCAGTAACCCCGGTAACACCCCAGACGTAACAAGGCGGTAACACACCCAATTGACTTCCCGAGTTCTCCTCACGACTATAGGCGTCCCGTTGCCGTCAACACGGCGTTGAAGGGCGCAATCCAGGCCTTACAAGCACGACAAAAGAACGTGCGCCTGTATTTAACGAAGAATCACGCGCGTTACTCGCAGTAGTTTCCACAGCGCCTGAATGAGGAACTTTTCATGCCAGCCATCACCCTGACCACGCTGCAAGGTCTCAAGCAAAAAGGTGAAAAAATCACCATGCTGACCTGCTATGACGCGACCTTCGCCCACGCCTGCAATCAGGCTGGCGTTGAAGTTTTGCTGGTGGGCGACTCCCTCGGCATGGTTTTGCAAGGCCACGACAGCACCCTGCCGGTCACGACCGCCGAAATGGCTTATCACGTGGCTGCGGTCAAACGCGGTAACACCGATGCGTTGATCCTCGCCGACCTGCCATTCATGGCCTATGCCACCACCGAACAGGCCATGACCAACAGCGCCCTGTTGATGCAGGCCGGCGCGCACATGATCAAGGTCGAAGGCGCATTGTGGCTGGCGGATTCGATCCGTCTGCTCGCCGAACGCGGCATCCCGGTGTGCGCGCACATGGGCCTGACGCCACAATCGGTGAACATCCTCGGCGGCTACAAGGTCCAGGGCCGTAACGAAAACCAGGCGCGGCAAATGCGTGCCGATGCGATTTCGCTGGAACAGGCTGGCGCGGCAATGCTGCTGCTCGAGTGCGTTCCCAGCGAACTGGCCGAGGAAATCACACAGGCGGTAAAGATTCCGGTGATCGGCATCGGCGCCGGCAATCGCACCGACGGTCAGGTACTGGTCCTGCACGACATGCTGGGCCTGTCCATGACCGGCCGCGTCCCCAAATTCGTGAAGAACTTCATGGCCGGCCAGGAGAGCATCCACGCAGCCTTGAGTGCCTACGTCACTGAAGTCAAAGCAGCAACTTTCCCTGGCATCGAACACGGATTCTCTGCATGAACACCGTCAAAACCGTACGCGAACTGCGAGCCGCCGTGGCTCGCGCCCGCAGCGAAGGCAAGCGCATCGCTTTCGTGCCGACCATGGGCAACCTGCACAGCGGTCATATCGCACTGGTGACCAAAGCCTCGCAACGGGCGGATTTCGTGGTCGCGAGCATTTTCGTCAACCCGCTGCAGTTCGGTGCCGGCGAAGACCTCGACAAGTACCCGCGCACCCTCGCCGCCGATCAGGAGAAACTGCTCCAGGCCGGCTGCCACTTGCTGTTCGCACCCACCGTTGAGGA
Source organism: Pseudomonas fluorescens group sp. PF-69 (assembly GCF_054481235.1). Lineage (NCBI taxonomy): Bacteria > Pseudomonadati > Pseudomonadota > Gammaproteobacteria > Pseudomonadales > Pseudomonadaceae > Pseudomonas > Pseudomonas fluorescens group sp. PF-69. The sequence goes on along the minus strand of NZ_JBTMNC010000001.1, from coordinate 2,580,583 downwards.
GATGTACCCCGACGGCATGGCGGGCCAGACCCGCGTCAGCGTCCCACAACTGTCCGAAGGCCTGTGCGGCGCCAGCCGTCCGGGGCATTTCGAGGGCGTGGCGACAGTGGTCAGCAAGCTGTTCAACATGGTCCAGCCGGACCTGGCGATCTTCGGCCAGAAAGACTTCCAGCAACTGGCGGTGATCCGTGCGCTGGTCCATGACCTGAACATGCCGATCCAGATCATCGGCGAGCCGACCGTTCGCGCGGCCGACGGCCTGGCGCTGTCGTCGCGCAACGGTTTCCTCAGCGAAGAACAACGGGCCGTTGCGCCGGTGGTGTATCGCACGCTGAGCGAGATCGCCGCGTCGATCAAGCAGGGTGAACGCGATTATCCGGCCCTGATCCGCGCACAACTGCAAAAGCTCGAAGCGGCAGGCCTGCGTCCGGATTACCTGGAAATTCGCCATGCGTTGACCTTGCGGCCGGCAATGCCCGAGGACCGCGACCTGGTGATTCTGGTCGCGGCATTTCTGGGCACGACACGGTTGATCGACAACCTGCACCTGAATCTCGACGCATAATTCCGAGCACCTCCATTCCTGTGGGAGCGAGCTTGCTCGCGATAACGGACTGACATTCAACATCTGTGTTGGCTGACAGTCAGGCATCGCGAGAACGCCCCCTCCCACAGTGTTTCCGACTGCTCCGCAAATTGAATTCCAAGCTGTATTGCCGCCCCCAACACCATCGGGCAAACTGCCCGCCGTTCGATTCCGACCCGGGAAACACTCATGCACGCCATCATGCTCAAAGCCAAGCTGCACCGCGCCGAAGTCACCCATGCCGTACTCGATTACGAAGGCTCCTGCGCCATCGACGGCGAATGGCTGGATTTGTCCGGCATTCGTGAGTACGAACAGATCCAGATTTACAACGTCGACAACGGCGAGCGCTTCACCACCTACGCCATCCGTGGCGAAGAAGGTTCGCGCATGATCTCGGTCAACGGTGCCGCCGCGCACAAGGCCAAGGTCGGCGATCGCGTGATCATCTGCGCTTACGCCCATTACAGCGAAGCCGAATTGCTCAATTTCAAGCCGCGCATGCTCTACATGGCACCGGGCAATGAGCTGAGCCACACCAGTAACGCCATTCCGGTTCAGGTCGCCTGATCGAACCCGCCATTTTCCACCCCCGGCCCCCTTTCTATTGTCCTCGCCTGCCGTACCGGTATAAAAAAGTACCGGTCGCAGGTCAGACAAAGCCAAGACAGATCAACCCGCGAGGTTTACTGTTACCGGTCTGCGCTATTTAATCGTGTGCACGCAGGCTGACCGGACTTCGCCCACAATGTGGACGAGACATTCCGGGACTTTCAGTGTCATAAAAGCCGTTCAAGTAAAAAGGAAACCCGCAGCGATGGCGTACTACCGCACCCCTCATGACGTTACCGCTCTGCCTGCCTGGCAAGCGTTGAATGACCACCGCCAGGCCATGCAGGATTTCAGCATGCGCGAGGCCTTCAATGCCGACCCGCAGCGCTTCACTCAATTCACCCTCAGCAGCTGCGGCCTGTTTCTCGATTACTCGAAAAACCTGATCAACGCCGAGACCCGCAAGCTACTGGTAGGCCTGGCCAACGAAGTCGACCTCAAGGGCGCGATCAAGTCGCTGTTCGACGGCGAAATCGTCAATGCCTCCGAAGGCCGCCCTGCCCTGCACACCGCCCTGCGTCGCCCGGTTGGCGACAAGCTGTCGGTCAACGGCGTCAACGTGATGCCGGAAGTGCACAAGGTGCTGAACCAGATCACTGACCTCGTTGGCCGCATCCACGACGGTCTGTGGCGCGGGTACACCGAAAAACCGATCACCGATGTGGTGAACATCGGCATCGGCGGCTCGTTCCTCGGCCCTGAACTGGTGTCAGAGGCGCTGCTGGCCTATGCCCAGAAAGGCGTGCGTTGCCACTACCTGGCAAACATCGACGGCAGCGAGTTCCACGAACTGGCCATGAAATTGCGCGCCGAGACCACGCTGTTCATCGTCTCGTCGAAATCCTTCAACACCCTCGAAACCCTGAAAAACGCCCAGGCCGCCCGTGCCTGGTACCTGGCTCAGGGTGGTTCGGAAGCCGAGCTGCATCGTCACTTCATCGCGGTTTCGAGCAACAACGCCGCCGCTGTGGCCTTCGGTATCCGCGAAGAGAACATCTTCCCGATGTGGGACTGGGTGGGCGGACGTTACTCGCTGTGGTCGGCCATTGGTCTGCCAATCGCCCTGGCCATCGGCATGTCGAACTTCAAGGAACTGCTGTCCGGTGCCTACACCATGGACCAGCACTTCCTGACCGCGCCGTTCGAACAGAACATGCCCGTGCTGCTGGCGTTGCTCGGCGTCTGGTACGGCAATTTCTGGGGCGCCCAGAGCCACGCGATCCTGCCGTACGACCACTACCTGCGTAACATCACCAAGCACTTGCAACAGCTGGACATGGAATCCAACGGCAAGAGCGTGCGTCAGGACGGCACCGCCGTTTCGACCGATACCGGGCCGGTGATCTGGGGCGGCGTGGGTTGCAACGGTCAGCACGCTTACCACCAGTTGCTGCACCAGGGCACCCAATTGATTCCGGCCGACTTCATTGTGCCGATCGTCAGCTTCAACCCGGTGGCCGACCACCACCAGTGGCTGTACGCCAACTGCCTGTCGCAAAGCCAGGCGCTGATGCTCGGCAAAACCCTCGCCGAGGCGCAAGCCGAGCTGCGTGACAAGGGCATGAGCGAAGCCGAAGTGCAACGACTCGCGCCACATAAAGTGATCCCGGGCAACCGTCCGAGCAACACCCTGGTGGTCGAGCGCATCAGCCCGCGCCGCCTCGGCGCACTGGTAGCGATGTACGAGCACAAGGTCTTTGTACAAAGCGTGATCTGGGGCATCAACGCCTTCGACCAGTGGGGCGTGGAGCTGGGCAAGGAATTGGGCAAGGGCGTCTACAACCGTCTGGTTGGCAGCGAAGAAGCACCGGCTGACGACGCATCCACACAAGGCTTGATCAATTACTTCCGTGGTCGTCACCGCGGCTGATTTGACGCTAATCCTGCGTGTGGTACTAACCTTGTAGGAGCTGGCTTGCCAGCTTCTACGAGGGTCGCGCAGCTCCCCTCTTGTCGCAAAAACAAGAATGAGGAACCGTCATGTTCGATATCAGCACGTTTCCCAAAGCCGATGCCGTCCGCCGGGCTGCACAGTTGAGTCAGGACGACTACCATCGCCTGTACCGCGAATCCATAGAACACCCCAGTACTTTCTGGGCCGAACAGGCCAACCGTTTTCTCGACTGGAGCGCACCCTGGCAGACCGTCCAGCGCTATGACCTGAAAACCGGCGAGGCCAGCTGGTTTGCCGGCGGCCAGTTGAACGTCAGTTACAACTGCATCGACCGCCATCTGGAAAAGCGCGGCGATCAAACCGCGATTATCTGGGAAGGCGACGACCCCGCCGAATCCACACAGATCACCTACAGAAAACTGCATCACAACGTCTGTCGCCTGGCCAACGTGCTCAAAAGCCGTGGCGTGAAAAAAGGCGACCGGGTGTGCATCTACATGCCGATGATTCCCGAAGCGGCGTTCGCCATGCTCGCCTGCACGCGCATCGGCGCGGTGCACTCCGTCGTGTTTGGCGGTTTCTCCCCCGATTCATTGCGTGACCGGATACTCGATGCCGACTGCCGCACCGTGATTACCGCCGATGAAGGCGTGCGCGGCGGCAAGTTCGTGCCACTCAAACAGAATGTCGACAAAGCACTGCAAAGTTGCTCTGGCGTCAGCACAGTGATCGTGGTCGAGCGCACACAGAATCAGGTGAACTGGGTCGAAGGCCGGGATATCTGGTATCACCAGGCGTTGCGCGATGTCACCGACGACTGCCCACCCGAACCGATGGACGCCGAAGACCCACTGTTCATCCTCTATACCTCCGGCAGCACCGGCAAACCCAAGGGGGTGTTGCACACCACCGGTGGCTACCTGCTGCAAGCGGCGATGACCTTCAAATACGTGCTGGACTACCGCGATGGCGAAGTGTTCTGGTGCACCGCCGATGTCGGCTGGGTGACCGGACACAGCTACATCGTCTATGGCCCGCTGGCCAATGGCGCGACCACGCTGATCTTCGAAGGCGTGCCGAGCTACCCGAACACTTCGCGCTTCTGGCAAGTGATCGATAAACACAAGGTCAACATCTTCTACACCGCCCCCACGGCCCTGCGCGCACTGATGCGTGAAGGTGCCGGGCCGTTGCAGGACACTTCGCGGGCAAGCCTCAGACTGCTGGGCACCGTCGGTGAGCCAATCAACCCGGAAGCGTGGGAATGGTACTTCCATGTGGTCGGCGAAGAGCGCTGTCCGATCGTCGACACCTGGTGGCAGACCGAAACCGGCGGCATCATGCTCAGCCCCCTGGTCAGCGCGCAACGGATCAAACCCGGCTGCGCCACCCAGCCGATGTTCGGCGTGCAACCGGTGCTGCTCGATGAGCATGGCAAGGAAATCAAAGGCGCCGGCAGCGGCGTGCTGGCGATAAAGTCGAGTTGGCCGGCGCAGATCCGCAGCGTCTACCGCGACCCGCAACGCATGGTCGACACCTACTTCAAGCCCTATCCCGGCTATTACTTCACCGGTGACGGCGCACGCCGCGACGAGGATGGCGACTACTGGATCACCGGGCGTATCGACGATGTGATCAACGTTTCCGGGCACCGCATCGGCACCGCCGAAGTGGAAAGCGCCCTGGTGCTGCACGACAGCATTGCCGAAGCCGCCGTGGTCGGTTACCCCCATGACATCAAGGGCCAGGGCATCTACGCCTTCGTCACCCCCATGAACGGCATCGATCCCAACGATGAACTGAAAAAGGAACTGCTGGCCCACGTCAGCAAGGAAATCGGCAGCTTCGCCAAACCGGACCTGATCCAGTGGGCGCCCGCCTTGCCGAAAACCCGTTCGGGCAAGATCATGCGGCGTATCCTGCGCAAGATCGCCTGCAACGAACTCGACAGCCTGGGGGATACCTCGACCCTCGCCGACCCAAGCGTAGTGCAGGGCTTGATCGACAAACGCCTGAACCAATAACGTGCCTTTGCAGGAGCGAGCAAGCTCGCTCCTGCAGAAACTGACTGAGCCCCCATGGAATTCATCCGCAGCCGTATCGAAAGCCAAATCATGAGCCTGACCGGTTTGTCCCTGGGCAAGCTCGACCTGGAAAACCCCAAAGGCGATCCAGGCCTGTTCGGACCTGACTCGGTGAGTTGGCAGGTTCACGGCGACTTCAGCAGCATGCTCATCGGCGGTATCAGCGCCCTGATGCTGCAAGCCCTGCATCCGCTGGCGCTGGCCGGTGTCTGGGACCATTCGAATTTTCGCGAGGACATGCTCGGTCGCCTGCGCCGCACCGGGCAGTTCATTTCCGGCACCACCTTCGGTTCGCGACGGGACGCCGACTGGCTGATCGAGAAGGTCCGCACCATTCATTTGCAAGTGACCGGCACGGCGCCCGATGGTCGCCCCTATGCCGCCAGCGACCCCGACCTGCTGACCTGGGTGCATGTGGCCGAGGTCAGCAACTTCCTCGCCGCGCACCTGCGCTATCGCAACCCGCGCCTTTCTCCGGCCGATCAGGATCGCTATTACGCAGAAATCGCCCTGGTCGCCGAACGCCTGGGGGCCCGTGATGTGCCGCGCTCCCGACGAGCAGTTGCCGAATACCTTGAACGCATCCGCCCGCAATTGCTCTGTGATGAACGCAGTCGCGAAGTGTTGCGGCTGCTGTTGAACGCCCCCTCTCCCAGCCGTTTGGCCAAGCCTTTCGGGGGGATGATGATGCAGGCCGGGATCGATCTGCTGCCGGACTGGGCCAGTGACATGCTCGGCGTCAGCCAGAGCCCGCTGCAACGCAAACTGATCCGCGCCAGCGTCAATCGCAGTGCGCCGATGCTGCGCTGGGCGGTGCGTAATGGCTCGGTGCAGCGTGCCAAACGGCGCATGGGGTTGTTGACTTAATGCTCAGAGCTGCAAGCTTGAAGCTCAGTAACTGTTAAACTCCCGCGCCAAATTCCCTCCTGCAAGGCGCCCAGCATGTCTTCCTTGAATCAGGCGCTGCGCGCCGCCCTTGAATATCGCCAGGACCTGCTGGCCGAACTGCACCAGCAAGGCACCGACTGCTATCGCCTGTTCCATGGCAGCCAGGAAGGCGCCGGGGGCCTGACGATTGACCGCTACGGCCCGCAGCTGTTGGTGCAAAGCTTCCACCAGTCGCTGGAACGCGAGGCACTGCTGCAACTGCATGAAATCGTCAACCGGCATATGGGCCTCGACTTGCTGCTGGTCTATAACGACCGCTCCCGTGGCAACTCGCGTATCGATCGCGAAGACACCGTCTACCGCGCCGACGAAGCGGCCCTGCAAGATCTGGTCGGCCACGAGTGGGGGCTCAATTACCGGGTCCGCGGACGCCACGCCGGGCAAGACCCTTTGCTGTTCCTCGACCTGCGCAACACGCGCGGCTGGGTCAAGGACCACAGCAAAAACAAAAGTGTGCTGAACCTGTTCGCCTACACCTGTGGGGTCGGCCTCAGCGCCGCAGCCGGTGGCGCCAGCGAGGTGTGCAACCTGGACTTCGCCGAAGGCAATCTGGCAGTCGGTCGTGAAAATGGCCTGCTCAACCCGCAATTGCCGACCATGACGTTCATTCAGTCCGATTACTTCCCGGCCATCCGCCAATTGGCCGGCCTGCCCATCAGCCAGCGACGCGGGCAGAAACTGCCAAGCTATCAGCGCCTGGAACAGCGCCAATATGATCTGGTACTGCTCGATCCACCGGCCTGGGCCAAGAGTTCTTTCGGTACTGTCGACCTGCTGCGCGACTATCAAAGCCTGCTCAAACCCGCCCTGCTGACCACCGCCGACAATGGCGTGCTGATCTGCTGCAACAACCTGGCAAAAGTCAGCATGGACGACTGGCGTGAACAGGTTTTACGTTGCGCCGAGAAAGCCGGACGGCCGGTGCGAGAGTGGACGGTGATGAAACCCGGTGCCGATTTCCCGTCGATGGATCAGCAACCGCCACTGAAAACTCTGATCCTGCAGCTTTGATCCGTGTCAGACAAATCTGAAAAATCCTGAGCAGGCTGTTTGCTTCGGAACTGGAAACGCGTGCCATACTCCAAGGCACTCCGATTCAGACAGATGAAGCCACACATGTACAAAGGATTGATTCGCGCCATTGGCGCCTTGTTGACTGCTCTGGCGCTCTACAGTCTGCTGGGGTTTCTGATTTTACCGGGCATCGCCCTGCGCATTGCCAACCAACAGCTGGCCAACTACGCCACGATGCCCGCCACTCTCCAGCGGATCGAACTCAACCCGTTCAGCCTTGAAGTGACACTTTGGGGCTTGAGTATCGGCGAGCCCGGCAAGGAGCAGATCGGCTTCGAACGCCTTTACGCCAACCTGCAACTCGATAGCCTCTGGACCAAGACGCTGCATCTGTCCGATATCGAACTGGAAAAATCCAAGACCGAGATCCTCTTCGGCAAGGACGGCAAACTCAACCTGCTCGGGTTGTTCAAACTGCCACAGAGCGAACCGACGCCCGCCGATCCCGATGCAAAACCGTTCCCGCTGCGCATAGACCGGATCAATCTGGCCGGTGGTGTCGTGCACTTCAAGGATGAGCGCCCCAGCGAATCCATCGAGTTTATCTACGACAAACTCGATTTCGAGCTTAAACACCTCAGTACCCGGCCCGAAGACAGTGCCGACATGACATTGGTCGCCATCGGCCCGGGCGGCGGGCAGGTCGACTGGACGGGTAATTTCAGCCTGATCCCGATTGCCTCCGAAGGTAAGCTGAAAATCACTGACGGCAAGATGAAGTCCTTCTGGCCCTATGTGCGCGACGCCGTGCCCCTGGACCTGGAAAGCGGTGTGGTCAATATCAGCACCGACTACAAACTCAACCTGTCCAAGCAGACCGAGTTGCTGCTGAGCAATGTCGCGGTCAGCGTTGCGCCCTTCGCCATCAAGGCGCCGGACGGACGGCCACTGGTGAAGCTTGAGCGACTGGACATCACCGATACCACCCTGGACCTGGCCAAGCAGCAGGTGGTGGTCGGCAAGATCCGCAGCCATAAACTGGAAACCTGGGCGGCACTGGAGGCGGATGGCCAACTCGATTGGCAGAAGCTGTTCGCCAGCCAGCCGTCCAAACCCGCCGCCAAGGCCAAGGCCGAACCGGCCAGCACACCGGCAGCAGCTGATTCACCCAAGCCCGCCCCTGCTCCACCGAGCAAACCGTGGCAGGTCCTGCTCAACGACGTGCAACTGCGTGACTATCAGGTGCATCTGGCCGACCGCAAGGCACAACCCGCCGTCGCGCTGGAATTGGGACCATTGAATCTCGACCTTCAGAAGTTCGACAGTCTCAATGGCTCGCCTTTTACGCTCAAGCTCGACACGGGCGTAGGCAAACAAGGCAAGCTTTTGGCAGACGGGGAGGTCAATCTGGCCCCGATCAGCGCCAGACTCAATGTCCAGACCAAGGACATCGACCTGCGGGTCGCCCAGTCCTACATCACGCCATTCATACGCCTGGAACTGCGCAGCGGCATGCTCGGCAGCGATCTGGCGGTCAACCTGAAAAGCACCGAGCCCCTGGCCTTCAGTGTTACCGGGCGCGCCCAGGTTGATCAGCTGCATACGCTCGACACCCTGAAAACCCGCGACTTTCTCAAATGGCAGCAGGTCATGGTCGAGGGCCTGAACTATCAACACGGTGATAGCCTTTCGATCGACAGAATCAACCTGATGCAGCCCTATGTGCGATTCATGATCAACGATGACCGCACCACCAACATCGATGATCTGCTGATCCCGCAACCGGCCGATTCCGGCACCAGGACTGCTGCCGCCAAACCCGCCGCCAGCAAGGACAAGCCACTGGGCATCCATATCGGTGGGATTGCCATCAATGACGGCTCGGCCAACTTCGCCGACTTCAGCCTGACGCCGAACTTCGCGACCGCCATCCAACAACTCAACGGGCAGATCGGCACCATCGACAGCCGCCAGGCCAAACCCGCCAGTGTCGACGTCAAGGGCAAGGTCGACCGCTATGCGCCGGTGACCATCAAGGGGGCGGTCAATCCGTTCGACCCGATGGCCAGCCTCGACATCGCCACCAGCTTCAAACGCGTGGAACTGACCACACTGACGCCCTACTCCGGCAAGTTCGCCGGTTACCGTATTCGCAAGGGCCGACTCAATCTTGACCTGCATTACCTGATCACCAAAGGCCAGCTAAAAGCCGAGAACAAAGTGGTGGTCGAACAACTGCAGCTGGGCGAAAAAGTCGACAGCCCCGACGCCGTGAGCCTGCCGCTGAAACTGGCAGTTGCCTTGCTCAAGGACGTCGATGGCAAGATTTCCATCGAACTGCCGGTCACCGGCGACCTCAATAATCCGCAGTTCAGCGTCATGCCAATCATCTGGCAGACCTTGCGCAACCTGATCGTGAAAGCCGCGGCGGCGCCCTTCAAACTGATTGGCGGACTGGTCAGCGGCGGTGGCGCGGAAGACTTGGGCAGTGTGTCATTTGCCCCTGGTTCAAGCGACCTGAGCAAGGACGCTGAAGCCGCTTTGGTCAAACTGTCCAACGCGCTCAAGGAGCGTCCGGCCCTGCGTCTGGAGATCGAAGGCACGGCAGCGCAAAGCAGCGACGGCCCATTGATCGCCGAACAACGCCTGGAACGGGAATACCAGTACAACTACTACAAAATGCTCCAGCGCCGCGGCGAAAAAGTGCCCGCCCAGGCTTCGATGCTGGAGGTGCCGGACACCGAGAAGGGCCCGCTGCTGGAAGGGATCTACCGCACCCGCCTGAAGACCCAGCCACCCGCCGAATGGAAGGATCTGGGCAAGGAGGAGCGCACGGCGAAGATGCGCGCCGACGTGATCAAATTCTGGAGTACCAGCGACGTGCTGTTGCGTCAGCTGGGGCAGGACCGCGCCAGTAGTATCAAGGATTATCTGGTCGACAAGGGTCAACTCGCCGATGACCGCGTGTACTTCATCGATGCCCAACTGGGCGAAGCGGAAAAGGATGGCAAGGTCGTTACCCCTCTGCATCTGGACGCCGAGTGAAGTCAAAGCAACGCAAGAACTGATCTCCAGTTCGTTTGCGACGCCACAATAGAACAGGCCCCGACACGAGTGCCGGGGCCTGTAATGGCCACATCCTTATGGCCGTTCGCATGAACTCCTCAGATGCGACAGGCGTATAGCTCGGCCCGCCTGCCGCGCCCTCTCCCAGTCCAGGCGAGAAGTCGTGCCTTACTCGGCTTTCAGGCCGTCAGCGGAGACCGCTTTGACGCCTTTGATTTTTTTGGTGATCGCCACGGCAGTGGCTTTCTGAGCGTCAGTCACCGCAACGGTGGATGACAGGGACACGACGCCCTTATTGGTTTCAACTTTGATGTCGGTGCCAGGAATGCCTTTTTCGGTCAGCAGGTCACTTTTGACTTTGGTAGTAATCCAGGTATCGGAAGTAGCTTCCTCGGCTTTGGTCATCTCACCGGCCGCCAGCGTCATGGGTGCCTGGGTGGCTTGAGTCTGTGCAAATGCAGCATTGGCCATGGTCAGGGTCAGCGCGGTTACAGTAGCGGCAGCGATAACGAACTTCTTCATACGAGTAACTCCTGTTTTTCTGGAAAGTCTGCTGGATTTCTTTTCAGCAGGGTTACCAGAGAGAGTGCGAACGCTGTGCCAACTTTGAAACCGATAATAAATTGAGATAAATCAACAACTTAGAAAAATTGCCATTTTCCGGAATCATGCAAAATGCATGACTTTGAAATTCTCTACATGCAAGTTGCGGGTTTTACCGCAGGCCTAAGGCCATGAATTAACGCGGTTTTTCTTCAAACCTCATTTGCTGTAAAGCCGGACAAAAAAATACCCCGCGAACGGCGGGGTATTGGCAATCAGCTCATGGATCAGACTTTCGGGGCAACGCCCGTGCAGCCTTTGGGCGCGTAGTCCTGATCGACTGTGGTGGCGCACGTCCACCCCGTCAGCGTTCGCGCCAAGGTGATGGTTTTATTCAGCACGGGGCCCGGTGCATTCACAAGGGTGCAGGCAATAGTGCCCGTGCCATCCGCAGCGCTACCGGTCGCTGTCATTGTGCAGTTAGAGGTGACCGGGGTCCCGGTTAGCTTAGCCAGATCCGGATCGTCGCCTTGATTGATTACGTCTTCGAACGGCACCTTCAAGGCCGAAATCTCCGCCAGCCCCGCCGTCACCTTGGCCCGCGCCTGGTATTTGGAGTACGCAGGAATGGCGAACGTCGCCAGAATCCCGATGATTGCGACCACTATCAGTAGCTCGATCAGGGTAAAGCCTTTTTGTTTGTGCATTGACAGCCTCCGTGCATGAGTCGAAATCTCATGATCTGAAGCTGTCGCAGCACAGCCCATGCCAGGCCCCGCGCGCCCTGTTGGCGGGGTGCACGCCCGCCACAACACCCTTTCCTACCCCCAGAATCCGCACTATCTGACAGTTTTTGTCACCTCTCCCCAGGTGGTTTGGTTCTTCCGTTTGACTAGGCTATAAGTCGTGCGGCCGGTACTTCAATGCATGAAATCGCCTTCTACGATCTGGCCAGGCAATCGGCCCCGGTCGGCGGATATTCCCCGCGAGGCCCAGCTCAAGAAAGGTATTCCCGAGGAACGCATCGGCACATTCACGATCTATGAGCCAGTCGGGTGCGAACACTGCAACGACGGCTAAAAGGGGTGAGCGGGGATTCAGGAAGTGGTGAATGACCACGGCGGATCATGCCCGAAGGCAACTCGCTGCAAATCGATGGGTCACCAAGGACTGAACATGGCGGTCAAAGCAGCAAAAATCAGCGTGTATGCCTGGGAAGGCACTGATCGCAAAGGCACCCGAATAACCGGCGAGCTGAGCGGGCAGAACCCGGCACTGATCAAGGCGCAATTGCGCAAGCAAGGCATCACCCCCGGCAAGGTTCGCAAGAAAACCCCCTCGCTGCTCAACCTGGGCAACCACATCAAGGTCCGGGACATTGCCCTGTTCACCCGGCAAATGGCAACCATGATGAAAGCCGGGGTGCCGCTACTGCAGTCGTTCGACATCATCGGCGAAGGCTTCGATAACCCGGCCATGCGCACGCTGGTGGACGAGGTGAAACAGGACGTCGCGGCGGGCAACAGCTTTGCCGCGGCCCTGCGCAAAAAGCCCCGGTATTTCGATGAGCTGTACTGCAATCTGGTGGACGCCGGCGAACAGGCCGGGGCGCTGGATACGCTGCTGGAACGGGTGGCGACTTACAAGGAAAAGAGCGAAAGCCTCAAGGCCAAGATCAAGAAAGCCATGACCTACCCGCTGATGGTGGTGTTCGTCGCGATCATCGTCACCGGGATTCTTCTGGTCAAAGTGGTGCCGCAATTCCAGTCGGTATTCCAGGGATTCGGAGCCGAGTTACCCGCCTTCACTGTGATGGTCATTGGCTTGTCGCGGTTCATGCAGGACGCGTGGTGGATGATGCTCGGGGTACTGATCGCAGGAGCGTTCGCCATGCGCCATGCCTTCAGGACGTCCCGGGCTTTTCGCGACCGCATGGACGCCGGGTTGTTGAAACTGCCGCTGGTGGGCACCTTGATGTACAAATCCGCCGTGGCCCGTTTCGCCCGTACGCTGTCGACCACGTTCGCCGCCGGCGTGCCGCTGGTGGAAGCTCTGGAGTCAGTGGCGGGCGCGACCGGAAATATTGTGTTCAAGCGCGCAGTGCAGCGGATCAAGCAGGACGTTTCGACGGGCATGCAGCTGAATTTCGCCATGCGCACATCGGGCATCTTTCCGAACATGGCCATCCAGATGACTGCCATTGGCGAGGAGTCCGGTGCGCTGGACGGCATGCTCGACAAGGTCGCGGGGTTCTACGAAGACGAAGTCGATAACATGGTCGATAATCTGACCAGCCTGATGGAACCGTTCATCATGGTGGTGCTGGGCGTTATCGTCGGTGGCCTGGTCGTCGCGATGTACCTGCCCATCTTCCAACTCGGCTCAGCGATCTGATATGCCCTTGAACGAAATTCTCACCCACTACCCGCTAGCCTTTGTCGTCATCGCCGGGGTGATCGGCCTGCTGGTCGGCAGCTTTCTCAACGTGCTGACCTGGCGCCTGCCGAAGATGCTCGAGCGCGAGTGGCGCCTGCAGGCCCATGACATTCTCGGGCTGCCCGGCGAAACACCGCTGCCAACCTACAACCTGCTGCTGCCCCATTCCCAATGCCCGCACTGCGGTCACCGGATTCGGGCCTGGGAAAATATTCCGCTGCTCAGTTTCCTGCTGCTGCGCGGACGCTGCTCGTCTTGCGCGACACCGATCAGCAAACGATACCCGCTGACCGAACTCGCCTGCGGCCTGTTGTCGGCATTCATTGCCTGGCACTTCGGTTTCGGCTGGCCAGCCGGCGTGACCCTGTTACTGACGTGGGGCCTGCTGGCCATGAGCCTGATCGACGTAGAACATCAATTGTTGCCGGACGTGCTGGTGCTGCCACTGATGTGGCTGGGGCTGATCGTCAACAGCCTCGGCCTGTTCGTACCATTGCAGGATGCATTGTGGGGCGCGATCACCGGCTATATGGCGCTGTGGTCGGTGTTCTGGTTGTTCAAACTGATCACCGGCAAGGAAGGCATGGGCCATGGCGATTTCAAATTGCTGGCGATGTTTGGCGCCTGGGGTGGCTGGCAAATATTACCGCTGACAATCCTCCTCTCCTCCCTGGCGGGTGCCGTGATTGGCTTGATTATCCTGCGCCTGCGCAAGGCAAAAACCTCGACCCCCATCCCCTTCGGGCCCTATCTGGCCATTGCTGGCTGGATTGCCTTGCTCTGGGGTGTTCAAATAACCGACTTCTATTGGCAGTTTGTCGGTTTGAAATGAATACCCCTGTGGAAAAACCCTGGATTCTCGGCCTCACCGGCGGCATCGGCAGCGGAAAAAGCGCGGCGGCCCAACATTTCATCGACCTCGGCGTGCATGTGGTCGATGCCGATCATGCCGCCCGTTGGGTGGTCGAACCGGGGCGGCCGGCGCTGGCGAAGATCGCCGAACACTTCGGCCCGGATGTGTTACTCGCCGACGGGCAACTGGACCGAGCCGCGCTGCGCAAACGCATCTTCGAAGTGCCGGAAGAACGTCGCTGGCTCGAAGCGTTGCTGCATCCGCTGATCGCCGAAGAAATCGCTCGACATCTGGCGCTGGCAAAATCGCCTTATGCGATTCTGGTTTCGCCGCTGCTGATCGAGTCCGGGCAGTACGCCATGACCCAACGGGTGCTGGTGATCGATGTCCCTGAACAGCTACAGATCGAACGCACACTGCGGCGTGACCAGACGAGCGAGCAGCAGGTCCAGGCGATCCTCAAGGCCCAATCCAGCCGCCAGGATCGCCTGAGACATGCCAACGACGTGGTGGTCAACGACCGCGACCTCGCCTGGCTGCACAGCGAGGTTGAACGCCTGCATCACTTTTACCTTACTTTGCGTGGAGGCCAGTCATGAGCCAAACCCCAACCGTCGAATGCCCGACTTGCGGAGCCCCTGTCGAATGGAGTCCCGAAAGCAAATTCCGCCCGTTCTGTTCGGACCGTTGCAAACTGATCGACCTGGGGGCCTGGGCATCGGAAGAACACAAAATTCCCGTGGCCCCCGATGCCGAGGACGAGTTGTTCAGCGGCGACTTCGATCCGCGTCACTGATGCCCGTCGTCAGGGCCGCATGAAGCCGTAGTCCTGACCGTCGTCGAGGTTTTCCGCCAGGAAATGCAACTCGTCGGCCAAATCCTCCGCACTGCGTACGGCCTTGCTCTGCTGCACCACGGCACTGAGCAAGGCGCGCAGGCTCAACCCAGGATCAAATCCCTCCGCTTGCGCCGAATCCAGACTCTGGCGCAATTCCTGCCTTGCCCACTCATAAACACTCATGACGAAACTCCTGAAGGTTTTGCCGAGCATGGGATCGCCAGCGTTTTCAGGGTTTGATGTGAATCAAGACTTCGGATCGTCGCCCTTCCAGGGCGCCGAAAGGTAGCGCGTGCGGTTGAAAGTCTCCAGCCATTCCGGGCAGAACACCACCAGAGCACTGACGACCATGCCGTTGATAAAGGCCTCGGGAAAAATCAGCAACCACAGGTAACCGACAAAATCCTCCAGCCAGTACGGCATCTCAAAACGCTCGTCGAACCACAACAGCCACAGCGCCAGCAACAGACACAGCAACGCCGACAGTGCCGCCGCAAAAAATCCGGAAACGAAGATATACACAAAGGGATTTCGTGGCTGCGCGCGCTCCACCAGGATCGCGCAGCATTCAGTCACCAGCACCGGCAACAGAATCAACAACGCGCCGTTGACCCCGACCGCCATCAAATCCTGTCGCCCGAGTAACACCAGCCCCATCTGCGCCACCAGTCCACCGATGATCGCCAGCGGCCAATCCAGCAACAGCGTTACCGCTGTCATGCCAATGAAGTGATAGGACACGCCGGTATCGAAATCCCGCCGCACCAACCACAACATGAACAGCGCGAACACCGTGCCGAACAACAAATGTTGGCGACGGCTATCGGTGAACAGCTCTACCCACGGCGCACGCCAGATCGCCCAGAGCAACACCGGCACATAAATCAGCCAGCCGACTGTCAGACTCTGAGATGACAGCAGCTCGGCGCCGATCATGGGCGAGACGTCTCCAGCGCCTCACGCAACTGCGCAGCCGTGGCGTACTCGTGCTGCGCCACCAACTGGCCGTCCTTGAGCTGTAACCACAGCACGCTATCCACAGCACCGGGATACTTCGGTGCAACGCGGCCATCGCGGTCCAGCATGACCCGGTAGGAATAATCGCGCATGGCCGGCACGGCGAACATTTTTGCGATCAGCCGTGGCATGCGCTCGATATCAGCGAGAAACACTGCATGGCGGGCCTCCAGATAGCCTTTGGGCTGGCCCTGCAACGCCGCATTGACCAACTTGGCGCCTTCCATGCTGCGCGCCACCAGCAGCGTCTGAGTGCGATTGTCGAGGGTAAAGGCCTGATCGTACTGATCAAGCAGCGTCCATGGCGCCAGTCGCTCACCCACTTCCAGCGCATGGGCCCACAGTGGCAAAAGCCCGAGCAGTAACACTGACCAATACTTCACATTCAATTCCTCGCTCAATCGCATGGGTAGTGGCCAGCAGTTTACACCGGCGCTTCCCGGTGCCCAGTGACGCTGTTTACCGCTTAACGCTTTCTGCTTGTCGCAATTGAACGCTAAGCTTGGGCCTATGGATGACTCAGATTACTTACGCTTGCTGACCATCGCGGCCGAGCAAGCCAACGCGTTCCTGTCCAATGCCCGCAAATGGGAGCGTGAGCGTTGGGTCTGCCAGCGCCTGCTGCAAGGCTTGAACATTCCCTATCGTGCCGACGAATTCGCCCCGGCCGGCGAACCGCCGGACGTCTTGTTTCGCGATGCCAGCTTCGAGGTGTTCTTCGTCCTCGACGAAGGCCGGCGCCTCAACGACGAATGGCGCGATGAGCTGCAACGCCGACGCAGCGCATTCTCCCTGAGCCAACTGGTACGGCGCGAGGCCAAGCCGCGGCGCATCCCGGCCAACGAATTCTTGCTGCGACTGGCGCCGACCTTGCGCAAAAAAGCGCATAACTACAAAGAACGCGGCATGGATCTGGGCGACCTGGACATCATCGCCTTCGCCAGCCTCAAGCGCGAAGTGCTGGACCTCAACAGCCATTTCCCGCCGCCTACCGAATACCTGCGCCAAGGCTGGCGCTCGTTGTCATTGGTCGGCCCGACTTTCGCCCGCGTGCTCTTCGCACATCCGGATGCACCGGACTTCCTGCGCAGCAACCTGGGGCGCAGCATCGTTTTCGACGTCGGGATCAGTCTGTGACTCCATTGCAGGAACTGATAGCTGATGTCCCGCAAATCGGTCGCGTACGCTGGATTGGCGTGCGCCCGCAACCTCATGTGCCGATGATCGAACTGGAGGCCGTGGAAGCGCGACTGGAGGCTGGCTTGACCGGTGATCGAGCCCGGCCAGGCGTACGCAATGCGCGGCAAGTGACGTTGATCCAATGGGAGCATCTGGCGGTGATCAGTTCGCTGATGGGCCGCCCGCACGATAAACCGGTGCTGCCTGATGAGTTACGGCGCAATCTCGTTATCAGCGGTATCAACCTGTTCAGCCTCAAGGGGCGTCGCTTCAGAATTGGCCAGGCGATTTTCGAAACCACTGGCTGGTGCCAGCCTTGCGCACGCCTGCAAAACAACCTCGGCCCCGGGACCTTTCAAGCCGTTCGCGGACATGGCGGAATCACTGCACGAGTGTTACAAAGTGGAATCATTCGCCTGAACGATACGGTGAGCGTCGAGCCCATTCCGGACAGCGGCTATGCTCCGTTCAACGTTCGTTAAATCGACTTGTAACCTCTCCGCAATCAGCAACGTCTACCCCTGACGAGGCCCGATATGACCAGCCGCCTGAACCCCGACGACCAGAAGCATGTCGAAGAGTACCTGCATCTGTCCCAGCACCGAGTCGAGCGCCGGCCCTTCCGGCCGTGGATGCTCCTTGTGCTGGTGTTGGCAGTGACCATTGGTCTTGGCCTTTTGAGCCGACTTATCAGCTACCTGACGCTATGAGCCGCTTCGCGCTCGCTCGGTTGACTGCACCGATTTCCTTTAGCCTTGTGAGATATCCCCATGACCCATCGTATTGTCATCGCTGGCGGCGGCGCCGGCGGTCTGGAGTTGGCTACCCGTCTGGGTAAGACGCTGGGTAAACGCGGCATCGCCAGTGTCATGCTGGTCGACGCGAACCTGACCCACATCTGGAAACCGCTGTTGCACGAGGTGGCAGCCGGTTCCCTGAACTCCTCCGAAGATGAACTCAACTATGTTGCCCAGGCCAAATGGAACCACTTCGAGTTCCAGCTGGGACGCATGAGCGGGCTCGATCGCGCACAAAAGAAAATCCAGTTGGCCGCCACTTATGACGAGGCCGGCCTTGAGCTGGTTCCGGCGCGGGAAGTGGCTTACGACTCGCTGGTGATTTCCGTCGGCAGCACCACCAACGATTTCGGCACCCAGGGTGCAGCCCAGCATTGCCTGTTCCTCGACACCCGCAAACAGGCCGAGCGCTTCCACCAGCAATTGCTCAACCACTACCTGCGTGCCCATGCCGGGCAGACCGACAAGGTCGAACAGATCAGCGTTGCCATCGTCGGCGCCGGTGCCACCGGGGTCGAACTGGCCGCCGAACTGCACAATGCCGCCCACGAACTGGCGGCCTATGGCCTGGACCGGATCAAACCGGAAAACATGCACATCACCCTGATCGAAGCGGGACCACGGGTTCTGCCTGCGCTGCCGGAGCGAATCGGCGGGCCTGTGCATAAAACCCTGGAGAAACTCGGGGTCAATGTCATGACCAACGCAGCGGTCAGCGAAGTGACGGCAGACAGCTTGATCACCACCGATGGCAACGTGATCAAGGCGAGTCTGAAAGTCTGGGCCGCAGGGATTCGCGCACCGGGTTTCCTCAAGGACATCGATGGCCTGGAAACCAACCGCATCAATCAGCTACAAGTGCTGCCGACCCTGCAAACCACCCGTGACGAAAATATCTTCGCCTTCGGTGACTGCGCGGCCTGCCCGCAACCGGGTACCGACCGCAACGTGCCGCCGCGCGCGCAAGCCGCGCATCAACAGGCGTCATTGCTGGCCAAGTCGCTGAAACTGCGGATTGAAGGCAAGGCATTGCCTGAATACAAGTACACCGACTACGGCTCGCTGATCTCGCTGTCGCGTTTTTCTGCTGTGGGTAACTTGATGGGCAACCTCACTGGCAGCGTGATGCTCGAAGGTTGGCTGGCGCGGATGTTTTACGTGTCTCTGTATCGCATGCACCAGATGGCGCTGTACGGGCCGTTCCGCACGGCAATGCTGATGCTGGGCAGTAAGATCGGGCGTGGCACCGAGCCACGGCTCAAGTTGCACTGATACCGCCCGACCCCTGTGGGAGCGAGCAGGCTCACTCCCACTGTTTTATCCGAGAACATTACACCCGGAAGCGCCGCACCATCCCCTGCAGGGCATTCGCCAACTGCGACAGCTCATGGCTCGATGCACTGGTCTGATCGGCCCCGGCGGCCGAACGCACAGACAGGTCACGGATATTCACCAGGTTGCGATCGACCTCGCGTGCCACTTGGGCCTGTTCCTCGGCTGCACTGGCGATCACCAGGTTTCGCTCGTGAATCTGATGCACCGACGCCGTGATGGTTTGCAGCGCCTCACCTGCCTTCTCGGCCAGCAACAACGTGCTGGCGGCACGGGAGGTGCTGGCGTTCATGGCCTCCAGGGCCAGGCTCGAACCGTTGCGCATACCCTGCACCATTTGTTCGATTTCCTGGGTCGATTGCTGCGTGCGATAGGCCAGCGCGCGCACTTCATCGGCCACCACCGCAAACCCGCGACCACTCTCACCTGCGCGCGCGGCTTCAATCGCAGCATTGAGCGCCAGCAAGTTGGTTTGTTCGGCAATGGCGCGAATCACATCCAGCACCTTGCCGATATCCTGGGATTGGTTGGCCAGCGATTGCACCAGCTCACCGGTGCTCTGCACGTCGTCGGCCAGTGCACTGATCGAACTGGCGGTTTCGCTGACCCTCTCCTGCCCTTGATGCGCTGACTCACTGGACTGGCGAGTGGCATCGGACGTGGAGACTGCGTTGCGCGCGACCTCTTCCACGGCAATGGTCATTTCATTGACCGCCGTGGCTGCTTGCTCAATCTCGTTGTTCTGTTGTTGCAGGCCCTGAGTGCTATCGAGGGTCACGGCGCTCAATTCATCGGCCGCCGTGGCCAATTGCGTGGCTGACCCGCTGATGCCCTGCAAGGTTTCCCGCAGGTTTTGCTGCATGGTCGCCAGCGCTTTGAGCAAACGACTGACTTCGTCATTGCCATGGGTTTCGATCGGACGGGTCAGATCACCCTGGGCCACATGTTCTGCGGCGCTCACTGCTTCACTCAACGGACGCACGATGCTGCGTGTCAGCAACATCGCCAGGCCAACCGTGGCCAATGCCGCGAGGGCGATGAATACGCTCACGATGGTGCGTGAAGTGTCGTAGTGGTCCTTGGACTTGTCGCTTTCCGCCGCGACTTGTTTGGCGAACAGCTCAGCCAGATCACTGAGCTGTTTGCCAGAACCGTCGACCACGGTCTTCATGTCCACCAGCAACAATTTGGTCAGTTCGTCGCGACGCCCCTGTTCAGCCAGGGTGAACGATTGGGCAATGCCAGTGCGATAGGCCGCGAAGGTACTTTTGAACTGCTCGTACAGCGCCTTGCCTTCAGCCGTGGTAACCAGCTTGTCATAGGCGGCAATCTTTTCGCTCAGTTCCTTGTCGCGGGTATCCATTTGGCTGCGGTATTGCGCAATGTTCTTCGGGTCCTGATCCAGGGCCATCCGCAGGGAAATCGTGCGAATGCGCAGCATGATCTCGCGGATCTCGTCACCGCCACGAATACTCGGTAGCCATTGTTTTTCCACCGCCACTTCACTCTCGCGGATGCTCGACATTTGCCCCAGTGCAAATATCCCGAGCAGCGCCACAAGCACCGCAATCAAGGCGAAACCCAACGCAGCACGGGGGGCAATATTCAACTGTCGAAGAAACATAACGAGTGCCTTTCTTGTTGTGGGCTTGAGTGGGGGCTGTGCCCCGACAGCTCGTTATCGGCAAGTTGTACGATGACTTGAAGCGAAGTGTTTTTTTGCAGACAAAAAAAATCCCCGTATCTTTCGATACGAGGATTTTTAATATGGTCGGGGTAAGGGGATTCGAACTCCTGACATCCTGCTCCCAAAGCAGGCGCGCTACCGGACTGCGCTATACCCCGGTAAAAAAAAGGCACCCTTTAAAAGGCGCCTTCTGCGAACAGAGCTTTTGGCGTCTGATCTTAAGATTTGATTCCAGCGTTAACTGGTTTCAAAAATGGTGGGTCGTGTGGGATTCGAACCTACGACCAATTGGTTAAAAGCCAACTGCTCTACCAACTGAGCTAACGACCCAAAAATGGTCGGGGTAAGGGGATTCGAACTCCTGACATCCTGCTCCCAAAGCAGGCGCGCTACCGGACTGCGCTATACCCCGGTTTGAAATTGGCTCCGTGACCAGGACTCGAACCTGGGACCCAATGATTAACAGTCATTTGCTCTACCGACTGAGCTATCACGGAACTACATATTTCAATTTACAACGGTGAAGCTTTACTGCGTTCTCTTCGACCCGTTCGCATCGCTGCGTTCGTGTGTCTGAGGCGCGCTATTCTACAATCTTCAGCACCTCTGTCAACCCCCTAAATTGCTTTCAAGTTAATGATTTGCAACTTATTTTGGATTCCTGCTTGGGGAGCGGAAACCCTGGCGGGTGACTGACTGCGGGGCGCACTTTACAAGCCTTTTCCTTTAAGTTCAACAGCCTAACGAAAAAAAGGCCTCGCAATGTGAGGCCTCCTGTTCAACTACGCATTTTTGTAGGAGCTCGCTTCCTCGCGAAGACCTCTTGAGCGCTGCGTTTAGCCTGATAACACGCGTTATCGTTAACGACCATCGCGAGCAGGCTCGCTCCTACAGTGGATCAAACGAAGACGATTTCGTCGTTCTCCACAACACCCTTGGCAGTATCGCCGGGCATGAAACGACCCGACAGAATCAGCTGTGCCAGCGGGTTTTCGATCCAGCGCTGGATCGCTCGTTTCAGCGGCCGAGCGCCATACACCGGGTCGTACCCTACCGCGATCAGCTTATCCATGGCCTCAGGGCTGAGTTCCAGCTTCAGTTCCCGCTCGGTCAGACGACTGCGCAGACGACCCAACTGGATCTCGGTAATGCCGGCAATCTGATCCCGTGCCAATGGCTCGAAGATCACCACTTCGTCGACCCGGTTGATGAACTCCGGCCGGAAGTGCGAGGAAATCGCGTCCATTACTGCCGCACGCTGGGCCTCGCGATCACCGACCAATTCCTGGATCTGCACCGAACCGAGGTTGGACGTCATGACAATCACGGTATTTTTGAAGTCCACCGTGCGGCCATGGCTGTCAGTCAGTCGACCGTCTTCAAGCACTTGCAGCAGGATGTTGAACACATCCGGGTGCGCCTTCTCGACCTCGTCCAGCAGGATCACCGAATAAGGCTTGCGACGCACCGCCTCGGTCAGGTAACCGCCCTCTTCATAGCCTACATAGCCCGGTGGAGCGCCGATCAGGCGAGCCACGGAATGTTTCTCCATGAACTCGGACATATCGATGCGCACCATCGCCTCTTCCGTATCAAAGAGGAACTCCGCCAGCGCCTTGCACAGCTCGGTTTTACCGACACCGGTCGGGCCGAGGAACATGAACGAACCGCTTGGTCGGTTCGGATCGGCCAATCCCGCACGGGAACGCCGCACGGCGTTGGAAACCGCCACCACCGCTTCGTCCTGGCCGATCACACGCTGGTGCAACAGGCTTTCCATCTTCATCAGCTTGTCGCGCTCGCCTTCGAGCATTTTCGACACGGGAATACCGGTCCACTTCGACACGACTTCCGCGATCTCTTCTTCAGTCACCTTGCTGCGCAGCAACTGGTTTTCGCTCTTGCCGTGCTGGTCGACCATCTGCAGGCTGCGCTCCAGGTCCGGGATCACCCCATACTGCAACTCGGCCATGCGGTTCAGATCGCCTTTACGGCGTGCGGTTTCCAGTTCCTGGCGGGACTGCTCGATCTTCTGCTGAATCTGCGCCGAACCCTGTACCTCGGCCTTTTCCGAGTTCCAGATTTCTTCGAGATCCGAGTACTCACGCTCAAGGCGCACGATTTCTTCCTGGAGTTTTTCCAGACGTTTCTTCGCGGCCTCGTCGCTTTCTTTCTTCAGCGCCTGGGATTCCACCTTCAACTGAATCAAGCGACGTTCCAGACGGTCCAGCACTTCCGGCTTGGAGTCGATCTCCATGCGGATACGGCTGGCGGCTTCGTCGATCAGGTCGATGGCCTTGTCCGGCAACTGACGATCAGTGATATAGCGATGGCTGAGTTTGGCCGCCGCGATAATCGCACCGTCAGTGATCGCTACCTTATGGTGAACCTCGTAACGCTCTTTCAGGCCCCGCAGGATCGCGATGGTGTCTTCTTCACTCGGTTCGTCCACCAACACTTTCTGGAAGCGGCGCTCGAGGGCGGCGTCCTTCTCTATATATTGGCGGTACTCATTGAGCGTGGTTGCGCCGACGCAATGCAGCTCGCCGCGAGCCAATGCCGGCTTGAGCATGTTGCCCGCATCCATCGAGCCTTCGCCTTTACCGGCGCCGACCATGGTGTGCAGTTCGTCGATGAACAGAATGATCTGCCCTTCCTGCTTCGACAGCTCATTGAGCAGCGACTTCAGGCGTTCTTCGAATTCACCGCGATACTTGGCACCGGCAATCAGCGCCCCCATGTCGAGGGACAGCAGACGCTTGCCCTTGAGGCCATCCGGCACTTCGCCGTTGATGATGCGCTGGGCCAGGCCTTCAACGATGGCGGTCTTACCGACCCCAGGCTCACCGATCAATACCGGGTTGTTCTTGGTGCGGCGTTGCAACACCTGAATGGTCCGGCGAATTTCGTCGTCACGACCGATCACCGGGTCGAGCTTGCCCTCTTCGGCGCGCTTGGTCATATCGACAGTGTATTTATCCAGCGCCTGGCGCGACTCTTCGTGGTTAGCGTCGTTGACCGCCTCGCCACCGCGCAAGTTGTTGATCGCATTTTCCAGGGCTTTCTTGCTCACGCCCTGACCGAGCAACAATTTGCCGAGCTTGCTGTTCTCGTCCATGGCGGCGAGCAACACCAGCTCGCTGGAGATGAACTGGTCGCCCTTCTGCTGGGCCAGGCGATCAGCCTGGTTGAGCAGGCGCGCCAGATCCTGCGACATGTTGACGTCGCCGGTCGGATTCTGGATTTTCGGCAGCTGGTCGAGCTCTTTGGTCAGCTCTTTACGCAGGCTGTTGATGTCGAAGCCTGTTTGCATCAGCAGAGGCTTGATCGAGCCGCCCTGCTGTTCGAGCAGGGCCTGCATCAAATGCGCCGGCTCAATGGCCGGATGGTCGAGACCGACGGCCAGGGACTGGGCATCGGACAAGGCTAACTGCAATTTGCTGGTTAAACGATCTATACGCATGGGTCACCTTCCTTTTGAGCAGGTCGGACCAATAAAACATCCTGAATGAAGAAACCTGCCAGATAGCACAATAGATGCGGTCAATTCTGGGAGATTCAAGCGTCGTGATGTTGATGCAGATCAGACAAGTCTAGCGTTCGAGCCAGATAAGGGAGGCAAACCGGCCGGTGCGGGACGCACGGCGATAAGAAAAGAAGCGCGGATCGGTCACGGTGCAGAAACCGCCACCATAAACGGCGGTGACACCGCGTGCTGCCAAGCGCAAACGCGCCAACATATAGATGTCGGCCATGAACTTGCCGGCGTTTACGCTTGGCACGAAAGCTTCAGCCGCTTGCGGCAGTTGCTGCACGAAGGTTTCGCGCACTTCCGGGCCGACTTCAAAGGCTTGCGGGCCAATGGCCGGGCCGAGCCATACCAATACATCGGCAGGTGGCACGCCCAGGCTGTCCAGAGTGGCTTCCAGCACGCCAGCCGCCAACCCGCGCCAACCGGCATGGGCCGCCGCGACGCGAGTGCCGGCACGGTCGCAAAACAACGCTGGCAGGCAGTCGGCGGTCATGGCCGCGCAAGCGATGCCGGGCGTCGCCGTCCAGCTGGCGTCGGCAGCGACCACTCGGCCTGGGTCGGCATGGGCCACGACGATGCCGTGGACCTGCTGCAGCCAGGCCGGTTGAATGGAGAAATGATCGGTGAGACGACGGCGATTTTCGGCGACAGCTTCAGGGCTGTCGTCGACGTGATCGCCCAGATTGAGGCTGTCGAACGGCGCCTGACTGACGCCGCCCGCACGGGTGGTCACACAGGCCTTGACCCCGGCCGGCGCGGGCCAGTCAGGAATCAGCCAGTCACTCATCCGATGAACGCCTCGCGGTCTTGCTTGAGCAGGGTCAGCAGCCAGACGAAATCTTCCGGCAACGGCGACTCCCAGCTCATCCGTTGACCGGTGGTCGGATGATCCAGCTCCAGGAAACGCGCGTGCAGCGCCTGACGCGGGAAGTTTTTCAGCGATTCGACCATCGTCGGGTTCGCTGCCGGCGGAATACGGAAGCGACCGCCGTAGGCAGGATCTCCGACCAACGGGAAGTTGATGTGCGCCATGTGCACGCGAATCTGGTGCGTACGACCGGTTTCGAGCTTCACCCGCACGTGAGTGTGGGAGCGGAAGCGCTCGAGCACACGGTAATGGCTGACGGCTTGCTTGCCCCCCTCCATCACCGCCATGCGCTGGCGCTGCTGGCCATGACGACCGATCGGCGCATTGATCTTGCCGCCAGCTGTCACCACGCCGATCACGATGCATTCGTAGATCCGGCTGACACTGCGGCTCTGCAATTGTGTCACCAGTTGCGTCTGCGCCTGAATGGTCTTGGCCACCACCATCAGACCGGTGGTGTCCTTGTCCAGGCGGTGCACGATACCGGCGCGCGGCACGTTGACGATGTCCGGCACGTGGTGCAGCAAGGCGTTGAGCAAGGTGCCATCAGCGTGACCGGCAGCCGGATGCACCACCAGGCCCGCAGGCTTGTTGATCACCAGGATGTCGTCGTCTTCATAGACGATGTCCAGGGCAATGTCTTGAGCGACCCATTCGCCCTGAGCTTCCTGCTCGGCAGTGAGTTCAAGAATGGCGCCACCGTGAACGATGTCTCGCGGGCGGATAACCGCCCCATCCACAGTCAGGCGGCCGTCTTTGATCCAGGCGGAAAGGCGCGAGCGCGAGTGCTCAGCGAATAATTGTGCGGCGACTTGATCGAGGCGTTGGCCGCCCAATTCGGACGGCACCTCTGCGCGAAGTTCAATTTTATCGGACATGCTCAGACTAGGCGTCGGCACAGCCTTTGGTTTCGGCTGCGCGCTTGTGGTTAAATACGGCGTCTTTTGCCCCGAGGCTATTCAACGGGGCGCTCATCATAACAGGACGGCCACGCCCAAGACAGCGGCCGTCATAGGGACGCAAGCCGCCATGCAAGTGAAACACCTGCTGCTGATCGCCATCCTCGCATTGACCGCTGCTTGCTCATCGAAGGAAGTCGTAGACGAAAACCTGAGTGAAGTCGAGTTGTACCAACAGGCTCAGACCGACCTGGACAACAACAGCTACAACAGCGCCACCGCCAAGCTGAAGGCTCTGGAATCGCGTTATCCGTTCGGTCGTTATGCCGATCAGGCCCAACTCGAGCTCATCTACGCCAACTACAAGAACGCCGAGCCCGAGGCTGCAAAAGCCGCGGCCGAGCGCTTCATTCGTCTGCATCCACAGCATCCGAACGTCGACTACGCCTACTACCTCAAGGGCCTGACGTCGTTCGACCAGGACGTCGGACTGCTGGCGCGCTTCCTGCCACTGGACATGACCAAGCGTGACCCCGGCGCCGCCCGCGACTCCTACAACGAGTTCGCCCAGCTGACCAGCCGCTTCCCGAACAGCCGTTACGCGCCGGATGCCAAGCAGCGCATGATCTACCTGCGCAACCTGCTGGCCTCGTACGAAATTCACGTTGCCGACTACTACCTGACCCGTCAGGCCTATGTGGCTGCCGCGAACCGTGGTCGTTACGTGGTGGAAAACTTCCAGGAAACCCCATCGGTCGGTGACGGCCTGGCGGTGATGACCGAAGCCTACCAGCGCCTGCACCTGGATGAGCTGGCCGCCACCAGCCTCGAAACCCTGAAGCTCAACTACCCGAACCACCCAAGCCTGGTCGACGGTCAGTTCGTGCCGTCGGTAGCCGAAGCCGATAACCGTTCTTGGCTGAGCAAGGCGACCCTGGGTCTGATCGAATCCCGTCCGCCGCTGCCACCGGGAGAAACCCGCGCCAACCAGGACGTGCAGAAGCAGTTCCAGGACGCCAAGGATGCGATTCCGAACGAACTCAAGCCTAAAGACACCAACGGCGATGTGATCGAAGAGGAAAATCACGAAGCGGAAGGCAACAACAGCGACCGCTCGTGGTTCAGCTACATGACCTTCGGTGTGTTCGACTGACACCCCGCACGGGCCAAAAGGGAGACTCTCGAGTCTCCCTTTTTTATTGCGCCATTTTTTATAAGGAGCATTACGCTGTGCGGCTGCGATGTCCCCGGCTAAACTGGCGGCTCATCAACCAAAAAGCAGCTCACCATGCTTCGTTTAATATTCTGGATCGCCCTTATTGCCGCTGCGGTGTGGTTCTGGCGTAAATACAAGGGCCAGGCTTCCGTGCCCAAGTCCCCCGCCGAGCTGGAAGCGGCACCGATGGTCCGCTGCGCCCATTGCGGCGTGCACCTGCCCCGCGACCGGGCGCTGAGTCTTCAACAACAATGGTATTGCAGCCAGGCTCACCTCGAGCAAGGCCCAGGGTCCAGTGGTCGCTGAGACTCAAAGTCCCGGCGACAAACAGGCCCAGCGACTGCTGCGCCTTTATCACCTCTACCGTTTGAGCGTCGGCATCATCCTGGTGCTTTTGATTTCCAGTGACCTGGACAATCAGTTGCTGACGTCCGGCAATGACGCGTTGCTGCGTGGTGGCAGCTGGTTGTACCTGATACTGAACATTCTGCTGGTTGTGTTCTTCGAGGACACACGCCGGCCGGCGCAATTGTTCAGCCTGGCACTGGTTGACGTACTGCTGTTGTGTGGCCTGTTCTATGCCGCAGGTGGCGTGGCCAGCGCCGTTGGCAACCTGTTGATCGTATCGGTAGCCATCGGTAACACCTTATTACAAAGGCGCATCGGGCTGTTGATTGCCGCTGTCGGCGCGCTCGGCATCGTCGGCTTGAGTTTCCTGCTGAGCTTCAGCCCTCCCTCCAGTCCCAACGACCACTTGCAGGCAGGAGCCCTTGGCGCCCTGTGTTTTGCCGCTGCGTTATTGGTGCAAGGCCTGAGGCGACGCCTGGAAGTCAGCGAAACCCTGGCCGAACAAAAGGCCAGTGAAGTCATCGGCCTGGAAACCCTCAATGCGCTGATCCTGCAACGGATGCGCACCGGCATACTGGTGCTCGACGACTGCAGACGAGTGCAGCTCGCCAACCACAGTGCCCTGGCCCTGCTCGATTGCGAGCATCTCGAGGGCCTCATGATTGACGAGCACTGCCCTTCCCTGATCGAGCGCCTGGACCTTTGGCGCAAGAATCCGACGCTACGCCCCCACAGCTTGAAGATCACCGGCAGCGGTCTGGAATTGCGACCCAGCTTCATCGCCCTGGACACCAGCCCGAACCACCAGACCCTGGTCTTTCTCGAGGATCTCGCACAGATCGCGCAACAGGCGCAGCAATTGAAACTGGTCGCCCTGGGTCGCCTGACCGCCAGCATCGCCCATGAAATCCGCAATCCGTTGGGCGCCATCAGTCATGCCGCGCAGCTATTACGAGAATCGGAGGAACTGAACGGCGCGGATCGACGTCTGACGCAGATCATTCAAGACCACTCTGAGCGAATGAATCGGGTAATCGAAAACGTCCTGCAACTGTCCCGCCGCCAGCAAACCGTGCCGCAACGACTCGACTTGAAACCGTGGCTGGAACAATTCGTGGGCGAAACCCGCGAGGCGGCAACCGGACGCCAGCAGATTCACCTGCACACCACTGGTGCAGACTTCAAGACCCTGATGGATCCCGACCAATTGCAACAGATCCTCGACAACCTTGTACGCAATGCCTGGCGCCACAGTGGCTTGCGCCGCGAGCAGGCGCAGGTCTGGCTGGAACTGTTTATCGATCCAAACAGCCAGTTGCCGATCCTGGAAATTGTCGACGACGGTCCTGGTGTCCCCCCGGACCATCAAGCGCAACTGTTCGAACCCTTCTTCACCACCAGTCAGCATGGCACTGGCCTGGGTCTCTACCTGTCCCGTGAGCTGTGCGAAAGCAATCAGGCTCGCCTGGACTTCAAGCCACGCCAGGATGGCGGCTGCTTTCGCATTACCTTTGCTCACGGACGGAAACAAGGTTGAACAAGAAATCACGGCAAAAAGTCCTGATCGTCGACGATGAACCGGACATCCGCGAACTCCTGGAAATTACCCTGGGACGGATGAAACTGGACACCTACAGTGCCCGCAATGTGGGTGAGGCCCTGGGCCTGCTCAAGCGCGAAAGGTTCGATCTGTGCCTCACCGACATGCGCCTGCCGGACGGCACCGGCCTTGAGCTGGTGCAGCACATCCAGCGACGTTACCCGCAAGTACCGGTGGCCATGATCACCGCCTACGGCAATGTCGAAACGGCGATCAATGCACTGAAGGCCGGCGCCTTCGACTTCCTGAGCAAACCGGTGGACCTTGGCCGCCTGCGGGAACTGGTCGCCAGCGCCCTGCTGCTTGCTGCTCCCGGCAGCACTATCGATCGTCGTCTGCTGGGTGATTCACTGCCGATGCGCAATCTGCGCAAACAGATCGACAAACTGGCACGCAGCCAGGCGCCAGTCTACATCAGCGGCGAGTCCGGCAGCGGCAAGGAACTGGTTGCGCGTCTGATCCATGAGCGAGGACCACGGGCCAATCACCCCTTCGTGCCGGTCAACTGCGGGGCGATTCCATCGGAGTTGATGGAAAGCGAGTTTTTCGGCCATCGCAAAGGCAGCTTCAGCGGTGCCATCGAAGACAAACCCGGACTGTTCCAGGCCGCGCACGGCGGCACCCTGTTCCTTGACGAAGTGGCTGATCTGCCGCTGCCGATGCAGGTCAAACTGCTACGCGCGATTCAGGAGAAAGCCGTACGCAGCGTCGGCGGGCAACAGGAAGAGGTGGTCGATGTGCGCATCCTGTGCGCGACCCACAAAGACCTCGATGCCGAAGTCGCCGCTGAACGCTTTCGCCAGGACTTGTACTACCGCTTGAATGTGATCGAGCTGCGGGTTCCGCCGCTGCGCGAGCGCCGCGACGACATAGAACCGCTGGCCAGCCACGTGCTCATGCGCCTGGCCGCCGACACCGGGCAACCGGCGGCAAAACTCCACCCGCACGCCCTCGACGCGCTGAAAAGCTACCGCTTTCCAGGCAATGTGCGGGAACTGGAGAACATGCTCGAACGGGCTCACACCCTGTGCGAAAACAAACAGATCGAGGCCAGCGACCTGCGCCTGGCCGAGGGCAACTGCTCTATCGAGGGGGGATTACTCGACCTGACACAGATCGACAACCTGGAAGCGTACCTGGAAAACATCGAACGCCAGCTCATTCTCCAGGCCCTGGAAGAAACCCGCTGGAACCGCACGGCAGCGGCTCAGCGGTTGAATCTGTCGTTCCGGTCGATGCGCTACAGGCTGAAGAAATTCGGCCTGGATTGAACGGCTCTTGATCTTGTCTCAGATCCGACCGGTCGGCGCATAGGGTGCAGGATCGATAATCGGCTCACGCCCCAACATCACATCAGCGAACAACTGACACGACGCCGGCGCCAGTACCAGACCGTTGCGGTAGTGCCCGCAGTTGAGCCACAACCCATCAAATCCAGGCACCCGACCAATATAAGGAATGCCTTCCGGCGAACCTGGGCGCAATCCGGCCCAATGCCCCACCACTTCAGCATCCGCCAGTGCCGGAATCAGCTCCACCGCCGACGCCTTGAGGCTCTCCAGAGCCGACTCGGTCGGCGTCTTGTCATAGCCTTCATGCTCCAGGGTACTGCCAATCAGAATGTGTCCGTCGCGCCGCGGAATCGCGTAACGCCCCTTGGCCAGCACCATGCTCGGCAGAAAGTCAGCGGCGCACTTGTAGAGAATCATCTGGCCCTTTACCGGCTCGACCGGCAACTCCAGCCCCAACCCCTTGAGCAAGTCGCCGCTCCAGGCGCCCGCCGTCAGGACCACCTGATCCGCATGGACACTCCCTGTCGAGGTGTGCACGCCAACGACTTTATCGCCTTCACGGATAAACCCGCTGACTTCACACTGCTCGTGGATCGTCACGTTCGGCAGCGCCGACAACGCAGTCTTGAGCGACTTCACCAGCCGTGGATTGCGCACGTTGGCCACATCAGCCATGTAGATCGCCCGGGAAAAACCGCCGCCCAGCACCGGCACTGCATCGTGTGCCGCCGAGATATCCACAGCCCGCAATGGACGGTTCTCTCGTGCAGCCCACGCCAGCGCCTCGGCCTCGTCATCCAGATCCAGCCAGTACAGACCGGTGATGTGCACCTCGGGATCAACCCCGGTGGCCGCAAACAGGCGCTCACCCAGCTGTGGATAAAAATCCTGGGACCAATGGGCCAGTGCCGTGACCGCCGGGCTGTAACGCCATGGATAAAGCGGCGAAACGATCCCGCCGCCTGCCCAGGACGATTCCTGGCCCACGTTCGAGCGATCCAGCAGCACAACGCTCTGCACTTCGGACGCGAGATTGAATGCCGTCAGCAGCCCGATTACCCCGCCACCGACAATCACCACTTGCTGTTGCGTGCTCATGTTCTGATCCAACCGATAAATAGACAGTGGACGCAAAGGGGCGTCCGAAAAGGAAACTCAGCGACCCCAGCAATCCTTGGCGGTCAGGCCAGCCGTAGCGTTGACCATGCCACGGACACCGGTATTGGTCATAGTGAAATCTCCGCACTTGTCCGCAGCCATGCTCGTGCCCGGCTTGCGCACCGCGGTCAGCAGGAACGTCTGATCCGTCAGGGTTGGGGTAATGGTGTAGTAATCGTTGCCGGCGCTAAGACCGGTGGCATCGGTGTAGGCATTCTTTTGCGAATAGAAGCGCTCAAGGATTTGCGCCTGCTCGGAAAGCAGACTGGCCACTTCGGTACGGCGGCCCTTGTTCAGGTATTCGGTGAAGCTCGGGGCAGCAATGGTCATGACAATCCCGATGATTGCAATCACGATCATGATTTCGATCAGGGTAAAACCGCGGTTGGATCTGTGCATGCCTCAACTCTCACTTACTGAATTTGTCGCCACATGATGCGACGGCTGCCGCCGGATTTTTCCATCCCCGGGGTATCTTCGCCAATGGATTCGTGCGCAGCCGCACCATTGTCATCGGCGTCCCGGGGCGAATTTTCTCCGATGAAGGTCACGCCGTTCGAAAGCAAATCGTTACCGTCGACCACGCCATCGTCGTTGCTGTCGAGCATCTTAGCGCTGATCGCTTCGGGCAGCTTGAGGCAGATGGGTATCAACCCATGATTGTTGCGATAAAAACCGTACCAGTTGCCATTGGCCAGACAGGTTCGCCGGTCCAGCGCCGGTGAATCCGGCGGCGTGATGGCCTGGGCTGGCACCGACAGGGTCAGCGCGACGATCACACCGCACAACAACCGCGAGAACCTGGCAGGCCGCTCAGTACTTGGCATAAATGCTCTCCACCACACTACGAGAATGGCCCGCGATGCCTACCGCCGTTATCCGATACAAGGTTGCCTGTGTATTGATCGGCACATTCACGGCATCGCGGCTGACGCCGATGTTTTGCACGCCATAAAAGCCCTTGCCCGACGCCACCCACATCACCCCGGAGGTAGCGTTGAAACCCGCAGAAGTAACAGTCAGCGACTCGGCCGGTGGAGCGCATTGAAGGTGACCGCTGCACTCCGGCAGCGCAAAACCGCTGCGTTGCACCGCGCTTTCGCCCACCCGCAATGCAGCCTCGGCGCCTTGAAACGACTGATTGCGCAGGCTCACGCTGCCGGCCATTTTTTCCTGCAGGGTGGCGTTCTGCATCGAAGAGATACCTATCAGCGTCAGCAACAACAGGAATACCAGGCTGACCAGCAACGCCATGCCGCGCTGGTGATAAGCAATCACGGATGAAAAATTCATCGCCCTTCCCTTCATGGCAGGCGATTGCGCAGAGCGGCAACCACGTTGAAGGTTTGATCGCTCACCCGATGGTGAGGATCGAAGAGCGTCAGGCTCAGCCGCACGCTGCGAATGCGTGCCGGGTCAGACGGATTGCTGCTATAGCTGGACGCGGCGATGTCTGTGGCAGAGCTGGCAATGCCAAAGCTCACGTCGAAGGCTTTGACGTTATCCACCAGCGTCTGCCGGCGCTGTGCGCCACTGCCGACGGCAATCGTCAGCTGATCCTGTCTCAAGCCATAGGCTATCCGCCGGATCGGAAATGCCAGTTGGCCGGGACCCGGCGTACGCGACTCACTGTAAGCCGTCGCACGGGTCCGACAATCGGAGACCACGGTCCATGTCGGTGTTCCCCCGTTGCTGCCAACATCCGCCGTCACCAGCGTCAGGCTTTGGCGGGCACTGTCCCAACTGATCGGCGTTATCCGACTGGCATTGAAATCACCCGCCGAACTCTCAGCGGTAATGCTCTCCAGACAGCCGAACATGCCGACCATACGGATTTCCTGAATCATTTTGCTCAACACGAAACGCGCATCTTCCTGCATCGCGGCAGCGGCGTTCTGACTGACGTAGGTGTTTTTGGCGGCGATGAACACCTGCACCACGCCCAACACCACAACCAGGCTCAACGCCAGGGCGATGAGCAATTCGATCAGGCCGAACCCTCGACTGGACTCCTTCATGGCGCGCCCACCGGGTCAACTGTGGCCCGGCTGCTCAGGACGAAGCTGCGACGGGAATCGGCGCTGTTGGCGGCCCGCGAGTCGTCCCAGGTAATGGTGATGGTGTACACGCCCTGATTGAGGCTGACGCTGCCGGTCGCACTGGCGCCGCCAAAACTGATGATGTTGCGGGTGAAATCGTAGAGGTCCTGGTCCCGGGCGACGCTCAGATTGCCCGAGGTCGGTGGTGTAACGGTGTAGTCGGCGGCCGCATTGGCGCGAATGCGGTCCATCATGTCGTAGGCGATAAAACTGGCCTGGCTGGTCATGCGCGCACTGTCCGTGTACTTGAGTGCATTCAGCTGCAATGCCGCCGCCCCCAACAGACCCACGCTCAGAATCAACAATGCAACCAGGACCTCGATCAGTGTCATGCCCTCCTGTGCACCTTTGCGCCATTGCCTCATCCGCAACTGCCACCCAATAGAATTCGTCCGTTCAAACACAGGTTCAGCGTCCTGCTTTGCGCGCCCAATACATAACTGATCACCACCGCCGTAGACGGTGACGACAACCCTCCCAGATTGTTGAAATCGATGGCCGACACCCCCGAGGTTAGCGTCAGCGTCGCGCCACTGCTCATCGCCGGCACAACCCGTAATACATTCGCCGGCGTACTGGTTCCGTCATACACCGACAACTCCCCGGTCCATGCGCTGCCACCCGCCGTCGGGCGCACGCGGGTCGTCACTCCGCGATTGATCGCCTCCAGTCGCGCGAAATTAAGAGCATGTTGCAGATCACCGATCTCGGTATCGGCCCTGGTGATTTGCGCCGAACGCGTAAACGCCGGCACGGCCAGAGCGATCAGGACCAGAAAGACCGCAATCGCCACCAGCAACTCCAGCAACGTGAAACCTTTTGAACGATGTTCCATCGCTGCCCTCTGCTGCCGTTGGCTATACCTGCTGTTGCTCGCCAGAACATGCGACCGCGAAAACCCGGTTGCATTGCCATCGCCCGCGCATGGATTGCTCGGCTGAGAAAATTTCAGGGAGGGAAATGTCATGCATCAGCGCGGCTTCAGCCTGATCGAACTGCTCATGGGACTGACAATTGTCGGGATTGTTCTGCACTTGGTCAGTCCGGCGTTTGCGGCACTGTCAGAGTCGACCTATCGCGAGGAGACGGCCAAGTCACTTGCCAGCGGTATGCGCAGTGCAAGAGTTGCCGCGATCACACGAAACCAGTCCGTCGTCATTCACGGCATAAACGATGACTGGAGCCAGGGCTGGCGAATCGTTCTGGATGTCAGCGGCAAGGGGCATGAGGACATCAGCAACCCGCTGCTGATGGAGCACCGAAGCGGCACGCGAGTGCCGGTGTTCGGCAATCTATATGTCAAGACGTCGGTTCGCTTCAGCCATTTGGGCGAACCGGCGAGCAAAGGCTTTCAATCGGGGACGTTACACGTTTGCGCCACCCGCAAACCGGTGAGCCGGCACCAGCTGGTGCTGGCGTCCAGCGGCCGCGTCAGCCTGCGCAGCGATAAAGCTGAACAGGCATTATGCGCAGGGGGGAGCGGAATCAGAGCAGGGAACGAACGCGCAACTCTTTAGGCATGGAGAACGTGATGTTCTCCTCGCGACCGGCCAGTTCATCAGCACCGGTAGCCCCCCAGGCTTGCAACTGCTGGATTACGCCACGCACCAGGACTTCCGGCGCAGAAGCGCCCGCCGTGATGCCGATGCGCTCGACGCCGTCGAACCAGCTCTTTTGCAGGTCTTCAGCACCGTCAATCAGGTAGGCCGGGGTCGCCATGCGCTCGGCGAGCTCACGCAGGCGATTGGAGTTGGAGCTGTTCGGACTGCCAACCACCAACACGACATCACATTCGTCGGCCAGTTGCTTGACCGCATCCTGACGGTTTTGCGTGGCGTAGCAGATGTCGTCCTTGCGCGGACCACCGATGGCCGGGAACCGCGTACGCAGGGCGTCGATGACACGGCTGGTATCGTCCATGGACAGGGTGGTCTGGGTGACGAAAGCCAGTTTCTCGGGGTTGTGCACTTGCAGTTCGGCGACGTCTTTTTCGTCCTCGACCAAATAGATCGCACCACCATTGCTGGCGTCGTATTGGCCCATGGTGCCTTCGACTTCCGGGTGACCGGCGTGGCCGATAAGAATGCATTCGCGACCGTCGCGGCTGTAGCGCGCCACTTCGATGTGCACCTTGGTCACCAGTGGGCAGGTGGCGTCGAACACTTTCAGGCCCCGGCCGGCAGCTTCAGTGCGAACGGCCTGGGAAACACCGTGGGCACTGAAGATCACGATCACATCGTCCGGCACCTGATCCAGTTCCTCGACGAAAATCGCCCCGCGCGCGCGCAGGTCTTCGACAACGAATTTGTTATGGACCACTTCGTGGCGTACGTAGATCGGCGGACCGAACACTTCCAGGGCGCGGTTGACGATTTCGATCGCGCGGTCCACACCGGCGCAGAAGCCACGGGGGTTGGCGAGTTTGATTTGCATGCTGTGCCTCGTGTCTTGCCCTGTAGGAGTGAGCCCGCTCGCGATGGGCGTCAATGACAACGCGATCATTCTGAATGAAAGCGGTGTCTTTGAGTCCTTCGCGAGCGGGCTCGCTCCTACAACGGGCCGGTTTGGTCAGTTACAGCGCTTTGACGGAAATGATTTCCACGTCAAAGGTCAGCGTCTTGCCTGCCAGCGGGTGGTTGAAGTCGATGGTCACTTGAGCATCATCGAACTCTTTGACCACACCTGGCAATTCAGTATTGGCCGCATCATTAAAGATCACCAACAGACCAGGCGACAGCTCCATGTCCTGGAACTGAGAGCGCGGAATGATCTGTACGTTTTGCG
Source organism: Pseudomonas fluorescens group sp. PF-69 (assembly GCF_054481235.1). Taxonomy (NCBI): domain Bacteria; kingdom Pseudomonadati; phylum Pseudomonadota; class Gammaproteobacteria; order Pseudomonadales; family Pseudomonadaceae; genus Pseudomonas; species Pseudomonas fluorescens group sp. PF-69. Next base: position 2,543,901 of record NZ_JBTMNC010000001.1, on the reverse strand, counting down.
GGTTGGGCTGGCCGAAGGCGTTTTCCGGCTCGATGCTCAGAGTACGCTTGTCGCCAGCCTTGAAACCGAACAACGCCGCTTCGAAACCTGGCAACAGGTTGCCGTCACCGACCTTGAAGGTCGCCGGGGCTTTGTCGAAGGTGCTGTCCACCGTGTCGCCATTCTCCAGGCGCAATGCGAAATGCAAGGTGACTTCCGTGTTCTGGCCAATGCGTTGCTCAGCCAATACCTGTTCAGTCATGAACGGCTTCTCCGGTCTTTTTACTTTTGAACATATCCAGTGCCAGCATCACGGCACCGACGGTAATTGCACTGTCGGCAAAGTTGAACGCCGGGAAATACCAGCGGTTCTGCCAATGCACCAGGATGAAATCGATCACATGCCCCAAGGCAATGCGGTCATACAGATTGCCCAACGCACCACCGAGCACCAACGCCAGGGCGATGGCCAGCCAGGTTTCGTTGCGCCCCAGGCGCTTGAGCCAGACCACCAGCACCGCACTGACCACCACCGCGATCAGTGCAAACAGCCAGCGCTGCCAACCGGAACTGTCAGCCAGGAAACTGAACGCCGCGCCAGTGTTGTAGGCCAGGGTCCAACTGAAGTAATCGGGGATCACCACGATTTGCTGGTACATCGCAAGCTTGCCTTCGAAGTAGAACTTGCTGGCCTGGTCGATGACCAGGACCAGCAAACTCAACCAGAGCCAGCTCAGCCGTCCGAAACGGCCAATGGCATTAGGCATAGTGACGAACCTCGCCAGCGCCGCTGATGTTGTCGACGCAACGACCGCAGATTTCCGGATGCTCCGGATTCACGCCGACGTCTTCACGGCAGTGCCAGCAACGGGCGCACTTGGCGAAGGCCGACTTGACGATCTTCAACTTCAGGCCGCTGACTTCGGTGACCACTGCATCGGCCGGCGCCTGCACGAATGGTGCGACGCTGGCGGTGGAGGTGATCAGCACGAAACGCAGTTCGTTGCTCAGCTTGGCCAGGTCGGCGCTCAGCGCGTCTTCGGCGAACAGCGTCACTTCAGCCTGCAGGTTGCCACCGACGGCTTTCGCCGCGCGCTGGATTTCCATCTCTTTGTTGACCGCCACCTTCACTTCCATGATGCGATCCCAGTAGGCGCGACCGAGCTCGAAACCTTCCGGCAATTCGGTCAGGCCTTCGTACCAGGTATTGAGCATCACCGATTCGTTGCGCTCGCCCGGCAGGTATTGCCACAGCTCGTCGGCGGTGAACGCTAGGATCGGCGCGATCCAGCGCACCAGCGCTTCGGAGATGTGGAACAGCGCGGTCTGGCACGAACGACGGGCCTTGCTGTCGGCGCCGGTGGTGTACTGGCGGTCCTTGATGATGTCCAGGTAGAAACCGCCCAGCTCCTGCACGCAGAAGTTGTGGATCTTGGAGTAGACGTTCCAGAAGCGGTACTCGCCGTAGTGCTCTTGCAGCTCGCGTTGCAGCAGCAAGGTGCGGTCCACGGCCCAACGGTCCAGTGCCAGCATTTCGTCGGCCGGCAGCAGGTCGGTGGCCGGGTTGAAGCCGGTCAGGTTCGAGAGCAGGAAGCGCGCGGTGTTACGGATACGCCGGTAGGCGTCCGCACTGCGTTGCAGGATCTGCTCGGAAACCGCCATTTCGCCCGAATAATCGGTCGACGCGACCCACAGGCGCATGATGTCCGCACCCAGGGTGTCGTTGACTTTCTGCGGTGCAATGACGTTGCCCAAGGACTTGGACATCTTGCGGCCGGACTCGTCGACGGTGAAACCGTGGGTCAGCAATTCGCGGTACGGCGCGTGGTTGTCGATGGCGCAACCGGTCAGCAGCGACGAGTGGAACCAGCCACGGTGCTGGTCCGAGCCTTCCAGGTACAGGTCGGCGCGTGGCCCGGTTTCGTGGCCCATCGGGTGCGAGCCGCGCAGGACGTGCCAATGCGTGGTGCCCGAGTCGAACCAGACGTCCAGGGTGTCGCTGATCTTGTCGTACTGTGGCGCTTCATCACCGAGCAGCTCGGCGGCATCCAGCTTGAACCAGGCTTCGATGCCTTCGACTTCGACGCGCTTGGCGACTTCTTCCATCAGTTCGACGGTACGTGGGTGCAGCTCGCCGCTTTCCTTGTTCAGGAAGAACGGGATCGGTACACCCCAGTTGCGCTGACGGGAGATGCACCAGTCCGGACGGTTGGCGATCATCGAGTGCAGTCGCGCCTGGCCCCAGGCCGGCACGAACTTGGTGTCTTCGATGGCTTTGAGCGAGCGCTGGCGCAGGGTGTCGCCGGTGGTTGGCTGCTTGTCCATGCCGATGAACCACTGCGCGGTGGCGCGGTAGATCAATGGCGTCTTGTGGCGCCAGCAGTGCATGTAGCTGTGCTCGATGATGGTGGTGTGCAGCAGCGCACCCACTTCGCTCAGCTTGTCGACGATGGCCGGGTTGGCCTTCCAGATGAACTGGCCGCCGAAGAATTCCAGCGATGGCACATAAACGCCGTTGCTTTGTACCGGATTGAGGATGTCGTCGTTGACCATGCCGTATTTCTTGCACGTCACGAAGTCGTCGACGCCGTAGGCCGGTGCAGAGTGAACCACGCCAGTACCGGCGCCCAGTTCGACGTAATCAGCCAGGTAAACCGGCGACAGACGGTCGTAGAACGGGTGACGGAAATTGATCAGCTCCAGGTCGGAACCGGTGGCGGTGGCGATCACCGAGCCTTCCAGCGAGTAACGTGCCAGGCACGACTCGACCAGCTCTTCAGCCAGCACCAGCAATTTGTCGCCGACATCGACCAGGGCGTAGTTGAATTCCGGGTGAACGTTCAGCGCCTGGTTGGCCGGGATGGTCCACGGGGTGGTGGTCCAGATCACGATCGAAGCCGGTTTGGCCAGCGATGGCAGACCGAATGCGGCAGCCAGCTTGGCTTCATCGGCAATCGGGAAGGCCACGTCGATGGTCGAGGACTTCTTGTTCTCGTACTCGACTTCCGCTTCGGCCAGGGCCGAGCCGCAATCGAAGCACCAGTTCACGGGCTTGAGGCCCTTGAACACGAAACCGCCCTTGACGATTTCTGCCAGGGCGCGGATTTCACCGGCCTCGTTCTTGAAGTCCATGGTCTTGTAGGGGTTGGCGAAATCGCCCAACACGCCCAGACGGATGAATTCGGACTTCTGGCCTTCGATCTGCTCGGTGGCATACGCACGGCAGAGTTCACGGGTCTTGTCCGCGCCCAGGTTCTTGCCGTGGGTCACTTCGACTTTGTGCTCGATCGGCAGACCGTGGCAGTCCCAGCCCGGAACATAAGGCGCGTCAAAGCCCGACAGGGTCTTCGAGCGGATGATCATGTCCTTGAGAATCTTGTTCAGCGCATGACCGATGTGAATCGTGCCGTTGGCGTACGGAGGACCGTCGTGCAGTACGAACTTCGGACGATCCTTGCCAATCTCGCGCAACTTTCCGTACAGGCCAATACTGTCCCAGCGCTGCAGAATCTGCGGTTCGCGCTGTGGCAGGCCGGCCTTCATTGGGAAGGCGGTGTCCGGAAGGTTTAGCGTGGCTTTATAGTCGGTCATTTAAGGCTCTTCATTAGCGATTGGCGCTAGGTGCGACAGGGCACGGGCGGCGGCGACATCCGCATTGATCGCCGTCTTAAGCGCCTCCAGAGAGGCGAAACGCTGCTCTTCACGCAGCTTTTGGTGGAAAACCACCGTCATACGCCGGTCATACAGATCGCCGGCAAAATCTAAAAGATGTACTTCGAGGTGGGCTTTGCCATCTCCCTGGACCGTAGGTCGAACGCCGATATTGGCGACGCCTGGCCAGGTCTTGCCGTCGAGGTCGACGCTGACCAGGTAAACCCCGGTAAACGGCACGCGACGGCGCTTGAGTTGAATGTTGGCCGTTGGCGTACCCAACTGGCGCGCCAGTTTCTGGCCATGCAATACCCGACCGGCAATCCGGTACGGGCGACCGAGCAGACGTTCGGCAAGGGCAAAGTCTGCAGCGGCCAGCGCATTACGCACCTGGGTGCTGCTGACCCGGATACCGTCGAGTTCGACAGTCTGCGCCGCTTCGACGGTAAAGCCCTGCATGACGCCGGCCTGTTGCAGGAAATCGAAATCCCCTACCCGGTCACAGCCGAAACGGAAGTCGTCGCCGACTTCAAGATGCTGCACGCCCAAGCCATCCACCAGGATGGTGTCGACGAACTCGCTGGCGCTGAGCTTGCTCAGGCGCTGGTTGAAGGCGAGGCACAAGACCCGGTCAACGCCTTCGGCAGCGAGCAGCTGCAACTTGTCGCGCAGGCGTGCCAAACGGGCCGGTGCCGTGTCCGGCGCAAAAAACTCTCGCGGCTGCGGCTCGAAAATCACCACGCAGCTGGGCACGCCCAATTCAAGCGCACGCTCACGCAGTCGCGCCAGGATAGCCTGGTGGCCACGGTGTACACCGTCAAAGTTGCCAATAGTGGCGACACAGCCCCGATGCTGGGGGCGCAGATTGTGGAGGCCTCGAACCAGCTGCATAACGCGCTTCTTGCTCATAAAGTGGTCGATTATAACCACACCCGGCGGCCGACGACAGGCAACACCGTATCCCAAAGTGATCGAGCCGACAAAAACGCCGGCCCACCCGTGTTTATCGAGGCCTGGGCCTTAGCCCAATGCCTTGCGATTGAAGTCGCGCAAGCGAAAACCCATCAACACTAACATCCCGAAATAAGCCACCACACCGGCGACCACCAATGCCCCAAGGCGCAGGAACCGCTCGAGCATATGCCCTTGATCCCAGGCTGGCATAAAGTGCATCGCACCCAGCAACACGCCTGACATCACCGCCACCGCGATCACCAGCTTCAAGCCGAATACCCCCCAGCCCGGTTGTGGCTGGTACATCTGCTGCTTGCGCAGCTGATAGAAGAGCAACCCGGCGTTGATACAGGCACCACCACTGATGGCGAGCGCCAAACCAGCGTGAGCCAGCGGACCGATCAGCATGAGGTTGAACAGTTGGGTGATGATCAAGGTGAAAATTGCGATCTTTACCGGCGTGCGGATGTTTTGTTGCGCATAAAAGCCCGGTGCCAGCACTTTAATCACGATGATCCCGAGCAACCCGACCGAATAGGCGATCAACGCACGCTGGGTCATGGCCGCATCAAATGCATTGAATTGACCGTACTGGAACAGCGAAACCGTCAACGGCTCGGCCAGAATCCCCAGCGCCAGGGAACATGGCAACACCAGCACGAAACACAGGCGCAGGCCCCAATCGAGGATTCGCGAATATTCATGGCGATCCTTGCTGGCGTAGGTCTTGGCCAGGGTCGGCAACAGGATCGTGCCCAATGCCACGCCCAGCACGCCGGATGGCAGCTCCATCAAACGGTCGGCGTAGTACATCCAGGACACTGAACCGGCGACCAGGAACGAAGCAAAAATGGTGTTGATGATCAGCGAGATCTGACTCACGGACACCCCGAGAATCGCCGGCAGCATCTGCTTCATGACCCGCCAGACCCCCGTATCACGCAGATTCAGGCGCGGCAGCACCAGCATGCCGATCTTTTTCAGGTGTGGCAGTTGATACAACAGCTGCGCCAGGCCGCCGGCCAGTACCGCCCAGCCCAGCGCCATCACCGGCGGGTCGAAGCACGGCGTCAGGAACACCGCAAAAATGATCATGCTGACGTTCAACAGGGTCGGCACAAAGGCCGGCACCGAAAAGCGGTTCCAGGTGTTGAGGATCGCGCCCGCCAGCGAGGACAGGGAAATCAGCAGGATGTAAGGAAAGGTCACCCGCAGCAGACTGGAGGTCAGCTCGAATTTTTCCGGCGTATCGGTAAAGCCCGGCGCCGTCACCCAGATGACCCAGGGGGCGGCAATCATCCCCAGCGCAGTCACCAGGGCCAGCACCAGCGTCAGCAGACCCGAGACGTAAGCAATGAACGTTCGCGTCGCCTCCTCGCCCTTCTGGCTTTTGTATTCGGCAAGAATCGGCACAAAAGCCTGGGAGAACGCGCCTTCCGCGAAGATACGCCGCAACAGATTGGGCAATTTGAAGGCGATGAAGAAGGCGTCGGTCGCCATTCCTGCACCAAATATGCGCGCAATGAGGGTGTCACGAACGAAGCCCAGGATCCGGGAAAGCATCGTGATAGAGCTGACGGCGGCTAACGATTTGAGCAGATTCATTGAAAGAGTTTGTGCCTGTCGATAAACAGCAGGCGAACTGAGCGCCTACTTATGCGATACTCCGCGCCGCAACAGCACAGAGCCAAAGCTCGCGAGTTTACAGGTCGCACGCCGGAAAGAAATATTCTGTGCCACCGACCTCATGAAAACGTGACGAGCGAAGGCAAGACAAGGCGAAAACAGGCGAGAAAGCGGAGTTGACGAACGTCAATGAGCATTTCGAGACTGTTTTCAACGCTGTATTGCCGAGCGCAGTAGTTTTCAAGGGGTTAGGACCTACCACTTAGCGGAACGTTTCCTCCGCCCTTGACAACACTTCAACTCATCGGCATGATTCGCGGCCTATTTTGATTGCTATTTCCTAAAAGTCTTTCGAGGAGCTCGACGGTGGCCAACTCACCTTCCGCCAAAAAACGTGCAAAACAGGCTGAGAAGCGTCGCAGCCACAACGCCAGCCTGCGTTCCATGGTTCGTACCTACATCAAGAATGTAGTTAAGGCCATCGACGCAAAAGACGCTGAAAAAGCTCAAGCTGCTTACGTTCTGGCCGTGCCAGTTATCGACCGTATGGCCGATAAAGGCATCATCCACAAGAACAAAGCCGCTCGTCATAAGAGCCGCCTGAATGGCCACGTCAAGGCCCTGAACGTTGCCGCTGCTGCCTAAGCGACACGCTCATTAAAAAACCGACCTCAGGGTCGGTTTTTTATTGCCTGCAATTTGATGAACACACAAAAAAACTGCAGGAGCGAGCCTGCTCGCGATGGGCGTCAACGATAACACGGGGCACCAGACAGCCCGCGTCGCCCACGCGTCCATCGCGAGCAGGCTCGCTCCTACAGAGTTCGACTTACATCAGGTTATTGAGCGTGGGCCCACGGCAAAATCGGAATCGCCGTGACGGCATTCTGCGGACTGCCCTCGATCAAGCGGTCGCTGTACACCAGATACACCAGCGTATTGCGCTTCTTGTCGAGGAAACGCACCACCTGCATGGTCTTGAAGACCAGCGAAGTGCGCTCCTTGAATACTTCGTCACCATCCTTCAGCTCACCCTTGAAGCTGATCGGCCCGACCTGCCGGCAAGCAATGGACGCTTCGGCGCGATCCTCGGCCAATCCAAGACCACCCTTCACACCGCCGGTCTTGGCGCGTGAGAGATAGCAGGTCACGCCATCGACCTTGGGATCATCAAAAGCCTCGACCACGATCCGGTCATTTGGCCCAACGAACTTGAACACCGTCGAGACCTGGCCGATTTCTTCCGCCGAAGCCAGCAAGGGCATCGCCAACAGCAAGCCCAACAATCCTTTTGCCACGCGCATGCAGATATTCCTTCAGACCAGAATCAGGTTATCGCGGTGAACCAGTTCCGGCTCTGCCATGTAACCCAACAGACCGACAATCGCCTCGGACGACTGACCGATGATTTTTTGTGCTTCCAGCGCACTGTAGTTGGCCAGGCCACGGGCGATTTCACGACCGTCCGGCGCCACGCACACCACCATCTCACCGCGACGGAAGCTACCCTGAACCAGCTTGACCCCGACCGGCAGCAAGCTCTTGTTGCCCTGGGACAACGCCACCACCGCCCCCTCATCCAGCACCAACGTGCCGCGGGTTTGCAGATGCCCGGCCAGCCATTGTTTGCGCGCCGCCAGCATGCCGCGCTCAGGCGAGAGCAAGGTGCCGATGCGCTCGCCCGCCTTCAGGCGATCCAGCACGCGCTCAAGGCGCCCGCCAACGATGATCGTATGAGCACCCGAACGCGCCGCCAGACGCGCCGCGCGCAATTTGGTCTGCATGCCGCCACGCCCCAGCGCACCACCAGTGCCACCCGCTACCGCATCAAGCGCAGGATCATCGGCACGCGCTTCGTAAATCAACTTGGCGTCGGGATTGTTGCGCGGGTCGGCGTCGAACATGCCATCGCGATCGGTCAGGATCACCAGCAGATCAGCCTCGACCAGGTTGGCCACCAGTGCCGCCAACGTATCGTTGTCGCCGAAACGGATTTCGTCGGTCACCACGGTGTCGTTCTCGTTGATCACCGGAATAACCTTCAGCTCCACCAGCGCACGCAAGGTACTGCGGGCATTCAGGTAGCGCTTGCGGTCGGACAGGTCGTCGTGAGTCAGGAGAATCTGCGCAGTGTGCAGACCATGCTCGGCGAAGCTCGATTCCCAGGCCTGCACCAGCCCCATCTGGCCGATTGCAGCGGCGGCCTGAAGCTCGTGCATTGCACTGGGTCGCGTAGTCCAGCCCAGACGGCTCATGCCGGCCGCTACTGCCCCGGAGGACACCAGCACCAGCTCGACGCCCGCCTCATGCAAGGCCACCATCTGCTCAACCCAGACACCCATTGCCGCGCGATCCAGGCCCTTGCCGTCCGCCGTCAGCAAAGCGCTGCCGATCTTCACGACCCAACGCTGCGCACCTGTCACCTTGCTCCGCATCATCTTCAACCTTAGCTTGAGGGCAGCGCGACCTGGCACTGCCCATGACGTTATTCGTGGCTATTCGTGACCAACCGATTTCCAGATACCAAAACGCCGCTCAATTGAGCGGCGCTTAAGTTTATCGCAACGAATCAGTCACGCACGTAAATGATTTCCGGACCGTCTTCGTCATCCACGTCTTCTTCGTCCCAATCATCGTCGCCGATGTCGTGGACCGACTTCACGCCGCTGCGACGCAGGGCACGCTGATCGTCCAGCGCTTGCAGCTGCGCACGCGCCTCATCTTCAATGCGCTGATCGAGCTCTGCCAGCTCCTCCCGGTAGGCGGGATCATTGGCCAGACGATCAGCACGATCTTCCAGATAACGCATGATGTCGTGGCACAAGCGCTCGGTGTTCTGCTTGGCGATGGCCGAGATCACATAGACCGGACCGGTCCACTCCAGGCGATCAACGATTTCCTTGACGCGCGCATCATGCTCTTCTTCAAGAATCTGGTCGCATTTGTTCAGGATCAACCAACGATCACGCTCAGCCAGGGACGGACTGAACTTGGTCAATTCATTAACGATGACTTCTGCGGCGTCCGGGGCACTGGTGTCATCCAGCGGCGCCATGTCGACGAGGTGCAACAGCAGGCGGGTACGCGACAAGTGCTTGAGGAAGCGAATACCCAGACCAGCGCCTTCGGAAGCACCTTCGATCAGACCCGGAATGTCCGCGACCACGAAGCTTTTCCAGCGATCGACGCTGACCACACCGAGGTTTGGCACCAGCGTGGTGAACGGGTAGTCGGCAACTTTCGGCTTGGCTGCCGATACCGAACGGATAAAGGTACTTTTGCCAGCGTTCGGCAAGCCCAGCAGACCCACATCCGCCAGCACTTTCATTTCCAGCTTGAGATCACGCTGCTCGCCCGGCTTGCCCGGCGTAGTCTGGCGCGGCGCACGGTTGGTACTGGACTTGAAACGCGTGTTACCCAGACCGTGCCAGCCACCATGGGCCACCAGCAACTTCTGGCCAGCCTTGGTCAGGTCGCCGATCACTTCCTGAGTCGCGGAATCGATCACGGTGGTGCCGACCGGCACACGTAGAACCAGATCCTCACCCTTCTTGCCGGTGCAGTCGGTACTGCCGCCGTTGGAGCCACGCTCGGCATCGAAGTGCCGGGTGTAACGGTAATCCACCAGGGTATTGAGGTTTTCGTCGGCGATCATGTAGACCGAGCCGCCATCACCACCATCACCACCGTTCGGACCACCGTTCTCGATGAATTTCTCGCGCCGGAAACTCATGCAACCGTTACCGCCGTCGCCAGCCTTTACTCGAATCGATACTTCATCAACAAACTTCATAACACAACGCCTCTCGCCATACGGACGAGCCGAAAAACACTAAGACATAAGACTCTTGCAAAAATGAGCGCAGCGACCTCAATCAACGACCGCCCAGTCCAGCGCGCCGACAGCCCATACAAACAGTTTTGCAAGAGACTCACCCCACAAACGAAAAAGCCCCGTCGCGAGACAGGGCTTTTCCAGCGATCGCGCAATTAAGCTGCGACTACGCTCACGTAACGACGACCGAAGGCGCCTTTTACTTCGAACTTGATCACGCCTTCGACTTTAGCGAAGAGGGTGTGATCTTTACCCATGCCAACGCCGTAGCCAGCGTGGAATTGGGTGCCGCGCTGACGCACGATGATGTTGCCTGCTTTGATAGCCTGGCCGCCATACATCTTCACGCCAAGGCGTTTGGCTTCTGAGTCGCGACCGTTACGGGTACTACCACCAGCTTTTTTGTGTGCCATGAGTTCAATTCTCCTAGTGAGGAATTAGGCTGAAATTAAGCCTGAATACCGGTGATTTTGATCTCGGTGTACCACTGGCGGTGGCCCATACGCTTCATGTGGTGCTTACGGCGACGGAACTTGATGATGCGGACTTTATCGTGACGACCTTGGGAGATCACTTCAGCCACAACGGTAGCGCCAGCAACAACTGGAGCACCGATATTCACGTCGTCACCGTTGGCAACCAACAGAACGCGATCAAAGGTAACGGATTCGCCGGTAGCGATTTCCAGTTTTTCGATCTTCAGGTATTCACCTGGGGCGACTTTGTACTGCTTGCCGCCAGTAACGATTACTGCATAAGACATGGTATTTCTCCGATAATCCTGCTCACCCAGCTCTTTATAAGAAGAGGTATTGGCTGGCATGGCTGCATGGGGCTGGAAGGCCCGCTTGCAATTGCGTAAGGCAGGTGCTGCCCAGGAAGTTCAGGGTGCGCGATTGTACGCAAGGCACGAGCGCCTTGCAATAGGCCGTCCATCGCGCCTTGACACCTGCCCACGTGGGTCCTAGCATGCCGCGCAACCCTTCTGGAGCAACTGTCGCTGATGCAACCCCAAGCTTTCTACCGCGCGGTGGCGGACGATTTTAGCGCCGTCGACGGCATCATCAAGAAGCAGCTGACTTCCCGAGTGCCGCTGGTATCGAAAATCGGCGATTACATCACCTCGGCCGGCGGCAAACGCCTGCGCCCTTTATTAGTGTTGTTGTGCGGCAAGGCACTGGGTCGCGAAGGCGATGACCTGCGCCTGCTGGCAGCCACCATCGAATTCCTGCATACAGCGACCCTGTTGCACGATGACGTGGTGGACATGTCCGGCATGCGCCGTGGTCGCTCGACCGCCAACGCGATGTGGGGCAACGCCCCCAGCGTGCTGGTGGGCGACTTCCTGTATTCGCGCTCCTTCGAAATGATGGTCGAGCTCGGCTCCATGCCGGTGATGAAGATCCTCTCGCAAGCCACGCGCATCATCGCCGAAGGCGAAGTGCTGCAGCTGTCGAAGGTCCGTGACGCCAGCACCACCGAAGAAACCTACATGGAAGTCATCCGCGGCAAGACCGCGATGCTCTTCGAGGCCTCGACCCACAGTGCCGCAGCCCTGTGCGAAGCCACGCCGGAGCAGGCTGAAGCCATGCGCACGTTCGGCGATCATCTGGGCGTAGCCTTCCAGCTGGTCGACGACTTGCTGGACTACAAGGGCGACGCAGAAACCCTGGGCAAGAACGTCGGTGACGATCTGGCCGAAGGCAAACCGACCCTGCCGCTGATCTACACCATGCGCGAGGGCACGCCGGAACAGGCTGCACTGGTGCGCAAGGCGATCCAGAAAGGGGGTATCGAAGACCTGGAAAGCATCCGCGAAGCCGTGGAAGCCTCGGGTTCCCTGGACTACACCGCGCAACTGGCCCGCGACTACGTGGCCCGCGCGATCAAATGCCTCGAGGCGCTGCCTGCCAGCGAATACCGCGATGCCCTGGTCGAGCTGAGCGAGTTCGCGGTCGCCCGCACGCACTGACAAACACCGCAAAACACTGTGGGAGCGAGCTTGCTCGCGATAGCGTCCTTTCAGACAACAACAATGTTGAATGCAAGTACCGAATCGCGAGCAAGCTCGCTCCCACAGGCTTGATCCCCACAGGTTTTCCTGCGCTGTGCCCGCTCCCGCCTAAAACCCTATATAATGTGCGCTTTTTAGCGATCCTGAATCCAAAGGAGCCTTAGTGAGCACGTTGCCACCCTGCCCGAAATGCAATTCCGAATACACCTACGAAGATGGCGCCCAACTGATTTGCCCCGAGTGCGCCCACGAATGGTCCGCCAACGGTGAAGCCGAAGCCGTGTCCGATGACACCGTTAAAAAGGATTCGGTCGGCAATGTGCTGCAGGACGGCGACACCATCACCGTGATCAAGGACCTCAAGGTCAAGGGCACATCCCTCGTGGTCAAGGTCGGCACCAAGGTCAAGAACATCCGCCTGTGCGATGGCGATCACGATATCGACTGCAAGATCGACGGTATCGGCCCGATGAAACTCAAATCCGAGTTCGTCAGAAAAGTCTGATTCCGCTGTATTCCATCCCGCGCCAAGCGTGGGATGGTGCTTCGCCCTCCCCCATCCCGCCGCTCTCGCAGTAGCCAGGCGCCAGCCGTTTTGACCTTGCGCAGTCTTTTCCCCGCAAAAACCACAATCCGTCGATAGACGCTTGCTATTCTGCTAATAAGAATTATTCTCATTGAAACCTTTTTCAATGGAGATGACACATGACTTATTTGATCGATGCCTGGCTGGACCGCCCACACCCTTACCTGCGAATCCTGCATCGGGAAACCGGGGAAGTCTGTGCGGTGCTTGAAGAGGAAGCCTTGAGCGAACTGCAGGATCAGGGTGATCTGGACGTCAATGGCCTGAGCTGCTGCGAGCCGATGGTGCTCAAGGAACTGGTGCGCAATCTGTTTCTGTTCTGCTATGCCCGGGCCTTGCGCCCGCACACTGAACCGCACCATAAAATCGAAGTATGAAATACGTAAAACACTGTAGGAGCGAGCTCGCTCGCGATGGTTGTTCAGGCAACGCGGGCATTCAGACAGCCCGCATTATCGTTGACGTCCATCGCGAGCAGGCTCGCTCCTACAGGTAATCAGCGGGTCTTACAGTACGTCGAGCAGCTCGACGTCGAATACCAGTACGCTGTGCGGCGGAATGCTGCCAACGCCTTGCGCGCCGTAAGCCAGCTCGCTCGGCACGTACAGACGCCATTTGCTGCCGGCATTCATCAGTTGCAGGGCTTCGGTCCAGCCAGCGATCACGCCGCCGACCGGGAATTCTGCAGGCTGACCACGCTCATAGGAGCTGTCGAACACAGTGCCGTCGATCAGGGTGCCGTGGTAGTGGGTACGCACGGTGTCTTCACGGGATGGCTTGGCGCCTTCGCCGGCAGTCAGCACTTCGAACTGCAGGCCGGAAGCCAGGGTGGTGATGCCTTCACGCTTGGCGTTTTCGGCCAGGAAGGCCAGGCCTTCGCCAGCAGCCGCTTCAGCCTTGGCTGCCGCTTCGGCTTGCATGATTTCGCGGATGACCTTGAAGCTGGCGGACATTTCTTCCTGGCCCACACGGCTCGGCTTACCGGCGAATGCGTCGGTCAGACCGGCAAGGATCGCGTCCAGGCTAACGCCCGGTGGCGGGTTATCACGCAGTTGGTCGCCCAGCTGACGGCCAATACCGTAGCTGACGCGGGTTTCGTCGGTGGACAGATTTACTTCGGACATGACACTGCTCCGCTGTGCGGACGGCCCTGGAACTTGCCGTGCGTGCACAGCGCGTCCCGGAGCGCCCGGAACCAAAAGGGCCAGCAGACTAGCACAGTTGCCACGGTGTTGATCAGGGACGTCAGCCCTGTCGCGAAGAACCAAGGTCGATCGGCACCTTCAGGTGTTCTTCGACGTCACCCAGCCCGCACATCTCGTCATGGACCAAGGTGTGCACGAGGTTGAAATTCAACTTGGGAAAGGAATGCAGCACTTCACGCGCATGCTCGACAGAACGCAGGTGAAACATCTGCCCGCGAGCATCGCTCAATGGATATGCCGCGCCATGCATCCGCGCTTCCAGCAGGTAGATACCGCCTTCCATGGAGATCAGGTTCAGCTCATCGACCTTCCCGGCGACGGCATAGGCATTCAACTCTTGCAGGTTCATGAACGCACCTCACGCATTGGCGAGCCAAGACATCTACAGGGATATGCCTCGGCGCGTCAAAGCACAAGCCACAAACGATGCCGCCCGTCTGTTTGGGCAAAATCCCCTGGGGCGAACGAGCTTGCTCGCCACAAGGGGCATGCCCGGTGTCAGTGCTTGGTCAGCTTGTCCAGATAACCCATGGCAAACGCCGACACCACGAACGTCATGTGAATGATCACGTACCACTTCAAATGCTCGGGATCGACGTTTTTGGCGTCCATGAAAATCCGCAGCAAGTGGATGGAGGAAATGGCCACGATGGACGCCGCCACCTTCATCTTCAATGAAGACGAATCCATGGTGCCCAGCCAATTGAGCTTTTCCTTGTGTTCGTCGATATCCAGTTGGGAAACGAAGTTCTCGTAGCCGGAAATCATCACCATCACCAGCAAACCGCCCACCAGTGCCATGTCGATCAGCGACAGCAGCACCAGGATCAGGTCCGACTCGGCCATCGAAAAGACATTGGGAATGACGTGGAAGACTTCCTGGAAGAATTTCAGTGCCAGCGCCAACAATCCCAGGGACAGGCCGAAGTAGATCGGTGCCAGCAGCCAGCGGGATGCATACATTGCATTTTCGATAAAGCGTTCCATTGAATCTCACACGTGGTCTGAAATGGCCGCGAGTATAACAGTCGCCTGTCCATGCCCAAAAGCAGCCAGAAACCGTTGAGAAATCCGCCACCTGCGCGTATGTATCAAACTTTTTCTGCTAGTGTCCAAACTATTGACAGCCGCGTGATATCGGACAGGAAGAGTGGAAATGGATGTGCGACTAACGTTAACGAGTGCTGGCGTTTGCCTGGCCCTGCTGCTGGGCGCCTGCTCACCCGGCGAAGAGAAACGTCAGGTCAGCCTCGAGGAAAAGACCGCGCAGTTCGAAAAATCCCTGGACGCCATCACCGACCCTAAACTCAAGGATGCCGTGGCTGAACTGGGCGGCTCGCTGTTGCTGCTGGAGCGAGCGCAACTCAAGCTGGACAGCAAACCCGTGGAAACCGAGTACGGCGACGACGCCCTCGCCGTACTCAAGCACTACCCCACGCCCCAGGCCCTGGTCGATACGTACATCAACGGCCTGTTCGTGCTGCGCAAAGACTCCAGTTCCGACTACCTGATCGACCTGCAACCGGTGTTCCCCTTCAATTTCAACATTCCCGCCGCGTTCCTGTTTCCCCATGGCCTGGAATGGCAGTCGGTCACCCTGAACAACAAACGCGTCATCGCTTTCCAGCCGGAATGGTCGGAAACCGATCCTGGCATTCAATTGAGCCCGTCGAGCTCCAACCTGACCAACCCCGATGACCTGACCGTTACCTACCCGTTCATCGAAGGCCTGGACATCGACCACAAGAACCAGCCACAACCGGTGAGTCTGCAAGGCAAGCTGGAAGTCATTGCACCGCGCCGGCTCTACAGCTTCGACTTGACGAAAAAGGACGTTGGCCAGACTCGCACCAACGACAACCTCAGCGTCACCTTACTGAAGCTGACCCACAACTACGCCGAAATAGAGTTCAACAACAACGCACCGCTTGCACCCGAGATTGGCGAAACCCCACTGAACCCGCTGATCGTCCAGGCCAGGGACGCCACCGGGCAATTTCTCACGCGCTCGGGGTCAATCAACGAAACCGCCTCGCAAATCGCCTTCTATCAACAACAGCTGGCAAAAATGCAGCAGCAGAAAACCTGGACCGACGCGTTCGGGAAACAACTCGACGAAGAACAACGCGCCTTTGAAAAGCAACAAACCCACCATTATTCGAAGGTGTACTTCAACGGGCCGATCGAAACCCTCGAAGTCAGCCTGCTGGACTTTTCCGGAGCCACCGTAACGCGCAAGGACCTCAACCTGCCGGTGCGTCGCCTCGACCGCCACACCACGGAGAAAACCATCCAGCCACTGAGCTTTCCTGTGGTGGTGTATGACGACCAGGCGTCGACCTGGCTCAAGGGCGCCGCATTGACGGAGGAACAACTGAAGAAAGGGGTCAACATCAGTCAATCGGTCGATGACCCCAGCGCTGCAAGGGTCGAATTCAGTCACCTCAAAAGCTTCAATGACGAACTGCTCGGCTCGTCCTTCAACCCCGGCGACAGCCCCGTCAGTTTCTTCACCGAGGACAGTCGCGGCAAACGCGACGAGCCCATCGAACTACCCGCAGAGGCCTACCAGGTCGACCCTCTGCGCGGCACCATCACCTATGACCTGAACCTGTTTCCGGAAACACCGGCCTACGTGGTGGGCTCCATGCCGCTGTTCCTGGCCACGGTCGAGAAAAAGCCCCTCGACGTCCATCAGCTGCCCAAGGGACTTGAGCTGAAGGGCAATGCACTGGTGGTGGACCTGAAAGTGTTTCCCGATCAGGACTGGCGTTTTTTCGCCAAGGATGAGAGCGGCAACTACCTGAAGGAAATTCTGGCGGTCAACCATGATGCGAGTGCAGAAGGCCCCGGATTATTTGCCGTGCATTACTTCTACGGGCAACCCACGCAGTTGGAAACCTATCAGCGAACTGACCTCACCACCGTGCAATATGGTTTCGAGGTCAAGCTCGACAAGGCCGACACGTCCCATCTGGTCCAATAGCGCTTAATGCTCGGGCCGGAACTCGAAGCCACCGACGCTACGGCAACGACCACCGTTGATTTCCCGCAACTGGGCTTGCAGATGCAAGCACCAGATCTGCGGGTCATCGGCCAGTTCATAACCGTGCAAGGTCAGGCTTTCAACAATGGTGTCGAGTATCGACTCAGCGACAAAAGGTCCATGAAACGGGCCCTGAGCCTTGATGGCTGAAGGTTGTTCGCCCGCCATTCCGGCGGCGAAGAGTAACGTCCACATGCCCGTATCGCCCGCCAACGGCTTGATGGCGCATTCGATACGGGTCACAAGACCCAGGCATTGACGGGTGAGGCAGAGGTTGCGCGACATGGCGGCGACCCTCGTTAGATCCGGTATTCAGCCCCCACGGGAAGGCTGTCTCGATCCAGTGATTACTGTCGATATCCTTGAGCAGAGAATAGAAGAAAAGTCTGACTAGCACGTCAGGCAAGACCAGAAGGCGCCGAATGGTCATTGTGTGAATATTGACGCCAGAGTGATGGCACTTTGGGATACACACAAACAAATGTGGGAGCGAGCCTGCTCGCGATAACAGACTGACAGTCAACAAACATGCTGAATGTTAATCCGTCATCGCGTGCAGGCTCCCACAGTGGAACGGTTTAATCCCTGGATTGTTTTGTATCAGGCCGGTTTGGCTTCGACCAGTGCCTCCTGCGCCGCCTCTTTCTCGGCTTCCTTCAGATCGTCTTCGCTGATCATTTCCGCGATGACGCGCAAGCGCTCAACCACCCGCGCGTTGACACTGCCTTCTGGAAACTCGCCATTCTCATCCGGCTCACCGGCCGGCTCGCCCACCAGCAAGCTCAAGGCCTCGTCCGCCTGGCGCACCGCGTAGACATGGAACAGCCCTGCGCGCACCGCAGTCAGCACTTTTTCGTCGAGCATCAGCGTCGCGACGTTGGCATGGGGAATGATTGCCCCTTGCTCGCCGGTCAGCCCACGGGCTTCGCAGAGACGGAAGAACCCTTCGATCTTCTCGTTGACCCCGCCCACCGCCTGCACCTCACCGAACTGGTTGATGGAGCCGGTGATCGCAAAACACTGCTTGAGCGGGGTTTTCGACAGCGCCGAGATCAGCGTGCACGCCTCGCCCAGCGACGCACTGTCGCCATCGACGTAACCGTAGGATTGTTCCAGCGCAATACTCGCGGAAATCGCCAACGGGAATTCCTGGGCATAACGACTGCCCAGGTACCCGGTGAGGATCATCACGCCTTTGGAGTGAATCGGCTGACCCAGGTTGACCTCACGCTCGATGTCGACGATACCGCTGCCGCCCGGATACACCGTGGCGGAAATCCGCGCCGGCACACCGAAGGCCGAATCGCCGACTTCCAGCACCGTCAAGCCGTTGCACTTGCCGACGGCCGCGCCATCGGTGTCGATCAGGATGATCCCGGCGAGCATGTCGTCGAGAATCCGCGCCGACACACGCCCGGTACGGGTGGCCTTGGCCTTGAGCGCTCGTTCGATGTGACCGGCATCGGTCATTTCATCACTCGCCAGATGACGAATGAAATCCGCCTCGCTGACCAGCTGGAACAGATCACCAATGCGTGCCGACAAACGCCCCTGATGCTCGGCCAGGCGAGCACTGTAAGTCGCCAGCCGTGCCACCGCATCGGCGGTCAACGGCGCCATGCCTTCTTCCGAAGTACGGGTTTTGAGCAACTGGGCGAACTGTTCCAGGCTCTCGTCGACCATCGGGATATCTTCATCGAAATCCACCAGGACGCGGAACATTTCCTGGAAGTCCGGATCGAGGTCCTGCAGCGTGTAGTAAAGCTGGCGGGCACCGATGATCACGACCTTGACCTGCAATGGGATGTGTTGCGGGTTCAGGGTCACAGTGGCCAGGCGCCCCAGATCTCCGAGCGGCGATTCCATTTTCAGCTTGCGCGATTGCAGGGCGCGCTTCAGCGCGTCCCACACGAACGGCTCACTGAGCATTTTTTCCGCTTCCAGGATCAGGAAACCGCCGTTGGCCCGATGCAACGCACCCGGCCGCAGCTGGCGATAGGTGGTGTACAGCGCGCCTTGATCGGTGCTGTATTCGATCCGGCCAAACAGGTTTTCGTAAGTCGGGTGCGGCTCGAACACCACGGGCGCACCGCCGCTGGAGGCGTGACCGACCACTAGGCTCGGCGCGTACTGTTCTTCCAGCAGTTTGCGGGCGACGGCGTCAGTCTTGCTGTCGTCCACCAGTTGCTCAACCACGGTTTTGAGCAGGTACACCTGCATCGCTTGCAGGTAACCGCACACGGCGGCGTTCTCTGCGTACTTTTCCGACAACGGCGAAAGCAACGGCTGCAAGGCCAGGGTGATGGTTTCTTCGTTGAGGTGGCGCAGCTGGTTGCTCGACTCGCGCTTCCATTGCGGCAGGCTGGCCAGCTCTTCGTTCAGACGTTCTTCCAGAGCGGAAATGTCGTCATGGAAGCGTTCACGCTCGGCTTCCGGCAACTGGGCGAATTCCGCCTCGTCCAGCGCCTTGCCCTCGGCCATCGGGGTGAAGGCGATGTTGCTGCTGTCTCGGTAGAGCGCGACATCCTTCTCCAGGGCCAGACGCTCGATGATATCCAGCGCCTTGTCGTAGCGCTGGTTGAAGGCGCGGTCGATGGCACTTTTCTTTTGTTGATAGGACGGGTGCTCGAACACCGCTGGAAAGGTGGCCAGCAGGTTGTCGATCAAACCGTTGATGTCGCCGATGAAGGCACCGGCGGTACCCGACGGCAACTCCAGCGCACGGGGTTCGCGCGGCTCATCGAAGTTATTGACGTAGACCCAGTCCGCCGGGGTCTGCTGGCGTTTGGCTTCGGCCTTCAAGTAGCGTTTGACGAACGAAAACCGGCCGGTGCCGGGCTCACCCATGACGAACACGTTGTAACCGGGGCGTGGCATGGCCACACCGAACTGCAAGGCTTCGACCGCACGTTCCTGGCCAAGCACACCGCGGAAGGGCTCCAGATCATTAGTGGTAGAGAAGCTGAACTGTTCAGCGGAAAACGGACGGGTCAGCGCTTCAGGCGCTAGACGCAAGCTGGCAGCAACAGGATCAGGCATCGGGCTTCCTTACATCAGGCGGGGCAGATAGCGGCATTCTGGCGCTGCCCATGCCCGACTGGCAAGGAGCGCCTTACCCAAAGCACAGAGAAGTCGAAACCCCGGTACAGAGCCGCGCCAATTCACTGTTTTCAACGAATGTTTTGCAAAAAATCACGGAACCGCTTGATCGTGCCTAAACTCCAAACTGCGCGGCTGGACTAATAACCGGCCCAACTGGCGCCGGAACGGGCCAAACCCCCTTTTCCATTGGTACGCATCTAAAAGAGAACAAAGCTATGAAACGGATTCTTCTCGGTACTCTCTTCACCGTTGCATCCCTCAACGCCATGGCTCAGGCGCCAGGCGGTCCGGATTGCGGTTGGGGCAACATGCTGTTCGAAGGTCAGCGTGGTACTCCGGCTCACTTCCTGGCATCCACCACCAACGGCACCTCCGGTAACGCCACCTTCGGCATGACTTCCGGTACCAACGGTTGTGCGACCAACGCGTCGCTGACCTATGGCGGCAAATCCTGGTTCGCCATGAATGGCATGATGAATGAGCTGTCCGAAGACATGGCTAAAGGCCAGGGTGAAGCGCTGACCACTTACGCCGTGGTACTGGGCGTGGCGCCGGAAGACCGTGCGCACTTCGCCGCCGTCACTCACGAACACTTCCAACAGATCTTCAGCAAAGCCGACGTGACCGCTGAAGATGTGCACACCAACACCCTGGCCGTTCTGAAAAACGACCCTCGTCTGGCCAAGTACGCCACCCAAGCTTAAGCTCGACTCCACCCCGCTTCTTCAGGGAAGCGGGTTTTGTTTTTTGGACCTGCCCCTCTTTGGGTCTTTGTTTTTTTCGAATTAAGTTGCCACTTATGCTCAAACGCCTTGCCTGGCTGGCGCTCAGTATCTGCGCCCCGCTGTCCGCCGCGTCTCAAGTCGATCCACAACGTTTGCAGCAACTGGCCAACGACCCTTTCTGGATTTCCCTGGGTCATTACGAAACCGCCAAGCTCGGCGGCTGGCGCAGCTACGTCAGTGACAAAAAATTCTTCCTCGCCGCCGATGGCAATGAACACCCTGATCACGAACTGGCGGCCACCGTGCAAGCGCTGTATGCCCCGGCCAGTGCTGGCGAACAGCATGCCCAATGCGTTTACCCGGCCCGCACCCGCTGGCTGAAAGCGCAGCTCAACCTGACGGACCTGCCGACCGTGGACTGCGCTGAGTTCAAGCAGTGGTTCAAGGATGTTTCGCCCCACAGCGCGGTAATGATTTTTCCGGCTGCCTACCTGAACAGCCCCTCGTCGATGTTCGGCCACACCCTGTTGCGCATCGATCAGGCTGACGTACAGACCGACAAGACTTCACTGCTCAGCTACGCGATCAACTTCGGCGCGTATATCGAAGGTTCTGACAACAGCATCCTGTACGCCTGGAAAGGCTTGATGGGCGGGTATCCCGGCCTGTTTGCGCTGGTGCCCTACCAGGAAAAACTCTCGGAATACCGCAGCCTGGAAAACCGTGACCTGTGGGAATACCGCCTCAACCTGACCCAGGCAGAAACGGCGCGCATGGTCGAGCACGTCTGGGAACTGAAACAGATCAAGTTCGACTATTTCTTCTTCGACGAAAACTGTTCCTATCGCCTGCTGGAGCTGCTGCAAGTGGCTCGCCCGAGCCTGAGCCTGACCGAACAATTCCCCCTGACGGCCATTCCCACCGACACCGTCAAAGCGGTGAAAGAGGCCGGGCTGGTGGAGTCCATTCAATATCGGCCGTCGCGTGAACGGGAACTGCTGAGCCGCGCCGAACCGCTGACCGCCGAAGAACAACAGTGGGTGCTGGAGGTCAGCGCCGACCAGAATCAGTTGCAGGCCCCGGCGTTCAAGGCACAGCCCCGCGACCGCCAGGCGCTGATCATCGACGCCGCTTATCGACTGGAGCGCTACCGGGCCAATGGCCAGGAACGCGACCCCGCACGGGCCCAGCGCAGCTTCGAACTGCTGCGGGCGATCAATCAGAACCCGGCGCCGGAACTGGACATCCCGCAACCTGGCCTGCCGGAGGACGGTCACGAATCCCGCACCTGGCAGGCCGGTCTCGGCACCCGGGGCGACAAGGCGTTTGGTGAATACGGCCTGCGCATGGCCTACCACGACCTCAACGACAACGCCGAAAGTTTCCCCCTCGGCGCGCAGATCGAAATCCTCCAGCTCAAATTGCGCCAGTACGAAGGCAATGACTGGCAGTTACAGCAACTGGATCTGGCGACCATCCGCTCCCTGACACCGCGCAATGAGTTGCTGCAACCGCTGTCGTGGCAGGTCACCGGCGGTCTGGAGCGGGTCCCGGGCAAACATGACGACGAAACCCTGGTCAGCCACGTTAACGGCGGTGGCGGTGGCACCTGGCAACTGGGCGACGACCTGCTGGGTTTTGCCTTGGGAACGGTGCGGATCGAGCACAACAATGACTTCGCCGGTTTTATCGCCCCGGCGGCGGGTTTCAACACGGGCCTGCTGTGGAAAAACCCGCTGGGCAACTTCAGTCTTGAGGCCAAGGGCGATTACTTCACCAATGGCGAAGTGCGCCGTGGCCTGAGCCTGAACCAGCAGTGGGAACTGTCGCGCAACCTGGGCTTGCGCCTGAGCGCCCAGCGCGAATTCAGCCACCTGGCCACGCCCGAGAACGAAGTGATGCTTGAGGTGAAGTGGTATCACTACTAGCTCACACGCCGCGCGCCACCCTGTGGGAACGGACGTGCTGTGCGGGCCATTCACTCGCCACAGGTCGCTGACAGACATCCCACGAAACTAAAAGCCTGCAACCATGGCCCAAATCCTATATCGGGAGAAAACCATGAGTCGTGCCTTCGTCAATGAAGATAATGCCGCCGCGCAAGCCGATCAGCCGGTCGAACGGCAGGTCAGTGTGCAACCCAATTACGTTACGCCCTCAGGCCTGACCCAGTTGCAGGCGAAGGTCGCGCAGTTGCAAACCCTGCTGGGAGAACTGAACGCCCTGGGTGAGCTGGCCGACAAGCAGCGCGAAGCTGATCTTCAGCGCGACTTGAGGTATTTCAGCCAGCGCCTGCAAAGCGCCCAAGTCGTCACCCCCGCCAGTTCGACGACGAAGGTGCAGATCGGCAGCCGCGTGACGTTCGCAGACGAGCACAGCCACGAACAAACCGTGCAATTGGTCGGTGAGGACCAGGCCGACGCGGCAGCCGGCCTGATCAACTGGAGTTCACCCCTGGGCCGGGCGTTGCTCGGGGCACAACTGGGCGATGAGGTGCTGTGGCAACGCCCCGCTGGCGATCAACTGATCGAGATCATCCGCATCCAACCGGCTTAAACCACGCCTTGGGCGAGCATGGCGTCGGCGACTTTGACGAAGCCGGCGATGTTCGCGCCCTTGACGTAGTTGACCTGGCCGTTCTCTTCCCCGTAATGCACGCACGCATGGTGAATCGACTGCATGATCGCGTGAAGCTTGCTGTCCACTTCACCGCCGGTCCACAGCAGGCGCATGGCATTCTGCGACATCTCCAGCCCGCTCACCGCCACGCCGCCGGCGTTCGACGCCTTGCCCGGCGCGAACAAGATGCCCGCCTCGATGAACAGGTCCACAGCCTCCAGGGTGGTTGGCATGTTCGCCCCTTCCGCCACACAGGTGCAGCCATTGCGCAGCAGCGCACGGGCCGCCTCGGCATCCAGTTCATTTTGCGTGGCGCATGGCAGCGCTATGTCGCAGCTCAGCCCCCAAGGGTGCTGGCCGGCGAGGAACTCCAGGCCAAAACGACCCGCCAATTCGCTGATGCGTCCACGCTGGACGTTTTTCAGTTCAAGCACCGCTTGCCATTGCGCTTCGGTCAAACCGCTTTCGCAATACAGCGTGCCTTCGGAATCGGACAGCGAAATCACCTTGCCGCCCAGATCCATGACCTTGCGCGCAGCGTACTGCGCGACGTTGCCCGACCCTGAAATCGCCACGCGTTTGCCTTCGACGGTTTGACCACGACGCTTGAGCATTTCTTCGGCGAAGTACACGCAACCGAAACCGGTGGCCTCGGGGCGAATCAGGCTGCCGCCGTAGCTCGGTCCCTTGCCGGTCAGCACGCTGGTGAACTGGTTGCTCAGGCGTTTGTACTGGCCGAACAGGAAACCGATCTCGCGGGCACCGACGCCGATATCACCGGCCGGCACATCAACGTCGGCGCCGATATGACGATACAGCTCGCTCATGAAGGCCTGGCAGAAGCGCATGACCTCCGCGTCGCTCTTGCCTTTAGGGTCAAAGTCCGAGCCCCCCTTGCCGCCGCCCATGGGCAACGACGTCAGCGAGTTCTTGAAGGTCTGCTCGAAGGCCAGGAACTTCAACACCCCGAGATTCACCGAAGGATGGAAACGCAAACCGCCCTTGTACGGGCCGATGGCGCTGTTCATCTGGATACGGAAACCGCGATTGACCTGGACCTTGCCCTGATCATCGACCCAGGAAACCCGAAAGACGATCGCCCGCTCCGGCTCGCAAATGCGCTCCAGGATGCCGGAAGTCAGATAGTGCGGATTGGCTTCGAGAAAGGGCCACAAACTGCGCAGGACTTCTTCGACGGCCTGGTGGAATTCAGGCTGATCCGGGTCGCGTTTTTTCAGGCGGGCAAGGAAGGATTCGACGGATTCGATCATGGAAAAGTCTCGGCAAATTTTTTGTCGTAGGAAGCGTTTGGGCCGGACTGTAACAAACGATTCGCGCACAGGAACAGAGCAAAATGTCGCATTTGTGAAATTAAATGGTGCACAGGATATAAATCAGGAGAGATTTCCGGCCTTTTTTGCACCTGAATGGTGAGATCGAATCCAAGTTTTGCACCAACAGTTATACCGCCATCGCTGGCAAGCCAGCTCCCACAGTTTCAGCGGCGGTCACACATTCCGGGCACAACACAAACCCTGTGGGAGCTGGCTTGCCAGCGATGAATCCAACTCGGTCCCGCTGAAAAAAAACGGGCAAAAAAAAACGGAGCCCGAAGGCTCCGTTTTTTCATGCCGCCAACCCGAATCAGGCCAGCTTCTTGTGCCGTACCCGATGCGGCTGGGCAGCCGCTTCGCCGAGGCGTTTTTTGCGATCGGCTTCGTACTCGGTGTAGTTGCCTTCGAAGAACACCGCTTGCGAGTCGTCTTCGTACGCCAGGATGTGAGTGGCGACGCGGTCAAGGAACCACCGATCGTGAGAGATCACAATGGCAGCGCCCGGGAAGTCCAGCAGGGCTTCTTCCAGGGAACGCAGGGTTTCAACGTCGAGGTCGTTGGACGGTTCGTCGAGCAGCAGCACGTTGCCGCCCTCTTTCAGGGTCAGGGCCAGGTGCAAGCGACCGCGCTCACCACCGGACAGGTCCTTGACGAACTTCTGCTGATCGCCGCCCTTGAAGTTGAAGCGACCGACGTAGGTACGCGACGGGATCTCGTAGTTGCCGATGCGGATCTGGTCGGAGCCATCGGAGATTTGCTGGAACACGGTCTTGCTGCCGTCCAGGTCTTCGCGGCTCTGGTCGACGCACGCCAGCTGCACGGTTTCGCCGACTTCGATGCTGCCCGAATCCGGCGTTTCCTTACCCATCAGCATGCGGAACAGGGTCGATTTACCGGCACCGTTACCGCCGATCACACCGACGATGGCGCCTTTAGGCATGGAGAACGACAGGTTGTCGATCAGCACGCGATCGCCGTAGCCCTTGGTGACGTTCTTGAACTCGATGACCTTGTCGCCCAGGCGCGGACCGGCCGGGATGTAGATCTCGTTGGTTTCGCTGCGCTTCTGGAATTCCTGCGATTGCATTTCCTCGAAGCGTTGCAGACGAGCCTTGGATTTCGACTGGCGGGCCTTGGCGCCTTTGCGCACCCACTCCAGTTCTTCCTTCATGGCCTTTTCGTGGGCCGACTGCTGCTTGGACTCCTGGGCCAGACGATCGGACTTGGCTTCCAGCCAACCCGAATAGTTGCCCTCGTAAGGAATGCCCGCGCCACGGTCGAGTTCGAGGATCCAGCCAGCCACGTTGTCCAGGAAGTAACGGTCGTGCGTGATCGCTACCACGGTGCCCGGGAAGTCGTGCAGGAAGTGCTCCAGCCAGGCGACGGAATCGGCGTCCAGGTGGTTGGTCGGTTCGTCGAGCAATAGCATGTCGGGGGCGGACAGCAGCAGGCGGCACAGGGCCACACGACGCTTCTCGCCACCGGACAGGTGTTCGACTTTGGCATCCCAGGCCGGCAGACGCAGTGCATCGGCGGCGACTTCCAGTTGGCGATCCAGGTTGTGACCGTCGCTGGCCTGCAGGATCGCTTCGAGCTTGGCCTGTTCGGCAGCCAGTTTGTCGAAGTCGGCATCCGGATCGGCATAGGCAGCGTAGACCTCGTCCAGGCGCGCTTGCGCGTCCTTGATCACGCTGACGGCTTCCTCGACCACTTCACGCACGGTCTTGGTCGGATCCAGTTGCGGCTCTTGCGGGAGGTAGCCGATGTTCAGGTCCGGCATCGGACGGGCTTCGCCGTCGAACTCGGTGTCGACGCCCGCCATGATTTTCAGCAGCGTGGATTTACCCGAACCGTTGAGGCCGAGCACGCCGATCTTGGCGCCAGGAAAGAAGGACAAGGAGATGTTTTTCAGGATTTCCCGCTTCGGCGGCACAACTTTGCCCAGCCGATGCATGGTGAATACGTATTGAGCCATGGAGAACCTAGGGTCAGTGACAGATGAATGATCAGGGCTCAGGCGATGCCTGGCCAGGCCGTGCGCGTCGCCCGATTGAAAGCGTTCAAGGTGGTGCGCGCTGAAAAAGCCCTGGGAGCTGGAACGCTCCCGCGTAACCGGCAAAGCTACCTGAATGACAGATGGCCGTCCAGCCGAGCGGGACTGGCACTTTGCCACAACTCAAGGCATGCTAGCCGCCCTTCGGGCGTCCGGCTTATAGTGCACGTCGCGCCAGTCAAGCCAAACCGCAGGATCAAAGTTTGTCCAACGTCCCTCCGCCCCTGACCACCAGCGCACCGATAACGGCGCCCGGCTCTCCCCTGCGCGGAACGCTCATAGGCGCGCTGGCGACGCTTGTACTATTGCTGCTCGCGTTGCTGTTCTGGCAGCTGCTGGATCAGTTGCGCGAAACACAGAAAAACCAGCGTCAGTACACCATCGACTACACCGCTGATCTGGCCGCACAAGTTAGCCTGAACATGGCGCTCAACGCGCAGATCGCCCTTAACCTGCTACCGATCGTCGAACAACCGCAAAGTCCCGACGAACAGCAGGAGCTGCTGCGCAAACTGCAAAAGTCCCTGCCCGACCTGGTCAGCCTGGCATTGCTCAGCCCGTCCGGAATCATCCTCAATGACAGCGCCGCGAACAGCGAAGACGCCAATTTCCTGAGCGAACTGGTCCGGCGCAGCGGTGCCCAGCGTCACTACTTCAGCAATGCCATCGACGGCTCGGTGGTGCATCTGCTGTTGCATCAGGCCAGCGGCAGTACCCGTGGCTACTGGGCCTTGCGCCTGAAGCCGACATTTCTTTCGTCACTGACCCATCTGAATGAAGTGGCCGGCCGACCGCAGTGGCTGGTGGAAAACCGCTTCAACCACCAGATCATCAGTCGCGATGAAGCGCTTCCCCTGGTCAACCCGGGCACGCTGACCCAGGACGATGTGGCCAACAGCGTGCTGACCGTGCCCTTGAGCAGCAGCGACTGGCAACTACGTGGATTGTTCGATCGGCAACGTGTACTTGAAGAACTGCTGCCGGTCTTCATTGGCAAGTGCCTGCTGGGCCTGGCCTTTTCCATGCTGCCGTTTATCGTCTTGCTGAACATGCGCCGCCGCCAGTGCCAGTTGCACGAAGGGCGTCGACGCTATCAGGAGATCTTCGAAGGCACCGGCGTCGCGCTGTGCGTGCTCAACATGTCCGGCCTCAAAAACGCATTCGACAAGGCTCAATTGCAGAACAACGAGCAACTGCAAGCGTGGCTGGCGGTCCCGCAAAAGCGCCAGCAATTGTTGCAGGAATTGCGCATCACCGAAGTCAATCAGGTTGCACTGCAACTGCTCAACGTCACGACCCCCGCTCAAGCCTGGAAGTTGCTGATCGACGGCAACCCGCTTGGGGACAGTGCCATTGGCAATCAGGTGCTCGAGGCGGTCCTCAACCAACAGAAGCAGCTTGAACTGGAAATCAAACTGGAGAACGCCAGTGGTCGGGACCAGCATCTGTGGCTGGTGCTGCGCCTGCCGGAAAATCCCGAGGACTACAAAGCGGTGATCCTGAGCATCACCGACATCACCAGCCGTAAACTCATCGAGCTGTCTCTGCTGGAGCGCGAAGGATTCTGGTCCGACGTGGTGAGAACCGTGCCCGATCACTTGTACGTGCAGGACGTGATCAGCCAACGAATGATCTTCAGCAACCACCATCTGGGCCAGACGCTGGGATACAACCGCACCGAACTGCAACAGATGGGCGAGTATTTCTGGGAAATCCTCCTGCACCCCGAAGACGCCGACTTCTATCACCGTTCGCGCCAGATCCAGAGACAAGCCGGTTATCGGCAATTGATGCAGTGTCAGTTGCGCTTCCGTCACCGCAACGGCGGATGGCGGCGCTTCGAGATTCGCGAGCAGGCTCTGGCACGGGACAAGAACGACCAGGTCACGCGGATTATCGGCGTAGCCAAGGACATCACCGACCAGATCGAAGCCAGTGAATCCCTGCGCGACAGCGAACAGCGTTACCGGATGCTCGCGGAAAGCATCAGCGACGTGATTTTCTCCACCGATAGCCGTTTGGCACTCAACTATGTCAGCCCGTCGGTGCAATCGGTGCTGGGCTACGACGTCGAGTGGATTTTCAACAATGGCTGGCAATCGACCATCGCCAACCCGCAGCAGTTGACCGGCATATTCCAGCTCATGGACCGGGTCAGCAAAGCGCTGGATAAACCCGATCAACTGGCATTGTTGCGCAGCCAGGTGCAGACCCAATTGTTCCTGTTCGACTGCCTGCGGGCCGACGGGCGCAAGATTCCCATCGAGTTGCGGCTGGTGCTGGTCTGGGATGAGCACGGTGCATTTGAAGGCGTATTGGGGGTCGGTCGCGATATCAGCCAGCAACGCCGCGCCGAGAAAGACCTGCGCATGGCGGCTACGGTTTTTGAACACTCGACCTCGGCGATCCTGATCACCGACCCGGCCGGCTATATCGTCCAGGCCAACGAGGCGTTCAGCCGCGTCAGTGGTTATGCGGTGGAGCAAGTACTCGACCAGTTGCCGAACATGCTGACCGTCGACGAGCAGCAGGAAGCCCATCTGCGTTATGTACTCAAGCAACTGAGCCAGCACAGCACCTGGGAAGGCGAAGTCTGGCTCAAGCGCCGCAATGGTGAGCACTATCCGGCCTGGGTCGGCATCACCGCCGTTCTGGATGATGAGGGCGATCTGGCCAGTTACGTGTGTTTCTTCACCGACATCAGTGAGCGCAAGGCCAGCGAGCAGCGGATTCACCGCCTCGCCTATTACGACGCCCTGACGCACCTGCCCAACCGCACATTGTTCCAGGACCGTCTGCACACCGCATTGCAAGCGGCGGAACGGCAAAAGTCCTGGGTGGTGCTGATGTTCCTCGACCTGGACCGCTTCAAGCCGATCAACGACTCCCTGGGCCATGCCGCCGGTGATCGCATGCTCAAGGACATGGCCACGCGCCTGCTCGGTTGCGTCGACGATGACGACACCGTGGCGCGCATGGGTGGCGACGAGTTCACTTTGCTCCTGCAACCGCGAGCCAACCGCCAAATCGCCTTGAACCGGGCGATTCATGTGGCAGAGCAGATACTCGCCAGCCTGGTGAAACCCTTTGTACTCGAAGGCCGCGAATTCTTCGTGACCGCCAGTATCGGGATCGCCCTCAGCCCGCAGGACGGTAACGAACTCAGCCAGTTGATGAAGAACGCCGACACCGCGATGTACCACGCCAAGGAAAGAGGCAAGAACAACTTCCAGTTCTACCAGGCGGACATGAACGCCAGTGCCCTGGAGCGACTGGAGCTGGAAAGCGACTTGCGCCACGCCCTGGAGCAAAACGAATTCGTGCTGTATTACCAGCCACAATTCAGTGGCGACGGCAAACGCTTGACCGGCACCGAAGCCCTGCTGCGCTGGCGCCATCCACGACGTGGCCTGGTGCCGCCGGGGGACTTCATTCCGGTGCTCGAAGAACTCGGTTTGGTGGTGGATGTCGGCGACTGGGTGATCAGCGAGGCTTGTCGCCAGCTGAAAAACTGGCACCAGACCAAGGTGCGCGTGCCGAAGGTCTCGGTGAACATTTCCGCCCGGCAGTTCTCGGATGGTCAGCTCGGTACGCGGATCGCCACCATTCTCAAGGAAACCGGCCTGCCGCCGGCCTGCCTGGAACTGGAGTTGACCGAGAGTATCCTGATGCGCGAAGTCTGCGAGGCGATGCAGATCCTCGACGGCCTGAAGAACCTCGGCCTGAGCATTGCGGTCGACGACTTCGGCACCGGGTATTCATCGCTCAACTACCTCAAGCAGTTCCCGATCGACGTACTGAAAATCGACCGAACCTTCGTCGACGGCCTGCCCTCGGGTGAACAGGATGCACAGATTGCCCGCGCGATCATCGCCATGGCCCACAGTCTCAACCTGGCAGTGATCGCCGAGG
This sequence comes from Pseudomonas fluorescens group sp. PF-69, assembly GCF_054481235.1. Lineage (NCBI taxonomy): Bacteria > Pseudomonadati > Pseudomonadota > Gammaproteobacteria > Pseudomonadales > Pseudomonadaceae > Pseudomonas > Pseudomonas fluorescens group sp. PF-69. Next base: position 2,513,260 of record NZ_JBTMNC010000001.1, on the reverse strand, counting down.
GCGTGGAAACCCAGGAACAACTGGATTTCCTGCGCGAACACGGTTGCGATGAGGTTCAAGGCTACCTGTTCGGCCGCCCGATGCCGGCCAACAAGTTTGCATCGCAGTTCAGCAATGATGCGTTGTTCATGTTTGACTGAAGTTTTTCGGTGCTGCTGCTGTCCCTATCGCGAGCAGGCTCGTTCCCACAGTGGATTTTCGGTGTTCGCGCACAACGCTAAACCCTGTGGGAGCGAGCCTGCTCGCGAAGAGGCAGGCATGATCACCGCCGATCCCCGCATGAACACCACTTGTCTGCGACATGATGTCGTTTCATATGCCATCTAAAACCCATTGGGTTAGAATGCCCCCCTTTTCCGCCCCCGATCCTTGAGGACCGCCATGTTCAGCCGTGATTTGACTATTGCCAAGTACGACGCCGATCTCTTTGCCGCCATGGAGCAAGAAGCTCAGCGCCAGGAAGAGCACATTGAGCTGATCGCTTCGGAAAACTACACCAGCCCTGCGGTGATGGAAGCTCAAGGCTCGGTACTGACCAACAAGTACGCCGAAGGCTACCCGGGCAAGCGCTACTACGGTGGCTGCGAGTACGTCGACGTGGTCGAGCAACTGGCCATCGACCGCGCAAAAGAGCTGTTCGGTGCCGATTACGCCAACGTCCAGCCACACGCTGGCTCCCAGGCCAACGCCGCTGTTTACCTGGCCCTGCTGTCGGCTGGCGACACCATCCTGGGCATGAGCCTGGCCCACGGTGGTCACCTGACCCACGGTGCCAGCGTTTCGTCCTCCGGCAAGCTGTACAACGCCATCCAGTACGGCATCGACGGCAACGGCCTGATCGACTACGACGAAGTCGAGCGCCTGGCGGTTGAGCACAAGCCGAAAATGATCGTGGCCGGTTTCTCTGCCTACTCGCAGATCCTGGACTTCCCGCGTTTCCGCGCAATCGCCGACAAGGTGGGCGCCTACCTGTTCGTCGACATGGCCCACGTGGCCGGTCTGGTCGCCGCTGGCGTCTACCCGAACCCGGTTCCTTTCGCTGACGTCGTGACCACCACCACCCACAAGACCCTGCGCGGTCCACGTGGCGGCCTGATCCTGGCTCGCGCCAACGCCGACATCGAGAAAAAGCTGAACTCCGCCGTGTTCCCGGGCGCCCAGGGTGGCCCGCTGGAGCACGTGATCGCAGCCAAGGCGATCTGCTTCAAGGAAGCGCTGCAGCCTGAGTTCAAGGTTTACCAGCAACAAGTGGTGAAAAACGCCAAGGCCATGGCCGGTGTGTTCATCGAACGCGGTTTTGACGTTGTATCGGGCGGTACTGAAAACCACCTGTTCCTGCTGTCGCTGATCAAGCAGGAAATCTCCGGTAAAGACGCTGACGCCGCGCTGGGCAAGGCGTTCATCACCGTGAACAAAAACTCCGTGCCAAACGACCCACGCTCCCCGTTCGTCACCTCCGGCCTGCGCTTCGGCACTCCGGCCGTGACCACTCGCGGCTTCAAGGAAGCAGAGTGCAAGGAACTGGCTGGCTGGATCTGCGACATCCTGGCTGACCTGAACAACGAAGCGGTGATCGACGCCGTTCGTGAGAAAGTCAAAGCCATCTGCAAGAAGCTGCCGGTATACGGTGCTTGATAAGCCCCGCTAGACCGCAGTAAAAGAACCGGCCAGAGATGGCCGGTTTTTTATTGTCAGAATTAATACAAGCAATGCACCAATAAAACGACCCACAAATAACTCAGACCGCTCATTCCAACACCGCCCAATTTAAACCCTTGCAACACACACAACTCCAAGAACCCACAAAAACCACTTAACCTAAAACCCGCTTCATCCAACAAACTTAATGAACGGGTTACATCATGAATAGCGACACCGAAAAATCTTTCATCGCAATATTGAGAATGTTTGACCACAAAGTAAATCTACTTGAACAACTCCATGGCAAACCGGCGCTGGCCACCATCACACACTTCAGCGGCGGCTTCTTTACCGGCAGGCCGCAGACCCAGGACCACTCGAAGCGGCTCGGCATACGTCCCAACGAGCAGATCGGTGAGGTGAAGCCATTAACGCTACACTTCCGGCATACGGCCGATGGCTACATACTTTCAATAAAAAACACAGGCGAGTATTACAATCACATCATCAGTGAAAAGGCGCTGGATACTTTTGGAGTCATTGACTCCGACGCTGATCACCCGACTGTCTTTACCCTTGTCAACCAACAAGGCAAGCCTATTACACTGGATAATCTGCGCAACACTCATTCAGCCGTTTCACTCAAGATCAAAGACAAACACTACATGGGCGGACTCAAACTAAATGGCTCGCCGTATATTTACCTTGGCAAAACCGAAGAGCGTTCAAAGATAACTTTCATCCTGAGTATTCTTCAAAGAAAAGCACCTCATGCCCCCTCCTGAAATGCCCTTCAATGTTTGAAAAAAGACCTTCTGCAGCGACCTCAGCCAGAAGCTCTGAATCGCCTGCGCGCGCTGATCGGCAGCGAAAACCACTACACGGATAGCCGCCCCGGTGATTCGCTTGACCGGGGCATCTCATTTACAGTTGGCGATTGCGACATCAGCCTCAGTGAACAGGGCGGCCCTTACTGCGCCGCCACCCGAGCAAACCCCTCACGGATGTTCTCTTCCGGCAAATCATCGGCAATGAACACAATCACACTCTCGCGCACTTCGCCCTCCGCCCATTCGGTGTCCCAGTCAAAACCGTACAGCTTCAGCACGCCCTGAAACACCATGCGTCGCGGTTCGCCAAGGATGTTCAACACGCCTTTGTAGCGCAGCAATTGCTTGCCGTGGTCTTCCAGCAGTTCGTTCATGAACTCGCTGAGCTTGTCGATATCCAGCGGTTTGTCGGTGCGCAGCACCAGGCTGGAAATGCGGTCGATGGACGGCGCCTTGGTCACGGGCCGCAAACTCACGCCACCCCCGAGGTCGGCATTGAGATTGAAGCCGCGCACGTCGAGCAACTCGGCCAGATCGATCTTGCCGTGATCAACCACACGAATCGGGGCGCGACGATTGATCCGGGTCAGGCGCTCGCTCAACGCGGTGAAGGTCGGCTCGTCCACCAGGTCGCGCTTGCTCACCAGCAAACGGTCGGCGAAACCGATCTGCGCCTGGGCAATGGTCTGGGTCAGGTGCAGCTCGGCGTGTGCCGCGTCGACCAGGGTGATGATGCCGTCGAGGATGTAGCGCTCGCGCAGTTCTTCGTCGATGAAGAAGGTTTGCGCCACCGGGGCCGGATCCGCCAGCCCCGTGCATTCGATCACCAGACGGTCGAAGGCGATATCGCCGCTGTCCAGGCGTTCGAGCAGCAGATACAACGCTTTGGTCAGGTCCGTGTGAATGGTGCAGCAGACGCAGCCGTTGGACAGCGTCATCACTTGTACCGGCTCGTCGCCCAACAGCTGGGTATCGATGCCGGCATCGCTGAATTCGTTTTCGATCACCGCGATTTTCAGACCGTGCTCGGCTTTGAGCAGGTGGCGCAACAGCGTGGTCTTGCCGGCGCCGAGGAAGCCGCTGAGGATCGTGACGGGGATGGGAGAGGACAAAATTGATCTCCTGTTTCACAAAACTGATAAACAACACAAAACAAAAGTGAGAGCGAGCTTGCTCGCGATAGCGGTTTGACATTCAACATCACTGTTGATTGACAGTCCGCCATCGCGAGCAAGCTCGCTCCCACAGGTTTTGCCGTTAACCCGCCATCCGGATCAACAGCACTTCGGCCCACCCTTGCCACCGTAACGGGCTTCCTGGCGTTCGCGGAAGAACGCCTCGTAGCTCATCACCGGTTTGTCCGGGTGCTTGGTTTGCATGTGCTCGACGTAGTTGTCGTAGTCGGGCATGCCGACCATCAGGCGCGCGGCCTGACCGAGGTATTTACCGAGGCGACTCAGGTCATTGAACATGCTGCAATCCTCGATCAAGCATCCGGCAGCGCCTGGAATGGCGATTCTTTATCCGTACGTTCTTTTTTACCCCAGGCGGCAATGCCGACCTTGAGCGCATAGAACAGGATACTGAACACCACGAACAGGAACAGCGCGGTCAGTGTTGCGTTGGTATAGGCATTGAAGATCACGTGCTGCATCTGCGTGATGTCCTTGGCCGGGGCGAGGATCTGACCATTGGCCAGCGCATCGCTGTATTTTTTCGCCAGGGACAGGAAGCCGATCGCCGGGTTGGCGTCGAACAGCTTGATGAAGCCGGCGGTGGTGGTGCAGACCAGCAGCCAGGCCGCAGGCAACAAGGTCACCCAGATGTAGCGCTGGCGTTTCATCTTGATCAACACGACGGTGCCGAGCATCAGCGCGATACCGGCCAGCATCTGGTTGGAGATGCCGAACAGCGGCCACAAGGTGTTGATACCACCCAATGGATCGATCACACCCTGGTACAACAGCCAGCCCCACATTGCCACGCACCCGGCGGTCGCGATCAGGTTGGCGGTCCAGGATTCCGTGCGGCGCAGCGCTGGCACGAAGGAGCCCAGCAGGTCCTGCAGCATGAAGCGACCGGCGCGGGTGCCGGCGTCGACTGCGGTCAGGATGAACAGCGCCTCGAACAGGATCGCGAAGTGGTACCAGAATGCCATGGTGTTTTCACCCGGCAGCACGCTGTGCAGGATCTGCGCGATCCCCACGGCCAGGGTCGGCGCACCACCGGCACGGGCCAGGATGGTGGTTTCACCGATGTCCTTGGCCACTGCTTGCAGGGCCTCCGGAGTAATGGCAAAGCCCCAGCTGCTGACGGCTTGCGCAACGGCCACGACATCACCGCCGACCACGGCGGCCGGGCTGTTCATGGCGAAATACACGCCTGGCTCGATCACCGACGCAGCGACCATGGCCATGATGGCCACGAAAGACTCCATCAGCATGCCGCCGTAGCCGATATAGCGGGCGTTGGTTTCGTTATCCAGCAGCTTCGGCGTTGTGCCGGAGGAGATCAGCGCGTGGAAACCGGACACCGCGCCACAGGCGATGGTGATGAACAGGAACGGGAACAGCCCGCCCTTCCACACCGGCCCGGTACCGTCGATGAACTGGGTCACTGCCGGCATTTTCAGCTCGGGCATGGTGATCAGGATGCCGATCGCCAGGGCGACGATGGTGCCGATTTTCAGGAAGGTCGACAGGTAATCGCGCGGTGCCAGGATCAGCCACACCGGCAGCACGGCAGCGACGAAGCCGTAGCCGATCAACATCCAGGTGATCTGGATACCGGTGAAGGAAAAGGCCTTGGCCCACACCGGATCGGCAGCAATTTGCCCGCCCAGCCAGATCGAACCCAGGAGCAATACCACGCCGATCACCGAAATTTCACCGATGCGGCCCGGGCGGATGTAGCGCATGTAGATGCCCATGAACATCGCGATCGGGATGGTCGCCATCACCGTGAAAATACCCCACGGACTTTCGGCCAGGGCCTTGACCACGATCAGCGCCAGCACGGCGAGGATGATGATCATGATCAGGAAGCAGCCGAACAGCGCGATGGTGCCGGGAATGCGGCCCATTTCTTCACGGACCATGTCGCCCAGGGAGCGGCCGTTGCGGCGGGTGGACATGAACAGGACCATGAAGTCCTGCACCGCACCGGCCAGTACCACACCGGCGATCAGCCACAGCGTGCCGGGCAGGTAGCCCATTTGCGCCGCCAGCACTGGGCCAACCAGTGGACCCGCGCCGGCAATGGCCGCGAAGTGGTGACCGAAGAGGATATGTTTATTGGTGGGGACGTAATCCAGACCGTCGTTATTGAGCACGGCGGGAGTGGCCCGTCGCGCATCGAGTTGCATCACGTTGTTAGCGATGAACAGACTGTAGTAGCGATACGCGACCAGATAAATGGCCACGGCAGCGACCACAATCCACAAGGCGTTGATCGCCTCGCCTCGGCGCAATGCCACGACACCCAGGGCGCACGCACCTATGATTGCCAGCACCAGCCAGGGTAGATGGCGTAGCGGGCTATTATTATTTTTCATTTTATTATTCCAGCCAGAGTGGACAAGAAAGAAAGCCACCTCGAGTTTAGCGCCCCTGACGACAAAGGGCATACCCGATATTGGTCTGGCGCCTCTCTTGCTGGCTGTCTTGCGAAAGGCGGGTCTATAGTCAGCGAATCTATCGAGGATTACGCCATGAGCGACCACCCTGCCGACCGCCGCCGTTTCAAACGTATTGGATTCGATGCCCGAACCGAGCTCCGTCAGGGTGAACACACCTGGACGGTAAAGCTGATCGACCTGTCACTCAAGGGCTTGCTGATTGAACGCCCTGCCGCGTGGCTGGGTAATCCGCAGCAGAACTTTTCCGTCGGCATTCACCTGTCCGATGACACCGACATCGCCATGGAGGTCGAACTGACCCACGAAGACAAAGGCCAGCTCGGCTTTGTCTGCCGGCATATCAGCCTGGAATCGATTGCGAGCCTGCGGCGGTTGATCGAGCTCAACCTGGGTGACGCAGCTGAACTTGAACGAGAGCTGGGTGCCCTGATCGAAATCTGAAGACCCGACACCATCCCACTGGGATCAAGTCCGGCCCGCAAACTTATTCGAACAAGGCGTCCAGCGCCTGCTCCAGACGGGTGACGGCAATGATCTGCAAACCCGGCGGAGCCTCTTTCGGTGCATTGCCCTTGGGCACGATGGCGCGCTTGAAGCCGTGTTTGGCGGCTTCTTTCAAACGCTCCTGACCGCTCGGTACCGGACGCACTTCGCCGGACAGCCCCACCTCACCGAACACCAGCAGATCATGAGGCAACGGCCGGTTGCGCAAGCTGGACATGACCGCCGCCATCAACGCCAGGTCGGAAGCCGTTTCCAACACTTTCACACCACCGACGACGTTGAGGAATACGTCCTGATCGTGGGTCGGAATACCGCCATGACGATGCAACACCGCCAGTAACATCGCCAGGCGATTCTGATCCAGACCCAGGGTTACCCGGCGTGGATTGGCCAGATGGCTGTCGTCCACCAACGCCTGGACTTCCACCAGCATCGGTCGGGTACCTTCCCACGTCGCCATGACCACACTGCCCGGGACTTCTTCCTGAGCCCGGGTCAGAAAAATCGCCGAGGGATTGGAGACTTCTTTCAGGCCCTTGTCGGTCATGCCGAACACGCCCAGTTCGTTAACCGCACCGAAACGGTTTTTCACTGCCCGCAGCAGGCGCAGACGACCATCGGATTCGCCTTCGAAATACAGGACCGTGTCGACCATGTGCTCCAACACACGGGGACCAGCCAGCGCCCCCTCCTTGGTGACATGACCGACCAGGAAAATCGCCGTGCCGCTCTGCTTGGCATAACGCACCAGCAATGCCGCGCTTTCCCGGACCTGAGACACGCCGCCCGGTGCCGATTGCAATTGCTCGGTGAAAATCGTCTGGATCGAGTCGATCACCATCACCTTGGGCTTTTCCTGCCGGGCCGTGGCGATGATGGTTTCGATACAGGTCTCGGTCATGACCCGCAACTGATCCTGAGGCAACCCGAGGCGTCGGGCACGCATGGCCACTTGCTGTTGGGACTCTTCGCCGGTGACGTACAGCGCCGGCATGCTCTTGGCGAGGTTGCACAAGGTTTGCAACAGAATGGTCGACTTGCCGATACCGGGATCACCACCGATCAGCACCACCGAACCGTCCACCAGACCACCGCCCAGCACCCGGTCCAGTTCACTGGACGCCGTGGAAAAACGTGGAATCTCCTCGACACTGACTTCGGCCAGGGTCTTGATCTGCGCCTGTTGGCCGGTCCAGCCGGTGCGACCGCTGGGCGCTGCCGCCCCGCCGCTTTCCACCATGGTTTCAGTCAGCGTGTTCCAGGCGCCGCACTCGCCGCACTGGCCAGCCCACTTCGGAAAAGTCGAGCCGCACTCGGTGCAGCCATACATGCGCTTGGCCTTGGCCATCGGAACTCCCGGCAAAAATCGCGATGATAACCCAGGTGGAGCAAATCAGTGCGACGCGGGTGTCCGCCGAGTTACCGCCGACAACTTGTCATGATCGATTAGCACATGTAACGATATGGTCAATTAAAAATATTTTTACAATTTCTTACAACTAACACCAAACACCCCACATATACCTGTACACATCCACTACAACTACCGCCTCAACGTACAGTAAGCGCAAAATCCGCCATCAATATAAATAGTAAGACTGACCAAGCACGCCCTTAAATCTTGTCCTTGCTCTCGCCTCCCCGCTGAAATCTCAAAATCCAAACAACCCAAAGTGAAATTTTATTTATGTTGCCACTATCATTTCATTCCAGCTGACCTTCACCACACGCCTGGTTTTCGACAGTAGAGCAGCACAACGACAGGATCGCGAAAAAGCCTCCAAGCCCTTTCTCGCTCACCCTGCGCGGGTGGCATTTTCAAACTTTTTCCCGATACTCCGGTCGACAGCAGGCGGTACTTGTAAGCAGGTGTTTCGAGCAAGATGCGTCTTGCTGATTTACACTGCGTTCACCAACCTCATCTGTAACAAGGAAATAACCTATGGGCGTGATAAGTGAGTTCAAGGCCTTCGCGGTCAAGGGCAATGTGGTCGACATGGCCGTGGGCATCATCATCGGCGCCGCCTTCGGCAAGATTGTCACGTCGTTTGTCGGCGATGTGATCATGCCGCCAATCGGGCTGTTGATCGGTGGGGTGGACTTCAGTGACCTGGCCATTACGCTCAAGGCCGCCGAAGGCAACGCCCCGGCGGTAGTGCTGGCCTACGGTAAATTCATCCAGAGCCTGATCGACTTCATCATTGTCGCCTTCGCGATCTTCATGGGCGTCAAAGCCATAAACCACCTGAAACGCGAGGAGGCGGTGGCGCCAACCGTGCCGCCGGTTCCGACCAAGGAAGAAGTGTTGCTGGGCGAGATCCGCGATCTGCTCAAGGCCCAGAACAACCGGCCTTGAATGCTTGAGCGAAATACGGACGGCGCCCTTGCGGCGCCGTTTTATTACCAGAAGTTTTCCACCGCCACCTGACCGGGTCGCCGGCTGAGGCTCAAGTGCATATCGCGCTGTTTGAGCAATTTGCGCGTGTCATCGATCATCTGCGGATTGCCGCAAAGCATGACCCGTGAGTGCTCGGGCGTCAGGGCCACCCCGGCAACGCGCTCCAGCTCGCCATTTTCGATCAGCGTGGTAATGCGCCCGTTCAAGGCGCCAGGATGTTGCTCGCGAGTCACCGTGTTGATGAGTTGCAGCTTGTGCGCGAATTCCGACAGATACTCACGCTGTGCCAGCCCCGCGATAAGGTCCTGATAAGCCAGCTCCCGGGTTTCACGGACGCTGTAGACCAGGATGATCCGCTCGAATTTCTCCCAGACCTCGAAGTCCTGCAGGATCGACAGAAATGGCGCCAGCCCCGTACCCGTGGATAACAACCACAGATCACGCCCGTCAACGAAGCGATCAAGCGTCAGGTAACCGAAGGCCTGGCGGTCGACGAGCAGTGTGTCGCCAACACCCAGACGACTCAGCTCGCTGGTGAACTCGCCCCCCGGAACCACGATGGAAAAGAACTCAAGAAACTCGTCAAAGGGTGACGACACCATGGAATAGGCACGCCAAACCGTACTGCCATCGGCCCGGGTGACGCCTAACCGGGCAAATTGCCCTGCGCGAAAACGAAAACCGGGATCTCGAGTGGCACGCAGCGTGAACAGATTCGGTGTCAATGGCTGGACGTCGAGCAGTGTCTGGCGAGTAAATTTCTCTTCACTGGCGGTCATGGGGACGCTCCATTCAACAGATAGCCCAGTGTCTCGTAAAGCGCCCACCATAAACACCTATTATTTGTAGTGTCTTTTAGAGCAAAAGTACTCTTGCCGTAAAAAATTAAATAACGCGCAATAAAGGAGCCTTACAGGATTAATTTAAAGAATACATATAATACAAACGTTTAAATCAACCACTATTAGAACCAAAACATTAATTTTTTAATGCACAATAAAGCCAAATATTATCAATTCAATTGTAAGATTCATCCTACAATCCAAAACACACCCAAACAGTGGATCCAATTTACCAATACGACAGGAGCCACATCATGGAGAGATGGAAGGAATCCCAACTTGAACAATTGGCAGCCTCCGCAGAACTTGAAATCGCCTACGGTGTATCGCTCAGGTTTGCAAAAAATATAGGGTTCAATTTTTTTGCCTTTTCAACCAGTTACACTTCGAAAACCGAAAATTTCAATACCGTGCGATTAAACAATTACCCCTCAGACTGGAACTCCGTCTATGAGAAAAAGAAGCTTGCTGCCATTGATCCAATAGTAGCTCACTGCCACCAATCAGCAATGCCTATCCTGTGGAGCGAAGAGCAGTTCAGCAACGCGCGATGTCTCTGGGATGGGCTGGAGCAACAGGGATTGCAACACGGTTGGTCGCAAGCGATTCACGACGAGGAAACCGATCTGTGCAGCATATTGAGCCTGGTGCGCAGCCACCGCCCGATCAGTGCGTGGGAGGTGTACGAAAATCTGGGCTTTTCCGTGTTCATGGGGCATCACCTGCACAAACTGGCTGTACGATCGCTACCCAAAAGGCCTGCCACACCGTCCAACCCGCAATTGTCGCTGCGGGAAATCGACGTGTTGAAACTGGCCGCGGATGGCAAAACGGCCTACGAAAGCGCCAGGATTCTTAATCTCAGCCCGCGAACGATCAATTTCCATGTTCAGGAAACCATCCGAAAATTCGGAGTAAGCAATAAGATTTCAGCTGTCATCGCCGCCGCCAAGGCTGGCTACCTCGACAGAAACGCAACGGGTTGACTGGAAAAACCTGCGAGTAATCCACCCCAAAAAAACGTACCATTCGCGGTCCCTCCTGAGTGATGCCGTGTGATTTGTCCACGACGCAGTCCACTCGGACGGCCCCGCCGCCAAGACGCCCCCGGGCCGCGGGATACCCGTTGATTACCCAGAGCCCCGCCCCATGCCCTTGCTCGAAACACCCTTCGCCAGCCTCGACCTGATCCGCCAACCCGAACAGCAGAACGAACCGCTGCAAGCCTTTGACGCGGCAGACGAGTACCTGCTCAACCATCTGGCCGAACAGCAGCCTTCGACCGAGACGCGGGTTCTGGTGCTCAACGACAGTTTCGGTGCACTGGCAGCCAGCCTCGCGGGCAAAGTCAGCGTCACCAGCAGCGGCGACTCGTTCCTGGCCTTTCAGGGTCTGGAAAAAAACCTGGCGCGCAATGGCCTGCCGTTTGATGCCGTGCCCCACATACCCGCCAGTGAAACGCTCAAGGGTCCCTTTGACCGGGTGCTGATCCGGGTGCCGAAGACGCTGGCCCTACTGGAAGAACAACTGATCCGCCTGCAAGGCCAGTTGGCTCCGGGCACCCAGGTGATCGCGGGCGCGATGATCAAACACCTGCCGCGTGCCGCCGGCGATCTGCTGGAGCGCTACATCGGCCCGGTGCAGGCGACCCTGGCGGCGAAGAAAGCACGGCTGCTGATCGCCACGACCGAAGCAAAAGCCCCCGTAGTCTCGCCCTACCCGACGCGCTATCGACTCGATGCACCGGCCATCGAATTGCTCAACCACGCCAACGTATTCTGCCGTGAAGGCCTGGACATCGGCACGCGGGCGTTTCTCCCACACCTGCCGAAGAACCTCGGCAGCGCACGGGTAGCCGACCTCGGTTGCGGTAACGGCGTTCTGGCGATCGCCAGCGCCCTGCAAAACCCCGAGGCCCATTACACCCTGGTCGACGAGTCGTTCATGGCCGTGCAATCGGCCGCCGAAAACTGGAGCGCCGCACTGGGCGAGCGCGATGTGATCGTGCGGGCGGGCGATGGTCTGGCCGGGCAGGAACCTCAATCGCTGGACGTGGTGCTGTGCAATCCACCGTTTCACCAGCAGCAGGTGGTGGGCGACTTCCTGGCCTGGCGGATGTTCCAGCAGGCCCGGGAAGCCTTGGTGACTGGCGGCGCGCTATACATCGTCGGCAACCGTCACCTGGGGTATCACAGCAAGCTCGCGCGGTTGTTCCGCGGGGTCGAGCAAGTCGCCGCCACGCCGAAATTCGTGATCCTCAAGGCCCGCAAATAATCAGGGCAAAAAAAACCCTCCATCAGGAGGGTTGTAAATCCGCGCCGCAAGGCTGCGGGATGGGATGTCAGGTATTCAGTGTGTGGTCAGGCCGGCGGCGTTCATGAACATCCGCATCAGGCTGGCGACGATGAACAATGCACCGACGCTTCCCGCCCAGATCATGGCCAACCAGCCGAGCCGCTGCCACAGCGGCTTTTTTTCGGCCTGCTCGATGTCGTGCAGGGAATGTTTGTTGCTCATAGCCTGATCCTCCAATGAAGGTGGGTGGCGCCTGTCATGGCGCCATCGCGAGCGAGCTCGCGCCCACAAGTCCGCGCAGCAAAGGCCTAGTGGTAACCATCTTCATGGGTGACCTTGCCGCGGAACACGTAATAGCTCCAGAAGGTGTACCCGAGGATGAACGGGATGATGAACAGCGTGCCCACCAGCATGAAGCCCTGGCTCTGTGGCGGTGCCGCGGCGTCCCAGATCGAGATCGACGGCGGCACGATGTTCGGCCACAGGCTGATACCCAGGCCGCTGTAACCGAGGAAGATCAACACCAGCGTCAGCAGGAACGGCGTGTAGTGCGCATTGCGGGCCACCGCACGGATCAGGCCGTACAAAGTCACCAGCACCAGGATCGGCACCGGCAGGAACCAGAACAGGTTCGGCAACGTGAACCAGCGCGCCGCAATCTCGGCATGGGCCAGTGGCGTCCAGATGCTGACGATGCCGATCACCGCCAGCAATACGAACGCCAGGGGGCGCGCCAGGTCATGCATTTGCTCCTGCAGCTTGCCTTCGGTCTTCATGATCAACCAGGTGCAACCGAGCAGCGCATAAGCCACCACCAATGCAGCTCCGCAGAACATCGTGAACGGTGTCAGCCAGTCCAGTGACCCTCCGGCGAACTGACGATTGACCACCGGCAAACCATCGATGAACGCCCCCAGCGCCACGCCCTGGAAGAAGGTGGCCGCCACCGAACCACCGATGAACGCCTTGTCCCACAGGTGGCGCTTGGCATCTTTGGCCTTGAAGCGGAACTCGAAGGCCACGCCACGGAAAATCAGGCCGATCAGCATGAACATCAGCGGCAGGTACAACGCCGAGAGCACCACCGAGTAAGCCAGCGGGAACGCACCGAACAATGCTGCGCCCCCCAGTACCAGCCAGGTTTCGTTGCCGTCCCAGACCGGAGCGACGGTGTTCATCATCACGTCGCGGTCACTTTTGCCGGGGATGAACGGGAAGAGAATCCCGATCCCCAGGTCGAATCCGTCCATGACCACGTACATCATGATGCCGAAGATGATGATCACGGCCCAGATCAGCGGAAGATCAATACCCATGATTCAAATCTCCTTGGTCGTGGTGTGGTCGGCATCGGCATGTTCATCGTCGGCTGCGGACAGCGGACGTGCCGGTGTGCGTTTCTGGCCAGGACCACCTTCGTTGGTTTCCTTGCCCTCGTCGATCTTCGGCCCTTTGCGCACCAGGCGCATCATGTAGCCCAGACCGGCACCGAACAGGGCGAAATACACCACGACGAACAGGATCAGGGTGATGCTCATCTGCATGAAGCTATGGTTGGACGACGCATCCGCCGTACGCATCAGCCCGTAGACCACCCACGGTTGGCGACCGATTTCAGTGGTGAACCAGCCGGCGAGAATCGCGATCAGGCCGGAGGGCCCCATCCACAATGCCAGATACAGGAACGGCCGCGAGGTATAGAGCGTGTCGCGCTTGCGCAGCCAAAGGCTCCACAACCCGGTGAAGATCATCAGGAAACCCAGGCCGACCATGATCCGGAACGACCAGAAGACGATGGTCGAATTCGGCCGGTCTTCAGGCGGGAACTCCTTGAGGGCGGGCACCTGTTTGTCCAGGGAGTGGGTCAGGATCAAGCTGCCAAGGTACGGAATCTCGACGGCGAATTTGGTTTTCTCTTCTTTCATGTCCGGCCAGCCGAACAGGATCAACGGTGTCGCCTCGTTACCTTTGTTTTCCCAGTGGCCCTCGATCGCGGCGATTTTGGCCGGCTGATGCTCGAGCGTGTTGAGGCCGTGGAAGTCACCGATGACCGCCTGAATCGGCGCCACGATCAGCGCCATCCACATGGCCATCGAGAGCATGGTGCGAATCGCCGGGTTGTCTTTGCCGCGCAGCAAATGCCAGGCCGCCGAGGAACCGACGAAGAAAGCCGTTGCGACGAACGCCGCCGTGGCCATGTGCATCAGGCGATACGGGAACGACGGGTTGAAGATCACCGCCAGCCAGTCGGTCGGAATGACCTGGCCGTTGATGATCTCGAAGCCTTGCGGGGTCTGCATCCAGCTGTTGGACGCGAGAATCCAGAAGGTCGAAATCAAGGTGCCGATGGCGACCATCACCGTGGCGAAGAAGTGCAGGCCGCGGCCCACCTTGTTCCAGCCAAACAGCATGACGCCGAGGAAACCGGCTTCGAGGAAGAATGCGGTCAGGACTTCGTACGTCAGCAACGGCCCCGTCACCGATCCGGCGAAGTCCGAGAAACGGCTCCAGTTGGTGCCGAACTGATACGCCATGACCAGCCCTGAAACCACACCCATGCCGAAGTTGACCGCAAAGATCTTCGACCAGAAGTGGTAGAGATCGCGGTAGGTGTCGTTGTGGGTTTTCAGCCACAGGCCTTCGAGCACCGCCAGGTAACTCGCCAGGCCAATGGTGATGGCAGGAAACAGGATGTGGAACGAGATAGTGAACGCGAACTGAATTCGGGCGAGATCAAGTGCCTCTAAACCGAACATAAGTCTTCCTCTGTCAGGTAGTACGGCTGCCGGCGCAAGCCTGCATCCACGGTTCCCACGGGTATGGAGTGCGGCGAATTCAAATTCGTTCTTTTTTTTACCAGCATCACAACGCAGGGAGTCTGGCGCTCGGGTCACTGGATCAACGCCTGTCGAGGGTATTGATCTGGATCAAGCAACGTTGAAAGAGTAGTCCCATTTGTGAGGATGAACCGCGTGGTCTTTTGCCGCGTGACAAGTTGCCTCACCGAGACGAGCCAGATGAATAGATGTCTAGCTAACGAAATCTTCCAAGATGGCAACTTCCTGTTACAGCTTAATGATAATCTCTCCCTTTCCCACACCCAGATCTGCCTCCAGATGCCCAGCCAAGAGCCCTTGCTGTTACGTCATCACCGCCCTTTCATCGCGTTCTGGCTGGCCCGGATCTTTACGGCCAGCGGCTTTCAAATGCTCACGGTGGCCATTGGCTGGAACCTGTACCAACTGACCGGCAACGTGCTCGATCTGGGCCTGGTCGGGCTGGTGGAGTTCGCCCCGCGCGTACTGTTCATGCTGCACACCGGGCATGTGGCGGACCGCTACGACCGGCGCAGGGTCGCGGCGATCTGCCAGTCCATTCAGGCACTGATCGCCCTGTCGCTGGCGATCGGCAGCGCAACCGACCATGTCACCCGGGAAATGATCTTCATCCTCGCGTTCGTGCTCGGTGCCGCTCGCTCCTTCGAGATGCCGACCACCCAGGCCCTGCTGCCGAGTATCGTGCCCAGCGCCCTGTTTCCCCGGGCCGTCGCCGCCGCACAGTCGGCCCAGCAGTCAGCGACCATCGTCGCCCCGGCCCTCGGTGGCTTGCTCTACGCCTTCGGCAGTGTCTGGGTCTATGGCCCGACGGTGATCCTTTACCTCATTGCCTGCTCGCTGATGCTCAACCTGCCCGCCCGCCAAACGCCGCTGAACAAGGGCAAGGCGACCCTCGATTCACTGCTGGCCGGCATCCGCTTCATTCGCAGTCGCCCCGACATACTGGGGGCCATCTCCCTTGACCTGTTCGCCGTCCTGCTGGGTGGCGCGACGGCGTTGCTGCCGGTTTTCGCCAAGGACATCCTGCTGACCGGCCCGTGGGGCCTGGGCCTGCTGCGCTCGGCACCCGCAGTGGGCGCGCTGATGATGTCGCTGTGGCTGGCGCGATTTGCCGTCGACCGCAATGTCGGGCGAGTGATGTTCACCGCCGTGGGCATATTTGGTGTGGCAACCATCGCCTTCGGCCTGTCGACATCGTTCTGGTTCTCGCTGGCCGTGCTGGTGGTCCTGGGCGCGGCCGACATGATCAGCATGGTGATCCGCGCGTCCTTCGTGCAACTGGAAACCCCGGACGAAATGCGCGGCCGGGTCAGCGCCGTGAACGGATTGTCCATCGGTGCTTCGAATCAATTGGGAGAATTCGAATCCGGCCTGACCGCCCACTGGTTCGGAACCGTACCGGCGGTGGTCATGGGCGGTATCGGCACACTGGTGGTGACCGGGGTGTGGATCAAACTGTTCCCGAGCCTGGCCAGCCGCGATCGCATGCATGTGCCGAACGAAGAGGCGAAGGTCTGACGCTAAACCACCAACTCCGACGCCACCGCCGCTCGCGTGGCCTTGCCGCAGAGTTGTTCCACCAGCGCCAGGGCGAATGGCAGGGCGGCGCCCGAGCCCTGGGCCGTGATGCAGTTGCCATCGACCACCACCGGTTGATCGACGAAGGTGCAGCCTGACAGTTGATGGCTGGCCGAAGGCAGGCACGTCATGCGCCGCTGGCGCAACACGCCGAAGGCCTGCAACGCCAGCGCGGGGGCCTCGGCAATGCCCGCGAACCAGCGACCGGCCGCGGCCTGGTCCTTGATCAATTGTTGCAGGGGTTGATGGTTCGACAGATGCTGCGCGCCCACCGCACCGCCGGGCAGGACGATCAGGTCGAATGGCTGGGCCAGCAGGTCCACCAGCATCGCATCGCAGGTCAGACGGGTGCCGCGGGCGCAGGTGAGCATGCGTCGCCCCTCGATGCTGGCCACCACCACTTCCACTTTGGCACGGCGCAGGACGTCGACCAGGGTCACGGCTTGCAGGTCATCGATGCCCTCGGCGAGGGTAATCAAGGCTCTAAAGGTCATAAGGGCAATCCACGGAATGATCCTTAAAGCGTAGTCAGCTTTCCCGCCCCTTGTTCGAACCCCGCCTTACTTGATGTAGAGCTGCGTCGACAGGGTGTTGCCCGGGGCATTGATCGAGGTGTTGCTGAAGGTGAACGTGCCTTCCTGCTTACCCGCCATATCGAAGACATACAGATAACCAACGGTTTTCATGCCGACAGTGCAGTCCGTCAGGTTGCCATTATTGAAAGCACAGACTGGAGTCCGGGTGCCGTTCACATCAAAACCGTCCAGTCCGACATGCGCCCCGCGACCGTAACCGACTTCCAACACGTAGATCATGATGTGAGGGCCGGAGTGGTTGCAGCGCGTCCGCTCCTGTCCTTCAGCAATGTCTTCAAAGCCGCAGGCCGGCGATTCGACTTTGAGCACTTTCAACTGAGTCAAGGGTGGCGCCGAGGCCGCCGAGGCGGTTTGTGCCCCCAGGCACAAGGCCAGCAACATTCCAATGCCGATAAACAGACGCTTCTTCACGCGATACCCCTCCCCAAAAACAGCGCGCAGTATGGCTGACTTGGGCTAAACGCAAAACATCGACGACGATCACCGCCATAAGCAGCCATAACCCTACGCGGCTGGTATGATGCGCGGCTTTTTCCGACCCACAGAAAATTCCCAGGCGCCAACAGCGGTCTGTGCTTTGCTGTTGAGGTCGATACATTCACGGCGCCGGGCGCGCCACGGGGAGCAGACATGCTGGAAAGGCTGTTTCAACTCAAGGCACACAACACCAACGTACGCACCGAGATACTGGCGGGCGTCACGACCTTTTTAGCCATGGCCTACATCCTGTTCGTCAACCCGAGCATCCTCGGCGAGACCGGCATGGACAAGGGCGCGGTATTTGTCGCGACCTGCCTGGCGGCCGCCATCGGCTCCACAGTCATGGGGTTGATCGCCAACTACCCGATCGCCCTCGCGCCGGGCATGGGCCTGAACGCCTTCTTCACCTACACCGTGGTCCTGCACATGGGTCACACCTGGCAAGTGGCGCTGGGCGCGGTGTTCATTTCGGCGGTGTGCTTCTTCCTGCTGTCGATCTTCCGCATCCGTGAATGGATCATCAACAGCATCCCGTTGCCATTGCGCTCGGCGATTGCCGCCGGCATCGGCCTGTTCCTGGCGTTGATCGCCCTGAACAAAGCCGGCATCGTAGTCAGCAACCCGGCGACCATGGTCGGCCTCGGTGACCTTAAACAACCGGCACCGATCCTCGCCACCCTCGGCTTTGCCCTGATCGTCGCCCTCGAAGCACTGGCCGTGCGTGGCGCCGTGCTGATCGGCATTCTGGTCGTGACCATTGTTTCGATCGCGATGGGTTTCAGCGCGTTCGGCGGCGTGATGTCGATGCCCCCGTCGCTGGCGCCGACCTTCCTGCAACTGGACATCAAGGGCGCACTGGACATCGGTCTGTTCAGCGTGATCTTCGCCTTCCTGTTCGTCGACCTGTTCGACAACTCTGGCACCCTGATCGGCGTCGCCAAGCGCGCCGGCCTGATGGGCAAGGATGGCCACATGCCGAAAATGGGCCGCGCCCTGATCGCCGACAGCACCGCCGCCATGGCCGGTTCCCTGCTGGGCACTTCGACCACCACCAGCTACATCGAATCCGCCGCTGGCGTGAGTGCCGGTGGCCGCACAGGCCTGACCGCCGTCGTGGTGGCCGTGCTGTTCCTGCTGGCACTGTTCTTCTCGCCACTGGCCTCCAGCATTCCGGCTTACGCCACTGCCCCGGCGCTGCTGTTCGTCGCCGTACTGATGACATCCGGGCTGGCCGAAATAGACTGGGACGACATCACCGTTGCCGCACCGGTCGTGATCACCGCCCTGGCGATGCCATTCACTTATTCCATCGCCAACGGCATCGCTTTCGGTTTCATTTCGTGGACCGCGATCAAACTGCTGTCCGGTCGTGGCCGTGAGCTGAACCCGGCGCTGGTGATTCTGTCGATTCTGTTCGTGATCAAGCTGGGTTGGTTCAACGCATGACTTTTGATTCCCAGGCCTACGCCACTCAGCTCGAAGAAAAGGTCACGCGCTTGCGTGACCTCCTGGCGCCTTTCGATGCGCCGCAGCCGGCCGTCTTCGACTCGCCGTTGCAGAATTTCCGCCTGCGCGCCGAATTCCGCCTGTGGCGCGAAGCCGGCGAGCGCCACTACGCGATGTTTTCCCAGGAAGACAAACGCACGCCGATCCTGATCGAAGAATTCCCGATCGCCAGCCTGCGGATCAACCAGTTGATGCCGCAGCTCAAGGCCGCCTGGCAAGCCAGTTCAGCCCTGAGCCACAAGCTGTTTCAGGTGGAGTTCCTGACCACCCTGGCCGGCGACGCCATGATCACCCTGTGCTACCACCGTCCGCTGGACGAACACTGGCATGCGGCGGCCTCGAAGCTCGCGGCCGAATTGAATGTCAGCGTGATTGGCCGCTCCAAGGGCAAACGCGAAGTCATCGGTCACGATTACGTGGTGGAGAAGCTGGAAGTCGGCGGCCGTACCTTCAGCTATCGCCAGCCCGAAGGTGCCTTCACACAGCCCAACGGCACCGTGAACCAGAAGATGCTCAACTGGGCGTACGAGGCATTGGGCGATCGCCCGGACGACCTGCTGGAACTGTATTGCGGCAACGGCAACTTCACCCTGCCGCTGGCCACTCGTGTGCGCAACGTGCTGGCCACCGAAATCAGCAAGACTTCGGTCAACGCCGCACTGAGCAACCTCAGCGAAAACGCTGTGGATAACGTCACGCTGGTGCGCTTGTCCGCCGAAGAGCTGACTGAAGCCTTGAATGAAGTGCGGCCGTTCCGCCGACTGCACGGCATCGACCTCAAGAGCTACGAGTTTGGCAGCGTATTCGTCGACCCGCCGCGCGCCGGCATGGACCCGGACACCTGCGAACTGACGCGACGCTTCGACAACATCCTCTACATTTCCTGCAACCCGGAAACCCTGGCGGCCAACATCGCCCAACTGCACGACACCCATCGCATCACCCAATGCGCGATGTTCGACCAGTTCCCGTGGACTCACCACATGGAATCCGGCGTATTGCTGACCCGGCGCTGAGTGCAAGTGCCCGACATGAAAAAGCCGTCTCTGCGACGGCTTTTTTTCACCCGGCTCACCCCGGCAGATTCTTTCGATACTCAGTGGTGGTGATGCCTTTATACCCCCAGTTATCGGTATCAATTTCCTCGATCACGATATGCGTCAGTTCAGGCGGCTTGCCGAGGACGCGCTGCAAGGTTTCGGTGATTTCCGCGATGACCTGGGCTTTCTGCTCCCGGGTAACGCCGTCACGGGTAATGCGTACGCTGACGAAAGGCATGCTGTATCTCCTGCTCGTTGATCAAGAAAGGCCTGGGGCATCGAACTCACTGTATCGGTGTGCAGGCATCTGATAAATACTGGTTCACACACTTCATTTGATCCCCGGTGTAATCAATCATGCAGCGACAATTCGACGATCTTCAGCTGGGCAGTATCGAGCTGTTTTGCCTGGCCGCCGAAGCCGGTAGCTTCACTTCTGCCGCGCTGGTGGCGGGCGTCACTCCGGCGGCCGTGAGTCGCTCGGTGTCGCGTATGGAAGAGCGTCTGGGCGTACGGCTGTTCGCACGCACCACCCGCAGCGTCAAGCTGACCGACAGCGGTCGCCGCTACTACGAGGAATGCCGCCAGGCGCTGGCCCAACTGGTTGAAGCCCAGCGCGAAGTCATGGGCCAGCAGCAAGTGCCGTCCGGGACCTTGCGCATCAGTATTCCCACCACCTACGCCCACCATCGCATCCTGCCGTTGCTCCCGGCCTTTCGCGCGCGCTTTCCGGCGGTGAAGGTCGAGTCGCACATCAGCAATCGCAACATCGATTTCGTCGGCGAAGGCTATGACATGGCCATTCGTGTGCGGGCGATTCCGGATTCCGGCCTGATCGCCAGGCCTCTCGAAGACGCCGAACTGGTGATGGTTGCCAGCCCCGACTACCTCCAGCAGGCCGGCACGCCGCAAACCCTCGACGACCTGCAACACCACGAATGCATCCAGTACGAACTGCCCAGCAGCGGCCGGCGCATCGCCTGGTTGTTCAACGACAAGAGCGTGGAGCGGGAAATTCTGGCGGAGGGCAACTTCAGTTGTTCCGACGACGTATTGGGTGGCGTGACCCTGGCGAAACACGGCGCGGGGTTGTTTCAGACCTATCGCTTCATTGTCGAAAAGGAACTGGCTGATGGCTCGTTGCTGGAAGTGCTCAAGCCCTACGGCGGACGCTCTCGGCCGTTTACCCTGCTCTATCCGCAAAGTCGCCATGTCCCCCTCAGATTGCGGGCGTTCATCGATTTCCTGCTTGAACATCTGCCGCGGTGAACACGAAACCGTCCGATCACCGCACACAAAAAGCCCGGTGACCGGCTCTTCAATTGACCGAATTAACCAGTTAGTACAATTTATCTCCACAGGCTGGAATCCTCGGCCAATGCCAAAAATAATAAGTGGAGAAACATCGATGCCCCCCATTATTCTGGTGCTCAACGGCCCGAATCTGAACCTGCTCGGCACCCGTGAGCCGGCAACCTACGGCCACGAAACCCTCGCTGACATTTCCGCCCTGTGCGGTCGTACCGCCGAAGAATTCGGCCTGGCAGTGGAGTTTCGCCAGACCAACCACGAAGGCGAACTGCTCGACTGGATTCACAACGCCCGCAACCGTTGCGCCGGCATCGTGATCAACCCGGCCGCCTGGACCCACACCTCGGTGGCGATCCGCGATGCGCTGGTTGCCAGTGAACTGCCGGTGATCGAAGTGCACCTGTCCAATGTCCACGCCCGTGAACCTTTCCGCCACCACTCCTTCGTCTCGGCGATTGCCACTGCGGTGATGGCCGGGTTCGGCAGCCACGGCTATCGCCTGGCGCTGGAGCATTTCAGTCTGCGTTTGAAGGGGTGAACATCGTGAATCAGAACCATACGGTATTGGCCGGACTGATCGGCGCCGGCATCCAGGCATCCCGCACCCCGGCGCTGCACGAACATGAAGGCGATGCCCAGGGTTTGCGCTACCTCTATCGCCTGATCGACCTCGATCAGCTGAAACTCGACAGCAATGCCCTGCCCGACCTGCTCAGTGCCGCCGAGCGCATGAACTTTACCGGGCTGAACATCACCTTCCCGTGCAAGCAGGCGATCATCCCGCTGCTCGACGAATTGTCGCCGGAAGCCCGCGGCATCGGCGCGGTGAACACCGTGGTGCTCAAGGATGGCAAGCGCATCGGCCACAACACCGATTGCCTGGGATTTGCCGAAGGCTTTCGCCGTGGCTTGACCGGCGTTGCCGTTGACCGCGTCGTACAGATGGGTGCCGGAGGCGCCGGTGCCGCCGTCGCCCACGCACTATTGAGCGAAGGCGTACGGCAACTGAGCATTTTCGATGTGGAAATCAGTCGCGCCCAGAGCCTGGCGGACAACCTCAATCAACATTTCGGCAGCGGCCGCGCCGTCGCGGGTCTCGATCTGGCGGGGAGCCTGGCCGAGGCCGACGGCCTGGTGAACACCACACCCATGGGCATGAAAAAACTGCCGGGCATGCCAGTGCCGGTCGAGTTGCTGCGCGCGCAGCTGTGGGTCGCGGAGATTGTTTACTTCCCGCTGGAAACCGAACTGCTGCGCAACGCCCGCGCCCTGGGCTGCCGGACCCTGGATGGCGGCAACATGGCGGTGTTTCAGGCGGTCAAGGCGTTCGAACTGTTCAGCGGTGTGGTGCCCGATGCCCAGCGAATGCTGGCGCACTTTCAAAGCATGAATGGCTGAAGGCTTTCTGTGGCGAGCGAGCTTGCTCGCCACGGTTTCAGGCCTGCAAATAGCGCAGGACAGACTCGCAAATCATCTCCCGGTGACGCTGCTTGATGCCCTCGTCCGGCAAGTCGATCTGAAAAATCTCACCAAAGGTGTGACGGTTCGACACGCGATAGAAGCAGAACGAACTGATCAGCAAATGCACATCCAGCGGAACCAGCCCCTTACGAAACAGCCCTTCCTCGGCACCACGACGCAGAATCTCGCCCAATGAGTCGAGGATGGTGTTGTTCATCGCCTTGATCGCATCGGAACGCTTCACGTACTCGGCGTTATGGATGTTTTCAATGCTGACGATGCGCACGAAATCGACGTTGCGGTCATGGTGATCGAAGGTGAATTCCACCAGCCGCCGAATCGCCTCCACCGGGGCCAGTTCGGCCAGGTGCAGACGGTTTTCGGTGCTGCGGATATCGCCGTAAAGCTTTTCCAGCACTTCGACGTAGAGCTGTTCCTTACTGCCGAAGTAGTAATAGATCATGCGCTTGGACGTGTGGATGCGCTCGGCGATCGCATCCACACGAGCCCCGGAAAGCCCCTGCTGAACGAACTCGACAATGGCTTCTTGAAGAATGTTCTCGCGGGTTTTTTCCGGGTTGTTCTTGCGACTCTTGCGCGGCTCGGCCATCGGTTCGCCGGACGCCAAGGAGAGTTCTGAAGTCATTGTCATTGCGGGCTCACGGCCATCACTGCACAAGCGGGCGATTATGGGCTGAGCCGCACACTGAGGGAAGCCGTGCGGCAATGGATTACTCCCGTCATTACGAATTTCCTACAACTTTGCCTGACGGACGGCACCGCTTCGGGATTTGGCCATCGCCGCCAGTCGCACCGCGACGTTGGCCGCGCCGTAACCGGCATAGCCGTTCTTGCGCTGGATGATCTCGAAGAAAAACCGCCCTTCGAACGGCTCGGTGTACACATGGAACAGCTCGCCACCCTGGGCATCGCGGTCGTACAGCACGTTGTAGTAGGCCAGTTCGCTGAGGAACTCGTCGTCGAAGTCGAAGCGCGCCGCCAGGTCGTCGTAGTAGTTGAGCGGGATGTCCAGCAACGGAACGCCCGCCGCTTTCGCGCGACTGACTTCGGCAAAGATATCGTCGCAATCAAACGCGATGTGATGCACACCGGAGCCGCGATAACTCGACAGCGCGTGTGAGATGGCGGTGTTGCGGTTCTCGGAAATGTTCAGCGGCAGACGAATCGAGCTGTCCCGACTGCGCAACGCGCGGCTCTTCACCAGACCATAAGGGTCAGGCAGCACCACTTCGTCGTCGGCCTCGAAATCCAGCAGGCTCTTATAGAACAACACCCAACTGTCGAGGCTGTCGGCCGGCAGGGCCATCGCCATGTGATCGATGCGTTTGAGGCCGCCGCTGGCCAGCGCGTTCGGCTGCAGGTTGAAGTCGGTACCGTAGACGTCGGCGTCCTGATCCACCAGGTAAATCAGGCTGCCATCCGGCGCGCGCACGGCGGCGAGCTCCAGTTCATTGGGGCCGACCAGCCCGCGATAGGGCTGGCCCTTGTAAGCCACGGCGCGGGCCAGTGCACTGGCGCTGTCCTTGACCCGCACGGCGGTGGCGCACAGCGATGGACCGTGGGCCTCGAAAAAACTGTGGCCGAACGAGTAAGGCTCGGAGTTGAGGATCAGGTTGATATCGCCCTGGCGCAACAGGCTGACGCTCTTGGAGCGATGCTGGCCAGCCTTGACGAAGCCCAGGCGCTCCAGCCAGTTCGAGAGCTTGGCGCCGAGGCTTTCATCCACGGCGAACTCGAGAAACTCGATGCCGTTGTACTCGCTGGCCTTGGGCGTCTCGAACAGAATGTCGAGGTTGGCCGCAGGTCGGGATTCCTGCTCCAGGCGCTGACGGGTTTTCTCTTCGAGGTACAGCAACGAACGCAAACCGTCGGCGGCATTGGCCCGTGGCGGCGCAGCACGGAAGCCGTCGTTGAAGATCTCCAGCGACAGCGGCCCGGTGTAACCGCTCTTGATGATCGGTGCGAGGAAGCCCGGCAGATCGAACTCGCCCTGGCCCGGGAAGCAGCGGAAATGCCGGCTCCACTCCAGCACATCCATGGCCAGGATGGGCGCGTCGGCCATTTGCACGAAGAAGATCTTGTCGCCCGGGATATCAGCGATGGCGCTTGGATCGCCCTTGAGCGACAGCGTATGAAAGCTGTCGAGCAACACGCCCAGGCTTGGATGATCGGCCTGACGCACGATGTTCCACACCTGTTGATAGGTGTTCACATGCCGGCCCCAGGCCAGTGCTTCGTAACCGATACGCAAGCCCCGCGCGCCGGCGCGTTCGGCCAGCAGGCGCAAGTCGTCGACCAGAATCTGCTCGTCGCCAATGGAATCGGCCGAGGCGTTGCTGCACACCAGCACCAGGTCGGTGCCCAGTTCCTGCATCAGGTCGAACTTGCGCTCGGCCCGCTCCAGATTGCGCGACAGGCGGTCACGGCGGCAGCCTTCGAAATCACGGAACGGTTGAAACAGGGTGATGGCGATCCCGAGATCGGCGCACATCTGTTTGATTTCCCGGGGACTGCCGTCGTAGTAGAGAAGGTCATTCTCGAAAATCTCGACGCCGTCAAAACCGGCGGCGGCAATGGCTTCGAGTTTTTCCGGCAGGGTACCGCTCAAGGAAACGGTGGCAATGGAACGCTGCATATCTTCGACTCCCGGTACTGGAGACCATTTTGTTAGGGGCATTCGCCAGCTGATGCGGGGACTG
Source organism: Pseudomonas fluorescens group sp. PF-69 (assembly GCF_054481235.1). NCBI lineage: Bacteria > Pseudomonadati > Pseudomonadota > Gammaproteobacteria > Pseudomonadales > Pseudomonadaceae > Pseudomonas > Pseudomonas fluorescens group sp. PF-69. Next base: position 2,487,584 of record NZ_JBTMNC010000001.1, on the reverse strand, counting down.
CGTTTAGCTTTGAGTGAATTATTGGCTGCGTGATCCCGCACAGCAATTTAAAGTGTACTACCCAGTTAGTTTTGCGTGCGATTATCGAACAAAATGGCAATTGGCGAATTGACGATTTTTCGTCCACTGCGCAACATCAACACCACATTGGGCCCGGTCACCACACATCGGTCCCAGTTAACAACGACCCAGAACACCACATAAAAATTTCAAAAAAACGGGTATACGCTCATGCGCTCCTTCACCGCTCTGCTCGCTCGAACCAACGCCATTACGCCTGGCCCGGCGTCCATCCGACCCCTGCGCACCGCTGGCACACACGTGCCGCTCGCTGAATAACCGTCAGCCGACGAAACAGCCGATCAGTCCTCACGCGCTCGCCGCCATCGATTGATCACGCGCCCTTGAAGTCCCGACGAGCTTCGCTCGTCAGTCATTGAACGGATGGCACACATGAATCCTACACAAAGCTCACGCATGGCCCCGGCCATGAGCGCTGCCACTGCTGGCATCGGCGACAAAATCCGCGGCGCCATGGCTGTCGGCAAGACCCGCTGGGGCATGCTGGCCCTGGTGTTCTTCGCGACCACCCTGAACTACATCGACCGCGCCGCCCTCGGCGTCATGCAGCCCATCCTGGCCAAGGAAATGAGCTGGACGGCGATGGACTACGCCAACATCAACTTCTGGTTCCAGGTCGGCTACGCCATCGGCTTCGTGCTGCAAGGCCGCTTGATCGATCGGGTCGGTGTGAAACGCGTATTCTTCTGCGCCGTACTGCTCTGGAGCCTCGCAACCGGCGCTCATGGCCTGGCCACATCGGCGGCTGGCTTCATGGTTTGCCGCTTCATCCTCGGCCTGACCGAAGCCGCCAACTACCCGGCCTGCGTGAAGACCACGCGCCTGTGGTTCCCGGCCGGTGAGCGTGCCGTGGCCACCGGCATTTTCAACGCCGGGACCAACGTCGGTGCGATGTTCACCCCGATGCTGCTGCCATTGATCCTGCACGCCTGGGGCTGGCAAGCCGCGTTCCTGTGCATGGCGGCACTGGGCGGCATCTGGCTGGTGTGCTGGGGCCTGAAATACTTCAACCCGGAAGATCACCCTCGCGTTAAACAGTCGGAACTGGACTACATCCAGCAGGAAGTCGAACCCGAACAAGCGCGCGTACCGTTCTCGAAAATCCTGCGCATGCGTGGCACCTGGGCCTTCGCCCTCGCCTACTCGATCACCGCGCCGGTGTTCTGGTTCTACCTGTACTGGCTGCCACCGTTCCTCAATCAGCAATACAACCTGGGCATCAACGTCACCCAGATGGGCATCCCGCTGATCATCATCTACCTGACGGCCGACTTCGGTAGCGTGGGTGGCGGGATTCTGTCCTCGTTCCTGATCGGCCGCGGTGTCAACCCGATCAAGGCGCGACTGATGTCCATGTTCCTGTTCGCCTGCTGCATCATCGGCGTGATCATGGCCGCCGGCTCCAGCAACCTGTGGGTCGCGGTGTTCGCCATCTCCCTGGCCATCGGCGCGCACCAGGCCTGGACCGCCAACATCTGGAGCCTGGTGATGGACTACACGCCCAAGCACATGATGAGTACGGTGTTCGGTTTCGGTGGCATGTGCGCCGCCATTGGCGGGATGTTCATGACCCAGTTGGTCGGCCACATCCTGACCGTCACCAACAATAACTACACCGTGCTGTTCACCCTGATTCCGGCGATGTACTTCATCGCTCTGACCTGGATGTACTTCATGGCCCCGCGCAAGATTCCGAAAGTAGAAGACTGATGCTGCCTCGGCGCAGGCCCGATTTCGGGCCTGCGCTTTTTTTGTGCCCGCATTTCATGAATCCACGATTTTTCGTTCATCGCCAAGGAGGTCTAATCATGTCGCCAGGTCGCCTGAGCATCGCCCAACGCGCGGTCATCAGCTTCGGTCTCATCGCCCTGCTGGTGCTGTTGCAGGGTTTGTTCGCCCTCAAGCAAGTCGCCGAAGTGCGTGCCACCGGCCAATACACCGAGAACATCTCCCTGCCCAGCACCCGCTACCTGGGGGAAATCCGCGACTATGCATTGAGCATTCGCGTACTCAGCCTGCGCATGGCACTCAACCGCGACCCCAAGGTGCTCGAGGCCACGGTGAGCCGCCTGCATCAGGTGCAGGGCTGGCTGGAACAGGCCCTGAACAAATTCACCCCCCTCGTAGGCGATTACAACAGAGAGCCGTACGAAAAATTCGTCGCGACCGTCACCCAATACCGTCAAGCGCTGGCGCAATACGAAACCCTGTCGCGGGAAAACCGCCAGGAAGAAATGACCGCGCTGCTCAACGGCAAGATCCAGGATTACTCGACCCTGACCGGTGACCAGTTCGCCGAGCTGGTGGCCCTCACCACCCAGCAAGTCAGCCAATCGGCGCAACAGGCCGACGCGCTCTACAACCAGGTGAAAGTCACGGTGATCGGGGCCTTGATCGCCGTCTCGCTGCTGACCGTGCTCCTCGCCTGGATGCTGATTCGCAGCATCGTGGCGCCCATCCGTCAGGCAGTAGACGTGGCCGAACAGGTCGCCGCCGGGGATCTCAGTACGCCGATCAGCAGCCACGGCACGGATGAAACCGGGCGTTTGCTGACCGCGTTGTCGATCATGCAAACCAGCCTGCGCGAGACCCTGCAACGGATCAGCGACGCCTCCACGCAACTGGCCGCTGCCGCCAACCAGATGAAACAGAGCACCCACCAGGACGCTGGCCGCCTGCAACAGCAGCACAACGAAATCGAACAAGCCGCCACGGCGGTGAACGAGATGACCGTGGCCGTGGAAGAAGTCGCACGCAATGCCGTATCGACTTCTGACAGTACGCGCCAGTCGACACAACAGGCGAGTGAGGGTCAGGCGCGGGTGATTGAAACACTCGACTCGATCCAGGCCATGAGCGCCGATGCCGGCACAGCCCTGCAACAGGTGCAAACCCTGGCCGAGCAATCCCGGGAAATCGGCAAGGTGCTGGACGTGATTCGCGCCATCGCCGAACAGACCAACCTGCTGGCGCTCAACGCGGCTATCGAGGCTGCCCGAGCCGGGGAAGCCGGGCGCGGGTTTGCGGTCGTGGCCGATGAAGTTCGCGCACTGGCCCATCGCACCCAACAATCGACACGGGAAATCGAACAGATGATCGGCCGGGTTCAGGGCGATACCGAAGGGGTGGTGCTGTCGATGCACGACAGCAGCCAGCGCGTTGCGCAAACTCTGTCGCTCGCTGAACAGGCTGGCATCGCGCTGGCGGAGATTACCCGGGCCATGGAACAGATCCATGAGCGCAACCTGGTGATTGCCAGCGCATCGGAAGAGCAAGCGGCGGTGGCCCGCGAGGTGGACAGGAATCTGCTGAACATTCGCGACCTGTCACTGCAAAGCGCCGACGCCTCGACCCGCACCAGTGCCACCAGCCAGGAGCTGTCGCAATTGGCGGCGGGCCTGCAAAACCTGGTGGTGCGCTTCAGGTTCTGAGCGGCCTCAACGGCGACTTTTTTGCTGCCAGGCCGCCGCCAGGCCACTGCAGCAAATCACCGCGATCCCGAGCACCGTGGTCAGGGTTGGCGTGTGGGAAAAGAGCAACCAGCCCAGCAGGCCGGCAAACACGATCTGGCAGTAACTGAAGGGCGCCAGCAAGGCGGGCGCGGCATGGCGGAAAGCCTGGGTCAGAAACAGATGCGCCGTCATGCCGCAGGCGCCCAGCGCCAGCATCAGCACGCCATGCGGCAGGCTCGGCACCTGCCAGAAGAACGGCACCAACGCACTCATCACCAGGGTGTTGCACAGCCCGGCGAAGAAGTTGCTGGTGGTCGGACTGTCGATTTCGCTGAGCTTGCGGGTCAGCAGTTGATAGAAGCAGAAAAACAGCGCCGAACAGAACGGCAGCAGCACCGCCGGGGTGAACAACTCGCCGCCTGGGTGAACAATGATCAGCACGCCGCTGAAACCGAAAATCACCGCCAACCACTGCCCGCGCGTCACGCGCTCCTTGAGCAACGGCACCGACAACGCCGTGACCAGCACGGGCGCCAGGAAGTTGACCGAGGTCGCTTCCGCCAGCGGGATGTACATCAATCCCGTGGTGAAAAACAGGCTGGTGCCCAGCAGGCATAACGCCCGGACGAGCTGCAGTAACGGGCGCTTGGTACGCAACACCCGCAACCCGGATTGCGGCAGGAATATTCCGGCCATCAACAAGGTGTGCACCACATAACGCGCCCACACCACCATGACAATCGGATAGAACCCCGAGAGGTATTTGGATATCGCGTCATGACTGGAAAACAGGAAGGTGGCAACGACGATCAGCAAGATGCCCTTGAAGGGCTGATTGACGCCGGAAAGCGGGGTGCTGACTGTCATTGGGTTTCCTTTTGTTTACATCAAAAATCAAAAGCTTCGCGGGCAAGCCACGCTCCCACAGGTCAGCATAAAACGTGTGGGAGCGTGGCTTGCCCGCGATAGATGCACAGCACCGCTTACAGCCGCGCCAACAATTCCCGGGTTTTATCCAACGCCATCTGCGCCCGGTCCAACCCGCTCACGCCCTGCTCCAGCAGTTGCACGGTGGGAATTTCCAGACTCAATGGAATGTTAGCCGGCAAACAGCGCAACAGCCCCGGCAGATCGCAATCGCCATCGCCGGGAAACCGCCGCTCATTACGGGCCTGACGCAAAATCTTGGCCATGTCCGCCGGACGCGGCCCCGCCACATCACATAACTGCGCATACCGAAGCCGCGAAGGGGCAACCCTGGCCAGATCTTCCAGCCGCGACCCGGAGCGATCGAAATGGAACGCGTCCACCAGCACTGCACCGCTTTCGCGCCCGGCCGCCTCGACGATGCGCACGGCTTGCTCAAGGTTGCGCGCATCGGTCCAGGGCATGAACTCCAGGTGCGGATGCAGTCCATAAGGGGCCGCCAGATCACAAAGCCGGGCGAAGTTATCGGTCATGCGTTGCTCATCCAAATCATTACCGGCCACCAGCAATTCAGTCGCACCGAATTCGGCACCGACCGCCAGCACCTTCTCGAATTCGGCGACGACGGTATCCGGCTTCAAGCGCAGAATTTCGACATCCAGTACACGTATGCCGGTATCGCGCAGACGTGCCAGGGTCTGACGGCGCAAACCCGCATCCGCCACCAGGGCAAAATGGTGCTCCTCCGGCGTCGCCGGCACCAGACGCAAGCCGACGTGGCTGTACCCGGCCCGCGCCGCGACTTCGACCATCTCGGGCGGTGACAATTCCAGCACGGTCAGACTGGCCAGGGAAAAGATTCGTTCACTCATGGTCAAGCCTCAATCAGGGAAGGTGTGCAAGCGCGACCGGTTTCGGCGGCTTCGCGGATGGCTTCGATCAGCGCCAGGGTGCGGGCGGCATCGGCGGCGCTCACCAGCGGCTCGACCTCCCGGCGCGCGACGTGCACGAAATGCTGCAACTGCAAGCGCAACGCCTCATCGGCGCTGAAGCTTTCCTGCGTCTGCACCAGGGACTGATGCCACCCGCCATCGGCTTCGGTGTAATGCCAGCGCTTGAGTTGCGGAATGCTCAGTGCCCCGCCGGTTCCGGCGAGCAAGTAACACGGCTGGTCGGCCTGACGCGGATACACCGGGTTCTCCCCGGAATCCAGCTCCCAACTCCAGGGCGCCGCCACCGCGTCGGACCCGGTCAGGCTGCCCAGGGCACCGTTGTCGAACTGCAGCAACACCGCCGCGCAATCTTCGTTGGCAAAACCGCGGATGGCGTTGCTGGTGATGGCCTGCACCTGACGCACTTCACCGCACAAGTGCCGCAGCAAATCGAGGTCGTGGATCAGGTTGGTCAACAACATCCCGGCACCCGCCTCGCGGCGCCAGGGCGTCTCGAAGTAACTGTCGGGTTTGCGCAACTGCCAGAGCGCCGTGACCGTGGTCAACCGGCCCAGGGCGCCGCTCTTGACCAGTTCATGGGCACGGACGATCAACGGGTTGTGCCGCCGATGATGGCCCACCAGCACCGGTACACCCGTAGCCTTCGAAGCCTCCACCAACCGGCGAACCTCATCCAGATGCACGCCGACCGGTTTCTCCAGCAACACCGCCACACCGACGGCGAGGCAGTCGAGGGCGGTGCTGACGTGCAGGTTATTCGGATTGGCGACGATGACCGCGTCCGGCTTCGTCTGCGCCAGCATCTGAGTGTGATCGGCGAAATACGCCACCCCCCATTCAGCGGCGAGGGTTGCCGCTTGCGGACCGGGATCGGCCACCGCGCACAGCGTCGCTTCAGTCAGGGTTTTCAGGTGCCGGTAATGCTGCTGGCCCATGATGCCAGCGCCGATCAGGGCGATTCGAAGGGGCGAATTCAAGACGCGGTCCTCTTGTGCTTATTGTTGGAAGGAAGATTTCCAATAATTTAGAACCCGGTTCCAGATTCTTACACACACAAGCACTGAAAGTGTTCGAACAACGCACGGTTTCAAGAAAGACACCAATCAAACTGTGGGAGCGAGCCTGCTCGCGATGAGGGCAGTTCATCCAATCATCGTGCTGACTGACAAACCGTAATCGCGAGCAGGCTCGCTCCCACCGGGCTTATCCAGGCCTCAGTTAAATAACTCCGACGCCAGGCTCGCCGCCGACAATTCCTCGGTAAACCTCAACAACAACGGCGCCAGTTCGTGCAGCCGCGCGCCCGGCATGCGCGCACTCGGCCCGGCAATGCTGAGTACGCCGATCACCCGGCCATCGCCGGGATGACGCACCACTGCGGCAATCGCCGAGGTGCCGACCGCCGAGCTTTCCTCGACACAGGCGTAGCCTTGCTCCCGCGCCAGGCGCAGGCGCTCGAGCAATTCAATGTTCGAACGCGGCGCATTCGGCCCCAGTTCCAGTGGTCGGTCCATGGCCTGGCGTTCCACCAGCGACAGGGCTTCGGCATCGCTCATGCACGCCAGCCACGCGTGCCCGGAGGCCGTGTAGAACAGCGGTGCATCGCGGCCCATGTCCGGGTCGTAGCGCAAGCCGGAGCGGGCCCCCTGGGACTTGGCGATCCAGGTCTGCCGCTCGCCGTCTATAACGCCCAGGCGCACCAGTTCACCGGTTTCCTGAGCCAGGCGATCGAGCACCGGCTGCACGATATCGGCGCCACTGCTCGACAGATAACGGAACCCCATCGCCACCAGTTTGGTCGACAGGTGATAGCGCAGGTTCTCCGGATTCTGTCGCACATAACCGAGGCGAATCAGCTCCGCGAGCAAGCGATGGGTGGCGCTCTTGGGGATGTCCAGCTGCTCTGCCAGGGTCTGCATCGGCAGACCACGGGGGTCGCTGGTGAGGCTTTCAAGCACACTGAAAACACGTTCGATCTGACTGCCGGCCATGGGAGCTTCCACGCAAAATTTGCTCGATTCTAGAAGACAACCGGCCGAATGCGAAATCTGGAACTCGCCGTCCGATTACCGCCCGCTTTGTGCGCCCCAGGCTTGCCCGACTCCGTCGACCTCTTATATTTTCTGGAATCAAATTCCAAAATAATAAACCGCTGGAGTGCTCACAATGCCTGCCGAACCGCCCATTCTTCCCGACATCGACTGCGATGTGCTGATCGTCGGCTCCGGTGCGGCCGGTTTGTCGGCCGCTGTCACGGCGGCATGGCATGGCCTGAAAGTCATTGTGGTGGAAAAGGATGCGGTTTTCGGTGGCGCCACCGCATGGTCCGGCGGCTGGGCCTGGGTGCCCTGCAACCCCCTGGCCCGCCGCGCCGGCATCGTCGAAGACGTGGCACTGCCGCGCACCTACTTGAAGCACGAGTTGGGCGAGCACTTCGAGCCGGCGATGATTGATGCCTTCCTCGAGGCCGGCCCACAGATGGTTGCGTTTTTCGAACAGCACACCTCGCTGCAATTCGCCGACGGCAATGCCATTGCCGACATTCACGGCGACACGCCAGGCGCAGGCACCGGCGGGCGCTCGGTGATCGCCGCCCCTTATGACGCACGAAAAGTCGGCAAGCTGCTCAAGCGGCTGCGCAAAACCATGCGTGAAACATCGTTCATGGGCATGCCGATCATGGCAGGCGCGGACCTTACGGCATTCCTCAACCTGACCCGCTCGCTGCCCGCCGCCTGGCACGTCACCCGACGCTTCACCCGCCACCTGCTCGACCTCGCCGTGCATGGCCGCGCGATGCAACTGGTCAACGGTGTGGCGCTGGTCGCACGCCTGGCAAAATCCGCCGAGGACCTCGGTGTATTGCTGTGGGAGTCGGCCCCCGTCACCGAGTTGCTGCGCGAGAACCATCAGGTCCGTGGTGCGGTGGTCAGCACCGCCAAGGGTTCCGTGCGCATCCAGGCGCGCAAGGCCGTCGTGCTCGCGGCGGGCGGTTTTGCCAATGACATCGAACGGCGCAAGGCATTGTTTCCGCGCACGCCTACCGGGCGCGAGCACCTGGCGTTGCCGCCGCTGGCAGTGTCCGGCGACGGGCTGCGACTGGGCGAAAGCGCCGGCGCTCGAGTGAATACCGATGTGGCGTCACCAGTCGCCTGGGCACCGGTCTCGCAGGTGCCCCACAGCGACGGCAGCGTTGGCCATTTCCCGCACATCATTGAACGCGGCAAGCCGGGGATCATCGGCGTGCTGAGCAATGGCCAGCGCTTCGTCAACGAAGCGAACGGTTACTACGACTACGTCAAGGCCATGGTCGCCGCTGCCCCGCCGGGCGAAGAGGTCGCTTCGTGGCTGATTTGCAGCCATGGTTTCCAGCGTCGCTACGGGCTGGGCATCTCTCGGCCGTTTCCGGTGCCGCTGTCAGCCTTTATCCGCAGCGGCTATCTGAAAACCGGTAACACCCTTGAAGCGTTGGCGTCGGCCTGCGGCATCGATCCGGACGGTCTACGCCGCACCGTGGAAGACTACAACCGCCATGCGCGCAACGGCGAAGACCCGCAGTTCGGACGCGGTTCTACCCCCTATAACCGCAAGCAGGGCGATGCGCGGCAGCAACCCAACCCCTGCGTCGCGCCGATCGAACAAGGGCCGTTCTACGCGGTGAAGGTCCAGCCCGGCTGCTTCGGCACCTTCGCCGGACTCAAGGTCAACGCAAACGCCCAGGTCCTCGACAGCACAGGTCAGGCCATCGCCGGGCTGTATGCGGCGGGCGGCGACATGGCCAGCATCATGGGCGGGCACTACCCCGCCGGCGGCATCAATCTGGGGCCGGCGCTGACCTTCGGCTACATCGCTGCGCGGCATATCGCGGGTATCACCGCTTATGAAAAGGAGATCGACCATGCAGCACATCGTTAACGCCCAAGGCTTGAACATGCCAAAACTGGGCCTCGGCACCTGGCCGATGCTGGGCGAGGAATGCACCCGCGCCGTGGAACAGGCCTTGGCACTGGGTTATCGGCACGTCGATACGGCGGCGGGCTACAACAACGAAGACGCTGTCGGTCAGGCGCTGGCGAACAGTCCGACACCCCGCGAGCAGATCCATGTCACCACCAAGGTCTGGTGGGACCAACTGCAACCCGACGCCATGCGCCACTCCATGGACCGCAGCCTCAAGGCCCTGCGCAGCGACTATGTCGACCTGTTCATGATCCATTGGCCGAGCACCGACTGGGACCTGCCGCGTACGATCGAGACCCTGGTGTCGTTCAAGGAACAGGGCCTGGCGCGCAACATCGGCGTGGCGAATTTTCCGCTGCCGCTGTTGCGCACAGTGGTCGAGGAACTGGGCGCTCCGCTGTCCGCCATTCAGGTCGAGTATCACGTACTGCTCGGCCAAAACGCCCTGCTCAACTACGCCCGTCAACACGATCTGGCGCTGACGGCCTACACGCCACTGGCTCGCAACAAGGTGTCGGACATCCCACAGATCCGGCAGATCGCCGCCAAACACGGGGTGCTGCCAACCCAGGTCGCACTCAAATGGCTGCTGGATCAGGCGAACGTCGCCGCCATTCCCAAGGCCAGTAGCGAGGCCAATCAATGCGCCAACCTGGCGGCGCTGGAGGTGCAACTGGATGACACGGACCGCGCCTTGATCGCCAGCCTTTCCAAACGCGAGCGTCAGGTCAGCCCGCCCTTTGCCCCGGTATGGGACGCGTTCGACGAATAACCCCGCCGATCTGGGCGCTTTACGCAGCGCTCGATGTTCCCCCGATAAAAAAACCGTCGCCCTGCGGAATTCGTCGGGGTGTCCGTGTTCAATACAAGCCTGAAATGTACTCGGCAATCCGTCAGGGGTTGCCGGGCCTGCGGGCGCGTGCGACAAAAACCCGGACGACTGGACTGGCGCCGCTCCCACTTGGCAGCAACACTCACCGCACGGGTCATTACCCGGAACAGAAGAGGATTCCCACATGCTATGGAAAAAAGGCCGACGCAGTGACAACGTGGTCGATGCCCGTGGCGATGATGTCGGCGGTGGCGGGATGCGCTTTGGCGGTGGCAAGGGCCTGAGCCTGACGGCGATCCTTCTGATCGTCGGCATCGGCTGGATCACCGGCCAGGACCCGCTGCAGATCCTCGGCCAACTGACCGGGCAGATGGGCCAGCAAACGGCACCGGCGACCACTCAGACGCGCAAGGCGCCACCAGCCAACGATGAAGGCGCCGAATTCGTCCGTTCGATTCTGGGTGATACCGAGGACACCTGGCAGCAGATTTTCCAGCAGGCCGGCAAGCAATACAAAGACCCGACCCTGGTGTTGTTCAGCAATCGCGTGAACTCGGCCTGTGGCCTGGCGACGTCGGCGACCGGTCCGTTCTATTGCCCGGCGGACCAGAAGGTCTATCTGGACATGGCGTTTTTCCAGGAAATGGCCCAACGCTTTTCTGCGGCGGGGGACTTTGCCCAGGCCTACGTGATCGCTCATGAAGTCGGACACCACGTGCAGACCTTGCTCGGTGTTTCCGCGAAAATTCAGGCCGCGCGCCAGCAAGGCCGGCAAATGGAAGGCAATGGTGGCTTGCTGGTGCGTCAAGAACTGCAAGCCGATTGCCTGGCCGGCGTCTGGGCCAACCACGCACAACGACGGCTGAACTGGCTGGAACCGGGCGATGTCGAAGAAGCGCTCAACGCGGCCAATGCCATCGGCGATGATCGTTTGCAGCAACAGGGTCAGGGCCGTGTGGTGCCCGACTCGTTTACCCATGGTACGTCGGCGCAACGGGTGCGCTGGTTCAAAACCGGATTCGCCCAAGGCCAGGTTGGCCAGTGCGATACCTTTGCGGCGAAAAATCTGTAAATGAAGACGTGGCTGTTGGCGTTGTTGATCACTTGCACAAGTACTTGGGCTGCCGAGCATGCCGTCAAGGAGGTCAGCCCCGGACGCCTGTTGTTGAAATCAGGCGAGATCGCGGTGGGCATCAGCCCTGGCCCGGCAAAGATCGAACGTGTATTGATCATCGTCCATGGTCGCTTGCGCAATGCACAGACCTACCTGCACAGCGGCGAACACGCGGCGGAACTGGCCGGGCAAAGTGCGACAACACTGGTCATCGCCCCACAATTTCTCAATGAAACCGACGTCGCGATGCATCCCGTCGCCGAGACGGTTCTGCGCTGGCAGGGCAATGAGTGGATGGCGGGTGGCGAATCCACCGCGCCGTTCCGTCTCAGCGCCTATGCGGCTCTGGACGAAATCATCGCCCGCCTGGGTGATCGCGAGCAGTTTCCCGAAGTGAAGCAGATCGTCATCGCCGGCCACTCCGGTGGCGCTCAAGTGGTTCAGCGATACGCCATGCTCGGACACGATCAGCCAGCCCTCGACGCCGCCGGGGTGCAGGTGCGCTATGTCATCGCCAATCCATCTTCCTATGCGTACTTCGACGAACGCCGGCCAGTGGCTTTCAGCCATGCCCGCTGCCCGGACTTCAATCGCTGGAAGTACGGGCTGACGGATCTACCCGCCTACGCCGAAGGGAAAACGCCTGCGCAACTGCAGGCAACCTACGTCAAGCGCAACATCGTTTATCTGCTGGGGCAACAGGACATCGACCCCAATCACCCGGCGCTGGACAAGGGTTGTGAAGCCCAGGCGCAAGGCCCCTATCGATTGGCTCGCGGGCGCAATTACTTTGAGTATCTGAAGCGGCTGCAACCGAAAGGGCTCAATCAGCAGCTGATCGAAGTACCCGGCGTCGGGCATGACGGGGATGGGATGTTTACTTCGCCGGAGGGGCAAAAGGCGTTGTTCGGGCTGTAGGTTTTGCGCTGGCGGAGCCGGCGCCATCGCGAGCAGGCTCGCTCCCACAGTGGTATGCGATTAATTGTGGGAGCGAGCCTGCTCCGGGCGGCGTTCCGACGATGGCGTCAGATCAGGCAACCATGCCCTCAAGCCGAGAGCATCTGCCGCAACGCCACACAATCCGGCGCATGCCAATCGGTCAATTCCGGCCACGGATTATCCGGCAGGTTCACCAGCACCGTCCGTGCCCCCGCCGCCCGCCCGCAATCCAGATCAAAGCGGTAATCACCGACCATCACCAGTTCGCTCGCCGGTACGTTCCAGGCTTGCGCCAATTTCAGCAAACCACCGGGGTGCGGTTTTGGTGGTGCTTCGTCTCGACCGAGCACGTCCTCCACCGCGAAGCAGTCAGCCAGGCCAATGGCCTCCAGCGTGACATGCGCCAATTCACGGGCATTGCGCGTGAGAATGCCCAGGCGATAACCGCGCCCGGCCAGGTCACGCACCAGCTCTACGGCACCCGGTGCCGGTTTCGACCCGAGCGCCAGGTCGCGCTCGTGCTCGAGCAGCCACGCATGCTTGGCCGCGGCTTCGTCGGCCGGTAGCGCGGCGAGGTGGGTCAGGATGTCATCTTCGGCCGGGATCGCCAGCGCCACGCGAATCGCCGCGAAATCATGCACCGCCACGGTCAGGGTGCCGTCCATGTCGAACACCCAGTGACGCACGTCGGCCAGGCTCATGACCAATCCTTGCGATGACGGATCAGGCCTTCCTGCGTGACCGAGGCCACCAGTTTCCCGGCGCGGTTGAACACGCTGCCACGGGAGAAACCGCGGGAGTTGCCGGCCCAGGGACTGTCCATCGCGTACAACAACCAGTCATCGGCACGCAGATCGGCGTGGAACCACAGCGCATGATCGAGGCTGGCGACCTGCATGTCCTTGTGCCAGACCGATTTGCCATGGGGCTGCATCGAGGTGGTCAGCAGACCGAAATCCGAGGCGTAGGCCAGCAAGTACTTGTGCAGCGCCGGGGAGTCGGCCAAGGCACCGTCGGCGCGAAACCAGACGTACTTGATCGGGTCGGACGGCAGCGGGTTGTAGGGATCCTTTTCGGTGATCGGCCGGAACTCGATCGGCTTGGGGCACAGCAGTTTTTCGCGCATTTTCTCAGGGATCAGGTGCGCGCGCTGCTGGGTCAGCTCCAGTTCCGATGGCAGGTTTTCCGGACCGACCACTTGCGGCATTTCGCTTTGGTGCTGGAAACCTTCTTCGTCGTACTGGAACGAGGCGCTGCAGGTGAAGATCGGATGGCCCTTCTGGATCGCCGTCACCCGGCGCGTGCTGAAACTGCCACCGTCGCGCACCCGGTCAACCTGATAGACCACCGGCAACCCGGCGTCGCCCGGACGCAGGAAGTAGCCATGCATCGAATGCACGTGGCGCGCCTCTTCGACGGTCTGGCTGGCCGCCGACAGCGACTGGCCGAGTACCTGGCCGCCGAACAACTGGCGAAAACCCAGGTCCTGGCTACGGCCACGGAACAGGTTTTCCTCAATCGGCTCCAGGGTCAGCAGGTCGACCAGATCATCCAACACTTGGCTCATTCAGACTCTCCTCACACAACGCAATGCCGCGCAGTCTTGGCTGCGACGGTCGATTCAGTTTCTGGCCAGGGCCGATGGGGGCCATTGTAAACATCCGCAGCGGCTTATCCATGCAAGGTTTGCAGCCATTGTTCACGGCTGATGCGATACAGCACGTGATGGCGCAAGGGATGATCGACGGCAAGGTTGGGGTGTTCAAAGTCATCGGCGCAGTCATGGTGCATGCCGATGGCCTGCATGACTTTCTGCGACGGCAGGTTGCTGTCAGCCGTAAAGGAGACGATTTCGTTCAGCGCCAAACGGTCAAACCCGCAGCGCAGAGCGGTCCACGCCGCCTCGCTGGCATAACCCAGCCCCCAATGCTCCCGCGCCAGGCGCCAGCCGATTTCGATGGCGGGGGTGAACGGCGCGTCGAAACCCACCACCCCGAGCCCGGTAAATCCGATGAACTGCCCCGTGTCCTTGCGCTCCAGCGCCCACAGACCGAAACCATGCTCAGCGAAATGACCACGGATTCGCCCGATCAATGAAGCACTTTCCAGTCGGCTCAAGGGTGCCGGGAAATAACGCATGACCTGTGGATCGGCACACATCGCCGCAAACTCCGGCAAATCCTCATCCTGCCACTGCCGCAACAGCAGCCGCGCGCTCGCGAGTTCCAGTATCGGCTCCATCGTGCTCCCCCCATTTTCATGCCGCGAGTCTACAACGCTGGTAGGATCCTTCACTCATTCCTGTACGAAAGCATCATGCCGCTGCCGCTGATTTATCACGAAGACTACAGTCCCGAATTCCCGGCGGATCACCGCTTCCCCATGGACAAGTTCCGCCTGCTGCGCGATCACCTGGTGGACAGCGGCCTGACCCGCGACGCCGACCTGCTGCGTCCGCAACTCTGCCCGCCGGAGATTCTCGCCCTCGCCCATGACCCTTCGTATATCGAACGCTACATGGGTGGCGAGTTGTCCCGCGAGGATCAACGTCGCCTCGGCCTGCCCTGGAGCGAAGCCCTGGCCCGGCGCACAGTGCGGGCAGTCGGCGGCTCGTTGCTGGCGGCCGAGCAGGCGCTCGAGCATGGCCTGGCCTGTCACCTGGCCGGTGGCACTCACCACGCTCACTACGACCACCCGGCCGGCTTCTGCATTTTCAATGACCTGGCGGTGATCAGCCATTTCATGCTGGAAAGTGGCCGGGTCAACCGGGTACTGATCTTCGATTGCGATGTGCACCAGGGCGACGGGACTGCACGCATCCTGCACGACACTCCGGAGGCCATTACCGTTTCCCTGCATTGCGAGAAGAATTTTCCTGCACGCAAGGCCGAAAGCGACTGGGACATTCCATTGCCCAATGGCATGGGCGATGCCGATTACCTGAAGGTGGTGGATGACGCGCTCAACTATTTGTTGCCGCTCTATCAGCCGGATCTGGTGCTGTATGACGCCGGCGTCGATGTGCACAAGGACGATGCCCTCGGCTATCTGAAACTGACCGACGAAGGCGTCGCCGCCCGCGATGAAGCCGTGATGCGTCATTGCCTGGGCCGCGACATCCCGGTGGTCGGGGTGATTGGCGGCGGTTACAGCAAGGACCGCAAAGCCCTGGCCCGCCGCCACGGCATTCTCCACCACAGCGCGCAGCGGGTCTGGCAGTCATCAGGTTGTCACTGAGTTGTGGACGCTTTACCCACAATGCCTGTGGAGCTGCCTGTAGATAACCTGAGTGAAAGCGACCGCAGCCCATGCGGACTGTGGGCTACAGATAGCTGATCATTTTTTAACCACCCTAAAAAACACCGATAACCCCTGTAGGAGCGAGCCTGCTCGCGAGAAACATAACGTCACCGCTGGGCATCTGGTTGCACGCGTTATCGTTCAAGACCTTCGCGAGCAAGCTCGCTCCTACAGAAGGCGAGGCTGGTAGAATGCCCGCCCTATCCCGCCAGACCGCAGCGCAGCCCATGACCCGACCCTCGACACCCTCCACCTCTCACGTCGCCATCATCGGTGGCGGTCCCGCCGGCCTGATGGCGGCTGAAGTGTTGAGCCAGGCCGGGATCAAGGTCGATCTGTACGACGGCATGCCTTCGGTCGGGCGCAAATTCCTCCTGGCCGGCGTCGGCGGCATGAACATCACCCACTCCGAAGCCTACCCGGCGTTCCTTTCACGCTATGCCGAACGGGCACCGCAGATCGCCCCGCTGCTGCGCGGCTTCGGCGCCGAAGCCCTGTGCCAGTGGATTCAGGACCTGGGCATCGACACTTTCGTCGGCAGCTCGGGCCGGGTCTTTCCGACCGACATGAAAGCCGCGCCGCTGCTCCGTGCCTGGCTCAAGCGCCTGCGTGACAGCGGCGTCGTTATCCACACCCGCCATCGCTGGGTCGGCTGGAATGAAAACGGCGGTTTGCGCATCGACAGCCCCGAAGGCGAAAAAACCGTTCAGGCCGACGCCACCCTGCTGGCGCTCGGTGGCGGCAGTTGGGCGCGCCTGGGCTCGGACGGCGCCTGGATGCGGCCACTGGAGCAACGCGGTGTAGGACTGGCACCGCTGCAACCGAGTAATTGTGGCTTCGAGGTGCAGGCCTGGAGCGAATTGATGGTCAGCAAATTCGCCGGCAGCCCGCTGAAAAACATCGCCATCGGCCTCAACGACGACGTGCCGCGCCTCGGCGAATGCGTGATAACCGCCACCGGCATCGAAGGCAGCCTGATCTACGCCCTGTCGGCACCGATCCGCGAAGCGATCAACCGGCACGGCTCGGCGACTATTCATATCGACCTTCTGCCCGGCCGGCCTGTGGATAAAGTGCAGTCGGCACTGAGCAAGCCGCGTGGCTCACGCTCGATGGCCAAACACCTGCACAGTCAGTTGGGCATCGATGGGGTGAAAGCCGCGCTGCTGCGAGAGCTGACCTCTGCCGAAACCTTCACGGACATGGCGTTGCTGGCCCAGGCGATCAAGGCATTGCCACTGACACTCGTGAAGACCCGGCCATTGGACGAAGCCATCAGCAGTGCGGGCGGAGTGTTGTTTGAAGCGATGGATGAACGCTTGATGCTCAAGCAATTGCCCGGGGTTTTCTGCGCAGGGGAAATGCTGGACTGGGAAGCGCCGACCGGCGGCTATCTGCTGACCGCGTGTTTCGCCAGTGGGCGGGCGGCGGGAGCGGGCATTGTGGATTGGTTGAAACACAGGCGTTGAGACCGAGGCGCGCCCATCGCGAGCAGGCTCGCTGCCACATTGGATCTGTGTTGTTCACAAATGCCCTGTGGGAGCGAGCCTGCTCGCGATAGCGATTTGGCCGGCGCCGTAACTACTAAGGCTTACGCTTGCGCGGCCCGGTATTGAACACCGGCACCTTGCGCACAGGCTTGACCGAAGGTTCCGCTGGCGCGACTTCCCCACTATCAACCCACTTGCCCAGGTTGCGCTTGCCGCCACCACCCGACGTTTTCGGCTTCTTAGGCTTTTTCGGTTTCTTGATCACCTGGCCGCTGGCATCGGTGTCCGGCACCCGGTGCTCAGGCTCGAAGTCCGGTTCGTTCTGACGCTTCAAGGTCTGGCGGGTGAGCATCTCGATGGCCGAGAGCAGGTTCACTTCATCGGCACACACCAGGGAAATCGCCTCGCCGGTCGAGCCCGCGCGGCCGGTACGGCCGATGCGGTGGATGTAGTCCTCAGCGACGATCGGCAAGTCGAAATTGACCACCAGCGGCAAGTCTTCGATATCCAGACCACGGGCCGCAACGTCGGTGGCGACCAGGATCTGCACTTCACTGAGCTTGAAACGGTCCAGCGCACGCTGACGGGTCGCCTGGGGTTTGTCGCCGTGGATGCCGTCGGCATTGATGCCCAGGCCCTGCAGCTTCTCGACCAACGCATCCACGCCATTACGGGTCTTGGCGAACACCAGCACTTGCTTCCACTTGCCCTTGCGCATCAAGTGCACGAACAGCTCGGGCTTGCGCTTCTTGTCCACCGTCACCACCCATTGCTTGACGGTGTTGGCGGCCACATTGCGCGGGCTGACTTCGATGGTCAGCGGGTCGTTGAGCATTTGCCCGGCCAGCAGGCGGATGTCGTCGGAGAAGGTCGCGGAGAACAGCAGCGTCTGACGTTTCTTCGGCAATGCGCGGTAAATGTTCGCCAGTTCTTCGGAGAAGCCCAGGTCGAGCATACGGTCGGCTTCGTCCAGCACCAGGGTTTGCAGCTGGTTGAACTTCAGCGCGTTCTGGCGGAACAGGTCGAGCAAACGGCCCGGGGTCGCCACCAGCAGATCGACACCGCTGCGCAGCTTCATCATTTGCGGGTTGATGCTGACCCCGCCGTACACTGCGTAGGTGCGCAACGGCAGGTTCTCGGCGTACTGGCGCACGGCTTCGTGAACTTGCTCGGCCAGTTCGCGGGTCGGCACCAGGATCAACGCGCGTACCGAGTTGGCAGTGACTTTCGGCCCTTCCATGGCCAGCAATTGCAGGAGCGGCAGCGCGAAACCGGCGGTCTTGCCGGTGCCGGTCTGGGCGGCGGCCATCAGGTCGCGACCGGCCAGCACCGCCGGGATGGCTTGCGCCTGAACCGGCGTCGGAGTCTGGTAGCCAAGCGTCTCGAGGGAGCGCAGCAAGGGTTCGATCAGGCCAAGGGAGGCGAAAGTCATGGGAGTACCGTAGGAAAATTCAGCGCGGGTTGTGCAAAACAAGTGTGCAAAACAAATGTGCAATGGCGCGCAGTTTACCCTAATTCACACGGGATTCTGTCGGCACTGCCTTCACCACCGGCTGCGGTGGCGAACGGCGCCACTGCGGCAGACTGATCAACAGCACGGCACTGATGATCACCAGCATTGCCAGCCCTTCTTCGATACCGATGGTCTCGCCGACGAACACGATCCCCAGCAACACCGCCACCGCCGGGTTGACGTAGGCATAACTGGTGGCCGCCGCCGGGCGCACGTGTTTCAACAGATACATGTAGGCATTGAAGGCAATGATCGAACCGAACACGGTCAGGTACGCCAGCGCGGCCCAGCCCTCGATCGGTGGCATCTGTTCCAGGTGTTCACCGCTCACGGCACTGCCGATCAGCAACACCACCCCGCCGACCAGCATTTCCACGGCACTGGCCATGGCGCCCTGAGGCAATGGCAAGTGTTTGCTCCACACCGAACCGAAGGCCCAGGTCGCCGCGGCAAAGATCAACAACGCGGCGCCCAAGGGGCTCGATTGCAGGTTGGAACCCAGGTTGAGCATGGCAATACCGATCAGCCCGAGGACAATCCCGGCCCATTCGAGACGGGTATTACGCGCGCCCCACAAGTAGCCACAAAGCAAGGTGAACAACGGCACCGTCGCCACCGCCAATGCAGCGACACCTGAGGCCACGCCCGTGTGCTCAGCCACGCTGACCGCGCCGTTGCCGCACGCCAGCAACAACACACCGATGATGCCGGCGGCTTTCCATTGCGCCCAGGTCGGTGCCGGCGCCCCGCGCCAGCGCAGGAAGGCATACATCAAGCTCCCGGCAATGACGAAGCGAATCCCGGCCAGCAACAGCGGCGGCCAATACTCCACGCCGATGCGGATCACCAGGTAGGTCGAGCCCCAAATCACATACAAGGCGAAGAAGGCGGCGATCAGCGGTAAGGGAAAACGACGTAGGCCAGGCATGGGGGGCAGCTCACAGGCAAGACAAGTGAGCCGCTATTCTAAAAAGGCTGACAGCGAAAAATAAGCTACAAAACCTTTTTAAAGCGCCGGTACACTTTTCAAAACACGGAGTTCAGCGCTATATACCGTTGTTTCGAAAGTCAGCCCTTTTCAGGAGTCGCCCGTGGATAAATATGACCGAATGCTGCTCAGCGCCCTGCTGGAAAACGGACGCGCGTCCTACGCCGACCTGGCGCGCAAGGTCAACCTGTCCGCCCCGGCCGTGGCCGAACGCGTGGCCAAGCTCGAAGCCAGTGGTGTCATCACCGGTTACCAGGCGAAAGTCGACATGGCCAAGCTGGGCCTGCCGATCCAGTGCGTGATCGAACTGCGCCTGAACCAGCACGGCAACCAGAAAGCCTACGACGACCTGATCAAAATCCCACAGTTGACTGAATGCCACCGGGTGACGGGCGATCCCTGCGTGATCATGCAAGCGGCGGTGGGTTCGATGCCGGAGCTGGAAGAGCTGATCAACCGGATCGCCACGTTCGGCTTCAGCAAGACGTCGATTGTGTTGTCGAGCGCCATCGAAAAGCGCGTGCCGTTGGGGCACATCGAGGGCAATGGAAAATGAACAACCTGCTCGCGATGGTCGCCAACGATGTCGCGGGGAACCTGACACCCCGCGTTGTTCTCGGGCTCATCGTCGGAACGCCGCCCGGAGCCGGCTCGCTCCTACGAGGAATACATCACATGCCGCTGTAACCGGCTGACAACAATCCCGGCATATCCCGCAGGCGAATCCACGGTTCTTTACGCCATTGCAGCAGCCTCAGCGTCCCACCCGTCCACTCCATCAAACGCAGACGGGGAGCTTGATAGGAAACCGCTCCAGCCTCTTCGCGCAACATCGGGATTACGTGGTGGGTCAACCAACGCCGCAAATGCCGATTTTCCGGGCAGTAGTGATAGACCAGCATCGCGTACACGCCGGACTCGCTGAGCATCAGGGTTTCTTGCAACCCGTCGCGGCCAGACAAAACCATCATCCGCCGCTGATCCGCGTCGAGCTTGAGCGTTTGTCTGCCATTGATGTCCACCCCCATCAACCGGCCGATGTCCCGGGCAGAGAACCACGGCTCGGCATGCAGCAACAGCGCTCGCAACTGGATGTGATGACGGATGAAGGTTTGGGGGGTGAAGTGATCGGAGGATTCAGGGGGGTTGGGGGTCACTTTGAACATGGCGAGTCTCCTTGAAAGTCGGAGCTGCCAGCATCACTTGCAGTTGATGGGTGGCAGCTATGCGCGGGTCTGCAAGACCGAGTAGGAGGCAACCCCGGCAGACCCGAAGGTCTCCCGCACACAGCTACCATAAATCGACGGACGCTAATTTACAGCGACGCGATTATAGGTGCGTATGTTGTTTCCTCACAAACAACGGGCTTGCAGTCCCGGTCGCTGAGTTTGCAGCGACACCGAAAGGTTAGAGACGCGGGGTTGGGGGAGCAAGACAGACATTCCCTAAGTTTCGGTAGGATCAATCGCCGAATCGGAGACATCGTTAAACACAATCCCTGTAGGAGCGAGCCTGCTCGCGATGAACCCGAGAACAACGCGGGGTGTCAGGTTTCCCTCTATATCGTTGGCGACCATCGCGAGCAGGCTCGCTCCTACAGGGGATCTGCGGTGTGGTCAGAAGCCGCGATAGCGCTTGAGGTGTTCGCCCACCTTTGCCGCCGGCACTTTCTGCAACTTGCACAGCAGGTCGTGGGACAACTCGCGCACGCCGTGTGTCTGGCGCAGCTCTTCGGCCAGGTGTGCCGTGAGGTTGGCGGCCATTTCCGCGTCGGCCATGGCCCGGTGGGCCTTGCCGGTGTGGGGCAGGTTGGCGAAGGTGGTGAGGGTGCCGAGTTTGTGGTTGGGCGCGGCGGGCATCAGGCGGCGGGCCAACAGCAGCGAACAGGCAAAATTCTGCAAGCGCGTGCGTTTGATGCGCCCGAGCTCGAAGTCCCAGAACTTCTGGTCGAACGCGGCGTTATGCGCCAGTAACGGCGTGGTGCCGACGAATTCGTTGACCTCGTTCATCACCTGCTCGGCCGATGGTGCGGTGCGCAGCATGGCGTTGCTGATGCCGGTGAGTTGTTCGATGAAGGCCGGGACACGCACGCCGGCATTCATCAGGCTCTGGTAACGCTCGACGATGCGCCCCTGTTCAAGGATCACCACGGCAATTTCCGTGGCCCGGCAGCTGCTGCTCGGGGAGATCCCGGTGGTTTCAAAGTCGATGACTGCGATGCGTTCCAAACCTGTTTCAACTCCGTAAAAATCAATTCTTGAGCAGCAAGGCGCCTTCGATCGGCACGTAGCGGCTGGCCGCGCGGATCAGCGAATTGGCGGTCAGGCCCGGCACGCCGTAGGCCACCGCCTGCACGCCGTGCTTGCTGATGATGCGCTCGAGCAGCATGTCGAAATCACCGTCGCCGGAGGCCAGCACCACTTCGTCGACATGGTCGGCGGCGTCCATGATGTCGAGGGTGATGCCCACGTCCCAGTCGCCCTTGGCCGAACCGTCGCTGCGCTGGATGAAAGGCTTGAGCTTCACGGTGAACCCGAGATTGCGCAGGATCTGCTGGAACTGCTGCTGTTTGCTGTCGCCACGATCGATGGCGTAGGCATAAGCCTCGACAATCTGCCCCTGCTTGCTGATTTCAGCCCACAGCGCGGCGTAATTGAAGTGACAACCGTAAGCCTGACGCACGGTGTAGTAGAGGTTCTGGACATCGGCGAACACTGCGATTTTTTTCACCGCACATCCCCTTGGGTGCAGGCAGGATCAGGCACCAGGCCCGAAAAGTCGCCCAGTATGCCAGCCTGAAGGAGTATTCCGCGAATAATCGGCCCGAGGCATCCGGGCGCCCCGGACGAATGGCACCTGTGGAATGACCACCTGTGGCGAGCGAGCTCGCCACAGGTCAGGTGCTACAGAAGGGTCAGACGAAGGAGTCGTCGTCGCCGCCAAAGAACGATGAGCTGTCATCGCTGTAGTCGGCGTCGGCAAAGCCGCCCCGGTCGTTACCGTAGGAATCGTTACCGGCCATGCGCTGATCATCGCCCCAGCCATTGTTGCCCTGGTCGCTGACCTGGGCCGGCTCTTCCTTGATGACTTCAACGATTTCCTGCGGTTGCTGATTGTTATGGAACAGGCTGCTGATGCCTTGCGCCAGCATTACACCACCTGCGACGCCCGCGGCGGTTTTCAGCGCGCCACCGAGGAAACTGCTGCCGGCCGCTGCCGGAGCCTGCTGCTGCGGCGCATAGCCCTGCTGTGGATAGCTCTGTTGCGGGGCACCGTAGTTTTGCTGTGGCGGCTGGCCACCGAACGACGAACGCCCTGGCTCACGCCAGCCGCCACCGCTCGATACCGGTGCACTTTGGCTCGGCGCCGGCTGCGGATCACGGGCGCTGCCGCCAAAGATGCTCGACAGAAAGCCGCCACTGCTCGGCGCCGGCGCCGCTGTCTGCGCCTTGGCCTGTTGCAGTTCGGCCTGCAATTGCTGGACTTGTGCCGTCAGTTGCTTGTTCTGCTCGTCGAGGCTCTTGATCGCCGCCTCTTGCACCAGAATCGCCTGGGTCATGAAATAACCCGCCGCGGGTTGGCGAGTCAGGTGTTCCTTGATCCGCGCCTCGGCCTGGGCGTCGCGCGGGGCTGAGTTCGTTTCGGCCTGTTGCAGCCGGGAAAACAGTCCATCGATCAGGGTTTGTTCTTCGCTGTTCATGGCGACCTCTTAGATTGCCGGGAAAATCGTTGCCTGTATCCACCGAGGATAAGGTGCCTGACCTTAATGGAGGCTGAAACAAGTTGTTTCAATGACCTTTACCGAACGTTTACGTTTGTGCCCTTGTGCACATCATCGGTTAAAGTGGACCACTGCTTTCAACCTGCGATACCGACTGATGAATCCGTTCGACGTACTGCGTGACTCCCTGTATTTCTTCAAACGCAATCTGGGCCAGATTGTGCAGCTGTGCCTGCCACTGGTGATCCTCGAGGCCCTGCTGCAACAAGTGGTCGACCACTCGACCGAACCCGACAGCTTTCCCGGCATCAGCGTGATCGTCGGCTTGCTGGTCTATCCGCTGTACACCGCCGCGCTGATTCTGTTTCTCGATGCCCGCAGCCGTGGGGAATCGCCCCGTAACCGCGATCTGCTGACAAGGTCCGCCTACCTGTGGCCACGCTTTGCCTTGCTGACCGCCCTCAATACCTTGCTGATACTGCTCGGCCTGTCGCTGTATTTCCTGCCGGGCATCTGGCTGATGGTGACCCTGGCCTTCGGCGAGTACCTGCTGGTGCTGCGAGGCCTGAGCCCGCTGGCGGCGATGAAGGAAAGCCTGCGCCTGACCCGCGGGCATTTCATGCGCATCCTGGTGTGCATTCTGTGCGTGATGGGGCCGTTGTGGGTGCTCAAGGGCGCGACGCTGGCGGTGTATCCCGACCCGCAGAACCCGGTGATCTCGCTGTTGATCGACAGCGCCCACAGCTTCCTTCAACTGTTCACCAGCGTGGTGCTGTTCCGCCTGTTCATGCTGATCGGCGATACGCCGGAAAAAATCGAGGGACCACGCTGACCGTGGGCGATGGCTCGTCACTGGCGTATGCTCGAGGTCAATTTTCGTAACGCGATAATAAGCCGAGCCATGACCCAACCATTGCGCTACGCCCTGCTGGGACTGTTGATTGTGATCGGCCTGGCAGGCGCGATGGTCTACAGCCTGACCTGGCGCCCCGACGTCAGGGAGGTGCTGGCGGTCAGTTGCAGTACTCAGCCCCCCACCCTGGCACCTGGCCAGGCGTTGAAGGTGATGACCTGGAACGTCCAGTACCTGGCGGGCAAGCGCTACGTGTTCTGGGATGACCAGGCGGCCGGCACCGATGAAGCCCCCACCGCCGATGACATGGCCTTCAGCCTCGATGAAGTGGCGCGGGTGATTCGTGACGAACAACCGGACATCGTGCTGTTGCAGGAACTCGATGACGGCGCCAAGGCCAGCGGCTACCAGAATCAGCTCAAGCTCTTGCAGGAGCGGGTCGCCGACCTCTACCCATGCAGTGCCCACGCGTTCGACTGGAAAGCCGACTTCATCCCTGATCCGCACATTTTCGGCAGCGTTGGCCGGCAACTGGCGACCTTGAGCCGCTACGAGATCGAACACGCCGAGCGCCTGCAACTGCCGGTGTCACAGGGCAACCTGATCAGCCGTCAGTTCAAGCCGAAAAACGCCTTGCTGGTCACCTACCTGCCGTTGAGCGACGGCGGCCAGATGGCGGTCCTCAACACCCATCTGGACCGTGCGACCCAACCCGACGAAACCCTGCAAGCGCAGATCTCGGCCGTGGCCAAGGTCCTCGACAAATTCGAAAGCCATGGCACGCCGTGGCTGATCGGCGGCGACTTCAATCTCCTGCCGCTGGGCCAATACCAGCGCCTGCCCAGCGAGCAACGCACGCCCTATTCCGCCGACAGCGCCTTGCATGTGCTGTGGGACAAATACCCGATGATCCCCACCAACAACGAGGCCAGTGGCATCGACCGCGCGCGCTGGCTGACGCACTACCCGAACGATACGAACGTGAGCGGCCCGGACCGGACTGTCGACTACCTGTTTTACAGCCCGCGCATCAAACGGGTCGAAGCGAGGGTGCGACAGGACGATACGCTGCGCATCTCCGATCACTTGCCGGTGATCGCCCGGTTCCTGCTGCCGGCGGCGCCGTAACGCCAGACTCCAGGCCAACACCGACCTTGTGGGAGCGAGCTTGCTCCCACAAAGGAATGTGCATCAATGCACCTCTTCCAGGTCGTCATGCAGCAAGCCGAAAATCTTGCGTTTCATGTCAATGAACGAGTGTTCCATGACCATGTCCAGCGTGCGTGGGCGCTCGATCGGCACGTCGAGAATCTGCTTGATCCGCCCCGGCCGCGCGCCCATCACATAGACCCGGTCACCGAGCAGAATCGCTTCGTCGATGTCATGGGTGACGAACAACACGGTTTTCTTGCTGTGGCCCCAGACCCGCAACAACAACTGCTGCATTTGCAGGCGCGTCTGGCTGTCGAGGGCACCGAAGGGTTCGTCCATCAGCAGGATCTGCGGGTCGTTGGCCAGCGCGCGAGCGATCGCCACACGCTGCATCATGCCGCCGGACAGCTGCTTGGCGTAGTTGTCGGCGAAGTTGCTCAAGCCGACTTCGTTGACGTAGTAGTCGACAATGTCCTTGCGTTGCGCCGCCGGCATGCCACGCCGCTTGAGTCCGAACTCGACGTTCTGGCGCACGGTCAGCCACGGGAACAGCGTGTAGCTCTGGAACACCATGCCGCGATCCGCACCGGGCCCCTGCACTTGCTGGCCCCCGACATAAATCTCGCCCGAAGTGGGTTCGTTGAGGCCGGCGGTGAGGTACAGCAGGCTCGACTTGCCGCACCCCGAAGGGCCGACCAGCACGGCGAATTGCTGGTCCGGCACGTCGAACGACACCTCTTCCAGCGCGGTAAACGTGCCGCCATCGGGTTTCTTGTAACGCAGGCTGACCTTGTCCACTTGCAGTCGTGGCGCGGCCTGGACCGCAGTGGCCTGGGGGGTGGCGAATCGATGATTGGCAGCGGTTACTGAGCCCATGCGGTGATCCTCAGACGTAGGAAGCGGAACAGTTGATCGGTCGCGAGGCCCAGCAGGCCGATGATCGCGATGGCCAGGAAAATCACATCCACTTGAAAGCCGCGCATGGCTTTGAGGCTCAGGTAACCCAGGCCACTGGAGGCCGCGACCAGTTCGGCGACGACCAGGTAAGTCCAGGCCCAGCCCATGGTCACGCGCAGGGTGTCGAGCACGCCCGGCAACGACGCCGGGGCAATCACGTGCAGCACCGCGTCACGACGGTTCGAGCCCAGGGTGTAGGAGGCGTTGATCAGGTCCTTGGAGATGCCCTTGGACACATCCGCGATCATCACCAGTTGCTGGAAGAACACGCCGAAGATAATCACCGACACCCGCTGCTCCAGACCGATGCCGATCCACAGGATGAACAGCGGCACGAAGGACGTGACCGGCAGGTAGCGGATGAAGTTGACCATCGGCTCGAGGAACGCCTGGACGATGCGGAAACTGCCCATCAGCAACCCCAGCGGCACGGCGACCAGGGACGACACAATAAAACCGACCATCACCACTTCGACGCTGGCCCAGACATGCTGGCCGAGCGTGCCGTCGCGACCCAGGCGCACGGCGGCCTCGACCACGGCGCCCGGTGTCGGCAGGAACATGCCCGGCACCACGCCGCCGTAGGACAAGCCGGCCCAGAGGCCGACCAACAAGACCCAGGCCAGGCCGCTCGCACTCCAGATCACCGACACCGGCAGGCCGGTCTTGGGCGTGATGCAGCGGCTCAGCCATGAATTGCGCTTGAACATGCAAACCTCCTAGAGCGGACTGACGAAACGGTTGTCGATCAGGTCGTCATTGCTGACGTTGTAAGGCTTGCCCTGCAACTCGCTGGCGGTCTCGTTGGCCAGTTTGATCAGCGGCTCGCTGTCACCCGGCTTGCCCGGCGAGCCGAGCAGTTTTTCGCTCATGGCCTGATCGTAGAAACGCACGCCTTTTGCGGCCGCCGCCAGCTCCTTCGGATCGGCAAGGTAGCCGCCGACGCCCTTGGCCATGATGGTGTAGGCCTGCTCCGGGTGGTCCTTGGTGTACTGCACCGCTTTGTACAGACCGGCCACCAGGGCCTTGACGTCTTCCGGTTGTTTTTCGATGACGGTGCAGTTGAGTGCCACCACGTCGACGATCACGCCCGGCGTGCTGCTGCTGTCGATCAGCACCTTGCCCTGTTGCTTGTCGCGGACCATCGACAGGTGCGGTTCCCAGGTCACGGCGGCGGGCACGCGACCGGCGATGAAGGCGGTGGCGGCGTCGTCAGCAGTCATGTTCTGCACGGTGATGTCGCTCATGGTCATGCCATGTTTTTTCAGCAGGTAAGACAACCAGAACTGCGAGGTCGAGCCTTCGTTGACCGCCACGGACTTGCCCTTGAGCTCCTGCAGGCTCTTGACGTCCTTGCCCACCAGCACGCCGTCGCCACCATGGCTGTCATCCAGCGCGGCCACCGCCTTGAAGCAGAATTGCGGACGGTATTTCAGCACTTCGTCGATGGTCGAAGCCGAGCCCGACAACTCGCCCGACGCTTGCGCCGCCATGTACATCGAAGCCTCTTCGACGACGGGCAGTTCCACGGTCAAACCGTTTTCCTTGAAGTAGCCCAGGTCCTGGGCCAGGTAGAGGGTGCCGTAACCGACCCAGGTGGTGTGACCGATGGACAGGGTGCCGGCCTGGGCGCTGGTGGCGACCGTCGCGGCGATGGCGGTGACCGCCAGTGGATAAGTAACGCGGGTAAGCAAGGACTTGATCATAGGGCACTCCCAAAGCTGTTGATTTAGTTTTGATGGGCAGTACGGCCAGCGGCCCTGAACATCAGCTGCCACCGGCGATCTCTGACGGACCTTTGGTTGGGCAGCATGGGGCTGACTGGCGAAGTCGATGTTGGCCCAAGGCAGGGCTCAGGAAAATGAGGAAATATGTCGATGGGAACGATGAAAAAACTGGGTAGCGTGCGCGGAAAAAGGGCGGGGTCAGCGAGGGTGCACAGGGTGGGTGCAAGAAATGAAAAGTGTATTGAATGGGCCAATGCAATCGCGAGCAGGCTCGCTCCCACAGGGATTAGTTGTCGACACCATTACCGGGGTCGACACAATCCCGATGTGGGAGCGAGCCTGCTCGCGATAAGGTCCGCAGGACCTTCAGGCGGTGTTAGAGCCGGCCGTATTCCTGCGCCGTACGATCGACTGCTTTCAGGGTCTTGCCCACCAGCTCGTCAATCTCTTCACGACTGGCAATCAACGCCGGCGCCATGATCATCCGCCCCAGCGTCGAACGAATGATCACCCCTTCTTCAAAACCAATCGTGCGGCAGCGCCAGGCGATGTCGTTCTCATTGGCAAAGCGTTTACGGCTGGTCTTGTCTTCGGCCAGTTGCAGTGCCGCCACCATGCCCGTGCCCTGGATATCGCCCACCAGCGGGTGATTGCCGAACACCTCGCGCAGGCACTGTTGCAGGTACGGGCCGATGTCATCCTTGACTCGCGTCACCACCCCTTCATCGCGCAATGCCTTGAGGTTGGCGATCGCCACCGCCGCCGCCACCGGGTGCCCGGAATAGGTCAGGCCGTGGGCGAACACACCGCCCTGCTCCACCAGCACCTGGGCCATTTTCTTCGACAGGACCAACCCACCCATCGGGATGTAGCCCGAGGTCAGGCCCTTGGCGATGGACAGGGTGTCCGGCTCGAAACCGAAGTACTCGTGGGCGAACCATTCGCCGGTACGACCGAAGCCGCCAATCACTTCGTCGGCGCACAGCAGCACGTCGTACTTGCGGCAGATGCGCTGGATTTCCGGCCAGTAGCTTTCCGGCGGGAAGATCATGCCGCCCGCGCCCTGGAACGGCTCGGCGATGAAGCCGGCGACCTTGTCCGCGCCGAGTTCGAGAATCTTCGCCTCCAGTTGCTGCGCCGCGCGCAGACCGAATTCGGCCGGCGTCAGGTTGCCTTCGTGGGCGAAGAAATACGGCTCGTCGATGTGCTCGATGTCGGGGATCATGCCGCCCATTTCGTGCATGAACTTCATGCCACCGAGCGCCGTCGCGGCCAGGGTCGAACCGTGGTAGCCGTTCCAGCGGCCGATCATGATTTTCTTCTCGGGCTTGCCGAGCACCTGCCAATAACGCCGCACCGTGCGGATCAACACTTCGTTGGCTTCGGAGCCGGAGTTGGTGTAGATCGCGTGGCTGTAGTGACCCGGCAACAGGCTGAACAACAGCTCGGAAAGCTCGATCACCTGCGGGTGAGTGGTGTGGAAAAACATGTTGTAGTACGGCAGCTGCTCCAGCTGCTGGCTCGCCGCCAACGCCAGGTCCTTGCGCCCGTAACCGAGGTTGGTGCACCACAGCCCGGACATGCCGTCGAGGTAACGCCGACCGTCGTTGTCCCACAGGTGCAGGCGTTCGCCACGGACCATCACCCGAGGCCCTTCATCGTTGAGTGCCTTTTGATCGACGAATGCGTGGATGTGGTGCGCGGCGTCGGCGGCCTGGTAGTCGCGGGTTTCACGTGGGGTGGTCATCGCCAGTTCTCCGTTTTGTTATCAGCGCAATTGAAACCAGGTGGTCTTCAACTGGGTGTATTTATCGAATGAGTGCAGCGACAGGTCACGGCCAAAACCGGACTGTTTGCCACCGCCGAAAGGCACGGTCACGTCCAGCGCATCGACGCTGTTGACCGACACGGTACCGGCTCGCAATTGTCGCGCCACGCGGTGGGCGCGATTGAGGTCATCGGTCCACAGCGACGACGCCAGACCGTAGACGCTGTCGTTGGCCAGTTGCAAGGCGTGGGCCTCGTCATCGAACGCCGTGACCGCCAGCACCGGGCCGAACACCTCATCGCGAAACAGCGGCATGTCCCGGCTCACGCCGGTAAAAATGGTCGGCTGGATGAAGTTATCGGAGCCATTGAAGATCGACTGCCGGCCGCCACAGACGCGGGTCGCGCCCTGCCGCTCGGCCTGCTGGATAAACGTCATGATGCGTGCCGTCTGGCGGCTGTCGACGATGGCACCGGCAGCGCTCGACGGGTCCAGGGGATTGCCCGGCTGCCAGCACTCGGCCTGGGCCTTGAGGCGCTCGACGAATTCATCGTGAATCGAGCGCTGCACCAGCAACCGCGAGTTGGCGGAACAGACTTCACCCTGATTGAAGAAGATGCCGAACGCCGCCTTCTGCGCCGCCAGATCCAGGTCCTGACAGTCGGCGAACACCAGGTTCGCACTCTTGCCGCCGCACTCCAGCCACACCTGTTTCAGGTTCGATTGCGCCGAGTACTGCATGAAGTATTTACCGACCTCGGTGGAGCCGGTGAACACCAGGCAATCGACATCCGGGTGCAGACCGAGGGCTTTACCGGTCTGCTCGCCAAGCCCCGGAAGCACATTGAGGACACCGGCCGGCAGTCCGGCTTCGAGCGCCAGCTCGGCCAGGCGCAGCGCGGAAAACGGCGATTGCTCGGCCGGCTTGAGGATCACCGAGTTGCCCGCCGCCAGGGCTGGCGCAAGTTTCCACGCGGCCATGTCCAGCGGAAAGTTCCAGGGCACCACGGCCGCGACCACGCCCAACGCTTCGCGGGTGATGGTCGCCAGCACGTTCTGTGCGCTGGGGGCGACCTGATCGTAGAGTTTGTCGAGGCTCTCGGCGTACCAGCGGAACACCCCGGCGGCGCCCGGCACGTCAATGTTGTAGGCGTCCATGACGGGTTTGCCCATGTTCAGCGAGTCGAGCAGCGCCAGTTCTTCGCGATGGGCCAGAATCAGATCCGCCAGGCGCAACAGCACCTGCTTGCGCTCGCTCGGCGAACGCGCCGCCCAGGTGCCGGCTTCGAACACCTGCCGCGCGTTGCGCACCGCAGCATCGACGTCCTCCTCACCGCAAGCTGCCACGTTGGCCAGGCACTGGCCAGTGGCGGGGTTGATGGCGGCGAATGTCTGTCCCGACTGCGCCGCACGGGATTTACCGTCGATCACGGCCTGGTCGGGTAGCCGCAGCGCAGCGGCCTTGTTTTGCCAATATGCAAGCTCGAACACGTTCAGATGCTCCAAGGGCTTTTCTTGTGCATGGATGGTGGCCCAGGCCCGTGTCGAGGAAAAATAGTAAAAATGTCTTCGCAGACGATGAAAAAACTGGGTAGCCAATCTCCCTGGTTGCGCCGCTTGTGGTTATTGTTCAAACGCGACAAAAACTTCGCCTGAAGGGATACGGGCGGTGCGTAAATTGCTTGGATGCCTTACCCGTCCGTCCCGAGGTTTGTCGTGGCCGCCTACAACCTGCGTCAATTGAAGTACTTCATTACCACCGTCGATTGCGGCAGCGTCGCCGAGGCTTCGCGCAAGTTGTACATCGCCCAACCGGCGATCTCCACGGCGATCAAAGGCCTGGAGGACAGCTTCGGCGTGCAACTGCTGATCCGCCATCACGCCCAGGGCGTCTCCCTGACGCCCAGCGGCGGGCGCTTCTACCGCAAGGCCCAGGAGCTGCTGCGCATGGCCAAGGAGTTCGAACAGAACGCTCTGGCCGACAACGACGTGGTGGCCGGGCAAATCGATATCGGCTGTTTCGAAACCGTCGCACCGCTGTATCTGCCAAAGCTGATTGCGGGGTTTTCGGCACTGTACCCGGGGGTGAAAATCCGGATCCGCGACGGTGAGCAGCAGGAGTTGGTGCAAGGCCTGACCTCGGGCACCTTCGACCTGGCGATCCTCTATGAACACGACCTGGACGCCACCATCCAGACCGAACCGCTGATGCCGGCGCAGCGCCCTTATGCCTTGCTGCCGGCGGATCATCGCTTTGCCCAGTTGAAGCAAGTGTCGCTGCGCGACCTGTGCCTGGAGCCGATGATTCTGCTGGATGTACAGCCGAGCCGGACCTACTTCGTCAGCCTGTTCGAGGAACTGGGCCTGACGCCGCACATTGCCTTCAGCTCACCGTCGATCGAGATGGTGCGCGGAATGGTCGGACAAGGGTTTGGCTTCTCGATCCTGGTCACGCGACCGCATTCGGAGTGCACCTATGACGGGCAGAAAGTGGTGTGCGTGGACATTATCGAAGACGTCACGGGGTCAGGACTGGTGGCGGCGTGGTTGAAACGCGGCCAATTGACCAAACCGGCACAGCTGTTTGCCGATTATTGTCGCGAGCAGCTCACCGAAAAATCCGAAAAAACACATCCGACCCTGTAGGCGCCGGCTTGCCGGCGAAGGGTTTGGAACCTGTGGTGTTTTGCAGGACGCCTTCGCTGGCAAGCCAGCTCCCACAAGTTCCGTGGTGGTTCGGCGGACGCCATCTGTAGCAGCCGGGCCAGCGCCTACTTGCGCGGCTTGATCCGCGCGGTCGCCTCGGCCACCAGCGGATCATCCGGCCAGTAGTGTTTCGGGTAGCGCCCCTTCAAGTCCTTCTTCACTTCGGCGTAGGTGCTGCGCCAGAAGTTCGCCAGGTCCTGGGTCACCTGCACCGGTCGCCGCGCCGGGGACAATAGATGCAGCTTGACCACCTGCCGGCCACCGGCGATGCGCGGGGTCTCGGCCAGGCCAAACAGCTCTTGCAGACGCACCGCCAGAATCGGCGGTTGTTCGCTGTAATCCAGACGGATCGACGAGCCCGACGGCACGCTCAAATGATGCGGCGCCAGCTCGTCGAGCCGTTGCGGCAACGGCCAGGGCAGCAGGTTATGAACGATACTCGACAGGTCCAGATTGGCGAAGTGACTGAGCCGCGAGACCTTGCCCAGATACGGCATCAGCCAGTGCTCCAGGCTTTTGAGCAACGCGGCGTCGCTGACATCCGGCCACTCGCTCTCGCCCTTGCCCGCCAGATCCAACTGGCGCAACAAGGCGACCCGCGCCTGCCACTGACGCAGTTCCGGCGTCCACGGCAGCAGTTCCAGCCCCTTGCGGCGGACCAGATTGACCAGCGCCTGGCTGCGGGCGGTTTCATCGAGGCCGGTCAGCGGTTCGCGGCTGAGGATCAGTTCCCCGACCTTGCGCTGACGCTCGGCGCGCAACACGCCTTCGCGTTCGTCCCAATCCAGTTGGTCGACCACGCGCACCTGTTCGGCCAGCACCGAGTCGAACAGTGCCGGATCGAAATCCGTCGCCAGATAAATCCGTTCTTCACGCTGGCCCTGACGACTGCCAAGGTCAGCGATCACCAGCCAGGGTTGCTTCATCAGGCTGTCCGCTTCGGCGAACAGGGCTGCACGGCCGTTGGCCAGGCGATACTCGGCGCCACCCGCGCGGCGCTGCTGGGCGACGCGATCGGGATAGGCCAGTGCCAGCAGCGCACCGAGCCAGCGCGGGTGATCCGGGTCACTGACTGGCGCCGTTGCCTTGCCGCGCAGATAGCCCCGATATTGCCGCGCCAGTTGCCGCGCCCGCTGCACCCCGCCCTGGGCACCGCGAGCGGCGCGCGCTTCGCCGGACAACAGCACCAGTCGGCTGTGCAGATCCGCGCCGGCACCGCGCAAGATATCGCGCTCGCCGAGCAGTGCTGCGACATCGCAGGCCATGTCTGCCAAACCCAGGGCCTGGCCGCGCAACAGCAAATGGGCGATGCGCGGATGGGCCGGCAACTCGGCCATGGCCTGACCGTGACGGGTCAGCGTTTCGCCATCCAGTGCGCCCAAACGCTCGAGCAGGTCCTGCGCCTGAGCGTACGCGGCGGCGGGCGGCACATCGAGCCAGACCAGTTGCCCCGGCGTCACGCCCCAGCGGCCGAGTTGCAAGGCCAGACCGGCGAGATCCGCCGAGAGAATTTCCGCACTGCCGTAGGCCGCCAGCTGTTCATGCTGATCCTGCGACCACAGGCGATAACACACGCCGGGCTCCAGTCGCCCGGCGCGACCCGCCCGCTGGGTAGCGCTGGCCTTGGAGATACGCTGGGTGTCGAGGCGAGTCATGCCGCTGCCAGGGTCGAAACGCGGTACCCGCGCCAACCCGGCATCGATCACCACGCGCACGCCATCGATGGTCAGGCTGGTCTCGGCGATGTTGGTGGCCAGCACCACTTTGCGTTGGCCCGCCGGTGCCGGATCGATCGCCGCCCGCTGCGCGGCCAGGTCCAGTTCGCCGTGCAACGGGCAGAGCAACACCTGAGGGTTATCGCCCAGCGCATCGGCCAGCTGTTGATGCACGCGTCGAATTTCAGCCTGCCCCGGCAGGAACACCAGCACGCTGCCGGTTTCATCGTTCAAGGCTTCGAGAATGGTCTGCACCAGCCGTGGCTCGATGAATTCACCCGCCTGGAACGGCCGCCCCCAGCGCATCGCCACCGGGTACATGCGCCCTTCGCTGCGCAGGATCGGCGCATCGTTCAGCAGCCCGGCCAGGCGTTCGCCCTCCAGGGTCGCGGACATCAGCAGGATTTTCAGCGGTTGATCGTCGCGAAACAGCTCCCGGCCATTGAGGCTCAGGGCCAACGCCAGGTCGGCGTCGAGGCTGCGTTCGGGCTTTTTGTCATTTACACATACTTGTCAAATTCGTCAGAATATAGATAGCGCGGGCCTTACAGATGAGCAACTGCATGACCAAAAATCTGACAATTCTCAAAGGATCGCTGGCTTTGGCGAACTACCCGTTCACCACCCTGCCCGAAGATGTTCAAGACCTTATGCACCGCTGCTATGAGCCAATCGCGCTCGCCGGCATGGGGCAGCTGACTAAGATATTCGACGCCTACTGCAACATGACCCGCGCCCCCATCACCTACCTCAGCCTCTCGTCACCAAGCTTCGAACGCACCGTCCGAGGATTCCTGGGATCCCTGTACGACCCCAACTTCATCGACGTAGCTCGCGGCCTGCGTAACAGCTACGCTCGCGAATTCGTACGGATGTTGCGTGAAATGGCCAAAGTGATTCCACTTCTCCACACCTTCGAAGACCGAGGTGGCCGAGATGGCTGGCCGAAGTTCAACGTGAAGTATTGGGTTGCTATCAAGGATAATCTTGACCCTCACGCCGTCAGGTTCTGGAACGGCTGGCCATTAGAGTATGGCTCTGAAAAAACCGCATATTTGTCTCTAGCCGGCGTATGGATTACTCATGGGCCTGAATTCGCAGAAGAGGTCTACAAATGCATGTCTCAGCACTTCATAAAAATGAAGCGACCAAGGAGCACTGATCTCAATGCATTTTTAAACTTTATCTCCGAGCGTGCTGAAGACTGGCCAGTCGAAACCTTCCAGAACCCAATCCAAATCAAGCACGCCTTCTTGGAGTATATGCGCTATTACTTCATAGATCAGCTTGAAAAAGAAAACGACCTAGCCACAGCCACTAAGACCTACGCCGAATTTATCAACTTGATCAACACCACACTGCTTGCTTCTGGAATCTGGGTTAAGCCTTTTGCCGGTACCCTACCTAAACCGAAAGTTCAAACCGTCGCAGGTATCGACACCAACAAAAAGAAGAACGCGAAGGGTGAAGTAATCAAAGTCAAGCTGATTACCGAGATCCCTTATCAAGTTACGGACACGCAAGCGATCGAGTTTCTTTTCAAAACTATAAAAACTGACAACACCGTTCTTTACCGCTGGGCAAATTCCAAAGCATGGAAAACATCCAATGCACAAAAGGCGCGAAATAAACTAGCAAGTACTGGCAACCCCAAAAAAATCATTTATCCAACTAACGCTCAAACTGAGGATATCAATCCCGATGATGTTTGCGCCGCTGTCAAGGCCCATGGCTTGGGCTACGTCAATAAAGAATTCCCGAAGCGCTTCGGCAAACATACCACCAAGGAGTGGATAAACAGCTTCCTGCAGTTGCCTTCAGCTAACGACCTGTACCCATTTAAACTCCTGCTAGTGCATGAATACCCCTGCATTACACAGTCATTCCTGGATAACTTTGAGCTGTACAACAAGAACGGAGATTTGACGGGATTCATCAAACTGGATGGCTACTATCAACTTACCGGGTACAAAGATCGAAAAGGCGCAAATCTCAGCGAGATGAAAATCCAGCTGAGGCCACGCGACGCCGTCAGAGTCAGGCAGCTCATCCGATGCACCCAGCCGCTGCGAGACTACCTCCGCGCTGAGGGTGACGACGCGTGGCGCTTTCTCTTCATACATTGCTCGCGCGGCCTGACGTATCCAACTAAGATGCAGCCTATACACTGGAACCCTGGAACGCTTGAGACTCGTTATCAGCACCTGGCCGACGAGTTCGCTGAATTCCTCGACTTGCCCGAGAAGCAAATCGAAGAATATATCTGCAGGATCTCTATCACGTCTCTTAGAGCCACCCGAGCAGTGTTGCTGTACATAGAGAATAACAGCTTGACCGAGACGGCCAAAGCGTTGGGCCACGCCAACGTCTCCCCCGATCTTTTGAGCAGCTACCTCCCCGAGCCGATCCTGGCGTTCTTTCAGACCAGGTGGATCAGGGCGTTCCAGCGCGGCATCATCTGCCATGCAATGAAAGACAGCAAATACCTGCTGCAGGTGTCGAATTTCCAAAAGATGGAGGAGCTCCATCAATTTCTCGAAAACAACACTCTCAAGGATATTCCTGAAGCCATGCGAAATCCTGAGGGTTATCGCAATGCCCGAAGCAATCCTCCCCCCCAAAAAAAAGTAATAAGCAAGCCAATACAGCAAACAACGACAGCGCTGACAGAGTGATGATCTCGGTCGACGTCGGAATCCTCACGGCCCTGCTGTCGCTTGAGGAAGCGGTCAGGAGATCGAAGCGCCAAGACGAAATCTGCGCAAAAGCTATGTATTGGGCCAAATTGACGAACTTGCTGGTCAGCGAGATCACCGAGGGTTACGAATTCGATCTCCAGGAATATCTGGCCACCGCCCGAACCCAGATTGACGCCAGCCTAATGGAAAGCCTGATTTATGCTACTGCCGCCTGAACTCGAATTCCTCGCCCCTCTGCTTCGTTCTCCGCGAGAGGAGTACCGGACAGCGCCTTGGCTTCTCAGCGACTTTGATGCGCAGAAGTGGGAGTATTCATTTGGGTATAAGAAGAGTCCAAAAGTTCTCGACTGGGACATCAAGCTCTCAGACGGCAGTTCGCTGCTTGACCCGAAGAACTATGAGCTTTACCAAGGGTTCAAGTACTTCCTGACGTCGAGTACGCGCAGTGACTCAGACTTGGGCGCGTCTAACGAACTCGAGGGCCAACAGGCTAAGCAATTCAGGCGCGCTTGCCATATCATCGACTTCCTTTTGTTGAACGATGAGCAGTACAAGCTTTCCACCTACGGCCTGGGGGGGCTGACGGCAGGCAACCTCATCGAAATGCTAGAGACTATTTCTCAAACGCCATCAACTGCTGAATCGATATACAACTGGACGCAGACTCTGCAAGACTTCTGCTACAGCATCCTGAAAGACACCAGTGAGATGCAAATTCTGAGTGTATTCAGAGAGCGCCCGCAGCTCCTAGTAATCACGAACGAGCAAAAGGATGAAGACGAGCTGGGCATTCCTCACGATCTCATTCCACCTATCCGAGCTGCCTTGTTCATTCGTGGACTGTACGGCACACCGCAAGTGGACTATGGCCACCAGCCAAACACAATCAGGCTTTCGGGAATGCTATACCCCCAGATTTTGTGGGGTAAGAACCAGTTCAAACCTGTGCACGCGATTCTTGGGTTCAACGATGACACGAGCATGTTCACTCGAGAGTTCCCAGGTATCCCTACCAACACGGCCGTACTCGAAAGGATGCGTGACCAGACGTATATTGGCTATCGAGCATCAGTCTATAACCTCGGGACACTGCATGAAATCGGCGTAGCTGGGCCTGCGATTTCCGCTCTGAGGGAAGCAGATAGCTTTACTCCTGAGCTCGGAACCAAAGGGCGCTTCCGAACGGTACCGTCAGATATAGTGTTCACTTCATTGCGCAACGCTATCGAGCTTCATATCGAACACGGGGCGGAGATCATTAAAGGCTTCTGCCGGATCGCGATTGAGTGCCAAAAAAGAGGTGTAAACCCTTCCACGCTTTCCGAAGCGGAGGTGAAAAAAATTGTTGGCCAGTACTTGGTCAACCTCGGAGTTTCACGTTTGTCTCTAAGTGCAAGGATCATCGATACAAAAACGCTGCGCGAGTCTATAAAAGGCGAAAAGTCCGAGTACTATACCAATCTACGGTCAAACGTAGGTTTGTACGACTTGCTTGCGGTTTATGTCGGGGCGATCCAACTGACCATCGGGATCTTGATGGCAAGACGTATTAGCGAGATTTATTCTTTGAAAGCTGACTCTTGCTTAGATGACGCTGGTGAATGGCTCCTTTTCGGTAACGGCAAAAGTACTAGACACCTATTCGGCATGCGCCGTTCCGAGGCCCGCCCTATCGAGCCGATTGCTACGGACATGATTAAAATCCTTATCAAGATGCAGAAAGTCTTACTAAAAATCGGCTACATTAAGTCTTACAAGACTCTTTTTGCGTTACCACAAATGCGCGGCACCCGCGACTTCATTGAATCGAGTTCCAACGCTTATAATCGCAACCTTGACATGTTCTGTGACTATTTCCAGACCTCTCTGAATGACCAAGGTCAACGGTGGTACCTGCGTCAGCACCAGATGCGTCGATTCTTCGCGATGCTCTTCTTCTATTGCGGGAGTTTTTCCAGCCTTGACACCTTGAGATGGATGCTCGGCCACGCGAACCTACAGCATATTTATAATTATATCACTGAGAGCACGGACGGCGCTTTGCTAAACTCCGCTGCGGCTCAGTTTGCAGCAGAAAATATTCACTTGGGGAACACCGATAACTTTACTGTACTAGCTGAGATGATTAAAGAGCATTACGGTACGGACAACTTTGGGCTGATACCAAGCTCAGAGCTTGAAGACTATATCAGCGACAAGATCGAGGAAGGTATGATCGAAATTGCACCTGAGTTCTTTACCGATGCGGGTGGCGAACACATGAAAATCGTAGCAAGGCTCAAATATGGAGCGGCAGCATGACAGGTCGCCCCCCACGCAGTGAAGTAGTCAAGACTGGAGTCTTGGCACTTGAGCGTCTTTTGGCTCATGTGATCACTAAGCCGAGCGATTTCGCTGATGACATTGAGTTGAAGACCGCCATCAAAAGCCAGGCTAGTCTGGCTTCGTTGGATCGTATGGTGAGTGTTGGTGGGGAGCCTGGCGTAAACACGCTCCCTACTAGCCTAAACACACTGAAAAAATACAGCGATGAATACTTAACAGGAGGGTTCAGTACTTTGAACGCTCTCCGGGTGAAGGCTATTGAAGCGTTTGAGCGTGAAGAGCAAAAGAAAGCGAAAAGCAACAAGCGTACGAAAGCCGGACTGAACCTCAAGATCACAAATATCGAATCAGAACTGGAAATGCTGCGCCAGACAAACTATTTACTCCTTCGGGCGCTACAAGAATCAATAGGCCAGATTCAAAATATACGTGACGTAAAAGATCCACTGCTTCGTGAGAAATGGGCATCTGACGCGATTGTCTCGCTCTTGGCAATCACAAGTCTCTGTATACCCCCCTTCAACCTTACCGAGACATCACCACCAAAGAATGCATCCACTACGGTGACAGATATAAATGACTACCGTAAAAAAGATTAATGAACGGTCGACGCACAAGCTTTACAGCTTGCTGGGTAAACTCCAAACATTCAGCCACTACTCTGTGGGGCGCACCAGTCTACGAGACGCTACGAATATTCCATTCCTGAATTGGCCTAACGGATCACCGTGTATTATCGGCAACCTATACATGCTCAGCCTGTTCAACAGAAAGGGGCGAGGCAACAGGCGTGGGCTGTCTCGCTCTGGGCAAGATGGAGGCACAATGGGCGATTATGCGGCGAAGCTAAGTCAACTATTACGTCGCTGCTACCATGATCAAATAGATCCAATCATGCTGTCTGATGGTGATTTCACTGATTATATTGATGAGTTACGTAAAGAAACCTCACCGAAAAAACCTGGGGTAAAGAAGCGTACAGAGACGTCTATCTCGAATATAGGCCGAGTATGGCTGGATTTTCTAAGTTTTGTAGGGCACCTGCACGGCTACAAAGATTTTGTTGCGCCAGAGGGTAGGATACGCGCATTTGAAAAAACCTACAATGTAATAGATAACTTTGGCCTGAAAACACGACGCACCTACCTAGTGCATCATTCGTTCGGCCCACCCTCACGAAAAAAGAGAAGAGACCCGATCACAGCTGAGCAAATAGCGCTACTTAAAGATACTGCGCGAAATGCAAACTCGTCCTTATTTGTTGCAGCCAGGCGCTCATTGCTAGTTGACCTCCTTAATGACACCGGAGCACGCCGATCAGAGATAGAACAAATCACGATCGATGATATAAAGGCTGCAAAGAAACTGGAGACAAATCCAACCCTTAAACTTACCACCTTAAAACAAGGAGTAGTCAGCTATAGACAGGTACCTATCCTTCCAACTCTACTGCATTACTTAGACAACTTCATTGAGCGACAACGCAGACATGTCATGAAAAAAGTATATAAAGGAGGGAAAGATCATCGGTACTTCTTTATCGCTGAATCGACAGGACGGCCTCTAACAAGCAAAACTCTATACAACGAGATTGCAAAACTAAAAGTTCTATCAGGAATTAAAACACCGATTTTTCCCCATATGTTCCGCCACCGATTCATCACCCAGCTCTTCCTAGACCTTATCCTGACGCATCGAGTAACGAACGAAGATGAGTTTCGCCGCAATATTCTGAACACCGAGACCTTTAAAATTGAGGTAACACAGTGGACGGGTCATTTAAACGCGAATTCGATT
This sequence comes from Pseudomonas fluorescens group sp. PF-69, assembly GCF_054481235.1. NCBI lineage: Bacteria > Pseudomonadati > Pseudomonadota > Gammaproteobacteria > Pseudomonadales > Pseudomonadaceae > Pseudomonas > Pseudomonas fluorescens group sp. PF-69. The sequence goes on along the minus strand of NZ_JBTMNC010000001.1, from coordinate 2,446,615 downwards.
AACGATTATTTACATTTAGCCTTGGCTGCTTCAGCTAGTTATGCCGAGACTGTAAACTTCGTTCATATGAAGCGCGCCATGGACGCCTACTTCGCACGAGAAGCTGAGCTCACTCGACGTCTGCAGGAAGGGTTGTCCGTGGAAGAGTACACAAAGGAAAAGAAACTGCTGCAGGATTTGGTTCAAAAGGACTTCGAAGTCGCCCGAACTCGGGAGGCATCTGCCAAAGCTGGACGCGGATAAGCGATCTGATATCTGTTGAGGGCGTACTTCCACCATCCCAACACACCAGACATTGCTCCCCAGGCGCGATCTTCATCCTGAAGGGCGTCGAAGTTAAGATCAGTGCAGAAATGTCCTTAAAACCGAGGTGTGTTTTGCTCTGTGTAAACCATTTATATTCCTTGTTAACCACAGTGGTTAACAGTGCCAAAATCGGGGTTACAGAATTTTGCACCGCCGCGCCTTCATGGGGTTCCTGTATTGATCGGCGCTTGGAAATCAGGCCTTCGACGACCCAACGTACCAGCGCGGGGGAGAGATATACATTGCTTCGATCTCACCATTCTAGTGGTTCCAAGACTCTCGTGCCTATTCAGTTTTGACGTAACGCTTGCGTAGCTTCGAAACGCCCTCGGCAACCTCGAGGCGCTCGATCTCTCCAATGACGTCTTCGAGGACTTTCGCAACAGAACGATTATCCCTTAGAGCATAGCTACCGACCATCAACGCTATTGGGTGCGTACCGAGCACAGCAGCGATGTCGTCGAGCTTATCGATGGTCGGAGCGTACATACCTCGCTCCAATGTACTGATGTAGGTCCGGCTGCTAAGGGTGGAAAAGTCCTCCTGCGTTTGACCTTGCTTCACGCGAAGCCACCGAAGAACCGTCCCGAAAGCACTTTTCAATTCCACTTGCATGCCCTGCAAAAGGAACGATAAGGCGCTTTCTGAACAGTATATGACTACAATGTATACTGTTCATGCGGAGGGTTCGTCGTGTTCATCACCAATAGACAGGCGGAAGCGAAATGCTCTGAGGTAATGCTAGAGCCTGGCCACCAAGGCTGGCATTTTGTTCAGCAACAGCTGATGTCGCCTTGGTTTCATACCACGATAGCCAGGTGCGAGGACGGCCTAGAGATCCACGACGTGGTGTTCGTGGACAGCCTGCAAGCGCTAACGTCCCTTCTGGAGCTAACGGAAGTAGGGGTAAAAGTGAAATCGGTAAAGTTGGTGTCGCCAGGGTGGCTCAACGGCTCCGGTGACTGGCGCATGGAAAGACTACTGGAAGTAGCTCGAAGTCAGGATGGGGCTTCGTTGCGATATACCCTCATTGATGGCCGGCATTATTACTACCCTGAGGCGCAACCAGGTTCTTCAGCGACATTTAGCGAGCTGATGTTTCGCTGTCAGCAGGACGAAGGGGCATAGCCTAGTTTTTCTGAGGATTGGATAAGACGTATACAAATTTTTGACAATGCACACCCGAATCAACCAGGTAGCCCGAAGCCTCGGGTAAAAAAGGGTAACTGCAGTACCGTTACCGTGGTGCAAAAAACAGCCCACACTGGCGACGAAGATTTCGCCTACTTCGTTGCCAATGGAAAACTCCGGTCTGAATCGATCACTGTGAGCGGAACCGACAATTTCCGTGGGTTCGTCGACCTTCAAAAATAAAGGCGATAACAATCCCGATGCACTGCTAACTAACCATTGAAGAAAGGCTACACCGTAGCCCTCGCAGAAGGGAGAGGCTATTGATGAAGTTACTTTTGTAGTAGGGCTAGCCAAGGCATTGGCATGACACAGATGCTATACCTTTCGCGGTTTAGCACGCGCTGTTGCCTCAGCCACCAGCGGATCATCCGGCCAGTAGTGCTTCGGATAGCGTCCCTTCAAGTCCTTCTTCACCTCGGTATAGGTGCTGCGCCAGAAGTTCGCCAAATCCTGTGTCACCTGCACCGGTCGCCGCGCCGGGGACAGCAGGTGCAGCTTGACCACTTGTCGGCCACCGGCGATGCGTGGGGTTTCTGCCAGGCCGAACAACTCCTGCAAACGCACCGCCAGAATCGGCGGTTGCTCGCTGTAATCCAGGCGAATCGATGAGCCCGAGGGCACGCTCAGATGGTGGGGTGCCTGTTCGTCGAGCCGTTGCGGCAACGGCCATGGCAGCAGGTTGTGGACGATGCTCGACAGGTCGAGATTGGCGAAATGACTGAGCCGCGAGACTTTGCCCAGGTACGGCATCAGCCAGTGTTCGAGGTTTTTCAATAATGCGGCGTCGCTGACATCCGGCCATTCGCTGTCGCCCTTGCCGTCCAGATCCAGTTGGCGCAATAGCGCGACCCGTGCCTGCCACTGCCGCAGTTCCGGTGTCCACGGCAGCAACTCCAGGCCTTTGCGCCGCACCAGATTGACCAGCGCCTGACTGCGGGCGGTTTCGTCGAGGCCGGTCAGCGGTTCGCGGCTGAGGATCAGCTCGCCGACCTTGCGTTGGCGCTCGGCACGCAATACGCCCTCGCGCTCGTCCCAATCCAGTTGATCGATGCAGCGCACTTGTTCGGCGAGCACCGAGTCGAACAGCACCGGGTCGAAATCCGCTGCCAGATAAATGCGTTCCTCGCGCTGACCCTGACGGCTACCGAGGTCGGCGATCACCAGCCAGGGTTGTTTCATCAGGCTATCAACTTCGGCGAACAACGCGGCACGGCCGTTGGCCAGGCGATACTCGGCGCCCCCGGCACGGCGTTGCTGGGCGACGCGATCCGGGTAGGCCAACGCCAGCAAGGCGCCGAGCCAGCGTGGATGGTCGGGATCGTTCACCGGTTCCTCCGCCTTACCACGCAGATATCCTCGATACTGCCGCGCCAGTTGCCGCGCGCGCTGCACTCCGCCCTGGGCTCCGCGAGCGGCTCGCACTTCGCCGGACATCAACACCAGTCGACTGTGCAGATCGGCGCCAGCACCGCGCAGGATATCGCGCTCACCGAGCAGCGCCGCGACGTCGCAAGCCATGTCCGCCAGCCCCAGCGCCTGCCCACGCAACAGCAAATGGGCGATGCGCGGATGGGCTGGTAGCTCGGCCATGGCCTGACCGTGACGGGTCAGCGCCCCTCCTTCCAACGCCCCCAAACGTTCGAGCAGATCCTGTGCCTGTGCATAAGCAGCAGCGGGCGGCACATCCAGCCAGACCAGTTGCCCAGGCGATACGCCCCAGCGCCCGAGTTGCAAGGCCAGGCCCGCGAGGTCTGCTTGGATTATCTCCGCTGCGCTATAGGCATTGAGCTGCTCATGTTGCGCCTCCGACCACAATCGATAACAGGCCCCAGGCTCCAATCGCCCAGCGCGCCCAGCGCGTTGCGTGGCGCTCGCCCGGGAAATACGCTGAGTGTCTAGACGGGTCATTCCACTCCGCGGGTCGAAGCGGGGTACGCGCTCAAGACCAGCGTCTACTACTACTCTTACACCTTCGATGGTCAGACTGGTTTCAGCGATGTTGGTGGCCAGCACCAACTTGCGTCTGCCTTCAGGCGCGGGATCAATCGCAGCACGCTGTGCACTGAGGTCGAGTTCACCGTGCAATGGACAGAGGAGTATGTCTCTCCGCTCGCCGAGGATATCTGCCAGTTGCTGATTGACTCTTCGAATTTCGGCTTGCCCTGGTAGAAAAACGAGAATGCTACCGCTTTGTTCTTCGAGCGCATCCAAGCATGCTTGGACCACTCTCGGCTCGATGTGCTCACCAGGCTGATACGGGCGCCCCCAGAGAGTCGACACGGGGTACATCCTGCCTTCACTAGTGATAATCGGTGCATCTTCTAGCAACTGTGAAAGCCGCTCACCTTCCAGTGTTGCTGACATCACAAGAATCTTCAGCGGCTGCTCATCACGCAGTAATTCACGACCATTGAGAGTGAGTGCCAAAGCAAGATCTGCATCAAGATTTCGCGAGTGGAACTCATCAAAAATAACTAGCCCAACTCCTTCAAGAGCCGGATCATCCTGAAGACGACGCGCCAAAATCCCTTCAGTGACTACTTCAATTCGAGTTTTTGGACCAATGCGGGTTTCTAGGCGAATACGATACCCAACAGTCTCACCTACCTTCTCTCCCAGCTCACTGGCCAATCTTTCTGCGGCGGCACGGGCAGCTAATCGGCGAGGCTCAAGCATTAGGATGGACTGCTCACCAAGCCACTCTTCGCTGAGGACGGCCAATGGAACGCGAGTGGTCTTACCGGCACCAGGAGGGGCTTGCAGTACAACCTCGTTACGGGCATTCAACGCTTGGAGAAGTGCCGGCATAACGGCGTCGATTGGCAAAGAATTCATGGTGACTCCCAGGCAGACTGAGCAGTATAACGAATGAATGAGTACGACCGATTTAGAAAGCACGAACCGCCAAATCAGCACTGACGTACAGCTAGGTGTTCTGATCGATGAGGTCTGGTGGCCGTTAGAACCGACCATTCAAGGTAAGTCGACACAATAGCCAACCTCTGCGAGCAGTTGCTGGAAAGCAATGGCATGTCCAGCGGCAAAGCCAGCGAGCTTACTGCTTGCCTTGACAGATCATTGTATTCGTCAGCTTCGGCTGTAAGTGGTCTAGGAGGTGGATCCTTTAGTTTTTTACTTGATGCTATTTTTCCCCTTGTGAATCGCATCTGATGCCAGATAAGCTCGCTTTGAATCTGAACCTTCGGATTCAATAACGGGCAGTTTTAAGCCACATGCATGCATCACGCTTAGCGTTGATGACGGCCGATCTGCTTCTCCAACAGGGGCAGCACGGTACGAATAAGCATTAGGTGCTCTCGGATAAAAAAGACCGTCTCGAGGCTCCTGAAAAATACCTAGGTGAGTTGCATTTCGATGCTATTCGCCCCAAAAAGCGAGATGTGCAGTTATGGACTGGTTGCATTCACGCTAGCTTAGAGCTCGTAGGGCTCGATGCAGGTTTGCGTTTAGCGAACTGCAGAGCACATATCGATTTTGCCATGGCTCCTACAACGCCAGGCGAACTGAGCGGATCTCATTTAACCCGCCAGAAAAATGCCCTGCTCTTCTTACTGAAGACTGGAGGCAATAGCTGCAACTCTAGCTTCGGCTAGGCCGGTTGCAGCAATATCAGCGTTCACTTGACTCAACTGTTCGATATATTGAGTCCAGTAGGACCTACAAAACCGCCCTTTATGAGGTGCGAGATCAGAAGCTCAGTGCACGCAAGGATTATCGTGACTGATGCGAGTTCCCAACGACGACCACTGAGCTCGAGTGGTGTTTGTGACGGAGCGCTAATCACAGCTCGACGCTAAAGGTCTCTACGACTGAAGCGCGGCCGTACTGGCCCACAGCGGTACGCATAAAATCGGCTGAAACGCCCACATACTAACGCTCATCCAATGGGATATTTCCAATGGGAAAACGTCGTGGGTTACATAAGTTACTGAAAAAAATCGTGGACGTATTGGCCTCTGAACTCGCTCGCGAATGTCTTCGCAGACTGATTCGCTGGGTTGTAGGAATGATAAACAGTCCGGGCGATTGATAATCCAAAAGCGGCCTACGAACGTAGGCCGCTCCTGCCGATCAATACTGCCAAGCCGGCCCCCAAAAATTTCCCAATGTAAATAATTCACTCATGGGGGACAGCTGGCAAGATGTACACAGACCAATACCAAATGGCCTTGGCCAAGCTACTGCGGAAGTGATGCATCCGGTAATGGGCGCTGCCAAAGTACCTCTGATTGTCCAACCATCTCAGAGCCATAGGTGCACTCCATGGCTCGGCAGCTAGGTAATTGCAGAGACTTGCCCACCCATTTGCATTCGACCTGACCAATCATTTCCAACGGATTTGACCATCAAACTGTGTGGCCGTGACCGGCAGAAAACGACCTAGGCTGTGAAAACGCCTGCGATTAGGCAGAGCGCTCAACGCCGCTTGCAAGGCTCGACGCTCCAGCAACCTAACGGTGTCCCAATGCAGGCCGAACATCTGGGCCACGTGCAGGGGGTTGGAAGGCGTTCGCAGGCCTGAATGACCGCATCGGCCAAGCGGCGCGTCATGCGGGCATAGCGATCCAGCCAACTGACGGCCTCCATGCGTTTGCCGCAGTCACGACAACCAACCCACCTGAGCAAAACGCTGAGGCGCCCGACACGGCCAAGGATGGGCAAATCACGAACGACTCGCTTGCAATACTCATGCGTAGTTGAACAGGGTTTTAGGCAGCCGCAGGAAGGGAATCGGGTGGCGTGAGGGATCAGATCGATTTGTAGTGCGTCGCCATCAGGCTTGATCGTGACGACAGAAAAGCCCTCCCAAAAAGGAAGGAAAGTATTAATATCGCGCATAAGAACGCCGGTTTGTTAGATGTGTTTGTTCGCACCAACATCATCAAACAAATCGGCGTTCTTGTTTCTGTGTTTCCCGGGATTCCGTGAAGAATCAAAAGAAAGGGCGGAAAGTCTAACGAGGCCAGTCATCTTCAATAAGCTGCGACATTCTGGCGCAGTCTGTGCGTTTGACCTGCTGCACAGTGTCTCCTGGTGCTCCTGTGGCAGGCTGTCGCATATAGCGTTGTGGAGCCCAGGCATAAAAAGGCTTTTCGCCTCGTGCGTAGATCGAGCAAAACCCTTAACCTGTTGGCGCTTCGTGGTTTCACCATCCGGTGAAGCAATAGGGAAGCAGGTACGCCCCCCCGGCTATTCCTGCGCTGCCCCCGCAACTGTGAACGGTTAGCTCTCTCGCTTATGCCACTGGTCGATTACGGCCGGGAAGGCGCGGGAGGGTGTCGAGCCGTGAGCCAGGAGACCTGCCACGAGTGCTGCCGAATATACCGGTAGCTTCCAGACCCGCATCCCTCGGAGGGAGAACTGATGCATATCGAACCCGGCGTGCTCAATGCCGCCAAAGTGCTGTACGCCAATGCTGCTGCAATCGCTACGCTGGCGGCGTTTTCGCCGAAGCTGTTACGCCCCGATAATTTGATCAAGACGGTACTCGCCGCAGCATTCTTCTCGGTGTTCATGGAAGTATTCCATTTGCCCGTCGGCGCTTCTGAATTGCATTTCGTTGGTGCTTCCGCCGTCTACATCATCTTCGGCTTTATCCCCACACTGTTTGGTTTTGCCATTGGCCTGCTGTTACAAGGGTTGCTGTTCGAGCCACAGGATTTGGTGCACTTAGGGGTAAACTCGTTGTCCTTGATGTTGCCGCTGATTGCCGCCCATGGCTTGCTCGGTCGGCGCTTCTTCGACGTTGCCGGACGCAGTATTCGTTGGGCGGAAGTGGTCAAGTTTGATGCGCTCTATTACACCGGTGTGGTCGCGATGGTGGGCTTCTGGTTGTCCATGGGCGAAGAGCCAACGCCTTTGAGCAACTGGGCGTTGTTCGCCGTTTCTTACCTGCCGTTGGTGTTGTGCGAGCCACTGTTCACCTGCTTGGTGGCGCGGACACTCAAACGCTATTCCGACAACGCCTTTGTCGAGCGTTTCACCTGTGTGAAATCACTCAAAGTCGCGTAATTGACTCGTGTCCCCATCGTTCAGGAACCTCTGGGCGGTGGGGTTGATCAACATCTCTCGATCTTCAACCCCGCGTGCTTCGGTGTTAATGTCGCTGCCATGAAATTGTCCCTCTCAAACCGCTCACTCGTTGCCTGGACGCTGTATTTTTGCGTCCTGTTCAACGTGTTCGCCTGCGGTTTGGGGCATGGGCAGATGACCGGGCTTGAACTCAATGGCATTGGTGGTCAGTTTTGCTCTGCTCTGGGCAGCAAGAACCCGACCCAGAACACGGATTTCACTGACCCGTCAGCCAGGGGGTGGGCCGGTAGTTTTTCCTGCCCTATCTGTTCTGCGGTGACGTTGGGCATCGCCTTTCTGTTTTGCTTGACTTGGCTGCTACGGGTCGGACAAAAACCGCGCCCTAGCCGCGAACTGCGCTGCAAGGCACCTCCCCGCTATTCCTGGCCCTCGGCCAACCCTCGCGCTTCCCCTTAGGTTTGACGCTTGCAAGTAGCCAGTTTGATTCGCCGGCTACCGCTTGTTTTTTCGTCGTCTGTTTTACACCAGGTTGTCGCTGATGCGACCACCGGTGGACGCCGTTTAATCGTCACGGGAAGGAAGGCAGTATGTCTCGCGTTATTGATCATTCAGGTTGCAGGTTCAGCCCTCTCGAAGGGCTGATCTTTAGTTTTTCGGCATCCTATAAACTGCAAGCGGCGATGGCATGGAGGCCGGCATGCGTTCTTTAGCCATCCCTTCAGGGGCTTCGCGACTGGTCAGTAAAACGTCACGTGTGAGCAGTCGTGGCGACTTCCTGTTGCCGTTTCCTGACTACCCCAGTAATGCACGCTGTTTTGTTCACCTGGATGCCCGATTGCTGCCTTACTGGCATACGTTGTTCGACGTGTGTCCGGGGTTACTCAAGCTAGATCCACCGGATGGTCTGAATATATTTCGCAGTTTCATGACCTGGGCATACCGCAATTATCCGCCGCTGAATTGGACTTACTACCTCAGTGTTTGCCGTTGGTTACTCACGTCGACCTACCAGGCGCAAATCCACGAGGAGCACATCGATTCCTTCATGACGGCAGCAGCGGCCCGCTGGATAAATACTGACGATAGCCAGGCACGAGGGCTAGTACTGGCGTGGCAAGGTTCTTCAGTGAGGGTGTTTGACTGGAAAGTAGCACCTCGTTCTATCGCTGGCGTTGACCCTGAACAGGAGGAGTTTCCACCGACGCCTTGGGACTTTGCCTGGTGTCCTTTGACAGGGAAAGGCGGCGCCGGATTTCGACGATGGTTACCTATCCCCGAATAACTCAGGCCCCTCCAGTCAAGCAATGTCCAGAATGTCGGGTGGGCTTTAACTCTTAAGGTGCTTACTTGGAAATCGAGGCACTCGCCAAGCTCAGCCTTATAGATGTGCTTGACTCAAATGAAATTTTACATTGGGTGCCCGAATAACTGTTTGGGTGTTAAACGCAAAACAATTTGTCTTTATCTCACTTCAGGGCATGCAGGTATGAGCATTACTCAACATAAGTTTTCTATACACATCGGAATAACATGTTTCAGATCTATCGCTCATGTAGCGATTTCGTTGGTGGGCTTGCTGATCCCACCTGTTGTGTTGGCTGAAAAAGTTGCCGCGGTACCGGCCGTGGTTCCAATTGAGAGCTTGCAAGCTATGGGCATTAACAGCATGGGTATGCCGCATGACCTGTCGCCGTGGGGCATGTACCAGAACGCCGACATCATCGTGAAAATCGTCATGATCGGCCTGGCCATCGCCTCGATCATCACCTGGACCATCTGGATCGCCAAAGGCCTGGAGCTGATGGGCGCCAAGCGCCGTCTGCGCGGTGAAATCGCCCAGCTGAAAAAATCTGCCTCGCTCAAGGAAGCCAGCGTCTCCGCGGCAAAGGCGGGCACCCTCGCTAATTTGCTGGTGCACGACGCCCTCGAAGAAATGCGCCTGTCGGTCAACAGCCGCGAGAAAGAAGGCATCAAGGAGCGTGTCAGCTTCCGCCTCGAACGCCTGGTCGCTGCCTGCGGTCGCAACATGAGCAGCGGTACCGGCGTGCTCGCCACCATCGGTTCCACTGCGCCGTTCGTAGGCCTGTTCGGTACCGTATGGGGCATCATGAACAGCTTCATCGGCATCGCCAAGACCCAGACCACCAACCTCGCCGTAGTGGCCCCCGGCATCGCCGAAGCCTTGCTGGCGACGGCGCTGGGACTGGTTGCCGCGATTCCCGCGGTCGTCATCTACAACGTATTCGCCCGCTCCATCGCCGGTTACAAGGCGCAGGTGTCCGACGCTTCGGCGCAGGTCCTGCTGCTGGTCAGCCGCGACCTCGACCACCAGCCTGAGCGCAGCTCGCAACCGCACATGGTGAAAGTGGGGTAATCGGCCATGGGCCTGCATTTGGAAGAAGGCGCAGACGACGATCTGGCCGAGAATCACGAAATCAACGTCACGCCGTTCATCGACGTCATGCTCGTGCTGCTGATCATCTTCATGGTTGCGGCGCCGCTGGCCACCGTGGACATCAAGGTCGACCTGCCGGCGTCCACCGCCAAACCGGCGCCACGCCCCGAAAAACCGGTGTTCCTCAGCGTCAAGGCTGACCAGCGCCTGTTCCTCGGCGAAGACGAAGTGAAGGCCGAAACACTCGGCGCCACACTCGACGCCAAGACCCAGGGCAAGAAAGACACGACGATCTTCTTCCAGGCCGATAAAGGCGTGGACTACGGCGACCTCATGAGCGTGATGGACACCCTGCGCTCCGCCGGTTACCTGAAGGTGGGTCTGGTCGGTCTCGAGTCGGCAGTCAAGAAATGATCACGACGCGCCATAAGCTGACGCGATACGGCGCGAGCCTGGCCGTGGTGCTGGGCATTCACGCGCTGGCCGTTGCGCTGGCCGTGAACTGGACCACTCGCCCGCCTATCGAATTGCCGCCCCAGGCAATGATGGTCGAGCTGGCACCGCTTCCCGCCCCGCCACCGCCTGCACCGCCAAAGGTCGTCACACCGCCGCAGCCGCCGGCTCCGGTTGAAGAACTGCCGATACCGAAACTCGCCGAAGCCCCCAAGGCCGAGATTGCGGTGCCGAAACCGGTCAAGCCCAAGCCCAAACCTCAACCGCCCAAGCCTGTGGAGAAAAAGCCCGCGCCGCCCAAGGAAAAGCCATCCGAGGCAAAACCGAGCGAAGCGCCACCGACGCCGGCACCGACGGAGCAATCCGCTCAGCCAGCGCCTGGCCCATCGGCGGCTCAAGTGGGGGCCAAGGCCAGCTGGCAAGGTACGTTGCTGGCGCACCTGCAGAAGTACAAGAAGTACCCGGCCAGCGCTCTAGCGCGGAACAAGGAAGGGCTGAACCGTCTGCGGTTCGTGGTCGATGCCGAAGGCAGGGTGTTGTCGTTTGAGCTGGTGAGCGGCTCCGGCAACGCCGATCTGGACCGGGCAACCCTGGACATGATCAAACGCGCGCAGCCGCTGCCCAAGCCTCCGGCTTATCTGCTCCACAGTGGTCAAATCGAGATCATTGCTCCTTTCGCTTACACATTGCAGAAACGCTGAAACGTTGTCTCTGGCTTACACCGTGCCATCCTATGTGTTTTGAAGCTTTCAGCAGAGGCAGTCGTTATTTCCACCGGATATTATTGAGCGGAGTTTGTATTGCCATTGGCGCTCTGAGACGTTGACTAGCGCCTTTTCAAAGGCAAGGGCGGCGCCGGATTTCGACGCTGATATCCATCCCTGGAACACTCAGGCGCTTCTATCCGGCAGGATCGCTTGGCTGGGACGATACTTACTTCGACATCCAGGCGATAACGGCCTTGTAGTCTTCGGCGCTACAGTCCATGCACAGGCCGCGCGCCGGCATGGCATTAAAGCCTTCGGTCACGTGTTTGACCAACACATCAGTGCCTTGCTCCAGGCGAGGTTTCCAGGCCGCTTGATCGCCTTTTTTCGGCGCCATGGGTAGCTGGCCACTGTGGCACATGGTGCAAGCACGGTTGAACACCGCCTCAGGATCCTGCGCTGCGTGTGCGTTAGAGAGTGCGAGTAAACAGGCAGCAGCCAGTATTTTTTTCACGGTTGACCTCATTGGACATTTTTATATTCAGGGCTTGGCCTTTGAAATGACTCAATCCATCCGTGGCGCTTGAGCATTGCTGGTGCCTGAACCGTTTGGCACAGCGCATATCAGCAAGGCGTTCCGAGTGTAATAACGGCGGTTCGACATCCCAAGTGCGACAGGCTGCCGCAGCCGTCGACTCGCCTATTAAGTAGTTGTGATTTTGCTGATTGGTGGATTTGGCTGTGGCGTGTTGTCGCAGCTCCGCCAGTGAGTGAATGCGTGCTAGATTCAAAGCTGATACGAAGATTTCTCTTGGCAGGGTTAACGTCGTATCACCGAGTGCCAAGGGCCGAAAGGCCCTTGGCACTCTTCTTTTTTGCCGCTAACCGCGACTCTTACATCTGATACTATTGGCCCTTCTTTTCTGGGCGACGTTTCTACCACTGATGGTGAGATATTTTGATTGCGGGATTTTGCCTCCCATGGTCAAAGAAGCACTGATGCGCCGTCATCTATTCTCAGTGCACGAATGTAGCGACCTCCATGATTCGTGACGCCATGTATAGCTTCTTTCTCAGCGGAGTGGTCGGCGCAACAGCCAGTCATGTTTGCACCGGTTCGACTTTGGGTTTCATCGTTTTGCTATTCGCGAGCATCGGCTGGGGAACCGTTCTGGTTCTATTCACTGATACCCGAAGAGATTGGTCGTGCGGGGTGGTTGGTTATTGCGCTAGCGTGCTGTTATTCTCGAAAAGCCTGTCCGAGTTACATGCCATGGCCACAAAAAGGTTTTATGGCGCGGTACTCGGTGAACTGCCTGAGCTTGTTTTGATGGTGATTCTTCTACCGCTACTGGGGGTTGTGGTTGCTCGCCTCGTGCAATTGGTCTTCAAAGGCTGAACCACTGTCTTCGCGTAACGCTTCTTGCAGTTTGCCCCGACAAAACCCTACCGGAGACTTTACACAAGGGGCCTGCATAACAAGCCCCTAATCAGACGATATGCTCTCCTTTTTCAGGCCTCCGAAGTCTCAGTTACCTACCGTGAAACCATAGTTGCCATCACTCTTGTGGGTGTCGACCGATACCGCATGCCATTCAACTTTGTACTTCCCAGCAGCCAGCGGCTTTTCCGATGTGACGATCAACGTCTTCTGGTCGCCCGGAGCGGTTTCAATGCTCTTGACCGCAACCGCAGCACCATCGGCAGTGATGGAAACTGTTGTGAACTTGGCTTCAACGCCCTCGGAAAACACCAGATGCAAATCTTTCGGTGCAGTGACCGTGCTGTCGGCGGCCGGCGTTTGACTCTTCAGGTGGGCATGCGCGAACACCGAAGTAGCCGTAGCAAAGGATGCAAGCAACGCAACGGTAGTCAGTACTTTCTTCGCAAAATGAGCAGACATCAGTATTACCTCTGGTTAACGACGGAGTATTTCGTTGAATTTGTTTTTTTAAAATTACTTGGGTTCGTATTCAAAATCGAAAACCAGCGGCGGAGCCAAGGAGTCAGACCCCGCCACTGTGGGCACAAGTGTTATCCGGCGCCCAGGCCGAGGAAGTTGCGCATGGGTGCGATACGCGACAGTACGCAGCGTTCCAGCAACCACAGCACCAGCATCGATGCGCCCATTAGTGGAAGGTATAGGCCAAGCAAGACCAGTATGCCGAGCAGGATTACCGGGTAACGGACATCGACCGGAGCAGGCGGCGCACCGAGAACGCCCTGTGGACGTCGACGCCACCAGAGCACGCAGGCGCTGAGCGACAACGTCATCAGGCCGAGGGTGGTGACCAGGCCCAGCAACTGGTTAGCCAGCCCGAACAGTTGGCCTTCATGAGCAGCCACGCCGTAGCCGATGATGCGGTCGAGCAATGGTCGCTGATTGAAATCAACACGCTTTAGCACCATGCCGCTGACCGGGTCGAGCACCAGGTTGACCCGTTGCGGACGGTTGGCAGCATCAGAGCGTGCGGTCCAGTTCGGCGTTTGTGCCGAAGGCGGCGAGATCAGTACCGGTGACGGCAGTTGCAGGGCGTCGACGATAGGTGCCAGGCGCTCCAGTGGCTCATAGATCGACGCGGCCGGGGCACTCATGGTCATCGCCATGCTGCCGTCATGGTGCATGCCGGGCATATTGGCGTGCTCGTCGGCCGGCGTGTTCATCGCTCGGCGCTGAGCCAGTTCCGACGCGCGGCCGGTGGTCCAGTCCTGTTCGATAGCGTGGCTCGCGACCCACTGCCGCAGCTCTTTGAGGGTGCCGCCCCACACGCTCGCCCAGGGCAGGCCGCTGAGGATCAGCAGCACGGCGAACAGCGATACCCAGAACCCGACCACCGCGTGCAAGTCACGCCAGAACAGTCGACCTTGCTGGCGCAGGCGCGGATAGAGGACACCCGCCAGGCGTCCGCCCCGTGGCCACCAGAGATAAAGACCCGAGAGCAGCATGACGACGGTCCAGCAGGCAGCCAGTTCCACCAGTGCCGAGCCGAGGCTGCCCATCAGCAGTTCGCCGTGCAGGTGGAACAACTGGCGTGTGAAGCGCTCGTCATCAGCCACGCTATGCAGCACCTTGGTCGTCACCGGGTCGATGTACACCCGCAGCAGGGATTTGCCCTTGCCGATCAGCACTTGCGTGGCCTCAGTCGGGCCGTCGGGCAGTTGGTAGGCGTTGAGCACACCGCCCGGCACCAACGCCAGGGCCGCTTGCACCTGCTCGCTGAGCGGTCGCCGCGCGGCTTCTGCCTGGACATGGTTGTAGGGGCTGTCGAGCAATGCGTCGATCTGCGGGCGGAACAAGTAGATTGAACCGCTCAGCGACAGGGCGAGCACGAAGGGGATGCAGAGCAGCCCGGCATAGAAATGCCAGCGCCAGATGAGCCGGTAGAGCGAGGCGCGACGCTGGTTGCTGTCGCTCGCGGAGTGTGTGGCGGTAGTTACGCACCGAGGTTCTCGAAGGTCAGTAGTCATAGTTCAACCCTAGGAAAGCGGTGCGTTGCTGATAGGGATGCGGACTGACGAAGTACTGTTCGTTGCCGAGGTTGTCGATGCCGGCGGACGCGGTGAGGTGCGCGTCGATCTTGTAGCTGGCCTTGACGTCGAACACGCTGTAATGACTGATGCCGCCGTAGGTATCGTGGTCGGTGTCGGTGTTGAGCAGGGTGCTGTAGGCGCCGCTGGAGTAGCGGTAGCCCAGGGCATAGGTCAGTTGCGGGTTCTGGTGGTAGATCGCCGAGACGCGGCTGCGCCAGCGCGGGATGCGCGGGAAGTCCTTGCCTTCGGCCGCCGGCGCCTGGTTGTCCTCCTGCACCTCGGATTCGGCGTAGGTGATGCTGCCCGACAGTTCCAGGCCCGGCAGGCCGACGTCCTGGGCATCGAGCGCGGTTTCCACGCCACGAATGCGCGCGCGGTCGATGTTCTCGATCTGGGTCAAGTTGGGACTGACGGTGGTGTCGGTCTGCGAGAACAGTGCGTCGTGACGGTTTTCCTGGAACAACGAAACTCGCAACTGGTACTGGCTCCAGCTGTACTGCGTGGTCCAGTCGTAAGACTGCACGTCCTCGGGTTTAAGATCGGGGTTGTTCTGCACCAGTTGATTACCGCTGGTGACCTGCTGAAACAGCTCGGTCACGGTCGGGTAACGTACCGCACGACCATACGAGAAGCGGGTTTGCAGCTCAGGGGTGATGTCGAAGGCCAAGGCGGCCTTGGGCGAGAAATTGCTGCGGTGCTGGCCCGGGTAGTTCACCTGGGTCGGGGTGGTCGAGGTATTGAGGTTGAAGCCGTCGAAGGCTTGCCAGTATTCCTCGCGGCCGCCTAGGGTCAGGGTCCAGCGCGGCGCCAGTTTCCAGACGTCCTGCACATACAGCGCCTGGGTGCGGGTTTCACCTTCAGACGACGCGGTCTTTGGGCCGCTGGCGCCGTTCTTCCACTCATCGACCTTGTAGGTGTCCTGCCTGAGCAGGTAGTCATCGACGTGGTAGCCGAAGGTGACTTCATGGGTTTGATCCAGTAGCGGCTGTGGGCGCCAGATACCACGCAACTCACCCGTCTGCCAACCGGTGCCGTCCTGCACCTGGCGGCTGCCGGCCTGGGTCTGGCCGTAGTTGGAGGCCGAGCGCGTTTCTTCGTTGAGATAGTTGTAGTTGCTGTAGGCCGCATGCCAGTCGAACGGCCCCTTGGTGTCGCTGCCAATCGACAACGCGTTGAGCATGTGCAACTCGTCGGTGCTGCCGGGGTTGAGGCCGGATACGGTGTAAGCCTTGCCGTCGATGTTCACCGGACCGTTATAGAAGGTCTGGCCGCTGCTGCTTTTCAGGTAACTGTCGACGCTGGTGTGCGATTCATCGGCCCACAGACCCAAGGTGTAGGTGGCGGTGATGTCATCGTTGATGTCCCAGCCGAGCTTGATTTTGCCCTGATCCTGCACGCTGTGGTCGATGGCATAGCCACCGAATACCAGGCGCTGGTTGCCGTTCTGGTCGGAGTCCTGATGTGAGCCGCTGACCCGTGTGGCGGAAGCTGCGGCGGTCCTGCTCGAGAGGTTGGCGGTGGCAAAGCTCATCGGCTGGCCGTGGGCGTCGAGATGATCGTAGGAGACCCAGACCGAAAACGGTCCGTTACGGCTGCCGCCGGCCAGGCTGACGTTGCCGGTGTTGTAGTTCTCGTGGGTGCCGTAGAGCTTGAAGTCCTGTTGCGAAGTGTTGATCGCGGCATGGAATTCCGGTTGGGTCGGCATACGGGTTTCCAGGGTAACCACGCCACCCATGGAATTACCTGGATACAACGCACTGAACGGGCCATACATCACGTCGACGCGGGAAATCTCACTCGGTGACACCATGCCCCAGCGTGGCGGAAAACTGTAGCTGTTGCCCAGCAGGTTGGAGAGCAGCAAGTCGTCGGCATAGACCAGCGACTGGGCACTGGACACGGTGCCGGTGGTGCGGGTGGAAACAATGCCGTTGCGGTCGCCGATGTAGCGTTCGCGCACCTCGATGCTGGGCAGGTATTTCAGGCTCTGCGCGGAGGTCATCAAGTTGACGCTATCGCGGACCTGTTCGGCGCTGCGACTTTCTACCACCGCCGGGGCGCTGGCGACGGCGTGGGGCAATGGCTGTGTTTGTGTCTGGCCATCGGCGGTGACCAGCACATCGTCGAGGACCATGGGGCCGGAGGTGACGGGCGCGGTGCTGTCTGCAAGCGCAGGCAGCGCGGTCGGCAACAAGAGCAGGCTACTGGCCAGGGCCGTGAGCAGAGCGTTGTTCAGGTTCGACAGGCGCATCGCCGGGTGTGGCGCCAGCGAACGGGCGGCAGGAGACTTCAGCGCGGTGATCGCGCGCTGCGAGTGGATGATAGGCATCGGTTCTGATCCATGATTCAGGGCGACAAGACACGCAGAAAACCGCAGACGCCTTGGCGCCTGCGGCATTCATGCGCAGGTTGTGTGTTCGATGAAAAACGCCGGGATCAGACTTGTGGCGGCCCGCGAGGACAGAGGTTCAGCGGCCATTGATACGGTGGTAAGGGGGGCGTGCAGGGTGTTGTGTCGAGTGCGGAGGGCACCAGCGCTGGCAGCACCGCCAAGGCCCACGGCAGGGCCGGGTTATCGCTCAGCAGCGAGCAATAGGCACACGCGTCCAGTACATGACTGCCGGCATGACCGGACTCACTGGGGTGATGGGCATTGCCCATCGTATATTCAGAACACCAGGCGCCATCTGGCGAATGCTCCAAGGCTTGAACAGTACGGGAAACCGTGGGGGCAAACAGCAGCAGGCCCAGGGCCAGCATGGCCAGCCAGGTCGCGAATCGCCGCTGAGTTCGAGTGCGAGGCACGCGCAGTTTCCATGGGGCAGGAGAAAAGTGCGCCATCTTGCCATGATAGACGTGGCGGGCAACACCTGCGACAGCCTGTCGCATCCTTATGACCGCAACAGAAATCACAGGATTAGGGTTCAGGCAGGTTCTATTTCACAAACTAATAATTTCATTTTATTTTCTAATGACAACCGAAGGCGACAGCGGACTTGGAGAGTGTCTAGAAAACCCGGGGCGATTCAACAGAGAGTAGTGCTGCACTGAGTGATCTATGACTGGCGTATCCTCATAATGGAATCTGTGATGGCTTGAGCATTTGTGTCCAGCGTTTCCATTGCCGACATTGCATGAGCGGCGACACTGCCTACCCCATTTTCTGAAAGCAACTTGGTTATTTCTTCTATCACCGCACCCAGGGCGTGCTGATTGTGCAGCAGCAATGTAAGAGCGTCCGCCGTGGCGATCTAGCAGTCTGAGTTATCTGGCTTTTGAACAGTAACTTCCCTGGTTACGCCGGCACAAGGTGGCCGTTTTCTACCTGTCTGCGCAATCGCCGCCGCTTAAAATGTGCCGTTCACTTATGCCCGCTTGATGATTAGTTGGAGCGCACGGGCTCGACTCAGGGTGAAGCTGAGTCGCTCGACTTCGGTGTCAGAACTATCGCGCCGTCGATCACTTCAATCGTCAACACGTCACCGATGCTCAGTCCTAAACTGGCGAGTAGCTCAGGCGGCAAATCAATGATGACGTCGCCACTTCCATCCGCAGGATCTTGGCATTTCACTGTCCAGCGTTGGGCTTCGGTCATGATGTTACTCACACTTTGGTCCTGGCGGGGACGATTCATTATGCTCGCTATGTCTTCGCAAGTTGAAGCGTGATGCTGACCCCTGAGGACTCCTTCTGGCCGTTCTCTGCAGATCATGGTCACAAAGTGTGCCGGGCAAATCCGGTACAATCGGTGGTCAGCACGAATGCAAATGACTGGTCAGGTCGAATGCAAACGGGTGGTCAAGTGGAGTGCAATTTCGCAGCAGCCACAAGGAAGCGAACCATGTTGAATGCCGTCATTTCTGGCAAGAAACGAGGCACCGGGCTTGAAGGTACCCGCTTGATACTCGGCCAGGCTGAGGGCGCGGAAGACGTGATCACTGCGAGCGTCTTCGAGCGTCTTGCTTACCTGCCAGACGACTTATTCAGCGCCACGTTGACCAAGTTGCTGGACGGAGCCTTTGGTGCAATTGAAGACATTGATTTTTGGCCATCGTGGTGCCAGCCTGATGGTCGTCGTATAGAGCCTGATGTAGTGATAAGTGATGGGCAACAATCGCTACTGGTGAAAGCCAAACGCCATGACTACTCTCGGCAACAATACGCGGGGCAGTTGGCGGCAGAGCTCCAAGCCGGTTGGGGTGATGGCAAGCTCACGGAAAACTGTATCTTGTTGACCCTCGGTGGCTTGACTGATCTAAGCCACAGCACGCGTGAAGAACTGTATCAAAACATCATCACAGCCCTCCTTCCTGGCAACGACTACCGCTTCAAACTGGTCTGCTTTAGCTGGCAACAACTGTTCTGCCTCTTGGAGGACGAACTCAAGAAACAATCTGCGCCAGGGCTGCGACTGAGCGAGCCAAGGGTGATTTTGATTCATTTTTCGTCGTACCAGCGGATGTAGGAGTCAACGGCCTGAATGAACTGCTCAATGGTTGTGGCCCGCCAGTCCCGAGGGTAGAACAGCTCCGTTTTCAGCCGTCCGAAGAAGTCTTCACAGGCCGCATTATCGGGCGAGCACCCTTTGCGCGACATCGAGCGAATCAGTTTCGCATCGCGTATCCGAGTGAGCCACCCAGGCCAGCGATAGTGGGCACCGCGATCAGAGTGGACGGTGGGCCGGTCATTGCTGTTAGCCACCGTCTCGATGGCAGCATCCAACATGGTGTTCACAAAGTCGGCATCTGGACGCGTGCCGATTGTCCAACTGATGACCAGCCCATCGAAGCCTTTACTGGGTCAGTTTTTGCTCAGCGGCAACAGCGTTCATGGTTTTGTGGGTGTCGATTAGGTGCTGCACCACACTCGGATCGGCCAGGGTGGAGATATCACCCAACCCATCGTATTCGGCCGCCGCAATCTTGCGCAGAATCCGCCGCATGATCTTGCCCGAACGGGTTTTCGGCAGGCCCGGTGCCCAATGGATGATATCCGGCGAAGCAATCGGGCCGATCTCCTTGCGTACCCAGTTCCTCAGTTCAATACGCAGCTTTTCGTCTGCCTCTTCGCCGCTATTGATCGTGACATAGACATAAATGCCCTGCCCCTTGATGTCATGCGGCACACCGACCACTGCCGCCTCGGCGACTTTCGGGTGGGCGACCATGGCGCTTTCGATCTCGGCGGTGCCCATGCGGTGGCCGGAGACGTTGAGCACGTCGTCCACGCGACCGGTGATCCAGTAGTAGCCGTCGGCATCGCGACGGGCGCCGTCACCGGTGAAGTACATGCCACGGAAGGTCTTGAAGTAGGTGTCGACGAAGCGGTCGTGGTCGCCGTACAGCGTACGTGCCTGGCCTGGCCACGAATCGAGGATCACCAGGTTGCCCTCGGCCTCGCCTTCGATGATGTTGCCCAGGTTGTCCACCAGCGCCGGTACCACGCCGAAGAACGGACGGGCCGCCGAACCCGGCTTGAGGGCGTGGGCGCCCGGCAGCGGGCTCATCATGTTGCCGCCGGTTTCGGTCTGCCACCAGGTGTCGACGATCGGGCAGCGGGACTTGCCGACATTCTTGTAATACCAGTCCCAGGCTTCCGGGTTGATCGGCTCGCCGACCGACCCGAGCAGGCGCAGGCTGCTGCCGTCGGCGCCTTCAACGGCGGCGGTGCCCGAGGCCATCATGGCGCGAATGGCGGTCGGGGCGGTGTAGAGGATGTTGACCTTGTGCTTGTCGACGATCTTCGCCACCCGGGTGATGTCCGGGTAGTTCGGCACGCCTTCGAACAGCAGCGTGGTCGCGCCGTTGGCCAGCGGGCCGTAGACGATATAGGAGTGCCCGGTGACCCAGCCGACGTCGGCGGTGCACCAGTAAACCTCGCCCGGGCGGTAGTCGAACACGCGCTCGTGGGTCATGGCCGCGTACAACAGGTAGCCGCCGGTGGTGTGCTGTACGCCCTTGGGCTTGCCGGTGGAACCGGAGGTGTAGAGGATGAACAGCGCTTCTTCGGCGCCCATTTCCTTCGGCGCGCACACGGTGCCCGCCACTTTCATCAGGTCTTCGTACCAGATGTCGCGATGCTGGTTCCACTTGATGTTGCCGCCGGTGCGCTGGCACACGATGACCTTCTGGATGCTGCTGGTTTCCGGGTTGGTCAGCGCGTCGTCGACGTTGGCCTTGAGCGGGATTTTCTTGCCGGCACGAATGCCTTCGTCGGCGGTGATCACCACTTTCGACTTGCAGTCGATGATGCGCCCGGCCAGGGCTTCGGGCGAGAAGCCACCAAACACCACCGAGTGAATCGCGCCGATCCGGGTGCAGGCCAGCATGGCGACCACGGCTTCGGGGATCATCGGCATGTAGATCGTCACCACGTCGCCGCGGTGCACGTCCTGGCCGCGCAGGGCGTTGGCGAATTTGCAGACTTGTTCGTGCAGTTCGCGGTAAGTGATGTGGCGGCTCTCCGCCGGGTCATCGCCTTCCCAGATGATCGCGACTTGATCGCCGCGCTCGGCCAGATGACGGTCGAGGCAGTTGTAGGAAACGTTCAGAGTGCCGTCGGCGAACCATTTGATGTCGACATGGTGATCGTCGAAGGAGGTCTGCTTCACTGTGGTGAAAGGCTTGATCCAGTCGAGGCGCTTGGCTTGCTCGCGCCAGAAGCCGTCGGGGTTGACGACCGACTGCTGGTACATGGCCTTGTAGGTCGCCTCGTCGGTCAGCGTGTTGGCCAGAACCTCGGGACGAACGGGATACAGGGAAGCCGCACTCATCTTTCTTACCTCGGTGGAATAGTTGTTTTTGTTGAATGTTTGGCCCTGCTTGAACGTACCCGGCTCGTAAACGCGCCTGCCAACGTCTCATGCAGCCCGTGATGGAGTTGTGCTCTTTTGACGACACGTCGGATCCGGAAGCGGCTAGCAATATGGATTTGGGCTTCGTACCGCTTCTTACTTTGCCTAATCCAACTGACCTGGGTGGCATCAGTGACGCAATAGCCTACGTAGAGGAACCCCATCTTTAAGTACTGGGGATTTAATTACGATATAACTGAAGTACTTGGAAATACCGATATTCTTGTCCAGAAGCGCTTCCATCACTTCCTGATAATGCTGAATACTGCAGGTCATGAAGCGCACCAAGTAATCGTAACCACCGCTGACCAAATGGCACTCAAGCACCTCATCGACCAGACGAATATTGGATTCGAACTTGGCGAAGTCCTCCCGCTTATGGTCGCTGAGTGTGATCTCAGTAAATACGGTGACCGAATCGGTGATCTTGGCAAGGTTTAGATGAGCTCTATATCCGGAAATATAGCCGGCCGATTCAAGCCGTTTGACCCGCTGTAAGCATGGGCTGGATGACAGACCCACCGCGTCGGCCAGACTGACGTTGGTCATTCGACCATCTTTTTGAAGTTCAACCAGGATACTGATATCAATTCGGTCTAGTTTAATTAAACCTTCCATCGGGTACCTCTTGATTGTTGTTCCGTTAGACAGCGGTTTTAGCAAACTCAACGTCTTAAAGATAGCTGGTGCTGAGCGACCAGGTCAGCCATGCTAGTAATGTAAAAATCTGCGGAATACTCCTGAGTATAATTCTCATCGCCACGGCGGATCAGGCACAATCCAGCCGATTTTGGCAGCTCCGCAGGAGGTTTGGTAATCTGCAGAATATTTTCAGGCTGCAGGTTGTTGGCCAGCAACCATGCGTCGTCCTCCAATGGTTTGCTGGCTCGGGAATGCAGGTCTTCGGATAAAATACCCAAACGCTCACAGAGCTGCTCGCGATCCTCAGCATCACGATCACAGTACACCAGCAACCGATAGAATTTACGCAGATACAACATGGCACCGGGCGCGTCCTCGAACAGCGACCAGTTGCATGCCGAACGGGCGAAACTCATGCCCTCTTCCCAACTGGCCTTGAGCCCAAAACGCTCTGCCAGCTGACGATGGGCAAAGCACAATAAGCCACTGAAGCCCAGCTCGGAAAAACGTGGATAAAGCGTGCGCACCGCCTCGTCAAACTCAGCCAATACCTCTTCCCTGCCTGGCATGCCCGCTTGGTTTTCGAGCAAAGGTTGCAGGGCCGTCCAGATACCGGAATCCCGATCGACCAGGACTTCGTCGCAATCAATCAGCAGTGCACGATAATCAGTCAGGTGCATGGTGTGTAGCCTCCCATGATGCATTCATCAATCCATGTGCTCTAAATGCCCTCGGTCGGCGCATTGCTACATTGCGCCAACCGAGACCTGAGATTAATCCAATACCCGTAGCAATGCCGCTTCAAGAATTGTCAGCGCTTCGTCGATCTGATTTTCTTCGGTTACCAAAGGAGCCAGGAAGCGCAGCACATTTCGGTACACCCCGCATTTGATCACCAACAGCCCGCCAACCCTGGCCTGATCGATCAGTTGTTGGGTGAGTTCTGCATCAGGGCTGCGGGCCTCATCGTCTTTGATCAATTCAATTGCCAGCATGAAGCCGGTGCCGCGTACGTCACCAATTCGAGGGTGACTTGCCTGCAAGCGCAGCAGGCCCTGACGCAGCCGCTCGCCCAATACTTCACCGCGCGCGAGCAATTGCTCCTGCTCATAGGTTTCGATCACCGCCAACGCCGCTGCGCAAGCCAGGGCGTTACCGCCGTAAGTACCGCCGAGACCACCAGGTAATGGTGCGTCCATGATGTGCGCACGTCCCACCACGCCCGATATGGGCAAACCACCGGCGAGACTCTTGGCGACGGTGACCAGATCCGGTTGAATCCCGGCGTGCTGGAAACCGAACCACTTGCCGGTACGGCCGAAACCGGTCTGAATTTCATCGAGAATGAGCACGATGCCATGTTGTTCGGTCAGAGCCCGCAGCGCCTGGAGAAACTCCGGCGGCGCGCTAAGGAAGCCTCCATCGCCCTGCACTGGCTCGATGATGATCGCCGCTACTCGATCCGGAGCGACTTGGGTCGCCAGCAATTCGTTAAGAGCTTGCAAAGCCATCTCGCTGCTGAAACCGCGATAGGCGTTAGGGTATGGGGTATGGAAGACTTCTGGAGCGAAGGGCCCGAAGTTTTGCTTGTAGGGTTGGCTCATGCCAGTCAGCGTCGTACCCAGTAAAGTACGCCCATGGAAACCGCCACGAAAGGAGATAACAGCTGAACGATTGGTATGCGCGCGGGCGATCTTCACCGCGTTCTCCACAGCCTCTGCACCGGAAGTAAACAGCGCCGCCTTGTAGGCTTCTTGACCACCCACCAACTCGCACAAACGTTGTACCAGGTCGATATAGGGTTTGTAGGCCACCACCTGGAAGCAAGCATGGCTGATCTTTTGCAATTGGGTCTGCACTGCCGCAACCACCTTCGGGTGATTATGACCGATGTTCAAAACGCCAATGCCGCCGACGAAGTCCAGGTAGCGCGTCCCGTCCACGTCCCAGACTTCAGAACCTTGGGCCCGGTCGATGACCAGCGGGTGTGCCGTGACCAAACCCCTTGGCACAAATTGATCGCGCTGACGGAGCAAACTCGGGGTTTCTTCGACTTTACTGTTCATGGTATCTCCCATAGTGAGCCTGGCAACCTGGAAGTGGTTGCGATGTGCTCCAAGAGTAAGCTTTCGACGCAATTGTCTAAGCCGAACTTGGCCTCTGAGAAATCCGGATTGACTGTTTTCACCCCGGCAAACAGCAGAATCCTTCAGCTGTAGCCAGCCCTCATGGAATCTGCCGACATGCACCCCATACAACGCAACGTTATGCGTTTACGCAGATTCTTTCGACATATCCTGCTCTGCCACTCGGGCATGCTGGATACTCCCAATCTAATGCGAGAAGTTACCCATGGCGCTGCTCTATAAAGCTGACCCGGTGCGTGGCGAACAATGGAAGCGTCTATTCGCTGAGCGCGCTCCGGATATCGAATGGCGTGCCTGGCCGGACATCGGCGATCCGAAGGATATTCGCTACTTGGCGGCCTGGCAGGCGCCGGACAATCTCGAAACATTGTTGCCAAATCTGCAGGTACTATTCGCCTTGTCGGCAGGGGTCGACCAACTTGACCTTGACCGTCTGCCAACGACCCTGCCGGTGGTACGTTTACTCGACCCGAGCATTACCGGGGGCATGTGCGAATACGCCAGTTTTGCGGTACTCAGCCTGCACCGGGATATGCTCCGTTATCGCCAGCAACAAATGGCTCGGTGCTGGCAGGCTCACCTGCTGCAACCGGCAGCCAATCGTCGGGTAGGTGTCATGGGGCTCGGCACACAAGCTCAACAGATTCTGGCCACCTTGCAGACCTTTGGATTCGCCTTATCGGGCTGGGCACGCAGCGAGCACCACATTGCCGGAGTGGACTGCTTTGCGGGTGCCGAGCAACTTCCAGCGTTCCTCAGCCAGTGCGACATAGTGCTTTGTGTCTTGCCATTGACCGAGCAGACTAAAGGGATTCTCAACCGTCAGATGTTCCAGCACCTGCCCAAAGGCGCTGCCTTGATCAACATGGGCCGGGGTGGGCACCTGATAGAAGAGGATCTGCTTGAGGCTCTGGCCAGCGGCCAGCTCAGTGCGGCGGTGCTCGACGTACTGGAACAGGAGCCGGCGGCGCCGGACCATCCCTTCTGGCACCATCCGCAGATATTGCTGACACCGCATATCGCTGCAATGACCCAACCGGAAAGTGCGTTTAGCGTATTGCTGGAGAATATCCGCCGGCATCAACGCGGTGAGTCAATGCTTGGCCAGGTTGACCGCGAGCGAAGTTACTGACCAACGACTGCCAACCCACCGGTAACAACCAACCGGCGCCAGATTTTTTTACTTCTCCGAGGCAAATCTGGCGCTATACAAAACAAACCTGTTGTTCATCCCACTTTGCTGTTTTTGCGCATACCCGCAAAAAAAACAAGCCGACATTTGCTGCTGATCCCCCTCCCCGATTGAGTAGTTATTGCGGCTCGTGAAGTCGCAACTTATGCAATCTACCGAATTGACTGCACCCCATTGTCAGGTCTCGCCGTAACTGCGATACAGCCACCGCTGCGCAGCCCCGGCTGCTGGTCAAGTCCACCGCAAGGCGCTGATCGACAGGACTCTCCCGGGTTTACTTCGCAGTGGTTTACCTGAGCTGCCGCAAGAGCGTTGCTTGCCGTGCAGGCAACGAACACTAATAAGAACTCATGGAGTAAGCGATGAACATCGCAAAACTTAGCTCTCTCTCCTTGGCTGTCATTGCCGCCACCACGCAACTGGCAATAGCTGGTCAGCAACAGGAAGCCAATGGCTTCATTGAAGACAGCAGCCTCGGGTTGCTCAATCGTAATTTCTATATGAATCGCGACTTCCGTAATGGCGGCAGCAATAGCCAAGGTACCAACGGCTCCAAGCCGGCCAGCG
This sequence comes from Pseudomonas fluorescens group sp. PF-69, assembly GCF_054481235.1. Taxonomy (NCBI): domain Bacteria; kingdom Pseudomonadati; phylum Pseudomonadota; class Gammaproteobacteria; order Pseudomonadales; family Pseudomonadaceae; genus Pseudomonas; species Pseudomonas fluorescens group sp. PF-69. The sequence continues at coordinate 2,420,574 of NZ_JBTMNC010000001.1, read as the reverse complement.
AGCGCAATGGCTATCGCGAGGAGTGGGCACAAGGGGCCATGCTCGACTTCGCCTCCGGTTTCACCCAGGGCACCATCGGTTTCGGCACCGATGCCTTCGCGTACGGTGGAGTCAAGCTGGACACTGGCCGCGGCCGGGCCGGCAACGGCCTGCTGCCGATCAGCAACAACCGCACCGCTGAAGCTGAAGTGCCGGACAGCTACGGCGAGATCGGCGGCGCAGTGAAGATGCGCATTTCCTCTACCGTGCTGAAGTACGGCGAACAACGCCCGACCGCTCCGGTATTCGCCACCGGCGACAACCGCTTGCTGCCGGAAACCGCTACCGGCTTCCAACTGTCGAGCAAAGAGTTCGACGCTGTTTCTTTCGAGGCTGGTCACTTCACCGCATTCAACAATCGAGCCTCGACCAACTCCGATGACAAACTGCTCACCACTTACGGTGGAACCGAAGCTGACAGTGTCGACTTCATCGGCGGCACCTATAAAGTCAACAATAACCTCAGCCTGATGGCGTACACCAGTGAGGCAGTCAATGTCTGGCGTCAGCACTTCGGCAGTGTCTCCTATACGATCCCTCTGAGTGATCAGCAATCGCTGAATTTTGGCTTGATGGCCTATAAGACCCAGGACCAAGGCGAAGCGCGTGCCGGTAAACTGGACACCACGAGTTGGTCGGCAAAAGCGGCCTATTCCTTGGGGGCCCACAAGCTCACCCTGGCCTATCAGAAGATCGATGGCGACGAGTATTTCGACTATATCGGTGTGGACTCGATCTGGCTGGCCAACTCGATTCAGTACTCCGACTTCAACGCCCCCAACGAGCGTTCCATCCAGGCTCGTTATGACCTGAACATGGCTACATTCGGCATACCGGGACTGAGCTTCATGGCCCGCTATGTCAAAGGTGATCAAATCGATGGCACCAAGGCCGATCCGCACGGTGCCTATGCCAACCAGGTGGGTGACGACCAGAAGGAATGGGAGCGTGACCTGGAAGCCAAGTACGTGGTCCAGGCAGGGGCCGCCAAGGACCTGTCCTTCCGCCTGCGCCAGGCTACACACCGCGCGACCTCGTTCGAGAGCGATATCGACGAGGTGCGCCTGATCATCGAGTATCCACTGAGCATTCTGTAAGGTTTGGTCCTGGCCGGTTTTACCTGTGGACCGGCCGGTTTTATTGAAGGTCTTCTCCACGCGCTCTTAGCCTTGAGGCGCCCATCCGGGCGCCTTTTTTTAAGCAATCTCCCCATCAGAAGTGCCTTTTTCTTTGCTCTGCATCCTGAAAGTCGATCCAGTATTTACTGCCGATACTGCTTCTCATTTGAGCAGTAAATGTGGCCTACAAAGCTGTCGCTTAAAGAATCTACCGAATCAATGGAGGCCTCTTGTCAGGCCTCGCAGCAGGTGAGATACCAATACTTTCCACGGAGAAATCCGACCGATCACGCTCCCTGTATACGGAGATCTGTCATGTCCAATTCGCAACGCCCTACGTATAGCTATCGCCCCATGACCCCGGCCGATGTGCCGTTGGCCCACGCCTTGTCCATACAGCTGAAATGGCCCCACCGCTTGGAGGAATGGGCCATGTTGCAACGCATCGCGCAGGGTTTTGTCGTAGAAGATGGAGGTCGCCTGATAGGTACCTCGTTCACCTGTGCGCAGGGAGATTACGCCACTATCGGTCTGGTGATCGTCAGTGATGAGTACCAGGGCCAGGGTATAGGTCGCAAGCTGATGGAACTGGCACTTGAGGCTTGCGGATCACGTACCGCCATGCTCAATGCGACGTTAGCCGGTGCCCCACTTTATGCCAGTCAGGGATTTATTGACTTTGGACATATTCAACAACATCAGGGGCATGCGCTGCCCCCTGTACCAAATGATCTGCCAGCCGGTGAGCACTGCCGCCCGCTGACCGAAGCCGATCGAAGCGATCAAGTCGAACTGGCTAACGCCGGCAGCGGCCTGAACAGACAAGCCGTGCTCAATGATCTGTTCGATAGTGTCGAACACTCAGTCGGTATCGAGCGCGAGGGTCAGCTTCGCGCCTTCGCTATGCTGCGCCCATTCGGCCGTGGTCGCTGCATCGGCCCGGTCATCGCGGAAAGTCCAGAACAGGCCAAGCACTTGATCGCGGTGTTGTTGGCCCAAGTGCCGGACGCATTCGTGCGTATGGATATACCGTCCGATAGCGGACTGGCCCATTGGCTGGAAGAGGCCGGGCTGAAGCAGGTCGACACCGTTGCGCAAATGGCTCGTGGCACCCCGCCGCAGGCTATCGGCGGAGTGCGCCAGTTTGCGCTGGTGACTCAGGCCATCGGCTGACAAACCCACAGATCCATCCGACGCTACACGATGCATTTTCCTGGAGAAACACCTTCATGTTAGAGCCCACTGCAGTGCTGTTGGCACACGCCGACGGCAGTCCCGTTCCGACAAAATTCACCCCCGGTTCGTTGGGAGCCACCGATCCTTTCGACAGGCACATTGCTTATCTTGGGCCGGATGACATCGCTGCTGGCGTGGTCCAGGCGAGCGGACAATTCAGCGTCGATGACTATCCCTACAGCGAAATGATCGTGGTTCACACAGGACGCGTCACCCTGCAGAGCCAGGATCACACGCTTCAACTAAATCCCGGTGACAGCGCCGTGATCGCCCGCGGTACGTCGCTCCAGATCGAGGCGCGACCCGACTCTCTCTGGGCATTCTGCGCGGATACCCAGCTCGTTGAGGAACGTCATCCCGGGCTCACGGCGCTCCCCCCGCTAACGCTGCTCACTCCTTCTGCGGCACCGGATGCAGAGATTCTGCTAAGCCCGACGCCGCAATGTCGCTCGCACAATTTGTTTGTCGAAGAAGCGACCAACCTGCGCATCGGCGTCTGGGACTCGACGCCCTATACCCGCAGGGCGAGGCCACACAAGCTGTATGAACTGATGCACCTGCTCGAAGGCAGCGTCACCCTCCAGGCAGCGGACGGGACCGATCTGACGGTCAACACCGGCGATACGGTATTCGTACCCCTGGGTGCCCCATGCGCCTGGCAGAGTAGCGTTTATGTACGCAAGCTCTACGTCGTCAAATAACTTGAACCGTGTTAGCGCCGACAGACGGATTTTCCTCCGTCGGCCCCACCACCAAACCGATCAATCACTTGCGGAGTACAGACAATGGGATTAGGTGGCCTCAGTGCCGGAAAACTCCTGATCATCCTGTTGATCGTGATCATGCTGTTCGGAACCAGACGCCTGAAAGGTTTGGGGGCGGACCTCGGCGACACGATCAGGGGGTTCCGCAAGTCCATGGGCGACGATAAGCCCGTCACCGAGGAGCCCGGCGACCCGCCCATTGACGCTCAGGTGCGTACACTCGAAGACTCGGTAAGAAAATACTGAATCCTAATCTATATCGGCTTTAGCGAATGACTTTTGGTGGTCCAGGCAGCTCTGAAGAGATCACTAATCGTGCCATTGAAGCTCGTCAGCGTGGCGAATGCCAAGCCTAAGTAAACAATTCAAACAGAGGTGAGAAGCGAGAATGGAAGTGCAGCTGATGTCAGACAAGTCTGTCGCTGAGGAAGCACTCTGGGAGCGCGTGTGCGCAGCCTATCCTGAGCAGCGCCCCCTATTGAACCTGAACAACGCGGCAGTGAGTCCGCCACCGCTGGTGGTAGAGCAGGCTATGATTGATGCCTATCGGCTGATCAGCCACAACCCGGACGTCAATATGTGGAGCAAGCTCGACGCCGAGCTCCCTACGATCAAGCAACAGCTGGCTGACATGGCTGATTGCGATCCCGATGAGATCGCCCTGAACCGCAACTCATCCGAAGGCTTGTCGACAGCCATTTTCGGCATACCATTGAAGGCCGGCGACCAAGTGCTGGTCTCACTGTGGGACTATCCGAGCGTAATAGCCGGATGGTTGCAGCGTCAGCAGCGCGAAGGCATCGAAGTGGTGACAGTCGACTTCGACCTGATGGACGATGAGAATGTCATCGTGGAAGCTTATGCACAGGCAATTACCCCGCGTACCCGGGTGATCCAACTGACCCACATGCTGCATTGGACCGGGCGAGTCCTGCCGGTCAAGCGCATCTGTGCGCTAGCCCGAGCGCGGGCAATTGTCACTGTGGTGGACGGTGCCCAGACATTTGCGCAGATGCCGCTCAGCTTCCGCGAACTGGATTGCGATTACTTCATCACCAGCCTCCACAAATGGCTGGGGGCGCCGGTCGGCAATGGCATGCTAATTGTCAGGCGCGACCGAATCGACAGCACCTGGCCGTTGCTGGGGCCCTTCGATCCACCACCGCTTCAAATCGACAAATTCGACCACTGGAATCTCGGCACCTATAACTCGGCGATACAGGCGGGCATTGCCCCGGCTATCCGTTTCCATACACAAATCGGCACGCGAGTCATTCACGCGCGCCTACAGGAGCTAACCCGTTACTGGGTTGACCTCGCCAAAGACATTCCTGGTTTCAGGCTCCACACGCCACTTGAAACCGACGAGCTGGGCGCAGTAAGCCTGTTCTCTATCGATCAATGTGATGCTAGATGGGTTGAGCAAGAGCTTCGAAAAACCCACCAGGTGCATGTCAAGTTCCGCCAGATCAGGCACATCAGCGGACTTCGGGTGTCGCCGAGCATCTACACGCAGAAGAGCGATCTAAGCCGCTTTGTCGAGGCGCTAAAGCAGGTGGTTGCAAGCAAGTAGCCCGGCGGGCCAGGGGATACACTTGAGACCCGCAGAGGCAGTAGCCCTCTGAAGGTAGCTTGGGTGTGTTCCCCCCACCGCTGCTAGATGCCCTCACCCGAGGAGTACAAAGGGCTAACCAAATCGTAATTCTTTGTCAGGCGCTCGATGCTGCCATCACGCTCCAACTCCGCCAGAACCTTATCGAGACGCTGCATGAACTGGGGCTTGTAAGGATAAGCCGAAGCATTGAGCCGGGTATAACCAAGGTACCCCGCCTCACCGGTGAGCCAAGGTCCTTCGACCAGCCAGTTGAGATCGTTCTGGGCAAAGACGCCCTCGCGTTGCATCTGCTCAAGTTCCCATTGGACCGAAAGGCGGTCATTGATATAGACATCTATGCGCCCATGATAGAGCTTGGCCAGGTTGGTACGATTGTCGTTGGCATAACTCTGCTTCAAGGCACCTGTAGCGAGCATGCTTTGGTAGTCCTGATCATCAATGCTCATGAACCCTCTGTTCACGCCAATACGTAGACCGCTATAGGCGAACGGGAAACGTTCGACCGGCCGTTTTCGCGTTAACTCTGCGCGCACAAAGACGACTACCTTCTCCTTCAATATAGGCCGCGAGTAGTCCATCCAGGGCCGTGCGCTGGGGCGATAGTAGGGCGGATAGAGAGCAAAGGCACGGCCGCTGGCCACTTCCGCCAGACCACGCGCCCAGGGCACTGGACGAATGTGCACGTTGTATTCCGGCATGCGGCTAAAAGCTGTGCGCAGAATATCGGTGTAAAGCCCTTTGGCCTCATCCCCCTCGGCGTAACTGTATGGCGGGTAGCCGGCGTCACAGAGAATGACCACGTCTATGGGGGCGCTCGCCCAACTCTTGGCGTGTATGGCGCAGCCCACCAAAATCATCAATAACAACCGCATACTCGCCTTCTTTCACATTCGTTTGATCCCTCTTATTCTCTGGATCTTCGCAACACTGAAGGAAAGAGCCGTTAGAAGCAGTTCCACTGTGCAGGCGCTCAGCAGGGCACCTTGAAAAGAGACTGTCAGAGGGGTATTTGCACGCGATAAAAAAAGCCCGCAGTGAGACGGGCTAAAAGGGTGAGACACAAGAAGGGGTGGAGCTCTCCAGCCGACCTGTTGTTATCTGGAGTTAAAGTGCCGCAGCGATGGCCATACCGACATCCTGGGTCGAGCCTTGTCCACCCAAATCAGGGGTGATCGGCCCCTCGGAGATGACCTGCTCGATAGCCTTGAGAATACCGTTATGGGCCGCACGGTAGCGCTCATCGCCATTGCCCAGGAAGTCCAGCATCAAGGCACCGGACCAGATCATCGCAATCGGGTTGGCGATGTTCTGTCCATAGATATCCGGCGCTGAGCCATGGACCGGTTCGAACAGCGAGGGAAAGCGCCGCTCCGGATCGAGGTTGGCCGAGGGGGCGATGCCTATGGTACCGGCGCAGGCCGGTCCCAGGTCGGACAGAATGTCGCCGAACAGATTCGACGCCACCACCACATCGAAACGATCTGGTTGCAGCACGAAGCGCGCGCAGAGAATGTCGATGTGTTGCTTGTCCCAAGTGACGTCCGGGTACTTCGCGGCCATTGTCGCAGTGCGCTCATCCCAGTAGGGCATGCTGATGGAAATGCCGTTGGACTTGGTGGCCGCGGTCAGGCGCTTGCGCGGCCGGGTCTGGGCCAGATCGAAGGCGAACTTAAGAATCCGGTCCACGCCGCGCCGGGTGAACACCGACTCCTGCAGCACGAACTCATGCTCGGTGCCTTCGAACATCTTGCCGCCGACCGACGAATACTCGCCCTCGGTATTTTCGCGGATCACCACGAAATCGATGTCCCCCGCTTCGCGACCGGCCAGCGGACACGGCACGCCGGGAAACAGCCGTACCGGACGGATGTTCACGTATTGGTCGAAGTCACGGCGGAACTTCAGCAGCGAACCCCACAGGGAAATGTGATCCGGCACTTTGTCCGGCCAGCCCACGGCGCCAAAGTAAATCGCGTCGAAGCCCTTGAGTTGTTCGAACCAGTCAGCGGGCATCATCTGCCCGTGTTCCAGGTAATAATCGCAGTGAGCCCAGTCGAGCACCTCGATACTCAAATCCAGCTGCCATTTCTTCGCGGCCTGCTCCAGTACCCGCAGCCCTTCAGGCAAGACTTCCTTGCCGATACCATCGCCGGCAATCGCGGCAATTCTAAATGGTTTACTCATCAATCGTGACTCCTCAATACCCAGTTCAAACGGTGACCGGATCACAGCCCACCGATGTGGAAGGCTTTGACTTCAAGGTATTCATCCAGGCCGTACTTGCTGCCTTCACGGCCCAGACCCGATTGTTTGATACCGCCGAATGGGGCGACTTCCATGGAAATGAGCCCGGTGTTGAGACCGACCATGCCAAACTCCAGCGCCTCGCCGAACCGCCATGAACGGCGCAAGTCCTGGGTGAAGAAATAGGCGGCCAAACCATAAGGCGTGGCATTGGCCAGGGCCAGTGCCTCTTCTTCATGGGTAAAGCGCATCAGCGGTGCAACCGGACCGAAGGTTTCTTCGTTGGCCAGCAACATCCCGGCATGGGCCTCACCGAGCACTGTCGGCTGGACGAACTGGCCGTCGCCCTCGGGGATGCCGCCACAGAGCAGACGGGCTCCCTGGCTCAAGGCATCGTCGATATGTCGAGCGACCTTGCTCACCGCCGCCGCATTGATCAGCGGGCCGATGGTCACGTCGGCGTCCAGGCCATTGCCGACCTTGAGCTTGCCCGCCTCCTCCACCAGACGCTGGGCGAAGCGCTCGTAGATCCCATCCTGCACCAGAATCCGGTTGGCGCAAACGCAGGTCTGGCCAGCGTTGCGGAACTTGCTGAGCATGATGCCGGCCACTGCCTGTTCCAGATCAGCGTCGTCGAACACAATGAATGGCGCGTTACCGCCCAGCTCCAGGCTCAAGCGCTTGATGTGTTCGGCGCTCTGGCGCATCAGCAGCCGACCGACAGCAGTGGAACCGGTGAAGGAGATCTTGCGCACCGTCGGGTTTCCGGTCAGTTCTTCGCCGATGCCGGCGGGCATACCGGTCACTACGTTGAACACCCCGGCCGGAATGCCGACGCGCTCGGCGAGCACCGCCAGAGCCAGGGCGGACAGTGGCGTCAGATCCGAGGGTTTGACGATGACCGTGCAGCCGGCCGCCAAAGCGGGTGCGCATTTGCGGGTGATCATCGCGTTGGGGAAGTTCCACGGGGTGATCGCGGCGCAAACCCCGACCGGCTGCTTGAGCGTGAGCAAGCGACGGTCGCCACTGGGTGCCGGTATGGTCTCGCCGTAAACCCGGCGGGCTTCTTCGGCGAACCATTTGACGAAACTGGCGCCATAGCGGACCTCGCCCTTGGCTTCATTCAGCGGCTTGCCCTGTTCGCAGGTCATGATCAGCGCTAAGTCGTCGAGGTTGTCGATCATCGCCTGGTACCAGCGCTCCAGCAGCGCAGCCCGTTCTGCCGCCGGGCGTGCGCGCCAAGCCGGCCAGGCGCTTTCGGCAGCTTCGATGGCGCGTCGGGTTTCGCTGCCTTGCATCGCGGGTACGCGGGCGAGTAACTGGCCGCTGGCCGGGTCGATAACGTCAAGGGTCGCGGCGTTGTCGGCGCTGGTCCACTGACCGTCGATGTAGGCGAGTTCTACCAGCAGGCTGGGGTCTTTCAGGCGATTCTTGAGCATGGTCGAGTCCTGTTCCGAGACAGCCTTCAGTCTATTGTGTCGCCACAGACGAGGATGCTGAAAGCGCCGCCCCGGCAGCCTTGAATGCTGAAAATCAGCATTCGACAGCAGGCTCTACTGTTGGTTTGTGATGGCTATCGTCACGCTCCCAGGTACCGAGATGCAGCCGGTTATCGGGTATGAATGAGGCGCAACGAGTCTCGATCAGACGATGAAATGCTTGACCATGCTATTCAGCTCGCGGGCCAATCCCGCGAGCTCCCGACTAGAGACTTGGCTCTGATTGGCCCCGACCGTGGCCTGTTGGGAAACATCACGGATATTGAGCAGGTTGCGATCCACCTCACGGGCAACATGGGATTGCTCTTCGGTGGCACTGGCAATACACAGATTGCGTTCGTTGATCTGGGCGATGTCGTCTACGATGGCATTCAGTGCCGCGCCAGCCGCACGGGCGACCTCCAGGGTCTCCCGAGTTTTACCATTACTGCTTTGCATGGCTCGTAGCGTGCCGTGACTGCTTTTTTGCACTGATCCGATGATGCTCTCAATCTGCTTGGTCGACTCCTGGGTTCGTTGCGCCAAGGCCCGGACCTCGTCGGCCACCACAGCGAAGCCCCGTCCGCTTTCGCCCGCGCGAGCCGCCTCGATCGCCGCATTTAAGGCGAGCAGATTCGTTTGTTCGGCAATGCCACGAATCACATCCAACACCGAGCCGATGTCACCTATCTGACCTGCCAGGGCTTGTAGGGCGCTTGCGGTATCCTCGATATCCTCGCTCAATGATTCGATGGCACCAACTGTACGGCTGACGCTGTCTTGCCCCTGACGCGAACGCTGGTCTGCTGCTTGAGAAACCTCCGAGGCCCAAGCGGCATTACGCGCCACGTCTTCGATCGCACCTGTCATCTCTGTGACCGCAGTGGCCGCCTGGTCGAGTTCAGCACTCTGGCGTTGCACACCACGGGTGGCGTCATCGGTCACGGAACTTAACTGAGCCGACGTCGAGGCCAGTCGATCGGAAGAACTCAAAACCTGCCTGACCGTACTGCGCAGATTCATTTGCATGCGCTCAAGCGCCTGCAGAAGGCGTGCAGCTTCATCCATACCAACGATATCCAGTGGTTGGGTCAGGTCACCCTCGGCGATACGCTCGGCGGCTGCCATGGCCATCGCCAACTGTTTGAGCAGACGCAGCACGATCAAGGTGGCCAAGGTACCACCAGCTAACAACAGCGCCAGCAAACCTGCGGACATCAGGAGGAGACTCTGCCAGGCACTGTCGCGGCGTTTCACCAGCGCCTCATCGAGTGCCGTCAGCGCTGAGCGGCCAACGGCATACAAGGCGTCAACAGGTTTATTGTAAGCCGCGAGATAGTCGCCGACCGGGTAATTCAGCTTAAGCGCGTACAGGGCATCGGTAGACTCGTTATTCCCGGCGGTGTTTGCACTGGGCGCGAAATCCATGTCCATTTCAACAGCCGATACCAATCGCGAATTGCTGAGTTCAAGCGCCTGCTGGATTTGCGGACCTAACGCCGTTAGCGGCGCTTCGAGCAGAGCCTTGAGTTCAGGCTCGGCGGCACTCGCCTTGGTCAAGGCACGTGCCATCTTGTCAATGCTGCTCAGCGCCTGGGTGGACAAGCCACGCAGTGCACCTTGTTGCTCAGGCAGGATCCGCCCCTGCGCCAGATACAGGCCGCCGGCACCCCGCAACTGACCTAATAACTCGGTGGCCTGCGGCAATTCGATCAAGGCACCCGCCATTAGCGAGTAAGTCCCTAATACTGGATCAAAGGAGAGTTTGAAGTGATCGAGCATTGCGTCCTCGATCAGCAGGTAGGCTGCGATCAACTGGCTATGACGGGCCAGACTCTGCGGGCCCTTGACTGTGGACTGAGCAACCTGGCCGGCCAGCTCTTGCCATTGTTGCTGCGCCTGTCGCCAGGCAGCCAGAATGGTGGGAGCGACTTGGGCCTCCTGTAAAACCCGATCGGTTGCCGCGAGGGCGCGATCCACTTCGGCCTGTTTATCCAGACGGGCTTTGTTGAAGTCCCGGTTGCCGGCCAGCGCGGCGGATGACAAATCGCGATGCTGCTGCGTCAAGTGAATAAGCTCGAGCAACACCAGCACCGGTCGTATGCCGCGTAGCTCCTGATTTGTCTGGTAGCTACTCTGATAGGAGCCAAGTACGTAAAGGCAGGTTGGAATGGTAATCAGGGTCACGGCTAGCAAGCCGAGCAAGACGAACTTGCCAGCGAATGTCAGGCGCTCAAGCACTTTCATGGGGGGACTCCGGAAGGGTTGCGAGTGGCTGGGTCAACAGCCCCGGTCAAGCAAGCCTGGGAAGCCTTTCTCAGCACTTCCCACACTGTCAGTACGGGTGAGCGGGTGAACTCAAACTCGGGACGTCACGCGTTCCTGGACGCCATGCCATAACAGGGCCATAAGCGCGGTGAGCGAGTGTCCGGAGTAGGCAAACGCAACACTAGAGCCGCATCGAGCCCAACAAACCTTGCAGAAAGTGCTCGCCGGCTTCCATCTGGCTGATCTCGATGAACTCGTCAGGCTTGTGTGCCTGTTCTATCGAGCCCGGGCCACAGACCACAACCGGCACATCCAAGCGTTGTTTGAACAACCCGCCCTCGGTGCCGAATGAAACTTTGGCAGTGCCGGTGTCCGGCGCGGCAAAGTTTTTCAGAAAACGCACTGCTTCAACGCTTGGGTGGGTATCGAGGCCCGGATAAACGTTCAGGGTTTCGATCTCGATATCCGCCACGCTGGACAGCTTTTTGGCTTCGCGAACGATCAGCTCGGCCCGTTCGCGCATCTGCTCCAGGAACTGATCCAGGTCGTCCGCCGGCAAGTTACGCACTTCGAAATCCAGGGTGCACAGGTTCGGCACGATGTTCAGCGCCTTGCCGCCGACGATCTGCCCGACATGCACGGTGCTGTAGGGCACGTCGTATTCGGTATCCTGAGCGCCCCGCTCTTGCAAATGCTTCTGGCCCTGACGCAGCGCGGCGATGAAGTCGCAAGCCACATGAATCGCATTGACCGAGCGCGGTGCCAGCGAAGAATGGGCCTCCAGGCCGCGACAGTAAGTGCGGTAAGAACCCTTGCCCTTGTGCCCGAGCACGAACTGCATATTGGTCGGCTCACCGATCACGCACAAAAAGGGCCGCACTGGCGCCAGATGCAACACATCCAGTAAACGCCGCACACCGACACAGCCGATTTCTTCGTCATGGGACAGCGCCAGTTGCAACGGCCGGTTCAATGAATGATCGGCGGCATCGAGCATGGCGTCGATGGCCAGCGCGACAAAGCCCTTCATATCGCAACTGCCACGGCCATAAATCCGCCCGTCCTGTACCGTCGCCTGAAACGCCGGGAAGGTCCAGGCCTGTCCCGCTGCCGGCACCACATCGGTGTGCCCGGACAGCAGAATTCCCGGCACCTCCCGTGGACCGGTGCTGGCAAACAGATTGGCCTTTTTGCCGCTTTCATCCTTGACGATCAACGACTCGATACCCTTGGTCAGCAGCAGATCGCGCACGTACTCAATCAAGGCCATGTTCGATTCCGAAGAAACGGTTTCAAAGGCCATCAGGCGTTTAAGAATGTCCAGTACACGGAGCTTCATGAGGCCTTGCTCCGTTGCTCGACTGAAGAGGCGAACCGGCGGATGGAGAACGGCTCAATCGAAGTGCTGGTACTGCCGGTGCTGATCAGTTCGGCCATCACATCGCCGACGCCCGGGCCGAGCTGGAAGCCATGGCCGCAGAAGCCGAAGGCATAGAACAAACCATCGACCGTACCGCTTGGTCCCATGATCGGCAAGGAATCAGGTAGGTAACCCTCGATGCCGCTCCAAACCCGGATAATGTTCAGATTGCCGACACCCGGCAGCAGGCGACGCATCTGATCCATTTGATTGAGCAGACTGCGCGGTTCGAAATAGGCCCGACGATTGAGCATGTCCGGCTTACTCCGATAACCGCCGCCGATGACGATGTTGCCGCGCGGGATCTGGCGGAAATAGATCACTTCCTCGGGAATCTTGGTGTACACGCCGATCACCGTCGGCAAGGCGTAAGGCACCGGTTCGGTCACGGCCATTTGCGGGCCGTGGGTGTCCAGCGGCACCGGTTCGCCGAACTGTGCCGAGAGTTTCTGGCCCCAGGCGCCAGCGGTGATCAACAGCTGAGCGGCGCTGAACTGACGACCATCGGTGGTACTGATGCTGAACTCGCCCCCGACCTTTTGCACCTCGGCCACTTCAGTGCGCTCTTCGATCTGAGCACCGAGGCGTCGTGCTGCGCGGGCAAACGCCGGCGCCGCCAGACGCGGGTTGGCGTGCCCGTCGTGGGGCGCGTAGGAGCCGCCCTTAACGTCTGGCCCGAGGAACGGGAACCGCACGCGGAGCTCGGCACCGCGATAGATCTTGAGGTCCAGTTGCGCCGCTTCGGGCGCGGCGGCATAGGCCTCAAGTTCGGCGATCTCGTCTTCGCGGTAACATACCCGCATATGCCCACTGGCGATGAATTCGAGGTCGTCATCGATCAGCTCCGGCAGACGCTTCCACAACGCCCAGGACCGATTGGCCAACTCAAGCTGACCGAGGTAGCGCCCCTGTCGCCGGACGTTGCCGAAGTTCACGCCGCTGGCGTACTGACCAATCTGGTCACGCTCCAGCAGGATCACCGACTGACCCCGCTGACGCAAAAAAAACGCCGCCGCCGAACCCATCAGGCCGCCGCCGACAATCACGACATCGGCTTTGTGAACCGTCATGGCGACACCTCCTCGGTGAGCATTGAAAGGGGTTTGACTGGTGCCTGGCCGCGTTGTCGGCCAACCTGCTGCACACTGACGCCGGCCGCAGCAGCAATGACCTCGGCCCCGGCCTGGGAGCAATAACGGCCTTGGCAGCGACCCATGCCGACACGGCTGAACGCCTTGGCACGATTGACCTCGCAGGCCCCTTTTTCGCTGACGGTGCGGCGCAACTCCCCAGCGCTGATCATTTCGCAGCGACAAACGATGGCTTTGTCCGGCAGCGCCTTGGCCTGTGCCGCAGGCCAGGGAAACGCCTGGGCCAGCCCAAGGCGAAACTGATCCATCACCTCCAGCGCGTGGCGTTGTTCGTCGCGCATCCCGGCATTCACCGGTTGCTGCAGATCCTCCAGCAGCGCCATGGCCACCAGCCGTCCGGCGTGCTCAGCGGCATCGGCGCCACGGATCTTCGCCCCATCCCCGGCGGCATACACACCGTTGACGGTTGTCCGGCCTTCCTCGTCCACGGCCACCCACCATTGACCGGACGCTTCATCAAAGCGCATGCGGCAACCGGCCAGGTCGGCCAACTGCGTTTCCGGGCGCAAGTGATAACCCAGGGCCAAGGCATCGCAATCCACCGTCAAGGTCTCACCGCGTGCCGTGCGCACGCGTACGCTACTGACACCGCTGGCCGCATCGCCCAGCACTTGAAGCGGCGAAATTCCCAGGTGCACCGGGATCTTCGCCCGGTAAAGCTGCGCCAATAACTTCATCCCGGTGAACAGCAACCCCGGACGCGCCAGCAGTTTCGGCATGGCAAGGATCCGTTTGCTCAACGGCGAGGTGTCGAGCACTGCCGCGACCTTGGCTCCCGCCTTCACATACTGACTGGCAACCAGATACAGCAACGGTCCGCTGCCCATGAATACCACACGGTGGCCGATGGACACGGCCTGGGATTTCAAGGCGATCTGTGCCCCGCCGAGGCTGTAAGTGCCCGCCAACTGCCAGCCTTCAATCGGCATCAAGCGGTCGGTGGCACCGGTGCAGAGGATCAGCGCGTCGTAATCCACCGTAGAGTGCTTGCCTTGGCTGACGCAGCACAGTTGCCCCGGTGTCAGGTTCCACACCAGCGTGTCCGGGCGGTAGTCGATCTGCCCGCGCAAGCGGTCGAAGCTCTGGTGCAGGTCATTGGCCTTGGCGGCCTCGGTGCCATACAGGGTGGCATAATCGCGGGTAAAACCTTCGGGTTGGCGACGGTAGATCTGCCCGCCATCCCGGCGATTCTCGTCGATCAGGATGGGCTTGAATCCAGCGGCGACCAGGGTTTCGGCACAACGTGTGCCGGCGGGCCCGGCGCCGACGATAACGACTCGATGAGTGCTCAACCGCGCAGTGGCCATATCGCCTCCGGTTGTGTAGTGACAATATCCAGCCCTTCACGGACCTCATTGGAGCAGGCGCGTAGACGTTCACCGCCGCGGGTCCAGACCCAACAGTCCTGGCAAGCGCCCATCAGACAGAAACCGGCGCGGCGACCCGAATCGAACTCCGATTGACGCAAGGCCAAACCCTGAGTCAGCAAGGCGACCATCAGCGTATCGCCCTGCAGCGCTTCGATGGGCATGCCGTCTACCTGCAGTTTGACAGTGGGCCGGTCCTGTTCGGCCAGTCTTACGAAACGCCCGTTCATGCATAGGCTCCCACGGTCATACTGTTGGAATCCTGCTGAGTGTTCAGCAACTCGGCACTGTCGTGATGGCAAAGGATTTCACTGCCGCCCACAATCATCCGACGGTCCGGCGGAACACAATTGCACAGGCCATCGACCCGCACCGGGCAACGATTGAGGAACGTGCACAGCCCAGGCACATTGGCTTTTGCACCAATGGGCGGCAGCGTGCCGCAGGTCGTTGTGCCACAGCTTTCCAGCCATCCCTGACGCAACTCCGGCACCGAATGGATCAACAAGTCGGTGTAGGGATGGAACGGTGCCTGGGCAAATGACTGACGAGTGCCGGCCTGAATCTTGTGGCCGCTGTACATCACCACGATGTCGTCGCACAGCGCTCGTACGGTAGAAATGTCGTGGCTGATGAACAGATACGAAACCCCCAGCTCCTGACGCAGGTCGCGCAGCAGTTCGAGAATTGCTGCACCGACCACCGTGTCCAGTGCCGAGGTTACTTCGTCGCACAGAATCAGATCCGGTTTGGCCGCCAAGGCCCGGGCCAGATTGACTCGTTGCTTTTGTCCGCCGGACAGTTCATTCGGCCGCCGTTCGGCCAGGGTCCGGGGAAGACGCACCAGATCCAGCAACTCGCCGATGCGTTCGCGCAGCGCGGCCCCCTTGAGGCCGAAATACATTTTCAGCGGACGACTCAGGATCGTGCTGACACTGTGCATCGGATTGAGTGCGGTGTCGGCGTTCTGAAAGACCATCTGAATGCGTCGGAACTGCTCGTCAGTGCGTTCGGATAGAGTACCGCCCAAAGGCTGACCATCGAACGTCAACCCACCGCGGGCCGGCGTCAGCAATCCCGCCACCACTCGAGCCAAGGTCGACTTACCGGAACCCGACTCACCGATCACCCCAATGGCCTGCCCCCTGCGCACCGTCAGATCGATGTCCTCCAGAACGCGAATCAATGGCATACCGTGCGGGTCTTTGTTGCCGTAACCGGCGGTCAGGCCCTGGATAGTCAGTAAAGGCGTGTCTTCAGCGATACCGCAGGGTGGACGAATCGTCGTGTCCGGCCGTGCTGCCGCCAGCAAGCTGCGGGTGTATTCATGGGCCGGGCCTTTGAGCATTGGCGCCGTGGCACTCTGTTCGAAGATTTCGCCACCATTGAGCACCACTATCTGATCTGCCATCTGCGCCACTACGGCCAGGTCATGGGATACATAGACTGCCGTCGCCCCGCGTTCACGCACTACACGTTTGAAGGCTCGCAGCACATCGATCTGAGTGGTCACATCAAGCGCCGTCGTCGGCTCGTCGAGCACTACCAACAGTGGATCACTGATCAGTGCCATGGCCGCCATCACCCGCTGCAGTTGCCCGCCGGAGACTTGATGGGGGTAGCGCTGGCCGATGCGATCGGGGTCGGGCAGGGCCAGATCGCGAAACAATTCGATAGCCTTGGCTTCGAGGACAACGCGGCTGCCCAAGCCATGAATCAACGCACCTTCCACCACCTGATCGATGAGTCTTTTCGCCGGGTTGAACGCCGCGGCGGCACTCTGGGCGATGTACGAAACCCGGTTGCCGCGCAGGCCTTGCAGCTCGCTTTCGCTCACCGACAGCATGTCATGCTCGCCAACCTGCACCACGCCGCCCGCCAAGCGACAACCGCGCCGGGCGTAACCGAGCAGCGCTAGGGCAATAGTTGTCTTGCCGGAGCCGGACTCGCCAATCAGTGCCAGCACTTCACCTTTTGCCAGGGAGAAACTCACGCCCTTGACGATTTCTACCTCGCCGCGCTCGCCACAGGCGACCACGCGCAGGTTCTCGACTCGAATCAAATCACTCATTTCAATGACCTCCCGTACGACGACTGCGTCGCGACGCCAACTGGTCGATCAGCAGATTCACACCGATGGTCAGGGTGCCGATGGCCAGCGCTGGAATCACGATGGCCGGCGCGCCCTGGTTGAGGCCACCAATGTTTTCCCTCACCAGCGAACCGAGGTCGGCATCTGGCGGTTGCACACCGAGACCCAGGAAGCTCATGCCACTGAGCAACAGCACGATGTAACCGAAACGCAGGCCTAGATCGGTCAAGACCGGATTGAGCATGTTCGGCAGGATTTCTACGCAAGCGACGTACAAACGGCGCTCGCCACGGGTACGGGCTACTTGCACATACTCTAGGGCTTCGATGTTCACTGCCATGCTGCGGGCGACGCGGAAGGCGCCCGGTGTGTAACTCATCACTGCAGCGCAGATCAGCAAGGTAACCGACGATCCGAAAGCCGAGACCATGATCAGCGCCAACATCTTGCTTGGAATCGAAATAAAGGCGTCCATCAAGCGACTGATCACCTCATCCACCCACTTTGGCGCAACGACCGATAGCAACGCGCAGAGGGTCCCAAGACCACTGGCGAGGACCGCCGAGACCAGCGCCAAACCCACAGTAAATCGCGCCCCGACAAGAATTCGACTGAGCATGTCACGACCGAGGTAATCGGTGCCAAATAGGTAAGCCGCGCTCAGACTGTCGAAGATATTGTCGGAGACCACTTCCCCCACCGGGTGCGGCGCCAACCACGGGCCGAATATCGCCACCAGCAACCACAGGAAACACATTGCAGCCCCGACCAGCCCTAGCCAGGATCGTCCACTAGACACCTTGCTGAGCGCTACGTCGGAAGCTGCAGGCGTCGATTTCACAATGAAATTTTTCATTGGTTTTTCAGCCTCGGATTGGACAGAATCGAGCACAGGTCGGCAATGAGCACCAACACAAGGTACGCCGTACAAAACAGCATGGTGCAGGCCTGGACCAGCGCCATATCGCGGTTGGTCACCGCATCGACCATCAGGCTGGCGATGCCGGGATAGTTGAAGATCGTCTCGACGATCACCACCCCACCCAACAGATAGGACAGGCTCAGGGCGATGGCATTAGCGATGGGCCCGATGGCATTGGGTAAGGCATGGCGAAGGACAATCCGCACCGGGCTCACGCCCTTGAGCCGGGCCATTTCCACGTAGGGACTGTCCAGTTGATCGATCACCGCCGCCCGGGTCATACGGGCCATTTGCGCGACGATCACGCAGCACAGGGTCATCACCGGCAAGGCGTAAGTACGCATGAATTGCCAGGGTGAGGTGATGTCGCTGGCGTACGACAGCGCCGACAACCAGCCCAGATTCACCGCAAAAATCAGCACCGCCAAGGTCGCCACCAAAAACTCCGGTACGGCCACCATGGTCAGGGTAATAAAACTCAGAAAGCCGTCGATGCGCCCGCCGCGGCCCATGGCCGAACCGATGCCCAGCATCAGCGCCACCGGTACAGACACCAGCGCCGTGGCGCCCGCCAGCATCAGGGTGTTGGGTACCCGCCCGGCCATCAACTCGCTGACCGGCATGGTGTTGGAGACGGACACCCCCATGTCACCGCTCAGCAAGTTCATCAACCAGTGCAGGTATCGCAACACACCGGGTTGATCCAGCCCCAGTTTCAGACGCAAGGCCGCCACCTGTTCCTGCGTGGCGAACTGCCCCAGAGACTGTTGCGCCGCGTCCCCCGGCAGCACCGCCGTGATGGCGAAGACCACCATGGACACAATCAACAAGGTCATGATCGCCGCCCCCAAACGCCGGCCGATCAACCACAGTGTGTTGCTATTCATCACTCTATCCTCTTGCAATATCGCAGCAGCAAAAACCAGCCTTTCATCAAGCGTCTAACCAGACCTGCTCGGCGAACATGTACCCCATGAAACCGCCCAGCGGGTTAGTGCCATAGCCCTTGATGCGCTGGTCGACGCCATCGATGTTGCTGATGAACACCGGTATGCCGATACCACAGTGGTCATGCACCAGGGTCTGCATGTCCCCGTACATCTTGCTACGCTTGGCGTCGTCGGTTTCTGCACGGGCGAGCATCAGTAACTGGTCGAACTGCTCGTTCTGCCAGCCCGACTCGTTCCAGGGCGCTTTCGACTGGAAGAACTGCGAGAACATCACATCGGCATTCGGCCGCGGGTTGATGTTGCCGAAGCTCAACGGGTGCTTCATCCAGTGGTTGGACCAGTAGCCATCGGCCGGTAGACGGTTGACGTCGAGCTTGAGCCCGGCCTGTTTTGCCGACTGTTGCAACAGCACCGCGATGTCCACCGAACCGGTGGCGGCCGGCGATGCCGCCAGCGGCATGCTGATGCTTTCCATGCCAGCCTTCTTCAGCAGGAACTTGGCTTTTTCCGGGTCGTAGACAGTCTGTGGCAGGTCGGCGTTGAAGTAGCGCGAACCGGGGGCAATCGGATGGTCGTTACCGACCACGGCAAAGCCACGGAACACCGCGGATTTGATCTGCTCGCGATCCAGCAGGTATTTCATGGCCTGGGTGAATTCCGGGCTTTTGCCAGGCATCTGATCCTGACGGATGATCAAATCCGTGTAGTTACCCGATGGTGCAGCCACCGCCCGGTGCCCCGCGCTGGCCTTGATGCGCACCGTCGAGCGCGGGTTGACTTCGTTGATGATCTGCACGTCGCCCGACAGCAGCGCGTTGACCCGCGATGACTCGTCGGCAATGCCGATGAACTCGATCTCGTCCAGATATGGCAGACCTGGCTTCCAGTAGTCAGCATTACGCACGGCAAGCGAGCGCACACCGGGATTGAACTCCTTGGCCTTGAACGGCCCGGTGCCAATGCCCTGGTTGAAATCGGTGGTGCCTTCGGGGACGATCAGCATATGTGAAACCGCGAGCATCGACGGCAGCTCGGCATTCGGGCCGGTCAGACGAATCTGCACTTCGTTGGTACCGGTGGCCTTGATCTCGGCAAACTGCTCCGCCAGCGGCATGACTTTGGAACCGGTGATTGGGTCCTTGTGCCGCATTAGAGAAAACACCACATCAGCGGCTGTCAGAGCCTTACCGTTGTGGAAGGTCACCTCCTTGCGCAGGGTGATTACCCAGAGCGTGGCGTCAGTGGTGTCGATGCGCTCGGCCAACTCCAGTTGCGGCACCATATGGCTGTCGAAACGCGTCAGGCCGTTGTAGAACATGTAATGACGCACGTAGTCGGTGGACGATGAGCCTTTAGCCGGATCAAGGGTATCGGCTGTGGAGGAGCTCTGACCGGCAACGCGAATCCGTCCACCCGGTTTGCCTTTGCCAGGGCTTGCGGCTTCATCATCGGCAAACAGCTTGCCAGCGGCGCCGAACAGACTACTGGCGCCCGCGACAGCTACCCCGGCCAACCCCAGCATCTGCAGTGCATTGCGGCGCGACATGCCGCGATTGAGCCCTTCGAAAACGCGCAGACTTTCTTCACCAGTGATCAGCTTGGAGTCGATATTTTTTTTATTGTCAGTCATGTCAGTCCTACCTTTCGTCAATGATAAGGCTCGAGTGCTGGCGATTAAGCGCAGCGTGGTTGAAACGTAAAGCAACTCCATGAACTCAGTGCAGGTAGTCCTGCAGGCGGTAATACGCACCTACCAGAGGCAGGAACCAGGGCTTGCCGAAATGCCCGGGAATAGCTGGCCAATCGAGTTCGCGCCACGGGTTGGCCTCGACCTTGCCGGCCATGACCTCGGCCATGACCTGCCCCATGTGCACAGACATTTGCACCCCATGACCGCTGTAACCCATGGAGTAATAAACCCCTCCATGCTGCCCGGCCCGGGGTAACCGATCGGAGGTCATATCCACCAGTCCACCCCAGCAGTAATCGATCTTCACGCTAGCCAGTTGCGGGAACATCTGGACCATTGCCGCCTGCAAGACCTTGCCACTCTTGGCGTCGGAAATGCTGTCGGACATGGCAAACCGAGCACGACCGCCAAACAGCAAGCGGTTGTCCGGCGTCAGGCGGAAGTAGTTACCGATCATGCGGCTGGTGACATAGGAACGCCGTGCCGGTAGCAAGCTGTCGATCAGGGCCTGCGGTAGAACCTCGGTGGCAATCACGAAACTGCCCACTGGCACGATCCGCCGCCGATACCAGCCCAATCCGCCCTGCTGGCACGTGCCTGTGGCCAGCAGAACCTGCGAGGCCTGTAGCGAGCCCTTGGTGGTGTTGACCTGATAGCCGCCGCCACTGGCTTTCCAGTCCGTCACCAACACGCCCTGGAAAATCGACGCACCATGACGTGCTGCCGCCTCGGCCAGACCGACACCAAAGCGCCCGACATGCATTTGCACCCCGTTACGCTGGAGCAAGCCACCGTGGAACTGGGCCGAATTGACTTCCGCGCGGGCCTCTTGCGCGGACAGCAGCTCGACATCGGCATCGACCTCCCGCCGAATCAATTCGCAGGTGCGCGCCAGGCCTTCGTAATGCATCGGTTTGGCGGCCAGCTTGAGCTTGCCATTACGCTTGAGGTCGCAGGCAATCTGCTCCTGCTCCACCAATGAAACGACGCTCTGTACGGCGCTTTCATAGGCTTGGTAATAAGCACGCGCCTTATCAGCGCCGAGGCTGGCGCTGAGTGCC
Organism: Pseudomonas fluorescens group sp. PF-69; assembly: GCF_054481235.1. Taxonomy (NCBI): domain Bacteria; kingdom Pseudomonadati; phylum Pseudomonadota; class Gammaproteobacteria; order Pseudomonadales; family Pseudomonadaceae; genus Pseudomonas; species Pseudomonas fluorescens group sp. PF-69. Next base: position 2,399,159 of record NZ_JBTMNC010000001.1, on the reverse strand, counting down.
GCGTAGTCTTGGGCAACGCCGGTGCTGCAGTGCCCTCCATTGCGCCCAGAAGCCTCGCCAATCACCCGCCCTCCTTCCAGCACCGCCACACTGGCCCCCTTCAAGGCCAGGGCTCGGGCCGCGGCCAGGCCAGTGAGACCACCACCGACGATGGCCACATCGACCTGCCCGGGCAATGCGCCGAGCTGTGCACCGGTGAATTGCGGTGCGGTATCGAGCCAATAGGACTCACTGCCCATGTCTAACCCCTTTTGCCTTGAAGAGTGCCTTGAGACTTATAGACCGACCAACCCGGGCAATGCGCCGATATCCGGAATCTGGTGGTAGCCATAAACGGCATTCGCCGGCTGTTCATGACCACGAGCAACGAAGGCTTTGTTCTTGATCTTCATGTCGTGGGCCGGCATCAGGTCGTAACGGAAGCTCGATGACACATGCAGGATGTCTTCCGGGCCGCAGTTGAGGTTATCGAGCATGAACTCGAAGGCAGCCAAGCGCGGCTTGTAGGCCTGGGCTTGCTGGGCGGTGAAGACTTTATGGAAAGGTGCGCCGAGCTTGTCGACGTTGGACATGATCTGCTCGTCCATCGCGTTGGAGAAAATCACCAGCGGAATTTTGTCGGCGATTTTCGCCAGGCCGGCCGGCACGTCGGCATGCGGACCCCAGGTCGGAACGGCATCGTAATAGAGTTGACCTTCGCCCTTGTACTCGACACCCCAACGCTTGCAGACCCGCGCCAGGGCGGTCTTGAGAATCTCATCATACGGCCGCCAATCACCCATCACCTGGTCCAGGCGATAGGCGGAAAAGTCCTGGACAAACTGATCCATTTGCTCGGCAGGGACCCGATCGGCGAACAGTTCGCGCGTCATGGTTCCCATCTGAAAGTTGGTCAACGTGCCGTAGCAGTCAAAGGTAATGAACTTGGGACGAAGAAAGCTCATGAGTGCGGTCCTTAGTGATGGTTGAGGTCATGAGGGGGCAAGCAGTTACTCCGTTCTGGAAGCATCGGTGCAACGCTGCATCACGGAATTATTACAACACCAAGAGACCATGCATAAACTGTTAAAAGTATAGGCTGCTTGGTACAAACCACCGTTTTGCAGGGCTTGCTCAGCAGACTTTGCGGGACGCTCCAGACTCGAGCACTCCACCCCAAGTTCTATGCCTTTGCGGGCAGTTACGGTGCGTCGACGAGCCATGCACAACGCAAAGTGCGGCAGAATTTACGACTGGTGGAACGAGAACGCGCGCGTCCCTGAGGATACGGCCGCTGATTGTGCTGCGAGGGAGAGGTAGGCCCAACAACCTTTCGGCCTGCGGTCGTTACGATTAGCCCATACCGTTCCGGCCTTCAGGCGCCGAATACTCAAATTAGCGCTAGACGCGCAACTCTTGTTCCATAAAGATCCAGAATGGTTCTTTGAACACATCCACCGAACTTTTTCGGCTGCACTGAGCTTGTCGAAATGCCGAGAAGCCCGCATAGATCAAGACACTGAAAATGTCTTATCACGACGCCCTTGCCTATAAAATCCAAATAAGCGGCCGGGTCGAGGATGCACACGCCCGCACCCTGCACAACAAGTGTCAAGCGGTATGGGATAACCTTGCTTCTATCAGCGATAGGCGAGATACGCTGGCCAAAGCAACATTTATACGCTTCGCGCTGAGACTACCGAGCCCAGAGTAATGAAGCGTCCGTCAGCGAAATCTGCGGGTTCAATCAGGCGTTTAGCCGTCTGGGGAAAGACGTAAGCCCCTCATCAGATATTTGAAAAACACCGATCATGCATCGTCGACCAGTGCACTCCAATGAAGTGGATCCGTGCTGCCTATCGCCCTGTCATGCTTTCAATGCATCTTCTAGAAATGCCACTAACGCCTGTACACGCGGACTGCGAAGTTTGCGTGAGGGGACCAACAGGTTCATCGGAGCGCTGTCGAATTGCCAATCCGCCATCACCCGTATCAGGCTGCCGCTGGCAATAGCGTCACTTACGTCCCATTGCGAACGTAAAACCAACCCCAAGCCTTGCTCGGCCCAACGCCGAGCTACGCTTCCGTCGTTGCTCAACAACATGGGTTCGATGCGCAGCGTTTTCCGCTCCGACCCCTTACGCATATGCCATAGCGTGACATCTTCATCATTTTCACGAATGCAAATGCAGCGATGCTCGGGGAGTTGGTCCGGCGACGACAGCACACCGTGCTGCTCTAGATAGGCCGGACTGGCGCATAACCATCGGTTGTTTTGCGTGAGAGGCTTGGCGATCCACAGGCTGTCATTGAGCTGACCGATGTGAATCACAGCATCGCTGTCGTGACGATCAGGCCATGGCGTTTCGCGTAAATCCAGGTGCAGGCGAAGCTGTGGGTGCAACCTGGCGAAACGAGCCAGCAGCGGCGCAATGCGTTGTCGCCCATAGCCGAACGGCGCCGCTAACCTGAGTGTGCCAACTAGCTGCTCGTCTTTCTGCTTGAAAGATTCCGGAAGCGCCTCCAGCTGCTCCAGCAAGAGCGCGCTTTCTCGGGAGAAACGCTCGCCATCGGCGGTGAGACTCAGGCGCCGGGCATCGCGATTGGCCAGGGTCAGACCGAGCAGCGTCTCCAGCTTACGCAGACGCATGGACAGCGCCGGTGGTGAGACATTCAGAATTCTGGCAGCAGCGCTTAAAGACTCGGAGCGCGCCAGCGTTACGGCCAGACGTAGGTCTTCGACGGAGATCATTCAATTTTACTTAATGATTGATGACTATCCATTGAACCATGACTTAATGACAGCTGAGTAGAGTGGCCCCTGTACCCAGCCACCCGAGTTCTGTCATGTCAGCCTCTATTTCCTCCCTCGATACCCCCGTCGCGATAGTCGATATCTCGCGAATGCAGCGCAATATCCAGAGCATGCAGCAACGCATGGACACCCAAGGTGTGCGTTTGCGCCCGCACATCAAAACCAGCAAATGCCTCCCCGTGATCAAGGCACAGATAGCCGCTGGCGCAAGCGGTGTCACAGTTTCCACCCTGAAAGAAGCTGAGCATTGTTTCGCTGAAGGCATCAGCGACATTTTTTATGCCGTTGCAATAGCGCCTGGCAAATTGGCCCAGGCACTGACACTCAGGCGCAAAGGCTGCAGGCTGAGCGTGCTCACCGACAGCGTCATTGGGGCTCAAGCCATCGTCTCCTTTGGACAGCAGAACAACGAACGATTCGAGGTCTGGATCGAAATAGATTGCGACGGCCATCGATCAGGTCTGACCGTTGAAGACAACGCACTCACAGACGTCGCACATATCCTTGTTGAGGGGGGCATGCAATTGCGAGGCGTGATGACCCATGCCGGATCCAGTTACGAACTCGACAATCTTGAAGCGCTGCAGATTTTGGCCGAACAAGAACGCTTCCTCTGCGTCAGCGCCGCCGAAAGAATCCGCGACGCCGGCTTGACGTGCCCGGAGGTCAGCATCGGCTCCACTCCCACGGCCCTATCGGCACTGAGTCTGGAAGGCGTCACTGAAGTACGCGCAGGCGTTTATGTGTTCTTCGACCTGGTTATGCACAACATCGGCGTCTGCCAGACAGACGAGTTGGCACTGAGTGTGCTGACCACCGTCATAGGCCACCAGCAAGATAAAGGCTGGATCATCACCGATGCCGGCTGGATGGCCATGAGTCGTGATCGCGGCACGCAGCGCCAGCGACAGGACTTCGGTTACGGACAGGTGTGTACCGAAGCTGGCGACTGGATCGAGGGCGCGCTGGTCACTGGCGCCAACCAGGAACACGGCATCATCACTCTTGGAGCGGCCGAGAGCGCCAACATCGTAGCGCGCTTCCCCATCGGCAGCCGTCTGCGCATTCTGCCCAACCACGCATGTGCCACAGGCGCGCAATTCCCGGACTATCACGCCGTTGACGCAGAGGGCGTCGTGCACACCTGGAGTCGCTTACATGGCTGGTAATCAAGCAGGTTCGATCGACTTAATCCACACGGCTAACGCAGCAGCTTCGGGTGGACATTACTCCCAGGCGGTAGCGCACGAGGGTGTTTTATATGTGTCCGGGCAACTGCCGGTACGCGCGAATGGCGACCACAGTGCCGACCAACCGTTTGAGGTTCAAACATCAATCGCCCTCGACAACCTAGTGGCGATCCTCAGCGAAGCGGGCCGGAGCACGAGTGATCTGATGAAGGTCACGGTCTATGTCGTAGGGATAGAACACTGGCCCGCCTTCGATCGGATTTATGCCCATTACCTGGGTGAACATCGGCCAGCACGCGTCGTGGTGCCTGTTCCGGTCTTGCATCACGGTTACTTGATCGAAATCGAAGCGCTGGCCCGCGGTGAACAAAAGGAAACCTACCAATGACGGGGCGCCTTGCAAGACTGGGAGAGCACGAACGCCCCAGCGTAAAACTTTGCGTGGACGGCTTGCCCATCACAGCGTTGCAGGGCGACACGCTGATGGTCGCGCTGCTGACCCAGGGTTCGGGGTTGCGCCAGTCGGAGTTCGATTCGGGCCGCCGCGCCGGTTTTTGTTTGATGGGTGCCTGTCAGGATTGCTGGGTCTGGACCCGCAGCGGCGAACGCCTGCGCGCCTGTTCCAACGAAGTCCGTGACGGGCTGGACATCGTCACCACACAACCGGAGGCGACATGGCCACTGCACGGCTGAGCGCTAATAAAGTCGTTATCGTCGGCGCCGGACCGGCGGGTATTCGCTGTACCGAGACCTTGTTGGCAGCGGGCTTCAAACCGATCCTGATCGATGAAAATCGCCGCGATGGCGGGCAGATCTACCGGCGCCAGCCGGACGGCTTCACCCGGGATTACGCCACGCTGTACGGCACCGAAGCGGCCAAGGCCCGCGACCTGCACGATAGCTTCGACCGCTTGCGCGGACAGATTGATTACCGCCCGGACACCCTGGTGTGGAACCTGACGCCGGGGCAATTGTACTGTGTCAGCCAGGGCCACCACTCAACGGTGGAGTACGACGCGCTGATCCTGTGCACCGGCGCCACCGACCGCCTGATGCCGATCGAAGGCTGGCAACTCGCGGGCACCTACAGCCTCGGCGGGGCGCAGATCGCGCTCAAATCGCAAGCAGTCTCCATTGGTCACCGCGTGGTGTTCTTGGGCAGCGGGCCGTTGCTGTATCTGGTCGCCAGCCAATACCTCAAGGCCGGTGCCAACGTGGCGGCGGTGCTCGACACTTCGCCGCTGAGCAAACGCATCGGCGCCTTGCCGAAACTGCTGGCGCGTCCCGGATTGCTGTTCACCGGCATGAAGCTGTTGGCGCAGCTGTATCGGGCGAAGATTCCGGTGCACCTGGGGATCAAACCGCTGGCGGTGCAGGGCGATGCGGCCAGCGGTGTCAGTGGCGCGCGGGTGCTAACGGCTCGCGGCGAGACTTTGACTATGAGCTGCGATGCCGTGGCACTGGGTTATCACCTGCGCCCGGAAACCCAACTCGCCGACCTGGCCGGTTGCCGTCTGCGCTTCGATGAGGCCTCCAGCCAATGGTGGCTGGCCACCGATGAAGAAGGCCGGACCACGGTCAGTGGTGTTTATGCCGCCGGTGACGGCTCGAAGATTCGTGGCGCGGATGCCGCGGAACACGCCGGGCGATTGGTGGCCATGGCGTTGCTGGAAGACCTGAACCAACCAATTAACGCTGGATTACGCGACGAACAACGCCAGCCTTTAGCGGTGATGGAGCAGTTTCGCCTGGGTTTGGACCAAGCGTTTCCCTGGCCGGCGGAGCAAGCCAAAGCCTTGCCGGACACCACCATCGTTTGTCGTTGCGAGATGATCAGCGCCGGCGAATTGCGCCGCACCGTCAGGGAAAAAGGGGCCTGCGAAGTCAACCGCGCCAAGGCCTTCAGCCGGGTCGGCATGGGCCGTTGCCAAGGTCGTTATTGCTCCCAAGCCGGGGCCGAGGTGATTGCCGCGGCGGCTGGCGTCAGTGTGCAACAGGTCGGTCGGCAACGGGGTCAGGCCCCGGTCAAACCCTTACCGATGACGATCATCGAGGAGCCCTTATGAAACCGCAAAAAAGCGATGTCCTGATTATCGGCGGCGGCATCATGGGCTCGACGTCGGCGTTTTTCCTGCGTCAACGTGGGCACTCAGTCACCCTGCTGGAGCGTGACCAGATCGGTCAGTACGCCAGTGGCGTGAACTTCGGCAACGTGCGGCGCCAAGGGCGTTACCTCGGGCAGCTGGAATTGGCCAACCGTTCCTGGGCATTGTGGAAACGACTGCCGGAGCTGATCGACGACGACCTCGAGTTCATCGCCAGCGGCCATATGCGGGTGTGTTATCGCGAAGATGAAATCGCCGAGCTGGAGGCCTATGCCGCAGCGCCTGAGGCGGCGCAACTGGATCTGAGGATTTATCGCGGTGCCGAGTTGCATCGGCGTTTTCCATTCCTCGGCCCGGAGGTCAAGGGCGGTTCCTACGCGCCTCACGATGGTCACGCCAACCCGCGTCTGGCAGCGCCGGCGTTTGCCCGGGCAGCCCGGCGCCTCGGCGCGAGGATCGAAGAGCGCACCGAGGTCGTCGAGGTGCAGAAGGTCAATGACGAATTCCACGTCACGACCACCGATGGTCAGCTGTTCGTCGCCCAGCAACTGTTGATCACCGCGGGCGCCTGGGCCGCCAAGCTGTCCGAGCAATTCGGCGAACCGGTGCCGCTGGAACCCAATGGTCCGCAAATGTCGGTGACCGAGCCAGTGCCCTACGCCTTGCCGACGGTGATTGGCGTGTTTACCAAAATCAAGGAAGAGGTGATCTACTTCCGCCAGATCCCCCGCGGCAACATCATCATCGGCGGCGGCAACCGCTGCACACCGGACATGCTCAACCGGCGTGCCTACTTCCAGCCGGAAAGCCTGCTCAACCAGATGCGGCAAATGCGCCGCCTGCTGCCAGGGGCCGAAAAGCTGAACATCATCCGGGTCTGGAGCGGTATCGAGAGCTATACGCCGGACTCCCTGCCGGTCATCGGCCCCAGCGGCACCGTCGACGGCTTGTTCTACGCCTTCGGCTTCTGCGGCCATGGCTTCCAGCTTGGCCCGGGCGTCGGCGACGTGACGGCCGAACTGATCAGCACCGGCAGCACCAGCACCTTGATCAGTCCATTCGATATCCGTCGGTTTACTAACCCATCCGCGATTGCGATGCCTTCATCTACAAGCCTCCTCAGCACAGGCAAACTTATATGAGCCGCACACTGCAACGCCCTGATCGCCCCGCTCAAGATCGCCATCTTCAAGGAGGCTCCATGCCTGCAACGTCAGATTCTGTCTATCTGTACCGCACTGTAACCGCGGCGGACATGCCCGCGGCACACGCTCTCTCCTTGCACCTGAAATGGCCTCACCGAGAAGAAGACTGGGCCATGGTACAGCGCACGTCCGAAGGCTTTGTCACGGAACATAACGGACAGTTGGTCGGCGTAGCATTCGCCTGCCATCAAGGCGCTTATTCCTCAATCGGCCTAGTGATCGTGAGTGACGAGCACCAAGGAAAGGGGATCGGACGTCGACTGATGAACCTGTGCCTGGAGGCCACTGCTCCACGCACGCCAATTCTCAATGCCACCGAGTCAGGCGCACCGCTTTATGCAAGCATGGGATTCGTCGACTTCGCACGAATCCAGCAGCATCAAGGTGTGCCACAGGCACCTGCGCTGATCCCTTTGATCAAGGGCTCGTATTGTCGCACATTAGGCCCGGCCGATTACCCGAAGCTGATTGAATTGGCCAATGCTGGTAGCGGCCTGGACCGCACAACGGTACTTAACGATTTGCTCCCGATGGCCGAGTACGTGGTCGGCATTGACGTGGATGGAAAACTACAAGGTACTGCCCTGCTCCGTCGTTTTGGTCGTGGCCATATCATTGGTCCGGTTGTCGCGCAAAACCTGGAACAGGCTCAACACTTGATTACCCACCTTCTGCGTTTGATACCTGGTGCCTTTGTTCGCTTCGACATTCTGGCCGATTGCAGGTTGGCCGGCTGGCTGGAAAGCCTGGGGTTGCAGTGCGTCGACAGAGCACCGCGAATGGTTCGCGGAGTCCCCCCGCAATCAAGCGGTGGACTCCAGCAGTTTGCTCTAGTGACTCAGGCTATAGGCTAACGATCACGGCCGCCAGCAAGCGACTTTACCGGACGCATTACTGACGTAAACGGCTCAGTTACGTTAATGCAAAGTTAGTCTGGCAGATACAGCAGATTATCCCTTGCAAACTTGAAGAACGGCACATTTTGTGGGGGCACTTTGTTAGCTTATTGATGACCGATCTCTGCTACTCGCAGTGCCTATTACCGCTCCAAGGAGCTAGTTGGATGACAACTCAATCTTCGAATAGCTACAGTGTTGATCCGCAAACGTCGCACAAGTTTTATATCAATGGCCGTTGGTCTTCCCCGGCAAGCCCGGCAAGCTTGCCGGTGGTCAATCCGGCAAGTGAAGCCGTTGTTGCCGAGGTCGCACAAGGGTCTGCCGAGGATGTTGATCAGGCAGTAGCTGCGGCGCGAGCAGCGTTTCCTGGTTGGTCTACCACCTCGGCAGAATCCCGCGCGCTGTTTCTTGGAAAGATCTATGACCTTATCCTTGAGCGAAAAGAGGCTCTGGCGCAGGCGATCTCTCTCGAAATGGGCGCTGCCATCGATTTCGCACGGGCAATGCATGTGCCTCTCGCGGCCGAACACGTTCGGGTCGCACGTGATCTGCTATCCACCTATCGTTTCCAGACGATTGAAGACGGCACCGCGATTGAACGCGAACCCATAGGTGTCTGCGCTCTCATCACTCCGTGGAACTGGCCGCTGTATCAAATCACCGCGAAAGTCGCCCCGGCTATTGCTGCCGGCTGCACAGTGGTCCTGAAACCAAGCGAACTGTCGCCTCTGAGCGCCCTTCTTTTTGCGCAACTGGTGCATGACGCAGGCCTCCCGCCTGGCGTCTTCAATCTGGTGAACGGAAGTGGTCCCGAGGTCGGCGCAGCCATGGCGGCGCATCCCGATATCGACATGATTTCCATTACCGGCTCAAACCGCGCAGGCGCTCTGGTTGCACAGGCGGCCGCGCATACGGTGAAGCGCGTCACACAAGAACTGGGAGGCAAGTCCCCGAATATTCTGCTTCCCGACGCCGACTTCGCCAAAGCCGTTCCATTGGGAGTGATGTCCGCGTTCCGCAACGTGGGACAATCCTGCAGCGCCCCGACAAGAATGATCGTTCCAAAGGACAGACTGGCGGAGGTCGAGTCTCTCGCTGCAGCAACCGCCAACGCAATCATCGTTGGTGACCCGCAATCAGAAGATACGGTACTCGGCCCCATTGCCAACGAGGCGCAGTTCAATCGCGTGCAAGCAATGATCGAGGCAGGCCTTAATGAGGGTGCAAAACTCGTTTGCGGCGGACCAGGACGTGTGCCGGGCTTTGAAAAGGGCTTCTACACCCGACCGACTGTTTTCTCCGAAGTAAATTCCGCAATGCGGATCGCCCAAGAAGAAATTTTTGGTCCAGTGTTGTGCATCATTCCGTATGAGACGGTCGATGAGGCGGTCGCTATCGCAAACGACACAGTGTATGGACTGGGCGCTCATGTTCAGTCTCAGGACCTTGATCTTGCACGTGCCGTTGCCTCTCGTATCCGCGCTGGGCAAGTGCATCTGAACTACCCCGCTTGGAATCCAATGGCTCCGTTCGGCGGCTATAAACGATCTGGCAATGGTCGTGAATACGGTGTCTATGGCTTTGAAGAGTACTTGGAAACCAAAGCAATCATTGGATTTGGCTGATCGCTTGTTGGGTGCTGCGAATGGTTCGCGGAGTCCGACCGGTATCAAGTGACGGGATCGAGCAATTCGCTCTCGTCACTCAGGCAATAGGTAGTAGCTCCTCAACTTGAAGCACAGCGCTTGTTGGCGCTGATACGATTTTGACTAACCCATACATAGCCTCTGAAATCCCGCGCTGGGTCAGCGTTTGCGGCGCCTTCGGCTGGGTCAATGAATTCCGGCAGCCTAGGTCAAAATCGTATCAGCGCCAACAAGGCAGCTTCAGATGGCTCTGGGGCGACCGTGTATGACGGGAGTGAGTGAGTCGGACTCGAGACCGTGGCACCTACCGGAGTTGGAATCGAGGGTCACACCGAGGTCAATCAGGGATGGGAAGGTCTGGGGATGGCCTGGAAGAAGGTTAATTTTGGCAGGGGAATGTAATGCGCTTTGACAAGATTCGTGGGTATTTCGGTGCAAATGGCAAAACGTGAAACTCGTCGAAGATCAGCAGGCCCACGCCTTCCAGCGCCGGGTCGTCCTGCAAGCGCCGGGTGAGGATGCCTTCGGTGACGACTTCGATGCGGGTGTCGGGGCCGACCTTGCTGTCGAGCCGGATGCGATAACCCACGGTTTCGCCGACTTTCTCGCCCAGTTCACTGGCCAGGCGCTCCGCTGCCGCACGCGCCGCCAACCGGCGCGGTTCGAGCATCAGGATGGTTTGCCCGGCCAGCCACGGCTCGTTGAGCAAGGCCAAGGGCACGCGGGTGGTTTTACCGGCGCCGGGCGGTGCTTCGAGCACCGCTTCGTGGCGTGTCGCCAAGGCTTCACGCAGGGCGGGTAAAACTTCATCGATCGGCAAAGAAATCATGCTGGCTCCCAAACAGAGCGGCGAGTATAACGGCGAACTGCCCAGTGTTCGTTGCGGTCCTAATTCATACCGATAACACTTCGTTTTGAAATGACCCAGGAGATTTCATATGCATATTCCCCTTCGCCTGATTGGCGGTGTTCTGGTCGCCACCCTGCTGACCCAAGTGACGGCCTGCGGTTCGATCTTCTACCCGGATCGCCGCGGCCAGATCGACGGCAAGATCGACCCGGCCATTGCCGTGCTCGACGCCGTGGGCCTGTTGTTCTATATCATTCCCGGCCTGATCGCGTTTGCCGTGGACTTTGCCACCGGCGCGATTTACTTCGAACCGGGCAAAACCGCCCAGGTTGATCCGGAAAAACTCAAGGACGCCATCGGCGCCGACGGTAAGGTCGATAACCTCAAGTTGCAGACTATTCTGCAGCGTGAACTGGGCCGCAGCTTCCCGCTGGATGATCCACGCCTGATCCAGCACAAGGGCAGCACCCAGCAACTGGCCATGTTCGGCCTGCAACCCGCCGCGTAATCGGTGCATTTCAAGGAAAGGCCGCATTTATGATCTCCAGCTCCGAACACGCCCGCCTGCTGCGGCTGGCGACCCGTGCCTCGGTGGCGGTGGCTTGCACGCTGGTCGTCGCCAAAGCCATCGCCTGGTGGCTGAGCGGATCGGTGAGCATGCTCGCCGGGTTGACCGACTCGGCACTCGACGGCATCACTTCGATGCTCAACTTGCTGGCCGTGCACTACGCCCTGCGCCCCGCCGACGACGATCATCGCTATGGGCATGGCAAGGCCGAATCGCTGGCCGGCATGGCCCAGGCGCTGTTCATCGGCGGCAGTGCGGTGCTGATTGCGATGCAGGCGTTCGAGCGGATCAAGCATCCGGAGCCGGTGGGCGCGCCGTGGATCAGCATCGGGGTGATTGTGTTCTCGCTGGTCCTGACCCTGGCGCTGCTGATGTTGCAGCACCGTGTGGTCAAGGCCACGGGCTCCAACGCGGTGCGCGCCGACTCCTTGCATTACCGCTCGGACATGCTGCTCAACGGCAGCATTCTGGTGGCGCTGGTACTGGCCGGGTTTGGCTGGCATCAGGTCGACGCCTGGTTCGGTCTGGGTATCGCTGCGTACATCCTCTGGAGCGCGGTGCAGATCGCCCGGGAAAGTTTCACGGTGCTGATGGATGAAGAGCTGCCGCCGGATGTCAGCCAGCACATGCTCGAACTGGCATGCGGCGTTCCGGGGGTGCTGGGTGCGCATGACCTGCGCACGCGGGTGTCCGGCAACCAGTGGTTCGTACAACTGCACCTTGAATTACCGGGGGATCTGACGCTATCCGTTGCCCATGGCATCAGTGATCAAGCCGCCGATGCGATTCACGCCGCCTACCCGCGAGCCGAGGTGCTGGTGCACGCCGACCCGCAGGAAGTGGTGAACGCTGCCAGCGCTCAGTAACTCACCTGGTAGCCGCGACTGCTCAGGCAATTGCCCTGAGCCTGGCGATAGGCTTGCACCACCGAAGGGTCTGGCTGGTAGGTCGCAGTTCGCGGATCGAAGCCACTCTGCTGCACCGCGTATTGATAGCACTCGTAGCCATCCCGATTGACCTGGTCCTGGGACTGGCCGTTGGCCGGATAAGCCACTACGTCATAACTATTATTGGCGAGTTGCGGCGGCTGCGGTTGAAGGCTGCCAACGGGTGGCTCGACCACGACGTAATCCTGGGTGCTCTCTTGATAGGCGTAATACGCGCCCGCCGCCAAAAAGAGCACCGCACCGCCGATCAACACCTGTTCGGCATAATCCGGCAAGTAACTGACGCGAATCCCGCGCGGTGGCTCGACCACCACATAACGCGGACCCAGCGGGCGATACCAGTAGCCGCCGGAGTAGAAATAATCCATGCCACGATATGGCACGCGGTACTCGCGGTCCGGGAAGCGATCGATCACATGACCCGGGCGATACTGCGGCCCTGGGCCCCAACCATTGCCGTGCCCGTTCGGACGGCCCTGCCACTGATCATGACTCGACGGCGCACCGGTGTAGCCGCCCCAGTGCTGGTTGTTGTCGTTGCGCCGCGGCACGTCCTGGTAATACCCGCGTTGCGGCGGCTGGGTCTGACGCACCGCGTCGGGCCGTGGCTGGATCGGCAAGTCATTGGCCGGCAATTGCGGTGGCGGCGGAGGAGAGCGAACCGGATTGTTGAAATCGGGCTGTTGACGGTTTTGCCATTGGCCATCGTTGCGGTTCTGGCCGTTGTGCTCGAACTGGCGACTGTTGTCGCCACGAATGACGTCATTGTTTTGCGGGCGCGGCTGATTGTTGCCGCCATGGCCCTGATTATTTCCCTGATGACCGCCCTCCCCCTGTCGACCACCCTCGGGCCCATGGTTCTGCGGCTCATCGGCCAACGATTGCGCAGTGACACTGACACACAGCAAACCAACTCCGGCCAAACGCCAGATGCGCGACTTCATGCTTTTCCTCACTGTGGGGACTGCTGGGGTACGGATTGCGCAGGAGCGAGCCTGCTCGCGATGAACTCAAGCGCCATGCGTTTATTCAGAAAGCATGCGTCATCGTTAACGTCCATCGCGAGCAGGCTCGCTCCTACAGTGAAGCGAACAGCGCTTGTACGTAAGACTGGAGATGCACAGGCTGGTTCTGCCACAGGTTATCAGTCGCGAAACTTATTTATTAAGGGAACAGCACTAAAATCCAGGCAAAGAAAAAGGGGAGACCCGTCGGCCTCCCCTTGAGAACTTCGTCCGTGCTCGACGCTTTTGACGTCGGCTCACCTCACGCCGTCTTCTGGACAGTGTGTAGCTCGGGGGCCGGCACATCCCCTGTGGGGGTGGCGACCGCAGCTGGCCTGATTGGGCGAGCCGCACTGGACTGTTTGTCCGAGCAGTGATTCTGGTGATAAGAATAGACTCGGAGAGCCAGCAGAGGATTGCGAAGATTGCTCAAATAAACACTACTTGCGCAATTTTTAACCCTGGATAGATAATCTGTCGCAATAGTTATGACAAAGGCCTGATTGATGAGCAAACTCGACCGATACGACCTGAGCATTTTGGCTGAATTGCAGCGTGATGCACGCATCTCCAATCAGGAGCTGGCCGAACGCATCGGCCTGTCACCGTCGCCCTGCTCACGGCGGGTCAAGCAACTGGAGGACGACGGCTACATTTCCCGCCAGGTCGCCCTGCTCGACCGCAAGATGCTCGGCCTGAGCCTGACGGCGTATGTGCTGATCGGCATGGACCGCCATACGCCAGAGCGCTTCGAGAACTTCGAAGCGGCCATCCGTACCTTGCCGCAAGTCCTGGAATGCAGCCTGGTGACCGGGATGGATGCCGATTATCAGCTCAAGGTCGTGGTGCCGGACATGGACCACTATCAGAAACTGCTGCTGGGGCACCTGACGCGAATTGAAGGTGTGACCAGCGTGCGCTCCAGTTTTGTGTTGAACCAGGTTTTGAACAGCACTGAGCTGCCGCTGACTCATCTTCGTAGCTAAGGGCGCCTTCGCTGACAAGCCAGCTCCTACAGGGGATCTTCAGCGCACCAGGATTAACGGCAGGAGCGAGCTTGCTCGCGATGGGGCCGCAACAGCCGACGAATGACTGCGACACACCGCCGCAGGTCAATACTGCCCTCCACCAGCGAGGCGTATACTCCCCGCGCCCTTTTAGCCTCGCCCGCGCTGGAGATGTTCAATGGATCCTGCAGTTTTCGAAGAGTGGATGATGACCGGCCTGGTCTCCATCCTGATCATTTTCATGGGTTTCATCGTCTGGGATCTGGCGAAGAAGTCCAAGGCCGGGCGTTTCGGCTCGTTCATTCTGTTCTTCGTGCTGGGCCTTGGCGTGGCGGCGTTCGTCATCAAGAGCGTGGTGATCGGACTGATCGAGTCCGGCACCTTATAAGCGCGCCGGCACTTCCTTCCACTGGCCCTGATCAAGCCCTTCGAGGGTCCAGTCGCCGATTCTGACCCGCACCAGGCGCAACGTCGGCAGTCCGACCGCCGCCGTCATGCGTCGCACCTGACGGTTTCGCCCCTCGCGAATCACCAGCTCCAGCCAACGGGTCGGCACACTCTTGCGAAAGCGCACCGGCGGATTGCGCGGCCACAACTCGGGTTCATCCAGTTGCCGCGCCTCGGCGGGCAAGGTCATGCCGTCGTTCAACTCGACACCGTCACGCAAGCGCTGCAACTGCTCGGCGCTCGGCTCACCTTCCACTTGCACCCAATAGGTCTTGGCCAGTTTGTGTTTCGGGTCGGCGATCCGCGCCTGTAGCTGGCCGTCGTTGGTCAGCAGCAGCAAGCCTTCGCTGTCACGGTCCAGCCGTCCGGCGGGGTAAATTCCCGGAATCTCGATAAAGTCCTTGAGCGTCGCCCGACCTTCGCCATCGCTGAATTGCGTCAGCACATCGAACGGTTTGTTGAACAGGATCAGTTTGGGCTCGGCCGGTGGCGCCTTGGCGACACGGCGCGGGGCCGAAGGGGATGGCTTCGCGCCAGGACGGCGGGGAGCGGGACGTTGAGGACGGGACATGGCAAAAGAGAACATCTAACGGTCAGGGCTGCTAATGCTAGGGCGCGCGATCAATTATTACCACTGCCGCGCCCTTGCCCTGACCGCCAAATGACCATGACAAACCGTTAGCGGAACGGCGGTTCGTCGAAGCTGCGCAGTTTGCGCGAGTGCAGCGAGTTGAGTTCGGTGCGCAGCAAGTCCACCGCCTCGATGCCGATCTTCAAATGCTGGCTGACCGCGCGTTCGTAGAAGGCGTTGGCCGAGCCCGGCAGTTTGATTTCACTGTGCAGCGGCTTGTCCGACACGCAGAGCAACGTGCCGTAAGGCACACGCAGGCGATAGCCCTGGGCGGCAATGGTGCCGCTTTCCATGTCCACCGCGACGGCGCGAGACAGGTTGATCAGCGGACGCTCCTGGGCCCAGCGCAGCTCCCAGTTACGGTCGTCGTAAGTCAATACGGTGCCGGTGCGCAGGCGTTTCTTCAGTTGGTCGCCTTGCTCGCCGGTGATGTTGGCCGCCGCTTGCTGCAAGGCCATCTGCACTTCGGCCAGGGCCGGGATCGGAATATTCGGTGGCACCACCCGGTCGAGAATCCCGTCGCGGCGCATGTAGGCGTGCGCCAACACGTAGTCGCCAATGGTCTGCGACTGACGCAAGCCGCCACAGTGGCCGATCATCAGCCAGCAGTGCGGACGCAGCACCGCCAGGTGATCGGTGATGTTCTTGGCATTGGACGGACCGACGCCGATGTTCACCAGGGTCACCCCGTGACCGTCACTGGCGATCAGGTGATAGGCCGGCATCTGGTAGCGGTGCCAGACCACGCCCGCCGCAATCGCCGAGGCTTCGCCGTGGTCCATGCTCTTTTCGATGATCACGTTGCCCGGCAGCACCATGCGCACGAAACGCGGGTCTTTGCGCAATTGTTCAAGGCCATGGACGATGAACTGGTCGACGTAACGGTGGTAGTTGGTCAGCAGAATCCACGGCTGTACATGACGCCAGTCGCTGCCGGTGTAATGCACCAGTCGGCGCAGGGAGAAATCCACCCGTGCGGCATCGAACAGCGCCAGTGGCAGCGGATCGGTGTTTTCCCAGTCGTACAAGCCATCGGCAATGCCGTCGGTCGCCGCCGACAGGTCGGTGCTCGGGAACACCCGTGCCAGCACGGCTGCGGTGACGCCAGAACCGGCCAGCTCATCGCCCTGTTCGACGACATACGGATACGGGATGTTTTGCTGACTGACACCGACCTCTACGGTCACGGTGAAGTCGTGCATCAAGGGCACGAGCTGTTCCAGCAGGTACTTACGGAACGCTGAAGGGTGGGTGACGGTGACGCTGTAGGTGCCTGGCAACTGGACCTTGGCGTAGGCGCGCGTGGTCTGCGGAACTTCGCCCTGGCAATGGTAGGTCAGACGCAGCTCGGGATAACGAAACATCGCCCGCTGCTCGGCGTCCGGTTCGACGCGATCCTTGAGGTAGCGCTTGAGCGCCTGACTCAGTGCGGTGGTTGCACGATTGTGCAAGAGCGCAAGCCGGTCAACGGCTTGCTCGGCGGTTTGAACGACAATAAAAGCTTCGGTCACGATCAGCATCCTGTGTTCTGACTTGCAGGCCTTCATCTTGCCTGCATCGTCGCTTCACGGGAACAGTGGCATGCTGATACAAAAAATATTGCACACACCGAAAACCTTGTGGGAGCGGGCCTGCTCGCGATCAGGCCATCACATCCAACATTTTGGTTGAATGGAAGTTCGCTATCGCGAGCAGGCTCGCTCCCACAGTGGGTTGATGGTGATCAAAAGCCCTGCGGGGTCGACCGGGCGACAATGGCTTCCACATCCAGCCCCCGTGGCAACGCGCCATATACACGTCCGGCGGAACCGAGACGACTGGCGATGAAGGCATCGCTGACCGCCGCATTGCCTGCCTCCAGCAGCAGTTTGGCTTGCAAACCCAGGGCAATGTCTTCGGTCAATTGCCGGGCACGGTACTGAATGTCACGGGTGTCCTTGAAGGCTGTCTGCAACTGATTGATGTGTGTAGCCAGACGCTTGTCGCCATGGCCGTCGCCCAGCTCGTTGAACAATACGTCCAGTACGCCAGGCTCTTTGGACAGCGCCCGCAGCACATCGAGGCATTGCACGTTGCCGGAGCCTTCCCAGGTCGAGTTGACCGGCGCCTCGCGGTACAGCCGCGGCAGGATGCTGTCTTCGACATAACCGGCCCCCCCCATGCACTCGGCAGCTTCGTTGATCATGGCTGGCGCGCGTTTGCAGATCCAGTACTTGCCCACCGCCGTCACCAGTCGGGCGAATTTCGCTTCCTGCTCACTCTCCAGATGATCCAGCGCCCGGCCCATGCGCAAGCTCAAGGCCAGCGCCGCTTCGCTTTCCAGTGCCAGGTCCGCCAGCACGTTTTGCATCAATGGCTGTTCGCTGAGCAATTTGCCGCCGACCGAGCGATGCGCACAGTGATGGCTGGCCTGGGTCAGGGCCTGGCGCATCAGCGAACTGGAACCGACCATGCAATCGAAGCGGGTCATGGCCACCATCTCGATGATGGTGGGAACACCGCGCCCCTCTTCGCCGACCATCCACGCCAGCGCACCACGAAACTCCACTTCGCTGGAGGCGTTGGAGCAGTTGCCGAGTTTGTTTTTCAGGCGCTGGATGTAGAACTGATTGCGCGTGTCATCCGGGCGATGGCGCGGCAGCAGGAAACAGGTCAAGCCCTTGTCCGTCTGCGCAAGCGTCAGAAAGGCATCGCACATCGGCGCCGAACAGAACCACTTGTGCCCCACCAGTTCGTAAGCCTGGCCAGGACCGCTGGCACCGACCGGATAAGCCTTGGTGGTGTTGGCACGAACGTCGGTGCCGCCCTGTTTCTCGGTCATGGCCATGCCGATGGTGACCCCGGCCTTGTGGGCCATGCCGACGTTGCGCGGGTCGTATTCGGTGGCAAGAATTTTCGGCAGCCATTGTCTGGCCAGATCCGGCTGCAGGCGCAGTGCCGGCACGCTGGCGAAGGTCATGGTCAGCGGGCAGCCACTGCCGGCTTCGGCCTGGCTGTGCAAATAGGTCATGGACGCGCGGGCAACATGGGCACCGTCCTGCGGGTGTGCCCAGGGCAATGAAGTCAGGCCGTGCTCGATCGCCGTGCGCATCAGTTCATGGTAGGCCGGGTGAAATTCCACCAGGTCGATACGATGGCCAAAGCGGTCGTGACTGTTGAACACCGGTTTGTTCTGATTGGCCAGGAACCCCGCTTCCATCAGCGGCCCGCCCGCCAGTGCACCGTACGCATCGATCCGCGATTCGGCCCAACCGGCCCCAAAGCGCCGCGACCACTCCTGCAACGGCAAGTCGATGCGATACAGGTTGGCGCCGTCCAGGGATGGTGGCTGGTTGGTGACTTCGTGGGTTTCGGCAAACTGATGCAGGTTCATGACGGGGCTCCTTTGGTCAGCCAAGGGACCTCAGTTAAGCACCGCCCTTGGGCTGATCAAAGTGTCATATCTGCCTAACTGCCGGCGCTTTCGCCCTGTTACGCGCAAAGCACCCGTCGATAGAGCGCAGCCTGCAAATCTTCGAATTTCACCGGTTTGTTCAGGTAGTCGATCAACGCGCCGGTCGGGCAGCGCTCCCGATCAACGCCCAGTGCGATGATGAATATCGGCACCTCGGCGCAGCCCGGCAAGGCGCGAATCTGGCAGCACAACGACACACCATCCAGGGCCGGCAACTGACCATCGAGCAGCACGGCGTCGAAGGTTTCATACTGCAACAATTCGAGTGCGGTTTGGCCGCTGTCAGCCGTGCGGACCCGGAACCCGAGCTTGAGCAACATGCCCCGCATCACCAACTGATTGATGCTGTTTTCGTCTGCCAGCAACACCGAGCAATCCTGCGGCAGGCGCAGGCGCGGGAAATCCCGGACCATAGAGGGCACCGTCGAACGTTCCGACGCTGGCACTTCGAACTCGACATCGAGCTGGAAGCGACTCCCACGCCCAGGCTCGGAGCGATGGGTCAGGCGTCCGCCAAGCAATTCCACCAACTGCCGGCAGATGGCCAGACCCACGCCCAAGCCACCGTATTCACGGGTCATCGAGCCGTCGAGCTGGAAGAAGCGTTGATACAGGGTCGCCTCCCCCAGATCGGTAAAGCCGATGCCGGTATCGATCACCGCGAAGGACAGCGCGAATCGGTCAGGCTCGACGGTTTTACCCGTCACCCGCAACGCCAGCCCTCCCACCTTGGTGAATTTGATCGCGTTATCCAGCAGGCATTCCAGGCATTGCGCCAACTTGGTGCTATCGCCATGCAATCGGTCCGGCACGCCGGGCGCCACGTCGACCTTGAAGTCCAGCGATTTGCTCGACGCATTGCCGTCGAATTGCACGCGCAACGCCTCGACCACACCGCGCAAACTGAATGTCGTCGGGTAAGCCTTGAGCTTGCCGGCCTGCAACTCGGTCAGGGTCAGGATGCCGTTGACCATGCGCATCATCTCCCGCGCCGATCCTGCGGCTGTTTGCTGGTATTGCTCCAGCTCGGGATCCATCTCGACGGTCTGCATCAGCTCCAGCGAACCGATCACCCCGTTCATGGGCGTGCGCAGTTCATGGGTCAAGGTGGCAAGGAACTCGTCCTTGAGCTTGTTACTGTGGGCCAGTTGCTGGTTGAGCACTTCAAGCTTTTGCCCGGCGTCGAACAGCGTTTGCGCCTGCTGTTCGCGCATCGCATTGATGCGGTCGGCCAGGGCCAGGGACAGCAGCGCCACTTCGATGGCCGAACCGATCTGGCTGGAATACATGGTCAGGAACACGTTCGGCAGATAACCCAGCACCATCAGCGTGTTGATGATGCCGCCCAGCAAAAAAGCCGACCAGGCAATGATGAAATACCGCGCCACTCGCAGGCCACGCAGCCAGGCGAAAATCCCCGCAGAAAAGATCACCACGGTAAAGGTCAGCGCCAGCGCCGTGGCCAGGCGCAGGGCCAGGGCGTAACTGGTCATCAAGGACAACCCGACCACCAGCGCGCTGAACGCCACCAATGCCAGCAACAGGCGATCGAGCCAGCGACTGTGGGTGGCCGTCTGCAAGAAGCTGCGAGCGAACTGGCTGCCGAACAGCCCGGCGCAACCGATGAAAAATGGCGTCGCGGCGTTGGCCCACCAGGGATTGTCCGGCCAGAAATACTGCACGGCAGCGCCGTTCACAGAGAGTTGATACAGGCCGAACGAGGCAATGTAGACGATGTAATAGAGATAACTGGTGTCGCGCACGCTGAGGTAGATGAACAGGTTGTAGACCAGCATCCCCAGCAACACGCCATAGATCAGGCCCAACACATAGAGTCGGACCGGCTGCTCTTCGAGGTAGGCGGTGCTTGACCACAATGTCACCGGCGCCTGGATCGAGCCTTCACTTTGCAAGCGCAGGTACAGGGTTTGGGTCTGGCCGGGGGTGAAATTCAGACTGAACAGGTAGTTGTTCTGACGGATCTCGCGGCTGGAAAAAGGTAAGGCATCGCCCGTCTGACGGACCACTTGATAGTTACCGGTTGCGTCAGGCAGATAGAGATCAAGGTGATCGAGGGGCGGGTAGGCCAGTTCCAGCAGCCAGGTCCGTTGCGCCGCAGGGTTGGTCGGGCGGTACTGCAAGTCGATTTTCAGCCAGAACACCGAACGCGAGTACCCGGCATTGAGGGTGGCTTTGTCATGGGATTTGAAGTTGCCGGCCGCCGCTTGCGCGCGCACGTCCGCAACGCTCGCCTGACCACTTGCGTCTTCAAACACCTGCAGGGATCGGCCCAGGGGGAGGCTTTGAGTGAACTCATCGAATTCGACGGCGTTCGCCAAAAAGGGCAAACACAACATCAACATTAGCAAATAGCGCATTGGTGCCCCAGCGTGGCCTATCCGGTTCTGTCAGGAAGCCCCCCATTCCTTTTGAGCAGACGTAAAACCGGCATTACCTGTTATTGATTTGGATCCACTCTAGCATAGCCGTTGATGGCCATTGAGCACTACTGAAATTTTTCCTGAAAAGGCTCTAGGACGGGCTTTTCAGCGGAGATTATTGAGCTAGAGCTGTTTAATTGATCAGGTTGTAAAAATACCTGAGCGAACACCTGTGGCGAGGGAACTTGCTCCCGCCGGGCGGCGAAGCGGCCCCAACGTTTTGTCAGTTGCGCCGAGCCATTGGACTTTACGACTGCTTCGCACTCGAGCCGGTGCAAGCTGCCTCGCCACAAGCATGTCGCTGCATCCGAAAAAAGTTGTTTGGTGGTAAGCTCGCGCACCATGAATATCTACAGCTCTCGCCCCGTTGTCCTCTGTCTCTCCGGCCACGACCCAAGTGGTGGCGCCGGCTTGCAGGCAGATATCGAAGCCCTGCTCGCTCAGGGTTGCCATGCGGCGCCGGCCGTCACTGCCCTGACCGTGCAAGATACGGTCAATGTCACTGACTTCCGCGTCCTCGACCGTGAGTGGGTGTTGGCCCAGGCCAATGCCGTGCTCAACGATTCCGAGGTCGCGGCCGTCAAACTGGGCATGCTCGGTTCGCTGGAAATGGTCGACACCGTGGTCGAACTGCTCTCGGCGCACCCGCACCTGCCAGTGGTCTGCGACCCGGTGCTGCGCGCTGGCGGCGGCGGACGCCTGGGCAAGGACGAAGTCGGCTACGCCATGCGCGAACGCCTGCTGCCGCTCTCGATCATCGCCACCCCTAACCTTCCCGAAGCCCGCATCCTCGCCGAACTGCCCGAAGGCACCGCGGACGAGTGCGCTGAAAAACTCCTGCCGTTCGTCAAACACCTGTTGATCACCGGCGGTCATGGCGACGAAACCGAAATCCACAATCGCCTCTACAGCCGCGACGGCCATCGCGACACTTTTACCTGTCAGCGCCTGCCAGGCAGTTATCACGGTTCCGGCTGCACCCTGGCCAGCGCCCTCGCCGGCCGTCTGGCCCAGGGTGAAAACCTCGCCAGCGCCGTACAGACTGCACTTAACTACACGTGGCGCACCCTGCGTGACGCGGAGCAACTGGGCAAAGGGCAATTCGTGCCACGCCGCCTGCCACTGGACTTCTGTTCGTAACGCCATGAGGCCTGTCCGATGAAACTACGTGGCCTGTACGCCATTACCGACAGCCAATTGCTGGCCGGTAAATTTCTCTCGTACGTGGAGGCGGCGCTGGAAGGCGGCGTCACCCTGTTGCAGTACCGCGACAAGAGCAGCGATGAGGCCCGTCGACTGCGCGAGGCGCAAGCCCTGCGCAATTTGTGCGAGCGCTACAAGACGCAGTTGATCATCAATGACGACGCCGAACTGGCCGCACGCCTGAACGTAGGCGTACACCTGGGCCAAACCGACGGCCCGTTGTCGCCGAC
This sequence comes from Pseudomonas fluorescens group sp. PF-69, assembly GCF_054481235.1. NCBI lineage: Bacteria > Pseudomonadati > Pseudomonadota > Gammaproteobacteria > Pseudomonadales > Pseudomonadaceae > Pseudomonas > Pseudomonas fluorescens group sp. PF-69. The sequence continues at coordinate 2,376,538 of NZ_JBTMNC010000001.1, read as the reverse complement.
CCGCGCCCTGCTCGGCTCCAAAGCCATCATCGGTTCGACCTGCCATGCACGGCTCGAACTGGCCGAGCAAGCTGTCAAGGAAGGCGCCAGTTATGTCGCGTTCGGACGCTTCTTCAATTCCAACACCAAGCCCGGAGCCCCGACCTGCAGCCTCGATCTGCTGGACCAGGCGCGCAAGCAACTGCACCTGCCGATCTGTGCGATCGGCGGCATCACCCTGGACAACGCCGCTCCGCTGGTGGCCCATGGCGTCGATCTGCTGGCCGTGGTGCATGGTTTGTTTGGCGCCGAGAGCACGACTGAAGTGACCCGCCGCGCCCGCGCATTCAATGAATTACTAAAAATCTGATTTGAGAGTCCGCACATGTCTCGTTCCGAAACCCTGTTTGCCAATGCCCAGAAACACATTCCCGGTGGCGTGAACTCGCCAGTGCGCGCGTTCAAAAGCGTTGGCGGCACGCCGTTGTTCTTCAAACACGCTGAAGGCGCCTACGTCACCGACGAAGACAACAAACGTTATGTGGATTACGTCGGCTCCTGGGGCCCGATGATTCTCGGCCACAGCCACCCGGACGTGCTGGACGCCGTGCGTAAACAGCTGGAGCACGGCCTGTCCTACGGCGCACCGACCGAGATGGAAACCCAGATGGCCGACCTGGTCTGCTCGCTGGTGCCGTCGATGGACATGGTGCGCATGGTCAGCTCCGGCACCGAAGCGACCATGAGTGCCATTCGTCTGGCCCGCGGCTTCACCGGTCGCGACAGCATCATCAAATTTGAAGGCTGCTACCACGGTCACTCCGACAGCCTGCTGGTCAAGGCCGGTTCCGGCGCCCTGACCCAAGGCGTACCGAGTTCGGCCGGCGTGCCGGCGGCGTTCGCCAAACACACCCTGACCCTGCCATTCAACGACATCGACGCGGTTGAAGCGATGCTCGCCGAAGTCGGCCAGGACGTAGCCTGCATCATCGTTGAACCGGTGGCCGGCAACATGAACTGCGTACCACCGGCGCCGGGCTTCCTCGAAGGCCTGCGGACCCTGTGCGACAAGCACGGCGTGGTCCTGATTTTCGACGAAGTGATGACCGGCTTCCGTGTCGCCCTGGGCGGCGCCCAGGCTCATTACGGCGTAACGCCGGACCTGACCACGTTCGGCAAGATCATCGGCGGCGGCATGCCGGTCGGCTGCTTCGGTGGCAAGCGTGAAATCATGTCGCGCATCGCCCCGCTGGGCCCGGTCTACCAGGCCGGTACCTTGTCGGGTAACCCGCTGGCGATGGCTGCCGGCCTGACCACCCTGCGCCTGATCAGCCGCCCGGGTTTCCACGCGGAACTGACCGACTACACCACGCGCCTGCTCGATGGCTTGCAACAACGTGCCGATGCGGCAGGCATCCCGTTCGTGACCACTCAGGCCGGTGGCATGTTCGGCCTGTACTTCAGCGGTGCCGACGACATCGTGACCTTCGATGACGTGATGGCCAGCGATGCGGCGCTGTTCGGTCGCTTCTTCCACCTGATGCTCGAAGGTGGTGTGTACCTGGCGCCAAGCGCGTTCGAAGCCGGCTTCACCTCGATCGCCCACGGCGAAGCCGAGCTGAAACTGACCCTGGATGCCGCTGAGCGCGCGTTCGCTGCACTGAAGTAACGTGATCGAGCCGACGCTGGCCATCGCCAGCGTCGGCTTTCACCTGCATTCCCGCATTTTTTCCGACTCATCTGCCAATAATCCCCAGCAAAGTGGGCGATATATTTCCCGCGCAGCAGAAAAACGAGTAAAGACTTTGTAAGGTTGGCCCTGCTTATTTCATAATGCGCGCTTATTGGATCCCCTCGATGGGTCCGCGCGCCCTTCAGAGGTAAGTCGATTCCCATGAACCGCACCGGCCGCGCCCTTTCACTGGGCTGCCTGTTGCTCCTTCAGCCCCTGCTCGCGCTCGCACAAGCAGGCGGTAACTCGTTGTTAATCCCAGCGATGGGTCGCTGCACCCTCAATACCCAGCCGCAAGACCTGGCACAGGCACTCGCCGCCTGCCAGAAAGCGTCGGATGAAGGGGATGCCCAAGCGCAATACGAGTTGGGTGAGTTCTACTACGAAGGCAAAAACGCCCCGCGCGACCTCAATCAAGCCCTGAGCTATTTCGAAAAGGCCTCGCTGCAAGGCCACGCCCAGGCGCAATTCAAACTCGGCACCATGTTTTTCCACGGCGAAGGCGTGCCGGCCAATAACGTTCAGGCGTATATCCTGCTGAAAATGGCTGCGGTCAATGGCGACGAAGATGCGCTGGACACCGCCGACGAAGTCACCGAAAAGATGCCTCGCGAAGAACTGGAAGTCGCCACTCAGGTGCTGGGGCAAATTTTCCGTAAGTATTTGATGGAATTGCAGAGCGCCGACGGGCGTACGCCGTTCGCGCCGTTGCCTTAAGTTCTGTACCGATTTTTCTGGCCCCATCGCGAGCAAGCTCGCTCCCACAAGTGATTTCTGGCGTTCACAAATAATGTGTTCGCAGACGATTCATTGTGGGAGCGAGCTTGCTCGCGATGGAGTCGACCCGGTCTTGAAACCTTACTTCTCAGGCATCGGCATCGGAAACGGCATGACATTGCCGACCGCGCCACGGGCTTCGCTGATTTTCGGCGTGCCCAGGCGCTCGACTTCATCGATGCGCACGATCGAATGCATGGGCACAAAACTGCGCACCACGCCTTCGAACTGAGCCTTGAGCTTCTCTTCGCTCGGATCGACGACCACTTGCGTGCGCTCGCCAAAGACGAACTCTTCCACTTCCAGAAAGCCCCACAGATCACTTTGATAGATCTGCTTGGCGTACATTTCGAACACCTGGCCCTGGTTGAGGAAAATCACCTTGTAGATTGGAGCTTCACGTTTGGTCATGGTGGGCGGGTAACACATCGAGGGATAAAAAAGAGGGCGCGAACTATAGCATAGCCGTCGGACGCGCAGCGGTAGGAACCTGGGTGCATGTTCCCTATAATGCGCGGTTCTTTGAATCACGTGATGACTCTTTCCATGGCCAAGAAGCTTTACATCGAAACCCACGGTTGCCAGATGAACGAGTACGACAGCTCGCGCATGGTCGATCTGCTGGGCGAACACCAGGCCCTGGAAGTCACCGCGCGCGCTGAAGACGCCGACGTCATCCTGCTCAACACCTGCTCGATTCGCGAACGCGCTCAGGACCGTGTCTACTCTCAGCTCGGCCGCTGGCGCGAACTGAAACTCGCCAACCCGGACATGGTCATCGCCGTCGGCGGTTGCGTGGCCAGCCAGGAAGGCGCCGCCATCCGTGATCGCGCGCCCTACGTGGACGTCGTCTTCGGCCCGCAGACCTTGCACCGCCTGCCGGAAATGATTGACGCAGCACGTATCAGCAAACTGCCGCAGGTCGACGTTTCTTTCCCGGAAATCGAAAAATTCGACCACTTGCCCGAGCCGCGCATCGATGGCCCCAGCGCTTACGTGTCGGTGATGGAAGGCTGCAGCAAGTACTGCACGTTCTGCGTGGTGCCGTACACCCGCGGCGAAGAAGTGAGCCGGCCATTCGACGACGTGATCGCCGAGATCATTCACCTGGCTGAAAACGGCGTGCGCGAAGTCACCTTGCTGGGGCAGAACGTCAACGGTTATCGCGGCACCACGCACGACGGTCGCCTGGCCGATCTGGCGGAGTTGATCCGTGTGGTCGCCGCCATCGATGGCATCGACCGCATCCGCTACACCACCTCGCACCCGCTGGAATTCTCCGACAGCCTGATCCAGGCCCATGCCGAGGTGCCGGAACTGGTGAAACACCTGCATTTGCCGGTGCAGTCAGGCTCGGACCGCATCCTCGCGGCGATGAAGCGCAACCACACTGCGCTGGAATACAAATCCAAACTGCGCAAGCTGCGCGCGGCCGTACCGGGCATCTGCATCAGTTCGGACTTCATCGTCGGTTTCCCCGGCGAGACGGAAAAAGACTTCGAACAGACCATGAAACTGATCCAGGACGTCGGCTTCGACTTTTCCTATTCATTCGTCTACAGCCAGCGTCCAGGCACTCCGGCCGCCGATCTGGCAGACGACACCCCCGAAGAGCTGAAAAAAGAGCGCCTGAACGCCCTGCAACATCGCCTGAACCAACAGGGCTTCGAAATCAGCCGACAAATGGTCGGGTCGATCCAGCGGATTCTGGTTACCGATTATTCGAAAAAAGACCCCGGAGAGCTGCAAGGCCGGACCGAAAATAATCGTATCGTCAACTTCAAGTGTGACAATCCGACCCTGATCGGTCAGTTTGCCGACGTGCACATCGATGCCGCGCAGCCGCACTCGCTGCGGGGCTCGCTGATTCAATAACACCACCTACCCGCTGTGGGAGCGAGCCTGCTCGCGATTGCGACCTGACATTCAGCGCATCAGCCGTCAGACATACCGCCATCGCGAGCAGGCTCGCTCCCACAGAGGACAGTGTTTGGCGCTGGAGTATTTAAGAGCTTTCGCACCCACGCCACTGGCGCTATCCTTGAACTCATCACCATTGCCCCAGGGCGGCTAAATACGACCTTGAACGCACCCATCGAACCACATCGTTTTATCCTCGAGCCTTTTGAAGCTCGCCGCTTCGCCAATCTGTGCGGGCAATTCGACGAGCATCTGCGCTTGATCGAACAGCGCCTGACCATCGAGATCCGCAACCGCGGAAACCAGTTCGAATTGATCGGCGAACCCAAACACACCACCTCTGCGGAAAACCTGCTGCGCCGCCTGTACCGGGAAACCAAGGGTACGGAGCTGTCGCCGGACATGGTTCACCTGTTCCTGCAGGAATCGGCCGTTGAAGAGCTGGACAATCACTCCCCTGCCGAAGCTTCCGTCGCCCTGCGCACCAAGAAAGGCATGATTCGCCCTCGCGGCTTGAATCAGTTGCGCTACGTGAAGGAAATCCTCGGCAACGACATCAACTTCGGCATTGGTCCGGCCGGTACCGGCAAGACCTATCTGGCGGTTGCCTGCGCGGTCGATGCACTGGAACGCGAGCAGATCCGCCGCATTCTGTTGGTGCGGCCGGCGGTCGAAGCGGGTGAGAAACTCGGCTTCCTGCCTGGGGATCTGTCCCAGAAGATCGACCCGTATTTGCGCCCGCTTTACGACGCGCTCTACGAGATGCTCGGCTTCGAATACGTCGCCAAGCTGATCGAACGCCAGGTGATCGAAGTCGCCCCCTTGGCTTATATGCGCGGGCGCACGCTGAACAACAGCTTCATCATCCTCGACGAAAGCCAGAACACCACCGTCGAGCAAATGAAAATGTTCCTGACCCGGATCGGCTTCGGTTCCACGGCCGTCATCACCGGTGACATCACCCAGGTCGACCTGCCCAAAGGCACCAAATCCGGGTTGCACCACGTGATTGAAGTCCTGAAAGACGTGCCAGGCATCAGCTTTACTCACTTCATGCCCAAGGACGTTGTGCGTCATCCGTTGGTGCAGCGCATTGTCGAAGCCTATGAGCGCTTCGAGAACCGTGTGACCGATGAAGCACCAAAGGACAGCCGCCGCGATGCTTGAGCTTGATCTGCAACTGGCTACCCAGGCACCCGCCCCCGGCGAGGCCGAGTTCCGCCAATGGTGCGAACTGGCCCTGCGCCAGCGCAGCGCCGACTCCGAGATGACCATTCGTCTGGTCGACGAAGCCGAAGGCCGCGAACTGAATCACACCTGGCGGCAAAAGGATTACGCCACTAACGTCCTGTCATTCCCTGCCGACGTACCCGACGAGTTTCTCGACATCCCGTTGCTGGGCGATCTGGTGATCTGCGTGGCCGTGGTCGAGCGCGAAGCCGCCGAACAGGGCAAGGAACTCAAGGCCCACTGGGCTCATCTGGTGATTCACGGCTGCTTGCATCTACTGGGTTACGACCATATAGATGACGACGAAGCCGAAGAAATGGAAGCACTGGAACGAACGTTGCTTGCAGAATTGGGCTATCCCGATCCGTACGCGGACGACGAAACCGAAACATCCCCAACCGTTACAACAAAGGATTCAGAGTAATCGCTATGAGCGAAGATCGATCGAGCAACGGGCAAAAGTCCTGGCTGGGTAAGCTCACCCAGGCTTTTGCCCATGAGCCGAAAAACCGCCAGGAGCTGCTGGAGCTGCTGCGCGACGCACACCAAAACAAACTGCTGGACAGCGAAGCGCTGGCCATCGTCGAAGGCGCCATCCAGGTCGCTGACCTGCAAGTACGGGACATCATGGTCCCGCGCTCGCAGATGGTCAGCATCAAGGCGACCCAGACTCCCCGCGAGTTCCTGCCCGCCGTGGTCGACTCGGCCCACTCCCGCTACCCGGTGATCGGCGAAAGCCACGATGACGTGATGGGCGTGTTGCTGGCCAAGGACTTGCTGCCGTTGATCCTTCGGGAGAACGGCGACAGCTTCAATATCAAGGATCTGCTGCGCCCGGCCACGTTCGTGCCGGAGTCCAAGCGCCTGAACGTGCTGCTGCGCGAGTTCCGCGCCAACCATAACCACATGGCCATCGTCATTGACGAATATGGCGGCGTGGCGGGCCTGGTGACCATCGAAGACGTGCTCGAACAGATTGTCGGCGACATCGAAGACGAACACGATGTCGAAGAAGACAGCTACATCAAGCCGCTGCCAAGCGGTGATTTCCTGATCAAGGCACTGACGCCGATCGAGAACTTCAACGAGTTCTTCGACAGTGAATTCTCCGATGACGAGTTCGACACCGTCGGCGGCCTGGTGATGAGTGCATTCGGGCATCTTCCAAAACGCAACGAAATCACCGAAATCGGCCCGTACCGCTTCCGCATCCTGAATGCCGACAGTCGTCGGATTCACCTGCTGCGCCTGACGCCAATCGCCCGGTAAAACATTAAGGATTGAAATGCGCTGGACAACCCGCCCCGGCTGGCCCGGTAACCTGCTGGCCGTGGCGGCCGGTGCAATCACCACCCTGGCCCTGGCGCCGTTCGATATCTGGCCATTGGCACTGCTGGCGGTCGGGCTTTTCTATGCCGGTCTGCGCGAACTGAGCCCTCGCCAGGCACTCGGCCGTGGCTGGTGTTTCGGTTTTGGCCTGTTCGGTGCCGGTACCAGTTGGATCTACTACAGCATTCACAACTTCGGTGGCGCCTCGGTGTTGCTGGCCGGGTTCCTGATGCTGCTGTTCACGGCGGCGATTGCCTGGTTCTTTGCGCTGCCCGCCTGGCTCTGGGCGCGCTGGCTACGACGCAACGAAGCGCCACTGGCCGACGCCCTTGCATTCGCCGCGCTGTGGGTAGGCCAGGAGGCCTTCCGCGGCTGGTTCCTGACCGGCTTCCCGTGGCTCTATTCCGGCTACAGCCAGCTCGATGGCCCACTGACGGGGCTCGCCCCCGTTGGCGGTATGTGGCTGATTTCCTTCACCCTGGCCCTGACCGCTGCGCTGATCTACAACGGTATGCGCCTGGTGCGCACGGGTCGTAAAGGCTTCATCGCGGCTGGCGCCCTGCTGCTGGTCGGCCCCTGGGTCGCCGGCATGGCCCTCAAGCACCACGCCTGGACCAGCCCGGCGGGCGCACCACTGAGTGTCGCGGCGATCCAGGGCAATATCGAACAGAGCATGAAATGGGACCCGGCGCAGCTCAATGCACAACTGGAGCTTTATCGCGACATGAGCTTCAGCTCCAAACGCGTCGACCTGCTGATCTGGCCGGAAACCGCAGTCCCGGTGCTCAAGGAGTCCGCCGAGGGTTACCTGAACATGATGGGGAATTTTGCCGCAGAACGTCACTCGGCGTTGATTACCGGCGTGCCGATTCGCCAGATGGTCCATCACGAAAAACGCTTCTACAACGGCATCACCGTGGTCGGTGAAGGCGATGGCACGTACCTCAAGCAGAAACTGGTGCCGTTTGGCGAATACGTTCCACTGCAGGATGTGCTGCGCGGGTTGATCGCCTTCTTCGACCTGCCGATGTCGGACTTTGCCCGAGGCCCGGCCGACCAGGCCATGTTGCAGGCCAAGGGTTACCAGATTGCGCCGTTCATCTGCTACGAAGTGGTGTATCCGGAGTTCGCTGCCGGCCTCGCGGCACAAAGCGATTTGCTGCTGACCATCAGCAACGACACCTGGTTCGGCACCTCGATCGGTCCGCTGCAACACTTGCAGATGGCGCAGATGCGCGCGCTGGAGGCCGGACGCTGGATGATCCGCGCCACCAACAACGGCGTGACCGGCCTGATCAACCCGTTCGGCCAGATCACCGCGCAGATCCCGCAGTTCGAGCGCGGCATCCTGTATGGCGAAGTGGTGCCGATGCACAACCTGACGCCTTATCTTCAATGGCGTTCGTGGCCGTTGATCATTGTTTGCGTGCTGTTGTTTGGCTGGGCACTGATTGCCAGCCGGATGGCCAAAACGGTCTGACTTGCGGGCCCTGGACAGAGGGCTTTTTGTGGTGAGGGAGCACACGCCCTCACCACAGGGTGTTGACCAGCCCTCGCTATCGGTAAAACAACGAATACCCCACCTGCCCCACCGCTTCATTCAGCAACTGCCCGCTCTGCCAGATCGACTTGAATTCCGGCATCCAGCCACCCAGCGGCCGGGCATTGTCCACGCCTAAAAAACCCACGGGCGCAGACACCACTTCAAACCCTGCCTTCTGAAAGCTCCAGACAGCTCGCGGCATGTGCCAGGCCTGAGTCACCACCACCACGCGCTTGATGCCTTCAGGCAACAACACTTCAGCGCTGAATTTCGCGTTTTCCCAGGTCGTACGGCTGCGCCCTTCCTGCCACCGAACAGTGACGCCGAAATCATCGTGCAGCGAATCGGCCATCAACCGGGCCTCGGTCGGCGGCGTGCCGTAATGCAGGCCGCCACTGGTCAGCACCGGCAAGCCCGAGGCCTTGGCCAGGCGCGCCGCATAGCGTTCGCGCTCCAGGCCCACGCCCGTCGGCTGATCCGCTCCCCATGCCGGATCGCCCCGCTCGCGCCCCGAACCCAATACCACGATCGCATCGGCATGCCGAGCCAAAGTGGCCCACTCCTCGCGAGCCAACGGTGGCTCGCGCTCAAGCAACTGGGCGCCCCATTGCACCACGATGGGCAAGCTCATCAACCAGAAGCCGCCCAGGCCCAGGGCAAAGCACATTGCGGCGAGCCTCGGCCTTGAACGGCGCCACCACCAGGCAAGCGCCAGCAGTAGCAACAGAATGCCCGGCGGCAACAGAAGTTGTTTTAAGAAATAACGAAAAGGCATCGAGCATCTCCATGAAGATGCCCGAAGCCTAAGTGGGTTGACGTAATGCGACAATCAATATGGAAAGGCTATGCTTCGAAAAACCCGGGAGCATGACGCCATGCCTTACTTGCAATGCAGAGACCGGACCTTTACCGCGTCTCTGCCGGGTGTTTTGTCCTTGAGCCAGATGATCTTGGCTGAATGCGGCGCATCAAGTTGCTTCACTGCCTCGGACAAGCATCCGTGCGTTTCACGCTCACAACGATCCAGATACGCCTTGACCAGAGCAAACTCTGCGGGGCTCAGACCACGCAATTCCAGCTCCAGCGGACGCTCATCACGCAACCGGCCTGCGGTTTTTGCCGCTTCCAGGGCCATTCCAAGACGATCTATCAGTCTTTCATATAACTCCGGTTTTGTAGCTTTTTGCTGTGAATCAACCATCCCTCACCTCATTGGAAGATAAAACCTACTCCCCAGTTAGAGCTTAGCCTCCATGAACAAACCGACTGAACGCCGCGACCAACGGCCCTCGTAGCGTTTTTTGCGAGACGCGCGGCAGTAATCAGGGTTTCCCTCGATAGAGTGCGGTCATGTATGCTACGGCGCTTCCTGTAACTCCACTTCCAGCTCGCCTGGGCAGCGAAACGCCGAATTGGCGCATTCACGGTCCAGCGTCGCATTGAAGAGGATTAGGCCACCCCTATTCAGTTCAAAAGTAGCCATGCACGAACAATATCAGCCCCGTGAAATCGAAGCCGCCGCCCAATCGTTCTGGGACGAGCAAAAGTCCTTTGAAGTCAGTGAACAGCCAGGCAAGGAGACTTACTACTGCCTGTCGATGTTCCCTTACCCCAGCGGCAAGCTACACATGGGGCACGTGCGCAACTACACCATCGGCGACGTGATCTCCCGCTATCAGCGCATGCAAGGCAAGAACGTCCTGCAACCCATGGGTTGGGACGCCTTCGGCATGCCGGCGGAAAACGCCGCGATGAAGAACAACGTGGCACCGGCCAAGTGGACCTACGAAAACATCGCCTACATGAAATCCCAGCTGCGCAGCCTGGGCCTGGCGGTGGACTGGTCGCGCGAAGTGACCACCTGCAAGCCTGACTACTACCGCTGGGAACAATGGCTGTTCACCCGCCTGTTCGAAAAAGGCGTGATCTACCGCAAGAACGGCACCGTGAACTGGGACCCGGTCGACCAGACCGTCCTGGCCAACGAGCAGGTCATCGACGGTCGCGGCTGGCGTTCCGGCGCGCTGATCGAGAAGCGCGAAATCCCGATGTACTACTTCAAGATCACCGCCTACGCGGATGAACTGCTGGAGAGTCTCGACGAGCTGACTGGCTGGCCTGAACAGGTCAAGACCATGCAGCGCAACTGGATCGGCAAATCCCGCGGCATGGAAGTGCAGTTCCCGTACAACGTCGATTCCATCGGCGAAGCCGGCGCACTGAAAGTCTTCACCACCCGTCCGGACACCCTGATGGGCGCCACCTACGTCGCCGTGGCCGCCGAGCACCACCTGGCCACCCTGGCCGCGCAGAACAATCCTGAGCTGCAGGCGTTCATCGCTGAATGCAAGGGCGGCAGCGTCGCCGAAGCCGATGTCGCCACCCAGGAGAAGAAAGGCGTTCCGACCGGCCTGTTCGTCGAACACCCGCTGACCGGTGAAAAGCTGCCGGTCTGGGTCGCCAACTACGTGCTGATGCATTACGGCGATGGCGCGGTGATGGCCGTTCCAGCCCACGACGAACGCGATTTCGAATTCGCCCACAAGTACAACCTGCCGGTCAAATCCGTGGTGCGCACCAGCTCCGGTGACGTCAACCCGGCACCGTGGCAGGACGCCTATGGCGAACACGGCACGCTGATCAACTCCGGCGAATTCGACGGCCTCGACTTCGCCGGCGCCTTCGACGCCATTGAAGTGGCACTGATCAAGAAAAACCTCGGCGCCTCGCGCACCCAGTTCCGTCTGCGTGACTGGGGCATCAGCCGTCAACGCTACTGGGGCTGCCCGATCCCGATCATTCACTGCGATACCTGCGGTGACGTGCCGGTACCGGAAGATCAACTGCCGGTCGTGCTGCCGGAAGACGTCGTACCCGACGGCGCCGGCTCGCCACTGGCGCGCATGCCCGAGTTCTACGAGTGCAGCTGCCCGAAATGCGGCCAGCCTGCCAAGCGTGAAACCGACACCATGGACACCTTCGTCGAGTCCTCGTGGTACTACGCCCGCTACGCCTCGCCGCACTTTGAAGGTGGCCTGGTGGAAAAATCCGCGGCTGACCACTGGCTGCCGGTGGATCAGTACATTGGCGGTATCGAACACGCGATTCTTCACCTGCTCTATGCGCGCTTCTTCCACAAGCTGATGCGCGACGAAGGCCTGGTGAGCTCCAACGAACCGTTCAAGAACCTGCTGACCCAGGGCATGGTGATCGCCGAGACTTACTATCGTCGCGAAGCCAACGGTGCCTACACCTGGTTCAACCCGGCGGACGTGGAACTCGAACGCGACAGCAAGGCCAAGGTCATCAGCGCCAAATTGAAATCCGACGGCCTGCCGGTGGAAATCGGTGGCACCGAGAAGATGGCCAAGTCGAAGAACAACGGCGTTGACCCGCAGTCGATGATCGATCAGTTCGGCGCAGACACCTGCCGCCTGTTCATGATGTTCGCCTCGCCACCGGACATGAGCGCGGAATGGTCCGACTCCGGGGTGGAAGGTTCGCACCGCTTCCTCAAGCGCGTCTGGCGCCTGGCTCAAGCGCACGTCACTCAGGGCCTGCCGGGAAAACTCGACGTGGCCAGCCTGAACGACGAGCAGAAAGCCATTCGCCGCTCGATCCACCAGGCCATCAAGCAGGCCAGCCACGACGTCGGCCAGAACCACAAATTCAACACCGCCATCGCCCAGGTGATGACGCTGATGAACGTGCTGGAAAAAGCCCCGCAAGGCACCGGGCAGGATCGCGCACTGGTTCAGGAAGGCCTGGAAACCGTGACCCTGCTGCTGGCCCCGATCACCCCGCACATCAGTCACGAGCTGTGGAATCAACTGGGTCACGCCGCCCCGGTGATCGACGCCGCCTGGCCAGTGCTGGACGAGAGCGCGCTGGTACAGGACAGCCTGCAACTGGTGATCCAGGTCAACGGCAAACTGCGCGGCCATATCGACATGCCGGCCAGCGCCAGCCGTGAAGAAGTCGAAGCCGCCGCACGCGCCAACGAGAACGTGCTGCGTTTCGTCGACGGTCTGACCATTCGGAAAGTGATCGTGGTGCCCGGGAAACTGGTCAACATCGTCGCCAGCTAATTGGATCAGGCGCCAGGTCATGCCTGGCGCCGCGTAAAACCTTTCGGGCCGCATGATCGGCCCACATGGTTTCAAGGGGAGCAACACAATGATCAAACGCAATTTGCTGGTGATGGGCCTTGCGGTCCTGCTGAGCGCCTGCGGTTTCCAGCTGCGTGGCACCGGCACTACAGAACTGGCGATCAAGGAGCTCGACCTGAGCGCGCGCAACGCCTACGGCGAAACCGTGACGCAAATGCGCCAGGTGCTGGAAAGCAGCGGCGTCAAGGTCTACACCGGCGCACCTTACAAACTGGTGCTGACCGATGAGCAGGAAAACCAGCGCATCCTCAGTTACGCCGGCGCCGGTCGTACTGGCGAGTACCAGGTCACCACCGTCCTCAACTACGACATCCGTGGTAAAAACAACCTGGATCTGCTGAGCGACAAACTTGAAGTTCAGAAGATCTTCATCCACGACGGCAACAACCTGGTAGGTTCCGACCAGGAAGCTGCAACAGCCCGGGGCGAAACCCGTCGCGAGCTGACTCAGAGCATGATGCTGCGCCTGCAACAACTGACCCCGGCCCAGCTCGATCAGTTGCAGCAGACTGCCGATGCCAGGGCCAAGGCTGAAGCCGCGGCGCTGGAAGCGGCGCAGAAGGCTGAAGCGGAAACTCCGCGTCAGTCGCCTCTCGAACTGCCGAAGCAGTAAGACTTGCGGGGCGCTCAGGCGCCCCGTTCGCCCTCGCCTATGAAACTCGCCCCCGCCCAACTCGGCAAACACCTGCAAGGCGCCCTCGCGCCGGTCTACGTCATCAGTGGCGACGACCCCTTGCTGTGTCAGGAAGCCGCCGACGCCATCCGCGCTGCCGCACGCCAGCAAGGTTTTGATGAACGCCAGGTCTTTGCCGCCGATGCCAGTTTCGACTGGGGTACGCTGCTGCAAGCCGGTGCCAGCATGTCGTTGTTCGCCGAAAAACGCCTGCTGGAACTGCGTCTGCCCTCCGGCAAGCCCGGTGACAAGGGCGCCGCCGCGCTCATCGAGTACTGCTCGCGACCGGCCGAAGACACGGTGCTGTTGATCAGCCTGCCAAAGCTCGATGGCAGCGCGCAGAAAACCAAGTGGGGCAAGGCGTTGGTCGAAGGCCCGCAAACCCAGTTCGTGCAGATCTGGCCGGTGGATGTCAGCCAGTTGCCGAGCTGGATCCGACAGCGACTGTCCCAGGCCGGGCTTTCCGCCAGCCAGGATGCGGTCGAGCTGATCGCCGCGCGGGTCGAAGGCAACCTGCTGGCCGCCGCCCAGGAAATCGAAAAACTCAAGCTGATGGCCGAAGGTGGTCAGATCACGATCGAAACCGTGCAGGCAGCGGTGGCCGACAGTGCACGCTTCGATGTCTTCGGGCTGACCGATGCGATTCTCAACGGCGAAGCCGCCCATGCCCTGCGCATGCTCGAAGGGCTGCGCGGGGAAGGCGTCGAACCGCCGGTCATTCTCTGGGCGCTGGCCCGGGAACTGCGCCTGCTGGCCAATATCTCGTTGCAATACAGCCAGGGAACTCCCCTGGACAAAGCCTTCAGCCAGGCCAAGCCACCTGTCTGGGACAAGCGCAAGCCACTGATGAGCAAAGCCCTGCAACGTTATTCGGCGCAACGCTGGGCGCAGTTGCTACTCGAAGCGCAGCGCATCGATGCACAGATCAAGGGCCAGGCCGCCGGCTCGCCCTGGATGAGCCTGAGTCGGTTGACGTTGCTGATGGCGGGCCAGCGCCTTACGCTGCCTGCCGAGTAACCCCGCCCCCCCTGTAGGAGCGAGCCTGCTCGCGATGGTCGTTAACGATAACGCGGGGAGTCTGGCTCCCCGCAGTGTTCCTGATTCCATCGCGAGCAGGCTCGCTCCTACAGGGTACGGCGTATTTACTGACAACCCGCCCTATAGACAGAACCCCAACTTCAGCCGATGATTTGCTCCGCAAAAACCACTCACTTGCGAGAATCCATCATGAGCAAAAAGCCGTCCAGACACGGCCCCAACAAGGCCAAATCCATCATCGCCCAGCCACTGTTCCGCAGCCGTCAGGAACGAGCCGGCAAGGGCAAAGGCAGCTACCGCCGCGAAGCCTTCCAGTCTAATAGCTGGGAGGCTTCTTACTTTCTGGCAGCCTGAAAGGCATGCATCCGCTCAACATGTTAAGGTCTGCACCTGATCCGTTTTCCCTGGACCCGTGCATGCCCCTTTGTCTTTCCCGTCGTTGGCACCTGCGCCAATTGATAGCTGCCTCCAGCCTCATTTTGCTAGTCGCCTGCGCGGAAAAACCCACCGCCGCCGACGCCCAGCCGCTTCAGACCCTTCCTGTCACCACCGCCCCTGCAGTGGTAGCGCCAGTGGTACCAAGCGACGACAATCTCGACATCCAGCCGACCCAGACCTTCGCCGAATGGCAGGCCGGTTTCCGCAAGGACGCCATGGCCGCCGGTATTCGCGCCGACCTCTTCGACCGCGCCTTCGCCAACATCAGCTTCGACCCCAGCGTGATTCGTGCCGACCGCAGCCAACCGGAATTCACCCGGCCGGTATGGGAATACCTGGACGGCGCCCTGTCACCACTGCGAGTGCGTAAGGGGCAGTCACTGGTCAGCCAATACGACGGCATTCTTCAAAGCATCGAGCAGCGATACGGCGTCGATCGCCAGGCCCTGGTCGCCGTGTGGGGCATGGAAAGTAACTTCGGCCAATTCCAGGGCAACAAGTCGGTGATCAACTCGCTGGCGACCCTGGCCTATGAAGGCCGACGCCCCGGCTTCGCCCACGCGCAATTGATCGCCGCTTTGCAGATCCTGCAACAAGGCGACATCGAACCGGAGAAAATGCTCGGTTCCTGGGCCGGCGCCATGGGCCAGACCCAATTCATCCCGACCACCTACAACACCCACGCCGTGGACTTCGATGGCGACGGTCGCCGAGATATCTGGGGCAGTGCCAGCGACGCCCTCGCGTCAACTGCGCATTACCTGCAAAGCTCCGGATGGCAGAAAGGCCAGCCATGGGGCTTCGAAGTGCAACTGCCGGGCAACTTCAATTACATGCTGGCTGACGGCACAATTCGTAAAAGTGTCGCCGAATGGCGCCAACTGGGTATCACGCTGCCCAATGGCGGGCAGGTCCCGCCAGGCACCGAGCAACTGTCTGCGGCCTTGCTGCTGCCAGCCGGTTATCGCGGCCCGGCATTCCTCGTGCTCGATAACTTCCGGGCGATCCTCAAGTACAACAACTCTTCGTCCTACGCCCTGGCGGTGAGCCTGTTGGCCGAGCGTTTCAACGGTGCGGGCCTGATCAACGGCTCCTGGCCGAAAGATGATTTGCCATTGAGCCGTACGGAGCGCATTGAACTGCAAAACCTGCTGAGCGCGCAGAACTACGATGCGGGCACTGCCGACGGCATCATCGGCGCCAACACGCGCAAGGCGATCCGCAGCGCCCAGCAGTCATTCGGCTGGCCGGCCGATGGTTACCCGACGCACAAGTTGCTGGAAGGTCTTCGCAGCCGCTGAAAGCATCGCGGGCAAGCCCCCACTGACATCACGCTGCATGCAAATACTGCATTCACCTTGATGCCAGAGGGGGACTTGCCCGCGATGACGACTTGTCAGGCCGTGACGTTCTAGCGCCTGATCACCACATCCTGTTCCAGCACCAGCTCTTGCCTGCCCGCATTCAGCCTGACCAGCGCGCCCATGGGCAACGTCAAATTCGGGTCACAATGCCCGCTGCGCCACCCGGACAGCACCGGAATCCGAAATGGCTCGAACGCCTGCTTGAGCAATCGATCCAGGGAGGACACATCGACCCCCGCCACGTCCCCGACCAGAACGCCACGCAGCTTGCGCAGCGTCCCGG
Organism: Pseudomonas fluorescens group sp. PF-69; assembly: GCF_054481235.1. NCBI lineage: Bacteria > Pseudomonadati > Pseudomonadota > Gammaproteobacteria > Pseudomonadales > Pseudomonadaceae > Pseudomonas > Pseudomonas fluorescens group sp. PF-69. The sequence continues at coordinate 2,360,063 of NZ_JBTMNC010000001.1, read as the reverse complement.
CGAGTCGCAGATGAGTCAGTAAGCGATCGATGCGATACAGCGGTTCGTTGATGTCTTCGATAAACAGGATGACACCCTCGGCGTCGATCTCGTAAGGCGTGCCCATGGTCGCGGCAATCATCGACAGGTTCCCACCCAGCAAACGCCCGTGAGCGATGCCAGGCGCGATGGTGGTCAATGGGTAGGCCTCGGGGTGCGCGAGCACGCTGCCCGCCTTCAAATGGCCGCGCAGCATGTTGAGGAACGAAGACTCGGTGGGTTGTTGTCGTTTGCCGAGAAGGTCGGCGTTGAGCAGTGGACCATGGAACGTCACAAACCCTGCATGGCGACTGATCGCCAGATGCAACGCAGTAATGTCGCTATAACCGATGAATGGCTTGGCGTTATTGCGCAGCAACTCGAAATCGATACGGTCAAGCAAGCGTGGCGTGCCGTAACCACCTCGCAGGCAGATGATGGCGTCGACTTCAGGATCGGCAAATGCCGCATGCAAATCGTTCAGCCGCACCTCATCGCTACCGGCCAGGTAGCCTTCCTTTTCGTAGACGCCGGGAAACACTTTGAGCGAATAGCCTCGGGCGCGCATCCACTGCACGGCCTTGTGGGTGTCCAGCGCAGCGGGACCGGCAGGCGCAATGACGCCAATCAGCCCTTCCATCGGCAATGCCGGAACGGGAGCATTTGGACAAAGAGTGTGGGTCGGTGGAACTGTCATCCATATCTCCCTGCGTGAAATCCTCAACACACAGTAGTCAGGAATGGGCACAAACAGAAGAGGCTTCTTTGCCCCGCAGGTTGCAGGAAAAATCGGTGATGGCCGTGGACAGGACAAAAAAATGCCCGCCTGGCTCAATGCCTGGCGGGCGTTTTCCTGTCTTCAGCGCATCAGGACGACATCAACTCGGCCTTGACCAGCTTCGCCTGCTCGTCGGCGTGGTACGAGGAGCGGACCAGCGGACCGGAAGCGACGTTCTTGAAGCCCATCTTGTAACCTTCCTCGGCGAACCAGGCGAAGGTGTCCGGGTGCACGAAACGCTGCACCGGCAAGTGGCTGCGGGACGGTTGCAGGTACTGGCCCAGGGTCAACATGTCGATGTCGTGTTCGCGCATGCGCTTCATGACTTCGATGACTTCTTCATCGGTCTCGCCCAGACCCAGCATCAGGCCCGACTTGGTCGGAATGTGCGGCATCATCTGCTTGAAGCGTTGCAGCAGGGTCAGCGACCACTGGTAGTCCGACCCCGGACGCGCAGCCTTGTAGAGGCGCGGCACGGTTTCCAGGTTGTGGTTGAACACATCCGGCGGCTCGGCCGCGGTGATTTCCAGCGCGATGTCCATGCGGCCACGGTAGTCCGGCACCAGGGTTTCGAGCTGAACGTTTGGCGACAGTTTGCGGATTTCGCGGATGCAGTCGGCAAAGTGCTGGGCACCGCCGTCACGCAGGTCGTCGCGGTCTACCGAGGTGATCACCACGTATTTGAGACGCAGGTCAGCGATGGCGATGGCCAGGCTTTCCGGCTCATTGACATCCAGTGGCTTCGGACGACCATGGCCCACATCGCAGAACGGGCAGCGACGGGTGCAGATGTCACCCATGATCATGAAGGTCGCGGTACCGCCGGAGAAGCACTCGCCCAGGTTCGGGCAGGAGGCCTCTTCGCACACGCTGTGCAGTTTGTGTTTGCGCAACAGGGCCTTGATGCGGTCGACCTCCGGGGATACCGGGATACGAACGCGAATCCAGTCAGGCTTTTTCGGCAGCTCGGTGGTCGGAATGATCTTTACCGGAATGCGTGCAACCTTCTCGGCGCCGCGCAGCTTTACGCCGGCTTCAACCTTGGCACGCGGGGCCGGACGATCAGTGACATCCTGCGTCGGGATCATGGTTTGCACTGCATCAGTAGTCATATCAGTCGATTCCGCCCGTTAGGGTCGTCTGCTCAGCATAGTCGAGGTGTTTGACGAGCTGCGCGCGCAGCCGGGCACTTACCTCGGCAAATTCAATCGATCCTGCGTGATCGCTCAGCTGGGTCATCGCCAGCCCGGCGTAGCCGCAGGGATTAATCCGTCGAAACGGTTCCAGGTTCATGTCCACGTTCAGGGCCAGGCCATGAAAGGAACAACCGTGGCGGATCCGCAGACCCAGGGATGCGATTTTCGCTCCGTCGACGTAGACACCCGGCGCATCCGGCTTGGCCGCAGCCGTCACGCCATAACTGGCGAGCAGCTCGATCAGGCACGTCTCCATTCGGGTCACCAGGTCACGGACACCGAAACCCAGCTTGCGCACGTCCAGCAGCAGGTAGGCCACCAATTGCCCGGGGCCGTGATACGTCACCTGGCCACCGCGGTCAACCTGCACCACCGGAATATCTCCCGGCAGCAACAGGTGTTCGGCCTTGCCGGCCTGGCCCTGGGTGAACACCGGCGGGTGCTCTACCAGCCAGATTTCGTCGGCGGCATCGCTGCCGCGTTCGTTGGTGAAGCGTTGCATGGCATGCCAGACCGGTTCGTAAGCCATCTGGCCGAGTTCGCGAAAGCCCAGCGTGCCAGGCATCACAGCACCATGTGCACGAAGCCGGTCGCCCGCAGTTCGCTGTTGATGTTGTACAGCTGATCCTGGTCGGTGGCGACGATGTGCAACTGAATCGTGGTGTATTTACCGTTGGTGCTCTGGCGCTCATCCACGCGGTCATGGTTGATCGTCGCGTGTTTCCTGACGATCTCGATGATCCTGTCTTTGTTGCCCACGCCAGTATCGCTGATCACCTTAACCGGGTAATCAACGTTGGGGAATTCGATCTTTGGCGCCTTTACTTCGGTATCGGTCATGGCGTAACGGCCTCGTAAGCGTAAGCCGTGGCGACGGGCAAGGCTCCGGGCTGGATCAGCACGGAGCCTTGCAGGTGCACACTAAATTCAGTTGAACAGGCTGTAGAAGAATAGACGGATGCTATCCCACATGCGGCGGAAGATACCACCTTCCTCGACGGCGTCCAGAGCGATCAGATCAGCGCTGTGCACGACCTTATCGTCCAGTTTCACTTCGACTTTACCGATCACGTCGCCCTTGGCGATTGGCGCAACCAGTTGCGGGTTCATGGTCATGCTGGCAGCGAGCTTTTTCAGCTGGCCTTTCGGCAGGGTCATGGTCAGGTCTTCAGCCAGACCGGCCTTGACCTGGTTGGTCGAGCCTTTCCAGACAGGAGCCTGAGCCAGCTCGGCGCCTTTCTGATAGAAGGTCTGGGTTTCGAAGAAACGGAAACCGTAAGTCAGCAGTTTCTGAGTCTCGGCGGCGCGAGCCACTTCGCTGTTGGTGCCGAACACCACGGCGATCAGACGCATGCCATCACGCACGGCCGAAGACACCATGCAGTAGCCTGCTTCATCGGTGTGGCCGGTTTTCAGACCGTCAACGGTCTTGTCGCGCCACAGCAGCAGGTTGCGGTTCGGTTGCTTGATGCCGTTCCAGAAGAACTCTTTCTGCGAGTAGATCGCGTAGTGGGCCGGGTCTTCGTGGATGATCGCGCGAGCCAGCACCGCCATGTCGTGAGCAGACGAGTAGTGCTCAGGGTTCGGCAGCCCGGTCGGGTTCATGAAGTGGGTGTTGCTCATGCCCAGGTCGGCAACGGTTTTGTTCATCAGGTCGGCGAACGCGTCTTCGCTGCCGGCGATGTGCTCGGAGAGCGCCACGCTGGCGTCGTTGCCCGACTGAATGATGATGCCGTGCAGCAGGTCGCTGACAGTGACTTGCGAGCCGACCTTGATGAACATCCGGGAACCGCCGGTGCGCCAGGCGTTTTCACTGACGGTCACCGGATCGTTTTCGCCGATCTGGCCACGACGGATTTCCAGGGTCGCGATGTAGGCGGTCATCAGCTTGGTCAGGCTGGCTGGCGGCAGGCGCTGGTCACCATTGTTCTCGACCAGCACGTTGCCGCTGCTGGCGTCCATGAGCACGTAGGCCTTGGCGGCCAGTTGCGGTGGCGACGGCATCATCTCGGCCGCGAACGCGGCAGGCGAGAGGAGCAGCGGGACTAGAAGGCACAGGCGTTTGGCAAAGGTGGTGATGTTCATCCGTCTCTCGAAATCGCTAATGGAAACTTGCCCAAGGGCAAAACTAATCAAATAACCTTCAGGCCTTGCTCTTGAACGGCCTGCGCGACGATGACGCTGCTTGCGTGACCGCCGCTCGGCGAGTTTTCGAACAAACCCTACGAGTCATCGCGTATTCAGTTGCTCACTCCAGTCACCCTTTGCCGGGCTTTTGTTCTCGACGAGCCAACAACCTGGTTCACTCCCGACTGCAAGTGAACCGTCAATCAAGTCCTACGTATTACTCCGTGACCACACTCGGCGAGCCAAGATTGGCCAGACGCACGCTGTTCTGCACTTGCTGGATTTCACCCGGCGTACCGATGGGTCCCAGTCGAACCCGATGCAGCGTCTGTTGATTGCGTACGATCGAGCTGATGAACACCGGGGTGCTCACCATCCCGCTGAGTTTCGACCTCAGGAGCTCTGCAGCGTCCGGGTTGGCGAACGCGCCCACCTGCAGATACTGGCCAGAGGCTGGTGCAGAAGCGTTTTTTTTAGCATCGAGCTGGACAGGCACAACGGCGGCAGCGTGCTGCTGTGGTGGCGGTGTCCATTGCTCGACGGTACCGGCCGACGCCGTAATGACCGGGGCACTATTCTGTGCAACTTGCGGCTCGTTGAGCATCAGGGGCGCCGGTCGGCCCTTGGCGGCCCACCATTGTTGCGGATCGATCCCTTCCACCTTGACTCGCGCGGTGCCGATTTCGGCATAGCCCAGCTTTTTGGCGGCGGCGTAGGACAAGTCGATGATCCGGTCCGAGTAGAACGGCCCGCGGTCATTGACCCGCAGGATCACGCTCTTGTTATTGTCCAGGTTGGTCACCCGAACGTAACTTGGCAGTGGCAAAGTCTTGTGCGCGGCGCTCATGCCATACAGGTCATAGACTTCGCCGTTGGCGGTGTTCTGACCATGGAACTTGGTGCCGTACCAGGACGCCGTGCCCGAAGCGACGTAAGTCTTGGAATCCTGCAGCGGGAAATAGGTTTTTCCGAGCACCGTGTACGGATTGGCCTTGTAGGGGCCGGTGTGCAGGGTCGGCGTGGCATCGGGGATGCGCGACACATCGACATCCCACCACGGCGCGCCATCCTTGTGGGCGCGGTTGATGTCCAGCCCCGGTGCCGAACGCACGGCAGTGGAGGACTTCTGGCCGGGCGAGCGACTGGTCGAACAACTGGCGACCAGCACTGCCAACGCGACGAATGCCATCAGCTTCAGGGGTTTATTCATAGGCAATGCCCGCATTACTTGACGCCCCGTGCTTGGACCAGCTGTTCTGACAGTTGATGTACAGCCATGGCGTACATCACGCTGCGGTTATATCGCGTGATTGCGTAAAAATTCTTCAGGCCCATCCAGTATTCGGGGCCATTGTCGCCTTCCAGGCGGAACGCGGTAACCGGCATATCATCGCGCAGCGCATCATGACTTGACCAGCCCAAGGCCCGCAATTCTCCGACGGTTTTCGTCGGTTCGATGCCGGTGGTCAAACCATCGTCCACTTGATCACCCCGGACATCGGCGCGACTGACCACGGGTTCACCGGCCACCCAGCCATGACGCTTGAAGTAACTGGCGACGCTGCCGATGGCGTCGTCCGGGTTGGTCCAGATATTAATGTGCCCGTCACCGTCGAAGTCCACCGCATAGGCGCGAAAGCTGCTCGGCATGAACTGCGGCAAGCCCATGGCACCGGCGTAGGAACCTTTGAGGGTCAATGGATCGACCTGCTCTTCCCGGGCCAGCAGCAGGAATTCACGCAATTCCTTGCGGAAAAATTCGGCACGGGGAGGATAGTCGAAACCCAGGGTCGACAACGCATCGATTACCCGGAAATTACCGGTATTGCGTCCGAAAAAGGTCTCAACGCCGATGATCGACACAATCACCTGGGCCGGCACGCCATATTCCTGCTCGGCACGGGCCAGCACCGCCTCGTGCTGACGCCAGAAGTCGACACCGCGAGCAATGCGCGCATCGGTGATGAACATCGGGCGATATTCGCTCCACTGCTTGACCCGCTCGGCGGGTTTCGAAATCGCGTCCAGAATTGACTGCTTGCGCTCGGCCTCACGGAACACGCCCATCAGCTGCTCGCCGGCGAAGCCGTAATCGCGGGTCATCTCACCGACGAATTCGGCCACCTGGGGTGAACCTTCGTAATCGCCGGCCAACGCTTCCTGCGCAGTGCCAAGGATGCTTACCAGGCCAACCCACGACGCGTATCGAGTCGCCCAGCCATGCATTACTTGCATTGAAATCTTCACCTTATTCAAACCTGCGCGATCCACTTGCGATGGGTATGGATCGACATCAAAACCCCAAACGCTGACAGCAACGTCACCAGCGAAGTTCCTCCGTAGCTAATGAACGGCAACGGCACCCCCACCACCGGCAACAGGCCACTGACCATACCGATGTTGACGAAAACATATACAAAAAAAGTCATGGTCAGGCTGCCGGCCAGCAATTTGCCGAACAATGTCTGGGCCTGGGCGGTGATCACCAGCCCGCGACCGATCAACAACAGATAGATCAGCAGCAACGCACAGATGCCCACCAGGCCGAACTCCTCACCCATGACCGCGATGATGAAGTCGGTGTGGCTCTCCGGCAGGAAGTCCAGGTGCGACTGGGTGCCCAGCAACCAGCCTTTGCCGAACACACCGCCGGAACCGATGGCGGCCTTGGACTGAATGATGTTCCAGCCGGTGCCCAGCGGATCGCTTTCCGGGTCGAGGAAGGTCAGGATTCGCTGTTTCTGGTAGTCGTGCATGATGAAGAACCACATCGCCACGGCCACCGGCACGGCGGCGGCCAGCACGCTGAGAATCCAGCGCCAGCGCAGCCCGCCCATGAACAGCACGAAGGCACCACCGGCCAGAATCAACAGCGAGGTGCCCAGGTCCGGCTGCCGCACGATAAGGATGAAGGGCAAGCCGATCAGAAACAGACTGACCCCCACATGCTTGAGCTGCGGCGGCAACGTGCGCTTGGACAGGTACCAGGCGATGGTCGCCGGCATCAGGATTTTCATGAACTCCGAAGGCTGGAAGCGAATTACCCCCGGGATGTTGATCCAGCGCGTGGCGCCCATGGCGTTGTGGCCCATCACGTCCACCACCACCAGCAAAAGCACGCCGAGCACATAACCGACCGGCACCCAGCGGGCCATGAAGCGCGGCTCGAACTGGGCAATGACGATCATCGACACCAGACCGATGCCAAACGAGGTCGCCTGTTTGGCCAGCAGATCCCAGCTCTTGCCACTGGCCGAATACAGCACGAACAGGCTGCCGGCGGCGAGGGTCAGCAGCAAAATCAGCAGCGGGCCATCAATGTGCAGGCGCTGCAGCAGCGTCGCACGACGACGCATCACATCCTCGCTGGAGAGCATGCGATCAAAATTATTCATCACGGGCGGTAGCCTCCGCGCTGTTAGGGCTGGCGTATTCGGCTTTGAGACGACCATCCTTATCCAGCAGCCAGGCGTCCATGACCTGACGCACCACCGGCGCGGCGACACCGGAGCCGGATTCACCGTTCTCGACCATCACCGACACCACGATTTTCGGATCATCGGCCGGCGCGAAGCCAACGAACAAGGCGTGGTCGCGATGGCGTTCCTGAACCTTGGAGCGGTCATACTTTTCACCCTGTTTGATCGCGACCACCTGGGCCGTACCACTCTTGCCGGCGATCCGGTACTGCGCACCGATCGAGGCTTTGCGCGCCGTGCCACGGGCGCCGTGCATCACTTGCTGCATGCCGTGGTTGACCTTGTTCCAGTCGGACGGGTCACGCAGGACGATGTCCGGCATCGGGTTGGGATCCACCGGTTTCTGGCCTTCAATGGTCTTGGCCAGGTGCGGACGGTTCCAGATACCTTTGTTGGCCACCAGCGCGGTGGCCTGGGCCAGTTGCAACGGGGTCGACTGCATGTAGCCCTGGCCGATCCCGAGAATCAGTGTTTCGCCCGGGAACCATGCCTGGCGGCGCGTTGCGCGCTTCCACTCGCGCGTAGGCATCAAGCCCGGAGACTCTTCGAACATGTCCAGCGAGACCTTCTGACCGATGCCGAACTTGCTCAGGTACGACGACAAGCGATCGATCCCCAGCTTGTGGGCCAGGTCATAGAAGTAGGTGTCGTTGGAGCGCATGATCGCCGTATCGAGGTCGACAAAGCCGTCCCCGGTGCGGTTCCAGTTGCGGTATTTGTGGTCGTAGTTGGGCAACATGTAGTAACCGGGGTCGAATACCCGCGTCGAGGCCGTGACCACGCCCGAATCCAGGCCGGCAATCGCTACCGCCGGCTTGATGGTCGAACCCGGTGGATACAGACCGCGCAGCACACGGTTGAACAGCGGTCGGTCGATGGAGTCGCGCAACTCGGAATAAGCCTTGAAGCTGATGCCGGTGACGAACAGGTTCGGGTCGAAGCTCGGCTGGCTGACCATCGCCAGCACTTCACCGGTTTTCGGGTCCAGTGCCACCACCGCGCCACGACGACCGCCGAGCGCGGCTTCGGCGGCTTCCTGCAATTTGATGTCCAGGCTCAGGACGATGTCCTTGCCGGGAATCGGATCGGTGCGCTTGAGTACCCGCAATACGCGGCCCCGAGCGTTGGTCTCGACTTCCTCATACCCCACCTGACCGTGCAGTTCGGGCTCGTAAAAGCGCTCGATGCCGGTTTTGCCGATTTGATGGGTACCGCTGTAACTCACCGGATCCAGAGATTTGAGCTCTTTCTCGTTGATCCGCCCCATATAGCCCACCGAGTGCGCAAAGTGCGCGCCTTGGGGATAGTGACGAACCAGTTGCGCGACCACTTCCACCCCGGGCAGGCGGAACTGGTTGACGGCGATTCGAGCGATTTGCTCCTCGGTCAATTCGAACATGATCGGCACCGGCTCGAACGGCCGACGCCCCTGGCGCATGCGCTTTTCGAAAATCACCCGGTCCTCGGGCGTCAGTTCCAGCACCTGGACGATCACATCGAGCACTTGCTGCCAATCGCCAGAGCGCTCGCGGGTCATGCTCAGGCTGAAGCTGGGCCGGTTGTCGGCAATGACCACACCGTTGCGGTCGAAAATCAACCCACGGGGTGGCGGAATCGGCTGCACGTGGACGCGGTTGTTTTCCGACAGGGTCGAGTGGTACTCGTACTGGATCACCTGAAGGAAATACAGCCGCGCGATCAGCACGCCGATCAGCGTCACGACCGCAATGGCCCCGAACACGACACGGCCACGCACCAGACGGGCGTCTTTTTCGTGGTCCTTGATGCGGATCGGCTGAGACATGAGGGCAGAACTACTTGTGGTAAGGGTGGCCGGACAACACGGTCCAGGCACGATACAGCTGTTCGCCGATCAGAATTCGCACCAGCGGGTGCGGCAACGTCAACGGCGATAGCGACCAGCGCTGATCGGCACGGGCACAGACTTCAGGCGCCAGCCCCTCGGGGCCACCGACCATGAAGTTCACCGTGCGCGAGTCCAGCCGCCAGCGATCGAGTTCGACCGCCAGCTGCTCGGTACTCCAGGGCTTGCCGTGGACTTCGAGGGTGACAACACGTTCGTTCGGCCCGACCTTGGCCAGCATGGCTTCGCCTTCCTGACGGATGAAGCGGGCCACGTCGGCGTTCTTGCCACGGGTGTTGAGCGGAATTTCCACCAGTTCAAGCGCCAGCTCGGACGGAAGACGCTTGGCATATTCATGCCAGCCCTCTTCCACCCACTTGGGCATGCGTGAACCGACGGCGATCAGTCGCAGTCGCACAGCGGGCCCTTATTCCTGGTCTTTGTTGAGCTTGGTGAAGTGCTCGTGGGTGTTTTCAGGGCTGTGGTGAGCCGCGCTGGCCGAACGGCTCTGCTCGGCACCGGCCCACAAGCGTTCCAGGTCATAGAACTGGCGAGCGGAGGCCGTCATCATGTGCACGATGACATCGTCCATATCCAGCAGTACCCAGTCGCTGTCGCCCTTGCCTTCCTCGCCCAGTGGCTTGACGCCCTGGGCCTTGACCGCTTCGCGGACCTTGTCGAGCATCGCGCCGATCTGGCGATTGGACGTACCGGTAGCGATGATCATGAAGTCAGTGATGCTCTGCTTGTCACGAACGTCGATCACCTGGATGTCCTGGGCCTTCACATCTTCCAGGGCCGCCACGGCAACCTTGACCAGCTCTTCGCCGGCGAGAACCACGCCGGTTGCTGCCGGTACTGGCAGCGGAGCGCTCTTGAACGTGCCTTTGCGCTTTACTTTGGTTTGGTCTTTGTCAGTCATATAAAACTCGTTTTGCTCGTATGTTCGGGCGCTTCAATACACGTTGTTGCTACGTGCCTTGAGGCACTCCTATTCAGTTCGACGCACGGTAAAGTCCGTGCGCATCGATGTAGGCCAGGACCGCGTCGGGCACCAGGAAACGTACCGACTTACCGCTGGCCAGCAGTTGACGGATCTGGGTGGCGGATACCGCGAGCGGTGTCTGCCAGACGAATGCAATCTGTCCGCTCGGCCCTTTGAGGGCCAGCGGGTCGCTCACCGAGCGCGCTGCCAGCAGGTTGCGCAAGGCATCCGGCGGTTCGCTGTCGGCATCCGGGCGTTGCAACACCAGGATATGGCAATGCTGGAGCAACTCTTCCCAGCGGTGCCAAGTGGGCAGGCCGCAAAAAGCGTCCCAGCCCAAAAGCAGAAAAACCTGGTCATCCGCGGCCAGTTCGGCGCGCATCAGTTCCAGGGTATCGATGGTGTAGGACGGTTTGTCCCGCTGCAATTCGCGGGCGTCCACCACCAACGGCGCCACACCGGCCACCGCGCACTCGACCATCGCCAGACGGTCTTTCGCCGACACCTGCGGCGTATCCCGATGGGGAGGCCTGGCACTGGGTGTCAGACGCAGCTCATCGAGCGCCAATGATTCGGCGACTTCCAGTGCACCGCGCAAATGGCCGATGTGCACCGGGTCGAAAGTTCCGCCCAGTATGCCGATACGGCGAGGTGCGGGCTCGCTGCCAGTGACCGGAGCTGACGGGTCGAGGTCGCCCAAGTCAGACCGACTCCTGTCCGCGCAGCTGTCCATCACCGACCACGACGTACTTCTCGCAGGTCAAACCTTCGAGGCCGACCGGGCCGCGGGCGTGCAGCTTATCAGTAGAAATGCCGATCTCGGCACCCAATCCGTATTCGAAGCCATCGGCGAAGCATGTCGGGGTGTTGATCATCACCGACGACGAGTCGACTTCAGCCACGAAACGCCGGGTGTCGCCCAGGTGTTCGCTGACAATCGAATCGGTGTGGTGAGAGCCGTAATGGTTGATGTGGTCGATGGCCTGCTCCAGCCCGTCGACCACGCGGATCGACAGGATCGGCGCCAGGTACTCGGTGCTCCAGTCTTCTTCAGTGGCCGGCAGCGCTTCGATGATAGCCCGCGTGCGATCGCAACCGCGCAGCTCGACGCCTTTTTCGCGGAACCGGGCAGCCATCGGCGGCAGGAAATCCCGGGCAACGGTTTGGTCGACCAGCAGCGTCTCCATCGCACCGCAAATGCCATAGCGGTAAGTCTTGGCATTGAAGGCGATACGCTGGGCTTTCGGCAGGTCGGCGTGGGCACTGACATAAACGTGGCAGATGCCGTCCAGATGCTTGATCACCGGTACGCGGGCATCGCGGCTGACCCGTTCGATCAGGCCACGACCGCCACGGGGCACGATGACATCAACGTATTCCGGCATGGTGATCAATGCACCAACGGCTGCACGATCGGTGGTTTCGACCACTTGCACCACCGCCGCCGGCAAATCGGCTTCGGCCAGACCGCGCTGGATACAGGCAGCGATGGCACGATTGGAATGAATGGCCTCGGAGCCGCCCCGCAGGATGGTCGCATTGCCGGACTTCAGGCACAGGCTGGCGGCGTCGATGGTCACGTTCGGTCGCGATTCGTAAATAATCCCGATCACGCCCAAAGGCACGCGCATTTTGCCGACCTGGATACCCGAAGGCCGATAGCTCATGTCGCGGATCGCACCGACCGGGTCCGGCAACGCCGCAACCTGGCGCAGGCCGACGATCATGCCGTCGATACGCGCAGGGGTCAGCGCCAGGCGTTCAAGCAGCGCCGGCTCCAGACCATTGGCGCGGCCGGCTGCCAAGTCCAGCTCATTGGCGGCCGTCAGCTCGGCGCGGGCAGCATCCAGCGCATTGGCAGCCGCCTGCAAGGCGCGGTTTTTCTGCGCGGCGCTGGCACGGCCGATAACGCGGGAAGCCTCGCGGGCAGCGATCCCCAAGCGGGTCATGTAGTCAAGAACGGACTCAGTCATGGTCTGGCGTGGTCTTTTCCGAGGTCGTGGTAAAGAGTAAAGCGGCAGATTATAGCTGTCGCGTCCACCGACTAACAGCGGTGACGGGCGGATGGTCGAAATGGAGGGCAATTTGCCGACGTTCAGCCGGGATTAAGCTGCAAATTGTTATCATCACGACTCAATCAGCCCTGATAAACGCCGTTCATCATGACTAATCTGACTGTTCGTGAGTCCGCCGCGAGCCTGCCCAAGGGCCTCCCGGACGCTTTTTTCGACCGTGACGCCCAAACAGTGGCCCGGGATCTACTGGGCAAAGTCATCCGCCATCGGGTCGGCGACCTGTGGCTCAGTGCCCGGATTATCGAAACCGAAGCCTATTACTGCGAAGAAAAAGGCAGTCACGCCTCCCTCGGTTACACAGAAAAGCGTAAGGCTTTGTTTCTGGATGGCGGCCACATTTATATGTATTACGCCCGTGGCGGCGACTCCCTCAACTTCAGCGCTCAAGGCCCTGGCAACGCAGTGCTGATCAAATCCGCCTACCCTTGGGTCGATGAGGTCAGCGGGCCGGCGAGCCTGGCGCAGATGCTGTTGAACAACCCCGACGCCCAAGGCCGCCCTCGCCCCTCGCAGAAGCTGTGCGCGGGGCAAACGCTGCTCTGCAAGTCGCTGGGGCTGAAAGTGCCCGTCTGGGACGCGAAACGCTTCGATCACGAAGTGCTGCTGGTGGAAGACGTCGGTCAGACACCCCCACACATCATCCAGGCGACCCGCCTGGGCATTCCCCACGGGCGCGACGAACACCTGATGTACCGCTTCGTGGACGGCGCCTATGCCGCCCATTGCACGCGGAACCCGCTGCGACGGGGGCAGGTCGAAGGTCGCGATTATTTTGTGCTGTCCTGAATGCTGACAAGCCTTTGATGTCACCCTATTGCTGTGGGAGCGGTGACATCTTTACTAGAGCCGCGTGGATTCAGCAGGATCAATTGAACATTCAATGGAGTTGTTTTTATGGGCCCATGGCTCGATAGCGTGACGGCCTGGTTGACGGTCAACCCGCAATGGCTGGCAGCGGCAGTATTCATCGTGGCCTTCGTGGAGTGCCTGGCGATTGCCGGACTGATCGTGCCCGGCACGGTTTTGTTATTCGCGGTGGCGGTGCTGGCCGGCAGCGGTGCGCTGTCGTTGAGCGAAACGTTGTTGCTGGGCTTCCTCGCCGGCGTACTGGGCGACGTCGTGTCCTATTTCCTGGGACGCCATTTCCATCAGAACATCCGGCGCCTGCCCGGGCTGCGTCATCACCCGGAGTGGATCGCCGGGGCCGAGTCTTACTTCCAGCGCTACGGTATCGCCAGCCTGCTGGTCGGGCGCTTCATTGGCCCCTTGCGGCCCATGTTGCCGATGGTCGCCGGGATGTTCGACATGCCATTCCCACGCTTCTTCGCCGTCAGTCTGCTGGCAGGAGCGGGATGGTCAGTGGCCTACCTATTGCCGGGCTGGGCCACGGGTGCGGCGATTCGCTTGCCGCTGCCCGAAGGCTTCTGGCCGCAGGCGGGTATCGTCGTCGGCAGTATTGCGGTCATGGTGGGACTGAGCGCGACCAGCAGTCTGCGTCGCCACCGCAAAGCCACGATGTTCATTGCAAGCATGAGTTTTCTGATTCTGGCAGGGTTGTTTATCAGCTATCCGCACCTGACGGCCCTCGACCAGGGGATTATGGCCCTGGTACAGGAACACCGCAGCCCGGCGCTCGATGAAGTGGCCGTGGTCTTCACGCTGATCGGCGAATTTCGCAGCATGCTCCTGTTCAGTGCCTTGCTGGTCGGGCTTTTACTGATCACCCGGCAATGGCGTCCGGCGATCTTTGCCGGCAGCACGCTGATGTGCACCGCATTGGCCAACACCTTGACCAAGTACTTTTTCACACGCCTACGTCCGGAAGTGCTGAGCGACCCACTGACCAGCTACAGCATGCCCAGCGGCCACGCGTCAGGCTCTTTCGCGCTGTTCCTGACCATCGCCGTGCTGGCCGGCCGTGGACAGCCACCACGGATGCGCCTGACCTGGCTGCTGGTGGGATGCCTGCCGGCGCTGGCAATCTCCCTTTCCCGCGTCTACCTCGGCGTGCATTGGCCTACGGATGTTTTGGCCGGGGCGATGCTGGCGGCGAGCGTTTGCGCGACGAGCCTGTGGTTGAGTCAGCGCAAGACTTCGCTCAACGCCCTGCCGCCCAGGGTGTGGTGGCTGGTATTGCCGGCGCTGGTGGCGCTGTTCGCGTTCTTCGTGATCCGGCACTTACCGCACACGATGCTGCGGTATGCCTATTAAAAAAGAACCCCGGCCTGACAGGCCGGGGTTCTTTTTTGAAACGTATTCAGTTCATCAGTGATCAAGCACTTTGACGCTTACGCATCTCAAGAATCAGAGCATCTGCGAACCGACCTGCCGTGGTTGCGGTGTCCTCAAAAGATTGCCCGATGCTGGCATGTTTAAGCATGTAGCCCACAGCAGCAGCTTCCCAAGTGGCGCGTTCGGTTGTGTAGATAGTCATGATTTTTAATTCCTTTTAGTAATGAAATTGGCCACTTCGTGTGGACCAACCGCAAACTAAATAAATCCTTGGCACCCTTCAATGCTGGCTACCTGACCGAATCGTTGCCAATTGCTGCTCAGGCAAACAACTCCCCTTGCAACTCGTCCAGCAACGCCTGAATCGCATCCAGTCGTTGCTGCGGATCATCGAGTTGCAGCAGGTCGATCTTGTCCACTTCGGCGAACGGCAAGAGGTAAGCCAACTGATTGGCCAACGACTGTTGGCCGGTCGCTTCCGTGCCCATGTTCAGCGCTTCGACCATCGGGTGTTCGGCCAGCGCGTTGAGCAAGGCCACCAGATCGGCGTCCTCTTCCTGTAATGGCTGTTCAGGCTCATCTTCCAGCCACTCGACTTCGGCGACGGTCAACTGATCGCGCTGAACCTCGGTGCGCAATACATGGAATCGCCGACCGCCCTGGACTCGAATCCCGAGCAGGCCGTTGTCCTGCTGCTTGAAGTCGGTGATCAGCGCCTCGCAACCAACCAGGGCATAACCCGCCGGAGCGATGCCGACTTCTTCGCCGTCTAGAATGCACACCACACCGAAGCCGCCGCCCTGCTTCATGCAGCGACCGATCATGTCCAGGTAGCGCGCCTCGAAAATCTGCAAGTCGAGGATGCAGCCAGGAAACAGCACCGTGTTCAGCGGAAAAAGCGGCAGACTCATAGACATTTCCTTCAAACCACTATCGACACCGCCAACGGCAGGAACACCGCCGTGGCCACGCCCATCAAACTCATCGCCAGCGCCGCGAACGCGCCGCACTCTTCACTTTCCTGCAAGGCCACCGAGGTGCCAACCGCGTGGGCGGTCATGCCCAGCGCCATGCCGCGTGCCTCCGGGCTGTGAACACCGAGCCGGGTCAGCAGGCTCGGGCCGAAAATCGCCCCGATCACACCCGTGATCAGCACGAACACCGCCGCCAGCGCCGCGACACCGCCGATTTGCTCGGCCACCAACATGGCAATCGGCGAAGTCACCGACTTCGGCGCCATGGTCATCAGGATCATGTGTTCGGCACCGAACCACCAGCCCAACAGCACACCCATGCCTGTAGCCACCACGCCGCCTATCACCAGCGTAGTAAAAATCGGCCAGAACAACTGCCGAATCCGTCGCAGGTTGAGATAAAGCGGGACGGCCAGCGCGACCGTCGCCGGGCCGAGCAGAATGCTGAGAATCTCGGTGCTCTTGCGGTACTCGGCGTAGGTCAACCCGCAGCCCACCAGCACACCGATCACCAGCAACATGGAGACCAGCACCGGCTGCAAAAAGATCCAGCGGGTTTTCTCGAATGCGGCCAGTACCAGCTGATAGGCGCCGAGGGTAATGCCGATACCGAACAATGGATGGTGAATCACCGACGTCCAGGCGCCATACCAGTCAAGGATCATTGGCTGTCCTCGGGATGGTGAGCGTGACGCTTGATCAAGCGCTGCATCAGCACGCCCGCGAAGGCCATGGACAGCAGCAGCGACAACACCAAGGCTCCCGTGATGGCCCAAAAATCCGCGGCAATGTCTTTGGCGTAAACCATCACGCCCACCGCCGGCGGTACCAGCAGCAAGGGCAAATACCGCAACAGGCTGCTGGCCGCCAGGTTCAGCGGTTCACCCACCTGACCACGGCTGATCAGGAACACCAGCAACAGCAGCAGACCGACAATCGGCCCCGGCAGCACTGGCAAAAACAAATGGTTTATCGCGGTGCCGAGCAATTGGAACAGCACCAGCCAGGTCAGGCCACGTAACAACATTCTTCATCTCCCGCAAATCCGTCACCCGCATTGGCCCGGGCATTATAAGCACGCCTGCGCTATAGACCGGCATTCGCCAAAAGCATGGTCGGTTGACCGGAGCAATTTGCCATGTTGATCTAAAGTGGTAAGCCGGGAGGCCAAAAATCCCCCCATTCAAAACTATAAAACCGATGAACCCAAGGAGAGTCTCAATGCCCTATGTTCCAGTTGCAGAGCTCAATGATTATGTCGGCAAGGAACTTGGACGTTCCGAATGGCTCACCATCGATCAGGAACGCATCAACCTGTTCGCCGAAGCCACAGGGGACTATCAGTTCATCCATGTCGATCCGGTCAAAGCCGCGCAAACGCCCTTTGGCAGCACCATCGCCCACGGTTTCCTGTCGCTGTCGCTGATTCCAAAACTGATGGAAGACATCCTCGTCATGCCCGAGGGCTTGAAGATGGTGGTCAACTACGGCCTCGACAGCGTGCGCTTCATTCAGCCGGTCAAGGTCAATTCGAACGTACGCCTCAAAGTCGACCTGACCGACGTCACCGAGAAGAAACCCGGCCAATGGCTGCTCAAAGCCACCGCGACCCTGGAAATCGAAGGCTCGGACAAGCCGGCGTACATTGCTGAGCCCTTGTCGCTCTGCTTCGTGTAAACCATCCCGGATGCGAAGCAGGCCGTACTGTTTCGCATCACCTCCTTTTATACCGACTGTATAAGGTCACATAGCTGCGGCATACTCCGTCGCCTAATTGCCCGGATCCTGCTATGCGCTCACTCGCACTCCTTGCCTTGACCCTGATGCTCACCGCTTGCGGCGACGGCGAATCGCCGCTGCCCCCTGACGCCCGCCTGCCGGATGGCGGACGCTATCGTGGAGATCTGGTCAATGGGCTGCTGCAAGGCCAGGGTCGCATCGATTACCCGAACGGCAGTTGGTATGCCGGCGAGTTCGACCAAGGCCAATGGCATGGCCAGGGCGAATGGCACGGCAGCAACGGCGAGGTTTATCGCGGGCAATTCAAGCAAGGGCTGTTCGACGGCCAGGGCAGCCTGACCACCAATGGCAGCAGCTTCACCGGCAGCTTCAAACTCGGCCGCCGCGACGGCGAAGGCACCCTCAAAGAAAACGGCATGACGTACCGCGGCGAATTCAAAGCCGATCAGTATTCAGGGCTTGGCCGTCTCGAACTCGATGATGGCAGCACCTACCAGGGCCAGTTCGCCCACGGCAAGCCCAACGGCGAAGGCCAGCGCGGGGACGGCAACGGCAATCAGTTCACCGGGCACTTCGTCGATGGACAGCTGCAAGGTAACGGGACGTTCAACAGTGCCGACGGCGACATTTATGTCGGCGGTTTCAAGAACAATCAACTGCACGGCAAGGGCCGCTACGAAAACGCCGACGGCGACGTCTGGCTGGGCCAATTCGAGGAAGGCTCGCTGAACGGCAAGGGCGAGTTGATCGGCGCCGATGGCAGCCATTACATCGGTCAATTCAGCGACTGGCGCTTTGTCGGCCAAGGTCGCCTGAACCTGCCTGATGGCAGTTTCTATATCGGCCAGTTCGACAACGACAGCTATTCCGGTCGCGGCACCCTGGTGCTGACGGACGGCACGGTACAAAGCGGTACCTGGATCAACGGCCAGCGCGTACGCGATGCCAGTGGCAAATTACTCCCCGACACCCTCGAACTCGGCCTGCTGGCCCAGGGCCACCTGCTGGAGGACGCACTCGGCAATGTACCGACCTCGACCCCGGCCGTAGAGTTGTACACCTTGACCCTCGGCGGCGATGGCAATCTGAGTGTTTTCCTGCGCGAATCCGACTACGTCGCCAACATGCTCACCAGCCGCTTCGGCGCCTTCGGCCAGATCCGCCTGGTGAACCATCGCGATCACCTCGTCGACCGTCCGATGGCCACCCGGGAAAACCTGCGTCGCGCCGCCGTGACCCTGGCCGAACGCAGCGGCCCGGAAGATTTGGTTTTCATCTACCTGACCAGCCACGGCAACGCCGAACACGAACTGGTGCTCGACCAGCCACGCATGGAACTGGCCGATCTGCCGGCCGACGAACTGGCCACGGTCCTCGCCCCGCTGAAAAACCGCGACAAGATCATTGTGATTTCGTCCTGCTACTCCGGCGGTTTCATCCCGGCCCTCAAGGACGAACGCACCCTGATCATGACCGCCACACGGGCTGACCGCGTGTCTTTCGGCTGTTCGGAAGAAGCCAACTTCACGTACTTCGGCGATGCCCTGTTCGCCCAGGCCCTGAACCAGACCGATGATCTGGAACAGGCCTTCAAGCTGGCCAGGGCGACTGTCGCCGAGCGCGAGCTGGCCGATGGCTTCGAAGCCTCCGAACCGCAGATCTGGGCACCGAAAACCGTGCTCTCCCACTGGCAGCTGTTACGTAAACAACAGGCACGCAAAGCCCTGCAAAGTGCCGCCATTGAAAGCAAGGATACAAAGAACAACTAAGCTGATGGGTATCAAGGGAGAAACACTATGTACTTGACGCCTCAGCACGTACTGCTTGCCGGAGCCACCGGGTTGACCGGTGAACATCTACTCGATCGTTTGCTCAATGAGCCCACCATTACGCGGGTTCTGGCCCCCTCACGCCGGGCGCTGGCCAAACATCCCCACCTTGAAAACCCGGTCGGCGACCCGGCAGTATTCCTCCCGCAATTGAACGGTCGCGTCGACATCGCCTATTGCTGCCTGGGCACCACCATCAAGCAGGCGGGCTCGGAACAGGCGTTTCGCGCGGTGGACCTGGACATGGTGGTGGCCTTCTCCAAACGGGCGCGGGAAATGGGCGCCCGTCACCTGATCGTGATCAGCGCCCTGGGCGCCGATCCGAAGTCTCCGATTTTCTACAATCGGGTCAAAGGCGAGATGGAGCAGGCATTGCGCGCGCAGGACTGGCCGCAACTGACCATCTGCCGTCCATCACTGCTCTTGGGCGAGCGCACCGAACCGCGCCTGGCAGAGAAACTCGCCGGCCCGCTGTCTCGCCTGATACCCGGCAAGTACCACGGCATCGAGGCCTGCCAAATGGCCCGCGCCATGTGGCGACTGGCGCTGGAAGAACAGAATGGAGTGCGGATTGTCGAGTCGGATGAGCTGCGCAAGCTCGGCAAATAGACTGGCCGACTTGCGGCGAGGGGACTTGCCTATAACCCACCTGTCGCCTGAAAGCTGACCCCGATTACAGTCAGCAACGACAAAGGCAGCAGCAGGGTGTCGAGCAGTGCGCTGGCCGGCAGGTCGACGCCGGGATAGCTCGGCGCTTCGGCGCCGAAGCGGTCCATCGCGCAGCAACCACCGTTCATCGCATACAAATCCAGCCGGGTCCCCGAATACACTACGGGCGCACCCGGCTTCGCGGCATCCAGCGTGCGCGCAGTGGCGCATCCGGCCAACTGCAAGGCCAGCACAATCGCCAGTAACTTATTCATCGCTGGTCAGATGGTGTTCGCCCCAGCGCGGCAGCATGTCTTGCGGAATATTCAACAGGTTGAGAATGCGCGCCACGACGAAATCGATCAGGTCGTCGATGGTTTGCGGCTGGTGATAGAAGCCCGGCGATGCTGGCAGAATCGTCACGCCCATGTTCGACAACTTGAGCATGTTTTCCAGGTGAATGCTCGAATACGGCGCTTCACGGGGCACCAGGATCAGTTGGCGACGCTCCTTCAGCGTCACATCGGCGGCACGTTCGATCAGGTTGTTGCAGGCGCCGGTCGCGATGGCTGACAACGTCCCGGTAGAGCACGGCACGACCACCATCGCCGCCGGTGCGCCGGAGCCCGAGGCCACCGGCGACATCCAGTCTTCCTTCCCATACACCCGAATCTGCCCCGCCGCAGCGCCGGTGTATTCGGTGAGGAAGGCCTGCATCATCTGCGGTTTGGCCGGCAGCGTGACGTCGGTTTCGGTGGCCATCACCAGTTGCGCGGCCTTGGAAATCAGAAAGTGCACTTCCCGCTCTTCGCGCACCAGGCAGTCGAGCAGGCGCAAGCCGTACTGGGCGCCGGAAGCGCCCGTCATCGCCAGCGTGATGCGGTCCGGGCCGTTGTTCATTTAAGCGCCTCGGCGAGTTTGCCGTGCAGGCCGCCGAAGCCGCCGTTGCTCATGATCACCACGTGAGTGCCGGGCTGGGCCTGGCTCTTGACGCGTTCAATGATGCCTTCGAGCGAATCACTGACGATCGACGGCACCGTACACAGTGCGGCGGTGCCCGCCAGATCCCAACCGAGGTTGGCCGGTGCATACCAGATCACCTGGTCGGCGTCGACCACGCTTTCCGGCAAACCGTCACGGTGCGCACCCAGCTTCATGGAATTGGAGCGCGGCTCGATGATGGCGATCAACGGTGCATCGCCAATGCGTTTACGCAAGCCGTCGAGCGTGGTGGCGATGGCGGTCGGATGGTGAGCGAAGTCGTCATAAATAGTGATGCCGCGCACCTCCGCGACTTTTTCCATGCGACGCTTCACGCTTTTGAAAGCGCTCAACGCGGCGATGCCCATGGACGGCACCACACCGACGTGACGTGCCGCAGCCAGTGTGGCCAGTGCGTTGGCGACGTTGTGCTGGCCGGTCATGTCCCACTCGACCACGCCCTGGGAAGCGCCTTCGAACATCACTTCGAACTTCGAGCCGTCTTCGCTGAGCAGCTTGACCTGCCACTGGCCGCCGACACCCGTGGTTTGCACCGGGGTCCAGCAGCCCATCTCGATGACGCGTTGCAAGGCTGGCTCGGTGGTCGGATGAATGATCAGGCCTTCACTCGGGATGGTCCGCACCAAGTGATGAAATTGCCGTTCGATGGCCGGCAGATCCGGGAAGATGTCCGCATGATCGAACTCCAGATTGTTCAGGATCGCCGTGCGCGGACGGTAGTGCACGAATTTGGAACGCTTGTCGAAGAACGCACTGTCGTACTCATCGGCTTCGATGACGAAGAACGGCGTATCACCCAGGCGCGCCGAGACCGAGAAATTCTGCGGCACGCCGCCGATCAGGAAGCCAGGGCTCATGCCCGCATGCTCCAGCACCCAGGCGAGCATGCTGCTGGTGGTGGTTTTGCCATGAGTACCGGCAACGGCCAGCACCCAGCGACCTTGCAGCACGTGGTCTGCCAGCCATTGCGGACCGGAAACATAGGGCAGGCCTTTGTTCAGCACATATTCCACGGCGGGGTTGCCACGGGACATGGCGTTGCCGATCACCACCAGGTCGGGGGCCGGGTCCAGTTGCGACGGGTCATAACCTTGGGTCAACTCAATGCCCTGGGCCTCGAGCTGGGTGCTCATCGGCGGATAGACGTTGGCATCGGAGCCCGTCACGTGATGGCCCAGCTCTTTGGCCAGAACCGCCATCGAACCCATGAAAGTGCCGCAGATACCAAGAATATGAATGTGCATAGTCGACCTCGTAAAACATGGCCGCAGGTTAGCTTAGGGAGGGGAAAATCGCACCTTGTGTTTCAGTCCCTGCTGATGGCTGGACCTGTGGAAGCACGACTTTCCGTGCCCCCACCGACTGGCGGGTCCTAGCGGGCGATACCGTGTTTGCGCAGTTTTCTATAAAGCGTGTTACGGCTGACTCCCAACTGCTCAGCCGTGCGGGTCATGTGCCAACGCGTTTGCTCCAGCGCATTCAACAGCGCCAGGCGTTCGGCATCTTCCAGCGGATGTTCGGCAGGCTCTTCAATGACCGATTGAACCGCCGGTCGGGTCTGGCGAATCACCGCCGGCAAATCGTCCAGTACAATCCGCCCGCCCTCGCACAACGCGGCCAATGTCCGCAGTACGTTGCGCAACTGCCGCACGTTGCCCGGCCAGGCGAAACCCAGCAGGGCCTGGCGGGCCGGCCCGTCGATCACGACCGGTTCTGCGCCCGCCTCTTCGGCCAGTAAAAAGTCCAGCAGTTGCGATTTGTCACTGCGATCGCGCAATGCCGGCAGCGCGACCTCCAGCCCGTTGAGTCGATAGAACAGGTCCTCACGGAAACTGCCTTCCTGCACCCGTTCCAGCAGATTGCGGTGCGTGGCGCTGATGATCCGCACGTTGACCGCCTCCGGCTCGCCACCGATCGGTACCACCTGACGATCCTCCAGCACCCTCAAGAGTCGCGTCTGCATCGCCAGCGGCATGTCGCCGATCTCGTCGAGGAACAAGGTGCCGCCATCGGCCTGTTGCAACTTGCCGCGCATGCCTTCCTTGCGCGCCCCGGTGAAGCTGCCGCCGCGATAGCCGAACAGCTCGCTCTCGATCAGGCTTTCCGGGATGGCGGCGCAGTTGAGGGCGACAAACGCCTTGTCCGCCCGTTGACTGGCGCGATGGACGGCTTTGGCGAAAGCCTCTTTGCCCGAGCCGGTTTCACCGTTGATCAGCAACGGCACATCCCGTTCGTACACCCGCAGGGCCTTGCGGAAATCCGCCTGCAAACCGGCATCGCCCAGGCAGATACCCAATGACGGCGCACGCTCCTCAACCACCGGACTGGGCACCAGTGGTACTGGCACGCGGCGCGGCTGCCCACGCAATACGGCGAACAGCTTGCGCCCGTCACGGGTGCGCAGCGGCCAACTGGCGCTGGCATTGGCGCTCGCACGGCCAAGCAACTCATCCAGCGAACAATCGAAAAATGCCTCAACCGGCTTGCCCAGCAATCCCCCGCGCACGTGGCCCAGCAGGTTCAGTGCGCTTTGATTGACCGCGCAGATCCGCCCTTCCCCATCAAACGCCAGCAACCCTTCGCTGAACAGCCCGACGGACTCGGCCTGCAAATGAAAACGCAGCAGCCATTGGTTATCGAAGTAACGCAGGAAATAGCAGCTCTCGATCATCTTCGCCGAAAGATTGACCAGGGCCATGGTATGGAACTGACTCTGACGCGACACCTCATGCCGCGCCGACGAGACGTCGAGCACCGCCAGCAATTCGCCATGCGGGTCGAACACCGGGCTCGCCGAGCAGGTCAGGCCGGTATGACGGCCGCGGAAGTGCTCGTCCTGGTGGATGGTCAGCGACTGGCGCTCCACCAGACAGGTACCGATGCCATTGGTGCCTTCGCAGGCCTCGCTCCAGTCGGCGCCGAGCCAGAGCCCGGCGCGCTCGAAAATCTTCCGTTCGGCGGGCGCCGTCACACAGTTGAGGATCACACCACGCGCGTCGGTCAGCAGCACCGCATGGCCGGCGCCGGAAAGCTGTTGATGCAGGCTGGTCATTTCACTGCCGGCGATGTGCAGCACTTGCTGCAGGCGTTCACGGCTTTCGAGGACGCGTCCATGTTCCAGCACTGTCGGCGCCATGCTCAGGGCCGGATCGAGGTGATAGTCCTCAAGGCAGCGCAGCCAGGAGCGGGCGATGGACGGATCGCTGCCAGGACCGTGCAGGTGGGCTTTGCCCTGGGTCACAGTCAGTACTTGCTGGGCATGGCGACTCAAATGGTTGTCGTGCATTTCTTATTATTCTCCCCGGGGCTCGGCGACCCGTGTTGAGGTGATGCCGAGCATCCTCCAGCCTAGCCTGCATTGCAATGCCGGCAAGACCGGCCCGTCACAGGCTGTGCCACAAACGGTACAAAGTGTCACAGGCACTGTATCGAAAGCGTCACAGACACCGCCCGCCCGTCCGACAGAAATCGCCCAAGGCCTTGATTTGCCTGACCTGCAAGGCACTGGCCCGACCCTTGCTCTACGCTTATAGCAAGCGCACATGCGCGTCTCTCTTATAAATACAAAAGCCAAGGAGAAACATCATGCGTTACGCTCACCCCGGTACTGAAGGCGCTATCGTTTCGTTCAAGAGCAAATACGGTAACTACATCGGCGGCGAGTTCGTCGCGCCTGTCAAAGGTCAGTACTTCACCAATACCTCGCCAGTCAATGGCCAACCGATTGCCGAATTCCCGCGTTCCACCGCCGAAGACATCGACAAGGCCCTGGACGCCGCCCACGCGGCCGCCGATGCCTGGGGCGCCACGTCCGCCCAGG
Source organism: Pseudomonas fluorescens group sp. PF-69 (assembly GCF_054481235.1). NCBI lineage: Bacteria > Pseudomonadati > Pseudomonadota > Gammaproteobacteria > Pseudomonadales > Pseudomonadaceae > Pseudomonas > Pseudomonas fluorescens group sp. PF-69. The sequence goes on along the minus strand of NZ_JBTMNC010000001.1, from coordinate 2,335,296 downwards.
CACGCTCGCTGGTGCTGCTGAAAATTGCCGACCGCATCGAACAAAACCTCGAACTGCTGGCAATCACCGAATCCTGGGACAACGGCAAAGCCGTGCGCGAAACCCTCAACGCCGATATTCCGCTGGCCGCCGACCACTTCCGCTACTTCGCCGGCTGCATCCGCGCCCAGGAAGGCAGCGCTGCCGAAATCGACGGCAACACCGTGGCCTATCACATCCATGAACCGCTGGGCGTGGTCGGGCAGATCATTCCGTGGAACTTCCCGATCCTGATGGCCGCCTGGAAACTCGCCCCGGCCCTGGCCGCCGGCAACTGCGTGGTGCTTAAACCTGCCGAACAAACCCCGCTGGGCATCACCGTGCTGGTCGAGCTGATTGGCGACCTGCTGCCGCCAGGCGTGCTGAACATTGTGCAAGGTTTCGGTAAAGAAGCCGGCGAAGCCCTGGCGACCAGCAAACGCATCGCCAAAATCGCCTTTACCGGCTCGACGCCAGTCGGCTCGCACATCATGAAATGCGCCGCCGAAAACATCATTCCGTCCACCGTGGAGCTGGGCGGCAAGTCGCCGAACATCTTCTTCGAAGACATCATGAAGGCAGAGCCAAGCTTCATCGAAAAAGCCGCCGAAGGCCTGGTGCTGGCGTTCTTCAACCAGGGTGAAGTCTGCACCTGCCCGTCCCGCGCGCTGGTGCAAGAGTCGATCTACGACGAATTCATGCAAGTGGTGATGAAAAAGGTCCTGCAGATCAAACGTGGCGACCCGCTGGACACCGACACCATGGTCGGCGCCCAGGCGTCCGAGCAACAATTCGATAAAATCCTTTCGTACCTGGAAATTGCCAAGGGCGAAGGTGCTGAACTGCTGACCGGCGGCAAAGTGGAAAAACTCGAGGGCACCCTCGCGACCGGGTATTACATCCAGCCGACGCTGCTCAAGGGCACCAACAAAATGCGGGTGTTCCAGGAAGAAATCTTCGGCCCGGTCGTGAGCATCACCACCTTCAAGGACGAAGCAGAAGCCCTGGCCATCGCCAACGACACCGAGTTCGGCCTGGGCGCCGGCCTCTGGACTCGCGACATCAACCGCGCCTACCGCATGGGCCGCGCCATCAAGGCCGGTCGTGTGTGGACCAACTGCTACCACCTGTACCCGGCGCACGCCGCGTTCGGCGGTTACAAGAAGTCCGGCGTCGGCCGTGAAACCCACAAAATGATGCTCGATCACTATCAGCAGACCAAAAACCTGCTGGTGAGCTACGACATCAATCCGCTGGGCTTCTTCTAAAAACCGGGGGCGACACAGGGTTTCTGTGTCGCCCTTCCAGCAGCCATCGCGAGCAGGCTCGCTCCCACAATGGATTCGGGTTGATTCCGAAAACCTGACTCAGCAGAAATCCCTGTGGGAGCGAGCTTGCTCGCGATGGCGCCTTCAATGGCACAACACAAAAGGCTGGCCGCTCTGGCACGGGCCTTGCGTGCCCGCATTACACGCAAAAGCCGCTTCCGAAAGTCCAAAAGATCAAACAATAAAAAAGACAGCGAGGACTTATGACTTCTACCACACAGCTCAAACCCACACTCGGCACCCTGCATTTATGGGGCATCGCCGTCGGCCTGGTGATTTCCGGCGAATACTTCGGCTGGAGTTACGGCTGGGGCACCGCAGGCACCCTGGGTTTCCTCGTCACCGCCCTGATGGTGGCGACGATGTACACCTGCTTCATCTTCAGTTTTACCGAACTGACCACCGCCATTCCCCACGCGGGCGGGCCGTTTGCCTACAGCCGGCGAGCCTTTGGCGAGAAAGGTGGCTTGATCGCCGGCATCGCCACCCTGATCGAATTCGTCTTTGCGCCCCCGGCGATTGCCATGGCCATCGGCGCCTACCTCAATGTGCAATACCCGGAACTGGACCCGAAAATCGCGGCGGTAGGCGCCTATTTCGTGTTCATGACCCTGAATATCCTCGGCGTCAGCATCGCGGCCACCTTCGAACTGGTGGTCACCGTACTGGCGGTCGCCGAATTGTTGGTGTTCATGGGCGTCGTTGCGCCAGGCTTCAGTTTCAGTAACTTCGTGCTCAATGGCTGGTCCGGCTCCAGCGAGTTCACGATGGCGGCCGTTCCAGGCATTTTCGCCGCCATTCCCTTTGCGATCTGGTTTTTCCTCGCCATCGAAGGCGCGGCCATGGCGGCCGAAGAAGCCAAGGACCCGAAGCGTACGATCCCCAAGGCCTACGTCAGCGGGATTCTGACCCTGGTGTTCCTGGCCATCGGCGTGATGATCATGGCCGGCGGCGTTGGCGATTGGCGTCAACTGTCGAACATCAACGATCCACTGCCCCAAGCCATGAAGGCTGTGGTGGGCAACAATTCGAGCTGGATGCACATGCTGGTATGGATCGGCCTGTTCGGTCTGGTGGCGAGTTTCCACGGGATCATCCTGGGCTACTCGCGGCAGTTCTTTGCCCTGGCCCGCGCCGGCTACCTGCCCCGCAGCCTGGCCAAGCTGTCGCGCTTCCAGACGCCGCACCGGGCAATCCTTGCCGGCGGCGTTATCGGTATAGCGGCGATTTACAGCGACGGCCTGGTCAACCTGCAAGGCATGACCCTGACGGCAGCGATGATCACCATGTCGGTTTTCGGCGCCATCGTGATGTACATCATCAGTATGCTGAGCCTGTTCAAACTGCGTAAAACCGAGCCGAACCTGGAACGCACCTTCCGTGCGCCAGGCTATCCGATCGTGCCCGGTATCGCGCTGTTTCTCGCCGTGGTGTGCCTGGTGGCAATGGCCTGGTTCAACACCTTGATCGGCCTGATTTTCGTCGGATTCATGGCCGCCGGTTACCTGTATTTCCAGTTGACCGCCAAGCAACGCTCCGAAGCACCGGCGGACGCCATGCTCGAAGGCGTCTGAGATGCACCGGCGCCGGGCTCCTGGCCTGGCGCCTGCATGATTGAAGTGCATGCACATTCCCTGGTGGGAGCACACGCTCTCCCACAGGGACTGTTTGTGTTATCAAGACTTGTACAGAACCAGAGGACACCGCCCCATGGCCGCATTTGCCCATTCCGTCGGCGCTCAGACCTACCGTTTCGAAAACCTCAAGGACGTGATGGCCAAGGCCAGTCCGGCGCGCTCAGGGGATTTTCTGGCCGGCGTCGCCGCGCTCAATGATGGCGAACGAGTGGCCGCGCAAATGGCTTTGGCCGACATTCCGCTCAGCCATTTCCTACAGGAAGTACTGATTCCCTATGAAGACGATGAAGTCACCCGGCTGATCATCGACACCCACGACATGCATGCGTTCAGCGTGGTCAGTCACCTCACCGTGGGCGGTTTTCGAGACTGGCTGCTCAGCGATGCCGCCGACGAACACGTCCTGCGCGCCCTTGCACCCGGCCTGACGCCGGAAATGGTCGCCGCCGTGTCGAAGATCATGCGCGTGCAGGATCTGGTGCTGGTGGCACAGAAAATCCGTGTGGTCACGCAGTTCCGCGGCACCCTGGGCCTGCGCGGCCGGCTCTCCACGCGACTGCAACCGAATCACCCCACGGATGAACCGGCCGGTATCGCCGCGAGCATCCTTGACGGCTTGCTGCACGGCAACGGCGACGCGATGATCGGGATCAACCCGGCCACCGACAGCATCGCCTCGATCTGCGCGATGCTGGAAATGCTCGACGCCATCATTCAACGCTACGAAATCCCGACACAGGCCTGCGTTCTGACGCATGTCACGACGTCGATCGAAGCCGTCAATCGCGGGGTGCCGCTGGACCTGGTGTTCCAGTCGATCGCCGGCACCGAGGCGGCCAACGCCAGTTTCGGCATCAATCTGAATGTATTGAAGGAAGGTTACGACGCCGGATTGAGCCTCAATCGCGGCACCCTCGGGCAAAACCTGATGTATTTCGAAACAGGCCAGGGCAGCGCCCTGTCGGCCAACGCCCACCATGGCGTCGATCAACAGACGTGCGAAACCCGGGCGTATGCCGTGGCACGACATTTCAATCCGTTTCTGGTGAACACCGTCGTAGGATTTATCGGCCCGGAGTACCTCTACAACGGCAAACAGATCATCCGCGCCGGCCTTGAAGACCATTTCTGCGGCAAGCTGCTGGGCGTACCGATGGGTTGTGACATCTGCTACACCAACCACGCCGAAGCCGACCAGGACGACATGGACACCCTGTTGACCCTGCTGGGCGTGGCCGGGATCAACTTCATCATGGGCATCCCCGGCTCCGACGACATCATGCTCAACTACCAGACCACTTCATTCCACGACGCGCTCTATGCCCGTCAGACCCTGGGCCTGAAGCCCGCGCCGGAATTCGAACAATGGCTGGCGAAAATGGGCATCTTCACTCAAGCGGACGGCAAGATTCTCTTCGGCAACAGCCTGCCTCCGGCATTCCGCCAGGCCCTGGCGCAATTGGGATGAGTGTTTCCATGGATAAACCACCCTTCGATCCGCACAACCCATGGCTGGAACTGCGACGCCTGACACCGGCGCGGATCGCCCTGGGCCGAACCGGCACCAGCATGCCCACGCGCGCGCAGCTGGACTTCCAATACGCCCATGCCCAGGCCCGGGACGCCGTGCATTTGCCGTTTGACCACAAGACACTGAGCTCGCAATTGGCTGAACGTGGGCGCGAAAGCATCTTGCTGCACAGCGCGGCGATCGATCGCAACAGCTACCTGCAGCGCCCCGATTTGGGGCGAAAGTTGAGCGATGAGTCCGCACAACTCCTGCGCGATTACGCATCGGCACATCCCGGCGGGGTCGATCTGGCGATCGTGGTCGCCGATGGTTTGTCGGCCTTGGCCGTTCATCGCCACACGGTGCCGTTTCTGGCGCGCCTGGAAGAACAGATGGGTGCCGAAAACTGGTCAATGGCCCCGGTGATTCTGGTGGAACAAGGTCGCGTTGCAGTGGCCGACGAGGTTGGTGAACTGCTCGGCGCCAAAATGACAGTGATCCTGATCGGCGAACGCCCCGGCCTCAGCTCGCCAGACAGCCTGGGTTTATATTTCACCTACAATCCCAAGGTCGGCCTGACGGACGCCTACCGCAACTGCATCTCTAATGTTCGCCTTGAAGGCCTGAGTTATGGCATGGCGGCACACCGTTTGCTGTATCTGATGCGCGAGGCCTGCCGACGGCAGCTTTCGGGTGTCAATTTAAAGGATGAAGCGCAGGTTCAGACGCTGGGGTCGGACGTTGACGCGGACATGAAAGGTAATTTCCTACTGAGTCCGCCGGATGCCTGAACCGCTTCCGCATTGCACTTTCGGGATGATTTCAGGCAGGATCGACGCACGGCTGCCAGTGAGTACCTTTTGCCGTCAGAGCACGTGAAGACAGCCACTTGAAGACGAGACCTACCATGCGGATTATTCAAGCGACCCTCGAACACCTGGACCTGCTGACCCCATTGTTCGTCAAATATCGCGAATTCTATGGCTCCCTGCCGTATCCGGACTCGTCCCGGGCGTTCCTCGAGAAACGCCTGCGTCGCAAGGAGTCAGTGATTTACCTGGCACTGGCCGATGACGACGACAACAAGCTGATGGGTTTCTGTCAGTTATATCCAAGCTTTTCCTCGCTCTCGCTGAAACGCGTGTGGATCCTCAACGACATCTATGTCGCCGAAGACGCCCGCCGCCAACTGGTGGCCGACAACCTGATCCGTACCGCGAAGAAAATGGCCAAGGAAACCAATGCCGTGCGCATGCGTGTTTCCACCAGCAGCAACAACCAGGCCGCACAGAAAACCTATGAATCCATCGGGTTCAAGGAAGACACCGAGTTCAAGAACTACGTGTTGCCGATCAGCGAAGAGCTTTGACCCGCGTCAAACCTGCAGGCGCAAGCTTGCTCTCGATTGCGGCGTGTCATTTGGCACCTTCATCGCGAGCAGGTGTGCGCCCGCAAAACAGAGCGCACCCAGCGTCAGCCCGAGTGAAATCCCCCGCTACAATCTCGACGCTCTTTTCACTTCTCACTCCGTATAATCCCGATCTTTCCGGCTTGTAAGAAAAACTACACCCATCCGTAGTCTTACGCGAAGTCATACGCACAGGCCTGCCGAGTCGGGCCGTTATCACAGGTGCCCTCCATGGATTTCAACCCGATCGATATCGTTCTGCATCTCGACGCCTACCTCGACATGCTCGTAACCAATTACGGGGCCTGGATTTACGCCATTCTGTTTCTGGTGATCTTTTGTGAAACCGGCCTGGTGGTGATGCCTTTCCTGCCAGGCGACTCGCTGCTGTTTATCGCCGGCGCCGTTGCCGCCGGTGGCGGTATGGATCCGGTGTTGCTGGGCGGGCTGCTGATGCTGGCGGCGATACTGGGCGACAGTACCAACTACATCATCGGCCGAACGGCCGGCGAACGTTTGTTCAGCAACCCGAACTCGAAAATCTTCCGCCGCGACTATCTGCAACAAACCCATGACTTCTATGACAAGCACGGTGGCAAAACCGTGACCCTGGCGCGCTTCCTGCCCATCATCCGCACCTTTGCACCGTTCGTCGCCGGCGTCGGCAAGATGCCTTACCCGCGCTTTTTCGGGTTCAGCGTACTGGGCACGGTTTTTTGGGTCGGCGGCCTGGTCACCCTCGGTTACTTCTTCGGTAATGTACCGTTCATCAAGAAAAACCTGTCGCTGCTGGTGGTCGGGATCATCCTGCTGTCACTGCTACCGATGATCATCGGCGTAATCCGCAGCCGCTTCGGCAACTCGAACTCCAAAGCCGAAACACGCTGATTCACGATGTGGTCCCTAAGCGCCTGGAGACGCCAGCGCACCCTGGCCAAACACCCGATTGCCGACGACATGTGGCAACGGGTGCGTCATCAACTGAGCTTTCTGGATGGCATCAGCGCCGCCGAAGACCAGTGGCTGAGAGAAGCCAGCGTGCTGTTCCTGCAAGACAAACACCTGACCGCCCTGCCCGGCGTTGAACTCCATCAGGAGCAACGCCTGCTGCTCGCGGCCCAGGCACAACTGCCATTGCTGAACCTGGGCGACCTGAACTGGTACCAGGGTTTTCACGAAATCATCCTCTACCCAGACGACTTCCTAAGCCCGCAACGGCATCGCGACGCCAGCGGCGTCGAGCACGAATGGGATGGCGAGCACAGCGGCGAAGCCTGGCAGCAGGGCCCGATCATCCTCGCCTGGCCCGGCGTCTTGGCCAGCGGTGGCTGGGAAGGCTACAACCTGGTGATCCACGAACTGGCGCATAAACTCGACATGCTCAACGGCGATGCCAACGGCCTGCCACCGTTGCATGCCGACATGCGAGTCAGCGACTGGGCGAAAGTCATGCAAGAAGCCTATGACGATCTCGACCGACAACTTGATCGCCATCCTGACGCCGAGACCGCGATAGATCCCTACGCCGCCGAGAACCCGGCCGAATTTTTCGCCGTGACCAGCGAGTACTTCTTCAGTGCTCCGGATTTGCTGCACGAGGCTTATCCACAGGTCTATGAGCAGCTGAAACTGTTCTATCGCCAGGACCCGCTGAGGAGACTCAAGCAACTTCTCGCCGAGGACCCGGTCTATCAGGCACATGACTAAAGGTCTACGACCTCTGGTACATGGCGTCGACGTAGGAATATGCCTATAATCGCCGCCACTTTTTGGTCAATCCGGCCAAGTGTTTTTGGTCAACTAACGGGGGCAACGCCCAATGAGCTACAGCAAGATTCCGGCTGGCAAAGACCTGCCGAACGACATCTACGTCGCGATCGAGATCCCGGCCAACCACGCGCCGATCAAGTACGAAATCGACAAAGACAGCGATTGCCTCTTCGTTGACCGTTTCATGGCCACCCCGATGTTCTACCCGGCCAACTACGGTTACATCCCGAACACCCTGGCTGACGACGGTGACCCCCTCGACGTGCTGGTCGTGACCCCTTACCCGGTTGCTCCAGGCTCCGTGATCCGCGCTCGTCCTGTCGGCATCCTGAACATGACCGACGACGGCGGCGGCGATGCCAAAGTCATCGCGGTTCCACACGACAAGCTGTCCCAGCTGTACGTGGACGTGAAGGAATACACCGACCTGCCACCGCTGCTGATTCAGCAGATTGAGCACTTCTTCGCGAACTACAAAGATCTCGAAAAAGGCAAATGGGTGAAAATCGAAGGCTGGGACGGCGCAGACGCCGCCCGTGCCGCGATCACCAAGTCGGTTGCTGCCTATAAAGGCTAAGCGCCACTGCGAGCTTCAAGCAGCAAGCTTCAAGAAAAGCCCCGGTGATCCGGGGTTTTTTTTGGGCGCTCGAAAAGCACCATTTAAACGGGTCGTTTAACAGGCGCCAATTTGGTTTTTTCTTGTTTAATTTCACCCGAGAACGTCTTACATCCAGTCTTAAATCTCCCTCGAAATTTGAACGGTTCGTTTATTCAAAGCCTTATGCGCCGCCAGTAGACTCGCGTTTATGAAAAAGAACACTAGCGGCCCGCGCTTTAAAGCGCTCCTTGAAGAAGCGAACATCACGACAACGGGATTTGCCGAGTTTCTGGACGCAGTCCCGCAGAAAGTCCACAACTGGTACACCCGTGGCGTGCCTGCGCACTGCATGGAAGAAGTGGCCAGAAAACTCTCCGTAAACAGTGAATGGCTGAAAACGGGCGAAGGCCCGAAAGACGCCAGACACCTGCGCCTGCTCGACGAGACCGGCCATACATTCGATGCCCAGGCCATTCGCGGCATTTACACCGTCGTCGAGCCCCTTGACGTCGAACTGCCCCTCTACAAGGAAACCGCCACCGCACCTGGCTCCAATAAAACCCACGTCGTCGAAGACCCCGGCCAATCCATCCGATTGCCCCGCAGTCACCTCGACTCCCTGGAAATCAGACATACCGATGCCATCTGTGCCCGCATGATCGGCAACAGCATGGGCGAAAGAATTGAAGACGGTTCCTTCCTGGGCATAGACCGCGGGCTCAAGGACATCATCGATGGCGAAATCTACGCGATCGAACATGACGGCATGCTGCGGATCAAATACCTGCACCGAGTGCCCGGCAACGCAATTCGCATGCGCAGCCACAACAGGATCGAATACCCGGACGAAATCTTCCGGGCCGCGCAGATCGAAGAGCAAAACATTCGGGTATTAGGTTGGGTGTTCTGGTGGTCGACACTGAACAAGCGCCGGCCGCAAGTGCCATTTCTGTGATACCGAGGCGAATTCATCACGCGCAAGCCATGCGCCCGCAGGGACAGACGAGACCTGTGGGAACGGACTTGCCCGCAAAGGCGTCGAGAGAATCACCCTGAGAACCAGCCCCAGAGCTCTATCTCGCACACCAAGCTGGGAATTTCCTCAAAAAATCAGTATGCTGCGCCCCACATTTGCGCATCCCCCCGCTCCGCGGCGGAGAATCGCACCGACAAGGCAGATGATTTTCTCGCCGAGTCCCACAGCCGGACGCAAGATCCGGGTGTACGTTTTGAAGGCTGGCGCGGTTTACCAAAAATGAACCAAGCCAGTCCCCGAGAAGCCGGCCACAAGCCGGCTTTTTAATGCCTGCCAGAAAACCATCCCAATCAACACAACCCACTCCCCCGCCCCGCAAACTCAGATAAACGTCCCCCTTGCCAATACTCACATCCCAAGTGCTAAATCCACCCTTTCGACCACTACCTCGTTGACCCGAGCCCCCTTCTGCAGGACCACTCCGGTTTGAGCTTCGCGGGAACCAAAGACATGGCGCTTCACATCCCGACCTTGCTGGTCGCGTCAGTCTTCGTCTTCGCGTTGATGGGGCTGTTGACCTGTCACGCCTGTTGGCGCGAACCCCGTGAGCGGACCCTGGCTTATCTGGGCGCCATGATGCTGCTGGCTGCGCTGGGTGTGGTGCTGGTCAGTTGGCGGGGCCGGGGGGTCGATTTTGTGCCGATCATCTTCGGCAACGTCGCCCTGTTGTTGAGCGCGGCGATGAACTGGACGGCCATGCGCGTGTTCGTCGGACGCACACCATCAATGCAGGGGATTCTGGCCGGTCCCGGCCTCTGGCTGACGCTGTGTCTGAGTCCGGTTTTCTATGACGCCATGCCCATTCGAGTCGTGGTGTATTCCCTGCTGGTCGCCGGTTATGGCGTGCTGACGGCACTGGAGTTCTGGCGCAGCCGTCGCAGCCTTGAAGTCGCGTACATGCCCGCGTTGCTGCTGACGCTGCTGCACACCACTTTCTATGTTGTCCGCAGTGTGATCGACAAAAGCCTGCCGCTGGATCAGGCCTTGTCGGGCGTCGGCGATGGCGTGCGCTTTTTCTCCTTCATGCTGTTCGAGTCCATGCTCTACGTCATTGGCATTGCCTATGTGGCGTTGGCCATGGTCAAGGAGCGCGCCGAACTCAAGTTCAGGGCCGCCGCTTTCTGCGATCCGCTGACCGGAATCGGCAACCGTCGCGCGTTCATGGCGAACGGAGAACGCTTGCTGGCGGACAGCAATCGCCGCAAGGAACCCGCCGCTCTGCTGCTATGCGACCTGGATCATTTCAAGCGCCTGAACGACAGTTTTGGTCACCCGATGGGGGATCAGGCCTTGATCGCATTCAGTCGGATTCTGACGGACAACCTGCGCAAGCAGGATGTGTTCGGTCGTATCGGTGGCGAAGAGTTTGCCTGCCTGCTCAAGGAGGCTGGTGAGCAGGAAGCGGTTCAGGTGGCCGAGCGCATTCGCCTGTCCTTTTCACAACTGTCGATGCTGGAACCGGGAATGCTCAGTGTCAGCATTGGTGTCGTCACCACGCGTGAGTCGGGCTACGATCTTTTCGGCCTGCTTTCACAAGCGGATGAAGCGCTATACGGGGCAAAGAATCGGGGACGTAACCGCGTTCAGACCCTGCGCAAGATGTACTTGAGCCTCACGGATAACTGAACGCCTTCACCAGCGTCAACTCCCCCACCGCCCGCATGGGCACCAGAAACGTCTCGATCTTCTCGCTCGGCGTACCCTCCTCGGTAATCACCGTGACCTGCGCGGTGGTCAGCGCTTGAACCGCCTCTTCCTGCCCCTCTTCGTCACTGCGATAGCCACCGCCGAAGTAGTTCACATACACCAGATACTGCCCCTTGATCGGCGCCGGCATGGCGAAGATTTCCGGACCGTAGCCGGTAGTCACGTCGACATCGAGTGCTGCGCCATTGGGGGCGACGCGGTCGCCGTACCAGATGTGCACACCATCGGGGGTGATCAGGTGCAGGTCGAGGTCGGTGTTGTCGCTGTCCCATGACAGCAGAACGCGCAATTTGGCCGGTGTTGCTCCACCGCTGGCATTCAAGAACTGCACACGATGGCGTTGCTGGCCGTCAGGGCTGCGGACCTCGACACTGTTGCTGCCGTTGGGAAACGAGAACGGGCGATCAAAGCGGCCCGCCGGATCGATTTTCAGCGGCATGCTGACACCGTTCACAATCAACCGGCCGGGCTCCGCCGACTTGGGCGTGGCTTTGATCTGTCCGGCAATGCGCGCGGTGTTGGCCTGGCCGGCCGGTGTGTTCACCGAGGAGGCCGGGTAGTTGACGGTCTGACGGAAGTTCTCCCCCTCGCCTTCAGCCGCACCGGTGCGCCAACCGCCTGCGGGGGTGTCGAGCTTGACGCTGTCGGCAGCCTGGGTCGGCGATAACACGGCCAACGCGCAGAGCAACAGCAAGACCTGTGGATAACGGAGTGTCATGGTCTATTCCAGCAAAAGATGACGGGCGAGCCCTTCGATGTAGGTTTCATCCTGGCCGTTGGGGTGTGCCTCAAAGGCCAGGTGCAGGTATTCGTGAGTCAGGTCGAGACGGTCTTGCAGCGAGAGCACGCCGCGCACGTAGATGCGCTGGCGTTCGCGGTCGACATAGGGGCGGCCGAAAGTCAGGCGGCAGACGGCGAACGTGCTGACTTCGTTGTAGCCGGTTTCGCTTTCCAGCCGTGAGCGCCAGCCGCGACGCTGCTTTTGCAGCCAGTCCTGCGCAGCGGGCAGGGCTTCGCAGGAAGCGACGGGATTGTCCCAACGGCTGAGGCTCGCGCGCGGGTAAGCGTGCAGCAGGATGGCGTCGTAGCGTTGGCCGGCATTGGCTTGTTCGACGGCGTGCTGCCAGGACAGTTTGTCCGGGCCGGGTTGATCGGAATGGTAGGTCACGGTGCTGCCGGCCAGTACCAGATCACGGGTCCAGGCGGCGATGTCGCGCGCTTCGGCGCTGGCCGGACGCGGTGCGACCCGTTGGCGCTGGCTGCTGTCGTCGATGCTCAGGCAGTCGCCGTGGCGCGTGGCGTTTTGCAGCAGGTAGGTGCGAATGGCCACGGCCAGGGCTTTGGCCGCTTCGGCGGGTTCAGCGGTGGCTTCGCGCTGCAGCACGCGCGCGACGTATTCTTCGCGATCCAGCCGAGCCACCAGTGTGTTGTTCAGTAAAAACAGTTCGCCATCGCTGTGGATATCGAGCTGATTGCCGCTGACGAATTCGACACGATAGTCGCCCTGCAAAGGCCCGGACGCTGCCAGGCGATCTCCAGACAGTACGCGTTTCAGTGGATAACGAGAGAACAGACTGACCTCGACGCACGTTCCGCTTTCGGCCGTCCCTGATGCCGGGAGCACCGTCGCCAACGCCGGACCATACTCACGCAAGACTCGCTGACTGGTCCCGCGCCCACCGGCCCAGATCGGCGTACCGTCCGCCGTCCAACCGGCAAAACCGCCCTGGGGCGACGCCGGATCCCGATCCCCCAGCCAGCTCCAGGTTTTCACCCGCAACCGGCCGCCGAGCTCGCCGACGACATTGCCGTCTGCGGCATTGAGCACCACATCGAGCAACACCCGGCGCGCCTGATCCTGGGCCGGCAGCAGCGCCAACGTGCGTAACAACTCAGCCACCGGAACCCGAGTGGCGGGCCGCACCGACGGTAAGCTCAGCAACCATTCCGGCGCCTGTCGCGTCTGCCAATAAACTCGCCAATCGGCGCTGGAAATGCCCAAACGCGCCGGCTCGAAATACAATCCGCAGGATTTGACCAGCGCCTGATCACGCTCGATCTTGCCGCCCGCCGTGCAGCAATAGACTTCTTCTTTCGACTGCCCGCGACATTCGTAAGCCGGCTCGCGCGCGCCGGTGTCCACCAGCCAGCTGTAGACAAACAACTTCCACACACTGCCCAGCGGGGTCTGCAAGGTATCGGGCAACGCCTCGCGCGACAGCAACTGAGTCCGGCTCAAGGACAGCAAATCACCCTTGAACGCCAGATGCAGCGGTTCGTCCTGCGCCGTGGCCAGCGCAGGGATCAAACACAACAGCCAGCAGACCAGAAGCCGCTGCATGTCAGTGGACCGTGACCTGACCGAGCGCCGGTTTCTGCTCTTGAGCCTGATGCTGTGGCGCATACACCTGAGTGAAGCGCGCCGGCGGCAGGTTGAATTGGCCTTTCTGCGAGAAGCGCACCAGATGACGCAGGCGCAGTTCGCCGCTCAGCGCATCGACCGGCACGGCATAGGCCAGTTGCCCCGGTTCGAAACGGGCCTTTTCCAGTGCCGTCGGCTCGGTGCCGGCCTTGCCCATCAACTTGATGCCCCAGGTAGTGCGCTCAACATCGGCGCCCGGTGGCAACGGCACTTCGAGCATGCCGTAGCGCAGCGGTTTGGCGGCTTTGCTGGTGAGGATCACTTCGTCCAGGTACAGGTTGTCGCTGGACAACGGCGCGTTGCCGACCGCTTCCAGTTTGAAGGTGAACGCTTCATCCCCCGGCACCAGCCGAGACAGGCGACGGGTGATGGTCACGGCCATTGGATCGACGGTGGGTTGCTGGCTTCGGAAGCTCAACGCCGCCCGCAATGGGCGCTCCTGGGTGCCGCTTAACGACAACACCGTCGGCACCGGTGTAGCCCCCTGCCACGTCCAATACACCTCACCGGTATCACCGTATTTTTTCTTCCAGCCTTCACCCGGTGCCAAGGCAATGGTAGGTGAAGCCTGTTCGATACTGCGCTGCAGCCAGGTCAGCGCCAAGGCCCGTTCCAGGGTCGATTGCTGGGGCAGCAATCGCTGCAGCAACGCTTGCGCGCGGGCCTGATCGAAGGCTTGCAGCGACAGGCTCAGGGCTTCGGCAAACGGCTGGGAACTGACGGCCAGGCGCTGCTGTGCATCCGCCAGTTGCCGGTTGAAAGCGTCGGGCACGGTGACCTTCGATTGCTTGGCCAACGACGCCGTCAACGCCCGGGCGGCGGCCAGGCCCAGCGCCGAATCCGGATCGCTCATGACAATGCTGTCTTCGCCATCGTCCATCAGGTTCGCGGCATTGCCCTCGCCCGCTTTCGCCAGGTCATCCATCAAACCGCCGAGCAAGGTGTTCACCGGCAATTGCATCTGTTTGGCGAACGACAGAATCAGCGCTCGCTGCAACAGCGGCGTGTTCTTCGCCTGCTTCGAATAGACCTCCAACACCCGCTGCCAGTGCTCCGGCGGCAGGCTCAGTTCCAGCACTTTGCTGGCGTGCCAGTCGGCGTAATAAGCGTAGGCGGTGAGGAACGCGTCCGGCTCGCCGTCCATGCCCCACCAGGTGAAACTCGCCGACGGCCCGGCCATTTGCACCAGACGCAAGCGGCTGTTCTGCATGATCAGGCGCAAGCGGTCGCGGACCTGCGGGTTCGACGTCAGGCTCGGATAGGCCATGCTCAGAGGCAGCAAGCGACTGGCGGTTTGTTCGACGCCGCCATAGGGGTAGCTCAGCAGATCATCCAACGCCGAGCGGAACAGCGCTTGCGGGCTGTCATCCAGGCGCAGGCGAATATCCGTGGCGTCCGCCGGCAGTGTCAGCGGCGTATCGCCGACGGTCACGTCCAGGCTTTGGCTCTGCGTGACCTGCCAACCTTCACCCGTGGCGGTCAGGCGCACAGCCAAGGCATCAGCGGTTTTGCCATCCTGCACCAGCTCGGCGGTCCACTCGCCAATGGCCAATGAGAACGCCGGCAACGCGATGTAGTTGATGCCGTTGCTCAGGGTCACTGGCACACGCTGCTCGTTGCCCGCGTAATGAATCACCAGCTCGGCCTTGACCGGTTTTTCTGCCTGGCTGAACGCGAACACGCCGAGATCCGGCTTATCGCCCGTGCGGAATGTGCTCGGCCCGCTCCACTTCAGGTACAGCGGTTTCTCAGAGCGCACGAACTGCTTCTTCTGCCCGACCTGACCGTCATCGGCGATGGCCCGGGCGGTGATACGCCAGCGGGTCAGCGAGTCCGGCATCTTGAAGGTGAAGCGGGTTTTGCCACTGGCGTCGGTCACCAGCTCCGGTTGCCACGCGGCGGTGTCGACGTCTTCGCGACGTGGCCGCTCCAGCACCTTCACACCGCGCTCGCTACGGTTGGCCTTGCCCGGCGCGCCGGGGCTGCCCGGCAACGCCACGTCGTAGCTGATGAATGACAGGCTGGCGCTGGTGCGCACGTTGTTGCGCCGCGGGTGATAGAAAAACTGGTCGATGCTCGGCGCCACTTCCGGCTGCAAGGCGTAGACCATTTCGTCGACCACGCTGACCGTCAGGTGCGCCGGGATCGGCTTGCCGGCGAACTGGGTGGTCAGGTCCACCGACACGGTATCGCCGGGTTGATAGGTGTCTTTATCGGTGGCGATGGCCACGTCTATCTGCGGCGCAACCACCTTGATACCGGCGTTCTGGAAACTGTACTGACCGCCCTTGGTGTACAGCACCGAGAACGTCAGGTTCGGCGCAAAGCTGTCCTTCACCGCAATGCGCGCGCGGTATTGGGTGTCGCTGAGTTTTTCCAACTTCAGCCAGTCACCGCCCCTGGACAGCAACGCCGTGGCCTCGACCTTGTCGCGCTCCAGCGACAGCAGTGCATCACTGATCGGCTCGGGGAAGGTCATCAGTGCCAGCGCTTCGTCGCCGGCCTTGTACTCGGGTTTGTCGAGGACGATTTCAACGGTCCCCGGCACCGCTTTGACGCCCTCGCCGGTGACCGAATGACCAGTGGCGCCGAGGGTTCGGCCGTGGTCATCCCGCAGTGTCAGGTTGTAGGTGCCAGGGCGCTCGAAGGCCAGGGTGAACCCCTTGTCGGTGGCCGCCAGTTTGCCTTCGCCGGTGCTCTGGTCCTCCAGGCGGACCCAGCCATAACTGCTCGGCGTGACCGCTTGGCTCTGCTCGTTTTCATTGGCGTAGCTGAATACCACCTTGTCGCCCACCGCGCTGAAACGCTGCGGCGCGCTGAGGCGGAAGTTTGCCGCACCGCGATCGATGAGGATTTCCTTGGTGGTCTTGACCCGGTACGCCGCGCCATCACTGGCGAACACGGTGAGCATGTAGCGACTCGGCTTTTCTGCGGCCGGCAGGTCGAGGGTGGCGTTGCCCTTGGCGTCGGTGGTCAGTTCGGTGCTGGTCAGCTCCACCGGGAATTGCCCGAGGTATTGCAGCGCGTTGTCGACCATCGACAGCTGCTGAGCACGCAGGCTCAGGCTCAGTTTGGCATTGGCCACCGGTTTGCCGTCGGGATACAGCAGCACCAGGCTGCCCTTGACCGCTTCGCCGGTGCGGTAGTCCTGCTTGGCCAGGTTCAGTGAAATCTCGAAGTGCGGCTTGATGTACTCGGCGACCCGGAAGGCGCTGCTGTAGGCTTGATCCTTGTAATTGAAACGCAGCTCATAACCACCGGCCACGGCGTTGTCAGGCAACTGGAAACGGCCTTGGGTGCCGGCCTTGGAATCGAGTTTCAAGTCCAGTGTTTGCAACGCCGTTCCCGTCGCATCCAGCACCGTCACATTGACATCAGCGGCACTGGGTTGCACCGAGTCCCGGGCGTTCTTGAACTCGCGCCCGACGATCTTCAGCGACACCCAGTCCCCTGGCCGGTACAGCGGCCGGTCGGTGAAGGCATAGAGTTTGGTGTCGTAGATTTCACTGTCGTAGTAGAAGTTTTCCGAGACGAAAACGCCGCCCTCTTCGTCTTCACCTATCACGAACGAACGCTCGGGGCTGACGTGCTTCAAGCGCAGCAGACCCTCGGCATCGGTGGTACCGCTGCTCATCACGCCGAGGCCGTCGGTCCACAACACACTGACCTTGGGCACCGAACTGCCTTCGTGTTTGCGCGCCGCCCACACCAGCAATTCATCGCCAGCGATCTTGCTCACGGCCACGGTATTGGAAACGAAGACCATGGTGGTCGCCCGGTACTTGCCGATCAGCGCTTCCACCAGATACAGGCCCGGTTTCAGGTTGCCCAACGGGATATAGACGTTGCCCGGCGCGACGCTGACGAATTCACTGGAGGAGCCCGCGAGGTTCACCCCTTGCGGTGGCTGGATCGGCTTGGCCTGCCACAGCGGGTAGCGGAACTGGCTGACCACTGGCAGCCCCGGAATCAACGCGAATTGCGGTTGGGCGTCGTAGGGCGTTGGCGCGGCCATGGCGTTGCCCATCTTCAGTTCCGGCACTTCTTCGGTGACGTGTTTACGCGACTCGTAGGAAAACGCCCGCTGCATCACCCGGCGGGACTTGCGGTACCAGCTATCCCACAGGTACGCCAAGGTGTTGGACAGGCCTTCGCCCTTGAACTGACCGTCGCTGACCACCCGGTGCAGGTTCTTCTGGCGCTTGAGGAAATCCAGCGGCTTGTCGATGCGATACACGCGGATGTCGGCGCCGCCGTAGGGTTCCATGCGGAACCGGCGATAGTCGCGGCCCGGTGCTTCGAGACGCACCATCGCCTGTTCATCGCTGGCGAAACTGCTGTCCGCCAGCAAAAAGAAACTCTCACCGGCTACCGGCGCATAGCCACTCGGCTCGACGGTGTCTTCGGCATTCACCCGCGAAAAAGGCAGCATCAAGACCAACAGCAAGGGCAGAAAACGCAACATGCGGGCACCGATCATTGGGAGAGAAAATTCAGTCGATAAACGCCGATGAAGTTGGGGTTGGCTGCATCGGGTATCCATCGGGTGTCCTTCCATGTCATGAGTTGTTGCAGGCTTGCGGAGCGCATGCCGTTGTCAGTGGGTGTGGTGGTGCCGGTGTGATAGGCGATGTAGCGACCCATCCAGATCATCAGGTGCTGGTCGTCGCCCTGATCGAAAAACATCAGGTCGCCGGGACGCGCCTGGGCCACATCACGGCCGACCAGATGGCTGTTGAACTGAATCAGCTTGATCGCGTTGACGTACGGCCCGACCTTGCCGCCACCCTGCTGCCACTGCTGGGCGAGGCCGCGCTGGGCGTCGCTCAGTTGCAGTTCCGGCGGCAGGTAGCGGTTGGACAGGCCATTGCTGCGCAGCCATTTATCGTCATGGACTTTCAGTGCTTCGTTGGCAGCGAAGCGCACCAGCCCGGCGCAGTCCTGCTGATACCAGCGCGGGCTCGGGCCCTGGCTCAGTTGCTCCTGGGCGATGCGCACGAACCAGGCGCGGAACACCTGGGATTGCTGCGGGTCGAGCGCCGGGGTTTCGACGGCCCGGGCACCCGCGCTCAGCAACAGCGCGAGCAGGCCAAGGCTTCGGATCAGTCCGGTCACAGCGCTTTCCATTCCAGTGGCAGCCATTGCCAGTGGCCGTCGGGTTCGCTGCCTTCAGGCAAGGTCAGCGCGTACTTGCCGTAACCGCCGAGCTTGCGCAGTTTCGGGATCAGGTAGGTTTGCGCGGCGTTGTAGAACACCGGTTCCATGTCCTGGGGCAGGCTGTCGAGGGTTTCCTGCTGCATCAGCTGGGCCATCGCATCCGGACCGAAATAGACCGGCATCAGCCGGTCTTTCGGCACCACGTCAGCCATCGGCGGGAAGCGCTTGTCGAGGGTGCCGAGCGCCTTGTCCACCAGTTTGTCGTCGAGGGAGAACAGCAGCGTCGAACCGTGACGCGCCAGGCTGACGCGCATGAAAGCCTTGCCGGTGATCGCGTCCGGGTCTTCGGCGTCCTTGGCCGCGTACGGACCGAAGTTTGAGCTGACCTGGCGCTGCCACTGATGGCTCTGGCCCTCCTGCTTTTCGACCACCGGGAACGCGTGATCATCGACCTTGCCTTCGTAGGCACCGACCATCGAGCCGAACAGTTTGCCCAGATCACCGTCGAGTCGGGCACTGTCCTTGTCGCTCAAACCGGCCACCAGCAGCGGCGTGTACAGCCGCGAATCGGCGTACCAGCACAGGCCGGCCACGCCGGCCATGTGTTCGGTCAGCGCCTTGGCCGTGGGTTCATCAGCACCGAGTTTCACCAGCAGCGGTTGCTGCTGTTCCGCCGCCAGCGGCAAGGCCACGCAAGCGCTGGCGCCCATGGGCATGGCTTGCCAGATCGGTTTGAAATCGAAGCCCGGCTGGTCGTCCAGTTCATCCATGGCGAGGAAGCTGTGCCAGCCCTTGTCGTCCATGTCGAACCGCAGACCGGCGAAGTTGGGGATGAAACGCTGGTAACCCATCGCCAGCACACTGGCGTTGACCGACAGGCGCTGCTTCACTTCGGGCGCGCGCGGCGGCAGGCCGAACGCTTCGGGGAACAGTTTGTCACCGTTGAGCAACGCGGCGATGGCGGCTGTCGAGACACTCCCCGGCTCCTCGGCCTGGCCACTTTGCGGATCGTAGAGTTTCGACGGGTTGGACAGCACCACCAGTTTGTCGCCATGGGAGGCAAACAGCAGCGCCTTGCTGGCGTTGTAGGTGAGCTGATAGAGCGCCACATCGTCGTTGCCGACTTTCACATCGGCGATTTTGCTCAGCTGTGAATCATCCAGCGCGACCTTCGCCAGCGGCTCGAGCACCTTGGCCAGTCCGCCGCGATCCATCACCAGCAGGAAATCCTTGAGCCGACCATCCGCCCCCCGCCACAGCGCCACGTCGGCGGGTTGATCGAAGAGCTGCTCGATCAGGCTGTCCTGCAACTTCAGGTCATGCTCGTAAATGATCCGCCGCAGACTGCCGATCAGCCCGAGGCGATCAGCGTGGGTTTCGTAATAGAAGACGAAATCTTCGGTGAGGGTTTCCTTGAGGAACGGCACCGCCAACAGATCCTTGGGCAATTGGCTCAAGGAACGGGTTTCCAGCAGGCCATCCGGCCGGCTCATGCCCAGCTTGTCGCTGGCCAATACGGGCGCGGGGGCCTTGGGCTTGTGCAGGAACCATCCCACCCCGCCCGCCACAACGGCTACCAGGCCCAACCCAAGCAATAGCGCCGGCCAGCGCCGGGAAGGTTTGGCGGCCGATGCATCGGCGGCTGGAGACACAATGTTTTCACTCATTTCACAAAACCCAATTCATCCGTGGTGCGGGATGCTTAATAGTTGAAAGTCTTGACCAGCAGCAGGTCGCCGATCGCACGCAAGGGCACGATGAAGGTCTCGCGTTTTTCGTCGACGGTGTTTTCGTTGAGCACCAGATTGATCTGCGAGGTGATCACCTCGTTCTGGTTGCTGGCCTCATCGAAGTTATAGCCGCCACTGCCGAAGTTGCCCCAATAGTTGACGTAAACCAGATAGGTGCCATGCAGCGGCGCCGTCATGGTGAACATTTCCGGGCCGGGACCGTCGACGCCATCCGGGTCGAGGCCGCCGCCATTGGTCAGCGCCGAATGAGCCCAGAACGCGTGCTGGCCATCGGGAGTAATGATGTGCAGGTCGAGCTCGGCCTTCGGGTCATCCCAACCGAGTACCACCCGAATCCGCGCCGGGGTGCGCAGGTTGTTGGCTTCATAGAATTGAACGCGCTTGAGCGACTGGCCTTCGGCACTGCGCACTTCGACACTGTTGGAGCCGGCGCCGAACGCATAGGGCCGGGCGAAACGCCCCTGATCGTCGGTGTACAGGTTCAACGGATTGCCGTTGACCGCCAGGGTGTGGGGGCCGCGTTGCGTGCCGATGGCCTTGAGCTGGCCCTCGATCATCGTGCGATTGCGCTGCACACCCCGGTCGATGGGCGGCGTGGGATAGGCCACTTGCGGATGTTCCGTACGGTCGAGCAAACCGTTGTAGCGCCAACCGCCCACGGGTTCCGACACCTCGGCGCTCGGCGCGGCCAGGAGTACCGGCGCACAGAGCCATCCAACCAGCAGCAAAAGAATCGAACGCATGTGATGCCTCCTGCCATGCATGACGAAACCTTGCGCCCGATCCTCGGCGCGTTACAGAGGTTGATACTGCGTTTCGTCTGAAAGACCCGTGACTGTCGGGTCGTATTGGGCGCGAAGGTTAACCGCCGTGGCCGCTTCTAACAATCAGCTCCCTCTGAAAATGCGGCGCAAATCACGCGGGTGAGTGGACGGTGAGCCGAATAACGCTTCTATTCGGCTCATTTTATGAGCCGAATAATCCCCAAGTCTGCGCCACCATCCACTTGTGGCCGGGGAGCTCGCTCTCGCTTGGCCGCGAAGCAGTCGCCAAATGCCCCGCTCATTTGCCCATAAACCCCATGTCTGCTAGTGTCGCGCCGGTTTAACGTCAACCGGAACTCGCCGCCATGGCCCGCAAAAAAGCTGCACTGGATTTCGAACAATCCCTCGCTGACCTGCAAACGCTGGTCGAGCGTCTGGAGAATGGTGAATTGTCGCTGGAAGACTCGCTGACCGCTTTCGAGCAGGGCATCGGTCTGACCCGCGATTGCCAGGCGGCGCTGGCCCAGGCCGAGCAAAAGGTGCAGGTGCTGCTCGAGCGTGATGGCGAGTTGGCCGAGGAACCCTTCGACGTGGATCAACCAGAATGATTGCAGCGTATTCGGCGACCAGCCAGGCCCGGGTCAATGCGGCCCTGGAAACCCTGTTCATCGCGCCCGGCCCTGAGCTGGCGCGTCTCTACGAAGCCATGCGCTACAGCGTGATGAACGGCGGCAAGCGTGTGCGCCCGCTGCTGGCCTACGCCGCGTGTGAAGCATTGGGTGGCAAGGCCGAGCAAGCCAACGGCGCGGCCTGCGCGGTGGAGCTGATCCACGCCTACTCGCTGGTGCACGACGATTTGCCGGCCATGGACGACGACGACCTGCGCCGCGGCCAGCCCACCACTCACAAGAAATTCGATGAAGCCTGCGCGATCCTCGCCGGCGACGGCTTGCAGAGTCTGGCTTTCAGCGCCCTGCTCGACCCGCGCCTGAACGGCGCAGACGCGGAAATCCGCCTGCAGATGGTCAGCGCCCTGGCATTGGCCGCAGGCCCGGCGGGCATGGTCGGCGGTCAGGCCATCGACCTGGGTTCGGTCGGTCTCAAGCTCGATCAGAAGGCCCTCGAATACATGCACCGGCACAAGACCGGTGCGCTGATCGAAGTCAGCGTCAAGCTCGGTGCCCTGGCCAGTGGGCACGCGCAGAAGGACGAACTGAAGTCCCTGCAGACTTATGCACAGGCCGTTGGTCTGGCATTTCAGGTCCAGGACGACATTCTCGACGTCGAAAGCGATACCGAAACCCTCGGCAAACGCCAGGGCGCCGACATTGCCCGCGACAAGCCGACCTACCCGGCCCTGCTCGGCCTCGACGCCGCCAAGGCCTACGCCCTGGAATTGCGCGATCTGGCCCTGCACGCGATGCGACCGTTTGACGCAGCGGCCGAACCGTTGCGCGATCTGGCCCGTTACATCGTCGAGCGCCGCAACTAAAGGCGTATCCGCCAAAAGGGACCTATGCGTGGGCAGGGTGCGATCCATCAGGTAAACTGCCGCATCTTTTATACCTATAACGATTCGCCTGATGCCCACGACGTTTCATGAGATTCCCCGCAAGCGCCCAACCACGCCCCTGCTCGACCGCGCGAACACGCCGGACGGCCTGCGCCGGTTAGGCGAAGCCGAGCTGGAAACCCTGGCCGATGAGTTGCGCCTGGAATTGCTCTACACGGTCGGTCAGACCGGTGGGCATTTCGGCGCCGGCCTGGGCGTGATCGAGCTGACCATCGCGTTGCATTACGTCTTCGACACCCCGGACGACCGGCTGGTGTGGGACGTGGGTCATCAGGCTTATCCGCACAAGATCCTCACCGGTCGTCGCGAGCGCATGGGCACCCTGCGCCAGAAGGACGGCATCGCCGCCTTCCCGCGCCGCTCCGAGAGCGAATACGACACCTTTGGCGTCGGTCACTCGAGCACCTCGATCAGCGCAGCGCTGGGCATGGCGATTGCCTCCCGCCTGCAAAACAATGATCGCAAGGCCATCGCGGTGATCGGCGACGGCGCCTTGACCGCCGGCATGGCGTTCGAAGCGCTGAACCACGCGCCGGAAGTGAACGCCGACATGCTGGTGATCCTCAACGACAACGACATGTCGATCTCGCGCAACGTCGGTGGCTTGTCCAACTATCTGGCGAAGATCCTGTCCAGCCGCACCTACGCCAGCATGCGCGAAGGCAGCAAGAAAGTACTGTCGCGTCTGCCCGGCGCCTGGGAAATCGCCCGGCGCACCGAAGAATACGCAAAAGGCATGCTGGTCCCCGGCACCCTGTTCGAAGAGCTGGGCTGGAACTACATCGGCCCGATCGATGGCCACGACCTGCCGACCCTGATCGCCACCCTGCGCAACATGCGCGATCTGAAAGGCCCGCAGTTCCTGCACATCGTCACCAAGAAGGGCAAGGGCTTCGCGCCTGCTGAAGTCGATCCGATCGGCTACCACGCGATCACCAAGCTCGAACCGCTGGACGCCCCTGCCGCTGCGCCGAAAAAGGCCAGCGGGCCGAAGTATTCCGGTGTGTTCGGCGAATGGCTGTGCGACATGGCCGCGGCCGACCCGCGCCTGGTGGGCATTACCCCGGCGATGAAGGAAGGCTCCGACCTGGTGGCCTTCAGCGAGCGCTTCCCGCTGCGCTACTTCGACGTGGCGATTGCCGAGCAGCACGCCGTGACCCTTGCCGCCGGTATGGCCTGCGAAGGCGCGAAACCGGTGGTGGCGATTTATTCGACCTTCCTGCAGCGCGGCTACGACCAGCTGATCCATGACGTGGCAGTGCAGAACCTCGACGTATTGTTCGCCATTGACCGTGCAGGTCTGGTGGGCGAAGACGGCCCGACGCACGCCGGCAGCTTCGACCTGTCGTTCCTGCGCTGCATCCCCGGCATGCTGGTGATGACCCCGAGCGACGAAAACGAGCTGCGCAAAATGCTCACCACCGGCCATCTGTACGAAGGTCCGGCGGCTGTGCGCTACCCGCGTGGCACCGGCCCGAATGCAACCATCGAGAAGAACCTCGAACCGATCGAAATCGGCAAGGGCGTGGTTCGCCGTCAAGGCCGCAACGTCGCCCTGCTGGTGTTTGGCGTGCAACTGGCCGAGGCGCTGAAAGTCGCCGAGACGCTGGACGCCACCGTGGTCGACATGCGTTTCGTCAAACCACTGGACGAAGCACTGGTCCGGGAAATCGCCGCCAGCCATGAGCTGCTGGTGACCGTCGAGGAAAACGCGATCATGGGCGGCGCCGGCGGCGCGGTCAGCGAGTTCCTTGCCCGGGAAAACATCCTCAAGTCGATGCTGCACCTGGGCTTGCCGGACACTTACGTCGAACACGCCAAGCCTGCGCAAATGCTGGCCGAGTGTGGATTGGACGAGGCCGGAATCGAAGCCGCGATCCGCGAACGGCTGCAGCTGCTTAACCGCTAAACACACTTTCCCTGTGGGAGCGGGCTTGCCCGCGAAGAGGCCGGCTTATCCAACATCAATGTTGGCTGTGCCGACGCCTTCGCGGGCAAGCCCGCTCCCACAGTGTTTTGTGGGCTCTCAAAACTGTATTTGCCTCAACGCACCCTCGGACTATCAATGAAGTTTGCCCGCGTCGCCCTGCCCCTGCTTCTGCTACCCACCGCCAATACCCTCGCTGACACTTTCGAACGCGATCAAGCCCTGAAACTGCCCGACGTGCTGATCAGCGCCAACCGCCAGGTCGAAGCGCGCAATGACAGCAGCGCCGCCAACACCGTGTTCACCCGCGAAGACATCGACCGCCTGCAACCGGACAGCGTCACCGATCTGCTGCGTCGAGTGCCGGGCGTGCAAGTGGCGCAAACCGGTGGTCGTGGCAGTTTGCCGGGGGTGTACATTCGCGGCACTCAATCGGCCCAGAGCCTGGTGCTGGTGGACGGCCAACGGATCGGCAACTCGACCTCCGGTGACAGCAACCTGCAACACATCAACATCGAGCAGGTCGAGCGCCTGGAAGTGCTGCGAGGCTCTCGCTCGGCGATTTACGGCAGCGATGCGATTGGCGGCGTCATCCAGATCTTCACCCGTCGCGGCGGCGAGCAAGGCTTGCAACCGCGCCTGCACATGGGCTTTGGCAGCCACCAGACCTGGGAGCGCAGCCTCGGCCTGTCCGGTGGCGATGAACGCACCCGTTTCAACCTTGGCACCAGCCTTGATGAAACCGCCGGGATCAACCGCACCCGCGAGTCGTATCCCAGCGATGGCGATCACGATGAATACCGCAACAAGTCGCTGAGCCTGAGCCTGAGCCACGCACTCACCGACGACATCGAAATCGGCGCCAACCTGCTGGATAACCGTGGCAAAAGCGCGTTCGACAACCCGTTTGGCCGCTTCGACCTGGCGACATTCGAGTCGGTGCAGCAACAGCCCTACAGCGAATTCGACGTGAGCAGTGTCAGCAGTTACCTCGATGCGCGAGTGAATGACCTCTGGAAAACCCGCCTCGAATTCGGCCACAGCGAAAACCGCGAGAAGACCCTCGACAAACTCAGCGACGAGCGCAGCGTGTTCAACACCTATCGCGACTCGCTGACCTGGCAGAACGATCTGAAGCTCAACGAGCGCAACAGCCTGATCCTCGGCGGCGACTGGTACGAAGACCGGATCAACAGCAGCACGGACTTCAACGAAGACAGTCGCTGGAACCGCGCGGCGTTCATCCAGCACCGCTACCAGACAGACCGCTTCTCCACCGAGCTGGGCTTGCGTCACGATGACAATCAGCAGTTCGGCGGCCAGAACAGCTGGAGCGGCACCTTCACGCTGCCGCTGAACCCGGACAACGAGGTCCTGCTGAGCTACAGCGAAGGCTTCCGTGCACCGACCTTCAATGACCTGTATTACCCGGACTTCAGCAACCCCGACCTGAAACCCGAAACATCAAAAAGCTATGAGCTGCAATGGCGCAGCCAGTTGACGCAGGACAGTCGCCTGGAAGCCTCGCTGTACCGCACGGACCTGGAAGACGCGATCATCTTCGGCAGCAACTCGCGCCCGCAAAACGTGGCTTCGGCACGGATCAACGGCTTTGAGGCCGCGTTGAAACAAGAGTTGTTCGGCTGGCAGAGCAACCTCGGCGTGGCGATCATTGACCCTCGCGATCGCGACACGGGCCATACCCTGGCGCGGCGTGCCCGACGCACCTTGAGCCTGGACCTGGACCGGCAGTTCGACCGCCTGGGCCTCGGCGCCAGCTGGCAAGCGGTGAGCGGAAGTTATGACGACCTGAACAATCAACAACCCTTGGGTGGCTATGCCTTGTTGGGGTTGCGCAGCAGTTGGGAACTCAATCACGAGATCAAGCTGGAGTTGAAAGTCGATAACCTGCTGGACAAGGACTACAGCCGGGTGCTGTACAGCCATGAAGGCAGTCAGTATGGGTATCGAGAGGAAGACCAAACCTGGATGTTCGGGGTGACGTGGACCCCGCAGATCTGATCTGAAATGAGCGGTGTTCGGGCTGGCCTCATCGCGAGCAGGCTCGCTCCCACAGAGATCTGCGGTGTGCTCCAATCCAATGTGGGAGCGAGCTTGCTCGCGATGGCAGGCGCCCCGGTCTCAGCGATCAGGTGCGATCAACTGGCAAAGCCTGGCTGTCGCGTTGATCATCTGGCCGCTCGGCCGCTCCAGCCCTTTATCCTCTACCAACAACAACTTTCCCTGCGCCACCGCCGCCACCTGCGGCCACGCCTTCCACGCATCGAGCTGCGCCTGATCGCCAGCCAGAATCACGTGCGGATTGCGCTGTAACACTGCTTCCAGGCTGACCTGAGGTGCCGGCAACTTCAGATCGGCAAATACGTTTTCTGCGCCACAGACTTCCAGCGCATCACTGATGATCTGCTCGCCGCCAATGGTGTACAGCGGTCGGTCCCAGACCTGATAAAACACTCGCAACGGCGTATCCCGTCGATAGCGCTGACGCAGTTCATCCAGTCGTCGGCGCAAATCCGTGGCCAATGAAGCGCCGCGCTCTGGTCGACCGAGCTGAGCGGCAATCGCCTCGATCTGTGCGGCAAGCTGTTCCAGGTTATGGGGCTCGGCGACGAAGGTCGGGATGTTCAAGCCTTTGAGTTGTTCACGCTGGGCCGGGCCGACGCTGCCGGGCCAGAGCAGCAGCAAGTCGGGCTTGAGGCTGAGCAGCCGCTCCATATCCAACTGACCGTAGCGGCCAACGGAAGGCAAGTCCTGGATTTCAGCGGGACGCTCACCGGCATCCAGCACCCCCACCAGCAGGTCGGCTGAACCCAGTTCGACAACGATTTCAGAGAGCGATGGCGCGAGACTGACGACCCGTTCGACCGCCGCCACCGAGCCGCTGACGGCCAGCAACAGAACCGCCAGCCAGGCCGCATGCATCAGCCGAGTTGACGCGGAATGCGGTAGAGGTAGAACAGCACCGTGGTCGAGAGCCCCAGCAGCACCAGCGGCACGGCTTCGAGACCGACGAACACGGCCAGGGCACCGATCCATGCCGGCAGGGCGGCGACAAGGAAGGCTGTGCGACGCTTGGCCGCCAGGCTGATCCACGCGGCAGGCTCTTCAGGGGTATCGAGGGCTTTCTGGGTGGCGATCAAGGCGTGCTTGTAAGCACCGAAAAACTTCAGGCTGACAAACATCGAAGCCACACCGGCGATGAACAACGGCATCGCCAGCACCGGCAAGATCGCTTCGCTCTGGCCGAACACGCCGTTGATCACGAACAGCGGCAACAAGGCCAGCGTCAGGTATTGCCACCAGTTGACGGACAGTCGCCGCCGCACCTGACCGCGGGTCACGCCCGGTCTACCTCGCCCTGATGTTCATTGCCCATCATGTGGTCAAGCTTGCTGGCCTTGGTCGCCAGGTAGAGTTTGTTGTGCGGATTATGACCGGTGTGCAACGGCACGCGCTCGGCGACCACGATGCCCATCTCGGTCAAGGCTTTGACCTTGCGCGGGTTGTTGGTCATCAAACGCAGGGATTTCACGCCCAGGTGCTCCAGCATCGGCAGGCACATGGCGTAGTCGCGCTGGTCGGCGGCAAAGCCCAGGCGCTCGTTGGCTTCAACGGTGTCGGCACCGCCATCCTGCAGCTCATAGGCGCGGATCTTGTTCAGCAGGCCAATGCCACGGCCTTCCTGACGCAAGTACAGCAATACGCCCCGGCCTTCGCGGGCAATCGCCTGCAACGCGGCTTCGAGTTGCGAGCCGCAGTCGCAACGCTGGCTGAACAAGGCATCGCCCGTCAGGCATTCGGAGTGCAACCGGCCCAGTACCGGGGCACCGTCGGCAATCTCGCCCAGGCTCAGGACAACGTGCTCACGGCCGGTGGCTTCATCGAGGAAGCCATGCATGGTGAATTGCGCAAAAGGCGTTGGCAGCTTGCAAGCGGCGACAAAAACGACAGGCACCTGTGTGCTCCTGATCTAAAAGTCTGAAGATTCGCAGTCGGGCATTGTAACAGCAGGTTCCGGATGACGCTTAGGCTGAATTATCGGGGATAACGATCAAAAAGTTTGATATGCCCCCTGACGACACCGCTCCCGTGAGGTGTCAGCCCTTCAGTTTTCGTCAAACGGATAAGGCTGTTTCCAGCGTTCGAAGATGGGTTTGAGCTCGCCGCTTTTCACCAGTTGTTCCATGCGCTGGTCAAACAACACCATCAGCGTACGGGCCTGCGGGGTCTTGGCGAAGCACAGATACAGCGGCAGTTCTGCGATATGGGTGCGGCGCAACTGCGATGGATCCTTGGCGCGGCTGACGACGTAATCGACCTCGGTCAACGCGTCTATATAGAAGTCGGCACGGTTGTGGGTCAGCATCGACACGATACCGGTACGCCGGATGACTTCGTCGTAATGACGCACATTGGGCAAGTAATCCTGGTAGTCGTAGCCACGAACCCACGCCAGCCGATAATTGCCCAGGGTTTCCGGGGTCGGCACCGGGCTGCTGGCCAGCCCCAGGGCGTAGATGTGATCGGTATCGAAGTTCCAGCGGGGATAGAGCAGCTCGCTGGATTCGTCGCGATAGGAACCGACACAGGCGTCGACCTCGCCACGCTCGGCCAGGCCTACGGAGCGCAGGTAGGGTTCAGTGCGGATATCGAGCTTGACGCCTGCCGGTTCGAAGACTTGTCGCAGCACGTCCCAGCCCAGCCCATGGCCGTCGGCGGCGGTATAGTCCTCCCAATCTTCGCTGGCCAGGTGAATGACCGACGGCGGCGCCACGACCTCCTGCGCTTGGGCGAGGGAGCAAAACACGGCAAGCACCATTACCATCAACCTGTGTAGAGCCATCCTTAGTTCTCCCACTTGGTGCCTCATGACCTCCACGGTCAGGTCAGGCGAAAATCCATACCAACCCCTGCATGGCCAGCCACGCAAACACACCCGCCAAAACGTCATCGAGCATGATCCCGACGCCACCGTGCACATGCCGGTCGATCCAGCGAATCGGCCACGGCTTGAGAATATCGAAGAAACGGAACATCAGGAAACCCGCCAGCAACCACTGCCAGCCTTCCGGCACCAGCCACAGGGTGATCCACATGCCGACCATTTCGTCCCAGACGATGCCTTCATGGTCGTGCACCCGCAAGTCGTCCGCGACTTTGCCGCACAGCCAGAAGCCGAACAGCATGGTGATGCCGAGCATCAGCCAGTAACCCCAGTCCGGCAGCATCTGCCACAACGGGATAAAGGGTAGCGCAACCAATGAACCCCAGGTACCGGGGGCCTTTGGCAAGGTGCCCGAGCCGAAGCCGAACGCCAGGAAATGCCACGGGTTGCGCCAGACCGACGGCGGTACGACTTCCGCCGGGACCTGTTTGGGATGATCTGTCACGGTGACTCCCGAAAATGTTGATAACCCCGGGTTTGCGGGGTGATGTCTTGCCCATCGCTATCGAGCAGCGTCACGCCCTGCCCCGCCACAATCCGCCCGATCACATGAATCGGCCAGCCTTCGGCCAGCAATGGCGGCAACTCGACGGACGGCAGCGTGAAAGCCAATACATAATCATCGCCACCGCTGAGGGCCGCGTTCTGCGCCCCCGCCTGCCCGAGTAAAGCGACCAGGGCCCCGGACAACGGCAAGCGATCGCGCTCGACCTGAACGGCGACCTTCGAGGCCAGCGCAATATGCCCACAGTCAGCGAGCAAGCCGTCGGAGATGTCCAGCGCCGCCGTTGCCTTGCCACGCAATGCCTGGCCCAGCGCCAACTGCGGTTGCGGCGACCAATAGTGCGCCAGCAGCGGATCGGCGATGGCAGGTTCGGCAGTGCGCTCGCCGAGCACCAGGGGCAAGGCGCCAGCGGCATTGCCCAGTTCACCGCCGACGCACAACAAGTCGCCCGGTTGCGCGCCGCTGCGGCTCAGGGCCAGCCCGTTGGGTACGCGCCCGAACACGGTCATGGTCATGCTCAACGGCCCGCGGGTGGTGTCACCGCCCACCAGTGCCACGCCGCAGCTTTGCGCCATCCGGTTCAAACCGCGGGCATAGGCCTGCAACCAATCGGCAGTCACCGTCGGCAAGGTCAGGGCAAGGGTAAAGGCAATGGGGGTGGCGCCCATGGCGGCCAGGTCACTGACGGCCACGGCCAGCGAGCGCTGACCGAGCAGAAAGGGATCGCAAGGGTCGGCGAAATGCACACCGGCCACCAGCGTATCGGTAGAAATCGCCAACTGCTCCCCCGGGGGAACAGCCAGCAAGGCGCAATCGTCACCGATCCCGAGGTCAACGCCTTCGCCGCCCTGCGCACAAGGCGCGGCGGCAAAGAAATTGCGGATCAGCTCAAACTCACCCATTGGGTATCCTGTTCAAGCGCAGGTTAGCGCTTGAACGCCTTCACTTCAGCTTCACGCAGACGCGGGGCCAGTTTGTCGAGCACACCGTTGACGAACTTGTGACCGTCGGTGGAACCGAAGACCTTGGCCAGTTCGATACCTTCGTTGATCACAACGCGGTACGGTACGTCGACGCGCTTGAGCAGTTCCCAGGTGGACAGACGCAGAACCGCCAGTTCAACCGGGTCGAGCTCTTCGATGGTCAGGTCCAGGCAAGGCTTGAGTGCGGTGTCGATTTCGGTCTTGAACTGCGGAACCCCGTGGAGGATCTCGCGGAAGTAAGCGCCATCGACATCGCTGAAATCGTTATCGACCCGAAACTGCGCTTCGATCTCGTTCAGCGACTGTTTGGCCATGTGCCATTGGTACAGCGCCTGGGTCGCGAGCTGACGGGCTTCGCGACGCTTGACGCTTTTCGATGGCTTGCCGGCATCCGCAGGCTTTGGATCGCGCGGGTTGAAACGATCGCTTTCGTCGCTAATCACTTGGCCTCCAACTGCGCCAGCAGGCTGACCATTTCCAGAGCGGACAGGGCAGCTTCAGCACCTTTGTTACCGGCCTTGGTGCCGGAACGTTCGATGGCTTGCTCGATGGAATCAACGGTCAGGACGCCGAAGGCAACCGGAACGCCGAACTCCATGGACACCTGGGCCAGGCCCTTGGTGCATTCGCCCGCCACGTATTCGAAATGCGGAGTACCGCCACGAATGACCGCGCCCAGGGCGATGATTGCCGCGAACTCACCCTTCTGAGCGACTTTCTGCGCAACCAGCGGGATTTCGAAGGCGCCAGGCGCACGGATGATGGTGATGTCGCTTTCGCTCACGCCATGGCGAACCAGGGCATCAACTGCACCGCTGACCAGGCTTTCAACGACGAAGCTGTTGAAACGGCCCACTACCAGAGCGTAGCGGCCTTTAGGGGCGATGAAGGTACCTTCGATGGTCTTCAGGGTCATTCGTTAGATCTCTTAAAGAGCCGGGACGCGTCTTCTACGCGCCCCTCAGTGATATTTGAACCGCGAATTCAAGGCCGGAAACAACCGGTCATTATTCGGAGGGCACGTATTCTACAACTTCCAGATCGAAACCGGATATCGCATTAAATTTCATCGGCGCGGACATCAGGCGCATTTTGCGCACACCGAGGTCACGCAGGATCTGCGAACCGGCACCGACAATGCTGTAGGTGGTCGGTTTTTTCACGGCCGCGTGGTCTGCTGTTTCGCGGATGTGCGCCAGCAACACGTCGCCATCGAGCGGGTGACCGAGCAACAGCACCACGCCGCTGCCGGCCTCGGCAACCGCAGCCATGGCGGCGCGCAGGCTCCAGCGGCCCGGTTGCTTGACCATCAGCAGGTCGCGCAGCGGGTCCATGTTGTGCACGCGGACCAGGGTCGGTTCATCAGCGCAGACATTGCCCAGGGTCAGTGCCATGTGCACGTCGCCTTCCACGGAGTCACGATAGGTCACCAGGTTGAATTGGCCCAGTTCGCTGTCCAGCGGCTGCTCGGCAATCCGCTGAACGGTACGTTCGTGGATCATCCGGTAGTGAATCAGGTCGGCGATGGTGCCGATCTTGATGTTGTGTTCGGCAGCGAAAGTTTCGAGTTCCGCGCGACGGGACATGGTGCCGTCGTCGTTCATCACTTCGCAGATCACGCCGCTCGGCTCGAAACCGGCCATGCGCGCCAGGTCGCAGGCGGCTTCGGTGTGGCCGGCGCGAGCCAGCGTACCGCCAGCCTGGGCCATCAGAGGGAAGATGTGGCCAGGGCTGACGATGTCTTCAGCCTTGGCGTCTTTCGCGGCCGCAGCCTGAACGGTGCGGGCACGGTCGGCGGCGGAGATGCCGGTGGTCACGCCGGTGGCCGCTTCGATCGAAACGGTGAACTTGGTGCCGAAACCGGAACCGTTGCGCGGCGCCATCAGCGGCAGCTTCAGCAGCTCGCAGCGCTCGCGGCTCATCGGCATGCAGATCAGGCCACGGGCGTGCTTGGCCATGAAGTTGATGTGCTCGGGCTTGCAGCACTCGGCGGCCATGATCAGGTCGCCTTCGTTCTCGCGGTCTTCGTCATCCATGAGGATGACCATCTTGCCTTGGCGGATGTCTTCAACCAGTTCTTCGATGCTATTGAGCGCCACAAGGCACCCCCTTGAGTCAGGATTTGAGGTAGCCGTTGGCGGCCAGAAAGCTTTCAGTAATGGTGCTGCCGGCCGTAGGCTCTGCGGCCTTGTCGCCGAGCAACAGGCGCTCCAGGTAACGCGCCAGCAAGTCCACTTCCAGATTCACCCGGCGACCTGGCTGGTACGACGCCATGATGGTTTCGCTCAAGGTGTGCGGAATGATCGTCAGCAGGAACTCGGCGCCATCGACCGCGTTCACGGTCAGGCTGGTGCCGTCGACGGTGATCGAGCCTTTATGGGCGATGTACTTGGCCAGTTCTTTCGGTGCGCGGATACGGAACTCCACGGCACGGGCATTCTCGGTGCGGGCAACCACTTCACCCACGCCATCGACGTGCCCGCTGACCAGATGCCCGCCAAGGCGAGTGGTCGGAGTCAGGGCTTTTTCCAGATTGACCGGACTGCCGCTTTTCAGGTCATTCATGGCGGTGCAGTCGAGGGTTTCGCGGCTGACGTCGGCCGCAAAGCCGTTGCCCGGCAATTCAACCGCCGTCAGGCACACGCCGTTGACCGCAATGCTGTCGCCCAGTTTGACGTCGCTCAGGTCGAGCTTGCCGGTTTCTACATGGACCCGCACATCTCCGCCTTTTGGGGTCAATGCGCGAATACTGCCGATGGATTCGATAATGCCGGTGAACATGGGGTTCTCCTCGAGAACAGAGCCAGCGCAGTAGCGATGGCCGGAAATTATACGCTCGCTGCTGGCAAAGGAATGGCAGTGACTCGCCAGTCATCGCCAACCGCACGAATTTCGATAATTTTGAGCGCTGGCGCGTCTTTCATTTGCGCGAGCGGCCAGTCCAGCAGTGGGCGCGCCGAGGAGCCCAGGAACTTGCCGGCCATGAAGATCTGAAACTCATCGACCAGACCTTGCTGAGCAAAAGCCCCGGCAAGACGCGGCCCCGCCTCGACCAACACCTCGTTGACTCCGCGAGCGGCCAGTTCGACCAATAACTGGCGCAGATCGACCTGGCCATCGTAGCCCGGCACGATCAGGCACTCAGGGCCGTTGGCGTATTGCTCTTCCACCGCCATGCACGTGGCGACCAGCGCCGGGCCGGCCCTGAAGAATGGCGCATCCAGCGGCACGCGCAGACGACCGTCCACCAGCACGCGCAGCGGCGGACGGCTCATGGCCAGTGCGGTTTGTTCCGCGTCCAGCCCCAGTTCATCGGCACGCACGGTCAAGCGGGCGTTATCCGCCAGCACCGTGTCGGCACCGGTCAACACCACACTGGCCTGGGCCCGCAGGCGTTGCACCGCCGAACGCGCGGCCGGACCGGTGATCCATTGGCTTTCACCGCTTTCCATCGCCGTGCGGCCATCGAGGCTCATGGCCAACTTGACCCGCACGAACGGCAAGCCGTGTTCCATGCGTTTCAGGAAGCCTTGATTGAGCTTGCGCGCCTCGCCTTCCAGCACACCGCTTTCGGTGGCGATGCCGGCCTGTTCCAGGCGTTGCAGGCCGCGACCGGCGACTTCCGGGTTCGGGTCCTGCATCGCCGCGACCACACGCGCCACACCGGCATTGACCAGTGCGTCGGCACAGGGCGGTGTCCGGCCATGATGGCTGCAGGGTTCGAGGGTTACGTAAGCGGTGGCGCCACGGGCGAGCTCACCGGCGGCGCGCAAGGCGTGGACCTCGGCGTGGGGTTCGCCGGCGCGTTCGTGCCAGCCTTCGCCGACGATCTGCCCGTCACGCACGATCACACAACCGACCCGGGGATTGGGGTGCGTCGTGTAATGACCTTTGCGCGCCAGTTCCAGGGCACGGGCCATGAAATGGGCGTCGAGGATGGCTTGTTCGGCAGGCACGCTCATTCTTTCACCGGCTCACGGGCCAGGCGATCGATCTCTTCGCGGAACTCGTTGAGGTCCTGGAAGCGGCGATACACCGAGGCGAAACGGATGTAGGCGACTTCGTCGAGCTTCTGCAGCTCGGCCATCACCAGTTCGCCGACGACGAGGGATTTGACCTCGCGCTCGCCGGTGGCACGCAGTTTGTGTTTGATGTGCACCAGCGAAGACTCCAGGCGTTCTACACTCACAGGGCGCTTTTCCAGCGCGCGCTGCATGCCGGCGCGGAGTTTTTCTTCGTCGAACGGCTGACGACTGCCGTCGGTTTTGATCAGGCGCGGCAACACCAGTTCGGCGGTCTCGAACGTCGTGAATCGCTCGCCGCAGGCCAGGCATTCACGCCGGCGGCGCACCTGTTCGCCCTCGGCGACCAGACGCGAGTCGATGACCTTGGTGTCGTTGGCACCGCAGAAGGGACAGTGCATGGTGGCAGGCAACAAAAAAAGGGAGGGCCATGGTAGCGCATCCCCGTGGCAAGACAAGCCATAGGGTTTGCGGTATACAGACGCCATGATCTATCGATCCATGGAATTTACCTTTACGGAGCTGCCAATGTCGTTACGACCGCTCATTTTGCTCAGTCTGTTCAGCCTGCTGGTGGCTTGCGGCAGCGATGCGCCCAAAACCCAGCCACCGACACCAGGCCCCGTGCCGGAGCAGGCGCAGAAGAAAGCCAGGGAGTCGGCCAACCTCGGTCCGCTGCCGGCGTATCAACGTGAACTGAGCGGCACCCTGCAAGGTGTGCCGGCAGGCGCCGAAGTCGAACTGGCGCTGCTGGTGATCGACGAAAAAGGCCGTCCGCAACAGTTACTCGCCAATTCGAGCCTGATCGGCAACAACCAGGTATTGCCCTTCCACCTGCGCTTCAATCCGGAATCCTTCCCGGCCGGTGCCCGGGTTGAACTGCGCGGCCGCGCCAGCCAGTCCGGCCAGCTGATCCTGCATCTGCCGGCGCAGCTGATCACGCAACCGAATACCCGGGTGCTGGGCCAACTGCAATTCGTCAAAGCCCCATGAGTGCTCCGCTCGACCTGCAACGGGCCTTGGGGGAATTGCTTGGCGATGCGCAATTGGTCGACTGCAAGCTGCCGGGCACCGAGCTGAAGCTGTGGCTGATCGATGGCGACAACATGGACCGCGCCTTCACCCCGGAAGAAACCCGGCGGATTCTGCATGAACCGCCTTACTGGTGTTTCTGTTGGGCCAGTGGCTTGGCGGTAGCCCGCTATCTCGCGCAATTCCCTGAGTGGGTCAAAGGCAAACGAGTCCTGGATTTCGGCGCAGGCTCCGGCGTGGCCGGGATTGCGGCGGTGAAGGCCGGAGCGCTGGAAGTGGTGGCTTGCGACCTCGACCCGCTGGCGATTGCCGCCTGTCGGGCGAATGCCGAACTCAATGACGTGCAGCTCCACTACTCGACGGATTTTTTCGCCGAAGCCGATCGCTTTGATCTGATCCTGGTCGCCGATGTGCTGTACGACCGGGCGAACCTGCCGCTACTCGATGAGTTCCTGAGTCGTGGCCAGGAGGCGCTGGTGGCCGATTCGCGAGTCCGGGATTTTCGCCATCCGTTGTATCGCCGAATCGAAATGCTTGAAGCGATGACCCTGCCGGATCTGGCGGAGCCGGAAGAGTTTCGGCATGTGAGCCTTTACCATGCGCGGCGCGCTTGAAAGCGTAGCGCCAGGCCGTATAGTTGCCCCATTCACGCTTCTACGAGATCCCCCATGAGCCAGGAAACGCCGTACATCTTCGACGCCACGACTGCCGACTTCGACCAGTCGGTGATCGAGAATTCTTTCCACAAACCGGTGCTGGTGGATTTCTGGGCCGAATGGTGTGCGCCGTGCAAAGTGCTGATGCCGATGCTGCAGACCATTGCCGAGAGTTATCAGGGTGAGTTGCTGCTGGCCAAGGTCAACTGCGACATCGAACAGGACATCGTTGCCCGTTTCGGCATTCGCAGCCTGCCGACCGTGGTGCTGTTCAAGGATGGTCAACCGGTCGACGGGTTTGCCGGGGCGCAGCCGGAATCCGCCGTGCGGGCGATGCTCGAACCTCACGTGCAAATGCCGCCGCCCGCAGCGGCCGATCCGTTCGACCAGGCCCAGGCGCTGTTCGACGACAGCCGCTTCGCCGACGCCGAAGCCATCCTCAAAGTGCTGCTGGGCGAAGACAACACCAACGCCAAGGCGCTGATCCTCTATGCCCGCTGCCTCACCGAACGCGGTGAACTGGGCGAGGCGCAAGCCGTGCTCGACGCGGTCAAGAGTGATGAACACAAGGCTGCATTGGCCGGCGCCAAGGCGCAGATCAAGTTTCTCGGCCAGGCCAAGGACTTGCCGGATGCCGCCGAGCTGAAGGCACGCCTGGCAAAAAATCCGCAGGACGATGAAGCGGTCTATCAACTGGCGGTGCAGCAACTGGCCCGCCAGCAATACGACGCGGCGCTGGATGGCCTGCTCAAGCTGTTCATCCGCAACCGCAGCTACAGCAAAGGCTTGCCACACAAGACTTTGCTGCAGGTGTTCGAACTGCTCGGCAACGATCACCCGCTGGTGACCACCTACCGTCGCAAGTTGTTTGCAGCCCTTTATTAAGCACGACCTTGCAGGAGCGAGCCTGCTCGCGATGGACATAAGGGCGCCGCAGTTATGCAGGTAGTCCGCGTCAGGATTGACGTCCTTCGCGAGCCAGCTCGCGCCTACAACCAGCGATAGAGCGGCGTATCCCCGCCGCTCTCCACCTTCACGTCCGGGCAATGGCGCAAACGCACCAACAGGCGTTTGCCCGCCGACGCATTACCGGTCAGCCCTTCCAGTTGCTCCAGCAGATCCGGCCCACTCAACTGCCCGGCCTTGCGCAATAAGTCCCTGGCAATCTGCCACAGCGCATCATCCTGATTCTGCGGTTTGGCCGGCGCGGCATTGACCTCGGTTTTTTCCACGGTCAACTGCGCCCCCAGCCGCGCCCAGTCGGCGTCATCCATCTCCAGCGTCAAATCCACCGGCCAGTCGCCGATGCTTCCGCGAATTCGCAACATGAGTCTGCTCCCGCCTGTTTCTGACGGGCATGCTCCCATGGGACTTGTGCAACGCCAAGCAGCCAGTCAAACTCTCCGCACTTACGTTATAAGATTACATAACATATTTTTCATTTTACTTTCCGGAGTGTCACCCATGCGTCGTCTGCTGCTCGCTTTGCCGTTTGCCTTGTTGCCACTGGCTGTCGCCCACGCGGCTGACGAACATGACCACGACCATGAGCACGGTAGCCTCGGCGCCCACGAACACGGTGTCGGTCGCTTGAACGCGGTGCTGGATGGTCAGACCCTGGAGCTGGAGCTGGAAAGCCCGGCGATGAATCTGGTCGGTTTCGAACATGCCGCCACCACCGATGCCGACAAGGCCAAAGTTGCCGCTGTTCGTGCTCAGCTGGAGAAACCCCTGGCGCTGTTCTCCCTGGCGAAAGCCGCCGGTTGCGAAGTGGCGAGTCAGAAACTGGAAAGCCCGCTGTTCGGCGACAAACCGGAGGCTGATGATGATCACGACGAAGATGCCAAGGACGAACATCACCACGACCACAGCGAAATTCACGCCCATTACAGCTTCACCTGCGCCACTCCCGGTGCGCTGAAGACTCTGGATCTGGCGAATATCTTCAACACGTTCCCGGCCACCCAGAAAATTCAGGTACAACTGATCGGCCCGAGCGGGCAACAAGGGGTCGAGGTGACGGCGAAGGCCGCTGCCCTGAAATTCTGATCCACCGCAAATCAAACGTGGGAGCGAGCCTGCTCGCGATGAGGCCGTAACATTCAACATCTTTGTTGACTGTTACACCGCCATCGCGAGCAGGCTCGCTCCCACAGGTTAATGAACACCACTGAAATCGGCGCCATGACCCAAGCACTCATCGAACTGTCCGACCTGGGCTTCAGTTGGCCCGGTCACCCACCGTTGCTGGATATCCCGGCGTTTCGCCTGGAGCCGGGGGAAACCCTGTTCCTCAAAGGCCCGAGCGGCAGCGGCAAGACCACCCTGCTCGGCCTGCTCGGCGGTGTGCAGAAACCGAATCGTGGCAGTATCCGCCTGCTCGGCCAGGAACTGACCGAACTCTCGGCCGGCGCCCGCGATCACTTTCGCGTCGATCACACCGGCTACATCTTCCAGCAGTTCAACCTGCTGCCGTTTCTCTCGGTGCGCGAAAACGTCGAGCTGCCTTGCCGCTTCTCCAAGTTGCGCGCCCGACGGGCGATCCAGCGCCATGGCAGCATCGATCAGGCTGCGGCCACGTTGCTTGCACATTTGGGTTTGAAAGATGAAAGCATCCTCAGTCGCCGCGCCGATTCGCTGTCCATCGGCCAACAGCAAAGGGTTGCGGCCGCACGGGCGTTGATCGGCCAACCGGAACTGGTGATCGCCGACGAACCGACCTCGGCCCTGGATTACGACGCCCGCGAAAACTTCATTCGCCTGCTGTTCGCCGAATGCCGCGAAGCCGGATCGAGCCTGCTGTTCGTCAGCCATGATCAAAGCCTTGCGCCGCTGTTCGATCGCCACCTGTCGCTGGCCGATCTCAATCGCGCCGCCACCCCGTCCGAGGTCTGAGATGTATTTGTTTCGTCTAGCCATGGCCAGCCTGGCTAACCGCCGCTTCACCGCGATCCTCACCGCGTTCGCCATTGCCCTGTCGGTCTGCCTGTTGTTGGCGGTAGAGCGGGTGCGCACCGAGGCCAAGGCCAGTTTCGCCAGCACCATCAGCGGCACCGACCTGATCGTCGGCGCCCGCTCCGGCTCGGTCAATTTGCTGTTGTACTCGGTGTTCCGCATCGGCAACGCCACCAACAACATTCGTTGGGACAGCTTCGAACACTTCGCCAGCAACCCGAAAGTGAAGTGGGCGATCCCGATGTCCCTCGGCGACTCGCACCGCGGTTACCGAGTGATGGGCACCACCGAAGCGTACTTCGAGCATTATCAGTACGGCCGCCAGCAGCACCTGGAACTGGCCGACGGTCGCGCCTTCGCCACCGATCCGTTCGAAGTCGTGCTCGGAGCCGAAGTGGCCGATGCACTGCATTACAAACTGGGCGACAAACTGGTCCTGGCCCACGGTGTCGCGGCGATCAGCCTGGTCAAGCACGACGACAAGCCCTTCACCGTGGTCGGCATTCTCAAGCGCACCGGTACCCCGGTGGACCGCACGCTGCACATCAGTCTTGGCGGCATGGAAGCCATTCACATCGACTGGCACAACGGCGTGCCGGCCAGGGGCGAAGGTCGGGTCAGCGCCGATCAGGCGCGCAACATGGACCTGACGCCGCAGGCGATCACCGCGTTCATGCTGGGCCTCAACAACAAGATTTCGACCTTTGCCCTGCAGCGTGAAATCAATGAATTCCGCGGCGAACCAATGCTGGCGATCCTGCCGGGCGTGGCCCTGCAAGAATTGTGGAGCTTGATGGGCACGGCGGAAAAAGCCTTGTTCGTGGTGTCGTTGTTCGTCGTGCTGACCGGGCTGATCGGCATGCTTACCGCCATTCTCACCAGCCTCAACGAGCGGCGCCGCGAGATGGCGATCCTGCGTTCGGTAGGCGCGCGGCCGTGGCACATCGCAACGCTGCTGGTGCTGGAGGCGTTTGCCCTGGCATTGTCCGGCGTGGTCGCCGGCGTCGCGCTGCTGTATGTGTGCATCGCTGCCGCCCAGGGTTACGTGCAAGCCAATTACGGTCTGTTTCTGCCGCTGACCTGGCCAAGC
Organism: Pseudomonas fluorescens group sp. PF-69; assembly: GCF_054481235.1. NCBI lineage: Bacteria > Pseudomonadati > Pseudomonadota > Gammaproteobacteria > Pseudomonadales > Pseudomonadaceae > Pseudomonas > Pseudomonas fluorescens group sp. PF-69. The sequence continues at coordinate 2,294,481 of NZ_JBTMNC010000001.1, read as the reverse complement.
GAATATGAATGGACGCTGCTCGGTGGCATTCTGATCGCCGCGCTGCTGATGGGCAGCGTGCCGGCCTGGCGCGCTTATCGCCAATCCCTGGCCGATGGCCTGTCGATCCGTTTATGAGGACGTTGAAAATGCCCCGCGCTCTGCTTGCGCTGTTGATGCTGGTCGCCCTGCCCCTGTGGGCGGCCGAGCCGAAAGAGCTGACCTGGTCGGAAATGATCCCGCCGGACGCCCCGGCGGAAGTACCGAACATGACACCACTGCACGACCTGTCGCAGATGAGCAGCGCACTGTCCGCCGAATCCGCGCCCGCCGCCAGGCAGGACATGCCCAACGCGCCGGTGGTCAAGGCCCTTGACGGGCAAAACGTTCGCCTGCCGGGTTACATCGTGCCGCTGGAAGTGAGCGAAGAAGGACGTACGACGGAGTTTCTGCTGGTGCCGTATTTCGGCGCCTGCATCCACGTTCCGCCGCCGCCCTCGAACCAGATCGTGCATGTCAAAAGCGAAGTCGGCGTGAAGCTCGACGAGCTGTATCAGCCGTATTGGATCGAAGGTGCGATGCAGGTCAAACCCTCCACCAGCGAACTGGCCGATGCCGGGTATCAGATGGAGGCGGACAAGATTTACATCTATGAATTGCCGGAGTGAACCGTTTTTTTTGCGTCCATCGCCAGCAAGCTTGCTCCCACAGGGAATCGCGCAACCCTGTGGCAGCGAGCTTGCTCGCGAAGAGGCCCGCAAAATCGCCAACAAAATTCCGCACACCCAACTTTCATTGAGCTGAGTCAAAAGACCGAATCAAACGGCTGTTTACCATTGGACTACAAACATTTTTAACGTCCTCTGGAGCCCCCATGAACAAGTCCTTGCTCAGCGTCGCGCTGGTCTCCCTCGCGCTCGCCGCACCGCTCGCACACGCTCACGAAGCCGGTGAGATCATCCTTCGTGCCGGTGCAATCACCGTCAACCCGAAAGACGACAGCTCGAGCGTCAAAGTCGATCAGGGTCCGTTGGCGGGTACCAATCTGGGGGGCAAGGCAACCCTGAACAGCGACACACAGCTGGGTCTCAACTTTGCCTACATGATCACCAAAAACTGGGGGATCGAGCTGCTCGCGGCCACGCCGTTCGAGCATGACGTCAAACTCAAGGGCACGTCCCTGGGTGCGGCGAACGGCAAACTCGGCTCGCTGAAACACCTGCCGCCGACCCTCAGCGTCGTGTACTACCCGCTGGACGCGAAGTCCGCATTCCAGCCTTACGTCGGCGCCGGTATCAACTACACCTGGATTTACGACGAACACGTCAGCAGCGATGCCCAGGCCAAAGGCTTCAGCAACTTCAAGGCAGATAACTCCTGGGGCATGGCGTTCCAGGTCGGTGCCGATTACATGATCACCGACAACATCATGCTCAACGCCCAGTTTCGCTACATCGACATCGATACCCGCGCGACCGTGGAAAACGACGCCGTGGCACCGGGCACCCGTGCCCGCGTCAACGTCGATGTGGACCCGTTCATCTACATGGTGGGCCTGGGTTACAAGTTCTAACGGATGTTCACGTGGTGGTGAACCTGGCTTTTGTGGTGAAGGGGCTTGCCCCCTCGCCACAGGAATTAACTCGCCTCAGAAGCGAAATCCGGCCACAAAAAAGGCGCCTCCAGGGGCGCCTTTTTTGTGCTCGCTGAATCTCAGCGTCCCAACAATCGCGCCAGTCCGACACTCAACGGCGTCTGTTGCGGGCGGGTAAAGCGCTCCAGCAGACGCCGGTTGTTCGCCCGTGAATGACGGATGTCGCCGGAGCGTGCCGGGCCGTAGTTCACCGGCGGCAACTCGCCGATCACTTCCTTGAGCGCAGTGAGCATCTGCTTGAGGCTCGTCGCCTCGTTCCAGCCCACGTTGACCGCGCCGACGTCCACCTGCGGTTTCTCGATGGCTTGCACCAGCAGGCTGACCAGATCCTCGACGTAAACAAAATCGCGCGTCTGCTCACCGTCGCCAAACACCGTGATCGGCAGGCCGTTCTGCGCACGTTCACTGAAAATACTGATCACCCCGGAGTAAGGCGAAGACGGGTCCTGACGTGGGCCGAAGATGTTGAAGAAGCGGAAAATCACCGGTTCCAGCCCATGCTGGCGTCGATAGAAATCGAAGTAATGTTCGCTGGACAATTTGTCCGATGCGTAAGGGGTCAACGGCGCCTTGGGCGTGTCTTCATCGATCGGCTCACCTTCGCCATTGTTGCCATACACCGCCGCGCTGGAGGCGAACAACACGCGTTTGACACCCGTCTGGCGCATGGCTTCGCAGACATTGAGCGAGCCGATGAAATTGCTCTGGTGCGTTTTCACCGGATCGTCCACCGAGGCTTGCACCGACGCCACTGCCGCCAGGTGTGCCACGGCGCTGCAACCGGCCATCGCCCGTGCGACCAGTGCGGCATCGGCGACGTCACCGACGATCAACTCGACCTTGGGATTGTCCAGCGGCAGGTTGCTGCGCTTGCCGGTCGACAGGTCATCGAGCACCCGCACCGAATGGCCCTTGGCGAGCAAGGCATCGGCGAGATGCGAACCAATGAAACCGGCACCGCCGGTGATTAAAACGGGGCCGTCAGCCATGGCGATAGAACCTGTCGAGTAAGCCTGGAAGGGCCGCACGCCAGGCGCGTGGCTTGATCCCAAACGTGTGCAGAATTTTTTTGCAGGCCAATACCGCGTGTTGCGGTTCTTCAGCGGCGTCCGGTCGCGCGGCGTGAGCCTGGGCGGTCGGTGCTTCGATGGCCAGCGGATGCAGGGCGCGTGCCTCGGTGAGGATCGCCTGGCCCAGGGCAAGCGGCGTGGTCGCTTCATGCCCGGCGTAGTGGTAAGTGCCCCACAGCGGCGCGGCGCAGTCCAGTTGCTTGAGTACGGAGATGATCACTCGGGCAGCGTCATCCACCGGGGTCGGATTGCCCCGGCGATCGTCGGCCATCAGCAACTCTTCCGGCAGTTCGGCGCGACTGAGAAAACGCCCCAGCGTGCCCTCGGGACTGTCGTCGAGCAGCCAGCCGAAACGCAACAGCACATGTTGCGGGCACGTGGCGCGCACACTTTGCTCGATACGCCACAACGCCTGACCGCGCAGGCCCAACGGCACCGGTTCGTCTTTCTCGCTGTAGGCGGTCGCCCGGGAGCCATCGAACACGCGATAGCTCGAAGGTTGCACCAGGACGATGTTGTGATGCTGGCACAGTTCGGCCAGGCGTTCGATCGCCCGCTCCTGCCCGGCCAGACGCTGTTCGCTGACCGTCTCCGCCTGGAACCAGTCGAAGTAGTAGGCGAGGTTGATCAACGCGTCCGGGCGGGTGTCGTCGAGCAGTTGCGTCAGGCTCGCGGCATCCCAGCCGTCTTGCGGTGGGCGGGGGGCGAGGAAACCGATGTCTTCTTCCGCACCGAGGCGAATCAGCGCCTGCCCAAGGGCATTTCCGCCGCCCAGTAACATAAGGCGCATTCGCATAGAGTCAGCAGGCCCAGTCTGATTGGAACGAGGGTTTGTCGACAGCGCTCGTGAGCGGTGTCGTTGAAAGTAGCCAGAATCCTTGCATTTTGCGGGTTTAGTGCGCAACCGTCATCCGTAAAGTGTAGATGTGCGGGAATTGGGCTGCTGCGCCGCCCCAGCGGTACTTGCATCTTGCGCCCCCCACCCGCATAAATTGTGGCATGAACCTGCCCATCCCCGCAGACAGTGCCCTGAACGGCTTCCATCCCGCCGTCAGCGCCTGGTTCAGCAAGACCTTCGCGACGGTGACCGCCGCCCAGGCCCGGGCGTGGCCGTTGATTCGCCAGCGTCGCTCGACCCTGATCGCCGCCCCCACGGGCTCCGGCAAGACCCTCACCGCATTCCTCGCCGTCATCGACGAGTTGGTGCACCGTGGCCTGGAGCAGCCCGAAGGCCTGCCGGACGAAACCCTGGTGGTCTACGTCTCGCCGCTCAAGGCGCTGTCCAACGACATCCGCATCAACCTGCAAAACCCGCTGGCCGGGATCACCGAACAATTGCGCCTGCTGGGCTTGCCCGAATTGCAGATCACAACGGCCGTGCGCACCGGCGACACCCCGCAAAAAGAGCGCTCGGCGATGCGCAAGACGGCGCCGCACATTCTGGTCACCACCCCGGAATCGCTCTACGTGCTGCTCGGCTCCGATTCGGGCCGGCAAATGCTCGGCACCACGCGCACGGTGATCGTCGATGAAATCCACGCCATCGCCGCCAGTAAACGCGGCAGCCACCTCGCACTGAGCCTCGAGCGCCTGCAAGCGCTCTGCGCCGAGCCGCTGGTGCGCATCGGCCTGTCCGCCACGCAGAAACCCATCGAAGCGGTGTCGCGCTTCCTGGTGGGCCGCGACCGGCCGTGCGAAATCATCGACATCGGCCACGCCCGCCCCCGGGACCTGGACATTGAAGTGCCGCCAGTTCCGCTGTCAGCGGTAATGGCCAACGATGTCTGGGAATTGGTGTACGACCGCCTCGCCGCTCTCGCCCGCGAACACCGGACCACGCTGATTTTCGTCAACACCCGGCGCCTGGCCGAACGCCTGAGCCGTCACTTGAGCGAACGTCTCGGCAAGGACGCCGTGGCCGCCCACCATGGCAGCCTGGCCAAGGAGTTTCGCCTGGATGCCGAGCAACGGCTCAAGCGCGGCGAACTGCAAGTGCTGATCGCCACGGCGTCGCTGGAATTGGGGATCGATATTGGCGACGTCGACCTGGTCTGCCAGATCGCCTCGCCGCGCTCGATTTCGGCTTTTCTGCAACGGGTCGGTCGCTCCGGGCACCAGGTCGGCGGCACCCCCAAGGGCCGTTTGTTCGCCACCACCCGCGACGACCTGATCGAATGCGCCGCCCTGCTCGACTGCGTGCGCCGGGGCGAACTCGATACCCTGCAAATCCCCGAGGCCCCGCTGGACGTGCTGGCGCAGCAGATCATCGCCGAAGTCAGTTGCCAGGAATGGCCGGAGGACGCGTTGCTGGCGTTGTTCCGCCAGGCCTCGCCCTACGCCGCGCTCGACGACAAACATTATCAGGCGCTGCTGCGAATGCTCGCCGAGGGCTACAACGGTCGCCAGGGGATCCGCAGCGCTTACCTGCACCGCGACGCGGTGACCCGCAGCCTGCGCGGTCGCCGGGGCGCCAAGCTGACGGCCGTGACCAGTGGCGGGACCATTCCGGACAACGCCGACTACAGCGTGCTGCTGGAGCCGCAAGGGTTGAACATCGGCAGCGTCAACGAAGACTTCGCGGTGGAAAGCATCGCTGGCGACGTTTTTCAGCTGGGCAATACGTCGTACCGGATCCTGCGGGTCGAGACCGGCAAGGTCCGGGTCGAGGATGCCCAGGGTCAACCGCCGACCATACCGTTCTGGCTCGGTGAGGCGCCGGGGCGCAGCGCGGAACTGTCGTTCGCCGTCGCGCGCCTGCAAGCGCAACTCGATGAACTGCTCGGCGCTACGCCGGGTCATTTACAGCCGAGTCTCGACTGGCTGACCCAGACGCTCGGCCTGAACCTGGCCAGCGCCGAACAACTGGTGGAATACCTGGCCCGCGCCCGCCAGGCCTTCGGCGCCCTGCCCTCGCAAGACACACTGCTGATGGAACGGTTTTTCGACGAGTCCGGTGGCACGCAACTGATCATCCACACGCCGTTCGGCAGCCGCATCAACCGCGCCTGGGGCCTGGCCCTGCGCAAGCGTTTCTGCCGCACCTTCAACTTCGAATTGCAGGCTGCCGCCAGTGAAGACGCCATCGTGTTGTCGTTGTCCACCAGCCACAGTTTTGAGCTGGAGGACGTGTGGCGTTACCTGCACAGCAACAGCGCCGAGCACACGCTGATTCAAGCCGTCCTCGATGCGCCGCTGTTCGGCGTGCGCTGGCGCTGGAATGCCGGGGTGGCGCTGGCATTGCCACGCTATTCCGGTGGGCGAAAAGTCCCGCCGCAGATCCAGCGGATGAAGAGTGAAGACCTGATCGCCAGCGTGTTTCCCGATCAGATCGCCTGTGTGGAAAACCTCGTCGGCGAGCGGGACATTCCCGACCATCCGCTGGTGGAACAAACCCTCGACGATTGCCTGCACGAAGCCATGGACAGCGAAGGCTGGCTCGCGCTGTTGCGGCGCATGGAGCGCGGCGAGGTCCGGCTGATCAGCCGCGACCTGCCGGCACCCTCGCCATTGGCGGCGGAGATTCTCAGCGCCCGCCCCTACACCTTTCTCGACGATGCGCCGCTGGAAGAACGCCGCACGCAAGCGGTGCTCAACCGCCGCTGGAGCGACCCGGAATCGACCGACGACCTCGGCGCGCTGGACGCCGAAGCGATTGCCGCCGTGCGCGAAGAAGCCTGGCCTGCCCCCAACGGCATCGATGAAATGCACGAGGCATTGATGAGCCTGGCCTGCATCACCGAAGCCGAAGCCCAGGCCAACCCGAACTGGCTCGACTGGCTCAACACCCTGGCCGACAGCGGCCGCGCCTGCCGCCTCGACTCGTCGCTGTGGCTGGCACGGGAACGGTTGACCTGCCTGCGGGCGATTTATCCACAGGCTGATGTACTGCCGGCACTGGAGGCGCTGCCGGGATTCGATGAAGCCTGGGACGCGGACGATGCGGTGCTTGAAGTCATCCGCGCCCGGCTCAGCGCTTTTGGCCCGTTACCGTTGAAGGCGATTGCCGATCCGCTCGGCTTGCCCGGGACACAGGTTGCCCAGGCACTGGCGCAACTGGAACGCGAAGGTTATGTGCTGCGCGGCCGCTTCACGCCGGGCGCGACTGAAGAACAATGGTGCGAGCGTCATTTGCTGGCGCGGATTCATCGATACACGGTCAAGCGCCTGCGCCGGGAAATCGAGCCGGTGGCGTTGCAGGATTTCATGCGGTTTCTGTTCGACTGGCAGCACTTATCCAGCGCCACTCAGGGCCAGGGCAGTGCGGTGTTGCCAACGATCATCGCGCAGTTCGAGGGCTACCCCGGCGCCGCATCGGCCTGGGACAGCGACCTGCTGCCAGCACGCCTCAAGGACTATGCGCCGAGTTGGCTGGATGACCTGTGCCGCAGCGGCAAACTGGTCTGGACCCGACTCACCGCGCGCAACAAAAGCGCCGGTACCGCGCTGCGCAGCACGCCGATTCTGTTACTGCCGCGCAATCGGGTCGGGCTCTGGAGCGACTTGACCGAGCAAACGCCGATCAGTGAACTGTCGCCGAAAACGCAAAAGGTCCATGCCGCACTCAGCCAGCACGGCGCGCTGTTTTTCGATGAGTTGATTCACGAGGCCCACCTGCTGCGCTCGGAGCTGGAAATTGCCTTGCAGGAACTGGTGGGCGCCGGACTGGTGAACGCCGACAGCTTCGCCGGACTGCGGGCACTGATCACACCGGCCAGCAAACGCCTGAACCGCAGCAGCCGTCGCGGGCGCGGCGCGTTTGTCGGCGGTATGGACGATGCCGGACGCTGGGCGCTGTTACGGCGCGGGGCTGTCGCGCCGGTTGTGGATAACAAGCGGCCGTCGGCCACGCCTGCCGAGACCCTGGAACACATCGCCATGACCCTGCTGCGTCGCTATGGCGTCGTGTTCTGGCGCCTGCTGGAACGCGAGGCCGATTGGTTGCCGAGCTGGCGCGAATTACTGCGCACCTTCCATCGACTGGAAGCGCGGGGCGAGATTCGCGGCGGACGCTTTGTCAGTGGCCTGGCGGGCGAGCAATTCGCCCTGCCCGAGGCGATTGCGCTGTTGCGCGAAGTCCGGCGCCGGCCCCATGACGGCAGCTTGATCGCGGTGTGCGGCGTCGATCCCTTGAACCTCGCCGGCACCCTGCTGCCCGGTCCCAAAGTACCGGCACTGGCAAGCAATCGGCTGGTGTACCGCGACGGTTTGCCGGCCGCGGCCGAGATCGCCGGCAAACCGCATTTCTGGCTGGAGCTGGATCAACAGGCCATGGCGGAAGTGCATGGCAAGCTGATCCGGCATTAGTGCTGCCTGGGCTGGCCTCATCGTCGGAACGCCGCCCGGAGCAAGCGCCCTCGCCACAGGGCTGCCGTTGTCGCGGCAATATTTGATCTGCACGCAAATATCAAATGCTCATCCCTGTATTTTTCCGCACACCCCAAACCCCGACACTGCGCTCCATCGAATCAACCCACCGGAGTTGCAGCCATGCCCATTGCCTTGCTCGCGCTGACCCTCAGCGCATTTGCCATCGGGACGACCGAATTCGTCATCGTTGGCCTGTTACCCACCATCGGCGCCGACCTGGGCGTCAGCCTGCCATCCGCCGGCCTTCTGGTCAGCCTGTATGCGCTGGGCGTCGCGGTCGGCGCCCCCGTGCTGACGGCCCTCACCGGCAAAGTCCCGCGCAAAATGCTGCTGTTGTCGCTGATGGTGCTGTTCACCCTCGGCAACCTGCTGGCCTGGAAAGCGCCGAGCTACGAATCGCTGATCATTGCGCGGATCGTCACCGGCCTGGCCCACGGGGTGTTCTTTTCGATTGGTTCGACCATCGCGACCAGCCTTGTGTCCAAGGACAAAGCCGCCAGCGCGATCGCCATCATGTTCACCGGACTGACCGTGGCACTGGTCACTGGCGTGCCGTTGGGCACCTTCATCGGCCAGCATTTCGGCTGGCGTGAAACCTTTCTCGCCGTGTCCGCGCTGGGTGTCATCGCGTTCATTGGCAGCCTGCTGTACGTGCCGAAAAACATCGCCCACAGCAAACCTGCGTCGCTGTTGCAGCAATTGCAGGTGCTTAAGCAACCACGGTTGTTGCTGGTGTACGCCATGACGGCGGTTGGTTACGGCGGTTCGTTCATTGCGTTCACGTTCCTGGCACCGATCCTCCAGGACATTTCCGGCTTCAGCGCCAGCACTGTCAGCCTGGTGCTGCTGGTCTACGGCATCTCGGTGGCCGTGGGCAACATCTGGGGCGGCAAACTGGCGGACAAACGCGGTCCGATCAGTGCCCTGAAAATTATCTTCAGCCTGCTCGCCGCCGTGCTGTTCGTGCTGACTTTCACGGCCGGCAATCCATGGCTGGCGCTGGCCACCGTGCTGGTCTGGGGCGCCGTGGCGTTCGGCAATGTGCCGGGGTTGCAGGTGTACGTGGTGCGCCAGGCCGAACATCACACGCCACATGCGGTGGACGTGGCTTCCGGCCTGAACATCGCCGCGTTCAACCTCGGCATCGCCGGTGGCGCCTGGGGTGGTGGCCTGATCGTTGCGCATATGGGGCTGATACATACGGCGTGGATTGGCGGCCTGGTGGTACTGGTGGCACTGGCGCTGACGGCCTGGAGCGGTCGTCTTGACCGCTTGGGTCCGGTGTATGCCGAATCCTCGACACGTATCGTCGTCGGTCACTGACCCCCCTGTAGGAGCCAGCCTGCTGGCGATGGACCCAAGGGCACCGCGTTTATCCAGATCACACGCGTTATCGCTGACGACCATCGCCAGCAGGCTGGCTCCCACAAGAGACCATGCCCAGGCATAGGTCACGCAATACCTGTAGGGGCGAGCTTGCTCGCGATGGACCCAAGGGCGCCGCGTTTATCCAGATCACACGCGTTATCGCTGACGACCATCGCCAGCAGGCTGGCTCCCACAAGAGACCATGCCCAGGCATAGGTCACGCAATACCTGTAGGAGCGAGCTTGCTCGCGATGGACCCAAGGGCGCCGCGTTTATCCAGATCACACGCGTTATCGTTGAAGACCATCGCCAGCAAGCCGGCTCCCACAAGAGACCATGCCCTGGCATAGGTCACGCAATACCTGTAGGAGCCAGCCTGCTGGCGATGGACCCAAGGGCGCCGCGTTTATCCAGATCACACGCGTTATCGTTGACGACCATCGCCGGCAAGCCGGCTCCCACAAGAGACCATGCCCTGGCATAGGTCACGCAATACCTGCCACCCGTAGTCCCGTCGAAACTTTTGCCATTGCCCCGCAGTCATCAAAAGACAGGGGCACTCGGACCGGAGGCGACATGGCGGCGATTCATATCGGCATTTCAGGTTGGCGCTACACACCTTGGCGAGGGGATTTCTACCCGAAGGGCCTGGCCCGGAAGCGCGAATTGCAATTCGCCTCGCGGGCCGTCAACAGCATCGAACTCAATGGATCTTTTTACGCCCTGCAACGGCCAGAGCGCTATGCCGAGTGGTACGTCGACACGCCGGCTGCCGAAGGAGTGCTGGCATGAGCATTACCGAGCCGGTTGGCGTCACCGACGAGCAAGCGACCATCGAGCCCCTGGTGCATCGCTTCACCGTACTGACGGTCAATACCCACAAAGGCTTCACCGCATTGAACCGGCGATTCATCCTGCCGGAATTGCGCGAAGCGGTGCGCAGTGTGTCTGCCGATGTGGTGTTTTTGCAGGAAGTCCACGGCACCCACGAACACCACCCCAAGCGCTATGACAATTGGCCGGCGATGCCGCAATACGAATTCCTCGCCGACAGCCTCTGGCCGCAGTTCGCCTATGGGCGCAACGCGGTCTACCCGGCGGGCGATCACGGTAATGCGCTGCTGTCGAAATTCCAGATCGTGCGCCATGACAATCTCGACGTGTCGATCAGCGGCCACGAGAATCGCGGCGTCCTGCATTGTGTGTTGCGCTTGCCCGGCGAAGGCCCGGAGGTGCATGCCATTTGCGTGCACCTGGGCCTGCGTGAAAGCCACCGCACTGAACAACTCAAGCTGTTGGCCCGTCGCCTGGAAGAACTGCCCGGTGACGCACCAGTAATCATCGCCGGTGATTTCAACGACTGGCGCCAGCGCGCCGATGCCTTGCTCAAGCCTTGCGGCTTGCGCGAAGTCTTCGCCGAACATCAGGGCAAACCGGCGCGCAGTTTTCCCGCGCGATGGCCGGCGCTGCGCCTGGACCGCATCTACGTACGCAATCTGAAAGCCGGTTGCCCGCAGGTGCTGACAAACCGACCCTGGTCACACCTTTCCGACCACGCACCGCTATCGGTGGAGATCGAGCTATGAGTGCTTCGCCGATGGATAAAACCACCGTGGACCCGGTTCCCGCGCCCCCGGTCAGCGAGCCGGCCGTGGTCGATGTCGAGTACCGCTGGCAGGGCAACAACCGGGTCGAGTTGCTGGAAAACGGCGAAGCCTATTTCCCCCGGGTGTTCGAGGCGATGCGTCAGGCCAAAAGCGAAATCCTCCTGGAAACCTTCATCGTCTTCGAGGACAAGGTCGGCGCAGAACTGCAGGACGTACTGATCGACGCGGCCCGGCGCGGCGTGCGTGTCACCGCCAGCCTCGACGGATTTGGCTGCGGAGAACTGAGCAGCGGTTACCTCGCCGCCCTCAGTGACGCCGGTGTGCATTTGCAAATGTTCGACCCGGCGCCCAAACGCCTGGGCATCCGCACCAACTGGTTTCGGCGCCTGCACCGCAAGATCGTGGTCGTCGACGGGACCTTCGCGTTCCTCGGCGGGATCAACTTTTCCGCCGACCATTTGGCCGACTTCGGCCCGGAGGCCAAGCAGGATTACTCGGTGGAAGTGCAAGGCCCGGCGGTGACCGACATCCATCACTTTGCCCTGCTGCAATGCGGGCGCCCGGTGCGCGCCAGGTACTGGTGGCAACGACGTCGCCAACGCCGCTCGGAGTTGGCGTTCAGCGATCACGATGGACAAGTGCGCCTGGTGTATCGCGACAACGGCGAGCATCGGACCGACATCGAGGAGGTTTACCGCCAGGTACTGCGTACCGCACAACGGCGCGTGGTGATCGCCAACGCGTACTTCTTTCCCGGCTATCGACTGCTGCGCGATATTCGCAATGCAGCCCGCCGGGGTGTCGAGGTGCGGCTGATTCTGCAAGGGCAGCCGGACATGCTGGTGGCCAAGCTCGCGGCGCGCATGACCTACGACTACCTGCTCAAGTCCGGTGTGAGGATTTACGAATATTGCGACCGTCCGCTGCACGGCAAAGTCGCGCTGGTGGACGAAGACTGGAGCACGGTCGGCTCCAGCAACCTCGACCCGTTGAGCCTGTCGATGAACCTGGAGGCCAATGTGTTGATCCGCGACCGTGGGTTCAACCGGCATCTGTTCGAACGCCTCGAAGATCTCAGCGACAACCATTGCAAGATCATGTCGGTCGACAACGCCCCGCGCGGCCGCATCTGGCACATGACCGTGGGTTTTCTGGTCTTCCACTTCCTGCGGCATTTCCCGGCCTGGGCCGGTTGGTTGCCGGCGCACAAACCCCGCCTCAAGGCCTTCACCGCGCCGCCCCGGAGCGAGCCATCATGAGCCGCACTGAAGCACCCGCGATGCGCAACGCCGAACACCCGGCCAAGTCGCGCTGGCGCCGCTGGAAACGACCATTGACGCTGCTGTTTTTTCTGGCGCTGATCGTGCTGTTGACGATGTTCGCCCAGCGCATCGAATGGAACGAGGTGTTCGACACCCTGGCCGACTTCAAGGTGCGCACGCTGATCATCGCGTCCGGGCTGACCCTCACGAGCTTCCTGGTGTATGCCTGCTTCGACCTGATCGGCCGCACTTACATCCGCCAGGACCTCACGTGGAAACAGATCCTGCCCGTCGGGATCATCAGTTACGCCTTCAACCTCAACCTGAGCGCCTGGGTTGGCGGCATTGCCATGCGCTATCGGCTGTACTCACGACTCGGTGTGAGCAAAGCCAACATCGCGAAAATCCTCGGTCTGAGCCTGGCCACCAATTGGTTTGGCTACATGGTGATTGCCGGCGCAGTGTTCAGCAGTGGTCTGGTGCGCATGCCGCCCGGCTGGACACTCAGCAGCGGAGCGCTGCAAGGGGTGGGTGTGTTACTGCTGCTGGTGAGCGCGGGCTATCTGGCCGCCTGCCGGTACTCCACCCGCCGGGAATGGGCCATTCGCGGTGTGGAAATCAACTTGCCGTCGCTGCGCATGGCCATCCTGCAACTGGCCCTCGGGGCCTTGAACTGGTCGTTGATGGCGGCGGTGATTTTCACCCTGCTGCCGAGCAAACTGGACTATCCGCTGGTGCTTGGCGTGCTGCTGATCAGCGCCATCGCCGGGGTGATCACCCACATCCCGGCCGGCCTCGGTGTGCTGGAGGCGGTGTTCGTGGCACTGCTGCAACATGAGGTGTCGCGGGGCAGCCTGGTGGCGGGGCTGCTGGCCTACCGGGCGATCTACTTCCTGCTGCCGTTGTTGATCACACTGGTGATGTATCTGGTGGTGGAGGCCAAGGCCAAGGCATTGCGGATCTCGAGGAAGCCCAAGTGACTGATGCTGCCTGAAAGGCCGCCTTCGCGGGCAAGCCCGCTCCCACAGGGTCCCTGGTGTTCACAAATAATGTGTTCAACCAGGATCCATTGTGGGAGCGGGCTTGCCCGCGATGGCGTCCTTCGAAACACCCACTATCACCGGGACTGAATGATGCTCAGCCGCTCGCCCACCACCATTTCCGTGATCCAGTCCACGAGGATCGAGGTGTAGGCCTGCTGTGAAACGGGATCACTCAGCGCATGGTCGGCACCGTCGATGATGCGGTGCGTCAGCGAATGGGTCTGCTGACAGGCCGCGCGATAACTCATGATGGTTGCGTGGGGCACGTAGTCGTCGGTCTCGGACTGCACCAGCAGCACATCCCCGGTAAATTGCGAACAGGCATGCAGCGCCCGGTTGCCATCGGCGCGCACCAGGGTGCTGCGATAATCGCGCAGATCGAGTTTGTCCAGATCGCGCTTGGGCGTGTGCCATTGATCGTCGCGGTACAGCGCCGGCACCCGCAGCGCCAGCCAGCGCACGGGGCGCAACGAAGTCAGGATCGCAGCCAGGTAACCGCCATAGCTGGTGCCGACCACGGCAATCGCCGAGGTATCGAGCGCCGGGTGCGCGAGCAGGCGATCGTAGGCCGCCAGCAGGTCGCGCAGGTTGTCTTCACGGGTCACCCGGGACAACGGAATGCCGGTGCCGCCGGTATGCCCGCGCAGGTCGAAGGTCAGGCACACGCAACCCAGGCCGGCAATGCCTTTGGCCCGTTCCAGGTCGCGCTCCTGACTACCGCCCCAGCCGTGCACGAACAACACGCCGGGGACCTTGGATTTGGGGCTGAGAAAAGTCCCGCTCATCTGTTCGTCGTCGATGTCGATTTGAATGCTTTCGCTTCTAGCCGTCATAGGGTTTGACCGTTACGTACTTGAGGAGAAAATCACTGTCTTGCGCCGGTCCGCGATACACCTCGATGGCGTGCGCCGGCAAAGGTTGTTCAATGTAGGTTTCCACCGAAGACACACGAATCGCGCGCATATCCGGATCGTTGACGAAGCTCTGCAAGGCCGCCACTTCGGCACTGCTGGCCCCGCCCATGCGCCAGGATTGTTCGAGCACGCCGCTGCGTGGCTTGCCGTCGCTGGCCATGCCTTGGGCAATGTCGTAATTGCGACGCGACGCATAGAAACCGGGGTAGGCTTCATCCGCGGCGCTGTCGAACACTTGTGCCTGCTGGATGGCCAGCCGCACGTCATCGGGCAGGTCCAGCTTCAGTAAATCGTCGTATCCACCCTGCACCACCAACAGGTTGGAACCACCATAGACCTCTTCGCCGTGGGCGTCTTTGGTCAAATATTGATCACCGCAATAACTCAGTACTTTGTCGCCGATGAAACTCTGACCAACGCTGTGGGTAATCACCTGGTCCAGGTCCTGCTCCAGCACCACGCCTTCGGTGAACAGGGTTTTGGCCTCGGGTCGGGCAAGAATTTCATCGAACTGGTCGAGGCACTTGATGACTTCCTGACCCCGCCCGGCGCACGCATGAATCGGCTTGAGGCGGATCGGGCCGGTGTATAGCAGGTGCTCCGCCGCCGGCCGCGCATCGTCGAAGGAAAACACGCTGAGACCATCCAGCACCACAGGGCGCACCCGTTGGGAAAACAACGGCGACCAGCCATGGGGAGCACGGGCCAGATGGTTGCGCAAACCGTGACTGATGGCCTTGGTGCAGATGAAGTCATGCTCGACGTAACCGCCCCACAAATCCTCAGGCCCCTTGACGCCCAGTTGCCGGGCAGCGGCAGCACCGACCAGGGTTTGCGTCGGCAGCAGGTAAAGTTCACGACCGAGATGCTGAGCCGGATCGTAACTGCCGCCGTACTTGAGCCCGAGAATGTGCGCCAGCCAGCGGGCCAGCGCGCGATTGGTTTCGACTTCGTGCAACGGCGCGTCGGAACGCACCGAGTGGGCGACCACCAGTTTCTTGCGGCTTGTTGGGGTCATGCGTCCCCCTTCAATCGGCGCCAGATGAATGTAGCTGTTGGGGTGCAGAGATCAGGCCAATCGCGGCTGAAAAGAAACGCATTTCAAATCAGCCGGTTACACGGAAGGCAGTGGCATCTGGCCTGCTTTATTCTGCACGACGACCTTTAACATTCCGGCATTTTGCACGACTCAAACCGTCCTCTTCCCACGGGTTAAGTGGTTCGGCTTTTATCGGGTAACAACACTCGGCATCACGCCAAACCGGGTCCGGTAATCACTTGGCGCCAGCCCGGTGATCTTCTTGAAGGTCGAACGAAAGGCGCCCGGGTCCTGATACCCCACGGTCCAGGCAATGTGGTCGATGGTGCTGTTGGTGAATTCGAGCATTTCCCGCGCCTTGCCGACCCGCAAGTGCTGGCAGTACTCGGTGGGCTTGAGCCCGGTGGCGGCACGGAACCGGCGCAGGAAGGTGCGCTCCTCCAGCCCTGCCCGCTCGGCCATGGACGTCAACGACACGTCGGTGGCCCCGGTGCTTTGCAGCCAGTGTTGAACCTTGAGGATCGATGCATCGCCATGGCTGAGAATCGGCGCGAAGTTGCTGCCGCACTCGCTGGCGCTGTCACTGTGTTCAACCACCAGAAAGCGTGCGGTGCCGGTGGCGATGCTCGGCCCCAGCAAGCGATCCACCAGGCGCAGACCCAGCTCCGACCAAGCCATCAGCCCGGCGGTGGTGATCAGGTCGCCGTCATCGACGATGGGGGTATCAGCCTTGAGCTTGATTGCCGGGTAACGTTCGGCGAATGCCTTGGCCGAGGTCCAGTGGGTGGTGGCACTCCGGCCGTCGAGCAGACCGCTTTCGGCCAGCAGAATCGAGCCCACGCAGACACCACCGAGGGTTGCGCCGCTGGCATGTTGCTGGCGCATCCAGCGAATCAACGCCTGCGGTGCCTGGCCTTCGCGGAACCCGGCAATCGACGGCGGAATCAATACCGCCACCAAGGCGCCGTCCACCCCGGGATGGCTGTCGTACACCCGTGCTGGCGCCTGCTCGCCGTCCACTTGCCAATGACTGACCCGAAGCAACGGTAACTGCGCCGCCTGATGTTCGGCGGCGATCCGGTTGGCCACCCCGAACAGGTCCGTCAACCCATGCACCGCCGCCATTTGCGCGCCGGGATAGATCAACACGCCCAGTTCGGCGATTGCCCTGTGTGCATCCATTGTCAGTTTTCCCCCTTCTATTGTCGGTGAGGCCAATCCCCGGATGGCGCGCCTGGGCCAATACTTGATGCCACATCCAACCCGCACTTCAAGGAACCAGTCATGGCCAAGCAAGCACTCATCCTAGTCGATATCCAAAACGACTACTTCCCCCAAGGCAAGTGGCCGCTGGTCGGCGCCGATGCCGCGGCGGACAACGCTGTACGCCTGCTCAAAGCCTTCCGCGACGCCGGTGATTCAGTGGTGCACATCCGCCACGAATTCACGTCCGAAGAAGCACCGTTTTTCACCCCTGGCTCCGAAGGCGCGAAGCTGCACCCCAAAGTCCTCAACCGTACCGATGAGCCGGTGGTACTCAAGCACTTCGTCAACTCGTTCCGCGAAACCGAACTGCAGTCGATCCTCGACGAACAGGGCATCAAGGAACTGGTGGTGGTCGGCAGCATGAGCCACATGTGCATCGATGGCATCACCCGTGCCGCAGCGGATTTTGGTTACACCGTGACAGTGATCCACGACGCCTGTGCGACCCGTGACCTGGAATTCAACGGCGTGACAGTCCCGGCTGCCCACGTTCATGCGGCCTTCATGTCAGCCTTGGGTTTTGCCTACGCCAAGGTGATAGCCACCGACGAGTTCCTGTCTGCGAGCCAGGGCTAGGACCGGAGCTTGCCGCGCCCGGTAGCGAATTGATCAATCCATTGCCCACAAAAAAAGGTTCTTCACGGATTACCGGGAAAGACGCTCTTGATCTTCATGAAAAAGAATTCGCTATCCCGGTAACCGTACGCCATCCGCTTAATGACCTTTATTCGATTGTTGATGCCTTCCAATTGGCCCGTATGCATCGGCCAGCGAACACGACTGACGATGCCTCGCCAGTAACCCTTCAGTCGTTTGGCAAACTGGATCAGAGGTGGTATTTGGCTTTCATGAGCGTGGCGCAACCATTGCTGCCAGGCTGATCGCCAGCCCCAAGCGGTGCTCGGTGCCCAAAGCGTTTTGAGTTCAGCCTTCATCAAATAGACCGTCATCAACGCTTGGTTGGCCGCCAGCAGATCCTCCAAACGGACCTGTTGCTCCGGCGTTTTCAGGTTCTGCGGGTTGCGCAGCAACAGCCATCGCGCTTGCTTGATGACCTTTCGGGCAGGCTTGTCATGACGTAGCCGATTAGCTTCATCGACGCGGACTCGATCAATCACCTCTCGGCCATATTTAGCCACCACATGAAAGAGGTCGTAGACCACGCGCGCTTTTGGGCAGTGCTGACGAACCTCCAGGTCAAAGGCGGTGTTCATGTCCATCGCCACCGCTTCGATGCGAGCGCAACCCTCTGGCCCCAGCTCTTCGAAGAATGGCCTGATCGCCGCGCGGCTGCGACCTTCGCCAATCCAAAGCACTCGCCGGGTATCGGCGTCCAGCACGACGCTGGCGTAACGATGACCTTTGAACAGAGCGAATTCATCCATCACCAAGCGCCGTGGCTGCGCCTTTGGCAAAACACTCAACGCCACTTGCAAGGCTCGACGCTCTAGCAACCGAACGCTGTCCCAATGCAGACCGAACAGTTGAGCCACGTGTTTTGTGGGGAGACGCTCGCAGGCTTGAATGACCGCCTCGGCCAGGCGGCGCGTCATGCGGGCATAGCGATCCAGCCAACTGACCGCTTCCATGCGTTTACCACAGTCGCGACACCCAACACGCCGAAGCAAAACGCTGAGGCGCACTGCTCGGCCAAGAATGGGCAGATCGCGGATGACTCGTTGGCAATACTCATGCGTGGTCGAGCACGGTTTTTGGCAGCCGCTACAAGAGGGGAATTGGGTGGCGTGGGGTGTCAGGTCGATCTGTAGCGCATCGCCATCGGGCTTGATGGTGACGACAGAAAAGCCCTCCCAAAAGGGAAGGAAAGTATTAATATCGCGCATAAGAACGCCGGTTTGTTAGATGTGTTTGCTCGCACGAACATCATCAATCAAATCGGCGTTCTTGTTTCTGTGTTTCCCGGGATTCCGTGAAGAACCCAAAAAAAGGCCCGACGCTGTGAGCGCCGGGCCTTTGTGTTCAGAGCGGGTGAAGCGGCTTATCAGAACGGAATATCGTCATCAAAGCTGTCGAAATCCGGAGCCGGTTGCGGCGCGGCTTGTTGCGGTGCCGGGCGCTGTGGCTGCTGTTGCGGGGCAGGACGTGGTGCCTGCTGGCGCGGAGCGGATTGCTGGTAGTTGTTACCGCCGCCCTGGCCTTGCTGGTCGCCCTGTGGACGGCCGCCCAGCAGTTGCATGGTGCCTTGCATGTCGACGACGATTTCGGTGGTGTAACGCTTGATGCCGTCTTTTTCCCACTCGCGGGTCTGCAGCTTGCCTTCGATGTACACCTGCGAACCTTTACGCAGGTACTCGCCAGCGATCTCTGCAACTTTGCCGAACATCGACACACGGTGCCATTCGGTCTTTTCGACTTTCTGACCGGTTTGCTTGTCAGTCCACTGCTCGCTGGTCGCCAGACTCAGGTTGGTCACGGCGTTACCGTTTGGCAGGTAGCGAACTTCAGGATCCTGGCCGCAAGTGCCGACCAATATGACTTTGTTAACCCCACGGGCCATTACGTTCTCCTAGGCTACGCACGCTGCCTCGGCCGGGCTGTTCACCAGGCGCTCAAGGGTGGTGCGATCCAATAGTTCGGTGTCCAATTTGATGTAAATGGCCGCTTCATCAGCGACGATCACTGCATCTGTTACCCCTACGACCGCCTTCAGGCGCTCAACCAGACCCGCTTCGCGGATCGCCTCGGGCGACAACGGCAAGCGCAGGCTCGTGACGTAGGGTGGTTCGCGCATGGTAACAGCAAAGGCCAGCCAGAGGGCAGCCAGACCGGCGCATCCCAGGAACACAACCGACAAACCGCCATGCTGGAACAACCAGCCGCCGAGAATGCCGCCCAGTGCCGAACCCAGGAACTGGCTGGTGGAATACACCCCCATGGCCGTGCCCTTGCCGCCGGCCGGTGAAACCTTGCTGATCAGCGACGGCAACGAAGCTTCCAGCAGATTGAACGCAGTGAAGAACACCACCGTCCCGATCACCAGAGCCCGCAAGCTGTCGCCGAACTGCCAGAAGAATAGCTCAGTGAGCATCAGCGTCACGACGGCACCGAGCAAAACTCGTTTCATTTTGCGTTTTTTCTCGCCGTAGATAATGAACGGAATCATGGCGAAGAAGGAAATCAGCAGCGCGGTCAGGTACACCCACCAGTGCTGTTCTTTAGGCAGCCCGGCTTTTTCGACCAGGGCCAAGGGCAACGCAACGAAACTCGACATCAACATCGCGTGCAACACAAAGATGCCCAGGTCCAGGCGCAGCAGGTCCGGGTGCTTGAGCGTCGGAATCAGCGCCTGGCGTGCGACACCGGACTCACGATGCTGCAACGGCCCGGTGGCACGCGGCACCATGAACATCACGATCACAATGCCGAACAGTGCCATGCCGCCGGTGGCGAGGAACAATCCGCTCAGGCCGAAAGCGCGCGTCAGCAACGGTCCGACCACCATGGCGACGGCAAACGACAGGCCAATCGTCATGCCGATCATGGCCATGGCCTTGGTCCGATGCTGCTCGCGGGTCAGGTCTGACAACAATGCCATGACTGCGGCGGAAATCGCCCCGGCCCCCTGGAGGATACGTCCGGCGATCACGCCCCAGATCGAATCGGCGTTGGCGGCCAGCAGACTGCCCAGCGCAAAGATAATCAAACCGAGATAAATGACCGGGCGGCGACCGATGCGGTCGGAAATGAAACCGAAAGGAATCTGGAAAATCGCCTGGGTCAGGCCGTAAGCGCCAATCGCCAGCCCGATAAGGGCCGGGGTCGCTCCCGCCAGGTCCATCCCATAGGTCGCCAATACCGGCAACACCATGAACATGCCAAGCATACGGAAGGCGAACACCAGGGCCAGACCACTCGCTGCGCGGGTCTCGCTGCCACTCATGCGTTCGCTGTGGGGATCGTGCATGGAAAAACCTCATGTGAACCGGCGGCGATTCTACCAGTCCCATCGATTGGCGGGGTATATCGCGACGCTTTGACGCGCTCAGCTGACAGACTCTTCATGTAAGCCAATACTCCCGTCATTTGATAGTGTGCATCCATCCAGTATTTGGCCGTATACTCTTACGTTTTCGACGCCCGCCAAGCGAGGCCACTTTGGACAAGATCCTGATTCGTGGGGCTCGAACCCACAACCTGAAGAATATCGACCTGACCCTGCCAAGGGACAAGCTGATCGTCATCACCGGCCTGTCCGGCTCCGGCAAGTCATCCCTGGCTTTCGATACGCTCTACGCCGAAGGCCAGCGCCGCTACGTCGAATCATTGTCGGCCTACGCCCGCCAGTTCCTGTCGATGATGGAAAAGCCCGATGTCGACACCATCGAAGGCCTGTCGCCGGCCATTTCCATCGAACAGAAGTCGACCTCGCACAACCCGCGCTCGACGGTCGGCACCATCACCGAAATCTACGACTACCTGCGCCTGCTTTATGCCCGCGTAGGTATTCCGCGCTGCCCGGATCACGACATCCCGCTTGAGGCTCAGACCGTCAGCCAGATGGTCGACCTGGTTCTGGCGCAACCGGAGGGCAGCAAGCTCATGCTGCTGGCCCCGGTCATTCGCGAGCGCAAGGGCGAGCACCTTTCGGTGTTCGAAGAGCTGCGTGCCCAGGGCTTCGTGCGCGCCCGGATCAACGGCAAGCTGTATGAGCTGGATGAAGCGCCCAAGCTCGACAAACAAAAGAAGCATTCCATCGATGTGGTGGTCGACCGCTTCAAGGTCCGCGCCGACCTGCAGCAACGTCTGGCCGAATCCTTCGAGACTGCGCTGAAGCTGGCAGACGGCATCGCCCTGGTGGCACCGATGGACGACGAACCGGGTGAAGAGATGATTTTCTCCGCACGCTTCGCCTGCCCGATTTGCGGTCACGCCATCAGCGAACTCGAACCCAAGCTGTTCTCTTTCAACAACCCGGCCGGCGCCTGCCCGACGTGTGATGGCCTGGGTGTGAAGCAGTTTTTCGACATCAAGCGACTGGTCAATGGCGAGCTAACCCTGGCCGAAGGCGCGATTCGTGGCTGGGACCGGCGCAACGTCTATTACTTCCAGATGCTCGGCTCGCTGGCCTCGCACTACAAGTTCAGCCTCGAGGTGCCGTTCAACGAACTGCCCGGCGATCAGCAGAAATTCATCCTGCACGGCAGTGGCTCGCAAAACGTCGACTTCAAGTACCTGAACGACCGTGGCGACATCGTCAAGCGTTCGCACCCGTTCGAAGGCATCGTGCCGAACCTGGAACGCCGCTACCGCGAAACCGAATCGGCTTCGGTGCGCGAAGAGCTGGCCAAGTTCTTAAGCACCCAGGCCTGCCCGGACTGCCGCGGCACCCGTCTGCGGCGTGAGGCGCGGCATGTATGGGTCGGCGAGAAAACCTTGCCGGCGGTGACCAACCTGCCCATCGGCGATGCCTGCGATTACTTCGGCGAGCTCAAGCTCACCGGACGTCGTGGGGAAATCGCCGACAAGATCCTCAAGGAAATCCGCGAGCGCCTGCAGTTCCTGGTCAACGTCGGTCTGGATTACCTGTCGCTGGATCGCAGCGCCGACACCCTGTCCGGTGGTGAGGCCCAGCGTATTCGCCTGGCCAGTCAGATCGGCGCCGGCCTGGTTGGTGTCCTGTACATCCTCGACGAGCCGTCGATTGGCTTGCACCAACGCGACAACGACCGGTTGCTTGGCACGCTCAAGCATCTGCGGGACATCGGCAACACGGTGATCGTGGTCGAGCACGACGAAGATGCGATTCGCCTGGCTGACTACGTGGTGGATATCGGCCCGGGTGCCGGGGTTCATGGCGGGCATATCGTTGCCGAGGGCACGCCGGCCGAGGTGATGGCTCACCCTGACTCGCTGACCGGCAAGTACCTGTCGGGTCGGGTGAAGATCGAAGTACCGGCCAAACGCACGCCGCGCAACAAGAAGCTGTCGCTATCGCTCAAGGGCGCTCGCGGCAACAATTTGCGCAACGTCGACCTCGAGATCCCGATCGGGCTGCTGACCTGTGTGACCGGTGTATCCGGCTCAGGCAAATCGACCCTGATCAACAACACGCTGTTTCCCCTGAGCGCCACGGCACTCAACGGTGCGACCACGCTGGAAGCCGCCGCTCACGACAGCATCAAGGGGCTGGAGCACCTGGACAAGGTCGTCGATATCGACCAGAGCCCGATTGGTCGTACGCCGCGTTCCAACCCGGCGACCTACACCGGGTTGTTCACGCCGATTCGCGAACTGTTCGCCGGCGTGCCGGAGTCCCGCTCCCGTGGTTACGGGCCGGGGCGCTTCTCCTTCAACGTGAAGGGCGGACGCTGCGAGGCCTGCCAGGGCGATGGCCTGATCAAGGTGGAAATGCACTTCCTGCCGGACATCTACGTTCCTTGTGACGTGTGCAAGAGCAAGCGCTACAACCGCGAAACCCTGGAGATCAAGTACAAGGGCAAGAGCATCCACGAAACCCTCGAGATGACCATCGAGGAAGCGCGGGAGTTCTTCGACGCCGTACCGGCACTGGCGCGCAAGCTGCAGACGCTGATGGATGTCGGCCTGTCGTACATCAAACTGGGGCAATCCGCGACCACGCTGTCCGGTGGCGAAGCACAGCGGGTGAAACTGTCCCGCGAGCTATCCAAGCGGGACACAGGCAAGACCCTGTACATCCTCGACGAGCCGACCACGGGCCTGCACTTTGCAGATATCCAGCAACTGCTCGACGTGTTGCACAGACTGCGCGACCACGGCAACACGGTCGTAGTGATCGAGCACAACCTGGACGTGATCAAGACCGCTGACTGGTTGGTGGACCTGGGGCCGGAAGGCGGCTCCAAGGGCGGGCAAATCATTGCCGTCGGTACACCGGAGGAAGTGGCGCAGATGAAACAGTCTCATACCGGCTTCTACCTGAAACCGCTACTGGAACGCGATCGGGCCTGAGTCCAGGCCAGTAAAAAGCCCCTGTCACTTCATCAGTGACAGGGGCTTTTTGATATCCGCCGCAATCAGGTGTGCGATTGCAGGTAGTTCTCGAGACCGATCAACTTGATCAGACCCAACTGCTTTTCCAGCCAGTAGGTGTGATCTTCTTCGGTGTCATTGAGCTGAATACGCAAGATTTCGCGACTGACGTAGTCCTTGTGCTGCTCGCAGAGCTCGATACCTTTGCACAGTGCTGCGCGAACCTTGTACTCAAGGCGCAGATCCGCCTCAAGCATCTCAGGCACTGTAGTGCCCACATCGAGATCGTCCGGACGCATGCGCGGCGTGCCTTCCAGCATCAGGATCCGCCGCATCAGCGCATCGGCGTGCCCGGCTTCTTCTTCCATTTCGTGGTTGATTCGTTCGTAGAGCTTGGTGAATCCCCAGTCCTCATACATCCGCGAATGGACGAAATATTGATCACGCGCGGCCAATTCGCCGGTCAGCAACGTGTTGAGGTAATCGATAACGTCTGGGTGGCCTTGCATCGCCCTACATCTCCCTGCCTGAAAGTCTGTAGTTTGAACCAAGCTGCTTGGCAGGTCACTCGATTCAAGCAATAAAAGCGAAGATATTCTGAGAAAAGCAGCTTAATTAACGCAAAAAACCGCCCAATCAAGGGCGGTTCTGCTTCTCATTTAGACTTCGTTAAGCTGTACGTCGAGCAGCTTCGCGATTGCTTCTCCATACGCCGGATCAGCCTTGTAGAAATGCTGCAATTGGCGGTCAACCACATCACTGGATACACCCCCCATCGCACCGGCAATGTTACCGACCAACAACGCTTTCTGCTCATCGCTCATCAGGCGAAACAGCGCGCCGGCATGACTGTAGTAATCGGTATCCTTGCGGTGATCGTAGCGATCGGCCGAACCGCTTAACGCGAGCGCCGGCTCAGCGTAACGAGGTGCTTGTTTAGGCGATTCGACATAACTGTTCGGTTCGTAGTTGGGTGCTGCACCGCCATTGGTGCCAAACGCCATCGTTCCATCGCGCTGATAGCTGTTAACCGGGCTACGCGGAGCGTTAACCGGCAATTGTTGGTGATTGGTGCCGACACGGTAGCGGTGAGCATCGGCATAAGCGAAAACGCGTCCCTGTAGCATCCGGTCTGGCGACAGCCCAACCCCCGGTACCATATTGCTTGGGCCAAACGCTGCTTGTTCGACTTCCGCGAAATAGTTGAGCGGGTTGCGATTGAGCTCCAACTCGCCGACCTCAATCAACGGAAACTCTTTCTGCGACCAGGTCTTGGTCACGTCGAACGGGTTCTCATAATGCGCGGCAGCTTGTGCTTCGGTCATGATCTGGATGCACACACGCCATTTCGGGAAGTCGCCACGCTCGATGGCGCTGAACAGATCACGCTGGGCGTAATCCGGATCAGTACCCGCGAGGCGCGCAGCTTCTGCCGGCGCCAGGTTCTTGATCCCTTGTCGGGTCTTGTAGTGCCACTTGACCCAATGGCGTTCGCCATTGGCATTGATCAAGCTGTACGTGTGACTGCCGAAGCCGTGCATGTGACGATAGCCATCAGGAATGCCACGATCGGAAAACAGGATCGTGACCTGGTGCAGCGCTTCAGGAGAGTGGGACCAGAAGTCCCACATCGCCTGCGCGCTTTTGAGATTGCTTTGCGGCAGCCGCTTCTGCGTATGGATGAAGTCCGGGAATTTGAGCGGATCGCGGATGAAGAACACTGGCGTGTTGTTGCCAACAATGTCCCAATTTCCTTCCTCGGTGTAGAACTTCAACGCGAAGCCGCGTGGATCGCGCTCGGTATCCGCCGAACCGCGCTCACCGCCAACGGTGGAAAACCGCAAAAAGGTCGGCGTTTGTTTACCCACTGTTTCAAACAGCTTGGCGCTGGTGAGCTGAGTAATGTCGCGAGTCACGGTAAACGTACCGTACGCACCTGAACCTTTGGCGTGTACACGTCGTTCAGGGATGTTTTCCCGGTTGAAATGGGCGAGTTTCTCGATCAGGTGGAAATCGTCGAGCAGCAGCGGGCCCCGAGGGCCGGCGGAACGGGAATTCTGATTATCGGCGACAGGAGCGCCACTGGCGGTGGTCAGTGTTTTATTTTGGCTCATGCGAACTCTTCCTTTGTCAGTCTTGAACTGCCGGGGAATCGGCTTGGCGGGAAGTATTGATCATCATCGTGACCGCCACAAATTCATTAACTTGCGGAGATCGATAGAAAATTACTAATGATCAACCCACACTTATAGTGCCGACCAGGAAGGCTTGAAGCTTGTATGTAGAGCGCATTTCTTACAGGCACAAAAAACCGGGCACTGGGCCCGGTTCCTTGTTTCAGACTGACGTCTTACTCAGCGGATACAGCTTCACCGCCGACAGCACGATCAACCAACTCGACGTACGCCATAGGCGCGTTGTCGCCAGCGCGGAAACCGCACTTGAGGATGCGCAGGTAGCCACCCTCACGGGTAGCGTAACGCTTGCCCAGGTCGTTGAAGAGCTTACCAACGATAGCTTTCGAACGAGTACGGTCGAAAGCCAGACGGCGGTTAGCCAGGCTGTCTGTCTTGGCCAGAGTGATCAGCGGCTCAGCAACGCGACGCAGTTCTTTGGCTTTTGGCAGAGTAGTTTTGATCAGCTCGTGCTCGAACAGCGACACCGCCATGTTCTGGAACATGGCCTTGCGGTGCGAGCTGGTGCGGCTGAGGTGACGACCACTTTTACGATGACGCATGGTTCATTCCTTACCAAACACTACGTTCGGTGATTACGACGATCAGGCAGTCGCCTTGTCGTCCTTCTTAAGACTTGCAGGCGGCCAGTTGTCGAGGCGCATGCCGAGGGACAGACCGCGGGAGGCCAGAACGTCCTTGATTTCAGTCAAGGATTTCTTGCCCAGGTTCGGAGTCTTCAACAGCTCTACTTCGGTACGCTGAATCAGGTCACCGATGTAGTAGATGTTTTCCGCCTTAAGGCAGTTGGCCGAACGTACAGTCAGTTCCAGATCGTCAACCGGGCGAAGCAGGATCGGATCGATCTCGTCTTCTTGCTCGATTACCACTGGTTCGCTGTCACCTTTGAGGTCGACGAACGCAGCCAACTGCTGTTGCAGGATGGTTGCAGCGCGGCGGATAGCCTCTTCAGGATCCAGAGTACCGTTGGTTTCCAGATCAATAACCAGCTTGTCCAGGTTAGTACGCTGTTCGACACGGGCGTTTTCCACCACGTATGCGATACGGCGAACCGGGCTGAACGAAGAGTCAAGCTGCAAGCGACCGATGCTGCGGCTTTCGTCTTCATCGCTCTGACGCGAGTCTGCCGGTTCATAACCACGACCACGAGCTACGACGAGCTTCATGTTCAGGGCGCCGTTAGACGCCAGGTTAGCGATTACGTGATCGGGGTTAACGATCTCGACATCATGATCCAGCTGAATATCGGCAGCGGTAACCACCCCCGAACCCTTCTTCGACAAGGTCAGCGTAACTTCGTCACGGCCGTGCAGCTTGATAGCCAGACCTTTAAGGTTCAACAGGATTTCAATTACGTCTTCCTGTACACCTTCGATGGCGCTGTACTCGTGGAGCACACCGTCAATCTCGGCCTCGACTACTGCACAGCCGGGCATTGAGGACAACAGGATGCGGCGCAGCGCGTTGCCCAGGGTGTGGCCAAAGCCACGCTCGAGAGGCTCGAGAGTGATCTTGGCGCGGGTTGGACTGACAACCTGCACATCAATGTGGCGGGGTGTCAGGAACTCATTTACCGAAATCTGCATGGATGCACCTATTTTCTAGCCCTTACTTGGAGTAGAGCTCGACAATCAGGCTTTCGTTGATGTCGGCGGACAGATCACTGCGAGCTGGAACGTTCTTGAAAACGCCCGACTTCTTCTCAGTGTCTACTTCTACCCATTCTACGCGGCCACGTTGGGCACACAGATCGAGAGCTTGGACAATGCGAAGTTGATTTTTTGCTTTCTCGCGAACAGCAACCACGTCACCAGCACGAACCTGGTAGGACGGTACGTTAACGGTCTGACCGTTTACGCTGATCGACTTGTGCGATACCAGCTGGCGAGATTCGGCACGAGTCGAACCAAAGCCCATACGGTATACAACGTTGTCCAGACGGCATTCGAGCAGTTGCAACAGGTTTTCGCCAGTTGCGCCTTTCTTGCCAGCAGCTTCTTTGTAGTAGCCGCTGAATTGACGCTCGAGAACGCCGTAGATACGACGGACCTTCTGCTTTTCACGCAGTTGGGTGCCGTAATCGGACTGGCGACCGCGGCGTTGGCCGTGGATACCAGGTGCTGCTTCAATGTTGCACTTCGATTCGATCGCGCGCACGCCGCTCTTCAGGAAGAGATCGGTGCCTTCGCGACGAGCGAGTTTGCATTTTGGACCAATGTAACGAGCCATTCTTTACAATCTCCTGGATTACACGCGGCGCTTCTTCGGCGGACGGCACCCGTTGTGCGGGATTGGCGTCACGTCGGTGATGCTGGCGATCTTGTAGCCACAGCCGTTCAAAGCGCGGACTGCGGATTCACGACCTGGACCTGGACCTTTGACGTTTACGTCGAGGTTTTTCAGGCCGTATTCCAGCGCAGCTTGACCAGCACGTTCAGCAGCTACTTGAGCAGCAAACGGGGTGGACTTGCGGGAACCGCGGAAACCCGAACCACCGGAGGTAGCCCAGGAAAGAGCGTTACCTTGACGGTCGGTAATGGTCACGATGGTGTTGTTAAAAGATGCATGGATGTGGGCGATGCCATCAACCACTGTCTTTTTAACTTTTTTACGAGGACGAGCAGCAGGTTTTGCCATGATTAATTTCCTGTCGATTCGCTGGGGCGATTACTTGCGGATCGGCTTACGCGGACCTTTACGGGTACGCGCGTTGGTCTTGGTACGCTGACCGCGTACTGGCAGACCACGACGATGACGCAGACCGCGATAGCAACCGAGGTCCATCAAGCGCTTGATTTTCATGTTGATTTCGCGACGCAGGTCACCTTCAGTGGTGAACTTCGCCACTTCGCCACGCAGCTGTTCAATTTGCTCGTCGCTCAGATCCTTGATCTTTGCTGCTGGGTTTACCCCAGTATCTGCACAAATTTTCTGTGCAGTAGTGCGACCAACACCATAGATGTAGGTCAGCGAGATAACAGTATGCTTGTTATCTGGAATGTTAACGCCTGCAATACGGGCCATTCAGTGGGACTCCAATTGACAGCTACCTACGCCCCGGAAGCCAAGAAATAGGGCGCGAGATAATATCGCTGTAATAACAAATAATCAACCCGGCAGCGCACTAGCTGCCGGGCTTGAAGCACAATCACACTCAGCCTTGGCGCTGTTTGTGACGCGGTTCCGCGCTGCAAATTACTCGAACAACACCTTCGCGGCGAATAATCTTGCAGTTACGGCACAGCTTTTTCACCGATGCACGAACTTTCATCACCAACTCCTCGAACCTTATGGGTACTCAGCGCAACATGCCGCTGCCGTAACCCTTCAGGTTGGCTTTCTTCATCAGGGATTCGTACTGGTGCGAAACGAGGTGCGATTGTACTTGGGACATGAAGTCCATCACAACCACGACCACGATCAGCAACGAGGTCCCGCCAAGGTAGAACGGAACGTTGGCTGCAACCACCAGGAACTGGGGCAACAGGCAGACGGCCGTCATGTAAAGAGCACCGAACATGGTCAAGCGAGTCAGAACGCCATCAATGTAGCGCGCAGACTGCTCACCTGGACGGATGCCCGGAATAAAGGCACCGGACTTCTTCAGGTTTTCCGCTACGTCTTTCGGATTGAACATCAACGCCGTATAGAAGAAGCAGAAGAAAATAATCCCTGCACTAAACAGCAGAATATTCAACGGCTGACCAGGAGCGATCGACTGCGAGATGTCCTGCAACCAGCCCATACCTTCAGACTGACCGAACCAGGCACCCAACGAAGCCGGGAACAGCAATATGCTGCTCGCGAAAATAGCCGGAATAACACCGGCCATGTTCACCTTCAGCGGCAAGTGGCTGGTCTGCGCAGCGAAGACCTTGCGACCCTGCTGACGCTTGGCGTAGTGAACAGCAATACGACGCTGGCCACGCTCAATGAACACCACGAAACCGATAATCGCTACTGCCAGCAAACCGATGGCAACCAGGGCGAAGATGTTGATATCACCCTGACGTGCAGACTCGAAAGACTGCCCGATCGCTCTCGGAAGACCGGCGACGATACCCGAAAAAATCAACATCGAGATACCGTTGCCAACACCACGCTCAGTAATCTGCTCACCCAGCCACATCATGAACATCGCACCAGCCACAAAAGTGGATACCGCGACGAAATGGAAGCCAAAGTCACCAGTGAACGCTACGCCCTGCCCCGCCAGACCAATGGACATGCCAATGGCCTGAACGAGAGCGAGGACGACAGTGCCGTAGCGGGTGTACTGGCTGATCTTGCGACGGCCAGCTTCACCTTCCTTCTTCAACTGCTCCAGCTGCGGGCTGACGGCGGTCATCAGCTGCATGATGATCGATGCCGAAATGTACGGCATGATCCCCAATGCAAAGATGCTCATCCGTTCCAGCGCGCCGCCGGAAAACATGTTGAACAAGCTAAGAATGGTCCCCTCATTCTGTCGAAACAGGTCCGCGAGTCGGTCCGGGTTGATACCTGGAACCGGGATGTGTGCGCCTATTCGGTAGACGATAATCGCCAGGAACAGAAAACGCAGACGAGCCCAGAGTTCAGACATACCGCCTTTGCCGAGCGCAGAGAGAGCACCTTGCTTAGCCATTTATTCCTCGAACTTGCCGCCAGCTGCTTCGATAGCCGCACGCGCACCTTTGGTGGCGCCGATTCCCTTGCCGATAGTGACAGCGCGAGTCACTTCACCGGACAGCATGATTTTCACACGCTGTACGTTGACGTTGATCACGTTGGCATCTTTCAGGGACTGCACGGTGACGATGTCGCCTTCCACTTTAGCCAGCTCGGACAGACGCACTTCTGCGCGATCCATGGCTTTCAGGGAAACGAAACCGAACTTCGGCAGGCGACGATGCAGCGGCTGTTGACCGCCTTCAAAGCCTGGAGCAATGGTGCCACCGGAGCGGGAAGTCTGACCTTTGTGACCACGGCCACCAGTCTTACCCAAACCACTACCGATACCACGGCCCGGACGATGCTTTTCGCGACGGGAACCCGGCGCTGGACTCAGATCATTGAGTTTCATCGATTAACCCTCGACACGCAGCATGTAGTAAGCCTTGTTGATCATCCCGCGATTCTCGGGAGTATCCTGGACTTCTACAGTGTGACCGATGCGACGCAGACCCAGACCCTTAACGCACAGTTTGTGGTTAGGGATGCGGCCGGTCATGCTTTTGATCAGCGTAACTTTAACGGTAGCCATGATCAGAAGATCTCCTTGACGCTTTTGCCACGCTTGGCGGCAATGGATTCAGGAGACTGCATAGCCTTCAAACCTTTGAAAGTGGCGTGAACCACGTTTACCGGGTTAGTCGAGCCGTAGCACTTGGCCAGAACGTTCTGAACGCCAGCAACTTCGAGAACGGCACGCATAGCGCCGCCAGCGATGATACCGGTACCTTCAGAAGCAGGCTGCATGTACACCTTCGAAGCGCCGTGAGCGGACTTCATTGCGTACTGCAGAGTGGTGCCGTTCAGATCAACCTGGATCATGTTGCGGCGAGCAGCTTCCATTGCCTTCTGGATCGCAGCAGGCACTTCACGCGACTTGCCACGGCCGAAGCCAACGCGCCCTTTACCATCACCAACCACGGTCAACGCGGTGAAAGTGAAGATACGGCCGCCTTTAACGGTTTTGGCTACGCGGTTAACTTGAACCAGCTTCTCAATGTAGCCTTCGTCGCGCTTTTGGTCGTTATTTGACATAACTTAGAACTCCAGCCCAGCTTCACGAGCAGCATCAGCCAACGCTTTAACGCGGCCATGGTACTTGAAGCCAGAGCGGTCGAAAGCCACCTGCGAGACGCCAGCGGCCTTAGCACGCGTAGCGACCAGCTGGCCAACCTTAGTGGCCGCGTCGATGTTGCCAGTGGCGCCATCACGCAGTTCTTTATCCAAAGTCGAGGCGCTTGCCAGGACTTTGTTGCCGTCGGCCGAAATGACCTGGGCGTAAATGTGCTGCGAAGAGCGGAACACGCAGAGACGCACGACTTCGAGTTCGTGCATTTTCAGGCGTGCTTTGCGAGCGCGACGCAGTCGAGTAACTTTTTTGTCGGTCATTTGCTATGCCCTACTTCTTCTTGGCTTCTTTACGACGGACGACTTCGTCCGCGTAGCGCACACCTTTGCCTTTGTATGGCTCTGGTGGACGGAAGTCGCGGATCTCGGCGGCCACTTGACCTACCAGCTGCTTGTCGATGCCCTTGATCAGGATATCGGTCTGGCTAGGAGTCTCAGCGGTGATGCCTTCCGGCAGTTCGTAATCCACTGGATGCGAGAAGCCAAGAGCCAGGTTCAGCACTGTGCCTTTTGCTTGCGCTTTGTAACCAACACCGACCAGCTGGAGCTTGCGCTCGAAGCCTTGGCTTACGCCTTGGACCATGTTGTTTACCAACGCACGAGTGGTACCAGCCATTGCGCGAGTTTGTTGATCGCCATTGCGAGCAGCGAAACGCAGCTCACCAGCTTCTTCAACAATCTCAACGGACGAATGGATGTTCAGTTCGAGAGTGCCCTTGGCACCCTTCACCGAAAGCTGTTGACCTGCGAATTTTACTTCGACACCGGCTGGCAGCTTAACGGGGTTCTTAGCGACGCGAGACATGCTTATCCCCCCTTAGAACACAGTGCAAAGAACTTCGCCGCCGACACCGGCAGCGCGCGCAGCACGATCAGTCATCACACCCTTGTTGGTGGAGACGATAGACACACCGAGACCGCCACGAACTTTTGGCAGATCATCGACGGACTTGTACTGACGCAGGCCTGGACGGCTAACGCGCTTCACTTCTTCGATAACCGGACGGCCTTCGAAGTATTTCAGCTCGATGGACAGCAGTGGCTTTGTTTCGCTGCTGATCTGATAACCCGCAATGTAACCTTCGTCCTTCAGGACTTTGGCAACAGCTACCTTCAACGTGGAAGATGGCATGCTTACGACGGACTTTTCAGCCATCTGGGCATTACGGATACGAGTTAGCATGTCCGCTAACGGGTCCTGCATACTCATGGGCTAGACGCTCCTAATACAAAAAAATTAGCCTTGCGGCTATTACGTGTCGCCGAGAATCTCCGAGCGTAGAAAACACGGGCTCAGGCGAGCCGGGTATTCTAGACACACCCCAGAAATGAATCAAGCCCCAAAAGGGGCTTGATTCAGATTCAAGGCCACCAGTGGTCAGGATCTTGCGATTCCGACCACCGAGACTTTGACAGTACTTACCAGCTAGCTTTAACCAGACCTGGTACGTCACCACGCATTGCCGCTTCACGCAGTTTGTTACGGCCGAGGCCGAACTTGCGGTAAACGCCGTGTGGACGACCGGTCAGGCGGCAGCGGTTACGCATGCGCGAAGCGCTTGCGTCACGTGGCTGCTTCTGCAAGGCCACTGTAGCTTCCCAACGCGCTTCTGGACTTGCGTTCAGATCAACGATGATAGCTTTCAGTGCTGCACGCTTCTTGGCGTACTTGGCAACCGTGAGCTGACGCTTCAGCTCGCGGTTTTTCATGCTCATCTTGGCCATGGTCCTACTCCAATCAGTTGCGGAACGGGAATTTGAACGCACGCAGCAGAGCGCGGCCTTCATCATCGTTCTTGGCAGTGGTGGTCAGGGTGATGTCCAGACCGCGGAGAGCATCGATCTTGTCGTAGTCGATTTCCGGGAAGATGATCTGCTCTTTCACGCCCATGCTGTAGTTGCCACGACCATCGAAGGACTTGGCATTCAGGCCGCGGAAGTCGCGAACCCGAGGCAGGGAGATCGACAGCAGACGATCCAGGAACTCGTACATACGCTCACGGCGCAGGGTCACTTTGACGCCGATCGGCCAACCTTCACGGACTTTAAAGCCAGCGATGGATTTGCGAGCGTAGGTCACAACGACTTTCTGGCCGGTGATCTTTTCCAGGTCAGCAACAGCGTGCTCGATGACTTTTTTGTCGCCGATCGCTTCGCCCAGACCCATGTTCAGGGTGATTTTGGTAACGCGCGGAACTTCCATCACGTTCGAAAGCTTAAGTTCTTCCTTAAGTTTCGGAGCGATTTCCTTCCGGTAAATCTCTTTTAGTCGTGCCATGGTCTTCTACCTAGCAGTGTTCAAGCATCAACCGCTTTTTGGGTCGACTTGAAGACACGAATTTTCTTACCGTCTTCTACTTTGAAACCAACGCGGTCAGCCTTGTTGGTTTCGCCGTTGAAGATGGCGACGTTGGAAGCGTGCAGTGGCGCTTCTTTCTCGACGATACCGCCCTGTACGCCCGACATCGGGTTAGGCTTGGTATGACGCTTGACCAGGTTCAGACCACCAACAACCAGACGGTTGTCAGCAAGAACCTTCAGCACCTTACCGCGCTTACCTTTGTCTTTGCCGGCGATCACGATGATCTCGTCGTCACGACGAATCTTTTGCATGTCGGATCTCCTTACAGCACTTCTGGGGCGAGCGAGACGATCTTCATGAACTTCTCAGTACGAAGTTCACGGGTCACTGGCCCAAAGATACGGGTGCCGATTGGCTCTTGCTTGTTGTTCAGAAGAACAGCAGCGTTGCCATCAAAGCGGATAATGGAGCCATCAGCACGACGTACGCCGTGACGAGTGCGGACTACAACAGCAGTCATCACTTGGCCTTTTTTCACCTTACCGCGAGGAATTGCTTCCTTCACGGTAACTTTGATGATGTCACCGATACCAGCGTAACGACGATGGGAGCCACCCAGCACCTTGATGCACATAACGCGGCGAGCGCCGCTGTTATCGGCCACATCGAGCATGGATTGAGTCTGAATCATATAATTTCTCCGACCCCTAGTCCTTAGACTTCCACAGCGCGTTCGAGAACATCAACCAGCGCCCAAGACTTGGTCTTGGCCAAAGGACGAGTTTCACGAATAGTGACTTTGTCGCCGATGTGGCACTGATTGGTTTCGTCGTGCGCGTGCAGCTTAGTCGAACGCTTAACGTATTTACCGTAGATCGGGTGCTTTACGCGACGCTCGATCAGAACGGTGATGGTTTTGTCCATCTTGTCGCTGACAACACGGCCAGTCAGCGTACGGACAGTTTTTTCGGCTTCAGCCATGATTACTTACCTGCCTGCTGGTTGAGCACAGTCTTCACGCGAGCGATGTCACGCTTAACTTGCGAGAGCAGATGAGACTGCCCCAACTGGCCAGTTGCTTTCTGCATACGCAGATTGAACTGGTCGCGCAGCAAGCCGAGCAGTTGCTCGTTCAGCTGCTGTGCGGATTTTTCACGAAGTTCATTCGCTTTCATCACATCACCGTCCGTTTAACAAAGGAGGTGGCGAGCGGCAGCTTTGCAGCAGCCAGGGCGAAAGCCTCACGCGCCAGCTCTTCAGAAACACCCTCGATTTCATACAGGACTTTGCCTGGCTGAATCTGGGCAACCCAGTATTCGACGTTACCCTTACCTTTACCCATCCGAACTTCGAGTGGTTTTTTGGAAATAGGCTTGTCCGGGAATACACGGATCCAGATCTTGCCGCCACGTTTTACGTGACGGGTCAGAGCACGACGCGCTGACTCGATCTGACGAGCGGTGAGACGACCACGAGCAACAGACTTCAGCGCGAACTCGCCGAAGCTGACTTTGCTACCGCGCAATGCCAGGCCACGGTTGTGACCAGTCATTTGCTTGCGGAACTTCGTACGCTTTGGTTGCAACATTTGGCGTACCCCTTACTTAGCAGCTTTTTTACGAGGCGCTGGTGCTTGTGGTTTCAGTTCTTCTTGGCGACCACCAATTACTTCGCCTTTGAAGATCCAAACCTTTACACCGATCACACCGTAGGTGGTGTGAGCTTCGTAGTTGGCATAGTCGATGTCGGCACGCAGGGTGTGCAGTGGCACACGACCTTCGCGATACCATTCAGTACGTGCGATTTCAGCACCGCCGAGACGACCGCTCACTTGGATTTTGATGCCCTTGGCACCAATGCGCATTGCGTTCTGTACAGCGCGCTTCATAGCGCGACGGAACATGACGCGACGCTCCAGCTGCTGAGCTACGCTCTGCGCAACCAGCATACCGTCGAGCTCCGGCTTGCGGATCTCTTCGATATTGATGTGCACAGGCACACCCATTTGCTTGGTCAGGTCCTGACGCAGTTTCTCAACATCTTCACCTTTCTTCCCGATAACGATACCTGGGCGAGCGGTGTGAATGGTGATACGTGCAGTTTGGGCCGGACGATGGATATCGATACGGCTTACGGACGCGCTTTTTAGTTTGTCTTGGAGATACTCACGCACCTTCAGATCAGCGAACAAGTAGTCCGCATAAGTCCGACCGTCTGCGTACCAGACGGAGGTGTGCTCCTTGACGATTCCCAGGCGAATGCCAATGGGATGTACTTTCTGACCCATCTCTTCGACTCCGTTACTTGTCAGCAACCTTGACAGTGATATGGCAAGACCGCTTGACGATGCGATCAGCACGGCCTTTGGCACGTGGCATGATGCGCTTCAGCGAACGCCCTTCGTTAACGAAAACGGTGCTGACTTTCAGGTCATCAACGTCTGCGCCTTCGTTATGCTCGGCGTTGGCTACGGCCGACTCCAGCACTTTCTTCATGATCTCGGCGGCTTTCTTACTGCTGAAAGCCAACAGGTTGAGCGCTTCGCCCACCTTCTTCCCGCGGATCTGGTCGGCGACCAAGCGGGCTTTCTGGGCGGAGATTCGAGCGCCCGACAACTTAGCGGCTACTTCCATTTCCTAACCCCTTAACGCTTGGCTTTCTTGTCTGCCACGTGCCCACGATAAGTGCGGGTACCGGCGAACTCGCCCAGTTTGTGGCCGACCATGTCTTCGTTAACGAGAACTGGGACGTGTTGACGACCGTTGTGTACTGCGATGGTCAGACCGACCATTTGTGGCAGGATCATCGAACGACGCGACCAGGTTTTAACTGGTTTGCGATCGTTCTTTTCCGCCGCCACTTCGATCTTCTTCAGTAGGTGAAGATCGATAAAAGGACCTTTTTTCAGAGAACGTGGCACTGTCGTATCCCTCTATTTACTTGCGACGACGGACGATCATTTTGTCGGTACGCTTATTACCACGAGTCTTCGCGCCCTTAGTCGGGAAGCCCCATGGCGATACCGGATGACGACCACCAGAGGTACGACCTTCACCACCACCATGTGGGTGGTCAACCGGGTTCATGGCAACACCACGAACGGTTGGGCGAACGCCACGCCAGCGTTTGGCACCAGCTTTACCCAGCGAACGCAGGCTGTGCTCGGAGTTCGAGACTTCACCCAGGGTCGCGCGGCATTCAGCCAGCACTTTACGCATCTCACCAGAACGCAGACGCAGGGTCACGTAGACACCTTCACGAGCGATCAGCTGAGCCGAAGCACCAGCGGAACGAGCGATCTGTGCGCCTTTACCTGGCTTCAATTCGATGCCGTGTACGGTGCTACCAACTGGAATGTTACGCAGTTGCAGAGCGTTGCCCGGCTTGATCGGTGCCAGAGCACCTGCGATCAGCTGGTCGCCAGCGCTCACGCCTTTAGGGGCGATGATGTAGCGACGCTCGCCATCTGCGTACAGCAGCAGAGCGATGTGAGCAGTACGGTTTGGATCGTATTCGATACGCTCGACAGTGGCAGCGATGCCATCTTTGTCGTTGCGACGGAAGTCGACCAGACGATAATGCTGCTTATGACCACCACCGATGTGACGAGTGGTAATACGGCCATTGTTGTTACGACCACCAGACTTCGACTTCTTCTCGAGCAGCGGTGCGTGAGGAGCGCCTTTATGCAGCTCCTGGTTGACCACCTTGACCACAAAACGGCGGCCAGGGGAAGTCGGTTTGCATTTAACGATTGCCATGATGCACCCCTTCCTTACTCAGCACTGCTGCTGAAATCGAGATCTTGGCCTGGCTGAAGGGAGATAACTGCCTTCTTCCAGTCATTACGCTTGCCCAGACCGCGAGCAGTGCGCTTGCTCTTACCCAGAACATTCAGGGTAGTAACACGCTCTACTTTCACGCTGAACAGGCTTTCGACGGCCTTCTTGATTTCCAGCTTGGTTGCATCAGTAGCAACCTTGAAAACGAACTGGCCTTTCTTGTCTGCCAGAACCGTAGCCTTCTCGGAAACGTGCGGGCCAAGCAGAACTTTAAATACGCGTTCCTGGTTCATCCCAGCAGCTCCTCGAATTTCTTCACGGCCGACACGGTGATCAACACCTTGTCGTATGCGATCAGACTAACTGGATCGGAACCTTGCACGTCAC
Organism: Pseudomonas fluorescens group sp. PF-69; assembly: GCF_054481235.1. Taxonomy (NCBI): domain Bacteria; kingdom Pseudomonadati; phylum Pseudomonadota; class Gammaproteobacteria; order Pseudomonadales; family Pseudomonadaceae; genus Pseudomonas; species Pseudomonas fluorescens group sp. PF-69. Next base: position 2,256,433 of record NZ_JBTMNC010000001.1, on the reverse strand, counting down.
GTACATCTACGTGCGGCAGGTTACGAGCAGCCAGGTACAGGTTCTGATCAACAGCGTCCGACACGATCAAAACATCGGTCAGGCTCATGTTGTTCAGCTTGCCCAGCAGGTCTTTGGTTTTCGGCGTTTCAACAGCGAAATCCTGAACCACGACCAGACGATCAGTACGCACCAGCTCAGCAAGGATGGAACGCATTGCTGCGCGATACATCTTCTTGTTCAGCTTCTGGGAGTGATCCTGAGGACGAGCTGCGAAAGTGGTACCGCCGCCACGCCAGATTGGGCTACGGATAGTACCGGCACGAGCACGGCCAGTACCTTTCTGACGCCATGGGCGCTTACCGCCACCAGAAACGTCGGAACGGGTCTTTTGCTGCTTGCTACCTTGACGGCCGCCAGCCATGTAGGCCACGACTGCTTGGTGAACCAGCGTCTCGTTGAATTCGCCGCCAAATGTCAGTTCGGAAACTTCGATCGCTTGAGCGTCATTTACATTTAATTGCATGTCAGCTTCCCCTTAACCGCGAGCCTTGGCTGCTGGACGTACAACCAAGTTGCCGCCAGTAGCGCCAGGAACAGCGCCCTTGACCAACAACAGATTGCGTTCAGCGTCCACGCGCACTACTTCGAGGGACTGCACGGTCACGCGCTCAGCGCCCATATGACCGGACATTTTTTTGCCCTTGAATACACGACCAGGAGTCTGGCACTGGCCGATAGAGCCTGGAACGCGGTGGGATACGGAGTTACCGTGGGTGTTATCTTGCCCGCGGAAGTTCCAACGCTTGATCGTACCCTGGAAGCCTTTACCCTTGGACTGACCGGTTACATCAACCAGTTGACCAGCGGCGAAGATTTCAGCGTTGATCAGATCGCCGGCCTGGTACTCGCCTTCTTCAAGACGGAATTCCATTACGGTACGACCAGCGGCAACGTTCGCTTTAGCGAAGTGGCCAGCCTGAGCTGCTGTTACACGCGAAGCACGACGCTCGCCGACAGTGACTTGCACTGCACGATAGCCATCGGTCTCTTCAGTTTTGAACTGGGTGACGCGATTCGGTTCGATCTCAATGACCGTGACCGGAATGGAGACACCTTCTTCGGTGAAAATACGGGTCATACCGCATTTACGACCGACTACACCAATAGTCATGTTGTAAACCTCATGAGTGTACGGGGCTTTCACCCGCTATGGCCGCCCATTTCAGAGCGTTACACGACTAAGACCGAGTCTTAGCCGAGGCTGATCTGCACTTCCACACCGGCCGCAAGATCAAGCTTCATAAGTGCATCAACGGTTTTATCCGTTGGCTGGACGATGTCCAGAACGCGCTTATGAGTACGGATCTCGTACTGGTCACGCGCGTCTTTGTTGACGTGCGGGGAGACCAGAACGGTGAACCGCTCTTTACGGGTAGGCAGTGGAATTGGACCACGCACTTGAGCACCAGTACGTTTCGCGGTTTCCACGATTTCCTGGGTGGATTGGTCGATCAGGCGATGGTCGAAAGCCTTCAACCTGATACGGATTTGCTGATTTTGCATTGGATTTCAGACTCCGGCTGCTATTCCCACCGGGCGCAATACGCCCGTTAAAAGGAGGCGCAATTCTATAGACGCCCCCGATAGGTGTCAACCCAATAAAAAAAGCCCCCGCTGAGCGGGGGCCTTTTCAAAGCATCAAAGCTAACTCAAAAGGAGCTTACTCGATGATTTTAGCTACAACGCCAGCACCAACGGTACGGCCGCCTTCACGGATAGCGAAGCGCAGACCGTCTTCCATTGCGATGGTTTTGATCAGGGTAACAGTCATTTGAATGTTATCGCCTGGCATTACCATTTCAACGCCTTCTGGCAGCTCGCAGTTACCAGTCACGTCAGTAGTACGGAAGTAGAACTGTGGACGGTAGCCTTTGAAGAACGGAGTGTGACGACCGCCTTCTTCTTTGCTCAGAACGTAAACTTCTGCGGTGAACTTGGTGTGCGGCTTAACCGAACCTGGCTTAACCAGAACCTGACCACGCTCAACGTCGTCACGCTTGGTACCACGCAGCAGAACGCCGCAGTTCTCGCCAGCACGACCTTCGTCGAGCAGCTTGCGGAACATCTCAACACCGGTGCAGGTGGTGGTGGTGGTGTCACGCAGACCAACGATTTCCAGTGCATCTTGAACGCGAACGATACCGCGCTCGATACGACCAGTCACAACAGTACCACGACCCGAGATCGAGAATACGTCTTCGATTGGCATCAGGAATGGCTTGTCGATAGCACGCTCTGGTTCTGGGATGTAGCTGTCCAGAGTCTCTACGAGGCGCTTAACGGCAGTGGTGCCCATCTCGTTGTCGTCCAGACCTTCCAGAGCCATACGAGCCGAACCGATGATGATCGGAGTGTCGTCGCCAGGGAAGTCGTAGGTGGACAGCAGGTCGCGAACTTCCATCTCAACCAGTTCCAGCAGCTCAGCGTCGTCTACCAGGTCAGCCTTGTTCAGGAAAACCACGATGTACGGAACGCCTACCTGACGGGACAGCAGGATGTGCTCACGAGTTTGCGGCATCGGACCATCAGCGGCCGAGCAAACCAGGATCGCGCCGTCCATCTGGGCAGCACCAGTGATCATGTTCTTCACATAGTCAGCGTGACCTGGGCAGTCAACGTGAGCGTAGTGACGAATGCTCGAGTTGTACTCTACGTGCGCGGTGTTGATGGTGATACCACGAGCTTTTTCTTCTGGTGCGCTGTCGATCTTGTCGAAGTCAACACGAGCCGAACCGAAAACTTCGGAGCAGACGCGAGTCAGAGCAGCGGTCAGAGTGGTTTTACCGTGGTCAACGTGGCCGATGGTGCCAACGTTTACGTGCGGTAGGGAACGATCAAATTTTTCTTTAGCCACGACAATTAACTCCTTGCCTAAAGGACTGAATCAGCCTTGTTTTTTGGTAACGGTTTCGACGATGTGCGACGGAGCCGTATTGTATTTTTTGAATTCCATAGAGTAGCTTGCGCGACCCTGGGACATCGAACGAACGTCAGTCGCATAACCGAACATCTCGCCCAACGGAACTTCAGCACGGATAACCTTACCGGAAACCGTATCTTCCATACCCAGAATCATGCCGCGACGACGGTTAAGGTCGCCCATCACGTCACCCATATAGTCTTCAGGCGTAACAACCTCTACCGCCATGATCGGCTCGAGCAACTCACCACCACCCTTCTGGGCCAGTTGCTTGGTCGCCATGGAAGCAGCCACCTTAAACGCCATCTCGTTCGAGTCGACGTCGTGGTAAGAACCATCAAACACGGTAGCCTTCAGGCCGATCAGCGGATAGCCGGCAACAACACCGTTCTTCATCTGCTCTTCGATACCCTTCTGGATAGCCGGGATGTATTCCTTAGGAACCACACCACCCACTACTTCGTTCAGGAATTGCAGACCTTCCTGACCTTCGTCAGCAGGTGCAAAACGGATCCAGCAATGACCGAACTGGCCACGACCGCCGGACTGACGAACGAACTTGCCTTCGATTTCGCAGCTCTTCGTGATGCGCTCACGATAGGAAACCTGAGGCTTACCGATGTTGGCTTCGACGTTGAACTCACGGCGCATCCGGTCAACCAGGATGTCCAGGTGCAGCTCGCCCATGCCAGAGATGATCGTCTGACCAGTCTCTTCATCAGTTTTGACGCGGAAAGACGGGTCTTCCTGAGCAAGCTTGCCCAGAGCGATACCCATTTTTTCCTGGTCATCCTTGGTTTTAGGCTCAACGGCAACCGAAATAACCGGCTCCGGGAAGTCCATACGAACCAGGATGATTGGCTTGTCAGCGTTGCACAAAGTTTCACCGGTGGTGACGTCCTTCATGCCGATCAAGGCCGCGATGTCACCAGCGCGTACTTCCTTGATTTCTTCGCGAGCGTTTGCGTGCATTTGCACCATACGACCCACACGCTCTTTCTTGCCTTTAACCGAGTTGATCACGCCGTCGCCGGAGGCCAACACGCCCGAGTAAACACGGACAAAGGTCAAGGTACCCACGAATGGGTCGGTAGCGATTTTGAACGCCAGAGCCGAGAACGGCTCGTTGTCGTCTGCATGACGCTCCATCTGCTTTTCCTCGTCATCCGGGTCAGTACCCTTGATGGCAGGAATGTCAGTTGGCGCAGGCAGGTAGTCGATAACGGCGTCGAGAACCAGGGGAACGCCCTTGTTCTTGAAGGAAGAACCGCAAACAGCCAGAACGATCTCACCAGCGATGGTACGCTGACGCAGAGCGGCCTTGATTTCCTCGATGGAGAGCTCTTCGCCTTCGAGGTACTTGTTCATCAGCTCTTCGCTGGCTTCGGCCGCAGCCTCAACCATGTTGCTGCGCCACTCTTCAGCCAGCTCCTGCAGTTCAGCAGGGATAGCTTCGCGACGTGGAGTCATGCCCTTGTCAGCATCGTTCCAGTAAACCGCTTCCATGGTCATCAGATCGATCTGACCCTGGAAGTTGTCTTCGGAACCGATAGCCAACTGGATCGGCACCGGAGTGTGACCCAGACGCTGCTTGATCTGAGCGATCACGCGCAGGAAGTTCGCACCGGCACGGTCCATCTTGTTCACGTAAACGATACGTGGAACACCGTACTTGTTGGCTTGACGCCATACGGTTTCGGACTGAGGCTCAACGCCGGAAGTACCACAGAACACAACGACCGCGCCGTCGAGTACACGCAGGGAACGTTCAACTTCAATGGTGAAGTCTACGTGACCCGGGGTGTCAATGACGTTGAAGCGGTATTGGTCTTTGTGCTGCTTAGCAGAACCCTGCCAGAAGGCGGTAATAGCAGCAGAAGTAATGGTAATACCACGCTCCTGCTCCTGCACCATCCAGTCTGTGGTCGCGGCGCCGTCATGCACCTCGCCCATCTTGTGACTTTTGCCAGTGTAAAAAAGGACGCGCTCGGTGGTGGTGGTTTTACCAGCATCCACGTGAGCAACGATACCAATGTTACGGTAGCGATTAATCGGTGTAGTACGAGCCATAAAGCCCTCGCAAAATTAGTGACGCTAAAATTAGAAGCGGTAGTGCGAGAAAGCTTTGTTAGCTTCAGCCATACGGTGCACGTCTTCACGCTTCTTAACTGCAGCACCTTTACCTTCGGCAGCGTCCAGCAGTTCGCCAGCCAAACGCAGAGCCATAGACTTCTCGCCGCGCTTACGGGCGAAGTCTACCAACCAGCGCATTGCCAGAGCGTTACGACGGGACGGACGAACTTCAACCGGAACCTGGTAAGTGGCACCGCCTACACGGCGCGACTTTACTTCGACCAGCGGAGCGATGGCGTCGAGAGCTTTCTCGAAGATTTCCAGGGGGTCGCTGTTCTTGCGTTCTTTAACCTTTTCCAGCGCGCCATAAACGATACGCTCGGCAACGGCTTTCTTACCGCTTTCCATCACGTGGTTCATGAACTTGGCCAGGATTTGGCTTCCGTATTTTGGATCGTCAAGCACTTCGCGCTTGGCTGCTACGCGTCTTCTTGGCATGGATAAGCCCTCAAACGGTCTTCAGGTTCGCTCGGAATCGGTGCCCTTGACGGGACGCCTCCGACCTTACTCTTATCGACTCAGAAAAATAGAAATCAGTTTTTTGCAGCAAGCGACTACTACTTCGGACGCTTGGTACCGTACTTCGAACGACCCTGGTTACGACCTTTAACGCCGGAAGTATCCAAAGAACCGCGTACGGTGTGGTAACGAACACCTGGCAAGTCTTTTACACGACCGCCGCGGATCAGTACCACGCTGTGCTCTTGCAGGTTGTGGCCTTCACCGCCGATGTACGAGGAAACCTCGAAACCGTTGGTCAGACGCACACGGCATACTTTACGCAGTGCCGAGTTAGGTTTTTTCGGCGTAGTGGTGTACACACGGGTGCACACGCCACGACGTTGCGGGCAGTTCTGCAGCGCAGGCACGTCGGATTTCTCGACGATACGCTTACGCGGCTGACGTACCAGCTGGTTGATAGTTGCCATCTACTAGCTCCACTGTTGTCTTGCGACGCTATTGTCTTGCAAGAAAAGCAAAATGGCAGGAACGAGTTCCCGCCAAATTTAGGGGTACAAGAGTCTAAAGAGGATCTTGTCCCCAGTCAAGGCAAGGCCCCGACCTCCCCGCTCATCCAACCTCGACAATTTGTCTCGATTCGATGAACGGAGTGACCAGGGCCTTACGCTCATTTACCGCAGAACTCAGTTACCGCTCGAGTTCAGCGCTTCGGTCAGTGCAGCTTCCACTTCACTGGCGCTTACGCGCAACGGTTTGTCTGCATCACGGCGACGCTTGCGCTCGCTGTGATAAGCCAGACCGGTACCAGCCGGGATCAGACGACCCACGACCACGTTTTCTTTCAGGCCGCGCAGGTAATCGCGCTTGCCGGTTACCGCCGCTTCGGTCAGTACGCGAGTGGTTTCCTGGAAGGAAGCCGCCGAGATGAACGATTCGGTGGACAACGACGCCTTGGTGATACCCAGCAGAACGCGAGTGAACTTGGAGACAAACTTGTCTTCCGCGCTCAGGCGCTCGTTCTCTACCAGTACGTGAGTCAGTTCCATCTGGTCGCCCTTGATGAAACTGGAATCGCCGGATTCAGCGATCTCAACTTTACGCAGCATCTGACGCAGGATGGTCTCGATGTGCTTGTCGTTGATCTTCACGCCTTGCAGACGGTAAACGTCCTGGATCTCGTTAACGATGTACTTGGCGAGCGCACTTACACCCAGCAGACGCAGGATGTCGTGTGGATCGCTCGGGCCGTCGGAGATAACTTCGCCGCGGTTCACTTGTTCGCCTTCGAAGACGTTCAGGTGACGCCACTTCGGAATCAGCTCTTCATACGGATCGCTACCGTCGTTCGGGGTGATAACCAGACGGCGCTTGCCTTTGGTCTCTTTACCGAACGCGATGGTGCCGCTGACTTCAGCCAGAATCGACGCTTCTTTCGGACGACGAGCTTCGAACAAGTCGGCAACACGCGGCAGACCACCGGTGATGTCACGGGTCTTCGAAGTTTCTTGCGGAATACGAGCGATAACATCACCGATCGCAATCTTCGCACCGTCCGCTACACCGACCAGGGCGTTGGCTGGCAGGAAGTACTGAGCGATAACGTCAGTGCCTGGCAGCAACAGATCCTTGCCGTTGTCATCGACCATCTTCACGGCTGGACGGATGTCTTTACCGGCAGCTGGACGATCTTTGGCGTCGAGTACTTCAATGTTGGTCATACCGGTCAATTCGTCAGTCTGACGCTTGATCGTGATGCCTTCTTCCATGCCCACGTAGGTCACGGTACCTTTCATTTCGGTAACGATCGGGTGAGTGTGCGGATCCCACTTGGCCACGATTGCGCCAGCGTCGACCTTGTCACCTTCTTTAACCGAAATCACGGCACCGTATGGCAGCTTGTAACGCTCACGCTCACGACCGAAGTCATCAGCGATAGCCAGCTCGCCAGAACGGGACACAGCAACCAGGTGGCCATCCACTCGCTCAACGTGTTTCAGGTTGTGCAGACGGACGGTACCGCCATTCTTCACCTGAACGCTGTCGGCTGCGGAGGTCCGGCTTGCCGCACCACCGATGTGGAACGTACGCATCGTCAGCTGGGTTCCCGGCTCACCGATGGACTGGGCAGCGATAACGCCAACCGCTTCACCGATGTTCACCTGGTGACCACGAGCCAGGTCACGGCCGTAGCACTTGGCGCAAATGCCATAACGGGTTTCGCAACTGATCGGCGAACGCACGATCACTTCGTCGATGCTGTTCAGCTCGATGAACTCGACCCACTTCTCGTCTACCAGGGTGCCGGCAGGAACGATGACGTCCTCGGTACCTGGCTTGAATACGTCACGGGCGATAACACGACCCAATACGCGCTCACCCAATGGCTCTACAACGTCACCGCCTTCAATGTGCGGAGTCATTACCAGGCCATGTTCGGTGCCGCAATCGATCTCGGTTACAACCAGATCTTGCGCTACGTCTACCAGACGACGAGTCAGGTAACCGGAGTTAGCTGTTTTCAACGCGGTATCCGCAAGCCCCTTACGAGCACCGTGAGTGGAGATGAAGTACTGGAGTACGCTCAAACCTTCACGGAAGTTCGCAGTAATCGGCGTTTCGATGATGGAGCCGTCCGGCTTGGCCATCAGGCCACGCATACCGGCGAGCTGACGGATCTGCGCAGCAGAACCCCGTGCGCCCGAGTCGGCCATCATGTACATCGAGTTGAAGGATTCCTGGTCGACTTCGACGCCATGACGGTCGATGACTTTCTCTTTCGAGAGGTTGGCCATCATCGCCTTGGAAACTTCGTCGTTCGCCTTGGACCAGAGGTCGATCACTTTGTTGTACTTCTCGCCCTGGGTTACCAGGCCGGAGGCGTACTGACTTTCGATCTCTTTCACTTCGTCGGTGGCTGCACCGATGATGCGGGCTTTTTCATCCGGGATAACGAAGTCGTTAACACCGATGGAAACGCCGGAAATGGTCGAGTAGGCAAAACCGGTGTACATCAACTGGTCAGCGAAGATCACGGTCTCTTTCAGACCAACCACGCGGTAGCACTGGTTGATCAGCTTGGAGATCGCCTTTTTCTTCATCGGCAGGTTGACGACGTCGTACGACAGACCTTTTGGCACAACCTGGAACAACAGCGCACGGCCGACAGTGGTGTCGACGATACGGGTGTTGGTCACGCTGCCGCCGTCACGGTCGTTGACGGTTTCGTTGATCCGCACTTTGACCTTGGCGTGCAGAGCGGCTTCGCCGGCACGGAACACACGGTCAACTTCCTGCAGATCCGCGAACACACGACCTTCGCCCTTGGCGTTGATCGCTTCACGAGTCATGTAGTACAGACCCAATACAACGTCCTGCGACGGAACGATGATTGGCTCACCGTTGGCTGGCGACAGAATGTTGTTGGTCGACATCATCAACGCACGCGCTTCCAACTGGGCTTCCAGTGTCAGCGGTACGTGCACGGCCATTTGGTCGCCGTCGAAGTCGGCGTTGTACGCGGCGCAGACCAGAGGGTGCAGCTGGATAGCCTTGCCTTCGATCAGTACCGGTTCAAACGCCTGGATACCCAGACGGTGAAGGGTCGGCGCACGGTTGAGAAGCACTGGGTGTTCGCGAATCACTTCAGCGAGAACGTCCCAAACCTCTGGCAGCTCGCGCTCGACCATCTTCTTGGCGGCTTTGATGGTGGTCGCGAGACCACGCATTTCCAGCTTGCCGAAAATGAACGGCTTGAACAGCTCGAGAGCCATCTTCTTCGGCAGACCGCACTGGTGCAGACGCAGGGTCGGACCTACGGTAATTACCGAACGACCCGAGTAGTCAACACGCTTACCGAGCAAGTTCTGACGGAAACGACCTTGCTTACCCTTGATCATGTCAGCCAGGGATTTCAGAGGACGCTTGTTGGAACCAGTAATGGCGCGGCCACGACGACCGTTGTCGAGCAATGCGTCGACGGCTTCCTGCAACATACGTTTTTCGTTGCGCACGATGATGTCCGGAGCGGACAGATCCAGCAGGCGCTTCAAACGGTTGTTACGGTTGATCACTCGACGATACAGATCGTTGAGGTCGGAAGTCGCGAAACGACCGCCATCCAGCGGGACCAGTGGACGCAGATCTGGCGGCAGAACCGGCAGAACGGTCAGCACCATCCACTCTGGCAGGTTGCCGGAACCCTGGAAGGCTTCCATCAACTTCAGACGCTTGGACAGCTTCTTGATCTTGGTTTCGGAGTTGGTTTGCGGAATTTCTTCACGCAGGCGACCAATCTCGTGCTCCAGGTCGATAGCGTGCAGCAGTTCGCGGACAGCTTCGGCACCCATGCGGGCATCGAAATCGTCGCCGAACTCTTCCAGCGCTTCGAAGTACTGCTCGTCGTTGAGCAGCTGACCTTTTTCAAGGGTGGTCATGCCTGGATCGATAACGACGTAGCTCTCGAAGTAGAGAACGCGCTCGATATCACGCAGGGTCATGTCCATCAGCAAGCCGATACGGGACGGCAGCGACTTCAGGAACCAGATGTGGGCAACCGGCGAAGCCAGTTCGATGTGCGCCATGCGCTCACGACGAACTTTTGCCAGCGCGACTTCAACGCCGCACTTCTCGCAGATCACACCACGGTGTTTCAAGCGCTTGTACTTACCGCACAGGCACTCGTAATCCTTTACCGGGCCAAAGATTTTGGCGCAGAACAGACCGTCACGCTCAGGTTTGAACGTACGGTAGTTGATGGTTTCCGGCTTTTTAACTTCACCGAACGACCACGAACGGATCATCTCAGGCGATGCCAATCCGATACGGATGGCGTCGAACTCTTCGACTTGACCCTGGTTTTTCAGCAAATTCAGTAGGTCTTTCAAGGCCTTTCCTCCTGGCGGAGCAGAGAGCGGGCAATCCAGCCCCGCTCTCGATTCGCGTCACGTGTTATTCGGTTTCCAGATCGATATCGATGCCGAGGGAACGAATTTCCTTGATCAACACGTTGAAGGACTCGGGCATGCCCGGCTCCATACGGTGATCGCCGTCCACGATGTTTTTGTACATCTTGGTCCGGCCGTTCACATCGTCCGACTTCACTGTGAGCATTTCTTGCAGAGTGTATGCAGCACCGTATGCTTCCAGTGCCCAGACCTCCATCTCCCCGAAACGCTGACCACCGAACTGCGCCTTACCACCCAGCGGTTGCTGGGTAACCAGGCTGTACGAACCGGTAGAACGAGCGTGCATCTTGTCGTCTACCAAGTGGTTCAGCTTCAGCATGTACATGTAGCCAACGGTAACCGGGCGCTCGAACTTGTTGCCGGTACGGCCATCGGTCAGCTGCATCTGGCCGCTTTCTGGCAGGTCTGCCAGTTTCAGCATGGCCTTGATCTCGCTTTCCTTGGCACCGTCGAACACCGGAGTGGCCATCGGTACGCCGCCGCGCAGGTTTTGAGCCAGATCCAGAATTTCCTGGTCCGAGAAGTCATCGAGGCTTTCCTGACGACCGCCGATCTCGTTGTAGATCTCGTGCAGGAATTTACGCAGCTCGGCAACTTTACGCTGCTCTTCAATCATGCGGTTGATCTTCTCGCCCAGACCTTTGGCCGCGAGGCCCAGGTGGGTTTCAAGGATCTGACCAACGTTCATACGCGAAGGTACGCCCAACGGGTTGAGGACGACGTCGACCGGGGTGCCATTGGCATCGTGCGGCATGTCTTCAACCGGCATGATCACGGAGACCACACCCTTGTTACCGTGACGACCGGCCATCTTGTCGCCCGGTTGGATGCGACGACGGATTGCCAGGTAAACCTTGACGATTTTCAGCACGCCTGGAGCCAGGTCATCACCTTGCTGCAGTTTGCGCTTCTTGTCTTCGAACTTGTCATCCAGCAGACGACGACGATCAACGATGTAGGCCTGGGCCTTTTCGAGCTGCTCGTTCAGAGCATCTTCAGCCATGCGCAGTTTGAACCACTGGCCGTGCTCAAGACCGTCGAGTACTTCGTCGGTGATGTCCTGGCCTTTCTTCAGGCCGGCGCCGCCTTCGGCTTTGTGGCCGACCAGAGCGGAGCGCAGACGTTCGAAAGTAGCGCCTTCGACGATACGGAACTCTTCGTTGAGGTCCTTGCGGATCTCGTCCAGCTGGGACTTCTCGATCGACAGGGCACGAGCATCACGCTCAACGCCGTCGCGGGTGAAGACCTGTACGTCGATGACAGTACCCTTGGTACCGGTAGGTACACGCAGGGAGGTGTCTTTAACGTCGCTGGCTTTTTCACCGAAGATCGCGCGCAGCAGCTTCTCTTCCGGAGTCAACTGGGTCTCGCCTTTCGGAGTGACCTTACCAACCAGGATGTCGCCAGCGCCTACTTCAGCACCTACGTAAACGATACCGGCTTCGTCCAGCTTGTTCAGTGCAGCCTCACCCACGTTCGGGATGTCCGCAGTGATTTCCTCTGGGCCAAGCTTGGTGTCACGGGCCACACAGGTCAGTTCCTGGATGTGGATCGTGGTGAAACGGTCTTCCTGAACAACACGCTCGGACAGGCAGATGGAGTCTTCGAAGTTGAAGCCGTTCCATGCCATGAACGCGATGCGCATGTTCTGACCCAGTGCCAGTTCACCCATATCGGTGGACGGACCATCGGCCATGATGTCGCTACGCTGAACCCGATCACCTTTACGCACCAGCGGACGCTGGTTGATGCAGGTGTTCTGGTTGGAGCGGGTGTATTTGGTCAGGTTGTAGATGTCGACACCGGCTTCACCGGTTTCAACTTCGTCATCGGCAACACGAACCACGATACGGCTGGCATCGACGGAGTCGATCACGCCGCCACGACGAGCCACGACGCAAACGCCGGAGTCACGAGCTACGTTACGCTCCATACCGGTACCGACCAGCGGCTTGTCAGCACGCAGGGTTGGTACGGCTTGACGCTGCATGTTCGAACCCATCAACGCACGGTTGGCGTCGTCGTGCTCGAGGAACGGGATCAGCGACGCTGCAACCGAAACTACCTGCTTCGGCGATACGTCCATCAAGGTGACGTCTTCAGGCGCCTTGACGGTGAACTCGTTCAGGTGACGAACAGCTACCAGCTCGTCGATCAGGACTTTCTTGTCGTTCATCGTGGCCGAAGCCTGAGCGATCACGTGATCAGCTTCTTCGATGGCGGACAGGAACACGATCTCGTCGGTGACCAGAGCGTCTTTCACCACGCGGTACGGGCTCTCGAGGAAGCCGTACTGGTTGGTGCGCGCATAGGCAGCCAGGGAGTTGATCAGACCGATGTTCGGACCTTCCGGCGTTTCGATCGGGCAAACACGACCGTAGTGCGTCGGGTGTACGTCTCGAACTTCGAAGCCGGCACGCTCACGAGTCAGACCGCCAGGGCCGAGTGCAGAAACACGACGCTTGTGGGTGATCTCGGACAGCGGGTTGTTCTGGTCCATGAACTGGGACAGCTGGCTGGAACCGAAGAACTCTTTCACCGCCGCCGCTACCGGCTTGGCGTTGATCAGGTCTTGCGGCATCAGGCCTTCGCTTTCAGCCATCGACAGACGCTCTTTGACCGCACGCTCAACACGCACCAGGCCAACGCGGAACTGGTTCTCGGCCATTTCGCCTACGCAGCGAACACGACGGTTACCCAGGTGGTCGATGTCATCGACGATGCCTTTACCGTTACGGATGTCGACCAGAGTCTTCAGTACCGCGACGATGTCTTCCTTGCACAGCACGCCCGAACCTTCGATTTCGGTACGACCGATACGACGGTTGAACTTCATCCGGCCGACCGCAGACAGGTCATAGCGCTCAGGGCTGAAGAACAGGTTGTTGAACAGGGTTTCGGCAGCGTCTTTGGTTGGCGGCTCGCCAGGACGCATCATGCGATAGATCTCGACCAGCGCTTCCAGTTGGTTGCTGGTGGAGTCGATCTTCAGCGTGTCGGAGACGAACGGACCGCAGTCGATATCGTTGGTGTACAGAGTTTCGATGCGAACAACGCCGGCCTTGGCGATTTTCGCCAGGATCTCGGTGTTCAGCTCGGTGTTGCACTCTGCCAGGATTTCGCCGGTTGCCGGATGCACGATGACCTTGGCGGTGGTGCGACCCAGGACGTAGTCCAGAGGCACTTCCAGCTCTTTGATCCCTGCTTTTTCCAGCTGGTTGATGTGACGAGCGGTGATACGACGACCTTGCTCGACAATAACCTTGCCTTTGTCATCCTGGATATCCAGAACTGCGATTTCACCGCGCAGGCGCTGAGGCACCAGCTCCAGGCTCAGGCTCTCGCCTTTCACGTGGAATACGTTGGTGGTGTAGAACGCGTCCAGCACTTCTTCGGTGGTATAGCCGAGCGCGCGCAGCAGTACCGATGCAGGCAGCTTGCGACGACGGTCGATACGCACGAATACGCAGTCTTTCGGGTCGAACTCGAAGTCCAGCCACGAACCGCGGTAAGGAATGATGCGCGCGGAGTACAGCAGTTTACCGGAGCTGTGCGTCTTGCCACGGTCGTGGTCGAAGAACACGCCCGGGGAACGGTGCAGCTGGGAAACGATTACACGCTCGGTACCGTTGATTACGAAGGTACCGTTCTCAGTCATCAGGGGGATTTCACCCATGTAGACTTCTTGCTCTTTGATGTCCTTGATCGCTTTATTCGACGACTCTTTGTCGAAAATGATCAGGCGCACTTTTACCCGCAAAGGTACGGCGTAAGTTACACCGCGCAATACGCATTCTTTGACATCAAATGCCGGTTCGCCCAGGCGATAACCGACGTACTCCAGCGCAGCATTGCCGGAGTAGCTGATGATCGGGAAAACGGATTTGAAGGCCGCATGCAGGCCCACGTCGCGGAACTGATCTTTAGTCGCTCCCGCTTGCAAGAATTCACGATACGAATCCAGCTGGATGGCCAGGAGGTACGGCACATCCATGACGTCCGGCAACTTGCTAAAGTCCTTGCGGATACGTTTTTTCTCAGTATATGAGTAAGCCATCAGCGTTCCCCAGCTTGGTCACCTGCTTGTTTGGCCCCTCCCGACGGGAGCAGCCAGAAAATCGTGCAAACCCCATGGTTTGCGCCACCGCATCGGGTGGTTACAGCTCGTTATCAGCGCCGACCGAGCCGGCTGCCAATAACGGAAAAAGGCCGGTGGCAAGAGCCACCAGCCATCAGCCTGTCGCTTAACGCTCGGGCTGGAAACGCAAAGTCGATGCTTACTTCAGCTCGACTTTAGCGCCTGCTTCTTCCAGAGCTGCTTTGGCTTTGTCAGCTGCGTCTTTGGCAACGCCTTCCAGAACCATCGCAGGAGCACCGTCAACTACAGCCTTGGCTTCTTTCAGGCCCAGACCGGTCAGTTCACGTACAGCCTTGATCACGTTAACTTTCTTCTCGCCAGCTTCGGTCAGCATGACGTTGAATTCAGTTTGTTCTTCAACAACGGCAGCGGCAGCAGCTGGACCAGCCGATGCAGCAGCAGCGGTAACACCGAATTTTTCTTCGAAAGCTTTGATCAGCTCAACAACTTCCATTACGGACATGTTGCCAACTGCTTCAAGGATATCGTTCTGAGAGATAGACATGAATCTAATTCCTGATATTGGGGACGGCCTACGCGACCATCGAAAAAAACAAAAAACGCGAGAAGTTGACGAGCCTTAGGCTGCAGCAGCTTCTTTCTGGTCGCGAATTGCCGCCAGAGTACGAGCCAATTTGCTGGTTGCGCCTTGAATCACGCTCATCAGCTGAGAAATTGCTTCGTCACGGGTCGGCAGAGTTGCCAGTACGTCGATTTGGTTAGCTGCGAGGAACTTGCCCTCGAACGCAGCTGCCTTGATCTCGAACTTGTCCTGACCCTTTGCGAACTCTTTGAAAATCCGGGCAGCAGCGCCTGGATGTTCTTTGGAGAATGCAATCAGGGTAGGGCCGGTGAACACGTCGTTAAGGACACTGAATTCAGTGTCAGCAACAGCGCGCTTGAGCAGGGTGTTACGTACAACACGTACGTAAACGCCAGCTTCACGAGCCTCTTTACGGAGTCCGGTCATCGCGCCTACTGTTACGCCACGGGCATCAGCCACGACAGCGGACAGAGCGACTTTGGCAGCCTCGTTGACTTCAGCGACGATGGCCTTCTTGTCTTCGAGTTTAATTGCCACGGGTTTAACTCCTGCTTGTTACCGTTTCATCTGGTCGAAACCGGATGTCGTTTTGGTGTCTGATTCGGTAAGGAACCGGGAGCACCATCTGCGTAGGCTTGTGGTTTAAGACTTTCGTCGCCTACGGTCTTGGATAGCCCCCGCCAGGCAGGGACCCCAATTTTTCAACTGGCGCAAATACTTGCGCCAATTTTTGTCTTACGCGTCCAGCGAGCTCTGGTCGATGACCAGACCTGGGCCCATGGTGGTGCTCAGGGTTACGCGCTTAACGTAAATGCCTTTCGAGGAAGCTGGCTTGATACGCTTCAGATCAGCGATCAGGGCTTCAACGTTTTCCTTCAGCTTGACGGCGTCGAAGCCGATCTTGCCAACGGAAGTGTGGATGATGCCGTTTTTGTCGGTGCGATAACGAACCTGACCAGCCTTGGCGTTTTTAACCGCGGTGGCTACGTCTGGAGTTACGGTGCCGACTTTAGGGTTAGGCATCAGACCACGTGGACCGAGGATCTGACCCAGTTGACCTACTACGCGCATGGCATCCGGGGATGCGATCACTACGTCGTAGTTCAGGTCGCCGCCTTTCATTTCGGCAGCCAGATCATCCATACCTACGCGGTCAGCGCCGGCAGCCAGAGCAGCTTCAGCAGCTGGACCCTGGGTGAACACAGCAACGCGAACGGTCTTGCCAGTGCCGTGTGGCAGCACAGTAGCGCTACGAACGACCTGGTCGGATTTACGTGGGTCAACGCCCAGGTTTACAGCAACGTCGAACGACTCGCTGAACTTGACAGTCGACAGCTCGGCCAGCAGTGCAGCGGCGTCTACAAAGTTGTAGGCCTTGCCTGCTTCGATTTTGCCGGCGATAGCCTTTTGACGCTTGGTCAGCTTAGCCATTACACACCCTCCACGTTAAGGCCCATGCTACGAGCAGAACCGGCGATAGTACGCACGGCTGCTTCCATATCAGCTGCAGTCAGATCCGCGTTTTTGGTTTTCGCGATTTCTTCCAGCTGAGCACGGGTAACGGTGCCAACCTTAACGGTGTTCGGACGAGCGGAACCGCTGGTCAGACCGGCCGCCTTCTTCAGCAGAACCGAAGCAGGGGTGGATTTGGTTTCGAACGTGAAGCTACGGTCGCTATAGACAGTGATGATCACTGGAGTCGGCAGACCTGGCTCAAGCCCCTGAGTACGGGCGTTGAAAGCCTTGCAGAATTCCATGATGTTCACGCCGTGCTGACCCAGAGCAGGACCAACAGGTGGGCTTGGGTTAGCCTGAGCGGCCTTCACTTGCAGCTTGATGTAAGCGGTAATCTTCTTGGCCATGAGGCACTCCAATTACGGGTTCAAACGCCTCGAAAGGCTCCCCGGTTACTTGCGCGTTTATCCCAGTGACGACAAAACCCCACAGCCTAGGGCTGCGGGGTTGGGATGCTTGCTCAGTTAGACCTTTTCGACCTGACTGAACTCCAACTCTACCGGAGTAGAGCGACCGAAAATGAGTACAGCCACCTGGATGCGACTCTTTTCGTAGTTAACTTCTTCAACAGTGCCGGTAAAATCGGCAAAAGGACCATCATTGACGCGTACCGACTCACCTGGCTCGAACAGAGTCTTCGGCTTCGGCTTGTCGCTACCATCAGCGACGCGGCGCAGAATTGCTTCTGCTTCCTTATCAGTGATTGGAGCCGGCTTATCAGCGGTACCGCCAATGAAACCCATAACTCGAGGAGTATCCTTGACCAAGTGCCAAGTACCCTCATTCATGTCCATCTGAACCAGCACGTAACCCGGGAAGAATTTGCGCTCGCTTTTACGCTTCTGGCCATTACGCATTTCAACCACTTCTTCAGTGGGAACCAGAATCTCGCCGAAGCCATCTTCCATGCCAGCCAGCTTTACGCGCTCAATCAACGAGCGCATAACATGCTTCTCGTAACCGGAGTAAGCATGCACAACATACCAACGCTTAGCCACGGGACACCCTTAGCCGACAATCAAGGAAACAAGCCAGCCGAGCAGGGAATCAAGCCCCCACAACAGCAACGCCATAACCAGAACAACAGCCACAACAATCAACGTGGTCTGCGTGGTTTCTTGGCGAGTTGGCCAAACGACTTTACGAATCTCGGTGCGCGCTTCCTTGACAAGAACAAAGAAAGACTTGCCCTTGACCGTCTGCAAGCCTACAAAGGCAGCTACAGCAGCAATCACAAGCAAAGCGAGCACACGGTACAGGATCGGCGAAGCAGAGAAATACTGATTGCCAACAACGCCAACAACCACCAAAGCGACTACCACTAGCCACTTGAGCAGATCGAAGCGAGAACCTTGAGCTTCAGCTTTAGGAGTCATCTATGAAGATCCTGTGAAAAGAAAGCCAGACACACCTGGTGAATCTGGCAGGTCAGGAGGGAATCGAACCCCCAACCTACGGTTTTGGAGACCGTCGCTCTGCCAATTGAGCTACTGACCTAAAACAAAATCAGGCCGACCATTATGCCGGCCCGAAAAAGACTTTACAACAACTTACTCAATGACCCAAATCGCTCGCCTGCACCAGGAGGTCAAAACCGCCTGCACACAATGACAAACAACCTCTAGCCATTAAAACAAAGGCAGATATTTTCATATCTGCCTTGTTATATGGAGCTCTTGAGCGGATTTGAACCGCTGACCTCACCCTTACCAAGGGTGTGCTCTACCAACTGAGCTACAAGAGCGAAACACCGTGCAAAACCTGCAAACTTGGAGCGGGTAGCGGGAATCGAACCCGCATCATCAGCTTGGAAGGCTGAGGTTCTACCACTAAACTATACCCGCGAGGCTTGCAGCTCTCGCTAAAAATGGTGGAGGGGGAAGGATTCGAACCTTCGAAGTCGTAGACGTCAGATTTACAGTCTGATCCCTTTGGCCGCTCGGGAACCCCTCCTAAGCGAGCCGGCATTCTACATCATGCCAGCCTTCTGTCAAGCATTTTTCTCATTAAAAACCTGAGGTTAGCTGCGTTGACCTTGCTTCACATCGCTAACCGCTTTAGGTCTTCGCTGTGGAGCGGGCGCCATTCTATGCAAACTATTCGATGGGCGCAACCCCCTCGCAAGGCATTATTTTATGTTTTAACTCATTGAATTCTCTAGAAAGGTTTAGCAACTGCAAATCATCCAGCCAACGCCTGCTCTCGGGGGCCACACGTACCCAGTAACCGGCTGACTCAGCACTCCCCTTCGGCAACAACTGATATTTCACCTCCATGCCGCTCAATCGGCGCTCAAGCCCCTGAGCGACATCCTGCCGCGTAAATCCGCCTAAATACAGGCAACCTGGATCTACTTGAGCAGCCTTTCCTTTTTCCTTGGTCGAATCAGGCGTTTCACTCAGCAGGCGAATATCCTGCTGCCCCCCCCGATACAAGCTTAAAGGCGTCACATCCTTCGCACGCAGAGGAGCCTCTTGCTGATACCAGATGTAGTAGAAGACGTTGAGAACCAGCAGAAGCAGAAACAACCAACGCATAAGGACCTCAGGACAAAGGACACGCCATAGCCAAGCCAACGAATACCAGGTCCGGAACCACCCTCGCCTCCGGCACGATGCCTGAAACCAAGGCAGCATC
Organism: Pseudomonas fluorescens group sp. PF-69; assembly: GCF_054481235.1. Lineage (NCBI taxonomy): Bacteria > Pseudomonadati > Pseudomonadota > Gammaproteobacteria > Pseudomonadales > Pseudomonadaceae > Pseudomonas > Pseudomonas fluorescens group sp. PF-69. The sequence goes on along the minus strand of NZ_JBTMNC010000001.1, from coordinate 2,237,078 downwards.
CCCCCCCGTCAGGAACACTACGAATTCTTTACCCCAGTAGCTGCGCGCCAGTTCCAGCTGAGTAAGCACAAACCCTTGAAGCATCAACAGACACCCTCGCTCGACAGCTTCGACCGTCGTACGACCCGGAATGAGACTCTCCAGCGCGCGCTCCGCCGCGCGATCACCGTAACGAATCTTGCGGGTATGTGTGCGAAGCTGATTACGCATCAATGGCATACCGGGACAGATGAATCCACCCAAGTGCCCTCCATCCCTGGCAACGAAGTCAGCTGTTACAGCAGTACCGAAATCAAGGACAAGGCACGCGCCTGCAGCCAGATGAAAACCGCCCAGCATCGCAAGCCAGCGATCCAGCCCGAGCCGCTCGAATTCCTCATAACCATTGCGCACGCCGGACATTTCCCGCGCGGGAACCGCGCAGACCGCCGAGACATTGAAGGACGCCTTCAACAAAGCGGTCAACTCATTGGTTTCATCCGCAGTCCTGACACTCACCAGCCGACAAAACTTCAGAGCAAGGCCTTTCAGTGCCTTCAAGTCGTCAAGCAGCGCCAGATCCGAATCGACAACGCCCTCACCCACCACTGACTGCGCATTCGCCTCAAGCACGCGCCACTTGATGAAACTATTTCCGCAATCGAGCTCAAGAATCATCGCGCAACCTCAGACTCAGCTCGCCACCACTGAAAACTTTTTCCACGCCATCCACCTTCAAGCGCAAGGCGCCTTGGCTATCGATCCCCAGCACTTCACCGTCTATATGGGTTACACCAGCTATCAACGACACCGCCCGCCCCTGCCACAGATGATTTTGCTCCCACTCAGCCTGAATAGCTGAAAATCCGCTCGCCTGGTGACGCAACAGATACTTTTGAAGCATCAATCCAAGCTCGGCGACCAGGCGATTGCGATCGAACACCTTGCCGGACTCAAGCCGCATGGAAGTCCACTGCTGATCGACCTCCTCAGTTATCTGCATGTTTACATTGATCCCCACACCCAGCACCACATGGCAAACATCAGCGGGATCTCCCACTAGCTCAAGCAGAATTCCGGCAATCTTCTTCTGACCCACAAGAACATCGTTGGGCCACTTCAATCCAGCCGCCGAAATGCCAAGCTCTCGCAGCGTATGCATGACAGCGAGCCCCACAACAAGGCTCAAACCTTCCAGCTGACGCATCCCACCTTCAATACGCAGCACCAGGCTGTAATAAATATTCTCTGCAAATGGACTCGCCCATCGCCTTCCGCGCCTTCCACGACCCGCTGTCTGACGCTCGGCGAGTACGATAAAGGGAGACGCCTGGCCTTGATCTATGGCGCGTAGTGCCTCGGCATTGGTGGAGTCAATCGAGTCAAAAGCCAAAACCGGCCAATTACAGGAAGACGCCAGCCGGCCAATTTCCTGCGGATCAAGCAACGTCAATGGCGCGGCAAGCTGATAACCTCGCCCTCGGACCTTGTGAATGGACAAACCCAGCTCAGCCTCCAGGTGCTGGAGCTGCTTCCAGACAGCACTGCGACTGATGCCCAAGGCAGCACCTAGCGCTTCACCCGAATGGAATCGGCCATCTTTAAGAAGCTTTAACAACGTCAGCATGCAAGTCTCGCCTCACAATGAGGCCCGCATGATAGCCACGCCCCGAGCAGTTGCATAGAAACCCGGAGAGTCAGATTTTCCTGCGGACAAAAACAAAACCCCTACCTGCATACGCAGATAGGGGTTTCGGAATTTAATCTTGACGATGACCTACTCTCACATGGGGAAACCCCACACTACCATCGGCGATGCATCGTTTCACTACTGAGTTCGGGATGGGATCAGGTGGTTCCAATGCTCTATGGTCGTCAAGAAATTCGGGTACCGAACCGTCTTTCGACGCTTCAGCAAATTGGGTATGCGATAGTTTGTGTGTTGTGCGAACTTTCGGTTCATTGCGTCTTCACACACCGCAATCTGGCTTTGCTCTTTATTTAGGAGCATGCAAATTGCTTGGGTGTTATATGGTCAAGCCTCACGGGCAATTAGTATTGGTTAGCTCAACGCCTCACAGCGCTTACACACCCAACCTATCAACGTCGTAGTCTTCGACGGCCCTTCAGGGAACTCAAGGTTCCAGTGAGATCTCATCTTGAGGCTAGTTTCCCGCTTAGATGCTTTCAGCGGTTATCTATTCCGAACATAGCTACCCGGCAATGCCACTGGCGTGACAACCGGAACACCAGAGGTTCGTCCACTCCGGTCCTCTCGTACTAGGAGCAGCCCCTCTCAAATCTCAAACGTCCACGGCAGATAGGGACCGAACTGTCTCACGACGTTCTAAACCCAGCTCGCGTACCACTTTAAATGGCGAACAGCCATACCCTTGGGACCGGCTTCAGCCCCAGGATGTGATGAGCCGACATCGAGGTGCCAAACACCGCCGTCGATATGAACTCTTGGGCGGTATCAGCCTGTTATCCCCGGAGTACCTTTTATCCGTTGAGCGATGGCCCTTCCATACAGAACCACCGGATCACTAAGACCTACTTTCGTACCTGCTCGACGTGTCTGTCTCGCAGTCAAGCGCGCTTTTGCCTTTATACTCTACGACCGATTTCCGACCGGTCTGAGCGCACCTTCGTACTCCTCCGTTACTCTTTAGGAGGAGACCGCCCCAGTCAAACTACCCACCATACACTGTCCTCGATCCGGATAACGGACCTGAGTTAGAACCTCAAAGTTGCCAGGGTGGTATTTCAAGGATGGCTCCACGCGAACTGGCGTCCACGCTTCAAAGCCTCCCACCTATCCTACACAAGCAAATTCAAAGTCCAGTGCAAAGCTATAGTAAAGGTTCACGGGGTCTTTCCGTCTAGCCGCGGATACACTGCATCTTCACAGCGATTTCAATTTCACTGAGTCTCGGGTGGAGACAGCGCCGCCATCGTTACGCCATTCGTGCAGGTCGGAACTTACCCGACAAGGAATTTCGCTACCTTAGGACCGTTATAGTTACGGCCGCCGTTTACCGGGGCTTCGATCAAGAGCTTCGCGTTAGCTAACCCCATCAATTAACCTTCCGGCACCGGGCAGGCGTCACACCCTATACGTCCACTTTCGTGTTTGCAGAGTGCTGTGTTTTTAATAAACAGTCGCAGCGGCCTGGTATCTTCGACCGGCGTGGGCTTACGTAGCAAGTACTTCACCCTCACCGGCGCACCTTCTCCCGAAGTTACGGTGCCATTTTGCCTAGTTCCTTCACCCGAGTTCTCTCAAGCGCCTTGGTATTCTCTACCCAACCACCTGTGTCGGTTTGGGGTACGGTTCCTGGTTACCTGAAGCTTAGAAGCTTTTCTTGGAAGCATGGCATCAACCACTTCGTGTTCTAAAAGAACACTCGTCATCAGCTCTCGGCCTTAAGATCCCGGATTTACCTAAGATCTCAGCCTACCACCTTAAACTTGGACAACCAACGCCAAGCTGGCCTAGCCTTCTCCGTCCCTCCATCGCAATAACCAGAAGTACAGGAATATTAACCTGTTTTCCATCGACTACGCTTTTCAGCCTCGCCTTAGGGACCGACTAACCCTGCGTCGATTAACGTTGCGCAGGAAACCTTGGTCTTTCGGCGTGGGTGTTTTTCACACCCATTGTCGTTACTCATGTCAGCATTCGCACTTCTGATACCTCCAGCAAGCTTCTCAACTCACCTTCACAGGCTTACAGAACGCTCCTCTACCGCATCACCTAAGTGATACCCGTAGCTTCGGTGTATGGTTTGAGCCCCGTTACATCTTCCGCGCAGGCCGACTCGACTAGTGAGCTATTACGCTTTCTTTAAAGGGTGGCTGCTTCTAAGCCAACCTCCTAGCTGTCTAAGCCTTCCCACATCGTTTCCCACTTAACCATAACTTTGGGACCTTAGCTGACGGTCTGGGTTGTTTCCCTTTTCACGACGGACGTTAGCACCCGCCGTGTGTCTCCCATGCTCGGCACTTGTAGGTATTCGGAGTTTGCATCGGTTTGGTAAGTCGGGATGACCCCCTAGCCGAAACAGTGCTCTACCCCCTACAGTGATACATGAGGCGCTACCTAAATAGCTTTCGAGGAGAACCAGCTATCTCCGAGCTTGATTAGCCTTTCACTCCGATCCACAGGTCATCCGCTAACTTTTCAACGGTAGTCGGTTCGGTCCTCCAGTCAGTGTTACCTAACCTTCAACCTGCCCATGGATAGATCGCCCGGTTTCGGGTCTATTCCCAGCGACTAGACGCCCTATTAAGACTCGCTTTCGCTACGCCTCCCCTATTCGGTTAAGCTCGCCACTGAAAATAAGTCGCTGACCCATTATACAAAAGGTACGCAGTCACAGAACAAAGTCTGCTCCCACTGCTTGTACGCATACGGTTTCAGGATCTATTTCACTCCCCTCTCCGGGGTTCTTTTCGCCTTTCCCTCACGGTACTAGTTCACTATCGGTCAGTCAGTAGTATTTAGCCTTGGAGGATGGTCCCCCCATATTCAGACAAAGTTTCTCGTGCTCCGTCCTACTCGATTTCATGACCAAGAGATTTTCGCGTACAGGGCTATCACCCACTATGGCCGCACTTTCCAGAGCGTTCCGCTAATCTCAAAGCCACTTAAGGGCTAGTCCCCGTTCGCTCGCCACTACTAAGGGAATCTCGGTTGATTTCTTTTCCTCAGGGTACTTAGATGTTTCAGTTCCCCTGGTTCGCCTCTTAAGCCTATGTATTCAGCTTAAGATAACCATCTTATGATGGCTGGGTTCCCCCATTCAGACATCTCCGGATCAAAGTCTGTTTGCCGACTCCCCGAAGCTTTTCGCAGGCTACCACGTCTTTCATCGCCTCTGACTGCCAAGGCATCCACCGTATGCGCTTCTTCACTTGACCATATAACCCCAAGCAATCTGGTTATACTGTGAAGACGACATTCGCCGAAAATTCGCATTGCTCAAAGAGCAACTCACAAATTTTACCTTAGCCTGATCCGTTACCAGTGAAAGTAACGTTCAGTCTATCTTTCTATCACATACCCAAATTTTTAAAGAACGATCTAGTCAAAAGACTAGAAATCAATATTCACATCGGAATATTCATTTCTAAACTCTCAAACGTTTCGAAGCAGTTAATGGTGGAGCCAAACGGGATCGAACCGTTGACCTCCTGCGTGCAAGGCAGGCGCTCTCCCAGCTGAGCTATGGCCCCATACAAAATTGGTGGGTCTGGGCAGATTCGAACTGCCGACCTCACCCTTATCAGGGGTGCGCTCTAACCAACTGAGCTACAGACCCAATTTCGAGCGCGTAACTGTTAGCGTGAGCTATCAGCTTGGAGCTTAAAGCTGCTTCTATCGTCTTCTTCAATGAATCAAGCAATTCGTGTGGGAACTTATGGAGCAGCTGAGTCGTCGATTAAGGAGGTGATCCAGCCGCAGGTTCCCCTACGGCTACCTTGTTACGACTTCACCCCAGTCATGAATCACACCGTGGTAACCGTCCTCCCGAAGGTTAGACTAGCTACTTCTGGTGCAACCCACTCCCATGGTGTGACGGGCGGTGTGTACAAGGCCCGGGAACGTATTCACCGCGACATTCTGATTCGCGATTACTAGCGATTCCGACTTCACGCAGTCGAGTTGCAGACTGCGATCCGGACTACGATCGGTTTTATGGGATTAGCTCCACCTCGCGGCTTGGCAACCCTCTGTACCGACCATTGTAGCACGTGTGTAGCCCAGGCCGTAAGGGCCATGATGACTTGACGTCATCCCCACCTTCCTCCGGTTTGTCACCGGCAGTCTCCTTAGAGTGCCCACCATGACGTGCTGGTAACTAAGGACAAGGGTTGCGCTCGTTACGGGACTTAACCCAACATCTCACGACACGAGCTGACGACAGCCATGCAGCACCTGTCTCAATGTTCCCGAAGGCACCAATCCATCTCTGGAAAGTTCATTGGATGTCAAGGCCTGGTAAGGTTCTTCGCGTTGCTTCGAATTAAACCACATGCTCCACCGCTTGTGCGGGCCCCCGTCAATTCATTTGAGTTTTAACCTTGCGGCCGTACTCCCCAGGCGGTCAACTTAATGCGTTAGCTGCGCCACTAAGAGCTCAAGGCTCCCAACGGCTAGTTGACATCGTTTACGGCGTGGACTACCAGGGTATCTAATCCTGTTTGCTCCCCACGCTTTCGCACCTCAGTGTCAGTATCAGTCCAGGTGGTCGCCTTCGCCACTGGTGTTCCTTCCTATATCTACGCATTTCACCGCTACACAGGAAATTCCACCACCCTCTACCATACTCTAGCTTGTCAGTTTTGAATGCAGTTCCCAGGTTGAGCCCGGGGCTTTCACATCCAACTTAACAAACCACCTACGCGCGCTTTACGCCCAGTAATTCCGATTAACGCTTGCACCCTCTGTATTACCGCGGCTGCTGGCACAGAGTTAGCCGGTGCTTATTCTGTCGGTAACGTCAAAACAGCAAAGTATTAATTTACTGCCCTTCCTCCCAACTTAAAGTGCTTTACAATCCGAAGACCTTCTTCACACACGCGGCATGGCTGGATCAGGCTTTCGCCCATTGTCCAATATTCCCCACTGCTGCCTCCCGTAGGAGTCTGGACCGTGTCTCAGTTCCAGTGTGACTGATCATCCTCTCAGACCAGTTACGGATCGTCGCCTTGGTGAGCCATTACCTCACCAACTAGCTAATCCGACCTAGGCTCATCTGATAGCGCAAGGCCCGAAGGTCCCCTGCTTTCTCCCGTAGGACGTATGCGGTATTAGCGTTCCTTTCGAAACGTTGTCCCCCACTACCAGGCAGATTCCTAGGCATTACTCACCCGTCCGCCGCTGAATCAGAGAGCAAGCTCTCTTCATCCGCTCGACTTGCATGTGTTAGGCCTGCCGCCAGCGTTCAATCTGAGCCATGATCAAACTCTTCAGTTCAAACATCTTTGGGTTTTGAGAAAACCCTAAACTTGGCTCAGCAATCGTTGGTTACATCTTTGATTTCTCGCGGAGTAACTTGTGATGCTGATAATCTGTTGACTAGCAGTCTGACTCCACAAGCACCCACACGAATTGCTTGATTCAGTTGTTAAAGAGCGGTTGGTTAAGAGCTTTCGTCTCAACCGAGGCGCGCATTCTACAGCAGCCTCATTTGCTGTCAAGTGATTATTTTCAGAAGTTTTCAAGGATTCCTTAACAACTTCAACCACTTGCGCCTTCGATCTCTCGTCAGCGGGAGGCGAATTCTACAGCGTTACTCGCTGCTGTCAACACCTCTTTTTCAACTTCCTTCGCGCTTCGATGACCTGAAGCAACTTGCTGCCGAAAACTGCGTAACTCATTGTATTCCAAGGAGTTTTCCGTTTCGACTGCGCCGGAAGTGGGGCGAATTATAGGCTTCTATAATTCGCCGTCAACCCTTTATTTCAGGTTCATTCGGATTTGAGCGTAATTCGCGCAAATGCCTTCTTTCCCGCCTGACAAACATGGGTCGCACCCAGCGCGTATATAAAGGTGCGATCAACAACCTCACCATCGATACGCACGCCGCCGGAGCCGAGCAGATCCCGCGCGACGGCCGAGTTCTTCACCAGCCCTGCTTTATTGAGGACAGCAGCAATCGGCATATCCTCAGTTGCGGTCAACTCAATCTCCGGCAGATCATCAGGCAGCTCGCCATCCTTCATACGATTACCAGCTGCGCGATGAGCGTTGGCCGCAGCCTCCTCACCATGGAAGCGTGCAACAATCTCTTCCGCCAGCTTGATCTTGATATCACGCGGGTTGGCGCCAGCCTCTACATCAGCACGGAAGGCATTGATCTCATCCATGGAACGGAAACTGAGCAGCTCGAAGTAACGCCACATCAGCGCATCCGGAATGGAGACGAGCTTGCCGTACATGACACCAGGCGCCTCCTGAATACCGACATAGTTGCCCAGCGACTTGGACATCTTCTTCACGCCATCCAGCCCCTCGAGCAATGGCATGGTCAGAATGCACTGAGCCTCCTGACCATAACCACGCTGCAGCTCACGCCCCATCAACAGGTTGAACTTCTGATCGGTACCGCCCAGCTCGACATCTGCGCGCAGGGCAACAGAGTCGTAGCCCTGAACCAATGGATAGAGGAACTCGTGAATGGCGATCGGCTGATTGGTCGTGTATCGCTTATCGAAGTCATCGCGTTCAAGCATGCGAGCTACGGTGTACTGCGAAGTCAGCCGAATGAAGTCGGCCGGCCCCATCTTGTCCATCCAGGTGGAGTTGAATGCCACTTCGGTTTTAGCCGGATCAAGAATCTTGAATACCTGGGTCTTGTAGGTCTCGGCGTTTTCGAGGACCTGCTCTCGGGTCAGCGGGGGCCGCGTAGCACTCTTGCCGCTGGGATCACCGATCATCCCGGTGAAATCGCCAATCAGGAAGATCACCTGGTGACCCAACTCCTGAAACTGGCGCAGCTTATTGATAAGCACGGTATGACCCAGGTGCAAATCCGGTGCAGTCGGATCGAAGCCTGCCTTAATGCGCAGCGGCTGGCCGCGCTTGAGCTTTTCAATCAGCTCGGACTCGACCAACAGTTCTTCCGCACCACGTTTGATCAGCGCTAGCTGCTCTTCAACCGACTTCATAACAGACCCGCAAGGCTCAGATTCAAAGGGACCCAACCATACAAGATCGCGCGTCAAATACAAAGTTTGCCCGGCGCACGGACGCCAATCCACGGACAGAGCTTCCGCAGACTTGCTTCAGAGATGATTTGGTTATATTTTATACAGTTATTTCATCTTCATCATGTCATTCATCTTTTCCAATTCATCTTTATTCAAAGTCAAAATTACTTATGACCACAGAATCGTCTAAAGCGCCACCGCTTTACCCGAAGACCCACCTGCTCGCCGCGAGCGGCATCGCCGCCCTTCTGAGCCTGGCCCTTCTGGTATTTCCTTCCAGTGATGTAGAAGCCAAAAAGACGACCCTGAGTCTTGAACTGGAAAGTCCTGCTGAACAACTGACACAAGATCAAGACGCTGCTGACGCCGTTCAAGCCACAAATGAGCCAGCAGCTTCACCATTCGCGCAGATCGACAACAGCGCTGAAGACACCCAGGAAACCGCTCAATCCGCGCCCGCTCCGGCTGCCGAAGAAAAGAAGGCTCCCAACCACAGGGAAGTGATCGTCGCCAAAGGCGACACTCTCTCCACGCTGTTCGAGAAAGTTGGTCTTCCAGCCACCTCGGTACATGACGTGCTGGCCAGCGACAAGCAGGCCAAGCAGTTCAGTCAGCTCAAGCACGGACAGAAACTGGAGTTCGAACTGAGCCCCGATGGCCAGCTGACCAACCTGCACAGCAAGGTCAGCGACCTCGAAACCATCACCCTCACCAAGAACAACAAGGGCTATACGTTCAATCGCATTACCGCCAAGCCGACCGTCCGCTCCGCCTACGTTCATGGCGTGATCAACAGCTCGCTGTCGCAGTCCGCTGCTCGTGCCGGCCTGTCCCACAGCCTGACCATGGACATGGCCAGCGTGTTTGGTTATGACGTCGATTTCGCCCAGGACATTCGCCAGGGCGATGAATTCGATGTGATTTACGAGCAGAAAGTCGTCAATGGCAAAGCCGTCGGCAACGGTCCGATCCTGTCCGCACGCTTCACAAACCGCGGCAAAACCTACACGGCAGTGCGTTACACCAACAAACAAGGCAACAGCAGCTACTACACTGCTGAAGGCAACAGCATGCGCAAGGCATTCATCCGCACCCCGGTGGACTTTGCTCGCATCAGCTCGAAGTTTTCCATGGGCCGCAAGCACCCGATCCTGAACAAAATCCGCGCACACAAAGGTGTCGACTACGCAGCACCACGTGGCACTCCTATCAAGGCTGCCGGTGATGGCAAGGTATTGCTGGCAGGGCGCCGCGGCGGCTATGGCAATACTGTGGTCCTCCAGCACGGCAACACCTACACCACGCTCTATGGTCACATGCAAGGCTTTGCCAAAGGCGTGAAGACCGGTGGCACCGTCAAACAGGGTCAGGTCATCGGCTACATCGGCACCACCGGACTCTCGACTGGACCGCACTTGCACTACGAGTTCCAGGTCAATGGCGTGCACGTCGATCCACTGGGCCAGAAATTGCCAATGGCTGATCCAATCGCCAAGGCCGAACGCGCCCGCTTCCTCGCACAGAGCCAGCCTCTGATGGCGCGCATGGAGCAGGAAAAGGCCACCATGCTGGCTTCGAGCAAGCGCTAAGCCATGCCGCTCTATATAGGCGTGATGTCCGGGACCAGCCTTGATGGACTGGACATTGCGCTGATCGAGCAAAACCAGGCGATCAGACTGATCGCCACGCGCTACATACCCATGCCCGACACCCTGCGCACCGAGCTACTTGGCCTGTGCGCCAGCGGACCCGATGAGATAGCCCGCTCCGCCATCGCCCAGCAGAACTGGGTGACGCTCGCAGCGCAGGGCATTCACGACCTCCTGGCACAAGAACAACTCAAACCTGAAGACATTCGAGCGATTGGCAGTCACGGCCAGACCATTCGCCACGAGCCGGCGAGAGGCTTTACGGTGCAGATCGGTAATCCGGCCCTGCTGACGGAGCTGACCCACATCACCGTGGTCAGTGATTTCCGCAGCCGCGATGTGGCCGCAGGCGGGCAAGGCGCCCCCCTGGTACCTGCCTTCCACGAAGCCTTGTTTGAAGAGCGGACCGGCAACCGAGCCGTGCTCAACGTCGGCGGCTTCAGCAACCTCAGCCTGATCGAGCCGGGTAAGCCTGTCGCCGGTTTCGACTGCGGCCCGGGGAATGTGCTGCTGGATGCCTGGATTCATCAGCAGCGTGGCGACAACTTTGATCGCAACGGTCAATGGGCTGCCAGCGGAAAAGTCGAGCCAGTGCTGTTAAAAGCGCTGCTTAGCGACCCATTCTTCTTGACCAAGGGACCAAAAAGCACCGGCCGGGAGGTTTTCAACCTGCCATGGCTGATGCATCACCTGGCGCAGTTGCCGACCTTCGCTTCCGAGAACGTGCAGGCAACACTACTTGAGTTGACTGCGCTGACCATCGTCGAATCCCTGCAAAACGCCCAATCAGACACCCAGGAACTGCTGGTCTGTGGGGGTGGCGCGCATAACACCACGCTGATGAGCCGGCTGGCCAGCCTGCTGCCAGGCGCAACCGTTAGCAGCACTGCGGCTTACGGTGTCGACCCTGACTGGGTCGAAGCCATGGCCTTCGCCTGGCTGGCCCACTGCTGTCTCGAAGGCATCGCGGCCAATCGCCCTAGCGTCACCGGTGCGCGCGGCTTGCGTGTATTGGGCGCGATCTACCCCGCATAAACGCCAGACAGCAAAACGCCGCAGAGCCCAGAGGCTATGCGGCGCTTAGTGATGCAGGCGTGCTGATCAGATCGAGAACGAAGAGCCGCAGCCACAGGTTGTGGTTGCATTCGGGTTCTTGATGACGAAGCGCGAACCTTCCAGACCTTCCTGATAATCCACCTCGGCCCCGGCCAGGTACTGGAAGCTCATCGGATCGACCACCAGACTCACACCTTCGCGCTCGACGATGGTGTCGTCATCGGCCACTTCTTCATCGAAGGTGAAGCCGTACTGAAAACCTGAACAACCGCCGCCCGTAACGAATACGCGCAGCTTCAAGCGATCATTCCCCTCTTCATCGACCAGGCTCTTCACCTTGTGCGCGGCACCGTGGGTAAATTGCAAAGCCGTGGGGGTGAAGGATTCGACGCTCATGCTGACTATCTCCCGGCGTTACGCCGCCATAATGCGTGATGACGCGCATTATCCGCTTCTCCTAGAAAAGCGGTCAACTATTGTTAGGGTATATCAACCAATCAAATCGCCGACCCAGAATGAAAAAAGGCCCGCTCAACGGGCCTTTTTACTGGGCGCTACAGAGCCTTACGGCAACATGCCAGCGTGAGACAGACCAAGGCGCTCATCCAGTCCGAACAGGATATTCATGTTCTGCACCGCCTGACCCGACGCACCTTTGACCAGGTTGTCGATCACCGACAGCACAACCACCAGATCACCGTCCTGTGGCCGATGTACCGCAATGCGGCAGACGTTGGCACCACGCACGCTGCGGGTTTCCGGGTGGCTTCCGGCGGGCATGACGTCGACGAACGGTTCGTTGGCATAACGCTTTTCGAACAGCGCCTGCAGATCCACCGAGCGATCCACGACAGTCGCGTACAGCGTGGAATGAATGCCACGGATCATCGGCGTCAGATGCGGAACAAAGGTCAGGCCGACATCCTTGCCTGCGGCACGACGCAGACCCTGGCGGATTTCCGGCAAGTGACGGTGGCCTTTGACGGCATAGGCCTTCATGCTCTCCGATGTCTCGGAGTACAACGAACCGACAGCAGCGCCACGACCGGCACCGCTGACACCGGACTTGCAGTCGGCGATCAGGCGCGATGCATCGGCCAGGCCAGCTTCAAGCAACGGCAGGAAACCCAATTGCGTAGCAGTCGGGTAGCAACCCGGCACTGCGATCAGTCGCGCCTTCTTGATCTGCTCGCGATTAACTTCCGGCAGGCCATACACCGCCTCATCGAGCAACTCTGGTGCGCCGTGCGGCTGGCCGTACCACTTGGCCCATTCATCAGCATCCTGCAGACGGAAGTCAGCCGACAGGTCGATGACCTTGGTCCCCGCCGCCAGCAACTCACCCGCCAGAGCGTGGGCAACGCCGTGTGGCGTGGCGAAGAACACCACGTCGCAGGCGCCCAGGGTCTTGATGTCCGGAACGGTGAACGCCAGGCCGTCGTAATGGCCTCGCAGGTTCGGGTACAGGTCGGCCACGGCCAGGCCGGCCTCGGATCGGGAAGTGATGACTACCACTTCAGCTTGCGGATGCTGTGCCAACAGACGCAGCAGTTCGACACCGGTGTAACCCGTGCCGCCGACGATACCGACCTTGACCATAAACCTGCCCTCAACGAACCCACTGGAAAGCCGTCGATGATAGGGGGCTGGCGCGCCTGCGACAACCGGCAAGGTGACGTATGGAGCCTCAAGCCTCTACTATCCCGACTACCGTGAATCTGGGAATGACCAAAATGCTTTATCTGTGGCTCAAAGCTTTTCACATCATCAGCATCGTATGCTGGTTTGCCGGCCTGTTTTACCTGCCGCGCCTGTTCGTCTATCACGCTCAAAGCGAGGACACCGTCAGCAAGGAACGCTTCAGCCTCATGGAGCGCAAGCTGTACCGCGGCATCATGGGTCCGGCAATGATCGCGACGCTGATTTTCGGCGGCTGGCTGATCAGCCTCAACCCTGGTGCCTACTTCAGCCAGGGCGGCTGGATGCACGCGAAACTGACCCTGGTGGTCCTGCTGATCGGCTACCACCACATGTGCGGCGCCCAAGTGAAGCGATTTGCCCGTGGCGAAAACACCCGTAGCCATGTCTTTTATCGCTGGTTCAATGAAGTGCCGGTCCTGATATTGCTGGCTATCGTCATTCTGGTCGTTGTACGGCCGTTCTAAATCCAACAGGCACATCTCACCGGGGTACTTCCCATGTCGCTGCCCGCTCAGCTCGAACAATGCCTGCGCCTACCCGTGGTGGTGGCGCCGATGTTCCTGATTTCCAATCCGCAACTGGTGCTCGCCTGCTGCCGCAACGGGGTGGTGGGCAGCTTTCCTGCGCTCAATCAGCGCGAGAGCAGCGGCTTCAAGGGCTGGCTGGAAGAGATCGAAGCCGGGCTCGCTGCGCTCGAGAGCCCCGCGCCGTACGCTGTGAACCTTATCGTCCACAACAGCAACCCGCGATTACAGGCGGATCTGGCGATCTGCATCGAACACAAAGTGCCGATCGTGATCACCAGCCTTGGAGCAGTGAAAGAAGTGGTCGACGCCGTGCACAGTTACGGCGGCCTGGTGTTCCATGACGTGACGACCCGCCGCCATGCCGAAAAAGCCGCCGAGGCCGGCGTGGATGGATTGATTGCCGTGGCCGCCGGTGCCGGTGGGCATGCCGGAACCTGGAGCCCGTTCTCGCTGATCGCCGAAATCCGACAATTCTTCGACAAAACGTTGCTGCTGGCCGGGTGCCTGAACCACGGGCACGAAATCCTCGCCGCCCAATTGCTCGGTGCGGACCTGGCCTACTTCGGCACACGCTTTATCGGCACTGCCGAAAGTCATGCGCCTGACGCCTACAAGGAGATGCTGCTGACATCCAGGGCGGCAGACATCATTCATACTCCTGCGGTGTCGGGTGTACCGGCGAGTTTCATGCGCCAGAGCCTGGAAGCCGCCGGGTTTGACATGGCTGCGCTGCAAAACAAGGGCGAAGTCAACTTCGGCGCCAAGCTCAAGCCGATCAGCGATGAAGCCAAAGCCTGGAAAACCGTGTGGTCCGCAGGCCAGGGCGTTGGGGGAATCGATGATTTACCCAGCGTTGACCAGTTGGTGGCGCGGCTCGACGCGGAGTATCGCAAGGCACTGGAACATGCCGCACAACTGCCCAAACGCTGGCCTCGCTGACAGAAAAACCAGGCCATCCGGCATTCCCCAGTAAAACACTCGCGACAAGGATGCCTCGGCAATGAGCGAACACCGTTTCAAAATCGTCTTCGACGGCACGCTACTGCCGGGTGTTGATATCAACACCGCCAAACTCAATCTCGCCGCGCTATACAAAAGCGAGGTCGCTGCCGTCGAACTCTTGTTCAGCGGTCAACCCGTCACACTCAAACGTGACCTGTCACGGATTGACGCACAGACCTACCTGCAAGCCCTCAAGAACACCGGCATAGATGCCCGCCTCGAGCCGGAACCGGCGATCGAGCTGAATCTCTCCGATGTCCGTGATCACGCGCCCGCCGCTACAGAGCCCGACTCCCCCTACGCGCCACCGCAGGCTGACGTCGCTGAGCGCGTGCCTGAGTACGCGCCGCTCAAGCCGTTCGGCGTCGAGGGACGCATCGGACGCCTGCGGTTTCTGGCATGGTCAATGGTGCTGAGCCTGGTGACGATCGCTGTGGTCAGCGTATTTGCCCTGATCGGCCTGGCCCTCGTCAGCACCGACTCGACCGCTGGCCTGATCGTCGGGGGTATTCTGGCGTTCATCCTGTGCGTGGTTTTCCTTATCGCCACCATCCTCATCAGCGTTCAGCGCCTGCATGATGTCGGCTGGTCAGGCTGGCTATGGTTGCTGAACCTTGTACCGTTCGTGGGCAGTTTCTTTCCGCTGCTGTTAGTAGTCTTGCCGGGAGCCGGCGTGGCCAACCGCTATGGCGCACCTCCGCCGCCCAACAGCACGGCGGTCAAGGTGCTTTCTTCGTTATGGCTGGTGTTGATCGCCCTGATGCTCATCGGAGCAATGGCAGGCGGTATCTCAGCCATTCAGGACACATACGAAAACACCCTCGAAAACAGTTACCAAAGCGCCTCGGTCACCACCGACGAGATCGAGGTCGAGGTAGAACCGACACCAAATTCCACCGACGATGCAGCCGAACAAGCCCTGCCCCCTGTAGACTCTGCGCAAGAATGAACAGCGCTCCCCGCCCATGACACCTGCGTCGCGGCGTGGAGCTGTTGCGATGGAGAAATGCATGACCCGTTACGCTCTGATCACTGGCGCTTCCAGCGGCATCGGCCTGGCGATGGCCGAAGCGCTGGCCCGGCGTGGCCGCAGCCTGATTCTGGTGGCCCGCCAGCGTGATCAGCTGGAAAGTATTGCGATTGAACTGACCCAACGTTTTGGTGTGGAAGTGTTGTTCCGTGCCTGTGACCTGGGTGAGCCGCTGCGGCTATCCGGGTTCCTGCTGGAACTGGAGGAAGGCGACCGGCAAATCGATTTGCTGGTCAATTGTGCCGGCATTGGCACTTGCGGCCCATTCCTGGCCCAGGACTGGATGACTGAACAGGACCTGATCGAAGTGAACATCCTGGCCCTGACTCGCCTGTGCCATGCCATCGGCAACAGCATGGCGCTGCAGGGCGGTGGACAAATTCTGAATGTGGCCTCGCTTGCCGCGTTCCAGCCCGGTCCGTGGATGAGTACGTATTACGCCAGCAAGGCTTACGTGCTGCATTTTTCCGAAGGTCTGCGCGTCGAGCTGAAAAAATGCGCCGTCAACGTATCAGTGCTCTGCCCTGGCCCGACGCGCACAGGCTTTTTCCGCACCGCACAACTGAACACCGACAAACTGGCCAACAGCAAACTGCTGATGAGTCCGGAAGAAGTCGCACTCTATACCGTGCGGGCCCTGGAGAAAAATCGCGCAATCATCATTCCGGGACGACGCAACCGCTGGCTCGCTGCCCTGCCCCGCTTCGGCTCGCGGTGGCTGACCCGGACAATCGCTGGCATGGTCATCAAGGCTCACTGCCCGCGCTGATCGACCTGCAAGGTAAAACGCTGGGCTCGGGCAAAACCCATGAGTACACTCAGGCCAGCCCAAACAACGGAGAAAACAGCTGTGGATACTCTGTTCACAAAGATCATCAACCGGGAAATCCCGGCGAAGATCATTTACGAGGACGACCAGGTACTGGCCTTCCACGACATCGCCCCACAGGCGCCCGTGCATTTTCTGGTGATCCCGAAAAAACCGGTGCGCACCCTGAACGACCTGACCGAGGACGACAAGGCATTGGCCGGGCATATCCTGTTCACTGCCCAGCGCCTGGCCAAGGAATTGGGTTGCGAAGACGGCTTCCGCGTCGTCATGAACTGCAATGAACTGGGTGGCCAGACCGTCTACCACATTCACATGCACGTGCTGGGTCAGCGTCAGATGCACTGGCCGCCGGGCTGATTTCGTAAAACCTGCAGGAGCGAGTTTGCTCGCGAAGCCGCCGTGGCAGCCAATACAGGCGTTGGATGTCAGCGCCTCTTCGCGAGCAGGCTCGCTCCCACAAAGGCATCACAGCATTGTCACAACCCCAGCCTCACAATGACCCAGCGCAAACCTTCCACGGCCGATTGAGTTAAACTGGCCGCCGAGATTCCCCCCGGAGGTCAGCATGACTACCCAGCGTCACTACTCGCCAATTGACCGCCTTCTGCTGCAAGCCGATGCCGCAATGCGTACTTTGCTGCCCTTCAGTGGTCAGCCGTACCGTCCGTCGCCTGCCATCGTGCAGCCGGATGCGAAGATGAGCGATGAAGACACTCGGCACGTTGCCGGCCTGATGCGCATCAACCACACCGGTGAAGTTTGCGCCCAGGCGCTGTACCAGGGTCAGGCCCTGACCGCCAAGCTGCCGAAAGTGCGTGCCGCCATGGAGCATGCCGCTGAAGAAGAAATCGACCATCTGGTCTGGTGCGAGCAGCGCATTCATCAGCTGGGTAGCCATACCAGCATTCTTAATCCGCTGTTTTACGGCATGTCGTTCGGGATTGGTGCGGTCGCCGGGTTGATCAGCGACAAAGTCAGCCTGGGGTTCGTTGCAGCGACCGAAGATCAGGTGTGCAAGCATTTGAACGAACACCTTGAGCAACTGCCAGCCGAAGATGAAAAGTCCCGGGCGATCCTTGAGCAGATGCGCCTTGATGAAGAACAACATGCCGAGAGTGCGCGGGAGGCGGGTGGTTTCCGCTTTCCGGCGCCAGTGAAGTTCGGCATGAGCTTGTTGGCCAAGGTCATGACCAAGAGTACTTATCGGATCTGACTCCGTTTTTGACAGGCGCCCGCGCCAGCAATAAAAAAGGCGACTGCCGCAAGGTAGTCGCCTTTTTGTGCTCGGTGGTCTTAGCTCGACATATTGCGCGCGTAGAAAATTTCGAGCATTTCGTGTTTCACACGGTCGGTCACCTGGGCACGCTGCTCAGAGGACAGATTGCTGGTGGCGTCACCGAACAGGTAATTATCCAGTTCGAAGTTCTTCAGCAACATTTTGGTGTGAAACAGGTTTTCCTGATACACGTTCACGTCGGTCATCTGGTACGCGTCGCGGGTATCGTCGGAAAGGTAGTTCTGAATCGAATTGATTTCGTGGTCGATGAAGTGCTTTTTGCCTTCAACGTCGCGGGTGAAACCACGCACACGGTAATCCACTGTCACGATGTCCGAATCGAACTGATGAATCAGGAAGTTGAGCGCTTTAAGCGGTGAAATGACCCCGCATGTCGACACGTCGATATCCACACGGAAGGTTGCAATGCCGTCGACCGGATGGATTTCCGGGTAGGTGTGCACCGTGATGTGGCTCTTGTCGAGGTGGGCCAGGATAATTTCGGGCAACGGCCCCGGAGATTCTTCGATCTGGCTGTCAGTCGGGGTCACCGGTTCTTCAGAGATCAGAATCGTGACGCTGGCGCCCTGCGGCTCATAGTCCTGACTGGCGATGTTCAGGATGTTGGCACCAATGATATCGACAACCTCTGTGAGGATCTGCGTCAGGCGCTTGGCGTTGTACTCTTTATTGATGTACTCAACGTAAGCCTGTTGGTCTTGCGGGGTTTCCGCGTAGCAGATGTCATAGATGTTGAAGCTCAAGGTCTTTGTCAGGTTATTGAACCCGTGGAGCTTGAGTTTGCTTTTCACCGTTAAAAACTCTCTATGTATTGCGGCCCGGCCGCGTGATCAAGCATGCCCGTCAGATGCGAAGGACGCACCTGCGTAGGACGGTTAACACCTCTTCGCGATGGCGATTTTGGTTGTCTGTTCGGGTGCGCGGCCTGTCGGAGGACTGGCCACTACCCTGAAAAAAGTGGCGCATTATGCAGACGTCGGCTTGGGATCGCCAGAGTCTGCACTGCTTTTATGATAGTTGAATGTCGATTCAACCGAGTTCGATGATTTCGTAGTCGTGGGTAATCTCGACACCGGCCGAACCGAGCATGATCGAGGCCGAGCAATACTTCTCGGCAGACAGCTCGATGGCACGCTTGACCTGGGCTTCTTTCAGGCCGCGGCCCTTGACCACAAAGTGCATGTGGATCTTGGTGAAAACCTTTGGATCTTCGGTCGCACGCTCAGCCTCGAGGAAGGCTTCGCAACTCTCGACGGCCTGACGGGACTTCTTGAGGATACTGACCACGTCGAAATTGCTGCAACCGCCAACGCCCAGCAGGAGCATCTCCATCGGCCGAACACCCAGGTTACGACCGCCAGCATCGGGCGGGCCGTCCATGACCACGACATGACCACTACCGGATTCGCCGAGGAACATGGCTTCGCCAGCCCATTGGATGCGTGCCTTCATCGCCAAGACTCCACTGTATAAAAAGGGTAGCCAGCTTAGCACAGGCCCCGTGATTGACAGCGCTCGCCTTCCTAGGACATAACCTCCTGAGCTGTAGGTAAATTCTCGAATATTGCAGGAAGCGTCTGTTAAGCTGGCGCCAATTCGCTGGCGCAAGCCAGGTTGCCGCGGCTTCGCGATGCATAAAAAACCAAATACACCGTGCAGTTTTTTCGGGATACAACCATGGTTGCGATTGCCCCACCCCCCAAGATCAAAAACCTCGACAAATTGTTGATGCATTGCCAGCGTCGTCGCTACCAGGCCAAGAGCAATATCATTTGTGCCGGTGACCGCTCGGAAACCCTGTTTTTCATTATTAAAGGCTCGGTCACCATCCTGATCGAGGATGACGATGGCCGGGAAATGATCATCGCCTACCTGAACGGCGGGGACTTTTTCGGTGAGCTGGGTCTGTTTGAACAAGCAGGCCTGGAACAGCAGCGCAGCGCCTGGGTACGCGCCAAGGTCGAATGCGAAGTCGCGGAAATCAGCTACGCGAAATTCCGCGAATTGTCCCAGCAAGATCCAGACATTCTTTACGTGCTAAGCGGACAAATCGCACAACGTTTGCGTAACACGACTCGCAAGGTCGGCGACCTGGCGTTCTTCGACGTCACCGGGCGTGTCGCCCGCTGCCTGTTGGAGTTGTGCAAACAGCCCGATGCGATGACCCACCCGGACGGTATGCAGATCAAAGTGACCCGTCAGGAAATCGGAAGGATTGTCGGGTGTTCCCGTGAGATGGTCGGCCGCGTGCTCAAGGACCTGGAAGAACGCAATCTCGTGGACGTCAAAGGCAAGACCATGGTGGTCTTCGGTACACGCTAAGCGCTGAACATCTGCGTCAGCATTTGTCGATAGAGTTCATCGAGACGCTCCAGCGCGTCTGGTGCCGTAAACTTTTCATGCAAAGCGATATGGCTTTCGGCGCGTACTCGCTGCTCCAGACTGCAGGCCTCGTTGAAGCAGTTGACTGCGGCAACCATCGATTCACGCTCGTTCTCCAGCAGCATAGCTCCGTGCACCAGCCCCACCGGGCGCTGGCCACCCTGGCTCTGGCGCCACCGCTGGGCCGTGCCGACCATCTTGCGGCCGTCGAGGTTGACGTTGAAACGACCGTCGCAGAATGCGCCTTCGATTTCCCCAAGCGACGACGTACCGCCCAGTTCATCCAGCAACTGACAGATCGGGTCGCACAGCCGACGGTAACCGGATTCGATGCGGTTCAGATCCCCCTCACTGCGTGGTGGTGCGTAGACCAGTGCGATGTTGATCGTCGATGCCGATTGCGGCACAGGTTCACCGCCGGTTTCGCGCAACAGCACTGGCCAGCCGGCGGCGGCAGAAACTTCGCAGGCGTGCTGGAAACCGGGCAGACGATTCAAGCGGCGCGGCATGACCAATGCGCGATCACTCGGTTGCCAGAACAGCAGGCCGAACTCCGAGGCGCCGGCGCAGACCGACGCCAACAAATCCTGTTCGGCTTGCAGGCCGGCTTCGATGGTCAAGGAAACAAGTGAGGTCATAAGGTATTCCGTAGGACATCAAGTCTGTGGTGTTTCTTATGCCACTATCGCGAGCAGGCTCGCTCCCACAAAAATTCTGCCAACACCAGACATTCAATGTGGGAGCGAGCCTGCTCGCGATAGGGTCGACTCGATCTGCGGGTGATCAGTCGAGAGTAGAACCGCTGACAGGAATGCCACGCTCCGGAAAGAACAGGCGCTGCAGTTCGGTACCCGGGCTTTCGGCACGCATGAATGCTTCGCCGACCAGGAACGCGTAAACGTCGCTGATTTCCATCAGTTCGACGTCGGCACGGTTGAGGATGCCGCTCTCGGTGATCACCAGACGATCGCGCGGGATCCGCGGCAACAGGTCGAGGGTGGTTTCCAGGCTGACATCAAAAGTGTGCAGGTTGCGGTTGTTCACGCCAACCAGCGGCGTGTCGAGGGTTTTCAAGGCCCGCTCCAGCTCGTCGCCATCGTGAACTTCCACCAGAACATCAAGGCCGACGCTTTTCGCCACCGACGCCAGCTCGGCCATTTTCACATCGTCCAAAGCGGAGACAATCAACAGCACGCAGTCCGCGCCCAGCGCACGAGCCTCGACGATCTGGTATGGATCGATCATGAAATCCTTGCGAATCACCGGCAGTTTGCACGCGGCACGTGCCTGCTGCAGGTACTCATCAGCGCCCTGGAAATAGTCGATATCGGTGAGCACTGACAGGCAGGTGGCGCCGCCTTTCTCGTAGCTCCTGGCGATAGCGGCGGGAACGAAGTTCTCCCGAATCACGCCTTTGCTCGGCGAGGCTTTTTTGATTTCAGCGATGACCGCCGGCTGTTTCAGCTTGGCCTGAGCCAGCAAAGCCTTGGCAAAACCACGGGGTGCATCGGCCGCCTTGGCCAGGTTTTCCAGCTCGGCGAGGCTCACGCGAGCACTGCGCTCGGCAACTTCCTCGACCTTGCGCGCCAGAATGTTTTCCAGAACCGTCGGTACACTCATCCCTCATTCTCCACTTTGAATACCGCGGTAAATGCACCCAGCTCCTCGAGTTTTTCCCGAGCGAGACCGGTGTGCAGCGCATCGTGCGCCAGGGCAACCCCCTCTTTCAAACTGCTGGCATGGTCGGCGGCGTACAACGCGGCACCTGCATTGAGCATGATCATCTCAGCCGCTTTCTGACCGTTTTCGGTCTTGCGCTTGCCCAGCGCATCGCGGATCAGCTCAAGGGACGCCGCCGGGCTATCCACCGCCAGGCCATGCAGGCTCTGGCTCTTCATGCCCAGATCTTCCGGTTCGACCCAATACTCGGTGATCTGGTCATTCTTGAGCTCCGCCACATAGGTCGGCGCGGCCAGACTGAACTCGTCCAGGCCATCCTTCGAATGCACCACCAGCACATGCTTGCTGCCCAGACGCTGCAACACTTCAGCCAAAGGCCGGCATAGCGCCTGAGTGAATACGCCGACCACTTGATGCTTCACACCGGCCGGATTCGTAAGCGGGCCGAGCATATTGAACAGCGTACGCAGGCCCAGGTCACGACGCGGACTCGCGGCGTATTTCATCGCAGAGTGATGAGTCTGGGCAAACATGAAACCAATACCAACGTTGTCGATACAACGCGCCACCTGGACCGGCGTCAGGTTCAGGTAGATACCGGCGGCTTCCAGCAAATCGGCACTGCCGCTCTTGCCCGAAACCGCACGGTTACCGTGCTTGGCCACGGTGCAACCGGCCGCCGAAACCACGAAGGCGGCGGCGGTCGACACGTTGAAGATGTTGGCGCCGTCGCCGCCGGTACCGACCACATCGACTACACCGTCGAGTGTCTTGAGCTCGACCTTGTCAGCCAGCTCACGCATGACTGACACGGCACCAACGATTTCATCGATGCTTTCACTCTTCATGCGCATGGCCATCATGAACGCGCCGATCTGCGCGTCCGTGCATTGTCCGGTCATGATTTCGCGCATCACATCGCGCATCTCATCGGTGCTGAGGTCGAGTTGCTCGACGATACGGCTCAGGGCAGTCTTGATATTCATGAAAAGTCCTTAGCGCGTGCCGCCGGTTTGTTTGAGGAAATTCGCGAACAGTTCGTGACCCTGTTCGGTGAGGATAGACTCCGGGTGAAACTGCACACCCTCAATATTCAGGGTCTTGTGGCGCAGCCCCATGATCTCGTCCACCGAACCGTCTTCGAGCTGAGTCCAGGCGGTCAGTTCCAGGCAATCGGGCAGCGTTTCACGCTTAACGATCAAGGAATGATAGCGGGTGACCGTCAGCGGATGATTCAGCCCCTCGAACACGCCTTTGTCTTCGTGGAAAACCGGGCTGGTCTTGCCGTGCATGACCTGGCGGGCACGGACCACATCGCCGCCAAAGGCCTGGCCGATGGACTGATGGCCCAGGCACACGCCGAGGATCGGCAGTTTGCCGGCGAAGTGCTTGATCGCTTCAATCGAAATGCCGGCTTCGGTCGGGGTGCATGGACCGGGAGACACCACGATGCGCTCAGGGTTGAGGGCTTCGATTTCAGCAATGGTGAGTTCATCGTTGCGCACGACTTTGACCTCGGCGCCCAGCTCACCCAGGTATTGCACAACGTTGTAGGTAAAAGAGTCGTAGTTATCGATCATCAGCAACATGGCGTTAAGAACCTCTTGAATTCACTGACTTCTAATGCAGCCTTCGGATAAACCACCCGCTGCGGCCTGCGCTCGATCGGTCGAGGCGGCCGGCATACGGGTCAGTCCATGGGTCAGCTTTCTGGAGTTTGTTCAGCCAGGGCAACGGCGCGGAACATCGCGCGGCGCTTGTTCAGGGTTTCTTCCCATTCCAGCGCCGGCACCGAGTCGGCGACGATGCCGCCACCGGCCTGCACATGCAGCTCGCCGTTCTTGATCACCGCCGTGCGGATTGCAATGGCGGTGTCCATGTTGCCGTTCCAGGCGAAGTAGCCGACGGCACCGCCGTAGACACCACGCTTGACCGGTTCCAGCTCGTCGATGATTTCCATCGCGCGAATCTTCGGTGCGCCCGACAAAGTGCCCGCCGGCAGGATTGCCCGCAAGGCGTCCATCGCCGTCAGCCCGGCCTTCAATTGCCCGGTGACGTTGGACACGATGTGCATCACGTTGGAATAACGCTCGATGACCATCTTCTCGGTGAGTTTCACCGAACCGATTTCCGAGACCCGACCGGTGTCGTTACGACCCAGGTCGATCAGCATCAAGTGCTCGGCGATCTCCTTGTCGTCGGACAGCAGGTCTTTTTCCAGCGCCAGATCGGCTTCTTCGGTGGCCCCGCGCGGGCGGGTGCCGGCAATCGGGCGCACCGTGATCAGATTGTCTTCGACCCGCACCAGCACTTCCGGCGAACTGCCGACGACGTGGAAGTCGCCGAAATTGAAGAAGTACATGTAAGGCGTCGGGTTGAAGCAGCGCAGCGCGCGGTACAGGTCGATGGGTGCAGCCTTGAAGTCAATCGACATGCGCTGGGACGGTACAACCTGCATGCAGTCGCCAGCCAGGATGTATTCCTTGATGGTGTCGACGGCTTTTTCGTAATCATCCTGGGTAAAACTGGAGCGGAACACCGGATCGGCCGATTGCTGCTTGCTGAAGTCCAGGCCACGGCGCGGGGTGATTGGCTGCCGCAGTTTTTCCAGCAGTTCTTCCAGGCGTGCACGCCCCTGTTCAAAGGCGTCTTCCTGTGCCGGGTCGGCCAGGACGATGGCGTGCATCTTGCCGGCGAGGTTGTCGAACACCACCACCGCGTCGGAGACCATCAGCAGGATGTCCGGGACACCCAGCGGATCCGGGTTCGGGCATTTGCCCAGACGCTTCTCCACATAACGCACGCAGTCGTAGCCGAAGTAACCCACCAGGCCGCCGTTGAAACGCGGCAGACCGGCGATGGTCGGTACGTTATAGCGGGCCTTGAAGGTTTCGACGAAGGCCAGCGGGTCTTCCACGTCGTGACTTTCAGTCTCGACGCCATCGACGGTCACACTGACGTGATGGTCGTGAACCCGCAGTACGGTGCGGCATGGCAGGCCGATGATCGAGTAACGGCCCCACTTCTCCCCGCCCTGTACCGACTCCAGCAGGTAGGAATTGGGTTCATCGGCCAGTTTCAGGTAGATCGACAGCGGCGTGTCGAAGTCGGCCAGGGTTTCGCAGGCAAGCGGGATGCGGTTGTAGCCGGCAGCGGCCAAACGCAGGAATTCTTCGCGGATCATGAGGTGCCTCGTGGCTTGAGGGTCTAACAGTCAGGTATGCAAACGCGCCGGGTAACCGGCCAGGGAAAAGTCAGGCGCGCCAACGCCAGCGGGCCAGGGCCTTGATGACTTTCATCCAGAGTTTGCGAGTGACCACCACGATGGAGTTTCCAGGAGGGGATTGAACAGCGTCGGGCAACGTTATCTCAGCCGCCGGATCCAGGCAACCGGGAATTAGCTTGCGCAGATCGTCAATCACCAGTGTCGGCGATTCTTCGGCGATCGGACGACCATGGTTATAGCCGTAGCTCAGGGCCACGCACTTGACCCCCGCCGCTTTCGCCGCCAGCACATCACTGCGCGAATCGCCGACGAACAAGGACTGCGAAGCCGGGACATTGGTCATTTTCATCACGAAAAACAGTGCGGCCGGGTCCGGTTTTTTCTGCGGCAGGGTGTCGCCGCCGATGATCAGGCGGAAATACCGACCGATCTTCATCTGATCAAGCAGCGGCGCGACGAAGCGTTCCGGCTTGTTAGTGATCAGCGCCATCTCGACACCCTGTTTGTGCAGCCACTTCAGGGTATCGCGTACACCGGGGTAAACCATGGTCAATTTGTGACCATCTTCATAGAAGCCGTTGAACAGCTCAAGGGCATGTTCGGCTTCGGCCTCATCGATACCTTCGGCGTCGATGTTGTTGGCCAGGGCCCGGCGCACCAGCATCTGGACACCGTTACCCACCCACTCCCGCACCGATTCGATACCCGCGGGTTGACGGCCGAGTTTGAGCAGCATGTTATCCACAGCCGCTGCGAGGTCAGGGACCGAATCGATCAGCGTGCCGTCCAGATCGAACATCACCAACCTTGGCAGGCTTCCCGGGAACAGCTGCTCAAAACCGCTCATGGACGAGCCAGCGCCAGTTCGGAACGCATCTTCTCGATCACTTCCTGATAGTTCGGCGCGTTGAAAATGGCCGAACCGGCGACGAAAGTGTCGGCGCCGGCCGCAGCGATTTCACGGATGTTGTTCACGTTCACACCACCGTCGATCTCCAGGCGGATGTCGCGACCGGAAGCATCGATCAGCGCCCGCGCTTCGCGCAGCTTGTCGAGGGTGCCGGGGATGAACTTCTGCCCGCCGAAGCCCGGGTTGACGCTCATCAGCAGGATCATGTCGACCTTGTCCATCACGTACTTGAGCACGTCCAGCGGGGTCGCGGGGTTGAACACCAGGCCCGATTTGCAGCCGCCTTCACGGATCAGTTGCAAGGAACGGTCGATGTGCTGCGTGGCTTCCGGGTGGAAGGTGATGTAGGTCGCGCCCGCTTCGATGAAGTCACCGACGATGCGGTCCACCGGACTGACCATCAGATGCGCGTCGATCGGCGCGGTCACGCCGTACTTGCGCAGTGCCGAGCACACCATCGGGCCGATGGTCAGGTTTGGCACGTAATGGTTGTCCATGACATCGAAGTGCACGAAGTCGGCGCCAGCGGCCAGGACATTGTCTACTTCTTCACCCAGGCGGGCGAAGTCGGCGGAGAGAATCGACGGAGCAATTACGAAGGGCTGCATGACGCACCTTTTCTGAGCAGAATCACGATGGCGCGCATTGTATACCTCATGCTTTGACGCGCGCACCGTGACCGCGATGATTGGGTTATGCCTAGTAAGCCGCGCGGTAGATCTTCTCGATATCGGCCGCACTCAGTTTGCGCGGATTATTGCGCATCAGGCGCTCGATCCCCGCCGCTTCCACGGCCATGGTCGCAATGGCCTCCTCGGGAACCCCGAAGCTGCGCAGGTCTGAGGGGATTTCCACCGCCGCGCACAGCTCGGTCATGGCTTCCACCGCTTTATCGGCCGCCTGCGTGACGCTCAGATGAGCGGTCTTCACCCCCATGGCCTCGGCAATGTCCTGCATGCGCTCGAAGCAGGCCATCTTGTTCCAGTGCATGACATGGGGCAGCAGCAAGGCGTTGCTGACGCCGTGGGCAATGTTGTAACGCGCGCCCAGCGGATACGCCAGCGCATGGACCGCACCGACACCGGCATTACCAAAGGCCATGCCGGCCATCAGGCTGGCGGTAGCCATGTCTTCGCGGGCCTGCAGGTTGGACGGATTGGCATAGGCCTTGGGCAGCGCCCGGACAATCAGTTTGATGGCGCCGATGGCCAGGGAATCGGTTATCGCTGACGCATTCAGTGACAGATAGGACTCGATGGCATGCACCAGCGCATCGACACCACTGGCCGCTGTGACACTGCGGGGACACGTCAGGGTCATCTGCGGGCTGACCAGCGCAACGTCTGGCAACAGGTAGTCACTGATGATGCCTTTCTTCAACTGCGCGACCTTGTCGGAGAGGATCGCTACATTGGTGACTTCCGAGCCGGTACCGGCCGTGGTCGGGATGGCGATCAGCGGCGGCCCTTTACGCGGCACCAGGTCGATGCCGAACAGATCCTCCAGCGCGCCGTGATAACCGGCATACGCCGCTACGCTCTTGGCGATGTCGATGGCGCTGCCGCCGCCCAGACCGATCAAGCCGTCATGCCCGCCATCGCGGTAGACCCGCATGCAGTCTTCGACGATGGCGATTTCCGGGTCCGGCAGAACCCGGTCGAAGATTTCGTACGTACGCTCCCCCAACTGCGCCAGCGCCAGTTCCACCGTGCCGGATTTGACCAGGGCGGCGTCGGTGACGATCAGCGGGTTGTCGATGTCCAGACGCGTCAACTCAGCCGCCAGTTGCTCGATGGCTCCGGCACCGGTGATCAGTTTGTGAGCAATTTTGAAAGAGGAAAGACTCATGTGCGCAGCCTCTTATAGGTAGGGGAGCTGGGCACAAGCGTAGCTGGGGATTTGGGGTTGTCTGGTATTCAGGTCGTGAATGACCGACGAGCCCGAGAACCACTGAAAACACCTGTAGGAGCGAGCCTGCTCGCGATGAACCTGAGAACGTCGCGGGATGTCAGGTTTCCCGCGTTATCGTTGACGTTCATCGCGAGCAGGCTCGCTCCTACAGTTAGTCGAGCGTCAGGCCTGCGCAGTACGCAGTTTCTCGCTACGCCCACGCAACCATTCCAGGGTCAGCAACAGGATCACCGAGAAAGCGACCAGCAAAGTCGCCGCAGCGGCAATCGTCGGGCTGAGGTTTTCGCGGATCCCGCTGAACATCTGCCGTGGCAAGGTCGCTTGCTCTGGGCCGGCGAGGAACAGCGTCACCACGACTTCGTCGAACGAGGTGGCGAAGGCGAACAATGCACCGGAAATCACACCCGGAGCGATCAGCGGCAAGGTTACCCGCCGGAACGCCGTCAGCGGCGAAGCACCGAGGCTGGCAGCGGCGCGCACCAGGTTTTGGTTAAACCCCTGCAACGTCGCCGACACGGTGATGATCACGAACGGCACGCCCAGTACCGCGTGCACCACGATCAACGAGAAGAAGCTGTTACCCAGGCCCAGCGGCGCAAAGAACAGGTAGCTGGCCACACCGATGATCACCACCGGCACCACCATCGGCGAAATCACCAGCGCCATGACCAGCGCCTTGCCGGGGAAGTCGCCACGGGTCAGGCCAATGGCCGCCAGCGTACCGAAGACCATCGCCAGCACCGTGGCCGCCGGGGCGACGATGATGCTGTTCTTCAGCGCGCGCATCCACTCCGCCGAAGCGAAGAAATCGTGGTACCACTGCAGCGAGAAGCCCTGCAGCGGGTAGACCAGGAAACTGCCGGAGTTGAACGACAGCGGAATGATCACCAGTACCGGCAAGATCAGGAACAACAGAATCAGGCCGCAGAGAATCCGCAAACTGTAGAACCACACCCGCTCAATGGGCGACATATAAGGACTCAGCATTTCGTTCTCCCCTTAGCTCAGGCGCAGGCGACTGGCGCCTACCAGCCAGCTGTAAATCAGATAAAGCACGACCGTTGCCAGCAGAAGCAGCCCGCCCAGTGCGGTCGCCATGCCCCAGTTGATGCTGGTGTTGGTGTAGAAGGCGACGAAGTAGCTGACCATCTGATCGTTCGGGCTGCCCAACAACGCCGGGGTGATGTAGTAGCCGATGGCGATGATGAACACCAACAGGCAACCGGCGCCGACACCGGCATAGGTCTGCGGGAAGTACACCCGCCAGAAGCTTGCGAATGGATGGCAACCGAGGGAAATCGCCGCACGCATGTAGGTCGGCGAGATGCCTTTCATCACGCTGTAGATCGGCAGAATCATGAACGGCAGCAGGATGTGCACCATCGAGATGTAGACCCCGGTGCGGTTGAACACCAGCTCCAGCGGCTTATCGATGATGCCCAGGGCCATCAGGCCGCTGTTGATCAGGCCACCCGACTGCAGCAGCACGATCCACGCCGCGACCCGCACCAGGATCGAGGTCCAGAACGGCAGCAGCACCAGAATCAT
This sequence comes from Pseudomonas fluorescens group sp. PF-69, assembly GCF_054481235.1. Lineage (NCBI taxonomy): Bacteria > Pseudomonadati > Pseudomonadota > Gammaproteobacteria > Pseudomonadales > Pseudomonadaceae > Pseudomonas > Pseudomonas fluorescens group sp. PF-69. The sequence goes on along the minus strand of NZ_JBTMNC010000001.1, from coordinate 2,207,630 downwards.
CAGCAGGTTGCTTTGACGCGATGGCAGGTTCGCCAGCAGGTAGGCCAATGGATAGGCCAGTACCAGACAGATCACGGTGATGACCAGGCCCATCCAGAAAGTCCGGGCGAAGATGTCGAGGTAGATGGCCTGATCCGGGGTGGCGGGGGCCAGTTCGCCGAGGTCATCGATACGGTGATCGACGGCGGCCAGCAAGTAGTAAGGCGTGATGCTGCTGGTGTTACGGCGTACGGCTTGCCAATAGGCCGGGTCGCCCCAACGCTCGTCGAGACCTTCCAGCGCTTCTTTATAAGAGGTCGGCTCGGTGGCGAACGGCAAGGCGCGCGCGGTTTTGGTCAACAGGCTGCGATAGCCGGCCAACTCCATGTTCAAGCGCTTGGACAGGTCGCCCAAGGTCTGATTCTTGCGGGCTTCAGCAAGGTCCTCGCTGGCGGCCTTGTACACCGGTTCAGCGGGCAGGCCACGGCCGTCCCAACTGGCGATAGCCGTCACGGTGCGCGGCATGCCGCCGACCACTTCCGGGTTACCGACACTTTTGTAGAGCAGCGCCACGATCGGCACCAGGAACACCAGCAACAGAAACAGCACCAGCGGCGCGATCAAGGCCTGGGCCTTCCAGCGGTTGACCCGCTCGGCGTGCTTGAGCCGTTGCTTCAAGGTGGGATCAGTGCCCGCGTTCAGGGGAACGGCGATAGCCATGGCGTACTCCGGAAATCTTTGATCGTTACAGAGGCATACAAACAACCTGTGGGAGCGAGCTTGCTCGCGATGGGGACATAACATTCAACATCAATGTTGACTGACCCACTGCTCTCGCGAGCAAGCTCGCTCCCACAAGGATTGCGGCGTTCAAACCACGGGGTTTGCTTACTTCGCGGCCCAGGAATTGAAGCGCTGTTCCAGTTGCTCCCCGTTGTCAGCCCAGAAGCTGACGTCGATCTGCACCTGGTTGGCGATGTTTTCCGGGGTGGTCGGCATGTCTTTCAGGACATCCTTGGCCAGCAACGGTACGGCTTGGGTGTTGGCCGGGCCGTAGGCGATGTTTTCCGAGTAGATCTTCTGCTGCGGTGGCTGTACGGAGAAGGCGATGAATTTCTTCGCCGCTTCCGCCCGCGCCTTGTCCAGACCTTTTGGAATGGCCCATGCGTCGAAGTCGTAGATACCGCCGTTCCACACGACTTTCAGGTTGCTTTCTTTCTGCACGGCAGCGATACGACCGTTGTAGGCCGAGCTCATGACCACGTCGCCGGAAGCGAGGTATTGCGGCGGTTGAGCGCCGGCTTCCCACCATTGAATGCTTGGCTTGAGCTCATCGAGCTTCTTGAACGCACGGTCCTGGCCGTCTTTGCTGGCCAGCACTTTGTAGACGTCTTTCGGCGCAACGCCGTCGGCCATCAGAGCGAATTCCAGGGTGTACTTGGCGCCTTTACGCAGGCCACGCTTGCCCGGGAATTGCTTGGTGTCCCAGAAGTCCTTCCAGCTGGTCGGTGCGGTTTTCAGCTTGTCGGCGTTGTAGGCCAGCACGGTCGACCATACGAAGAAACCCACGCCGCACGGCTGGATCGCGCCTTTGACGTAGTCTTCGGTCTTGCCGAACAACTTCGGATCAAGCGGCTCGAACATGTCTTCGTCACAACCACGGGACAGTTCTGGCGACTCTACTTCCACCAGATCCCAGGACACGCTCTTGGTGTCGACCATGGCCTTGACCTTGGCCATTTCACCGTTGTACTCGCCTGCCACGATCTTGCCGTTGCCTGCCGCTTCCCACGGTGCATAGAAAGCTTTGACCTGCGCTGCCTTGTTCGCGCCGCCAAAGGACACCACGGTCAGGTCAGGGCCAGCGGCCATTGCGCTCGCTGCCCCCATCATGCCCAGTGCCAGAGCGGTGAATTTCAGGGATCTCAACATTTATTGTTCTCTCCACGTGCAGGGTTGGTGTTGGTATTGCCGGGGCGATCAGTTCGCCTCTGGGGACGCTCTCGATTAGTTTCCCCTCCGCGTTGTCGCCTTAAAGCGGGCCAGGTAAGGCGCAGGCCGCCGGGAATGGTCATTCCCTTTCCAAGGCCTGCAACGCAGCCTGGCCCGCTTCAAGGCACAACCCGAAGGGCCGGGCCTGCTGTTGTGCAGGGCTGCGTTGCTCGAAGCTTATTTGGAATGACCAAACCTCGCTTCTCGCGCCTTGCCCTGCACAACAGCAGGCCCGGCGCGGTGTGGAAACTAATTGAGAGCGTCCCCAAGTGGATCGAGCGCGCGTACGTGTTCGACCTGCCAGCCAAGCGGTACCACATCGCCGACCGCCAGCCCGGGATCGAGCTCGGCAATCGGTTGTTTCACGAAGAAGTCGGTCTTGCCACAGACTTCAAGGCGAACCCGGACGTGGTCGCCCAGATAGATGAATTCCGCCACCCTTCCCGAGAAGCGGTTGACGCAAGACTCGCTGGAGCCATTGAGGCTCACGCGCTCCGGACGAATCGACAGGGTGACGGGTTCACCGGTCCTGCCGACATTCACCGCCAGCGCTTCAACTTTTTCACCACGTCCCAGTTCCACCACGCAGCGGTCGCCGGTCTGGCTGTGCAAACGGCCATTGAGACGGTTGTTCTCGCCGATGAAGTTGGCGACGAAGGTGTTTTTCGGCTCTTCGTAGAGCGTGCGCGGTGGCGCGATCTGCTGGATTTCACCCTGATGGAACACCGCCACGCGGTCAGACATGGTCAGGGCTTCGCCCTGGTCGTGGGTCACGTAGACCACGGTCACGCCCAGACGCTGGTGCAGGTGTTTGATTTCCATCTGCATGTGTTCACGCAACTGCTTGTCGAGCGCGCCGAGGGGTTCGTCCATCAGCACCAGTTGCGGCTCGAACACCAGTGCGCGGGCCAATGCCACACGTTGCTGCTGACCACCGGACAGTTGTCCCGGGTAACGCTGAGCGAAGGCATCGAGTTGCACCATGCTCAGTACACGCTTGACCTTGTCGCCGACATCGCTCTTGTTCATGCCACGCACCGTCAGCGGGAACGCCAGGTTCTCGGCGACCGTCATGTGCGGGAACAACGCGTAGTTCTGGAACACCATGCCGATGTCGCGTTTGTGCGGCGGCACGTTATTGATGGCGCGACCGGCCAGGAGGATCTCACCGGCGGTCGGCGTTTCGAAACCGGCAAGCATCATCAGGCTGGTGGTCTTGCCGGAACCGGATGGCCCGAGCAAGGTGAGGAATTCGCCTTTGCGAATATCCAGGTTGAGGTCTTTGACGATCAGGTTCTCGCCGTCGTAGCTCTTCTGCACTCCACGAAAGCTGACCAGAACATCATTGGCCCCTGCACTTGAATCGACCTGGCTCATACCCACACCTTTGTTGTTGATGACTGCTGTGGACTAAGCCTAGTGGACGCTGGGGACCACGCAAATCGGGGTGCAGGAGAGAATCGCCTCAGACGGATGGAAGGTTGAGGGTAGGGATTGCCCTACAAGGATGGCGCGTTTTGGCATACGCAGCGGCAAGCTGTCAGCTACAAGCCACTGACAATGGCAAAAGCTATTTCGCGCGATGTCGTAAACGGATATGTCGTCGCGTTATTCCTGTAGGAACCAGATTGCTGGCGAAAAGTACGCCCTCGCCAGCAAGCTGGCTCCTGCAAAGGATTTTTGTGCTTTTAGAGGAGCTTGTGTTCCATCGCGTACTTCACCAGTTCCGCCAGCGAAGTGATGTTGAGTTTCTGCATCAGCCGCGCCTTGTGGGTGCTGATGGTCTTGCTGCTCAACGCCAATTGCTGGGCGATGTCGTTGACGTTCGCCCCCTGGGCCAGGCGTTCGAAAACCGAAAACTCACGTTCCGACAGCAATGAGTGCAAGGGGCGCGAATCGGTCAGGCCGACTTCGAAGACCATGCGGTCGGCCAGGTCCGGATCGATATAGCGTCCACCGGCCGCGACCCGGCGGATGGCGGTCAGCAGCAGGGCCGGGTCGCTGTCCTTGGTGGCGTAACCTGCGGCGCCGATCTTCAATGCCCGCGCCGCCATTTGCGCTTCGTCGTGCATCGACAGCACCAGAATCACCGGCGGATTGTTCAGCGCACGTATCCGTGGAATCGCCTCCAGGCCGTTGACGCCCGGCATGGAGATGTCCAGCAGCACCACTTCACAGGGCACATGTCGCAACGTCTCGAGCAACTGTTCGCCATTACTCGCCTCCCCCACCACCAGCAGATCCTTGGCCAGGCCAATCAATTGCTTGATGCCTTCGCGGACGATGGTGTGGTCTTCGGCTACCAGTACACGGATCACTTACTTCTCCTCATCCAGCGGCACTCGCACGATCAGGGTCGTGCCCTCGCCCGGCTCACTCTCAAGCGACAACTGGCCGCCCATGATCAGCACCCGCTCGCGCATGCCGACCACCCCAAAGGAGGTCGGCCTGCCAGCGGCTGCAACAAATCCTACGCCATCATCGCTGATGGTCAGACACAACTCATTGCCGTCAAGGGCCAGTGTCAGTTCGACAGTATGCGCCTGGGCATGGCGCATGACATTGGTCAGTGCTTCCTGAAGGATACGGAACAGGCCAATCGCCTTGGCATCACTGAGCACCGGCAAATTGTCCGGCACCTGCACCAGACAAGGAATCTGCGTGCGCGCCTCGAAGCGACGGGCCTGCCATTCAATGGCCGAGGCAATCCCGGCATCAAGAATCGGTGGCCGCAACGCTGTCGCCACATCACGCACCAGCTGGAACAACTGCGCGATCAGGCGCTTCATGCTGTTCAAGCGCTCGTTCAGACCGGGGTCGAGTTGGGCGTAGGCCAGTTCGCACATGGACGTTTCCAGCTTGAGCACGGTCAACATCTGCCCCAGCTCGTCGTGGACTTCCCGCGCGATGCGGGCCTTTTCCTCTTCACGCACGCTCTCCAGGTGCGCGGACAACTCCCGCAGTTGCTCCCGGGAACTGGCCAGCTCCAGTTCGATGCGCTTGCTCTCGCTGATGTCCCAGACGATGCCGTCCCAAACGTACGCGCCGTCCTCGAGTCGCCGGGTAATCGCCTTGATTTCCGCCCAGCGTTGCTCGCCCTTACGGGTCAGGATTCGCCCTTGCCATGACCAGTCGCTGTCGGTGTCCAGGGCATGGTCCTGGGTCTGGTGATAGCTGGCCTTGTCGTCGGGGTGCACCAGGCTGCGCAGGCCTTTGTCGCGATGGGCCAGGGTGGCCGGCGAGTACCCCACCAGACTCTCGCTGCCTTCACTGATATAGGCAAAGTCGATCTGCCCGGTCACCGGCGCCCGCTCAAGGCGAAAGACCAGTCCAGGCACATTCGCCGCGATCCCTTGCAGCCGCGCCTCGCTTTCCTGCAGCGCGGCCAGGGCACGGCGGCGCTCGGTGACATCGGTGAGGTAAACCACCAGGTATTCGCCATCGCGAAAACGCAGGAAACTCAGCGAGACGTCGGCCGGCAGGATGCTGCCGTCGGCCCGCAGGCAATTGGTTTCGAAACTTTGCGGGGCATCGTCGCTGGCCCTGGCGAGTTTCCACAGGTTCAACCAGCGATCCATGTTCAGACCGGGCTCGAAGTCGATCAGGGGGCGATCGATGATTCCCCCCGATGAATAGCCCAACATGCTTTCGGCCGCTCGGTTGGCGTAGCGCACATGACTGTCCCAATTGACCCAGAGGATGCCCACGGTGCTCTGGTCGATGGAAAATTGCGTCAACCGCAAGGCTTCTTCACTGGCGGCACGCAAGGCAATGTCTTGCTGCGCTGCCGCCAGTCGTTGCTCCAGGCTGAGCTGCTGACGGCGCTGCCAGAACACGATGGCCATGCTGCTCAATGCCAACACCAGCAACAGCAGGCAAAGGTTTTGCCAGAAGCCCGGCGTTTCGGTGAGCCGCGGGTACTTGGGCTGCAGCCATTGGTTGTGCAGGTTCTCAAGATCCTTGGCCGGGATTGCCCGTAATGCGCTTTCGACGATGCCTGCCAACTCAGGCAGGTCGCGCCGCGTCGCGATCCGCAGCAGTTGGGGCAAGCCGATGTCGCCCACGACGACCAGCCCGGCGAACTCCGGCTCGACGGACAGCCGCCCCAATTGCGCCTCATCGACGACGGCGTAGGCCGCTTGCTGACTCAACAACAATTGCAGCGCCTGACGCTCGACCGGAACGCCCTGCAGGTTTAAGTGCGGGTAGTTGCTGCGCAGGTAATCGGCAGTGGCGCTGGGCATGCGTATGGCGACGCGGCTCTGGCTGTCGAGTTTTTCCAGCTCGACCGCGCCGGTGCTTTTCTGGTCGCTGACCACCAATTGAGGCACGCGCATGTATGGGTCGGAAAACTGCCAGAGGCGCAGACCACCAGGCGTCTGGGTCAGCCCTGGCGCGATGTCGATTTCGCCCTGGCGCGCAGCGGCTTCCAACTGTTCGAGGTCGGGAAAGTTACGCCAGGTCAGTTCGACCTTGAGCGACTTGGCCAGCCATTTCATCAGCTCGACGTTAACCCCGGACAGCCGCTGCAAGCGGCGATCGTATTGCGCATAGGGCGCTTGCAACACCAGCCCGACCCGCAATTCTCCTTGCCGGGCCAGCCACTGTTGCTGCTTGGGCGACAAGATTGCAACGTGCGCCGGGGGCATGACTGCCGCCCAGCCCATCAAGGGAAACCACAAACAGCCGATAACCCACAGGCAGCGAAAACGCATCATCGAACTCTCACACACTGACAAATACTGACCAACCCATTAGGCTGCCGGAATTACTTCTGGCCTGGAATATCCGATGCCCCCTGTCTACCGCCTGGCACTGCCAGCATTGTGCCTGTCGCTGATCCTGCCTTGCGCTTTTTCGGTCGAAGCTGCCGACCCGGCACCCGACGCCGCGCAAAAGCCCGCCGAAGAAAAACCGGTCGAACGCCAGCCCTTGCCTGAGCGTAGTCAGGAAGAAGCGACAGCACTCGAGCGAACAATCCCGGCTCAGGAACAGCAGCAACTGCAAGCGGGCAGCGATACCTTCCTGGCCTTGTGGAAACCGGCCAATACGGCCGAACCCAAAGGTGCGGTGATTATCATCCCGGGCGCGGGCGAAACCGTTGACTGGCCTCAAGCGATCGGCCCTTTACGGCGCAACTTGCCGAACGCCGCGTGGAGCAGCCTGAGTATCACCTTGCCGGACCTGCAAAGCGATGCCATTGCACCGCGCATCGTTGAAGTGGCGCCAGCCCCCAAGGCGGCGGACACCGGCAGCAAGGATTCGACCACCGCGCCCCCCATCGAACAGGCGGCTGGTGGCGAAGCGGACGTGGCCGACAAGGCGATCGCCGAAACCACGGAAGAGCAGGCCAAGGCCGATGCCGAGCGAATCTTCGCCCGTATCGACGCCGCGATTGCGTTCGCTGAACAGCAAAGCGCGCGCAGCATCGTCGTATTGGGGCACGGCACTGGCGCTTACTGGGCGGCACGCTACCTGAGCGAAAAACAGTCATCGCAGGTCGAGCGGTTCGTCATGGTTGCCGCGCAGACGCCGGTTCAAGCGAAACCCGAACTGGCCGAGCTCACGCCAACCCTGAAGCTGCCTACCGCCGACATTTACTATAAGGACAAACCCCTGGACCGCGACGCGGCGCTCACCCGTTTGCAGGCCAGCAAACGCTTGAAATCTTCGGCGTTTAGCCAGGTGTCGCTCAAGGCATTACCGGGCAATGCCAAGGCGGAGCAGGAGCAATTGGTGCGCCGGGTTCGGGGTTGGTTAAGTCCACAAACCGCAGCAGACTGAGTGAGCGGGTCACCTGTATCGCTGGCTTGCCAGCGATACAGGCATCACGGGCCATACACACCGTTGCCGCTATCAAAAATCCCGCCGCTGACGAATCAGCATATAAGCACCCTGCAATTCACGAGTTTTCTCGGTCGCTTCACGGACCTGAAGCTCCGTCGCCCCCCTTCCGGCGACTTTGTCCGGATGATGGCGACTGAGCAGGCGGCGATAGGCGCGCTTGATCTGCGCCGGCTCAGTGGTGGCTGACACGCCCAACAGCCGCATGGCGTCTTGATAGGTGGCCGCTTTGTTGGCCACCGATCGCTTTTGCGGCTCATAGTCCGCCGCCAACGCCTGCACCTGATAGGACCGCCAGCCCAGCCACCGCCCCCATTGAGCAATCAACTCCCGCTCACGGGTGCCGGCCCGACCGTCCGCCCAGATCATCCGCCAACAGGCGCGCAATACCCCTTCTGCCGCATGGGGTTGTGCACTCAAGCGGCGCAGATAACCACGCAACCGATCATTGCCCGACTTTCCGCGATTGAACGCTGCTATCGCCCGACGCTGAGCCGATTCGCTCATCTCCAGCGCCCGCATTTCCTGCCGCGCCTGCTGGATATGGCCATCCACTACCTGCCCGTCGCTCTTGGCCAATCGCCCCAACAAAACAAACAACAGTTCATCGTTGCGCAGCGCCGGGCGGCCACCGAGCTTTTCAAGCAAGTGCCCCCAGCTCTGCAAGTGCAGGCGCCGATCCAGCGCCTGCCCCAACAATGCACCCAGCATGGCCCCGGGAATGCTGGCGATGGCAAAACCCGCTCCGGCTCCAATCAGAGTCCCTGGCCACAGCATGTCAGCGTCTCGCTTCAATCAGGGTTTCGACTTGCGCCAATCGCTCGTGAGTGCCGACATCGACCCACTGCCCGTTCAGCCGTTCGCCGGACACTTGCCCGTTCGCCATTGCCGAGCGCAGTAACGGTGCCAGTTTGAACGCCCCGGCAGAGCAGCCTTCGAACAACTGCGGGTGCAACACTGCAATACCACTGTAGGTCAGGGTGGCAACGTCCGGTTGAGCGTCGCGCACTTGCCCGTCGATCAACTGGAAGTCCCCGGCCGGATGGTGGTCCGGGTTGTTCGCCAGCACCAGGTGAGCCAGGCCGACAATCGGCTGATGCAACACGCTGAAGTCGTAATCGGTCCAGATATCGCCGTTGACCACCACAAAAGCCTCATCACCCAACAACGGCAATGCGCGGAAAATCCCGCCTCCCGTTTCCAGCGGCTCCCCTTCCGGCGAGTATTGAATGTGCACACCGTACCGCGAGCCATCGCCCAGATAGTCTTCGATCTGCTGGCCCAGCCAGGCATGATTGATCACGATTTCGTCAAACCCGGCCGCCGCCAGGGCGCGCAGGTGATACTCGATCAGGGGCACCCCGCCTGCACGGACCAGCGGCTTGGGCGTGGTCAGCGTCAGGGGGCGCATGCGCTCGCCTTTGCCTGCTGCCAGAATCATTGCCTTCATGCCGTGACTCCAGCACGCAGACTGGCCAGCAACACATCGAGCTCAGCCAACTCCGGACGGCGCGCAATCACGGCCTCTATATAAGCAAAGAATCGCGGAACATCGGACAGGTAACGGGGCTTGCCGTCGCGGTGACAGATGCGGGCGAAGATGCCGATCACTTTCAGGTGTCGTTGCACGCCCATCAAATCACTGGCGCGCAGGAAATCTTCGAAATCGGGCTGAACCGGAATATCCAGCGCCCGGGCCTGCTGCCAGTAACTTTCCAGCCAACCATGCACGCGCTCCTCGGGCCAACTGAGAAAGGCATCCTTGAACAGGCAAGTCACGTCATACGTCACCGGACCATAAACAGCATCCTGGAAGTCCAGCACGCCGGGATTCGGTTCGCTGAGCATCAGATTGCGTGGCATATAGTCACGATGTACGAGGACTTTCGGCTGGGCCAGTGCGCTGTCGATCAACAGATCGCTGACCTGCTGCCAAAGCACTTGCTGCGCGGCGTCGAACTCGATGCCCAGCTCGCGTTTCACGTACCACTCGGGAAACAACTCCAACTCTCGACGCAGCAGCGCCACATCATAACTCGGCAGTGGCGCAACCATCGGCAACTGCTGAAACGCCAACAGTGCTTGCAGCGCATCGGCGAACAAATCGTCGGCGTTTTCGCTGTCGATGACATCCAGATACGTCTTGTTGCCCAGGTCATTGAGCAAAAGAAAACCGCGCTCGAGGTCCTCGGCATAAATTTTCGGTACATTTATTCCGGACTTCGCCAGTAAAAAAGCGATATCCACGAAGGGTTTGCAGTTTTCCTGGGGCGGCGGGGCATCCATCACGATGAAACTTTTACCCGCGCCTTCCCAACGAAAATAACGCCGGAAACTCGCGTCACTACTGGCCGCGGTCAACGTGGCCGGGGGTACGGCACCCCAACCCTGTTCTGTATACAGGTTTGCCAATTGCTCATCGAGCCAAACTTTCAGGTGTTGCAAACGTACATCTTGGTCAGGCATTGCAAGGGTCTCCGACGGCGCTAGCCGTCAAGCGGGTCATGCTTTATTATCCAGCATCTTTTTCAGACCATCGAGAGGCGTGCGGCCCACACCGCGGGCAGATGGCACGCAGGAAGCCCGGACTAATAAGATGGCATTGAAATCCCCCGCGTTTCGTAAAAAATTTCCGTTGTTGGTAACCGGCAGTATGCTGGCCTTGCAACCTCTAGCCACTTCCTTCGTGGTCGCCGCGGAACAGTATGACTGCTCAGTCTCTGCTTCGGGTGCCTGGGCATGTGCGCCAAAGGCGCCGGCGGCAGCCTTGCCACCGCGTCCCGTGCATGAAGGCAGCGCAGTCAGCGCCACTGGCGAGACCCCGTCACAGGAAGGCACCAGTGAAGACACCGGCGCCAAGCCTGTGCTCGTGACCGAGTCCAAGGGGCGCGGCCTGAAGTCGCGTAGCGAAGACTATAGCCACCTCGACTGGGTTCCACGCGATCAGCTCACAGCGGCGCAATTGGCAGAAACCGGTCCTTATTGCTCTGGTTCCTATATCGAACCGATTCGTCCTGGCATGAATGACAAGACGAATAAAAGTGACGCGCCAACCTTTATCGGCGCGAAAGCCTCTCGCTACAAGCAGGATGAACAAGTCGCCACCCTGGCCGGTGACGTGGTCATGCGCCAGGGCAGCATGCAGGTCGAAGCCGACGAGGCCAACCTGTACCAGGCCGAGAGCCGTGGCGAACTCAGCGGCAATGTCCGTATCCGCGACAACGGCGCACTGATCGTGGGCGATCACGCCGATGTGCAGCTCGACACCGGTGAAGCCAAGGTCGATAACGCCGAATACGTGATGCACAAGTCCCGTATTCGCGGTAACGCGCTGTACGCCAAACGTGCCGAGAACGCGATCATCCGCCTCAAGGATGGCACGTACACCACGTGCGAACCGAACAGCAACGCCTGGCAGCTCAAGGGCAACAACATCACCCTGAACCCGGCCACCGGCTTCGGTACTGCGACCAACGTGACACTGCGGGTCAAGGACATTCCAGTCCTGTACACGCCGTACATCTACTTCCCGATCGACGACCGCCGCCAGTCCGGCTTCCTGCCGCCGACCATCGGCACCGGCAGCGATACCGGCTTCATGCTGGTAACACCGTACTACTTCAACCTGGCACCGAACTACGACGCCACGTTGTACCCGCGCTACATGGAAAAGCATGGCTTGTTGATGGAAGGCGAGTTCCGCTACCTCACCAAGTCCAGCGAAGGCCAGTTCGGTGCTGCGTACCTCAACGACGAGGACACCGATCGCAGCAAGCAGACCGACTACGAAAAAAACCGCTACATGTATAACTGGCAACACAAGGGCGGCCTCGATTCGCGAGTCTTCACGCAAGTCGATTACACCAACATCAGCGATCCTTATTACTTCCAGGATCTGGAAACCGACCAGATTGGTGTAAAAAGCGCAGACTTTGTGAACCAACAAGGCTCCGTCACCTATCGTGGCGACAGCTACACCGCCCGCGTGAACGCCCAGGCTTACGAGCTTGCAACCGTTTCGAACATCACGCCGTATGACCGTCTGCCGCAGATCACCTTCGACGGTGCACTGCCGTATCATCCAAACGGCCTGAATTTCTCCTACAACACTGAAGTCGTGCGGTTCGATCGCGACCTGAAAAATGGCACGTTCACCGATGAAAACGGCAATGTGTCGCCGCGACTGGACACCAATGTCGTGGGTCTTGCCCGTGCCACTGGCGATCGCCTGAACCTTGCGCCCGCTGTCAGCCTGCCGCTCGACTGGACTTATGGTTTCCTGAAGCCAACGCTCAAGTACCAATACACCCAGTATCAACTGGACCTGGACAGCATCGGCAAGAACCAGATTGCTGCACAGACCGCGGAGCAGGACAAACTCAACGGCACCTTCGGCAGCAACCAGAATCGTGGTGTGCCGATTGCCAGCATCGACAGCGGCCTGTACTTCGATCGCAACACCCAATGGTTCGGCAAGAACTATCGCCAGACCCTTGAGCCGCGCTTGTTCTACCTCTACGTGCCGGAAACGGACCAGGAAGACATTCCGGTATTCGACACCAGCGAATACACCTTCAACTATGCATCGCTGTTCCGCGACAACCGCTTCTCGGGCTCCGACCGCGTCGGTGACGAGAACAAGCTGTCCCTGGGCGTGACCAGCCGCTGGATTGAAGACAACGGCTTCGAGCGTCAACGCGTCAGCGTCGGCCAGGCCATGTACTTCAAGGATCGCGAAGTCCAGTTGCCGGGCATCGATGCGAAAACCCGTCAGGATGCGCATTCGAACGTTTCGCCTTACGCACTGGAATACGAATATCGCTGGAACCGCGATTGGCGCACCACGGCCGATTACAACTGGGACCCGGACAGCCGCAGCCCTCGCTCGGGCAGCGCGATGTTCCACTACCAGCCTGAAGACAACCCGAACAAGGTCATCAACGCCGGCTATCGCTATCGCAATGACCAGGTCCGTTATGACCAGAACACGGGTAAATGGTCGGTGGGCGGCGGTGACTATGGCACCCCGGGTCAGCCTGGCTACGTAAAGGATTACTACAAAATCCAACAGCACGACTTCTCGGTAATCTGGCCAGTCGTGCCGCAATGGAACGCCATCAGCCGCTGGCAGTATGACTACAACCGTAACCGTACCCTGGAAGCCTTCGGTGGTTTCGAGTACGACAACTGCTGCTGGAAATTGCGCCTGATCAACCGTTACTGGGTTTCCTACGACGAATTCAGTCAGGAAGCACCGCAAAACGAAAAAGGCGACCACGGCGTATTCCTACAAATCGTTCTGAAGGGACTCGGCGACCTCACCGGCGCCAAAGCAGAGAGTTTCCTCGACAAAGGCATCCAAGGTTATCGTGAACGTGAAGACCAAGCTTTCTGATTGTCTGCGCCCGCTGCTGCTGGGCGCGCTGTTCCTGGGTACTGCGGCCAACGCCGCGGTACAGTCCATCGATAAAGTGGTGGCCATTGTCGATAACGATGTGGTCATGCAGAGCCAACTGGACCAACGGGTCCATGAAGTTCAGCAAACCATCGCCAAGCGCGGCACCGCCGTGCCACCGGCCAGCGTGCTGGAACAACAGGTGCTCGAGCGCCTGATCGTCGAAAACCTGCAACTGCAGATCGGCGAACGTTCCGGCATCCGCATCACCGATGAAGAACTGAACCAGGCTGTCGGCACCATTGCCCAACGCAACAACATGTCGGTCGATCAATTCCGCGCCGCGCTGACGCGCGACGGCGTGTCATATGACGATGCACGTGAACAGATTCGTCGCGAGATGGTGATCAGCCGCGTGCGTCAGCGCCGCGTGGCTGAGCGCATCCAGGTCTCCGAGCAGGAAGTGAAGAACTTCCTGGCATCGGACCTCGGCAAAATGCAGCTGTCCGAAGAGTTCCGCCTGGCCAACATCCTGATTCCTACGCCAGAAAGCGCCAACTCTGACGCGATTCAGAATGCTGCCAAACAGGCTGATGCGATTTATCAACAACTCAAGCAAGGCGCCGACTTCGGTCAATTGGCCATCGCCAAATCCGCCAGCGAAACCGCACTGGAAGGCGGCGACATGGGCTGGCGTAAAGCCGCTCAACTGCCACCGCCGTTCGATCGCCTGCTGAGCACCATGGCGGTCGGCGATGTGACCCAGCCTATGCGTACGCCGGGCGGTTTCATCATCCTGAAGATCACCGACAAGCGTGGCGGCGAGACCCAGGTACGTGACGAAGTGCATGTGCGCCACATCCTGGTCAAACCAAGCCCGATTCGCGACGAAGAAAAAACCAAGGCCCTGGTTCAGTCGCTCTATACTCGCATCGAGGCGGGCGAAGACTTCGGCGAACTGGCGAAAAGCTACTCGGAAGACCCGGGTTCCGCCCTCAACGGTGGCGACCTGAACTGGATCGACCCGAGCGTTCTGGTCCCGGAATTCCGCGAAGTGATGTCCAAGACCCCGCAAGGTCAACTGTCCAAGCCTTTCAAGACTCAATACGGCTGGCACGTCCTGGAAGTCCTTGGCCGCCGCGCCACCGACAACACCACCCAGGCTCGCGAGCAACAAGCGATGACCGTACTGCGTAACCGCAAATACGACGAAGAGCTGCAAACCTGGCTGCGTCAGATCCGTGACGAAGCGTATGTTGAAATCAAACTCCCTGGCGCGAACCAGGCAGCGCAGTGAAACCCAAACGTTTTGCGCTGACACCCGGTGAACCAGCCGGCATAGGTCCTGACCTGTGCCTGCTGCTTGCCTCGCAAGCCCAGCCGCACCCCCTGATTGCCATTACCAGCCGCGACCTGCTCCTCGAGCGGGCCGCGCAGCTGGGCGTGGTTGTCGACTTGCTGCCGGTCACTCCAGACGCCTGGCCAGATGCGCCCGCACCCGCCAACAGCCTGTATGTCTGGGATACCCCACTCAACGCCAAGGTCGTCGCCGGGCAACTGGACAAGGCCAATGCCGCTTTCGTCCTGGAAACCCTGACCCGCGCAGGCCAAGGCTGCCTGGACGGGCACTTTGCCGGAATGATCACGGCACCCGTGCACAAGGGCGTGATCAACGAATCCGGAATCGCCTTTTCCGGACACACCGAATTCCTCGCCGACCTGACCCATACCGCGCAAGTGGTCATGATGCTCGCCACTCGCGGATTGCGCGTGGCCCTGGTCACCACCCACCTGCCCCTTCGCGAGATTGCCGATGCAATCACACCGGAGCGTCTGGAGCGGGTCACGCGCATTCTGCATGCCGATCTGCAACACAAGTTCGGCATTGCCCAACCACGGATCCTGGTGTGCGGGCTAAACCCCCACGCGGGTGAAGGTGGACACCTGGGCCATGAAGAAATCGACATTATCGAACCCACATTAGAGCGCCTGCGCGGCGAAGGCATGGACCTGCGAGGTCCGCTGCCCGCCGACACTCTGTTTACCCCCAAATATCTGGAGCACTGCGACGCAGTGCTGGCGATGTACCACGACCAGGGCCTGCCTGTGCTGAAATACAAAGGCTTTGGCGCTGCAGTCAACGTGACCCTGGGCTTGCCGATCATCCGCACATCGGTCGATCACGGCACGGCGCTGGATCTGGCCGGCAGCGGCAAAATCGATACCGGCAGCCTGCAAGTCGCCCTGGAAACCGCCTACCAGATGGCCGAGACCCGTTTATGACCGAGCAATACCAACACCGGGCGCGCAAGCGCTTCGGCCAGAACTTTCTGCACGATGCCGGCGTTATCGACCGCATCCTGCGCTCCATCCACGCCAAACCCGATGACCGCATGCTGGAAATCGGCCCAGGCCAGGGCGCGTTGACCGAAGGCCTGCTCAACAGCGGCGCACAACTTGACGTGGTAGAGCTGGACAAGGATCTGATCCCGATCCTCAACCAGCAATTCGCCGGCAAGAGCAACTTCAACCTGCACCAGGGCGACGCACTGAAGTTCGACTTCAATAGCCTGAACGCCGCGCCGGGCAGCCTGCGAGTGGTTGGCAACCTGCCATACAACATCTCCACCCCGCTGATTTTCCACCTGCTGCACAACGCTCACTTGATTCGCGACATGCACTTCATGCTGCAGAAGGAAGTGGTCGAGCGCCTAGCGGCAGGGCCTGGCGGTGGTGATTGGGGCCGGCTGTCGATCATGGTTCAGTATCACTGCCGTGTTGAGCACCTGTTCAACGTTGGCCCGGGCGCGTTCAATCCACCGCCGAAAGTCGATTCGGCCATTGTGCGACTGGTGCCACACGCAGTGCTGCCCCACCCTGCCAAGGACCATCGATTGCTCGAACGTGTCGTGCGCGAAGCGTTCAACCAGCGCCGCAAAACATTGCGCAACACCCTCAAGCTGCTGTTGAGCAACGCCGAAATCGAAGCTGCTGGCGTCGATGGCAGCCTGCGTCCCGAGCAACTCGACCTGGCCGCCTTTGTGCGCCTGGCCGACAAGCTAAGCGAACAAGTCCTACAGAAGCCTGCCGATATCTGACAGACCTGACGCGTTATCGGATAGGACACCAACGCCCATGTCTGGTTTACTATCCGATACTTGGCCTAGACTGAATTGCATCAGCTACGCCCCGCGTCCCGCTTCGTTTTTAAGGCCTCTTGCATGTCCGATCCTCGTTACCAGGTCGACGTCAGCGTCGTCACCCGCTATCTGGCAGAACAATCGCAACCCGATCAAGACCGCTTTGCCTTCGCCTACACCATCACCGTGCAAAACAATGGCGAGCTACCCGCCAAACTGTTGTCACGGCACTGGGTGATCACCGACGGCGACGGGCGTGTCGAAGAGGTGCGCGGTGCCGGCGTGGTTGGTCAGCAACCGTTGATCGCGGCAGGCAAAAGCCACACCTACAGCAGCGGCACGGTCATGACGACTAAAGTCGGGACCATGCAAGGCAGCTATCAGATGATTGCCGACGACGGCAAGCAATTCGACGCCATCATCGCCCCGTTCCGTCTTGCGGTCCCCGGAGCCTTGCACTGATGGCGACATACGCTGTCGGTGATTTGCAAGGCTGCCTTGAGGCGCTGCAATGCCTGCTCAAAAAAGTCGCCTTCGACCCGGAAAAGGATCGCCTGTGGCTGGTGGGCGATCTGGTCAATCGCGGCCCGCAATCACTGGAAACCTTGCGCTTCCTCTATAGCATCCGCGAATCGCTGGTATGCGTACTCGGCAACCACGACCTGCATTTGCTGGCCGCCGGCCAGAACATCGAACGCCTGAAGAAAGCCGACACCCTGCGCGAAATCATTGAAGCGCCCGATAGTGCCGACTTGCTGGACTGGCTGCGCCAACAAAAACTCATGCACTACGACGAGCAACGCAACGTAGCGCTGGTGCATGCCGGCATTCCGCCGCAATGGTCGCTGCGCAAGGCCCTCAAATGCGCCGCCGAGGTCGAAACGGCCCTGCGCGACGACAACCTGTTCGCGCCCTATCTCGATGGCATGTACGGCAACGATCCGGCGAAATGGGACAGCGATCTCAAAGGCGTTACTCGCCTGCGGGTGATCACCAACTATTTCACGCGCATGCGCTTCTGCACTGCGGACGGCAAGCTTGACCTCAAGAGCAAGGAAGGCCTGGACACCGCACCACCGGGCTACAAACCCTGGTTCCAGCACAAGGACCGCAAGACCAAGGACCTGAAGATTATCTTCGGTCACTGGGCCGCGCTGGAAGGCAAGGTCCAGGAGCGGGGCATCTCGGCCCTCGACACCGGTTGCGTCTGGGGCGGCGCCCTGACCCTGATGAATGTCGACACTGGCGAACGCCTGTCCTGCAAGTGCGACGAGCATGGCCAGGCCGCCCTGCCGCCAGTCGCCTCACCCATTCCCGACACATCGCCAGCCAGCGCCCCGCGCTAGACTGCCTATTCAGCCGAGCCACAGGAGCCCGACATGAGCGAATTCAAACGTATCCCCCCTGAACAGGCCCAAGCCCTGCGCGAACAAGGCGCAGTGGTGGTCGACGTCCGCGACCCTGCAACTTTCGCGGCGCTGCACATCGCCGGTTCGAAGCATCTGGACAATCACTCCCTGCACGCCTTCATCCAGGGCGCCGACCTCGATGCCCCCACCGTGGTGGTTTGCTACCACGGCAATTCCAGCCAAGGCGCAGCCGCCTACCTGATCAGCCAGGGCTTCTCCGACGTCTACAGCATGGATGGCGGATTTGAGCTGTGGCGTACGACGTATCCTTCAGAAACGGCGCAAGGCACCTCCGAATAATTTTTTTGTAACACGCAAGCCCCGGCTCCCGCGGGCTAGCGCGGTGGCAGACGAACGGTCTGCCACACATAATTACGCATCTCCCCTTTACCTCCCGAATAAGCAACTATCCTTAAGCGCAGGCCATCCAAAACAGGGGAGAGCCGGTACACCGGCGCGCGGGTCATCGGGAGTAGCTTTCGGAGTCGTCAGCTTCGAGAGAGTTCTGGGGGGTAAACAGCGACTGCCTGTTCGGTTGCTGCCAGCATCGACTGAGTGATCCGGCGTCGGCTCCACGTATCGAGCGAGGTGACGTCATGAGTATCTTTAGCCACTTCCAACAACGTTTCGAGTCCACACGCCAGGAAGAACTCACGCTGCAAGAGTATCTTGAGCTGTGCAAAAAGGACCGCAGCGCCTACGCTTCCGCCGCCGAGCGTCTGCTCCTGGCCATCGGCGAACCGGAACTGCTCGACACTTCGACCAATTCGAGGCTGTCGCGAATCTTCTCCAACAAGGTGATCCGTCGCTATCCGGCCTTTGAAGACTTCCACGGGATGGAAGAATGCATCGACCAGATCGTGTCGTATTTCCGCCATGCCGCTCAGGGCCTGGAAGAGAAGAAACAAATCCTCTATCTGCTCGGCCCTGTTGGTGGCGGTAAATCGTCCCTGGCCGAGAAGCTGAAACAACTGATCGAGAAAGTGCCCTTCTACGCCATCAAGGGCTCGCCGGTTTTCGAATCCCCCCTGGGTCTGTTCAACGCCACTGAAGATGGCGCGATCCTCGAGGAAGACTTCGGCATTCCACGGCGCTACCTCAATACCATCATGTCGCCGTGGGCCACCAAACGCCTGGCCGAATTCGGCGGCGATATCAGCCAGTTCCGCGTGGTGAAACTCTACCCGTCGATCCTCAACCAGATCGCCGTGGCCAAAACCGAGCCGGGAGATGAAAACAACCAGGACATCTCGGCACTGGTGGGCAAGGTCGATATCCGCAAACTGGAAGAATTTCCGCAAAACGACGCCGACGCCTACAGCTACTCGGGCGCACTGTGCCGGGCCAACCAGGGCTTGATGGAGTTCGTCGAAATGTTCAAGGCACCGATCAAGGTGCTGCACCCATTGCTGACGGCGACCCAGGAAGGTAACTACAACAGTACCGAAGGTCTTGGCGCGATTCCGTTTACCGGGATCCTGCTGGCCCACTCCAACGAATCGGAATGGCACACCTTCCGCAACAACAAGAACAACGAAGCGTTCATCGACCGGATCTACATCGTCAAAGTGCCGTACTGCCTGCGGGTCAGTGACGAAGTGAAGATCTACGACAAGCTGCTGTTCAACAGCTCGCTGGCCAAGGCCCATTGCGCACCCGATACCTTGAAGATGCTCGCCCAGTTCACTGTGCTGTCTCGGCTCAAGGAGCCGGAGAACTCCAACATCTACTCCAAAATGCGCGTGTACGACGGCGAAAACCTCAAGGACACGGATCCGAAGGCCAAGTCGATCCAGGAATACCGCGACAATGCCGGCGTCGATGAAGGCATGAACGGTCTGTCGACCCGATTCGCGTTCAAGATCCTGTCGAAGGTCTTCAACTTCGACCCGCACGAAATCGCCGCCAACCCGGTGCACTTGCTCTACGTGCTGGAACAACAGATCGAACAGGAACAATTCCAGGCGGAAACCCGCGAACGCTACCTGCGCTTCCTCAAGGAGTACCTGGCGCCGCGCTACATCGAATTCATCGGCAAGGAGATCCAGACCGCTTACCTCGAGTCTTACAGCGAGTACGGCCAGAACATCTTCGACCGCTACGTGCTGTACGCCGACTTCTGGATTCAGGATCAGGAATACCGCGATCCGGAAACCGGCGAAATCCTCAACCGCGTGGCACTCAACGAGGAGCTGGAGAAAATCGAAAAACCGGCCGGCATCAGCAATCCGAAGGATTTCCGCAACGAAATCGTCAACTTCGTACTGCGTGCCCGGGCCAACAACAACGGCAAGAACCCAACCTGGCTCAGCTACGAAAAACTGCGGGTGGTCATCGAGAAGAAAATGTTCTCCAACACCGAGGACCTGCTGCCGGTCATCAGCTTCAATGCCAAGGCCAGCAAAGAGGACCAGCAGAAGCACAACGACTTCGTCACACGGATGGTCGAGCGGGGCTACACCGACAAACAGGTACGACTGCTGTCCGAGTGGTATCTGCGGGTCAGAAAATCACAATAACCCGCTGCCGGTCAGACCGGTTGTCGTCAGCCCGAGGCCTGTTTACGCATTTTCTGTTACACAGGCCTCTGGAAGGTGTTCGAAAGGCAGTAGCGCGGTTCAGGCAGTATCCACAGCGCTTGGGGGAGCGTGTACATCCCTTGGCACTCGGTGTGCTGCTTGAATGCTCGCCCCTTTGAGGACAGCTTCTAAGGAGCAGTCATGAGCTATGTGATCGACCGACGTCTCAATGGCAAGAACAAGAGCACGGTGAACCGTCAGCGGTTTCTGCGGCGTTACCGTGACCACATCAAGAAGGCTGTCGAAGAGGCGGTCAGCCGGCGCTCCATTACCGATATGGAACACGGCGAGCAAATCAGCATCCCCGGCCGCGATATCGATGAGCCGGTGCTTCACCATGGTCGAGGTGGCAAACAGACGGTCGTGCACCCCGGCAACAAGGAGTTCACCAGCGGCGAACACATTGCGCGCCCACCGGGAGGTGGCGGCGGTCGAGGCCCTGGCAAGGCCGGCAACTCGGGTGAAGGGATGGACGAGTTCGTCTTCCAGATCACCCAGGAGGAATTCCTCGAATTCATGTTCGAGGATCTCGAGCTACCGAACCTGGTCAAGCGCAACCTGACCGGCACCGACACGTTCAAAACCGTTCGCGCGGGCATCAGTAACGAGGGCAACCCGGCGCGGATCAACATCATCCGCACCCTGCGCTCGGCTCATGCGCGGCGAATTGCGCTATCCGGCAGCAGCCGGGCGAAACTGCGCGAAGCAAAAGAGGAACTTCTGCGACTCAAGCAAGAAGAACCGGACAATTTCGGCGATATTCAGAAAATCGAAGCGGAAATTGAAAAACTCAGCGCGCGCATCCATCGCGTTCCTTTTCTCGACACCTTCGACCTCAAATACAACCTGCTGATCAAGCAGCCCAATCCCAGTTCGAAGGCCGTGATGTTTTGCCTGATGGACGTGTCCGGCTCCATGACTCAGGCGACCAAGGACATCGCCAAGCGCTTCTTCATCCTGCTGTACCTGTTCCTCAAGCGTAATTACGACAAGATTGACGTCGTGTTCATCCGCCACCACACCAGCGCCCGCGAAGTGGACGAAGAGGAGTTTTTCTACTCCCGCGAAACCGGCGGGACCATCGTGTCCAGCGCCTTGAAACTGATGCAGGAGATCATGGCCGAACGCTATCCGAGCAACGAGTGGAACATCTACGCCGCCCAAGCCTCCGACGGTGACAACTGGAACGACGACTCGCCGATTTGCCGCGACATCCTGATCAACCAGATCATGCCGTTCGTGCAGTACTACACTTACGTTGAGATCACCCCACGCGAACATCAGGCCCTGTGGTTCGAGTATGAGCGCATCGCCGAAGCGTTCTCCGACACTTTTGCCCAGCAACAACTGGTCTCGGCCGGGGATATCTATCCGGTCTTCCGTGAACTCTTCCAGCGCAGGTTAGTGACATGACCGCCAAAGAGCAGAAGCGCCAACCCATTTCCACCGGCTCGGAATGGACGTTCGAGCTGATCCAGGCCTACGACAAAGAAATCAGTCGTCTTGCGGCTCGCTATGCGCTCGACACTTACCCCAACCAGATCGAAGTGATCACCGCAGAACAGATGATGGACGCCTACGCCTCCGTCGGCATGCCCCTGGGCTATCACCACTGGTCCTACGGCAAACACTTCCTCAGCACTGAAAAATCCTACAGCCGCGGCCAGATGGGACTGGCCTACGAGATCGTGATCAACTCGGACCCGTGCATCGCCTACCTGATGGAAGAAAACACCATCTGCATGCAGGCACTGGTCGTTGCGCACGCCTGTTATGGGCACAACAGCTTTTTCAAGGGCAATTACCTGTTTCGCACCTGGACAGACGCCAGTTCGATCATCGATTACCTGGTGTTCGCCAAGCAGTACATCATGCAATGCGAAGAACGCCACGGCATCGACGCGGTCGAGGACCTGCTCGATTCCTGCCACGCCCTGATGAACTATGGCGTCGACCGCTACAAACGGCCTTATCCGATCTCCGCCGAAGAAGAGCGCCGTCGGCAGAAGGACAGGGAAGAACACATGCAGAAACAGATCAATGATCTGTGGCGCACCATTCCCAAAGGCGCGGACAAATACAGCGACAAGGACAACGCACGCTTCCCCGCCGAACCTCAGGAAAACATCCTGTACTTCATCGAAAAACACGCGCCACTGTTGGAACCGTGGCAGCGGGAAATCGTACGGATCGTGCGAAAAATCGCCCAGTACTTCTATCCACAGCGTCAGACTCAGGTGATGAACGAGGGCTGGGCCACGTTCTGGCACTACACCTTGATGAACGACCTGTACGACGAAGGCCTGGTCACTGATGGCTTCATGATGGAGTTCCTGACGTCCCATACCAGCGTGATCTATCAACCGGGCTTCGATAGCCCGTACTACAGCGGGATCAACCCCTATACCCTGGGATTTGCCATGTACCGCGATATCCGGCGCATGTGCGAAGAACCAACGGAAGAGGATTACCGCTGGTTCCCGGACATTGCAGGCACTGACTGGCTGGCAGCCATCAAGTTCGCCATGAGCAGCTTCAAGGACGAGAGTTTCATCCTGCAGTACCTGTCACCCAAGGTTATCCGCGACCTGAAACTGTTCAGCATTCTCGATGACGACCAGAAGGACGACCTGCTGGTCCCGGCCATCCATGATGAAGGCGGCTATCGAATCATCCGTGAAACCCTGGCCGCTCAATACAACCTGGGCAACCGCGAACCCAACGTACAGATCTACAGCATCGACCGGCGCGGCGACCGCTCGCTGACCCTGCGCCACCAGCAACACGATCGCAAACCGCTGGGAGATTCCACTGAGGAGGTGCTCAAGCACTTGCACCGCCTCTGGGGCTTCGACATTCACCTGGAAACCTTGCAAGGCGATCAGGTGATGAAAACCCATCACGTTCCACCCAGAAACGAACATGGCGAGGGTGATTACGGCCGACTGGACCTGGCCGTCGTTCATCTTTGATCCAGTTTTGACCTCCGAAAGCCCGACGCAAAGGTTATCCTGTCGAGCTAACGGAGGTTTTTTATGCGTATTTATAAAGTCGGCGGTGCCGTTCGTGATCGCCTGCTGGGCAAACCGGTCACCGATATCGACTGGGTCGTGGTGGGCGCCACCACCGAAGACATGCTCGCCAAGGGCTTTCGCCCGGTAGGCGCGGATTTCCCGGTGTTTCTTCACCCCAAAAGCGGAGAGGAATACGCCCTCGCCCGCACCGAACGCAAAAGCGGACGCGGCTACGGCGGCTTCACCTTTCACGCCAGCCCCGAAGTGACCCTCGAAGAAGACCTGATCCGTCGCGACCTGACCATCAACGCCATGGCCGAAGACGATCAACAAAACCTGACCGACCCGTACCATGGCCAACGCGACCTGGAAGCGCGCCTGCTTCGCCACGTTTCCCCCGCGTTTGCCGAAGATCCGCTCAGGGTTCTGCGCGTTGCGCGCTTCGCAGCCCGTTACGCAGCGCTTGGCTTCACCGTCGCTCCGGAGACGCTGGATCTGATGCGTCAACTCAGCGAATCAGGTGAACTGCAAGCGCTGACCGCGGAACGCATCTGGAAAGAAATCTCCCGTGCCCTGATGGAAGACCAGCCACAGGTGTTCATTGAAGTACTGCGGGCCTGCGGCGCTCTCAAAGAACTGATGCCAGAAGTCGATGCCTTGTTCGGCGTGCCGCAACCACAAGCCCATCATCCGGAAATCGACACGGGCGCGCATACCCTAAGCGTGCTGGAACAAGCCGCGCGCCACAAGCAACCACTCACCGTACGCTGGGCGTGCCTGCTGCATGACCTGGGCAAAGGCCTGACGCCGGAGGAAGAATGGCCTCGACACATTGCCCACGAGTTCAAGGGACTGAAGCTGATCAAAGCGGTCAACGAACGCTTCAAGGCACCGAGGGACTGCCAGGAATTGGCGTTGCTGGTGGGCGAATATCACACCCACGGCCATCGCGCCCTGGAGCTGAAGCCATCGACGCTGTTGGAGTTGCTGCAAAGCTTCGACGTTTACCGTCGACCACAGCGGTTCGAGGAGTTCATCGCGGCATGTGAGATGGATGCGCGCGGGCGCAAAGGACTGGAAGAGCGAAGTTACCCACAGGCGGATTATCTGCGCGGGGCAGCAACTGCGGCGCGCAGTGTTGCGGTGCAGCCATTGCTGGAGAAGGGGTTCAAGGGGCCCGAACTGGGTGAGGCGATCAAGCGTGAAAGGCTCAAGGCGTTGAAGGCCTACAAAGAGACTGCGTCGTCCTGACTGACGCCATCGCGGGCAAGCCCGCTCCCACAGGGATTGCATCGTACCTGTGGGAGCGGGCTTGCCCGCGATGGCGTCATGAATGTCACAACAAATCTGAAGGCGTCAGTTGAATGCCGCGCCACTCAAAAGCCACGGGGGCCAACACCTGATCAATCTGCGATTCAGCCCACAACGTGGCGAAACTCTTGCCGACGCCCGGGTGAACTCGATCCGGCGCGATCAACGACAACGGCCACAGCACGAAGGCGTTTTTCAGAATCTCTG
This sequence comes from Pseudomonas fluorescens group sp. PF-69, assembly GCF_054481235.1. Lineage (NCBI taxonomy): Bacteria > Pseudomonadati > Pseudomonadota > Gammaproteobacteria > Pseudomonadales > Pseudomonadaceae > Pseudomonas > Pseudomonas fluorescens group sp. PF-69. Next base: position 2,182,760 of record NZ_JBTMNC010000001.1, on the reverse strand, counting down.
CTCGCGGCAACACCAAACCATCGAAGTTGCCCACCAGATCACCGAACAGCAGCACATCGATGTCCAGCGGCAAACCCTTGCGGTCTGGCGCGTAACGGCCATTGTCCGCCTCAATGAATTTAAGCCGGCGATCCAGTTCAATCAGTGGCAGATCGGTAAAGGCCGACACCACAAAATTGAAAAACGGCCCGCTCTTGATCCCCACCGGCTGGCTTTCGAAAACCGCCGAGCAACGAATATCCACCAGAAAACCCGCCAACGCTTCCAGGCCGGCCTGCAAATGGGCTTCACGCTCGATATTGCTACCGAGCCCGAGATACACCTGAGTCAGCGACATCCGCGCTCGATCTCCACACCCACACCACCGGTAGCGGCAGGCACTGCACCAGGCTTGGTCAGCTTCAGACGCATCCAGGTGATCTTGAATTCGCTCATCAGCACTTCAACCAGACGCTCGGCGAAGGTTTCCACCAACTGGAATTGCGCCTGCTCGGCAAAGGCCTGGATGCGTGACGAAACGCTCGCATAATCGAGCGCCAGCGTCAGGTCATCACCAGCGGCTGCCGGACGATTATCCCAGGCGAAACTCAGATCAAGACGCAAGCACTGTCGGATGCCTCGCTCCCAGTCGTAGGCACCGATGACGGTGTCGACTTCCAGGCCCTCGATAAACACTCTGTCCAAGCACTTTTCTCCGCTACACGACAAGGGCGCAATGCGCCGTTAGAATCAGGGCGTCCTCGCCCGGAATAGTTAGCATGTTTTGGTTATTGGCGATCCTCGCCTACCTGCTCGGCTCTCTGTCCTTCGCCATTTTGCTCAGCCGCCTGACCGGAAACCCCGATCCGCGAATGAGTGGCTCGGGCAATGCCGGCGCCACCAATATGTTGCGCCTGGCCGGCAAAAAACTCGCCGTCCTGACGTTGCTCGGTGACCTCTGCAAAGGCCTGCTGCCTGTGCTGATCGCCGGTTTTGCCGGACTTTCCCTGCATGATCAGGCCTGGATCGGCGTCTGCGCCGTCATCGGCCACCTGTTCCCGCTGTACTTTCGCTTTCGCGGTGGCAAGGGTGTCGCCACCGCTGCCGGCATGTTGCTGGGCCTGTACCCGCCTGCGGCCTTACTGGCGGTCTGTGCCTGGCTGCTGACGTTCTACCTGACCCGCACCAGCTCGTTGGCTGCCTTGATCGCCACCCCACTGACCCTGCCATTGCTGGCCTGGCAAGAGCCGGCGGCACTGCTGCCCATGAGCGCGCTCACGGGGATGATCGTCTGGCGTCATCGCGGCAATCTACGCGACCTGTTGGCCGGGCGCGAACGGCATTTTTAAATGCCGCCCGGCAGCACCACTCATCACAGCGCCGACAACTGCTCCATCGGCCAACGCGCCTGGACACTGATCGCCAGGCTTTCCCGCTGACCGGCCTGCAAACGCTGGCAACCGGCAAAAGCGATCATTGCACCGTTATCGGTACAGAACTGTGGACGGGCATAAAAAACATCGCCCTTCATGTCGCCGAGCATTTTTTCCAGGGACGTGCGCAACGCCTTGTTGGCGCTGACCCCGCCAGCGATCACCAGACGCTTCATGCCTGCCGCCTTCAAGGCACGCTTGCACTTGATGGTCAAAGTCTCCACCACGGCCTGCTGGAACGCCAGCGAGATGTCGCAACGGGCTTGCTCGCTGTCGTCCCCGGCGCTCACACACTGCTGCCAGGTGTTCAGGGCAAAGGTTTTCAGGCCACTGAAGCTGAAATCGAGGCCAGGTCGGTCACACATCGGACGCGGGAAGACGAAACGTCCTGCAAGCCCTTGCTCCGCCAGTCGAGCGATTTCCGGGCCGCCCGGATAGTTGAGGCCCATCATCTTCGCGGTCTTGTCGAACGCTTCGCCTGCGGCGTCATCCAGGGTTTCGCCCAAAAGCGTGTATTGACCGATCCCGTCGACTTGAACCAGTTGCGTATGACCACCTGAAACCAACAAAGCGACGAACGGAAATTCCGGCGGTTGCGACTCCAGCATCGGCGCCAGCAAATGGCCTTCCATGTGATGAACACCAAGGGCCGGAATGCCCCAGGCGAAGGCCAGCGCCTGAGCACAGGAAGCGCCGACCAGCAGCGCCCCTACCAGGCCAGGACCGGCGGTGTAGGCGATCGCATCGATCTCGGTCGGCACGCAGTCGGCTTCGGCCAACACCTGACGAATCAAGGGCAGCATGCGTTTGACGTGGTCACGCGAGGCCAGCTCCGGCACCACGCCACCATAGGCACGATGCAGGTCGATCTGGCTGAACAGCGCATCGGCCAGCAGGCCGCGCTCACTGTCATACAATGCGACACCGGTTTCGTCGCAGGAGGTTTCTAATCCCAGTACTAGCATGGGTTTGCGCCTTGTTTAGGCTGAATTCGAAGGCGCGCATAATAGTCGCCGCGTGATGCCCCGACCAGCGGTTTTCGATCAGAGGCTTTGCATTCCGTGCGATGAGGGGTTAACATCCGCAACCCTTAAAAACCGACGTCTTCAAGTGCTCTTTTGCCGCGAGGATGTTGACCCCGGTAATGAATGAAGGTAGCTCTGGATGCCAGCCGTCAAAGTAAAAGAGAACGAACCCTTCGACGTAGCTCTGCGTCGTTTCAAGCGCTCCTGCGAAAAAGCCGGTGTACTGGCTGAAGTTCGTAGCCGCGAATTTTACGAGAAGCCAACTTCTGAGCGTAAGCGCAAAGCAGCAGCCGCTGTTAAGCGTCACGCCAAGAAAGTTCAGCGCGAACAGCGCCGCGCCGTTCGTCTGTACTAATACACAGACGATCGTAGCAAGCTTCTGCCAAGCCCGGCTCTTTGCCGGGCTAATGGCATTTGCGTAAAACGCTTGATGCTTCACCGTCGAAGCCGCAGACGCGACCGAGACAAATCTGCTTCATCGCGTCAGACCTGGCTCTTTTGCCAGCGGTGCACGTCTTTTCTGACGAGCCTTTCAAGGCTACTGACGAGCACACCCACTGATTCCTCTCACGACGATCAGCCCAAGGCACCTCACGCGTGCAAATGATGAGCTATCCGAGGCCCATGACTGGCCGCAGCCGGATTCAGCGCAACACTTTCAAAAAGTCGAATACTGATTGGCATTAACGTCAGGGGATTTTCGGCAGATACATTTCCCGATAGCGATTACGCAGACGACACCGGTCGAGCCGCCCATCTTGTGCGCCTCAAACAATGACCTTCGTTCGACTACCCTTCGTTTCGGACCCAATCAGCGCAGATGACGAGAACGCCATGGCCGGGCTAATTCCCCAGAGCTTCATTGACGACCTTCTGAACCGCACCGACATCGTCGATGTGGTCAGCTCGCGCCTGCAAATGAAAAAAGCCGGCAAGAACTACACCGCCTGCTGCCCGTTCCACAAAGAAAAAACCCCGTCATTCAGCGTCAGCCCCGACAAGCAGTTCTATTACTGCTTCGGCTGCGGCGCCGGCGGCAATGCCCTGGGCTTCATCATGGACCACGACAACCTGGATTTCGTCCAGGCTGTCGAAGATCTGGCCAAGGCGGCCGGCATGGAAGTTCCACGGGAAGAAAGCGGCCGCGCGCACAAGCCGCGCCAGCCGACTGATTCGCCGCTGTATCCGCTGCTCACCGCCGCTGCCGACTTTTACCGCCAGGCCCTGAAGAGCCACCCATCGCGCAAAGCTGCAGTGGACTACCTGAAAGGTCGCGGCCTGACCGGCGAAATCGCCCGCGACTTCGGCCTCGGCTTCGCGCCGCCTGGCTGGGACAACCTGTTCAAGCACTTGAGCAGCGACACCCTGCAGCAGAAAGCCATGATCGATGCCGGCCTGTTGATCGAGAACGCCGAAACCGGCAAACGCTATGATCGCTTCCGCGACCGCGTGATGTTCCCGATCCGCGACAGTCGCGGGCGCGTCATTGCCTTCGGCGGCCGGGTATTGGGCGACGATAAACCGAAATACCTGAACTCGCCGGAAACCCCGGTATTCCATAAAGGCCAGGAACTCTACGGCCTGTACGAAGCCCGCAAGAACAACCGCAACCTCGACGAAATCATCGTCGTCGAAGGCTACATGGACGTCATCGCCCTCGCCCAGCAAGGCCTGCGCAATGCTGTCGCCACCCTGGGTACCGCGACCAGCGAAGAACACCTGAAGCGACTGTTCCGTGTCGTGCCCAGCGTGCTGTTTTGCTTCGACGGCGACCAGGCGGGTCGCAACGCCGCGTGGCGTGCACTGGAAGCCACCCTGCCAAGCCTGCAGGATGGGCGACGGGCCCGCTTCCTGTTCCTGCCCGAAGGCGAAGACCCGGATACGCTGGTGCGCTCCGAGGGCACCGACGCTTTCCGCGCACGGATCAACCAGCACGCCCAGCCATTGGCAGATTATTTCTTTCAACAGCTGACGGAAGAATCGGACCCGCGCTCCCTCGAAGGCAAGGCCCACATGGCCACCCTCGCAGCGCCGCTGATCGACAAGGTGCCGGGAGCCAACCTGCGCATTCTGATGCGCCAGCGCCTGACCGAAATTACCGGCCTGAGCAGCGAAACGGTCAGCCAACTGGCGCAAAGCGCGCCACACGAGGCGCCGCCCGCCTATGACCCGGGTATCGATTACGACGCGATGCCTGATTACAGCGACTATCATCAGCCGCAATCGCAAGAAATGTATGTGCCGCAACAGGAATGGACACCGAAGAAGCCCGGTGCCGGCGGCAAGAAATGGGACAAAAAACCCTGGGACAAGAACGGCAAGCGTGGCGGCGATCGCGATCAACAGAGTGCCCCGCGCAAACCCATTGCCGTCGAAGCACCTACACTCATTGCGTTGCGTACGCTCATTCATCATCCGCAACTGGCTGGCAAAGTCGAAACCGCCAACCACTTCGCCAATGAAAGCAGCACTTATGGGCAATTGCTGGTAGCCCTCATCGAGGCTGTGCAAAAAAACCCTAAGCTAAACTCTATTCAGTTAATGGCTCGCTGGCACGGCACTGAACAGGGACGCTTGCTGAAGGCCCTGGCTGAAAAGGAATGGCTGATTGACGGCGACAACCTTGAACAACAGTTTTTAGACACCATTACTAGGTTATCAGCGGGTCAACACACCGATAGCCTGGAAGAACTCATCAGGAAAGCGAAGCAGCCAGGATTGACTGCCGAGGAAGCAAATCAGATCGCAAATCAGATGCGCGACCTATTAAAACGCAATATGGCTGTACCAAACCCGACCTCAACTGGCGCGTGAGGTCATAGCTCAGGTATAATCCTCGGCTTGTTTTTTGCCCGCCAAGACCTTCAGTGGATAGGGTGTTATGTCCGGAAAAGCGCAACAGCAGTCTCGTATCAAAGAGTTGATCACACTTGGTCGTGAGCAGGGCTACCTGACTTACGCGGAGGTCAACGACCACCTGCCGGAGGATATTTCAGATCCGGAACAGGTGGAAGACATCATCCGCATGATCAACGACATGGGGATCAACGTATTCGAGGTTGCGCCAGATAAGGATTCCCTTATGCTGGCCGACGCCGATACCGACGAAGCCGCGGCCGAAGAGGCAGCAGCAGCGCTGGCAGCGGTCGAGACCGACATTGGTCGCACTACCGACCCGGTGCGCATGTACATGCGCGAAATGGGTACTGTAGAGCTCCTCACACGTGAAGGCGAAATCGAAATCGCCAAACGTATTGAAGAGGGCATCCGTGAAGTGATGGGCGCAATCGCGCACTTCCCTGGCACGGTTGACCATATTCTCTCCGAGTACACCCGCGTCACCTCCGAAGGTGGTCGCCTGTCCGACGTCCTGAGCGGTTATATCGACCCGGACGACGGCATTGCGCCGCCTGCTGCCGAAGTGCCACCACCGATCGATCCGAAAGCCGTGAAAGCGGACGACGATTCCGACGATGATGACGCCGAAGCTTCGGACGACGAGGAAGAAGCCGAAAGCGGTCCGGATCCGATCATCGCTGCACAGCGCTTTGGCGCTGTTGCCGATCAGATGGAAATCACCCGCAAGGCCCTGAAAAAGCACGGTCGCCACAACAAGGCGGCGATTGCCGAACTGTTGGCCCTGGCCGACCTGTTCATGCCGATCAAACTGGTGCCGAAGCAATTCGAAGGCCTGGTGGAGCGTGTACGCAGTGCTCTGGATCGCCTGCGTCAGCAAGAGCGCGCAATCATGCAGCTCTGCGTTCGTGATGCGCGCATGCCGCGCGCCGATTTCCTGCGCCATTTCCCGGGCAACGAAGTCGACGAAAGCTGGTCCGACGCGCTGGCCAAAGGCAAAAGCAAATACGCTGAAGCCATTGGTCGCCTGCAGCCGGACATCATTCGCTGCCAGCAAAAGCTGACCGCGCTGGAAACCGAAACCGGTTTGACGATCGCCGAGATCAAGGACATCAACCGTCGCATGTCGATCGGTGAGGCCAAGGCCCGCCGCGCGAAGAAAGAGATGGTTGAAGCGAACTTGCGTCTGGTGATCTCCATCGCCAAGAAGTACACCAACCGTGGCCTGCAATTCCTCGACCTGATCCAGGAAGGCAACATCGGTTTGATGAAAGCGGTAGACAAGTTTGAATACCGCCGCGGCTACAAATTCTCGACTTATGCCACCTGGTGGATCCGTCAGGCGATCACTCGCTCGATCGCCGACCAGGCCCGCACCATCCGTATTCCGGTGCACATGATCGAGACGATCAACAAGCTCAACCGCATTTCCCGTCAGATGCTGCAGGAAATGGGTCGTGAACCGACCCCGGAAGAGCTGGGCGAACGCATGGAGATGCCTGAGGACAAGATCCGCAAGGTATTGAAGATCGCTAAAGAGCCGATCTCCATGGAAACCCCGATCGGTGATGACGAAGACTCCCATCTGGGTGACTTCATCGAAGACTCGACCATGCAGTCGCCAATCGATGTTGCCACCGTTGAGAGCCTTAAAGAAGCGACTCGCGAAGTACTCTCCGGCCTCACTGCCCGTGAAGCCAAGGTTCTGCGCATGCGCTTCGGTATCGACATGAATACCGACCACACCCTCGAGGAGGTTGGTAAACAGTTCGACGTGACCCGTGAACGGATTCGTCAGATCGAAGCCAAGGCGTTGCGCAAGCTGCGCCACCCGACGAGAAGCGAGCATCTGCGCTCCTTCCTCGACGAGTGATCAAAGAACCCCCGGCCCAGGCCGGGGGTTTTGCTTTCTACAGATTAAATCCCCCGCGCTACCCCTCCCGCCGATTTGCCCGTCTACACTCGAAGCATTCCCCCGAGCCATAACGAGACCGTTATGCCCAGACTGCCGACCGTGTTTTTTTTGCTGTCGCTGATGACCTGGACCGCAACGGCTGGCGCGCTGACTCTGACCGACGAAGAACGTAGCTGGCTTGTGGCCCACCCGGACCTGCGCCTGGGTGTCGATGCATCATGGCCGCCCTTTGAGTTTCGCGACGAACAGGGCCGCTATCAGGGCCTTGCGGCAGACTACATCGACCTGATCCGCCGGCGCCTGGCGGTTGAACTGACGCCTATCGAGCCGGTCAGCTGGACAGTCGTGCTGGAGCAAGCCAAACAAGGCAAGCTGGATCTCTTGCCAGGCATCATGTCGACCCCGGAACGCCAGAGTTACCTGTCATTCACCCGCCCCTATCTGGATTTCCCGATTGTCATCCTGGCCCATGTCGGAGGCCCCCAGCCACGCAAAATCGAGGACTTGTACGGGCTGAAAATTGCCGTGGTGGAAAACTACGCGCCCCACGAATTGTTACGCACCCACAACCCCGATTTGAATCTGGTGGCGATGCCCAACGTCAGCTCGGCCTTGCAGGCACTGGCCACCGACGAAGTGGACGCCGTGGTCGGCGACCTTGCCTCCAGCGTCTGGAGCCTGCGCCAGCTCAAGCTGGACGGCCTCTACGTCAGCGGCGAGACCCCCTATCGCTATCAATTGGCCATGGGCGTGCCCCGCAACAACAAAATGCTGGTCGGCATTCTGGACAAAGTTCTGGCAGACATGAGCCCGGCCGAAATCAGTTCCATTCAGGAACATTGGGTAGGCAACGTCCTCGATCATCGGACTTTCTGGTCCGATCTGCTGGTCTACGGCCTGCCGGGTTTACTGTTGTTGATGATCGTGCTGGCCGTGGTGATCCGGATCAACCGCCGCCTGAGCTCGGAGATCGCCCGCCGCGTCGATCTGGAACAGGAACTGCGCAGCAGCGAATACCATTACCGCGGGCTGGTGGAGAGCCTGTCGGCCATCGCCTGGGAAGCGCGGATGAGCGACTTCACCTACAGCTATGTGTCGCCGCATGCCGAAGCCTTGCTCGGCTATCCGCTGTCCCATTGGCTGATTCCCGGCTTCTGGCGCAACATCATTCACCCCGCCGACCTGACCCGCGCGCAGAACTTCTGTGATCACGAAGTGCTGGCCGGACGCGACCACAGCCTCGATTACCGGGTCATCACTGCTGACGGGCGCTGCCTGTGGGTGCGCGATATCGTCAGCCTGATCGAACATGGCCACGAACCGGTGATGCGCGGACTGATGATCGACATCAGCGAAGCCAAGCGCACCGAAGAAGCCCTGCGCCTGTCGGAGCAGAAATTTGCCTCGGTGTTCCAGCAATGCCCGGACATCCTGGTGATCGCACGCCTTTCCGACGGCTGCCTGCTGGAGGTCAACGAAGCGTTCGAAGAACAGATCGGCCTGCGGGCCGAGGACGTCATCGGCCAGACAGCCACCAACCTCAATATCTGGGGCATACCCGGCGTCGGGCCGGGATTGTTGCAGCGCTTGCAGGCCGGCAGCATCCGCAACCTGGAGATGCCCTTTCGTCGCAGCAATGGCCAGGTGTTTACCGGCCTGATCTCCGCCGAGCCCTTTGACCTCGATACGACCCCGGCGCTGGTGGTGGTCGTGCGTGATATCACCCAGCTCAAGGAAACCCAGCAACAACTGCAAACCTCCGAAGAGAAATTCGCCAAGGCGTTCCACGCCTCGCCGGACGGCTTGTTGCTGTCCCGGCAAAGCGACGGCCTGCTGATCGAGGTCAACGAGGGGTTCAGCCGCATTACCGGGTTCAACAGTGCGATGTCGGTGGACCGTTCGGCGCTGGATCTGGGGATCTGGGTCAACCTCAACGAGCGCAAGCAGATGCTCGACCTGCTGCACCGCGACGGCTTTGTCCGCGACTTCAGTTGCCATATTCGCCGCAGCGACGGCCAGATCCGCCTCTGCGAAGTGTCCAGCCGTCCGCTGCCGATTGGTGACGAAGACTGCATGCTGACCATCGCCCGGGACATCACCGAGCGCCACCTGATGCAGGAAAAACTGCAACAAGCGGCGACGGTATTCGAGAGCACTGCCGAAGGCGTATTGATCACCGATACCCAGCAGCACATCAGCGCCGTCAACCGCGCGTTTACCGAAATCACCGGTTACAGCGAGAGCGAAGCCCTGGGCCATACCCCGCGCCTGCTCGCCTCCGGCCTGCATGACAGCGCGTTCTATGCCGCCATGTGGCATCAATTGACCGCCGAAGGTCACTGGCAAGGCGAGATTTCCAACCGGCGCAAAAACGGCGAGCTCTACCCGAGCTGGCTGACCATCAGCGCCGTGCGCAACCGGGACAGGTTCATCACCCACTTCGTGGCCGTGTTCGCTGACATCTCCAGCCTCAAACACGCCCAGGCCAGACTCGATTACCAGGCCCACCACGACCCGCTCACCGGCCTGCCCAACCGCACGCTATTCGAAAGCCGCCTGCTGACCGCCCTCAATACCCAGAAGGAGAACGGCGGCCAGGGCGCGGTGCTATTCCTGGATCTGGACCGTTTCAAACACATCAACGACAGCCTCGGTCACCCGGTCGGCGACCTGCTACTCAAAGGCATTGCCGTGCGGCTCAAAGAGCAGCTGCGCGACATCGACACCGTGGCGCGCCTGGGCGGCGATGAGTTCATCATCCTGTTACCCGGCCTGCAGCAAGCCAGCGACGCCGACAACATCGCCACCAAACTGCTTAATTGCTTCACCGCTCCGTTTCAGGCCGGTGAGCATGAGTTTTTCATCAGCTCCAGCATCGGCACCAGCCTCTATCCACAGGACGGCGGCGATGTCGCCACGCTGATCAAGAACGCCGACGCGGCGATGTACCGCTCCAAAGCCAAGGGCCGCAACCGGGTCGAAAGCTACACCCGCGACCTCACCGCGCAGGCCAGTGAGCGAGTGGCACTGGAACATGAACTGCGTCGCGCCATCGAGCGCAACGAGCTGCAGCTCTACTACCAACCAAAAATCAGCCTCGACGACTATCGCCTGGTGGGTGCCGAAGCGCTGATTCGCTGGCGCCATCCGACCTTTGGCGACGTACCGCCGGAGCACTTTATCTCCCTGGCCGAAGAAAACGGCATGATCCTGCAGATCGGCGATTGGGTGCTCGAAACCGCCTGCCGGCAAATGCACGAATGGAACCTGACCTACGAAGGCCTCGGCCCGCTGTCCGTCAACCTGGCGGGCGCTCAGTTGCGCCAACCCAACCTGCTCGGCCGCATCGAACAACTACTCAAGGACAACCACCTCAAACCGGGTTTCCTGCAACTGGAAATCACCGAAAACTTCATCATGAGCCAGGCCGAGGAAGCGCTGGCGGTGCTGCATCAACTCAAGCATCTGGGCGTGCAACTGGCGATCGACGACTTCGGAACGGGCTACTCGTCACTGAGCTACCTCAAGCGCCTGCCTCTGGACATACTTAAAATCGACCAATCCTTCGTTCGCGGCCTGCCCGATGACCCGCACGACGCCGCCATCGTGCGCGCCATCATCGCCCTCGGCCGCAGCATGCAATTCACCGTGATTGCCGAAGGCGTGGAGACTCACGCGCAGCAGCAATTTCTGGCCGACGAAGGCTGCGAGCAGATCCAGGGCTACATCGTCAGCCTGCCCCTGCCCCCCGACGAATTTGCCGCGACGTTTCTTCGTTCAACCGTTTCAGACTTTTCGGATAGCACAGCCGCGAAACCGTCGCTATAATCCGCGGCCTACTGAGGGCCTATAGCTCAGTTGGTTAGAGCAGAGGACTCATAATCCTTTGGTCCACGGTTCAAGTCCGTGTGGGCCCACCAAAATTCTCATCAGCATCAAGGGTTTACCTGCGATGTCGCAACAACCGAAAGCGTGCAAGGTACGGGATGAGGTACGTCTACTTTTCCCTGCCGACCGACTAGCTTGGCCCCTACGGGCCTCGGGAGATCTGTCATGCACGCCACTTTCGTCAAAATCCAGCGCCAGTCCGGGGTACGCTACAAGGCTGTAATCCGCGACGGCGACAAGCTGATCAGCACTAAGACCTTCACTCGTAAGACCGATGCCACGACATGGGCCAATGCCCTGCTGCGTGATAGTCAACGCCTTGAAGCCCTTGGTAATCCCAAAGCCAAAATCAACCTCGCCAAACTGGCCGAGCTTTATATGGAAGCTTGGACGGGTCGTGATATCTCGCGCAAAGGTCGCGTCCAGTCGCTGGCCGATGCGCACGGCGAGTTACGTCTGCTCGACATCACCGAAAGCCTGATCAAGGCTGATCTCAAGTCTTATGCCAAGGGTCGCGCACCTGCCACTGTGAATCGGCGCAAAGCGGCTTGGTCGGCGCTGTTCAAGTTCGCCATCGACGAAGAATACGTCGGCGTCAACCCGGCAAAAGGCATCACCAGTAGGGAAGAAAACAACCAGCGGATTCGCTTCCTCGACGACGATGAACGCAAGGCACTGCTCGCTGCCTGCGATAATTCCGAGTGGCCGCTGCTGAAACTGTTGGTCATGCTGGCAATGACCACCGGCGCGCGCTTGGGAGAATTGCAGTCATTGCGCTGGGAAGGTATCGACCTGAAGAAACGCACTGCCACGCTCGCTATCACGAAGAACGGTGACCCTCGCGTTCTGGTGTTCCCGGCGCCTGCGATTGCTGCACTGATGTTGCACAGGAAGTCGAAGGGGCTGGTGTTCGGTCGTGCTGATGGTGAAAAACCCCTGTGCTTTCGCAAACACTGGAACAAAGCGCTAAAGGAAGCCGGTCTAGTCGCTTTCAGGTTTCACGACTTGCGGCATGATGCAGCAACCAGCTTGATCAACGCTGACACTGACCTCTACACAGTCGGCCAGATTCTCGGCCATCGCAGTCAGCAGTCCACTGCGCGTTACGCCCACCTCAGCATCAAGACCAAGCAAGCCGCCGCCGACAAGGCGATGGCTGAGGTTTTCGGGAGGATAAAAGAATGATCGATCTTCGCGAACGGGCCGAATGGTGGGGTGTAAAACCTGAGCCGTTGATCGAAGCGCTGACAGCCGCACAACAGGTGAGGCGCTACCGGGAGGGGCAGAAGCCGCTGATCGCCAGTACCGAGCCTGCCGACGCCAACCGTCGTCTCAGGCAAGCGCACAAGGCGATTGCTGCGCTGCCCTTGCGGGCCAGGGCACACCTGCACTGGGGGCTGGCCGAACGCATCGCCTACGGTCGCGGGCTCGATCCTGAGCAGGTTCGGAGGTTGATGCAGGATACCAATCTGGTGGAACTCATCCTCGACGCCTTGAGCGAGCCAGTCGAACCGGAAGAACCAGACCGGGAACTTCAGGGGCTGGCGCAAGCCTGGGAGCGTGCGGGCGGTGAGGTTGAGATTGACGACCGGTACGATGGCGACCTGATCGAGTACCTGACCATCGCTTACGAGCACCTGGGCGAAACCCTGACCCCTGATGCCATCCGTCTTCGTCTGGATCGCATTAGACGCGCCCCCCTCGATTCCTAGGGGTGAGCGTCGGGTGGGGAATTCCCCACGAATATTATTGAGACTCCAGCAAAATGGAGTCTCACACCATGACTACCCCTACCATCATTTCCCGCAAGCAATTGCTGGTCGAAGTGCCGGGCCTGAAGCCAGAAACCCTCGGCTATCTCTTGCGCAATCGTGAAGCCAACGGCTTGGCCGAGTACGGCGCCGTGTTGCGTCCCGGTAAGGAATTTTTGTTCGACCTTGAAGCATTCATCGCCTTCCTGCGTAGTAAGAAGGCCTAACCCACGACTGCTACACCGCAACACGGGGGTTATGTATGAACGCGCAACTTGCACCTGATATTTTCCAAGGGCTGTCAGCTCTTCCCATCTGGATGCCGCACGCCAACAAAACACCAAATAACGGTTTAGGCAGGCTGTCTAAAAGCGTACCCGAACACTGGATGACGCGGGCCGAGGCGCAACAGCTGGTCGCTCAATACCAAGATAGCGAGATCCTCGATAACCGGCTGACCGGTGTCGGCATGGTTGTCGTCAACACCACTGTGATCGACGGCCAGCGCCTGATCATCATTGACGCGGATGGTATCGTCGGTGCTTACACGGGGGTGTACGAGGAAAAGGTTCTCGATCCTGTCGGCGCTGCCGACGCGCTCCCGGCATTCGCCCTGATGAACCAGATCCCCACCTATTGGGAGGCGTCACCCTCCGGCACCGGGTTACATGCCTATGCACTGGTGCCTGACGAATGGGCGGCCAAGTATGCCAACGCGGGCCACATAGCATTCCCTGGCTGCCACCACGTCGAGATCTACACGGGTGACGCGCCACAGTACGCCACCGTGACCGGCGTAGCCGTCAATGGGTTGCCTATCAGCCACCTCGACGATGACGCTCTGGCGCTGCTGGCAGGATTGTTGGAGCAAGCCAAGGAAGCCAAGACCCGCGCGGCCAATCTGGATCTTGGCGGTGGTACGCCCTTCGACTTGACGCGGGTTATCGGTCTGCTGCCGAAGCACCGGCAAATGATCAACGGCGAGATCCCCGTAGGCCAGCGCAGCCCGATTTTCCAAGGCCTGCTGATTGCCGTGATGAACGACCACGCTGGCTACACCCTGCCCGATATCAAGGCGTCGGTGCTGGATAACGAACATCTGCTGACCTATCTCAAAAAACATACTGACCCAGTGAAGTTCGCCGACTCCGAGATAAAAGGCGCCTGGGCCTTGAGCGTTCCCGGCAGGCTAGAAGCACTGACCGGCTTTAATAGCAATCGCAAGGTAGCCACCAACATGACCGACACCGATAGCGCTACCACACCCGAGAAACCAAAAACGAAAAAACCCGCTGGCGTAGCGCCGTTGGAAGCCAAGCACCTGATCACCGATCAGGCCAACGCGGTACGTCTGCAAAATGCGGTCGGCGGCGGCGTCATTCATGCTGCGGGTAAATGGCGCGTGTGGGATGGCGCGTACTGGCGGGAAGATGAACCCGCCGCGTTTCGGATGACCTGCACCCTGTCGGACATGATCGGCGCCGAAGCTACAGAATGGGAAAACAAGCCCTACGCCAGCGCCGAAGAAAAGACGAAAAACCAGGAGATTGCCAAGGCCTTGCGTAAGTGGGGTGCAAAATCCGAAATGCTGGACCGCTTGAATGCGGCCTTCAACCTATTGCGGCGGCTGGTGTCGGTGCCCGCCGATAATCTTGACTGTGATCTTTATGCGCTCAACGTGGCGAACGGCACTGTTGATTTGCGCACTGGTGAATTGCGTCCGCACAGCAAAGACGACTTGATTACCCGCTGCATCCCCATCGCCTATGACCCGAAAGCACGGGCGCCACTGTATGAGAAAACCCTGGCCGAGATTACCGGCGAGGTGGGCATGGCGCGTAAGCCACTCGCCGAGTTCCTGCAACGCTGGTTCGGTTATAGCGCCAACGGCGTGACCAGCGAGCAGAAATTCGCTGTACACCACGGCGACGGTGCCAATGGCAAGTCGCTGCTGTTCGATACCATCGGCAATGCGCTGGGTCCGTATGCGGGTACGGCTGCGCCAGGCTTGATGATGGCTGGGGGGCAAAACCGCCATCCAACGGAAGTCGCCGACCTGTTCGGCATGCGCCTAGTAGCGGCGCACGAATCCGGGGAAGGCGGCGCCCTGAACGAGGATCGAATCAAGCACGCAACCGGCAACGAAAAGATGAAGGCCCGAGGCATGCGCCAGGACTTCTTTGAGTTTTCACCGACCCATACTCTCAACCTGCTGACCAACCATAAACCGCAGATCCGGGGGCAGGACATGGGTATCTGGCGCCGGGTCATGCTGATTCCCTACGGTGTGACGTTCGGCACCGTTGCCGAGGTCGCGCAAGGTCTTGCCCATCACTTGCGCGATGACCGGCTTGGTGAGGCGTTGAAGGCGGAAGCCCCCGGCATCCTGACCTGGGTAGTGCGCGGCGCGGTGACGTGGTTCCAGACTGGGCTCAGGCCACCGGATGCCGTGATGATTGCCAGCGCCGAGTATCGCAGTGAGCAGGATCGCGTCGGTCAGTTTCTCAACGAGCGGGGTGAGCATTACGCCAAAGACTGGGAGCCGTGCGACCCACTGTTCAGGGACTACCAGACGTGGTGTAAGGATTGCGGCTACTTCCCTCTGGGGAAAAACAATTTTATTGCGGCAGTCGAAAAACGGCCCGGCATAAAAAAGGAAGTGCGGTTGATCGACTGGGGCAACACGAAAAAGCAGTACAGGTGCTTCTCAGGGTTAAAAACGGTTTTTGGAAGCTAAAGTATTTTGTTAGAAAGTTACCCCCCTTTTATATATCAACCTCACGAGAACTCAATTCTTAGGGGTTAATAGAAAAAAGGCCTTAACTTTCTAACAAAGTACCAAAACGGGTTTTTAGGGGACTGGTGAAAGACGATGAAAACCTATCGGCTGGTGCGTGAAAGTCAGGTGCGGTGTATCGACAGCCCGACGCAGGCGGAGGCGATGTTGGCGAGTGACTATCTGTTGGTGAGGCCGAGGGCTCGTGGCAAGGATGCCAAGCGGATGCGCGAGCTGAACAACCACCGCCGAGCCGAAGGCTGGACTACCAGAACCCTTTGGTTCAGCCCTATGGACCTTGCTGCAGTCAGGGCCGCTCTGCTCCCCGGTGAAACCTATGCGGAATTATTTCTCCGACTGGTCAGAAAAAACTCTTTGTTGTTATAAAAACCGTAGCAGTAATGACACAAATAGAAATCCTACGGATTACCACCCCGACAACGACGACAGCGGTGATGGCGCTAAAAAACATCGTAAACGGATAGTGAATCCATGTGTCATGTCCAACTGGCGCGGCTTCCAAGCCCGCGAGGTACGTATTTTAGGTACGTCAGGGTACGGAATATGGCCAAACGGTGTCGAAGTAGCTCCGAGGTATTGGTGAAGGTATGAAGCAGCAAACGAAGCTCAAAACGATCCTCGATAGTTGGTTCGGTCCGTATTTCGACACTCGTCCCTGGAAGCCGTGTAGCAAGACTGCTCACAACGGATATCGTCAGCGTCAGATGCAGGGGTTTCGGACATGAACTTCCTCGATACCACGGCCGGCTCCACGTACGCGGTCAACGTCGCGATCCAGCGTTTCATGCCACCGGCCGAGGCTGCGACGGTGCTGGCAATCCTAGACGCCTACCGGGCTGCACCAACTGCGGCCAAGGTCGCCAGAGCACAGCGTGCTCGCGAAGCCAAGGCAGCACGCAAGCGCGCCGCTGTCAGCGCTGGTGTTGAGCGCTATCGGCCGCAGTTGGTGTCGTGGACTGGAACGCCTACAGCTCGCGCCAAGTGGCTGGCGAAGCTGTTAGGGCCAGACGCCCCGCACTGGCGGTATGTTTACGACCATTTAAAAACAATGCAAATCTAACTTTACATCAGCACTGTATCTAAGTTTCAGCCGGTACAACAATCACGCAAAGCGTTATAAATACTCCAACATCAAACAAGTTGGAGTAACCCAAGTGTCTAGATCAGACGTAGCCGTCGATAGCCCACGAATCCCCTACACGCTCTCGTCTAAGGACGTGAAGTTACGTGAGTCAGCCGGTAACGAATTTCGAATCATTTACCCGGCCAATACCGCACCCGAACGTTTAATGGAATCAAGTTTTTACTCAACAGTGGCTCATTTATTTCAGCCCTACGACGAACTAATTCTTATCGACACTGGACGGACTACTTATAGCCGCTACTTGGTTTTACAGGCCGGCCATGGTTACTGTGAAGTACACAAACTCTACTCTTCCCAGTTGCCAGCCTTGATGTCGGCAGTGGGCGAACGCTTGCCATCTAATCATAAGATTGTGTGGACCGGGCCAGAGACTGGCTGGAGCGCAATCCGGAACAGTGATGGGATTGTTATCGTAAGCCTCGCCAAGTCTCAAGAGGCCTGTTTGCAAGAACTGTTGAATCACGCGAGCCTGACAAAATGAGCAATCCCATCATTAATCGGGCGTTGCAAGAAGCGGCCATTCAATTCATAAGCTATCGTGGACCACTTACCACGATGGCAACTTTCGTCGCCCACGCTATTGGTGTCGCGGCGCCCGACATGGAGACGTTAACCCACTACATGCGCAAGGAGGAAACCCACATCGAGCTTCTAACGTACGATGTTGGTTTGTGGCGTAACACTGTCGGCGACTGGAGTTTAGTTTCGCTGGCTACGCCTCCTACTCTGGACGCGATGCGTTATCGGCTCGCTCACTTCCCACCGTCAAATACCTGTTGCAGATGGTGCGGACAAGATGCCAGACGCCTCGCCCATATTGAACTTATCCCCGAAAAAGATATTCGCGGCGAGCCCGTTCATAACTCCATGCTGCACAAATACTGCGCCAAACCTTGGCTCGCAATGCGCAATCAAGTTGCCAGAGCCGATGCGGCTCCAACCAAGGCAAAGGAGTCTTTAATTTAAATGGACATTTTATCGGCGTTACTTGCAGCTGTACAACTTATGCCCAACGCCGCGCACATCACCCAACATATCGTGAGAAATAAAACCATGTCCATTTCGCAAAAAATTATTGGCGCCTTGTACCAAATTACCAACACGGAACGCTTCGGCTTTTACGTCGCCGAAGAACCGGTGCTGATTGAACGTATCTTGGAAGTCGCTGAACTTCCCATGACCGGTGAAAGTGCCGCCGAAGTTAAATCACACCTCACTGGTGTCACGCCAGCGCTTAACAGGGTCGGTATCGAAGTTACCAACCCCCGCGATGGTTATCTGACCGTATGGGGTCCGGGGGTTAAAAAATGAGCAACGAAATCGACACACTGGCCGCTGGGGAGCTTCAGCCCTACTCCGGCGATGTTCGCCCGTTCGCGCCTGAGCTGGGCAACAGTTGGGGCCGAACCGACCTCGACGAATACCAGCAGGCACCGCAAAACCGGGGCCCCGCCTTTTTCGGTACGGCCCTGCCGACTGGAACGACACAGCAACAGGCTGACGCGATGCTGGGCCAGTTGGGCGCCGCGTTCATGAATGACTTCGCCCAGTTGGGATATCCCTCCAACTATGTGCAAGCCACCATCAGCTTTATGCAGGCGAACGCCAACAAAAAACCCTATCAGGTAACACCGCGCCATAACTTACGCCTACCCAAAGAAGCGGATGATTGGTTAGGCCATGCATTTGCTAACGCCATCAGCGAACAGTCAGGTTCACCGCGTGCCAAACAGCAGTTTGTCACCGCCGCCATAACTTGGCTGGCCAAAGTAACAGCCAAATTAAAATCGCAGACTGAGGGGTCTGTGACATTGCCAAGGACGGCCCCTAATTCTTCGCAAGCAGCACTAAGTCAGCTTTCTGATTCTGACTACTCCAAGGTCGTCGCGATCAACGACAAGGCGCAACTGCAAACGTTAAACACCTTGTCCGCCAAACATGGCCAATACACCGCACAAAATATGATCGCGCTGGCCCAAGCACACTTGGAAAAGTTAACCCCAGCAGAGCGTGCGCACTTCGACCAGTTCACCACGGGTTGGGTGCACATGATGAATTGCGTGGAAACCATCGAGTTCTTGTATAGCGCTAGTATCGGACGTGCTTCCATGCCTCAAGATGGCGCGAGCATCGCAAAAGAACTGGCTGAATTCGACCGCATGTTGCGAGTGCCCAGCGAAAGAGCCCGTTATATGAAAGATCCGCAGCTTCAAGCAAGATACAGGACCTTGCTCGACATGCGAGGGAGTTAACATGAAAGCAACTAAAGCCAAACGCATTGATCAAAAACATAAGCAAAGCCTGAAGCGCGAAAAGCGCCAACAAGTTAAACCTGTGAAGGAGTAAACATTATGGCTTATTCATCGACTAACCCAGTTCGTAAAATATTGGACTTTGGGTTCGCGTCAGGTGGTTCAATTTACACTTACGAAAGCACCCATATCCACTCCGCCATCGAGGCAGCAAACTTCTTTGCCGGCTGTGGGGTCGGCTCTCCGGGTAACGCCTCCGTGGGCATGCGGGTCGGGGATCTATTGGTCGCTTGTTGCGTTGCTACATCCGGCACGTCGGCTTGTACGATGCACCGTATTACTTCCATAAGTACATCCACGGGTTGGGGCGGCGGCCTGCACGCGAGTGTTTCGGTGGGGTCTACATAATCACTGAAACTTCAAAATCTGAGGAGGCCAAATTATGAACCCCAAGTTAGCTATATTACAGCGCCGAATGAACTTGCAGCCCGAGCAAGCACCTGTACCAGAAAGTGGCCATGGCCTTGGTGTAGCGATTGAACAGCTGATCGCGGATGAAGTTTCGCGCCGGGTCGGTGAAGCCATGCAGCAGTCACCAAAAGTGCAGCGGCTGCTTGATGATTTTAATCGGCCGAAGCCAACGACTGATTTTAAACAGTTGCCACCTGTGGCCCGGACTCCAGCACCAAAAGCCATGGAATTGCAGTTCCAGCGTGACGAACTGGGTCGTGTGGCCATGGTGGACGCGGGCTTCATGCAGTGGCGCGTCCAGCGTAATGAAGTCGGCCAGATCGTGCGGATGGTCCCGGCTGACATTGCCCCCATACCACCCGCTATCGAGCCGCCTTATTTGGGCAAGGCCCGACAATATCAGGACGGTGTGTGATGGCCACTGTGACCTTTTCAAAAGACCCGCAGGCTGAGGCCCGCGCTCTCATTTGCGCATTGTCTCTGTACCTGCGCGAGCTGCCGAAGCCTGACCGGGCGTTACCCGCCACGGTGGAACTCAAGCACGATGACGCGGGGAAGCTGCAATCCATGACCGTCGACCTGCTGGACGAATGACATGGCCAGAGGACGCCCACCGGGGTCACCCAAAATCCCAGGCAGTGGCCGGGTAGCCGGCAAATCACTGGATAAGCAGGCGAGGCAGCTCGTTAGTGCCGACCTTGCAGGCTCGATACTGGCTACTTTTGAGATGCTGGGCGGCACCGCCGCAATGGTGGAGTGGGCCCACGACAACAAGAGCATCTTTTACACACAGATTTTGAGCCGCCTTATGCCAGCTCCCCAAAAGGACGACGACTCGACCATAAACAATTACACACAGATAAATAATTTGTCCGACAGAGACGCGGCGGTCAGAGTTGCTTTTGCATTATCAACGGCCTTGTACGGTGATCCCTCGGTTACTGTCGAGCATGACGCCCCGCTGGTCGAGCGCGTGCCGGAGGAGCCGCCCCAGCGAATGTATCAGGGTGTGCCTTGGAGGGCACCCGCCGATGCACCCGGCATGCTTCCGCCAGAGCCCATGACACCACAGGAAGCCGAGTGGGCGGCCGGCTTGCCGCTGACACCAGCCGAACGAGCCAATCAAAAACTGATCCGGCAAACCAAGGAAGCCAGCATTACGAATTACGCGGGCAGCTCATCCGAGCAAGGCGGAGGTGCAGCGCATAGCCGACCCGTAGAACGTGACCCGCGAGGCGAGCAGAGGGATCGTATTCTGGCGCGTCGTCGCTCTGAGTTGCTGTAACCAAAGGGGAACCTTATGAACGAAAAACACGCAGCCGCTTTGGGTGCCCTTGTGCGCATTGTATCGCTGATGTTGAGCAGCCCCAGCCCGGACATCGGACTGGGGCGCAGGATGAATCTACTTCTGCCTATGGGATTTTGCAGCAGCGAATGTCCCGAGGTGAATGAAGGCGGGATCGAGGCAGGAAGCCTTGCACCAGTCGGCGAATTCCTGCGGGTGGATTGTCACCTCATTGATGAACTCGCCACGCGCTCGGCATTGCTCGTTTTCCTTCGTAGTGCGTTCGAGCCACTTGTCATAGGTTTTGGGAAATTCAGAGTCGTGGCCGATGAGCGTGGCGAAGGAATCATATTCATCAGGTGAGATAATTACGGCAATGCGCGGCAGCATTGTGATCCCCTCGAACGTCAGTGCTTAACAGTTCCAGTTGCACTGGCACCGGCTCTGCCGGGTCCAGCTCAATGATCAGACCAGTCTCTAGGTCGAGGCCCGGTTTGCTGAAGCCCTGAAGGTCTTCCTGGGTAACGACGATGATGGTTGGCATGGCGGGGTACTCCGCACTTAGCAGGTATTTGGCGAACGCCCCTGCAAATGGGAAATCGGCGCATGATTGAGTGTAGCGTACAGGCAGAGACTCGAATCATATTCCAAAACGTACTAAGTCCTTTGGTCTGCTATGAGTAATCAAATTTGAGTAATGGATGACATAGTTGCTAAGCTTCCAGTGCCACCACCAGTTTGGTGGCATCTACTACCTATGAGGTGCATCGTGCATCCCCTACATTTGCAAGGCCAAAAGAATCGTGAAGTCGTGGTCGGTATCGACCTTGATCGGATGCATGCGGCCCGACAAACGCCTTCGTACGAGCTCCCACGTGGTCTATCCTTGGACGAAATGCGCGAGCACATTCTCGCAGTGGCCAAAAAAGCAAAGTAACGCTAGGCCTTCAGCAAGGATGTGAGATTGACGTACTCCGTTCACTTCAACAAGCAGTTCGCTGTCGAATTCGCCAATTACCCGATGCCCCAGCAGAATGCTGTTCTGACTTTCGCTCAGAAATTTCAACTGCATGGCCTCGGGGACTTTACGCGATTTGAAGGTAAAATCTCACCTTCGTGGTCAAATCTTGCATCCACAGATCCGGTGTACATTTACACCGTCCAGAACAGTCTGTGGCATTACCATATAGGTATCCCGGACTACAGGGCAGTACACGGCAAGTACAAAACTAGCGACGTGGTCCTCCATTTCGAGTGGCCTAATCGAGGTTCTCGTATCCATCTGGTTGACACCTACGATCACTTGCGCGCGGACGGCACCTTCTACATCCCACCGCCCAAGTATCTAGAAAAAGACTGACCGCCCACCGTCCCCCCAATGTAACCCCGACCAGAAATGACAAGGGCCGGCATCGCTGAGTCCTTGGCGACCAGCCGCATTAAGCGATAGGCAATTCGGGATCATATCGCTCTGCATGTAGGTCCCAGGTCCGGCGATCTTGGTGGCAAAGGTAGATCTCGTATTTTTGGTGCTTTAAGTGAACTCGTGGTAACTGGAGGTCCCAATCATCTATCAGGGCGGGAAAATATTTAGCGCCTAGGTAGACAGCTTTAATGGCGGAACTAGGGACCACGAAGTCTTGGTGCCGCACTTGCGGCGTGTAGTCAACATGGCGTGCCACCCTGATCTCCTCTTCGTATGACCAATGCAAGGATTTGTAGAGGAACAGTCTTTCAAGCATCAGCCTATCAAGCTGTGCCGTGATTTCGTCGTGGCGAGGGAGATGGTCGTCATCCACGCTAGGCCTGACGGTTGTGTAGATCACATTGCCAGCGCTGGCAGGGATAATGTTTGCCTCTGTGCATTCGAGGCCTGCCTCCTCGGTGTCTATAGCTATCACGCCACCCCTGTGATTCTCGCCATAATGTGCCCACATCAGGGGGTTGAGCGGATTTCGAGTCAGGGAAAGGATGCCTATTCCATTTCTGATCGTGAAAAGCTTGTCGGCATTAGTCGAGCCAGCGGTGTGTATGTTCAGTATGTTCAACCCTTCCACAGCCACCTCTGCTGCTGCTGCGGCTGCGCAGTCAAAGGGGTCGTTAAAGTTGACCGGCTTCGTAAACCTAATCGTTCGTTGGTTCAAGCACGCATCTAACCCTTGCAAGGTCATATATTTGTAAACAAGCATCGCAGCTCCTTTGTTGCTAATTCAGCTATCCATGAGGTACGTCGCAAGGTACGTAACGTACCTCAATAGAACGCATTGCAACTCCACGCAACTACGGCTAACCTTTGAAATAGCACGCTTTGCGCGTAGTTGCGTGGCGTTCTGGTGACTATTTTTAGGACTCATAATCCTTTGGTCCACGGTTCAAGTCCGTGTGGGCCCACCAAACAAGAAAGCCGCGCATTGCGCGGCTTTTTCGTGTCCGGGCGTTTTTATCGCTCAACGGGCAAAGCTCTCGATCGTTATCGCTTGCTGCGTTTAATTTCGTTTACTTAAGGTGTCGCAATATCGGATGACGCCGTAGGACCTTGTAGGCAAACTCCGAATCTTGCGTTTGGGCACTTTGCCGTCTTGTTGCGCTTTTCTTCGACGGGATACTCTCCGGCCGTCGCTGATCATTCAGCGATCGGGTGTGGTAACCCGGAGAAACCAGCGCAACAGCGCCTCCCATCCTGAACACAAGCATTTATGCCTGCGATCTTCAGTTATGGCGGCTGTGCGTGGGACGCCTTCGGGCGTGCCGGTTTCCTTGGTTCCCGGTTTACCACCCTGCGTACAGCTGCCACCCCCTTTCGTGTGGTAACGAAAGTGGCAGCTCCTCAAACCTTGGAGCAGCACCATGACTAAAACAGATTCTTCCGCCACTTCAGAACTGAAAACCGTCGGCTTCACCCCCTTCCTCTACTGCTCGGACCAACCCCTGTTCCATGTCTGTCGCGGCGTCCCCATCGCCGACGCCCTGGCCCAGGCCTCCAATCTGCTGTTCCTCGCCAAGTCTCTGGCTGTCGATGCCGCCTACGCCCAAGACAGCGACCGCCACGCCTGGGCCGCGCACTACCTGACGACGATGAGCAAAGCGGTGATTGATGATGTGGTGAAGGTATTAACGCGACGGCCTGTTCAACCAAGCAGCAACGCAGGCCAGTGAACGGGTAGGAGCGAACCCGCTCGCGAAGACACCACAGGCGACGGTGAATAGCTGGTTTTTCGCGTTTATCGTTTACGACCTTCGCGAGCAAGCTCGCTCCTGCCATGGATTCGCCGCGTTTCAGCGTACCGGCCAACTCCGCTCAAGCCTCTCGCCCGTCAACACCACTTCATACGTATCCGCAGGCCTCCCCCACTGCTCCACTAGAACCATACGATCCACCACCGCAGCGCCCAACCCTGTAATGGTCTCGGCCAAAGCCTCCACCATTTCTTGAGCCCGCAGCCACAAGCGATCATTGATCGCTTTCAGTTCGGTCGCGATGCGGTCAGGTGATGTGAGGCCTGTATCGGGATAGGTGATGTTGCGCAGCAGGTGCCGCAGCTCCCTGATTTTTGCGTCGTCCCGCTCAGCACCGAGCGCCCCGTTGAGGATGGCTGCAGCGTCCGACAGGTCGACGCGTTTTGCGCCGACAGGTGCTGAAGGTAACGTCTGGGCCATCGCGCCTGCGAAAAGCATGATGATCCGGGCTTCCAGATAGGCCCTCATGGCGTCCATCGACGAGATGGGCCGAACCAGATTGATGGTCGCGCCCCCTTTGTGCCGCAAATCCATGGTCACGGTCAGGGTGACGCCACCTGTTTCAAAGCCCAGGGCACGGGCCACGACGTAGTGGCCCATTTCGTGATGGGCGATCTGCAATGCACGATCCCGTACAGCGGCAGGCAGTTTTGTCGTCATGTCCTTCCCCTCGCACTCTCGACTGCATCAATCCTAGCCGATCTCCACAGACGTTCTTTCGCCCAGAAAAAAGCCGCGCAATGGCGCGGCTTTTCCGAGTCAAACGTCAGACCTTATTTGGGCAACGCATACGCAATCACATAGTCCCCACGATCGGTCGACTGACGCGCACCGCCCACCGTCAGCAGGATGTACTGCTTGCCGGTTTTCGGCGAAACATACGTCATCGGCCCGGACTGACTGCCCACTGGCAGACGCGACTTCCAGATCTCATTGCCGTTGCCGGTATCGAAGGCGCGCAGGTAGAAGTCCTGGGTGCCGGCGAAGAACAGCAGGCCGGACTGGGTCGCGAGCGAAGCGCCGAGGGTCGGCATGCCGATCGGGATCGGCAGGTGCATGCGAATGCCCAGCGGGCCGGTGTCTTGCACGGTGCCGACCGGGACTTGCCACATCAGTTTGTGGGTCTTGAGGTCGATGGCGGACATGGTGCCGAACGGTGGTTTCTGGCACGGAATGCCGACCGCCGAAAGGAAGCGTTCGCGCATGGCGCCGAATGGCGTGCCTTCCTGCGGTACCACGCCCATTTCGATGCCGCTGGCCCCGGCGCCGATCTTGGCGCGCGGGATCATGTAGTTGGCCAGGCCCAGGCGCATGTCGTTGACGAACATGTAGTTCGTGTGCGGATCCACCGAGACGCTGCCCCAGTTCATGCCACCCAACGAGCCCGGGAATTGCAGCGCGCGGTCCATACCTGGCGGGGTGTAGACGCCTTCGTGGCGCATGCCCTTGAACTGGATACGGCACATCAACTGGTCGAACGGCGTGGCGCCCCACATGTCGGATTCGGTCAGGGTCTTGTTGCCGATCGAAGGCATGTCCACCGAGAACGGCTGGGTCGGCGAGTAGCGTTCGCCAGGCACATGGCCCTGGGGTACCGGACGTTCTTCAACGCGCGCAATCGGTACGCCGGTTGCGCGGTTGAGCAGGAAAATCTCGCCCTGTTTGGTGACTTGCGCCAGGGCCGGCTGCATACCGCCCTTATCGTCCGGCACGTCGTACAGCAGCGGTTGTGCCGGCAGGTCGAAGTCCCACAGATCGTGGTGAGTGGTCTGGAAGTGCCAGCGCACCTGACCGGTCTTCACGTCGACGGCGACGATGGAGGAGTTCCACTTGTCGTCGAACTCGGTACGCTGGCCGCCGAAGAAGTCCGGGGTGGCGTTGCCGGTTGGCAAGTAGACCAGGCCGAGCTTGGCGTCGTAGGACATGGCCGACCACACGTTCGGCGTGCCACGGGTATACGTCTCACCCGCTGGCGGGCGTTTGGTGGTGTTCGGGTTGCCCGGATCCCACGCCCACACCAGTTCGCCGCTGCGCACGTCGTAGGCACGGACCACGCCTGGCGGTTCGCCGGTGGAATAGTTGTCGGCCACGCGACCACCGACGATCACCACGTCTCCGGCGACCAATGGCGTCGAGGTCTGCTGGTAGTAACCGGGCTTCACTTCACCCATGTCGGTTTTCAGGTCGACCGTGCCTTGGTTGCCGAACTCTTCGCAAGGCTTGCCGGTTTCGGCATTGATGGCGATCAAACGCGCATCGCCGGTCGGCAGGAACAGACGTTTCGTACAGGCCGTTGGCTGAGCACCTGCAGGTGCCGGGGCTTCGGAATAGCCCAGGCCACGGCAACGCTGCCAGTTCGGCGCGGAGCCTTGCGGGTCGAACTTCCAGCGCTGGGCGCCGGTGTCGGCATCCAGGGCGAAGACTTTGCCGTAGGCGGTGCAGGTGTAGACCGTGTCACCGATTTGCAGCGGGGTGTTCTGGTCTTCGGCACCGGCGCCGGTGCTTTGCGGGATATCGCCGGTACGGAAGGTCCAGGCCACCTGCAATTTGTCGATGTTGCCCTTGTTGATCTGGTCCAGCGCGGCAAAGCGGTTGCCGGCGGTGGTGTTGCCCCAGTGCGCCCAGTCTTTCTGCTCGGTGCCCGGCGCGACCGGCGTGATGGCTGGTTCGGTGGTGGCCTTGACCACATGGGTCGGCACAAACATGTAGGCCATGGTGGCGACGACACCGACGGCCAGAATACCGGCCAACCCATAGGCGCCACGCCCTGCGGACGCGCCCGAGGCACGCACCAGCGTCGGATAGATCAGCGCCACGACCAGGCCGATCACGGCAAAGGTCAGCACGCGCGAGACCAGCGGCCAATACTCGAGGCCGGCATCCCACACGGCCCAGATCGCGGTCAGGATCAGCGCCAGACCATACAGCCAGGCGCCTGCCGGTTTACGGCGGGCAATCATCAGGCCGGAGACCAGCATCGCCAGGCCCATCAGCAGGAAATACCCGCTGCCACCGAGTGAAATCAGGTAGCCACCACCCCCCGCCAGGCCGAGCCCGATCAGTGCAATCAGGACACCCAGCCCCGCCAGCAGCCATTTGCTGCCGGCGGCAGCCCCAGAATTATTCATGTCGGAAATTATCCCCATTTGTGACAAGCGCGGAATAATGTACTACCTAGTTACTTATGGCAAATTGTCGCAGGTGAAAATGGCATGAACGGTAGTAAGCCTAGATCAAGCATCCGCTCCATGAGATGTGGCGGTAACATGCGTGCCCATTGCTCGGTCCCGTTGGAGACAACCTTTGCCTGACACTCGCCCGCCCGTTCTTGATGAAATCGACCGCCAGCTGATCGCGGCCCTGCAGATCAACGCCCGCGAAAGCGTGGCCATGCTTGCCCGGCAACTGGGCATCGCACGCACCACGGTTACCTCGCGTTTGGCACGCCTGGAAAAAGCCAAAGTGATTACCGGTTATGGCGTTCGCCTGGGTCAGCGTGTGGTCGACGGCGGATTGCAGGCGTACGTGGGGATTACCGTGCAGCCGCGCTCCGGCAAAGAAGTGCTGCGACGCCTGAGTGCGATGGCGCAGGTGCAGCAGTTGTGTGCCGTAAGTGGCGAATTTGATTATGTGGCGTGGCTGCGGACCGATTCGCCGGAGCAACTGGACCAATTGCTGGATCAGATCGGCAGTGTCGATGGGGTGGAGAAGACCACGACCTCGATCATCTTGAGCAGCAAGATTGATCGGGGGCAACCGGTTTGAGGTTCCGCCCGTCGTTACTCGTTGTCTGATCGGGCCTCTTCGCAGGCAAGCTCGCTCCCACAGTGGACAGTGTGCGCAGCACCATCGTCATATTGATCATTAATATGGCAAAACGACGACACTTTGCGTCTTATTAACGTGTTCCACGCTCTCTAGAATGGCCGGCATCTTTTCCTATACTCAGACGCGCACCCCGCGTCCGGACGCCAGTAAGGTCAGCCATGAACAAGAACAATCGCCACCCTGCAGACGGTAAAAAACCAGTCACCATTTTCGGCCCGGACTTTCCTTTCGCCTTCGACGACTGGATCGAACACCCGGCCGGGCTGGGCAGCATTCCCGAGCATAACCATGGTGCCGAAGTGGCGATCGTCGGTGCCGGCATCGCCGGACTGGTGGCGGCTTATGAACTGATGAAACTCGGCCTCAAGCCAGTGGTTTACGAAGCGTCGAAGATGGGCGGTCGCCTGCGCTCCCAGACCTTCAACGGCACCGATGGCATCGTCGCCGAACTGGGCGGCATGCGCTTCCCGGTGTCGTCCACCGCGTTCTACCACTATGTCGACAAACTCGGTCTTGAGACCAAACCCTTCCCCAACCCGTTGACGCCGGCCTCGGGCAGCACCGTGATCGACCTGGAAGGCCAAACCCATTACGCACAGAAACTGGCGGATCTTCCTGCACTGTTCCAGGAAGTCGCTGACGCCTGGGCCGATGCATTGGAAGACGGCTCGCGCTTCGGCGAAATCCAGCAGGCCATTCGCGACCGCGACGTGCCACGTCTCAAGGAACTGTGGAATACCCTGGTGCCGCTGTGGGACGACCGCACGTTCTACGACTTCGTCGCCACGTCCAAGGCATTCGCCAAGTTGTCGTTCCATC
Source organism: Pseudomonas fluorescens group sp. PF-69 (assembly GCF_054481235.1). Taxonomy (NCBI): domain Bacteria; kingdom Pseudomonadati; phylum Pseudomonadota; class Gammaproteobacteria; order Pseudomonadales; family Pseudomonadaceae; genus Pseudomonas; species Pseudomonas fluorescens group sp. PF-69. Next base: position 2,154,080 of record NZ_JBTMNC010000001.1, on the reverse strand, counting down.
ACCGTGAAGTGTTCGGCCAGGTTGGTTTCGGTACCGGTGGCTGGGACTCCGACTTCCCGAACTCGATGCTGGAAATCTTCCGTGTGGTGATGACCAACTGCGACGACCACCAGCACCTGGTGGTCGGTGGTGTCGAGCAAGTACCGCAAGGGATCTGGCGTCATGTGCCGGAACGTTGCGTGCACTGGCCTGAAGGCACCAGCCTTAAATCGTTGCACCGGGGCGCCCCGCGCTCCGGCGTGAAAAAAATCGCCCACGCCCCCGGCGGCCGTTTTGCGGTGACCGACAACAACGGCGACACCCGCGAATATGCCGCAGTGCTGACCACCTGCCAGAGCTGGCTGCTGACCACCCAGATCGAATGCGACGAAACCCTGTTCTCGCAAAAGATGTGGATGGCCCTGGACCGTACCCGCTACATGCAATCGTCGAAGACCTTCGTGATGGTCGACCGTCCGTTCTGGAAGGACAAGGACCCGGAAACCGGCCGCGACCTGATGAGCATGACCCTCACCGATCGCCTGACCCGTGGCACCTACCTGTTCGACAACGGCGACGACAAGCCGGGGGTGATTTGCCTGTCGTACTCGTGGATGAGCGATGCGCTGAAAATGCTCCCGCACCCGGTGGAAAAACGCGTGAAGCTGGCACTGGATGCGCTGAAAAAGATCTACCCGAAAGTCGACATCGCCGCGCGCATCATCGGCGACCCGATCACTGTGTCCTGGGAAGCCGACCCACACTTCCTCGGTGCCTTCAAAGGCGCCCTGCCCGGCCACTACCGCTACAACCAGCGCATGTACGCGCACTTCATGCAGGAAGACATGCCAGCAGAACAGCGCGGGATTTTCATTGCCGGTGACGATGTTTCGTGGACGCCGGCCTGGGTCGAAGGCGCCGTGCAGACGTCGCTCAACGCGGTATGGGGCATCATGAAACACTTCGGCGGTGCAACTCACGCCGAGAATCCGGGTCCAGGTGATGTGTTCAACGAGATCGGACCGATCGCCCTGCCCGAGTAAGAGGAATCCGAAATGCGCGTAGCCCTTTACCAATGTTCACCGTTGCCCCTGGATGTCGCGGGCAACCTGCAACGCTTGCACCAGCTTGCGCTGGAGGCCAAAGGCGCCGATGTGCTGGTGCTGCCGGAGATGTTCCTGACCGGCTACAACATCGGCGTCGATGCCGTCCGCGTGCTGGCGGAGGTGTACAACGGTGAGTCGGCGCAACAGGTCGCGCGCATCGCCAAGGCGGCCGGGATCGCCATTTTGTATGGCTATCCCGAACGCACCGAGGACGGGCAGATCTACAACGCCGTGCAGTTGATTGATGCCAATGGCGAACGCCTGTGCAACTACCGCAAGACGCACCTGTTCGGCGACCTCGACCGCTCGATGTTCAGCCCCGGCACTGACGATTTTCCGGTCGTTGAACTCAACGGCTGGAAGCTCGGCTTTCTGATCTGCTACGACCTGGAGTTCCCCGAAAATGCCCGGCGCCTGGCTCTCGAAGGCGCCGAGCTGATCCTGGTGCCGACGGCGAACATGATTCCCTTCGATTTCATCGCGGACGTCACCGTCCGCGCCCGCGCTTTCGAAAACCAGTGTTACGTGGCCTACGCCAACTACTGCGGGCACGAAGGCGACATCCACTACTGCGGCCAGAGCAGCATCGCCGCACCGGACGGCAGCCGCATCGCCCAGGCTGGCCTTGATGAGGCATTGATCGTCGGTGAGCTGGATCGTCAGTTGATGGTCGATTCCCGTGCCGCCAATCGCTACCTCCTCGATCGCCGCCCCGAGCTTTACGGCGCGCTGAACAAGCACTAATCCGCTAGCATTGGCACTTCACTGTTCTGGAAGTGCCCATGCCTGCGCCGAATCACCCTCGCCCCCCTTCTGAAACCCTGGCCAACGGTCTGCGGGTGACGCTGCGTCATGCGCCGGATTTGAAGCGCTGCGCAGCGGCGTTGCGAGTCGCCGCGGGCAGCCACGATGTGCCGCTGGCCTGGCCCGGCCTGGCGCACTTTCTCGAGCATCTGCTGTTTCTGCACACCGAGCGTTTTCCTGCGGACCAGGGGTTGATGGCCTACGTCCAGGGTCATGGTGGGCAGGTCAACGCGCGCACCAATGAGCGCACCACCGACTACTTCTTCGAGTTGCCAACGCAGGCATTGGCCGGTGGGCTGGAGCGTCTGTCGGACATGCTCGCTCACCCGCGCATGAATCCGGATGATCAGCAGCGCGAAAGAGAAGTGCTGCAGGCCGAGTTTGTCGCCTGGTCCCAGGACGCCACGGCCCAACAGCAACTGGCGCTGTTCAACGGGCTGAGTGAAACGCACCCATTGCGCGGCTTTCACGCCGGTAACCGCGACAGCCTTCCGCTATTGCAGCCGGAGTTTCAGCACGCCTTGCAGGATTTTCATCAGCGCTTTTATCAAGCCGGACAGATGACGCTGAGCCTGGCGGGGCCGCAAAGTCTGGAAGAGTTGAAAGCGCTGGCCCAGGCTTTCGCTGATGCCATACCCGCAGGCAAAGCGATCATCCAACAAGCGCCTGCGCCGCTGATGAGCACTGCCGACAACAGTTATCAACAGGTGGACGCCCAGCGCCTGCATCAGTTGTTCGCCCTCGAAGCACTGCCCGACTCATCGGCTGACGCATTGGCGTTCCTGTGCCATTGGCTCAACAGCGCCAAGCCCGGCGGGCTGTTGGCCGGTTTACGCGACCGGGGCTGGGCCACCCACCTGAAAGCGGCGCCGCTGTATCAATTCGCCGGGCAAGCCTTGCTGCATATTGAATTCACGCTGAGTACCGGTGCGCCTTCAACGGCGATTCGCGAGCAGTTGCTGGATTGGCTGGGCTTTTTCGCCCGGCAAGACTGGAACGCCTTGAGCACCGAATACACGACCCTGCTGCAACGCCAGCAGCAAATCAGCACAGCCCTGCAACTGGCCCGACTGGACAGCGAACAACTCGAAGCCGGGTTATCCGAACAGGGGGCGACAGCCCTCAGGCACGTGCTGAATCAAATCGGCGCTGTGGATAACTTCAGCGGTCAATGGCAACTGCCGACACCCAACCCCTTCCTGCGCTCCGATGCACCGGCCCCCAACGCCGGCCTGATTCGTGGCCAGACCAGCGCTCACCGTGGCCTGCGCACCTTTGCCCAGGATCGCTCGCGCACTCGTCGCGAACGCTCGCCCATGCAGTTCAGCCAGGCGTTGTCGGACAGCGGTGCACAAGGGGCGGTGTATCTGCGTTGGCGTCTTGATGCGGCACCCGGCACTCTCCTGCAATCGGGGCTGGTCAATTATCTGCAACCATTGCGCGAAGAGGCGCGGCAGGCGGGTGTGGATGTCTCGTTCAACGCCTCGGGTAATGAATGGTTGCTGAAGATGACCGGACTGCAGGAGCCAATGCCCGTTGTACTGGAGCATGTGCTGAAAGCGCTGGCGAAACCTGAAATCGACGGTTCGCAGGATGAATCAGCGTTGATGCCCATTCGGCAGCTGCTCAAAGCGCTGCCCGGTTGCTGCCTCGAACCGTGCGCACGCTCGGATGACCTGCAACAACTCTGGTCAGGCGCCCGCTGGGATGGCCTGGCGATAGGTCTGTCGGCGCAGACCCAAGCGGCCATGGGCCTGGCTTTGAGCCGCATCCCCGGCACGCCGGACAGTCAGCTGACACCGCCGCCATCGAGCCAGTGGCAATCTCTGTGGAGCACCATCGATACCGGCACCAGCGAACACGCGTTGCTGCTGTTCTGCCCATCCGCGAGCGAAGCGATCGCTGACGAAGCCGCGTGGCGCCTGCTGGCACACGTCTGCCAGACGCCGTTCTACCAGCGCCTGCGGGTGGAATTGCAACTCGGCTATGCGGTGTTCAGTGCCTTGCGCCAGATGCACGGGCAGACCGGACTGCTATTCGGTGTGCAATCGCCAAGTGTCGAGCCAGTCGAACTGCTGCAACACATCGAGCAGTTCCTGGACGGGTTACCGCCGATGATCCGAGACATCGATGACGAGAGCTTCATCGCCCTGCGCCAGACCCTGGCCGACCAATTCGCCAGTACGGTATTGCCCGACGCCCAAGCGGCCGAACTGCTGTGGCAAGGCAAACTGGCGGGCCGCTCGTCGGATTATCTGAGTCAACTGCCCCAGGCAATTCTGCTGGTTGATCGACCGACACTCATCGCCGCTGCCCAACGCCTGAAACAGGCCGAAGGCGGCTGGCGCTGCCTGTCCAACGGGAGTTGCCCCGGTTCGCCCTGGCAAGTGACAAAATGATCGTTACTGAGGCCGCAATTAACTTTCTCGAACATTTGCGGCCAATTATTGTGAAATTTTAAGTAACATAGCTGCCTAACTATCTGAACATCTCCCGTTGGAGGTGGACTATATGTATAGATCTCAACTGTCCCATCACCTGAAGGAGCGCTCCCATGTCCTGGTCCAAACCTGCTTACACCGACCTGCGTATCGGCTTTGAAGTCACCATGTACTTCGCCAGCCGTTGAGTCCTGCCGCCAGGCAGAACATGCGGTCCAACGCCTCGGTTTGCCGAGGCGTTTTTATTTTCAGCTGTTGAATGATTGGAGCCTCCATGTTTGTCCAGATCCTGGGATCCGCCGCTGGCGGCGGTTTCCCCCAATGGAACTGCAACTGCGCGAACTGCGCAGGTTTTCGCGACGGTAGCCTGAATGCCAGGGCGCGCACCCAATCGTCGATCGCGATTTCCGATGACGGGGTCAATTGGGTGCTGTGCAACACTTCGCCGGACATCCGCGCCCAGCTCCAGAGCTTCGCCCCGATGCAACCGGGCCGCGCCCTGCGTGATACCGGGATCGGCGCGATCATTCTGATGGACAGCCAGATCGACCACACCACCGGCCTGCTCATGCTGCGTGAAGGGTGTCCGCATCAGGTCTGGTGCACGGACATGGTCCACGAAGACCTGAGCAGCGGTTTCCCGCTGTTCAACATGCTGACCCACTGGAATGGCGGCCTGACCTGGAACCGCATCGAACTCGATCAGAGCTTCAGCGTCCCGGCCTGCCCCAACCTGCGCTTCACCCCGCTGCCGCTGCGCAGTGCCGCGCCGCCCTACTCGCCCCATCGCTTCGACCCGCACCCGGGGGACAACATCGGCCTGATCGTTGAAGACATCAACACGGGCGGCAAACTGTTCTACGCACCGGGCCTGGGCAAGGTCGATGCGCCGTTGCTGGAGATCATGGCCGGCAGCGATTGCCTGCTGGTGGACGGCACGCTGTGGGACGACGACGAAATGCAGCGCCGTGGCGTCGGCACCCGCACCGGGCGGGAGATGGGTCACCTGGCGCAGAATGGCCCCGGCGGCATGCTCGAAGTACTGGAGCAACTGCCCACGCAGCGTAAAGTCCTTATCCACATCAACAACACCAACCCGATTCTCGATGAGGATTCGCCGCAGCGCGCGGAACTGGATCGGCGCCAGGTTGAAGTGGCGTATGACGGCATGAGTATTGTTTTGTAAGTAGCCGAGACCGCTGCGCGGTCCATCGCCAGCAGGCTGGCTCCCACAGAGGGAACGCGATCACTGTGGGAGCCAGCCTGCTGGCGATGAGGCCGGTGCAGACACCACAGAATCCATCGGTTGCCCCCGGAGAACCGCAATGACCGACACCCCGATGTCCCCCGCCGAATTCGAAGCCGCCCTGCGCGCCAAGGGGGCCTATTACCACATCCATCACCCGTACCACGTGGCGATGTATGAAGGCCGGGCGACCCGCGAGCAGATTCAGGGCTGGGTCGCCAATCGCTTTTATTATCAGGTGAACATCCCGCTCAAGGACGCCGCCATTCTGGCCAACTGCCCGGATCGCGAAATCCGCCGTGAGTGGATTCAACGCCTGCTCGACCATGACGGTGCGCCCGGCGAGGACGGCGGCATCGAAGCCTGGCTGCGCCTCGGTCAGGCCGTCGGCCTCGACCCGGATCAACTGCGTTCCCAGGAACTGGTGCTGCCCGGCGTGCGTTTTGCCGTGGATGCCTACGTCAACTTCGCCCGCCGCGCCAGTTGGCAGGAAGCCGCCAGCAGCTCGCTGACCGAACTGTTCGCGCCGCAGATCCACCAGTCGCGCCTGGACAGCTGGCCGCAGCATTACCCGTGGATCGACCCGGCCGGCTACGAGTATTTCCGCACGCGCCTGGGTCAGGCGCGACGCGATGTCGAACACGGCTTGGCCATCACCTTGCAGCACTACACAACGCGCGAGGGCCAGGAGCGCATGCTGGAAATTCTCCAGTTCAAACTGGACATTCTTTGGAGCATGCTCGATGCCATGAGCATGGCTTACGAACTCAAGCGTCCGCCGTATCACAGCGTGACCGAACAACGGGTCTGGCATAAAGGAATCACCTTATGAGTTTCGATCGCAGCAAGACCCCGACCTGGCGGCCCGGCTACCGCTTCCAGTACGAACCGGCGCAGAAAGGCCACGTGCTGCTGTACCCCGAAGGCATGATCAAACTCAATGAAAGCGCCGCGCTGATCGGTGGCTTGATCGATGGTCAGCGCGATGTCGCGGCGATCATCAATGAGCTCGACAAGCAGTTCCCCGGCGTGCCCGAGCTCGGTGACGACATCGAGCAATTCATGGAGGTTGCCCGTGCGCAGCACTGGATCGAACTTGCCTGAGTCGTCGGTGCAAGTACCGCCCACACCCGAAATCGGCCTGCCGCTGTGGCTGCTGGCCGAGCTGACCTACCGCTGCCCGCTGCAATGCCCGTACTGCTCGAACCCTCTCGACTTCGCCGAACAAGGCAAGGAGCTGAGCACCGAGCAGTGGATCAAGGTGTTTCGCGAGGCCCGGGAGATGGGCGCGGCGCAACTGGGCTTTTCCGGCGGCGAACCGCTGGTGCGCCAGGACCTCGCCGAGCTGATTGCCGAGGCGCGCAAGCTGGGCTTCTACACCAACCTGATCACCTCCGGCATCGGTCTGACCGAGCAGAAGATCAGCGACTTCAAAAAGGCCGGTCTCGATCACATCCAGATCAGCTTCCAGGCCAGCGACGAGCAGGTGAATAACCTGCTGGCCGGGTCGAAAAAGGCCTTCGCGCAGAAGCTCGAAATGGCCCGCGCGGTAAAGGCCCACGGTTATCCGATGGTGCTCAACTTCGTGACCCATCGGCACAACATCGACCAGATCGACCGCATCATCGAGCTGTGCATTGCGCTGGAAGCGGACTTCGTCGAACTCGCCACGTGCCAGTTCTACGGCTGGGCACAGCTCAACCGCGTCGGCCTGTTGCCGACCAAAGAGCAACTGGTACGCGCCGAACGCATCACCAACGAATACCGGGCAAAACTCGAAGCCGAAGGTCATCCGTGCAAGCTGATTTTCGTCACCCCGGACTATTACGAAGAACGCCCGAAAGCCTGCATGAACGGCTGGGGCAGTATTTTTCTGACGGTCACCCCGGACGGAACCGCACTGCCCTGTCACGGCGCCCGACAGCTGCCGGTGCAATTTCCCAACGTGCGCGACCACAGCATGCAGCACATCTGGTACGACTCGTTCGGCTTCAACCGCTTTCGCGGCTACGACTGGATGCCTGAGCCCTGCCGCTCCTGCGACGAGAAAGAAAAGGACTTCGGCGGCTGTCGCTGCCAGGCGTTCATGCTCACCGGTGATGCAAGCAACGCCGACCCGGTGTGCAGCAAATCGCACCATCACGGCGTGATCCTCCAGGCCCGCGAAGAAGCCGGGCACGCCACCCAGACCATCGACCAACTGGCCTTTCGCAATGAACGAAACTCACGCCTCATCGCCAAAAGCTGAACCCTTCAGCGCGGCCAACGCCGTCGCCGCCGGTATCGACTTTGCCGAGCTACAGGCCGGCGCCAACGGTCTGTTCTGGAACGAATACCGCCCGGAAGATGGCGCCTGCCGAATCTGGCACTGGCGCGATGGCACGGCGAAATGTCTGACGCCACCAGGGTTCAGTGTTCGCAGTCGGGTGTACGAATATGGCGGTGGTGCGTTTTGTCTGACTGACGATGGCGTCGTTTTCGTCAACGAGGCCGACCAGCAGCTGTATCGGCAATCGCTGCTGGATGAGTCGCCCGAATTGCTGACATCAGGGGAGTGCCGTTATGGCGATCTTCAGTTCGCCAAGGGTCAAGTGCTGGCGGTAGAAGAGAACCGCGACCGACATCGCTTGGTGGCGATTGATCTGGCGGACGGCGGACGGCATTTGCTGGCCGAGGGTGCGGACTTTTACGCGGCACCAACGCTGAGCCCGGATGCCCGTCGCCTGGCCTGGGTCGAGTGGAATCGCCCGCATCAGCCCTGGACGGCGACGCGCCTGATGGTCGCCGAACGCCAGCCCGATGGCGGGTTTGCACCGCCCCGTTGCGTCGCCGGTGACGACGCTCAAGAGTCCCTGCAACAACCACGATTTGACGACAGCGGGCGCTTGTTTTGCCTGACCGATCGCGGCGGTTTCTGGCAACCCTGGGAGGAATCCACCGAGGGGTTGAGCCCGTTACCCAGTGCCGCTGCCGATCATGGTCCCGCGCCCTGGCAACTCGGTGGCTGCACCTGGCTGCCGCTGGGCGAGGCCGGTTATCTGGCCACTTGGACGCAAGAAGGTTTTGGCCGATTGGCGGTGTGTGGCGACAACAACGAGGACTTCACGGGCGAATACAGCCGCTTCCGTCATCTCGCTGTGGATAACCAGTTCATCTACTGCATCGCGGCATCGCCGATCAGTTCGTCAGCGGTGATCGCCATCGACCGCCAGACCCGCGAGGTGAAGAAGCTCGCCGGCGGCATCACACCGCTACCTGCCGAGCAGATCAGCCTTCCACAAACCCTGCGTTACCCGAGTGGTTCGGGCGAGGCTCACGGCTTCTTCTACCCGGCGATGACGGGCGAGGCCAAACCGCCGCTGGTGGTGTTCATCCACGGTGGCCCGACATCGGCGTGCTACCCGATGCTCGATCCGCGCATTCAGTACTGGGCGCAACGGGGTTTCGCCGTGGCCGATCTCAACTACCGCGGCAGCAGCGGCTATGGGCGAGCCTATCGCCAGGCCCTGCATTTGAGCTGGGGCGACGTCGACGTCGAAGACGCTTGCGCAGTGACCAGTCACCTCGTCGAACGTGGATTGATCGACGGCGACAGAGCGTTCATCCGTGGCGGCAGTGCCGGCGGTTACACCACGCTGTGCGCACTGGCGTTCCACAAGGTCTTCCGCGCCGGCGCCAGCCTCTACGGGGTCAGCGATCCTGTCGCCCTGGGCCGGGCGACCCACAAGTTCGAGGGGGATTATCTGGACTGGCTGATCGGTGATCCGGTGCAAGACGCCGAGCGCTATGCCGCACGGACGCCATTACTGCATGCGGGCAACATCAGCGTGCCCGTGATCTTCTTTCAGGGCGAACTGGATGCGGTGGTGGTGCCGGAGCAAACCCGCGAGATGGTCACAGCGCTGCAGAACAACGGCATAGCCGTCGAAGCCCATTACTACGCGGACGAACGTCATGGCTTTCGCAAGGCCGGCAATCAGGCCCATGCGCTGGAACAGGAGTGGTTGTTTTATCGAAAGGTGATGGAGCAGGTGGGCTGAACACAGCAATCAATAAAGATCCCAAGTGCCCCATTCGCGAGCAGGCTCGCTCCCCTGTGGGAGCGAGCCTGCTCGCGAAAGCGATCTGCCAGGCGCAGCAAACTCAACGTTTGGCGATGATGTACACCGCATGCACGATTCCTGGAATGTAACCGCACAACGTCAGCAGAATGTTCAGCCAGAACGCCCCGCCAAACCCGACTTGCAGAAACACGCCCAGCGGCGGCAACAGAATGGCGATGATGATGCGAATGAAATCCATGGGGTCAGCTCCTGATTGAAGTCGGCTCATGCGAGCCTCACACACAATCGACCCGCGCCGCTGGTCAGGGTTCACTGTCGATATGCTTGAGCATCAAAGTGCCATAGAGAATGACGCCCACAAAAAAAACGCCCCACGCCAAAAAAATCCAGCGTGGGGCGTGCGTTATACCGCGAGACGGTTCGGGGATTCGTGCAGGGTGTGTCTGATCAGACGGCGATCCCTTTGCGGCACTGCAACTGGGCGGTGCGTACACGGGAGAAGGCGCGGGCCAGTCGCAGGAGCATTTCGTCGATGTTGGCTTTGCTGACATTCAGCGCCGGTGTGAAGCGCAGGCAGTCGGGTTGCGGGGCGTTGAGCAACAGGCCTTCGTAAAGTGCAGCCTTGACCACGGCGTCGGCGGAATCATCGGACAGGGTCAGCCCCCAGAGCAGGCCTTGACCGCGTAACTCGCCGTGGCCATAACGGCGCGCCAGACGCTGCAGTCCTTCACGCAGATGCTGGGCACTTTGCCCGACATGCTCGAGAAATCCCTTGTCGTGCACGCTGTCGAGCACGGAGAGCCCCGCCGCTGTCATCAAGGCATTGCCGTGATGAGTGCCGGTGATTTCACCGGTTTCAAAACAGCAGGCCTTGCCCCGCGCCAGCAACGCCGCCACGGGCACGCCACCGCCCAGCCCTTTGCCGAGCACAACGATATCCGCCCGCACGCTGTAGGACTGTTCGGCAAGCAAGGTGCCGCAGCGCCCGATGCCGGTTTGCACTTCGTCGAGGATCAACAGGATGCCGAGTTCACGACACAGGCGCTCGACGCCTTTGAGGTAATGCGCGGTCGCCGGTATCACGCCGGCTTCGCTCTGGATCGGCTCGAGCATGATGGCGACGGTGCGCTCATCCACGGCCGCATGCAGCGCTGGAAGATCGTTGAACGGAACGTGACTGAAGCCCGGCAGCTGCGGCTCGAATCGATTGACCTGCGCCGAACTGTCTGACGCGGAGATCGTCGCCAGACTGCGACCATGACAGCCGTTATTGGCGACGATGATCCGCGAAGCGCCGCCGCGATGCTGTTGGCCCCATTTGCGCGCCAGCTTGATCGCCGCCTCACAGGCTTCGCTGCCACTATTGAGCAGGTAGGCCTGGTCGCTGCCGGTGCTGACACACAGTCGCTCGGCGAGGTTCAGCATGCCGCGGTTATGCAACCCGAAACCGGGGTTGATCAGTGTTTGTGCCTGCGTCGCGATGGCATTGACCAGCGCCTTGGGGCTGTGTCCAAGGCTGTTGGCGCCACCACCTTGGGAGAAATCCAGATAAGCCCGGTCATCGTTGTCCCACAACCAAGAACCCTGGCCTCGGACAAAAACCTGTTTCGGTCGCTCGACACTGGGCATCAGGCACTCACTGGAAAGGTTGTCGCCCCTGGACTGAAAGGAAGCGTGCGCCACTAGATCATCAAGGCTCGGTGAGTGACGACGCAGACTGAACAAATTCATCCGTTCAATCTCCGTTTTGGATTTTTTGCCTTACCTATGTCAACACCATCGAAGCAAACGGTAATCATCGCGCTTTGTGGCCCTGTAAGCCTTGTGAATGCGGTTAGACTAGGCTCAGGCAAGGCCTTTGGCCATTTCGATTTCTCAACATTTTCGATAAGTATTACTTATGGATTTTAAACAACTGCGTTATTTCGTCGCGGTCTACGAAGAGGGCCATGTGGGCCGTGCCGCCGAGCGGCTGTCCATCTCTCAACCGGCGCTGTCCCAGCAGATCCGGCAACTCGAACAAACGCTGGACGTGACCCTGTTCGAACGCAGCAGCAAACGACTGTTGCCGACGCTGGCGGCACATACCCTGTACAACCACGCCTTGCCCCTGCTTGATGGCTTGCAACGGGCGCGCGAGGCGCTGGGCAATTTCAAGGGGCAAGCGCTGCGCACACTGGCGATTGGCGTTTTGCAGACCGTGCATACCAGCCTGGTGCCGCAGATGCTCGAACGGGTGCGCAAGGCGCAACCGCATCTGGTGGTGCAGATCTATGAGTTGACGGGCCTGGAAGTCGAGCGACGCCTGCTCAATGGCTCGCTGGACATCGGCATCAGCTACCTGCCGCCCCGGCAACCCGGGTTGCACGGCGTGATGCTGTACGAAGATGAACTGACGCTGGTGATCCCGACGGACCATCCGCTGCGGGAATTCAAGAAGGTATCCATGAGCCAGGCCGCCGAGTTGCCCATGTTGCTGCTGGGCGAGGAGTTTCAAGTGCGGCAGATCTGGCAAACGCAACTGGCCAGCATGGGGAGACGACCGCAGGTACAAGCCGAACTGAACAACATGGCGGGGATTCTCGACAGCCTGCCGCACACGCGATTGGCGACGGTACTGCCTGGGCGCTCGCAAAAAGCCCACGGCAGCAAAGACCTGTTGTGGAAGCCCCTGAGTGAACCCCGGGTACCGCTGAAAATCGGACTGGTGTGTCGGGATGTGCAACGGCAACAGGCCTCGATGGCATTGTTGCGAACATTGCTGGAGGAGGTGATAAATCGACCGGACGAGCGCTTGAACACCCCATCGGCACTGGATGGACTGAGCTGAGTACTTTTTTGCGGGCATAAGAAAACCCCGCCGAAGCGGGGCTTTGCAGACTGTTTCCCTGACATCCATTTCACTCCGCCGTCCTGGCAGAATCCTACGTGTCCGTGTTGTTGCTTTGCGCTTCCTGCGCTACGTCCATGTGAAGTAGATTAGCTGTGGATCCAATCTGCTTCTATGGGAGAAGTGCAGCACGTCGTGTAAGAGAATGCTTACATGACGTTACACCTTCAGAATTGCGCGGCATCCAGCAGGAACAGCGACTCGCTGCCAGCCTTCACCGACGCACTCAACGAGTGAATCCGCGGCAGCAGCCGGGCGAAGTAGAAACGTGCCGTGCCCAGCTTGCTGGCGTAGAAATCGTCCTGCGCTTCTTTGCCGAAAGCAGCCTTGGCCATCAGTGCCCACATGTAAGCGTAGGCGGTGTAGCCAAACACTTGCAGATATTCAACCGACGCGGCGCCGATTTCATTCGGGTTGTTTTTTGCCCGATCCAGCAACCACGCCGTCAGCTCATCGAGGGTCGTCACGGCATCGTTCAGCGGTTTGGTGAACTCCGCCAGGTCGGCGCTGGCCGTGGCGGTGAAATGACGAATCTCGTCAGCGAACAGTTTGTAGAACGCCCCGCCGCTGCCGACGATCTTGCGCCCGACCAGGTCCAGCGCCTGAATGCCGTTGGTGCCTTCGTAGATCTGGGTGATGCGCACGTCGCGCACCAGCTGCTCCTGGCCCCATTCGCGGATGTAGCCGTGGCCGCCGAAGATCTGCTGGCCATGTACGGTGGTTTCCAGACCCAGATCGGTCAGGAATGCCTTGGCCACCGGCGTCAGCAACGCCACCAGGTCCTCCGCACGCTTGCGGGTCGTGGCGTCTTCACTGAACTTGGCAGTGTCCAGTTGCATGGCCACGTAGGTCGAGAAAGCGCGGCCGCCTTCGTTCGATGCCTTCATGGTCAACAGCATGCGACGCACGTCCGGGTGGACGATGATCGGGTCGGCCACTTTGTCCTTGTTCTGCGCGCCGGTCGGCGAACGGCTTTGCAGGCGGTCACGGGCGTATTCGATGGCGTTCTGGTAGGAACGCTCGCCCGTGGCCAGGCCTTGAATACCAACCCCCAGACGCTCGTAGTTCATCATGGTGAACATCGCTGCCAGGCCTTTGTTCGGCTCGCCAACCAGATAACCCACGGCTTCGTCGAAGTTCATCACACAGGTCGCGGACGCCTGGATGCCCATCTTGTGTTCGATCGAACCGCAGTTGGCCGGGTTGCGCGCGCCCAGGCTGCCATCGGCATTGACCATGAACTTCGGCACCAGGAACAGCGAGATGCCTTTCGGTCCCGCCGGGGCATCCGGCAGTTTGGCCAGCACCAGGTGAATGATGTTCTCGGTCAGGTCGTGTTCGCCGCCGGTGATGAAGATCTTGGTGCCGCTGACCTTGTAGGAACCGTCGGCCTGAGGTTCGGCCTTGGTGCGGATGATGCCCAGGTCGGTACCGGCATGCGGTTCGGTCAGGCACATGGAACCGGCCCAGACACCGGCGTACATGTTCGGCAGGTAGGCGGCTTTCAGTTCTTCGCTGGCGTGGGCATTGATCGACAGACAGGCACCGGCCGTCAGCATCGGGTACAGACCGAACGCCAGGCTGGCAGAGTTGACCATTTCTTCGACCTGGGCCGAAACGGCCTTGGGCATGCCCATGCCACCGTAGGACGGGTCACCGCCGACACCGACCCATCCGCCCTCGGCGTAGGTCTGATAAGCCTCCGTGAAGCCGGCCGGCGTGGTGACGGCACCGTCCGCCCAGTGGCAACCTTCTTCATCAGCGGCACGGCTCAGGGGCGCGATGCTTTTGCTGGTGACCTTGCCGGCTTCTTCAAGGATGGCCTCGACCGTTTCCGCGTCGACGGTTTCGGCCAACGCAGGCAGCTCGGCCCAGAGTTTGGCGACCTCGAAAACTTCATTGAGGACGAAACGCATATCGCGCAGGGGCGCTTTGTAGTCAGCCATGGCAAACCTCGCAAGATCTAAACGGGTGAATCGTAGGGGTAGTATTTTCGTTGTATCCGAGTGTAACCCAACAACTTTTGCGACACATAGGGTCAGGCGGTGACCGTTTTGTAATGTTTGGTCACTGAATCACGCACTCAAAAAAAAGCCCGCAATAACACGGGCTCCTTTGCCACTGGTTTTAAAGATTAAAGCGCAAACAACTCCGCCGGCAGCTGCATCAGGCAGTCGCTGCCCGCCTCGATCGCCGACCGATGAGCGGCTGTACGGGGCAGCAGGCGCTTGAAGTAAAACTCGCTGGTCGCCAGTTTGGCTTTGCAGAAATCCGCATCGCCACCGCCCGCTTCCAGCCGTGCCTGGGCCACCAGTGCCATGCGCAGCCACAAATAGCCAAGGATGATGTAGCCGCTGTACATCAGGTAATCCACCGACGCGGCCCCCACTTCATCGGGGTTTTTCATCGCCGCCATGCCGACCCTGGTCGTCAACTCGCCCCACTGCTGGTTCAGGCCACTGAGTTGCGCCACATAGCTGGCCAACTGCGGATGTTCAGCGTTCGCCGCGCAAAACTTGTGAACGATCCTGGTAAAGCCGCGCAACAGTTTGCCCTGGCTGCCCAGGACCTTGCGCCCCAGCAGGTCCAGCGCCTGAATGCCATTGGTGCCCTCGTAGATCGGCGCGATGCGGCAATCGCGCACCAGTTGCTCCATGCCCCATTCACGAATGAAGCCATGACCACCGAACACCTGCATGCCGAGGTTGGTCACTTCCAGGCCGGTGTCGGTCATGAAGGCCTTGCAGATCGGCGTCAGGAACGCCAGCAAGTCTTCAGCGTCCTGGCGCGCCGTTTCGTCCTTGCTCAGGTGTGCAACATCCAGCAATTGCGCCGTGAAGTAGGTCAGTGCGCGATTGCCTTCGTTGAAGGCCTTCATGGTCAGCAGCATCCGGCGCACGTCCGGATGGACGATGATCGGGTCGGCCGCTTTGTCCGGTGCTTTGGGGCCGGTGAGCGCGCGCATCTGCAAGCGCTCGTTGGCGTACTTGATCGCGCCCTGGAAACTCGCCTCCCCCAGGCACAAGCCCTGCATCCCGGTGCCCAGGCGCGCATGGTTCATCATGGTGAACATGCAGTTCAGGCCCTTGTTCGGCTCGCCGATCAGGAAGCCTCTGGCGCCGTCGAAGTTCAGCACACAGGTGGCCGACGCCTTGATGCCCATTTTGTGTTCGATGGAGCCGCAGGACACGCCGTTACGCTCGCCAGCCTCACCGGCCGTATCGGGCAGGAATTTGGGCACGATGAACAGCGAAATGCCCTTGGTGCCGGCCGGTGCGTCCGGCAGCTTCGCCAGTACCAGATGAACGATGTTGTCGCTCATGTCGTGTTCGCCGGCGGAGATGAAGATCTTGCTGCCGGAGATCGCGTAACTGCCATCGGCCTGCGGCACGGCGCGGGTCTTGATGATGCCCAGGTCCGTGCCGCAATGGGCTTCGGTCAGGCACATGGTGCCGGTCCATTGGCCGGCGGTGAGTTTGCTCAGGTAGGTCTGTTTCTGTTCGTCGGTGCCATGGGCGTGGATCGCTGACATGGCGCCGTGAGTCAGGCCGGGGTACATGCCCCAGGACGTGTTGCTCGACGCCACCATTTCGCTGATGACCAGGCCCAGAGAGCTCGGCAGACCCTGGCCGCCGTAGGCCGGATCGGCCGCCAGCCCGTGCCAGCCGCCTTCCACATACTGTGCGAAAGCCTGCTTGAAGCCTTTCGGTGTCGTCACGACGCCATTGTCGAAATGGCAGCCTTCTTCGTCACCGCTGCGGTTAAGTGGCGACAGCACGTTCTCGCAGAACTTCGCGCCCTCTTCAAGAATCGCACTGACCATGTCCGCACTGGCGTCAGTGGCCCCCAGCGCGGCGTAGTTGCTGTGAAAGTCGAAGACGTGGTCGATCAGAAAGCGCATGTCGCGCAGGGGAGCTTTGTACTCGGGCATGGTCATTTCTCCGGCAGCAGATGACTCAAACCTACTGCCGCCGACCACGCCTCACAATCACAGTCCAGACGCTGAATGCGCCATCATCACTCAACCGCAGCGGCGTCCATGCGCACCGCACCACGACGAGTCTGACCGAATGCCATGACACAGTTACGGCCTGCGCCCTTGGCGCTGTAGAGCGCCTGATCCGCGGATTTGAGCACTTCTTCAGGGGTGCGTTGTTCAATGCGCTCGGCGACGCCGATGCTCACCGTGACCGACACGCTCGTAGCATTGGCGCCCGAGCGGCGCTGGCGTCCCTGACTATCGTCCTGCGGACGGCTGTCCTGGTTACGCAGATGAATATTGTAGGTGGCGATGGATTCGCGGATGACCTCCAGGTGCGGCATGCACTCTTCGAGGGTCTTGCCGGCGAACACCAGGGCAAACTCCTCACCGCCATAGCGATACGCCTTGCCGCCCCCGCCGATTTTCGACAGTTTGCTGGCGACCAGTCGCAGCACCTGGTCACCGACATCATGGCCGTGGGTATCGTTGAATTTCTTGAAGTGGTCGACATCGCTCATGGCCAGCACGTAGTTGCGCCCCAGTCGCTGCATGCGCTCGTTCAAGGCACGACGCCCCGGCAGACCGGTGAGTTCATCGCGGAACGCCATTTGATAGGCCTCGTGCGCAACGGCGGCGGCGATCATCAGCATCACCTGGCTGCACATGATGTTCAGAGTGAATGGCAGGATGAAGGTCTTCGGCAACATCCAGAACAGTCCGAGCAAGCCCACCAGTTGCGCGGCGTGCAGCGGTCGCGGATTGCGCCAGTACTGATACACCAGCAGCAGGAACGAACCGATGAACACCGGGTAGGACAACTGGATCAGGCTCATCCAGGCACCGTGCAACGCCGGCCAGCGGATCTCCGACAGCCAGATCAACAGCGCATGCGGGTAACTTTGCTCCAGCCCCAACGCCACGCTGCCCACGGCCAGCAACACGGCGAAGCGCGCCACCATGTCCTGGAACAGATGAGTACGCTCCTGCCAGGCGGCGAATACGCCGAATAACAACGGCAATAGCAAGCAACACAAGTGGAAGACCACGGCCGCGTCATCGCGCACCTTGCCGTTGTCGCGGTAGTAGTCGGTCTGGGTGTCGAGCAGGTAGTAGGCGATGTACACCGTGACCATCAGAAACAGTTCACGCTGACGTCGGTACACCGCGCAGTAAGAACCGCCGAGCAACAGCACCAGGGTTGGCAGCACGTTGAACAGCGAAGTGAAGAAGACGTTCAGATCCTTGACGTAAGCCGCCGCAAGTCCCGCCAGCAATAGCAGTAATGACGGCAGGAAATGACTGAAACGTACAGCGGAAGAACGCGGCAAGGGTAAAGCTCCGACCGTCAAATCAAAAAAGATGGCAATGTGCCCACCACTTTAACGGCAAAATTCCCGGATTGCTGAGTGAATTACTGAGGTATTTTTGTAAAAAAGAGCATCACTGGCGACGAACGGTCTGCCAGTGACACAGGGGAAAGCCCCGACACGCTGGACGAGTCCCGCTGTCGCTTGAGCATTGCCGCAAAAAAAACCGCCAGTCCCGAAGGAATGGCGGTTCTTTACACGACAGCGTTAAGGCTTAGTAGCCCAGCGCGAAGTCTTCTTCTTTCATGTCCATCAGGTTATTGGCGCCCGACAGCATGGTTGCCACGTGAGTGCGGGTACGCGGCAGGATGCGCTGGAAGTAGAAACGCGCAGTCTGCAACTTGGCGGTGTAGAACGCCTGTTCGGTGGTGCCGGCAGCCAGTTTTTCCGCAGCCAGACGCGCCATGTCAGCCCAGAAGTAGGCCAGGCAGGCGTAACCGGAGTACATCAGGTAGTCCACGGAGGCCGCGCCGACTTCTTCGCGATCCTTCATGGCGGCCATACCGACCTTCATGGTCAGCTCGCCCCATTCCTTGTTCAGTGCAGCCAGCGGTGCGACGAATTCCTTGACGGCTTCGTTGCCTTCGTTGTTCTGGCAGAACTTGTGGACGATCTTGGTGAAGCCTTTCAGGGCCTCGCCTTGAGTCATCAGCACTTTACGGCCCAGCAGGTCGAGTGCCTGGATACCGGTGGTGCCTTCGTACAGCATCGAAATGCGGCTGTCGCGAACGTTCTGCTCCATGCCCCACTCGGCGATGAAACCGTGGCCGCCGTAGATTTGCACGCCGTGGTTGGCCGATTCGAAACCGACTTCGGTCATGAAGGCTTTGGCGATTGGCGTCATGAAGGCCAGCAGAGCGTCGGCTTTCTTCTTCTCTTCTTCGTCCACACCGTACTTGACGATGTCGACTTGCTTGGCGGTGAAGTACACCATCGCACGGTTGCCTTCGGCGAAGGCCTTCATGGTCAACAGCATGCGACGTACATCAGGGTGCACGATGATCGGGTCAGCGGCTTTGTCCGGCGCTTTCGGGCCAGTCAGCGAACGCATTTGCAGACGATCGCGAGCGTATTTCAGGCCGCCCTGGAAACCGATTTCGGCGTGGGCCAGACCTTGCAGCGCGGTACCCAGGCGTGCGGTGTTCATGAAGGTGAACATGCAGTTCAGGCCTTTGTTCGCCGGGCCGATCAGGAAACCGGTGGCCGCGTCGAAGTTCATCACGCAAGTGGCGTTGCCGTGGATGCCCATCTTGTGTTCCAGGGAACCACAGGACACCGCGTTACGCGCACCGATCGAACCGTCTTCGTTCGGCAGGAATTTCGGCACGATGAACAGCGAGATGCCTTTGGTGCCGGCCGGTGCATCCGGCAGACGGGCCAGCACGATGTGGACGATGTTATCGGCCATGTCGTGTTCACCGGCCGAGATGAAGATCTTGGTGCCGGACACTTTGTAGGAACCGTCGGCCTGAGGCTCGGCCTTGGTGCGCAACATGCCCAGGTCGGTGCCGCAGTGTGGTTCGGTCAGGCACATGGTGCCGGTCCATTCGCCGGACACCAGTTTGGTCAGGTAGGCGTGTTGTTGCTCTGGGGTGCCGTGCTCGGAGATGGTGTTCATCGCGCCATGGGACAGGCCCGGGTACATGCCCCACGACCAGTTGGCTTCGCCGACCATTTCGCTCACCGCCAGACCCAGGGACTCCGGCAGGCCCTGGCCACCGTGATCCACGTCGTGGGCCAGGCTTGGCCAGCCGCCTTCGACGAATTGCTTGTAGGCTTCTTTGAAACCGGTCGGGGTCTTAACGCCGGACTCGCTCCAGGTGCAGCCTTCGATGTCACCCACGCGATTCAGCGGAGCCAGCACCTGCTCACAAAACTTGGCGCCTTCTTCGAGAATGGCGTCAACCATGTCCGGAGTTGCGTCTGCGCAAGCCGGAAGGCTCTGATAGTGCGCTTCGTAGCCGAGCAGTTCGTCACGAACGAAGCGAATATCACGCAAGGGGGCCTTGTAGTCAGGCATAGCGATAAACCTCTGCTGATGTAACCGGGAATGAGCGACCGTGTCGATTTGTTGTGACGGTCAAACAGTTGTTTGAAACATACGTTTACGCCCAAATCTTGTCAAGCGCCGATCTTTTGCCGTTCGTCATCACTGTTCGGGAATGGCGGACGCACCGATGCGCAACGCCGTTGACCGAGCAACACGCCGTATCGGAAAGATTATTTTTGGCAAGAAGGACTTACACAGCAAAACGCCGCGAATGTTCGCGGCGTTGCAGGTGCAGATTCAGCGAGGAATCAGGCGAACGTATCGATCAGCGTACCGAGCATTTCATCGGATGCCTTGGCCACCCTGGCCCCCAGCTCCACCTGAAATTTGCCTTGGGACAGCTCGACCACGTTGCTGGCCAGGTCCGATTGCTGACTACGATCGACCGAACGCAACCGATCGACTTGAGCTTCTGAAGATTGGCTGGTCACCGAACGCTCGATCGTCGTGTTGGCGATCTGACTGGCGGCCTGGTCGACACGGTTCTGCCCTGTCTGAATAGTGCTCAGACCGGCATAAAAAGCGGTGCTTCCTGAGATTTCCATGGGAGAACCCGTCTTTGCAAAGGATCAATAGTGCGCATTGAACCAGAGCCGGTGGCAAAACACCCGACAAAAACACTAATGGCATTGTGCCTTGTCATAGACAAAGCCTAGTCAAGCAGATCCAGCTGAAGATGCTCCGCCACCGCTTCAGCCGTCACCACCTTGAGTTTCGGCACACGTCCCAGGCACGGCGCCGGGATTCGTTCGGCGAGGGTCGCCAGGTTTTCTTCCAGACGCGAGGTTTTCGGATCGATGATGTTGGCCACCCAGCCTGCCAGTTGCAAACCGTCCCGGGCAATCGCCTCGGCCGTCAGCAACGCATGGCTGATGCAACCCAGGCGCACGCCAACCACCAGAATCACCGGCAGGTCCAGCGCTATTGCCAGGTCGGACAGATTGGCCTGGTCCGCCAACGGCACCCGCCAGCCACCGGCACCTTCGATCAGGGTGAAATCGGCCTGCCTATCGAGAATCTGCCGCATCGGCGCCAACAAGGACTGCACCGTCAACGCCACGCCCGCCTCACGGGCGGCCAGGTGCGGGGCGATGGCCGGTTCGAACGCCACCGGGTTGACCTGTGCATAAGTCAATGGCAGTGAACATTCCGCCAGCAGCGCCAGTGCATCGGCATTGCGCAAGCCCTTGGGGGTGACCTCGCAACCGGAAGCGACCGGCTTGCCCGCCGCGGTGCTCAGGCCCGCCGAACGCGCCGCATGCAGCAACCCGGCGGCCACCGTGGTCTTGCCGACATCGGTGTCGGTGCCGGTGATGAAATAGGCTGCACTCATAAGGGTTTCTCCAAAACGGCATACACCACTTGATAAGTCGCCGGCAGTCCCTGGGCCTGACGAAACTGCTCATAAGCCTCGATCAACCCCAGAATCCGCGCCCGGCCGGTCAAACCGCCCGGCCGACCAGGATTCAGATTATGCGCCCCCAGCGCCTTGAGTTCATGGGTCAGGCTGCGCACATCGGGGTAATGCAAAACATGGGGACGGGTTTCCAGGCTGATCGCCTGCAGACCACTGGCCGCGCACAAGCCTTGATAAACCGCGAACTCGCGGAAGCGGTTGACGTGGACCATGCCGTCCACCTGCCGCCAGCTGTCACGCAATTCAAACAAGGTGCCCACGCACAGACTAGCAAATGCGAAAACACCGCCCGGTTTCAGGACGCGCCTGGCCTCGCCGAGCACCGACGCGAAGTCCTCGCACCACTGCACTGCCAGGCTGGAGTAGATCAGGTCGCAGGTCGAATCCTGTAGCGGCAAACGCTCGGCATCGCCCGCGATGAAATGCGTGGCGCCGCCCAACGGCCGGGCATGCTTGAGCATGCCCTCGGCAATATCCAGCGCCACGCCGTGACTGGCGGGAAACCGCTCGCCCAGTGCACGACTGAAATGCCCGGTGCCACACCCGAGATCCAGCCAACGCCCCGGCACGAAATCATCCGGCAAACGACGCAGCAACTGGCTGCCGACGTCACGCTGCAACTCGGCCACACTGTCGTAACTCGCCGCCGCACGGGAAAAGGACGCCGCCACCTGGCGCTTGTCGGGCAAACCGCCGGGTGGAACGGGAAGGGATAAATCAGTCATCACCGGACTCATGCAAAAAGGCCTGGATCGCCCCCGCCACACCGTGGGGGTCTTCCAGAAGAAACGCGTGGCTGGCCTGTTCAATCAGACCGATTTCGATATCCGGCAGCAACGCCAGCAAGTCGCCCGCCGCTTCGGCCGGCACCAGCCCGTCGAGGCCGGCGAACAAATGCAACTGCGGGCCGCGAAACGCCTGCAACGCTGGCCGGGTGTCCAGTTGTGCGAGCAACTCCAGCCCACTCATCAACACGGGCGCCGCCGTATGGGGCGCACCACCAAGCAACAAACGCGACAAGCCGCGCGGGTCTTCGGCACCTTGCGCGCAGAGCAGTGAAAAGCGTTTCAACGTCATCCGTGGGTCGGCGGCACAGCCTGCCAGAAACGCATCGAAGGTTTCGCCAGGCATCGCACTCGGCCACTGTTCGTGGGCGACAAAGGACGGGTTGCTCGCCAGGGTCAGCAAGCCGCAGCAACGATCACCGCGACGCGCCGCCAATTCGCAAGCGAGCATGCCGCCCAGGGACCAACCGCCGAGCCAGGCGTCCTGTGGCAGCGTCGAGTCGAGTTCGTCGAGCCATTCTTCAAGATCGCTCGATTCCAGCTCCGGCAGCGGCTCGATCTCGACACGCAGGTGCTCGTCCAGGCCCTGCAACGCCGCGGCCAAGGGTTCCAGCGGTGAAACGCCGAGGCCCCAGCCGGGCAGCAGAATCAGTCGATCACGCATGGCTTGGCTCCGGTCCCAGTTGCTGAAAACAATCGGCCAGTCCATCTAACAATAGCTGCACCTGCGCCTCGCTATGGGCAGCGGTCAGGGTCACGCGCAACCGGGCGCTGCCGGCGGGCACGGTCGGTGGGCGGATCGCGGTCACCATCAGGCCGCGCTCGCGCAACATCTGCGACAGGCGCACCGCACGCCCGGCGTCGCCAACCATGATCGGCTGGATTGGCGTGAAGCTGTCCATCAACTCCAGGCCGATCTGCTCGGCACCTCGGCGGAATTGGCTGATCAACGTTTTCAGATGCTCACGCCGCCAGTGCTCGCTGCGCAGCAGCTCCAGGCTTTTCAGCGTGGCGCAGGCCAGGGCCGGAGGCTGGCTGGTGGTGTAGATGTAGGGGCGGGCGAACTGGATCAGGCTTTCGATCAGTTCCTCACTGCCAGCGACAAAGGCGCCTGCGGTGCCAAACGCCTTGCCGAGGGTGCCGACCAGCACCGGCACGTCATCCTGGCTCAGGCCGAAATGCTCGACGATGCCGCCGCCGTTGGCCCCCAGCGGACCGAAACCATGGGCGTCATCGACCATCAGCCACGCGCCTTTGGCCTTGGTTTCCCGGGCCAGCGCCGGCAAGTCGGCGATGTCGCCGTCCATGCTGAACACGCCGTCGGTGACCACCAGCGTATTGCCGGTCGCCTTCTCAAGGCGCTTGGCCAGGCTCACCGCGTCGTTATGCAGATAACGGTTGAAGCGCGCGCCGGACAACAGCCCGGCATCGAGCAACGACGCGTGATTGAGCCGGTCCTCGAGCACCGTATCGCCCTGCCCCACCAACGCCGTCACTGCACCGAGGTTGGCCATGTAGCCGGTGGTGAACAGCAAGGCGCGTGGGCGCCCGGTCAGGTCGGCCAGCGCTTCTTCCAGCGCGTGATGGGGACCGCTGTGGCCGATCACCAGATGCGAAGCCCCGCCACCGACGCCCCACTTCGATGCGCCAGCGCGCCAGGCTTCGATCACTTGAGGGTGATTGGCCAGGCCCAGGTAATCGTTGTTACAGAACGCCAGCAACGGCTGACCATCGACCACCACTTGCGGGCCTTGCGGGCTTTCAAGCAGCGGGCGCTGACGATAGAGATTTTCGGCACGACGGGCAGCAAGGCGTGCGGCGAGATCGAAAGACATGCAGGCCTCGGGGATCAGGTTTCAGAAGCGATCGCAGTTCCGTGTGGGAGCGAGCTTGCTCGCGATGAGCTTGAGGACGCCGCGGGGGTATCAGATTTTCCGCGTCATCGTTGACGACCATCGCGACGGTGCGACGATTCGACAGGCTCGCTTCCACAGTGTTTTGCATTCCAGCAATGGAACAGGTGCAGTCATCAAACCGCCGCGTTATAGAACTGCTCGCTGCTCTTCTGCTCCACCAGCGCCTGCTCGATGGCGGCCTGATGAACTTCGTCCGAGTGCTCTTCGCGGGCTTCCGGCAGGATGCCCAGACGCGAGAACAACTGCATGTCCTTGTCGGCCTGCGGGTTGGCGGTGGTCAGCAATTTCTCGCCGTAGAAAATCGAGTTGGCGCCGGCAAAGAACGCCAGGGCCTGCATCTGCTCGTTCATGGCTTCGCGGCCGGCGGACAGGCGCACGTGGGATTTCGGCATCAGGATCCGCGCAACGGCGAGCATGCGGATGAAGTCGAACGGGTCGACGTCGTCGGCATTTTCCAGCGGCGTTCCGGCAACTTTCACCAGCATGTTGATCGGCACCGACTCCGGATGCTCCGGCAGGTTGGCCAGCTGGATCAGCAGGTTGGCGCGGTCATCAAGGGACTCGCCCATGCCGAGAATGCCGCCGGAGCAGATTTTCATCCCCGAATCACGTACGTACGCCAGGGTTTGCAGGCGCTCGCTATAGGTGCGGGTGGTGATGATGCTGCCGTAGAACTCAGGCGACGTATCGAGGTTGTGGTTGTAATAGTCGAGGCCGGCCTTGGCCAGCGCTTCGGTCTGTTCCTGATCCAGGCGACCGAGGGTCATGCAGGTTTCCAGGCCCAGAGCTTTGACGCCTTCGACCATTTTCAGCACGTAAGGCATGTCTTTGGCCGACGGATGTTTCCACGCCGCGCCCATGCAGAAACGGGTCGAACCGATGGCCTTGGCGCGAGCGGCCTCTTCGAGGACCTTCTGCACCTCCATCAGTTTTTCTTTTTCCAGGCCGGTGTTGTAGTGACCGGACTGCGGACAATATTTGCAATCTTCCGGGCAGGCGCCAGTCTTGATCGACAGCAGGGTCGATACCTGCACGCGGTTGGCGTCGAAATGCGCGCGGTGCACCGTCTGAGCCTGGAACAACAGGTCATTGAATGGCTGAACGAAGAGTGCTTTGACTTCGGCCAAAGACCAGTCATGACGCAGGGTTGCAGAGGTGCTGGCGCTCATGGGTGTTTCCTTTGTTTTATGCTTGGCAAGCGCCGGGAACGGAACCCCGCAGGCGCATCACAGATGTTTCGGCATATTTAAGGAAGAGCGATGCGCTGTCAACCACGATACAAAGGACCGGTTTACAACTGGTTAAAAAACAAACAACCCTGTTTGCTGTGTGATGAGTGGACTGATGGCGTCACGCCCATCTGCATGGCCTGTGAAACCGAGCTGCCCTGGCTCGGCGATCATTGCCAGACCTGCGCCCTGCCCTTGCCCGCTGCCGGCCTGACGTGCGGCCAATGCCTGAACCAGCCGCCGGCCTTCGAACAGGTGATCGCGCCCTGGACTTACAGCTTCCCGATCGACAGCCTGATTACCCGCTTCAAGCACAGCGCCAAATGGCCATTTGGCCACCTGCTCGGCGAACTTCTTGCCAAATCGCTGCAACATCGCTTCGACAATGACCTGCCTCGACCCGACACGCTGGTAGCGGTGCCCCTGGCCGTCCGGCGCCTGCGCCAACGGGGGTTCAATCAGGCCGCCATGCTGGCGCGCTGGCTCAGCATTCGCCTCGAGATCCCTTCCGATGAACGGTTACTCCTGAGACCCCGGGACACGGGCGCTCAACAGGACCTGAATGCCGAGGCGCGCAAGAAAAACCTGCGCCACGCCTTTGCCCTGGCACCCGATGCGTCACCGAAGGGACGCCACCTGGCACTGGTGGATGACGTACTGACCACCGGCGCCACGGCGCACGCACTGGCCCGCCTGCTGATGGATGCCGGGGCCACCCGCGTCGACGTTTATTGCCTGGCGCGCACGCCCAAGCCTGGCGAGTCACCGTGACTTGACTCCCGGGCCCCGAGCCGCCAACGTCCTCACCCTCGTCACAGCCCAAAGCGTCTTGCCATGTCCTTGCCTACGTTGTTGTCCCAGCACATTGTCCGCCGCCCGCAACGCATCGCCTTGCTGCAACACATCGCCGAGCAAGGTTCGATCACTCGCGCGGCGAAGAGCGCGGGGCTGAGCTACAAGGCCGCTTGGGATGCCATCGACGAGCTGAACAACCTCGCGCAGAAACCGTTGGTGGAACGCAGTGTCGGCGGCAAGGGCGGTGGCGGCGCCAGACTGTCCGCCGAAGGCGAGCGCGTGTTGCGCCTCTATCAGAAGCTTCAGGCGCTGCAGGCCCAGGTACTGGAGGCCGCCGAGGACGCCAGCGACCTCGACTTGCTTGGCCGGCTGATGCTCCGGACCAGCGCACGCAATCAGTTGCACGGTAAGGTCGCGGCCATTGAAACCCAGGGCTACAACGACCGGATTCGCCTCGAATTGGCCGCTGGCTTGAGCCTCGATGCGCAAATCACTCACGACAGCACCCTGCGCCTGGACCTGCAAACCGGTACCGAAGTCGTGGCCCTGATCAAGGCCGGTTGGCTCGAGGTGCTGGGCAGCGACGACGACGCAACAGCCGGACACAATTGCCTGGAAGGCGTTATCGAGGAGATTCTCGACGCCGAGGACGGCCCCTGCGAAGTGCGCATCGGCCTGCCCAATGGCCAAACGCTCTGCGCACTGGCCGAATCCCGGCATTTGCAATCGCGCCAGTTGAGCACCGGAAAACCGGTACGCGTGCAGTTCTCGCCGTCCAACGTCCTGCTCGGCACACCGCTGTAAGGACAACTGCAACAAAAGCTTCATCGCCCATCATTAAGGTGACTGCAAAATACGCAGGGAGCCTGATGTGAGCCTATTAAAAGACAACCAACCCACCGACCTCGAACAAATGGTCGGCCTCAGCCGTCGCGGTTTCATCAGCGCGGGCGCCCTGTGCGGTGCCGCCATGTTTCTCGGCGGCAACCTGTTGAGCCGTAGCGTACTGGCCGCCAGCGTCAGTGCAGGCACCAGCCAGTTGCTGGGTTTCGACAGCATCCCCGCCGCCACCAGCGACGCGATCACCCTGCCGCCAGGCTACAAATCATCGGTACTGATCAGCTGGGGCCAACCGCTGCAGAAAAACGGCCCGGCCTTCGACCCGAGCGGCAATGGCACGGCCGAGCATCAGGAAGTGCAGTTCGGCGACAACAACGACGGCATGAGCCTGTTCGAATTCCCCGGTGAAAAAGACCGGGCGCTGATGGCGATCAACAACGAATACACCAACTACCGCTACCTCTATCCCCACGGCGGCATGCCGCAGTCGGCGCAAGACGTGCGCAAAGCGCTGGCCTGCGAAGGCGTGTCGGTGATCGAGGTGCAGCGCAAGAACGGTCACTGGCAGTTCGTCCAGGGCTCGCACTACAACCGACGCATCCACGGCAATTCGCCGATCAGCCTGAGCGGCCCGGCCGCTGGCCACGACCTGTTGAAAACCAGCGCCGATCCGCACGGCAAAAACGTCCTCGGGACATTCCAGAACTGCGCCAACGGCAAGACGCCCTGGGGCACCTATCTGACCTGCGAAGAGAACTTCACCGACTGCTTCGGCAGCAGCAACGCCGAACAGAAATTCGATGCCGCACAGAAACGCTACGGCGCGGTGGCGACCAGCAAAGAAATCAACTGGCACCCGCACAACGAGCGCTTCGACCTGGCCAAAAACCCCAACGAACTCAACCGTCACGGCTGGGTGGTGGAGATCGACCCGTTCGACCCGAAATCGACCCCGGTCAAACGCACCGCGCTGGGCCGCTTCAAACATGAAAACGCGGCCCTGGCGGAAACCGGCGACGGTCGCGCCGTGGTTTACATGGGCGACGACGAACGCGGCGAGTTCATCTACAAATTCGTCAGCCGCGACAAGATCAACCACAAGAACCCCAAGGCCAACCGCGACCTGCTGGACCACGGCACCTTGTACGTGGCGCGTTTCGACGCCGGCGACGGTAATGCTGATCACCCCAAGGGCCAGGGTGAATGGATCGAACTGACCCACGGCAAGAATGGCATCGACGCCAGCAGCGGTTTTGCCGATCAGGCCGAGGTGCTGATTCATGCGCGCCTGGCCGCCAGCGTGGTCAAAGCCACGCGCATGGACCGCCCGGAATGGATCGTCGTCAGCCCCATGGACGGCCAGGTTTACTGCACGTTGACCAACAACGCCAAACGCGGTGAAGACGGCCAGCCGGTAGGCGGTCCGAACCCGCGGGAGAAGAACGTCTACGGGCAAATCCTGCGCTGGCGCACCGACCGCGACGACCATGGCGCGAACACCTTCGCCTGGGACTTGTTCGTGGTCGCAGGCAACCCGCAGGTGCACGCCGGGACGCCAAAAGGCGGATCGTCAAACATCACCGCACAGAACATGTTCAACAGCCCGGACGGATTGGGTTTCGACAAAGCCGGGCGCTTGTGGATTCTGACCGATGGCGACATGAGCAATGCCGGCGACTTTGCCGGCATGGGCAACAACCAGATGCTCTGCGCCGACCCGAAGACGGGTGAGATTCGCCGTTTCATGGTCGGGCCGATTGGTTGCGAGGTGACAGGGATCAGCTTCTCGCCGGATCAGAAGACGCTGTTCGTCGGGATTCAGCATCCTGGCGAAAACGGTGGATCGACCTTCCCCGAGCATTTGCCGAACGGCAAGCCGCGCTCTTCGGTGATGGCGATTACCCGCGAGGATGGCGGGGTCGTCGGCGCCTGATCCGGCCTCATCGCGAGCAGGCTCGCTCCCACATGGTCAACACCGAACCTGTGGGAGCGAGCCTGCTCGCGATGACGTCAGCCCAAACCACACACATCTCAAGCCCAGTCACTAAAGAAGCCCCGTCTGCGCTACCATGCTTGGCCGGACGCGGCAGCCTGCTGCGCGCAGGAGTCAGCATGGCCCATCCGTTTGAAACCCTCACCCCAGACCTCGTGCTCGATGCCGTCGAAAGCATCGGCTTTCTCAGCGACGCGCGCATTCTGGCGCTCAACAGTTATGAGAACCGCGTCTATCAAGTCGGCATCGAAGACTCCGAGCCGCTGATCGCCAAGTTCTACCGTCCGCAGCGCTGGACCAACGAAGCGATTCTCGAAGAACACCAGTTCACCTTCGAACTCGCCGATGTCGAGGTGCCGGTCGTCGCGCCGTTGATCCACAACGGTGAAACCCTGCACGAACACAAAGGCTTTCGTTTCACCCTGTTCCCCCGCCGGGGTGGCCGTGCGCCGGAGCCGGGCAACCTCGATCAGTTGTATCGCCTGGGGCAATTGCTCGGGCGCCTGCACGCGGTGGGTGCGACCAAACCGTTCCAGCACCGTGAAGCCCTGGGTGTGAAGAACTTCGGTTACGACTCGCTGACTACCTTGCTCGAAGGCAACTTCGTCCCCCGCAGCCTGTTGCCCGCTTACGAGTCAGTAGCCCGCGACCTGCTCAAGCGCGTGGAAGAGGTCTACGACGCCACCCCGCACCAGAACATCCGCATGCACGGCGACTGCCACCCCGGCAACATGATGTGCCGCGACGAGATGTTCCACATCGTCGACCTCGATGACTGCCGCATGGGCCCTGCGGTGCAGGACATCTGGATGATGCTGGCGGGTGATCGCCAGGATTGCCTGGGGCAGTTGTCGGAATTGATGGACGGTTACAACGAGTTCCACGATTTCAACCCGCGCGAACTGGCCTTGATCGAACCGCTGCGCGCCTTGCGCCTGATGCACTACAGCGCCTGGCTCGCCCGCCGCTGGGACGACCCGGCCTTCCCGCGCAGCTTTCCGTGGTTCGGGACGGAAAGGTATTGGGGCGATCAGGTGTTGGCGTTGCGTGAACAACTCGCGGCCCTCAACGAAGAGCCGCTGAAACTCTTCTAAACAGCAGCGCCCCCTGTAGGAGCGAGCCTGCTCGCGATGGTCGAGAACGATAACGCGGGGAACCTGATACCCCGCGGCGCCTTTGAGTTCATCGCGAGCAGGCTCGCTCCTACAAGGATCAGCACATCAGGACAAATCTCCTTACAATCCCCTCTTTGTTAGCTGCCTAAGCAAGGACTCTGCATGCAAGCTGCCAACCTCCGTCGGGGGTACATCCTGGGCCTGAGTGCCTACATCATCTGGGGAGTTTTCCCGCTCTACTTCAAAGCCATCGCCAGCGTGCCCTCTGTGGAGATCATCATCCACCGTGTGTTGTGGTCGGCGCTGTTCGGCACGTTGCTGCTGATGGTCTGGAAACATCCGGGCTGGTGGCGCGAGCTGCGGGAGAACCCGAAACGACTGGCGATCCTGGCCCTGAGCGGCACGCTGATCGCCGCCAACTGGCTGACCTACGTCTGGTCGGTGAACAACGGACGCATGCTTGAAGCCAGCCTGGGTTACTACATCAACCCACTGGTGAACGTGCTGCTGGGCATGCTGATCCTCGGCGAACGATTGCGGCGCATGCAATGGATCGCCGTGGGTCTGGCGGCGGTCGGCGTGGCGCAGCAGGTGTGGCAGGTAGGGAGCCTGCCATGGGTGTCGCTGGTGCTGGCCCTGACCTTCGGTTGCTACGGGCTGATCCGCAAACAGGCACCGGTCAAGGCATTGCCGGGGCTGGTGGTGGAAACCTGGATGCTGGTGCCGATCGCCATCGCCTGGCTGCTGTTCAATCCGACCGCTGTGAGTGCTCAACCTGAGTTCTGGACGACGTCCGAAGCCTGGTGGCTGGTCGCTGCCGGCCCGGTGACGCTGGTGCCGCTGGTCTGCTTCAACGCTGCTGCACGGCATTTGCCCTACACCACGCTGGGATTCCTCCAGTACGTGGCACCGACATTGGTGTTGTTGCAAGCCGTGCTGCTGTTTGGCGAACACCTGTCGTCGAGTACGTTGCTGGCCTTCATCTTTATCTGGGCCGGCCTGGCCGTTTACAGCGTCGATGCCTGGGTCAGCCTGCGCCGCCGAAGCTGATCAAAAAACGCACAAAGCTCCGCAGGCCACGTCTACCGTGGCCTGCATCGTTCCTTCCCAAGGTTATCCACAGCCTGATCCCCGGCGAATGTGCGCAAGTCGCTGAAACTGCTGGTTTTTTGATCAGATCCTGAAAAGCCCCGACCGGCGTGGCCTGGCGGGCTGTCTCTACAGGTTATCCACAGGCAGGTGCACGTTTAACTTGGATAACCTGATCAAGGCTCGCTGCGCAGCACCAATTCCACCATCAGATCGTCGGCCAGGGTTTCCAGGCGCGATTGCAGTACATCCAGGGACAAGGTCAACGGCACTGCGAGAATCGCTTCGGCGTGGAACAGCGGCTCACTGCTCATCGGTGCCGGCCGCACCTCCGTCACCAGTCGTTCCAGGTTCACGCCCTGCTCACTCAACAGGCGGGTGATATCACGCACGATTCCCGGCCGGTCATTGCCGACCAACTCCATGGCAATGGGTTTCCAGGTGCACGATTGCTCGATGCCGCTTTCGGCGATCAAGACGCGAATGCCTTGGGCGGACAAACCTTGCAGGGCATCGACCAGTTCATCGTAGGCCTCTGCCGGTACGCCGACCCGAAGGATCCCGGCGAACTGCCCGGCCATGCGCGACATGCGGCTTTCCAGCCAGTTGCCGCCGTGCTCGGCAATGCATTGGGCGATGCGCTCGACCTGCCCTGGCTTGTCTGGAGCGAAAACAGTGAGTACGAGGTGGTCCATGGCGCAGCCCTCTGGTCATGACTTTTGTTATAGAAAACCAAGTATAGGCAAGGCGCCGGAATCGGCTTGGCACTGCTTTTCTGTGGCGAGGGAGCGTGCTCCCGCTCGACCGTGTAGCGGTCGTAAAGCTTTTGGGCTTGCTTCGCAAACCAGCGGGAGCAAGCTCCCTCGCCACCGAAAACAAAGCCCCATAGCCGGGCCATCAAAGATTATGTGTACAACTTTTTATATTTAACTGGAACAATCTCATGCTTTTTTGAGAACATCCCGATCCTCGACGTGACTGCAATGCGTCATGGGGTCGCAGAACGACGTAATTAGTCTAATTTTCACAACCGCAATTCATCATGTAGTATGCCGCAGCGCGCAC
This sequence comes from Pseudomonas fluorescens group sp. PF-69, assembly GCF_054481235.1. Taxonomy (NCBI): domain Bacteria; kingdom Pseudomonadati; phylum Pseudomonadota; class Gammaproteobacteria; order Pseudomonadales; family Pseudomonadaceae; genus Pseudomonas; species Pseudomonas fluorescens group sp. PF-69. The sequence continues at coordinate 2,121,907 of NZ_JBTMNC010000001.1, read as the reverse complement.
TACATAACGTTGGATCGATGTCTGCCTCAGGCGCAGTCGCATCCCTGAAAGCCCCGTCAGCACGGTCTCCGCGCCGTTGATTGGTCCCCACCCAGCCGTCAGAAATGGCATGTACTGGTCCCAGGGTTTGTGGTTTAAATGCCAAAGGCTTCATTGTTAAATTGAAGAGCTGAAAAGCGAAATAGCTGAGCAGAGTGAGGCAAGCAATGACTGAACACGTTCAAGTCGGTGGCCTGCAGGTCGCCAAAGTCCTGTTCGACTTCGTGAACAACGAAGCCATTCCCGGTTCCGGCCTCACCGCCGACACGTTCTGGGCCGGTGCCGACAAGGTCATTCATGACCTGGCGCCGAAGAACAAAGCCCTACTCGCCAAACGCGATGATTTCCAGGCTCGTATCGATGGCTGGCACCAATCCCGTGCCGGTCAGCCACACGACGCCGTGGCCTATAAAGCCTTCCTGCAAGACATCGGTTATCTGCTGCCAGAAGCGGCCGATTTCCAGGCAACGACGCAAAACGTCGATGATGAAATCGCCCGTATGGCCGGCCCGCAACTCGTGGTGCCGGTCATGAACGCCCGTTTCGCACTCAATGCTTCGAACGCCCGCTGGGGTTCGCTGTATGACGCGCTCTACGGCACCGACGCGATCAGCGAAGCTGACGGCGCGGAAAAAGGCAAAGGCTACAACAAGGTGCGCGGCGACAAGGTCATCGCCTTCGCCCGCGCCTTCCTCGACGAAGCGGCGCCATTGGCGGCCGGCTCCCACGTCGACTCCACCCGCTACACCATCGTTGACGGCAAACTGGTGGTCGCCCTCAAAGGCGGCAGCAACACCGGCCTGCGCAACGATGCCCAACTGATCGGCTTCCAGGGCGCTGTTTCGGCCCCCACCGCGATCCTGCTGAAAAACCACGGCCTGCATTTCGAAATCCAGGTCGATGCCAGCACCCCGGTCGGCCAGACCGATGCTGCCGGCGTCAAAGACATCCTGATGGAAGCGGCGCTGACCACCATCATGGACTGCGAAGACTCGGTCGCTGCGGTCGATGCCGACGACAAAGTGGTGATCTACCGCAACTGGCTCGGCCTGATGAAGGGCGATCTGTCGGAAGAAGTCTCCAAGGGTGGTCAGACGTTTACCCGCACCATGAACGCCGACCGCACCTACACCGCCATCGATGGCAGTGAACTGAGCCTGCATGGCCGTTCGTTGCTGTTCGTGCGCAACGTCGGTCACCTGATGACCATCGACGCGATCCTCGATAAAGACGGCAACGAAGTGCCGGAAGGTATCCTCGATGGCCTGGTCACTTGCCTGGCCGCACTGCACAACCTGAACGGCAACACGTCGCGCAAAAACACCCGCACCGGTTCGATCTACATCGTCAAACCGAAAATGCACGGTCCGGAAGAAGCGGCGTTCACCAACGAGCTGTTCGGTCGTATCGAAGACGTGCTGGCCCTGCCACGCAACACCCTCAAAGTCGGGATCATGGACGAGGAGCGTCGTACCACGATCAACCTCAAGGCCTGCATCAAGGCGGCCAGCGAGCGTGTGGTGTTCATCAACACCGGCTTCCTCGACCGTACCGGTGACGAAATCCACACCTCCATGGAAGCCGGCCCGATGGTGCGCAAGGCCGACATGAAGGCGGAAAAATGGATTGGCGCCTACGAGAACTCCAACGTCGATATCGGCTTGAGCACCGGCCTGCAAGGTCGCGCACAAATCGGTAAAGGCATGTGGGCCATGCCGGACCTGATGGCCGCGATGCTCGAACAGAAAATCGCTCATCCACTGGCCGGCGCCAACACCGCCTGGGTCCCTTCGCCGACCGCCGCTGCCTTGCACGCACTGCATTACCACAAGGTTGACGTGTTCGCGCGTCAGGCCGAACTGGCCAAACGTGCTCACGCCTCGGTGGACGACATCCTGACCATCCCGCTGGCGGTCAATCCGCAGTGGACCGCCGAGCAGATCAAGAACGAACTGGACAACAACGCCCAGGGCATTCTCGGTTATGTGGTGCGCTGGATCGACCAGGGCGTCGGCTGTTCGAAAGTGCCGGACATCAACGACATCGGCCTGATGGAAGACCGTGCGACGCTGCGTATTTCCAGCCAGCACATCGCCAACTGGCTGCGTCACGGTATCGTCACTCAAGAGCAAGTGATGGAAAGCCTCAAGCGCATGGCGCCGGTGGTGGACCGTCAGAATGCCGGGGATGCGCTGTACCGTCCGCTGGCACCGAACTTCGACAGCAACATCGCCTTCCAGGCAGCCGTCGAACTGGTGATCGAAGGTACCCAGCAGCCGAACGGCTACACCGAGCCGGTCCTGCACCGTCGTCGCCGCGAGTTCAAGGCTGCCAATGGCCTGTAACTGAGCGTTTGCGCCGGACATGAAAAAGCCCTGATCGAAAGATCAGGGCTTTTTCTTTTGCAAATGCGGTTCCCTGTGGGAGCAAGCGGCGCTGACAGGTCTGGCCTAAGACTCCATCCCCAACTCATGCTTCACCAGCCCCAGCAACTGGCCGCTATCAATTGGCTTGAGCAGGAAATCCACCACACTCAAATGCATCGCCGCAATGGCGTCCTTCACGTCGGCATCCCCCGAGACGATGATGATCGGCATCGCCGCCCGCTCCGACTCACGCACCCGGCGGATCAGATCCAGGCCGCCTATGTGGCCCATTCGCAGATCGGTGATCACCAGGCCAATCGCTGGTTTCTCTGCCAGCATTTTGAGTGCGGTCTCGCCACTGGCGGCGGTCAGGCAGCGAATCCCGTCCAGCGCCAGAATTTCCGACAGCAATTCCCGGGCGTCTTTATCGTCATCGACGACCAGCACGCGCTGCGGCGGCAAGTCAGGTTCCAGCATGACGGCACTGAGCGCCTCGCGCTCGGCATCACTCAAAATATCGTGGTCGGACATGGCTTTCTCTACATGTTCAGTTCAATTCCCTAGCACAGTGGTCAGACATCGCTAAGCAGACCTTCAATGTGCACTTCGTCGGATATTTTTCCAATAGGGAGGCTGAGAGGTTTTTCGTACAATTGCGTAAGGCTTTTCCGACATTCCCTCACACACATCACCTACCTAGACTTACGTCCAATGGGCACCCGGACCGCAGGGGCCGACCATGACCGAGTCATCCGACGACAAAAAATCCAAAAAGACTGCGGTTATGGTTATGAGTAAAGCGGACGCCTTCACACAGGCAGGGAAAACCGCGGTGTTGCAGAACATCCAGGGCACCTTGCAATTCCTTCAGCGCTTCCCGCCCTTCAATCAAATGGAACACGCGCACCTGGCGTACCTGGTTGAACAGTGTCAGCTGCGTTTTTATGCGCCCGGCGAAAGCATCATCAAGCCTGCCGATGGCCCGGTTGAGCACTTTTACATCGTCAAGCAGGGCCGGGTCGTGGGCGAACGTCCGCACACGGCCAAGGGCGGCACTGAAACGACCTTCGAAATCACCACCGGCGAGTGTTTTCCCCTCGCCGCGTTGCTGGGCGAGCGGGCGACCCGCACCGAGCATCTCGCCGCCGAAGACACTTTTTGCCTACAGCTGAACAAGCTCGCGTTCATCAAACTGTTCGCCATTTCCAGCACCTTCCGCGACTTTGCCCTACGCGGCGTCAGTAGCCTGCTGGATCAAGTCAACCAGCAGGTCCAGCAAAAGGCCGTGGAAACCCTCGGCACCCAATACTCGCTCAACACCCGCCTCGGCGAACTGGCCATGCGCCATCCGGTGACCTGCAGCCCGGAGACCCCCCTGCGCGAAGCCGTGACCCTGATGCATGAACAGCAGGTGGGCAGCATTGTGGTGGTCGACGCACAAAAGGCGCCGCTGGGGATTTTCACCCTGCGTGACTTGCGTCAGGTCGTGGCCAACGGCACGAATGACTTCAACGAAACCATCGAACGGCACATGACCCATGCGCCGTTTTTCCTGTCGCCCGATCACAGCGCCTTTGACGCCGCCATTGCCATGACCGAGCGCCACATCGCCCACGTCTGCCTGGTCAAGAACCAGCGCCTGTGCGGTGTGGTCTCGGAACGTGACCTGTTTTCCCTGCAACGGGTCGACCTGGTGCACCTGGCGCGCACCATTCGCAGCGCCCAGCGCGTGGAAAACCTGGTCACCCTGCGCGGCGAGATCGGTCAACTGGTGGAACGCATGCTGGCCCACGGCGCGTCTTCGACCCAGATCACCCACATCATCACCCTGCTCAACGACCACACCGTGTGCCGGGTGATCGAGTTGACCCTGGCCGAAAAAGGCGATCCCGGCGTGCCGTTCAGTTGGCTGTGTTTCGGCAGCGAAGGGCGCCGCGAGCAAACCCTGCACACGGATCAGGACAACGGCATCCTTTTTGAAGCGCGGGACGCCGCCCACGCCGCTGAAATCCGCGGCAAGTTGCTGCCCATCGCCCAGCAGATCAACCAGAGCCTGGCCCTGTGCGGCTTCACCCTGTGCAAGGGCAACATCATGGCCGGCAACCCCGAGCTGTGTTTGTCCCGAACCGAATGGGCTCGGCGTTTTGCAGCATTTATCCGCGAGGCAACGCCGGAGAACCTGCTCGCTTCGAGTATCTATTTCGATTTGCGCGTGGTCTGGGGCAGCGAGCAAGGCTGCGAACAGTTGCGCCGCGCAATTCTCGATCAAGTCGGCGACAACCGCTTGTTCCAGCGCATGATGGCCGAGAATGCCTTGCGCAATCGTCCGCCCGTGGGCCGTTTCCGTGAGTTTGTACTGGCCCGGAAAAATGGCGAGAAGGCCACCCTCGACCTGAAGGTCCAGGGCCTGACCCCGTTCGTCGATGCTGCACGTTTACTGGCCCTGGCCAACGGCGTCGAAGCGAACAACACGCTGGAGCGCTTTCGCCAGTTGGTCGACAAGGAGGTCATCGACGCCCTGGACGGTGCAGCGTATGAAGAGGCGTATCACTTCATTCAGCAAACCCGCATGCAGCAACATCAACGCCAGACCCGGGAAAACCTGCCCTACTCCAACCGCGTGGACCCGGACAGCCTCAATCATCTGGACCGACGCATCCTGCGTGAATCCCTGCGCCAGGCCCAACGCCTGCAAAGCAGCCTGACCCTGCGGTATCAGCTATGAGCCTGTTTTCATGGTTGCGCCCGGCCGGCCCGATCCTGTCCGGGGAGCTGCAACTACGCCTGCAACGCTTGCCAACAGCGACGGGACTGAGTGAATGCAGCCTGCGCGAACAGCGCTGGGTAGTGCTGGACCTGGAAACCACCGGGCTGAACCTGAACAAGGACCGCGTGCTGTCCATCGGCGCAGTGGTGATCGAGGACGGCGCGATCGATTTCAGCCAACAGTTCGAACGCACCCTGCAATGCACCGACGTCAAACTCGGTCCCAGCGTATTGATCCACGGCATCGGCCCCAGCGCGATTGCCGCCGGCAGCGACCCGGCGCTGGCATTGGTCGAATTCATGGAGTACGTCGGCGACAGCCCGATCCTGGCCTTTCATGCGCCTTTCGACCAACACATGCTCGGCCGCGCCTTGAAAGATCATCTGGGCTACAAGTTGCAGCATCCCTTTCTGGATGTGGCGGACATTGCCCCGCTGCTGTGCCCGCAAGCCAACATCCGCGAAGCCGGACTGGACGAGTGGATCGACTGGTTCAAGCTCGAAGTCTTCGAGCGCCACAACGCCAGCGCCGATGCCCTGGCCACCGCCGAACTGGCGCTGATCCTGTTCAGCCGGGCACGGCAGCAGCAGATTCATAGCCCGTTGAATTTGCAGCAGCGCCTGAATCAGTGGAAGCGACGGCAGCGCACACCGTCCTTCTGATCTTCGGCCGCTGTTCCGGCCTCATCGTTCCCACAAGGTTATGCACAATCCCTGTGGGAGCGTGGCTTGCCCGCGATAAACGATGACGCGGCCTCCCGACCAACGCCAATTGCTTTACCTCCCCCGCCTCTGACACAATCGCGAACTATTCTCGTTAGTTAACGCTTCCCAATCGGTAATGCAACGTGACGTCAGTCCCAGGCCCCCAGAATGAGCTCGTCGGTGCGTTATATCGCGACCATCGCGGTTGGCTATTGGCCTGGCTTCGGCGCAACGTTGCCTGCCCGCAACGGGCCGAAGACCTGAGTCAGGACACGTTCGTGCGTTTGCTCGGCCGTGAGCAATTGAAGGAGCCGCGCGAGCCTCGGGCCTTTCTGGTGGCAATTGCCAAAGGCCTGCTGTTTGACCACTTCCGCAGAGCCGCACTGGAACAGGCTTACCTCAACGAACTGATGCTGATTCCCGAAGCCGAGCAACCGTCGGTGGAAGAACGGCAAATGATCCTCGAAGACCTGAAAAACATCGATCGCCTGCTCGGTAAGCTGTCGAGCAAGGCGCGGGCGGCGTTTCTCTACAACCGTCTCGACGGCCTCAATCACGCGCAAATCGCCGAACGCCTGGGCGTATCGGTACCACGGGTGCGCCAGTACCTGGCCCAGGGCATCCGGCAGTGCTACATCGCGCTGTACGGTGAGCCGACATGAACCCGATCAGTTCCAGGCCGGTATCGGCACAGGTACTGGACGCCGCGATTGCCTGGCAGCTGTCGCTGGACTCCGGCAACCCGGTCGAGCGTGAAGCGTTCGCCAAATGGCATGCCGCCCACGAAGAACACGCTCGCGCCTGGCGCCAGCTGGGCATGCTCGACCAGCGTTTCAGCGTCGCCAGCGGCCCGGCCCGCACCGCCCTGCTGCAATCGCGCGACAACCTTCGCCGACGCGTACGCAAGCTTGGCAGCGGCCTGGCCAGCGTCGTCGCCGTGATGGGCCTGGCGCTGTTCACCGCAGATCGTTACCTGCCGCTCGACTATTGGCTGGCGGACCAACGCACCGCCACCGGCGAACAACGCACCCTGCGCCTGGCCGACGGCACGCTGATCAACCTCAACACCCACAGCGCCGTGGACGTGCGCTTCGACGAGAAGCAGCGCCGGGTCATTCTTCAGGAAGGCGAGATCCTGGTCGAAACCGCCCATGGCGATGCCCGACCGTTTATCGTCGAAACCCGCGAAGGCAGCATGCGCGCCCTGGGTACGCGTTTTCTGGTCAAGCGCGAAGCAGAAGGAACGCGCCTGAGCGTGTTGCAGTCGGCGGTGGCCGCGCACCCTGAATCGAGCCCGGAAGAACAGATCCTGCGCGAAGGCCAGCAAGTGCTGATCCGCAACGACAGCCTGGGCCCGGTGGCTGCGCTGGGCCTCGGCGCCGATGCCTGGACGCGCGGCATGCTGGTGGTGGACAACGCGCGGCTGGGAGACCTGGTGCACGAACTCGGCCGCTATCGCCGCGGGCATCTGGGTGTGGCGCCGGAGGTGGCCGACCTGCGGATCACCGGCAGCTTCCCGCTCAAGGACACCCACCTGGCGCTGGACGCCCTGCTGCCGACCCTGCCGGTGCAGATTGAGCAGCACACCTCATGGTGGGTGACGGTGGCGGCGAAGACTGAGGCCAAGCGCAATCCCCTGTAGGAGCTGGCCTGCCAGCGATGGTCGTTAACGATAACGCCATGCTCATTGGATAAACGCGGGGCCTTAAAGGGCATAGCTGGGCAAACCGGCTCCTGCTGGTCCGCGATGACCTCGAAATAACTGAATCGAAATTATTTTCATCCCGCCCTATCACTTTTCAGTTTTCGCTCGGCACCTAGGCAATTGAGAAGTATTCCCTTTCAGGAGCCGCCGTATGTCCCGTTCACCAGACACCTTGTTGCGCCCCCGTTTGCTGGCGGTTGCCATTGCGCTTTGCGCCCCCCTGGCCAGTAGCCAACTGATCGCCGCTGAACAGGCCTCCAGCGTTCGCGCCTATAACCTGCCGGCCGCGCCCCTGGCCAGCACGCTGAATCAAATCGCCAGCCAGGCCGGCCTGGCGTTGTCGCTCAATCCGTCGCTGGCGGCGGGCAAGACCTCGGCACCGGTCAAAGGCCAGTTCGACGCCCCTGGCGCCCTGCGTGAAGCCTTGCGCGGCAGCGGCCTGCAACTGGAGCAGAGCGGCAGCGGCACCTACAGCCTGGCGGCCGTGCCCGAGGGCGCCTTGGCCCTGCCGGCGACCAGCGTGATCGGCACACAAGACACTGAAAGCGCCTGGGGACCGGTGCAAGGCTACCTGGCCAAGCGCACCGCCGCCGGGACCAAGACCGACACCGCTCTGGCCGAAGTGCCGCGCTCGATTTCGGTTGCCACTCGCGAGCAGATGGACGATCGCAACGTTCACAGCCTCGACGACGCCGTGCGCTATATGCCGGGCATCACCGCCAGCAGTTACGGCAGCGACACCCGTGCAGACTGGTTGCGTGTACGTGGTTTCGAACCCACCCAATTCCTCGACGGCCTGCCACTGCCTAATGGCGTATACGCCAACCCAAAACAGGAAACCTGGAACCTCGACCGCCTGGCCCTGTTGCGTGGCCCAGCCTCCTCCCTCTACGGCCAGACCCCGCCGGGCGGCCTGCTGGACATGGTCAGCCGCCGCCCCAGCGCCGAGTCCAGCAATGAAATCCAGCTGCAATACGGCAGCGACAATCAGCGCCAGATCAATTTCGCCAGCACCGGCAAGATCGACGATGAAGGTCAGTTCCTCTACAGCCTGAGCGGTGTCGTGCGCGACAGCGGCACTCAGATCGACCATGTCGACAACAAGCGCTACAACATCGCGCCAAGCCTGACCTGGAATATCGACGAAGACACCCGTTTCACCCTGCTCACACAATTCACCCGTGACGATACCGGCATCACCAGCCAGTTCCTGCCGGTCCAGGGCACCAGGATCGACATGCCGTTCGGCGATGTTTCCCATCACAAGAACCTGGGCGACCCGGACTGGGAATACTACGACCGCACCTATTACGCACTGGGCTACGCCTTCGAGCATCGCTTCAACGATGTCTGGCAGTTCCGGCAGAACCTGCGCTACACCAAATCCGATCTTTCTTTCCAGACCATCACCGTCGGCGCCTACCCGTTTACCCAGGTCGACAACGCAGGCAACGTCGGCCGCTCGACCACCAGCACCGACGAAGACATCAGCCAGTTTGCGGTGGACAACAACTTCCAGGCCGATTTCGACACCGGCGATATTCGTCACACCCTGCTGCTCGGTCTCGATCACCAGCGCAGCAATACCAACTACACCTCGATCTTCGGTAGCGCGCCGGCCACCAACGTGGTCAACCCGATCTACGGCCAGACGATCGTTCGCCCACCACGCTCCAGTGCGTTTTATGACTACGACCAGAAGACCTACCAGACCGGCCTGTACGTCCAGGACCAGATGGCCCTCGATCAATGGCGCCTGACCCTGGGGGGTCGTGAAGACTGGGTCCATACCGGCACCAGGTTCTTCAATCACGACGACGCAACCAACACTGAACGCGACAAGAAATTCAGCGGCAACGCGGCAATCAGCTACGTGTTCGACAACGGCTTCGTGCCCTACTTGTCCTACGCCGAGTCGTTCCAGCCGACCAGCAAAGCCACGGCCTCGCCGACCGACTCGTTCAAGCCGACCGAAGGCGAGCAATGGGAACTGGGCCTCAAATATCAACCGCCGGGCAGCAACACCTTACTGAGCGCTGCGGTGTATGACCTGACGCAGAAAAACGTCTCTGTCACCACCACCAACGCCGATAACGTTTCGATCACCAGCCAGACCGGCGAAGTGAAAGTCAAAGGCCTGGAACTGGAAGCCGTTTCCGACGTGACCGAGAATCTCAAGGTCATCGCCGCTTACACCCTGGCCAAATCCGAAGTGCAAAAAGGCGACTTCAAGGGCAATCGCCTGCAACTGATGCCTAACCAGCAGGCTTCGCTGTGGGCTGATTACACGTGGCACAACGGCGTGCTGGACGGTTTCGGCATCGGCGCCGGCGCGCGCTATACCGGCAACACCTACGGCGACCAGGCCAACACCTGGCTAGGCAAGGCCGACGCCTACACCGTGTTCGACGCCGCTGTTCACTATGACCTCGGCCGTCTCGACAACAGCCTTAAAGGCGCCTCGCTGGCACTGAACGCGACCAACCTGCTCGACAAGGACTACATCTCCACTTGCGACGGTTTCTACTGCTACTACGGCGACCAACGCAGTGTCGTCGCCAGTGCCACCTACAAGTGGTAATGGCTTGATCTGACACACCCTGTACCCAGGCCGTCCTCCATGGACGGCTTCGGTATTTCCGAAGGCCATGAAATGAAAAGCAAAACAATTCGCCGCTGGTCCGCCGTGCACACCTGGTCCAGCCTGATCTGCACGGTGTTCCTGCTGATGCTGGCCCTGACCGGCCTGCCGCTGATTTTCCATCACGAGATCGACCATTGGCTGGGCGATGCCGCCGAACTGAAGGTTATGCCTGCGGACACCCCGCACCTGAATTTGCAGCAACTGGTGCAGGCCGCCGAGCAGCATCGCCCCGGCGATGTCATGCAGTACTTCGGTTTCGAGGACGATGAGCCCGACGCCGTGGTCGCGATCATGGCGCCCACGGCGGGAACCGAACCGAACTCGTCTCACACCTTCATGCTCGACGCCCGCACCGGCGAAGCGCTGGAGATGCCGTCGGCCAACGGCGGCTTGATGATGGTCATGCTGCGCTTGCATGTAGACCTGTTCGCCGGGCTGCCGGGCAAGTTGTTGCTGGCGTTCATGGGCATCCTGTTCGTGGTGGCGATCATCTCCGGCACCGTGCTGTATCTGCCGTTCATGCGGCGCTTGAAATTCGCCACCGTGCGCCAGGACAAATCCACCCGGCTGCGCTGGCTCGATTTGCACAACCTGATCGGTGTCGTGACCCTGACCTGGGCCTTGGTGGTCGGCATGACCGGCGTGATCAGCGCCTGCGCCGACTTGCTGATCGCCGCCTGGCGCAACGACAGCCTCAGCGCGATGATCGCGCCGTATCGCGACGCCCCGCCGCTGACACAACGGGCGCCCGCTAGCCGGTTGCTGGACATCGCCAACGAAGTCGCGCCAGACATGCAGCCAGACTTCATCGCCTTCCCCGGCACCCGCTTCTCCAGCGAGCACCATTACGCGGTGTTCATGAAAGGCAGCACGCACCTGACCTCGCACCTGCTGACGCCAGTGTTGATCGACGCCAGCACCCTGCAAGTCACAGCCGTCGCCGAACGCCCGTGGTACATGGACGCCATGGGCATGTCGCAGCCACTGCACTTCGGTGACTACGGTGGCCTGCCGATGAAAATCCTCTGGGCGACCCTGGATGTGCTGACGATCATCGTGCTCGGCAGCGGGGTTTACCTTTGGCTGGTACGGCGCAAAGCCGCGAAACCGCTGCTGGAAAAAGCGGAGAGCGTGGCATGAGGCCCCGGCAGTCGAACTTCTGGAAGGTCTTTGCCACCCCCACTGTCATTGCTCTGTTCACAGCGGCAGGGTTGTTCGCCGCGCTGCTGGGCGATGGCGTGTGGGACGCACTGAGCTGGCTCGGCCTCGGCATCCCCGCCGTCCTCGCCCTGCGCGGTCTGCTGCAACGCAATTGACGCGCCCCCCCCTGTAGGAGCGAGCCCTGCTCGCGATGCACTCGAATACGCCGCCGGGCATCAGGCTCCCCGCGTCATCGTTGACGACCATCGCGACGGTGCGACGATTCGACAGGCTCGCTCCTACAGGTCATACGACGACTATCTATTCCGCCGGTCGCCTCACCCTGTAAATCCCCTGACATATTTGTTGACACTTTAACCTGTGTGCTTCTATAAAGACGCATGTTGTACGACAACCTACAACAACTGCAGCACCAAAAAATCCAAAAATAAAGAATGGTGAAGTGATGAAAGTCAAAGGCATCCGTTGGTGGATGGTCGGTCTGGTGACTGCCGGCCTGATGGTCAACTACCTGGCTCGCAATACCCTCTCAGTGGCCGCTCCGACCCTGATGAGCGAAATGAACATCTCCACCGAGCAGTACTCGCACATTGTCGTCGCCTGGCAGCTTTGCTATGCGTTCATGCAACCGGTCGCCGGGTACATCATCGATGCCATCGGTACCAAAATGGGCTTCGCCATCTTTGCGTTCGCCTGGTCGATCGCCTGCGCGCTGGCGGCACTGGCGACGGGCTGGCAGGGACTGGCGTTTGTCCGTGGCTTGCTCGGCTTGACGGAAGCGGCCGGTTTGCCGGCGGCGGTCAAGACCTCCACCGAATGGTTCCCCGCCAAAGAGCGCTCGGTGGCCATCGGCTGGTTCAACATCGGCTCGTCGATTGGTGCCGTGCTGGCGCCGCCTCTGGTGGTCTGGGCAATCCTGCACAGCGGCTGGGAGCTGGCGTTCCTGATCGTGGGCGGCCTGGGCGTCGCCTGGACGTTCCTGTGGATGATTTTCTACAAGCATCCACGCGATCAGAAGCGCCTGAGCGATGAAGAACGCGACTACATCCTCAGCGGCCAGGAAGATCACTTCAAAGACACAACCCACAAAAAAGGCAGCTGGAAGAAGATCATCGGCAGCCGCAACTTCTACGCCATCGCCAGCGCCCGGATACTCTCCGAGCCCGCCTGGCAAACCTTCAACGCGTGGATCCCGCTGTACCTGATGACCGAGCGGCACATGAACATCAAGGAAATCGCGATGTTCGCCTGGCTGCCGTTCCTCGCCGCTGACCTGGGCTGCGTGCTCGGCGGCTACCTGAGCCCGTTCTTCCACAAGTACTGCAAAGTGTCGCTGTTCACCTCGCGCAAAATGGTCCTGCTGTTCGGTGCTTCGTGCATGATCGGCCCGGCATGCATCGGCCTGGTCGCCAGCCCGTACACCGCCATTGCGTTGCTGTGCATCGGTGGTTTCGCTCACCAGACCTTGTCCGGTGCGTTGTACGCGATCACCTCCGACTCGTTCGGCAAAAACGAAGTGGCCACCGCCACCGGCATGGGCGGCATGTTCGGCTACCTGGGTGCGGCCGCCTTCACCCTGGTGTTTGGCGTGATGGTGACCAAGATCGGCTACAGCCCGCTGTTCGTGGTGCTGGCGATTTTCGACATCGTGGCGGCATTCATCGTCTGGACCGTGGCTCGTGAACTCAAGCCTCAGGCGATTCCCGGCCCTGAAGCCGGACAGACGCTGCAACCCGCCAGCTAAAACACAACCCCTGTAGGAGCGAGCCCGTCGAATCGTCGCACCGTCGCGATGGTCGTTAACGATGACGCCGCGCACCTGACACCGCGCGGCGCTCTCAGGTTTTTCGCGAACTGGCTCGCTCCTACAGGTGACGGTGGTCTTGAGCTATCGCATCCACACGTTATGCTGCGTGACACCGCCACCGACCGAGTCACTGCCATGTCCGCCCCGAGCATGACCCTGTATCACAACCCTCTCTCTCCCTTCGTGCGTAAAGTCATGGTGCTGCTGCACGAAACCGGTCAACAGGACCGCGTGGCCCTGCAGACCAGCGTGCTGACGCCGGTCAATCCCGACCTGGCCCTCAACGAAGACAACCCGCTGGGCAAGATCCCCGCCCTGCGCCTGGCCGATGGCAACATGATCCACGACAGTCGGGTGATCCTCGACTATCTCGACCACCAGCACGTCGGCAACCCGCTGATTCCCCGCGAAGGTCCGGCCCGCTGGCGGCGCCTGACCCTGGCGTCCATGGCGGACGGCATCATGGACGCCGCCGTGCTGATCCGTTACGAAGTGGCCCTGCGTGCCCCGGAAAAACACTGGGACGAGTGGCTCGACGGCCAGCGCGACAAGATCCGCCGCGCCCTGGCTTTACTGGAAAAAGACGCGATCGCCGAACTGACCAGCCATTTCGACGTGGCGGCGATCAGCGTGGCCTGTGCCTTGGGTTATCTGGACTTGCGCCATCCGGACCTGGCCTGGCGTGATGCCAATCCGCAGTTGGCGGCGTGGTATTTCGAGGTGAGCCAGCGGCCTTCGATGATTGCGACCATGCCGAAGATTTAACCCGGCGACACCAACGCACTAGCAGTTCTGCTAGTGGGCAAAAACCGAAAATCCTCCGATGCTCAAGGTCCGGCCAACCGGACCTTGCACGGAGCTCAACCCATGCCCAACTCACCCCATGAAACCCTGCTGTGCCGCTACCACTACGATCCGCTGGACCGCCAGAGCGGCTGCACGCTACCTCAACAACCGGTCATCCAGCGTTTTCATTGTGATGGACGATTGACCACTGAAATCCAGGGCGGTGCGCACTGGAGCATCCTTCAGCACGGCGACCAGTTGCTGGCGCAACGAAATCATCGCGAAGCAAGCGTAACCACCACGTTACTGGCAACCGATCAGCAACGTTCGGTGCTCAACGCCCTCGACGCCTCCGGACCTCATCCCCTCGCGTATACCCCTTATGGCCACCACCCAGCACTGAACAGGCTGCCAAGCCTGCGCGGCTTCAACGGCGAACAACCGGACCCGCTGACCGGGCACTATCATTTGGGCAACGGGTATCGGCAGTTCAACCCGGTGTTGATGCGGTTTAACAGCCCGGACAGTTGGAGTCCGTTTGGCAAGGGAGGAATTAATGCTTATGCATATTGCGGGGGAGACCCGGCAAATAGAGTTGATCCAAATGGGCACTGGTATAAGAGCTTCATCAAGAAACTGAGTAAAAACATCATCAGCAGCCCACACCACCCGACGAAAAAAATCTCAAAAGAGACCACCGATTCGTTTTTACATACAATTGAAATATTGGGCGGACCAAAAGAATTTAAAAAAATTGCAAACCAAAACTACAAAAAGCCAAAACACTACCTAATCAACAATACGCCTGAAGTTAAACCCCTCCCCCCTTCAGACATCGACATGACTATCAACTTTATAGTTGACACGGAGCACGCACAAAACGTAATAACCAGATTTGAGCTTCTAACCACTCACGAAAGAGTCAGTGCAGATATACTTTATGGAGTGCCCACGCTTAAACGCATCGACAGAGAGAACTTGTTCAAGCGACTGGAAAATATGGCAAGCGAGAGAGCAGCTCTATCACCACTCTACGACTTGGCCAAACAACCTCCACCCTCTTATGAAGCGGCTACTCTCCCAACCTATGCGGAGGCAATTAGAAGGGGTGGCGGTAACTGACCGAGGCGTAGCGCAGCAAGTCGGCGACATAGCGTCGGGCTTGCTCGAAGCTCCCATCTTCCCACCGGCCCGTGGATGAGCGACGCCCCCTCTATCAGATCTGCTAGTAGGCAACCGCTGTAAAAACTCCGATGCTCAAGGTCCGGCCAACCGGACCTTGCACGGAGCTCAACCCATGCCCAATTCACCCCATGAAACCCTGCTGTGCCGCTACCACTACGATCCGCTGGACCGCCAGAGCGGCTGCACGCTGCCTCAACAACCGATCATCCAGCGTTTTCATTGCGATGGCCGATTGACCACTGAAATCCAGGGCGGTGCGCACTGGAGCATCCTTCAGCACGGCGACCAGTTGCTGGCGCAACGAAATCATCGCGAAGCAAGCGGGACCGCCACGTTACTGGCAACCGATCAGCAACGTTCGGTGCTCAACGCCCTCGACGCCTCCGGACCTCATCCCCTCGCGTATACCCCTTATGGCCACCACCCAGCACTGAACAGGCTGCCAAGCCTGCGCGGCTTCAACGGCGAACAACCGGACCCGCTGACCGGGCACTATCATTTGGGCAACGGGTATCGGCAGTTCAACCCGGTGTTGATGCGGTTTAACAGCCCGGACAGTTGGAGTCCGTTTGGCAAGGGAGGAATTAATGCTTATGCATATTGCGGGGGAGACCCGGCAAATAGAGTTGATCCAAATGGGCACTGGTATAAGAGCTTCATCAAGAAACTGAGTAAAAACATCATCAGCAGCCCACTCCACCCGACGAAAAAAATCTCAAAAGAGACCCTTGATTCGTTCTCACAAACAATAGAAAGATTTGGCGGAGAAAAAGAATTAAAGAAATATGCAAAACTAAACAAAATGACCCCAAAAGAATACTTAATCAAAAATACACCGGAAGTTAAACGCCTTCCTCCTTCAGACATCGACATGACTGCCAATTCTGTAGCCAGCAGGGAAATCGCACAGAAAGTAATCACCAGATTTGAGCTTCTAACCACTCACGGGAGAGTTAATACAGACATATTTTATGGAGCACCCAAACTTAATCCCGCAGACCGAACCAAGTTGGTCGCACGGCTGAACGCGATGGCAGAGGAGAGAACAAACCTGTCACCTCTCTACGACTTGGCTAAACAACGTGTCATGGATTCTCCACCGTCTTATCGTGACGTTGTAGAGAGCGGCCTCCCAACCTATGCGGAGGCAATTAGAAGGGGTGGCGGTAACTGACCGAGGCGTAGCGCAGCAAGTCGGCGACATAGCGTCGGGCTTGCTCGAAGCTCCCATCTTCCCACCGGCCCCTGGATGAGCGACGCCCCCTCTATCAGATCTGCTAGTAGGCAACCGCTGTAAAAACTCCGATGCTCAAGGTCCGGCCAACCGGACCTTGCACGGAGCTCAACCCATGCCCAATGCACCCCATGAAACCCTGCTGTGCCGCTACCACTACGATCCGCTGGACCGCCAGAGCGGCTGCACGCTACCTCAACAACCGATCATCCAGCGTTTTCATTGTGATGGACGATTGACCACTGAAATCCAGGGCGGTGCGCACTGGAGCATCCTTCAGCACGGCGACCAGTTACTGGCGCAACGAAATCATCGCGAAGCAAGCGGGACCGCCACGTTACTGGCAACCGATCAGCAACGTTCCGTGCTCAACGCCCTCGACGCCTCCGGACCTCATCCCCTCGCCTATACCCCCTATGGCCACCACCCAGCGCTCGATAGGCTGCTGAGCCTGCGCGGCTTCAACGGCGAACAGCCGGACCCGCTGACCGGGCACTATCATTTGGGCAACGGGTATCGGCAGTTCAACCCGGTGTTGATGCGGTTTAACAGCCCGGACAGTTGGAGTCCGTTTGGGGAGGGGGGGTTGAATTCATATGCGTATTGCGCGGGGAACCCAGTCAACTGGAAGGATCCAACAGGTCACTCTGTAATACCTGCCGCTTTTTTTGACGAAATATTCATGAACTTATATAAGTCCATGAAAGGATCGAAAAGTGTACGATTTACAAACATCGTAACGTCTACAGAAGAGCTATTTGGTGGAGTAGAGAAGATAAAAGTTCTTGCGAACAGTAAAAAAATCCATCCCGACGCATTCACTGCTCGCATTCTATCCGAGCAAAAAAAACCTGTTTATTTCCCTACAGAAATTCCTCCAGACAAGGCAAAAGGCATCGAATATCTCCATAGCGCCGAGCAACACCTTCGAAGTACCTTTGATGCAGTCATTACAAATGGCGGTCTGCTCAACCCCAAAAACCCATTTCTTATACACCTGAATGAAGTTGAAATAAGAAATCTGAACACTGAGCTGCTCACTCACAAAAAAGAACTGGCACGAGTCATATCACACGTCTCTTCCCTGCGCATTGAAGGGCCCAGCCGCATCGCCGCACACTTCAATGCACAAGACTTTGTTGATACCGCAAACAGAATCAGAGATTCACGATAGGGCCAAGTCACCAGGTGAGTCAGCAACTCAACAATCCGGCTTATCCGCCGTATACCTTCTCGCCGGATTCACCGCCGCACCAAACTCACGCAAGGCCTTGGCACCAATCAGCAGCGGATAGTTGAAGCTGCTGCGGTCGGTCAGGTTGACCTCGACCGTGCGCTTGACGTTGCCCAGGCACAATTCCAGATCGACCACCGGGCGCTTGGAAGGCGCGGCGGTTTCTTCGTCCTCGTCCTCTTCGGAGCGGGTCTTGATCTTGCTGATCCGCGCGACCTTGTGTTCGTAGACCTTGTTGCTCGCATCCTTGGTGGCGAGGCGGAAACGCACCCAGTTCTCGCCGTCACGGGTAAAGGTTTCGATGTCCTTGGCCGACAGCGACGCCGTCAGGGCGCCGGTGTCCATTTTCGCCTTGAGCACTTCACCGCCGATTTCCGGCAGCGCGATGTATTCGTAACGCCCGTACAGGGTGGGCTCGGCGGCCAGCACCGGCAGGGCTAACAGGGACAGCAGTGCGAGAAGGGATTTCACGTGATGGGCATCCTGGGTGAATGGGCAGCGAAATTTTAGACCGTCAGCGGGCAATTCGTTCGTTCTTGAAATCCCTTCGCGGGCATGCCGCGCTCCCACCGGGATTTGCGTGACTCAAAAACACCGCAATCCACTGCAGGAGCGGGCTTGCCCGCGAAGGGGCCGGTGCCATCAACATCATGATGTGACCGGATTTTCCTGCCCAGCCTACCCATCCAATGGTGAAACATTCGTCATCAGCCGATTTGGCCTGCCGACTGAAGCTGCTTATCATGGCGCGCCCAAAGGCTTTCAAGAGTTACCTATGCGCCGCCTGCTCACCGGCTGTTTCGTCACCCTGCTGCTGTTGCTCAACACCCTGGTCCTGATCGGGCCATTGATGGTATTTGCCCTGCTCAAACTGGTCCTGCCCGGTCGCTTGCGCGATTACGCCTCCTGGTCGGTGATGTGGATCGCCGAGACCTGGTCGGAAATCGACAAGCTGATCTTCCGCCTGTGCATCCCCACCCAATGGGATATACGCGGCGGCGACGACCTGCGTCGCGACACCTCCTACCTGGTCATCAGCAACCACCAATCCTGGGTCGACATTCCGGCGTTGATCCAGACGCTGAACCGACGCACACCGTTCTTCAAATTCTTCCTCAAGAAAGAGCTGATCTGGGTGCCGTTCCTGGGGCTGGCCTGGTGGGCGCTGGATTACCCGTTCATGAAGCGCTACTCCAAGGCGTTTCTGGCCAGGCACCCGGAGCTGGCCGGCAAGGATCTGGAGATCACCCGACAGGCCTGCGAATTGTTCAAACGCCAACCGGTGACGGTCGTCAATTATCTGGAAGGCACTCGCTATACCGCAGTGAAAAGCGCTCAGCAGCAGTCACCCTTCACTCACCTGCTCAAGCCCAAGGCCGGTGGCGTGGCGTTTGTGCTGGCGGCAATGGGCGAACAGCTGGATGCGATTCTCGACGTCACGGTGGTGTATCCGCAGCAGGGGATTCCGGGGTTCTGGGATTTGATCAGCGGCAACGTGCCAAGGGTCATCATCGACATCAAGACCCGCGAACTCGACCCGGCGCTATGGCAGGGCGATTACGAAAACGATCCGCTGTTTCGCGAGAAAATCCAGAACTGGGTCAACCAGCTCTGGATCGAGAAGGACCGGCGCATCGACGCGTTGCGCGGCGAAAGCGGCTGATCAACTGCCGGTGCCGATACCGGTGCCCCAGATGCCGCCCAGGCTTTGCAACAGCGAACCGGCAACGCCCTGCTGACCGAGGTATTGCAGGATCACCGGGGCAAACATGCCGACCATGCCGCTGTCCATGCCCAGCGCGCTGAAGGCGTTGTTCAAGTCGTTGGTGTCCTTGACGTTGCCCAAGGCATTATCCAGTCCTGCCGCCTTGCCGCTTGCACCGAGCAAACCGGCGAGCGCGCCCAGCTCGCCACCGCCCGACAGACTGTCGATTCCCGGCACACTTTTGGCCAGTTCAGAATAATCGGTCGAACTCAGCTGATTCTTCGCCAGCCCCAGCATCGCCCCGGTGCCACCGATCACTTGTTGCGGCGTTACATTCAACTGGCTGAGCGCGCCCAGCAGGTCGGCTGTCTGCGGCGTCGGCGCAGCGTTGGTGGCCGCGTTGCCGCCCTGCATCCCCGAAATGGCGTTGGCCGCATCGCCCAGGCTGAACTGGGCGAAGACCGGGCTGGCCGCCAGGGTCATCAGCGAAGCCAGTGCAATACCGCGTGAAATCTTCATCCAGACATCCTCTATGAAAAACCGCCCGGCAGTGGGCGGTGAAACGCTGCGCGTTGGACTGGTTTCCCCCGACATTGTTCCCGCCCCTGTAGGAGCGAGCCTGCTCGCGAAAAACGCAGGGACAACGCGGTCATTCAGATAGCACGCGTTATCGTTGGCGTCCATCGCGAGCAGGCTCGCTCCTACTGGGATCAGGTTCATCACGATATTTTCCCGGTGCTGCATCCAGTGCCGCTTCACGCCCGTATATCAAGCACGGACAGACATTCCTGGCCGATTCTCCCCAAAAGGATCATCACCATGACACGCACCTCGATCAAAACACCCTTGATTGCCGGCCTACTGACCCTGGCCCTTGGCGGCGATCACACCGCAGCAAAGCCTGGAACTGTGGGCGATACCGGCCGACGGCAAACCGGTTTCCCTCGGGGTGATCCCGGCGGGCGGCAAAGGCAAGGTTGAACTGAGCGACGCGCAGAAAGCGCTGATCGGCAAACCGATTGCACTGGCGGTCAGCCTGGAGCCGAAGGGCGGTTCGCCGACCGGGCAACCGACCGGGCCGGTGTTGTATCAAGGGGCGTTGGCGGCGTTGTAATGGCCCTTATGGCGAGGGGGCTCCACTATCAGTTCTGCCAGTAGGCAGCACTGGCGGATTGCGCCACAGTGAAACCCTGAATGACCGGATATTCAGGGAGCCTTCACCATGCCGTCCAAACGCGCCACCGTGTTGTGCCGCTACCACTACGACGCGCTGGATCGACTGGCCGCCAGCACGCCCTCGGCGCAGGCAATCTCCCAGCGCTTCTACCTGAAAGACCGCCTGACCACCGAAATCCAGGGCGTCGTGCAGCGTTCGATCATGCAGCACGAGGATCAACTGCTGGCGCAGCGAGAACGCCAAACCACCGCCGTGCAAACCCACCTCCTGGCCACGGATCAACAGCGCTCGGTGTTGAGCCTGCTCGACGCCGTTGCGCGGCACCCTCTTGCCTACACCCCCTACGGCCATCGGCAGAACGGCTTGCTCAGCCTGCTCGGGTTCAATGGCGACGGCGGGATCCGGTGACGGGGTCTTATTTGTTGGGCAATGGTTATCGAGCGTTTAACCCGGTGTTGATGCGGTTTAACAGTCCGGACAGTTGGAGTCCGTTTGGGGAGGGTGGGTTGAATGCGTATGGGTATTGTGTGGGGGATCCGGTGAATCGGCTGGATCCTATGGGGCATGCTGGAATTTTTGGATTCCTGAAATGGTTAGGGAAAACCATTGGTTTGAGGCAGTCAAATACGTTAAAGAACACCGGTCTTGACGATATGCCTAATGAGATATTAGAAAAAATATTTGGAAATCTTCAGGGCAAGGATCTTGCAAATGTCTCCCAAACCTCAACACGCATGAACGAATCGGTAAAAGCCTTAACCTCCTTAAACATGATGAGGCTTATTGAAAAAACCTCTGGAAAGAACCTTTTACCTGTCATAACCGATGTCGGGTTTGGGCAAGTCAAAGGAATTGCCCCCTCGGCGGCAGTCCAATCGGGAATAACCTTTCACGATGCCATAAGAAATTATCCGTACCCGATGGTGCAGCATATGAATGACAGAGTTGTGCACTTTGGGCCCCTTCCGCTGGATTTACCTCATCCTGAGCCACTCAATGCATTGGCGTCGGGTATAGGAAGTGGAAATTGGTTTTAAGGTGCGCAAAAAGGGCGACCTCAAGTCGCCCTTTTTATCTATAGCCCTTACGCCGCACTAAACATCTTGTGCGGATCAATCACAAACTTCTTCGGCACGCCGGCATCGAACTCGCCATAACCCTGCGGCGCCTGATCCAGGCTGATCACCTGCACGCCCACCACTTCGGCGATATTGATGCGGTCCCACATGATCGCCTGCATCAGCTGGCGGTTGTACTTCATCACCGGGGTCTGGCCGGTGTGGAAGCTGTGGGATTTGGCCCAGCCCAGGCCGAAGCGAATGCTCAGGCTGCCCATTTTCGCGGCGGCGTCGACAGCACCCGGATCTTCGGTGACGTAAAGGCCAGGGATACCGATCTTGCCCGCCACACGCACCACGCCCATCAGCGAGTTGAGTACGGTGGCCGGGGCTTCGTGTTTCACGCCGTCATGGCCGTGGCCACGGGCTTCGAAGCCGACGGCGTCGATGGCGCAATCCACTTCCGGCTCGCCCAGCAGGGCAGCGATCTGTTCGTGCAGCGGGGTGTCCAGGGACAGGTCGGCGATTTCGAAACCCTGGGCCTTGGCGTGGGCCAGGCGCACGGTGTTGACGTCACCGATGATCACCACGGCGGCACCCAGCAGGCGAGCCGAAGCGGCAGCCGCCAGACCGACCGGACCGGCACCGGCGATGTACACCGTGCTGCCCGGGCCAACGCCCGCCGTCACGGCGCCGTGATAACCGGTTGGCAGGATGTCGGAGAGGCAGGTCAGGTCACGGATTTTCTCCATGGCCCGGTCGCGGTCTGGCAGTTTCAGCAAGTTGAAGTCGGCGTACGGCACCATCGCGTACTCGGCCTGGCCACCGGTCCAGTCGCCCATGTCGACGTAACCATAAGCACCGCCCGGACGCGCCGGGTTGACACTCAGGCACACGCCGGTGTGCATTTCCTTGCAGGAACGGCAGCGCCCGCAAGCCACGTTGAACGGAACCGACACCAGGTCGCCGATTTGCAGGTTCTCGACGTCGCAGCCCTTCTCGATCACTTCACCGGTGATCTCGTGGCCCAGCACCAGGCCGGTTTGTGCCGTGGTACGGCCGCGCACCATGTGTTGGTCGGAGCCGCAGATGTTGGTGGAAACCACTTTGAGAATGACCCCGTGCTCGATCTTGCGACCGCGCGGGTCCTGCATTTTCGGATAGTCGATTTTCTGTACTTCGACCTTGCCAGCGCCGAGATACACCACACCACGATTGCCAGACATGCTTTCACCTCGCTGTTGTTTTTATGTAGCGGTCGCGTCGCCAAGGAGCGGCGGCGCGTTGATTGCCCGGGTTATTGCCTGTTTGTCTTGCGTTGTCTGTCATGCCGTCATCGCGAGCAGGCTCGCTCCCACATTGGAATGCATACCCTTGTGGGAGCGAGCCTGCTCGCGAAAGCGATCTAAAGAACGACCGTGCGATTGGCGTTCAAAAACACCCGTCGCTCAATGTGATAACCAACGGCCCGCGCCAGGGTCAGGCCTTCGATATCCCGTCCCTTGGCGATCAAGTCTTCGGGGTAATGACTGTGATCCACCACCTCGACGCCCTGGGCGATGATCGGCCCTTCGTCGAGGTCGTTGTTGATGTAGTGCGCGGTCGCGCCGACCAGTTTCACGCCCTTGTTGTAGGCCTGGTGGTACGGCTTGGCGCCCTTGAAACCCGGCAGCAGCGAGTGATGGATGTTGATCGCCTTGCCGTCGAGTTTGCGGCACAGCTCCGGTGACAGCACTTGCATGTAGCGGGCAAGGATCACCAGTTCGGCGCCGGACTCTTCGATCACCTGCCAGACCTGACGCTCCTGTGACGGCTTGTCGTTCGGATCCAGCGGGAAGTGGTAGTACGGAATCTGATGCCAGTCGGCCAAAGGCTTGAGGTCCGGGTGGTTCGACACCACGGCAACCACGTCCATCGACAACTGGCCGATGCGCTGGCGATAGAGCAAGTCGTTGAGGCAGTGATCGGCCTTGGAGACCATGATCACCACTTTCGGCCGGTAGTGCGGCGGGGTCAGCTCGAAGGCCATGCCGAAGCCTTCACCGCGCGCCTGCAAACCGGCGCGGAATGACTGCTCGTCGAAACCGTCGGGCTGACGGAATTCCACGCGAATGAAGAAACGGCCCGAGAGCCGGTCATCGAAGGAATGGTGTTCGGTGACGTAGCAGCCCTGCTCGAACAGAAAGCGCGTCACCGCGTCCACCGTGCCGAGGACGCTGGGGCAGTCGGCGGTCAGAATCCATGTGTCTGGGGCGCGGCTCATAGTGCGGTGACTCCTGAGACATCGATAGTCGAAACGGCTTCTTGTGGGAGCGAGCCTGCTCGCGATGGACGTTAACGATGACGCGTTCTTCCTGATACAACGCGCCGCTCTCAAGTCCATCGCGAGCAGGCTCGCTCCTACAAGGTCGGTTGGGGTCAGGCCTGAACGCTCAGCCCGTACTCGGCCGCTGCATCCTGCAACCACAACCACCAGTAATCCGAGAAGCTGCGACGAATCAGCAGTTCCCAGGTGTCTTCGGCGGTGTGACGGATCACCAGTTGCGACTTGGCGAACACCGTGCCAACCGCCTTGCCCACCGGGAAGTTGTTGGGGTGCACGTCGTAGCTGGTGGACTTCATCAGCACCTGGCGCACGTTCGGGCCGCTCAGTTCGAGGATCTGCTGCCCGCCGCTGACGTTGACGATCTGGATGTGCAGGTCGCCCAGCGCTTCACGCAGTTTTTTCTCGGCGGCGAATTCTTCACCGGTCGGCACGATCAGCAGCCATTCATCCGGCCCCATCCATTGCAGGCTGGTTTCACCTTTGACGATGACGGTCAGCGCGGCCGGCAATTCGATGCCCAGGGCCTTGTGCACGCCGGCAGCGAACGCTGCGTCATGGCCATCGCCACGAATGGTCAGGTGACCGAGGAGTTTTTTCTCGCGCACGGTCACGCCGGCGTTCTTGCGACCCTTGCCCACCAGGCTGGCGAGGTCGGCGTGATGCAGCGACGACTCGGCCTTGGCCCCGGAGGTTGGGCGTTGTTGGTAAACATTGGCTGCGGTCATAAAGCACCTTTTCCTGAATTCTGTTGGTTCCGGCCCTTGTGGTGGCAGGTCTACTGCTATCGCGAGCAGGCTCGCTCCCACATTTGACCGGGTTTCCCTGTGGGAGCGAGCCTGCTCGCGATAGCGGCGGCACAGTCACCACAGGGCCCGAGGCCGTCAAACGTTCTGGCGCTCGCCTTTCGGATCGAAGAACACCGAAGAAACGATTTCCGCTTCGATCACGCTGCCGTCCGCCAGTGGCGCGAACACGCGCTCACCCATGCGGTTCAGGCCGCCCTTGACCACGCCCATGGCAAACGAATAGCCCAGGGAGTTGTGCGCGTAGCTGGAGGTCACGTGACCGACCATGGTCATCGGGATCGCCTGCTTGGTGTTGAACACCAGTTGCGCCCCTTCCGGCAGCCATTTGGTCGGATCGATCGGCTTCAGGCCAACCAGCTGCTTGCGTTGATCACGCACGCAGTCTTCGCGGTTCATGCCACGCCAGCCGATCCACGAGAACGGTTTGGTGCGACCCACGCACCAGCCCATGTTCAGGTCGTCCGGGGTCATCGAGCCGTCGGTGTCCTGGCCGACGATGATGAAGCCCTTCTCGGCCCGCAGCACGTGCATGGTTTCGGTGCCATATGGCGTCAGGTTGTACTTCTTGCCAGCATCGACAATCTTCTCCAGCACACCCATCGCATAGTCGGCCTGCACGTTGACTTCGTACGACAGCTCACCGGTAAACGAAATCCGGAACACCCGCGCTGGCACGCCGCCGACCAGACCTTCTTTCCAGGTCATGAACGGGAAGGCTTCGTTGCTCAGGTCGATGTCGGTGACTTCGCTGAGCAGCTTGCGGCTGTTCGGCCCGGACAGGGTCATGGTCGCCCAATGGTCCGTCACGGACGTGAAGTACACCTTCAGGTCTGGCCATTCGGTCTGTTGGTAGATTTCCAGCCATTGCAGCACGCGTGCGGCGCCGCCCGTGGTGGTGGTCATCACAAAATGGTTGTCGGCCAGGCAGGCGGTCACGCCGTCGTCGAACACCATGCCGTCTTCTTTGCACATCAGGCCGTAGCGCGCCTTGCCCACATCGAGCTTGGTCCAGGCGTTGGTGTAGATGCGGTTGAGGAACTCACGCGCATCCGGGCCCTGGATGTCGATCTTGCCCAGGGTCGACGCGTCCAGCAGACCGACGCTGTCGCGCACGGCTTTGCATTCACGCTTGACCGCGGCGTGCATGTCTTCGCCGGATTTCGGGAAGTACCAAGGACGTTTCCACTGACCGACGTCTTCGAACTCGGCGCCATTTTTCAGGTGCCAGTGATGCAGCGCGGTGAAACGCACCGGCTCGAAGATGTGCCCGCAGTGACGACCGGCCACGGCGCCGAAAGTCACCGGCGTGTAGTTCGGGCGGAACATGGTGGTGCCCATCTGCGGGATGGTCACGTTCAGCGAACGGGCGGCAATCGCCAGGCCGTTGACGTTACCGAGCTTGCCCTGATCGGTGCCGAAGCCCAGTGCGGTGTAGCGCTTGACGTGCTCGACCGACTCGAAGCCCTCGCGAGTCGCCAGTTCGATGGCGGCGGCGGTGACGTCGTTTTGCAGGTCGACGAATTGCTTCGGCGCCCGTGCGGTGTTCTTTTCATGGGGCACCTGGAACAGCGCCAGGGTCGGCTCTTCCAGACGTGTCAGGGCTTTGGGCAGCGTCGCTTCGACCGTACCGAAACCGGCTTCGCTGGCCGCGCGCACGCCGCCTTCAAAACCGTCGGCCAGGGAATCACCCAGGCCATAGACGCCGTTGATGCCGCCGACGCATACGCGTTTCTGCGGTGCTTCACCCGGTACGAAACCGAGGATGTCTTCACGCCAGATCGGCTTGCCGCCCAGGTGCGAAGCCAGGTGAACCACCGGGCTATAGCCGCCGGAGCTGGCAACCAGGTCGCACTCAAGCCATTCGCCAGGGCTGGTGACCTTGTGTCCCTTGACATCGATCGCGGCCACGCGGGCAGCGGTCACGTGCTTGCTGCCACGGGCCTCGATCACGGCGCTGCCGGTGAGGATGCGGATGCCTTTGGCGCGTGCTTCTTCCACCAGCGCCCCACGCGGGTTGCTGCGAGCATCGGCGACGGCCACGACTTGCAGGCCGGCGTCGAGCCAATCCAGCGCCACGCGATAGGCATGGTCGTTGTTGGTGCTCAGGACAAGTTTCTTGCCCGGTGCCACGCCGTAACGGCGCACATAAGTCGAGACAGCACCGGCCAGCATGTTGCCCGGCACGTCGTTGTTGCCGTAAACCAGCGGACGCTCGTGAGCACCGGTCGCCAGCACCACACGCTTGGCGCGAACGCGGTGGATGCGCTGACGCACCTGGCCAATCGGGGCGCGGTCGCCGAGGTGATCGGTGAGGCGCTCGTGAATGGTCAGGAAGTTATGGTCGTGGTAGCCGTTGACCGTGGCGCGCGGCAACAGCAGCACGTCCGGGGTGTCCTTCAGCTCGGCGATGACGCTGGCGACCCATTCCACGGCAGGCTTGCCGTCGAGGCTTTCGCGGGAATCAAGCAGGCTGCCGCCGAACTCTTCCTGCTCATCGGCGAGGATCACCCGGGCGCCACTGCGTGCAGCCGCCAGTGCAGCGGCCAGACCCGCAGGGCCGGCGCCGACGATCAGCACGTCACAGTGCTGGTTCATGTAGTCGTAGGTGTCCGGATCGTTCTCGGTCGGCGAGCGGCCCAGACCGGCGGCCTTGCGAATGTACTTCTCGTAGGTCATCCAGAACGATTGCGGGTACATGAAGGTTTTGTAGTAGAAACCCGGTGGCATCAGCTTGCCGCCGACCTTGCCGAGAATCCCCATCATGTCGTTGTTCACGCTTGGCCAGCCGTTGGTGCTGGTGGCGACCAGGCCTTGATACAGCGCTTGTTGCGTGGCGCGTACGTTCGGGATTTGCGTGGCTTCGGTGGCGCCGATCTGCAGCACCGCGTTCGGCTCTTCGGCACCGGCGGCGAAGATGCCGCGCGGACGGGAGTACTTGAAGCTGCGACCGATGATGTCGACGCCGTTGGCCAGCAGTGCAGCGGCCAGGGAGTCGCCTTCGTAGCCTTTGTAGCTCTGGCCGTTGAAGGTGAACGTCAGGACTTTGTTGCGGTCGATCCGTCCGCCGTTGGACAGGCGATTGGTCTGGCTCATACCTTCTCTCCCAGAGCCGTGCTGGCCGCTTTCGGGCTATCGGTCTTGTCGGTGAATTGTGGCTTGGTGCCGATCTTGTAGGTTTCGAGAATCTCGTAGGTCACGGTGTCGCGGGTGGCGTTGAAGTACTGACGGCAACCGGCGGCGTGAATCCACAGTTCATGGTGCAGACCGCGAGGGTTGTCGCGGAAGAACATGTAGTCGCCCCACTCCTCGTCGGTGCAGCTGTTCGGATCCAGTGGACGCGGGATGTGCGCCTGGCCGGATGCGTGGAATTCCTCTTCGGAGCGCAGTTCGCCGCAGTGAGGACAGAAGATATGCAACATGGGGATTTCTCCTGTTAGTGGGCAACCGCAGCAGCGCCGTGTTCATCGATCAACGCACCGTTGTGGAAACGGTCGATGGAGAAAGGTGCGGCCAACGGGTGCATTTCACCCTTGGCCAGACTCGCGGCAAACACGTTGCCCGAGCCAGGAGTTGCCTTGAAGCCACCGGTGCCCCAACCGCAGTTGAAGAACATGTTCGGTACCGGGGTTTTCGAGATGATCGGGCACGCATCCGGCGTGGTGTCGACGATGCCGCCCCACTGACGGTTCATGCGGACGCGCGACAGCACCGGGAACATTTCGACGATGGCCTGGATGGTGTGCTCGATCACCGGGTACGAACCACGCTGGCCGTAGCCGTTGTAGCCGTCGATACCGGCGCCGATCACCAGGTCGCCCTTGTCGGACTGGCTGATGTAACCGTGTACGGCGTTGGACATGATCACGCTGTCGATAATCGGCTTGATCGGCTCGGACACCAGCGCTTGCAGCGGGTGGGATTCGATCGGCAGACGGAAACCGGCCAGCTTGGCCATGTGCCCGGAGTTACCGGCGGTGACCACGCCGACGCGCTTGGCGCCGATGAAGCCCTTGTTGGTTTCGACACCGATGCACACACCGTTTTCCTTGCGGAAACCAATCACTTCGGTCTGCTGGATCAGGTCCACGCCCAGTGCGTCGGCGGCACGGGCAAAGCCCCAGGCCACGGCATCGTGACGGGCCACGCCGCCGCGACGCTGGACGGTAGCGCCCATCACCGGGTAGCGGGTGTTCTTCGAGCAGTCGAGGTACGGAATCTCGTCGGCCACTTGCTTGGCATCGAGCAGTTCGCCGTCGACGCCGTTGAGGCGGTTGGCGCTGACACGACGCTCGGAATCACGGATGTCCTGCAGGGTATGGCACAGGTTGTAGACGCCGCGCTGGGAGAACATCACGTTGTAGTTCAGGTCCTGGGACAGGCCTTCCCACAGTTTCATCGCGTGTTCGTACAGGTGCGCCGACTCGTCCCACAGGTAGTTGGAACGAACGATGGTGGTGTTGCGCGCGGTGTTACCGCCGCCCAGCCAGCCTTTTTCGACCACGGCCACGTTGGTGATGCCGTGCTCCTTGGCCAGGTAGTAGGCGGTCGCCAGACCATGCCCGCCACCGCCGACGATGACCACGTCGTAGACCTTTTTAGGGGTCGGCGTGCGCCACATCCGCTGCCAGTTTTCGTGGTGGCTGAGAGAGTGTTTGAAGAGGCCGAAGCCCGAGTAGCGTTGCATAGTCATTTACTCCAAAACCGCACTCAGCGATAAACCGGGAAGTCCGCGCACAGGGCCGCCACTTGCTCGGCGACATTGGCCTCGACATCGGCGTCGCCGAGGTTGTCGAGGATGTCGCAGATCCAGCCGGCCAGGGTGACGCACTGGGTCACCTTGAAGCCGCGCGTGGTCACCGCCGGGGTGCCGATGCGCAGGCCGGAGGTGACGAACGGCGACTGTGGATCGTTCGGGACAGCGTTCTTGTTCACGGTGATGTGGGCGCGACCGAGCGCTGCATCCGCCTCTTTGCCGGTGAGGCCCTGACGGATCAGGCTGACCAGGAACAGGTGGTTATCGGTGCCGCCGGACACTACATCGTAGCCGCGTTTGATAAATACGCCGGCCATGGCCTGGGCGTTGTCGATGACTTGTTGCTGGTAGGCCTTGAAGCCTGGCTCCAGCGCTTCCTTGAAGCACACTGCCTTGCCGGCGATCACGTGCATCAGCGGGCCGCCCTGGGCGCCGGGGAATACCGCGGCGTTGAGCTTCTTCTCGATTTCTTCGTTGGCCTTGGCCAGGATCAGGCCGCCACGTGGACCGCGCAGGGTCTTGTGGGTGGTGGTGGTGACCACATCAGCGTACGGCAGCGGGTTCGGGTACAGACCGGCGGCGACCAGACCGGCCACGTGCGCCATGTCGACGAACAGCAGCGCACCAACCTTGTCGGCGATCTGACGGAAGCGCGGGAAGTCCAGGGTCTTGGAGTAGGCGGAGAAGCCGGCGACGATCATCTTCGGCTTGCACTCGACGGCCAGGCGCTCGACTTCGTCGTAGTCGATCAGCCCGGTCTTGGTATCGATGCCGTACTGCACGGCGTTGTACAGCTTGCCCGAGGACGACACTTTGGCGCCGTGGGTCAGGTGACCGCCGTGGGCCAGGCTCATGCCCAGGATGGTGTCGCCCGCTTGCAGCAGGGCCAGGTAAACCGCGCTGTTGGCCGAAGAGCCGGAGTGCGGCTGGACGTTGGCGTAGTCGGCGCCGAACAGTTGCTTGGCGCGTTCGATGGCCAGGGCTTCAACCTTGTCCACGTGCTCGCAGCCACCGTAGTAGCGCTTGCCCGGATAGCCTTCGGCGTATTTGTTGGTCAGGCCGCTGCCCTGGGCCTGCATGACGCGTTTGCTGGTGTAGTTCTCTGACGCGATCAGCTCGATGTGATCTTCCTGACGTTGCTCCTCGGCATTCATCGCCGCCAGCAGTGCATCGTCGTAACCCTGGATCTGGTCTTGCTTGCTGAACATCGCGTCTCTCCCAGCGGCATCTATGCGCCATTCGTCTCGGTAAGGCACCGGTGTTTCGGCAGTGCCCTTTGATAGCGATGGTATGACCGGCGCAGACAGGCCAAATGCCTACGGACGCCACGTAAAGGTGCGTTTACGACATGGCGGGGAATGACTGGTCGGGCACTCTTCTCAAATCAGTGAGAAACCCTGTGGGAGCTGGCTTGCCAGCGATGATCGCGTCACATCCAGTATTGATGGCGACTGGTCCACCGCTATCGCTGGCAAGCCAGCTCCCACAGGGTTATACGGCGATCTGGCGGACGAGTAGCAGCACAAGGAAATGCAGGGGATACAGCGCATACGCCCAACGCCGCATCGGTGGTGGTTTTACGCCCTTGGCATGTCGCAACAAGAACAGTCCCAGCCAAGGCGCGATCAGGCATATGGCGATGGCCGGAATGGCCGCAGGATTGCCCAATCGTGCGGCGTGATACAGCACTTGCCATTGATTGGCCGCCAGGCAAACCAGTCCCGGCAACAGCGCGAAATACCAGGGCCGACGGATCACCAGCAGCAGCGCCAACGGCAACAGCACGCCAAAGAAACCGAACATCAATCGCGACCAGAAAACCGCCGCCAGCACCAGGGCGACGAGCGCCAACAGTCGCGCCTGAAGCCCCTGCACTTGCCAGCCCCGTGCCACCAGCAGGCCCAAGGCCAGGGTAGGCAAGACGTTCAAGGTGTCGGGATCCGGAATGTACATCCGGTAAGGCACTTCGCTCACCGCACTGAACAGCAACAACCAGCCCAGATAGCGCCATTGTCCCTCTGACTTCACGGCGGGCTTGCGCGCCAGATTGGCCGCCATCGCCAGGCAAAACCACGGAAACGCCAGACGCCCCGGCACATACAAAAGATCGACGGAATAACCGACATAACGCAGGTGATCGAGCACCATGCTCAGCAGCGCCAGCCACTTGAGCAGATCCAGTGCACCGTCGCGCGGCGTTAAGTGCTGCTGTGTCAAGTACATCGCCACGTGCATAATTGCCCGGTATCGCCGTAATTTTCTGACAGTGACATCCCGTGCGCTCCCCGGACGATCTTCGGTAGAGTGCGCACCCTCATTGACCACGAGACGCTTCACCATAAGCGCCCCGACCACGGAAGCAGGCCATGACCGACAAGAGCCAACAATTCGCCAGCGACAACTACTCCGGCATTTGCCCCGAAGCCTGGGCGGCCATGGAGCAGGCCAACCATGGCCACCAGCGCGCATACGGCGACGACGAATGGACCGCCCGCGCGTCCGACGATTTCCGTAAATTGTTCGAAACCGACTGCGAAGTGTTCTTCGCCTTCAACGGCACCGCGGCCAACTCCCTGGCCCTCTCGTCGCTGTGCCAGAGTTACCACAGCGTGATCTGCTCGGAAACCGCCCACGTCGAAACCGACGAATGCGGCGCGCCGGAATTCTTCTCCAACGGCTCCAAACTGCTGATCGCCCGCACCGAAAACGGCAAGCTGACCCCGGAATCGATCCGCGAAGTCGCTCTCAAGCGCCAGGACATCCACTACCCGAAACCCCGCGTCGTGACCCTCACCCAGGCCACCGAAGTCGGCAGCGTCTACACCCCGGACGAAATCCGCGCCATCAGCGCCACCTGCAAGGAACTGGGCCTGAACCTGCACATGGACGGCGCGCGGTTCTCCAACGCCTGCGCATTCCTCGGCTGCTCGCCAGCGGACCTGACCTGGAAGGCCGGCGTCGACGTGCTGTGCTTCGGCGGCACGAAAAACGGCATGGCCGTGGGCGAAGCGATCCTGTTCTTCAACCACACACTGGCCGAAGACTTCGACTACCGCTGCAAACAGGCCGGGCAACTGGCGTCGAAAATGCGTTTCCTCTCCGCGCCCTGGGTCGGGATCCTGGAAAACGACGCCTGGCTCAAATACGCCAATCACGCCAACCGCTGCGCACAATTGCTGGCCGAGCTGGTCAGCGACATTCCTGGCGTGGAACTGATGTTCCCGGTTCAGGCCAACGGCGTGTTCCTGCAACTCTCGGAACCGGCCATCGCCGCGCTGACCGCCAAGGGCTGGCGCTTCTACACCTTCATCGGCAACGGCGGCGCACGCTTCATGTGCTCGTGGGACACCGAAGAAGAACGCGTGCGGGAATTGGCCAGGGACATCCGTGAAGTGATGTCGCACTAAAAACCCTGGTTTGCACTGCCCCCCTGTGGGAGCGAGCTCGCTCGCGATGAGGCCAGCCCATCCCAAAAAGATGTCAGCTGACACACCGCCATCGCAAGCAAGCTCGCTCCCACAAAAGCCCCACCCACTCGCCCTCATCATTCGCACCTGAAGACTTCGTCTACATTGTTTGTCGAGCCCACCCGCTCTCATAACAATAACCAGGAGCGCACGCATGTCCCTTCAAGGCAAAACGCTGTTCATTACCGGTGCCAGTCGCGGGATTGGTCGGGAGATCGCCCTGCGGGCCGCACGCGATGGCGCAAACATCGTGATTGCGGCCAAAAGCGCCGAACCGCACCCCAAGCTGCCCGGCACCATCTACAGCGTGGCCAAGGAAGTCGAAGCCGCGGGTGGCAAGGCGCTGGCCTTGCAGGTGGATGTACGCGACGAAATCGCCGTGCATCAGGCCCTGGCCCAGGCCAACCAACATTTCGGCGGCATCGATGCATTGGTCAACAATGCCGGGGCAATCAAGTTGACCGGTGTGCAGCACATCGAACTCAAGCGCTTCGACCTCATGCACCAGATCAACACCCGCGCCGTGCTGCTGTGCAGCCAGGCCGCCCTGCCCTACCTGAAGAAATCCGCCGGGCACATCCTCAACCTGTCGCCACCACTGAACCTGGCGACCCAATGGTTCGCCCAATACAGCCCGTATACCGTGACCAAGTACGGCATGAGCATGCTGACGCTGGGCATGAGCGAGGAATTCAAAAACTACGGCATCAGCGTCAACTCGCTGTGGCCACAGACGATGATTGCCACCGCTGCCATCGAGTTTCAGTTGGGCTCACGGGAGTCGTTCAAGCACGCCAGGACGCCGGCGATCATGGCCGATGCCGCCCACGTCATTCTCGGCAGCGCGAATCGCAGCCTGACCGGGCGGTTGTTGATTGATGAGGAGATACTGCGGGAGAACGGGGTGACCGAGTTCGAACACTATCGGTTTGCACCGGGCACCAATGACAAACTGATGCCGGACTTGTTTATCGACTGAACGCGTTAAACACCGATCCTGCCTGTCGGGATCGGTGCCGGCTTTCACGCATTGACGCCATTGCGTTTTTTCGGAAACGGACTACATAAACGCTTCAATCCATCGTCGTAAACTGCCTCCTTGTCTACAAGGAGTGTTACTCATGGCGAACCCCGCTACATGACCATCACCGGAAAGATTCAAGGACTCATCTCCGCCGGCTGCTCAACCCCGGCGTCCATCGGGAACAAGTTTCAAGCCGCGCACACCGATGAAATCATGCTGCTGTCTTTCAACCACAACATGTCCAATATCGGGAACATCAATAAATCCACACACAGCCCGATCATCATCACCAAAGCCATCGACAAATCCTCACCGCTACTGGCCCAGGCACTCTCAAAGAGAGAAGAAATCGAATGCACGCTTCGTTTCTATCGCGTGTCTGCCTTCGGTCAAAAGGAAAAGTTTTATTCCGTTTCGATCAGTGGCGGCGTCATTGTTGACCTGACGTTTGAAGTGCCTCACGCGATTATGCAAAACGATGCAGAACCTCAGGAACATCTCGCCATCCGTTACCGTGATATCGCCTGGACCCACCACGCAGCAGGCACCAGCGGCTACAGCTCGTGGGGCGAAGAGGGATGAACCCCAACCGTTACGACATCTGGGACGTCAACAGCGCCGCAGAAAAACTGATCGCGCAGGCCCACACCCTCAGTACACGCCACCTGTCCCATGGCATGGCACGTGTGCAGTTCAATCAGGAAGTCGCCTGGTACGCCAAGCGCATTGCCGACGATGTCGCTCAAGGTCGAAAAACCCCGGAACAAGGCATACAGGCGTTGCTGCAAGAGCAGCGTGACCTGCTCATCCAATCGCAAGTTGTCACGCGCAAAGGCCCGCACGCGATCGTCGAATCGATTGAAAGAATGCCAACTTCAAGGCTCACGCAACCTGGATTGAAACCGGACTCCGAGCGTTTACTGAGGCATGTTCACGCACAAAATCTCAAAACGAATGCCGCCAGCACAGCCAACTCAGTCGAGGCAACCCCTTCGCCGCACCCAGTCCCCGACTTGAAATTCTTCCCCCGCGAGCGCTGGCCAGCGCCCATACCGGAACCCGAGCAACCGGGCTTCTACATCGTCCCCAAAAGCACGACCGCTGAAAAACTGGAGGCCCAGCTATTCAGCTCCGCCTCCCCCGCCGTCATCGCCAAATTCAAAATCCTTAATCCGAATCTGGATCACGTAAAAGCCGGGTCGATGATTGTGCTGAGTGATCCGAATAATCAGCAATGTACTTATGAGGAAGCGTTGTTGATGCAAGCCGCGCAAGCAGTCAGCACGGCACTGGAGCACCTGACTCCGGAGGAGGCTGACTTTATGGTGCAGCACTATGGCGCAATAGCAACGACCATTACCTATGGATCACTCGTTACCGGTGCAGGCCTGGCCATGTTCGGCAAGCATTTGGACGACATTGGCAACATTCTTCGTGACATTGAGGCATTGCACACTCAAACCTTCCAAAAAGACGGGCG
The DNA here is from genome assembly GCF_054481235.1 of Pseudomonas fluorescens group sp. PF-69. Classification (NCBI taxonomy): domain Bacteria; kingdom Pseudomonadati; phylum Pseudomonadota; class Gammaproteobacteria; order Pseudomonadales; family Pseudomonadaceae; genus Pseudomonas; species Pseudomonas fluorescens group sp. PF-69. The sequence continues at coordinate 2,086,479 of NZ_JBTMNC010000001.1, read as the reverse complement.
GTTAGGCTCGCACGCTTTTTTCAACGAACGTAAACGCCTACTGAAACGGTTGGACTTTCAACTCACCGCGCTAACTAAAAAAGCAATCGGTTTCCCCGACCATTCCGAACTAAAAAAAGCGCTAGGCATCGCCACTCCGAACTTGGTGCATCGCTGGAGAAAGGCTGGTGCGGCTGGCCAGATCCCAGGCTACGCCACACATATTGAAGGCGTCGCAAAAGCAACCAAGTACGTCAAGTATGGCGGATGGATCGGCACGGCCGTGGGCGGCTCCGCCTCAGTTGTTAAAGTCCAAGGCGTATGCGCAGAGGGCAATGCACAGGCATGTGAAAAGGTGAAATACACAGAAGGGGGGAGCTTTATTGGCGGAATCGCTGGTGGCGCTACAGCCTCCGCCGCCTTAACTGGCCCAGCGATCGGCTGGATCTGCGCTGGACTGGGCGTACCAACTGGCGGGACGGGAACTCTTATATGCAGTCTTATTGTGGTCGGAGTAGGGTCTTTTGCTGGAGGGCTTATAGGCGGGATGGGCGGAGAAATCGCAGGGGAAATAATTTATGAGAATACAAAATGAGTAACACTCAATTTGTTGTTGGGTATTTGTGCGCCATAGTGATTACATCCATGTTTGTTTGGATTGGAGTAGCGCTGCATATGGCCTACACCAAACTGGATATGATGCTGGAACACTTGAAAAACTGCGCAGCCATTATGGTTCGCGCACCTCTAAGGCACGGTGGCCCATGGGGAAAGTTGATGCTTATAGGAGGGATCTCTGGAATTATTACCTTCCCTGGATTTTACCTGAGAAGAGGAGAGCTTAGTTTAAAAGACTTGCAATCGTTTCCCTCACCCATAAAGCGAAAGCTGGCTATTCTGCAATGGAGCGTATGGGGGCTTTTGATTGCCATGGCATTACTTGTTGTGATCGGAAAATCTAGCCTACTCCATTAAGCTCAATACACAGCTGAAGTTATTTACGAGACAGTGAAATGACCGTTAGCACTACAGGTACAGTTTTTATGATTGCAGGCGTTATAGATTTCGTCGAAATCTTCACCTTCCTTGGCGTCATTCTCTATATCAAACAAGATAGACATCACTTTGAACACCTATGGTCGGTGCCATCTGCGTGGCGATAGGCGCTCCAACAGGCGGGCTCAGCACGTTGCTGTGCGGCGTTATATTGTCGAGGATACGAAATGCCCCCTACTGAATCACTAATTGGCCTCCTGTGTTGACTGGTAATTTTGGGATTACTAGCTCTCATTGGAGTCAGCATGCACTTGGCACACACCAAACTGGACATGATGTTGGAACATCTTAAAAACTGTTCCGCAGTCAAAAACCGTGCCCCGCTGAAGCATGGAGGACCATTAGGAAAATTTTTGTTGGTGGGCGGTATTTCCGGAATAGTTACCTTTCCAGGATTTTATCTGAAACATGGAGGCGTAAACATAGAAGATCTACGTAACTTCCCGCCTCGCCTCAAGCAGAAACTGGCCATTTTACAGTGGCCACATGGGGATTATTTACGGCGCTTGCAATACTTATTGCAAGCGCGGAGTTCGGCATATTTTATTAAAGTCTGCTGAGAGGGCTATTTGTATGGCAACTGGACCGCCAACCACTGGTACAGCAACTCTTTTATGCGGCGTCGTCGTGGTCGGAGCTGGCTCTTTAACAGAGGGGCTTGGTGGAAAACAGCTTGGCGAAGCACCGGGAGAAAGTATCTACGAGGCAAATAAATGAGCTTGAATACTGCTAATAAAATATTTCTGTGTGTCGGCTTAATTGATCTCGTCGGTCTTTTCGTCTGGCTTGGCGTTGCACTGCATCTTGCCTACACGAGAATGGACGTAATGCTAAACCATTTGAAAAACTCTCCTGCAGTAACAATCCGAGCCCCCTTTAAAAGCGGTGGACCGTGGGGAAAATTATTTTTACTTGGCGGAATAATGGGCGCCGTAACTACACCTGGAATTTATCTGCGCGACGGAGGTGTAAACATTGAGGAAATTAAAAGTTTCCCAACTCACCTTAAACGCAAGCTGGTTATTTTACAGTGGGCCGGCTGGGTGCTTCTTACGCTAATGTTCGGCCTCTGGGCAGCAGTCACACTCGACCTCATCTAAAACACGTCCAAGAGTAAAAAATAGTGAGACTTTGGGAAACTTCCGATCTTCGCACTTCAGAAATCATATTTTTATTGATTGGCATTGTAGATTTCACAGGCATCTTCATCCTGCTTGGAATTATGTTATACGTCGCCAAAACAAAAACCGGAACAATATTAAACCATCTGACAAAAAGTTCAATTTCCAGCCGAATTATAATGCTGTGGCACGGAGGACCATGGGGGCGAATCTACATGATGGGCGAAATTTTAGGCATCATGAGAAATCCCGAAATTTACATTCACGCCGGGACACTTAGCGCAAAAGACATGGAAAATTTCCCTCGCAAGCTAAGGCAAAGCTTAATTACCCTGCATAAATACGTCTTTATATTCTGGGCAGTAATGATGTGCCTGGGTTTAGTTGCTTGGTTAGGCCTTGTTTAATATCAAGAAAAATTAAGCGCAAAAGATATTCAGAATTTCCCACCCAAACTAAAGCGCACACTACTTACACTGCATAGATACCAAAAAAATTTCGGCTTTACATTCATGGGCTTTGGCTTACTCGCCACATTCAAACTAATTTAAAACCAACTATTAATCCCCATTCGATCTCCCCTGTGGGGAGATCGGCCAATGCCTACAGACTGCTCTCAAAACTCGATCCGCACATCCCCCTTCGGCACGCTGCAGCACGACAAGATAAACCCGTCGGCTTCGTCTTCCTCGGTGATCCCGCCGTTGTGCTCCATCTCGACTTCGCCGCCCAGCTTCAGCACCTTGCAGGTACCGCAAATGCCCATGCCGCAGGCTTTCGGGATCATCAGGCCGACTTTCGCGGCAGCGGCGTGAACGGTCTCGCCCGGTGCCACGCGAATGCTCTTGCCGGAGGCGGTGAATTGCACCTCATGCAGATCGGCCGCGTCGACTTCCGGTGCATCGGCGGCCTGCTCGGCTTGTTCCACTGCATCGGCGCGGGCTTCCGGTGGTGTCGCGCCGAACGATTCCTCGTGATAGCGCTTCATGTCGAAGCCGGCGTTTTCCAGCAGGCGCTTGACCGCGTTCATGTACGGCGTCGGGCCGCAGCAGAACACTTCGCGCTCGAGGAAGTCCGGCGCCATCAGTTCCAGCATCTTGTGGTTCAGGTAACCGCGATAACCGGCCCACGGCTCACCGAGGCCGTGTTTCTCGCAGATCAGGTGCAGGCTGAAGTTGTCGATCCGCGACGCCATGTGCTCCAGCTCGCGGTGGTAAATGATGTCCTTGGGCGAACGGGCGCTGTGGATAAACGTCATGTCGACATTGCCGTTGGTGTCGTAGAACCAGCGCGCCATGGACATGCACGGGGTGATCCCGACGCCGCCGCTGAGGTACAGCACTTTCGGGCTCGGGAAGTCGATGGCGTTGAACAGCCCGACCGGCCCGTGCACCGCCAGTTCCTGGCCTTCGTGCAGGGTGTCGTGCAACCAGTTCGAAACCTTGCCGCCCGGCACGCGCTTGATGGTCACCGAAAAGCTGTACGGCACCGATGGCGAGCTGGAAATGGTGTACGAACGCATGATCGGCTGGCCTTCGATTTCCAGCTCCAGGGTGACAAACTGCCCCGGCTTGAAGAAGAACATGATCGGCTGGTCGGCCATGAAGCAAAAGGTGCGCACATCCCAGGTTTCCTGGATGACTTTGACGCAACGGACGATGTGCCGACCATTGGCCCAGGTCTGGGTGGTTACCGGGTTCAGGAAGTTGTTGGACATGCTGATCTCCACGGCCGACTGTCGGCCTTCATGTTGGCGATTCTGCGTATAGCGCGAACCACCCATTTACCTATCTGCGACATTCACATGCTTATCGCGACCAGCCCCCAACTACCGGGGCTTGCGCGTCGGGAACAGATTGCACCATGTCGCCCATGGATAAGGTTCTGGCCAGCGCCGGCCCCACACTCGCCCCATACCAAGACACAACTTTTACACCTTGCGTAGCAAACCCGAGCAGCACACCTGATTAGCCACTTTCGCCGGCCACGCAGATGGCCTTGAGGATTAAACGATGGACGTCACTACTACCCTGAGCCTGGGCGATCCGCTGGAACCCGCACGCAAGGCCACCGCCCAGATGCTGCAAGAGCGCGAGCGCACGTTCTCGCTGCCGCAGCCGTTTTACTCTGACGATCGCCTGTTTGATATCGACATGCAGGAAATCTTTCAGAAAGAGTGGCTGATCGCCGGCATGACCTGCGAGATCCCCACCAAGGGCAACTACCTGACGCTGCAAGTCGGCAAGAACCCGATCATCGTGATCCGTGGCGCCGAAGGCGTCGTGCACGCGTTCCATAACGTCTGCCGTCACCGTGGCTCGCGCCTGTGCACCAGCGACAAGGGCAAGGTCGCCAAACTGGTTTGCCACTACCACCAGTGGACCTACGAACTCGACGGTCGCCTGCTGTTCGCCGGCACCGAAATGGGCGCCGACTTCGACATGAAGCAGTACGGCCTCAAGCCAGTGAACGTGAAGACCGCTGGCGGCTACATCTTCATCAGCCTGTCGGATAACCCGCCGGCCATCGATGACTTCCTGTCGACGCTCAACCACTACATGGAACCGTACGACATGGAAAACACCAAGGTGGCGGTGCAAACCACCTTGATGGAAAAGGCCAACTGGAAACTGGTGCTGGAAAACAACCGCGAGTGCTACCACTGCAACGCGTCGCACCCGGAACTGCTGAAAACCCTGCTGGAATGGGACGACGTCACCGACCCGCGCGCCGACCAGGCGTTCAAGGACCACGTCGCCGCCTCCGCTGCTGCCTGGGAAGCCGAGAAGATCCCTTACGCCCACGCCAGCTTCGGCCTGCGCAACCGCATCGTGCGCATGCCGCTGCTCAAGGGCACCGTGTCGATGACCATGGACGGCAAGCAAGGCTGCGCCAAGCTCATGGGCCGCATCAAGAACCCGGACCTGGGCTCGATGCGCATCCTGCACCTGCCGCACTCATGGAACCACTGCATGGGCGACCACATCATCGTGTTCACCGTGTGGCCGATCAGCGCCCAGGAAACCATGGTCACCACCAAGTGGATCGTGCACAAGGACGCCGTCGAAGGCGTGGACTACGACGTGGAGCGCATGCGCCTGGTCTGGGACGCCACCAACGACCAGGACCGTCGCCTGGCCGAAGAAAACCAGCGCGGCATCAACTCCACCGCGTACCAGCCTGGGCCGTACTCCAAGACCTATGAGTTTGGCGTGGTGAATTTCGTGGATTGGTACAGCGAGCGGATGTTGAACAATCTGGGGGCTGAGCCTGCACCGTATCTGAAGGGTGTGCCGGTTAGCGGCTAGGGTTTGACGGCGCCCAGACGATAAATCGCCGAGACGTGAGCGCCTTTCAGGGTTCAGGTCTCGGCGGCGGTTAAACCGACAGGCGTTTAAAAATCACGCTTAATCAAATTCGAAAAGTGATTTCCGCGGGTTCAGATCGCAAACCCGCTGCGTTGATGGCGAATACCGTGGCCCGATACGTGCTGTTTTCAGACAAATAATCGTAGCTTGCAGAATTGCCAGAAGTGGCCTTTTCATTTCCGTCATTCAAATAACATACGAAGCTGACTTTTCCGATGTCTTCTGGATCAGTTCGCCATTGAATGTCAGTACGGGTTCCATATTTTTCAACCCAAAGTTCGATAACCGAGTTTGGAAAATCCGGAACTGTAAAGGCAGACTCCGTCGCATAGCCTGACGTCCACCCACTGTCGAACTGATCACAGGTCAACCGAAATCGCCCCGCTGGCAGTGCAACATCAGGTCTGCTTTCCCACGTCCCATCCGGCTCAACAATCGCCGTGCCATAGAGAATAGCGCCTGAGCCTTCTTCATAGAATCGGACTGTTGCGCCTGGCACTCCGTTGTATCCACTGATCAAGGGTTTTCTGGCATCTACGGTCGACCCATTTGTCGGGGTAGAGATAATGGGCGTCGGGACGGATGCCAGCACATTAAAAGTCACGAACTCTGACCAGTCTGATGTCGCACCGTTGATCGTCTGTCTGCACGCCAGTGGATGATTCCAGACCGGATGCAAGTCTACCCTTGCCTCCCAAACGCCTTGAGCGTTTACAACGCCTCCGTCATACGACCCGGCACCTCTGTCATACAGTTCAATGGTAGCTCCAGGCATCCCACCCCCCTTCACCGACGATGCACCGTTTAAATACCATCCTCCGGGCACAGGACTGGTAATTGCCAAACGACTGCCTTTTAGAATATTGCTTTCAATACATTGTTGAACCGTCAGTGCACTGTTGCGTGAGCAGAAATCGAAGTTAATGATATTGCACTTTTTTATTCGATCACCGAACTTTGGAAACCATTGAACCAGATCACTGATAATGGCGCGCGGTCCTCCTATGTTATAGACGGTCGCCGATAATGACCAAGGCGCCGTGCCGGAGGGGGGATTAGCCATGACCGATTCGATGTGCGCTAGAAGCCTGTCCAGTTCTACGATTCCGTCTCCCGCCCACTCGTGATTAATCTTGTTCCAAAAATAGGTGTTGTCGCGGCCACCTGCACAAACTTCATTAGGAACAGCGACAATAATACGCGGCCCCGGATATTGGGCTCTTATCTGTTCAAGAGTGAGCGTGCTCGCAGATCGAGGCAGCATCTTGCCGGTGTAATGCCGCATAAAATGAGCATGAATCGCTGCATAGGGAATTGGCTTATCGCTGCGTTGTTGCGATAGCTCATGAAAATCCAGAATAACGATCTCTCCCGGATTGGTTTCTTGAAACCGGTCGATATCATGCAGCATGTTGGCGAATGTTCTACCGGACGTCTGGCTATGATAAAAAATCAAACCGGAATTGACATTATCGTCACCGTAGCCGGAAAACCACCTGAGCCTTATATCAAGCACCCTTACGCCATTATCCAGTTGATTACGGAAGCTTTTATCCTGGCACGTAATATAAGAATTCGAATACGGCGCTTCATAATCCATGCCCGCGTTATGCGCGCTTGCCAGACTGAGCTGTCCGATTCGTAGAGACTTTATTGAAGAATAAAGATCCGCCATCCAGCTATTTAAACGGTAGGTACTCGTTACATCACCCTCGATTTCCTGTCCATTCTCATCGTAATTCATAACATGACTCCTTTTATTCGTTACTTGCGTTAAGTTAAAAAAACAATAACGCAAAATAAAAAACCCGGAACCTGTTAGAAATAATAGTTTTTTATAGCCATTGGCTCATAGAAAGATAAAAATACAACTTAATGGCCATAACATCAGCCTAATACCCAATCCCGGAAGTCAGCAAATATAAATAATCACCCTCGAACATCTGTGCAAAAAATGATCAACAAGGCCCCAGCGCTTGAGGAACGTGGCGTACAGACCTTTACAGACACCTTATCCACAGGACCACGCACAGTTAATGGGGACAACCGTGCGGAGCGCCGCAATTTTCGCCACAGAAGTTGAAGAAAATCCGTGACTTATCCAGAACCACGGTTTTCAGCAGCACTTGGTTGTTTTTTAACCAACGCTTTGAAACTCACGTATGACGTGGCCTGTAGCGGATGGCGAACACCTTATCCACAGAAGCGCCAACAGACTTTGGGGGCAACTATCCTGGCGCTGTGGAAAACCGCTGAAAGCTACGGATTTTCTAAGTTTGCAGGGGATTTATCCTCGAATTACAGTACTTTGATCAACTTTCAACCAGACGCCTGTAAGCCACGTATTACAAGGCCTGTAGCGGTAAGCGAACATCTTATCCACAGAAGCGCCAACAGAGATTGGGGGCAACTTATGCTGCAGCAGACCTCTTATCCTCAGAAAAAACCTGTGGAAAACCGCAGGTTAGACTGGCTGTTTTTTAACCTGAAGGCTGGAGGCCGCGAATCGTCCGGGCTGTAGCGATGGGCGAACATGTTATCCACAGATGCACTAACAGGGATTGTGCGTAAACCACCGAGGCAGTCATAGATCGAGCGCTCATTCGGACTTGTTAAAACAAAACCGAGCGGAATTCACATCCAGACTCAACTCAAACGCTTTAAACGCAGCCCACCCGAGCAATATCGATGGCACATAGCGCCCCCGCACCAACGACGGTGGAATGGTGAAACCCGGAAAGTACTTGTAGGTGATGTCCGTGGTGCCGCCCGGCAAATTCAGTACTCCTTTGAAGGTTTGAAAACGCCTCCCTGCGGTAGTGGGGGGGCGAGTTGCCAGGGGTCAGGGACCTGATGGCATTCACCTGTTTGCCCGGCGACGCCGACGTCAGGTCATCAACGTTGCCGGTATCGACAATCACCATCGTCGCGTGGTTATCCAGCCGTGCGGGGATGGTCAGCCGCTGGTTGATGTCCAGGCGCGTATAACCGATCGGCGAGTCGCAGCGGGCGTCAGGTGCGGGATTGAGCTCCAGGGCGGTGCGGGTGATTTTCAGACGCCCGAGTTTGCTGATCAGATCGAGGCCCAGCAGATTGTCTCGATCACTGACGAACACCAGTACGTTGTGGAACTCGCTATCGCCCACCTTCAATGCATCGAGAACCCCGAGTCGGGCCGACAGGTCGCTTTCGCCGTAAAACGTGCTGTAGGCGTAATGGGAGTCGGTCAGCAGGTGGATCCCCATCTGCCTGGCGGTCGCCACGTTGACCAGCGTTTGCGGCGCCCCGGTATCCAGGACGAATCGCGCGGAATGGCCATTGGCCGCGCTGACATCGATGAACGGCAGTACCTGGTCGGCGATGAAAGCGTCATTGGCATACGGATGAATGGCCAGCACTTCGTGGCGCTTCGATGGCCGCGCCGAAAAGTCGCCCGTTGCCCTCAAGGTCGATAACGATTCGTCACCGAACATCGAAAACAGCACTTTCAATTCTGGATCGGCCTCGATGGCCCGAGCGTGTTTGCGCTTGATTGCCAGATAGTAGTCCGGCAGTTGATTGGCGGCCTTGAGCTCAAACATCCGTGCGATCACTGTCACTGAACAATCGAGGTTTTCCCCGGCCTCCAGCACGCGGTCGCAGCGCTCACGCATTTGTGCCAGCGACGCCTTCTGCCCCTGCTCCGACGCCAGCCATGGGTAGAAGTCTTGATCGGGCGCATTCAGCCCGTTAGCGGCGGGAGACTGAGTCGATATCAACAGCACAGGCATGCAAAGCGATAGAAGCCTCATAGCCCTCCCACTCATAAAAACCAGGTTTTATGAACAAGCGCTGCCCCTCAGAAAGCTCCGTAATAGCGTGCTGCACCCTGACCAGCGCACAGTGAAAATGTAGCTCAGCGTCGGGCTGTATGGATCGCGTTGCCCGGATTTTATTCGCGGGGTGTCTGGAGGCCAGCGGTGTGCTGACGTTATTCGCGAGCAAGCTCGCTCCTGCAGGGCATTATCGGGTGATCAGGGCCGATACATCAGGTAGGCCTCGCCCGTGACCCGAATCATCGGATGCGGCGTGATCTGGCAGGTATCGACGATACGGAAGCCGTGGCGCTCATAGAAGCGCCGGGCGCCGGTGTTCGCGGCGTAGTCGATCAGGCTCAGGCCGTTGAGCCCGAGCCGATTGGCGCGGTCGTAGGCGTAAGCGAGAAACTGCTTGCCCAGGCCCTGGTTTCGCCAGCCCTCGTGCAGCGCCAGGCTGGATATATAAAGAGTGTCGGGGATTTCCATCGTGGCGTACGGCGCCAGCACTGGATCGGTCACTGGCGCCGCGTACGGGTCGTAACGCATCACGTAGCTGTGCAGCATGCCAATGACCTTCCCGTCGGCCTCGGCGATCAGGCAATTCTGGTAGGAAAAATCCACATCTTCACGGGCATAACGGATGGCTCCCACGTCCAACAGATCCTGCCCGGGCTCTGCTATCTGGCTCCAGATGTAATCCGAAGCGCCTTCCGAGGAAATCTGGAACAGACGCGCAATCTCGCGCGCATCCGCGCGTACCGCCGAACGAAACTCAACCGACATTGATTAAAACTCCACAGATCATCGAGCGCCCGTTGTACGTGGGCGCTCACGGCGCAGCAATGCGCCTCAGGGATGGGTGTTTTTCCGGGTATTGCGGCTAGAGGCTGGGTGGTGTCAGCGCACCACGCCCTCTTCAATCAGCAGCTTGAGAATCGCTTCAGCCCCCGCCTGCGCCGTGACGCCCTTGAGCACTTGCCCACCGCCGCCGCTGGCCTTGGCCGTTGCGGCTTTCATGCGGTCGGCACCGCTCTTGGCCTTGATGACTTTCAGGCGCTTGGGCCGTGGCTTGGCCGGTTGCAGGGTGGCGACCGCCAGCAGTTCATCGTCGACGACTTCCACTTCATTGGCCTGCAACACCCCACGCCGGGCCGGGCCGTAGGCGCTTTGCCGTGGCTTGGGCGCGGCGTTATCCACAGTTGCCAGGAACGGCAGGCGAACCTTCAAGCGACGACGCTGGCCACGGGGCAAGGCCTGCAGCACCAGCGCCGAGCTGCCATCGATGGACTCGACCTGCGCCAGCCCCACCACCAGCGGCCAGCCCAGGCTTTCAGCCAGCAGGAACGGCAACATGCCCGAGCCTTCGCCGGTTTCAGCCTGACTGCCGGTCAACACCACCTGAGCGCCGGCATCGCGCAAATACGCGGTCAGCGCCGGTAGCGCATCCGCGCCCTCGGGTTGTTCCAGGACATGCAATTGCTCCAGCCCCATGCCCAGATAAGCGCGCAACGCGGGCTCGGCGACATCGCCGGCATGCAGCACCTGCAAGTTATCCCCAGCCAACTGCAGACCCAGTTCCACGGCACGCGCATCCTGTTCGGCGCGACGCGGACGGCCGGACGTCGGGTGGGCGCCGATGGACACCAGGCTGATGATTTTCGTGCTCATAACCCTTTCCTTCCCTTAAGCCGCATCGCGCTTGGCGTCGTTGCGGTAGGCCTCTACCGCCGCGATCAAGGCTTGAAGAATCTCGGCGCTTTCGCCGATCACCGACAGGTCGGCCCGTTTGATCATGTCGCAGCCGGGATCGAGGTTGATCGCCACCACCTTGTCGCAGGCACCGATACCCTGCAGGTGCTGGATCGCCCCGGAAATCCCCACCGCCACGTAGACCCGCGCAGTGACCCAGGTGCCCGACGCGCCGACCTGGCGGTCGCGGGCCATGAAACCATCGTCCACGGCAACCCGGGACGCGCCTTCGGTGGCACCCAATGCCTCGGCGGTCCTGTGGAAAAGTCCCCAGTCCTTGACGCCGTTGCCGCCGGAGAAGATGAACTCCGCTTCGGCCATCGGAATCGCCGCCGGGTCCACCGCCACCGCCCCCAGATCCTCGATCCGCGACAGACTGCGCGCAACCGCTGTGGATAACTCCACCGGCAGGGCTTCGTGGCGGGTTTCACTGACCGGCTCGGCGCATTCGGCAGCCGCCAGAATCAGCCGTGCAAGCGGACGCGCAAGGTCTTGCAGACCGGCACCGGCGCGGCCGATGCACGCCTGATCCTTGACCTGCCAGACCCGCGTGGCCGGGCGTTCGCCCAATGCAGCGGCAAAACGGCGACCGAGCTCGCCACCGCCGGTGCGACTGTCCGGCAGCAACCAGTGACGCGGACTGAACTGGTTATCCACAGCCCGCAAGCCCTGGACCCGTTGTTCCGGTGCATAACCGCTGAATTCCTCGCCCTCAAGCACCAGCAGGCGATCGACGCCGGCGCTGGCAAAGGCGCTCTCTTTATGTTCGCCAAAGACCACGGCCAATACCGCGCCATCCTTGCCCGCCAGTTGATGGGCCAGGCCCAGGAGGTCGCGGTCGTGACCGCTCAAGCGGCCACCGACCATGTCCGGTACGACGCTGATGTAGAACGCCGGTGCAGGCACTTGATGCAGCGGCAATTGCACTTCAACGGCGGCCGAGCGCTTGGTCGCGCCGCCCTGTTGCGCGCCACTGCGGTCGATGCGCTTGATGCCGTTCGGGCCGATAAAACCAATGCCATGGGGGTTCTTGCGGATGACGCCATTAGGCCCCATCCAGCTGTGTTGCGCCGGCTGCATGGCGGCGTGCAGCGGATGCAGACGGTTACGGGCGATCCATTCGGCCCGAGGGTCGCGGCGGATAATGTCGCTCATCAGTGGGCCTCCGCAGGTTCACGTTTGGCTGGCGTGGACGGCTTGCTCGGTGCCTGGTCTTCGAGCAGCGCGTCGGCCACCAGTTCGGCAATATCCTTGATCATCGGCCGGGGTTCGACCACGCCTTCGAGCATCGCCGTGCACTGTGGACAACCCACGGCCACCAGTTCGGCGCCGGTTTCGCGGATGTCTTCCATGCGCATGTCGGGAATCCGTTGCTTGCCCGGAATGTCGGTGATCGGCGCTCCGCCGCCACCGCCGCAGCAGCGCGAGCGGAAACCGGAGCGTTGCATTTCCTTGACTTCGATCCCGAGCGCACGCAGGACCTCGCGCGGCGCCTCGTACTCGCCGTTGTAGCGGCCGAGGTAGCACGGGTCGTGATAGGTCACGCTGTCGCCCTTGTGCTGACCGAGGTTCAGCGCACCGGCCTGGATGATTTCCGCCATGTAGGTGCTGTGGTGCTGCACCAGGTAGTTGCCGTCGAAGGCGCCGTACTCGTTTTTCAACACATGGAAGCTGTGCGGGTCGCAGGTGACGATGCGGTTGAAGCGATATTTGGCCAGGGTCTGGATGTTGCGTTTGGCCAGCAACTGGAAGGTCGCTTCATCGCCCAGGCGTCGGGCCACGTCACCGCTGTCGCGTTCTTCGAGGCCCAGCACGGCGAAATCGACCTTCGCGGCTTTCAGCACTTTGACGAACGCGCGCAGAGTGCGCTGGTTGCGCATGTCGAAGGCACCATCGCCGACCCAGAACAGTACGTCGGTGGATTTCTTTTCACTGAGCAGGTTGAGGTTCAAGTCCGCCGCCCAGTTCATCCGTCCGCCCGGCGCAAAGCCGCCCGGGTTGTCGGTGGCGATCAGGTTTTCCAGGACTTCGGCGCCCTTGTTCGGGGTCGCGCCTTTTTCCAGGGTCAGGTGACGGCGCATGTCGACGATGGCATCGACGTGCTCGATCATCATCGGGCACTCCTCGACGCAGGCGCGGCAAGTGGTGCATGACCACAGGGTCTCGGCATCCACCAGACCATTGACGATCGGCTGATGGGGATTGCCGGCGTGTTCGCCAATGGCTTTGCCCGGATACGGGCTGCCGGCGAAGTTGGCATCGGTGCCGCCCGCCAGGCCGACGACCATGTCCTGAATCAGTTTTTTCGGGTTCAGCGGCTGGCCGGCGGCGAACGCCGGGCACGCCGCTTCGCACTTACCGCACTGCACGCAGGCGTCGAAACCGAGCAATTGGTTCCAGGTGAAATCCTTGGGTTTTTCCACGCCCAGCGGTGCAGACAGGTCGGTCAGGTCCAGCGGCTTCAAGCCCGTGGAGCGACCGCCACCAAAGCGCTCGGCGCGACGGTGCCAGGCCAGGTGCAGGGCACCGGCGAAGGCGTGCTTCATCGGCCCGCCCCAGGTCATGCCGAAGAACAGCTCCGATACGCCCCACAGCACGCCGATGCCGAGGATCGTCGCCAACAGCCAGCCGCCGAAGTTCTCCGGAAGGATGCCCGCCACGGGCAGGGTCACCAGGAAAAACGACGCCGAGAACGCCAGCAGGCTTTTCGGCAGGCGCATCCACGGGCCTTTGGACAAACGGCTCGGCGGGTTGCGTCGACGCAGGTAAACGAAGATCGCACCGACGAACATCACCGCCGACATCAGCAGCAGTGCGTACCCGAGGATGCGGTTATGCAGGCCGAAGCCGTGCACCAGAATTGCCAGCACGATGGACGCCACCGCACCACCGGCCGTGGCCACGTGGGTGTTGGCAATGTATTTGTCCCGCGCCACCACGTGGTGCAGGTCGACCATGTAACGCTTGGGCATGGCGAACAGGCCGCCGATCAGGTCGACCTTCGAGGCCCGGCCCCGGCGCCACATGGACACCCGCCGCAACGCGCCCAGAACCGCAAGGCCCAGGGCAGCGAACAACAGGATTGGAAGAAGGGTGTTCAACATGGTGAAGCTCCCAAAGACCTCGGGCTTAACTACCTGGATGCTTTGCTCGACCCCCTGTAGGAGCGAGCTTGCTCGCGATGGTCGTTAACGATGACGCGTGCGGTCTGAAAGAACGCGGCGCCTTCAAATTCATCGCGAGCAGGCTCGCTCCTACAAGGTTATCCACAAGCTCTTAGAAATCCTTGCACAACCGCAACGCGTCGTAGATCGCCGCGTGCACGTTACGCTGGGCCACGCAGTCGCCGATGCGGAACAGCAAATAGCCGTCGCCGCTCTGCTCCAGGCAAGGTTGCGGCTTGATCGCGAACAAGGCTTCGACGTCGATCTGGCCTTTGTTGCGCGAACCTTCCTTCAACGCGTAGTAGATTTCTTCGTCCGGGCGCACGCCGTTTTCCACGACCACCTGGTCCACCACCCGCTCCTCTTTGGCGCCGGTGTATTCGTTTTCCAGTACCGCCACGAGCTTGTCGCCTTCGCGGTAGACCTTCTCCAGCATCATGTCGCCGGTCATGATCACTTCTTTCGGGTACATGCTGCGGTAGTAAGTCGGGAACGACGTACCGCCAATCGCCACGCCCGGCTTGATGTCGTCGGTGACGATCTCGACCTGGCTGCCCTTGTCGGCGAGGAAGTCCGCCGTGGACATGCCGGTGAATTCACAGATGGTGTCGTACACCAGTACGTTCTTGCCCGGTGCCACCTTGCCGTCGAGGATGTCCCAGCTGCTGACCACCAGGCCTTCAGCCGCGCCCCAATGCTCGTTCTGCTCCAGGAACGGATGACCGCCGACCGCCAGCACTACCACGTCCGGACGCAAGTCCATGATGGTTGGCGCATCCGCCGCAGTCCCCAGGCGCAGGTCGACTTTCAGGCGTGCCAGTTCCAGCTGATACCAGCGGGTGATACCGGCGATCTGGTCCCGTTGCGGCGCTTTCGAGGCCGTGGTGATTTGCCCGCCGATGAATTCTTTCTTCTCGAACAGGGTCACGTCGTGGCCACGCTCGGCGGCCACACGCGCCGCTTCCATCCCCGCAGGACCGGCACCGACCACCACCACTTTGCGTTTCACGCCGGTGGTTTTCTCGATGATGTGCGGCAGGCCCATGTATTCACGGGAAGTGGCCGCGTTCTGGATGCACAGCACATCCAGGCCCTGGTATTGACGGTCGATGCAGTAGTTGGCGCCGACGCATTGTTTGATCTGGTCGATCTGGCCCATCTTGATCTTGGCGATCAGGTGCGGGTCAGCGATGTGGGCGCGGGTCATGCCGACCATGTCGACGTAACCGCCCTCCAGAATGCGCGTGGCCTGGTTCGGGTCCTTGATGTTCTGCGCGTGCAGCACCGGAACCTTGACCACTTCCTTGATACCGGCAGCCAAATGCAGGAACGGCTCCGGTGGATAACTCATGTTCGGAATCACGTTGGCCAGGGTGTTGTGAGTGTCACAACCCGACCCCACGACACCGATGAAATCCAGCATGCCGGTGTCGTCGTAATACTTGGCGATCTGCTTCATGTCCTCGTGGGACAGGCCATCCGGGTGGAATTCGTCACCGCAGATACGCATGCCCACGCAGAAATCGTCACCGACCTCGGCACGCACCGCTTTCAACACTTCCAGACCGAACTTCATGCGGCCTTCGAAGGTGCCGCCCCATTCGTCGGTACGCTTGTTGACCCGTGGGCTCCAGAACTGGTCGATCATGTGCTGGTGCACGGCCGACAACTCGACACCGTCCAGGCCACCGGCCTTGGCGCGACGTGCGGCTTGAGCGTAGTTACCGATGACCCGCCAGATCTCTTCCGGCTCGATGGTTTTGCAGGTGGCACGGTGTACCGGCTCGCGTATGCCCGACGGCGACATCAGCGTCGGCCAGTTGAAGCCGTCCCAACGGGAACGACGGCCCATGTGGGTAATCTGGATCATGATCTTGGCGCCGTGCTTGTGCATGGCGTCGGCCAGATTCTGGAAGTGCGGGATGATGCGGTCGGTGGACAGGTTCACCGAGCTCCACCATTCCTGCGGGCTGTCGATGGCCACCACGGACGAACCGCCGCAGATCGCCAGGCCGATCCCGCCCTTGGCCTTCTCTTCGTAATACTTGACGTACCGGTCGGTGGTCATGCCGCCGTCGGTGGCATAGACCTCGGCGTGCGCGGTGCTGAGCACGCGGTTGCGGATGGTCAGTTTGCCGATCTGGATCGGCTGGAACATTGCTTCGAAAGCCATGGCGGGTTCCTCGACTTACAACGGCTTGACGATGAACAAGCCGTCTTCGTGGCCCTCTTCGGAGCCACCGTAGACTTGCTCGGCCACGGTGCGGATCTTGCTGCCGCGAGCGGCCAGGATCTGATCCATCGCACCCGCAAACCAGCCGGTGAACATGTAGTCGACCTTGCGCCCGACCTTGCCGTAGACGTAGACGAACGCGGAGTGTTCGAGCTTGACGCTGGCGGTGCCCTTGTCGAGGTCGATGTCCTGGATCTTGAACAGGCCCCAGCCGCGCTGCGACAGACGCTTCATGTAGTGCTCGAACACCGCGACGCCTTCCAGGCCGTGGCATTCAGCTTCTTTCTCGCACCAGTGCCAGGCGGACTTGTAGCCGGCCTTGTAGAGGATCTCGGCGTAGGCTTCGGCGCCCAGCACTTCCTCGATGCCCATGTGGTTGTTGACGAAGAAATGGCGCGGCACGTACAGCATCGGCAGGGCGTCGGACGTCCAGACACCGGTCTCGCTGTCGACTTCGATTGGCAATTGCGGGGCGATCTTGGCCATGGAAACTTAACTCCAGAAAATTCGTGGTCAGTGCTTAGCAAAGCTTTTGCTTTGCTCTTATAAACAAGCCGTGTGAATGACTTTGGAGCCGTAGCGAGCACGTCGAGAGCAAGGAAGGACCGGAGCGACAAGCGAGACAGTACGGGACGTACGGCGAGCTTGGCGCGAGGACCTGACGCAGCTATCGGCGAGCGGAGTAGGCTCCGGAGTTATTCACTCGCCCCAGACGTCCTTCAGGACGTTCACCCAGTTCTCGCCCATGATCTTGCGTACCACGCGCTCGGAATGGCCGCGCTTGAGCAGGGTCTCGGTCAGGTTCGGGAACTCGCCCACGGTACGGATGCCCAACGGGTTGATGATCTTGCCGAAGCTGGTCAGGCGGCGGGCGTAGCCCTTGTCGTGGGTCAGGTACTCGAAGAAGTCCTGGCCATGGCCCTGGGTAAAGTCGGTGCCGATGCCGATGGCGTCTTCGCCGACGATGTTCATGGTGTATTCGATGGCTTCGGCGTAGTCGTCGATGGTCGAATCGATGCCCTTGGCCAGGAACGGCGCGAACATGGTCACGCCGACGAAACCGCCGTGGTCGGCGATGAACTTCAGTTCTTCATCAGACTTGTTGCGCGGGTGAATCTTCAGACCCGACGGCAGGCAGTGGGAATAGCAGACCGGCTTCTTGGATTCGAGGATGACTTCTTCGGAAGTCTTGGAGCCAACGTGGGACAGGTCGCACATGACGCCGACGCGGTTCATCTCGGCGACGATTTCACGACCGAAGCCCGACAGGCCGCCGTCACGCTCGTAGCAACCGGTGCCCACCAGGTTCTGGGTGTTGTAGCACATCTGCACGATGCCGACGCCGAGCTGCTTGAACACTTCGACATAGCCGATCTGGTCTTCAAAGGCGTGGGCGTTCTGGAAACCGAAGAGGATGCCGGTCTTGCCCTGCTCCTTGGCCTTGCGGATATCGGCGGTGGTACGCACCGGAATCACCAGGTCGCTGTTCTCGCGGATCAGTTTCTGGCTGGCGGCGATGTTGTTGACAGTGGCCTGGAAGCCCTCCCATACCGAAACGGTGCAGTTGGCAGCGGTCAGACCGCCCTTGCGCATGTCTTCGAACAGTTCGCGGTTCCACTTGGCAATAATCAGCCCGTCGATAACGATGCTGTCGGCGTGCAATTCGGCTGGGCTCATCAGGCTGTCCCCTTGTTAGCGATTCATGCGCCGAATCGTCT
This sequence comes from Pseudomonas fluorescens group sp. PF-69, assembly GCF_054481235.1. Taxonomy (NCBI): domain Bacteria; kingdom Pseudomonadati; phylum Pseudomonadota; class Gammaproteobacteria; order Pseudomonadales; family Pseudomonadaceae; genus Pseudomonas; species Pseudomonas fluorescens group sp. PF-69. Next base: position 2,068,294 of record NZ_JBTMNC010000001.1, on the reverse strand, counting down.
GCCGGCGCTTTGGGGCCAGCATATGCCTGAGGACCGGGACAACCGGGTGCAAAAACGACAGGGGGTTTGCCGAAAGCGTCAATCCGCGACAAAGGGTCGTCGCCAGGCGCAATCTGCTACCTGTTCAACGCCTTCGGCTTGGGCCAGAATTCGCCGCATCTCTTGAGGCTTTACTGGAAGCTTTACTGGAATAAGGGGCGGCAACGTAATGAAATCCATCATCCTGGCTTTGGCGCTGATAGCGACCGGCGTACATGCGGCGGAGGAATCCGACGACAACCCATGCGACAAAGTGGAAAACGACGTCCAGACCCTGGAATGCTCGGCTTACAGCAAATCCACCGCCGAAGATCTGCTGAGCGAAAACCTCAAAAGCCTGAACGAGCGCATGCAGTCGCTCTACGGCAAGAACCCGTCGCAACTGAGCGACATCACCGCCAGGATCAAGGCCGCTCAGCAGCAGTGGACGAAGACCCGCGACGCCGACTGCGCCGTCGAAGCCTTCCCGGCCACCACCGGCAGCAAGGCATTCACCATTGCGCAAAATGATTGCGTGGCGCGGATGAGTGACGAGCGGTCGGAGTTTTTGGAGTCGATTGGGCAGGAGTAAGAGAACACCGTTCCACTTGAGCTGTAAGCTGCACGCCTTCAGCCAGTAAAGGGATTCAACATGAAAGTCTGCGGCATCGAAATCAAAGGCAGCGAAGCGATCATCGCCGTGGCCATGCTGGAGGGTCAGGCGCTGGGCCATGTTGCGCTCGCGACCAAGAAAATCGCCCTCGACGATGACGACGAAGCCGCCAACGTTAAGGTGTTTGCGGCGCAGGTGGCGTCCTTTGTTCGCGAAAATGCCATTGATCGCATCGCGATCAAGAAGCGCAGCAAGAAAGGCGAGTTCGCCGGTGGACCGACCACGTTCAAGATCGAGGGTGTGTTCCAGTTGCTGGAAAATTGCGAGGTGACGCTGCTGTCACCGCAGACCATCAATGCGCAGAGCAAGAAACACGACTTTGAACTGCCGGGGACGCTGAACAAGTATCAGCATGAGGCTTACAAGGCGGCGTGTTCGGCGCTGATGAAAAAATAAAATCGAAAACAGATCAAATGTGGGAGCGAGCCAGCTCGCGATTGCGGTTTGTCATTTCAGTTGATGTCGCCTGATTCACCGCTATCGCGAGCAGGCTCGCTCCCACATTCTGTTTTGCGTTGAGCTCATACCAACTCCCGCCCATCCCCCAACCGCCGCCGATCCTCCCGTGGGCAGCGCTCATACTTCGCCCGATAACTACGGGTGAAATACGACGGCGACTCAAACCCGCAGGCAATGCTCACTTCCAGCACGCTCATGTCGGTCTGGCGCAGCAATTGCCGGGCCTTCTCCAGACGCAAGCGCAGATAGAAATTGCTCGGTGTGTCGTTCAGGTGCAGGCGAAACAGCCGTTCGAGCTGACGCCGGGTGACTTTGATCGATTCCGCCAGCTCCAGCGTGCTCAGGGGCGGTTCGCTGTGCTGCTCCATTTCACCGATCACGTGCACCAGTTTCTTGTTGCTGATGCCATATCGGGTGGCGACTTCCATGCGCTGGTGGTCTTTGCGCGGGCGGATGCGGCCAAGCACGAACTGTTCGCTGACCTGGATCGCCAGCTCCGGGCCGTGGGCTTGAGCGATAAGGTCGAGCATCAGGTCGATGGAGGCCGTGCCACCCGCCGACGTGATGCGCCGTCGGTCGATTTCGAACAGCTCCTGGGTGACGCTGAGCTGCGGGTAGGATTCCTTGAAGGCGTCGATGGCTTCCCAGTGCAGGGTCAGGCGATGGCCGTCGAGCAGGCCTGCTTCCGCGAGGATGAAACTGCCGGTGTCGATGGCGCCGAGGGTCACGCCTTCGTTGTCCAGCCGTCGCAGCCAGTGCTCCAGCGTCGGGGTGGCGAACTTCAGCGGTTCGAAACCGGCGACCACTAACAGAGTTGCGCCTTTTTTCAGCGGCTCCAGTGCCGCGTCGGCGTTGACCGACATGCCGTTGCTGGCCAGCACTGCTCCGCCATCGGCGCTCAATACATGCCACCGATACAGCTCGCCGCGAAAGCGATTGGCGACCCGCAGTGGCTCGATGGCCGAGATAAATCCAATGGCCGAGAAACCCGGCATCAACAAGAAATAGAAATCCTGGGACATGGAGCGCACTCGGTTGGCGGGAACGAGAGGGCGGGTAGCGTGTTGATGTTGATACGCCACTTGCAAGCGGCATTCAAGAGCACAGGTCGCCGCAGTGCAAGAGCTGGTCGCCGCAGTGCGCTTTCATGGCGCCTTAGCTGCGTAACTTGGCATCACCGGCGCGTCAGACGCCGGAACTCACAATAACGAACTGCCGAGGAAACCTGAGATGAAACGACTGATCAGCAGCTGTGTTCTTGCACTCAGCGGTACCGCTTTCCTGAGCGCCAGTGTCATGGCCGCCGAACCCGCCGCGTGCCAGAACGTGCGCATGGGTGTAGTGAACTGGACCGACGTGATTGCCACCAGCGCCATGACCCAGGTATTGCTCGATGGCCTCGGCTACAACACCAAACAAACCAGCGCCTCCCAGCAGATCATTTTCGCCGGGATCCGTGATCAGCGCCTCGACCTGTTCCTGGGTTACTGGAACCCGCTGATGACCCAGACCATCACCCCGTTCGTCGACGCCAATCAGGTCAAGGTGCTGCAAGCCCCGAGCCTCAAGGATGCACGCGCCACCCTCGCCGTACCGACTTACCTGGCGGACAAGGGCCTGAAAACCTTCGCCGACATCGCCAAGTTCGAAAAAGAGCTGGGCGGCAAGATCTACGGCATCGAACCGGGCTCGGGCGCCAACACCCAGATCAAGGCGATGATCGCCAAGAACCAGTTCGGCCTCGGCAAGTTCCAGTTGGTCGAGTCCAGTGAGGCCGGCATGCTCGCCGCGGTGGATCGCGCGGTGCGTCGCAACGAAGCCGTGGTGTTCTTTGGCTGGGCGCCGCACCCGATGAACGTCAACGTCAAGATGACCTACCTCACCGGCAGCGACGACGCCCTTGGCCCGAACGAAGGCAGCGCCACCGTGTGGACCGTGACCGCGCCTAAATACGCCGAACAATGCCCGAACATCGGCCGCCTGCTGAGCAACCTGACGTTCACCGCCGAAGACGAGAGCCGGATGATGCAGCCGCTGCTCGATCACAAGGACGCCTTCGAATCCGCCAGGCAATGGCTCAAGGATCACCCGCAGGACAAGCAACGCTGGCTTGAAGGCGTCACCACCTTCGATGGCAAACCGGCTGCTCAAAACCTGCAACTGACCAGCAAATGACTCACCCGTAAAAAGACCTGAATTGAACCACCGATTCGCAGCCCGGAAGGGCTGCGGACAGACTAATCACGCCTGCAAGGAACCCCCTCATGAACCACGACGTCATCATCACCTGCGCACTCACCGGTGCTGGCGACACGACCGCCAAGAGCCCACATGTGCCGGTCACCCCGAAACAAATCGCCGCTGCCGCCGTGGAAGCCGCCAAGGCCGGCGCCACCGTGGTTCACTGCCACGTTCGCGACCCTGAAACCGGCAAGTTCAGCCGTGATGTGGCGCTGTACCGTGAGGTGATGGAGCGCATTCGCGAAGCCGACGTCGACATCATCGTCAACCTGACCGCCGGCATGGGCGGCGACCTGGAAATCGGCGCTGGCGAAAACCCGATGGAGTTCGGTCCGAACACCGACCTGGTCGGCCCGCTGACCCGCCTGGCTCACGTAGAAGAACTGCTGCCGGAAATCTGCACCCTCGATTGCGGCACCCTGAATTTCGGCGACGGCGACACCATTTACGTCTCCACCCCGGCGCAGCTGCGCGCTGGCGCCAAACGCATTCAAGAGCTGGGCGTGAAGGCCGAGCTGGAAATTTTCGACACCGGTCACCTGTGGTTCGCCAAACAGATGATCAAGGAAGGCCTGCTCGACAACCCGCTGTTCCAGCTCTGCCTGGGCATCCCATGGGGCGCGCCGGCTGACACCACCACCATGAAAGCCATGGTCGACAACCTGCCGGCCGACGCGGTCTGGGCCGGTTTCGGCATCGGGCGCATGCAAATGCCGATGGCCGCACAAGCGGTGCTGCTCGGCGGCAACGTGCGAGTCGGCCTGGAAGACAACCTGTGGCTGGACAAGGGCGTGCTGGCGACCAACGGCCAACTGGTCGAACGGGCCTCGGAAATCCTCAGCCGCCTCGGCGCCCGCGTGCTCACCCCGGCTGAAGGCCGCAAGAAAATGGGCCTGACCCAGCGCGGATAACCCCTCCTTTCCCCTGTAGGAGCGAGCCTGCTCGCGAAAAAGGTACAGCCGACGCCACTCAGCGCCTGGAATACCATCGCGAGCAGGCTCGCTCCTACAAGGATCACCGAACTATTCAGGAAGTTGCCATGAGCTTTATCACCGATATCAAAACCTTCGCCGCCCTGGGCAGCGGTGTCATCGGCAGCGGTTGGGTGTCCCGCGCCCTCGCCCACGGTCTCGACGTGGTGGCCTGGGACCCGGCGCCCGGCGCCGAAGCGGCCCTGCGCAAACGCGTTGCCAACGCCTGGGGAGCCCTGGAAAAACAAGGCCTGGCCCCTGGCGCCTCACAGGATCGTCTGCGCTTTGTCGCGACCATCGAAGAATGCGTTCGCGACGCCGACTTCATCCAGGAAAGTGCCCCGGAACGCCTGGAACTGAAACTGGAACTGCACAGCAAAATCAGCGCCGCCGCCAAGCCCAACGCCTTGATCGGCTCCAGCACTTCCGGCCTGTTGCCGAGCGAGTTCTACGAGAGCGCCACGCACCCGGAACGCTGCGTGGTCGGCCATCCGTTCAACCCGGTTTACCTGCTGCCATTGGTCGAAGTGGTCGGCGGCAAAAACACCGCGCCTGAAGCGGTGCAAGCGGCGATGAAAGTCTATGAATCCCTCGGCATGCGCCCGTTGCACGTACGCAAGGAAGTACCGGGGTTCATCGCCGACCGCTTGCTCGAAGCGTTGTGGCGCGAGGCGCTGCACCTGGTCAACGACGGCGTGGCCACCACCGGCGAAATCGACGACGCGATTCGTTTCGGCGCGGGCCTGCGCTGGTCGTTCATGGGCACCTTCCTGACGTACACCCTGGCAGGCGGCGATGCCGGCATGCGCCACTTCATGGCACAGTTCGGCCCGGCGTTGCAGTTGCCGTGGACCTACCTGCCGGCGCCCGAACTGACCGACAAGCTGATCGATGACGTGGTCGATGGCACCAGCGAACAATTGGGCAAACACAGCATTTCGGCGCTGGAGCGCTATCGTGATGACTGCCTGCTGGCGGTGCTGGAGGCGGTGAAGACCACCAAAGAGAAGCATGGGATGGCATTTGCCGAATAATGAGCCCCGCAGGTCTGGCCCCTTCGCGAGCAGGCTCGCTCCCACAGGTTTGCGCTGTCCTTGTGGGAGCGAGCCTGCTCGCGAAAGCGGCGGTCCAGTCACCACCAACATTGGAACCGGAATCATGCCCACCCTCACCACCTACCAAACCAGAATCATCCCCGACTGGGTCGACTACAACGGCCACCTGCGCGACGCCTTCTACTTGCTCATCTTCAGCTACGCGACCGACGCGCTGATGGATCGCCTGGGGCTCGACAGCAACAGCCGCGAAGCCAGCGGCAACTCGTTGTTTACCCTGGAGCTGCACCTCAACTATCTGCACGAAGTGAAGCTCGACGCCGAGGTCGAGGTGCACACGCAGATCATCGGTCACGACAGCAAACGCCTGCACCTCTATCACAGCCTGCATCGTGTGGGTGATGACAAGGAACTGGCGGGCAACGAGCAAATGCTGCTGCACGTCGACCTCGCCGGGCCGCGTTCCGCGCCGTTCAGCGAAGGCACCCTGGGCCGATTGCAAGCCATCGTCGCCGAACAAACCGACCTGCCCACCCCCGAGTACATTGGCCGAGTGATCGCGTTACCCCCAAAAAAATAACAAGGAGATCGCCATGAACACCGCCGCCGCTTTTGCCGACTTCCGTACTTATCCGTTGATCAGCGCGCTGAAGGGCGTGCAGGTCATGGCCGATCGTATTCTGGTGGAGTGGGCCGACAACCGCGTCAGCCCGTTTCATCATCAATGGCTACGGGACAACTGCCCCTGCCCGCAATGTGTCTACACCGTCACCCGTGAGCAGGTACTGGAGATCGTTGACGTCCCGGAACACCTGATGCCCACAGAGGCCGGCGTCGATGCTGAAGGCTGCCTGAGCGTACAGTGGCAAGACGGCCACGGCAGTCGCTTCGACCCTGGCTGGCTGCGCGCCCACGCGTACGACGACGAATCCCGTGCCGAGCGCCAGGCTGGCAAACCGAAGGCCAGGCTCTGGCACAGCGATCTGCAACTGCCGGTGTTCGACTACGCGACGCTGATGCAGGACAACGACGCCTTGTTGCAATGGCTGCTGGCGGTTCGCGATGTCGGCCTGACCCAGGTCCGTGGCGTGCCCACCGAACCCGGCTCATTGAAGTTGATCGCGCAGCGGATTTCGTTCATCCGCGAAAGCAATTTCGGCGTGCTGTTCAACGTGCAATCCAAGGCCGATGCCGACAGCAACGCCTACACCGCTTTCAACCTGCCATTGCACAGCGATTTGCCCACCCGTGAGCTGCAACCGGGGCTGCAGTTCCTGCATTGCCAGGTCAACGACGCTGAGGGTGGCGAGAGCATTTTTGTCGACGGCTTTGCCATCGCCGAGGCGTTGCGCCAGGAAGATCCGCAAGCCTTTCAAAGCCTCTGCGAAATCCCGGTGGAGTTCCGCAACAAGGACCGCCACAGCGACTACCGCTGCCTCGCGCCGATCATCGCCCTGAACGCTTGCGGGCAGGTGTCGGAAATCCGCATGGCCAACTTTCTGCGCGGCCCGTTCGATGCGTCGGTGGAGCAGATGCCCCGGTTGTATCGGGCCTATCGGCGCTTTATCGCGATGACGCGCGAGCCCCGGTTCCGCTTGATGCAAAGGCTCAATCCCGGCGAACTCTGGTGCTTCGACAACCGCCGCACCCTGCACGCCCGCAACGCCTTCGACCCTGCCACCGGCGCCCGGCATTTCCAGGGATGCTATGTGGACCGCGATGAGTTGTTGTCGCGGATTCTGGTGTTGCAACGCTAGACCGCGTCCTTGTTCATCGCGAGCAGGCTCGCTGCCACAGGGGTACGCGATCCTCTGTGGGAGCGAGCCTGCTCGCGATGGCGTCCGCACAGGCAACACAAGACCCAGGATTCACAGGCAAAAAAAACCCCGATCAAGCCGTGACAAGATCGAGGCAGAAGGTACTGTTGAGGAGCTGCGCGCGAGGGTGACCAAACCTTCGTGAAGCAAGCTGAATCCAGTGTGCCGACTCCCTTGACCGGCAAGTTAGCCGAAAACGACCTGTTCATAGCCATTGCGGCCATCGCGACAAATCGCCCTTGCCGCCACCCTGCACCCCCACCAGAATCGAGCCACGACACCGTTCCCAGAAGAAGGATTTGCGTCATGATGCACGCCGATTTGATTGACCAGGAAGACCTGTTGGGCCAGCTCAAGGCATTGGGCTTTCAAGTACCGAACGGCTCCACGGCCGAGCAGGCTTGCGAATGTGCGGTACGAGGTTTGAACAACGAACGGGCGATCGTGCTGCGCACGATGGTCAAGCAGATGTACACCAGCAGCGCGACCATCCTGCCCGCCGTGCGTCAGGCCATCGACAAGCAATTGCTGCCGGCGTTGGCGGAGTATCAGCAGAGCCATCGCGCCTGATAAATCCAATCGCGAGCAAGCTCGCTCCCACATGGGATTCGCGTTGAACACACCCTCTGTGAACAACCCAAAAACCCTGTGGGAGCGAGCTTGCTCGCGATGAAGTCCCCTCGGTTTAGAGCCTTACGCTGGCAAACGTCGACTCGTTCCGCGCCTGACTCAGCGCCGACAACGGCCCGGACAATGGCGACAGCACCAGCGCTTGCGGCAGCGGCATCATCGCCACTTGCTGGGTGGTATTGGAGCCTACGCGCTCGTCACGCGGCGGAATGCCGAAGTATTCGCGGTAGCACTTGGAGAAATGCGGCGTGGACACGAAGCCACAGACCGACGCCACTTCGATGATCGACATCGGCGTTTGCTTGAGCAATTGCCGTGCGCGGATCAGGCGCAGTTTCAGGTAGTAACGCGACGGCGAGCAGTGCAGGTACTTCTGGAACAGCCGCTCCAGCTGACGACGGGACACGGCGACATACACCGCCAGTTCGTCGAGGTCGATCGGCTCTTCGAGGTTGGCCTCCATCAGCGCGACGATTTCCTGAAGTTTCGGCTGGTTGGTGCCGAGCATGTGCTTGAGCGGCACGCGCTGGTGATCCTGTTCGTTGCGGATGCGCTCGTAGACGAACATCTCCGAAATCGCGGCCGACAGTTCACGACCGTGATCGCGGCTGATCAGGTGCAGCATCATGTCCAGCGGCGCGGTGCCACCAGAGCTGGTGAAGCGGTTACGGTCGAGGGTGAACAGACGCGTACTCATGGCCACACGCGGGAAAGCTTCCTGCATCGCGGCCAGACATTCCCAGTGCACGCTGCAGTCGAAACCGTCCAGCAGGCCGGCGCACGCCAGGGCCCAGCTGCCGGTGCAGACCGCGCCGAGGCGACGGGACTGACGCGCCTGGCTCTGCAGCCATGACACGTGTTCGCGGGTAACGGTGCGTTGAATGCCGATGCCGCCGCAGACGATCACGGTGTCCAGGGGTGGTGCTTTGTGCATGGAGGCGTCGGGGGTGATCTGCAGACCGTCACTGGCCCAGACCTGACCGCCATCGACTGTGAGGGTGGTCCAGCGATACAGCTCGCGACCGGACAATTGGTTGGCCATTCGCAGAGGCTCCACTGCGGAAGCCAGGGAAATCAGCGTGAAATTGTCCAGCAGCAAAAAGCCGATGGATTGAGGCGCACGGTTCTGGGGTTGGGCCCCGGAGTTGAACGACGTCATCGCGGTATCTCCTCACACAAAGCGGGTGATGGCCTCAGGCGGAGGCTCTTGTTATTGCCATCGTTCTCGCATGGGAGACGGGCTTTGTAATGACAGAGCAAATGCCATGCCTAAATTTGAATGCACGTTCAATAACTCCTAAAAACGACGTCGGAATGAGTCTGCATATGACGCGCGGCGAGTAGGGTTAAGGCGGCCATCGGGCCGGACAAGTGCGCTGCCCCGTTGCGTGTGAGCAAATCGGTAGCACTTGTGGGAACAGGGCTGAAACGATGCGGAAAAGAGTGTCACCGCAGGCACAGGTGACAGACGGTCAGGGTCCCTGGCGACCCCTGACCTTGGGGTCATGATTTACCTGTTTGCGACGCGCCAAAAGGTGGCGCGTTTGAGATCGGGTGTTCATTTAGCGCGCAGTTTTGACTGGTCTGGCCCCATCGCGAGCAGGCTCGCTCCCACAAAGGAACGCATTTCAACTTGGGAGCGAGCCTGCTCGCGATTGGGGTCGACGCGGTCTCAGCACTCTACAGCGCTGACCGCCAACCCGCCGCGCGATGTCTCCTTATATTTGTCATGCATGTCGGCACCGGTATCGCGCATGGTGCGGATCACCCGATCCAGCGAGATGAAATGCTGACCATCGCCGCGCAAGGCCATCTGTGCCGCGTTGATCGCTTTGACGGCGGCAATCGCGTTGCGCTCGATGCAAGGCACCTGCACCAGCCCGCCCACCGGGTCGCAGGTCAGGCCGAGGTTATGTTCGAGGCCGATTTCCGCTGCGTTGCACAGTTGCTCCGGCGTGGCGCCGAGGATTTGCGCCAACCCGGCCGCCGCCATGGCGCAGGCCGAACCGACCTCCCCCTGGCAACCGACTTCGGCACCGGAGATCGAGGCGTTTTTCTTGCACAGAATCCCGACAGCAGCGGCGCCAAGGAAGTAGTCGACGACGTTGGCGTCGGTCACGTCTTCGCTGAACTTCATAAAGTAGTGCAACACCGCCGGAATGATCCCCGCTGCACCATTGGTCGGCGCCGTGACCATGCGCCCGCCGGCCGCGTTTTCTTCGTTGACCGCCAGGGCGAACAGGTTGACCCACTCCATGGCGCTGAGCGTCGAGCCGATCACGTTGGGCTTGTTCAACTCCTGCAAGCTGCGATGCAGCTTGGCCGCGCGCCGGCGCACATTCAGGCCGCCGGGCAGGATGCCTTCGTGCCTGAGGCCGTGATCCACGCAATCCTGCATGGCGCGCCAGAGCGTCATCAGGCCGCTGCGTATCTCTTCTTCACTGCGCCAGACCTTCTCGTTGGCCATCATTAATTCAGCCACGCGCAAGTCGTGCTTTTTGCACAGTTCCAACAGCTCGGCGGCGCTGGAGAAATCGTAAGGCAATACGGTGCTGTCGAGGTCGACGACACCGCTGGAAGCCTGGGCTTCATCGACGACAAAACCACCGCCGACCGAATAGTAGGTGTCGCGATGCAACTCGCCGTGATCGTCTTCGACAATCAGGGTCATGGCGTTGGGATGGAACGGCAGGTTCTCGTCGATCAGGCGCATGTCGCGGCCCCAGATGAACGGCACCGACAAACGACCGTCAAGCAACAGTGTGTGGGTTTCGCGCAGGGTGGCGATGCGAATGCCGATTTGCGACGGATCGATCGCATCCGGCCATTCGCCCATCAACCCCATGATCACCGCGTTGTCGCTGCCGTGGCCAATGCCCGTGGCCGACAACGAACCGAAAAGCCGGACTTCGACGCGCCGTACTTGCTCCAGCAACCCGCGTTCACGCAAGCCTTGCACGAACAGCGCCGCCGCCCGCATAGGCCCCACGGTGTGCGAACTGGAAGGGCCGATGCCGATTTTGAACAGGTCGAAAACACTGATAGCCATTACTGCCGGACTCCTGGATGTGCCAATTCCAGGCGCAAAAGCGCCCGGTGACGGAGCTGCTACGCTCAAGCTGCAATCCGTCAGGATGGCCGCATCATCAGGCTTTTAATGTGTCGTTCGACGTCTCACACCGACGCACTCATGCCCACCAACGCCGCATGTCTTTTACGTCGCGTTTTCGCCGTTTTTTTGCGACGCGGAGGGGGAAAACAGGCTGAAAAAAGCTGTAAACGACGTCACTGACACTGGATGCGACCATCCCTGTACTGGTTACGACGCACCCTGTAGGCGTCAGATTTTCACTGGTACATGATCGTATCGACTCGATTGCAAGGCGCCGTGGTAGAGCTGTCTCCAAAACGCCATCCAACCGCAACCCATAAGTGCGGTGGTCCCAGTCGGAACACTGCCAAAAAAAACACCAAGGAGTCCATCCATGAAAGGTTCCCCGTCGTTGTTGTTGGCCGCCATGCTTAGTCTGCCGCTCTTGGCGCAAGCCGCCGAGCCGGCACAATGCAGTACCGTAAACTTCTCCGATGTCGGCTGGACCGACATCACCGCGACAACCGCAACCACCAGCGTCGTACTCGATGCCCTGGGCTACAAGACCAAGACCACCATGATTTCCGTGCCGGTGACCTACAAGTCCCTGGCCGACGGCAAGAACATGGATGTGTTCCTCGGTAACTGGATGCCGACCATGGAAAACGACATCAAGGCCTACCGCGATGCCGGCACCGTCGATGTGGTGCGCACCAACCTGACCGGCGCCAAGTACACCCTCGCCGTGCCGCAAGCGTTGTACGACAAAGGGCTGCATGACTTCGCCGATATCGCCAAATTCAAGAAAGAGCTCGACGGCAAGATCTACGGCATCGAGCCAGGTAACGACGGTAACCGCCTGATCCAGAGTATGATCGACAAGAACGCCTTCGGCCTTAAAGACGCTGGTTTCAAAGTGGTCGAGTCCAGCGAAGCCGGCATGTTGTCGCAGGTCGATCGCGCGCAGAAGCGCGACACCGCCGTGGTCTTCCTCGGCTGGGCGCCGCACCCGATGAACAAGCGCTTCAAGATCCAGTACCTCACCGGTGGTGACGACTTCTTCGGCCCCGACTTCGGCGCCGCCACGGTGGCAACCAACACCCGCAAGGGTTACACCCAGGAATGCAGCAACGTCGGCCAACTGCTGAAGAACCTGGAATTCACCGTCGACATGGAAAGCTCTCTGATGGGCAACATCCTGGACGACAAGATGAAGCCTGACGCGGCCGCCAAGGCCTGGCTGAAAAAGAATCCACAGGTGCTCGATACCTGGCTCGCTGGCGTGACCACCATTGATGGTAAACCAGGCCTGGAGGCCGTGAAAGCCAAGCTTGCCCAGCCTTGAATTAGGGAGCATCGCTTACGCCGGGCGGCTCACGCCGTCCGGGCTGTTTATTTCCTTGCATGCGGACGTTCACTACCATGCTGATTGATCAGAAAATCCCCCTAGGCCAGTACATCGCGGGCTTCGTTGAATGGTTGACGCAACACGGCGCCAACACCTTCGACGCAATCGCCGTGACACTGGAAACGATGATCCACGGCGTGACGTTTGCGCTGACCTGGTTCAACCCGCTGGCATTGATCGGCCTCATCGCACTACTGGCACACTTCATTCAACGCAAGTGGGGACTGACGGTTTTCGTCATCGCCTCCTTCCTGCTGATCCTCAATCTGGGGTACTGGCAGGAAACCATGGAAACCCTCGCCCAGGTGCTGTTCGCCACCCTGGTCTGCGTGGTCATCGGCGTGCCGTTGGGCATCGTCGCCGCGCACAAACCGATGTTCTACACATTGATGCGTCCGGTGCTCGATCTGATGCAGACCGTACCGACCTTCGTGTACCTCATTCCTACCCTGACCCTCTTCGGTCTGGGTGTGGTCCCGGGCTTGATCTCGACGGTAGTGTTCGCGATTGCCGCGCCTATCCGCCTGACTTACCTGGGCATTCGCGATGTACCGGAAGAATTGATGGACGCCGGCAAGGCCTTTGGCTGCTCGCGACGTCAACTGCTTTCACGAATCGAACTGCCCCACGCCATGCCAAGCATCGCGGCCGGTATCACCCAGTGCATCATGCTGTCGTTGTCGATGGTGGTGATCGCGGCACTGGTGGGCGCCGATGGCCTGGGCAAACCGGTGGTCAACGCACTGAATACCGCTGATATCGCCCTGGGCTTCGAAGCCGGCCTGGCGATCGTACTGCTGGCGATCATGCTCGACCGTATCTGCAAACAACCCGACGCCAAAGTAGGGGGTGACGCATGAGCATTATTCGCTTCGATAACGTCGACGTTATTTTCTCCAGGGATCCACGCGAGGCGCTCAAGCTGCTGGATCAAGGCATGACCCGCAACGAGATCCTGAAAAAGACCGGGCAGATCGTAGGGGTCGAAAAGGCCAGCCTGGACATCGAAAAAGGTGAAATCTGCGTACTGATGGGCTTGTCCGGCTCCGGCAAATCCAGCCTGTTGCGCTGCATCAACGGCCTCAACACCGTCAGCCGCGGCAAACTGTTCGTCGAGCATGAAGGCAAGCAGATCGACATTGCGTCCTGTACCCCGGCAGAACTGAAAATGATGCGCACCAAGCGCATTGCGATGGTGTTCCAGAAGTTCGCCCTGATGCCCTGGCTGACGGTCCGCGAGAACATCAGCTTCGGCCTCGAAATGCAGGGTCGTCCCGAGAAGGAACGGCGCAAGCTGGTGGACGAAAAGCTTGAGCTGGTGGGCCTGACCCAGTGGCGCAACAAGAAACCCAACGAGCTGTCCGGTGGTATGCAGCAACGCGTGGGCCTGGCCCGCGCCCTGGCGATGGACGCGGACATTCTGCTGATGGACGAACCGTTCTCGGCGCTCGACCCGCTGATCCGTCAGGGCCTGCAGGACGAACTGCTGGAACTGCAACGCAAGCTGAGCAAAACCATCGTGTTCGTGAGCCACGACCTCGATGAAGCCCTGAAGCTCGGCAGCCGTATCGCGATCATGAAAGACGGCCGGATCATCCAGTACAGCGTGCCGGAAGAGATCGTGCTGAACCCGGCGGACGACTACGTGCGGACCTTCGTGGCCCACACCAACCCGCTGAACGTGCTGTGCGGTCGCAGCCTGATGCGCACCCTGGACAACTGCAAGCGCATCAACGGTTCGGTGTGCCTCGATCCGGGCGGCGATTCGTGGCTGGACCTGGCGGAAGGCAATACCATCAAGGGTGCCCGCCAGAACGGCTCGGCCCTGGACCTGCAGAACTGGGTACCGGGTCAGGCGGTAGAAGGCTTGGGTCGTCGGCCAACGCTGGTGGACTCGAACATCGGCATGCGCGATGCGCTGCAGATTCGTTATCAGACCGGCAACAAACTGGTGCTGCACGACAACAACCATGTGGTCGGGATTCTCGGCGACAGCGAGCTGTACCACGCGCTGCTCGGCAAGAACCTGGGTTAAGGCAACACACACAAAAACGCCGCGAGAGGATCGCGGCGTTTTTGTTTATCGGGATATAGGGCAATCCAGAGTTGAATCTGATGCCCCCATCGCCAGCAGGCTGGCTCCCACAGGAGCATGTATTCCAATGTGGGAGCCAGCCTGCTGGCGATGAAGCTGACGCGGTGCTTCAGACCCAAACACCGCGCACTTGCTGTTTAGCTGTACACCCGGCCAAGGAGCTGCCGATGGCTTTCAAACTGATCGAGCACGTCACGGGTGATCTGATCCTGGGTGAAGCCCATCAAGTCGTAGTCCTGGCTGCCGTTGTGCAGGTACACCTCGGCGCGGTAGTAACGCTGGCGCGTTTCATCCGACTGAGCCGATTCGGTTGGCGTGGCCAGGTAGCCGTCCAGGCTCACTTCGTAGACAAACGGGTTGCCCTCTTCCATCTCGACCCGCACGCCCATGCAACGCTTGGACTTGCCCAGCAGCGTCTGAACTTCCAGGCCTTGAGCACGCATTTGCGCCGTCGCATCCTGCAACGCCGGGCTCACATGCTTGTCCATGAAACGCTGAACGATCGACTGGCTCGGTTGCAGGTCCAGTTGCGTCAAGCGCTCGCTGAAACCACGACGACCACGCGCCGCCAACTCGGCTTGTTCCTGTTCGATCTGCACGTCCTGGCGCATGGCCTTGTGCAAGCCGAACATGAAGAACACCAGCACCACCGAGAACGGCAAACCGGCCAGCACCACCATGGTTTGCATGGCCTCGAAGTTACCGGCGAACAGCAGGCCAATGGTCACCAGGGTGATCACCACCGACCAGAAGATCCGCAGCCAGTGCGGGGCGTCTTCATCGACATTGCCGCCCTTGCACGAAAGGTTGGCCATCATCACCGCGCCGGAATCCGCCGGAGTCAGGAACAGCACGAAACCGACAAAGATCGACACGCCGATCACAACCTTCGACGCCGGGTAATGCTCCAGCAACTGGTAAATCGCCATGGACGGCTGTTCCAGCGCCGTCTTGCCGAGCTCCACCGCGCCGTGGTTCATCACCAGGTCCAGCGCCGAGTTACCGAAGATCGACAGCCACGCCAGGGTGAAACCCAGCGGAATCAGCAGCACGCCGGCCACCATCTCACGCACCGTGCGGCCACGGGAGATACGCGCGACGAACATGCCCACGAATGGCGCCCAGGATATCCACCAGGCCCAGTAGAACAGGGTCCACAGGCCCAGCCAGCGGTCGGACTTCTCGCTGTCGCCTTCGTACACATAAAGGTCGAAGGTCTTCAGCACCACGCCGTTCAGGTAGTCGCCGACGTTCTGCACGAAGCCGTTGAGCAGGTGCAGGGTCGGGCCGAACAGCAGCACGAAAATCAGCAGGCCGCTGAACAGCACGATGTTCAGGTTGGACAGACGACGGATGCCGTTTTCCACGCCCGACACTGCAGCGATGGTCGCCACGGTGCTCATCACGATGATCACGATCAGCAGGTTGGTGTTGCTGTGTTCCATGCCGAACAGGTTTTCAAGGCCCGACGACACCTGCAGCGAACCAATCCCCAGGTTGGTCACCAGACCCAACAGGGTCACGAACATGCCAAAGCCGTCCACCGCATGACCCGCCGCGCCCTTGACCCAACGTTCGCCCACCAACGGGTACAACGCCGAACGCAACGCCAGCGGCTGGTTATGCCGATAGGCAAAGTACGCCACGGCCAGGCCGACCAGCGCATAGATCGCCCAGCCGTGCAGGCCCCAGTGCAGGAATGTCAGCTGAACCGCCTGACGGGCGGCCAGGTTGCTGCCCGCCACGCCTTCCGGCGGGTTGAAGTAGTGGTCCAGCGGTTCGGACGCACCGAAGTACAGCAACGAAATGCCGATACCCGACGAGAACAGCATCCCCGCCCAGGCGCCGTAGCTGAAGTCCGGGGTGTCGTCCTTGCTGCCGAGCTTGAGCTTGCCGTAGGACGAAAACGCCAGGCCGACGACGAAAATCAGATAGGCGGCGATCACCACCATGTAGTACCAGCCGAAGCTGCGGGACAACCAGGCCTGAGCGGTGCCGAGCATTCTGCCGGCCTCTTGCGGGGCGATGATCAGAATGGCGGTCAACAACAGAATCAACGCGGTAGAGGTGTAGAACACCCAACCGTTGACCGTCACCTTTTCTGGTGGGGTCTTTATTAGCGAGGCAGAACTCATGGCACAGATGCTCCAGGCAGTGCGAGAGAAGAACGCAAGGCAGTGTGGTACCCGACCAATCGGTTAGTGGGCAGCCGACCGGTGGGTGATATAAAGACACGCCGAAAAAAGCCCGAAGCCCCGCAGACGCCAGCGCGTACAGGGTTCGAGCGTTTTCGGATGCCGGTTTTTCGCCATTTACATGTAGGAAAAATCTGTAAGCAGCGACGATTTGTCGCAGATCTTATTCTTTGTTGATTGAACGTTCAATCAAAACAAAATAGACTGGCCTCAGTCCGGTGGTCGTTCTGCGTCCGCCGGAAGGCCTAAGGAGATGTGCAAGATGCCCAAGGTCGGTATGCAACCCATCCGCCGTCAGCAGTTGATCGAAGCCACTTTGCAGGCCGTCGATCAGGTCGGAATGGGGGACGCCAGCATTGCGCTGATCGCCCGTTTGGCCGGTGTCTCGAATGGCATCATCAGTCACTATTTTCAGGACAAGAACGGCCTGATCGCCGCCACGATGCGGTATCTGATGAGCGTCCTGAGCGAGAGCGTCACCCTGCGCCGACAGGCGCTGGCGGATGACAGCCCCCGGGCGCATCTGCGGGTGATCATCGAAGGCAACTTCGACGCCAGCCAGGTCAATGGCCCGGCAATGAAAACCTGGCTGGCCTTCTGGGCCACCAGCATGCACCAGCCGTCTTTGCACAGGTTGCAGCGGATCAACGATCACCGTCTGTATTCCAACCTGTGCTGCCAGTTCCGCCGCGTGTTGCCGCTCGATCAAGCGCGCAGCGCCGCCCGTGGCCTGGCAGCCCTCATTGACGGGTTGTGGTTGCGCGGCGCGCTGTCGGGAGACGCTTTCGACACCGAGCAGGCGCAACGGATCGCTTACGAATACATGGATATCCAACTGGCCAAGCAGGTGAGTTAGAGCACACATAACCGCTCGACCCCTGAACCGCCACCGACCCGCGATGCCAAGGCTGCACGGCGCGCCCGGTGGTTAACGCCAACCACTTATGCTCTTGCGAGGACAATATGGCCCGTTTCGAACTGCAAAAACTCTACATCGATGGCGCGTACTCCGACGCCAGCAGCGACGCCACTTTCGAAGCCATCAACCCGGCTAACGGTGAAGTCCTCGCAACCGTACAGCGTGCGACCAAGGAAGACGTCGAGCGCGCGGTGGTCAGCGCTGAAAAGGGTCAGAAAATCTGGGCGGCAATGACTGCGATGGAGCGTTCGCGCATCCTGCGTCGCGCCGTGGACATCCTGCGTGAGCGCAACGATGAGCTGGCCGCCCTGGAAACCCTGGACACCGGCAAGTCATATTCCGAAACCCGCTACGTCGACATCGTCACCGGCGCTGACGTGCTGGAGTACTACGCAGGCCTGGTGCCCGCCATCGAAGGCGAGCAGATCCCGCTGCGCACCACATCGTTCGTCTACACCCGTCGCGAGCCGCTGGGCGTGGTGGCCGGTATCGGCGCGTGGAACTACCCGATTCAGATCGCCCTGTGGAAATCCGCTCCAGCCCTGGCGGCCGGTAACGCGATGATCTTCAAGCCAAGCGAAGTCACTTCCCTGACGACCCTGAAACTGGCCGAGATCTACACCGAGGCAGGCCTGCCGGCTGGCGTGTTCAACGTCCTGACTGGCAGCGGCCGCGAAGTCGGCACCTGGCTGACCGAGCACCCGCGCATCGAGAAAGTTTCGTTCACCGGCGGCACCGACACCGGCAAGAAAGTCATGGCCAGCGCTTCGAGCTCTTCGCTCAAGGACGTGACCATGGAACTGGGTGGCAAATCCCCGCTGATCATCTGTGACGACGCCGACCTCGATCGCGCCGCCGACACCGCGATGATGGCCAACTTCTACAGCTCAGGTCAGGTCTGCACCAACGGCACTCGCGTGTTCGTACCGGCCCACCTCAAAGCCGCTTTCGAAGCCAAGATCGTTGAACGCGTTGCGCGCATTCGCATTGGCAACCCGCAAGACGAAAACACCAACTTCGGCCCGCTGGTCAGCTTCGCCCACATGGAAAGCGTGCTGGGCTACATCGCCAAGGGCAAGGAAGAAGGTGCCCGCCTGCTGTGCGGCGGCGAGCGTCTGACCGACGGCGAATTCGCCAAGGGCGCCTTCGTCGCGCCGACCGTGTTCACTGACTGCACTGACGACATGACCATCGTCCGTGAAGAAATCTTTGGCCCGGTGATGGCGATCCTCACCTACGAAACCGAAGAAGAAGTGATCCGTCGCGCCAACGACACCGACTTCGGCCTGGCCGCCGGTATCGTCACCCGCGACCTGAACCGCGCCCACCGTGTGATTCATCAACTGGAAGCCGGTATCTGCTGGATCAACGCCTGGGGCGAATCCGACGCCAAGATGCCGGTCGGCGGTTACAAGCAGTCGGGTGTAGGCCGTGAGAACGGCATCAGCTCGCTAAACAACTTCACCCGCATCAAATCGGTACAGGTCGAGCTGGGCGATTACGTCTCGGTGTTCTAAGACCCGAGTCCTGTATTGCTTGCGAGGGCCTCTTCGCGAGCAGGCTCGCTCCCACAAGAGCACATGCAATCCCCCTGTGGGAGCGAGCCTGCTCGCGATTCGAGTGCGCTGCACTCGCCTGGGTCCGACCTGACCACATCTAAAGAGGGTGCATTCAATGTCCCAAGAATTCGATTACATCATCATCGGTGCCGGCTCGGCCGGTAACACCCTGGCGACCCGTCTGACTGAAGACGAAGGCGTCACCGTCCTGCTGCTCGAAGCGGGCGGCCCGGACTACCGTTCCGACTTCCGCACGCAGATGCCGGCCGCCCTGGCGTTCCCGCTGCAAGGCCGTCGCTACAACTGGGCCTATGAAACCGATCCGGAACCGCACATGGACGGTCGTCGCATGGAGTGCGGGCGCGGCAAGGGCCTGGGCGGTTCTTCGCTGATCAACGGCATGTGCTACATCCGCGGCAACGCCATGGACTACGACGGCTGGGCCAAACTGCCAGGCCTGGAAGACTGGACCTACCTGGACTGCCTGCCGTATTTCCGCAAAGCCGAAACACGCGACATCGGCCCGAACGATTACCACGGTGGCGAAGGCCCGGTCAGCGTGACCACGCCCAAGGCCGGCAACAACCCGCTGTTCCACGCCATGGTTGAAGCTGGCGTGCAGGCCGGTTACCCGCGCACCGAAGACTTGAACGGCTATCAGCAGGAAGGTTTCGGCCCGATGGACCGTACCGTGACGCCGAAGGGCCGTCGCTCCAGTACCGCGCGCGGCTACCTGGACATCGCCAAGAAGCGTTCGACCCTGACCATCGTCACTCACGCCCTGACCGACAAGATCCTGTTCGAAGGCAAGCGTGCGGTCGGCGTGCGTTACCTGGTCGGCGCCGCCGAAGAGCGTGTCGAGGTCAAGGCACGCAAGGAAGTGCTGCTGTGCTCCGGCGCCATCGCGTCGCCGCAGATCCTGCAACGCTCCGGTGTCGGCCCGGCCGAACTGCTGAAAAAGCTCGATATTCCGGTGGTCCACGACCTGCCGGGCGTCGGTGAAAACCTGCAGGACCACCTAGAGCTGTACCTGCAATACGCGTGCACCCAACCGGTCTCGCTGTACCCGTCGCTGTTGTGGTGGAACCAGCCGGCCATCGGCGCCGAATGGTTGTTCAACGGCACCGGCATCGGCGCCAGCAACCAGTTCGAAGCCGGCGGTTTCATTCGCACCCGTCCGGAATTCGAGTGGCCGAACATCCAGTACCACTTCCTGCCGGTAGCGATTAACTACAACGGCAGCAACGGTGTGAAAGAGCACGGCTTCCAGGCGCACATGGGTTCCATGCGTTCGCCGAGCCGTGGTCGCATCCAGGCCAAGTCCAAGGACCCACGCCAGCACCCGAGCATCCTGTTCAACTACA
The DNA here is from genome assembly GCF_054481235.1 of Pseudomonas fluorescens group sp. PF-69. Lineage (NCBI taxonomy): Bacteria > Pseudomonadati > Pseudomonadota > Gammaproteobacteria > Pseudomonadales > Pseudomonadaceae > Pseudomonas > Pseudomonas fluorescens group sp. PF-69. Next base: position 2,047,799 of record NZ_JBTMNC010000001.1, on the reverse strand, counting down.
TGGCCACCGAGCAGGACTGGCAGGAATTCCGCGACGGCATCCGCCTGACCCGCGAAATCATGCAACAGCCGGCACTGGACGCCTTCCGTGGCCGCGAAATCAGCCCCGGCATCGACGTGCAAACCGACGAACAACTGGACAAGTTCATCCGCGAGCACGCCGAAACCGCGTTCCACCCGTCCTGCTCGTGCAAGATGGGCACCGACGAGATGGCCGTGGTCGATGGCGAAGGTCGCGTGCACGGCATGCAGGGCCTGCGGGTGGTCGATGCCTCGATCATGCCGATCATCACCACCGGCAACCTCAACGCGCCAACGATCATGATCGCCGAGAAAATCGCCGACAAGATCCGCGGTCGCAAGCCGCTGCCACGCAGCAAGGCTGACTACTACGTGGCCGGAGATGCGCCGGTGAAAGGCAAGCCGCTGCGTGAAGTGAGCCAGGCAGTTCAGTAACAGCTCACGTACTTGCCTCAAAAAAAACCGCCAACCTTTCCGGGTTGGCGGTTTTTTTTGGCTAACACGATCTACTTACAGCAAACAACAATCATCACATCAAGTAACTAAAATTAATTACAACACCTCAATAAAAAACTCGTAACACTTGCACCAAGACCAGCTTAAAAACTTCCATTACTATCCGCGCCCCGCCCCATGGGACAGGAGAAATTTCAATGGAAATCAATAGCATGCCCAACATCGGCCGAATCAAGACACCAAGTCACTTCAGGGATCAAATATCGAAAGAAAAAACAATCACCATTGACTTCAGTTATTTGACCGGCGTGATTGAATCCTGGTGGAAAAAGAACAGCCAACTAGATACACACACCTTAAAAACACAATTAATCAACCTTCTCTTAACCTATCTGCACGCTGAAGATACTTTCCATTTCGACAAAGTAGGTCTGGCCGATGGGTGCGCAGCCGTCTGCATAAAAAATGTATTCAAACTTGACTCACCAAAACTCGCCTTAACTGTGCATGAAGCACTGGCCGACTTATTTCATCTCACCGACATAAAATACGACTACGAAGAGCACAAAGCACTGTACCTAAAACCCTCTGCAGAAATGTATCGGGAATGGGGCAATGGCCATGGCGATATCACACCACACTCCGATGATTTGTATGAAAACTTGAATGTCGATTACCTGGCCCTGACCGTTTGCCGTGACATCACAAAAACCCCCACTGCCTATTACTTCCCAAGCGATCTGCTTTGCGATTTGAACGATGACGAAATAACCGAATTACTGACTATGCAAGCAACGTTTATTTCCGGCAAAAACGTTAGCGGCCTGAAAGAGCGGGTTCGTCGTGTGGTTGAATTTTCCGAGCTCTACGGTTTCCATTTTTCGCTGGATTTCCGCATTGACTCTGAAAATGGTGAGCGAATGCGCGCAAAACATGGCGGTCAACATGTGCTGGACAAAATCCGAGCCGGTTTGCCAAACGCAAAACACCATGTTTCAACAGCTGAAACCGGTACGTTCCTGATCGTAGCCAACCACAAGATACTGCATGCCCGGCCGATGCTGAATATGGATGCCAATGAGGCTCGTGATCAAGCTCACAACTCAACATTCAGCACAACGCCAAGATTATTGTTCCGAAGCAAAGGTCCCAGGAAGCACTACTTCCCGCTGGATGAAACAACCTATACGGCGGAGGCCCATTGATGGCGACTCCGGATACGCTCATTCGATCCTCGGCCGCCAGCGTTTTTATTGAAGGGGCACGCGACGCAATTACCTTTGGTGTCGCGTTCATTTTCCTCTACTTGTCCATAGGCCTTTTAAGCGCGACGCAATCACTATCGTTGAGCCAGGCGCTGGCAACAACTCTGTTGATATTTTCCACGCCACTGCAATTTCTACTAATACAAAGCTATAACGACGGGTGGGTATTGCTTCCTATCATCGTGGCACTCAACGCTCGCTTTGTATTACTTTCCGCCACACTTGCCCCCTATATCAGAAACACTTCCACCCTGAAAACCATGGCGTCCTTGATTCTGATCACACCTTCGATATTCACGGGGTGCGTCACTCGATTCAAACGCAAGGCCGATCATCCCTTTACCTACATGATCGGCCTGGGCCTTCCCATATTCGGCATATCGATCATCTGCACCTACATCGGTTTCATCGCCGGCGCAGAGTTCACCTCCCCGGTCATCTACGCAGCGATGACACTGTTGTTGCCTCTGCAATTCACCGCCTTGGCCGGCAAACATTGGCCTCATTATTCGGAAGTATCGAGTTACTGGCTTGGTTTTATCGGTGCACCATTATTGGTCTATCTATTCAAGGACTACAGTTTGCTCTGCACGCCTTTCATTATCGGCGGATTGATCGTGCTGATTGAAAACAACTACAAAAAGCGCGAAGGCGTAACCCCATGACAATCTGGCTTCTTATCGCATTTTCCGCCCTGACCGCCTTTGCATTTCGTGCCCTGCCTTTTGCCTTCAAAAACAGCGCCGCGCTCACCCATACCCAAGGTTCCTTTTATCGATTCATCAGCTACAGCGCACAGGCAATGTTGGGTGTCATCATTTACGACACGGCATTCAACAAAAAGGATGCGCTAACCCTGTTCCAGCAATTTGAACCGCTGGATGCGCTGAAGCTGGTTTTGCTGGTCGGTACCTTCATAGCCGTCGCGAAAACAAGGAAAATCCTGCCTGTTTTTTTTGCAAGCCTGTTCATTTATGTCGCAGCTTTCGTCTATCTGAACGGCTGATCGCAGGTCTTTGCCTGACAGTGGAATTGATCGCGAGCAAGCTGCAACGCCTGTTCGCGAACACAATCAGTAGCCAACTCGTCTCCCGTCGAGCGTACTTCGCAATCCTTTCCTCCATTGCTCCGCCCTTGATCCTCCCCCCTTCGCAGGCCTAATCTAGCGCCACGCAAACGTTTCACCCCTCCCCTCGCAACGCCGCTTCACCGTCACTCCATACAAGGAGGTTCCCGAATGTTCGATTTCCATCCCCAGCTCAAGCAGCGTTTTGCTGCCTTGCGCACGGGCGCTGAATTCTTTTCCCTGCGTTATGTGCGCGAGTCCGGCCAGTACCTGTCTGTGCGCAAGAACGTCGCCGAACCGCCGAGCCTGAGCCGTGACGAAGGCGCGATGCTGACGGTGCGGGTCAACGGCGTTGAAGCCTACGCCGCCACCAACGACCTGTCGCAACAGGGCCTGCAAGCCGCCCTCGAACGCGCCGAACAGCAAGCTCGCCGACTCAAGCCGCACGCCTTGCTGGACTTGAGCGAACATGCCGTATCGAGTGCTTGTGCCGATTACTTTTCGCCGAACCTCGACCAGCCGTTCCCGTCCCTGAGTGACTGTTACCAGTTGCTCGGCGCCGAATCCGCCGCCGTGCCCAAGGACGAGCGCCTGGTGAACTGGCAGGTGAGCATCGGCATCACCCATGTCGAGCAGATCTACCTCAACAGCGCCGGCGCCGAATTGCGTCAGGCTCAGCGTTTCGTCTACCCCGGTCTCGACGTCACGGCCTACGACGGCAGCGACAGCCAGACCCGCAGCCTCGGTTGCGAGAACTTCGGCCAACAGGGTGGCGCCGACGTCATCAGCCGTTGCGGCCTGATCGGTGCCGGACCGACCGTCGCCGACCAGGCGCTGCAATTGCTGCTGGCGCCGAACACGCCACAAGGCCCGCGCGACCTGCTGCTGATGCCTGACCAGATGATGCTGCAGATCCACGAATCCATCGGCCACCCGCTGGAGCTGGATCGCATCCTCGGTGATGAGCGCAATTACGCGGGCACCAGCTTCGTCAAGGCCGAAGACTTCGGCAGCCTGCAATACGGCTCGAAGCTGCTCAACGTGACCTTCGACCCGGACATCCCCGAACAGCTCGCCAGCTACGGCCATGACGACGACGGCAGCGCCGCCAGTAAAGAGTTCCTGATCCGCGAAGGTCTGCTGCTGCGGCCATTGGGTGGCGCGTTGTCGCAATTCCGCGCCGGCCTGGAAGGCGTCGCCAACAGCCGCGCCTGCGGCTGGAACCGCCCGCCGATCGACCGCATGGCCAACCTCAATATCGAGCCTGGCGATCAGCCGCTGGAGCAACTGGTCGGCAACATCGAGCACGGCATCTTGATGAGTACCAACCGCTCGTGGTCCATCGACGATGCGCGCAACAAGTTCCAGTTCGGCTGCGAATGGGGCCAGCTGATTGAAAACGGCGAACTCAAGGGCGTGGTGAAAAACCCGAATTACCGGGCGATATCCGCGCAGTTCTGGAAGAGCCTCAGCGCCGTCGGCGATGCCAGCACCTTCAAGGTGCTCGGCACGCCCAACTGCGGCAAGGGCGAGCCGAATCAGGTGATCCGCGTCGGTCACGCGTCACCCGCCTGCGTGTTCAGCCATGTGGATGTATTCGGAGGAGACGCCTGATGAGTCCATCGAAAACCCAGGCCGAGTCGTTCAAGACATTGGTCGCCGGTTTGCGTGAAGCCCTGCGCGAACCGGAACAGTTCACCCTCAGCTATGCCGCCGAGTCGTCGGCTTTCGTGCGCTTCAACCATGCCAGGGTGCGCCAGTCCGGTCAGGTGCAGCAGGCGAGCATCGGTTTGAAATTGATCAACGAGGGGCGACACGCGGACTTGCACATCACCCTGGCTGGCGACCCGGAAGTCGATTTGCAGCGCCTGTCCGAAGGCCTGCAACAGCTGCGCGAAACCTTGCCGCTGCTGCCACCGGATCCGTATCTGTTGCTGAACTACAACGGCTGGCAGAGCAAGAACCTGCAGGAGCATCCGCTGCCGGATACCGAGCAAGTGGTCGCTGAAATCGCTCAAGCCGCGGAAGGCCTGGATCTGGTCGGCTTCTACGCCGCCGGCCCTATCAGCCGTGGTTTTGCCAGCTCTGCCGGCGCCTTCGGCTGGCATCAGGCCAACAGTTTCAACTTCGATTTCAGCCTGTTCCACGAAAATGGCCAAGCGGTGAAAGCCAGCTACGCCGGGCACGACTGGAGCAGCGAAGGCTTCGCCAGACGCTTCCGGCAGGCCCGCGAGCAGCTTGAGTTTCTGGGCCGACCATTACGCACGTTGGCGCCCGGTCAGTACCGCGCCTACCTCGCGCCAGCGGCATTGGAAGAGATCATGGGCATGCTGTGCTGGGGCGGTTTTTCGGCGCAGTCGATCGCCAGCAAAAGCAGCCCGTTGCAGAAGCTCTACGGGGGCGACCACGCGTTCAGCCCGCTGGTCTCGCTGGACGAAAAAGTCAGCGGCTCATTGAGCCCGGCGTTCTCCGACGAAGGCTATCCGCGCAGTGACCTCAAGCTGATTGTCGAGGGCAAGGCAGGGGCGCAACTGGTGGGTTCTCGCAGCGCCGCCGAATACGGCTTGACCGCCAACGGCGCCAGCGGCGGCGAATCACCGAATGCCTTGAACATGAAGGGCGGTACGTTGCCCGAAGCTGAAATCCTCAAGCAACTGGGCACCGGCTTGTACATCAGCAACCTGTGGTACCTGAACTACTCGGACCAACCGGCGGCCCGTCTGACCGGCATGACCCGGTTTGCGACGTTCTGGGTCGAGAACGGCGAGATTCAGGCACCGGTCAGCACCATGCGTTTCGACGACAGCGCCTTCAGCCTGCTCGGTTCGCAGTTGGAGGCGCTGACCCAGGAACGCGAGATGCTGTTGTCGGCCAGTACCTACAGCCAGCGGGCGACGGCTTCGGCGTTGTTGCCGGGGGCGTTGGTCAGCAAACTCACCTTGACCCTGTAAACACAAAAAACCCCGGCACACCGGGAATCCTGTGGGAGCGAGCCTGCTCGCGATAGCGGTAGTTCAGTCGACGTTAATGTTGAATGAAAGGGCCTCATCGCGAGCAGGCTCGCTCCCACATGGACTGCGATCACTTCAACCTCCAAGAGGTCCCATGCCCAACCGCCCTCCTCTCGACGCTGTCACCGCCCGCTGGGTGCCGTGGGTCGTCGCCATTGCCTTCTTCATGCAGTCCCTCGACGGGACGATCCTCAACACCGCCCTGCCGGCCATGGCTCGCGACCTGGCTGAAGATCCGCTGCGCATGCAGGGTGTGATCATCGCCTACATGCTTACGGTCGCCTTGCTGATCCCGGCTTCGGGCTGGATCGCCGATCGCTTCGGCACCCGGAAAATCTTCTTCGGCGCGATCCTGCTGTTCAGCATCGGTTCATTGCTGTGCGCGCTGTCGACCAGCCTGACCCTGCTGATCGGCGCCCGGGTCATCCAGGGCCTGGGCGGCGCCCTGATGCTGCCGGTCGGACGGCTGGTGGTGCTACGCGCCTATCCGCGTTCGGAGCTGGTGCGGATCATGGGTTTCATCACCATTCCCGGACTGCTCGGCCCGTTGATCGGCCCGACCATGGGCGGCTGGATGGTGGAATACCTGACGTGGCACTGGATCTTCCTGATCAACCTGCCGGTGGGGCTGATCGGTTGTTATGCCGTGTGGAAATTCATCCCGGACCTGCGCGGCACCGAGCGCACCCGTTTCGATAGCCTGGGTTTCCTGCTGTTCGGTGCGGCGATGATTTTGATCACCATCGCCATGGAAGGCCTGGGAGAACTGCACCTGCCGCACCTGCGGGTGATGTTGCTGCTGTTCGGCGGCATGGCGTGTCTGGCGGCCTACTGGCTACGCGCCGGACACACCGAAAACCCGCTGTTCGCGCCTTCGCTGTTCAAGACCCGCACCTTCGCGGTCGGCATTCTCGGCAACCTGTTCGCCCGCCTGGGCAGCGGCGCCCTGCCGTTTCTGGTGCCGTTGCTGCTGCAAGTGGCGCTGGGCTATTCACCGTCCCAGGCCGGGATGAGCATGCTGCCACTGGCGGCTGCGGCAATGATTGCCAAGTGGGTGGCGCGGCCGCTGATCGAGCGTCTGGGCTACCGCATCGTGTTGACCGGCAACACCCTGGCCCTGGGCATCATGCTGGCGAGCATGGGCCTGGTCAGCGAACAGACGCCGTACTGGCTGCTGCTGTGCCTGCTGGCGATCCTGGGCGCGATCAACTCCTTGCAGTTCACCGCCATGAACACCGTGACCCTGATCGACCTCGATGACGCCAGCGCCAGCAGCGGCAACAGCCTGCTGTCGGTGGTCGCGCAATTGTCCCTGAGCCTGGGCGTGGCCTGCGCCGGTGCGTTGCTCGGCGGGTTCACGGCGAAGGTTGGAAATGACGGCGTGGAGACGGTTCTGGGAGCCTTCCAACTGACATTCGTCACCGTTGGAATCATGGCGATGCTGGCGGCGACAATCTTCTCGCAGCTGTCGAAGAATGACGGACGGCGCGTCAAGCGTCCGGAACAACACATAGAGCCTTAGGGCTAATGGCCATCGGACTGGTACACTGCGCGACATTTTGTTTTGCAGGCCAGTCCCGTGACCACCATCGCCACCGCTTTTAATACTTTGCCGCTGTCCGCCGCCATGCTGGCTAACCTCGACTCCCTCGGTTATGCCCAGATGACGCCGATCCAGGCGCAAAGCTTGCCGGTGATCCTCAAGGGGATGGACCTGATCGCCCAGGCCAAGACCGGCAGCGGCAAGACCGCGGCCTTCGGTATCGGCCTGCTGAACCCGATCAATCCGCGCTACTTCGGTTGCCAGGCGCTGATCCTGTGCCCGACTCGCGAGCTGGCTGACCAGGTCGCCAAGGAAATCCGTCGCCTGGCCCGTGCCGAAGACAACATCAAGGTCCTGACCCTGTGTGGCGGCGTGTCCCTCGGCCCGCAGATCGCTTCGCTGGAGCACGGCGCGCACATCATCGTCGGCACCCCGGGGCGCATTCAGCAGCACCTGCGCAAAGGTTCGCTGGTGCTCCACGGCCTGAACACCCTGATTCTCGACGAAGCCGACCGCATGCTCGACATGGGTTTCTACGATTCCATCGAAGAAATCATCATGCAGGCCCCGGAACGCCGCCAGACCCTGCTGTTCTCCGCCACCTATCCGGTGGGCATCAAGCAGTTGGCTTCCAAATTCATGCGCAACCCGCAGCAAGTGAAGGCCGAGGCGTTCCACGACGACACGCAGATTGAGCAGCGCTTCTACGAAATCTCCCCGGAAGAACGCATGAGCGCGGTGACCAAGGTGCTCGGTCACTTCCGCCCGGCGTCCTGCGTAGCCTTCTGCTTCACCAAGCAGCAGGTTCAGGAAACCGTCGATCACCTGACCGCCAAAGGCATTTCCGCCGTCGGCCTGCACGGCGATCTGGAACAGCGTGATCGCGACCAGGTCCTGGCGATGTTCGCCAACCGCAGTACTTCGGTACTGGTCGCCACCGATGTCGCCGCGCGCGGCCTGGACATCGACTCGCTGGACATGGTGATCAACGTCGAGCTGGCCCGTGACTCGGAAATCCACATCCACCGCGTTGGCCGTACCGGTCGCGCCGGTGAGAAAGGACTCGCGATCAGCCTGGTGGCGCCGTCCGAAGCGCAGCGCGCCCAAGCCATCGAGCAGTTGCAGAAATCGCCGTTGACCTGGGACCAGGTGGACAACCTGACCTCGCAGGGCGGTGGTCCGCTGCTGCCGCAGATGAGCACGCTGTGCATCGGCGCCGGCCGCAAGGACAAGGTTCGTCCAGGCGACATTCTCGGTGCACTGACCGGCGATGCCGGTATTCCCGGCGCTCAGGTGGGCAAGATCGCAATTTTCGACTTCCAGGCCTATGTAGCGGTTGAACGCGGCATCGCCAAGCAAGCCCTGCAGCGCCTGAACGACGGCAAGATCAAGGGCCGTTCGCTGCGCGTTCGTATCCTGTAAGAACACCGCTCTCCACTGTAGGAGCGAGCCTGCTCGCGAAAAATCCGGGCTCACCGCGGTGAGCCAGGTTGCCAGCGTTATCGTTGACGTCCATCGCGAGCTGGCTCGCTCCTACAGGGACCGAAACCGCTCTGAAATTTGTGTGAGGACACCGTTTTGCGCTCTACCGAAGTCGTGATCATTGGCGCTGGCGCCGCAGGGTTGATGTGCGCGCTGACGGCCGCCGGGCGCGGGCGCAAGGTGCTGTTGCTCGACCACGCGAACAAGGCCGGCAAGAAAATCCTGATGTCGGGCGGTGGCCGCTGTAATTTCACCAACATGTACACGGAACCCGGCAATTTCCTTTCGCAGAACGCGCATTTCTGCAAATCCGCCCTGGCCCGCTACACCCAGTGGGATTTCATCGGCATGGTCGCCAAGCACGGCGTGCCGTACCACGAGAAAAAGCTCGGCCAGTTGTTCTGCGATAACAAATCCAGCGACATCCTCGAAATGCTGCTCAACGAGTGCGATCAGGTCGGCGTCAGCCTGCACCTGGACACCTCGATCCAGACCATCGAGAAGCTCGAAAAGGGTTACTTGCTGGACACCACTTTGGGCCAGGTCACCTGTGAATCCCTGGTGATCGCCACCGGCGGCCTGTCGATTCCGACCCTGGGTGCCACCGGTTTCGGCTATCAGGTGGCCAGGCAGTTCGGCCATGAATTGCTGCCGACCCGCGCCGGGCTGGTGCCGTTCACCATTACCGATCAGCTCAAGGAATTGTGCACCGAGCTGTCCGGCACATCGGTCGATTGCCTGGTGAGCTGCAATGACCAGAGCTTTCGCGAGAACATCCTGTTCACTCACCGTGGCCTGAGTGGCCCGGCAATTCTGCAGATTTCCTCGTTCTGGGAATCCGGCGACACGGTCGAGATCAACCTGATGCCCGACCATGACGTGCCGTCCTGGCTGCAACAGCAACAAGCCGAACGTCCCAACAGCGAGCTGAAAACCCTGCTAGGTGAAATCTTCACCAAGAAGATGGCCAACCTGTTGGCGGACAACTGGTTCGTCTCCAAACCGATGAAGCAGTACACCCACGGGGAAATTGCCGCCATCGCCGAGAAACTGGCGAGTTGGAAAATCGTGCCGGCCGGCACCGAAGGCTATCGCACCGCCGAAGTGACCCTGGGTGGCGTCGATACCAACGAGGTGTCGTCCAAGACCATGGAATCGCTGAAAAGCCCTGGCCTGTACTTCATCGGCGAAGTGCTCGACGTGACCGGGCACCTGGGCGGTTTCAACTTCCAGTGGGCCTGGGCTTCGGGCTATGCGGCCGCGCAGTACGTCTGACGCACACAAATCAAATGTGGGAGCGAGCCTGCTCGCGATAGCGGTCTGACAGTCGACATACATGTTGAATGTTCCGGCCTCATCGCGAGCAGGCTCGCTCCCACATTGACCGCGCGTGGTATCAAGGAACAGATTTTGCTACCAGATGTGATCGCCGCCATTGCATCGGCGTCATTACTGGCTCAATTTAGCGTCATCGCCTCGGAAGGCCCTCGCACTTCATGTCATCGACCTCGTTTCGTCAGTCTTTGCGGCGCCTTTGGGCGCTGGATAAATTCAGTTACAGCGTGCGGGTGTTCATCGCCCTGACCGGCACCATGGCGCTGTGTTGGTATCAGGATGAAATGGGGCTGTTGATCCCGCTGTTCCTGGGGATTATCGCCAGCGCCCTGGCCGAGACCGACGACAGTTGGCAAGGCCGCCTCAATGCGCTGGCGGTGACGCTGGTGTGTTTCATGGTCGCCGCGCTGTCGGTCGAACTGCTCTTCCCCTACCCCATCCTGTTCAGCATCGCCTTCGCCCTGGCGGCCTTCTGCCTGACCATGCTCGGCGCCCTCGGCGAACGCTATGGCACCATTGCTTCGGCGACGTTGATTCTGTCGGTCTACACCATGATCGGCGTCGACCAGCGCGGCGGTGCGGTGACCGATTTCTGGCACGAGCCTGTGCTGCTGGTGGCCGGTGCGGCCTGGTACGGTTTTCTGTCGGTGTTGTGGCAGGCGCTGTTCTCCAACCAGCCGGTGCAGCAAAGCCTGGCGCGACTGTTCCGGGAATTGGGTTTTTACCTGAAGTTGAAATCGTCGCTGTTCGAGCCGATCCGCCAGTTGGACGTGGAAGCACGACGACTGGAACTGGCCCAGCAAAACGGTCGCGTGGTCGCCGCGCTGAATAGCGCCAAGGAAATCATCCTGCACCGGGTCGGCAACGGACGGCCGGGCTCGAAACTCAGCCGTTACCTGAAGCTGTACTTTCTCGCCCAGGACATCCACGAACGCGCCAGCTCCTCGCACTACCCGTATAACGCGCTGGCCGAGGCGTTCTTCCACAGCGACGTGCTGTTCCGCTGCCAACGCCTGCTGCGCCAGCAAGGCAAGGCCTGCCGGGCGCTGGCCGAATCGATCCAGATGCGCCAGCCGTTCATCTATGACGCGAGCTTCGCCGAAGCCCTGAGCGACCTGCATGCCTCCCTCGAACATCTGCGCATCCAGAGCAATCCGGCCTGGCGCGGTTTGTTGCGCTCGTTGCGGGCACTGGCCGCCAACCTCGGCACCCTCGACCGCTTGCTCAGCGATGCGAGCAACCCCGACGCCCTGGCCGACGCCACCGACAGCAGCCTGCTCGACCGCTCGCCACGTAACCTCAAGGATGTCTGGGTACGCCTGCGCACGCAGTTGACCCCGACGTCCCTGCTGTTCCGCCACGCCCTGCGCTTGCCTCTGGCCTTGAGCATCGGCTACGCGATGGTGCATTTGATCCACCCGTCCCAGGGCTACTGGATCATCCTGACCACGCTCTTTGTCTGTCAGCCGAACTACGGCGCGACCCGGCGCAAACTCGGTCAACGGATCATCGGCACCGCCATCGGCCTGACCCTGGCCTGGGCGCTGTTCGACCTGTTCCCCAATCCGTTGATCCAGTCCTGCTTCGCGATTGCCGCCGGAGTGGTGTTCTTTACCAACCGCACCACCCGCTACACCGTGGCCACGGCGGCGATTACCTTGATGGTGCTGTTCTGCTTCAACCAGGTGGGTGATGGCTACGGATTGTTTTTGCCACGGCTGTTCGACACCTTGCTCGGCGGCCTGATCGCCGGCCTGGCGGTGTTCCTGTTCCTCCCGGACTGGCAGGGTCGGCGCCTGAACAAAGTGCTGGCCAACACCCTGTCCTGCAACAGCATTTACCTGCGCCAGATCATGCAGCAATACGCCGCCGGCAAAAGCGACGACCTGGCGTATCGCCTGGCCCGGCGCAACGCGCACAACGCCGACGCTGCGCTGTCGACCACGCTGGCGAACATGCTGATGGAACCGGGGTATTTCCGTAAGGAAGCGGATGTGGGTTTCCGTTTTCTGGTGCTGTCGCACACCTTGCTCAGCTACCTGTCAGGCCTGGGGGCGCACCGGGAAACGCAGTTGCCAGCCGATGTGCGCGAGCACTTGATCGAAGGGGCCGGCGTGAAACTGGCCACCAGCATCGACGAAATCGCCCAGGGCCTTGCCAGTAAATCGGCGATTGCCATTCAGAGCGATGAGGAAGAAGCGCTGGCCAATGAGCTTGAGCAGATGCCCGATGAAATCGATGAAGGCCAGCGGCTGGTGCAGACTCAACTGGCATTGATCTGCCGGCAACTGGGACCACTACGGACGCTGGCGGCCCATTTGATCAAGGATACGAGCGAGGATTGAGGGCTGCAGCGTCCTGACGGACGTCATCGCTGGCAAGCCAGCTCCCACAGGGAATTGGGTTGGACACAAATCCTGTGTAACCCACCGGACACTGTGGGAGCTGGCTTGCCAGCGATGAGGCCATCAGCCCCGCCACAATGCCTACATCCCATGCTGCTTCATCAACCGCGCATAACTCCCATCCGCCTTCATCGCCGCGATCTCGCGGTCGAAACCGGCAACGATCTGTTCATGCTGCGGGTTCTTCAGGCTGACCAGAATATGCAGGCTGTTCTCGCTCAGGGACTTGGGCAGAAACTCCACGGCGTTGCGCACCTTGGGCGACTCACGAGCCAGGTAATACCGGGCGACGTACTCGTCCTCCAGGGTCAGCTTGACCCTGGAGGCGGCGACCATGCGCACGGCCATGGCAAAGCCGTGTACCGGGATCTTCTGCAGTGATTCGTCTTCATCGAACGCCGCCGAATAGGCGTAGCCACGCACGACCGCAATCGGATAACCGTGCAGTTGCTGCAGATCGTTGAATTCGATTGGCGCGTCCTTGCGCTTGAGAAAGCGTATGCGATTGATCAGGTACCCAGCGGAGAACTGGCCGATCCTTGTGCGTTCGTCGTTGTACCAGGCGTTGACCAGCACGTCGTAGCGGCCCTCGCCCACGCCCAGCAGTGCGCGTGCCCAAGGCACCTGCTCGAACTCACTGGCATAGCCGGCACGCGCCAGGGCGGTACTGACAATATCGGTAGCCAACCCACCATTGACCAGCGTGGCGTCGGTAAACGGTGGCCAGACATCTGCCACCAGGCGCAGCTTGTCGGCCGCTGCACTTTGCATCAGCAATAACAATCCAATCAAAGCAAAGGCTCGATGCAATCGCGGCATGCTAGAAAATCCTTAGCGGGCGGGCCGCCCGACGTGTTTTTCAGCCAAACTCCAAGCCCCGTACCGGCACACCCAGGCACTAAACATTAGCTCATTGAAGCCACTGCACATCGCTTGAACCCAGATTACACAAAGATGACAGGGGCGCGAAAAATGAATGATGGCATTTTGGTCTTTGTCACAGTTTTCTCCGCCATAAAGACATCCAGCGTCGGGACGCTTAGTATCCCAAGGACGTTTTCAGGGAATCAGGACATGACAATCGATTGGGTCTGCAAACACCACAGCGATCTGGGCAAGGAACAGCTGTACGCCATTCTGCAGCTGCGTGCCGAGGTGTTCGTCGTCGAACAGAAATGCATCTATCAGGATATCGATGGCCAGGACCTGGAGGGTGACACCTGCCATTTGATGGCGTGGGACGGCGATCGCCTGGTGGCCTATCTGCGACTGCTGGACCCCGAGCGACAGGGCGGCGACGTGGTGATCGGGCGAGTGGTCATTGCCCCCGCCGCACGAGGTACCGGGCTGGGTCACGAGCTGATGGCCCAGGCGCTGAAACAGGCCGAAAAGTACTGGCCCGACGTCCCGATCTACCTCTCGGCCCAGGCGCATTTGCAGGGGTACTACGGGCGCTACGGGTTTGTGGTGGCCGGTGAGGAATACGTCGAGGATGGCATTCCACACATCGGGATGCGTCGTCAGTAAGGGCCCCATCGCTGGCAAGCCAACTCCCACAGGTTTTTAGCAAACGACACAAACCTTGTGGGAGCGTGGCTTGCCCGCGATGGCGTCATCACCGGCGCCACATATCTCAGGGATACTCCAGCACCGCCTTGATCTGCCGCAAATTGCGCTCGATCCATCCCCGATCGATCGCTCCCCACTCGCGAATCCGATAGCGCCCGGCATGGTTGCGTGCGCCCTCTTCCTGCTCGAACTCGCAAACGATATCCAGATCCGCCAATGCGGCGATGGTGTCCTGAGCCGTACGCCGAGGCATGCCAGTCACCTCGGTCAACGCCGGAACGCTGCTGGCCAACCCGCTGTCGATCAAGTACGCCACGTACAGGCGACGGTAGAAGCTGCTTTTGGTCTTGCTGACATCCATCTGACGATCCTTTTCTTTTTATTGCATATCCCGCCAGGTCAGGTAGACCCGCACATCGAACTCCACCTGGTGATAGCCCGGCAGCATGTGTTCGCACAGTTTGTAGAACGCCTTGTTGTGATCGGATTCCTTGAAGTGCGCCAACTCGTGCACCACGATCATTTTCAGAAATTCGCAAGGTGCCTCCTTGAATAGCGAGGCGATGCGAATTTCTTTCTTGGCCTTGAGCTTGCCACCCTGCACCCGGGAAATCGTGGTGTGCAGGCCGAGCGCGCGGTGCGTCAGGTCCAGACGGTTGTCGAACAACACCTTGTCGATGGCCGGGGCGTTGCGCAGGTATTCCTGCTTGAGGTCGAGCGCGTAGGTGTACAGCGCCTTATCGCTCTGCACGTCATGCTTTTGCGGGTAACGCTGGCTCAGGTAGTCGCCCAGTCGACCGTCAGCGATCAACTGGCGTACCTGGTCCTGCAGCGTGGCGGGGTAAGCCTGGAGGTATTTCAACGCGGTCATCGGTGCGGCAACACAAGTGACGAAAAGGTCGCCAGTGTAGCGAATTCAATGAGTCAGCGCGCTCCAGTCAAACGGCTGCACAAAGTGGCCGGTGTCTTCGGCCATCATCGGACGCGACACCAGAAAACCCTGCACATACTCGCAACCATTGGCTTGCAGCCAGTTGTACTGCGCAACGGTTTCCACCCCTTCGGCAATCACCAGCATGCCGTAGTGCTTGCACAGCTCGATGACACTGCGCACCAGCGCCGCATCCCGCGAAGAGTCCGGTAGCCGCGCGATCAAATGGCGGTCAAGTTTGAGCGTATCCAGTTCCAGATCGCGCAAATGAGCCAGCGAACACGGGCCGGAACCGAAATCATCCAGCGCGACCCGGACGCCAAGATTGCGCAGCAACCGCAGCTGTTTGCGGGTCTCTTCGGGATGATGCATCAAGGCCGCTTCCGTCACCTCGACCTCCAGATGACGCGCCTGCAAGCCATGACGATCCAGCACCTGACGCAACTCGGTGACCAGGTTAGGCATGGCGAATTGCGTACTGCTCAAACTGACGCCCAGCACCAGATCCTCGGCAAACAGCGCTTCCCAGGCTTTGCGCTGCCCGGCACCGCGATGGTAAATCCAGCTGCCCAGGCGGCTGATCAACCGCGCCTCTTCCAGCAACGGCAAAAACAGTCCAGGCGGCACATCGCCAACGCTGGGGTGCTGCCAGCGCAGCAACGCCTCGAAGCCACGAATCTGCCCGTCGGCGATGGACACCTGGGGTTGATACACCAGGTTGAAATCGCGATTTTCGATGGCCGTGCGCACACTTTCTTCGAGCATCAACCGCGAGCGTGCCCGGCCGTTCATTTCATGATCGTAAAAACGATACTGCTGACGCCCGGCGCGCTTGGCTTCGTACATGGCGATGTCGGAAGCCCGCAACAAACCGTCGAGATTAGCGCCGCAATCCGGAAACGTGGCGATACCGATGCTCGCGCCCAGGGCGATATCCAGGCCATCGATTTGCTGACAAATCGAAACCCGCTCAATCAGTTTTTCCGCGATCTTGGCCGCCTGCTCGGGGAATTCCAGGTCCAGAAAGGCGGTGAATTCGTCGCCGCCCATGCGTGCCAGGACATCGAACGGCCGCAGGCAGGCCTTCAGTTGCTCGGACACCCAACGCAGCACCCGGTCGCCGGCATCGTGACCGAGGGAGTCGTTGACCCGCTTGAAGCCATCGAGGTCCAGATACAACAGCACCCAGGCACTGTCGGTGCGTTCGCCGCGCAGCAGCAGATTTTCCACCGTCTGGTAAAAACCGCGGCGATTGAGCAGCCCGGTGAGCGGGTCGGTGACCGCTTGGGATTCCAGCTGCTGATGCAGGTGACGCACCACCGACATATCCTGAATCGTCACCACCATCGCCCGCTGTTCGGCGGGCAACGGCGCACAGGACAGCGCCACCGACACCTGCTGTCCCGGCGCGGTACGCAACAGCGCATCGTGCAGGCGTAACGTTTCGCCGCGCTTATACCCGGCCAACAGATCCGAATCGGCCCAGACCGGGACATGTGGTTTTTGCAGGAAATCCAGGAACTCCCTGCCTTGCAGCTCTCGCACCGGAGCATTGAGCAGCCGCGAGATCGCCGGGTTGGCAAAGCCGATCCGGCCGTCGTCGCCGACCACCAGAATGCCCTCGGCGGCGTTATCCAATACCGAGGCATTGAAGGCGCGAGCGACCTCCAGGTCATGGCTCAGGCGCTGCAACTCCCGACGATTGCGCTGGTGCTCGAGCAACGCCTGAACCTTGGGCTTGAGAATCTGCGGATCGAATGGCTTGAACAGGTAATCCACCGCGCCACTGGCATAGCCCTTGATCACGGCATCCTTGGACTGCTCGTTGGCGGTGAGAAAAATAATCGGTGTCAGTCGGGTTCGTTGGCTGCCACGCATCAGGCGCGCGACTTCAAATCCATCCATGCCCGGCATCTGTACATCCAGCAATACCAGGTCGACTTCGTGTTCAAGCAACAGGCCAAGGGCCTCGAAACCCGATGCAGCAGTGATGACGTGCCAATCCTGGCGCTGCAACAACGCGCGCAGGCTGATCAGGTTTTCAGGGTAATCGTCGACGATTAATAAGGTTGAGCTGCCTTCGGCTGGCTTGAGGTGGGCGCATTCCATGCTGCTTCTCTATATTCGGGACGTCAGGCCGGGTTCTGGCGAAACCGGACAAATACTCAGTCTTTACTCTAGACCTCGATCCAGAAAAGCAGAAGGTGTCAGAGCGCCATCATTTAACTGAAGCGTCCATTTGCCGACTAACGGTCGGCGCTGAAGACCGCTAAAACCGGCAAAGATGGCATTTCGACAGGATGTTGACGCCAACCAACTGCCGGACGGGCATTAACAAAATAGCCCTCTACGCTTATAAAGACCGCCCAAAATACGCGTGCTAGAGCGATTGGCACGTGCGTGCAGTAAAAAATCGTGGAAGCTTCTGACTATGATCGACCTCGCAACCTGGAACCTCAGCGTTCCCGTCGGCAGCCCGCCGTACACCGTCGAAACCTCCAAACTGGTGAACGGCTTCAAGGATCAATACTTCCATTCCGACACCGGCACGCTGTTTTTCTGGTCCCCGGTGACCGGCTCGCGCACTGAAAACGCCATCTACCCGCGCACCGAGCTGCGGGAAACCTACAGCAATGGCACGCTGAAAAACTGGTACTACCCGGACGCCGACAACTCCCTGCGCGCCACCCTGGCGGTGAACCAGGTACCCAGTTCGGGCAAGATCGTGATTGGCCAGATCCATGCCTATGAAAGCCAGAAGCCCCTGGTGAAGGTCGAGTACCAGTACAAGACCAAGACCTTGACCGGCAACATCGTCGCCAAAGTGCGCATGCACCCCGATGACGATGAGGGCCGGGTGATCACCATCGCCACCGGGGTGAAACTCAATCAGCAGTTCTCCTACCTCATCCACCTCAGCCCCGGCGGCGCACTGGGCATCAGTGCGGCGGGTTACCAGTGGGACACCAATATCAGCGCGACGTGGCGCAACAAACCGTTGTACTTCAAGGCCGGGGTGTATGTGCAGGACAACACCGGATACACCAGCGAGGGAGGGATGGTGACGTTCAGCAAGCTGGATATCGATCACGATAAATAGCTCGGACTCATTGTGGCGAGGGAGCTTGCCGCCACCAGGTCTTCACCCACAAAAAAAACCCGCCTTCCGACGGGTTTTTCATGCGACTCAAACGCTGAGGTCTTAGTTGACCTTGGCGTTCAACTCACCTTTGAGGTAACGCTGGAACATCGCTTCCAGGGAGATCGGCTTGATCTTCGAAGCGTTGCCCGCGGTGCCGAAGGCTTCGTAGCGAGCGATGCACACGTCGCGCATGGCGGTTACGGTGGCGCCGAAGAATTTACGCGGGTCGAATTCGCTCGGGTTGGTGGCCATCAGGCGACGCATTGCGCCAGTGGATGCCAGACGCAGGTCGGTGTCGATGTTGACCTTGCGCACGCCGTGCTTGATGCCTTCGACGATTTCTTCAACCGGTACGCCGTAGGTTTCTTTGATGTCGCCGCCGTACTGGTTGATGATCGCCAGCCACTCTTGCGGAACCGAAGACGAACCGTGCATCACCAGGTGAGTGTTCGGGATGCGCTTGTGGATTTCCTTGATGCGGTCGATCGCCAGCACGTCGCCGGTAGGTGGCTTGGTGAACTTGTAGGCGCCGTGGCTGGTGCCGATGGCGATGGCCAGGGCATCGACCTGAGTGCGCTTGACGAAGTCAGCGGCTTCTTCCGGGTCGGTCAGCATCTGGCTGTGATCCAGAACGCCTTCGGCGCCGATGCCGTCTTCTTCACCGGCCATACCGGTTTCCAGCGAACCCAGGCAGCCCAGCTCGCCTTCTACCGAAACGCCGCAGGCGTGAGCCATGGCTACGGTTTGTTGGGTCACACGGACGTTGTAGTCGTAGTCGGTCGGGGTCTTGCCGTCTTCGCCCAGGGAGCCGTCCATCATGACCGAGCTGAAGCCCAGCTGGATGGAGCGCTGGCAGACGTCAGGGCTGGTGCCGTGGTCCTGGTGCATGCACACCGGGATGTGCGGGAATTCTTCGATTGCCGCCAGGATCAGGTGACGCAGGAACGGCGCGCCGGCGTATTTGCGGGCACCGGCCGAAGCCTGGACGATCACCGGGGAGTCAGTCTTGTCAGCGGCTTCCATGATGGCGCGCATCTGCTCAAGGTTGTTGACGTTGAAGGCTGGAACGCCGTAGCCGAACTCGGCTGCGTGGTCCAGCATCTGGCGCATGCTGATAAGTGCCATTGTGTGTGTCTCTCCCGGTTTGGGTCGTTAATCGTGCCAGCCTGCCGTAGCGGCGGCGGCTATTCAAGTTATTGCAGATCGGGGGTTAATCCCCAGCTGCGAATTCGGTGTTACCAAAACCTCAAGAACTACAAAGATCCCTGTGGGAGCGAGCCTGCTCGCGATGGCCTTCGGGACAACGCGTTTAACCAGACAGCCAGCGTTATCGTTAACGACCATCGCGAGCAAGCTCGCGCCTACAGGTACGGCGTAGTCCGTTTATTGCGCCTTACAGCCACGGCCAATCAAATCATTGGTGGCGACCCAGTAAACCAGGCCTTCCTCACCTTTTATGTGAAACGCCAGCATGTTGTCGCTGTACAACGAACCGGACGCGCCCGGCTCCTGCTTCAAGCGATAGACCTGATCGGCACCGCCCAGGCGCACGTCGACTTCCTTGCGGCTGTCGTCGGTGTAGCGCCAAAGCACTTTGGCCTGGCTGTCGCAGGTCCAGGTGGTCCAGTTATCCACAGGAGCGGAGGACTGGAACAGGTTCAACTGAGCGCAACCAGCCAACAACGCCAACGCCGCAACGGCGATAAAACCTTTCATCCGTGCTCCTCGACTGACAGCCACGCCGCCAGCCCTGAGTAATCAGTCAGACCCGTCAAGGGCAACCACGTTCCTTGGCGGGCGTCTGTGTCTCGTACTTGTCCAGGCCATCGGGCCCGGAACGTTTGTTGATCACCGGATTGGTCTCCGCCTGCCACTCGGCCTGGTAGCAGCCGTTCCGGGGTGCAACCGGCGCAGGGTCCGGCGTGGCTTTCGGGTTACTCCCGCAAGCCGCCAGTGAGCCCGCGACGATCAACAGCGCTAGCGTCTTGACCATGTGAACACTCCCTTGCCTGGTCGAACGGGCGACCCTCAGGCCTTGGCCCGGCTTTCCAGGACTTCAACGGCTGGCAGCACTTTGCCTTCGACGAATTCGAGGAACGCGCCGCCACCGGTAGAAATGTAGGAGATTTGGTCGGCAACGCCATACTTATCGATAGCCGCCAGGGTGTCGCCGCCGCCAGCGATGGAGAACGCCGCGCTGTCCGCAATGGCCTGGGCCAGCACTTTGGTGCCGTTACCGAACTGATCGAACTCGAACACGCCGACCGGGCCGTTCCACAGGATGGTTTTCGACGATTTCAGCAGCTCGGCGAAATTCGCTGCGGTCTGTGGGCCGATGTCCAGGATCATGTCGTCGGCAGCGACGTCGGCGATCAGCTTGACGGTAGCTTCGGCGCTTTCGGCGAACTCCTTGGCCACCACCACGTCCACCGGCAGCGGTACGCTGACCTTGGCGGCGATGGCGCGGGCGGTGTCGAGCAGGTCCGGCTCGTACAGGGATTTGCCGACCGGGTGACCGGCAGCCGCAAGGAAGGTATTGGCGATGCCGCCGCCGACGATCAACTGGTCGCAGATCTGGCTCAAGCTGTTCAGTACGTCGAGTTTGGTCGACACCTTGGAGCCAGCGACGATGGCGGCCATTGGCTTGGCCGGAGCGCCCAGGGCCTTGCCCAGTGCGTCCAGCTCGGCGGCCAGCAGGGGACCTGCCGCAGCGATTTTGGCGAACTTGGCCACGCCGTGGGTCGAACCCTCGGCACGGTGAGCGGTGCCGAAGGCGTCCATCACGAACACGTCGCACAGGGCGGCGTATTGCTTGGCCAGTTCGTCAGCGTTCTTTTTCTCGCCCTTGTTGAAGCGCACGTTTTCGAACAGCACGATGTCGCCGGCCTTGACGTCGACGCCACCCAGGTAGTCAGCCACCAGCGGCACTTCACGGCCCAGGGCCTTGCTCAGGTAGTCAGCGACTGGCTTGAGGCTGTTCTCGGCCGAGAACTCGCCTTCGGTCGGACGGCCAAGGTGCGAGCAAACCATCACGGCCGCGCCTTTTTCCAGGGCCAGCTTGATGGTCGGCAGCGAAGCCAGGATTCGCGCGTCGCTGGTGACTACTCCGTCCTTGACTGGGACGTTGAGGTCTTCGCGGATCAATACGCGCTTACCTTGCAGATCGAGGTCGGACATCTTCAACACGGTCATGGGTCGCATTTCCTGAGTTACTGTTTTGTAGAGACAGAAAGTGAAGTAGCTGTTTGCAGATAATGCTCTGCTACATCCAGCATTCGGTTGGCAAAACCCCATTCGTTGTCGAACCAGGCCAGGATGTTGACCAGCCGGGGGCCGGAAACACGGGTCTGACTGGCATCGACGATGGCCGAATGTGGGTCATGATTGAAATCACAGCTTGCGTGAGGCAACTCGGTGTAGGCCAACAGGCCTTTGAGCGGGCCGCTGGTGGCAGCCTCACGCAGGATCCGGTTGACCTCCACGGCGTCGGTATCGCTGACGGTCTGCATCGTAATGTCGAGGCAAGACACGTTAACCGTTGGCACACGTACGGCTTTGGCCTGAATTCGCCCGGCAAGTTCCGGCAACAGGCGCTCGATGCCACGCGCCAGACCAGTGGACACCGGAATCACCGACTGAAACGCCGAGCGGGTGCGGCGCAGGTCTTCATGGTGATACGCATCGATCACCGGCTGATCGTTCATCGCCGAGTGAATGGTGGTGATCGACACATACTCCAGGCCAATGGCCTGATCCAGCAGGCGCAACAACGGCACGCCGCAGTTGGTGGTGCAGGACGCGTTGGACACCAGCAGTTCATCACCGGTCAGACAATCCTGGTTCACGCCGTAGACGATGGTGGCGTCGACATCCGACTCGCTGGCCATC
Source organism: Pseudomonas fluorescens group sp. PF-69 (assembly GCF_054481235.1). Taxonomy (NCBI): domain Bacteria; kingdom Pseudomonadati; phylum Pseudomonadota; class Gammaproteobacteria; order Pseudomonadales; family Pseudomonadaceae; genus Pseudomonas; species Pseudomonas fluorescens group sp. PF-69. Next base: position 2,025,686 of record NZ_JBTMNC010000001.1, on the reverse strand, counting down.
GGCTGGGAAAACAGCACCCGGGGGGCGCCGGCGTCGAGGAAACGCTGGCCGTCTGCACGGGTGTGGTAGGCGCCGGAGCACTCCAGCACCAGATCGACGCCCAGGGACGCCCAATCGATGCCTTCGGGGGTGGCACTGCGCAGGACCTTCACGCAGTCGCCATTGATATGCAGACAATCGCCGTCGACCTTCACCTCGCCGGGAAAGCGCCCGTGGGTGGAGTCGAAGCGTGTCAGGTATTCGATGCTGGCCATGTCGGCCAGATCGTTGATCGCGACAATTTCAAACCCGGCCTTCTCGCCTCGCTCGAACAACGCACGCAAGACGCAACGACCAATCCGGCCGTAGCCGTTGAGTGCAACTTTGTAGGGACGCGGTTGAGGCATGGGGTTCTCGATTACCGTGGTGAATCCGTTAGTGCAGCATCGCCTGACCTACCGTTATCGCGGGCAAGCCCGCTCCCACAGGTTTTTCTGGCGCTCACAAGATACGTGTTCACTGGAGATTCCTGTGGGAGCTGGCTTGCCAGCGATGGCGTCAGAACAGACGACGCAACTTCTGGATCAGTCTTCCAGCAGTTCTTCAGCCTGACCCAGGATGTTTTCCAGGGTGAAGCCGAACTCTTCGAACAAGGCAGGCGCAGGCGCCGACTCGCCGTAGGTGGTCATGCCGATCACGCGACCTTCCAGGCCGACGTACTTGTACCAGTAGTCCGCGTGAGCGGCCTCGATGGCGATACGGGCGCTGACTTGCAATGGCAGAACCGACTGCTTGTAGCCGGCGTCCTGGGCATCGAACACGCTGGTGCACGGCATGGAAACCACACGCACCTTGCGGCCCTGCTCGGTCAGTTTGTCGAAGGCCTGAACGGCCAGGCCGACTTCCGAACCGGTGGCGATCAGGATCAGCTCAGGCTCGCCCGCGCAATCCTTCAACACGTAGCCACCGCGGCTGATGTCGGCGATCTGCAGGGCAGAACGGGTTTGGTGTTGCAGGTTCTGACGCGAGAAGATCAGGGCCGAAGGACCGTCTTTACGCTCCAGCGCATGCTTCCAGCTCACCGCCGATTCAACGGCATCGGCTGGGCGCCAGGTGTCGAGGTTCGGCGTGCAGCGCAGGCTGGCCAGTTGCTCGATTGGCTGGTGAGTCGGACCGTCTTCGCCCAGACCGATGGAGTCGTGGGTGTAGACATGGATCACGCGCTGCTTCATCAGGGCCGACATGCGCACGGCATTGCGGGCATATTCCATGAACATCAGGAAGGTCGCGCCGTAAGGCACCAGGCCACCGTGCAGGGCAACGCCGTTCATGATGGCAGTCATGCCGAACTCGCGCACACCGTAGTACATGTAGTTGCCACTGGCGTCGTCAGCGGTGACGCCCTTGCAGCCTTTCCACAGGGTCAGGTTGGAACCGGCCAGGTCAGCCGAACCGCCGAGGAACTCAGGCAGCAGCGGACCGAAAGCGTTCAGCGCGTTCTGGCTGGCCTTGCGGCTGGCGATGGTTTCGCCTTTGGCGGCCACTTCGGCGATGTAGGCATCGGCCTTTTCGCTGAAGTCTGCCGGCAGGTCGCCGCTGAGGCGACGGATCAGTTCGTTGGCTTCAGTCGGGAAAGCGACGGAATAGGCCGCGAAACGCTGGTCCCACTCGGCTTCGACGGCGCGGCCGGCTTCCTTGGCGTCCCACTCGGCATAGATGTCGGCCGGGATTTCGAACGGGCCGTGGTTCCACTTCAGCGCCGCACGGGTCAGGGCGATTTCCGCGTCACCCAGCGGGGCGCCGTGGCAGTCTTCCTTGCCTTGCTTGTTCGGCGAACCGAAGCCGATGGTGGTCTTGCAGCAGATCAGGGTCGGCTGCGAGCTTTTGCGTGCCGTCTCGATCGCGGTCTTGATTTCTTCCGGGTCGTGACCGTCGACATTGCGGATCACTTGCCAGTTGTAGGCTTCGAAACGCTTCGGCGTGTCGTCGGTGAACCAGCCTTCGACTTCGCCGTCGATGGAAATGCCGTTGTCATCGTAGAAGGCAATCAGTTTGCCCAGGCCCAGGGTACCGGCCAGGGAAGCGACTTCGTGGGAAATGCCTTCCATCATGCAGCCATCACCCAGGAACACGTAGGTGTGGTGGTCGACGATGTTGTGCCCTGGACGGTTGAACTGGGCCGCCATGACTTTTTCAGCCAGGGCAAAACCCACCGCGTTGGCCAGGCCCTGGCCCAGTGGACCGGTGGTGGTCTCGACGCCGGGGGTGTAACCGAATTCCGGGTGGCCCGGGGTGCGGCTGTGCAGTTGACGGAACTGCTTCAGGTCGTCGATCGACAGGTCGTAGCCGGTCAGGTGCAGTAGCGAATAGATCAACATCGAACCATGACCGTTGGACAGCACGAAGCGGTCACGGTCGGCGAACGATGGATTGGTCGGGTTGTGCTTGAGGTAGTCGCGCCAAAGCACTTCGGCGATATCTGCCATACCCATAGGGGCACCGGGATGGCCGCTGTTGGCTTTTTGCACGGCATCCATGCTGAGTGCACGAATGGCATTGGCACGCTCACGACGGCTGGGCATCGCTGATCTCCTGCGGGTTCTGAATCGAGAGTGATAAAAATGAAACGGAAAAAAGGCGAGCATTTTCCCTCACACGGACGTCTCGGGGCAATGACAGATAGTCATCTGGGGGCGTTTTTCCCATGGATTGCGGCGCTTTCGCCTGATGAAACCTTTCCGCTGTTCGTTTGTAGAGTTAACCACCTCGCAAGAAGTGCCATCCATCGAGCAATATCAAAACTTTTTGATATTGCCCTTGCGGTGTTTTCGACGCGTGTCTAGACTGCCGGCCTTATGAATTTACGCGTGCCTTCCATTCAACATGACGATTGCGATGAGCTGGCAGCCTTGTGCAAGGCTGGCGGCGATCCTCTGCGGTTGAATGTATTGCGCGCCCTGGCCAACGACTCGTTTGGCGTACTGGAACTGGCGCAGATCTTCGGCATCGGCCAGTCAGGCATGAGTCATCACCTCAAGGTCCTGGCCCAGGCCGACCTGGTGGCGACCCGCCGTGAAGGCAATGCGATTTTCTACCGTCGCGCCCTGCCCCACACCGAACTGCTGGGCGGCAAGCTGCACGCAGCCTTGCTCGAAGAAGTGGACAACCTGTCCTTGCCTGTCGATGTGCAGTCACGGATCACTCTGGTCCACGGGCAACGGGCAGCGGCCAGCCAGGATTTTTTTTCACGGGTCGCGGAGAAGTTTCGCGCCCAGCAAGACTTGATCGCAGGCCTGCCGCAGTACCGCGAAAGCGTGGTGGCCTTGCTCGACAAACTGAGCTTCGGCGCTGGCGCCTCGGCGATTGAAGTCGGCCCCGGCGACGGCGCGTTTCTGCCGGAACTGGCGCGCCGCTTCACACAGGTCACCGCGCTGGACAACAGCCCGGCGATGCTTGAACTGGCCCGCCAGGTTTGCGAACGCGATGCGCTGGCTAACGTTACCCTGCAACTGGCCGATGCATTGAACGGCGTCAGCCTGACGGCAAATTGCGTTGTATTGAACATGGTGTTGCACCATTTCGCCGCGCCGGCCGAAGCGCTCAAGCGCATGGCCGACTTGCTGAAACCAGGCGGTAGCCTGTTAGTGACAGAGTTATGTAGCCACAACCAGAGTTGGGCCAGGGAGGCCTGCGGTGATCTCTGGTTGGGGTTTGAACAGGACGATCTGGCCCGTTGGGCCACCGCTGCGGGACTCGTTCCCGGGGAAAGCCTCTATGTAGGCTTACGTAATGGTTTCCAGATCCAGGTCCGCCATTTTCAGCGACCGGCTGGCAACACTCACCATCGGTAAATATCAGGAAAACATCGAGATGAGCGAATACTCCCTTTTCACCTCCGAGTCCGTGTCTGAAGGGCATCCGGACAAAATCGCCGACCAGATTTCTGATGCGGTGCTGGACGCCATCATTGCTGAAGACAAGTTCGCCCGTGTGGCGTGCGAGACTCTGGTGAAAACGGGCGTGGCGATCATCGCCGGCGAAGTCACCACCTCGGCCTGGGTTGACCTGGAGCAGATCGTCCGTGACGTGATCATCGACATCGGCTACACCAGCTCCAACGTCGGCTTCGACGGCGCGACCTGCGGCGTGATGAACATCATCGGCAAGCAGTCCCCTGACATCAACCAGGGCGTTGACCGTGCCAAGCCTGAAGATCAAGGCGCTGGCGACCAAGGCCTGATGTTCGGCTACGCCAGCAACGAAACCGACGTGCTGATGCCTGCACCGATCACGTTCTCGCACCAGCTTGTACAAAGGCAAGCCGAAGCCCGTAAATCCGGCCTGCTGCCTTGGCTGCGTCCGGACGCCAAGTCGCAAGTGACCTGCCGTTACGAAAACGGCAAGGTGGTCGGCATCGACGCCGTTGTTCTGTCGACCCAGCACAACCCGGAAGTGTCGTACAACGACCTGCGCGAAGGCGTGATGGAGCTGATCGTCAAGCACGTGCTGCCTGCCGAACTGCTGTCCAAGGACACCCAGTTCCACATCAACCCGACTGGCCAGTTCATCATCGGTGGCCCGGTGGGCGACTGCGGCCTGACCGGTCGCAAGATCATCGTTGACAGCTACGGCGGCATGGCCCGTCACGGCGGTGGCGCGTTCTCCGGCAAGGATCCATCGAAGGTTGACCGTTCGGCTGCCTACGCCGGCCGTTATGTCGCCAAGAATATCGTCGCTGCCGGCCTGGCCGAGCGCTGCGAGATCCAGGTTTCCTACGCCATCGGCGTCGCTCAGCCGACTTCGATCTCGTTGAACACCTTCGGCACCGGCAAGATCAGCGACGAAAAAATCGTCAAACTGGTCCGCGAAGTCTTCGACCTGCGCCCATACGCCATCACCAAGATGCTCGACCTGCTGCACCCGATGTACCAGGAAACCGCTGCATACGGCCACTTCGGTCGTACCCCGGCGACCAAGACTGTGGGCGACGACACTTTCACCACATTCACCTGGGAAAAAACCGACCGCGCCGAAGCACTGCGTTCTGCTGCCGGCCTGTAAGCCTTCCCGCGGTACCCAAAAGCCCTGCACGGTTCGCCGTGCGGGGCTTTTTTATGCGTTCTCATCGTATTGCCGCCTTCGCGAGCAAGGATTTTTTTGGGGGGAGGCATATTCTGCGTACATCATCGAACCCTGTGGGAACAGGCTTGCCCGGGAAGAGGCCGGCACTGCCCGCAGAAATACCCGGCAAAACTCCCGCTCCTCGCACCCATCATTAATGACCTAGCTTTCAAACACCCCCATGAGCAAGGACGCTCACGATGTTCCGCAACCTGTGCCTGTCTTTCACCTGCCTGCTCATTTTCTCCTGCCTGAACGCCCATGCGGACCAATGTCCCGACTGGCCTCCCGAACGGGCCTTGATCGAAGTCACCGCCCTGCAAAAGCAAATCGAAACCTGGGACGATCACTATCACCGCCAGGGTCGCTCGCTGGTCGCCGATGAGCTGTATGACCAATCCCGGACACGCCTTGCCGAATGGCGCCAATGCTTCAAGCTCGGTTCGTCCACAGAACCACTGCGCACCGCGCGCGGCACGGTTCCCCACCCTATCGTGCACACTGGCCTGGAAAAACTGCGCGACGCCCGCGCCGTCGAGCATTGGCTGCGCGGCCGCTCCGATGTCTGGGTTCAACCCAAGGTCGACGGCGTGGCGGTCACCCTGGTGTATCGCAATGGCCTGCTGGCAAAGGCCATCAGTCGCGGCGACGGCGTAAGTGGCCAGGACTGGACGGCCACGGCGCGCCAGATCCCGGCCATTCCCGGACAACTGTCGCAACCACGGGATTTGCTGGTGCAAGGCGAACTCTATTGGGGCCTGACCGACCACGTACAAGTTCAAGCCGGCAGCCTCAACGCCCGAACCAAGGTGGCCGGCCTGATGGCCCGCAAGGTGCTGGATGCCGGACAGGCGGCGGGTATCGGCCTGTTTGTCTGGGACTGGCCACAGGGGCCCGCGACATTGCTCGCCCGCCATGCGGCCCTGAATGCGCTGGGCTTCCCGGATACCGCCGCCTACAGCCAGCCGATCGATGGTTTTGCCGACGCCGAGCGCTGGCGTGATCACTGGTACCGCTCGCCCCTGCCCTTTGCCAGTGATGGCATCGTCCTGCGTCAGGAACAGCGCCCGCCTGCCGAACGCTGGCAGGCCAAACCGCCGTATTGGATCGCCGCCTGGAAATACCCCTTCGCCCAGGCCCTGGCCGAAGTGCGCAAGGTGCATTTCAAGGTCGGCCGGACCGGGCGCATCACCCCATTGCTGGAGCTGACACCGGTGACACTCGATGACCGGCAAATCAAACGCGTCAGCGCAGGCTCCCTGCAACGCTGGCAAACCCTGGATATTCGCCCGGGCGACCAGGTCGCCATCAGCCTGGCGGGCTTGACCATTCCGAGGCTGGATGGCGTTGTATTGCGTAGCACCGTACGACCCGAATTGAGGGTGCCGGCGGCAGAAGACTTTCATCCGCTCAGTTGCTGGCAACCGACGCCGGGCTGCGAAAGTCAGTTTCTCGCGCGCCTGTCCTGGCTCAGTGGCAAGCAGGGCCTGGCCTTGCCCCAAGTCGGCCCCGGCACCTGGGAAAGACTTCTTGCAACAGGCCATCTGAACAACCTGTTGGATTGGTTGACCCTCGATGCTCAAGAGCTTGCTAACATTGACGGTTTCGGCGAGCGCAGTGCCGCTCGTCTCGTGGACAGTTTCAACAGTGCCCGGCAACGCCCTTTTGTACGCTGGCTGAAAGCACCGGGCTTGCCGCCGACAGGCCAGGCGAACCTTGCCGGCTCCTGGCAGGAACTGGCCCAGCGAGACACCGAGCAATGGCAGGCCGAGGCCGGTATCGGCCCGGGACGCGCGGCGCTATTGAGCGCATTTTTCCGCGACCCGCAGGTTCTGGCCTTGAGTGAAACCTTGCGTGAGGTGGGGATCGACGGGTTTTAACGATCCAGATGCCCGCCCGCGCGGGAACCCTGTGGTACCGATGCGCTCAAACAAGCCATCGCTGCGTCGACCCGATTGCCTTTTCACCTGGAGCTTTTATGAAATTTCTTTCACCGCTCGCCCTGTTGACCCTCTGCAGCGTGTTGGCCGCCCCGCTGATGGCCGCCGAAGAGGCACCGGAGCTGACCGGTTGCGCCGCCAAGAAGCAAGGCATCATCAATCAGATCGAGCTGGCCAAATCCCACGGCAATGCGGACCAGCAGGCCGGCCTGGAAAAAGCCCTGAGCGAAGTCACCGAACATTGCACCGATGCCTCATTGAAAAAGGAACGGGAAAACAGGGTCCTCGACGCCAAGCATGACGTCAGCAAGCGTCAGGCCGACCTCGACAAGGCCATGAAGAAAGGCGATGCCGACAAAATCAACAAGCGCAAGGACAAACTCGCCGAGTCCCGCAAGGAATTGCAGGACGCACTGGATGAGCTGGATAAGTAAGAACGGATAACGATCAGGAATCTCTGGTGTTGCCAAATCGGCCTTCGCAAGCAGGCTCGCCCCCACAGTTGTCCACATTCATCTGTAGGAGCGAGCCTGCTCGCGAAGACATCAGACCGGGTACCGCCGATCAATGATCCCGAAACGCTTTATGACACGCGCTACAGGCGTCTTCGACCTTCTGCACCGCCGGCCCCAGGTTGCCGGCCTTGTAGGGCTGAACCTGACTGGCGATCACCAGTTCACCGGTCGCTGTTTCAAGGTCGCGGGCCATGCCCTGAAAGCGTGCCTGCTGCTCCCAGACATCGCTTTTGGCGCTGGTGTGATCTTCTTCGCGCACTTGAGGAAAATGCTTCCACGGCTCATGGGACAACGCGTCGAGCTTCACGGCACCGTCCGCGAATTTCTGGCCATCGAACGCAATCCGGCCACGCAACATGCCGCCCAGGTCTTCGCCGGTCTTGAGCATCTGCTTGAAAATAGCCTTGCGCTGACCGAGCGGCGAGTTGGGATCGACACCGCCGCAAGCGGTCAACGTCAGGCAGGCCAGCAATACAACAGAAAGTCTTTTAAGAGTCATGGTGGCTTCAAGTCACTGGAAACGGCGGCCAGTATCCTCGCGTCAACAGCAAACACCAATAGCCCTATTATCAATAAGGGTTGCCTGAGCGCATGGAGCACTCAGGCAACCGGCAAAGGAAATTACTCCATGAACAGCCGTTTCAAGGCGTGGCGTCACCGCCTGGCCTGGACCCTGCCGATGGTGGCCCTGCTCGCAGGCTGCACCGGTGGTGACAACAACAAACCGAAAACCCACGCCCTGGCCACCTACTCCAGTGCCACGTGGGAAGCGCTGCCGGCGGTGTCGGATAACGACCTTGTCGCCGGTTTCGGCTCGTGGCGCAGCGCTTGCACCCGACTCAAGGCCGACCCGGTCTGGGGCACGACCTGCACAGCGGCTGCCAACGTCCCGCAGACCGCCAGCGAGATTCGTGGCTTTCTCAAGCAGAACCTTGATGTCTACGGCCTGCGCGCCGCCAACGATAACCCCAACGGCCTGATCACCGGCTACTACGAACCGGTGTACCCCGGCAGCCTGACCCAGACCGCAACGGCGAACATCCCGGTGTATGGCGTGCCTGAAGACATGATCATCGTCTCTCTGGACAGCATCTATCCGGAACTCAAAGGCAAACGCCTGCGGGGCCGGCTCGAAGGTCGCGTGCTCAAACCCTATGACGATGCAGCCACCATCGAGAGCAAGGGCGTCAAGGCGCCGGTGGTGGCCTGGCTGACCGACCCGATGAACCTGCAGTTCCTGCAAATCCAGGGATCGGGTCGCATCCAGCTCGACAGTGGCCGTCAGTTACGCATCGCTTATGCCGATCAGAACGGCCACCCGTATCGACCCATCGGTCGCTGGCTGGTCGAGCAAGGCGAACTGAAGAAAGAAGACGTGACCATGGGTGCGATCAGTACCTGGGCCAAGTCGAATCCGACGCGCATTCCGGAACTGCTGGGCAGCAACCCCAGCTACGTGTTTTTCACCCGCAACCCCGACAGCAACGAAGGGCCTCGCGGCTCGCTGAACGTGCCGCTGACGGCGGGTTACAGCGCGGCGGTGGATCGCAAAGTGATTCCGCTGGGCAGTCTGTTGTGGTTGTCCACCACCAAACCAGACGGTACGGCACTGGTACGCCCCGTGGCGGCACAGGACACCGGCGGCGCGATTGCCGGCGAAGTGCGTGCGGACTTGTTCTGGGGCACCGGCGACGCCGCCGGGCAATTGGCCGGGGACATGAAGCAGCAGGGGCAGATCTGGATGCTGTGGCCCAAAGGGGCGGCACTGCCACAAGTACCGCAGGTGGCTGATGCAGAAAAGACCAAACCCTGAGACCAGCGTTGGCCGTTAGATAGTTTTCGCGAGCAGGCTCGCTCCCACATTGGAATGCATACCCCTGTGGGAGCGAGCCTGCTCGCGAAGTGGAGATTCAAACAGATACAACAAAAAACGACACAATCAGGCCCATTCCCACCAGCCAGACCAGCGACCGCAAAATCGCCCAGTCCGCCAGATAGCAAATGATGTAAAGCAGCCGACTGGTGATGAACAACACCGACAGCACATTGATCGTCACCAGTTCGGCATTGCCGACCAGGTGCGCCACGATCACGGCCGCCGCAAACGCCGGGGTCACTTCGAAGCCGTTCAGTTGCGCCGCGTGTGCGCGACGACCAAAACCGTTGAGCGACTCGAGAAAGTCCCGGGGGTCATGGTTGTCTTTCAGGTTGTACCTGCCACTGGCCTTGGCGATACCCGTGCACAAATAGGGCAGGAAAATCGCAATCAAAATGCACCATAGAGCAACCGTCATAGAGCAGTCCTTTCTTCACGTTATAGACAATCGGGCTCCCTCGCGGGCCGGTCAGAACTTCATGACCAGCATGCCAACCAACACCAGCCCACAGGCTAAGAGCCGAGGTCTGCCAAAAGGTTCTTTCAGATAGCGCATGCCGAACAGCACCACCAGAATCACACTGATCTCGCGCAACGCCGCCGCTTCGGCAATCGAGCCCAACTGCATGGCCCACAGCACCAGAGCGTAGCTGAACAATACGCAGAACCCGACCGCCAGCCCCAATCGCCACTGCTCACGCCAAAACAGCTTGAATGCCGGCCGCTTGCTCACCCAGGCCAGCAACGGAAATGGCCAGGCACTGAGCAACGTCACCCAGACCAGGTAATCCAGCGGATGCGACCAGCGCCGCAGCGCCTGGCCGTCAATGTAGGTGTAGCAACCGATGCACAAGCCAATCAGCGCCACCACCGGCAACATCGACCACGGCAAACGCGCACCGCCGCCGCCCTGCCAAAGCAGGCACAACATGCCGAGCGGGATCAACAGAATCCCGAAAATCTGCTGATCCGTCAGCGACTCACCGGCAAAGATCAGGGTCAGCGCCAGCACCACCAGCGGCGACAAGCCTCGCATCAGGGGATAGACCAACCCCAGGTCGCCGACCCGATAGGCCTGGATCAGCAAGTAGCGATAGAGCAACTCGAACGCGGCTGACGCCAGGATCCACGGCCAGATGTCCAGCGGCGGCAACGCCACGAACGGCAGCATGATGGCGACAAAGAGCAACGCCACGCTGTCCATGCAGGCCACCACCAGCAGCCGTTCGGCGCTGAATTTGATCAGGGTATTCCACGCCGCGTGCAACAGCGCCGCTACCAACACCAGTGCTGTTGCAAACACGGCACACTCCTTTTGTTGAACCCCAACCTGTAAGAGCGAGCCTGCTCGCGAAAAACGTGAAGGCAACGCAGCCAGCCAGTGCCTACGCGTCTTCGTTCACGTCCATCGCGACGGTGCGACGATTCGACAGGCTCGCTCCTACAGTATTCGGGGCAGATAATTGATTCGCCATAAGTCAGCGGCTGTTTATACTGCAAGCGACCACGCCGCACTCAGTTGCGCACAGACCAATTCCAATAAAATCTGCCCCTGCCCGCTCTCATCGAGAACGGACGTTGGCGCGCGTATGCCTGATCACAGCGTCAAGACTACCGACAGAGACCTTGCGCATGCCACTCGCTTTGCTTGCCCTCGCTGTTGCCGCGTTCGGCATCGGCACCACCGAATTCGTCATCATGGGCCTGTTGCCCGACGTCGCCCGCGATCTGGCCGTGAGCATTCCTCATGCCGGATTGCTGATCACCGGCTATGCACTGGGCGTAGTGTTCGGTGCGCCGATCCTTGCCGTCGGCACGGCGAACATGCCGCGAAAGGCCACGCTGCTGGGCATGACGCTGATGTTCATTCTGGGCAACATGCTTTGCGCGTTGGCGCCGAACTACGCCACGCTGATGGCCGCGCGGGTGATTACGGCGCTCTGTCACGGTGCATTCTTCGGCATCGGCTCAGTGGTGGCCGCCGGACTGGTGGCGCCGAACAAACGGGCCCAGGCGATTGCCATGATGTTCACCGGCCTGACCCTGGCCAACGTGCTCGGCGTGCCGCTGGGCACGGCGCTCGGTCAGTATGCCGGCTGGCGATCGACCTTCTGGGCGGTGTCGGCGATCGGCGTGATCGCCGCGATTGCTCAGTGGGTGTGGCTGCCCAGGAACATCGCCATGGACAAAGCCAACCTGGCCAGCGAATTCAAGGTGCTGGGAAAAACCAATGTGCTGCTCGCGCTGGGCATGAGCGTGTTGGCATCGACCAGTCTGTTCAGCGTGTTCACCTACATTGCGCCGATCCTGCAGGACATCACCGGCGTCAGCCCCCACGGCGTGACCCTCATGCTGCTGTTGTTCGGCGTCGGTTTGACGGCAGGCAGCATGCTCGGCGGGCGCCTGGCCGACAGCCGCCTGCTGCCGTCACTGGTCGGCATGGCGCTGGCCGTGGTGGTGGTATTGGCTGCGTTCAGCCAGACCAGCCACTCGGTGATCCCGGCCGCCATCACCCTGGTGCTGTGGGGAATCTTTGCCTTCGCCCTGTGTCCGATCCTGCAATTGCTGATCATCGATCAGGCCCATGAGGCACCAAACCTGGGTTCGACCCTGAATCAGAGCGCATTCAATCTCGGCAACGCAGCGGGCGCCTGGATCGGCGGCCTGGTGGTGGCCAGCGGTGCCGACCTGGCCGACCTGCCCTGGACGGGCGCGCTGGTCAGCGGCTTGACCGTACTGACAGCGCTGTATTTCATCTATCTGCAGCGGCGCAATGCCGCCGTGGTCAATGTGCCCGGTTGAGCCTTGGCCTTGGTGGCCTGATCACTTTTCGACCTTCTGCGGATCGGACTCCCGGTCTCGGTCCGCCGCTTCCTTTGGTGCATCGCCTTCGCTACGAATCTGCGCATGGCTGATCAGCGCGAAAATAAAACTGCCACCGATGATGTTCCCTGCCAGCGTCGGCCCGGCGAACACCAGCCAGAAATCCTTCCACGGCAGCTCGCCGGCGAACACCAGGTAGGAAACCTCGGCCGAACCGACCACGATGTGGGTGAAATCCCCCAGCGCCATGAGGTAGGTGATGAGGATGATGATCCACATCTTGGCGCTCTCCATGGATGGAATCATCCAGACCATGGTGGCGATCATCCAGCCGGAGACGATGCCCTTGGCGAACATCTGGCTGGCATCGTTCTCCATGACCTTGCGCCCGATGTCGAGAAAGGCCACGTCGGTTTTGCTGTCGAAGATCGGCAGCTCCAGCATGACGTAGGCCACCAGCAAGGTGCCGCACAGATTGCCGACCAGCACCACCGTCCACAGCCTGAGCAATCGACCGAAGTTGGCCAGCGTGGGCTTGCTCATGATCGGCAATACGGCGGTCAGGGTGTTTTCGGTGAACAACTGTTGGCGGGCGAGGATCACCGCGAGAAAACCCGCGCAGTAACCGAAACTGGCAATCACCTTGAAGCCTTCACCCTCTGGCAGCCGGGAATTGAGCAAGCCCATGCCCATCAGGGAAAGGCCCATGGTCAGGCCGGCGGCCAGCGCCGACCACCACAGCGCGGCGATGCTGCGCTCAAGCTCCTGATCGCCCTGGGTGCGGATGATTTCGTGCAGCACCGCCGCGCGCGGCGGCTGGCTTTTTTCGACCTCGTGCTGTTCTTTCACCGAGAGGTCGGGGGTCTTGCCGTCTTTTTGAGTGTCCATGGGGCTCCTGAACCGCTGGCGTGCGATTTAGTTACGACCCTTGCGGTTCGGAGCTGTTCAGTCGTTGCGGCGATGTTGGCGCTTTTGAAGGAGCCGGTTTGCCGGCGATGGCTTCGGCGCGGCCTCACCGAGATTTCGGCGGGGATGCACATGGCGCCATCGCGAGCAGGCTGGCATCACTTGCCGACCGGCACTTCGTCCTTGAACTGGTCTTTGACGTACTTGATCTCGGTGCGGCCGTGGGGCGCCGGCAGACCGTCTTCACCGAGGTTCACAAACACCATCTTTTCAACGGTGAGGATGCTTTTGCGGGTGATCTTGTTGCGCACTTCACAGGTCAGGGTGATCGAGGTGCGACCGAATTCGGTGGCAGTGATGCCCAGTTCGATGATGTCGCCCTGGCGCGAGGCGCTGACGAAGTTGATTTCCGAAATGTACTTGGTGACGACGCGCTGGTTGCCCAACTGGACGATGGCATAAATCGCCGCCTCTTCGTCGATCCAGCGCAACAGGCTACCGCCGAACAGGGTGCCATTGGGGTTGAGGTCTTCTGGTTTAACCCATTTGCGGGTGTGGAAATTCATATTCACTCCTGAGCGTCTTGCCGAATGATGGTCGCTATCTTGGCAGACCCCGGGCTAGAGCTCTATCAACCATCGACTATGGTCTCGATTACCGTTCGGACATCGAACAACAGAAAGACTTTGGAAGATCCGCATAGCCCGCTATAATCGCCCCCGTTTCAAAACGGAAACCTCAACCTGGTACCGTTTTCCCGCCACCTGTCCGAGGGGCGCTGCAGCAGGTTCAACCTGTCAGGCTCGGATGGGGCGTTGCTTGGCTGTCATCGGCCAGACACTAAACGCACAACGGCGCCCATTCGCATACATTACGAATGGAGGCTCTTCATGAGCGCTGTTATCACGCCTGCAGATTTTACCGATTACAAAGTGGCCGACATGTCCCTGGCGGCCTGGGGCCGTCGCGAAACCATCATCGCCGAATCCGAAATGCCAGCCCTGATGGGTCTGCGCCGCAAGTACTCCGAAGAGCAACCGCTCAAGGGCGCGAAGATCCTCGGCTGCATCCACATGACCATTCAGACTGCCGTGCTGATCGAAACCCTGGTTGCCCTGGGTGCCGAAGTACGCTGGTCGTCCTGCAACATTTTCTCGACTCAAGACCAGGCCGCTGCGTCCATCGCCGCTGCCGGCATTCCGGTGTTCGCCTGGAAAGGCGAAACCGAAGAAGAGTACGAGTGGTGCCTGGAGCAAACCATCCTCAAGGATGGCGCGCCTTGGGATGCCAACATGATCCTCGACGACGGCGGCGACCTGACCGAGCTGCTGCACAAGAAATACCCACAGGTTCTGGATCGCGTCCACGGCGTGACCGAAGAAACCACCACCGGCGTACACCGCCTGCTGGACATGCTGGCCAAGGGCGAGCTGAAAATCCCGGCCATCAACGTCAACGACTCGGTCACCAAGAGCAAGAACGACAACAAGTACGGCTGCCGTCACAGCCTGAACGATGCGATCAAGCGCGGCACCGACCACCTGCTGTCCGGCAAGCAAGCGCTGGTCATCGGTTACGGTGACGTGGGCAAGGGCTCGGCTCAGTCCCTGCGTCAGGAAGGCATGATCGTTAAAGTGTCCGAAGTCGACCCGATCTGCGCCATGCAAGCCTGCATGGACGGTTTCGAAGTGGTTTCGCCGTTCATCGACGGGATCAACAACGGCACCGAAGCCAGCATCGACAAGGCTCTGCTGGGCAAGATCGACCTGATCGTGACCACCACCGGCAACGTTAATGTTTGCGACTCGAACATGCTCAAAGCCCTGAAGAAGCGCGCTGTTGTCTGCAACATCGGCCACTTCGACAACGAAATCGACACCGCTTTCATGCGCAAGAACTGGGCATGGGAAGAAGTGAAGCCACAGGTGCACAAGATCCACCGTACCGGTCCTGGCGCATTCGATGCCCAGAACGACGACTACCTGATCCTGCTGGCCGAAGGCCGCCTGGTAAACCTGGGCAACGCCACTGGCCACCCAAGCCGCATCATGGACGGTTCCTTCGCCAACCAGGTTCTGGCCCAGATCTTCCTGTTCGGTCAAAAGTACGCCGACCTGTCGCCAGCCCAGAAAGCCGAGCGCCTGACCGTTGAAGTACTGCCGAAGAAACTCGACGAAGAAGTGGCCCTGGAAATGGTCCGTGGCTTCGGCGGCGTGGTGACTCAACTGACCAAGACCCAGGCCGACTACATCGGCGTGACCGTCGAAGGCCCGTTCAAGCCGCACGCTTACCGCTACTGATCGGATCTGCTGCCTGCTCTCCCTGTGGGAGCGGGCCTGCCCGCGAAAGCGATTTATCATTCAACATTAATGTCGACTGACCCACCGCTTTCGCGGGCAAGCCCGCTCCCACATGGGATATGCAAACTTCACAGGCTTATGCGTTTTCAAGGGTATTCCCATGTCCCAAGATCGTCGCTACAGCTTCGAGTTCTTCCCTACGAAGACCGACGCTGGGCATGAAAAGCTGCTCGCCACTGCCCGCCAGCTGGCAACCTACAACCCCGATTTCTTCTCCTGCACCTACGGCGCTGGCGGTTCGACCCGTGATCGCACCCTCAACACCGTGTTGCAGCTCGAAAGCGAAGTCAAAGTACCTGCCGCGCCGCACCTGTCTTGCGTGGGCGACAGCAAGGATGACTTGCGCGGCCTGCTGAGCCAGTACAAGGCTGCCGGCATCAAACGTATCGTTGCCCTGCGCGGTGACCTGCCTTCGGGCATGGGCATGGCCAGCGGCGAATTGCGCCACGCCAATGACCTGGTTGAATTCATTCGTGAAGAGACCGGTGATCATTTCCACATCGAAGTGGCCGCTTACCCGGAGATGCACCCGCAAGCGCGCAATTTCGAAGACGATATCGCCAACTTCGTCCGCAAGGCCAAAGCCGGCGCCGACAGCGCAATCACCCAGTACTTCTTCAACGCCGACAGCTACTTCTATTTTGTCGAGCGTGTACGGGCACTGGGGGTGAACATCCCGATCGTGCCGGGGATCATGCCGATCACCAACTACAGCAAACTCGCACGCTTCTCCGACGCCTGCGGTGCGGAAATTCCGCGCTGGATCCGCAAGCAACTGGAAGCCTACGGCGACGACACCCAGAGCATTCAACGCTTTGGTGAGCAAGTCATCACCGAGATGTGCGAACGCCTGCTGCAAGGTGGTGCGCCAGGGCTGCACTTCTACACACTGAATCAGGCCGAAGCGAGCCTGGCGGTGTGGAACAATCTGAAGTTGCCGCGCTAAAAGCGATCAAAGCAAGACCAAAAGATCGCCGCCCGCAAAGGCGCCTGCTTGGAAACCGACGTTTCTGCAGGCACCTTCGCCGGCGGCGATCTTTTGCTTTAAACAGCACATTTGTTGATGCGCAACACACGGAGATAGAGCTTCTGGATCCAGTTTCTGGCTCTTTCCCGTTTCTCGTCGTAATCTCAAACCTATGCCTTTGATCACACAGTTAATCGCCGTGCTTGTTTTCACTTGCCTGAGCTTTGCCGCCCGGGGCGAGAAATTGCGCATTGTCACGGAACCCTGGGCTCCTTACGTCTATGAGGAGAACGGTAAATCCCTGGGGCTTGACTACGAAACCACGGCAATTGTCTTCAAGCGTCTGGGTATCGAAGTCGAGTGGCAATTCCTGCCGTGGAAACGCTGCCTGTCGATGCTTGAAACCGGCCAGGCCGATGGCGCGCTGGACATTTTCCACAGCGATGAACGCGACGCGACCCTGCTCTACCCCAGCGAACCGCTCTCCGAAGTGCAGTTCGTGATGTTCTACGCCAACGAACGACCGCACCCCTTCCGCACGCTCGACGAACTGCGCGGCCTGACCATCGGCACCTCGCCGGGCTACCTGTACAGCCAGGACTTCAGGGAATCGACACTGTTCACCCGTGAACCGGCGCCGAGCCATGAAGCCAACTTCGGCAAACTGGTACGCGGGCGGATCGACCTGCTGATTACCGATCGCCGCGTCGGCCAGCACCTGCTCGACGCGCTGCACATCCGCGACCAAATCACCGAAAACCCGACCGTCATCAGCCAGCAGAGCCAATTCCTGGCAGTGCGGCGCAATGCCGGCATGGACTTGCTGGTGCAACGCTTCGGCGCCGAACTCAAGCGCTTCAAGCGCGAGCCGGCCTATGCAGAGCTAAGCGCCCGTTACGGTGCCGACCCGGCCACCGTGGTGACCCCGACGGGGCCCACCGCCACTGCGACAAAAACCGTTGAGCAGCAGGAAAGCGGCGCGCAGTGATTGCTCTGTTATACTCCGGCCTTCCCGCCAGGCTCACGCCCGGACGCTCGGAATCGTTCAAGGCATCTCGACCCCGCTACAGCGCAGCTTTCCGGCCCGCGCGAGCGCTCCAGACGAGCTTTCGAAACCCAGTAGGACCGGACGGGATTGCGTTCCTCTTAAACGCCATTCGCGCCAGGCAAGACTCCCATTGGGCCAAGCCCTAACTAAAACAGGATTACTCATGTCCTTTGCTTCCCTCGGTCTCTCCGAGGCTTTAGTCCGCGCCATCGAGGCAGCGGGCTATACCAAGCCTACTCCGGTGCAACAGCGGGCCATTCCCGCCGTGTTGCAAGGTCGCGACCTGATGGTCGCGGCACAGACAGGTACTGGTAAAACCGGCGGTTTCGCCCTTCCGATCCTGGAGCGGTTGTTCCCGAACGGTCATCCGGACAAATCCCAGCGTCATGGCCCGCGCCAACCACGCGTACTGGTCCTGACCCCTACTCGCGAGCTCGCCGCGCAAGTGCACGAAAGTTTCAAGGTCTACGCACGTGACCTGAAGTTCGTCAGCGCCTGCATCTTCGGCGGCGTCGGCATGAACCCGCAGGTTCAGGCCATGTCCCGCGGTGTAGACGTGCTGGTGGCCTGCCCTGGCCGCCTGCTCGACCTCGCCGGCCAAGGCAGCGTCGATCTGTCCCACGTGGAAATCCTCGTGCTGGACGAAGCCGACCGCATGCTCGACATGGGCTTCGTCCACGACGTGAAAAAGGTCCTGGCCCGCCTGCCGGCCAAACGGCAGAACCTGCTGTTCTCGGCAACCTTCTCCAAGGACATCACCGACCTCGCCGGCAAGTTGCTGCATAACCCGGAACGCATCGAAGTCACGCCGCCGAACACCACGGTCGAGCGCATCGAGCAACGCGTCTTCCGCCTGCCGGCCAACCACAAGCGCTCCTTGCTGGCGCACCTGATTACCGCCGGTGCCTGGGAACAAGTGCTGGTGTTCACCCGTACCAAGCACGGCGCCAACCGCCTGGCCGAGTACCTGGACAAACACGGCCTGAGCGCCGTCGCGATCCACGGTAACAAGAGCCAGAACGCCCGCACCAAAGCCCTGGCCGACTTCAAGGCCGGTGACGTACGCATCCTGGTCGCCACCGACATCGCCGCCCGCGGCTTGGACATCGACCAGTTGCCACACGTGGTCAACTTCGAACTGCCGAACGTCGACGAAGACTACGTGCACCGTATCGGCCGGACTGGCCGTGCCGGTCGTTCGGGTGAAGCGATCTCGCTGGTGGCCCCGGACGAAGAAAAACTGCTGAAAAGCATCGAACGCATGACCAAGCAGAAAATCGCCGACGGTGATCTGATGGGCTTCGATTCGAGCGCGGTGGAAGCCGAGAAGCCTGAAGTCCGCGAGCGTCCGGATGTGCGTAACCCGCGCAACCCACGTGGCCCGCGCGGCGATGGCCCGAACGGCAGCGGTGGCGGTCGCAAGGACAAGGGCAAGGACAAAGGCAAGGAAAAACCGGCGGCCTCCGGTCGCGGCGAGCGCCCGGCCCGTGAGCAAAAGCCACGCGAAGGCACGCCGGCCCGCGAACAGCGCCAGCCAAGCCAGCCGCCACGCGCCGCTGCTGATCGTGCCCCGGACGAGTTCCTGGACGACGATATCGATAACTTCGGTAACCGCGTCGACTACGTGCCACAGCAGAAGCCGACCCAGGGCCGTGGCCGCCGTCCGGGTGCTCCGGCACAAGGCACGACAGCCGGTTCGGGCGCACCACGTGGCGGCAAGCCACAAGGTCGCCAGAACGGTCCGCGCAACAGCGATGGCGCCAGCACCGGCACGCCACCGGCCAAACGCAGCGGCCCACGCAATGGCGCGCCTCGTGACGGCCAGGCCCGTCGCGAAGACTCGCGTAACCGCCGTCCGGCCCGCGACGACCAGCCTCGTTCGGAACCGGCCGTGCAGAACCCGCGTGGCCCGGCACCGAAGATCATGCACAAGGAGTCGAAGGCTGATCGCTTCCCGACACCTGAGCAACTGGATCAACTGCCAAGCCGTCCTCGCGGAGAAAAACCGGCATTGCTGACCCGCAATCGCTGAGTTATCGCTGAAATAAAAAATGCCCCGACTCAAAAGAGCCGGGGCATTTTTTATGGGACAACACAATCCCTGTGGGAGCGGGCTTGCCCGCGATGGTCGTGAACGATAACGCGTTAAACCAGATGCCCAGCGGCGCCTATGGGTTTTTCGCGAGCAGGCTCGCTCCCACAATGGATGTGTGCCCGGCAATAAAAAACGCCCGTGCTCTGAAAAGCAGCGGGCGTTTTTTGTGTCAGGGGCGAAAAATTATTTCGCTTTGACGCCTTCAAACGTGATGTACAGATCGACAGCGTCGGACTGTGGACCCAGGTCCATCATCTTGCCGAAATCAGAACGCTTGATGCTGGTAGTGCCTTCGAAACCGGCACGGTAGCCGCCCCATGGATCCTTGCCTTCACCCAGGAAAGTGGCCTTGACCACGACTGGCTTGGTCACGCCGTGGAGGGTCAAATCACCGGTCACGTCGGCAGTGTCTTTGCCAGCGGCGTTTTTGCCGGTGGATTTGACGCTGGTGGACACGAAGGTGGCTGTAGCGAATTTATCCACTTCCAGGAAGTCTTTGCTGGAGATGTGCTTGTCGCGCTCAGCGTTGTTGGTGAAAACGCTCGCGGTGTGCACGTTGAACTCGATCTTGCTGTCTTCAGGCTTGGCCGCGTCGAAGCTGAACTTGCCGTCGATGTCCTTGAAGGTACCGGTGATGTAGCTGTAGCCCAGGTGGCTGATCTTGAAGTTGACGAAGGCGTGCTGGCCTTGTTTGTCGACGGTGTAATCAGCCGCCATCACATTCGCGGACAGCAGGGCGGAACCGATTGCCAGAGCGGCGAGAGTCTTTTTCAACATGCTTGGTTTTCCTTGGGAGTCGAGGTTGAACTTCAGGCTTTGCGACCCAGCATTCGCTTGAGGGTCACATCACGGTCGATAAAGTGGTGTTTCAAAGCTGCCAACGCATGGAGGCCGGAAAAAATGACCAGCGCCCACGCCAGGTAGAGGTGAATCGCACCGGCGTTATCTGCCTGGTCCGGTAGTCCGGAAACCAGCGCAGGCACTTCAAACCAGTCAAACACCGGAATCCCGACACCTTCTGCGGTGGAAATCAGGTAACCGGCAATCATCACGGCAAACAGGCAAAGATACAGAAAGGCATGGCCCAACTTGGCACCCAGACGCGTCATGGGGCTGTAGCTGCTCAACGTCGGCGGTGGCGGGCTGATGAAACGCCACAACACGCGCAACACCATGAACGCCAGCAACATCAGCCCGATGCTCTTGTGAATATCGGGGCCGGCTTTACGCCAGGGGTCGTAGTAACCCAGATCGACCATCCACAGACCCAGGGCGAACAAACCGAACACCGCCAGCGCTACCCCCCAGTGCAGGAAGATGCTGACCCAGCCATAGCGAGAAGTGGAGTTACGTAGCTGCATTGCCTAGATCCCTGTAAGTGCTGGCCCAAGACTATCGAGTTATCTATCGATTTAAAGCGGAAAATTTTGCTTTGAAATATCGAGAAATACGATCAAGAGTGTGAAATCGCTGAGTTAAGGAAAGATTAAAGGTCAAATTGTCAGAAAAAGTGAATACAAAACTGTGAACACCTGTACTGAAAGATTTATTCGATTTCTGCTCACGGTTTTTTTTCAGGCAAAAAAATCGGGCCTTGAGGCACGACGCTGACCCATTTTCCGGGCGGCATCGCGTTCTGGCGGGAGCAAAGGCACTTTTCGTTGGCGCCTTGGCCGGAGCACTCAATTTAGGAGGGGATCGGGTGGGTTACGATGGCGAGCAGTCAGGCTTTCCGGGCTCGCCATGGTTGTCTTCTCTAATTGTGGTAGACCGGACGTATCTGTAAGCATTCAGGGTCGTACGGATTCATCTCACATTTAAAGTCCAGTTCATGACCATGTCCTTTAGGAAAAAAATGGCCATCTACACATCCAGAAAGTGCGATCAATCCAATTATTAGTGCGAGTGCTTTCATATGACCTCCAGGTTTTTGAAGATCCTGGGATTCAAGAGCAGCCGCCTTCTATCATTTCGCTCTGATTCGGTTGTGGGATGTATCTGATACATCGCTGAGGCGTGTAGGACTGTGCAGCTAAAGCCGGAATGTTTCATGTTTTATGGCAAAAAAAAGCGCGACCCATGGGCCGCGCTTTTTTTACACCTGAAGGTTATTGAGCCTTCGCCTCCGTTGCCGGAGCCGGGGTGGCTGCCGGTTTGGCCGCCGGCTTCTTAGCCGGTTCAGTTTTCTTGGCAGGTGCCTTGGCCGGGGCTTTTTTCGCCTCGGTCTTGGCTGCCGGCTTCTTCGCCGGAGCCTTCTTGGCCGGCTCGGCTTTCACCGGCGTTGCAGGCTTCGCCGCTTCGACCGGGGCTGGCGCAGCGGCCGGCGCAGGTGCAGGAGCAGGAGCAGGAGCAGGAGCAGGAGCCGGCGCTGGTGGCGCGACAGGCTCAGGGGCCTTGACCGGTGCCGGTTTCTTCTCGTCATCCGAGCCACCAAACAGATTGGTGAAGAAGTTGCCTTTCTTCGCCGCCACCGCGCCGGCACCTGCTGCCGCAGCCGCCACCGGAAGCGCTTTCTCCGGCTCAAACGATTTGCCCGCCGCCAGGTCTTCTACCTGGCTGGCCGCACGCTGACCGGTGCGCAATGCGCCTTCCAGGGTGCCCGGGTACAAGGTGTCGGTGTGTTCGCCGGCAAAAGCTACACGCTGGATCGGACGTTCCCACAGGCGCCAGAACTTGCTGATCTGGCCAGGACCGAACGCCAGGTAAGCGCCGCCCATCGAGGGGTCGGTGCTGTAGCGACGGATTTCATAACCGGTAAACGCACCACGGGCCTGCGGGTAAAACGCATGCAGGCGAATCAGCACCTGATCGACCATTTGCTTGTCGCCGAACGCCTGCATCACCCGGGCGTTGTCGCCGGACAGGTTGATCACCACGTTGGCACCGCCCTTCAACGCAGGCTCGACCCACAACATGCCCAGGCCGGTGTTGCTGTAGATCTCGCCGGACATGCGCGCCTTGCTTTCCCACACCGGCGTCTTGAACTTGAGCATGATCTGGTCGCGCCAACCGTAGTTGGTGCCTTTGATTGCTGCCTGATGCTGGGCGTCCAGCGCCGGGGTCATCTGAATCTTGTTCAGGGCGCGCAACGGCACGGCCAGTACGACGTAGTCAGCTTGGTAGCCGACACTGCCGACCTTGACGGTGACGCCGTCCTTGTCCTGGGTGATGGCCGAGACCGGGGAGTTGGTCTTGATGGTTTTCAGCTGCTTGACCAAGGCCTGGGCCAGCACCGGGCTGCCCCCGACCAGACGCGAAGCGCGCAGGTCACGGTCCGACACGCCACGGTAAACACGGCTCTGCTGCGCGTAGTACAGCAGCGACAGGCGCGAAGGTTCGTCGTAGCGAGTACGAATTTGCTGGTTGATCAACTGGCGCGCGGTGGCCGGCAGGTTTTGCTTGTCGAGCCAGCTGGACACGTTGATCTGATCCAGGGCGTGCAACGTGTTGGTGGCGGCCGGGTTCTGCGGGTCGTCGATCGAACGCGCCAGGTCGTCCACGGTCTTTTCGTAGCGCTTGAGTGCGTCGGCGGTGGCCGGCTCCTTGGTCGCCAGGTCGGCAGCGCTGTAATACACGCCGTCGATCAGATAGCCCGGGGTACGCACGAACTCAGGCGCTGGCGTGGTGCTCAGCTTGAAGGTCGAGACGTACTTGTTCAAAACCGGCTGGGTCTTGTCGTTGCCGATCCACTCGCTGGTGGCCATGCCGGAGCGCCCGCCCAGGCTCGGTTTGGCTTCCAGCAGCGTGACCTGCCAGCCCTTGTTCTGCAGCTCGTAAGCCGCCGTGAGGCCCGAAACCCCACCGCCGATCACGATTGCGGTTTTATCCTTGGCCAGCGCAGACACGCTGAACAGCCCCAACATCACCAGCGCACAGGCGCGCAGCCAACCGACAGACATTCAGCGAACTCCGGAAATACACGAAAAATAGCGGTTTTTGCGAGCCAGTCGGCTCAAGAACCGCGAAGGATACGTCAGCCGCCAGACGCCTGCCAGCAGCGTCTGATCGCCCTATACAAAGTAGCTCAATCGACACAATGGGTTGTCCCCACGCGACGCATTGCATAGGCTTGCGCGATTGTAGGTCCGCGCTTGTCACGGACCGCCTCGAGGAGAGTGAAAATGGGCCTGAATAAACAGTGGATGGAACGCGATCTCGCGGTGTTGTGGCATCCCTGCACCCAGATGAAAGATCACGAACAACTGCCACTGATCCCGATCAAGCGCGGCGAAGGCGTCTGGCTGGAAGACTTCGAAGGCAAGCGCTACCTCGATGCCGTCAGCTCCTGGTGGGTCAATGTGTTCGGCCATGCCAACCCGCGCATCAACCAGCGCATCAAGGATCAGGTCGATCAACTCGAACACGTGATCCTCGCCGGTTTCAGCCATCAGCCCGTGATCGAGTTGTCCGAGCGCCTGGTGAAGATGACACCGGAAGGCCTGACGCGGTGCTTCTACGCCGATAACGGGTCGTCCTGCATCGAAGTGGCGCTGAAAATGAGCTTTCACTACTGGCTCAACCGCGGTCAGCCGAACAAGAAGCGCTTCGTGACCCTGACCAACAGCTACCACGGCGAAACCATGGCGGCGATGTCGGTGGGCGACGTGCCACTGTTCACCGAAACCTACAAAGCCCTGCTGCTCGACACCATCAAGGTGCCAAGCCCGGATTGCTACCTGCGCCCCGAAGGCATGAGCTGGGAAGAACACTCGCGAACCATGTTCGCCGCCATGGAACAGACCCTGGCCGAGAACCACGACACGGTCGCGGCAGTGATTGTCGAGCCGCTGATCCAGGGTGCCGGCGGCATGCGCATGTACCACCCGGTGTACCTCAAGTTGCTGCGCGAAGCCTGCGACCGCTATGGCGTGCACCTGATCCACGACGAAATCGCCGTCGGCTTCGGCCGCACCGGCACCCTGTTCGCTTGCGAACAGGCCGGCATCCGTCCGGATTTCCTCTGCCTGTCCAAGGCCCTGACCGGTGGTTATCTGCCACTGGCCGCCTGCCTGACCACCGAAGACGTCTATAGCGCCTTCTACGACGACTACCCTACCCTGCGCGCCTTCCTGCACTCGCACAGCTACACCGGCAACCCGCTGGCCTGTGCGGCGGCGCTGGCAACGCTGGATATCTTCGAAGAAGACAACGTCATCGAGAACAACAAGGCCCTGGCGCGGCGCATGGCCTCCTCCACGGCGCACCTGGTGGATCACCCTAACGTCAGCGAAGTGCGCCAGACCGGCATGGTCCTGGCCATCGAAATGGTCAAGGACAAGGCCAGCAAAGAGGCCTATCCATGGCAGGAGCGCCGTGGCCTGAAGGTGTTCCAGCATGCGCTGGAGCGCGGTGCTTTACTTCGACCTCTGGGCAGCGTGGTGTATTTCCTGCCGCCGTATGTGATCACGCCGGAACAGATCGACTTTCTGGCCGAAGTGGCCAGCGAAGGCATCGACATCGCGACTCGCGACAGCGTCAGTGTTTCGGTGCCGAAGGACTTCCATCCGGGGTTCCGTGATCCGGGCTGACCGTCACTGCACGACCCTGTGGCGTGGGAGCAAGCGCCCTCGCCACAAAAGCGACTCCGATCGAATTCAGTAGAGAACCCCAATGAGACTGTCCCGTTTCTTTATCGACGCCCCCCTGAGCACCGGCGAACACGAATTGCCCGAAGCCCAGGCCCATTACATCAGCCGCGTGTTGCGCATGGCCGAGGGCGATCTGCTGCAACTGTTCGATGGCTCGGGCCAGGAATTCCGCGCCACCCTGGTGGAGGTCGGCAAAAAACGGGTTGTGGTGCAGATCGACGAGCAATTCGCCGGCCAGGTCGAGTCGCCACTGCAGATCCATCTCGGTCAGGGCCTGTCCCGTGGCGAGCGCATGGACTGGGCAATCCAGAAAGCCACTGAACTGGGTGTCAGCGAAATCACCCCGATCTTCAGCGAACGCTGCGAAGTCCGGCTCAAGGACGAACGCGCCGACAAACGCCTGCTGCACTGGCGCCAGGTCGCGATCAGCGCCTGCGAGCAATGCGGGCGCTCACGGGTGCCGGTGATTCATCCGCCGGTGCTGCTGGCCGATTGGTTGAAACAGACTCAGGCTGAATTGAAGCTGGTGCTGCACCCGGTGGCCGAACCACTGGTCAGTCATGCCAAGCCTGCGACGCTGGCCTTTCTGATCGGTCCGGAAGGCGGGTTGTCGGATGCGGAAGTGGATCAGGCCAAGGCCGCTGGTTTTCATGCGGCCCGGCTGGGGCCTCGGGTATTGCGTACAGAGACTGCGCCGGTTGTGGCTCTGTCGGTAGCCCAGCAGCTTTGGGGCGATTTCTAGGCCCCTATCGCGAGCAGGCTCCCACCTTTCAAATGCGTTCCACTGTGGGAGCGAGCCTGCTCGCGATGGCCGCGACGCGGTCTATGGCAACAGCACAGATAACTATTGCACCGGATCGCTTACCGGCTTGGCAATGATCGCCTTGAGTTCGCTGGTCATCGGAAACTCAAGGTTCAAACCCTTCGGCGGGATCGGCTGTTCGAACCAGCGCTGGTAGATGCCGTTGATTTCTCCCGAACTGTACAGATCCCCCAGTGCGCCGTTGATCAGCGCCAGGAACTGCGGGTCGTCCTTGCGCACCATGCAGCTGTAGATTTCCCGCGATTGCTCCTCTCCCACCACCACCCACTTGTGTGGATCATGGGCCTTGGCGCGCTCGCCGTAGAGCAGCGCATCGTCCATGTAGAAAGCGGCGGCACGACCCGATTGCAGCATCTGAAAGGCTTCGCCGTGATCCTTGGCGCTGATCACGAACATGTCGATCTTGTGGTCGACGTTGTAGCTCTTCAGGAAGCGCTCGTTGGTAGTACCGGCAGTCGTCACCACGTTCTTGCCACGCAAGTCGGCGAAGCTTTTGATACCGCTGTCCCTGGCGGTCAGCAATTGGCCTTTTACATAGATGAAGCCATAGGAAAACGCCACTTGCTTCTGCCGCTCGGCGGTCACGCCCGTGGAGCCACACTCCAGGTCCACGGTACCGTTCTGCACCAGAGGAATGCGTGTTTGCGAGGTCACCAGGTTGTACTTCACCTTCAGGTCCGGCAACGCCAATTGCTGCTGGATACGCTCGACAATCTTGCCCGCCAGATCCACCGAATAGCCCATCGGTTTGCCGGTTTGATCACCCACGTATGAGAACGGCACCGACGCATCGCGATAGCCCAGGGTAATGCTCCTGGCATTGGCGATCTTGCTCAGGGTGCCGGTCAGTGGGGCCTCGTTGGCCTGGACCGGACTCGTGAGCAACAGTCCGAGGGTGCAGCCGAGCAACGTGATTTTTTGCATTGTTATTCTCCGTTGTGGGTGTTGGATGAGGGTCATTTCAAACGAGCGGCGATGACAGTGATTTCCACCAGCACCTGCGGTCTCGCCAGCTCGGCCTGCACGGTCGTGCGGCTCGGGGCCTGCCCTGGCGATAGCCAGTTCGACCAGACCTCATTCATGGCGGCAAAATCGTCGGTGATATTTTTCAAGTAAATGGTCGCGCTGAGCATTTGATCCTTGTGGCTGCCGGCTTCGGCCAGCAACGCATCAATCCTGGCCAGCACTTCGCGGGTCTGACCGCCCACGTCCGAGGCTTCACCCGGCACTTGGCCAGAGAGAAATACCAGATCGCCAAACGTCACGGCGCCAGACAACCTCGGGTTGCTGTGGAGTCGGGTAATGGTCATTGCAGTGTCCTCTTGGCAAATGAAAGATCAGGCGGCCCGGTGGTTGAAACCGTGCATATCGATGGAGGGCCGGCGCTGGCCGATCAGTTCACTGAGCAACCGCCCACTGCCACAGGCCAGGGTGAAACCCAACGCGCCATGACCGATGTTGAGCCACAGGTTGCGATAGGCCGTGGCGCCCAGCAACGGCACGCCGCTCGGCGTGGCCGGGCGCATCCCGG
Organism: Pseudomonas fluorescens group sp. PF-69; assembly: GCF_054481235.1. Classification (NCBI taxonomy): domain Bacteria; kingdom Pseudomonadati; phylum Pseudomonadota; class Gammaproteobacteria; order Pseudomonadales; family Pseudomonadaceae; genus Pseudomonas; species Pseudomonas fluorescens group sp. PF-69. The sequence goes on along the minus strand of NZ_JBTMNC010000001.1, from coordinate 1,998,114 downwards.
CCCATTCGGTGGCCGCGTCATAGGCCCCGGCATTGGGGAAGGTGTCACGGGCCTGACGCTTGATCAACGCCAGTCGTTTGGGGTCTATAGCAGGATCAAAGCCAACGATGTCGACCATCGCGGCCACCCGCAACTGCTCGCCGATCCGTGCGTATACGATTTTGCGGTCATAGTCGGTGATGCTCACATCCGGGGCCTGGTGTTCGGGGCCGATGGGCACCGTCAGGCTGTAGCCCTTGAGCGGGTACAACGGCAATTGCAGACCGGGCAATGCCAACAGCGGACTGCGGTGGCCGGCGGCGATCACCAATTGATCGACCGGCACCACTTGCTCGCCCAGATCGATGGCGCTGACGCTGCCGTTGGCGTGGCGAATGCCGGTCACCGCTTGCCCCAGGCGTAACTCGCAACGCCCGGACGCTTGCAACCGTGTAGCCAATAGCCGGCAGAAAGCATGGCAATCGCCCACTTCTTCGTCCGGCGTATAAATCGCACCGACAAAGGGTGCATCGGCCAGGGCCGGCTCAAGTTGAGCGCACTCGGCCGCCGACAGCACCTGTTGCTGCTGAGGGTCGGCCAGCCGCTGGCATGCATGCTCGAAGCTGGCGCGCTCCCGGAAGGTCACCAGTTTGCCGTTGCGCCGCCATTGGAAGCCTGCGAGCCCATCGTCTTCGCGCCATGCCTTCAATGTGCCTTGACTGAACAGCGCCAGCCGCAGCAAGTGTGCGGCGTTCTCACGGTTGACCGAGCGGCGGCAAGCGCCGAGAAAGGACGCCATCCAGCGCCACTGCGCAGCGTCGAACCGCGGGCGCAGCTTCAAGGGTGATTCGCCGCGCAGCATCCAGCCGATGGCTTGCAACGGCACGCCGGCGTCAGCCAAAGGTGCGACGTAGCGATAAGAGAGTTGTCCACCATTGGCGAAACTGGTTTCGCTGCCCAACGCGTCCCGCGCCTCGATGACGGTCACCTCAAAGCCGTCGCGCACCAGCGCATAGGCCGTTGCCAGGCCAATCACGCCGCCGCCGATGATGCACACACGCTGAGCCATGTCCGTCCTTAAAACCGTTGTGATGACGAAGCCGAGGTTAGGGCCAGGTGACAGGCGGCGAACAATGAATAAAGATGCTTAACCCATAAACAAAGGTTATGGACTCGCCATGCGCCTCCGTCACATCGAGATTTTCCAGGCCATCCGCCAAACCGGATCGATCAGCGCCGCGGCGCAATTGCTGCACGTCTCGCAACCGGCGGTGACCAAGGTGCTGCAGCACGCCGAGCAGCAGTTGGGGTTCCCGTTGTTCTTGCGGGTTCGCGGCAAGTTGCAAGCGACGCCCGAAGCGCTGGAGCTGGAGCGCGAGGTCGACAAGGTCAGCGAAAGCTTGCAAGGCGTGCGGCGCCTGGCCCAGAGCCTGCGTCGCGAACCCGGCCACAGCCTGCGGATCGGCGCCACTCCGGCGCTGGCCCTGTCGTTGTTGCCGCCGGCCATTCACGAGTGGACCGCACGCTACCCGGACATCGCCTGCGAACTGTCCAGCGCCCATAGCCGTGAGCTGGTGCAGAACCTGCTGATGCGTGAAGTGGATGTCGCCCTGACGCTTCAAAGACCGGATCATCCGGGGCTCAAGGCCCAAGCCTTGGCGGGCGGTGTATTGGTGGTGCTGGCACCGGCGGGTTACTGGCCATCGGCGCAGGCCGGCATGCCATTGTCATTGATGGCCCTGGCCGATGCGCCGCTGATTGGCTTGTCCAGTGCCGACCCGCTGGCCGCCCGGCTCGACAGCTACCTCGAAGCGGTCGAACCGCCGCCCCGGGTGCGCATCGCGGTGCAGACCTATTCGCTGGCCCGGGCGATGGTGGAGTCCGGTGCCGGGCTGGCGGTGATCGATCCGTTCACGGCCCTGGGCGCCTCCCCCGCCAAAACGACTATTCGCCCTCTCGCGCCACCGCTGCCCATCACCCTTTACGCGGTGACCCGCGCCACGGAACCGCCGCCCCACACTTTGAGCGACCTGTTGCAGGTGTTCAGTCGACAGGCCCAGGCACAACTCGATCGCATTGCTGGTCTTGCGCCGGATCTGTAGGAGCGGTCACAGGACATAAAAGAAAATCGCCACGAAGTGCAGCAGGCTCCCGGCAATCACGAACAGATGCCAGATCCCGTGGGCATGGCGCAGGCGATGATCGAGGGCAAAAAAGATAATGCCCACGGTGTACAACACCCCGCCCGAGGCCAACCACGCAAACCCGGCGCCACCCAGCGCCGCCAGTAATGGCTTGACCGCCACCAGTACGATCCAGCCCATCACCGCGTAAATCACGATCGACAGAATCCGCGCTTCCGAGCGCGGCTTGATCTCCTGCAAAATGCCGATCAGCGCCAGCCCCCAGACAATCCCGAACAACGTCCAGCCCCAGGGCCCGCGCAAGGTCACCAGGCAAAACGGCGTATAGCTGCCGGCGATCAACAGGTAGATCGAAAAGTGATCGACCTTCTGCATGATCGCTTTCTTGCGCCCGCGCACGCTGTGGTACACGGTCGACGCGCTGTACAGCACCAGCAAGGTGAAGGCGTAGATCGCCATGCTGACAATCTTCCACGGACTGCCGTCCAGACTGGCGACGACGATCAGCCAGACACCCCCGACAAACGCCGCTACCGCCCCGATCAGATGCGTCCAGGCATTGAGTCTTTCCCCGTGATACATGTATTGCTCACCTCGAAATTTCGTTACCGCCGTGCGCAAGGCTCAGGCTTCAAGCGTAAAAGCGCAATGCTTCAAAACACAAATCTCTTTGTAGCCAGCGTGCTGGCGACAGGACCCCAAACTCTACGTTGATCTTCATGACGCCATCGCTGGCAAGCCAGCGCCCACAAAGGTCTGCGTAACCCAATGTAAATAGGCACAATCGGATCATTCCAAAAAGAGTCCGCGCCATGCTGATTGACGAAGAGTTGACCCTGAAAAAACTCGAGGTGTTCCTGGCCTTCATGCGCACCGGCAATCTGGCGCGGGCCGCAGCCGAGTTACAGACCAGCAACGTCAGCGTGCACCGGGCGATCCATTCCCTGGAAAGCGCCTTGCGCTGCCCGTTGTTCAAACACGAAGGCCGCAACCTGACCCCGCTGGAAAGCGCCTACGTGCTGGAAGAACGGGCGCAGAAGCTGATTCAGGACGTGGTCGAGAGCGTACGCCTGACCCGCGAGGCCGCCGGATTTTCCGCTGAACGTTTCAAACTGGGCTCGCTGTATTCGCTGACCGTGAAGACCGTGCCGCAGTTGATCATGGGGCTGAAAATCCGCCGCAGCGAACTCAACATCGACCTGATCCTTGGTTCGAATTTCGACCTGCTCTACAAGCTCAAGAACATGGAAGTGGATGCGATCCTGGTGTCCCTGGACGACAGCATCAACGACCCGGATTGCGAGCAGATCCAACTGTTTTCCGACGATATCTTCCTCGCCACGCCGGCCGATTCGAAGTTCGCCCAACGCACCGAAGTCGACCTCGCCGAAGTGCGCGACGAAACCTTCATCACCCTGACCCAGGGCTTCGCCACCCATCAGGACGGCAAGCGGGTATTCGAGCAGGCGGGGTTCGAGCCGAAGGTGGCGATGCAGGTCAACGACATCTTCACCTTGCTGAGCATGGTCAGTTCGGGGGTGGGTTATGCATTGCTGCCGGGCAGGATTGCGGCGGTGTACGAGAACCGGGTGAAGCTGATCCCGTTGCAGGAAAAATACCGGTTGCAGCAGCACATCGGCGTGGTGTTTCTCAAGGCAAAGGAGCGTGACCCGAATCTGCTGGCGCTATTGGCAGAGTGTCGGATGTATGCCAATCGGCAGGGTTGAGAGCCGCCGCACATCCTTGGCGAGCAAGCCTCGCGCCTACAGGGATTACGCAATCCCCTGCAGGAGCGAGGCTTACCCTCGAAGACATCAGCCCATTAATCCGCGCATGATCAGAAACAGCACCGAAGGCCCGAGCAAACAGCCTAACGCCGTGTAGAACGCGGCGGTCAGGCAACCATAAGGAACTAGCTTCGGATCCGTGGCCGCCAACCCGCCCGCCACGCCACTGGAAGTGCCCATCAAACCACCAAAGATCACCGCACTGCGTGGATTGTTCAGACCGATTACTGGCGCCACGAACGGCGTCATGACCATCACCAGAATGGCTTTGATCAACCCGGCCGCAATCGACAGCGCCATGACCTCGGAACTGGCGCCAATGGCAGCCCCGGTTACCGGTCCGACGATATACGTCACGGCCCCGGCACCAATGGTGGTCAGGCTCACCGCATCGGTATATCCAAAGGCCATAGCCACCGCGACACCAGCGATGAACGACGTCCCGACGCCAACGAACAATGCCAGTACTCCGACAAAACCGGCACGTTTAAGCTCATCGACGCTGACGCCGAACGCCGTCGCCACAATCGCGAAATCACGCAACATGGCACCGCCCAGCAAACCGATCCCGGACAGCAATGGGATGTCCACCACGCCTTTCTGGCCACCGGTCAACGCACCACCGACGTACGACAACAACAGACCGAGCAAAATGGCGATGGCCGAGCCGTGCAGGCGACCTTTGGTAAACGTATTGGAAATCCAGTAGGACACCCACATGGTCACGCCGACAATCGCAAAGCCACTGATCAGGCCGTAACCGGTAATCACTTTCATCAATGATTCGTACATGGCGCTCACCCTACAGTCTTGGGAGGAATGACCGAAGCCGGTTCTTTGTTACCAATACGAACCAGGACCGGCACCAGCGCAAAAGCGATGGCAACTGCTGCCACTCCCGCCAGAATCGCCATTGGCCCGCCCTTGAGCGCGCCATAAACGTTCTGCTGTGCCGCCATGGCAACGACAATCGGAATGTAAACTGCGCTCCAGAATTCAACGCCCTGTTCGGTTTTTCCCTTGAACCAGCCGTTTTTGTTGAGGTAACTGCCGAGCCCGATTAACAGCAGCATCGCAATACCGACGCCGCCGACGTTGGCCGGAATGCCGATCAGCTTGCCAAGCAGTTCGCCGATGAAAATACCCGTCAGGGTACAAAAGGCGAGAAATGCCACACCGTAAATAATCATTGTTGTCGTCCTCAAATTGCATCGTCGAATATTGTTTTTGTTGTTCGAAGCCTGAGTCAGTGATCTAGGATTGGCGGCTTCCCTCCTCACGCAACAGCGCCTGCAGGGTATCGAGCCGTGCACCGTCGAAAGCCATCACGGTGCCCTGCTCGAACACCCGGCGCGCCAGCCCGGTCAACACCGCACCGGGCGGCAGTTCGATCTGTAGACGTACGCCGCGCTCATAAGCGCTTTGTACCGTGCCGCGCCAATCCACCACGCGGCACATGTTGAAAGCGAGGTCGTCGCGCAACGCTTCGATGTGGGTCACCATCCGCGCGCGGCTGCCGCTGAGATAACCCAGGACCGGCGTTTTCAGTGGCACCGTGGCGAAGGCTTCGGCCAGGACCTTCGCCGGCGCATCCAGCAGCGGACAGTGCGACGGCACGCTCACCGCCAGACGCTTGGCCAGCCCGGCGCCATTCACTTTCGCCAACTCGGCGACGGCTTTCATCGCCCCATCGCTGCCGGCAATCACCACCTGGTTATCAGCGTTGATGTTGGCCAGGTAAACCGGCGTGTCGTCGCCGTGAACCCGGGCCAGCAAACCTTCGACCGTAGCCAGATCCAGACCGATGATCGCGGTCATGCCGTAGCCCTGAGGATAAGCCTGCTGCATCAACTCACCGCGCAGGCTGACCAGATGCAACGCATCGCTGAAACTCAGGGCACCGGCCACCACCGCGGCCGGGTAGGCGCCGATCGACAATCCGGCGACGTAATCCGCAGCCACTGACAGCTGCCGTGAGGCCGCCACACCCGCGATCAACAGGCACAGCTGAACGGCCCGCGTCGACTGCAAAGCCGCAGCGGAATCCAGCCGCAAGACATCCTCGCCGAGCACGTCGCTGGCCTCGCTCAGGGTTTCCCGAGGCAAGCGCTGAAGCATGCCCGGCTGCTGCGCGCCCTGGCCGGGGAACACCAACAAGCTGCTCACGCTGCCTGCTCCTGCGGATTCCATGGATCGAGCACCAGACAGGCCTGGCTTGCGCTCTTGAGCAGCACGCGATTCGAAGAGCCGGCCCATTCACGCAAGGCGACGGCGCCAAATGGCGTCTGCAATTGCATGTCCACCACGCACATGGCGGTGTCGAGCGTCGCCAGCAACGCTTGAGCACGGGTGCGACTCAGCGGCTGCGGCGTGCGCAGGATCAGGTCGAGATCACTGCCCTCGTGCAGGGCTGAAAATCCGCTGGCCAGCTCAAACCCGGCACTGCCGCTGACACCCCAGACCCAACCACAGCTATCGAGCAGGGGCCGCAATTGAGCCAGGGCTTTCACCACCGGCAGATCACGGTCGATCACGACATGGCGCAATGCTTCCGGCGTGACCCGACGGGTGATCGACCGGATCGCCATCGACGCCGCGTAACGCTGCTCACGCAGACGGCCACGCAGACCGACCGCGACCTGCCCGGCCGCTGACAATGCACGCCGTACCACCACCGGTTGCCCGGCAAGGACAGACTCGATCACCCACGCAGGCGCATCCGCAGGCAACTGCGCCGGGGTCATCCCCCAGAGCAGGTCGTGGGCCAGCAGCGTGCTCACCACTGCGCCCTCAGCAATTGGCGAACCTGGCTTGAGGCCGCGCGATGGGCGGCACCGAGGCGGCCGCTCAGGTCGCGTCCCTTGGCAGCGACATCGCCGATCGCCAACGTCAGGCACTCAGTCACCCGCGCCAGATCGTTCGCCGAGGGTTGTTCGATCTGCTCCACCGATAAGGTTTCCCAGAGCAAACCGAGGCTGGCATAGCTGTCGATGTCATAGGCCATCGGCGGCACGCTGGCGGCCAGGGTTTCCAGTTCTTCGACACTGCGCAGCGTCACCCGCGCCGCCGAAGCCTTGCCCATGGCATGCACCATCACCCCAGGATCACGCAGGGCAATCAGCCGGTTGGCCTGATAACCGTGGGCAAGAAACGCCCCGGACATGGCCTTGCCCACCAACAAGCCGATCACGGCGTGGCCGGCCAGGCGGGCACGGGCATAACTGTCGGCGGCACCGGCCAGGGCCTGATGGATGCCGAGTGCTTCTTCGCGCCGGCCATAAGCCTGGCTCGGAACGTCGACGATGGCGATCAAGGCACGTTTTTGCGCTTTGTCCTGATCGGCCGTTATGACTTCATCCACCGCTTTGGCCAGGCCCCAACCTTCGAGCAACCCGACTTCGCCGTGACGGGCACGGACGAAACGGTTATCCGGGTCGGCCACCACCGCGATAAACCGAACGGCTTGTTCACCTAAAAATCCATCCGCCACCTTCAGCGAAGCCGGCAAACCTTCGACCGGTTTGGCGCCAGCACTCAAGGCGTTGAACCAGTTCAAGCCTCTCAGGGAATACGAACTCATGAGCGCTCTCCTTGATACAGATCGCGAACCACTGAAGGCTCGATTTGCGGCCCGGCGTCCAGACGCGCCAGCCGTTGCAGGAACAGTTCGGCCTGAGTGCTGCGGTGCTGTGCGGGCAAACCCTGTTTGAGCAATGCGCTGACCTGCTGGCGGATCTGCGCCACGTCGTCCTCGGCGTAGCGATCCACCAGGCCGGTGGCAAACCGTTGCTCGCCACCAGTCAGGCTCCAGATGAACGGACGATCCCGCGAGTCGTATTCCTCAAGCCCGGCCTCCTGTTCGATCACCTGCGGGCCGTTCAGGCCGAGGCGCGCTTCCTGAGTCACCAGCAAGTAGCTGCACAAACCCGCGGCAATCGACATGCCGCCGAAGCAGCCCACGCTGCCGGCCACCACGCCAATCACGGGTTGGTATTGGCGCAGATCGACAATCGCCGCATGAACATCGGCAATCGCCGCCAAGCCGAGGTTGGCTTCCTGCAAACGCACGCCACCGGTTTCCAGCAGCAGCACGGCACGGGTCGGGATGCCGTTGCGGTTGTCTTCGGCCGCCAGCTCCAGGGCACCGGCCAGTTTCGCCCCGCCGACTTCACCGAGGCTGCCGCCCTGGAAAGCCCCTTCGATAGCCCCGATCACCACCGGCAAACCGTCGATGCTGCCCTTGGCAATGATCACGCCGTCATCGGCCTGTGGCACCACACCCTGACGCGACAACCAGGGCGACATGACCCGTTGAAACGGGTCGAGCAATTCGCGAAAGGTGCCGGCATCGAGCAAGGCCTTCGCCCGTTGGCGGGCGCCGAGTTCGACGAAGCTGTGCTTGTGCAGCAGATCTGCGCTGTCAGTCATGGCCGATCTCCTCGAAGCCCTGCTCCAGGCGCAAACGCACCACGCCGGGGGTGGCGCCGAAATCGTGAATGTCGATGTCCATCGCCGGCGGGGTCTGCCCGTCGAACATCCGTGCAAACAGGTGCTGCCAGCGTTGCTCGCTGCCATTGACCGAGGTCTGCACGGTGATGGTCAGCTTGCCGGCCTGACCCGGCTCGATCAGCACTTCCAGATCACCCGAGCCGACACAGCCCACCAGTGTGCGGCCGCGTGGCGGCTGCCCGGCGGGGAATTCAAAGGATAAGGTTTCCATCAAAAAGCTCCCTGATTAAAGCCGTCGCCAGATTCGATGCGGTCGATGAACAGGCAGGCTGCGAGCAGATCGGCAGCACCACCGGGCGAGGCATTCAGCGCGATTAATTGTTGGTCCAGCTCGTGCAAGCGCCGGCGACCGCCGAGGCTGGCACTGCCGCCCGCGTCGAGCACCGCCTGGGCGCCACGCTGCATGGTGTACAGGCCTTGTTCGCCGGCGCGGTAGAGCACGCAGGTGTCGGCCAGTCGGGTCATGATCGCCAGCAGTGCATCGAGCCGGGCGTTCTGTTCGCCATGGCCGGCGGCGCGGCTGCGCTTGAGTTGCGGCAGTGCGCGTTGGGTGACGGCCGGGAAGCCCAACTGCGCTTCTTCCCGGGCACCGCGAGCGCCGTAGCGCTGGGCGACTTGGGCACCATGGCTCAAAGGCCGTGGCGCATGGCGGTCGTCGAGCAAGGCCAGGCGTGCGGCGCGCAAAGCGATGGAACCTGCGCCAGTCGATTCAGGTTCCAGCGCGGCAGCCGCAACCAACAGGCCCAACGCCCAGATGGCCCCGCGATGGGTATTCACGCCGTGGGTGGTGGCGAGCATCGCTTGCTCACCTTCTCGGCCGATCAGCCCGATGACCTCACGCAGGGGCAAACCGATCTCGCCGATCTCGATGGCGACTTCAGCCATTTCCTTGAATGCCGGCCACAATGCCAGTGCCGAGGCGTGCATCAGCCCCAGGTGCAAATCGGTATGGGCGCCGCTGCCGCGTCGGTCCACCAGCGCCGGTTTCGGCGACAGGTCCGCTTCGTCGATCAGCGCGTCCACCGCCAGGTCCGCCAGCCGGTCAGCCAGGGTCAGGGTTTTCGCTTGCAGGTTGAATGCGTGCATTACCAGCTCCTGAATTTGGCGGGCGGGTTGTAGAGACCACCGGACCACTCGACCAGATCGGCCACGCTTTTGGCGGCGAGCAATTCGCGGGTGGCGTCGGTGCGGCGGATACCCAGGTCTTCGGGCAAGGCGATCAGCCCTTCACGGCGCATGCGCGCCGTGTCTTTGGGGTTATGACGCAGGCCGATGGCGGTCACCCCGGCGACGGCGGCGATCATCGCCCGGCGTTCTTCCAGCGAGCGGGCCTTGTAGAGGTAGGCGATGCCTTCTTCGGTGAGCAGATGGGTGACGTCGTCGCCGTAGATCATGATCGGCGCCAATGGCATGCCGCTTTTCTTCGCCACGTCGATCGCATCGAGGGTTTCGACGAAGGTCGGCTTGCCGCCCTCCTGGAAGGTCTCGACCATCTGCACCACGAGTTTTTTGCCGCGTTCGAGCATCGGTTCAGGCGCGTCGCTGTGGCGCATGTCGAGCCAGGCCGGCGTGCCGTGGCGCCGACCACGCGGATCGTGGCCCATGTTCGGCGCCCCACCGAAACCGGCCAGGCGTCCACGGGTCACGGTTGAAGAATGGCCGTCGCCATCGACTTGCAGGGTGGCGCCGATAAACAGGTCCACCGCGTATTGCCCGGCGAGCTGGCTGAACATGCGGTTGGAACGCATGGAACCGTCACGCCCGGTGAAGAACACGTCAGGCCGGGCGGCAATGTAGTTTTCCATGCCCAGTTCGGTGCCGAAGCAATGCACGCTTTCGACCCAACCGCTTTCAATCGCCGGGATCAGCGTCGGGTGCGGATTGAGTGTCCAGTTGCGGCAGATCTTGCCCTTCAATCCAAGGGATTCGCCGTAGGTCGGCAGGATCAGCTCGATGGCGGCAGTGTTGAAACCGATGCCGTGATTGAGCGATTGAACGTTGTGTTTTTCGTAGATACCGCGAATCGCCATCATCGCCATCAGCACGTGCACAGGCTTGATGTGCCGGGGGTCGCGGGTGAACAGCGGTTCGATGTAGAACGGCTTGTCGGCCACCACCACGAAATCGACCCAGGACGCGGGAATGTCGACGCGGGGCAACTCGCTGACGTCGTCCACCAACTGGTTGACCTGGACGATGACGATGCCGTCGCTGAACGCGGCCGGCTCGATCAGGGCCGGGGTGTCTTCGGTACTTGCCCCGGTGTAGATGTTGCCGGCGCGGTCGGCCATGAACCCGGCCGAGAGCACGACGTTGGGGATCAGGTCCACCACCAGCCGCGCATAGAGTTCGATGTAGGTGTGGATCGCGCCGATTTCCAGCAGGCCGTCTTCGAGCAACTGGCTGATGCGCAAGCTTTGCGCGCCGGCGAAGGCGAAGTCGAGTTTGCTGGCGATGCCGCGTTCGAACAGGTCCAGATGCTCGGCGCGCCCGACGCTGGGCATGATCATGTGCAAATCATGCAGCTTGCCGGGATCGGCCTTGACCAAGGAGCGGGAGAGGAAATCCGCCTGCTTCTGGTTGTTGCCCTCCAGCACCACACGGTCGCCGGGCAGAATCAACGCCTCCAGCGCCGCCACGATCTTGTCGGTGGGCAACACCACACCGTCGGCAAGGCCCCGCACCAGTTCGAGACGCCGCTGCTTTTCGCTGCGCCGCCGCGTCCATCGCGAGTCGGGGGATATTGTTGTTGTCATGACCACTCCACGGGTTCGCTGTCGTGGGGTCACCTTAGGAGCGTTGGGTGGGGGGTATCAATCAAGCAGCGTGGTGGATTGTTACGGTCAGGTTAATGGTCCAGGAGCGTTGCGTTCTCAGGGCTGACGACTTCGCGGGCAAGCCCGCTCCCACATTGGATCTGCGGTGTACACAAAACCCTGTGGGAGCGAGCCTGCTTGCAATGGGACCAGTCAGGCCAATCCAGCGATCACAAGCAACTCTTCCAACGCCAGCAAATCCGGAACCCTGGCCACTTGATCACCCACTTGCACCGCTGCTTTTTCCAGCGAGCACAGCGGCACGTCGACATAGCTCAATTGACTGTCGAGCTTGTACGAGCGGGGAATGCCCTGGACCAGCATGGCGATGAATTTCAGCTCGGGGCGGCCGCCGAGGGCGTTGAGGATGACGATTCGTGCGCGCTCACCGATGATGATTTTACTGCCGCACGCCGACTCGAAACTGAGCAGCGGGATTTGCCGGTTGCGCCACGGTACTCGCCCCAGATACCAGGGCGGCGTGTCGAGGTCGAATGCCGCGGGCTGGTAGTCGATCAGTTCGGCGACCGCGACGTTGGGCAGGATCAGGTTACGGTCGGCCAGTGGCAGCAAGAGGCCGGTGAGGTGGCTGGTGCGCTGGTCGATCAGCCGCTCAAGCATGGGTTTTGCTCCATAGGGCGATGCTTTCGAGCAGTACCGACTCCTGGTACGGCTTGCCGAGGTAGTCGTTGACGCCGATGGCCATGGCGCGGTCGCGGTGTTTCTGCCCGGTGCGCGAGGTGATCATGATGATCGGCAGGTGCTTCAAACGCTCGTCGCTGCGCACCAGCGTTGCCACTTCGAAACCGTCCATGCGCGGCATTTCGATGTCGAGCAGCAATACGTCGGGCATGTGTTCTTCAAGCAGCAGCATGGCGTCGACCCCGTCCTTGGCCGTCAGCACGTTCATGCCGTGGCGTTCGAGCAAGCGGCTGGTGACCTTGCGCACGGTGACCGAGTCATCGACCACCATGATCAGCAACGGCCGTTGCGGCTCGCTCTCGGTATCGGGATTCGCCGGACGCTGTGGCACATGGGCTTGCAGGGCGCGGATCGGCGCCAGCAAATCCAGGATCAGCACCACCCGGCCATCCCCCAGGATCGTCGCGCCGGACACGCCCTTCACGGCCGCGAACTGCGGGCCGAGGCTCTTGACCACGATCTCGCGAGTGCCGGCCATGGCATCGACCAGCACCGCGATGTGCCGTTCGTTGCACTGCACCAGCAGCACCGGCAGCGGCAGGTTCTGGCCCAGCAGTTTTGGCCGTGGACTGGTTTTCAGCAGTTCGCCCAGGTAGCACAGTTCATAGCGCTGCCCGGCGTATTCATAGGTCGGCGGGTCGAGGCGGAAATGCCCTTCGAGCTCGTTGGGCAGCACACGGACGATGCCATCGATGGTGTTCAGCGGGATCGCGTACTGATCCTCGCCACATTGCACCATCAGCGCGCGGTTGACCGACACCGTGAACGGCAGGCGAATGCGGAAGTGCACGCCCTGCCCCCGTACGGAATCGATGCTCATGCTGCCGCCCAGTTGCCGGACTTCTTCATGCACGACATCCATGCCGACGCCCCGCCCGGAAATCTGGGTGATTTTCTCGGCCGTGGAGAACCCCGGCTGGAGGATGAATTGCAGCACGTCGCGGTCGCTGATCTCGCTGTTCGGGTCGAGCAAACCGCGCTTGATCGCCTTGCGCCGCACCGCCTCCAGGGGCACGCCGGCACCGTCGTCGCGAATATCGAAAATGATGTCGCCGCCCTCGCGCAACAGATCGAGGGTGATCCGTCCCTGTGCCGGCTTGCCCGCCGCTATTCGCGCCTCGGCAGATTCCAGGCCATGGTCCACGGCGTTGCGCAGCATGTGCTCAAGCGGCGCGGCCATGCGTTCGAGCACGTTGCGATCCATCTCGCCTTCAGCGTTTTCGACGATGAACTCGACGTCCTTGCCCAACTCTTCGGACACCTGACGAACGATGCGCTTCAAGCGCGGCAGCATCCGCTCGAACGGCACCATGCGCGTATGCATCAGGCCTTCCTGCAGTTCGGTGTTGATGCGGCCTTGCTGTTGCAGCAGGTTTTCCGCGTCCTGATTGCGCCGGTCGAGGGTTTCCTTGAGGTCGAGCAGGTCGGAGGCCGATTCGAACAGCGCCCGCGACAGTTGCTGCAATTGCGAGTGACGGTCCATCTCCAGCGGGTCGAACTCTTCGTAACCCAGCCGTTCGGCGTCGACTTGCTGGCGGCTGAGGATCCGACCCTGGGTTTCGATATCGAGTCGACGCAACTGATCGCGCATCCGCTCGATGGTGGTTTCCATCTCGTTCAGGGTGATTTGCGCATCGCTGACCTGCTGCTCGATGCGGCCGCGAAAGATCGATGTCTCGCCGGCCAGGTTGACCAGGTCATCGAGCAGTTCCGCCGAAACCTTGACCATGTCGGCCCCGGCATCGGGCTGCTGCGGGGCTTCGTTTTTTGCGGTGACGGGCAGCGAGATTGGCGCTGGCGCTTCAGGCAGCGTCGGGTGGCTGAAGTTCTTGATCGCGTCGATCAGCCGATCGGCCGGCGGCAAGGGTTCGCCGGCGCGGGTCGCGTCGAGCATTTGCGCCAGACGGTCATGGCTGCGTTGCAGCAGCTCGAACAACGCCGACGTGGGTTTCAGCACCCCGGTGGATAAACCTTCGTAGAGAAACTCCAGCTCATGGGCCAAATCGCCGATCGGGGCGATTTCCACCATACGGGCGCCGCCCTTGAGCGTGTGCAGGTCGCGCAGCAGGGTTTCCACTTCCTGACGATTCGACGGCTCGGCCTGCCAGCGCACCAGCGCCGCACCGGAGCTTTCGATGATGTCGAAACCTTCTTCGAGGAAGATGTCCAGCAGCTCGCTGTCGTGATGGGCCGAGTCATGGCTGGCCGCAGGTTCGATCACATCGGCGTGGCCCGTTTGCCCTTGGCGCAACACGCGGATCGCTTCGATCAACTCGCTCGAGTCGCCCAAGGGCTGGTGCTGTTGCAGTTGCTCAAGCAATTGCGCCAACCGCTCATGGCTGCGTTGCAGCAAATCGGTCAACCCGACGCTGTAGCTGTAACGACGGTCGACCAGGCCTTCGTAGAGGTTTTCCAGTTCATGGGCCAGGTCACCGACCGGCTCGACCTCGGCCATGCGCGCACCGCCCTTGAGGGTGTGCATGTCCCTTTGCAAGGACGACAGCGGCGCGACGTTCTGCGGCTCGCCCAACCAGCGCTGCAAGGCCTGGCCGGCGCTTTCGAGGATATCCACGGCCTCTTCGAGGAAGATCGAAACGATCTCGTCGTCCAGCTCACGTTCCTTTGCAGGAGCGAGCCTGCTCGCGATGGACTCACAGGCGCCGCGTCTATCCTGCGATAACGCGTCATCGTTGACGTCCTTCGCGAGCAGGCTCGCTCCCACAGGGGGCAGGCTGTTTTCGAGTTCGGCGGTGGCATCGGACAGTTCGCGGATGCTCAGGGTGCGGCTGCCGTCGCTACGGATCAGGCCCATGGCCGACGGGTCGAGGCTCTGATCGAGCAGGCCGTGCAAGGCGCGAATACGTTCCGGGCGCGGACTGACTTCCTGGCCGGCAGCCAGTTCATCAAGCATGTTGATCAGCGCTTCGTGGGCACTTTGCGCTTCCTGGAAAAACGCCTCGCTGACCGCCAGGCTGCTTTCTTCCACCGCACCGTAAAGGTCGAGCAAGGCTTCGCATAGCTCATCGACAGGATGCAGATCGGCCAGGTGCGCACCTTCGCCGAGGGTGGTCAATTCATCCAGCAACGCACTGAGTTCCTGGCGTTCGCCAGGGTGTTGCTGCCAGCGTTGCAACAGGCTTTCGGCGTCCAGCAGGATGTCCATGCCCTGGGCCAGAAAGTTGTTGATCAATTGCGGATCGCGCTTGATGCGCAGCCCTGTGCTCGAGGTGTTCGACAGGCTGGCCAGACGTTCGGCCAACACTGCCTGGGTGCGTTGGATCAAGGCCGCCGCGTCAGGGATCTCGGCCAACGGGTCCATCTTCAGTTGGCGCAGGCCGAGGCGGAACAATCCTTCGGCTTCCAACAGCAATTCGACTTCGTCCAGATCCAGGGCGATCTGGTGGGCCTTGTATTCCCGGGCCAGTTGATCCAGCGGCGCGGCCAGCTCGGCAATCGGCAACACCCCGGCCATCGACGCGCTGCCCTTGAGGGTGTGCAAGGCGCGTTGCAGCTCATCGCTGGCCTGCAGCGGCACGTGTTCGGCAGCCTGATCCAGGAAGCGGTTGAGGCTGTTCAAATGGGTTTCGGCTTCTTTGCGGAAGATCTCCAGCAGCAAGGGATCAAGGGCCGCGACGTCCTGGGTATCTTCATCGGCGGCCCATTCCTCGCCCTTGGCCAGGGCATGGGCGCGGGCAGCCAATTGGTCGACGTCGTTGCGCTGGCGTTGTGCACCGGCGGCAAATTCGGCCACCAGTTCCGGCAGCAGCGCCACCACTTCAGCCAACAGTTGTTGCACCGCAGCGCCCGGTACGACGCTGTGCTCCAGCACGCGGTTGAGCAGGTTTTCCACGGCCCAGGCCAGTTCGCCGAGCACCAGCGCACGGACCATTCGACCACTGCCCTTCAGCGTATGGAACGCGCGACGCACTTCCCCCAGGGCTGACGGGTCATTGGGGGTGGCCGACCAGCGCGGCAAGTATTCCCGAAGGATTTGCAGCACCTCATCGGCCTCTTCAAGGAACACTTCGCGCAGTTCGTCATCCACCGGCTCTTCACCGGCAGGCGGCGGCAACAGGCTGCCCGGCGTGGTCAGGGCGGGCGGGTTCAGCGCCGACACCGGGCTGGCCATCACATCCGCCAGGGTCTGGACGATGGCCGGGCCGTCCAGTTCCTGCATCTGCTGCATGACCTGCGCTTCGCTCGGGCTCAACACATCCTCGAGCACCGGCACATGCTGTTCGCTGGGGAAGAAACCGAGTGACGCCAGGCTTTTTTCGGCGATATCGAGCAATGACTCACCAGGTGCTTCCGGGTCATCGTTAAGGCGCTCCAGGTAGTATTCGAGGCTGGCGATAACGTCGGCCAGGCTGTCCAGTTCCTGCCAGTCGGGCTGGCCAGGATCGAGCAGCAGGTGCTCGCGGATGAAGTGATTGCAGGTTTCGATCAGGCTGGCCGCGCGGCTCAACGGAATCATCGCCAGCGCACCGCGAACCTGGGTCAACAGGGCCGGCAGCGCCTGTAAATGCTGACGGTCCCAGTCGGCGTCGATGTAGTCGACGATCATGTCCTTGGCCTGCTGCAGGCAAATGCGCGCTTCCTTGATCACGATCTGGTGAATCTGCGTCAGGTCGGTGGTCGGCAGACGGCTTTCTTCCTGACTCTCCGGTTCCACGGTGCCGACCATGCCGGCCAGCGTCGCTTCGACATAGAGCAAGGCCCCGGCCACATCCATGAGAATCGCGTCATCGGGCGCACGCTGGCCCTGGGCGAGACTCAGCACCACCGCCAATTGGTCAATGATGACCTTGCGCGGCTGACCGAAACCCAGCACCGCCAGGGTGTCGGCGATTTGCCGCAGCGGCGCCAACAGGCTGTCGAGATCGGAAGCGTGTTGCCGGTCGCTGCGCACGAACAGGTCCAGGCGCTCCTTGACCCGCACCAGCTCCTCGCAGAGCGCCGCCAGTACCGAACGCATGGCGTCGCGGTCGGGACCGGCCAGCCGTGCGCGTTCTTCATCGACCATCGCGCTGTCAGGCAGCGCATCGTCCAGTCCGTAGCGATCTTTCATGGTCAGCATCTGCCCGGTGGGGTGTTCGGCTTTGGCAATGTAAAACAGCAAACTCTTGAGCAGCTCCGGCGGCGCCGGTTGATTGATCGCGGACATGCCCTGTTCGAGCAGACGCTTGAGCTCCTTGTCGGCGTCCTTGAACAGGCTGCGCAAGGCGGGGCTGTTGGCAATCGCACCGCCGCGCATGCCTTCGACCAGCGCCGAAGCGACCTGCCACAACGGGCTCAAGGGTGCGGTACCGCACAGGCTTTCGAGACGACTGAATACCTTGGCCAGATAACCGAGGTTAGTCTCGTCATCCTGCTCACGGAGCAAGCCAACCAGGGCCATCTGCAACATTTGCCGCAATTTGCGCAGCACGCTCGGCAGCTCCGCCGGTTCCAGCAGCGCCAGCGATTCTTCGTCCAGCGGCGGCAGATCGGGCAGCTGCGGGCTGAACAGACTGGTTTCCGACAACAGGCCTTCACCACGGGCGCTGCGCAGATCGTTGATCAGCGGCAGCACCACCAGCGGCAAGTCGCGACGCGCGCCCTGGACCCGGTCGAGGTAAATCGGCAATTGCCCCAAGGCTTGCATCAACAGGTGCAGCGCCTCGTCACGGTGGCTGACGCGGTCCTGTTGCATGGCGCACACAAGCTGCTCCATCTCTTCGGCGAGCAGGGCCGCGCCGTAGAATTCGACCATCTGCAAACTGCCGTGAACCTGATGGATGCACGCCAGGCAATCACTCAGCGCGTGCGTCGCCTGCGGATCATCCAGCAGGGTTTCGATGGCGTGATGAGCCTGCTTCAGCGTTTCGGCAATCTCGCCTTTGACCCATTCGAGGGCCACATAGTCGTGCCGATCACCCATAACCACTCCAGTTACCACTTCAGTCAAAATGCCAACGCCCGAAGGCGGTTCAAGCGTTGTCCGTCGCCTGCGCCTGGGCGGCCGGCAAGGTGAAACCGGACACCGACCGCCGCAACTGGCTGGCCATTTTCGCCAGGTTGCCGATGCTCTCGGCGGTGGCGGTGGAACCTGACGAGGTCTGCGTCGTGATTTGCTGGATCACATTCATCGTCAGGGAAATCTGACCGGCAGACGACGTCTGTTGTTGTGCGGCGTTGGAAATACTCTGGATCAGCGCCGCCAGCGTCTTGGAAACCCCTTCGATTTCTTCCAGGGCCACACCGGCATCCTGCGCCAGCCGCGCACCTCGCACCACTTCGGTGGTGGTCTGCTCCATGGAAATCACGGCTTCATTGGTGTCGGTCTGAATCGCCCGCACCAGGGTTTCGATCTGCCGGGTCGCCGCAGATGAACGCTCGGCCAGACGTTGCACTTCATCGGCGACCACCGCGAAGCCGCGCCCGGCATCACCGGCCATGGACGCCTGGATTGCCGCATTGAGCGCGAGGATGTTGGTTTGATCGGCAATGTCATCGATCAGGCTGACAATGTCGCCGATTTCCTGGGAAGACTCGCCAAGACGTTTGATTCGTTTGGCGGTGTCCTGAATTTGTTCGCGGATGTTGTCCATGCCGTGGATGGTGTTGTGCACCACCTCGTTGCCCTTGTTGGCGATTTCCACCGAACGCTCGGCCACCGCCGAAGATTCGGCGGCGTTGGCCGACACTTGATCGATGGACTCGGCCATCTCGTTGATGGCGGTAGACGCTTCGGCGATCTGCTGCGCCTGATGCTCCGACGCTTGCGCCAGATGCATCGCGGTGGCCTGGGTTTCCTGCACGGCGGCCGCGACCTGGCCGGCCGTCAGGTTGATGGTCGCCACCAGGTCGCGCAGTTGGTCCACGGAATAGTTGATCGAGTCGGCGATGGTGCCGGTGAAATCTTCGGTGACCGATGCCGTGACCGTCAGGTCGCCATCGGCCAGGTCCTCGATCTCGTCGAGCAGACGCATGATCGCGTTCTGGTTGCGCTCGTTTTTCTCGGCGGTTTCCCGCAGTTGGCGATTGGTTTCACGCACCATCACCAAACCGATGAGGATGATCGAGGTTAACGCCAACAAACCCAGTACGTAACCGCCAATGGTATCGGTGGTGCGCCCACCCGCCAGGTTTTCGAAACCGCTGGCCAGGTGCGAGGCTTCATCAAGCAGGGTTTGCGACAGGCTGAAAATGTTGGTGGCCGATTCGCGCACCTTGAGCAGTTCGGGCGAGGTTTCGAGGATTTCGTCCACTGAGCCGGAGACGAACTCGAACAGCTCGGAAATCTCGGTCAGTCGCGCGCGCGCATCGCGGTCTTCGACCTGGCTGATCCTCTGCGACACGTTACCCTGAAGCATGCCGTTGAGCACCAGACCGAAACGCGCCGCGTCACGACCGAAAGCATCGGCGGCCTGCTGCGAGTTTTCGTCGCCGGACAATACCGTGTTCACCGCGCCGAGAATCCGTTCAGCCAGCAGCGATTGACGCTGGGCCATCGCCACCTGCCCCGCCGGGGCGCCGCGTTGCAGCAGGATCTCCACCACTTTTTCGTATTCGACCTGCAACTGCGGCACGGTTTCGGCGAGGGTGGCGGCCACCTGATGCAACGACAACACGGTCTGCTCGCTGGAAAGAATGGCGTCGGTGTTCTTCAGCAGGCGTTCCCAATCCAGTTGCACGGCACGCATTTCCGGGCGCACGGTCGCCGGCGCTGGCGGCAGGCCGGTCGCCGGGTCGCCTTTCTTCAGATAGCCCCAGCGCTGGGCAAAATCATTGCGCGCATCGCTGAGCAGCTTGAATGCCGCGGCCTTGCCGGCGGCGGCCTCGGTGGCGTTTTTGGCAATGCGCTGGGACAGCACGCGCAATTCGCCAGCGTGGCCGATGTACTGCTTATCGTAGGTGGCCTGGGTGTTGAGATACGCGAAGTTGGCGAACAGCAGCATGATGAAGATGATCAGTGCGATGAACAGCACGATGATCTGCGACCGACTGCGCGACCCTTCCACTGGCTTGCCTGTTTTTGCTTTTATCATCGGTCACCAACACCCTTTAAAGCTTGCCGAAGTACCTGTGGGAGCGAGCGTGCTCGCGATAGCGGTGGATCAATCGATAGCAATGCTGGCTGTGGGTCCGTCATCGCGAGCAAGCTCGCTCCCACAAGGGTCCACGTTTATACCGCGACGTTCATGAATCCCTGGGATCGCGCCAACGCAAACGGGCTGAACACCCGCCAATGCTGCTCGCCCTGAAAACAGCCTTCGACGAACGCCGCCACCGGCCCCTGCAATTCGTCAGCGGGTACGGCCTCCAGGCTGTCCCGAGCGAAGTGCTGGAGACCGAAGACTTCGTCGACCATCAAGCCGGCAAACACATCTTCGTGCTCCACCACCAATACCCGTCGCTGTCTTCGCGCGGTCGACAGCTCGTAACCAAAAAAGCCACACAGGTCCATGATCGGCAATAACCGCCCGCGCAAGTTGGCCACGCCCTTGACCCAGGGCTTGACCCCGGGCAGTTGCGTGAAGCGCGGCTCGTGCAGCACTTCGCCGACTTCGCCCATGGGCGCGACATACCAGTGTTCGCCCACGCGAAAGCCGATGCCACTCCAGCTGTCCTGCCGGGGCGGCTGGGACGGCAAGTCCGCGGCCAGCAGACGACAACGCTGGTCGATCTGCAGCAGAAGCTCGAAGGCGGTCAGTGACTCGCTCATGGCTGGACGATCAACCGGGCAATACGTTGTTCAGGGTCTTGATCAGGGTTTCTTCGTCGACGGGTTTGGTCAGGTAGTCCCTGGCCCCTTGGCGCGTGCCCCAGACCTTGTCGGTTTCCTGATCCTTGGTGGTGATGATGATCACCGGGATATGCCCGGTTTCCGGGTCCTTGGTCAACTGACGGGTCGCCTGAAACCCGTTGAGGCCGGGCATGACGATGTCCATCAACACTGCGTCGGGCTTTTCCTGGCGCGCCAGGGCCACGCCGTCGGCGCCGTTTTCGGCTTTCAATACTTCATGACCGTGCTTTTCCAGCATGCCGGTCAGTTTGTACATTTCAGTCGGCGAATCATCGACGATCAGGATACGTGCCATGGTCTTCCCCATTCTTGTCGACGCCAGGCACGTTGGCCGAGCGTCACTGTAGGTGTCTTACTGCGGCAAAACGGCGGCAAAGCCCGGAACATGGGCCTGGATCGCGTTCAGCAGTTCTTCCTTGCTGAAAGGCTTGGTCAAAAACTGGTCGGAGCCGACGATACGCCCCTTGGCCTTGTCGAACAGCCCGTCCTTGGACGACAACATAATCACTGGCGTGGACTTGAACGCTGGGTTGTTCTTGATCAAAGCGCAGGTCTGATAGCCATCCAGACGCGGCATCATGATGTCGACAAAGATGATGCCGGGGTGATTGTCGGCAATCTTGGCCAGGGCATCGAAACCGTCGATGGCGGTGATCACTTCACAGCCCACGTTTTTCAACAGCGTTTCGGCGGTGCGACGAATCGTCTTCGAGTCGTCGATCACCATGACCTTCAAGGCGCTGGAATGCTGTTCCATAAATGCTCTGCCGTCGCCTTTGCGAATCAAATTGTCCATTTCCGGTAACCGGAGGGCTCGAAACCCTTGATGTTCAAGGGCCAGTACCACTTGGCAGCCTTTTTAGCACAGTCTCCAACACCAATCTATCGGCCAGCCTTCGCGGTGGTTTTTCCTTGACCGGGAACACACTCAGCGCCACTCTGACGCCACTTTTATACGGTCTCTTGGACTGATTTTTTGTGGGAGCGAGCCGGTTCCTACAGGGATCGACATAGGCCTCACCCACTTTAGAGGAAACACCCATGAGCGTTCGCGTCGGGATTGTCATGGACCCTATTGCCAGCATTTCCTATAAAAAGGATAGCTCGCTGGCCATGCTGCTGGCCGCGCAGAAGCGCGGCTGGGAATTGTTCTATATGGAACAGCGCGACCTGTACCAGGCCGAAGGCCAGGCGCGGGCGCGGATGCGTCCGCTGAAGGTCTTCGCCAATCCTGAAAAATGGTTCGAGCTGGAAGCCGAGCAAGACGCACTGCTGAGTGATCTGGACGTGATCCTGATGCGCAAGGATCCTCCGTTCGACATGGAGTTCGTCTACTCCACGTACCTGCTGGAGCAGGCCGAGCGTGCTGGCGTGCTGGTGGTCAACAAGCCGCAGAGCCTGCGTGACTGCAACGAAAAACTGTTCGCCACGCTGTTCCCGCAGTGCACGCCGCCGACCATCGTCAGCCGTCGCCCGGATGTGCTGCGCGAATTCGCCGACCACCACGGCGACGTGATCCTCAAGCCGCTGGACGGCATGGGCGGCTCGTCGATTTTCCGCCACACCGCGGGCCACCCGAACCTGTCGGTGATCCTCGAGACCCTGACCCTGCACGGTCAGCAGCAGATCATGATCCAGGGCTACCTGCCCGCCATCATCGATGGTGACAAACGTATCCTGATGATCGACGGCGAACCGGTGGACTACTGCCTGGCGCGCATTCCCGCCAAGGGCGAAACCCGTGGCAACCTGGCCGCCGGTGGCCGTGGCGAAGCGCGCCCGCTGACCGAGAAAGATCGCTGGATCGCCGCGCAAGTCGGCCCGACCCTGCGCGAAAAAGGCCTGCTGTTCGTGGGTCTGGACGTCATTGGCGAGCACCTGACGGAAATCAACGTCACCAGCCCGACCTGCATTCGCGAGATCGATAATGCGTTCGGTACCGACATTGGCGGCCTGCTGATGGAGGCTATCGACAAGAAGCTGCAAGCCGCAGGCAACAAGCCAAAGGCTTGATACAGCTTGTCGCTCGACACTTGAAGCTTGAAGCTAAAAACCAACATTGCGTTATCATGCCCAGCCCACGAAAACGCGATGTTGGTTTTTTGCCCCATGACCCTCCCGTCCGATCTGCCCGCCGAACTCGCCCACCGTGGCGTGCGCCCGGCTGATCGCCTCGGTTTTACCCTGTTTCTTGCGGCGCTGATTCACCTGGCCTTGCTGTTGGGCGTCGGCTTCACGATGGTCGAGCCCAAGCAAATCAGCAAAACCCTGGAAATCACCCTCGCCACGTTCAAAAGCGAAAAGAAGCCTGAGAAAGCCGATTTCCTCGCCCAGGAAAATCAACAAGGCAGCGGCACCCTGGATAAAAAGGCGATCCCCAAGACCACCGAGGTCGCGCCGTTCCAGGACAACAAGGTTCAGAAAGTCACGCCACCGCCAGCGGCCAAGCCTGAAGTGCGGGAGGCCCCGCCCAAGGCGGCGGTGACCACCGTCGCGCCGAAGCCGAAAAAAGCCGCAGCCAAGACCGAAGAACCCAAGACCGACACCAAACCAACCGTGGCCGCGCCGACGTTTGACACTGAACAGTTGTCCAGCGACATCGCCAGCCTGGAAGCGGAACTGGCCAATGAACAACAGTTGTACGCCAAGCGCCCGCGCATCCACCGCCTGAGCGCCGCCTCGACCATGAAAGACAAGGGTGCCTGGTACAAGGAAGATTGGCGCAAGAAAATCGAGCGCATCGGCAACCTCAATTACCCCGAAGAAGCCCGGCGCCAACAGATTTACGGCAGTTTGCGCCTGATGGTGTCGATCAACCGTGACGGCTCGCTGTATGAGGTGCTGGTGCTGGAGTCCTCCGGGCAACCGTTGCTGGATCAGGCGGCACAGCGCATCGTGCGCCTGGCCGCGCCCTTCGCTCCGTTTACCGGGGATCTGTCGGATATTGACCGGCTGGAAATCATTCGCACCTGGAAGTTTGCCCGTGGGGACAGACTCTCAAGCAACTGACCTACCGTAGCCTTGTGGGAGCGAGCCTGCTCGCGATGGTCGTCAACGATAACGCTGGAAGATTGAGACCACGCGGTGTTCTCAGGGTTATCGCGAGCAGGCCCGCTCCTGCAGGGATTGTGTCGCCAACAGCAATTTGCGGCATTCCCTGCGCATCCCCAGCTTGTCAGTTTGCCCCTCCAACGCCACACTAGCGCTCATGAAAAACGTCAGCCCCAGCTACCTCAAGCATCAATTCCTGATCGCCATGCCGCACATGGTCGACCCGAACTTTGCGCACACCTTGACCTACATCGTCGAGCACACGGCCAACGGTGCCATGGGGCTGGTGGTCAACCGTCCGCAAGACCTGAATCTGGCCGATATCCTCGAGCAATTGCGCCCGGATATCGAACCACCTGCACTCTGCCAGCATGTGCCGATTTTCATCGGCGGCCCGGTGCAGACCGATCGCGGGTTTGTCCTGCATCCTTCGGGGCAGAGCTATCAGGCGACCGTTGATCTGGAAGGCGATTTATCCCTGTCGACCTCCCAGGACGTACTGTTCGCCATCGCCGACGGCGTCGGCCCGGCGAAAAGCCTGATAGCCCTCGGTTATGCCGGCTGGGAAGCCGGGCAACTGGAAGCCGAACTGGCGCAGAACGCCTGGCTGACCTGCCCGTTCGACGCTGACGTCCTGTTCAACACCAGCAGTGAATTGCGCCTGGAAGCCGCCGCCAAGCACCTGGGCATCAACCTCAGCCTGCTCACCAGCCAGGCGGGGCACGCCTGATGGCCCTGCGGCTGATCCTCGGATTCGACTACGGCACCAAACAGATCGGCGTTGCGGTAGGCCAGGTGATTACCGGCCAGGCCCGCGAGCTGTGCACCCTGAAAGCGCAGAATGGCATTCCCGACTGGGATCAGGTCGAAGCCCTGATCAAGGAATGGAAACCCGACGCCGTGGTGGTCGGCCTGCCGCTGAACATGGACGGCACGCCCAGCGACATGTGCGCCCGCGCGGAAAAGTTCGCCCGTCGCCTGAATGGCCGCTTCAACCTGCCCTTCTATACCCACGACGAACGCCTGACCACGTTCGAGGCCAAGGGCGAACGCCGTGATCGTGGCGGCCAGAAAGGCAGTTACCGCGACAACCCGGTCGATGCCATCGCCGCCGCCCTGCTGCTGCAAGGCTGGCTCGACGAAAACAGCGCTTTGTTCGAATCCTGATGCACCCAATCCTGAAGAGTCGCCATGCGGCTCTTTTAGTAACAACCCGAGCCAACCCAAGCACAACCCGACTCGGGTCCAAGAAGGAGCAACCATGAGCCTGCCCAATCCCACCGAACTGATCAGCCAGATGGCGATCCGTCTCAAGGCACACCTGGAACACCGTGGCATCAGCGAACCGCGTTACATCGGCATTCGTACCGGCGGCGTCTGGGTCGCCCAGGCCCTGCTCAAAGAGCTGGGCAGCCATGAGCCCCTCGGCACGCTCGACGTTTCCTTCTACCGCGACGACTTCAGCCAGAACGGCCTGCACCCGCAAGTGCGTCCCTCTGCCCTGCCGTTCGAAATCGAAGGCCAGCACCTGGTGCTGATCGACGACGTACTGATGAGCGGCCGGACCATCCGCGCGGCCATGAACGAACTCTTCGACTACGGGCGTCCGGCCAGTGTGACGCTGGTGTGCCTGCTGGACCTGGACGCCGGCGAACTGCCGATCCGCCCGAACGTGGTGGGTGCAACACTGTCACTCGCCGCCCACGAGCGCGTGAAGCTGTCCGGCCCGGAGCTCAAGCTCGAAGTGCAAGACCTCGCCCTTTAATTCGCCCTATTGAGAGTCCCCCTTGCGATGACGCCTCTAGAAACCAAGCGCCCGCTGCAGCTCAATGATCAGGGCCAGCTGCGCCACTTCCTCTCGCTCGACGGTTTGCGCCGCGAGCTGCTGACGGAAATCCTCGACACCGCCGACTCGTTCCTCGAAGTCGGCGCCCGCGCGGTGAAGAAGGTCCCGCTGCTGCGCGGCAAGACCGTGTGCAACGTGTTCTTCGAGAACTCCACCCGCACCCGCACCACCTTCGAACTGGCGGCCCAGCGCCTGTCGGCGGACGTGATCACCCTGAACGTGTCCACGTCGTCGGCGAGCAAGGGTGAAACCCTGCTCGACACCTTGCGCAACCTGGAAGCCATGGCGGCCGACATGTTCGTCGTGCGACACGGTGACTCCGGCGCCGCGCACTTCATCGCCGAACACGTGTGCCCGCAGGTGGCGATCATCAACGGCGGCGACGGCCGTCACGCCCACCCGACCCAAGGCATGCTCGACATGCTCACCATCCGCCGGCACAAGGGCGGCTTCGAGAACCTCTCGGTGGCCATCGTCGGCGACATCCTGCACTCGCGGGTGGCCCGGTCGAACATGCTGGCGCTGAAAACCCTGGGCTGCCCGGACATCCGCGTGATCGCCCCGAAAACCCTGCTGCCGATCGGTATCGAGCAATACGGCGTGAAGGTCTACACCGACCTGGCCGAAGGCTTGAAAGACGTCGACGTGGTGATCATGTTGCGTCTACAGCGCGAACGCATGACCGGTGGCCTGCTGCCGAGCGAAGGCGAGTTCTACCGCCTGTTCGGCCTGACCACTGCGCGCCTGGCCGGCGCCAAGCCCGATGCCATCGTGATGCACCCGGGGCCGATCAACCGTGGCGTGGAGATTGAGTCGGCGGTGGCCGACGGCCCGCACTCGGTGATCCTCAATCAGGTGACCTACGGCATCGCCATTCGTATGGCCGTTTTGTCCATGGCCATGAGCGGGCAGACTGCCCAGCGCCAATTCGAGCAGGAGAACGCCCAGTGAAGCTCAGCATTCTCGGTGCCCGCGTGATCGATCCAGCCAGCGGCCTGGATCAAGTTACCGACATCCACATTGAAGCCTGCAAGATCGTCGCCATTGGCGCCGCACCGGCCGGTTTCGTCGCCGTCGACACCCTCGACGCCAAAGGCCTGGTGGCCGCCCCTGGGCTGGTCGACCTCAATGTTGCCCTGCGTGAACCGGGCTACAGCCGTAAAGGCTCGATCGTCAGCGAAACCCGCGCGGCCGCGGCCGGTGGCGTGACCAGCCTGTGCTGCCCGCCAAAAACCAAACCGGTGCTGGACACCTCGGCGGTGGCCGAACTGATCCTCGACCGCGCCCGCGAGGCCGGCAACACCAAAGTCTTCCCGATCGGCGCCCTGAGCAAAGGCCTGGACGGCGAACAGCTGGCAGAGCTGGTCGCGTTGCGCGATGCCGGCTGCGTGGCCTTCGGCAACGGCCTGGAGAGCTTCCGCAACACCCGCACCCTGTGCCGGGCGCTGGAGTACGCGGCAACCTTCGACCTGACGGTGATTTTCAACTCCCAGGACCATGATCTGGCCGAAGGCGGTTTGGCCCACGAAGGCCCGACCGCGAGTTTCCTCGGCTTGCCGGGCATTCCGGAAACCGCCGAGACCGTGGCCCTGGCCCGGGACCTGCTGCTGGTCGAGCAAACCGGCGTGCGCGCGCACTTCAGCCAGCTCACCAGCGCTCGCGGCGTAGCCCTGATCGCCCAGGCCCAGGCCCGTGGCCTGAAGGTCACTGCGGATGTCGCCCTGTACCAGTTGATCCTGACGGACGAAGCGCTGATCGACTTCAACAGTCTGTATCACGTCCAGCCGCCGCTACGCACCCGCGCTGACCGCGAGGGTCTGCGTGCGGCAGTGAAGTCGGGCGTGATTTCGGCGATTTCAAGCCACCACCAACCCCACGAGCGCGACGCCAAACTGGCGCCGTTCGGTGCCACCGAGCCCGGCATCAGCAGCGTCGAACTGCTGCTGCCATTGGCGATGACGCTGGTGGAAGACGGTTTGCTGGACTTGCCGACCCTGCTGGCGCGCCTTGGCGCCGGTCCTGCCGAGGCCTTGCGCCTGCCGGCCGGCAAGCTGGCGGTGGGTGGCGCGGCGGATATCGTGTTGTTCGACCCTGCGGCTTCGACCGTGGCCGGGGAAAGCTGGCTGTCCAAAGGCGAGAATTGCCCGTTCATCGGACATAGCCTGCCGGGTCTGGTGCGTTACACCCTGGTGGATGGACGGATCAGTCACCAAGCGTAAGACCGTGTCATCCCAATCGCTAGCAGGGCTAGCTCCCACAGGGGATTTGTGAGGTTCACAGACCCCCCGTGGGAGCTAGCCCTGCTAGCGATGGCTTACTGAAAGGCACCTCGGCTCTGCGCGTTACGCAGCGAAACCTGGTCATTCAGCGTCCAGAAGTCATACAGCACGCCCACGAAGAACAGCCCGCCCGTCAGCAGGTAGATCAACCCGCTGATCCATTTCCCCTGGTACATCCGGTGCACACCGAACACCCCGAGAAACGTCAGCAGAATCCACGCGACGTTGTATTCGATCGGGCCGGCGGTGAACCGCAGGTCGGCTTCACGGTCCATTGACGGGATCAGGAACAGGTCGATCAACCAGCCAATCCCCAACAAACCGAAGGTGAAGAACCAGATCGTCCCCGTGACCGGTTTGCCGTAATAAAAGCGGTGAGCGCCGGTGAAACCGAAAATCCACAACAGATAACCAATCACTTTGCTGTGGGTATCTTGGTGGGGAACGGGTTGTTGATAGGTGTTCATGGATGACCTCGATTCACACGATAGATAAATATTCTTGAATTCTTTGTGACTTTTTTACGAGCACCCGACGTATGGCAAGTGGTACGTTGTCTCCCGTCAAAGCCTTATAGCACCTGACTTCTGTCCGACAATGGCGTCTTTTTGCCGCTTATTTAGTTCCGTTGACCCCCAGGTTGAATCGACCAACGGCCTCGGAAGGGACAAAAAAGCTGTTATAAAGTTGCGCGCTAACCCATACGAGCCCTGCCTAATGCGTCCATTTATAAAGACATGGCTAACCATTTGCCTGTTATTGCCACTGGCCGCCCACGCCACCAATCGTGAGCAACGTCTTCCGAACGTCAATGGTTACACGCCGAAATCCCATGCTTCTGCTCCTTCGAACAAAAGCAAAAAATCAGTCAAACACGCTCCACAGCTGGCCAGCAACAAAAAAGGCCTGGTTCCGCCGATGGCGAACAAGGAAAGCAGCAATGTGCTGAGCCGTGCGGTCAATGTCCTCGGTACGCCGTACCGTTGGGGCGGCAGCAGCCCGAGCAAAGGCTTCGACTGCAGCGGTCTGGTGAAATACGCGTTCAACGACGCCACGTTTGACCTGCCACGCACCTCCAATGCCATGGCTAGCGGTCACGGCGAGAAGGTCAATCGCAACGACCTGAAGCCAGGCGACCTGATTTTCTTCAACATCAAGAGCCGTCGAGTCAATCACGTTGCCATCTACCTGGGCAACGACCGCTTCATCCACGCACCACGTCGTGGCAAGTCGGTGACCATCGACACACTGAAGAAGCCGTACTGGGAAAACCACTACGCCGTTGCCAAACGAGTTCTGCCGAAAGATCAGAACGCGATGCGGGTTGTTCAGCGCTGATTACATCCGCTGGAACCTGCTTCGAATGTAACGACCTCTTCGCGAGCACGCTCGCTCCCACATTGGAATGCAGTCCCCTGTGAGAGCGAGCTTGCTCGCGAAGCCTCCTGTAAAGCGCCACAGCTTCCCCTCAGAAATTATCCGGTGACCGCGCCTTCTCCCGCGCATGGTCGCGGCTGACCAGGCCCTTGGCCACCAGCTCCTTCAGTCCCATGTCCAACGTCTGCATGCCCAGCGACCCGCCCGCCTGAATCGACGAATACATCTGCGCCACCTTGTCTTCGCGGATCAGGTTCCGGATCGCCGACGTGCCGAGCATGATCTCGTGGGCCGCCATACGCCCGCCGCCAATCTTCTTGACCAGGGTCTGGGAAACCACTGCCAGCAACGACTCGGACAACATCGAGCGCACCATCGACTTCTCATCCCCCGGAAACACGTCGATGATCCGGTCGACGGTCTTCGCCGCCGAGGTGGTATGCAGCGTGCCAAACACCAGATGACCGGTCTCGGCGGCCGTCAACGCCAGGCGAATGGTCTCCAGGTCGCGCATCTCGCCCACCAGAATGACATCCGGGTCTTCGCGCAGGGCTGAACGCAAGGCTGCGGGGAAGCTGCGGGTGTCGCGATGGACTTCGCGCTGATTGATCAGGCATTTGCGCGATTCGTGGACGAACTCGACAGGGTCTTCGATGGTGAGGATATGGTGGTGACGATGGTTGTTCAGGTAATCGATCATCGCCGCCAGCGTCGTGGACTTGCCGGAGCCGGTCGGGCCGGTGACCAGCACCAGGCCACGGGGAGCGTCGGTCATTTTGCGAAACACATCGCCCATGCCCAATTCCTCCATGCTCAAGACCCTGGAGGGGATGGTGCGAAACACGGCGCCAGCACCACGACTCTGGTTGAACGCATTGACCCGAAAACGCGCGACGCCAGGCAAATCAAAGGAAAAGTCGGTTTCCAGGTGCTTCTCGAAGTCCACCCGCTGGGTGTCGTTCATGATGTCGTAGATCAGCGCCTGCACTTCCTTGTGATCCAGGGGCGGCAGGTTGATGCGCCGCACATCGCCGTCGACACGAATCATTGGCGGCAGGCCCGCAGACAGATGCAGGTCGGATGCTCCTTGTTTGGCGCTGAACGCCAGCAGCTCAGTGATATCCATAGCACGCCTCAATTCCAGTAGAATGCCGCCAACCTCAGACCCGCTGGCGCCCCTTGAATGTCCACGATAGCAGACAACATTGCACTGGTTAGTTCGCGCATCCGCGCCGCCGCCCTCGCCGCCAACCGGGACGAACACAGCGTCCAGCTGCTGGCCGTGAGCAAGACCAAACCCGCACAAGCCCTGCGCGAAGCCTATGCCGCCGGCCTGCGCGACTTTGGCGAAAACTACTTGCAGGAAGCCCTGGGCAAGCAGCTCGAATTGGCCGACCTGCCCTTGATCTGGCACTTCATCGGCCCCATTCAATCGAACAAGACTCGCGCAATCGCCGAGCACTTCGCCTGGGTGCATTCCGTGGATCGCCTGAAAATCGCACAACGCTTGTCGGAACAGCGACCTGCCGATCTGCCACCGTTGAACATCTGCATCCAGGTCAACGTCAGCGGTGAGGCCAGCAAATCCGGCTGCACCCCGGCCGACCTGCCGGCCCTGGCCAATGCCATCAGCGCCCTGCCTCGCCTCAAGTTGCGCGGATTGATGGCGATTCCCGAGCCGACTGAAGATCGCGCCGCCCAGGATGCCGCCTTTGCTGCCGTGCAGAATCTGCAAGCCAGCCTGAATCTGCCGCTCGACACACTCTCCATGGGCATGAGCCACGATCTCGAATCGGCCATCGCTCAAGGCGCCACCTGGGTCCGCATTGGTACGGCCCTGTTTGGCGCTCGCGACTATTCACAGCCTTGATCCATGGCTTACACACTTTTTATAAGGACCTGACATGAGCAAGACGCGTATTGCCTTTATCGGTGCCGGCAACATGGCCGCCAGTCTGATCGGCGGCCTGCGGGCCAAAGGCCTGGACGCCGCGCAGATCCGCGCCAGCGATCCGGGTGAAGAAACCCGCGCCCGCGTGAGCGCCGAACACGGCATCGAAACCTTTGCCGACAACGCACAGGCCATCGACGGTGCCGATGTGGTCGTGCTGGCGGTCAAGCCTCAAGCGATGAAAGCGGTCTGCGAAGCGATCCGTCCAAGCCTGAAGCCTGAGCAACTGGTGGTTTCGATTGCCGCCGGCATCACCTGCGCCAGCATGAATAGCTGGCTCGGCGCCCAACCGATCGTGCGCTGCATGCCCAACACCCCGGCACTCCTGCGCCAGGGCGTGAGCGGCTTGTTCGCCACCGCCCAGGTAACCGCCGAACAACGCCAACAGGCGCAAGAGCTGCTGTCGGCCGTCGGTATCGCCCTGTGGCTGGACGAGGAGCAGCAACTGGACGCGGTCACCGCGGTATCCGGTTCCGGCCCGGCGTATTTCTTCCTGCTGATCGAAGCCATGACCGCTGCGGGCGTGAAACTCGGCCTGCCAGCCGACATCGCCGCTCAACTGACCCTGCAAACCGCACTGGGCGCGGCTCACATGGCGGTCTCCAGCGACGTCGACGCCGCTGAACTGCGTCGCCGCGTCACCTCGCCGGCGGGCACCACGGAAGCGGCGATCAAGTCGTTCCAGGCCGGTGGCTTCGAAGCGCTGGTAGAAAAAGCATTGGGCGCCGCCGCGCACCGTTCGGCCGAAATGGCTGAGCAACTCGGTCGCTAATCAGCTCTTACAAAGGAATCAATGATGCTCGGACTCAATGACGCTGCCATTTTCGTGATTCAAACCCTGGGCAGCCTGTATCTGCTGGTGGTGCTGTTGCGCTTTATCCTGCAACTGGTGCGGGCGAACTTCTACAACCCGCTCTGCCAGTTCGCCGTGAAGGCCACTCAACCGCTGCTCAAGCCACTGCGCCGGGTCATCCCGAGCATGTTCGGGCTGGACATGTCGTCACTGGTGCTGGCGCTGATCGTGCAAATGGTGCTGTTCGCCGTCATCCTGCTGCTCAGCGGCTACAAGGTGGACGTGCTGTTCCTGGTGCCATGGGGTTTGATCGGCATTTTCGCGCTGTTTCTGAAAATCCTGTTCTGGGCGATGATCATCAGCGTGATCCTGTCCTGGGTCGCTCCGGGCAGCCATAACCCTGGCGCCGAGCTGGTGCAGCAGATCACTGAACCGGTACTCGCGCCGTTCCGCCGGATCATTCCGAACCTGGGCGGCCTCGACATCTCGCCCATCTTCGCCTTTATCGCGCTGCAGTTGCTGCAGAGCTGGCTGATTCCGCGCCTGGCGTACTACGCCCTGATGCCAAAAGAGCTGTTCGGGCTGATCTGATACTGATGCGGCGGCCCGGTTGAGCGAGTCATCGCTCATCGCGGGCTAGCCCCGCTGACCACATTGGAATCTGTACTCCTGTGGGAGCGTGGCTTGCCCGCGATAGCCGCACCTCGGCCGTTCAGGAAAAATCAGGCCCGCCCTTTGCTTGCCGCTAACCCCACTGGTCTTTAGACTTACGCCTCATTTCAACGAGAGCAGGGTCGATGCCAGCTGCCTTCCCCCCCGATTCTGTTGGTCTGGTGACGCCGCAAATGGCGCACTTCAGCGACCCCCTGGCGTTGGCCTGCGGTCGTTCGCTACCAGCCTATGACCTGATATACGAGACCTACGGCACGCTGAACGCCACGGCGAGCAACGCCGTGCTGATCTGTCACGCCTTGTCCGGGCACCACCACGCGGCCGGCTATCACAGCCCCGACGACCGCAAACCCGGTTGGTGGGACAGCTGCATAGGCCCCGGCAAGCCCATCGACACCAACAAGTTCTTTGTGGTCAGCCTGAACAACCTCGGTGGCTGCAACGGCTCCACAGGCCCAAGCAGTATCAATCCCGAGAGCGGCAAGCCGTTTGGCGCCGACTTTCCGGTGCTGACCGTGGAAGACTGGGTGCACAGCCAGGCGCGCCTCGCCGATGTGCTCGGCATCGGCCAATGGGCGGCCGTCATCGGCGGCAGCCTGGGCGGCATGCAGGCCCTGCAGTGGACCATCACTTACCCGGACCGCGTGCGGCACTGCCTGGCCATCGCCTCGGCACCGAAGCTGTCGGCGCAGAACATCGCCTTCAACGAAGTGGCACGCCAGGCGATCCTCACCGACCCGGACTTCCATGGCGGTTCGTTCCAGGAACACGGCGTGATCCCCAAGCGCGGGCTGATGCTGGCGCGGATGGTCGGGCACATTACCTACCTGTCCGACGATTCCATGGGCGAGAAATTCGGTCGCGGCCTGAAAAGCGAGAAGCTCAACTACGACTTCCACAGCGTCGAGTTCCAGGTCGAAAGCTACCTGCGCTACCAGGGGGAAGAGTTCTCCGGGCGGTTCGACGCCAACACCTACCTGCTGATGACCAAGGCCCTGGACTACTTCGACCCGGCCGCCAATTTCGATGATGACCTGGCCAAGACCTTCGCCGGTGCCACCGCCAGGTTCTGCGTGATGTCGTTCACCACCGACTGGCGCTTCTCCCCTGCCCGCTCGCGGGAACTGGTGGACGCGCTGATGGCCGCGCGCAAGGACGTCTGCTACCTGGAGATCGACGCACCGCAGGGCCACGACGCCTTCCTGATTCCGATCCCGCGCTACTTGCAGGCGTTCGGCAATTACATGAACCGCATAACGTTGTGAGATAGCCATGAGAGCTGATCTGGAAATCATCCAGGAATGGATCCCCGCCGGTAGCCGCGTGCTCGACCTCGGTTGTGGCGATGGCGAGCTGCTGACCTGGCTGCGCGACAACAAGCAGGTCACCGGCTATGGCCTGGAAAACGACGCGGACAACATCGCCGAATGCGTGGCCAAGGGCATCAATGTCATCGAACAGGACCTGGACAAGGGCCTGGGCAACTTTGCCAGCAACAGCTTTGACGTCGTGGTCATGACCCAGGCGCTGCAGGCGGTGCATTACCCGGACAAGATCCTCGACGAAATGCTGCGGGTCGGACGCCAGTGCATCATCACCTTCCCCAACTTCGGTCACTGGCGCTGCCGCTGGTACCTGGCCAGCAAGGGACGGATGCCGGTTTCCGAGTTTCTGCCGTACACCTGGTACAACACGCCGAACATCCACTTCTGCACTTTCGAAGACTTTGAAGCCTTGTGTCGCGAACGTGAAGCCAAGGTCATTGATCGGCTTGCCGTGGATCAACAGCATCGGCACGGGTGGGCCAGTAAGCTATGGCCTAATCTGTTAGGTGAGATCGGTATCTACCGCGTCAGCAGCCCGGGGCTTGCAGACCATAAGGTCGCGGTCTGAATCACCCACATTCCGAGGAGAAAATCATGGGTCGTCTAGCGCTGTTTCTACTCACCGCCTGCCTGAGCGTCACGGCCATGGCCGCCGACGTCATCAAGAGCGAGCGCCAGGAAACCTTTGGCGACGTGACGGTGCACTACAACACCTTCAACTCCACGTACCTGACGCCGGACATCGCCAAGTCGGCCGAACTCATTCGCAGCAAGAATCAGGGCGTGATCAATATTTCGGTGCTCAAGGACGGCAAGCCGCTGATGGCCCAAGTCACTGGCACGGTCAAAGACCTGACCAGCCAGAGCGTGCCACTGAGCTTTAAACAGATCACCGAGCAGGGCGCCATTTATTACATCGCCCAGTACCCTGTGCCTCAACAGGAAACCCGCACCTTCGAGATCAAGGTGCAGACCGGTGACAAAATTAACACCATCAATTTCAACCAAGAGCTCTTCCCCGGCGAATGATCAACTTCACGCAACTCGTACTGGCCAGCCACAACGCCGGCAAACTCAAGGAACTCCAGGCCATGCTCGGCGACTCGGTGCAACTGCGCTCGATCGGCGAGTTCAGCCAGGTCGAGCCTGAAGAAACCGGTTTGTCGTTCGTCGAGAACGCCATTCTCAAGGCCCGAAACGCCGCGCGCATTTCCGGCCTGCCGGCGCTGGCCGACGATTCCGGGTTGGCGGTGGATTTCCTCGGTGGCGCGCCGGGCATCTACTCGGCGCGGTATGCCGATGGCAAGGGCGATGCGGCGAACAACGCCAAACTGCTGGATGTCCTCAAGGACGTGCCCGAGGCCGAGCGTGGCGCACAGTTCGTCTGCGTGCTGGCCCTGGTGAGACATGCCGAAGACCCGCTGCCGATTCTCTGCGAGGGCCTGTGGCACGGTCGCATCCTGACGGAGGCCAGCGGCGAGCACGGCTTTGGCTACGACCCGCTGTTCTGGGTGCCGGAGCGCGATTGCTCCAGCGCCGAGCTGAGCCCGGGCGACAAGAACCGGATCAGTCACCGCGCCCGCGCAATGGATCTGCTGCGCCAGCGTCTGGGCCTGAAATGACCCACGACCGCTCCGCGTCGCCGCTGATTTTCGGCGGTGCCGCGCAATCGCCTCGGGCGGCCCTGCCGGTACTGCCGCCCCTGGCGCTGTACATCCACATCCCGTGGTGTGTGCGCAAATGCCCTTATTGCGACTTCAACTCCCATACCGCCAGCCCGGTGCTGCCGGAAGAAGAGTACGTCGACGCCTTGCTGGCCGACCTTGATCAGGACCTGCACGCTGTCTATGGCCGCGAGTTGAGCTCGATTTTCTTCGGTGGCGGCACGCCAAGCCTGTTCAGCGCTGCCGCGTTGGGCCGACTGCTCAAAGGCGTGGAACAACGCATCCCCTTTGCCCACGACATCGAAATCACCCTGGAAGCCAACCCCGGCACCTTCGAGCAAGAGAAATTCGTTGCCTACAGGGCGCTCGGCATCAATCGCCTGTCGATCGGTATCCAGAGCTTCCAGCAGGCAAAGCTCGAGGCACTGGGGCGGATTCACAACGGCGACGAAGCGGTGCGAGCCGCCGGCATGGCGCGCCAGGCCGGGTTCGACAACTTCAATCTGGACCTGATGCACGGTCTGCCGGATCAGTCCCTGGAGGACGCCCTGAGCGACCTGCGCCAGGCCATCGCCCTGAAGCCGACCCACCTTTCCTGGTATCAGCTGACCCTGGAGCCGAACACCGTGTTCTGGAACCAGCCGCCGACGCTGCCGGAAGACGATACGTTGTGGGACATTCAGGAAGCCGGCCAGGCACTGCTGGCCGAACACGGTTACGCGCAGTACGAGGTCTCGGCCTACGCCCAACCGGGCCGCCCGGCACGGCATAACCTCAATTACTGGAGTTTCGGCGACTTCATTGGTATCGGCGCCGGCGCCCACGGCAAGCTCAGCCACCCGGACGGGCGCATCGTGCGCACCTGGAAGACTCGCCTGCCGAAGGACTACCTCAACCCAGCCAAAAGCTTCCAGGCAGGCGAGAAAGCCCTGACCAACGACGAAATGCCGTTCGAGTTCCTGATGAATGCCCTGCGCCTGACCGAAGGGGTCGAATCGCGGCTGTATCCGGAACGCACCGGACTGTCCCTGGAAAGCCTGGCCGAAGCTCGTCGCGAAGCCGAACAAAGTGGCCTGTTGCAGGTCGAACCGACACGTCTGGCGGCTACCGAGCGCGGACAGCTATTCCTCAACGACTTGCTGCAGAAGTTTCTGACATAAGGAAATCGAATGGATCTGGTACTCGACCTGCTCGCCACCGTTTCTCGCTGGAGCCGCAGCAATCTCTCGGAAATCGCCCTGGCCCTGGTGGGCTGTCTGCTGGTGCTGTTCGGCGCGGATTTCAAGGGCTGGGTCGACCAACGACTGGGCAGCATCGCTGGCGCCTTGCGCGTGCCGCTGATGGCCCTGCTGTGCATGATCGGCAGCGGCGCCGCCCTGATCTACGCCACGCCGTGGATCGTTCGGGGCTTGAGCCAATTCAACAACTACAGCCTGGCGCCGGTGTTGCTGGTGGTGCTGGTGCTCATCGGCGTCGTCGCTGACCGCCGCTAACTTTCGGCTGTACATAAAACAACTGTGGGAGCGAGCCTGCTCGCGATGAGGGGCTGACATTCAACCTCTTCGTCGACTGTCAGACCGCTATCGCGAGCAGGCTCGCTCCCACAGGTTTTACGCCAGTTTTTCGAACTTCAGATCCCACACGCCATGCCCAAGACGTTCGCCACGGCGTTCGAACTTGGTGATCGGCCGCTCGGCCGGGCGCGGTACGCACTTGCCGTCTTCGGCCAGGTTGCGATAACCCGGCGCGACGCTCATCACTTCCAGCATGTATTCAGCGTACGGTTCCCAGTCGGTAGCCATGTGCAGAATGCCGCCGACCTTCAACTTGCTGCGTACCAGCTCGGCGAACGACGCCTGAACGATGCGACGCTTGTGATGACGGCTCTTGTGCCACGGGTCCGGGAAAAACAGCATCAGGCGATCGAGGCTGTTGTCGGCCACGCAACGGTTGAGCACTTCGATGGCATCGCAATCGTAGACCCGCAGGTTGGTCAAACCCTGGGTCAGCACGCCGTTGAGCAACGCACCAACGCCCGGACGGTGTACTTCGACGCCGATGAAATCCTGCTCCGGAGAAGCCGCCGCCATTTCCAGCAGCGAATGGCCCATGCCGAAACCGATTTCCAGCGAGCGCGGTGCCGAGCGACCGAACACCTGGTCGAAGTCCACCGGCGCGTCGGCCAGGGGCAGCACGAACAGCGGTGCGCCCTGCTCCAGGCCACGTTGCTGGCCTTCGGTCATGCGCCCGGCACGCATCACGAAACTCTTGATGCGGCGGTGTTGGCGCTCGTCGCCTTCTTCCGTCTGGATAGGCGTGTCGTTCGATTCAGTCATCAATGGCTCTTACTTGATCAGACCATCCAGCGGCGAAGAGGCGCTGGCATAGAGTTTTTTCGGCATGCGGCCAGCGAGGTAAGCCAAACGGCCCGCAACGATGGCGTGTTTCATGGCTTCCGCCATCATGATCGGCTGTTGGGCGTGGGCGATCGCCGAGTTCATCAGCACGGCGTCACAACCCAGCTCCATGGAGATGGTCGCGTCGGAAGCGGTACCGACCCCGGCATCCACCAGCACCGGGATTTTGGCTTCTTCAAGGATGATCTGCAGGTTGTACGGGTTGCAGATCCCCAGGCCCGAACCGATCAGACCGGCCAGCGGCATCACCGCGATGCAGCCGATTTCCGCCAGTTGCCGGGCGATGATCGGGTCGTCACTGGTGTAGACCATCACGTCGAAGCCTTCCTTGACCAGCGATTCGGCGGCCTTGAGGGTTTCGATCACGTTGGGGAACAGGGTTTTCTGGTCCGCCAGCACTTCCAGCTTCACCAGGTTGTGGCCATCGAGCAGCTCACGGGCCAGGCGGCAGGTGCGCACGGCCTCGACTGCGTCGTAGCAACCGGCGGTGTTCGGCAGAAAGGTGTAGCGATCCGGCGACAGGAAATCCAGCAGGTTCGGCTCGCCCTCGTTCTGGCCGAGGTTGGTACGACGCACGGCGAAAGTGACGATCTCGGCACCCGAGGCCTCGATGGCCAGGCGGGTTTCTTCCATGTCACGGTATTTGCCGGTACCCACCAGCAAACGCGACTGGTAAGTACGACCGGCCAGGACGAAAGGCTTGTCGCTACGAACGATGCTCATGGGAAATCCTCTGTAGGAGTGAGGGTCTTGCAGAATTTTCGGCTCATGCAGGCCAGACGGCTAGCCACCGCCGATGGCATGCACGACTTCGACGTTGTCGCCGTCGTTGAGCGTGGTATCGGCATGCTGACTGCGCGGAACGATATCCAGATTGAGTTCCACCGCCACCCGGCGTCCGGTCAGGTCCAGACGGGTCAGCAGGGCCGCAACGGTTTCACCGTCGGGCAGTTCAAAGGATTCGCCGTTCAACTGAATGCGCATGCCGGATGCCGCCATCATTTTTAGGGGCTGGCATTCTAGCCCGATCGTGACCTAAAGGTCAGCAACAAGCGTCAAGCGGTAAGCTGCAAGCGCCAGGCGGCAAGGCCCAGGCAAAACCAGCCAACCAGGAATGCCAGGCCGCCAAAAGGCGTGATGATGCCAAGCTTGCTGAAGCCGGTCAGGGTCAGCACATACAGGCTGCCGGAGAACAGCAGGATGCCGATGGCAAAGGACGCACCGGCCCAGGTGATCAGCCGACCGGGAATCTGCGTGGCCAGCAGCGCCACACCCAGCAATGCCAGGGTATGCACCAGCTGATAGGTGACGCCAGTGTGGAAAATGGCCAGGTACTCGGCACTCAGGCGATTTTTCAGACCGTGGGCGGCGAACGCGCCAAGGCCGACACCGGTGAAACCGAAAAAAGCGGCCAGCATCAGAAAGCCACGCAGCATGAAGAACTCCAGTCAGACGCAATCAACAGGGTCTGTATAATGGCCCGCTCAACGGGTTCGGCCAAGCCATCTCTATGCTGCGTATATATTTCCGTCGTTTCACGAAGGCCGTGCTCTGGTTCATGGGCGGCAGCGTATTGCTGGTGCTGATCTTTCGCGTAGTGCCGCCACCGGGCACGGCATTGATGGTCGAACGCAAGATTGAATCGTGGTTCAACGGCGAGCCCATTGACCTGCAACGCACCTGGAAGCCCTGGGATGAAATCTCGGACGACCTGAAAGTCGCGGTAATCGCCGGGGAAGATCAGAAATTCCCGGAGCACTGGGGCTTTGACTTCGGGGCGATCCAGGCCGCACTGGCCCATAACGAGCTCGGCGGCACGGTTCGCGGCGCCAGCACCCTGAGCCAGCAGGTTTCGAAAAACCTGTTCCTGTGGTCAGGTCGCAGCTGGTTGCGCAAAGGCCTGGAGGCCTGGTTTACCGGACTGATCGAAGTGTTCTGGCCCAAGCAGCGGATTCTTGAGGTGTATCTCAACAGCGTCGAGTGGGATGACGGGGTATTTGGTGCCGAGGCCGCTGCACGACATCACTTTGGCATCAGCGCGAAAAACCTCAGCCGCCAGCAATCGAGTCTATTGGCCGCTGTGCTGCCAAACCCGCGCGTGTGGAGCGCCAGCCATCCGACTTCGTACGTTTCGCGGCGTGCGGGGTGGATACGGCAGCAGATGAGCCAGTTGGGGGGGGACAGTTATTTGATTGGACTGAACGATTCCCGCCGGGCGCCGTGGTCTCAGTAACACTGCGTATCCCCTGTGGGAGTGAGCCTGCTCGCGATGAGGTCATCACATTAAACATTGATGTCGTCTGATTCGACGCCATCGCGAGCAGGCTCGCTCCCACATTGGGGATGTGTGAGGCCAGAAACAAAAACGCCCCGATCAATGATCGGGGCGTTTTTTATTGCCTGCTTGCCGGTTACGCGGCAATCGACAACTTGAGTTTGTTCATCGCGCTCTTCTCGAGCTGACGAATACGCTCGGCCGATACGTTGTACTTCTGCGCCAGATCGTGCAGCGTGGCTTTTTCTTCTGCCAGCCAACGCTGATAGAGGATGTCCCGGCTGCGGTCGTCCAGCACTTCCAGCGCTTCGTGCAGATTGTGATTGGAGTTGTCGCTCCAGTCGGCATCTTCCAGTTGACGGGCCGGGTCGTACCGGTGGTCTTCCAGGTAGTTGGCCGGCGACTGGAAAGCACTGTCATCATCAGCTTCGGCAGCCGGGTCGAAGGCCATGTCATGGCCGGTCAGGCGACTTTCCATCTCGCGCACTTCCCGCGGCTCTACGCCGAGGCTTTCCGCCACGCGATGGACTTCCTCGTTGTTCAACCAGGCCAGGCGTTTCTTCTGACTGCGCAGGTTGAAGAACAGCTTGCGCTGGGCCTTGGTGGTCGCGACCTTCACGATCCGCCAGTTGCGCAGGATGAATTCGTGGATTTCCGCCTTGATCCAGTGCACGGCAAAGGACACCAGGCGCACGCCCATTTCCGGGTTGAAGCGCTTCACGGCCTTCATCAGGCCGACGTTACCTTCCTGGATCAGGTCAGCCTGAGCCAGACCGTAGCCGGAATAGCTACGGGCGATATGAACGACAAAACGCAGGTGGGCGAGCACCATCTGCCGAGCCGCCTCAAGATCCTGCTCATAGTAGAGACTCTCGGCCAGTTCACGCTCCTGCTCCGGCGTCAGCAACGGAATGCTGTTCACCGTGTGCACATAGGCCTCCAGGTTCGCACCCGGGACCAGAGCATATGCAGGTTGCAAAGAATTGGTCATACGAAAAAACCTCCGACTTACATAACTCGTGCAGTTAAGCACTGCGAAAATTGACCAGAAACCGTAGAACAAGTTCCCATAAACGCTGAAAGGTCAATACGAGCAAAATGATACTACTTAGGCGCAAGCTCCCTCAGGTGGCGTGCGACTGCAATCCATGCACCGATATACCCCAACAGCACAGCGCCAAGCAAGAGCGACAGACCGTCGGCAACCGGCACTCCGGCCAGCGCGAAATTACTGCCGTACAAACCGGCCAGTCCGACTACCGCGTCATTCAGCCAGTCAAGGCCAAACGCCAATACGCCCCAGGAAAAAATCCCCGCACCGAAACCATAAAGCGCGCCCATATAAAGAAAGGGCCTGCGCACATAGCTGTCAGTGCCGCCGACCAGTTTAATCACTTCTATCTCTGTGCGGCGGTTTTCAATATGAAGACGAATGGTATTGCCTATCACCAAAAGTAATGCAGAAACCAGAAGCACGGTCAGACCGAAGACAAAACGGTCGCCCAGCTTGAGAATGGCTGCCAGACGCTCCACCCAGACTAAATCAAGCTGCGCCTGCTGTACCTTCGGCAGATCGGAAAGTTTTTGTCTTAATGCTTCAAGTGTCGGCTTATCGACTTCTTTCGGCGTCACCAGGACCACGCCGGGTAGCGG
Organism: Pseudomonas fluorescens group sp. PF-69; assembly: GCF_054481235.1. Lineage (NCBI taxonomy): Bacteria > Pseudomonadati > Pseudomonadota > Gammaproteobacteria > Pseudomonadales > Pseudomonadaceae > Pseudomonas > Pseudomonas fluorescens group sp. PF-69. The sequence goes on along the minus strand of NZ_JBTMNC010000001.1, from coordinate 1,956,086 downwards.
GTTTTCCGGCAACTCCTTGAGGGCGTCGCCCAGGCCGGACTGCTGCTGGAACTCTTCCAGCGCCTGATCCCGGCCTACATATTCGGCATCGGCCACGCCCGGCATGCCCTTGATCTGCGCGCGTAGCGCCTCGCCCTCAGCCGGGCTGGCCTCGAGCTGCAAGTACAGCGAAATCTGCGCAGCACGCTGCCAGGAACCACCCAGACGTTCAACGTTACTTAGCAAAAGTGACAGGCCCATGGGCAAACTCAGGGCCACCGCCATCACCATGCAGGTGAAAAAGCTGCCGATGGGCTGCTTACCCAGTCGGCGCAGGCTGTCCAGCAGGCTGGCGCGATGGCTTTCGATCCAGGCGCGAAACAGCGTCGCAAAGTCCGGGCCATCATCGTCGTCGCCTTTTTTCTTGGTCGGTTGCGGATCGGCGGCCTTCGGCGCCACGCGTTCTGAAACCTTCGGACTGCGAGTTGCACTCATACGCCGGCCTCCCCGTCGCCGATCAATCGACCGCGTTGCAGGGTCAGCATGCGGTGGCGCATGCGCGCGATCAGTGCCAGGTCGTGACTGGCGATCAATACGCTGGTGCCCAAACGGTTGATGTCTTCGAACACGCCCATGATTTCCGCCGCCAGCCGCGGGTCGAGGTTACCGGTCGGTTCGTCCGCCAGCAGCAAAGCCGGACGGTGAACGATGGCGCGGGCAATGCCGACGCGTTGTTGCTGGCCGGTGGAGAGGTCGCCGGGGTACAGATCGGTCTTGTCCGACAGCGCCACGCGCTCCAGGGCCGAATCCACACGCTTGGCGATTTCCGCCTTGGACAGGCCAAGAATCTGCAACGGCAGCGCGACGTTGTTGAACACCGTGCGATCAAACAACAGTTGATGGTTCTGGAACACCACGCCGATCTGCCGGCGCAGGAATGGAATCTGTGCGTTGCTGATGGTGCTCAGGTCTTGCCCGGCCAGCAGCAACTTGCCGCTGGTGGGTCGCTCCATGGCCAGCAGCAGGCGCAACAACGTACTTTTACCGGCACCGGAATGACCGGTTACAAACAAAAACTCACCGCGACGCACTCGAAAGCTCAGCTCATGCAAGCCGACGTGACCGTTCGGGTAGCGTTTACCGACCTGTTCGAAACGAATCATGAACGCTCCCGCTCGGCAAACAGCGCCTGGACAAAGGGTTCAGCTTCAAAAGTGCGCAAATCGTCGATGCCTTCACCGACACCGATGTAGCGGATCGGCAGACCGAACTGCTTGGCCAGGGCAAAAATCACCCCACCCTTGGCGGTTCCGTCGAGTTTGGTCAGTGCCAGGCCAGTCAGCTCGACGGTCTGGTTGAACTGTTTGGCCTGGTTGATGGCGTTCTGGCCGGTGCCGGCGTCGAGCACCAGCAACACTTCGTGCGGTGCATCGGCGTCGAGCTTGCCGATCACCCGGCGAACTTTTTTCAGCTCTTCCATCAGGTTGTCTTTGGTGTGCAGACGACCGGCCGTGTCGGCGATCAACACATCGATGCCACGGGCCTTGGCGGCCTGCACGGCGTCGAAGATCACCGAAGCCGAGTCGGCGCCGGTGTGCTGGGCAATCACCGGGATCTTGTTGCGCTCACCCCAGACCTGCAATTGCTCGACCGCTGCGGCACGGAAGGTGTCACCGGCAGCGAGCATGACTTTCTTGCCTTCCAGCTGCAGTTTCTTCGCCAGCTTGCCGATGGTGGTGGTCTTGCCGGCACCGTTGACGCCAACGACCAGAATCACGAACGGCTTGTTTTGCGAGGTGATTTTCAGCGGTTGCTCGACGGGCTTGAGCATGGCCGCCAGTTCGGCTTGCAGGGACTTGTACAAGGCATCGGAATCAGCCAGCTCCTTGCGCGCGACCTTCTGGGTCAAGCGCTGAATGATCACCGAAGTGGCTTCGACCCCGACGTCGGCGGTCAGCAGACGGGTTTCGAGATCATCGAGCAGCTCATCGTCGATGGCTTTCTTGCCCAGAAACAGGCTGGCCATGCCTTCGCCGATGCTGGCGCTGGTCTTGGACAGGCCTTGCTTGAGGCGGGCGAAGAAACCGGCCTTGGTTTCTTCGGTGCGGACTGGCTCGACCGGCACGACGGCAGGTGCAGGCTCTGGCGCTTTGACAACCGGCGCGGCAACCACCGGCTCAATCACTGGCGACCGAACCGGCTCTTGCGCCACTGGCGTGTGCACAGGAATCGGCGGCGTCACATGGGGCGCCTGCTCATCTTCGACCAGAGCCACCGGCTCTTCCGCCACCGGCAACGTCAGCCAGGGCTGAGCGACCGGGGCCTGTGGCAATTCGGTCGGGGCTTCGTCAACAGGCGCGGCAACCGGTTGCAGCACCGGCTCGGCGATGGGCACCACAACGGGCGCAGTCTCTGCTTGTGGCGCTGGCGTTGGTTCAGGAATTGGCTGTGGCTGTTCGACGGCGGGTTCCTGCGGCTTTTTGCGCAGCCATCCGAACAGGCTTTTCTTTTCGCCAGCCGCAGCTGGGGTCTTCTTGTCGTCGTTGGAACCAAACATGGGGGACGGCTATCTCACGGTAGCGACGCGCCAACGGGCGCCCCGGCAAATAAATATTCGATGCAGAACAGACTGCGATTGACCCAGCTTGTTCACGCGCAACATTTTGTCGAGGTGCTCATCGGCACCTCAAGAAATCGACTTCTCATAGGACTAAAGCAGCAAAATCGGCGAAAAAGCGGAATTCAGTTGATAAATATCCACCTTCCGTCGTAAACCCAATCAACCTGATCAAGCATAAAGGCCTGATAGGCGTGGCCGCCGCTAAAACGGATCAGTATCCTAGCACCTCCTCGCCCGCCTAGGCTAAGACCAAGCGGACAGCCCCAAAGGTTTAAAAACGAATGAATGCTCTAGCCCGCCGCGCTGCTGGCCTGCTGCTCAGCACAGTTTGCCTGCCCCTTTCGGCCCTGGCCGCCGACCCGCAACCCACCCACGAATTCACCCTCGACAATGGCCTGAAGGTCGTCGTGCGCGAAGATCATCGCGCGCCGGTGGTGGTGTCACAGGTCTGGTACAAGGTCGGCTCCAGCTACGAGACTCCGGGTCAGACCGGGTTGTCCCACGCCTTGGAACACATGATGTTCAAGGGCAGCGAGAAAGTCGGTCCCGGCGAAGCCTCACTGATCCTGCGTGACCTCGGCGCCGAGGAGAACGCCTTCACCAGCGACGACTTCACCGCTTATTACCAGGTACTGGCCCGCGATCGCCTGGGCGTGGCCTTCGAACTGGAAGCCGACCGCATGGCCAGCCTGCGTCTGCCGCCCGATGAGTTCGCCCGGGAAATCGAAGTCATTAAAGAAGAACGCCGCCTGCGCACCGACGACAAACCGATGTCCAAGGCCTACGAGCGCTTCAAGGCCATGGCTTACCCGGCCAGCGGCTATCACACGCCCACCATCGGCTGGATGGCGGATCTGGACCGCATGAAGGTCCAAGAGCTGCGCCACTGGTATGAATCCTGGTACGTGCCGAACAACGCCACGCTGGTAGTGGTCGGCGATGTGACCCCGGATGAAGTCAAAGCCCTGGCCCAGCGTTACTTCGGCCCGATCGCCAAACGCGACGTGCCGCCGGCGAAAATTCCGCTGGAACTGGCCGAGCCCGGCGAGCGCCAGATCACCCTGCACGTGAAGACCCAACTGCCCAGCCTGATGCTGGCATTCAACGTACCGAGCATTGCCACCGCCGAAGACAAACGCTCGGTGAATGCCTTGCGCCTGATTTCCGCCCTGCTCGACGGTGGCTATAGCGCACGCATCCCGACCCAACTGGAGCGTGGCGAAGAGCTGGTGTCCGGCGCTTCGTCGAGCTACGACGCCTACACCCGTGGCGACAGTCTGTTCACGCTGTCGGCAACCCCCAACAGCCAGAAAAACAAAACCATCGAGCAGGCGGAAGCCGGTTTGTGGAAGCTGCTCGAACAGTTGAAAACCACCGCGCCGTCCAGCGAAGAACTCGAGCGCGTGCGGGCACAGGTCATCGCCGGCCTGGTTTACGAGCGTGACTCGATCACCAGTCAGGCCACCGCCATCGGCCAACTCGAAACCGTCGGCCTGTCCTGGAAATTGATGGACACCGAACTCGCCGAACTGGAAAGCGTGACCCCGCAAGACATCCAGAAAGCCGCCAAGCTGTATTTCACCCGCGAACGTCTCAGCGTCGCCCATGTTCTGCCAGAGGAGACGACTCATGAGTGAGCGTAAAAAATCGCGCCGGGCCCTGCTGGGCCTGATCGCTGCCATGTTGATCGGCTCTGCCGCAGTCTATTTCGCCAAGACTGATGACTCCATTGCCAGTGAAGCACTGGACAAAGCCAAGGCCAGCCAGAAACTGCAATCGCTGACCGAGCTCAACGGCAAGGCGCCGAGCCATCGCAAACTCGATGTCCAGAGCTGGAACACCGCCGAAGGCGCCAAAGTGTTGTTTGTCGAGGCCCGTGAGCTGCCGATGTTCGACATGCGCCTGATCTTTGCCGCCGGCAGCAGCCAGGATGGCGATGCCCCCGGTCTGGCCACGCTGACCAACGCCATGCTCAACGAAGGCGTCGCCGGCAAAGACGTCAGCGCGATTGCCCAGGGTTTCGAAGGCCTGGGCGCCGATTTCGGCAACGGGGCCTACAAAGACATGGCGGTCGCCTCTCTGCGCAGCCTCAGCGCCGCAGACAAACGCGAGCCGGCCCTGAAGCTATTCGCTGAAGTCGTTGGCAAGCCGACGTTCCCCGCTGATTCCTTTACCCGCATCAAGAACCAGTTGCTCGCCGGTTTCGAATACCAGAAACAGAACCCCGGCAAACTGGCCAGCGTCGAATTGATGAATCGCCTGTATGGCGATCACCCGTACGCGCACTCCAGCGACGGCACGGCGAACACCATTCCGGCCATCACCCTGGAGCAACTGCGCGCGTTCCACCAGAAAGCCTATGCCGCCGGGAACGTAGTGATCGCACTGGTGGGCGATTTGTCCCGCACTGAAGCCGAAGCCATTGCGGCACAGGTTTCCGCGGCCCTGCCCAAAGGCCCGGCTTTGCCGAAAATCGCGCAACCGGCCGAACCCAAGGCCAGCGTCGGCCACATCGAGTTTCCGTCCAAGCAGACCAACCTGATGATCGCGCAACTGGGCATCGACCGTGACGATCCGGACTACGCGGCCCTGTCCATGGGTAACCAGATCCTCGGCGGCGGCGGTTTCGGCACTCGCCTGATGAGCGAAGTCCGCGAGAAGCGTGGCCTGTCTTACGGCGTGTATTCGGGCTTCACCCCGATGCAGGCGCGCGGCCCGTTCATGATCAACCTGCAGACCCGCGCCGAGATGAGCGAAGGCACCCTGAAGCTGGTGCAGGACGTGCTGGCCGATTACCTTAAAACCGGCCCGACCGAAAAAGAACTCGACGACGCCAAGCGCGAACTGTCCGGCAGCTTCCCGCTGTCGACCGCCAGCAACGCGGACATTGTCGGCCAACTGGGCGCCATCGGCTTCTATAACCTGCCGCTGAGTCATCTGGAGGACTTCATGCAACAGTCGCAGAACCTGACTGTCGAGCAAGTCCGCGCCGCACTGAACAAACACCTGAGCACGGACAAAATGGTCATCGTCAGCGCTGGCCCGACCGTGCCACAAAAGCCGTTACCGGCCCCTACTGATAAACCTGCCGAGCAACCGCTCGGGGTTCCGGAGCATTAATGGCCACTTCCCGTCCTAAAAAACCGGTTCACAACGTGCATAACGGCGTGAACCAACTGCGCATCATCGGCGGCGAATGGCGCAGCCGAAAGCTGAGCTTCCCTGACGCTCCGGGCCTGCGCCCGACGCCGGACCGGGTGCGCGAAACCCTGTTCAACTGGCTGGCACCCTACGTCCCTGGCGCCAAGGTGCTCGACCCGTTCACCGGCAGTGGCGCGCTGTTTCTCGAAGCCTTGTCCCGTGGCGCAGCCATGGGCCAGGCGCTGGACGCCAGCAGCCTCGCGGTGTCCAGCCTCAAGGAGCATCTGGGTACGCTGCGCTGCACCACCGGCCAGGTACAGACCGCCGATGCCCTGCGCTACCTGGAAACCCAGCCAGCGGTTGCCTACGACCTGGTATTCCTCGACCCGCCGTTCAACCAGAACCTGTTGCCCGCCGTTTGCACGCTGCTTGAAGAGCGTCAGTGGCTGGCAGACGACGCCTGGGTCTATACCGAAAGCGAAAGCGCACCCTCGACCCTGGGCCTGCCAGGCAACTGGCGCCTGCACCGGGAGCAAAAGTCCGGGCGGGTCTATTATTCGTTGTGGCAACGTATGGCAGAGATTGCCGGCTAATCGATCGGCCTGAACAAGGTGCGTGCCTCCTTCAAGGCACGCGCCGCTGCTTCGAGAACAATCGTGTCCCATCCGTCAGAACGCTTCATCCCTGCCTTCGGCCTCGGCAACCCGCACTTGCAAACCTTGTGGGGACCGCTGTGGCGCAAAACCACACACATCGAGCGCGAGCGTGAACGCCTGTGGCTCGAGGATGGCGACTTCCTCGACCTCGACTGGCACGGCCCGCACAGCGTCGACGCCCCCCTGGTACTGGTGTTGCACGGACTGACCGGTTCGTCGAATTCGCCTTACGTGGCCGGGATTCAAAAAGCGCTGGGCGACCGGGGCTGGGCCAGCGTCGCGCTGAACTGGCGCGGCTGCTCTGGCGAACCCAACCTGCTGCCGCGCAGCTACCATTCCGGCGCCAGTGAAGACCTCGCCGAAACCATCAGGCACCTGCGGGCCAAACGCCCTCTCGCTCCGCTGTATGCCGTCGGTTATTCCCTGGGCGGCAATGTGTTGCTCAAGCATCTGGGCGAAACCGGTAGCGCCAGCGGCCTGCTCGGCGCGGTGGCGGTGTCGGTGCCGTTTCGCCTGGACCAGTGCGCCGACCGCATCGGCCAGGGTTTTTCCAAGGTTTATCAGGCGCACTTCATGCGCGAAATGCTGGCCTACATCAAGAACAAGCAGCGGCAGTTCCAGCACGACGGGCGCGAGGATGGCCTGGCAGCGCTCGCCGCGCTGGGCTCGCTGGAAAACATGCGCACATTCTGGGATTTCGATGGCCGGGTGACCGCACCGCTCAATGGCTTCACCGATGCCGAGGACTACTATCGCCGTGCATCGAGCCGCTACTTCCTGGGCGAAATCCGCACGCCAACCTTGCTCATTCAGGCAGCCGATGACCCCTTCGTGTTTTCCCACAGCCTGCCCCAGGCACAAGAGTTATCGGCCTGCACGCAATTCGAGTTGCAGGCCAAGGGTGGTCACGTCGGATTTGTCGACGGTTCGTTCCGGCAACCGGGGTACTACCTGGAACGGCGTATCCCACAGTGGCTGGCCACCCTGGCTCGCGAGTAGACCGTGAATAACCCTCAGGGCGAATCCATCCACTTCTGGCAGACCGCGCCACTGGCTGGGGTCGAGTTGTTGTCTGCGCGATACATCGAACACCGTTTCGCCCCTCATGTGCACGACGGCTACGTGATCGGCATGATCATGGCGGGCGCCCAGCGCTACCGGTATCGCGGCACCGAACATCTGGCAGGCAGCGGTACGCTGGTATTGATCAACCCGGACGAACTGCACACGGGCCACAAGGGTACGGAGGACGGCTGGCTGTACCGGGCGTTTTATCCCGATAGCGAGCAGATCCTGTCGCTGCTGGCCGAACTCGAATTGCCCACCCGTCACCTGCCGGCGTTCGGCGCCACGCTGTACCGCGATCCGGATCTGGTGAATGGCTTCTGCCAATTGCACCGCTTGCTGGAAAGCCCATCCACCGCACTGCAACAACAGACCGCCTGGCGTGAACTGATGCTTTCATTGCTGCAGCGTCACGCAGCGGTTCCGGATGCCGGAAAACCGGGCAAGGAACACCGGGCGGTGACATTGGCCAAGGACTTGCTGCAAACGCAATTGGCGGCACCGCCCTCGCTGGAAGAACTGGCTGCGGCGGTGAACCTGTCGCCCTTTCACTTTGCCCGGGTGTTCCGCCGCGCCACCGGCATGCCGCCGCACACATGGCTGATGCAACAACGCATCGCCCGGGCACGGGCACTGTTGCAGGACGGTTGTTTGCCGCTGGAAGTCGCGACGCAATTGGGGTTTGCCGACCAGAGTCATCTGAGTCGGCAATTCAAGCAGGTGTATGGGGTGGGGCCAGGGGCGTATCGCAGTGCGCGCCTGTCTTGAAATCTGAAATTCACCCTGCCCCTGTGGGAGCGAGCTCTCTCCCACAAGGATTTGCGGTGACTATTCGCCTTTGGCGACGCCGCGATCAGGCTCGTTGATCCACTCGCTCCACGACCCGGCATACAACGAGCCCAATGGATAACCCGCCAGGCACAGCGCAAACAGGTTGTGGCAAGCCGTCACACCGGACCCGCAATACGCCACCAGCTCCGTCGGCGAACGGTCTTGCAGCTTCGCCGCAAAACGCTGCTTGAGCTGATCGGCCGGCAGGAAACGCCCATCGCTGCCCAGGTTGTCGGTGAACGCCGCACACTGCGCGCCGGGGATGTGCCCGGCAATCGGGTCGATCGGCTCCACTTCGCCCTTGAAGCGCGGCAAGGCGCGGGCATCGAGCAAGGTCAGCGCGGGTTGGCCCAGGCGTTTGTGCAGCTGTTCAGCGCTGAGCAATAGTGAGGCGTCAGGGCTCCCGGCAAAGGTGCCGCGAGTGACGGACGGCGCATCCAGACTCAACGGCAACCCTGCGGCGTGCCAGGCTTTGAGCCCACCATCGAGGATGAACACACCCTCACGCTTGCCCAGCCACGCCAGCAGCCACCAGGCCCGCGCCGCATAGGCACCCGGACCGTCGTCATACAAAACCACTTCGCTGTCGGCATTGATGCCCCAGGCTTGCAGACGCTCGATCAGGGCGGCCGGCTCAGGCAATGGATGACGCCCGGTCACACCCTTGACCACTTTGCCGCTGAGATCGCGCTCGAGATCGGCGAAGCTCGACCCGGCAATGTGTCCTTCGGCATAGCTGCGCTGACCGTAATCCGGGTCTTCGAGGGCAAAACGACAATCCAGAATCACCAACCCCGGCTGGTCCTTCTTCAGGTCCAGCGCTTGCGGGCTGATCAGTTGCGCAATGGGCATAACGGGCTCCTGTGAGGTTGTCGAATGACGATCCTACTGCACTTTGCGCTTCACAGCTCTTCCAGCGCCTGGGCCAACGGCACATAAAACTCCTCGAACAAGGCGTTGACCGCATCGCGCGCCTGATCCGTGACGAAGCCGGCCTCCAGCACCAGCACTTGATAGACCCCGCGCTTGATCGCTTGCTCGCTCAGGTGACTGGAGTTTTCCCGCGTGGTGCACAGAAAGCGCACCCAGGACGTGAGGATGATCCAGGCATTAAGGGTCAGGGATTCGATCTGCACCCGATCCATCTTCAGGATGCCTGCCTCGACGAAGCCCTCGTAGATGTGCGTGCCCTGGATCAGGCAGCGCTGGGAAAAGCGCCGATAGCGCCCGGCCAGGTCTGCATCGCTGTCGAGCAAGTGTTCGAGGTCGCGATGCAAAAACCGGTAGCGCCACATCGCCGACAGCAGCTCCTTGAGGTAGAAGCGCTTGTCTTCCACCGTGGCGGCGCGGCCCTGGGGCGGGCGCAGGAAACTGTCCACCAGGCTTTCGTACTCACTGAACAGCACGGCGATGATCGCCTGCTTGTTGGGGAAGTGGTAGTACAGGTTGCCCGGAGAAATCTCCATGTGAGCAGCGATGTGATTGGTGCTGATGCTGCGCTCGCCCTGTTGATTGAACAGCTCCAGGCTGTTCTGCACGATGCGCTCGCTGGTTTTGATCCTTGGGGCCATGGCTTGAGCTTTAATTCAGAGTGCGTTGACGACCATCTTACGACCTAACCGGACAGGGATAAAACAAAGCTGCGGCAGGATGCCATTTGACTTTCTAGAGCATAGACTCTAAAACAACCCTCATTACAATAAATCCGGAGCCGACCATGACCGCTGGAATTTCCTACCTGCAAGACCAGCAGCAGCCTCTGGAAGAACTCCACAACCTCTTCAACGCGCAGCGCGCCGCCTACGCCGCCAACCCGATGCCACCCGCGGCCCAGCGCCAGCAGTGGCTCAAGGCATTGCGCGACCTGTTGAGCGCTGAACGCGAACCCCTGATTGATGCCATCAGCCAGGACTTCAGCCACCGCAGCCCCGATGAAACCCTGCTCGCCGAATTGATGCCCAGCCTGCATGGTATTCATTACGCCAGCCGCCACCTCAAAGGCTGGATGCGAGCGTCGCGCCGCACGGTCGGCGTGGCCTTCCAGCCTGCCTCGGCCAAAGTGGTTTACCAGCCGCTGGGCGTGGTCGGGGTGATCGTGCCGTGGAACTACCCGTTGTACCTGGCCATCGGGCCTCTGGTCGGCGCGTTGGCGGCGGGCAATCGGGTGATGCTCAAGCTCAGCGAGTCCACGCCTGCCACCGGCTTGCTGCTCAAGGACCTGCTGGGACGAATCTTTCCCGACGACCTGGTCTGCGTGGTACTGGGCGAGGCCGATATCGGGGTCGCGTTTTCACGACTGCGTTTCGATCATTTGTTGTTCACCGGCGCCACCAGCATCGGTAAACACGTGATGCGGGCCGCTGCGGAGAACCTGACGCCCGTTACCCTCGAATTGGGAGGCAAATCCCCCGCCATCGTGTCCCACGACGTGCCCCTCAAGGACGCCGCCGAACGCATCGCTTTCGGCAAGACCCTCAACGCCGGGCAAACCTGCGTGGCGCCAGACTACGTGCTGGTGCCCGAAGACCGCGTCGGTTCTTTCGTCGAAGCCTATCGCCAGGCGGTTCGCGGGTTTTTTCCGACCCTGGCCAACAACCCGGACTACACCGCGATCATCAATGATCGCCAACTGGCGCGACTCAATGGCTATATCAGCGATGCCACCAGCAAAGGCGCGCTGCTGGTACCGCTGTTCGAACAGGGCCAGGGACGCCGTATGGGCCACAGTTTGCTGCTCAACGTCAGCGACGACATGACGGTGATGCAGGACGAAATCTTTGGTCCGCTGCTGCCGATCGTGCCGTACAAGGATCTGGATCAGGCGTTTGCCTACATCAACCAGCGCCCTCGCCCACTGGCGCTGTACTACTTCGGCTATGACAAACGCGAGCAACACCGCGTTCTTCATGAAACCCATTCCGGCGGCGTGTGCCTGAACGACACCCTGCTGCACGTTGCCCAGGACGACATGCCCTTCGGCGGCATTGGCGCCTCGGGCATGGGGCACTACCACGGCCACGAAGGTTTCCTGACCTTCAGCAAGGCCAAGGGTGTGCTGATCAAACAGCGGTTCAACGCGGCGAAACTGATCTACCCGCCGTACGGAAAATCCATTCAGAAACTGATCCAGAAGCTGTTCATCCGCTAACGATCGTCACCGTCGGGTAATAACAACAATGAACCCAAGCCTGTCCGATACACCCGCGCTGTCACGGCGCGGCCTGCTCAAGTTCAGCCTCGGCGCCAGCGCCTTTCTTGCCACGGCCGGATTGGGAGCCAGCCTGAGCGGGTGCTCGTCGAGCATCCCGGCCAGCGGATTTTCGTCTTTGCGCAGTGGCGACCTGCTGTTTCTGCGGGCACTGGTGCCGGTCATGCTCGAGGGTGCCGTGGTCGTCGAAGGTATGTCCGACGCCGTCGAAGGTACCCTGAAAAGCCTGGATTACAACCTTGATCACCTGTCGCCGGAAATGCTCAAGCTGACCCGGCAACTGTTCGACGTGCTGGGCATGGCCGTGACCCGCGGACCACTGACCGGCATCTGGGGCAGTTGGGAAAACGCCAGCGGCGCTGAGATCCGGCATTTCCTCGATCGCTGGGAGAACAGCGCCTTGGGCCTGTTGCGCATGGGACACAGCTCGTTACTGCAACTGGTGATGATGGCCTGGTACGGCCGCAAGGAATCCTGGGCCCATTGCGGGTATCCAGGACCGCCAACGGTTTGAAATCGAGTCGACCCTATCGCGGGCAGGCTCGCTCCCACAGAGGATCGCGTACCCCTTTGCTCGCGAAGACGGCCTCATGAACACCGCTGATCCAAACCATAACAACAAGAGAACCCGAAGATGCCCGTACCCGATCCGTTCCGCGAAGGCATGGCCCGTGGCTGGAAAACCTACAACGGCTCGCAACTGACCCAGGACCTGAGCCTCGAAGCGGATGTGGCGATCATTGGCAGTGGCGCCGGCGGTGGAACCACGGCCGAAATCCTCAGCGCAGCCGGTTACAAAGTACTGCTGATCGAGGAGGGTCCGCTCAAGACCAGCAGCGACTTCAAGCTGCTTGAAGACCAGGCCTACGCCAGCCTCTATCAGGAAGGCATCGGTCGCATGAGCAAGGACGGTGCGATCACCATCCTCCAGGGCCGCGCGGTGGGCGGGACCACGCTAATCAATTGGACCTCCAGCTTCCGCACCCCGGAGCCGACCCTGGAACACTGGGCCAGGGAGCACAACGTCAAGGGCCACTCGCCGGCTGAAATGGCGCCGTGGTTCGAGAAAATGGAACAGCGCCTGGGGGTCGCCCCGTGGAGGGTTCCGCCCAATGCCAACAACGATGTGATCCGCAAGGGCTGCGAGAAACTCGGCTACAGCTGGCATGTGATCCCGCGCAACGTGCGCGGCTGCTGGAACCTCGGCTACTGCGGCATGGGCTGCCCGACCAACGCCAAGCAATCGATGATGGTCACGACCATTCCGGCCACGCTGGAAAAGGGTGGCGAGTTGCTGTACCTGGCCCGCGCTGAAAAGCTCATTCTGGCGGGCGACAAGGTCACTGGCCTGCAATGCATGGCGATGGACGAGCGCTGTGTCGAACCCACAGGGCGCCGCATCACGGTCAAGGCGCGGCATTACGTACTGGCGGGCGGCGGAATCAACAGCCCGGCGCTGTTGCTGCGTTCCGACGCGCCTGATCCGCACAAACGGCTGGGCAAACGGACTTTCCTGCATGTGGTGAACATGTCCGCCGGGCTGTTTGATGAGGTGATCAATCCGTTTTACGGGGCACCGCAGTCGATTTACTCCGACCATTTCCAATGGCTGGACGGCACCACTGGCAGGATGGCCTACAAACTGGAAGTCCCGCCGCTGCACCCCGCATTGGCAACCACGCTGCTCGGCGGTTTTGGCCAGGAAAACGCGCAGCACATGGCCAACCTTCCCCACACTCACGCCATGCTCGCGTTGCTGCGGGACGGTTTTCACCCGGATAGCCCCGGCGGTGCCGTCGAGTTGCGCGGTGATGGCACACCGGTGCTCGATTACCAGATGACGCCTTATGTGTGGGAAGGCTTGCGCCGTGCGTTCCACAGCATGGCCGAGATTCAGTTCGCCGGTGGCGCCAAGGCGGTGATGCCAATGCACGCCGATGCCCGTTATGTGAAAACCCTGGGCGAAGCGCGCACGCTGATCGATGGTTTGAGCCTGGAGCTGTACCGCACCCGGCTGGGCAGCGCCCATGTAATGGGCGGTTGTGCCATGGGCGAAGACCCGAAAACCGCTGTGACCGACAGCCTCGGTCGACATCATCAACTGGCCAATCTGTCGATACACGACGGCTCGCTATTCCCCACCAGCATTGGCGCAAACCCGCAGTTGTCGGTCTACGGGCTGACCGCGCAACTGGCGACTTCCCTGTCCGAACGTTTGAAAAACTCATGAAAACGACGAATATTCCCATCGTCTATAGTGCTTCCTTACCCAACAGGCGACTTGGCCGACCGGTTAGGCTGCGATACCATCCGACTCCCCAACGCACTCCCGCCAGGACGACGCGATGAACCGAGTGTTGTACCCAGGTACCTTCGACCCTATTACCAAGGGCCATGGCGATCTGGTCGAACGCGCCTCGCGCCTGTTCGACCACGTGATCATTGCCGTCGCCGCCAGCCCGAAGAAAAACCCGTTGTTTCCTCTGGAACAGCGCGTGGAGCTGGCCCGCGAGGTCACCAAACATCTGCCGAACGTTGAAGTCGTCGGCTTCTCGACACTGCTGGCGCACTTTGCCAAAGAGCAGAATGCCAACGTGTTCCTGCGTGGCCTGCGCGCGGTGTCGGATTTCGAGTACGAATTCCAGCTGGCCAACATGAACCGTCAGCTGGCTCCGGATGTGGAGAGTCTGTTCCTCACCCCGTCCGAGCGTTATTCGTTCATTTCCTCGACGCTGGTCCGTGAAATTGCAGCCCTTGGCGGCGATATCACCAAGTTCGTGCACCCTGTGGTGGCGGACGCCCTGACCGAGCGCTTCAAGAAATAACCCCCGCACACTGCAAGAGCGAACCTGCTCGCAATGGACGTCAACGAACGCGGGAAACCTGACACCCCGCGGCGTTCTCGGATTCATCGCCAGCAGGCTGGCTCCTGCAGTACGTCGCACCTGCGTGCAACGCAGGCGCCAATGCGGCACAATTACGCGCATTGATTTATTGCGCCCGGGCCTGCCGCCCTGGCTGGAGTTAGCATGTCCCTGATCATCACCGACGATTGCATCAACTGCGACGTCTGCGAACCTGAGTGCCCGAACGCCGCCATTTCCCAAGGCGAAGAGATCTACGTGATCGACCCGAACCTGTGCACCCAGTGCGTCGGCCACTACGATGAACCTCAGTGCCAGCAGGTCTGCCCGGTCGATTGCATTCCCCTGGACGAAGCCCATCCGGAAACTCAAGAGCAGTTGATGGAGAAGTACCGGAAAATCACCGGCAAGGCTTGAGTCTTTCGATATCTGTTCAAACGCCGTCGCGGGCAGGCCCGCTCCCACACGGATCGCTTAAACCCTGTGGGAGCCCGCAGGCGTGTCAGCGCTGACAGCGTGGGCAAAAGACGCTGGCGCGCTGCCCGAGCTTCACTTCCCGCAGCTCTGTTCCACAGACTTTGCACGGTTCAGCGCCACGGCCGTACACGAACAGTTCCTGCTGGAAGTAGCCCGGCTGACCATCACCACCGATAAAGTCCCGCAACGTGGTGCCTCCGCGCTCGATGGCAGCGGCCAGGATGCGTTTGATTTCGATCGCCAGCTTCAGATACCGCGCCCGGGAAATGCTTTTGGCCTCGCGACGGGGGTCGATCCCGGCGGCGAACAGCGCTTCGGTCGCGTAGATGTTGCCGACGCCCACCACCACCGCGTTATCCATGATGAACGGCTTGACCGCCATCGAACGCCCGCGGGATTGCTGGAACAACCGCTCGCCATCGAACAGGTCGGTCAGTGGCTCTGGCCCGAGGCGAATCAACAATTCGTGGTTGAGCGGGTCGAGGCTCCACAGCATCGCACCAAACCGTCGCGGGTCGGTGTAACGCAGGGCCAGGCCCGATTCGAGCTCGATATCCACGTGTTCATGCTTGGCCGCCGGCGTGCCGACCTCCACCAGACGCAGATTGCCCGACATGCCCAGATGACTGATCAACGTACCGACTTCGGCATTGATCAGCAGGTACTTGGCGCGCCGTTCAACCAGCACGATACGCTGCCCGGACAACCGCACATCGAGGTCTTCGGGAATTGGCCAGCGCAGCCGACGATCGCGCACGATTACCCGACTGACACGCTGGCCTTCCAGGTGCGGTGCAATGCCGCGACGAGTGGTTTCGACTTCTGGCAGTTCAGGCATGGTGTTCTCGAATCGGGCGCTCGAAAAAGAAGAAGGTCCGACACTCAGCGGTGAGTGCCGAGATCGCGAATGGTCTGCTTGAGGGTTTCGAAGTCGTAGTCCGACAGACCGACGTAATCGAGCACCAGATGCCCGATGCTGTTCCATTCGTGGTCTTCGGTCTGGTTGCCCAGCACGCGGTAGGATGCACAAATGTGCTCCGCCATCTTCAGGATCGCCAACAGGTTTTTCAACGTGCTGTTGCGCGACGATTCATCGCTGAAGATCGCCAGGGCATTGTGATGGTTGGCAATCGCGGCCGTCACATGTTCCGGCAGGCGCCAGGACTTGGCCGTGTAGTAACCGACCACCGCGTGATTGGTGTTGAACGCTTTGTTCTCGGTATCCACCACCCGGCACTCGGGGCCGGCATTGGCGTAGGCCTGTTCCAGAACGCTCATGTAGTCGGGGAAACGCTGGAGCATCAGCGGTACGCCACAGTCGTGGAACAAGCCCAGGGCATAGGCTTCATCGCCAGCCTGGGTGCCGGTGCGCTTGGCCAGGGTCAGGCAAGTCATCGCCACGTCCTGGGCCGTATCCCAGAAACGGTTCAAGGTGACGATGGTTTCATCGTTCATCTCACCCTTGATCGACTGGGCGTTGATCAGGTTGATGATCGAACGGCTGCCCAGCAGGTTCACCGCGCGCTGGATCGAGGCGATCTTGTTCGTCAGGCCGTAATAAGGCGAGTTGACGATTTTCAACAGGGAGCCCGAGAGACCTGGGTCCTGGGAAATCAGCTTCGCGATCACCTCCAGATCCGGGTCCGGCATGTACTGCTCCATCTGCAAATCCACCATGATCTGCGGTTGAGCGGGCACGCTAATGCCTTGCAGGGACTGTTGGATCTGTTCGGGAGTCAGCTCTTGGGACATAAGTACACACTCTGGGCCAGGCGCAGATTCTAGCGTCTAAAAGCGGGATTCGACATGACAAATCGACAGACATGGCGTTATCGCGAGCGGACAGCCCTCGCCGCATGTCTACCGCTGAACCTGCATACGTCTCAACACGCTATACTCCCGCTCTTTTTTCTGGAGCGACGTCATGTCCCTGCCTAGCCTGCGCCTCAAAGCCAACGCCGACCGTCGTCTGCGCAACGGTCATTTGTGGGTCTATAGCAACGAAATCGATGTAGCGGCGACCCCTTTGCACGGTTTCAAGGCCGGCGATCAGGCGATCCTCGAAGCCGCAGGTGGCAAGCCCCTGGGTATCGTGGCCATGAGCCCGAACAACCTGATCTGCGCCCGCCTGCTGTCGCGCGACATCAAGCTGCCGCTGGACAAGTCGCTGCTGGTGCATCGCCTGAACGTCGCCCTGTCGCTGCGTGATCGCCTGTTCGACAAACCTTTCTATCGCCTGGTCTACGGCGACTCCGACCTGCTGCCAGGTCTGGTGGTCGATCGTTTCGGCGACATCCTGGTCGTGCAGATCGCCTCGGCGACCATGGAAGCCCATAAAGACGACGTGATCGCGGCCCTGACCCAAGTGCTCAAGCCAAGCGGCATTCTGTTCAAGAACGACTCCGCTGCCCGTGATGCCGAAGGCCTCAATCGCTATGTCGAAACCGTCTTCGGCCTGGTGCCGGAGTGGGTTGCACTGGAAGAGAACGGCGTGAAATTCGAAGCGCCGGTCATCCAGGGCCAGAAAACCGGCTGGTTCTACGACCACCGCATGAACCGCGCACGCCTGGCGCCTTATGCCAAAGGCAAACGCGTACTGGACCTCTACAGCTACATCGGCGGCTGGGGCGTTCAGGCTGCTGCCTTCGGCGCCAGTGAAGTGTTCTGCGTCGATGCCTCGGCCTTCGCCCTCGACGGCGTCGAGCGCAACGCCGCGCTGAACGGCTTCGCCGAGAAAATGACCTGCATCGAAGGCGACGTCTTCGAAGCCCTGAAAGAGCTGAAAGCCAGCGAAGAACGTTTCGACGTGATCGTGGCCGACCCGCCGGCGTTCATCAAACGCAAGAAAGACATGAAGAACGGCGAAGGCGCCTACCGTCGCCTGAACGAGCAAGCCATGCGCCTGCTTACCAAGGACGGCATCCTGGTCAGCGCTTCGTGCTCGATGCATTTACCTGAAGATGACCTGCAGAACATCCTGCTGACCAGCGCCCGTCACCTGGATCGCAACATCCAGATGCTCGAGCGCGGCGGCCAGGGCCCGGATCACCCGGTACACCCGGCCATCGCCGAAACCCGTTACATCAAGAGCATCACCTGCCGCCTGCTGCCAAACAGCTAACACCCCCCTGTAGGAGCGAGCCTGCTCGCGAAAAACGCAAAGACACCGCGGATAGCCAGACACACCGCGTTATCGTTGACGTTCATCGCGAGCAGGCTCGCTCCTACAGGTGCAGGACATATCCTGATCCACTGTCGATACGACAACCTCCCGCCCCACGCCTACCGTTTTCTCTTCCCACCATTGAAGAGGACAACGGAATGTCCAACACGCCAAAAGCCCATCGATTACGCACAGGTCGACACTCACAATCCTGTCGCCTCTATCACCTGACCGCTGTCACCCATGAACGACAACCTCTCTTCCAGGATTCGCGCACGGGCCGATTGTTGGTGCACGAATTCAGAAGGGCTCAGGAAGCCGGCCATGCCACGTCTATAGCCTGGGTGATCATGCCGGATCACTTCCACTGGTTGATTGAACTGCACAACAGTGACTTGCCGAAGCTGGTGCAAGCCACCAAATCTCGCTGCACACGCCTCATCAATCAGAAACGGGATCTATATGCTCCTGTATGGCAAAAGGGCTACTTCGACCGAGCCCTGCGTCGTGAGGAAGATCTGAAAGCCATGGCTCGATACATCATCGCCAACCCGCTTCGCGCAGGGCTTGTCGACCGTGTCGGCAACTATCCACTCTGGGACGCCATCTGGCTCTGACGCACAATTCACTGTAGGAGCGAGCCCTGCTCGCGATGAACTCAATGACACCGCGGGGTATCAGATTCCCCGCGTTATCGTTGACCACCATCGTCGGAACGCCGCCCGGAGCAGGCTCGCTCCTACAACAAATTCAGAAAGGGCCCACGCCCTGCCGCATTGACTTGCGTCTTCATCAAATCAATTCTCGTCCACCCCTCACGGAACGAGCGCGTTGATGAATGCCGCACGCCAATGACGCCAACGAAAAGCCGTTAATCGTCCTGCTGCTGATGACCATGACCCTGCTGGGCGTATTCCCGCTGGACGTGGTTCTCCCCTCCTTTCCAGACCTGTCAGCCTCCTTCCGGATTTCGCCTTCCGAGGCGGCCCTGTCTGTCAGTCTGTTCGCCGTCAGCCTGGCGTTCTCCGTGATGCTGGTTGGCCCACTATCGGACATGTGGGGCCGCAAGAAGCTGTTGTTGGGCGGTATCGCCATCGCGGCCATTGGCGCGGCGGGATGCGCGGTTTCCAGTGAATACCGTTGGTTCCTGGGTTTTCGCGTGGTCCAGGCAATCGGCTGCGGGGCATTCTCGCTGTCACAGGCACTGGTGCAGGATTTGTTCGCGGGCCAGGAAAGGCAGCGACTGAGGATCTGGATGGTGACCGCCAGTGGCGTATTCATTTCGATTTCGCCGTTGCTCGGGACCTGGCTGCAATTGCAGCTTGGCTGGCAAGGCAGCTTTTATGTGTTTGTCGCACTGGCCGTTTCAGCAGGGTCAAGCGCCTGCTGGCTGCTCAAGGAGCCCCCAGCTATCCGCACCGCATCGCGCGGGGGATTTTTCAGTGCCTACTGGCATGTGTGCTCGAATGCACGCTTCATGGCTTACTGGCTGATTTCGGCGCTGGCCTTCGCCTGCCATTTTTCGTTCATCGTGACGTCACCCACTATTTTCATGGAACACCTGGCCCTCTCACCCTATGAATACGCCTGGACGCTATTGCTGTACGGCGTTGCGTACGTGAGCGGCGGCGCAGTCGCCAACGCCTTGCAAGATCGCCTGCGAGGGCATACGCAGATCGTTGTTGGCCTGGGGCTGATCGCGGTTTCGGGTGTGCTGATGCTGTGGCTGATTCGCCACTTCGGCCTGTCTGCCGCAGCCGTGCTGGTATCCATGCTGATCTGCACGATCGGGACCACCATCACCAGGCCAGTCGTCAATAACAAGGCGATGAGCATCCACCCGCAATACGCCGGAACCTCGACTTCGGTCGGTGCCGTGCTGATCTTCATGGGCGGCGGCGTCACCAGCGTGGTGATCAATCTCGTGTCCGGGGACCTGACCACGACACTGGCCATTGGTTTTCTGACATTGAGTCTTGCAGGCCTTGGCCTGAATGCACTGATCAACCACAAGAATCAAAGGGCGCTGGACGGTGTATGACACCTGCCGGTCGTCATCCCGCACGCTCCGTATATACCGGATCAACGCTTCACGGCATTCCCTCCTGACGCCAGCCGTGTAGAATCGCGACATTCATCGCCAGTCATCCCCCGGCGGGTTTATGAGCTCAAGCTGAAGCGCGCGGCGATCCCGCAAAGTTTTCGGCAACTTCCGGACACACGGCCATTTCTGAGTGTTCCAGACGTCAATAGAAGCTCACTTCCCTTTTGATACCTGATTTAGCCGCCCGGAGTGCTTCATGCCTGATTATCGCTCGAAAACATCCACCCACGGCCGCAACATGGCCGGCGCCCGCGCACTGTGGCGCGCAACAGGGATGAAAGATGACGACTTCAAAAAGCCGATCATCGCCATCGCCAACTCCTTCACCCAGTTCGTACCGGGCCACGTGCACCTCAAGGACCTGGGCCAACTGGTCGCCCGCGAAATCGAACGCGCTGGCGGTGTGGCGAAAGAATTCAACACCATCGCCGTCGATGACGGTATCGCCATGGGCCACGACGGCATGCTGTATTCGCTGCCGAGCCGCGAGATCATCGCCGACTCCGTCGAGTACATGGTCAACGCCCACTGCGCCGACGCGATCGTCTGCATCTCCAACTGCGACAAGATCACCCCTGGCATGCTGATGGCCGCCCTGCGCCTGAACATCCCGGTGATCTTCGTTTCCGGCGGCCCGATGGAAGCCGGCAAGACCAAACTCGCCTCCCACGGCCTCGACCTGGTCGACGCCATGGTGATCGCCGCCGACTCCAGCGCTTCTGACGAGAAAGTCGCCGAGTACGAGCGCAGCGCCTGCCCGACCTGCGGTTCGTGCTCCGGCATGTTCACCGCCAACTCGATGAACTGCCTGGTCGAAGCACTGGGCCTGGCACTGCCGGGCAACGGTTCGACCCTGGCCACCCACAGTGACCGCGAGCAACTGTTCCTGCAGGCCGGCCGCACCATCGTCGAGCTGTGCAAGCGTTACTACGGCGAGAACGACGAGTCGGTATTGCCGCGCAACATCGCCAACTTCAAGGCGTTCGAAAACGCCATGACCCTGGACATCGCCATGGGCGGTTCCACCAACACCATCCTGCACTTGCTGGCCGCTGCCCAGGAAGCCGAGATCGATTTCGACCTGCGCGACATCGACCGTCTGTCCCGTCACGTGCCGCAACTGTGCAAGGTCGCGCCGAACATCCAGAAGTACCACATGGAAGACGTGCACCGTGCCGGCGGGATCTTCAGCATCCTCGGCTCGCTGGCCCGTGGCGGCCTGCTGCACACCAACCTGCCGACCGTGCACAGCCGCAGCATGGAAGAAGCCATCGCCAAGTGGGACATCACCCAGACCACCGACGAAGCCGTGCATCACTTCTTCAAGGCCGGCCCGGCAGGCATCCCGACCCAGACTGCGTTCAGCCAGTCGACCCGTTGGGAAACCCTGGACGACGACCGTGAAAACGGCTGCATCCGCAGTGTCGAGCACGCCTACTCGAAAGAGGGCGGCCTGGCCGTTCTGTACGGAAACATCGCCCTCGATGGCTGCGTGGTGAAAACCGCAGGCGTGGACGAGTCGATCCACGTCTTCGAAGGCAATGCGAAGATCTTCGAAAGCCAGGACAGCGCCGTACGCGGCATCCTCGCCGACGAAGTGAAGGAAGGCGACATCGTCATCATTCGCTACGAAGGCCCGAAAGGCGGCCCGGGCATGCAGGAAATGCTGTACCCGACGTCCTACCTGAAATCCAAAGGCCTGGGCAAAGCCTGTGCCCTGCTCACCGACGGCCGTTTCTCCGGCGGCACCTCGGGCCTGTCCATCGGCCACGCGTCGCCTGAAGCGGCTGCCGGTGGTGCCATCGGCCTGGTGCAGGACGGCGACAAAGTACTGATCGACATCCCGAACCGCTCGATCAACCTGTTGATCAGTGACGAAGAACTGGCTGCGCGCCGGGTCGAACAGGACAAGAAAGGCTGGAAACCCGTCGAGAAGCGTCCACGCAAAGTGACCACTGCCCTGAAGGCCTACGCCCTGCTGGCCACCAGCGCCGACAAGGGTGCGGTACGTAACAAGGCGATGCTCGACGGGCTGTAAGGCTTAACCGTCGAACAAAAAATACCCCGCGAAGTGCGGGGTATTTTTTTGGACAACATCCGGTCAACTGTAGGAGCGAGCCTGCTCGCGAAAAACCTGAGAGCACCGCGGGGTATCAGGCTTCCAGCGTTACCGTTGACGACCATCGCGAGCAGGCTCGCTCCTACAGTGAAGCAAATCCTTACTGGATTTCTTCCGGCTTGACGATCACCCAGTTCTTGTCCGCCGTTACCGCCAGCCCTTCCTTGGCCTGGGCCGCGGCGTTTTTGGCCATCATGCCCTGGATCTGGGTCATGTACTTATCCTTGCGGTTGACCCACAAGTGAATGCCGCCCTTGGCCACATCGACCCCGTGGAACAGCATGTAGCCGTCACTTGTCGGGGTGTCGCCGCCGACCAGGACCGGTTTTTTCCACTCATTGATGTAAGTCAGGATCGCCGCGTGCTTGCCGGCCATCCAGGTCGCAGGTGTCCACAGGTACGGGGTCAATTCGAGGCCGAGGTTGGCTTTCTCGTCATACTTGCCTGCGGTGATTTGCTTGCGGGCGGTGGTCAGTTCGCCGGTCTTGCGATCCTTGAGCAGCGTGGTCACGCCGATCACGTTCTGCGGTTTGACGTTGTAGCCGTACTTCGGATCGGCAGCGACCATGCGCACCAGTTCTTCGGAGGCGGCGGTCATCACGTAGACCTCGATGCCGTTCTCCATCAACTTGTTGTAGAGCTCTTTCTGGCCGGTGAAGATTTTCGGCGGGTTGACGTCAAGGTTCTTGACCACGTCGCCATCGTAATAAGTGGCCGGTACCGGTTTGCCGGAGGCCATCATCTCGTCGACATAGCCCTTGAGTTCTTGCAGCGTGAAGCCGGAGAACACTTGGGCAACCCATGGGTAGCAAACCATGTCGTCGACTTCGCAGAGGCGATAGTAGTAGCTGAACAGGCTTTCCTTGTGGTCGGCGGTGTCCTTGAACGGCATCAGTTTCAGGGAGGGATCAAGGGTCTCGCGGGTGATCAGGCCCTTGTTTTCCATGAACGGCAGCAAGGACTCTTCGAGGTCATAACGGTAACTGGTGTTGTCCATGTCGAACACCGCGTAGTTACCCTTGTTGGCGTTGGCCGCGATCATCGCGTCCAGTGCCTTGGCCTGATCGGCTGGCCAGTGTTTAAGATCCGTTGCAAACACTTGGCCGGCGAGACCCAGGCAAAGTGCTGCTGCCAGAAATTTCGGTGCGAACTTCATCGGCATTTCTCCCTGATAGAAAGACATCGACGCTAACAAATAACTGTGACAGTCCTCGTCTGTCAGCGACCGCCAGCGTACCTATCGCGCCAGTTGCTTCTCCGAGAGCGACACGCGCTTATTCCAAAAACGACAGTTACGAGATGTTTTTGATATTAATTCATTAGATATCAAGCTGTTAGGCTTGCCGGTTCGCATCTGCCCCGCAAGGCAGTTGGCACATGTCTAACGGGAGTTCCAATGAATCTGCCACTGATTCTGAATCTGCTGGTGTTCCTCGCCCTGCTCCTGGGCCTGGCACAAACCCGCCGCTCCAACTGGAGCCTGGCGAAAAAAGTCCTGCTCGCACTGGGGCTGGGCGTGGCATTCGGCGTGGCCCTGCACACGGTCTACGGTGCCGGCAACCCGGTGCTCAAAGCCTCGATCGGCTGGTTCGATCTGGTGGGCAACGGTTATGTGCAGTTGCTGCAAATGATCGTGATCCCACTGGTATTCGCCTCGATCCTCAGCGCCGTGGCCCGTCTGCAAACCATCCAGACCGATTACGCCGGCAAGGTCGCCGACCTGAATGTGCCGCAACTGTTGCTGTCGTTCATCCCGCAAAACCCGTTCGCGCGTTGAACGTGAGTGGTTCGATCACGGCCGGGGCGATTACCAGCCAGGTGATGCAGCAGACGAATAAAGCGTTGCTGGATGCGGATGAGCATTCGGCGTTGGCGCAGGCTTAAGTCTTTCAACGACTGAGCGGGCCTATTCGCGAGCAGGCTCGCTCCCACAGGGTATAGCGGTGTTCACAGCATTTGTGATTCACCGCAAACCCATTGTGGGAGCGAGCCTGCTCGCGAAGCTTTTAAGCTTTTTCCCAGACTTCGAAGGTGTACGCCGGTTTGTCGCCTTCCGCCGGGTTCGGCACATTCGACACCAGTTTCCACTGGTTCAAATCAAACTCCGGAAACCACGCATCCCCCTCCGGGCTCAGCGCCACACGCGTCAGGTACAGGCGATCGGCCTGCGCCAACCCTTGCGCATACAACTGCGCGCCGCCAATCAGCATCAGCTCATCGACGCCTTGTTCCTTCGCCCATGCTTCTGCGCGAATCACCGCAGCCTCCAGCGACGGATAAACCTCCGCGCCTTCCAGCACCAGATCCGCCTGACGGCTGACCACGATGTTCAAGCGGCCCGGCAGCGGACGACCGAGGGAATCCCAGGTCTTGCGACCCATGATGATCGGCTTGCCCAGGGTGGTGGCCTTGAAGTATTTGAAGTCCCCCGGCAAGTGCCAGGGCATGCTGTTGTCGACGCCGATCACACGGTTTTCACCGAGGGCTGCGATCAGGCTGAGGGGGAGTGATTTAGTCATGCCGGCGAGGATACCAGAGGCTCGGCTTCTCGCAACGTAGCCCCCCCGACAAGCGCTACAGCGGTTATGCTCACGACTCAATCCAAGCGACGGGATGCCGCGTGACTGAACTGAACAACCTCTGGCTGACAGAAACCATCCGCCTGCGCGAAGAGCACGCCGGCCCTCTGGAGGATCTGGAAGCCAATCGCCTCGCCCGCAATGCCGGCGGTGATTTGCCGACACGCATTCAACGCCGCGCCTTGTGGCTGGCCGAGCGCGATGGCCTGAGCGACGCGCTCAAACACTGGCTGCAAGGTGCACGGCTGGCGCTGCTTGTATTGGCCGTGCTGGCCGTGGTCAGTGGCGCCGGGCTGGCGTTTGCCGCCCTGGGTGACGGCCAGATGCCGGTCAATGTGTTCTGGGCCTTGGGCAGTTTGCTCGGACTGAACCTGATCCTGCTGTTGAGCTGGGCGTTGGGCCTGGTGTTTGCCGGCGAACATGGCGCCAGCCTCGGGCGTTTGTGGCTGTGGCTCAGCGAAAAGCTCGCCCGCGACGCCAAAGCCGCGCAACTGGCACCGGCCCTGATCCTGATGTTGCAACGACACAAACTCAATCGCTGGGCCATCGGCGTCCTGGTCAACAGCTTGTGGTTGCTGGCGATGCTCAGCGCGCTGGTGATTCTGCTGACGCTGCTGGCGACCCGGCGCTATGGCTTCGTCTGGGAGACCACCATTCTCGGCGCCGACACCTTCATCAGCGTGACCCAGACCCTCGGTGCGCTGCCGTCCTTGCTCGGGTTCAGCGTGCCGACCGTGGAAATGATCCGCGCCAGTGGCGATGCCGCCCTGAACATCGAAAGCGCTCGCCAGGCCTGGGCCGCCTGGCTGGTGGGCGTGCTGCTGGTCTACGGCGTTGTGCCGCGCCTGCTGCTCGCCGCTTTTTGTCTGTGGCGCTGGAAAACCGGCCAGGCGTCCTTGCACCTGGATTTGAATCTGCCCGGCTATGCGCAATTGCGCGAGCGCTTGATGCCGACCAGCGAACGCCTGGGCATCAGCGATGCCGCACCCGAGCAACTTCATCGGGTCGAAAGCGGTGTCAGCGACCAGCAAAGCGATGGCGCGTTGTTGGTGGCCATCGAACTGGACGACCAGCGTCCGTGGCCGCCGCCACTGCCGAAGAATGTGAGTAACGCCGGCATCCTCGACAGTCGCGAGTCGCGGCACAAACTCCTCGAGCAACTCAGCCGTTTCCCGCCTGCGCGCCTGGCCATCGCCTGCGATCCACGGCGCTCGCCGGATCGCGGCAGTCTTGCGCTGATCGCCGAACTGGCCCGCAGCGCCAGCGCCACCCGCGTCTGGTTGCTGCAAGCACCACCCGGTGAAGCGCTGGACGCCGAGCGCCTTGGCGACTGGCACGTAGCATTGCAACAACTGGAGCTGCCGTTTGCCGATTGCGCACCGCTCAATTGGCTGGAGACGGGTCATGACTAAACCGCTGAAGCTCGCCGTCGTCGGCCACACCAATGTCGGCAAGACCTCGTTGCTGCGCACCCTGACCCGTGACGTCGGCTTTGGTGAAGTGTCCCATCGCCCCAGCACCACGCGACACGTCGAAGGCGCGCGCTTGTCCGTCGACGGCGAGCCGTTGCTCGACCTCTACGACACCCCCGGCCTGGAAGACGCCATCGCCCTGCTCGATTACCTCGAACGCCTGGAGCGCCCCGGCGAACGCCTCGACGGCCCGGCCCGGCTGGCTCGCTTCCTCGAGGGCAGCGAAGCACGACAGCGTTTCGAACAGGAAGCCAAGGTGCTGCGGCAATTGCTCGCCTGCGACGCCGGCCTCTATGTGATCGATGCCCGCGAGCCGGTGCTGGCCAAGTACCGCGATGAACTGGAAGTGCTGGCCGGTTGTGGCAAACCGTTGCTGCCGGTGCTGAATTTTGTCAGCAGCGCCAACCACCGCGAACCGGCCTGGCGCGAAGCCCTGGCGCGCCTCGGCCTGCATGCGCTGGTGCGTTTCGACAGCGTCGCACCGCCCGAGGATGGCGAACGCCGACTCTATGAAAGCCTCGCGCTGCTGCTCGAACATGCCCGTCCGCAGCTGGAGCGTTTGATTGCCGACCAACAGGCTCAACGCCGGGCGCGTCAGCAGAGTGCGCTGCGTTTGATCGCCGAGTTGTTGATCGACTGCGCTGCGTGCCGGCGCAGCGTGGCCAGTGATGCCGAGCAGGAACAACAGGCCATCGGCGAATTGCGCAAAGCCGTGCGTCAACGGGAACAGCGCTGCGTCGAAGCCTTGCTCAAGCTCTACGCTTTCCGCCCGCAGGATGCGGCGGCCAGTGATCTGCCGCTGCTCGATGGTCGCTGGGGCGATGACCTGTTCAACCCCGAGACCCTCAAGCAACTGGGCGTGCGGGTCGGCGGTGGAATCGCGGCCGGCGCCGCCGCCGGGGCTGGCGTCGATTTGCTGGTCGGCGGCCTGACCCTCGGCGCAGCGGCACTGGCCGGGGCCATCGCGGGTGGCGCCCTGCAAACCGCACGCAGTTATGGCAGCCGATTGTTGGGCAAGATCAAGGGGCAGCGCGAACTGACTGTCGATGACAGCGTGTTGCGGTTATTGGCGCTACGCCAACGGCAACTGCTGCACGCGCTGGACGCGCGAGGGCACGCGGCGATGGACAGCATTCAAGTGGCCACGCCCCAGGACAAGACTTGGCGCGAAGGCAAACTGCCGGAAGCCTTGAACAAGGCGCGGGCGTATCCGCAATGGTCGTCGCTCAATCCCCATGCGAAGTTGAATCAGGCGGAGCGGCAGGAACAGATCGATGTCTTGGCAAAAGATTTATAGCGTCTGGTCTGACGCCATCGCGAGCAGGCTCGCTCCCACAGGGGATTGGTGCCAGTCACAGATCCAATGTGGGAGCGAGCTTGCTCGCGATGGCCGCGACTCGGTGCCAGCGGTTTACGCCGCCAACAGCCGCGATGCCTTGTCCTTCAATACCGCCAGATCAATGACCGGCACATGCATCTCTTTGGCCTGTTCATCCCAGTGGCGCATGCGCAGACTGACCGCGCACAACGGGTCTTTTTCGAACGCCTCAGCCTCAGTCTGCGTCATCACCCCGCCCTGATACTCCAGGGTCCGGCGACTGGCTTCACTCAAGCGTTCGTAATACCCCGGCTCCCTGAGCGTCAGATAACGCTTGGCCTGAACGTGATACTCCACCAGACGCGCCATGCGTTCGCTGAAGCCGACGCTGCGCAGGTAGTCGGCGCCCAGCCGCTCATGACTGACCACGCCGAAACCGCCCATGTTCTCCGCGCCTTCGCTGCAGATATGCCCGATATCGTGAAAGAACGCCGCCAGCACCACTTCGTCATCGAAGCCTTCGGCCAGCGCACACTGCGCGGCCTGGGACATGTGCTCGATCTGCGACACCGGCTCGCCGATGTAATCGCTGTCGCCAAAGCGCTCGTACAACCCGAACACTTCGGCGATCACTTGCTCATGACGCGCCATCAGATTTCTCCCAGAACAGTGGCCACGTTGCGCTCAGCCATCGCCGGCCCGACGCTCATGCCGACGCCGGTGTGCATCAACGCCACACTCAGACCATCAGCCGGGCGCAGGAACGAAAACGGCCCCGGCCCCCGTGAACCATAGACACCCTGCCAGCGCTCAACCACTTGCACCTTGCAGCCCAGCGTCTGTTCGGCCAGCTCGATCATCCAGTCGTCGACCTGTTCGGCATTGAAGGGCGATGGATCGCGGCCGTAATGGTGGGAGTCACCGATGATCAGCTCGCCATAGGGCGTCGGGCTGATCAGCAGGTGAATGCCGTTTTCGTGCAGATGCGGTGCGTCCCGCAGGATCTCCGCCCGCACCGCCGCGGCTTCCGGCAAATTGGAGAAGGCGCCGTAATGCACGCAACTCAAACCGGTGAGCAAGGCGTGTTGCAGGTTCAGCTTGATTTGCGGTCGGGCGCGGAGCATTTGCAGGCGGCAGATTTGCGGATCGAGTTCGGCGATCTGCTCGGCCAGCAAGGTCTGATAATCGTGGCCGGAACAGACAATGATCTGCCCGGCGCTGAAACTGCCCGCCGTGCTGTGCAAGCGACCCGGCTCGATATCGCGCACCAGCGTGGAAAAGTGGAACTCGACGCCCAGGTCGCGGCGCAGGAAATCGATCAGCGCCGGAATCGCTTCGCGCGAATACAGCTGCTGGTCGTCCATGCCGTGCAATGCGGCGCGGTGGTGGCGAAATTGGCCGCCGTACAGGTCGTGCAATGCAGCACCGCGCAGCAAGTCGACGCGGTAGCCGTGTTCAACGGCGCGGCCCTCGCAGAAGGCTTCAAGCAACTGTTCTTCGGCCTCGGTGCGGGCGAACAGGTACGAGCCATTGCGCTTGAGCTGCAAGCCGGCGAGTTGCGCCCAGTCACCCCAGATGCCGCGACTGGCGCGGGCCAGCTCCAGCATCGGTCCCGGCGGCTGGCCGGTGACCAGCGCCTGGCCGAAGTTACGCACCGAAGCGCCGACGGGCGTTTCGCTGCGTTCGAAAACCGTGACCTTGAGACCGCGTTTGGCGGCGGCATACGCGTGGGACAAACCCAGGATGCCGGCGCCGACGATCAGCATGTCGTTGTGTTGTGTCATTAAGAGATACCTTAAATTCGAGACCGCTTTCGCGAGCAGGCTCGCTCCCACAGGAGAGCGCATTCCAATGTGGGAGCGAGCCTGCTCGCGAAGAGGCCCTGTCAGCCGATGAAGATTACTTGGCCACGACTTTCTCGGACTTGCCGTCATAGCGCTTGCGCCATTCGGTCAGGATCTCGTCGCGGTTTTTCGAAGCCCAGGCGAAGTCGTTCTTGATCAGGCGCTGCTCATAATCGGCCGGCAACTCGGTCTGCGGCTTGGCGATGCCCGGTTGTGCAAGGACGGCGAAGTTCTCTTTGTAGAGCTCCATGGCCTCCGGGCTGGCCGAGAAGTCCGCGAGTTTCTTCGCTGCGTCTTCGTGTGGCGTGCCTTTGATCACGGCGGTGGCTTCAATTTCCCAGCCCAGGCCTTCTTTCGGCAGGATGATGTCCAGCGGCGCGCCTTGGCGCTTGAGCTGTACGGCCGGGTACTCGAAGGAAATACCGATCGGGAACTCGCCGGCGGCCGCCAGTTTGCAAGGCTTGGAACCGGAGTGAACGTACTGGCCGATGTTCTGGTGCAGGCCGTCCATGTAGGCCCAGCCCTGCTTCTCGCCAAAGGTTTGCAGCCAGGCGCTGACGTCGAGGAAACCGGTGCCGGACGAAGCCGGGTTCGGCATGACGATCTTGCCTTTGTACTCAGGCTTGGTCAGGTCTTGCCAGCTCACTGGCTTGCTCAGGCCCTGCTTCTCGGCTTCGACGGTGTTGAAGCAGATGGTTGCAGCCCAGACGTCCATGCCGACCCAGGCAGGCGGGTTGGCGGCGTCGCGGTAGTTGCCGCCGATCTTGCCCAGATCCTTTGGCGCGTAGCTTTGCAGCATGCCTTGCTGATCGAGGATCGCCAGGCTGGAAGCAGCCAGACCCCAGACCGCGTCAGCTTGTGGGCGGGCTTTTTCGGCGAGCAGTTTGGCGGTGATGATCCCGGTGGAGTCACGCACCCACTTGATTTCAACGTCCGGGTTGGTCTTTTCGAACGCTGCCTTGTAGGCGGTCAGCTGTTCAGCTTCGAGGGCGGTGTACACCGTCAACTCGGTTTTCGCCGCATAGGCGTTCAGGCTGAAAGCGGTGAGGACAGCAGCGGCCAGGGCCATAGGCTTGAACATGATCTTTTCCTGTTTTTGAGTTGACGGGGTTGTACGCAATCAATGACCGGGCGCGGTCTGCCGCCAGGCCTGGGAGCGGCGCAGCAAGCCGCGCGAAGCCCAGGCCAGCAGCAGCGACACGCCCGCCGAGGTGAACAGAATCAGGGTCGACATCGCCGCTGCGCCGCCGACGTTGCCGGCGTCATCCATGTTCAGCACCGCCACCGCCGCGAGGATGGTGTCGGGGCTGTAGAGGAAGATCGCCGCCGAGACGGTGGTCATGGCCGAGACGAACAGGTAGCGCACGATGTCCAGCAGCGCCGGCAGGCAGATCGGCACGGTGACGCGCAGGTAGTGCCGGTACAGCGGCGCCTTGAGCGACAGCGCGGCGGCTTCGAACTCGGCGTCGAGTTGGCGCAGCGCGGTGGTGGCGGTCATTTGCGCGGTGGTCAAATAGTGAGCAATGGTGCAGACGATCAGCAGCGTCATGGTCCCGTAGAGCACATGCAGCGGGTTGCCGGTGAGGTTGAAGAAGAAGACGTACCCCAACCCCAGCACCAGGCCCGGCACGGCCATCGGCACGAAACTGAGCATGCGCAGGGTCAGGTTCAGGCCGCGCTGGCCCTTGGTTTTTTCCATCAGGTAGGCGCCGGTGAAGATCAGCAGGCTGCCGATCAACGCCGTGCCCAGGGCCATCTTCAGGCTGTTGCCGTAGGCCAGCCAGCCACCGCCGGCGGTTTCGTTGAACTGGTAGTGATTGAGCGACAGCGACAGGTTGTACGGCCAGAACTTCACCAGCGAGGAGAACACCGCCATGCCGAACACCAACAGCAACGCAGTGCTGATCAGCAGGACGATGGCCAGGTAGCAACCGTCGCGCCGCTTCGATGGCGCCGGCTTGAACACCTGGGCCCGCCCGCTCATGGAGTCGCCGTGGCGACGGCGCAACCAGGCATCGACACCGAAGCTGAACAGCGCCGGCAGCAGCAACACCATGCCAATCAGCGCACCGCGACCAAACTGTTGCTGACCGACGACGGCCTTGTAGGCTTCCAGCGCCAGCACTTGATAGTCGCCACCGACCACCACGGGCACGCCGAAGTCGGTGATGGTCAGGGTGAAGACCAGGCAGAACGCGGCGAATACGGCTTGGCGGGTCGCCGGCCAGGTGATGCTGCGGAAGGCTTTCGCCGGACTGGCGCCCATGCTGGAGGCGGCATCGAACAGCCGCGCATCCGCCAGGGACAAGGCCGACAGCAGAATCATCAGGGCGTGTGGGAAGGTGTAGATCACCTCACCCAGCACAATGCCCCAGAAACCATAGATGTTGTCCGAGAGCAGGCCACGCAACAGGCCCTGGTTACCGAACAGGTAAACCAGCGCGATCCCCGGCAGCATCGATGGCGCCATCAAGGGCAGCAGGGAAATGCCACGCCAGATGCCCTTGGCCGGGATCAAGGTGCGTTGCAGGGCGTAGGCAAACAGGTAGGCCAGCGGTACGACGATGGCCGCGACGCTGAGGGAAACTTTCAGGCTATTGCCCAGCAACCAGTGGAAATTGTCGCTGGTCACCAGCTCCCTGGCGGAGATCCAGCCACCGCCCTGCCCGGCTTCAGCACTGAACCCGCGCCAGAAAATCGCCAGCAACGGCATCAACACCGCGACGCCCAGCAACACCAACAGAAGGACTTTGCCGCCGACCACGAACAACCGATCGCCGATCTCGGCACGGGAGGTCTGCCGCACCTGCTTGTGTGGCAGCGGCAGCGCGATATTGGCGCTCATCTGGCGAAGACCTGCAGGCTGCGCGGTGGCAAGGCGACCATGATCTGTTGCGAGCCCAGACGCGGCATGGCTTCCGGCGCCAGTTCGGCCAGCAGCGCGTGCCCCGGCAACTGATCGAGCTCGAAGCTCATGCGGCAGCGATTACCGAGGAAGGTGATTTCGCGAACCTTGGCCGGGAACAGGTTTTCTTCGTGCACCGGCGGGTTGACGTTGATCGCTTCGGGGCGACAGAACAAACGGCCCGAGGCGCTTTTGGCGCTGCCGTCGGCCAGGCGCATGTTCATGCCGCCGACCCGGGCGTGACTGTCGCTGCTGCACTGGAATGGCAGCCAGTTACCCTGGCCGACGAACTCCGCCACGAATGGCGTGGCCGGGCGGTTGTAGATTTCCTGTGAGGTGGCGTATTGCTCGACCTTGCCGTTGTTCATCACGGCGATGCGGTCGGCCATCAGCATGGCCTCGTCCTGATTGTGGGTGACCATCAGGGTGGTGATGCCGAGGTTGCGTTGCAGTTGGCGCAGCTCCGTGCACAGATGTTCGCGGACCCGAGCGTCGAGGGCCGACATCGGCTCATCCAGCAACAACAGCGAAGGCGCCGACGCCAGGGCGCGCGCCAGGGCAACGCGTTGCTGCTGACCACCGGACAACTGGCCTGGGTATTTTTTCTCACTGCCAGTCAGGCCGACCAGTTCCAGCATCTGACCGACCCGGCGGCGTACTTCATCGCGACCGCTGCCGGCGAGGCCATAGGCAATGTTCGCTTCGACCGTCAGATTGGGAAACAGCGCGTAGGACTGAAACAGAATGCCGTAGTCCCGTGCCTGGGGCGCCAGGTGGGAAACGTCGCGATCACCGAGGTACAACTCGCCGCTGTCCTGCTTTTCCAGACCGGCGATGCAGCGCAGCAACGTGGTTTTGCCACAGCCCGACGGGCCGAGCAGACACACCAGCTCACCGGCCGCCACGTCGAGGGAAACGTTATCCAGCGCAGTGAACGCGCCAAAGCGTTTCTGGACGCCACGCACTTTCATGGGTGCGCCCGGGTTGGTCAGGGCAGTTGCGATCGAGTTGTTCATGGACGGGCCTCATCTGGCAGATGAAGCTCATCCTAGGGATGTAATGCGTCCGTCATGTGGCAGTGAGGCCAAAACGGCTGATAGTGGTATTCAGGGATTTGGGTTGGGCCTTCAAGGCAGGTGGTGTCTGGACTGACGCCTTCGCGGGCAATCCCGCTCCCACAGGGTTCTCCAGTGAACACAGATCTTATGAACACCAACGACACCTGTGGGAGCTGGCTTGCCAGCGAAGAGGCCAGCACAGGCAACACAACTCTCAGGCCGGCGCCATTTCCTGCGCCAGCCCCAGAAACGCCGCTGGCAGCCGTGCGTTTTTCCGCTCTTTAAGGCAGTACAAATACTCGGGGATCTGCGGTGCGTTCTCGATGGTCAGCACCCGCAGTTGCGGATCATGGGGGACTTCCTGGCGGGCAATGATGCTGATGCCGATGTTGCGCAGCACCGCCTCACGGATCGACTCGCGACTGCCAATCTCCAACAAAGGCCCGAAACACACGCCTGCACCCGCCAGCAGCTCTTCGGTCAGTCGACGGGTGGTCGAGCCCGGTTCTCGCATCAGCAAAGTGTGCCCCGCCAGTGCCCTGAGCGGCACATGATCGTGCACCGCCAGCGGATGATTGCGATGCACCGCCAGCACCAGCGGATCGCTGCCAAGCACCCGGCGAATCAACCGCGCATCCTCCAGCAGTTGCGAGGAGGCCGCGACATCGACCCGATACTCCTCTAGCGCTTCGAGCACTTGTTGCGAGTTGCCGATTTCCACCGACACCTCCACTTGCGGCAGACGCTCGCGAAAGGTCTTCACCAGATCGAGGATGTAATACGGCGCCGTGGCCGCGATGCGCAGCGCGCCTTGAACCTGGCCGCTGTTGCGCAGGAAAAACTCGATGTCGGCTTCCTGCTGCATCAGCGCCTTGACCATCGGCAACAGCCGCGCGCCCTCGTCGCTGACGCTGAGGCGGCGGCCGCCACGGTAGAACAGTTCTACCGAGTACTGACTCTCGAGGTTGCGAATCTGCGTCGTCACCGTCGGTTGGCTCAGGCCGAGCTTTTTCGCCGCCAGGGTAATGCTGCCCAGGCGGGCCACCATGTAAAAAGCCTTAAGCTCGGCACTCAGCACACCTGTCCCTCTTCTTCTACTTGCGCAACAGGCGCAAACCGTTGAACACCACCAACAGGCTCACGCCCATGTCGGCGAACACCGCCATCCACATGGTAGCGAGCCCGGCGAAGGTTACCCCAAGAAAGACCGCTTTGATGACCAATGCCAACGCGATGTTCTGTTTGAGGATGCTCGACGTTTGTCGCGACAGGCGAATGAATGCCGGGATTTTGCGCAGATCGTCGTCCATCAGGGCGACATCGGCGGTCTCGATGGCAGTATCGGTACCAGCGGCGGCCATGGCGAAACCGATTTCCGCCCTGGCCAGTGCCGGCGCATCGTTGATGCCGTCGCCGACCATTGCGACGCGATGGCCCTTGGCATAAAGCGCTTCGATGGCTTGCAGTTTGTCGGTCGGCAACAGATCGCCTTTGGCCTCGTCGATACCGACTTGAGCCGCAATGGCCTGAGCGGTGTGCACGTTGTCGCCAGTGAGCATCAGGGTTTTGATGCCCAGGTCATGCAGTTGCTGGATCGCTTCACGGCTGGAGTCCTTCACCGTGTCGGCCACGGCAAACAGCGCCAATGGGCCGGTCTGATCGAGTAACAGCACCACGGATTTGCCCTGTTTTTCCAGCGCGAACAGTTTCTCTTCCAATTCAGGCGAGCAGAGGTTCAGCTCTTCCACCAGGCGGTGGTTACCCAGGTAATAGACCTGTCCGCCCACCTCCCCGCGCACCCCGCGCCCGGCCAGGGCCTCGAAGTTATCCACAGTCAGCGGCGCGAGCTGTTTATCCACAGCCGCATTGGCGATGGCCAGAGACACCGGGTGATCCGAGCGACCGGCCAGCGCCGCGGCAAGGGCCGGGGCCACTGTTGCGGCAACGGGATCGAGTGACAGGTAATCGGTCTGTACCGGTTTGCCATGGGTGATGGTGCCGGTCTTGTCCAGGGCCAGGTAATCGAGCTTGTGACCACCCTCCAGATAAACGCCGCCCTTCACCAGAATGCCTTTGCGCGCTGCGGCGGCGAGGCCACTGACGATGGTCACGGGCGTCGAAATCACCAGCGCGCATGGGCAGGCCACCACCAGCAATACCAGTGCGCGGTAGATCCAGTCGAACCATAATGCGCCCATGAACAACGGCGGGATGACGGCCACCGCCAGGGCCAGGATGAACACGGCCGGTGTGTAGATTTTCGAGAACTGGTCAACGAATCGTTGGGTCGGCGCCCGCGCGCCCTGGGCCTGTTCGACGGCGTGGATGATCCGCGCCAGGGTCGAATGATTCGCGGCGGCCGTCACGGCGTACTCCAGGGAGCCGGCCTGGTTGATGGTGCCAGCGAACACTTTATCGCCGACGGTTTTCTCCACCGGCAGGCTTTCGCCAGTGATCGGCGCCTGATCGATGGTCGACGTGCCGGACAGCACCTCGCCGTCCAGGCCGATGCGCTCACCGGGGCGTACGCGCACCCGTGCACCGAGTTCGATGGTTTTGACGTCCTGTTCGATCCATGTGCCGTCTGCCTGCTGCACCGTGGCCCGCTCCGGGGCCATCTGCATCAAACCACCGATGGCGTTACGCGCGCGGTCGAGGGACTTGGCTTCGATCAACTCGGCCACGGTGAACAGGAACATCACCATGGCCGCTTCCGGCCACTGCCCGATGAGGATCGCGCCGGTCACCGCGATACTCATCAACGCGTTGATGTTCAGGTTGAGGTTCTTCAGGGCGATCCAGCCCTTTTTGTAAGTACCCAGCCCGCCGCTGAGGATCGACACCAGCGCAATGATCGCTACCACCCAGTTCGGCGCGGCACTGGTGAAATGAATGACTTCGGCCAGCAATGCGCCCACGCCGGACAGCGCCAAGGGCCACCAGGGCTTTTTCTCGACGGCCGGGGCTGGCGCTTCAACGCCCTGCTCCAGCGGCTCGGCCTGCATGCCGAGGGACTTGATGGCATCGATGATCGGTGCGGTGTTCGGCAGGTCGTGGGTCACGCCCAACACCCGGTTGATCAGATTGAAT
The DNA here is from genome assembly GCF_054481235.1 of Pseudomonas fluorescens group sp. PF-69. Taxonomy (NCBI): domain Bacteria; kingdom Pseudomonadati; phylum Pseudomonadota; class Gammaproteobacteria; order Pseudomonadales; family Pseudomonadaceae; genus Pseudomonas; species Pseudomonas fluorescens group sp. PF-69. The sequence goes on along the minus strand of NZ_JBTMNC010000001.1, from coordinate 1,919,593 downwards.
TCCAGCTGCTGCACACCCGCGAGCTTGCCGAGCCTGTTCTGGATCAGCGTTTGCTCGGTCGGGCAGTCCATGGCCTCGATGCGGAAACTGCTCAGCCGCGCGCCAGCGGTCGGCGTTTCGCTCAATTTGACCAGCGACGGCGCCGCCACTTTGGCGGAACAGCAGGAATCGCCGTGACCGCCATGTTCATGCTTCTGTACAGGCTGCAGCTTGTGGCTGTGATCGTGATCGTGATCGTGATCGTGATCGTGATCAGTCTCGGGTTTGTGGGTGTGAAGGGAATCGCTCATTGGGTCGCGTCCATGAAGGTGCCTGTTGCCAAGTAAAGACCCTGTAGCCACTATAGGGTCAAGCACCCATTTGGAGATTGCCGTCATGAAGATTGGAGAGTTGGCGAAACTCACCGACTGCGCCGTGGAAACCATCCGCTATTACGAGCGCGAAAACCTGCTGCCGGAGCCGGCCCGCAGCGACGGCAACTACCGCGTCTACACCCAGGCCCACGCCGAGCGCCTGACGTTCATCCGCAATTGCCGCACCCTCGACATGACCCTCGAAGAAATCCGCAGCCTGCTGGCTTTGCGCGACAGTCCGCAGGATCAGTGCGAAAGCGTGAATGCGTTGATCGACGAACACATCCACCACGTCAAGGCGCGGATCGACGGGCTGCTCGCGCTACAGGCACAACTGCTCGACCTGCGCCAACGCTGTGGCGAAGGGCCGGATATCGATCAGTGCGGGATTTTGCAGCGGCTGGAAGTGAGTGGCGGGGTGGTGGCGACGGAGGTTGAGCATTCACATGTGGGCCGTAGTCACGGCCACTGAACACACCGCTTACCCTTGTAGGAGCGAGCCTGCTCGCGATGGACGTGAACGATAACGCGTATTGCCTGAAAGAATGCGTCGTCATTGAGTTCATCGTCGGAACGCCGCCCGGAGCAGGCTCGCTCCTACAGGGGTACAGCGTACGGCTTCAGACCGCCATCGGCGCCGTCATCGGCGGATGGTGCTCGTAGCCTTCCAGCGAGAAATCGCCCGGCTCGACCAACTCCAGCCATTCCGGCTGGTACACACCCGTCTTGGCAAACTCCGGCACACGATCACTGATCACCAGTTTCGGCATCGGGAACGGCTCGCGCTTGAGCTGCTCGTTGAGCATGTCCAGGTGGTTTTCGTAGACGTGAGCGTCACCGATGAAATAGGTGAACCAGCGCGGCGTGTAGCCGGTCAGGCGACCGATCAGGCTCAGCAGCGCGGCGCCTTCGGTGAGGTTGAACGGCGTGCCCAGGCCCAGGTCGTTGGAGCGGATGTAGAGGGTCAAGGAAATCTCCTTGGTCTCTACATTCGGGTGGAACTGGTACAGCAAATGGCACGGCGGCAGGGCCATTTCATCGAGCTGGGCGACGTTCCAGCCGTGGAACAGGATGCGGCGGCTGCCCGGGTCCTTGATGATGGTATCGACGCATTGGCGAACCTGGTCGATGGCCTTGTACAGCACCACGTAGGCCTGGCCGTCTTCTTCGCCTTCGGCGATCTGGCGGTAGCCTTGCTTCAGGGTCTGCTCGATGGCGGCCTGGTTGCTGACCGGGATCTGCTTGTACGCCGGCCATTTGCGCCATTGCACGCCGTAGATCTCGCCGAGGTCGTCTTCACCCTGGCGGAACGGGTTGGCCAGCCATTGGGCGTTTTCGTTGGCGTTCTGGTCCCAGACCTTGCAGCCCAGGGCGCGGAATTCTGCCGCGTTGTTCACGCCCCGCAGAAAGCCACACATCTCGCCGATGGCGGATTTGAAGGCCATCTTGCGCGTGGTGATCGCCGGGAAGCCTTCCTTGAGGTCATAACGCAGCATCGCCCCAGGGAAGCTGATGGTGTTCACGCCCGTGCGGTTGGCCTGTTTGGTGCCGTTCTTGATGACGTGGGCGACCAGTTCGAGATATTGCTTCATGAGTTACCTGTGTCCTTGAACCCGCAGCCGTCGCTGCGGGGTTCGAATTTATACGGCTGCCGCTGGAGCTGCCGGGGCGCGGTGATACGCCAGCCAGATCAGGAACAGCCCGCCAACGATCATCGGCACGCACAGCACCTGGCCCATGGTCAGCCAGTTCCAGGCCAGATAGCCCAGTTGTGCGTCCGGCACGCGGACGAATTCGACGATGAAACGGAAGATGCCATAGAACAGCGCGAACATCCCGGAAACCGCCATGGTTGGCCGCGGCTTGCGCGAGAACAGCCACAGGATCAGGAACAGCGCCACGCCTTCGAGCGCGAACTGATACAGCTGCGATGGGTGACGCGGCAACTGCGCCGGGTCGCTGAACGGCGGGAAGATCATTGCCCACGGCACGTCGGTCGGCTTGCCCCACAGCTCGGCATTAATGAAGTTGCCAATGCGCCCGGCACCCAGGCCGATCGGCACCATGGGCGCGACGAAGTCCATCAGCTGGAAGAACGACTTGTTGTTCTTTTTACCGAACCACAAGGCCGCCAGCATCACACCGATGAAGCCGCCATGGAACGACATGCCGCCCTTCCACACCTCGAAAATCAGCGTCGGGTTGGCCAGGTACGCACTCAGATCGTAGAACAGCACGTAGCCGAGGCGGCCACCGACGATCACCCCCATCGACATCCAGAACACCATGTCGGAGAGTTTTTCCTTGGTCCAGGTCGGATCGAAGCGGTTCATCCGGCGCGACGCCAGCAGCCAGGCGCCGCCGATGCCGATCAGGTACATCAGACCGTACCAGTGGATTTTCAGCGGACCGATGGCCAGGGCCACCGGGTCGATCTGCGGGTAAGGCAGCATTGCGACTCCTCGTTAGAGTTCAAATCTCAAAAATTCCCGGGCGACGCTGCCACCTCAGGATTAAGCCAGGATTGCGCGGTGCGTCAGAGCAAGAAGTTCAGGCCGACGCAGAACAGCAAAGCGGCAAACAGTCTTTTCAGCAACTTCGGCGACAGCTTGTGAGCCAATCGCGCGCCGATGCGGGCGAAGAACATGCTGGTCAGGGCAATGCCCAGCAACGCCGGCAAATACACAAAACCGAGACTATGGGCCGGCAGCAATGGATCGTGCCAGCCCAGAATCATGAAAAATAATGCACTGGACAACGCAATCGGCAAGCCGCAGGCCGATGACGTGGCCACCGCTTGCGGCATCGGCACACTGCGCCAGGTCAGGAACGGCACGGTCAGCGAGCCACCGCCAATCCCGAAAATTGCCGACGCCCAGCCAATGACACTGCCGGCCACGGTCAGACCGAATTTACCCGGCACCGTTCGACTGGCCTTGGGTTTGAAATCCAGCGCCAGCTGCGCGGCGATGACCAGGGCGAACACACCAATGATCTTTTGCAGGTTTGGCCCGGAGATCGCTTCGGCCGTCACGGCGCCGAAACCGGCGCCGATCAGGATGCCAACGGTCAGCCAGACGAAAATCGGCCAACGCACGGCGCCGCGCCGGTGATGCTCGCGAATGGCGTTGACCGAAGTAAAAATGATGGTCGCCAGGGACGTGCCGACTGCCAGGTGCGTGAGGATCGACGGATCGAACCCTTGCGCCTTGAAACTAAAGACCAGCACCGGGACGATAATGATCCCGCCGCCGACGCCAAACAGCCCGGCCAGCACGCCGGCACAGGCGCCGAGCGCCAGATAGAGCAGAAATTCCATGGTGCTTCACCATCCAACCCCAAAACCGGAGCGGCATGGTAACGGATGCATGGCCCCCGGCTCCACTGGATGGCGATGGATACCCGCACGATGACTGCGTAGAGTGAGCAAAAAACACACAAGGACAACCTTATGTGCCTGATTGTTTTCGCCTGGCGCCCGGACCATGCCCAACCACTGATCGTGGCGGCCAACCGCGACGAATTCTACGCCCGCCCCAGCCTGCCGCTGGCGCAATGGTCCGAAACACCGCAGGTCCACGCCGGACGCGACCTGGAGGCGGGTGGAACCTGGCTCGGCATCGGCGCCAACGGTCGCTTTGCCGCGCTGACCAATATTCGCGATCCGCATCGACCGCCCGGACGCAGATCCCGCGGCGAACTGGTGGCACGCTTTCTTGACGGAGAAATACCCATTGATGAGTATTTAGCCGATGTTGTCGCACGTTCGCCGGAATATGGTGGCTTTAACCTGCTGGTGGGCAACCTGCACGAGCTGTGGCATTTCAATGCCCGGGAGTCGGAAGCCGTCATGCTGCAACCGGGAATCTACGGGGTGTCGAATGCCAGTCTGGATACACCGTGGCCGAAGCTGCTCAGGGCCAAGGCTGCGTTGAGCGCAGCCTTGGATGATCCACGACCCGAGGTGCTATTGGCCTTGCTGAGCGATCCGCAGACCGCGCCGTTCGCCGAGTTGCCGGATACGGGGGTGGGACTGGCGACCGAGACGCTGCTGTCGAGCGTGTTCATTGCCAGCCAGAGTTACGGCACCCGGGCGAGTACGGCGCTGATCGTGCACGCGGACGGTTCGCGGCATTTGGTCGAAAGGAGTTTCGGGCCCTATGGCGGGCATTTGGGGGAGATAGAGATCAGGCTTTGATTTTGTAGTGCATGGACAGGCCCCATCACGAGCAAGCTCGCTCCCACAAGGGGTTTGCGTCGTTCGCAAATCCAGTGTGGGAGCGAGCTTGTCTCGCGATGGGGCGGTCAGTGTTTCAGAGGGTTTTGACCGAAGCCGGATTGATCATCCGCGACAACCCGAGGTTCTTCAGCGCCAGTTGCAGCGAGCTGTGGATCACTTGCGGGTTGTCGATGGTCATCAGCTCGGCCAGCAATTCCTTGGCCTTGCTGAGGTTGATCTGGCGCAGCATCCACTTCACTTTCGGCAAGTTGGTGGCGTTCATCGACAGGCTGTCGAAACCCATGGCCATCAACAGCACCGCCGCCGCCGGATCACCGGCCATCTCACCGCAAATGCTCACCGGCTTGCCTTCGGCATGGGCGTCGCGCACCACGTTTTGCAGTGCTTGCAGTACCGCCGGGTGCAGGTAGTCGTAGAGATCGGCTACCCGTGGGTTGTTACGGTCCACGGCCAGCAGGTACTGGGTCAGGTCGTTGGAGCCGACCGACAGGAAGTCCACCTGCCGCGCCAGTTCCCTGGTCTGGTACACCGCCGCCGGTATCTCGATCATCACGCCAATGGGCGGCATCGGCACGTCGGTGCCTTCGTCGCGCACTTCACCCCAGGCCCGGTGAATCAGGTGCAGGGCTTCTTCGAGTTCATGGGTGCCGGAGATCATCGGCAGCAGGATTCGCAGGTTGTTCAAGCCTTCGCTGGCCTTGAGCATGGCGCGGGTCTGGACCAGGAAGATTTCCGGGTGGTCGAGCGTCACGCGAATGCCGCGCCAGCCGAGGAACGGGTTGTCTTCCTTGATCGGGAAATACGACAGCGCCTTGTCGCCGCCGATGTCCAGACTGCGCATGGTCACCGGTTGCGGGTGGAACGCGGCGAGCTGCTCGCGGTAGATCGCCAGTTGTTCCTTTTCGCTGGGGAAGCGCTGGTTGATCATGAACGGCACTTCGGTGCGGTACAGGCCAACGCCTTCGGCCCCGCGCTTCTGCGCTCGCGCCACATCCGCCAGCAGGCCGGTGTTGACCCACAGCGGCATGCGGTGGCCATCGACGGTCACGCACGGTAGATCGCGCAGCGCATCGAGGCCCAGTGCCAGTTGTTTCTCTTCCTCGACCACATCGGCGAACTGCTTGCGCAGCACGTCACTCGGGTTGGTGTAGACCTCGCCGTGGTAGCCGTCGACGATCATCTGGATGCCGTCGACCTTGGAATACGGCAGGTCGACCAGGCCCATCACCGTCGGGATACCCATGGCGCGCGCCAGGATCGCCACGTGGGAGTTACCCGAACCGAGTACCGAGACCAGACCTGCCAGCTTGCCTTCCGGCACCTCGCCGAGCATGGCCGGCGTCAGTTCTTCGCTGACCAGAATGGTGTTGTCGGGGTAGACCAGGGTTTGCTGACGCTCTTGCTGCAGGTAAGCGAGCAAGCGCCGGCCCAGGTCCTTGACGTCCGAGGCGCGCTCACGCAGGTAGGCGTCGTCCATCAATTCGAAACGGTTGACGTGATCGGTGACCACCTGACGCAACGCGCCCTGGGCCCACTGACCGGTCTTGATCACGGTGGTCACTTCACTGCCGAGCGCCGCGTCGTCGAGCATCATCAGGTAGACGTCGAACAGGGCGCGCTCTTCGGGGCGCAACTGGGTGGCGAGCTTGGCGGACAATGCGCGCATGTCGGCGCGCACACCCTCGATGGCGGTCTTGAACAGCCCCAGCTCGGCGTCGATGTCGATGATGGTCTTGTCGGGCACCACGTCCAGATCGGCCGGAGGCAGCATGACCACTGCCGTACCGACCGCCGCGCCCGGCGAACCCGGTACGCCGACGAACTTGGCTTCCTGAATGCCTTTGCCCTGACGGCCCAGGCCACGGATCGAACCGGTGGCCTCGGCGTGGGCGATAACACCGGCGAGCTGCGCGCTCATGGTCACGAGGAAGGCTTCTTCACCCTCATCGAACTGGCGGCGTTCTTTTTGCTGAATGACCAACACGCCGACGACGCGACGGTGATGGATGATCGGCGCCCCGAGGAACGAGGCGTAGCGCTCTTCGCCGGTTTCGGCGAAGTAGCGGTAGCGCGGGTGATCCGCGGCATTTTCGAGGTTCAGGGGTTCTTCACGCGTGCCGACCAGACCGACCAGACCTTCATTGGGCGCCATGCTGACCTTGCCGATCGAGCGCTTGTTCAAGCCCTCGGTGGCCATCAGCACGAAACGGTTGGTCTCGGGATCAAGCAGGTAGACCGAGCAGACCTGGCTGCCCATGGCCTCTTTGACGCGCAACACAATAATCCCCAACGCCGCCTTGAGATCCTTGGCGGAGTTAACTTCCTGGACGATCTTGCGCAGCGTATTGAGCATGGCTCGGGGTCGAACTCCGTCGTCAGTCGCGCGCTAAAAGGCGCGGGGCAAGCTCTTTGAGGGCGCGTCGATACACCTCGCGCTTGAATGTCACAACCTGGCCCAACGGATACCAATAGCTGACCCAGCGCCAGCCATCGAACTCCGGTTTACCGGTCAAATCCATCCGCACCCGCTGCTCGTTGGAGATCAGGCGCAGGAGAAACCATTTCTGCTTCTGGCCGATGCACAGCGGTTGGCTGTGGGTCCTGACCAGACGTTGCGGCAAACGATAGCGCAACCAGCCCCGGGTGCAGGCGAGAATTTCAACATCTTCGCGCTCCAGGCCCACTTCTTCGTTCAACTCGCGGTACAAGGCGTCTTCCGGCGTCTCCTGGGGGTTGATTCCACCTTGGGGAAACTGCCAGGCATCTTGATTGATACGGCGAGCCCATAGCACCTGTCCGGCATCATTCGTGAGAATGATCCCGACATTAGGACGGAAACCATCGGGGTCGATCACGGCAACAACCTCGCAAACGCATGTCGTCGCATTGTTCCACAAAGGTCGTGAAGGCAGCAACGCGCCGGCCTACCTTATGTGCACTCTTGTGAAAAGTCCGTATTCTGGACGCCTTTCTACAGACTTTTCAGCGAGTAACTGCAATGCGGCTGGCTTTATTCGACTTGGACAACACCCTTCTGGGCGGCGACAGCGACCACGCGTGGGGCGATTACCTTTGTGAGCGCGGCTTCCTCGACGCCGTGGCCTACAAGAGGCGCAACGATGAGTTCTACCAGGACTACCTGGCAGGCAAGCTGGATAACGACGCCTACCTGAATTTCTGTCTCGAGGTCCTCGGCCGCACCGAAATGGCCACGCTGGATCAATGGCACAACGACTACATGCGCGATTGCATCGAGCCGATCATGTTGCCCAAGGCGATTGAACTGCTGGACAGGCACCGCGAAGCCGGCGACAAACTGGTGATCATCACCGCCACCAATCGCTTCGTGACCGGGCCGATTGCCGCACGCCTGGGCGTCGAAACCCTGATCGCCACCGAATGCGAGATGGTCGACGGCCGTTACACCGGGCGCAGCACCGACGTGCCGTGCTTCCGTGAAGGCAAGGTGACGCGATTGAATCGTTGGCTGGACGAGACTGGGCATTCGCTGGAAGACAGCTACTTCTATAGCGACTCGATGAATGACCTGGCGTTACTGGAGCAGGTGGCGAATCCGGTGGCCGTCGATCCGGACCCCAACCTCCATGCTGAAGCCCAAAAGCGTGGCTGGCCGGTCATCAGTCTGCGCGACTGACTGATGACCCTACTGTAGGAGCGAGCCTGCTCGCGATGGTCGTTAACGAAAACGCGGGGCACCTGATGCCCCGCGGTGATCTTGGGTTTTTCGCGAGCAGGCTCGCTCCTACACTGGCTTGGCGCCCATCAAGCCGGCAATGGCGATAAAACAGACAAAGCTGAACAACGCCAAGGCAAAGCTGAACTTGCCGACACCGCCCGGCGTCTTGCGCAACCGGTTCAAGCGCACCAGCAGCCAGAACCACGCCAGCGCCGCCACAGTGTAGAGCACGCTCGATGCCAGCAGCCAGGTCTGCCCCAGCGGCCAGCCCACCAGGTGGACCATCCACCAGCCGGTAAACGGCATGCTCAGTAGCGCCAGCCCCATCAACAGCCAGACAAACACCCGCGGCCTTTGCAGGGTGCGACTTGCCGCCGTCGCATCACCGTTGCGCCGGGCCCGCCAGACCCAGATCCCCAAGCCCAATGCGCCCAGCAGCAACACGACTGTCGCCACCATGTGCGCCGTTTTCAGGGCAGTCAACGTTTCCATGGCTCGATTTCCTTATGGCTTGCCCATCAGCGTAGCCGTTCAGCCGAGAAACAGCTTATAGGCCGGGTTGTCGCTTTCGTCCCAATACGGATAGCCAATTTCCTCAAGCGCTGCGGGTACCAGGTGACGCTCATCGTGCGGCACCTGCAGGCCGGCAACCACACGGCCATCCGCCGCACCATGGTTGCGGTAGTGGAACATCGAAATGTTCCAGCGCCCGCCGAGCTTGTTGAGGAAGTTGAACAATGCCCCCGGACGCTCAGGGAATTCGAAGCGCAGGATCACTTCATCGACCACCTGGGCCGCGCGGCCGCCGACCATGTGGCGAATGTGCAACTTGGCCAGTTCGTTGTCGGTCAGGTCGATCACCGGGAAGCCTTGCTCGCTGAGGCTGGCAATCAGCGCACTGCGCGGGTCGGTTTCGGGGTGCGTCTGCACGCCAACGAAGATGTGCGCCTCGCTGCCGGTGTTGTAGCGATAGTTGAATTCGGTGATCTGGCGCTTGCCGATGGCTTGGCAGAATGCCTTGAAGCTGCCCGGCTTCTCGGGAATGGTCACGGCGATGATGGCTTCGCGACCTTCACCCAGCTCGGCACGCTCGGCCACGTGGCGCAAACGGTCGAAGTTGACGTTGGCGCCGGAATCGATGGCCACGAAGGTGTGCCCGGTGACGCCGTGCTGCTCGACGTACTTCTTGATCCCCGCCACGCCCAAGGCGCCGGCAGGTTCGGTGATCGAGCGGGTATCGTCGTAGATATCCTTGATCGCGGCGCAGATTTCGTCGGTGCTGACGGTAATCACTTCATCGACGTGGTCTTTGCAGATATCAAAGGTGTACTGACCGATCTGGGCCACCGCGACGCCGTCGGCGAAGATGCCCACGGTCGGCAGCACAACGCGCTCACCGGCCGCCATGGCGGCCTGCAGGCAGTTGGAGTCGTCTGGCTCGACGCCGATGATCTTGATTTCGGGACGCAGGTATTTCACGTAAGCCGCGATACCGGCGATCAGCCCGCCACCGCCCACCGGGACGAAAATCGCGTCCAGGCGCCCTGGATGCTGGCGCAGAATCTCCATGGCCACCGTGCCCTGCCCGGCAATGGTGTGGGGATCGTCATAAGGGTGGATGTAGACGTAGCCTTTTTCATCGACCAGTTTCAGCGAATAGGCCAGGGCTTCCGGGAACGAATCGCCGTGCAGCACCACTTTGCCGCCACGGGAGCGCACGCCTTCGACCTTGATCTCGGGCGTGGTCTTGGGCATCACGATGGTCGCTTTCACGCCCAACACCTTGGCCGCCAGGGCCAGGCCTTGCGCATGGTTGCCCGCCGAAGCGGTGACCACGCCACGGGCGCGCTCTTCGTCGCTCAATTGGGTCAGCTTGTTGTAAGCGCCACGAATCTTGAATGAGAACACCGGCTGCAAGTCTTCGCGCTTGAGCAAAATACTGTTGCCCAGCCGCTCGGAGAGCTGACGGGCAGTCTGCAATGGGGTTTCTACGGCAACGTCATAAACGCGCGAGGTGAGGATCTTTTTGACGTACTGTTCAAGCATCGGAAAGCATCACTGAGCGGGTTGGGCAGGACCACGGAGTCTAACCCGGCTTTTGGGCAGACGACCACACTAAACCGGTGGTTTTAAGTCACCCGAAAGAGATCACTCCCTGTAAGAGCGAGCTTGCTCGCGAAAAAACCAAAGGCACCGCGAGGCATCAGGTTTTACGCGTTATCGTTCACGACCATCGCGAGCAAGCTCGCTCCTACAGTAATTGGGTGTGCATCTGACCCGCCAATCGGGCAATGACCTGCCCCGCTCCCAGGGCCTATAATGCTGGCCTTTCGTTTCCCCTCTTCGGCACCTCGGAGCCCGCATGACCCAGGATCAACTCAAACAGGCAGTGGCTCAGGCCGCCGTCGACTTCATCCTCCCGAAACTCGATGACAAGAGCATCGTCGGGGTCGGCACCGGCTCCACCGCGAACTGCTTCATCGACGCCCTGGCCCAGCACAAGGGCGCATTCGACGGCGCGGTTGCCAGCTCCGAAGCCACGGCCGCCCGCCTCAAGGGTCATGGCATTCCGGTGTACGAGCTCAATACCGTCAGCGACCTGGAGTTCTACGTCGACGGCGCCGATGAAAGCGACGAACACCTGCACCTGATCAAGGGCGGTGGCGCAGCCTTGACCCGCGAGAAGATCGTCGCGGCCGTGGCCAAGACCTTCATCTGCATCGCCGACGCCAGCAAGCTGGTGCCGGTTCTGGGCGCCTTCCCGCTGCCGGTGGAAGTGATCCCGATGGCCCGCAGCCACGTGGCCCGCGAACTGGTGAAGCTCGGCGGCGACCCGGTCTATCGTGAAGGCGTGCTGACCGACAACGGCAATATCATTCTCGATGTCTACAACATGCAGATCACCAACCCGGTGGAACTGGAAAAGCAGATCAACGCGATTGTCGGCGTGGTCACCAATGGCCTGTTCGCTGCGCGCCCTGCGGATTTGCTGTTGCTGGGGACCCGTGAAGGCGTGAAGACCCTGCGCGCCGAGTAAGCCAGACACAAAAACTGTGGGAGCGAGCCTGCTCGCGATCAGGCCTGATCAGTCGACTCAGATGTTGAATGATGGACCGAAATCGCGAGCAAGCTCGCTCCCACATTGGTTTTGCAGTGCTGGTCAAGGCTGCGGCGGCTTCTTGAAGACGTAGAACAAGTTCGGCTCGCTCACCAGGTACATCGTGCCGTCGTCGTCCATGGCGATCCCCTCCGCTTGCGGAACGGTCTTTTGCAACCCCTGCCGGCCCTTGTTCAGCGACAGGGTGCTCAGCGGTCGACCGTCCACATCCAGCTCAAGAATCAGCCTCGACTCGTCGGACAGCGCCAACAGGTGACCACTGCGCTCGTCATATTGCAGGCTCGACAGGTCCCGCACGAACATCCCGGCATCACGCCTGGGATTGTTGATGACATGCACCGCGTAGGATTTTTCCGGGTTGAAATGCGGAAACCCGTGCACTTCGTAGATCAACATCGGGTCGCGCTCCTTGGCGACAAACAGACGCTTGCCCACCGAGTCGTATGCCAGTCCTTCAAACCCCTTGTTGCCGCTCATGTGCACGCCAAGCGTCATCTGTTCGGCGTCCGCCGCATCGAGGAAAGTGGTGCCCTGCTCCAGATGAATCTTGATCAGGCGCTGCTGGCGCTCATCTGTGATCACGTAGGTGTCGGCGCTGATGAACTCAACGGCCTCCGGATCGCCAAAGCCGATCAATGCCACGCGACGCAAAATGTTGCCGTCCAGGGACAGCTCGATCAGCTCCGCGTTTTTATTGGTCACGGTGAACAGGCTTTTGCGTACCGGGTCGAAGGTCAACGCCGAAACATCGTCATCCAGGCCTTCGATGACTTGTCCCTCCAGCACCACCTGATAGCGGTCCAGGCCAATGGATTGCGCATTCATCGGCTGCCAAAGCGTGTTCAGGTTGAACCAGGCGCGCTCGAACAGGCGCAGGTACTGGCCAATCGCAGACAACACGATCAGCACAATCACCGAGAGAATCAATATCAATGGTTTGGGGCGGGCAAGTCGACGCATTCAGGCAGCTCGGAATCAAAACAGACGGATGAAATATCACGCCTGTCTGAATTCAAGCTTAAAGGTCATGAGCGCTGAAAAACAATGCAGGAACAGCCGCTGGTCAGCGTTGTTTCTCGAAGCGGTAGAACAGGTTGGGCTCACTCACCATGTACAGCGCGCCGGCGTCGTCCATGGTCACGCCTTCAGCGCGGGGAATGGTGTTTTTCAGGCCATTGAAACCACCCAGCAGGGCAATGAAGCTGACCTGCTCGCCCTTTTTATCCAGCTCCAGCAACAGATGGGAATCGGCGGACAGCACCAGCATGTGCCCGGTCCGCGGATCGATGGTCAGGGCCGAGAGATTGCGCATGTCCAGTGCATGACTGACAAGCTTGACCTTGTCTCCGGTGAGCACCTTGCCGTCGCCTTTCCAGGCAAACAATGCTGGCGGGCGCTCTTCGCCCAGCATCAATTGCTGATTGCGCGAGTCCCAAGTGACCCCTTCGAACGCCTTGTTCTGGTCTTTCGACGGGCCGAGGTCGTATTTCGGGAAATTGGCGATGTTCAGCTCGCGGGTATCGGCATCGACCTTGACGATGGTAATCAAGTGCGCGCGCTCATCGACAATGGCCAACAAGCCGTTACCCAGCACCGTGACGCCTTCCGGATTACTCCAGCCCACCAGCGGCATTTTGCGCAGCACATCGCCCTGCAACGTCAACTCGACCAGAAACGGTTTTTTGCCCATGACCGAAAACAGGGTTTTGGTCTGCGGATCGTAGGCCAGGTCCGACGCTTCGTCCTTTTCCATACCCGACAGGGGCTTGGCGTCGATCACCGCGCGATAATCCGGCAGCCAGACGCTCGCCTGGCGCTCGGCCGGGCTCCTGAACTGCTCGCGCACCCACAGCACGCCACGATTGCCCCAATGCATGGCATATGCGAGGCCATAGGCGACGGCGACGACCAGCAAAAGCCAGGAATACCAACGCATGACGAAGCGCGAACGACGGGCAGGTTTCGACGTGGGCAGCGGTTGGGTAGCCATCAGGGAATGCATCCAGAAATTCAGGCTATGGGTAATAGCACAGTTGGGATCGGCTCAAATGCCGAAACCCTGGAATTATCCAGACAGAATGTGAAAAAAACGGGAAATGGCGGGAACGCCTTGTGGGAGCGAGCAAGCTTGCTCCCACAAGGTTCAGCGGTGTCTCGACTAACGAACGCTGCTGGTGAAGCGGCTGGCGCCCGGCAGCTCCAGGACAATCTCATCACCGACATTCAACGGCCCCACGCCCACTGGCGTGCCAGTGAGGATCACATCACCGGCCTGCAATGAGAAGCAGCCAGCCATGTGCTGGATCATCGGCACGATCGGGTTGAGCATCGCGCTGCTGTTGCCATCCTGGCGAACTTTGCCGTTGATGGTCAGGCGAATGCCGATGTCGGTGAGGTCGGCGAAGGTGCTGCCGGAGACGAAAGGCGCAATCACCGCCGCGCCGTCGAAGGACTTGGCGATTTCCCAGGGCAGGCCCTTGGATTTCAGCTCGGCCTGCTTGTCGCGCAGGGTCAGGTCCAGGGCCGGGGCGAAACCGGAGATGGCGTCGAGCACTTCTTCACGGCTTGGCTTGGTCGACAATGGCTTGCCGATCAACACCGCGATTTCCGCTTCGTAATGCACCGAACCGCGATCGGTCGGAATGCTGAAGCCACCCTCCAGAGGCACCACGCAACTGCCCGGCTTGATGAACAGCAATGGCTCGGTCGGGACCGGGTTATCCAGTTCCTTGGCGTGTTCCGCGTAGTTACGGCCGATGCACACCACTTTCCCCAGCGGGAAATGAATACGCGTACCGTCGACATACTGGTGCTGATAGCTCATGGACCGACTCCTGGTTCGTAGCGCTTGAATTCGAAAATCAAACAGCGAAAATCTTGCCCGGGTTCATGATGCCGTTCGGGTCGAACACCGCTTTGACGGCTTTCATGTACTCGATCTCAACCGGGGAACGGCTGTAGGTCAAGTAATCACGCTTGGTCATGCCAACACCGTGTTCGGCGGAGATCGAACCGTTGTACTTCTCGACGGTTTCGAATACCCACTTGTTGACGGTCGCGCACTTGGCGAAGAACTCGTCCTTGCTCAGGTTATCCGGCTTGAGGATGTTCAGGTGCAGGTTGCCGTCACCGATGTGACCGAACCAGACGATTTCGAAATCCGGGTAGTGTTCGCCGACGATCGCGTCAATTTCCTTCAGGAACGCCGGGACTTTCGACACAGTGACCGAAATGTCGTTTTTGTATGGCGTCCAGTGGGAAATGGTTTCGGAGATGTATTCGCGCAGCTTCCACAAGTTCTGCAGCTGGGTTTCGCTCTGGCTCATCACGCCGTCCAGCACCCAGCCCTGCTCGACGCAGTGCTCGAAGGTTTCCAGCGCGTGATTGGCCACTTCTTCGGTCGTCGCTTCAAATTCGAGCAGCGCGTAGAACGGGCAATCGGATTCGAATGGCGCCGGCACGTCGCCACGGGCCATGACTTTGGCCAGGGCTTTATCGGAGAAGAATTCGAAGGCGGTCAGGTCGAGTTTGCTCTGGAACGCGTGCAGCACCGGCATGATCGAGTCGAAATCGGCGGTGCCGAGGACCATCGCGGTGAGATTTTTAGGTGCCCGATCCAGGCGCATGGTCGCTTCGACCACAAATCCGAGGGTGCCCTCGGCGCCGATGAACAGCTGACGCATGTCGTAGCCGGTGGCGTTCTTGATCAGGTCGCGGTTGAGTTCCAGCACGTCGCCCTTGCCGGTGACCACTTTCATGCCGGCCACCCAGTTACGGGTCATGCCGTAGCGAATCACCTTGATCCCGCCGGCATTGGTGCCGATATTGCCGCCAATCTGGCTCGAACCTGCCGAAGCGAAGTCCACCGGGTAGTACAGGCCGTTTTCTTCGGCCACGTTCTGTAGATGCTCGGTCACCACGCCCGGCTGACAAACGGCGGTGCGGTCGGTGAGGTTCACATCGAGAATCTGGTTCATGTAGTCGAATGACACGACCACTTCGCCATTAGCCGCCACGGCGGCGGCGGAAAGCCCGGTACGACCGCCCGATGGCACCAGTGCCACCTTGTGTTTATTGGCCCACAGGACAATGGCCTGGACCTGTTCGGTGGTCTTCGGGAACACGATGGCGGTCGGGGCCGGGGCAAAATGCTTGGTCCAATCCTTACCGTAAGCATTCAGGGAGTCGGCATCGGTCAGCACCTTGCCGGGCTCAACCAGGGTCTTCAGCTCATCAATCAGGGCAGGATTGGTCATCGACAGAACTCTCGAACAATTCATGGTCATCCTGAGAACGCTTCACGTCGCAGGAATGAGTGTTTAGCGGGGCGCATATGCTAGCATACCGACCCCGCAGCATAGTGCCCAACGGCTGTTCTGCGGCGACGGCTTTCCTGCCGTCCGGGTCAGCTCCGGGCTGCTCCCTTCCCTGCCATTTTTCTCCGGGATACAGGTTTACGCAGATGAGCAAGACTTCTCTCGATAAGAGCAAGATCAAGTTCCTTCTTCTCGAAGGCGTCCACCAATCGGCTGTCGACGTCCTCAAGGCGGCGGGCTACACCAGCATCGAGTACCTCACAGGTTCTCTGCCGGAAGCCCAGCTCAAGGAAAAGATCGCTGATGCTCACTTCATCGGCATTCGTTCGCGCACTCAACTGACCGAAGAAGTCTTCGATCACGCGAAAAAGCTCGTGGCTGTAGGGTGTTTCTGCATCGGCACCAACCAGGTCGACCTGGACGCGGCCCGCGAGCGCGGTATCGCTGTGTTCAACGCACCGTACTCCAACACGCGCTCCGTTGCCGAGCTGGTGCTCGCCGAGGCGATCCTGTTGCTGCGCGGCATCCCTGAGAAGAACGCTTCCTGCCACCGTGGCGGCTGGATCAAGAGCGCGGCCAACTCCTTCGAAATCCGTGGCAAGAAGCTGGGCATCGTCGGCTACGGCTCGATCGGTACTCAACTGTCGGTCCTGGCTGAAGGCCTGGGCATGCAGGTGTACTTCTACGACACCGTGACCAAACTGCCATTGGGTAACGCCACCCAGGTCGGCAGCCTGAACGAGCTGCTGGGCATGTCCGACATCGTGACCCTGCACGTGCCGGAAACCGCTGCGACCCAGTGGATGATCGGCGAGAAGGAAATCCGCGCCATCAAGAAGGGCGGCATCCTGATCAACGCCGCGCGCGGCACCGTGGTCGAACTGGACCACCTGGCCGCTGCCATCAAGGACAAGCACCTGATCGGCGCTGCCATCGACGTATTCCCGGTGGAGCCACGCTCCAACGATGAAGAGTTCGAAAGCCCGCTGCGTGGCCTGGACAACGTGATCCTGACCCCGCACATCGGTGGTTCCACCGCCGAGGCGCAAGCCAACATCGGTCTGGAAGTGGCAGAAAAACTGGTCAAGTACAGCGACAACGGTACCTCGGTATCGTCCGTGAACTTCCCGGAAGTGGCCCTGCCGGCTCACCCTGGCAAGCATCGCCTGTTGCACATCCACGAGAACATTCCGGGTGTGATGAGCGAGATCAACAAGGTCTTCGCCGAAAACGGCATCAACATTTCCGGTCAGTTCCTGCAGACCAACGAGAAAGTCGGCTACGTGGTTATCGACGTAGACGCCGAGTACTCGGAGCTGGCGCAAGAGAAGCTGCAACACGTCAACGGCACCATCCGTAGCCGCGTGCTGTTCTGATCGTGAGCTGATAAAGAAGGGAGCCTTCAAGGCTCCCTTTTTCATGCGCGCAACAGCGTTATTTGACGTTTACGGTGATCTTCTTCGAAACGATCGGCGGATCGAACGGCATGTGGCCGCTGTCGCCCAACTCCAGTTGAAGGGTGTGCTTGCCCGGTGTCAGGGTTACTTCAGCCTGGGTCTGCGCCTTGCCGAAGTGCAGGTGGTTGGCATCGTTCGGAATCGGCGCGCCCGCCGCCGGCAGTTTGTCCACATCGATCAGCAGGTGATGGTGGCCCGTGTTCTTGGTGGGATCGCCTGCCGGCGCCAGCGCGATATTCTCGACAGCAAACTTGACGACGACAGTCTGTGGGACCGTCGCACCGTCTTTAGGAGAAACGATGGACACTTCAGCACCCGCAGGCGCCGGAGTCGCAGCACTGGCCAGCACAGAAACGCCCATCAGCAGGCCAGCCAAAGCAGCACGTGACATAAAGGTTTTCATTCTCTTCTCCAGTTTTTCCGTAAAATCCGCGTGACCATCACAACTTCATGGTCAATCGTTGTCGAAGGCACTCGACAACCATAGCAAAGCGAGCCTGAATCAGAGGGTCGCGATAAAAAATTCAAAGGAGTGACCATGCGCTTTCTGCCTGGCCTGATCTGCCTGCTACCCCTTCTGAGCCCTTTGGCTCATGCCGAACTGATTGATGACGTAAACGACCGCGGCGAACTGCGCATAGCCCTTGAGGCTAATACACCCCTTTTCAGTTTCAAGAAAGACGACAAGCTTGAGGGCTTCGAAGTTGAATTGGGTCAACTGCTCGCCGACGAACTGGATGTTCGGGCTGACTTCGTCGTCACCGACGGCAGCGATTTGCTGACCGGTGTCGAAAGCGGCAAGTACGACATCGCCATCAATCACATAACAGAGACCCCGGCGCTCAAGGAACGTTTCGACTTCAGCGAACCTTACGGTCGCGCCGATGCACAATTGATCGCGCAGAAGGATGAGCCACGCTCAATGCTGCTGGTGCAATCACTGACGGAAGAGAAGCCGAAAACCGGTTCACCCGTGAACCTGGCGATTCCGTTTCAGAAGGGCAATCCGGCATTTCATGCCAGCCTGGAAAACGCATTGCAGCGGATCAAGGCCGATGGCCGGCTTCAGGCGCTGGAGGAGAAGTGGTTTGGGGCAGATGCGGATGCAACGCTGAAACAATGACTCTGCAGGAGCGAGCTTGCGCGCGAAGGACTCAAGTGCGCCGCGCTTACCCAGCTCACACGCGTTATCGTTAACGGCCATCGCTGCGATGTGGCGACCCGACAAGCCAGCTCCTTGAGTTCGGGGTCAGCTCAGGTTTTCCAGGGCTGCCGCCGCTTCAGCCAGCTCCAGCTCGCTGAAGACTTGCACGCCGTGGCGCTTGAGCAGTGCAGCCGTCACGCCTTCGCCACTGACCTTCACCCCACTGAACGTGCCGTCATAGGTCAGCAGATTGCCGCAGGACGGGCTGTTGGCCTTGAGGATGGCAATGCGGATGCCGTGCTGCTGCACCAGTTCCAGTGCCTGACGGGCACCACTCAGGAACTGCGCGCTGACGTCCTCACCCTCGGTCGTCAGCACCGACGCCTGGCCATCCAGCACCTCGCCACCCTGCCCACCGGGAATTTCGGCAGCGGCCCGTGGTGTCGGCAATCCTCCGGCGACCTCCGGGCACAACGGCACGACGCGGCCTTCGTCGAGCCATGCCTGAAGCGGATCGAACGGCCCGCTGGCCCCGCCGTCGTAACGTACGCGATGCCCCAGCAGACAGCGGCTTACCAGAATTTTCTGCATGATCAGAACGGCTCGTTGCCGCGACGCCGGAACCACCCGGTCAGCGACAGGCGCTCGCGGGTCGCAGGCAACACTTCATGGGGAACTTCGCCCGACAGGAAGACCACCAGGCAGCCGCCAGTCGGTATCACATCGTATGCCGCACCTTCATCCAGGTACATGCGCAACTGACCACCGTGTTCGGGCAGCCAGGCGTCGTTGAGGTAGACCACCGCCGAGACCATGCGCCGGTCGTCATCGCGAAACCGGTCGACGTGCTGGAGGTAGAACGCCCCGGGCGGGTACATCGCGAAATGGCTTTCGAAATCTTCCAGGCCCAGGAACAGATCGCGGTTCAGGGCCTCGCGCAGGCTGTCCATCAATCCCAGATAGCTGTCGCAAGCCTCGGCCTGGCCGGGCTCGATCCACTGGATATGATCGCCGCGAATGCCCTCGCGAATCTCCGAGGTGGGCCCGCGCCCTACCGCAGCCGGGGCCAGTTCACCCTCGGCAGCACGTTTACGGCACTCGGCCGCCAGTGCTCGGGTCAGATCCAGAGGCAGGAAAATATTCTGCTGCGACCAGCCATTGGCGGCCAGGTCATCGACGATTCGTAACAGCAACGGGTGATCAGAAGGTATTTGCATGGCGCGCATAGTATTCCTGCGCCTGAAAATCCGACAGAGCCACGCAGCGGGTTGATACGAATTCTCGACAAGTCCGTATGCCACACGGAGAATGGTCGCCTGCTGACAGGAGTCCCTATGCGCCGTTTGCTTTTCTCCCTGCTGATGTTCTGCGTGTTGCCCGCTTGGGCAGACGGCCATGACCAGTTGTACAAGGTCGCCGGCTGGCCAGAACAACGCGCGCATTTCAACGATGCCCTTTCAGCCGCCCAGCAGCGCTACCAGAGCAGCCTGCCACCCGCCGTGTTCCAGGCACTGATCAACAACAGCAATCAGCGCTTTGACCCCAAAGCCATGGACCAGCGCGCCGAATCGCAGCTGCGCAAGCACCTCGCCGATCCGAAACCGGCACTGGACTTCTTCCAGTCGCCCCTGGGCAAGAAGATCGTCACCGCCGAATTGCTGGCGACCCGCCGCGATCAACTGGCGAAAAACGCCAAGGGCTTGCCGAAGATGCAGGCCAGCGACAGCCGCCTGTTGATCATCGGTCACCTGGCCCAGGCCCTGCCCGCTCGCGAGGCCGGCGCGGAAGTCAGCCTGGCGATTGCCGGTGTCGCGGCCGACAGCCTGAGCGCGATGATCCCCGGCCTGCTCGGCGCCGGCCAGGCGCAAGGCATGTTGAACGGACAGCGCCAGCGCTTGATGGAGCAGATCGGCAGCGACCTGAACAACACTCTGCTGTATGTCTATCGCGACCTGTCGGATGAAGAACTGGAAGAGTTCGCCACATTTGCCGAGTCGGCAGAGGGCAAGGCTTATTACCAGGCGGCACTGGCGGCGATTCGGGCGGGGCTGGCGGTGGGGCAAAGCACGTCGAACCTGGCCCAGTAATTTTTGGGAGCCCGATCAATCGCCATCGCGAGCAGGCTCGCTCCCACAGGTCGTTGGTCAATTTTGAAAGGCCACACATCCTGTGGGATCGGGCTTGCCCGCGATGGGGCACGCATGGTCACTGACCATTCCGGCCCTTGATCCGCTTGGTCAAGAACCCGAAGTACTGCCCTCGCAACGCCGGCATTTCATTCGCCAGATGATGCCTTGCCTCGGGCAGCATCAGCACCTGCGGCCGATCAAACTTGCCCCGCAACACCTCAAGGTTATGTTCCCAATCCACGGTCATGTCCGCCTGGCCTTGCACAATCAGTGGTCGCCGGGGGCTCGCCGGTGCGGCTTCGACGCGTTTGATCCAGCGTGCCAGCGCGCCTACCCAAGCCGTCGGCAGACGCAGTGGCTGCAAAGGATCGGCCTGCAGGAAGGGCAAAAATTCCGGGTCGTTGGAGTTTTCGCTGAAACGTCGGGCAATGCCTTTGACGAAAGGCTTGAGCAGGTAATAGCTGAATTTCGACCAACCCCACGCCCGCGGCCGCACCAGCGGTGCCAGCAGAATCACCTGGCCCTGCGCCGGGCTGCTCGCCCCCGCATTCAGCACATGATCGATCACAATGGCGCCGCCGGTGCTTTGCCCGCACAAATGCCACGGTTGCGGCAGCTCCAGGGATTGCGCCTCGTTGAACAGCCCTTGCAGGGTGTCCTGGTACTCGGCGAAATCCCTGATGCTCGCCCGCTCGCCGCTGGACAGCCCATGCCCCGGCAAATCGCAGGCAATCACGGCAAACCCCTGATCCAGCGCCCACTCGATCACGTGCCGATAAAGTCCGGTGTGGTCATAAAAGCCATGAAACACAAACAGCGTCGCCTTCGCCCGTTCGGGCCACCAGAACTGGCTGACGATTTCATAGCCATCGACCTGAAAACGCCCCAGTCCGCTGCGTACATTGCGCGTAGAAAAGTCCAGCCCGTAAAACCGCTGATAAGCCTGTGCCTCTACTGACAGCGGCTGCCTCTCGGCCAATGGACGCAGGCTGGCGCGCAGGTGATCAGGGTCGAAGGTGGCCGGCATGAATTATTCCAGAGCGTGAAACGGACTTTATGGATCTGCGATATTCATCTGTCGCAGCAAGCATGGCAAGCTAGCCGACTTTCAAGGAGTGAACCCATGCGCTCGCCCGTCCGCGCCACCCTGTTTGTCAGCCTGCTAGCGCTCGTGTGTGCCGGGGTGCTGTGGGCTGCTTACGACTGGTTTCAGGGGCGTTACCTGCGTGCGTTCAGCGATCACACCGCCTTGTTCTCCGGTGATCCGCTGCGCCTTCCCGCTGACCTCGCCGGCCCTGGCGCCATCCGCCTGGTGCATTTCTGGGACCCGTCCTGTCCGTGCAACGTCGGCAATCAACAACACCTGACCGAACTGGTCGAGCGCTACGTACCGCAGGGGGTGGAGTTTTTTGCGGTTCAAAAGCCCGGCAGCCATGGCCAGCTACCCGGCACCTTGAGCCGCCTGAAAAGCATCGAGGTTTTGCCCGGTGCCGAGCAAATCCCTGCCAGCCCGGCCGTGGCGATCTGGGATCGCAGCGGCAAACTGGCGTATTTCGGCCCCTACAGCGAGGGCCTGACCTGCAACTCGAGCAACAGCTTTATCGAACCGATTCTGCAAGCACTGAACGAAGGTCGTGAAGTGAGTGCCACGCACACGCTCGCGGTGGGTTGTTACTGCCCCTGGCGCGTCGATACCGCAAAGTAGGGAAACACAGGGCCATACGAATCCCTCCTACGGGCGATGGGCCAAACCGGCCTGCCATGTTAAACAGTGGCGCCTGGGAATCGCTGTTCATACATGACAACAAGGAGACACCATGAAACGTAGCCTGACCGCACTCGGTTTGCTGATCGTCGTGCTTGCCGCTGGAGCCGGCTGGTACGTCTACAGCAAGCAGCCGTCACGCCAGGGCATGGTGGAACTGCAACACCTGCAAGGTTCGGTCACCGTGCGCTACGACGAACGTGGCATCCCGCACATCCGCGCCGAAAACGAATCCGATCTGTACCGCGCCCTCGGCTACGTCCATGCCCAGGACCGGCTGTTCCAGATGGAAATCCTGCGTCGCCTGGCCCGTGGCGAGCTGGCTGAAGTGCTGGGGCCAAAACTGCTCGACACTGACAAGTTGATGCGCAGCCTGCGCATTCGCGAGCGCGCCGAAACCTACCTCGCGAACCTGGACAAACAATCCCCCGCTTTCATCGCCATGCAGGCCTATCTGGATGGCATCAACCAGTATCAGGACACTCACGCGAAACCCGTGGAGTTCGACGTACTGGGCATCCCCAAGCGGCCGTTCACGGCCCGGGACACCATTAGCATCGCCGGTTACATGGCCTACAGTTTTGCCGCGGCGTTTCGCACCGAACCCCTGCTGACCTACGTGCGCGATCAGTTGGGCGCCGACTACCTGAACATTTTCGATCTCGACTGGCAGCCCAAAGGCGTATTGGCGAAGCGTCACAACGGCACGGCGCTGTCGCTGGCCAGTACTGACTGGAAAGACCTGAACGCCCTCGCCCGCCTCAGCGAACAGGCGCTGGCCGACAATGGCCTGCCGCAATTCGAAGGCAGCAACGCCTGGGTCGTCGCCGGCAGCCGAACCAAAAGTGGCAAACCGCTGCTGGCAGGTGACCCGCATATCCGTTTTTCCGCACCGTCGGTGTGGTACGAAGCGCAACTCTCGGCGCCGGGTTTCGAACTCTACGGCCACTATCAGGCGTTGATGCCCTTCGCCTCGCTGGGCATGAACCGTGACTTCGGCTGGAGCATCACCATGTTCCAGAACGATGACCTCGACCTGATTGCCGAGAAGGTCAATCCGGATAACCCCAACCAGGTCTGGTATCGCGGCAAATGGGTGGACATGGTGACCAGCGAACAACAAATCGCGGTCAAGGGTCAGGCACCGGTCACACTGGTATTGCGCCAGTCGCCCCACGGCCCGATCGTCAACGATGCGCTGGGCAGCGGTGTGGGCAAGACGCCGATCGCCATGTGGTGGGGTTTTCTCGAAAGCCAGAACCCGATCCTCGAGGGCTTCTATCAGCTCAATCGCGCCGACACCCTGGCCAAGGCCCGCAGCGCTGCCGCCAAGGTCCAGGCACCCGGCCTGAACATCGTCTGGGCCAACGCCAAGGGTGACATCGGCTGGTGGGCCGCCGCACAGCTACCCAAGCGCCCCGCGGGTGTGCGCCCCGGCTTTATCCTCGACGGCAGCACCGCTGATGCTGACAAGGACGGTTTCTATCCCTTCAGCGCCAACCCGCAGGAAGAGAATCCGGCGCGGGGCTACATCGTCTCGGCCAACTTCCAGCCAGTGTCACCGACGGGTATGGAGATTCCCGGTTATTACAACCTCGCCGACCGTGGTCAGCAGCTCAATCAGCAGCTCAGCGACAAGGGCATCAAGTGGGACCTGGAATCCAGCCAGAAGCTGCAACTGGGCACCACCACCGCCTACGGCCCTCGCCTCCTGGCGCCATTGCTGCCGGTGTTGCGTTCGGTGGTCAGCGACCCGGCCGAACTCAAACTGGTGGAGCAACTGGCCCAGTGGAAGGGCGACTACCCGCTGGAATCCACCAGTGCCACGCTGTTCAACCAGTTCCTGTTCAATCTGGCTGACGCGACGATGCACGATGAATTGGGCAACGACTTCTTCGAAACACTGCTTTCGACCCGCGTGATCGACGCCGCGCTACCACGCCTGGCCGCCAGCCCCGACTCACCCTGGTGGGACAATCGCAACACGCTTGGCAAGGAAACCCGCGCCGATACCGTCAAGGCTGCGTGGCGGGCCAGCATCGCCCACCTCAAGACCACCCTCGGTCCGGACTTCGCGCAATGGCAGTGGGGCAAGGCCCATACGCTGACCCATGGCCATCCGTTGGGGCAGCAAAAGCCGCTGGACCGCCTCTTCAATATCGGTCCCTTCGCCGCCCCCGGCAGTCATGAAGTGCCGAATAACCTGTCGGCCAGGATCGGTCCGGCACCCTGGCCGGTGACTTATGGCCCGTCGACCCGACGCCTGATCGACTTCGCCGACCCGGCTCACAGCCTGACCGTCAACCCGGTCGGCCAGAGCGGCGTACTGTTCGACCGTCACTATGACGATCAGGCCGAGGCGTATATCGAAGGGGTTTACTACCAGGCGCATCTCAATGATGAAGAGGTGACGGCCAATACGCGCAGTACGTTGAAGCTGTTGCCGGCGCGGGGCGCTCAGTAAATCTTTTTGGCTGGACTGGCCTCATCGCGAGCAGGCTCGCTCCCACATTGATCCGGTGCACGCAGATCCATTGTGGGAGCTAGCCTGCTAGCGATGAGGCCCGCGAGAACAACGCAATTCCTGACTCAAACCATCGCCGCAAAGTTCAGCCTGAACTGTTGCGGCGTCACCCCCAGCCTGCGGTTGAACACACTGCGCATGTGCTGGGCATCGCGGAAGCCGCATTGATAGGCCACGGTCTTGAGCGGCGCACCCGTGCTTTCCAGCATCACTCGCGCCGCGTCCACCCTGGCCCGCTCGACGAATTCGGCCGGGGTGATTTTCGCTTCTCTGGCGAACACTCGGGAAAAGTTGCGCGCACTCATGTTGGCGGCGTTGGCCAGATCGGCGATGGTCAGGTCGCCGGTCAGGTTGGCCAGCACGTAGTGCTGAACCATCGCCACTGCCGAAGTCGGTTCGGCGTGGGGTGTCAGGAACGGGCTGAACTGTGACTGGCCGCCCGAGCGCTGGGTGAACACCACCAGTCGTTTGGCCACGCTCAACGCCACTTCCGGCCCATGGTCGCGACCCAGCAGGTACAACGACAAGTCGATCCCCGCCGTGACGCCGGCCGAGGTGTAGAGATCGTCATCCTGCACGTACAAGCGATCGGCTTCGACCCGAGTGGTCGGGCAAAGCGCCGCCAATGCGGCGGCATCATTCCAATGCGTGGTCACGGTGCGCCCCTCCAGCAAACCCGCCCGGGCGAGCATGAATGCACCATTGCAGATCGAGCCAAACCGTTGCGCCCGGCCGCAGGCCTGATGCAGCCAGGCATTGAATGCCGCACCGAAATCCGTGAACGGCAACTGAGGTCCACCCGCCACCAGCAGCAAGTCGCAGGCTTGCAATGCTTCGCTGAAATGTCGGTGGGCGTTGAGTGACAGGCCGTTGGAGCACGCCATCGCACCGCGCTCCACGCCTATCACTTCCAGCTGATAGTGATCCTCGGGGGCGAGAAATCGATTAGCTTCGGAAAACACGTCCATGGGACCGGTGACGTCCAGCGACTGCACGCCGGCGAACACCACGATGGCAACGGTTTTACTCATGACGTGAATTGCCTTTTATGGATCGGATCACACCGATTCCTGTAGGAGCGAGCCCGCTCGCGATGGACGTCAACGATAACGCGGGCTGCCTGGATGAACGCGTTGCTCTTGCGTGCATCGCGAGCGGGCTCGCTCCTACAGGGGCTGTGTGCAAACTTAGCCAATCCACACTCAACAAGCGAGGTTGGCGCGATATGCACGCTCATTGGCCGTGATCGCAGCCATGGATCGATTGTCCGGTTTGGGGTGGACGAACAGACTGAAACCCTCAGCGCCACCACGGCGTTCATCACGAGGGAACTCCCATGAGCACCACCATTGCCGGTATCAAAATCCCTGACAGCGCGTTGGCCAGAGCCACCACCGAATATATCCGCGACATCGAATCAGACCTGCTCTACCACCACTCGCGCCGGGTGTTTCTGTTTGGCGCGTTAAGCGGCGAGCGCAAGCAACTGGCCTACAACCCAGAGCTGTTGTACGTCGGCGCGATGTTCCATGATCTCGGCCTGGTGGAAGGCTACCGCAGCGACAACGAGCGCTTCGAAGTCGATGGCGCCAATGCGGCGGCCGCGTTCCTCAAGCCCTACGGGCTCAGTGATGACGATATCGAGCAAGTCTGGTTGTCGATCGCCCTGCACACCACCCCCGGCGTGCCCCAACATTTGCGGCCAACCGTCGCGCTGGTGACCGCCGGTGTCGAGATGGACGTGCTGGGGATGGACTACGCAGCGTTTCCCACCGCGCAGCGCGAAGCCGTGGTGCATGCGCATCCACGGGGTGAAGGGTTCAAGGAATGCATCATCTGCGCCTTTGCCGACGGCTTGCGCCATCGTCCGCAGACCACGTTCGGCAACGTGAAGACGGATGTGTTGATGGATCAGGAGCCGGGGTTCAAACCGATGAACTTTGTCGAGGTCATCCGCAAATCCCCTTGGGTTGCCTGATTTCCAAACCACCTGTGGGAGCGAGCTTGCTCGCGAAGGAGTGTCAGTCAACGATGATGTCGACTGGGAGTCCATCGCGAGCAGGCTCGCTCCTACAGTGGATCAGGGTCAGCCACGAAATGGTGGCCAACCCCACATCAAGCTCAAGCCGCTTCCGGTGCCTGCGCGCGGCGCACGTCCGGTTGCTTCCACGAATCGGCCGCGCTTTCTTCGATGGCCTGCTGGATCGCACGCTTGCGCGCTTCTTCTGCGCGTCGGCTGAAGAACCAGACCAGGAACGTCATCAGCGACACCGCCAGCAGAATCAGACTGGCCACGGCGTTGATCTCCGGCTTCACGCCCAGGCGCACCGCCGAGAACACTTCCATCGGCAGGGTGGTGGAACCCGGCCCCGACACGAAGCTCGCCAACACCAGGTCATCCAGGGACAGGGCGAAGGACATCATGCCGCCCGCACCCAGGGATGGCGCGATCATCGGGATGGTGATCAGGAAGAACACCTTCCACGGCCGTGCGCCGAGGTCCATGGCGGCCTCTTCGATGGACAGGTCCAGCTCACGCAAACGCGCCGAGACCACCACCGCCACATACGCCGCACAGAACGTGGTGTGAGCGATCCAGATGGTGACGATGCCGCGTTCCTGCGGCCAGCCGATCATCTGCGCCATGGCCACGAACAGCAGCAACAGCGACAGACCGGTGATCACCTCGGGCATGACCAGCGGCGCGGTCACCAGGCCGCCGAACAGGGTACGCCCCTTGAAGTGGGTGATACGGGTCAGGACGAATGCCGCCAGTGTGCCCAGTGCCACCGCCGCCACCGCCGTGTAGCAGGCGATTTCCAGCGAGCGCACCACCGAGCCCATCAGCTGGGTGTTGTCGAGCAGACCGACGTACCACTTGATCGACCAGCCGCCCCACACCGTCACCAGTTTCGAGGCGTTGAACGAGTAGATCACCAGGATCAGCATCGGCGCATAAATGAACAGCAGACCCAGTACCAGCATCAGGCTGGAGAAACGGAAGCGCTTCATTCTTTACCCTCCATTTCCTTGGCCTGACTGCGGTTGAACAGGATGATCGGCACAATCAGGATCGCCAGCATCACCACCGCCAGGGCAGACGCCACCGGCCAGTCACGGTTGTTGAAGAATTCTTGCCAGAGCACTTTACCGATCATCAGGGTTTCCGGACCGCCGAGCAGTTCCGGGATCACGAACTCACCCACCACCGGGATGAACACCAGCATGCAGCCGGCGACGATGCCGTTTTTCGACAGCGGGATCGTGATCTTCCAGAAGCTGTTGAAGGTGCTCGAACCGAGGTCGGAAGCGGCTTCCAGCAGGCTGTTGTCGTGCTTCACCAGGTTGGCGTAGAGCGGCAGGATCATGAACGGCAGGTACGAATAAACCACGCCGATGTAGACCGCCAGGTTGGTATTGAGGATCTGCAGCGGCTCGTCGATCCAGCCCATTGTCATCAGGAAACCGTTGAGCAGACCGTTGTTGCTGAGGATCCCCATCCACGCATACACGCGGATCAGGATCGCGGTCCAGGTCGGCATCATGATCAGCAGCACCAGCACCGTTTGCAGCTCTTTGCGGGCACTGGCGATGGCGTAGGCCATCGGGTAGCCGATCAGCAGACAGAGGATGGTGCTGATCAGCGCCATCTTCAACGAGCCGAGGTAGGCGGCGATGTACAGCTCGTCGTCGCCCAGCATCGCGTAGTTGCCCAGGTTCAACAGCACCTGCAGCTTCTGCTCGGCGTAGCTGTAGATCTCGGTGTACGGCGGAATGGCCACGTCGGCTTCGGCGAAGCTGATCTTCAGGACGATGAAGAACGGCAACATGAAGAACAGGAACAGCCAGATGAAAGGAACCCCGATGACCAACTGACGGCCACCGGGAATTATTCGATTGAGGCGGCGTTTGAATTTGCGCATGTTCATGAGCGAAGCACCACGCCGCTGTCATCTTCCCACCACACGTAAACCTGATCACCCCAGGTCGGCCGCTGGCCACGGCGCTCGGCGTTGGCGACGAACGACTGGACGATCTTGCCGCTCGGCAGCTCGACGTAGAACACCGAGTGACCGCCGAGGTAGGCGATGTCGTGCACCTTGCCGCTGGACCAGTTGTATTCGCAGGTCGGCATGGTCGGGGTCACGAGCAGTTTTTCCGGGCGGATCGCGTAGGTCACGGACTTGTCTTGCACCGAGGTGCTGATGCCGTGGCCGACATAGATCTGGCGATCCAGGTCCTTGCAGGTGATGGTCGCGTGGCCTTCGGCGTCATCGATCACTTCACCGTCGAAGATGTTGACGTTGCCGATGAATTCGCAGACCAGGCGGCTGGTCGGGGTTTCGTAGATGTCGATCGGGCTGCCGATCTGGGCGATCCAGCCCAGGTGCATGATCGCGATGCGCTCGGCCATGGTCATGGCCTCTTCCTGGTCGTGGGTCACCATGACGCAGGTTACGCCGACGCGCTCGATGATCTCGACCAGCTCCAGCTGCATTTGCGAACGCAGCTTCTTGTCCAGTGCACCCATCGGTTCGTCGAGCAGCAGCAGCTTCGGCCGCTTGGCCAGGGAGCGGGCCAGGGCCACACGCTGACGCTGACCACCGGACAGCTGATGCGGTTTGCGCTTGGCGTACTGGCTCATCTGCACCAGCTTGAGCATGTCGGCCACGCGCGCATCGATTTCCGCGGCCGGCAGCTTGTCCTGCTTGAGGCCGAAGGCAATGTTCTGCGCCACGGTCATGTGCGGGAACAAGGCGTAGGACTGGAACATCATGTTGATCGGCCGCTCGTACGGCGGCATATCGGTGATGTCTACGCCATCGAGGAAGATCCGCCCTTCGGTTGGACGCTCGAAACCTGCGAGCATGCGCAGCAAGGTGGATTTGCCCGATCCCGAACCGCCGAGCAGGGCGAAGATTTCGCCTTTCTTGATTTCCAGGGACACGTCGTCCACGGCAATCGTCTCGTCGAACTTCTTCGTGACCCGGTCGATTTTGACCAACACCTCTTTAGGTGATTGGTCGCCCTCGAGGGCTTTCTTATAGGCGCCGGAGGCAACTGCCATTTACGAAACTCCCAGAAAAAAAGAGTGCAGTTCGCTCAAGGTGAGCCAACCTTGGATAGTTTGAGCCTTGAAGCTATTTACCCGACTTGACCGTGGTCCAGCTGCGGGTCATCAAACGCTGAATCTTCGGTGGTAACTCGATGGACACGTAGGTCTTGTCGAGCACGGTTTGCGGTGGATAAACCGCTTCGTCGGTGCGAATGGATTGTTCCATCAGTTTGTCCGCCCCCGGATTAGGGTTGGCATAGCCGACGTAATCACTGACCTGGGCGATCACCTCAGGCTTCAGCAAATAGTTGATGAAGGCATGGGCCTCTTTGACGTTGGCCGAGTCCTTCGGAATCGCCAGCATGTCGAACCAGAGCGCGCCACCTTCTTTCGGAATGGTGTAGGCGATGTTGATGCCTTTCTTGGCTTCTTCGGCGCGGGTGCGGGCCTGGAAAATATCGCCGGAGAATCCGACGGCGATGCAGATATCGCCATTGGCCAGGTCCGAGATGTATTTGGAAGAGTTGAAGTAAGTCACGTAAGGCCGCACGGCCAGCAACTTGGCGGTCGCTTTTTCGTAGTCCTTGGGGTCGGTGCTGTTGGCGTTCAGGCCCATATAGTTGAGGACCGTGGGCATCATTTCATCAGCGGAGTCGAGGAACGCCACACCGCATTTCTGCAGCTTCTTGATGTTCTGCGGCTCAAACAACACGCTCCAGGAATCGATCTTGTCGACGCCTAACACTTCCTTGATTTTGTCGACGTTGTAACCGATGCCGTTGGTGCCCCACAGATACGGCACGGCATACTGGTTGCCCGGGTCGTTCTGCTCCAGGCGCTTGAGCAGCGCCGGGTCGAGGTTCGAATAGTTCGGCAACTGCGATTTGTCGAGCTTCTGGAAAGCACCGGCCTTGATCTGCTTGCCGAGGAAGTGGTTGGAAGGCACGACCACGTCATACCCGGTATGCCCGGCCAGCAACTTGCCTTCCAGGGTTTCGTTGGAGTCGAAGACGTCATAGACCGGCTTGATGCCGGTCTCTTTCTGAAAGTCTGCCAGGGTGGTCTGACCGATGTAGTCCGACCAGTTATAAATATGCACGGTGCCGGCGGCCTGAACATTGACGGCAAGCGTCAACCCGGCAGCAACCAGCATGGCATTGCGCAACAAAGAAAAAATAGGCAAGTGGAGGTCCTCTAAAATTAGTTGGGCCCAAGTTGCCCCGCGTTACATGACAGCCATGGCTGCCTGGCAACAAAACCGGCGCGCAACTTACCCTCGAAAAACCGTTCCAGCAAAACTTTTATGCAGATACCTGCAGGAGCGAGCCGGCTCGCGATGGTCGTCAACGATGACGCGGGGTGCCTGACACCCCGCGGTGCTCTCAGGCTCATCGCGAGCAAGCTCGCTTCCACAAGGTTTACTTGTTACTTACCGGATTTGATCTTGGTCCAGCTGCGAGTCAGGATCCGCTGGGTCGCGGCCGGCAAGTCGGCAATCGCGTACAGCTTGGCCAGCACGTCCGCTGGCGGGTAGATGCCTGGATCGCTGGTGATGTCTTTATCCACCAGTGGCGTGGCAGCCGCGTTACCGTTCGGGAAACGCACGGCGTTGGTGATTTCAGCCATGATTTCCGGCTTCTGCAGGAAGGTCATGAACTTGTAGGCGCCTTCGACGTTTTCGGCATCTTTAGGGATGGCGACCATGTCGTAGAAGCTGCCCGCACCTTCTTTCGGAATGTTGTAGCTGACTTTCACCTTGTCACCGGCTTCAGCCGCGCGGGACTTGGCCTGGTAGATGTCGCCCGAGTAACCCACGGCCACGCAGATGTTGCCGTTGGCCAGGTCGGAGATGTACTTGGAAGAGTGGAAATAAGCGATCGAAGGACGAACCTTCATGATCAGCGCTTCAGCCTTGTCGATGTCTTCTTTCTTCTGGCTGTCGGTTGGCAGGCCCAGGTAGTGCAGCGCCACCGGAATCATCTCGGTTGGCGAATCGAGCAGGCTGATACCGCACGACTTCAACTTGGCGGCGTTCTCAGGCTTGAAGATCAGGTCCCAGGAATCGGTCGGTGCGTCGGCACCCAGTGCAGCCTTGACCTTCTCGGCGTTGAAACCGATACCGATCGAACCCCACATGTACGGGAAGGCGTGTTCGTTGCCCGGGTCGCTGACCGATACGGCCTTGAGCAGGTCGGTGTTCAGGTTTTTCCAGTTTGGCAGCTTGGACTTGTCCAGCTTCTGGTAAACGCCGGCCTTGATCTGCTTGGCCAGGAAATTGTTCGACGGAACGACGATGTCGTAACCGGACTTGCCGGCCAGCAACTTGGCTTCGAGGGTTTCGTTACTGTCGAAGACGTCGTAGACAACTTTGATACCCGACTCGTCTTCAAACTTCTTGATCGTGTCCGGAGCGATGTAGTCGGACCAGTTATAGACGTGCAACACCTTGTCGTCCGCCTGAACCGCGCCCGCCATAATGCCCATCAGGGACATGGCGAGAAGAGTCTTGCCAGCAAACTTTTTGCCTAATGCCTTCATGCGTGATGCTCCAAATTTTTCTCTTTTGAACCACTATGTTCAGCGGCCGAACCCGGGCAACTGGAACCGCGGCTAGTCTGGCAAGATCCGAGGCGGTCTTTCAACAAAAGGCCGCCTCTTATGACTGTGCCGAGCGAAAGTTTCATACTCCCGCTCAGAGCCTAGCACTTAGCCCTGCAATGCACTGAGGGTCAGGTCCAGGCACTTGCGTGCCTTGGTCACCAACTCATCGATTTCCGCCAGTGTAATCACCAGGGGTGGCGCGATGATCATGGTGTCGCCCACGGCGCGCATGATCAGGCCGTTATCGAAGCAGAACTGCCGGCAGATCATGCCAACGCCCTTGCCTTCGTAACGCTTGCGAGTGGCCTTGTCCTGCACCAACTCGATAGCCCCCAACAGACCTACCCCGCGAACTTCGCCCACCAATGGGTGATCGTTCAGCTCCCGCAGACGTTTCTGCAAATACGGTGCCGTTTCGTTGTGCACGCGCTCGATAATTTTTTCTTCGCGCAGGATGCGGATGTTTTCCAGTGCCACCGCAGCCGCCACCGGGTGCCCGGAGTAGGTGAAGCCATGGTTGAAATCGCCGCCTTCATTGAGCACCGCCACCACTTCATCACGCACGATCAGGCCACCCATAGGGATGTAGCCGGAAGTCAGGCCTTTGGCGATGGTCATCATGTCGGGCTTGAGGCCGTAGAAGTCGGAACCGAACCACTCACCGGTGCGGCCGAAACCACAGATCACTTCGTCAGCCACGAACAGGATGTCGTACTTGGCGAGGATTTCCTTGATGCGCGGCCAGTAGGTGTCTGGCGGAATGATCACGCCGCCGGCGCCCTGGATCGGCTCGGCAATAAAGGCGCCCACGTTGTCGACGCCGATTTCCAGAATCTTCTCTTCCAACTGATTGGCGGCCCAGACACCGAACTCCTCCGGCGTCATGTCACCGCCTTCGCCGAACCAGTACGGCTGGGCGATGTGGACGATGCCCGGGATCGGCAAGTCGCCTTGTTCATGCATGTAAGTCATGCCGCCCAGGCTCGCGCCGGCCACGGTGGAACCGTGATAGCCGTTCTTGCGGCTGATGATGACTTTCTTCTTCGGCTGGCCCTTGATCGCCCAATAGTGACGAACCATGCGCAGCATGGTGTCGTTGCCTTCGGAGCCGGAACCGGTGAAGAACACATGGTTCATGCCTTCAGGCGCGATGTCGGCGATGGCTTTGGCCAGCTCCAGCACCGGTGGGTGAGCGGTCTGGAAGAACAGGTTGTAGTACGGCAGTTCGCGCATTTGTTTGCTGGCGGCATCGGCCAGTTCATCGCGACCGTAACCGATGGCCACGCACCACAGGCCAGCCATAC
This sequence comes from Pseudomonas fluorescens group sp. PF-69, assembly GCF_054481235.1. Lineage (NCBI taxonomy): Bacteria > Pseudomonadati > Pseudomonadota > Gammaproteobacteria > Pseudomonadales > Pseudomonadaceae > Pseudomonas > Pseudomonas fluorescens group sp. PF-69. Next base: position 1,885,889 of record NZ_JBTMNC010000001.1, on the reverse strand, counting down.
CATCGAGAATCTTGTTGCCTTCGCTGTCCCACAGGTAAACGCCCTTGGCGTTGGTGATGATCCGTGGGCCTTTCTCTTTCAACTGCTTGAAGTCGCTGAACGGGGCCAGGTGGTGATCGTTGCTCAGGGCTTGCCATTCACGGGTTTGCGGGTTGTTGCTGGTCATACCAATCTCCTAAAGAAAATCAGGTGGAGGCGCCGTCTGGCGACAACGGACGCCCGGCGTGTCAGACGGCAAAAAGCAGGAACTCCCGTTCCCACGAACTGATCACGCGCTTGAAGTTTTCATGCTCGGCCCGCTTGACCGCCACGTAGCCAGTAATGAAATTTTTGCCCAGGTACTTCTCGATGGTCGCGCTGTTTTCCATGCGTTCCAGCGCATCTTCGATGGTCAGTGGCAGGCGCAGGTTACGGCGTTCATAGCCACGGCCCACGACCGGCGCACTCGGGTTCAGTCCTTCGACCATGCCGATGTAACCGCAGAGCAGGCTCGCGGCAATCGCCAGGTACGGGTTCGCATCGGCGCCCGGCAGGCGGTTTTCCACCCGACGGTTTTGCGGCCCGGCATCCGGAACCCGCAGGCCCACGGTGCGGTTTTCTTCGCCCCACTCCACGTTTACCGGTGCCGAGGTATCCGGCAGGAAACGGCGGAACGAATTGACGTTGGGCGCAAACAGCGGCAACAGCTCGGGAATGAGTTTCTGCAAGCCACCGATGTGGTGCAGGAACAGCTGGCTCATGGTCCCGTCTTCATTGGAGAAGATGTTCTTGCCGGTTTCGATGTCGATGATGCTCTGGTGCAAGTGCATGGCACTGCCGGGCTCGCCGGTCATGGGCTTGGCCATGAAGGTCGCCGCCACGTTGTGCTTGAGCGCGGCCTCGCGCATGGTGCGCTTGAACACCAGGATCTGGTCGGCCAGGGACAGGGCATCGCCGTGACGGAAGTTGATTTCCATCTGCGCCGTGCCGTCCTCGTGGATCAGCGTGTCGAGGTCCAGCTCCTGCAGTTCACACCAGTCGTAGACGTCTTCGAACAGCGGATCGAATTCGTTGGCCGCTTCAATGGAAAACGATTGGCGACCGGTTTCAGGGCGCCCGGAACGGCCGATCGGCGGCTGCAGCGGGTAATCCGGGTCATCGCTGCGCTTGGTCAGGTAGAACTCCATTTCCGGCGCCACAATCGGCTGCCAGCCCTTGTCGGCATAGAGTTTCAGGACTTTTTTCAGCACGTTGCGCGGCGACAGCTCGATCGGGTTGCCTTGCTTGTCGTAGGTGTCGTGAATGACGATGGCGGTGGGCTCGATGGCCCAAGGCACCAGGTACACCGCGCTCTGGTCGGGACGGCAGATCATGTCGATGTCGGCCGGGTCGAGCAGCTCGTAATAGATGTCGTCTTCGACGTAATCGCCGGTCACGGTCTGCAGCAGCACGCTCTCTGGCAGGCGCATGCCCTTTTCGGCGATGAATTTGTTGGTCGGCGAAATCTTGCCCCGGGTGATTCCGGTCAAGTCGGCGATCATGCATTCGACTTCTGTGATCTTGTGGTCTTTCAACCAATCGGTGAGCTGGTCGAGGTTGTTACTCATAAATGCCTCTAGGCTTTGAGTTTCCTGACTCTTGCAGGAGTCGGGCAATGTTTGACGCATCGGCGCCGCGTTGGAATTCAGGTGTACGAAAGGCTATCGTGTTTTTTTTGCACCACGTCGCAAAATGCCAGGCGTGCAGAATCGCAAGCGGCGCCCAAGGCAATGGAGGCGCCACTATTATTCTGAATCGGTTCTATATTGAATGGAGTAACCGTAATGGGGGTGCCATCAAGGCCGTCCAGAATATCGGACGCAAAGCGTCGATTTGCCAGGGACGGAAAGATCACCGGCACGCCGGGAGCCGCGAAGGCTGCGACGCTGACGTGAATATCGCCACTGATGTGATAAGCATGCAAACCGTTCAGCTTACCGCAGTCGGTGATGCCGATTAACGACAGGCGAGACATGTAGCACCCCGGTATTATTGCTGTTATGGGTTTGATTCGAGCTTAGCCTTGTTCATTTTTTTACACAACACCCCCGTAAAAAATACAACACGGCCCGCTCAAGTGTGCAGACGGCATAGCGCTGACGGGCATAAAAACGCCCCAAAGTGCCTCAAAAAAGCCGTACGAGCGCTTTTTTGGGGCAAAAACGGCCTCGCTTGACTTCGGCATGCCGTTCGGGTTGACTGGAATCCGAAGAGATCAATGATTGATATTTTTAACAACAAAGGTGTTGCATCATGTCGGTACCCCCGCGTGCCGTTCAGCTTAACGAAGCGAACGCGTTCCTTAAGGAACATCCTGAGGTTCTGTACGTTGACCTTCTGATTGCGGATATGAATGGTGTGGTGCGCGGCAAGCGCATCGAACGCACCAGCCTCCACAAGGTTTACGAGAAAGGCATCAACCTGCCGGCCTCTCTATTTGCTCTGGATATCAATGGCTCGACGGTGGAAAGCACCGGCCTGGGCCTGGACATCGGCGATGCTGACCGAATCTGCTATCCAATTCCCGACACCCTGTGCAACGAGCCATGGCAGAAGCGCCCGACCGCGCAACTGTTGATGACCATGCACGAACTCGAAGGTGATCCTTTCTTCGCCGACCCGCGCGAAGTGCTGCGACAAGTCGTAACCAAGTTCGATGAACTGGGCCTGACCATCTGTGCCGCGTTCGAACTGGAGTTCTACCTGATCGACCAGGAGAACGTGAACGGCCGCCCACAACCACCGCGCTCGCCGATTTCCGGCAAACGCCCGCACTCGACACAGGTTTACCTGATCGACGACCTCGACGAATACGTCGACTGCCTCCAGGACATTCTGGAAGGTGCGAAAGAGCAAGGCATCCCGGCCGACGCCATCGTCAAGGAAAGTGCCCCGGCGCAGTTCGAAGTGAACCTGCACCACGTGGCCGACCCGATCAAGGCTTGCGACTACGCAGTCCTGCTCAAGCGCCTGATCAAGAACATCGCCTACGACCATGAAATGGACACCACCTTCATGGCCAAGCCTTATCCGGGCCAGGCGGGCAATGGTCTGCATGTCCACATCTCGATTCTCGACAAAGACGGCAAAAACATTTTTGCCAGTGAGGATCCCGAGCAGAACGCCGCACTGCGTCACGCGATCGGCGGTGTGCTCGAGACCCTACCGGCGCAGATGGCTTTCCTCTGCCCGAACGTCAACTCCTACCGTCGTTTCGGCGCACAGTTCTACGTGCCGAACTCGCCGTGCTGGGGCCTGGACAACCGCACTGTCGCCCTGCGCGTGCCGACCGGTTCCGCCGACGCGGTTCGACTGGAACACCGCGTGGCCGGTGCCGACGCCAACCCCTACCTGCTGATGGCTTCGGTCCTGGCAGGCGTGCACCACGGCCTGGTCAACAAGATCGAACCGGGCGCTCCAGTGGAAGGCAACAGCTACGAGCAGAACGAGCAGAGCCTGCCGAACAACCTGCGCGACGCACTGCGCGAGCTGGACGACAGCGAAGTCATGGCCAAGTACATCGACCCGAAATACATCGATATCTTCGTGGCCTGTAAAGAGAGCGAGCTGGAAGAGTTCGAACACTCCATCTCCGACCTCGAGTACAACTGGTACCTGCATACCGTTTAAGCGGTTGCAGTAAAAAAGAACGCCGTCGGCTATTGAAGCCTACGGCGTTTTTTTATGGCCGCCTGCGGCGGATCGCTGGCAAGCCAGCTCCCACAGTTGATCTCCAGTGAACATAAATTCCGTGTACACCGGAAATTTCTGTGGGAGCTGGCTTGCCAGCGATGGCGGCCGACGAGACAACACGCAACCCCGCTCGTACAATGCCCGCTGCCCCGCAGGAGACTTCAATGACACGCGTAGCCACCCCCCGCAAACCCCGCGCACGCAGCCAGGCCCGGATCGATTCGATACTCGATGCGGCCCGCACACTGCTGGCCGCCGAGGGCGTGGCCAGCCTGTCGATCTACAGCGTGGCCGAGCGCGCGGAGATCCCGCCCTCCTCCGTCTATCACTTCTTCGCCAGCGTCCCGGCCCTGCTCGAAGCCCTGACCGCCGACGTCCACGCCGCCTTCCGCGCCTGCCTGCAAGCCCCCATCGACCACCAAGCCCTCATCGGCTGGCGGGATCTGTCGCGCCTGGTGGAACAACGCATGCTCGAGATCTACAGCGAAGACGCCGCCGCCCGCCAACTGATCCTCGCCCAACACGGCCTGACCGAAGTCACCCAGGCCGATCGTCAGCACGACATCGAACTGGGCGACCTGATGCACAAACTGTTCGACCAACACTTCGAGCTGCCGAAGCTGCCGAGCGATGTCGATGTGTTTGCGCTGGCCATGGAGCTCGGTGATCGGGTTTATGCGCGCTCGGTGCAACAGCATGGTCAGATCACACCGCGCATGGCTGAGGAAGGGATGCGGGTATTTGACGCCTATCTTGGGCTGTATTTGCCGCCCTACCTGCCCAAGCGAGCTATACCTGCCTGATTTTTATCGGCCTCGCCGGCCCCATCGTCGGAACGCCGCCCGGAGCAAGCTCGCTCCCACAGTGGATGGGTGTTGAACACAAATTGTGTGGCCAACCCAAAAACCTGTGGGAGCGAGCCTGCTCGCGAAGGCCGCGCCGCGGCCTCACTGACGGCCCACGCCCTTACAACTTGGCGATCGACACCTCGGTGGATTTCACGAATGCGATCACTTCGCTGCCCACGACCAGCTCCAGCTCTTTCACCGAACGCGTGGTGATCACCGAAGTGACGATGCCGGAAGCGGTTTGCACGTCGATTTCCGACAGCACGTCGCCGAGCACGATTTCCTTGATGGAGCCTTTGAACTGGTTGCGAACGTTGATGGCTTTGATAGTCATGATGTTGATTCCTGTCGTTGGATAAAGCTGGAGTTATTGAGCCCAACGCAACTGCGTAGGCAAGGGTGAAACAGGTTCCGGCTCCGGCGGTTGGCCGGGCAGTGACAGCACACGGTTGAGGACTTCGGTTTCCAGCGCCGCCAGTCGATGGGAACCGCGGACCCGAGGGCGCGGCAACTCCACATGCAGGTCGAGGCCGACTTCGCCGTCTTCGATCAGGATCACCCGATCGGCAATCGCCACCGCTTCACTGACGTCGTGGGTCACCAGCAACACGGTGAAACCGTGCTGTTGCCAGAGCCGTTCGATCAGTTGCTGCATTTCGATTCGGGTCAGCGCATCCAGCGCGCCCAACGGCTCGTCGAGCAACAGCAGGCGCGGTTGATGAATCAACGCGCGAGCAAGGGCCACGCGTTGCTTCTGCCCTCCGGACAGCGCGGCTGGCCACTCGTTGGCGCGATCCGCCAGGCCGACCGCTTCCAGCGCTTCCAGCGCTTGCGGCCGCCAATTGCCCTTGAGCCCCAGGCCGACGTTATCGATGATCTTTTTCCATGGCAGCAGACGCGCTTCCTGGAACATCAAGCGTGTGTCTTCCCGCGCCTCACTGAGCGGCGCGGAACCGGCCAGCAATTCGCCGCCGGTAGGCTGATCGAGACCGGCGAGCAAGCGCAGCAAGGTGCTCTTGCCGCAGCCGCTACGACCGACCACGGCGACAAACTGGCCTGCCGGAATGTGCAGGTCGATCTCGCGCAACACTTGCCGCGAACCGAAGGTTTTTTGCAGATTGCGCACCACCAGCGGAATCCCGCGCAGCAGGCGTGGAGGTTGTTGAGCCGTCATGCAGCACCTCCCTTGGCGACTTGATAAGCCGGATGCCAGCGCAGCCACACACGTTCGAGCCCACGGGCGGCGAGGTCGGCCAGCTTGCCGAGCACCGCGTACAGCAGAATCGCCAGCACCACCACGTCGGTCTGCAGAAACTCCCGGGCGTTCATCGCCAGGTAGCCAATGCCGGAACTGGCGGAAATGGTCTCGGCGACGATCAGCGTCAACCACATGAAGCCCAGTGCGAAGCGCACGCCGACCAGGATCGAAGGCAGCGCCCCCGGCAGGATCACCTGACGGAACAGGCTGAAACCGGACAAACCATAACTGCGCGACATCTCCACCAACGCCGGATCGACGTTGCGGATGCCGTGGTAGGTGTTGAGGTAGATCGGAAACAACGTGCCCAGCGCCACCAGGAAAATCTTCGCCGACTCGTCGATGCCGAACCACAGGATCACCAGCGGAATGAGCGCCAGATGCGGCACGTTGCGGATCATTTGCACCGAGCTGTCGAGCAGGCGTTCACCCCATTTCGACAGTCCGGTGATGAAACCCAACGTCAGGCCGATGCTGCCGCCGATGGTGAAACCCAGGGCAGCACGCCAACCGCTGATCGCCAGATGCGTCCAGATCTCGCCGCTGCGCACCAGGCTCACACCGGCTTCGATCACGGCGATCGGTGCCGGCAGAATCCGTGTCGACAACCAGCCCGCCGACACCGACAACTGCCACACCGCCAGCAACAACACCGGCAACGCCCAGTGCGCGAGGCTGTGGATGATTTTCTTCATGGCGCGCCTCAGCTCTGGGACGCGGCTTTGGGAAGAATGTCATTGGCCACCATCTCGCCGAACGGGCTGACGTAACCGGCGCTTTTCGGCAGTTCGGGACGTTCGATATCGAGGTGCGGGAACAACAACTCGGCAACGCGATACGACTCTTCCAGGTGTGGATAACCGGAGAAGATGAAGGTGTCGATGCCCAGGTCCGCGTACTCCTTCACGCGAGCGGCCACGGTCGGACCATCGCCCACCAGCGCCGTACCGGCACCGCCGCGCACCAGGCCAACGCCAGCCCACAAGTTGGGGCTGACTTCCAGGTTGTCGCGACTGCCGCCGTGCAGCGCAGCCATGCGTTGCTGGCCGACCGAATCGAAGCGCGCCAGGGAAGCCTGGGCGCGAGCGATGGTGTCTTCGTCCAGCTGCGAAATCAGGCGGTCCGCCGCTTGCCAGGCCTCGGCGTTGGTTTCGCGCACGATCACATGCAGACGAATGCCGAAACGTACGGTACGACCGAGCTTCGCGGCCTTGGCGCGGACTTGTTCAATCTTTTCGGCAACGGCGGCGGGTGGTTCGCCCCAGGTCAGAACCATTTCAACCTGCTCTGCCGCCAGGTCCTGCGCCGCCTCCGAGGAGCCACCGAAATACAGCGGCGGACGCGGTTGCTGAATCGGCGGATAGAGCAATTTGGCACCCTTCACGCTGATGTGCTGACCGTCGTAATCAACGGTTTCGCCTTCCAGCACGCGGCGCCAGATGCGGGTGAATTCCACCGAGGCCTGATAGCGCTCGTCATGGCTGAGGAACAGACCATCGCCGGCCAACTCTTCCGGATCACCGCCGGTCACCAGGTTGAACAGCGCACGACCGCCGGACAGGCGATCCAGGGTTGCAGCCTGACGCGCCGCCACCGTCGGGGAAATGATCCCGGGGCGCAGGGCGACAAGGAATTTCAAACGCTGGGTGACCGGGATCAGCGACGCCGCCACCAGCCACGAGTCTTCGCAGGAGCGACCGGTGGGGATCAGCACCCCGCCGAAGCCCAGACGATCCGCCGCTTGCGCGACTTGTTGCAAGTAACCGTGGTCGACGGCGCGAGCGCCTTCGGCAGTGCCAAGGTAATGGCCGTCGCCGTGGGTTGGCAGGAACCAGAAGATATTGAGGCTCATGGAGTGGTCTCCTTGGGGAATCGATTTACTGGGCTTTGGTGACTGCGCTTTGGGCAACGGCTGCCGGTGGCGTCCAGATCACGTCTTTGATGCTCAACGGTTTCGGAATCAACTTGAGCTGGTAGAAGCTGTCGGCGATTTTCTGTTGTGCGGCGACCACGTCCGGGGTCAGGAACAAGGCCCCGTAACCCTGGCGTTTCACCGAGGTCAGGGTGATGTCCGCCGGCAGGCCGAGCAGTGGCGACACTTGTTGGGTCACCTCTTGTGGATTGGCCTTGGACCACTCGCCGACGGCACGCACTTCTTCCACCAGGGTCTTGATCACCTCAGGATTTTTCTGTGCGTAAGGCTTGGTCGCCAGGTAGAACTGATGGTTGTCGACGATGCCTTGGCCATCGCGCAGGGTGCGCGCTTGCAGTTGCTGTTCGGCGGCTGCCTGGTACGGGTCCCAGATCACCCAGGCATCGACGCTGCCACGTTCGAACGCGGCGCGGGCATCGGCTGGTGGCAGGAACACGGTCTGGATATCGGTGTACTTGAGGCCGGCGTCTTCCAGTGCGCGAACCAGCAGGTAGTGCACGTTGGAGCCTTTGTTCAGGACGACTTTCTTGCCCTTGAGGTCCGCCACCGATTTGATCGCCGAGTCCTTCGGCACCAGGATCGCTTCACTGTGAGGGGCTGGGGGTTCGTAGGCGACGTAAAGCAAATCAGCGCCCGCCGCTTGAGCGAACACGGGCGGGGTTTCGCCGGTGACGCCGAAGTCGATGGAGCCGACGTTCAGGCCTTCGAGCAGCTGAGGCCCGCCAGGGAATTCAGTCCATTGCACATCCACGCCTTGGGCGGCGAGGCGTTTTTCCAGAGTGCCTTTGGCCTTGAGCAGCACCAGGGTGCCGTATTTCTGATAGCCGATTCGTAATGTTTCAGCTTGAGCTTGTGTAATGGCGCCGAAGGCTACAGCCGCTGCAAACAGAGCGACCAGACCGCGACGCAAAATAACAGGGCGCATGGCGCTCTCCTTTTTGCAGTTGGGTTTTGGCTGCACCTGCTTGCCCGTTAGCGGGCGAGTAAGGCCAGTACATCAATTTGGGATAGGGCTTAAATGCTCCAGCGAGCACTCAACAAACGTTCATTCAACAGGTTCGGATCGAGCGGCTTGGGCCGTCGGGCCATGGCGCTGAAAAACAGCTCCAGCGATTCATTCAGTCGTTGCTCCAGCTCCGGCGCCAACTGCGCCAGCGCGCCGCCTTCGCCGTAGGCGATCTGGCTGTCCACCGCGAAAATGCCGTGGAGCATTTCCTGGGCCTTGAGTGCCGACAACACCGGCTTGAGTGCGTAATCCACCGCCAGCATGTGGGCGATGCTGCCACCGGTTGCCATTGGCAGAACCACCTTGTGGCTCAGCGCGCGCTCGGGCAGCAGATCCAGTACCGTTTTCAACGCGCCGGAGAACGACGCCTTGTACACCGGTGTGGCGATCAGCAGGCCGTCGGCGTTCTCAATCTGTTGCAGCAGGTCGATCACCTTCGGGCTGTCGAAGCGTGCATGCAGCAAGTCTTCGGCCGGGAAGTCCCGTACCTGGTAACTCACCACTTCCACGCCTTGCTCTTGTAACCAACGCTGGGAGCGGTCCAGCAGCACCCCGGAACGGGAGCGTTGGCTTGGACTGCCACCGAGTGAGACGACCAGCATTCAGACAATTCCTGAGTGGGGGCGATTCGCGGTTTGCGATCTCGCTTCGATGGAGAGACCTTAACAGTTGATTAATATATCCATAAATCATATTTATTCATTTGGTTATGCAATTTAGAGATATAAAAATCCACTTCTTCCAGGCGAAAAAAAAGGCCGTCGAAACGGCCTGAAATCCCCTGCTTTGTGGATCTGCACAAACCCCTGTGGGAGCGGGCTTGCCAGCGATGGCGGTTTGACTGACAGACCGCGTCGCTTCAATCGCCAGCAAGCCGGCTCCTACAAAAGCGATTAGCGATTGGGCTGCGGTGTCAGGCGCAGGTATGGCTTCACCGCGCGGTAGCCCTTGGGAAAGCGTTGCTTGATTTCATCTTCATCCTTGAGCGAAGGCACGATCACCACCTCATCACCGTCCTGCCAGTTGGCCGGGGTGGCCACCTTGTAGTTATCGGTGAGTTGCAGCGAGTCGATCACCCGCAGGATTTCATGGAAGTTGCGGCCGGTGCTCGCCGGGTAGGTGATGGTCAACCGGACCTTTTTGTTCGGGTCGATCACGAACAGCGAGCGCACCGTGAGTGTGTCGTTGGCGTTCGGGTGGATCAGGTCGTACAGGTCCGAGACCTTGCGGTCGGCATCGTCGAGGATCGGAAAGGTGACAACAGTGTTCTGGGTTTCGTTGATGTCTTCGATCCATCTGTGATGCGAATCCACCGGGTCGACGGACAGCGCAATGGCCTTGACCCCGCGCTTGTCGAATTCATCTTTGAGCCTGGCCGTGAAGCCCAGTTCGGTGGTGCACACCGGCGTGAAGTCCGCCGGATGGGAAAACAGCACGCCCCAGCTGTCGCCCAGCCATTGGTGGAACCGGATGGTGCCGGCACTGGAATCCTGTTCGAAGTCGGGGGCGATATCGCCGAGTCTGAGGCTCATGGTGCTGCTCCTTGTGAGTGCTTGATGAGCTCAACTGTGCCTGTGTTTTTTATCCATTAAAAAGAATAAATATCGATTTATTTAGACCCAGAAAGAATATTAAAGATCTGTTCACTGGACGCGCCTGCGCATCCCGCCGAACATCGCCAGCGAGGTTCGAGAAGGCCTTGAGTTGCTGCAAAAAGGGGAGTTTCAAGGCAGGTTTACGGGGGTGAGCCCGCCTTGAAAACGCAAAAGCCCCGCCCGGCGAGATGCCGGGCGGGGCTTTTTTTTGGTTCTTCACGGATTACCGGGAAAGACGCTCTTGATCTTCATGAAAAAGAATTCGCTATCCCGGTAACCGTACGCCATCCGCTTAATGACCTTTATTCGATTGTTGATGCCTTCCAATTGGCCCGTATGCATCGGCCAGCGAACACGACTGACGATGCCTCGCCAGTAACCCTTCAGTCGTTTGGCAAACTGGATCAGAGGTGGTATTTGGCTTTCATGAGCGTGGCGCAACCATTGCTGCCAGGCTGATCGCCAGCCCCAAGCGGTGCTCGGTGCCCAAAGCGTTTTGAGTTCAGCCTTCATCAAATAGACCGTCATCAACGCTTGGTTGGCCGCCAGCAGATCCTCCAAACGGACCTGTTGCTCCGGCGTTTTCAGGTTCTGCGGGTTGCGCAGCAACAGCCATCGCGCTTGCTTGATGACCTTTCGGGCAGGCTTGTCATGACGTAGCCGATTAGCTTCATCGACGCGGACTCGATCAATCACCTCTCGGCCATATTTAGCCACCACATGAAAGAGGTCGTAGACCACGCGCGCTTTTGGGCAGTGCTGACGAACCTCCAGGTCAAAGGCGGTGTTCATGTCCATCGCCACCGCTTCGATGCGAGCGCAACCCTCTGGCCCCAGCTCTTCGAAGAATGGCCTGATCGCCGCGCGGCTGCGACCTTCGCCAATCCAAAGCACTCGCCGGGTATCGGCGTCCAGCACGACGCTGGCGTAACGATGACCTTTGAACAGAGCGAATTCATCCATCACCAAGCGCCGTGGCTGCGCCTTTGGCAAAACACTCAACGCCACTTGCAAGGCTCGACGCTCTAGCAACCGAACGCTGTCCCAATGCAGACCGAACAGTTGAGCCACGTGTTTTGTGGGGAGACGCTCGCAGGCTTGAATGACCGCCTCGGCCAGGCGGCGCGTCATGCGGGCATAGCGATCCAGCCAACTGACCGCTTCCATGCGTTTACCACAGTCGCGACACCCAACACGCCGAAGCAAAACGCTGAGGCGCACTGCTCGGCCAAGAATGGGCAGATCGCGGATGACTCGTTGGCAATACTCATGCGTGGTCGAGCACGGTTTTTGGCAGCCGCTACAAGAGGGGAATTGGGTGGCGTGGGGTGTCAGGTCGATCTGTAGCGCATCGCCATCGGGCTTGATGGTGACGACAGAAAAGCCCTCCCAAAAGGGAAGGAAAGTATTAATATCGCGCATAAGAACGCCGGTTTGTTAGATGTGTTTGCTCGCACGAACATCATCAATCAAATCGGCGTTCTTGTTTCTGTGTTTCCCGGGATTCCGTGAAGAACCTTTTTTTTGGTTCATCGCGGCTTGCTCCCGAAGACGTGTGTCATTCAGCACGTTTGTGGCTGAGACGACGCCTTCGGGAGCAGGCTCGCTCCCACACGCTATTACAACAGCGGGATCGAGTAGCTGACGATCAGGCGGTTTTCGTCCTGCGAACGGGTGTTCGGCAGGTCGGTACGCCAGCTGGCGTTTTTCCACGCCACGCCCAGGTTTTTCAGTGCGCCAGACTGGACCACGTAACCAACGCTCAAGTCGCGCTCCCACTCGGAAGCGCCGTTCGCCGCTTCGGCACCACGCGCGTTCACGGTGTCGATGTTATCGCCATGCAGGTACACCACACCCGCCGTCAGGCCAGGTACACCGACTTTGGCGAAGTCAAACGAGTAACGTGCTTGCCAGGTACGCTCGCCGGCACGGGCGAACTTCTGGATTTGCGAGTCGGTGATGGTGTAGTTCGACGAACCGTCGCCCTGGTTCAGCCATGGGAAGTCACTGCTGCCGTTGCTGACCTGGTAACCGCCACCAAAGGTGTGACCGGCAACGCTGTACAGGAACAGGCCGCTGTAGAGGTTGTTGTCGACCTTGCCTTTACCGTTCGCCACGCCGCTGTAGTTGCCGGTGCTGTAGTAAAGCGGATTGCTGCCGTTGGCACCGTCGTCGGTGCTGTTGAAATAACGGAAGTCAGACTTCAATACGCCCGGACCGATTGCCCAGTTGTGAACCAGACCCAGGAAGTGTTGCTTGTAGAAGTCTTCCAGGTTGCCGTAGTAGTACTGGGCAGTCAGGTCTTTGGTGATTTTGTAGTCACCGCCAGCGTAGATGAACTTGTTGCTATTGATGGTGCGTGGGGAAGCACCGTTGATAGCCAGCTGCTCATTGTTGCTGGAGTTACGGCCTTTAACGTGCTCGATCTGGCCGCCGACCAGCGTCAGGTCCTTGATGTCACCGGAGGTGAGCTGACCACCTTCCCAGGTTTGCGGCAGCAGGCGACCGTCGTTGGTCACGATGACCGGCAGTTTTGGCTGCAGAGTACCGAGCTTCAGCTCAGTCTGGGAGATCTTGGCCTTGGCGGTCAGACCCAGGCTGGAGAAGTCATCAACCGCTTCGCCATTGGATTTGCTTGGGAAAACAGTGCCGCCATAAGCAGCACTGTTAGCTGCGCCGTTGGTGCCGCCGCCCGAATCCAGCTTTACACCCAACAAGCCGATCGCATCGATACCGAAACCGACGGTGCCCTGGGTGTAACCGGAGATGAAACGCAGATCGAAGCCTTGGCCCCATTCTTCGTTTTTGTTCGGGCCGGTACCGTCACGGTAATCGGTGTTGATGTAGAAGTTGCGCAGGCCCAAGGTAGCCTTGCTGTCTTCGACAAAGCCGGCAGCGCTCGCCTGCTGCGCCAAAACCCCTGCAGCGATGGCCAGGGCCAACGTGGACTTGTTCATTGTTTCGCTCCTATCGTTTCTAATTCTTTTGGTCCCGGGTCGAGTGCCCTGAATCCTTGATTCGCCTGGCTTTCGCCATAGAGACCCTCGCACTGAAGATCTCCCCCCCTTCATTTGGGCGGCGCAGCATACCTTTTCATAAATCCGAAAAGAATCACTTAGTGTTTTTTGATATCCAAATGGAATATCGATGTATACACGTCACGGGAACGAGATATCGGTGTTGAAACCGATTCCTGTGGTCGTGGTTATCGGAAGTTGAACGGGCTGAGCGTAAAGCGAGGGGCCTGTAGGTCAGGTGGGGCCAACTGTAGGCGTTTGCGGAAAAATCTAAAAAGAATAAAAAACGATTAGAAGCAATCTTTTGGAAATATAGAAGCCGAAGGCATATGAAGGAGCGAGCAGGCTCGCGAAGGTCGTTAACGATTACGCGTTTTTATCGGGTAAACGCGTCGTTCTCGAATCCATCGCGAGCCAGCTCGCTCCTGCAGGTCTACTGCTTACATGAAGCTGTAGGTGTAGTTGAAGATCAGGCGGGTTTGATCCTCATCGGCGGTACTGGTGTTGCCACGGTACATGCCGTGACGCAGCGTCGTGCCAAAGCCTTTGAGCGGGCCAGTCTGGATCACGTAATCCACACGCAGGTCGGTTTCACGCTCGTTCAGGTCCTTGCCCACACCGGAGGTGGCCTTGATGTCCTGACCGTACAGGTAAGCAGCCGAAGCTTTCAGACCTGGGACGCCCAACGCGGCGAAGTCGTAGGAGTACTGACCATAGGAGGTGTTTTCACCAGCACGGATAAAGCTGCCGACGGTGGCATCGGTGAACGAGTAGAAGCTGGCGCCACCGGCACCTTCGTTGCGACCGTTGCCATCGACAACGTTACCCTGGTTCAAGAAGACAAAGCCGCCGTCATCGCTGACACGCTGATGGCCGAGCAGGAACGCGCTGCCACCCAGGGTATAGGTGAAGGTGGCGCTCCAGGTCTTGTTATCGACCTCGCCCAAGTGCTTGGCGTAGCCATTGTTGTTGTTGAAGCGGTAGCCGGCGTCACCGTTCTTGCCGTCGGAGCTGCTATCGAAATAACGAAGATCAGTCTTGAACGACTGGTTCGGAGCGATCGGGTAAACGTGCACCAGACCGAGGAAGTTCTGCTTGTAGTAGTCTTGCAGGTTCGCGTAGTAGTACTGCAGCGTCAGGTCTTTGGTGACCTTCCAGTCAGCACCGGCGTAGCGGAACTGGTTGCTGTCCTGAGTACCACCAGCCACGGCCAGGCCAGTGCTGTTGCTGGACGCACGACCCACTGCGTGCTCCAACTGACCCAGGTTGAAGGTCACGTTGTCGATTTCCTTCGAGCTGATAGTGCCACCTTCAAAGGTCTGTGGCAGTACGCGGCTGTCGTTCGCGATCAGGATCGGCAGGTTTGGCTGCAGAGCGCCACCAACATGGGCCTCGGTCTTCGAGAAGCGTGCCTTGACGTTGCCCGCCACACGGCTCCACGAGCTCTCTGCCGAACCATCGGAATCGCTAGGGTTAAAGGAGTTGTTGTCCGGGTGATGGCCCTTGCCCCCGTCCAGGTGGATACCGACCAGCGCCTGGGCATCGATACCGAAACCTACGACACCTTGGGTGAAGCCCGACTGGTAATCGAACTTCAGACCTTCGGCAGTCTCGCGCTGGCGGTTGGCAGGAGTACTGGCGCCTTCACGTTTATCGGAATCGAAATAATAGGTGCGGGAACTAACGGATGCCTTGCTGTCTTCGATGAAACCGGCGGCGCCTGCCTGCTGCGCCAAAACCCCAACGGCCACGGCCAAGGCCAAGGTGGACTTGTTCATTGTTTAGCTCCTCTCGTTTCTAATTCTTGTAGTCCTGGTCCCGAATCGAATGCCCGGAATCCTAAGATGCGCGATTAGCGCCGTAGCGTGACTCACAAGTCAATCGTAACATTGTGTGTCTACGACCATGGTCTAATCCCACTTTTTTGGCTTACTCAGGGTCATGAACTTGTCACAAACCTGAAAAGAATGACTGGATTCCTTTCTCATTCCATTTAGGAATTAAGCCCGACTTCGCGCATCCCCTCAGGATAGAGAGGCTTGCTCATAAGCTAATTCATAAATGTTATTTATTTTGCGTTTTTTAGATCGATTAGGTTTAGAAGCAATACTGAAACAAAACCTGTCGAAAGGAACAACGCCATGATGACCAAACGCGCACTATCCAGACCATTTGTTACAGTTTGTGTATCGCTCGCCATTTCTTTTTCAGCCCATGCGACGAACCTCACGGTCGGCTACCAGACCGGTATCGACCCCAGCAAAGTCCCTCAGGCGGACGGCGTTTACGAAAAAACCATCGGCGAAAAAATCGACTGGCGCCGCTTCAATAGCGGCCCGGAAGTGGTCACCGCGATTGCGTCCGGCGACGTGCAGATCGGCAATCTCGGCTCCAGCCCTCTGGCTGCGGCCGCCTCGCGCAATCTGCCGATTGTCGCGTTCATTGTGTCCGCGCAAATCAATGCCGCCGAAGCCTTGGTGGTGCGCAATGGCAGCGGCATCGATAAACCGGAAGATCTGATCGGAAAAACCATCGCCACGCCGTTCGTATCGACGTCTCACTACAGTCTGTTGGGCGCCCTGAAGCATTGGGGCCTGGACGCTTCAAAAGTCAAAGTGGTGAACCTGCAACCGGCGGAGATCGCCGCCGCGTGGAAACGTGGGGACATCGACGGCGCGTTCGTCTGGTCGCCGGCCCTGGGTGAAATTCGTAAGACGGGCAAGACCTTGACCGATGCCGCCCAAGTCGGCCAATGGGGTGCGCCGACGTTTGAAGTCTGGGTGGCGCGCAAGGATTACGCCGAGAAACACCCGGAGGTCGTGGCCAAATTCGCCAAGGTCACTCTGGACTCTTTTGCCGACTATGCAGCGCATAAGGACAGCTGGACCGAGCACTCGCTACCGGTGCAGAAAATCGCCAAATTGACGGGTGCCAACGCCGCTGATGTACCGGAGCTACTGGCCGGGTCCGCGTTTCCGGATGCCAAGGCGCAACAGTCCAGCGCGTTGCTGGACGGTGGCACCGCCAAGGCGATTGGCGAAACGGCGAAGTTCTTGAAGGAGCAAGGGAAGGTCGAAACGGTACTGCCGGATTATTCGCCGTATGTGAGCGCGAAGTTCGTCACCGAGTAATTGCCGAATACGGCTGTGCAGCCCATCGCGAGCAAGCTCGCTCCCACAGGGTTCTCTGTTGTCCGCAGAACTTGTGGGAGCGCGCTTGCTCGCGCCAGGACCACCACGGTCAAAGGGTCTTTTCGAAGATCTTCGAATTACGCTGATAGTTGTACAGCGACGCCCGCGCCGACGGCAGGCGTTCGACGCTGCTCGGCTCGAAGCCACGCTCGCGGAACCAGTGCGCAGTGCGGGTCGTCAGTACGAACAGGGTCTTGAGCCCTTGCGCCCGGGCGCGGGTTTCAATGCGCTCCAGCAGCTCATCCCCGCGACCGCCATGACGGTACTCCGGGTTCACTGCCAGGCACGCCAGCTCTCCGGCATCGGAATCGGCAATCTGATACAGCGCCGCGCAGGCGATGATCATGCCTTCGCGCTCGACCACACTGAACTGCTCGATCTCACGCTCCAGCACTTCGCGGGAACGCCGCACCAGAATCCCCTGTTCTTCCAGCGGGATGATCAGATCCAGCAGACCACCGACGTCTTCGATGGCCGCTTCGCGCACCACTTCGAATTGTTCCTGGGCGACCAGCGTGCCGCCACCGTCGCGGGTGAACAGCTCGGTCAGCAGAGCGCCGTTTTCGGCATAGCTGACGATATGACTGCGCGCCACGCCGCCACGGCAGGCTTCAGCGGCGGCATCCAGCAGTTCCGCCTGATAATTGCTGCCCAGACGCTGCAGGTGCGCGGGCACCTGTTGCGGACGCAATTCACGAACCAGACGGCCATGCTCATCGATCAAGCCCAGCTCGGCGCCAAACAACAGCAGTTTGTCCGCGCCCAGATCAATGGCGGCGCGGGTGGCGACGTCTTCGCAGGCGAGATTGAAAATTTCACCGGTCGGCGAGTAACCCAATGGCGACAACAGCACGATGGAGCGCTCGTCCAGCAGGCGATTGATGCCCTTGCGGTCGACCCGGCGGACTTCGCCGGTGTGGTGATAGTCGACGCCTTCGAGCACGCCGATCGGCCGGGCCGTAACGAGGTTGCCGCTGGCAACGCGCAAGCGCGAGCCCTGCATGGGCGACGAGGCCATGTCCATCGACAACCGCGCTTCGATGGCGATGCGCAACTGGCCGACGGCATCGATCACGCACTCAAGCGTTGCGGCATCGGTGATGCGCATGCCGTGATGGTAATGCGGGGTCAGGCCACGGGCAGCGAGGCGCGCTTCGATTTGCGGACGCGAACCGTGAACCAGCACCAGCCGCACGCCCAGGCTGTGCAACAGCACCAGGTCGTGGACGATATTGCCGAAGTTGGGGTGTTCAACGCCGTCGCCGGGCAGCATGACGACAAAGGTGCAATCGCGGTGGGCGTTGATGTAAGGCGAAGCGTGACGAAGCCAATTGACGTATTCGGGCATGAACCTGGGCCTGTAATAAATAGCAGCCGAAGAAAGGGCGAAACAGAAAACGCACAGCGGGCTGATGGTTATCGTCGGAACAGGCTTGGCGACACGCGAACTCTCCTCATGAATACGGGTTTGGGTACCGGCAATTTATACGAGTTGGCCGGTGATGGTACAGAACCTGTGGGAGCGAGCCTGCTCGCGAATTCGATGTATCAGACGCATGCGTATCAACTGACACACCCTCTTCGCGAGCAGGCTCGCTCCCACATTGATCAGCTTTCAAGCGACTGGTGTCAGGCAGTAATGTTCAATCAACTGACGCAATAGATGCACCGTAGGCTGCAAACGTGACATTTCGAGGTATTCCCCCGGTTGGTGGGCGCAGGCGATGTCGCCAGGGCCGAGCACCAGTGTTTCGCAGCCAAGTTGCTGAAGATAAGGCGCTTCGGTGCCGAACGCCACTGCTTCGGCAGCATGGCCGGTGAGCTTTTCGGCGATCCGTACCAGTTCCGCGTCTTCGGCTTGTTCGAACGGCGGCACTTCGGGAAACAACGGCGCGTAATCGATCTTGACCTGATGCCGTTCGGCAATCGGGTTGAGTTTCTGCAAAATCGCCGCGCGCAGGGCTTTGGGGTCCATGCCCGGCAATGGCCGCAGGTCGAACTCCAGGGAACATTGCCCGCAAATCCGGTTGGGGTTATCGCCGCCATGGATACAGCCGAAATTCATCGTCGGCATCGGCACGCTGAATTGTGGATTGCGAAATTCACGCTGCCACAACAGACGAAGCCCCCGCAGTTCGCCAATGGCATCGTGCATGGCTTCGAGGGCGCTGTGCCCCAGGCGTGGATCGGAGGAGTGGCCGCTCTGCCCGAGAATGTCGATGCGCTCCATCATGATGCCTTTGTGCATGCGGATCGGCTTGAGCCCGGTCGGCTCGCCGATGACAGCCGCTCGCCCCAATGGCCGTCCGGCTTGCGCGAGGGCGCGAGCGCCAGACATCGAACTCTCTTCATCACAGGTGGCCAGGATCAGCAACGGTTGCTTGAACGGCTGATCGAGCAGCGGCTTGACCGCCTCGATGGCCAGGGCGAAAAAGCCCTTCATGTCACAACTGCCCAGGCCGACCCAGCGACCGTCGACTTCGGTCAGCTTCAGCGGGTCGGTCTGCCACAGCGCACCATCGAACGGCACGGTATCACTGTGGCCGGCCAGCACCAGGCCGCCGGGACCGGAGCCGAAACTGGCCAACAGGTTGAATTTGCCGGGACTGACCTGCTGGATGTCGCAGGCAAACCCCAGATCGCCGAGCCAGGCGGCCAGCAGGTCGATCACCGGGCGATTGGATTGATCGAGGCTCGCTTGGGTGCAACTGACCGACGGTGCAGCGATCAATGCAGCGAATTGATCTTTCATGGATGGCAAAGGCATCGCTGGCTCCAACTCGCGAATTGAAGTCCATCATAGAACCATCCGGCGACAGGAATAAACCGTCGCAGGGCGGAGCAAGGACGAGTCCTGTACACTGCACGACCTTGGCAGCCACACATTCCCCCCGGCTGCGCTCCCGATCCTGGATTTTCCGGCCATGCAGAAAGAAACCGAAATCAAACTCCGCGTCAGCCGCGAAACCCTCGCTGCCCTGCGCGAGCACCCGCTACTGAAAAAACGCAACAAAAGTGGCTGGGAACGCCGTGAGTTGATGAACCAGTACTTCGACACGCCCGAGCGCGACCTGGCCCGCGCCAAGGTCGCCCTGCGCTTGCGCAAGGATGGCGAAGAAGTCATTCAAACGCTCAAGACCCGTGGCCAGAGCATCGCCGGCCTGTCCGAGCGTAACGAGTACGACTGGCACCTGCCCAAGGCCAAGCTCGACGTGAAGAAACTCGACGGCGAATGCTGGCCCGAAGCACTGGCCGAACTCGACAAGAAAACCCTGAAACCGATCTTCACCACCGATTTTGTCCGCGAACGCGCTGAAATCGCCTGGGGCCGCGGCAAGACCAAAGTGGTCATCGAAGCCGCGCTGGACCTCGGCCACGTAGTGGTCGGCAAACAGAAAGAAGAAATCTGCGAGCTGGAACTGGAACTGCGCGAAGGCGAACCGGCCGCGTTGCTGGAACTGGCCGCCGAGCTGGCCGCGACCCTGGCCCTGATGCCTTGTGACATCAGCAAGGCCGAACGCGGCTATCGCCTGTACGACGCCAACAGCTATTCGCTGAGCCTGCCGGCCCCGCAGATCAGCGCCGAAACGCCGCTGGACGACGCCTTCGCCGCCCTGAGCTGGCACTTGCTGGGCAGCAGCCAGCGTCTGGCCGAGCAGTATCGCTTCAATGGCCACTGGCGCCTGTTGCAGGACTGGGTGGAAAACCTCGCCGAATTGCGCGCGCTGGCCAGCAGCCTCGGCCAGGCCGCGCCGCGTCAATCGACCCACGACCTGCGCGTCGCACTCGATGCCCTGCTCGAAGACTGGCGTCCGCTGGTCCAGGCCGGTCTGGATGACGAGGACGTGCGCAAAGCCGCGCCGGAGCAGTTCCTCGAAGAACTCGAAGACCCGCGCTGGGGCCTGTTCTCCCTGAACACCTCGCGCTGGTTGCTCGCTCGCACCTGGACCGCCGACCGCAACACCCGCGGCAATCGCCAGGGCGCCGCGCAACTGGGCAGCTGGTTGCCGCGCCTGTTGGGCGAAGAAGCCAACTCACTGCAATTGCAGCGTTACCAGCAGCAACCGGAAGACCTGGCGGAACAACTGCCGCGCATCGAGCGTATCCAGGCCTGGCTGCACCACGCACGCCACGTGCTGGACATCCCGGAAATGGATCGCCTGTATGGCGAGCTGAACAAACTGGCGCAACTGGCCAACGAGCCGATCACCGACGAAACCCTGGATGCGCGCAAGCAGCAGGCGATTGCGGTTTATCAGAATCGTGCCTGGAAGATGCTTCTGCGTCTGTAATACCCCCATCGCGGGCAAGCCCGCTCCCACAGGACCGATGGCAAACACAAAATTTGTGTATGACTGTTAATCCCTGTGGGACCTGGCTTGCCAGCGATCAGGCCAGCACAGTCACCACAACACTTCAGACCGGTAAACGGGTGGTCGACTTGATCTCCGACAACGCCACAACCGAGTTGACCTCCTGAATCCCCGGCACCAACGACAGCTTCTCGAAGAAGAATCGCTCATACGCCTCGATGTCCGCCGCGACGATTCGCAGCATGAAATCCACCGCGCCCATCAGCACATAACACTCCAGCACTTCGGGAAAGCCGCGGACGGCCTCGGTGAATTCGGTGAAATTCGAACGGCCGTGGGCGTTGAGTTTGACCTGCGCGAATATCTGCGTGTTGAGGCCGATTTTCTTGCGGTCGAGCAGCGTCACCTGGCCACGAATGATCCCCTCCTCCTTCATCCGCTGAATCCGCCGCCAACACGGCGACTGCGACAGCCCTACCTGCTCCGCGATCTGCGCACTGGAGAGCGAAGCGTCCTCTTGCAGCAGCGCGAGAATCTTGCGGTCGTAGCCATCCAGCTCGCTGTGCATAAAAAAACCCCTGATTACCGACAATCTGAATTAAACGATTCGATAAAACCGTAATACGCCCCATCATAGATAAGAAATACCCGGCCACGAATGTAAAAATTTCTCCAGCGATTTGGAGATCGACCATGCCACACCTGGAAGCCGTGAACACCCCGCCCACCCGCGCCGATGTCTGGAACATCAGTAACACCCATTGCCGCGTTCGCTATCAGTTGCTGGCCGAAGCCGAGCCCGACCTGCTTTGCCGAGCACTGAACCTGTTCGCCCTGCAGTTTCTGACGCCGGAACAGGTGAACGTGCAGCGCCAGGACGACCTGCTGGACATCGATGTCGTCATCGACGGATTGAGCTGGCACCGCGCCCAAGTGATTGCAGAAAAACTGCGTAATTTGGTCAGCGTTTGCTCGGTCGAGCTGCAATCGGCGGATTCTGCCTGGGGCGATACGGCTCAGGCGGCAGGCTGAAAAAAGTCGATTCGGCTTCGTCGGGTAGTGGCCCAGCGGTCAGTGGGGTCACGACTATCCTTTGCGAACGGTTGTTCACAAGGAGCCCGCATGTCCGTTCAACTCGCCCTTCAGGACCGCTGGCTGGATCTCAGTGATGTGCTGCGTGAACTGGTCGCCCAGGGCTTTATCAGCCAGGATTCGGCCGAACACGCGCTCAATGCCCGCCGCCGCCACGTCGCCCATGGCCAGATGCACCCACTGGAATTCATCGCCAGCCAACAGCTGGAAGACCTCAGTCGACCCGGCAAGCACCTCGACCTCGAAAGCCTCACATTGTGGCTGTCACAACAGGCCGGCCAGCCTTACCTGCGTATCGACCCGCTGAAAATCAATGTCGCGGCCGTCACGCCCCTGATGTCCTACGCCTTCGCCCAGCGCCACAAGATTCTCGCGGTATCCATCGATCGCGATGCGGTGACCGTGGCCAGCGCCCAACCCTACGTCACCGGCTGGGAGGCCGACCTGACCCATGTACTGAAGCTGCCCATCAAGCGGGTGGTGGCCAATCCGGTGGACATTCAACGCTTCAGCGTGGAGTTCTTTCGCCTGGCCAAATCGGTCACCGGCGCAAACAACACCGATCAGCAAGTGAACACCCTGGGCAACTTCGAACAGTTACTCAACCTCGGCGCCAGCGATCAGGAGCCGGACGCCAACGATGCGCACATCGTCAACATTGTCGACTGGCTGTTCCAGTACGCGTTCCAGCAACGCGCCAGCGATATCCACATCGAACCCCGGCGCGAACAGGGCACCGTGCGTTTTCGCATCGACGGCGTGCTGCACAACGTCTACCAATTCCCGCCACAGGTCACCATGGCCATCGTCAGCCGCCTGAAAAGCCTGGGGCGAATGAACGTCGCGGAGAAACGCAAACCCCAGGACGGGCGGGTGAAGACCAAGACCCCGGAAGGCGGCGAAGTCGAATTGCGGCTATCGACACTGCCGACCGCCTTCGGCGAAAAAATGGTCATGCGGATCTTCGACCCCGAGGTGCTGCTCAAGGACTTCGATCAGCTCGGCTTTTCAGCCGACGATCTGCGGCGCTGGCAGGACATGACTCGCCAGCCCAACGGCATCATTCTGGTGACCGGGCCGACCGGGTCCGGCAAGACCACCACGCTCTACACCACGCTGAAAAAGCTGGCGACGCCGGAGGTCAACCTCTGCACCATCGAAGACCCGATCGAAATGGTCGAGCCGGCGTTCAACCAGATGCAGGTCCAGCACAACATCGACCTGACCTTCGCCGCTGGCGTGCGCGCACTGATGCGGCAAGACCCGGACATCATCATGATCGGCGAGATCCGCGACCTCGAAACCGCAGAAATGGCCATTCAGGCGGCGCTCACCGGGCACCTGGTGCTGTCGACCCTGCACACCAACGACGCGCCCAGCGCCATCAGTCGCCTGCTGGAACTCGGTGTGCCGCATTACTTGATCAAGGCCACGCTGCTGGGCGTTATGGCCCAGCGCCTGGTGCGCACCTTGTGCCCGCACTGCAAGGCTCCGCAAACCCTGGGCGAAGAGGACTGGCAGACCCTGACCCGACCCTGGCAAGCGCCGCTCCCCACCCATGCCCAACGCGCCATCGGTTGCCTGGAATGCCGCGACACCGGCTATCACGGCCGCGCCGGGGTCTACGAAATCATGCAACTGAGCGATGGTCTCAAGGTGCTGATCAACCCCGACACGGACTTGCTCGCCGTGCGGCGTCAGGCCTTCAAGGAAGGCATGCGCAGTCTGCGATTGTCCGGCGCACAGAAAGTGGCGGCCGGTTTGACGACGATTGAGGAGGTGCTGCGAGTGACGCCGCAGAGTGAGCAAAAGTAGATTTGCCGCCATGGAACTCGATTGGGGGATCGCTATCAAACACCGGAGTTAACCCTGTGGAGTCACTTTTATGCGTCTCAAACTTGCTGTCGCTACCATCGCCCTGTTGTCCCTGCCTGTCGGTTCGGCGATGGCCGATAGCTTTTGGCGTAACGTCCTGTCCTCCGGTGCCACCACCGGCTCGACCTACCTGACGTTCAAGGATCACAAACTGATCGTCGCCGCCCAGGACGATGCCGGCAGCTTCGTCGCCAGCGATGGCGGCATCCGCGGCCCGTACCTGGAAGCCGCCATGCAGAAAGTCCGCGCCGACAACCCTGGCCTGCAGGCGACGGACATGGAACTGGCGAATGCGATCCTGGCGAAAAATGCCGTGGCGTCGGAATAAACCTTCAGGTTGAACAAAAATGCCGCTCACATGGAGCGGCATTTTTTATGTTCAATGCAAAACATGTGGGAGCGGGCTTGCCCGCGATAGCGACGGCACATCCAACATTGTTGTGTCAGTAAAATCGCTATCGCGAGCAAGCTCGCTCCCACAGGGGTCATGAGTGACCGATATTTCAACGGTACTCATCCACCGGCACACACGCACAAAACAGATTTCGGTCGCCGTAGACATTGTCCACCCGGTTCACCACCGGCCAATACTTGTGGGCCTTGGTGTGGGCGTCCGGTGTGACCGCCTGTTCGATGCTGTAAGGCCGCTCCCAGACACCGGTGATGTCGGCCAGGGTATGCGGCGCACGTTTCAACGGGTTGTCCTCGCCCGGCCAGTTGCCGTTCTGCACCTCGGTAATTTCCGCGCGAATGCTCAGCATCGCTCCGATAAAACGGTCCAGTTCTGCCTTCGATTCACTTTCGGTGGGTTCGACCATCAAGGTCCCTGGCACGGGGAACGACATGGTCGGCGCATGGAAGCCATAGTCCATCAGGCGCTTGGCAACGTCCTCTTCGCTGATACCGGTCAGCGCCTTGAGGGGGCGCAGGTCAAGAATGCACTCATGGGCCACCCGCTCGTTGCGCCCGGTGTAGAGCACCGGGAACGCCCCGGACAGGTGTTGCGCCAGGTAATTCGCGGCGAGGATCGCCACTTCACTGGCGTCCGCCAGTTGCGGCCCCATCATGGCGATGTACATCCAGCTGATCGGCAGAATGCTCGCGCTGCCCCAGGGTGCGGCACTGACGGCACCGTTCTGCGGCAGCGGCCCGTCGATCGGCACCACCGGGTGATTGGCCACAAAGGGTGCCAGATGCGCGCGCACGCCAATCGGCCCCATGCCGGGCCCGCCGCCGCCGTGGGGAATGCAGAAGGTTTTGTGCAGGTTCATGTGCGACACATCCGCGCCAATGTCCGCCGGACGGGCCAGCCCGACCTGGGCATTGAGGTTGGCGCCGTCCATGTAGACCTGGCCGCCATGGCTGTGGATCACTTCACAGATCTCGCTGATGCCTTCCTCGTACACACCATGGGTCGAAGGATAAGTCGCCATCAGGCAGGCAAGTTTGTCCCCGGCCTGTGCCGCTTTGTCTTTCAAGTCATCCAGATCAACGTTGCCCGCCTCGTCGCACTCGACAATGACCACACGCATCCCGGCCATCTGCGCCGAAGCCGGGTTGGTGCCATGGGCGGAAGACGGAATCAGGCAGATGTCCCGAGCCCCCTGATGCCGGCTCTCGTGGTATTTGCGGATGGCCAGCAACCCGGCGTACTCGCCCTGTGCACCGGAGTTGGGTTGCATGCAGATCGCATCGAAACCGGTGATCGCGCACAGCCAGCGTTCCAGTTCTTCGATCATCAGCGAATAGCCGGCTGCCTGCTCTTTCGGTGCGAACGGATGCAGATTGGCGAATTGCGGCCAGGTAATCGGGATCATCTCGCTGGTGGCATTGAGCTTCATGGTGCAGGAGCCCAACGGGATCATCGATTGATTGAGCGCCAGGTCTTTGTTTTCCAGCTGCTTGAGGTAGCGCAGCATCTCGGTTTCGCTGTGATGGGCGTTGAATACCGGATGGCGTAGATAAGGTGAGGTGCGCGCCAGAGCGTCTGGAATGCCGGGGCTCAAAATTCCGGCGTCCAGCTCGTCGACATTGAACCCATGGTCGACGCCCAGGAACACATCGAACAGTTTCGCCACCGTGGCTTCGTCAGAGGTTTCGTCCAGGCTTAGGCCCAATCGCCCGCGCCCCAAGATGCGCAAATTGATCTGCGCGGCTTGGGCGCTTTTAATGATCGCGGTCTGGGCGCCGCCGACGTCCAGGGTCAGGGTGTCAAAGAAGTGCTGATTGACGCGGGTCACGCCCTTGCGCTCGAGGCCGGCGGCGAGAATGCAGGTCAGGCGGTGCACGCGCTGGGCAATCCGCTTCAGCCCTTCAGGGCCATGATAGACCGCGTAGAAACTGGCGATATTGGCCAGCAGCACCTGGGCCGTGCAGATGTTCGAGTTGGCCTTCTCCCGGCGGATATGTTGCTCACGGGTCTGCAGCGCCATGCGCAGGGCCACATTGCCACGCGCGTCCTTCGACACACCGATGATCCGCCCGGGTATCGCACGTTTGTATTCGTCGCGGCTGGCAAAAAAAGCGGCGTGAGGCCCGCCGTAGCCCATGGGCACGCCGAAACGCTGGGAAGAGCCGAACACCACGTCCGCGCCCAGCTCCCCCGGCGGGGTCAGCAACAACAGACTCAACAGGTCGGCAGCAACACACGCCAATGCGTGCTGGGCATGCAGGTGATCAATCAAGGGCCGCAGATCGCGAATCTCGCCGTGAGTGTCGGGATATTGCAGCAGCGCACCGAACACCTGGTGCTGTTTCAAGTTATCCACAGGGCCGATGACCAGCTCGAATCCAAAACCCTCGGCGCGGGTCTGCACCACGGAAATGGTCTGCGGATGACAGTTTTCGTCGACAAAGAACACATTGCTCTTGGACTTGGCCACCCGTTTGGCCAAAGCCATGGCTTCCGCTGCCGCCGTGGCTTCGTCGAGTAACGAGGCATTGGCCAGCTCAAGGCCCGTGAGGTCGATGGTCAGTTGCTGGAAATTCAGCAACGCTTCGAGACGTCCCTGGGCAATTTCTGGCTGATAGGGCGTGTACGCGGTGTACCAGCCGGGATTTTCCAGCACGTTGCGCAGAATGACGGTGGGTGTGAGCGTGCCGTGATAGCCCATGCCGATCAGGCTGGTCCAGACCTGGTTCTGCTCAGCGTAGCCCCGCAGCTTGGCCAGCGCAGCCTCTTCATCGAGGGCCGGCGGCAGGTCGAGCACCCGGTTCAGGCGAATACCCGGCGGCACCGTTTGCTCGATCAACTCGACCCGACTGCCGAGGCCGAGGCTGTCGAGCATCGCCTGTTGCTCGGCGGCATCGGGCCCGAGGTGACGGCGAAGGAAGGCATTGGGATCGCGTAACTGACTCAGGGACGGCAACTGGGACATGACGGGCTCTCTCTGGACTGGCGCTCAGCGTCGATGCAACACGGTCAAACCAGCATAGCAGCCAGCGCCGACACGGAGAGCATGGCGCCGCCGGGCATTACGGATCATCATGCTCGTCGCCGCCCCAATACCCGCTGATGAGGTGCCTACATTTATGAGCCAACTGCCTTTCCTGCCCTTCTCCAAACCCACTATCGACGAAGCCACCATCGCCGCCGTCGGCGAGGTCCTGCGTTCGGGCTGGATTACCAGCGGCCCCAAGGTTCAGGCCTTTGAAGCGCAACTGTCGGAGTACTTTGGCGGACGCCCGGTGCGCACGTTCAACTCCGGCACCTGCACCATGGAAATCGCCTTGCGCATCGCCGGTATCGGAGCGGGTGACGAAGTGATCACCACCCCGATTTCCTGGGTCGCCACCGCCAACGTCATTCTGGAAGTCGGCGCCACACCGGTGTTCGCCGATATCGACCCGGTGACCCGCAATATCGATCTGGATCAGCTGGAAGCCGCGATCACCCCACGCACCAAAGCCATCATCCCGGTGTATTTGGCCGGCTTGCCCGTGGACATGACTCGCCTGTACGCCCTGGCACACAAGCATGGCCTGCGGATCATCGAAGACGCGGCGCAAGCGTTGGGCTCAAGCTGGAACGGCCAGCGCATCGGCTCGACTGGCGATTTCGTTTCCTTCAGCTTTCAGGCAAACAAGAACGTCACCTCGTCGGAGGGCGGCTGCCTGGTGCTGAACAATGCCGAAGAAGTGAAGCTGGCAGAAAAATACCGCCTGCAGGGCGTTACGCGCAGCGGCTTTGATGGCCTGGATGTCGATGTGCTGGGCGGCAAGTTCAACATGACCGATGTCGCAGCGGCCATTGGCCTGGGGCAATTCGCCCATCTCGAAGCGATCACCGCACATCGGCGGGAACTGGCCAAACACTACTTCAGTTGCTTTGGCGAAGATTTTGAAGCGCAGTACGGGGCGCAACTACCTCCGGCGGACTTCGAGAACAGCAACTGGCATTTGTTCCAGTTGGTATTGCCCGAGCGCCAGGATGGCAAACCGGCCCGGGCCACTTTCATGGAACAGATGCAGGCATTGGGTATCGGTATCGGCTATCACTACCCGCCGATTCACTTGCTGAGTCTTTACCGCGAGCGCGGTTTCAAGGAGGGGATGTTCCCGACAGCCGAACGGGTGGGACGCTTGATTGTCTCGCTGCCGATGTTTACGGCGATGACCAAAGCGGACGTCGAACGTTCGGTAGCAGCGGTCAAAGCCGTGCTCAAGCCTTGAGTCCACCCCCGCAGGAGCCGGGTTGCCGGCTCCTGCGGGGAGCACCTTACTCGCCGATGGCGGCCTTGTAGCCCGCTGCGTCGAGCAGCTTGTCCAGGTCAGCGGCGTTGCTTGGCTTGAGTTTGAAAATCCACGCGCCGTACGGGTCGGAGTTCAGCAGCTCTGGCGAGGCGCTCAGCTCTTCGTTGATCGCGATCACTTCACCGCTGATCGGAGCGTAGATGTCGGAAGCGGCCTTGACCGATTCCACCACACCGGATTGATCACCGGCTGCAAAGGTCTTTCCGACTTCGGTCAGCTCGACGAACACCACATCGCCCAGCGCTTCCTGCGCGTGATCGCTGATGCCCACGGTGACGGTGCCATCGGCTTCCAGGCGTGCCCATTCGTGACTTTCGGCAAAACGCAGGTCGGCAGGGATATCGCTCATGTTCTGTATCCTCGGAAATTGTCAGCGGTCGATGCCGCCAGAAAAGGTTAGATCAAGGTTTTGCCATGGCGTACGAAGGTCGGTTTGACCACTCGGACCGGGTACCACTTGCCACGGATTTCCACTTCTGCGCGGTCGGCAGTTGCCATCGGCACGCGCGCCAGTGCAATCGACTTGCTAAGCGTAGGAGAGAAACTACCACTGGTGATCTCCCCTTCGCCAACATCGGCGATGCGGACCACTTGATGAGCGCGTAAAACCCCGCGCTCCTCGAGGACCAGTCCGACCAGTTTGTGCTGTATGCCACCGCTCTGCTCGGCTTCCAAAGCCGTGCGACCGATGAATTGGCGGCTGGCCGGTTCCCAGGCGATGCTCCAGGCCATGTTGGACGTCAGCGGCGAAACCGCCAGATCGATGTCCTGCCCGTAAAGATTCATCCCGGCCTCGACCCGCAAGGTATCCCGCGCGCCAAGGCCAATCGGGGAAATGCCCGCGCCGACCAGATCATTGAAGAATCCTGGCGCCTGATTGGCTGGCAAAATGATCTCCAGGCCGTCTTCACCGGTATAACCGGTGCGCGCGATGAACCAGTCACCGTCGGGGTGCCCTTCGAAGGGTTTGAGCAGCTGGATGAGATTGCCACGGGACTGGGTCACCAGCTCGGCCACTTTGTGCCTGGCGTGGGGACCTTGAATGGCCAGCATCGCCATTTCGGAACGTTCGCTGAGCTTTACATCGAAGCCGTCGAGATGGGCCTGCATCCACGCCAGATCCTGATTGCGGGTAGAGGCATTGACCACCAGGCGATAACCGTCGTCGAGGCGATAAACGATCATGTCGTCGACGATGCCACCCTGCTCGTTGAGCATGGCGCTGTACAAGGCACGGCCCGAGCTGTGCAAACGTTCGACGTCATTGGTCAGCAGATGCTGAAGCCAGGCCTTGGCCTGGGAGCCGCCGACATCGATCACGGTCATGTGGGATACATCGAACACACCGCAGTCGCGGCGCACCTGGTGGTGTTCCTCGACCTGCGATCCATAATGCAGAGGCATATCCCAACCGCCAAAATCGACCATCTTCGCGCCGAGAGCGAGATGAAGGTCATACAGAGGCGTACGCTGTCCCATGGGTTTCTCCTTCCGGGCGTGGCGAAGGTGCGGTTGAGTGTCTATTTGAGCGAAAGCCTTGAAATAAAAGGCTTCCAGCCGATTTTCACTACCTTGTCTGTCAGACGGACCGCACCGAATGCCGCGCATTGTAGCTGCAAGGTGTAGGACTGACACCTAGCTGTTTCGATGTGCCGAACGTCGAATCAATCCGATGACCGGTAGCAGCCCTACCAACACCAGGGTCAACGCCGGCAAAGAGGCCCTCGCCCACTCACCCTCGCTGGTCATTTCAAAGATCCGTACCGCCAGCGTATCCCAGCCAAACGGGCGCATCAGCAGGGTCGCGGGCATTTCCTTGAGCACGTCGACGAATACCAGCAGCGCCGCGCTCAACGAGCCGGGCAGCAACAGCGGCAGATACACTTTGAAAAACAGTCGTGGCCCACTGACGCCAAGGCTACGTGCCGCTTCGGGCAAAGAAGGCCGTATACGCGCCAGGCTGTTTTCCAGCGGCCCATAGGCCACGGCAATGAAGCGCACCAGATACGCCAGCAACAACGCCGACAGACTGCCCAGCAGCAGCGGCTTGCCAGCCCCACCCAGCCATGCGGACAGCGGAATCACCAGCTCGCGGTCCAGGTAACTGAACGCCAGCATGATCGATACCGCCAGCACCGAACCGGGCAAGGCGTAGCCCAGGTTGGCCAGGCTGACCCCGGCACGGATCCCCTGGGTGGGCGCCAGGCGCCGGGCGAATGCCAACACCAGGGCGACACTGACCGTGATCAGCGCTGCCATCGCGCCCAGGTACAAGGTGTGGATGATCAGCCCGGCGTACCGCTCATCCAGATCGAAGCGCCCACGCTGCCAGAACCACACCAGCAATTGCAGCATCGGAATGACGAAGGCACAGGCAAACACCAGCCCGCACCAACTCATGGCCAGCAGCGCTTTGAAACCTCGCAGGTGATACAAGGCCTTGACCCGTGGCCGTTCATTGCTCGCCCGGTTGGCGCCCCGCGCTCGACGCTCGCCGTACAGCACCACCATCACCACCAACAGCAACAGGCTGGCCAGTTGCGTGGCGGTGGAGAGGCTGAAAAACCCGTACCAGGTCTTGTAGATCGCCGTGGTGAAGGTGTCGAAGTTGAACACTGACACCGCGCCGAAATCCGCCAGGGTTTCCATCAGTGCCAGCGCCACGCCCGCGCCGATGGCCGGTCGCGCCATGGGCAACGCCACCCGCCAGAATGCCTGCCAGGGCGATTGCCCGAGGACGCGCGCCGCTTCCATCAGGCCCTTGCCCTGGGCCAGGAACGCGGTACGTGCCAGCAGATAAACGTAGGGATAAAAGACCAGCACCAGAACCAGAATCACCCCGCCCGTGGAACGCACCCGAGGCAAGCGCATGCCCGTTCCGAACCACTCGCGCAGCAGGGTTTGCACGGGGCCGGCGAAATCCAGCAGCCCGACGAAAACGAACGCCAGCACATAGGCCGGAATCGCAAACGGCAGCATCAGCGCCCAATCCAGCCAACGCCGGCCGGGAAATTCGCAGAGGCTGGTGAGCCAGGCCAGGCTCACGCCCAGCAACGTAACGCCGATACCGACGCCAAGCACCAGCGTCAGCGTGTTGCCCAGCAAGCGTGGCATCTGCGTGTCCCACAGGTGGGACCAGATCTGCTGATCGATGGTTTGCCAGGAAAGCAGCAAAACGCTCAGGGGCAGCAGGACCAGCGCAGCGATGGCGAAGACCAGCGGGTACCAGCGGCGTTGGGCGGGGTGGGCCAAGGAAGATCTCTAGAATAATGTGAAGCCACCGTCAGTCGACAGTGGCGTCAATCTGTGGCGAGGGAGCTGGCCCCTCGCCACAACTCAGTTCCAGCCAGCGCGATCCATCATGCGAATCGCTTCGGCCTGACGCTTGCCGGCGACTTCCACCGGCAAGGTATCGGCCACGAACTGACCCCAGGCAGCGACTTCAGCCGATGGTTGTACGGCGGGGTTGGCCGGAAACTCCTGGTTGACGTCGGCGAAGATTTTCTGCGCCTCAGGCGTGGTCATCCACTCCACCAGCGCCTTGGCGGCTTCCGGATGCGGGGCATGGCGGGTCAGACCGATGCCGGACAGATTGACGTGCACGCCTCGATCCGCCTGGTTCGGCCAGAACAGTTTTACCGGCAGATCAGGTTTCTGTTTGTGCAGACGACCGTAGTAGTAGGTGTTGACGATGCCGACGTCGCACTGACCGGCGTTGATGGCCTCCAGCACCGCGACATCGTCGGAGAACACGTCGGTGGACAGGTTGTTGACCCAGCCCTTGAGGATCTTCTCGGTTTTCTCGGCGCCATGCACTTCGATCATGGTGGCGGTCAGGGACTGGTTGTAGACCTTCTTCGCCGTGCGCAGGCACAGGCGGCCTTCCCAGTTCTTGTCGGCCAGGGCTTCGTAGGTGGTCAGTTCACCCGGCTTCACCCGCTCGGTGGAATAGGCGATGGTCCGCGCCCGCAGGCTCAGGCCGGTCCAGGCGTGTGAGGATGCGCGGTACTGAGGCGGGATGTTGGCGTCGATGGTTTTCGAGGTGAACGGCTGGAGGATGCCCATCTGCTCGGCTTGCCAGAGGTTGCCGGCGTCGACGGTCAGCAGCAGGTCGGCGGTGGCGTTCTCGCCCTCGGCCTTGATCCGCTGCATCAGCGGTGCTTCCTTGTCGGTGATGAACTTCACCTTGACCCCGGTTTTCGCGGTGTAGGCATCGAACACCGGTTTGATCAGCTCATCAATACGCGAGGAGTAGACCACCACCTCGTCGGCAGCCTGGACGGCGGTGCTGCCTATCAGGGTCAGGGCCAGTGCGGTCAATAGACGCTTTGGTGCCAACATGGGAGCAGTCTCTCGATTGAAAAATTGAGGGCAAATGATAAGGACTCACATTTAGCTTCTCAATCGAACAGTTTGCGGAGGAGTTACCAGATGTTGCACCGCAGGAAATCCACGGTGGATGTTCCGGCCCCATCGCGAGCTTGCTCGCGACGGGGCCATTGGCCTCGGTAAAAATCTCAGGCCTTGGCCAGCGCCGGCAAATCCCCGGTCAACCCAAGGGCCTCACGCACGAACAACGCCTTGGCCTCGGGCATCTGCTCGACCATTTTCAACCCGGCATTACGCAACCAGCGCACAGGCAACGGATCGGCCTGGAACAACCGCTCGAACCCCTCCATCGCCGCCATCAACGCCAGGTTATGGGGCATGCGCCGGCGCTCGTAGCGACTCAGCACTTTCACATCCGCCAGGCGCTCACCCCGGCTCGACGCTTGCAGCAGCACTTCGGCCAGCACGGCGGCATCGAGGAACCCGAGGTTCACGCCCTGCCCGGCCAACGGGTGAATGGTGTGGGCCGCGTCGCCGATCAGGGCCAGGCCTTCGGCGACATAACGCTTGGCATGGCGCTGACGCAGCGGTACACACAGGCGCGGGTCAGCGCTGAGCACGGTGCCAAGCCGGCCTTCAAAGGCCCGCTCCAGCGCGCGACAGAAGCCTTCGTCATCCAGCGCCATCAGCTGTTCGGCTTCGCTCGGCGTGGTCGACCAGACGATCGAACACCAATCCTGCTGACCGTCGCGTTCCAGCGGCAGGAACGCCAACGGGCCGTTGTCGGTAAAGCGCTGCCAGGCGGTCATTTGATGAGGTTTTGAGCTGCGCACGCTGGTGACGATCGCATGGTGCATGTAATCCCATTCGCGCGTCGCGACACCGGTCAGGCGCCGCACCGCCGAATTGGCGCCATCCGCTGCGACCACCAAAGGCGCGCGCAGGGTGCGGCCATCGGCCAGGGTCAGCAGCCAGTCGTCGCCAGAGCGGCGCATTTGTTCCAGACGAGCGTTGGCCAGCATGCCCAGGTCGCAGTCGTGCAAACGGTCAAGCAAGGCGTCCTGAACCACGCGGTTCTCGACGATATGGCCCAGTACCTCGGCATGCACGCTGGCGGCCGAGAAGTGGATTTGCCCGGTGCCGCTGCCGTCCCAGACCTGCATCTCGCTGTAAGGACTGCTGCGGCGGCTGACGATGCCGTCCCACACACCCAGCCGCTCGAGAATCCGCTGACTGGCGGCAGACAAGGCGCTGACTCGCGGTTCGAACGGTGCCTGGACGTCAAAGGGTTTGACACTCAAAGGGCTGCCGTCCAGCAACAGGACTTCCAGCCCACTGTCCTGCAACGCCAGCGCCAGGGCGCTGCCGACCATTCCGGCTCCGACAATCAGCAGATCTGCGCGCATTTCCATGCTTTAAGCCTGTCTCGCTTGCGGCTTGAGCCGCACGTAAAGGGTTTTTCCGACGCGCGCCACCAGATGGCCGTCACCGTCGTGAATATCGACCTGCAATTGCGGCAGGTACTTTTCGCCACCCGCGGTCTGCCGACGGATCTCGTCGAGCAAGGTGTCGTCGATGTTGAAACGGGCATACACCGTGCCTTTGCCCGACGCGATGAAATCGATGTCGGCGGCTTTGTCCCAGACGATGTAGTGGCGCCCGAGGTTTTCCATGAGCATCAACATGAAGAATGGGTCGACCATCGAATACAGGCTGCCACCGAACTGGGTGCCGACGTAATTGCGGTTGTACCAGCTCAATCCCATGGACACCTGGATGTCGCGAAAGTCATCGCTGATGTGCCGCACTCGAACCCCGGCACCGAGGTACGGCGGATAGAGGCCCATGAACCAGCGCATCAGCCGCGCCTTGCCGAATTGTTGGGTCAGCCACTTAAACATCGGGACGCGTACCCAGGCCCATGGCCTGCCGGGCGAACCAGCGCTTGGCCGGTGGCAACAGATCGAGGCCCAGCAGGCCCAGGTTGCGGCCCATGGAAACCAACGGCTGCGTGCTGCCGAACAAGCGCGTGACCTGATCGGAGAAGCCCACGGTGAGGTTCTGATCCAGGCGCTGGCGTTCGCGGTAGGCCTGCAAGGTCGCGAAATCCCCCAGCGCCTGTTCGCTGGCGAGCAGCGCATCGGCCAACGCCTGGGCATCGCGCAGGGACAGGTTGAAACCCTGGCCGGCAATCGGATGCAGGCTGTGAGCGGCGTTGCCGAGAATCGCCAGATGCGGACGCACCTGCTCTTCGGCCTCCACCAGCGCCAGCGGATACAGATGCCGGGCACCGACCTGCTTCAGGGTGCCGAGGCGATAGCCGAACACACCCTGCAATTCACTGAGGAAACTGCGTTCATCGAGGGCGGCCAGCCTTTGCGCATCCATGCCCTGGCGAGTCCAGACCAGTGCACAACGGTTATCCTGCAGCGGCAGCAACGCCATCGGTCCATCGTCGGTGAAGCGCTCGAACGCCATGCCGTTATGGGCTTCGCTCGGCGTAATGTTGGCGATCAGCGCGCTCTGGTTGTACGGGCGTTTCTTGACGCCGATGCCCAACTGCTCGCGCAGGCCGGAACGGCCGCCATCAGCGAGCACAGCCAGGTCGCATTCCAGAGTGGTTTCATCATTGAGGGTCAGGCGATAGCCGTCGGTCAGCGGTTCCATGCGCGTGACTTCCGCCGGGCAGCGCCAACTGATCACGTCCTTGTCCAGGCCTTGCCAAAGGCATTGCCCGAGCCAGGCGTTTTCCACCACGTAACCCAGCGCGGGAACGCCCTCTTCCATCGCCGACAACCGCGCCGTGGAAAAGCGCCCACGGTCGGAGACGTGAATCTGCTTGATCGGCTCGGCGCGACGGGAAATCTCCTGCCACACGCCCAGGCGCTGATAAATCTGCCGGGCGCCAAAGGACAATGCCGTGGAGCGCGCGTCGTAGCTTGGTTGCCAGGTGTGACCGGGAGCGAAAGGCTCGATCAACAGGATCTTCCAGCCACGGGCCTTGGCCCCGGCCTGCAAGGCCAACGCCAGGCTGGCACCGACCAGGCCACCACCGATAATCGCCAGATTGACTCGACTCATGCCGCTTGTGTCCGTGCTTCGGCCATCAAGGCCTCGATCTCGGCGACCGTTTTCGGCACGCCTTGGGTCAGGATTTCACAGCCGCTTCTGGTCACCACCACGTCGTCCTCGATGCGCACGCCAATGCCACGCCATTTCTTTGCCACGTTCTGGTTATCCGGGGCGATGTAAATCCCCGGCTCCACGGTCAGCGCCATGCCGACCTCCAGCACGCGCCATTCGCCGCCGACTTTGTATTCGCCGACGTCATGCACATCCATGCCTAGCCAGTGCCCTGCACGGTGCATGTAAAACGCCTTGTAGGCTTCGCTGGCGATCAGTTCGTCGACATCGCCCTGCAGCAGCCCCAACTCGACCAGACCGGCAGTAATCACCCGGACCGTGGCCTCGTGGGCCTGATTCCAGTGCTTGTTCGGGGCGATCTCGGCAAACGCCGCTTCCTGCGCCGCCAGCACCAATTCGTAGATAGCCTTCTGTTCCGCAGAATATTTGCCGTTGACCGGCCAGGTGCGCGTGATATCGCTGGCATAGCAGTCGATTTCGCACCCGGCGTCGATCAACACCAGATCGCCGTCCTTGAGTACCGCGTCATTCTGTTGGTAATGCAGGATGCAACTGTTGCGCCCCGCCGCAACGATCGAACCGTAGGCCGGCATCTTCGCCCCGCCCTTGCGGAACTCGTAATCAAGCTCGGCTTCCAGGCTGAATTCGTGCAACCCGGCACGGCTGGCCTGCATCGCACGCACGTGGGCCTGGGCGGAAATCCGCGCAGCTTCGCGCATCACTTTCACTTCTGCCGCTGATTTATACAGGCGCATGTCGTGAAGCAAATGATCCAGGGCAACGTATTCGTTCGGCGGCTGGGCGCCAAGATTGGCTTTGGAGCGAATCACATTGATCCACTCCATCAGATGCCGGTCGAATTCCGGGTTGCTGCCCATGGCCGAAT
This sequence comes from Pseudomonas fluorescens group sp. PF-69, assembly GCF_054481235.1. Classification (NCBI taxonomy): domain Bacteria; kingdom Pseudomonadati; phylum Pseudomonadota; class Gammaproteobacteria; order Pseudomonadales; family Pseudomonadaceae; genus Pseudomonas; species Pseudomonas fluorescens group sp. PF-69. The sequence goes on along the minus strand of NZ_JBTMNC010000001.1, from coordinate 1,848,939 downwards.
ACACCCGGTCACGACCCTCGATCAGGCCTGGCAGGATGTCGTCGATGTCAGTGATCGGAAAGGCGTCGTCGGCGCCGAAGTCGCGAATCGCGCCTTCCTGCCCGGCACGCAGGCCGTCCCACAACTCGCGTTCGGCGTTGCGTTCGCGGCAGAACAGGATGTACTCACCGTGCAATCGCCCCGGCATCAACACCAGCACGGCCTGAGGCTCGGGAAAACCGCTCAGGTACTGGAAATCGCTGTCCTGACGGTAAACGTGCTCGACATCGCGGTTGCGGATGGCCACTGCGGCGGCGGGCAGGATGGCGATGCTGTTGGGTTCCATCTGCGCCATCAAGGCCTTGCGGCGACGGCTGTATTCCGATTTCGGGATATGGATCATGGGCAGATGGTGTTCCCTGGCGTTGATCAGTGCAGCGACGGTTTGGCGGCAGCAGTCGCGTCCGGCTTCCTGGTTTCGGAAAACAGCAGCAGCGGCGCGACGCGCAGGTACTCCATGACTTCCATATAGTCGTTTTCGCCGTCGTCGGATTCTTCCAGAGCATCTTGCACCTGGGAAATCGCCGCCAGATCCTGCAGCACCTCGGTCGCCTCAGTGCTCAGCATGCTGCTGTCGCGGCAGTTAAGGCCGAAACCGCTGAGGAAACCCTGACACCACTGACCCAGCGCCGCGGCACGTTCGGCAAGCGGGGTATCATCGGTTGGCAGCAGCAGAACGACGGTCACGTCGTCGCCGGTGAGTTCGCCCTTGACCATCTCTTGCAGGCCGATCAAGGCATTGCGGACGTTGTCCTGTGGCTCGGTTTCCAGCAGCTCGGCGGCATCGATCAGCCAGCCTTCGACATCGAAACCGGCACCGGCGCAGCTGCGGCCGAGCAGCAGGCCGTGCAATTCGGCAGGCGAGACGTTATGACCGCTGGATGTCAGCAGGGTGGCGAAGGCTTGGTACGGGGAATTCTGAATGGGCATGGGTAGCTAGGCGCCAGACGGCGCTATGTCTAGAATGAAGGCCTTGTATCCTACAACGACTCCTCTGTAGGAGCGAGCTTGCTCGCGATGAACCCCAGAACGCCATGGGGTGTCAGGGACCCAGCGGTAGCGTTGGCGACCATCGCGGGCGGGCTCGCTCCTACAGTTCGCCCCCATCAGACAGTGAAGACAATGGAAGACACCGACCTGCAAGCGCTGATGGCCAGACTCGAACTGCTGATTACCCGAGTCGAGCAACTAAAGAGCCAAAACGGACTCTTACTAGCTCAGGAAAAGACCTGGCGCGAGGAACGCGCTCACCTCATTGAAAAAAACGAAATCGCCCGGCGTAAGGTCGAATCGATGATTTCGCGCCTCAAGGCCCTGGAGCAAGACTCATGAGTTCAAGCAATAGCGTCACCGTGCAGATCCTCGACAAAGAATATTCGATCATCTGTCCCCAGGAAGAACGCAGCAACCTGGTGAGCGCCGCTCGATACCTGGACGGCAAGATGCGTGAAATCCGCAGCAGCGGCAAAGTCATCGGCGCCGATCGCATTGCCGTCATGGCCGCGCTGAACATCACGCACGACCTGCTGCACAAGGAAGAACGCCCGGATGTTCAGGCCAGCGGCTCGACCCGCGAACAGGTGCGAGACCTGCTCGATCGTGTCGATTTGGTGCTGTCGACCGATCCGGACGTCACCAAAGGCTGATTCGCGCCAACGCTTGCGGTATACTCCCAACACTCCCTGGGGTGCTTGCCAGTTGGCGATGTCCCTGAGCCGATTTGCTATACCCTGGAGGTTGCACGTTGGGCTGGTGTGCATGTCCGCTAGACGGAAAGCCTTAAAGCCTACTGCATCTTCCACCTTGAACTTTCGGGTTCAAGGGCTAAGTCGACAGCGGTTCACCCGGGGAGCCTGATTGCAGTCCGATGCCGGTTTTAATACCGGCATCGGCGTTTTTACGGGTACGCTCCGCGTATCCGATCTGCTGAAGCCCGAATCCATGACCGAACCTGCGCTGCTTCCCCGCCCGCAACTTCGACGCATGCTGCGCAAGGCCCGCCGCGCACTGACAGCCAGTCAGCAGCGCCAGGCCGCTCGCGGGCTGTACAGGCAATTGGCCCAGCAACCGCTGTTTCGCCGCGCCAGACACATCTCTCTATACCTGCCCACCGACGGTGAAATCGATCCGCGCCTGCTGCTGCGTGCCGCCCAGCGTCGGGGCAAGGCCACCTATCTGCCGGTGCTCAGTGCCTGGCCGCGAACCAAAATGGTGTTCCAGCGCATTCGCCCCGGTGAAAAACTCAAACTCAATCGCTTCCGGATTCTCGAACCCAGGCACAACCTCGCCCGACAGCGCAAAGTCTGGGCGCTGGACCTGGTGCTGCTGCCGTTGGTGGGGTTTGACGATGTTGGCGGACGCCTGGGCATGGGCGGCGGCTTCTATGATCGCAGCCTGGCTTATCTGGCCCGCCGTCATGACTGGCGCAAGCCGACGCTACTGGGACTGGCCCATGAATGTCAGAAAGTCGAGCGCTTGGCTCAGGCGAGCTGGGATGTGCCGTTGCAGGGAACGGTGACGGACAAGGCCTGGTATTACGCAGGCTAGACGCCACCGGGATCAGCGGCGTCGAAGGACAGGTTCAGCGTTTGAAAGCGGTCGACTGTTGTTGCAACGGTGCAACCTCGACCGGTGCGTCGGTCTTGTTGGTCCACAGGCTTTGGGCATAGCCGGTGGTCACGACCCCAAGGCCGAACAAAATAACCAAAATCCATAGTAAATCCGGTTTGCGTTTCATCGATTGCCCCCCAAAGGCACATCAACACGATGACAGCAGCGGTTTCCGTTTGTTGGCCGTGCAGCAGCGTCAAGCTTTAAAGGCCGGCATTTTGCGACAACGTGAACCGGCACGCAAACGCTGACGTCAACCGACTGTCGGTTTGTCATAAAATGGCCGGACCACCTGTCCACTCACCTCGCAAGGAGCAAAAAACATGGCCTATTGGCTGATGAAATCCGAGCCCGACGAACTCTCGATCAAAGGGCTGGAGAAGCTCGGCAACGCGCGCTGGGACGGGGTTCGCAACTATCAGGCGCGTAATTTCCTGCGGGCCATGGCAGTGGGGGACGAGTTCTTCTTCTACCATTCCAGCTGCCCCGAGCCGGGGATTGCCGGGATTGGCAGGATTGTCGAAGCGGCGTATCCGGACCCCACGGCACTGGAGCCTGAAAGTCATTATTACGATCCAAAGGCAACCGCGGAGAAAAACGCCTGGAGCGCAATCGATGTCGCCCATGTCGAGACGTTCTCCAGGGTGTTGAAGCTCGATTACCTGAAACAGCAAACCGCATTGGCGCAAATGCCACTGGTGCAGAAAGGCAGTCGGTTATCCGTGATGCCGGTGACTGACGAACAATGGGCGGCCGTGCTCGATTTACGTTAAATAAAGCAGAAGGCACCGATCGCCCCCATTGGCCTGGCCAATGAGATTAGTCTTGTCCCTCAGTTGACGGGTATCAAATCGCCTCGGTGCTCGATCAGTCAGACTAGGACGTAACAGTCGCAGGATGCCCGCATGTCTACACACAGTCGCTCTTCGATTTTCTTCGCCAGTTCGTTGATGGTTTTGCTGATGGCCGCCGGAGGCTTCGGTTACTGGAAGTCAATGCATGACCGGTTGCCTGAAGGCTTGTACGTCGGCAATGGCCGCCTCGAAGCCACCGAAGTACAGATCGCCAGCAAGACACCCGGGCGACTGGCAGAGGTGCTCGTCGATGAAGGCGACAAGGTCACCAAGGGCCAACTGTTGGCCCGCATGGATACCCGCACCCTCGAAGCGCAGCGCAACCAGGCTGAAGCCGAGGTGTTGCGTGCCCGGGAAAACCTTTCCGCCGCCCAGGCCAACGTGCAACTGCGCCAGAGCGAACAATTGCTGGCTCAACAGGAGCTCAAGCGCTCTCAGGAATTGATCAAACACGGTTTCGTGAGTAGCCAGATCGTCGATCAACAACAGGCGCGCCTGGACACCGGCGTCGCAGCGGTCGCCGCGTCCAGGGCACAGGTCTCGGCGGTCGGTGCGACGATTGGTGCGGCCCAGGCCCAAGTGGCGATGTTGACCAGCGAAATTGATGACGCCAGCCTGCGCGCGCCCATAGACGGAGTCGTCCAGTTGCGCATGGCCGAACCCGGCGAGGTGCTGGGTGCCGGCGGGCGCGTGCTGTTGCTGATAGACCCCAGCGACCAGTACATGAACCTCTACCTTCCGGCCTCCGTTACCGGACGCCTGGCAGTTGGCGATGATGCACGAGTCCTGCTCGATGCCCTCCCCGACCGCCCGCTGCCGGCCAAAATCAGTTTCGTCGCCGCCAAGTCGCAATTCACTCCCAAGGAAGTCGAAACCCGTGACGAACGGCAAAAACTGGTGTTTCGCGTCAAACTGCGCCTGACCGATCCGGGCGCCCTGCCCCAGGCCAAGCCGGGCATGCCCGGTGCCGGTTATGTGCGCACCGCACCGATTGATTGGCCGGCCAAACTGCAATGAACGGCCTGGCGCTGCAAGCCACCGGCATCAACCACCTGTATGGCAAACAGCAGGCCCTGACCGACATCAGCTTCAGTCTGCCCACCGGCACACGCTGCGGCCTGATCGGACCGGACGGTGCAGGCAAGTCGAGTTTGCTGGGTTTGATCGCGGGCGTTAAAACCCTGCAACAAGGGCAATTGGAGGTGCTCGGCGGCTCGATCCAGGATCGTCGCCATCGCAATAGCCTCTACCCGCGTATCGCCTTCATGCCTCAAGGCCTGGGCGGCAACCTGTACCCCGAGCTGTCGATCAGCGAAAACATTCAATTTTTCGCCACGCTGTTCGGCCTGTCAAAAGCCGAATGCGACCAGCGCAGGCACAGCTTGCTGTTGGCCACCGATCTGTTGCGCTTTGCCGATCGCCCGGCCGGCAAACTGTCTGGCGGCATGAAGCAGAAGCTCGGCCTCTGCTGCGCGCTGATCCACGAGCCGGACCTGCTGATCCTCGACGAACCGACCACAGGCGTCGATCCCTTGTCCCGGCGGCGCTTCTGGGAACTGGTGGACGATGTACGGCGTCAACGCCCGCAACTGACACTGCTGGTTGCTACCGCGTACATGGAAGAGGCCGAGCAATTCGAACATTGCCTGATGCTCGACAGCGGTCGGTTGATCGCGACGGGCCTGAGCAGCGAATTGGCGGCCGTCACGCCCGGCGGCAAACTCGACGAGGCGTTCACCCATTTCCAGGGCGACAGTGGCCACGACAACCAGCCACTGGTGATTCCCCCCCGCCCCGGCTCCACCACCGACATTGCCATCGAGGCCCACGACCTGACCCTGCGCTTCGGCGATTTTACCGCCGTGGACAAAGTCAGCTTCGCCATCGGTCGCGGCGAGATTTTCGGTTTCCTCGGCTCCAACGGCTGCGGCAAAACCACCACCATGAAAGTCCTCACCGGGCTGATGCCGGCCAGCGAAGGCAGCGCCACGTTGCTGGGCAATCCGGTGAATGCCAAGGACCTGGCCACGCGAAAACGGGTCGGCTTCATGTCCCAGAGCTTCTCGCTGTATGGCGAGCTCAGCGTGCGACAAAACCTCGACTTGCACGCCCGCCTGTTCGATTTGCCCAAGGCCGATAGCGTCCAGCGCATCGACGAACTGATCCAGCGCTTCAACCTGGGCGGCGTGGCCGACCAACAATCCGGCGCTTTGCCCTTGGGCTTGCGCCAGCGGCTGTCGCTGGCCGTCGCGGTGCTGCATCGTCCGGAAGTCCTGATCCTCGACGAACCCACTTCCGGTGTCGACCCGGCCGCGCGAGACGACTTTTGGCGACTGCTGATCGAACTGTCGCGCGAGCAAGGCGTGACGATTTTCCTCTCTACCCACTTCATGAACGAGGCCCAGCGCTGCGACCGTATCTCGCTGATGCACGCTGGCAAGGTGCTGGCCTGCGACACCCCGGCGGCGCTGCAACAACAGTTCAACGGCGAAACGCTGGAAGCAGCGTTTGTCACCTGCCTGGAACAGGCTCAGGGAGCGACCGAAACACCGGCTTCACCCGCCCCGGACCCTGCACCCGTCACACCGGCCAAGCCGACGAAGGAGCGCCGCTTCAGTGTCGGGCGCCTGGTGGCCGTGGCCACCCGCGAAGGCAAGGAGTTGCTGCGCGACAAAGTGCGAATGGCCTTTGCCATGCTCGGAGCCATTTTCATGATGGTGATCTTCGGCAATGGCATTTCGCTGGACGTGGAAAAACTCGCGTTCGCCGTATTCGATCAAGACCAGACACCGCAAAGTCGCACTTATCTGGAGGCGTTTCGCAGCTCTCGCTACTTTGCCGAACAATCCCCCATCCACGACACGAAAGAACTGCACCGACGCCTTCAACGCTCGGAAATCAAACTCGCGCTGGAGATCCCGCCGGGTTTTGGTCGCGACCTGTACGCCGGACGCCAGCCCGCCGTAGCCGCCTGGCTGGATGGGGGCATGCCGTTTCGTGCCGAGACCAGCCGTAACTACGTGGAAGCGGTGCACCAGTCAGTCCTGGAACGACTGGCCGAACAGAGCAGTCGCGCACGGAATGCCCCCGCGGCGGCCAAACTGGAAACCCGATTCCGCTACAACCAGGACGTGGTCAGCGTCAACGCCATCGGCCCCGGGGTAATGGCGCTGATCCTCGCGTTCATCCCGGCCATGCTGACGGCCCTGGGGATCGTGCGGGAGAAAGAACTGGGATCGATCACCAACTTCTATGCCACGCCTCTGACCCGACTGGAGTTCCTGCTGGGCAAACAGGCGCCGTATCTGGCGATCAGCCTGATCAATCTGGCCGTGCTGACGGCGATGAACCGTTGGCTGTTCGGCGTCCCCTTCAAGGGCAGCGGGCTCACCCTGGCCTTCGGCGGACTGCTGTACGTACTGGCAACGACCAGCATGGGCCTGCTGATCTCGGCATTCACCCGCACCCAGATCGCCGCGATCCTCGGCACCATGATCATCACCAGCCTGCCGACCATCCAGTTCTCCGGGCTGATCGTGCCGCGCTCCTCCCTTGACGGTGCGGCGGCGGTGATGGGGATATTGTTTCCGGCCGGTTATTTCCTCGATATCACCGTCGGCACGTTTACCAAAGCGCTGGACCTGCGGCAGCTGTGGCCGCAATGCCTGGCGCTGTTCGGGTTCTTTCTCGGGTTCACCGGGCTGAGCCTGATCATGCTGAAAAAGCAGGAGGCCTGATGCACAAGCTCGCTCACATCTTGCGTCTGGGCATCAAGGAGCTGACCAGCCTGCGGCACGACAGCGTGTTGCTGGTCTTTCTGTTCTACGCCTTCACCGTGGCGATCTATATGCCGGCGGCCGGCTCGGTGATCGGCGTGCACAACGCCAGCGTGGCGATGGTGGACGAGGATCACAGTCACTTGTCACGGCAACTGGCCCAGGCCCTGCAACCGCCGGAGTTTCAGCGCCCTGTACCGCTGCCTTATGGGCAACTCGATCAAGTCCTGGACAGTGGCCGGTACACCTTTGTGATCAACGTGCCGGCGAATTTCCAGACGGATTTGCTCGCCGGCCGCCAGCCTGCGGTGCAAGTGAATGTCGATGCCACGGCCATGAGCCAGGCGTTCATGGGGGCTGGCTACATCGGGCGGATATTCCAGCGTGAACTGGTGACCTACAGTGGTCAGAGCGATCCCGCCAGCCAGGCCCCCATCCTGCTGACCACCCGCTCGCTGTTCAATACGAATCTGGAAGGTGGCTGGTTCCTGGCCGTGATTCAGATCGTCAACAACATCACCATCCTCGCCATCGTCCTCACCGGTACGGCTCTGCTGCGTGAGCGCGAACACGGCACCCTCGACCATTTACTGGTGCTGCCGCTGACGGCGCTGGAGATCATGCTGGCGAAAATCTGGAGCAACATGCTCGTCGTCGTGGTGTGCACCTGGATTTCACTGGAGGTGATCGTCAAAGGCGCGCTCGGCGTACCGCTGGCCGGTTCCATGAGCCTGTTTTTGATGGTGACGGCCGTTTATCTGTTCGCCAGTACGGCACTGGGGATTTTCCTCGCGACCCTGGCCCGCTCGACACCGCAGTTCGGTCTGCTGGCCATTCCGGTCATCATTCCGATGCTGCTGCTGTCCGGCGGCAGCACGCCGCTCGACAGCATGCCGCAGTGGTTGCAATGGGTGATGCAGGGTTCACCGTCGACACACTTCGTCAGCCTTAGCGCCGCGATCCTGTTTCGCGATGCGGGGCTAAGCGTGGTGTGGCCGGACTTGCTCGCGCTGACCGCCATCGGCCTGCTGTTCTTTGCGATCGCGCTGATGCGGTTTCGAAAGAGCCTGGCGTCCTGAAGCGATGCTCCTGCCAGCCCCATGGCTGGCTGGTGATCGCGCGCCCGAAGGTGCGATCACCAGTAACCCAGCGCCAGTAGATCCGGCGTTACTGGATGATCAGGTTGTTGAACAACAGATCCTCGACCACCGGTTTACCGGTTTCGTCAGTCATGACCTGCTGGGTTTGCTTCAGGGCTTCCTGACGCAATTTTTCCTTGGCTTCGACGTTATTCATCGTCTCGGTGGTCTGCTGGGCGAACAGCGCCACCAGTTGATTGCGGATCAGCGGTTCATTGGCTTTCACCGCTTTGGTGGCCTCGTCACCGGTCACGCGCAATGCCACGTCGGCCTTGTAGACCTTGAGCTTCGGCGTACCGTCCAACCCATAGTTACCCACGAACGGCGGGCTGAGGGTGATGTAGTTGACCTTCGGAGCCTCACCTTCTTTTGCCTCTTCGGCCACCGCTGCCACAGGCAGAGACAGGGCCAGCATCAACACGATCCACGCTTTCACAATTCACTCCTTATCCGGTTTGCGGCCTAGCATAACGACCCGCCGCTCAAGCACAAGCTTATGGCTGACTATCAGGGCCGGGCATGCTCGTTGACCCCTCGACTCACACACCTACACTTATCGGCCATCACTCCCAAAGGAATAGCCCTGATGAAAGCCGTGCTGTGCAAAGCCTTCGGCCCTGCCGAATCGCTGGTGCTGGAAGACGTCGCCAGTCCTGTCGCGAAGAAGAACGAAGTCCTGCTGGACGTGCACGCCGCCGGGGTGAATTTCCCGGACACGCTGATCATCGAGGGCAAATACCAGTTCAAACCGCCCTTCCCGTTTTCCCCGGGTGGCGAGGCCGCTGGCGTCGTGAGCGCGGTGGGCGAAAAGATCAGCCACCTGAAGGTCGGTGACCGGGTCATGGCCCTGACCGGTTGGGGCAGCTTCGCCGAACAGGTCGCGGTGCCGGGCTACAACGTGCTGCCCATCCCGCCCTCCATGGACTTCAACACCGCCGCAGCCTTCAGCATGACCTACGGCACCTCCATGCATGCCCTCAAGCAACGGGGCCACCTGCAACCGGGTGAAACCCTGCTGGTACTCGGCGCCTCCGGCGGTGTCGGTCTGGCCGCCGTGGAAATCGGCAAAGCCATGGGCGCCCGGGTCATCGCCGCCGCCAGCAGCGCCGAAAAACTCGCCGTGGCCAAGGCCGCCGGTGCCGATGAACTGATCAACTACAGCGAAACCAGCCTCAAGGACGAAATCAAACGCCTGACCGATGGCCAGGGCGCCGACGTGATCTACGATCCGGTGGGCGGCGACCTGTTCGACCAGGCCATCCGCGCCATCGCCTGGAACGGTCGTCTGCTGGTGGTGGGCTTCGCCAGCGGACGCATCCCCGAACTGCCGGTAAACCTCACCCTGCTTAAAGGTGCCGCCGTGGTCGGCGTGTTCTGGGGCTCGTTCGCCCAACGCCAGCCACAGGACAATGCGGCGAACTTCCAGCAACTGTTCGGCTGGTTCGCCGAAGGCAAATTGAAGCCACTGGTATCGCAGGTGTACCCGCTGAGCAACGCCGCACAGGCCATCAATGACCTCGGCCAGCGCAAGGCGGTCGGGAAAGTGGTGGTGCAGGTTCGCTGAGTCTTCACCGGACACAAAATAGGCCAGAACAACTGACGAGGTTGTTCTGGCCTATTTACTCGCAGCTCTAAAGCAACGAAGCGGGTGTGCAGGTAATGCTGCCTGCGCCGGCTCACATCGGCGGTGCATCCGCCTGATCGGATTTTGACCTGCAGCGCTTGAGTCGGGCTTCCAGATTCCGATCGGGCATGGCATGGCTGCGCAGGGCGTGGGCGGTCTGCTCGACATAATCGCGAGTGGTGCCGTAGCGCCCACATGCGTTTTCGAACACATGACTGAGCACGTGATCCGGCAAATTACCGGCATAACTGGGCAGATGACGCTCCAGGACAAATCCCAACGCCTGAACCTGGTTGCCGTCTTCAAGGCGGCAGTTGAGCCAGTGCGGACGATAGGACGGAAAAGGCATTTCCCTTTTCCAGAGCGCATACAGCGAGGCCTCCAATTGCTCTTCCGGCAGTCGGTAGGCAAAGCCACTGCAAGAGCCGCCACGATCCAGGCCAAACACCAGCCCAGGCATTTCCGGCGTGCCGCGATGTTCGTGGGACCACAGGTACAAGCCGCGATGGTAGCCATGCACCCGCCCGCGAACCCGCTCAACCGCCGTGCATTCGGGACGCCAGATCAGTGACCCATACGCGAACAGCCACACCGGGCCGCCCTTGTGGCGTGCCATGGTCGACTGCATCGAGCTGAGCAATTGTTCGTGAGTGAGCTGCGGCCCCAGATCGAGCCGCGGAGGGTAAGCCAGATTCAGAAAAGTCGATTCAATGGCTGTCATGGTGGAAGTGTTCGGCCCCACAAGTATTACAAGATGTAGCAAATTTCGTTTCATAGAACATATAGCAGTAACTGTAAAACGAAAAGTGCTAAGAGATGTATGACACTCGTGATACCACTAAATACCGGTAATCACCGCAGCCATCCCGTTTTATATAGCCTAATACTATTTTCAAAATGACTTAAATACCTGAATGACATATGCATAAGCCTTCGATCTGTTCAGGGCACGTTCATAATGCACAGGAAATTTCCTACTAAACTCTCGGACTTTCTGCCTTCCCCGTGGCTGGACGCCCACGTATAACGACCTCCCCAGGCGCAAGCCATAGCGCTTAACAGAGGCTGAATGATGAAAAAAGCGGGGCTTGTCGCCATGTTGTTGATGATCCAGGCCAGCCATGTAATGGCGACGGATGATGCACAACAAGACAAAGGCTTCTGGTATGTGCAGACCAGCGTCTACACCAAACATTACTCGCCTGATCCCGACCACAATAACAATCAGGACCTGATTGGCATTGAACGTAATCAAGCGTCTGGCTGGGTATTTGGTGGGGCGACTTTTCGCAACTCGTTCCGCCAGCGCTCCAACTATGCCTACGCCGGCAAACGCTATGAGAGTACGGAGTATCCGGTGTATCTGAAATTGACCGGCGGGCTGCTCGAGGGCTACAGCGGCCAGTACAAGGACAAGATTCCGCTCAACCACTTCGGCATTGCGCCGGTGATCATTCCATCCATTGGCGCGCACTACGGCCCGCTGGCCGCCGAGTTGGTGTTCCTCGGCGCCAACGCGGCCATGGTGACGACGGGCATACGCTTCTAGAAAGGGCCTGCCGGGTGGCGATCAAGGGCTCGGTCAAGCGCGCGGATCAAGATCGCGGATCAAGATCGTGGCTCAAGAGCGCGGATCAAGATCGTGGCGCGTATGCAAATACGTCGGCGCGCATCTGATGGGCGTCCATCCCGGCCTCGACCAGCGCATCCAGCGTGCCGTAGACCATCGCCGGCGAGCCACTGGCGTACACGTGCAGCGCCTTGAGATCGGGAAAGTCTTCACAAACGGCTTCATGCAACATGCCGCAGCGCCCCTGCCATCCGCATTGATCGCTGACGACTTTATGCAGGAACAGGTTGGGCAACTTCAGCCATTCGTCCCAATGCTCGATTTGATAAAAGTCTTCGGGACGACGCACCCCCCAATACAGATGCACAGGATGCTTGAAGCCGGTGGCGCGACAATGTTCGATCAGGCCGTGGACCTGGCCCATGCCGGTGCCCGCTGCAATCAATACCAATGGGCCGTCCGGCAACTCGGCCAGGTGCGTGTCGCCGAACGGCATGTCGATCCGCACCATCGTGTCGCGCTGCAGTTGCTTGATCAGGTTTAGCGCGCTGGCTTCGCGCGCCAGCACATGGATTTCCAGATCACGCCCGGAGGAAGGGGCCGAGGCCAGGGAAAAGGACGACTTTTCGCCGTTGTCCCGATGAATCATCAGGTACTGGCCCGCATGGTAGCGCGGCGGCTTGCCGGCCGGGGCCCGCAGTCGTACCCGCCAGGTATCACCGCCGACGTCGGTACAACTGGTGACCTGGCACGAAAGACTGCGCACCGGCAATTCTCCCAGCGCGAGCACGCCATCCCACAGCACGATGCAGTCTTCCAGCGGCTCTGCTATGCAAGTGTAGAACTCGCCATGGTCGCGCACACCGCCGTCCTGTTCGACACGCCCTTCCACCAGCAGCGCGGCACACACGTGGCAATTACCGTTACGACAGCTTTGCGGGCATTCATAACCCAGACGGCGTGCGCCATCGAGAATCCGCTCGCCGGGCAGAATATCCAGCACTGCTCCGGAGGGCTGCAAAGTTACACGCATCAATCTATTCCTAACTGATTCCAGATGGCATCGATCCGCTTGGTCACGGCTTCGTCCTTGACGATGACCCGACCCCATTCCCGCGTCGTTTCGCCCGGCCATTTATGCGTGGCATCGAGCCCCATCTTCGAGCCCAGACCGGACACCGGAGAGGCGAAGTCGAGGTAGTCGATCGGCGTGTTTTCGATCATCACCGTGTCGCGCTTGGGGTCCATGCGCGTGGTGATGGCCCAGATCACGTCGTTCCAGTCCCGTGCGTTGATATCGTCGTCAGTGACGATAACGAACTTGGTGTACATGAACTGTCGCAAAAACGACCAGACGCCGAGCATTACCCGCTTGGCATGGCCCGGATACGACTTCTTCATGGTCACGACGGCCATGCGATACGAGCAACCTTCAGGCGGCAGGTAGAAATCGGTGATCTCCGGGAACTGCTTCTGCAGGATCGGCACGAATACTTCGTTCAACGCCACCCCGAGAATCGCCGGTTCATCCGGTGGACGCCCGGTGTAGGTGCTGTGGTAAATCGGCTTGATGCGGTGGGTAATGCGCTCGACCGTGAACACCGGGAAGCTGTCGACTTCGTTGTAGTAACCGGTGTGGTCGCCATACGGACCTTCGTCCGCCATTTCGCCTGGATGAATCACGCCTTCAAGGATGATTTCAGCCGTGGCCGGTACTTGCAGGTCGTTGCCACGACACTTCACCAGCTCGGTTCGGTTACCGCGCAGCAGGCCGGCGAAGGCGTACTCGGAGAGGGTATCGGGCACCGGGGTCACGGCGCCGAGGATGGTCGCGGGATCCGCGCCCAGCGCCACGGCCACGGGAAACGGCTGGCCCGGATGCTTCTCGCACCACTCACGGTAATCCAGCGCGCCACCACGATGACTCAACCAACGCATGATGACCTTGTTGCGGCCAATCACTTGCTGGCGATAGATACCGAGGTTCTGGCGATCCTTGTTCGGGCCCTTGGTGACGGTCAGGCCCCAGGTGATCAGCGGGGCGACATCGCCAGGCCAACAGGTCTGTACCGGCAACATGGCAAGATCGACATCGTCGCCTTCAATGACCACTTCCTGGCAGATGGCATCTTTGACGACCTTGGGCGCCATCGAGATGATCTTGCGGAAGATCGGCAGCTTGGACCAGGCATCTTTCAGCCCCTTCGGCGGCTCGGGTTCCTTGAGGAACGCCAGAAGCTTGCCGATCTCGCGCAGCTCGCTGACCGCTTCCGCGCCCATGCCCAGTGCGACGCGCTCAGGCGTCCCGAACAGGTTGCCGAGCACTGGAATGTCATAACCGGTTGGTTTTTCGAACAACAGCGCCGGGCCTTTGGCACGTAGCGTACGGTCACAGACCTCGGTCATTTCCAGCACAGGGGACACCGGAACCTGGATGCGCTTGAGTTCTCCGCGCTGTTCCAGGCCGCTGATAAAGTCGCGCAAGTCGCGATACTGCATGCGTGAGCCTCGTTTTGGCCGTGGCGTTCGGGGGCTGGCAGTTTAGCGCCGAACCCTTCGGTTCAGAACCACGAACTGGCGTTTGATCAAAAAACAGATAGCAAAAAGCCGGGTTTCCCCGGCTTCTGAAGACCTGATCGTCTTACTTGCGCTTCATCGACAGGAAGAACTCGTCGTTGGTCTTGGTCGTTTTCAGCTTGTCGATCAGGAACTCGATGGCAGCCACTTCGTCCATCGGGTGCAGCAGCTTGCGCAGGATCCACATGCGCTGCAACTCGTCGTCTGCGGTCAGCAACTCTTCGCGGCGGGTGCCGGAACGGTTGATGTTGATCGCCGGGAAGACGCGTTTTTCGGCGATACGGCGATCCAGAGGCAGTTCCATGTTGCCGGTGCCTTTGAATTCCTCGTAGATCACTTCGTCCATCTTCGAACCGGTTTCAACCAGTGCGGTGGCGATGATGGTCAGCGAGCCGCCTTCTTCGATGTTCCGTGCGGCACCGAAGAAACGTTTCGGTTTCTCCAGGGCGTGGGCATCGACACCACCGGTCAGCACCTTGCCGGAGCTCGGGATCACGGTGTTGTAGGCACGGGCCAGACGGGTGATGGAGTCGAGCAGGATCACCACGTCTTTCTTGTGCTCGACCAGGCGCTTGGCCTTCTCGATCACCATTTCGGCAACCTGCACGTGGCGGGTTGGCGGCTCGTCGAACGTCGAGGCAACCACTTCGCCGCGCACGGTGCGCTGCATTTCGGTTACTTCTTCCGGACGTTCGTCGATCAGCAGCACGATCAGATGAACTTCAGGATTGTTGCGCGCGATGTTGGCCGCGATGTTCTGCAGCATGATCGTTTTACCGGCTTTCGGCGGTGCAACGATCAGACCGCGCTGGCCTTTGCCGATCGGGGCGCACAGGTCGATGACACGACCGGTCAAGTCTTCGGTGGAACCGTTACCGGCTTCCATCTTCATGCGCACGGTCGGGAACAGCGGGGTCAGGTTCTCGAAGAGAATCTTGTTTTTCGCGTTTTCCGGACGGTCGAAGTTGATCGTATCGACCTTGAGCAGCGCGAAATAACGCTCGCCTTCCTTCGGAGGACGGATCTTGCCAACGATGGTGTCACCGGTGCGCAAGTTGAAGCGACGGATCTGGCTCGGCGAGACGTAGATATCGTCTGGGCCGGCGAGATAAGAGGCGTCTGCAGAGCGGAGAAAGCCGAAGCCGTCCTGGAGAATCTCCAGCACGCCATCACCGGAGATTTCCTCGCCGCTTTTCGCGTGCTTTTTCAGCAGGGAGAAAATCACGTCCTGCTTGCGCGAACGGGCCATATTTTCTATGCCCATCTGTTCGGCCAATTCGAGCAGTTCGGTAATCGGCTTTTGCTTGAGTTCAGTCAGATTCATATAGGAATGACGTAATCATTTATGGAGGGGGGAAATTAAGCTTTTGGCTTAATGAGGCCGCGCCGCGGAGAAGGCGACAGGATCGCGTACTTATTCGAAAAGGAGAGCGTCGGCGACGGCTAGCAGGGGGCACTGGAGAAACCAGTGCGGGGCCGAATGTAACACCTGAGTTTCGGAGCGTCTAGCCCTCAGCAACGAAAAAGGCCCCGCGATTTGCGGGGCCTTTTCAATAACACGACATCGACGCTTAGATGTTGGCGTCGAGGAAGGCCGCCAACTGCGACTTCGACAGCGCGCCGACCTTGGTCGCTTCAACGTTGCCGTTCTTGAACAGCATCAGGGTCGGAATGCCACGCACGCCATGCTTGGCCGGGGTTTCCTGGTTTTCGTCGATGTTCAGCTTGGCAACGGTCAGCTTGCCTTTGTAAGTCTCGGCAATTTCGTCCAGAACAGGAGCGATCATTTTGCAAGGGCCACACCACTCAGCCCAGTAATCGACCAGTACAGCGCCTTCAGCCTTGAGTACATCGGCCTCGAAGCTAGCGTCGCTAACGTGTTTGATAAGATCGCTGCTCATGGAATTCTCCGGGGTTGTAAGCAAAAACGTGGCCCATCATAGCCGCCCTTCCCGTGTTCAGGAAGCCGCAGATGATTGAGTCTCGCTATGGTGTTCCATGAGTTTGGGTATAGCCCAAGTCACGTCATGGCGGGAGCGACGAAAGCGATTCCAGTGCGCAGTGCGGCATTGCGCACGTGCTCATGCATGGCTTTCTGGGCGGCGCCCGAGGCCCGCCGGGCCAGCGCACGAAGGATTTTACGGTGCTCCTGCCAGGTCTCCATGGCCCGCTCGGCCCGGATGAACGGTAGTTTCTGGCTTTCCAGGAAGATGTCGGCACTGGCGGTCAGGATGCTCAGCATCGCCTGGTTGCCGCTGGCGAGCAGAATGCGCCGATGGAATTCGAAGTCCAGACGCGCCGCGGCCTCAAAGTCCCCGGCCTTCAGTTCGTTGCGCATGGCGGCGACATTATCTTCCAGCGCATCAAGCTCATCGGTGCTCAAGGTCACGGCAGCCAGCCCCGCAGCGAACCCTTCCAGCGCATAGCGCAATTGAAAGATATCCAGCGGCGAAGCCTGGGCCGCGAACGGCCAGCTCGGCGCGCCCTCGCCTCGCGGCAGTTCCACGGGCGACTGCACGAACACGCCTTTGCCCGGCTGGATACTGATGACACCCAACGCACTGAGTGACGATAACGCTTCGCGCAACGACGCCCGACTGACCCCCAATTGCACCGCCAGGTCCCGTTGCGAGGGCAAGGCATCGCCCGGCCCGAAACCTTGTTCGGTGATCAGTTTGCGGATGGCTTGCAGCGCCACTTCAGGTACGGCGCGGGAGATCGAGTTCATGGTTTTCCAGACGAACCAGGCCAATGTGCGGGTAGTTGTAAAGCTATTCACGGCGTCCGGCAAGTCGTGCCCCATGGGGGTTCGGCGATTTTCACAGATGCGCCATCGAGGTGCGAAATAACACCTGACTGTTCAGACCAGTAAGACCTTGCCACATCAGTAAAACCGCGGCCTGGCACCCGGAAAACCCTATCTTGGCATGCCCCGTGCTCTGTCGAATCGCAGAAATTACTCCTCGCCGATTCGGAGATTTGCCATGATCCAGCGTTACAGCGCCCTACTCGCTGCCCTGTTTGCCAGCCTGATGCTGAGCCAGGCACCCGCCCACGCCGACGGTCTGGAAGATGTGCTCAAGCGTGGCGTCCTCAAAGTCGCCGTGCCTCAGGACTTTCCGCCCTTCGGCTCGGTCGGCCCGGACATGAAGCCACGCGGCCTCGACATCGACACCGCGAAGCTGCTGGCCGACCAGCTCAAGGTCAAACTCGAACTGACGCCGGTCAACAGCACCAACCGGATCCCGTTCCTGACCACCGGCAAGGTTGACTTGGTGATCTCCAGCCTTGGCAAGAACCCTGAGCGCGAAAAAGTCATCGACTTCTCCCGGGCGTACGCGCCGTTCTACCTGGCCGTGTTCGGTCCGCCAGACGCCAACGTCAAGAGCCTGGACGACCTCAAGGGCAAAACCATCAGCGTCACCCGTGGCGCCATCGAAGACATCGAACTGACCAAGGTCGCCCCCGAAGGCGTGACCATCAAGCGTTTCGAGGACAACAACTCGACCATCGCCGCTTACCTGGCCGGTCAGGTCGACCTGATCGCCAGCGGCAACGTGGTGATGGTGGCGATCAGCGAGAAAAGTCCGAAACGCGTGCCCGCGCTGAAAGTGAAGCTCAAGGATTCACCGGTCTATGTCGGCGTGAACAAGAACGAGCCGGCACTGCTGGACAAGGTCAACCAGATCCTCGTCACCGCCAAGGGCGATGGCGCCCTGGAGAAAAACGCCCTGACCTGGCTGAAAGAACCGCTGCCGGCCGACCTCTGACTCTGCGTGCAGGAGCCCCTATATGGCTTATCAGTTCGATTTCCTGCCGGTGGTGCAAAACACCGATCTGCTGCTGCGCGGTGCGCTGTTCACCCTTGAGCTGACGGCCATTGGCGCGGTGCTCGGGGTGAGTATGGGCATCGTGGGAGCGTTGGTGCGGGCGTGGAACATCCGCCCGTTCGCCGGGATTTTCGGCGTCTATGTCGAGTTGATCCGTAACACGCCATTCCTGGTGCAGCTGTTTTTCATCTTCTTCGGCCTGCCGTCGCTGGGGCTGCAGATTTCCGAATGGCAGGCCGCGGTGCTGGCGATGGTGATCAACCTGGGCGCGTACTCCACCGAGATTATCCGCGCCGGCATCCAGGCGATTCCACGGGGTCAACTGGAGGCCGCGGCGGCATTGGCGATGACGCGCTTCGAAGCGTTCCGTCACGTGGTGCTACTGCCCGCGCTGGGCAAAGTCTGGCCAGCCCTGAGCAGCCAGATCATCATCGTCATGCTCGGCTCGGCCGTGTGTTCGCAAATCGCCACGGAAGAGCTGAGCTTCGCCGCCAACTTCATTCAGTCGCGCAACTTCCGCGCCTTTGAAACCTACGCCCTGACCACGCTGATCTACCTGTGCATGGCCCTGCTGATCCGCCAGTTGCTCAACTGGATCGGTCATCGGTTTGTCGCAAGAAACAGCGCAAGGAGCAGCCGATGAGCGATTTCACCTTCCTGGACATCGTGCGCAACCTGCTCACAGGCCTGCAATGGACGCTGGCGCTGTCGCTGGTGGCGTTCATCGGTGGCGGCTTGATCGGGCTGCTGATCATGGTGATGCGCATCTCGGACAGTCCCCTGCCGCGCAACGTTGCCCGCACCTACATCGAACTGTTCCAGGGCACGCCGCTGCTGATGCAGCTGTTTCTGGTGTTCTTCGGCGTGGCGTTGGCCGGGGTGGAGATTTCGCCGTGGGCGGCAGCAGCGCTCGCCTTGACCCTGTTCACCAGCGCTTATCTGGCGGAGATCTGGCGGGGTTGCGTCGAGTCGATCCCCAACGGCCAGTGGGAAGCCTCGTCCAGCCTGGCGCTGAGCCGACTGGAACAGTTGCGCTACGTCATCCTGCCGCAGGCACTGCGCATCGCCGTGGCGCCGACCGTGGGCTTTTCGGTGCAAGTGGTCAAGGGCACCGCCGTGACCTCGATCATCGGTTTCACCGAGCTGACCAAAACCGGCGGCATGCTCGCCAACGCCACCTTCGAACCATTCATGGTCTACGGCCTCGTTGCCCTCGGCTACTTCTTGCTCTGCTACCCCTTGTCCCTCAGTGCGCGCTACCTGGAAAGGAGACTGCATGCCTCTGCTTAGAATTTCCGCCCTGCATAAATATTACGGCGATCACCATGTGCTTAAAGGCATCGACCTGAGTGTCGAGGAAGGCCAGGTGGTGGCAATCATCGGGCGCAGCGGCTCGGGTAAATCGACCCTGCTGCGCACCCTGAACGGTCTGGAATCGATCAACGACGGCGTCATCGAAGTCGACGGCGAATACCTCGACGCCGCCCGCGCGGACCTGCGCAGCCTGCGGCAAAAAGTCGGCATGGTGTTCCAGCAGTTCAACCTGTTCCCGCACCTGACGGTGGGCGAAAACGTGATGCTCGCGCCGCAAGTGGTGCAGAAAGTGCCGAAAGCCAGGGCCGCCGAGCTGGCGCGGCAGATGCTGGAACGCGTCGGGCTGGGCGAGAAATTCGATGCCTTCCCTGATCGACTGTCCGGTGGGCAGCAACAACGCGTGGCGATTGCCCGTGCGCTGGCGATGTCACCGAAAGTACTGCTGTGCGATGAAATCACCTCGGCGCTGGACCCGGAGCTGGTCAACGAAGTGCTCAGCGTGGTCCGGCAACTGGCCAGGGAGGGCATGACGCTGATCATGGTCACCCACGAAATGCGCTTTGCCCGGGAGGTTGGGGATAAGTTGGTGTTCATGCATCAGGGCAAGGTGCATGAAGTGGGGGATCCGAAAGTGCTGTTCGCCAATCCACAGACGGCGGAGCTGGCGAATTTCATTGGGACCGTGGAAGCAGCGGGCTGACGGATCTTCGGCGTCGTAAAGACCGTCATCGCGAGCAGGCTCGCTCCCACATGGAGGTCCTGTGGGAGCGAGCCTGCTCGCGATTGACCGCGAAGCGGTCACCTACGCGTTGGCGGCAGCCTTTGATCGTGGCACGATGGCAGGGTTATCGACCGAGAGCCTGACCATGCCGCAATCCCAAGCCAAGAATCTGTCCCTGATCGCCGCAATCGACCTGGGCTCCAACAGCTTTCACATGGTCGTGGCCAAGGCCCAGAACGGCGAAATCCGCATTCTCGAGCGTCTCGGGGAGAAGGTTCAGCTGGCGGCCGGCATCGACGAGGAGCGCAAGCTCAGCGAAGAATCGATGCAGCGCGGGCTCGATTGCCTGAAACGCTTCGCCCAACTGATAAACGGTATGCCACTGGGCGCCGTACGCATCGTTGGCACCAACGCCCTGCGCGAAGCCCGCAACCGGGCTGAATTCATCCACCGCGCCGAAGAGATACTCGGCCATCCGGTGGAAGTCATTTCCGGCCGTGAAGAAGCGCGCCTGATCTATCTGGGCGTCTCCCACACCCTCGCCGATACCCCGGGCAAACGCCTCGTGGCCGACATCGGCGGCGGCAGTACCGAGTTCATCATCGGCCAGCGTTTCGAACCCCTGCTGCGCGAAAGCCTGCAGATGGGCTGCGTCAGCTTCACCCAGCGCTACTTCAAGGACGGCAAGATCACCCCGGCCCGCTACGCCCAGGCGTACACGGCGGCACGCCTGGAGATCATGAGCATCGAACACGCCCTGCATCGCCTGACCTGGGATGAAGCCATCGGCTCCTCGGGCACCATCCGCGCCATCGGCCTGGCGCTGAAGGCGGGTGGTCACGGCACGGGGGAAGTGAACGCCGAGGGCCTGGCTTGGCTCAAGCGCAAACTGATCAAGCTCGGCGACGTCGAGAAAATCGACTTCGAAGGCATCAAACCGGACCGTCGCGCCATTTTCCCGGCCGGCCTGGCGATTCTCGAAGCCATTTTCGACGCCCTCGAACTGCAACGCATGGACCATTGTGAAGGCGCGCTGCGTGAAGGCGTGCTCTACGACCTGCTGGGTCGCCATCATCACGAAGACGTGCGTGAGCGTACCCTGACCTCGCTGATGGAGCGCTACCACGTCGATCTGGAACAGGCGGTACGGGTCGAGCGCAAGGCCCTGCATGCGTTCGATCAAGTGGCCAAGGATTGGGATCTGGAAGACGGTGTCTGGCGCGAACTGCTCGGCTGGGCCGCCAAGGTCCACGAAGTGGGTCTGGACATCGCCCACTACCAGTACCACAAGCATGGCGCCTACCTGATCGAACACTCGGACCTGGCCGGCTTCTCCCGCGAAGACCAATTGATGCTCGCGCTGCTGGTGCGCGGCCACCGACGCAACATTCCCAAGGACAAGTTTGCCGATTTCGGCGATGACGGCATCAAGCTGATTCGCCTGTGCGTGCTGCTGCGCTTCGCGATCCTGTTCCATCACATCCGCGGCACCCAGCAAATGCCTCAGGTGGAACTGAACGCCAATGGCAACAGCCTGGAAGTGGTGTTCCCGGAAAACTGGCTGGACGACAACCAGCTGACCCAGGCCGACTTCGCCATCGAAGCGGAATGGCTGACGCGGGTCGATATCGTCCTGAGCGTGCGCTGAACCCCCTGTAGGAGCGAGCTCGCTCCTGCAGGGACGGCGGCGAAAACAAAAATGGCGACCCCTTGGGATCGCCATTTTTTACAACTGGCCGGCGTTAACGCACGGCCAGGATCGGGCTGCCCAAACGCTCCAGCAGCGTCGCCTGGGCGCTGCGCGGGTTCTGGTTGCCGGTTGGCGTGTTACGGATGTAACGACCGTCCGACTGCAGGCTCCAGCTGTGGGTGTTATCGGTGAGATAAAGCTCCAGCTCTTTCTTGACCCGCATGATCAGCTTCTTGCCTTCCACCGGGAAGCAAGTCTCGACGCGCTTGTCGAGGTTGCGCTCCATCCAGTCGGCACTGGAGAGGAACATCTGCTCTTCACCGCCGTTGAGGAAATAGAAGACCCGCGTGTGTTCCAGGAAACGGCCGATGATCGAGCGCACGTGAATGTTGTGCGAAACCCCGGCGATGCCCGGCCGCAGGCAGCACATGCCACGCACTATCAGATCGATGCGCACGCCAGACTGACTGGCCTTGTACAACGCGCGGATGATCTTCGGATCGGTCAGCGAGTTGAACTTGGCGATGATGTGCGCCGGTTTGCCGTCGAGGGCGAACTGGGTTTCGCGGGCAATCATGTCGAGCATGCCCTTCTTCAGGGTGAACGGCGCATGCAGCAGCTTCTTCATGCGCAGCGTCTTACCCATACCGATCAACTGGCTGAACAGCTTGCCGACGTCTTCACACAAGGCATCGTCGGAGGTCAGCAGGCTGTAGTCGGTGTACAGGCGGGCGTTGCCGGCGTGGTAGTTACCCGTGCCCAAGTGCGCGTAACGCACGATTTCACCGGCCTCGCGACGCAGGATCAGCATCATCTTGGCGTGGGTCTTGAAGCCGACCACGCCGTAAATCACCACCGCCCCCGCCGCTTGCAGACGGCTGGCCAGTTGCAGGTTGGACTCTTCGTCGAACCGCGCACGCAATTCGATGACGGCGGTGACTTCCTTGCCGTTACGTGCGGCATCCACCAGCGCGTCGACGATTTCCGAGTTGGCGCCAGAGCGGTACAGGGTCTGGCGTACGGCCAGAACGTGCGGGTCTTTTGCCGCCTGACGCAGCAGGTCGACCACCGGGGTGAACGACTCGAATGGGTGCAGCAACAGGATGTCCTGCTTGCTGATCACGCTGAAGATGTTTTCGCTGTTCTGCAGCAGTTTCGGGATCTGCGGCGTGAACGGCAGGTATTGCAGCTCGCGCTGGCTGTCCAGGCCGGTGATGCTGAACAGTCGCGTCAGGTTCACCGGGCCGTTGACCTGGTACAACTCGGTCTCGCTCAGGTTGAACTGCTTGAGCAGGTAGTCGGACAGGTGTTTCGGGCAGGTATCGGCCACTTCCAGGCGTACCGCGTCACCGTAGCGACGGGAGAACAGTTCGCCGCGCAAGGCGCGGGCCAGGTCCTCGACATCCTCGGAGTCCAGCGCCAGGTCGGCGTTACGGGTCAGGCGGAACTGATAGCAGCCCTTGACCTTCATGCCCTGGAACAGGTCATCGGCGTGAGCGTGGATCATCGACGACAGGAATACATAGTTGTCGCCAGGGCCACCGACTTCTTCCGGCACCTTGATGATCCGTGGCAACAGACGCGGTGCCGGGATGATCGCCAGACCGGAATCGCGACCGAAGGCGTCGATGCCTTCGAGCTCGACGATGAAGTTCAGGCTCTTGTTCACCAGCAATGGGAACGGGTGCGTCGGGTCGAGGCCGATCGGGGTGATGATCGGGGCGATCTCGTCGCGAAAATAGCGGCGAACCCACGTCTTGAGCTTGGTCGTCCAGTAACGCCGACGGATGAAGCGGACCTGATGTTTTTCCAGCTCCGGCAACAGAATGTCGTTGAGGATCGCGTACTGACGATCAACGTGCCCATGCACCAGCTCGCTGATGCGGGCCAGGGCCTGATGGGGTTGCAGACCATCGGCGCCGGCCTGTTCACGGGCGAAGGTGATC
Organism: Pseudomonas fluorescens group sp. PF-69; assembly: GCF_054481235.1. NCBI lineage: Bacteria > Pseudomonadati > Pseudomonadota > Gammaproteobacteria > Pseudomonadales > Pseudomonadaceae > Pseudomonas > Pseudomonas fluorescens group sp. PF-69. The sequence goes on along the minus strand of NZ_JBTMNC010000001.1, from coordinate 1,825,249 downwards.
TGTTTCTTCAGGCCGGCCACGCGAATTTCGAAGAACTCGTCCAGGTTGCTGGAGAAGATCAGCAGAAACTTCAACCGCTCCAGCAACGGGTAGGACTCATCCAGCGCCTGTTCCAGTACGCGGATGTTGAACTGCAGTTGCGACAGCTCGCGGTGGATGTACAGGCTGCTGTCATCCAGGCCTGGAATGACAATCGCTGGCGCTGCCGCAGCGGTTTCGGCGACCACCACAGGCGGAGCAGGCTCCAATTCCGGCGGGGTTTCGGCGATTTGCTCCACCACGGGTTGAGCGTCTTTTACGGCAACTTCAGTCAGTCCTTCGGTATTCATCACATGTTCCTGGGAGGGCTATTTTGGCTCTCGTAACAATTGAGCTGCGCGAACGGCAAAGTACGTCAGGATGCCATCAGCGCCGGCACGTTTAAAGGCGGTCAGGGATTCGAGGATCACCCCTTCACTCAACCAGCCATTCTGGATCGCGGCCATGTGCATGGCGTACTCGCCGCTGACTTGATAAACAAAAGTCGGCACTTTGAATTCTTCCTTGACCCGCCAGAGGATGTCCAGATAGGGCATGCCAGGCTTGACCATGACCATGTCTGCGCCTTCTGACAAGTCAGCCGCCACTTCGTGCAGGGCTTCGTTGCTGTTGGCCGGGTCCATCTGATAGGAGGCTTTGTTGGCCTTGCCCAGGTTCAGCGCCGACCCGACGGCATCGCGGAACGGCCCGTAATAGGCACTGGCGTACTTCGCCGAGTAGGCCATGATCCGCACATTGACGTGATCGGCCAGTTCCAGCGCCTCGCGAATGGCCTGGATGCGGCCGTCCATCATGTCCGACGGGGCCACCACCTGAGCGCCGGCTTCGGCATGGGACAGGGCCTGCTTGACCAGTGCGTCGACGGTGATGTCGTTCTGCACATAGCCTTCTTCGTCGAGAATGCCGTCCTGGCCATGGGTGGTGAACGGGTCCAGCGCGACGTCGGTGATCACGCCCAGCTCAGGAAACTGCGCACGCAGGGCACGGGTGGCACGCTGGGCGATACCGTTGGGGTTCCAGGCTTCGGCGGCATCCAGCGACTTGAGTTCCGGTGGCGTCACCGGGAACAGCGCCAGCGCCGGAATCCCCAGCTCGACCCATTTGGCCGCTTCTTCCAGCAACAGATCGATGGTCAGGCGTTCGACGCCCGGCATCGAGGCGACCGCTTCGCGACGGTTTTCACCGTCCAGCACAAACACCGGCAAAATCAGATCATCGACGGTCAACACGTTTTCACGAACCAGACGACGCGAAAAATCATCACGGCGGTTGCGGCGCAGGCGGGTTGCAGGGAACAAACGGTTGGCGGGGGTAAAGCTCACGGCAGACTCCTGAGCCCGCTGGCGTGCGAGCGTGACAGTTATAAGCGGCCATTATGACGATCGCGTGACAGTTATGTGCACACTGCGACATGTAGCCGCATTCCATTGTCCTTGTAGGAAATGTTCACGTCGAGACACATTTCGACACTTTCCTGAATGAGTACGAAGGGTTAGGCTGCGCGTTCATTTCGCCAGCACCCAGACAATGCTCCAACAATTTCTGCATGACTTCGGCTATTTTGCCTTGTTTCTCGGCACGTTCTTCGAAGGCGAAACCATTCTGGTGCTCGCAGGCTTCCTCGCGTTCCGTGGATACATGGATATCAACCTGGTGGTGGTCGTGGCGTTCTTCGGCAGTTATGCCGGCGATCAGCTGTGGTACTTCATGGGACGAAAGCACGGTCGCAAGTTGCTTGCGCGCAAACCTCGCTGGCAACTGATGGGTGACCGGGCGCTGGAACACATCCGCAAACACCCGGACATTTGGGTGCTGAGCTTCCGCTTCGTCTATGGGTTACGCACGGTGATGCCCGTGGCCATCGGTCTTTCGGGCTATCCACCGGGGCGATACCTGCTGCTCAACGGCATAGGCGCGGCGGTCTGGGCGACTGCGCTGGCCGCTGCCGCGTATCACTTCGGCGCGGTGCTCGAAGGCATGCTCGGCAGCATCAAGAAGTACGAGCTATGGGTCCTCGGCGCCCTGCTGGTGCTGGGCCTGGTCCTGTGGCTGCGCCGACGCTTCAAGAATGCCCGCCTGGCCCGGCAGATTTATGCCGACGAGCAAGCCTTGAAGGCTGAGCAGGCCAAAATCGAAAACGCTAAGACGCCAGCCGAGTGAAGCGGTTTCTGCAGCAGTAGAGACCGATACCGCTGAGCAGGCTGTAACTGAGCAGGCCGACCCAGCCCACCGCGCTGGCCGGCCACAGCCCCACCAGTGGCGCCAGCCATACCAGCGGCACATTCGACGCCAGTCGCAACAACTCCAGCTTCAACGCCCACGGGCGATTCTCCAGGGCCACCCCCAGCACGAACAGCCCCAACGCCACGGCACTCCAGCCCAGGATCAGGGCAGCGGTCGGCAGGCTCGGCTCCAGATTCATCAAGTAGCTGCCCAACGCGATGTAAACGCAGAACTGCAGCAAGACGTAGAGCTGCTGACGTCCGTCCAGCGGCACCTCGAATTTGCGGAACTGGCTCAGGTCCGGTTTGTTCATCGGGTATTTGGCCGCCACATCCGCCGGCCGCCAACCGGTGCGCATGAACCAGATCCGCCATTTGTCCCAGGTGCTTTCGGCGCGCCGCGCATCCGCCCACAACTGCGCATAGAACTGCACATTCGCCCAGATCGGATTCCAGCTCGCCAGCGGCGTGGTCACACCGAAAATCACCGGTTCGTTGTCGTCCTCCTCCTGGAACGAGCCGAACAGTCGGTCCCAAATAATGAACACCCCGCCATAGTTGCGATCCATGTAGAGAGCGTTCTGTGCATGGTGAGCCCGATGGTTGGACGGCGTGACAAAGAACCACTCGAACCAGCCGAGCTTGGGAATGTGCCGGGTATGCACCCAGAACTGGTACAGCAGGTTCAGCGCGGCGACGCTGACGAATACCAACAGCGGTATGCCAACCACCGCCATGGGCAGGTAGAAGATCCAGCTCAGCAGGAACCCGGTGCTGGTCTGACGCAGGGCGGTGGAGAGGTTGTAGTCCTCGCTCTGGTGATGCACCGAATGCGCGGCCCAGAGGATGTTGCGTTCATGGCCCATTCGATGCAGCCAGTAATAGCAGAAGTCGTAAAGGACAAAGGCGAAAACCCAGACCCAAACGCTGTCGGCCGAAAGCTCGAACAGCGCCAGATGCTTGAGGGCAAAGGCATAGGTGACCAGCCCCACGCCCTTGGTCAGCAGGCCGGTGGTGGTCGACAGCACGCCGGTGCTGATGCTGTTGATCGCGTCCGCCACCCGATAGTTGCTCACCCCGCGCCAACGGTCGGCCAGCAGCTCGACGGCAATCAGCACAAAGAAAAACGGCACCGCATACAGAATGAAGTCCATGACGCGCCCTGATCGGAATCCTGGGGACAGATCCTATGTGTAGCCGCGATTTAACCCTATGGCAACGAGTGACAAATTAGTGGACATTTAACGCCATGAATCTGGAGAAAAGCCCATGAGCAAAAAAGTTGCAGTGATCCTTTCCGGTTGTGGCGTGTACGACGGCGCAGAGATCTACGAAAGCGTGATCACCTTGTTGCGCCTGGACCAGCGTGGCGCGCAAGTGCAGTGCTTTGCCCCGAACATCGCGCAGCTGCACGTGATCAACCACCTGACCGGCGAAGAAATGCCCGAGTCGCGCAACGTGCTGGTGGAGTCGGCGCGCATCGCCCGTGGCGAGGTCAAGGACATCCGCGAAGCCAACGCCGAAGACTTCGATGCCTTGATCGTTCCCGGCGGTTTCGGTTCGGCCAAGAATCTCTCCAACTTTGCCGTCGAAGGCACCGGCTGCACCGTGCAACCGGACGTACTGGCCCTGACCGAAGCCTTTGCCGAGGCCGGCAAACCGGTCGGTCTGATCTGCATCTCGCCGGCCCTGGCGGCGAAGATCTACGGGCCGGGCGTGACCTGCACCATCGGCAACGACGCCGACACCGCTGCCGCCCTGAACAAGATGGGCGCGACCCACAAAGACTGCGCGGTCAGCGAAATCGTCGAAGACAAGGCGCGCAAACTGGTGACTACACCGGCGTACATGCTGGCGCAGTCAATCAGCGAAGCGGCCTCCGGTATCAACAAACTGGTCGACCGCGTGCTCGAGCTGACCCACGAAAACGACGCCTGACACCCTCTAATTGTGGGAGCAAGCTCGCTCCCACAGGGTTTTTCGTCCGACTCAGGCGTTACGCGATAACCGGGTCAATATCCGATCCAGCGCATTGGCAAACGCCTGCTTTTCCCGCTCGCCAAACGGTGCCGGGCCACCGCTCATCTGCCCCTGCTCTCGCAGATCGGTGAACAGGTTACGCACCGCCAGCCGATCACCCATGTTCTGCGCATCGAACTCCTTGCCTCGCGGGTCCAGCGCGGCTACGCCCTTCTTCACCAGGCGGTCGGCCAGCGGCACATCGCTGCAGATCACCAGCTCCCCAGGCACGGCGTGCTCAACCAGGTAATCATCGGCCGCGTCCGGGCCGCTCGGCACCACGATCAGCTTTACCAACGCCAGACCCGGCTTGATCTGCGGCTGCCCGGCCACCAGCACCACTTCGAGCCGGCGCTTCAGGGCGAACTTCACCACCAGATCCTTGGCCGCCCTGGGGCAGGCGTCGGCATCGATCCAGACACGCATCAGTTTTTCCTCTTCCAAAAAGCATCGCGAGCAGGCTCGCTCCCACAACGTTAGCGCTAATCCTGTGGGAGCGAGCCTGCTCGCGAATGTGAGCGAAGCGAATGCTTTAAGAAACAGCTACCCGACGCTTCTCAGCCACCCAGCTTCGACCATACAACACAACAATCGCAACAATCGCCACCGCCTGAGCACTCAGCGAATACGCATCGGCATGGATCCCCAGCCAGTCGAATTCAAAGAACGGCACCGGCCGCGTACCGAAAATCCCGGCTTCCTGCAGCGCCTTGACGCCATGCCCGGCAAACACCACCGACAGCGCGCACAGCAGAGCGGCGTTGATGCTGAAGAACAGTGCCAGCGGCAGTTTCGCTGAACCACGCAGGATGACCCAGGCGAGACCGACCAACAGCACCAGCGCCGTCGCCCCACCGGCCAGTACCGCGTCGTGACCGGCCGGGCCGGCCTGTAGCCACAGGGTTTCGTAGAACAGGATCACTTCGAACAGTTCACGATAAACCGAGAAAAACGCCAGGATCGCAAAGCCGAATCGCCCGCCACCGCCCACCAGGCTGCTCTTGATGTAATCCTGCCAGGCCGCAGCATGACGACGGTCGTGCATCCACACGCCGAGCCACAGCACCATGACGCTGGCAAACAGCGCCGTCGCGCCTTCCAGCAGTTCGCGCTGGGAGCCGCTGACATCGATCACATACGCCGCCAGCGCCCATGTCCCCAGACCGGCCAGCAACGCCAGGCCCCAACCGACGTTGACACTGCGCACCGCCGACTGCTGGCCGGTGTTACGCAAGAAAGCGAGGATCGCCGCCAGTACCAGGATGGCTTCCAGACCTTCGCGCAGCAGAATCAACAGGCCGGAAATGAAGCTCAGGGACCAGCTCAAACCATCGCTGCCCAGCAAGCCGGCGGACACTTTCAACTTGGCCTTGGCGGCTTCCAGGCGCTGCTCGACCTGTTCGACCGGCAAACCGTCCTGCAACGACTGACGGTAAGCCATCAGCGATTTCTCAGTGTCTTTGCGCACGTTGGCGTCGACGTTATCCAGCGAGCTTTCGACCAGCTCGAAACCTTCCAGATACGCCGCCACCGACAAGTCATAGGCTTGATCGTGTTCGCCGGCGCGATAGGCCGCGAGGCTCTTGTCCAGCGTGGCGGCGGTGTAGTCGAGCAACTGCGCCGGGCCGCGCTTGACCTGCGGGGGTTGCGCCCGCTGGGCCCGGAAGGTTGCAGCCGCTTGCGGGCCGTCGGCAGCCTGTACTTCGGCCGGGGTCTGACGGGCCAGATCGGCAATGTTGTAGGTCTTGTCGCCGCTGGCGGTCGCCGGATCGGCGCTGAAGCCGGCGATATAGGTGGCCAGATCCCAACGCTGGCGATCGTCCAGTTGGTCGGCGAAGGCCGGCATGTCGGTGCCTTCGACGCCGAGCCCCAGGGTGCTGTAGATCCCGTAGAGGCTCAGTTGATCCAGGCGCGCAGCATCACGCAGATTGGCCGGTGGCGGGGTCAGGCCGACACCCGCAGGGCCGTCGCCAGCGCCTGCATCACCGTGGCACACCGAACAATGCTGGGCGTACAGGGGCGCGCCGCGAGTCGGGTCGGGGGTAATGACCGGGGCCTGGCTGACCTCGTAGGCCACGGCCAGTTTCGCGCCCAGTTGCCGGGCCTGGCGGGCGACCTCCGCGCCGTCCTGACGCGCCGTGATCGCCGCATGCAGCGCACTGATGCCCTGCTCCAGCCCGGCTTTTTCCGGCTTGCCCGGCATGGCGGCGACCAAACCTTGCAACACCCCGGTGAATTCGAGCTGTTCGCGGTATTCAGATTCGTCAATGACCTTGCCTGCCCGCACCGTTGCCGGGTAATCCGCGCCGATGTAGTCGAGCAGGTGCAGCGCTTGCGGCGCACCTTCCACCGTGTCGGCCAGCAGGTGGGAGCTGCATAAGGCCAGCAACGGTACGAAGAACCAGGCCAGGAAACGGGACGGGGCAATCATGAATGAATCTCAATTGGAAACACGAAGTAATATATTGTTCACTCTCAATGACTTTCGCTCAAGCTTTGTCTGCTCTGCTGGCGTCAGGGCGAAACCAAGGGCCAGCGCCCGTATCGACCACCTGCCACCCTCTCGGTAAAGGGCGCCAAGCCAATCGGATGCGCTGACCCCGCCCTTGCGACAATAAAAAAGGCGACCTGTATAGGTCGCCTTTTTTGTCAGCGTGGGTTTAAACGGCGGCTTTGCGCAGGGTCGCCATGAAGGCAGCGGCACCAATAAACAGCCCGGCAAAGGTGCGGTTCATGCGTTTTTGCTGCTTGGGCGTGCGCAACAGGCGCAGCACCCTGGACGCCAACCCGGTGTAACCGGCCATAACGATCAGGTCGACGCAGACCATGGTCACACCAATGATCAGGTACTGAGCCAGCAGCGGCGCGTGGGGATCGATGAATTGTGGCAACACCGCCAGCATGAACACCAGCGCCTTGGGGTTGCTGATGTTGACCAGGAAGCCACGGAATATCAGCACCAGCGGTTTGCCGATCGGGCGCACAGCGGCGTTATCGCTCATGTCGCTGGGCAACGCCCGCCATTGCTTGATCGCGAGATAAACCAGATACGCCACACCGAACCATTTGATCGCATAGAACGCGGTCGCCGATGCCGTAAGAATCGCGCCCACACCGGCGCCGACAATCGCGATCTGCAGCGCCAGCCCCAATTGCAGGCCAAGGGCATTCCAGTACCCACGCCAGAAACCGTATTGCAGGCCGCTGGACATCGACGCAATGGCGCCAGCCCCCGGAGAAAGACTGATCACCCAGCAGGCGGCAAAAAAAGCCAGCCATGTTTGAAGCTCCATCGCACACCTCGACTCAGACTCGTAACAGACGTCTAAGCTAATGCGGCTTTGGGCCGATGACTACCGATTTTTTGTCGGACATGACGACCGCCGACCCGCGTGGCCGGCGTGTCGGCTACTTTTCGAAACCGCTTGAAGGAAAGGCATCACTGCCGCGCCAGCGTCGAACCGAGCGCTGAAAGAACAAACTGTTCGGCACTTGCACCATGGCGCTGCCGGTTCCGAGCTCTTCGGCTTCGACCAAAGTGGTGTAAAGCAAATTGATCGCTACTACCCGACCTTTGACGCCGGGCTTGTCGGTGGTGTCCACCAACTCGACCACATCCCCCAGCCGAAACGGGCCGACGGTGAAGATCAGAATCGCGCAGAGCAAGTTGGAGAGCACGCTCCACATGGCGAAAAACGCGACTGCAGCGACCGCGACAAAACCCGACAGCGCCGTCCAGAGCACCGTGGCCGAAACCCCGAGGCGCTCCAGCACGAAAATCAGCGCGCTGCCCATGATCAGCCAACGCAGGCCTCCGCGCAGGGGCATCAGCAACTGTGGCGGAAACGGGTAGCGTTCACCGAGTCGGGTCAGGCATTTCGCGACGAAGCGCTGGGTAAAGTAACCGGCCAGCAGGATCAGCAGGATTTGCACGCCGAGCCAGATCGGCTCGACCCACACCGCTGGCAACGGCAGCTTGAAGGCGTCCATCAGGACAGCGCCTCCAGCTCCGCCTGCATGCTTTCCAACAGCTCCAACGCTTCCATCCAGGCTTCTTCCAGCTCCGCCTCACGCACCTTCAGCTTGGCCTGTTCGGCCAGCAGATCACGCAATTCGTTCTTGCGCGCCGGTTCGTAGATGTCGCTGTCGCCGAGGCTGGCATCGATCTTCGCCAGTTTCTCGTGAAGCTTGCCCAACTCGGCTTCAAGCTTGTCAGCCTCACGCTTGTGCGGCGCCAGTTGCTGACGCAACGCCGCTGCGGCCTGACGCTGGGCTTTCTTGTCGGTCTTGTCCGGGTTGACCGGCGTGGTGCTGACCGGGGCATTGCGCTGGCGATACTCCACCAGCCAGCGGGTGTAGTCCTCCAGGTCGCCGTCGAATTCTTCGACCTTGCCATCGGCTACCAGATAGAAATTGTCGGTGGTGCTTTTGAGCAAATGACGATCGTGGGAGACCACCAGCACCGCGCCACTGAATTCCTGCAGGGCCATGGTCAGCGCCAGGCGCATTTCCAGGTCAAGGTGGTTGGTCGGTTCGTCGAGCAGCAACAGGTTCGGCCGGTCCCAGGCGATCAGCGCCAACGCCAGACGCGCCTTCTCGCCACCGGAGAAATTCAGCACCGGCTCATCGATCCGCGCGCCCCGGAAGTCGAAGCCACCGAGGAAGTCTCGCAGTGTCTGCTCGCGCTCGGTCGGCGCCAGGCGCTGCAAGTGCAGCAGCGGGCTGGCCTTGGAGTCCAGGGAATCAAGCTGATGCTGGGCGAAGTAACCGACAACCGTGTTTTCGCCACGGGTCAAGCGACCGGCCAGCGGCGTGAGTTCACCCGCAAGGTTCTTGATCAGGGTCGACTTGCCCGCGCCGTTGGGACCGAGCAGGCCGATCCGCGCGCCGGGGGTCAATTGCAGCTTGACCTTCTCCAGCACGGTTTTCTCGCCGTAACCCAGACGGGCATCGGACAGGTCGATCAGCGGGCTGGAGATTTTCTGCGACTCGCGGAAGACGAAGTCGAACGGTGAGTCGACGTGGGCCGCGGTCAACTCTTCCATCCGCTCCAATGCCTTGATCCGGCTCTGGGCCTGGCGGGCCTTGGTGGCCTGGGCCTTGAAGCGGGCGATGTAGCTTTCCATGTGCGCACGTTGCGCCTGCTGCTTCTCGTACGCCTGTTGTTGCTGGGCCAGGCGTTCGGCGCGGGCGCGTTCGAAGGCGCTGTAGCCACCGCGATAGAGCGTGATCTTGCGCTGATCGACGTGAGCCACGTGATCGACCACGGCATCGAGGAAATCCCGGTCGTGGGAGATCAGCATCAAGGTGCCGGGATAACTTTTGAGCCACTCTTCCAGCCAAATGATGGCGTCGAGGTCCAAGTGGTTGGTCGGTTCATCAAGCAGCAACAGGTCCGATGGGCACATCAAGGCCTGCGCCAGGTTCAGACGCATCCGCCAGCCACCGGAGAAATCTCCGACCTGACGATCCATCTGGTCATTGGTGAACCCAAGGCCCGCCAGCAGCTTGCGGGCACGGGCATCGGCGGTGTAACCGTCGGCGCTGTCGAGTTCCGAGTGCAGACGGGCCTGAGCGGCACCGTCATGGGCCGCTTCGGCTGCGGCGAGGTCGCGTTGCACCTGGCGCAGGCGCAGGTCGCCATCGAGCACGTAGTCGACCGCCAGGCGTTCGAGCGTATCGACCTCCTGGCGCATGTGGGCGATACGCCAGTCGGCCGGCAGGAAGCAGTCACCCGAATCCGGGTGCAGCTCACCCCGAAGCAAGGCGAACAGGCTCGATTTGCCGGCGCCGTTGGCACCGATGAGGCCGGCTTTCTGGCCGGCGTGCAGCGTCAACTCGGCGTCTTCTAGCAGACGTTGCGGGCCACGCTGTAAAGTCAGGTTCTGAAGTCGAATCATAATGGCGGCGGAGTCTACCAGCTTCGCTCGCAACTGGCGCGAGTAGCACTATGTCCTCTGACCTGTGGAGCTTTTCCCTGAGTACTTATGCCCGTCCGGGCGTTGAACAGGCGTGTCTGCAATTGCAGTCGGCGGGCGTCAACGTGTGCCTGCTGCTGTGTGCGGCATGGCTGGGACAGCGGGGAGTGGCCTGCAATGAGCAACGCCTGCAGCAACTTCGCGGTGTGGCTGAGCCGTGGGACAACGATGTGGTGCAACCGCTGCGGGCATTGCGCACGCAATGGAAAACCATCGCCATGCTGGACGCCGACCTGCATGGGCTACGCGAACAGGTGAAGACCCTGGAGCTGGAGGCCGAGCGACATCTGTTGCTACGACTGGAGCGATCGGCCCAAGGTTGGCCGCAAGAGAAAGGGACCGATCTCTCGGCCTGGCTGGAAGGTGTAGCGGCAGGCGCCGCTCACCTGGACCGAGACGCGCTGCATCAGCTGCGCGTCGCGGTATCCGGCACTTAGGAAGCGCTGGTTGGGTGGGTGGTGGCTGCGCTCGGAACAGCGGCCGGCGTTGGAGCAGACACGGCTGTCGAGGGGGTGGCGGCCGGAGCTGATGTTGCCGCCGCAGCCGGGACGGCTGGCTTGGCAACTGGCGCGGTGGCCGGCTTGGCGGCAACCGGTTTTTTCACGGCGGGTTTAGCGGCGGGTTTGGCCGCAGGTTTTGCAGCAGGCTTGGCTGCGACTGGCTTGGCAGCAGCGGCAGGTTTCGCCACAGCAGGTTTGGCGGCTGGTTTAGCCGTCGTTTTTGCAGCAGGTTTAGCCGCTGGCTTGGCCGCGGTTTTAGCGGCGACAGGCTTGGCGGCCGGCTTGGCAGCAGGCTTGGCCGCTGCAGTTCTGGCGGCTGGTTTGGCCGCTGGTTTCGCAGCAGCGGTTTTCGCTACGGCCGGTTTGGCAGCGGCTGTTTTTGCAGCAACCGGTTTGGCAGCGGCTGGTTTCGCAGCCGTCGTTTTAGCCGCCGGTTTCGCAGCGCTGGCCGCGACAGGTTTTTTCGCCGCAGGTTTTGCAGCAGGCTTGGCTGCGGCTTTCACCGGTGCCTTGGCAACCGGTTTGGCGGCAGGCTTGGCCGGTGCTTTTGCAGCAACCGGTTTGGCAGCGGCTTTCTTCGCAGGGGCCGCAGCAGGCTTGGCTGCACGCAGGGACAACGCCTTGCCGACAGCCTCTTGAACGCGACCAACGCCCTGGGCCAGTTTCAGGCTTTCTTGAGCGTCGCGCTTGAGTTGCAGGATATAGCCGCGAGTGTCCGACTGACGCTCCTTGAGGGCATCCAGCAGTTCCTCGAGTTCCTTCACTGCGTCCTTGGCTTTGGCTTGCGCCTTGGCCTTGCCGGCCGATGCAGCGTCCTGCAACTTGGTGCGGGATTTGTGCAATTTTTCCTGCGCTTTTCCGCGCTGCTTTTCCAGCTTGGCGAGCAGTTTTTCAGCATCAGCCAGCGCTTCGGAACAAGCGGTTTCTAAGTGCTCGAGCAAGCTGCCCGAGAGTTGTTGAAGTAAGTGCAACGGGGTATTTACAGGCTTCTTGGTGGCCGACATGGTTTACCTCCTGGCTGACGTGGGTGCGGCTCATACTAGACCTCTGCTGCTACCGCCGCTAGGGCATCTTGACAGTATCCAAAGCGTTGCGTTGCAACGAATCGAAAATGTTCTGCGCTTGTGTAAAAGCAGTTCACCGTTGAACGCATTCTCACTGGCATAATCGCCCGCATCTCAGGTTGGAGAGTGCCCATGTCGCGCTACTTTTTTTTATCGCTGTGCGTGATTTTTTCCGCGGCCCACGCTGCAGAAAAAACGCCGGAAAATGACGCTCACAACCTCGCTTACAGCCTGGGTGCGAGCCTTGGCGAACGCCTGCGCCAGGAGGTTCCCGATCTTCAACTTCAGGCGCTCGTCGAAGGTTTGCAGCAAGCCTATCAAGGCAAGCCACTGGCACTGAAAGACGAGCAGATCGAACAGATCCTCAACGAGCACGAAGCCCGGGTCGCCATGCAATCACCTGAGCCGCAAAGCGAATTGGCACTGGAAAAAGAACAGCGTTTTCTCGCCGAGGAAAAAGCCAGGCCCGGTGTTCGTGAACTGGCGGATGGAATACTGCTGACAGAACTGGCGCCAGGTACGGGTGCCAAGGCCGGGCCAAACGGCAAGGTCCAGGTGCTGTATGTCGGTCGCCTTCCCGACGGTACGGTGTTCGACCAGAACAGTCAGCCGCAATGGTTCAGTCTCGATAGCGTGATCAGCGGATGGCGCAGTGCACTGCAGCAAATGCCGGTCGGCGCGAAATGGCGCCTGGTGATTCCATCGGCGCAAGCCTATGGCGCCGATGGTGCCGGCGACTTGATCGCGCCGTTTACACCGCTGGTGTTCGAAGTCGAATTGCGCGGCGCCACTGGCTGAACCACGGAAACGAAAAACGGTGCGCAAGGCGCACCGTTTTCAGTATTGCGAAGAGTGACTTCAGGCCTGAACCGAATCTTCTGCCTTGTGAGCGGTGTGCAGAACTTCGATCAGGCAATCCTCCAGCTCGAAGCGCTCGTGCAACAGACCACCCAGTTCCTTGAATTTCTCTGCCACGCACTTGCCTGCATCGCACAGGTCATTGAACGCGAGCAGTTTTTCGGTGATGACGTCGATGCGCGGGTAGAGGGTTTCTGCCAACTCCAGACCACGCTTGTCATTGAAAGCCTTGGCTTCACCGGTCAGCTGTTCGTAGATTTCGAAATGCCCGGCGGACACGTAATCAACCAGGACACCGCAGAATTCCTGCAAAGGTTTGCGGTTTTCCCCCAGAGCCTCGGGCTTGGCACCGAGAGTGTCATAGGCATGAACCAGTTCGTGACGTTCCTGCAACCAACGATCGATCAGCAGATGTACTCCACCCCAACGTTCCTGAGCATTCTGACAACTTTCGAGCATGGCGGTCTCTCTTCCCTTGTGGGTCATGCTGCCCAACACCCGTCGTAATCTTGAAGACCAAGAATCGGCCAGGCAGAGCGTCATCGAGCAACATAATTCCAATGACACGTGCCGGCCAGATTATGCCCGCACGTCTGTGGCTTCAAGGTACGCAGGCGATAAAGTTCATACAAGTGTTTAATCACCTACAAGCGTCCGGTGCGACGACTCGCCGCTGAGCGGTCGCTGCAAGGCGACCCAGGCTTGACGCAACAGCTGATAAATCCCCAGGGTCATCATCGAGATAAAGAACAACAGACTCCACTCCGGGATGCTCAAATCAAACAGCGTCCAGGAGATTTGTGCGCAGTCGATGGTGCCTTTGAACATCTGCCGCACGACGCACATCCAGGGCGAGTTTGCGAACAGATCACTCAGATTGGGCGCGCAAGTCGACAATTGATGTGCCGGATCGCTTTGCAGCAACACCTGCCGCCACGCGAAGACTGTTCCGGCCAAGCTGAAAAGCACACCGAACAGCCAATACAGGACAGTCCCGAAGCGACCGGGCCCCTGCACCGAAGCCGTCAGACAGACACCTGTCAGCAGTGCCAGGCAACCTCGTTGCAACAGGCACAAGCCACAAGGTTGGAGGCCGACCGCATACTCCAGATAGTACGACACGCCCAGCACCAGGGCGCCCGCAATGAAAACCAGGAAAAACAGGGAGCGTGAGCAGGCCAGAGGCATGGCTTTTCCGTAACAGTAAGGACCGACAGCTACGGTAGAGGAAAGCGGAACAGCCTTTCAAGACAGGCCGGCGGGGACACTTCAGCGCAAGTGTAGGGAATTCCCGACAGAAGCGAGAGGATCAGGTGTAGCCCCTTGTAGGATTCTGCTGAAGACGCATCACGAAAGAAAAATTCCGACAAAATTTTCGCCATCGGATCGCCCCTTCGGGCGACCCTTCTCTCACGGTCAAGCGTGAGCCGGCACCGGCAGCGGTGCTGCCAACAAGCGCTCGTCCAGCAAGCCCAGACCTTCCTGGAACAGCTGATTACTGCGCTCGGTATCACCCATCTGCGCCAGCAGCCGAGCCAGTTCTGCGCAGGCTTCCGGGTTGCGCTGCGCGCGCAGACTGCTTTCCAGATAATCCCGCGCCTTGCCCCACAGGCTGCTTTGCAGGCACAGGCGACCCAGGGTCAGCAACAGACTCGGGTCGGCTGGATGCTCCTTGAGCCAACCTTCAGCCAGTTGCAACTGACGCGCCGGATCACTGCCACGAACCAAACCATAGAGCCGCGCCAGGTGACTGTCGTAGTTGCGCTTGAGCGCTGTCCTCAAGACTTCTTCGGCCTCGACCTGCGCACCCAGCTGACGCAGTTGCTCGGCATAGGCGAGTACCAGTTGCGGCTCCTGGCGCTGGGCCGAACTCAACTGCTGCCAGGCTCGGTTGAGCGTTTGCAAGCCGACGGTTCCGTCTGCTTCCTGATGCGCCGCCAGAGACAGGTTCTTGCCCCAGGCGCGACGCTCCAGTTCGGCCAATTCAGCGGCTGGCAGGACCTTGTCCTTGCGCAACTCCGGTAACAGGCGAATCAGGGCCGGCCAGTCGCCCCGCTGCTGATGCAGGCGCTGCAACTGGCGCAGGGTCTGGACGTTATGAGGGTGGCGTTCATGCATCGCTTGCAGGGTCGCAAGGGCGCCTTCGGTGTCGCCGCGATCGGTCTGCAATTGAGCATGGCTCAAGGCAATTGCCAACTCGGCCTGGGGCTGTCGCTCCAGCGCACGCTCCAGCAGGTTGTCGCTTTCCTCGTAATGACCTTGTTCGTTCGCGGCTCGGGCAGCGCCAAGGTAGTACAGCAGCGGCTGGCGCTCGGCTTCCGCCGCCCGGGACAGATGACGCTGCGCGCTGGCCCAGCGACCTTCGGCCAGATCCAGTTGACCATGCTCGATCGCAACCTGCACCCGACGACTGCGATTGCGCCGTGACCACGGGTTGACCACGCCACTGGACGTCGTTACCAACTCGACCAACGCCTTGATGCCCCAGAACAGCAGCCAAAGGACGGCCACCAAAGCCAGCGTTGCCCAGAGGCTCGATTCGTATCTGAACGTCTTGTAAGCGATCAGCACGTAGCCGGAGTGCTCGGCAATCGCCAAGCCTAGCGCCGCCGTCGCAGCGATGACCAGAAACACGATCACATACAGGCGCTTCATGGCGTGGCCTCCTGCGCCGTGTTCGCGGCAGGTTTGGCCATTGGCTTGACCGAGTCTTCGGCATTCACGTTACGCCGTTCCAGATAAGCCTGAACCGCACTCAGTGTGCCAGTCAGATCCGGGGTGACCACGGTGACGGGCTGCTTGCTCAACTCGGCCACCTGTTCAAGCATCACTTTGCTCTGCGGATTGTCCGGGTTGAAATTGCCCTTGAGCACATCGCGCGCTTCGTCCAGTGCCTGGGAATACACCGCCGCCTGCCCATTGAGCGCGGCCCATTGCGCTTGCTCGAGTGTCAGGCTCAGGGCCAGTCGCACCTGGCTCAGGCTCTGCCCGGCCAGTAACGGGCGGACGTTTTTATCGGCGTTGAAATCGATGCGGATGTAGCGCGAAATCTGATCCCACCACTGGGCCCAACGGCTGGCGCCGTCGCCATCGGCGGTCAGGCCGAGCAACGATTCGCCGCGATCCTTGTACTCGGGCGCCAGTTCGGTCAGGCCGATCACCTGCTCACGCAAGGCCCCCAACCGCAGGAACAACCCAGTGCGATCCGGTTGCTCGGTGCTGCGCAAGGCCACCAGGGTTTTGGCCACTTGCTCGCGCGCGGCGAAGGCTCCGGGATCATTTTGTTCGCGCAGAATTTCATCGGCGCCCTGCACCAGGGCCTGGGCGCTGCTGATGTCCTGCAAGGCAGACAATCGCAAACTGGCCAGACGCAGCAAGTGCTCGGCTTCGGCCAGGCGCCAATCCTTGCGGCTGGCACCGAGAACGGTTTCCAGACGCTGGTTCAGACGCTGCTGATCACCCTGCAGTTGAATCACCAGGCGACTGCGTTCCTCCAGCACATCGGCGCCCGGCATCTGTTCCAGGCGCGCACTCAGGCGCTGCTCATTGAGCTTCAGGCTTTGCGCCTCATCACTCAACGCCTGCACCTGACTCAGCTGTTGTTGGTTAGTCGATTGCAGGTGACGCACCTGCCAGACTCCCCAACCACCCACCGCGACACCGGCAGCGCCCAACAACAGCGCGACAATCGCCAGCCCATTGCCTCGGCGCTGCTCTGCCGCAGGTGGTGGTGTTTCAACCGGTGCATCGAGCACTGGCCGGACGTCATCTTTAGGCAAGGCTGTTTCGCTCACGTATCCATCCTTTGCATTAGAGAACGGGCACGGGGTGCTCCCGTAACGCCGTCAGCAAAGCCGCGGCACTGGCGCCGCGGCAATCCACAACTGTCAGGGCCCCGGCGGCATGTGCCAGCTCGGCAACCCTGGGGCTTGGTACAAACAACGGCAACCGCGCCAACCGTGGCCAGGCATCGCCAGCCAATTGATGCAGGTGCTCAAAACCCTGTCCACTGCTGACCACCAGCCCGTTCAGGCGTTCCGCTTCGATCTGCCGTGGCAACGCGGCCGGCAGGTAGTGCGGCAGTTCGCGACGGTACAGTTCCAGATACTCGACACTAGCACCTCGCTCGCGCAGGCGCTCTGCCAGTAACTCGCGACCACCCTCCCCGCGCATGATCAGCACGCGCGGTTCAGGCCCGGCGATGGCCTCGCGCAATGCCTCAAGTTCAAGCAAGGCTTCACTGTCATCGCCCTGCGCCGGACAGCTCACATCCAGGCCACGATCGGCAAGAATCTGCGCCGTCGCCGCGCCGACGCTGAACCATTTCACTCGCGGCAAGGGCGAGCAAAACCGGTCGATCAACTCGATGCCGATTCGAGCAGCGGGCTTGCTGACCACGATCACAGCGCTGTAGCGATCCAGTTCCTGGATCACCTGGCGCATTGTGTCAGAGGCAGGGATCGGCGCTATGTCCAAAAGCGGCAAGCTGCTGCTGAAAATCCCCTGTTCGGCCAGGAGACTGCTCAGCGCCGCCGACTCATCCGCCGGACGCGTCAACAGCAGGCGCCAGCCCGTCACTCGTGACCTGCCTCGCCATAGACCGCTTTGAGAATCTCGTTGGCGCCCTGGCTCAACAGGTCTTCGGCCACTTGCACACCCAGGGCCTCGGCCTCGCCTCGGGGCGCGCGGGCTTCAGCACTGAGCAGCAGACCGCCATTCGGATCGCCCACCAGGCCACGCAACCAGATCTGCTCGCCTTCAAGCACCGCATAGCAGGCAATCGGCACCTGGCAGCCACCATTGAGGTGTTTGTTGAGGGAGCGTTCGGCGGTGACGCGGGTGGCGGTGTCCTGGTGATGCAGCGGCGCCAGCAATGCGTGAATTTCACTGTCTGCACTGCGGCACTCGATGCCCACGGCGCCCTGTCCACCAGCAGGCAGGCTGTCGTCGACACTGATGGCCGACGTGATGCGATCTTCAAAGCCCAAGCGAATCAACCCGGCGGATGCAAGGATGATGGCGTCGTATTCACCGGCATCAAGCTTGGCCAGGCGAGTGTTGACGTTGCCGCGCAGGAAGCGGATTTCCAGATCAGGTCGACGGGTCAGCAATTGGGCCTGACGGCGCAGGCTCGACGTGCCGACGATACTGCCTTCAGGCAGCTCGTCCAGGCTGGCATAGGTATTGGAGACGAATGCATCGCGCGGGTCTTCACGCTCGCAGATACAGAACAGGCCGAGACCTTCGGGGAAGTCCATCGGCACGTCTTTCATGGAATGCACGGCGATGTCGGCTTCGTTTTCCAGCAACGCGGTTTCCAGCTCCTTGACGAACAGGCCCTTGCCGCCGATTTTCGACAGTGGTGAATCAAGCAGCTTGTCACCACGACTGACCATGGGGACCAACGTCACGAGCAGACCGGGATGGGCCTCTTCCAGACGGGCTTTGACATATTCGGCCTGCCACAGGGCGAGAGCACTTTTGCGGGTGGCGATGCGGATCTGGCGAGAGGACATGGATCAATCCGTACTGAAAAGATACGGCGGATAATAACAGCTCAGCCAAATCCACTTTGACTTGTATCAGAAACTACTCGGCCTCCCTGGCCCCGGATGTCCGGCAATCGGGTGTGGAAATTCGCCTGCGACCAGCGAATCAAAGCTGTTGCATCATCTTCCGCACGCCCGCCACGTGGCGCCGACTGACGATCAAGGCGTCACCGTTCAGGCCTTTGAGGAACAGCTGAAAATGCCCGAGTGGCGTTCGTTGCAGCCGTTCGATGCGATCGCGAGCGACCAGTGCGTTACGGTGGATCCGCACAAAGCGGTCACCGAACTCGTCCTCGAGGGCCTTGAGCGGTTCATCCAGCAGCACTTCGCCGCTCTCGTGGCGCAAGGTCACGTATTTGTGATCGGCAATGAAGTAAACCACCTGATTCAGCGGGATCAGCTCGATCCCCTTTCGGGTTCGGGCGCTGATGTGGCTGCGTGGACCATTGCCACTTTCGGCGGCCGGGCGGGTCAGGGCCGCGAGTTGAACACGATTGGGTCGCTCGGCTTTCTTTAAGGCGTCATGTAGATGTTCGGTTCGCACAGGTTTCACCAGATAGCCTACGGCGCTGGCCTGTAAGGCTTCCACGGCAAATTCATCGGGCCCTGTGCAAAACACCACGGCGGGCGGGGTTTCGCGTTCGCACAATCGCGCGGCCACTTGCAGGCCATCAAGGCCTGGCATGCGGATATCGAGCAGCACGATATCCGGCTTGTGGCTGTCGATCAGTGCCAACGCCTCTTCGCCGTTCGTGGCGCTGGGCTCCAGGACACTGTATCCCTCGAGTTCGCCAACCATTCGGCTCAGGCGCTCGCGGGCTAGGGGGTCGTCATCAACGATCAGGACATTCATATTGCGCTGGATTCCTGCGTGAGTCTCGCACAAGGATAGCGTAGACAGGGTAAGTGACGTCCGTCACCGCGATCCACGCTAAGACTAGCGCGAGCGTCAAAAAGTGCCGCGAGACCGACGGCTAAATTTTCATCCGCCGGGCAATTGGCGGCCCAGGCTCGCATTGGCGACACAGCGCCACAGGGTTTGCTGATACGCAATCTGAACACCCCCTCTTCATATAGTCCACTTGCGCACCGAGAAGTGCACCAACCCTACTGTCCAACTGTAGACGGTTGCCGAGACGATAGAGCTCAAATGAAAAATATCGTTGAGCGAATTGCACAAGACTTGCCCCGGACGCGCGCGGGCCATGAAAAAACCAGGCGACCAGTGTCAGCGACAGCAATGGCAACCCTGTTATTATCCGCGCCAGCTTTCAACGCCATCTTTCTTCAGCCGATACGAGCGAATTCATGAGCACTGACAAGACCAATCAGTCCTGGGGCGGCCGCTTCAGTGAACCCGTCGACGCCTTCGTCGCCCGCTTCACCGCCTCCGTCACCTTCGACCAGCGCCTGTATCGCCACGACATCATGGGCTCGATCGCCCACGCCACCATGCTGGCCAAGGTCGGCGTGCTCACCGATGCCGAGCGCGACAGCATCATCGATGGATTGAAGACCATCCAGGGTGAAATCGAGGCCGGCCAGTTCGACTGGCGCATCGACCTCGAAGACGTGCACATGAACATCGAGGCGCGCCTGACCGACCGCATCGGCGTGACCGGCAAAAAGCTGCACACCGGACGCAGCCGTAACGATCAGGTTGCCACCGACATCCGCCTGTGGCTGCGTGACGAAATCGACCTGATTCTGGGCGAAATCACCCGCCTGCAAAAAGGCTTGCTGGAACAGGCCGAGCGCGAAGCGGGCAGCATCATGCCCGGCTTCACCCACCTGCAGACCGCACAGCCCGTCACCTTCGGGCACCACATGCTGGCCTGGTTCGAAATGCTCAGCCGCGACTACGAGCGCCTGGTCGACTGCCGCAAGCGTACCAATCGCATGCCGTTGGGCAGCGCCGCGCTGGCCGGCACCACCTACCCGATCGACCGTGAATACACTGCCCAATTGCTGGGTTTCGACGCGGTGGGCGGCAACTCGCTGGACAACGTGTCCGATCGTGACTTCGCTATCGAATTCTGCTCGGCCGCCAGCATCGCGATGATGCACCTGTCGCGCTTCTCCGAAGAGCTGGTGCTGTGGACCAGTGCGCAATTCCAGTTCATCGATCTGCCAGACCGTTTCTGCACCGGCAGTTCGATCATGCCGCAAAAGAAAAATCCGGACGTGCCGGAACTGGTGCGTGGCAAGAGCGGCCGTGTCTTCGGTGCATTGATGGGCCTGCTGACCTTGATGAAGGGCCAGCCCCTGGCCTACAACAAGGACAACCAGGAAGACAAGGAACCGCTGTTCGACGCCGCCGACACCCTGCGCGACTCGCTGCGGGCGTTCGCCGACATGATTCCGGCGATCAAACCCAAGCACGCGATAATGCGCGAAGCGGCATTGCGTGGTTTCTCCACCGCCACCGACCTGGCCGACTACCTGGTACGCCGTGGCCTGCCGTTCCGTGATTGCCATGAAATCGTTGGCCATGCGGTGAAATACGGCGTGGACAGCGGCAAGGACCTGGCGGAAATGAGCCTGGAAGAACTACGCAAGTTCAGCGACCAGATCGATCAGGACGTATTCGCCGTACTGACCCTGGAAGGCTCGGTCAACGCCCGTAATCACATCGGCGGCACAGCGCCGGCGCAGGTGAAGGCAGCCGTGGTTCGCGGCCAGGCGTTGCTCGCCAGCCGCTAAATCGCCAAAAGCATCGCGAGCAGGCTCGCTCCCACATTGATCGGCGGCAGACACAAAATTTGTGTCTGCCGCATACCTCCTGTGGGAGCGAGCCTGCTCGCGATGCGATCGTAAGAGCGCTACAAAACTACTTCCTGGACGCGACCATCGCCATAAACGCTGGCATCGCCGCGTCCTTGTCCGCCGCGATCCGCTGCACATTCGGATTCTGCTCCAGACGCTCCAGCAGCGCCTTGGCCTGCGGCACTTCAGCCAACAGATCAATCCCGAACAGTTTGTACGCCACGCCACACGCCAGCGGTACGCTGTACAGGAAATACAAATCCGCCACGCTCAAGCTGTCGCCCGCTACATAAGGGGCGAATTTGCCGTGCCGGCCCAGGGCCGCCATTCCCAGCAGCAACTCGGCTTTGGTCTTTTCCTTGATCGCGTCGGGCACGGTCATGCCGAAAAACGCTTCGGCGAAACAGGCACGCGCCGGCAGTTCGATGTACAACTCGATTTCCCTGGCCAGCGCCAACACTTGCGCGCGCTCGAATGGACCACTCGGCAGCAGGGGCCGGCCTTGCTGGCTCTGCTCGATGTACTCGAGAATCACACTGGTTTCGTTGATGAAGCCCTGCTCGACCTGCAACACCGGCACCTTGCCGCGCGGGCTGATGGCCAGCGCCTCGGGGCTGGTGCCGCCGTAGAACGGCACCTCCTCGAAGGGCAGGCCTTTTTCCAGCAGCGCCAGTTTGACCATGTTGTAGTAGTTGCTGACTGAAAATCCATAAAGCTTGATCATCACAGAGCCTCCAGGCCGTGCGGGGTGGGCAGTGCCTGTTTATAGATTGCTCGAGGCTTTCTTGCCAGCAGCATCACGCGGCTGAATGCGGGTAAACTGGCCGCCTTAACTTGAGGAGCCTGCCATGAGCGAGCCAACAGACATCGATAGCGACGAAGAAGAATTCACCGAAAACACCCTGATCGAAGCCATCGAAAACCAGATCGAAAGCGAAAATCCGCCGGCAGCCAAGGCGACCTTCAACAAGCTGACGCTGGTGGGTTACGAGAAGGAAGAAATTCTCAATCTGATGGCTCATGTTTTGGCCGTGGAAATCGACGCAATCCTCGAAGAAGACCGCGCGTTCGACACCGAATGGTACGAAGCGGCACTGCGTGCGCTGCCCGAGTTGCCCCCGGAAAAGAAATAACCCCTTCCCCCTGCAGGAGCGAGCCCGCTCGCGAAAAACCCGAGGGCACCGCGGCGCGTCAGGTTTCCCGCGTCATCGTTGACGACCATCGTCGGAACGCCGCCCGGAGCCGCTCGCCCCTGCAGGTCCCGAAAACGGGGAATGCTCACCATCATGAAAAAACCCTGTCGCGAGGGCTGGACATGCCGCACGAGTGGGATCACCTTAGGGGCGCTGTCGTCTAATTCCTAGAAAGTCTGGAGTCCTTATGTCGCTTACCCCTGAGCTGGTTGCCGAACTGGAAATCCTTGCACTCTTCAACCTGGACAGTTCCCAGGAAGGTTTGAAAATTCATCAAACCGCTGCCCCCAAAGCCATTGCCGCTGCCCAACGCCTGTTTGAAAAAGAACTGATCGACCAACCCGATGGCGGTTACCTGACCAGCCTGGGTCGTGATGCCGCGCAAAACATACAAACCGTTCTGACCATCCTGCGCGTCCGGGAAACAGCCTGAATTGCACCGTATCGCCCACGGAAACCTCCACCACGGGATTTCCGCGGGCAAACTCTTTTTCGGCAGTCGCCACGCGATAAAAATCTGACGCCAGAAATACAAAATCAGCTTAAACGCCCTGGGGCCGAGGCGCTAAACTGCCCCTCATCCCAAGAGCCCCACATCCGAGCCCTGTGAGCCGGTTTGAGCTGACATGACCCGCACCCATGAAATCCGCCCCGATCTGGACGAGGGAATCGACCGCAAGGTTCTCAGCCAACTGCGCGCGCGGTTTCTGAAGCTCAATGAGGGCCGCATGGCTCGCGCCATGGAGGGGTTGTCGACCCGCCAGCAAGGGGTGCTCAACCTTCTTCCGCTGTTTTTTCACGTCAATCATCCGCTGTTGCCGGGTTACGTTTCCGGCAGCACACCGGCCGGGCTGTCGAATTTCGAGCCGGATGCCAATGCCCTGGCCGAAGCTCAACGCCTGACCCGCTCGTTTTCCTATAAGCCGCGCCACGGTAGCAATCCGCCGCGCCCGATTCACGGCCTGTTCCTGATGGGCAGCCTCGGCACGCTGGCTCAGGCCGATCAGAGCGATATGGACGTGTGGGTCTGCCACAGTCCGGATTTGAACGAGCAGGAACTCGCCGAGTTGCGCAAGAAATGCCAACTGCTCGAAGCCTGGGCCGACAGCCAGGGCGCCGAAGCGCACTTTTTCCTGATCGACCCGGCTCGCTTCGTGCGCGGCGAGCGCGATAGCCAATTGAGCTCGGAAGACTGTGGCACCACCCAACACTATTTGCTGCTGGACGAGTTTTACCGCACCGCGATCTGGCTGGCCGGACGCACACCGATCTGGTGGCTGGTACCGGTCTATGAAGAGGCGAGTTACGACCGCTATACCCATACGCTGATTTCCAAACGCTTCATCCGTGCCGACGAAACCCTCGACCTGGGGCACCTGGCCTATATTCCGCCCGGCGAATTTATCGGTGCCGGACTCTGGCAACTGTTCAAGGGCATCGAGTCGCCCTACAAATCGGTGCTCAAGCTGCTGCTGACCGAGGTTTACGCCAGCGAACACCCCAGGGTCCAGTGCCTGAGCCTGCGCTTCAAGCAGGCCGTATTCGCCAATCGGCTCGACCTCGATGAGCTGGACCCGTACGTCGTGGTTTATCGGCGCATCGAGGAATACCTCATCGCCCGCAACGAACCCGAGCGCCTGGAAGTGGTGCGTCGCGCGCTGTACCTGAAGGTCAATCGCAAACTCACCGGCAGCAGCGGTCGAACCCAGAACTGGCAACGTTCGCTGCTGGAACGGTTGGCCCACGAATGGCAATGGGACCCACGGCAATTGGCGCTGCTCGATAGCCGCAGTCAGTGGAAAGTCCGCCAGGTCGGCTCGGAGCGCCGGGCACTGGTCAACGAGCTGAACTACAGCTACCGCTTCCTGACCCGATTTGCCCGCAACGACCAAACCGCCAGCCTGATCAACAAACGCGACCTCAGCGTGCTGGGCCGACGTCTGTATGCCGCCTTCGAGCGCAAGGCAGGCAAGGTCGAATTCATCAACCCGGGCATCGCTCCTGACCTGGCTGAAGACACCCTGACGCTGGTATACGCATCGAGCAAAAAGGGGTCGGAGCCAAGCCAGTGGGGTTTGTATAACGGCAGCCTGGCCGCCCTTGAGTGGGAACACTTCGCCCCGATCAAGCGCAGCCGTCAATTGCTTGAACTGCTGACCTGGTGCCACCGCAACGGCGTGATCGACAGCAGCACCCGTCTGGCCCTGCATCCCGGAAGCAGCGACCTGAGCGAGTTCGAACTGTTCAACCTGCTGGGCAGCCTGCAACAAAGCATTCGCCTGCCGCTACAGACCGTCGCCGAAGAACCGTTGCTGCGCGCCAGCGTGCCCAGCGAGGTGCTGATCCTGGTGAACGTCGGCGTCGACCCGCTCAAGCACCATCGCGACCTGAACATCCTGATGACCACCGAGCGCACCGACTCCCTGAGCTATGCCGGCGTCAGGGAAAACCTGGTGCTGACCCTGGATCAAGTCACGCTCAATAGCTGGAACGAAGTCCTGGTCAGTCGCTTCGACGGCCCTCACGCCCTGCTCGACTGCCTGCGCGACTACCTCAACAATCTGCCCAACGGACCGCTGCAGCCCCGATTGCGAGTGCAGTGCTTCTGCCACAACCGCGCGCAATTCATCGCCCAGCGCGTCGAAGAGATCCTCGACACGGCGCAGAACCTGCTGCTGAGCAACCTCAATTACCGCTACGTGATTCAGGTCCAGCAGCATTACCACGTACTTGAGCTGATACCCGGCCAAGTCAATCACGTCACCCTGGCCTCATTGCCTGCGCTGTTCGATTACCTGAGCGAAGACCTGGCCAGCTACAGCCCGCTGCACCTCGATCACAAGGCCCTGGAAGACCACAACCTGGCGCTGCTCTTGCCCATGGGGCAGCCCGACTGCATCCAGGTGTTCTACCGGGTCAACGAAGACCAGGCCGATCTGTACGTACTCGATGAATTCAATGCCTTGTGGCACCAGCGCTTGCCGTGGCACGACGAGCAAAGCCTGCTGATGCCGCTGCAACGGTTCCTCCAGTCGATCCTGTACCGGCGCGACACCTTGCTGCCAATGGACGCGGCCCACCCCCCGAGCCTGGACACTCTGTATTACCGGCTGCTGCCTTCCAGCGCGGGGCGGGCGCGCAGGGTCGAACCCCGACCGGCACCGCTAGCCGCCGCCAACAAACCGTTCTATGACGTACAGGCGATCGTCGGCAAAGCGTTACCGGGCAAGGTACAGGTCACCTTGTATTGCAATCAGCGGGAGTTTTCAGAACTGGAGCATGGCGACCAACTGTTCAGCGTGGTCGCCCGGGAAATCATCGAACAGCGCCGCGAAACCGAGCGCTATCGCTGCTACATCACCGACCTTGACCTGACAGGCCTGCTCGGTGATGGGCAGAGTTCAAGCAATTTGTATCTGCGTTACAAGGCCGACCTGGAGCACGCACTGAACGAGGCGCTCGAACAGGCCTGACAGGTTTCACTCGGGGAAGGCGCCGCCATTGGCTGGCTGCGATTCGACTTCCAGCAGGGTCAGTTTCAGGGTCTTGCCACCCGGCGCCGGCCAGTCGATGTGCTGACCAACCTTCAGGCCGAGCAGCGCACTGCCCACTGGCGCCAGGATCGAAATCCGGCCTTCGTCGGCGTTGGCATCCTTCGGATAAACCAGGGTCAGGTGATAATCCTTGCCACTGCTCTCTTCACGGCAGTGCACGCGGGAATTCATGGTCACGACATCGGCCGGCACTTCTTCGTGGCTGACCAATGTATCGGCGCGATCCAGTTCGGTTTGCAGCGCGATAACGCCCGGCAGCGTGTCATCCAGGCTGTCGATCAGACGCTCCAGACGCTGTACGTCCAGACGAGTAAGGGTGATGGAAGGTGCGGTCATGATCAGGGCAGACTCCTTTCTTCTGCACGAAAAAAGCAAAACCCCGCCAGAAAAAGGCGGGGTTTTCACAAGCCTCGATGAGTTGAGGCGTACCCGGACACTAACACAGCTCAAAAAATATACAAGCCAGAACCGGACAGCGCGCAACCCTGCAGGCGCCGGCTTGCCGGCGATAAGATCTGAAGGGGTACGACCGCCATCGCTGTCAGGCCAGCGCCTACAGAGACCGGCGTTTCAGAGCCTGTTCGCAAATCACCCGGCGCCGCTCGTCATCCGCCGAGCGCCATTCGCGGATGTCTTCGACGTGGCGGAAACAGCCGAGGCAGACTTTTTGCTCATCCAGCCGGCACACGCCACTGCACGGCGATGGCACCGCCGGGCTGATATTGCTGTAGAGCGGCTTGGGCGGACGTACCGGCGCAGACTGTGTCACGTTGTTACAGACCTTCGAAATCGAGTTCGACATCAGCCTGGGCCTTGACGATGCGCTCGAGCATCTCGCCCAGTTGTTCTTCACTCTTGTCGCACATCCAGCGATCGCTCTCTTCGTCGTAATCGAAGTGGAAACCACCGGACACCGCCGCGAGCCACAACTGCCGCAACGGCTCTTGTCGACTGAAGATCAACTGAGTTCCGTTTTCGAACTTGACGGTGAGCACACCGGCCGAGCTTTCCAGATCGATATCCAGGTCGCTGTCGTCAAAGATGTCCTCCAACGTCTGTTGGGTGGCATCGACCAGGTCATGGAAACGCGCTTCGGACAAACTCATTACGGCAACCTCAAAAAGTGTCTGATCAGGCTCAAGCGCCGCAAGATACGACCGAGGCCTCCCGATTGCAAAGGATAACGCCCAGCAACCCCAATCTGTGAGAGCGAGCCTGCTCGCGATGACGCTGCCACATTATGGTCAACAGAAACACCGCTATCGCGAGCAAGCTCGCTCCCACAAGGATTGCATGATACCGACCGGCATCGAGCCGAGGCCCGCCGGACGGGAGCCCCGTCGCATAGGCAAGCCGCCGGGCGGCCGGTATACTCCGGCGCAATTAATGCATTTTCAAGGATTTCGCCATGAAGCGCCTGATCTCTTCCCTTGCTGCGCTCCTCGCGGTTGCCTGCCTTGTGTCGGCCTGCGGTCAAAAAGGCCCGCTGTACCTGCCCGACGAAGACCAGGACCCTGCGGCACAGGCCCAGTCCTCGCAAAAGCCTGCCTCCAAGGCGCACAAGCACGACGTCTACCAATAAGGGAACCTCATGGACGCTTTTAACTACCGTGACGGTGAACTGTTCGCGGAAGGTGTTGCCCTGTCTGCTATCGCCGAGCGCTTTGGTACACCGACTTACGTTTACTCCCGCGCCCACATCGAAGCCCAGTACCTGGCTTTCGCCGATGCGCTGGCGGGCATGCCGCACCTGGTCTGCTTCGCGGTCAAGGCCAACTCCAACCTGGGTGTACTGAATGTCCTGGCGCGTCTGGGCGCCGGTTTCGACATCGTTTCCCGTGGCGAGCTGGAACGCGTACTGGCCGCCGGCGGCAGCGCCGACAAGATCGTGTTCTCCGGTGTCGGCAAGACCCGTGACGACATGCGTCGCGCCCTGGAAGTCGGCGTGCACTGCTTCAACGTCGAGTCCACCGACGAGCTGGAACGCCTGCAAGTGGTGGCCGCCGAACTGGGTGTTCGTGCGCCGATCTCGCTGCGCGTGAATCCGGATGTCGATGCCGGGACTCACCCGTACATTTCCACCGGTCTCAAAGAAAACAAGTTCGGCATCGCCATTGCCGATGCCGAAGACGTGTACGTGCGCGCCGCGCAGCTGCCGAACCTGGAAGTGGTCGGCGTCGACTGCCATATCGGCTCGCAACTGACCACCCTGCCGCCCTTCATCGACGCCCTCGATCGCCTGCTGGGCCTGGTCGACCGCCTCGGCGATTGCGGCATTTACCTGCGCCACATCGATCTCGGTGGCGGCCTGGGCGTGCGTTATCGCGATGAAGAGCCGCCATTGGCTGCCGACTACATCAAGGCCGTGCGCGAACGTCTTGACGGTCGCGACCTGGCGCTGGTGTTCGAACCGGGCCGCTTCATCGTGGCCAATGCCGGCGTGCTGCTGACGCAGGTCGAGTACCTCAAGCACACCGAACACAAGGATTTCGCCATCGTCGACGCGGCCATGAACGACCTGATCCGCCCGGCGCTGTACCAGGCCTGGATGGACGTCACGGCCGTGCGCCCGCGCAACACGGCCGGTCGCGCCTACGACATCGTCGGCCCGATCTGCGAGACCGGCGACTTCCTGGCCAAGGATCGTGAATTGGCCCTGGAAGAAGGCGATCTGCTGGCCGTGCATTCGGCTGGCGCCTACGGGTTTGTCATGAGCTCCAACTACAACACCCGTGGCCGTGCCGCTGAAGTGTTGGTGGACGGTGATCAGGCGTTTGAAGTGCGTCGCCGTGAAACGGTAGCCGAGTTGTTTGCTGGCGAAAGCCTGCTGCCGGAGTAAAACCATGCTGCTGCGTTTTACCAAAATGCACGGCCTGGGCAACGACTTCATGGTCCTCGACCTGGTCAGCCAGCACGCGCATATTCTGCCCAAGCACGCCAAGCTTTGGGGTGACCGGCACACCGGTATCGGTTTCGACCAGCTGCTGATCGTTGAAGCGCCCAGCAACCCGGACGTGGATTTCCGTTATCGGATCTTCAACTCCGACGGCTCTGAAGTGGAACAGTGCGGCAATGGTGCGCGCTGTTTCGCCCGCTTCGTGCTCGACAAGCGCCTGACCGCAAAACGGCAGATCCGTGTCGAAACCAAAAGTGGCATCATCGAGCTGGACGTGCGCAGCGACGGGCAGATTGGCGTGAACATGGGCGCCCCGCGCCTGGTACCGGCCGACATCCCGTTCCAGGCACCCGAGCAGGCCCTGAGCTATCAGGTCGACGTCGATGGCACACCGGTAGAACTGGCCGCCGTGTCCATGGGCAATCCCCATGCGGTTCTGCGGGTCAGCGATATCAACAACGCACCGGTCCATGAACTGGGGCCGAAAATCGAACATCACCCGCGCTTCCCGGCACGGGTCAATGTCGGTTTTCTCCAGGTCATCGACCGGGGCCGCGCGCAGCTGCGCGTCTGGGAGCGTGGCGCCGGGGAAACCCAGGCCTGCGGCACCGGCGCCTGTGCCGCCGCAGTGGCCGCGATCAGCCAGGGGTGGATGGATTCGCCGCTATTGATCGACCTGCCTGGCGGGCGCCTGTCCATTGAATGGGCAGGCCCTGGCCACCCGGTCTTGATGACCGGCCCGGCAGTCCGTGTATATGAAGGACAAGTGCGTCTTTGAGTGAGCCAAAGCCATGACCGATAAGCCTCAGGTACCCGCCCGACAGTCCGACGAATCCCCGTCCGAGAGCCTGGAGGCGGCGGCAATTGCCGCGTACCTGGAGGCTCATCCGGACTTCTTCGTCCAGCATGAAGAACTGCTGCCGGCCTTGCGCATTCCCCACCGGCGCGGCGATACCGTGTCGCTGGTCGAGCGCCAGATGACCATCCTGCGTGACCGCAACATCGAGTTGCGGCACCGTCTCTCGCATTTGATGGACGTGGCCCGCGACAACGACCGGTTGTTCGACAAGACCCGCCGCCTGATCCTTGCACTGATGGATGCCGCCAGCCTGGAAGACGTGGTGATGTCCGTCGAAGACAGCCTGCGCCAGGACTTCCAGGTGCCTTTTGTCAGCCTCATCCTGCTCGGCGACAACGCCATGCCGGTCGGCCGCTGGGTGACCCACGCCGAGGCACAAGTGGCCATTGGCGGCTTGTTGCAGGAAGACAAAAGCGCCAGCGGCAGCCTGCGCGAGCACGAGCTGGACTTCCTGTTCGGCGAAGAGCAGCGCAAGCAGATCGGTTCCACCGCCGTCGTCGCCATCAGCCATCAGGGTATCCACGGCATCCTGGCCATCGCCAGCCGTGATCCGCAGCATTACAAAAGCTCGGTGGGCACCCTGTTCCTGAGCTACATCGCCGAAGTCATGGGCCGCGTGCTGCCACGGGTCAACAACTCCCTGCGCTCGGTACGCTGAACATGGAACGGCAACTGGACGCTTACTGCGAACACCTGCGCAGTGAGCGACAGGTGTCGCCGCACACGCTTTCGGCCTATCGTCGCGACCTCGACAAGGTGCTGGGCTGGTGCGTCAAACAGAACATCGGCAGCTGGGCGGCGCTGGACATCCAGCGTCTGCGTAGCCTGATCGCTCGCCTGCATGCCCAGGGCCAGTCCTCCCGCAGCCTGGCGCGACTCTTGTCGGCGGTGCGCGGGCTCTATCACTACCTGAACCGCGAAGGCCTGTGCGACCACGACCCGGCCAACGGCCTGGCGCCACCCAAGGGCGAACGCCGCCTGCCGAAAACCCTGGACACTGACCGCGCGCTGCAATTGCTTGAAGGCGGTGTGGAGGATGATTTTCTGGCACGCCGCGATCAGGCGATACTTGAGCTGTTCTACTCTTCCGGGCTGCGCCTGTCGGAGCTGACCGGACTGAATCTTGATCAGCTTGATTTGGCGGATGGCATGATCCAGGTGCTCGGCAAGGGCAGCAAAACCCGTCTGCTACCGGTGGGCAAAAAGGCGCGCGAGGCATTGGAGCTCTGGTTGCCGTTGCGGGCATTGGCCAATCCAACGGACGACGCGGTGTTTGTCAGCCAGCAAGGCCGGCGACTGGGCCCACGGGCGATTCAGCTGCGGGTAAAAGCCGCTGGCGAACGGGAACTCGGGCAAAACCTGCACCCGCACATGTTGCGCCACTCCTTCGCCAGCCACTTGCTGGAGTCCTCCCAGGACCTGCGGGCGGTGCAGGAACTGCTCGGCCATTCGGACATCAAGACCACGCAGATCTATACCCACCTGGACTTCCAGCACCTGGCCACGGTCTATGACAGTGCTCATCCACGGGCCAAACGCATTAAAGGCGATGATTCATGACTCTCCAACTGATCACCTTCGACCTCGACGACACCCTGTGGGACACCGCGCCGGTGATCGTCAGCGCCGAAGCCATATTGCGTGAATGGCTGGCTGAACACGCACCGAATCTGGGCGCGGTGCCGGTGGAACACTTGTGGGCCATTCGCGAACGCATCCTGAGCATCGAGCCTAACCTCAAGCACCGCATCAGCGCCCTGCGCCGCCGGGTGCTGTTCCAGGCGCTGGAAGAAGCCGGTTACGCCCATACGGAAGCGTCCGACCTGGCCGATCAGAGTTTCGAAGTGTTTCTGCATGCCCGGCATCAGCTGGAAATCTTCCCTGAGGTACAACCGACCCTGGAAGTGCTGGCCAACCATTACACCCTCGGCGTAGTGACCAACGGCAATGCCGATGTGCGGCGCCTGGGGCTGGCGGATTATTTCAAGTTCGCGTTATGCGCCGAAGACATCGGCATCGCCAAACCTGACTCTCGATTGTTCCATGAGGCGCTGCAGCGTGGTGGCGCCACTGCCGAGACGGCGGTGCACATCGGTGACCACCCGGGCGACGACATTGCCGGCGCCCAGCAAGCGGGGCTGCGGGCGATCTGGTTCAACCCGGCCGGCAAGGGCTGGGAAGCGGACCGGTTGCCGGATGCCGAGATTCGCAGCCTGACCGAGTTGCCGGCGTTGCTGGCGAGCTGGACCAAGGCCTCGAACTGACAAGGAAACCTGTGCGAGCTTGCTTGCGATGAGGGCGCAACATTCAAAATAAAGGTTGCCTGACACTCCGCCATCGCGAGCAAGCTCGCTCCCAGAGGGATCACCACCGTTTTCATCTTTTTGTTTCAGGCATGAAAAAGCCCGCAGCGACGGCGTAATGCTGTTCACTTAAGCGGAGCAGCCTTACGGTCCACCGGAAATCGGGTTTTTGAAATTTTCACCGTCCTTGGCCTTGAAGGCCTTGGGCGGTGATCCAGAAACAGCCCGGCAACGCCTTTTCTTAGTTCTGCTAACCGTCTACCCGTCGCCGAAACGGGATTGGCCGCAGCCATCACGATCAACTGCACGGCGATGTACTGGCAAGCCGGCTTGAATCGGATGTCCGACGGCGCTCGGCCAAACGCCACTGCTGCCTGACTCGCCTCCCGGCGAATCACGTTGTAAGCCAGCAACAGCCCCCATACTTCCTGGTAGATCAGGTCGACTTTTTTGCTGCGCAAGGTCACTGCGTTCTGCTGCATTGAGCTTTTGATATCCCTGAAGCCCAATTCGATTTCCCAGCGTTCTTGATACAACGCGGCAACGGCCTTTGTGCTGTAGGTCTTGGCCGGCAACGATGTCATGACTGTTTTTACTTTGCCTTGAATTTCATAACTGACTTCACGCGCCTCCCAGTGTGTAGGAAGAGTCGGATTTCGCTTTCTGGCTTGCGGCGACACTTTCATACGCACCAAACGATCGTTGTGGTTGTAACGAGCTACCTCCTCGCAAACCAATCCCTTTTTTGCCGGAATTAGCCAATGGCGGTGATTGCCGTCGCCGCTCAGGCTGAGCATGAGATCGGCGCTCCAGAATCCCTTATCGAACAGCGTCACGGAGTGGTCGGGAATCTTCTGCAAAAACTCATCGGCCAGACGCATTTCGCTGCGTCGGTAAGGGCTAAGTTGTGCATCCAGGATCAGGTGCGAACGCACATTCATCAGCGCCACCAGGCGCAGCATGGGAAAGGGAGTCTGGCGGTCGGTCGAGGTGTTTCCAGAACCGAAATGGTCTCGCAACTCAGGTGTATCCGGCGTGCGCAGAAGCGCACCATCGACCGCAAATACTTGCAAGTCCTGCCAGGCATCATCGGGATAGCGCTGCGCGCCCCATTGAGTGCCAGTTTTGCGAAACAACCACTCAACCGGGTCGGCCCCAAGCCGCTTGCGGGCCTCGGTCACACCGCTACGGGCCAACAGATGGTCAGAAGCCAGGCCTTGGGCGCAGATGTTCAAACGCCGGGCGACTTCATGAACAGGTTCGTCGCGAAACAATGCCATTCCGAGCACCAGCCAGAGCACTTGGTCGGCAGGCAAGCGACGCCGCCGGATAGTGGCCTGGCTGGACAAATCCAGCGCAGACGCGACCCACTCGATGGGAATATTTTGAGTGAAAGTGCTCAAGTCACAGAAGTTGAAAAGGTCGCCGAGGTCGAGCAAGTCCTGTTGAACAGACATAAAAAATCCGATGCCAGAGGTCTGGCATCGGATTTTCTAGGAAGCCCGGCTTTGACTCAAATGCTTAAGTGAACAGCATTACGCAGCGACGGCGGGCTTTTTCAGCAAACAAGGAAACAGGCTTAGATAGGCCGGCTGCCGTACTTGTTATCAGGCTTCTTGGGAGGATCGGCGACCACATTGGCCTCCACTTCCTGAACCTTGCCGCCACGAGCCAGGAACTCTTCCATGGCCTTGGCCAGGGCGTCGCGTTCCTTGTTCTTGGCTTCGACACTTGGCAGCTCATCGACCGATACCGCTGCCTTGGCTTTGCCTTTGGCGGTCGGAACCGGCGCATCACCGCCCTCATCTTCAGCGACATCTTCCGCCGCCGCTTCCAGACCTTCTTCGGTTTCGTCGTCGCCTACTTCGAGGTCGTCGTTTTCCAGATCATCGTCGCTCATGTTCTACCTCATGACTTGCGAAAAGCAGATTAGTTATAGCCCAGCTTTGCCCTCTGTCGAAGGCTGCCGGAAAAAAATCAACAGCCGCTGCTGACCAGCGGTTATGCCCCTTCACCGTGCACGGTGGCGAGGACTTTACGAGCACCGCCGTGATCACGGTGCTCGCCCAGATAAACGCCTTGCCAGGTCCCTAACGCCAATCGGCCTGCCGATATCGGCAGACTGAGCTGACAGCCAAGCACACTGGCCTTGAAGTGCGCCGGGAGGTCGTCCAGGCCTTCGTCGTTATGCTCATAGCCGTCTGCTCCTTGTGGGATCAGACGATTGAAAAACCGTTCGAAGTCGCGACGTACCGCCGGATCGGCGTTCTCGTTGATGGTCAACGACGCCGAGGTATGCTGTAGCCACAAATGCAGCAGACCAACCCGACACGCCCTGAGTTCAGGCAAGCCGGCGAGTAACTCGTCCGTTACCAGATGAAAGCCCCGGGGCCTCGCCCGCAGAGTAATCAGAGTCTGTTGCCACATACAGTTCTCCGCACGTTCGGGGCGCATTCTAGCGCGCTCTGGGAAAAAACAAAGGCCCTAATATTCCTTCAATCCTGTAAGCCATCGGCGGCACAAAAACCCGCGTCGCAAACAGTGCAAAAGCTGTCAGAAAAAACCTTTCAGCGCTTCCCTTAACGACAAAATCCGGACAAAAAAATGCCCGGCAAGCCGGGCAAGTTTTCTCATGCGCGTGCTTACAAGTTGTAGCCGCGTTCGTTGTGAAGCGCCAGATCGATACCGACGGCTTCTTCTTCCTCGGTGACACGCAGACCCATGACGGCATCCAGCACCTTGAGAATGATGAAGGTGACGATCGCGGTGTAGATCACCGTGAAGCCCACGCCTTTGCATTGAATCCAGACTTGTGCGGCGATGTCGGTGACGGTACCGAAGCCACCCAGGGACGGTGCAGCGAAAACACCGGTCAGGATTGCACCGAGGATACCGCCGATACCGTGCACGCCGAAGGCGTCCAGGGAATCGTCATAGCCGAGTTTGCGTTTCAGGGTCGTGGCGCAGAAGAAGCACACCACGCCTGCTGCCAGGCCGATCACCAGAGCGCCCATAGGGCCTACGGTGCCGGCCGCCGGAGTAATGGCCACCAGGCCTGCAACCACACCCGAAGCGATGCCCAGTGCGCTTGGTTTGCCGTGGGTGATCCACTCGGCGAACATCCAGCCCAATGCAGCAGCGGCGGTTGCGATCTGGGTCACCAGCATCGCCATGCCGGCAGTGCCGTTGGCCGCCGCAGCGGAACCGGCGTTGAAACCGAACCAGCCGACCCACAGCATCGCCGCACCCACCAGGGTATAGCCAAGGTTGTGCGGCGCCATTGGGGTAGTCGGGAAGCCTTTACGCTTGCCCAGCACCAGGCAGGCAATCAAACCGGCCACACCGGCGTTGATGTGCACCACGGTGCCACCGGCGAAGTCCAGCACGCCCCAGTCCCACAGCAGGCCGCCGTTACCGGACCAGACCATGTGCGCAATCGGTGCATAAACCAGAGTGAACCAGACGCCCATGAAAACCAGCATCGCGGAGAACTTCATCCGCTCGGCGAAGGCACCGACGATCAGCGCCGGGGTGATGATGGCGAAGGTCATCTGGAAGGTGACGAACACCGCCTCAGGGAACAGGGCCGCAGGGCCGGTCAGGCTGGCAGGGGTGATGCCGGCGAGGAACGCCTTGCCCATGCCGCCAAAGAACGAGTTGAAGTTGATGACGCCTTGTTCCATGCCGGTGGTGTCGAACGCGATGCTGTAGCCATAAATGACCCACAGGACGCTGATCAGACCGGTAATGGCGAAGCACTGCATCATCACGGAAAGAATGTTTTTCGACCGAACCATGCCGCCGTAGAACAGCGCGAGGCCGGGAATGGTCATGAACAGCACGAGGGCTGTCGAGGTCAACATCCAGGCGGTATCGCCGGAGTTGAGGACTGGAGCCGCCACTTCGTCTGCCGCCATGGCCAGGCCGGGCATTACGATGGACAACAGGGCTCCTAGCCCTGCGAATTTACGCAGAGTCATATTGTTTTCTCCTGGGGCGTTGGGTTTGTGGCGGCTTAGATTGCGTCGGTATCGGTTTCGCCGGTACGGATGCGAATCGCCTGTTCCAGATTGACCACGAAGATCTTGCCGTCACCGATCTTGCCGGTGTTGGCGGCCTTGGTTATCGCCTCGATAACCCGGTCGAGATCCTTGTCGTCAATGGCGACATCAATCTTCACCTTTGGCAGGAAATCGACCACGTACTCCGCGCCACGATACAGCTCGGTGTGTCCCTTCTGCCGACCGAAGCCTTTGACCTCAGTGACGGTAATGCCCTGCACGCCGATCTCGGACAACGACTCGCGCACATCGTCCAACTTGAACGGCTTGATGATGGCAGTGACTAGCTTCATGAAAACTCTCTCCCGAATTGGTGGACTTGCCCCAGGAAAACAAACCCGTCTCAAGTCTAAGCGCAGTGCCTGGCTTTGTAACGCATCGTCGACCTTACTTGCCCGTCCGACGCCAGCTACCCGCTCCTTACGAAACACTTCCCGTGCTCCGCTTGGCGCACTGCATTCGTCACATCGACTGCATCAGTGCATGGGTCACTACGGTCTAAGCAGAAAGCTTGCCATCTCCACAAAACGTACTGTTTTCAAGCCTTTACCAGCAGATGGCAGCGACTTCGCAACAACACCGCACGGGTTACGCACAACAACGGTGCGATGCCGTCCGTCCCCATGCGCGAAAAGCGTGCATCCTTTGCCCGCGAAATGACTATAGACACTGCGTGATACACTGCCGGCCATTGTTATCAGGACCTTTCCCATGCTCGCGCCCAAAGACTTCCTCGACGCCCTGACAGGCACCGCCTCCCGTCTCTTCAGCGGCGACACCCCATTGCCGAAAAGCGAAATCGAAAGCCAGTTCAAGGCCCTGCTGCAAAGCGGCTTCAGCAAACTGGATCTGGTGAGCCGGGAAGAGTTCGATAGCCAGATGGTCGTGCTGGCGCGGACGCGGGCACGGTTGGAAGCACTTGAAACGAAGGTCGCGGAGATGGAAGCGAAGCTCAATCCGCCTGCCGAATAACGTCTCCCTCCTCAATGGTTAACCCCATCACGCCGTGTAAGCGAGCCTGCTCGCAACAAGGTCGTAACGACCGTCAGATTTATCTGTAGGAATTGCCGAGACTGCTGGCTTCAAGCCCGCAAGAGTCCCGGCAACATCCTACGAACCTCTCATCCGCCGTCTGATTGCGCCGCAAATCCACCCTTTCTAAGCTCAGCTTTCAAATGACTCATTTGAACGCGAGCGCTGAATCCGCACGAAAAAAATATAGCCCGCAGTGAATATTAGTTATTGATACCAATGGAATGTTCATATCACCACAAGGAGTAACACCCATGAAAACATACACGTCTTTAATTGCTGTTCTTGCATTGACGGCACTTCACACAAACCCAGCTGTCGCCGGACCACCCGTTACAGTTACCTTCAAAAACCTTGGAACACAGACTGCTACGTATATACCCACAACCAACAATGAACTTATTACAAAAACAAACGCAGAACCCACTCCAAAAACCACCATAAATGCAAATAGCTCGGAGACTTACACGGTACAAAGCCAGACATCCCCTGACTACAACCACGCTAATTTGCGATATAAAATCGGCGCAAAAAGCTGTGTATATCTATCTACATTTGTGACGACCCCCGGCCCAGGCGGAAACAAAATCCCAAAGTGGAATAATACAGCCACTCCCAGCGGTGGTGCTACCTGCACCATAAGAGCAACCAGAACAAACCCGTCCACCTTTGCTTGGTCAGTAGAAATCACGATGAAGTAAAGAACGTCGCGGGCCTCGATAGACCTTCCGCCCTTGCCAACAGGTAATTTTTTCGGCAGGTCATATCTGACTTATAAAAACAAAGGAGCAGCAATGATGATTAATTCAACAAGCAATCCTGGAGTTGAAAGCGGTCTAGCACTGACTGGATCAAAAATGATGACACTCAATCCTGATGGAAATACAGGCATCAACCAGAAAACTTCCCAAGCCCCAGCTGATGTAAGTCGCAGCACTACTGTTTCCACGATGGCGAATCAATTAAGCGAGGCCTCATTACGTGCTCAGGCCCGAGATGCACGCCTGACCAGAGTGGAGCTGGAGTCGCTGGCTAGAAACACAGTCAATGAGCTCCTAAGCCCGTACTATACTGCAAACAAATTGAAACACGACACCGAAGTTCCTGACACAGACGACCCCACGTTATTAGCACGCGCCGAAAAAGCAACTTTATATACAAGAGGACTGGCCAGTAATCCATTTTCGGGAATGCCGGCGGATCAACTGGCTTTAATTACATACGATGACAGCGGCACGTTTACCGTCAATGAAAGACGGGCAGCGCTGGAAGAGTCAGACAAACAAGAATTCGCATGGAGGCAAAAAGTTGTTGCCGAGGCAGAGCATGAATACAACACCACCGGAAAACTGACCAAATTCTTCCAAAGCGTCCTTGACCATTACAAAGGCTTACCTCAAATAGAACAAGCAGAGTACCCGAGCGACTACGAATCCAGACTTAATGATTTGATAGCTTTAGACTTTAACTACTTGACGCATGTCGCAGAAGGCAAAAAGAAGATCGACATAGAAAGCTTTATACTAAAAATTCTAAAGGGTGATAGCAACCTGCCTGACGACGAACATTCTTCCTCAAAGCAGCCTCAGCCAAACGAGAGATCCTGAGCCAGCCAAGTAGGCCACCTATATTTTCCCACACGCAGCAATGCAAGAACTGACACTTTCCACCAACACTAGCGCATCGCACATCAATGTCTCTTCAAAGAAATTAAACGATGGAATGTTTGTGGCGAGGAGCGCTCCCCTCGCCACAGAATCAATACGCTGCCCGTGGAACGGCGCAACATCCTGCGAAAGTTTGTTGCCCGGGTCATCACACCGAAACGCCTTCCCACAACTACCCTTCAAAAACCCGCAGGAAGCGGCCCCCGTACAACTCAAGGAACGACCATGTCCCTCTCCATCGTCGTAAGCGCTCCATGAACCCCACCTATTCAAAAATAGGCGGCGCGCTTAGCAAGGCGATGCGAGCGAGCAGTTCCAAGGCAGCAAGGCCTCAAAGTCTTCTACCCTCGAGGCTTGTGGCAGGCGCTCAAGTGCATGGCGCAGCCACGCATAGGGCTCTTGGCCGTTGGCTTTAGCCGTCTCGACCAAACTGTAAAGTTGAGCGCTGGCTGTCGCGCCTTTGGGCGTGTCGCTGAACAGCCAGTTCTTGCGCCCGACAACGAAGGGCCTGATCGCACGCTCTGCCGCATTGTTGTCGATCGGCAAGTAACCGGCTTCGGTGTAGCGCACCAACTTGATCCAGTTGCTGGCCAGGTAGCTGATGGCTTTGCCCAGTGCATTCTGCGCCGTCACTTGTGGCTGGGTTTTCTCCAGCCATGTGTGCAACTGCGCCAACACCGGCAGGCTGTTTTGCTGTCGGCTTTCGTGGCGATGTTCATCGCCGGCTTCTTTTAAATCTCGCTCGATACCGTACAGCTTGTTGATCAGATTCAGCGCGATATCGGCGCGCCCGGTTTTGCCTTTAGGCTGCACCTTTTGCGCCTCGACAAACTTGCGCCGCGCATGTGCCCAACAGCCTAAACGTTCGACACCGGATTGCGCGCCCAAGGCGTTATAACCAGCGTAATCATCGGTCATCAGGTAGCCGCGATAACCTTCAAGCAGGCGCGACGGAACTTCCTGCGCCCGGCTGGTCGAGTAGTCAAACAAGATAACGGGCTGATCCGGCGGCCCGCCGGTTTGCACCCACATCCAGGATTGGCTGGTTGGCTCTCGATCTGGCTCTTTCATTACCTGGACACGCGTTTCGTCGCAATGGATGACGCGACTTTCCAGCAGTCGATCCCGCATTAAATTCAGCAAGGGTTGCAGGTGTTCGCCGCACTGGATCACCCAGCGCGCCAAGGTTTGGCGTGGAATATCGACGCCGTGGCGACCGAGGACTTTTTCGAAGCGGTGCAGTGGCAGGCCATCGACGTATTTGGTCGTCAGCAACATCGCCAACACACTGGGGCTGGCCATGCTCTTTTCGATCAGTTGCGCCGGCTTGTCGGCGGTAACCGGTGCGGTTTCGCAATCGCGGCAACCGTAGACCTTGCGCACATGTTTGATCACGCGGATTTGCATCGGCACGATATCGAGCTGCTCGCTGATTTCCTCGCCAATGGCGTGCTTGCGGCAACCGCAGGCGCAGGTCAGCTCGTGCTCGGGCAGTTCGTGAATGACTTCGATACGCGGAAGATCGGCGGGCAGAGGCTTGCGTTTGCCCCGTCGCCTGGACGGCGCGACGGCCTCTTCTTCAACCGCTTCGTCGACCGTCTCGGCGACGCTTTCAGCTTCGTTGAACAAGGCCATTTGCGGGGTCGAAGGATCGGCTGTCTGCTCTGACTTGCGCCCGAAAAGGCGCTGACGCAGCAGTGCGTTTTCTTCTTCGAGATGAACGATCTTGCCCTTATCCGACTCCCGCTCACTCAGCATTTGCTCAAGCAGCTGCTTGAGCAAAACAGGGTCGTCAGGAAGGTCTTTGGGCATGGAAATCATGCCCTGGATTATACCGAATCAGGCGACGAATCGAGGCGTCAAAACTTGATGCGGACGGTTGCGCCACAAATCAAAACCGTCCAATAACCAGTTGAGTTCTTGAACCGTCAGCACGATGGCTTCATCCGAACAATCCGGCGATGTTTTGAAGCGCTCGGATTCCAGGCGCTTTAGCCAAAGGCAAAAGCCGTTGCGCTCCCAATACAAAATCTTCACTCGGTTGCGAGGCTTGTTGAGAAAGACGAAAAGCACCGGATCAAACACCGCGACTTTGATGTCCAGTTCGACCAGAGCGGCGAGGCCATCGATGGATTTTCGGAAGTCGACAGGCTTGGGATAGAGATAGACTT
Source organism: Pseudomonas fluorescens group sp. PF-69 (assembly GCF_054481235.1). Classification (NCBI taxonomy): domain Bacteria; kingdom Pseudomonadati; phylum Pseudomonadota; class Gammaproteobacteria; order Pseudomonadales; family Pseudomonadaceae; genus Pseudomonas; species Pseudomonas fluorescens group sp. PF-69. The sequence continues at coordinate 1,784,518 of NZ_JBTMNC010000001.1, read as the reverse complement.
TTTCGACTTTTGCGTCGGGACGCATCATGAGGTGCTGGCTCCGTAAAGGAATCGGGAGCACAGCATCGGGGATCAGGTGACGGCTTTGAATGTGGGGTTTATGGAGCGCTTACCCATCGTCCACAGCCGCGCCCAGATTGGCGTGGATGCCCCCGCCGTCACCGTCGAAGTTCATCTGGCCAATGGCTTGCCGTCGCTGACCATGGTCGGCCTGCCCGAAGCGGCGGTGAAGGAGAGCAAGGATCGGGTGCGCAGTGCGATCATCAATTCAGGTCTGCAATTCCCCGCGCGACGCATCACGCTGAATCTGGCGCCAGCAGATTTGCCCAAGGATGGCGGAAGGTTCGATCTGGCGATTGCCCTGGGGATTCTTTCGGCCAGCGTGCAGGTGCCGACGTTGACGCTCGATGACGTGGAATGTCTGGGTGAGCTGGCCCTGTCAGGCGCAGTGCGTGCGGTGCGGGGCGTGTTGCCGGCGGCACTGGCCGCGCGCAAGGCAGGGCGTTCGTTGATGGTGCCGAGCGCGAATGCCGAGGAGGCGTGCCTGGCGTCGGGTTTGAAGGTGATTGCGGTAGATCATCTGCTGCAGGCCGTGGCGCATTTCAATGGACACACGCCGGTAGAACCCTATGTCTCCGATGGATTGATCCACGCCAGCAAACCCTACCCCGACCTGAACGAAGTGCAGGGCCAGCAAGCAGCCAAACGGGCATTGCTGATTGCAGCGGCGGGCGCGCATAACCTGCTGTTCAGCGGGCCTCCGGGAACGGGCAAGACGCTGCTGGCGAGTCGCCTGCCAGGGCTGTTGCCGCCCCTGGCCGAGTGCGAAGCACTGGAAGTGGCGGCGATTCAGTCAGTCACCAGTTGCGTCCCGTTGAGTCATTGGCCGCAACGCCCCTTCAGACAACCGCACCACTCGGCTTCAGGCCCGGCGCTGGTCGGTGGCGGCTCGAAACCGCAACCCGGTGAAATTACCCTCGCCCACCACGGTGTTTTGTTTCTCGATGAGCTTCCAGAGTTCGACCGCAAAGTACTGGAGGTGTTAAGGGAGCCGCTGGAGTCGGGCCATATCGTAATTTCCCGGGCGAAGGATCGCGTGCGATTCCCGGCACGTTTTCAGCTGGTGGCGGCAATGAATCCGTGCCCCTGTGGATATCTTGGCGAACCCACTGGCCGCTGCTCCTGCACGCCGGACATGGTTCAGCGCTATCGCAACAAACTGTCCGGGCCCTTGCTGGATCGGATCGATTTGCACCTGACGGTTGCGCGGGAGGCCACGGCGCTGAATCCGACGGTGAAACCCGGAGAGGACAGCGCCAGCGCGGCGGAGCGGGTCGCTGAAGCCCGTGAACGCCAGCAAAAGCGTCAGGGGTGCGCCAACGCCTTTCTTGATCTACCGGGGCTGCGCCGGCATTGCAAGTTATCCACAGTCGATGAGACCTGGCTGGAAACGGCCTGTGAAAGGCTGACCCTGTCGCTGCGCTCGGCGCATCGGCTGCTGAAGGTGGCGCGAACCTTGGCGGACCTGGAGCAGGTCGACGGGATCAGGCGCGAGCATCTGGCGGAAGCATTGCAGTATCGGCCGGCGACGCAGTAAGTGCGGGCATCGCGTCGACCCTATCGCGGGCAAGCCACGCTCCCACAGGCTCAGTGTCGTTCACAACATTCCAGACCAACAAAAACCTGTGGGAGCGTGGCTTGCCCGCGATGGCGATTTCAGCTGCACATCAACGAAACCGGTCAACCTCTGATCGCAAATCCGCCGCCAGCTTCTCCAACTCTTTGGCAGTGACCGCCAGGTTCGACACCACTTCCCGCTGCTCGCTATTCGCCAGGGCAATGCTTTGCAAGTTGCTGCTGAGCAGGGTCGCGGTGCTGCTCTGCTCCTGGGTCGCCGTGGTGATCGCGGCGAATTGCTGGCCGGCCGAACGACTTTGCTCGTCGATACGCGCCAGTGCGGAGGCGACGTTGGCGTTGCGCGACAAGCCTTCCTGCATCAGAACATTGCCCTGCTCCATGGTGCTGATGGCGTTGCCGGTTTCCTGCTGGATGCTCTGGATCATCACGGAAATCTCGTCCGTGGCCTGACGGGTGCGCGAGGCCAGGTTGCGCACCTCATCGGCCACCACGGCAAAGCCACGCCCCTGCTCACCGGCACGCGCCGCTTCGATCGCAGCGTTAAGCGCCAACAAGTTGGTTTGCTCGGCGATCGAGGTGATGACGCCAACGATGCCGCCGATTTCCTGGGAGCGCTGGCCCAAGGTGTTGATCACCGTCGCGGTGCTGTTCAGTGCACCGGCGATTTGCTCCAGGGACGAGGACGCTTCATCCATCGACGTGCGACCGATCTGGGTTTGCTGGGCGTTTTCCTGGGCCAGACGCTGGGTGTTGCCCATGTTGTCGGCGATGTTCAGGGAAGTGGCGCTGAACTCCTCCACGGCACCGGCCATGCTGGAGATCTCGCCCGATTGCTGCTCCATCCCTTCATAGGCACCGCCGGACAAACCGGACAAGGCCTGGGCGCGACTGTTGACCTCCTTCGAAGCATTGCGGATGTGCTCGACCATGGTCGACAACGCTTGGCTCATCTGGTTGAACGCGCGGGCCAACTGGCCGATTTCGTCGTTACTCGACACGCTCAGGCGCACGCTCAAATCACCGGCACCCAAGGCCTCGGCCTGACGCACCAGATCACCCAACGGCGCCAGTTTGCTGCGCAACAGCCAGACCGCCGCGCCGACCGCCAGCAACATCGCCAACAGACTGCCGATAGCCAACTGGATACCGACACTCCAGGTCACAGCGCTGATTTCGGTTTTCGGCATGCTCGCCACCACCGACCACGGGCCGCCTTCAAACGGCACGGCAATGCTGTAGAAGTCTTCGGACTTGTCGCTCCAGAACCGGCCTTTGCCTGGCACCTTGGCCAGGGCCACGACCGCCGGGACGGCCTGATCCAGCGCTTGCACACCGGCAATCGGCACCAGCCATTTGTTCTGCTCGTCCAGCAGCGCCAGAGAACCGGTCTGGCCGATGCGGAAACGCTTGAGGTTTTCGAACTGCGCGTTCTGCGCGTCGGTGTAATCGAAGCCCACGAACAGCACGGCAATCACCTTGCCGCTGCTGTCCCGTACCGGGGTGTATTGCGTCATGTAGGAGCGATCGAACAGCAAGGCACGCCCGACATAGCTCTGCCCCGCCATCAGGCGTGCATAGGCCGGGTGAGCATGATCAAGCATCGTGCCGATGGCCCGGCTGCCGTCCTGCTTGCTCAGGGACGTGCTGACCCGGATAAAGTCTTCGCCGCTGCGCACGAACACCGTGGCCACACCGGCAGTCATCTGCTTGAACTCGTCCACTTCCCTGAAGTCGTTGTTCAGCACATCGCCGCCCAGGTGCAGGCCCGGAGTCTGCGAGCCGGCCACCGTCACCGGCTCATCCGGGTGCAGGCTCAGGCCGGCGCTGAAACGCTTCTCGAACAGGCCCGCCAGGCGCTGGGTACTTTCGCGCAGCGTACCGTGGAAGGTGCTCAACTGATCGGCCAGCAATCGGGCTTCGCTCGCCAGATGCTCTTCGCGGGTGGCCAGGTTGGCGGCGTCCAGCGAACGCAGGGCGAACAAGGTACTTGCGCTGATGACAGTTACCAGAATCACAGCGAGCGCAAGACCCAACTGTGAGGTGATCCGGGCACGAGGTTGAGACATGACGGCTCCTGGCCGAGCGCCCGGATCATCCCGATCGCAACGCGTACTCAGCAAAATTTCTGATAATGGGGAAAGCGTCGAACCTGCACGAAGGTCCCACTTGCAGATTTTCGGCGGCGAAAGGGAATACTTGAGTAAAAAACCGGGATATGGCTTAAAGCCACTATTGTGGCGGCTCTATCGTTTCAGCTCAAGTGCTCGACATCCGGCAATTCCATCGCCCGGACTTCACTTTGCAGGAAATCGCTGAGCCGACGCATACGCTCGCCACCGGGACGGGTTTTCGGCCAGACCAGGTAATAACACTCGCCGCTGGCGACCGCCGTCGGCCATGGCAGGCTCAAGCGTCCCTGCGCCACATCCTCCGCCACCATCAGCAGATCCCCCATGGACACGCCGTAGCCGCGGGCGGCCGCGATCATGCCCAGTTCCAGCGTATCGAACACCTGGCCCCCCTTGAGTGACACTTGATCGGCCAGGCCCATGCGCTCCAGCCAGTTACGCCAGTCGCGCCGGTCCGGTGTCGGGTGCAGCAACTCGGTGTTCGCCAGGCGTGCCGCGTCCCAGGGCTGATCGCTCGGCAGGTTGGGCGCGCCCACCGGGATCAGTTCCTCGGGAAACAGATAACTCGCCTCCCAATCCGGCGGGAAGTGCCCGTTGCTCAGCAACACGGCACAGTCGAACGGCTCGTCGTTGAAATCCACCGAATCGACATCCATCCAGGCGCTGGTCAATTGCACCTCGTTGCCCGGTTGCAAATGACGGAAGCGACTCAGGCGCGCCAGCAACCAGCGCATGGTCAGGGTCGACGGGGCTTTCATGCGCAGGATGTCGTCTTCGGCGCGCAGGGTGTTACAGGCGCGCTCCAGCGCGGTGAAGCCCTCGCGGATGCCCGGCAACAGCAAGCGAGCCGATTCGGTCAGTTGCAGATGGCGGCCACTGCGATGAAACAAGCGGCAGGCAAAGTGCTCTTCGAGCGTACGAATGTGCCGGCTGACCGCACTCTGGGTGATCGACAGTTCTTCAGCCGCTCGCGTGAACGAACTGTGACGCGCCGCAGCTTCGAATGCGCGCAAGGCATACAAGGGAGGAAGACGACGTGACATTGGGAAAGCTCCTACAGCGGGATTAGGCCACCCTAGCAGAAACTCTCCAGCATGAGTTTTAATCATGCCACCCATCCTTTTTATCCCTTTGTGCATTCCGCGCAGAGCGCCGAGAATCGACGCTTTCCTGTCCTCTTTGATTAATGAGCGTGATGACCATGCAGCATCCAGCGCGTATTGAACTCTGGGCCATCCTGCGGCTGGCGGGGCCGTTGATTGCCTCGCAGTTGGCGCACATGTTGATGGTCCTCACCGACACCTTGATGATGGCGCGCCTGAGTCCCGAGGCACTGGCCGGTGGCGGACTCGGCGCGGCGACCTATTCGTTCGTGTCGATTTTCTGCATCGGCGTCATTGCGGCGGTCGGCACCCTGGTGGCGATCCGTCAGGGTGCCGGCGATATCCTCGGCGCGACCCGGTTGACCCAGGCCGGGTTGTGGCTGGCGTGGCTGATGGCGCTGGTCGCCGGTTTGCTGTTGTGGAACCTGAAACCAGTGCTGCTGCTGTTCGGCCAGACGGAAATCAACGTCCAGTCGGCGGGTCAGTTTCTGATCTTTCTGCCGTTCGCCCTGCCCGGCTACCTGAGCTTCATGGCCTTGCGTGGCTTCACCAGCGCCATCGGCCGGGCCACGCCAGTGATGGTGATCAGCCTGGGCGGTACGGTGGCGAACTTCCTGCTCAACTACGCCCTGATTACCGGCATGTTCGGCCTGCCGAAACTGGGGCTGATGGGGATTGGCCTGGTCACGGCGATTGTCGCCAACCTCATGGCCCTGGCATTGGCGCTGCACATTCGTCGGCATCCGGCTTACGACGCCTATCCGCTACGTCATGGCCTGCTGCGGCTCAACCGGCCGTACCTGAAAGAGCTGTGGCGCCTGGGCCTGCCGATTGGCGGCACCTACGCGGTGGAGGTCGGGTTGTTTGCCTTCGCGGCGCTGTGCATGGGCACCATGGGCAGCACGCCATTGGGAGCGCACCAGATCGCCCTGCAGATCGTTTCGGTGGCGTTCATGGTGCCGGCGGGGATTTCCTACGCGATCACCATGCGCATCGGCCAGCACTACGGCGCCGGGCAACTGCCCGATGCACGACTGGCTGGCCGAGTCGGCCTCGCTTTCGGTGCCGCGGCGATGCTGTGTTTTGCGATGGTGTTCTGGCTGTTGCCGAACCAGTTGGTGGGGTTGTTTCTTGACCACAACGATCCGGCGTTTCGCGACGTCATCAACCTGGCGGTGAGCCTGTTGGCGGTGGCGGCGTGGTTCGAACTGTTCGACGGTACGCAAACCATCGCCATGGGCTGTATTCGTGGCCTCAAGGACGCCAAGACCACGTTCCTGGTCGGCCTGGCTTGCTATTGGCTGATCGGCGCGCCAGCGGCGTGGTGGATGGCGTTCGACCTGCAATGGGGGCCGACGGGCGTCTGGTGGGGCCTGGCGCTGGGCCTGGCGTGCTCGGCGGTGAGTCTGACGCTGGCGTTCGAGTGGAAAATGAAGCGCATGATTCGGCGGGACACAACGTCAGAACAGCGCTTCGGGGTTGCTCAGACCGACTGAGCCCCCTTGTAGGTGCGAGCTTGCTCGCGATAAACCTGAGAACGCCGCGGGGCACCTGCCAGCCAGCGTTATCGTTGTCGATCATCGCGAGCAAGCTCGCTCCTACAGGGCTCCGTGGCAGCCTATTATTCGCGGTCAGCTCACCACTTCCAGCATCGCCTTCTGGCTGGAGTCAAACGTCAGGTACTCCACCAGATCCACCAAGGCCAACGGCTTGCTGATCAGATAACCCTGTACCTGATCGCACTCAAACCCGCGCAACAGGTCCAGTTGCTCCGGCGTCTCCACCCCTTCGGCGACGACTTCGAGGTTGAGGTTGTGCGCCAGGTTGATCATCGCGTGGACCAGTTTGCGATTCTCTTCCCGTTGCTCCATGCCGCCGACAAAACTCTTGTCGATCTTCAGCAGGGTGATCGGCAGGCTATTGAGGTGTACGAACGATGAAAACCCGGTGCCGAAGTCGTCGAGGGAGAAGCGCACCCCAAGACGCCCGAGGGCATCCATGGTCTGCTTCACCAGATCGCTGCGGCGCATGACCGCGGTTTCGGTCAATTCGAACTCCAGCCATTGCGCCTCGACGCCACGTTCGGCAATCAGCCGGCTCAGGGTCGAGAGCAGCTGACTGTCTTGAAACTGTCGGAATGACAGGTTGATCGCCATGTGCAATGGCGGTATCCCGAGCTCGAGCAATGCCTGCATGTCGCGCAAGGCCCGGGAAATGACCCAGTACCCCAGCGGCACGATCAGACCGCTTTGCTCGGCCAGCGGCACGAATTCGCTCGGTGGCAGCAAGCCACGCTCGCCGTGGCGCCAGCGCACCAACGCCTCGAGGCCGACGATTTGCCCGTCCTCAAGGTTCAGGCGTGGCTGGTAATGCAGTTCCAGCTCATCGCGGCGCAATGCCCGGCGCAGTTCGCTTTCGAGGTCGGCGATGCTGCGGGCATTGCGGTTGATGCGTTCGTTGAAGATATGGAAGGTACAGCCCTGAGTGCTCTTGGCCTGTTGCATGGCGATGTGCGCATGCCACATCAACGGATCGGCACCGGCCTGGGCCCGGGCGTGGGCAATGCCCAGGCTGGAACCGATCAACAGGCTCTCACCGTCGACCCAATACGGCTCGGCCAGCGCTTCGGTGATGCGCTCGGCCATCCACTCCGCGCGTTGAGGGGCGCGGCGGGTGTCGATCAGCAACGCGAATTCATCGCTGCCCAGCCGTGCCAGTTGATCGCCGGCCTCAAGCTGGCTTTTGAGCCGCGCGACCACTTGCAGGATCAACCGGTCACCGGCCTGATGGCCGAGGGCGTCGTTGGCATGGCGGAAGTTATCGAGGTCCAGGTGACCCAGCGCCAGGCCTCGCCCTTCGTTTTCGGCCAATCGCGCCGTCAGCAAGGTCTGGAAGCCCTGGCGATTGGCAATGCCGGTGAGCGGGTCTTGCTCGGCGAGTCGTTGCAGGGTGGTTTCCAGCACGCCACGCTCACGCACATGCCGCAGGCACCGGCGCAGCATGCTCGGGTCGAGATGGTCGCGTACCAGCCAGTCACTCACACCGTCGGGTGGAGTCAGCGGCTCATGCTCAAGCAGCAACACCGCCGGCAGACAGCAACGGCCAGGCGCCGGCTGAAGAGCCGGGACGGTCAACAACACCGCACTGCGGTTGTCATCGAACAGACTGCTGACCGACTCCCAACTCGGCGCGCTGATGAGCACGGCCGAGCTCCCCATCGGAGCCAGACACTCGCGCAACAACGCTGCCCACGCTGGCTCTTCGGCCAGTAGCAGCAAACGCAAGGGTTCGACAGGCGTAGACAAGCTAGCTCCCTAGACTCTGCAAATATGTAGGCGGTGGGCATTATGCCGTGCCGATAACCAATGACCAATGGCCAATGACATCAGTTATCAAAACGAAGCCTTTGTATCCGGAATTACGAACAGTAGACGCAATTTGGTCGCGCATCCTGCGTGAAAGTAACAAAACCGGCAAATAGAGATCGCGTTGTACGTCACAAGTCGGACAGAGCAGCACAAATCGCTGAGCCTGTTAAAATGCCGGCCCATTTCGTACTGACTCCTGAATTTACGTATGTCCCGACTCAATCCCCGGCAGCAAGAAGCCGTGAGCTACGTCGGCGGCCCTCTTTTGGTGCTCGCCGGCGCTGGCTCCGGCAAGACCAGCGTGATCACGCGCAAGATCGCACACTTGATCCAGAACTGTGGCATCCGCGCCCAGTACATCGTCGCCATGACCTTCACCAACAAGGCGGCGCGCGAGATGAAGGAACGGGTCGGCACGCTGCTGCGCGCCGGTGAAGGCCGCGGTTTGACGGTCTGTACCTTCCACAACCTGGGCCTGAACATCATCCGCAAGGAACACGTGCGGCTGGGCTATAAGCCAGGCTTCTCGATTTTCGACGAGGCCGACGTCAAGGCCCTGATGACCGACATCATGCAGAAGGAATACTCGGGCGACGACGGCGTCGACGAGATCAAGAACATGATCGGCGCCTGGAAGAACGACCTGATCCTGCCGCCCCAGGCCCTGGAAAACGCACGCAACCCCAAGGAACAGACGGCAGCCATCGTCTACACCCACTACCAGCGCACGCTCAAGGCGTTCAACGCGGTGGACTTCGACGACTTGATCCTGCTGCCGGTGAAGCTGTTCGAAGAACACGCCGACATCCTGGAGAAGTGGCAGAACAAGGTGCGTTACCTGCTGGTGGACGAATACCAGGACACCAACGCCAGCCAGTACCTGCTGGTGAAAATGCTCATCGGCAAGCGTAACCAGTTCACCGTGGTCGGCGACGACGACCAGTCGATCTACGCCTGGCGCGGCGCGCGCCCGGAAAACCTGATGCTGCTCAAGGACGATTACCCGTCGTTGAAAGTGGTGATGCTGGAGCAGAACTATCGCTCCACCAGCCGCATCCTGCGCTGCGCCAACGTGCTGATTTCGAACAACCCCCACGAATTCGAAAAGCAGCTGTGGAGTGAAATGGGCCACGGCGACGAGATCCGCGTGATCCGCTGCCGCAACGAAGACGCCGAAGCCGAGCGCGTGGCCGTGGAAATCCTCAGCCTGCACTTGCGCACCGATCGCCCTTACAGCGATTTCGCCATCCTGTATCGCGGTAACTACCAGGCCAAGCTGATCGAGCTGAAATTGCAGCACCACCAGGTGCCGTATCGCCTGTCCGGCGGCAACAGCTTTTTCGGACGCCAGGAAGTGAAAGACCTGATGGCCTACTTCCGCCTGATCGTGAACCCGGACGACGACAACGCCTTCCTGCGAGTGATCAACGTCCCGCGCCGGGAAATCGGCTCGACCACCCTGGAGAAGCTGGGCAACTACGCCACCGAGCGAAAAATCTCGATGTACGCCGCCACCGACGAAATCGGCCTGGGCGAGCACCTGGATACGCGCTTCACCGATCGCCTGTCGCGCTTCAAGCGCTTCATGGACAAGGTGCGCGAGCAATGCGCCGGTGAAGACCCGATCTCGGCCCTGCGCAGCATGGTCATGGACATCGACTACGAGAACTGGCTGCGTACCAACAGCTCCAGCGACAAGGCCGCCGACTACCGCATGGGTAACGTCTGGTTCCTGATCGAGGCGCTGAAGAACACCCTGGAAAAAGACGAAGACGGCGAAATGACCGTCGAAGACGCCATCGGCAAACTGGTGCTGCGCGACATGCTCGAGCGTCAGCAGGAAGAGGAAGACGGTGCCGAAGGTGTGCAGATGATGACCCTGCACGCCTCCAAGGGCCTGGAATTCCCCTACGTGTTCATCATGGGCATGGAAGAGGAAATCCTCCCCCACCGCTCCAGCATCGAAGCCGACACCATCGAAGAAGAACGCCGACTGGCCTACGTCGGGATCACCCGCGCGCGTCAGACCCTGGCCTTCACTTTTGCCGCCAAGCGCAAGCAATACGGCGAGATCATCGACTGCGCACCGAGTCGCTTCCTCGATGAACTGCCGCCGGACGACCTGGCCTGGGAAGGCAACGACGACACGCCGACCGAAGTCAAAGCCGTTCGCGGCAATAGCGCATTGGCGGATATACGCGCGATGTTAAAGCGCTAGAATTGACCACTTTTTAAACGAACACTTTTTGACAAGCTAGGCGCATTTCGCGCCAGTAGAGGAACGCTTCATGGAAGCACTGCACCAGAAAATTCGCGAACAAGGCATCGTGCTTTCCGACCAGGTCCTGAAGGTCGACGCCTTTCTGAACCACCAGATCGACCCGGCCCTGATGAAGCTGATCGGCGACGAGTTCGCCTCGCTGTTCAAGGACTCGGGCATCACCAAGATCGTCACCATCGAAGCCTCGGGCATCGCCCCGGCGATCATGACGGGTCTGAACCTTGGCGTACCGGTGATTTTCGCCCGCAAGCACCAGTCCCTGACCCTGACTGAAAACCTGCTGTCGGCGACGGTGTACTCGTTCACCAAGCAGACCGAGAGCACCGTGGCGATCTCCCCGCGCCACCTGACCAGCAGCGACCGCGTACTGATCATCGACGACTTCCTGGCCAACGGTAAGGCGTCCCAGGCGCTGATTTCGATCATCAAGCAGGCCGGCGCCACCGTCGCAGGCCTGGGGATCGTGATCGAGAAGTCGTTCCAGGGCGGTCGTGCGGAGCTGGATGCGCAGGGTTACCGCGTCGAGTCCCTGGCTCGCGTGAAATCCCTGGCCGGCGGCGTCGTGACCTTCATCGAGTAACGCCCGAACACTGCAATACCTGTGGGAGCCAGCCTGCTGGCGATGGCGTCGTGTGAGTCGAAACCTTCATGACTGACAGATAGCAATCGCCAGCAGGCTGGCTCCCACAGTTGGTTTTGCGGTGGGCGTTATGGCGCGGTGGCCTTAAGGCCCGCGAGCAACAATCGCTGATACAAATCCTCTTTCAATCCTTCAGGGTTGGTCAGTTGCATGCGTTCCAGATGATCGGGAAACGCCGCAGGCTCAGGCGCATCCAGCGCAGCCTTGCCCAACTCCAGAATCTCGCTCAGCTTGAATTTGCTCTTGAGCCAGTTCAGTGCCCGCAACACGTCCCGCTCCACTTCCGTGAAATCGCAGCCCAACGGATACTCCGGAAACAAGTGCGGGTGCCGCGCCTGAATCGCCTGCAAACGTTGCGGGCTGTTATCGGTGAAACGCGGATCGAGACGGAAATCCTTCGGCAATTTGCCGACCTTCTGCGCCTGCTCGATCAACCCCGGCTGGAAACGTGAGTCGCTGATATTCAACAACGCTTCTATAACTGCCGCATCGGTCTTGCCCCGCAGGTCGGCGATGCCGTACTCGGTGACCACAATGTCGCGCAAATGCCGCGGGATCGTGCAGTGGCCATACTCCCAAACCATATTGGAACTGACCTCGCCACCCGACTCGCGCCAGCTGCGCAGCAGCAGTATCGAACGCGCGCCCTGCAGCGCATGGCCCTGGGCAACGAAGTTGTACTGCCCGCCCACCCCACTGAGCACGCGCCCGTCCTCCAGTTGATCCGCCACGCCCGCACCGAGCAAGGTCATGGTGAATGCGGTGTTGATGAACCGTGCATCGAGGCGCTGCAAGCGCTTCAACTCTTCCTGGCCGTAGAGTTCGTTGATGTAGCTGATACGGGTCATGTTGAATTCGAGCCGCTTGCCTTGCGGCCATTCGCGCAAGCGCTCATAGAAACTGCGCGGCCCGAGGAAGAAGCCGCCATGCACCGAAATGCCGTCAGTCTGTGCCGCTTCGTCCAGGGTGCCGGCATTCGCCTGTTGCTGGGTCGGCACGTCCGGGTAGACCTTGCGCCGTACGATCCCGGCATCCGCCAGCACCAGCAGACCATTGACGAACATTTCGCTGCAACCGTAAAGGCCTTTGGCGAACGGCTCGGTGCCGCCTTCGCGGTCGATTAATTGTGCCCACTGGCTCAGATTCAGGTCTGCCAGCAAGGTCTTGTAGCCGCCGTTATCGGCCTGCCGTGCCAGCAACGCGGTGGTCAGCGCATCGCCCATGGCGCCGATACCGATCTGCAAGGTGCCGCCATCGCGCACCAGCGTGCTGGCATGCAAACCGATGAAGTGATCCTGGAACCCCACCGGCATGTTCGGCGTGGAGAACAGCGTGGTGTTGTCCTTCTCGTCGATCAGCAGGTCAAACGTATCGATGGCGACTTCGGCATCGCCGGGCATGTAGGGCAAATCGTTGTGCACCTGGCCGAGCATCAGGATCGTCTCCCCGGCGGCCCGGCGCCTGGCGATCATTGGCAACAGGTCGAGGGTGATGTCCGGGTTGCAGCTCAGGCTCAAGCGGTCTGGATGCTCGGCCTGACTGGCCACCAACTGCGCAACCAGGTTCAAACCGGCGGCGTTGATATCCCGCGCGGCATGGCTGTAGTTGCTGCTGATGTAATCCTGTTGGGCCGATTCACTGTGCAGCAGACTGCCGGGCTGCATGAAAAACTGCTGGATATGGATGTTGCGCGGCAAGCTGTCGCGACGCAGGTCGGCAAGGAAATCCAGTTCCGGGTAATCGCCGAAAACCCGTTCGGTGAAGGGTTCAAGGAAACGCTTTTGCAACCCGTCACCCAACGCGGGGCGCCCCAGGCACAGCGCGGTGTAGATCGTCAGCCGCCGCTGCGGCAATTGCGCGACACGTTGGTACAACGCATTAACGAAGTGATTGGGCTTGCCCAGGCCCAAAGGCAGGCCCATGTGGATATGCGTCGGCAACCGTGCCAACACGTCATCAACCGCTTGCTCGATAGAACACAGCTGAACCATCCAAACCTCCTGACATTCCATGATGCGGGGTTGGACTGAGCTTGCCGGGTCTTGGTTGCAATGAACAGCCCGCAAGCAATACAAAGCCCTGTAGGAGCGAACTCGTGATGGATTAGAAGGCGCCGAGGAGTGTCAGGTTCACCACGCTATCGTTGGCGATCATCGCGAGCAAACTCGCTCCTGCAGGGGTCAGCGGCGATCCGCGGGCACAAAAAAACCGTCCGGAGACGGTTTTTTGCGAAAGATGCAGCGCCTTACTTCAGGCCGGACATCTTCTGGATCGCGCCTTTGAGCTCGGCGTCGGAGCAATCGGCGCAGGTGCCTTTAGGCGGCATCGAGTTGATACCGGTAATGGCTTTGGCCAGGATGCCGTCCAGGCCGCCCTGGTGATCGGCACGATCTTTCCAGGCAGCGGCATCACCGATTTTCGGTGCGCCCAACAGGCCGGAGCCGTGGCAAGCGTTGCAATGTTTTGCAATCACTTCGTCAGGCGTCTTGGCACCGCCACCGCCGCCGGCAGAGGCGGCGACTTCCATGCCTTTGCACTCTTTACCCTGAACACAAACCTGGCCGACTGGCTCAAGGCGCTTGGCAATATCGTCGTTGGTCGCAGCTTGAGCGCTGACAGCCCAGAGGGCCAATACGGTTGCTGGTGCAGCCAGCATTTTCATAATTAGATTCACGCGTTCACCCTCAATGGTGGCTAGTCACGCCTACGGCCACGGTTCGCAGGCGGGCGCAAGTATAGCGGTAAGCCCGCGACACTGAAACAACCCCAAAGTCGAAGGGGTCTTGTTGCGTAACGGTAAAACAGCCCGGGGGCCTCGGCCATGCTGGCAGGGCGCCTCTTTCCTTAAAAATTCGCCGGTGTAGCTGCGCTGATTAGTCGCGCTGGCGCATCGAACGGATTACGGAAACGATGCGGCTTGGTACTTTCAAAGTAGTAGCTATCGCCCGCCTCGAGCACAAATGTTTCGAGTCCCACCACCAGTTCCAGCCGTCCCTCGACCAAAATGCCGGTTTCCTCGCCCTCATGGGTGAGCATCTCTTCACCGGTATCGGCGCCTGGCGGGTAGATTTCAGTGAGGAACGTGATAGCCCGGCTCGGGTGTGCCCGGCCAACCAGTTTCATGGTCACTGCACCATCGGAAATATCGATCAGCTCGTTGGCTTTGTAGACGATCTGAGCCGGTTTTTCCTGCAGGATTTCTTCGGAGAAGAACTCGACCATGGACATGGGAATCCCGCCCAACACTTTGCGCAGCGAGCTGATCGAAGGGCTGACGCTGTTCTTCTCGATCATCGAAATGGTGCTGTTGGTGACGCCCGCACGCTTGGCGAGCTCACGCTGGGAAAGACCTTTCAGCTTACGGATTGATTGCAGTCGCTCACCGACGTCCAATGCTGGAGCCTCCAGGAATTCAGGTTGTTGGAATAATGAGCGTTATCATGGCGACAGCGTTCAGTATTTACAACACTTTGACCTGAATCCTGTTCGGCGAGACAACTTCCGGTCCGGCCTGTCTGGCCTTAGCTCCCGGAATAGAGCAGTGGCACCCGGCGCAGGTTGCAGAAGATCTGGTAAGGAATCGTCCCGGCCGCAATGGCCACGTCGCTGGCCAGAATGTTCTTGCCCCACAGCTCCACGGTAGAACCCAGGCCCGCTTGCGGCACATCGGTCAGGTCGATGCACAGCATGTCCATCGACACGCGGCCGATCAACTGGCTACGTTGTCCGGCGACCAGCACTGGCGTGCCGGTTGGCGCCAGGCGCGGGTAGCCATCGGCGTAACCCATGGCCACCACGCCAACGCGCATCGGTTTCTGGGTGATGAATTTGGCGCCATAACCAATCGGCTCGCCGGCCGGCAGTTCACGCACGCAGATCACTTTCGATTCGAGGGTCATCACCGGTTGCAGGCGTGCAGCCACGGCATTGGCTTCTTCGAATGGCGTGGCGCCGTAGAGCATGATGCCCGGGCGCACCCAATCGCTCGGTATCTGCGGCCAACCGAGCACCGCCGGCGAGTTGCGCAGGCTGACCTCGGCCGACAACCCCTGACGCGCCGCTTCAAACACCGCGACCTGCTCGGCGCTCGCTTGACTGTGCAACTCATCGGCACGGGCGAAGTGGCTCATCAGCACGATCTTCGCGACCTTGCCACTGGCCAGCAGACGTTGATAGGCCGCCTGGTAATCCTTCGGATGCAGGCCCACCCGGTGCATGCCCGAGTCGAGCTTGAGCCAGACCACAATCGGTTTGCTCAATGCAGCCTTCTCGATCGCTTCGAGCTGCCACAGCGAATGCACCACGCACCAGAAGTCATGCTCGACGATCAGCGACAGTTCATCGGCTTCGAAAAAGCCTTCCAGCAACAGCACCGGCGCACGAATGCCCGCGGCCCGCAGTTCCAGGGCTTCTTCGATGCAGGCCACGGCAAAACCGTCGGCCTCGGCTTCCAGCGCCTGGGCACAACGCACCGCGCCATGGCCATACGCGTCGGCCTTGATGACCGCGAGGGCCTTGGCACCCGAGACTTCACGGGCGATTTGGTAGTTGTGACGCAGGGCTTGAAGGTCGATCAGGGCACGGGCAGGACGCATGGCGGCAGACTTCTGGTCGGTCGTTTGGAAGAAAAACCGGCGCTGGCTGATGACATTAGCCGCCAGCAGCGCCGGGAGAGGGATCTTTCAGACTTGCTTACGGCAGAGCGGCTACAACCGACAGCTCCACCAGGATTTCCGGTTCACACAGTTTCGCTTCGACGGTAGCACGGGCCGGTGTGGCGCCTTTGGGCAACCACTGGTCCCAGACCGAGTTCATGCCTTCGAAGTGTGCATCAATGTCTTTCAGGTAAATCGTCACCGACAGCAGACGGTTTTTGTCGGTCCCGGCCAGATCGAGCAAACGCTCGATATTGGCGAGAGCTTCACGAGTCTGCTGTTCAATCCCGGCGTTCATGTCATCGCCAACCTGCCCGGCCAGATAAACCGTGCCGTTGTGGGTGACGATCTGACTCATGCGCTCATTGGTGAGCTGGCGCTGGATTGACATGCTTTGCGGACTCCTGGGTTTTGTTGCCATAACGGGAAATATCGAGGCCTTCGGCGCTGATTTGCGGCTTCTTCTTCGCCATCAGATCAGCCAGCAAGCGGCCGGAACCACAAGCCATGGTCCAGCCCAAGGTGCCGTGACCGGTGTTCAGGAACAGATTCTTGAACGGTGTGGCACCAACGATCGGCGTGCCATCCGGAGTGGTCGGACGCAGGCCGGTCCAGAAGCTGGCCTCGGCCAGATTACCGCCCTGAGGATAAAGGTCGTTGACGATCATCTCCAGGGTTTCGCGCCGACGCGGGTTCAGCGACAGGTCAAAACCGGCGATTTCAGCCATGCCGCCGACGCGGATGCGGTTGTCGAAACGGGTGATTGCGACCTTGTAGGTCTCGTCGAGAATGGTCGAGGTCGGGGCCATGGCCGGGTTGGTGATCGGCACGGTCAGGGAGTAACCCTTGAGCGGATACACCGGGGCCTTGATGCCCAATGGCTTGAGCAGTTGCGGCGAGTAGCTGCCGAGTGCCAGGACGTAGCGGTCTGCGGTTTCCAGCTTGCCGTCGATCCATACACCGTTGATGCGATCGCCGGCGAAGTCGAGGCGCTGAATGTCCTGACCGAAACGGAATTGCACACCGAGGTTCGCGGCCATCTCTGCCAGCTTGGTGGTGAACATCTGGCAGTCGCCAGTCTGGTCGTTCGGCAGGCGCAGGGCACCGGCGAGGATATCGGTGACGCTGGCCAGGGCCGGTTCGACGCGGGCAATGCCTTCGCGATCGAGCAGTTCGAACGGCACGCCGGACTCTTTCAACACAGCGATGTCTTTCGCGGCGCCGTCGAGCTGGGCCTGGGTGCGGAACAATTGAGTCGTGCCGAGGCTGCGGCCTTCGTAGGCAATGCCGGTTTCGGCGCGCAATTCGTCGAGGCAGTCACGGCTGTACTCGGACAGGCGGACCATGCGCTCCTTGTTCACCGCGTAACGGCTGGCGGTGCAGTTGCGCAGCATCTGCGCCATCCACAGGTATTGGTCGATGTCGCCAGTGGCCTTGATCGCCAGCGGCGCGTGGCGCTGCAACAGCCACTTCATGGCTTTGAGCGGCACGCCCGGTGCGGCCCACGGCGAGGCATAACCCGGCGAAACCTGGCCGGCGTTGGCGAAACTGGTCTCCATCGCGGCAGCCGGCTGCCGGTCGACGACCACCACTTCAAACCCGGCACGCGCCAGATAGTAAGCACTGGTGGTACCGATGACGCCGCTACCCAAGACCATAACGCGCATTTTCATATCCCTCATCGCGGCTAACCGCTGACGTTTGTTGTTCAGAGCTTTAGATAGGCGCAGTGTAAAAAAGAATAGCCAGTGATTTTCACTATATAAGCGCTTATATTTGGCGACAATTCTCGGCAAAAACCCTTTTCACGGAGGCGCATCCCCTATGCGTACCAACACTCAAACCAAACGTGAGCTGGACAAGATCGACCGCAACATCCTGCGGATCCTGCAAGCGGACGGGCGTATCTCCTTCACCGAGCTGGGGGAGAAGGTCGGACTCTCGACCACGCCCTGCACAGAGCGGGTGCGACGCCTGGAACGCGAAGGGATCATCATGGGTTACTACGCGCGGCTCAATCCGCAGCACCTCAAGGGCAGCCTTCTGGTGTTCGTGGAGATCAGTCTCGACTACAAATCCGGCGACACTTTCGAAGAGTTCCGACGCGCGGTGCTGAAGCTGCCACACGTGCTGGAGTGCCATTTGGTGTCAGGGGATTTCGACTATCTGGTGAAGGCGCGGATTTCCGAAATGGCCTCGTACCGCAAGCTACTGGGCGACATCCTGCTCAAGCTGCCCCACGTGCGCGAATCCAAGAGTTACATCGTGATGGAAGAGGTGAAAGAGAGCTTGAATTTGCCGATTGCGGATTGAAGAGCTGCGTTGTCCGGTCTGGCCCCTTCGCTAGCAGGCTAGCTCCCACAATTGATCTTCAGCGGACACACATTCTGTGCATGACACAGATCCAGTGTGGGAGCTAGCCCGCTAGCGATTACAGGCGACTCGGTCTTCCCTCAGACGAGGACCTGCCGATTCGAAGCCATGTACTCGAACACCTGCTTCTCCACCCGCGGATGAATCAGCTCCACCGGTCCCCGGCCATTAGGGCACGGCAAGCGCTTGGTCGTGCCGAACAACCGGCAGATCAGCGGCCGCTCGTCATACACCGTGCAGCCGTTCGGTCCCAGATGCACACAGTTGAGTTCCTCCATCGCCGCGTCCTGCTCGGCCCGGGTCTTGCGCGGCAGGCGAGACATTTCTTCCGGCGAGGTCGTCACCGGACCACAGCAGTCATGGCAGCCGGGGACGCACTCGAACGAGGGAATCTGCTGGCGAAGCGTGCGGATTTTCTGACTGTTGCAGCTCATCGAAGCGGTGACCGATATCGGAATAGAGCGTGATTCTGACGCAAAAGCCCTGTTCCAGACAGCAGCAACCGACCAATGTTGCCCGTCTGCGAAGGTCCGGCTTATGCTCCGTCAAATTTTATAAACACAAGAATCAGGATCACGCAGATGACTGCTCGTGCTCGGCAACCTGTCTCGAACCACCAGCATACGACCTCCTACTACGCCGCCAGCAGCTTGCCGCAGCCGCAGCATCCGGTGCTCAAGGGCGAAGTGCTGGCCGACGTGTGCGTGGTCGGTGGCGGGTTCTCGGGATTGAACACGGCGCTTGAACTGGCCGAACGCGGCCTCGGCGTGGTGTTGCTCGAAGCGCACAAGATCGGCTGGGGCGCCAGCGGACGCAATGGCGGGCAGTTGATTCGCGGTGTCGGTCACGGCCTCGATCAGTTCGCCAACGTGATCGGTGCGGACGGTGTGCGTCAGATGAAACTCATGGGGCTGGAAGCGGTGGAAATCGTCCGACAGCGCATCGAGCGATTTCAGATCCCCTGCGACTTGACCTGGGGATACTGCGACCTGGCCAACAAACCCCGCGACCTCGAAGGCTTCGCCGAAGACGCCGAAGAACTGCGCAGCCTCGGTTATCGCTACGAAACCCGCCTGCTGCAACCCCATGAGATGCACACGGTGGTGGGCTCCGAGCGCTACGTCGGCGGTCTTGTCGACATGGGTTCCGGGCACCTGCACCCGCTGAACCTGGCACTGGGCGAAGCGGCTGCCGCACAACGATTGGGCGTCAAACTGTTCGAACAGTCCGCCGTTACCCGAATCGATTACGGCCCCGAGATCAAGGTTCATACCGCCCAAGGCTCGGTCCGCGCCAAGACCCTGGTACTGGGCTGCAATGCTTACCTCAATCAACTCAACCCGCAGCTCAGCGGCAAGATACTGCCCGCCGGCAGTTACATCATCGCCACCGAACCGTTGAGCGAGGAACAGGCACACGCTTTGCTGCCGCAAAACATGGCGGTCTGTGATCAGCGGGTGGCGCTGGATTACTACCGGCTCTCGGCGGATCGACGCTTGCTGTTCGGCGGCGCCTGCCATTACTCAGGTCGAGACCCGAAAGACATCGCCGCCTATATGCGGCCAAAAATGCTGGACGTGTTCCCGCAGCTGGCCGGCGTGAAAATCGATTATCAATGGGGAGGCATGATCGGCATCGGCGCCAACCGCTTGCCGCAAATCGGTCGACTCAACGACCAGCCGAACGTGTATTACGCCCAGGCCTATTCCGGCCATGGCGTGAATGCCACGCACCTGGCGGGCAGGTTACTGGCCGAGGCCATCAGTGGTCAGCACAGCGGTGGATTCGATCTGTTCGCCAAGGTGCCACACATCACCTTCCCCGGCGGCAAGCATCTGCGCTCGCCATTGTTGGCGCTGGGGATGTTGTGGCATCGGCTGAAAGAGTGGGTGTGAAGGATTGGTTTCGCTCTTACCTGCTACATCGCGAGCAAGCTTGCCCCCACGGGTCCATCTCATCCCTGTGGGAGCGAGCTTGCTCGCGATTGGTCCGCCACTCAGATCCGCCAGAAAGGCTTGAGCCCCTCCTCCCGCGCCTGTTCACGGGTCAGCCCGATATCCTTGAGCTGCTCGGACGTCAGCCTCAGCAACGCCTTGCGCGTGTGCAGACGATGCCAGAACAGATCCCAGCGACTCAGGCCGGACGGTGCGTTGCGCATGACGGACCTTTGCGCACCGTTGTCCTGCCCTGCCACCAGTTCCTGACTGTGTAACGTCAGCCGCACATCGCTCAAGCCGTTCATTTTCATTGCTCCTGTTTACTTGGGTAGCCAGAGATTCCATGATGCGCGGGCGAGCAAAACCATTACAGATTCAACAGCCATGTATTATCCCCATACAGATTTGCCGTTCGAAGCACTGAATTGTCGATTTTTGCCGCATCTGTACTGGTTAACCGAATCCCCCGCACCGAGGCAGTGCCATGACCCTTTATGTGAATCTCGCCGAATTACTCGGCACGCGTATCGAACAGGGCTTCTATCGCCCGGGTGACCGCCTGCCGTCGGTACGGGCGCTGAGCGTTGAACACGGGGTCAGCCTGAGCACGGTGCAGCAGGCCTATCGCATGCTGGAAGACAGCGGGCTGGCCACACCAAAACCCAAATCCGGGTACTTCGTGCCGGTCAGTCGCGAGCTACCGGAACTGCCGGCGATCGGTCGCCCGGCCCAGCGCCCTGTGGACATTTCGCAATGGGATCAGGTGCTGGAGCTGATCCGCGCGGTACCGCGCAAGGATGTGGTGCAACTGGGTCGCGGCATGCCGGACATCACCACGCCCACCCTCAAACCGCTATTGCGCGGTCTGGCGCAGTTGAGCCGTCGGCAGGACATGCCCGGCCTGTATTACGACAACATCCACGGCAATCTCGGCCTGCGCGAACAGATTGCTCGCCTGATGCTCGATTCCGGCTGCCAACTGAGCCCTGGCGACCTGGTGGTGACCACCGGATGCCATGAAGCGCTGTCCACCAGCATTCGGGCGATCTGCGAGCCGGGCGACATCGTGGCGGTCGACTCACCGAGCTTTCACGGCGCCATGCAGACCCTCAAGGGCCTTGGCATGAAAGCCCTGGAAATCCCCACCGACCCGCTTACCGGCATCAGCCTGGAAGCGCTGGAACTGGCATTGGAACAATGGCCGATCAAGGCCATACAGTTGACCCCCAACTGCAACAACCCGCTGGGCTACATCATGCCGGAGTCGCGCAAACGCGCGCTGTTGACGCTCGCACAGCGTTTCGACGTGGCGATCATCGAGGACGATGTGTATGGCGAACTTTCCTACACCTACCCGCGCCCTCGCACGATCAAATCCTTCGACGAGGACGGCCGCGTCTTACTGTGCAGCTCATTCTCCAAGACGCTGGCCCCCGGCCTGCGCATCGGCTGGGTGGCGCCCGGTCGTTATCTGGAGCGGGTGCTGCACATGAAATACATCAGCACCGGCTCTACCGCGCCACAACCCCAGATTGCCATCGCCGAATTCCTCAAAGGTGGACATTTCGAACCCCATTTGCGGCGGATGCGTACGCAATACCAGCGCAATCGCGACGCCATGATCGACTGGGTCACCCGCTACTTCCCGGCGGGCACGCGCGCCAGTCGCCCACAAGGCAGCTTCATGCTGTGGGTTGAATTGCCGGAAGGATTCGACACCCTGAAACTGAATCGGGCCTTGCACGACCAGGGCGTACAGATTGCCGTCGGCAGCATCTTTTCCGCCTCGGGCAAGTACCGCAATTGCCTGCGGATGAACTACGCTGCCAAACCGACAGCACAGATCGAAGACGCGGTGCGCAAGGTCGGTGCTGCGGCCATTCAATTGCTGGCCGAAACCAGCGAGCTCAACGACTGACCTTTCTGCGGATACCAACGTCCATATGCCAATACCTGCCGCCAACCGGAACGATCCCACTTGAGAGTCACAAAGCCCCTGCTTGCTCTTGTGTTACTGGCCTCGTTCCTCGGCGGCTGCGCCAGTCTCGACGTGCAGCGCGAACCGAGCCAGGCGCTGCCAGCGAGTGACTCGGCATTCGGCCGCTCGGTCCTGGCCCAGGCAGCGCCCCATCAAGGGCAGTCCGGTTTTCGCCTGCTTTCCGACAGCACCGAAGCCTTTACCGCGCGCGCCGAGCTGATCCGCAATGCGCAACGCAGCCTCGATTTGCAGTACTACATCATTCACGACGGCATCAGCACACGAATGCTGGCCAATGAACTGCTCAAGGCCGCTGACCGTGGCGTGCGCGTGCGCATCCTGATCGACGACACCACCAGCGACGGCCTGGACTTCATCATCGCCACGATGGCGGCGCATCCGCAGATCCAGATCCGCGTGTTCAACCCGCTGAATCTGGGCCGCAGTACCGGCGTGACGCGGACCATGGGGCGCCTGTTCAACCTGTCGCGACAACACCGGCGCATGCACAACAAACTGTGGCTGGCCGACAACAGCATGGCCATCGTCGGTGGACGCAATTTGGGGGACGAGTATTTCGATGCCGAGCCCAACCTGAACTTCACCGACATCGACATGCTTGGCGCAGGTCCGGTTGCCGAGCAGTTGGGACACAGTTTCGACCAGTACTGGAACAGCGCCCTGAGCAAACCGATCGATGGGTTTCTATCCAGCAAACCGACTGCCAAGGACCTGGAAAATACCCGGACCCGGCTCGAAGAATCCCTGGAGGAAACCCGCAAACAGAACCACGCGCTCTACAAACACCTGATGATTTACGCGACCAAACCGCGCCTGGACATTTGGCGCAAAGAGCTGATCTGGGCCTGGAACCAGGCGTTGTGGGATGCACCGAGCAAGGTGCTGGCCGATGGCGAACCAGACCCTCAGTTGCTGTTGACCACGCAATTGGCGCCCGAACTCAATGGCGTCAGCAAAGAATTGATCATGGTCTCGGCCTATTTCGTGCCGGGCCAGCCGGGGCTGGTGTACCTGACCGGGCGCGCCGACGCCGGGGTGTCAGTGCGGCTGCTGACCAACTCCCTGGAGGCCACCGACGTACCGGCGGTGCATGGCGGTTATGCACCGTATCGCAAGGCGCTGCTGGAGCATGGCGTGCAACTGTTCGAGTTACGCCGCCAGCCGGGCGAAGGCGGCGGCAGCGGCCCTAACCTGTTCTACAGCCGATCCTATCGCGGCTCCGATTCCAGCCTGCACAGCAAGGCGATGATCTTCGACCAGCAGAAAGCCTTCATCGGCTCGTTCAATTTCGATCCGCGCTCAGTACTGTGGAACACCGAAGTCGGAGTACTGGTGGACAGCCCGGAGCTTGCGGCACACGCACGTGAACTGGCGCTGCAAGGCATGGCACCGCCCCTGAGCTACAAAGTGGAACTGGAAAAAAGCCAGATCGTCTGGGTCACCGAAGACAACGGCAAACTGCACACCCTGACCAGGGAGCCAGGCAGTTGGTGGCGACACTTCAATGCCTGGCTCAGTAATACGGTTGGCCTGGAACGGATGTTGTGACCCTGTGGGAGCACGCTCCCACAGGGATCAGGCCGGTTCGGCAATCGAGCCAAATGCCCCTTGCCGCGACACCACGATCAGCACGCCCAACGCCCCCACTGCCATCAGCAACGGCAAGGCGTGCCCGCTGATCCACTGGCTGCCGGCACCGGCCAGCAAGGGCCCGATCAGGCAACCGATGCCCCATAACTGCGCGATGTGCGCATTGGCCCTGACCAGCGCGTCGTCGCGATAACGTTCGCCGATCAGAATCAGCGACAAGGTGAACAACCCACCCGCGCTGGCACCAAACAACACCCACAACGGCCAGATCAGCAGCGTGTCGATCAGCAACGGGATGGCCAGACTCGACCCCAGTAGCACCACCGCGCAGCCGGTAAACAAGGCGCGCCGCGACAGGCGATCGGCCAATGCGCCAATCGGTAATTGCAGCACGGCATCACCGACCACCACCGTACTGACCATCGCCAGGGCGATTTCCGTGGTGAAGCCCTGGCGCAGGCAGTAGACCGGCAGCAGCGTCAGGATCATCGCCTCGAACGCGGCAAACAGCGACACCGCCCAGGCAATCGCCGGCAGCCCCCTGCAGAACCCAAGCAAATCCCTCAAGGTCACGCTACCGGCCTCACTGCTCGGCGCACCACTGCGGCCCAACAACAGGAATGGTGCCGCCATCAGCAGGCCGACGCCAACCCAGAAACCATAATCGTGCTCAGTACCAAGAAAGCCCAACAACACCGGCCCGGCCAGCTGACTCAGTGCATAACTGCTGCCATACAGCGCGACCAACCGCCCACGCCATTGCTCGACCACCAGTTGATTGATCCAGCTTTCACCGAGGATGAATACAAGGGTCAGGATCACCCCGATCATCAGCCGCAGTGCCAGCCAGATCGGGTAGCTCGGCAACAGCGCCAGCAAGCCGATGGAAATCGCCCCGGCCCACAGGCATAGACGCATCAGGTTGGCCGTACCAAGGCGCGCCGCCAGACGACTGGAAATTTTCGCCCCGACCAATACGCCAATGGCTGGCATCGCCGCCATCACACCGATGGCAAACGAGCCGTAACCCCAGCTTTCCAGGCGAAACGACACCAGCGGCATGCTGACACCCAGGGCCAGGCCGACACTCAAGACAGACGCCAATACGGCGAAATACGTCGCCCAACGCATGTTCCACGCTCCTGTGGATAGTTTTATGTACAGCACAAAACACTGTGGGAGCGAGCCTGCACGCGATAACGGAGCAACATTCAACTTGTTCGTCGACTGTCACACCGCTATCGCGAGCAGGCTCGCTCCCACAAGGGATCTGCTTCGTTCAGGAGGCCTGCTCTGCAACAGGCCGCCTGTAACGACTTACAGCTTGATCCAGGTCGCCTTCAGCTCGGTGTACTTGTCGAACGCGTGCAGCGACTTGTCGCGACCGTTGCCGGACTGCTTGAAGCCACCGAACGGTGCAGTCATGTCACCGCCATCGTACTGGTTGACCCACACGCTACCGGCACGCAGTGCACGGGCGGTCAGGTGCGCCTTGGAGATATCGGAAGTCCACACTGCAGCGGCCAGACCGTACGGGGTGTCGTTGGCGATCGCGACGGCTTCTTCGGCGCTGTCGAAGGTAATGACCGACAACACTGGCCCGAAGATTTCTTCCTGGGCGATTTTCATCGCGTTGCTCACGCCATCGAAAATCGTCGGTTCAACGTAGGTGCCACCGGTTTCCTGGAGGATACGTTTACCACCGGCCACCAGTTTGGCGCCGTCGGTGTGACCCGATTCGATGTAGGACAACACGGTGTTCATCTGCTGGGTATCCACCAGCGCGCCGACGTTGGTCGCCGGATCCAGCGGGTTGCCCGGCTTCCAGGTTTTCAGGGCTTCGATCACCAGTGGCAGGAATTTGTCCTTGATCGAACGCTCCACCAGCAGTCGCGAACCGGCGGTGCAGACTTCGCCCTGGTTGAAGGCGATAGCACCCGCGGCAGCTTCAGCTGCTTCCTGCAGGTTCGGTGCGTCGGCGAACACGATGTTCGGGCTCTTGCCGCCGGCTTCGAGCCAGACGCGCTTCATGTTCGATTCGCCGGAGTAGATCAGCAGTTGCTTGGCGATCTTGGTCGAACCGGTGAACACCAGGGTGTCGACGTCGTTATGCAGGGCCAGGGCCTTGCCGACGGTATGACCGTAACCCGGCAGGACGTTGAGCACGCCTTTCGGAATGCCGGCTTCGACTGCCAGAGCAGCGATGCGGATGGCGGTCAGCGGCGATTTTTCCGACGGCTTGAGGATCACCGAGTTACCGGTGGACAGGGCTGGGCCGAGCTTCCAGCACGCCATCATCAATGGGAAGTTCCACGGCACGATGGCGCCGACAACGCCGACCGGTTCGCGCGTCACCAGGCCCAGTTGATCGTGCGGGGTAGCTGCGACTTCGTCGTAGATCTTGTCGATGGCTTCGCCGCTCCAGCTCAGGGCTTGTGCCGCGCCAGGAACGTCAATGTACAGGGAATCGCTGATCGGCTTGCCCATGTCCAGGGTTTCAAGCAGGGCCAGCTCTTCGGCGTGCTGTTTGAGCAGGCCGGCAAAACGGATCATGGTGGCTTTGCGTTTGGTCGGCGCCAGGCGCGACCAGACACCGGAATTGAAGGTGGCACGGGCGTTTTCAACAGCGCGCTGGGCGTCGGCGGCATCGCAGCTGGCGATTTTGCCCAACAGACGGCCATCGACCGGGCTGATGCACTCGAAGGTCTCGCCGGAGACGGCATCGGTGTATTCGCCATTGATGTAGGCGCGGCCTTCGATCTTCAGATCGCGAGCCCGTTGTTCCCAGTCGGCACGAGTCAGGGTGGTCATACGAGTGTCCTCCTCTTATTGAATACGACACCCGCGTTCTTCGCGGGCGCTGTCAGGAATTCTGCCCGGCCAGCCTGCTTTCGGCCCAAGGCAACTGCCACCCTAAACCAGCGGCAGGGGAAGTTTCAATATATTTGACAAAAGGCCGGCAAACGACCTTGCGATGTTCATTTTAATAAACATAGACTTTGGCGATACCAACAATAACGGAGGAATACAACAATGAGCATCCAGAACATCGTCGACTTCGGCCAGGCTACCACCGAGCCCGAGCGCTATCGACCAGACCCGGCAAAGGTGCTCAAGGGCGATCCAGAGCAAGCGGTCTACAAC
The DNA here is from genome assembly GCF_054481235.1 of Pseudomonas fluorescens group sp. PF-69. Lineage (NCBI taxonomy): Bacteria > Pseudomonadati > Pseudomonadota > Gammaproteobacteria > Pseudomonadales > Pseudomonadaceae > Pseudomonas > Pseudomonas fluorescens group sp. PF-69. Next base: position 1,757,661 of record NZ_JBTMNC010000001.1, on the reverse strand, counting down.
CACTACAACAGCCCTTGCGGCCAATTGAATGCCGGCGTGTGGGAAGGCGCAGTCGGCCAGTGGCTGGTGAACTTCACCGAGCATGAATACTGCGAAATCGTTCAGGGCGTTTCCGTCCTGCGCGATAACGATGGCAACAGCAAAACCGTGCGCGCAGGTGATCGCTTCGTGATCCCGGCCGGTTTCCGGGGCACTTGGGAAGTGCTGGAGCCTTGCCGCAAGATTTATGTAGCGTTTGAGCAGAAGGCCTGAAGACTTTCATTGTCTGGACCCACCTCATCGCGAGCAAGCCACGCGCCCACGAAGATCTGCGTCGTTTGCAAAACCTCTGGAAGCGGGCTGGCTCCGGGCGAAGCTACGCCGATGAGGCCCTGACAAACATCACAAAACTCAAGCAACAAAAAAGGCCCGTATCTCGCGATACGGGCCTTTTTCGTAAGAGGGAAAAATCAATTACTTGATTTTGCCTTCTTTGTAGATCACGTGCTTGCGAACAACCGGATCAAATTTCTTGATCTCGATTTTGTCCGGAGTAGTACGCTTGTTCTTGTCGGTAGTGTAGAAGTGACCAGTACCGGCGCTCGAAATCAAACGAATCAATTCACGCATGATTAGCTCCCTTAGATCTTGCCGGCTTTGCGGATTTCGGCCAGCACGGCAGTGATGCCACGCTTGTCGATGATACGCATGCCTTTGGCAGATACGCGCAGACGCACGAAACGTTTCTCTTCTTCAACCCAGAAGCGGTGATGCTGCAGGTTCGGCAGGAAACGACGACGGGTTTTGTTGTTTGCGTGGGAAATGTTATTCCCAGTCACCGGACCCTTACCGGTAACTTGACAGACTCTAGACATGCCTCAGCCCTCTAAAACCACATGCCCAACCCGGCATGGGTTGGCCGCTTAATCTCTCAGTCATTTGGCGCCAGGCGCCGCGTTTCTTTAGGGGTCTTACCGGCTACACCTACAAACGAAGGAACCGGGCCCCTAGAAAAGAGCGCTGCTTTATACCAGAAAGACTAGAGAGCAACAACATTCGCTGTACATTGAGTTGATAAAAACCCTGTTTTTCGGGCGTCAGGCGCTTTGGGTAAAGGCTATCGTCGACTCCGACCGCTCGTCGCAGAGAATCTGCCCGACACGCCGTCCCAGCGTTTTTTCCAACCGGCACACAGCAAAATCAGTCGCCGATAGTCTCCTCAAAATCAAAAAGGGGATAGTCATTTGCAATCGAGCCCACTAGGGTAAGCCTTTTCCAGACTGCACTTGCAGATGGGCCTTCGATCTGTAAAGGAACCCGACCATGCGCCTCGCTGCCCTACCGTTGTTGCTCGCCCCGTTTTTGCTGAGCCCACAGGCCTTCGCCGCCGCCCTGAGCGTCTGCACCGAGGCCAGCCCGGAAGGCTTTGACGTGGTGCAATACAATTCGCTGACCACCACCAACGCCTCGGCCGACGTGCTGATGAACCGGCTGGTGGACTTCGACACCGCCAGCGGCAAAGTGATCGCCAGCCTGGCGGACAGCTGGGAAGTCAGCCCCGATGGCCTGATCTACGTCTTCAAACTGCGCCCGCAGGTGAAATTCCATCGCACCGAGTATTTCAGCCCGACCCGCGAGTTGACCGCCGAAGACGTCAAATTCAGCTTCGACCGCATGCTTGACCCCGCCAACCCGTGGCACCAGGTTGCCCAGAGCGGTTTCCCCCATGCGCAATCGATGCAATTGCCAGCGCTGATCAAGAAAATCGACGCCCTTGACCCGCTGACCGTGCGCTTTACCCTCGACCACCCGGACTCGACCTTCCTCGCGACCCTGAGCATGGGTTTCGCCTCGATCTACTCGGCTGAATACGCGGACAAATTGTTGAAGGCCGGCACCACGGACAAGCTCAACAGCCAGCCAATCGGCACCGGCCCGTTTGTTTTCACGCGTTTCCAGAAGGATGCCTCGGTTCGCTACAAAGCCAACCCGGACTACTTCGGCGGCAAACCGTCAGTGGACCCGCTGATCTTCGCCATCACCCCGGACGCCAACGTGCGCTTGCAGAAGTTGCGCCGCAACGAGTGCCAGATCGCCCTGTCGCCCAAACCACTGGACGTACAGGCCGCGCTGAAAGAGCCGACCCTGAAAGTGGAAAAGACTGACGCCTTCATGACCGCATTCGTCGGCATCAACAGCCAACATCCACCGCTGGACAAGCCCGAAGTGCGACAGGCGATCAACCTCGCCTTCGATAAGGCCAACTACGTCAAAGCCGTGTTCGAGGACACCGCCGAAGCGGCCAACGGCCCGTACCCACCCAATACCTGGAGCTACGCGAAGAACCTGCCGGGCTACCCCCATGACATCGAGAAAGCCAAGGCCTTGATGGTCAAGGCCGGGCTCAAGGACGGCTTCCAGACCACCATCTGGACCCGCCCTTCCGGCAGCCTGCTGAACCCGAACCCGAGCCTCGGCGCGCAGCTGCTGCAATCTGACCTTGCGGAAATCGGCATTCAGGCCGAGATCCGCGTGATCGAATGGGGCGAACTGATCCGCCGCGCCAAGGCCGGTGAGCATGACCTGCTGTTCATGGGTTGGGCTGGCGACAATGGTGACCCGGACAACTTCCTCACACCGCAGTTTTCCTGCGCGGCGGTCAAATCCGGCACCAACTTCGCCCGTTATTGCAATGCGGATCTGGACAAGCTGATCAGTGCCGGCAAAACCACCGGCGAGCAAGGCGTTCGCACCAAGCTCTATGAGCAAGCGCAAGCGCAGATCCAGCAACAGGCGCTATGGCTACCGCTGGCCCATCCGACGGCTTTCGCCCTGACGCGCAAGAATGTCGAGGGTTATTCAGTCAGCCCGTTTGGGCGTCAGGACTATTCAAAGGTCAAACTGTAGGAGCAAGGTTGCTCCTACAGTGATGCACTCATTCACATCCACCCATACTCGGCCATGGACAACGGATCGCCGTCGCCGATGATGAAATGATCAAGCACCCGCACATCGATCAACTCCAGCGCCTTTTGCAAACGCTTGGTCAACACCCGATCAGCCTGACTGGGGTCGGAGTTCCCTGACGGGTGGTTGTGGCAGAGGATCAAGGCTGCTGCGTTGTTAGCCAGCGCACGCTTGACCACCTCCCGCGGATGCACACTCGTATTGTCAATGGACCCGCGAAACAGCGTTTCGAAGCTCAGTACCTGATGTTTGGAATCCAGAAACAGGCAACCGAATACTTCATGCGGCTCGTGACGCAGCATCGATTTCAGGTATTCACGGACCACGTGGGGGTTTTCCAGTGCCGGTTTCTGGCGCGCCCGTTCAGCCAAATGCCGCCGGCTCATTTCCTGGGCTGCCTGCAATTGAGCGAATTTTGCCGGGCCCAGCCCCAAATGCATGCTGAACATGACCAGATCGGCCTCGAGCAGTGCGCGCAGACTGCCAAACTGGCCCAGCAGATGCCGCGCCAGATCCACCGCGCTTTTGCCGGATACGCCGGTTCGTAAAAATATCGCCAGTAACTCGGCGTCTGAAAGACTCGCGGCTCCCAGCGTCAGTAATCTCTCCCGCGGCCGCTCCGCCACCGGCCAATTGCGAATACTCATAGCACCTCCCTGTCTGTGGGCGCCGCTGTTCCGTAGCGGTCGCTGTGATATCGTAGCCCATCTTTTTTGCTGGCGAATTCATCCCTGGGGAGGGGGTATCGCCAAGCAGCCACCAACGAATTGAAAGGCAGGCCTATGCAGCGGCTGTATCGGAAACGCATCGTTCTGGGCGTCGGCGGCGGTATCGCTGCCTATAAAAGCGCCGATCTGGTTCGCCGCCTGATGGACCAGGGCGCCGAAGTGCGCGTAGTCATGACCCGTGGCGGCGCCGAATTCATCACCCCGCTGACCATGCAGGCCCTGTCCGGGCACCCGGTTCATCTGGATCTGCTGGACCCGGCAGCCGAAGCCGCCATGGGTCACATCGAACTGGCGAAATGGGCCGATCTGGTGTTGATCGCGCCGGCTACCGCCGACCTGATCGCTCGTCTTGCCCAAGGCATTGCCGATGATTTGCTGACCACGCTGGTGCTGGCCACCGACGCGGTCGTCGCCGTCGCCCCGGCGATGAACCAGGCCATGTGGCGCGATCCGGCGACCCAGGCCAACCTGCAAACCCTCGAAAGTCGCGACCTGAAAGTCTTTGGCCCTGCCTCTGGCAGCCAGGCCTGCGGCGATGTCGGCCTGGGGCGCATGCTCGAAGCCACCGATCTGGCCCAGTGCGCCGCCGACTGCTTCCAGCACCAGGCGCTGACAGGCAAGCACGTGCTGATCACCGCTGGCCCGACCCAGGAAAACATCGACCCGGTGCGCTACATCACCAACCACAGCTCCGGAAAAATGGGTTTCGCCCTCGCTGAAGCAGCTGTTGAAGCTGGCGCTCGGGTGACGCTGATCACCGGCCCCGTGCATTTGCCGACCCCGGACCGTGTCACACGCATCGATGTAGTCAGTGCCCGCGACATGCTTGCCGCCTGCGAAGCTGCGATCCCCTGCGACCTGTTCATCGCCTCTGCCGCAGTTGCGGACTACCGTCCGGAAGTAGTCGCACCACAAAAACTTAAGAAAGATCCTACGAACGGCGACGGCTTGTTGCTGCAAATGGTGCGCAACCCGGACATCCTGGCCAGCATCGCAACACGCCCCGACCGTCCGTTCAGTGTCGGTTTCGCCGCTGAAACCGAACACCTGCTCGACTACGCTGCCCGCAAGTTGAAAGACAAGAACCTCGATTTGATCGTCGCCAACGACGTCGCCAACCCGAGCATTGGCTTCAACAGCGAAGAAAACGCCTGCAGCGTGATCGACCGCGAGCTTCACGCCACACTTTTCGCCCAGACCAGCAAGAGCAAGATTGCTCGTCAGCTGATCACTTTTATCGCCGAACGTCTGAACCAGGTTTAATTTACATGCACGCTTTGCAAGCCAAGATCCTCGACCCCCGCATCGGTACCGAATTCCCGTTGCCGCAATACGCCACACCGGGCTCCGCCGGCCTCGACCTGCGCGCCATGCTGGAGCAGGACATCGTGATCAAACCGGGTGAAACCGTGCTGATCCCGACCGGCCTGTCGGTGTACATCGGCGATCCGAACCTCGCCGCGCTGATCCTGCCGCGCTCCGGCCTGGGCCATAAGCACGGTATCGTGCTGGGCAACCTGGTGGGTCTGATCGACTCTGATTACCAGGGCCCGCTGATGGTTTCTTGCTGGAACCGTGGCCAGACCGACTTCACCATGGCCGTGGGCGAGCGCCTGGCGCAACTGGTGCTGGTACCGGTGGTGCAGGCACATTTCGAGATGGTCGAAGAGTTCGTCGAGACCCAGCGCGGTACCGGCGGTTTCGGTCATTCCGGTAGCCATTGATCCGATAGAGGATCTCTGTGGCGAGAAAGCGCTCTCGCCACGGATTTCGAACGGCCCCAACAGCAAGGTTGACCGCCCAATATCAAGGCATTGGCCAACCCGTTAGCCGCTGACTTCGGCAAGATGGCCTTTTCGCACCACGAACTCTCTGTGGAAAACGCCGTCATACCCTTCAGTTTGAGTCTGCCGAGTCCCTCGCAGGCGGGTCCAACCACATTCGAGATGGAGTTTCCCCAGATGAGCACCCCGGCCCAAATTGCCCCCAAGTTCCCAGACAGCATCTTCCGCGCCTACGACATTCGCGGCACCGTCCCGGAATTTCTGAACGCAGAAACGGCCTACTGGCTCGGTCGCGCCATCGGTGCACAGAGCCTCGCGCAGGGCGAACCCAACGTATCCGTTGGCCGTGACGGTCGCCTGTCCGGCCCGGAGCTGGTGGAAAAATTGATTCAAGGCCTGGCCGAAAGCGGCTGCCATGTCAGCGATGTCGGCCTGGTGCCAACGCCAGCGCTGTACTACGCGGCCAATATCCTGGCCGGCAAATCCGGCGTGATGCTGACCGGCAGCCACAACCCGTCGAACTACAACGGTTTCAAGATCGTCATCGCCGGCGATACCTTGGCCAACGAACAGATCCAGGCCCTGCACGACCGCCTCAAGACCAACGACCTGAGCAGCGGCAAGGGCAGCATCACCAAAGTCGAGATCCTCGACCGTTACACCACCGAAATCGTCCAGGACGTCAAACTGGCCCGTCGCCTGAAAGTGGTCGTGGACTGCGGCAATGGCGCGGCCGGTGTGATCGCTCCGCAATTGATCGAAGCGTTGAACTGCGAAGTCATTCCGTTGTTCTGCGAAGTCGACGGCAACTTCCCGAACCATCACCCGGATCCGGGCAAGCCTGAAAACCTCGTTGACCTGATCGCCAAGGTCAAGGAAACCAACGCTGATATCGGCCTGGCCTTCGACGGCGACGGCGATCGCGTCGGCGTCGTGACCAACACGGGCAGCATCGTCTATCCGGACCGCCTGCTGATGCTGTTCGCCCGCGATGTGGTGGCGCGCAACCCGGACGCGGAAATCATCTTCGACGTCAAATGCACCCGTCGCCTGATCCCGCTGATCAAGGAATACGGCGGCCGTCCGCTGATGTGGAAGACCGGTCACTCGCTGATCAAAAAGAAAATGAAACAATCCGGCGCCCTGCTGGCCGGCGAAATGAGCGGGCACATCTTCTTCAAGGAGCGCTGGTTCGGTTTCGACGACGGCATTTACAGCGCCGCGCGGCTACTGGAGATCCTCAGCAAGGAAAAATCATCGGCCGAAGAGCTGTTCGCGACCTTCCCGAATGATATTTCTACGCCGGAAATCAATATCCATGTGACCGAAGAGAGCAAATTCAGCATCATTGATGCACTGCACGACGCGCAGTGGGGCGCAGGCGCCGACCTGACCACCATTGACGGCGTGCGAGTCGACTATGCCAAAGGCTGGGGCCTGGTTCGCGCATCCAACACCACACCGGTGCTGGTGCTGCGTTTCGAGGCCGATGACGAGGCTGAATTGCAGCGCATCAAGGACGTCTTCAAAGTCCAACTGAAGCGTGTTGCACCTGATCTCCAACTACCGTTTTGATTTATTGAAGCACCGGAGCCCTGAATGACCCTCGAACGCGAAGCCGCCGCCAACACCGCCAAGGTCCTGTCCGAAGCACTGCCCTACATTCGCCGTTATGTCGGCAAGACGCTGGTGATCAAATACGGCGGCAACGCGATGGAAAGCGAGGAGCTGAAAACCGGCTTCGCCCGCGACATCGTGCTGATGAAAGCCGTGGGCATCAACCCGGTAGTCGTTCACGGCGGCGGTCCGCAAATCGGTGATTTGCTCAAGCGCCTGTCGATCGAAAGCCATTTCGTCGATGGCATGCGCGTCACCGACGCAGCGACCATGGACGTTGTGGAAATGGTTCTCGGTGGCCAGGTCAACAAGGACATCGTCAACCTGATCAACCGCCATGGCGGCAGCGCCATCGGCCTGACCGGTAAAGACGCCGGGCTGATCCGCGCGAAGAAGCTCACCGTCACTCGCCAGACGCCGGAGATGACCCAACCGGAAATCATCGACATCGGCCAGGTGGGCGAAGTGGTCGGGATCAACACCGAACTGCTGAACCTGCTGGTCAAAGGCAACTTCATTCCGGTGATCGCGCCTATCGGCGTCGGTGAGAACGGCGAGTCTTACAACATCAATGCTGACCTGGTGGCCGGTAAAGTCGCCGAAGCGCTAAAAGCCGAGAAGCTGATGCTGCTGACCAACATTGCCGGCCTGATGGACAAGTCGGGCAAGGTCCTGACCGGCCTGAGCACTCAGCAAGTCGACGATCTGATCGCCGATGGCACGATCTACGGCGGCATGTTGCCGAAGATCCGTTGCGCACTGGAAGCGGTTCAGGGCGGCGTCGGCAGCTCGCTGATCATCGACGGTCGCGTGCCGAATGCGATCCTGCTGGAAATCTTCACCGATACCGGTGTGGGCACCTTGATCAGCAATCGCAAGCGTCACTAAGCGATCGCGCAAATAAAAAAGACCCCGCTCAGCCTGGCTGAGCGGGGTCTTTTTTATTCCACAATCCCTGTAGGAGCGAGCTTGCTCGCGAAAGACGTCAACGATAACGCGGGGTGTCTGGCGAAAAGCGGCGCCCTGAAGGGCATCGCGAGCAAGCTCGCTCCTACAGGGGCATTGCAGTTAAACGCCGAACTGGGCGCGGTACGCTTCTACCGCCGGCAAGTGCTGCTTGAGTTGTGGATCGTCGGCCAGGAATTCCAATACCTGATTCAGCGAAACGATGCTGATCACCGGAATGCCGAAGTCGCGCTCCACTTCCTGGATCGCCGACAGCTCGCCGTTGCCACGCTCCTGACGGTTCAGGGCGATCAACACGCCAGCGGCCTTGGCGCCTTCCTGGGACGCGATGATCTGCATCACTTCACGGATGGCGGTGCCAGCGGTGATCACGTCGTCGATGATCAGTACGTTACCGGTCAATGGCGCGCCGACCAGGCTGCCGCCTTCGCCGTGGGCCTTGGCTTCCTTGCGGTTGAAGCACCAGGGCAGGTCACGGTTGTGATGCTCGGCCAATGCCACGGCGGTGGTTGCCGCCAACGGGATGCCTTTGTAGGCCGGACCGAACAGCACATCGAAGGAAATACCGCTCTCGGCGATGGCTGCGGCGTAGAAACGCCCCAGCTGCGCCAGGGCAGAACCCGTATTGAACAGGCCCGCATTGAAGAAGTAAGGACTGGTACGTCCGGACTTCAGGGTGAACTCACCGAAGCGCAAAACGCCGCGATCGATGGCAAAACGAATGAAATCGCGTTGATACGCTTGCATGGAAAAACCCCAAATACCACGGATTTAGCTAATTAGCTTGACGCCGTGTATCATACACGCACGCGATTTTTGGGGCCATTTATGCGGATCATCAGTGTGAACGTCAATGGTATTCAGGCAGCAGTCGAGCGTGGTTTGCTCAGTTGGCTGCAAGCACAGAATGCCGACGTCATCTGCCTGCAGGACACCCGCGCCTCCGCCTTTGAACTGGACGATCCAGCCTTCCAACTGGATGGATACTTCCTTTATGCCTGCGATGCCGAAGTCCCCGCCCAAGGTGGCGTGGCTTTGTATTCGCGGCTGCAACCGAAGGCTGTCATCAGCGGTCTTGGTTTCGAGACGGCCGACCGCTACGGGCGCTACCTGCAAGCCGATTTCGACAAGGTCAGCATCGCGACCTTGCTGCTCCCTTCGGGGCAGAACGGCGATGAAGACTTGAACCAGAAGTTCAAGCTAATGGACGACTTCGCCCGTTATCTCGATAAACAGCGACGCAAACGTCGCGAGTACATCTATTGTGGCTCGCTGTACGTGGCGCAACAGAAGCTGGATATCAAGAACTGGCGCGACAGCCAGCAATCCCCGGGATTCCTGGCACCTGAACGTGCCTGGATGGACGAGATTGTCGGCAACATGGGCTATGTCGATGCCCTGCGCGAAGTCAGCCGTGAAGGCGATCAGTACAGCTGGTGGCCGGATAACGAACAAGCCGAAATGCTCAACCTCGGTTGGCGTTTCGACTATCAGCTGCTGACCCCGGGCCTGCGTCGTTTCGTACGCAGCGCACGCTTGCCGCGCCAGCCGCGCTTCTCGCAACACGCGCCGCTGATCGTGGACTACGACTGGACGCTGACCATCTAAGCGTTGTGCCGAATGAAAAAATGCCCGTATCGCAAGATACGGGCATTTTTTTGGATCATCGGCGGTGTTCGGATCTTCAGGCAGCGGCGAAGATCGGCAACGCAAGGTACGACTTGATCACGATCACATTAATGATGTCGATGAAGAAAGCTCCCACCATCGGCACCACTAGAAACGCTATCTGCGAAGGTCCGTAACGCTGAGTCACCGCTTGCATGTTAGCGATCGCCGTTGGCGTGGCGCCCAGCCCGAACCCGCAGTGTCCTGCTGCCAGCACTGCCGCATCGTAGTTGCCGCCCATGACCCTGAAGGTCACGAACATCGCAAACAACGCCATGACCAGCGTTTGCGCAGCCAGGATAATGAAAATGGGCAAAGCCAGTGCGGCCAGGTCCCAAAGCTTGAGTGACATCAGCGCAATCGCCAGAAACAGCGACAAGCTGACATTACCCAGCACGGAAACTTCACGCTCAAACACCTGATACAAGCCAAGCGCCGAAAGCCCATTACGCAAAACCACACCCACGAACAAGACGCAAACGAACGTTGGCAGCTCGAAGGCCGTGTCCTTCAGCAGGCCGTTCAGGAGTGAACCCACCAGCAAGCTGACCGCGATCAGGGCGAGTGTCTCGATAAACGAAAATGGCGTGATTGAACGCTCTCTGTTCGGCTGCTCGAAGCCCTTTGGCATCCCTGGCTTTGCTTGCTCGATACCGGGTACCTGGACACGGTTGATGAGCAGGCGAGCGACCGGCCCACCAATCAATCCACCCAGCACCAGGCCAAACGTTGCAGAAGCCATCGCAAGCTCGGAAGCAGAAGCCAGACCATACTTCTCGCTGAACGTCGCGCTCCACGCAGCGCCTGTACCGTGCCCACCCGCCAGCGTAACGGAGCCTGTCAACAGGCCCATCAACGGATCGAGCCCCAACGCCGTTGCGAGACCGATGCCCATGGCATTCTGAACCACCAGAAGCCCAATGACCGCCAGTAGAAAAACCCCCACTACGCGCCCGCCTTTCTTCAAGCTGGCGAAGTCTGCACTCAAGCCAATGGTCGCAAAAAACGCCAACATCAAGGGTGTTTGCAGCGATGTATCAAATCGAACTTCAATGTCCAGGCTTCGCAAGGCCAGAAGAACCAGAGCAACCAGCAGACCGCCTGCTACAGGCTCAGGGATATTGTAGGTCCGTAAAAAACCAACGCGCGTGACAAGTCCGCGCCCCAGTAACAGCACCAGGGAGGCAGCCACAAGTGTTCCGTAAAAATCGAGCTGAAGCATTGTGATAATTCATTTACATATATTCAGGGGCGAACTTTTTACCTGGACTCGCCTCTTGAACAGGTTGATATATCAACGCTGATTAATTGAGATTCAAGTACCGTCAATGGTTTGAATATATCGAAATATTTCTTGATGAATATTACTTGGCGCAACCTTATCAACCACGCAGCCCCATTGCCAAGCAGACAGGCCGTGATGAAGCCTTGCAGTTGTGACTAAACGTGTAAGACGAATCCATACAAGTGTGTGAGAAAATGTCTGCAGCGCCTGAATTCCGTAATGGCAACTGTTACACACAACTTGAAACATTCAGCTGTATTTAGAAGAGCCAACACTCCGAAGTTGAAGCATTGACTTAAATCGGGACAGACGACCGAGTAAAGTCGACTTTTCTGGACAACAACTTGCGCCCACAGGGGACGGGTTGCTTATTTGATCAGGCGCCAAGTGAACGGATACCGATAAGGCACCCCTTCATTGGCCTTCACGCCAGCAATGATCGTCAGCACTAACGCACCGATCGCGATCAGTCCTAACAGGAAGAACCCGATGATGACTACCATCAGCAGAAAGCAAATGGCGGATGCAATAGCAACGGTAAGCTGAAAGTTCAGCGCCTCCTTGCCTTGTGCATCGACAAACGGGTCCATCTCGCGCTTCATCTGCCAGAGAATCAACGGGCCAATCAAGGTACCGAACGGAATCCAGATCCCAAGCAAGGCGGACAAGTGACAAAACATCGCCCACTGCCGAGCTTCTTTGCTCGGGGTGGGAAGCAGTTGCTGTTCATCACTCATGGCGTCCTCCTTGCCTGGAACATTCCGGTTAGTCAGCCAGCGCAGCCTTTTGCAGGTCGAAGATCTCGTTCATGCCTTTCTTCGCCAGCTCCAGCATGGCGTTCAGCTCTTCAGGCTGGAACGGCGCGCCTTCGGCAGTGCCCTGGACTTCGATGAAGCCACCGGTACTGGTCATCACCACGTTCAGGTCGGTCTCGGCGGCCGAGTCTTCCAGGTAATCGAGGTCAAGCACTGGCTCGCCCTGATACATGCCCACCGAAACGGCACCGATCATTTGCTTGAGCGGGTCGCCGCCCTTGAGGCCGCCGCGCTTCTTGATCACTTTCAAGGCATCGACCAGGGCAACCATGGCGCCAGTGATGGACGCGGTGCGGGTGCCGCCGTCGGCCTGGATCACGTCGCAGTCGACATACAGGGTGACGTCGCCCAGTTTGGACATGTCCAGCGCGGCGCGCAGGGAACGACCGATCAGACGCTGAATTTCCAGGGTACGGCCGCCTTGCTTGCCGCGACTCGCTTCACGCTGGTTACGCTCGCCGGTGGCACGCGGCAGCATGCCGTATTCGGCGGTCAACCAGCCTTGGCCCTGACCTTTGAGAAAACGCGGCACGCCGTTTTCCACGCTGACAGTGCAGATGACTTTGGTATCACCGAACTCGACCAGTACAGATCCCTCGGCGTGTTTGGTGTAGTTGCGGGTAATGCGGATCGAGCGGAGCTGATCGGCAGCGCGACCACTTGGACGTTTCATAAGGGATACCTGTACGGGGACGGAAAACTGCGGAGCATTATAGAGCCGACGGCCACCGCTGGGCACTTCTAAAAAAAACCTCCGACGACCGAAGGCTCTGAACAGCCTGTCACCGGAGCGTTGCAGCCATTTGTGACAGCCTGTGTTTGGGCGCATCCGCGCCACTGCGCTACAATCCTGCGCCTTTGCTGCCAGTCGGCTTAAATTCATTGATATCGGATGACCGGAATCGCTGTTCCGGCCGATCTGCATTGCGAGGTACCTCCATGGTGCACAGCATGACCGCCTTCGCCCGCGTCGAAAAAGCCGGCGTTCAGGGCACCCTGAGCTGGGAACTGCGCTCGGTCAACAGCCGCTACCTGGAACCCCATTTGCGTCTGCCCGAGTCTTTTCGTGACCTCGAAGGCGCCGTTCGCGAAGCCCTGCGCCAGGGCGTGTCCCGAGGCAAGCTCGAATGCACCCTGCGCTTCACCGAAGAAAACACCGGCAAACCGCTGCAAGTCGATCAGGCGCGCGCCGCGCAATTGGTCGCCGCCGCCGAGACGATCGCCAGCCTGATCAAAAATCCGGCAGCGCTGAACCCTCTCGAAGTCCTGGCCTGGCCCGGCGTACTGGTAGGCGATGCCACCGACCCGCAAGCGCTGAACGCCGAAGCACTCGCACTGTTCAACCAGGGCCTGAAGGAACTCAAGGCCGGTCGCGAGCGCGAAGGCACAGAGCTGGCGCGGTTGATCAACGAGCGCCTGACCTCCATTGAAGAAGACGTGGTGACCTTGCGCGAACTGGTCCCGCAGATGCTCGCCACCCAGCGCCAGAAGGTCCTCGACCGCTTCGCCGACATGAAAGCCGAGATGGACCCGCAGCGCCTGGAGCAGGAAATGGTCATGCTCGCGCAAAAAAGCGACGTCGCCGAAGAACTGGATCGCCTGAGCACTCACATCATCGAAGTTCGCCGGGTACTCAAGTCCGGTGGCGCTGCCGGGCGGCGCCTGGATTTCCTGATGCAGGAACTCAACCGCGAAGCCAACACACTGGGCTCCAAAGCCTTCGACCCGCGCAGCACCCAGGCTGCGGTCAACCTCAAGGTGTTGATCGAGCAGATGCGCGAACAAGTGCAGAATATTGAGTAAGGCATTCCCGACATGACCCACAGCACCGGCACCCTGTACATCATTTCCGCCCCTTCGGGCGCGGGCAAAAGCAGCCTGGTCAAGGCCCTGACCGACGCCGACCCGGAGATCCGCGTCTCGATCTCCCACACCACCCGCGCCATGCGCCCCGGTGAAGTGAACGGCGTGAACTACCACTTCGTCGAACGCAGCGAGTTCGTGAAGATGATCGAGCACGGGGATTTCCTCGAGCGCGCCGAGGTCTTCGGCAACCTCTATGGCACCTCGCAAAGCCACCTGCAGCAGACCCTCGACGAAGGCCACGACCTGATCCTGGAAATCGACTGGCAGGGCGCCGAGCAAGTGCGTCAACTGATGCCCAAGGCCCGCTCGATCTTCATTCTGCCGCCATCGCTTCAGGCCCTGCACCAGCGCCTGACCAACCGTGGCCAGGACAGCGACGAGATCATCGACGGCCGGATGCGCGAAGCGGTCAGCGAAATGAGCCACTACGTCGACTACGACTACCTGATCATCAACGACGATTTCGCCCACGCACTGAACGATCTGAAGGCGATTTTCCGCGCCAATCAGCTGCAACAAAAACGCCAACAACAGCGTTTTGGCAAGTTGCTGGCTGAATTGCTCGACTAATCAGCTCTTCCCAAAACCGCTGCAAGGGCTTTACATTGGCACTTGCAGCGCGTTGAAGGGCCTGGTCAAAAATCAGCGCTTCCCTAATCGCTGGTGATTTTTTAAACTGTTGAGTCCGCTCGCCCATCCGGGCAGCGCGCATATTGCATTTGCTACGAGGAAGACCATGGCCCGCGTAACCGTTGAAGACTGCCTAGAACACGTGGATAACCGCTTTGAGCTGGTCATGCTCTCTACCAAGCGTGCCCGTCAACTGGCCACCGGCGGCAAAGAGCCGAAAGTAGCATGGGAAAACGACAAGCCTACCGTCGTCGCCCTGCGTGAAATCGCTGAAGGCCTGATCGACTACGCAGCTATCGCCGAAGCCGAAATCGTTGAAGATGAACCGCTTTTTGCTGCATTCGAGGACGAGTCCAACGAGGCCGTCTAAGCCTATGCCTGGTCGACGTAGCACGGCGCGGGATCACAGCTTGCGGCAGGAGTCATCATGCCGAGCATAGACGCCCTCGCCGATCGCTTATCGACCTACCTCGGCAAGGACCAGGTCAACCTGGTCCGCCGGGCGTATTTCTACGCCGAACAAGCCCACGACGGCCAACGCCGCCGCAGTGGCGAGGCGTACGTCACGCACCCTCTCGCGGTGGCGAATATTCTTGCCGAAATGCATATGGACCATCAGAGCCTGATGGCAGCCATGCTGCATGACGTGATCGAAGACACCGGCATTGCCAAGGAAGCGCTGCAAGCGCAGTTCGGCGAAACCGTGGCCGAATTGGTCGACGGGGTCAGCAAACTGACCCAGATGAACTTCGAGACCAAGGCCGAAGCCCAGGCTGAAAACTTCCAGAAAATGGCCATGGCCATGGCACGCGACATTCGCGTGATCCTGGTCAAGCTGGCCGACCGCCTGCACAACATGCGCACGCTGGAAGTGCTGTCCGGCGAAAAACGCCGTCGCATCGCCAAGGAAACCCTGGAAATCTATGCGCCCATTGCCAATCGGCTGGGCATGCACGCGATCCGCATAGAATTCGAAGACCTCGGCTTCAAGGCCATGCACCCGATGCGTTCCGCGCGAATCTACCAGGCGGTCAAGCGCGCCCGGGGCAACCGCAAGGAAATCGTCAACAAGATCGAGGAATCCCTCAGCCACTGCCTGGCCGTTGATGGCATTCAGGGCGAGGTCAGCGGTCGGCAGAAACACCTCTACGGCATCTACAAGAAAATGCGCGGCAAGCGCCGGGCCTTCAACGAGATCATGGACGTCTACGCGTTCCGGATCATCGTCGACAAGGTCGACACCTGCTATCGCGTCCTGGGTGCCGTGCATAATTTGTACAAGCCGCTGCCGGGTCGCTTCAAGGATTACATCGCAATCCCCAAGGCCAACGGCTATCAGTCGCTGCACACGACGCTGTTCGGCATGCATGGCGTTCCGATCGAAATCCAGATCCGCACCCGCGAAATGGAAGAGATGGCCAACAACGGCATCGCCGCCCATTGGCTGTATAAATCCAGCGGCGACGAGCAGCCAAAAGGCACTCACGCCCGCGCGCGCCAATGGGTCAAAGGCGTGCTGGAAATGCAGCAGCGCGCCGGCAACTCGCTGGAATTCATCGAAAGCGTGAAGATCGACCTGTTCCCGGACGAGGTCTATGTGTTCACGCCCAAAGGCCGGATCATGGAGTTGCCCAAGGGCTCCACGGCAGTCGACTTCGCCTATGCGGTGCACACCGACGTCGGCAACAGCTGCATTGCCTGCCGGATCAACCGTCGACTCGCACCGCTGTCCGAACCCCTGCAAAGTGGCTCCACGGTCGAAATCGTCAGTGCTCCGGGCGCGCGCCCGAACCCGGCGTGGCTCAACTTCGTGGTCACCGGCAAGGCGCGTACGCACATTCGCCATGCACTGAAACTGCAACGCCGCTCCGAGTCCATCAGCCTGGGCGAACGCCTGCTGAACAAAGTCCTCAACGGCTTCGACAGCACGCTGGAAAAAATCCCGGCCGAGCGCGTCAAGGCGATGCTCACCGAGTATCGCCTCGAGCTGATCGAAGACCTGCTGGAAGACATCGGCCTGGGCAATCGCATGGCCTACGTCGTCGCCCGACGCCTGCTCGGCGAAGGCGAACAGCTGCCGAGCCCGGAAGGTCCACTGGCGATTCGCGGCACAGAAGGCCTGGTGCTCAGCTACGCCAAGTGCTGCACGCCGATCCCGGGCGACCCGATTGTCGGCCACCTGTCCGCGGGCAAAGGCATGGTCGTGCACCTGGACAACTGCCGCAACATCAGCGAAATCCGCCACAATCCGGAAAAATGCATCCAGCTCTCGTGGGCCAAGGACGTCACCGGCGAATTCAATGTCGAACTGCGCGTCGAGCTGGAACACCAGCGTGGCCTGATCGCCCTGCTGGCCAGCAGCGTCAACGCGGCCGACGGCAACATCGAAAAAATCAGCATGGACGAACGCGATGGTCGCATCAGCGTGGTCCAACTGGTGGTCAGCGTGCACGACCGCGTGCACCTGGCCCGCGTGATCAAGAAACTGCGCGCCCTGACCGGGGTGATCCGCATCACCCGGATGCGCGCCTAAGCCACCCATTACAAGGAGTCATCAATGACCAAGACCGTTATCACCAGCGACAAGGCCCCGGCCGCCATCGGTACTTACTCCCAGGCGATCAAGGCTGGCAACACCGTTTACATGTCGGGTCAGATTCCTCTGGACCCAAAAACCATGGAACTGGTTGAAGGCTTCGAAGCCCAGACCGTCCAGGTCTTCGAGAACCTCAAGGCCGTGGCTGAAGCCGCCGGCGGCTCGTTCAAGGACATCGTCAAGCTGAACATCTTCCTCACCGACCTGAGCCACTTCGCCAAGGTCAACGAGATCATGGGCAAGTACTTCGACCAACCGTACCCAGCGCGCGCCGCCATTGGCGTAGCCGCCCTGCCAAAGGGTTCGCAGGTTGAAATGGATGCCATTCTGGTCATCGAGTAATGCGTCCGGCGCAGCCTCTGGCTGCGCCGACTGCTCTGCTGTAAAGAAAGCTTGATAGGATTCCACCATGCGCAAAGCGCTTGCTCTCTCGCTGCTCGCCCTGTTCTTGGGCGGTTGTGCCAGCAACCCTGCCGACCGTGATATCAGCGGCACCTGGATCAATCAGGCGGCGATCGATACTGCATCCAAAGGCGTCCCCCTGCGTGAGGCGCTCCAGACCTATGGCCCGAACCTGGAATGGAACGTCAACACCAAGGCCGGTCAGGCCCGCTACACCAATGGCTTTGAAAATGTCGAAGGCAAGATGCTGGGCGAAGAGTCCGGCGCCTGGAAAATCGACTTTTATGGCAGCTCGGCCAGCGAGTTGAAACGTGACGGCAAGCAACTTAGCCAGTCCGCCAGCGACAACGAGCCGGCGCAAGTCTTCGACCGCGCACTGATCCCGGTACCAGAGGGCGCACCGATTGGCGCCAGCTTCGAACGCGCGCTGTATTCGGCTTACATGGGCGGTAGCTGGAAAATCGTCAGCGGTCCGGGTGAAGGCAATACCGTGCAGTTCCAGGCCGACGGCCAGGTGACCGGTTTGCCGAACACTGATCGCTACGCACTGTGCCTGGCCGGTGACTGCGCGTCCATGAGCGGCGGCAACGACAACATGTGGCTGCAACTCAACGGGCAAGGAAATGCGTGGATCTTTACCCGTAAAGGCAAAGAACTGGAAATCTTCCAGACCGTGAACACCGCACAGGCAGACGAGATGCCTTCGTTCACGCCGGGTGATCGCAAGTGGCTGCTCGAGAAGCAGTAAACAATACACAAGCACCTGTGGGAGCGAGCTTGCTCGCTCCCACAGGTGCTTGTGGAGCCTGAACGTCAGCAGCGCCCTTCAAGAATCGCTGCATACCCTTCGCGAAAACTCGGATACTTCGGCGCCCAGCCCAAGGCTTTTGCCCGCGCATTACTGCAGCGTTTGCTTCCGGTGCGGCGCACGCTGGCATCGTCGGCCCATTCGGTCACACCCAGATACTCGCGTAACCAACCCACCACATCCGCCAACGCGGCGGGCGCGTCATCGACGCCGATATAGACATCCTCCAACGCCACGCCACGTCGAGCGGCCTCAAGCAAAAACGCCATCAACCCTGCAGCGTCATCGGCATGGATCCGATTGGCATACAACGGTGGATCGACCGCCACGCGATAGCCCCGGCGCACCTGGGTCAGCAACCACTCGCGGCCCGGACCGTAAATACCGGTCAACCGTACAATGCTGGCCGGGATGCCGCTCTTAAGGGCAATCTGCTCGGCTTCGAGCATCACGCGCCCGGAATAGCCCGCCGCCACGGCTGGCGAAGTCTCGTCAACCCACTCGCCCTCCTGCTGCCCGTAAACACTGCTGCTGGAAACGAACAACAAGCGTTCAGGAACCTGCCCATAGTCGTTCAACCAGCCCAGAACGTGTTGCAAGCCCTGGACATAAGCAGCGCGGTAACCGGCTTCATCGTGATCGGTAGCGGCCGCGCAATACACCAGGTAGTCCACGGCGCCGATTGGCCAGGTGGCCGGACAGTCCTCATTGAACAAGTCGCCCGCAACGCCGATGATCCCCTCGGGCAAACGTGAAATGTCACGCCGCAGGCCATGAACCTCCCACCCCAAAGCCAATAATTGCGTGGCCAGACGACTGCCGACATCACCGCAACCGGCGATCAGAACAGAAGGTGCGGACATCAAAAAAACTCCTCTCGGAAACGGATAAGCTAACGCCGACAGTGGACGAGCGGTTAGCAATGCAGGAAAAAAAAGACTCTATCGCTTTTGTTAACAAGAATTAATTGCAATAATGCACGCCACTTTGTTCTCGGCCTCACGAGGCCTGGAAGAACATTAATCGAATTTTCCTCTCAGGTCCGGCCCAGCATGACATGTAATCAACTCTCCGCTTTGCCAACCAAACGACCTCGTGCCTGGAGCGCGGTGGCCGCCCTGCTGTTCAGCCTGATAGTGGCGCCTGCCGCCGCGTTCGCTGACGCGCAAACGCCGGCCACTCCGGCCTCCGCCACCGCACCGGCTTCAGCCGATCACGCCGCCCCGGTTGTCACTCCGGTCGCCACCGACCCAGCGCAGACCCCAGCGATCGCCGGCGAAGACGCTCCCGAAGTACTCGAAGCCGACAACTCCCTGGGCATGGCCCACGACCTGTCGCCGTGGGGCATGTACAAAAACGCCGACATCATCGTGAAAATCGTGATGATCGGCCTGGCCATCGCTTCGATCATCACCTGGACCATCTGGATCGCCAAAGGCCTGGAGCTGATGGGCGCCAAGCGCCGTCTGCGCAGTGAAATCGCCCAGCTGAAAAAATCTGCCTCGCTCAAGGAAGCCAGCGTCACGGCGGCGAAGGAAGGCACCCTCGCCAATCTGTTGGTGCACGACGCTCTCGAAGAGATGCGCCTGTCGGTTAACAGTCGCGAAAAAGAAGGCATCAAGGAACGCGTCAGCTTCCGCCTCGAGCGCCTGGTGGCGGCCTGTGGTCGCAACATGAGCAGCGGCACCGGCGTGCTTGCCACCATCGGTTCAACCGCGCCATTCGTGGGCCTGTTCGGTACCGTGTGGGGCATCATGAACAGCTTCATCGGCATCGCCAAAACCCAGACCACCAACCTCGCCGTCGTGGCTCCCGGCATTGCCGAGGCCTTGTTGGCCACCGCCCTGGGGCTGGTCGCAGCGATTCCAGCGGTCGTAATCTACAACGTGTTTGCCCGCTCCATCGCCGGCTACAAGGCTCAGGTGTCCGACGCGTCGGCACAGGTGCTGCTGCTGGTCAGCCGCGACCTCGACCACCAGCCCGAGCGCAGCTCGCAACCGCACATGGTGAAAGTGGGGTAATCGGCCATGGGCCTGCATTTGAAAGAAGGCGCAGACGACGATCTGGCCGAGAATCACGAAATCAACGTCACGCCGTTCATCGACGTGATGCTGGTGCTGTTGATCATCTTCATGGTGGCGGCGCCGCTGGCCACTGTGGACATCAAAGTCGACCTGCCCGCGTCCACCGCCAAACCGGCGCCACGGCCGGAAAAACCGGTGTTCCTCAGCGTCAAGGCTGACCAACGCCTGTTCCTCGGCGAAGATGAAGTGAAGGCCGAAGCACTCGGCGCCACGCTCGACGCCAAGACCCAGGGCAAGAAAGACACGACGATCTTCTTCCAGGCCGATAAAGGCGTGGATTACGGCGACCTCATGAGCGTGATGGACACCCTGCGCTCCGCCGGTTACCTGAAGGTGGGTCTGGTCGGTCTCGAGTCGGCAGTCAAGAAATGATCACGACGCGCCAAAAGCTGACGCGATATGGCGGTAGCCTGGCCGTGGTGCTCGGCGTTCATGCGCTGGCCATCGCGCTGGCCGTGAACTGGACCGCCCGCCCGCCCATCGAATTGCCACCCCAGGCAATGATGGTCGAGCTGGCGCCGCTTCCCGCCCCGCCACCGCCTGCTCCGCCAAAGGTCGTCACCCCGCCACAGCCACCGGCCCCGGTAGAGGAACTGCCAATACCGAAACTCGCCGAAGCGCCGAAGGCGGAAATCGCGGTGCCCAAACCGGTCAAACCCAAGCCGAAGCCTCAACCGCCCAAGCCTGTGGAGAAAAAACCGGAACCGCCGAAGGAAAAGCCGTCCGAAGCAAAACCGAGCGAAGAACCACCAACGCCGGCACCAACGGAGAAATCCGCTCAGCCCGCTCCAGGGCCATCGGCAGCTCAACTAGCGGCCAAGGCCAGTTGGGAAGGCACCTTGCTGGCGCACCTGCAAAAGTACAAAAAGTACCCGCCCAGTGCACAGGCACGGGGAAAGGAAGGCATTAACCGCCTGCGTTTCGTGGTGGATGCCGAAGGCAACGTCCTGTCATTCGAGCTGGTGGGCGCCTCAGGCACTGCCGATCTGGACAGGGCGACCCTGGACATGATCCGCCGTGCGCAGCCGCTGCCCAAACCTCCGGCCGACATGCTCAAAAATGGCTCCATCGAAATCGTTGCACCCTTTGTTTACTCGATAGACAAACGCCGGCGCTGATTAATGTTGGTCGCTTCAACAGGTTCTGCGGCGATACGCGAAAGGCACCGAAAAGGTGCCTTTCGCATATCTGGAAACGGCAAACGCGCATTACCCGGTGTCACTCAGCACATACTGTCTGATAACGTGCGTCTATCGATTGCAAGCGTTATGCTTGGCCCGCAACTTCATGGACGCTTGCTATGACCCTCACAGAATTACGCTACATCGTTACCCTCGCCCAAGAGCAGCACTTCGGCCACGCGGCCGAGCGTTGCCACGTCAGCCAGCCGACCCTTTCGGTAGGCGTGAAAAAGCTCGAAGACGAACTCGGTGTGCTGATTTTCGAGCGCAGCAAAAGCGCCGTGCGCCTGACCCCGGTTGGCGAAGGCATCGTGGCCCAGGCACAGAAAGTCCTGGAACAGGCCCAAGGCATTCGCGAGCTGGCACAAGCCGGCAAGAACCAGCTGACCGCCCCGCTGAAAGTCGGCGCGATCTACACCGTCGGCCCGTATCTGTTCCCGCACCTGATCCCGCAACTGCACCGGGTTGCCCCGCAGATGCCGTTGTACATCGAAGAAAACTTCACCCACATCCTGCGTGACAAGCTGCGCAACGGCGAGCTCGACGCGATCATCATCGCCCTGCCGTTCAATGAAGCCGACGTCCTGACCCTGCAACTCTACGACGAGCCGTTCTACGTCCTGATGCCGGCCCAGCACCCATGGACGCAAAAAGAATCCATCGACGCCAGCCTGCTCAATGACAAGAGCCTGCTGTTGCTCGGCGAAGGTCACTGCTTCCGCGATCAAGTGCTGGAAGCCTGCCCGACCCTGACCAAAGGCAACGACGGCGCCAAACACACCACGGTGGAATCCAGCTCGCTGGAAACCATCCGCCACATGGTCGCCTCTGGCCTTGGCGTGTCGATCCTGCCGCTGTCGGCGGTCGACAGCCATCACTACGCCCCAGGCGTGATCGAAGTTCGGCCGTTGTCGGCGCCGGTGCCGTTTCGTACCGTGGCCATTGCCTGGCGTGCGAGCTTCCCGCGTCCGAAAGCCATTGAAATCCTCGCTGACTCCATTCGCCTGTGCTCGGTGGCCAAGCCATCCGCACCGGTGGTGGCCGGCTAAGCAAGCGTCATGACCGAGTTGTCGCAAGTGTCGGTGACGGCACTCAAGGGTGTCGGCGAAGCCATGGCCGAGAAACTGGCCAAGGTCGGCCTGGAAAATCTCCAGGACGTCCTGTTTCACCTGCCATTGCGTTACCAGGATCGCACGCGCGTAGTCCCGATCGGTGCGTTGCGCCCGGGGCAGGACGCCGTGATCGAAGGCACGGTCAGCGGCGCTGACGTGGTCATGGGCCGACGCCGCAGCCTGGTAGTGCGCTTGCAGGACGGCACCGGCGGGCTCAGTCTGCGCTTCTACCATTTCAGTAACGCCCAGAAAGAAGGCCTCAAGCGCGGCACGCGAATTCGCTGCTACGGCGAAGCGCGACCCGGTGCGTCGGGTCTGGAAATCTACCACCCGGAATACCGCGCCATTACCGGCGACGAGCCGCCGCCGGTGGACGAAACCCTGACGCCGGTGTACCCGCTCACCGAAGGCCTGACGCAGCAACGCTTGCGCCAACTGTGCATGCAGACCCTGACATTACTCGGCCCCACCAGCCTGCCCGACTGGCTGCCGACCGAACTCGCCCGCGACTATCAATTGGCACCGCTGGCCGATGCGATCCGCTACCTGCATCATCCGCCGGCCGATGCCGATGTCGACGAACTCGCCCTCGGCCACCACTGGGCCCAGCACCGCCTGGCCTTCGAAGAACTGCTGACCCATCAACTGTCCCAGCAACGCCTGCGCGAGAGCATGCGTTCGCTGCGCGCGCCGGCCATGCCCAAAGCCACGAAGCTACCGGCCCAATACCTGGCCAATCTCGGCTTCAGCCCCACGGGTGCACAACAGCGGGTGGGCAACGAAATCGCCTACGACCTCAGTCAACACGAGCCGATGCTGCGCTTGATTCAAGGTGATGTCGGCGCGGGCAAGACCGTGGTCGCGGCGTTGGCTGCATTGCAAGCATTGGAGGCTGGTTATCAGGTCGCCCTGATGGCGCCCACCGAAATTCTCGCCGAGCAGCACTTCATCACCTTCAAGCGCTGGCTCGAACCCTTGGGCATCGAAGTCGCGTGGCTGGCCGGCAAGCTCAAGGGCAAAAACCGTGTGGCCGCGCTGGAGCAAATCGCCAATGGCACGCCGATGGTGGTCGGCACCCACGCGCTGTTCCAGGACGAGGTGCAGTTCAAGAACCTGGCACTGGTGATCATCGACGAGCAGCACCGCTTCGGTGTGCAACAGCGCCTGGCGTTACGCCAAAAAGGCGTCGGCGGGCGCATGTGCCCACACCAACTGATCATGACTGCGACGCCTATCCCGCGCACGCTGGCCATGAGTGCCTACGCCGACCTCGACACCTCGATCCTCGACGAATTGCCGCCCGGCCGAACCCCGGTGAACACGGTGCTGATCACCGACACCCGGCGCGTCGAAGTCATCGAACGGGTACGCGGCGCCTGTGCCGAAGGTCGACAGGCCTATTGGGTGTGCACGCTGATCGAAGAGTCGGAAGAGCTGACCTGCCAGGCCGCCGAAACCACTTATGAAGACCTCACCGCCGCGCTCGGCGAACTGAAAGTCGGGCTGATTCACGGCCGCATGAAGCCTGCCGAAAAAGCGGCCGTGATGGCCGAATTCAAGGCCGGCAACTTGCAGCTGCTGGTCGCCACCACCGTGATCGAAGTAGGTGTCGACGTGCCCAACGCCAGCCTGATGATCATCGAAAACCCGGAGCGTCTCGGCCTGGCGCAACTGCACCAGTTGCGCGGTCGCGTCGGGCGGGGCAGCGCCGTCAGCCATTGCGTGTTGCTCTACCATCCACCGCTGTCGCAGATCGGGCGCCAGCGACTGGGCATCATGCGCGAAACCAATGACGGATTCGTCATCGCCGAAAAAGACCTCGAGCTGCGCGGCCCCGGTGAAATGCTCGGCACGCGGCAGACCGGTCTGCTTCAATTCAAAGTCGCCGACCTGATGCGCGACGCCGACCTGCTGCCGGCGGTGCGCGATGCCGCTCAGGCCTTGCTTGAACGCTGGCCCGATCACGTCAGCCCATTACTTGATCGTTGGTTGCGTCATGGGCAGCAATACGGCCAAGTGTGAGCACCGTCTCAGTTTCTGAGCGATGGGTTCGAGCAAGCTGGTTATACTCCTGCCAATTGTTTTAAAACGGATACAGACCATGACCGAAGTTGCCCTCGCACCCGCTACCCCGCACGCGCCGTCGGTCATTCGGCTGTTGCTGGGCAAAATGGGCATTGCCTACCAGGAAGTCCTCGACCACCACGGCCTGAACCCCGCGCGCAAAGTTCAGGCTGCGCTGCTTGATGACGCCGTCGGTGCGCTGATGGTGTTGTTCCCGCAAAGCCAATTGCTGGATCTCAATCGCCTCACCGAACTCACCGGCCGCCGCCTCACTGCGGTGCCGACCGAGCGCCTGGAAAAGATGCTCGGCAAGCATAACCTGAGCCTGTTGCCCGGCCTGCCGGCACTGACCAGCTCACCGTGCCTGTACGACGAAAGCCTCTTGCGTGAGCCGATGGTGCTGGTCAACTCCGGCGAGCCTGGCGTACTGCTGGAAATCACCAGCGAAGCCTTCAAATCCATGCTGAATAAAGCCAGCGCCGCCAACTTCGGCGAAGCGCTGACCAGCATCCGCCCGAACCTCGACCGCCCCGACGACGACCGCGAGGAAATCACCCAGGCCGTCCAGGCGTTCACCGCGCGGCGCATCCAGCAACGCCTGGAAGCGACCATCGAGATTCCGCCGCTGGCCGAGACCGCGCAAAAGATCATCAAACTGCGCGTCGACCCCAACGCTACCATCGACGACATCACCGGCGTGGTCGAGACCGACCCGGCGCTGGCGGCGCAAGTGGTGAGCTGGGCAGCGTCGCCGTACTACGCTTCGCCGGGCAAGATCCGTTCGGTGGAAGACGCCATCGTGCGAGTACTGGGTTTCGACCTGGTGATCAACCTGGCGCTGGGCCTGGCCCTGGGCAAAACCCTGAGCCTGCCCAAGGACCACCCGCAACACAGCACGCCTTACTGGCAGCAATCGATCTACACCGCCGCCGTCATCGAAGGCCTGACCCGCGCCATGCCGCGCGCCCAGCGTCCGGAAGCCGGCCTGACCTACCTGGCCGGCCTGCTGCACAACTTCGGCTACCTGCTGCTGGCCCACGTGTTCCCGCCGCACTTCTCGCTGATCTGCCGCCACCTGGAGGTCAACCCGCACCTGTGCCACAGCTACATCGAGCAACACTTGCTGGGCATCAGCCGCGAACAGATCGGCGCCTGGCTGATGCGCTACTGGGACATGCCCGATGAACTGGCCACCGCGCTGCGCTTCCAGCACGACCCCCATTACGACGGCGATTACGCCGAGTACCCGAACCTGGTGTGCCTGAGCGTGCGCTTGCTGCGCAGCCGCGGCATTGGTTCCGGCCCCGACGAAGACATCCCCGACGCCCTGCTCGAACGCCTGGGCCTGACCCGCGCCAAGGCCGACGACGTGGTCAGCAAAGTCCTTGAAGCCGAAGTATTGCTGCGCGAACTCGCTTCGCAATTCACTCAGGGCTGAAAGCATCGCGGGCAAGCTACGCTCCCACATAGATGATCCCTGTGGGAGCGGGCTTGCCCGCGATGAATCCAACCCGGTTTAACCGCCCCACTCAAACCTTGGCGACAGTTTTCGCCTTCTTAGGCTTCAAATACTTGGTCAGCCCCTGGAACCAGATCACCAGCGCCGGGTTGCCCTTGATCTGAATCGACTTGTCCTGAATCCCCGTCATGAACGCCAACTGCTTGTTCTTCGCCTGCATCGTGGCAAAGCCATACGCGGCGTCTTTGAAGGCGATGGCAAATGCAGGCTCGGCATACACGCCCGCCTTGCTGGTAATTCGCTGATCCTTAACCCGGAAATGCCGCGCCACTTTCCCGTCCAGGGTCTGCAGCTGAAACACCAGGTCCTTGTCGCCCAACTGCTGCTGAAACGCAGGATTGGTCCGACTGGCCTTGCCCATCAACAAACCCAACATCCACAGCAGAAAACGAAATTTCATGCGCAAGCCTCAAAAAGAAAATGAACGGCCGGGGCAGTTTAACGGCTTCAAGCCATAACGCCAGCATCCAGTTCCATTAGGAGGAGATCATAACCATTAGCGGCACGATGACTACCAAGTCACAATTTTTGAAGCCTTCTGCCAGACCACTCGCCACATCATTCCCACACCAAACGAAACACAGTCTGTAAGAGCCGGCTTGCCGGCGATGACCTCACGTGCGCCGCGTTTATCCAGTCCACACGCGTTATCGTTAACGACCATCGCCAGCAAGCTCGCTCCTACAGGTGTTGTGTTATCAATTTCCGGGATGGCACGAAACCAAAAAAATGGGCACCCAACCTGGTTGGCGTGCCCATTCTTTGTTCCGCTCCCCTGCTACGCAGGGTATGGCGACGGATTACGGATTGACGCTGTCTTTCAACGATTTACCTGGCTTGAACGCAACGGTGTTGCTGGCCTTGATTTTGACGGGCTCACCGGTTTGCGGGTTTTTGCCGGTGCGGGCGCCGCGGTGGCGTTGCAGGAAGGTGCCGAAACCTACCAGCGTGACGCTGTCTTTACGGTGCAGGGCGCCGGTGATTTCTTCGAGAACGGCGTTGAGAACGCGGTTGGCCTGCTCTTTGGTGAGGTCTGCTTTTTCAGCAATTGCTGCGGCGAGTTCTGGTTTACGCATATTAGTGAAGCCCCTTTGACGGTTTTTTGTTGTTATGTCCGTGCTGCTCTCTGCGGAGCAGCGCCCAAAGCGCCGCAGGTGCTCTACTCTGCGGCAGACGGGAGTGAGGATGGCACGCAGCGAGGAGCCGCGCCAGTGTCGGCGCGGCCAATGTATGGGCAAAAGGGGGGTGATTCCGACAGAACGACCGGTATTTACGCCAGCAGCGCCGGAAGTTCTTTGTTCAGGGCCAGTTTTTCCGTCACCGCCGCGCCTGTCAGGGCATAACCGAGCAGTTTACCGCCGGCATCGCGGCATAAAACCTTGATGTCGGCACCCTGCCCTTCGACGGTCCAAACGCCCTCCATGCCGCGTGGCGGCGGGGACACCACCAATGGGCACACCGGGGTTTTGACGGTGATGGGCATCGGGCCATAAGTGACCGTCGTCGGGTTGCCGGCGAGGGTCTGGGCCAGCGCTCTCGCACAGCTCATCAGGGGCATCACGTACAACAGGTTCAGCCCATCGACCTCGGCACAGTCGCCCAGGGCGTAGATGTTGGCGTGGGAAGTTTGCAGATGGCGGTTGACCACGATGCCGCGATTGACTTGCACGCCGGCAGCGGCGGCCAGGTCGATGCGCGGACGCAGGCCAATGGCCGACACGACCACGTCGCACGGTATCACCTGGCCATCGGACAGGTGCGCCTCCAGCCCATCAGCGACGCGCTGCAGGCGATTGAGCACCGGCCCGAGGTGGAAACGTGCACCCAGGCTTTCCAGCCCGGCCTGCACCGCCGCAGCCGCCGCCGGGTGCAGCAGGGTCGGCATGACTTGTTCGCACGGCGCCACCAGTTGCACCTCGTAGCCGCCCAGACTGAGGTCGTTGGCGAACTCGCAGCCGATCAGCCCGGCGCCGAGCAACAGCACCCGACGCTTGCCGGCCGCTGCCGCGCGAAAGCGTGCGTAATCCTCCAGGTCGTTGATCGGGAAAACGCAGTCCGCCGCATCACCTTCGATGGGCACGCGCACGGTTTCTGCGCCCCAGGCCAGGATCAGGTCACGGTAGTACACCGCTTCTTCGCCGATCCACAGACGCTTGTGGCCCGGGTCGATACCACTGATGCGCGTGTGGGTGCGCACTTCGGCTTTCAACTGCTCGGCCATGGTGCCGGGTTCAGCCATGCTCAGGCCGTCGGCGTCCTTGTTTTTGCCGAAACCGGTGGAGAGCATCGGCTTGGAGTAGGAACGCCCGTCATCGGCGGTAATCAGCAGCAGCGGGGTTTCGCCATCGATTTTGCGAAACTCGCGGGCCAGGTTGTAGCCCGCCAGTCCGGTGCCGACGATCACGACAGGTGCGTTCATTCCTTACTCCTTCCAGGTGTCTTAGTTGATTTCGATCATTTCGAAATCCATTTTGCCGACGCCGCAATCCGGGCACAGCCAGTCTTCGGGCACGTCCTGCCACAGGGTGCCCGGCGCGATGCCGTCATCCGGCCAGCCATCGGCTTCGTTGTAGATCAGGCCGCAGACCACACATTGCCACTTTTTCATTCAGGTACTTCCTCAGGATTCAGGCTTTTGCCGGCGCGAACGGTCGATGGTTGCAGCGCTGCCGTCCGGCTCAGGGCGTTTTGTACTGATGGGGCCGCGCAGATGCAAGCCTGTTCGGCGCAACGGACGGCCAGATCACTCAAATTCATGAGCCGACATGTTAAGCTCGCCGCCTCCTTTGCTGCCAATAATGACTCACTGTGCCGCACTCAAAATCCGCTTGCCCGGCCCCGCTCTGGCTCCCTCACAGCCAACTGACGCCCCTCCCCGATACGTCCACCCTCGACTGGCTATTCGACGAAGGTTCGCTGACCCGCCGCCTGACCCGTTTGTCGAACGACGGCTTCAGCGTCACGCCGCTGTTCGAAGGCTGGCAGACCCTGCGCGCCGACGAATGCGCCGCGCTGGATCTGGCCGACGGCAGTGAGGGCTGGGTTCGCGAGGTGTACCTGCGCGGTCACGGCGAGGCCTGGGTGTTTGCCCGCAGCGTGGCCTCGCGCAGTGCATTGCAGGGCGACGGCTTGCACATGGATGAGTTGGGCAGCCGCTCCCTGGGCGAATTACTGTTTTGCGATCACGCCTTCCAGCGCCGGGCCATCGAGGTTTGCCACTATCCTCAAGCGTGGCTGCCGAACGAGGTCCAGTCGCCTGAACTATGGGGCCGCCGTTCACGGTTCGACCGTGGCACCTTGAGCGTGCTGGTGGCCGAGATTTTCCTGCCGACCCTGTGGAACGCCGCCCGCGCCCATCCGGAGAATTGCTGATGTACCAGAGCCTGCTCAAGTCCCTGAACCGCTTGAACCCACGGGCCTGGGATTTCATTCAGCTGACGCGCATGGACAAGCCAATCGGCATCTATCTGTTGCTGTGGCCAACGCTGTGGGCACTGTGGATTGCCGGCAAGGGCTCGCCGTCGCTGGCCAACATCGTGATTTTCGTCCTTGGCGTGGTGTTGACTCGCGCCGGTGGCTGCGTGATCAACGATTGGGCGGACCGCAAGGTCGACGGCCATGTGAAACGCACCGCACAGCGCCCACTGGCGAGCGGCAAGATCAGCTCCAAGGAAGCGTTGGTGTTCTTTGCGCTGCTGATGGCCGTGAGTTTCCTGCTGGTGCTGTGCACCAATGCGACCACCATCTGGCTGTCACTCGGCGGCCTGGCGCTGGCCTTCACTTACCCGTTCATGAAGCGCTACACCTATTACCCGCAGGTGGTGTTGGGCGCGGCGTTTTCCTGGGGCATGCCGATGGCATTCACCGCCGAAACCGGTGATTTGCCGGCAGCGGCGTGGCTGCTGTACA
The DNA here is from genome assembly GCF_054481235.1 of Pseudomonas fluorescens group sp. PF-69. Lineage (NCBI taxonomy): Bacteria > Pseudomonadati > Pseudomonadota > Gammaproteobacteria > Pseudomonadales > Pseudomonadaceae > Pseudomonas > Pseudomonas fluorescens group sp. PF-69. The sequence continues at coordinate 1,727,681 of NZ_JBTMNC010000001.1, read as the reverse complement.
TCGCCAACCTGATGTGGACGGTGGGCTACGACACCTATTACGCAATGACCGACCGCGACGACGACCTGAAGATCGGCGTGAAATCCACGGCGATCCTGTTTGGCGAGGCGGACCGGGTGATCATCCTGACCCTGCAAGGATTGGCGCTGGGTTGTCTGTTGCTGGCGGGTTCGAAATTCGAGCTCGGTGGTTGGTTCCACCTTGGGTTGGCGGTGGCGGCAGGCTGCTTCGCCTGGGAGTTCTGGTACACCCGCGACAAGGACCGGATGCGCTGTTTCAAGGCGTTCCTGCACAACCACTGGGCCGGGTTGGCGATTTTTGTCGGGATCGTGCTGGATTACGGGTTGCGCTGAGACAGGATTGATATCGCCCCCGCAGAGCATTCACGCGGGGGCGGATCGAGTCGGTTACTTCTGCGACTCATGAACGATGTGCCAGACGTCTTTCATGCCGTCACCCTTCATTTCTCCAGGCTTTTCGTCCTTCACGAAGGTGTACAGCGGCTTACCGTCATACGCCCACTGCATCATGCCGTCATCGCGCTTGATGGGCGTAAATTTGCCTTCAGCCTTGGCGCCGGCCGGAGCCATCATGGGTGGCCAATTCTTCGCGCAATCACCATTACACATCGACTTGCCGCCTGAGTCCTTATCGAACGTGTATACGGTCATGCCTTTATGGTCGACCATCATGCCGTCTTTCATCATCACCGGTTCAGCGGCGAGCGCCAAGGTCGGCAGCGTTAGCGCGGCCGTTACCAGTAACGCCTTCCAGGATTGAGCGATGCAATTCATGGAAACCTTCCTTTGCGGTTGTCAGGATTCGGACTTAGAGCTTAGTTCAGGTTCACGACGATCGCCGGGCGACTAAAATACTGTCACACGACTGCAATAATTCCGTTATCTAATGCGGCGCAAGACAGTTAAATGACAAGAGGATTAAGGCATGGTTGGCAGGAGCATTCTGATCGTCGACGACGAAGCGCCTATTCGCGAAATGATCGCCGTTGCATTGGAAATGGCCGGCTATGACTGCCTGGAGGCCGAGAACTCCCAGCAGGCCCACGCCATTATCGTCGACCGCAAACCGGACTTGATCCTGCTCGACTGGATGCTGCCCGGCACCTCCGGCATCGAATTGGCCCGCCGCCTCAAGCGCGATGAACTGACCGGTGATATCCCGATCATCATGCTCACCGCCAAGGGCGAAGAGGACAACAAGATCCAGGGCCTGGAAGTCGGTGCCGACGATTACATCACCAAACCCTTTTCCCCCCGTGAGCTGGTCGCACGCCTCAAAGCCGTGCTGCGCCGCGCCGGTCCTACCGATGGCGAAGCGCCGATTGAAGTCGGTGGCCTGCTGTTGGACCCGATCGGCCACCGCGTGACCATCGACGGCAAACCGGCCGAAATGGGGCCGACCGAATACCGCCTGCTGCAATTCTTCATGACCCACCAGGAACGCGCCTACACGCGCGGCCAGTTGCTGGATCAGGTCTGGGGCGGCAATGTCTATGTCGAAGAGCGCACCGTCGATGTGCACATCCGCCGCCTGCGCAAAGCCCTCGGCGACGCCTACGAAAACCTGGTACAAACCGTGCGCGGAACCGGCTACCGGTTCTCTACCAAGGCCTGAGCCGGCCGCCAGACTCGCTGACAAGGACGCATATTTTTCGTGAACCAAAACTGGCATGGCACCCTGATTCGCCACATGCTGCTGCTGGTCACCGCTTGCCTGGTGATCGGCTTGATCAGCGGCTACTACGGCTGGAGCCTCGCCGCGGGCTTGGGCCTCTACCTGGCCTGGACCCTCAAGCAACTGCTGCGCCTGCACGAGTGGCTGCGCCTGCACCAACCCGATGAAGCCCCGCCCGATGGCTATGGCCTGTGGGGCGAAGTGTTCGACAGCATCTATCACCTGCAGCGTCGCGATCAGCGAGTGCGCGGGCGGTTGCAAGCGGTGATCGACCGGGTTCAGGAATCCACCGCCGCATTGAAAGATGCGGTGGTCATGCTCGACAGCGACGGCAACCTGGAATGGTGGAACCGCGCCGCCGAAACCCTGCTGGGCCTCAAGACGCCACAGGACAGCGGTCAGCCGGTGACCAACCTGGTGCGCCACCCGCGCTTCAAGGAATACTTCGAGCAGGACAGCTACGTCGAGCCGCTGGAAATCCCTTCGCCGACCAACGACCGGATGCGTATCCAGCTGTACATCACCCGCTACGGCAACAACGAGCACCTGATGCTGGTACGCGACGTCACACGCATCCATCAGCTCGAGCAGATGCGCAAAGACTTCATCGCCAACGTTTCCCATGAATTACGCACACCCCTGACGGTGATATGCGGCTACCTGGAAACCCTGCTCGACAACGTCGAGGACGTGAACCCGCGCTGGAGTCGCGCCTTGCAGCAAATGCAGCAACAAGGCGGGCGCATGCAGACGCTGCTCAATGACTTGCTGCTGCTGGCCAAACTGGAAGCGACCGATTACCCCTCGGATAACCAGCCAGTGGCCATTGATGGCCTGTTGCAGTCGATCAAGAGTGACGCTCAGCAGCTCTCCGGCCAGAAAAACCAGCACATCACCCTGGAAGCCGACCCGACGATTCTGCTCAAGGGCAGCGAAGCCGAACTGCGCAGCGCTTTTTCCAACCTGGTGTTCAACGCGGTCAAGTACACCCAGGCCGAAGGCAACATCCGCATTCGCTGGTGGGGCGATGAACAAGGCGCGCACCTGAGCGTACAGGATTCCGGGATCGGCATCGACAGCAAACACCTGCCGCGCCTGACCGAACGCTTCTATCGCGTCGACTCCAGTCGCAACTCCAATACCGGTGGCACCGGCCTGGGGCTGGCGATCGTCAAACACGTGCTGTTGCGCCACCGCGCACGGATGGAAATCAGCAGCGTGCCGGGGCACGGCAGTACCTTTACCTGCCATTTCGCCCCCGCCCAGGTCAGCAAATCCAGGGTCATTAGTCCAATGGACTGATAGCAGTACTAGGCAATCGCTGAGTCAGCCGCTACATTGGCTGACTTGTGCCTGCCTTTCAGGCCCACTTTTTCTTTCCTTTCGAATACACGGAACCCGCAAAACTCCATCATGGACCCTTCCCCTGGTTTGACCCTCGCCACACTGTTCGCCGACTTCGGCATGATTCTTTTTGCTCTGATCCTGGTGTTGCTCAACGGTTTTTTCGTTGCGGCGGAATTTGCCATGGTCAAACTGCGCTCGACCCGGGTCGAAGCCATCGCTGAACAACACGGCTGGCGCGGGCAAATCCTGCGGACCGTGCACAGTCAGCTCGATGCCTACCTGTCGGCGTGCCAACTGGGTATCACCCTCGCCTCCCTGGGCCTCGGCTGGGTCGGCGAACCGGCGTTCGCGCACATCCTCGAACCGTTGCTCGACGCCGTCGGCGTGCAATCGGCCGAAGTGATCAAAGGCGTTTCGTTCTTCGCTGCGTTTTTTGTCATCTCGTACCTGCACATCGTGGTCGGCGAACTGGCCCCGAAATCCTGGGCCATCCGCAAGCCCGAGCTGCTGTCGCTGTGGACCGCCGTGCCGCTGTACCTGTTCTACTGGGCCATGTACCCGGCGATCTACTTGCTCAACGCCAGCGCCAACGCGATCCTGCGCATCGCCGGTCAGGGCGAGCCCGGCCCGCATCACGAGCATCACTACAGCCGCGAAGAACTGAAACTGATCCTGCACTCCAGCCGTGGCCAGGACCCGAGCGACCAAGGCATGCGCGTATTGGCTTCGGCGGTGGAAATGGGCGAACTGGAAGTGGTCGACTGGGCCAACTCCCGCGAAGACCTCGTGACACTGGAGTTCAACGCCCCCCTCAAGGAAATCCTGGCGATGTTCCGTCGCCACAAGTTCAGCCGTTATCCGGTGTACGACAGTGAGCGCCAGGAGTTCGTCGGCCTGCTGCACATCAAGGACCTGCTGCTTGAACTGGCGGCACTGGATCATATTCCCGAGTCGTTCAACCTGGCCGAACTGACCCGTCCGCTGGAGCGCGTGTCCAGGCACATGCCGCTGTCGCAACTGCTCGAACAGTTCCGCAAGGGCGGCTCGCACTTCGCCGTGGTTGAAGAGGCCGACGGCAACATCATCGGCTACCTGACCATGGAAGACGTGCTGGAAGTGCTGGTGGGCGACATTCAGGACGAACACCGCAAGGCCGAACGCGGGATCCTCGCCTACCAGCCGGGCAAACTGCTGGTACGGGGCGATACGCCACTGTTCAAGGTCGAACGGCTGCTGGGCATCGACCTGGACCACGTTGAAGCCGAAACCCTCGCAGGGCTGGTCTACGAAACCCTGAAACGCGTACCGGAAGAGGAAGAAGTGCTGGAAGTCGAAGGCCTGCGCATCATCATCAAGAAGATGAAAGGGCCGAAGATCATTCTGGCCAAGGTCTTGATGCTGGACTGAGTGCTGCACCCGGCGCTTGTGGCGAGGGAGCTTGCTCCCTCGCCACAATTAATTTTCGCAAACCCTCGTTATTGCTTGCCCAACGCAAAGTTGGGCAATGAGCTCACCGGCTGGTTGAACTGATACGGAATCGACACCAGGCCCATCCCGGTATTGCGCTGCACCACGAAATGCAGATGCGGCCCGCTGCTGTTGCCGGTATTGCCCGACAGCGCAAGCGCGGTGCCCACCATGACCCTTTGCCCCTCCCGAACGCTGACCGAGCCTTTCTTCAGGTGCAGGTACACGCCCATGGTCCCGTCATCGTGCAACACCCGCACGAAATTGCCCGATGGATTGGTGCCGCGTCCGGTCTGCCCGTTTTCGATCTTCACCACGACCCCGCCACGTGCGGCAATGATCGGTGTGCCTTCGGGCATGGCGATGTCGATGGCGTAACGGTTCTTCGGCCCAAAGTGGCTGTATTGACCCTCGGCGCCCTGTGTCATGCGAAACGGCCCGCCACGCCAGGGCAACGGGTATCGATAGGCCATGGAGGCGCCTGCGGGGTCGCCCAGGGAGTATTCGAACCTGGGGATATAGGCGATCGGCCTTGTGGCCTCCGTGGCCGTGAGCATCGCCAGGCGAATGCTGCTGCGTGACGGCATCACCCGACGAATCGGCCGGCTCGGCGCGCCACTGACGTTCTTCAAGCCATCGAAACTCAATTCGATTTCCACCGGCGCATAGAGGTCGTTTCGCACGTATACGCTGTCCACGCCTTCCTTCTTCATGATCACCAGGTACACCTGACGCTCAAGGTGCTCTTCCATGCGATCGCGGAAGGTGAACACCTTGGAGCCTTTGGTGGGGCGGTCACTGTAGGAGACCACGCCATTGGCGTCGGTGGACTTGTAGATCGTCACGGCCATCGCCGGGGTGGCGGCCATGAACAGACCACATAAAAACAGCAGGCGCGCGAGCATGGGCAGGATTCTGTCGTGTGAGGCCTGGAATGAGCCTAGCAGTCGGAATTGACCTGTGTTGTCGGCAGATGTTTCGAAGTGGATGGTTTAGCTGATGTGTGGTGACTGCTCTAGCGTCATCGCGGGCAAGCCCGCTCCCACAGGTTCTGCACTGTACCTGTGGGAGCGGGCTTGCCCGCGATGGCTGGCTGACAGGCGACGCCTGACTTACGCGCCCGGAACGAAGTGCTTCTGTGCGGTGCCACGGGCGATCAGGCGGGAAATGTAATCGAGCTTCTGCGAGTCCTGATCGACGAAACGGAAGGTCAATTGCAACCAGTCGCTGTCCGGCTTGGGCTCATGGGCGACGACGGCGTGCAAATAGCCATTCAGACGAGCAGTCTCGGCGTTGTCGCCCTGCTCCAGGTCGAGCACGGCACTGTCCAGTACTTGTGGCAGTGTTTCGGAGCGTTTCACCACCAGCAGCGCTTCCTTGAGGCTCAGCGCCTTGATCACGCATGGCTGGATACCGTTGGGCAGGCGCAATTGCCCCTGACCACGCCCGCCCGCCCCAGTGGCAGCAGGAGCGGGAGCCTTGACCGGCGGACTGTTGAGCAAACCACGGGATGGCGCGGCAGCAGGAGTCGGGGCAGAAGGCGATGGCGCGACCACGGCGGCCTTGCCGCCGGTCAATGCATTCAGGGAGTCGTTGCCGAACGCCGAACTCGTTTTCGTCGATGCAACGTTCACCAACGCGTCGAGCTTGCCGACCTTGTGCAGTGCCTGCCTGACCTTGTTGATCAATTGCTCGTTGGTGAACGGCTTGCTGACATAGCCGGAAACCCCGGCCTGGATTGCCTGGACGACGTTCTCCTTGTCGCCACGGCTGGTCACCATCACAAACGGCATGGTTTTGAGGCTGTCCTGCCCGCGACACCAGGTCAGCAGTTCCAGGCCGGACATTTCCGGCATTTCCCAGTCGCACAGCACCAGGTCGAACGCTTCCCGGGCCAGCAATGCCTGAGCCTTTTTGCCATTGATGGCGTCTTCGATCCGCATGCCCGGGAAATAGTTACGCAGGCATTTCTTCACCAGGTCACGAATAAACGAGGCATCGTCCACGACCAACACACTGACCTTACTCATCCATAACCCCTTAAAAAACCCCGGCAAGCATACCGCTTTGCTGATGGCATATTGCCAAAACCTTCAGTCACGCCGGGACTTTTCGTTCGCGGGTGCTGCTTTTCGAATTCGAGAACCGCAAACAAAAACGCCCGGCCAATAGGCCGGGCGCTTTACTTGGGCAATCTTACTTATCGTCAGGTTTGCCCGGAACATTAGCGGTTTCGCCGGCGGTTCCTTCAACTTCTTCTTTCATGCGCTTGAGGCCAAGGTGACGTACGTCAGTGCCGCGCACCAGGTAAATCACCAACTCGGAAATATTGCGCGCGTGGTCGCCGATGCGCTCCAGCGAACGCAACACCCAGATAATGCTCAAGACGCGCGAGATAGAGCGCGGGTCTTCCATCATGTAGGTCGCCAGCTCACGCAGGGCGGTCTTGTATTCACGGTCGATGATTTTGTCGTACTGCGCCACGGACAACGCCAGATCGGCGTCGAAACGGGCAAAGGCGTCCAACGCGTCACGAACCATGTTACGCACCTGGTCGCCGATGTGGCGCACTTCGACGTAGCCGCGCGGCGCTTCGCCTTCTTCGCACAACTGGATGGCACGACGGGCGATCTTGGTCGCTTCGTCACCGATGCGCTCCAGGTCGATCACCGACTTGGAGATGCTGATGATCAGACGCAGGTCAGACGCCGCCGGCTGACGACGGGCCAGAATGCGCAGGCATTCTTCGTCGATGTTGCGTTCCATCTGATTGATCTGGTCGTCGATTTCGCGAACCTGCTGGGCCAGGCCGGAATCGGCCTCGATCAGCGCGGTGACCGCGTCGTTGACCTGTTTTTCCACCAGACCGCCCATGGCCAGGAGGTGGCTGCGCACTTCCTCCAGTTCGGCGTTGAACTGCTGGGAGATGTGGTGGGTAAGGCCTTCTTTGCTAATCATGTTGGCGTCCTTGGAGCGTCCGGTAAGGTGCGGTGGACCGCAGCGTCAGTTCAGTGAGCAACGACAACTTCCTAGCCGTAACGACCGGTGATGTAGTCTTCGGTCTGCTTCTTCGCCGGATTGGTGAACAGGGTGTCGGTGTCGCCGAATTCCACCAGTTTGCCCATGTACATGAAGGCCGTGTAGTCGGATACCCGAGCGGCCTGTTGCATGTTGTGGGTCACGATGACGATGGTGAATTTGGATTTCAGTTCGTAGATCAGCTCTTCGACTTTCAGCGTCGAGATCGGGTCGAGTGCCGAGCACGGTTCGTCGAGCAGCAGCACTTCCGGTTCCACGGCGATGGTGCGGGCGATGACCAGACGTTGCTGCTGACCACCGGACAGGCCCAGTGCCGATTCATGCAGACGGTCTTTGACTTCATCCCACAGGGCCGCGCCTTTCAACGCCCACTCGACCGCTTCGTCGAGGATGCGCTTCTTGTTGATGCCCTGGATCCGCAGGCCGTAAACCACGTTTTCATAGATGGTTTTCGGGAACGGGTTCGGCTTCTGGAACACCATGCCGACGCGACGACGCAGCTCGGCCACGTCTTCGCCCTTGCGATAGATGTTGTTGCCGTACAGGTTGATCGCGCCTTCGACGCGGCAGCCATCCACCAGATCGTTCATGCGGTTGAACGTACGCAGCAATGTGGACTTGCCGCAGCCGGACGGGCCGATGAAGGCGGTCACGCGCTGTTTCGGGATGTTCATGCTGACGTCGTACAGCGCTTGTTTCTCACCGTAGAACAGGCTCAGGCTCGGTACCTCGATGGCCACGGTTTCCTGCTCGAGATTCAGGCTCTGCTTGTCGCGACCCAGGGCCGACATGTTGATGCCGTGGGTATGTGCTTCGTGCTGCATGGGAGGCTCCCTGTGCTAACAAATTCGGTTCGTTTAGCCGCTGGTCTAGCCAGCGGGTTACTCAAAATTCATGTCTGGCTGCGATCCCTTGTGGGAGCTGGATTGCCAGCGATGGCATCGCTGCGGTGTGACTGATAAACCGCATCGTCTGCATCGCTGGCAAGCCAGCTCCCACAGGGACCGTGTCGATCCTGCTTAACTATCCAGCGCCTTGTACTTCTCGCGCAGGTGGTTACGGATCCACACGGCCGACAGGTTCAATGTCGCGATCACCAGGACCAGCAGCAGCGCCGTGGCGTATACCAGCGGCCGCGCGGCCTCGACGTTCGGGCTCTGGAAGCCGACGTCATAGATATGGAAGCCCAAGTGCATGATCTTCTGGTCCAGGTGCAGGTACGGGTAGTTACCGTCCACCGGCAGCGACGGCGCCAGTTTCACCACACCCACCAGCATCAGCGGCGCCACTTCACCGGCGGCGCGTGCCACGGCGAGGATCATGCCGGTCATCATCGCCGGGCTGGCCATCGGCAGCACGATCTTCCACAAGGTTTCAGCCTTGGTCGCGCCAAGGGCCAACGAGCCTTCGCGAACGGTGCGGGGAATCCGCGCCAGGCCTTCTTCGGTGGCCACGATCACCACCGGCACCGCCAGCAGTGCCAGGGTCAGCGAAGCCCAGAGCAGGCCCGGCGTACCGAAGGTCGGTGCCGGCAAGGCTTCCGGGAAGAACAACCGGTCGACCGAACCACCCAGCACGTAGACGAAGAAGCCCAGACCGAACACGCCGTACACGATGGCCGGAACGCCCGCCAGGTTGTTCACTGCGATGCGGATCACGCGGGTCAGGGTGTTCTGCTTGGCGTATTCACGCAGGTACACCGCCGCCAGCACGCCGAACGGGGTGACGATCATCGCCATGATCAGGGTCATCATCACGGTGCCGAAGATCGCCGGGAAAATCCCGCCTTCGGTGTTCGCTTCACGCGGGTCGTCGCTCAGGAACTCCCAGACCTTGCTGAAGTAGAAGCCGATCTTGGTCATGGTGCTCATGGCGTTCGGCTGATAGGCGTGAACCACTTTGCCGATGCCGATTTCGACTTCTTTGCCGTTGGCATCACGAGCCGTCAGGCTGTCGCGGTTGAACTGCGCGTGCAGATCGGCCAGACGAGCCTCGATGTCCTGGTAGCGAGCGTTCAGCTCGGCGCGCTCGGATTCCATGTCCGCTTGCGCGGCAGGGTCGAGTTTGCCTTCCAGCTCCAGCTTGCGACCGTGCAAGCGGATACGCTCGAGACCGGCGTTGATCGCGCCGATGTCGGTTTTTTCCAGGCTCTTGAGCTGAGCGGCCAGCTTGTTGACGCGATCCACACGGGCCTGCAACTCAGGCCATGCGGCTTCGCCTTCAGCGATGACCTTGCCGTCCTGTTTGACGTTGACCAGGTAGCCGTAGAAGTTGCCCCACTCACGACGCTCGATGGCCATCAGCTCCGGCGGCGTCGTCTGGTTGGTCAGCCACTCGCCGACGGTCCAGGTGAAGTCGTTGCCGTTCAGGTCGCGGTTGCCGACCTTGATCAGCTCGCGGGTCATGAATTCCGGGCCTTGATCCGGCACCGGCAAACCAGCGGACTTCAGACGTGCACGGGGCACTTCTTCCTTCTGTACCACTTCGCCAATGACCAAGTGATTAGCCTGGCCCGGCACGTCGTAGTTGGCGTGGATCAGATCCGCCGGCCAGAAGTGACCCAGACCGCGCACGGCGATCACCGCCAGCAGGCCAATGGTCATGATGACCGCGATGGACACCGCGCCACCGCTGATCCAGACGCCGGGGGCGCCGCTCTTGAACCATCCATTCAGGGAGTTCTGTTTCACAGACTTCTACCTTTCTTAAAGCGACGAGTATTTCTTGCGCAGACGCTGACGAATCAGTTCCGCGAGGGTGTTCATGACGAAGGTGAACAACAGCAACACCAGCGCCGAGAGGAACAGCACGCGGTAGTGGCTGCCACCGACTTCCGATTCGGGCATTTCCACCGCGACGTTGGCGGCCAGGGTGCGCAGACCTTCGAACAGGTTCATCTCCATGACCGGGGTGTTACCGGTGGCCATCAACACGATCATGGTTTCACCGACCGCACGGCCCATGCCGATCATCAGCGCCGAGAAAATGCCCGGGCTGGCGGTGAGGATCACCACGCGCGTCATCGTCTGCCACGGCGTGGCACCGAGGGCCAGGGAGCCGAGGGTGAGGCCACGCGGTACGCTGAACACGGCGTCTTCGGCGATGGAGTAGATGTTCGGGATGACCGCAAAGCCCATGGCCAGGCCGACCACCAGTGCGTTGCGCTGGTCGTAGGTGATGCCCAGGTCGTGGGAGATCCACATGCGCATGTCGCCGCCGAAGAACCAGTTCTCCATGAACGGGCTCATGTACAGCGAGAGCCAGCCAACGAAGAGGATCACCGGGATCAGGATCGCGCTTTCCCAGCCATCCGGCACTTTCAGGCGAATGGATTCAGGCAGGCGACTGAAGACGAAACCAGCGACCAGAATGCCGATCGGCAAGAGCATCAGCAGGCTGAAGATGCCCGGCAAGTGCCCTTCCACATACGGGGCGAGGAACAGACCGGCGAAGAAACCGAGGATCACCGTCGGCATCGCTTCCATCAGTTCGATCACCGGCTTGACCTTGCGGCGCATGCCCGGAGCCATGAAGTACGCGGTGTAGATCGCAGCGGCGACGGCCAGTGGAGCCGCCAGCAGCATGGCGTAGAACGCGGCCTTGAGGGTACCGAAGGTCAGCGGCGACAGGCTCAGCTTGGGTTCGAAATCGGTGTTGGCGGCGGTCGATTGCCAGACGTACTTAGGCTCGTCGTAGTTCTCGTACCAGACCTTGCTCCACAAAGCGCTCCACGAAACTTCCGGGTGCGGGTTGTCGAGCAGCAACGGTTGCAGCTTCCCGCCGGCTTCCACGATCACGCGGTTGGCCCGTGGCGACAGGCCGAAAATGCCTTGGCCTTCGACCACCTGATCCACCAGCAAGGTGCGGTGGGCCGTACTGTGGAACACGCCGAGCTTGCCGGAGGCGTCCAGGGCGACGAAGCCCTTGCGGCGCTCTTCGGCAGTGATTTCAACAATCGGCGTGGTGCCCATCTGGAAGGTACGGATCTGCTTCAGGCGTTGCTCGCCATCATGGTCGCGCGCCATGAACCATTGAGCCAGGCCACCTTTGGAGTCGCCGACGATCAGCGAGATACCGCCAACCAGTTGCGTGCTGGCAGTGACTTGGGCTTCACCGTCTTCAAGCAGTTTGTAACGACCGTTGAGGCTCTTGTCGCGCAGGCTGAATACGTCGGCCTGGGCACGCCCGTTGACCACGTACAACCATTGCTGACGCGGATCGACGAAGATGTTTTTCACCGGCTCGGTCATTTGCGGCAGATCGATACGCTTCTGCTCGTTGGTGATTTCGCCGGTCATCATGTTTTCTTCGCTGGTCAGCGACAACACATTGAGTTGCGAACCGGTGGCACCGACCAGCATCAGGGTCGAATCGTTGGCGTTGAGGCTGACGTGCTCCAGCGCACCGCCCGCCTCGTTCACCACGATCGGCGTTTCGCCGTACGGGTATTCGACCGCTGGCGAAATGGTTTTCTTGCCGTCCGGGTAACTGACTTTATACGTGTGACGGAATACCAATGCCTGACCGTTGGACAGGCCCACGGCCACCAGCGGGTGACCTGGCTGGTCTTCAGCAATGGAGGTCACGGTGACACCGGCCGGAACGGGCAAATCGACGCGCTTGAGTTCAGCGCCACTGTCGATATCGAAGAACAGCGCCTGGCCTTTGTCGGAAACCCGCATGGCCACTTGGTTCTGCTCTTCCAGGGAGATCATCAACGGCTTGCCGGCGTCTTGCATCCAGGCAGGCGTGATGGCGTCCTTGGCGGTCAGGCTGGCCCCCTGGAACAGGGGCGCGACGACATAGGCAAGGAAGAAAAAGATCAACGTGATCGCACCCAGCACGGCCAGGCCACCCACGAGGACGTACCAGCGGGTCAGGCGATCTTTGAGCGCGCGAATGCGGCGCTTGCGTTGCAGCTCAGGCGTATTGAAATCAATCCGCTTGGGGGGATTAGTAGTCATGTTGGAATTGGCCAGATCATTCATGCGCACACCCTAGCGATCCTGTATGACAGAAAGATGACAATGCAGTGACGCAACAAATCCGCCGCCAGAGGTGACTGGCAGTGGATAGAGAATTAGAGGTGTATGAGGGCAGCTCCTGCCGCCCCCATGTGAATCCGGTGAAGTTCACACCGGACTCAATTTGTTACTTTTTTGCGACTTCAGCGCCGCCTTCCGACAGACCCAAGTCAGCCAGGGCTTTGGCTGCAACTTTGGCTGGCAGTGGGATGTAACCGTCTTTCACTACAACTTCCTGACCCTGTTTCGACAGAACCAGTTTCACGAACTCGGCTTCCAGCGGGGCCAGAGGCTTGTTCGGGGCCTTGTTGACGTATACGTACAGGAAGCGGGACAGCGGGTATTTGCCGTTCAGGGCGTTTTCTTCGCTGTCTTCGATGAAGTCGGTGCTGCCTTTCTTGGCCAGGGCCACGGTCTTCACGCTAGCGGTTTTGTAACCGATGCCCGAGTAACCGATGCCGTTCAGCGAGGAGCTGATCGACTGCACGACCGAAGCCGAACCTGGTTGTTCGTTGACGTTTGGCTTGTAGTCGCCTTTGCACAGGGCTTCTTCTTTGAAGTAGCCGTAGGTGCCGGATACCGAGTTACGACCGAACAGTTGAACCGGCTTGTTGGCCAGGTCGCCGGTCACGCCCAGGTCACCCCAGGTTTTGACTTCGGTCTTGGCGCCGCACAGACGAGTGGACGAGAAGATCGCGTCGACTTGTTCCATGGTCAGGTGCTGGATCGGGTTGTCTTTGTGCACGAACACCGCCAGGGCGTCCACGGCAACCGGGATAGCGGTTGGCTTGTAGCCGTACTTCTGCTCGAAGGCAGCCAGTTCGGTGTCCTTCATCTTGCGGCTCATCGGGCCCAGGTTGGAGGTGCCTTCAGTCAGCGCAGGTGGCGCGGTGGCGGAGCCAGCGGCCTGAATCTGGATGTTTACGTTCGGGTATTCTTTTTTGTAGTTCTCAGCCCACAGGGTCATGAGGTTGGCCAGGGTATCGGAACCGACGCTGGACAGGTTGCCCGACACACCAGTGGTCTTGGTGTAGCTCGGGATAGCAGGGTCAACAGCGGCAACCGCGTTGGCAGTCGCAACGCCAGCAGCGACAAAAGTCATTGCCGCCATCAAACGCTTCAGTTTCATGCCTTACTCCTAGCAGATAGGGTGTGTTATTCGGGGCCAAGTATCAGCAGGCCGTGTGAACACTCTATGGCTGAAATATGACAATTGGATGAAAGGCCAGTATTTGGGTGTTACGCGATAATCCGCGCCGCCCTTATCGCGAGCAGGCTCGCTCCCACAGGGTATGTGATCGACACAGACCTACTGTAGGAGCGAGCCTGCTCGCGATGGCGCCGGAATAGACAATAAAAAAGTCGAAATTAACGACCCTTCTTCCAGAGATACCCACCCACCAGAATCCCGACCCCGCACAGGATCGCGACGTAGTAAGCCGGCCCCATCGGGCTTTCCTTGAGCAACAAACTGACGATCATCGGCGTCAGGCCACCGAAAATGGCGTAGGCCACGTTGTAGGAAAAGGACAAGCCGCTGAAGCGCACCACAGGCGGGAACGCCTTGACCATGACGTACGGCACCGCACCGATGGTGCCGACCAGCAGGCCGGTCAGGGCATACAACGGGAACAGCCAGTCAGGGTGGTCGGCCAGGCTGTGGTAGAAGGTCCAGGAGCTGGCCAGCAGGGCCGCACAACCGAATACGAACACCCGCCCCGCACCAAAACGATCGGCCAAGGCGCCGGCAATGATGCAACCAACGCTAAGGAAAATGATCGCCACACTGTTCGCCTGCAGGGATGTGGTTGGCGAGAAGTGGTAGACCGTTTGCAACACGGTCGGGGTCATCAGGATCAATACCACGATGGCCGCGGACAGCAGCCAGGTCAGCAGCATGGAAATCGCGATCGCGCCACGATGGTCACGCAGCACCGCGCGCAGCGGGACTTCCTCGGCCAGGGCCTTGCGCAATTGCAGTTCGGCGAACACCGGGGTTTCGTGCAACCAGCGGCGCAGGTACACCGAGAACAGGCCAAACACACCGCCCAACAGGAACGGAACCCGCCAGGCGTAATCCGACACTTCCACCGGGGTGTAAAGGCTGTTGATCGCCGTCGCCACCAGAGATCCCAGGAGGATGCCTGCCGTCAGACCGCTGGTCAGGGTGCCGCAGGCGTAGCCGATGTGCCGTTGCGGTACGTGCTCGGAAACGAAGACCCAGGCGCCCGGCACTTCGCCGCCGATGGCCGCGCCCTGGATCACCCGCATCAGCAGCAACAGGATCGGCGCCCACATGCCGATCTGCGCATAGGTCGGCAGCAGGCCCATGATCAGGGTCGGCACCGCCATCATGAAAATGCTCAAGGTGAACATCTTCTTGCGCCCCAGCAGATCGCCGAAGTGCGCCATCACGATGCCGCCCAGTGGTCGAGCCAGATAGCCGGCGGCAAAAATGCCGAAGGTCTGCATCAAACGCAGCCACTCCGGCATGTCCGCCGGGAAGAACAGCTTGCCCACCACCGTGGCGAAGAACACGAAGATGATGAAGTCGTAGAACTCCAGCGCGCCGCCCAGGGCCGACAGCGATAGGGTCTTGTAGTCGTTACGGGTCAGCGGACGTGCAGGTTGGCTTGGCTGCGCGATACTCGAGGGCGCTGTGGTCATGGCAAGGGCTTCTCTTATAGTCAGGTCTGCCGCCCCAACAACGCTGGCAAGGGCTCGGGCAGGACCGGCACCATAACAAATTGTTCGAAAAAGCACATAGAGGCGCGTTTTTGACAGTCAAAATGAGAACCGGACGGTCGTCTCGGAGTCTACCGACCGATATACTCGCCATCTTGCTGCAGTTTGAAAGGGTTGCTGTGCGAAAACGCCTGTCAGGTTCATAGGCGATTTCGCAGAGTTTCCCTTTAGGCGCCTTAAGAAAAACGTGACGAACGTAGTATGTTCGGTGCTTGGATCGTTTTTCGCGAAGACGGCTACCACCAGCAATACCAACGAAGAGTCACGGGTCAGAGGCACCCCCGGCATGATAGAGCTCGAACAAGAAGATCCGATTCCGCAAGGCGACCTGGCCCTGCAAATCACCGCCCTTCCTCGCGAAACCAACGGCTTTGGCGATATTTTCGGCGGCTGGCTGGTTTCACAAATGGACTTGGCTGGCACCGCTATGGCCAGCAAGGTTGCCGGTGGGCGCGTGGCCACGGTGGCGATCGACCGTATGGCGTTCCTGGTTCCGGTGGCGGTGGGCGCTCAGCTCTCCTTCTATACACAGGCACTGGAAATCGGCCGTAGCTCGATCAAGATGATGGTCGAGGTCTGGAGCGACGATCCGCTTTCCAGCGAATGGCGTAAAGTCACTGAAGCGGTGTTCGTGTTCGTCGCCATCGATGGCAGCGGCCGCACCCGTTCGGTTCCGCCCAGAGCTCGTTAATAAAACGCTTCGTTAAACCCGGCGATCTTTTTGCAGTCTGTAGTCGTCATTGTTCCCGATCGAGAGCTGCCCCATGAACACGCCCAACGTTGAAGCCGTGAAACTGGATGAACTGAACTGCTGGCGCATCCGCCACGGCCAGGCCGAATTGCTGGTCGCCCAGCAAGGCGCGCAGATCCTCAGTTATCAACTGGCTGGCCGGCCACCTTTGATCTGGCTCAACGACGAAGCGGTGTTCAAGACGGGCAAGAGCATTCGTGCCGGCGTACCGGTTTGCTGGCCGTGGTTCGGCAACCTGGCGCGCAACCCACAGAGCGTTCAGTCGATGCGCGTCAGCCACGAACCGGCTGCAGCTCACGGTCTGGTACGAGCGATGGATTGGGAACTGGGCGGCATAGAAGCCGAGGGCGAGAGCCTCAAGATCGACTTCCTCCTGCCCTACCCCGAAGGCGGTCTGCCGGGCTGGCCGCATCAGGTGGACTTGAAGCTGAGCATTCGTCTGGATGAACAGCTGCATATCAAGCTGACCAGCCACAACCAGGGCGCTGAAAACGTCACCATCAGCCAGGCGTTGCACAGCTATTTCGCCGTCAGCGATGTGCGCAACGTGCATGTCGAAGGGCTGGATGGCCTGGATTACATCGAGACGCTGGACGACTGGAAAACCGTGACTCAGTCCGGCGACTTGCGCTTTACCGGCGAGACCGATCGCATCTACCTGAATACCCCGGCGACGCTGAGCATCGTCGATCCAGCCTGGGAGCGCCGCATCGCGCTGACCAGCAGTGGTTCACGCTCCGCAGTGATCTGGAACCCGTGGATCGAGCGCGCCGCCGCGTTCAGCGACATGGCCAACGATGGCTGGCAGCGCATGCTGTGCATCGAGACGGCGAATGTGATGGGTGATGTGGTTTCGCTGGCGCCGGGTGCAAGCCACACCCTGGGCGTCAGCATCGCCAGCAAGGCGCTCTAAGCTGCACTGAAAAACCAGTGTGGGAGCGAGCTTGCTCGCGATGAGATCACCCCATCCAACATCATCGTTGGCTGTCAGGTCGCTATCGCGAGCAGGCTCGCTCCCACATTTGAATCTCTACAGATCCGACTCTTTCACCACCCGCACCTTCGCCGCATCCAGTGCATACGCCGCATCGGCCAGGTCATTGCTGACCTTCTCGATCTTCAGCGTGCCGGTCACCCACAGCGGTGTGTAGATGTCGTTGAGCTTCAAACCTTGCGGATAACGCACCAGCACCAGTTGATTCGGTGGCGGTGGCGGCACGTGGATGCAGGCACCCGGGTACGGCACCAGGAAAAACAGCGTGCTGCGTCCTTTCGCGTCGGTCTCCAACGGCACCGGATAACCACCGATACGAATGTTCTTGTCGTTCATCGACGCTACGGTTTTGGTCGAATACATCACCGCCGGCAGGCCTTTGCTCTGCTTCATGCCACCCTTTTCGGTAAAGGTGCCATTGGCTTCGGGGGAGTTGTGGTCGATTTCAGGCATGGCCTCGAGGGCTTTCTGGTCCGACTTGGGCATCAGTTCGAGCCAGTCGGTTTCCGGCAGTTCGGCGGCATGAGCTAGGCCCGTGCCCAGGAAAAGAAGAGTCAAAAGAAGACGGCGCATGAAAGTGCTCGGTAAAGGGAGGACGGTGAGTCGCCGAGCATTCTAGCCCTCTCGGGGTGCGCGGCCGAGAGGGCTTTGTCGCTTAAATCAGTTCTTTTTGATCAGACCGTAGATCACCAGCAATACGACGGCGCCAACCAGTGCGCCAATGAAGCCCGCACCTTGGCCGGCCTGATAAATGCCCAATGCCTGGCCACCGTAAGTAGCCGCCAGCGAACCGCCAATACCGAGCAGGATGGTCATGATCCAGCCCATGCTGTCATCGCCCGGCTTGAGAAACCGCGCCAGCAGGCCGACGATCAGGCCGATAAAGATGGTTCCGATGATTCCCATGGCATTTCCCTCTGAATGGATAGTCATGCGAAAGCCTAGCCAGACTTTCGCATCCTGCCATGAGAGAACGGCGGCCCCTGAATGGTTCCGCCGCTGCCACATGAAACTATTCGGCGATGAGCGCTTCGACCTTGAGGATCTGTGCGGACAGCGTCTCGCGGTCTGCACAACGCAGGTTGGCGTGACCGACCTTGCGCCCGACCTTGAAGGCCTTGCCATAGTGGTGCAGGTGGCAATCGGCGATGGCCAGGACTTTCTCGGTCTCCGGCACCTTGCCGATGAAGTTGAGCATGGCGCTTTCGCCGACCTTGGCCGTCGAACCCAACGGCAGGCCGGCTACGGCGCGCAGGTGGTTTTCGAACTGGCTGCATTCGGCGCCTTCGGTGGTCCAGTGCCCGGAGTTGTGCACGCGCGGAGCGATTTCGTTGGCCTTGAGGCCACCGTCGACTTCAAAGAACTCGAACGCCATCACACCCACGTAATCCAGTTGCTTGAGCACGCGGCTGGAATAGTCTTCGGCCAGCGCTTGCAGCGGATGATCGGTGCTGGCCACGGACAGCTTGAGGATGCCGCTGTCGTGGGTGTTGTGCACCAGCGGGTAGAAGCGGGTCTCACCGTCACGGGCACGCACGGCGATCAACGAGACTTCACCGGTGAACGGCACGAAGCCTTCCAGCAGGCAGGCGACGTTGCCCAGCTCGGCAAACGTGCCGACCACATCTTCAGGGGTGCGCAGGACTTTCTGGCCCTTGCCGTCGTAACCCAGGGTGCGGGTCTTGAGCACGACCGGCAGACCGATGGAGGCCACGGCGGCGTCGAGATCGGCTTGCGACTGAATGTCGGCAAACGCCGGGGTTGGAATCCCCAGGTCCTTGAACATGCTCTTCTCGAACCAGCGATCGCGGGCAATGCGCAAGGCTTCGGCACTCGGATAAACCGGAACGAATTGCGACAGGAACGCCACGGTTTCGGCCGGGACGCTCTCGAACTCAAAGGTCACCAGATCGACTTCATCGGCCAACTGACGCAGGTGATCCTGGTCACCGTAGTCGGCGCGCAGGTGTTCACCCAATGCCGCAGCGCAGGCGTCCGGCGCCGGGTCCAGAAAAGCGAAGTTCATGCCCAGCGGAGTGCCCGCCAGCGCCAACATGCGGCCCAACTGGCCGCCACCGATTACACCGATCTTCATCGTCAACAACCTCAGGCGATGCGTGGGTCTGGATTTTCCAGGACGCTGTCTGTCTGCTCAGCACGGAAGGTTTTCAACACCGCGTGGAACTGCGGGTGCTTGGCGCCCAGGATACTCGCCGACAGCAGCGCGGCGTTGAGCGCGCCAGCCTTGCCGATGGCCAGGGTGGCGACCGGAATGCCCGCAGGCATCTGCACGATAGAGAGCAACGAATCGACGCCCGAGAGCATCGACGACTGCACCGGCACGCCCAGCACCGGCAGGTGGGTCTTGGCCGCACACATGCCAGGCAAGTGGGCCGCGCCACCGGCACCGGCGATGATCACCTCGATGCCACGCGCCTCGGCTTCTTCAGCGTACTGGAACAGCAGGTCCGGGGTGCGGTGGGCAGAGACCACTTTCACCTCGTAGGGGATGCCGAGCTTTTCCAGCATATCGGCGGTGTGGCTAAGGGTGGACCAATCGGACTTGGAGCCCATGATCACGCCAACCAGTGCACTCATCGTCGTGCCTCTTCTCTCTGGGCGCCCGCAGGCGCGTCAAAAAACAACAAGCCACGCAAAATGCGTGGCTTGATTGTACGAATTATGGCCGGGCGAACCGGCCGAAGGCCGCGCAGTATACCGCAATACGCCAGATAAACAGCCCCTGTTGCGACCATCTGTCATGTGATGCCCGACAGCGGCTTTACTGACTTGAAAATCAAGTTTTTCAGTGCCACCAAGACACAATAAAAATAGTGTCCACGCACTTGAAGTTGAACCTAATACGCTCGCAACAACATCCAAAACATTCAAAGACGCCAGCGCAAAAGACCGGTGATATATAACCACCGCAACGACCAATTAGTTGTCGCAACAGAATACCCAGGGGTTTATTACCCATTTAAAACCAAACACATCCCACATCACCAAACATCAAGTTTTTTTCAAAGGCACTGACCATGTCGAAACGACCACTAACACTGACAACATTTATCCATGAAGACTTGAAGGATTACGACACAGACCGCCTCTATCAAGATCACTTTGACTGGATACTGGATGAAATTGCACGAATTTCGGGCCGAACTCTGGACATGGTCTTCGTGCCCCCTACAGACGCTAAGGTGATCGGCGCTTATGAATATAAAAAGGAGGATGAAGGCGAGTCACTACAAGGCTTGCTTTATCGAATCAGGTCGTACAAACGCCAAATGCGGGCAAACCACAACCGGATTTACGACGACAACACTGACAAGTTCCTGCTATTAACACGCGACGACATTAACAACCGAGCCCTAGGAGTTGCTAACTTACCAGGACAATTGGCAATCGCGTCGATTTCAGAAAAAACAACCGTCGCCCACGAAATAGGCCACATGTTCAATGCGAACCATGAAGACTTCGACGAAAATATTACGACTTACTACGGGCCGCACCATTCCATTATGGATCCTTACGCTCGACCCAACGCGTTCGCCTTTAGCAAAAAAAACCGGGAAAATATTGTTAATTACCTCAATCAGTTCGACTGAAGTTGAACGACGCCCTCTTCGGTGGATCAAGGCCAACTCGATTGGCCTTGATCCTTTTACCCTCAAGAAGCCGTACCCGCCGCTCCCCCTTCCAGCTTGCGCCACAACAACCGCACATTCGCCTTGCGCACCAGCGCGCAGCGATACAGACGAATTTCCAGTGGCACATGCCATTGCGGACCGCCGCAGACCACCAGTTCACCGCGTGCCAGTTCGGCGCGCACACTCAGTTGCGGCACCCAGGCGATGCCCAGTCCCTCCAGCGCCATGCTTTTGAGGCTGTCGGCCATGGCGGTTTCGTAGATGGTGGTGAAGCGCAACGCTCGCTGGCGTAACAGCATATTCACCGAGCGGCCGAGAAACGCACCGGCGCTGTAGGCCAGTAACGGCACACTGCCCTCGCCTTCCAGATCGAACAGCGGCTTGCCCTCTGCATCCGCCGCGCAAACCGGGAGCATCTCGGTATGGCCCAGGTGTAGCGAAGGGAAAATTTCCGGGTCCATCTGCATGGCCGCATCCGGGTCGTAGAACGCCAGCATCAAGTCGCAGCCGCCTTCCCGCAAGGCATGCACCGCATCGCCAACGTTGGTTGCCACCAACCGTGTGGCGATGTTCAGGCCTTCGTTGCGCAGTTGGGCGATCCAGCGCGGAAAGAACCCCAGCGCCAGCGAGTGAGCGGCAGCGACCTGCATCACTTCCCCCTGCCCGCCTTCCAGATGATGCAAATGACGCAACACCTCACCGAGTTGCTCGACCACGGTCCGTGCGGTGACGAGGAACAACTGCCCCGCCGCCGTCAGCTCCACCGGTGTGCGCGAGCGGTTGACCAGCGTCAGCCCCAGCGCGGCCTCCAGGCTGCGGATCCGCCGACTGAACGCCGGCTGGGTCACGAAACGCCGTTCCGCCGCCTGGGAGAAGCTGCGGGTGGCAGCCAGAGCACTGAAGTCCTCCAGCCATTTGCTTTCCAGATTCATCACGTCCTCCCGGACACGCACCAATTTAGGTCACACGCTCGCCGCACACACGGCGTCACACAGGCATTATGCCGAATGTGCATAGGCCAGTGTTTAACAGCATTGGCCCAAATTTCTCCACAAGCCTAGCATTTGCGGTGTTCCGGCACAGACCGGGTCCATATCGAGATGATTTCTATCATGTCCTCCGCTGCATCTTTCCGCACAGAAAAAGACCTGCTTGGCGTACTCGAAGTACCGGCTCAAGCGTATTACGGCATCCAGACCCTGCGAGCGGTGAACAACTTCCGTCTCTCCGGCGTTCCGATTTCGCACTACCCGAAGCTGGTTATCGGCCTGGCCATGGTCAAACAAGCCGCCGCTGACGCCAACCGTGAATTGGGTCACCTCAGTGAAGCCAAGCACGCAGCCATCAGCGAAGCCTGTGCACGTCTGATCCGCGGCGATTTCCACGAAGAGTTCGTGGTGGACATGATTCAAGGCGGCGCTGGCACTTCGACCAACATGAACGCCAACGAAGTGATCGCCAACATCGCACTGGAGGCCATGGGTCACCAGAAAGGCGAATATCAGTACCTGCACCCGAACAACGACGTGAACATGGCGCAATCGACCAACGACGCTTACCCGACGGCTATCCGCCTGGGTCTGCTGTTGGGTCACGATGCGCTGCTGGCCAGCCTCGACAGCCTGATTCAGTCGTTTGCCGCCAAAGGTGAAGAATTCAATCACGTCCTGAAGATGGGCCGTACCCAGCTGCAAGACGCCGTGCCGATGACCCTCGGCCAGGAATTCCGCGCTTTCGCCACTACCCTGGGCGAAGACCTGGCACGCCTGAAAACGCTGGCACCTGAACTGCTGACCGAAGTGAACCTGGGCGGCACCGCGATCGGCACCGGCATCAACGCCGACCCGCGCTACCAGCACCTGGCCGTTCAGCGCCTGGCAACCATCAGCGGTCATCCGCTGGTACCGGCAGCCGACCTGATCGAAGCCACTTCCGACATGGGCGCCTTCGTGCTGTTCTCCGGCATGCTCAAGCGTACCGCGGTCAAGCTGTCGAAGATCTGCAACGACTTGCGCCTGCTGTCCAGCGGTCCACGCACCGGCATCAACGAAATCAACCTGCCAGCGCGTCAGCCGGGCAGCTCGATCATGCCAGGCAAGGTCAACCCGGTTATCCCGGAAGCCGTTAACCAGGTCGCGTTCCAGATCATCGGTAACGACCTGGCGCTGACCATCGCGGCCGAAGGCGGCCAGTTGCAACTGAACGTGATGGAGCCGCTGATCGCGTTCAAGATCTTCGACTCGATCCGCCTGCTGCAACGCGCCATGGACATGCTGCGCGAACACTGCATCGTCGGCATCACCGCCAACGAAGAGCGCTGCCGTGAACTGGTCGAACACTCGATCGGCCTGGTCACCGCACTGAACCCGTACATCGGCTATGAAAACGCCACCCGCATCGCCCGCATCGCACTTGAAAGCGGCCGCGGCGTGCTGGAACTGGTGCGCGAAGAAGGCTTGCTCGACGACGCCATGCTCGCCGACATCCTGCGCCCGGAAAACATGATTGCTCCGCGTCTGGTTCCGCTTAAAGCCTGATCCGACGCATTACCTGTAGCACCGCTCACCAGGTCGAGGGACTAGACACCTCTCACCTTTTGAGGGCTTGGAGATCAGTCTCCAGGCCCTTTTTTTTACTTTCTTGCAGGAGACGGGCTTCGCCTTCAACGGCCCAGGCCGAACCCCATGACGAACCTGCAACGCAACGCTGATGGGTAGATGACGGGCGCATACTCTGCGTCCGTCAGTTAAAGTTCGAAAAACTGTGGAGGCGAACAAGCTCACTCCCACAGGCACTCTTGCTCCCGGAGAATCCCCATGAATTCCTCGAACTACCCTGCCGCCCAGCACGTCATGGTGCTCTACACCGGTGGCACCATCGGCATGCAAGCCAGCGCCCATGGTCTGGCCCCGGCCTCCGGTTTCGAAGCGCGCATGCGCGAGTACCTGCACAGCCAACCGGAACTGATGGTGCCGCAATGGCGCTTTCGCGAGATGTCGCCCCTGATCGACAGCGCCAACATGACCCCGGCCTACTGGCAGCAACTGCGTGAAGCCGTGGTCGACGCCGTTGACGTGCAAGGCTGCGACAGCGTGCTGATCCTTCACGGCACCGACACCCTGGCCTACAGCGCTGCGGCGATGAGCTTCCAGTTGCTCGGCCTGCAGGCCCGCGTGTGCTTCACCGGTTCAATGCTGCCGGCCGGCGTCACTGACAGCGATGCCTGGGAAAACCTCAGCGGCGCGCTGGTTGCCTTGGGCCAAGGCCTGGCACCGGGTGTGCACCTGTACTTCCATGGTGAGCTGTTGGCACCGACCCGCTGCGCGAAAGTACGCAGTTTCGGTCGGCATCCCTTCAAGCGTCTGGAACGTCAGGGCGGCGGCGTGAAAGCGCCTTCGATTGCGCCGCAGTTGAACTACAACCAACCCAGGCAACTGGCGAACGTCGCGGTACTGCCACTGTTCCCCGGCATCGGCGCCGAGGTACTGGACGGCTTGCTCGCCAGCGGCATTCAAGGCCTGGTGCTGGAGTGCTACGGCAGCGGTACCGGACCGAGCGACAACCCCGGGTTCCTCGCCAGCCTCGGGCGAGCGCGGGACAAAGGCGTGGTGGTGGTCGCGGTCACGCAGTGCCATGAGGGTGGCGTCGAGCTGGATGTATACGAGGCCGGCAGTCGCTTGCGCGGCGTCGGCGTGTTGTCCGGCGGCGGCATGACCCGTGAAGCGGCATTCGGCAAATTGCACGGGTTGTTGGGGGCGGGGCTGGAAACGGGCGAAGTCCGTCAACTTGTAGAACTCGACCTCTGTGGCGAACTGGTCTGAGGCAAACGGGACTGGCTTGCAACCTTGCAAGCCTTCCTTTGTGTCGCCGTCAGGAAGGCTTGCCCTGTCGCTTGAGTCTATAGATGGAAAAACACCTGTTTGGCCATCATCGGGCTAATCTCGCCGCGCCATATGCTGGTCACTGAGAGGCCTGCGGCCTGTTGATCCTTCTGAAATTTCAGACCCAGGCGACGCTGCGCGGTCGTTTTCAGATGGGCCTTGGTAAAGGAATCTGGCGCAGCCACCTTTGTCCGGTAGTGAAAATGTGCGTACCACAGCCCAGTGTTGTTGGCGGTGTCGCGAATCTCGTATTCCTGCAAAAAATCAGTGTCTTTATCCGTAGCGAGGGCGATTCGCTCGCCGACCTTACGGATGCTTATCTCTTCTTTCCCCAACAGATACTCCACCGCTCCCGCAGTCGGGTTCCGCGACTTGTACATTTCAATGCGTGTTTGTTGTGCCAGCTTCCGAAGACGCGTGGCGGTATCCCTCAACTTATCGACGACCGCCTTCAGAGACTCCTCACCCGCCGGCCGGGTCAATTGCTCAATATTGTCGGCTGCGGCTTGATACGGGTCAGCCTGATCCATAATGAGACTCTCCACATCGGCCGGCGAATGAGTAGTTTTGGACATCCGCCTGGCGTCAGCCACCTTCCCGTCGTATCCGGCCAATAGCTCTCGCGCATCTTTCTCCAGTTTCTTGAGCTTCCTTTTGGCCCGGACACTAAGCCCTGCGCCTCCCAGCAGCCGTAGGCGGAAATCGAAGCTCCAGCGACCCTGCTCGTCGCTTTTCAACCAGGGTCCCCTGCGCGACGCAACCCGCGGATCAGTGATCACGACCCCATCCAATGCGGGTGACACCCGAAACCAGTTATCTTCGACGCAGGCATACCAGTAGCCGCCCTGCTTATATAGCCCGCGAAACTCGCCGGATTTGACCAACGATTCTCCGCGCAGCGGTCCCGAGAGCTTGAATGAGTCGAGATCGGCCAGCTGCCGAGCTGACAACTGGCCTCGCGCACTGCTCCAGCCATAAGAAAGCTTCGGCTCCCCCCCGAAAGGGCCGACAGGCTGCCTGTCGATTTTGTTGTCGAGCGGGATGCGTTGATCGAGCGCGGTTTCACCGACAACGCCGGACGCTTCGGTGCGCGCAATAGCAGGCACGGGCGAACCCGAATGCACCAGTATCAAGGCCAGGTCCATCAACACATCGGCCGCTGCTTCCAATCGATTCTCGGCTTTTTCGTGTTTAACAAACCCTTCAATGCTTTTGGTGAGTTGGACCAAAAGGCTGATAGTTGCCAACGGGCCGTCCAACAGAGGTTGTAGCAAGTTGAACAATACCCACCCGAAGTCCTTTAGTTGATCCAAACGGGCCTCTGAGTTCGATACGGAATCACCTTTGGCCTGCTCGATCAGCGCTTGGGCGCAAGACCGGTAGAGCTCGCTGAACACGTCAACTGCCAGCGGCCGGCTGGCGAGCGAAACGCTTTGCGACTGGAGCGCGTCGTAGTCACCGATGACTACCCGTCCCACATGGGGCTCCACGAAGCCGCCGTTGTCATAGACATCGCGAACCGAGGGTGCCAGCCCGGCAAGCACGCTGCGCTGCAATGATCCATTCTCCTGAATGGCGCTCAACAGAGCTGCCCACGAAGCAAACTCAAGCATTGGCTTGTCCCAGGCAGGCCGGTAAAGAATATGTGGCCCGCGTCCAAGCTCCTGCGGGCCAATCACAAACATGTTCAAGACGTAGTCAGCTCTGGTGTCGGTTCCAATCTGGAATCCCAGCGGTCTGACCACCATGGCATGTTCCTCCACCTGGCGATCGACAGTTTCCGGTTGCAGGGCGGCGACAACCTGGCGATAAGCCAGATCCGACAGGCGATTGCGGATTTTCAGCTCCAGCGCCAACAGCGGCAGCTGAATGCGCATGCTCGCGCGAAACTGTTGTCGCCGCTGGCTGCGCTCAAGAGGGTCGTCCAGCAATTTGCGCTGCAACATGTCGGGATAACGCTGGCCGATGTCGGCAAGAGTGGTCAGTTCCCTCAGGTAGTCATAGGTCAGCCAAAGCGGTGGTTCGCCCTTGAGATAATGAATCTGCGATAGAACCTGGGGCAAGGCGCCGATATTTTTCACCGCCAATTGCACAAATGTCGAACGGGTGGTCTGGTAGTGAGGCTCGGGGAATGGCGGGAATAAGATTTCTATCGGCGTGTTCACCAATCGATGCAGCGTCACCTCGATACCGCCCACATTGATATCCTTTCGGGTCGGATCGTCCTCGACCATGAGCGCCTTCAATACCTTCTCGGCATATTCATGAATCGGGGCAATGTCCGACAGGAATGAGGTACCGGTTCTATTCCGGGCTGCCAGCAAGGCCAGCAGCTTGCTGTAAGCACCACGCTCCGCCGGATACGCTTGCTTGAGCCATGACGGCAAAAAGCCCTCAAGGGTCGACAACCTGGTTTCATGATCTGAACGAAAGGCACCGAACAACATCGTCGGGCTACCGAGCTGCTCCAACCGTCGCTCAAGGCTCGGCAAGTCGACGAAGGCCGCGGGCTTGATCGCCGCAATAACCTGCAGCTGACGCTCGAGAAGGCTCAGGGTCAGCGCCTCGAAAATGTCATGTTCCGCCCAGTAGTTTCTTAGCGACAGGCACCGGCGTGCGCCAAACCATGATTGCCTCATGGCTTCCTCGGATCTGAACACTTCGATTCCGCCGGACAATGTGTAGAGCAACGCAATGGTCCGCCCTTCCACTTTGCGGAGCATCGACAGGACCAGTACATCATCCGGCGCCAGGGTGCTGGCGTCCTCGTACACGAATGTCACGGCAGCCTCGGTCGCCGCATCGCCCTGGACTGTTTCGCGCTGGGTGCTATCGGGGTAATCAAGCACGCTCTTGACCGTCAGAAATAGATCTCCAACAAGTGCCTCCGAGGCTATGGTCAATTGCTTCAGGAACAGGTCGCGAAGTTGTTGCCAGGGACTGCCATCGTCCTCGTTCGATTGGCTCCAGAAAGTTGCCAGTTCATATTGATAGCACGCCAGCAACTGCGGCCCCCACTCGTCGAGCATCTCGCGGATTTCGCTCAAATCGATGTCAATGGCCGGAGGCGTTTCTACGCTGGCGTACCGTGAAAGAAAGCTCTTGTCACTGAATGCTCTGCAACGGCCGTTCCAGTAACTTTCGAGCAAAAGATCCGTCAGTCCATGGCTTTGATAACCGGCAAAGCTTGGCCCTTCCGGGGTTTCACTCCACCGAGGTTCGAGAACGACAGCGGTAGCCACCGGGATATCGAAGCCGGGAAACTGGTCATCAAAGACTTGTTGCAAGGTCCTTCGTGCCGTTTCCCGCAAGGTCGGGCGATCGGCAAACAGGTGCAAAATGCTCAAGGCCTGTGAAACCACCTCGGCGTCCGGACGCAGCGGACAGGAAACGGTTGGGGTAGTGTCTGCAGATGTCATGGTTCAGGTCCATCCTTGGGTACATGAAATGTCGTAAAGACAGCCAACGCACAGGCGCGACAGTCATGACCAAGGTAAGGGGCTTACAGGCATGGGAGGCGTTAACGGGATACTACGTCTGTTACCAATGGTTTCGCCGGACCTGTCGAAACCCTATCGATCAGGCACACAACTTGCTCCCATTCCAGCAACTCAAGAATGGAACATCCCATGCTCCACTCCCACCTCACGACCCTCAATGCCGTCTCGCTGATCCTCAACACCTTCAAGGCCGAAGGCTTGTCCAGTGAAGCGCTATTGGCCGGCAGCGGCATCAGTGCGGCGGATCTGAACCGCGCCGACACGCGCATCACCACCAATCAAGAGATGCAAGTCTGCGCCAACGCTGTCGCACTCAAGCATGACATCGGCCTGGAATTGGGTCGGCGGATGCACGTGTCCTGCTACGGCATTCTCGGTTATGCACTGCTCACCAGTGCCACCTTCGGTGACGCTTTGCGTCTGGCGATGCGTTATCCGGCGCTGCTGGGAACACTTTTCGAACTGAGCCTGGAGGAAGATGGCGAGCGTGTCTGGTTCGTCGCGGCCGACTATCGGGAGAGCCCGGCGATGGCGGTGTTCAACGCCGAGTTCTGCCTGGTTTCGCTGAAGGTCATCTGCGACGACCTGCTCGGTCATCCGCTGCCACTGCTCGCCGCTCGCTTCGAACATGCCGCACCCGACTACGAAGCGACCTATGCCGAACACTTCAACTGCCCGCTGCATTTCGGGGCACGGGACAACGCATTCGCCTTCGACAAGCACTGGCTCGATCAACCCTTGCCCTTGGCCGACGTGATTACCCATCAAGCCATGGCCGAACGCTGCCGCAAGCAGAATACCGAGTTCACCGGACGCCAGGCGTGGCTGGGGCGAATCCGCCAGTTGCTGAGCGCGCAACTGAATGCGGCGCCTGGGCTGGAGGGCCTGGCGGAGCAGATGAACTGTTCGGCGAGAACCCTGCGTCGGCATCTCAAGGACCTGGGCTGCAGCTATCAGGAGTTGCTCGATGAATTGCGCTTCGAGCAGGCCAAGCAAATGCTGTGCGAGGATCAGTTGCCGATCTATCAGATTGCCGAGGCCCTGGGTTTCAGCGAGACCGCGAGCTTTCGCCATGCCTTCGTGCGCTGGAGTGGTGTAGCGCCGAGCCAGTTCCGCCCACATGGATAACCCTGTGGGTGGGGGCAAGCCCGCTTCCACAGCGTCTGCATTCCATGCGCCACGCCAGGGTCTGGCGCATTAAAAAGGGGCGAATTTCGGTCAGTTTTTTTGGCCATATCGATCCCCTTTTGGCCTTTCCTGCCGTTTTCCAAAATCGTCCATGCCGCAAGACTGTGTTCAACCGAATCAGCCTGCGGAGAACAAGAAATGCTGACGATTTACTCGAACGATCACCATCTGCACCACGGCCGTTGTGAATTGATAGATGGGCAACTCAAGCCCTGCTTCGAAATGCCTTCGCGCGCCGACCACGTGTTGGCCCGCGTGCAAAACCAGAGCCTCGGCCCGGTAGCAGCGCCCAAGGATTTCGGCCTCGGCCCCATAGAGCGCATACACAGCCGCGACTACCTCGATTTCTTCAAAGGCGCCTGGGCGCGCTGGACCGAATTCAACACCGACGGCGACCTGCTGCCCTACACCTGGCCGGCCCGCACCCTGCGCCAAATCAAACCGACCAGCCTGCACGGCCAGCTCGGTTACTACAGCTTCGACGGCGGTGCGCCGATCACTGCCGGAACCTGGCAGGCAGCGTACAGTGCAGCGCAAGTGGCATTGACCGCCCAGGCGCAAATCCAGGCTGGCGCACGCAGTGCCTTTGCCTTGTGCCGTCCACCGGGACACCACGCCGCTGGCGACTTGATGGGCGGTTATTGCTACCTCAACAACGCAGCCATCGCCGCCCAGGCCTTCCTCGACCAGGGTCACAAAAAGGTCGCAATCCTTGACGTGGACTACCACCACGGCAACGGCACCCAATCGATTTTCTACGAGCGCAGCGACGTGCTGTTCACCTCGATCCATGGCCATCCGGAAGCCGAGTTCCCGTTTTTCCTCGGCTATGAAGATGAGTTGGGTGAAGGCGCCGGTGAAGGGTTCAACTTCAACTACCCGTTGCCCGCCGGCAGCGGCTGGGACACCTGGAGTGCCGCGCTGGAACAGGCCTGCAAAGAGATCGAAAGCTACGGCGCGGACATCATTGTCGTGTCCCTGGGCGTCGACACCTTCAAGGACGATCCGATTTCGCAATTCAAGCTCGATAGCCCGGACTACCTGGCCATGGGCAAACGCATCGCGGGCCTCGGCAAACCAACGCTGTTCGTGATGGAAGGCGGTTACGCGGTCGAGGAAATCGGCATCAACGCGGTGAACGTCCTTGAAGGTTTTGAAAGCGCTCAGTGAGGAATTAAAACAATGAAAAGACTCAAGCGTTTTATCGTGCCAGCCCTGGGTGCCATGGTGCTCAGCGGTGCCGTGCACGCCGAAGAACGAACGTTGCGCGTCTACAACTGGTTCGACTACATCACCCCCAAAGCCCTGGAAGATTTCAAGGCGCAGAACACCCAGACCAAACTGGTCTACGATATTTTCGACACCAACGAAGCCCTCGAAGCCAAGCTGCTGACCGGTAACTCCGGTTACGACGTGGTGGTGCCGTCCAACGTGTTCCTCGCCAAGCAGATCGAGGCTGGCGTGTTCCAGCCGCTGGACCGCAGCAAGCTGCCAAACTGGAACCATCTCGATCCCAAGCTGATGAAGCTGATCGAAGCCAACGACCCGGGCAACAAATTCGCGGTGCCCTACATGTACGGCACCATCCTGATCGGTTTCAACCCGGCCAAGGTCAAGGCCGCCCTCGGCGATAACGCACCGGTGGACAGCTGGGACCTGATCTTCAAGGAAGAGAACATCAGCAAGCTCAAGCAGTGCGGCGTCGCCCTGCTCGACTCGCCCTCGGAGATCCTGCCGCTGGCCCTGCAACACCTCGGCCTGGACCCCAACAGCAAAAAGCCTGCGGACTACGACAAGGCCGAAGCGCTGTTGATGAAGATCCGCCCGTACATCACCTACTTCCACTCATCGAAGTACATGGCCGATATCGCCAACGGTGACATCTGCGTCGCCGTCGGTTATTCCGGCAGTTTTTCCCAGGCCGCCAACCGTGCCAAGGAAGCCAAGAACGGTGTCGTCGTCGACATGCGCCTGCCCAAAGAAGGCGCGCCGATCTGGTTCGACATGCTCGCCATTCCGAAAGGCGCGAAGAACCCGGATGACGCCTACACCTTCATCAACTACCTGCTGCAGCCCCAGGTGATTGCGCCGGTCAGCGACTTCGTCGGTTACCCGAACCCGAACAAGGACGCCACGGAGATGGTCGACCCGTCGATCCGCAATAACCCGAACCTGTACCCGACCGAAACGGCGATGGGCACGCTCTACACCCTGCAACCGTTGCCGCGTGATGCCGAACGCGCGCGGACCCGGGCCTGGACCAAAATCAAGTCAGGCACCTGACACGCATCGCTTCAACCGCTTACCCGGACCTGCGCGTGCGCAGGTCTTTTTTTGCCCGCGATATTTATATACCGCCTTCATTCACCTGCCCGTCACTACCTTGCACCGGATCGCGCTCCGAACGTCTCGCGATGCCTGCGGCTCCCACAAAGGATGTGACCATGCCCGACGCTACCAACTCTCCCGTATTACCCGGCCTTTCCGCCGACCAGGATGCCCTGCTCACCCAATTGATCACCGGCCCCTCGATCAGGGAAGTCGCCACCCATGCGCTGCAACCGGCCCTGAAAGCGCTGTACCCGAATCTGCAAATCGATCCTCGCCTGGCCATGGTGGTCACGCCCACCTGGGCTCTCCACGAACAGCGCGTCGAACCCGGGCCACGGCACTTCGAATCGCTGACCGATGCACTGGTGCGCCATGGCGTAGCAGGCACGCCAGTGGTCTACCTCGATGGCGAGCATTACCTCACGCTGCACCCCTTGAAACAGACACCGGCACAACTGCCGGTCAGCATCGACGCCATCGGGCGCCTGCTCAATGAGTTGGCGCCGCTGCTGTTCCTGGCGTTTCAAGAACAGCAGGTCGATTACTGGAATCAGTTCACTCGCCCGTCGACTCCACGCTGGCAGGAACTGTCCAAATCCTTGCACGATCTGTGGAACATCGAGGCCAACCCGGACTGGGACACCGACCAACACGCCATGGCCGGCAAACTGTTCGCCTACCCCGATAAAAACGCACGCCGTTCCCATGACCCCTATCAGTCACGCGCCTGCCTGATCGACCTGGACGCCACGAGCGGTGCCGACTCGACTCACCTCAACATCCTCGACATGGCGGTGCTGATCGGAACGCTGGGGACCCGAACCCTGATAATCACTCACACCATCACCCGTGGCTTCCAGACGTTTGACTCCCTGCATGAACTGGGTGCGTGGTTGCTGGAGGATAGCGATGGGCAAGTACCGGGCAACGTCCTGCATTGGCGCCTGATCGAACCCCAGGGCAATTATTTCGACCGCCTGGCGTGCAACCTCATCGCCCTGCAAGCCAACGCAATCGGTGCACTGGCCAACGAACCCGTCGCGAGCAATCCGGACCTGGCGCCCCACGTCAGCCATACGACCAGCGAGTTCGACCCGAAGGACAAGCAGTCATCCTCGCGATTCAATCGGGTCGAGCAATCGCTGCCAGACTGGATGGCCGACGCATCATCCGGCGATCTCACTGCTTACAGTCGGCATCTGATGGATCTGGTGACGGTGCGCAATCAGAACGCCGGGAAGTCCTTCCAGGACGGGGTCAAGCCGATCCGCGAGTTTGCACTGGATCAACTGCGCGAGGGCATGCTCAAAGATCATGCCGATGCGGCAGGACTGAACCTGGCGGACATCGAGGTCGTGGTCGACAGCGTGGTGGTCTGGGGCAGCTTTGTGCCGATGGTGGAGCCCGAGCGCACGACCCTGAGCCTGCTCGACCTCGCGCTGCAAAACCTGATTGCCCTGCCTCAGGGCAACAAATCCGTGCGCAGTTCCAGCGCCGCCGCGCTGCCGCAATGGATGACGGTGAGCTACCTGGAGGCGCTGATCACTCGCATCGACATCGGCCAGAGCTACCCGGCGCTGATCAAAAGCAAGCTGCTCGTCGATCCCGTCGACAGCCTGCGACGGCAGAACCTGTTCACCAGTCATTTGCGCGTCGAGTTGCCGCTGCTGGCCTTGCAGCTGAAGATTCGCAGGCGGAACGGCATCGATGAAACCGGTTATCGCTATGTCGCTGCCGTGGTCCAGGTGCTCGACGCCAATCGCTGGGTGGATGGCCAGGAGATCGTGATTCGCCCACTGGCCTTCACGCCAGGCTGGCGTATCGGGGGAGCCACTGATGAAGTGACCAACATGTTCGTGATCGGGCCCCGGCAGATGGACAAGGGGCCATGCCTGCTTTACCGGCCAATGCTTGAGCAACCGTTGAGCCAGTACCCGACGCCGGCCAACCTGATCTACGCCATCAAACACTCGCCGACGCTGCGCCAATCCGTACTCGCCTGGCTGCCGGACAACACCCGCGCCAACTACGCCAACTATGCGTTCACGGGCGACCGACCTTCGGTCTGGAGCATTTCGCAATTGCTGGCCGACCCGCTGACCTCCCTGCAAATGAGCGGCCCAATGTCCCTTGGTCAGCGGGTCCTCAGCGGCGATTACCTGGCCACCCTGTACAAGGCCAACGTCAATGCACTGGTTGAATTGGCTCAACGGCAATCGCTGTCCAATGCGCAATATCGCTGGGCGACGTTCAAGCGCGTGGCCTGGATGCTGCTCAATGCCGCACTGCCCTTTCTCGGTCGAACCGTCGGGACGGCCGCGTGGATCTGGCAAGTACTGGATGACTTGCAGCAAACCCTCGACGCGGCCGACGGCGGCGACCAACAGCAACAGAAATCAGCCATGACCG
This sequence comes from Pseudomonas fluorescens group sp. PF-69, assembly GCF_054481235.1. Lineage (NCBI taxonomy): Bacteria > Pseudomonadati > Pseudomonadota > Gammaproteobacteria > Pseudomonadales > Pseudomonadaceae > Pseudomonas > Pseudomonas fluorescens group sp. PF-69. Next base: position 1,693,657 of record NZ_JBTMNC010000001.1, on the reverse strand, counting down.
ATCTGTTGCTGACCCTGGCCATGGTGCTTGCCCATCAGGCCAGTACGCGTAATCCCCCCGTGCGCAGGCTCCAGGAAAAGCCGATGGCAGCAGCGATCGAGCCCCCGGAAAAACCGGTCCTGAAACCTGTGACCGTCGTGCAATTGCCCGACATCCTCGGCGAGCACCCGCCTGTGCAACATCGCCAGTCCGTAATGACCGATACAGCCCTGGACCTGGTCAAAACCCTGGATCGCTTCGCTATCACGCCACCCGAATCACTCACAGCGCCCGACAGTGGCAATGGCATATTTCGTCACCTCTACCGAAAGGGAAACACCTGTTACGCGCCCGTGGATAAACGCTGGTTCGAAGTCTCCGTCGAGGACACGGGCGAAGTGTCGATCATCGACTCTCGTCAGCAGCCCGTGCGAAGCGGCCCTGCGCTGATCAGCAACCAACGGGGCGAGTGGTTCGTCGATACGCGCCTGCGCCTGCGGGGCGGCGGTCTGTCGAGCCGGCGCAAGGCACTGAAACAGAAAAACCGCGAGCGCATCGCCGAACTCAAAAAGCAATTGGCTGAGTTTGACAAAGAACGCGAACGGGCACGGACAGAGCTGACTGACGCCCACAAAGCCGTGAAAAATTCGGTCGGCGACGAGGTTCTGCTGACTGCACAAACGCAATTCCTCGAGAAGCTCGAGCGCCGCACCCAAGAGTACGCAGCCCCTATCGAACAGCTGAAATCCCTGAACCTGCTCGATACGGTGCCCAACTACCGCACCGCCATGGTCGAGATGCTCGGCACCCAATTGTTCTTCAACCAGACATGGCTCGACCAGCGCAATGCAACCTTCGCTCAAACGCTGACGGAAACCCTGGCGCTGCTGGAAGCAGAAGAAACGGCAGCGGGCACCGGCGACCGCGCCACCTACCGGAAAATGATCGACCTGACCGAGGGCATGATTGGCAAAATCGAGTTTGCCCAGTCCTGTCTCCAGGAGTTGAGCCGACTCGGTAGAAGTGCGGCCGAAGTGGCCAGCACCTACCGGGCAAAATTGCCGACTTTCAGCCTTAACGATCTCAAGGCGCTTCAGGTTTCGCTGGCCCGCGACGTTTGCCTGAAGGAGGGAAACAGCGTTGCGTTGAGGCAGGCCCGCAGCGAATTCACACGCCTGCTCGACACCTCCAACCTGGTTATCCAGACATCGCAGGAACTTATGCTGGAAGGAGGCAGCTGGCTTTCGGGAGAACGCATCGAAGGCCTCAACGGGATGCTCGAGCAGTTTTCAGCCATCGACCAGTCATTCGAAGACTTCGTCCTCAGCCATAAGGAGGCCGTGCTTGAGCAACCGTTCGCGCACGTGCGCACTCGGATCAGTGATTTTCAACGCGAGACTGAGGCCTGTCTGGCGCAATGGCTGCGAGAGCAACGGCTACTGGAACCCAGGCCCGGCCCCTCAAAGCCCGAACCTGCCTCGCGAAAACGGGTGATCAAGACGCGCTTCAAGGGCACGGTTGTGGGCGAAGTACGTCCCTCGGCACCGGGTCAACCGATACTGCTCGACGTCAAAGCACCCATGACCGGCCAAGTGATCGCCACCTTTCACGAAAAGACGCCGGGTGTCTGGGTCGAGCGAGTAAAGCCCAGACGTCACCGCCCGACGGTGCAAGTCCCTGACCTCGACACGCAAATCACCCAAGGCCAGACGCTGCTCGATGGCGTGGAAAGCTTCATTAGGCAAACCGAGGCGAGTGCAAAAAAGCCTGGCCGTATCCCGGTGGAAATCGACGAGTTGTTCCAGCAAAAAGCCGAGCAACTCGACAAAAGCGCCAAGACACTGGAACAAACCCTGACCGGTTCAAATACAACAACCAACGCGACAACGTTGGCTACGCAATTGAGCGCAGCACGCGATCGACTGTACGCCGAGGGCCAGCGGATTCGGGTCGAGATGATCAAACAGCAGCCGCCCACGGCCGCACGTGTCGAATGGCTGTTAAGTAAAAATGAAATCGACATCGCGTCCAGCGGTGGTCGTCGTCGGCTCAAAGGCCCGCGCAAGGATTACCTGCAGGAGTACGAGATCCGCGAGCGTCGTACCGGGCGAACATTGTGGTATGCCCACTTCCATTACGCCGGCCCCGACACGCCCGCCGAGGCGTTTACGGCCGCCCACCTGAAATTACGAGATCAACGGCTGATGGCCGGGGCAATCGATCTGCATTCGGCCTCCAGCCGTCAGGTGATCGCGATCTATCGCAGCGAAATCAGCCCGCCACTGGCCACTTCACTGTTCTTTTCAAAAGCCTCGAACGTCAAAAAGGAAACTGGCGATGACTGAACACCCAGCTCAGCGAGCGCGCCACACCGTGCGTAATCGCTCCAGTGCCGCCTCGATCGATTTCTCGGGCACCGCGGCAAAGCCCAGCACCAGCCCGGCGCGTTGATCGATCGGGGTGGTCGAGTCCGGTAGCCAATAGCTGCTCAAGCCGTTGATCTCGACATCGACGCCTTTGGCCAATTCGATCAGCTCTCGCTCGCGCGCCACGCTATCAACCGGCACAGTCATGTGCAGCCCGGCGGCGACTGTGGGTAACGGGCCGACGCCGGGCATGTCCAGCGGCCAACCGCCCAGCAGCGCATTACGCCGACTCAACGCCGCACGGCGCATCCGGCGGATATGCCGCTGGAAGTGTCCGGACGCCATGAACTCGGCCATCACCGTCTGAGTGCTGACTTCCGAATGACGAACATCCACCGCACGACGCTGGGCAAAGGCTTGCACCAGACCCGCAGGCAACACCAGGTAACCCAGGCGCAACGCGGGAAACGCCACCTTGCCGAACGTGCCGACGTAAAGCACCCGGCCTTGCCGGTCCAATGCCGCCAGGGGGGCCAGCGGTGCGCCGCTGTAGCGGTACTCGCCATCGTAATCATCCTCGATGATCCAGCCCTGCGTGCGCTCGGCCCAGGCCAACAACTCCAGACGACGCGCCAGGCTCATGACCACCCCGGTCGGGTACTGATGCGAGGGCGTGACGTAGGTCAGCCGGCAATCATTGAGCCTGGCCAGCTCACGGCAGTCGATGCCCTCGCTGTCCACGGCGACCCCGTGCAACCGCGCACCCGCCACGGCGAATGCATGACCCGCCGCGCGATACCCCGGATTCTCAATCGCCACGCCGTCGCCCGGCTCCACCAGCAACTGTGCACAAAGGCTGATCCCCTGCTGCGCACCACTGGTGATCACTATTTGCTCAGCCGTGCACTGCATGCCTCGCGAACTGCGCAAGTAAGCTGCAATCAACCCGCGTAATCGGGCGTCGCCTGCCGGGTCGCCGTAACACAACTGCTGCAGATCGGGTTTACGCCAGAAAGCCGCATTCAGCTTGGCCCAGACCTCAAAGGGAAACAGGTCGAACGCCGGAACGCCGACCCGAAATGCTCGCGGCGGACCACTCGGCGGCATCGCCAGATGGTTCTTTTCAACGCGCTCCAACGCATCGCTGTGGATAACTTTGCTGGATGAAACCACAGGTAAATCCAGCCAATTTGTGGATAAGGCTGTGGGTAAGCCTGTTGACAACCCTGTGGATACTTTTGTGGATAGTTTTTTTGCCGGTATTGCGGTTTGCGGCAACTGAGCCACATAGGTCCCGTCTCCGACCCGCCCTTCGATAAATCCTTCGGCATAGAGCTGATCGTAGGCACGCACCACGCTGTTACGGGAAATCGCCAACGCCGCGGCCAGATCACGACTGGCCGGCAGTCGCGTACCGCTGGCCAATCGTCCATCGAGGACGCGAAGGCGCAAAGCCTGATAGAGCTGGCGGCTCAGCCCCTGGCGACGGTCGAGTTCGATACCGGCGGGGTTGAACGACAAGGAAAGCGGCGCGTCCGTCATGGCAATGGACCTATGAAATTGGTCGTTAATGGCTCTTACAACAGACCAATAGCCTGCCTAGGATGCAGGCATTCGCCAAGGAAAATATCCCCATGTACACGCCGCGCGCTTTTGCCATCGACGAGTTGTCCCAACTGCATGAACTGATCCTCGCCACCCGCCTCGCCATATTGGTGACCCAGGGCGAGAGCGGCCTGCAAGCCAGTCACGTGCCGGTGCTGCTGCATTGCGAACAAGGCTCGAACGGCACGTTGTACGGGCATCTGGCCAAAGCCAACCCGCAGTGGAAAGACCTGCGCGACGGTGCCGAAGCCCTGCTGATTTTTGCCGGTGCCGACGCCTACGTCAGCCCCGGCTTCTACCCGAGCAAGGCCGAACACGGCAAAGTCGTGCCAACCTGGAACTACGTCGCGGTACACGCTTATGGCCGAGCCGAAACCTTCAGCGATGGCGGGCGGCTGCTGGACATCGTCAGCACCCTCACCGACCGTCATGAAGCTGGCCGCTCTCAACCGTGGTCAGTGGCCGATGCCCCCGCCGATTACATCGACGGCATGCTCAAGGCCATCGTCGGTTTCGCCATTCCCATCGACCGTCTGGAAGGCAAGCGCAAGCTCAGCCAGAACCGCAGCGCCGCCGACATCGCCGGCGTACGTGAAGGCCTGGCCGCCAGCCCCGAAGTCAACGACCAAACCCTCGCCCAATTGATGCGCTAAGGAATTCGCCATGAGTCAAATCGACATTCGCCCAGTCACCGCCGACGACCACGCCGCGTGGTTGCCTCTATGGCAAGCTTACCTGCGCTTCTACAACACCGAATTGCCGGATGCTGTCACCCAAAGCACCTGGCAGCGCATCCTCGCCACAAACGAACCGACCCACGCCGCGCTGGCCTGGGCTGACGGTCAAGCCGTGGGCATGGTGCATTTCATCTACCATCGTTCAAACTGGAGCATCGAAAATTCCTGCTACCTGCAAGATTTGCTGGTAGTGCCAGAAACCCGCGGCACGGGCGTGGGCCGCCAGTTGATCGAATTCGTCTACACCACAGCCAAGGCCGACGGTTGCTGCAAGGTGCATTGGCTGACCCACGAAACCAACGCCACCGCGATCCAGCTCTACGAGCGCATCGCCGAACGTCCCGGTTTCATCCAGTTTCGCAAAGCCATTTAAGGTTCAAGGAGAACAGCATGTCGATTTCACTCGCGGACTGGAAAGGCGTCCCGGCACCCTCGGTCCAACTCATCGAAGGGCGTTTCATCCGCCTGGAAAAACTCGATCCGGCGCGCCACGGCGACGGTCTGTTCGAAGCCCTGCAAGGCCCGGGCGCCGACCCCAAACTCTGGGACTACTTGCCTTACGGTCCCTTCCCGGAGCGCAGCGCGTTCAACGACTGGCTGAACAACCATGCGGCCAATAGCGACCCGTACTTCTTCAGCGTGATCGATAAAGCCACAGGCGAGGTTCAAGGCATTCTCAGCCTGATGTCGATCGTGCCGGCCCAGGGTCGCATCGAAATCGGCCACGTGACCTTCGGCGCGCCGATGCAACGCTCGCCAAAGAGCACCGAGGCGGTTTACCTGTTGGCCAAGGAATCATTCGCCCTGGGTTACCGGCGCCTGGAATGGAAATGCAACAACGCCAACGCCCGCTCCAAATACGCGGCCGAGCGCCTGGGTTTCAGTTTTGAAGGCGTGTTCCGCCAGCACATGGTGGTCAAGGGACAGAACCGCGATACCGCGTGGTACTCGATCCTCGATTCGGAATGGCCGGCGATTGGAGCCGGGTTCGAGCGCTGGTTGAGCGATGAGAACCAGACAGAATCGGGGCAGGTGAAAACCCTGGCAGAGTGCCGCGGGTAGATCTTCAGCGCCTGGACGGGCGCCTTCGCGGGCAAGCCTCGCTCCTGCAGGGTCTTGCGATGGTCACATTATCGTGGCCAGTCCAAACCTTGTGGGAGCGAGCCCGCCCGCGAATGGCTTCACGCCAGTTTCTGGGCAAGCACAGCAATATGCTCCGGCCCGATCCCGCAGCACCCGCCCAAATGGCTCGCCCCACGCTTGCGCCAATCCGCCGCCCATTGCAGGTAACCTGGCGGATCGAGATCGTCGCGCAATGGGTCCAGCCCATCGTTAGCCGTCGCCTCTTTCGGTTGCGGCGGGAAGGCATTGGCGTACGCGCCGATTTGAATGTTCACCCCCAACCGTTCAAACGCTTCCCGCGCCGCATCAATCGCCGCGCCGATCACTTCCGGCTGGCTGCAGTTGAACAGCAACGTCTCGACGCCCAGCTCAACCGCCACTGCCGCCGCCTCGGCCACTGGCTCGCCAGAACGCAAACGCGGCACTTCGTCGACGTCTTCATCCTTCAAGGTAAACGACAGCCAGAACGGCTTGCCGTCCTTCGGCAGACCGGCGTGTATCGCTCGCGCCTCAACGATCGAGCTCTGGGTTTCCGCCAGCCATAGGTCAACATGCGGCGCGAGCCCCTTCACCAGTGGCGTCAGCAATTCAGTGACACGTTTGGCGTCGAACAGGTCCGGACGATAAGAACCAAACAGCGGAGGCAATGAACCTGCCACGCGCACCGGTTTGCCCGCCGCATCGACTGCTCGCCGCGCCAGCTCACCGGCCAACGCCGCGAGAGCCTGACCTTCAGCGGCGAAACGCTCTTCACCGATATGGAACGGCACCACCGCGTAGCTGTTGCTGGTGATCACATTCGCGCCGCTTTCGATATAAGCCGCGTGAACCGCCTCTACCGCTTGCGGTGCTTCGCTCAAGGCCAGCGCCGACCATTCGGGCTGCCTGAATGGAGCCCCTCGGCGCTGCAACTCGCGGCCCATGCCACCATCCAGAATCACTGTGCTTGCTGCGCCCATATGCTATTCACTCATAAGCTTATGAAAATAACTCACTACCAGAGTCGTTGTTATAACTATTTAATACGCACCAATCGGTTAATAACAATCATTTTTTTATCAGGGATCGACTGTGAAATTCCAACCGCTACTGGCCCTGGGCCTGACGATTCTGGCTGCCTCCACCCAAGCCTTTGGCGGCGCCACGCTGGATCGCATCGAACAAAAGAAAGAACTGGTGGGCGTGTTGATGGAAAGTTATCCACCGTTCTCGTTCCTCAACGACCAGAACCAGCTCGACGGTTTCGACGTCGACGTGGCGAAAGCCGTGGCCGAGAAGCTGGGTGTGAAACTGCGCCTCGAAACCCCGTCCTGGGATGTGATTGCCGCTGGCCGCTGGAGTGGTCGTTACGACATCTGCATCTGCTCCATGACCCCGAGCAAAGCCCGCGCCGAGGTCTTCGACTTCCCGGTCGAGTACTACGCCTCGCCGGCGGTGATCGTGGTGAACGCCAAGGATGAACGCATTCACAATGCCAAGGACCTGAGCGGCAAGAAAGTTGGCCTCACCAGCGCCTCCAGCTACGAAAGCTACCTGAACAAAAACCTGGTGATCGAAGGCGCCGAAGACACGCAATTGCAGTACCCGTTCGAAGACGTGCAGATCGCCCCGTATGACACCGACAACGTCGCCTTCCAGGACCTGGGCCTGGGGGCCGGGGTTCGACTGGACGCGATTCTCACTAACCTGGTGACCGCCCAACCGCGCCTGAACGAAGACAAGCGCTTCAAACTGGCCGGCGACCCGCTGTACTCGGAGCCGAACTCGGTCGCCATTGAAAAGGGTGACGCCCAGTGGGACAGCAAAGTACGTGAAGTCTTCGCCCAGTTGAAACAGGACGGCACATTGAGCAAGCTCTCGCAAAAATGGATCGGCGCCGATATCAGTAAATGACTTCTTTCCAGCAACCTCCCCAGCCACCGCAACCGGTGGCTGAGTCACGACTGCAACGGATCTTCAGTTTCCGCACGCGGCTGTACCTGACCTGGGCGGCCATGCTCGGGTTGTTCACCAGCTTCTTCCTGAGCTTCGACCTGAAGTTCTCAATCATCCTCGACAAACTGCCCAACCTCGTCGGCCTGCACCTGGCGCCCAACGGCTTCCTGCAAGGTGCGGCGCTGACGTTGTTTCTGTGCCTGTGCTCTATCGTCGCCTCATCGCTGCTGGGTTTCATCACCGCCCTGGGCCGGCTGTCGAAAAGCGCCGTGGCGTTCGGCATCGCCAGTTTCTACGCCTCGTTCTTTCGCGGCACACCATTGCTGATACAGATTCTGTTGATCTACCTCGGCCTGCCTCAACTGGGCTTCGTACCGGGCGCCATCGCGGCCGGGATCATCGCCCTGTCGCTGAACTACGGCGCCTACCTGAGCGAAATTTTTCGCGCAGGCATCCTCGGCGTTCCCCATGGCCAACGGGAAGCATCACTGGCCCTGGGCATGCGCGAAACGGTGATTTTCTGGCGCGTCACCCTGCCCCAAGCCATGCGCACCATCATCCCGCCGACCACCAACCAGTTCATCTCCATGCTCAAGGACTCGTCGCTGATCTCGGTGATGGGGGTTTGGGAAGTGATGTTTTTGGCGCAATCCTATGGGCGGTCGAGCTATCGGTACATTGAGATGCTGACGACTGCGGCGGTGATTTACTGGCTGATGTCGATTGGATTGGAATTGATTCAGGCAAGAATGGAGCGGCACTACGGGAAGGCGTATTTGCATAACCGATGAGTTCACTTGAAGTGTGGTGACTTCATAAATACGACTCGGCCAACAACGCAAAAAAAAGGGGAGCACATGCCCCCCCGAGGTTTAAAGCGGTGTATCGAGGCTGTTAACTCAGCCTTCGATCTCGATCAGGATTTCGCCTGGATTCACCCGGTCACCCTTGGCCACGTGAATGACGGTGACCTTACCGGCGATGGCGGCCTGGACTTCGGTTTCCATCTTCATCGCTTCGGTGATCAGCACAGCCTGGCCAGCCTTGACGGTGTCGCCTTCCTTGACCAACACGTCGACGATGTTGCCCGGCATGGTGGTGCTGACGTGGCCCGGCTCAGTCGCTTGTTTGCGCTTGCTGCTGCCGCCGCTGACGAACTCGTTGAGCGGCTCGAACACGACTTCTTCCGGCATGCCATCGATGGACAGGTAGAAGTGACGCTTGCCTTCGGCCTTCACGCCCACACCGGTGATGTCGACGCGGTAAGTTTCGCCATGGACGTCGATGACGAATTCGGTCGGTACGCCTTCGCCGCCCGCCGAGGCCATGCCGCCGGCTTCTGGAATAGGCAACAACACTTCCGGCGTCAAGGTGCCAGCGGCACGCTCTTCAAGGAACTTGCGGCCAATGTCCGGGAACATGGCGAAGGTCAGTACATCCTCTTCAGACTTGGCCAGGGCACCGATGTCGGCACGCAGCTTGGCCATTTCCGGCTTGAGCAGGTCGGCCGGGCGAACGTCGATGACTTCTTCGCTGCCGATGGCCTGGCGACGCAGTTGCTCGTTCACGGTGCCCGGCGCCTTGCCGTAACCGCCTTGCAGATAGAGCTTCACTTCGTTGGTGATGGTCTTGTAACGCTCACCGGCGAGCACGTTGAAGAACGCCTGGGTGCCAACGATCTGCGAGGTCGGGGTCACCAGCGGCGGGAAGCCGAGGTCTTCGCGAACGCGCGGGATTTCAGCCAGCACTTCGCCCATACGGTTCAAAGCGCCCTGCTCTTTCAACTGGTTGGCCAGGTTGGAAATCATCCCGCCCGGAACCTGGTTGACTTGAACACGGGTGTCGACGGCGGTGAATTCGCTTTCGAACTGGTGGTATTTCTTGCGCACGGCGTAGAAGTACAGGCCGATCTCTTGCAGCAGTTCCAGATTCAGGCCGGTGTCGAACTCGGTGCCTCTCAGGGCGGCAACCATCGACTCAGTGCCGGGGTGGCTGGTGCCAGAGGCGAAGCTGGAGATCGCGGTGTCGATGTGGTCGGCGCCGTTTTCGATCGCCTTGAGTTGGCACATCGCGGCCAGACCCGCAGTGTCGTGGGAGTGAATGAATACGGGCAGCGACTGCTCGGATTTCAATGCCTTGACCAATTCGCCAGTGGCATACGGCGTCAGCAGGCCGGCCATGTCCTTGATCGCCACCGAGTCGCAACCCATGGCTTCCATTTGCTTGGCTTGCGCCACGAACGCGTCGATGGTGTGCACCGGGCTGGTGGTGTAGGCGATGGTGCCCTGGGCGTGTTTGCCGGCGGCTTTCACCGCTTCGATGGCCACGCGCAGGTTACGCACGTCGTTCATGGCGTCGAAGATGCGGAATACGTCGATGCCGTTGACCGCCGCCTTGGCCACGAAGGCTTTGACCACGTCGTCGCTGTAGTGGCGGTAGCCCAACAGGTTCTGGCCGCGCAGGAGCATTTGCAGACGGGTGTTAGGCAGCGCGGCGCGCAGCTGGCGCAGACGTTCCCACGGGTCTTCTTTGAGGAAGCGGACGCAGGCGTCGAAAGTCGCGCCGCCCCAGCACTCCAGCGACCAGTAGCCGACTTTGTCGAGCTTGTCGCAGATCGGCAGCATGTCTTCGGTGCGCATGCGCGTGGCGAGCAGCGATTGGTGGGCGTCGCGCAGGATGGTATCGGTTACGTGAATCTTCTTAGTCATTGTTCTATTCCTCACAGGCCTGCGTGGGCGGCGATGGCGGCGGCGATGGCCAGGGCCAGCTCTTCGGGTTTGCGCTTGATCGAGTAGTTGGTCAGTTCAGGGTGGCTTTCAACGAAGCTGGTGTTGAACTGGCCGCTACGGAATTCCGGGTTACGCAGGATTTCCTGGTAGTACGCGGCGGTGGTCTTGACCCCTTGCAGACGCATGTCATCGAGGGCACGCAGGCCACGGTCCAGCGCCTCTTCCCAGGTCAACGCCCACACCACCAGTTTCAGGCACATGGAATCGTAGAACGGCGGAATGGTGTAACCGGTGTAGATCGCCGTGTCGGTCCGCACGCCCGGGCCGCCGGGAGCGTAGTAACGAGTGATCTTGCCGAAGCTCGGCAGGAAGTTGTTTTTCGGGTCTTCGGCGTTGATCCGGAACTGCAGGGCGAAACCACGGTGCTGGATGTCTTCTTGCTTCACCGAAAGCGGCAGCCCGGAGGCGATGCGGATCTGCTCGCGAACAATGTCGATGCCGGTGATTTCTTCGGTGATGGTGTGTTCCACCTGCACCCGGGTGTTCATTTCCATGAAGTACACCTCGCCCTCGGCGAGCAGGAACTCCACAGTGCCGGCGTTCTCGTAGCCCACAGCCTTGGCTGCACGCACCGACAGGTCGCCGATGTAGGCGCGCTGTTCAGGGGTCAGTTGCGGGCTCGGGGCGATCTCGATCAGCTTTTGGTTGCGACGCTGGATCGAGCAATCACGCTCGAACAGGTGCACTACGTTGCCAAAGCTGTCGCCGAGGATCTGCGCTTCGATGTGCTTCGGATTGACGATGCACTTTTCCAAAAACACTTCCGCAGAACCGAAAGCCTTGGTGGCTTCGGAAATGACGCGTGGGAAGGCTTGTTCGAGTTCTTCGCGGCTGTTGCAACGACGAATGCCGCGACCGCCACCACCGGAAGTGGCCTTGAGCATCACCGGGTAACCGATGCGATCGCCTTCAGTCAGAGCCTCTTCGATGCCCGACACGTTGCCTTCGGTGCCTGGCGTCACCGGCACGCCAGCCTTGATCATGCTGCGGCGAGCTTCGGTCTTGTCGCCCATGCGACGAATGACTTCAGCCGATGGACCAATGAATTTGATCCCGCGTTCGGCGCAGATGTCCGCCAATTCGGCGTTTTCCGAAAGGAATCCGTAGCCGGGGTGCAGCGCATCGCAACCGGTTTCCACAGCCAGGTTCACCAGCTTGCGCGGGTTCAGGTAACCGGCCAGCGGCTCGGCACCGATGCTGTGGGCTTCGTCCGCACGCTTCACATGCAGGGCATGGCGGTCGGCGTCGGAATAGATCGCGACCGAGCGAATGCCCATTTCGGCGCAAGCACGCACGATTCGTACGGCAATCTCACCACGGTTGGCGATCAGGATCTTTTTTATCACTTGGAGGTTCCCATGAGCCGGTGGTACCCACGACCTGCTAGACCAGGTCGACGCGTGACCAAATGTTTCAATCTGGTCGCGGCCCCACACTAGCCCTCACAAGGAATTAACAAAAATGAATAATTATTGGGTCATGCATAAGTAAAGACTTATAGTTGAAACATCTGCCGGCGAAGAGAGCGAGCAAAAAATGCGTAAGTCATTGATGCGTATGACATTGCGTCAATTGCAGATTTTCAATGAAGTCTGTGACCTGAGGTCCTACAGCCGTGCAGCCGACGAAATGTCGCTCACACAACCGGCCGTCAGCCTACAGATTCGGCAACTTGAGGAGCTGATTGGCCAGCCTTTGTTCGACTACGTCGGCAAGAAACTCTACATGACGGAAGCGGCGGAAGCCCTTCAACGCGCCAGCCGGGACATTTTCGGGCGCCTGGAAAACCTCGACATGCAGCTCTCGGACATGCAGGGCTCGCTGCAGGGCCAATTGAAGCTGGCGGTGGAATCCAGCGCCAAGTATTTCGTTCCGCACCTGTTTGCCGCCTTCAAGCGCCAGCACCCGGAAGTGAACCTGCAACTGACGGTGGTCAACCGCGGACAGGTGATTCGACGCCTGTCGGACAACCGCGACGACCTGGTAATCATGTCGATGGTGCCGCAGGACATGGGCCTGGAATTCTTGCCGTTCCTCAACAATCCCATCGTCGCCGTGGCGCCACCGGATCATCCGCTGTGCCACATGGGGCCGCTGCGATTGCAGGATCTTGAGCCCTACACACTGCTGATGCGCGAGTCCGGCTCCGGGACGCGACTGGCTTGCGAAGAGTATTTCAAAGAGAAGCGCGTGCACTTCAACCAGACCCAGGAAGTCTCGTCAGCCGAAGCCCAGCGTGAATGCGTATTGGCGGGTCTGGGCGTTGCGCTGTTGACGCGCCACGCCCTGAACCTTGAACTGGCGACCGGCGGATTGATCGAGTTACCGGTCGAGGAGCTGCCGCTGTATCGCAGCTGGTGCCTGGTGCAGGCCAAGGCTAAACGGCTGTCACCGGTGGCTCACGCATTCCTTGCGTTCATTCGCAGCGAACGCGTACAGATCAGCGCGCTGGTTGAGCGTTTCGACGGGAAGCTGTCGATGCAGCCTGCCAAAAGTTGAGTTCCGGATCTTCAGGAAAATCACCAATCTCGGCCAGAAGCTGACGGCGTTCACAGCGATCTTCGATGGCGCGGCGAAATTCCATGCGGCGCTGATCTTCTTGCTGGCGACGGGTTTTGACAGCGCTGTTGCGTTCTTCGTAAGGCAGGGCCATATCGAGTCTCCCAAGGCGAGTACGGGAGCTTCAAGATAGGCGCGGGGGATGACGGTTTGGCGGCTCGATGATTACAGACCGATGAAAATTGCGGCGTATGGGAGATTGCCATCGCGAGCAGGCTCGCTCCCACAGGTTATGCGGAGCACACAATCCAGTGTGGGAGTGAGCCTGCTCGCGATAAGGTCGGAACGACCTTCCGGCAGTCTCAGCCAGGATCATTCGTCCAGTGCTTTCACCGACTTGGGCGATAACCGCAAACCGCGAAGGCTGCGCTTAACGCTCTTGAGGTGATTGACCAGACTCGGACCACGGGCCATGGCCACCCCCATCGCCAGGACGTCGATCACCACCAGGTGTGCAATACGCGAGGTAAGCGGTGTGTAGATTTCGGTGTCTTCATGCACATCGATCGCCAGGTTGACGGTCGACAGTTCGGCCAACGGCGTCTGACTCGGGCAAAGCGTGATCAATGACGCACCGCTCTCACGCACCAGGTTGGCGGTGATCAGCAAATCCTTGGAACGTCCAGACTGGGAAATACAGATCGCCACGTCGGTCGGTTTCAGGGTCACCGCCGACATTGCCTGCATGTGAGGGTCGGAATAGGCCGCAGCCGTGAGCAGCAAACGGAAGAACTTGTGCTGGGCATCCGCCGCGACCGCACCCGATGCGCCGAAACCATAGAATTCCACGCGCTGAGCCTGTGACATCAGCGTCACGGCTCGCTGCAACTCCAGGGGATCGAGCTTCTCGCGAACCTCCATCAAGGTGTGCAACGTGGTGTCGAAAATCTTCAGGCTGTAATCAGCGACCGAATCGTCTTCGTGGATCGCGAACTGCCCGAAGCTCGCGCCTGCCGCCAGGCTCTGGGCCAGCTTCAGCTTCAGGTCCTGGAACCCGGAGCAACCGATGGCGCGGCAAAAGCGCACGATGGTCGGCTCGCTGATGCCCACGCTATGGGCCAGATCAGCCATGGAACTGTGCATCACGGCCGCAGGATCAAGCAGCACGTGGTCGGCGACCTTGAGCTCCGACTTGCGTAACAGGTGGCGAGACTGGGCGATGTGTTGCAGCAGATTCAAAGGGGTGGACTCTTTGTTATGGGCAAGCGCCGGGGGATGTAGCAAGCTTGTAGTTATACTACATGAAACGGCTTTTTGCCTGCTCAATGCGTAACCAGATCCCTCGATTTCACGTGCCTGCGCTTCATGTAGCAGTCCTGCCTGATGCTTGAAGCAGCCCCTTGCCCCCCTTTTTGCGGTCACTACGGCCTTCAGCCGGCTAAGTGATGGCTCATCCCGAATCGCCAGAACAATAAAAACAATATACATAGCCTTACAAACACAACTTGATTTTATTACCCGCAACCAAACTTTGCTGGATATATTAACTCCGCAGGAAGCAACAATAATTAATTAAAGGAACTCTATATCATGAACATTAAAACCAAGAACTGGACCGCACAAATCGATCGCATGCCTGGCGCCAAATCTTTCCGCACCTTCGGCACCGTAACCGTTGCCCATACGGGCATCACACCCAAGCTTGAGCTCAGTCCGATACAGGACAAATCCTATGACCTCAGCCTGGATTTGAAACTTGAAACTTCCAATCAGATTTCTTTACAGGTCGAGACCGACAAACTTGTCGAATATAAAGTATCTGGCGAATCCTATGTCACTGGCGTCAGTATCTTCCACGACGGCAAGTTAATTCACCATATCGATGAAGTTCTGATGACCCACTAAGAAAACATCAAATTCCCGATTTCCCGTCGGCATTCAAACCTGCCCGACGGGAAATCTTGCCATTCAACCGGCGAATTGCTCCCGCAACAGGATCGCCAGGCTCTCCGCCTCGATGGGCCGGCTGATCAGATACCC
The DNA here is from genome assembly GCF_054481235.1 of Pseudomonas fluorescens group sp. PF-69. Lineage (NCBI taxonomy): Bacteria > Pseudomonadati > Pseudomonadota > Gammaproteobacteria > Pseudomonadales > Pseudomonadaceae > Pseudomonas > Pseudomonas fluorescens group sp. PF-69. The sequence goes on along the minus strand of NZ_JBTMNC010000001.1, from coordinate 1,678,585 downwards.
TTGCACCTCATCGCAGCTTTCCTTTTTGAGGAATTCAAGTTGCTCCTGACGCTCGACCCCTTCCGCCACTACCTTCAACGACAAGCCGTGAGCCATGGCGATGATCGCCCGGGTAATCGCCGCGTCTTCGCTGCCCTCCACCAGGCCTCGAATGAACGCCTGATCAATCTTCACGTAATCCACCGGGATGCGCTTGAGATAGCTCAAAGACGAATAGCCGGTACCGAAATCATCGATCGCCAGCTTCACGCCCAAATCACGTAACTGCTGGAAAGTCGCGATGATGTGCTCGACGCTGTCCAGCAACTGGCTTTCGGTGAGCTCCAGCTCCAGGTAATGCGGCGCCAGACCGGTTTCCTCCAGCACCTGCCGAACCAGGCTGACCAGTTTGCCCTGACGCAGTTGATGCACCGATAGATTGACCGACACCCGAATCGGCTCAAGCCCCTGTCGCTGCCACTCACAGGCCTGCCAGCAGGCCTGACGCAACACGAACTCGCCAATTGGACCGATCAGCCCGGTTTCTTCCGCCAGGCCGATGAAGTCTCCCGGTGGCACGCGGCCCATGGTCGGATGGTCCCAGCGCACCAATGCCTCGGCAGCGTTCAGCTTGCCCGTGACGAGACACAGCTTCGGCTGGTAGAACACCATCAACTGATTCTCATCAATGGCTTTGCGCAACTGGTTTTCCAGCTGCAAGCGCTCCAGCGTGCTGGCTTGCAGGCTGTCGGTGTAGAACTGGAAATTATTGCCGCCCAGATGTTTGGCATGTTGCATGGCCATGTTCGACTGGCTGACCAACGCGGAAATTTCCCGGGCGTTGTCCGGCAACAGGCTGATGCCCATGGATGAGCTGACCACCAGTTCATGGCCATCGATGGTCACCGGCAAACGCAACTTGTTCGACAAGCGCGTCGCTACCCGCGCCAGGCTCGAGAGGTTGCCGTAGGAATTGAATAACACGGCAAACTCGTCGCCCGACAAACGCGCAATGGTGTCCGCCTCGGGCAACGCGTTGACCAACCGTCGAGCCATTTTCTGCAGCAATTGGTCGGCGACTTCATGGCCAAGACTATCGTTGAGCTGTTTGAAACGATCCAGATTGATATGCAGCAGCGCCAGGCTGCGATAGCCGCCCTGGCGCACTCGCTGATGCGCTTCGCTGAGCCGTTCGCGGAACATCGCCCGGTTGGCCAGACCCGTCAGTTCGTCGTAATGGGTCAGATAGCGCATGCGCTCTTCGGATTCTCGCCGCGCCGAAAGATCGGAGAAGAAGCCGACAATATGGCTTACCTTTCCCCGAGTATCGCGCACAGTGTTCAATTGCAGCCATTGCGGGTACATCTCGCCGTTCTTGCGGGTTTCCACCAGTTCACCCTGCCAGCTGCCGTATTGCTCCAGCGCCTGGTGAATCGCTCCGTAGTGTCGGCGCGCATCGCGACTGCAGGGCAACTCGACGACGTTGCGCCCCAGCATGTCTTCGATCTCATAGCCAGTCACGCGACTGAAGGCCTGATTGATGGCGATCAGGGCGTAATTCGGATCAAAAATCACAATGCCCTCGCTGGCCGCCTCGAACACCGTCGCCGCCAGTTGCTGCTGCTCTTCGAGCGCCTTGCCGGCGCTGATGTCGCGACGGGTGCCGACCATGCGGATCACCCGGCCATTTTCAGCGCGCTCCACCGCTCGCCCGCGATCTTCGATCCACACCCAGTGGCCGTCGGCATGACGCACCCGGTATTCAATCTGGTAATCCTCGGTCCGTCCCTTCAAATGTTCGACCAACGCCTTTCTCAGCGCAGGAAGATCGTCGGGATGCAGGCGTGGCTTGAGATGACGCAACATGGCCGTCACGTATTCCGGCTCCAGGCCGAACAGCTCCTGAATCTGGGTGTGATGGACCTCATCGGTTTGCAGGTTCCAGTCCCATAGCCCCAGCTCACTGGCCTCCAATGCCAGGGCCAGTCGCGCCTCACTCTTGCTCAGCGCCTGGTTGGCGGCGTCCAGCTCCAGGCTGCGTTGTGCAACACGGCTTTCCAGGCCGGCCTGAATTTCACGCAGTTCGTCTTCGGCGCGACGGCGCTGCTCAACTTCGCTGGCCAGCTTTTGATTGAGCTGGTCGCTGCAGTTTTGCGCCTGCTGCAAATGCTCGATCAACGCTTGGTTCTGGAAACGTCGCAATAATTCTCGATCGATCAGGCGGTTGACCTGCCAGGCCACCACGCTCAGGGCGCCCAACAAAATCAGGCCGAACCAGCCCCAGCCTTGCGCCTGCTCATCGCCGCCCCAGAACAGATAGGCGATGGCCGGCAACAAACAGGGCAAAGTGAACGACAGGAACCCCGGCAGGCTGACCGCATAGGCCACACTGGCTGAAAGTGCCGCGGCGCCGATCAGACCGAAAACCCAGGCCTGCTGGATGAAGTTATCGGCGGGGACCAGCGCGATGCCTGCGCCAGCGAGGGTCAAGCCAGTGAGACCGGAGCCCAGCAAAAACATGCGTCGCCAGACGGGATGCGCCTGACGGTTGGGAATCGCCGAATCGAAGGCGGCGACCTGAATCACGCGCAAGGCCACCAGGGACAGCAACCACACCATCCAGACACTGACCAGGAAGTACCGCTGCGGGCTCCAGAGCAACCCGGCGCAGACCAGACCATTGATCAACATGAACAATGTCGGCAGCAAAGAGCCCTGATACAGCAGACGCGTGCGTTCGACCGCCATTTCCATGGCGTATTGTTTACGGATAACCCGAGGCTCCACTGTGGGGCCCGACAGGTGGGAGCTGAAGATCATAGGCAATATTCTTGTTCTTATAATGACGAGCACAGGCCCGAAACGTGAACGGAGCATACACAAGCAAATGCCCGGACCAAACAGCTACAGGTCAAAAAACAGTCAAAAGTACGACCACCCGTCTCGGCAGTAAAAGCCGCTGGACAAGGCCGGCCAACGTCTGCAGACAATGACTGACCGGTCGTCCCGTGCGCCTCTTTCATCGGCTAAAACAAAGCGGGGTTTGCCCGGTGTGACGCAGCCCCCTAGAATGCCCCGATGCGCGATGATCTCTCCCTTCTGCTGAACTCCCTCAACGATGCCCAACGGCAGGCCGTAGCAGCCCCCGTGGGTCGTCAGTTGGTCCTGGCCGGTGCTGGTTCCGGTAAAACCCGAGTGCTGGTGCACCGTATCGCCTGGTTGATCCAGGTCGAAAACGCATCGCCTCACTCCATCCTGTCGGTGACCTTTACCAACAAGGCCGCTGCCGAGATGCGTCATCGCATCGAGCAGTTGATGGGTATCAACCCGGCCGGCATGTGGGTCGGCACCTTCCACGGCCTGGCACACCGCTTGTTGCGGGCGCACTGGCAGGAAGCCGGGCTGAGCCAGACCTTCCAGATTCTCGACAGCGACGATCAGCAGCGACTGGTCAAGCGGGTCATCCGCGAGCTGGGCCTGGACGAACAACGCTGGCCGGCCCGTCAGGCCCAATGGTTCATCAACGGGCAGAAAGACGAAGGTCTGCGTCCGCAACACATTCAAGCCAGCGGTGATTTGTTCCTGGCAACCATGCGCAGCATCTATGAAGCCTATGAGGCCGCGTGCCTGCGCGCCGGCGTCATCGACTTCTCCGAACTGCTGTTGCGCGCACTGGACCTGTGGCGCGATCACCCGGGGCTGCTGGCGCATTATCAGAAGCGCTTCCGGCACATTCTGGTGGATGAGTTCCAGGACACCAACGCCGTGCAATACGCCTGGTTGCGCCTACTGGCCAAGGGTGGCGACAGCCTGATGGTGGTTGGCGATGACGATCAGTCGATTTATGGCTGGCGTGGCGCGAAAATCGAGAACATCTATCAGTACTCCGAAGACTTCCCGGACGCCGAAACCATTCGCCTGGAGCAGAACTACCGCTCCACCGCCGGGATTCTCAAGGCCGCCAACGCGTTGATCGCCAACAATACCGGGCGCCTGGGCAAAGAGCTGTGGACTGACGGCGGCGAAGGCGAAGCCATCAATCTATACGCTGCATTCAACGAACACGACGAAGCCCGCTACGTTGTCGAAACTATCGAAAGCGCGCTGAAAACCGGCTTGTCCCGTAGCGATATCGCCATTTTGTATCGCTCCAACGCCCAATCGCGCGTTTTGGAAGAAGCCTTGCTGCGTGAGCGCATCCCTTACCGCATCTACGGTGGGCAGCGCTTCTTCGAACGCGCGGAAATCAAGAACGCCATGGCCTACCTGCGCTTGCTTGAAGGTCGAGGCAACGATGCGGCACTGGAACGGGTGATCAACGTCCCGGCCCGTGGCATTGGCGAGAAAACCGTCGAAGCGATTCGCGACCACGCGCGCCACAGCGATGTGTCGATGTGGGAAGCCATGCGTCAGCTCGTGGCCAACAAGGGCCTGACCGGTCGCGCGGCCAGCGCTCTGGGGGCATTTGTCGAGCTGATCGAAAACCTCGCGGCCAAATGCATGGAGATGCCGCTGCACCTGATGACCCAGACCGTCATCGAGCAGTCCGGGCTGATTGCCTATCACGAAGCGGAAAAAGGCGAGAAAGGCCAGGCCCGGGTCGAAAACCTTGAGGAACTGGTCAGCGCCGCGCGCAACTTCGAAAACAGCGAGGAAGACGAGGACCTGACGCCACTGGCGGCGTTCCTCGGTCATGCGTCGCTGGAGGCCGGGGATACCCAGGCCGACGAGCACGAAGACAGCATTCAGTTGATGACCCTGCACAGCGCCAAGGGCCTGGAATTCCCTTATGTGTTCCTGGTGGGCATGGAAGAAGGCCTGTTCCCGCACAAGATGAGCCTGGAAGAGCCCGGCCGCCTTGAAGAGGAACGGCGTCTGGCCTATGTCGGCATCACCCGGGCCATGCAGAACCTGGTGATGACCTATGCTGAAACCCGACGCCTGTACGGCAGTGAGACCTATAACAAAGTCTCGCGTTTCGTACGCGAAGTGCCGAAAGGCCTGATTCAGGAAGTGCGCCTTTCCAACAGCGTCAGCCGTCCTTTCGGTGGCAACCAGTCGATGAGTGGCAGCAACCTGTTCAGCGGCAGCGAGATCCCGCAGACCGGCTTCAGCCTGGGTCAGACCGTACGCCACTCAGTGTTTGGCGATGGTGTGATCCTCAACTTCGAAGGCGCCGGGGCCCAGGCCCGCGTGCAAGTGAACTTCAGCGAAGGCAGCAAGTGGCTGATGCTGGGGTATGCGAAGCTGGAAGCGATCTAGCTTTTCTGTGGGAGCGAGCTTGCTCGCGATAGCGGTAGATCAGTCGACATTATCTCTGGCTGTCAGTCCGTCATCGCGAGCAAGCTCGCTCTCACAGGATGCAGGCCGACAATTGAATTTAAGGTGCGATGAGATGGGCACAGGCTTCTTTTCTTCCTGGACATTCTGGGCCCTGTTGTCCGCTGTATTTGCGGCGATGACCGCCATTTTCGCGAAAGTCGGCGTCGAAAACGTCAATTCCGACTTTGCCACCCTGTTGCGAACCATCGTGGTTCTGGTCAGCCTGGCCTTGATTTTGTACGCCACGGGCCAATATCAGTCACTGGGATCGATTTCCACCAAGAGCTATCTGTTCCTGCTGCTGTCGGGGCTGGCCACTGGCGCATCGTGGATTTGCTATTTCCGTGCACTCAAGGTCGGCCCTGCTTCACTGGTCGCCCCGGTGGACAAACTCAGCGTGGTGCTGGTCGCGGTGCTCGGCGTGATCCTGCTGGGTGAAAAACTCGACCTGCGCCAATGGGGCGGAATCGGTCTGATCACGGCCGGCGTCGTCATGCTGGCGTTGCGACGCTAGAGATCTTCCCTACAGAACTTATCCACTCATCCTACAGACCAAAGTTAACAGGCCTTATTGCATTGGCTAAAGCTGAATGAAACCTGTCAAGCAAAAGCCCGAAACACTCTGCCGCTAGCCAGTGACACTTCAGCTGTGCAACATGGCGCGCGTGCCCTCCACAAACGGGAATTCCCTTTATGAAACGTTTTCTTAGCATCGCCATGGCGCTGTGCATTGGCCTGACGATGAGTCTCGACGTCAATGCCGCCAAGCGCTTCGGTGGTGGCAAAAGCGCCGGCGCGGCGCCGACACACCAAACCAGCCAGATGGCACCTTCTTCTCCAGGCATGGGCGGCGCTGCTGCGACCGCTGGCGCTGCAGGTGCCGCGGGTGCCGCAGCCAAGGCCGGCGGTGCTTCACGCTGGCTCGGCCCTCTGGCCGGTATCGCCGCCGGTGGCCTGCTGGCGTCCATGTTCATGGGCGGCGGCTTCCAGGGCATGCAGATCTTCGACATCCTGATCATGGCGGTCATCGCCTTCCTGATCTTCCGCTTTATTGCCGCTCGTCGTCGCAAGCAGCAGGAGCACATGGCTCCGGCAGGTTACGCACCCATGCAGCGTGAAGTGTTCGAGCAGAAGCCTGCCGGCGGCTCGATCTTCGGCGGTTCGGCCGCACCGGTTGCTGCACGTCCGGTGATCAATGCGCCAGCCTGGTTCAATGAAAAGAACTTCGTCGAAGCGGCCCGAAACCATTTCCAGTCCCTGCAACAACACTGGGATGCCAACGAAATGGACAAGATCGCCGAGTTCGTGACCCCGCAAATGCTGGATTTCCTCAAGCGCGAACGTGCCGATCTGGGCGACGCCTTCCAGTCCACCTACATCGATAACCTCGTTGTACAACTGGACGGTGTGGATGATCGCGCCGACAAGACCATCGCCACCCTGACCTTCAGCGGCGTGTCGAAAACTTCGCGTTTCGACCAGGGCGAAATGTTCAGCGAAAGCTGGAACATGGAACGTGCCCAGGGCGAAAACCAGCCTTGGCTGGTGGCCGGTATCCGCCAGAACGGTTGATTAACCTCCGCGGCTTACGTGCAGTAATAGAAAACCCCGGGCTCGTGTCCGGGGTTTTCTATTTCACGGTTGCATCTATAGCGAGCTACTGTATAAACCGCCCCATATAAACCGCGCCATTCAAGCAAGAGGATCCCGGACGTGGAAGAAGTCATTGAACAACTGCGTGAAGCCAATGAACCCGTACCGGTTCCACTGGAATTGCCTGACGACGACCAACTGGTAGAGATCGAAGAAGAGCTCTTCATCAACATACCGTTCGTCTTCAAGGAGTTCCTGCTGACCGTCAGCGACGTGGTTTACGGCAGCCTCGAGCCGGTAACCGTCACCGACCCGCAATCGCACACCTACCTGCCGGATGTTGCAGCCAACGCTTGGGACGTCGGCGTGCCGCGCGACCTGATCCCGCTCTGCCAGGACGGCGATAACTACTACTGCGTTGAAGAAGACGGCACCGTGGTGCTGTGGTCCGGCGAAGAAGAGCTGATCACCGAAGAATCCTGGGAATCGGTTTGGCACTGGGCGCGGGACGTCTGGCTGGAAAGCTGAGTGCGCAGACGCCCCCAACGGGTCAATGCCCGGATGAATCCTTGTGATTGTCCAGAGTATCCAGCAACGCAATTTGCATCCTCGTGTGGACGCGGATAAACCAGCGCCACAGCAGCGCCGCCACGGCGGCCGCGACCACGACGATCAGCATCAGCAACTTGTTGGTCGGCAGAATACTGGCCGACAAGGCTGCCAACAGCAGGAAGATCACCAACAGCGAGAGGATCGGGATGACTTCTGCAATCACCCGACGCACTCGCTGTGTGTGGCGCCCGGCCATCTCCGGCTTCACGCCCATTTCCGCCAGCAACATCGACAGTGCCTTGAGCTTGCGATACGCGGCAATCAGGAAGGGCAGCGACAATAGCAGCGCTCCGCCCCAGATCAGCGCCTTCTGCCAGCTCGGATCGCTGATCAGATCTTGCACATAGGCGGACATTCGTTCGGCGAAATAAGCGCCGGCGAAGAAGATCGCGATCACCAATGCCAGATTGACCCCGACTTGCAGCAGAATTCGTCGAATCATCGATGCCAGCAGCGCACCCTCGCCCTGCGGCTGGATGCTGCGAAGCCATTCGCCATACATCCCCAATACTCGTCCCAGGCGCTGCGGCATCACGGCGGCCAGCTTGATCGACAAAGGATCGGCCGCGCGAATCAAATAGGGTGTCAGCAGCGTGGTGATCACCGATACCGCTACCGCCACCGGATACAGGAAATTGCTGGTGACCTGCAGGGTCATGCCCAAGGCAGCGATGATGAAAGAAAATTCGCCGATCTGCGACAGCCCCATCCCCACCCGCAGTGAGGTGCGTCCGTCATTGCCGGCGATAAAGGCGCCAAGACCGCAGGACAGCATCTTGCCGAGCACCACAGCGACGGTGATCACCGCAATCGGCCAGGCATATTGCAGCAGGATCATCGGGTCCAGCATCAGCCCGATGGCGACGAAGAAAATCGCGCTGAACAAATCGCGAACCGGTTCGATCAGGCGCTCGATCTTCAGCAACTGCCGGGACTCGGCCATGATGGCACCGATCAGGAACGCGCCCAGCACCATGCTGTATTCGAGTTTGACCACCAGCAGGCAGAAACCAAAACACAGGCCCAACACCGTGATCAGCAGCATTTCATTGCTCTCGAATCTGGCCACATAGGCCAGCAATCGCGGTACCAACAGAATGCCGATGACCAGCGCGACGATCATGAACAGCGAGAGCTTGCCGACTGTGGAGAACACTTCGCCGGAGCTGACCGTGCCGCTGACCGCGATACTCGATAGCAAAGCGATGATGCCGATGCCCAGAATGTCCTCGACGATCAACACCCCGAAAATCAGCTGCGCAAAGCGCTCATTCTTCATCTTCAGATCGTTGAGCGCCTTGACGATGATGGTGGTCGAGGAAATCGCCAGGATCGCGCCCAGGAACAGCGAATCCATGGTGTTCCAGTCGAACCACCGACCTATCTCGTAACCGATCCAGATCATCAGCACGATTTCCAGGAACGCCGCGATAAACGCTGTGGCGCCCACTTTGAACAACTTGCGCAGACTGAACTCCAGACCCAGGCAGAACATCAGGAAAATCACCCCCAGCTCCGCCAGGGTCTTGATGGTTTCTTCATCGTGGATCAAGCCGAACGGCGGGGTGTATGGGCCAATGATGAAGCCGGCGACGATGTAGCCCAGAACCACCGGTTGCTTGAACCGATGAAAAAGCACGGTCACCACACCTGCGACCAGCATGATGACTGCCAAATCCTGAATGAAACTGATGGCATGCATGGTGTGAGGCTCCTTGACTGACATTGCTCAATCGGACGCAGGAAAAGTCTGATCAAGCAGGGTAATAAATCCGCTTTCCGCGTAGGAATTGCCCTTGGGCATGGGCTTTTGAAGGGTAACACCGCGACTTCCGGCAGAAAGGCAGTGCAATATAAGGAAACAGATCGATCCGGCGTGACGGCGGCGCACGCTACGGCGTCCCGATAACGTTGGTTTGAAAAAACCGTACAGGCACCCGCAGAGGTGCGTCCCCTCAGACCTTGCCTTGACCCGTGAGAATGCTATGGAACCCGGAAACGCCCAGCTGTCGATGACGGTATTGATGACCCCTGACATGGCCAACTTCTCTGGCAATGTTCACGGCGGGACCTTGCTCAAGTACCTCGATGAAGTGGCCTACGCTTGCGCCAGCCGTTATGCCGGCCGCTACGTGGTGACCCTGTCGGTGGACCAGGTGATTTTCCGTGAGCCGATTCATGTCGGCGAACTGGTGACCTTCCTCGCTTCGGTCAACTACACCGGCAACACCTCGATGGAGGTGGGCATCAAGGTCGTGACCGAAAACATTCGTGAGCGCTCGGTGCGCCACACCAACAGCTGCTTCTTCACCATGGTCGCGGTGGATGACCAGCGCAAACCGGCAGCCGTGCCGCCCCTGCAACCGCAAAACAGTGAAGACAAGCGTCGCTACATGCAGGCGCAACAGCGCCGGCAGATTCGCCAGGAACTGGAAAAGCGCTATCAGGAAATCAAGGGCGACGCCTAAGCCGAAGGATCGCAGCCTGAGGCGGGCTGCGATCTTTTTTGCCGCGATCCGCTTACAAACTGATCGAAGTCGCTTCAAACCGCACCCGGGGATGGGCAATCCGGTCCTGCGCCCGCACCAGTTCCAGTTCATAACTGGCGCAGGCCTGGGTTTCCAGCAACACCTCATGCACCGCCGACGCGGCGAACTCGAAAGCGGCCACCAGGCTGTCGCCCAATAGAACGCGGGCCAGGAACAGCCCGGAGGTCAGGTCGCCAACACCCACCGGCTGACGCGGGAACGCCAGCAGCGGACGCTGCAAATGCCAGCTGCCTTCTGCGGTCACCAGGAGCATCTCGAAGACGTCCGGCGTTTTGCCGGGATAGTCCAGATGCTTGACCAGCACCGCCTTCGGACCACGCGTCAGCAACGCTCGCGCCATCGCCAGGCAATCGAACAGCGACTGCGGCTTGCGCCCCGAAAAGCTGTCGAGCTCCAATTGATTCGGGCACATGAAGTCCGCCACGGCGGCGGCCTCTTCCAGCAGGAAATCACTGACTTCCGCCGGCACGCTGCAACCTTTCTCCGGATGCCCCATCACCGGGTCACACAGGTACAAGGCCTTGGGATTCATCGACTTGATCCGCGCCACACCCGTGAGGATGGCCCGGCCCTGGGCCGCACTGCCGAGATAGCCCGACAACACCGCATCGCAATTGCCCAGTTCGCCAATCGCCGCGATACCTTCAACCAGGTCGGTGATCTGATGAGGCGCCAGCACTTCGCCCGTCCATTGGCCGTACTGGGTGTGATTGGAGAACTGCACGGTATTGAGCGGCCACACGTTCACCCCGACCCGCTGCATCGGGAAAACCGCGGCACTGTTGCCAGCGTGGCCGAACACCACGTGGGACTGGATAGCGAGCAGATGGGGTGTACGTTTCATGCGGTGAGTTATCCGTAAAACGATTGAAATTCGAGCCGCGCAGTATGCGACTAAACGCAGCCTGTACGACAGACCAGCGACGCAGTTAAGCTGACACTATCTTGTTGGAGCACCCTGTTGATGCTGACCCTTGGAAATATTTTCGTGCTGATGTTGTTCGCCACGGCGGGCGCTTGGCTTTGGCACAACCACGGCCTGCGCGAACGGGCGCTGGAGCGGGTCAAACAGCATTGCGGCAAGCTCGGGATCGAGTTGCTGGATGGCAATGTGGCGTTGAAAAAAATCGGTTTCATCAAGGATGCCAGTGGTCGCCGACGCCTGGCCCGTGTGTATAACTTCGAATTCACCGTGACGGGCGAAACTCGCCACAACGGCACCATCACCCAGTTCGGCGCCCACAGTGCACAGATCGAATTGGCGCCCTACCCGGCACCGTTCGACGACACGCCACCGGTGGTTGATGTCGCAAGGCCCAGCGCCGAAGTGATCGAACTGAGCCATTGGCGGCAAGAACACAGCAAATGGCGGCCTTGAGCGCGGGTGAGTTAATTCCCTTTCAACCGACACTCGGCGAGGCTTTGCTGCAATAAGTCGACATCCTGCGGCGCACTGAAAATCAGCTCGATCCGCGAATCCTGCCGCCACTCACTGGCCAGCCATTGCAGCTCTGCATTGTCCAGCGCATTTGCCGAGATCCAACCCTCGACACTGTGGATAACCAGCTTCGCCCGCCGCCAGTCCAGGCTGGTCAGCCACCGGGAAACAAGCGACACATCGAATGTCTGGCTCGGATGCCAGCGCCAGCCGATGCTCCAGCCGCCCTCCTGCTCCTGACTCAAACAAATCGGCAGCGCCGGATCGCTCCAGATTGCCGGTATTTGCGCCAACCCCCTGGGCATCACAAAGTTATCCACACCCGCCGCTCCCTGAGCCGCCAGTCCCGGCAGTTCGCTCAGTGGCAAGAACGCTTGCTGCGTCCAATACAATGAACGAGCAGGCAACTGCGCAGCGATTCGCTGACGATCACTGGCGTCCAGGCCTTCCGCCTTGTTCAGCAGCAACAAACCGGCACTACCCAACGCGTCCTGTTGCGACTCGGGCAACACCTTGCCGCTGGCAAGAGCCTGGGCATCGAGCACCATCACACAGGGCTGCACCGCCAACACGCCGACCCACGGCGCCTCGCTCAACTGCCTGAGCAACTGCGCCGGATGCCCCAGCCCGGACGGTTCGATGAACAACCGATCCGGTCGCGCCTTGCGCAGCAGTCGGCCGAGCCCGATCTGAAACGGCGCGCCATTGACGCAACACAAACAGCCCCCGGCGACTTCACCCAGTGCGATACCATCGGCGTCCTGTGTCAGCAGCGCGGCGTCGAGGCCGATCTGGCCGAACTCGTTGATCAACACCGCCCAGCGCTCTCCGGCCGGGCGCTGCGCCAACAGGTGCTTGATCAGACTGGTCTTGCCGGCACCCAATGGCCCGGCGATGACGTGGGTGGGAATGTTCTGCAACATGATCGAGGTTTTCTGAGGAGGTAAGGATGCGGTTGAGGGGATGGTCGTTGCTCCTGACGCTGACTTGCGGCGAGGCGCTGGCTCAAGCCTGCATCGTCCACAGTCAGGCTGAAAGGCTCGACGTGAAAGTCTGTCAGCAGAACCGCAACATCCCGGAAAAACTGTTCGCCGACGGCTTTTGCCAACCGAATCTGGCCGGGCAGACAGTCGAGGTGCAGTACCTCGACCAGTGCCCTGCCGGAGCGTTCGGCGTTTGCAGCAACGCTCAAGTCGCCAATATGCCTTACCGGCAGGATATTCACTATTACGGCGTGGCCACCGACGCGGCGTATTTGAAGCCGTTTTGCGAGGCCCAGAGCCACGGCACCTGGCTCAAACCTTGAGCCGCTAGCTCAACCAGTCGAGGGTGAGGATCAAACGCCGCTCGCCAGCAGCGAGTTGCGGCGAGCGGTGAATCAACCCGAAACCTTCGTTGCCGTGCCATTTCTCCCCCTTGAGCAAAGCCACGTCGCCGCTGGCGATCTGCCCGATCAGCGAGTTGTCCTGGGGTTCCGCGTCAGGCTTGCCCAATTGTCGGCGGTCCATCGCGCCTTCCATCAGCCACTGGCTGCCGACCCCGGCATAGGTGGTAATCAGCCGCACCGGTACGTGATCGACGTGAAAACGCGGGCACATGGCCTTGTCCAAAACCCGCAGACGCAGGCCGATGCGCTTCGCGCCGAGCAAACAGGCGAACGCACGGACCAGCCACGACAGGTCGGCGATAAAGCCTTCGTAGCCCTGGAGATCACTGAAACGTGAGGCCAATCCGTAGAGATTGGGCTCTGCTTCGTCATCGGGCATTTCCAGTGACAACGACTCGGCCAACGGCTCGTTCAGGGACAGCAGCAGGGTCGAGAAATCCGCGATATGGGCCGGGAGCTGGCGATTCCAGACAGCGAGGTTCACATCATCGTCGAGGATGCGGGTCAAGGACTCTGGAGTGCCAGCCTGATGTTGATACAGGGTGCGCGTCGCGACCGGGCTGCCGCCTACGGAGGTCAGCGTCAACATCAGGCCACCTCTTCATGCCAGGGACCGAATGGATCTGGCAGCCGCTGCCAGCCCTCGACACCGAGCGCCATTTCTTCTTCGGTCAGCAGGCAGCCATCGAGCTCGTCGGTGAGGTGCGCGAAATCGATGTTCTGGCCGATGAACACCAGCTCCTGTCGACAGTCACCCGTGGCGGCAGTCCAGTGCGCCATGATGCCGGCCGTGTTTTCTTCCTCTTGAGGCCACTGGTCTTTAGGCACGAAACGCCACCAACGTCCGGCAAACCCGTGCCGCATCAGCCCCCCGGCCTGGGACCAACTGCCCGCATCCTTGTGCTTGCTCGCCAGCCAGAAAAAACCTTTGGAACGCAGCAGTTTGCCGTTCACCCACGGACGATCGATAAAGCTGAAGAATCGCTGCGGATGGAAGGGGCGGCGCGCACGATAAACCGCAGAAGCGATGCCATATTCTTCGGTTTCCGGCACGTGCTCACCCCGTAACACCTGCAACCAGCCCGGTGCCTCGGCGGCTTTTTCGAAGTTGAATCGACCGGTGTTGAGGATTTTTTTCAGCGGCACTTCGCCCATGACCATTGCGATGATTTCCGCGCGGGCGTTGAGCCGCTCGAGGATTGCCATCAACTCTTGCCGTTCGCAGCTGCTGATCAGGTCGATCTTGCTGACCAGGATGACGTCGGCGAATTCGATCTGTTCGATCAACAGGTCGGTGATCGAACGTTCATCCTCTTCGCCAAGGGTTTCACCCCGGGAGTCGAGGCTGTCGGCGGCCTGGTAGTCGAGCAGGAAGTTCACGCCGTCGACCACGGTGACCATGGTGTCGAGCCGGGCGATGTCGTTGAGGCTTTGGCCGCTTTCGTCGCGGAAGGTGAAAGTTTCCGCGACGGGCAGCGGTTCGGAAATGCCGGTGGACTCGATCAACAAGTAATCAAAGCGACCGTCCATCGCGAGTTTGCTCACTTCCTCGAGCAAGTCTTCGCGCAACGTGCAGCAAATGCAGCCATTGCTCATTTCCACGAGTTTTTCTTCAGCTCTATTGAGGCGCACATCCCGTTGCACCTCGCTACCATCAATGTTGATTTCGCTCATATCGTTGACGATGACAGCGACCCGAAGGTTTTCGCGATTACGTAGTATGTAATTAAGAAGTGTACTTTTTCCGGCACCGAGAAAGCCGGACAACACGGTGACGGGAAGACGATCGGGCATCAGGTGCTCCTCACAAGGAATGCCCGGTCAAATCGTCGGGCTTATTTAAATGTTATAATATAACCAAACAATCAAACCACTCCCTTTTTGCCCGCGATGACAAAAGGCACAATGCTCAAGCCCCTTCCAACCAAGAGAAACGCCATGCGTAATGCCCTGAAATTGGCGCTGATGAGCGCTGCATTGTTGGTCGCTGTCGATGCCTGGGGGCAAATTCCGACGTTGGCCACCTGCACCCGCAGCGCCAATTTGCTGGCTTGCGTGGACGCCGATGGCAATGCCTACAGCGTCAACACTGCCGGTAGTACGATTTATCTGCGCGGGTTCGAAGTGGCTGGAAAACGCTACTGGGCGCAGACCAACAGTCGTTACGGCCAACTGACGTTTTTCACTGGCATCGCCTCTGACGGTGAAACCTGGGTCGGCTATAACCGGCGCGTCGGCTGGACCACGATCAATCGGTTTTCCAGCTCCGGCGGCAGCAGTGCCAGGTTCACCTGCAGCCGAGTTGCTGGCTGCTAGCCAGGCTTGGGACGTTTTCTGCGCCTGCTGCCAGGCGATGTAACTGTTGGCCGGTGGATTCTTCTGAAAGTAGCGCTGCAAACCTTCAAACAAGCCGTCAGCCACTGCCTGCTGATGGCGCGCCGTCACCCATCGCTGGCTATCGCGGACATTTGAAATGAAGCCGGTTTCCACCAGGATCGACGGCACGTCCGGTGACTGTTGTGCTTGCCTCTGTGCAGGGTGAAAGCCCGCTCGTGAAAAAGGCATCGTCGATTTGATTGTTATAATATAACATGTCAAATCAACTCCCTCGATGGACTTGCTCATGAATGCGCTGACTCTGCCGGATATCGCCGCGCAGGCCCCACGCCAAGCCCTGCCACTGGAGTGGGTGGGCATGTGCGGCATTGCTCTTCCTGTTTTGTTCGATGGCCAACGTTTGGTGGCAACCGCTGATGCCGGAGTGAGCCTTGACGATGGAGAAGCACGCGGCATCCACATGTCGCGTCTTTATCTGGCGCTGGAACAACTGGAACAGGAAACGCTCTCGCCCCCTGTTCTACAGCGAGTGTTACTGCGTTTTCTCGACAGCCACCGAGGGCTTTCCAGCAGCGCATCGATAAAAATTCACACCGATTTACTGTTAAAAAGACCCGCATTGATTAGCCCGCTGGCCGGCTGGAAAACCTACCCCGTGACCATCGAAGCGCGTTTGAAAAACGCAATGTTCCACGTGGAACTAAAAATCGACCTGCCTTATTCCTCAACCTGTCCCTGTTCAGCGGCACTGGCCCGGCAATTAATTCAGCAACAGTTCATCACTGATTTCGCCAACACCTCCCTGCAACAGGCCGAAGTGTTGGCGTGGCTCGGGTCAACAAAAGGCATCGTTGCGACGCCGCACAGTCAACGTAGCAGTGCCCAATTGCGTCTTCGTCTGGATGACTATCTGGATGAACTGCCGCTGGTTGCGATCATCAACGACGCCGAAGCGGCCCTCGGTACCGCCGTGCAAACCGCGGTCAAGCGCGCAGACGAGCAAGCCTTCGCCTTGGCCAACGGTCAGAACTTGATGTTCTGTGAGGACGCCGCACGACGTTTGAACCAGGCCCTGAAACGCGCCCCGGGCATCAATGCCTTCCACATTCGAGTCGTCCACGCGGAAAGCCTGCACGCCCACGATGCCGTGGCGGAAAGTCGCTGGAATTGGGAGGACGCATGATCCGTTGCCAAGCCTTGCAATGGGGAGCGCCCGGTCAACCGCTGACGCCACCGATGGATGTCGAATTAGCCAAGGGCAGCCTGACCGCCATTATCGGGGCGAACGGCTCAGGTAAAAGCAGCCTGTTGAAAGTCATCGCAGGCCTGCAAAAGCCCCTGGCTGGCAAGGTTGTGCTGGGGAGTCCACGTCGTGGCGCCCTTTCATTTCTGCCACAGCAACAACACCTGGACCGGCAATTTCCCATCAGCCTCCAGGACTTGGTGGCAGCCGGTTTCTGGGGCAGCAAGCAAGCGCCAGAGACACGCAGGCAACGCCTCGAAGCCGTGCTTGAAAGTTGGCACCTGACCGGTTTGGAACAACGCCCGTTAATGGCCCTGTCCGGCGGCGAACTGCAGCGTGCCCTGCTTGCCCGTTTGAGCCTCGCGGACGCGCGCTTGTTGTTGCTCGATGAACCTCATGCCGCGCTCGATGAATCGGGTCAGGCGCTGCTCTGGGAACACATTCACGCCTGGCATGCCGAGGGCCGGACGTTGGTCGTCGTGTGCCACGACCTGGCCGCCGTTCGCCGACACATGCCCCAAACCCTGCTGATCAAAAGCAGTGGGTGCGTCCTCGGGCAGAGCGTGGACTTGATCCATCAACAACCGCAAACGCAGGTGGCCTGATGCTCGCTGCCGCCGATCTTTGGCAACCCTTTCACGAGTTCGTCTTCATGCGCCGGGCGTTGCTCGGTGGCCTGACGCTGGCGTGCAGCACAGCGCCGCTTGGCGTATTTCTGATCTTGCGACGCATGAGCCTGATGGGTGATGCGGTGGCCCATGGCATCCTGCCCGGTGCGGCACTGGGCTTCTGGCTGGCCGGTTTGAGCCTCGGCGCACTGACCATCGGCGGTCTCGCCGCAGGCCTTGGCATGGCGGGCCTCGCCGCATGGGTCACCCGTCGCACCGGCCTGCGGGAAGACGCCAGCCTCGCCGCTGTCTACCCGATCTCCCTGGCCAGCGGCGTACTGATCCTCGGGATGGCCGGTAAACGCCTGGATTTGCTGCACCTGCTATTCGGCTCCGCGCTGGCAGTCGATGCTCCGACACTGACCGGCATGTTATGGGTCTGCGGCTTCAGCCTGATCGCCCTGCTGTTGATCTACCGTCCGCTGGTGCTGGACACCCTCGACCCGCTTTTCCTGCAAACCGTCAGCCGGCTCGGTCCACTGGTCCATGGCGTCTTCCTGACGCTCGTGGTGCTGAATCTGGTCATTGGTTTCCAGGCGATCGGGGCCTTGATGGTGGTTGGCTTGATGATGCTGCCGGCCGCCGCTGCGCGCTTCTGGAGCCGTCGACTGCCGGTACTGATCGCCATTGCCGCGCTGCTTGGAAGCGTCTCAGTGTGGCTCGGTCTGCTGCTGTCGTTCCATGACTCGCTTCCCAGCGGTCCCGCCATTGTGCTGGTGGCCGGCGGTTTCTATCTGGTGTCCGTGGTGTTCGGACCGGTGCACGGATTGCTGCGCCGCCCGCCTTTGCTCACATCCCAATGAGGTATTACCCGATGCGCGCTTTACTCGTGCTGTTCAGTTTGATGCTATCGATGTCGCTGTCCGCTGCAGAAAAACTGCAGGTGGTCACCAGTTTCAGCATCCTCGCCGACATGACGCATCAGGTCGGTGGCGAGCATATCCAGATCACCAACATGGTCGGCCCGGACGCCGATGCCCACACTTACGAACCGACGCCAGATGACGCGAAAGCGCTGTTGAAGGCCAAACTCATCATCAAGAATGGCTTGGGTTTCGAACAGTGGCTGGATCGCCTGGTGTCCAGCAGTGAAACCAAAGCACCGTTGATCAGCGCCAGCCACGGCGTCATTCCGCGCTCACTGGAGGAGGACGGCGAATCCATTCCAGACCCCCATGCCTGGCACAACCTGGCGAACACCGAGCTGTATATCAACAACATCGCCAAAGCGCTGATCGCCGCCGATCCCGCGAACAAAGCCGACTACCAACGCAACAGCCAAACCTACCTGAAGCAGATCCACACACTGCTGGCCGAAGCCAAGGCCAAGCTCGGCTCGCTTCCCCCGGGCAATCGCAAGATCGTCACGTCCCATGACGCGTTCGGTTATCTCGGCCAGGCGTATGGCATCGACTTCATGGCGCCTCAGGGCCTGTCGACCGAACGCGAACCTTCGGCCAGCGAAGTCGCTGCGCTGATCACCCAGATTCGTCAGGCCAAGGTCAAAGCGGTGTTCATGGAAAACATCAAGGACGCCCGCCTGCTCAAGCAGATCGCCGACGAAAGCGGGGCGCAGATCGGCGGCACCCTGTACTCCGACGCGCTCGCGTCGAGCGGTCCGGCCAGTACGTTTGCCGGGTTGTTCGAACACAACCTCAATACCCTCTACAACGCGTTGAGCAAACCATGATCCGCAAGAATCCGTCCGGTGATCTACCGCGTTCTGGCCCGCAGCTACAAGGTCCTGCAGAACGAGTTCTGAACATGGCCGTCGGGCGCAGTGGCCGGATAGGAAAAAGGTCTACATGACAAACGATAACGTTTGCCTCTAATGTTCATGCGTGTGATCGAAGCATTCGAGAACAATAACCATGATCAAGATCACCCTCCCCGATGGTTCATTGCGTGAGTACGATCAACCGCTATCCGTTCATGAGGTTGCTGCGAGTATTGGTCCAGGGCTGGCCAATGCGGCAGTAGCAGGCCGGGTGGACGGTGCGCTAGTGGACTGCGAATTCATGATCAAGGCGAACGCCAGGGTCAGCATTGTGACGCCGCAGGAGCCCGATGGGCTGGAAATCCTGCGACGGTCCTGCTCGTTGATGCTGGCCATGGCGGTCAAGCAACTCCATTCCCACGCGCAAATGCGGACGGGCTCGGAGCTGGGTGACGGATTCTTTTGCGAGTTTGCGGTCGAGCGCCCTCTGACCTCGACCGATCTGCCCCTGATCGAAGCGCGCATGCAGTCACTGGCCGCGACCAACCACTCGATACGTCGCCGTGAGACACCCTCTCCCTCCATGCACCCTGATCACTTGTCGGTGTACCGCCTGGGTGACTCCGAGTATTTGACGACTGGCCCGCACGTGCCCACGACCAAGGTCCTGCAAGCATTCGCCCTTGATCACATCAGCGGGACCTTGCAGCAACGGATCTATGGTACGTGCTGGTCCAGCCACCAGGAGCTGCAACAGTGGCGCCTGCCTCCCCAAGTGATGGTGGTGAGCATCGATGAACGTCAGGCGACTTACGCACAATCGGTGACCGAAACCTTGCGCCGCACGGGCGTGCGCGCCGTGGCGGATCTGCGACATGAAAAAGTCGGTTACAAGATTCGCCAGCACAGCCAAACGGTGCCCTACCTGGTCGTGATTGGCGAGAAAGAGCAGGCGGGTGGGTTCGTCAGTGTGCGCAGTCGCACCGGCGAGGATTTCGGCAGGATGAAGGTTGAGGCGGCGTGTGAATGGTTGAAGCAACCGGGAAATGAGCACGTGTAAACGCAGCCCCCTCGAGAACCAGCCTCACTCCTGTCAGTCGGCAACGTCTGCAGGAACGGGGCTGGCCCTCGAAGCTTTTACGCCCTTGGCTTCACGGTTCCGCAATCCTGCCCCAACCACACGGCGCGGGTATCGAGACTGCCCTTCTGCTGAATACCGGTGGCATTGAAGGTGCCGTTGACCTTGGTCGTGAACTCACGATCGCTGACGAAAGTAGCGACACCCGCACCTTGCGCCTTCGGACAACTGAAGCGGAATTTCCACTGATTGCCGTTGCGATCAGTGATTTCCTGCTTGCAGCCCGATTGCGGGTCCGTCAGTGGAATGTTGTCAGTCTTGACCTGCTCCGGGGTCAAGCACGCGCGGATACCCTTACCGCCCATGGTGATGCCCTGCTTTTCCAGCTGCGCGCGCTGTTCAGGGGTCATCTGACTTTGAAGCTGACCGAGGATCAGTTGCAGATCCGGCAGGTTCTGGTCATCGACTTTCATATTGCTTGAGGTCAATTCCCACAAGCCTGGCTGAAGCATTTGCGCCTGAGCGGCCACAGGAAGTGCCAAACCCAGTGCCATGGCCAAACCCAGCAGACGAACGTTCATCGTGTAACTCCTGATCAGTAGTGGCCGTTAGACGTCAGCCACGGGCTTCGGTTCATGGGTCAATTAAATAGCGACATTCTGCCCGGAACATGGTCTGTTACGCATTGAATCTTCAGGAGCAAGGCTGCCCCCCATGGATTATTTTGGCCCCCATATCTTTGGCTACACGATTGCTCTGCTGCACTTTCTGGGCATGATCACGGCGATACACGCGGTGCTGACCGTACGCACCGCCCAGGGATCGATCGCTTGGGCCCTGTCCCTGGTTTTCATACCTTACCTGACGCTCATCCCTTATCTGGTGTTTGGCCGCAGTACGTTCAACGGTTACATCAAGGCCCGGCGCCAGGCCAACGAAGAAATGCGCAAGGCGATCTCCGAGCTCAATTGGCGGCCATGGGTAGAAGAGGCGCTCACAGCTCGCGCCTCCACCGCATACGCATCATTAAGAGCCATGCCGAAGTTGGGCCGTATGCCGTGCCTGGCCAACAACGAAGTGCGACTGTTGATCAACGGTCGAGCCACGTTCGACGCGATTTTCGACGCCATCAGCCACGCAAAGGAAGCCGTCCTGATCCAGTTCTTCATCGTCCACGACGACCGCCTCGGTCAGCGTCTGCGAGATTTGCTGCTGCACAAAGCGGCCGAAGGCGTGGCGATTTACTTGCTGTACGACCGGATTGGCAGTCACTCCCTGCCCCACAGTTATGTGCAGTCGTTGCGCGAGGGCGGCGTCGAGGTCAAGGCCTTCGCGACCCGCAGCGGCTGGCTTAACCGCTTTCAGGTCAACTTTCGTAATCACCGCAAGATCGTCGTCGTTGACGGAGTACTGGGGTTCGTCGGCGGGCACAACGTCGGCGACGAATACATGGGCGAGAAACCGCCCCTGGCCCCTTGGCGCGATACCCATGTGCGCGTCCGCGGCCCGGTGGTCGCGTGCATGCAGGAGTCCTTTGCCGAAGACTGGTTCTGGGCCGCGCGTGCACTGCCGCCCCTGATTCTGCCGGATGTGTACCCGGATGACGGCGTACTCTGCCAATTGCTGGCCAGCGGGCCAGCGGATTCCTACGAAACCTGTTCGTTATTCTTCGTCGAAGCCATTCATGCGGCGACCGAACGGGTGTGGATCACCAGTCCGTATTTCATCCCGGACGAAGCGGTGTTCGCCGCCTTGCGCCTGGCGGTATTGCGTGGGGTGGATGTGCGGCTGCTGCTGCCATCACGACCCGATCACCGAATCGTCTATGCAGCCTCCAGCCTGTATGCCTTCGAAGCGGTGCGTGCCGGGGTGCGCGTGTTCCGCTACCAGCCCGGTTTCCTGCATCAGAAGGTGGTCTTGATCGACAGCGAAATCAGCGCCATTGGCAGCGCCAACCTGGACAACCGTTCGTTCCGGCTGAACTTCGAAGTGATGTTGCTGACGGTCGATAGCGCCTTTGCCGCCGAGGTGGAGCACATGCTCAACGACGACTTCGCCCAGGCGCACGAAATCGCCAAAGAAGAAAGCCGGGAAACCCACCGCCTGCAACAGGTCGGCATGCGGGTCGCCCGGCTTATTTCGCCGATTCTTTAAGGCGTGTAGATGTCGTCACGGGTCCATGGCAGTTCATGGCTGCCATCGGGGTGGGTCTTCACTGCAAGGATCTGGTGCAGGTTGATCCAGCCCCTGGCAAACGCGTAGGCGCATCCTGCCAGGTACAACCGCCAGATCCGCAGCGCTTGATCCGGCACCTCTTTGGCGGCGGCTTCAAGGTTGTCTTCCAGGCGTTCGCTCCAGTGGTCCAGGGTGCGTGCGTAGTGCAGACGCAAGCTCTCGACATCGACGATCTCGAGCCCTGCCTCGCTGATCTCGGCAGAGATCATCGACAGGTGCGGCAGCTCGCCGTTGGGGAATACGTATTTTTCAATGAAATCCCCAGCGCCACGTCCCACCGGACGACCGTCGGTGTGCTTGGCCGTGATCCCGTGGTTCATCACCAGGCCACCCTCCTTCACCGCACCGAACAAGGTCTTGCAGTACTCGGCCAGGTTGGCGTGACCGACGTGTTCGAACATTCCGACGCTGACAACTTTGTCGAAGCGACCGTCTTGCGGCAAATCGCGGTAGTCGAGCAATTGCAGCTCGACCAGGTCCTCCAGCCCTTCCTCTTTAACGCGCTCACGGGCCAGGACCAGTTGTTCCTTGCTCAGCGTAATGCCGAACACTTTTGCCCCAAACTCACGGGCCGCGTACCGCGCCAACCCGCCCCATCCGCAGCCGACATCGAGCAGATAGTCGCCCGGTTGCAGGCGCAATTTGCGGCACAGGTGGCGGAATTTTGCTTGTTGGGCTTGCTCGAGGGACTCGCTGCCAGTCTCGAAATAAGCGCAGGAATAAGCCATGTCGCTATCGAGCCACAGCTGATAAAACGCATTGGACAGATCGTAGTGGTAGGAAATCGCCTTGGCGTCGGTTTCCTTGTCATGGACGGTGCGTACGGGCTGACTGCCATCGTCCTCAGCTATCAGCGCCTGACTCCATTCATCGCACACGCGAATTACGTCGCTGATGGAACCCTCCAGCTCCAGTTTGCCCTCGACAAACGCCGCTCCGAGCGCGTCCAGGCTGGGATGAGTGAACTGGGTAACCATTTGTGGGTCCTTGACCACAATCGTGACGCTGGGCGTCGGCCCCAGATTGAATTCATGGCCGTCCCAGAGTCGCAGGCGTAGCGGTAATTGCAGATTCTGTAAGGCCGGTGGAAGTTGCGCGAGCATGGATAATCCCCCCTTGTTTCAGACGTCTGATCAGAGGGTAGACCATCTTGGAAAAATAGCTGGCTATCGAACTAATAGCGAATTTCTATAATTCGCGGCAAAACGCCCGCTTGCCGCGAATACACAAAATGCCGTGCCCTCACCTTAGATGACTGCGTACAGCGCGCACAGTTCTGAAATCTTTCAACCGGGCATCCTGCGCGCTAGAGCCGCCGCCAAATTGAACTCACTCCCCATCCTTTAACTTGAGCAGCGGTTCTTGAAAACGCAGCAGCCGCCCTGCGTTACCCAGTACCAATAATGTACTGAGGTTATGCAACAACGCCGCAATCATCGCGCCCGCCGCACCGAGCCAGCCGAACGCGGCAAAGGCCACAATCGCCAGGGTCCAACCCAGGCCGATGATCACGTTGACCTGCAACGTCTGCCGGCATTGCCGACTCAAGCGCACGCAGGTACCGAGGCGGCGCAAGTCGCTGCCGATCAACACGACATCAGCCGACGCTAACGCGATATCCGCGCCGCCCGCGCCCATTGCAACACCAACCACACCCGCCTTGAGCGCCAGCGAATCGTTGATGCCATCCCCCACCACCATCGGCCGGAAACCGCTGCCGATCTCCTTGAGCACGCAGTTCAACTTATCCTCGGGCAAAGCCTGTGCCTGGACGTCACTGATGCCGACATCCCGAGCGAGTGAGTGCGCGACGCTTTGCCGGTCGCCGGTCAGCAACAGCTGCCGGCCCAATCCAAGTTCGCGCAATTCATTCAAGGCAAATTTCGCTTCCGGTTTAACGCTGTCGGCCAACAACAGCCAGGCGAGGAATTCACCGTTGAGCGCCAGCCCGGCAATCGGACCGTCGTGGTCTGGAACGTCTGAGGTGGCGATGCCCAATTGGGCAAACAACTCCGGTCGCCCCAGCGCGGCTTCGCCTTGCTCCGTCATGGCCACGACGCCCAAGCCCTGACGTTCATGAATGTTCGACAGCAGCAAAAAATGATCCTGCGCCACCAGCCCGGCCAGCGCCCGACTGACCGGGTGACTGCTGGCGGAGCCCAGGCTGGCGGCGAGTTTCAAGACGTGGCTGCGGTCCTCCAGCGGGCTGTCGATGGATTGCAGGCGCAAGGTGCCGAAAGTCAGGGTTCCGGTCTTGTCGACCACCAACGATGTCAGGTCTGCCAGCTCTTCAAGAAACGCCGAGCTGCGAATCAGAATGCCGTGCCGCGCGGCCACCGCCACCCCGGCAATCGCTGTCGCTGGCGCGGACAACACCAGCGCGCAAGGACAAGCCGCCACCAACACCGCAAGCATGGCTTGAGCATCGTTGGTGATGAACCAGGTCACGGCGGCCAGTAGCAATACCAGCACCATGTAGCTTCCGGCGTAACGCTCCAGCAACCGGGTGATCGGCGGCTTGGAACGTTCGGCGTTTTGCATCAGCGCGATGACTTTGCCGAGGGTCGATTCGCGGCCGGTTCGGGTCACTTCGATGCGCAGCAGGCCATCGAGGTTAATCGCGCCACCGAACACCGGCATGCCGACGCCGGCCTCGATCGGCACCGATTCGCCGGTGATGGACGCGGTGTCCAGACTCGCCTGACCGGACAACACCCGACCATCCGCCGGCACCCGGTCACCGGCGCGCACTTCCACCTGATCGCCCGCCTTGAGCGTACCGTTGTCCACCTCGACGATGGAGCCATCCGCCTGAACCTTGCGTGCATGGCTGCGAGTCAGTTTGCCGAGGGCGTGAATGGCTTCTTGCGAGCCAATGACGCTGCGCTCTTCCAACACGTGACCGAAGATCATGATGATCGGCAGCAACGCCGCCGTCAGCAGATCGCCTGTCGCCCAGGCTCCCAGCATGGCCAAGGCGATCAGTTGATCGGTAATCCCGTGCAAACTCGGATACCGCAGGCTGTACCAGGCCGACCGCATGACCGGCACGGCCACCAATACGGAAGCAAAACCCAGGAGCAATTGGCTGACACCGATCTGATCCGGCGACCACCAGCGCCACAAGAGGCCCAGCGCGAGCAAGCCGAGTGCAAGCATGGCCAGCGTCAACTGACGGGCAGCGCTGCGTTGTTCTGCCGAGGACAACATGCTCGGCGCAGCAGTTTGAGCGGTCATTGTGCAGCTCCCTGAATGATCAGGCGGGTATCGTCTTTCGGATCAACCGTGGTGACCGAGCCAGCCTGGCCAAGAATCTTCGGTATCCGCTCGCGGTAGATCCGCAGCAACATTTGCGGGTCGGTGCCCTGTTGTTGCGCGTGGGTCAGGCTCAACACCGTGGCCGTATCCGCAGAGGCTTTCGCCAGCCGTTCGCTGGCCTGAGCGTGGGCGACCTGCAGTGTGCGGTCGGCTTGTTCGTTGGCAGTCTGGGTCAACTTCTCGGCGTCAGTGCGCGCGTTGGCCACGGCTTTGTCGGCTTGTTGGCTGGCCGTCAGCACGGCGTTGAAAGCGGTGACCGCAGGGTCTGGCAGATTCGATTGCACATCGACCCTCGACACCTCGATCCCCAGTCCCTGCCCCGTCGCCGCCAATTCAGCCAAGCGTTGATTGATGCCTTGCACCAGATCACCTCGCAGGCGCTCACGTCTTTCGGCTGCCTGATTATCGGCACCGATCAGTTCCGGTCGGGCGACCAGAATGGTGTCCAGGTCACGTGCGGCGGTCAGTGCCACCGCGCTACGGGTCACCATTCGGTCCAGCGCCGGGAGTACATGTTCGCCTTGAAGCACGAAGGCATATGGCTCAGTGACCTTGTAGAACACCCGAACATCCAGTTGCACCACACCGGCATCCCCCGTTAGCAGGTAACCGGAACCTGCCAGTGCATCGCTGATCGGCGTTGCGAAACTGGCCACGCGATCGGCCTGCAATGCGGTGTCCGTGCGCAGCAAATTTTCCACGCGACGCTCGATCACCCGGTCCGCCGCCGGTAGCAAAATCACCTGCTCAAACGGTCGCGGCCAGGCCAATAGCAAGCCAGCATTCTGGATGCGATCCAGCGCGCCGAAGTGCAACACCACCGCACGATTTTGTGGATCTATTTGCCGCACGTTGGAGAACGCCCACGCCAAAGCCGCCAAAACCGTTACCGCGTAAAGCGCGAGAAATGCCAAGCGCCCGGCCTGTATCCAGGGGCTGCTCAACTCATTTGTTCCACGTGGAACCCAACTCATGGCTGCGATCCGGACTTGTTATCGAGGGTTGGCGGGCCATCAACCAGCACCCGGAAAGGTGCGGCATCGGTGCGCAGAATCAGTTTTGTACCCGGCGTGACCACGGTGCCCAAGGTATCGAGCGAGCGTAGAAGGTTGTAAAGCTGTGGTGAACCGGCATAGGCGCGGCCATAAATCTGCGCGGCTTCGACCCGCGATTGCGCCTCGATGTCCGCCGCTTTCACCGTCGCATCGGCCTGGACGATCCGCGCATCACGTTCCGCCGCAGAGCGGATTTGTGCCGCTTCGCGCTTGCCGATGGCCGTACGTTCGGTGGCGATGGTTTCACGCTCGGCGCGCATACGATCAACCGTCGCCGTCAGCGTCACCGAAGGCAAGGTCAGGCGTTCGATACCCACTTGCAGTACCCGAACGCCATAGGTGGTCAGCAACTGCTGATCGATTTGCTTACGCAGCTGCGCTTCGAAATCAGCGATGTGAACTTGGCTGGCGTCGGTGTTCACCAGATTGGCGAGATCAAAACTACTGGCCGTGGTCTCGAGTGCCGAGCCGACAAAGGTGCGGATCTGTCGCGCCGCTTCGTCCGGCTGGTTCTGCACCGCGCGCATAAAACGTTGAACGTTGTCAGGATCACCCTGCACCTGCCAGGCCACGTATGCCTGGACAATGATGCGCAAACCGTCGCGCGTGCCGACATCCTGCAAACCGCTGGAGGTGGTGCGCAACCGCAGATCAACCGGGATCGCCGCTTCGAACGGCGCCGGCCAACGCCACCCCAGACCGGGTTCAAGCAAGACCCGCGACGGATTGCCGAAACGGGTAATCGCCGTCGCTTCACCCGAGCGCACTTGCACCAGGCTCGCGGCCGCCACCGCAACCGCCACCAGCAACGCGGCCCACCCCATGCGTCGCCAAGGGAAAGGGCCGGCCTCTTGTGGATCGCCGTGATGATGGTGATGACCGTGGTGGTGATGCCCGCCATGGCCGTGATCGTGGCCACTGTGGTCATCGTGATCGTGGGTATGCGACTGGCTCAATGGGCGGCTCCTGGCTGAGCGGATGGACGCGACGGCGCAGGGTCAGCCGGCAACGTGAACGTACGGAGATCGATGGTCGGCGCATTGCTGCTGCCGCCCAGGCGATGATCGAGGACCAGCAACCTGGCATTGGCCAGGCCCTGGGAAAGTTGACCGAGGTATTGCTCAAGCACGAAGGCCTGGCCCGCACTGGCATAAGCCTTTTTCTCGGCGGCGAATTTCAGGTCGGCAGCCTTGGCCGTCGCATTGATTTCCCGGGCATTCGCCGTGGCCCGATCGCGGGCAATACTGGCCTGCAACTGGGCCTGGTTGGTGGCTTCGGCGGCGGCGCCGCGTTCACGGGCAATCAGGGCCTGGGCACCGATCTGTGCCGCCTGTACGCCGTGATAAGCATTGGCCGCCCCTGCCGGTGGATGAATCGCCTCGACCACCGTGGCGAGAATTTCCACGCCGCTGTCGAGTTTCTGCAGGTCGGCCTGGACCGCCCGGCCAATTTCTTCGGCGAGCCCGACCCGGTCTTCACCGAGCAAACCGTCGAGGGTCCGCGAGGCGAAGTCGTGGACCAGAATGCGGCTGGCGGTGCTGCGGATCAGGGTCGGCACGTCCGCGCTGTTATAAGTCGCCGCCAGCGCGGATTGATCATCCAGACCGATGCGATAGACAAACCGGACGTCCATGTTGACGATCTGGAAGCTCTGTTTGTCGGCACGGCTGCTGGCAATCACCTGGGATTTGTCATTCACATGGCTCGCGTCCCACAACCGGTTGGCCGTTATCGGCGCCGGGCCTTCGGCGGGGTCGGCCTGCATGGGTGCTGATTTTTCACCCACGCTGGTGGCCAATTCATGAACCACACCGTTTTCGACACTCACCACCCTGCCCAACGGCCAGGGTAAACCTGCCTGTAATCCAGGACCGAATACCGCCACCGGTTTGCCGAAGCGCTCGTAGATCCCCCGCCCTTGCAACGGTATTTCATGAATACCGGTCAGCGACCATCCGACAATGGCGACAACGCCCAGCACCGGCAAAAACGCCCGACGCATGTAAGTGAAGGCCCAGATCTGTCGCAGGTCGATGCCGAAGCGGTTGTGCAATTCGTGCTGCAGGGCCAGCAAGGGTTGCGGCGGCCAGCGCAGCATGTCGGCGATAAAACTGCGCGCCAGCAAAGCAGGTTCGAGTCGATCTCGACGAGGGCTGAACAATGACAACACGGCACGCAGTAGCAATTCGGATGCAACGAGCCCCGGCAGCAGGCCGATCAGTACAGCCAGACGCACCGGCCAGACCGAGGTTTCATTGCCAAACAACAGGCATGACGCACCGAGCATCAGGCTGATGATTGCCACCCGGATCAACTGTGCCAACGCGCCGGCTTCGGGCCATTGGGCGCTGCCTTCCTGCGTCAGCTGACGCTCAAGAACCAGCAAGCCGAAGCCCAGCAACAGCGCCATGGCAGCGCCTACAGTGGCCGACAACCCCAAGGCTGCGGGCGGTAAATCAAGGTTCCAGGCTTGCTCGACACTGAGCAATGCCAGCAACGCCCAACCACCCAACCACAGTGTTGGCGCACCGATTTGCCCGAGCAGATTCAGCCAGCGCTGACTGATCCGCTCCAGCAGCCGTTCGTACCAGCCCAACGGGGCTTCTGCCTCTGCCGGGGCGACCACCAACGGCGCCTGCGGACTCATTGCCCGCGCGCGCCATTGCGTCACCCACCCGGCGGATTGCAAGCCTGCAACCAGCACCAGCAACGCGGCGCTCTGATTGAACAACAGGGCAGGCCAAAGGGATTGCGGCGCAAACAGCCCGACAAAAAAACCCGACACCAGGCCCATCGCCGCGAGCACGCCCAGACCGATGGCGAGCAGGCGCAATCGTCGCCCCTGAAAAACGGCCTGCTGAAAGCGCGGCAGTCCGGCTGCCTGCGCTCCTTCCTCATCGAGATCGACTTGCATACCACTCCAGTGTTTACATTAGCTAACGTCACATTTCGTTACGATATAACGCAACGCGTGAAATTTCCGTACATATTTGCGCTATCTAAAAATGCTCGACCTGTCGCTAGCCTGAAGCCTTGACCGAAATGCACTAAAACGCTCATATTATGATCGTAATTTTTTATCAAAGACTACGTTTACCCCTTCCCCAACCGCTTTCATTCCAGGAGTAATCCATGAGCACTTATGACGTTGTGATACTTGGCGGTGGCCCCGGTGGCTACAACGCAGCGATCCGCGCTGGCCAACTGGGTTTGAAAGCAGCATGCGTAGAAGGACGCGCCACGCTGGGCGGCACCTGCCTGAACGTCGGCTGCATGCCTTCCAAGGCGTTGTTGCACGCCTCCGAACTTTACGACGCGGCAATGGGTGCGGAATTCGCCAACCTGGGGATCGAGGTCAAACCCACGCTCAATCTGGCTCAGATGATGAAACAGAAAGACGAGAGCGTGACCGGTCTGACCAAAGGCATCGAGTTCCTCTTTCGCAAAAACAAGGTCGACTGGATCAAGGGTTGGGGCCATATCGACGGGCCGGGCAAAGTCACGGTAACGGACAGTGCCGGTGGCAAGACCGAACTGAGCGCCAAAGACATCATCATCGCCACCGGCTCGGAACCCACTCCCCTGCCCGGCGTGGACATCGATAACCAACGCATCCTCGATTCCACCGGCGCACTGTCACTGACCGAAGTCCCGAAACACCTGGTGGTGATCGGCGCCGGGGTGATTGGCCTGGAGCTGGGTTCGGTCTGGCGACGTCTGGGGGCTCAAGTGACCGTGGTCGAATACCTGGACCGGATCTGCCCGGGCGTGGACGGCGAAGCAGGCAAAACCCTGCAGCGCTCACTGAGCAAACAAGGGATCAGCTTCAAGCTGAGTTCAAAAGTGACCCGCGCCACCACGTCCGCCACCGGCGTTCAACTCAGCGTCGAGCCCGCCGCAGGCGGCACCGCAGAGTCGATTGAAGCCGATTACGTGCTGGTAGCCATCGGACGCCGACCTTATACACAGGGCCTGGGGCTGGAAAACGTCGGCCTCACCACAGACAAACGCGGCATGCTCGCTAACAAGGGCCACCGCACCGAAGCGGCTGGCGTCTGGGTGATTGGCGATGTCACCTCCGGCCCGATGCTCGCCCATAAGGCCGAAGACGAAGCCATGGCTTGCGTCGAGCAGATCGTGGGCAAGGCCGGCGAGGTCAATTACGACTTGATCCCCAACGTGATCTACACCAAACCGGAACTGGCCAGCGTCGGCAAGACCGAAGAACAACTGAAGGCCGAAGGTCGTGCATTCAAAGTCGGCAAATTCCCCTTCACCGCCAACAGCCGGGCGAAGATCAATCACGAAACCGAAGGCTTCGCCAAAGTGCTGGCCGATGAGCGCACGGACGAAATCCTCGGCGTGCATCTGGTGGGCCCGAGCGTCAGTGAAATGATTGGCGAGTATTGCGTGGCCATGGAGTTCAGCGCATCCGCCGAAGACATCGCCCTGACCTGTCACCCGCACCCGACTCGCTCCGAGGCGTTGCGCCAGGCCGCGATGAATGTGGAGGGGATGGCGACGCAGATGTAAGGCGTCTGATTTTTCTGTAGCGGGTCCATCGCTTTCGCGAGCAGGCTCGCTCCCACTTGAAATGCGTTCATCTGTGGGAACGAGCCTGCTCGCGAAAAGATCGCCTGGGGCTAAAGCGGCAAATGCCCCAAGGGCAACGCCCCCGGAGTCTTCACCGTGTGAATGGCAAAGTTGCTACGGATATCGCTCACACCCGGCAATTTCAACAAGCATCCCGTGAGGAAACGGTCATAGGCGCGTAAATCCGGCACCACCACCTGTAACAGAAAATCCGACTCCCCTGACACGAGAAACGCCGAAATCACTTCGGGCAATGCCGTCACTGCCAGGCGAAAGGCTTCTGCCTGCTCGTCGTTGTGGCGCTCGACCTTGACCCCGACAAACACGGTCAAGCCAAGCCCGACTTCATCACGGTCCAGATTGGCCTGATAGCCACGAATCACCCCGGCCTCTTCAAGCATCCGCACCCGCCGTAGGCAGGGCGACGCAGACAGTCCGATTTCGTCAGCCAGTTGCACATTGCTCAAGCGACCATCCCGTTGCAGCGCGGCGAGAATCTTGCGGTCGTAGGCATCCAGTTTCATGGTTTGGCAGATCCTGATGGTACGAAGGTCAAAGACTGGCAGATTATGCCAAGACTGGCCGTTTTAGAAGCGAACTACGCAACCACCTGCCCTGCCCTTGCACCCTAGACTGGCCCTACCGAATCGACAACGAATGGGGTGCAACATGGCGGGACTCTGGCTGTTTTTCATGGCATTGGCGGTGGTGTATTTGCTGCCCGGCCCCGACATGATCCTGCTGTTGCAGACCGGTGCTCGCCAGGGCAAAGGCGCGGCGCTGGCCACCGCGGTGGGCCTGGCCATCGCCCGCGCCTGCCATGTGGCGCTGGCAGCATTGGGTTTGGCGGCACTGTTCAAGGCGGCGCCCTGGACCTTCGACGTGGTGCGTCTGGCCGGTGCCGCGTACCTGTTGTGGATCGGTGTTCAGTGCCTGCGCACGACCCTGTTGCCGAACCTCAATGGCGCCCATCAAACCACCGGGAAACCGCACTGGGTGCAGGCGATCCAGCGCGGTTTGCTGACCAACCTGCTCAACCCCAAGGCGTTGTTGTTCTGCTCTGTGCTGTTGCCACAATTCATCAACCCACACGCCGGGCCGGTTCTCGCACAATTCGCGACCTTGGGCGTGGTGTTGGTGGCCGTCGGTTTGCTGTTCGACAGTGCTTATGCGCTGGTCGGTGCGGCGCTTGGCCGATGGCTGCAACGCAGTCCATCCGCCCAACGCCTGCAACAGTGGTTGTTCGGCAGCCTGTTGATTGGTTTCGCCGTGCGGCTGACCTTTGTTCAGCAGGCCTGAATCCTACTGAGTTTTGCGGCGGCGATTGATCAACAATAGGGCCGCCGCTACGACCGCCAGCACACTGCCAATCTGCAACGGCACCTTATACGGCCGCAGCGCCGAACGAGCTGCGTCGGTGGCTTGCGTTACGTAGCGCTTGTCGGCGTTCTGGAAGTCTGGATAAGGGCATTGATGACCGAAATCCGCCGCCCACTCCACAAACGGACCCTGTTGAACATAGCGCTGATAGAGCGCGCTTTGCTCTTCAAGGCTGCTGTTCCACCCGGCCGCTTCACACAGCACCGCAGCAAACGCCTGGCTGGTGTGAGGCAAGTTGTCGGCAGCTCGACTGGCCAACGCCGTCGCGACAAAACGATAGTGGTATCGTTGATCGGGCTGAGCGGCACTGGCCTGCTGGCGCCTCACTTCATCCTCGGCCACTAGCGGCCCGACCTTCAGCTCACTGTTTTCCAGACTGTAATTGCCACCGAACGTGGCGTAATCCGGGGCCATTTCATAGCCGAGAATATCCATTCCCCATTCGCGAGCGGTCCATGCCGCGTTGAACAGTGCAGCGGCACGACGCGTCGGCCACCACGCCGAATCGGCAGCCAGACGTTGCTGGCCATACAGCCTGGCCTTGTGGCGTAATCCGTCGTTATCGAAATAGGCAGGCGCTTGCTCGTAATGCCCTTCTCGCAGCAAGCGTCGACCCAATAGATTGCGCAACTTGGCAGCCACCGGCAGCGGCACATAGTTATCGCGATCCTGCTGAGTCAGGGGTGGTGGCGCCGGCACCTGAGTGTCGACGTAATGTTTGAGCTCATCGACGGTCAGCACACGCTCGGCGACTGTTGCCGCATCGAACCAGTAAATGTCGTTGCTTCGATAAAGCTGATCAAACGCCTGCAGATAATCCCCGCGCTGCAAGGCCAGAATCGCGCTTTCGCCATCGACCCGACACTTGGGCTGGAGCGTTTCGTAGTCGTAGTCCGGCGTTCTGCGCTCACCCCAGGATTCGTTTTGCGGGAAAGCCTGGGCGGCCTTGGCATAAGCGGCAGCCGCGGCACTTTTATCACCCTCGCGCACCGCCAGTTTGGCCCGCAGCCACCAAGCCAGGCCACCATCACCGGCGTGTTCGAGGAAGGCCTTGGCACTGGCGTAGTCACCCTGTTGATAATTGACCGCCGCCAGACGATCCGCGTTATCGAGTGTGCCCCGCGTGCTGCTCTGCAAAAGTTTGATCAATTTCTGTTCATTGGCCGGCTGATCACCGAATGACCAACCCAGTCGACTGATCAAGGACGCCGTGATCAGTTGCTGCACCGGTTTGCCCTTGAGCAGTTCGGCCAGTTGATCGTCCGGCATCGCTGACAGATCAGCCATCAACAGCTTCAGCGAGGTGTAGCCGACCGCCGACCCCTGGAGGTTTTGCGTGGCATACAGCTCGATGGCGCTGTTCCAGTCGCCCTCCGTCCGGGCAACGCGGGCCTGTTCACCCAGACTGGCAACACCCAGTTCCAGCGGATCGCTGAAGCCATCGATGCTCAGTTGCCGGGTTTGTTCGAACGCCTGGCGCGACTGCGCCAGCACATCGGGACCGGCGCCCGCTTCCGAGCTCATGGCAAACAACGCCCGGCCCAACGAGTAAGCGGCCCAGGTGCTGCGTAGCGGCCGTTGATCGGCCGGCAGCGCCAGGACTTTCTGAAAATATTCCGCCGCCAGTCCATGATCACCGCCAGCAAATGCCACGGCACCGGCCAGATAGAACTTGAGCTCGGCCGGCAGACTTTCACCCTCAACCTCAACCCGCCGGGCATCGGTCAAACCACGCAACGGTTGCACCAGCGCCTGCTGCTCGGCCGTCAAACCTGCCTGCTCGGCCAGACTGCGCTGCTCGGCATAGTCGGTTGTCTCCATGCTGTTGACGGCTTGGGTGACGTGTTTCAACCCGGCAATGGCATGCCCGAGGCGATTGACCTCGAAATTGAAGTTACCCTCAGGCAGTTCCGCCAGCGACTGGCCACGGTTGTCCAGCAGGCGCATGGGGAAATCCGGCCCGCACGCCAACGCCGAACCCAGCGGCAGGCTAAGACTCAGGCAAAGCAGATGACGGGGCCAGTTACGGGTAAACATTCGAACCTCCTTGATCAATATGTGCGCAGCGTGCCCAACCCATGGCCCGCTGTCCGCCAGCCGCTATTCGACCGTCATGCAGGCGGGTGAAGGTAAGCAGATCCGGGCCTTGTTGCAACGCATATCCGGCCAGCGCATCCGCCCCCTCACACCCTCGCACCGCCAGCGTCACACGCTCGGGCCAGGCGCTGTCGAGGTTGCCCTCGTTACTGATGCCGATGTCATAGAGGCCTTCCTGAGCCGGGAGTTTCAGCGCCAACCGACTGCTCAGCGCCTCACCGCGCACCACTGCGCGCAAGGTCGTCAGGCTCCAGGCACGACGGTCGTTGGCCAGTGGCAGGCGAAACCAGATCAGTCCGGCCAGATGCGCCGGTGGATCGGCGCGCAACTCAGCGCTGAGTTGACTGAGTTGCCGGGGATCGGCCAGCAACTCCTGGCGCTTGCCCTCACGTTCGATGCGAATCTCACTTTCCACGATCGGCGCACCGCCGCCACCAGGCAACAACGCGACGCCGTAGGCCGGCAACGCCAAATAGAAGGGTTTCGAAGTGATTCGGCTCCAGGCGTTCGCCCACTGCCGGGCCTGAACCGGATCGAACAACCCACGACGCGGGTCGCTGACGGCATGCACTTGCAGCACGCTGCTATCGACTGTGGATAACAACGCAGGCAATTCGCGACTGTCGAGCCACGCCGGTAACGCGGTAATGCTCAGGGGTAATGAGGCCGGCAGATGGGCGCGCAGCCGCTGAAGAAATTCGCGGTAGGACGGTAGCCGAGCGTTACCGGCGTCGTGGTCGATTTCCACACCGGAGAGGCTCAGTCCCTGCGCCTGCCAATCGCTGATCACCTGTTGAATCTGTGTCGTGACCTCATCCTGATCCAACGACTTGAGCTGACCATCGAGGCGAATCACCGCAATCAGTGGCCGCCCGTCTCGCTTGAGCAATGCAGGATCAACTCGTGCACGACTCCAGCCAGCCTGGGGAAAGGCTTGTAGCGCCAGCACCCGTAAAGTGGAAAAGTCTCTGCGGCTGTCCCTCAGTGCGACGTCGTGGTCGGATGTCCATTGTCGTTGCCAGACGTAGAGCTGCTGATCGAGTGGCGGAGCGTCCTGTCGTTCGCAACCACTGAACAGGGCGAGCGACGTCAGCAGGACGATCCAGCGAGAAAGAAAAACCATGAAAGCGCCTATCCCTGAAATGCAGAAAGGGCCAGTGACGGCCCTTTCGTTCTTGCGCTCTACCCTACTGAGCCATCGCTCCCCGGGCAATGATGGCTTGTGACGATTCTCTAGATATCCAGTACCAGAGGCTGCGCGCCCTGAGCCGGAATCGCACAACAAATCAGCACCTCTCCTTCCTCCGGCACTTCGGCGGGCGGCTGTGGATAATGCACCTGGCCGCTGATCAGGCGAGTCTTGCAGGTCCCGCAGGAGCCGCCTCGGCAGCTGAATTCCGGGCGCAATCCCCGACTTTCCGCCAGCTCCAGCAGACTCCCGCCATCGGGTTGCCAGCGAGCCTCTTTGGCGGAACGCTGGAACACCACCGGTACCGAGGTGGTGGCGGCTGGCGGTTGTTCAATCACCACGGCGTCGGGGTCTGGTTGTCGACGCAATGTGGAGGGCCCGAAGGTTTCGGCGTGAATCCTTGCGTCGCGGATGTCCAGTTCGCGCAATCCGTCGTACATCGCTTGAGTAAAACTTCCCGGACCGCACAGGACGAAATCCAACTGATCGTAGTCCTCAACCTCAAGCAGATCCTTGAGTAGCGCGACGTCAATCCGTCCGGTCAGGTCGAAATCTTCACCCTCACGCGCCGAAGCCTCTGGCTGACTCAGCAGACGCACCACCCTGACCGCATCCCCAGCGTCATCAAGCAAGCGGTCCAGTTCACGACGAAACACTTGATCGCCCAACGTACGCGAACTCTGCAAGAACCAGGTCGGCCGAATGCGGCGGGTGCGCAGACCTTGATAAACCACCTCTCGCAGCATCGACAAAAGCGGCGTTATGCCGACGCCAGCGGCCAGCAACACCAGCGGACGGCGCTCATGAGGGGCCACGGTGAAATGCCCTTGAGGCGCACGCGCCTCCAGTAGATCGCCGACCTGGATCTGTTCGTGCAGGTGCGAAGACACCCGTCCATCACGTTTGACGCTGATGCGGAAAAAATCGTCCGACGGTGCGCTCGACAGGCTGTACGTGCGGATATGCACCTCGCCATCAATGTTGAACCGCAAAGGCAGATGCTGCCCGGCGTGGAACAATGGCAACCCGGCACCGTCGGCGGGTTCCAGATAGATCGAGCGAATGTTGTGGCTTTCCGCTTCGATCCGCACCACCCGCAGCGGCCGCCAGCTATCGCCAAGGGCCTGCGCTTGCAGTCGAGCCTTGGCCTGCGCCCAAGTGCCGGTCAGCAAACTGGTGGGAGAGACGCCGTCGAAACGCCACCGCAATGCCAAAGCTGCAGGCCGACGCACCATATGTTCCACGTGGAACGTCCATAAACGTTCGGCGCCTTGAAAGGCTTCGACCTGTGGGCCCTCAAGAATGATTTCGGTGCGCCCGCTGAGTTGCAGCAGGTCACCGGAGTTGAAATCGATGAACAACAAACCGGCCTTGGGATTGGCCAGAAGATTACCCAGCGTGTTGAAAAAAAGATTGCCGGCAAAATCCGGGATGGTCAGGCGATTACCTTCTACTTGTACAAAACCGGATTGACCGCCGCGATGGGAGACATCCACTGAACGCTCACCTTCTACGTCCACATAACTGGCGACAAAGAAGGTATCCGCCTCGGCAATCATCGCCTTGGCCGCCTCATCCAGCTCGCTGTCATGCTGCGCGAGCCGGGTTGCCGGATCTTCAAGCGGCACCGATCGAAACTGGCGCAGTTGAATGTATTGCGGACAATTACCGTAGGACTGCTGCACCGTCACGCTGAAGCCGCTCGACGAAATCGCGCCGATACGACCATTGATACGGTTGCGGCGCCGGGTGTGAAGTTCGATCCCCAGCAGGCCGATCGCCGCGCCATCCGTCAATTGCGCCGGATCATCGGCAGCCGGCAGGCTGCTGAATTGCAACAGCCCTGGTTCAGGTGAATGGGCGAAGCCTGGTTCACCTTCAAGCACGCTGGCCCACGGGTTGCCTTCGGCATCCACCGCGCCGTAAAGCATGAACGGCAGTTGCTGATAGAACGAGCGGTGCTGGTCCGGCATCTCGCTGCGAATCACCCTGCGACCTAATACCTCCATTCGCTCGGCGACGCCGACATGAGCCTGCAACTGTTTCTCGCCAGCATGCCACGGTGAACGGTCCATTACGGCTACTCCCCTGCACCCTCGGCGCAGCGTGAACGGCCCGACAGTGTCGGGCCACAAGCATCAGGCGGTTTTTTGCAGGCCGGCGACGGTGCGCGGCATGCCGACAAATCCTGGCAAGGCTTCGACCCGTGCCAGCCAGGCGCGGATGTTGGCGTAGTCGTCCAGCGAGACATTGCCTTCAGGGGCATGGGCGATGTAACTGTAGGCCGCCACGTCAGCAATGGTCGGCTCGCTACCCGCCAGCCAAGGCGTGTTGGCCAGTTCATGATCGATGACCTTCAGCACGGTATGGGCATAAGCGATCGTTTCTTCAGCGTTGTAAGGTGCACCAAACACTGTGATCAACCTGGCCCTGGCAGGACCAAAAGCAATCGGACCGGCAGCCACCGACAACCACCGCTGTACCTTGGCGGCACCGACCGGATCGGTTGGCAGCCAACGACCCTTGCCGTATTTCTGTGCCAGATAAACCAGGATCGCGTTGGAATCCGCCAGCACCACACCTTGGTCATCCAGTACAGGCACCTGACCGAAAGCGTTGAGTGCCAGGTATTGCGGTTGTTTGTGTTCGCCCTTGGCCAGGTCGACGAAGATCAACTCGGTCGGTAATTGCAGCAGCGAAAGCATCAGCTCCACACGGTGAGCGTGGCCGGAACGGGGAAAGTTGTAGAGTTTGATGGCTTGCATGGTCGACTCCGCAGGGTAAGTGGCGCTTCGGAAGATCAGCACCAACGGCAGACATCTTCTACCAGTCCCGAAAGCAACAGAATAACCAGCAAGTGGAATCCATTATTTCATCTGCAGCAATAATGCATCAGCTGCGCAAGGCCGGATGTTCCCGGAGTGCCTTCACCGTAAAATCGACGAAACTGCGAACCCGCGCCGGGGCGTTACGTCCGCCCTGGTAGACCACATGGATGGGCAATGGCGGCATTTCGAAGTCGGCCAGGATGATTTCCAGCTCACTAGCCGCTATTTTTCCCGCAACCTGATAAGACAAGACTCGTGTGAAACCCAAGCCGAGGCTGGCAGCGGCGATGGCCGCCTGATTCGCCGTGACCACCAACCGTGGTTCAGGCCGGACACTCAGGGGTTCGCCGTCCACGAGGAATGGCCAGTTTCTTAACTGTCCGATCGAGGACGTCGCAATAACCGGTGCCTGGGCCAGGTCTTGCGGGTGATTTGGCCGGCCGAAAGTGGCAAGAAACCGTGGCGCTGCACAAATCACCCGTCGCACCTCCCCCACCCGAATTGCATGCTGATTGCTGTCGGGTAGCTCTCCGATGCGCACGGCCACGTCGATGCCCTCCTCCACCACGCTGACCATACGATCCACCAACAACGCATTGATCGTGACATCGGGGAATTGCGTCAGAAAATTCACCATCAATGGCGTGACAAACAGCTCACCAAACAATACGGGTGCGGTAATCGTCAGTTGCCCACGAGGTTGGGCGTGACTGCCCGCCGCCGAGTCCTCGGCTTCCTGCACCTCGGCCAGAATTCTCCGACAATCTTCAAGATAACGCTGGCCCGCCTCACTCAGATGAACGCTGCGTGTAGTGCGCGTCAGCAGCTGCGTACCAATACGCTTCTCCAACGCCGCCACCGCGCGCGTGACACTGGCTGCCGACATGCCCAGACGCCGCGCGGCCGCCGAAAAACCCTGATCTTGTGCGACTGCGGCGAAAACTTGCATTTCCTGGAAGCGGTCCATGGGCATGTCCTGGATTCGGATAAAAAAATCGCAACCATTGGCTGCGATTTTTCGGAGGGTGGTGGCTTACAACATAGTTTGTCACAAAGGGGCCCGAGAACATTGGCCAACTCACATCTTGGGGAACGCACCGGATGTTTCGCCAGAATATAGCGCCGAACGCCATGATATTTTCAACTTGCCGCGCGGTTGCAGTTAGTTGACAGGAGCTTCCCCCCTCCACTACGACTATTAAATCCGTAAAGTAGTGGCGCGTTGATAGTAAAATAGAAATCTGTTGCTCAAAAAAAACAGTTATTTTTCAACCTAATAAGACAGGACTTTGGAAAATCGATGGTTCTCTTCAGATAATCGTTAAAAACACACGAACTTCTTGATCTGCGTTCCCTTTTGCCGGACTACTTTATGATACTCAGTATTTCTCGTTTGATGGCTTTCTGTGCTGCTGGTTTGATGGTCATAGCAATTGGTTTAACGACATTGATGCAAACCCAATTTAACGTCCTGGATGCCATTGGATCCGAAATTGAGCGTCTGGGAAACGCTCTTGAGTCGACTCAAAAATTACGCTACGAGAGCGCGCAGATTCAACAGTTCTATACCGATGCAAGCCTTACTCAAGACCATGAGCCGATGGAGGAAGCACAGCAGCATTACGCAGCTTCGCTACAGCTTTTAGAGGAGATAGAGCAAATCGTTCCAAGCCTTTCTAGCCGACTCCAGGCCCTGCGCACTCCACTGGACCAACTCAACAGCACCGGCAAGCTGATGGTACAGGCCTATGCCAGTAACAAAGCTGCCGGCGATAAAGTTATGGAGGATTTTGACCAGCGTTCGGCGAAAGTTATTTCCGAGTTTGCTGCTTTTAGTCAGCCATTGGGCAAGTTGTATCGTCAGCAGTTGGATGACAGTGAGGCCGAGCGCACAAAAATCCAGGTCACCAGCCTCATCGCATGGGGAACAGTACTTTTAATTATGCTAGGGGTGTTGTGGCTGATTGCTAGTCGAGTGCTACCGCCGATGCAGCAACTGAGCAAGTCACTGAGCGCATTGAATGACGGGAGCGGCGACCTTACCCGCAGCATCCAGTCAAAGCGAGATGATGAAATAGGTCAGGTTGTTGGGCTATTCAATACATTTTTAGGCAGCTTGCGCAGCAAAATCACGACCGTTGCGGATGTTTCGAAGGGGCTTGAGCAATCGGCCGAACAATTGCTAAGTGATGCCGGCGCCTCTCAGCAAAGTGCTACCGATTTGCAAATTGAAGTTGAACAAGTGGCGGCGGCGGCCAATCAAATGGCTACCAACGTGCAGGGCGTTGCCAGCAACGCCGAAGCCAGCTCTGTTCAAACGCGTGACGCCTCTACACAGGCAAAAGAGGCGATTGCCGTCGTCGATAAAACCATCGTTGATATTCGCTCCTTGGCAGAAGAAGTGGGTCGAGCTGCCCAAGTGATCGCTGATCTGGAAGGCCATTCACGGGAAATCGGTGGGGTGCTGGAGGTGATTCGCACCATCGCCGAACAAACCAACTTGCTGGCGCTTAACGCCGCCATCGAAGCGGCTCGCGCCGGTGAGCAAGGTCGTGGTTTTGCGGTAGTGGCAGATGAAGTCCGCACGTTGGCTAGTCGTACGCAAAAATCTACGCAAGAAATCAACGATATGATCGAACGGCTGCAAAATGCTTCACAGCACGCGGTTAAGGTAATGGACGACAGTCGCAACTTTGCCGAACGCGGAGTACAGCAGGCTCTTAGCGCTGGCGAAGCGTTACAGCGAATCAGCACACTGGTGTCTTCAGTGTCCGATATGAGCCTGCACATTGCCGAGGCTGCCAATGAGCAGGCCATGGTTACCGATGAAATCAATCGTCGGATCAGTAGTGTTTCGGTGGTCGCGAACACCACCGTTGTACTTGCGCAAAGCACTCTCAGCCGTGGCCGGGCGAGCGGTGGAGACGCTGAGCGGTTGTTGCAGATTGTGCGTCAGTTCAAACTTTAGGTAATGCCCAAGGAAGGTCTGAAGTCAGCAGCCGTTTTTAACGACCTCGTGTCTGAAGTTCAAAAACACCTGCTTAATCGAAAATCAGACCTTCCCTCCTGTTAGTTCTTTGTTGTCTTACGCAATAGCACTTTTTTCAGGAGATTCCGCTCTACATCGGAGCGCAGAGATTCACTACTTTGTTTTCGCGGCAGCATCTAACGGCTGGATAGGGAGATGTGTCGGGGAGATAGGTGTGGATCCGGGCCTGAAGCAACAGCGGGAGCTGGAGGATAACCCCTCCAGCTCCCGCGAGAGTTTCCATTCTCTAAGGCAAAGGGCTCGATCAGTTGTGGATAACTTATTCCACCGTCACCGACTTCGCCAGGTTGCGTGGCTGGTCAACGTCGGTGCCTTTCAGCACGGCCACGTAGTACGACAGTAGCTGCAGCGGGATGGTGTAGAGGATCGGCGACAGGATGTCGTGGATGTGTGGCATGTGCACGACGTGCGTGCCTTCACCGTTGGTCATGCCTGCCTGTTCATCAGCGAAGACGATCAGCTCGCCACCACGGGCGCGGACTTCCTGAAGGTTGGACTTCAGCTTTTCCAGCAGCTCGTTGTTCGGCGCCACGGTCACGACTGGCATGTCGTTATCCACAAGCGCCAACGGACCATGCTTCAGCTCGCCAGCCGGGTAGGCTTCGGCGTGAATGTAGGAAATCTCCTTGAGCTTGAGCGCCCCTTCCATTGCTACCGGGAATTGCGCACCACGCCCGAGGAACAGGGTGTGATTTTTCTCGGCGAACAACTCAGCGATTTTCTCCACGGTGCTGTCCATGGCCAGCGCTTCACCGAGACGGGTTGGCAAGCGACGCAACTCTTCGACCAGCGTTGCTTCAACGCCTTTGGCCAGCGTGCCGCGAACCTGCCCCAGAGAAAGAGTCAACAACAGCAAACCGACCAATTGCGTGG
Source organism: Pseudomonas fluorescens group sp. PF-69 (assembly GCF_054481235.1). Taxonomy (NCBI): domain Bacteria; kingdom Pseudomonadati; phylum Pseudomonadota; class Gammaproteobacteria; order Pseudomonadales; family Pseudomonadaceae; genus Pseudomonas; species Pseudomonas fluorescens group sp. PF-69. The sequence goes on along the minus strand of NZ_JBTMNC010000001.1, from coordinate 1,636,045 downwards.
TGAAGGCTTTGGTCGAGGCCACGCCGATTTCGCGGCCGGCCTGTGTCAGCAAGGTCAGATCGGATTCACGTACCAGCGAGCTGATGCCGACGTTGCAGATTGCCAGGCTGGCGAGGAACCCCAATTCCTTAGCGTTGCGCAGCGCGGCCAGGGTGTCGGCGGTTTCGCCGGATTGGGAGATGGTCACGAATAGCGTGTCCGGCTGCACCACTACTTTGCGGTAGCGGAACTCACTGGCCACTTCGACCTGGCACGGAATACCGGCCAGCTCTTCGAGCCAGTAACGAGCGACCATGCCAGCGTGATAACTGGTGCCACAAGCGACAATCTGGACGTTGCGAACTTTGGCGAACAACTCGGCCGCTTGTGGACCGAATGCCTGCACCAGGACCTGAGTCTGACTCAAACGCCCCTCCAGGGTGCGCTGTACTACGGCCGGTTGCTCGTGGATTTCCTTGAGCATGAAATGGCGGAACTCACCTTTATCGGCCGCTTCTGCGCCATCACGGTACTGCACGGTTTCGCGCTCGACCGCCTTGCCGTCAACGTCCCAGATCTGCACGCTGTCGCGACGAATTTCGGCGATATCGCCTTCTTCCAGGTACATGAAGCGGTCAGTGACCTGGCGCAGTGCCAACTGGTCGGACGCCAGGAAGTTTTCACCAAGACCCAGGCCGATCACCAGCGGGCTCCCGCTACGCGCAGCGACCAGGCGATCTGGCTGGCGAGCGCTGATCACTGCCAGGCCGTAGGCACCGTGCAGTTCTTTGACCGTTGCCTTGAGCGCGACGGTCAGGTCGTGCAGGTCCTTGAGTTTGTGGTCCAGCAGGTGCGCGATCACCTCGGTATCGGTGTCCGACGTGAACACGTAACCCAGGGATTTGAGTTGTTCACGCAGGGCTTCGTGGTTTTCGATGATGCCGTTGTGCACCACCGCCAGGTCACCGGAAAAATGCGGATGCGCGTTGCGCTCGCACGGCGCACCGTGTGTCGCCCAACGGGTATGGGCAATACCCAGACGCCCCATCAATGGTGCTTCAGCCAACGCCTGTTCCAACTCGCTGACTTTACCCGGACGACGCAGGCGTTCGAGTTTTGCGTCGTTGGTGTAGACCGCCACGCCGGCACTGTCGTACCCACGGTATTCCAGACGCTTCAGGCCTTCGACCAGGATGGCGGTGATATTACGTTCTGCGACTGCGCCGACAATTCCACACATGCTATTTCTCCTGACTGATAGCGGCGCATATCAACGTGATGCCGCGCGCCTGAATCTGATCCCGTGCCTCAAGCGGCAGGCGATCATCGGTAATAAGGGTATGAACACTGCTCCAGGGCAGTTCCAGATTGGGAATTCTGCGACCGATTTTGTCGGCCTCCACCATGACAACCACTTCCCGGGCGACTTCAGCCATGACCCGGCTCAGCCCAAGTAATTCATTGAAGGTGGTTGTACCGCGGACCAGGTCGATGCCATCAGCTCCGATGAACAGCTGATCGAAGTCGTAAGAGCGTAATACCTGCTCGGCAACCTGACCCTGAAAGGACTCGGAATGCGGATCCCAGGTCCCGCCGGTCATCAACAGCACCGGCTCATGCTCGAGTTCGCTCAAGGCATTGGCCACATGCAATGAGTTGGTCATCACCACCAGACCCGGCTGTTGACCGAGTTCCGGGATCATTGCAGCGGTAGTGCTGCCGCTGTCGATGATAATCCGCGCATGTTCGCGGATTCGTGTCACCGCAGCACGGGCAATGGCCTGTTTGTATTTGGAGACCGGTTGACCGATATCGGCCACTAGCTCTTGGGGCATGGTGATCGCTCCGCCATAACGGCGAAGCAGCAGACCGTTGCTTTCAAGGGCTGCCAGATCCTTGCGAATCGTAACTTCGGAGGTTTCGAAGCGTTTGGCCAACTCATCCACACTGACTTCGCCTTGCTCATTGAGTAAGGCAAGGATGTTGTGGCGACGCTGAGGTGTATTGCGCTTCGACATAATTCAGTAAGTTTCGTTTCGAAAGATAACGTAACCAATCAAAACCTATCGGCGAAACTTCGTCAAGCTGTGCAAAGAAAATTTATCTGTGGATAAAACACAAAGGATCGCAGTCTGCTTCAACGTCTACAGAATATTTATATTGCTCTGTAGAAGCTGAAGCAGGCTGCGATCCTTAGATTTCAGCGAGCTGTGGATAACTTAGCTTTTCTTGATTTTCTCGGGCCGCTTCCAGCCATCGATATTCTTCTGGCGCGCACGGCCCACCGCCAACTGCGCGTTATCCACATTCTGCGTAATGGTCGAACCGGCCGCAGTGGTTGCACCGGAAGAGATATCCACAGGCGCGACCAGCGAATTGTTGGAACCGATGAACACATCTTCGCCCAACACGGTTTTCCACTTGTTGGCGCCATCGTAATTGCAGGTGATGGTGCCGGCGCCGATATTGGTACGCGCGCCGACCTCGGCATCCCCCAGGTAAGTCAGGTGTCCGGCCTTGGCGCCTTCGCCCAAGTGGGCGTTTTTCAGTTCAACAAAGTTACCCACATGCGCGCGAGCTTCCAGCACCGTACCTGGGCGCAAACGTGCGAATGGACCCGCATCGCTGCCTTCACCCAGAATCGCGCCTTCGATATGGCTGTTGGCCTTGATCACCACGCCTTTGCGCAAGGTGCTGTCCTTGATCACGCAGTTAGGGCCGATCACCACATCGTCTTCAATGACGACCTTGCCTTCGAGAATCACGTTGATATCGATCAACACGTCACGGCCGACGCTGACTTCACCTCGGACGTCGAAACGAGCAGGGTCTCGCAGCGTCACACCCTGGGCCATCAAACGACGACCGGCACGCAACTGATAGTGACGCTCAAGTTCAGACAGCTGTTTGCGGTCATTCGCGCCCTGCACTTCCATAGCATCTTGAGGTTGCTCAGTCGCCACCACCAATCCGTCGCTCACCGCCATGGCGATAACGTCCGTGAGGTAATACTCGCCTTGGGCATTGTTGTTGGACAGTCGGCTCATCCAGCCACCCAGGCTTTCGAAGGGAAGGGCCAGAATGCCCGTATTGCCTTCAGTGATTGCGCGCTGGGCTTCAGTGGCGTCCTTCTGCTCAACGATAGCGGTAACGTTGCCCGCCGCGTCACGCACGATGCGGCCATAACCGGTCGGATCGTCCAGGTTCACGGTGAGCAGGCCCAACTGCTGCGGTCCGACCTTCTGGAGCAGTCGTTGCAGGGTTTCCACTTCAATCAGTGGCACATCACCATAAAGAATCAGCACGGTGTCGGATTTGATGAAAGGGACCGCTTGGGCCACCGCATGGCCTGTGCCGAGTTGTTTGTCCTGAAGAACGAAATTCAGGTCATCAGCAGCCAGACGCTCACGCACCGCGTCGGCTCCATGGCCAATCACCACGTGAATGCGTTGTGGATCAAGTTGCCGGGCGCTGTGGATAACATGGCCGAGCATCGAGTTGCCAGCGATCGGGTGCAGAACTTTCGGCAACGCCGAGCGCATACGCGTGCCTTGACCGGCGGCGAGAATAACGATTTCAAGAGACATGACTGGCTACCAATCCTGGGTGGTCAGCGGCTGCGACCATAATGGTGAACATCAGAAAAGAAAAAAGGGTAGCCGAGGCTACCCTTTTTGATCAATCACACAACAAGCGAGGCCTTAGTGGCCGAACTTCTTGCGGATCTGCTGGACGGTGCGCAGTTGAGCTGCAGCCTCGGCCAGACGTGCGGAAGCAGAACCGTAATCGAATTCCGCGCCACGCTCATGCAATGCCTTCTCGGCAGCCTTAACGGCTTCCTTAGCGGCGGCTTCGTCCAGGTCGGCAGCACGTTGCACGGTGTCGGCAAGAACCTTGACCATGTTCGGCTGAACCTCGAGGAAACCGCCGGAGATGTAATACACCTCCTCTTCCCCGCCCTGCTTGACCAGGCGGATCGGGCCTGGCTTCAGATTAGTGATCAGCGGCGCGTGACCCAGAGCGATACCAAGATCACCCAGTGCACCGTGCGCAATCACCATCTCGACCAGGCCGGAAAAGATTTCCCCTTCCGCGCTGACGATATCGCAATGGACTGTCATAGCCATGATTGCCTCAACCTAAATTAGCGCCCGTTACCGGGCGCCGGGATTACAGTTTCTTGGCTTTCTCGATCGCTTCTTCGATGCCGCCAACCATGTAGAACGCTTGTTCTGGCAGATGGTCGTAGTCACCGTTGAGGATGCCTTTGAAGCCAGCAATGGTGTCTTTCAGGGAAACGTATTTACCCGAAGCACCGGTGAAGACTTCAGCCACGAAGAACGGCTGCGACAAGAAACGCTGGATCTTACGAGCACGGTTTACCAACTGCTTGTCGGCTTCCGACAGCTCGTCCATACCCAGGATCGCAATGATGTCCTTCAGTTCTTTGTAGCGCTGCAGAACGTACTGAACACCACGAGCGGTATCGTAGTGGTCGTTGCCGATCACGTTCGGATCCAGCTGACGCGAAGTCGAGTCCAGTGGATCTACCGCTGGGTAGATACCCAGGGAAGCGATGTCACGGGACAGAACGACGGTGGCGTCCAGGTGGGCGAAGGTGGTCGCTGGCGACGGGTCAGTCAAGTCGTCCGCTGGTACGTATACGGCCTGGATCGAAGTAATCGAACCTTGCTTGGTCGAAGTGATGCGCTCTTGCAGCACGCCCATCTCTTCAGCCAGGGTCGGCTGGTAACCTACTGCGGAAGGCATACGGCCCAGCAGTGCGGATACTTCAGTACCGGCCAGGGTGTAACGATAGATGTTGTCGACGAACAGCAGAACGTCGTTACCTTCGTCACGGAACTTCTCGGCCATGGTCAGGCCGGTCAGTGCTACGCGCAGACGGTTTCCCGGCGGCTCGTTCATCTGACCGTAAACCAGTGCCACTTTGTCCAGAACGTTGGAGTCCTTCATCTCGTGGTAGAAGTCGTTACCCTCACGAGTACGCTCACCCACACCGGCGAACACGGAATAACCGCTGTGCTCGATGGCGATGTTACGGATCAGTTCCATCATGTTTACGGTTTTGCCTACACCGGCACCACCGAACAGACCGACTTTACCGCCCTTGGCGAACGGGCAAACCAGGTCGATAACCTTGATACCGGTTTCCAGCAGGTCGTTGCCGCCTGCTTGTTCTGCGAAGGATGGAGCAGCGCGGTGAATACCCCAGCGCTCTTCGGTGTCGATCGGGCCAGCTTCGTCGATCGGGTTGCCCAGAACGTCCATGATCCGGCCCAGGGTCGCTTTACCGACCGGTACGGAGATGGCAGCGCCGGAATCGACAACGTTTAGACCGCGCTTCAAGCCTTCGGTGGTTCCCATCGCAATGGTACGAACTACGCCGTCACCCAGCTGCTGCTGGACTTCCAGGGTAGTTTCCGCGCCTTGTACCTTCAGCGCGTTGTAGATGCTCGGTACGCTGTCGCGTGGAAATTCCACGTCGATAACGGCGCCGATGATTTGAACGATACGTCCGCTACTCATAGCTGGATCCTCTGAAAATTTGAACCGTTAAACCGCGGCAGCGCCGCCGACGATTTCCGAGATCTCTTGGGTGATCGCAGCCTGACGCGCCTTGTTGTAGACCAGCTGCAATTCGCTGATCAAATCACCGGCGTTGTCGGTAGCGTTCTTCATCGCGATCATCCGCGCAGCTTGTTCAGCTGCGTTGTTCTCGACCACCGCCTGGTACACCTGCGCCTCCACGTAACGCACCATCAAGCCGTCAAGCAGCTCTTTGGCATCAGGTTCGTAGAGATAGTCCCAGTGGTGCTTGAGTCCTTGATCCGGGGTTGCCACCAGCGGAACCAACTGCTCCACGGTAGGGTGTTGTGTCATGGTGTTGATGAACTTGTTGGATACCACGGACAAACGGTCAATACGGCCGTCCAGATAAGCATCCAGCATCACCTTGACGCTGCCGATCAGATCATTGATCGACGGCTCTTCACCCAAGTGGCTGATAGCTGCAACGACGTTACCGCCGAAGTTGCGGAAGAAAGCCGCACCCTTGCTACCAATCACACACAGATCGATCTCGACACCGTTTTCGCGGTTTACCGCCATGTCCTTGACCAAAGCCTTGAACAGGTTGGTGTTCAAGCCACCACACAGACCACGGTCACTGCTCACGACGACATAACCGACGCGCTTTACTTCACGGTCGATCATGAACGGGTGGCGATACTCCGGGTTAGCGTTGGCCAGATGACCAATAACCTGGCGGATGCGCTCCGCATAAGGACGGGTAGCAGCCATGCGCATTTGTGCCCTGCGCATTTTGCTGACCGCCACTTTTTCCATGGCGCTGGTAATTTTTTGCGTGCTTTTGATGCTCGCAATCTTACTGCGAATCTCTTTTGCGCCTGCCATGTAACACCTATCAGGTTAGCAAGCGGGAGCCTTGCGGCTCCCGCTGCGGCTTACCAGGTTTGGGTGGCCTTGAACTTCTCGATACCGGCTTTCAGGCCGCCATCGATTTCGTCATTGAAGTCACCCTTCACGTTGATCTTCGCCATGAGGTCGGCGTGATCGCGGTTGAAGTAAGCAATCAGCGCTTGCTCGAAGCTGCCGACTTTGGTGATTTCGACGTCAGTCAGGAACCCACGCTCAGCGGCATACAGCGACAGCGACATGTCGGCGATCGACATTGGCGCGTATTGCTTCTGCTTCATCAGCTCGGTAACGCGCTGACCATGCTCAAGTTGCTTACGGGTCGCTTCGTCCAGGTCAGAAGCGAACTGGGCGAATGCCGCCAGTTCACGGTACTGAGCCAGAGCGGTACGGATACCACCGGACAGCTTCTTGATGATCTTGGTCTGAGCGGCACCACCCACACGGGATACCGAAACACCGGCGTTCACTGCAGGGCGGATGCCCGAGTTGAACATGGCCGATTCCAGGAAGATCTGACCGTCGGTGATGGAAATCACGTTGGTCGGAACAAACGCGGAAACGTCGCCAGCCTGGGTTTCGATGATCGGCAGTGCGGTCAGGGAACCGGTTTTGCCGGTCACTGCGCCGTTGGTGAACTTCTCTACATACTCTTCCGAAACGCGGGATGCGCGCTCCAGCAGACGGGAGTGGAGATAGAACACGTCACCTGGGTAAGCTTCACGGCCTGGTGGACGGCGCAGCAGCAGGGAAATCTGGCGATAAGCCACTGCCTGCTTGGACAGATCGTCATAAACGATCAGCGCGTCTTCACCGCGGTCGCGGAAGAATTCACCCATGGTGCAACCGGCGTACGGTGCCAGGTATTGCAACGCAGGAGATTCCGAAGCACTTGCAGCCACGATGATCGTGTTTTTCAGTGCGCCGTTTTCTTCCAGCTTGCGAACCACGTTGGCGATGGTCGATTGCTTCTGACCGATGGCTACGTAGACGCAGAAAATGCCGCTGTCTTTCTGGTTGATGATCGCGTCGATCGCCAGAGCGGTTTTACCGATCTGACGGTCACCGATGATCAGCTCACGCTGGCCACGGCCGACAGGGATCATGGCATCGACAGCCTTGTAGCCAGTCTGTACAGGCTGGTCTACCGACTTACGCCAGATCACGCCTGGAGCAACTTTCTCGACCGCATCGGTCTGGGTGTTGTTCAGCGGACCTTTACCGTCAACCGGGTTACCCAGTGCATCGACTACGCGACCCAGCAGTTCCTTACCAACCGGAACTTCCAGGATGCGGCCTGTGCACTTGGCGCTCATGCCTTCAGCCAGAGACTGGTATGCGCCCAAAATAACGGCACCTACAGAGTCTTGCTCCAGGTTGAGGGCCATACCGTAGACGCCGCCCGGAAACTCGATCATCTCGCCGGACATAACGTCGGCCAGACCGTGAATCCGCACGATACCGTCAGATACGCTGACGACAGTGCCTTCGTTACGGGCTTGGGAGGTCACATCGAGTTTGTCGATGCGGCCCTTGATAATTTCACTTATTTCGGAAGGATTGAGTTGCTGCATTGCTCTGCTGCCCCTTCAAACTCAAGATTTCAATGCTTCGGCAAGTTTCGCGATTTTGCCGCGAATCGAGCCATCGATAACCAGGTCGCCGGCGCGGATGACAACACCCCCAATAAGGGAACTGTCTTCCTCGACTTGCAGGCGCACTTCCCGGTTGAGTCGTGCACTGAGAACCTTGGCGAGTTTGTCTTGCTGTTCTTGGTTCAATGCAAATGCACTGGTCACTTCCACATCTACCGACTTCTCCTGCTCGGCCTTGTACAGGTCGAACAGGGCGGCAATCTCCGGCAACAGCGGGAGACGGTCGTTTTCGGCAACGACGTGGATGAAATTCTGTGCCTTGGCATCGAACTTGTCGCCGCACACGTCAATGAACGTGGCGGCCTTTTCTGCGCTCGTCAGTCGCGGGGCCTTGAGCACGCGCAGCATGGTGTCGTCTTGCGACACCGCTGCTGCCAGGCCGAGCATGGCTGACCAATTGGCCAGTTGCTGGTGGGCCTGAGCGTGCTCGAAGGCCGCCTTAGCGTAAGGTCGGGCCAACGTGGTCAGTTCTGCCATGATCGCCCTCGCTTAGATTTCAGCAGCCAGTTGGTTAACCAGCTCTGCGTGCGCGTTTTGATCGATTGTGGCACCCAGGATCTTCGCGGCACCGCCAACGGCCAGGCTACCCACTTGGGCGCGCAGCGCGTCTTTGACGCTATTCAGTTCCTGTTCGATCTCGGCCTGAGCCTGAGCCTTCACACGGTCAGCTTCGACGCGAGCCTGTTCACGGGCTTCGTCGACGATCTGAGAACCGCGCTTCTTGGCTTGCTCGATGATTTCAGCTGCCTGAGCTTTCGCTTCGCGCAGTTGTTGACCCGCTTTCTCTTGGGCCAACTCCAGGTCGCGAGCTGCTCGGCTGGCAGCGTCCAGTCCATCCGCGATCTTCTTTTGACGTTCGTGCAGAGCCGTGATGACCGGAGGCCATACGAACTTCATGCAGAACAGTACAAAAATCAGGAACGCAACGGACTGGCCAATCAGGGTCGCATTAATGTTCACGCCAACACCTCGCAGTTACGTTGTCCATCACACCAAATTACTCGGAAGATCCGAGTAATTAGCCAGCGATCTGACCAACGAACGGGTTCGCAAAGGTGAAGAACAGAGCGATACCAACACCGATCATGGTTACGGCGTCGAGCAGACCGGCAACGATGAACATTTTAACTTGCAGCATTGGAACCATTTCTGGCTGACGCGCTGCGCCTTCCAGGAACTTGCCGCCCAGCAGGCCGAAACCAATTGCGGTACCCAGTGCGCCCAGGCCGATCAACAGTGCAACAGCGATAGCGGTTAGACCAACTACAGTTTCCATCTTTCCTCCCGACTTTTACGTCGTATGGTTTAGGTTTTTTAGATTAAAGCGGTAAAACAAATCGTTTCAGATGCCCCGTTAGGAGCACCCTCCCGTTTGACCGGGAGGGACATCAGACTAGTCGAGACTGGTCTTAATGGTTTTCTTCGTGCGCCATCGACAGGTAAACGATGGTCAACATCATGAAGATGAACGCCTGCAGGGTGATGATCAGGATGTGGAACACAGCCCACGCCCACTGCAGAACTACGCCCAGGCCACTGAGCCAGAGCAGACCGCTGCCGAACATCACGGCGATCAGAATGAACACCAGCTCGCCGGCGTACATGTTGCCGAACAGACGCAGAGCCAGGGAGATCGGTTTTGCGATCAGGGTCACGAACTCCAGCAGGAAGTTCACCGGGATCAGCAGGGCTTGAACGAAGATGTTCTTGCTGCCGAACGGGTGCAGGGTCAGCTCGCCGATGAAGCCGCCGAGGCCCTTGACCTTGATGCTATAGAAAATGATCAGTGCGAAAACCGAGAACGCCATACCCAGAGTTGCGTTCGGGTCGGTGGTCGACACGGCGCGGAACGGGATGTGGTGGTCGCCGGAGATCAGGATGGCCAACTGAGGAATCCAGTCGACCGGTACCAGGTCGACGGCGTTCATCAGAAACACCCAGACGAAGATGGTCAGTGCCAGCGGCGCAATCACCGGGCTACGGCCATGGAAGCTGTCTTTCACGCTGCCATCGACGAATTCGACCAATACTTCAACGAAGTTTTGCAAAGCCCCTGGCTGACCGGAAGTCGCCTTCTTGGCCGCCATGCGGAAAAGAAGAACGAAAATCAGACCCAGTGCGACCGACCAGCCGAGCGTATCGACGTGGAAAGCCCAGAAGCCCATTTCCTTGGCTTCTGCTGCGGTGTGGGCAAAGCCCCAGCCGCCGGTAGGGTGCTGACCGAAAGTCAGGTTCTGCAAGTGGTGCTGGATATAGCCCGAAGCGGTTGTTTCTGCCATGGTTGCCTCAAACGCCCTAAGGTCTCGAAAGTCTTGTTCTCATCAGCAGGGGCGCGAACCAGCTGACCAGTTGGGTCAACACGAAGACGCCGAATACAGCTAGCGGCGCCAATGGCTTCACACCTGCAAACGTCAATGCAAAGAGCACTGCCGTCAAAATCAGTTTGCCCGCCTCACCGGCATAAAAAGACCGGACGATGGCTTGAGCTGCTCGGGCGCCGGAAAACCGAAATGCCCTGTGAGCGAAATAAACATTGGGCAGCAAGGCTATCAGGCCTCCGCAAAGTCCCGAGTACCCGGCAACGACTCCATACCATTGCCAGAGCGCCAAAGCGGCAATGAGCAAAATGACAAATTGAGCCATTAACACCGGAAAAACTGCCAGACGATGGAACGGCAAGCGGTTTGGCGTGCGGGTTTCCATCACTATTGCTCTCCAATGGTCGGCTGCCAGAATGCAACAACTTGGCATAATTTGTGCCGACAAAATGCGCGCAGAGTATAGGGGCGGTTCAGCCCCTATTCAACTATCAGGTAGTGATTTCCGACTGCGCGCTACATGAGGAAATGTTTCAGCGAATATGAGCGAGTACACCTTGTAGCTCATCCAGGGAGTTGTAGCCAATTACCAACTGCCCTTTCCCCTTCTTACCGTGGCGAATCTGCACCGCAGAGCCTAGGCGCTCGGCCAGGCGCTGCTCCAGACGAGCGATATCCGGGTCCGGTTTTACCGGTTCAACAGGCTCCGGTTTACCACTCAACCACTGGCGAACCAGTGCCTCAGTTTGGCGCACTGTCAGCCCGCGTGCGACAACATGTCGCGCCCCTTCAACCTGTTGATTGTCCGGCAAACCGAGCAAAGCGCGTGCATGACCCATTTCCAGATCACCGTGAGACAACATCGTCTTGATGACTTCCGGCAAAGAAATCAGGCGCAACAAATTGGCCACCGTCACTCGGGACTTGCCCACCGCTTCGGCCACTTGTTGCTGGGTCAGCTGGAATTCCTGCTGCAAACGCTGCAGGGCTACCGCTTCCTCGATCGGATTGAGGTCTTCGCGCTGGATGTTCTCGATTAGCGCAATGGCGATCGCGGTTTCGTCCGGTACATCACGGACCATTGCCGGGATCGTTTCCTGACCGGCCTGCTGGCTGGCGCGCCAACGGCGTTCACCGGCGATGATTTCGAAACGGCCACCCCCGATCGGGCGCACCACGATCGGTTGCATGACGCCCTGGGCCTTGATCGACTGCGCCAGCTCTTCGAGCGCCTGAGCATCCATGTCGCGGCGAGGCTGATACTTGCCACGCTGGAGCAGATCCAGCGGCAGATGTTGCAGCTCGCGTTGATCGGCTTGTATCGCTTGTTCTTCCAGCGCACTGACAGTCGGACCACTCAGCAGTGCATCCAGTCCACGTCCGAGACCTCGTTTCTTGACGGCCATGGGGATTCCTTAAGTTGGCTGGGCAGCGGCGATGCGTGAGTTTTTGCGTTGACGACGAACCATTTCGCCCGCCAAAGCCAGGTAGGCAACGGCGCCACGCGATGATTTGTCATACGCCAGCGCCGGCATGCCGTAGCTTGGGGCTTCGGCCAGACGGATATTGCGTGGAATGACGGTGTCGTAAAGCTGATCACCGAAGTGTTCCTTGAGCTGCGCCGACACATCGTTCATCAGGCTCAGGCGCGGGTCATACATCGTGCGCAGCAGTCCTTCGACCTTGAGATCGGGGTTCAGCAACTCGGCGATACGCTTGATGTTATCCACAAGGTCGCTCAACCCTTCCAGCGCGAAGTACTCGCACTGCATGGGGATAATGACCCCATCGGCCGCGACAAGTGCGTTCAGCGTCAGCATCGACAGCGACGGCGGGCAGTCGATCAAGATGTAATCGTAGTTTTCGCGGATCGGCGCCAACGCACTGCGCAGGCGGCTTTCCTTCATCTGCATTTCCAGCAGAACCACTTCGGCGGCGGTCAGGTCGCGGTTGGCCGGCAACAACTGGTAACCACCGTGTTCGGAGAAATGCATGGCCTGGGCCAGGTCGCATTCGCCGATCAACAGGTCGTAGACCGAGTTTTCCAGACCGTGTTTATCCACACCGCTTCCCATGGTGGCGTTGCCCTGTGGATCGAGATCGATCAGCAATACCCGGCGCTTGGTCGCGACCAGGGATGCAGCGAGGTTGATGCAGGTGGTGGTCTTGCCCACACCACCCTTTTGGTTCGCTATCGCGAATACCTTAGCCATTCTTGCTTGTGTTCCCAATCATGCCGTGCGGCGCAGTATCAGCAGATGGCGTTGGCCTTGGCAACCGGGTACGGCCAGGGCGTGTTCGCTATCGAGGTGGAAGTCTGCCGGCAATGCTACCAGCTCATCGGCGGGATGAACGCCCTTCATTGCCAGCCAACGTGTTTCGGTGTCGCCGAGGTGGCGAGTCCAGTTGGTGAAGTTCTCCATGCTGCTGAACGCCCGGGAAATGATCCCGTTGAATGGCTGAGCAGGCTGGAAGGCTTCGACGCGACTGTGGATAACTTGCAGGTTATCCAGTTTGAGTTCGAGTTTGACCTGGGTCAGGAAGCGGGTTTTCTTGCCGTTGCTGTCCAGGCAAGTCACTTGGGACTCTGGAAACAGGATCGCCAATGGAATGCCCGGCATGCCGCCGCCGCTGCCCACGTCGAGCCAGCGACCGTTTTCGATGAACGACATCACGCTCAGACTATCGAGCAAGTGACGGGACACCATTTCGTCCGGATCGCGCACGGCGGTCAGGTTGTAAGCCTTGTTCCATTTGATCAACAGGGCCAGATATCCCAGCAGCTGCGCGTGCTGGGTTTCAGTCAGAGCGACACCGAGCTGGCGAGCACCTGTGGATAACTCTTCTGCATGTTGCGAGGTGACCAACGAACTCAAGCGCTTTGCTCCAACTGACGGCCCGCGCCGCGTTTTTTCAAATGAATCATCAACAGCGAAATGGCTGCCGGCGTAACGCCCGGAATACGCGAGGCCTGACCCAAGGTTTCAGGGCGGGTCGTGCCGAGCTTGCTCTGGATCTCTTTGGAGAGACCGGAAATGTTCGTGTAATCGATATCCACAGGCAATTTGGTGTCTTCACTGGCCCGCAGACGAGCGATTTCATCCTGTTGGCGGTCAATGTAACCGGCGTACTTGGTCTTGATTTCGACCTGTTCGGCGACCTGTGGATCTTCTGCACCCCCACCGGTCACGGCGATCAGACCAGCGTAGTCGATTTCCGGACGGCTCAAGAGGTTCAGCAAGTTGTATTCGTGGGTCAGCGGAGTGCCGAATTTTTCCGCAATCGCATCACCTTGCTCGGTACCCGGACGTACCCAGGTGCTTTTCAGGCGCTGCTCTTCCAGTTCGATGCTTTCGCGTTTTTTACAGAAGGCCGCCCAGCGCACGTCATCCACCAGACCCAGTTCGCGACCTTTTTCGGTCAAGCGCAGATCGGCGTTGTCTTCGCGCAGGATCAAACGGTATTCGGCACGAGAAGTGAACATCCGATACGGTTCTTGAGTACCGAGGGTAATCAGGTCATCGACCAGCACACCGATGTAGGCCTCATCGCGACGCGGGCACCAGGCATCTTTTCCTTGCGCACGCAGTGCAGCGTTGGTTCCGGCCAGCAAGCCCTGGGCGCCGGCCTCTTCGTAACCGGTGGTGCCATTGATCTGACCGGCGAAAAACAGACCGCCGATCACCTTGGTCTCCAGGCTGTATTTCAGGTCGCGCGGGTCGAAATAGTCGTACTCGATGGCGTAGCCAGGACGCACGATGTGTGCGTTTTCCATGCCACGAATCGACTGCACGATCTGCAGCTGGACGTCGAACGGCAAGGATGTGGATATCCCGTTCGGGTACAGCTCGTTTGTGGTCAACCCCTCCGGTTCGATGAAGACCTGATGGCTTTCCTTGTCGGCAAAGCGATGGATCTTGTCTTCGATCGACGGGCAATAACGCGGGCCGATACCTTCGATCACACCGGAATACATCGGCGAACGATCGAGGTTCGCGGCAATGATTTCGTGGGTGCGGGCGTTGGTGTGGGTAATCCAGCAACTGATCTGCCGCGGATGCTGTTCTTTGGTCCCCATGAATGACATCACCGGGATCGGCGTATCGCCGGCTTGCTCGGTCATCACCGAGAAATCCACAGACCGGGCATCGATGCGCGGTGGTGTACCGGTTTTCAGGCGACCAACGCGCAGTGGCAGTTCACGCAGGCGATGAGCCAGCGCAATCGATGGCGGATCACCAGCGCGACCACCGGAGAAATTCTGCATGCCGATGTGGATAAGTCCACCGAGGAACGTGCCTGTGGTCAAAACCACCGAGTCCGCCAGGAAACGCAGGCCCATTTGGGTAACCACACCGCGCACTTGCTCCTGCTCGACGATCAGATCGTCCGCAGCCTGTTGAAATATCCACAGGTTCGGCTGGTTTTCCAGGATTTCGCGGACAGCGGCCTTATACAGAATCCGGTCTGCCTGAGCACGAGTCGCTCGTACGGCCGGGCCTTTGCGACTGTTCAATACGCGAAACTGGATACCGCCTTTGTCGGTAGCCATGGCCATCGCACCGCCCAGGGCGTCGATTTCCTTGACCAGATGGCTTTTGCCAATACCGCCAATGGCGGGGTTGCAGCTCATGGCACCGAGGGTTTCCACGTTATGCGTCAGCAACAGGGTTTTGACCCCCATACGTGCTGAGGCCAGTGCTGCCTCGGTACCGGCATGACCGCCGCCGATGACGATCACTTCAAAACGGGAAGGGAAATCCACCACGCACCTCGTGCCTGCTTAAGTAGGTAATTCAGGAATAGTTTGAGCTCAGGTTTTCGGACCTGGTCGACAAGTATAGGGACTTCGCCCTTCCTAAAGAACCCTTTGCACAAAATTTAACCAGCTGTGGAGAAGTCGGAGTTATAGAAATTAAAAAGAGAGAAATTTATTAAATCTTTGTTTTTATGTTTATTTCTACTGACCAACATTTCTGTGGATAGATTGATACAGGCCTTTATTTCCAATGTGTACAGAGATTCAAAACCCTGTGGCCATGTGCCAAGGAGGCCCTTGGATAACCGGTGTAAGCCTGTGGATTAAAGTGGTGGTTATCCACAGAGGCGGTTATCTCCAGTTTTGAGGCGCTGTTATCAACTGCCCTTAGCGGCGGTTATTCACAGGGCTTAATCCACAGAAAACGGCGGATTGAAGGAATCCAGGGCACAGAAAATCCGCCTGAGCAGAAAGAATTCCGCTCGGCATAGCAGGATGGTGTGAAAAAGGGAGAGAACAGACAGGCACGAATGGCCTGTCTGTGGACAACGAGGTGGCTATTTACCGATGCAGAAGCTGGAGAAGATCCGGCCCAACAAGTCATCGGAGCTGAAGGCGCCAGTGATTTCGCCCAAAAATTGCTGAGCCAGGCGCAAATCTTCGGCGAGCAATTCCCCAGCACCCGCCAATGTCAGTTGAGCGCGACCGTGCTCGAGGGAAGCACTGGCATGTCGTAAAGCCTCTAGATGTCGCCGGCGTGCACTGAAGCTGCTTTCCGAAGTCTGTTCGTAACCCATGCAGGCCTTGAGGTGATCACGCAGCAGCTCCAGGCCTGCGCCAGCGGACTTGGCGCTTAAACTGATGGTGACATGGCCATCGTCACTGACATCCAGGGCGATCGCTTCACCCGTGAGATCAGCCTTGTTGCGGATCAGCGTGACCTTGGCCGGATCGGGGCGGGTCTCGAGGAATTCCGGCCACAATGCAAAGGGATCAATCGCTTCCGGGGCGGTTGCATCGACGACCAGCAGTACGCGATCAGCCTCGCCAATGGCTTTCAATGCCCGCTCTACACCAATCTTTTCCACATGATCATCGGTGTCACGCAGTCCCGCGGTGTCGACGACATGCAGGGGCATGCCATCGATGTGGATATGTTCACGCAGGACGTCACGAGTGGTGCCGGCAATTTCGGTGACGATTGCCGCTTCACGACCCGCCAGGGCATTGAGCAGGCTGGATTTACCGGCATTCGGTCGACCGGCAATCACAACCGTCATGCCGTCACGCAACAATGCGCCCTGCCCGGCTTCGCGCATCACGGTGGATAACTCGTCACGAACTTTGTCGAGCATGCTTAGCACGTGGCCATCGGCCAGGAAGTCGATTTCCTCTTCAGGGAAGTCGATCGCGGCTTCGACATAAATCCGCAAGCCGATCAGTTGTTCGGTGAGGTTATGCACACGTGCCGAAAACGCACCCTGCAGGGAACGCAGAGCATTTCGGGCCGCCTGAGCCGAACTGGCTTCGATCAAGTCAGCAATGGCTTCGGCCTGGGCCAGGTCGAGTTTGTCGTTCAGGAAAGCGCGCTCACTGAATTCACCCGGTCGCGCGAGGCGACAGCCCATCTCCAGGCAGCGCTTGAGCAGCATATCCAGAACAATAGGGCCGCCGTGACCCTGCAGTTCCAGGACATCTTCACCAGTAAACGAGTTAGGGCCCGGGAAATACAGCGCGATGCCTTGATCCAGCACCTCGTCATTGGCGCCGAGGAACGGTCCGTAATGAGCAAATCTTGGCTTGAGCTCACGACCACTGAAGGCCTTGGCCGCAGCGTTGGCCAACGGCCCGGAAATGCGGACGATGCCAACGCCTCCGCGACCCTGAGCGGTGGCGACGGCGGCGATGGTTTCACGAGGAGCGCTCATAAACCGGTATCCAGACAAAAGTGACAGATAGCAAAACGCCCCACTAGGGGGCGTCTTGAGTGGTTATCCACAGTGTAAGTCAGGCAGCCGCTTTGGTAGCTGCTTCGATCTTACGAGTGATGTACCACTGTTGGGCGATGGACAGGCAGTTGTTCACTACCCAGTACAGCACCAGACCAGCCGGGAACCACAGGAAGAAGAAGGTGAAGATGATTGGCATCAGCTTCATTACTTTGGCCTGCATCGGATCCGGAGGAGTCGGGTTCAACTGCTGCTGGATGAACATGGTTGCACCCATGATGATCGGCAGAATGAAGAACGGGTCCTTGATCGACAGGTCAGTAATCCACAGCATGAACGGCGCTTGGCGCATTTCAACGCTTTCCAGCAGAACCCAGTACAGGGAAAGGAAAACCGGCATCTGCACGAGGATTGGCAAGCAACCACCCAGCGGATTGATCTTCTCTTTTTTGTACAGCTCCATCATGGCTTGCGACATTTTCTGCCGGTCGTCGCCATGTTGTTCTTTCAGCGCGGCCAGTTTCGGAGCCACTGCACGCATACGAGCCATGGATTTGTAGCTGGCGGCTGACAACGGGAAGAAAAGCCCTTTGATCAGCATGGTCAGGAAGATGATCGACCAGCCCCAGTTACCCACAATGGCGTGGATATGTTGCAGCAACCAGAAGATCGGTTGAGCGATGAACCACAGGATGCCGTAGTCAACGGTCAGTTCCAGACCTGGGGACAACTGTTTCAGCACGGCCTGGCTTTTCGGACCGGCGTACAGAACAGCGCTGGTTTCAGCCTTGGCACCTGGCGCAACGGTCAAGGACGGACCGGTGAAACCAATGATGTAGTTGCCTTTGCTGTCTTTACGGGTCTGGACGACATTGTTTTCGCCCTTGGCCGGAATCCAGGCAGTCACGAAGTAATGTTGCAGCCAGGCTACCCAACCGCCGGTCACATTTTCTTTGAGTTGCCCTTTGTCCATGTCTTTCATGGACACTTTCTTGTACGGCTCGGAACTTGTCCACAGGGCGGCGCCCAGGTAAGTCGCAGTGCCGGTGGCGGTGCTGGACGACGGATCGGAGCTGGCATCACGCTTCAATTGCGCGAACATTGCCCCGGACCAAGGCTGAGTGCTCTCGTTGTCGATCAGGTAGGAAACGGTTACGTCATACAAGCCGCGTTTCAGAGTGAAACGCTTGATGTAGTTGACGCCGTCCTTGCTGAACTTCAGGTCCACGACCAATTGGTCCTGACCGTCAGCCAGTTGATAGATCTTCTTCTCCGAGGAGTAAACCGGACGACCGGCAGGACTTGCGTCCGGGCCGTTGCTGCCGATCAAGCCACTCTGAGCCAGATAAGTCCGCTCGTTGCCGTTATCGAACAACTGGAATGGAATTTCCGGATGGTCCTGGCGACGTGGATACAGCGGCAATTTCAGTTGGGCGACATCACCACCTTGTGGATCGATGGCCAGATCGAGCACATCCGTTTTGATCTGGATGAGGTCGGTGCTCGCCGCTACCGGAGTTTCGGCAGGTGCGCTGGTATCGTTTGCGGCGTGCGGAATGTCGTCACTGACGGACGCTTTATTGCCAGTTGCCGTATCCGGGAGGCCCGGTGCGGAAGTACTGGAAGCAACATTCTGAGTCGGCAGGGCAGCCTGGCCATAGTCCTGGTTCCATTTAAGAACCATAACGTAGGACACGATTGCCAGGGCGACGATCAGGATCGTGCGTTTGATATCCATGATTACTCGGCCATCGAAGAAGAACGGGAGGTAGGGATAGGTGGAACCGGGTCATAACCACCGGGATTCCACGGATGACAGCGACCTAAACGACGAAAGGTCAGCCAGCCACCGCGCAGAAGGCCATGATTTTCAATGGCTTCTAACGCGTAGCAGGAACAACTGGGGTAGAAACGACAGTGATTGGCCATCAGGGGACTAATGGCATAGCGATAAAACTGGATCGGAACGAGTGCCAGTTTACGCATCTGGACTGTCTACCCCTACAGTTTCGGTTTTGGCTGCTGGTACCGGCGTGCTGCGTGCCAGTCGTTTCCAGAGCTTGCCGAAATGCTGAATCAATTCGGGGTTTTCTACGTCACCCAAACCTTTGCGCGCGACGATAACAATGTCCCAGCCGACCAGTGAATCCTGGTGCAGGCGAAACGATTCGCGCATCAGACGTTTGAGGCGATTGCGCTCGACGGAGAGCTTTACGCTCTTTTTCCCGATAACCAGCCCGAGACGGGGGTGATCAAGATCGTTGTTGCGCGCAAGGAGCAGGAGATTTTTCCCCGGAACCTTGCCGGTAGGGGAGTCAAAGACTGCCTTGAAATGCCGGGGAGTAAGCAGACGCTTTTCCCGACTGAAGTCCTGACTCACCTCCAGTGCCGGATTATCAAACTGCCAGACGCGCACGACCTTTGGCGCGACGACGCGACAGGACGGCACGACCGTTCTTGGTAGCCATGCGAGCACGGAAACCGTGGGTACGAGCGCGTTTGATAGTGCTTGGTTGGAAAGTACGTTTCATTGTCGTGTTACCTGGTTCGTCCACAACGGGCCGGAATGGCCCCCGTTTTAAGAGACCGGGGATTCTAGAGAAAGCAAGCCTCTAGGTCAATTTCCAACCAACGTTTCCTTATAAATAGATCTCTGGACGTTTTGCGGTGCGACTGCCCTTAGCCAAACATAAAATTAAAGAAGGAAAGTATTTAAAGCTTTACTGTAAAGCTTATAAAAGCTAGGGCCACGGTCATCTGTGGATAACTGCCTTCAGCCCTTTTAACACTTGATGTACAGAGAATGACAACTACAGTGGAAAACCGTGTTCAGCCTGTGCTGCACTGTCGGATAACCTGTGTGCGAAAGGGCTACTTATCCACAAGCAGGTTATCCACCGAGTTTCCCCCCCAGTTGTGCAATGAGCTCAGACCCGGTTATCCACAGAGCTTATGCACAGACCATTGGTCGTCTTTTTTGCGTATAAAGCGTTGATTCTTCTTGGCCGGTGATCAAGCTTCATGTGGATAAGTCAGCGTCTGGTCGCTACAATGGCCGCTTGTTTTTGCCTCACCGGCTTTCAACTTAGGGGATATCCGTGTCAGTGGAACTTTGGCAGCAGTGCGTGGAGCTTTTGCGCGATGAGCTGCCTGCCCAACAATTCAACACTTGGATCCGTCCACTACAGGTCGAAGCCGAAGGCGACGAGTTGCGTGTCTATGCGCCCAATCGTTTCGTGCTGGACTGGGTCAATGAAAAATACCTGGGCCGCGTCCTGGAGTTGCTGGACGAGCATGGCAATGGCATGGCGCCAGCGCTTTCCTTATTAATAGGCAGCAAACGCAGCTCGGCACCGCGTGCTGCGCCGAATGCTCCGCTGGCGGCTGCGGCATCCCAGGCTCAGGCTGCGGCTGCACCGGTCAGCACACCACCGCCCGCGTCGGCACCGACCAAGCGTGCGACGCAAAAAGTCGCCGAAGTTACTGAAGAAGAGCCATCGCGCGACAGCTTCGATCCGATGGCGGGCGCCAGCTCCCAACAGGCACCGGTTCGTTCCGAACAACGCACCGTGCAGGTCGAAGGCGCGCTCAAGCACACCAGCTACCTGAACCGTACCTTTACCTTCGAAAACTTCGTTGAGGGCAAATCCAACCAACTGGCCCGGGCCGCGGCCTGGCAAGTGGCGGACAACCCCAAGCATGGTTACAACCCGCTCTTCCTTTATGGCGGTGTCGGTTTGGGTAAAACCCACTTGATGCACGCTGTGGGTAACCATCTATTAAAGAAGAACCCGAACGCCAAGGTTGTGTACCTGCATTCCGAGCGCTTTGTGGCTGACATGGTCAAGGCCCTGCAACTGAACGCGATCAACGAGTTCAAGCGTTTCTACCGTTCGGTGGATGCATTGCTGATTGACGATATTCAGTTCTTCGCCCGCAAGGAGCGTTCCCAGGAAGAGTTTTTCCACACCTTCAACGCTCTGCTTGAAGGTGGTCAGCAGGTCATTCTCACCAGTGACCGCTACCCTAAGGAAATCGAAGGCCTTGAAGAGCGCCTCAAATCCCGCTTCGGCTGGGGCCTGACGGTAGCCGTCGAGCCGCCGGAGCTGGAAACCCGTGTGGCGATCCTGATGAAGAAGGCCGACCAGGCCAAAGTCGAACTGCCCCACGATGCGGCGTTCTTCATTGCCCAGCGCATTCGCTCCAACGTCCGGGAACTGGAAGGCGCGCTCAAACGCGTGATTGCCCACTCACACTTCATGGGCCGCGACATCACCATCGAGTTGATTCGCGAATCCCTCAAAGACTTGTTGGCGCTGCAAGATAAACTGGTCTCTGTGGATAACATTCAGCGCACGGTCGCCGAGTACTACAAGATCAAGATCTCCGACTTGCTGTCCAAACGCCGTTCGCGTTCGGTCGCCCGTCCACGCCAGGTCGCCATGGCGTTGTCCAAGGAACTGACCAACCACAGCCTGCCGGAAATTGGCGATGTGTTTGGCGGTCGCGATCACACGACGGTTTTGCACGCCTGCCGCAAGATCAACGAACTTAAGGAATCCGACGCGGACATCCGCGAGGACTACAAGAACCTGCTGCGTACACTGACCACTTGATGAACACCAGCGCAGCTTATTAAGGCAAGGGACTAGACCATGCATTTCACCATTCAACGCGAAGCCCTGTTGAAACCCCTGCAACTGGTCGCAGGCGTCGTCGAGCGCCGCCAGACCTTGCCGGTGCTCTCCAACGTGCTGCTGGTTGTCGAAGGCCAGCAACTGTCGCTGACCGGTACCGACCTGGAAGTCGAGCTGGTCGGTCGTGTTCAACTCGAAGAGCCTGCCGAACCAGGTTCCATCACCGTGCCTGCCCGCAAACTGATGGATATCTGCAAAAGCCTGCCGAACGATGCGCTGATCGACATCAAGGTCGACGAGCAGAAGCTGGTGATAAAGGCCGGTCGTAGCCGCTTTACGCTGTCGACCCTGCCGGCCAACGATTTCCCGACGGTCGAAGAAGGCCCGGGTTCGCTGACCTGCAGCCTGGAACAAAGCAAACTGCGTCGCCTCATCGAGCGCACCAGTTTCGCCATGGCCCAGCAGGACGTTCGTTATTATCTGAACGGTATGCTGCTGGAGGTTTCTGCCGGTGTCATCCGCGCTGTTGCTACCGACGGTCACCGTCTGGCCATGTGCTCGATGCAGGCCGACATCGGTCAACCGGATCGCCATCAGGTCATCGTTCCGCGCAAAGGTATCCTTGAACTTGCCCGACTGCTGACCGAACCGGATGGCATCGTCAGCATTGTCCTGGGTCAGCACCACATTCGCGCCACCACCGGCGAGTTCACTTTCACCTCGAAACTGGTCGACGGTAAATTTCCGGATTACGAACGCGTTCTACCCAAAGGCGGCGACAAGCTGGTACTCGGTGACCGCCAGGCGCTCCGCGAAGCGTTCAGCCGCACCGCGATTCTGTCCAACGAGAAGTACCGCGGTATCCGCCTGCAACTGGCCAACGGTCAGCTAAAGATCCAGGCGAACAACCCGGAGCTGGAAGAGGCGGAAGAAGAAGTCGGCGTTGAATACAACGGTGGCTCCCTGGAGATCGGCTTCAACGTCAGCTACTTGCTCGACGTACTGGGCGTGATGACCACCGAACAGGTTCGTCTGATCTTGTCCGACTCCAACAGCAGTGCGCTGGTGCAAGAGTCCGACAATGACGATTCGGCCTACGTTGTCATGCCGATGCGTCTGTAATCATGCTCAGCAGAAGCTAGATGTCTTTAAGTCGCGTCTCGGTCACCGCGGTGCGCAATCTGCACCCGGTGACCTTCTCTCCCTCTCCCCGAATCAACATTCTTTACGGCGCCAACGGCAGCGGCAAAACCAGTGTTCTGGAAGCCATACACCTGCTGGGGCTTGCCCGTTCGTTTCGCAGCACCCGCCTCTTGCCGGTCATTCAGTATGAGCAATTGGCGTGCACGGTGTTCGGGCAGGTCGAGCTGGCCGAGGGTGGGCATAGTGCGTTGGGCATCTCTCGAGACCGCCAAGGGGAGTTTCAGATTCGCATCGACGGGCAGAACGCTCGTAGTGCTGCTCAGTTGGCTGAAATCCTGCCGCTGCAGTTGATCAACCCCGACAGTTTTCGCTTGCTGGAAGGCGCGCCGAAGATTCGTCGACAGTTTCTCGACTGGGGCGTGTTCCACGTGGAGCCCCGTTTCATGTCCACCTGGCAACGCTTGCAGAAGGCCCTGCGCCAGAGAAACTCTTGGCTGCGGCATGGTACACTTGACGCCGTTTCGCAAGCGGTTTGGGACAGGGAACTGTGCCAGGCCAGTGCTGAAATTGATGAATACCGCCGCGCTTACATCAAAGCCTTGAAACCAGTCTTTGAACAGACCTTGAGCGAACTGGTTGAGCTCGAGGGCTTAACGCTCAGCTATTACCGGGGTTGGGACAAAGACCGTGAGTTGAGCGCTGTGCTCGCCGGGTCCCTTCAGCGGGATCAGCAAATAGGGCATACCCAGGCCGGACCACAACGCGCTGATTTGCGCCTCAGATTGGGCGCTCATAATGCCGCGGACATATTGTCCCGCGGCCAGCAGAAGCTGGTGGTCTGTGCATTGCGGATTGCCCAGGGGCACCTGGTCAGCCAGGCCCGTCGCGGTCAGTGTATTTATCTGGTGGATGACTTGCCGTCCGAGCTGGACGAGCAACACCGCCGCGCGCTTTGCCGCTTGCTGGAAGACTTACGCTGCCAGGTGTTTATCACCTGTGTAGATCACGAATTATTGAGGGAAAGCTGGCAGACGGAAACGCCAGTCGCTCTGTTCCACGTGGAACAGGGCCGTATCACCCAGACCCACGACCATCGGGAGTGAAGGCATTGAGCGAAGAAAATACGTACGACTCAACGAGCATTAAAGTGCTGAAAGGCCTGGATGCCGTACGCAAACGTCCCGGTATGTACATTGGTGACACCGACGATGGCAGCGGTCTGCACCACATGGTGTTCGAGGTGGTCGATAACTCGATCGACGAAGCGCTGGCCGGCCACTGCGACGACATCAGTATCATCATCCACCCGGATGAATCCATCACCGTTCGCGACAACGGCCGTGGCATCCCGGTAGACGTGCATAAAGAAGAAGGCGTTTCGGCAGCCGAGGTCATCATGACCGTGCTGCACGCCGGCGGTAAGTTCGACGACAACTCCTACAAGGTATCCGGCGGTCTGCACGGTGTGGGTGTGTCGGTTGTGAACGCATTGTCCGAACAGCTGGTCCTGACGGTACGCCGCAGTGGCAAGATCTGGGAACAGACTTACGTGCATGGTGTTCCGCAGGAACCGATGAAGATTGTCGGTGACAGTGAAACCACCGGTACCCAGATCCACTTCAAGGCTTCCAGCGAAACCTTCAAGAACATCCACTTCAGCTGGGACATTCTGGCCAAGCGGATTCGTGAACTGTCCTTCCTCAACTCCGGTGTCGGCATCGTCCTCAAGGACGAGCGTAGCGGCAAGGAAGAGCTGTTCAAGTACGAAGGTGGTCTGCGTGCGTTCGTTGAATACCTGAACACCAACAAGACTCCGGTCAACCAGGTGTTCCACTTCAACATCCAGCGTGAAGACGGCATCGGCGTCGAAATCGCCTTGCAGTGGAACGACAGCTTCAACGAGAACCTGTTGTGCTTCACCAACAACATTCCACAGCGCGATGGCGGTACTCACCTGGTGGGTTTCCGTTCCGCACTGACGCGTAACCTGAACACCTATATCGAAGCCGAAGGCCTGGCGAAGAAGCATAAGGTTGCCACCACTGGCGACGATGCCCGTGAAGGCCTGACCGCGATCATTTCGGTGAAGGTGCCGGATCCGAAGTTCAGTTCCCAGACCAAAGACAAGCTGGTGTCTTCCGAAGTGAAGACAGCGGTCGAACAGGAAATGGGCAAGTACTTCTCCGACTTCCTGCTGGAGAACCCGAACGAAGCCAAGCTCGTGGTCGGCAAGATGATCGACGCCGCCCGTGCCCGTGAAGCGGCGCGCAAGGCTCGTGAGATGACCCGTCGTAAAGGCGCGCTGGATATCGCCGGCTTGCCGGGCAAACTGGCTGACTGCCAGGAAAAAGACCCTGCCCTGTCTGAACTGTACCTCGTGGAAGGTGACTCTGCTGGCGGCTCCGCCAAGCAGGGTCGTAACCGCAAGACTCAGGCGATTCTGCCCCTGAAGGGCAAGATCCTGAACGTCGAGAAGGCACGCTTCGACAAGATGATCTCTTCCCAGGAAGTGGGCACCTTGATCACTGCGCTGGGTTGCGGCATCGGTCGCGACGAGTACAACATCGAAAAGCTGCGCTATCACAACATCATCATCATGACCGATGCTGACGTCGACGGTTCGCACATCCGTACCTTGCTGCTGACCTTCTTCTTCCGCCAGTTGCCGGAGCTGATCGAGCGTGGCTACATCTATATCGCTCAGCCGCCGCTGTACAAGGTCAAGAAAGGCAAGCAAGAGCAATACATCAAAGACGACGACGCCATGGAAGAGTACATGACGCAGTCGGCCCTGGAGGATGCGAGCCTGCACTTGAACGAGGAAGCCCCGGGTATCTCCGGCGAAGCCCTCGAGCGTCTGGTGAATGACTTCCGTCTGGTGATGAAGACCCTCAAGCGTCTTTCGCGCCTGTACCCGCAGGAACTGACCGAGCACTTCATCTACCTGCCGGCCGTCAGCCTGGAACAGCTGTCCGATCACGCAGCGATGCAGGATTGGCTGGCCCAGTACGAGGTGCGTTTGCGCACCGTCGAGAAGTCCGGCCTGGTCTACAAGGCCAGCCTGCGTGAAGACCGTGAACGTAACGTCTGGCTGCCAGAGGTCGAGCTGATCTCCCACGGCTTGTCGAACTACGTCACCTTCAACCGCG
>NZ_JBTMNC010000001.1:1492500-1607500 GCF_054481235.1 Pseudomonas fluorescens group sp. PF-69 | reverse complement strand
CTAATCCCATAAAACCGATCGTAGTCCGGATCGCAGTCTGCAACTCGACTGCGTGAAGTCGGAATCGCTAGTAATCGCGAATCAGAATGTCGCGGTGAATACGTTCCCGGGCCTTGTACACACCGCCCGTCACACCATGGGAGTGGGTTGCACCAGAAGTAGCTAGTCTAACCTTCGGGAGGACGGTTACCACGGTGTGATTCATGACTGGGGTGAAGTCGTAACAAGGTAGCCGTAGGGGAACCTGCGGCTGGATCACCTCCTTAATCGACGACTCAGCTGCTCCATAAGTTCCCACACGAATTGCTTGATTCATTGAAGAAGACGAGAGGCCAGCTTTTAAGGTGGTCTACTTCGTTAGAGTTTAGAAATGAGTATTCCGTTGTGAATATTGATTTCTAGTTTTTGACTAGATCGTTCTTTAAAAATTTGGGTATGTGATAGAAAGATAGACTGAACGTTACTTTCACTGGTGACGGATCAGGCTAAGGTAAAATTTGTGAGTTGCTCTTTATTGAGCAGCGCGAATTTTCGGCGAATGTCGTCTTCACAGTATAACCAGATTGCTTGGGGTTATATGGTCAAGTGAAGAAGCGCATACGGTGGATGCCTTGGCAGTCAGAGGCGATGAAAGACGTGGTAGCCTGCGAAAAGCTTCGGGGAGTCGGCAAACAGACTTTGATCCGGAGATGTCTGAATGGGGGAACCCAGCCATCATAAGATGGTTATCTTAAGCTGAATACATAGGCTTAAGAGGCGAACCAGGGGAACTGAAACATCTAAGTACCCTGAGGAAAAGAAATCAACCGAGATTCCCTTAGTAGTGGCGAGCGAACGGGGACTAGCCCTTAAGTGGCTTTGAGATTAGCGGAACGCTCTGGAAAGTGCGGCCATAGTGGGTGATAGCCCTGTACGCGAAAATCTCTTGGTCATGAAATCGAGTAGGACGGAGCACGAGAAACTTTGTCTGAATATGGGGGGACCATCCTCCAAGGCTAAATACTACTGACTGACCGATAGTGAACTAGTACCGTGAGGGAAAGGCGAAAAGAACCCCGGAGAGGGGAGTGAAATAGATCCTGAAACCGTATGCGTACAAGCAGTGGGAGCAGACTTTGTTCTGTGACTGCGTACCTTTTGTATAATGGGTCAGCGACTTATTTTCAGTGGCGAGCTTAACCGAATAGGGGAGGCGTAGCGAAAGCGAGTCTTAATAGGGCGTCTAGTCGCTGGGAATAGACCCGAAACCGGGCGATCTATCCATGGGCAGGTTGAAGGTTAGGTAACACTGACTGGAGGACCGAACCGACTACCGTTGAAAAGTTAGCGGATGACCTGTGGATCGGAGTGAAAGGCTAATCAAGCTCGGAGATAGCTGGTTCTCCTCGAAAGCTATTTAGGTAGCGCCTCATGTATCACTGTAGGGGGTAGAGCACTGTTTCGGCTAGGGGGTCATCCCGACTTACCAAACCGATGCAAACTCCGAATACCTACAAGTGCCGAGCATGGGAGACACACGGCGGGTGCTAACGTCCGTCGTGAAAAGGGAAACAACCCAGACCGTCAGCTAAGGTCCCAAAGTTATGGTTAAGTGGGAAACGATGTGGGAAGGCTTAGACAGCTAGGAGGTTGGCTTAGAAGCAGCCACCCTTTAAAGAAAGCGTAATAGCTCACTAGTCGAGTCGGCCTGCGCGGAAGATGTAACGGGGCTCAAACCATACACCGAAGCTACGGGTATCACTTAGGTGATGCGGTAGAGGAGCGTTCTGTAAGCCTGTGAAGGTGAGTTGAGAAGCTTGCTGGAGGTATCAGAAGTGCGAATGCTGACATGAGTAACGACAATGGGTGTGAAAAACACCCACGCCGAAAGACCAAGGTTTCCTGCGCAACGTTAATCGACGCAGGGTTAGTCGGTCCCTAAGGCGAGGCTGAAAAGCGTAGTCGATGGAAAACAGGTTAATATTCCTGTACTTCTGGTTATTGCGATGGAGGGACGGAGAAGGCTAGGCCAGCTTGGCGTTGGTTGTCCAAGTTTAAGGTGGTAGGCTGAGATCTTAGGTAAATCCGGGATCTTAAGGCCGAGAGCTGATGACGAGTGTTCTTTTAGAACACGAAGTGGTTGATGCCATGCTTCCAAGAAAAGCTTCTAAGCTTCAGGTAACCAGGAACCGTACCCCAAACCGACACAGGTGGTTGGGTAGAGAATACCAAGGCGCTTGAGAGAACTCGGGTGAAGGAACTAGGCAAAATGGCACCGTAACTTCGGGAGAAGGTGCGCCGGTGAGGGTGAAGTACTTGCTACGTAAGCCCACGCCGGTCGAAGATACCAGGCCGCTGCGACTGTTTATTAAAAACACAGCACTCTGCAAACACGAAAGTGGACGTATAGGGTGTGACGCCTGCCCGGTGCCGGAAGGTTAATTGATGGGGTTAGCTAACGCGAAGCTCTTGATCGAAGCCCCGGTAAACGGCGGCCGTAACTATAACGGTCCTAAGGTAGCGAAATTCCTTGTCGGGTAAGTTCCGACCTGCACGAATGGCGTAACGATGGCGGCGCTGTCTCCACCCGAGACTCAGTGAAATTGAAATCGCTGTGAAGATGCAGTGTATCCGCGGCTAGACGGAAAGACCCCGTGAACCTTTACTATAGCTTTGCACTGGACTTTGAATTTGCTTGTGTAGGATAGGTGGGAGGCTTTGAAGCGTGGACGCCAGTTCGCGTGGAGCCATCCTTGAAATACCACCCTGGCAACTTTGAGGTTCTAACTCAGGTCCGTTATCCGGATCGAGGACAGTGTATGGTGGGTAGTTTGACTGGGGCGGTCTCCTCCTAAAGAGTAACGGAGGAGTACGAAGGTGCGCTCAGACCGGTCGGAAATCGGTCGTAGAGTATAAAGGCAAAAGCGCGCTTGACTGCGAGACAGACACGTCGAGCAGGTACGAAAGTAGGTCTTAGTGATCCGGTGGTTCTGTATGGAAGGGCCATCGCTCAACGGATAAAAGGTACTCCGGGGATAACAGGCTGATACCGCCCAAGAGTTCATATCGACGGCGGTGTTTGGCACCTCGATGTCGGCTCATCACATCCTGGGGCTGAAGCCGGTCCCAAGGGTATGGCTGTTCGCCATTTAAAGTGGTACGCGAGCTGGGTTTAGAACGTCGTGAGACAGTTCGGTCCCTATCTGCCGTGGACGTTTGAGATTTGAGAGGGGCTGCTCCTAGTACGAGAGGACCGGAGTGGACGAACCTCTGGTGTTCCGGTTGTCACGCCAGTGGCATTGCCGGGTAGCTATGTTCGGAATAGATAACCGCTGAAAGCATCTAAGCGGGAAACTAGCCTCAAGATGAGATCTCACTGGAACCTTGAGTTCCCTGAAGGGCCGTCGAAGACTACGACGTTGATAGGTTGGGTGTGTAAGCGCTGTGAGGCGTTGAGCTAACCAATACTAATTGCCCGTGAGGCTTGACCATATAACACCCAAGCAATTTGCATGCTCCTAAATAAAGAGCAAAGCCAGATTGCGGTGTGTGAAGACGCAATGAACCGAAAGTTCGCACAACACACAAACTATCGCATACCCAATTTGCTGAAGCGTCGAAAGACGGTTCGGTACCCGAATTTCTTGACGACCATAGAGCATTGGAACCACCTGATCCCATCCCGAACTCAGCAGTGAAACGATGCATCGCCGATGGTAGTGTGGGGTTTCCCCATGTGAGAGTAGGTCATCGTCAAGATTAAATTCCGAAACCCCTATCTGCGTATGCAGGTAGGGGTTTTGTCTTTAATAGTAGAAGCATCAAGAATTCGTTGGCACGCCATAACAGGCGGACCGGCACACAGAATTTCTTGACGACCATAGAGCATTGGAACCACCTGATCCCATCCCGAACTCAGCAGTGAAACGATGCATCGCCGATGGTAGTGTGGGGTTTCCCCATGTGAGAGTAGGTCATCGTCAAGATTAAATTCCGAAACCCCTATCTGCGTATGCAGGTAGGGGTTTTGTTTTTGTCCCTGCAGCGAGTGTCACCGAACACTCGCTGAGCTCTCCCCTCCCGAGAATTTGCCAAACAAAAAACCAGCGCATTGCGCTGGTTTTTTTTCGGACTTTTCCGGGATTCGGGATTCGGCGTAACGCGTCTGAAAAAAACGTGGTGTTGTCCTGATGATAGATGTTATACATATAACATGTTTAACGATGATGACATCGCAATAACAATCCCTCGATCGGTGCGCTGACATGTCTACAGAAAAGAACAGCTTCCTTCAGTTGCTCGAGCAAGAGTTTTCGAACCTGACCCCGACTGGCAAACGCATTGCCAGTTACCTGTTGGGAAACCCGGATCAGCTACCGTTCGAGTCGGCCGACAGCATCGCGCAGCAGGCTTCCACCACCGGCATTTCCGTGGGGCGTTTTTTCCGTTCGCTGGGTTATCAGAACATCGATGAGGTCAAACAGAGTCTGCGCGGCGAAGCGCCGGCGTCCTGGTTGATCACTGACCGCATCGGTGCCTTTCGCACCGAAAGCACTCGAGAAGACGCACTCGACCGCTCCATGAGTCGCGAGATCGAGGCCATCCGGCACGTTTATGGCCTGGCGCGCAGCAGTGCCTTCGCTGAAATCGTGCAGCGCATCTACGAAGCCGATGCGGTATTCATTCTCGGCATCCAGTCGACCCGCGGGATTCTCACCGCGTTTCATAGCCACCTCGAATACATCCGGCCCAAGGTCTACTACGTCGACGGCTTGTCCGGCATCTACGCCGAAACCCTGAATTCCGGCTTTGCCAACCCTTACGCAATCATTTCGGATTTCCGGGCCTATTCCAGCGTGACCCGGACCTTCTGCGACGCCGCCATCGATAACAACCTGCCCTTGGCCCTGATCACCGATCTGCAATGCCCGTGGGCACGTGACTACCCGCTGGATCTGCTGCAACTCAAAACCGATGTCGGGCAGTTCTGGGACTCCCCTGCCCCGCTGGCCTGCCTGTTGAACCTGATGGTGTCGGCCGTCGCGGAAAAGTACGGCGACCGCCTCGATGAACGTCTGAGCAAAAATCGACAATTGCAAAAAGCTTTCGGCCAGTTCGAAGGCTAGATCCATCCAATCCCAACTGGAGTTTTTGCGTGAACAACAGCCCCCTTGTAGAGATTGATGCCGAGCGATATCAGGTGCAAATCGATCTGATCTACGCCAGTGCCGACAATCTGGCTGGAAAGGTGATTTACCCGAGTGCCCGTTGCCTGCTGCATCGCCAAGCGGCCGACTGCCTGGGCAAGGCCAGTGAACTGGCGCGGCTGGCCGGTTACACACTGCGTATTTATGACGCCTACCGTCCACCTTTCGCCCAATTTCTATTGTGGGAGGCATTGCCTGACGGTAACTACGTGCGCGATCCCCATTTGGGTTCCCACCATAGCCGTGGCGTGGCAGTGGACTTGACCCTGGTGGGCAGCGATGGACAGCCGCTGGATATGGGCAGCGCCTTCGACACCATGGAAGAGAAGTCCCATCAGTTCTACCCCGACCTTCCCGTTCACGTGCAACGCAATCGTCTGCTGTTGCTGGGAATCATGCTCGCGTCCGGGTTCTGCGCAATTCCCACTGAGTGGTGGCATTACGAACTTCCGGATGCCGATGATTACCCCTTGCTGGAAGACAACCAGACCACGTTCTCGAACAACTAAAACCGCAACAAACCAATAACGAAACCACAGAGTTTCGCAGCCAACGCAGCGCAATAACAACAAGCGTTACCTGCTTCACCTGCAACTGCCCGGTTATAGCTTTTATAAAAAACCTGACGTACTTCCATACATCGAATGATTAAGGAAACCGGCATGACCCCAATGAACACCGTGACCCGAAAAACCTCTCCACGCACCAGCAAGCTGCTGCTTGGTCTACTGTGCAGCGCGATGAGCCTGGGCGCCTGGCAAGCCGCTTCGGCAGCGACGGCTCAGGACACTCTGGTCATCGGCAAGCCCGCCGACCCACAAACGCTCGACCCGGCGGTAACCTTCGATAACAACGACTGGACCATCACCTACCCGTCCTATCAGCGTCTGGTGAGCTACAAAACCGACGGTGACAAGAGCAGCACCGAAGTGACAGGGGACCTGGCGGAAAGCTGGACCGTGTCGCCCGACAACCTGGTCTGGGAGTTCAAGATCAAGCCCGGCAACAAGTTCGATGACGGCACCGCAGTGGATGCCGCCGCCGTGAAGTTTTCCTTCGATCGCCTGATGACCCTCAAGCAAGGGCCGTCCGGTGCATTCCCGGAGGACATGGTGGTGGCGGTGATCGACCCGCAGACTATCCGCTTTACGCTGAAAACGCCGTTCGCCCCCTTCCTGTTCACCCTGGCCCACAACGGCGCCTCGATCGTTAACCCGCTGGTGGCCAACAAGGGCGCCGAAACCAATGCCTGGCTGTCCAGCCACACCGCAGGCTCCGGTCCTTTCCGCCTGACCAGTTGGCAAAAGGGCCAGTCCGTCACGATGGAGCCGAACCCCTACTTCGCCGGCCCCAAGCCTGCGTTCAAGACCGTGATCCTCAAGACGATTGCGGAGCCCTCCGTGCGTCGGCTGCAACTGGAGCGCGGGGACCTGGATATCATCGAAGACATGCCCGAAGACCAATTGGGCGCACTGGGCGGCAAGCCCGGCGTAGTGGTCAAGGATTTTCCTTCGCTGCGCGTCACTTACCTGTACCTGAACAACAAGAAGGGGCCTCTGACGGACGTCAACGCCCGTCGCGCGATCACCGAAGCGGTGGACTACAACGGCATCGTCAAGGGCATTCTCAAGGACAAGGCCAAGCTGCTGAACGGGCCGATCCCGGATGGCATGTGGGGCTACGACAGTTCGCTGCCAGTGATGAAGCAGGACTTGGCCGCCGCGAAGAACAGCCTGGCCAAGGCCCCTCAGAAGATCACCAACCTGAACTACATGTACTCGGACAAGGACGCCAACTGGGAACCGATCGGCCTGACCTTGCAGGCGGCCCTGGCACCCTTGGGCATCAACCTCAAACTGGAGAAAACCGCCAACGCCACCCTGCGTGAACGCGTTGGCCAGGCCGACTACGACATCGCGGTGGGAACCTGGAGCCCGGACTTCGCTGACCCGTACATGTTCATGAACTTCTGGTTCGACTCCAAGATGCAGGGCCTGCAAGGCAATCGCTCGTTCTACAGCAACCCGGAGGTCGACAAGCTGATTCGCGAAGCGGCCGCTGTCAGCGACACCGCCAAGCGCGTCGAGCTTTACCAGACTGCGCAGAAAAAGGTGCTCGACGACAGCGTCTATGCCTACCTCTATCAGAAGAGCTACTCCCTGCCGATGCGTGATTCGGTCAAGGGCTACGTGTTCAACCCCATGCTCGAACAGGTGTTCAACCTGGGAAGCATGAGCAAGTAAACATGCTCCTTCGCGCCAGCCCCCGGCGGCTGGCGCGGCTTCTGATTTCGTCGCTCGTGTAACTGAGGTGCCAGATGGCCTTCCTGACATTGTTGCGCAAGCGCCTGCTCGGCTTGATGTTGGTCGTGTTCGGTGTTTCGCTGATTACCTTTTCAATTTCCCACCTGATCCCGGGCGACCCTGCCCGATTGATCGCCGGCGACCGCGCCAGCGACGCTCTCGTGGCCGGCATCCGTCATCAACTCGGATTGGATCTGCCGCTGTATCAACAATACGGTCGCTACCTGATGGATCTGTTGCACGGGGACCTGGGAACCTCGATACGCACCAACCGTCCCGTCCTGGAAGACTTGCAAGCGTTCTTCCCGGCCACACTCGAACTGGCGCTGGTCGCACTGACATTGGCGATTCTGGTCGGTGTGCCGCTGGGCGTGTTGTCAGCGGTTTACCACAACCGGCTGATCGATCAGATCGCCCGGACCCTGGCGGTCACCGGTATTTCCACCCCGGCCTTCTGGCTCGGCCTGGGTGCAATCGTGTTGTTCTACGGCCATCTGGGCTGGCTGCCCGGTGGTGGCCGGCTATCTGAAGGGCTCTCGCCGCCACCGGCGATCACGGGCTTTTATTTGATCGACTCGCTGCTGGCGGGGGATGTCCGACTGTTTCTCGATGCGGCCGAACACCTGATTCTTCCAGCCGCAACGCTGGGCTTCGTGACCCTGGGGGTTATCGCCCGGCAGATCCGCTCGGCCATGCTGGATCAATTGGGCGAGGACTACATCCGCACCGCGCGCGCCTATGGCCTGTCCCGGTGGACAGTGATCCTGCGTCACGCCCTGCCCAACGCTCTCATCCCTTCGGTGACCGTCCTCGGGTTGACCCTGGGGGATTTGTTGTACGGCGCGGTACTGACCGAAACCGTATTTGCCTGGCCCGGCATGGGGGCCTATGTGGTCAAGTCGATCCAGTCGCTGGATTTCCCGGCGGTGATGGGCTTCGCGATTCTGGTTTCGTTCATCTATGTCCTGTTGAACATGGCTATCGACCTTTTGTATCGCGTGATCGACCCACGCATCGGCGAGGTGAATTGAAATGTCTGTGACTCTGACGGCGGCACGTGGCCCGCGCAGGGCTGAAAAACTCGCCTACCTGGCGTACCAGATCCGCCGGAGCCCGCTGACCATGGCGGGCCTGCTGATCACTTCTATCGTATTGCTGTGCATGATCTTCGCGCCCTGGCTCGCCAGCCACGACCCGAATGCACTGAACCTCGGCGAACGCCTGGCGCCGCCATCCGCCGACCATTGGTTCGGCACAGATGAAGTGGGTCGCGACCTGTTCAGCCGGGTGCTGTTCGGCAGCCAGCAGTCGGTGGGCGTCGGCCTGTTCGTGGCTTTCGCCTCCTGTTTAATCGGCGGGCTGCTGGGGTGCTTTTCGGGGGTGATCGGTGGGCGTTTCGACGCCTTCATCATGCGCCTGATGGACATCATGCTTTCGGTCCCGTCACTGGTGCTGATCATGGCATTGGCGGCCGCATTGGGCGCGAGTCTGTTCAACGCCATGCTGGCCATTACCCTGGTGCGAATCCCATCCTACGTACGACTGGCCCGTGGCCAGGCCTTGAGCATTCGACAGATGGGGTACGTCAAGGCCGCCCATACGTTCGGGGCCGGACGCTGGCACGTGGTGCACTGGCACGTGGCGCGAAACGCAATGCCGCCCTTGCTGGTGCAACTGAGCCTGGATATCGGTAGCGCCATCCTCATGGCCTCGGCCCTTGGATTCATCGGCCTGGGCGCGCAGCAGCCAACCGCCGAGTGGGGCGCAATGGTCGCCACCGGGCGCAATTACATCCTCGATAACTGGTGGTATTCGACCTTTCCAGGCATGGCGATTCTGATCACCGCCACCGGTTTCAACCTGCTGGGCGATGGTGTACGCGACCTGCTCGACCCACGGCAACAGGGGAAATGACGATGCAGACTTCAAGCCCAGTGCTGGCCATCGACAATCTGAGCCTGGAATTCCCGGCTTACAAAAACAATGTGAAAGCCTTGAATGGCGTGACGTTGCACGTCAATCCCGGCGAAATCGTCGGCGTGGTGGGTGAGTCCGGGTCGGGCAAGTCGGTCACGGCCATGCTCAGCATGCGTCTGCTGCCCGAGCGCAGCTATCGCATTACCGCGGGCAGCCTCAGCATGCTCGGCCGCGACATGCTCACAACGCCTGAAAAGGAACTGCTGCAGATTCGCGGACGCGATGCAGCGATGATTTTCCAGGAGCCGATGACCGCCCTGAACCCGACCCGGCGCATCGGTCGACAAATGCTCGATGTGATCATCCATCACCAGAAAATCAGTGCTGCCCAGGCGCGACTCAAGGCGATTGCCCTGTTGCGCGACATGCACATCGCCAGCCCCGAGCACGTATTGGAGAGCTACCCGTTCGAACTGTCCGGGGGCATGCGTCAACGGGTGATGATTGCGCTGGCGTTCTCCTGTGAACCGCAACTCTTGATCGCCGACGAGCCGACCACCGCGCTCGACGTGACGGTGCAACGCCAGGTGCTGTTGCTGCTGCGAGAAAAGGCCAGGCAACGGGGGACTGCCATTTTGCTCATCACCCATGACATGGCATTGGTGTCGCAGTTCTGTGACCGGGTGTATGTCATGTACACCGGCGCTGTGGTCGAAGAAGGCCGCACCGTCGACGTGATGAACAACCCGCAACACCCCTATACCCGTGGGCTGCTCAGCGGCCTTCCGGAAATGGTGGAACCGGGCCAGCCGTTGCTGACCATTCCCGGGCAAGTCCCCAACCTCGCCTCTTTACCCGAGGGCTGCACGTTTCAGGAGCGGTGCTCTTACGCCATGCCGGTCTGTGCCAAACGTCCGCCCCTCAATGCCATCAACGACCAACGTAAAAGCGCTTGCTGGTTGCCCGTCAAGGAGCTTTCGTGATGAACAATGCTGTCCTTTCTAGTGCTATCGACATGGCTCCCCCGATTCTTCAACTCAACGATGTTCGTGTGCGTTTCCCCGTCAGTAACGACTGGCTGGGTCGGCCGCGAGGCTTTGCTCATGCCCTGAATGGCATTGATCTTCAGGTACGGGCGGGCGAAACCCTGGGGATCGTGGGTGAGTCAGGCTGTGGAAAAAGCACATTGGCGCAGCTGTTGATGGGCTTGATTGAGCCCAGCAGCGGCGATTTGAACTGGGCCAGTCGCACCGGCAGCGAAGGCCGCAACAACGTGCAGATTGTGTTCCAGGACCCTCAGTCTTCGCTCGACCCGCGTCTGCCGATCTGGCGGATCATCACCGAGCCACTGTACGCCCGGGGTCATGTCGATCGGGCACAGATGCGCGAGGTGGCAGCCAAGGTCGCGTCCCAGGTCGGTATCCGCCCGGAATACCTGGACCGCTTCCCCCACCAGTTCTCCGGCGGCCAGCGTCAGCGGATTGCCATTGCCCGGGCCCTGTCCTCCGACCCGGATATTATCGTGCTAGACGAACCCACATCGGCGCTGGATATCTCGGTTCAGGCGCAGATCCTCAACCTGCTCGCAGAACTGCAACGCGCCCGCAACCTGACCTACATCCTGATTTCCCATAACGTGTCCGTCGTGCGTCATATGGCAGACCGGGTAGCGGTGATGTATTTGGGGCAAATCGTCGAGCTGGGCCAGGCTGCCCAGGTGCTCGATCAGCCACGCCATCCCTATACCCGCCTGTTACTCGAAGCGGTGCCACGACTGGGCGTTGCGCTGCATGCAGAGCAGGTGGCGGCGCCTACCGAATTGCCGGGCAACCGTCATCTGCCGACTGGCTGCTTCTTTCGAGAGCGGTGCAGCCTGTGCACCGTTGGCTGTGACAAACCTCAGGTTCTGCAGGGAGATGAGCGGCAGCGGGCGCGGTGTCATTTACAGGGCTGATTTCCTGTCGGCGGAAGCCTGTTGTGGCGCATAAAAAAACCGGCTTTATTAGCCGGTTTTTTGACCTTCGGGAAAACCTATGCACATTTTTCCGAATTTTATGAAGATAAGAAATATATAGTTAAATCATAGTCTTAGCATAAAAATGCGGCCTGTTTGAGCAAAACGGCACACAGGTTATCCACAGAATTCAGACAGCCACTTGATCGCTGGCCACCGGGGCTTGTGGGGCGGGTGGAAGTGATCCCATTTCCCGTTGCATCTGCTCGTTCCAGGCCTGAACCCGATCGTTGAGCTCGGCAATGGCGCGCGGCCCGCTACCCTCGGCATGCATCGGCTTGCCGATGATCACGGTAATGACACCTTGCTTCTTCGCCCAGCCGGTTTTTGGCCAAAACTTGCCGGCGTTATGGGCAATAGGCAGCACCGGAAGTGCGGCGTTGACCGCCAGTGCGGTACCGCCGCGAGAGAACTTCCCGATGGTGCCGAAAGGGACCCGCGTGCCCTCAGGAAAGATCAGCACCCAGACGCCATCCTTGAGCAGCTCATCGCCCCTCTTTGCCACTTGCTTGAGCGCGGCTTTCGGGTTGTCACGGTCGATTGCAATCGGTCGCAACATGGCCATGGCCCAGCCGAAAAAAGGGACAAACAGCAACGAGCGCTTGAGCACCTGGCTCAACGGCTCGAAGTAGGCCGAGAGAAAGAATGTTTCCCAGGTGCTCTGATGGTTCGATTGAATCACGCAGGGCTGGTCGGGCACGTTCTCGGCGCCTTTCACTTCGTAACGGATACCCAGGAATACCTTGCTCAGCCACAAGGCGCAGCGGCACCAGTAAACGTTGATGAAGCGATAACGCGCCTTGAATGGCAAAAACGGCGCGACAAAAAAGCTCAGGCTGCACCACAGCAACGAACTGGTGCCCAGCAGCAGGTAAAAGAGGAAGGTTCTGATGGCCTGCAATATCGACATGGTAACGTTTACCGTTGCGGGAACTGCCCGTCCTATATAAAGCGCACTTCCCTTTCATCCCTGATCAGGACCAATCGAAGCGCACCCTTACTCAAGGGCATGTGTGGATAAGTTCTGCGGCTATCGCCGCCAGATCGTCAAAAATCAATGTGCCTACCGGAAGGGTCTTGCCCAAAGTCTTCACGCCTTTTCCGGTCTTTACCAAAACTGGCTGAGAATCGACGGCTTTGGCAGCTTCCAGGTCACCGAGACTGTCGCCGACGAACCATAGATTAGTCAGCGATACGTTGTAATGTGCGGCGATGTTTTTCAACATCCCGGGTTTTGGCTTGCGGCAATCACAGCCATCGTCCGGCCCGTGCGGGCAGTAGACGATCAGGCCGACTTCACCGCCCTGCTCCGCCACCAGCGAGCGCAAGCGCTCGTGCATGGCGTCCAGGGTGGCGATGTCGTAATAGCCGCGAGCGATGCCGGACTGGTTGGTAGCAACCGCTACCGTCCAGCCGGCCTTGCTCAACTGCGCGATGGCCTCGATCGACCCGGGGAGCGGTATCCACTCCTCCACTGACTTGATGTAAGCGTCGGAGTCGTAGTTGATCACCCCGTCCCGATCGAGTATCAGCAGTTTCAAACAGTCTTACCCCAGCAACGAAATATCGGCGACGCCGAGGAACAGGCCGCGCAGACGCGCCAGCAACGCATAACGGTTGGCGCGAACTTTCGCGTCTTCCGCGTTGACCATCACGGCTTCGAAGAACGCATCCACCGGCTCGCGCAAGGCGGCCAGGCGTGCCAGGGATTCGCTGTACTGACGCGCTGCGGCCATTGGCTGAACCGCCTGGTCTGCCTGCTGGATCGCCGAGTACAGGGAGAACTCGTTGGCATTGTCGAAGAACTTGGCTTCCACGACGGTCGGCACGGAGCCTTCCACCTTGCTCAGCAGATTCGAAACGCGTTTGTTCACGGCAGCGAGGGCAGCGGCTTCCGGCAACTTGCGGAAGGCCTCTACCGCTTGTACGCGCTGGTCGAAGTCCAGGGCGGAACCCGGCTTCAGGGCACGCACCGAGAGGTAGGTCGCAACGTCGACGCCTTCGTCCTCGTAACGGGCACGCAGACGGTCGAAGATGAACTCCAGCACCGTGTCGTTCAGGCCGGCAGCCTTGACCTTGGCACCGAACGCATTCACGGCGAAAGCCACGGCGTCGTTCAAGTCGAGGTCGAGTTTCTTGTCGATCAGGATGCGCAACACACCCAATGCGGCACGGCGCAAGGCGTACGGATCTTTACTGCCGGTAGGCAGCATGCCGATGCCGAAAATACCGACCAGGGTATCCAGCTTGTCAGCGATGGCCACGGCCGCACCGGTCAGGGTGGTCGGCAGCTCGGCGCCGGCACCGCGCGGCATGTATTGCTCGTTCAGTGCCAGTGCAACGTCTTCCGGCTCGCCATCGTTGAGGGCGTAATAGTAGCCGGCGACACCTTGCATTTCCGGGAACTCGCCGACCATTTCGGTCGCCAGGTCGCACTTGGACAGCAGGCCGGCGCGAGCCGCCCACGCGGCGTTGCCGCCGATGCGCTGAGCGATGAACGCGGCCAGTTTGGAAACGCGTTCGGCCTTGTCATAGACGCTGCCGAGTTTTTCCTGGAACACCACGTTTTGCAGGCGCAGGTTGAAGTCTTCGAGTTTCTGCTTCTTGTCTTGCTTGAAGAAGAACTCGGCGTCGGTCAGGCGTGGACGAACCACTTTCTCGTTACCGGCGATGATCTGCTGCGGGTCCTTGCTCTCGATGTTGGCCACAGTGATGAAACGTGGCAGCAACTTGCCGTCGGCATCCAGCAGGCAGAAATACTTCTGGTTGTCCTGCATGGTGGTGATCAGGGCTTCTTGCGGTACGTCGAGGAAACGCTCTTCGAACGAGCACACCAGCGGCACCGGCCATTCAACCAGCGCGGTCACTTCGTCGAGCAGGTCCGGCGGCACGATCGCCGTGCCTTCCTGACGGGCGGCCAGCTCTTCGGTGCGCTTGCTGATGATGTCGCGACGCTCGTTGGCGTCAGCCAATACATAAGCGGCACGCAGGTCAGCCAGGTAGCTGGACGGCGAACCGATGCGCACGCTTTCCGGATGGTGGAAGCGGTGACCACGGGAATCGCGGCCGGCCTTCTGGGCGAGGATGGTGCAGTCGATGACCTGGTCACCGAGCAGCATGACCAGCCATTGGGTCGGGCGAACGAATTCTTCCTTGCGAGCACCCCAGCGCATGCGCTTGGGGATCGGCAGGTCATTCAGGGAATCTTCGACGATGGTCGGCAGCAGGCTCGCGGTCGGCTTGCCGGCGATGTTTTGGCTGTAGCGCAGTTTCGGGCCGCTCTGATCGATTTCGCTCAGGTCGACGCCGCACTTCTTGGCAAAGCCCAGTGCCGCCTGGGTCGGATTGCCTTCGGCATCGAACGCGGCCTGACGTGGCGGGCCATCGAGGTTGATGCTGCGATCCGGCTGCTGGGTGGCCAGCGAGGTGATCAGCACGGCCAGGCGACGCGGCGCGGCATAAACGGTTTTGGTCTCGTAGTTCAGGCCGGCCGCTTGCAGGCCCTTGTCGATACCGGCCAGAAACGCT
Organism: Pseudomonas fluorescens group sp. PF-69; assembly: GCF_054481235.1. Lineage (NCBI taxonomy): Bacteria > Pseudomonadati > Pseudomonadota > Gammaproteobacteria > Pseudomonadales > Pseudomonadaceae > Pseudomonas > Pseudomonas fluorescens group sp. PF-69. Next base: position 1,592,552 of record NZ_JBTMNC010000001.1, on the reverse strand, counting down.
TCGGCCAGGGTGTTCAGGGCTTTGGGTGGCAGTTCTTCAGTGCCCAGTTCAACCAGAAAATCCAGAGCACTCATTGTGCAGCCTCCAGCTTGGCCAGTACTTCATCACGCAGGTCCGGGGTTGCCATCGGGAAGCCCAGCTTGGCGCGAGCCAGCAGGTAGGCTTGCGCAACGGAACGCGCCAGGGTGCGCACACGCAGAATGTATTGCTGACGCGCGGTCACCGAGATTGCCCGGCGCGCATCCAGCAGGTTGAAGGTATGGGACGCCTTCAACACCATTTCGTAGCTCGGCAACGGCAGCGGCTGGTCGAGTTCGATCAGGCGCTTGGCTTCGCTTTCATAGAAATCGAACAGTTCGAACAGCTTCTCGACGTTGGCGTGTTCGAAGTTGTAGGTCGACTGCTCCACTTCGTTCTGGTGGAACACGTCGCCGTAGGTCACCTTGCCGAACGGACCGTCAGCCCAGACCAGGTCGTAGACCGAGTCCACGCCTTGCAGGTACATGGCCAGACGTTCGAGGCCGTAAGTGATCTCGCCCGTCACCGGGTAGCACTCGATGCCGCCCGCTTGCTGGAAGTAAGTGAACTGCGTCACTTCCATGCCGTTGAGCCAGACTTCCCAGCCCAGGCCCCAGGCACCGAGGGTCGGCGATTCCCAGTTGTCTTCGACGAAGCGGATGTCGTGCACCAATGGGTCCAGGCCCACGTGCTTGAGGGAGCCCAGGTACAGCTCCTGGAAGTTGTCCGGGTTCGGCTTCAGGACTACCTGGAACTGGTAGTAGTGCTGCAGACGGTTCGGGTTTTCGCCATAGCGGCCGTCAGTCGGGCGACGGCTTGGCTGCACGTAGGCGGCGTTCCAGGTTTCCGGGCCAATGGCGCGCAGGAATGTTGCGGTGTGGAAAGTGCCGGCGCCTACTTCCATATCGTAGGGCTGAAGTACCACACAACCTTGCTCGGCCCAGTATTGCTGGAGGGCGAGGATCAAGTCTTGGAAGGTACGCACGGCTGGCGTAGGCTGGCTCACGAATTCACCTGTTTCTTGGGCTGCGATTTAAAGAGCGGGAGTATACCCGATTCATTGCTGCGCACGCCCCCTGGAGCCTTATGCCACGCTGCTTTTGGTGTTCCGAAGATCCGCTGTACATGGCTTATCACGATCAGGAGTGGGGCACGCCGCTACGCGATGCGCAGGGATTGTTCGAGTTGCTTTTGCTCGAAGGGTTCCAGGCCGGGCTTTCCTGGATCACCGTTTTGCGCAAACGCGAGCACTATCGCCGAGTGATGTACGGCTTTGACGTGCAGCGCGTGGCGCAGATGAGCGACGCCGAAATCGATGATTTGATGCTCGATCCGGGCATTATCCGCAATCGCCTCAAACTCAACGCGGCCCGGCGCAATGCCCAGGCCTGGCTGGCGCTGGAAGACCCTGTCGAGTTTCTCTGGTCGTTTGTCGGCGGCGCCGCAAAGATCAATCATTTCAAGGATCGCACCGAAGTCCCGGCCATCACGCCCGAGGCGGTGGCGATGAGCAAAGGCCTGAAAAAGGCCGGCTTCACCTTCGTTGGCCCGACCATTTGCTACGCCCTGATGCAGGCTTCGGGCATGGTCATGGACCACACGCGCGATTGCGACCGCTACGCGCTGCTGGCGAACGGCGGTTAGAATAGCCGCCTCGCGCACAGCACAAGATCAGGAGTGACCTGTGGATAAGTTTAAAGGCGCCTTGCTGGTAGGCGCTCTGCGGCTGTTTGCCCTGCTCCCGTGGCGGGCGGTGCAGGCTGTCGGCTCGGCGATTGGCTGGGTGATGTGGAAAACCCCTAACCGTTCCCGCGACGTGGTGCGGATCAACCTGTCCAAATGCTTTCCGGAGATGGACCCCGCCGAACGTGAGCGTCTGGTCGGCCAGAGCCTGAAAGACATCGGCAAGTCACTGACCGAAAGCGCCTGCGCCTGGATCTGGCCGGCCCAGCGCTCCATCGACCTGGTGCGTGAAGTCGAGGGGCTCGACGTTCTGAAGGATGCACTCGCCTCCGGCAAGGGCGTGGTCGGCATCACCAGCCATCTGGGCAACTGGGAAGTGCTCAACCACTTCTATTGCAGCCAGTGCAAACCGATCATTTTCTACCGTCCGCCCAAATTGAAGGCGGTGGATGAATTGTTGCGCAAGCAGCGGGTACAACTGGGCAACAAAGTGGCCGCCTCCACCAAGGAAGGCATCCTCAGCGTCATCAAGGAAGTGCGCAAAGGTGGTGCAGTGGGCATTCCCGCCGACCCGGAACCGGCCGAATCCGCCGGGATCTTCGTGCCGTTCTTCGCCACTCAGGCACTGACCAGTAAATTCGTACCGAACATGCTCGCGGGCGGCAAAGCGGTCGGCGTCTTTCTGCACGCCCTGCGCCTGCCCGACGGTTCAGGCTATAAAGTGATCCTCGAAGCCGCGCCAGAGGCCATGTACAGCACTGACACCGAGGAATCCTGTGCCGCCATGAGCAAGGTGGTCGAGCGTTATGTGCGGGCGTATCCAAGCCAGTACATGTGGAGCATGAAGCGCTTCAAGAAGCGTCCGCCCGGCGAAGAGCGCTGGTATTGAAACAATTGGCACAGTCTGTGGATAACTTGTAGGAGCGAGCTCGCGATGGTCGTGAACGATGACGCGGGAAGTCTGATTCCCCGTGGTGTTCTCAGGTCCATCGTCAGACCGCCGCCCGGAGCCGGCTCGCTCCTGCAAGTTATCCACAGTACGTTCATAAGGGCGCAGTAGATGTCCGAACACCGCAAATCATTTCGCATCAAGATCAGTCACGACAGCTTTGGCGAATGCCTGGGTCAGACGCGCAATCTGTCGGCCACGGGTGTCTACGTCAAACATCCGGCGTTGTCGGCTCTGCACAGGGGCGCGGTGGTTTACGGACAGGTACAGGGCTTGCCGGCCGGTGCGCCGCGTGTACGCATGGAAGTGGTGCAAGTGGATGCCGAAGGCATTGATTTGCGTTATCTCTGATCAGTGCGCCTGACGATCGAGCTTTTTCAGGAAGACCGTCATTTCCTTTTCTGCCTGTTTATCGCCATGGGCTTTGGCGGCCTCCAGGCCTTGCTCCCAGGCCTGTCTTGCGGCGGGATAGTTCTCCAGGGCCTGATGGGCCTTGCCCAATAGCTTCCACGCGGCCGAATACTTCGGATCAATCTCGACGCAACGCTGAAAATGCTCCACAGCCTTCGCGTTCTCCCCCAGATCCAGATAGCCCTTGCCCAGGCCGAAGCGCAGCAATGAGTTATCCACACCCTTGGCGAGCATTTTTTCCAGGGATTCGATCATCAGTGAATTCCTTGTTGAGATTATTCGGGGATATTTATGTGTTCTCGCGGGCAAGCCCGCTCCCACAGTGTTTTGCGGCGAACACACAGATTGTGTACGCCTGGATTCCTGTGGGAGCGGGCTTGCCCGCGAAGAGGCCAGTCAGGCCACCGCAGAATGCCGATCAGAAGAAACTGAGTCCCACATGGAACAGCTTCTCCACATCCCGAATATGCTTTTTATCCACAAGGAACAGAATCACGTGGTCGCCAGTTTCGATCACCGTGTCGTCGTGGGCAATGATCACTTCTTCGTCGCGGATGATCGCGCCGATGGTCGTGCCCGGCGGCAGGCCGATGTTCTCGATGGCTTTGCCGATGACCTTGCTCGATTTCGCATCACCGTGGGCAATGGCCTCGATGGCTTCCGCCGCGCCCCGGCGCAGTGAGTGCACGCTGACGATATCGCCGCGGCGCACGTGGGCCAGCAAGGTGCCGATGGTCGCCAGTTGCGGACTGATGGCGATGTCGATGTCGCCGCCCTGAATCAAGTCGACGTAGGCCGGGTTATTGATGATGGTCATCACCTTCTTCGCGCCCAGGCGTTTGGCCAGCAGCGACGACATGATGTTGGCTTCGTCGTCATTGGTCAGGGCCAGGAAGATGTCCGCATCGGCGATGTTTTCTTCTATCAACAAGTCGCGGTCGGAGGCACTGCCCTGCAGCACGACGGTGCTGTCGAGGGTGTCCGAGAGATGGCGGCAGCGTGCCGGGTTCATCTCGATGATTTTCACCTGGTAACGGCTCTCGATGGCCTCGGCCAGGCGCTCGCCGATCTGCCCGCCGCCGGCGATGACGATGCGTTTGTAGGTCTCGTCGAGACGGCGCATTTCACTCATCACCGCGCGAATGTTCGCTTTGGCGGCGATGAAAAACACTTCGTCGTCCGCTTCGATCACCGTATCGCCCTGCGGCAGGATCGGCCGGTCACGACGGAAAATGGCCGCCACGCGGGTTTCGACATTCGGCATGTGCTCGCGCAACTGCCGCAATTGCTGACCCACCAGCGGTCCGCCGTAGTAGGCCCGCACCGCGACCAGTTGCGCCTTGCCCTCGGCGAAGTCGATCACCTGCAACGCACCCGGATGCTGGATCAGGCGTTTGATGTAGTTGGTGACCACTTGTTCCGGGCTGATCAGCACGTCCACCGGAATCGCTTCGTTATCGAACAGTTCGGAGCGCGTGAGGTACGCCGCTTCGCGTACGCGGGCGATTTTGGTGGGGGTGTGGAACAGGGTGTGGGCCACCTGGCACGCGACCATGTTGGTCTCGTCACTGTTGGTCACGGCCACCAGCATGTCGGCGTCGTCCGCTCCAGCCTGGCGCAGTACCGTCGGCAGTGAGCCGCGACCCTGAACCGTGCGGATGTCCAGGCGGTCGCCGAGATCGCGCAGGCGCTCGCCGTCGGTGTCGACCACCGTGATGTCGTTGGCCTCGCTGGCCAAATGCTCCGCCAGCGAACCGCCGACTTGCCCTGCACCGAGGATGATGATTTTCATCCAGTCACTCCATTGAATCCGTTAACCGCGCGCGGCGGCGATCTTGATCAGCTTGGCGTAATAGAAGCCGTCGTGTCCGCCTTCCTGCGCGAGCAATTGGCGACCATGGGGTTGCTTGATCCCGGCTGCCGTCGCGAGGTCCAGTTCACGGGCGCCCGGCGTGCGCGCAAGGAACGCTTCGATGACTTCGGTGTTCTCGGTCGGCAGCGTGGAGCAGGTGGCGTAGAGCAAAATGCCGCCGACCTCCAGGGTTTTCCACAGGGCGTCCAGCAGTTCGCCTTGCAGCACAGCCAGTGCGGCGATGTCATCGGGCTGGCGGGTGAGTTTGATATCCGGGTGCCGGCGAATCACGCCGGTGGCCGAGCATGGGGCGTCCAGCAGGATGCGCTGGAACGGCTTGCCGTCCCACCAGGTAGCGGTGTCGCGACCGTCGGCGGCGATCAGCTCGGCGCTCAGGCCCAGGCGTTCGAGGTTTTCACGCACGCGTACCAGGCGTTTGGCTTCCAGGTCCACGGCCACCACGCCTGCCAATGCCGGCTCCGCTTCGAGGATGTGGCAGGTTTTGCCCCCCGGTGCGCAGCAGGCGTCCAGCACCCGTTGACCGGGCGCCAGGTCAAGCAGATCGGCGGCCAGTTGCGCCGCCTCGTCCTGCACGCTGATCCAGCCGTCGGCGAAACCGGGCAGGCTGCGCACGTCGGTGGCGGCGTCGAGGATGATGCCATCGCGGCTGTAAACGCATGCACGGGCGGCGATGTCGGCCTCGCTGAGCAAGCCGAGGTAGGCATCGCGGGTGTGATGGCGTCGATTGACGCGCAGGATCATCGGCGGGTGCGCGTTGTTCGCCGCGCAAATGGCTTCCCATTGTTCAGGCCAGAACGCTTTCAGGGATTTTTGCAGCCAGCGCGGATGAGCGGTACGCACCACCGGGTCGCGTTCCAGCTCCGCCAGCAGCGCTTCGCTTTCCCGTTGGGCGCGGCGCAGTACGGCGTTGAGCAAGGCTTTGGCCCAGGGCTTTTTCAGCTTGTCGGCGCAACCGACGGTTTCACCGATGGCGGCGTGGGCCGGCACGCGGGTGTAGAGCAACTGGTAGAGGCCGACCAGCAACAAGGCTTCAACATCGGCGTCCGCTGCCTTGAAAGGCTTCTGCAACAGTTTGGCCGCCAGTGCCGACAACCGCGGCTGCCAGCGTGCGGTGCCGAACGCCAGGTCCTGGGTGAAACCACGATCGCGGTCTTCGACCTTGTCCATTTGCGTAGGCAGCGAACTGTTTAGAGAGGCTTTGCCGCTGAGAACAGCAGCCAGTGCCTTGGCGGCGGCCAGACGCGGGTTCATTGAGCGTCCGCCGTTTGACCGAGGACGGTGCCCACCGCGAATTTCTCACGACGGCTGTTGAACAAGTCGCTGAAGTTCAGCGCTTTGCCGCCGGGCAATTGCAGGCGGGTCAGGCACAGCGCCTGCTCGCCACAGGCAACGATCAGCCCGTCCTTGCTGGCGCCGAGGATTTCACCTGGAGTGCCCTTCCCTTGTGCGAGGCTCGCGGCCAACACTTTCAGCGCTTCGCCGTTCAAGGTGCTGTGGGTGATCGGCCACGGGTTGAAGGCCCGGACCAAGCGTTCCAGCTCAATCGCCGGACGGGTCCAGTCGATGCGGGCTTCGTCCTTGTTCAATTTGTGCGCATAGGTGGCCAGGCTGTCGTCCTGCACTTCGCCTTCCAGCGTGCCGGCAGCGAGGCCGGCAATGGCTTGAATCACCGCAGGCGGGCCCATTTCGGCCAGGCGATCATGCAGGCTGCCGCCGGTGTCTTCGGCGCTGATCGGTGTGATGACCTTGAGCAGCATCGGCCCGGTGTCGAGCCCCGCTTCCATGCGCATCACGGTCACGCCGCTCTCGGCGTCGCCCGCTTGCACGGCGCGCTGGATCGGCGCCGCACCGCGCCAGCGCGGCAGCAGCGAGGCATGGCTGTTGATGCAGCCCAGGCGCGGAATATCCAGTACCACTTGCGGCAGGATCAGGCCGTAGGCGACCACCACCATCAAGTCCGGTTTCAGTGCGGCCAGTTCAGCCTGGGCGTCTTCGTTGCGCAGTGTTGGCGGTTGCAGCACCGGGAGGTTGTGTTCCAGAGCAAGCTGCTTGACCGGGCTCGGCATCAGCTTCTGGCCACGACCTGCCGGGCGATCCGGTTGGGTGTAGACCGCAACGATCTCATAAGGGCTGTTCAACAGGGCCTTGAGGTGTTCAGCGGCGAATTCCGGGGTGCCGGCAAAGACGATGCGCAGTGGCTCAGTCATGAAGGGCTCTCTATTGCAAAGCATCTTGAAAAGAAAAAGGCTTGCCGCAGCAAGCCTTTGAAGGAGGGCATCAAGCGTTCTGGCGATGGAGCTTTTCCAGCTTCTTCTTGATCCGGTCGCGTTTGAGCGTCGACAGGTAATCGACGAACAATTTGCCGTTCAGGTGGTCGCATTCGTGTTGGATGCACACCGCGAGCAGTTCTTCGGCGATCAGTTCGTAAGGTTGTCCGTCGCGGTCCAAAGCCTTGACCTTGACCCGTTGTGGGCGATCGACGTTTTCGTAGAAACCCGGCACCGACAGGCAGCCTTCCTGATACTGACCCATGTCGTCGGTCAGGGGCTCGAGCTCCGGGTTGATGAACACGCGCGGTTCGGTGCGGTCTTCGGAGAGGTCCATCACGACGATACGTTTGTGCACGTTGACCTGGGTCGCGGCGAGGCCGATGCCCGGTGCTTCATACATTGTTTCAAACATGTCATCGACCAACTGACGCACTTCGTCGTCCACTACGGCCACTGGTTTGGCGATAGTGCGCAGGCGCGGATCAGGGAATTCGAGGATGTTTAAAATGGCCATAAGCTTGATGACTGCACGTGTGAAGTAAGGTCGGATCGATGGCCTGGCGAGTCCGAAGATGCAGGCTATCTATGTAAAACGTAGCTCCCTTCTTTTTATAAGCAAGCCGGGAGCGAGCCACTGACGGCTCTGGCGTTTCACGCGAACGCACATAATAAAGGGATTCACCGCATGAGGAAATCACTACTCGCCTTGCTCCTTCTGGCCTCGGCAGGCTGGGCGCATGGGCAAGTGCAGCTCAGGGAAGGTTTTCCACAGACTTACACAGTGGTCGCAGGGGACACGCTCTGGGACATCTCGGCAAAATTCCTTCGTGAGCCGTGGCAGTGGCCCGAGCTCTGGCAGGCCAATCCCCGGATCGAAAATCCCGACCTTATTTATCCCGGCGATTCGCTGTCGCTCGTCTACGTCAATGGCCAGCCACGGTTGACCCTCGATCGCGGTGCGTCCCGAGGCACCCTCAAGCTCTCGCCAAGGGTGCGCAGCAGCCCGGTGGCGGAAGCCATTCCGAGCATTCCTCTGAGGTCGATCAAAAGCTTTCTGCTGAGCAACCGCATCGTCGACAAGGTCGAGGATTTCGACCAGGCGCCCTACATCGTGGCCGGGGACGCCGAGCGGGTGCTCAGTGGTAGTGGCGATCACATCTTCGCTCGCGGCCAATTCGACCCGGCACAGCCGGTCTACGGCATCTTCCGTCAGGGCAAGGTCTACACCGATCCGCTGACCCAGGCATTTCTGGGGATCAACGCCGATGACATCGGCAGCGGCGAAATCCTCGCCACCGAAGGCGACGTCGCCACGCTGGCGCTGCAGCGCACGACTCAGGAGGTGCGCCTGGGCGATCGCTTGTTCAGCGGTGAAGAACGCTCGATCAACACGACCTTCATGCCCAGTGCCCCGAAAAACGAAATCAACGGCTTGATCATCGATGTCCCGCGCGGCGTCACCCAGGTTGGCGCGCTCGACGTGGTCACCCTGAACAAGGGCCAGCGCGACGGTTTGGCCGAAGGCAATGTCCTGGAGGTGATGAAGACCGGCGAAACCGTGCGCGACCGGATCACCGGCCAACCCCTGAAAATCCCCGATGAGCGTGCCGGACTGCTGATGGTTTTCCGCACCTACGACAAGCTCAGCTACGGGCTGGTACTCAAGGCATCGCGCTCGTTGGCCGTGATGGACAAGGTACGAAATCCGTAAGGTGCTTCACAAGTTACCAACAGAGTTATCCACAGCTTATTCCCGTTTGTATGGATGCTCATAACGATCAAGGATGATCCATGTCGATGCCTGCCCCTGCACCGGTTTCCCCTGCGGAACTGGAAGCTCGTTTACGTCTGCACCGTCTACCAGAACTGGGGCCGGCGCGTTTCAGGAAACTGCTGGAAGCGTTCGGTTCGGCGTCCAAAGCCATCAGCGCGCCCGCCAGTGCCTGGCGTGCGCTGGGCTTGCCACTGGCCTGTTCCGAGGCCAGGCGATGCGCTGAAATCCGCGATGGCGCCAGCCACGCTTTGGCCTGGCTAGAGCGTCAGGGCCAGCATTTACTGATGTGGGACCAGCCTGACTATCCTTCACTGCTGGCACAAATAAGCGACGCACCGCCGCTGTTATTCGTCGCCGGCACCCCCGGCATTCTGGAAAAACCGCAGTTGGCGATGGTCGGCAGTCGTCGTGCATCACGACCGGGCATGGACACCGCCGCAGCGTTTTCCCGCAGCCTGGCCGGCGCCGGTTTTGTCATTACCAGCGGTCTGGCCCTGGGCATCGACGCGGCCGCTCATCAGGCGGCGTTGGACATTGGCGGGCAAACGGTCGGCGTGCTTGGCACGGGTCTTGAAAAGTTTTATCCACAGCGCAATCGACGATTGGCCGACGCGATGATCGCCTCGGGTAGTGCGGTGCTTTCGGAGTTCCCGCTGGATGCCGGTCCGACCGCCAGCAACTTCCCGCGACGCAACCGGATCATCAGCGGTTTGTCCCTCGGCGTGCTGGTGGTGGAGGCCAGTGTGGCCAGCGGTTCGTTGATTACCGCGAGGCTCGCGGCGGAACAGGGGCGCGAGGTGTATGCGATTCCCGGGTCGATCCATCACCCCGGCGCCCGCGGTTGCCATCAACTGATCCGCGACGGCGCCGTGCTGGTGGAAACTATCGAGCATATCCTCGAAGCCCTGCGCGGCTGGCAGCAGCTGCCGTTTTCCACGGAAGCGCCCGCGACGGCGGCGCCTCACCCGTTGCTGATCCTGCTTCACGCCGCGCCGCTCTCCAGTGAGGCACTGGCCGATGCCTGCGGCTGGGCTTTGCCCAAAGTGCTGGGGGCGTTGACGGAACTGGAGATGGAGGGGCGTGCGGTTTGCGAAAACGGCCGCTGGTTTGCACGAGTGAGCTAGGTTTTATAAACAAGATCGGTAAACTGCGCAGAGCCTTATTCTGGAGTGTTTTTCATGGTCAACAGTTGGCGTGTGCAACAAGCCGCGCAAGCAATTCGCGCCGGGGCGGTGATTGCCTACCCAACCGAAGCAGTCTGGGGCCTGGGTTGCGACCCGTGGGACGAAGAGGCCGTGGAGCGGCTGTTGCTGCTCAAGGGCCGGTCTGTGGATAAGGGCCTGATTCTGGTCGCCGACAACATCCGTCAGTTCGACTTCCTCTTCGAAGACTTCCCTGAGCTGTGGATGGATCGCATGGCCAGCACCTGGCCTGGGCCGAACACCTGGCTGGTACCGCATCAGAACATGTTGCCGCAGTGGATTACCGGCGTGCACGAAACCGTGGCCCTGCGGGTCAGCGATCACCCGCTGGTGCGGGACTTGTGCTCACTGGTCGGGCCACTGGTATCGACGTCCGCCAACCCTCAGGGCCGGCCGGCGGCGCGCACGCGGATTCGCGTGGAGCAGTATTTCCGTGGACAGCTTGATCTGGTGCTGGGCGGGAATCTCGGCGGGCGCAAGAATCCGAGTGTGATTCGCGATTTGGCGACCGGCCAGGTGATGCGCGCGGGTTGACGTCGCGTCATCGTTCGCCGGCAAGCCAGCACCCACAGTGATTTCGGGTGTTCACAGTATTTGTATTCACCACCGAAACCTGTGGGAGCTGGCTTGCCAGCGATGAGGCCCTGCCAGTCGCTGAAAATCTTAAGGCAGCAGAACAACCGACCCCGTCGTGCGCCGCGCCGACAACTCGGTCTGCGCCTTCGCTGCTTCGGCCAGTGGATAACGCTGGCTGATATCGACCTTCAGCTTGCCGCTGATGATCATCTCGAACAGTTCGTCGGCCATGCGCTGCAGGTTCTCGGCGTTGTTGGCGTAGGTCGCCAGTGTCGGGCGGGTCACGTACAGCGAACCCTTCGCCGCCAGAATCCCCAGGTTCACCCCGTCCACCGCACCGGACGCATTGCCGAAACTCACCACCAGCCCCCGGGGCGCCACACTGTCGAGCGAAGTCAGCCAGGTGTCCTTGCCGACGCCGTCGTACACCACCGAGACCTTTTTGCCGTCAGTCAATTCCAGTACGCGCTGTGCGACGTTTTCATGGCTGTAGTCGATGGTCGCCCAGGCGCCGTTGGCCTTGGCCAGCGCGGCTTTTTCCGCTGAACTCACGGTGCCGATCAACTTAACGCCCAGTGCCTTGGCCCATTGGCACGCCAGGGAGCCCACGCCACCGGCAGCGGCGTGGAACAGGATGGTTTCGCCGCCCTTGAGTTCATAGGTCTGACGCAACAGGTATTGCACGGTCAGGCCTTTGAGCATGACCCCGGCCGCCTGTTCGAAGCTGATGGCGTCCGGCAGATGCACCAGGTTGGCTTCGGGCAATACATGCACGTCACTGTAGGCGCCCAATGGCCCGCTGCCATAGGCCACGCGATCACCGACCTTGAACCGGGTCACTTCGCTGCCGACGGCTTCGACCACGCCTGCCCCTTCGGAACCCACACCCGATGGCAGGGACGGCGGCGAATAGAGGCCGCTGCGGTAATAGGTATCGATGAAGTTCAGGCCGATGGCCTTGTTGCTCACGCGGACCTGCTGCGGGCCGGGCTCGGCGGGTTGGTAATCCACATACTCGAGCACTTCGGGGCCGCCATGGGCGCGAAACTGGATACGCTTTGCCATCTGCACTCTCCTGAGTTCGTTTTCTGCCAAAGCGTCCTATCGGACTCCTAAGCTTGATCTTCGTCAACTGCGACGAGCGCATCGGCGGTGGTATGCTACGCGCCCATTTGCGCAGGCTGAGCTCCAATGGAGCGCCGCGTAGCTTTGCCCGATCCAAGGTGATGCCATGACTACCCGCACCGAGGCCGTAAAAGCCTACCTGCTCGACCTGCAAGACCGCATTTGCGCTGCGCTGGAAGCCGAAGACGGCGGCACGCGCTTCGTTGAAGACGCCTGGAACCGGCCTGCCGGTGGAGGCGGACGTACGCGGGTGATCGAAAACGGCGCAGTCATCGAAAAGGGCGGCGTCAATTTTTCCCACGTTTTCGGCAGCGGCCTGCCCCCGTCCGCCAGTGCCCATCGGCCAGAACTGGCCGGGCGCGGGTTCGAAGCCCTGGGCGTGTCCCTGGTGATCCACCCGCACAACCCGCACGTGCCGACCTCCCACGCCAACGTGCGGTTTTTCATCGCCGAAAAAGAAGGTGAAGAGCCGGTCTGGTGGTTCGGCGGCGGCTTCGACCTGACCCCTTACTACGGCAATGAAGAAGACTGCGTGCACTGGCACCGCATCGCCGAGCAGGCCTGCGCGCCATTCGGTCCGGAGGTCTATTCGCGCTACAAGGCCTGGTGCGACAGCTACTTCCACATCAAGCATCGCCACGAGCCACGTGGCATCGGCGGCTTGTTTTTCGATGACCTGAACGAGTGGGACTTCAACACCAGTTTCGCCTTCATGCGCGCCATCGGTGACGCCTATATCGAGGCTTATCTGCCGATCGTGCAACGGCGCAAGAACGACGCGTTCACCGCCAAACAGCGAGAGTTCCAGGAGTTCCGCCGCGGGCGCTACGTCGAGTTCAACCTGGTTTACGACCGTGGCACCTTGTTCGGCCTGCAATCGGGCGGGCGTACCGAGTCGATCCTCATGTCCCTGCCGCCGCAAGTGCGCTGGGGTTATGACTGGAAAGCCGAACCGGGCAGCGAAGAAGCACGCCTGACTGAATACTTCCTGCAAGACCGCGATTGGTTGGCCAAGGCCTGAACGAGGAATCCTGATGGACCGTTACGTCGTATTCGGCAACCCGATTGGTCACAGCAAGTCGCCATTGATCCATCGCCTGTTTGCCGAGCAGACCGGGCAGAAACTCGACTACAGCGCCTCGCTGGCGCCGCTCGACGATTTTTCCGGCTGTGCCCGGGCGTTTTTCCTCGAGGGTCGTGGGGCCAATGTCACAGTGCCGTTCAAGGAAGAAGCCTACCTACTGGCCGATAGCCTGACGGCGCGGGCACGACGGGCCGGGGCGGTGAATACCCTGAGCAAACTGGCCGATGGCAGCCTGCTGGGCGATAACACCGACGGTGCCGGCCTCGTGCGCGACCTGACGGTCAATGCCGGGTTCAGCCTCAAGGACAAACGCATCCTGCTGCTCGGTGCTGGCGGCGCGGTGCGCGGTGCATTGGAGCCTTTGTTGGCGGAGCAACCGGCGTCGGTGATCATCGCCAACCGTACCGTGGACAAGGCCGAGTTGCTGGCGGAACTGTTCTGTGACCTGGGCCCGGTATCGGCCAGCGGTTATGACTGGTTGCAGGAATCGGTGGACCTGATTATCAACGCAACGTCCGCCAGCCTCTCGGGCGAAGTCCCGCCGATTGCCAGCAGCCTGATCGAGCCGGGCAAAACGGTGTGCTACGACATGATGTACGGCAAGGAACCGACCTCGTTCTGCCGCTGGGCCAGCGAACACGGTGCAGCGGTGGCGATGGATGGCTTGGGTATGCTCGCCGAACAAGCGGCGGAGGCTTTTTTCCTGTGGCGCGGCGTGCGTCCGGATACGGCGCCGGTGCTGGCCGAGCTGCGCCGGCAGTTGGCCCTCTAGGCCGTTGTGGCGAGTGTTTCCCGTGCAGTGTTTCAGTCTTCAAACCGAATCGGGCATTTCTCCGCGCCTTCGAGCTTGCGCAGCTCTTCCACCACCTGCGGTCGCGCCTGTCGCAGGGTCAGGCTGCGATTCTGGCGCAGCAGTCGCCGCGCTTCCTGATGCAGCATTTCCACGCCCGAATAGTCGATGAAGTTGATCTGCTGCGCCTCGATCACCACCCGCGCGCCGTGCATCAGTTGCAGGCGCACTTGCAGGTAATGGCTGGCGCCGAAAAAGATCGACCCGCCGACTCGCAGAATGTCTTCGTCGCCATTGCGTATATGTTGAACCCGTGGCTGTGAGGTGCGTTTGAGGTAGAAGAACAACGACGCCAGCACGCCGGCATAGATCGCCGTCTGCAATTCCAGGAGCAAGGTCGCGACACAGGTCAGCGCCATCACCACGAACTCGGCACGGCTGACCCGCAGCAAGGCGCGAATGCCGCGATGGTCGACCAATCCCCAGGCGATCAACAGGATGCTGCCGGCCATGGCCGGGATTGGAATGTGCGCGATCAGGCTGGCGCCGAAGATCGCGAACAGCGCCACCCACAACGCCGAAAAAACTCCCGCCAACGGCGAACAAGCGCCTGCGTCATAGCTCAGGCCTGAGCGGGTGAACGAACCGGCTGACAGCGATCCGGAGAAAAAGGCCCCGACAATGTTCGACAAGCCTTGGGCGCGTACTTCCTGATTGGCATCGAGCAACTGCTGTGAACGTGCGGACAGCGAGCGGGCGATCGACAGGCTGGTCACCAACCCGAGCATGCCCACGGCCACGGCACTGGGCAGCAGGCGCAGGACCAGGTCGAGGTCCAGCGGCAACGGGCTGAATGGCGGTAACTTGCCGGTGAAGGCGCTGACCCGTTGCACATGACCGAACATCGCGGGCCAGAGCCAAACCAGCAGCGCGCCCAGCATCAGGGTGATCAACAGGGTCGGCCAGCGCGGCAACAACCGTTTCAGGATCGCGCCAATCACGACGGTGGCCAGGCCCAGCACGAGCGACGGTTTGTCCACCTTGTCGAGATGCCTGAATAAATTGATGAAGCTGTCCAGGGCAGTGGCCTGGCTCGGCAAGTCCAGCCCCAACAGGTTGGGCAACTGGCCGACGGCGATCACCACGGCCGCACCCAGCGTGAAACCCAGCACCACCGAGTGCGAGACGAAATTCACCAATGCGCCGAACCGCAACAAACCCAGCAGCCATTGGAAAATCCCGGCCAGGAATGTGAGCAGCAGGATCAAGGTGACGTAGTCCTGCGTCGCCGGAACGGCCAGAGGACTGACGCTGGCGTACAGGACGATGGAGATGGCCGCTGTAGGACCGCAGATCAAATGCCACGACGAACCCCACAGACAGGCAATCAGCACCGGGATGATCGCCGCGTACAGACCGTATTCCGGTGGCAGGCCGGCAATCAGCGCGTAGGCAATGGATTGTGGCAACGCGAGAATCGCGCCACTGAGACCGACAATCAGATCGCGACCAACGCTGGCGCGGGTTTGCCGGGGTAACCAGGTGAGGAACGGAAAGAGTGAGTGGCGGCTGGGAAGGGCCATGGAGCCTCTCGGTCGGGAATTTTCGCAAGGGTAGCAGGGCGACAAAATTTATGTGGCGACGGTGCTTGCTGTGGCGAGGGGCAAGCGCCCTCGCCACACAGGTGTTGTCAGAGCTTGGCTTTCACCGCCGGTAATGCATCCTTGCCGTCCACGGTCTTCACGCCATCAAGCCACTTGTCCAGCACCGCCGGGTTGGCCTTGATCCATGCCTTGGCCGCGTCGGCATTGCTGACTTTCTTGTTCACCACCTCGGCCATGATGCTGTTTTCCATCTCCTGGGTGAAACTCAGGTTGGTCAGCAGCTTGCCAACGTTCGGACAGGCCTGTGCATAACCTTTGCGGGTCAGGGTGTGGACGCTGCCGGTGTCGCCAAAGTATTTCTCGCCGCCCTTGAGGTAGTGCATTTTCAACTGCACGTTCATCGGGTGCGGGGTCCAGCCGAGGAAGGTCACGAACTTCTGTTTTTTCACTGCGCGAGACACTTCGGCGAGCATGGCCTGTTCGCTGGATTCGACCAGTTTCCACTGACCCATGTCGAAGTCGTTCTTCTTGATGATTTCCTGCAACGAGGCGTTCGCTGGCGCGCCGGAGCCGATGCCGTAGATCTTCTTGTCGAACTTGTCGGCGAACTTGTTCAGGTCGGAAAAGTTATGCACACCCGCATCCCACACGTAGTCCGGGACGGCGAGGGTGAATTCGGTGCCGTCGAGGTTCTTCGCCAGTTGCGTGACATCACCGGTGGCCACGAATTTGTCGTAGAAGCCCTGCTGCGCCGGCATCCAGTTACCCAGGAACACATCGACCTGGCCATCCTTGAGCCCACCGTAGGTGATCGGCACCGCAAGCGTGTCGACCTTGGCCTTGTAGCCCATGCCGTCCAGCAGAAACCCGGTGATGGCGTTGGTCGCGGCGATGTCGCTCCAGCCAGGATCGGCCATTTTCACCGTGTCGCAGCTCTGATCGGCAAACGCCGAAGCGCTGCCCAGAGCCAGGAGCCCGACCGTCAGTACTGTGGATAACCTTTGCATGGACTTCCCCTTAACATTATTGGTTTTGGCAGGGTTGTGGATAACGTGCTTTACGCTCCAGATCATCAAGGTCGATGTGGTTGCGCATGTATTGCTGACTGGCGTCCACCAGCGGCTGGTGATCCCAGCTCTTCAGCTTGCCGATGGTCAGCGCATCGGCGACGAAACGCCGGCGTCGCTGGCTCGCGAGCACTTGTTGGTGGATCGCGGGAACGTCCCATCGAGCCCGCGCTTCGGCGAGAAAATCGTCGAACAGCTGGCGATGTTGCGGTGACTGGCTGAGTTCTTCCAATTCGTGTGGGTCATTGTGCACATCGAAGAGCAGGCAAGGGTCGTCTTCGCTGTAGATGAATTTGTAGGCGCCGCGGCGAATCATCATCAATGGGCTGATGGTGCCTTCGGCCATGTACTCGCCGAACACTTCGTCGTGCCCGCCCTGTCCTTGCAGGTGCGGAACCAGTGAGCGGCCATCCAGCGGCAAGCCCGGTTCCAGCGAACCGCCCGCCAGTTCGACGAAGGTCGGCAGCAGGTCGGCAGTGGACACCGAGGCGCTGACCCGGCCGGCGCCGAATTGCCCAGGGGCACTTATCAACAGGGGCACGCGGGCCGCCATTTCATACCAGTGCATTTTGTACCAGAGGCCACGCTCGCCGAGCATGTCACCGTGGTCGCCGGAGAACACGATGATGGTGTCGTCGATAAGCCCGGTATCGTCGAGTGTTTGCAGGAGTTTGCCGACGTTACTGTCGATATAGCTGCACGCCCCGAAATAGGCGCGGCGGGCGTCGCGGATCTTATCCACAGGCAGCGGCTTGTTCCACAGGTCGTAGACCTTGAGCAAACGTCGTGAATGCGGGTCGAGTTCGTGTTGATCCGGCGTCACAGGCAACGGGATATCGGCATCGTCGTACAGATCCCAGAATGCCTTGGGAATGGTGTACGGGTCATGGGGGTGAGTCATCGAAACGGTCAGGCAGAACGGCTGGTCGCCCTCTTCGCGGATGTGATCGAACAGATACTGCTGGGCCTTGAACACCACTTCTTCGTCGAAATCGAGTTGATTGGTGCGTACGCAGGGGCCGGCTTGCAGCACCGAAGACATGTTGTGATACCAGGACGGGCGCACGTCTGGCTCGTCCCAGTTCACTGCCCAGCCGTAGTCGGCGGGATAGATGTCGCTGGTCAGACGTTCTTCATAGCCATGCAGTTGGTCCGGGCCGCAGAAATGCATCTTGCCCGATAGCGCGGTGCGGTAGCCGAGGCGACGCAGG
Organism: Pseudomonas fluorescens group sp. PF-69; assembly: GCF_054481235.1. Classification (NCBI taxonomy): domain Bacteria; kingdom Pseudomonadati; phylum Pseudomonadota; class Gammaproteobacteria; order Pseudomonadales; family Pseudomonadaceae; genus Pseudomonas; species Pseudomonas fluorescens group sp. PF-69. The sequence goes on along the minus strand of NZ_JBTMNC010000001.1, from coordinate 1,574,915 downwards.
TAGTGGGCATAGGTCGGTACATCGGCCGGGAAATCCGCCGCGTTGTCGTAGGCGCCGATTTTGCTCGGCAACTGGCCGCTGACCAGAGTGAAGCGCGATGGTGCGCACAGAGGGCTGTTGCAATAAGCGGCGTCGAATACCACGCCTTGGGCGGCGAGGCGGCTCAGATTAGGCAGTTTGATCGGTGAAGGACCGTAGAACGGCAACATTGGCGCGGCCATCTGATCGGCCATGATGAAAAGAATGTTCTTGCGCTTCATGTGATCGCGGCATTCCATAGTGGATGTTTATGCGAGAGTGCTGCGATCGAGCATGTAACCCATGCACATTGCGGTAAAGCCCATGTACGGCAATGACTAGGATAAGCACAGCTTATGTATGACGCCCTGGGTGACCTGTCCCTGGATTTGCTTCGCGCGTTCGAGTCCGCGGCCCGCCAACGCAGTTTCACCGCCGCGGCCGTTGAACTCGGCACCACGCAACCGGCCATCAGCCAGCAGATCAAACGGTTGGAAGAACAACTGGCGACCCGTCTGTTCGACCGCATCTATCGCGGTATCGAACTGACCGAGGCCGGGATGGTTCTTTTCGAGCAAGTTCAGCTCGGTTTGCAGCAAATCGATGCCGGATTAAGCGCTATCAGCGCACAACAACAGCATGAGGTGCTGCAAGTCGCCACCGATTTCGCATTCGCGGCCTATTGGCTGATGCCGCGCCTGCACCGCTTTCACGCGGCCCATCCGCAAGTGGATGTCAGCCTGGTGACCAGTGAGCGCAGCCATAACATGCTACGTACCGATATCGATGTGGCGGTACTGTTCGGTGATGGCCGCTTCAAACAGGGCGAAAGCCATTGGCTGTTCAGTGAAGAAGTGTTCCCGGTGTGCAGTCCGCAGTTGTTGAGTGAGCGATCCCTGCCCTTGCCTGCCCAGTCGCTGCTGGAGTTTCCCTTGCTGCACCTTCGCGGTGAAAACAGCAGTAACTGGTTCGACTGGAGCGGCGTGTTTCGCGAGTTGGGCATCACCTCTCCGCCGGCGCCGGGCCAGTTGCGCTTCGACAACTACACCCTGTTGATACAGGCCGCGATTGGCGGTCAGGGCGTGGCCATCGGCTGGCGCCACCTTGTGGATAACTTGTTGGCGCAAGGCCTGTTGTGCCGCCCCATCGCCGAGACGGTGATTTCCAGGCTGGGCTATTACGTGGTCCTGCCGCAACGCAAGCGGCGTGGGGCATTGATTCAACAGTTTGTCGACTGGTTGATGGCCGAGCAGGCCCGCAGTGCGCAATCGCTCAATGGTCTGGCGCTGCCTTCTATCGCGGTTTAGGGTTCAGTCGCGATGAAGTTGACGTGCTCGCCGATGTGCAGGTTTAAACGCAATTCATCGGCGATCCCCACGGCAGTCCGGGCCAGACGATTCAATGGCTCTGCCAGGCCCGGCTCGAGGCGGCTGCTGACCTGACTGAAATGTTCGATGGTCAAGCCCGGCACCCCACGCGGTGCGTTCACCAGTGTCCACTGCAAGGCACTGCTTTGCAGTGCTTCACGCATTTCCTCGGCTGCGTGGCGTTGCAGGACGTCGTCAATCTCGGGATCGTCCAGCACCTCGAAGTCCCCCACCAGAAACAACCGTGCAACGCCCGCCGCCTGCATGCCATCGATCAACGCATCCACCGCCAGCACCTGCTCGACCGGGCCTGGCACGAAGGTCTTTTCCACATGTTCGCTGTTGAAGGGCAATCCCGGTGCGTCCAGTAAACAGACAACAGCCGAGCTGCCCGCCACGCTTTGCTTGACCCGCTCGGCCTCAAACAGGTCGCCCGTCTTGGTGCGCAAGCCCGGACGTGGCGCGAGGGCGGTCAGGTCATCGAGAATGGCGATCACTTCATGTTGGCGGCGCAGCATTTCAGCCATCAGCGCGCTGCCGAAGCTACTCATGGCACCATATAGCACCACTTTCACCACCGGTGTTTCAGCATTTTTCATGGCCAGGCTCCGTTGTTTCCTGTGTATACGGCGTGTGACCTGTGGGAAACGGTGAGGGTTCGACTGGGTTTTGGAGGGATTCACATGCAACGGATCAAGGGCTATCACGCCCATGTTTACTTCGATGCCAGCACCATCGATCAGGCACGGGCGTTGTGTGAGCAGGCTGCACGGCTGTTCCCGCTGCAGATGGGCCGCGTCCACGAGCGCTTGGTCGGCCCCCATCCGGACTGGAGTTGCCAGCTGGCCTTCGGGCCTGAGCTCATCGGCGATGTGTTGCCGTGGCTGGCGCTCAACCGCAAGGGGCTGGTGGTGTTCCTGCACCCGGACACCGGCGACGATCTGCTGGATCACAGCGAGCACGCCATCTGGATGGGCGCGATTCGCCCATTGGACCTGTCTGTTTTTTGATCAGATGCTTTCTTCGGGCTCGCCCGGCAAATGCTCATCCAGGTGCAGCCAGGGCAAGCGGTTGTCGGTCCAGATGTGGCGCTCGGCCGGCGCCTGTTCGGGATGGTCGAGGGTGGCGATGGTCACGTCGATGCTCTCCGGGCTCAAGTGGGTCACCAGCGCCAGTTGCGCGCCGCAGTGGCCGCAGAAGTATCGTGCGCAGGTGGCTGAAGAGTCGTACCGCGTCGGTGTTCCGGCCAACCATTGAAAGGCGGACGCCGGCACTGTGATCCAGGTCGTCACGATGCCGCCGCTGACCCGACGGCAAATCGAGCAATGGCAATGGGCGATATCGCGCAATGGCCCACTGAATTGGTAGCGCAGTTGTCCGCAGTGGCAACCGCCGGTGTGAAGCGCATTCATCTCGTTTTTCTCCCGGGCCCGAATCGATGGGCTCAAAACCTGTCCGACGACCGGTTATACATCCGGTCAAAGCTTTCATCGGCGAAAGCTGGCTGAAAGCTTCCCCGATTAGGATCGCCCCCACTGCCGGCAACAGACCGGTTGGCCAACACGAGTGTTCGATTGCTCGCCCGGCCCATTTAACAACAACAATGGTGATCCTGATGTCCTCTTCTATCCGCCGCTTCGCTCTAACTCCGTCCGTACGCCTCGTGCTTGCCGTTCTGCGCTGATCCCGCCCGATCCGCCCTTTCCCTAGCCGCGCTATGCCTGGAGTATTCCCATGCTGACTTTCCTTGGCTTCGCCATGGTCATCACGTTCATGTTCCTGATCATGACCAAGCGCCTGTCCGCGCTGATCGCCCTGATCATCATTCCGATCGTCTTCGCCCTGTTCGGTGGTTTCGGCCCGAAAATCGGCCCGATGATGCTTGAAGGCATCACCAAGCTCGCGCCGACCGGCGTGATGCTGATGTTCGCCATTCTGTACTTCGCCCTGATGATCGACTCGGGTCTGTTCGACCCGGCCGTGCGCAAGATCCTCAAACTGGTCAAGGGCGACCCGTTGAAAGTTTCGGTCGGCACCGCCGTACTGGCGCTCGTCGTCTCCCTCGATGGTGACGGCGCGACCACTTATATGATCTGCGTGGCCGCCATGCTGCCGCTCTACAGCCGCATCGGCATGAGCCCGCGGATCATGGCCGGCCTGATCATCCTCGCCGGTGGCGTGATGAACATGACCCCATGGGGTGGCCCGACCGCCCGCGCGGCCAGTGCGTTGCATGTGGACCCGTCGGCGATCTTCGTGCCGATGATTCCGGCGATGGCTGCCGGTGTGCTGGCGATCCTCGTGATTGCCTACTTCTACGGCAAGCGTGAACGGGCGCGTCTGGGTGAGCTGCACCTGGTTGGTGATGAAATCGACCACAGTGAAATCACTGTTTCGCAGTTCCCGGATGCCCGTCGTCCGAACCTGATCTGGTTCAACGGCGCCCTGACCCTGGCGTTGATGTGCACCCTGATTGCCGGTTTGCTGCCGCTACCGGTGCTGTTCATGGTGGCGTTCAGTATTGCGATGATCGTCAACTATCCGTGCCTGCAACAGCAGAAAGATCGTGTCGCGGCCCATGCCGGCAGCGTGCTGGCAGTGGTCGGGCTGATCTTTGCCGCTGGTATCTTCACCGGTATCCTGTCGGGCACCGGTATGGTCGATGCCATGTCGAAAAGCCTGCTGGCAGTGATCCCTGACTTCCTCGGCCCTTACCTGGCCGTGATCACGGCGCTGGTGAGCATGCCGTTCACGTTCTTCATGTCGAACGATGCGTTTTATTACGGCGTGTTACCGGTACTTGCCGAAGCCGCCAGCCACTACGGTATTACCGCAGTGGAAATGGCACGTGCCTCGATCGTCGGTCAGCCCGTCCACTTGCTGAGCCCGCTGGTACCATCGACTTACCTGTTGGTGGCCCTGGCCGGTATCGATTTCGGTGACCACCAGCGTTTCACGCTGAAGTGGGCAGTTCTGGTGTGCATGTGCATACTGGTTGCCGCGTTGCTGATGGGGATTTTCCCGCTGTTCAGCACTCTATAAGCCCAAGACTCACCGCATCGGGTCCAGGCTTCGCTGTTTGAAGCCCGGGCCCTTTGTGGTTTAACACTCGCTCAAAGGAATACACATGGAATGGCTGACCAACCCTGAAATCTGGGTTGCCTTCTTTACCCTGACCGCCCTGGAAATCGTCCTGGGCATCGATAACATCATCATGATTTCGATCCTGGTCAGCCGCATGCCCAAGCACATGCAGCAGCGCACCCGGATTTTCGGGCTGGCGCTGGCCATGATCACGCGGATTCTGTTGTTGCTGTCGATCACCTGGGTCATGCGCCTCACCGCCGACCTGTTCGTCGTGTTCGGCCAGGGTATTTCCGGGCGAGACCTGATCCTGTTCTTCGGTGGCCTGTTCCTGTTGTGGAAAAGCTCGCAGGAGATGTACCACGCGCTGGAAGGTGAGGACGAAACCAACGACGAGCCGAGTGGCGCGGGCGGCAACTTCCTCTACACCATTATCCAGATCGCGATCATCGACATCGTGTTCTCCCTGGACTCGGTGATCACCGCAGTCGGCATGGTCTCCCACGTACCGGTCATGGTCGCGGCCATCATCGTGGCCGTATTGGTGATGATGTGGGCTTCCGGCACCATCAGCGATTTCATCGACAAGCACCCTTCGCTGAAAATGCTGGCGCTGTCGTTCCTGTTGGTGGTCGGTACGGTGCTGATTGCCGAATCCTTCGACGTGCACGTGCCAAAAGGCTACGTCTACTTCGCCATGGCGTTCTCGCTGGCGGTGGAAGCGATCAACATCAAGATGCGCACCGCAATTGCGAAAAAGAAAAAGCAGCGAGACCCGGTGAAGCTGCGCAAGGACATCCCGGGCCAGTAACCCGGTAATACGCAACACCCTGTGGGAGCGAGCTTGCTCGCGATAGCGGTCCATCCGTCAACATCAATGTTGAATGTGAGGGCCCCATCGCGAGCAGGCTCGCTCCCACATTTGTTTTGGGTGGCCGGAGGGCCAGGGTCTCATGACAGTTTTGTTTCAATCGCTACTTTAGCTGTGCGATGCTGGCGCCCGGACCGTTAGCCAACTACAGCTTAACTACAGAACGTAGAAAAAAGCGCGGCACCGTCAACTTGCTCCTTTGGGGCGCTACCACCACAGGGGGCCTGTATGCTCACCCTGCTCAATTTATTATCTGCCGTGGCCCTGTTGATCTGGGGCACGCACATCGTCCGAACCGGCATCCTGCGGGTCTACGGTTCCAACCTGCGCCACGTGATTGGCCAGAACATGTCCAGGCGCGGGCTGGCGTTCATCGCGGGGATCGTGGTGACGGCCATGGTCCAGAGCAGCAACGCCACCGCCATGCTCGTCACCTCGTTTGTCGGTCAGGGCCTGATGGCGCTGACCCCGGCGCTGGCGACCATGCTGGGCGCCGATGTCGGCACGGCGCTGATGGCGCGGGTGCTGACCTTCGATCTGTCATGGCTGTCGCCGCTGCTGATCTTTCTCGGGGTGATTTTTTTCCTGTCGCGCAAACAGACCCGGTTGGGTCAGATGGGCCGTGTGGCCATTGGCCTGGGTTTGATCATTCTGGCGCTGCAATTGATCGTCGAAGCCGCTGCACCCATCACTCACGCCCAAGGGGTGAAGGTGATCTTCGCCTCGCTGACCGGCGATATCCTGCTCGATGCCCTGGTCGGCGCGCTGTTCGCGATGATTTCCTACTCGAGCCTGGCGGCGGTCCTGTTGACCGCAACCCTGGCCGGCGCCAGCGTGATCAGCCTGCCGGTGGCCATCGGCCTGGTGATCGGCGCCAACATTGGCAGCGGCGTTCTCGCGTTCCTCAGCACCAGCATGCAGAACGCCGCCGGTCGCCAGGTGGCGCTGGGCAGCCTGTTGTACAAGCTGATCGGCCTGTTGCTGATCATTCCTGTGCTCGACCCGCTGGCGCACTGGATCGATAGCCTGGACTTCAGCCCGCAGGAAATGGTCATTGGTTTCCACCTGCTCTACAACACTGCGCGCTGTCTGATCCTGTTGCCCAGCGTCGGGCCGATGGCCCGGTTCTGTGCGTGGGTACTGCCGGAGCGCCCGCAAACCAACGGCATGGCCAAGCCCCGGCACCTGGATCCGACGGCGTTGGTCACGCCAAGCCTGGCGCTGGCCAACGCCGCCCGGGAAACCCTGCGCATGGGGGATCTGATCGACAACATGCTGGAAGCCATGCTCGATGTGCTGCACGGCAAGCAAACGGCCGTGACCCAGGAAGTGCGACGTCTGACCGATGACGTCGAGGCGCTCTACAGCGCGATCAAACTGTATCTGGCGCAAATGCCCCGGGAAGACCTCAGCGATCAGGACAGTCGGCGCTGGGCGGAAATTATCGAGCTGGCGATCAACCTCAAGCTCGCCAGCGACTTGATCGAACGCATGCTGCGCAAGGTGCAACAGCAGAAAACGTCCCAGCGTCGGTCGTTTTCCGAAGTGGGCGTGGAAGAGTTGGCAGGGTTGCACAGCCAGTTGATCTCCAACCTGCGCCTGGGATTGTCAGTGTTCCTCAGTGCCGACAAAGAAAGTGCCCGCCAGTTATTGCGCGAGAAACGTCGCTTTCGCGCTCAGGAACGCCGCATGGCCCATGCGCATGTCAGCCGTTTGCAACGTAAGATTGTGCAGAGTATGGAGACCAGTTCGCTGCACCTGGAGCTGATCGCCGATATGAAGCGTCTGAACTCACTGTTCTGCAGCAGTGCCTATGTGGTGTTGGAAACGTCCGAAACCGGTGCGCTGGCTGTCGACGATTTGACCGACATAACACATTCGCCTTGAACGTCTGGCAGTGTGGTCAGTCAGTAGCATTGATTCAGTTCCAAGGCCGTCATCGCGGGCAAGCCCGCTCCCACAGTTCCGCGATGTTCCTGTGGGAGCGGGCTTGCCCGCGATGACGGACTGAAGGACGAAACGGATCTCCGATTGGTTGCCGGGAAGCTTGTTATGCGTTGTCTGTTGTTCGCCTGTCTGTTGCTTGGCTCACTCCCTTCGTTTGCCCTGGATCGCTTCCAGGTCGAGGGTTATTCCCTGCGCAACGGTCTGCAATTGCTGCTCAAACCCGGTGTGGAACGCGGTCATGTGGCGATTCGGCTGGTGGTGGGCGTCGGCCTGGATGACTTCAGCTGCGCCGATAAGGAACTGCCACACCTGCTTGAACACTTGTTGTTCAGCGGCATCGACGCCAGCGGTGAAGGTGGCCTCGAAGAGCGCATGCAGGCGTTGGGTGGTGAATGGAACGCCTACACCAGCAATGCCGACACCACGTTCGTGATCGAGGCCCCGGCGAAAAACCAGCGCCAGGTACTCGACCTGCTGCTGGCGCTGCTGACCCAGACCCGTTTCGACGACAACGCCATCAACGCCGCCAAGCAGGTGGTCGAGCGCGAAGACGGTGGCCATTACTCTCACCTGCAGCGCTGGCTGGATCGCCAGGACCTGGGCCACACCGCCAGCAACCAACTGGCAGTGGAGCTGGGCCTCAAATGCCAGGAGCGGGCAGAAGTTGACTACCTGACCCATGAACAACTGGAGAAGGTGCGCAAGGACTGGTACGCGCCGAACAACATGACGCTGATCGTCGTCGGCGATCTGGACCGTTTGCTGCCAGCCTATCTGGAGCGGGCTTACGGCGCGCTCGAAGCGATCAATCCCACCGACCACCCGCCTCTGCCACAGATCCAGGCCAGCGCTGCCCATGAGCGAAACCTGATCCATGGTTTTGTCGGTGGCGGCGCCAAACTGCACTGGCTGGTGCCGGAGCCGGTGCTGGAGGATGAGCACGATGAAACCTTCGACCTGCTCAAGGACTATCTCGATTGGGCGCTTTATCGTGACCTGCGCCTGGCACACGGCCTGTCCTATGGCCCATGGGCCGAGCGCGAGGTCTTCGGTGGCGTGGGTTTCATGAGCCTGAATGCCGATCTGGAGCGCGGCGATGTGGCCGAGGCGCAACAGGTGCTGGATGAACTGAAAGCCGGTTTGCTCAAGGACGGTCTCAATGCCGAGACCTTCAACCGCCTCAAACAGGCCGCCATCGCCCGCCAGGCCTGGGCCGTGCAAGGCAACAGCGCGTTGGCCGATTACTATTGGGGCGCCCTTGGGGACTATGAGGACGGACGTTTCGTCGACCCGGCCCGCGAGCTGCAAGGCGTGACGCTGGAGGAAGCCAACAAGGCGATGCGCGAGTTGCTCATGCAACCCGGGTATCTGCGGATCGAGAAGCCGTTGTTGAGTTATGACCAGGTGCTGTGGGTGATCGGCGGGGTGTTGGGCCTGCTGTTATTGAGCCTGGCGGCTTGGCGCTTTCATCGCAACCGATAACTGATCCCCCGTTGGCAGCCGGCGCCTATGGAAGTCAGTGGCCTCTCGCCACACTGCCCTGCCGGCAGTAACCTGTCGGGGATTTTTCCTACGACTACTGTGAACCGCCGAATGCCGACCCTGACCCTTTATATCCAGCGCATCCTCGAACTGATGAAGCGCTACCCCGGGGTCATTGCGCTCGGCGGTTTTATCTCCGGCGTTTGCAGCTTCATCCTGGTGGACCGTCAACAAGGTCTGGCGAGCTGGATTACCACGATCATGCTGGTGAGCTGGGTCTGGCTGATGCTGGAAAACAGCCTGACCAAACTGTTCACCAAGGTCTTCAAGCGGGAAATTCCCCAGCCCCTGCTGCGTTATGCGACGCAGATGATCCACCAGGAAAGCCTGTTTTTCGTCCTGCCGTTCTTTTTCATCACCACCACCTGGAACAGCGGCCAATTATTGTTCACCGGGCTGTTGGGGATTGCGGCGCTGATTTCCATCACCGATCCGCTCTATTACAAATGGCTGGCGCCACGGCGATGGGCGTTCCTGGCGCTGCATACCCTGACGCTGTTCGCCACCCTGCTCACCGCCCTCCCCGTGATCATGCACCTGACCACGTCCCAGAGTTTCAAACTGGCGCTGGGCACCGCCGTCGTACTGTCATTCCCGAGCCTCGCTTCGATTTTCCCGATTCGGACCCTGCGTAACGCCTTGGCGATTCTGAGCATTACCGTGGGGATCGGCGGCGTCGGCTGGGTGCTGCGGTCGTGGGTGCCGCCAGCGACCCTGTGGATGACCGACGTGGCCATCAGCATGCAATTGCAGGACCGCACACCCGGTGACAGCCTGGAAGAGGTCAGCGCCGAGCAGATTCGAGGCGGCGGTCTGTACGCCTACACCGCGATCAACGCCCCCCGTGGCCTGGATGAGCGCATTTATCACGTCTGGCAGTTCAACGGTAAAGAAGTCGACCGCATCCCTCTGGATATTCATGGCGGTCGCAAGGAAGGCTACCGCGCCTGGACCCACAAGCAGAACTTCCCCGGCAACCCCGCAGGCAACTGGCAGGTTCGGGTGTTGACCGAGGACGGCCAATTGATCGGCGTGCTGCGCTTCAAGGTCACCGACAGCACAGCGATCAAAGAAAAGTAATTCGGTTCGTGCTATTACGTAGGTCAGCGTAACAGCCGAAAAAGCACGGAGCTTATGACCAGCAACACTGCGGCGGGCAATGCCCAACTGGATACCTCGCGCACCCCGCCCCAGATACGGGTCACAGGGGACTGGACGCTCGCCCATTACGCCGACCTCAAACTGCTGAGCGAAAAGCTCGACGGTCGATACGACGACAGCACCCGCATCGACCTCAACGGCCTCGGTGCCCTCGATACGGCAGGTGCTTCGCTGTTGGTTGAACTGTTGGGCTCCGAGCGCCTGGGCCGCTCAGCCGAACACCCCGATTGCACCATTTCTTCTGCCGACCGCGCGTTGTTGCAAACGGTCTACCACTCGCTGACGGATTTCTGTGTGCCGATCAAGGAACCGGAAATCAGCGTTGGCGTTCAACTCCTGACCCGCATCGGCCGTGCCGTGGATGCGGTCTGGCAAGACACCCTGCAGTTGCTCGGTTTCGTCGGCCTGATTCTGGAAACCATCGCCCGCAACCTGTTTCGCCCCAAGCGCTGGCGCATCACGCCGATGGTGGCGCACATCGAGCAGACCGGCCTCGACGCGGCGCCCATCGTTGCCCTGCTGACTTTTCTGGTGGGCGCCGTGGTGGCATTTCTCGGGGCGACAGTGCTGGCCAAATTCGGCGCCACGGTGTTCACCGTGGACCTGGTGGCGTTTTCTTTCCTGCGCGAATTCGCCGTGTTGCTCACCGCGATTCTGATGGCCGGGCGCACCGCCAGTGCGTTCACCGCGCAGATTGGCTCGATGAAGGCCAACGAAGAAATCGACGCGATTCGCACGCTGGGCCTCGATCCAATGGAGTTGCTGGTGGTGCCGAGGGTCCTGGCGCTGCTGGTCTCGCTGCCGATGCTGACCTTTCTGGCGATGCTGTCGGGGATTGTCGGCGGTGGTGTGGTCTGCGCGGTGACGCTGGATATTTCGCCGGCGATGTTTTTATCGCTGTTGCAATCGGACATCGGTGTTCAGCACTTTTTGGTGGGGATCGTCAAAGCGCCGATCTTCGCGTTCCTGATCGCCGCCATTGGTTGCCTGGAGGGCTTCAAGGTCAGCGGCAGCGCCGAGTCTGTCGGCGCGCACACGACATCGAGCGTGGTGCAATCGATCTTCGTGGTGATCGTGCTCGACGCCGTGGCCGCGCTGTTTTTCATGGAGATGAGCTGGTGAGCCGTTTACCCCGAGCGCCTGCCGAGGCGGTGATCGAAGTCCGCGGGCTGTGCAATCGTTTTGGTCGCCAGAGTGTGCACGAGAACCTCGATCTGGATTTGTACAAGGGCGAGATCCTTGCCGTCGTCGGCGGTTCCGGCAGCGGCAAGTCGGTGCTGCTGCGCAGCATTGTCGGTTTGCGCCAGCCCAGCGAGGGCGTGGTGAAAGTCTTTGGCAAGAACCTGCCGACCCTGCCCGAGCACGAGCGCTCGATGGTCGAACGGCGTTTCGGCGTGTTGTTCCAGAAAGGCGCGTTGTTCTCTTCGCTGACCGTGACCGAGAACGTCGCCCTGCCCCTGATCGAACACGCCGGCCTGAGCCGCAATGATGCCGAGCACCTGGCGGCGGTGAAACTGGCGTTGGCCGGGTTGCCGCTGTCGGCGGCGGACAAATACCCCGCCTCCCTGTCCGGCGGCATGATCAAACGTGCGGCGCTGGCGCGGGCCTTGGCGCTGGACCCGGACATCCTGTTTCTCGACGAACCCACCGCCGGCCTCGATCCGATCGGTGCCGCGGCCTTCGATCAACTGATCCTGACCCTGCGCGATGCCTTGGGCCTGAGCGTGTTCCTGGTGACTCACGACCTCGACACGCTCTACACCATCACGGACCGGGTCGCGGTGCTGGCGCAGAAGAAGGTGCTGGTGGCGGACGCCATCGACAAGGTTTCGGAAACCGACGACGCGTGGATTCACGAATACTTCCATGGCCCTCGCGGCCGCGCGGCGTTGAGTGCCGCTAAACAGTTCAACGAGGTCTGACATGGAAACCCGAGCCCATCATGTATTGATCGGCCTGTTCACCGTGATTGTGGTGACGGGCGCCCTGCTCTTCGGCCTGTGGCTGGCCAAGTCCAGCGTCGACACCGAGTTCAAGGATTACGAAGTGGTGTTCAACGAGGCGGTCAGCGGCCTGTCCAAGGGCAGTTCCGTGCAGTACAGCGGGATCAAGGTCGGCGACGTGGTGTCGCTGCGACTGGACCCGAAAGACCCGCGCCGGGTGCTGGCGCGGATTCGCCTGGGTGGCGATACCCCGATCAAGGAGGATACCCAGGCCAAACTGGCGCTGACCGGCGTTACCGGAACATCGATCATCCAGCTCAGTGGCGGCACGCCGCAAAGCCCGGCGTTAAAGGGCAAGGACGGTAAATTGCCGACCATCATCGCGGCACCCTCGCCCATCGCCCGTTTGCTGAACGACAGCAATGACCTGATGTCCGGGGTGAACATGCTGATGCACAACGCCAATCAGATGTTTTCCGAAGAAAACATCGAGCGCATCAGCAAGACCCTGGAGCATCTGGAACAAACCACCGGCACCATCGCCGATCAGCGTGGCGACCTGGGTCAGGCGATCAAGCAACTGGCATCGGTCGGCAAGCAGGCCAGCACCATGATGGAGCAGACGTCGGCGCTGATGCGCAACGCCAATGGCTTGCTCAATGATCAGGGCAAGCAGATGTTCGGCAGCGCCGAGCAGGCGATGAAGTCGCTGGAACAGAGCAGCGCGACCATCAACAAACTGCTGGCCACCAATCAGGACTCGCTCAACAGCGGCATGCAGGGCCTCAATGGCCTGGCCCCGGCTGTGCGGGAGTTGCGTGAAACCCTGAGCTCGCTGCGTGCCATCTCCCAGCGTCTGGAGGCCAACCCCAGTGGCTACCTGCTGGGCAGTGACAAGAACAAGGAATTTACCCCATGAAGCTGACCCGTCTTGCCCTCCTCGCCAGCTTCACGCTGATCAGTTCGTGCTCGATCCTGCCCAAGTCCGAGCCGTTTGATGTCTATCGATTGCCTTCGGCCCAATCCAGCACGGCAACCAGCCATGGGGCGCCGCAGCGCTGGTCGTTGCGCCTGAACAAACCCCAGGCCAGCGAAGCGTTGAACAGCCCGAACATTGCGGTGATCCCCCAGGGCAATGTGATCATCAGCTACAAGGCTTCGCGCTGGAGCGATCCGGCACCGGTGCTGTTGCGTAATCGTCTGCTCGACGGGTTTCAGCGTGATGGCCGCGTGACGCTGCTGAGCACCGACGACAGCAATTTCCAGGCAGACCTGGAGCTGGGCGGCAGTCTGCAGGCATTCCAGACCGAGTATCAGGGCACCAGCGCCAGCGTGGTGGTGCGCCTGGATGCCTTGCTGGTGCGTGGCGCCGACCAGCGAATCCTCGCCAGTAAGCGCTTTGAAGTGCGCCAGCCGCTGAGCGATGTGAAGGTACCGGCGGTAGTGGCCGGGTTCGGTCAGGCCAATGATTTGTTGACGGCGCAAGTGGTGGGTTGGGCGGTCGAGCAAGGGCAGAAACTCGCGCCGCCAGCGCGACTTTGACGTCTACACAGACCCCCTGTAGGAGCGAGCCTGCTCGCGATGAACCTGAGAGCACCGAGGGGTGTCAGGTGCCCCGTGTCATCGTTCACGATCATCGCGAGCAGGCTCGCTCCTACGGGGGGCTCTGTTAACCGAAGAACCAGTAGCAAACGCCAATGGCGCCCAGGACCCCCGCCAGCTCCGCCAGCAATGCACACCCCACCGCATGCCGCGCGCGCTGGATGCCGACCGAGCCGAAGTACACCGCCAGCACATAGAACGTCGTTTCAGTACTGCCCTGAACCGTCGCCGCGACCAGCGCCGGGAAGCTGTCCACGCCGGAGGTCTTCATGGTTTCGATCAGCATCGCCCGGGCGGCGCTGCCAGAGAACGGCTTGACCATCGCGGTCGGCAGCGCATCGACAAAACGGGTGTCGAGGCCCGCCCATTGCACCAGATGACGAATCCCGTCGAGACCGAAATCCAGGGCCCCGGATGCGCGCAAAACCCCCACGGCACACAGCATCGCCACCAGATACGGCAGCAGGTTTTTCGCCACGTCGAAGCCTTCTTTGGCGCCTTCGACGAATGCCTCGTAAACCTTCACTTTGCGCAATGCGCCGATCACCAGAAACACCATGATCAGCCCGAATAGCGTCAGGTTGCCGAGGATCGACGACAGACCGGCCAGCGCAGTGGCCGATAGCGTCGCCAGCAGCGCCATGAAGCCACCGAGGGCGAGGGCGCCGGGGATCAGATAGGCCAGCACCACCGGGTCCCAGACGCGCAGGCGCTGCATGAACGCCACGGATAGAAAGCCGACGATGGTCGAGCAACTGGTGGCCAACAGAATCGGCAGGAACACCAGCGTCGGGTCGGGCGCGCCTTGCTGGGCGCGGTACATGAAGATCGTCACCGGCAGCAGGGTCAGGGAAGAGGCGTTGAGCACCAGGAACAGGATCTGCGCATTACTGGCGACCGTTGCGCTGGGGTTGAGCTCCTGCAGGGCTTTCATGGCCTTGAGGCCGATTGGGGTGGCGGCATTGTCCAGGCCCAGGCCGTTGGCGGCGAAGTTGAGGGTGATAAGGCCTATGGCGGGGTGGCCGGGCGGGACTTCCGGCATCAAGCGCAGAAACAGCGGGCCAAGGGCCCTGGCCAGCCATTCGACGATCCCGGCTTTTTCGGCGATTCGCAGGAAGCCCAGCCAGAGGGTCAGCGTGCCGAACAGCAAGACCATGACTTCGACCGATAACTTGGCCATGGCGAATATGCTTTCCACCATCGCTGCGAAAATCCCGGCGTTACCGCCGATCAACCACTGCGCCAGCGCCGACACGGCTGCCACGATGAAGAAGCCAAGCCAAAGGCCGTTTAGCATCAGTTAAATCCCCCAAAAGATGCGCGAATGATAGCGGGGTGGCCAGAAACGACAAACCCCGGAATTCTCCGGGGTTTGTTTAATACGGCATGCGCGGACCCCTGTAGGAGCGAGCCTGCTCGCGATGAACGTCAACGATGACGCGGGCATTCTGGATGAGCGCGGTGCTCCTGTTGCCATCGCGAGCAATCGAGCGTCGACCGACTGCTCTTACAGGGGGCATGCGTCAGTGACGGGAAATCTCGCCAGCCGGCAGCTTTTCTTTGCTGCGCCAGTGCGGCAGGGAGTTCCAGTAGCGCTGGCCCTTGGCGTCGTCGTACATGCCTTCCCAACGCGCGATGACCAGCACGGCCAAGGCATTGCCAATCACGTTCAGGGCCGTACGGGCCATGTCCATGACGCGGTCGACACCGGCGATGAACGCCAGGCCTTCCAGTGGAATACCCACACTGCCCAGGGTGGCCAGCAGCACCACGAAGGACACGCCCGGTACACCGGCGATGCCTTTGGAGGTCACCATCAGGGTCAGGACCAGCAGCAGTTGCTGGCTGATCGACAGGTCGATGCCGTACAGCTGGGCAATGAAGATTGCCGCGATGCTCTGGTACAGGGTCGAACCGTCAAGGTTGAAGGAGTAACCGGTTGG
This sequence comes from Pseudomonas fluorescens group sp. PF-69, assembly GCF_054481235.1. Classification (NCBI taxonomy): domain Bacteria; kingdom Pseudomonadati; phylum Pseudomonadota; class Gammaproteobacteria; order Pseudomonadales; family Pseudomonadaceae; genus Pseudomonas; species Pseudomonas fluorescens group sp. PF-69. Next base: position 1,559,437 of record NZ_JBTMNC010000001.1, on the reverse strand, counting down.
CACCACGAAGCTGCAAATGGCCTTCGGTGCGCCGTAGGCTTCCATCTTCTCGATGACGCGTGGCAGCACGGTTTCGGAGGAGGCGGTGGAGTAGGCCAGTACCAGCTCGTCCTTGAAGATGCGCATCAGCTTGATCACGGAGAAGCCGAACAGGCGAGCGATCAGGCCCAGCACCACGAAGGCGAAGAAGGCGATGGCGACGTAAACCAGGATCACCAGTTTCGCCAGTGGCAGCAGCGAGGCGAAACCGAAGTTGGCCACGGTCACCGCGATCAGTGCGAAAACGCCGATCGGGGCGTAGTTCATGATCATGTGAGTGACCTTGAACATGCTTTCCGATACGCCCTGGAACATCTTCACCAGCGGTTCGCGCAGGTCCGCTTGCAGGCTCGACAGACCAAGACCGAACAGCACGGAGAAGAAGATGATCGGCAGCATTTCACCGCGGGCCATGGCCGCGAAGATGTTCGACGGAATCAGGTTGAGGATGGTTTCGATGAACGCGTGTTCATGCTGAACCTCGGCTGCGGTCGCCTGGTACTTGGAGATGTCCACGGTCCCCAGGGTGCTCATGTCGATGCCCGAGCCCGGATGGAACAGGTTGGCCAACAGCAGGCCGACCACAATGGCGATGGTGGTGACGATTTCGAAGTAGACGATGGTCTTCAGGCCGATGCGCCCGAGTTTCTTCGCGTCGCCGACGCCTGCGATGCCGACGATCAACGAGGAGATCACGATCGGGATCACAATCATCTTGATCAGTCGGATAAAGATATCGCCTGCCGGTTGCAGGACGTTGCTGATCCACCAGGCTTTCTCGGCACTGAAATGGTTGAGCAGTGCACCGATTGCTATCCCCAATACCAGACCGATGAGGATCTGCCAGGCGAGGCTAAGCTTTGCCTTCTTCATATCTTTACCCTTACTTCAGTTTGACTCGAGCGGATGCATGAACCGGGTCGCTTGTGGCGAAAAAGTCTGTGCATCCGCCCCCGTATAAGGAGCCCCGGAGCGCTTGTTAATGGCTCTCTGGCAGGCGAAAAAAGGCGCAACTATTCCGATGCAAGGAAGCGACGTCTAATGCCGTAAACGCCTACCCTATGCCGAATCGGCATGAGGTTTTTTTACTGAAACCCGCGTCCCAATCGGTTCGAATGTGACATTTCGGCAGGCATAAGTGCCGTGAACCGGCCATCACAGCGCAGATTGATTATTTATTGAGCAATAGAATAGACGACAAATTTCGGGAAAATCCCGCGAGGTTCAGGGAAAACCGACAAGCGAAAAATGGCCATTTTTCTCGATATACGGTCAGTCGCGAGCAACCGGTAAAAGTACTTGAGGGGAGAAGAGGGGGATTTTCGGCGGGAGGGGGCTAAACAAATGCGTCGCTCTGGCTCGACGCTTTGGGCGTGCAAGCTCTCCGCAAGTCCGTCGAGCCATGCTTGACCGGCGAACTTGCGTCGCAGCTTTTACCTGACCCGGCCCTTGCGCAGGCACTCCATGTACCCGTAGGTCACTCCGCCCCTGAAACAGGCAGAACGTCCCGACCCCTTGGTCATGCGCCGACCTTCCTCAGGTGGGCGCAGTGGAAGAGGCATTTAGCCCCTTTCATATTTCAAATTCGGTATCGATGCCTCAATACCAACGTGATCTTTTTTCAGTCGGCATTCCATTGCTGGTTGACCCGCGTCTGCCCGTCATTGGCAGACCATGGCCATGGCGCTGCCGCCCGGTAGCAGGGCGGCTGCCAGTGTCTTTAACCCAACGTTCATGCTTAGCCTCGACCGCGACGGCCAAAGAAGAAGGAAGCAATGAACATCACCAGGAACACGACAAAGAGAATCTTGGCGATACCCGTGGCGGTGCCCGCGATACCACCGAAGCCCAGTACGGCAGCGACAATGGCAATGATCAAGAATGTGATTGCCCAGCTCAACATGGTGATTCTCCTTACGCTTCTATTTAGAGGTGTTGCTCGTTACGGCGCGGCGATCGCGCCAAAGGTGTGAAACTAGAACACCCAGCGCTCCTGACGAGGCCTCTCATCGTCTGGCCGAGCCTGATCGACATCCATCATTCGTATGGAGGTGTTGTCGCTCATGCCGCTGCTGGCGGCGCTGAAGTGAGTCTGTGTCGGATGTTGAAAGGAAACGCGCGACGCTTCCTGCTGTTGGTTCTGCTCCCAGCGCAGGAACTGCTGGCCGGCGATCAGCGTGATCAGCAGCGCGAGCACGGCGAACAGACCTTGCTGAAGATGCAGTGGCGAGAAACGCAATTGGGCGGCACGTTGGCAATTCATCCTGAGGCTCCTCCCACGCTGGGGTCATTTCGTTGAGGGCGTTTGTTGTTGCCCTGCGTTACTCAGGTTGTTGCAGCCTGCATGCCAGCTTTTTTTATATGTAAAACTCTTTATAAATCAATCTGTTAAGTAATTCGCGCAAAGGGCTGCGGACGCATCCTGCACGATGGCCCTTTGCGCCGTCGTGCGTAATGCACGATCGATTTGAGCGATGTCGCATTATTTTTGAATTGAGAGTAGGGCGCCGGTGTCAGAAATGGACACAAGGCATCGTGTCAGCAGAGAGCTAACCTGCCATGGAAGGAATGCATCAGAATAAACCATGCAACTTGCCCGATTTTTCCGGGACTAACCAAGATCATTCATTAAGGAGCGTAGGAAAATGGAATCCGCCACTGAGCACCAAGGTCGTATTCTTCTGGTGGATGATGAGTCTGCCATCCTGCGTACCTTTCGCTATTGCCTGGAAGACGAGGGCTATAGCGTGGCGACCGCCAACAGTGCTGCGCAGGCCGACGCGTTGTTGCAACGTCAGGTCTTCGATCTGTGCTTCCTCGATTTGCGTCTGGGTGAAGACAACGGTCTGGATGTGCTGGCGCAGATGCGGATTCAGGCGCCCTGGATGCGCGTGGTGATCGTCACCGCGCATTCGGCCGTTGACACTGCCGTGGATGCTATTCAGGCCGGTGCTGCCGATTATCTGGTCAAACCCTGCAGCCCCGATCAATTGCGCCTGGCAACCGCCAAACAGTTGGAAGTACGGCAATTGTCGGCGCGTCTGGAAGCCCTGGAAGGCGAGGTGCGCAAAACCAAGGACGGCCTGGATTCCCACAGTCCGGCGATGAAGGTGGTGCTCGAAACCGCCCGCCAGGTGGCGGTGACCGATGCCAATATTTTGATTCTCGGCGAATCCGGCACCGGTAAAGGCGAGCTGTCCCAGGCGATTCACGGCTGGAGCAAACGGGCGAAAAAATCCTGCATCACCATCAATTGTCCGTCGCTGACTGCCGAACTCATGGAAAGCGAGCTGTTCGGTCACAGCCGTGGCGCGTTCACCGGGGCCAGCGAAAGCACCTTGGGGCGTGTCAATCAGGCAGACGGCGGCACGCTGTTTCTCGATGAGATCGGCGATTTTCCCTTGATTTTGCAACCCAAGTTGCTGCGATTCATCCAGGACAAGGAATACGAGCGTGTCGGCGATCCGGTCACCCGCCGCGCCGATGTCCGCATTCTCGCGGCCACCAACCAGAACCTCGAAGACATGGTCCGCGATGGCCGTTTCCGGGAAGACCTGCTCTATCGTCTGAACGTCATCACCTTGCACTTGCCGCCGCTGCGCGAACGCAGAGAAGACATTTTGACCCTGGCCGACCGGTTCCTGGCGCGGTTCGTCAAGGAGTACGCGCGTCCGGCCCGGGGATTCAGTGATGAGGCGCGTGAAGCGCTGTTGAGCTATCGCTGGCCGGGGAACATTCGCGAGCTGCGTAACGTGGTGGAGCGAGCGAGCATTATCTGCCCGCAGGAGCTGGTCGAGATCGTTCACCTGGGGATGGCCGACACGCCGGTCAATAATGCGCCACGTATCGGCGCGGCGTTGAGCCTGGATGAATTGGAAAAGGCCCACATCGGAGCCGTCCTGGCCACTGCCGGTACGCTGGATCAAGCGGCGAAAACCTTGGGCATCGACGCTTCGACGCTGTACCGCAAGCGCAAACAGTACAACTTATGAGTCGCCGCCGATGAAACTGGCCATGAAGTTGCGGACCCGGCTGTTCCTCAGCATTTCCGCACTGATCACGGTGGCGCTGCTCGGGCTCCTGCTCGGGCTGGTCAGCGTGATGCAAATGGCCGGGAGCCAGGAAGCCCTGGTGCGCAACAACTTCAGCACCCTGGACCTGGGCCTCAAATTGCGCCAGACCCTGGGCGATCAACTGATCATCATGCTCAGTGAAAACCATGACGCCGCGGCCCTTGAGGCTTCCAAGCAGCATTACCTTGAGCTTCTGGATCAAGCCATTGCCCAAGAGCCGCCGGTCGAAGGCAGTGAGAACGGCTTCAGAAAAGCCAAGGCTGACTACTTGAGCTTCATCCAGGCGTATGAAGCGGCCGATGAACCGACGCATGTGCTGAGTGGCAACCAGGAGCTCACTGAAAAATTCAATGCGCTGCGAACGGGTTTGCTCAATGAGCACAAGCAGGCGCTGGATAACATCAGCGCGACGGAGCGTTCGTCCCGTGAGCGTGCGCTGCTGATCGCCGGGTTGCTGGGGTTGGTCGGGCTTGCGGTGCTGATCATTGGTTTCGTGACGGCTCATGCCATCGCCCGGCGTTTCGGGGAGCCCATCGAAGCCTTGGCGCAGGCGGCGGACAATATCGGCCAAGGCAAATTCGACGTCACGCTGCCGATTTCCTCGGCGGTGGAGTTGAACCAGTTGACCAAGCGTTTCGGGATCATGGCCGAGGCGCTGCGTGAACATCAGGCCACTAATGTCGATGAGTTGCTGGCGGGCCAGCAGCGGTTGCAAGCCGTGCTCGACAGCATCGATGACGGCTTGCTGATGATTGATCGCCAAGGGCGCCTGGAGCACCTCAACCCGGTGGCGCAGCGTCAGTTGGGTTGGGACACCGATCGCCTCGGCCAGGGGCTGGGCACCGCACTGGAGCGTCCCGAGCTCGATGAGCAGCTGCAACTGGTGCTGCGTGGCGGCACGCTGGAGCGGGCGCCGGAGGACTTGAGTGTCGAGGTCGATGGCGAGTCGCGCCTGTTGACCTATAGCCTGACGCCGGTCAGCCACACCCAGGGCCATATTCTCGGCGCGGTGATGGTGTTGCATGACGTCACCGAGCAGCGCGCTTTCGAGCGGGTACGCAGCGAGTTCGTGTTGCGCGCCTCCCATGAGTTGCGCACCCCGGTCACCGGCATGCACATGGCGTTCGGCCTGTTCCGCGAGCGCACGCATTTCCCCCCGGAATCCCGTGAGGCCGATCTGCTGGACACGGTGAATGAAGAGATGCAGCGGCTGATGCAGTTGATCAACGACCTGCTGAATTTTTCCCGTTACCAGAATGGCCTGCAAAAGCTGACGCTGGCGCCCTGTTCCATCGAGGATCTGTTGGAGCAGGCGCAGTTACGATTTGCCGAAGGCGCCGAGCAGAAGGGCATTGAGTTGTTGGTGGAGATGCAGGGGCCATTGCCGCACTTGCAGGCGGACCAGCCGCAACTGGACCGTGTGCTCGATAACCTGATCGACAATGCGCTTCGCCACACCGCCCGTGGTGGGCTCATCCGTTTGCAGGCCCGGCGCCACGGCGAGCGGGTCATTATCAGTGTCGAAGATAATGGAGAAGGCATCGCCTACGGGCAGCAAGGGCGTATTTTCGAGCCCTTTGTGCAGGTGGGTCGCAAAAAAGGCGGAGCGGGGCTCGGCCTGGCGTTGTGCAAGGAAATCGTGCAGCTGCATGGTGGGCGGATGGGGGTTTATTCGCGGCCGGGGCAGGGCACTCAGTTCTATATGGCGCTGGCGGTGTAGCGGCTTTCAGGCCTCGTCATCCAGGCGTCGCTTGTTCACCCGGCGACCCCGGGTAATCAGTTCGATGAGTTGTACTGCACTCAGCGCATGGGCGAACAACCAGCCCTGGCCGAACTTCACGCCCTCACTGCTCAGCAACGCGGCCTGGGATTCATGCTCGATGCCCTCGGCGATGACCTTCAAGTGCAGTGACTGAGCCATGTGGATGATGTGCGGGGCCACGCCGCTGCTCGCCGCGTCATGACCCAGTGCATCAATAAAGGCCTTGTCGATTTTCAGGCAATCCACGGGCAGGGTTTGCAGGTAGGCAAGGCTGCAATAGCCGGTGCCGAAGTCATCGATCAACACCTGATGCCCGACGTCCCGCAAGGCTTGCAGGTTTTCCCGCGCCACCTCGACATCGATCAGTCCGCGTTCTGTGACTTCGAAGGCAATTTGCTTGGCCGCGACCCGGTGCAAGGTGAGCAGGCGTGCCATCACCTGGCCGATGCGCGGGATCATGACATCACACGCCGCCAGGTTGACCGAGATGTAGAGCTGCGGATTGGCCCGCAGCACTTGCCCGAGCTGCTCAAGCAGGCGTTGCAGGACGAAGTCGGTCATCTGCCGGATCTGGCCGGTGTTCTCGGCCATGGGGATGAACAGGTCGGGACTGGTCAGGCTGCCGTCCGGCCTGCGCCAACGCAGCAAGGCCTCGGCCCCGACGCAGTTGCGACTGTCGAGATCGAAAATCGGCTGATACAACACTTGCAGCTCGCCGCGGCGAATGGCCCCCGTCAGTTCCGCATCCAGCGACTGTCGCTGGCGTACCAGCAGGAACACCAGGAAGCCGACAAAGGCAGCCAGCACCAGACTGACCGGTAACAACCACCACCACATCGGCGGTATATGGGTGCTGGTGCGGGGGCTGATCAGCACCAGTTGGAATTCCGGGTTGGCGGTGGGCATGCGGTAAATCAAACGGTACTGCGTGACTTGCAGTGCGTCGCGGCTATTGAGTGGCCAAGGTTCGGTCAGCGACCAGACCTGTGAGTCACCCAACACCGGAATCGCCCGGGTGCCATGATCGAGAACCACCAACAAACTGCTGCCCGGTGACAGGTCGACCATGTCGGTCAGGTGGCCGCGAGACGTGGCCACACGAAAATTGCCACGGCCGAGCATCAGCGCCGCACGGTTTTCATCGGGTTCCGTGGTGGTGTTCAGCCAGTAACTGTAGGTGGGCCCCTTGATGTCCGGTGGCCGGGTCAGCGACAAACCTTCCTGGCGTGGGCGGTTCGAGCAGATCCGCTCCGCGTCCATATAGGCGGCTTCATACACAAAGCGGTAATTGAAGCTGACTTGCTGCAGGGTCGCGATCATCTCGTCATTGCAGGTTCGCAATGGCTGCGCTTCCAGGTCATCGAGGCTTTCGCGCAATTGCCCGAAAAGTTGCTCCAGGCGGGCGAGGAAACGTTCGCCCTGAGCATTCATTTCCTGACTTTCGTTTTGTTCGACCTGCTGGATGGCCACGAAGTAGCTGCCGGCCAACAGCAGTGAAGCACTTAAGACAGCAGCGAGCATCGCCAAGAACCAGGGGCGATAGAACCAGCTACGGAGCATGTCTCGAGCAGCAGTCATTTTGGAATATCCGATGGATTACCAATGAGTTATAGCTGCTGATTGAGAAAGTGCGTTGACCGCCGGGCGGGCGTCATTATTTTGTCTGATTAAGCACCTGAAGGAGGGCTGCCGTCTGCGCGTCCGGGGTTCCGTCGTAGCGTGACGGCCGGAAGTGCATTTGAAAGGCGGCGAGCACGTGGCGGGTTGCCACGTCCAGTTCGCCGGTTTGCGGCGTGTCGTAACCGACGCGGGCCAGCTGTGTCTGAAACCAGGTGATGCTCGGCAACTGTGCCTCGAATACCGCTTGTTGCCTCGCGACGGCTTGCTCGTTCGGCCAAATGCCGATGCCTTCGCTCGCCAGGCGTTTCCAGGGAAACAACGGCCCGGGATCGAGTTTGCGCAGCGGTGCGATGTCGCTGTGGCCGATGATGCTGCGAGGGTTGATGGCGTGGCGCTTGCTGATGTCCTTGAGCAGGACGATCAGCGACTGGACCTGGGCTTCGCTGTAGGGATACCAGAGACGTCCGGTCGGAGTGTCCTTGAATCCCGGATTGACGATTTCGATGCCGATGGAACTGGAGTTGAGCCAGGTCCGTCCTTGCCATTGGCTGTCCCCGGCGTGCCAGGCGCGCTGGTTTTCGTCCATCAGTTTGAAGATGGTCGCGTTCTTGTCGTCGCCGATCAGGTAGTGGCTACTGACTTCACCGTGGGTGAGCAGTTGCAGAGAGCGCTCCTGGGATGCATTGGTGTAATGCAGCACCACGAACTGAATGCGGCTGTCGTGGTTGGCGGAGGGGTGGCTGGTGTCGAAACGGGGGCTGCTGGCGCAGCCGGCCAGCAGAATCAGCGACACGATAAGAGCGAAATATTTCATGGTGGAGGGCGATACGCGCAAGACAGTAATGCAACAGTGTAACGTACTGCCTCGCGCGCGGCCGCCATTCGCGCAGTTTTAAACAAAATGGAACAATTGCCCGTCAGCCCAGTTCCACCCGGTTTCGTCCTGCATTTTTTGCCCGGTATAGCGCCTGATCGGCTCTCTTAAGCACCAGGTCGCTATGTTCCCCCGGTTTGAACGCCGTCAGGCCCATGGAAATAGTGATCGTCACCCGCTCACCCTTGAAGTGGAAAGGGCAGGCTTCAATGGATGCGCGCAGGTATTCCAGCAGCTTCATGCCGGCCGCCGGCACGGTGGAGGGCATCAACAGGACAAACTCTTCACCGCCGAAGCGTGCAATGAAATCCGTGCCACGCAGGCGCTTGCGCAGCACGCTGGCGATGAGTTTCAGCACTTTGTCGCCCGCCAGGTGACCGTAGTTATCGTTGATGCGCTTGAAGTGATCGAGGTCGAGCATCGCCAGCATCAGCGTGTTGCCGTGTTGCTGCCACTCGCTGATTTCGTGGTCCAGGCGTTCGCTCCAGGCGGCGCGGTTGGGCAGACCGGTCAGCGGGTCGATCAAGGCTTTCTGGCGTTGCTCTTCGAGGTGTTCGCGAAAGCCCAGGGCCTCCTGCTCCATGAGGGCCACCCGTTCGGCCAGGCTTTTCAGGCGGCCCGCCACCTCCTGCTCACGCTCGTCGCGTTGCTTGCGGTGCTGGTCCATGGTGCCCAGCAGACCTTCGAGTTGGTTCTCCAGTACTTGCTTGAGGTCATCCAGGTCTGCCGCTTCATGCATGCTGTTCTGCAAGCCGTCGACTTGTTCGCGGATCTGCGTGTCCATGGCTTGCGCGGCAGACCGGTTGTCGGCATGACCGTCGCTGGCAGCCTGCAGATTGCTCTGGAACGATTCGAGTCGTTCATTGAGTCGTTGCAGGTAAGTCTCGAATTCGTGCTGACCGCTGTCGGAGATCGCCAGCATCAAGGTGGCGAGATCGTCGAGGATCGGTAGCAACTCGTACCAGTTCAAACCATTTTTCAAGCGGTCACGCATCGATTCGGCTTGCGGGCGGTGACGTTCAGGTAGCGTCAGGTCGTCGAGCAGGCCCAGCAAGGTGTCTTCGATGTGTTTGGCTACCGAGCTGTACGACGGCTCGGGCGAGTCCGGCAGGGCATAGAGTATGTCGTCCTCGGATTGCTCCGGATCGATGGCCGCCAGTGCCTGGGCCATGGGCGCCGGGAGTGGCAGGGTGTCGAGAAACACCACCGGGTTCAGTTCGTCAGGGTTGGTCCCCAGGTCAGTCTGCGCCAGCGGCACGACGGAGGAGAATTCCGCCTCCCTGGGTGCCTCTGAAGCAGGTGGGGCCGTCGTCTCGATGGGCGATTCGGGCTCTTGTTGAGGCTCCGGGGTTGGCGGAACAACTGCGTGTACGGCTGACGATTCTGTCGTTTGCGATGAAGTGTCGATGGCCGGTGGGGTGGAAACCGCTTCGGGAGAGACCGGAAGCGCCTTCGGCGGCTCATCGAGGGCGGGCACGAGATCCACAGGTACTGAGGGTGTCGCGGCAACCGGTGCGCAAACGGCTTCGGCGGACGGCGCGATGGGGGCCTGTTCCAGGGCGACGGCCGCTTCCTCGGTTTCGCGGTGACCGAACAGCCGCTGCAGCAGCCCCGGTCGATCGGGTTCTGTCGGGCTATCCAGCTGACTCAGGGCCTTGCCCTGCAGACCGCTGAGCTCACTCAGGAGCAAAGGGATCTCGCGGGCCTGGCTGACCCGACTATCCAGTTGTTTGGCGAAATGCTTCAGTGGTCGCCGGACTTCTCGGGGCAGCGGCAATTTTTGCAGTTGAGTGACCAGTGCGGTCAGTGCGGCGCTGGTCTGGTTGACACGTGTCTCCCGGCGCTGCTCGGACTCGAGCACGGCTTTTTCCAGGCGCGGGAGCAGGGCGGCCAGGCCGGCGTCCATGTCGTCGGTGCGCACCACTTCGCGCATTTCCTTCATGCACTGGTCGACGGCGCGGTCGGTGCCTTCCGCCGCCAGGGTGCTGCGTACCAGGCCGCGACGCAGCAAGTCGAGGCGTGCGTCCCAGCGACGTTCGAGCTTTTCCTGTTGTTCGATGCTTTTGAGGTATTTCTCTTTCCAGCGCTGTGTTTCGTCGCTCATTCAAGGGATCCGCGAGGGGCAGGACTCAACGCGGGCAATGCATCGGCCGTGAGCGAACCCGGCAGACGAATCTCTACCGCGACCGGCAGGTGATCGGAAATGGGCTGGGCCAGCACTTCGACCTTTTCAAGGGTCAGGGTCGGGCTCAACAGAATATGGTCCAGACAGCGCTGCGGACGCCAGCTGGGGAAGGTCGCTTCCAGTTGCGGGGCCAGCAGGCCGAGGTCACGCAATGGCGAGTTTTGCAGCAAGTCGCTGGCATGGGTGTTCATGTCGCCCATCAGTACCTGGTGCTTGTAATCGCCGATCAGATCACGGATATAGGCCAGTTGCAGGCTGCGGGCGCGGGCGCCCAGTGCCAGGTGCATCATGACCACCACCAACGCCTCCGGGCCTTCGCCGAAGCGCACCAGAATCGCCCCGCGGCCTTTCGGCCCCGGCAGCGGATGATCTTCAATCGCCCACGGGCGCAGACGGCTCAGCACGCCGTTGCTGTGCTGAGCGAGACGCCCGAGATTTCGATTGAGTTGTTGATACCAGTAGGGGAAGGCGCCGAGCTGGGCCAGGTGTTCGACTTGATTGACGTAGCCTGAACGCAGGCTGCCGCCATCGGCTTCCTGCAACGCGACCAGGTCGAAGTCGCCGAGCAGATTGCCGATTTTCTGCAGATTGTCGGCACGCCCGGGGTGCGGCAACAGGTGTTGCCAGCCTCGGGTCAGGTAGTGCCGATAGCGCTCGGTGCTGATGCCGACCTGAATGTTGAAGCTGAGCAAGCGCAGACGGCTGTCCGCCGGCAAGCCCGTAGACTCCAGATGGTGTTCGTTGACCTGCGGATCATGCAGGCCAACGACGCGTTCGGTTCCCCAGCGGCGCATGGTGAGTACCGCGCTTAGTTGGCGGCAGCCTTGTTAGCCGCTCGCTCTTTGTCTACCAGTTTGTCGGCCAGTTGCAGGGCCTGTTCGGCACCGCCGGCAGAACCGACGTCAAAACGATACTTGCCGTTGACGATCATGGTTGGAACGCCGGAGATTTCATATTTCTTGGCCAGTTCTTTGGCCTTGTTGATCTGGCCCTTGATGGCGAAGGAGTCGAAGGTGGCCAGGAACTTGTCCTTGTCTACGCCCTGGGTGGCCAGGAAGTCCGCCATGTCATTCTTGTCGGTCAGCTTTTTGTGTTCTTTCTGGATGGCGTTGAACACCGCAGCGTGCACCTTGTGCTCGACGCCCATGGCTTCAAGGGTCAGGAACATTTGGCCGTGGGCGTCCCATGGACCACCAAACATGGCGGGGATGCGTACGAAATTCACGTCGGACGGCAATTTTTCAACCCACGGATTGATCACTGGCTCGAAGGCATAGCAATGCGGGCAGCCGTACCAGAACAGCTCCACCACTTCGATCTTGCCAGGCACGGCAACCGGAACCGGATTAGTCAGTTCGACATAAGGGGTAGCGGGGGCTTCGGCGGCCTGGGCAGTCATGCCGAACAGGCTGGCAGCGACGAGTGCGGCGCTGATGATCAGATTACGCATGCTTTACTCCTGGACAAATTTATCGCCACGCGCGACCTCTTTTCAGACAGGTCCGGGCGGGCTTGAGTTCTGTAGTGTAACGGCAGCGGCCACAAAAAAGGGCGGCCAAAGCCACCCTTTTTATACTTGCTGCGATGGATTAATCGAGCGTTAACGTGGCAGGCGATAGACACCCTGCGCAACGCCCGATTCGCCGGTCTTAGTGCAGGCCCTGAATGTAGCTGGACACCGCTTCGATGTCTTTGTTGCTGAGCTTCGCGGCAATACTGCGCATGACCATGGTGTCACCGTCGTTCGTACGGTTACCTTCACGGAAGTCAGTTAGTTGCTTGGTCACGTATTGAGCATGCTGACCACCCAAGTGCGGGAAGCCGGCTGCCGCGTTACCCGCGCCATTGGGCGAGTGGCAACCGGTGCACGCAGGCATGCCCTGATCCACTTTGCCGCCACGGAACAAATCCTGACCGCGAGCCACAAGCTTCTCATCGGCGGCACCGACACTGCCTTTCTGGCTGGAGAAATAGGCAGCGATATCGGCCAGGTCCTGATCGCTCAGGTTGGTCAGCAGGCCTGTCATTTCCAGAACCGTGCGCTTGCCCGACTTGATGTCGTGCAGTTGCTTGGTCAGGTAGCGTTCACCCTGGCCGGCCAGTTTTGGAAAGTTAGGCGCCATGCTGTTGCCATCCGGGCCATGACAGGCACCACATACGGCGGCTTTTGCCTGGCCTGCAGTGGCGTCACCAGGTTTTGCTGGCTCACCTGCAGCATGGGCAATGCCGGAGATCCCCACGGTCAACAGCAGACTCACGATCAATTTGTTCATCAGCTAATCCAACTACGGCTAAGGGTTAAAGAGTTATGGACCGGGATTACTCGCTCATCCACTGGATGATGGCCTGGTAATCCTCGGCACTGCAGTCCATGCACAAACCACGCGGCGGCATCGCCTTGAAACCCTGGGTCACGTGTTGCACCAGCGTCTCCATACCTTTCGCCAACCTCGGCGTCCAAGCTGCCTGATCGCCCTTGCGGGGCGCCATGGGTAGTTGGCCGGAATGACAGGCACCACAAACACGGTTGTACACAGCTTCCGGATCCTGTGTAGCCTGAGCGCTGTAAAGCGGCATCAAGACACCGGCAACTAGCAGCCATTTCGTCATAAAACGACCTTTTCAGGGTTGAGAGCGTGTTGCGTTCTAATGCGCAATCAAGGTCTATCGCTCTCATGAACTTCATCCTACGCTGGGACAAAGCGCACACAAAATCTGCGGCATTATATACTGGCGTCAGTGAAACGGAAGCGACACCGCTTGCCGCGCCCATTCCAGGCGCCGCCCACATCGGAAATCCCATGCAACTCAAGAACCCCATCCTCGGTCTGTGCCAACAGTCCACCTTCATGCTCAGCGCCGCCAAAGTCGACCAATGTCCGGATGACGAAGGCTTTGAAGTGGCCTTCGCCGGTCGTTCCAACGCCGGCAAGTCCAGTGCGCTTAACACCCTGACTCACGCGAGCCTGGCGCGAACCTCGAAAACGCCGGGTCGCACACAGTTGTTGAACTTCTTCAAGCTAGACGATGAACGCCGTCTGGTCGACCTGCCAGGTTACGGATACGCAAAAGTACCCATTCCGCTCAAACAACACTGGCAGCGTCACCTTGAAGCGTACCTGGGCAGTCGCGAAAGCCTGAAGGGTCTGATTCTGATGATGGATATCCGTCATCCAATGACCGACTTCGACCTGCTGATGCTCGATTGGGCCGTCGCCAGCGGCATGCCCATGCATATCCTGCTGACCAAAGCGGACAAGCTCACCTACGGTGCAGCCAAGAACACGCTGCTCAAAGTGCAGTCGGAAATTCGCAAGGGTTGGGGCGATGCCGTGACCATTCAGCTTTTTTCGGCGCCAAAACGCATGGGCCTGGAAGACGCCTACACTGTACTGGCGGACTGGATGGAGCTGGCGGACAAGGGCGCCGAAGCGGCCGAGTAAAAGCTGCAGGCAAAAAAAACCCCGGACTTCTATGGGGAGGGGGAAGGTCCGGGGTTCAAGTTCTAGACCGCTAGGGCGGGGTCCAGATATCTGCCAACACTTAACACAACATAGGAGCATCGAAGGGCTTCACCAGCCATTCAGTAACTCTGAGTGGTGTTTTGGCGGATTAGTTCAGATTTTTTTCGAATGCCTTTGGAATAACCCTAAGCGCCTTCCGGAATAATCACCCTTCGTTTGCTCTGCTGCGGCACTACGCCGCAGCAGGAGAGCAGTGTCTGGTCAGAAGGCTCAGTGAGCCTCATCCCAGTTGTTGCCTACGCCCACTTCCACCAGCAACGGAACGTCCAGTTTCGCCGCGCCACTCATGTGCAGGCGAATTTCCTCGCTGACCTGATCGACCAGGTCTTCACGCACCTCAAGCACCAGTTCATCGTGCACTTGCAGGATGACTTTGGCATCGAGGCCGGATGTGGCGAGCCAGTTATCCACCGCGACCATGGCTTTCTTGATGATGTCCGCCGCCGTGCCTTGCATCGGTGCGTTGATCGCCGTGCGTTCAGCGGCGGCGCGTTCCTGCGGCTTGTTGGAGTTGATCTCCGGCAGGTACAGCCGCCGCCCGAAGAACGTCTCCACATACCCTTGATCCGCCGCCTGTGCGCGGGTGCGGTCCATGTATTGGCGAACGCCGGGGTAACGGGCAAAGTAAGTGTCGATGTAGGCCTTGGCGGTCTTGGTGTCCACGCCAATGTCCTTGCCGAGCTTTTGTGCGCCCATGCCGTAGATCAGACCGAAGTTGATCGCCTTGGCGCTGCGGCGCTGGTCGGAAGTGACCTCGGCCAGCTCGACCTTGAACACCTCGGCGGCGGTCGCGGTGTGCACGTCCAGATTGTGACGGAAGGCGTTCATCAAGCCTTCATCGCGGGACAGGTGAGCCATGATCCGCAACTCGATCTGCGAGTAGTCCGCCGCCAGCAACTTGTAACCGGCCGGGGCCACGAAAGCCTGGCGGATGCGACGCCCTTCAGCGGTGCGCACCGGAATGTTCTGCAGGTTCGGATCGCTGGAGGACAGGCGTCCAGTGGACGCCACCGCCTGATGGTAAGACGTGTGGATGCGCCCGGTACGCGGGTTGATCTGCTCCGGCAAGCGGTCGGTATAGGTGCTTTTCAGCTTGCTCATGGAACGGTATTCCATGAGCACTTTCGGCAGGCGATAGTCGTCCTCGGCCAGTTTGGCCAGCACTTCCTCGGCAGTGGATGGCTGGCCCTTGGCGGTTTTCTTCAGCACCGGCAGACCGAGTTTCTCGTAGAGGATGGTCCCCAGCTGCTTGGGCGAACCGAGGTTGAACTCTTCGCCGGCGATCTCAAAGGCTTCGCGCTCCAGCGCGACCATCTTGTCGCCCAGTTCGATGCTTTGTAGGCCCAGCAGCGCGGCATCGACAAAAGCCCCTTGGCGTTCGATGCGCGCCAGCACGGGCACCAACGGAATTTCGATGTCGGTCAGCACGCTGGCCAGGCTCGGGATAGCGGTGAGTTTCTCGAACAGCGCCTGGTGCAGGCGCAAAGTGATGTCGGCGTCCTCGGCGGCGTAAGGCCCGGCCTGCTCAAGGGCAATCTGGTCGAACGTCAGCTGCTTGGCTCCTTTACCGGCGATGTCCTGGAAACTCACTGTGGTGTGATCCAGGTACTTCAGCGCCAGGCTGTCCATGTCATGGCGGGTCGCCGTGGAGTTGAGCACGTAGGACTCAAGCATGGTGTCGAAGGCAATGCCGCGCACAGTGATGCCGTTGGCCTGATCGCCACCGATGGCGCAGTTGGCCAGGATGTTCATGTCGAACTTGGCGTGTTGGCCGACCTTGAGTTTGTTCGGGTCTTCCAGGATCGGCTTGAGGGCGCGCAGGACGGTGTCGCGGTCCAGTTGCTCGGGCACACCGATGTAGGAATGGGTCAGCGGGATGTAGGCCGCTTCGTTGGCCTGCACGGCGAATGACAGGCCCACCAGTTGCGCCTGTTGCGCGTCGATGCCGGTGGTTTCGGTGTCGAAGGCGAACAGTTTGGCGTTGTGCAGTTTCTCCAGCCAGACGTCGAACCGTGCTTGATCAAGAACGGTTTCGTATCGGGTTTCGGAGGTGACCGCGGGCGCTTCGGCGTCGGCGGCGCTGAACAGGTCGGCGAGCGGCTCTGGCTCGGCGGCAGCGCTCAGTTCGATACGCTTGGCGTCGCGTTGCAGATCGTTCAACCAGCTCTTGAATTCCAGCAGGCTGTAGAGCTCGTAAAGTTTTTCCGGATCTTCGGCACCCATTTGCAGGTCTTCGAGGCCGATATCCAGCGGCACGTCGACCTTGATGGTCGCCAGCTGATAGGACAGGAACGCCATTTCCTTGTGCTCTTCGAGCTTGGCCGGCAGGGTCTTGGCGCCCCGGATCGGCAGGGTCGGCACGATATCGAGCTGCGCGTAGAGCTCGGTCAGCCCGCCATTGACCCCGACCAGCAGGCCGGAAGCGGTCTTCGGACCGATGCCCGGAACTCCCGGAATGTTGTCGGAAGAATCGCCCATGAGCGCCAGATAATCGATGATCTGCTCGGGAGCGACGCCGAATTTCTCCTTCACGCCCTCCACGTCCATGCTGCTACCGGTCATGGTGTTGACCAAGGTAATGTGGCCGTCGACCAGTTGTGCCATGTCCTTATCGCCGGTGGAGATGATCACCGGACGGTTGGCGGCTGCGCTGCTGCGGGCCAGAGTGCCAATCACGTCATCGGCTTCGACGCCATCAACGCACAGGAGCGGGAAGCCCAGAGCGATCACGCTCTGGTGCAGCGGCTCGATCTGCACGCGCATGTCGTCGGGCATGCTCGGACGGTTGGCCTTGTATTCGGCGTACAGGTCATCGCGAAATGTCCCACCCTTGGCATCGAACACCACGGCGAACGGACTGTCCGGATATTGCTTGCGCAGGCTCTTGAGCATGTTCAGTACGCCCTTGACCGCACCGGTCGGCAGGCCTTTGGACGTGGTCAGTGGCGGCAGCGCGTGAAAGGCGCGGTACAGGTAAGAAGAACCGTCCACCAGGACGAGGGGAGCTTGGCTCATGAGCAGGATCAACCTTTTCGGCGGGTCCGGCGCTAGAATAGCGGGACCGTTGACGACAAAGGGACAAGGTTATCATGTGCACACTAAATCGCCTGTTGCTGGCTGGCTTGTTTGCGATCGCTCCATTAGCCGCCATGGCGGCGGACGATGCGCCTTCCGCAGATCCGGAAGTAACCATTCGCACGGAAGGCGATAAAACCATTCAGGAATATCGGCAAAATGGTTTTTTGTATGCCATCAAGGTCACGCCGAAAATAGGTAAGCCGTACTTTCTTGTGCGTGCCGATGGCACCGATGCAAACTACATCCGCTCGGATCAGCCGGATATGCTGATACCGTCGTGGAAGATCTTTGAGTGGAAATAGTTTCTTAATTTCAATCGGCGCTGGCCTGCTGGCGGCGCCCGTACTGGCAGTTTAAACATGTCTGTGTTCACTCCCCTGGCTCGGCCCGAGCTGGAAGCTTTTCTCGCCCCTTATGGCCTCGGCCGCCTGCTTGATTTCCAGGGGATTGCCGCCGGTAGCGAAAACACCAATTTCTTTATCAGCCTGGAGCAGGGCGAATTCGTCCTGACCCTGGTCGAGCGTGGTCCGGTCCAGGAGATGCCGTTCTTCATTGAACTGCTCGACGTGCTGCACGAAGCCGATCTGCCGGTGCCTTACGCCTTGCGCACCACCGACGGTGTTGCCCTGCGCGAACTGGCCGGCAAGCCAGCGCTGTTGCAACCGCGCCTGGCCGGCAAGCACATCAAGCAAGCCAATGCGCAACATTGCGCGCAAGTCGGCGAGTTGCTCGGCCATCTGCACCTGGCGACTCAAGCCAACATGATCAAGCGCAAAACCGATCGCGGCCTCGACTGGATGCTGGAAGAGGGGGCGCAGTTTCTGTCGCACCTGAATGCCGAGCAGAAAGACCTGCTGCAACGGGCGCTGGAAGAAATCACTCGGCAAAAAGAGAAAATTCTGGCGCTGCCGCGAGCCAACATCCACGCCGATCTGTTCCGCGATAACGCGATGTTCGAAGGAACGCACCTGACCGGGCTGATCGACTTCTACAACGCCTGCTCGGGGCCGATGCTCTACGACGTGGCGATTGCCTTGAATGACTGGTGTTCGGACGAAGAGGGGCTGATCGATGGGCCACGTGCCCGGGCTTTGTTGGGGGCCTATGCGGCCCTGCGGCCATTCACTGCTGCCGAAGCCGAGCTATGGCCGACCATGCTGCGTGTGGCTTGCGTGCGCTTCTGGCTGTCACGCCTGATCGCAGCGGAGTCGTTCGCCGGGCAGGACGTGTTGATTCACGATCCGATGGAGTTCCAACTGCGGTTGGCGCAGCGGCAGAAGGTCAATACGCCGCTGCCTTTCGCGCTCTAAGTTTTGGTGAGGGGGGCAAGCCCCCTCACCACAGGTTTTGTGTCAGTTACAGCGACTCAAGGCACCCTGCCAGGTCATTGCCCAATTTTTCCAGTACCTGCTCATACCCCTGGGCAGTCGCTGGTGTGTATCCGCCCAGCGCATCCAGTTCCGCCAGTTTCACCGGCAGCCCGGCCACCAGGGTTTCCGCCAGGCGCGGACGCAGGGGCGGTTCGCTGAACACGCAGGTCTTGCCCACTTCCTGCAGCCGCGCGCGCATCGCCGCGACATGCTGGGCGCCGGGCTGCACTTCGGCTGCAACACTGAAAACGCCGGTGTGCTTGAGCCCATAAGCGTCCTCGAAGTAATCGAAGGCTTCGTGGAACACGAAGTAAGGTTTGCCTTCAATACCGGCCAGACGTTTCTTCAGGCGCAGATCCAGCGCATCGAGACGTTCATCGAACGCCTTGAGATTGCTTTGATAGCGCGTGGCATTGGCGGGATCGGCTGCACTGAGGTCAGCCGCCATTTTCGCCGCGATGACACGGGCGTTGATCGGCGACAGCCACAAATGTGCGTCCAGGCTACCCGGGCGATGATCGTGGTCATGTTCATCGGCCTCTTCGGCGTGGGAGTGACTATCTTCGGCGAAACGGCGCAGCTTCATGCCCGGCAGATCCTGCACGGCGACGCTCGGCAGCGTACGACCGTTCAGCACGCGTGGCAGGAAACCTTCCATGTCCGGGCCGATCCAGTACAGCAGATCCACCGATTGCACTTTCCGTACATCGGAAGGGCGCAAGGCATAGTTATGCGGTGAGGCGCCCGGCGGCAGCAGCACTTCCGGAATCGCCACGCCGTCCTGTACCGCAGCGGCTATCAATTGCAGCGGCTTGATGCTGGTAAGGACTTTGACTTCGGCGTGGGCCGAGCCGATCAGCAGAAAACTGGCGACAAATGCGACAAAAACAGAAAAAAGTCGGGACACGATGACCACTCGAAGAGGCGAGAACGGGTAACATAATAACGTCTCTCACCATACGCGTCGCCGCTCATGCCTAAAACACCGATTGCCAGCCGTCCCCACGACCACTCTCATTGCGTTCACAGCGCTTTGTCCGAGGCCGATGCACTTTGCGCGCGCCAGGGCCTGCGTTTGACCGCCTTGCGTCGCCGGGTGCTGGAACTGGTGTGGCAAAGCCACAAACCGCTGGGCGCGTACGACATTCTCGCGGTGCTGAGTGAGCAGGACGGCCGCCGCGCCGCGCCACCGACCGTGTACCGGGCGCTGGATTTTCTATTGGAGAACGGCCTGGTTCACCGGATCTCCTCGCTCAACGCCTTCATCGGCTGCAATCACCCGGAGCACGCGCATCAGGGCCAGTTCCTGATTTGCCGCCAATGTCACGCGGCCATCGAGCTCGAGCAGAAGTCCATCAGCGACGCGATCATCGCCAGCGCTCAGGATGTCGGGTTCGTCGTCGAAGGCCAGACCGTCGAAGTGATTGGTCTTTGCTCAGGTTGTCAGGGGGCTTGATGAGCAACGCGCTGATCCGCCTCGAGCAGGTTGCCGTCACGTTTGCCGGGCAAAGTGTGCTGGATAACATCGAGTTGAGCGTCGAACCGGGCCAGATCGTCACATTGATCGGCCCCAATGGCGCAGGCAAGACGACGTTGGTGCGCGCTGTGCTCGGTCTGTTGAAACCGGACAGTGGCAGCGTCTGGCGCAAGCCGAAACTGCGCATCGGTTACATGCCGCAAAAACTTCACGTCGATCCGACACTGCCGCTCTCGGTTCTGCGCTTCTTGCGTCTGGTGCCGGGCGTGGACCGGGCGATGGCCCTGGCGGCCCTCAAGGAAGTCGGTGCCGAGCAGGTGATCGACAGCCCGGTGCAAAGTGTTTCCGGCGGTGAAATGCAGCGTGTCTTGTTGGCCCGGGCCTTGTTGCGCGAGCCGGAACTGCTGGTGCTCGACGAACCGGTGCAAGGTGTCGATGTGGCCGGTCAGGCCGAACTCTACAGTTTGATTACCCGTCTGCGTGACCGTCACGGTTGCGGGGTATTGATGGTGTCGCACGACCTGCACTTGGTGATGAGCACCACTGACCAGGTGGTTTGCCTCAATCGCCACGTTTGCTGTTCCGGTCACCCTGAGCAGGTCAGCGGCGATCCGGCCTTCGTCGAGCTGTTCGGAAAAAACGCACAAAGCCTGGCGATTTATCACCACCATCACGACCACGCCCACGATCTGCATGGCTCGGTGGTCAAGGCGCCCGGATCGGGCCATACCCACGTCCATGGAGATAGCTGCAAGCATGGCTGATTTTCTGCTCTACGCCCTGCTTGCAGGTCTGGCCCTGGCGGTAGTCGCGGGGCCTTTGGGTTCCTTCGTGGTCTGGCGCCGCATGGCTTATTTTGGCGACACCTTGTCCCACGCGGCCCTGCTGGGCGTGGCGTTGGGCTTTTTGCTGGATGTCAGTCCGACCGTAGCGGTGACCGTGGGCTGCTTGCTGTTGGCGGTGTTGCTGGTGACTTTGCAACAGCGTCAGCCGCTGGCGTCTGACACGCTTTTGGGAATTCTCGCACCCAGCACGCTCTCTCTGGGCCTGGTGGTACTAAGCTTCATGCACGAAGTGCGGATCGACCTGATGGCGTATCTGTTCGGCGACCTGCTGGCGATCAGCCCGACCGATCTGGCCTGGATCCTGGGTGGTAGCGCGGCCGTTCTGGCGCTGTTGGTGGCCTTGTGGCGGCCGTTGCTGGCCATCACTGTGCACGAGGAGTTGGCCAGGGTCGAGGGCTTGCCCGTAGCCGGATTACGCATGGCGCTGATGCTGTTGATCGCCGTGGTAATTGCCGTGGCGATGAAAATCGTCGGTGTGTTGCTGATCACTTCGTTGCTGATCATCCCGGCGGCTGCGGCACAGCGTCACGCCCGCTCACCGGAGCAGATGGCACTGGGTGCGAGCCTGCTGGGCATACTCGCCGTGTGTGGCGGATTGGCGTTGTCCTGGTTCAAGGACACCCCGGCCGGCCCGTCAATTGTGGTGGCGGCCGCCGCGCTGTTTCTGCTGAGTTTTGTTCTGCCCCGTCGAGGGGTGTAGACTTGCTCGTTTTTTGCGCAAATAGAGAGTCGCAGGAATGAAGTCGTTCGCCTCCCGTTATCTGCTCCTTGTCGCATTTTCCGTGCTGCTGGGCGCTTGCCAAAGCACGCCACCGGCGGCCACCGAAGCCCCCGATGCGCGGGCCGCGGCCATTGCACAGCTTGAGCAAAGTCTGGCCAGCAGCGAACTGGCCACGGCGGAAGATCAACTGGCTGCCTTGCAGGCCGAATCGCCCAACGATCAATCCCTTGAGCAATACCAGCGTCAACTGGCTGAAGCCTATTTGATGCGCAGTCAGATCGTGTTGCAAAAAGGTGATGTAAACGCCGCAGCCACCGCCCTGAGTCGTGCCCGTGCGTTGATGCCCAAGGCGCCGGCACTGACCGGTGGGGTCAATGGCGCCATCGCCCAGGCGCGCAAGGCTGAACTGGAAAAGGCCGAAGCCGCTCTCAAGGCAGCCGAAGCCCAGCCAAAAGCCAAGGTCATCGACCCGACGGCTGAAAGCACCACGGTTGCACTGAATATCAACGATATGGCCAAGTTGCGTCGACAACTGGACGCTATCGCCGCCGATGTGGTGAATTTTCAGTGTGATGTGAGCATTCAGGCTCCGCGTACTGAAGATTATCCGTGGTTGGCGAATTTGCTGAGCAAACGGGTGAAGAAACTCGATCCGGAGTTCGACCTGAAGCTGGAGCGGCAGATCCTGCGCAGCGTTCCGGCGCAGATGGTCCTCAGCCCTCGCAAAAAAGCTTAAAAGCATCGCGAGCAGGCTCGCTCCCACGTTCGATTTGTGCTCACTGCAAATCAACTGTGGGAGCGAGCTTGCTCGCGATGGCGGCCTTTCAATCGCTCAAAACTTTCAGGCCGGAACAGCCTTGGCCTTCGGCTCCCTGTCCCAAACCCGATGCTGCCCGATGGCCGCAAAAAACGGCTTGATCAGCTTGGCATCCGCTCCGACGATTAACCCTGTATCCGCCTCCAGCTTCAACACATCCAGTAACTGCTTCGCCTCGCCATGCAGCGCGATCGCTTTCAAGTGTTTGTAGGCTTCGAGCAGGTAATGCAGGGCCACGCCGTCCGTGCTCAAGGCCTTGATCGATGCTGCACCGCCGGGCACGAACACCGCGTCGAACGCTACGGAAGGCAAACCTTCCATGGATGCATCTACTGGTAATGCCTTGCCATCGGCGGTCGTCACAGGGGCGGAAGTCGGGCCAAGCAGTTTGGCGTGCGCACCTTCGGCTTCCAGCGCTTTCTTCATGGCCTCAATGGCCGAGCCATCGACACCGTTGGCTGCAAGGATGGCGACTTTTCGCGTCTTGATATGGCCCGGTAGCAGATTGGCCTGGCTAAGGGCGGGCGAACGTTCCAGAGAAATTTTCGGCACATCGACCGTTCCGGCCTTCGGTGCCGGCAAGCCCAGGTTCTGCGCCACGCGCTTGGCCAGTTCCAGGTCGATGTTGGCGAGGATCTCGTTCACTTGCCGTGTGCGGATGAACTCCCGTTCAACCTTGCCCAGTTCGAAGCTGTACGCCGAGATGATGTGCTCCTGCTCATGCTGGCTCATGCTGTGGAAAAACAGCCGTGCCTGGGAGAAGTGGTCGCTGAACGACTCGCTGCGCTGACGGATCTTGTTGGCGTCGATGCGTTCGGCATACGTCTCGAAACCGCCGTCCTGCGCGGCGGGTGGGGTTTCTTTCGGCCAGCCGCCGTCGATTGAGTTTGGTTCGTAGGATGCGCGGCCCTTATCAATCGTCGTGCGGTGCAACGCATCCCGCTGGCCGTTGTGGAACGCAGAGACCGGACGGTTGATGGGAATCTCGTGAAAATTCGGTCCGCCGAGTCGGCTGATCTGCGTATCGGTGTAGGAAAACAGCCGGCCTTGCAGCAGCGGATCGTTGGAGAAGTCGATTCCCGGCACAATGTGGCCCGGACAGAAAGCGACCTGCTCGGTTTCGGCAAAGAAGTTATCGGGGTTGCGATTGAGCACCATTTTGCCCAGCGGTGTGATGGGCACCAGTTCTTCCGGAATCAGCTTGGTGGGGTCGAGAATGTCGAAATCGAAGGCGTGTTCGTTTTCTTCCTCGATGACCTGTACGCCGAGTTCCCATTCCGGGTAGTCCCCCATCTCGATGGATTCCCAGAGGTCGCGACGGTGGTAGTCGGTGTCCTTGCCCGCGAGTTTCTGCGCTTCATCCCACACCAGCGAGCAAGTTCCGGCGGTGGGGCGCCAGTGGAATTTGACGAAGCGTGATTTTCCTTCGGCATTGATCAGGCGGAAAGTGTGAACGCCGAACCCCTGCATGCTGCGCAGGCTTTTCGGGATCGCCCGGTCGGACATGGCCCAGATCACCATGTGTGCCGATTCCGGTTGCAACGAAACAAAGTCCCAGAACGTATCGTGGGCCGAGCCGCCGGTGGGTATCTCGTTGTGGGGTTCGGGTTTGACCGCATGCACGAAGTCAGGAAACTTGATGGCGTCCTGAATGAAAAACACCGGCATGTTGTTGCCCACCAGATCGAAGTTGCCTTCGTCGGTGAAGAACTTCACCGCGAAGCCTCGTACATCCCGGACCGTGTCGCCCGATCCACGAGGGCCTTGCACGGTGGAAAAACGAACGAATACCGGCGTTTTTTGGCTTGGGTCCTGCAGGAAACCCGCCTTGGTCAGCACGCTATGGTTTTCGTAGGACTGAAAGTAGCCATGGGCACCCGTGCCCCGAGCGTGAACGATGCGCTCGGGAATGCGTTCATGGTCAAAGTGCGTGATTTTTTCACGCATGATGAAGTCTTCCAGCAGCGAAGGCCCGCGGGCCCCGGCCTTCAGGGTGTTCTGATTGTCCGCCACCTTCACGCCCTGATTGGTGCGCAGGGCCTGATCGGTGGCGTCGGAGCGGAATATTTCCAGGCTATCGAGTTTGGCGTTGGTATTGCTGCGGTCCAGGGTATCGGTCCCGGCCAGTGCGCTTTTGGTGGCGGCAGGCTTTTTGGTACTCATCAGGCATAACTCCTCGGGCTTTTTTCGAGTGGCCTAATTAGTGACTGATGACGTTTTTGACCGTTCCTTTTATCTGACCTTTGATCGCGTTATTGCCAAATGGCTGGTTGAATGCGAAATAAATGCTAAGAACCTCTATACGGACAGGCTAAAATGCGCGCCCGGCTAACCGCTGATCCTTTTCTAACGCGCCCCACAAGGTTCGCTACGTGATCGAGTTTCAAAACGTCCATAAAACCTACCGCGTCGCCGGTAAGGAAATTCCCGCCCTGCACCCGACCAGTCTGACGATTGAGAACGGTCAGGTCTTTGGCCTGATCGGCCATTCCGGTGCGGGAAAAAGTACCCTGCTGCGCCTGATCAATCGACTGGAAAACTCCAGTGGCGGCAAGATCATCGTCGACGGCGAAGAAGTCACCGCGCTCGACGCCAACGGTTTGCGCCGTTTCCGTCAACAGGTCGGGATGATCTTCCAGCATTTCAATTTGCTGGCGTCCAAGACCGTTGCCGACAACGTCGCGCTGCCACTGACCCTGGCCGGTGAGCTGTCGCGTACTGACATTGATCGGCGTGTGGCCGAATTGCTGGCCCGGGTCGGTTTGTCCGACCACGCCAAAAAGTACCCGGCGCAATTGTCTGGCGGTCAAAAGCAGCGTGTCGGCATCGCCCGCGCCCTGGCGACCAAGCCGAAAATCCTGCTGTGCGACGAAGCCACCAGTGCCCTGGACCCACAGACCACAGCCTCGGTTCTGCAATTGCTGGCCGAAATCAATCGCGAGCTGAAGCTGACCATTGTGCTGATTACCCACGAGATGGATGTGATCCGTCGTGTCTGTGACCAGGTGGCGGTGATGGACGCTGGCGTGATCGTCGAGCAAGGCTCGGTGGCCGAGGTGTTCCTGCATCCGAAGCACCCGACCACCAAGCGCTTCGTGCAAGAAGACGAGCAAATCGACGAAAGCGAACAGCGCGATGATTTCGCTCACGTACCGGGGCGCATCCTGCGTCTGACCTTCCAGGGCGAAGCGACCTACGCGCCGCTGCTGGGTACCGTCGCGCGGGAAACGGGTGTGGACTACAGCATCCTCGCCGGTCGTATCGATCGCATCAAAGACATTCCCTACGGGCAACTGACCCTGGCCGTGACCGGTGGTGACATGGAGGCGGCCTTCGCCCGCTTCAGCGCTGCCGACGTCCACATGGAGGTGCTGCGTTAATGGAAGCCCTGACGAGTTTCTTCGCCAATATCGACTGGTTCGAAATCTGGCTGGCCACCGGTGACACCTTGCTGATGCTCGGTGGTTCGCTGTTGTTCACCGTATTGTTGGGTCTGCCGCTGGGTGTGTTGTTGTTCCTCTGCAGCCCGCGTCAGTTGCTGGAAGCCAAAGGCATCTACGCGATGTTGTCGCTGGTGGTGAACATCCTGCGCTCGCTGCCGTTCATCATTTTGCTGATCGTGATGATTCCGTTCACCGTGTTGATCACCGGTACCTCCCTCGGTGTCGCCGGGGCGATTCCGCCATTGGTGGTGGGCGCCACGCCGTTCTTCGCGCGACTGGTGGAAACCGCGTTGCGTGAAGTGGATCGCGGCATCATCGAAGCGACCCAGTCGATGGGCGCGACGACGCGGCAGATCATCACCAATGCGTTGCTGCCTGAAGCCCGTCCGGGCATCTTCGCGGCGATTACGGTGACAGCTATTACACTGGTGTCCTACACGGCGATGGCGGGTGTGGTCGGCGCGGGTGGCTTGGGTGACCTGGCGATTCGTTTCGGTTACCAGCGTTTTCAAACTGATGTGATGGTGGTCACCGTGATTTTGCTGCTGGTACTGGTTCAGGTACTGCAAACCGTCGGCGACAAACTGGTTGTCCACTTTTCCCGTAAATGATCAATGAACTGGCCATTGGCTGGCAGGCGCTGGTTTCAGGCGTCGCAAGCGAGTACCCACAAGGAGTTAGCTGAATGAAAAAACTACTCGTCGCATTCGCTGCCGTTGCAGCCTTTTCCGCTCACGCCGCCGACACCCTGACGGTCGCGGCGACCCCGGTTCCCCACGCGGAAATCCTCGAATTCGTTAAACCGGCCCTGGCCAAAGAAGGCGTGGACCTGAAGGTCAAGGTCTTCACCGACTACATCCAGCCGAACGTGCAAGTCGCGGAGAAACGCCTGGACGCCAACTTCTTCCAGCACCAGCCGTACCTCGATGAATTCAACAAGGCCAAGGGCACTAACCTGGTTTCGGTAGCCGGTGTGCACCTGGAGCCGCTGGGTGCTTACTCCAGCAAGTACAAGAAACTGGATGAGCTGCCAGGCGGCGCGAACGTGGTGATCCCGAACGACGCCACCAACGGCGGTCGTGCCTTGCTGCTGCTGGCAAAGGCGGGCCTGATCAAGTTGAAGGATTCGAACAACATCCTGTCGACCGTCAAGGACATCACCGAGAACACCAAGGACCTGAAAATCCGTGAACTGGAAGCCGCGACCATCCCGCGTGTGCTGACCCAGGTCGACCTGGCGCTGATCAACACCAACTACGCGCTGGAGGCCAAGCTCGATCCCTCCAAGGATGCACTGGTCATCGAAGGCAGCGACTCGCCTTACGTGAACATCCTCGTTGCCCGTCCGGACGACAAGGACAGCGAGGCGATGAAGAAACTGGTTGCTGCACTGCACAGCCCGGAAGTGAAAGCGTTCATTCTCGAGAAGTACAAAGGCGCGGTCGTGCCAGCGTTCTGATTGGCTGAAAGCAATGAAAAGGGGACGCCAGATGCGTCCCCTTTTTGTGCCCAGCACCGCCCTCTGTAGGAGCGAGCTTGCTCGCGAAAAACAAAAGGACGCCGCTGGGCATCTGGATTTACGCGTTAACGTTCACGACCATCGTCGGAGCGCCGCCCGAAGCAAGCTCGCTCCCACAGGTTTCGTGGTGTTTTCACTGACGTTTGAGCATCACCGGCAACTGCACCACCAGTTTCTGATTGTTCAACGGCGCACGAATGAACCCGCGCTGCGTCCCGTCCGGTCCGATCACCGCCAGGTTGCCGCTGTGGTCGACGGTGTAGTTCGGTTTGCTGGTGTCCGCCGGAATGAACGGGATGCTCACGGCATTGGCGACTTTTTGCAGTTCTTCGACCGATGCCGGGGCCAGGCCGATGAACTGTGGATCGAAGTAGCCCAGGTACTGCTTGAGCTGCTTGGG
Source organism: Pseudomonas fluorescens group sp. PF-69 (assembly GCF_054481235.1). Classification (NCBI taxonomy): domain Bacteria; kingdom Pseudomonadati; phylum Pseudomonadota; class Gammaproteobacteria; order Pseudomonadales; family Pseudomonadaceae; genus Pseudomonas; species Pseudomonas fluorescens group sp. PF-69. The sequence continues at coordinate 1,531,690 of NZ_JBTMNC010000001.1, read as the reverse complement.
CGTGTCGCGATTCGGGTCGACGCTGACCAGTATGATCTGCAACTTGTCCACCGCCTCGGGCGGCAGTTCGCTTTTGATCTGGCGCAGTTGGGCGAGGGTGGTCGGGCAGATGTCCGGGCAGAAGGTGTAGCCGAAGAACAGCAGGCTCCATTTGCCTTTCAACTCGTTGATCGTGACCGGTTGGCCGTCCTGATTGGTCATCGTCACGCTCGGCAGACTGCGGCTTTGCGGTAGCAGGATAATCCCCGCATCGATCAGCGCCGTCGGGTCGCCCTGGCCTTTGCCCGAGAGCACTTTGTTGATGGTCAGGCCCAGGACCAGCGCGATCAGGGCGACGAGGATGAAGACGGTTTTCTGGGTTCGAGTCATAGATTCAACAATAAGTAGTGGTCAACGAGCAGGGCGATGAACAGCAGGAACAAGTAGTAAATAGAGTACTTGAAGGTGTTGATCGCCGCGTGCGGCCGAGTGCCACGGTACAGCACCACCGCCCATTGCAGAAATCTGGCGCCCAGGCCGATGGCGCAAATCAGGTAGAGCAGGCCACTCATATGTATCACGTACGGCATCAGGCTGACGGCCAGCAGCGCGCCGGTATAAAGCAGGATATGCACCTTGGTGTAATGCTCACCGTGGGTCACCGGCAGCATCGGAATATCGGCCTTGGCGTATTCCTCTTTGCGGTGAATGGCCAGGGCCCAGAAGTGTGGCGGGGTCCAGGCGAAGATGATCAGGACCAGCAACAGCGGTTCGGCGCTGACATGACCGGTGGCGGCGGTCCAGCCGAGCAAGGGCGGAGCGGCACCGGCCAGCCCGCCAATGACGATGTTCTGCGGCGTCGCGCGCTTGAGGAAACCGGTGTACACCACGGCATAGCCGAGCAGGGAGGCGAGGGTCAGCCAGGCGGTCAGCGGATTGGTAAAGGCCAGCAGCAAGGCCTGGCCGAGCACCGCCAGCGCCAGGGCAAAGGTCAGCGCGGCGGCCGGTGAAACCCGGCCTTCGGCCAGTGGCCGTTTGTGCGTGCGGGCCATCACCGCATCGATGCGCCGGTCCACCACATGGTTGACCGCTGCCGCACCGCCCGCGCACAGGGCGATTCCCAGATTGCCGAACAGCAACACGGTCCATGGCACACCGGCGCGGGTCGCGAGGAACATCCCCACCAGTGAGGTGATGAGCATCAGCACCACCACTTTCGGTTTGGTCAGCTCCAGGTAGTCACGCCAGATAGCCTGACTGGGACGTTCGCCGATCAGAATCGCCATGGCATCTCTCCTTTTATTGTTATGGGCCCGGCTGTTTGTTTACGCGGACTGAAGCGCCAGCGAGTCGGTTGCTTGACCCGAATCAGGCTGGTGCGGGCGTGATAATTGACCAACACCATCGTCAGCAGCAGCGCAGCGCCCCCGGCGTTATGCGCGACGGCCACTGGCAGCGGCAGATGAAACAGCACGTTGCTGATACCGAGGGTGATTTGTGCGGCGAGAGCGATCAGTACCAGGCCCGCCAGGCGTGTCATGCCGACTGCCTTCAGTTGCCACGCCAGACCCAGTAGCACGAGGGTCACCAGCAACGCGCCGATGCGATGCGTCAGGTGAATCGCGGTGCGGGCATCGCTGTCCAGTTGCCCGCCGAGGTAATTCGGGCCGATGTGTTGGGTCAGGTGAAAGCCGTTGGCGAAGTCGGCGGGGGGCAGCCATTGGCCGTGGCAGGTCGGGAAGTCGATGCAGGCCACGGCGGCGTAGTTGGAACTGACCCAGCCGCCGAGGGCAATTTGCAGGATCACCAGCAGTAACCCGGCCGTCGCCCAGTGTTGCAAGCGTCGTGGCACGGTCAGCGCCGGCAGTACGCCGGACAGGCGCAAGGTCAGCAGAAACAACAGGCTCAGCGTGGCAAAGCCGCCAAGCAAATGCCCGGTGACCACTTGCGGCCAGAGCTTGAGCGTCACCGTCCACATGCCGAATGCCGCTTGGCCAAACACCACCGCCAGCAGGAACAACGGCAGCTTCAGCGGTTGTCCCGGATGCCGGCGATTGATCCAGGCACGTCCGGCCAGCACCGAGATCAGCATGCCGAGGGTGCCGGCAAAGTAACGATGGATCATCTCGTTCCAGCCCTTGTGGGCCTCGACTGGAGCGTCAGGGAAATGCAATTCGGCATGGGCCAGTTGGGCTTCGCTTTTCGGCACACTGATAAAGCCGTAGCAGCCGGGCCAGTCCGGGCAGCCGAGGCCGGCGTGGGTCAGGCGGGTATAGGCGCCGAGCAACACCACAATCAGTGCCAGCAGGGTGGCAAACAGTGCGAGGCGAAATCCAGGTTTGGCCATGACGATGCCCTTATCCGATGTTCGACAGTTTCAGCAGGTGGCGCAGGTCGTTGAGCAAGTCCTTGCCCTTGACCGACGGGTCGTAGCGCAGCACCAGATTGCCGTGAGGATCGATGATCCACAGTTGCGGCGTGGTCTTGTCGCCGTTCGATTGACTGAAAGTGCTCAAATCCAGCGGATAGCGCTGCAGCTGCGGATATTCCCGGGTCAGTTTGGCGTCGTACTCGGACGTCAGGGGCTGGGCGGCGGCGAGTGCGTGGCTGGCGCGAGAGGCATCGCGACCGAGGCCGATCTGGATTTGACGTGCCAGATACACCAACTGCTGGCAGTCCACCGCGCAATCCTTCGGCGCGGTGACCAGCATCTGCCAGCGGTCCTCCTGCGCCTGCACGCCGATGTCGGCGCGGGTCTGGCCGTTGCCGATCAGTTCGCCGTGATAACTGCGGCCCTCCGGCACCCAGAACTGCAGTTTGTACATGCCGGTGGCGAGGATCATCGGACCGATCACCCCGAGCAGGATCAACAGTAACTGCAAGCGACCCTTGCGCCGACTCGCCGGCGTTTTCGCCTCAGACATGCTGGGTGGATTCATGGCCGCTCCCATGGTGTTTCTCCTTTGCGTTGTGCCAGCCGAGGTAGAGATAAAGGCCGAACAGGGCGATCGCCATGGCGAACCACTGCACGGCGTAAGCGATGTGTTTTTCCGGGCCCATGGCGACCACCGGCCAGTCGGCCTGGTAGGACGCAGGGCCGCTTTCCTCGCGTAATTCGTAGGCGAACCCTTCGCGGTCGAGGGCTGACCAGAGTTTTGCCGGGTCAACCGCCGTCACCAGTTGAGGCCAGGTCGTTGAGTTGGGGTCGGCATGGAGCTGGAAGGTCGCGCCGGGGGAGACGTAGACCCAGGCGTCGAGGCTCAAGGCCTCGGCAGGGGTGGTGAATTGAGGCGGTGTGCGCCGGTCCGGCCATGGCAGCCAGCCGCGATTGACCAGCAGCCAGAGCCCTGTTGCCTGATCCTGAAACGGTTGCAGCAACTCAATCCCGACCTTTCCATCGCGCTGGCGGTTATCCAGCAGCAGGCTGTGGGCGGCATCGAACTGGCCGTGCAGGCGGACCCGGCGAAAGGCCGGGTCTGCGGTGTGTTGCAGCTCGGTGCTGGCCATCGGTTCGGCGGCCCGGCGCTCGGTGTAGCTTTGCAGCAGTGCGCTTTTCTCGGCGCCCCGGCTCAATTGCCAGAACCCCAGGGACACCAGCAGCGGCAGCAACAGCGCCACCACCAGTGTCGGCACGATGCCCGGCCGGAAGCGCTTCATGGCGTCGCCAGAAAGTCGGTCATCGCGATAGCTATACTCAAATGCATCGCCTGTCCCCCGGAGTTCCACCATGCTCAAAGCAGCCATCGTCCTGATGCTGATTGCCACGGTTGTCAGCCTGTTCAGCGGCCTGTTTTTTCTGGTCAAGGACGACAGCAGCTCGAACCGCCTCGTCATTGCCTTGAGTGTCCGTGTTGCACTGGCCGCCATCACCGTCGGCTTGATCGCCTGGGGCTTCTTCAGCGGCCAGTTGGTGTCGCATGCGCCGTGGTAAGGCCTAGAGCACGTAGACGAAAACGAACAGTCCGATCCACACCACGTCCACGAAGTGCCAATACCAACTCGCCGCCTCGAAGCCGAACTGATGATCGGCGTCGAAGTGCCCGCGCATGATCCGCATCAACATCACGAACAGGATGATGGTGCCGATGGTCACGTGGGCACCGTGGAAGCCGGTGAGCATGAAGAACGTCGCGCCATAGATGCCCGAGCCCAGGGTCAGGCCCAGTTCGTGGTAGGCGTGCATGTACTCTTCGGCCTGGAAGGTCAGGAACGCGCAACCGAGCAGCACGGTGATCGCCAGCCAGAGTTTCAGCGCGCCGCGATGGCCTTTCTTCAAGGCGTGGTGGGCGATGGTCACCGTTACGCTGGAGCTCACCAGCAACACGGTGTTGAGCAGCGGCAGGCCCCAGGGGCTTATAACTTCCTTGGGCGGCGGGAAGAGTTTGGAGTCCGGATTGTTCAGCAGTGGCCAGGTGAACTGGAAGTTCGGCCACAGCATATGGGCGATGCCTTTGGCGCCTTCGCCACCCAGAGCCGGGCCGGAGACGTGGCGCACATAAAACAGTGCGCCGAAAAAGGCGATGAAGAACATGACCTCCGAGAAGATGAACCAGCTCATGCCCCAGCGGAACGAACGATCCATCTGCGCGCTGTACAGTCCGCCGCGACTTTCCTTGATCACCGTGCCGAACCAGCCGAACAGCATGTAGGCCAACAGCAGGCCACCGACGAAAAAGATCAGCGGGCCGTGGGATTCCGGCCGCGCGGCTTTCAGGTCGTTGAACCAGGTGGCCAGGCCAAATACCGTGACGAACATCCCGACCGTGGCGATGATCGGCCATTTGCTCTGGGCAGGAACGTAATAATGTTCATGAGTTGCCATTGATTGTTCTCCTTATCGGGCACGCTCAACCGCCAGTGTTTGCAACGACTACCGGTGGATGTCGGGCGGTGATATCGAACAGCGTGTAGGACAGCGTCAGGTGCTTCACATCCTTGGGCATGTCACGGTCAACGATGAAACGTACCGGCATCTCGATCCGTTGACCGGGCTGCAGCACTTGCTGGGTAAAGCAAAAACATTCGGTCTTGTGGAAATACGCCGCCGCGGTGCTGGGCGCGATGCTCGGGACGGCCTGGGCGCTCATCGGGCGGTCAGTGGGGTTGTGCGCGATGAAAATCATCTCGTTCACCGCCCCCGGATGGGCCACCAGATCATCACCCTTGGGATAGAACTCCCACGGCATGTCGGCGTTGTTCATCGACAGAAACTGCACGCGTACCTGCCGCGAGGTGTCGACCGTTTGCTCGCCCTCATACTGCCCGGCGGTCTTGCCATTGATGCCGAATGCCTTGCACATCACGTCGTAGATAGGCACCAGGGCAAAGCCGAAGACAAACATCGCTACCACCACCAATAACAGGCGGGTGACCAGTTTCTTCATCGAAATCGAGTCAGCCATGGCCTGTGCCCTCTACCGAGAACCCTGTGGGAGCTGGCTTGCCAGCGATGGGATCACCGCGGTGTGTCAGACATGCAGCCATCGCTGGCAAGCCAGCTCCCACAGGAATATCCACAAGGCTGAAATGGTTCATTTCACTTCCGGTGGCGTGGTGAAGGTGTGATACGGCGCCGGCGACGGGATGCTCCACTCCAGGCCTTCGGCCCCATCCCACGGTTTGGCCGGTGCTGGCGGGCCGCCGCGGATGGTCTTGATCACGATGAACAGGAAGAAGATCTGTGTGGCGCCGAACATGAACGCGCCGATCGACGACACCATGTTGAAGTCGGCGAATTGCAGGTTGTAGTCCGGAATCCGACGCGGCATGCCGGCCAGCCCCACGAAGTGCATCGGGAAGAAGGCCATGTTCATGCCGATGAACGACAGCCAGAAATGCAGCTTGCCGAGGGTTTCGTCGTACATGTGGCCGGTCCATTTCGGCATCCAGTAGTAGGCCGAGGCGAAGATCCCGAAGATCGCCCCTGGCACCAGCACATAGTGGAAGTGCGCGACCACGAAGTAGGTGTCCTGGTACTGGAAGTCCGCCGGGGCGATGGCCAGCATCAACCCGGAAAAACCGCCGATGGTGAACAGGATCACGAACGCCACGGCAAACAGCATGGGTGTCTCGAAGGTCAGCGAGCCCTGCCACATGGTGCTGGCCCAGTTGAACACCTTCACGCCCGTCGGCACCGCGATCAACAGCGTGGCGTACATGAAGAACAGCTCGCCCACCAGCGGAATGCCGACCACGAACATGTGGTGCGCCCAGACGATGAACGACAGGAACGCGATGCTCGCCGTGGCGTAGACCATCGAGGTGTAGCCGAACAGCGGCTTGCGCGAGAAGGTCGGGATGATCGAACTGACGGCGCCGAAGGCCGGCAGAATCATGATGTACACCTCGGGGTGGCCGAAGAACCAGAACACGTGCTGGAACAGTACCGGGTCACCGCCACCGGCGGCGCTGAAGAAGCTGGTGCCGAAATGGATGTCCATCAGCATCATCGTCACGCAACCGGCCAGTACCGGCATCACCGCAATCAGCAGAAACGCGGTGATCAGCCAGGTCCAGACGAACAGCGGCATTTTCATCAACGTCATGCCGGGGGCGCGCAGGTTGAGGATGGTGGCGATCACGTTGATCGCACCCATGATCGAACTGATCCCCATCAAGTGGATGGCGAAGATGAAGAACGTCACGCTTTCCGGTGCATAGGTCGTCGACAGCGGGGCGTAGAAGGTCCAGCCGAAGTTCGGTCCGCCACCCGGTGTGAACAGGGTCGAGACCAGCAGGATGAACGCCGCCGGCAACAGCCAGAAGCTGAAGTTGTTCATCCGTGGCAGGGCCATGTCCGGTGCGCCGATCATCAGCGGGATCATCCAGTTGGCGAGGCCGACGAACGCCGGCATCACGGCACCGAACACCATCACCAGACCGTGCATGGTGGTCATCTGGTTGAAGAACGCCGGTTCGACGATTTGCAGGCCCGGCTGGAACAATTCGGCGCGGATCACCATCGCGAACGAACCGCCGAGCAGGAACATGGTGAATGCAAACCACAGGTACAGCGTGCCGATGTCCTTGTGGTTGGTGGTCAGTACCCAGCGCATCAGGCCTTTGGCGGGGCCGTGGGCGTGGTCGGCATGACCGTGGTCATCGATAACGGCGCTCATGGCCTGTCTCCTGTCAACAGATGGGCTGGGCAGGCCGGGGCGCCGTGCCCCGACCGGTTCCTTACATGCGCAATAGACCGGGTCATTTGCTTTCCGCCTGTTTCAGCTCCAGCACTTCTTTAGGAGTGACCATGTCGCCCTTGTTGTTGCCCCAGGCGTTACGTTCGTAGGTCACGACCGCCGCGATATCGACTTCCGAGAGCTGCTTGCCGAACGCCGCCATGGCGGTGCCTGGCTTGCCGTGGAAGACCAGGCTCAGGTGAGCCTCTTTCGGTCCGGTGGCGATTTTCGAGCCCTTGAGCGCCGGGAACATGGGCGGCAGTCCCTGGCCTTCGGCCTGGTGACAGGCTACGCAGGTGGTGTGATAGATCTTGTCGCCGCGCTCCTTGAGCTCGTCGAGGGTCCATTCCTTGCTGGTCAGTTCTTTAAGCTGAGCGGCTTCGGCTTTGCGATCGGCCAGCCACTTGTCGTAATCGGCCTTTTCCTTGACCTCGACCACGATCGGCATGAAGCCGTGATCCTTGCCGCACAGCTCGGCGCACTGGCCACGGTAGATGCCGGGTTTGTCGACACGGGTCCAGGCTTCGTTGACGAACCCCGGGATCGCATCGCGCTTGACCGCAAAGGCCGGCACCCACCAGGAGTGGATCACGTCGGCGGATGTCACCAGGAAGCGCACCTTGGCACCAATCGGCAGCACCAACGGCTTGTCGACCTCAAGCAGGTAGTGCTCGCCCTTGGCTTCCTTGTTGTGGATCTGGTTGGCGGGGGTGGTCAGGTTGCTGAAAAACTCGACGTCCTGGCCCAGGTATTTGTAATGCCATTTCCACTGATAACCGGTGATCTGGATATCGATATCCGGCTCACTGGGGTCGTACATCTTGATCAGGGTCGCCGTCGCGGGAACCGCCATGGCCACCAGAATGATGAAGGGCACGATGGTCCAGAGGATTTCGACGGTGGTGCTTTCATGGAATTTTGCGGCCACCTGCCCGGTCGAGCGGCGGTGCAGAATCATCGACCAGAACATGGCGCCAAAGACGATGATGCCGATCACCACACAGATCCAGAAAATGGTCATGTGCAGGTCAAATACAGCGTGACTGATTTCAGTCGCTCCAGGCGCCATATTCACAGTCCAGGCGGCTTGCGCCTGGCTGAAAATCGACCACAACAGGAGGCCCATCCAGACATGTGGATGTCGCATCATTGCGGGTTCCCCTTATCGTTCTTGTTATCCCGCCGGCTTTCACCTGCGGCAAGGGAGCGGCTGCATCAGACTACGAACTTGAATCGCCGGGCCTTGCTGCATTTGCAGTCGGGCGTCATCAGCTAACTCCATTCAAGTCCGAGTATAGACAGCGACTCTCACCTCGCAATGCGAAGGCGTAAATGATCTGAAACAGCATTAACTTGCGTTGCAGGCCACGATTGGAGAAGGATGCAGACGAGTGGTGGCAAATCGATATAACGCAGGTGTCTCAAGGATGAAATAATTATGACAAATGCGTCTTAGCATTTTTTGTAAGCCAGCTAAGTTATGTCTTCCCTATTTCATTGCCTTGTTTCCTGGAGTTTTCATGAACACCGCCGCATTGCGCGAGCAGATCCAAAAAGCCCAACAACACGAAGCCGAAACCGGCCTGCTGACGCGTCAGCTGGAAAGCAAACTGCCTCGCTTGCACCCGGCGATCCAATTGCCGGAGGCGGATGCCAATGGCGTACTGACACGTTTTGTCGCCGCCTACATCGACGAAGTGCCTGATCTGCTGGACGCAGCCAATGAAGTCGCCAGGGAAGCGGGTATCGAGTCACAGATCAAACCGGTGCTGAAAATCGCCGAGCAGTATTTCCTCCAGCCTCCGGCGATCATGGCCGGGCACGTCGGGCTCGACAGCCTGCTGGACGAGGCCTACCTGGCGCATCGGTTTGTCGAAGAGGTCAATGACCTGTACATCAAGCATTTCGGCCAGCCACTGATCCCCCTGGACATGACTGTCGCCAACCTGATTGCCCACCAATTGATCGGTGAGGAGTTCGCCAACCAACTGGACGAGGCGGTGCATCACGCTTTCGACGAGATGCTCAACGAAGAGAGTTTCGCTCTGGAGTCGGTAGAGGCCTACCGCGAGAAGCTCAGCAGCCCGGACACCGGCGCCGCGTGGAAGCGTTGGCCGTGCATGTCCCGCCGCCTGGGCGTGGGCCTGGAGCTGGAGGCCTGATCCACCTCCGTCCACTGTAGCAGCGAGCCTGCTCGCGATGGTCGACAACGATTACGCGGGTATCCTGACACCCCGCGGTGTTCTTTTGCCCATCGCGAGCTCGCTCCTACAGGGGTATTCAGCCAGATGCACCTATACCGATGTTGGTTCGCACCCGTCCCTCCAGCCGGCGCTTCAATCCCCGGGACTCGATCAAGAGCTTCGAGCCCTTCGACGCATTCGCCCGACCCCATTCCTCCAGTAACTCCAGACACGCATGATCGATGTAGCTCAGATTATTGAGCGGCACATGCACCGTTGCGCCGTCAGGAATGCTGGCGAGTATCCGGGTCAGCGCCGGCACTTTGAGAAACGTGGCCGCGCCCACCAGCCGCAACTCCATCTCACCCTCTTTGGGCAGGTCGATCAGGCTGACCTTCAAGCGTGAGGCTTTCCAGGCCAGTTTGGCCAGGGTCAAGCCGAAGCCGATCAGCACACCGGTCAGCAGATCGGTGAAAACGATCGACAGCGCGGTCGCGGCGTAAGTGAACATCGGCATGCGGCCATAACGTCCCAGGCTGCGAAACGCTTTGAGGTCGACCAGTTTGAAACCCGTATAAACCAACACGCCGGCCAGACTTGCCACGGGAATGCTTTGCAGCACACTCGACAGCAGCATCACGAACGCCAGCAGCCACAGCCCGTGGAAAATCGTCGAGTACCGTGTGGTGGCTCCGGCTTGCACATTGGCTGAGCTGCGAACGATCACGCCGGTCATCGGCAGCGCGCCAAGCAGACCGCAGAGCATGTTGCCGATACCTTGTGCCGACAGTTCGCGATCGAAATCGGAGCGCTGACCACTGTGCATGCGGTCTACTGCGGCGGCGGACAGCAGGGTTTCGGCGCTGGCGATAAAAGCCACGGCAAACGCGGCGATCAGCAGGGTGGGATCAGCCAGGTTAAGCAGGTCGGCCGGCCGCAACCAATCAATGGCTTCGGCCAGGTTGGCCGGGACTTCCACGCGCTTGACCTGCAATGCCATCACCAGGCTGGTGACCGTGGCAAGACCAACGCCGAGCAACGCGCCTGGAATGAAGCGCAGGGATTGCGGGCGTAGTTTTTCCCACAGCCACATCACCGCGATGGTTCCCAACCCGAGCAAACCGGCCTGCCAGCCAACAGAAGGCAAGGCCTGGGCCACGGCAGCGGGGAGCGCCGCCAGGTTTTCCAGCCCCGAAGGCCTGGGCGCGGCATCGAGCATCACATGCACCTGGGACAGGACGATCAATACCCCGATGCCGGCGAGCATGCCATACACAACGGCAGGCGCCGTCACCCTGAACCAGCAGCCCAGTTTCAATCGACCGGCCACCAGTTGCAGAAAACCCGCCAACAACAGGATCGGCCCGAGCATGGCCACACCATGCTGGCGCACGAGTTCGAACACCAGCACCGCCAAGCCTGCCGCGGGGCCGCTGACCTGCAAGGGGGAACCGGCCAACCAGCCCACCACCAAACCACCGATGATCCCGGTGATCAGGCCTTTGGCTGGGGGAAGTCCCGAAGCAATGGCAATGCCCATGCACAAGGGCAGGGCGACCAGGAACACGACCACCGAAGCCAGTAGCTCACGTGGCAGAACAGCTTTGAGTTGCGCAGCACGCATATTGATTCTCCCGTAGTTTTCTTCAGGCATGGCAAAGCCAGGCGCCTGATCGGCAGCCTCGGCTTAACCACGCGGGGATTTAGGAGTATTTAGAAGCGCGCTTTGGGCGTCGCCACAGGAATCGGCAGGCTGCCATTAAGCGGCAGGAAACAGCCCTGATCGGCATCGTAGGCTTTGATTTCGCTGGTTTCGATGTTGTAAACCCAGCCGTGGATAAACAACTGACCATTGGCCATGCGCGAAGCCACTGACGGGTGCGTGCGCAAGTGCTGTAACTGGGCGATCACATTTTCCTCGGTGAGGACGTGCATGCTTTCGCTTTCATTGGCGCAGTTGCAGTTCTCCTGAACCATGTTTTTCGCCACTTCGGCATGTCGCAGCCAGGCTTTGACCGTCGGCATTTTTTCCAGGCTCTGCGGGTTGAGCACCGCGCGCATCGCGCCACAGTCGGAGTGTCCGCAGATAATGATGTGATGCACGCCAAGAGCCAGCACGGCGTACTCGATGGCCGTGGAAACACCACCGTTCATTTGCCCGTAAGGCGGTACGACGTTACCCACATTGCGGGTGACGAACAGATCGCCGGGAGAGCTTTGAGTGATTAATTCAGGAACGATGCGCGAATCCGCACAGGCGATGAACATTGCTCGCGGTCGTTGGGCGGTAGCGAGTTTTTTGAAGAGTGCTTCCTGTTGCGGAAAGATCTCATGATGAAAATGCAAAAAGCCGTCAACGATATGATGCAGCGCTGCATCGGCGGTTTCCGCCTCCGGTTGGGCAGACGCCGACGCAGCCAGCGGCTGTTTATCCTTGTCACTCATGATTCATCCTCTTTTGCGGAATCAGGGAATTTCCCTTTTTATCCGGTGTGAAGCCAGTGGCTGTTTAAAAACATCCAGGCCAAAAAATTCCGACCCGTCAGTCACTCGATGAACAAGGTAGTCGCCGAATCTTAATTCAAACTGAATCAAGCGCTCTAGAACGTGTGTTCCAGGTCACAAAAAACGTGACCAGCCTAATGCCTGCAAGCGCTGCCCAATACTCGGCAACAGGTCAATTGTTCTTATATCAATGACATTTGGCGACCTGGCGGACAAAAGGATTCGCAATCCAGGTTAAACCCTTCCCGTTGATTAAGCCCCAGGCGCCTGATGGTTTTGGAAAAGCGCTGTGCCAACAGGTCGGCAAAGGGACCTTCGCCGCGCATCCGTGCGCCAAAACGGCTGTCGTACAACTCACCACCACGGCTCTGGCGAATCAGGCTCAGGACATGAGCCGCCCGTTGCGGGTAATGAGCGCCCAGCCATTCCTCGAACAGCGGTGCAACCTCCAGCGGCAAGCGCAGCATCATATACGCCGCACTCTGTGCTCCGGCCGCATGGGCCTCGGTCAGCAGGCTTTCGAGTTCGCTGTCGTTGATCATGGGAATCATCGGTGAGCACAGCACTCCCACCGGAATTCCCGCTTTGCGCATGACCCTGATCGCGCGAAGTCGGGCCTTGGGCGCCGCCGCTCGGGGTTCAAGGATGCGTTTGAGTTCGTCATCCAGGGTGGTCAGGCTGATCATCACCGCCACCAGTCTCTGCCGGGCGAGTTCGGCCAGAAGGTCCAGATCGCGCAGGATCAACGAACCTTTTGTGATGATGGTCACCGGGTGGCGATAACGCAGCAGCACTTCCAGGGTTTGGCGGGTGATCTTGTGTTCACGCTCGATCGGCTGATACGGGTCGGTGTTGGAGCCAAGATTGATCGGCGCGCATTGATAGCCACGCTTGGAAAGTTGTTCCTCCAGCACCTGAGCGGCGTTGGTCTTGGCGATCAGGCGCGTTTCGAAATCCAGTCCCGGGGACATGTCCCAATAGGCATGGCTCGGTCGTGCATAGCAATAAATGCAACCATGCTCGCATCCGCGGTAAGGATTGATCGAACGATCAAAGGGCAGATCTGGCGAATTGTTGCGGGTGATGATGGTTTTCGCCGTCTCGATTCGCACTTCGGTGCCTTGCGTGACCGGCACTTCCTGATACCAGCCGTCGTCCTCGACCACCGAACGATTGGGGGCGAAACGATTGTGTGGGTTGGTCGCGGTGCCGCGGCCACGGGGGGGCAATGGCGTTTGCATGGGTTGGCCCTGATTGCTGTATGCATATACAGTACATCGCTGCGCAACGGCCGACCAGTGCCGTTCGGCACTTTCTTGTTTTTAGTCTTTATAACAAGGTGAGGTCATTAATAGATACATATGCGGTCTGGTTTATATGTAATAGGTGTCGGTATTATTTTTTTCGCAGCAACTTAACTATGGATATCATTTAAAGGATTTAATAATGTCGTATTTCAATCGTCGAGGCATTTTTCTTCAGAAGCTTGGTCCAACCGTAGTCGATCCAGATGAAGTGCTGGTTTCCATGCAGTTCGCTTTGAAGGAGTCGGTACAAGATGAAGCAGGAGCAATAACCGAAAAACTGCTTGATACTACAACTTTCATTGCATCCTCTTATGATGGTGGTCAATCTTTCAGTATTGGCACTACCAAAGATGTGGATGGTGATGGAGATATTGATGCTGATGACAACGCAAGATTGCTGGCACTCGCCAAAGCATATGCAAATATCGTAAGTCCCTGAGTGATGTTTGCCGGTCACCTTGGACATTTCAACTGTCGGAGGGGGAGTGGCGTGCTGCGCATATGACCTGTGCGCAGCAGTAAATAAGGATGTCTATCATGTGGAAACCCGCAAGCACAGGTGTGTTCTTACAGCGAATAGAAACACCGGAAAGTAATAAAATAATTCTAAAAATTCTGAGGAAGTCATCTAGCGCTGGTGACGGAGATCATGCTGATGAAACAACCACGGTTTTGCATTTTAATCCGGGTGACAATGAAGATTATACTCTTCAGTTTGATCCATGGTCAGACATAAATGTTGTTCCGGATGGTAGCGTTGATGAGAAAGATATTAGTGCAATCACTCAGCTTGCGCTGGAGTTTCGCGATCAGACAGCGATAAGCTCCGATTACGGAGTGTTTCTTTCAGTCTTTCCTGTCGTTGATAAAAGGCTTGTGGTGCAAATCAGATTATTGGACCTGGAAGAAGATGAACAACCGAAATACGGTGATCGTTTAAGCGCTGTCTCTTTTGATGGGGGTAAAAGTTTTTCAGTAAAAAGAGTTGATCCCCATTCTAGCCCGGCTGTCGAAGAAATCCCCGGCCTGGAAAACCTGATAAAAGCTTTCACCAAGTTGAGATTGTAAATTCAGCTGATCCGCGCACGTTTCACATTTCATTGACACCTGCCTCACGGGCCTTTGACCGCTCAGGGCTGAACATGGGACATCAACATCCAGTCTCTCCCTGAACGGTCAACCGAGCATGCCCCTACCGCGCATTTTTCCGGCGATGTGCCTATCGCTTGTTGCACTTTTCAACCTTACACCGGTCTTCGCAGACGACACGGCTTTGCCTCGTCCGCCAGAGTGGGCGCAACCGGTCGAGGTGCAGTACAACCTCTTTCAGATGAGCCCGACGCTCTATCGCAGCGCACTGCCCGACAGTGGCGCTGTTTCGCTTCTGGAAAAACTCAAGATCGGAACAGTGATCAGTTTTCTCCCTGAACCGGATTCAAGCTGGTTGTCGACACCCGGTATCGCCCAGGTACAACTGCCCTATCGCACAAATCATGTGGATGATGCGGACATAATCAAGGCCCTGCGCACCATTCAAACCGCCGAAGCCAAGGGCCCGGTTTTGATGCACTGCAAGCATGGATCTGACCGAACCGGTTTGATCGCGGCCATGTATCGGGTTGTGGTGCAGGGCTGGAGCAAGGAAGACGCTCTGAACGAAATGACCCATGGTGGCTTTGGTGACAGCACCCACTTCAAGGACGGCATTCGTTACATGATGCAGGCCGATGTCGACAAGCTTCGCACCGCGCTGGCTAACGGCGATTGCAGCACTAGCCCGTTCGCGGCGTGTTCGATGAAAAGTTGGTTCAAGTCGGCACATGTCGAGTAACCATGCCCTCCACTGCGTTGCGCAGTGGAAGGCGGTTCATGTCACTCAGTGTTGCTCGTCTTACTTTTTCTTCAGCTTCGGGTTCGGGAAGAACTGCACTGCCTGAACCTTGGCATCCGGTGCTTTCAAGGCGGTGGTGTTGACCCGGGTGCCCAACTCCTTGGGTACCGACAAGCCTTGTTCATTCAGTGTGTCGGAGTAACCGCAGGCCACGCATTCGCGGTGCGGCACGCCATCCTCGTTCCACATCATCAATTTGTCCGGCTCGCTGCAAGCCGGGCAAACTGCACCGGCGATAAAGCGTCGTTTTGTCACCACTGGACCCTCACTCATGCTGCTGCGTCCTCACTCAGGCCGCTGTGACGCAAGAGTGCGTCAATCGATGGCTCACGACCACGGAAATCGATGAACAACACCATCGGCTCCTGGGATCCGCCACGCGCCAGAATGGCCTCGCGGAAAGCGCGGCCGGTGTCGGCGTTGAGCACGCCTTCTTCTTCAAATTTCGAGAAGGCGTCGGCCGAGAGCACTTCAGCCCACTTGTAGCTGTAGTACCCCGCTGCGTAACCCCCGGCAAAAATGTGCGCAAAGCTGTTGGGGAAGCGGTTGTAGGCGGGTGGACGCATGACGGACACCTCGTCGCGCACGCCTTCGAGTACTTGCAGCACGCCACGACCGTCGCCGTGGGTGGCGTGCAGTTCGAAGTCGAACAGCGAGAACTCCAGTTGACGCACCATCATCAGGCCGGACTGGAAGTTTTTCGCCGCGAGCATTTTGCCCAACAGGTCCTGAGGCAGTGGCTCGCCGGTTTCATAGTGGCCGGAAATCAGCGCCAGGCCTTCAGGCTCCCAGCACCAGTTTTCCATGAACTGACTTGGCAACTCGACCGCATCCCACGCCACGCCATTGATGCCGGATACGCCAGCGTGCTCGACCCGGGTCAGCAGGTGATGCAGGCCATGACCGAATTCGTGGAACAGGGTGGTCACTTCATCGTGGGTCAGCAGGGCAGGTTTGCCGCTGTCGGCCGGGGTGAAGTTGCACACCAGATTGGCCACCGGGCTTTGCAGAGCGCCACCAGCAGTACGACGACGATCGCGCGCACCATCCATCCAGGCGCCGCCGCGCTTGTTGGCTCGGGCATAGAGGTCGAAGAAGAAGCGGCCGACGTGCTGACCATTTTCCTTGATCTCGAACAGGCGCACGTCCGGGTGCCAGGTGTCGAAACCTTTGAGTTCGGCGATTTCGATGCCGTACAGGCGTTGCACGATGGCGAACAGCCCGCTCAGCACTTTATCGATCGGGAAGTAGGCACGCAGGGCTTCCTGGGCAACGCTGTAGCGCTGCTCGCGGAGTTTTTCGCCGTAGAAACCGCTGTCCCAGCTTTGCAGGTCCGGGCAGCCTTGTTCCGCCGCGTAAGCCTTGAGCTGCTCCAGGTCCTGGACGGCAAACGGTTTGCTGCGCTTGGCCAGATCACGCAGGAAGCTCAGGACCTGATCGCTGGATTCGGCCATTTTGGTGGCCAGGCTCAGTTCCGCGAAACTGGCGAAGCCCAGCAGCTTTGCCAGCTCCTGACGCAGATCGAGGATTTGTTCCATCACCGGGCCGTTATCGTTCTGACCGGCGTTCGGGCCTTGGTCCGACGCACGTGTGCAGTAGGCGGCGTAGACTTCTTCGCGCAATTTTCGGTCGTGGGCGTAGGTCATTACCGCGTAGTAGCTCGGGAACTCGAGGGTGATCAGCCAGCCGTCCAGGTCTTTGGCCTGGGCTGCAGCAGCCATTTGCGCCTTGGCCGAGTCGGTCAGGCCGGCGAGGGCGGCTTCATCGGTGATGTGCTTGGTCCAGGCTTGAGTGGCGTCGAGCAACTGGTTGGAGAAGCGGCTGCCCAGTTCGGACAGCTTGCTCTGCACTTCGGCATAACGCTTTTGCTCGGCTTCCGGCAGGTCGATACCCGACAGGCGGAAATCGCGCAGGGAGTGTTCCAGAATGGTTTTCTGCGCCACATCGAAACCGGCGGCTTCCGGGCTGCTGGCCAGGGCTTCATAGGCCTGGAACAGTTCGCGGTTCTGGCCCAATTCGGTGGCGTAGGCGCTCAGGGCCGGCAGGCAGGACTCGTAGGCCTCGCGCAGTTCGGCACTGTTGCACACGGCATTGAGGTGGCTGACCGGGCTCCAGGCAGCGCCGAGGCGGTCGTTGAGCTCGTCCATCGCCAGTACCAGACCCGCCCAGGTTGGCTGTTTGCCCTGGTTTTTGAGGATCTCGATAATGGCGGCACGGTTGTCAGCCAGGATCTGTTCAATGGCCGGTTGCACGTGTTCGGCACGGATCGCGGAGAACGGCGGCAGGTCGTAGGGTTGCAAGAGAGGGTTGTTCGCGCTCACGGTTGATACCTTGGCTGGAGAAACATGCAGCCATCTTAATTACAATCGACACTCACCGCAGCTATCAGCGACAGAGAGAGAACCTATCGTGTCCCTTCGCAAGTATCAGAACCACACGCCGCTGCTTGGCAAAGGCGCTTTTGTCGACCGTTCGGCGGTGGTGATTGGCGATGTCGAAATCGGTGAAGACAGCTCCGTCTGGCCACTGACGGTGATCCGTGGCGACATGCACCGCATCCGCATCGGTGCGCGCACCAGCGTGCAGGACGGCTGCGTACTGCACATCACCCATGCCGGGCCGTTCAACCCCGAGGGTTTCCCATTGCTGATCGGTGATGACGTGACCATCGCCCACAAGGTCATGCTGCACGGTTGCACCGTGGGCA
This sequence comes from Pseudomonas fluorescens group sp. PF-69, assembly GCF_054481235.1. Lineage (NCBI taxonomy): Bacteria > Pseudomonadati > Pseudomonadota > Gammaproteobacteria > Pseudomonadales > Pseudomonadaceae > Pseudomonas > Pseudomonas fluorescens group sp. PF-69. The sequence goes on along the minus strand of NZ_JBTMNC010000001.1, from coordinate 1,513,940 downwards.
GCAGGGTGTTGATCGGCATGGGCAGTATTGTCATGGACGGTGCGGTGGTCGCCGACGACGTGATCATCGGTGCCGGCAGCCTGGTGCCACCGGGCAAATGCCTGGAAAGCGGTTTCCTTTATGTGGGCAGCCCGGTGAAGCAAATCCGGCCGCTAACTGACAAGGAGCAAGCCTTTTTCACCTACAGCGCGGCGAACTACGTGAAGCTCAAGGATCTGCATCTGGCCGAAGGCTACGACCCGCTCTGAGCCCCGGATAACGGACAGCGTCCCACGATTGCCCAGGAATTTTCATGCATTACCAGACCGTTTTGTTCGACCTCGATGGCACCTTGACCGACCCCCGTGAGGGCATCACCCGTTCAATTCAGTTTGCCCTGGGCAAACTGGGCATCGATGAGCCCGACCTGAGCAAACTCGAACACTTCATCGGTCCGCCGTTGTTGCAAGCGTTCATGCAGTTCTACGACTTCGATGAGGCCAGGGCCTGGGAAGCGGTCAATTTTTACCGGGAGCGCTTCAAAGTGACCGGGCTTTACGAGAATCGCGTTTTCGACGGCGTCACGCCGCTACTGGAAACCCTCGGCGGACAAGGGCGTCAGCTTTACATTGCGACGTCCAAACCCTGGGTGTTCGCCCGGGAAATCGCCCGGCATTTCGATTTCGCCAGGCACTTCAAGGTGATTTACGGCAGCGAACTGGATGGCACCCGTACCAACAAAGTCGAGCTGATCGCTCACTTGATCGCCGAAGAAGGCCTGGACCCGGCCAATACCCTGATGATCGGCGACCGCAAGCACGATTTGATCGGTGCGCGAAGCAATGGGATGGATGCGGCGGCTGTCGGTTATGGCTTTGGCAGTCGGGAAGAACTGAGCGCCGAAGCGCCGGCCTATCATTTTGAAACGCTGGATGAGATGCATCAGGCGTTTTTGCGGCGTTAGGCAAACCGCCTGCGCGGGCTTGCCCGCGAAGAGGCCTGTTCAGCCACCGGCACTCTTGGGTTCCGCCATTGCCTTGAGCACCGCCTTGCGTTGCTCAACCGGCAAAGCCCCAAGCTCCTCGACCTGCGCATAAAACCTCACCCAATCGCCTCCCTGTTGCTTGAACAGCGCCGCAAACGCCGGCACCCACTGGTCGTACAGGCCAAACGGCAGCAACCGTGCATTGTTCAACGGTGCGTTGATCCAGGCGTCGTAACGTTTGTCTCCGGCCCATTGGTCATCGCGCAACTGACGGTATTCGGTGCGTAACCGCTCGAACGCTGCGACTTTACGCTGGCGCATTTGCTCGGGCGGCAGCGGCAGGGCGTAGAGCGCTTCCAATTGTGTCCGGGTGTCCAGAACCAATTGAATGAACTGGTCCCGATGTCGTGCCTGTTTATTATCGTCCGGTGGAAGACTACGGAATGCGCGCCATTGGCGGGTGCCTTCCTGTTCGACGAAGGTGGCGAACGACTCGTTGAACTCCGTGTCGTCTTTCACATACACACGTTGATGCGCCAGTTCGTGAAAGATCAGCGTGGCCAGGCGCTCATCGCCCCAGCCCATCATCGAATTCATGATCGGATCGTTGAACCAGCCCAGGGTCGAGTAGGCCTCGACACCGCCGATCGACACGTCCATGCCTTGCAGGCGTTGCAGCGCCGCCTCGCCCCGCGCATCACTCTGGCTGTAGTAACCGCGGTAGGCCACGCAACCGGCGATGGGGAAGCAATGGTTCTGAGGCTTCAGGGAAAATTCCGGCGTGACGAACACATTCCAGACCACATAGGGCCGACCGATGTCGGCATACAAGCGGTAGCTCTGGTTATCCGGCAGATGCAGCTGCTGGCTGGCAAATGTGCGGGCTTTTTGTGATTGGATCAGGTGCGCACGCAGTTTTTGATCGCGATCGGGATCGGCAATCACACTGGAAACCGGCTCCCTTGCCCGCAGCAACTGCAGTTGACCGCTGGCCAGCTGGCTGTAGTAGCTGACGCTGGCACAACCGTTGAGCAACAAAAACAACATGCCCGGAAACAAAACGCGCAAAACGCGATCAAGTAACCCAAGGCTTGGACGCGGCCTGATCAAAATAAAAAATCCCTGGAAAGTCTGCTCGCAAGACTATCCCGCTTGACTGGAGCTCCGCTATGCGCAAGTTGATGCTGACGGGAGGCCTGCTGATGCTGGCCGGTTGTGCTGGATTCGGAATACCACGCCAGGATCCGTCACAGGCGTGGATCGATCTGGATTCGCAGCAGGAAGATACGGCGTTGCAAGCGTTGGAAGTGGATAAACAGGCGGCCAACGATAAACGCTATTTTGAGGTGCAACCCGGCAGTCATGAGCTGAAGGTTCGCTACCAGTTCCCGGTTCAACCCAGCAACATTGGCCCCGACGCGGAGACACTGTGGCGTGATTGCCAGATAAACGTGAAGTTCGATGACTTCAACGCGGGTGAGCGTTATCAGCTGCAAGCGGGGAATATTGGTTTCAGGCCGTGGGCCAGGCTTTACGATCAACAGCGAAAAGTGATCGGCAAGGGCACACCGGCGGGCTGCCAACGCACCTGATCGGCGCTATGCTGAATACCTGATTTTCGGGACATTCATCATGCGCAGGTTGATGCTATTACTCGCTGCAAGTGTGGTCGCCGGTTGTTCGAGTCCTATGCCGGCGGTCAATCCGCAGATGGCGTGGGTCGATTTCTCTACGCCCTACCCCAATGACAAATTGCTGATGGCCGAACGGCTGGACAACGTGCGATCACGCGACGGGCGCTTTTTCCAGGTGACGCCCGGTAGTCACGAGCTGACTGTGCGCTTTGATTTCGAGGTGCCCGGCGGGGGCTCTGACTTGTTCGACGGCGGTACGGAGCGGCTGTGCTACATGATCATCAAGTACGATCATTTCGACGCCGGTCAGCGCTATCTGCTGGAGGCCCGTTCCATGGCATTTACTCCCGAAGCACGTTTGTTCAACGCCAAACGTGAAATCGTCGCCGAAGCAAGGCAGATCAACTGCGTGCCGTGAGGCCGATCAGCGATCGTTCTTCTGGTAGATGATTTTCTTGGTGCCGTATTCGCACGAGCCAACGACCATATTCTGATCGTGCACTTCTTCGTTTTTGACGATCTCCAGCGTGTAGGACGTAACCCCTCGGGCCTGGATCTTGGCTTCGATTTCGGCCTTGAGTTCTTCACAGGGTTTCGGCGCCGCCAGGGCCGAAGTGGCCAGTGCGCAACAGATAACCGCCAAGGTAAAACGTTTCATGGTTGAAGCTCCCTTGAGGCAGCGCGGATGATCATGCGATTCGGCTGCTGTCATTTATTCGACCACAGTTTTATCTGGCAAATCTCTGGCCACGCAAAAAAAGATCGCAGCTTCGGCAGGTTCTTTGAGCTGCCGAAGCTGCGATGTTTTATGCGCTAGCTGACCAAAGTCGCATCCAGACTGATCCTGGCATTCAACACTTTGGACACCGGGCAACCTTCTTTGGCCTTGTTGCTCAACTCCTCGAACTGAGCCTGGCTCGCTCCGGGGATTTTCGCCTTGAGGATCAGTTTCACCGCCGTGATCGCAAAGCCGCCGTCCACTTGGTCCAGGGTCACTTCGGCGTTGGTATCGATGCTGTCGGCTTTGAGACCGGCGTCACCGAGAATCATGGAGAACGCCATGGAGAAACAACCGGCGTGGGCCGCGCCAATCAGTTCCTCGGGGTTGGTGCCCTTGCCGCCTTCGAAACGTGCCTTGAAGCCGTAGGGCGCTTCCCTGAGGACGCCGGTTTCCGTGGATATCGAACCGATGCCGGTTTTCAGGTCACCTTCCCAATGAGCCGATGCTTTTTTGATGATAGCCATGCTTGTCTCCTCAAGAGCCGGCGCGGAGCGTCGCGCCTACGTGATTTGCCTCGCTAGGGTTCTGAGGATAGACCGCGGTGCAAAGTTCACCTGATCTGATCACTCCGCCTGTTCGGCAGGAATTTTCGCTGTGCTATTGAAACTCGGGTATATGCCCTCATTGCATGAAACACGCTTTTGGATTCGGCAGGTTTTCGTTCGCAAGAAAAAACCTGCGCCCTCAATTGGAGAAGCAGGTTTATGAAACGACTGTCCGATATCAAGTTTTCGACCCTCGATCTGGTGCCTGTGCGGGAGAACGGCAGTGCAGCCCAGTCGTTGCGCAACTCGCTGGACCTGGCGCAACACGTCGAAAAGTTCGGCTACAACCGCTTCTGGGTCGCTGAACACCACAACATGGACGGCATCGCCAGTTCGGCCACCTCGGTATTGCTGGGCTACCTGGCCGGTGGTACTTCGACTATTCGCGTCGGTTCGGGCGGGGTGATGTTGCCCAACCACGCACCGCTGGTGATCGCCGAGCAGTTCGGCACCCTTGAAAGCCTGTATCCCGGCCGGATCGACCTGGGCCTGGGGCGTGCTCCCGGTTCCGATCAGATGACTGCTCGCGCATTGCGCCGTGAACGCTCCGGCAGCGCCGATGATTTCCCCGAAGACGTCGCAGAACTGATGCGTTACCTCGGGCCGCGCACTCCGGATCAGCGAGTCATCGCAATGCCGGGCACTGGTACCCAGGTGCCGGTCTGGCTGCTGGGCTCAAGCCTGTTCAGTGCGCAATTGGCCGGTGAGCGTGGTTTGCCCTACGCGTTCGCCTCACATTTCGCACCGCGTTACATGCATGAGGCGATTCGCGTCTATCGCAACCATTTCAAACCTTCAGCGGTGCTGGACAAGCCCTATGTGATGCTCGGTGTGCCACTGGTGGCTGCCGATACCGATGAGCAGGCCGACTATCTGGCGACTTCGGTGTTCCAGCGCATTCTTGCCCTGATGCGTGGCCAGAGCCTGGTACAGCGCCCACCGGTGAAAACCATGGACGGTCTGTGGTTGCCCCATGAGAGAGAAGCCGTCAGTGATTTCCTGGGCCTGGCAATGATCGGCAGCCCGCAGAAGATCCGCGCCAGGCTGGAGGTGCTGATCGAGCAGACTCAAGCCGATGAGCTGATTTTTACCTGCGACCTGTATGAACATTCCGATCGTGTGCATTCCTATGAATTGCTGGCGCAAGTCATGAAGGGCTGAGGTTTAAAGCTACAAAAAAGCCGACGCCATGGCGTCGGCTTTTTAATGAGTAAAGGCATCGCCTACCGTTTGTAGACGATGACCTTTGCGCCACCTTCACATTTACCGACGATTTTCCCGCCGGCTGCAGCGCCTTTATCGACGATCTCCAGCGAGTATCCGGAAACGCCCTTGGCATCGAGTTTTGCGGCGATTTCGGCTTTGAGCTCTTCACACGGTTTGCCGGCCGCCAATGCGCTGCCCGCAAGGCTCAATAAACCTACCGCCAAAATAAACTTCTTCATTGGTCGCATTCCCTGGTCGGATCAAAGGAGCGTCCAGTCAGCCGCCGGACGCAGTCATATAGCGCTTTGCCACTTCATGCGGCACGCGGCCAGCGCACACATTCAGAAGACAGGATCAAACTCAGCTACTGGCGATCCGGAACCCGACTTTGAGTGTCACCTGGAAATGCGCAGCCTTGCCGTCCTTGATATGCCCACGGGTTTCCGTCACTTCAAACCATTCCATGTACTTGAGACTTTTACTGGCCTCGGTCAATGCGTTGTTGATCGCATCTTCGATACTGCTGGTGGACGAGCCTACCAGTTCGACTTTTTTATAGGTGTGATGGTCAGTCATGGCGATCTCCTTAGGGTGTGAAATACAGCCTAGCAGTGATTTTCTGTCTTACTTTTGTCGCTCGGTTTGACAGAGAGGTTCACATTTACTGCACTTTCTCGAGCCTCTGGAGTCCCAACCAACACACGCCACTCATCAACAATGCAGGAGAGCCACCATGGCCAACAGCTCGTTACGTAAAGCCTCATTGCAAAGTATGGAAGCGGAAATCGAGAGTCTGCTCAAATCCCTGGAAAACCTGAAGGACGATGCCTCGGACGAGTCGCGTAAAACCCTCAAGGTGCTCAAAGGCAACGCCGAGAACGCATTGAGGCATTCGCGCCATCTACTGGCCGATGCCTATGAGGAGGTCAAGGTCAAAACCCGGGAAACGGGGATCGCTACCCGGGACTACGCCCAGGAACACCCTTGGACTACAGCCGGTGTCGCCGTGGGGGCGCTGGGGCTGCTGGCGGCCTATCTGTTGTGCAAACGCGGTGACTAATTTGTCTGGCGCAGCTCGTTTTTGAGCCATTGCGCCAGTTGCCGGGCGCGCCCGTCCGCAGCGCGCTTGGGCAGCCACAATGCCAGTTGTGCCGGGGTTTCGCTGAAACCCCAGGGTGCGACCAGGCGACCAGCCTTCAAGTCCTCGGCGACCAATGGCTGCGGGGCAATCGCCACGCCCAATCCGGCCACGGCTGCTTCCAGCAAGTAATACAAATGCTCGAACCCCTGCCCGTATTTCAACGCCTTCACGTCGAGGCCGCTTTGCTCTGCCCAGCTGGGCCAGGCTTGTGGGCGCGAGGTGGTGTGCAGCACGGATTCCTGCAGCAATGCTGTGGCCGGTGCATCTTTCAGCCGTTCATAGCCGACGAATCGCGGGCTCAAGACCGGCCCGATCCGCTCGCTGGCCAGTTCGAACACCTGCATGTCCGCCGGCCACGGCGGTTCGGCAAATACCAGTAAGGCATCCAGACCCGGGCGACGGGGATCAAGATCGCCTTCCCCGGCAGACAAATGCAGGCGCAGGTCCGGCAGATCGGCATTCAACCGCCCCAGTCGCGGAATGAACCAGCGCGCCAGCAGGCTTCCCGAGCAGCCAAGGACGAATGGTGCATCGGCAGTGCTCTGCGTGAGTTCGGCGCACACCGTACGCAGGCGCTCAAAGGCCTCAGTACTGGCGTCGCGTAAACGTATACCGGCATCTGTGAGTTTCAGGCCACGCCCGTCCTTGATGAACAGGCTCACGCCAAGGTGTTCTTCGAGCACCTTCAGTTGTCGGCTGACCGCGCCGTGTGTGACGTGCAGCTGTTCGGCCGCCTGACTGACGCTGTTCAAGCGAGCAGTGGCTTCAAAGGCGCGCAGGGCGTTGAGCGGTGGGAGGTCGTGGCTCATTGATCTGTGAGTTTTCCTGACAGGTTGTGGCGATCTTATCGGTTTTCAGTCCGGGGCGTCAGGGGTAGAGTGAAGCCCACTCTCTCTTTACACGTCACTTCACGCATTCAACTGGAGCGCCAAATGACTCAGACAAATCTGCGCAACGGCCCTGACGCCAACGGCCTGTTCGGTACGTTTGGCGGCCGTTACGTCGCCGAAACCCTGATGCCGTTGATCCTCGATCTGGCCCGCGAGTACGAAGCTGCCAAGGAAGATCCTGCATTCAAAGAAGAATTAGCCTACTTCCAGCGTGACTATGTCGGACGTCCAAGTCCGCTTTATTACGCTGAGCGTCTGACAGAGTTCTGCGGCGGCGCGAAGATCTATCTCAAGCGTGAAGAGCTGAACCACACTGGCGCTCACAAGATCAACAACTGCATCGGCCAGATCCTGTTGGCTCGACGCATGGGTAAAAAACGCATCATCGCCGAAACCGGCGCCGGCATGCACGGCGTGGCGACCGCCACCGTGGCTGCGCGTTTTGGTCTGGATTGCGTGATCTACATGGGCACCACTGACATCGAACGTCAGCAAGCCAACGTGTTCCGCATGAAGCTGTTGGGCGCCGAAGTGATCCCGGTGGTATCCGGCACCGGTACATTGAAAGACGCCATGAACGAAGCCCTGCGTGACTGGGTGACCAACGTCGACAATACCTTCTACCTGATCGGCACCGTGGCCGGTCCGCATCCTTATCCCGCGATGGTTCGCGACTTCCAGTCCGTGATCGGCAAGGAAACCCGTGAGCAGATGCAGGCCCATGAAGGCCGTCTGCCGGACAGTCTGGTGGCGTGCATCGGCGGTGGCTCCAACGCCATGGGCCTGTTCCATCCGTTCCTCGACGACAAGAGCATCGAGATCATCGGTGTCGAAGCGGCCGGTTATGGCATCGAAACCGGCAAGCATGCGGCCAGCCTGAACGGCGGCGTACCGGGCGTGCTGCACGGCAACCGTACCTTCCTGCTGCAGGACGACGATGGCCAGATCATCGACGCTCACTCGATCTCCGCTGGCCTGGACTACCCGGGTATCGGCCCCGAACACGCCTGGTTGCATGACATCGGTCGCGTTCAGTACACCTCGGTGACCGACGACGAAGCCCTTGCGGCGTTTCACCAATGCTGCCGCCTGGAAGGGATTATTCCTGCCCTGGAAAGCGCCCATGCCCTGGCTGAAGTGTTCAAGCGCGCGCCGAGCCTGCCAAAAGATCACCTGATGGTGGTCAACCTGTCGGGCCGTGGCGACAAAGACATGCAAACCGTTATGCACCACATGGAACAATCGAAGCAGGAGAAACACTGATGAGCCGCCTGCAAACGCGCTTTGCCGAACTCAAGGAACAGAACCGCGCCGCCCTGGTGACCTTCGTGACCGCAGGCGACCCGAGCTACGACACCTCCCTGGCGATCCTCAAAGGCTTGCCAGCGGCGGGTGCCGATGTGATCGAATTGGGCATGCCCTTCACCGATCCGATGGCCGATGGCCCGGCGATCCAGCTCGCCAACATCCGTGCGTTGGCTGCCAAGCAAAACCTGGCGAAAACCCTGGAAATGGTTCGTGAGTTCCGCAAGGACAACAACGAAACGCCGCTGGTGTTGATGGGCTACTTCAACCCTATCCACAAGTACGGCGTGCCGCGTTTCATTGCGGAAGCGAAAGAGGCAGGCGTCGATGGTCTGATCGTGGTCGACATTCCGCCCGAGCATAACGGCGAACTGTGCGACCCGGCGCAGGCAGCGGGCATCGACTTCATCCGTCTGACCACGCCGACCACTGACGATGTGCGTCTGCCAACCGTGCTCAATGGCAGCTCCGGCTTTGTGTATTACGTGTCGGTGGCCGGTGTGACCGGTGCCGGCGCGGCGACTCTGGAGCACGTCGAAGAAGCGGTCGCGCGTCTGCGTCGTCATACCGATCTGCCGATCAGCATCGGTTTCGGCATCCGCACCCCGGAACAGGCCGCGAATATCGCGCGTCTGGCTGATGGTGTGGTGGTGGGGTCGGCGTTGATCGATCACATCGCCAATGCCACGACGCCGGAGCAGGCGGTGGATGGCGTGCTGAGCCTTTGTTCGGCGCTGGCCGAAGGTGTGCGTAAAGCGCGCGTCAGCTGAGGGTAAAGTTCCTGATACAGAGGAATTAGCGCCCTCCGGCACAGACTAATGAGCAAGACTCAGGGCTTCAGGACCTCGTTCTGAAGCCCTTTTTGTTGTGTGTGTCGTGAGGAAAAACCTGATGAAAATGTCGAAGCGTCTGATTGCCAGCCTGGGCGTTCTGATGCTCAGTGCCACCCCGTTGTTGCCGGCCAGTGCAGATCAGCACGACGATCGCGGTCATTACGATAACCGTGGTGACTATCATGGCGATGATCATCGCGACCATGACAACCATCGCGGTGGTCCTCCACCACGGGACTTCGGACCGGTGCGCCAGACAATTCACGACAATCACGGCTACTTCGTGCGGGGTGCACCTCCGCCGCCGGGCGTCATTGTGGTGCGTGGGCGGCCGCTGCCCCGAGGTTATTACGGCGAGCGCCTGGATAACCGGGCATTGAGTCGATTGCCGTATTACCCCGGTTACGAGTGGCGCCGGGCGGGAGCGGATGTTGTGTTGATCGCCGTGGGAACGGGGATTGTCTATGAGGTATTGGAGGGGGTTCTGTACTGACAGGTTTGTAGGCTGATGGGCGAACGTCCTGACCCCTGTAGGAGCGAGCAAGCTCGCTCCTACAGGTTTTGGCCTTATGGTAACTCCAGGCCGCCCGCGGCCTTGTGCAACTTGCGCAGGTGCTCGCCAATCTGTTTCACGTTGGCTTCATTGGCCGCCATTTCGGCTGCACGGCTCGGTTCAAGCAGTGCTCTGACTTCCTTGTCCAGATCGCCGGACAGTGCCAGCAGTTGTTTCTGTCGCTGGCTGCTTTCCGATTCCAGATGTTGCGATTCACTAGGCTGTGGCAAGCCATATCCGCCGGTGCCGAGCAATTCTGCCGGTCGGCTGAGAAAGCCGCTGTTATCGAGAATTTGCCTCAGCGTTTCGTTCGCCTTGTCCATTCCGCCGTTTTTCAGTTCTCTGGCGCCCAGATAACGCTGTTTGACCTCGTCCTGGGCCAACAGCAACTGGCGGCGAAAGCTGGCTTGTTCCAGCAGGAGCAACGCTGCGCTTGTACGCAAATCAGCCTGTTCGAACCATTTGCGGCGTTCTTCGGCTTTCAAGTCCAGCCAGTCCTCTACGGTTTCCTGTTTGACCGGCAAGTGTTTTTTCAACACTTCGAACATGGCTTGATAACGATCACGGAAGGAGTCGAAGCGATAACCCAGGCGCAGGGCTTCCCGAGGGTCGTCCAGCACGCTGGTATCCGCCAGTCCGCGCCCTTTGAGCACTTCCAGCAGACCATTTGGCATGATGTTGTCCAGAGCGACCAACTTGGGATTGTTGGTGCCGCCACGCAGTAACTTCAACTCCTCCACCGCGCAGTTGTTTGAAAGGAAGAAGTAGTTGCCGTCGTAGCTCCAGTGCATTTCAGCGGCGCGTTCCACGACGTCTTCAATCTCGCGGCGCGACAGGTTCAGGGGGACCGAGGCCAGGCTGCGCAATTCAGTCTTGGTGTATTCGTCGATCACTTGAGCCAACGGCAGGACAAACAGGCGCGACGGGTATTTACCGACCAGGCCGTCCCAACTCGACAACTGAACGTCGCCGACGAAGGCGCGGTAGGACAGTACCAGGTGCTGATCCAGGTCCAGTCGACAGTCCGGCCCGCGCGGTCGGCCTGGTGCACAGATCACCAGCCGCAACATGCTATGGCCCCAGCGGCTGACCCAGTTCTGGTTGGCCTCCGCCAGCAGGTAGTCGACGGCATAGACCCGCTCCGGATCGACCTGCCCCAGGGGTGTTTTGGCGAAGTCGTTACCGGCATTCAGGAAGGCGAAGGTTTTACTGCAAGCACCCTTGGTATTGGGGGCCCAGCCGAAGTGCTCTTTGTAGTAGCGGTACAGCGCCGGGCGGCGACAGGCATAGCTCGGGTCAAGGAGGAAATACTCCATGTTGACCGCGACGAACTCCTTGGGGCTGCTGGTCTCGTAAATATCCGGACTGCGGGCGATCTGGCGGTTGTGCTGTTCGCGTTCGCCACGACGGCCGACGTATTGCTGCCATCCGGCGAGGTCGAGCAGGCGTGGGTCATCGCTGAGGGTAAAACGGCGATCGGACTGACCGCGGCATTCGTCCGGGATACCGATCAGCCCCGAGCTGTTTTGGTGCCGGGTGCAGCGCTGAATCAGTTGGCGTTCCGCCTTCGACCACAGGCGTGAACGGTCGTAGATGTGAGTCAGTTCGTGCAGCACCGTCGCCAGCATCTCGCGGCGCACGGTGCCATGGGGGCGATAGGTCTTTTTGCTAGCGGCGCTGCCGTCGGTGAGGCTGGCCAGCAGGTTGCGATTCAGGTCGAGTTCCGACACCAGCGACGCCTGGCCGTAGGCGTTGCCGGGCATGTCGTCAGTCCAGCCGACGTCGATGCGCCGGTCGAGTTGCTCGATGAAGCGCGGCGGCAGAGCCTGCATGGCTTCATCGAGCAAGGCTTGGCTGGCTTGCTGTTGGGCGGGACTCAGGCCGTCGCTCTTGAGATGTAATTCAAGGCCGGCATGGGCGGCGTTGCCGAACAGCAACAACGCCCCGGCCCACAGCCAGGCAGCTGGAAACCTCACAGCGCGAGAATGGCTTCGGCGAGAACCTGATCACTGGCGTCACGGGCCTCCGGTACGCGGGTGCGCAACATACCCAGGGCTGCTTCCAGGTGTGCACCCCGAATGTCGCCGTTGCTGGCAACGAAACTGGCGGCATCGTCCTGGGCATCGCGGACGATTTTCGAATCCCGGATGGAGGTGGTGGTATCGGATGTGAAATCTAGTGTGCGCTGGGTGGCACGAATCAGCATGTTACTGGTGGCAACCAGGGTATGGGCCTGGGCCACGTCGGCGAGCAGCAGCAGGCCAAGGGTGGCGGCAATCAGCGGGTTACGCATGGAACGACTCCGGAGAAACTTGGGATAGCTATTGGACGAGAATTGCTTGTGCCAGTTCAAGGTCGCTGGCATGAAGTTTTGGCTGGGTCCGGCGCAGGTAATTCAGGGCCGATTCCAGCTGTGCGCCTCTCAGTTGGCCGTCACTGGCGATGAATGCTGCAGCGTCATCCCGGGCGGCGAGCAGCAGTTTATGGTCGAAGGGCGCGGAGGTCACCATGCTTGTGGCGTAACCGCTGGCGACGGTGCCTTGCGTAGACAGGTTAAAGGCGTCAAAAGCCTGGGCCGAACCTGAGTAGATGGCCGCGAGAAGTACCGGAGAGATAAACAGATTTGAAAGAAAACGCATGAGACTCGACAGTCGAATGTGAGTCCCAAGGCTAGCGTAAGCCCCGGTCCAGAGCCAGCTTCGAAATATTGGGACACGACTGGCGTGTCCCGCTCCCGCTTAGATAGTCAGAATCGCTTGCGCCAGTTGCGCGTCGGTTGCATTCAGTTGTGGCGCCTGATGACGAATGTAGTCGAGTGCGCTTTCCAGTTTTACGCCGCGGATCGCGCCTTCAGTGGCAACAAAGCTCGCCGCGTCGTCACGGGCAGCGAGGACGATCTTGTTATCCTTGAACGACGACGAGACGACATCGGTGGTCGCATCGGACGTGGCCTTGAGCGCGTTGACGACCGCATCGGTGGTCACGATGAAGCTGGTGGCGTGGGAATTGGCAGCCACGGCAAGCAGGGCTGCAGCGCTGAGCAGACGAAGACGGGACATGGTGTAACTCCTTTGGGTAAATCGATTGAAAGATGGCGCGGTGCCTGAATAGTCAGACGCCAGGCATTCGGCGTTCGCCACGTTCTGGTTTGATATTAGGCCCGCGAGGGGCAGTTAGCACAGTGCTGTCCGTTCGGGTGGAGCATTAGCGCCAGAACGGTTTGTCCAGTTCGCTGACACGATCGGCATGGCTGATCCCCGCGTCCGAGAGTTGCCGATCATCGAGTTGGCCGAGTAATCGCCGGGTTCTGGCCCTTTCAAGGCTATTGCAGAGCCCTCTCAAGAGTCTACGAAACCCGTGTGAACGTGGGGTTGATTGAAGCGTGGAAGCAGGCGCATCTACCAAGTGATTCATGGCGCAGTCCCTTGTGCTGAATAGAGGCCCTAGCGTGATACCGAGGCTGCTTCCATGACAGACACAATGCGCCTAAATTGTACTGGTTCAGTTTTGGTTTTTACATAACTGTACTTGTCTGACGCTACCTCTACTGTGTAGCCGTATTTAATGACCCTAAACGACAAAACCCGTCGTGGTTTCCCACGACGGGTTTTGTTTTTTCAATTCGGGTTGCTGGCGGTGGACCCTGCAGGTCAGAGCCAGCGACGCTAACTTAGCGCCAGAACGGCTTGCTCAGCTCTTCGTAGCGTTGTGCTTCGCTGATCCCGGCATCGGCCAGCAGACGCGAATCCAGACGAGCCAGTTGATGGCGGCTGGAGATGCGGCGCTGCCACAGCATCAGGTTGGCGATAACGCGCAGAGGCATGGAAGCCTGGGTTTTTGCAGCAGTGTTTTCGAGAAACAGATCGGAACTGATTGTACGTTCCATGGTGCTCATCCTTCCGCTTGTGGCGGCATTAGGTAGTGGTTTAACTGGTGCCCATGATCCTCTCGTTTGCCTAGTCTCTGTAGATACAGTTCACCTGTATTGTGAGGGCTCAGTTAACTGTTTAAGGGGGGTGTACTGGTCGAAATTGAGGCAACTGTACTTGTCTGCACCATTATGGCGCGATTTTGCTGATTTTGAGCGGGGGAGTAGGCCGATTCGGTAGGAAATGACCGGTACAGCAGTACAGTTTTTGAAGGGATAGTGCGTGAAGGTAGTCCGCTGACGAAACTGTGTTTGCGTCAGCGGCTATCTGTATCCATTACGCCGGGAGCATTTTCCCGGTTTCTTCCAGGTTGATGTGCCAGCTCAGGGCATCACGCAGGATGTGTGGCGTGTGGCCGCCAAGGGCGCAAGCGGCAGAGAAGTAGTTATTGAGCGCTTCGCGATAGTCCGGATGCACACAGTTATCGATGATCACGCGAGCTCGCTCCCGAGGCGCCAGGCCGCGCAAGTCCGCCAGGCCGACTTCGGTGACGAGAATGTCGACGTCATGTTCGGTGTGGTCAACGTGGCTGACCATCGGCACTACGCTGGAAATGGCTCCGCCCTTGGCAATCGACTTGGTCACGAAGATGGCCAGGTGCGCGTTGCGCGCGAAATCGCCCGAGCCGCCAATGCCGTTCATCATCCGCGTGCCGCAGACGTGGGTGGAGTTGACGTTGCCGTAGATGTCGAATTCGAGCGCGGTGTTGATACCGATGATGCCGAGTCGACGCACCACTTCGGGGTGGTTGGAGATCTCCTGGGGGCGCAGCACCAGTTTGTCCTTGTAGCGTTCCAGATTGCCGAACACATCGGCGTTGCGACGGCTCGACAAGGTGATCGAGCTGCCCGAAGCAAAGCTCAGTTTGCCGGCATCGATCAGGTCGAACGTCGAATCCTGCAGCACTTCGGAGTACATCGTCAGGTCTTCGAAGGGCGAGTCGATCAAGCCACACATCACCGAGTTGGCGATGGTGCCGATGCCGGCCTGCAGCGGGCCGAGCTTGTTGGTCATGCGCCCGGCGTCGACTTCCTGCTTGAAGAAGCTGATCAGGTGGTCGGCGATGGCCTGGGTTTCAGCGTCCGGCGCCAGCACGGTGGATGGCGAGTCGGGCTGGTTGGTGATCACGATCGCGACGATTTTTTCCGGCGGGATCGGAATGGCGGTGCTGCCAATGCGATCGTCGACCTTGACCAGCGGAATCGGCGTGCGGGTCGGACGATAAGTCGGGATATAAATGTCGTGCAGGCCTTCGAGATTCGAGTGGTGCGCCATGTTGATCTCGACGATCACGTGTTTGGCGAAAATCGCGAAGCTGGCCGAGTTGCCCACCGAGGTGGTCGGCACGATATGCCCTTGTTCAGTGATCGCCACCGCCTCGATCACGGCAATGTCCGGCAGCTTCAGTTGCTGGTTGCGCAGCTGTTCGACGGTTTCCGAGAGGTGTTGGTCAATGAACATCACTTCGCCGGCGTTGATCGCCTTGCGTAGGGTGCTGTCCACCTGAAACGGCATGCGCCGCGCCAATACGCCGGCTTCGGTAAGCTGTTTGTCGAGGTCGTTGCCCAGGCTGGCGCCGGTCATCAGGCTGATTTTCAGCGGCGTGACCTTGGCCCGTTCGGCCAATGCGTGGGGCACGGCTTTGGCTTCGCCGGCGCGGGTGAAGCCGCTCATGCCGACGGTCATGCCGTCCTGAATCAGAGCGGCGGCGTCGGCGGCGCTCATCACTTTATCCAACAACGAAGGCAGGCGAATACGGTCACGGTACATGGATTGTTATCTCGGGAAACGGGTAGCAGGATGTGCAGTCTAGTGAATTTTGAAGGTTCACGTCCCGCTACCAAGGTCGCAAAAGGGCCGTCCATTCCGGATGTTTTAAACAAAACACTGTTACTGAATCGGTAACAAAGCGGCGGCTTGTCCGACGATCTTCACCAATGAAAACGCCCCGACAAGTCGGGGCGTTTGCGTTGCCGGCGAGGATTACTCGACAGCCTTCACCATGTCTTCGATGACCTTCTTAGCGTCGCCGAACACCATCATGGTCTTGTCCAGGTAGAACAGTTCATTGTCCAGGCCGGCATAGCCGCTGGCCATCGAGCGTTTGTTGACGATGATGGTCTTGGCCTTGAACGCTTCGAGGATCGGCATGCCGGCAATCGGCGATTTCGGATCGTTCTTCGCGGCCGGGTTGACCACGTCGTTGGCGCCCAGCACCAGGACCACGTCGGCCTGGCCGAACTCGGAGTTGATGTCTTCCATCTCGAACACCTGGTCGTAAGGCACTTCGGCTTCGGCCAGCAATACGTTCATGTGGCCAGGCATGCGCCCTGCCACCGGGTGGATCGCGTATTTCACGGTCACGCCACGGTGGGTCAGCTTCTCGGTCAGCTCTTTCAGCGCATGCTGGGCCCGCGCTACTGCCAAGCCGTAGCCCGGAACGATGATCACGGTGTCGGCGTTGGTCAGCAGGAAGGTCGCGTCGTCAGCCGAGCCGGATTTCACCGGACGGGCTTCCTTGGCGCCTGCCGGGCCGGCGTCGGCTGTGTTGCCGAAACCACCGAGCAACACATTAAAGAAGGAGCGGTTCATCGCCTTGCACATGATGTACGAGAGGATCGCACCGGACGAGCCCACCAGGGAGCCGGCAATGATCAGCATCGAGTTGTTCAGCGAGAAGCCGATACCCGCCGCCGCCCAGCCGGAGTAGCTGTTGAGCATCGACACCACCACCGGCATGTCGGCGCCACCGATCGGGATGATGATCAGCACGCCCATGACGAACGCCAGGGCCAGCATCAAGGCGAAGGCGCTGAGGTTGCCGGTCAGCATGAAGGTCACGCCCAGCGCCAGTGTGGCCAGGCCCAACAGCAGGTTCAGTTTGTGCTGGCCGGCGAACTGTACCGGTGCGCCCTGGAACAGGCGGAACTTGTACTTGCCGGACAGTTTGCCGAACGCGATCACCGAACCGGAGAACGTGATGGCACCGATGGCTGCGCCGAGGAACAGTTCCAGACGGTTACCCGCTGGAATCGAATCACCCAGGTGCTTGACGATGCCCAGGGACTGCGGCTCGACGACGGCGGCAATGGCGATGAACACCGCGGCCAGACCGATCATGCTGTGCATGAACGCGACCAGTTCCGGCATCTTGGTCATTTCAACGCGCTTGGCCATGATTGAACCGGCCGTGCCGCCGATCAGCAGGCCGACAATCACGTAACCAATGCCGGCTGTCGCCCCGCCTTGTCCAAAAGAGAGCGCGCCCAGCTTATAGATGAGGCCGACGGTGGTGAGGATCGCCAGCGCCATGCCGAGCATGCCGAACAGGTTGCCGCGACGCGACGTGGTGGGGTGCGACAGGCCTTTGAGGGCCTGGATGAAGCAGATCGACGCGATCAGGTAGAGCGTCGTTACGAGGTTCATGCTCATTACTTCGGCGCCTCTTCTTTTACGGCTTTCGGGGCTTTTTTCTTGAACATCTCAAGCATGCGGCGGGTGACCAGGAAGCCACCGAACACGTTGACCGCGGCCAGCGCGACCGCGAGGGTGCCCATGGTCTTGCCCAGTGGCGTCACGGTCAAAGCCGCCGCCAGCATGGCGCCGACGATCACGATCGCCGAAATGGCGTTGGTCACGGCCATCAAAGGCGTGTGCAGCGCAGGTGTAACGTTCCAGACCACGTGATAACCGACATAAATCGCCAGCACGAAGATGATCAGGTTGTAGATACCGGGGGAGATAAGCTCTTCCATCGTCTGAATCCCTGCTTAGGCGTTTTTGCGGATGACCTGGCCGTCGCGGCACATCAGGCACGCGGCGACGATGTCGTCTTCGAGGTTGATCTCGAACTGGCCTTCCTTGGTGAAGACCAGTTTCAGGAAGTCCAGCAAGTTGCGGGCATACAGCGCCGACGCATCTGCCGCGACCGCGCCGGCGAGGTTGGTCGGGCCGACAATGGTCACGCCATTTTCGACGACCACCTGATCGGCCACGGTCAGCGGGCAGTTGCCGCCCTGGGCGGCGGCAAGGTCGATGACCACCGAGCCCGGCTTCATCTGTGCCACGGTTTCCGCGCTCAACAGCGTCGGCGCCTTACGGCCCGGAATCAGTGCGGTGGTGATGACGATATCTGCCTGCTTGGCGCGTTCGTGCACGGCCACGGCCTGACGCTGCATCCAGCTGGCGGGCATGGGGCGCGCGTAACCGCCAACGCCGACGGCGCATTCACGCTCTTCATCGGTCTCGTAGGGCACGTCGACGAACTTGGCGCCGAGGGATTCGATCTGCTCTTTTACCGCAGGGCGCACGTCAGACGCTTCGATCACGGCACCCAGACGTTTCGCCGTGGCGATCGCCTGCAACCCGGCCACGCCGGCGCCGAGAATCAGCACGCGCGCCGCTTTGACGGTACCTGCAGCGGTCATCAGCATCGGCATGAAGCGCGGATAGTAATGAGCGGCCAGCAGCACGGCTTTATAACCGGCAATGTTGGCTTGCGAGGACAGCACATCCAGGCTTTGGGCCCGGGAAGTGCGAGGCGCCGCTTCCAGGGCAAAGGCAGTCATGCCGCACTCGGCCATTTTGGCGATGGTTTCATTGCTGAACGGGTTGAGCATGCCCACCACAACGGTGCCGCGCTTGATCAGCGCCAGCTCGCTGTCGCTGGGTGCGACCACTTTAAGAATCAGCTCCGCACCAAACGCATCGTTGGCGCTGCCAATGATCGCGCCTGCCGCTTCATAAGCACTGTCGACAACACTGGCCTTTAGGCCGGCGCCGCTTTGTACAGTGACCTTATGACCCTGGCCGATCAGCTTCTTGATGGTTTCCGGGGTTGCAGCAACCCGTGTTTCACCCGTCTGGGTTTCGAGAGGAACACCAATGTGCACGTCAAATCTCCTGCGTGATCTTATTGAGTAAACCCATGCACTACGGATGGTGCGATTGGGGCGGCTGATCAGCACGATCCCGCCAAATCAGGGCGGGGCGCGGCATTTTGCAGGCGAACTTTGTGCCCTTCAAGGAATTATGACGGGTGACGGAAAATTAACTACAAGTCACCCCGTGACCGAATGTCGCAACTAATCGGCTCAATCCCTTATAACCCGTGCCTTTCAAGGAGTTTGGTGGATTTTCAGCCATTTATGCATCGGCCATATGAATGATGCGGCATTGCTTTCAGATAGAAGCTCAAAGCCACGTCTTCAGGCGCTTGTAGGACGTCTGTACTACCTTTGTCTACAGTCTGCGAAAATGCGACAAATACTTATATCTGTAGGGTTTTTATTTTGCTGACTACGGGGTCAGCTAATGCCTCGAAGCCTTCATTTCTCTAGGCTGTAGCTGTGTGCTTGATTCACCAGCCAATCTCGAAAAGCCCTTAATGACGCAGATTCGACCTTTCGCTCAGGAATCATCAGGTAATAGGCCTTGATGCTCGAGAGGGCCTGAGGGTTGGCGATCACCAGGCGTTTCTCGGTCAGTTCGCGCTGAATCAGGAATGGCGGTATCAGGGCAATTCCCATGTCGTGCATGGCTGCTTGAGCCAGCATGGAGAATAGCTCGTAGCGTGGCCCTGTCATGTCGCGAGGGACATTCAGGTGCTGGGAGTCGAACCACTGCCGCCAGGCATAGGGGCGGGTGGTCTGCTGCAGGAGGGGCAGTTCCGCGATTTCATCGGCTGTCAGAACGGTCTTGTTTCCCAGTAGGGCGGGGCTACATACCGGGAGCGGATGCTCGCCCATCAGGCGGTGGGATTCTGTACCCGACCAGTCCGCGTCCCCAAAGTAAATCGCGGCATCGAAGTCGGTGTCGGCAAACAGGAAGGGGCGTGTGCGGTTGGTCAGGTTGACTGTCACTTCCGGGTGCTTTTTCTGGAAGTCCTTCAATCGAGGTAGCAGCCATTGGGTGCCGAAGGTCGGCACCACGGCCAACTCGATCACGTTGGCACCCTGTTGTCCCATCACGGACAAGGTATCGCGCTCCACCGCGTCCAGTTGAGTGGCGACTCGGCGGCTGTAAGAAAGTCCGGCTTCGGTCAGTTTGACTCCGCGTCGCGAGCGTCGGAACAGCTCTACGCCGAGGAAGTCTTCGAGGCTGGCAATCTGGCGGCAAATGGCGCCCTGGGTCAGCGAAAGCTCCTGTGCTGCCTTGGTGAAGCTCTCGTGGCGCGCTGCGGCTTCAAAGCTGATCAGGGCGGTTGTGCTGGGTATCTTTCTGCGCATGTACGTCAACCTCACTAATACATCGCATTATTGGCATTGCGCGACGTTTCGGAGTGAGAAATTAGCACAACAGTATGCAAAATCCTCGTTTGTAGGGAGGCCGAACCCGGCCTAGGATCAATCCACGTTATTAGACCTGTTTCGAGAGGACATACTCATGGCCGGTAAAGCTAGCTTCAACTGGATCGATCCTTTGCTGCTGGATCAACAGCTCACTGAAGAAGAGCGCATGATCCGCGACACCGCTGCGCAGTTCGCTCAGCAGAGCCTCGCGCCACGCGTTCTCGAAGCTTTCCGTCATGAAAAGACCGATCCGGCGATCTTCCGCGAGATGGGTGAAGTGGGCCTGCTGGGCGCGACCATCCCCGAGCAGTACGGTGGCAGCGGCCTGAACTATGTCAGCTATGGCTTGATTGCCCGTGAAGTCGAGCGTGTCGACTCCGGCTATCGTTCGATGATGAGTGTGCAGTCCTCTCTGGTGATGGTGCCAATCAATGAATTCGGTACTGAAGCGCAGAAGCAGAAGTACTTGCCGAAACTGGCCTCGGGTGAATGGATCGGCTGCTTTGGTCTGACCGAACCCAACCACGGTTCCGACCCAGGCGCGATGATTACTCGTGCGCGCAAAGTGGACGGTGGCTACAGCCTGACCGGTAACAAAATGTGGATTACCAACAGCCCAATCGCTGACGTGTTTGTCGTTTGGGGCAAAGACGATGCGGGTGATATCCGCGGTTTCGTTCTGGAGAAAGGCTGGAAAGGCCTGAGCGCTCCGGCCATTCACGGCAAGGTCGGCCTGCGTGCGTCGATCACCGGTGAAATCGTCATGGACAACGTATTTGTTCCGGAAGAGAACATCTTCCCGGATATCCGTGGCCTTAAGGGTCCTTTTACTTGCCTCAACTCGGCTCGTTACGGGATTGCCTGGGGCGCGCTGGGAGCTGCCGAGTTCTGCTGGCACACCGCTCGCCAATACACGCTAGATCGTCAGCAGTTCGGTCGCCCATTGGCCGCCACTCAACTGATTCAGAAGAAACTGGCTGACATGCAGACCGAAATCACCATGGCGCTGCAAGGCTGCCTGCGTCTGGGTCGCATGAAAGACGAAGGCACTGCGGCGGTCGAAATCACTTCGATGATGAAGCGCAACTCCTGCGGCAAGTCTTTGGACATCGCCCGCATGGCTCGCGATATGCTCGGCGGCAACGGCATCTCCGATGAATTTGGCGTCGCTCGCCATCTGGTCAACCTGGAAGTGGTGAATACCTATGAAGGTACGCATGACGTCCACGCGCTGATCCTTGGTCGTGCGCAAACCGGCATCCAGGCGTTCTATTAATAGGAGAACGGCCATGGGCGCGCTTTCGCATCTACGGGTTCTGGATTTATCGCGGGTGCTGGCCGGGCCGTGGGCCGGACAGATTCTTGCGGA
>NZ_JBTMNC010000001.1:0-1487500 GCF_054481235.1 Pseudomonas fluorescens group sp. PF-69 | reverse complement strand
TCACTTAGGTGATGCGGTAGAGGAGCGTTCTGTAAGCCTGTGAAGGTGAGTTGAGAAGCTTGCTGGAGGTATCAGAAGTGCGAATGCTGACATGAGTAACGACAATGGGTGTGAAAAACACCCACGCCGAAAGACCAAGGTTTCCTGCGCAACGTTAATCGACGCAGGGTTAGTCGGTCCCTAAGGCGAGGCTGAAAAGCGTAGTCGATGGAAAACAGGTTAATATTCCTGTACTTCTGGTTATTGCGATGGAGGGACGGAGAAGGCTAGGCCAGCTTGGCGTTGGTTGTCCAAGTTTAAGGTGGTAGGCTGAGATCTTAGGTAAATCCGGGATCTTAAGGCCGAGAGCTGATGACGAGTGTTCTTTTAGAACACGAAGTGGTTGATGCCATGCTTCCAAGAAAAGCTTCTAAGCTTCAGGTAACCAGGAACCGTACCCCAAACCGACACAGGTGGTTGGGTAGAGAATACCAAGGCGCTTGAGAGAACTCGGGTGAAGGAACTAGGCAAAATGGCACCGTAACTTCGGGAGAAGGTGCGCCGGTGAGGGTGAAGCACTTGCTGCGTAAGCCCACGCCGGTCGAAGATACCAGGCCGCTGCGACTGTTTATTAAAAACACAGCACTCTGCAAACACGAAAGTGGACGTATAGGGTGTGACGCCTGCCCGGTGCCGGAAGGTTAATTGATGGGGTTAGCTAACGCGAAGCTCTTGATCGAAGCCCCGGTAAACGGCGGCCGTAACTATAACGGTCCTAAGGTAGCGAAATTCCTTGTCGGGTAAGTTCCGACCTGCACGAATGGCGTAACGATGGCGGCGCTGTCTCCACCCGAGACTCAGTGAAATTGAAATCGCTGTGAAGATGCAGTGTATCCGCGGCTAGACGGAAAGACCCCGTGAACCTTTACTATAGCTTTGCACTGGACTTTGAATTTGCTTGTGTAGGATAGGTGGGAGGCTTTGAAGCGTGGACGCCAGTTCGCGTGGAGCCATCCTTGAAATACCACCCTGGCAACTTTGAGGTTCTAACTCAGGTCCGTTATCCGGATCGAGGACAGTGTATGGTGGGTAGTTTGACTGGGGCGGTCTCCTCCTAAAGAGTAACGGAGGAGTACGAAGGTGCGCTCAGACCGGTCGGAAATCGGTCGTAGAGTATAAAGGCAAAAGCGCGCTTGACTGCGAGACAGACACGTCGAGCAGGTACGAAAGTAGGTCTTAGTGATCCGGTGGTTCTGTATGGAAGGGCCATCGCTCAACGGATAAAAGGTACTCCGGGGATAACAGGCTGATACCGCCCAAGAGTTCATATCGACGGCGGTGTTTGGCACCTCGATGTCGGCTCATCACATCCTGGGGCTGAAGCCGGTCCCAAGGGTATGGCTGTTCGCCATTTAAAGTGGTACGCGAGCTGGGTTTAGAACGTCGTGAGACAGTTCGGTCCCTATCTGCCGTGGACGTTTGAGATTTGAGAGGGGCTGCTCCTAGTACGAGAGGACCGGAGTGGACGAACCTCTGGTGTTCCGGTTGTCACGCCAGTGGCATTGCCGGGTAGCTATGTTCGGAATAGATAACCGCTGAAAGCATCTAAGCGGGAAACTAGCCTCAAGATGAGATCTCACTGGAACCTTGAGTTCCCTGAAGGGCCGTCGAAGACTACGACGTTGATAGGTTGGGTGTGTAAGCGCTGTGAGGCGTTGAGCTAACCAATACTAATTGCCCGTGAGGCTTGACCATATAACACCCAAGCAATTTGCATGCTCCTAAATAAAGAGCAAAGCCAGATTGCGGTGTGTGAAGACGCAATGAACCGAAAGTTCGCACAACACACAAACTATCGCATACCCAATTTGCTGAAGCGTCGAAAGACGGTTCGGTACCCGAATTTCTTGACGACCATAGAGCATTGGAACCACCTGATCCCATCCCGAACTCAGCAGTGAAACGATGCATCGCCGATGGTAGTGTGGGGTTTCCCCATGTGAGAGTAGGTCATCGTCAAGATTAAATTCCGAAACCCCTATCTGCGTATGCAGGTAGGGGTTTTGTCTTTAATAGTAGAAGCATCAAGAATTCGTTGGCACGCCATAACAGGCGGACCGGCACACAGAATTTCTTGACGACCATAGAGCATTGGAACCACCTGATCCCATCCCGAACTCAGCAGTGAAACGATGCATCGCCGATGGTAGTGTGGGGTTTCCCCATGTGAGAGTAGGTCATCGTCAAGATTAAATTCCGAAACCCCTATCTGCGTATGCAGGTAGGGGTTTTGTCGTTCTGGACCAGCCAAAAATCATCAGCCACAAAAAAGCCAGCCCCTGGGCTCAGAGGCTGGCTTTGTAGCAGCAACAGAAGTGGTCGGCCGGCAGAGAAGCAAGCCCAGCCTTATTCAAACACCTTCAACACATTATTCATCGCATCATCGGCAAAGCCCTGAACGAAATCCTTGAACCCCGGTAGCGCATCAGCACCCCCCTGTGCAGGTTCGGCAATGATCGTCCAAGTGGCCCGCGATTTACCTGCTCCCAGTGATTCCACGTTCATGGCCGCCCATAAATTGGCCACGCCCAAGGTGTTGTAAATCGTGGTCCAAGTCATGCTCAGAGCCTGGTCGTCGCGGGAGTTGAGTTGCTCGACCACCAGGTTGCCGTCCCTGAAGAACTTCTTGCGTAGGGACGACACGCCCTCGCCGGTCATCTCGATGTGCGACAGCGCCGGGATGAATTGATCGAAGCCGGCGAAGTTGCCGACCACGGCCCAGACTTTTGCAGCATCGACCGGTACTTCCACCGAGGACACGACCTGGCAGCCTTGCGGGTTTTTGATCAGGGTGTCGGGTTGCAGAGTGCTCATGGTTTTTCTCCGTTCTTGGTTGGGATGGATCAGATGAAATTGATTTCTTTGAGGTAGTCGCAACCGCGTCGCAGCAGCGCAGGGGACTTTTCCGGGTAACACGCGCCCATTTGTCGAACGCCAGCCTTGGCGTTGTCATGGCCGATCATGGAGATGTCGCCGATGTCTTCCTCAAAGCCGTTGAGGTAGAAGCCCAACACCCCGAACAACGCGTTGTCGCTGTCGACTCGACCCAATTGCTGCTGCCAATCGGTGACACTGACCAGGGAAAATTCGCGACCTGCTTCGCGAAAGGAGGCCACGTAGGTGCCCCAATCCAGCGGTTCGGGGTTGTGCAGGTTGAACACTGGCCTTTGCGGCTGATAACGGCTGGCATGAAAGGCGATAAAACGGGCGAGGAAATCCACCGGCATCAGGTCGAAATTCAGCGCGAATGCCGGCACCTGCCCGAGCTGGATCGACCCCTTGAGCATCAGCATCAAACGGTTCTTGTGCGGCTGGCACACGCCTGTGGCGCTGTTGAAACTGATGTTGCCGGGGCGATAGAGATTGACCCATACCCCGCGCTCCCGCGCGCGCTCAAGAATCCGTTCGCCGACCCACTTGGACAGGTTGTAGCCATTCTTGATGTAGATCGGCGGGGTATGTGCCGCGGGTAACTCAAGCACCCGACCTTCGGCGGAGATGGTGCTGGAGGCCGAAAGCGTCGAGACGAAGTTGAAGATCTTTTTGCTGCGCCCTTCGCACAGGCGCAGGCACTCGAAAATCGGTTCGACGTTATCCCGCGCCAACGACTCGTAATCGAGCACGTGATTGACGTTGGCGGCGTTGTGCACCAATGCACCGAACTCTCGATCGAGCCGCTCATATACATCAGCGGCCAGCCCCAGTTGGGGACGTGTGATGTCCGCTGCGTATACCCGAATCCGACTCAGGTCCAAGTGCTCCAGACGGTTTTCCCGGAGCGCATGGGCAAACCGTTCTGGAGCCGGTTGCCCATCGCTGTCGCGCACCAGGCATGCGACTTCACTGGCACCCCACGCCAGCAGCGCTTCGACAATGTGGACGCCGACAAAACTGTTGGCACCGGTGACGATGACTTTGTGCACGTCACCCAGGCGGTTGGCGGGCAATGGCTGCACCTCCAGTTCACGCAGGACATCGGCCATGGCTTGCGGGCTCAACACCTCTTCGCTGCCGGAGCCGCGAACCAGCGTCGCCAGCTTGGTGATGGTGGGCAGCTCGATGAAGCGGTTGATCGAAATGCTGCGACCGAACTCCTCGCGTAAACGCAGGAGCATGCGCGACAGCAGGATCGAGTGACCGCCCAGATTGAAGAAGCTTTCGTCGGTGGAAATATCGCTGCTCGGCAACTCCAACAGCTCGGCCCAGATCTGCAGCAACAGCGCTTCATCGGCACTGACAGGCAAGCGTCGGGGGGTGTTTTCGCTGACGGTCATCGGCAGTTCCAGCAGCGCCTTGCGATCGATTTTGCCGTTGCTGGCGTACGGCATGCTCGCCATTTCGGTCCAGGCGATGGGTTGCATGTAGTCCGGCAAGTGCTGCGCCGCATGGGCCTTCAGTGCCTGGCGAGCGGCGCCGGTTCGATCTTCCTGAGGCTGGGCGAGGAAGGCCAGAATCCGTCGCTGGGCGTCGATGACCACCGCCACCTGCCGGTACAACTGACTGTCGCGCAGGCAGCGTTCGATTTCCTCCGGCTCGACCCGAAAGCCGCGAATTTTCACTTGATTATCACGCCGTCCGCACAGCTCGACCCCCTCAGGGGTCCACTTCGCCATGTCGCCGGTTCGGTAGGCGCGCAGGCTTTGGCCATTGGGCAGGCTCAAGCTCAGATAACGTTCGGCGGTCTGCTGTGGATTATTCAGGTAACCCAGGCAAACACCCGGTCCGACAATGAACAACTCGCCAACGGTCTGCTCGCCAACAGGCTGCAAGTCTTCATCGAGAATCAGCACCTGGCTGTTGGCGATCGGACCGCCCAGCGACCGATTGTTATCGCCGGTCCGCAGTCGTCGCGCCGTAATCAGCACCGTGGCTTCGGTGGGGCCGTACAGGTTGTAGAGCGTGCCTTGGCGGGTCAGTTGCTGGATGACCCAGGGCTCGCAGACATCGCCGCCGGTCATCACGTGATCGAGGCCTTGCAGTTGCTCCAGCGGCAGGATGCTCAGCAAGGCCGGCGGCAAAAAGGCGTGGCTCAGACGTTGATGGCGGATCAACTCAACCAATTGCAGTGTGTCGCGACGCTGGTCCTCGCTGGGCACGATCAACTCGGCACCTTGCAGCAGGGTCGGGAAAATATCGATTAACGAAGAGTCGAAACTCAGCGACGAAAACTGCAGCACCCGACTTTGCTCGGTCAGCTGCACATAGTCGGCGTACCACGCCGTGAAGTGGGCGAGATTGGCCTGGCTGAGCAGCACGCCTTTGGGGTGACCCGTCGTGCCCGACGTGTAGAGCGCCATGCACGGTGCGTCGAGATTGAGGCGTTGGTGCATCAGCGGTTGATCGGGATCCGCGTCATCGACGTCGATAAGGGAAATGTCCAGCCCCGGCATTTCTGATGAGAGCGGATGTTGCCCGTCATGCAGCAGCAAGACCGCGCCGGCGTTCGACAGGATGTATTGCTGACGCTGTAACGGATGGCTCGGCTCCAGTGGCAGATACACAGCGCCGCAACCGAGGATCGCCAGAATTCCCGCGTACAACGCGCTGCATTTTGGCAGGCAGATACCCACCACAATGGGTCCTGGATGCCGGGCCAGCAGCGGTTGCAAACGCTGGGCGATGGCTCGGCTGTGGTTATGCAGTTGGCCGTAGTCGATTGATGTGCCGGCAATGTTCAGCGCAGGGCGATCGGCAGACCGAGTCAATCGCTGCTCCAGCCGCTCGATCATTGGCGTCTGTGCCAATTGCAGCAGGCGCGGTTCATCGGTGGCATTGAGCCGATGCACAAATGCCAGGCTCTCGAGAAACAGCAGACTTTCCACGCGCTCGAAGGGCGCCGAAGGGGTGGGGCCGGCGAGCAAAAAATAGTCGGCGTCCCTGGAGAAGCGGCTGACCAGCAGGGCCGCATGGTCCACCAGTTCCGCTACTGCGCGCAGACGCAAGGACTGGCCATTGCCCGAGGGTTCATCGGCTATCGGGACACGGCTGACCAGCGCGCAGTCGTGCAGGCACAGCAAGTCCAGCGACGGCAGCCCGGAAGCGCCCGGTAAACCGATGCCCAGTTGCAGCGTCAGTCGCGGCACATCCTCGAAGCGCTGAATCGTCAATGTGGCATCGTCGATCAACAAGTCCACGGGCTTTGGCATCAGCGCATCGCCGGCCTTTACCCGCGTCAGTACATGACCGTGTTGTTCGAGTTCCAGCGCCAGGTCGGTCAGGGCCTGGCTGTGTCCTACGAGCAATATGTCGAGACGTCTCATGATGGCTCCTCCTCAAATCAGGTAGTCGCTCAAGGCGCGTTGCACGCACGGCGAATCCAGCAGCGAACTGCTGTGGAAGAACCGCACGATGTTGGTCACCAACGGGTGATGGCGATTGATCGGGAAGGCCAGCCCCGACACTTCACGCCTGAGGGCGTGCCGCGCCGTGTCGCTGATCCGCAAGGCGTCGATCAACCGGAAGTCGAAGGACTTCTGGATGTCGTTGGTCAGGTAGTGGCCGATGAACACCGGCAGGATCCGCGCGATGCATTGGCGGTCTTCTTCGCTCGCGGTGTGCCAGTAGATGCGCACCATCCGCGACCAGAAGCCAGAGTGCCGGCCTTCGTCCAACAAGTGATCGGCCATCAAGCCCTTGATCGACTGCTTGACCGTATCGTCCTTGGCGAAGGCCGCCACATCGCCGGTCACGGTGTTTTCGGCGATGGCCACGCAGATCAGTTCCACGGCCCCACGCAGGTGCTGCGGCGCGAGTGCCACGGCCGTCGGGATCGCGCGGCTCAGCTCGATTTCGCCCGGCAGTTCGATGGGTGCGATGCCGGTCATGGCGACCGTCTGCTGCATGAAATCCATCGCCACCAGCGCGTGGTAATCCTCGTCCACGACGACGGTCATGGCGTCATAACGGCAGGCGAACGGGAAGGCCACGTCGAAGCGATTCTTGGCGATGCTGCGGGCGGTCTTGTCGACGATCTCGGTTTCGAAAATCACCACGTCGTTGATGAATTTGTAGAGCGTCTGCACCAGGGCGAAGTCGCGCTGTTCCGGGCACTCACGCTGGAAGCTATCACTGAGCACCAGCGGTTGGCGGCTTAGTGGGTAGATCAGTTTGTCGTCGTTCTCCAGCACGCGACGCGGGCGGGTGCGAATGGTCGCGCGGCTTTCCCAGGCGTCGGCGAAGGATTGGTAGTCGGCGGCGTTCATGCGTTCACCTGCGCAAGCTGTTCGCTCATGCTCAGGCGCAAGCCGTCCCACAGAGCGATGCGGCTTTCCACCGCGGCGATGGCGCTGGCATACACGTCTTCCTGTCGTTGCGGATCACCATCGACCAGTCGGGCGAGGAGTTTTTCCGCGGCCGGGCCGTGGTCTTCGGAGTCGACTTCAATGTGTCGTTGGAGGTAATAGCGGAAGGTCGGCGCCTGTTCGATGCCGATGCCCCAATCGTCGAGAATGCGCTGGAACATCTGCGGAATGACGCTCTCGCGGCCGTGTAGAAACGCTGCCGCCACGCTATGGCCTGGCGCATGTAGTGCGGTGTGCAGCGTATGGCGTACAAACCGAGCCGCCGCTGGATCGACGTTCACGCTTTGCAACGCCACGTCGTAACTCACGCCTTCTTGTTGCAGCGCGACGAAGTGCTCGATGGCGGATGTGCTGGCGCCGACTTCACGCATCGCATCCAGATACAGTTCGAAATGGCTGTAGTGACCATGGACCGGGCGGTCGTCGGACTCTTCGCCCAACACGATCTCATTGATTAA
The DNA here is from genome assembly GCF_054481235.1 of Pseudomonas fluorescens group sp. PF-69. Lineage (NCBI taxonomy): Bacteria > Pseudomonadati > Pseudomonadota > Gammaproteobacteria > Pseudomonadales > Pseudomonadaceae > Pseudomonas > Pseudomonas fluorescens group sp. PF-69. Next base: position 1,479,702 of record NZ_JBTMNC010000001.1, on the reverse strand, counting down.
CCGAGCGGCCTGTGGATCTTGCGGCGGCAGCCACGGCAGATGGATGCACGTCAATTCCTGCTGTAGACGCTTGGTCAGGGACATGAAGTCCCACACTGCAAACACATGGGTTTCCATAAAACGTTGCAATACGGACAGTGAATGTATTTCCGAGAAAATCGGGTGTGAACCAAGCTCGGCTTTCTTCTGATTGAGACGGTCTTTAGTTGGTTTCATGGGTGAACCTCTAAATAGTCAGATGGACTGTAATTGCGCACTAACTGTTGATGTTTCTTTTCTGCTGGCGAACGCGCGCCTCAAATGAATTGATCGGTTTAGTTGTATTTGGATCAGCGTTATATGGCGCTGCCGTCGGTGTGCATGGGCGGCGTGGAAAAATTAGTACACAAGTTAAGTGTTGGGCAAGTTATTTCGTTGACTTTTTAAAGTTAAACTTTCTTGGGTGTGAGAAGTTCCAATAAAACTTCTTATATAAGTTTTATTGGCATGTCGTTGCTCCTTCCGTCTTATATAAGTCAGAATTTAAATAAAGAGTGAATGCCTCACTCGAAGCAACTTTCTTATCTGAATGGTTGAGGTGATTTGACTAAGGGAGAAGTGACGGGGGTGACACCGACTCTTCCGCTCCCGTGGCGAGGCTCCTTCCGTAGGTTTCTGGTGCGAGGACTGCTCCGCGGTGGCGGCGCTTCACCCGTTCATCGTTCGTTGTCGACCCAAGAGTGAGCGTAATTCAAGGCAGCCGCTATCACCGAGGTGTGCGGATTGGAAAGGGAGGTAGAGGCGGGAAATTTGTAAGGGGATGGTTCGCTTTCAGGTACTAAAGAAACCGTGTGCAGGTTTTGTGGCCGCTGCGCAGCCCGGCGAGAGCAAGCTCCCTCGTCACAGGCCGATCGGTGTCATTTGGAGGTTTTTTTGTTTTGGGCTTCAAGGCTGCCCAGGTAGCGAGTAATGACTTCGACCCCACGATTGAGGTGGTTTTCCAGCAACGTTACCGACCTTTCGACGTCCCGGTCTTCGGCGGCCCGCAGCAGTGCCCGGTGATCTTCCTGGGATAACTTGCCCAGGCCCATGGCTTCCAGATTGAAGCGCAGGAAACGCTCTTCTTCGTTCAACCCGTCTTCGACCAGTTTCAACAGCCGGCGATTGGGGGCCTTGTTGTAGAGCGACATATGGAACAAGCGATTGAGTCGACCGATTTCGGTGTAGTCCTTTTCCGTTTCCAACTCGTCGATGTAACGGGCAGCTTGGTCAATATCCTCGTCTTCGAGCAAGGGAATCGACAAGCGCAGCGCTTCGGACTCCAGCAGGATCCGCAGTGCATAGGTTTCAGCAGCGTCGCCCTGCACCAGCGGCGCAACGACCGCGCCTTTATGGGCGATCACGTTGAGCAGTGCCTGGGCTTCGAGTTGGCGCAGGGCTTCGCGAACCGGCATGCGGCTGACGCCAAACAAGTCGGCGAGGTCTTGCTGGCGCAAGGCCGTACCGCAGGGAATACGACCGTCGAGAATGGCTGAGCGCAGGGTTTGTTCTATCACTGAGCGTGCCAGATGAGCGGGAATCGGCCCGTTGACCTTGATACTGCCGAGAGGGTTGGGCTTTTGTGTCACTACTACGCACCCTGATTGATTGAGGTTTTTGGATCCAACTGACACTAGTGACTGCCGGACAGGTTGTCAAACGCCCAACATAGGGGGCTTTGTCTTAGTCTAGCGCGTGGTCGCTGATCTCAGCGTGCCATTGTTTTTTAGCGGGCGAACCGACACCATCAACCGACGTTCTCCTGACTACCCTGGATGCCTTGCATTGGCGGTACGTTTCCCGATCTCCCGGATATTGCGCTGTCTGTGCGGCGCCTTGCTCCTGGCCGGCGTGCTGCTGGGCGGGGTGCATGCCGATTGGGATTTTTCCCTGATCAGCGGTCGGGCGCGGGCATTGTACGGCCCTTTGGGTGAAGGTCAGCAGCGCATTGATGATTGGCAACACTTGTTGGCCACCCAGAAGCAGGTCAGCGAGCTGGACAAGCTCAATGCGGTCAACCGCTTTTTCAACAAACGAGTACGCTACGTCGAGGACATCGACCTGTGGCACCAGGTCGATTACTGGGAAACACCCATCGAAGCCCTGTGGAAAGGCGCCGGTGATTGCGAAGATTACGCGATCGCCAAATATTTCAGCCTGCGCCACCTCGGCGTCTCCAGTGACAAGCTGCGCATTACCTACGTAAAGGCGTTGAGCCTGAATCGCGCGCATATGGTGCTGACCTACTACTCCAGCCCGGACGCCGAGCCGCTGGTGCTCGACAGCCTGATCGACGTGATCAGGCCGGCCAGCCAAAGAAAGGATTTACTGCCGGTCTACTCTTTCAATGCCGAAGGGTTGTGGTTACCGGGGGCCAAGGGTAATCAGAAGGTTGGTGACACCAAACGTCTGTCCCGATGGCAGGATGTGCTGAAAAAAATGCAGGCCGAAGGATTCCCGGTCGAGACGACCAACTAGGAGCGCGCCCACAGATGTCTTTGTTCAAACAACTTTTGATCGCTATCTGTCTGTTTCTGGTCGTCGCCTTCACCGGCAACTTCGTGGTCAGCCTGGAGAGCTCGCGCGCCCAATACGTCAATCAACTGCGCTCCCACGCGCAGGACGCGGCGACGGCGCTGGCGCTGTCCCTGACGCCGAACATCGACGACCCGGCGATGACCGAGTTACTGGTCAGCTCGATCTTCGACAGCGGTTATTACGCGAGCATCCGAGTGGTCGATATATCCAGCGATAAAACCCTGGTCGAACGCAGCGGCATTCCGGCCGATACCCATGTGCCGGACTGGTTCGTCAAACTCATTGGCCTGGAACCCGCTGGCGGCGATGCGATTGTCAGTCGTGGATGGGAGCAGGCCGCGCGGGTCGAGGTGGTCAGTCACCCGATGTTCGCACTGGCCAAGCTGTGGCAGAGCGCCTTGGGCAGCCTGGGGTGGTTGCTGGGCTGTGGCGTGGTCAGTGCGGTATTGGGCGCGCTGTTGCTGCGTCGGCAATTGAAGCCGCTGGATTACATGGTCCAGCAGTCCCACGCCATTGCCCGTCGCGAGTTTCTCAGCTTGCCGCAATTACCGCGTACGCCGGAATTGCGTCGAGTGGTATTGGCCATGAACCAGATGGTCGAGAAGCTCCAGGCGTTGTTTCAGGAACAGGCCGAGCGCAGTGAAAAACTGCGAATCGAGTCCTATCAGGACAGCCTGACCGGACTGGCCAATCGACGTTATTTTGAGATGCAATTGAACGCACGGGTGAGCAATCCCGAACAGGCCAGTTCCGGTTATTTGCTGCTGTTGCGGGTTCAGGACCTGGCGGGTTTGAACCAACGGCTGGGCGGGCAGCGCACCGATCAGTTGCTTCAAGCGGTCGGCCAGCAGTTGTCCCGCGAGTGCGCCAGATACCCGGAAACGCAAAATCTGGTCACGCGGATCCGAGGCGGCGAATTCGCCGTGCTGGCGCCAGGGCTGGTGCGTGAGGAGGCCCTGCAACTGGCGCAGCACCTCGACATCGCCCTGGCCAGCCTGCATGCGACCGGCGCCACGGACGTGGTCTCGGTGGCCGCCATCGGCCTGGCACCCTTTATTCATGGCGATACCCCGCAAGCCGTGCTCGGGCTGGCGGACCAGGCATTGGCGCAGGCCGAGGGCCAGACTGGCTCGAACTGGGTCTGCCTCGATCACAGTGCGTTGGCCGGGGTCGGTGACGACCACCATGCCTGGCATGAGATGCTGGATCAGGCGCTGAATCAGCGGCGATTCAAACTGTATTTCCAACCGGTCGTCGCCAGTCAGGACACACAGTTGGTGCTCAATTACAAAGTGCTTTCACGCTTGATCGACGATGAGGGTCAGAGCATCCCGGCGGGACGTTTCCTGCCATGGCTTGAACGGTTCGGCTGGGCTGCACGACTGGACCGGCTGATGTTGGAGCTGGTGCTCGAGCAGATGGACGATCACGAACATTCATTGGCGTTGAACCTGTCGCTGGCGACTCTGCAAGATCCGCAAGCGTTGAATGCGCTGTTCGAGACGCTACGTTCGCATTCCAATCTGGGGCCACGACTGACCCTGGAAATCGGCGAAGAGCAATTGCCGGAGCAAGCCGATCTCGCAGACCTGACACGGCGTTTGCGCGAACTGGGGTTCTCGTTGAGCCTGCAACATTTCGGTGGGCGCTTCAGCATGATCGGCAACCTGGCGAGACTCGGATTGGCCTATCTGAAAATCGATGGCAGCTACATCCGCGCGATCGATCAGGAGAGTGACAAACGCCTGTTTATCGAAGCCGTTCAACGTGCCGCCCACGGTATTGATCTGCCGTTGATTGCCGAGCGTGTCGAAACCGAAGGGGAGTTGGCGGTGATTCGCGAGATGGGTGTGTATGGGGTTCAGGGGCGGTTGGTAGGAGAGCCCAAGCCTTGGGCTTAGGGCATGGGGTTGTGTCGTCGTTGATGCCGCCATCGCGAGCTTGTTCGCGATGGCGGCATCAACGTCAGCGAAGCGTCAGATAAATCCTTCCTCATCATCCTCAACCAGAAGACTCAGCCCACCCAAGGCCTCACGGGCCTGGCTGCGGTCCATGAATTTGGCCTGCGCCGGCGCTGGCAGATCGGTGACCAGGATCACGCCTTTGCTGATCAGCACCTCGATCAAGTCATCGAGTACCCGGATCATTTCCAGGTCACTCTGTCTCAGTTGCTTGAGCTGTTTGATTTGCAGCAGTTGTTTGTGGCTGGTGGCCATGACTTCACTGGCGAACCAGGCCTGGAGGTCAGGGTGGTCGGCCGGAAGCGTTTCCGTGGATTCGGCGTAAGCTTCGGCTTCCACGCGCATCAGGTGGCCTTCTGCGTTGCGTTGCACGTAGAACATCAATCATCCCCCAATAGTGAACAGCATCATGCTGTCAGCAGCATAGCCAACATCGCGCCGATGGAGGGCTCAGCGCACATCCCCGAATACTCGTTACCCCGTCACTCACGGCTCCCGGTGACCTTAACCGTGAACACGTTCGCTTCTAGAGCCCAAGGGTTGCTGCCGTGAGACCTCTCATCATCACCGCATGTCCGCATACGGCGTTATTGGTTCGATCGGCATCGGGAGGTTGCCCTGCCATTCATCGAAGGTGTAACGCAGGTACAGCATCACCCGGCTTGGGGCGTAGCCTTCGCTGTGTTGCAAGGAGATCCCCGAGCCCAAGACCATGTGATCGGTCAGGCGGCGTTCGACCAAACCTTGCACACGGATACTCGCGCCGCTGCTGCTGCTTCCGGCCTTGGTCAGGGTCGTGTCCGGATCGATTTCCAATCCAGCGGCGGCGGCCTGGCTGAACACCTTGCCCGCCGGACCGTCCAGTGGGTACAAATCGCTTCCATCGGTTTTTGAGACGGACCAGCCCACCGAACTTTCCAGCAGAGTCGACCAGTTGGCATTACGCCAGGCATAGCTGAAGGGTATGCCGATGGAGTAATACCGTTGTGGACTGTAATAGCCGCCCTGACCCAGGGTGTACTCGCTCAAGTCTTTGTCATAACCCCAATACATAAGGGTCAAACCAGTGCGCATGCGTTCGTCGGCACGGTCCACCAGTCGGTAATAGTATCCGGTCATGGCCGAAAGCCGCTGATTGTCGACCACGTTCTTGCCGCGCAGCCAATGGCTGCCGAAACTGGCCCAGACACCATCAACACCCCCTTCATCATGGCTCAGGCTCAAGGTCACACCATTGCTGGTCACGCCACCCCAGCGCGTACCGGTCACCGGATCGACGGCTCCGGCGTAGGACACCACCGAGTTGCTCATGGGCCGGCGTGAGGCGGTCAACGTCCAGCCAATGGACCTCCAGTCACTGCTGTACGCGACACCACCCAGCCAGTTGCCCACTTCGAAACCTTGCGGCGAGTGGCCAAGGTCGAGCGCCCATTGATCGTTTTTCCAGCCCGCAGCGAGGCTTGGCCCGCTGGTGCTCAGTGAAGTGTCGGGGCAGCCATTGGGCACCGGCGTACCCGTCGCCTTAACCCGGTACTGCACGGCGCAGGTGCCGAACTGTTCCCGGTGTAAACCATCGGCGTCGGTGTCGAAGGCGCTGGCGTCAAGGTCCACCTGTTCGGCCTGGACGAATCCCTTCCCTTGGGCGAACGGCGAATCGATACGCAAAATGGTTATCTGCGTCGTCAGGTCGGAGATGCCCGGTGCAGTGTTGTCGGTGCGCCAAGCGAAGTCATGGTAAAGATTGACGGTCGGGTTCTGCTGTTTGTAAAGCTCGTCGACATCGCTGCGCAGGCTTCGCGCCAGCCACTCATCGCTGTCCTTGGCGCGACTGGCCTCGGTCATGGCTATGTTGTCGCGGGGGCTGGCTTGGGCAGGTGAAATCAAACCTGCTGCTGCCATGCTGCGGGCGTAATTATCCAGTGCCTGTTGCGGCTGATCCCTGGCCATCAGGCGCGCCGCATCGCGGTAGATCAGCGGATCGGTCTGTGGTGTTTTCAGCAGATTGGCGAACATCGCGGCGGCTTTGTCCTTTTCGCCCACCGCGGACCAGGCGTTGGATAGACGTCGTTGCCAGGGCGCAGGTGCCGACGGCGGCACGACGATTTTTTCCAGGCCGGCACGCGCTTGCTGGATGTGCCCGGTGGCAATCTGCGTTTCGATCAAGCCCAACTGCGCCTCGTCATTTTGCGGCTGGAGCTTGAGCACTTTGCGGTAGTAACGTTCGGCTTCGGCGTAGTCTTCACGCTGTGCCGCCCAGTCGGCGAGGGTGCCAAGATCATCCACGGTTGGGTCACGCAACAATAAAGCAATGGCCTGAGGCTCATGCCCGGCGTTGCGTAGCTGCTCGACCTGAGCCATCAACATCCGACGTTTGATCCGGGTTTCCAGTTCACGCATGTTATCGGTCCAGGCGGCGGCCGGGACTTGCCTGAGGGTGGCCAGCACTTCGCTGTCGCGGCTCTCGTTGGCCAGGTACAGGCCGTGGGCGTAACGAGCCTCAGGATTGCGGCTTTGGAGCGCCAGTAATTCACTGAACGCTTTATCAGCCTCTCGCGGTTGCCCCATGGCAATCTCGGCGGCGGCCAGGCGATAGGTCGTCCAGGGATTGTCAGGCTCCAGCAGGCGGATTTTCTTCAGCAGGGACGCCAACTGAGCCCAGTCCGAATGCTGGCTGGCTTGGTCAGCTTGCAAATTCAGCCGCTCAAGTTCAATGCTCCGACGCAGGCTGGAAAACTCACGCTGGTTGCTGGCGGGCAAGGTGTTGAGGAAGGCTTCGGCCCGCTCGTTTGACTGGCCACGATACAGTCGGACCAGGGCGCGCACTACGCTGCCATTGCCCGGTTCGATCTTGCGCGCCTGTAACAGTAACGCTTCGGCCTCGATTTCATTGGACTCGGCCATAGCGACATTGGCGAGGCCGATCAACGGGTCGGCGGAATCAGCCTTGAGGCTTCGCGATTGTTGATACGCGCTACGCGCCGCCGCATAGTCCTTGCGTTGCAGGGCTTCGTCGCCTTTCTGCAGGATCATCCAGTTGCGCGTGACAGTCTGTAGATCCTGCCATTTGCTGATGTAATCGGTGTCTTGCTCCTTGCTCAGCGCCGTGGAGAAAGCCTCGTGTGCCGCCGAATATTTTCTTTGGCGCATCAACGCGATACCCAGCGCGCCATAAAGGCTTGAGTCTTGCGGATACGCCTTCAAGGCACGGCGCAACAGTCCTTCGGCTGTCGCCGCCTTGGCCGCAGCGTCTGGGGCGTTGTCTTGCTCAAGCAGGCTCTTGGCTTTGACGCCGGCCTGCCAGGCAGGATCGGCCAACAAGCCTTGTTGCTGCGCCAGCTGCTTCTTGGCGTCTTTAGCGAACGATGAGTCCGGGTAATAGTGAATGAATGCCTGCCATGCCTGCGCCGTTTGCGGGCCGACCGGCAATTTGATCAGGTAGTTGTATTCCCGTTCGGCCGCATTGGCACTGGCCTTGGGATCAGCTGCCAATTGATGCAACACGGCCAGGGCATCGTCGTTGCGACCTTCGGCGAACAATAGCCCGACGAGCATCTGTCGTACGGCGCTATTGCCTGGATATTCCCGGTCCAGCGCCTGCACATGACCGATCACGGCCGCACGCTGGCCGCTGATGCGGCTGCGCGCGCTCCAGTATTCAAGCGCCGATGCGAGGTCCGGCGGCTCCTTTGCGAACAACTGCTCAAAGGCCTGGCTGGCTTCTTCGAAGCGCCCGGCAGCCGCCAATAGCCGAGCCTGCTGCAGCTGGCGCAGACCGTCCTGGCTCTGCAGTTTGATCAGTGCCTGAGCCTGGCGCAGTTGCGCGGAGTCCGGGGCCAGCTGGCGCAGGCGAGCCAATCGCTGCTCGATCCAGGCGCTGTTCGGCGTTTGAGACTTGTCAGCCAATGCCTGGCGTATTTCGCCCACCAGAACCTGAAGATTGTCCGGGGCAATCAATTTCAACCGCGCCAAAGAGTCGCGAACCAAGTCTTCGCGCTGCAACGCTTCACCGATACGCATCTGTTGAAGCAGCCATTGCTGTTGCTCTTGTTGAGTAACAGGAGCCGTCGCTGCCAGCGCGGCACCGCCCAGGCAGGGCAGCAGCAGTGTGCAGCGCAAGACTAAAACCTTAAATGCGCTGGTTTGGGGAGCTCTGTTCACTGCGTGCATGTACTCGTCCAGTTCGGTTGAAGTCGCCCATCCTTGTCGAACCGATAGCGCTGTTCGTCCCAGCCCTGGCCAAACATCAGCAGCGACTGGTTGTAATAGGCATCGGCCAACGGCGGCGATTGGCGCAGGCGTTCACGCTGGGCAGACAGTGCCGCCGCCGACGATGCATCGGTGGCCAACAACGGCAAGAGTGCCGCCGAAAACCCGACCGGCCCGGAGCCCTTGTTCTTGCCGGAGCCGGAGTCGACGTGTTCTGGCACATACCCCAGGCGGGCAGTGGCCTCAAGCATGGGTTTGAAGTGATCGAGCAAGTCGGTGCGCCCGGGGGCATCGGTCGCCAACATGCCGAGCCACAGATAGACACGAATCGCGTCGTAGCTGCCCTGTGCGCCTTTCCCATCGACTGAAACAACTTTTCCGGCCTGCCACATCAACCAATCCGGTGCGAAGCCCTTGGGGGCGCCTTCGATCAACAGGCGCCGGGAGTTTTGCGCCACTTCGGCCCAAACCGGTGCGATGAGCGCGAATCGGGACAACAATTGTGGCGGCAGATAGCTGGGGTTCAGGCGCCAGCCCTTGCCGGATTCGAAACCGACGTCCCCTGGCAGCAACATAAGGCCAAGCCCCGGCAGCTTGCGCAGGGTTTGTGCGGCGCTTCGCCACAGCATGTGATTACCCAAAGTCAGGTAATCAGGCCTGCGCCACAGGCGACCGGCTTCCAGCAAGCTGTAGGCAATCCACAGATCAGCGTCGCTGGCGTTGTTGTTGTCGAGCACGCCCCATCGACCGTCCTTGTTGAGTCCCCATTCCCAGGCAGGAAGATGACGGCTGAGATCGCCGTCCGCCAGGTTGTTGCGGGTCCAGGTCAACAGCCGGTCAAAGCTTTCCCCATCGTTGGCCACCAACGCAAAAAACAGCCCGTAGCTCTGCCCTTCAGACGTGGTGATTTGCTGCGCAGAGGACGCGTCTATAACCCGCCCATCAGCGCTGATCATGTGCTGCTTGAAGCTTTCCCAGGCTGGCCAAGCGCATTGGCTCGCACCATGTGCGGGCCATGCCAGGATGGGTAGAACCGCCGCAAGAAGTCGCGACCGGACATTTCTCACCGACTTATTCTTCATAAGCCAGACGACGACGAGCGGCCCATTTCAGGATACGCCAGGTCAGGAATGCGCTGAGCAGTACGCCAGACACCGCGAGAAATGCGATCAGGATCGGGTGCTCGGACAACTTGAACCAGAGCATCAGCCACCAGGGCAGACTGCCGACGTAATAGTGGTCGCCGACCATCTGGCCCTGAACGCCACTGCTGCGGATCAACACCACCGAGCCCGCTACCGCGTCCATCTTGCCGCTGTCATTGAGCGTCTCGCGCAATAACTGGAAGCCCGCGTCTTCATTGGCCAACAGGGCCACAATGCTGCGTTGTTCGTGGGACGGTGATTGCATGCCGACGATTGCAGCAATCGGGCCTTTGGCTGAGACCTCGACGCGACTGGCAACAGGACTGCCTGCGTTAGTGGTTTGCGACGAACCCGGTCCCTGGTGGTTTGCTTTCAGCAGCCAGTCCCGGGAGCGGTCCAGCAAAACATTCATGTCCTGGTTATCGCGCAGGTCTGGAGGGAGAGAACCGAGGATCAGCACGTCTGCATCGCGCTTCGACGCCTCTTCCCAGTTATCGCTCAATGTCAGATTGATCGCGGGCAGGCCCGAGCGTGCCGAAATTCCGGCTATTGCTTCCAGGTACGTGCTCAACTGCACGGCGCTGGACTGCGACGGCACCATCACCACGGTTTCGGAAAGATCCGCCATGCGGCTGAAGGGGAAGCCACTGCGGGCAAACGCTGCCAGATCAGGCATGGCGATGTAATGGTGATAGCCCGACAAATCGATCGTCGACTGATCGTCGATGACCGCTTGAGTGTCCACCGGTAACGAGGTCTGGCAACGATCCCGCTGGGAACTGCTGGTCGTCGTGGCGAAGCTGAAATTGAACCGCAGGTTGTTGCGGTCGCCGATTTTCAGTGCCGGGACCGACAGTTTTTCGTTGATGTTCGCTGACTCGCTGGATAACACGGCAAGGCGCAATTCTTCGAGCCGGTCCTTACTGCTGGCCACTAACGGCAGGCTGGTGATGAACTGATTATTGAGGCTGATGTTCAGACGCGAACCGTCATTGGACGCCGGTGGCGTATAGCGGTATTTCGTTTGCAGCGGAATGCCCTGGTTGCGCCACACAAACAGATCCGGCGGCAGGTTAATGTCCAGGCTGATAGGCAATGGCTGCAGGCCGCTGGCCCGCAATTGTTCGGGGTACTTGATCAGCTCGGCAAAACGAACGGCCCGGTCGGTACGCATCCAGTTCGGAGCGTCATAAGGTTGGCGTGGCTGGATCTGCTGCACCTTGTCGATAACAACCCGATCACCCCGAAACAGATCGCCACCCAGCACCAGCGCTTGCGCGGCCACGGCCAGGTCGGCCTCGTCACGGCCCAGCACCAGCAACACCTTGCCGTAGCGGTCGGTCGGGTTGTCGATCATCTGCACCACCGGCGCCTCGACCGGCGGGAACTGCTTCATGTCACTCAGGAATGCGGGACGGTGAGTGTTGGTGGCAAATACGATGGACGCGGTGACCGGCTTGGCGGGTGTCGCTGCGGGCAGTTGATCGAACGACACCGGGAGTTTTGTGCCGCGCCACGCGGCCTGGCTGCCGAAGTACGAGGCAAGAATGCCTGCCGCACGTTGCTCCCCAAGCGTCGGCGAAGCCGCGAACACCATATTCAGAACAGGCTTGTCATAGTCGCGAGCATCGAAAAATGGCATCGGAAAATAGGCCAGATCGTTCTGCACGATCAACGCCTGCTCTTTCAGGGAAACCAGGCTGGCCCGGCTGATGTTGACCCACAGCGCGCTGTTGGAAGGCTCTTCGCAAATGTCGGTGTAATGGCCGACAAACTCCAGCCTCACCCGGTTGAAGTCGCTGATCAGGCGCGGATCGAGATCGACTTGGCGGACGGTCTTTTTCCCCAATTGCTCCTTGTCGATGGTGATGACGCTCATCAACTCGTCATTGAGGTAAACCCGCAGATGCGACAGCGTTGGCAGCAGTCCCGGTGAGGGTGTGTATTCAAGCTGCAGCTTCGCATCGCTGGCGATGCGGTCGCGACGCATGGTGAATTCAAACTGATCGGTGTTATGCGTGCCCAGCAACAGACTGTCGGTCAATCGCCCCAGTTCTTCGAAGTTACGCGAAACGTCCCAGCCAGGCACGTTGCTCACTGCAGCCGAATCTGACGCTGGCGTCGTAACCGGTGGCTGCACCTTGGCGGTTTGCTCCTTGATGGGCTGCGCCTGGGCACAACTCATTGCCAGCGACAGCAGGCTTACCAGCGTGAAATTGAAATAGCGACTCATGGGGCGCATACCGATCGAGATGTAGAAGAAAAGGGGGCGGCTTTGGCGAAGCGCGGTACATAGCTGATCAGCCAAGCGAGCAGACGCATGACCGGGCGGGCCAGGGACCGTGTCCAGGCAGGCAAATATTGATACAGGCGGTAGTAGCCACTGGCACCCAGACGCAGGACGTCGATGAAACTATGCAGCGGCCGGTCTGGTTCGAAGTTTTCGTTCCAGTTCAACCAGGCATCGGCACGGGAAAACGTGCATTGCACGTAATCGATTTTCTGTTCCGATGACAGCTCGTTCAGGGCGATGGCAATGAAGTTCTTGTGGCTGCGGCTGATGATGCCGGAGAACAGAAACTCGCGTTCGCCGCGCTGCATCATCAGGAAAACCCGCTCACCGATTGGCAGGGAAAGCTCAACGTCCAGCTCGACGCCGGTACCACTTTCGGAGTAATCCACCAGCATGCAGGGATAGAATCGCCCGTTTTGCAGACGCACCGCCGCCGGCAATTTGGCCTGCACACGATGGGACTTGCGCACCTGGTGAACCTCCGCGGCAACGGCCACCGCAGCGCCCACGATCAGCAAGTTGTAAATGACCCACAGACTGCTGACCAGCGTGGTCCCGATTTCAGTGCCCGGCCCGTAAATCAGGCGCCATACCGCAAAACCCAGGCCAACGATATTCAGCAGCGCCAACACCAGATACGGCTTGGCGATCCCCCAGTCGAACTGGTCCTCAGCCATCAAGCCGCCTTTGGCGGTCACGTTGAACTTGCCTTTCTTGGGGTTGAACAGGGCAACGGTGGTCGGCCGAGCGATGTACCAGGCGAGCACGGTTTCATAGACCTCTCCCCAGAACGTCAAACGGTATTCTCCCTGCATGCGTGAGTTGGTCAGGCTCGCATGAACCATGTGCGGGATCACATACAGAATGATCATCAAGGCCGGCGCATAGATGATGTAGGCGTGCAACAGCAGGAACGCCAAAGGCGCGGTCAGGAACACCAGGCGCGGCAGGCCTGCGAGGAAGTGGAGCATGGCGTTGGCGTAGCAAATGCGTTGAAAGAACGTCAGGCCTTTGCCCAGCAGCGGGTTGTCCGTGCGGAAAATCTGCGCCATGCCCCGAGCCCAGCGAATCCGCTGACCGATATGTGCGGACAGGCTTTCAGTGGCCAGCCCCGCCGCCTGGGGAATGCGCACATAAGCCGAGTTCCAGCCCTTTCGGTGCAGGCGCAGTGCGGTATGGGCATCTTCGGTAACGGTTTCCACGGCAAAGCCACCGATGTCATCAAGCGCCGAACGTCGGAGCACGGCACAGGAGCCACAGAAAAATGCGGCGTTCCACATGTCGTTGCCGTCCTGCACCAGGCCGTAAAACAGCTCGCCTTCATTGGGCTGGTGCCGAAAGGTATCGAGGTTGCGCTCGAAAGGGTCTGGCGACAGGAAGTGATGCGGCGTCTGCACCAACGCCAGCTTGGGGTCGCGCAGGAACCAGCCCACCGTGAGTTGCAGGAATGAACGCACTGGCACGTGATCGCAGTCGAAAATGGCCACCAGCTCTGCATCGAGCTGCTTCAAGGCTTGATTGAGGTTGCCCGCCTTGGCATGCCTGTTGTCGCTGCGAGTGATGTAATTCACCCCGGCCTGTTCAGCGAACAAGCGGAATTCATCGCGGTTGCCGTCGTCGAGTATCGAAATACGCAGCTTTTCGCGGGGCCAGTCGATACCGAGGGCGGCATACACGGTGCCGCGTACGATGGACAGGTCTTCGTTGTACGTCGCGATCAACAGATCGACCGTAGGCCATAGCTCTGTATCACGAGGCAGTTGTGCCGGTGGGCGGTTCAACGGCCAGCAGGTCTGTATGTAACCGAACACCAGTACCAGCCAGGAGTACGTTTCGGCAATCAGCAACAACACTCCGCAGGCCAGATCCAGCGGACTGTCCCAGTTCAGGGTCGCGGTGTAGCGCCACCACAGGTAACGGCAAGAGACGATGAGCGACAGCATGATCAGCAGCAGCGTCGGAAACCGGCCCGGCACGCGACGGATCACCATGGCGACCACCCACAGCAAAATCACGAAAACCGATTGCGATAAGTAGTTGAAGGGCTCGGTGATGCACACCACCAGGAGGATCAACGCGACAGCGGCGCAGCTGTAATTCAGCCAATATTGCTGGCGAGGACGAAGGTTGCGCCACCACTGGGCACCATCCTGTACGGCTTTGCTCTCGCTGGCGTGCTCCGGCAGGCCACTGAGAAAAACACCGATACGGCTCCAGAAGCGGTGGTTGGACTCGCCAGCGCGATGCATCCATTGCGGTGCAGTGCGCCGCCGGGCTTGCGGCCAGGGACGGAACACCAGTAACCACAGGCTTTGCAGGGCAATGCGCAAAGGGTCACCGGCGCTTGGGACTTTGCTGGCCAGGTGCGGATACCAGCGCTGGCGCTGCTCGATCAGACGCTGCCAGGCCGGCGACTCCAGGCGCAGGAACAGCCAGGCCAGCGCGGTGCATGACGCCAGCAGCAACGCCGTCAACGAGTGGCAGTCGTAGCGCCGACGCAGGTACAGGTAAGGAAACCAATGCGTGATCATGTCACCTCTCGGCGTCTTGCCAGGCACCAGGTCGCCAGACTCAGCGCATCTTGCGCCGCAAGGCTTTCCGGTGCGTATCGCCCCACTGGCTGCTTGAACGCGAGCGCTTCACGCATGGCTTCATCTGCATGCACGGTCAGGGGCAAGAGACGAGCGGCATAGTATTTACGCCAGATGAGTAACAGATCGCGTTGCAGCTGGCTGCCCGGATCAAAGCGGTTCACCAGGACGGGATTGCTGCCCGCCTGCTGCAACAGCAGCACATGGCAAGCGGCATCGGCCTCGGCTATCTGGATCGGGAGCAGGCAGGGGCCGATGGTGCCGTGCCCTGGCAAGCGTTGCGGTATGTCGAATAGCAGCCAGTCAAAGTGGGCCGCCAGACTCGCCTGGCGCCGGGCCCAGATCTGCGGGTCATGGATCAGTTGCTGCTCAATGCTCATGGACTCATCGGCACTCAGGCGACCATAAGGCAAAAGCTGCAGAGTCGGCGTCAGGCTCCAGGCCTGCTTGTGCCATTGCTGACCGTCGAGCATCGCCCGCGCCCAACCCGACTCCCCGCCATCCAGCAGATTGAAATGCAGTCGCAGCAGGTTTTCCGGGCACATGTCGATCATCAGTACCCGCTCACCGAGGCTTTCCAGGGCATAACCGAGTGCGGCTACCAACGAAGTGGTACCGACACCTCCACGTACTCCGCAGATACTCAGCGCTGTCACTTAAGCGCTCCGACCTTGCCCGGTTGTACGGGCTCGGCAACCGGAGATGGCGACTGCTTGCCAGTGATCGCGAAATCAGCCAGCAACGGCCAGCGCTTGAGCGCGCGGTTTAATTCCAGCAATGCCGAGACATCGACGTATTCCAGGCTCGGCAAGTGCAGCTCGGCTTTAAGCCGGGCAATATCATCGGCTCGCTCGTAGCGCGAGAGCGTCTGGTTCTTTACTTGAGATTTTGCGGGTAAGGAAGCCAAGCTCCTTTCTCCTTGATCCGAACGTAAGGCTTGCCCGCGTAATCGAGGACAACGGTACCCGCGTTTTCCGAGACCACCGGGGTTTGCGGCAGATCGGCCAGCAATGCCTGCCAGTCCGGGCCCAGGCCATCGCCTTGGGGCGGCGCGGCGTACAGGCGCGAGATAATTTCCGACAGCGCCAGATAACTGCTCGGTGCGGTGACGAGAATCGGCTCCGATCGCGTGTTCTTGCCCATGCCGACCAACTTGATGCCGACCGGCACGTGGGTAATCGACGAACTCGGGATTTCCCGCATGCCGGATATCTGCATGCGGTCACCGTGCAAGGCCGCACCATGCTCAGGCACGATCACCACCGCCACCCGGCGTCCGCTCTTCTCCAGGTCTTTAAGGAAAGTGCTCAGGTCATCGATCAATGCCTGGGCGCGGGGCTTGTACTCGGCGCTCTTCGTGCCGCCATCGAGGGTCAGGCTGCGGTTGCCGTCATGCAGCGTCGTGGTGTTATAGAAGAGCGCCACCCTGGAATCACTTTGCCCCTCTCGGTGCTGCCACCATTTGTTCAGAACGTCACGATCACGCCAGATTGACGAACCATCGAAACCCACCAGGGCACGCTGCAGGCTGGAGACACTGACTTCCGGCGCAGGTAATGAGCCTTGGGCACGCACTTCGTCGATAAAACCTTCGAACTGGCCAGTGTGGTTGAGCATGACTTCGCTGTTGAAGCCCAACTTGCGCAGGTCATCCATCAACAGGCATTGCTCGGGTGCCACGTCATAAAGCTTGCTGTGCGGCTGCTGGCCGCAACTGGCGCGCAGCAGCCGAATGGCGGCCGGCCCGCTGTAGGAAGTGGCCGAGTTGAAGTTCTCGAACACAATGTCCATCTGCTGCAGCAAGCTGTTATCACGCAAACCCACAGCGTCCAGATCATCCCAGGCCATTGAACATATATTGATCAGCAGCAGATCGAATGGCTGAGCAGCCGACTGTGATGGCTGGAATACAACCTGCCGACCGGCCTCGGTGTTGTAGAAGTTTTGCAAATAAGTGTCGAGTGTCGCGTTGTCCGGCTCGGCGCTGACAATCGGTGCGCCACCGGTACTCGGCGCTTGCGTAGTGCTTTGCTGTACCGGCGCATGCATTGCCATCAACCCTGCTCCGCCCAGCCAGGCGAAACCGGCCAGGGTCAAGGTGGTCAGGCGCAGCCACTGACGCACGAAGAAATATGCCACCACCAGCAGCAGCAATGCGCCGCACAGGTTCGGGTCAATGAAACGGCCGGCCAGGTCGAGCAGATAATCGCCGCTGAAATTCAGCACGCCCGGCTGGTCCAGTAACCTGCTGAAGGGTGGCAGCCAGGTGTCCTGATAGAACAACGCTACAGCGGGTGGTATGGCAATCAACGTGCGCAGCAGCGCCAGGTATCGATTGCGCAGCGGCACCAGCAATACAGCGGCGAAGACCAGGTTCGGCAGGATTTGCAGGTTCAGGTAGCCGCCCCAGAACATCGCCAGCTTAATCAGAAAATACAGGTTCCACAGCCCCAGGCCCGGCCAGGTCCAGTCGCTTTGTACGGCTGTCTTGTCCACTTCGAATCGCTCGGGACTATTCATGTGCGTCACTCTCAACGGGCGACACGGACTTGCGCCGACGCACCCCGCGCGGCTGCAGATAACGCGGTGACAAATACTGCTGAAGCAGGCGATTGAAGCGCTGCAAAAGACTGCGCAGCGCCAGCATAAACGCGACGGTCATCAGGCAGCTTGCCGCGATAACCTGGAGCAGTTGGGCGTAATTCATGGGCACGGCTCCGACAACGGCAGCGTAATGCGTTGCGGCGCGTAACCGCTCTGGGTGATGGCGTGAGTCAAATCAGCGGTTACCTGTCCGGTGGCCAGGCGTGATGCTTCAGGCATCTCGGGGGCATCGACAAAGTCCTGACGCGGCAACGCGTCCACACCGGACAGGACCTTGCACTCGCTGAAAATGTCCCGCCATGGCAGGCGGCAGATATTGCCCAGTGCCGGCTCCAGTCCGTCGCCACGGCAAGCGAACAGAAACAGATAAAACATTCCGTCGAGGGCGCAGGCGACATCGCCGAAGCGGCGCAAGGTGATCTGACTCAAGTACTGATCGATGTTCAGGTCGCCTCTGGGGCGCAACCTCAGCAATTGATGAGCAAGCTCGCCCGAAGTGCCACCGTAGACCTCATCCAGCAGGTCGATAAACTCACGTGGTGGCAACAATCCGCGTCGCGCCGGAGGACGCAGTCGTGCAAACAGTGACTGGATATCGGCTGTCTGGCGATAACGCCAGATCTGTCCCTGGGCGCTTTCCACCATGCTGAGGAAGTTCGCCAGTGTGGTTTTGGCGGGCACGATCAGGTTGGCCCCGCAAGTCAGCAATAGACGCTCGTCGCGGTAGCGCAGGCAAGACTCCATTTCCCGCACGATGATCTTCAGCGCGGCACCACATTGCTCGCGTAATCCGTGTAATTGCCGAGCCAGCGGTTCCACATCCTGGTTGCTTTCCAGCGTCACGATCACGCAGGCGGCGCGCGCGCGGGCAGCCTGTTGCAGGAGATCGGCACGATGTTCAAAAAGGCGCCATTGCTCAGACAACGGTGCCGATCCCTCAAGGGCTGATCGCTGGGTCAGGTAGATACGCTGGTCGTCGGTACGGATTTGCGAGGGGCTGGATAGCTGCGAATCGCTCAAGGAAAAACCGCTGTCGGTCACTTCCAGGTCAAAAGTTTGCGCGGCGCAAACACCCAAGTCACTGTGCCAAAAGTTCAGTTGGTAGTGAATTGCACCATCTTGGCGATACAGTTGCGCCAAACCGGAAAGTTGTTCATTAAGACGAGACAAGCACTCATGCAATAAGGGCGCTTGACCGCTGCAAAGCACTAAAAGTGTGCAGTCGATACTTAACAACCATTGTCGGGTATTTTCACACCAGTGCTGTAACTGTTGAGTGCCGAGATTGTCCAGAAAGTCCGAATTGACCATCAACAGCAGATAACTACCGCGTGCGATCTTGATTCGTTTCAAGTCCGAGGTCAGGGTCGTGAAGGCTTTGCGAGCAGAGGCATCGTGAGGCATGGAAAACATGCGCAGCGCAGACGGGCCGCTGTCTGCAGCCAAGGTCTCGACAATTGTCAGGGGGTCGGTGCCGCTGCATATCAGCGTGGCGATATGTTCTTCTGACAAGGCTGATAGAAACTGCTGAGCAAGAATTTCCGCATCGCTCGCACGGTCCAGGGCGATCCAATACAAGCCGCCCTTGCGAAGCAACATTTGCTCATCCTGTAGATGCCGGATGGCTAACGTGACATGACCCACAGCCTTCTACTCCAATCATCCGAACTGCACGAGAAACACTCAACTCGAATGGTTAAGTATCGGCAAAATTTGACGGCTGCTAATTAAGAGACAAAGAGTATCCAGGCATCGCTGTCGGTGGCGATGCTCGTCTCAATAAGATCATGAAAAAACTTTCATCAATCAACTAAGCCAGAGAAATCTACCACCGTGCCATGCACATATAGCCGTTTTCAAGCGGGCGAATGATGTGATATGAAACTGGCGGTGTCAATATTTCGTAACAGAGTGCTTGAGCTTTGAACGGCAGGTGAAGTCATGTCATTTTATTGGCGCCTTTAAACGGTTGGTGAAAATGGGTGGCGGGCGGCAAGCGACATCCATGAGCCAATTGCCGTGGGCGGTGTTGATTCTGATCGGGTCACGGGTGGAGAGTCTGGTGTTTGATTCGCTTGAGTTTGTGACAGAGAAGCGTGGGGGGATGCGGCGGTGAAGTCACAACCTCGGGCGAGGTTCTGTCATCAGTCGGGGGGCAATCACAGCTGTTGAACGGACCCTTTGGCTTTCAAAACTTTGACGATTTCAGCCACGAAATTGACGACCATCACTCGCTCACCGACCGGCAAGCTTGCAATCAGCTCATTGATGTTTTGGGACTGGCTATGGGCGTCCGTGGCATTTGTGCGCACCAGATCGCTGAGCGAACAATCAAGCACCTCGGACATTTGTTGCAGTCGTTGCAGGGTCAGTGAGATCACGCCATTTTCCATCCGGCTGACGGTCTCCTTTTCCACGCCTATGGCTTCGGCGATTTGGGCTTGAGTCAGACCCTTCGCCTTGCGGCGCGCGGCGATAGCGGCACCCACTTGGTCTGCGACTTTACGTTCCTTCATGTTCTTAACCTCTTGCGTCAACACCCTCGTCGTTGTGCGACATTTTCCGGCCTTACTACGTTCAAGCGAATGATGTTATAAGACGAAGGTATTGATGGATTACGTCATTGTTTGTTTGATTCAGGTCAAAATCGGCCGATAGCATGGGAGTAATCTAATCGTCGGCTTTGGCCGGTTACTGCTGATGCAACTAGGAACTGTCCAAGATGCTGACTCATTTGAAGATCCGAACAGGAATGTTCTGGGTGCTTGCGCTTTTTGTGTGTGCATTACTGATTTCGTCGTTGACGAGCTGGCGCAGTGCATCCAGTAGCGATGAACAGATCCAGGCCTTGAATGAGGTGGGGGTGACCCAGAACAGTCGGGTTCACCTGGCTTATCTGCGCCTGTTGCGCACACGGGTCGGGATGGCGGGAGCTTTCCTCGAAGCGCGCATGGGCGATACGGTCAAAGCTCAAGCTAGCCTGCAACGGTCCACGATCCTGTTCAAGGAGGCCATTGATTTCTTCGACGCGTTTGCGGCGCAAGAAAAAAGCAGCGGTTCGACCCTTCAGAGCGATGAGTTGCAGCAGGCTTTCGCAGCCTATCGCAGCACGCTGGAGGAGCAGATGCAGGCGCTGAAGGAAGGGACTGAGGCGCGTTACGTTGATGTCAATCTCAAGGCGAGAGCGGCCAACGACCGGTTTGACCAGGCTCTGCAAGGCTTCGAACAACAGCTCGATACTCAGATCGCTTCAATCATGGTTCAGGCACATTCACGCTACAACCTGGCCCAGGTTCAAGCGTTGATCCTGTTGATGATTGCCGCCTTGCTGGTGGCCGGTTGCTGGTGGTTTATCGCCAGCCGCTTGTTGCGTCCACTGCGCGAAGCCGGGGAGCATTTCGATGAAATCGCCTCCGGGGATCTGCGTCGTTCGATCATTGTGCAATCGAGCAACGAAATCGGTCAGTTGTTCTCGGGCTTGCAGAAAATGCAGGTCAGCCAGCGCCAGACCATTGAGCAGATCAGTCAATACGCCCATCAATTGGCCAGCTCCGCCGAGCAGTTGAGGCAGGTGACGGTGGAAAGTAATCACGGCCTGCATCAACAACACAATGAGCTTGAGCAAGCGGCCACCGCCGTGACTGAAATGACTGCTGCGGTGGAGGAGGTTGCGAGAAACGCGGTGTCCACGTCAGAGGCTTCCAACGCCACCAACGAGTTGGCGGGCCAGAGTCGGCGCCAAGTGCAGGCGACCGTCGAAGA
This sequence comes from Pseudomonas fluorescens group sp. PF-69, assembly GCF_054481235.1. Taxonomy (NCBI): domain Bacteria; kingdom Pseudomonadati; phylum Pseudomonadota; class Gammaproteobacteria; order Pseudomonadales; family Pseudomonadaceae; genus Pseudomonas; species Pseudomonas fluorescens group sp. PF-69. The sequence goes on along the minus strand of NZ_JBTMNC010000001.1, from coordinate 1,458,584 downwards.
AGTGGACGCCATGAGTCGGGAGATCAGCACCAGTTCCGCGCTGGTCCAGGATCTGGCCACTCAGACTCGTGATATCGGCAAGGTGCTGGAGGTCATTCGCAGTATTTCCGACCAGACCAATCTGCTGGCGCTCAACGCGGCCATTGAAGCTGCGCGCGCCGGTGAAGCGGGGCGTGGATTTGCCGTGGTGGCAGACGAGGTTCGAACGCTGGCTTATCGCACCCAGGAGTCGACCCGGGAAATCGAGCAGATGATTGCCGGAATCCAGGCCGGCACGCACCAGGCTGTTGATGCCATGGGCGCCAGCACGTTGAGAGCCAGTAGCACGTTGCAGGCGACGGAAGCGGCGGGCAAGGCACTGGAAGAGATTTTTGTTGCTGTCCACCAAATCACCGAACGCAATCTGGTCATTGCCAGCGCTACTGAAGAGCAGGCCAAAGTCGCCCATGAAGTGGATCGCAATCTGTTGAATATTCGTGAGTTGTCTACACGTGCGGCTGACGGTGCGCATCAGACGAGTTCAGCCAGTGGCGAATTGTCCCGTCTGGCCGCCGAGCTGAGCGCGATGGTCCGTCACTTCAAGACCTGATGCCTTGGGGGAATGGGAAGGCAGGCCGCGTCGAGCATTTTTTGTACAGCGAATTTAGCCTGGAATGTTAAATCGTAGTTAGCGGATCACTGCCATATGTCGGATGTTCAGGATTTTTCGCAGGTCTTTACCCAGGCACTAGAACAAAGTATCGATAGCGTTGTGGTTATCGACAGCCAGAATCGGGTCATTGTGTTCAACGATGCCGCTGAAAGCCTATGGGGCTATACCCGCGATCAAGTCATGGGCAAGAACGTCAACTTCCTGGTGCCACAACTGATCCAGGCTAGCCACGATAGTTACATCGAAGCCAATCGTCGCAGCGGTATCAACAAAATTGTCGGCACCAGCCGAGACGTGCTGATTGAGCGCCAGGACGGCGACTACCGCTGGGGGGCCATGTCCATCTCCAGAGTCAGCGCTGCAGGGCAACAGTTTTATGCCGCGATCATCAGGGACATTACCCATCATCATAAGGAGCACGAGCGCCTGCAACTGTTGTCGCTCGTCGTCGACACCTCGGAAAATGCCATCATCGTCACCGATGCCCAATGGCGCATTGTGTATGCCAACGGTGGGTTTTCCCGCATGTTCGGGCACGCCACCGATGAGGTCTACGGACAACCACTCGACAGCGTGATTGCGCCGGACTTCGATCAGCAAGTCAAAGTCGCCATGTGCGAACAGGTGATGGCGGGGGAGATTTACCATTCGCAGGCGGTCGCCTACCCCCATGAAGGCCGCCGGGTGTGGTGCAATGTCACGATTTACCCGGTCTGTGATGCGCAGGGTAATTTGATCAATACCGTCAGCGTAATGATTGACGTGACCCACTCTCGGATGCCGGAGATTCTGCGCAATAAAATGCTCGAAGCCATGGTGCGGGAGGAATCCATAGAGTCCTTGATGACCCTTGTTTGTGACGAGGTCCAAAGGATCGCGCCGGAGGTGATTGCCTCGATCTTGAGCGTGGATGACGACGGATTGCTGCGCACCCTGGCGTCTCCTGATTTGCCAGAAAGCTACTGTGCGGCGCTGGATGCAGTGGCTATCGGGTCTGGTGTGGGTTCCTGCGGCGCGGCAGCGTTCAGCGGCAAAGCGGTCATGGTCCGCGATATTGCCTCTCATCCATTCTGGGTCGGTTTCCGCGACCTCGCGTTGCCTCTCGGGCTCAGGGCTTGCTGGTCGACGCCTATAAAGTCGAGTTCAGGCAGGGTTTTGGGTACTTTTGCCTTCTACTATCGTGAGCCCCGCGAGCCGTCACTGCTGCATGAGCATTTGGTCAATGCCAGTATTTACCTGTGTGCACTGGCGCTTGAGCGTGAGCAGTCCCGCGCTCACATCCAACAGCTGGCGTTTTATGACGACTTGACCGGTTTGCCGAATCGCAATCAGCTTCATGTCCGTGCCAATCAGGCCATTGCCGATGCCTCCCGCAACGGCACGCCGCTCACGGTCCTCTTTATCGATCTGGATCGCTTCAAGCAGGTCAATGATTCATTGGGGCATCCTGCGGGTGACGAGTTTCTTCGAGTGATCGCCCGGCGCCTGACCAAGTATCGTCGCAAAGTCGACATCGTCAGCAGGTTGTCGGGTGATGAGTTTGTCGTCGTGTTGCCTCAGTGCGCATTGGGCCAGGCACAGGTGGTGATCGAGTACTTGAGAGAAGAACTGAGCGCACCCTGTCAGATTTCGGGCGTGACGCTTAAACCGTCGGCCAGTATCGGTGTCAGCCTTTTTCCCGACGATGGCCGCTCCATGGAGACCCTGCTGCATCGCGCCGACATGGCCATGTATCAGGCGAAGACAAGTGGGCGGGGTTGTGTCAGCTTCTTCAGTCACGGCCTGGACCAGTTGGCCCGCGGGCGATTGAGGCTTGAAACGGCGTTGCGCGAAGCCATTGATCAGCAACTGTTGCATCTGGTTTACCAGCCTCAGATCAATCTGCAAGACAACGAACTTTATGGCGTAGAAGCGCTGGCGCGTTGGAAGCATCCGCAGCTAGGCGACATCTCGCCCGGGTGCTTTATACCGTTGGCCGAAGAGTGTGGGCTGATTGCTGAGTTCGGGCAGTGGGCACTGCGTGAAGCCTGCGGTCAATTGGCTGCCTGGCGGCGCGAAGGGCTGAGCGTTCCAGCCATTTCGGTCAATCTGTCGCCGACCAATTTCCATAATCGCCAATTGCCCGACATTCTGACCCGAATCCTTTCCGAACAGCGGCTGACCGTTGACGACCTGACGCTGGAAATAACCGAAAACGTCTTAATGGACAGCAATCCAGACACCTTGACCACGATCAACGAGGTCCATGCCCTGGGAATACGCTTGGCCATGGATGATTTCGGTACAGGTTATTCGAGCCTCAGTTACCTGCGTCGCATACCGCTCCAGGAGCTCAAGCTCGACCGTAGCTTCGTGCACGATCTGGAGAATGACACCACCAGCCAGGCGCTGAGCGAAGCGGTGATTCGCATTGGCGAGAGCCTCAAGCTGAGCGTGGTGGCCGAAGGTATCGAAACCCTGGCCCAACAGCGCATTCTGAAGGAGCAAGGTTATGAGGTCGCCCAGGGTTATCTGATTTCCAGGCCACTCTCGGCTCGTGGACTGGGGCTGTGGCTGGAAGATCGTTCGTACTGTGAGTCTTGATGAACGGCGTTGTCCGGTAGAGAACTGCTAGCATTGTGTTTGAGTCAGTTCTGACCAGACATGAGTGCTTGCCATGCAACTACCGGACATGAACCTGCTGGTCGCCCTCGACGCCCTGCTCGACGAAGGCAGTGTGGTCGGCGCGGCGCGGCGGATGAACCTCAGTCCCGCGGCCATGAGCCGCACATTGACCCGCGTGCGTGAAGCCATGGGCGACCCGATCCTGGTGCGCGCCGGTCGTGGTCTGGTGCCGACACCCAAGGCGCTGGAATTGCGCGGGCAGGTGCGTGACGTGGTGGATCAGGCGGCGTTGCTGTTTCGCTCGGCCGATGGGGTGGAGCTGGGCTCGTTGCGGCGGCGTTTCAACATTCGCGCCAACGACTTCTTCGTTGGCGTTTACGGTGGCCGGTTATTCGACACCCTGGATCGTCAGGCGCCCCACTGCGAATTGCGTTTCGTCCCCGAGGGCGATGGCGACGATGAAGCGCTGCGTGAAGGACGCATCGATCTGAACGTCAGCAATACCCGGCCGCTGACCCCGGAAGTGAAGGTGCAGAACCTGTTCTCCACTCACTTTGTCGGCTTGGTGCGTGAGGATCATCCGTTGTTCGACGCGGAAATCACCCCCGAGCGTTACGCCGGGTTCTCTCACATCAGCATGTCCCGTCGGGGGATTGCCCGTGGACCTATCGACGCTGCGCTCAATGCCCTGGGGCTGGAACGGCGGGTGGCCGTGATTGCGCCGAGTTTTCATGCGGCGATGTTTGCGTTGCCGGATTCGGATCTCATTTTGCCCGTGCCCAAGGAAGCCTTGTTAAGCGTGCGGCGCCTGGGCTTGAAGTTGCGCTCGTTCACCTTGCCGATCCCGCTACCGACCTTGATGCTGACCCAGGCCTGGCATCCGCGATTCGACAAGGACCCGGCTCACCGCTGGCTGCGTGAAACCCTGAAAACCTGTTGCGAAGAGACGTGGCAGGCCGCAAACCAGGCCTGAGAGAAGCCCGCTCCGCCCAGACGCATTGCTGCATAAAACGCACTTATAAGCTGCCAATAAGTCAATTTTCGTCAGGTCACACGCTCCATAGAATGCTCCGCAGGTTAATTCCGGAGCTCGCAGTAATGACATCCCTCACGGCCACGGCACCTCTCGCTGCGACCCGACCAGCAACTGCCACGCCGCCAGTTTTCGGCCTGCGAATCATCATCGGGCTGGTGGGCGTGTTGCTGGCGGTGCTGGTGTCGGGCCTGAACGAGATGGTGACCAAGGTGGCCCTGGCGGACATTCGCGGTGCCTTGGCCATAGGCTACGACGAGGGCACCTGGCTGGTCGCCAGTTATGCCGCGACCTCGGTGGCCGCCGCAGCCTTCGCGCCGTGGTGCGCGGTCACGTACTCGCTGCGCCGCTTCACCCTCTGCGCCATTGGCGCGTTTACTCTGCTGGGCGTGCTGTGCCCACTGGCGCCGAATTACGAAAGCCTGCTGATCCTGCGCACCTTGCAAGGCCTGGCTGGCGGTGCATTGCCGCCGATGTTGATGACCGTCGCGCTGCGATTTTTGCCCCCCAACGTCAAGCTGTATGGCCTGGCCGGTTATGCACTGACGGCGACCTTCGGCCCGGGACTGGGCACACCGCTGGCCGGGCTCTGGACCGAGTATGTCGGCTGGCAATGGACCTTCTGGCAGGTCGTCGTGCCCTGCCTGATTGCCATGGCCGCCGTGGCCTACGGCATTCCCCAGGACCCGCTGCGGCTGGAGCGTTTCAAGCAGTTCAACTGGCGTGGTTTGCTGCTGGGGTTTCCGGCGATCTGCATGCTGGTGATCGGTATCCTGCAGGGCAATCGCCTGGACTGGTTCGAGTCGAACCTGATCAGCGGACTGCTCGTGGGTGGGGCGCTGCTGTTGGTGGCGTTTCTGATCAACGAATGGTCGCAGCCGATTCCGTTTTTCAAGATGCAGATGCTCGGCATCCGCAACCTCTCATTCGCCCTGATGACCCTGGCCGGGGTGCTGGTCGTGCTGCTGGCGGTGATCATTATTCCCTCCAGCTACCTGGCTCAAGTCCAGGGTTATCGCCCGGTGCAGACGGCGCCGGTCACCTTGCTTGCGGCATTGCCGCAGTTGATCGCGCTGCCGTTGGTGGCGGCGCTGTGCAACCTGCGCCGGGTCGATTGTCGCTGGGTGTTGGGGATCGGCCTGAGCATGCTGATGCTGTCCTGCCTCGGGGGCTCACAGCTGACGTCGGCGTGGATTCGCGACGATTTCTATGCGCTGCAATTGCTGCAAATCTTCGGTCAGCCGATGGCGGTGCTGCCGCTGCTGATGCTGGCGACCGGCAGTATCAATCCGATGGATGGACCGTTCGCGTCGTCCTGGTTCAACACCGTGAAAGGGCTGTCGGCGGTGATCGCCACCGGCGTGCTGGAAACCCTGACCACCACGCGTCTGCACTTTCACTCGACGATGCTGGTGGATCGCCTGGGCAATTCACCCCTGGTCGACGCTGACAGCGCAGGCCTTGCGCACCGATTGCACGAGCAGGCCGTGGTGTTGACCGCCGCGGATCTGTACCTGTGCATGGCCGGTATCGCCGTGGCGCTGATCCTGCTGATTTTCTGGTTACCGACTCGGGTCTTTCCGCCACGGGCGGCGACTTGAACGCCTCACTGAAACAGAAGGTTTTTATGACGACTCAATCAAAGCAAAAATTGGCCATGGGCGTCGCCGTTGTGATCGCGGTGGGCGTGCTGGTGTATCTGCTGGGGCCGGGGGTATTCGGTCAGCGCACGCAACAAAGCACCAACGATGCGTTTGTCTCGGCGGACTACACCCTGGTGGTGCCGCGGGTGGCCGGGTTCATCAAGGAGGTGCTGGTCGAAGACAACCAGCAGGTCAAGGCCGGCCAGTTACTGGCGCTGATCGATGACCGCGATCTGCGGGCCGCCGCCGAAGCGGCGTCCGCCGAAACCCTCGTGGCCCAGGCGCAATTGCAGAATGCCCGGGCGACCCTTGAACGCCAGGCCTCGATGATTGCCCAGGCACAAGCAACAGTCGTGTCGGCCAAGGCGGAAATGGCCTTCGCCGAACATGAACTGAACCGCTACGACCACCTCGCCGGCGTCGGCGCCGGCACGGTGCAGAACGCTCAACAAGCGCGCACCCGCATCGATCAGGCCAGCGCACGATTGGCCAACGTCACGGCAATGCTGGCGGCGGAACGCAAGCAAGTGGACATCCTCACGGCGCAGCGCGACGCAGCCGAGGGGGGCCTGAAACGGGCGCAGGCGAAGCTGGAAATCGCCAGTTATGAGCTGTCCTACACACGCATCGTCGCGCCGCAGGACGGCATGGTCGGTGAGCGGGCGGTGCGGGTCGGTGCCTATGTCACGCCAGGCAGCAAGCTGCTCGCGGTGGTGCCGCTGGCGCAGGCCTACGTGATGGCGAACTTTCAGGAAACCCAATTGACCCATGTGCATCCGGGGCAGGACGTGCAGGTACGTGTCGATACCTTTGACGGTGCGACGCTGAACGGGCGTGTCGAGAGCATCGCACCGGCCACCGGCGTGACCTTTGCCTCGGTGAAACCGGATAACGCGACCGGCAACTTCACCAAGGTCGTGCAGCGGATTCCGGTGAAGATCGTGCTGGAACCGGGTCAGCCACTGGCCGAACGGTTGCGCGTGGGGATGTCGGTGGAGGCGAGGATCGATACGGCTGGCGTCGGTGACCATGGGGTTGCACAACGATGAACTTCAGCAACTATTCATCATTGTGGCAAGGGCGCTTGCTCCCGCAGGGCCGCGCAGCGTGCCCAAAATCGGCGAGTGCACGCAAGCGACCTCGCCACAGGTTTTGCATGCAGTCGTTGGCCATTGGGTTCAGTCTTGCTTCGTTGAGTGCCTGCACCGTCGGCCCGGACTTCCAAAGGCCCCAGGCCCCGCCAATCACCGAATGGTCAAAACCATCGAAGGCCGCGGCCAGCCAAGCCATTACCGAAACCCTGGGCGAGCGCTGGTGGGAAGTCTTCAACGACCCGAAACTGTCGGCCCTGACCCAGCGTGCCCTGACCGACAACCTCGATCTGAAACTCGCCAGCAGCCGCTTGCAGCAAAGTCGTGCCGTGCGTCAGGTGATCACCGCCGACCGCTATCCCACCACCGCCGCCACGGCCAGCTATTCCCGTGAGCGCAGCAGTGGCAAAGGCCTGAGCGATCCGTCGGGGTACAACGGCCATTCGGCGTTCAACCTGTGGAATGCGGGTTTTTCCGCTGCTTGGGAGTTGGACTTGTGGGGGCGAGTGCGCCGCGAAACCGAAGCCGCCGACGCGACCCTGGAAGTCGCCGAAAACGACCGTCGCGCGGTGTTGTTGTCGGTACTCGCTGAAACCGCCCAGGACTACATTCAGCTGCGTGGCGTGCAAAACACCCGCGCGGTCACCGAGCAGAACCTTGAAGTCGCACGCAACAGTTTGAAATTGTCGCAGCTACGGCTGGCCGACGGTGTCGCGACGGACCTGGATGTTGCCGAAGCCGCCGCCCAAGTCGCGGCCATCGAATCGCGACTGCCCGCCCTGGCGCAACGTCAGACGCAACTGATTAACGCGCTGAGCCTGTTGATGGGCGAGCCGCCGCAGGCACTCACCGCCGAGTTATCCACCGATGCGCCGGTGCCGCAGACCCCACCCCAGATCGCCATCGGCCTGCCGTCGCAACTGGCCGAACGGCGTCCGGACATTCGCCAGGCCGAAGCGCGTTTGCATGCCGCGACCGCGAGCATTGGGGTGGCCAAGGGCGATTTTTATCCGCGCATTACCCTGTCGGGCAACGTCGGCTCGCAAGCCATGCAGTTGAGCGATTTCGGTTCATGGGGCTCGCGCGCGTTCGGCATCGGCCCGCAATTGAGCCTGCCGCTGTTCGACGGTGGACGCTTGCGCGGCGTGCTGGACCTGCGCGAAGCCCAGCAACAGGAGGCCGCCATCGCCTATCAGCAAACGGTATTGCGCGCCTGGCATGAAATCGACGATCAATTGAGCGCCTATAACGCCAGTCAACTGCGCCGCGACAGCCTGGCCGAAGCCGTGCGTCAGAACCGGATCGCCCTGCGCACGGCACAACAGCAGTACGTGCAAGGGGTCGTGGACTTCGTCAACGTACTCACTGTACAAGGCGCCTTGCTGGCCACTCAGGAGCAATGGGTGGAAAGTTCGACCGGTGTGTCGCTGGCAATGGTCGGGTTATACAAAGCGCTGGGCGGGGGGTGGGAGTCGGTGTATCCGCTGGCCGTGGCGGCTGACATTAGCCTAAAGTGAGGCCAACGTTTCGGCAGCGCAGGTGAACAGAGTGGTAGTGGAGGCGCAGCGAAAAGAGCGGTTGGCCAAACCCCGGTCATCGACCGCGAACTTGGCAGTGCTCGACGCAAGGCAGCGACTGCTGTGGTGGGGCGGTGGGTTGCTGGTCCTGGTGCTGGCCGTCCTGACCCGTTTATACGGCCTGACCGATGCCGCGATTTGGGGCGATGAAGGTTCCAGCCTGTTGATGAGTCGGTACACCCTGGATGGTATCTGGGCTCATGCCGCCCGTGACGTCCATCCACCGATGTACTTCATGATGCTGCACGGCTGGATCGGGCTGTTTGGCGATGGCATTTTTTCGATACGCAGTTTGAGTGCGCTGCCGGGTGTCGCATCGGTCATGTTGGGGATGTGGCTGGTCCGGTTGATCGCCAATCCGCGGGCGGCATTACTGGCCGGGTTGATGCTGGCGCTGTTGCCTACGGCGGTGCGCTACAGTCAGGAAGTGCGGATGTATTCGTGGCTGGGGTTGTGGTTGCTCGGTGCCACCATTGCGCTGGTGTATTGGGTCAAACAGCCTCGCCACACCCATGCACTGGTGATCTACACGCTACTGATGGCCACCGCGTTCTACACCCACTATTTCACTGCGCTCTGTGTGCTCGTCCATTGGGCGTACTTGCTGGTGTTGCGCCTGCAGCCAGACCCACCCTTGAAACACATCACTCGCCCGGCCTGGTGGCTGAGCAACGTAGCCATTGTGGTGCTGTTTGCTCCATGGATCCCTGGCCTGGTCGGCCTGACCCAGCACATGGCCGAGCTCAAGGCCAATGGCGATGTGGGTTGGGAATTGCCGGTCACCCTCAGCTCCCTGCCGTCGATGGTGTGGGACTTTCTGATCCAGGACGATGGGGATAACTTGCCCCGGCTCCTGTTCGTTGCGCTGCCAATACTATTGCTGGTGGTGATCCTGCTGACGGTTCTGCGTGATCGCAGCTCCTTTCGCTGGAGTGCATTGCTGGCACTCTACACCCTGCTGCCGTTGTTGCTGGTTTACGGGGTTTCGTTTATTTCACCCGTGTTTATCGAGCGCTATCTGAATGCCTATGCGATGGGCCTGCCGCTGATCATGGCACTGGCCATCGACCGCTTGCTGAGCGGCTTTCGGGTATTGGCGCTGGGGTTGTTGGTGCTGTTTGTCGGCACCGAGCTGGTCGGGCTGAAAAACAACTCCACCGTGGATGTGAATGACCAGATCAGTGTGATGGTCGAGTTCGTCAACCAGCACTACGTGGCCGGTGACCGAATCGTCATCAGCGACATGCTCTGGTACATGAGCTACGTCTATTACAACCGCACCGACACGGATCCGCTGCTGTACACCCCGCCCTTGGCCAACGGGACATCCAGCCGCCCGAATGATTATGGCTTTGGCACCCTGGTCAACGGTGATGCGCCAAGGATCTACCTCGACCACCTCAGTCAATTGCCCAGGGGAACCGGTCGCGTATGGTTGATCAGCACGGCGGATCAACCCGACGAATTCGCCCCGCTGCCTGGCGGTTGGCAGAAAGCCGCCGAGACCGCTGCGGGTAACACTCGGGCACGGTTGTTTGTCATGGGGGCTGAGTGACGGCGCTCAAGGTTTCGACGACAAGTCCGCCATGCCCTTGAGCAGCTCGATCGGCAGTGGGAAGACGATGGTCGAACTTTTGTCGCCGGCGATCGAGCTGAGCGTCTGCATGTAACGCAACTGCATGGCCCCCGGCTGGCGACCGAGCATTTCGGCGGCCTGCATGAGTTTTTCCGAGGCCTGCAATTCGCCTTCGGCGTGGATCACCTTGGCCCGGCGCTCGCGCTCCGCTTCGGCCTGTTTGGCGATGGCGCGAATCATCGATTCATTGAGGTCCACGTGCTTGATCTCGACATTGGCCACTTTGATCCCCCATGCATCAGTCTGGGCGTCGAGCACTTGCTGGATATCGATGTTCAGCCGTTCGCGCTCGGCCAGCAGCTCATCGAGTTCGTGTTTGCCCAGCACCGCGCGCAAGGTGGTTTGCGCCAACTGGCTGGTGGCCATCAGGAAGTCCTCGACCTGGATAATCGCCTTCTGTGGGTCGAGCACGCGGAAGTACAGCACGGCGTTGACCTTGACCGAGACGTTATCGCGGGTGATCACGTCTTGCGCCGGGACGTCGAGCACCACGGTGCGCAAGTCGACGCGAACCATTTGCTGAACCACCGGAATCAACAGAATCAGGCCCGGGCCCTTGACCTGCCAGAAGCGTCCGAGCTGGAACACCACCCCGCGTTCGTATTCACGCAGGATGCGGAAGGTCGAACCGGCCAGCGCGATCAGCAGTAACAGCAGCGCGACAAAACCCACTTGCAGGCCCATGACTATTCTCCCGCTGGCACCGCGTCAGTCGCGGCCACTTTCAGCATTAATCCCTTGCGCGACACCACGCGTACTTTCTGCCCGATCTGCAGGGGCTTGGCGCTCGACACTTGCCAGTATTCGCCCTGTAAATGCACCCAGCCGTGGCAGGCATCGTCGGCCAGCAATGACGTGATCGGGGTGACGCTGCCGACCAGTACGGCATCGCCGCTGACGGTATGGCGCGGGCGGGTCTTCAGGGCGCGGATCAGCAGGAACACCAGCAGCAATGCACTGATCAGGCCTAAAACGATCATCAACGGAGCGGGGAGTTCGGCATTGGTCAGGATCAGCGCGCCGATCACGAACATCACGATTCCGCCCAGGCCAATCACGCCGTAATTGGGCAGGGCCGCCTCGGCGATCAGGAACGCGAGGCCGAAGGTGATCAACCAGACTCCGGCGGGATTGGTCGCCGGTAGCCCGACAGTGTCTGCGGCGAAGGCTGATGCGCTCAACGCCAATAGCAGTGCAGCGGTACAACAGCGCGTATTCACGTGACCCTCCGGGAGAGTCGTGGGCGGCTCTGTATACAGTTTAGTTGACCGATCGGTTGTATGAATTTTGTTCAGATGTCGACGTGTCCAATGGGCGGATTTCCCACCGGTTTGGCCCGGCGGGCCTAGACTTTCACTACGTGGAAAAGCGTCAACCATCGTCCGCCAGACGTTGTTGCGGACACCGAGGTGCATCATGCGTATGGCAAGAACCGTGCAGCGAAGCCTGGAAAAGGCTCAATGCGAATATGACATCGTCACCCACCCTCACTCGGCCAGTAGCCTGGAAACGGCGCGAGTCGCGGGCATTCCAGCCGAGCGGGTGGCCAAGTCGGTCATCCTCGACGACCACCACGGCCATTACCTGATGGCCGTGTTGCCCGCCAGTCGCCACCTGGACCTGAGCAAAGTGCGCAGCAGCGGCGAATGGCAAGTCTCGCGCGAAAGCAATCTGCCGCACCTGTTCGATGACTGCGAACGCGGCGCCGTACCCGCCCTGGGCGAGGCCTATGGTCTGGACGTGGTCATCGACCCGCTGCTGACCCGGCAAAAGGACATTTATCTGGAAGCCGGCAACCACATCAACCTGCTGCACATGGATATGCCACAGTTCCTGAAAATGGTGCCGCATGCCGAGGTGCGGGAGTTGAGTCATTGAGTTTCGCGACGCCAGTGCCGCCGTCATCGCGGGCAAGCCTCGCTCCCACAGTGATTGAGTTGAGCCGCAGATTTGTGATCAACACTGAACCTGTGGGAGCGGGCTTGCCCGCGATTGACCGCGCAGCGGTCACCCATTCAACCCTTCCCCAAGGAGTCAGCCATGGAAAACCCGACCCACAGCCTCCCATCGCTGTTCAAACAACTCGGCCTGCCCGACGACGCCGAAAGCATCGATAAATTCATTTCCACCCATTCACCGCTCGAACCGGAACTGCACCTGGCGGATGCGTTCTTCTGGACCCAAAGCCAGGCGGATTTTCTGCGCGACGATATTCTGGAGGATGCCGATTGGGCGGAGGTGGTTGATCAATTGGATGTGATGTTGAGGAAAGGGCGGGGGGTATAGACGTTCAATTCTCTGGCGGCCACTGACGGGACGTATGAACCAGAGCAAGTATCCAGATTGCGTTCACTGCCTGTTCATAAACAATTCGATAACTCTGATGTGGAATCAGCTCGCGAGTGCCGGCAATGATTCCGGCAGGGCCACTTTCAGGGTGTTGCGCAAGCCTGGATATCGCATCGCTGAAGCGATTGTCCATGTCGATGGCCGCTTTCGGGTTGATGGCATACAGGTAGTCCCAAATATCTGCACGATCCTGTGCGGCTTCTCGCGTCCAGATTATCCTCATTGTTCTGTGGCTGCCTTCCCACGCCTGGCGGCGAACTCTGCTTCCACTTCCTCATTCGCCAGGCCGTTGCCGCTGTGCATTGAGGTGCGGGCGATGTCCACTTTGCGTTGCAGGAAGGCCTCGTATTCACGAGATTCTCGTTGCGTTTGGACAAACTGGCGCATCATTTCCCGGACGATTTGTGAGGCAGGGCGGTGAGCGGCTTCTGCTTCGGCCATGAATTGTTCGCGCAAATCTGATTCGAGCTTCATTGTAAAAACGGCTTGTTTTGACATGGTGAGTGTTCCTGGATCGGGTACCAAGAAAGTATATACATCATCAGTACTCTGTCAGGTCCATCGCGTTCTGCTTGCGACGGGTGGAAACCAATTTGTTTCAAAACTTGACGGAAAAACCTCTCCAATGCCATATTGATAGTTAGCAAACTAACAGTGTGTTTTCTCCCGTGCCGAATAATCTCGACGTTCTGCAGATGAACATCAGCAGCTCCATGGTGGTGGCCGCCAGGCATTGGCGGAAAATCTGCCAGAGCACGCTGCTCAATTACGGAATTTCCGAAGCCTGTGCCGTGCCGTTGTTGATGATCGGACGGTTGGGCGAGGGGGTGCGGCAGGTGACGGTGGCGCAGGCGGCGGGGATGGAGAGCCCGTCCCTGGTGCGGTTGCTCGATCAGTTGTGTCACGCCGGCTACGTCTGTCGCACCGAGGATGCGCAGGATCGCCGCGCCAAATGCCTGAGCCTCACCGACAGCGGCCGGACACTGGTGCAAGCCGTCGAAGTTGAGCTGGTGCGCTTGCGCAGTGAGGTGCTCGAAGGCATCGATCCGCGCGATCTGGAAGCCACCTTGCGTGTATTGAAGGCCTTCGAGTCGGCCGGCCAAGCACCGGTGCTCCACCCTTGAGCGGCTTTTTTACCGGCGTGCCCCCGGCGCGGGACTGGTTCTTCGGTGTGCGCACGTTCGCCGCCTCGATGATTGCGCTCTACATCGCCTTGCTCATGCAAATGCCGCGGCCTTACTGGGCGATGGCCACGGTGTATATCGTTTCCAGCCCGTTTGTCGGCCCCACCAGTTCCAAGGCGCTGTACCGTGCAGTGGGCACCTTTCTCGGTGCTGCCGCGGCGGTTTTTTTCGTGCCGATGTTTGTCCAGAGCCCCTATGTGCTGGTGCTGGTCATGGCACTGTGGACCGGGACTCTGCTGTTTCTGTCCCTGCATCTGCGCACCGCGAACAGCTACGCGTTGATGCTCGCCGGTTACACCTTGCCGCTGATCGCTCTGCCGGTAATGGATAATCCGTTGTCGGTGTGGGACGTGGCCGAAGCGCGCACGGAGGAGATCTTCCTCGGCATCGCCGTTGCGGCGGTCGTCGGCGCGATGTTCTGGCCCCGGCGGCTGGCCCCGGTGTTCAACGGTTCGGTGAGCAAATGGTTTGCCGATGCCTCGACCTACAGCCTGCAATTCCTCGGTCGCCATGTGCAACCGGCCGAAGTCAGTGCGCTGCGTGCGTCGATGGTGGCAACCTTCAACAGCCTGGAGCTGATGATCGGTCAGTTGCCCCACGAAGGCGCGCGGCCGCAAACGGTGCGCAACACCAAGGAGCTGCGCGGAAGGATGATCCACCTGCTGACCGTGGTCGATGCCCTGGACGATGCGCTTTACGCCCTGGAGCGGCGCACTCCCGAACTTGTGGATAAGTTCGCGCCACTCCTCGGCGCCGCCAGCGAATGGCTGCAACACAAGGACGCGGATGTCGATCGCTGGCAGGCGCTCAAAGACCGGGTCCAAGCCCTTCAACCCAATGTCGAAGCGCTGGAGGACCGCAAGCAGCTGTTGTTCTCCAACGCGCTGTACCGCCTCGGCGAATGGATCGATCTGTGGCAGGACTGCCGCAGTCTGCAAATCGCCATCCAATGCGAAAACCAGGACAGTTGGCACGCGGTGTATCGGCATTGGCGGCTCGGCCGACTGTCGCCATTTCTGGATCGCGGCCTGATGCTTTATTCAGCGGCGTCCACCGTCACGGCGATCATCGTCGCCTCGGTGCTGTGGATTCTGCTGGGCTGGACCGATGGGGGCTCCGCCGTGATTCTGGCGGCCGTGGCCTGCAGCTTCTTTGCCTCGATGGATGACCCTGCGCCACAGATTTACCGGTTCTTTTTCTGGACGGCGATGTCGGTGTTGTTCGCCAGCCTTTACCTGTTTCTGGTGCTGCCCAACCTGCACGATTTCCCGATGCTGGTGCTGGCGTTCGCCGTGCCGTTCATCATCGTCGGCACCTTGACCGTCAAGCCGCAGTTTTACCTGGGCATGTTGCTGACACTGGTCAACACCTCGTCCTTCATCAGCATTCAGGGCGCGTACGACGCCGACTTCCTCAGCTTTGCCAACTCCAACCTGGCCGGCCCCGTGGGCTTGCTGTTTGCGTTTGTCTGGACCCTGATCGCCCGGCCATTCGGTGCCGAGCTGGCGGCCAAGCGTCTGACCCGATTCAGTTGGCGTGACATTGTCGGCCTGTCCGAGCCGGCCAGCCTGGCCGAGCATCGGCATCTTGGCGTGCAAATGCTTGACCGCCTGATGCAGCATTTGCCGCGTCTGGCTTTGACCGGGCAGGACACCGGGATCGCCCTGCGGGAAGTCCGCGTGGCGCTGAATATGCTCGATCTTCTCGCCTACGCGCCGCGCATTGACGGGGTGCCGAACGCGCTGCTGCGCCAGGTGGTGGCCGAGGTCGGCGAATACTTCAAGGCGTGCCTCAAGGCTGACAGGCGCTTGCCCGCGCCGAGCCCGTTGCTGATGACCATGGACCGTGCCCGCCGGGCGCTGGGCGGTGCGGGTGATGACGAGACCCGCCTGCAACTGTTGCACGCCTTGAGTGGCTTGCGCCTAGCGTTGTTGCCCGGCGTCGAATTTGTCGGTTCCGCCGAGCTTGAAGAACCGCTTCCCCATGGCATCGATGGAGCGCCTTTATGATTGGTGACCTGGATCTCAGCGGGGTTTTCCTGCCCACACTGCTGGTGCTGATGGGCATTACCTATGTGTTGTTCCTGTTGGTGCACGGGGTGCTCACGCGTCTGCACTTTTATCGTCTGGTCTGGCACCGGGCATTGTTTAACGTGGCTCTCTACGCCTTGCTGCTTGGCGTCGTGGACTCACTCAGTCGATACCTGATGACATGAAAAAGCCTTTATTGACCATCGGCCGCGTGGCCCTGACCCTGTTGATCGTGAGCTTCGCCGTGGTCGTGGTCTGGCGGATGGTGCTGTATTACATGTTTGCCCCCTGGACCCGCGACGGTCACATCCGCGCCGACATTGTGCAGATCGCTCCGGACGTTTCCGGGCTGATCCAGCAGGTGGACGTGCGCGACAACCAGCCGGTCAAACGCGGCCAGGTGCTGTTCAGCATCGATCAGGACCGTTTCAAACTGGCCCTGCGCCAGGCGAAAGCCGCCGTCGCCGACCGGGAAGAAACCCTGGCCCAGGCCCAGCGCGAAGCCAAGCGCAACAAGGGCCTGGGCAATCTGGTGCCTGCCGAACAGCTGGAAGAAAGCCAGTCGAAGGTCGCCCGTGCCCAAGTGGCGTTGATGGAAGCCCAGGTGGCGGTGGACAGCGCTCAGCTCAACCTCGACCGCTCGGTGATTCGCAGCCCGGTGGACGGTTATGTCAACGACCGCGCGCCGCGAGCCCAGGAATTCGTGAGTGCCGGGCGGCCGGTGCTGTCTATCGTCGACAGCAATTCGTTTCACATCGACGGCTATTTTGAAGAAACCAAACTGGACGGCATCCATATCGGCCAGAGCGTCGACATCCGGGTGATCGGTGACCGCGCGCGCCTGCGTGGCCATGTGGTCAGCATCGTCGCCGGTATCGAAGACCGCGACCGCACCAGCGGCAACAATCTGTTGCCCAACGTCAACCCGGCGTTCAGCTGGGTGCGCCTGGCCCAGCGGATTCCAGTGCGGATTGCTTTCGATGACGTACCGGCGGATTTCCGCATGATCGCCGGGCGCACCGCGACGGTGTCGATCATCGACGATCAGGTCCGGGAGCCTGCGCAATGAGCAAAGCCACGGGTTTGGCGGTTGCCGGATTAGGCTTGTTGCTGTCGGCGTGTCAGGTGGTCGGGCCGGACTATCACTTGCCAGAGGCGGCGGCCATCCACCGTGATGACTTGCAGGGCGAACTGGCGGTCGAGGGCAAGCCCGTGGTCTCGGCGCCGGTGCCTGCCGATTGGTGGCGCCTGTATCGGGATCCGCGTCTCGATCAACTGGTGCAGCAAGCCATGGCATCCAACACCGACCTGCGCGTGGCGGCGGCCAGCCTGTTGCGCGCTCATGCGCAAGTCGACGAGGCCGAGGCGGCCGGTGGCTGGAGCGGTGGCGTGAAAATGGGCGCCGAGCGTTTGCAGGAGTCCGGCCAAGCCTTCCTGTTGCCGGAAAAGGTGCCGGTGGCCAACATCGGCGATATCGGTATTTCCGCGTCGTACCAGTTCGACCTGTTCGGTACGCTGCAGCGTGGCATCGAAGCGGCCAAGGCCAATGCCGATGCCACCCAGGCCGCCGCCGACACCGCGCGCATTACCCTGGTGGCGGATGTGGTTCGGGCCTACACCCAAGTCTGCGCGGCCAACGAAGAGCGGGAGATCGCCCAGCATTCCCTTGATCTGCAATCCCAGAGCACCACGCTGATCCAGCGCTTGCGCGACGCCGGACGCGGCGACGAAACCCAGGTCACGCGCTCGCAAACCCAATTCAAGTCGTTGCGTGCCGACATGCCCCGTTATGAGGCGGCGCGTCAGGCCGGGTTGTTCCGTTTGTCGATGCTGCTGGCCAAGCCTGTGGATCAATTGCCGGCCGGCACCGCGACTTGCGCTGAACTGCCGAAAATCGCGCAGTTGGTGCCCGTGGGCGATGGTGCCGCATTGCTCAAGCGTCGTCCCGACGTGCGGCAGGCCGAGCGCCGACTGGCGGCCGCGACGGCCGGTATCGGCATCGCTACGGGCGAGCTGTACCCGAACATCAGCATCGGCGCGACCATCGGTACCGTCGGCATCCTGGGTGATCTCGGCGACCCGTCCACCAACCGTTGGGGTTTCGGGCCGTCGCTGACCTGGACCATACCGTCCAACGGCACCCGCGCCCGCATCCGTGAAGCCGAAGCCACGACCCAGGGTGTGTTGGCACACTTCGATGGCGTTGTGCTCAACGCCATTCGCGAAACCCAGACCGCCCTGGCCCAGTACTCCGCGCTGCTGCAACGCCGTGATGCCCTGGCGGATGCCGAGCAATCGGCGAAACTGGCGGCCGACCAGACGCACCGCTTCTTCCAGGCCGGCCGCGAGTCGTTCCTGGCGGACCTGCAAGCGACCCGCACTTACACCGACGTCACGGCACAACTGGCCACGGCGAACACGCAAGTCGCCATGAGCCAGATCGATTTGTTCCTCGCCCTGGGCGGAGGGTGGGAAAGCGGACGAACGCAAGCCTCGAACTCCGGCAAACCCTGAGGCCGTTGCTATGCTTTGAAGTGTTGGAGGGGCGTTGGAGTCAGGCGCCCTTGCTTCGCAAGGCTCGCGCAGGTCATGGGGAAACCAATAATGAAAAACCCTTATGCTCTCGGCTTCTGGTGCGCCGTCGTAGCGTTAGTGCTGCTTTCGGCCACCTACTTCTACGGCGTCATGCTGACCCACCAGATCGACAAGGCTCTGGTGTTCCTCGACAGCGCCACGGCGCTGATTGCCGTGATGTCCATCGCGGTGGTGGCCTGGGCCTCGGTCCAGAACCAGCGAATCAAAAAAAGACAACTCGAACAAGGCAAGACCCTGGTGCTGATCTGGGACACCAAGGTCGCGCTGCGTCGTGTCGAAACGGTGTTCGACCGTTATTTCTGGGGCAGTTACTGGCAGCCAGGGCGCACGTTCCAGGAGGTCATGGGCGAACTCACCGGCACGCCGCTGGAAAAGAGTCTCGAAACCCTGAAAAAACAATGCCTGGCGCTCGACAAGCAAGTGGCCGACGACGGCTGGCACTGGCTCAACAATGCGCGGGAACTGGCCGATGTCGCCGCCGCCATGGCCCGCGAACGCTATCAGCTGGATTTCTGCGACCCGCAGGGGGAAGTGACGGGCGGGGCGGTGATCAATCGCGACTTTGAAGTGCTGGTGTACACCTGGACCGCGCGGCTTAAAACCTTTGATCATCAGCTCGATGAGATCGAGGTTCAGTATTCCTGATGCTGCGTTGTCAGGGCTGACGCCATCGTCGGAACGCATGGACACCGAATACTGACCGGCCATGAAGCCGCCGTAGACACTCTTTCACCTCTAATCATTGGGCTGCCCCGCGCGCCTGATGCTAATCTGCACCCCACTTTCAAAGCGCAGTCGTGACCACAACCCGCTTCGGGTTCAGGGAAGACGACCACCTCTCAACAACGGACATTGAACGGGTCATTCATGAATAAATCAGCAGGCGTGTTACTGGGAATTGTCGTGGCCATCGGTGCAATCAGCGCCGGCGGTGCCTGGTACACCGGCACCAAAATCGAAAGCGTGCTGAACACTTCCCTGGCTGATGCCAACCAGCAACTGCAAGCGGCGCTGGTCGGTCATAAAGGCACGGCATCGCTGGAACTGGTCTCGCTGGAGCGCCATGTGTTCAGCAGTACCGCACACTATCGCCTCAAGGGCGAAGGTGAAATGTTCGGCGAGGAGCCGATCGAACTGCTGTTTGTCGATCACATCGAACACGGTCCACTGCCGTTCTCGCGCCTGGTGTCGCTGAAGTGGCTGCCGGTCATGGCCACCAGTCATTACGAACTGGAAAAGACGCCGCTCACTGAAAAATGGTTTGCCGCCGCCAAGGATGTCTCCCCGCTCAAAGGCGTGGTCAATATCGGCTACGACAACTCCACCAACGGCACGCTGGAAATGCTGCCGCTGGAAACCGCACTGGATGACAAGTCCAGCTTGAAGTTTTCCGGCCTGAAACTCGACGTTTCGGCCAGCGCCCAGGCGCAGAAGGTCAAGGCCGACGGCTACATGGACAGTCTGAAGCTGACCACCGTTTCCGAAGATCAGGCACCGGTGCAGGTCGAATTGAACGGCCTGACGCTGGCCAGCAACCTGAGCAAAAGCACCTACGGCTACTACACCGGCGAAAACACTGTTGTGCTGACCAGCAGCCAAACCACGTTCGGTGCCAAGCAGTCAGTGCTGGGTTTCAAGAATTTCGAAATGAAGAACCAGACCGAAGAATCGGGCACCAGCGCATCCGGGCGTGCCGATTACAAGGTGGGTGAAGTGTCCTTGAACGGCAAGGCGTTCGGTTCGGCACAGTTGGCGATGAGCCTGAAGAACCTCGACATACCGGCGACGATGTCGCTGATGCAGATTTACCAGAGCAAACTGCAACCGTACGAGCAACTTGCCGCCGAGGCAGCCGAGGCGGGTCAACCGGTGCCGGAACTGAAGCTGACCGAAGCCGAAGAGGCGCAACTGAAAACCGGTCTGGAGCAATTGCTGGCGGCCGGCCCGCAGGTGGCCCTGGAAAACTTCTCGTTCAAGACCACCAACGGCGAAAGCCGCGCCAACCTGGTGCTGGACCTGACCAAACCGCAATCGATCGAATTGCCGACCGACCAACTGATCAGGCAGTTGATTGCGCTGCTGGACATCAATCTGCAGGTGTCCAAGCCAATGCTCGTTGACGTGTTCACCGTGCAATCGCAAATCGACGGCCAGACCGACGCCAAGCTGATCGCCGATCAGGCCACCGCCACCGCCGACATGTTTGGCAGCATGGCCGTTGGCTCGCAACTGGCGAAAGTGGACGGAAGCAACATCGTCAGCAAACTGCACTACGCCAACAATCAGGTCGAGTTCAACGGCCAGAAAATGACAGTCGAAGAATTTGTCGGCTTCGTCATGAGCAAATTTGCTGGCGCAGGCGAGGTTCAATAAAACCGCCACCCTCCAGACAACGCTCGGCCTCTGTGCAATGCAGGCGCCGGGCGTTTTGCTGTCCGGCGGTTGAAATGCGGTCGACCTATCCTCGTCACCTTCTTCAGCAACGGGTGTAGGACGGTTCCGAGGCGCGGTGCTTCATTGAAAAAAAGCGGCGCAATTGTTGAAGGTTGCGCCAAATCCTGGTGCCACCAAATGAAAGCTCCAGCTATAGTTTGCACGCCGACGACGGCCCCACCCGCACAAGGTACTCCGGCATGACCCGATTGACCTCTCTGAACCCTTGGCTAGCGGCCATAGCGGTCGCCCTTTGCGTGCAATTGCCGGCGCATGCGGCGCAGGCGGCACAAGCGACCCAGGAGCGTTTTACCCTGAACATCCCAGGCGTGTCGGATGACCGGCTGTTCACTTCTGCCGCTGCCAGCGACGCCTCGGGCTGCGGCGGGCACAATGTTTCACCGGCGCTGAGCTGGAACGCCGGCCCGGCCGGTACGCTCAGTTATGCCATCGTCATGCACGACCCTGACGGCCAGAAAGGACAGGGCGTCGATCACTGGGTGCATTACGGCATCAAAGCCAGCACCCACCAGATCGCGTCCGGAGTCGGCGCAAAGTCCACACTTGAAGGCGTGTCCGGCATCAACAGCAAAGGCACCGCCGGTTACGTCGGCCCTTGCCCGCCGGCTGGCGACAGTGCGCACCATTACATCATCCAGATCTACGCCCTGGACCTCGCACCGGATGCGTTGCCGGCAGGCCTGACCCGTGCGCAGCTGCTGGAACGAATCAACGGTCATGTGTTGAAAAACAGCAGCGTGGTCCGGCGTTACCACCGCTGAAGCCTGATCACTTCAGCGGCTTTGCAGAAAGCTGAAGTGCGCGGCCTTCCGGGGATTTGGCATCCCTCCCTGAAAGCGCGCACTATCAGCCTGTAGTCGATGCGTTGGAGGATGCCGTGACAAAAAAAATCGACCGCATCGCCCAAATGCTCAACTGCCCGGAAAAGGGTGAGGAACTACGGCGAGCGATTACCGAGAGTCGTAAGGATTTTCTGCTGAATCAGCCGGACGAAGACGTTGTTGAAGACGACGTGCTCGAAGATGAAGTCTTCGAGGATGACGAGGACGATGATGAATACGACGAGTTTGATTGGACGACGGAATGAAAAAAACCGCTTAGGCGGTTTTTTTGTGCACCCACAAAAAAGCCCCAGTCCCTACGGCCTGAGGCTTTCTCGTTTCTATAGATGGTGCACCAGGCGGGATTCGAACCCACGACCCCTGCCTTCGGAGGGCAGTACTCTATCCAGCTGAGCTACTGGTGCAGCGCGGGCGCCATGATACTCATATGCACTGCGGGCGTCCATGCTGCTGAATCGCCTGCGTTTTTCCAAAGCGTAACCTGTCTTTGTTACGTTGATCAGAAAATCGCAGCAAAAAAGACGTTTTCGTTCTTTTTTTCGAACGCCCTATTGTCCTTTAACCCCTTTGATCCTAGGATTCGTTTGAGATTTCAAACGCTCTTGTCTGGGTGCTGAACCGCACGAATTCAATCCGTGCGCTATTTATGTGCTTCAGCCCGGTGAATGATTTCCCTGACGGCAGCCTACTGAGGCGCCTTTCTACAATCATAATTTGCTCCGCGTATCGCGCGGTGCTGTTAAGGAAAGCCGACATGCAGCTTAAAGACACCCAGTTGTTCCGCCAGCAAGCCTTCATCGATGGCGCTTGGGTTGATGCGGACAATGGTCAGACGATCAAGGTCAACAACCCGGCAACGGGCGAAATTCTGGGTACTGTGCCGAAAATGGGCGCTGCCGAAACCCGCCGTGCCATCGAAGCTGCTGACAAGGCGCTGCCGGCCTGGCGTGCACTGACCGCCAAAGAGCGTGCGAACAAGCTGCGTCGCTGGTTCGAACTGATCATCGAGAACCAGGACGACCTGGCTCGCCTGATGACCCTGGAACAAGGCAAGCCACTGGCCGAAGCCAAGGGCGAAATCGTTTACGCCGCTTCCTTCATCGAGTGGTTCGCCGAAGAAGCCAAGCGTATCTACGGTGATGTGATTCCGGGCCACCAGCCAGACAAGCGCCTGATTGTGATCAAGCAGCCAATCGGCGTGACCGCTGCCATCACCCCGTGGAACTTCCCGGCCGCAATGATCACCCGTAAAGCCGGCCCGGCCCTGGCCGCCGGTTGCACCATGGTGCTCAAGCCTGCTTCGCAAACCCCGTTCTCCGCGTTCGCCCTGGCTGAACTGGCCCAGCGTGCCGGCATCCCGGCTGGTGTGTTCAGCGTGGTTTCCGGCAGCGCCGGCGACATCGGCACCGAGCTGACCAGCAACCCGATCGTGCGCAAACTGTCCTTCACCGGTTCGACCGAAATCGGTCGTCAACTGATGGCCGAATGCGCCAAGGACATCAAGAAGGTTTCCCTGGAACTGGGTGGCAACGCTCCGTTCATCGTGTTCGACGACGCGGACCTGGATAAGGCCGTCGAAGGCGCGATCATTTCCAAGTACCGCAACAACGGCCAGACCTGCGTCTGCGCCAACCGCCTGTACATCCAGGATGCGGTCTACGACGCCTTCGCCGAGAAACTCAAGGCCGCAGTGGCCAAGTTGAAGATCGGCAACGGTCTGGAGGCCGGCACCACCACTGGCCCGCTGATCGACGAAAAAGCCGTGGCCAAGGTGCAAGAGCACATCGCTGACGCCGTTGCCAAAGGCGCCACCGTGCTGTCCGGCGGCAAGCCGATGGAAGGCAACTTCTTCGAGCCGACCATCCTGACCAACGTGCCGAACAACGCGGCCGTGGCCAAGGAAGAAACCTTCGGTCCATTGGCGCCGCTGTTCCGTTTCAAAGACGAAGCCGACGTGATCGCGATGTCCAACGACACCGAGTTCGGTCTGGCCTCGTACTTCTATGCGCGTGACCTGGGTCGTGTGTTCCGTGTGGCTGAAGCCCTGGAATACGGCATGGTCGGCGTCAACACCGGGCTGATCTCCAACGAAGTCGCGCCGTTCGGCGGCATCAAGGCCTCGGGCCTGGGCCGTGAAGGCTCCAAGTACGGCATCGAAGATTACCTGGAAATCAAATACCTCTGCCTGGGCATCTAAGCTCGAGGGCATAAGCCCGGCAAGGCATTGCTTCAAACGCAAAGGGCACGAGAGCGCTGTTCCTTTGCGTGCTTCAAACGGAATTTTCTCTGTGGCGGGGAAAGCTGTGGCAGTCGATCATCGCATGCTGCCGAAGTTGCCTCCTCGCTGCCTAATCCTTGAACCACGCCGACCGATGAGCGGCGAATGAGGAATGTATGAGCAAGACTAACGCTTCTTTGATGGCCCGCCGTACCGCTGCTGTACCACGTGGCGTAGGCCAGATTCACCCGATCTTCGCCGAGTCCGCGAAGAACGCTACCGTGACCGACGTTGAAGGTCGCGAGTTCATCGACTTCGCCGGCGGTATCGCTGTGCTGAACACCGGTCACGTGCACCCGAAAGTCATCGCCGCCGTGACCGAGCAAATGAACAAGCTGACTCACACCTGCTTCCAGGTACTGGCCTACGAGCCGTACGTGGAACTGTGCGAAAAAATCAACGCCAAGGTGCCAGGTGACTTCGCCAAGAAAACCCTGCTGGTCACCACCGGTTCCGAAGCCGTGGAAAACGCCGTGAAAATCGCTCGTGCCGCCACTGGCCGTGCCGGCGTGATCGCCTTCACCGGCGCTTACCACGGTCGCACCATGATGACCCTGGGCCTGACCGGTAAAGTCGTGCCTTACTCGGCCGGCATGGGGCTGATGCCAGGCGGTATCTTCCGCGCGCTGTACCCGAACGAACTGCATGGCGTGAGCATCGACGATTCGATCGCTTCCATCGAGCGCATCTTCAAGAACGACGCCGAGCCGAAAGACATCGCCGCGATCATCATCGAGCCTGTACAGGGTGAAGGTGGTTTCTACGTCGCGCCGAAAGAATTCATGAAGCGTCTGCGCGCCCTGTGCGACCACCACGGCATCCTGCTGATCGCTGACGAAGTACAGACGGGCGCTGGCCGCACCGGTACGTTCTTCGCCATGGAACAGATGGGCGTTGCTGCCGACCTGACCACCTTCGCCAAATCCATCGCTGGCGGCTTCCCGTTGGCCGGTGTGTGCGGCAAGGCCGAATACATGGACGCCATCGCTCCAGGCGGCCTGGGCGGCACCTACGCCGGTAGCCCGATCGCTTGCGCCGCGGCCCTGGCCGTGCTGGAAGTGTTCGAAGAAGAGCACCTGCTGGACCGCTGCAAGGCCGTCGGCGAGCGTCTGGTCACTGGCCTCAAGGCCATCCAGGCCAAGTACCCGTCGGTGATCGGCGAAGTCCGTGCCCTGGGCGCGATGATTGCTGTCGAGCTGTTCGAAAACGGCGACAGCCACAAGCCGAACGCTGCCGCTGTGGCATCCGTTGTGGCCAAGGCTCGCGACAAAGGCCTGATCCTGCTGTCCTGCGGCACCTACGGTAACGTTCTGCGCGTCCTGGTACCGCTGACTGCTCCGGACGAACAACTGGACAAAGGTCTGGCGATCATCGAAGAATGCTTCGCTGAGCTCTGATCGCCAAGTGTGACTTGATCGACAAAAAACCCGCTTCGGCGGGTTTTTTCATATCTGCCAGAACAGATACAACGTATTGATACTATTTCGAAGGAGCGGCATTGGATAAGGTTCGAGCATTGTCAGGGAGAGCTGTATGACAGCTGTCATTTTACCCGCGGTTCCGAGAGTACTGATCGCTGAGGCCGACCCTTGGTCCCGTGATCTGCTCAAGGAAGTGTTGTTGAACGTTCGCTGTGACGCACGACTGGATCTGTGCGCCGACGGCCAGCAGGCGTTGGAGCTGCTGGCAGCCAACCCTTACGATCTGGTGATCGTCGACTGGGAGTTGCCCGGTGTCGATGGCCTGAATGTGTTGCGCAGTGTTCGCCAGCGCAAACGCAACCCTCCGTTGCCATTCATCCTGATGAGCAGCCGCAACGACAGCGCCAGCGTACGCGAGGTCTTGCCGCTGGCGCCTGCCGCCTACCTCACCAAACCGTTGAATATGGAAAGCCTGACTCAACGCTTGCAGGGGTTGCTGCTCGATGCGGGGGAAGAGGTGTCGTGCGAAGTGCCGGCACTGGCGCCGGGCATGACCCTGTCCGTATTCCTGGAGCGTCGTCGCGAACTGTCCGAGGGCGCGCCGCTGATGACCGACGTGCAGTTGGCGGTCAAGCGTAGCCTCAATCCTGACGGTCTTGACTTGACGGCGCTGGAAGACGAGATCCGCACAGACCCGCAGGTCACGGCGGTTCTGATCGCCGCCGCCAACAGCGCGGCCCAGCATCACGGCGCACCTGTACAAACCCTGTCGCAGGCGCTGCACCGACTGGGTACCGGGCAAAGCATGAACCTGATTCTCGGCCTGGCCCTCAAACGCAGTGCACGGCTCAGTGATCCGTCCCTGTCGGACTACGCCGAGCGCTATTGGGACTTGTCGCTGCACACCGCCGAATACGCGCGAACGCTGGCGCGCTTGCTCGATCTGGATCAGGCGCGATGCTATTGCGCGGGCATGTTGCATCGGCTCGGCGATCTGGCGTTGTTGCGTTGTTTGCAGGAATGGAAGCAGGCCGGTGGCGAGCTGGACGAGCAAGAGGCGGTTGGCGAGGCGTTGGCCGAATTCAGCGCGGCCTACGGTTCGGCGCTGCGTACCCGCTGGCGATTGCCGCTGGAGCTACGAGAGCTGATTGCGGCGACCTACCAGCTCGGTGGCGGGGTCTACTCCCGTGAAGCGCTGGTGATGAACATGGCGGCGCAGCTGGCGCGCTTGAGCGAGCATGAGGGGCTTGAGGACCTGGCCAAGAGCCGTACGGCGCGCCTGCTCAAGATCGGCTTGCCGGAGTTGGTGCGCCTGCGCAAGAAATAAGGCTTCACCCAAACCCTGCAGGAGCTGGCAAGGCAGTTCCTGGAAGGGCATTCAGGCCGTCACTATCCGGTTCTTGCCCTCACGCTTGGCCTGATACATCGCTGCGTCCGCGCGGGCAAACAGGCTATCCACATTTTCGTCCCCGGCGACAAGGCTGGTCAGCCCCTGACTGACGGTGATGCCAAACGTCTGGCCGTCATGCCTGAAGCTCAAACGCTGGATCTCCCTCTGCAGTCGTTCAGCCACTTGCAGGGCCATGTCCGGCGAGCAGCCGGGGAACACCGCCGCGAACTCCTCACCGCCAATGCGCCCGAACAGATCGCCACGGCGCAACGCCGCTCGACCGCTCTCCGCGATACGTTGCAGCACGTTATCGCCTTCCTGGTGACCATAGGTGTCATTGATCATTTTGAAGTCATCGATGTCCAGCATCAGGAAGGACAACGGCGTCCCTTGTTGACGTGCGATTTCGAATTCCTGATGAGCGCCTTCGAAGAAGTGGCGACGATTGCTGCTCTGGGTCAGGGCGTCGGTGGTGGCCAGGCGTTGCAGCTCGGTTTCCATTTGCTTCTTGTCGGTGATGTCTTCAGCGATGCCAACGATGATGACCGGCTGCCCTGGCTCGGCCTGGCGGTTCATGAAGCATTTGTCGCTGAGCCAGCGCACCTGGCCGTCGGCGGCAATGATCCGGTATTCGCGGTCTTCGATCGCGCCTTTTTCCAGCACGTCCGCCAGGCTGCGCTCGGCATATTCCAGATCGTCGGGGTAGATGCTGTCACGCCACTGGTTGTAGTCGGACAACAGCAGGTCGGCGGAGCGCCCGAAAATCCGCTCATAAGCCGGGCTGACATACAGCACCTGGCGGGTTTCCCAGTTGAATGCCCAGAGCACGGCATTGACACTCACCAGCAGGGTGCTGAACAGCTGTTCGCGTTCGCTCAGTCGCGCCACTTCACCTTGGGCATGCATCAGCGCCAGCAGGGTTTGCGCGGCCTCGGGCCATTGCGAAGGGGATGGGTCTTCTTGGTTTTTAATGACCATGGGTACACATCTCAAAGGGCGTGCGCCGCTTTGGATTCGAAAGCGGCCACAACGAAGCCCGCCTGGATGGCGAAGTGTCTTTGAGAGGGACGATTTGAAGCGAAGTTCCCACATTTTTGTGGCGAGGGAGCTTGCTCCCGCTGGGCGGTATCGGCGACGCCTTTTATTCGATTAAAACGCGTCGCCGATTTTGCGTCTGCTGCGCAGCCGCCGCCACAGTCAGGCAGCGGTCGGACGCAGGGAGTAGGTTTTGAGTTGGTCGGCGAAGTCACGCAGGGATTGAATCCCGCTGGCTTCGGCTTCGTGTACCCAATCCTTGATGGCGGCCAGCATGTCGTGACCATTGGAGCTGGTCTTGACCCAGATCTGCTGCAAGGCCAGGCGTTTTTCGTAAATGACCTTCAGCGCCTGGCTGTGCTCGAGCATGTTCTGGATGCGCACATGGTGTTTGTCGTCCAGCAGGCTCGTTTCGCGCGAAAGCAAGCGCTTGGCGCGGTGGAACTGGTGACGGACCGAGTGATCGACCTTTTCCAGCTCCTGCTTGACCAGCGGCCCGATCACCAATTTGCGGTACTGGGCCATGATCTGGAAGCGGTTGTTGAGGATCGCCATGGCGGTGTCCATGTCCAGGTGGCCTTTGCCTTCGACACGATGGGCAATCGGCGCGACCCGCTGGACCTTGGCCAGACGCAGGAAGCTGAATACTTGAATCCAGGCCCAGCCCATATCGAACTCCCACTTCTTCACCGACAGTTTTGCCGAGTTAGGGTAGGTGTGATGATTGTTATGCAGTTCTTCACCGCCGATCAGGATGCCCCAGGGCACCAGATTGGTCGCCGCGTCACGGCATTCGAAGTTGCGGTAGCCGATGGCGTGGCCCAGGCCATTGACCACGCCGGCGGCCCATACCGGGATCCACATCATCTGGACGGCCCAGATGGTGATGCCGATGGTGCCGAACAGCAGCAGGTCGATCATGGCCATGATCGCCACGCCCAGCAGCGGGAAGGGGGTATAGAGATTGCGCTCGATCCAGTCTTCGGGGCAGTTCTTGCCGTAGATGCGCAGGGTCTCGGGGTTTTCCGCTTCGGCGCGGTACAACTCGGCGCCTTTGCGCAGAACGGTGGACAGACCCTTGATGACCGGGCTGTGCGGGTCATCGACGGTTTCGCATTTAGCGTGATGCTTGCGGTGGATGGCGGTCCACTCGCGGGTGTTCTGCGCCGTGGTCAACCACAGCCAGAAACGGAAGAAATGTTTCAGGCCGGCATTCAGCTCAAGCGAGCGATGGGCTGAGTAACGGTGCAGATAGACCGTGACGCCGACGATCGTCACGTGGGTCATCAGCAGGGTGACTGCCACCAATGACCAGGGCGACAAGCCGAGAAAACCTTCGTACCACATAGGTTATAGGGCCCTCGATAAAGAAAAAACAGCCGTTGCATTATCACTAAGCCCGCGGAGAAAACCAGTCGCCCTTTCGGATATGAGTGGCTGGATGTGTCTTTGCCCTATAATCCCGGTTTTTTGCAGGGATATGGACAGCCTAATGTCTGCCAGCTATCGCTATGCCATGCGTGCAGCGCTGCTTTACCTCTTGCTTTCCATGATCTGGCTGCAGTTCAGTGGCTACTTATTGAACAGCTTCTTCGATGGTTCTGCCGAGCTTTCGCGATGGCAACTGATCAACGGTTATGCCTGGGTGGTGATCAGTGCCGGGTTTATCTTCATTGCCCGGGCGCGATTGCTTCGTTGTCTCGGCATCGGCGCCAAATTGCGTGAGCGCAGTGAAGATCGGGAGCGACTGCGTCAAGCCGCCGCCGTATTCGATTGCACCCGCGAAGGGGTGTTGGTCACCAATCACGATGGGTTGATTGTCCATGTGAACCGGGCTTTCATCCAAATCACCGGTTATCAGAGTGAGGAAGTGCTGGGGCAAAGGCCCAACCTGTTCAAGTCCGGGCGCCATCCGGCCGCTTTCTACCAGGCGATGTTCGCGACACTCCAGAGCAAAGGCGAGTGGAGCGGGGAAATCTGGAACCGTCGCAAAAGCGGCGAAATCTATCCGCAATGGCAGACGATTCGCCTCATTCATGATGATCGGGGGCGGCTCAGCCATTTCGTGGCAGTGTTTTCCGACATCAGCGCGATCAAGAACTCCGAACACGAACTGATTCGCCTGGCGCACCACGATCCATTGACCGATCTGCCCAACCGCTTGCTGTTCACCGATCGCGCCCAGCAGGCGTTGACCTCGGCGCAGGCTCAAAAGCGCGGCTGTGCGCTGCTGATGGTCGATCTGGATCACTTCAAGATGATCAACGACAGCCTCGGGCACACCATCGGCGACCACATGCTCAAAGCGGTGGCGGAGCGTCTTGCGGCGATGTTCGGGCCGGGCATTACGCTGGCACGGCTGGGGGGCGATGAGTTTGCCGTGCTGGCCGAGAGCTGTCCGCAATTGGTCCAGGCGGCGGCGCTGGCGCAGCGGATCATCGATGGCCTCAAAGAGCCGTTCCTTATCGACGAGCACCAGCTGTTCATCAACACCAGCATCGGTATCAGCCTGTTTCCCGGCGATGCCTTGAGCGCAGAGCAATTGTTGCGCAACGCCGACTCGGCGCTGTTCAAGGCCAAGAGCGCCGGCCGCAATGGCTATGCCCTCTACACCGAAGAGCTGACCGCCCACGCGCAACAACGGGTCGAGCTTGCATTCGAGCTGCGCCGCGCGCTGGAGCAGCAGCAATTGCGGGTTTTCTACCAGCCGGTCCATGACTTGAAAACAAGCCGCATGATCGGCGTCGAGGCGCTGGTGCGCTGGGAGCATCCGGAGCGCGGATTGGTGTCGCCGGCAGAGTTCATTCCCGTCGCCGAGCGCACCGGGCTGATTTCCGAAATCGACGCCTGGGTCATGCAGCAAGCGTGTCAGCAAATGTGCCAGTGGCAACAGGCTGGCGTGGCCTTGTCGTTCGTCGCGGTGAATGTCTCATCGCGCCTGTTCGCCCGCCGTGAGCTGTATCAGCAAGTGGCTCAGGTGTTGCGTGACACCGGGCTGGACCCGGCCTATCTGGAACTGGAGGTCACCGAGAGCGCGGTGATGGAAGACCCGGAGGTCGCGCTTGAGCAAATGCACCGATTGCGCGAATTGGGGGTGCGCCTGGCCATCGATGACTTTGGCACCGGTTATTCGTCGCTGCTGCGGCTCAAGCGCCTGCCGGTGCAGAAGCTCAAGATCGATCAGGGTTTTGTCGCCGGGCTGCCGGGGGACGAAGACGACGGAGCCATTGTGCGGGTGATCATTGCCCTGGCGCACAGCATGGGAATGCAAGTGCAGGCCGAGGGGATCGAGCAGGTCGAACAGGCGGCGCTCCTGCTTGAGCTTGGCAGCCATCTGGGCCAGGGGTATTGG
The DNA here is from genome assembly GCF_054481235.1 of Pseudomonas fluorescens group sp. PF-69. Taxonomy (NCBI): domain Bacteria; kingdom Pseudomonadati; phylum Pseudomonadota; class Gammaproteobacteria; order Pseudomonadales; family Pseudomonadaceae; genus Pseudomonas; species Pseudomonas fluorescens group sp. PF-69. Next base: position 1,427,418 of record NZ_JBTMNC010000001.1, on the reverse strand, counting down.
TTCGGGCGGCCGGTGCCGGCATTGCAGCTGGATTGGGCGCATGCACCGGTAATCCGTTAAATCTGCACAAAGCCTGTGGGCGAGCTTGCTCGCTCCCACCGGGTTTTGCATACCTCTGGAAGGGTTGTCTTCCCGAAAACCCTTGCCCCATCAAATAATGTCTTTTGGTTATATAAACATTCTTAAATAGTCTTTTTAAGAATATCCGCGCCTCTCTACTATTGGTCTCACGCCGCAAGCAGTGCCGCCACTGCCAGGCAACCTCTCAGTCGAAGGAGCAGCACCATGAGCGCATCTCTACGTAGCGTTGACGGCCAGGACGAAGCAACCATCCTGCGTGAAATCCAGAGCGCCCTGCGCGATCTGCGTTTTGGCGCAGTGGAAATCACCGTCCACAACGCCCAGGTGGTTCAGATCGAACGCAAAGAAAAATTCCGCCTGCAGAACCCGGGAAACAAACCGGGCTGAAGCGAAAAATCAAAAGATCACAGCCTGCGGCAGTTCTTGCGGGGGATTGTGCGGGAGCTGCCGCAGGCTGCGATCTTTGAACAAGCATCCGATTCCAGACCATAAAAAAAGCCAATATCCAAGAATTCCAGGAGCTTTCACCATGTCGTCGATTCGTCAGTTCGCTTTGGCCGCCCTGGCCAGTGCCCTTTTTGCGGGTTCTGCGGTTGCCAAGGATTACGAGTTACTCAACGTGTCGTACGACCCGACCCGTGAGCTGTATCAGGACTACAACGCCGAGTTCATCAAGTTCTGGCAGAAGGACCATGCTGGCGACACCGTGAAGATCCAGCAGTCCCACGGCGGTTCGGGCAAGCAGGGTCGGGCGGTGATCGACGGTCTGCGTGCTGACGTCGTCACCCTGGCCCTGGCCGGTGACATCGACGAAATCGCCAAGCTGGGCAAGACGCTGCCTGTCGACTGGCAAAAACGCCTGCCGGAGGCGAGCACGCCTTACACCTCGACCATCGTGTTCCTGGTGCGCAAGGGCAACCCTAAAGGCATCAAGGACTGGGGCGACCTGGTCAAGAACGACGTATCGGTGATCACACCGAACCCGAAAACCTCCGGCGGTGCGCGCTGGAACTTCCTCGCCGCCTGGGCCTACGGCCTGAAAGCCAACGGCGGCGACGAAGCCAAAGCCAAGGAATACGTGCAAACCCTGTTCAAGCACGTACCTGTGCTGGACACCGGTGCTCGCGGTTCGACCATCACCTTCGTCAACAACGGTCAGGGTGACGTGTTGCTGGCCTGGGAAAACGAAGCCTTCCTGGCGCTGAAAGAAGATGGCGGCGCCGACAAATTCGACATCGTCGTACCTTCGCTGTCGATCCTCGCCGAACCTCCGGTCGCCGTAGTCGACAAGAACGCCGAGAAAAAGGGCAACGAGCAGATCGCCGAAGCCTACCTCAAGCACCTGTACAGCCCGGCGGGCCAGGAAATTGCGGCGAAAAACTTCTATCGTCCACGGGACAAGGATGTCGCCGCCAAGTACGCCAACCAGTTCCCGAAACTGGAACTGGTCACCATCGATAAAGACTTCGGCGGCTGGAAAACCGCGCAACCGAAATTCTTCAACGACGGTGGCGTGTTCGACCAGATCTACCAGGCGCAATAGCCTGAAATAGACTGACAACCGGCCGGGTACCTGTCAGTTAAGGTGCGCAACGTGTGGGAGCGAGCCTGCTCGCGATGATGGCGGTACATTCAGCATTGATGTTGGCTGGCCCACCGGTATCGCGAGCAGGCTCGCTCCCACAGGGGTTGCGGCGTTCAAGCCCTTAACCGACCGGCACTGGCCAACGGGCCCCGATCTTGCTGACGGGGCTTTGCGCATTCTCAACCAAGGACTTTTATGTCGCGTCGTATCTCCCCCGTCATACCCGGCTTCGGGCTGACGCTGGGCTACACCTTGGTGTACCTCAGCCTGATTGTGCTCATACCACTGGCGGCGATGTTCGTGCATGCCGCTCAACTCACCTGGGATCAGTTCTGGGCAATCATCTCTGCGCCACGGGTGCTGTCGGCGTTGAAGCTCAGCTTCGGCACCGCGCTGTACGCCGCGATTATCAACGGCATCATCGGCACGCTGCTGGCCTGGGTGCTGGTGCGCTATACCTTCCCCGGGCGCAAAGTCATCGATGCAATGATCGACTTGCCGTTTGCATTGCCCACGGCCGTGGCCGGTATTGCGTTGACCGCGTTGTACACCCCCACCGGTCTGGTGGGTCAGTTCGCAGCGGATCTGGGGTTCAAGATCGCCTATACCCCCCTCGGCATCACCCTTGCCCTCACTTTTGTGACACTTCCATTCGTGGTACGTACCGTACAACCTGTACTGGCCGATATCCCTCGTGAAGTGGAAGAAGCGGCGGCGTGCCTGGGGGCAAAACCGTTACAGGTTTTCCGCCATATCCTGTTGCCGGCACTGCTTCCTGCCTGGCTCACCGGTTTTGCCCTGGCCTTTGCCCGTGGGGTCGGCGAGTACGGTTCGGTGATTTTCATCGCCGGCAACATGCCGATGAAAACCGAAATCCTGCCGCTGCTGATCATGGTCAAGCTCGACCAGTACGATTACACCGGCGCTACCTCCATTGGCGTATTGATGCTGGTGGTTTCCTTCGTCCTGTTGCTGCTGATCAACCTGTTGCAGCGACGCATCGAAACCCCATAAGGAGGCGCACACATGTCCCAATCGTCCATTGCTGCCGCTTCTTCGAACGCAGCCCGTCGTGGCAGTGCGACTTCGCGGCGAATCCTGATCGGCCTTGGCTGGCTGGTCTTTACGCTGTTCCTGCTACTGCCGCTGTTCATCGTGGTGTCCCAGGGTCTGAAGAATGGCCTGGGTGCGTTCTTCACCGCGATTTTTGAGCCCGACGCCTTGTCCGCGCTGAAACTCACGGTGATCGCCGTGCTCATTTCGGTGCCGCTGAACCTGGTGTTCGGTGTCAGCGCGGCCTGGTGCGTGAGTAAATACTCGTTCCGTGGCAAGAGCATGCTGGTCACGCTGATCGACCTGCCGTTCTCGGTGTCGCCGGTGATCGCCGGTCTGGTCTACGTGCTGATGTTCGGCGCCCAAGGGCTGTTCGGCCCGTGGTTGCAGGATCACGACATCCAGATTGTCTTCGCCTTGCCGGGCATCGTGCTGGCGACGATTTTCGTCACTGTGCCGTTCGTGGCGCGCGAGCTGATCCCGCTGATGCAGGAGCAGGGCACCCAGGAAGAAGAGGCCGCACGTTTGCTCGGGGCCAATGGCTGGCAGATGTTCTGGCACGTCACGGTGCCGAACATCAAATGGGGCCTGATCTACGGCGTGGTGCTGTGTACCGCGCGGGCCATGGGTGAATTCGGTGCGGTGTCGGTGGTGTCCGGGCACATTCGCGGGGTGACCAACACCTTGCCGCTGCACGTCGAGATCCTCTACAACGAATACAACCACGTGGCCGCGTTCGCCGTGGCGAGCCTGTTGCTGATCCTGGCGCTCTTCATCCTGCTGCTCAAGCAGTGGAGCGAAAACCGTATTAACCGCCTGCGCGCCAGCGCCGCGGAGGAATAATTCATGTCGATCGAAGTGCGTAACGTCAGCAAGAATTTCAATGCGTTCAAGGCGCTGGACAACATCAGCCTGGACATCCAGAGCGGTGAACTGGTGGCGCTGCTCGGCCCGTCCGGCTGCGGCAAGACCACGCTGCTGCGGATCATCGCCGGCCTGGAAACCCCGGACCAGGGCAACATCGTGTTCCACGGCGAGGACGTTTCCGGTCATGACGTGCGTGATCGCAACGTCGGTTTCGTGTTCCAGCACTACGCCTTGTTCCGCCACATGACGGTGTTCGACAACGTCGCGTTCGGCCTGCGCATGAAGCCCAAGAACCAGCGCCCGAGCGAAAGCCAGATCGCGACCAAGGTCCACGAACTGTTGAACATGGTGCAGCTCGATTGGCTGGCGGATCGCTACCCGGAACAACTGTCCGGTGGCCAGCGTCAGCGGATCGCCCTGGCCCGTGCTCTCGCGGTGGAACCGAAGGTGCTGCTGCTCGACGAGCCGTTCGGCGCCCTCGACGCCAAGGTCCGTAAAGAGCTGCGCCGCTGGCTGGCGCGCCTGCACGAAGACATCAACCTGACGTCGGTGTTCGTGACCCACGACCAGGAAGAAGCAATGGAAGTCGCCGACCGCATCGTGGTGATGAACAAAGGCGTGATCGAGCAGATCGGCTCACCGGGCGACGTCTACGAAAACCCGGCCAGCGATTTCGTTTATCACTTTCTCGGTGATTCGAACCGTCTGCATCTGGGCGAAGACAATCACGTGCTGTTCCGCCCGCATGAAGTGTCGCTGTCGCGGCATGAACTGGAAGATCACCATGCCGCCGAGGTGCGCGATATCCGTCCATTGGGTGCGACGACTCGGGTGACCCTGAAGGTCGAAGGGCAGAGCGATCTGATCGAAGCCGAAGTGGTGAAGGACCACGACAGCCTGATTGGGCTGGCGAAGGGCGAGACGTTGTTCTTCAAACCGAAGGTCTGGCAGAAGGTCGCCAACCTCTAAAGCAAGAGCATCGCGAGCAGGCTCGCTCCCACAATGGATCGGTGTTGAGCACAAAATCTGTGACCGACACCGAACCCTGTGGGAGCGAGCCTGCTCGCGATTGCGATCTAAACAGCCGCACGCTTCGGATTGACCCGCACACCCCCCGCCCGCGCTTCGATCTGCTCTTTCAGCTCATGGCGCATCCCCAGCAGGAACGCCAGTTCCGCCACCACAAACAGCGGCCCGACAATCAACCCTGTCACGTCATCGACGAACGCCGGTTTGCGCCCCTCGTAGTGATGGCCGACAAACTGAATCGCCCAACCCACCACAAACATACCGATGCCGGTGGTGAGCCAGACGCCTGTGCTGTGCTGCGCCAGCGCATGCCCGGCCCAGGTACACAGCCCCAGCAATACCGTCATCAGCACGCCAAGGCGCAATTCCAGGCGCAGGTAAAACCACGCCGAAAGCAGTGACACCAGCACCGCCGGAGAAAACCAGCCCCCGGCCCATTGCGGACGAGACAGCAGGATCGCCACCGCGACCACAATCAGCGGAATGCCGATGAAGTGGGTGGCGATGTTGCGCGGGTCACGGTGGTAAGTGGCGTATTGACTGAGATGGTCAACGAGGCTTTTCATTGTTATTCCTCCTGTAGGGTGATTGATCTTGCCCCGGGGCCATTTCTCACTCTGTCAGCCAGGCGACAATCTCTAGGAGTTTTCATGGATATGCAGGTCTGGCGTCCACGCTTGATGCACGGTCAGTGGTTCAGTCATTTGCCTGTTTCCTTTCAGGATAGTCTGCTGGCCGCCGCCAGGGTTCGGCGCCTGTCGCCCGGCCAGCGCTTGTTCAAGCGTGGTGATCCGCCCTGTGGTCTGTACGCGGTGCTCGAAGGTGCCGTGCGCATTGGCGCGGTCAGCGAGCAAGGCAAGGAAGCGTTGCTCAGTCTGGTGGAGGCGCCGCACTGGTTCGGTGAGATCTGTCTGTTCGATGGCCAGGCGCGCACCCACGATGCGTACGGCCTGGGCAACTGTACCCTGTTGCACATCCCGCAAACGGCGCTGCTGATATTGCTCGACGAACAACCGCAGTACTGGCGGCAACTGGCCTTGCTCATGAGCCAGAAACTGCGCCTGACCTTCATTCACCTCGAACAGCTGAGCCTGATGCCTGCCCCGACACGGCTGGCCCATCGCTTGCTGATGATCGCCCACGGCTATGGCGAGATCGACCCGCCGCGCCGGCTCCTGCAACTGCCGCAGGAGCAGCTTGCGTCAATGTTGTCGTTGTCGCGCCAGACCACCAATCAAATGCTCAAGGATCTGCAAGGGCAGGGGATTCTGAGTCTGGGCTACGGCGAGATCGAAATCCTCGATATCGAACGGTTGCGGGCGCTGGCGATCTTTTAAAGGTGGGCTTTATCCCCGAACACGCCTAGCCTGTGAAGACGACAATCGAGGTGTGCCATGCGTGTGCTGTTAGTGGAAGACGAACCCGAGACCGCCAAACGCCTGGCCAATGGCCTGAGCGAGGCCAGTTATGCGGTGGATGTGGCGGTCAACGGGATGGATGGCCGGCGCTTCATCGAGTCCGGCGAATACGAGCTGATCATCCTCGACGTCATGCTGCCGGGGCTCAATGGCTGGCAGTTGCTGCAACAGATCCGCAAGCTCGGTGAAACGCCAGTACTGTTCCTCACCACCAGGGATGGCATCGAGGATCGCCTGCGCGGGCTGGAGCTGCATGAAGATGACTACCTGCTCAAGCCGTTCGCCGTGAGTGAGCTGGTGGCGCGGGTGCGCAAGTTGTTGCGGCGGGGGCAGGGGCGGTAGTGGTTTCTGTGTTGCCTGAACAATAGCATTCGCTGGCAAGCCAGCTTCTACAGTGGCTTGTGTGAATCCTGAATGGCTGGTCAGCCGAAAACCCTGTGGGAGCTGGCTTGCCAGCGAAGAGGCCGGTATGTCCGGTGAAAAACCTACCGCAACCCGTCCCGAAACTGCCCCGGTGTCATCCCGGTCCAGCGCTTGAATGCGCGGCTGAAACTGCTGGTATCGGCAAACCCAAGCAAATAACTGATCTCGCTCAGCGAAACCTGGGGATCACGCAGGTGCAGCAACGCCAGATTCTCGCGGCTTTCATTGAGCAGCGTGTCAAACCGGCAACCCTCATCCGCCAAGTGCCGTTGCAAGCTGCGCAGGCTCAGGTGCAGGGCTTTGGCGATATGTTCGGCGCTGGGTTCGCCTTCGGGTAACTGCTCTTCAATGGCATCACGCACTTTGCGCTCCCAGGTCAGCGGTTTGAGCTGCGCGAGCGTTCGCTTGAGCACGGTTTCATTGTGTTCGGCCAGCTCCGGGTTGGCGTCGTCCAGGTGACTGTCGAAGTCAACGAGGGCGAATTCCAGTCGGTCTTCGTCGGCGCCGAAGTGAACGGGCGAGCGGAAGACTTTGTGCCATTGATGCGAGTCTTCAGGTTCCGGTCGACGCAGGTAAACCGCCAGCGGGGCATAGTCGCGTCCCAGGCGATTGCGACAGGTACGCACGTAAATCGCCATGAACGCATCGATGGCCTCGTAGGCCGGGGCTGGATTGCCGATCGGAACTTTCAGGTGGAAGCGGTAGCGATCCTCGCCGCGGGTCAGTTCCAGTTCCAGGGCATCACTGACCACCTGGTGATAACGCACGATGCGCTCGAACACTTCGCGCAAACTGCCGCTGGCCACCAGCGCATAACCGAGCGCGTGAAAGGTCGTGGGGCTGACGAAGCGTGAGACGCGCAGGCCAATCGCCGGATCGTCGCTGGCCTGCACCGCCAGCTCCCACAGTCGCGTGGTGCCGGACAGCGGGTATCGGGCGTTCGGGTCGTCCATCAACTGCGGATCGAGCCCGGCCTGGTGGCACAGGGCGGCGCTGTCGAGGCCCAGGGCGTCGAGTTGCTTGCGCAGGGCGCGGGTCCAGCTGGCGAGGGAGGTCGGTTCAGTCATGCTGATTGGCGCTTCCGGTCAACAGGTTGGCGTTCACGGCTACCGCGTTGTGCAGGATCACAAGGCAGCATGCGAACATCAATAACCAGAGGATGGAAGCATGCACGGTACTTCTGCAAGTCCCCGACGACTGAATGCGGCTCAGCGATCAGCACATATTCGCGAAGTGGTGCTGGCCAAGGGCGTCGAACTGCGTCAGCGCTACCCGATACTCAAGCATCAGGACGCGCTGGGCGCGGGCATCCTGGCCTTCGCCCTGGCCGGGATGATCGGCTGCGCAGCGCTCTACATCACCGGGCACATGGCCTGGTGGGCATGCCTGCTGCTCAATGCGTTCTTCGCCTCGTTGACCCACGAACTTGAGCACGACCTGATCCATAGCATGTACTTCCGCAAACAGCGCGTGCCGCACAACCTGATGATGGGCCTGGTCTGGCTGGCGCGACCGAGTACGATCAATCCATGGATTCGTCGTCACCTGCACCTCAACCATCACAAGGTCTCCGGCTCCGAGGCCGACATGGAAGAACGCGCCATCACTAACGGCGAGCCTTGGGGTTTGGCGCGGTTGCTCATGGTCGGCGACAACGTCATGTCGGCGTTTATTCGCATGCTGCGGGCCAAGACCTGGGCTCACAAGTTCAGCATCATCAAACGCACGCTGAAGGTCTATGCGCCGCTGGCGCTGGTGCATTGGGGAGCGTGGTATGTGTTTCTCGGCTTCCACGCCGCGAACGGCATCGCGCATCTGCTGGGCACCCCGATTGAATGGTCGGCGACCACGCTGTCGGTGATGAGCGTGATCGACATCGCGGCGGTGGTGATCATCGGCCCGAACGTGCTGCGCACGTTCTGCCTGCACTTCATCAGCTCGAACACGCACTACTACGGCGACATCGAGCCCGGGAACGTGATGCAGCAATGCCAGGTGCTGAACGCCTGGTGGCTGTGGCCGTTGCAGGCGTTCTGCTTCAACTTCGGCAGCAGTCATGGCATCCATCACTTCGTGGTGAAGGAACCCTTCTACATTCGCCAGCTGACCGTGCCGGTGGGGCACAAGGTGATGCGGGAAATGGGTGTGCGCTTCAATGATTTCGGCACGTTTGCGCGGGCGAACCGGTTTGTGGGCAAGGAGGAGGTTCAGGGGCTGGCTGCGGAGGGCGCGCGCGTCTAAGGGTCTTTTCGCTGACAAGCCAGCTCCCACAGTGATTTGTTCTGAATGCAAATTTGCATTCACTGCAAAAACCTGTGGGAGCTGGCTTGCCAGCGATAGCTATCTTCCAGCCAACATCAATCCGGCTGAAACGGCGACTCACTCAAAATCACCCCGGTCTCATCCACATATTTCTGCCAATGCTCAATCAGCACGTTGAGCTTCTCCGGCTGGCTGAGCGCCAGGTCATGAATTTCTCCCGGATCGCTCCCCAAATCGTAGAGCTGCCATGTCGCAGGCCCGACCGGTCCCGGGATGTATACCGCTTTCCATTGCCCCTGACGAATCGCCCGTCGTCCAAACAACTCCCAGCCGGTGACGGTGTGCTCGTCATGCACCTGCGCCGTTTCGCCGGACAGAAACCCCAGCCACGACTTTCCGCGCAGTTCTGCCACGGGCTTGCCGCGCCATTGTTTGCTTGGATGACGCACACCGGCCAGGTCGAGAATGGTCGGCGTGATGTCCATCACCGTGCCAAACCCGTGGTTGATTTGCCCCTTGAGCGGCAGTTGCGGGTAGTGCACCAGCGCTGGCACGCGAATCCCGCCCTCGGTGGTGAACGCCTTGAACAGCCGCGAAGGCGCGGTGGCGACTTGCGCCCAGCTCGGCCCGTACCACACGTAGGAGTTGGCGCGGCCGATGTTGTCCAGGCTGTTGTCGTAGTGCTGATTGAGGTAGGTGAGCAACTGCGGACCGAATTTCGGGAAGGCCTCCAGCAGCGCACCTTCGGCGCCGTTATCGGACATGAACAGGATGAAGGTGTTATCCAGCTGCCCTTGCTGGCGCAGGTAGTCGACGACGCGCCCGATGTTCCAGTCCATGCGCTCGACCATCGCCGCGTAGACCTCCATCGCCCGCGCGGAAATATGCCGTTGCTCGTCGCTCAAGGCATCCCATTGCGTATTGAGCTCGATCAGCGGATGCGGCTCCACATCGGCGTCGATCAGCCCCAGGGCCTTGAGTTTTTCCAGTCGTTCAAGGCGCAGCACTTCAGGCCCGGCGTCATAGCGGCCACGGTATTTCTCGACCACGTCGGCCGGTGCCTGCAACGGCCAATGCGGTGCGGAAAAGGGCAAGTAAGCGAAGAACGGCCGCGTCTGGTCGCGTTCCTTGAGGTACTGCAGCAACTTGTCGCCAAAGGCGTCCGAGGAATAGAAATCCTTGGGTAATTCATCGATGAATTGATCGTCTTCGATGTACAGCGCCGGCGTGGATTTCAGCAACCGTGGTGTCTGCTCATCGTAGGTCGGCTCGAAGCCGTAATGGTTGGCGGCACCGGGCAACAGCGAAAACGAGCGCTCGAAGCCCCGGGCATGGGGTGCGAGCTCCGCGGTCAGGCCCAAGTGCCATTTGCCGCTCATCAACGTCTGGTAACCGGCCTCGCGCAGCAGCTCGGGCAGGGCGACGACGCGGTCGTTCAAATGCCCCTCATAACCGGGTTTGCCGATCAGGTCCGGGGTCAGCGCTTCGGCCATGGTGCCGATGCCGGCGATGTGGTGGTCGGTACCGGTCAACAGCATCGAGCGGGTCGGCGAGCAGGTGGGGGCGGTGTGGAAATCGGTCAGGCGCAGGCCGTTGTGGGCCAGGGCATCAAGGTTCGGCGTGGCGATCTCGCTGCCGAAGGCGCCGATATCGGAAAAGCCCAGGTCATCGGCCAGAATCACCAGAAAGTTGGGACGTTGCGGCATCAAAAAGCTCCTGTTCAGCAGGCTATGAAGGACAGCGGCAGATCGCGCACCTGCACCTGTACCGGTGGCTGGTAGTGGCCGTCGCTGGTGAGTTCGTGCAGCAGTTCTTCACGCAGTTGGTGAAAGTCGAAACTGCTGCGCTGGCGTGGATGGGGCAGGGCGATGTCGACCACTTGCTTGATCCGTCCGGGACGCGGCTCCATCACCACCACGCGGTCGGCGAGGAAGATCGCTTCCTCGACATCATGGGTGACCAGAATGGTGGTGATTTTGGCCCGTGCGCGAATCGCCAGCAGTTCGTCCTGCATCTGTTGGCGGGTCAGGGCATCGAGGGCGCCGAAGGGTTCGTCGAGCAACAGAATCCGTGGGCTGGCCACCAGGCCGCGCGCGATGGCCACCCGTTGCGCCATGCCGCCGGACAATTGATGAGGGTAGGCGCGGGTGAAGTCGCTCAGGCCCACCAGGTCAATGAAATCACGGATGCGCTGTTGCTTTTGTTCAGCGCTCAACGGCTCGTTGACCAGGCCCAGGCCGATGTTGTCGGCCACCGTCAGCCAAGGGAACAAACGGTGCTCCTGAAAGACAATGCCGCGTTCGCCGCCGATGCCGGAGACGGCTTTGCCATCGACACTGATCTGCCCGCGAAACTGCCTATCGAGGCCCACCAGCAGCCGCAGCAAGGTGGATTTGCCACAGCCGCTGGAACCGACGATGGCGACGAATTCACCCTCGGCAATGTCCAGGTTGAATTCGCGAATGGCCTCCAGTTCGAAGCCGTCGACGTCGAAGGATTTGCCGACATGGTTGAAGCTGACGATGGGTGCGTTCATGCGTGTCTCCAGCGGGTGGCGCGGATTTCCAGGCGTTGGCCAATGAGGTTGAGCAGGGCGCCGGTCAGGCCGACCAGCAACATGCCGGCCATGATCAGGTCCATGCGCAGCAGTTGTTGGGCGCCGATCATCTGGCTGCCGATGCCGCCGTTGGACGGCATGAAATATTCGGCGCCGATGGTGCCCAGCCAGGCGTAGATCAGGCTCAGCCTGAGCCCGGCGAAAATCCCTGGCGCGGCGCCGGGCAGCACCAGTCGGGTCAGGCGCTGCCGCAGGTTCAAACGCAGTACTTGAGCGGCCTCGTTCAGTTGCGGCGAGAGGTTGGCGACGCTGCGCTGGGTGGCGATGAACAACGGGAAAAATGCGGCGAGGGCAACGAACACCCACTTGGCCAGTTCACCCAGACCGAACCACGCAGTGAGCAAGGGCACCCAGGCGAAAATCGCGATTTGACGGATGGCGGCGAGGGTCGGGCCCAGAACCCGTTCACTGGTGCGCGACAGCCCGAGCAACAAGCCCAGCGCAAAACCGAGGCCACCGCCCAGCAACAAACCACCGACGGTGCGCCCCAGACTCAAGGCCATGCCGCTGATCAAGGTACCGTCGAGCAAACCGTTCCAGGTGGTGGTCAGCACCGCCAACGGGCTGACCAGAATGTTGGCGTCGACCCATTGCTCAACGGTCGTCCATTGCCACACCAGCAGCAGTGTCAGCGGCAGCAACCAGGGCTGCAGGCGTTGCCAGCCCTGATACCTCGGGCCCCGGCGGATCTCGGCCGTGGCGGGGTGCGGCCAGTGCACCAGTTTTTTGTCCAGCAAACCGATACCGCGATCCATGGCCACGCCGATCAAACCAATCACCACAATGCACACGAACACGATGTCGAGCATGAACAGCTGCCGCGCCCAGACCATCAGGTAGCCGATGCCTTCGCTGGAGGCCAGCAGTTCGACGGCCAGCAGTGAAGTCCAGCCGGCAGCCAGTGCCAGGCGCACGCCCGCCATGAAGGCTGGCAATGCAGCGGGAAGCACCAGGCGGCGGATCAGCAGCCATGACGGCAGGCGCAACACCGCCGCGGCTTCACGCAGTTTCGGCTGCGCGTCGCGAACGCCCACCAATGTATGCAGGGTCACCGGCACCACGATGGCCTTGATCAGCACCACCAGTTTCAGCACTTCGCCGATGCCGAAAAACACCATGAACAGCGGAATCCACGCCAGCGTCGGGACTTGTGCCAGCCCGGTGAACGTCGGGAACACCAGACGCTCGAGGGGGCGGCTGAAACCCAGCGCGGCGCCCAGTATTGCACCCGCCGTGATACCGGCGAGCAGCCCCCAGAACAGGCGTTGCAGGCTGATCCACAAATGGCTCCACAGCTCGCCCTGGGACAGATCCACCGCGCTGTTCCAGACCAGCGACGGCGCTGGCAGGATCTGTTCGCTCATCCATTGATTGCGGCTGGCCAGCCACCACAGCGCAAACAGGCTCGCGGGCAACAGCCAGGGTAAAAGACGCTGGCTCAAGGTCGGCCAATGCCGACGACCGCCAAGGGGTGGCGCCGCCAACGGCAGGCTGAGCAGGGAAACACGGGCCATGGGCGACCTCCGTTGTCGGGTTGCAATACGGCCTGTCTTTTGTGGGAGCGAGCAAGCCCGCTCCCACAGCGTTCAGTGAGTATGCAAAATTGATCTATAAAAAATCGAATCAATGCTATTGAGAGATAAGCGAGACCATTTAAGGCCTCCAGCCAATGCGCATCCAATGCATTCGAAGAATATTTTCGATGCTGGTTATGCATATCGAGCCAGAAAGCCCGCAGGGCTTGATTTAGACCTAAAAGGTATAAAAATGTGAATTTATAGTATTTAAGTGCTGGTTCAGATTCAGCCTACTTTCTGCTCCTCAACGCCGTTGCCACCAGGAGCCGCACCCATGAACATTCCCTTCAAACGTATCATCAGCCTGTTCGCCGTACCGGCGCTGGCGGGCCTGCTGGCGTTTACCGCTCAGGCTGCCGAACTCAAGGAAATCCGCATCGCCGTGCCCGACCTCAGCGCCGGCACCCAGCACAGCGGTGGCGGCGTGGTGGACGTGCTGCGCGATCAACAGATCTACGAAAAGGCCTTTGCCGATCAGGGCATCAAGATCCAGTGGAATTTCTTCAAGGGCGCAGGTCCTGTGATCAACGAAGCGTTCGCCAATGGTCAGGTTGACCTGGCCTACCTCGGCGACCTGGCGGCGATCATCGGCAAGTCCAATGGCCTCGACACGCGGGTTTTGAGCGCCTCGGCGCGCGGGGTCAAGCATTACCTCGGCGTGGTGCCGGGCTCGGGAATCAAGACCCTGCAAGACCTCAAGGGCAAGCGCGTGGCGATCTTTCGCGGCACCGCCAGCCAGTTATCGTTCGATGCGGCACTGGCCAGCCAGGGGTTGAGCGAGAAGGACCTGAAGATCATCAACCTGGATTTCAACAGTGCGGTCGCGGCGCTGGCCGCCAAGCAGATCGACGCCTCGTGGGGCAGCTCCGGTTTGACCGCATTGCAAGCCAAAGGCCTGGCCGAGTTGCCGCTGAGTACCAAGGACCTGGGTGGGGCGGGCAGTATCCAGAGTGTGCTGGTGGGCAACGGCAAGTTTGTCGACGAGCATCCGGAGGTGGTGGCCAAGTTGCTGAAGGCTCAGCAGCAAGCGGTGCAATGGCTGACGCAGGACAGCAACAAGGAAGCGTACATCCAGTTGGTGTCGGGGCTGGCAAGTTATCCACCGGTGATCCTGACTCAGGATCTGAAGGACCAGAAACTGAGCGAGGTTTTCCCGTCGACCCTCGACCCGGTGTTCCTGGGTAAATTGCAGGATGCGGTGGACCTGGCTTCGCAGCAGAAGTTGATTCGCAAGTCGTTCAAGGTCAGTGATTGGGTGGCGCCCGAGTTGGCTGCGGCGAAGCTCTGAATCGTCGTCGTCTGATCTGACGTCATTGCTGGCAAGCCAGCTCCCACAGTGGGGCGGTGTTGAACACAATGGATGCGATCAACTCCAAACCCGGTGGGAGCTGGCTTGCCAGCGATGGGGCCGTCAAACCGCGACGGCGACTTCCTGTCTGTCCACCGCCACCAACGTCTCGATCATCTCCCGCGCCGCCGGTGACAACCGGAACCCGGTGCGGCTGACGATCCCGCACCGGGCATTCATGCTCTCGATGTTCTGCGGCAGATTGCGCCAGTGCAGCAGCGCCAGCGAACCCTGGGCAATGTCCTCGACGAACGCTTCCTCTGTGCCCACGCCAATGGCGTTCGATTGCAGGACGATTTTCACCAGCGCCGGGAAATGCTCGGTCTCGATGGTCGAAGCAAAATCCATCCGCCCACTGAGGTTCGCCAGCAGTTTGCGAATGCCTGGCGGGATGCGCGTAGTCGCCAGCGGGTAGTCGAACATATCGTTGGTCGACAGGCTTTCCTTGGCCAGTAACGGATGCCCCGGGCGGCAGAAAAACACCCCGCACTTGGGCGTCAGGGCCTGGGTCTGGAAGTTCGGGTCGGATTCGAAGTGGCGGATGTCGGCGATGAAGAATTCGATCTCCTCGCGGCTCAGGGCACGGCTGAGGTTTTCCCAGTTATCCACCTGGAAGCAGGTGCGCACTTTCGGGTGGGCATTGATGAATTGCGCCACCGCATCCGGCACCAGTTTCACGGCGGGCGCCGGGCCGCAACCGAAGTGCAGTTCGCCGGCGTCGAGCTTGGTCATCTGCGTCACTTCGACGCTCAGCAGTGCCGCGCCCTGCACCAGCGTCCGGGCGTGCTGCAGCACCACCTGGCCTTCGGGCGTGGGGCGCAAATCCTTGTTGCCACGGTCTACCAGCACACAGCCGAACTCCTGCTCGAGCCCTTGAATACTGCGGCTGAACGCCGGTTGGGTGATGCCCATGGCATCCGCCGCGCGGACGAAACTGCGGTGTTCGTTAAGGGCGATGAAGTAGCGTAACTGGCGAAGATCCATATGCTTTCCCGGCATCCTAAAAATAGCTCGAAGGCATTTGCGACGAGGGTTGGTTGAGGTTTTAAATGCAAGCTCTTATTCCGTCAACGAAGCATATGAATATCTATTAGATCTAAATTGAATATAGATAGAGCGTTGTTTCGCTGTCACTCAACCGTCAGCAGTCCGATCGAGGGTCTACCCATGAGCAATGCCGCTTTAGCTGTAAAACCCGCTGTTCACGCGCTTGAAATCCATCCGGTGGCCGGCCGCATCGGCGCCGAGATCCGTGGCGTGCGCCTCTCCGGTGAGCTGGATGCCGCCACCGTCGAAGCGATCCAGCAAGCGTTGGTGCAGTACAAAGTGATCTTCTTCCGCGAGCAGACCCACCTCGACGATCAGAGTCAGGAAGCCTTCGCCCACCTGCTCGGCGAACCGGTGGCGCACCCGACGGTGCCGGTGCGCGACGGCACCCGTTTCCTGCTCGAACTGGACGGTGCCCAGGGCCAGCGCGCCAATTCCTGGCACACCGACGTGACCTTCGTCGACGCCTACCCGAAAGCCTCGATCCTGCGCTCGGTGGTGGCACCGGCCTTCGGCGGCGACACCGTATGGGCCAACACCGCCACCGCCTACAACGAACTGGCACCCGAGCTGCGCGAGCTGGCGGACAAACTCGTGGCCGTGCACAGCAACGAGTACGACTACGCCGGCACCAAGCCTGACGTGTCGCAGGAGAAGCTGGAGCGCTACCGCAAGATCTTCACCTCGACCATTTACGAGACCGAGCACCCGGTGGTTCGCGTGCACCCGATCAGCGGCGAGAAAAGCTTGCTGCTGGGGCATTTCGTCAAGCGCATCAAGGGCTATTCCCAGGCGGATTCGGCGCACCTGTTCGGCCTGCTGCAAAGCCACGTCATCCGCCAGGAAAACACCGTGCGCTGGCGCTGGAAGGCCGGTGATGTGGCGATCTGGGATAACCGCTCCACCCAGCATTACGCGGTGGACGACTATGGCACCCAGGACCGTGTGGTGCGTCGTGTGACGCTCAAGGGCGAAGTGGCAATCGGGGTTTCGGGGCAACGCAGTCAGACGGTGAAGGGGCCGGATATCGGCGGCGTTTGATCTGACGCCTTCGCTGGCAAGCCAGCTCCCACAATGAATGGTGTTGAACACAATGGACGTGAACGACACCAAACCCTGTGGGAGCTGGCTTGCCAGCGATGTTTTTTCACCAAACGCCGATCTGTACCAATTTCTCGCTTTCGGGTTCGCCATAACGAAACCGCTGCCCACGCAAATCAATCTCCTGATGGCTGATCGTCGTCCTCCGTTTCAAACCACGTACCCACTCAAACAAATACCCCGCGTGCTCTTCTCGAACCGACGCATACGCCGGGTCCGCACCCAAATCCCGTAACTCCTGCGGATCATTGAGCAGGTCAAACAGCTGCGGCCGGAAGCCGTCGTACGCCAGGTATTTCCAGCGCTCGCTGCGCACCATGGTCATGCGGCAGCGGTCGATCGGTTGAGACAATCGCTCCCGTGCCGGCGCTTGAAACGCGTAGTCGTATTCACTGATCGCAAAGCGGCGCCAGTCGGTTTGCGCGCCATGCAGCAAGGGAATCAGCGAGCGTCCTTCAAGCCGATGCTCGGCGCTCGGCAACCCCAAAGCCTGAAGAAATGTCGGCAGTGCGTCGATGGTTTCCACCAGCCTGTCGTCCACCGATCCGCGGGTGATGTCCGCGGCCGGGCGTGGGTCGCGAACGATCAGCGGAATACCCACCGCCGGCTCCAGCAGAAACTCTTTTTCCCCCAGGTAATGGTCGCCAAGGAAGTCGCCGTGATCGCTGGTGAACACGATCAGGGTGTCATCCCAACGCCCGCTGCTCTGCAGAAAATCAAACAGCCGCCCGAGCTGGTCATCGACCTGCTTGATCAGGCCCATGTACGTCGGGACCACGTTCAAGCGCACTTCGTCCCTGGAAAAATTCAGGCTCTCTTCGTGCTGGCGAAACGCGTTGTACACCGGGTGATCACTGGCTGCGCTTGCCGACGCACGCACCGGCTCGATCACCTGTTTTGCGCCATACAGCGCGTGATACGGCGCCGGGGCGATGTAGGGCCAGTGGGGCTTGATGTACGACAGGTGCAGGCACCATGGCTGCTCGCCTTGTTCGGCGATGAAGTCCAGGGCGCGGCCGGTGGTGTAGACGGTTTCCGAATGCTGCTCCGGCACGCGCGCCGGCAAATGGGCGTTGCGCATTTTCCAGCCGCTGAGGATTTCGCCCTGTTCACCTTCAGCCGCGTTGGCCCAGTCGTGCCACGGGTTGCGGCCTTCGAAACCGAGGTCACGCAGGTAGTGGGTGTAGGGCGCGGACTCGCGCTTGTCATCGAACAATGGGTCGTCCGGGAAGATCCCGTCATGCCGGAAAAACGGCTCGAAACCGACTTCGTTCAGCACCGCCGCCTGATCGCCCAGCGGGTCGATGGCCAGTCGCTGCAAGGCATCGAGATTGGGTGTGGCGTGGGTCTTGCCCACCAGTGCGGTGCGTATGCCATGGGGCCGCAGGTAATCACCGAGGGTCAGTTCATCCAGCGGCAGCGGCACGGCGTTCCAGGCGACCTGATGACTGCTGACATAGCGCCCGGTGTAGGCCGACATTCGCGACGGCCCGCAGATCGTGCCTTGGGTATAGGCACGACTGAAACGCACGCCGGCGTCGGCCAGGCGATCGATGTTGGGCGTGTGCAGATGCGGGTGGCCGTAGCACGACAGGTAATCGCGCCGCAGTTGATCGCACATGATGTACAGCACGTTGCGCACAGGGTTTGGGGTGTTGGACATGGGGTTCACCGATCGAAAGACAGGCGAGGTTTTTCGCTGCTGGAGAGGGGTTGAGGCAAGTGCGTTTGGGGAATGGTTTTTATGCAGGGGGTGCATCGCTGCCTGGGCTGACGCTATCGCTGGCAAGCCAGCACCCACAAGGTTCTGTGGCGGACACATAATTTGTGAACACCATTGATCCCTGTGGGAACTGGCTTGCCAGCGATGAGGCCAGCTCAAACAGCGAAGTTCTCCAGCGAACACACCTCTTCATCCTGGGCATCCACCTCCTTGATCTGCGCAATCATCGCCTCGGCCAACGGTGACAACCGATACCCCGCGCGACTGACAATCCCATAGCGGGTGTACAACTCTTCCAAGTCATCGGCCAGCCCGTCGATCTTCAAGCGCACCAACTGACCCTTGGCGTTATGCAGTGCATCGGAATACTCGCCGATGATGCCAATCGCATCCGAACGCATCACCACACCGAGCAGGCTGTAGCTGTTTTCGCATTCCACGTTGGGCGTGAAATCCGGCCGGCCACTCAAGTCGACGATGACTTTGCGCAGGTTGGGCGGGCGGATGGTCACCGCCATCGGATAACTCATCAACTCGGCGGCACTGACGCTTTCGCGAGTGGCCAGTGGATGCCCGGCGCGGCAGCAGAAGTGCCATTTGCGCGGACGCAGGCGTTGGGTCAGGTAGTCCGGGTCGGCTTCGAATTGCCGGGTGTCGGCGACGAAGAATTCGAACTCTTCACTCAGCAGGCGCTTGTTCAGGCTTTGCCAGTCATCCACCTGAAATTGCACCCGTGCCTTGGGGTAGCGGCCGATGAAGCTGCCGATCGCCCGGGGGACCAGCCCTGCTGCGGGCGCCGGACCACACCCGAAACGCAGCTCGCCGGCCTCTAGGCCATTGAACTGGCTGATCTCGTTGGCCATCTGCTGTGCGCCGCTGACCAGCCGCCGCGCATGTTCGAGTAACACCTGGCCCTGTTTTGTGGGCGCCAGGTCCTTGCGTCCACGGTCCACCAACTGACAACCGACGCTGTGTTCCAGCGCCTGAATGCTGCGGCTGAAGGCCGACTGCGACAGGTTCACCGCCATCGCGCCCGCGACGAAGCTGCGCTGGTCGGCGAGGGCAATGAAGTGACGGAGCTGGCGCAAATCGATATGCATTTTTCACATAAAAAATATCGGGGAAATGCATTGGATATGCATTAGGTCGACTCCTTATAAAGGCAATCTCTTATGCAGTAAATCTTTGTAAAAACATAAATAAATAACTTTAAAGAATATGCACTGCTGAAAAGTCTTTGTGTGTTTTTTGACCTGGAGCCGCTAAATGAGCCCGTTGAACCTCGCCTCACCCCTCACGCCCCGACGGCTCAAACGCCTGCCCCTGGCCCTGCTGCTGGCGGGGAGCGCCAGTTGGACCCAGGCACAGGCCGCTGACGCCAGCACGCCCGAAACGGTTCCCGCAGCCACCGTTGCAGGCCAGGCCAAAGCCGATGGCGCGCAGCTGGAAACCGTGACGGTCACCACCCGCCGTCGCGAGGAAAGCTCGCAGGATGTACCGACACCGATGAGCGTGGTCAGCGGCCAGGTGCTGGAAAGCCAGCGGGTCTATCGCATCCAGGATTTGCAGCAACTGGTGCCCAGCGTCAACGTCGCCTACATGCATGCGCGCCAGTCCAGCGTGTCGATCCGTGGCCTGGGCAACAACCCGGCCAGCGATGGCCTGGAAGGCAGCGTCGGGCTGTACATCGATAACGTCTACCTCGGGCGGCCGGGCATGGCGGTGTTCGACCTGATGGACATCGAGCAGCTCGAAGTGCTGCGCGGCCCGCAAGGTACTTTGTTCGGCAAGAACACCACGGCCGGCGTGATCAACATCAGCACGCGCGCGCCGACCTTCACCCCGGAGCGCAGCATCGAGAGTTCGGTGGGCGAGGACGGTTATTTCCAGACCAAGGGCACGATTTCCGGCCCGTTGAATGACCAACTCGCCGGGCGTTTTTCCGCTTATCGCACCCGCAGCGATGGCGACATCAAAAACGAATACGACGGCCACGACCTGAACGGTGGCTCGCGCGACGGCTTCCGTGGGCAGCTGCTGTTCAAGCCCAACGAATCGTTCAACCTGCGCTGGATCGGTGACTACAACGAAGAGGATTCCAGCGCTGGCACCCGCGTGTTGTACAACACCGGGCCGACCATCAACGGCGTCAACCTTTATCAGGCCCGGGCCAATGCGGCGGGGGCCACGCTGGTCGATGGCACACATCGCAAGGTCAACTTGAACAACGATCAGCACGTCACTGTGCATCAGGGCGGCACCTCGGTCGAGGCGAACTGGACGCTGCCGAGCGACTTCACCCTGACCTCCATCAGCTCCTACCGCTGGTGGAATTTCACCCCGCGTAACGACGACGGCCTGAACGTCTCGGCGACCTACAACGCCGGGGTCTCGGTGGAAGACAAACAGTACTCCCAGGAATTTCGCCTGGCCTCGCCCACCGGCGGGTTCTTCGATTACGTGCTCGGCGCCTATTACTTCGGCAACAACCTGGACAACAAATCCTTCGCTTATTACGGCCCGCAAGCCGACATCTGGAACGGCACGCCAGCGGGTGCACTGGCCAATATCAACAGCGTCGGCAAAGGCCACATCCAGACCGACAGTTTCGCGCTGTTTGCCCAGGGCACCTGGCACCTCACCGAACGCCTGGATTTCACCGCTGGTGTGCGGGGGACCTACGAAGAGAAAAACGCCTGGGTCAACCGCGATGCACCCGAGGGTGGTGCGGCGGTCACCGGTGCGGCGGCGACGGTCAGGCGCGGTCGCGCCGGGGTTTACGACTCCGGTGATTTGAATCAGTACAGCTCCAGTCCTTCGGGGCTGCTCAACCTCAGCTACCACTTCACCGATAACCTGCTCGGCTACGCGACCGTGTCCCACGGCGAGAAATCCGGTGGTGTGAACCTGGCCGTCGGCACGGCACCGGTCGCTGGCGCCGACTCGCTGCTGATTGGCACCGAGCGCGCCAATAACGCCGAACTCGGTTTCAAAAGCACGCTGTGGGACCGTCGCCTGCAGCTCAACGCCAACGTGTTCTGGACCCAGGTCAACGGCTATCAGACCAACGCCTACGACGACGTCAACCGCGTGCAATACCTGACCAACGCCGGCTCGGTGCGTTCGCGCGGCGTGGAATTCGACAGCACGCTGATCCCGTTGCGCGGCCTGACATTGAACTTCAACGGCTCCTACAACGACGTCAGCTACCTCTCGTACAAAAATGCGCCATGCCCGCCGGAAGTCAGCCTGGCGCCGGGTGCTCCTGCCTCCTGCGACCTCACCGGCCACCAGGTGGTCGGCGCGTCGAAATGGATCGGCAACGCCAATGGCGAATACAAATGGAATCTGAGTAACGGCTTCGAAGAGTACGTCACCGCCAGCTACGCCTTCCGTTCCAAAGCGGTGGGTACGGTGGAGGATTCCGACTTCGGCCAGATCCCGAGTTACGCCGTGGTCAACCTGTCCACCGGTCTGCGCGGCGACTTCAAGCAAGGGCAGTGGGACGTCTCGCTGTGGCTGAAAAACGCCTTCGACAAAACCTATTACACGACCCTGTGGACCGCTGCCAACGGCGGTTATGAAGGGCTGCTCGGCACGCCGCGGACGTTGGGCGTGACCGGTCGATATGACTTCTGACGGCGAAAATCCATGCCTCTGAGGAATATTTTCCATGCCGCGAAAGCATGCCTTTTCGGTCCCACCGCCAGAGCCCTTGTGGGCCAAGGCTTGCAGCGGTTCAGGTGTTTTTAATATGCGATTTTGATCTGACTTTAACGTAAAAGATTACTTTAAGAGATAAGCGTCTGGCTCAATGATTCACCCGCCGTTACGTCGTTCGGGGGAGCTTGGCTCGGCGTATCGGGTTATTCGCAAAGAGACCACAGGGAGTCAATCAATGGGCAATGTCCAGACCGTCGCCAGCGCACACGAGGTGCTTTGGCACCAGGCGCCAGGTGGCGAGTTGGTCGACCTCGGACGGGGGCATCGCGTGCCCTTGGGCCAGTTGCGTTTGCAACGTGCGCCCAAGGGCATTCTGAGCCGGCGCGAGGCGATCCTGCTCGGTGTGCTGGCGTTGCTGGTACACGGTGCGGTGATCTACTGGGTCAATCAGCAGCCCGCCAAAGTGTTGCCGATCGTCCCGCCGGAGATCCCGCCAATGACCATCGAGTTTTCGCGTCCGGCGCCGCCCGTGGTTGAGCCACCGCCACCCGTACCGCCACCTCCACCGCCACCGGTGGTCGAGCCTGCGCCGCCTGTCGTGGACGAGTTGGCAGCCAAACCGGCGCCGCCCAAACCGATTCCAAAACCCAAGCCAGTGGCTAAACCGATACCGAAACCGGCGCCCAAAGCGGTTGAACAACCGCCCGCGCCGCCACAGCCAGCGGCTCCGGTCGCGGCGCCGGCGCCACCTGCACCACCGGCGCCCGCACCTGTGACGCCAGCCTCGGCCAATGCCGCGTACCTGAAAAACCCGGCGCCGGAATACCCGTCGCTGGCCCAGCGTCGCGGTTGGGAAGGCACGGTGTTGCTGCGGGTGCATGTACTGGCCAGTGGCAAGCCCGGCGAGATCCAGATTCAGAAAAGCAGCGGCCGCGAGGCCCTCGATGAGGCAGCCCTGAGCGCCGTGAAACGTTGGAGTTTCGTGCCGGCCAAGCAAGGTGATGTCGCCCAGGATGGCTGGGTCAGCGTGCCCATCGATTTCAAGATTCATTAAACCGAAACCTATTTCGCGCGAAACGTTTACACGAGGAATCCATCATGACGTTATTGGCATCTCCACTTGAATCCATCGAAAGCGCGGTGATCTGGCTGTTGGTGGTTTTTTCCGTCGCCACTTGGGGCCTGGCGTTGCTCAAGGGTGTGCAGTTCGGGCGGCTGAAAGCCCAGGACCGCAGGTTTCACAATCGGTTTTGGGCGGCATCGAGTCTGGACTCGGCGGCAGAGTTAGCCGAGACGCAACCGGGCGCTGCGGCGCGGGTAGCGCAGGCGGGTTACGCGGCGATTCAGGTGGGCGAGGCGCCACAGGCGACGGATTTGAGCCAGGCGATCAATCATCAGGATCGCCTTGAGCGGGCCTTGCGTCAGCAGATCGTGCGTGAGCGCCGGTCGTTGGAGACCGGGCTGGCAGTGGTTGCGAGTATTGGCAGTACGTCGCCGTTCATTGGGTTGTTCGGCACTGTGTGGGGAATCATGGAAGCGTTGAAAGGCATCAGCGCGGCGGGTTCGGCAAGCCTGGAGACGGTGGCCGGACCCATTGGTGCGGCGCTGGTCGCCACTGGCGTGGGGATCGCTGTCGCAGTGCCGGCGGTGCTGGTTTACAACTACTTTTTGCGGCGTCTGAAGTTGACGGCGGCGGACCTGGACGACTTTGCCCATGACTTCTACAGCCTGGCGCAGAAGAGTGCGTTCCGCGTACTGATTCACCCGACGGCGCACAAAGTGGCAGCCCGGGGCAACGCGCAAAAAGTGAAGGAGGCCTCCTGATATGGCCTTCTCCACGCAAGACAGTGATGAGGTGCTGAGCGAGATCAACGTGACACCGCTGGTGGACGTGATGCTGGTGTTGCTGGTGGTGTTCATCGTCACCGCGCCGCTGCTGACCAACGCGATTCCGATCAACCTGCCCAAGACCGAAGCCGTGGCGCCGGTGGAGCAGAAGGACCCGCTGGTGGTGAGCATCGACGGGACCGGAAAGCTGTTTATCAACAAGGATGAAATCCAGCCGGACTTGCTGGAGTTCAAGCTACAGGCGGCCAAGGCAAAGGACCCCGAAGTGCGGGTGCAACTGCAGGCCGACGACGGCGTGAATTACGGCGAAGTGGCACGGGCCATGGCGTCGATTGAGCGGGCAGGGATTACCAAGTTGTCGGTGATCACCGCGCGCTGACAGATTTTCGATTTTCCGGGGCCGTCTCCTTGGCAGGGTGCGGCCCCTTTTTTATTTCGCAAAAACACACAAGTCCCCCGGTGGGAGCGAGCCTGCTCGCGATGGCTGAATGGCAGTCGACATCGCTGTGTCTGAAGCACCGCTATCGCGTGCAGGCTCGCTCCCACAAGGATCGCTTGTATATTCGATATAGGTCTTAATAAATAGCTTCTTATTCCTTAACGAATATAAATCCCGTCCCTATACTCGATCAGGAACAGACACGCAGCAGGAGAGCTCCCCCATGCGCAACGAATCCATTCGCTATCTGATTGTGCCGGGCTGGCAAGGATCGCCAGAAGATCATTGGCAAAGCCACTGGCAGAACAGCCTGCCGAACAGCGCACGGGTGGAGCAGGCCGACTGGCTGACGCCACGTCGTGAAGACTGGGTCGCGGCGCTGGCCGAGGCGATTGCCGCCGACAGCACCCCGGTGATCCTGATCGCCCACAGCCTGGGTTGCATCACCGTCGCGCATTGGGCGGCGACCGCGCCCGTGCAGTTTCTGCGGCAGGTTCGCGGTGCCTTGCTGGTCGCGCCGGCGGACGTCGAGCGTCCGGCCTGCGCACCGGCCCTGCGTAACTTCGCGCCGATTCCTGGCGATCTTCTGCCCTTTCCCAGTCAGGTCGTCAGCTCCGACAACGACGCCGCCGTCAGTGCGCCACGGGCGCTGGAGCTGGCGCGCAACTGGGGCGCTGAAGCGGGGATTCTGGCGGGTGCCGGGCACATCAATGTGAAGTCGGGTCACCAGCGGTGGGAGCAGGGGTTTGCCTATCTCTACCGTCTGCAAAACCGCATGGAACATCACGCCCTGCGTCGCGCCTGAGCCTTTATTTTTTTCTTTTTTAAATAGCGCCCCCGTCTCCCGGCGGTTTTGGGCGGGAGTCTGCCATGAGCTTTGAAACCTTCGGTCAGCCACTGCTGACCTTTCCCGATGCTGAAAAAAGTCCCCTGAGCATCCGCGCCAAGGCGCTGGTGTTCGTCGATCCGCGCTCACGGCAACTGCGCCAGGATCTCGAACAACTGGCGCCGCGTTCAATCTCGGTGCTGATCCGAGGCGAAACCGGCAGCGGCAAGGAATTGCTGGCGCGGCACATCCATCGCGCCAGCGATCGCGGCGGGTTGTTTGTTTCGGTCAACTGCGGCGCCATCAGTCCGACCTACGCTGACGCGGAATTGTTCGGTTATGCCGCGGGCAGTTACAGCGGCTCGGCCAGCAGTCGTGCCGGCTGGTTCGGCTCGGCCAATGGCGGCACCTTGTACCTGGACGAGATTGGCGACCTGCCGCTGCCGATTCAGATCAAACTGCTCGCGGCCCTGGAAAACCACGAAGTGACCCGTGTCGGCGCGCACCAGCCAAGCCCGGTGGACGTGCGCCTGGTGGCTGCCACCAGCATCGACCTGGCCCAAGCGGTCGCCGCCGGCAAATTCCATGAACGGCTCTATCACTACCTCAGCGAAGGCCAGCTCGAACTGCCGGCCTTGCGCGAGCGGGTGGGCGATATTCTGTCGCTGGCCGAATACTTCCTCGGCATCTACAGCCAACGCCTGGACCTGCCCGTGCCGCTGATCAGCGAGGCCGCGCAAGCGGTGCTGGAACGCCATTCCTGGCCCGGCAATACCCGAGAGCTGGAAAACGTCATCCACTTTGCGCTGTTGGTGAGTACCGGCGACGAAATTTTGCCCGAGCATTTGAATTTGCCGGAGGTGCCGGCGTCGTTGCAGCAGATTGAACTGCAACTCAAGCAGATTCTCGCCGAGGGTTCAGCCACCGAAAAAGACGCCCTGAAACAAATACTTAAGCAAACCGGCCTCCTGTAGGAGCGAGCCTGCTCGCGATGAACCTGAGAGCGCCGCGGGGTGTCAGGTGCCCCACGTTATCGTTGACGACCATCGCGAGCCGGCTCGCTCCTACAGGGGAATGTGCGGGCTAGAACTGTAGGAGCGAGCCTGCTCGCGATGAACCTGAGAGCGCCACGGGGTGTCAGGTGCCCAACGTTATCGT
Source organism: Pseudomonas fluorescens group sp. PF-69 (assembly GCF_054481235.1). NCBI lineage: Bacteria > Pseudomonadati > Pseudomonadota > Gammaproteobacteria > Pseudomonadales > Pseudomonadaceae > Pseudomonas > Pseudomonas fluorescens group sp. PF-69. The sequence continues at coordinate 1,401,353 of NZ_JBTMNC010000001.1, read as the reverse complement.
TGACGACCATCGCGAGCCGGCTCGCTCCTACAGGGGAATGTGCGGGCTAGAACTGTAGGAGCGAGCCTGCTCGCGATGAACCTGAGAGCGCCGCGGGGTGTCAGGTGCCCAACGTTATCGTTGACGACCATCGCGAGCCGGCTCGCTCCTACAGGGGAATGTGCGGGCTAGAACTGTAGGAGCGAGCCTGCTCGCGATGAACCTGAGAGCGCTGCGGGGTGTCAGGTGCCCCACGTTATCGTTGACGACCATCGCGAGCCGGCTCGCTCCTACAGGGGAATGTGCGGGCTAGAACTGTAGGAGCGAGCCTGCTCGCGATGAACCTGGGAGCGCCGCGGGGTGTCAGGTGCCCCACGTTATCGTTGATGACCATCGGCGGAACGCCGCCCGGAGCCGGCTCGCTCCTACAAGGGAAGGTGCGAGCTAGAGCTGTATGAACAAAATGGAATATGAAAGTGAATAAAAGATATTGTTCTGGAATAAAAAATCCCGGTATTGTCCGCTTCACGCCAGCGATAGCACTTCACTGGCACCTCAATAGCAAGCCGTCGCCACAAGCGACTGTGATTGTCGATAAGGACACTGCATGAAAAAGGTTCTGTTGTTCACCGCACTGGCGGCTGCCCTGACTGCCGGCCTGGCCCAGGCGGGCGAGAAACTGGTGGTCGCGGCGACCCCGGTTCCTCACGCCGAGATTCTTGAACTGATCAAGCCAACCCTCGCCAAAGAAGGCGTGGACCTGGAAATCAAAATTTTCACCGACTACGTTCAGCCGAACGTGCAGGTCGACCAGAAGCGTCTGGACGCCAACTACTTCCAGACCCTGCCGTACCTGAAGAACTTTAACGAAGGTAAAGGGACTCACCTGGAAACCGTGATCGGCGTTCACGTCGAACCGTTCGGTGGCTACTCGAAGAAAGTCAAAACCCTGGCTGAGTTGAAGGACGGCGCGACCATTGCCATCCCGAACGAAGGCAGCAACAGCGGCCGTGCCCTGATCCTGCTGCAGAAGGCTGGCCTGATCGAGTTGAAAGACCCGAAAAACGCCGTGGCTACCCCCAAAGACATCGCCAAGAACCCGCACAACTTCAAGTTCAAGGAGCTTGAATCCGCGATGTTGCCGCGCGTACTGGATCAGGTCGACCTGGACATGATCAACACCAACTACGCGCTGGAAGCGGGTCTGAACCCGGCGAAAGACGCCCTGGTGATCGAAGGCGCCGATTCGCCTTACGTGAACTTCCTGGTGGCTCGTCCGGACAACAAGGACAGCGTGGCCATTCAGAAGCTGGCCAAAGCCCTGACCAGTCCGGAAGTGAAAGCGTTCATCGAGAAGAAGTACAACGGCGCGGTACTGCCGGCGTTCTGATCGACGCAGTAAAGCCCTTCAAGGTTTGAAAACGCCGACGGCTGATACAGCGTCGGCGTTTTTTTGCCTGCGCACATTTCATGTGGGAGCGAGCAGGCTCGCTCCCACAGATTCGCCCAAGATCCCTCAGGCTGCTCTGGCCTTCAACGCCCTGCGCAACGCCACCAATAATTTCACGATGTCCTGTGGATTCATCGGCTTGCGCACTTTTGCGTCTGCCATTTTCTCTTCCTTGTGAGTAGCTGGCCGGGGAGTCTGGCCAAAAGTGGTCCGTCCTTGGAGGGGCAATTTGAAAAAAAGATCCTTCCTACGGTGCAAGGGAAAATAGACGTCTTCCGTTGCCTCGGCAAATGCGGGAGCGAGCCTGCTCGCGATTCGATGTTTCGGGCGCTGCCCAATCCGGCCAATACCACGTCGGTTCATCCAGCGTCCGTTGCCGATAGCCGTCGCAGCACACCCATTGAAAAAACTGCGTGGATATCACCCAGCCTGCCACGGCCGACCTGACAGTTCTGATAGGTACGTTGAGTGGCCTGATTAGGGCAAGCTGATGTTTTGCGAGGTTCGAATGATGAACACGTTAAAAAAATGTCGGTATCGGTATGACGCGCTGGATCTGCTGGTCGGGATCGAACCTGCCGAGGCCCAGGCGCTGCAACGGTTTTACTGCCGTGAACATCTGGTTACCGAACTTCAGGGGACGTCCAGTCAGCGTGTGTTTCAGCACGACAAGCAACTGCTGGCGCTGCAATTGCGCCGAGGTGATGTCTTCAACAGCGGTTTGCTGGCCACTGATCGACAGCGCTCTGTCTTGCGGGTGACCGAGCCCGGCGGACTTGTGCGCCAGACTTATGCCCCCTACGGACATCGTCGGGTGGAGCATGGTCCAGGCAGCCTCCTGGGGTTTGCCGGTGAAGCGCTCGATCCGGTCACCGGGCATTATTTGCTGGGTAATGGACACCGTCTGTTCAACACGCTGCTGATGCGCTTCAACGGCCCGGACAGCTTGAGTCCGTTTGGGCGGGGTGGGTTGAATTCGTATGCGTATTGTCTGGGGGATCCGGTGAACTTCAGTGATCCGACGGGCAACGTCTCCGAGGCCAATTTGATCGGAATGATTTTTAGCGGTGTTGTCCTGCTCACGACGGTGATAACACTCTTTCCCGCGGTGCCTTTTCTGGTCGGGAAAAATGCATTGGGGGCAGGCATTTTGAGGTCAGGTCAATCCGCCAAACTTAAAGTTGGGGCGCTTTCCAGTGGGCTGGCAGGACCATTGGCCGTGGTCGGTGCGGGCGCCGGGCTGACTCGAGCGGTTATTCAAGAAGTCGACCCTGATTCTTCAGCGCAGAGTTTCCTTTCGTGGGTGTCGTTAATGGCAGGATCCACCGCACTGCTTGCGCGAGGGGGCTCATATTGGGCTGCCCGTGATCCCAAAACATTGCCGGCCTTGAAGCGTTTTACCGAGAACAAACACGCCGCATCGATTGCCCGTTCGACATCGCCATCCTCGTCAGCACCTGAAAATTCGCAAGAGTTCATGCTCTCTGCTTTACAACAAGCGGCGACGGGTATTCGCCGACATTCTGTCTGACACCGGAGCCCGGCCATGCATACCGGATGGTTGCTCCCGGACTCAAATTTCCGGGGGCCGAAGGCCTGCGCGATGGCGTCAACGTGGATTACGCCGGCTTACGCCAGACACTCGCCAACCATGGCTGTTGCTCCCGTGGCAGCCCCGCAGGCCGGTAGTAATGCTCCAGCTCGACAAAGCCTGCTTCGGTCAGCAATTGCTGCCACGCCTGAAGGTCGTGATAGGCGCCATAGCGAGGGCCGTTCCAGCCTTCCTGGTTCTCGCCACGGGGGTTGGAGCTGAACAGCACGCCGCCGGGTTTCAGCGTTTCGCGCAATTGCTTCAACACCCGGGGTAATTCCTGGCGCGGGATGTGAAACAGCACGGCGTTGGCGAAGATCCCGTCGAAGCGCTCGGCCGGCAGATCGAGTTTTAAAAAGTCCTGCTGCCAGACCTCGCAACCGCTGTCCTCGCGCGCCATCTGCGCAAACTTTTCTGAACCGTCGAGGCCGACCGCCTTGTGCCCCATGCGGGTGAACGTCTGCAAATCACGGCCCGGCCCACAGCCAAAGTCCAGAATGTCGAACGGCGCCTCACCCTGGATATGCCGCATCAACGCGTCGATGTTCTGGCTGACATCGTGATCGCGGGTGCCTTCACGAAAACCTTCGGCCACCGAGTTGTAATGGCCCAGGGTGGTGGCGGTGATTTGCTGGAGGTCGTCGGGGGTCTGTTTCATGGTGGGCTGCGCAGGTAATTGGAATGGGTCGAATATACGCCATCAGGTAGTGGGCTGCTGCGCAGCCCATCGCGAGCAGGCTCGCTCCCACATTTGGATTGCGTTTCCCTGTGGGAGCCTGCTCGCGATGGCGGTTTTAATGGCTCAACCGTGTTTCATCCCCAAACACTCAATCGATCGATCAATCATTGCCTTGGCGATCTCCAGCAAATGCCAGACCGAGAACACCATGGCCCGGTCGGCGCCCTTGAGGTGGTCGCCGCACTGATAGGCAGTGACCGAAGCGCAGCGCAGCAGATCGGCGACGTAGAGCTGGGTGTCTTCGAAGCTCACGTCTTTGCTGACGTTGTAGAAACGCAGTTCGTCGGGCGGTGAGGGTTGATCGCCGGTGAGGTAGAAATCGATGGCGCGGTAGAGTGCCGAGCGGTCTCTGAGCAGGTCGTCGGTGATGGCTTCGTTGGAGGGTGTTTCGGGGGGTGGATCGGGAACGGATCTGTCCATGAGTGTTGCTCCTATTGCTTCATGGGAGCCGTCACTTCTCGCCTACTAAACGATTGGGTGGCGGCTGTACGCAGGTTAGTAGGCCGGTCAATAGGAAAACCGTGCATCCGAAGATGCCCCGCGCACAGCCACCATATTCTGCATGCGGCAATAAGTGCCGAACATGAGCATGGAATCGCTATGCGCCTATTGTTCCGGGCTACTAAACCCGATCACTGATGAGCAGTGACGGGCCGAGACTAGCCACCGGATCTGGCAGGCGCAAGCGAGCGGAATAATCTAGGAAATGTCCTGCAAAGGAAAGGGAGCAGGGCTGTAGGAGGCCTGTTATTCCTGTAGGAAAAATCGCATTTTTGTAGGAGCGAGCCTGCTCGCGATGGACGTAAACGATAACGAGGGCTGCCTGGATGAACGCGGCGCTCTTGCGCTCATCACGAGCAGGCTCGCTCCTACAAAAGGCCCCTTCAGCGTTTGTTGAGCCCTCGCGCCAACCGATCCCCGCCCAACTGAATCACCGCCACCAACGCCACCAGCAACACGATCACTGTCAGCATGATCTGGCTGTCAAAGCGCTGATACCCGTATCGATAGGCAATGTCCCCCAAGCCACCCGCGCCAATCGCCCCGGCCATGGCCGAGGAGTTGATCATGGTCACCAACGTAATGGTGAAGCCCCCGACGATGCCCGGCAGCGCCTCGGGCAACAGCACGTGCCAAACGATGTGCCCGCGCCGGCAGCCCATGGCTTGCGCCGCTTCGATCAAGCCGTGATCGACCTCGCGCAGGCTGACTTCGGCGATGCGCGCGAAGAACGGCGTAGCGGCAATGGTCAACGGCACCACGGCCGCCCACACGCCGTAGGTGGTGCCGACGATCAAGCGGGTGAACGGGATCAGCGCGACCATCAAAATCAGGAACGGAATCGAGCGGAACAGGTTCACGAACGCACCCAACGCGCGGTTGATGGCCGGTGCCTCGTAGATGCCGCCCTTGGAACTGGTGACCAGGATCACCGCCAGCGGAATGCCCGCCAGCAGCGCGATCAAGGACGACACGCCGACCATCAGGAACGTGTCGATGAAGCCTTGCAGCAATCGATCAAACCACATAGCCCAATACCTCAACCTGTTGCGCCCATTGGCTCGCGCGCTGGCGCAGTGCTTCGGCGTCGAGGGACGAGCCGGTCACGGCCAGCAGCAGTTGCCCGAGGGCGTGGCCCTGAATCCGTTCCACGCCACCTTGCAGCAAGCGCACGCGGCCGCCGAGGGCCGCGAACAGGGCGGCGATGTCCGGTTCGTCCTGGGCCGTGCCGGTGAATTGCAGACGCAGAACGACCGCGTCATCCGAGGTCTGCTGCTGCGCCTGCAAACGGCTTTGCAGTTCTGCCGGCAGCGCATGTTGCAACGGCGCGAGCAAGGTCTTGCTGACCTCGTGCTGCGGGTTACCGAACACTTCCCACACCGGCCCCTGCTCAACGATGCGCCCGTGTTCGAGCACGACCACGCGATCACAGATCTCGCGGATCACCGCCATTTCGTGGGTGATCAAAATGATGGTCAGGCCCAGGCGCTGATTGATCTCGCGCAGCAGGCCGAGGATCGATTGGGTGGTCTCCGGGTCGAGCGCCGAGGTGGCTTCGTCGCAGAGCAGAATGGCCGGGTCGTGCACCAGCGCGCGGGCAATGCCGACGCGCTGTTTCTGGCCGCCGGACAGCTGCGCCGGGTAGGCCTTGTGTTTGGCTTGCAGGCCCACCAGTTCCAGCAGTTCACGCACCTTTTGATCGCGTTTTTCCTTGGGCACGCCGGCGACTTTCAGCGGTAGTTCGACGTTCTGCCAAACGGTCTTGGCCGACATCAGGTTGAAGTGCTGGAAGATCATGCCGATGCGCCGACGCAGGGCCACCAGGCGGTCTTCATCGAACTCTCCGATGTCCACTTGATCGATCAGCACACGCCCCGACGTCGGTTGTTCGAGGCGGTTGATGGTGCGGATCAGCGACGACTTGCCGGCGCCGCTGCGGCCGATGATGCCGAACACTTCACCGCGCTGGATCGCCAGGTCGATGCCTTGCAGGGCGGCCACCGGGCCTTGCTTGCCTTCATAGGTTTTGCCCAGGCCGACAAAGCGCACGTGGGCACGATTGAGCTCCGGGTGCAGCTCGGTGTGTTGTGCCTGTTCTTGTAGAGGGCGGGGCTCTGGAATCTCCAGTCGCCGTTGGGTCGCAGCCGTCATGCTCAGCTCTCCCAACCGGCTTGGTAGAGCTTGCCGTGGGCTTTATCCAGGGCGGCGCGCACGGCTGGCGAGTGCTGGTAAATGTCGACGAACTTGATCAGGCGCGGGTCGGTTTTACTCTTGGGCTGGATCACGAACTGGATCACGTATTCCTTGTGATCGAGGCCGTCGAACAGCAGCGCGGAACCGGCATCGAAGGTCTTTGACAGGCGAATGTAGGCCGGGTAGCCCTGGACCAGATCGGCGTCGTCATAGGCGCGCACCAACTGCACGGCTTCGACTTGAAGAATCTTGATTTTCTTCGGGTTGGCGATGATGTCTTCTTCGGTGGCCTTGTAGCCGACGCCCGGCTTGAGGGTGATCAAACCGGCCTTGGCCAGCAGCTGCAAGCCACGACCGCTGTTGATCGGGTCGTTGGCGATGGCCACGCTGGCGCCTTCGGGCAGCTCATCGAAGCTTTTGTATTTTTTCGAGTAGAGGCCGACGTTGTTGATGATTCCCGGCGCGAAAGGGACCAGGTCAAAACCGGAGGCGGCCTTGGCGTTTTCCAGGAACGGGATGTGCTGGAAGTAGTTCACGTCGATGTCGCCGGCGGCGAGGCTGACGTTGGGGGCGATCCAGTCGGTGAACTCCACCAGCTCGACTTTCAGGCCTTGTTTGCCGGCTTCTTCGACCGCCGCTTCCAGGGGAATGGCGAAGGCGGCGGTGGTGCCGATTTTCAGCGGTGCGTCGGCGGCGAACACCGCAGAGCTGAACAGGCCGAGGGTCAGGGCCAGTGCTTTGACTGGGTTAGAGAGGTGGTTCTTTTTCATGATGGTTTTTCCAGTCAGTGCATGAATTTTGGGTGTTTGGTCGGGCCTCATCGCGAGCAGGCTCGCTCCCACAGGGGAATGCATTCCAAATGTGGGAGCGAGCCTGCTCGCGATGCTTTTAGCGTCTGAACGTCGATCCGGTATGTTGCTCAGGCAAATGCGCCTCTGCGTGAAACAGCTTTTCGCGCAGGCTGCCATTGTCGTAGGCGGTCTTGTACGAGCCTCGGCGTTGCAGCTCGGGGATCACCAGATCGATGAAGTCCACGTAGCTTTCCGGCGTGACGATCCGCGTCAGGTTGAAGCCGTCCAGCCCGGTTTCGGCGATCCACGATTCCAGCTCATCCGCCACTTGCTGCGGTGAGCCGACCACGGTGATGTAGCGGCCGCCGAGGGCGTGTTGCTCGAGCAATTTGCGTCGGGTCCAGTCGTTGTTTTGCAGGTTTTTAGTGGCCGACTGGATCGCGTTGCTTTTCACGTACTGGATCGGTTCGTCGATGGCGTACTCGGAAAAATCGATGCCGGTGGACGCGGAAAAATGCGCCACGCCGGCTTCGGCGCTGGCGTAGCTCAGGTACTCGGCGTGCTTCTTCCAGGCCAGTTCTTCGGTTTCGCCGACGATCACGTTCAACCCCATGAACACCTTGATGTCCTCGGGGTTGCGCCCGGCTTCGACGGCGCTGGCGCGGACTTTGTCCACCTGCACTTTGGTCGACGGCTTGTTCTGGCCGCTGATGAACACGCACTCGGCGTGGCGCCCGGCGAACAGCAAACCGCGATCGGAACTGCCGGCCTGGAACAGCACCGGTGTGCGTTGCGGCGACGGCTCGCAGAGGTGATACCCCTCGACCTGGTAGAACTCGCCCTTGTGCTCGACCTTGTGCACTTTCTCGGGCTGCGCGTAGATCCGTTGTCGGGGATCGTTGAGTACGGCGTCCTTTTCCCAACTGCCCTCCCAGAGCTTGTAGAGCACCTCCAGGTATTCGTCGGCCTGGTCGTAGCGGCGGTCATGTTCGACCTGTTCGCTCAGGCCCATGGCCTTGGCGGCGCTGTCGAGGTAGCCGGTGACGATGTTCCAGCCCACCCGGCCACGGCTCAGGTGATCCAGGGTCGACATGCGTCGGGCGAACAGGTACGGCGGTTCGTAGGTGAGGTTGGCGGTGAGGCCGAAGCCGAGGTTTCTGGTCACGGCGGCCATGGCCGAGACGAGCAGCAACGGGTCGTTGACCGGCAACTGGATCGACTCTTTCAGCGTGACGTCCACTGACTGCTGGTAGACGTCGTAGACGCCGACGATGTCGGCGATGAACAAGCCGTCGAACAGCCCGCGTTCCAGCAACTGCGCCAGTTCGGTCCAGTATTCGATGGTTTTGTATTGGGTCGAGGTGTCCCGGGGGTGGGTCCACAAACCGTGGTTGATGTGCCCGATGCAATTCATGTTGAACGCGTTGAGCAGGATCTTTTTCCTGGCCATCAGATGGTCCCCCGCAGTGGCGGGTTTTCATCGTTGAGGTAGTAGTTGCCCACCGCGTGGTACTTCCAGCGCACCGGGTCGTGCAGGGTGTGCACGCGCGCGTTGCGCCAGTGGCGATCCAGACCGTGTTCGGCCAGGGTTGCCTGGCTGCCGGCCAGTTCGAACAGGGTGCTGCCGGCGCCCAGGGAAATTTCGGTGCTGAGGGCGCGGGCTTCGGCGACGGCAATCGACGCGGCGGCCACGGTCTCGGCGTGGGTGTCGGCCTGGGCCTGGTCGAGAAACTCACCGGCACGTTCCAGCAGCGCTTCGGCGGCGTGCAGGCGAATGCTCAAGTGGCCGAAGCTCTTGATCGTCAGCGGGTCATCGGTGGCTTTTTCGTGGGTGGCGTCGATCCACGGCCGGGTTTTGGTGCGCACGAAGTGCAGCGCATCTTCATAGGCCGCGCGGGCGATGCCGGTGTCGATGGCGGCGTGGAGAATCTGCGCCAGCGGGCCGACTGGCGTCGGGCGCTCGAAAGCGCTCTGGAACGGGATCACGTCTTCGGCGGCGACGAAGACATCTTCGAATACCACCGAGCCGCTGCCGGTGGTGCGCTGGCCGAAGCCGCTCCAGTCGTCGATCACGGTCAGGCCCTTGCTGTTGCGCGGGACGAACGCCAATTGTTGCACGCCGTTTTCATCCACGACGGACGTCGGAATGCGCTGAGCGTAAATGGCCCCGGTGGCGTAGAACTTGCGGCCGTTGATGCGATAGCCGTCGCGCTCTCCCTGTAAATCAGGGGTCAGGCGGGTGACGCGATCGTGGGCGGTTTTGGTGCCCAGTTCGGCGAGGGCATTGCCGAAGCGCTGACCGGCCAGCACTTCGGCGTACAGGCGTTTTTTCTGCTCGGGGCTGCCGTTCACGCGCAGCACTTCGAGGGCGTAGAAATGGTTCTGCGGGATCTGCCCCAGCGAGCTGTCCGCTTGGGCGATCAGGGCGATGACTTTGGCCAGGGTGACGTTGGAAACCCCGGCGCCGCCGTACTCTTTCGGCACGCTGATGCCCCACAGGCCCGAGCGGGAAAACACTTCCAGTTCCGGGTGTGGCAAACGGCGTTCACGGTCACGCAGGGCGCTGTCGCGTTTGAAGTCTTCGGCCAGGTCGCTGGCGACAATCAGGGCTTGCTCATCGCTGGTGATGACCGCGACGTGTTGAGAAAGGGTCATGTGTTTCTCCAGATGTCTGGTCGTTAAATCCAGGAATGGCGAGCCGGCAAGGTGCCGTTCAGGTGGTAGCTGCCAACGGCGTGGTATTTCCAGCGCACCGGGTCGTGCAGGGTGTGCACCCGGGCGTTGCGCCAGTGGCGGTCGAGGTTGAATTCGGCGAGGGTGGCGCGGCTGCCGGCCAGCTCGAACAGCTTTTCGCTGGCTTGCAGCGAAATTTCGGTGGTCAGCACTTTGGCTTCGGCCACGGCAATCGAGGCGCGGGCGGCGGACTCGGCGGTGAGCGGCGCGGCGCTGACCTGATCGAGCACCTGCCCGGCCTTGCGCAGCAGGGCTTCGGCGGCGTGCAGTTCGATTTTCAGTTTGCCGATGTCGGCGATCACGTACAGGTCATCGCTGGCCCGGTCGACCTGGGCGTCGATCCATGGCCGGGCACGGGTTTTCACGAATTCGATGGCGTCGTCGATGGCGCCACGGGCGATACCGGCGTCGATGGCGGCTTGAATCAGCTGCGAGACGGCGCCCTGGGTATTGGGCTTTTCATTGATCTTCCAGTTGTCCACCACCCGCTCGGCATCGACCCGCACGTTGTTGAGCAAAATGGTGCCGCTGGCGGTGGTGCGCTGGCCGAAACCGGACCAGTCGTCGACGATACGCAAGCCCGGTGTGCCGCGAGGCACGAAGGTCAGTACTTGCTTGCCGTCGTCATTGAGCGCCTTGACCGCGACCCAATGCGCGAACAGCGCGCCCGTGGAGTAAAACTTTTGCCCGTTGAGGACATAACCATCGCCGTCGGCGGTGATGCGCGCCTTGAGTTCAAGGGTGTTTTTGCTGCCGCGTTCAGGGCCGGCATTGCCGATGCGCGAGCCGTCGAGCACGCTTTTGAAGATCTGTTTTTTCTGCGCTTCGGTGGCGCTGCCCAACACCAGGTTGAGGATGCCGAACTGGTTCTGCGGGATCTGTCCGAGGGCGGGGTCTGCCGCGGAAATGATCGCGAACACCTCGGCTAATGTGACGAACGAAACCTGCGGGCCACCGTACTCGCGCGGGATGGCAATGCTGCCCAGGCCGCTGCGGGTGAACTGTTCGATTTCCGACCATGGCAGCTTGCGCTGCTGGTCGCGTTTGGCGGCCTGCAGGCGGGCGACTTGCGCCAACTCATGGGCGGCCTCGATGGCTTGTGCGTCGTTGTGCAACACCTGCGCGGGCAACAAGCGTGGGGCGACGTCCAGATCACTCTGGACAATTGCATCTGCCAGACTGGACATCAGCGCCACTCCTTGGCTGCACGCAATGCCCTGGCGATCTGCACTGGGGTGATTGTGTTCCGGACCATACCTACCTCGCATCTCATGGAAACGCCGCGGTGTGCGGCGAACGAAAACAAGAATGTCCGGTGGTCCGGTGTATATACCCTAAGTCTTTATAAATATGTTTTGAACTAACTTTTAGGAATATGGATAGAAGTGTGTCATCACCCACTGTTCGTGGGGCAACAGTTGTTTGCGGGGCAACAGTTCAAGGCTGGATTTGGCTTTTTCCAGGCGCAAGGCTTGCCCGCGATAGGGCCCGCCAGATCGCCATCGCGGGCAAGCCTTGCTCCTGCAGAAAAAGCTCCGCGCAAGGCGCCAGTTTCTCATCGCCTGCGGGGTTCGGCTGCTTTGAGGGGTTCTTTCTTCGGGACTTTGAGGTAAGGGTTGGCGCAACCAATCTTCAGCGTTCGCGCCGGCGCCCAGCGCGAGTTGTTGCCCACGCGGTCGAGGATGCAGTACGTCACTTCCAGGCGCAGGTCTTCGCCGGCTTCGAGGATGATCGCCGGCGGCACCCAGACCTGGATCGGTTGACCCACGTCGCTGGCTTTCAGCCGGGGCAGGTCCATGCGCACATCACCCCAGCGCAGGGTGATTTCGTCGTCGACCGCCATGTTCATGTACGGCTCGATGGTGAGCGGCACACCCCGTTTGACCTGGCTCGGATTGACCCCCTGGCGGCGAATCGTCTCGGGAATGCTCACCGGTGCCAGGCTCTGTATTTCGTCGCCATACAAGGCACAGGGCTGGCCACCGGGGCAGTCGAGTTTGATCTGCACGTGGCGGACGGCCGACATGACCGGACCTCGGCCCACCTGCATGACCCGGTAGTGGATGTGCGAACTGCCATTGGCGATGAAGCTCTCGGGCACGCGCAACTGAACGGGGTGGCCGATATCGGCGGTTGTCAGCACCCGGGAAGTGACGTAGCAGTGATTCCAGAAGAGTTCGATCAGGTCGCCTTCGTCCATTGCGGTGTAGGACGGCACCTGGATCAGCAGATGCGCGGCTGAGGTGATGTTGATGCCGGTCTTGTGAGATTGCGCCAGGGTCGGTGCCGCCAGCTCGGTTTTGTTCGAGGTAGTTGCCATTTAAGTCTCCTTGAAGTCTTGCAGCGAAGTCCGTTTCTTAAACATCGGGAAAGTGAATTTCGAACAGCAAAATCGTTCATTACTTTTGAGTTGAAATAATGAGTGAGCGTGATGAGTGACGCCGGTGGGAGACTAGATACGAGTTCGCTTGAATAAGTGTCAATAGAGTTAGTTGGTTAAATACAAAATCATCTGTTATTCAGAAAGTTCCTACGCAGTGCAGTTAATAAACGCTATGGGTGCGTCGAAATTGACTATGAAGCCCTGAGTTCAGGCCGCTTAAGACCAAAGGGATGAGGTGGTTGGTGACCTGGTCGTTCCTGGGCAGCAGACGTATTGAGTCTGTTTCGGGATATATATATGTACCCCGCGCGCTGACAAAAAGCGGTCTATTGTTTGTGCGGTTTATTTATGTGTGAATAGGGTGCTGATAGAGGGGTGCAACTTCCTTCCTTTGAAGTTGGCGATTGTTGCGAAGGTTTTTAGTTGTGTGAGTTATTCAGGAACTTGCTGAGGAACTGTTTCGTGCGCTCTTCCTTCGGATTGGCAAACAGCGCCTTCGCTTCGCCTTGTTCGACGATCACGCCCTTGTCGAAAAACACCACACGATTGGCCACGTCGCGGGCAAAGCCCATTTCGTGGGTGACGATGACCATGGTGCGTTTTTCCTCGGCCAGGCTGCGAATGGTCGAGAGCACTTCGCCTACCAGCTCGGGGTCCAGCGCCGAGGTCGGTTCGTCGAACAGGATCACTTCAGGTTCCATCGCCAGCGCACGGGCAATGGCCACGCGCTGTTGCTGACCGCCCGAGAGGCGGCGCGGGTAGGCGTCTTCCTTGCCCGCCAGGCCGACCCTGGCCAACAGCTTTTTACCCAGGGCAACGGCGTCGGCGTGCGGGACCTTCTTGACGATGATCGGGCCTTCGATGACGTTTTCCAGGGCGGTGCGATGGGGGAACAGGTTGAAGTTCTGGAACACGAAGCCCACGTGCTGGCGCAAGCGGCGCACCAGGCTCTGCTGCTGGTTCAACGGGCGGCTGGTATCGATCTCGATGTCGCCAACCTTGATCCGGCCGCTGGTGGGTTCTTCCAGGAAGTTCAGGCAACGCAGGAACGTGGTCTTGCCCGAGCCGCTCGGCCCGATGATCGCCACGACCTCACCTTCCTTCACTTGCAGATCGATGCCGTTGAGCACGACTTGACCCTTGAACTGCTTTGTCAGTTTTTCCACGACAATCATGGGGTCAGGACTCCTGGTCGTGCCGATTGACCCGGGCTTCCAGCTGGTTCTGCAGGTGCGACAGCACCGTGGCCAGAATCCAGTAGATCAGCGCGGCGGCCAGATACATGGTGAACACTTCGAAGGTGCGGGCGGTGATCAGTTGCGCCTGACGGAACAGTTCCGGCACCTGAATGGTGGCGGCCAAAGCCGTGTCCTTGACCAGCGAAATGAAGCTGTTGCCCAGCGGCGGCAATGCGGTGCGCATCGCCTGCGGCAGGATGGCCCGGCGCAGGGTCTGCGCCCGGGTCATGCCGATACTGGCAGCCGCTTCCCACTGACCGCGCTCGATGGAGCTGATCGCGGCACGCAGGATTTCACAGGCATAGGCGGCCATGTTCAGCGAGAAGCCGATCAGGGCCGCCGGCAGCGGATCGAGTTCCATGCCCATTTGCGGCAAGCCGTAATAGATCACGAACAGTTGGACCAGCAACGGCGTGCCGCGAAAGAACGACACGTAGATGCGGGCGATCCAGCTCACCAGTTTGAAGCGCGACAGGCGCATCAGTGCCAGGCCGAAGCCCATCACCAGGCCGAAGAACATTCCGCCCAGGCTCAAGATGACCGTGTAGTAGGCCCCCTTGAGCAGGAAGGGCAGGGAGTCCAGTGCGAGTTGAAAAGCTTCTTCCATTATTGAGTGACGTCAGCGCTGAAGTATTTTTCCGAAAGCTTTTTCAGCGTGCCGTCTGCGCGCAGCTTGTCGATGGCTTTGTTCACAGCGGCCAACAGTTCAGGCTCGCCTTTGCGCAGGGCAATGCCGGCTTCCTGACGGGAGAACGCTTCGCCGGCGGCAGAAGTGTCCTTGGCTTTCTTGGCGTATTCCAGCGCGGCGAGGCGGTCGATCAGGATGGCGTCAATGCGGCCGACGCGCAGGTCCTGGAACTTGGTTGGGTCATCTTCGTAGGTACGGACGTCAGCCTTGGGCACATTCTCTTTCACCCACGCTTCGTAGTTGGTGCCCAGGCCTACGCCGACCTTCTTGCCGGCCAGGTCGGCGGCCGTTTTGATGGTGTCCTTGTTCTTGGTCAGGGTCAGCGCCTGAATCCCGGAAACGGTGTAAGGCTCGGAGAAGTCATACTTCTTCTTGCGCTCTTCGGAGATGGTCACCTGGTTGATCACGGCGTCCAGACGCTTGGATTCCAGCGCCGCGAGGATGCCGTCCCATTTGGTCGGTTGCAGTTTGACCTTCACGCCCAGTTCTTTGGCCAGGGCTTCGGAGAACTCGACTTCGAAGCCGGTCAATTTGCCGTCGGCGTCGACGAAACTGAACGGCGGGTAGGTGCCTTCCAGACCGACGTTGATCACGCCAGCGTCCTTGATTTTTTGCAGTTGCTCACCGGCAACTGCTTGTCCCAGCAGACCGACGCCCAGCGCCAGGCCCAGCGAACCCACCAGCAGATTTCGACGTAGTACGGAAAAATTCATGACAAGCCCCTATGGTTTCTTATGGAAGACGCTTCAGGAAAGTTGGCGAATTCGGGATTTGAACGACTGCGATATCCTGCCCTAAAGCAGCGTATGCGTCTTGCTGCAAATTCGCCTGGGGTATGACTATATGATGGCGTTATTAGATTAGAAAATAATCAATAATATTTTTGTTATTCCCTAAAGGAATATTTGCGCGTCGTGAAAAAGATCACAGCCTGCGGCTGCAATCTTTTGCTCTTCACGGTTACAGAAAGTCCTTATAGGCAAACAACGCCGGCGCCCCACCGGTGTGCAGGAAGATGATCGGGCCTTCGTCGAAGCGTTGACGACCGATGCCATCAAGCAACCCGGCCATGGCCTTGCCGGTGTAGACCGGGTCGAGCAGCAGGCCTTCCTGACTCGCCACCAGCTTCACTGCCGCCAGTGTCCCGGCATTCGGTTCGCCGTAGCGCGGCGCGAAATACTCGTCCCACAACTCGACCTTGAAGCTCTTCGGCAGGTTCACACCCAGCAGCTCGGCGGTCCGCTCAGCCAGGCCCTGTACCTTCGGCCGCTGGTCCTCATCGCTACGGGACACCGTGACGCCAATGACTGGCAAATCCGGCAGTGCTTCACTCAGGGCCAATGCCAGGCCGCTGTGGGTCCCGGCGCTGCCGGAGGCCAGGACGACGGCGGCGAACTTCAGGCCGGTGTCCTTGATCTGTTCCGCCAGTTCCAACCCGGCACGCACATAACCCAGGGCGCCCAGCGCATTGGAGCCGCCAATCGGCACCAGATACGGTTTTTTGCCATTGCTGCGCAAGCGAGCGGCCAGGGCGTGCAATTGCTCGTCGGCATTGTCGAGGTTTTCCACCAGCTCGACCTTGGCATCGAACAGGTCCAGCAACAGCCGATTGCCATTGCCGAGGTAGTTGGCGTCGTCGGTGCCGAGGGAATTTTCCAACAGCGCTACACAGCCCAGGCCCAGTTTGGCGGCAATGGCGGCGGTCTGGCGCACATGGTTGGACTGAATCGCGCCTGCGGTGATCAAGGTGTCGGCACCTTGCGCCAGGGCATCGGCGGCCAGGTACTCGAGTTTGCGCAGTTTGTTGCCGCCCATGGCCAGTGGGGTCAGGTCATCGCGTTTGACATAGACGTCGCGGCCCAGCCAGGTCGACAGGCGTTCGAGTTTTTCCAGGGCGGTGGGCTGACCGAGCAGGTCGAGACGGTTAAAGCGGGCAAGCTGTTGTTTGATCGGCGCTTGATTGAACGGCTCTTGATTGAACATGGTTCCGTACTGGCGGTGGGAGATGTGTGGACTATAGGCACGCCTATTTGAAGGGGCAACCGCGAGCCTCCAATCGCTTATAGCCAACAGTGCTTAACACAGCACAATTGGTTCTTAATTTGGCTCGCAGACCTTGCCGTACAGTAATTGCCGGTGACGCGGCCAGACTGTCCGGCCGCCCGAGAGGAGTTTTTACCGTGAGTGAGCGTTCCAGCCATTGGCAATTGCAGAGCATCGTCAGCCAGCTGCGCACGGCCCGTGACCAGTGGCGCGCGCAAAACGGCCGTGCCAGCACCGAGCAGGGAGGGCGCGAGTTACCGTCCCGCGCCGCCATGGCGGAGATTCTCGAAGCTCTGTGCGGCGCGCTGTTTCCGATGCGCCTGGGGCCGGTGGATCTGCGCGAGGAAAGTGAAGACTTCTACGTCGGCCATACCCTCGACGTCGCCTTGAACGCCTTGCTGGCTCAGGCACGGCTCGAATTGCGCTATGCCGCGCGCCACAGTGCCCAGGTCGACACCGAGGTCGAGGCCAGGACCCTCCAGATCATCCAGGACTTCGCCCTCGCGTTGCCGGGGTTGCGCAGCCTGCTGGACACCGACGTTCTGGCCGCCTATCACGGTGACCCGGCGGCGCGCAGCGTCGATGAAGTATTGCTGTGCTATCCGGGGATTCTGGCGGTGATTCACCATCGCCTGGCCCACCATTTGTATCGCGCCGGGTTGCCGTTGCTGGCGCGGATCAGCGCGGAAATCGCCCACTCGGCCACCGGCATCGACATTCACCCCGGCGCGCAAATCGGTCGCAGTTTCTTCATCGACCACGGGACCGGCGTAGTGATCGGCGAGACCGCCATCATTGGCGAGCGCGTGCGGATTTATCAGGCCGTGACCCTGGGCGCCAAGCGCTTCCCGGCGGACGAAGACGGTCAGCTGCAGAAGGGCCAGCCGCGTCACCCGATTGTCGAGGATGACGTGGTGATCTATGCCGGCGCGACGATTCTGGGGCGGATCACCATCGGCAAGGGGTCGACCATTGGCGGCAACGTCTGGCTGACCCGCAGCGTGCCGGCGGGCAGCAACGTGACTCAGGCGAATCTGCAGCATGACGATGGGGCGCAGAAGTAATTCCAGAAAGTCTGGCTGACTGACAGGCCCTCATCGCGAGCAAGCTCGCTCCCACAGGATTCTCGGGTGTTCACCGTCATGGTGTTCACTGAAGAACCACGGTGGGAGAGAGCTGGCTCGCGATTGGATTTCATGCCGAATCGAGCTGACGGCTTTGATTTAATCCTGCCTCATACCCTCCCTTGAACGGGCACAGGAAAACGACCGCCGAGCCCTGCGATTAGTCCTTAGCACCCTATCCATGTTTAAATTGAACGTTCATTCAAGTTAAACCGGTGGTTCGCCGCCCGCTCACAACAGGAGGCTTGCCTTTGCTGAGTCCGATTTCTACAGCCACGTTTTACCCCTTCGAGGTGCACCGTTCATGAGTGCATCGTCCCTCCCTCCAAGCGGCCTGGTCCGCATGAATCCGCCGGTGTTCTACTTCGCGGCGAGTTTCATTCTGCTGTTCGGCGTCGTGGTGATCGCCTTGCCTGAACAGGCCGGTGCCTGGTTGCTGGCGGCGCAAAACTGGGCGGCCAATACGGTCGGCTGGTACTACATGCTGGCGATGACGCTGTATCTGGTCTTCGTGGTGGTCACCGCCTTGTCCGGCTACGGCAAGATCAAGCTCGGTGCCGACCACGACGAGCCCGAGTTCAGCTACCTGTCCTGGGCCGGCATGTTGTTCGCCGCCGGCATCAGCATCACCCTGTTTTTCTTTTGTGTGTCTGAACCGCTGACCCACATGCTGCAACCGCCCCAAGGCGAGGCCCGCACGGCCGATGCGGCGCGTCAGGCGATGCAGATTCTGTTCCTGCACTGGGGCCTGCACGGCTGGGGTGTGTTCGCTTTCGTCGGCATGGCGCTGGCCTATTTCGCCTACCGCCATAACCTGCCGCTGGCCCTGCGTTCGGCGCTGTATCCGCTGATTGGCAAGCGCATCAACGGGCCGATCGGCTACGCGGTGGATGGCTTCGGCATCATCGCCACGGTGTTCGGTCTCGGTGCGGACATGGGCTTTGGCGTGCTGCACCTCAACTCGGGTCTGGACTACCTGTTCGGCATCGCCCACACCCAGTGGATTCAGGTCGGCCTGATCACCCTGATGATGGGGGCGGCGATCATCGTTGCCGTATCCGGCGTCGACAAGGGTGTGCGGGTCATGTCCGACATCAACATGCTGCTGGCCTGCGCGTTGCTGCTGTTCGTGTTGTTCGCCGGCCCGACGCAGCATCTGCTCAACACCTTGATCCAGAACATCGGCGACTACCTCGGCGCCTTGCCGATGAAAAGTTTCGACCTGTATGCCTACGACAAACCCAGCGACTGGCTCGGCGGCTGGACGGTGTTCTACTGGGCCTGGTGGATTGCCTGGTCGCCGTTCGTGGGGCTGTTCATCGCGCGGATTTCCCGCGGCCGCACCATCCGCGAATTCGTCTTCGGCGTGCTGCTGATCCCCCTCGGTTTCACCCTGGCGTGGATGTCGATCTTCGGCAACAGCGCCATCGACCAAGTGCTCAACCACGGCATGAGTGCGCTGGGCATGTCGGCCATCGATAACCCGTCGATGACCCTCTACCTGCTGCTGGAAACCTACCCGTGGAGCAAGACCGTGATTGCGGTCACGGTGTTCATCAGCTTCGTGTTCTTCGTGACGTCCGCCGACTCCGGCACGGTGGTGTTGTCGACGCTGTCCGCCAAGGGTGGCAACCCGGACGAAGACGGGCCGAAATGGCTGCGGGTGTTCTGGGGCGCGATGACCGCGCTGGTGACCAGTGCGCTGCTGTTCTCCGGCAGCATCGATGCACTGAAATCGGCGGTGGTGCTGACCTCGCTGCCGTTCTCGCTGATTCTGCTGTTGATGATGTGGGGGCTGCACAAAGCGTTTTATCTCGAATCGCAAAAGCAGATCGCGCAGCTGCATTCCCTGGCGCCGGTGTCCGGCTCGCGGCGTGGCGGCTGGCGTCAGCGCTTGAGTCAGGCGGTGCATTTCCCGTCGCGGGACGAGGTCTATCGCTTCCTCGATTCGACGGTGCGCCCGGCCATTGAAGAAGTCTCGGCGGTGTTCGTCGAAAAGGGCCTGAAGGTCATCACGCAGCCGGACCCGGCCAATGACAACGTCAGCCTGGAAATCGGTCACGGTGACGAGCATCCGTTTATCTATCAGGTGCAGATGCGTGGCTACTTCACGCCGTCATTTGCCCGTGGCGGCATGGGCTCCAAGGAGCTCAACAACCGTCGTTATTACCGGGCCGAAGTGCATTTGAGCGAGGGCAGTCAGAACTACGATCTGGTGGGCTACACCAAGGAGCAGATCATCAACGACATCCTTGATCAGTACGAGCGGCACATGCAGTTCCTGCATCTGGTGCGCTGATCGGGGGCTCAGGTTTCGCTGGTCAGCACCATGAACAACACCAGCGCCGCCACCGGGACGCTGAACACCACGGTGCCGACCACCACTTCGGTGCTCAATGGCTGGCCGGCGTGAACCATGCCGACCGCGGAGTTGATCAATGTGAGCGTCAGCCACAGCGCGACAAAACCGTAGGCCAGGGTCTGGCGAGTGAAGCCGATTTTCTCGCCGATGAACAGCATCAGCGCCAGGAGGATCAGGCCGAAGGTGATGATGATGGTGGTGTGCATGGGCTGTGTTCCGTCCGAAAGATAAGCAATGCCTGACAAACCGCGATCGCGAGCAGGCTCGCTCCCACAAAGATCACCTCGATCCCTGTGGGAGCGAGCTTGCTCGCGATTGGGGTCGCCGCAGTGTCAGCGCAAGCCAAGTCATCAATACCACTACTGAGCATAGGCCAGGCGAACCCGGCCCTTAAACCAACCCACCATTGACCCGCAGTATCTGACCGTTGACCCAGGATGAATCCGGCCCGACCAGAAACGACACCACTCGGGCAATATCTTCCGGCTGACCCAGGCGCTCCAGCGGCGCCATTTTGGCGAAGGCCTGGATCTGTTCTTCGCTCTTGCCGTGCAGGAACAGGTCAGTCGCCACCGGGCCCGGTGCCACCGCATTGACGGTGATGTTGCGACCGCGCATTTCCTTGGCGAACACCTGGGTCAGGGATTCCACCGCCGCTTTGCTGGCGATGTACACGGCGTAACCCGGCAGGTTCAGGCCGACGGTGCTGCTGGAGAAGTTGATGATCCGCCCGCCGTCGTTCAGGCGCGTGGCCGCTTCCCGCAGGGTGTTGAAGGTGCCGCGCGCGTGGATGTTGAAGGTCTGCTCGAACAATTCATCGCTGTGTTGCGCCAGTGGCATGACCTTGAGAATGCCGGCGTTGTTGACCAGTACATCGACCTTGCCCAGCTGTGTTTCGGTCTCGTCGAACATCCGGCGAACGTCCTCGGCGTTGGCCACATCCGCCTTGACCGCGATGGCCTGATGGCCGGCCTGACGCAATTCCACCACCCGTCTGGACGCTTCGGTGGCGCTGTTGGCGTAATTGATGGCGACGGCAAAACCTTCGCCGGCCAGTTGTTTGGCAATGACCGCGCCGATGCCGCGGGAGGCGCCGGTCACGATGGCAACTTTCGAAGTCTGGGTAGTCATGGGGAGGGTTCCTGTTGATGGGGGCGTGGCGCCAATTTCACATGTTTACTCAGGGCGATAAATGCACGAGAGTTGCCTTGACTGTTCAATATTCGCCAACAATCGAGCGTCAGGAGTTCAGCGTGGATCAAGTCAAAGCGATGAAGGTGTTCGTGCGTATTTATGAGCGCAGCAGCTTCACCTTGGCGGCGGATGACCTGAACCTGCCGCGCGCAACCCTGACCCACACGCTGAACCAATTCGAAGCCTGGCTGGGCACGCGTTTGCTGGAGCGCAGCACGCGCAAGGTGCGTCCGACCCTGGATGGCGAGGCGTATTACCCGCGTTGCGTGCAGTTGCTGGCGGAGCTGGAAGAGGCTGAGCTGGCGTTTCGTGGCGTGGCGCCGAAAGGCCGCTTGCGGGTCGACCTGCACGGTACCTTGGCCAAACATTTCGTGATCCCGGCCCTGCCGCCATTCATGGCGCGATACCCGGACATCGAACTGTCGATCAGCGAGGCCGACCGCTTTGTCGACCTGATTGCCGAAGGCGTCGACTGCGTGCTGCGCGCCGGCACCCTGGGCGACTCGACCCTGATCGGCAAACGCGTTGCCAGCCTGCGTCAGATCACCTGCGCCAGCCCCGCCTACCTGCGCCAATACGGCGAACCGCAAAGCCTCGCCGACCTGAAAAACCACCGGGCGGTGAACTACGTTTCCCGCAGCACCGCCAAGTTGTTCCCGTTCGAATTCATGGTCGAGGGCGAGCTCAAGGAAGTGGCCATCGAGGGCGGCATTTCGGTGTTTGGCGCAGAAATCTACGCCGCCTCGGCGATTGCGGGACTGGGGATTATCCAGTGCCCGCATTACCGGATGGAAACCCAAATCGCCCAGGGCCTGGTGAAGGAAGTCCTCACCGATACACCCCCGCCGCCGATGCCGGTATCAGTGCTTTATCCCCACAACCGACACCTGTCGCCACGGGTGCGGGTGTTTGTGGATTGGTTGGGGGAGGTGTTTGCGGGGGCGAGGTAAAGATCAAAAGATCGTCGCCTGCCGCAGTCGTCATCATGCTGAAGATGAAATCTGTGAAACGTTTCAGCCATTAACCGAGTTCGGGGTTTATTGGCGTTTGTCTGGGCGTATGCTGGGCGACTGGCGAAGCAGTCGATACCAGATTCAAGACAGACAAGAGAGGATTCGATGACTTACACCGCTGCCGAAAACCGCTACGACTCCATTCCTTACCGCCGCGTGGGCCGCAGCGGGCTGGTGCTGCCGGCGCTGTCCCTGGGCCTGTGGCACAACTTCGGCGACAGCACGCCGATCGATACCCAGCGTGCGTTGTTGCGCACCGCGTTTGACCTGGGCATCAACCATTTCGACCTGGCCAACAACTACGGCCCGCCCTACGGCAGCGCCGAGATCAACTTCGGGCGTTTGCTGCGCGAAGACTTCAAGCAATACCGCGATGAGCTGATCATCTCCAGCAAGGCCGGTTGGGACATGTGGCCGGGGCCTTACGGCCAGGGCGGCGGTTCGCGCAAGTACGTGCTGGCCAGCCTCGACCAGAGCCTGCAGCGCCTGGGCGTGGACTACGTGGACATTTTCTATTCCCACCGTTTCGACCCGGACACCCCGCTGGAGGAAACCGCCAGTGCGCTCGCCACCGCCGTGCAACAGGGCAAGGCGCTGTACATCGGCATCTCGTCCTATTCCGGGGTGAAAACCCGCGAAATGGCGGCCCTGCTCAAAGAGTGGAAAGTGCCTTTGTTGATTCACCAACCGGCCTACAACCTGCTCAATCGCTGGGTGGAAAAAGACCTGCTCGATACCACCGACGAACTCGGCACGGGTGTGATTGCGTTCACACCTCTGGCCCAGGGTTTGCTGACCGACAAGTACCTCAACGGCGTACCGGCGGATGCGCGGGTCAACCGACCGGGCGGTGGTTCGTTGCAGGCTTCGCACCTGTCCGAGGCCAACATTGCCCACGTGCGTGCGCTTAATGAGATCGCCAAGCGTCGCGGCCAGAGTCTGGCGCAACTGGCCCTGGCCTGGACCCTGCGCGACCCGCGCGTGACCTCGGCGCTGATCGGGGCGAGCCGGCCGGAGCAGATTATCGAGAACGTCGGGGCGTTGAAGAATTTGAGTTTCAGTGAGCAGGAGCTGGCGGAGATCGACCGGTTTGCCCAGGAGGGTGGGATCAATTTGTGGGAGAAGCCTTCGACGGCTGAATAACCGTCAGCCAGGTCTTCTGGCGTCTGCTCCGTCCTTATCGCGAGCAGGCTCGCTCCCACAGGGCTAGCGGTTGACCGCAAAATTTTGGTCAACACAGAGCCAGTGTGGGAGCGAGCCTGCTCGCGATGGGGCCGGGACAATCAACAACGCACTTGGAGTTCAGCGAAAAAACGGCACATCCCCCAACACCGTCGCGCGCTGCATCACCCGCCGCGCCGGCCGGTAATCGTCCACCGCGTAATGTTGTGTCACGCGGTTATCCCAGAACGCGATGTCGTCTTTCTGCCAGCGCCAGCGAATGGTGAATTCCGGCCGGGTGGCGTGGGCGAAGAGGAACTTCAAAATCGCCTCGCTTTCGGTTTCCGACAGTTCGTTGATCTTCGACGTGAAGCCTTCATTGACGAACAACGAACGGCGTCCGCTCACCGGGTGGGTACGGATCACCGGATGCGACAGCGGCGGATTCTTGCGTCGTGCTTCTTCCCACTGCACCAGTGCTTCCGGCGTATTGCCGTAGCGCTCCAGCGGGAAGGAACGGGTGAAGTCGTGAGTGGCGGTCAGCCCTTCGAGCAAGGCTTTCACTGGTGCCGACAAGGCTTCGTACGCTGCGATCCCGCTGGCCCACAGGGTGTCGCCGCCGAACTCCGGCAACAGCTTGGCGCTGAGCACCGCGCCCATCGCCGGGGTGGGCAGGAAGGTCACGTCGGTGTGCCAGATCGCGTTGTCGCGCACGTCGGTGACGGCGGTGTCGAGGATCAGGACTTCCGGTTGTTCCGGTACGTTCGGGTAGATCGGGTGAATGTGCAGGTCACCGAAATTGGCCGCGAAACGCGCTTGCTGCTGTGGCGTGATCGGTTGGTCGCGGAAGAACAGCACCTGATGCTTGAGCAGCGCTTGCTCGATGGCGTCACGCCGTTCCAGGTTCAGCGGCTGGCTGATGTCGACGCCGCTGATCTGCGCACCGAGGGCGGAGCTTAAGGGGACGATGGTCAGGTGGCTCATGAGGGTTCTCTTCAATTCTGAGTGTTGACTCCTGTGGGAGAGCTCGCTCCCACAGGTTTTTCACAGGGCAGTTTTTAGTGAGCCTGGCCGTGCCATGGCACCAGTTTGCGTTGCAGGGCGCGCAGGCCCATCTCCATGGCAAAGGCAATCAGCGCGATCACCAGAATCCCCAGGACCACCACATCGGTGACCAGGAACTGCGCGGCCGACTGCACCATGAAGCCCAGGCCGCTGGTGGCGGCGATCAGTTCGGCGGCGACCAGTGTCGACCAGCCCACACCCAGGCCAATGCGCACGCCGGTCAAAATGTCCGGCAACGCGCTCGGCAGAATTACATGGCGAATCAACTGCGCACGGGTCGCGCCCAACGACTGCGCGGCGCGCAATTTCGCCGGGTCGACGGTTCGCACGCCGGTGGCGGTGGCAATGGCGATCGGGGCGAAAATGGCCAGGTAGATCAACAGCACTTTCGACAGCTCGCCGATGCCGCACCAGATCACGATCAGCGGCAGATAGGCCAGCGGTGGAATCGGGCGGTAGAACTCGATCAGCGGATCGAGAACGCCGCGAGCGATGCGGTTGTGGCCGATGGCGATACCGACCGGTACGGCGGTCAGCACCGCGAAGCCCAGGCCCAGGCCGATGCGGCTGAGGCTCGCGCCCAGGTGCTGCCACAAGGTCGAATCCATGTAGCCGCTGGTGGCCAGCAACCAGCCTTTTTGCAGGACGGCGGACGGTGGCGGCAGGAACAAGGGTTCAATCAAGCCGGTCGCCGTCACGGCCCACCAGATGACCACGAGGGCGATCAGCGTCAGCACGCTGATCCAGCGGGTGCTCAAACTGCGACGAAGCGGAATCACCGAAGTGCCGGGTTTTACCGCAACGGCCGGAATTTCATAGCTGCTCATGCGCGCTCCTGCCGCTGGGCGGCGCTGCGTTGGGAGAAGACTCTGGCGAGCACGTGTTCGCGGGTTTCGATAAAGCGCGGGTCGGATTTGATCGCCCGTGCCGACTCGCCGGCCGCGTAACGCTGACCGAAGTCCAGGCTCAGGCGCTCGACGATTTGCCCCGGATTGGGCGCCAGCAGAATCAGGTCGGTGGCGAGGAACACCGCTTCCTCGATGTCGTGGGTAATCAGGAACACCGGTTTGGCCGTGCGCCGCCAGACTTGCAGCAGCAGTTCCTGCATCTGCTCGCGGGTGAACGCGTCGAGGGCGCCAAAGGGTTCGTCCATCAATAGAACACGTGGGTCGGCAGCAAGGGCGCGGGCCAGGCCGACGCGCTGCTTCTGCCCACCGGACAGCTGCCAGATGCGGCGGTTTTCAAAGCCGGAAAGGTCCACCAGCGCCAGCATTTCCCGGGCGCGGATTTCGCGTTTGTCCCGAGGGATGCCGGCCAGTTCCAGACCGAAGCCGACGTTGGCCAGCACGTCCTGCCAAGGCAGCAGGGCGTCATCCTGGAACACCACGCCGCGTTCGGCGCTCGGGCCTTTGACCGGCACGCCGTCGAGGGTGATGCGCCCGGCGCTGGGTTCGACGAATCCGGCAATCAGGTTCAACAGCGAAGTCTTGCCACTGCCGGACGGGCCGAGGGCGACCAGCAATTGCCGGGGCCCCAGGGTCAGGGAAATATCCGCCAGCACCGGTTCCGGGCTGCCAGGGTACTGTGCGCTGATGCGCTCCAGCTGTAGCAAGGCCATGGCGATGAACTCCCGATCAGTGGGTGATGAACTTGGCGCTGACGTACGGCGCGTAGTCCGGCAGCACAGCCTCGACCTTGCCTTGTTCCTTGAGGAATGCGGCGGTGTCGGTGATGGCCTTGGTGGTCGGTGCGCCCAGGGTGATGACCTGATCAGCCGCCAGCGGATAAACGTTGCCTTGCAGCAGCAGCGGAATATCGCTGGCCTTGGCGCCGGACAGTTTTACAAGCTTGTC
Source organism: Pseudomonas fluorescens group sp. PF-69 (assembly GCF_054481235.1). Classification (NCBI taxonomy): domain Bacteria; kingdom Pseudomonadati; phylum Pseudomonadota; class Gammaproteobacteria; order Pseudomonadales; family Pseudomonadaceae; genus Pseudomonas; species Pseudomonas fluorescens group sp. PF-69. Next base: position 1,375,252 of record NZ_JBTMNC010000001.1, on the reverse strand, counting down.
GACGTTGCCTTGATTGGCCAGCCAGGCTTTCGGGTCTTTGCGGTAGTCGGCGTAGGCGTCCAGGGTGACTTTGGCGAACGCGGTGACGATTTCCGGGTGCTTCTCGGCGAAATCCTTACGCACGATCCAGGCATCGAAGGTCGGCGCGCCGAACTTGGCCAGTTCGCCGGAGGTGATCAGCACCTTGCCGTTTTCCTTGGCGACGCCCAGGGCCGGGTCCCATACGTAGGTGGCGTCGATGTCACCGCGTTTCCATGCAGCGATGATGGCGGGCGGAGCGAGGTTGAGAACGGTGACTTTCGACGGATCGATGTTCCAGTGCTTCAGCGCGGCCAGCAGGCTGTAGTGGCCGGTGGAAACGAATGGCACGGCGATTTTCTTGCCGATCAGGTCTTGTGGGGTCTTGATCCCGGAACCATCACGGGCCACCAGCGCTTCGGCGGCGCCGATCTGGGTGGCGATGAGGAAGGTTTCCACCGGGACTTTGCGGGTAATGGCCGCCGTCAGGGGGCTGGAACCGAGGTAGCCGATCTGCACGTCGCCGGAGGCGATGGCGGCAATGATGTCGGCACCGTTATCGAATTTGCGCCAGCTGATGTCGGCCTTGGTGGCTTTTTCATAAGCGCCGTCGGCCTGGGCGACTTTCGCCGGGTCAACGGTGGTCTGGTAGGCGACAGTCACGTCAGCCGCCTGGGCAAAGAAGCTCGCTGCCGCCAAAGAAGCGGCCGCCAGCAGGCGAAGAGGGAAATGCAGTTTCATCGAGAAGCTCCTTGTCAGGCGACCGAGAGTCGGCGTGAAAGGAGACTAAATGATATAAGAATTCGAAAATAAATAACTTTTTCGAATGAGCTTATTAGCGGAAAAATCTAAGCGTAGTCGCTGCGCGGTCAATCGCGAGCAGGCTCCCACAGTGCTCACCGGTGTTTGCACAGTTGTGGCAACACTGAAAGACCACCGTGGGAGCGAGCTTGCTCGCGATAAGGTCCCAAGGACCTTCTGATGTCAGTTGCTGATCGCCAGGATGCTCGCCTGATACGAGCCGACAAACACGTCGAAATCGCCGACTTCGTTCTGTTCCAGCTCCGCCTGTTGAGCCAGCGACGAACTTGCCAGCTCTTCAAACCGGGCCTGTTCTTCAGCCGGCAATGGTTCGCTGCGGAAAAACTCCGCGTGGGCGCGGCTCTGGCGCAGGGAGAACTGAGCAAAGCTTTCCTTGTGCTCGGCCATGGCCGCCAGGACCTGGGCCGATGGCGTCAGGGACGGGTCCTGAACCTTGGCCAGCTGTGCATCCAGCGCCTTGCTGTGAGCATCGCCGCCGTGGCTCTGATCCAGCATCGCCGCCAGTGGCGCGATGTTTTCCAGCAATTGTGCAGCCCACTCCTTCAGGTCCACAGGGTGACCATCGCGTTGCAGTTGCAGGCCCGGACGGCGACCTTCCTTGACCACGCTGAGGAAGTTCGAGGTCGCATTGCCGCAACTGGTGTTGGTCAGCAGCGGGCTGTCGTTCAGGGCGCAGTACAGCAGGAAAGCGTCGAGGAAGCGCGATTCGGTGAGATCGATGCCCGTCGGCAGGAACGGGTTGATGTCCAGGCAGCGAACTTCAACGTACTGGATGCCGCGGGCCATCAGCGCCTGGATCGGCCGCTCGCCGGTGTAGGTCACACGTTTGGGGCGGATGTTGGAGTAGTACTCGTTTTCGATCTGCAGGATGTTGGTGTTGAGTTGAACCCACTCACCGTCCTTGTGGGTGCCGACTTCGACGTACGGCGCATAGGGCGTGGCCACTGCTGTGCGCAGGCTGTCGATGTAGCTGCTCAGGTCGTTGTAGCACGGCGTCAGGCCGGCCTGGGCGTTGCTCTGGTAACCCAGGTCACTCATGCGCAGGCTGGTGGCGTACGGCAGGTACAGGGTGTCCGGATCCAGCTGTTCCAACTGATGCGAACGACCGCGCAGGAAACCGGCGTCCAGTGCTGGCGATGCGCCGAACAGGTACATCAGCAGCCAGCTGTAGCGGCGGAAGTTGCGGATCAGGGCGATGTAGGCCGACGACTGATAGTCGCGGTCGGTGCCGACGAAACCTTCGGCCTGCTTGAGCAGAGGCCACAGTTTTTCCGGCAGGGAAAAGTTGTAGTGAATCCCGGCGATGCACTGCATGGTCTTGCCGTAACGCAGGGCCAGGCCCTTGCGGTAGACGTACTTGAGCTGACCGATGTTGGACGTGCCGTAATAGGCGATCGGGATATCTTCCTCGGCCGGCAGCGGGCACGGCATCGATGGACTCCACAGGTACTCGTTGCCGAGCTTGCTGTAGGCAAAGCGGTGAATCTTGTCCAGGCTCGCCAGCGTGTCCGCCGGGTCGGGCAGGGCCGGGGTGATGAATTCCAGCAGCGATTCGGAATAATCGGTGGTGATCTGTTCGTTGGTCAGCGCGGAACCCAATGCTTGCGGGTGCGGCGTTTGCGCCAGGCGACCTTCATCGGTCACGCGCAGGCATTCACGTTCGATGCCGTGAAGACACTGTTCGAGCAGAGAGAGGTTAGCGCGCTCGCCGAGCAGGGCCAGGCGGCGGTTGAGAAGTTCGCTCAAGTTGGATTCCTTCACGCGTCAGTCGCCCCAATATGGGGGTGGGCAAGACGGTCTACAAGGGTGAAGTGGAAACTGGCGTTTTCGCCTGGTTTTGGAGCCGCTCAGGCCATATGCCGGTCAGTCAATAACCGCACAATTCCTGTGGGAGCGAGCAAGCTCGCTCCCACAGGTTTCATTGCGCCGAAATTAACTCAAATCGATGATCCGTAGCTACAGGACTGCGAACGTGCCTTGTGCTTTTGCGACGAGTTTGTCGCCTTGCATCACATCGGCCTCGACCACCAGCGTGCGCCGGCCCGGGTGGATCACCCGCGCCGTGCACATCACCTCACCGTCAGCGACGGCGCGGATGTAGTTGATCTTGCATTCGATGGTCGCGCTCTGCTGGTCAAAGCCGTGGGTGCTGGAACAGGCCAGCCCCATGGCAATGTCCACCAGACTGAACAAGGCCCCACCGTGCAGCTTGCCCCCGCGATTGCGCAGCTGTGGTTCCAGCGCCAGGGCGACTTGCGCCACCCCGGTTTCCAGACTGTGCAAGCGGCAGCCCAGCAGCTTGAAAAACGCGCTTTCGATCAGCCCTGCCGGGATGTCCATCAGCGTTTCTTCAACTGCTTGGCGTTGGCGAACAGCGAAGCCATGGCGTTGTTGGCCGGAGCCGCCGCCGTGGTTTCCTTGCGTGGCGCGGTGTTCTGGGATTGGCGCGGGGCCGATCCGGGGCGTGCACCACGGGCACCGTCGATTTTCTCGCCCGGGGTGTCGCTCATGCGCATCGACAGGCCCACGCGTTTACGCGGGATGTCGACTTCCATGACCTTCACTTTCACCACATCACCGGCCTTCACCGCTTCCCGTGGGTCTTTGATGAACTTCTCCGATAGTGCAGAGATGTGCACCAAACCGTCCTGATGCACGCCGATGTCGACGAACGCGCCGAAGTTGGTCACGTTGGTCACCACGCCTTCGAGGATCATGCCCAGTTGCAAGTCCTTGAGGTCCTCGACGCCTTCCTGGAACTCGGCGGTCTTGAACTCCGGACGTGGATCGCGACCCGGTTTTTCCAGCTCCTGGAGAATGTCGGTCACGGTCGGCAGGCCGAAGGTTTCGTCGGTGTATTTCTTTGGATCGAGGCGCTTGAGGAACGCGGCATCGCCAATCAGCGAGCGAATGTCGCGGTCGGTTTCAGCCGCGATACGCTGCACCAGCGGATAGGCTTCCGGGTGCACGGCGGACGAATCCAGCGGGTTCTCGCCGTTCATGACGCGCAGGAAACCGGCGGCCTGTTCGAAGGTTTTTTCGCCCAGGCGCGCGACTTTCTTCAGCGCGGCCCGGGTTTTGAACGCGCCGTGCTCGTCGCGGTGGCTGACGATGTTCTGCGCCAGGGTCGCGTTGAGGCCGGAGATGCGCGCCAGCAGCGCCACGGAAGCGGTGTTCACGTCCACGCCCACGGCGTTCACGCAGTCCTCGACCACCGCATCCAGGCCGCGCGCCAGTTTCAGCTGCGACACGTCGTGCTGGTACTGACCGACACCGATGGATTTCGGATCGATCTTCACCAGCTCGGCCAGCGGGTCTTGCAGGCGGCGGGCAATCGACACGGCGCCACGGATCGACACGTCCAGGTCCGGGAATTCCTTGGACGCCAGTTCCGACGCCGAGTAAACCGATGCACCGGCTTCGGAGACCATGACTTTGGTCATCTTCATGGCCGGGTACTTTTTGATCAGTTCAGCGGCCAGCTTGTCGGTTTCACGGCTGGCGGTGCCGTTGCCGATGGCGATCAGATCGACCGAATGCTTGGCGCACAGGGCGGCGAGCACGGCGATGGTCTGGTCCCATTTGTTGTGCGGCACGTGCGGATAAACCGTGGCGTGATCCAGCAGCTTGCCGGTGGAATCGACCACGGCGACCTTGCAACCGGTGCGCAGGCCCGGGTCGAGGCCCAGGGTGGCACGCGGGCCGGCCGGAGCCGACAGCAGCAGGTCGTGCAGGTTGTGGGCGAACACGTTGATCGCTTCGGTTTCCGCGCCATCGCGCAGCTCGCCCAGCAGGTCGGTTTCCAGGTGGGTGTAGAGCTTGACCTTCCAGGTCCAGCGCACCACTTCGCCCAGCCATTTGTCGGCGGCGCGGTTCTGGTTCTGGATGCCGACGTGCTGGCCGATCATGCCTTCGCACGGGTGCATGGTGCCAGGCAGCTCGTCGCCGACTTTCAGCGCGGAGCTGAGGATGCCTTCGTTGCGGCCACGGAAAATCGCGAGCGCGCGGTGCGACGGCATGCTTTTCAGTGGTTCGTCGTGTTCGAAGTAATCGCGGAACTTGGCGCCTTCCTCTTCCTTGCCGGCGATCACGCGGGCACTGAGGGTGGCTTCCTGCTTGAGGTAATTGCGCAGTTTGTCCAGCAGGCCGGCGTCCTCGGCGAAGCGCTCCATGAGGATGTACTTGGCGCCTTCGAGGGCGGCCTTAACATCGACCACGCCTTTTTCGGCATCGACGAAGCGTGCGGCTTCGGCATCCGGCGTCAGTGTCGGGTCGTTGAACAGGCCGTCGGCCAGGTCGCCGAGGCCGGCTTCGAGGGCGATCTGGCCCTTGGTGCGGCGCTTCTGCTTGTACGGCAGGTACAAGTCTTCGAGGCGGGTCTTGGTGTCGGCGAGCTTGATGTCACGCTCGAGTTGCGGGGTCAGCTTGCCTTGCTCCTGGATGCTGGCCAGGATGCTGATGCGCCGTTCGTCGAGTTCTCGCAGGTAGCGCAGACGCTCTTCCAGATGACGCAACTGGGTGTCATCGAGGCTGCCGGTCACTTCTTTCCGGTAACGGGCGATGAAGGGAACCGTAGAGCCTTCATCGAGTAGCGCGACGGCCGCTTCGACCTGTTGTGGGCGTACGCCGAGTTCCTCGGCGATGCGGCTGTTGATGCTGTCCATAAAACCACCTGACAAATCGTGAAAGCAGGCTCGCAGGCGCAGAAATAGGGGCTTGGCGAGTCTGGTTGAGCGGCCTGGCCTGCGCCGCTACCTGAGTCAACAGGCACTCCGTTGACCCGTGAAATCGAACAAATACTGCCAACGCTACGAAAATAAATAGCGTCTGTCTGTAGTACCTGTCCGATGTTGCCTGACACAAATGGCCGCGCATTATAACCAGCGTTCTGCCGTTAGGGGGCATCGCGGGGTGCAGGTGTAACGGCCGGTTTTCTGGCGGTAGAGGAAAAATCTGCTAACAATGCACACGGTGCGTATAACGGCAGCTACGCCATAATGCGCGCCGAGATCAAAGGAGCATCCAATGAGCAGCACTGCAAACATTGCTGAAGGCGAGAAAATTCTTATTGTTGACGACGATCCGGGCCTCAGCAGCCTGCTGGAGCGTTTCTTCGTCAGCAAGGGCTACCGCGCCCGTGCTGTCCCGAACACCGAGCAAATGGATCGCCTGCTGGCACGCGAAGTGTTCAACCTGGTCGTCCTCGACCTGATGCTGCCCGGCGAAGACGGCCTGACCGCCTGCCGCCGCCTGCGCGGCGCGAACAATCAGATTCCGATCATCATGCTGACCGCCAAGGGCGATGAGCTGAGCCGTATCAAGGGCCTGGAACTGGGCGCCGACGATTACCTGGCCAAGCCATTCAACCCGGACGAGCTGATGGCGCGCGTCAAGGCTGTGTTGCGTCGTCAATCGGCCCCGGTACCAGGCGCACCGGGCAGCGAAGATGAAAGCGTGACCTTCGGTGACTACGAACTGTCCCTGGCCACCCGCGAGCTCAAGCGTGGTGAAGAAGTGCACATGCTCACCACCGGTGAGTTTGCGGTACTCAAGGCCCTGGTGATGAATGCCCGTCAGCCGCTGACCCGTGACAAGCTGATGAACCTGGCCCGTGGTCGCGAATGGGATGCCCTGGAGCGTTCCATCGACGTGCAGATCTCCCGTCTGCGCCGGATGATCGAGCCGGATCCATCCAAGCCGCGTTATATCCAGACGGTCTGGGGTGTAGGCTACGTGTTCGTTCCGGATGGCACCGCCACCAAGTGATCGGTGATTTGTAGGAGCGGGTCGTACGGGCGATGGATCATATGATCCCGCCCGCAGACTCGCGATCCGCAATATGCGAGCATGGCTCGCTCCTGCAAGTATGTAGCGGTTATCCATGAAAACCCCGGTTTGGTTCCCCCAGAGCTTCTTCTCCCGCACCCTTTGGCTGGTGCTCATCGTCGTCCTGTTTTCCAAGGCGCTGACCCTGGTTTATCTGTTGATGAACGAAGACGTGCTGGTGGACCGTCAGTACAGCCACGGTGTCGCCCTGACACTGCGCGCCTATTGGGCCGCCGATGAAAACAACCGCGACAAGATCGCCGATGCCGTGCCCCTGATACGGGTGGTAGGTGCCGGCGTGCCGGAAGGTGAGCAACACTGGCCCTACAGCGAGATCTACCAGCGGCAGATGCAGGCCGAACTGGGGGCGGACACCGAGGTGCGATTGCGCATGCATTCACCGCCGGCGTTGTGGGTCCGGGCGCCAAGCCTGGGCGAAGGCTGGTTGAAAGTACCGCTGTACCCGCATCCGCTGCGCGGCCAGAAAATCTGGAACGTCCTGGGCTGGTTTCTCGCCATTGGCTTGCTGTCCACTGCAGCGGCGTGGATTTTTGTCAGCCAGCTCAATCAGCCTCTGAAGCGCCTCGTCTATGCCGCACGCCAACTCGGCCAGGGTCGTAGCGTGCGTCTGCCGATCAGCGATACGCCCAGTGAAATGACCGAGGTGTATCGCGCCTTCAACCAGATGGCCGAAGATGTCGAGCAGGCCGGTCGCGAGCGCGAACTGATGCTGGCCGGGGTGTCCCACGACCTGCGTACGCCACTGACCCGTTTGCGCTTGTCCCTGGAGTTGATGGGCGACCGCAGCGACCTGACCGACGACATGGTTCGCGACATCGAAGACATGGACGCGATTCTCGATCAGTTCCTGGCGTTCATTCGCGATGGTCGCGATGAGTCGGTGGAAGAGGTGGACCTGAGCGACCTGGTCCGCGAAGTCGCCGCGCCGTACAACCAGACCGAGGAAAAAGTGCGCTTGCGTCTGGAGCCGATCCAGCCATTCCCGCTGCGTCGGGTGTCGATGAAGCGACTGTTGAATAACCTGATTGGCAACGCGCTGCATCACGCCGGCAGCGGCGTGGAAGTGGCGGCATACGTATCCGGGGACACCGCCGCGCCTTATGTGGTGCTGAGCGTGATGGATCGTGGTGCTGGAATCGATCCTGCGGAACTGGAAGCGATCTTCAACCCGTTCACCCGTGGCGATCGTGCACGGGGCGGGAAGGGCACCGGTTTGGGGTTGGCGATCGTGAAGCGGATTGCTTCGATGCATGGCGGCAATGTTGAATTGCGCAACCGTTCCGGCGGAGGGCTGGAAGCGCGGGTGCGCTTGCCGCTGGGGTTGATGCTGCCGCGGGATGCGGTTTAAGCGCTGATTTCTTCGGTGGGGCTGATGGCCCCATCGCGAGCAAGCTCGCTCCCTCATTGGAATGCAATCCCCTGTGGGGGTGAGCTTGCTCGCGATGGCGGCCTGCCAGCCGCCACAAGCCTCCAGGATCAGCCTTTTCCTTTGGTCCGCGTCATGTTCGGCCCGCCGTTCTTCTCCAGATGCTCGATGATGATCCCCGCCACGTTCTTGCCGGTGGTGATCTCGATCCCTTCCAGACCCGGCGACGAGTTCACCTCCATCACCAGCGGCCCGTGATTGGAGCGCAGGATATCCACACCCGCCACCGCCAGTCCCATGACCTTGGCCGCCCGCAACGCCGTCATGCGCTCCTCCGGCGTGATCTTGATCAGGCTGGCACTGCCGCCGCGATGCAGGTTGGAGCGAAACTCACCCGGCTTGGCCTGGCGCTTCATGGCGGCAATCACCTTGTCGCCCACCACGAAGCAGCGAATGTCGGCACCGCCGGCCTCCTTGATGTATTCCTGAACCATGATGTTTTGCTTGAGGCCCATGAACGCCTCGATCACCGACTCCGCCGCCGTGGCGGTTTCGCACAGCACCACGCCGATGCCCTGGGTACCTTCCAGTACCTTGATCACCAGCGGCGCGCCGTTGACCATCGCGATCAGGTCGGGAATATCGTCCGGCGAGTGGGCAAACCCGGTCACCGGCAAACCGATGCCCCGGCGGGACAGCAATTGCAGCGAACGCAGTTTGTCCCGCGAGCGGGCGATGGCCACCGATTCGTTAAGCGGAAAAACCCCCATCATTTCGAACTGGCGCAGCACTGCGCAACCATAAAACGTCACCGACGCACCAATGCGCGGGATCACTGCATCGAAACCTTCCAGCGGTTTGCCGCGGTAGTGGATCTGCGGTTTGTGGCTGGCGATGTTCATGTAGGCGCGCAGGGTATCGACTACCACCATTTCATGGCCGCGTTCGGTACCGGCTTCGACCAGGCGACGGGTGGAATACAGACGCGGGTTCCGCGACAGCACAGCGATCTTCATGCAACACCTGTGGAGGAGGTAGATACCGGGAACACCGGCTTGTCTTGTACATATTTAATGCCCGGATTGACCACCAACTGGCCGTCGATCAGGGCTTTGGAACCGAGTAACAGGCGATAACGCATGGATTTGCGACAAGCGAGTGTGAACTGGACTCGCCAGACCCGATCACCGAGCGCCAGGGTGGTGCTGATCACGTATCGCACCTGCGCGTGACCGTTAGAGCTCTTAATGGTTTTCATCGTCACCAGCGGCGCTTCGCAACGACGGTGACGCAATTGCACCACCGTGCCCAGGTGCGCCGTGAAACGCACCCACTGCTCACCGTCGCGCTCGAAGGTCTCGATGTCGGTGGCATGCAGGCTGGAGGTGCTGGCGCCGGTGTCGATTTTTGCCCGAAGGCCAGCCACTCCCAAATCCGGGAGCGCCACCCACTCGCGCAGACCGACGACGGTCAAATGGTCAAATGTCTTCAAAGGTGCTCAACCGGTAGTAACCGCTGGGCCGCACGCGGCCCGATTCGCGGTATTCACGCAGAATAATGATTAAAAGGCGACAGATATCTACGGCCCGGATTTCCAGCCCTTCAGGGAGGTTCTGGAATGCCTGCATTGTAATCCGAGACGAGGTAATTCTTGGTACGACAGAAACGGTAGTACAGTTCACCAATATTTCAGTATGAGGAAATCCCATGGCACAAAAAAACGAAGAGGACGACAAAGTCCGCCTCGATAAATGGTTATGGGCCGCGCGTTTTTACAAGACGCGTGCCTTGGCCAAGGCAGCGATTGAAAGCGGCAAGGTGCATTGCCGGGGTGAGCGTTGCAAACCGGGCAAGGAACCGCGCATTGGCGATGAGTTTGTGATTCGTACCGGTTTCGAGGAGCGCACCGTGGTGGTCCAGGCGCTGTCGATCGTGCGCCGTGGCGCGCCGGAAGCACAGACGCTGTACGCCGAAACCGAGGCCAGCATCGCCAAGCGCGAAAACGCGGCGGCGCAGCGCAAGGCAGGGGCTTTGGGGGTGAGTACTGATGGCAAGCCGAGCAAGAAACAACGGCGTGATCTGTTCAAGTTTCGTGGCAGCAGCAACGATTGATCGACCGAAGCCACCGATCACATCAATCAGGCCAAGACTTGTATTTGCGCCTGCGTGTAGCCATATGAGGTAATTGGCCTACCGTACATGAGCCATTGGTCGTAAAGCGCACAGCGCCCTCTAATCCAAAACCAGGCTGCAATACGCTATAGCCAAGGCGTAACCTCGAATTTTGCCACTACTTTTGTCACCACTTCAGATACCAGACTTATGACCGACTTACCGGATAACGACTTCACCCAACGCTTCATCTTCGATGACAGCGACACCCGTGGCGAGATGGTTTCGCTAGAGCTCAGCTACGCTGAAGTCCTGGCCAAACACGCCTATCCGGAGCCGGTCGCGCAACTGATCGGCGAGTTGATGGCGGCTGCGGCGTTGCTGGTCGGCACATTGAAGTTCGATGGCTTGCTGATCCTTCAAGCCCGTTCCGAAGGTCCGATCCCGCTGCTGATGATCGAGTGCTCCAGTGAGCGCGACATTCGTGGCCTGGCACGTTACGAGGCGGACCGGATTGCTCCCGACGCAACCCTGGCCGACTTGATGCCGGATGGCTCGCTGACCCTGACCATTGACCCGAACCAGGGCCAGCGCTATCAGGGCGTCGTCGATCTGGATGGCGAAACGTTGTCCGACTGCTTCACCAACTACTTCGTGATGTCGCAGCAGATTGGCACCCGCATCAAGCTGTGCGCCGATGGCCGCCGCGCGCGTGGCCTGTTGCTGCAACAACTGCCCGCCGACCGTTTGAAGGACGAAGAAGAACGCGCCGCCAGCTGGCAGCACCTCACCGCGCTGGCCACCACCCTGACCGCCGATGAACTGCTGAGTCTGGACAACGAAACCGTGCTGCATCGCCTCTACCATGAAGAGCAGGTGCGTCTGTTCGATGTGCAGAGACTGCGCTTCCGTTGCAGCTGTTCGCGCGAACGTTCGGCCAATGCCCTGGTCAGTCTGGGCATGGAAGACGCGCAGAACCTGGTGATTGAACACGGTGGAAAAATCGAGATCGACTGCCAGTTCTGCAACCAGCAGTACCTGTTTGACGCCGCCGATGTCACTCAATTGTTCGCTGGTGCGGGTGTCGAGACGCCGTCAGATACCCGTCACTAAAACGGTTCAGCGCAGGTAAATTCACTGGTTTGTGCCGGAATAACGCCGTTACGACGGGAGGGCCCTACTATTTTTGGGCTTTTCTGGCATAATCCGGCCCACTTTTTTCGCGGTAGTAGTGCGCGACTTTCTACTACAAAACGTTTGGAGCACTCGGCCACTGGCCGACGGGGAACCTCATGACGCAAGCCAATAACGCCGTGTACACCGATCTGAGTGTTGATGATCTGGTAAAAGAAGCCCTCAACCGCGGTGAAGGCGAGCTTGCCGATACCGGCGCACTGGTTGTTCGTACCGGTCACCGTACCGGCCGTTCGCCAGTCGATCGTTTCATCGTTGATGAGCCGACCACCACAGGCGCCATCGCCTGGGGCCCGATCAACCGCAAGTTCCCGGCCGACAAGTTCGACGCCCTGTGGGCTCGCGTCGAGGCGTTCAACAACGCGCAAGAGCATTTCGTTTCCCACGTGCATGTAGGTGCCGACTCCGACCACTACCTGGCCGTGAAGATGACCACCCAGACTGCCTGGCAGAACCTGTTCGGTCGCTGCCTGTTCATCAACCCGGCCCAGTACAATCCGGCTGGCCGTGATGAGTGGCAAGTGCTCAACGTTGCCAACTTCGAATGCGTTCCAGAGCGTGATGGCACCAACTCCGATGGTTGCGTGATCCTCAACTTCGCTCAGAAGAAAGTGCTGATCGCTGGCATGCGCTACGCCGGTGAAATGAAGAAAGCCATGTTCTCGGTGCAGAACTTCCTGCTGCCGGCCGCCGACGTGCTGCCAATGCACTGTGCCGCCAACATCGGCGAAGAGGGCGACGTGACCCTGTTCTTCGGTCTGTCCGGCACCGGTAAAACCACCCTGTCCGCCGACGAAAGCCGTTACCTGATCGGTGACGACGAGCACGCGTGGGGCGAAGGCGTGGTGTTCAACATCGAAGGCGGTTGCTATGCCAAGTGCATCGACCTGTCCGAGAAGAACGAGCCGGTCATCTGGAAAGCCATCAAGCACGGCGCAGTGCTGGAAAACGTCGTCATCGATGACGCCAAGCACGCCGACTACGCCGATGTCAGCCTGACCCAGAACAGCCGCGCCGCTTACCCGCTGGAGCACGTTGCCAAGCGCTCCGAGAAAAACCTCGGTGGCGAGCCGAACGCTGTCATCTTCCTGACCTGCGACCTGACCGGCGTGCTGCCGCCAGTGTCGATCCTCAACGAAGAGCAAGCGGCCTACCACTTCCTGTCCGGCTACACCGCTCTGGTGGGTTCGACTGAAATGGGTTCGGGCAGCGGCATCAAGTCGACCTTCTCCACCTGCTTCGGCGCACCATTCTTCCCGCGTCCGGCTGGCGAATACGCAGAACTGCTGATCAAGCGCATCCGTGGCTTCGGCTCCAAGGTCTACCTGGTCAACACCGGCTGGACCGGCGGCGGCTACGGCGTCGGCAAGCGCTTCAACATCCCGACCACCCGTGCGGTGATCGCAGCGATCCAGAGCGGCGCGCTGATCGGCACCGAGACCGAGCACCTGAGCACCATCAACCTCGACGTGCCACTGGCCGTACCGGGCGTTGAGACTGGCCTGCTGAACCCACGCAACACCTGGGCTGACAAAGCCGCCTACGACGAAGCCGCCAAAGCACTGGCCGGCCTGTTCATCGAGAACTTCAAGAAGTTCGACGTGAGCGACGCGATCAAGGCTGCCGGTCCTCAGTTGTAAGCGTTGGTTTGATGCAATGAAAAAACCGCCCTTCGGGGCGGTTTTTTGTGGGCGTGATTCAGGTTTTCAGGTGCAGCACAAACGCCCTGACAAGCTCTTGCACCGTCACCACCGACCTGGCCGCTCCACAATGTCCATATCCGGGGACGTTACCGTCCTTCAAGCTCCTCGGTGTCCCAGCGTTGCGCCTTGATGGCGCGGTAGAGCATGCCGATGGTCAACGGCACCTTGTCGCCGCGACCCTTGGCTTTGCGCTTGAGGAATACATCGTAGCCGTCGGGCTGGAAATAGCGATAACTGTCGTAGTCCACGAAATCGATGGCGAACTGCTCTTCCAGGCTTTCGATCAAGTGCTGGGCATCCGCGCCGTTGCAGCCCAGGTCGAAATTGATCGAGGTGTCGAGGCTGATGGTTTTTCGTTCGGGCAGGCCGATTTCTTCGTGCAGCAGCTGCATGAGTTGCTGCATGAAGTGGTCGTCGGGAAAGTGGGGGGCGAGGTTCATTGCGTAGGTTCCGCCAATCGAAATGCAGGCGCCATATTGTCCTGCTCACGTTTTGATAGCCCCAATGCCTGCGCCAGCGTTGGCCATTGGCTGACAACGTCTTTGAAGCGGTCGATGATATTTTCTGCATCCGCACGACTGACCCGAAAATATTCCGCCACTTCTCGCGCCAACTCCAGATCCAGTGCGTTGTCGGCATCGCTGATGTTGAGTTTCAAACCGTCGGCATGGGCTACCGGGTTCATGTCATAGGCGGCAGACAAGCGCCATCCCCGACCCGGGTCGAGGATAAAGCCATGATTGCGCAGGTGATCGTCGGTATTGGAAACCAGAATGTTGAACACAATGCGAGACCATAGCTCCCGTAGGTCCGCGTTGGTTTGCGAGCCGTGTTCCATGAGCACTTCGGCCAACTCAAGGTAGCTTGCGCCGACTGAAGCATCGTCCCCGTCAACGCGATCAGTCAGGGTCATGGCCGAGGCAAAGTGCAGTCGGCCACCCCGTTCGGTGCGATCGAAGCGCTTGACCATGAAGCAGTGATGTTCACTGGCATAGCGTCGGGCGATACCGGTTGCGACGCGCAGGCCGCAGTGATTGGCCAGGGCATTGACCACCAGTTCCCAGGCGCCAACGTCATAGTCATCGCGGGTACTGGGGAACTTGGCGATCCACAAGTGACCGTGCTCGTCTGCAACGCTGGCCTTGGGGCGGGCACCACCGAGTGAGCCGCCCGGTGCGATCAACATTCTCAGCCACTCACGGCCATCGAGTGAGGTGTTGTCCGGATCGTTTTCCAAGGCTCGACTGGCTTGCTCCAGCGCCCGCAACTCAATGAAGGGCGGGGCGGCCACGCCATCGCGATCATCGAGAAAGTTGCCTTGGTCATTAAGCTTGTAGCGGATCGCACCGACCCGATAGAGGTCATGTACACCCAGCAGGAAATCTGATTCGTGGAGCTTGCTGCCCTTGGCAATCAAGCCGTCGCGGATATCCCGTTCCAGCCGCCGTTTCATCAACAGTTGGCCCCATCGATCCGGGCTTGAGTCAGCGAACACGCCAAACCGGCTTTGATGTTGTCCGGGAAACTGCCGACCTTCATAGAGGCTGATGCGAGGGTCCAGCGCTGTGAAGTTCAACTCGGGATCGTCCAGCGCAACCCTGTCGTACTCAAACTCGAAGACTTCTGTGGACCGGGTCTTTCGGGCATGCAGGAAACCGAGACGCCTGGGCCCATTCAAGGATTCCCAATCGGCATACACCGCAATCTGCGTCATTGTTCACCTGTCGTGGACTTGGTTTTTTTCTGGGTCAACAGACTGGAAAGAGAGTGGGTGTTGAAGGGGTAGTCAGCCAGCAGATCTTCCGCGGGGCTGGCGCTTTCAATGACTTCAGTCTCTTTTCCGGTTTTGGGAGGGGCTTTTTTAGCCACGCTGACTTTACGCGCCTGTCGGTTCGAGTCGTTGGATGAAGCGGCCCTGGGTTTCAGTTGTGCGTCCTGCAGTTGCCGCCCCACCTCATCGGTTGCCGCGAGTTTGTTCAGGTCTTTTTCAAGGCCCAGCACCTGCATGACGGACAGGTAGGCACCGATGGTCACGCCTGAACCACCGGATTCCAGAGAGCGCAAGGTTGTCAGTGACATGCCTGATCTCTCGGCGACTTGCTTGGCGGTGAGCTTGCGGCGCAGTCGTGCCAGTTTCAGTCGCTCCCCGAACTCGGCGAGCAATCGGGAAGCGGCGGGCAGGAGTGGCGCGGTCTTCTTGGCCATGTGCCAATATTCCTTCATTTTTTAGCCTTAACTGCCAGAATAATAGCACTTAAGTTAAGAAGCATCGCCTTGCCTTGAAGGCGCCGCACTGCATCAAATTTTCTGGGGGACCTCCTTTGTACTGCCATTATTCCAGCTGAAATTACGGTAAACAGCCAGAATAATGCCAGTTTTAGCAGTGATCTCAGGCTGGCGCTTTCCAGTTGAGCATGCGTTGCTGTGCGACCTTGAGCAGGTCACAGCCGTCCTGGGTCAGGAGGTACAGCGCGTGGGTGATGTGGGGGATGTCTTCGACATCGCCGTCGTGGAAGTTCTGGCAGTGCAGGGTTCGCAGCAGATCGCTGGAGGCCCGGATGCGCTGGAGGGCGGCTTCGAGGATGTCCTGGGGGTTGGCTTCGGTGTCGATGATCAGGGGTGGGGAGTCGGTGAGGTTGGTGTGGAGCGGGAGGTAGCGTTCGTTGGTGAATGGGTTCCATTTTTTCATGATGTGCAATCTCGTAAGTGTCAGAAGAAGCCACCGCCATCGTGACCAAACGACGGGAGGCGGACTGTGTTCAGGTTGGTCAACCGGTGAGATCACACGCTTACCCGGTACGTCCGAAGACGTCCCAAACACAGCCGCCATAAAGTGTGCTGACACAAAAAAGCGCCGGCAGCATACAACGGGTGCGTGCGTAGATCTAATTCGGGTGACCAAACCCGAGTCGCTGATTTGGTAGCGACAGTCCGGACTATAGGTTTGTGTCCCCCGCCGGCGATAGCCGACAAGTTGTCTTCTTTTGTAGGACCGTGCCGAAGCTTTCATAGGGCGTTGCTGACGGCGTTATCTGCTAAGCCAGCGCCTACAGAGAAGCCGGGTGGGACTTGGCCAGTGAGTTTCGGCAGGCGTTGCCGGGCGATGTCGAGCAGGTCGTTGCCGTCCTGGGTCAGCAGGTACAGCGCGCTGACGATGTTGGGAATGTCGCTGGCGTCGGCCTCTTTGAAACACAGGCAATACAGGGTTTCCAACAGGTCGCTGGCGGCGCGGATGCGTTGGCGGGCGGCGTCGAGGATCTCGACGGGATCGGCTTCGGTGTCGATCACCAGCACCGGGGTTTCGCTGTAGCGGGTTTTGAGCGGGCGATAGCGGTCGTTGAATGATTGGTGGTTGTTCATCGAGGTGCGTCCTGTGCGAAATCGGCAAGTGTGCCCCCAGGTTTTGTAGGGTCTTTACTGACTGTTGAGGAAGAAGCCTACGAGTTGGTGGCGGTTTTTTACTCTGAAACTGGCAGTGGTAAAAATACCTACGGCTTTATCAGTCGACGCGTCGAAATGCTCGGTAGAGGGTGCTTCAGAAACGGTAGGGTGTTTCCAGTTTTGTAGTGAATGGGCCGGCCTCTTCGCGGGCAAACCCGTTCCCACAGGTTTAGCATCGTCCTCAATTTTGTGAACGGCGGGGATCCTTGTGGGAGCGAGCTTGCTCGCGATGGCGCCCTGACAGTCGCTCCATTCCATAAGCCTTGCGATGCTGCCGAACCATCCGCTGTATCATCCCGTATCTTTTTTCGCCCCGACCTTTTCTCGACCCGCTGCAATCGCCGGCCAGGCTTTGCTCTTCGCAGCGGTCAACGGAGTGACAGCTTATGCACAACACCCTGGAACAGGTTTTCGGTTATCCACAGTTTCGGCCCGGCCAGGAGGCGGCGGTCAGCGCGGTGCTGGCGGGGCGCTCGGCGGCGGCGATTTTCCCCACGGGCTCTGGCAAGTCCCTGTGCTATCAGCTTTCGGCCGTCTTGCTGCCGCACCTGACACTGGTGGTCTCGCCATTGCTGGCATTGATGCAGGATCAACTGGCGTTCCTGCAGCGCCACGGCATAGCCGCAGGCAGTATCGATTCGGCCCAGAGCCGCGATGACGCCAGCGATGTGATGGCCCGGGCCAAATCCGGTGAATTGAAGATTTTGATGATCTCGGTGGAGCGTCTGAAAAACGAGCGCTTTCGCAACTTCTTGCAGCAGGTGCCGATCTCGCTGCTGGTGGTGGACGAGGCGCATTGCATCTCGGAGTGGGGCCACAACTTCCGCCCCGACTACCTCAAGCTTCCCGACTATCAGCGCCAGTTCAACATTCCTCAGGTGTTGCTACTGACGGCGACAGCGACGCCCAAGGTGATCGCCGACATGCAGGCCAAATTCGCCATCGCACCCGAGGACGTGGTGACCACCGGTTTCTATCGGCCGAACCTCAATCTGCTGGTGGAACCGGTGCGCGGGCAGGACAAGCGCCGACGTCTCGTCGAGTGGATGAGCCAGCGTCCCGACCAGCCGAGCATCGTCTACGTCACCCTGCAGAAAACCGCCGAACAGATCGCCGAGCACCTGAGCCGCAATGGCATTCAGGCCGAGGCCTATCACGCCGGGTTGCCCCATGAACAACGCGAAGCGATCCAGAAGCGCTTCATGGGCGGGCAGTCCAATTGCATCGTTGCCACCATCGCGTTCGGCATGGGCATCGACAAGAGCGACATCCGCAACGTGGTGCATTTCGACCTGCCCAAATCCATCGAAAACTACAGCCAGGAAATCGGCCGTGCCGGGCGTGACGGACAGCCCTCCAACTGCCTGGTCCTGGCCAACCGCGACAGCCTCAACGTGCTGGAAAACTTTGTCTATGGCGACACCCCGGAGCTGGACGGCATCCGCTGCGTGCTCGACGAAATGCAGGCCGCCGCGCCCGAGGGGCAATGGGAGTTTTTGCTGGGGCCTTTGGCGGATCAGAGCAACATTCGCCAACTGCCGCTCAAGACCTTGCTGGTGCAGCTGGAACTGCGTGGCCTGATCGCCCCGCGTTACGCCTACTACGCCGAATACCGATTCAAGTATTTGTTGGAGCCCGAGGCGTTGCTGGCGCGTTT
This sequence comes from Pseudomonas fluorescens group sp. PF-69, assembly GCF_054481235.1. NCBI lineage: Bacteria > Pseudomonadati > Pseudomonadota > Gammaproteobacteria > Pseudomonadales > Pseudomonadaceae > Pseudomonas > Pseudomonas fluorescens group sp. PF-69. The sequence continues at coordinate 1,357,092 of NZ_JBTMNC010000001.1, read as the reverse complement.
CGAGGGCGAGCGCAGGGATTTCGTCGCGGCGATCATCCAGACCTCCAGCCGCGCACGGACCTGGGCCACGGTGAATTTCGAGGCGCTGTATCAGCAACATCAGGCCGAGCGCAGCCGGGTGGTCAAGGCGCTGGATTACTTCCAGGAGAAGGGCTGGGTCGAGCTGGAAAGCAAGCAGATGACCGAGGTCTATAGCCTGCTGCAAACCGGTTTCGATAGCGTCGCGTTGAGTGAGGAACTGCACGGGTATTTCACCCGGCATGAACAAACCGAAATCGCGCGGATTCACGCCATGCTGGACCTGTTCGCTACCGAGCATTGCCTGGGCTATCGCCTGGCCGAGTATTTCGGCGACACCAACGCCCCCACGCAATGCGGACATTGCTCGGTGTGTCACGGGCAGGTGGCGCGATTGCCGGAGCCACCGCCATTGCAGGCGCTTGTGGATAAAAACTTCGAGGCCTTGTGTGGGGACTTTATCCACAGGCATCAACAGCACACGGGCGGTGCGCCATCGGCGGAGCGGGTGACGCGGTTTCTGTGCGGGATCAGCGTACCGCTGTTCACCAAACTCAAGGCGCGGGCGATCTCGGGGTTTGCGGTGCTTGAGGATTATCCCTACGCCGAGGTACGTGGGTGGGCTGAACAGCATCTGGCAAGCGCGGTGTTTCCCGACGATGCTTCGTGACACGGTTTTCGACGTAGACTGGCAGCCCGACTCCAGGAGCCCACGCTGATGCCTCAACGTTCCGATTACCCGCATTTCCAACCCGTCACCACGCGCTGGCACGACAACGATGCCTACGGTCACGTGAATAACGTGACCTACTACAGCTTCTTCGATACGGCGGTGAACACCTACCTGATCGAGGTCGGCGGGCTGGACATCCACGATGGCGAGGTGGTGGGCTTCGTGGTGAGCTCGGCCTGTGATTACTTTGCTTCCATTGCTTTCCCGGACCGCATCGAGATCGGCTTGCGGGTAGGCAAGTTGGGCAACAGTTCGGTGCAGTATGAGCTGGCAGTGTTCAAGGCCGGGGAAGACGAAGCCTGTGCGGCGGGGCGCTTCGTGCATGTGTTTGTGGATCGTGCGTCAAATCAGCCGGTCGCTATTCCCGGGCAGTTGCGCGCAGCACTGGAGCGCCTGGTGGTTTAGACAGGCAAAAAAAATCGCAGCCCTTGGGCTGCGATTTTTTAAGTACCGGCTGACGAGGCGATCGAGGCCTCAGTCGCGATAATATCTGTGGTGCTTGCGATGGCCGTAGGCATGGCCGCGACCAGGGTGCCCGTGACGGTAGTAACGGCGATCATCATGGCCACGATAGGAGCGACGATCGTCTTCCTCTTCGCTCTTGTTGCCCATGTAGTTACCCAGCGCGCCACCTGCGCCGCCACCTGCTGCGGAGCCGATCAGGCTGCCGGTGGTGCCGCCCATGCTGCGGCCGACCACGTTACCGCCTGCTGCGCCCAGTGCACCACCGATGGCGGCTTCACCACGGCTGTGTTTGTCTGCGCCGACTGCGCTACCACCCGCGCCGCCCAGGGCCGCGCCAATGGTGGAACCTGTATTGCCGCCTAACGACTGACCGACGACTGAGCCCAGAACCCCGCCCAATGCGCCGCCCACACCTGCTTCGGTGGTGCCGCCAGCGGAGGCGAAGCCACTGACCAGGCCAAGGGACAACAAGAGAATCGAGGAGAACTTCATAGAGGAACCTCAAGGGGATGACGGCGCGATCCTGAGGCTGTGTCAGGGGTGTGACAATCGAAATCCGACGAGTAACACGACTTGCGCACATTTCGATAAGTTACTGTTTTTTGGGCGGAACTTAACGGTTTTTGGCCGGTCTGTAGCTACTTGGCAATGGCCGTTTTTGAGAAAAAGCGGCCTTTTTTGTGGGCGATTGGAAAGTGATTGTCCCTCAATATTTGTTGTCTGTGATGGCGCCATCGCGAGCAGGCTCGCTCCCACAATGGATCTGTGTTGAACACAAAAGCCGGTGGGAGCGAGCTTGCTCGCGATAGTGCTGGACCAGACGCCGCTTAAGCCGACCTGGCCATGATCAACCCGGTCTCGCTCGCCGCTTCCAGGCGGATGGCGACGAACTTCGACGTTGGCGTATGGCTGCCATCCCCGGTGCTTTCCAGCGGCACCAGCGGGTTCACTTCCGGATAGTAGGCGGCCGCCTGCCCGGCCGGGATATCAAACGCCAGCAGGGTAAAGCCTTTTACCCGACGCTCCAGGCCGTCATCCCAGATCGATACGATGTCAGCCTTCTGCCCCGGCTTGAAGCCCAGGCGAATGATGTCGGCTTCGTTGACGAACAACACGTCACGCTGGCCTTTCACCCCGCGATAGCGGTCATTGAGCCCATAGATCGTGGTGTTGTACTGATCGTGGGAGCGCATCGATTGAAGGATGAGGTCCGGCCGTACGCCGGTGGCGCGGGTGCGCTCGTGCACCAGGTCCCTGGGCAAAGCGTTCGGACGGAAATTGGCCCGGCCCGACGCGGTGTTCCACTTGCGCGCACCGGCGCTGTTGCCGAGGTAGAACCCACCAGGATGCTTGATTCTCTCGTTGAAGTCCTTGAAGCCGGGGATGGTGTCGGCAATCAGGTCGCGGATGCGCCTGTAGTCCGCTACCAGCCAGTTCCAGTCCACCGGGTGGTTGCCCAGCGTGGCTGCCGCGATGCCGGCCAGAATCGCCGGCTCGGAGCGCATCTGGTTCGACAGCGGCTCCAATTGGCCGTTGGAGGCGTGGACCATGCTGAACGAGTCTTCGACGGTCACCGCTTGGGGGCCTTCGATTTGTCGGTCGATATCGGTCCGGCCCAGGCACGGCAAGATCAGCGCGTCCTTGCCGTGGGCCAGATGGCTGCGATTGAGCTTGGTGCTGATCTGCACGGTCAGGTCGCAATTGCTCAGGGCCTGGAAGGTCCTTGGGCTGTCGGGGGTGGCTTGGGCGAAGTTGCCGCCCAGGGCCATGAATACTTTGGCGCGGCCTTCGGCCATGGCGTGAATCGCCTCGACCACGTTGTGACCGTTTTCACGTGGCACTTTGAATGGGAAACGACGCTCCAGCGCATCGAGGAACGCCACCGGCGGGCGCTCGTTGATGCCCATGGTCCGATCGCCCTGCACGTTACTGTGGCCACGCACCGGGCACAGGCCCGCGCCCGGTCGCCCGATGTTGCCGCGCAGCAGCATCATGTTGGCGATTTCCTGGATGGTCGCCACCGAATGGCGATGCTGGGTGATGCCCATGGCCCAGCACATGATGACGTTCTTGCCCTTGGCGTACATGCGCGCGGCTTGCTCGATTTCCACCAGGGGCAGGCCGGACTGCTCGACGATCTGCTCCCACGGGGTGTCGTCAATGACGGCCAGGTAATCCAGCACGTTGACGCTGTGTTCGTTGAGGAAATCGTGATCGAACACGGCAGGTTCACCGGCCTTCTGCGCGTCGCGCTCCCACTGCAACAGGAACTTGGCCATGCCCCGCATGATCGCCATGTCGCCGCCCAGTGCCGGGCGGAAGTACGCGGTGTTGGTCGGCTTGTCGCCGTTGGTGAGCATTTCGATCGGGTGTTGCGGGTGCTGGAAGCGTTCCAGGCCCCGTTCCTTGAGCGGGTTGATACACACCACTTGAGCGCCACGTTTCACCGCATCGCGCAGCGGTTCGAGCATCCGTGGATGGTTGGTGCCGGGGTTCTGGCCCCAGACGAAAATGGCATCGGCGTGCTCAAAGTCATCGAAGGTCACGGTGCCCTTGCCGACGCCAACGCTCTGCGCCAACGCGACACCACTGGCCTCGTGGCACATGTTCGAGCAGTCGGGGAAGTTGTTGGTGCCGTAGGCGCGCACGAACAACTGATAGAGAAAAGCCGCTTCGTTGCTGGCACGTCCCGAGGTGTAGAACTCGGCTTGATCCGGGCTCGACAAGCCGCGCAGATGCTTGGCGATCAGGGCAAAGGCATCGTCCCAGCTGATGGGTTGGTAGCGATCGGTCTCGGCGTTGTAGCGCAACGGCTCGGTCAGGCGACCCTGGTATTCAAGCCAGTAGTCGCTCTGCTCCAGCAACGAGGTGACGCTGTGTCTGGCGAAGAATTTGCCATCGACACGCCGTTTGGTCGCTTCCCAGTTCACCGCTTTGGCGCCGTTCTCGCAAAACGCCACCATGCCGCCTTCCAGCGAATCGCCCCAGGCGCAGCCGGGGCAGTCGAAGCCGCCGTTCTTGTTGGTCTTGAGCATCATGCGCAGGTTTTTCAGTGCGTTGTCACTGGTCAACCAGGCTTGGGCGACGCTGATCAGGGCGCCCCAGCCACCGGCGGGGCCTTTGTAGGGTTTGTAGCGAGGAACGGGTGTCTGGTCGGCTTGACGGTGTTGACTCACGCTTGATTCTCCAAAGCCGGGCTGTAGACCCGTGGCGCATTCTTTTGTGGCAAATGGATGAGATTGAGGTTGTGGCGACGGGCCCATTGCACGGCAAGGCCCGTGGGCGAGGACAGGCTGACCAGGGTCTGGATGCCGGCGCGCAGCACTTTCTGGATCAATTCGAGGCTGCAACGGCTGGTGACAATCGCCAGTCCGCCGCTGATCGGGATATTGCGACGGATCAGGCCGCCAATCAGTTTGTCGAGGGCGTTGTGTCGGCCGATGTCTTCGCGACCCAGCAACAATTGGCCCTGATCGTTCATGAACACCGCAGCGTGTACCGCACCGCAATACTGGCCCAGCGGCTGGAATTCACCGATGCGCTGGCGCAGGCCGTCGAGCCATTCGGCGGGCGGCAACGGTGCGCCGGGCAGCACCTGAAGGTCCGGCAATGCCTGTTCGACCGCTTCCACGCCGCAGAGCCCGCAACCGCTGGTGCCGGCCAGTTGCCGGCGCTGTTGCTTGAGGTTCCAGAACGCGCGGTTGGCAATGGTCACTTGCGCGTACTGCGCCGAACCGGAGCCGCTGAGTTGCAGGTCATAAATCTCGCCAGCGTCCTGGATGATGCCGCTGCCAAGGCTGAAACCGACGACGAAGTCTTCAAGGTCGGTCGGTGTCACCAGCATGACCGCCTGGCTGATGCCGTTGTAGGCAATCGCCAGCGCGACTTCCTCGGCCAACGCTGTGCTGGCCGATTCGGAGTATTGGAGGTTGCTGTAGCTGTAGGTCTGGCTGGCAGCGGGCTCGGGCGTTGTGGAGGCGGGCGCCGAGCAGTCAGGGCGCTTGGCGTTCATGGCATCACCGACGGTTTGATCAGCTTTAAGACTAGGCGCGACAACGTGTCGCGTCTAATTGCTATTACTGATCCACCGATAGATGGCGTCGATCAAGCCTTCTGTAGCGATTGCTGCAAAATCGCAAAACAAGCTTCCGCCAGCGCCGATCGTGGGGCGCTGCGCCGCATGATCAACCCTAGCCGGGCCAGGGTCTGGGCATCGTCGATGGGGTGCAGGCGCAGATGGTCGGTGAGCTGTTCAAAACCGCCATCCAGCGGCATCACGGCACAGCACAGACCACCGTGCACCGCCTGTAACAATTGATGCACCGCGTCGGTTTGCAGCAACGGTTGCGGCGTCAGGCCACGGATGTGGAAGTTGTGGTCGATGGACTGGCGAAAGTGCATGCCACTGGTGAGCATGCCCAGCGGCAGTTCGATCAACGATTCCCAACTCAGCGGCGCCTCGCCAAAGCTGAAGAACCGCTGATCGTAGAGCAGGCCCATGCGCGCTTCGCTGAACGTCAGCGACTCGAAGCGTTCGCTGTCCAGGCGTTCCAGATAAGAGACGCCGATATCCAGTCGATTGTTCGCCAGTTGTTCGAGGATCTGCTCGGAGCTCAACGCCGACAGTTCGAAGCGCAGGTTCGGGTGTTGCGCGTGCAGGTGTTGCAGCAGCGGCAGTGGATCGAAACTCGACAACGGCACCACGCCCAGGCGCAACGTACCGACCAGGTTGCCGCGACAGGCGGCGGCCTCGGCGTACAAGCCGTCGTAGGCGGCCAACACCGTGCGCGCCCAGGCCAGCACCCGCTCGCCGGGCGCGGTGAAGCCTTCGAAGCGCTGACCGCGATTGACCAGCGGCAAGTCGAGTTCTTCTTCGAGGTTGCGCAGGCGCATGGACAGGGTCGGCTGAGTGATGTGGCAGCGCGCGGCGGCCTGGCCGAAGTGGCGTGTTTCGTCGAGAGCGATGAGGAATTTCAGCTGCTTGATGTCCATCTTCGCTCCAGGGCGGCTCCAGGGGGTGAGCAGGTGGGGATTCTATCGCTCGGGGGAGGCGGCGTCATTGGTCGGGTTGGATCCACAAGCCACAGGGGTGGTCTAGGCTTTTGCGTCTGGAACCCGAACCCCAAGGAGAGTGCACCATGAGTCTTTTGAGCTTTGTTAAAGAAGCAGGCGAGAAACTGCTGGATTTACTGACGCCTGGCAACGCCAATGCCAGTGAGCAGTTGAAGGAACACATCAGCAAAGTTGGCCTGGGTAATCCCAACGTGCACGCGACAGTCGATGGCGACAAGGTCACCGTGACCGGTGAAGTGGCGAGTCAGGAAGAGAAAGAGAAGATCGTGCTGGCCGTAGGCAATATTGCCGGTGTCGGTAGCGTGGATGACCAGATTACTGTGACCGGTCCCGTCGTCGTGGCCGCCAAGTTTGTCGTGGTCGAGAAGGGTGACACGCTGAGCGCCATTTCCCTGCGCGTGTACGGCAATGCCAACCTGTACAACAAAATCTTCGAAGCCAACAAGCCGATGCTCAAGGATGTGAACAAGATCTATCCGGGGCAGTCGTTGCGGATTCCCGAGTAAGGCTTTAGCCAGTGTGATGGCCACCGCGGGCAAGCCGCGCTCCCACAGGTTTTACGCAATCCTGTGGGAGCGTGGCTTGCCCGCGATGCAGGCGCCTCGGTCTCAGAGGCCTTCGATGAGCGACCGATAATCCTCCACCGCCGCAAACTCTACCGTGTCCTTCGGCCCCTTTCGGCTGTCCGGCTCTTTCACCGCCAGCAAATGCGCCACACCGAACTCCCGGGCACTGCGCAGGATCGGCAGGGTGTCGTCGATGAACAGGCTGCGTGCCGGGTCGAAGTCGATGTCTGCCTGCAACGCCTCCCAGAACTGCGGGTTTTCCTTGGGGAAACCGTAGTCGTGGGAGCTGATCAAGCGTTCGAAGTAGGGCGCCAGTTCGATTTTTTCCAGCTTCAATGACAGGGAGTCGCGGTGGGCATTGGTGATCAGCACCACGCGTTTACCCGCCCGTTTGATCGCCGCCAGGAAGGTGTCCGCATCCGGGCGCAGGGCGATCAGGTGCGCGGTTTCCAGTTTCAATTCGCGCACTGGCAGCTTGAGTTCGGCACTCCAGAAATCCAGGCAGTACCACTGCAACAGACCGGCATTGCGTTCGAACAGCGGTTGCAGTTCCAGCTCGGCCATGGCCCGGCTGACCCCATGCAGGTCGGCATAACGCTGGGGCAGGTGCTCCAGCCAGAAATGGTTGTCGAAGTGCAGATCCAGCAGCGTGCCGTCCATGTCCAGCAGAACGGTGTCGATGTCGTGCCAGGGCAGCAGGGGCATAAAAAACTTCTCCAGCGGTAAAAAAGGTATCCGAAGACAACAATCAGGATAGGCCGGGTATAGTAACCCGCTATTGTCCAGGAGCCGCTCATGCGCCAGAAACCCACCGTCCTCGCCCGCGAGATCGTCGCCACCAGCCGTTTGTTCTGTGTCGAAGAACTGAAGTTGCGCTTTTCCAACGGCGTGGAGCGCACTTATGAGCGATTGGTCGGCAAGGGCGCCGGGTATGGCGCGGTGATGGTCGTGGCGATGCTCGACGCCGAGCATGCGGTGCTGGTCGAAGAGTATTGCGGCGGCACCGATGCCTACGAACTGTCGCTGCCCAAAGGCTTGATCGAGCCGGGTGAAGACGTGCTGGCGGCGGCCGAGCGGGAGCTCAAGGAGGAGGCTGGTTTTGGTGCGCGGCAATTGGAGCATCTGACCGAGTTGTCGTTGTCGCCTGGTTACATGAGCCAGAAAATCCAGGTGGTGCTGGCCACGGACCTCTATGAAGAACGTCTGGAGGGTGACGAGCCGGAGCCGATGGGCCAGAGCAAGGTCAACCTGCGCGAGCTGTCCGCCCTGGTGCAGAACCCACAGTTCACTGAGGGGCGAGCCTTGGCGGCGCTCTACCTGGCCCGTGACTTACTGACTCAACGCGGAGTGTTCCTGCCATGAATTTCCCTCATCCATTGATGGCGCCGGTGGTCGAACTGGCGTTGCAGGCGGGCGAAGCGATCCTGCCGTTCTGGCGCACAGGCACGGCGGTGACGACCAAGGCCGACGACTCTCCGGTGACCGCTGCCGATCTGGCGGCCCATCACTTGATTCTGGCCGGCCTGACGGCACTCGATCCGAGCATCCCGGTGCTGTCCGAAGAGGACGCCAACATCCCCCGGAGCGTGCGCGCCGGGTGGCAGCGCTGGTGGCTGGTCGATCCGCTGGACGGGACCAAAGAGTTCATTTCCGGCAGTGAAGAGTTCACTGTCAACATCGCCCTGATCGAGCAAGGGCGCGTGGTGTTTGGTGTGGTGTCGATGCCGACCAATGGTCGCTTTTACGTAGGCGGTGCCGGGTTGGGCGCGTGGCGTGGTGACAGGGGCGCAGCGCCGCTGCCGATTCAGGTTCGCGAAGTGCCGCCGGCGGGTGCGCCGTTCACAGTAGTCGCCAGCCGTCGCCATTCCAGCCCTGAGCAAGAACGTTTGCTGGCCGGGTTGAGCGCCAGTCTGGGTGAGTTGGAACTGGCCAATATCGGCAGTTCATTGAAGTTTTGCCTGTTGGCCGAAGGGGTGGCGGATTGTTATCCGCGCCTGGCACCCACCTCGCAGTGGGACACGGCGGCCGCGCAAGGCGTGCTGGAAGGGGCAGGTGGTGAGGTGCTGGAGCTCAGCGGTGTGCCTTTCAGCTATCCGGCCCGGGAATCGTTGTTGAATGAGTTCTTTTTGGCACTGCCGGCGAAGGCGGCGTGGCGGGAGAAATTGCTGGAGCTGGCCCGCTCCTGACGTTTTATGAGATCTGTGGCGAGGGAGCATGCTCCCTCGCCACAGGGTTTTGCATTGTCCTCACGTTCAGCGGTGCAGCACGTACTGCCCGGTGAACGTCACGGCATCTTCCTCGCTTCCCGCATTCACGACCCGGGTATGCAGTGTTAAACGCGCTCGGCCGTAACGCTGGTACATGGTCAGGAATTTCTTCCACACCGCTGCACTCGGCGCCTGGCAAATGGCGTTCGCATCGCCGGTCACAGGCAGCGGGTAGCAGATCTGCCCTTCCTGAATCACGATGTGCCCGTCTTCAATCCCTTCTTCTTTCAGGCGCAAATGCAGCCAGCCCCAGCCGGCCAGTACCGCGCCGCAATACAGGCTGCCGCCGAACATGGTGCTCTTGTGGTTGACGTTGGCGTCCAGCGGCAAATACAAGCGCAGCTGCTGATCGTGCCAGTCGAGCACTTTGAGGCCCATGTCCCGCGTGAGGGGGATGTCGTGATGGAGGACGGTTTCCAGGTAACGACTGTCGCGGTTCATGCGGGGCCTCATGTTTGAAGTGGATGATTTGACAGTGGGTCAATCGAGTTCGTCGGTGTGGCTGGAGACGCCGCTGTCGGCGAAGCTCAGGCCGTGCTTGCGCAGCTTGTCGTGCAAGGTCTTGCGTGGAATGCCCAAGGCTTCGGCGACGCTGCGCAGCGAACTGTGCGAGCGCGCCAGTTCGGCGGCGATCAGAGTTTTTTCGAAGTTTTCCACTTGTTCGCTCAGGCCACCACTGACCAGCGCCGGCGGCGCCCCGGCCGTATCTTGCAGCTCTGAGTTGTCCAGCGCCAGCTCCAGGCCGAGGGCGAAGCGTTCGGCGGCGTTTTGCAGTTCGCGCACGTTGCCGGGCCAGGTGTGACGCAACAGCTGCGCGCGTTGCCCGGGTTGCAGCTCGTGGGGCGGCAAGCCATGGCGGGCGCTGGCTTCATCGGCAAAATGCTGGAACAGCATCAAGGCATCTTCGCCGCGCTCGCGCAGGGGCGGAATACGCAGCGGTGCGACGTTCAGTCGGTAATACAAGTCGGCGCGAAAACGCCCTTGATCGGCGGACTGGCGCAGGTCTTCCTTGGTGGCGGCGATGATACGGATGTCCAGCGGGATCAGTTGATTGCCACCCAGGCGTTCGACCACCCGTTCTTGCAGCAAACGCAGCAATTTCACCTGCACATCCAGGCTCATGCTCTCGATTTCATCGAGGAACAGCGTGCCGCCGTTGGCGAATTCGAACTTGCCGATGCGACGCTTCTGCGCCCCCGTGAAGGCGCCCGGCTCGTGACCGAACAGCTCGCTTTCGACCACCGATTCGGCCAGTGCGCCGGCGTTGATCGCCACGAACGGACCGCTACGGCGATTGGACAGGTCATGCAACGCCCGCGCGACCACTTCCTTACCCGCCCCGGTTTCGCCAAGGATCAGTACGTCGGCTTTGGTCGCTGCCAGGGCCCCGATTTGTTCGCGCAGGCGCAGGATCGAGGGCGACTGCCCGACCAGGCGGGTGGTCAATTCATTGCGATCGCTCAGGGCCAGACGCAGGCTGCGGTTGTCCAGCACCAGTCGGCGCAAGGCCAGGGCGCGGCGCACACTGTCGAGCAGGGCGTCGCTGGCGAAAGGTTTTTCCAGGAAGTCGTAGGCGCCGGCGCGCATGGCTTGCACCGCCAGTGGCACGTCACCGTGACCGGTAATCAGCAGCACCGGCAACTCCGGGTCCTGGGCGTGGAGTTCAGTCAGCAGTTCCAGGCCGTCCATGCCCGGCATGCGGATATCGCTGACCACAACGCCCGGCCAGTCGCGTTCCAGCTGTGCGGCCAGACCCTTGGCTTCGGCCAGCGGCAGGATTTTCAGGCCGGCCAGATCCAGCGTCTGGCTCAAGGCCTGGCGCAGGTGGGGATCGTCGTCGATCAACACGACCTGGATGCGGTTGTCGATGGTCATGCACTTCGGTCCTCGGACGGTTGCAGGCTCACACCCGGTGCGCCTGCGCGCAGCTTCAGGGTAATCAATGCGCCACCTTCCTTGTGGTTGGCGAACGACAGTTCACCGCCAAAGGCGCGCATCAGGGTTTCGCAGATCGCCAGCCCCAACCCCAGGCCCTGGGTGCGGGTCTTGGTGGTATAGAAGGGCTCGCTGGCGCGACCAAGGGCTTCCATGCAAAAGCCGGGGCCGTTGTCGCGAATGTACAGGTGGACGCCGTCAGCGGTGGATTGGGCACTTAGCCAGAGTTTGCGCGGCGGGCCTTTTTCCGTCAGGGCGTCCAAGGCGTTGGCCAGCAGATTGCCGAGCACCTGGCGCAGGCGGGTTTCCCCGGCCTCGACCCACAGGGTGGCGGCGGGCAAATCGCGGATCAGTTCGACCTCCATGCTGCGCCGACGCTTGGCCAGCAACGCCAGGGCATCGTCCAGCGCCGGTTGCAGGGCGACGCTTTCCGGGGCGTGGCGATCACGGCGGGCAAAAGCGCGCAGGTGCGCGATGATCGAGGCCATGCGCCCGGTCAATTCGCTGATCAGCTTGAGGTTGCCCCGCGCATCGTCGGTGCGCTGGTGATCGAGCAGAACTTCAGCGTTTTCCGCGTAGCTTCGAATCGCGGCCAGCGGTTGGTTGAGTTCGTGGCTGATGCTCGCCGACATCGTGCCCAGCGCCGACAGTTTGCCGGCCTGCACCAGATCGTCCTGGGCGCGCACCAGTTCCTGCTGGGCCTGTTCGCGCTCCAGCACTTCCTGTTTGAGTCGACGGTTGAGGCCTTCCAGATCGCTGGTGCGCTCGGCGACCCGGGCTTCCAGTTCGCGTCGGGCCTTGGCTTCGAATGCGATTCGGTCGAGGTAATGGCGGCGGCGCTGCATCATCAGGCCGAGCAACAGCATCAGCACCAACAGCGTCGCGCCACCGATGGCGACGACCGTGCGCACCGGGCGGTCAATCAGGGTGCGCGGCGCGAGGATGCTGACGTCCCAGCCGGTTTCCGCGATCGACTGGGTCTGGGTCAGCCAGGCGTTGGGGTTGAGATTCAAGGGCTTGGGCTCGCGCGTCGGATAAGGCTGGATCGCGGTGATCGCCTTGCTCTCTTCATCGTTCAGCGGACGGGTCGCGCGAAAGCGCCATTCCGGTCGCGAGGTGATGATGACGACGCCGTTATGGTCGGTCAGCAGCAGCTGTTCCGGGGTTTTGCCCCACAGGCTTTCGGTGTGGTCGAGGTCAACCTTCACCACCAGTACGCCGATGATTTTCTCGCCCTCACGCACCGCCGCGGCGAAGAAGTAGCCGCGTTTGGCGGACGTGGTGCCCAGCCCGAAAAAGCGCCCGAGCCGGCCGGCCATGGCTTCGCTGAAGTACGGGCGGAAGGCAAAGTTACGGCCGACGAAGCTGTCGTGCTTGTCCCAGTTGGACGCGGCCAGGGTTTTGCCTGTGGTGTCCATCAGGTACATGACTTCGGCCCCGGTCTGGGCGCTGATGTTCTTCAGCAGACGGTTGGCATTGCCTTGGGTGACGCCGTCGTCCGGTGCACCGAGCACGGCGCGCAGGGCCGGCAGATCGCCGAGGATCTGCGGCAGTACCTCATAGCGATGCAGGGTGCCCAGCAGGTTGGCGACATAGAGATCGAGGGTCTGCCGGTTCTGGCTGGCCAGCTCGCTGCGGTAATAGCGCTCGGCCAGATGCTCCAGCGGCCACAACAACGGCGCCAGGCACAAGGCGAGCAGCGCCAGGCTGCGCCAGCGAGGTCTGCGGGGGAGGGTCGGGGTCATAAGCATCGAGCGCCTGTGGGTACAGGCGCATTATGCCTAGGCTTGCGGGCGCAGTCTGCGCGGTGAAGCTTCAGCCCGGGTTTCAGGCAAATACTTCGGCGTCCTTGAGCAATACCCCGACCTTATCCTTGGCCGACAGTTGCGGTGCGGCGTCCAGTTGCCAGTCGATGGCCAGGTCCGGGTCATCCCAACGAATGCAGCGCTCGGACGGCGGGTTGTAGTAGTCGGTGGTCTTGTAGAGGAACTCGGCGAACTCGCTCAACACCACGAAGCCATGGGCAAAGCCTTCAGGAATCCAGAGCTGGCGATTATTGGCGGCGGACAGACGCACCGCGACCCATTTTCCGAAATGCGGCGAGCTGCGGCGGATGTCCACGGCGACGTCGAGCACTTCACCGGCCGTGACTCGAACCAGCTTGCCTTGCGTGTTTTGCAGTTGGTAATGCAGGCCACGAAGCACGCCTTTTTGCGAGCGCGAGTGATTGTCCTGAACGAACGGTGTGTTCAGGCCGGTCGCTTCTTCGAAAGCCTTTGCGTTGAAGCTTTCGTAAAAGAACCCCCGCTCGTCACCAAACACCTTGGGTTCGATGATCAGAACACCGGGCAGGTCGGTGGTGACTACATTCATGGTGTTTCTCCAGTGCTGGGCGCAGATGGTCGACATTCTTGCGTAGAGTCTTGTTGAAGACGAGTGGCGCGTCATTTTTCTTTTTCCGTTTACCCGGCCGGCCCGTCGTCAGACGGGTGAAGGGGGTTGCGTATCGCCCCAAGCAGTGGCGATATAGGCGCCTAATAATATTTCAGGGGTCGTTGTATGCCGCTCGCCACGTTGATTCATCGCGCCAGTTTGCCCAGTCCGCAAGTCTCTGCGGTGCAAGCGCTTGAGCTGTTGCAGGAGCATTACGGGCTCGGCGGACGGTTGCAGGCCCTTGGCAGCCAGCAGGATCTGAACTACCGCGTCGACAGCGACCAGGGCCGTTTCGTCCTGAAAATCTGCCGGGGCGACTATTCGGCGCTGGAACTGCAAGCCCAGCACGCCGGACTCAAACATCTGGGCGAACACCCGCACGTGCACGTACCGCGGGTGATTCCCGCGAAGAATGGTACGGACCTGCTGACGCTGGAAGTCGGTGGCCAAGCGGTACACGTGCGCTTGCTGGACTATATCGAAGGCCAGTCCCTGACCCATCTGGACCATTTCAATCGCACGGTGGTGGCCGGTTTCGGTCGCTTGTGCGGCGAGATGGACCTGGCACTGGCGGCTTTCGATCATCCGGGGCTGGAGCGCACCCTGCAGTGGGACGCTCGCCATGCTCAGGCATTGATCGCGCATTTGTTGCCGGTGATCCAGGACGACACTCAGCGCCAGTTGATCGCCGAAGCGGCGGAGCAGGCCGAGCGCCATTTGCAGCCACTGGTGGACAAGCTGCCGGTGCAGGCCATCCATATGGACATCACCGACGATAACGTGGTGTGGCAGCGCGATGCGCAACGCCACTGGCAACTGCAGGGCGTGATCGATTTCGGTGATTTGATCCGCACCTGGCGCATCACCGACCTGTCGGTGACCTGCGCGGCGTTGCTGCATCACGCCGACGGCGACCCGTTCTGCATTTTGCCGGCGGTGCAGGCCTACCACGCGGTCAATCCGCTGACCCATGAAGAACTGCTGGCGTTGTGGCCGCTGATCGTCGCTCGTGCGGCGGTGTTGGTGCTCAGTGGTGAGCAGCAAGTCAGCATCGATCCGGGCAACGATTACAGTCGCGACAACCTGACTCACGAGTGGGAAATTTTCCGCGTCGCCACGTCGGTGCCATTGGCCTTGATGGAAGCGGCGATCCTGACATCGGTGGGCCAGAACCTGCCGGAAATTGGCAGCGAAGGCTTCGCGCCGTTGCTGCCAAGCCTGGTCGGTCGCGAGTTTGCCTTGATCGATCTGGGTGTGCTCAGCCCGCATTTCGACGCCGGTAACTGGGAGCAGGAGGGCGTGGATCAGCGGTTGCTGGACGAAGCGGCCGCCGCCCACGGCCTGGCGGCCAGTCGTTACGGGCAATACCGCTTGTCCCGCACCCGACCGGACAGCGCCATCGAACCGGACACCTGCCCGTTGCACGTCGAATTGCGCGTACCCCACGGCACGGCGGTCGAATCGCCGTTTGCCGGCGTCATTCATCAGCCGTCGCCTGGGGTGTTGCAACTCGACGGCCCGCAACTGAGCGTGCGGCTCCGGGGCGTCACACCGTCACTGCATACCGGGGCGGCGCTGGTCAAAGGACAGGTGCTGGGTACGGTCAGCGGGCCGCTGATCGTGCAACTGGCCCGTGGTGCATCGTTGACGGCACCGTTGTTCTGCACACCTTCACGTGCGGCCGCCTGGCAAGCCTTGTGCCCGTCACCGGCGGCACTGCTGGGGCTGGCCTGCGATGCTGAAGCCGAACTCGACGCGCACACCCTGCTGGCCCGTCGCGACGCCAGTTTCGCCCGCACGCAAAAACACTACTACGTCGACCCGCCGCGCATCGAACGCGGCTGGCGCAACCACCTGATCGACATGCAGGGCCGCTCCTACCTCGACATGCTCAACAACGTCGCGGTGCTGGGGCACGGCCATCCGCGCATGGCAGCGGTCGCCAGTCGCCAGTGGTCGTTGCTCAATACCAACTCGCGGTTCAACTACGCGGCAGTCGCCGAGTTTTCCGAGCGTTTGTTGAAGCTGGCGCCGGACTCCATGGACCGCGTGTTCCTGGTCAACAGCGGCAGCGAGGCCAATGACCTGGCGATCCGCCTGGCGTGGGCCTACAGCGGCGGCCGCGACATGCTCAGCGTGCTGGAGGCCTATCACGGCTGGACGGTGGGCGCCGATGCGGTCTCGACCTCGATTGCCGACAACCCGAAAGCCTTGAGCAGTCGTCCGGACTGGGTGCACCCGGTGACGGCACCGAATACCTATCGCGGCGAGTTCCGTGGCCCGGACAGTGCGCCGGACTATGTGCGCAGCGTCGAACACAACCTGGCGAAAATCGCCGAGCAAAAACGCCAACTGGCCGGCTTCATCTGCGAGCCGGTGTACGGCAATGCCGGCGGTATCTCGCTGCCGCCGGGGTACCTGAAGCAGGTCTATGCCATGGTTCGTGCCCAGGGCGGCGTGTGCATCGCCGACGAAGTGCAAGTCGGCTACGGGCGCATGGGGCATTTCTTCTGGGGCTTCGAAGAGCAGGGCGTGGTGCCGGACATCATCACCATGGCCAAAGGCATGGGCAACGGTCAGCCTCTGGGGGCGGTGATCACCCGCCGGGAAATCGCCGAAGCACTGGAAGCCGAGGGGTATTTCTTCTCGTCCGCCGGCGGCAGCCCGGTGAGCTGCCAGGTCGGCATGGCGGTGCTGGATGTGATGGAAGAGGAGAAGCTCTGGGAAAACGCTCAGGTCGTTGGCGGATATTTCAAGGAGCGCCTGGAAGCGCTGATCGATATTCATCCGCTGGTGGGTGCGGTGCACGGTTCCGGGTTCTACCTGGGCGTGGAATTGATCCGCAACCGCGAAACCCTGGAACCGGCGACCGAGGAAACCACCGCGTTGTGCGATCGTTTGCGCGAATTGGGGATCTTCATGCAGCCGACGGGCGATTTCCTGAACGTCCTCAAAATCAAACCGCCGATGGTCACCTCGCGCCGCAGCGTGGATTTCTTTGTCGACATGCTCTCGAAGGTGCTCTCGGAAGACCTGTAAATACCGCCCTTGTGGGAGCGAGCCTGCTCGCGATAGCGGTCTTTCGGTCAAGAAATCTTTGACTGACACGACCTCATCGCGAGCAAGCTCGCTCCCACAGGAGGGGTGGTGATAATTCGATTGTTATCGGGTTTAAGTGCGTATTTTTAGACGTAAGGCATATTTGTCGCTTTTAAAGCCGATTTTTATCGGCTATAAAGTCGCCAATGCCAGGGCGTGGATAAACCATGCCCGACCGTCACGCACTTGCCCGGAGATGATTCATGAGCCGTAACGTTACCGTCGCCGCCACTCAGATGGCCTGTTCCTGGGACCTTGAAGGCAATATCGAAGTCGCTGAACGGCTGGTCCGTGAAGCCGCCGCCAAAGGCGCGCAGATCATCCTGATCCAGGAACTGTTCGAGGCGCCGTACTTCTGCCAGAAGCCGAATCCGGATTACCTGCAACTGGCCACGACGGTCGAAGACAACGTCGCCATCAAGCATTTCCAGAAAGTCGCCAGGGAACTGCAAGTGGTGCTGCCGATCAGCTTCTACGAATTGGCGGGACGCGCGCGGTTCAACAGCATCGCGATCATCGACGCCGACGGCAGCAACCTCGGGATTTATCGTAAAAGCCACATCCCGGACGGTCCTGGTTACCACGAGAAGTACTACTTCAACCCGGGCGATACCGGCTTCAAGGTCTGGAACACCCGTTACGCGAAAATCGGCGTGGGCATCTGCTGGGACCAGTGGTTCCCCGAGGCTGCGCGCAGCATGGCGCTGCAAGGCGCGGAAATTCTGTTCTACCCGACCGCCATCGGCAGCGAGCCCCACGACAAGACCATTTCGTCCCGCGATCACTGGCAACGCGTACAGCAGGGGCACGCCGGCGCAAACCTGATGCCGCTGATCGCCAGTAACCGCATCGGCAACGAAGAACAGGACGGTTACGACATTACCTTTTATGGTTCGTCGTTCATCGCCAACCAGTTCGGCGAGAAGGTGCAGGAACTCAACGAAACCGAAGAAGGCATTCTGGTTCATACCTTCGACCTCGAAAAACTCGAACATACACGCAGCGCGTGGGGCTCCTTCCGCGACCGCCGCCCTAACCTGTATGGTGCTATCAAAACCCTCGACGGATCCCTGGAGTCCTGACTGCCATGACGACTTTGAACAGCACCCCTCGCGCAGACGGCTTCTACATGCCGGCCGAGTGGGCACCACAAACCCAGACCTGGATGATCTGGCCCGAGCGCCCGGACAACTGGCGCCTGGGCGGCAAACCGGCGCAAGCCGCGCACGTGGCGGTGGCCAAGGCCATCGCCCGTTTTGAACCGGTCACCGTGGCCGTTTCCGCCGGCCAGTACGAAAACGCCCGTGCCCGCCTGGACGTGCCGAATATCCGCGTAGTGGAGATGTCCAGCGACGACGCCTGGGTCCGGGATACCGGCCCGACGTTCGTCATCAACGACAACGGCGAAGTCCGTGGCGTGAACTGGGATTTCAATGCGTGGGGTGGCTTTGACGGTGGCCTGTATTCGCCGTGGAACCGCGACTCGCAGGTGGGTGGCAAGATCCTCGAGATCGAGCGCAGCCCGCGCTATCGCACTGAAGGCTTCGTGCTTGAAGGCGGTTCGATCCATGTCGATGGCGAGGGCACGTTGATCACCACCGAAGAATGCCTGCTCAATCGCAATCGAAATCCGCACCTGAACCGTGCAGAGATCGAAGCGGTGCTCAGCGCGCATTTGGCTGTGGATAAAATTATCTGGCTGCCGGACGGTCTGTTCAACGACGAAACCGACGGTCATGTGGATAACTTCTGCTGTTACGTGCGTCCGGGCGAAGTGTTGTTGGCCTGGACCGATGATCCGCAGGACCCGAACTACCCGCGTTGTCAGGCTGCGATGAACGTGCTGCAAAGTAGCACAGATGCCAAGGGGCGCCCTTTCACGGTGCACAAAATGCCGATTCCGGGACCGCTGTATGCGACCGAGGAAGAGTGCGCGGGTGTCGATCCGGTGGACGGCACGCAAGAGCGCAACCCAAGCGTTCGTCTGGCCGGTTCCTACGTGAACTTCCTGATCGTCAACGGCGGCATCATCGCTCCAAGCTTCGACGACCCGCTGGATGCTCCGGCAAAAGAGATCTTGCAGAGCCTGTTCCCACAGCACGAAGTGGTGATGGTGCCAGGCCGCGAACTGTTACTGGGCGGCGGTAACATCCACTGCCTTACCCAACAACAGCCAGCGCCGCACAAAGAATGAGTGCAGTTGTAACAGCTTGAGTTGATTGCAAATTCGCTCCGGCAAACGTGTTCGCGCCCAGCTTCACGGCAAGCCCGCAGCCCTTCAGGACTGCGGGTTTTTTTGTATCCGCTTGTCGGCTGCCTGCACACATTGGCATAGCTCTTGTATCTGTGATGGTGCAATGCAGGGAGGGGGAGAACTTAGTTGTTCTGTCATAAACCTTGGATAAAGTCAGGCCGCTCACAAACCAGGAGAGAGCGCAGAAATGAACGCCGAAGTGAATGTGGTGAGCGAGCGGGCGTTGCATCCCCTGGCAGTAACCAGCGAATCGCTCCAGATCCTGGCGCACTGGTTCAAGTCCAATGGGACGCGTCAGATCGCAGACAGTGATCCGCGCCGGATGATAATCGAGCGTTACCCCGCTGGCTTGTTCAGCGAGGCTGAGCTGGATGCGTTGCGGGATGTGATGGAAGGATAAGTAGAAAAACAACGGATTGATCAACGAAAAACGCTGCCGGTATGGCAGCGTTTTTTTATGTCCGAAGCACCCTCATCGACCTCGGCCCATCGCGTGGAAAGCAAGCCGCAGGACATTCACCTCGCTTGCGTCAGGCGCTGCCGGCAAAAGTGCCTTCCGCGGAATCGATGGCTGTGTCATTTGATGTTTTCTGCCAAGTAAAGTCATTTCTTAGACGATTTTTGCCTAATTACAGACGATTCACCAAATTGACACACCATTAAGGCCGCAGCTACGATTCGGCCCAACGCCTGTGGCTGACAGCCATAATCCAAAATAATAAAAAGGCCCGCCGCGAGTCATCGTGGGCGGGCTTTTTTGTTTGCGAAATGAAAAAAGAGCGCAAAAGTGCCATTTCAGCCGTTCGACACAGCGCGTACCTACCCGTAATAAGGAAAACAATATGTTGAACAAGCGAATCAGCCTGATCGCTCTGGGGATTTTGAGCACTTCACAGGCCATGGCTAACGACCAGGCCGAATCCAAGGGTTTTGTTGAGGACAGCAGCCTCAAAGTACTGCTGCGCAACGCCTACATTAACCGTGACTACAAAGACGGCAACCCGGATAAATCCGAGTGGGGCCAAGCGGCCATCGGTACATTCTCGTCCGGCTTCACCCAGGGCACCGTGGGCGTGGGTGTGGATGCTTTCGGTTTGTACGCACTCAACCTGGAGCGCAGTGAAGACCGCAGCGGCGCCCAAGGCATCGACTTTTTCAAAAAAGGTGACAGCGGCCAACCGGCTAACGACCTGTCCAAGGGCGGCGCAGCCGTCAAATTCCGTCTCTCCAGCACCACGCTGACCTACGGCGACCAGATGCCGGTCCTGCCGGTATTGAGCCACGACAACTCGCGCCTGTTGCCGGAAAGCTACACCGGCACCCTGATCACCTCCAAGGAGATCAAAGGTCTGGAACTGAACGCCGGTCACTTCACCGCCGAATCGCGCAAAAGCGCTGAAGGCCGTGACAGCGGTGGCCTGAAGTCGATCAATGTGTTGGGCGGCAGCTACCAGTTCACCGAGCAATTCAAGGCAGCGCTGTACGCTTCCGACGTCGAAGACGTACTGAAGAAACAATACGTGAATGCCAACTACGTGTTCCCGATCGACAAGGATCAGTCCCTGACCCTGGACTTCAACGGCTACCGCACCAAGCTGGACGATTCTTACGTACGCGACAACAACCTCACCGGCGACGACAACAAGATCTGGAGCCTGGCGGCGACCTACGCCACCGGCCCACACTCGTTCATCCTCGGCTACCAGCGCAGCACGGGTGACAGCAACCTGGGCTACGCCTACGGCGGCTACCAGAAGGATCAAGGTCGCGTCGGCGATGGTGGCAACACCATCTACCTGTCCAACTCCTACTGGTCCGATTTCAACGCCGAAGACGAACGCAGTTGGCAACTGGGCTACGGCCTGGACTTCAGCGCCTTCGGTGTTCCTGGCCTGACCTACAACTTCGCCTACGTGCGCGGTGACAACATCACCACCTCCACCAGCACTGGCGGCACCGAGCGCGAAATCTACAACCAGTTCAAGTACGTCGTGCAAAGCGGCCCGGCCAAAGACCTGAGCGTGAAACTGCGCAGCTCTGTCCTGCGTGTTTCGCAGAAGTCGAGCGAGTACAACGTCAGCGGTAACGAAGTGCGCGTGTTCGTGGATTACCCGATCAACATTTTCTGATGGTCGATTGCGGTACCGAGGCCTGATGCAAGGCTGAGCGCAAAGAAAAGCCCCGACTGGTTCGACGACTGGTTCGGGGCTTTTTTCACGCCACAATAGTTACACCGCGTAATTAATGATGTTCCCATCCCCACCTTTATCCCCTCCAGCGAACGCCATACATTGAGCTCCAACGCCTCTCCCATCATCCCGACGGGAAGGTCACTGGAGATTCCTCAATGCCTTTCGTAAGCGTGCGCATCACCCGCGATGGCGTGACCACTGAGCAGAAAGCTCAGGTGATCGCGCAAATCACTGAAACACTGGAACGTGTCCTCAACAAGCGTCCAGACCTGACCCACATCGTGATCGAGGAAGTCGACACCGATAACTGGGGTTACGCCGGGGTCACCACCACTCAGTACCGCAAGCAACTGGCGCAAGAGGGGCAGTCATGACGCCGTCGGTGACCATCGATTTCGTCTCCGACGTGGTGTGCCCATGGTGCGCATTGGGGGCGACGGCGCTGGAGCAAGCCATCGAGAACGTGGCGGGTGAGGTTTCGGTCGAGCTGACCTACAAGCCTTTCGAGCTGAACCCGAGCATGCCGGCCGAAGGCGAAAAAGCCGTCGAGCACCTGATGCGCAAATACGGTCGTACCGCCCAGGACGTCGCCAATGGCAAAGCGATGCAGATCGAACGCGGCAATGCCATCGGCTTCAAGTTCGACCTGGAGAAGCGCACCCACTTCTACAACACCTTCGACGCTCACCGCTTGTTGCTTTGGGCATTGGAGCAAGGGCGTCAGGTGGCGCTGAAGAAGATCCTGCTTCGCGCTTACTTCAGCGAAGGCCAGAACCCGAGTGATCAGCAGACGCTGGCGCGGTTGGCGGCAGAAGCCGGGTTGGACCGGGAACAGGCGAGCGAGGTGTTGGCGTCTGGTGCGTATGCCGCCGAGGTGCGTGAACTTGAGGCTTTTTACCAGCAGCGCGGCATCAATTCGGTCCCGGCCCTGGTGTTGAACGACCGTCATCTGGTGTCCGGTTCGCAATCGGTCGAGTACTACGAACAGATGTTGAGACAAATGGCGTCGGCCTCCGCCGAAGCCTGATTACTTACTTTTTCAAATCATCATTTATCAGTAGAGGTTCATCATGAGCAATTCGAAAAAAGTCGTTGTCATCACTGGCGCATCCCAAGGTCTCGGCGACGGCATGGTCAAGGCCTTCCGTGAACTCGGTTACCGGATCGTCGCCACTTCGCGTTCGATCAAGCCATCGACCGATCCGGACATCCTCACCGTGGCCGGCGACATCGGCGAACCGGCCACCGCACAGCGCGTCATCCGTGAAGCGATCGCACGTTTTGGCCGTATCGATACGCTGGTCAACAACGCCGGCATCTTCATCGCCAAGCCGTTCACCGCGTACACCGCAGAAGACTACGCCAACGTGCTGTCGGTGAACCTCAATGGCTTCTTCTACATCACCCAACTGGCCATCGCCGAGATGGAGAAAAACGGCAGCGGCCACGTCGTCAACATCACCACCAGCCTGGTGGACCACGCCATCGACGGCGTGCCATCGGTACTGGCGTCGCTGACCAAAGGCGGCCTGAACGCGGCGACCAAATCCCTGGCCATCGAGTACGCCAAGCGCGGCATTCGGGTGAATGCGGTATCGCCAGGCATCATCAAGACCCCGATGCACGGCGAAGAAACCCACGCCGCACTGGGCGCCCTGCACCCGGTCGGGCACATGGGCGAGATCGATGACATTGCACAGGCAGTCGTGTACCTGGACGGCGCCAAATTTGTCACTGGCGAAATCCTGCACGTCGATGGTGGTCAGAGCGCGGGTCACTAAGACCCGGGTTTTAAAGCGGTAGAAACAACAAAGCCCTCGTATTGCTGCGAGGGCTTTGTCGTGGAACCTATCCTGTCATTGAGGCGGTTGCGTGAAAGGGCCGTCCGCTGGTGGCCCTGTAATCACTCGACTGCGATCGTCAATTCCGGGTTGCCGAAGCCTTTGAGTTCTGCGTTCGATTTCTCGAAATAACGGCGCCAGAAACCTTCGAGGTTCTGGATCATCTTGCCGCTGCGATAGCCGTTCTTGATTTGTGTAGGCACGAATGCGGCGCCGTGAACGTAGACCCTGGCCCCGGAAAAATCTGCCAGCAACTGCTGTTTTTCGACCTTCGCCAATTCCACGGCAGGGTTTATCTCGCGGATGCCGTTGTTGGTGTAGAAGCTGCCGAAGTCACTGTATTCGAGCATGTCGGACATCAGCAGGATGACCCGCTCGTTCACGCCTTCGGCGTTTTTGATGTCATCGCCGATGGACTTCAGGCTGAACAGGATTTCGCTGCGCGGAATGTCCGAGCTGGATTTGCCCATTGCGTTGGAAAAAGCCTTTCCGAACCGTTGGTACAACGCAGCCGACTGACCCTTCAGGCAGGCATCGAACTTTCGGCTGGCCATCATCGGTACATCGCCGAGTACGGCCGGATCGATTGGTTTTTCAAGCTCTCCGGCGAATTGCAGACGGGTGTAGTGACCTTCCAGGTAGGCGCTGAACGAGTAAAGGCGCAGCTTGTCACCGGGCTGGATGAAGCGCTTGATGTGGCCCCAGGCGGTCTTTTGCAAGTCTGGCGTCAATGGCGTTGTCTGATCGACAACGACGGTCAGCAGGCGGCCGGAAGGTGCACTGCGAAAGTTCTCGATTTTCGCTTGGGCGTAGCAGCTCGGGACATCATTGCGCTCCGCTGCCACGAGGGCAGCGGGGGCAAATGCCAGAGCCAGGATCAGGCTCTTGAACTTCATTAAGCCTCCGACTTGTCGAGTAGCTGGAGTTTGCGGGCACGGCGGATAACGGCGGCGTCCACGCCTTTTTTGTTGGCCACGTAGTCGATGTCGTCCTCCTCGTAACCGGTCAGGTCGCCGAAGGCGTTGTGATCAAAGGTTGTCTGCGCAGGTGCGGCAGTCGGTGTCGGCGTCGGGGCTGCTTCAACGGCTTGGGCGACTTCGGCCACGGAGTTCTCGACCGGTGCAACAACGGCGGCGGCCGTTGGTGCTGCGTTGGGTTTGGCGTTAAAAATGCTCAGTCCGGCAAACTGTTTTTTGAAATCTGCCAGCGTCGGATCATTGTCGGCGATTTGCTCGAAACGAGGGCCGGCCACCGAGATCAGGTCGTTGATCCTTGCGTTGTCACCGGCTTCAATCGCGGCGGACAGATCTGCCACGATCTTCTTGAAGTAGTTTTCAATGACCTTGCGGCTTTCTTTGCCGAGGTTGTCGGTGACATTCTTGCGCGCCTTGGCTGCGTTTTTTTCGTCTTCCTGGGCGATATAGGACTCGAACGTACGGTTCAACAGGTCCGAACGCAGCGCTTCCAGTTCTTTGCCGCCGACGCGGAACACCTTCATTTGCAAACCTTGCAACGTGCCCAGCGAGGCTTGGGCATCGTTGGCAACCCCTCGGGCTTTGTTGGCGTGGTAACGCATGAAGTCATCGGCGCTGGAGAATTTGTGCGTCCGTTCCCAGGCCTTGCGTGAGTGTGTGCCGGCAAAACCGAAGATGAAGGCCAGGTACGTCGAGCTCGCCTGGATAAAGATAAACAGACCGCTCAGTACGGCAAAGGTCACCAGCGATGCACGGTGCAACGAATCGATCTGATCTTGAGCCGATTTGTGGGTGGCACTGTCGGACAGGGCTTTCATGTCATCCGGAATCGGCACGTTGTCTGCCGCCGGGAAGTCATCTGCGGACTGCATCACTGCAGGCGGATTGGCGATCAAGTCGGATTCTTGAGCGTTGAGCGTCTCGGTACGGACCCAAAACGCGGCCACCGCCAGACCAATGATGAATACGCCATAGCCGATCAGCATGGTGAAGCGCTTGGCCGGCATGTCGCCATCTTTATCCACTTTTACGCGGTTCAACATTTGTTGATAGGGCGCGCAGTTATCGTCGTCGTTGGTGTTGTCGATGGTGATGATGTGAGTACTGATCATGTCGCCGCCCGCGCCTGTGCGACGCAGGTTTTCATAAGACATGATGTTGTCGACGACGCGGTTCTTGTAGAGCGCGCGGCCGGCAAACTCGGAAAGGAACAAACCGATGATCGAGATCACCAGGCCGATGGCGAAAGCGCCGGCCAGTGCGGTGTTTGGTGTGGCCAGTGTCAGGGCAAAAGGCGCCAGCGCGAAACCGAAGGCCGTGGCCTCGATCAGCATCAGGACGATGATCAGCGTCCACAGGCCAAGGCCTTTCTCCCGCCGGCCGTCTTCCTGGATCTTGCCGAGGTAGTCCTGGCTGCGACGGAAATTGGCTTCCGAGGGCTGATGTTCCCGGTAGTACTTATCGTAGAACGAGCACAGCTCCAGCTCGGATGAAAGAAAACCGATGGGCTTGGTGTTGGTATCGCTTGGCTTTTCCTTTTCGCCGGGATGTTTGACCCAGTGGCTGATGCGGCCAAGTCCGGGCAGGCGAATACGGACTTTCATCAGCCAGTACTTGAATGACGACCAGTAGACAATCACCGGGATTGAAAGCAGGACGGTAAAGACCACCGGAATGATCACGTACCAGTACGCGGTGAAAAACGAACGGAAAATTTCGAGCATTGCGTGTCCCTCTAGACTTATCGGCGCTTCGGTGTGAACTGAGCGACGTAAGCGTCACCCTGTTTCGGGTAATAGATTTCGCCAGCGATGGCGCTGCCAGCACGCTTGTCGAAAACGATGTCCATGCAAGTCACTGGGGACTTGGACTGGTCGACGGCAAACACCCGATAAAGAATCTTGTTCTCCCCTTCATAGGTATTAGCGACGGAGAGGTATGGCTGACTCTGACGCTTTTGCGGGGTTGCGTAGTCGGTGATGAATTGCATTTTCGGCGCTTGAGCGACCTTGGCGTCGTCACGCAAAACCGCGATCGGGCCAACGGTGACGGAGTGACCGTTGACCGCAGTTGCCCAGGGCTTGCCAGTCAGGCCGGGGAAGAACTCGTTGGTCGCGAACTCGTTCAGCGGCTTGTCATCGGCCAGGTTCTTGACCTGGCCTTCGATACGGGGAAGGTCGGCGACACATGAACTCAAGGGTGCGGTCGCATTGGCGGTGCCAATCAAGGAGAAGGGCGAGCTTTTTGGTGTGATGCCCATGGCCAGGATCGAGCGAGTGTCGGTGACAGCATTACCGCCGAAGTCGACACCTCCGTCACCGCCCAGTGGAACAATGGCTGATTTGGCAGGGGAAACCGTCGTGGAGGCAGGCGCCTGGGCAACCGGTTGTGGCACTTGCACCGCAGGCTGTTGACTCGCCGTCACGACAGGTTTGGCCGGGGTCGATTTAGCCACTGCCGGTTTGGCCTTGGCCACGGGCGCGGTGCCATGGGCCAGGTACTTGGCGTTACTGCGTTCGCTACGGACGCGTTCAACCAGCAATTTCTCGTTGTCGATCTCGACGAATTCGACGCGACGGTTCTCGGTACGACCTTGCTCTGTGTCGTTACTGGCGAGAGGTCGAGACGCCCCGGCGCCCTGATAGTAAATGTCCTGGCGAGCGATACCGGCATCCGCCAGGATCTGGCCCACGGCACGAGCGCGTTGCTCGGACAGTTTCTGATTGAATTCAGCCGCACCGGTAGCATCGGTGTGGCCAACGACCAGAATCTTCTTGAGCGTCTGAGGGGGTTGTTGGGGGGCTGGTTGCTTGTCGGCCAATGCTGCGGCCAGGCGCGTCAGTTTCCGCCTGCCTTCAGTGGTCAGCTCCGCGGAACCAACAGCAAACATTTCGGATGACTGCAGTTGAGCTTCAACACCCACGGACTGCACGTCCGGTTTGGCCGCAGGCTGGGCGACGTTGGCATTCAGCTCGCTGACCTGCATCACCAGGCCTTCTTCTTTTGCGACAGCCTGAAGCTTCTGCACCCGCTCGCGGTACAGCAGCGCGACGCCACACCCGGCGCCTGCGCCGATCAATGCGCCTTTCTTGTAGGCATTGGCGTCGCCTTTGGTTAACGCGACGACTGCAACCCCCAGGACCGCACCCACCGCGCCACCGGCAACGCAGGCGCTTGTCCCGGAAGACTGCCCCATGTACTGATCGACGTGGGCGCAGCCACTAAGGCCAACGGCAATCGCGACGGCGAGCGCTGTCGGTCTCAAAACATGATTTAAAAACATCCGAATGCCATCTCCCCATTCCATAGTCCGTCAAGCTGACGGATTTTCCTTCGGCCAATGACCGAATGCTCCAGGCCCGAGGGGATCAAGACCCCCTGGGTGTCTTCTGATTGTTTGAAAAAACGCTTTCCAAAGGCCCGATCTCTCGTACCTGCGCAGCAATGTTCGAAAACAGAACGTCAAGGCCGGGCGGCATGCCCGTTGGATTTTTTGATGTGAAGGAATGCCTTCACCGTCCTGATCCAGGGTCGGTGTGGCTTTACGCTTGTCTGGGGTCTTGCGTGGTATTGCAGACGAACAGCACTAAAGCCGCGCGCATGGGGCGCAGCCGCAAGAAAATGCGTGATGCCTGGGTTGAGGCAGAAGCTCATGGGAAAAATATCCGTATAAGTGCAAGCCCTGAGGGCCGACACATCCATGTCCGTATGCCGCTGTACTCGCGAGAATGAGTGCAGGGGAACCACCGTGGCAATGATACTGCTGTTTTGCTACGTGGTGGCACTCTGATATGCAGAAAAGCCAATGAGGTTGTGGGCTGAAGCGAGGGGGGAAGCTGGGAGGAGAGGGGGGCAGAAACAACAAAGCCCCTGCATTTCTGCAGGGGATTTGTTTTGTGTGGTGCGGCACCAGGAGTCGAAAGACTTTATATCTATATGATTTATAATTTATTTATTGTTAGGGTTATGCGCTTCTATCTCTAAAACTATCCTCGGGCACTCGCCCGATTGTCTTCCACTAGGAACGTAGTAGGTTTTGCATCAGAGCCAAACCACCAAATGATCACGGAGATGATAGTGAGCCCGAAGAAAACTCTGCCTGGCAAAGTGAAAATGCCTGGACGCGATTTACGTAAAGCGCAGCTCGTTTAGCTGCCTTCAACTTTATCGCTTTCCGCCTCGTCAAAATTTGGATTTCTGTATCCGGGCGCAAACATTGAGCTCTCCACCCCGTACAGAGCCAAGGGATCGCTAAGCCATAGGCGGTAGGCCTTGTCTTTGATGCTGTGGTCAGGCGAGGAGTCCACGTGGTACTGCTGCAAGACGTACCCAGCCATGGCCGCACGAACTCGAAGCCTTAGGACACCGTCAGGCATGTCGTAGTCGCACATCATGATCTGTGCACAATCCTTATCAGGATGAGGGACAAGAGGGAGGTCGAGCATTCGATTCCACTGGTCATCGTTCTTCTGGTTCTCTTTGGCGAGTGGCTTTTCTCCCAGTTGAACTTGAGCAGATCCGATTCGAGCTAGAACAAAGTCCACAAACTTTCCGCGCTTACGATCGTACGCGCGGACGTGCCAGCGCAAGCCGTCGCAACTGATAGCGAACGGCACAATTTCCCGTTCAGATTTTCCCGAGCCCGAGGTGTAGCTGATTTTCACCACTTGGTTGAGGCTGATTGCGCGCGAGATTGGCGCCAAAACCTCTACTTTCGGCTTGCTGAGCAGCAAAACCGATTCATTTAGGATGAATGGCTTCTCTCCATCCAGACCGTATCCGTACCCATGGGAGAGAGCCGTGAGCACGCGCTCAGGCGAATGCGCGACTAGAGGCGAGAACGTCTCGCGCATCACGTAGTGCTTGGTCACAGTGTCGAGCTCAGTGTTCTGAGGAGCAATCTCTCGATACTGCGCGAAATCACGGGTGGCAGCTGCCGCGCCCACCCCGAACCTATCCATGAGGTCAGTGCGTGAAACGGTCCCCGTGAAATACAGTCGGAAATCTATGTACACCAGACGCTCCCGTTGCGCCTGGCTATATTCGCTCAAATCAATCATTTGCTCTCCGTCTTGCCTTCTTACGGTATTGCCTTCTTACCTGCCTTGCGGAATGCCCCCAACGTCTGGTCGGGCGCATCTGAGATCCCACGATAGCACATGAGAGTGCTTGACGTAATCAAAATGACGATGATACATTTCGCTTATGGCTTGTTCTTATGTTCATCTGTAGCACCTTAGGCGCTTCAAAAAGATGGCTCGGATGAAATGTCAGAACGCCAGAAACACAAAAGCCGGTCAAGGTACGAACTTGACCGGCCTTCGGAAAAAGACGTCTGAATCGGCTCCAGGTGTCTCTCGCGCTTTGTGGAAAAAGCTTGTGGATGGTAGCCCCTATGGGGTCCTTTCGCAAGGGAGCGAGTTCTGTGTTTGAGCCATCTCGAAGGAGGCATTCCATGTCCCAGCTTGAGATGTTCGAAAAACCCGATGGGGAAGGCGAGGTTATCTACCGGATGACCATCACCACCAAGTCGGGGAAGGTGATTCGACGTGCTAACGGGCAACCGTTCCGTATCGTCATTCGCCCAAAAGCGACCAATTGATAATCGCTTAAACAGAGCCCAGGACACATTTTGTGTCCTGAAGGCCACTCGCTTCGTATATGAAAGGGTTACGACATGTCTAGATGTACAGCACCAATACGCGGACATAGCTCAGCTGCAGCGGCAGCGGCCTGCCCTGCGTGCCGCTACCGCAGCAGCTCTCGCTCCTACACCCCATCATTTGGTAGCAGTGGGAGTAGCTATAGCAGCTATAGCAATAGTGGTGGGGCTGGCAGATCGGGCGGTGGTTCAAGGCCACGCTGGTCCAAAGCTGGTTCGTCCGTGTCATACACATTGGATCAAGTGCAATCACTTCAGCCAATTCGCCAGACCATTGAGACGCGAGCAGCGGCGCAACCTGACCTGCGTGACGTATTTCTGTGCCACGCGTGGGACGATCGGCAAGGGGCGGCCAAAGAGCTGCACGAGCTTCTAATAGCTGCTGGTGTCAAGGTTTGGTTTAGCGAGAAGGATCTTGGGCTCGGTGTTCCGATGATGCGCGCCATCGACAAAGGCTTAGCAAATTCGCGAATTGGACTCGTGCTGGTGACTCCCGCGCTGTTGGCTCGCCTCCCCAAAGAAAGCGTTGCCGACAAAGAGCTTTCCACGCTCTTGGCGAGTAACCAACTAGTTCCCATCGTGCATAACACTACATACGACGCACTTCGCAATGTCAGCCCGTTACTCGCCTCCCGAAGCGGCCTGGACACCGCTGAAGATTCGATGTCGGTGATAGCTGAAAAGATTGCCGAGTTGGTCGCGTTCTAGATTTGGCAATCAGTTGGTTCGTTATCCTGCTGCGCTTGCGTGAAAAAGTTCTCCGCTTTATTCGAATAGACTGACCGCTGGAGAAACTGTTAGCGCAAGAGTTGGAGCCTGTTTCAGATCCCTATCTGCTCTCTGTAAAGAGCAGCTAGGGGTCGGTTGGCAGCGTAGGGCTCGGGTGTAGCAGCTTTGGCTCGATAATTGCCATTGCTAATTGGCCGCAGGTTGTCATTGAATATCTATAGAGTGTTAGGTGAATCGATATAATTGGCCCGGTGTCGTGGGATTATATCGCCTAAGGATTAGTTATGATCAAGCCACCGTTCAAAATTCTTAAGTCTCATCTGGTAGACGCATTCTTTATTACGCCTGATAAGTTGTATCGCGAATTCGAAGTGCCTCTAGAGGCGGTGGATAGATTCAGAAGCGGGCGAATCTATTTTCTCGTAAAACGACGTAAAGTGCGATTTTCAAGTGCCTCGCTGAGCAAAAAGTGCCAGATCGTGTTTAAGTATGCCTCACAGGGCATGCTGTCGCGCCCTCACAAGGTCGACATTGCTCAACTGATGCACGGCGCGCCGGCTATCAATAAAGAATTCTTTCCGACACCGGCCCATCTGCAATCAATGATTCAATATGTCGAGTCCGCAGATGAGTATGAGCGCCTGTTGAAGCGAGAGCCCATGGTTGCAGCCGTCATGCCGGGAAGCGGGGAGAAGGAGCGTGCGGATCGGGCAATCGCCTACCATTTTCTGACACCTGTGGACCCGATGCCCAAGGATGAAAATAGGCATATCATCTTTGCTCATCAACTGCTGCGTGTTACCGATGACCTTCCGGAAAAGTACGAAGTTATGTACATCGGCAAGGCCATGGAGCTGTCTGACCGAATGGACGGGCACAAGCGTGTGCAGCAAGCCCAAGCAGAATGCGAGGACAATGCGGAAATCTATCTGTACTTCTTCACGCCACAGTTCGAGGCGATGGCGTCTCGCGACGGCATGGTCATCAAACAACCTAAAGACTATATGACCTTAGGGGAAGAAAATCTTGTGCTCGCCGCCGAGGCCGGTTTGATCAATTACTTCAAACCTGAAATGAATGTTCAGAATAAAACAACGGAGTTGCGTAAAAGCAAGACCATGGCTCGCGTGAAGAGTTTGAAATACACTCATTTTATTTCGGAGTGTAATTTTGATGAACATGACTATGCGTTCGAATCGTCGAAAGTCAAGAAGAGTGGCGTGCACGAGAGGATTTATTCACTTTGACGCAGAGCAGGCATTTCCTACTCATGTTGACGTCTGCTTTGAGCCGGTTGCTGTCGGTCGTGACTATCTGAATCACATCCCAGTTTGAGATTGAAAGCCCATGACGTTTCTAGGCGCCGAACGAGCAGTCGGATAGTAAGCAGATAGTAGTATCGTGTCGTCTCGTCATGGCTGGCGAGACAATGCTCTATGAACCAAGTCAAATGCTTTCGCTGCCAAGCCCAGGGTGTCGCTCGCTGCCAGCGCAGTGCAATTTTATTCTGTATGGTTTGTGCCTGCCGTAAGTGACGTTGCCGCGTCGCGTGCGATCCGGTCAGCACTCCAGCCAAGAACAGCTCCATATCGAATGGCTTGCTCATGCCCGCCCCCCAATGTAGGCAGCGACTACGTCAATCCGACCGTGCCCCAGTTCATAGCTGATTTGCCGTCGGGCTTCATGATCAAGACGCTGATCTAACTGGCAGCATTGGCCACCGTTAATAGGCGCGCGGTGTTGGGTGATTTGCTCATAGCGCTCACATGCATAGGCCGCTCGTAGCTCATGGAAGCCTTTGAGGTTTTGTGCATGTAGGACGTCCCGTGCCGGGCGGACGACTTTCTGCAGAACACTCAAGTAACTTTCGCTTGGCGCAATCAGGTTGTGGCTACCCGCAGGCGATACCTGCTCCGCAAATCCCAGCGTTATTCGAACTTTCTCATCCACCGTAATCCAGCGGGGAGCGGATGCACCGGCGCGGCCGCCTTTGGTGCCGTCTTGGATGTTGATCTTGCCGAATTCTCTAGCCTCCCGACTTAATCGTGGCAGATCCGCCAAGATGGCCTCACGCAAGCGCATGCCGGTGGCTCGCGCCAATAGAACGATAGCGGCGGCCCTTAGCTGATGATGGTTGCAAAGCGCATCGACGATCTGCTTAACCTGTTCGTGGTCCTGGCCCTGCGGCACCGAGTGTCGAACCCCGGTGCGCTGCATACCCAACGCCTTGCTCGGGCTTGGCAATTTCACGCACTGATCACCGCGAAGCGCCGCCATGGTCCTGTTAACGCTGGATAGCCGATTTTGCGCGGTGCTGATGGCGAGGTCACCGCGCCCAACCAGGTCACGGAGATACGCCGCATAGTTGGCCAACACCTTCCGATCAACCTGCCGCGCATCATTGATACCGGGCCCCTGTTCGGATCGGCACCACTTCACAAATGCCTGCCACCGATCAGAATGCGCCTTGACCGTGCCGTAGTGGCCGCCGCCGAACATGTCTTTCAATGCCTGCGGTCCTGCGTAGCTCAATTGCCTGCCGTAGCCGAAATTGCGGCCATCGCGTCTACCCACCAATGCCATCTCAATCACCTCATCTCCCGTTCTCCGATCCTCGCCCCACGTCATCCCGCCAAGGATGTTGAGTGTTATCAGGGATCAAGGCCCCTGCGACCTGTGAGGGTTGTCCACTAACGCGGGACTGACGGCTCTTTACGACCGGGAGCTTGGGCATCTCATGATCTGACCTCCTGAGCACTTCCGAAGAAGTGGGCGGGTGGAGGCTGCACTGACTGACGAGACCAGCGCCGCGAGATCCTGAGTCGGGTGAAGGCAGTGAGGTGATGACAGGGGCATACCTGACTGTCAGTCAGGTGCAGTCCATTCCGTGGCTGCGGCACCATCATCTGCATCGCTGTTGCTGGTGACTTTTCGGTGTTTGTCACGCCGATTGTCACGAGGGGAAATGCCGCAAAGCCTTGTACGAGTTGGGCTGCAGCAGCGGTAGGAGCGCCCGTCTCTTTCCGGGAGAAAGAGACGGGCGCAGGTTGGCGCAAGGAAATGGCCAAGCGGATAGGTTGCTGCAGGGCAGCTATGAAAGGGGATGAGTTGCCGCAGTGGGCACACTGGCAAAAGTAGGCATCCATCACATCGCTGTGACCGTGCGAGCCGCCGGACGCTAATCGCACTTTGGGAGAACCACCACGGTGTGGCGTAGCCTTAAAGGTTCTGGCGACCTGGGTTGCTGTCAACGACAGCGCTTTGCCCGATCTTTTCTACGCCTGTGGATAATTCGGGTCAAGGCTCGAATTTTTAGGAGTTCTGCGGCTGTGGATGAAATTATCCACCGGTGGAAATCTGTGGTTTTCCACAGACCGTTGTATGGGCTTTAGATTTTTTAAGTGAGGTCCATCCAAACAGGGCGGCTTTGCAGCCCTGTTTGGATGGACCCGCGTGGACAAGCGGATCACTGAGATATAAAGACCGAGCGCTTACTCGTTTGCGCCACGTTTTGCTTTTAGGCGAGTAACGTTCGCTCCGGTCTGATTTGCAAATTCGTGTGGAGTGACATGCTCCTGCCGGTTGGCCTCCAGGTACCGGCTCCACCAGTTCATGATCAGCCTGCGCTCCTCGATGAACTCGGCCTTGTGGATGTAAGCGGCGCGGACGTTGTTGCGCTCCTTGTGGCTCATCTGCCGTTCAATGGCTGTCTCCGACCACAATCCTGACTCGATCAGTGCGCTGCAGGCCATCGAGCGAAATCCATGCCCGCAGATATCGGTTTTGGTGTCGTATCCCATCGTCCGAAGCGCGTTGTTCACGGTATTTTCGGACATGGGCTTCCAGGGTTTGGCATCCCCTGCGAAGACCAATGCGAATTTGCCTGTGAGTGCATGGATTTTTTCGAGTAGCGCCACTGCTTGCGGCGATAAGGGTACTAAATGGATATCCCCTGCCATCTTCGTACCCCTTGTGGAAAAGGGTACTCCCTCCAACGCGGGTCGAGTGTCCGGTATCTCCCAGGTGCCGCGCTTGAGGTCGAACTCGCTCCAGCGGGCGAAACGCAGTTCGCTGGATCGTACAAACACATGCAGCGATAGCATCACCGTCAGACGGGTAAGGGCGCGGCCTTTATAGGTGTCGATCCGCTCCTGTAGTTCCGGCAGTCGCGATAAGGGTAGAGCGGGGCGATGTACCACCCGCGGGGCTTTGATCAAGCCTTCGAGGTCGTAAG
This sequence comes from Pseudomonas fluorescens group sp. PF-69, assembly GCF_054481235.1. NCBI lineage: Bacteria > Pseudomonadati > Pseudomonadota > Gammaproteobacteria > Pseudomonadales > Pseudomonadaceae > Pseudomonas > Pseudomonas fluorescens group sp. PF-69. The sequence goes on along the minus strand of NZ_JBTMNC010000001.1, from coordinate 1,322,617 downwards.
CAGGGTTTGCGGTGATAAGCCGGAGGCGTTTTGCCTCGCGCATGATGCTCTGCAGGTAGTTTTGTACCCTTAAAGCTACGTCTATCGTTCCGCGCTTCTTGATCGCTTCCAAGGGCTGCATGAGGTCATGGGTGTCGAGGTCGACAATGGCGCGGGCGCCGATCAGCGGGAATACGTGGGTTTTGAGGCGGCTCATTACTGTCTTGGAATGGCCTGGTGCCCACTTGGCCGACATTTCCGTATGCCAGTCCAGCGCAACGCTTTCAAAGGTTCTGCCTTTGATTACTGCTTCCGCCTTGGCTTGGTGTTTGGTCTCTATGGGATCAATGCCATCCGCCAACATTCGCTTGATCTCCAAGCGCTTGCGGCGCGCATCGGCGAGGCCAATGACGGGGTAGTTGCCGAACGAGGTCAGTCCTTCCCGTCCGTCAGGTTTGACGTAACGGAGCCGCCAGCCTTTGCGGCCATTGGGTTGGACTAGGAGGTAGAGGCCGTCGCCGTCGAAAAGCTTGTAGGCACGGTCGGTGGGTTTGGCTGAGCGGCAAGCCGAATCAGAGAGTGGAGCAGTGGTGCGCGACATAAGGGTACTCCCTTTTATCGAAGTGACCTTTACCCCAAACTCTACCCTTAAACGGGTTGGAATCCACCAGTTTCTGACGGAAATCGATGGAGCCTCAAAACGAAAAAACCCGCCAGAAGGCGGGTTTTTCGGGGGTTCCAGAGATTTTGAAAGCCTTCTCTGGAACCTTGTATGGTGCCGGCACCAGGAATCGAACCCGGGACCTACTGATTACAAGTCAGTTGCTCTACCATCTGAGCTATACCGGCGTGTCAGGGCGACGATTATAGCGATTGGATTGGTTCTGTAAACCCCTGAATTCTGACTATTTTTGCTTTTGTGTCAGTCCGGCCCTGCGGACTCTTTCGCAGGGCCGGGCGGCGGGATTGCCTGGAGGGGTCAAACGCTGTTTTTGACGGCGTTGATCAGGTCTTGGCTCAGCACTTGCGCGGGCGCTACTTGCACGCTTTGGGTGTAGAACGGCGGCAGGTTCTGGGCCAGTGTCGACAACGTTTGAGCCGTGGTGTTGCCGGGCAATAGCACGTATTGCAGGTTGGACGGATAGCTCTGGGGCACGGGGCCTTCCATGGTCGAGCCGTACGCGCCGAAAGTCATCACTGCCTGCGGGGTGGTGGGGTCGGGGGCATACAGAAAGACAAAGGTGCCGTACTTCGGATGGGTCAGGTATTGCTCGGCCTGTGCGCGAACGGCCGGATCCGGGTCATTCATCAGGGTCCAGCGCATGACCGCGTAGTTGCGGGTCGTTTCCATGAACGCTGTACGAATCGGCGACTGATTCTCAAGGCCTCCTAGGCATACCAGCAAATTGCCGAACGGGTCGATGAGCGCCACCGAATTGAACACCGGACTTTGCTGCGCGGTTTTGACCAGTGCGGGGGCGAGTTCTGCGCCGGGGTCGCGCGGGTTCGCCGATTGTACGGTCAGCGCAAATGGACTGAGTGCAGTGAGTGCCTGGCGCACTTTGCTATTGGCGGGAAGTGTGGACGGATTTTTCAGCTGGTCTGGCGGCAAACCGCTGTTGTTGCTGGCCTCGCGCACCGTGTTGACGCTGGCGGAGAAGATCGAGCTGGTGAGGAAATACGCGGCCGAGTCGATGGACTGGCCACCGAACACGGGGCGGGTTGACCCCTGATAGGCCCGGCTGACAGGCGCTGCAATCGCGTAGTAACCCCAGGTGTTCTGCGCTTGCTGGCGAATGTGCGGTGGTAGCGACGGAAACGTGAATTGGCTGTTGTAGTTGATGCCCGCGTAGTCATCGATCGCACTGACGGCAACGTTGAATCCTGCGGTCAGTAGCGAGCCGGCGCACATGGCGCAGGGGTCCAGCGTAGTCACGATAGTCAGTTGATTGGGAGGGGGCAGCTGCAGTGGCGAGGCGTTTTCGTAATACCAGTCCACCAGTTGTCGTTCGCCGTGGGCGGTAGGGTCGTGGGGCAGGAAGTAAGTCGTACCACCGCCGGGAAACGGCATTAATACGTTGTTGTGCAGCGCAGCGATCACTTGTCCTGTTGCGTTGTTGATGATGGCGCCACCCACCGCGAAGGTTTGCTGCAATGCAGCTTCAATGGCCTGGTTGGCAACGGCGTCGACGGCTTCCTGCGCATTGTTCAGTGTGCTCATGGTTTCTCAGCTCCTTGCTTACTGATCGCCAGACAATTCTGACGCTGGGCAAAGATAGTTGAGGTTTTCAGCGTCGTTTATGTTCTTTTGGTTTAACGCTTATGCACAACGTGGTTGTCGGCGCACGCAATCGTGCGTGAATTTGTGGACTCGTTCTCATCTGGCACGCAAATCACTGTTTTTCAGGTTTTTTATCCGGGTGTACGAAATTTGAACAGTATCGTTTCACCCTTGAAACAGCTGTAAATGTTGGATCCACGATATTTTCATCAACAGAGTTATCCACAGGCTGCACAGCCTTAAGGGCGCTCTGCCAACAGCAGGAAATTACGCGGCGTCAGCGGGGTTTCGCAGAAGGTGCCGAGGCGAACGGTGTAGCCCTGATCGAGCAGGAAAAGCGCCCGATCGAGTACCAGCCAAAGCTCCAGTGGGCGTCGGAAAAGGCCACGCAGCAGCTCAAGATTGCGCACTTGCGCCAGGCGCTGCCAACCGCTGGCTTCCAGTACCACCCAATTTTGCTGGCCGACTGTGGATAAGTCTTTGAGTCGGGCCAGATGCTGGCAGTACTCGGCGAAGGGGCTGTCCAGCCAGGCGCTGGGCAGGGAAGGCGTTGGCAGGTACTCGTCCACGCCACGCACCTGGCGTTGCAGCAGGTCGAAGGCCAGTCGCCGGGCCATGGAGGTGTCGCGTTGACGGCGGACGCGCGCACCCGCGGTAACGGTTTCGCTCATCGGCAGTGCGAGATCGTCGATGGAGAGCTGTAGATCGGAGTTCCTGGCGGCCGAAGATATCGGTGAGTACCGGGGAAGATTGATTCGGTTATAGCAGCAAGGCGCGATGGCGATTTGTTTGCAGCCCGCTGCGCTGGCCAGATGGATCAGTTGCACGTGCAGATCACCACAGGCATGCAGGGCTACCGGTGTGTGATCAGCGCTCAATAACGTGGCGGTATCCGCCGCGAGCACATCCTGCTGGACATGCAGCGCACGCAGTTGATGACGTTGGCTGAGTGCCTGGCCGCTGGCAACCAGCGCCGGGTCGTATTCCAGGCAGGTCAGTTGTTGACCGGTTTGCAGCAACCGTCGGCCCAGGTGCCCTTTGCCCGAGCACCAGTCCAGCCAGTGCCTTGGCGCCTCTGCAAACTGCAATCGACTGGCGAAGGCTTCGATCTGTTGCCACTTGCGTCCCGGTACATCCACGTTCAGTCGATGACCCGCAGCCTCCAGTGCATGCGCCGGCAACTCACCCACTTCAGCCAATTCAAGGGACAGCGCCGCCAATGAAGCAAAAGGCTCTGGCGCGTCCAGCAGGGCAGGTTGGTTGTGGGCGTTTTCTGCGTCTTCCAGTGATCGGCCACGTAGCCAGTTGGCCAATTCGGGGTAGGCCGTTTCCCAGGGAAGCTGCAGATGGGTGAACGGTCGAGGCTTCCATAGCGCCTGATGCTGTGTCAGAAACGCATCCAGCGCGGTGAAGCGGGCGAGCAGGGCCTCGCCCGTCAACACCTGGGAATCAACGCCCTTGGCAGGCATCGACGCGCAACCAGCGCTCCAGCAGCTTGAAGCCGCGCACCAGCACGTAAGCCATCAGCAGGTAGAACATGCCGGCGGCGAAGAAGATCTCCACCGGCAGGTAGGTCCGGGCAATGATGGTGCGGGCCATGCCGGTCAGCTCCAGCAAGGTCACGGTGCTGGCCAGGGCGCTGGCCTTGAGCATCAGGATCACTTCGTTGCTGTAGGCCGGCAGGCCGATGCGCGCGGCACGGGGCAGGATGATGTAGATCAGCGCCTTGGCCTTGGACATGCCCAGGGCTCGCGCCGCTTCGATTTCACCCGGCGGAATCGCCTGGATCGCGCCGCGCAGGATCTCGGCGATGTAGGCGGCGGTGTGCAGGGTCATGGTCGCGGTGGCGCACCAGAACGGATCGCGCAGGTAGGGCCACATCGAGCTGTTGCGGATCACGTCGAACTGCGCCAGGCCGTAATAGACGAGGAACAGTTGAACCAGCAACGGCGTGCCACGGAAAAAGAAGATGTAGCCGTAGGGAAAGGCCCGCACCCACCACAGGCGCGATGAACGAGCGATGCCCAGGGGAATCGCCAGCAGCAGGCCGGCGATCACGGCGATGGCCACCAGCTCCAGGGTCAGGGTTGCGCCCTGGGCCAGTTTTGGCAGCCACTTGATGATGATTTCCCAGTTCATTGGGCGCTCCTCGCGAAGCCGCGAGCGGCGCGTTTTTCCAGGAAGTGCATGCCGGTCATGGCCAGGATCGTCAGGCTCAGGTACATGAACGCGGCGACCATATAGAAGGTGAACGGTTGCTTGGACACGGTCACGCCGATTTGCGCGTGACGCATGATTTCTTCCAGGCCGATCACTGACACCAGTGCGGTGTCCTTCATCAGGATCATGAACAGGTTGCCCAGGCCGGGCAGGGCGATGCGCCACATCTGCGGCATGATCAATTTGGTGAAGATGCGCCATTTCGACAGGCCCAGGGCTACACCGGCTTCACGATGGCCTTTGGGAATGGCGAGGATCGCACCGCGAAACACTTCCGTGGCGTAGGCGCCGAAGCACAGGCCCAGGGCGATGACGCCAGCGGCGAAGGCATTGAGTTCCAGGTCGGGGTTGCCGAAGAACTCGCCCAGGGCGCGCATCAGGTTGACGGTGCCGAAGTAGATCAGCAGGACCCAGAGCAATTCCGGGATACCGCGAACCAGGGTCGAATACGTGCCGCCAAGCCATTGCAGCGGCTTGTACGGGGAAGTCTTGGCCAAGGCGCCGAGCAGACCGAGTACCAGTCCCAGGCACAGGGCCGAGAGCGCCAGTTTCACAGTCATCAGCGCGCCGGCGGCGAGCGCCGGGCCGAATCCGTAGAGGTCGATAATCATGGATTTCTTTTCAAATCGCGGCAGGCAAGGCCGGGGACCGGCGCCGTCAGCAGGCGGCACCGGTCCGGCAGGTCAGTATCAATAGATGCTGAACGGGAAGTACTTGTCGTTGATTTTCTTGTAGGTACCGTCAGCAACGATTTCTTTCAGCGCGGCGTTCAGCTTTTCGCGGATCGGGTCGTTCTTGCGAACGGCGATGCCGATCTTGTCGCTTTCTTCCACCGGGTCGCCCTTGAATTCGTAGGCGCGGCCGGCGTCGCTTTTGAGCCACTCGTAGTTGACGTACTTGTCCGCCAGGATGCCGTCCAGGCGACCGGAAGTCAGGTCGAGGTAGGCGTTTTCCTGAGTGTCGTAGAGTTTGACTTCAACGCCTTCCATGTTGTCTTCCATCCAGGTGCCGGCGAGGGTCGCACGTTGTGCGCCGATCACTTTGCCTTGCAGGGAAGCCTTGTCGGTCTTGAACTCTTTGTCTTTCGGCGCGATGAATTGCAGCTTGTTGGAGTAGTACGGGTCGGTGAAGTCCACCGCTTGCTTGCGCTCGTCGGTGATCGACATCGACGAGATCAGGAAGTCGAACTTCTTGGCGTTCAGGGCCGGGATGATGCCGTCCCAGTCGGACGTCACAACGGTGCATTCGACTTTCATCTTGGCGCACAGGGCGTCGCCGATTTCCTTGTCGAAGCCGACAACGTTGCCACTGGCATCTTTATTGTTGAACGGCGGGTAGGCCGCTTCGATGCCCATCTTCAGGGTTTCGGCCATGGCACCGGCGCTGAAGGCCAGGGTGACGGCGGCAGCCAGGAAGATCTTTTTGTAGTTCTGCATGCGGGTAGCTCCGTTAGCGGTTGCTGGACATGAATTGTTTGCAGCGTGCCGAAAGCGGGTTTTCAAACACCTGCTGTGGCGATCCTTGCTCTTCTACCAGGCCTTGGTGGAGAAACACCACTTCGCTGGAGACCTGACGGGCGAAGCCCATTTCATGGGTGACCAGCAGCATGGTGCGGCCTTCTTCGGCCAGTGCGCGGATGACATTAAGTACTTCCTGGACCATTTCCGGGTCAAGGGCGGAGGTGGGCTCGTCGAACAGGATGACCTTGGGCTGCATGGCCAGGGTGCGGGCGATGGCCGCACGCTGTTGCTGGCCGCCGGACAGTTGCGCCGGGTAAGCGTGGCGCTTGTCGGCGATGCCGACCTTGGCCAGCAAGGCTTCGGCGACCTCGATGGCCTCGGCTTTGCTCTGGCCGAGCACGCGGCGCGGGGCCTCGATGATGTTGTCGAGCACGCTCATGTGCGGCCACAGATTAAAGTTTTGAAATACAAAACCAATTTCACTGCGCAGACGATTGATCTGCTTGCCGTCGGCGGCGACCAGTTCGCCATTCTTGGCGGCTTTGAGCTTGAGTTCTTCACCGGCGACCAGGATCTGGCCCTGGTGCGGGTTTTCCAGCAGGTTGATGCAGCGCAGGAACGTGGACTTGCCGGAACCGGAAGAACCCAGGATCGAGATCACATCGCCATCGCGGGCTGTCAGCGAGATGCCTTTGAGCACCTCCAGCGAGCCGTAGCGTTTGTGCAGGTTGCGGATTTCAAGCGCGGGCGTGGCCTCAGCCATGTGCGTTCCTCATTGTGTTTTGCGCTCCTGCTGTTGGTGGCCTTCCTGGCGAGGCGGCCAAGCTAGCATAGCGTTTCAAGGGCAGCCAACAGCGCTACGGGCAGTAAACGGGTGGCATGGGGCAGGTTGTCGCATCGGCACAGCAGACTGTCGCCCCATCAACAACCGAACAGTCGTTTGAACCCTGCTTCTGGAGAGAAAGCCAGGCGGCTGTTCTAAAAAAGGGCGCGATGTTGCCAGCTTTGGCGGGGGGTTGGAAGCGCTAACAGGCCAAAGGTTATCGATCTGCCCTTTTATCGTGCGCCGAACCATTTTTGTGTGTGTTTCCGGTGCGCGGGATTGTCACTTCAAGTGAGTCGGAGGGTAACGTTCTGGCGAAGTGCCATTGATATCAACGGCTTGCGATGACCGTCCGGTCAGGTGGAAAGCGCCGGAACAGGCGGCTTTGAAACATTTTGGCGCAATTATTGCGTGCAGATTCCGGAACACCCCCGTTTGTTTCTTTTTACACAGAGGAGCGCCAAGCGGGTGAATGTATTCGCTTCTCCTTACAAAGGTAGTTTCAATGAGCAGTACCCATAGCTCTAATGGCCTCGAACAGGGGCTCAAACCGCGTCATGTGACCATGCTGTCGATTGCCGGGGTAATCGGTGCCGGCCTGTTCGTCGGCTCGGGTCACGCAATCGCCGCTGCAGGCCCGGCCGTCCTGTTGGCCTACGCCGCCGCCGGTATGCTGGTGGTGTTGGTTATGCGCATGCTCGGCGAAATGGCCGTCGCCTCGCCGGACACAGGCTCCTTCTCGACGTACGCCGATCGCGCGATCGGTCACTGGGCCGGTTTCACCATCGGCTGGTTGTACTGGTGGTTCTGGGTGCTCGTCATCCCGCTGGAGGCCAACGCCGCCGCGACCATCCTGCATGCCTGGTTCCCTAACGTGGCTATCTGGGCCTTTGCCTTGGTGATCACGATGTTGCTGACAGTGACCAACCTGTTCAGCGTGAAGAACTATGGCGAGTTCGAATTCTGGTTTGCCCTGGTCAAGGTCCTGGCGATCATCGGTTTCATTATCCTGGGTGTCATGGCCATCTTCGGCTTCCTGCCAGGCAGCCAGGTCAGCGGCGTTTCGCACCTGTTCGACACTCAGGGCTTCCTGCCAAACGGCATGGGCGCGGTGTTGGGCGCGATCCTGACCACCATGTTCTCCTTCATGGGTACCGAGATCGTGACCATCGCGGCCGCGGAATCGAAGAACCCTGGCAAACAAATCACCAAGGCCACCAACTCGGTGATCTGGCGTATCGGTTTGTTCTACCTCGTATCGATCTTCATCGTCGTGGCCCTGGTGCCGTGGAACGATCCGCTACTGGCCAGCCTGGGTTCCTACCAGACCGTGCTTGAGCGCATGGGCATCCCGAACGCCAAGATGATCGTCGACATCGTGGTATTGGTCGCGGTGACCAGCTGCCTGAACTCGGCGCTCTACACCTCGTCGCGCATGCTGTTTTCCCTGGGCAAGCGCGGTGATGCACCGGCCATGTCCACCCGCACCAACAACAGCGGCACGCCATACTGGGCGGTGATGTTGTCCACAGGTGCTGCGTTCCTGGCGACATTCGCCAACTACGTGGCCCCGGCGGCAGTGTTCGAATTCCTGCTGGCCAGCTCCGGTGCCATCGCACTGCTGGTGTACCTGGTGATTGCGATCTCGCAACTGCGCATGCGCAAACAGCGTGTGGCTCGCGGCGAGAAAATCGTCTTCAGCATGTGGCTGTTCCCGGGCCTGACCTACGCGGTGATCGCGTTCATCGTCGGCGCCTTGACCATCATGCTGTTCCAGGAGGCCCATCGTGTGGAAATCCTCGCGACCGGCCTGCTCGCCATCATGGTGGTTGCGGCCGGCCTGCTGGTTGCTCGCCGTCGTCGTAGCGAGAAGATGATTGGAGCGGTTGCTCGCTGAGTCCCTGACTCACGCCAAACGTTGTTGAAATGAAAAACGGCCGCTGTCAGCGATGACAAGCGGCCGTTTTTTTTGCCTCGAAATCTTTACTCGCCTTTCGCTTCCTGGGCATCCAGCGTCTGGCGATAGCTGTCGAGTGCATCGCCGAAGTCGGTGATGAACTGCGGGTCGGTCAGCCACGCCTGGGCGGTGTCGCGGTCCATGCCGTCGGCCCACATGCGATAGTCGATCAGCATGTCGGCAGCCAGGTGGGTGGCGGCCATGGCTTCGTTGTCGGCGTTTTCCATGTCCAGCAGTTCGGGATGGTCGTTGATGATCCCGGCGAGGTCGGTCAGCAGGGTCAGCAGCATGTCATTGCGACCGATGGCTTCCGCGTCACGCATCTTGCTGAACATCGCCAGGGTGTATTCCGGGATCGGCTCGCCGATTTCGCCCAGGTCATCGTCCAGCGCGGCGGGTTTTCTGCCGTGGATGTTGATTTGCCTGGCTTTGGCTTTTGCACGTTTGGCGCGTTTCTGTTGCTTGTTCAGGGAGGCCATGGGAACTCAGTTAGGTTTCTGTTGGGTTTGGGTCGCGATGGCGTCGGACGCCGCCACGTAATCAGCCTGGAAGGCCGGGGACTCGATCCACGCCAGGGCACCGGCTTCGTCGGTGTCGGCGGACCATTGGCGATACTCGATCAGTGCCGCGAGGATGAAATCCATCGCGCCTTCTTCGCCTTCCTGCTCGTATACCAGTTCCAGCAGCGGGTCTTCGAGGAAGGCCGTGCACATGGCTTGCTGGCTGATTTTTTGCGCGTCGATCATTTTCTTGAACAGTTCGGTCAGGTCCACTGACTCGAAGTCGATGCGGTCGTCGTTCGGGTCCAGCTCGACCGGCGCGGCGGCCCGTTGGGTGCGGTTCTGCTTGGCCTTGGCCTTGGCGCGGGAGGCGCGTTTTTGCTGCTTGTTGGCGGAGGCCATGGGCGTCGTTCCGTAATTCGTTGAAAGGGCGGCTTATTCAGCTGCGGGGCACCGTCCGCCCGGGTGTGCCGGGGGCCAGCTCACCGTTTTGCAGCCAGGACAATGCAATGGGCCATAGTGTGGCTTGGTATGCGCTGCGAAAAAAGGCGAAATGCCCAACTTCTTTTTCGCCGATGTCTTCGGGCGCAATGCGCAGGTGGGTGTTGCTGGCGTGGGTGAAGTAGCCGAGCAGGCGTTCGATGGCCGGGATCGTGCCATAGGGGTCGTCGCTGACGCTGATGGCCAGGGCTTTCGCGGTGACAGCGGCGAAATTCCTGATGTGGAGATCCTGGCCGCTGGGGCGCCTTTCGTAACGAGCGGTGGGTGTACTCCAGTCACGGACCACGCCGGCGGGCGTGTCCTCCAGCCAGCCGAGGCGTTTGCCGGGAAAATAACCGTAGATCATCGTGATCAACGGCATCACCACATGCCACTTGCCAAGCATCCGCCAGCGATGAGCGGGCGCATAGTCGCGCCAGTACGCGAATTGCGCGCCAACGGTCACCAGGCGGCGGATAAGCCGTCCCGACGCTCCCAGGCCCGCTGCACAGCCTCCAAAGCTGTGTCCGACCACATCGATCGGCTGATCGGGAAACTCACGCTGTGCGCGCTTGAGCATCGCCTCGAAATCCAGGGCACCCCAGTCGGACCATGACGCCTTCAATCCTTTCAGCGACGCGGGGCGCGATTCACCGATGCCGCGGTAGTCATAGGTGATCACGTCGAAGTCATTGGCAAACAGGTAGTCGGCGAAGCGCGAGTAGTGACGGCAGCGCACCGAGGTGGCGGCGTTGATGATGACGACCGGGCGCTGAGTGTCCTGGACAGCATGCCGCCAGGTGAAACCTCCGAGTAAAAAGCCATCTTCGGCGGGCTCCTTGAAGGGCTCGCCAAGTGCGTCACTCGCCAGCGGCAGCTCGATCTGAGTGGGGGCGAGAGGTGGGGTTTCCTGCAAGTTCATCGGTGCCCGTCCTTTGCGGATAGTTGCCAACGATAGTCTTCACGCGGCAGATGAACAATCCATCGGGGTTATCGTCGGTTCTGGCTCAGCGGCTCTTAGCAGTCCGGGGTCGTTTCGGGCTCGCCCCAAGACTGAATCAATCTAAAACTCCTGCCTTCGCGCGCAAATCAAAAGAAGGGTAACGAATGGGTTCTGAAGAGCCCGGGAGTCGCCATCATGAAAACCTTCCATTCACTGCTGTTGCCCATCGCCACAGTCGGCGTATTCATGTTTTCAGCCATATCGCCTGCCGCCAGCCTGGAGCCCGTTGACGGTTCGGGCGTGCAGATTCAGCGGCAAGAGGAAAACGGAATTGCCTATCTGTCTGGCGGCATCGGCGAGGATGAAGCGCACGCCATCCAGCAGACCACAGGCTACAACCTGCACATGACCTTCTCCGTTGGCCCCCTGAACGAGTACATCCCTGACGTGAGCGTGGTCATACAGAAGGACCACGGACAAACCGTGCTGACATTGAGCGACGCCGGCCCGCTGGTTTATGTGCAATTGCCCGCTGGCAAATACACCGTCGTCGCCTCGCGTAATGGCGAGGAGCGGCGTGACACGGCGGATATCGGCAGCGGAGCGGCCCGCAACATGGTCTTTCACTGGAAGAGTGAAAGTTAGCGAATGGCCAAAAACCGGGAGGGGAAATAGAACCCTGAATCTTGCGATTCAGGGTTTTTTGTATATGTGGGCGGTGATTGGTTGGGGGCGCTGGTTGATTGAAATACTCATAACCAAGCCAGCGATTGGATCACCGCAATGCGCAAGGGATTGGTTTCTACGCTTGGCAGCTTGATGGCCAGGGCGCAGCAGTGTGGAGGGGTAAGCGCGAGGCGGAACAGGAGTTCGGTTCTTTGATTTGCGGCTCGTCATTGATTTTGATGAGTCCATCATCCAGCCCGTCCTCAAGTCCGCAAACAGCCGTTTTTCACTGGCTGCTTGCGGAATGCATTGCGCTAGGGTTTTCGGTTTGCCAAAACGCAATGGATGGATTGCTGAACAAACACCTGGGGGGATGTGTTAGCGGATGCTGCGGATGTTGCCTTTGTTGCCTTTTACCGTGACGGAAACTTTTTTGAAGATGAAGTAGTTTTCTTCGTTCACTTCATAGCGAGGGGCGACGATCAGGTCGGCTCCGGAGGATTTGACCGCTTTGTAGGCCGCAGCCGATTTGACGGCGCTGACGGGATCCAGACCAAGACCGCTCAGGCCACCGCTCTCGCCGCCGTAGCTGACGCCATCCGCAAACTGGGAGTCGCCACCAAACTTGAGGACGCCGAACAGGACGTTGACCGAAGACTGGCCGGAGATGGTGTCACCGACGGCGATGTCTGCTTTCAGGTCTGCTTTGACGGTGCTGTCGATCGGCGAAGAAGGTTGGCTGTTGTTGTAGCTGACGCAGCCGCTTGCTGTCGCAATGATTGTCGACAGGGCGAGGAACTTCAAAAGCGTATTCAAGAAATGCTTCCTTACTTTGAAACGTTGAATGCAGGCAGATTTGCTGCTGCAAAAGTTTCACTTTGTAAGGGGTGTGCGCTCAATGAGACGTATCCCAAGGTGATGTATGAGGAGGAGGATGCGCATAGAGAGAAAAGGGTGTCGCGGGTGTAGGAATTTTCGGCGGCGTTCGGACTGGACAAATCACGGGCATAAAAAAACCCTGAATCTTGCGATTCAGGGTTTTCGGTATTTGGTGCCCAGAGACGGAATCGAACAGTTGGCTGTAGATGGCTAATTTAAAGGGCTTCGTCGGTTGTGATGTGTGAATCTACTCACAAATCTACTCTCTTTTTGAAATGCTGCTCCGAATTGATGACGTCAGCGGTGGCCGAAATGGGGCTGATTTACTCTGCCAATTCCCGACGAACGGTAAACCCATATTGCCACAATCATCGAAGGAGCAATGGTGCGTTCAGGTTACAACCACGCCCTGGATCAATCCCCCCTCGCTGAGGCGTTCTTGCCATTACCCTGGATCAGGGGAGTGGTTATTCATGAAATCTTCTATGGCTGCTCAGTTAGCGATATCTGAAAACTCGTACTCATCATCGACAATTGAAACTTGCCAGCGGTACTCGCGGATGCGCAGTGTTTCATTTAACCAGTTAAGATCGACAATTGTCCGGTCGTACCAGACTGCCTCTAGATCGCATGGTGTGATAGATTTTTCGATGAAGTATCTTTCCTTTAGCCCCATGACCAGTAGCTTGCGTGCCATGTATTGAGGAGTATCTGCAGCGTCTCCACCGCGTCCAGGCTCATTTTGAGGATGCCCATAGGGTGGTTTTATGTGCGCGCGAGTAGTGAAACCAAAAAGATGAGCCCCATAGGATCTACCACCACGTCCCCCTCTGCCATCAATTTGACTTGATTCGCCACCTTGCCCGCCCGCCATGAATACATCGTCCTGTTCGATTAGGACATCGCCACCGGGCTGACCTGGCCCCACGCCTCCCCGTCCACCTTTGCCGCCAACTCCCGTGCTCCTGTTACCCTTTACGTGAGCCTTACCTCCCGGGCCACCATCTCCGATGACCGCTTCGCCGCCGTGTCCTCCGAGGGCGGTGCTATCATCACCTTCGACTTCGGCTTGGCCGCCGGCTCCACCGGTTCCTTGCGTTATTTTTTTCATAGATTCGGCTCGACATTCTGAGGGCGATATGACTGATAAACTGCAAATCGTACAAGGGCTGTCGCTGGCTCAATGGGAGGCATTATTCCGCCCGGGGATACAAGAATTTGCAGCCTCGACATTCATGTTTTCAGGAGAAGCGCATGAGCAAGTTCGAATTGCTTTTGGAAATAGCGGCCCTTACACCAATGAAAGTGAACGCTCTCCTGTTTTCACTCATGCTGTTACTCTTTCGCCAAGCGTTGCGGCGGAACTCGCCCGAGTGCTTCTAGAGCATTTTGCCAAACCTACGGATGATCCGAGCAAGCCGATTGCAGTGATCTAGCCAGCCCCGCCATGGCCACCCTTTGCAACGGATCTTGTCCCTTGGACGGTTGCATTTCCCCCATCGCCACCATTGCCTCCATTCGCAGCGCCTCCATCCCCACCTAATGCTTCGTTGTTGTCACCAATGCTTGTCGCGGTGCCGCCTTGGCCGCCGCGCCCTCGTACAGCTTTGGTTTTGAGCGCCCGGTATGCAAGCACACCTGAGACAACAATGAGCATTGCCGCCAATATCAACGCGACAGTGGGTGAGATCCAAGTAATTAAAGCCGGTAGGCCAAAGGCAGCAAGCGGCGTTGCGGCAAGCAGTAATAGAGGAACATACAATTCTGCATATGGATGGTTTGCCATCAGTTTTCCCTAACGTGGACGTCTGCGAATTAGTCGCGCAATGTAACTGCTGACTGGGTTTTGAGTGGTTTAGCATTTGTTCGGTTGCAGGGATATTGTAGTCGCGTATCCGGTATGGCTACTCAGTGGCGCGCACCATTGTCCTGGCCTCCCATTTCGGTAGGGCAGGTGCTGGCACCCTCGATGATCCGTGTGGCGATCGGGGTTAGCGGATGACCTGCAGATGTTACCAGTGGAGCATGCGTAATTACCCAGCATCCGGTCCATGGTGAACAACTCGCTCACCCCCTGTTCCGACCTGCTGTCAGGCCGCAGGAAGCCCCGGTAAATATTTGACGAGCCCCAAGCGCCAACACGCCACCATTCACGCTGGCGGCGGCGTAGTGCTTGGGCAGCGGGCAGTTTGGCCCGTGGTCTGCCGGCGAAAATCCGTCTAGAGCCTGTCTAGAATCGGTTGGCGCGCTAAGGATTTGTCTGGCCCGGTATTTCACCACCCCATCCCGCTGGCGTGGACCTGGCGAGTGACCGAGCAGTTACCTTGACGGCCAGCTCTTGAGTTCTTGACGAGGCTGGTGCTGGCCAAGCTACGCGAATGCTCGCAAAGCGTTGCGCTGCATGGCTTTCAGCGCGGCTACTGCTGGCGGCGCCAGATAAATCCGTCAAGACCTGTCAAGAATTTCGTCAAGGCTCCGTCAAGGCTGGTCAAGGATTATGGCCGCGTTTGCCAGGTTCGATCGTGTGCTACTTGTCCCGCAAGTGACTGCCGCGGCTCGCCGTTGTTTCTGGACGAGGTAGCTGTCCGGCCGCATGCCCGATCTGCCGCCAGCCTTTGCTGGCTTTGGCCCGCGGGCCGAGCTGGATGAACTGCGGCCCATCCAGCCGTCCAGAGCTTGTCCAGAATCTGTCAGGGGTCTGTCTGGGGTGTAAGACGGCAAAGCCCGGTTCTTTGACGGCTCCCGCATGGAATCAGCCTCAGACGCACACCCGGTGAGGGTTTCGTCTCACGCCTGTCTCACATCCCGTCAAAGTGTGGTCAAAGTGCTAGAGGTGCGAGGTGGGTCGTGAATCGTTCAGGCGGTGCGGGGATAGAAGTTCACCAGGAGCCGGTATTCAGGGAAGAGGGCCGCGTAAAACCCTTTCGTAAGAACGAGTTTGGCAGTCACTTCCGCCGCGTCTGTGTAACCAGCTTTTTTGAGCTCTGGCATCACCTCGTCAGAGACTTCCACGAGCAATCGTTCCAATGCCTCAAGGCGATCGTGCTCAACATCCATTTGGACAACTGACGAAACATTATGTCCGGATGCCATCATCCCGCCCCCAAGTGGACCGTAAGTGGTTCCGTCTTGGGTGAGAAAAAAAGCATTGAGGTGTTTTTTTCGCAGTGCGGCTCGCTGCGCGTCTGTTAACCGCTCTCCTTGGATTCCTAGAATCACCCAGCGAGCAATCGACTCGGGCCAATTGCGATGTACCGTCTCCACCACGTCGCTTTCCGTCCAGGCGCCGTGACTGTAAACACCTATTGCATAAAAATGCTCACTCGTAACTCTGGCAAAGAGCAGTGGCCCAGTCCGACGTGCAAAGCCATTCTGTATCTCGGTGCCTAGGTGTAAGTGGTAGACCCCCCAATCGTTAAGCATCGGATCTGTTTCTTCTGGCTTATCGATCAGCTTGCTCAGGTACGGGGTAAGGTCCAGGCCTGCTTTCACCGTTTGTTGAATAAGATTCCAACCATCTTGGTGATCTGGCGGGCACTGGAAGGTATCGGATATAAATAACAGCCTGGGTCTCAGCGAAAGCCTTCTCTGCGCTGCGTTGAAATAGTGGATAGGCAGATCTTTTGTTAGTCCTGATGTGTCCATTCCCCAGTCTTTGACCATTATTTCCTTGAGTGTGTCGTGCCAGTCAGCCTTGAAGTCCATGATCAATTTCATAGGGGCGCCCTCCGATTTGCGCGTGTTGATCCTACGCGTCCGTCGGCTTTTGTGAAAAGCCTGCAAGCTCTCCGCGCCACCTCCATGGGTTTGTTCGGCAACTGACCAGGTTGCCAGTGGAAACCACTGCAATACCGTGGAAACCACAGTGGAAACCAGCGCCCGGCAACCATAACTTTTGATAACAGGCTGGCGGCCGGGTTCGCACCAGCCTCGCGTAAGAGGGTGCGAACCAAAAGTGCGAACCTCAGTGCGAACTTGGTGCTGGTACGCATCGGCTGGCGCGTACCTGGTTGCGTACCAACGCCACACAGCTCGCTCCCACAGAACGTTCGCGCACTCCAGGTGCGTGAAGACACTGCGTGAAGGGTGCGTTAAACCTTGGCGGGGGAGGGCTTCGCGCAAAGGCCAAGTGCGCGATGGGCGTGTGCGAAGCACTGCGCGAAAACACGCAGATATGCGGCATTCGTCCCCTCTCGATGTGAGGTATGGGGCTTTCATGCGCCAGCAGTTTCCACTGCGCGACGGGATGGTGACGATCCGATTGTTGTTGACGCTCCAGAAGGTACACCGTAAATTATTAGGAACGATCATTCCAATTAGATGGATTGCCATGCGTACCAAGGAATTTGAACCGGACGAAATCGCCGATGCTGCCATGCGCGTTTTTTGGGCGCGTGGCTATGCCGCGACCTCGGTGCAGGATCTGGTCGAAGGCACGGGGCTGTCGCGCAGCAGTCTCTACAGCACGTTCGAGAGCAAGCAGGGGCTCTATCAGCAGGCGTTGCGCCGCTACCAGGCCATAACTACGGCCAATGTGGAGCTGATGGCCAGCCCCGGCTCGACAAAAGATGTGATCCGGCAGCTTCTGATGCGCATTGTGGAGGACGAACTGGGCGATCCGCAGCGGCGCGGCTGCCTGGTTGCCAATGCGACGCTGGAGCTGGCAGGCCATGACGAGTCGGTGGCCGAACTGGTGGCCGACAACTTCCAGCGCCTGCAGAAAGCGCTGGAGAAGCTGATCGTCCGGGGACAGCAATCAGGCGAGGTTGCTGTCGAGAAGAATCCGCGCGCGCTGGCCCGTTTCTTCGTCAGCACCATGCAGGGCATGCGGGTACTGAGTAAAGGCAGTCCCGCGCGGCAGCGTCGCCAGTGTCTGCTGGATGTGATCGACGTAGCGCTCGATACGCTATAACCACCCGCCCGCCGTCCTTGCGCATCGAGGTGCGCAAGGATGTTGGGTTTTTTTTGGTCTAAATTGGAATGATCATTCCATTTAGAGAGTTTTCATCCACTATCAAAAGGAGTTCACGTGAGCACTGACCCAAAAACCACCATCGCTATCCTCCGTACCGGCCTGATCGGCGCTCCCGTCGCGCGCAATCTGCGTAAGCGGGGGGTGACCGTGCATGCCTGGAACCGCACCGCGGCCCAGGCCGGTCTTTGGCGCTTCGAGCGTGAACTGGAAGCTGAGCGCGGTGCAAAGGACATGGCTGCGCCCTATCTCGCCTGACATACATAAGGACGAACACCGTATGAACATCCGAAATCACAAGACACCCGCGGCGGTACCTGAAGCAATCGTTGGAGGGCTACCTGTCTGGAAGCTACTGGCGTTCACGATGGCGGGTTTCCTTGCCATCATGACCGAGACCATGCCGGCCGGCCTGTTGCCACAGATCAGCCAAGGCCTGGGCGTCTCCGAAGCCTTGGCGGGCCAATTGGTGACCCTCTATGCGCTGGGGTCAGTACTGGCCGCAATCCCGATCATCGCCGCCACACGCAGTTGGAACCGTAGGCCGTTGCTACTGCTGGCCATCGGCGGTCTGCTGATCTTCAATTCCGTCACGGCCTTGTCCGCCCACTATGGGCTAATTTTGGTAGCGCGCTTCGTCGCTGGTATGGCGGCCGGCGTGATATGGGGGCTGCTGGCCGGCTATGCGCGGCGGATGGTTCCCCACCGCCAGCAGGGACGCGCACTGGCAGTTGCGGGCGTTGGCCAGCCCATTGCCTTGGCCATCGGCGTGCCGTTGGGAACGTGGTTGGGCACCTTGTTCGATTGGCGAGGCGTGTTCTGGATCATGTCGGCGCTGTCACTGCTGCTGTTTGTCTGGGTGCGACTGGCGGTGCCGGACTTTGCAGGACAATCCGCCAGACAACGCGTGCCGATTCGACGCATCTTCCTGATGCCCGGCATCCGCCCGATACTGCTAGCGCTGTTTGTTTGGATATTGGCGCACAACATTCTCTACACCTACATCGCCCCCTTCCTGGCCTCGGTGGGGCTGGGGCATCGGGTGGACGCCGTGCTGCTGTTGTTCGGCGCAGCCTCCATTATGGGAATCTGGATCACCGGTGTGCTGGTGGACCGATGGCTACGCACACTGACCCTGCTGAGTCTGGCCGTGTTCACCGTAGCGGCGCTGACGTTGGGTTTCTCGGGCGGCTCGGCACTGGTCGTGCTACTGGGCGTTGCGACATGGGGGCTGACCTTTGGCGGCGCACCAACATTGCTGCAAACCGCGCTGGCTGATACGGCGGGCGATGGGGCCGATGTGGCGCAATCCATGTTGGTGACAGCCTTCAACCTAGCAGTGGCCGGCGGCGGTGCGGTGGGCGGTGTCCTGCTGGAGCGTCTCGGGCCTGGCTCTTTCCCTTGGACATTGGTGGTGTTGGCGCTGCTGGGCTTGTCGGTGGTCTGGTCGGCCGGGGCACATGGCTTCCGGCCAGGCCATCGCATCGCTGCTTCTTGATCGAGGACATCCCATGGAAAGGACCTCGATGAACACCTAGCGCGACTTAGCGCTGATGGCGTGTCGGGTAAGCGAATGGATATTCGCGGCTTCGCTCTTGGCCAACAGTTCTGGGAGTTCAGCAAAGGTGACGTGCGGATGATGGCGGGCAGCTTTCGGAGGTGCTGCTACCACGCTCAGATCCGTAGCTGGGTTGGCGTCAACGACGCCCTTGGCCAGCCCGTACCGAAATATCTGGTGTAGCCATTGGCGGATCTTGCCGGCGGCATTGAGCGTGCCCCTAGCCTCTACCTTGCGCACCAGCTCTACCAGATCGGGCCGGGTGATCGCTTTTATAGGGCGAGAACCGATACCTGGAATCAAATCATTCTCCAGGTACAGCTTGGCCTTGTAGGTTGTACTTTCCGCCCACCGAGGGGCGTTGTAGGCAAACCACTCGCGAGCCAGTGTCTCGAAAGTCAGTCCCTCGACCTTCTGTGCTTGTTTGGCGGTTTTTTTCTGCTCGCTGGGGTCAGTGCCTTCAGTCAGTAGCTGGCGCGCCCCATCGCGAAGCTGACGAGCTTTCAGCAGGGTGACCGCAGGGTATGCGCCGAGCGCCATCATCTTCGCGCTGCCGTTGAAACGGTACCGATAGCGCCACAGCTTGGAGCCGGTCGGGGTCACTTCTAGGCATAGGCCGTTGGCGTCAGTCAGCCTGTACAGCTTGTCCTTCGGCTGGGCGGTACGAATGGTGGTATCTGAGAGTGGCACGCAGCCTCCTTGCAGGCCGCACCAGACGGGCGTGTTGGCGCTCTGGTGTGAGTAGATTTCTAGACCGAACTGGATCTACTCACGAATCTACTCACATATGTTTGGGCTTACAAGGGAACGGTTGGGAACGGTAGAAAACAAAAAGCCCGCACTAGGCGGGCTTCTTGTGTGCTTTCAGGTGTGCTTGGCATCACCTGAAAACGAAAGGTGGTGCCCAGAGACGGAATCGAACCGCCGACACGGGGATTTTCAATCCCCTGCTCTACCGACTGAGCTATCTGGGCAACGGGGCGCATTAAAAGGGTTTTTCGGATTTACGTCAACGACTTTTTTAAAATTTCTTAAATTAATTCCGTCGCTTACGATCCGCCCCTCGATTTTGCAGGGTTACTCTGCAGGCGGAACGTAGCCTTCGGCCTTGGCGTAATCCTCGCCGGAGAAGTACTTGTCCATCTCGCCCTGCAGATATTTGCGGTCTTCGGCGTTCATCATGTTCAGGCGTTTTTCGTTGATCAGCAGGGTCTGGTGCTTTTGCCAGTCGGCCCAGGCCTTGGCCGAGACGTGGTCAAAAATGTCCTGGCCCTTGGCGCCCGGGAATGGAGCGCGCTCCAGGGCTGGCAATTCTTCTTTGTACTTGCGGCACATGATGGTGCGGGTCATGACGACTCTCCTGCGTTCAATACGGCGGCCGCGCGTTCGAGCAAGGTTTTGACCGGGGCGGCAAGGCCCAGGCGCGGCGGGGTGGCGAGGTTATACCAGAGCCAGTCGGCCTCGGCCACGTGGTGGCCGTCCTCCTGGACCTGTACCAGCCAGGGTTCGATGGATAACTGAAAATGGCTGAAGGTGTGCACCAGGTTCGGCAGGGCCTGTTGGTTGCCCAGCGCCAGAGAGTGCTGCGACGCCAGGTACTGCAGGTCGTCGAGGTCATCGAGTTCCGGCAGGCTCCACAAACCGCCCCACAGGCCCGTGGAAGGGCGACGGTAGAGCAGAATTGAGCCGTCGCCATTGGCGAGCAGCGGCATCAGCGTGCGCTTCTGTGGCACGGCTTTGCGCGGTTTGGGGATCGGGTAGCGCGTCTCCAGGCCGAGCATGTGCGCTTCACAGCCCTTTTGCAGCGGGCAGAGCAGGCAGCTCGGCTTGCTGCGGGTACAGAGCGTGGCACCCAGATCCATCATCGCCTGGGTGTAGGCGTTGACCCGGTCATGGGGCGTAAAGCGCTCAGCGTTGGCCCAGAGCTGTTTGGCGACCTTGGGCTCGCCCGGATAACCCTCTTGCGCAGTAAACCGCGCCAGCACGCGTTTGACGTTGCCATCGAGGATCGGCGCGCGCAGGCCCATGCTGATGCTGGCAATGGCCCCGGCCGTAGACAGGCCGATGCCGGGCAAATCGGTGAGTTTTTCCACGTCCCGCGGAAATTCACCGCCGTACTGTTCGACGACGATCTTCGCGGTCTTTTGCAGGTTGCGCGCACGGGTGTAGTAGCCCAGGCCTGTCCACAGGTGCAGCACTTCATCCTCCGGCGCAGTGGCCAGGGCTTCGACCGTCGGCAGCGAGGCCATGAAGCGGTCGAAGTAATTGAGCACGGTGCTGACCTGGGTCTGCTGCAGCATGATTTCCGAAACCCACACCCGATACGGGTTGATGTGCTGTTGCCAGGGCAGGTCGTGCCGGCCGTGGCGGTCGTACCAGTCCAGCACCGCCGTTGAAAACTGCTCGGCTTTCATCGCTTGAACAGCCCCTTGAGTGCATCTTTCAGTTCAGGGCTGACCTTGTCGCCCAGTTTCTCGTCGATTTTTTCGCTGATCTTGTCGCCTGCCAGTTTGCTTGCGACCTGACCCATGCGCTCGTTGTCGAGACGGCATGCCTTGGCGCCCAGTTCCAGCGGACCACGGCAACGCAGTGGCCACTCGATGCCGACAAACTTGTCGCCTACCTGGCAGGCGGGGTCCGGCATGGCGCTGGTATCGCCTTCGACGATGATGCCCACGCGGTAATCCATGCCCAGCACCCGCAGGTCGACATCACCGTCACCCTTGACGGTCATGCCCGGGATGCGCACTTTCAGGTCCGGGTTGCTGGCCACGCCGTTGTGGAAGGTCAGGTTGCCCTTGAGCTCCTGGAACGGTGTGTCCTTGCCCCGTGGCTCGCCGCTGAGGCTTTTGCGGTTGAGCGTGGCGATGCCCTTGCACAGTTGTTGTTCAAGGTTGGCGTTGAGCAGCACGCCATTGTTGATGACGAAACCGGCGTTGCCATTGAGGGTTTCGATCAGCGCTTTCTGGCTGTTGCCGTTGCCGGTCAGGTTGCTGTTGAGTGTGACCAGACCTTTGACCGGTGGATTCTTGCCCTGGCTTTCGAGGATCTTCTCCACCGGAACCCGGTTGATTTTCGTCTGCAGGTTCAGCACGGGTTCCTGCTGGCGTACATCGAGGGTGCCGGTGGCTTCGAAATTGCCCCCGTACAGATCGCCACGCAGGTTTGTCAGGGTCAGCAGTCCGCCCTTGCCGTTGGCCTTGAGCGCGGCGTTCTGGATCGGCAGTTTGTCCAGGGTCAACTGGCCGAAGGACAGGTCGGCATCCACATCGAGTTTGCTCAGGCGCTCCACCGGCAACAGGCGCTCGCTGCTCCACGCGCCCTTGGTCGGTGCCTGTGGCAGTGGCGTGCTGCCCGCGCCGGCCAGGGCATCCGCTTCGGTGCTGGCGACTTCGGCCTGACGCACTTGCGTCGCGCTGTTGGCCTCCGCCGATTTTGGCCGCAGGTAACGGTCGACGTTGAAGGTGTCGGCCTTGAGCACCGCCCGCAGCGATTGCTTGGCGAAGTCCTCGACGGCGATGCGGCCGCTGAAGGTGCTGTCGTCGACTTTGAGGTTGATGTCGTCCAGTGCAAGGCTGCTCGGCGTGCCCGACAGGCGGCTGACCAGTTCGACCTTGCTCAGGCTGCCCTCGGCCATGGCCGGGAGGGTCTGGCCGATGCTGTCGACGAACTTCGCCAGATCAAACTGGGCGATCGACAGGCCGCCACTGACCTGCGGCGTCTTGTCGAGGTCATTGACCTTCAGTTCACCCAGCGCACGCAGTTGGTTGGCGGAGATTTTGATACCGGTCCACTCGGCGACGTTGGCCGCCTTGTCCAGTAACAACTGGCCCTGGGCGGCGAAGGTCATGGTCTTGCCTTGCAGCGGATCGCCGGCCACTTCGCCGGACAGTCGCATGTCTTCGAGTTTGTAGCGCTGCAATGCGCGCTCGAAACGCAGCTCGCCGTTGAGCTCGGTGCGCACCCGCAGAACCGGTTGGTTGGTACCCAGGAAAGCGGTGAGTTTGACCGGGATATTGGTCGAGTCATGCACCGGGCCAGTACTGAGCTGAATGCTTTCGGCGCTGAACTGCTTGCCGGTCTGCTCGTCGTTGTATTCAACGCGGGCGTTATTGACGGTCAGGCTGTCGATGTCGAGGCGGATCGGCTGGGACGGTTTTTCAACCTGGGCCGTGGTTTGGGGGGCCGGTTCACTGGCGGTAGCGGCAGGCGCGCCAGCAGTGGTCGGCGCCGGGACCTTGCCGATGTCTTGCCAATTGCCGTGGCCATCCTTGTCGCGGGTCAGGCGCAGATTCAGGCCTTCGACGCGGACATCGCTCATTTGCACTTCACGGCGCAGCAGGGGCAGCACGCGGACCGACAGACCGAGCATCTGCAAGTCGGCAAACGGTTCGGTCGGCTTGGCCAGGGTCGCAACACCGGCATCGTGCAACTCCAGGCCCAGCCATGGGAACAGGCTCCAGCCGATATCGCCATTGAGCGTCAGCTCGATGTGGGCCTTGTCGCGGGCTATCTGGCGAATCTTGTCTTTGTAGTCGTTGGGATCGAAGAGGTGGGTCAGGGCAAAGCCCAGCGCCACAATGATCAGCAACAGCCCGAGAAGCACCAGACCCAGGATTTTGCCGAACGCTTTCATGGGCGAGTCCTTTTAATTAGTCGATTTCGTAATTTAGCCGAGGAGTATAGCGCCCCAAAACGGACGACCGGTCAGCGATCATTCCGCCAGAGCATCCAGCGGTACGTGCAACTTGGCAGCCAGTGCTTGGGCTTCCAGATGTCCGGCGGGGGCCAGAAGACGCAATGAGGCGCCCGATTGCGCAGCCATTTTCTGCGCTTCACACACCAGGCGTTCTGCGACCCCACGACGACGGGTGATTTTTCGTACGCACAATTGAGACAAATACCAAACGTCAGGGTGCCGTTGCAGGCGGGCAGCGCCCAACAGTCGGTCATTGAAGCGTCCTGCAATCAGCGAGCCTTCCCGCAGGCAGCGTTCAATCAGCTGTGTATCTGTGGCAAACGGTGTGAGCAGCCAGTCCGGGGCATCGCGGTAAATTTTCTGCAGGTCTTGCTGATCCTGGTAGGTGGCTTCGTTCAGCGGCTCGACAATGATCGGCATATCGTTTCCTGTCAGTTGTAAACGGATTGCTCCCTGTCGGAGATGCCGGCGGCTCGGGCCGTCAGGTAGCTCCCACAGGAGAAGAGATCGGATAACGTACAAAACATGATGTCAGTTTGGTTTTACTGTCACGTGCAAATGGTAACCTTCGTCCGTTCGTCGGTCCTTCTGCGGCGAGTTGTCGCAGCAAAATGCAGCTTTAGCCTGAAAAAAACGGTCGTGCCTGCGTGCAATCAAGGCTGAGGGTGAGGAGTGACTGACGCACCATACTAATAATTGGGGGATACACAATGACCACGAGCATAACGGCGGACGGCTTGAAAGCCGATCAGCCCGCGTTCCTGTCCAAGGAGCGCATCATCGCCAAGCCCGGTTTCAACCGTTGGCTGGTACCACCGGCCGCGCTGGCCATCCACTTGTGCATCGGCATGGCTTACGGCTTCTCGGTGTTCTGGCTGCCACTGTCCAAGGCGCTGGGGATCACCGCTCCGGTGGCTTGCGCGCCGGACATGAGCTTCATCGCTCAAGTCTTTTCTTCGCAATGCGACTGGCCGATCTCGATGCTCGGCTGGATCTACACCCTGTTCTTCATCTTCCTGGGTTGCTCGGCAGCGATCTGGGGTGGCTGGCTGGAACATGCCGGGCCACGCAAGGCTGGCGTTGTGTCGGCACTGTGCTGGTGTGGCGGTCTGCTGATTTCGGCGCTGGGTGTGTACACGCACCAGATCTGGCTGATGTGGATCGGCTCCGGCGTGATTGGTGGTATCGGCCTGGGCCTGGGTTACATCTCGCCGGTGTCGACCCTGATCAAATGGTTCCCGGACAAGCGTGGCATGGCCACCGGCATGGCGATCATGGGCTTCGGCGGTGGCGCGATGGTCGGTGCACCATTGGCTGCGGCGTTGATGGGGCATTTCGCCTCGCCCACCAGCGTGGGCGTGTGGCAGAGCTTCCTGGTGATGGCTGCGATCTATTTCGTGTTCATGATCGGTGGCGCCTTGTCTTACCGCGTGCCGCCTACTGGCTGGAAGCCTGAAGGCTGGACTGCGCCGGTGAAGAAAGCTTCGAATGCGATGATCACGCATCGCCACGTCCACGTGAATGTGGCGTGGAAGACCCCGCAATTCCGTCTGGTGTGGCTGGTGCTGTGCCTGAACGTGTCCGCCGGTATCGGCATCCTGGGCATGGCTTCGCCTCTGTTGCAGGAAGTGTTCGCCGGCAAGTTGCTGGGCAATGGGCTGACGTTTGGTCAGCTGGACGCTGCGCAACTGGCTTCGATCGCCGCGATCGCCGCAGGCTTCACCGGTCTGCTGAGCCTGTTCAACATCGGTGGCCGCTTCTTCTGGGCTTCGTTCTCGGATTATCTGGGGCGCAAAAACACCTACTTCGTGTTCTTCGCCCTGGGTTTTGCCCTGTATGCGCTGATCCCGAACCTCGGTCATTTGGGCAACATCGCTCTGTTCGTGGCGGCGTTCTGCATCATTCTGTCGATGTACGGCGGTGGCTTTGCGACGGTGCCGGCTTATCTGGCTGACCTGTTCGGTACGCAAATGGTCGGTGCGATTCACGGTCGCTTGCTGACCGCGTGGGCGGCGGCGGGTGTGTTGGGTCCGGTGTTGGTGAACTACCTGCGCGAGTATCAGCTGAGCATCGGCGTTGAGCGTGCGGCTGCCTACGACATCACCTTGTACATCCTCGCCGGCCTGCTGGTGCTGGGCTTCCTGTGCAACCTGCTGGTGCGCCCGGTGGCCGACAAGTACTTCATGACCGACGCCGAGCTGGCCGCCGAACAGGCGCTGGGTCACGATAAGGGCGCTGACAGCAGCACCGTGCTGGAATGGAAAGCTGATGCGGGCTCCAAGCCGTTGGCGGTGGCGGCGTGGCTGGTAGTGGGTATTCCGTTGGCGTGGGGTGTTTGGGTGACCCTGCAAAAAACGGCGGTGTTGTTCCACTAAGTCAGCGTATTGCCCTTGTGGGAGCGAGCCTGCTCGCGAATGCGGCCTGACAGTCGACAGAAATGTTGAATGTGAGGGCCTCTTCGCGAGCGGGCTCGCTCCCACATTGGTTTTATGTGGCTCTAAAATGGCTTGTATGGACATGTACATCGCCGACACCCCCGGATTCACTCCGTCAGCGATATCACCTCCCGTGTTTCTGTTTCCGGCCCACGCCCCTATAATGGTTGCCTTTTTCGCCCAATGATTTTGCGGAGCTGGTGATGGCCGAACGTAAGGCGTCTGTCGAGCGCGACACTCTGGAAACCCAGATCAAAGCCTCGATCAACCTGGATGGCACCGGAAAGGCCCGATTTGAGATCGGTGTCCCTTTTCTTGAGCACATGCTCGACCAGATCGCCCGTCACGGGCTGATCGACCTGGATATCGTCAGTAAAGGCGACCTGCATATCGATGACCACCACACGGTGGAAGATGTCGGTATCACCCTGGGTCAGGCATTCACCAAAGCCATCGGCGACAAGAAAGGCATCCGTCGCTACGGTCACGCCTACGTGCCGCTCGATGAAGCGCTGTCGCGCGTGGTGATCGACTTCTCCGGCCGTCCCGGCCTGCAGATGCATGTTCCGTATACCCGCGCGACTGTCGGCGGCTTCGACGTTGACCTGTTCCAGGAATTCTTCCAGGGCTTCGTCAACCACGCCAACGTCACCCTGCACATCGACAACCTGCGTGGCCACAACACCCACCACCAGATCGAAACCGTGTTCAAGGCTTTCGGCCGCGCCCTGCGCATGGCCGTCGAACTCGATGATCGCATGGCCGGGCAAATGCCATCGACCAAGGGCGTCCTGTAATGCAGACAGTCGCGGTTATCGATTACGGCATGGGCAACCTGCACTCGGTGGCCAAGGCCCTCGAGCACGTCGGTGCCGGCAAGGTCCTGATCACCAGCGATGCGAATGTGATTCGCGAAGCCGACCGGGTGGTTTTCCCCGGCGTCGGCGCGATCCGCGATTGCATGGCGGAGATCCGTCGCCTGGGCTTCGACTCGCTGGTGCGTGAAGTCAGCCAGGACCGTCCGTTCCTCGGCATCTGTGTCGGCATGCAAGCCTTGCTCGACAGCAGCGAAGAGAACGACGGCGTCGATTGCATCGGCCTGTTCCCGGGCCAGGTGAAGTTCTTTGGCAAGGATCTCGTCGAAGACGGCGAACACCTGAAAGTCCCGCACATGGGCTGGAACGAAGTGAAGCAGAAGGTGAGTCACCCGCTGTGGCACGACATTCCGGACCTGGCGCGCTTCTACTTCGTACACAGCTACTACATCGCCGCCGCCAACCCGCGGCAGGTGGTCGGTGGCGGTCACTATGGTGTCGATTTCGCCGCGGCGCTGGCCGATGGCTCGCGTTTCGCCGTGCAGTTCCACCCGGAGAAGAGCCATACCCATGGCCTGCAGTTGCTGCAGAACTTCGCGGCGTGGGACGGTCGCTGGTAAATGGCTGTCAAGAAATCCAGGCCGCCGATCCTCACGCTCACCCCTGAGCAGGAGAACGAGGCCAACAGCAAGATCAAGCGGTTCATGGAAGACCGCTTCGAACTCGACCTCGGCACATTCGAGGCGGCTGAGATTCTTGAGCTGTTTACCCGTGAAATTGCTCCGCACTATTACAACAGGGCGATTTTCGATGTGCAGACGCACCTCAAAGAGAGGTTCGAAAGCATCGAAAGCGACCTGTGGGCGCTCGAGAAAAACTGATTTCCGAGCCAAGCTGAACATTCAAATTTGAAGGTTTGCCAGATGCTGATTATTCCCGCTATCGATCTTAAAGACGGTGCCTGCGTTCGTCTGCGCCAGGGCCGCATGGAAGATTCCACGGTGTTCTCCGATGACCCGGTGAGCATGGCTGCCAAGTGGGTGGAGGGCGGCTGCCGTCGTCTGCATCTGGTCGACCTGAACGGCGCCTTCGAAGGCCAGCCGGTCAATGGCGAAGTGGTAACCGCGATTGCCAAGCGCTACCCGAACCTGCCGATCCAGATCGGCGGCGGTATCCGTTCCCTGGAAACCATCGAGCACTACGTGAAAGCGGGCGTGAGCTACGTGATCATCGGCACCAAGGCCGTGAAAGATCCGGCATTCGTTGCCGAAGCCTGCCGCGCGTTCCCCGGCAAGGTAATCGTCGGCCTGGACGCCAAGGATGGTTTCGTCGCCACCGACGGCTGGGCTGAAATCAGCACCATTCAGGTCATCGACCTGGCCAGGCAGTTTGAAGCCGACGGCGTGTCCGCCATCGTTTATACCGACATCGCCAAAGACGGCATGATGCAGGGCTGCAACGTACCGTTCACCGCCGCGCTGGCCGCTGCCACCAGGATCCCGGTGATCGCGTCCGGTGGCATCCACAACCTGGGCGACATCAAGACGCTGCTCGACGCCAAGGCGCCAGGCATCATCGGCGCCATCACCGGCCGGGCGATCTACGAAGGCACTCTCGACGTCGCTGAAGCGCAAGCTTTCTGCGATTCGTACAAAGGCTGAGGACTGACCATGGCGCTGGCCAAACGCATCATCCCTTGCCTGGACGTGGACAACGGCCGGGTGGTCAAGGGTGTGAAATTCGAAAACATCCGCGATGCCGGTGACCCGGTGGAAATCGCCCGTCGCTACGACGAGCAGGGCGCGGACGAGATCACCTTTCTCGACATCACTGCCAGCGTCGATGGTCGTGACACCACGCTGCATACCGTCGAGCGCATGGCCAGCCAGGTGTTCATCCCGCTGACCGTGGGCGGTGGCGTGCGCACCGTGCAAGACATTCGCAACCTGCTCAATGCCGGTGCAGACAAGGTTTCGATCAACACTGCTGCGGTGTTCAACCCCGAGTTCGTTGGCGAGGCGGCGCAGCATTTCGGTTCGCAATGCATCGTGGTCGCGATCGACGCGAAGAAGGTTTCCGGCCCGGGCGAAACCCCGCGCTGGGAAATCTTCACCCACGGCGGGCGCAAGCCGACCGGCCTCGACGCGGTTGAGTGGGCAAAGAAAATGGAAGGCCTGGGGGCCGGCGAGATCCTGCTGACCAGCATGGACCAGGACGGCATGAAGAACGGTTTCGACCTGGGCGTCACCCGCGCCATCAGCGATGCGCTGGGCATTCCGGTGATCGCCTCCGGTGGCGTCGGCAATCTGCAACACCTGGCCGACGGTATCCTCGAAGGCCACGCCAGCGCGGTGTTGGCGGCGAGTATCTTCCACTTCGGCGAATACACCGTGCAGGAAGCCAAGGCTTATATGGCCCATCGCGGAATTGTGATGCGTTAAACAAACCGATGCAGGCCAGTGGACATCATGGCGGGCTCAAGGCACTCTTGGGTACGCCATGGATTTCGGTAGCCAGACAATGTTTAAACGCCTTCTTCTTGTCCTCGCCAGCGCTTGCCTGTTGTTCATCAGTGGAGTGCGGGCGGCAGACAATCCCGCCACCGACATAGTGTTGCTGACGGAAAACTTCCCACCGTACAACATGGCGAAGAATGGCAAGAACTTCGCGCAGGACGAAAACATCAATGGCATCGCCACCGATATCGTCCGCGAAATTTTCAAGCGCGCCGAGATTACCTACAGCCTGACGCTACGTTTCCCATGGGAACGAATCTACAAACTCACCCTGGAAAAGCCCGGCTACGGCGTGTTCGTCATGGCACGGCTGCCCGACCGCGAAAAGCTCTTCAAATGGGTTGGCCCTATCGGTCCGGACGACTGGATCATGTTGGCCAAAGCTGACAGCAAAATCACCCTCGAAACCCTGGATGACGCCCGTAAATACAAGATTGGCGCCTACAAAGGCGACGCGATCGCCGAGACACTGGCCAAGCAGGGGCTCAATCCCATCGTGGTGCTGCGCGATCAGGATAACGCCAGCAAGCTGGTCAACGGCCAGATCGATCTGTGGGCAACGGGTGATCCGGCCGGGCGCTACCTGGCGCGTCAGGAAGGCGTAAACGGGCTCAAGACCGTATTGCGGTTCAACAGCGCCGAGTTGTACCTGGCGTTGAACAAGGATGTGCCGGACGAGATGGTGGCCAGGCTTCAGGCGGCGCTGGATCAACTGCGCAAGGAAGGCAAGGTGGAAGAGATCATGGCGCGGTATCTCTAAAGCCGCTCTGCGGAGTTCTTTGCATTCCCCTGTGGGGGTGTGTGCTGCCGCTAACTAGCGATACACCCCGTCCTTTCCATGGGCCGCCGTCGCCCGATTGCTGCGCACACTGATCATCTGCTTGATATCGATCCAGTTGATGCCCTGAGCCTTGAGCTTGGGCAGCTCGCGCTCCAGGACCGCCAGCGTCTGCGGATACGGATGCCCGATCATCACCGCCGAACCCTGTTTTTGCGCCAGGCTGATCGCCGTCTGGAGCTGCGTGAGGATCGCCGCCTCGGTGCGTTCGTCGTCCAGGAACACATCCCGAGAAACACTCGCCAGGCCGATTTTCTGCGCTTCGGCAGCCGCCACGGTCTGCGCGCTGGTGCGGCTATCAACGAAGAATTTGTGTCGACCCTGCAAGTCCGCCATCAACCACGCCATCGCTGGTTGCTGAGCGGTCATGCGACTGCCCATGTGGTTGTTGATTCCGGCGGTGAAGGGCACGGCTTTGAATGCGGCGTCGAGGCGTTTCTCAAGTTCTTCGATGGGCAAGTCGGGGTGCCAGGCGAACGGACCGGTGGCCGGGTCCATGGGCATGTGCAGGATGACGATTTTGCCGGCGCGATGGGCCTCGCGAGCGAATTCGCTGGCGTGGGGCGTGTCGGGCATGATCGCCGTGGTCACCGGGCCGGGCAGCGCGAGCACGCGACGATCCCGGGGCAAATTCTGCCCCAGGTCATCGATGATCAGGCTTAGATAGGCTTTGTGAGGTTTCTGCCTGGCGGGCTCCGCGTGAGCAATACCCGCCAGGCAGCACAACAGCACGAGGATGACGCGCAGCGTCATCCTCAACGGCCGGACGTAATGCTCAGCCCTTTGAGCAGGCTCAGGGCCTGGGCCAGTTGGTAATCATCGTCCTGCGGCATCGGCTTGGCCTTGCCGCTGGAACCGGTCGGCTTGTCGGCGCCGCCGTTGCCATTGCCCAGGTGGCCTTGCAGGTCGGCTTCCTTGAAGTACTCGCCGTCCTGCTCGTTGGTGATCTTGGCCTTGCGCACCTCGATGTCCGGCACGATGCCCTGCGCCTGGATCGAGCGGCCGTTCGGCGTGTAGTACAGCGCCGTGGTGATCTTCAGCGCGCGGTCGTTGTTCAGCGGCAGCACGGTTTGGACCGAGCCTTTGCCGAAACTGGTGGTGCCCATCAGAACGGCGCGTTTCTGATCCTGCAGGGCACCGGCGACGATTTCCGACGCCGAGGCGCTGCCGCCGTTGATCAGCACGACCATTGGCACGGCTTCGCTTTCGTCTTTGCCGGTGGCCGAGAAGCGCAGTTCGGAGTTGGCGATACGTCCCTTGGTGTAGACGATCAGGCCTTTGGTGATGAAGTGGTCGACCACTTCCACCGCCGCTTGCAGCACGCCGCCGGGGTTGTTGCGCAGGTCGAGAATGATGCCGTTGAGCTTCTTGCCGTTGTCCTTGCGCAGCTTGGCCAGGGCCTTGGAGACCTCTTCACCGGTCTTGACCTGGAACTGGGTGATGCGGATATAGCCGTAGCCGGACTCCAGCAACTGGCTCTTCACGCTCTTCACCTGAATGATGGCGCGGGCCAGGGTCACGTCGAACGGCGTACCGCCATCACGAACCAGGGTCAGGGTGATTTTCTGGCCGATCTTGCCGCGCATCTTGTCCACGGCTTCGGTCATGCTCTGGCCGCGAGTCGGCTGGCCATTGATCTTGACGATGAAGTCGCCGGCCTGGATGCCAGCCTTGGAGGCCGGGGTGTCATCGATGGGCGATACCACCTTGATGAAGCCGTCTTCGGCGCCGACTTCGATGCCCAGGCCGCCGAATTCGCCGCTGGTGCTTTCCTGCAGTTCGGCGAAGTCTTCCGGGCCCAGATAGGCGGAGTGCGGATCAAGGTTGCTGAGCATGCCCTTGATGGCGTTTTCCAACAGGGTCTTGTCGTCTACCGGCTCGACATAAGCGGCTTTGATCCGATCCATGACCTCGGCAAAGGTGCGCAACTCTTCCAGAGGCAATGGCGCCTTGGTGGTCGCAGCGGTGCCAGCAGGCGCGACGGCCGGGGCCGGTTGAGCGGCAAACGCCAACGGCGCGCCGATCACCAGGGCGATCGTCAGGGCCAGCGAGGTAAGGCGGGACAAATGCAGCATGTCGAACGAACTCCTGAATTAGGCGGCACGCTTATCCTTGCGCGCGGCACCATTGCGCCGGGTCACTCGGGTGACCCTGCTGACGAATAGCAAAATACAGCGCTGGTGTGTCCTGCCCGCCACTGTTACCGACAGTGGAGATGGACTCACCGGCTTTTACCACGTCACCCGCAGACTTGAGCAGCGTCTGGTTGTGACCGTAAAGACTCAAAAAACCGTTGCCGTGGTCGAGAATCACCAGCAACCCGGCACCGCGCAACCAGTCGGCGAAGACGACGCGACCGCCATGCACCGCGTGCACCGCGCTGCCGGCGGAGGCGCCGATCATCACGCCATCCCACTTGGTCCGGGCATCGTCGCCACGGCTTTCACCGAAGCGCGCCAACAGTCGACCGTCGACAGGCCAGGGAAGTTTGCCTCGGGTTGACGCAAATGGACCGCCAAAAGTCTCGCCTGAACTGGAGACCAGTGCGCCAGGTGTCGATTTAACGGGTTTGCGTGGGGCGTCGTCGGTGGCTTCTGCCTGTGCCTGGGCCTCACGTAAACGCTTTTTTTCGGCTTCCTGCTGGGCTATCAGCGCTTTTTGCCGCGCTTCTTCAGCCTCACGAGCCTGGCGGGCCAGGGTTTCCTCGATGGTTTTAAGGACTTTAGACAGGTCTGCCTGATCCTGCTCGCGGGCGGCCAGTTTCTGGTCGCGCGCCTTGACGTCGTCATTGAGCTTGGCCAGGGCTTGCTGGCGCTCCTGGCGAACCTTCTCGAGTTCGCCGCGCTGGGTTTCCAGGCTGCTTTGCTGCACCAGCAATTGCGCTTGCTGGGAGGCGATGTCCTTTTCGACATTGGCCAGCTGGCGCAGGGTTTCGTTGAAGTTCTTCAGCTGTTCCAGGCGGGCCTGGCTCAGGTAGTCGTAATAGGTGAGGGTGCGGGCGAATTTCTCGGGGTTCTGCTGGTTGAGCAGCAGCTTGAGATACTCCTGACGGCCATTCTGATAGGCCGCGCGGGCCTGGATGGCGATCAGTCGTTGCTGTTCAGTGCGCGCGCTCTGGAGTTTTTTTTTCTCTGCATCGAGTCGCTGCAGCTCGGATTCGCTCTTCTTCAGCTCTTTTTGCAGGGCTTCGACCTGCTTCTCGAGCTTGCCCATTTCGGTCTCGGTGCCTTTCAGATCTTTCTGGATACCGGATTTTTCTTCCTGCAACTTGCCCAGCAGTTTTTTCAGCTCGGCAATGTCCTGGCGCGTAGCGTCCAGCTGCTGTTGGGTTTGCGCGCGCTCGTCAGCAAAGGCCGGTTGGAGCAGGCAAGTCAGAGCGAGGGCTATCAGGACGCGAAGCATAGAGGCGGGCGACACCAGGGAAAGGGACGGCCTAGTATGCCCGCCCCACGCTGCAAAAAAAACGCCCAATTGGGGTTGTGTGATAACTGGCCCGGAAAACACTACAAACTAATGTGGGAGCGAGCCTGCTCGCGATTGCATCGGTACATTCAACATGGGTGTTGGATGTCAGATTGCTATCGCGAGCAGGCTCGCTCCCACGGGGTTTTGCAGGGTTTGAACGGGTGGATTACACCAAAATGGAAGTTCCGGTCATTTCCGCCGGTTTTTCCAGGCCCAGCAGTTTCAGCATGGTCGGGGCCACATCCGCCAGCACGCCGCCTTCGCGAACCTTCAGGTCGCGCTTGCCAACATAAATGAACGGCACCGGCTCGGTGGTGTGCGCGGTGTGCGCCTGGCCGGTGGATTCATCGGACATCTGCTCGACATTGCCGTGGTCGGCGGTGATCAGCGCTTCGCCACCGACTTTTTCCAGGGCTTCGACGATACGGCCGACGCACTGATCCAGGCATTCAACGGCTTTTACCGCCGCCTCGAACACGCCACTGTGGCCAACCATGTCGCCGTTGGCGTAATTGACGACGATCACGTCATAACGCTGGTGTTCGATGGCATCGACGATGCGATCGGTCACTTCCGGCGCGCTCATCTCTGGCTGCAAGTCATAAGTGGCGACTTTCGGCGACGGAATCAGGATGCGCTCTTCGCCCGGGAACGGTTCTTCGCGACCACCGGAAAAGAAGAAGGTCACGTGGGCGTATTTTTCGGTTTCAGCGATGCGCAGCTGAGTCTTGCCGTTCTTCGCCAGGTAATCGCCCAGCACGTTTTCCAGGCTGCCGGCGGCGAAGGCGGCTGGCGCGGGGATGCTGGCCGCGTATTGGGTCAGCATCACGAAGCCGGCCAGTTTTGGCTGGCGCGCGCGCTCGAACTCCTTGAAGTCATCTTCAACGAAAACCCGGGTCAGCTCGCGGGCGCGGTCGGCGCGGAAGTTCATGAAGACAACGGCGTCGCCGTCTTCGACTTTCACCGGTTCACCAATGGAGGTGGCCTTGACGAACTCGTCGCTCTCGCCACGCTCGTAGGCGGCTTGCAGGCCTTCCTGGGCGGTGGCGGCGTTGAATTCGCCCTGGCCATCGACAATCAGGTTGTAGGCCTGGGATACGCGGTCCCAGCGGTTGTCGCGGTCCATGGCGAAATAACGACCGATGAGGCTGGCGATGCGGCCCTTGCCCAGCGCCTGGAAAGCGGCGTCCAGCAGTTCGATCGACGATTGCGCACTTTTCGGTGGGGTATCGCGGCCATCGAGGAAGGCGTGCAGGTAGATTTTTTCCGCACCGCGCTTGGCGGCCAGTTCAGCCATGGCGACCAGGTGATCCTGGTGGCTGTGTACCCCGCCATCGGACAGCAGGCCCATGAAATGCACGGCTTTACCGGCGGCAACGGCTTTGTCCACGGCGGCGCAGATGGTCGGGTTCTCGAAGAACTCACCGTCGCGGATCGATTTGGTCACGCGAGTGAAGTCCTGGTACACCACGCGGCCGGCGCCGAGGTTCATGTGGCCGACTTCGGAGTTACCCATCTGGCCATCCGGCAGGCCGACGTCCATGCCGCTGCCCGAGATCAGGCCATTCGGCGCGGTGGCCCACAGGCGGTCGAGCACGGGCTTCCTGGCGGCATAGATGGCATTGCCTTCCTGGCTTTCACTGTGACCGAAGCCGTCGAGAATCATCAGGACCAAAGGTTTAGGCGTGGTAGTCATGGAATCCACTCGTGGCTGAGATAAAAAGGGGTGATGGAAAAGGGAGTGGCAGTTTAAAGCGAAGTTCCTGCGGCGTCACCGCCGGACGGGGTTTGGCCCACCTTGGTGGCTGTGTATACTGGCCGACATTTTAACGCCCTGGAACCTCCTTCGATGGTTGCTCACCTGATTGAATTTGCCACTAACCACTACATTCTCGTCGGTATCTTCGTCGTACTGGCAGCCCTGCTGTTGGCCTATCAAATGCAGGGCGGCGGCCGTAGCCTGAGCACCGGTGAACTGACCGCACTGGTCAACAAGGACGCCGGCGTGGTGGTCGACATCCGTCCGAGCAAGGATTTCGCCGCCGGTCACATCGTGGGCGCGGTGAACATTCCCCAGGACAAACTGGTCGCCCGCATCGGCGAGCTGGAAAAACACAAGGCCAAGACCATCATTCTGGTCGACGCCCTGGGCCAGACCGCCGGCACTCACGCTCGCGAGCTGATGAAATCCGGCTTCACCGCCGCCAAGTTGTCCGGTGGCGTTTCCAGCTGGAAAGCCGACAACCTGCCGCTGGTGAAGTGATATGAGCAACGTCGTCGTCTATTCCAGCGATTACTGCCCTTATTGCTCGCGAGCCAAGTACCTGCTCGAGAACAAAGGCGTGGCCTTCGAAGAGATCAAGGTCGATGGCAAGCCGCAGGTGCGTGCCGCGATGGCTCAGAAAGCCGGACGTACGTCCGTGCCACAGATCTGGATCGGCAGCACCCACGTTGGCGGTTGTGATGATTTGTTCGCCCTTGAGCGCGCCGGCAAGCTCGACGCGATGCTCAAGGCCTGACTGCTGTATTCAAAACAAGCAAACCTAAAAGACCCCTGGATCAAGAAGGATCTGCGATGACTGACCAACAGAACACTGCTGCGAACGAAGAAGAAACTGCACCGCAATTCTCCTTGCAGCGCATTTATGTCCGTGACCTGTCCTTCGAAGCCCCGAAAAGCCCGGCGATCTTCCGCCAGCAGTGGGAGCCGAGCGTCGGTCTGGACCTGAATACCCGTCAAAAGGCTCTGGAAAACGATTTCCATGAAGTCGTGCTGACCCTGTCGGTCACCGTGAAAAACGGTGACGAAGTGGCGTTCATCGCTGAAGTGCAACAGGCCGGGATCTTCCTGATCAAGAACCTGGACGACGCTTCGATGAGCCACACCCTCGGCGCATTCTGCCCGAACATCCTGTTCCCGTATGCTCGCGAAACCCTGGACAGCCTGGTGACCCGTGGGTCGTTCCCGGCCCTGATGCTGGCTCCGGTGAACTTCGACGCGCTGTACGCACAAGAGCTGCATCGCATGCAGGCGGCTGGCGAGACGCCAACTGTTCAATAAGCTGCGCTGCTGATAATCGCGGGCAAGCCCGCTCCCACAGGTTTTGCACAATCCTGTGGGAGCGGGCTTGCCCGCGATTGTTTCTGTCAGGCGAAAAAGATGCTCAGGTTACTTGAAGCCGTTCTGCCGCCAAGCCTCGTACACGGCCACGGCTACGGTGTTGGACAGGTTCAGGCTGCGGCAGCCTTCGCGCATCGGCAGGCGCAGGCGTTGTTCGGCGGGCAGGGCGTCCAGTACTTCGGCGGGCAGGCCACGGCTTTCCGGACCGAACAGGAACGCATCGCCTTCGACGAAGCTGGCATCGTGGAACGGCCGCGAACCCTTGGTGGTGAAGGCGAACACTCGCGGATGGCCGAGGCTTTCCAGGCAGCTCGCGAGGTCTGCGTGGCGTTGCAGGGTGGCATACTCGTGATAGTCGAGGCCGGCCCGGCGCAGTCGCTTGTCGTCCATCTCGAAGCCCAGCGGTTCGATCAAATGCAGGTGGCAGCCGCTGTTGGCGCACAGCCTGATAACGTTGCCGGTATTCGGCGGAATTTCCGGTTGGAAGAGGATGACGTGAAACATGCACGGCTCCGAAGGTAAAGATGAGCGGCATTCTACGCCGCAACCCGACCCTCGTTCGAAACTATTCCCGCGCGTGATGGTTTCGCTGGCGATTGTCGGGGTGATGGTCGGGATGATGATCGGTCGCCTGACCACGCCCGACCCCAGCGAACTGCAGCAGGTCGAAGTGATGGAGAACGGGCTGGTGGTCTGGTTCAACAATGAACCCAAGGTCCATGGCGAGATCGTCGATGGCAGTATCGCGTTGTTGTTCGAAGCCGAAGGCAAGGTGCAAAAGGGTCAGCTCAAGCTCAACGGCAAGGACGTGAACTGGCGAACGCGTTTGAGTGATGGGGGGTTGTTGCTGACGCTGGTAGCGGCCCGGCCCCTGCAGGGCGACTGGGCTGGAAGCGAGGTTGACGACCGCTGGCGGCTGGAGATCCATCTCCGAGAGCAATAAAAGAGGGAATCCCCGGCCTGCCTGTACCAAGGTTCCCAAAACGGGAGGGTTCGCGCCTTGCGTCGTGAGCCCGATGTAAAGGGGGAATCCCCGGCCTGCCTGTACCAAGGTTCCCAAAACGGGAGGGTTCGCGCATTGCATCGTGAACCCGGTGTAAAGAAGGAATCCCCGGCCTGCCTGTACCAAGGACCCCAAAACGGTGGCTCGTCGCAAGTGCGGTGTGAGCCCGGTGTAAAGAGGGGAATCCCCGGCCTGCCTGTACCAAGGTCCCCGAAACTGGGTAGTGAACTGAATCACTGAATGGACTATTGCAGGGGGCGTGCCAGGTTTTAATATTTGGTAATTAATAAGCACATCAGAACGACGAAAGCTCCGTAGAACGGGGCTTTCGTGTTTTTGCAGACGGGTTTTTCTTGCGGTTTAGGGCGGGCTGATGGATCAGATGCTGTGCGCGATTGCGGTTCACGGTGCATTCAGTCGGTGCATTGCGCCCCCAAAAAGCATCGCGGGCAAGCCCGCTCCGACAGGATGGGTGCAGAACCTGTGGGAGCGGGCTTGCCCGCGATTGGATGTAACGGTCAGCGCAAAGTCAAAGGCTATTCAGCCCTCATCCCCCTCATCATCATCCCCGCCATCGACCTTCATCCCCAGCTCCTTGATCTTGCGAGTCAGGGTGTTGCGACCCCAGCCCAGCAACACGGCGGCGTCGCGACGACGGCCGGCGGTGTGCTTGAGGGCGGTCTCGATCATGATCCGTTCGAACGCCGGCACCGCGCTGTCGAGCAGGCTCGACTGGCCACGCGCCAGCGCCTGATCAGCCCATTGGCGCAGCGCCTGCTCCCAATTGGTCACCGGTGCCGAATCCTGAGGCAGGCTCAGCAGCTCTGGCGGCAAGTCGCCGATGTGCACTTCGCGGCCTGACGCCATGACGGTGATCCAGCGGCAAGTGTTCTCCAGCTGACGCACGTTGCCCGGCCACGGCAGGTTTTTCAGGTATTCCTCGGTTTCGTTTTTCAGCAGCTTCGGCTCGACGGCCAGCTCCTGCGCGGCGCGGCTGAGGAAGTGCTTGGCCAGGGTCGGGATGTCTTCGCGACGGTCCGACAGGCGCGGAATGTGGATG
Organism: Pseudomonas fluorescens group sp. PF-69; assembly: GCF_054481235.1. Classification (NCBI taxonomy): domain Bacteria; kingdom Pseudomonadati; phylum Pseudomonadota; class Gammaproteobacteria; order Pseudomonadales; family Pseudomonadaceae; genus Pseudomonas; species Pseudomonas fluorescens group sp. PF-69. The sequence continues at coordinate 1,283,947 of NZ_JBTMNC010000001.1, read as the reverse complement.
CGGATCACGTTGAGGCGGTGGAACAAGTCCTCACGGAATTTCCCGGCGTGCACCAGGGTTTCCAGATTCTGGTGCGTTGCGGCGATGATTCGCACATCGACCTTCACCGGCACGTGACCACCGACGCGATAGAACTCGCCATCGGCCAAGACCCGCAGCAGCCGAGTCTGGGTGTCGGCCGGCATATCGCCGATTTCATCGAGGAACAGCGTGCCGCCGTCCGCCTGCTCGAAACGCCCGCGCCGCAGGTTGGCCGCGCCGGTGAAGGCGCCTTTCTCGTGGCCGAACAGCTCGGATTCCATCAGGTCTTTGGGGATCGCCGCCATGTTCAGCGCAATGAACGGCGACGCCGCGCGCGGACTGTGACGGTGCAGGGCGTGGGCCACCAGTTCTTTACCGGTACCCGATTCGCCATTGATCAGCACGGTGATGTTGGAGTGGCTCAAGCGCCCGATGGCGCGAAACACTTCCTGCATCGCCGGCGCTTCGCCGATGATTTCCGGGGTGCGGGTCAGGGTCGGGGCGACTTCGAGTCCTTGCTGTTCCTGGGCGTGCTGGTTGGCGCGCTTGACCAGGGACACCGCCTCGTCGACATCGAACGGCTTTGGCAGGTATTCGAACGCACCGCCCTGGTAGGACGCGACAGCGCTGTCCAGATCGGAGTGCGCGGTCATGATGATCACCGGCAGCCGTGGGTGTTGTTCGCGAATCCGTGCCAGAAGGTCCAGGCCGCTGGCGCCTGGCATGCGGATGTCGGAGATGATCACGTCCGGCTGCTGGCGAGCCAGGCGGCTCATCACGCCATCGGCGCTGTCGAAGCTTTGCGTGGTCATGCCTTCTTGCTGCAAGGCTTTTTCCAGGACCCAACGGATAGAACGGTCGTCATCGACGATCCACACGGTTTCACTACGGCTCATGTCGATGTGGCTCCTTGTTCCAGTGGCAGAAAGATCGAGAAAGTGGTGTGGCCCGGGTGGCTGTCACACTCGATCAGGCCCTGGTGCTGGCTGATGATGTTCTGGGTAATGGACAGGCCCAGCCCGGTACCGTCCGGACGGCCGCTGACCATGGGAAAGAAAATGGTTTCCTGTAGTTCCGCAGGAATGCCCGGGCCGTTGTCGATGATTTCGATCTTGGTTACCAGACGATGGCGTACGTGGCCGATGGTGAATTGGCGCATGGCACGGGTGCGCAGCGTGATGCGGCCCAGGCGCAGCTCGTTCTGGCTGCTGATCGCTTGCATTGCGTTACGCACGATGTTCAGCACGGCCTGAATCATTTGCTCGCGGTCGATCAGGACGTCCGGAATGCTTGGGTCGTAATCGCGCACCAATGTGATGCAGCCCTGACTTTCGGCCTCGACCAAGTGACAGACGCGCTCCAGCACTTCATGGATGTTGCACATGGCCAGCGACGGCAGTTTGTTGGAGCCGAGCATGCGATCCACCAGATTACGCAGGCGATCGGCTTCTTCAATGATCACGTTGGTGTAGTCGCGCAGGCTTTCTTCCGGCAGTTCGCGAGCCAGCAATTGTGCGGCGCCACGAATCCCGCCCAGCGGATTCTTGATTTCGTGCGCCAGGCCACGCACCAGCATCTTGCTGGTTTCCTGTTTCGACAGCTGCGCTTCTTCCTTGGTGATCCGCAGCAAGCGGTCACGGGGATGGACTTCAAGCAACAGCAGGGTATCGCCATTGCTCAGGATCGGCGTGACCGCGTAGTCGACCGTCAGGGTCTGGCCGGTGAGGGCGGTGAGCATGGCTTCGCGCTTGGTGAACGGATGCGCCTGCTGCACCGCCTGGCGCAAGGAGTTCAGCGCCTCGGTGGACTCGGTGAACAGCTCGCTGATGAACTGCCCGTGGCTGCGCTGGCCGCTGATGGCCAGGAGCATTTCCGCGGCCGGGTTCATGTACTCAAGGCGCAATTCGGCATCGAGCAGGATGGTCGCCGTGGTCAGGTTGTCGAGTAGCAAGCGGTGTAGTGCGTCACTGATGGTCATTCAGGACCTCTTTTGGCGCATGAATAAAAAGCCGATGCGAGGAAACTGCAAAAACCAAACCAAGGCTCCGAAAAGAAGCGTCGAACCCCTGAAACAGGCGCTTGACGCTCGATTGCGTGGCGCTCTGCCAGCTTTTGCGGGTACTTTCGAACCAAAATGGGTTGGATTTAGACGTGAGTGCAACCATTCGCACCAATATAGTGCGCAAACCTGAACGAGGTGAGAAGAAGCTCCCAACGGACTTTTCGGTGGCAGGTTGGCCGCTGAAGACCCGATTCCGCCAACGTGAGGCGGCAAGCGATCAGTGCCAGGCGTTCAACGCTTATGCATCCGTTGCAGGGTAAAAGTCACGGTTGGGCTTTGCTGTATGACCGTATCGCCGTCGATCACTTGCACGGCGAGACGATGCTGGCCGCGATCGATATTCACCAGTTGCAGGATCGGTACGTTGCCGGGCTGGCCGTACGGTTGATCATCCAGCCATAGTCTGAGCAGATGCGTTCCTTGCAGGCGGGGCTTGATCAGCACGTTGACGTTGAAGGTGCCGTCGTTGGCGCGCAGGGCTTCGGTGGTAGGAAGACCGGTGAGTTCCAGTACCTCGTAGGCGCTCCGGGGCTGCTCGCTGGAGTGTCTCTGTGGGGATGGAGGCGCAGAGGGCGGGGGCTTAACGCTATTGATAGGCGGAAGTTCGACGGGCAGAGCCTTGACGCCATCAGGCGGTTGATTGCTGTAGGCCGTGTTGCCGTCGGCGTCGGTGTACTTGTAGATCTGCGCGGCGGCGGGCAGGGCGATCAGCAGCAGAGAGAACAGAAAACAACGACCCATGACATTGACCGCAATCGAAAACATTGGGGGGCAGCATAGGTCAGGGCGGTGGGTTGGCCCAAGTCGTTATCATTTCGGAATGAATAGCCCAAGGTTTCAGGCGTCGAAAATCCCACAGGGATTTTCATCGGCCATTGAATCGTGTGCATAAAAAAGGCCTTCCGAAGAAGGCCTCTTTTTGTCACGCCGCTTGCGCAGGCGCTACCGGATTAGCAGCTGTAGTACAGCTCGTATTCCAGTGGGTGTACGAAGGTACGAACCTTGATTTCTTCTTCGCTTTTCAGAGCGATGTAAGCGTCGATGAAGTCGTCGCTGAAAACGCCGCCTTTGGTCAGGAACGCACGACCTTTGTCCAGCTCTTCCAGGGCTTCTTTCAGGCTGCCGCAAACTTGTGGGATCTCTTTCGCCTCTTCAGGCGGCAGGTCGTACAGGTTTTTGTCAGCTGCATCGCCAGGGTGGATCTTGTTCTGGATGCCGTCCAGGCCAGCCATCAACAGTGCGGCGAACGCCAGGTACGGGTTGGCAGCCGGATCCGGGAAGCGCGCTTCGATACGGCGGGCTTTCGGGCTCGACACGTATGGAATACGGATCGAAGCGGAACGGTTGCGAGCCGAGTAGGCCAGCATTACTGGAGCTTCGAAACCTGGTACCAGACGCTTGTAGGAGTTGGTAGCCGGGTTGGTGAAGCCGTTCAGGGCCTTACCGTGCTTGATGATGCCGCCGATGAAGTACAGGGCGGTATCGGACAGGCCGGCATAGCCTTCGCCTGCGAAGGTGTTCTTGCCATCTTTCCAGATGGACATGTGTACGTGCATACCCGAGCCGTTGTCGCCGTACAGAGGCTTAGGCATGAAGGTAGCGGTACGGCCGTAGGCATCGGCAACGTTGTGCACGACGTACTTCAGGGTTTGGGTTTCGTCGGCTTTCTTCACCAGGGTGTTGAACTTGACGCCGATTTCGTTCTGGCCGGCAGTTGCCACTTCGTGGTGGTGAACTTCGACGGTCAGGCCCATTTCTTCCAGTGCGTTGCACATGGAGGTACGGATTTCGTGGTCGTGGTCGAACGGTGGAACCGGGAAGTAGCCGCCTTTGACGCCTGGACGGTGGCCCTTGTTACCGCCTTCGATGTCCTGGTCGGACATCCAGGAACCTTGTTCGGAGTAGATCTTGAACATGGAGCCGGAAATGTCGGACTTGAACTTGACCTGGTCGAAGATGAAGAACTCTGGCTCTGGACCGGCGAACACGGTGTCACCGATACCGGTGGCTTTCAGGTGCTCTTCAGCGCGCTTGGCGATCGCACGTGGGTCACGATCGTAGCCTTGCATGCTCGAAGGTTCGATGATGTCGCAGACCAGGATCAGGGTCGGCTCTTCGGTGAACGGGTCGAGAACGGCAGTGGAATCGTCCGGCATCAGGATCATGTCGGAGGCTTCGATGCCTTTCCAGCCAGAGATGGAAGAACCGTCGAACATCTTGCCGACTTCGAAGAAGTCTTCATCCAGCGCGTCGCGAGCCGGCATGGTCACGTGGTGCTGAGTGCCTTTGGTGTCCGTGAACCGCAGATCAATCCACTTGACGTCATGATCTTTGATGAGTTGAACCGACTTCGACATAGTGTCCTCCGGGTGGCTTAGGGCTGGTAGTGGATGCCCTTAAATGTTTGTGATGCCGGCGCGAATACTCTGCCAAGGCAACCTGCCTCACAAGGGAGCAAATTGCATGCCAGTGCCCCAGCATGGGTTTTTTGCCCCAATTTCACGCTTATAGAGGTGCGAGGCCTATAAAAGCTTCAATTAGCGCCCCTTAATGTGGCGCTCAAGCCTGGAAATGACCTGTTTTGGTGCGTGCAAAACCTTCTGCACATTAACTGGTTAAACCTTGAGCAATTTCCGCTATAATCCGCGCCCCCCTTTTTCGGCTGGCCCAGCGCGCGCTGTTTTCATGAAACTAATCGTAAAAGTCTTTCCCGAGATCACCATCAAGAGCCGCCCGGTACGGATGCGTTTCATCCGCCAATTGGCCAAGAACATCCGTGCCGTGCTCCGCGATCTGGACCCGGCTGTGGTGGTGAACGGTGTGTGGGACAACCTCGAGCTGGAAACCCGTGTCAGCGACCCCAAGGCCCTGAAGGAGATGGGCGAGCGCCTGAGCTGCATGCCGGGCATCGCGCACTTCCTGCAGATCGACGAATACCCGCTGGGCGATTTCGACGACATCGTCGAAAAGTGCAAGCAGCACTCCGGTGATGCACTGGCCGGGAAGATTTTCTCGGTGCGCTGCAAGCGCGCCGGCAAGCACCCATTCAGCTCGATCGATATCGAGAAATATGTCGGCAGCCAGTTGCGCCGTCAGTGCGGTGCCGCCGGGATCGACCTGAAAAAGCCGGAAATCGAAGTCCGCATCGAAGTTCGCGACCAACGGTTGTTCGTGATCCACAGCCAGCACAACGGCATCGGCGGTTATCCGCTGGGCGCGCTGGAGCAGACGCTGGTCTTGATGTCCGGCGGTTTCGACTCCACAGTCGCCGCCTACCAGATCATGCGCCGTGGCCTGATGGCCCATTTCTGCTTCTTCAACCTGGGCGGCAGGGCCCATGAACTGGGCGTTATGGAAGTCGCGCATTTCATCTGGAAGAAGTACGGCAGCTCCCAACGCGTGTTATTTGTCAGTGTGCCGTTCGAGGAAGTGCTGGGAGAAATTCTCGGTAAAGTCGATAACAGTCATATGGGCGTAGTATTGAAGCGTATGATGTTGCGCGCTGCGTCCCAAATCGCCGATCGCCTGCACATTGACGCATTGGTTACCGGTGAAGCGATTTCCCAGGTTTCGAGCCAGACACTGCCGAACCTGTCCGTGATCGACTGCGTGACCGACAAACTGGTGCTGCGCCCACTGATCGCCAGCCACAAGCAGGACATCATCGACCTGGCCAACGAAATCGGTACCGCCGACTTCGCCCGGCACATGCCGGAGTACTGCGGGGTCATTTCGGTGAATCCCAAGACGGCGGCCAAGCGCCATCGGGTGGAGCACGAAGAGAAAGAATTCGACATGGCGGTGCTTGAGCGTGCGCTCGAGAACGCCAAGCTGGTGCCGATCGATCGCGTGATCGATGAATTGGGCCAGGACGTTCAGATTGAAGAAGTCAGCGAAGCGCTGGCCGGTCAGATCGTGATCGACATCCGCCACCCGGATGCCGCCGAGGATGACCCGCTGGAACTCGCTGGTATCGAGGTACAAACGATGCCGTTTTATGCTCTGAACGCTCGTTTCAAGGAACTGGACCCTACTCGCCAGTACCTGTTGTATTGCGACAAAGGCGTGATGAGTCGCCTGCATGCCCACCATTTGCTCAGTGAGGGGCATGCCAATGTGCGCGTTTATCGACCGAGCTAAGTGCCCGGGGCTGTTTGCCTGTGGCTTGCGTCACCGGCCCCCCGACGCCGCCGTCAAGCTGTAACGGCTTTCACGGACGCTACTGTTAATCGCTGCCACGACCTGTCAGCACACCGAATCCTCTGATCGAGATACACAAGTGATCGAAAATCTACGCAACATCGCCATCATTGCCCACGTTGACCATGGTAAAACCACCCTGGTAGACAAACTCCTGCGTCAATCCGGCACCCTGGAGCGCAACGAGCTCAACGACGAGCGCGTGATGGACTCCAACGACCAGGAAAAAGAGCGCGGTATTACCATTCTGGCGAAAAACACCGCCATCAACTGGAACGGCTACCACATCAACATCGTGGACACCCCGGGCCACGCCGACTTCGGCGGCGAAGTTGAACGCGTAATGTCGATGGTCGACTCCGTTCTGCTGCTGGTTGACGCTCAAGACGGCCCTATGCCGCAAACCCGTTTCGTGACCAAGAAGGCTTTCGAAGCCGGCCTGCGTCCAATCGTGTGCATCAACAAGGTTGACCGTCCAGGCGCGCGTCCGGACTGGGTTCTGGACCAGATCTTCGACCTGTTCGACAACCTGGGTGCCACCGAAGAACAGCTGGACTTCAAAGTCGTCTACGCCTCGGCCCTGAACGGTATTGCCGGTCTGGACCACAACGAAATGGCTGAAGACATGACCCCGCTGTACCAGTCGATCGTCGACAACGTACCTGCGCCGGCCGTTGACCGTGACGGTCCGTTCCAGATGCAAATCTCCGCACTGGACTACAACAGCTTCCTGGGTGTTATCGGTGTTGGCCGTATCGCTCGTGGTCGCGTCAAGCCGAACACTCCGGTCGTGGCGATCAGCGCCGACGGCAAGAAGCGTAACGGTCGTATCCTGAAGCTGATGGGTCACCACGGTCTGCACCGTGTCGACGTTGAAGAAGCCGCTGCCGGCGACATCGTGTGCATCAGCGGTATGGACGAGTTGTTCATCTCCGACACCCTGTGCCAGCTCGACACCCCGGAAGCGATGAAGCCTCTGACCGTTGACGAGCCAACCGTTTCCATGACCTTCCAGGTAAACGACTCGCCTTTCTGCGGTAAAGAAGGCAAGTTCGTGACTTCCCGTAACATCAAGGAACGTCTGGACAAAGAGCTGCTGTACAACGTTGCACTGCGCGTTGAAGAAGGCGACTCGGCTGACAAGTTCAAGGTTTCCGGCCGTGGTGAGCTGCACCTCTCGGTACTGATCGAAACCATGCGTCGCGAAGGCTTCGAAATGGCTGTAGGTCGTCCGGAAGTGATCATCCGTCTGGTTGACGGCGTGAAGCACGAACCGTACGAAAACGTGACCATCGACCTGCCGGAAGAATCCCAAGGCAAGGTGATGGAAGAGATGGGCCTGCGTAAGGGCGACCTGACCAACATGGTGCCGGATGGCAAGGGCCGTGTACGTCTGGAATACAACATCCCTGCTCGCGGTCTGATCGGTTTCCGTAACCAGTTCCTGACCCTGACCAACGGTGCTGGCATCCTGACTTCGATCTTCGACCGTTACGACGTGATGAAGTCCGGCGACATGTCCGGCCGTCAGAACGGCGTTCTGGTTTCGGTTGAAACCGGCAAGGCGCTGACCTACTCCCTGGAAACCCTGCAGGCGCGTGGCAAGCTGTTCGTTGAACACGGTCAGGAAATCTACAACGGCCAGATCGTTGGTCTGAACAGCCGTGACAACGACCTGGGCGTTAACCCTACCAAGGGCAAGAAGCTCGACAACATGCGTGCTTCGGGTAAAGACGAAACTATCGCTCTGGTTCCACCTGTTCGTTTCACCCTGGAACAGGCTCTGGAATTCATCCAGGACGACGAGCTGTGTGAAGTGACGCCTAAGTCCATCCGTCTTCGCAAGAAGATCCTGGACGAAAGCGAGCGTACCCGCGCTGCCAAGAAAGCCAAGGCGTAACATTTAGCCTGGCTCAACGAAAACGCCCCCGGTCGAAAGGCCGGGGGCGTTTTTGTTTGTCTGGATTTTTTTGCGTTGTGGGTACTGGCCTCATCGCGAGCAGGCTCGCTCCCACAGGGGGTTATGCCGTACACATGATTCATGTTCGGCACCCGTCAGTGTGGGAGCGAGCCTGCTCGCGATGAGGTCGGATCAGGCAATGAAATTCCTGATCAGAATTTCTCTAATGTCCGACTGTTGCTGGTCTCGCGCACAACTTCTTTCGGCTTGTACGCGCAATACCCCGGCCGCGGGCCGATTTTCGGGTGGTTTCGGCAGGTGTCCGGGCGCTTTTCATAAATAGTGCACAGACGGCTCTTACGATCCAGGTACAGGCAATCGTTGTTGCTCATGCGCTGAAGGGTGAAGATCTCGGACTTCTGGTTGTAGCGCTCGACGATCCCTTCCTTCTGCAGGCGCTTGGCGATGTTCTTCGGCGGGTCGCCGCGCTCGAACTCGTCGACGATGCCGATACGGATCAGATCCTTGATCTTGACCTCGACAGGCAGCGTGCAGCAGCTGGATATGCAGGAGCCGCACATCGGAGCAGAGTACTTGGCCCAGGTATCGAGTCGGTCGATCTCCGCGGCGGCGATCAGGTTCGGCTTCATCATCGGTTGTTACCAGCATGCATCAGGGCGCGCGATCATACCGGGACTGGTGGATTTTTGAACAACCTTTCGCCAGATTTTTTGCGTTGGACGGTCGATTGGCCATAAATTCGGCACGGCCCCTGCATTGATTCCAGCACACGACAATGTATTAACGACCTAAGTCGCACTAACAGGAAAAACTGCCGAACCAGAGCCTCTACCGCCTGTCAGACCGTCTAGGCTCAGACAACCCAACGCTCGCTCGAGGTCTTATTGATGACTCAAGAACCACTTGTTCGCGAAGCAGAGGTGGCCGCATTCCGCGACGCCGTCTTGACCAAGCTCACTTACGCGGTGGGCAAAGACCCGGATCACGCCTTCGACCATGACTGGTTCGAAGCCATTGCGCTGGCGGCGCGTGATCACATGGTCGAGCACTGGATGGACCATACGCGCCAGATCTACCGCAAGGGTCAGAAGCGCGTTTACTACCTGTCCCTGGAATTCCTCATCGGCCGCTTGCTCTACGACAGCCTGAGCAACCTCGGTTTGCTGGACGTGGCGCGTGAAGCGCTGACCGAGCTGGGCGTCGACCTTGAACGCATTCGCTTGCTGGAGCCCGACGCGGCGCTCGGCAATGGCGGCCTCGGTCGCTTGGCGGCGTGCTTCATGGAAAGCATGTCGACCCTGGGCATCGCTGGCCATGGCTATGGCATTCGGTACGAGCATGGCTTGTTCCGTCAGGCCATTGTCGACGGCTGGCAGCAGGAGCAGACCGAGCACTGGCTGGATTTCGGCAACCCCTGGGAGTTCGAGCGGCCGGAAGTGGTGTATCCGATTGGCTTCGGCGGCAGCGTCGAGACGGTCACCGATGAAAGCGGCAAATCCAGGCAGGTCTGGCACCCGGCGGAAACCGTGCGGGCCATTGCCTACGACACGCCGGTGGTCGGCTGGCGCGGGGCGAGCGTGAACACGCTGCGACTGTGGCGTGCACGGGCCATGGAAGATCTGCACCTGGAACGTTTCAACGCCGGTGACCACCTGGGGGCGGTCGCCGAAGTGGCCCGGGCCGAAAGTATCTCCCGCGTGCTCTACCCGGCGGACAGCACCGAAGCCGGCCAGGAACTGCGCCTGCGCCAGGAATACTTCTTCGTCGCCGCGTCCCTGCAGGATTTGCTGCGCCGCCATCGCAACATGCACACCTCGGTACTGACCCTGGGCGATCACGCGGCCATCCAGCTCAATGACACCCACCCGTCGATTGCCGTGGCCGAGCTGATGCGTCAATTGGTCGACGTCTACGATGTGGCGTGGGACGCCGCCTGGCAGGTTACGGTCGACACGTTGTCCTACACCAACCACACGCTGCTGCCCGAAGCGCTGGAAACCTGGCCGGTCGGCTTGATGGAGCGCATGCTGCCGCGGCACATGCAGATCATTTACCTGATCAACGCCCAGCACATCGATTCGTTGCGCGCCAAAGGCATTCACGACTTCGACGTGTTGCGCGCGGTATCACTGATCGAAGAAGACAACGGCCGCCGCGTGCGCATGGGCAACCTGGCATTCCTCGGTTCCCACAGCGTCAACGGCGTGTCCGGGCTGCACACGCAGTTGATGCGCAAAACCGTGTTCTCCGAACTGCACAAGCTCTATCCGGACCGGATCAACAACAAGACCAACGGCATCACCTTCCGCCGCTGGCTCTATCAGGCCAACTCCGAACTGACGTCGATGCTGGTCGATGCCCTTGGCCCGCAGCTGCTGGACAACGCTGAAGATCGCTTGCTCGGTCTGGAACCGTTCGCCGAAAAGACCGCGTTCCGCAAGGCGTTTGCCGAGCAACGGCTGCACAGCAAAAAAGCCCTGGCCTACATCATTCACGAACGGCTCGGGGTGGCGGTCAATCCGGCGGCCATGTTCGACGTGCAGGTCAAGCGCATCCACGAATACAAACGGCAACTGCTCAACCTGATGCACACCGTGGCGCTGTACCAGGCGATTCGCGCCGAACCGGAAGTCGATTGGGTGCCGCGGGTGAAAATCTTTGCCGGCAAGGCGGCGGCGAGTTATCACCAGGCCAAGCTGATCATCAAGCTGACCAACGACATCGCCCGGGTGGTGAACAACGACCCGACCGTGCGTGGGTTGCTGAAAGTGGTGTTCCTGCCCAACTACAACGTCAGCCTGGCGGAAAGCATCATTCCGGCGGCGGACTTGTCCGAGCAGATCTCCACCGCCGGCTTCGAAGCCTCGGGCACCAGTAACATGAAATTCGGCCTGAACGGCGCGTTGACCATTGGCACACTGGACGGCGCCAACGTGGAAATGTGCGAACGCATCGGCGCCGAACACATGTTCATCTTCGGTCTCAGCGCCCAGCAAGTCGAAGCGCGCAAGCAGAACCAGGAGTTCAGCGCAGTGCCGGACATCGCCGCATCCCATCGGCTCAGCGACGTGCTGCAAGCCATTCGTAGCGGGGTGTTCTCGCCGGATGACCCGTCCCGTTACAGCGGGCTGATCGATTCACTGGTGGATTACGACCGCTTCCTGGTCTGCGCCGATTTTGACTCCTACTGGAATGCGCAAATGCGCGTCGAAGCCCATTGGCATGACTCGAACGAATGGTGGCGCTCTGCGGTACTGAACACGGCGCGGATGGGCTGGTTTTCGTCCGACCGGACCATTCGTGAGTACGCGACCGATATCTGGAAGGCACTGGAGTAACTATTCGCCCGGCCCGATATACTGGCGCCCGGGAAAAGATCGCAGCCTTCGGTGGCTCCTGCAGGTGAACGCATCGTCCTGTAGGCGCTGCCGAAGGCTGCGATCTTTTGGGGCTGGCCAAGCTAGTCTTTCAGGGATTGTGCTCAAGGATATCGACCATGCAATGGATGTTCATGCTGATTGGCCTGGTGCTGGGCTGGATACTCGATGAGTCGTTCAGCGATGCGCTGCTCGGCGCGTTACTCGGGTTGGGCATCGGCCAGGCCATTCGCATCGCTCGATTGGGTTCCCAGGCCAACGAGCAGCGTCGCTTGCTGGAGCAGGCGCAGGTCGCGCTGCATGCGGTCGAGCAACGGCTCGCGGTGCTGGAAGTCACCGGCGTTGCAGCGTCTGAAACCCGCGAACCGGTCATGGGTGAAACCGTTCCCCTCCCGGATCTCGTTGTCGCGCAAGCCCCGGCCGAAACCCCGGAATTGATCTGGGAGCTGCCGCCCGAACTCGAACCCGTCGCTGCTGCGGCCACCGAAGCCAGTCGTCCGTCACCGGTCGATGCCTGGAAACCGGAGCCGGTTGCCCGCGAGCCACAATCCCCTGCCATCCCTCGCGGACCCAATTTCATCGAGCGGGCCATCAGCGGTGCCCGTGCGTGGCTGTTCGGCGGCAACACCGTGCTGCGGGTCGGCGTCGTGTTGTTATTCCTCGGTCTGGCCTTCCTGCTGCGTTACGCCACTGAAGGCATGGTGGTGCCGATCGAGTTGCGTTACGCCGGAGTCGCGTCAGCGGCACTCGGTCTGCTTGGGCTGGGTTGGTGGCTGCGAACACGCAACAACAATTACGCGTTAATGCTCCAAGGCACCGGTATCGCGGTGTTGTACTTGACGGTGTTTGCGGCGATGCGTCTGCACCCGTTGCTCGATCCCTCGGCGGCGCTGGGGTTGCTGGTGGCGGTGACGGTGTTTTCAGCGATTCTGGCCATTACCCAGGATGCCTTGGGGCTGGCGGCTGCCGCCGCACTGGGCGGGTTCGCCGCGCCGATCCTGACCTCTACCGGTGCCGGTAATCACGTCGCTCTGTTCAGTTACTTCGCGCTACTCAATGCCGGCATCCTCGCCATCGCGTGGTTCAAGGCCTGGCGCCTGCTTAACCTGATCGGCTTCGTCGGCACTTTCGGTATCGGCTTCGCCTGGGGCCTGCGTTCCTATACGCCAGAGTTGCTGTGGAGCACCCAGCCGTTTCTGATTCTGTTCTTCCTGATGTACCTGGCCATCGGCCTGTTGTTTGCCCGACGAAAGCTGCTGGAGATGAGCGACGCGCCCGAGGATGACAGCCGTGAAGCGCTGCTGCACTGGTCGGCGCGCAAAGGCGATTACGTCGATGGCGCGATGCTGTTCGGCCCGCCATTGGTGGGTTTCGGATTGCAGTTCGCCCTGGTGCAGCACCTGGAGTTCGCCGCTGCGTTCAGTGCCTTGGCATTGGGCATGATCTACATGGGGCTGGCGCGGGCATTGATGGGGGGACGGGCGCTGCTGCTGGCGGAAACCTGCCTGGCGCTGGGCGTGATCTTCGCCAGTCTGGCGATTCCACTGGGGCTCGATGCGCGGTGGACATCCGCGGCATGGGCGGTGGAGGGGGCGGGCATTTTCTGGCTTGGCCTGCGTCAGCAACGACCGCTGGCCCGTGCGTTTGCATTGTGCCTGCAATTGGGGGCGGCGCTGGCGTTTCTCAGCGAGTTGCGCAGCGGCGAGAGCAGCTTGCTGGACGGTGCGCCGCTGGGGGCATTGATGCTCGGTGCCGCGCTGCTGTTCAGTTTTTATCAACTGCACAAAGCCTTGCCTGGACAGGTCTCGAATCGGGAGCGCCAGGGCCTGCCGGTGCTGGCTTGCCTCGGCCTGACGTTTCTCTATCTGCTGGCGCCGCTGTTCTTCTTCACCCACGGCACGGCGATCAGTTGGGCGCTGGCGGGGCTGGCGACCCTGTTCGTCGGCTTGCGCCTGCAATCGCGCACCTTTCTGTTCACTGCGTTTGCCGTGCAGTTGCTGGGCGGCGCGCTGTTCCTGTTGCGCCTGCAAGGCGCCGGCGACGAGTCTGGCGCGGTGTTGAGCGCCGGTTGGAACGGATTGCTCAGTGCATCCTTGATCGGCCTGGCGTTGATCGTCGGCATGCTGTTGGCGGCGCGTGATGACAGGGTGCGCAGCGATGTGCGACTGCTGCGCGGATTGTCAGTGGTGTTGTTGGCCGGTCTGATGCTGATCAACCTCGCGGTGTTGTTTGTCCTGCCGTGGCAAACGGCAAGTGCGGTGTGGGCAGCCAGTGGTTTGTTGATCATCTGGCTGAGCCTGTACCTGAAGCAGCGGGTGAGTTTTGCCTTTGGTCTGGTGTTGCAGGTGATTGGCGGCGCGGCATTCCTGGTGGCCGGGCCGGAGTTGCTCGGGCCGTTGGCCAGTGAAGGTTTGCGCCCCTTGGCCCATGGCGGTTTCTGGACGCCGCTGGTCTTGGGCTTGGCTGCACTGGTCGGGGCCTGGCGTTTGCAGCTCGGCAACCATGACACGGCGTTCGATGTGCTGAACTTGCAGCGTTTGTCCGATGTGTTGCTGGTGTGGGGCGCGGGCTGGTGGGCGCTGGCGTGGATCAGTGAAGTACTGCGCTTCGCCCCGCTGAATCTGCAAGCGACTTTGCTGCTCGCCGTTGCCGCGCTAAGCGTTGCGCCATGGGGGTGGCTGACGCTGCGCCTGAAATGGCCGTCGCTGGGTTTACTCTGCACGTTGCTGATTCCGGCGGCCGGCCTGGTGTTGCTCGGCGCCTGGCATGGGCGTTATCACCCGGCGGCCAATTTCGGATGGCTGGCGTGGGTGGGCGTGTTTGTCGTGCACTTCATCTCGTTGCGACGTTTGGCTCCAATGCTGCCGGGGCGGGCGCTGAGTGCCGCCCACGTGCTCGGCTGCTGGCTGTTGATCGGTGTGCTGGCCCTGGAGCTGCGTTATGGCCTGCTGCTGTTGTCCGAGCAGTACAACGCTTGGCGCTGGTTGGGTTGGGCGATCCTGCCGAGCCTGTATCTGGTCTTGATGGGGTCCCCGCGCGCCTGGCCGTGGCCGGTATCGGCTTACCCTCGCGAGTACCGCGTGTATGCCGCCGCGCCGTTGGCCTTGCTGATGCTGGGCTGGTTCTGGCTGGCCAATATCGCCAGCGACGGCACCGCCGAACCACTGCCGTACGTGCCGTTGATCAATCCGCTGGAGCTGGGGTTGTTGTTTGCGCTGTTCGGCGTCTACGTCTGGTCGCGCAGCGCGGTGGCACAGCTGGCGATCCGCGGGGGCTACACGGCCCACGTTTCACAACTTGTCGCCGGCGTTTCGCTGTTCGCGTTCTTCACTGCGCTGGTGATGCGTGCCGCGCACCATTGGGGCGGGGTAGCGTTCGAGCTGGATGCGTTGCTCGAATCCATGTTGGTGCAGGCCGGCCTGTCGATCGTCTGGACCTTGATGGCCCTGGGGCTGATGATTGGTGGCCATTTGCGCCACCGTCGCGAAGTCTGGTTGATCGGTGCGGCGCTGATTGGCGTGGTGGTGGCCAAGCTGTTCTTTGTTGAGTTGAGTAACCGCGGCGGTCTGGCGCGGATCGTTTCGTTTATCGGCGTTGGCGTATTGCTGCTGGTGGTGGGTTATTTCGCCCCGTTACCGCCCAAGCGCGCCGAGCCTGTGCCGGAAGCTGAAAACCCGGCCCCGGAATCCGAAGGAGTGTCGTCTTGAGTCATAAGCTGAACCTGGGCTGGTTGGGCGCAGTTGCAATGGGAATGGCCATGGCCGCTGTTGCCCAGGACAAACCGGCGGACTTCGCCACGCAGGTGCCGTTGTCCGTCAGTGGCGAAGGCCCGTGGTATCGCCTCGATCTGCCCTTGGTCGTGCAACTGAATGCACGGCAGACCGACCTGAGCGATGTACGTGTGTTCGACGCGGCGGGTGATGCACAGGCCTACGCCCTGGCCCGGGAAGCCGCACAAACCGCTGACAACCGCAGGCTGACCGACGTGAAGTGGTTCCCGCTGTACAACTCGATGGACGCCACCGAACACGCGCCAAGCGTGCGGGTGCAATCGAGCGCCAATGGCACCCTGGTCGAAGTGCAGCCCTCCAGTCAGCTGGAGGCCGGCGAAGAAGCGTTGCGTGGCTGGTTGCTCGACGCCAGTGCCATCAAGGCGCCGTTGCAGCAGCTGATTCTCGACTGGACCAGTGAGCGCGATGGCTTTCAACGTTTCAGTATCGAGGCCAGCGACGATTTGCAGCATTGGCAGTCCTGGGGCGAAGGACAGGTGGCGCGGCTGACCTTTGCCGATGAGCGGGTCGAACAACACGAAGTAGGTCTGCCAGGGCAGTCGGCGCGCTACCTGCGCTTGCTGTGGGACACCCCGTACACGGCACCGACCCTCACGTCGGCGCAATTGGAAAGCGCCAGCTCCCGCCGCCTGCCGCTGCCGTTGGTCTGGTCGCCAGCGTTGGCCGGCAGCAGCGTGAAGGCCGGTGAATACACCTGGCAATTGCCGATGGGGCTGAACGTCGAGCGGGTGCAGGTTGAGTTGAGCCAGCCCAACAGCCTGGCGCCAGTGACCTTGTACGGGCGTCGGGACAGCAGCCTTCCATGGCAACCGATGAGCAGCGCTTTGCTCTATCGCCTGACGCAGAACGGCCAGGATGTGGTGCAGAACGAGCTACAGCTGTCGGGGCAAACGGTCCAGCAGTTGAAACTGACCGTGGACGAACGCGGAGGCGGTCTGGGTGCTCAGGCTCCGAGCGTCAAGTACGCCGTGCGCGCCACGCAATTGGTGTTCCTGGCTCGCGGGCCGGGGCCTTATACCCTGGCGCTGGGGAGTTCGACTGTGAAGGCCGCTAACCTGCCGTTGTCGACGCTGATTCCGGATTACAGCGCTGCGAAACTGGCGACGCTGGGCAAGGCTTCGGTCGATGGTGGGGTTGTGGTTGCGCCGGCTGCTGCGCCGGTGCAGGCGTCCACGGGCACTGACTGGAAGAAATTCGGCCTGTGGGCCGTATTGTTGCTGAGCGTGCTGTTCCTGGCGGCGATGGCGTTCAGTCTGCTGCGCAAACCGCCCGCCAAATCCTGAAGCCGGGTGCTTCGCA
Source organism: Pseudomonas fluorescens group sp. PF-69 (assembly GCF_054481235.1). Classification (NCBI taxonomy): domain Bacteria; kingdom Pseudomonadati; phylum Pseudomonadota; class Gammaproteobacteria; order Pseudomonadales; family Pseudomonadaceae; genus Pseudomonas; species Pseudomonas fluorescens group sp. PF-69. Next base: position 1,267,276 of record NZ_JBTMNC010000001.1, on the reverse strand, counting down.
CCCCATCGCGAGCAGGCTCGCTCCCACAAGGAAAGTGCAGTACCCGTGAGAGCGGGCTTGCCCGCAATAGCGGTCGATCAGTCAATGGAAAGGCTGAAATGACCGCTACTTTTCGGCTCACACCCGGACCATTTCCAACTACGCTGAACCCCGCGCATGAACTCTCTTCGGTCGATCACGTCTGATAGGAGGAAATGCGCCCCGACTCGCGTTAAACTGCGCGGGTTTTTAGCCCCCCCATTCCTCCGGAGCCTTCCATGTCCCGCGTTACCTTGAGTCGCTATTTGATTGAGCAGACCCGCAGCAACAACACTCCTGCCGATCTGCGCTTCCTGATCGAAGTGGTGGCGCGTGCCTGCAAGGAGATCAGCCACGCCGTTTCCAAAGGCGCCCTGGGCGGCGTTCTGGGCAGCATGGGCACTGAAAACGTCCAGGGCGAAGTGCAGAAGAAGCTCGACGTTCTGTCCAACGAGATCCTGCTCGAAGCCAACGAATGGGGCGGTCACCTGGCTGGCATGGCGTCCGAAGAAATGGACAACGCCTACCAGATCCCGGGCAAATACCCGAAAGGCGCCTACCTGCTGGTTTTCGACCCGCTGGACGGTTCGTCGAACATCGACATCAACGCGCCGGTCGGCACCATCTTCTCGGTACTGCGTTGCCCGAGCGAGTACCTGAGCCAGAACGAAGCCTTGAATGAAAAGGCCTTCCTGCAGCCAGGCACTCAGCAGGTCGCCGCCGGTTATGCCATCTACGGTCCGCAGACCATGCTGGTCCTGACCCTGGGCGACGGCGTCAAAGGCTTCACCCTGGACCGCGAAATGGGCAGCTTCGTACTGACCCACGAAGACATCACCATTCCTGAATCCACCCAGGAATTCGCCATCAACATGTCCAACCAGCGCCACTGGGAAGCCCCGGTGCAACGCTACGTCAGCGAATTGCTGGCGGGCGAGGAAGGTCCGCTGAAAAAGAACTACAACATGCGCTGGGTCGCCGCGATGGTAGCGGACGTGCACCGCATCCTGACCCGTGGCGGTCTGTTCATGTACCCACGCGACAGCCGCGAGCCATCGAAGCCGGGCAAACTGCGCCTGATGTACGAAGCTAACCCGATGTCGTTCCTGGTGGAACAGGCGGGCGGCGCGTCCACCAACGGCCACCAGCGCATCCTCGACATCAAGCCTGACGGCCTGCACCAGCGTGTTGCGGTGTTCCTCGGCTCGAAAGAAGAAGTTGCACGCGTCACGGGTTACCACAAGGAATAAACCATGAACGCGCCCTGGCAGCCGCTGCTCGAATGGTGGTTCGGTAAAGCCGAATCTTCCAGGGAGGTCGCGGCTGACAAGGGCAGGTTATGGTTCGGCAAGCGTGACAGCCAGGACCTCGAAGCGCGCACGCGTTTCGGGGACCAGGTCGAGCAGGCACTGACCGGCGGTTTGACCGATTGGGCGCAATGCCCCGAAGGTTGGCTGGCTCTGGTGCTGCTACTCGATCAACTCCCGCGAATGATCTTTCGCGACTCCCCCAAGGCTTTTTCCGGTGACATCAGGGCTCAGGCGCTGGTAGCGCAAGGCATTGCTGCGGACTTCGATCGCCAGTTGCGGCCCATTCAGCGGGTGTTCATCTACCTGGTGTTCGAACACAGCGAACATCTGGCGGTACAGAACGAAGGTGTCTCGCGTTACATCGAGCTGGTGGCGCAACAGCCGGACGTCGATCGGGCGCTGTTTGCCGACTATCTGGATTACGCCGAAAAGCATCAGAAAGTGATTGCGCAGTTTGGACGGTTTCCCCATCGCAATGCGGTGTTGGGGCGCGAGTCTACGGCTGAGGAGCTGGCGTTTCTGTCAAAACCCGGTTCCAGGTTCTGACTCTTCATTGCGGCAAATACCGCCTTCGCGAGCAGGCTCGCTCCCACATTGGATCTGTGTCGTTCACAAATCCTGTGTGGGAGCGAGCCTGCTCGCGAAGAGGCCGGTGAAAGCGCCCTAGATCCGGAAACTACCCACCAGATGCTTCAATCGCGCCGCCTGCTGCTCCAGGTCTGAACACGCGCGCAAAGTCGCCTGCAGGTTCTCCACACCTTCCTGGTTCAGCGTGTTGATCTCGGTGATGTCGACGTTGATCGATTCCACCACGGCTGTCTGTTCTTCGGTGGCCGTGGCGACCGACTGGTTCATGCCGTCAATTTCGCCGATGCGCTGGGTCACGCTGCCCAGGCGTTCTCCGGCCTGGTTGGCGATGCCGACACTGCTTTCGCTCTGGCGCTGGCTGTCGGTCATGATGGTGACCGCTTCCCGGGCGCCGACCTGCAGTTCTTCGATCATCTTCTGCACTTGCTGCGCGGAGTCCTGAGTGCGGTGGGCGAGGTTGCGCACCTCATCGGCCACCACCGCAAACCCGCGTCCGGCTTCACCGGCACGCGCCGCTTCAATGGCAGCGTTCAGCGCCAGCAGGTTGGTCTGCTGGGAGATGCTGGTGATCACGTCCAGAATCTGCCCGATGTTGACGGTGTTGCTGTTGAGCGTCTCGATGTTGCCGCACGAATCGCTGATCTTCGCCGAGAGTTGCTGCATCGCGCTGATGGTTTTGTCCACCACCTGCTGACCGTCTTCGGCCAGGCTACGGGCATCGCTCGAATGCTGGGAGGCGAGGGCAGCGTTCTGGGCGATTTCCTGGGCGGCGGCGCCGAGCTGGTTGATCGCCGCGGCGACGCTGCTGGTACGCGAGGCCTGCTGGTCGGAGTTGAACATCGACGAGTTCGAGGCGGCCACCACGCGCAGCGCCACTTCGTTGACCTGGCCGGTGGCCGAGGACACTTCGATGATCGAGGTGTGAATGCGTTCGACAAAGCGGTTGAATGACAGCCCCAGCGCACCGAATTCGTCGTGACCGTGAATGGTCAGGCGTTTGGTCAGATCGCCTTCGCCTTCGGCGATGTCATGCATGGCGCGACCCATGGCCAGCAACGGCTGCATCAGGAAACTGATCAGCATGCCCAGCAACGCGATGATGATCACCACGGCAATCACCATGGCGATGAGCGCCGAGGTGCGGAATTCGCTGAGCATCGAGAACGCAGTGTCCTGGTCCAGCACCAGCGCCACATACCAATCCGCCGAAGGCACGCCGTTGACGTGGGTGAAGGAGATGAACTGTTTCTTTGCGTCGACCTCGATTTCTTTCAGGCCCGGGCTGACTTTCGGCACCCCGTTGGGGTAGGCATCGGCGAGGTTTTTGAGCACCAGTTTGCTGTCCGGGTGGATCAGGATCTTGCCGTCGGCGCTGACAATGAAGGCATGGCCATGACCGCCGAAGTTCAGCGAGTTGATGATTGCACTGACGCTGGACAGGTCGATGTCGGCGCCGGCGACGCCGATCATCTGGCCCTGGCGTTGTACCGGGGTCGCGACGGTGATCACCAGTTTGCCCGACGAGGCGGCGATATACGGTTCGGTGACGATGGTCTGCTGTGCGCCGGTGGCCGCCTTGTACCAGCCACGGGCGCGCGGATCGTAGTCCGCCGCACGGTTACCGGCCGGGACCGAGAACATGACGCCGTCGGCACCGCCGAAGTAGCTCAGCTGGAAGTTGCCCGTGTAGGCGGGCAAGTCGATGATGCGTTTCAGGCTGGCGGGGGCGCTGCCATCGGCGCTGACCTGTTGGGCCATCGATTGCAGCATCTGCATGCGGCTATCCAACCAGGTCTGAATGTTGCTGGTGGTCAGGCTGCCGAGCTCCTGCATCGAGGCTTCGGTGTTGTTATGCAGCGTCTGACGCTGGCGATAGTCGTTGAACAGGATGAAACAAGCGAATGCAACGGCCACCACGAGGGCAGCAGCCAACAAAATCTTGTGGCTGAACTTCATGTTTCTGGACATTAAATGAGCTACCGCGGAAAGACAGGACAACAAAGGTGGGGGCAAGCGCCACGGTCGTGGGCTTTGCGCTGCCTTTTATGTCGACAGAGTGGCGCCAAAGATTAGACGCTTTTTTGCGAAACCCGACGAAATGCTCAAGAGCCAGGCGAAGTGGCTGAATCTTCGGCAATAGGCGGACGAGCGGCCCAATAAATAGGCGCTCGGCCAGGGAACCAGACAGGGGTTTTCTCTTCTAAGGTTCAGCTTGGCTGCCATGCCAATCCCCTTCACCCCTGGAGTTACACCATGTCGCTGCGATCCATTGCCTTGCTTTCGTTCTGCGTGCTGTTGGCTGCGTGCAGCAAGGTCAATCAGGAAAACTACTCGAAGCTCTCGGCCGGCATGTCCAAGGCCGACGTAGAAACCTTGTTGGGCAAGCCGGCGGACTGCTCTGGCGCGCTGGGCATGTCCAGTTGCACCTGGGGTGACAAGAACAGCTTTATCAGCGTGCAGTATGCCGGTGACAAAGTGCTGATGTTTTCCGGCCAAGGCCTGAAGTAAACCGGGGCTACGTGCCCACGGGAGAAAAACAATGAAGCGGTTGTTGATAATGCTTTTTGCCGGCCTGGTATTGGCCGGCTGTGCCACTTCTGGCCAGGATCCGTTGGCGCCCAAGACCGCCAACAGCGTCAACCTCAAGCGTTACCAGGGCACCTGGTACGAGTTGGCACGTCTGCCGATGTATTTCCAGCGCGACTGTGCGCAATCCGAAGCCCACTACACGCTCAAGCCGGATGGCAACGTGGCGGTGCTGAACCGCTGTCTGACGGCGCAATGGCAATGGGAAGAGGTCAAGGGCACGGCTTATCCACAGGTGCCGGGCAAGACCGACAAATTGTGGGTCGAGTTCGATACCTGGTTTTCGAGGCTGATTCCGGGTGTGGCGAAGGGCGAGTACTGGGTGTTGTACGTCAGCGACGACTACAAGACCGCGATCGTCGGCGACCCGAGCCGACGTTACCTGTGGCTGCTGTCGCGCACGCCGACCGTCAATGGTGTGGTGCGTGAAGAACTGCTGAGCAAGGCGCGTCAGCAGGGCTACGACACCACGCGGCTGATCTGGCGAGCGTCGGACACACAGATGGCCAAGACCTCGAACTGATAGCACATGACCCTGTAGGAGCGAGCCTGCTCGCGATGGAGCATCAGACACAACGATGTCGTCTGACACACCATCGCGAGCAGGCTCGCTCCCACAGGTTTTTGCGTCAGTTCAGAAGCTTGCGCAGGATTTTTGCGGCGAGCGTCGGACACGCAGATGGCCAAGACTCAAACTGATAGCACATGACCCTGTAGGAGCGAGCCTGCTCGCGATGGAGTATCAGACACAACGATGTCGTCTGACACACCATCGCGAGCAGGCTCGCTCCCACAGGTTGTTGTGTCAGCCTAATAGCTCGCGCAGGACCTGGGTGAAGGCACGGTTGCTTTCCTCTTCCCCGGCATGACGTCCGTCGCGCACGACCCACTGACCGTTCACCAGCACGTCCCGCACCTGACGGTCGCCACCGGCAAACAACCATCGGTTCAGAATCCCGTCGCCACTGGCCGTTGCCAGGTACGGGTCGTTGCCGTCCAGCACCAGCCAATCCGCACGCTTGCCCACTTCCAGCGCACCGATCGGTTGCCCCAGCGCCTGGGCACCACCGTCGAGCGCCGCGTCATACAGGGTGCGCCCGACCATGGGCTGATCCGCGCCATACAGGCGATTACGCCGTTGATCGCGTAGGCGCTGACCGTATTCCAGCCAACGCAATTCTTCCACCACGCTCAATGACACATGGCTGTCGGAACCGATGCCCAGGCGTCCGCCTTGTGCGAGGAAGTCCACCGCCGGGAAAATCCCGTCGCCCAGGTTGGCTTCGGTGGTCAGGCACAGGCCGGCAATGGCGCGGCTCCTGGCCATCAGCGTGACTTCTTCCGGGTTGGCGTGGGTGGCGTGGACCAGGCACCAGCGCTGATCGACTTCGGTGTTTTCGTACAGCCATTGCAAAGGACGGCGGCCGCTCCAGGTCAGGCAGTCGTCGACTTCTTTCTGCTGTTCGGCGATGTGAATGTGCACCGGGCACTGCTTGTCGCTGGCGGCCAGCACTTCGCTGATCTGCTGCGGCGTCACCGCGCGCAACGAGTGGAAACACAGGCCCAGCGACTGCGCCGGTTGCTGCGCCAGAACCGGTTGCAGGCGCGATTGCAGCTTGAGGTAGTTTTCGGTGCTGTTGATGAAGCGGCGCTGGCCCTCGTTCGGCGTCTGGCCGCCGAAACCGGAGTGGCTGTAGAGCACCGGCAGCAGGGTCAAGCCGATACCGGCGGAACTGGCGGCCTGGCTGATACGCAAGGCCAGTTCGGCCGGGTCGGCGTAAGGCTGGCCGTTGTTGTCGTGGTGGACGTAATGAAATTCCGCCACCGAGGTGTACCCTGCCTTGAGCATTTCGATGTACAGCTGACGGGCGATGACGCCGAGTTGTTCCGGGCTGATTTTTCCGACGAGGCGATACATCAAGTCGCGCCAGGTCCAGAAACTGTCGTTTGGATTCCCCGCCACTTCCGCCAGTCCCGCCATGGCCCGCTGGAAGGCGTGAGAGTGCAGGTTCGGCATGCCCGGCAAGAGCGGACCGCTCAGCCGTTCGGCGCCTTCTGCGTGGGAATCGGCCTGGATATGGGTCAAGACGCCATCGGCGCTGACCTCAAGACGTACATTGTTGGCCCATCCACTAGGCAGCAGCGCGCGTTCGGCAAAGAAGGCGGACATGGTTCAGCACCCCATCGTGTGTTATTTGTATATACATATACAGACGTTTGCCTGCCCGGTAAACTCCGGCAAGCTAGCAACCCTATCCAAACGAACAAGGATCAACCGTGCCGACTCCGCCTCCAGTCTCTCCGTTGGCCGCGAACATGGGCGACAGTCCGGCGCCCTTGTACGCCCGCGTCAAACAAATGATTACCCAGCAAATCGACAGTGGAAACTGGCCGCCGCACTACCGCGTTCCGTCGGAAAGCGAGCTGGTCAATCAGTTGGGCTTCAGCCGCATGACCATCAACCGCGCCCTGCGCGAGATGACCGCTGACGGTCTGTTGGTGCGCATGCAAGGCGTCGGTACGTTCGTCGCCGAGCCGAAAAGCCAGTCCGCGCTGTTTGAAGTGCACAACATTGCGGATGAAATCGCTTCCCGTGGCCATCGCCACACGTGCAAGGTCATCACCCTGGAAGAAGAGGCCGCCGGCTCGGAACGCGCCCTGGCCCTCGACATGCGCGAAGGGCAGAAAGTCTTCCACTCGCTGATCGTGCATTTCGAGAACGATATTCCGGTGCAAATCGAAGACCGCTTCGTCAATGCGCTGGTGGCGCCGGATTACCTCAAGCAGGACTTCACCCTGCAAACGCCTTACGCCTACCTCAACCAGGTCGCGCCGCTGACCGAAGGCGAGCACGTGGTCGAGGCCATTCTGGCCGAGCCGTCCGAATGCAAATTGCTGCAGATCGAAAAAGGCGAGCCGTGCCTGCTGATTCGCCGCCGCACCTGGTCCGGCCGTCAGCCGGTGACCGCCGCCCGTTTGATCCACCCTGGTTCCCGTCATCGTCTGGAAGGCCGGTTTCATAAATGAACGAGTTGAAAGTTTTACGCGCCAAAGACTACCCGCGCATGCCCTGGAAAAACGGCGGCGGCAGCACTGAAGAAATCAGCCGCGATGCCGGCACTGGCCTGGACGGCTTCGGCTGGCGCCTGTCGATTGCCGACATCGGTGAGTCGGGTGGTTTCTCAACTTTCGCCGGTTACGAGCGGATCATCACCGTGTTGCAGGGCGACGGCATGACGTTGTCGGTGGACGGGCAGAGCACGCGACCGCTGTTACCGCTCGACCCGTTTGCCTTCAGTGGCGAGAGTCAGGTGTCTTGCACGCTGCTCGGTGGAGCGATCCGCGATTTCAACCTGATCTATGCGCCGCAGCGCTACCGTGCACGGTTGCAGTGGCTGGCCGGCGAGCAGCGGTTTTTCAGCGAGGCCAGCACATTGCTGGTGTTCAGTGTGAGCGAGCAAACTGACGTATCGGTCGATCACCGCGTCCAGCATCTGGGCCTCCATGATTGCCTGCAGCTGGAGGCCAATGCCGGGTTGCTGGACGTCACCATCAAGGGCTTGTGCTGCGTGATCGAACTCACGCCTCGTGGCTGATCCCGGTTACTCCCGTTCGAGGGTAAAACCTCGAACGGTTGCCTCCAGTTCACTCGACATCCTCTTCAGCGCCTGAATGGTTTTCACCACGTCCTGTTGCGCCACGACATTCTCCTCGACCCGCTGCGCCACGGTTTCCACATTGCGTGCCACGTCTTCGCTGGCTTCGCGCTGTTCCTGCAAGGCATGGGAGATCTGGCTGACGGCGTTGAGTGACGCGTCGAGCACGGCTTTGACGTCATTCATCGACGCGCCGGCGCTGTCGATCAACTGCTGGCCCTGAAGCACCCGCTCGCGGCCAGTGTTCATGCTGCTGCTGGCCTTTCGCATGCCGCTTTGAATGGTGCTCACCAGCACCACGATCTCGGCGGTGGAGCGGGTCGTGCGGGTCGCCAGCTCCCGCACTTCGTCGGCCACCACGGCAAACCCGCGACCTTGCTCGCCGGCCCGCGCCGCCTCGATGGCGGCATTGAGGGCGAGCAGGTTGGTCTGTTCGGCAATGCTGTGGATCACGTCGACAATTTTCCCGATGGCGTTGGAGTGCAGGGTCAATTGGTCGATTTCACTCGACGTCTGGGTCACCAGTTGGGCGATCTGCTGCATCTCGATGATAGAGCGGTCCATGCTGGCAATGCCCAGGGCGGTGATCTGCTCGGCCTTTTGTGTGGTGTCGTGGGCCTGTGCGGCGTTTTCGGCGATGTGCGTGATGTTGGCTGACATCTGCTCTGCCGCGGCGGCAATGGAAGAGGTCGCGCCATTTTGCTCGGCGGCCTGCTTCAGGCCTTGCTCGGACGAAATGCTCAGGTTCAGGGTCGAGGACTCGATGTGTCGCGAGGCCTCGCGCACCTTGCCGATCATGCTGGCCAGGCTGCGCCGCATGGCCTCGACCGATTGCATGACACCCGTGGGGCTCGCGTTGCCGATCACCGGATCACCGAGCATGCCCTGGGCAATCCGTGTGCTGATATTGGCCAGTTCGTGGGGCTCGGCACCCAGGTATCGCGCCAGCCTGGCACCGAACAGCAGCGCATAAAGGCTGCCAGACAACAGCGCGAAGGCCAGGACGCCGGCCATCAGCCTGATGTTGACCTCGTAAAGTGCCTGGCTGAGTTCGAACTGTTGGCGAGCTTCTTTCAGTTGAGCATCCGTCAGTTGCGAAAACAGTGAGCTCAGCGGGTCGATCAAGGGGTACAGCTGGTGTGCGGCGAAATCCTCCAGGCGCTGACTGGAGGCGTCGTTGCGGTTCAAGACCGCCTGCAATCGCTGGAGTGGCGCTTCGGTGGCCTGCATCAGTGGCGTGATTTCGTTGATCAGTCGCACCTCTTCATCAACCAGGTGGGTCGACAGGTAGGTACGCCAGAGCGGATCGATCTCAAGCAATGCCTGGCGTATCTGTTGCGCCGCCTCGACGCCGCTATGGATGCCGTCGCGGGCCTTGTGGATGGCATCGACGATCTGGACGGAATACAGCTCGGAAATTTTCTTCAGGTCCTGTTGCGGGATGACCCGGTCCAGGTAAACCGTTTCCAGTCCCTGGACCGTAGCGCGCATGCCGTACAGGCCGAGTGCGCCGATGCCGGTCATGCTGCTCAGCAGGATGCCGGCCAGCAGCAGGAGATGGGTTTTGACTTTCCATTGTTTCATTGCGCGTTCCTCGCAGGAGTGACTTCAGGGGGGGCTTGCTCGTGAAGTCGGCGAGAATCAGTGGAGGTGGAGTCGGACGCTTCTGATGAGGTTGTAGGGTGTTTCTGGAATGCGCTTAATTGGGCATCACGTGTTACCGAACGCCCCAACGTGGCGCAAAACCACGTTGCAGTAACCGCCGTCACCCCCGCAAAAAATCCCCGCGAAAAATTTTATCCACGCCAGAACCCGCGATTCAGGCGCTCTCCAGTCGTTTCAGAGTTTTTCTTGAATGCCTGTCCAGAAAGTTGGCCGCTTGATTGCATATGCTTGTATGTACAAGTAAAGACGTATGCGTATGAGTCGATCGAGACTCTCCGCAGCGTCCACTGATTCGCTTGTCGCGCAACGATGCGCACAGGCTGGCTTGCCCCCTGCCAGGGTTGGTTTGAATTGATCGCTGAGGAGTCTTTTTCGTGACTGACAATACCCAGAAACCTACGAAATACCGTGACGTCGAAATCCGCGCTGCCCGCGGCAACAAGCTGACCGCCAAAAGCTGGCTGACCGAAGCGCCGCTGCGCATGCTGATGAACAACCTCGACCCGGAAGTGGCCGAGAACCCGAAGGAACTGGTGGTTTACGGTGGCATCGGTCGTGCGGCGCGTAACTGGGAGTGCTACGACAAAATCGTCGAGAGCCTGACCCACCTGAACGACGACGAGACCCTGCTGGTGCAATCCGGCAAGCCGGTCGGCGTGTTCAAGACCCACACCAACGCCCCGCGCGTATTGATCGCCAACTCCAACCTGGTGCCACACTGGGCGAACTGGGAACACTTCAACGAACTGGACGCCAAAGGCCTGGCCATGTACGGCCAGATGACCGCCGGCAGCTGGATCTACATCGGCAGCCAAGGCATCGTCCAGGGCACCTACGAAACCTTCGTCGAAGCCGGTCGCCAGCACTACAACGATGATCTGAAAGGCCGTTGGGTCCTGACTGCAGGTCTGGGTGGCATGGGTGGCGCTCAACCTCTGGCTGCAACTCTGGCTGGCGCTTGCTCGCTGAACATCGAATGCCAACAGGTGAGCATCGATTTCCGCCTGAAGAGCCGTTACGTCGACGAGCAAGCCAAAGACCTCGACGACGCACTGGCCCGTATCGCCAAGTACACCGCCGAAGGCAAGGCGATCTCCGTCGCGCTGCTGGGCAACGCCGCTGAGATCCTCCCGGAACTGGTCCGTCGCGGTGTGCGCCCGGACATGGTCACCGACCAGACCAGCGCCCACGACCCGCTCAATGGCTATCTGCCAGCCGGCTGGACCTGGGAGCAATACCGCGCTCGCGCCAAAACCGAACCGGCCGCCGTGATCAAAGCCGCCAAGCAATCGATGGCGGTGCACGTCAAAGCCATGCTCGACTTCCAGAAGCAAGGCATCCCGACCTTCGACTACGGCAACAACATCCGTCAGATGGCCCAGGAAGAAGGCGTGGAAAACGCCTTCGACTTCCCGGGCTTCGTTCCGGCCTACATCCGTCCGCTGTTCTGCCGTGGCATCGGCCCGTTCCGTTGGGCGGCACTGTCGGGCGATCCGCAAGACATCTACAAGACCGACGCCAAGGTCAAGGAACTGATCCCGGACGACGCGCACCTGCACAACTGGCTGGACATGGCGCGCGAGCGCATCAGCTTCCAGGGCCTGCCGGCACGTATCTGCTGGGTCGGCCTGGGCCTGCGCGCCAAGTTGGGCCTGGCGTTCAACGAAATGGTACGCAGCGGTGAATTGTCGGCACCAATCGTCATCGGTCGCGACCACCTGGACTCCGGTTCGGTCGCCAGCCCGAACCGCGAAACCGAATCGATGCAGGACGGTTCCGACGCCGTGTCCGACTGGCCACTGCTCAACGCCTTGCTCAACACCGCGAGCGGCGCGACCTGGGTTTCGCTGCACCACGGCGGCGGCGTCGGCATGGGCTTCTCCCAGCACTCGGGCATGGTGATTGTCTGCGACGGTACCGACGAAGCGGCTGAGCGTATCGCTCGCGTGCTGCACAACGACCCGGCTACCGGTGTCATGCGTCACGCCGATGCCGGTTACCAGATCGCTATCGATTGCGCCAAGGAACAGGGCCTGAACTTGCCGATGATTACCGGCAAGTAATGCTTGCCCCTGTAGGAGCGAGCCTGCTCGCGATGGTGTGTCAGTCGACACAGCGCTGAATGACACTCCATCGCGAGCGGGCTCGCTCCTACAGGGGAGCCCACCAACCCACAATAACAATCCACAGAGGTTGAACCATGGCTGTTAACCCCGATCGTGCAGGCAGTAAACCGTTGATCGAAAAGCGTTCGATCGACTACATCCCGGAGGCGGAAAGACACGGTCGTCTGTTGAGCCAGTTCACCCTGTGGATGGGTGCCAACCTGCAAATCACCGCGATTGTCACCGGTGCATTGGCCGTGGTCCTGGGCGGTGATGTGTTCTGGTCGTTGATCGGCTTGCTGATCGGTCAACTGCTCGGCGGCGCCGTCATGGCGCTGCATGCGGCGCAAGGGCCCAAGCTTGGCCTGCCGCAGATGATCTCCAGTCGTGTGCAGTTCGGCGTTTATGGCGCTGCCATCCCGATCGTGCTCGTCTGTTTGATGTACCTCGGTTTCACGGCAACAGGTACCGTGCTGTCCGGCCAGGCGCTGGGCCAGTTGTTTGGCGTCAGCGACAGCGTCGGCATCCTGCTTTTTGCCAGTGTCATCGTGCTGGTGACGGTGCTCGGTTATCGGGTGATCCATTGGATCGGCCGCGTTGCCAGCGTCATTGGCGTGATTGCCTTCGTTTATCTGTTCAGCCGTCTGATGAGCCAGGTTGACGTTGGCGCGCTGTTGCAAATCCGTCACTTCAGCTGGAGCAGCTTCTTGCTGGCGGTGTCGCTCGCGGCGTCCTGGCAGATCGCCTTCGGCCCTTACGTGGCTGACTACTCGCGCTACTTGCCGAGCAAGATTTCCTCGGTAAAGACCTTCTTTGCCGCAGGCGCAGGTTCGGTCATTGGTGCACAGGTGGCGATGGTCCTTGGCGTGTTTGCTGCCGCTTCGGCCAACGGGCGATTCGCCGGCCACGAAGTGGCCTACATCGTGGGTCTGGGCGGTACCGGTGCCACCGCTGCGCTGCTGTATTTCAGCATCGCGTTCGGCAAGGTCACCATCTCCACGCTGAACTCCTACGGCAGCTTCATGTGCATTGCGACCATCATCAGCGGTTTCCGTGGCGACCTGAAGGTCTCGCGCTTGCAGCGTCTGGTCTTCGTGCTGGTCATTGTCGGTGCGGCGACCCTGATGGCGTTGCTCGGCCAGCACTCGTTCCTCGGTGCGTTCAAGTCCTTCATCCTGTTCCTGCTGGCGTTCTTTACGCCATGGAGCGCGATCAACCTAGTGGACTACTACTGCATCACCCGCGAGCGCTATGACGTGCCGGCGCTGGCCGATCCGAAGGGTCGCTACGGTCGTTGGAACGTCCTCGGTATCAGCGTCTATGTTTTCGGTGTGCTGGTGCAGCTGCCGTTCATCTCCACCAAGTTCTACACCGGTCCGCTGGTCGCCGCCCTGGGTGATGTGGATATTTCCTGGATCATCGGTCTGGCGCTGCCCGCAGCCCTGTATTACGTCTGCGCGAAAAAATGGCACGGCACAGTGCCCGATCAACTGATTCTGCCGGTCGAGCAGGACAGCGTTGTACAACCTGAAACAAGTGGGGCCGGTCGCGCTGCGGCGCGGGCCTGATTGGATGTTGCCAGGGCTGGATGCCTCTTGACTACCGTAAGCCAATTCATGATTAGGAGCGTCACAACAATGAAATCGAACAAGACCCTGCTGACCACTTTGCTTTCCATGGGCCTGCTGGCCAGCGCCGGCGCCACTCAGGCGGCGGGTTGGTGTGAGTCGGGTAAACCGGTGAAGTTCGCCGGCCTGAACTGGGAAAGCGCCATGCTCCTGACCGACGTGCTGCAAGTCGTGTTGGAGAAAGGCTACGACTGCAAGACCGACAGCCTGCCGGGCAACTCCATCACCATGGAAAACGCCCTGAGCAGTAACGACATCCAAGTGTTTGCCGAAGAGTGGGTCGGCCGCAGCGAGGTCTGGAACAAGGCTGAGAAGGCCGGCAAAGTCATCGGTGTGGGCGCTCCGGTCGTGGGCGCTGTCGAAGGCTGGTACGTGCCGCGCTACGTGATCGAAGGCGATGCCAAGCGCAAGCTGGAGGCCAAGGCGCCGGATCTGAAAGCCATTGCCGACCTGGGTAAATACTCGGCGATTTTCAAGGACGCCGAAGAGCCGTCCAAGGGTCGTTTCTACAACTGCCCGGCGGGCTGGACCTGCGAACTCGACAACAGTGAAATGCTGAAAAGCTACGGCCTGGAAAGCAGCTACACCAACTTCCGCCCAGGCACCGGCCCGGCGCTGGATGCTGCCGTATTGTCGAGCTACAAGCGTGGCGAGCCGATCCTGTTCTACTACTGGTCGCCAACACCGCTGATGGGCCAGGTCGACGTGGTCAAACTGGAAGAAAAACCAGGCGTCGACAAGACCGTGAACATCAAGGTCGGCCTGTCCAAGACGTTCCATGACGAAGCGCCAGAACTGGTGGCCGTGCTGGAAAAGGTCAACCTGCCGATCGACCTGCTGAACCAGAACCTGGGTCGCATGACCAAGGAGCGGATCGAGTCGCCGAAACTGGCCAAGATCTTCCTGAAGGAACATCCTGAAGTCTGGCATGCATGGGTGAGCGAAGACGCAGCCAAAAAGATCGACGCTGCGCTTTGAAAACTACTGCGCTCGGCAATACTGCGTTGAAAGCAGGCTCAAAATGCTCATTGACTAAAGTCAACTCCGCTTTCTCGCCTGCTTTCGCCTTGTCTTGCCTTCGCTCGCTACGTTTTCAAACAGCTTGTTTATAAGGGCAAGCTTTTCAGCACCGCAAGCGGTGCTGAAAAGCCCTTGATTGAGAGCTTCTTATGTTTCCCGAAAGCTTTACCTTTTCCATCGCCGACTGGGTCAACGGTTGGGTCGATTCACTGGTCACCAACTACGGCGACGTGTTCCGGCACATCTCCGACACCCTGTTGTGGGCCATCGTCAATCTCGAAAGCCTGCTGCGCGCGGCGCCCTGGTGGCTGATGCTGGCCATCGTGGCGGGCGTGGCCTGGCACGCGACCCGTAAGGTCGTGACCACCGCCGTGATCGTCGGTTTGTTGTTCCTGGTGGGTGCGGTCGGCCTCTGGGACAAGCTGATGCAAACCCTGGCGCTGATGATGGTGGCGACGATCATCTCGGTGCTGATCGGCATTCCGCTGGGCATTCTCTCGGCGCGCAGCAATCGCCTGCGTTCGGTGCTGATGCCGTTGCTCGACATCATGCAGACCATGCCGAGCTTCGTGTACCTGATTCCGGTGCTGATGCTGTTCGGCCTGGGCAAGGTCCCGGCGATTTTCGCCACGGTGATCTACGCCGCACCGCCGCTGATCCGTCTGACTGACCTGGGCATCCGCCAGGTCGACGGCGAAGTGATGGAAGCGATCAACGCCTTCGGTGCCAACCGCTGGCAGCAACTGTTCGGCGTGCAACTGCCGCTGGCCCTGCCGAGCATCATGGCCGGGATCAACCAGACCACCATGATGGCCCTGTCGATGGTGGTGATCGCCTCGATGATCGGCGCCCGTGGCCTGGGTGAAGACGTGCTGGTGGGGATTCAGACCCTCAACGTCGGACGTGGCCTGGAAGCCGGTCTGGCGATCGTGATTCTGGCAGTGGTGATCGACCGCATTACACAAGCGTACGGTCGCGCACGGCATGAGGTGAGCAAATGAACAAGGCAACCGTGAGCAAAATTGAAGTCAAAAACGTCTTCAAGATTTTCGGCAACCGTTCCAGGGAAGCGCTGGCCATGGTTGGCCAGGGCAAGACCAAGGATCAGGTGCTGGCCGAAACCGGCTGCGTGGTCGGCGTGAACGACCTGTCGCTGAGCATCGGCAGCGGCGAGATCTTCGTGATCATGGGCCTGTCGGGTTCTGGCAAATCTACCCTGGTACGCCACTTCAACCGCCTGATCGACCCGACCAGCGGCGCGATCCTGGTGGACGGCGTGGACATCCTGCAATACGACATGGAAGCCCTGCGCGAATTTCGCCGGCGCAAGATCAGCATGGTGTTCCAGAGCTTCGGCCTGTTGCCGCACAAGACCGTGCTGGACAACGTCGCCTACGGCCTGAAAATCCGTGGCGAGAGCAAGCAGATGTGTGCCGAGCGCGCGCTGCACTGGATCAACACCGTGGGCCTCAAGGGCTACGAAAACAAATACCCGCACCAGCTCTCGGGCGGCATGCGTCAGCGCGTGGGCCTGGCCCGTGCCTTGGCGGCGGACACCGACATCATCTTGATGGACGAAGCCTTCAGTGCGCTTGACCCGCTGATTCGCGCCGAGATGCAGGACCAGTTGCTGGAACTGCAAAAGACCCTGCACAAGACCATCGTCTTCATCACCCACGACCTCGACGAGGCCGTGCGCATCGGCAACCGCATCGCGATCCTCAAGGACGGCCGCCTGATCCAGGTTGGCACGCCGAAAGAGATCCTGCATTCGCCAGCGGATGAGTATGTAGACCGGTTCGTACAGCGCAGGGCTGCGGTGGTTTAAGAGATTTGCAGTGAGTGAGCTGGCCTCTTCGCGAGCAGGCTCGCTCCCACCATTGGAATGAGTACCCTGTGGGAGCGAGCCCGCTCGCGAAGGCGTCGGCAAAGCTGCATCAATATTCAGGTAAGAGGTCAAAGATGTCCCAGGCCGAAAAAATCGTTATCACCGAAGTGCCAGTCACCTGGCAGGATGTGGTCGCCGTAGCCCGTCATGGCGCACAGCTGGAGCTGTCGGCGCCGGTCTGGGCTCGGATTGAAAACGCGCAGGCCATCGTCCAGCGGATCGTCAGCAGCGGCGAGCGCGCCTATGGCATCAACACCGGCCTGGGCGCGTTGTGCAACGTTTCGCTGCAGGACGAACAACTCAGCCAGTTGTCGCGCAACACCCTGCTGAGCCACGCCTGCGGCGTCGGCGCCCCGCTGAGCGACGAGCAGACTCGCTCAATCATGTGCGCGGCCATCGTCAACTACAGCCACGGTAAATCCGGGCTGCATCGCCAAGTGGTTGAAGCGCTGCTGTCGCTGCTCAACCGTGGCATCACCCCGCAAGTGCCATCCCAGGGCTCGGTGGGCTACCTGACCCACATGGCTCATATCGGCATCGCCCTGCTGGGCGTCGGCAATGTGAGCTATCGCGGGCAGATCGTTTCCGCGCAGCAGGCCCTGGCTGAAGAAGGGCTGCAACCGGTCAAACTGGGTGCCAAGGATGGTCTGTGCCTGGTCAACGGCACACCCTGCATGACCGGCCTGAGCTGCCTGGCGATTGCCGACGCCGCGCATCTGCTGCACTGGGCCGATGTGATCGGTGCGATGAGTTTTGAAGCCCAGCGCGGGCAGATCGACGCCTTCGATGCCGAGATCATCGCGCTCAAGCCGCATCCGGGCATGCAGCAGGTCGGGATCAACCTGCGGGCCTTGCTCGACGGCAGCGAAGTGATTGCCCGGAGCATGGGTATTCGCACCCAGGACGCGCTGAGCATTCGCTCGATCCCGCAGGTGCATGGCGCGGCCCGTGACCAGCTGGTGCATGCGACCCGACAGATCGAAACCGAACTCAACAGCGCCACCGACAACCCGCTGGTGCTGGGCACTGCAGACAATTACCGCGTCGTTTCCCAGGCCAACCCCCACGGCCAGTCCGTGGCGCTGGCGGCGGATCTGCTGGCCATCGCCATGGCGGAAATCGGCTCCATCGCCGAGCGTCGCCTGGACCGTTTGATCAACCCGCATGTCAGCGGTCTGCCAGCATTCCTGGTGGCCAACCCGGGCGTGAACTCCGGGATGATGATCGTGCAATACGTCGCCGCTTCCTTGTGCGCGGAAAACCGCCAATTGGCGCAACCGGCAGTGCTCGACAACTACGTCACCTCGGGCCTGCAGGAAGATCACCTGAGCCTGGGCACCAACGCCGCGCTGAAACTGCACCGCGCCCTGGAGAACTGCACGCAGATCCTCGCCATCGAGTACTTGCTGGCGGCCCAGGCGTTCGAATTCCTGAAAGAACAACGCTTCGGCGCGGGCACCGATACCGCGTGGCGCCTGCTGCGTGAACGTGTCCCGGCCTATGACCAGGACCGCTGGCTGGCGCCGGACATTGCTGCGGCAGCCGCTGTCTTGAAAGAACCGGATTTGCTGCACAAGGCTTTGCCGAGCCTGAACTGATTTCCACACAAAACCAGCGTGCCAAGGCGCGGCTCCCCAAAAGGGAGACGCGACGGACAACGGACATTTCCGGAGCGTCTGGTAGGCCTCTAAAACCAAGAGCATAAAAAACTCTCAAAAGGAGCACAAAATGACTGCGCTAAACCTGATCCCCGGTCAACTGAGTCTGGCCCAACTGCGTGATGTCTATCAGCAGCCGGTGAAACTGACCCTCGACCACAGCGCTTCGGCCCAGATCGAAGCCAGTGTCGCTTGCGTGGAACAGATCCTCGCCGAGAACCGTACCGCGTACGGCATCAATACCGGCTTCGGCCTGCTGGCCTCGACCCGCATCGCCAGCGAAGACCTGGAAAACCTCCAGCGCTCGCTGGTGCTGTCCCACGCGGCCGGTGTCGGCCAGCCGATCAGCGACGACCTGGTGCGTTTGATCATGGTGCTCAAAGTCAACAGCCTGAGCCGTGGTTTCTCCGGCATTCGCCGGGTGGTGATCGACGCGCTGATTGCCCTGATCAACGCCGAGGTTTACCCGCACATTCCGCTGAAAGGTTCGGTTGGCGCGTCGGGCGATCTGGCGCCTTTGGCACACATGTCGCTGGTGCTGCTGGGTGAGGGCAAGGCACGTTACAAAGGCGAGTGGATGGAAGCGACCGAAGCGCTGAAAGTCGCCGGCCTGACCCCGCTGACCCTGGCCGCCAAAGAAGGCCTGGCGCTGCTCAACGGCACACAGGTGTCCACCGCGTTTGCCCTGCGTGGCCTGTTTGAAGGTGAAGACCTGTTCGCCGGCGCCCTGGCCCTGGGTGGCCTGACCGTTGAAGCGGTATTGGGCTCGCGCTCGCCGTTCGATGCCCGCATTCACGCTGCCCGTGGCCAGAAAGGCCAGATCGACGCTGCTGCCGCCTATCGCGACCTGCTGGGCGAACGCAGCGAAGTCTCCGACTCCCACGAGAATTGCGAAAAGGTCCAGGACCCGTACTCCCTGCGCTGCCAGCCGCAAGTCATGGGCGCGTGCCTGACCCAGTTCCGCCAGGCGGCCGAAGTGCTGGCCATCGAAGCCAACGCCGTCTCGGACAACCCGCTGGTATTCGCCGCTGAGGGCGATGTGATCTCCGGCGGTAACTTCCACGCCGAACCGGTGGCCATGGCCGCCGACAACATGGCCCTGGCCATCGCGGAAATCGGTTCCCTGAGCGAGCGTCGCATCTCGCTGATGATGGACAAGCACATGTCGCAACTGCCGCCGTTCCTGGTGGCCAATGGCGGCGTGAACTCCGGTTTCATGATCGCCCAGGTGACCGCGGCGGCACTGGCCAGCGAAAACAAGGCGCTGTCCCATCCGCATTCGGTGGACAGCCTGCCGACGTCCGCCAACCAGGAAGACCATGTGTCCATGGCCCCGGCGGCGGGCAAGCGTCTGTGGGAAATGGCCGAGAACACCCGCGGGATTCTCGCCGTTGAATGGCTGGCGGCGGTGCAGGGCCTGGACCTGCGCAATGGCCTGAAGACCTCGCCGAAGCTGGAAAAGGCGCGGGCGATTCTGCGTAACGAAGTGCCGTTCTATGAGAAAGACCGGTTTTTTGCGCCGGACATCAATGCGGCGACTGAGTTGCTGGCTTCGCGTTGCCTGAATGAACTGCTGTCGACCAAGCTTTTGCCTAGCCTGTAAGGGCCCCTTCGCGAGCAGGCTCGCTCCCACATTGGAATGCGTACCACTTGTGGGAGCGAGCCTGCTCGCGAATCGATTTTGATTAACACGAGGACTTGGGATGAAAACCCTCTGGCAACACTGCCACGTCGCAACCATGGCGCAAGGCGTCTACTCGATCATCGAGGATGCGGCCATCGTGACGTCCGGTGCGCACATTGAATGGGTTGGCCCGCGCGCTGAGCTGCCGGCGGGCGAGTACCCGGCGGTCAATGATTTGAACGGGGCCTGGGTGACGCCGGGCCTGATCGAATGCCACACCCACACGGTGTTCGGCGGAAACCGCAGCGGTGAGTTCGAACAGCGTCTGCAAGGCGTCAGCTACGCGGAAATTGCAGCCGCCGGCGGTGGCATCGCCAGCACCGTGCGCGCTACCCGTGCGGCCAGCGAAGATGAACTGTTTGCCAGCGCCGCCAAGCGTCTGAAAAGCCTGATGCGCGATGGCGTCACCAGCATCGAAATCAAATCCGGTTACGGCCTCGACCTGGCCAACGAACGCAAGATGTTGCGGGTGGCCCGTCGCCTTGGCGCCGAGCTGCCGGTCAGCGTGCGCAGTACTTGCCTGGCCGCCCATGCATTGCCGCCTGAGTACGTGGATCGCGCCGACGACTACATCGATCACATCTGCGCCGAGATGCTCCCGGCCCTGGCTGCCGAAGGGCTGGTGGATGCGGTGGATGCGTTCTGCGAATACCTGGCGTTTTCCCCGGCGCAGGTCGAGCGGGTGTTCATCACCGCCCAGGAACTGGGGTTGCCGGTGAAACTGCACGCCGAGCAGTTGTCGTCGTTGCACGGTTCGACCCTGGCGGCGCGTTACCACGCACTGTCCGCCGATCATCTGGAATTCATGACCGAAGACGACGCCATCGCCATGGCCAAGTCCGGCACGGTCGCGGTGCTGCTGCCTGGCGCTTTTTACTTCCTGCGCGAAACCCAATTGCCGCCGATGGACGCCCTGCGCAAACACGGCGTGAAAATCGCCATCGCCAGCGACCTCAACCCCGGCACCTCGCCGGCACTGTCGTTGCGACTGATGCTGAACATGGCGTGCACCTGTTTGCGCATGACCCCGGAAGAAGCGCTGGCCGGCGCCACGATTCATGCCGCCACGGCCCTGGGCATGGCCGATACCCATGGTTCGCTGGAGGTGGGCAAGGTCGCGGATTTCGTCGCCTGGCAAATCGATCGTCCGGCCGACCTGTCTTACTGGCTGGGCGGTGATCTGGAAAAGCGCGTCGTGCGTCACGGCGTCGAAACGAGTCTGTAGGAGAGCAGTTGTGGATAAGGTTCTGAACTTCAAACAAGGCCGCGTGCCGCTGCTGATCAGCATGCCCCACGCCGGTTTGCGCCTGACCCCGGCAGTCGAGGCCGGGTTGATCCCGGCCGCGAAAAGCCTGCCGGACACCGACTGGCACATTCCGCAGCTTTACGATTTCGCCGCCGAACTGGGCGTCAGCACCCTGGCCGCCGAGTACTCGCGGTTCGTCATCGACCTGAACCGGCCGTCCGACGACAAGCCGTTGTACGTGGGCGCGACCACCGGCCTGTACCCGGCGACGCTGTTTGACGGTGTGCCGCTGTTCCGCGAAGGGCTGGAGCCTTCGAAAGAAGAGCGCACGACCTACCTGGAGCAGATCTGGACGCCCTACCACAGCACCTTGCAGCAGGAGCTGGCGCGCCTCAAAGCCGAATTCGGCTATGTGTTGCTGTTCGATGCGCACTCCATCCGCTCGATCATCCCGCACCTGTTCGACGGCAAGCTGCCGGACTTCAACCTCGGCACCTTCAATGGCGCCAGTTGCGATCCACAGCTCGCGACCCAGCTGGAAGCGATCTGCGCCGGACACCCGGGCTACAGCCATGTGCTGAACGGACGCTTCAAGGGCGGCCACATCACCCGCCACTACGGCAACCCGGCCGAGAACATCCATGCGGTGCAACTGGAGTTGGGCCAGTGCACGTACATGGAAGAGTTCGAGCCGTTCCGCTATCGGGCGGATCTGGCGGAGCCGACGCGGGTGGTGTTGAAGGAATTGTTGCAAGGGCTGCTGGCGTGGGGTGAAAAGCACTACAAGCGCTAAAACCCTACACAAACTTTGTGGGAGCGAGCCTGCTCGCGATAGCGGACTTACAGTCAACGTCAATGTTGAATGTCATGGCCTCGTCGCGAGCAGGCTCGCTCCCACATTGGTTTAGCGTTCTTTTCGATACCTGACAGGAACAGTCGCCACTGTGCAAATCTCGGTCGCCTCAGTTCGCTTTTGCCACTCGTCTGCTGCGTAATGTTCTGGCCACGGTGCACAAAGACACCGGCCTCGACAATAATCCGCTGCCGCACGAGATCATTCTGATGAAAAGACTGTTCACCCGCTGTCTCTCAATCCTCTGCGGTACCGCTCTGCTGAGTGCCAGCGCCCTGGCCGCTGATGACGCCTCCTGCAAAGCGGTGCGCATGGGCGTGGTCAACTGGACCGACGTGATCGCCACCAGCGGCATGGCCGATGTATTGCTCAACGGCCTTGGCTATGAAAGCAAGCAAACCAGCGCCGTGCAGCAAATCATCTTCGCCGGCATCCGTGACAAGCGCCTGGATATTTTCCTCGGTTACTGGAAGCCGGCGATGGACAAAAACATCGCGCCGTTCCTGGCCGCCAATCAAGTGAAGGTCCTGGACAAACCAAGCCTGGCCGACGCCCAGGCAACGCTCGCGGTGCCTGACTATGTCGCGGCTGCCGGTTTGAAAACCTTTGGCGATATCGCCAGGTTCAAGGATCAGCTCGGTGGCAAGATCTATGGCATCGAGCCGGGCAGCGGCGCCAACACCACCATCAAAACCATGATCGAGACCAATCACTTTGGCCTCAAGGACTTCAAGCTGATCGAGTCCGGAGAAGCCGGCATGCTCGCTGCGGTGCAACGGGCGGTGAACCGCAAGGAGTTCGTGGTGTTCGTCGGCTGGACCCCGCACCCGATGAACATCAACATGAAGATCGCCTACCTGACCGGCAGCGAAGACGTCTACGGGCCGAACGAAGGGGCGGCGACCGTTTCCACCGTGACCGCCCCGGATTACGCCGAGCGCTGCCCGAACGTCAATCGGCTGCTGGAGAACCTGACCTTCACCGCCGCCCAGGAAAGCCAGTTGATGGTGCCGATCATGGAGCGCCAGACGGCGCAGGACGTTGCCAGAAAATGGCTGCGTGAACACCCGGAAGACCTTCAGCGCTGGCTGACGGGTGTCAGCAGTTTTGACGGCAAGGATGGCGTGGCGGCGGTGCAGGCCAGTCTGAAAAACTGACACCAGAACCTGTAGGAGCGAGCTCGCTCGCGATAAACCCGAGAACACCGCGGGGTATCAGGCTTACCGCGTTATCGTTGGCCATTATCGCGAGCAGGCTCGCTCCTGCAGGGGTATACATTCCCCCCTGAACGGGCAGACTCATGGCGCCTTATCCGCTTTCCGAACAGATGACGGCTTTCGTCGAGAAAACCGTCAGTTTCAACAGTACCGACAGCAGCCTCGCCGGATTGCGCCAGGCCTACAGCGAGATGTGCCGGGCGTTCACCCCGCCACGTCCCGCCGGCCTCTACGTGGTGGACTTTGATTTGTCCGGTGTCCCGGTGCGGTCCTATCAACCGCCGGTTTCGCCGCCGACCGGTGGTTCGCCGTGCATCGTCTATCTGCATGGCGGCGGTTGGGTCGTAGGGGATCTGGACTCCCACGACTTCATCTGTGCCGAACTGGCGTCGACCCTGGGCGTGCTGGTGATCGCGGTCGATTACCGGCTCGCGCCGGAGCATCCGTTTCCGGCGGCGTTTGATGACTGCCTGAAGGTCTGGCGCGCACTGCGCACCGGGCCGTTCAAACTTGACCCTGCGCGTACGCTGGTGGCCGGCGACAGCGCCGGCGGCAATCTGGCCGCTGCGCTGTGCCTGGCATTGCGTGACGCGGGTGAGCCCGTGCCGGCCGCGCAAGTGCTGATCTATCCCGGACTGGGTGGCGATCATCATCTGGCTTCGCGTAGTGAATGCATCGATGCTCCGCTACTGAGCAGCAGCGATGTGGATTGTTACCACGCGTTGTACCTGCGAGGCACCCCGCAACCTGGGCCCTATGCGATGCCGTTGCTCGCCGCGGATCTTCGCCGATTGCCACCGGCCTTCATCGCCGTGGCGCAATTCGATCCGCTGCGTGATGACGGCGTGCTGTACGCCGAGCGACTGGACGCTGCCGGCGTAGCAACGACGTTGTATTACGGCGAAGGGCTTGTACACGGTTGTTTGCGGGCGCGGGGGCAGGTTGCCGAGGTCGACAGGCTCTATGAAAACCTGCTCGGTTATCTGGCGCCTAGACTCTGACTCTGCAAGGGCATGCTCATTGGCGTAATTCGGGTTTATGATGCCCAACGGCAGAATAATTGAAGTCCCCCCAGGGATGACCCAGACCCCTTACGGAGCGCGCAATGCAGACTTTGTACCCGCAGATCAAACCCTACGCCCGGCATGATCTGGCTGTCGATGAAACCCATACGCTGTACGTCGACGAAAGCGGTTCACCGGAAGGGTTGCCGGTCGTGTTCATCCATGGCGGCCCCGGCGCCGGGTGTGACGCCCAGAGTCGCTGCTACTTCGATCCAAATCTGTATCGCATCGTCACCTTCGACCAGCGCGGTTGTGGTCGTTCCACGCCCCACGCCAGCCTGGAAAACAACACCACCTGGGATCTGGTGGCCGACCTCGAGCGGATTCGCAAACACCTGGGCATTGAAAAATGGGTACTGTTCGGTGGCTCCTGGGGTTCGACCCTGGCGCTGGCCTATGCGCAAACCCACCCGGAACGTGTGCACGGTCTGATCGTGCGAGGGATTTTTCTCTGCCGGCCGCAGGAAATCGAGTGGTTCTACCAGGCCGGTGCCAGTCGCCTGTTCCCCGATTACTGGCAGGACTACATTGCGCCGATCCCGCTGGACGAGCGCGACGACTTGCTCACGGCCTTCCACAAGCGCCTGACCGGCAACGATCAAATCGCTCAGATGCATGCGGCCAAGGCCTGGTCCACCTGGGAAGGCCGGACCGCGACCCTGCGTCCCAATCCGCTGTTGGTCGATCGTTTCTCCGAACCGCAGCGCGCACTGTCGATCGCCCGTATCGAGTGCCACTACTTCACCAACAACGCATTCCTCGAGCCGAACCAGTTGATTCGCGACATGGGCAAGATCGCCCATTTGCCCGGTGTGATCGTCCACGGTCGTTATGACGTGATCTGCCCGCTGGATAACGCCTGGGAACTGCACCAGGCCTGGCCGAACAGCGAGCTGCAAATTATCCGTGACGCCGGTCATGCCGCTGCTGAACCGGGGATTACCGACGCCTTGGTGCGTGCCGCCGATCAGATGGCCCGGCGCCTGCTCGACCTGGCTCCTGAAGAAGCATGAAGGGCCTGCTGCAGCGCGTGCGTGGCGCGCGGGTCGAGGTGGCGGGCGAGGTGGTCGGAGCAATCGACCAGGGTTTGCTGGTGCTGGTGGCGGTCGAGCCCGAGGACACTCGGGCCAGCGCCGACAAACTTCTCAATAAGCTGCTTAACTATCGAGTGTTCAGTGACGCCGAGGGCAAGATGAATCTGTCCCTGGCGGACGTGGGTGGCGGGTTGCTGCTGGTCTCGCAGTTCACCCTGGCCGCCGACACCAAGAGCGGGTTGCGCCCGAGTTTCTCGACCGCGGCCCCTCCGGCCATGGGCGAGGAGCTTTTCGACTATCTATTAGGCAAAGCGAAACAGGTGCATGGCACTGTGGCATCAGGTAGATTCGGCGCGGATATGCAGGTGCGCCTGGTCAATGACGGCCCGGTAACCTTCCTGTTACAGACGTAAAACCGCTTGAAACCCTGTTTTGCGCCGTTTTCGACTGAAAACAGGGGCTTTTCCCGATAAATACTTTGTTACCCCTGATGCGTTGTAACGCGGGCTACTAGATAATCGCGCGCTACGGGGATCAGCGTTCGTTGGTCCATTTTGACTTAGGTAGAGACTTGTCCTGAACCGTTTGGGGAATCATTTAGCCCCATCGGAGTCGGAACAATGCTCGCCAACTTGGCAAGAGTGGTCTGTAAGGCCGGTTTTTTCGTACCGGATTCCGTACATGCCCTTTAACTGGCCGTTGGTTTTTTGATCTGTTTTCGGCGAGGGTTGCTCGTGATTGTTAGTCCCTGTAACGCACCAAAATTGTCTGCCAAACGGTTTCGTAGCGCTCTGGTAGCGGGCTCTGCGCTGCTCACCCTGCTCAGCGCCGGCCAGCTGTGGGCTTTCGATCTGGAGGATGTCTCAGTCAAAGCAAAAGAACTGGCTGGGCAAAAATACGAAGCGCCGCGCAGTAACCTGCCGAACGAATTCCGCGAGATGAAATTCGCGGACTATCAGAAAATTCGTTTTCTGACGGAAAAAGCCGAATGGGCGGACCAGAAAACCCCGTTCAAGCTGTCGTTCTATCACCAGGGCATGCACTTCGATACGCCGGTGAAAATCAACGAAATCACGGCGAACAACGTCGAAGAGATCAAATACGACCCAAGTCGCTTTGATTTCGGCGACGTGAAATTCGATCCAAAAGCCACCGAACAACTGGGCTACGCCGGATTCCGTGTGCTGTACCCGGTCAACAAGGCTGACAAGCAAGACGAAATCATGACCATGCTCGGCGCGAGTTATTTCCGCGTTGTCGGCAAGGGCCACGTCTATGGCTTGTCCGCTCGCGGCATGGCGATCGATACCGCGCTGCCGTCCGGCGAAGAATTCCCGCGTTTTCGCGAATTCTGGATTCAACAGCCCAAGCCGGGCGACAAGCACCTGGTGATCTTCGCGTTGCTGGACTCGCCGCGGGCGACCGGTGCCTATCGCCTGATCCTGCGTCCGGGCAGCGACACCATCGTCGACGTCAAGGCGCAGATGTTCCTGCGTGACAAAGTCACCAAGCTTGGCGTTGCGCCGCTGACCAGCATGTACCTGTTCGGGGCCAACCAGCCATCGAAAGTGCTGAACTACCGTCGCGAACTGCACGACTCCAGCGGTCTGTCGATCCACGCCGGTAACGGCGAGTGGATCTGGCGTCCGCTGAACAACCCGAAACACCTGGCCGTGAGCAACTTCTCGGTCGAAAACCCGCGCGGTTTCGGGCTGCTGCAACGTGGTCGTGATTTCAGCCACTATGAAGACCTCGACGACCGCTACGACAAGCGCCCAAGTGCCTGGATCGAACCGAAAGGCGATTGGGGCAAGGGCTCCGTCGATCTGGTAGAGATTCCGACCGCCGACGAAACCAACGACAATATCGTGGCCTTCTGGAGCCCGGAAAAACTGCCGGAACCTGGCCAGCCGCTCGATGTCGCATATCGTATGCACTGGACCATGGACGAAGCGTCCATCCACGCTCCGGACAGCGCCTGGGTCAAGCAGACCCTGCGCTCCACCGGTGACGTGAAACAGTCCAACCTGATTCGTCAGCCGGACGGTAGCGTCGCCTACCTGGTGGACTTCGAAGGCCCGTCCCTGGCGGCACTGCCAGAGAATACGGACGTTCGCAGCCAGGTGAGCGTTGGCGATAATGCCGAGCTCGTGGAAAACAGCGTGCGCTACAACCCTGAAACCAAGGGCTGGCGCCTGACCCTGCGCATGAAGATCAAGGACCCGAGCAAGTCCACCGAGATGCGTGCGGCGCTGGTTCAGAACGTCACGCCTGCCGACCTGGCCAAGACTTCGATTCCGGCCTCCAGCTCCTCCGTGGCCAAGGCCGACAAGGTCGCCGCCAAACAACAGGAGAAAGCGGACAAGGAAGCCAAGCAGGCCGAGGCCAAACAGGCTGACGCCAAGCCGGTTGCAGAAGCCAAGGACAAGGCCAATAAAGACGCCAAGCAGCCTGTCGCTGCCGATGCGGCCCCAGCCACACCGGAATCGGCATCGACTGAAGAAGTCCTGACCGAGACCTGGAGCTATCAGTTGCCTGCCGATGAGTAATTCACACGTACAGCCAGAGACTCTGTCCGAGTACCTGGCGCACCTGCCGATGACCGACCAGCAGCGCGCGGAACTCGCGGGCTGCCAGTCCTTCAGCGAACTGCACGAACGTCTGTCGTCCTCGACGTTCGACGCCCCGACCGATGCCGCCCAGGCTTCGGTCGGCAAGCGCCTGACCCTGAGTACCGCCGAAGAGTTGCAGGACGCCGAAATGCTGGTGCTGGACGCCAACGGTCGGGTCTGCCTCAAGGCGACCCCGCCGATCCGTCGGACCAAAGTCGTGCCGGAGCCATGGCGCACCAATATCCTGGTGCGTGGCTGGCGCCGGTTGACCGGTCGCACCAATCCACCGGCACCGCCGAAAGATGAGCGTGTGCTGCCGGCTGCGCGCTGGCGCACCGTGGGTTCGATCCGTCGCTACATCCTGTTGCTGCTGATGCTGGGCCAGACCATCGTGGCTGGCTGGTACATGAAAGGCATCATGCCGTACCAGGGCTGGTCGTTCGTCGACCTCGAAGAAGTCCTGCACCAACCGCTGCTGCAAACCGCCACGCAAGTGCTGCCGTATGCGTTGCAGACCAGCATCCTGATCCTGTTCGGGATTCTGTTCTGCTGGGTTTCCGCCGGTTTCTGGACGGCGCTGATGGGCTTCCTGGAGTTGCTCACCGGTCACGACAAGTACCGCATTTCCGGCGCCAGCGCCGGCAATGAGCCGATTCCGAAAGACGCGCGCACCGCACTGGTGATGCCGATCTGCAACGAAGACGTGCCCCGGGTATTCGCTGGTCTGCGTGCGACCTTCGAGTCGGTCGCGGCCACGGGTGACCTGGATCGCTTCGACTTCTTCGTCCTCAGCGACAGTAACGACGCCGACATCTGCGTCGCCGAGCAACAGGCCTGGCTGGACGTCTGCCGCGAGGCAGGGGGCTTCGGCAAGATCTTCTATCGCCGCCGTCGCCGTCGCGTAAAACGCAAGAGCGGTAACCTCGACGACTTCTGCCGTCGTTGGGGCAGTGACTACAAGTACATGGTCGTGCTCGACGCCGACTCGGTGATGAGCGGTGAGTGCCTGACCAGTCTGGTGCGCTTGATGGAAGCCACGCCGGACGCCGGGATCATCCAGACCGCGCCGCGTGCGTCGGGCATGGACACCCTGTATGCGCGCATGCAGCAGTTCGCCACCCGTGTGTACGGTCCGCTGTTCACCGCCGGCTTGCACTTCTGGCAGTTGGGCGAATCCCACTACTGGGGTCACAACGCGATCATCCGCATGAAACCGTTCATCGAGCACTGCGCCCTGGCGCCATTGCCCGGTAAAGGCGCGTTCGCCGGTGCGATTCTGTCCCACGACTTCGTTGAAGCCGCGCTGATGCGCCGTGCCGGTTGGGGCGTGTGGATTGCCTATGATTTGCCGGGCAGCTACGAAGAACTGCCGCCGAACCTGCTGGACGAACTCAAGCGTGACCGTCGCTGGTGCCACGGCAACCTGATGAACTTCCGTCTGTTCCTGGTCAAGGGCATGCACCCGGTGCACCGTGCGGTGTTCCTCACCGGCGTGATGTCCTACCTGTCAGCGCCGTTGTGGTTCTTCTTCCTCGTGCTGTCGACGGCGCTGCTGGCGGTCAACACGCTGATGGAGCCGCAGTACTTCCTCGAACCGCGCCAGCTCTATCCGCTGTGGCCACAATGGCACCCGGACAAGGCCATTGCGCTGTTCTCGACCACCATCGTGCTGCTGTTCCTGCCGAAGCTGTTGAGCATCATCCTGATCTGGGCCAAGGGCGCGAAAGAGTTCGGTGGCAAGTTCAAGGTGACCCTGTCCATGTTGCTGGAGATGCTGTTCTCCATGCTGCTGGCGCCGGTGCGGATGATTTTCCACACCCGTTTCGTCCTCGCCGCGTTCCTCGGCTGGGCCGCGACCTGGAACTCGCCGCAGCGTGACGACGACTCCACGCCATGGAGCGAAGCGGTAAAACGCCACGGTCCGCAAACCTTGCTCGGCTTCTTCTGGGCCTTGCTGGTGATCTGGCTGAACCCGAGCTTCCTCTGGTGGCTGGTGCCGATTGTCGGCTCCCTGATGCTGTCGATCCCGGTATCGGTGATTTCCAGCCGGGTCGGCCTGGGCCTCAAGTCCCGTGACGAGAGCCTGTTCCTGATCCCCGAGGAATACAATCCGCCGCAGGCGTTGCTGGCCACTGACCAGTACACCCACGAAAACCGCTGGCATGCACTGAACGACGGCTTCATCCGTGCGGTGGTCGACCCTCAGCAGAACGCCCTGGCGTGCTCGCTGGCGACCTCCCGTCACCGTCAGGCGGAACCGATCGAGTGGCTGCGCGTCGAGCGGGTACGGCATGCGATGAAAGTCGGGCCTGAAGGGCTGACCAACAATGAACGCGTGCAACTGTTGAGCGACCCGGTGGCATTGGCTCGCCTGCATGAGCAGGTCTGGCGCGAAGGTCACCAGGAGTGGCTGGGCGCGTGGCGCAAGTCGGTCACGGCCGACCCCCATGCACCGCTGCTGCCGCTCAAGCCCGTGAGCGTTCAGCCACAGTTGGCCTGATGAAAAAACCCGCGAAAGCGGGTTTTTTTATGATCGTTCGCAAGTGATGGGGCCACCAGCATCAGGCAACAAATCCTGTCTAAACCCTTGTGCAATCGAGCGAGTGCGTTAGCATCCGTCCCCGAATGGGTGCGCCCGGACCGTTTTGTGTCCGTATCTGTCTGTTTTTATTCGAAAACTGTCGATTTGGCGCCGCAAATGCAATGGTTTTGGGGGCTTGAAGATGAAGAAGTATCTGTCGATGCTGCTGGTCGGCGTCACGGCATTGGTTGCAGTCAACGCGGCACAGGCCGGTGCCATCGATGACGCGGTCAAACGCGGCACCTTGAAAGTCGGCATGGACCCGACCTACATGCCATTCGAAATGACCAACAAGCGTGGCGAGATCATCGGTTTTGAAGTCGACCTCCTCAAAGCCATGTCCAAGGCGATGGGCGTCAAGCTGGAGCTGGTGTCCACCGGTTACGACGGCATCATCCCGGCCCTGCTTACCGACAAGTTCGACATGATCGGCAGCGGCATGACCCTGACCCAGGAACGTAACCTGCGCCTGAACTTCAGCGAACCCTTCATCGTGGTCGGCCAGACGTTGCTGATCCGCAAGGAGCTGGAAGGCACCATCAAGTCCTACAAAGACCTGAACACCGCCGACTACCGCATCACCTCCAAACTCGGCACGACGGGCGAATTGGTCGCTAAAAAGCTGATCGCCAAAGCCAAATACCACGGCTACGACAACGAGCAGGAAGCCGTGCTCGACGTGGTCAACGGCAAGGCGGATGCCTTCATCTACGACGCGCCTTACAACGTGGTCGCGGTGAACAAGGTCGGCAACGGCAAACTGGTGTTCCTCGACAAGCCGTTCACCTACGAGCCCCTGGCGTTTGGTCTGAAGAAGGGTGACTACGACAGCATCAACTTCATCAACAACTTCCTGCACCAGATCCACGAAGACGGCACCTACGATCGCATCCATGACAAGTGGTTCAAGAGCAACGAGTGGCTCAAGGACATGGAGTAACACTCGGTCACGTAGACCGCGTCGCTGCAATCGCGAGCAAGCTCGCTCCCACGGTTGATCCGGGTGAACACAGGTTTTGTGCCCGGCACAACCCCTGTGGGAGCGAGCTTGCTCGCGATTGCGGCCTGCCATGCGACACAGAATTCGGAACTTGCAAAACAGATGAAACAGAAAAAAGCCCAATGGCCCTGGCACGTATTGACCGTGCTGGTGCTGATCGGCCTGGCTGGCGCGTTGTATTACGCCACCTCGCTGATGTCCTACGAATGGCGCTGGAACCGCGTTCCGCAATACTTTGCCTACCACGCCGAAGAGTCACAGCGCGCCGCCGACATCTCCACCGTCAGCGAACTGGTGCGCAAGGGCGACAAGGCTGAAGTGACCCTGCGCAACGATGCGGGCGACGAGCAACGCCTGATCGTCGATGACAGCAGCCTGCAAGTCGCCCAGGGCGATGATGTGGCTGAAGGCGATGTCATCGGCGTGACCCGTCATTGGGCCGCAGGACCGCTGCTGTGGGGGCTGTGGACCACCTTGTGGCTGTCGGTGGTGTCCGGCGTGCTCGGTTTGCTGATCGGTCTGGCCACCGGTCTGTGCCGGCTGTCGAACAATCCGACCTTGCGCGACCTCTCGACCCTTTACGTCGAACTGGTGCGCGGTACGCCGTTGCTGGTACAGATTTTCATTTTCTACTTCTTCATCGGTACGGTGATGAACCTGTCCCGGGAGTTCGCCGGGATCGCCGCGCTCTCGCTGTTCACGGGTGCCTATGTGGCGGAAATCATCCGTTCCGGCGTGCAGTCGATCGCCCGTGGCCAGAACGAAGCCGCGCGTTCGCTGGGTTTGAGTGCCGGCCAGTCGATGCGTCACGTGGTGTTGCCGCAAGCGTTCAAACGCGTGCTGCCGCCCCTGGCCGGGCAGTTCATCAGCCTGGTCAAGGACACCTCACTGGTGTCGGTGATCGCGATTACCGAGCTGCTGAAAAGCGGTCGCGAAGTCATCACCACCTCGTTTTCGCCGTTCGAAATCCTGTTCTGCGTCGCCGGCCTGTACCTGTTGATCAACCTGCCGCTGTCGAAAATCGCCAGCCGGCTTGAGCGGAGGCTCGCGCAAAGTGATTGAAGTCCGCGATCTGGTAAAAGTCTTCGACACCCGTGGCCAGGTGGTGCGCGCGGTGGATAACGTCAGCACAACCGTCGCCAAGGGCGAAGTGTTGGTGGTGATCGGCCCCTCCGGTTCCGGCAAGTCGACCTTTCTGCGCTGCCTCAATGGCCTGGAAGAATTCGATTCCGGTTCGGTGAGCATTGACGGTTTGCAACTGGCCGACCCGAAAACCGATGTGAATGCCTATCGTCGCGAAGTCGGCATGGTGTTTCAGCATTTCAACCTGTTCCCGCACATGACCGTGCTGGAAAACCTCTGCCTGGCGCAGAAGGTCGTGCGCAAGCGTGGCAAGAAAGAGCGCGAGGCCAAGGCCATGGCGTTGCTGGAGAAGGTCGGTATCGCGCAGAAGGCCAACGAGTTCCCCTCGCGCCTGTCCGGCGGCCAGCAGCAGCGCGTGGCGATTGCCCGGGCGCTGGCGATGGAGCCGAAGGTCATGCTGTTCGATGAGCCGACGTCGGCGCTGGATCCGGAGATGGTCGGTGAAGTGCTGGACGTGATGAAAAACCTGGCCGTGGAAGGCATGACCATGGTTTGCGTCACCCACGAAATGGGCTTCGCCCGGGAAGTGGCGGACCGGGTGCTGTTCTTCGATCACGGCAAATTGCTGGAAGACGCCTCGCCGGCGGAGTTCTTCGATGCACCGAAGGATCCGCGGGCGCAGGCTTTCCTGCGTCAGGTCCTTTAAAAGCAGCGGCCTCGGGGGCCGCTAATCGCTAGCAGGCTAGCTCCCACAGGGTTTGGTGTGGACACCAAAAATCCACTGTGGGAGCCAGCCTGCTGGCGATTGCATCACCTCGGTTCTAAGCGAACCGAGGCAGATGAATCACCTCAAACCCTGAACCGCCCCACCAGCCTCTGCAAATGCGTCCCCAACCGCGCCAGCTCAACGCTGGACGCCGCCGTTTCTTCGCTCGCCGCTGACGTCTGATCCGACACATCCCGCACGTTCAACACGCTGCGGTTGATCTCTTCCGCCACGGCGCTTTGCTGCTCGGCAGCGGCGGCAATCTGCTGGTTCATCGCCTGGATCGCCGAGACGGTGCGGGTGATGCTTTCCAGTGAGCCGCCGGCGCGGCGGGTCAGTTCGACGCTGCTGTCGGTCAGGCTGCGGCTGTTGTCCATGATGGTCGCCACTTGCTGGGTGCCGCTCTGCAGGCCGACGATCAGTTCTTCGATCTCTTCGGTGGATTTCTGGGTGCGCTGCGCCAGGCTGCGGACTTCGTCGGCGACCACGGCAAAACCGCGCCCGGCCTCACCCGCGCGCGCCGCTTCGATCGCTGCGTTGAGCGCCAGCAGGTTGGTTTGCTGGGCCACGGACTTGATCACGTCGAGGACGCTGCCGATCTTGTCGCTTTCACGCTTGAGCTCGCCCATGGCCTCGGTGGAATGACCCACTTCCAGGGCCAGGCGCTCGATCTGTGCGATTGCTTCAGCCACCACCTTGTCGCCTTCACGGGCCTGCTGGTCGGCAGCGACGGCGGCTTCGGAGGCTTCTTCGGCGTTGCGCGCGACTTCCTGCACCGTGGCGGTCATTTCGTTCATGGCGGTCGCCACCTGGTCGGTTTCGACTTTCTGGCTGTTGACCCCGGCGCTGGTCTGCTCGGTGACGGCCGACAACTCTTCGGCGGCGCTGGCGATTTGCGTGACACCATCACTGATGCCGCCGATCAGTTCGCGAAGGCCCAGGGTCATGCTCTGAATGGCGCGTTGCAACTGGCCCAATTCGTCCTGGCGTGTGGAGGTCAGGTTGTGGGTCAGGTCGCCGGCAGCGATGTGCTCGGCCACTTTGAGGGTCTGAGCCAGCGGGATCACGATCTGCCGGGTGATCGACCACGCGGCGAACAGGCCAAAGGCGAGCGCCAGTGCGGTGGCCAACAGCAACGTGTTCTTGGCGTGGGCGACATCGGTGTCACGCACGATCGTTTGCGAAATCGTGAGCTTCCTGCTGACGTCGATCAGGATCTGACCTTGCGCTGCCATGCGTTGGAGCGCATCGGCGCTGGCGACCTGGGCATCACGGTACTGGCTGACCGCCGCGCGGTAGGCTTTGAGGGATTCGGCGGCCTGCTGCAGATTGGCGGTGTGTTGTTCCGGCAGTGTGGATGGCAGGTTTTCGAGGTACTTCAGCGTGTTGTCAATGGCATCCAGTGCGGGCTGCTCGGCCTCGGTCTTGCCGCTGTAGGTGTAGCCGCGAACCTGGAAGCGTGCTTGCTGAAGCAGTTTGCTCAGGTTGATCACGCTGTTGAAGGCGCTGACGCTGTCGCCCTGCAGCATCGATTTTTCCACTTCGGCCACGCGAGCCGCCGCGTTGTCTGCCGTGGCGCCGAGTTTGCTGCGGGCGTCATCACGACTGGCGCCGGCCTGGATCATGGCGGCGAAGGCTTGCTTGTATTGGCCGACGGCGGTCACTTGCTGTTCGATCATGGCCGCGTCGGCGGGCTGTTCGATCAGCTTGCGGGCGGATTGCAGGCTGGTGTCGAGCTTGACCAACTGCTCGCTGACGGCGCCCGTGCCTTGTTCGCCATGCTGCATTTCATAGTTAAGGCGCGCAACGCGCAGGTCTTTGGTCAGGTCGTTGATTTCGGAAATGAATCCCAGCTTATCGCCGCGGCTTGTCACGTCGCTCAGGCCGGTCCAGCCGGTGACAGTGGTCAGCAGCGTCAGCAGCAAGACAAGACCGAAGCCAATACCCAATTTGCGATTAACGCCTACGTTTCCCAGCTTATCGGCCAACCATGGGTACATGCTGCAACTCCCTCAAACAACATATTGATTTTGAAGGTATATCGGCGGGCGAGCCGGGTTCTGAAGGCGTCGCCCGACGGGTGGCAGATGAAAGTCCCGTGGGCGAGCCTGCTCAGGGGGGAAGTGTCTGGTTTAGAAGAGTCGTGCCAGCAGGGCGGTGACGGCGGTCTCAACCCGCAGGATGCGCTCGCCCAATTGCACCGGCTGCAAACCGGCTTTGCCGAACAAGTCGATTTCGTAAGGAATCCAGCCACCCTCCGGACCGATGGCCAGGGTCACCGGTTCGCTCAGCGCGCGCGGGCAGGGCGGGTAATGGCCCGGATGGCCGACGAGGCCAAGGGTGCCTTCGACGATGGCCGGCAGGCGATCTTCGACGAACGGCTTGAAGCGTTTCTCGATGACGACTTGCGGCAGCACGCTGTCCCGGGCCTGCTCGAGGCCGAGGATCAACTGCTCGCGAATCGCTTCAGGTTCCAGGAA
Organism: Pseudomonas fluorescens group sp. PF-69; assembly: GCF_054481235.1. Taxonomy (NCBI): domain Bacteria; kingdom Pseudomonadati; phylum Pseudomonadota; class Gammaproteobacteria; order Pseudomonadales; family Pseudomonadaceae; genus Pseudomonas; species Pseudomonas fluorescens group sp. PF-69. The sequence goes on along the minus strand of NZ_JBTMNC010000001.1, from coordinate 1,231,534 downwards.
CGGGGTCTGCCAGAAGCTCTTCTCGACGCGATAGCTGTTGACCAGCACGATTCGTGGCACACCCATGGCCGCCACGGTCTGGAACACCCTGCGCAGCATCTTGGGCCGTGGCAGGGCCAGCACCAGGGTCAATGGCAGCTTGGCCGGCGGTGGCTGGTCGAGGGTGACGCGCAATTCCGCCTCATCGGCATCCAGGCGCAACACCTCGGCGGAACCCATCAGCCCGTCGATACGCCCGACACGCATGCTGTCGCCGACTTCGCAGCGGTGGACTTCCTGCATGTGGGTCAACCGGCGATCACGCAGGATCACCCGGTCGGCCGCGATGAAGTCGGCCGATTCAAGGAGCAGGAGGTTCACGCTTGGGTCGCTGGCGGCTGGTCGTTGTGATCGTCAGCCGGCAGATCGTCCGGATGTTCGCCGCGCTTGCTCACCAGGCTGCCAAACAGGATGCCGATTTCGAACAGCAGCCACATCGGTACGGCCAGCAGGGTCTGCGAGAAGATGTCCGGCGGCGTCAGGATCATGCCGACCACGAAGCAGCCGATGATCACGTACGGGCGGATTTTCTTCAGGTATTTGACGTCGACCACGCCGATCCAGACCAGCAGCACCACGGCCACCGGAATCTCGAACGCGACGCCGAAGGCGAAGAACAGCGTCATGACGAAGTCGAGGTAGCTGGTGATGTCGGTCATCATTTCCACGCCGGCCGGCGTGGCGGCGGCGAAGAATTTGAAGATCAGCGGGAACACCAGGTAATAGGCGAACGCCATGCCGGTGTAGAACAGCATGATGCTGGAGATCAGCAAGGGCACTGCAATGCGCTTCTCATGCTTGTACAGGCCCGGCGCGATGAAGCCCCAGATCTGGTGCAGGATCACCGGGATCGCCAGGAACAGCGACACCATCATCGTCAGTTTCAGCGGCGTCAGGAATGGCGACGACACATCGGTGGCGATCATCGTCGCGCCTGCTGGCAAATAGGCGCGCAGCGGCGTCGAGACGAAGGTATAGATCTGCTGGGTGAAGGCGAACAACCCGGCGAAGATGACGAAGATCGCCGCTACGCAGCGCAGCAGGCGGGTACGCAACTCGGTGAGGTGCGAAACCAGCGGCATGTGCTGGTCGTTTTCAGGAAGATCGCTCATGGGGCTCGCGGCGGCAGTGTGGGGTCATGAGGAGCCGGCGCGACAGGCGCGGCGGCTGGAGCAGCGGGTTCAACCGCAGGTGCCGCTACAACGGGCGCTGGCGCAGGCGTTGGCGTGGGTGCCGCGGGTGTGTGGATCGACTGCTCGCCCACATGCTCCACCGGCGTTGGCTCCTGCTGGGTCGGCGTGAAGATCTTCCGCGCCTCCTGCTCAAGCGACAGGATGTGCTCGTTGTGCAGTTGCCGACGAATTTCGTCGGCACCGATTTCACGTTCAACTTCCTGTTTGATCGCGTTGAAGCTGCGCTTCAGACGCCCGACCCACAGGCCAGCGGTGCGCGCAGCGCCCGGCAGACGCTCGGGGCCCAGCACCAGCAGGGCGACGAGGCCGACGAGCAGCAGTTCAGAGAAGCTGATACCAAACATTAGTCAGTGCTCACACGTCTTTGCGGATCGGCTCTTCGACTTTTTGCGCCTGCACGTCGATGGTGTGCGGCTGATTGACAGAGGCCTGTGGTTGAGCGGGCGGAACAGGCTGGGCCGGCGTCGCGGTCGGATCGGCCGGTTTTTCGTCGTCGTTCATGGCTTTGCGGAAGCCTTTGATCGATTCGCCGACGTCGGTGCCGAGGTTTTTCAGTTTCTTGGTGCCGAACACCAGTACCACGACAACCAGGATGACGATCCAGTGTTTCCAGTCAAAAATGCCCATGCTGCTGCTCCTCTCTAGTCGTTATTCAGGCGGACGGGCGCGAGGCTTTCTCGGCGTGTCCGGACAGACCGAAGCGACGGTCCAGTTCATCGAGTACAGCCTGTGGATGCTGCCCCAATTGGGCGAGCATGACCATGCTGTGGAACCACAAATCGGCAGTTTCGTAGATCACATCGCTGCAGTCGCCGCTGATGGCGGCGTCCTTGGCGGCAATGATGGTTTCGACCGACTCTTCGCCGACTTTTTCCAGAATCTTGTTCAAGCCCTTGTGGTACAGGCTGGCGACGTACGAGCTATCGGCAGTGGCGCCTTTGCGCTCTTCCAGCACAGCGGCCAGACGGGTCAGAGTGTCACTCATGTTTGTGTCCTGCGGAATAGATGGCATTGGGATCTTTCAGGACCGGGTCGACGGTTGTCCAGTCGCCGTTCTCGAAGACGCGATAGAAGCAGCTCTGGCGGCCGGTATGGCAGGCAATGTCGCCGATCTGTTCGACCATCAGGATGATCACGTCGGCGTCGCAGTCCAGACGCATTTCGTGCAGCGTCTGCACGTGGCCGGACTCTTCGCCCTTGCGCCACAGCTTGCCACGGGAGCGCGACCAGTAAATGGCGCGGTTCTCGGCGGCGGTCAACTCCAGTGCTTCACGGTTCATCCAGGCCATCATCAGGACGCGCCCGGTCTTGTGATCCTGGGCAATCGCCGGCACCAGGCCATCAGCGTCCCATTTGATCTCGTCCAGCCAGTTTTTCATCTTCGACTCCGACAGCGGGTCCGACACTTCATTAGTCGAACCCAAGCGTTCAAACAGTGTGCCAGTCGTTCACGCAACTGGCTATCGACGAACGACCAGATACAAGCCGACGGCCATCATGATGCCGGCCGGCCAATACGCCAACTGGTTCAGCGGCCCACCGGCGGCGAGGAGGGCGCCACCGGCCAGATGCGCGGTACCGAGCAGGCGCAGGAACCAGTCGTCGCGAGGTCGATGCCAGGGTGGTGGCGGGTCGTTGGCATGGGGTTGCGACATGCGCTCGAGCAGGTCGCGGGCCATGTTGGCCAGGTGCGGGATCTGCTCGAACTGGCTCTGCACATTGCCGAGCAAGGCTTTGGGGCTGACCCGCTCGCGCATCCAGCGCTCCAGGAACGGCTGGGCGGTGTTCCACAGGTCGAGGTCCGGATACAGCTGACGACCCAGGCCCTCGATGTTCAGCAGGGTTTTTTGCAGCAGTACGAGTTGCGGCTGCACTTCCATGTTGAAGCGCCGTGCGGTCTGGAACAGGCGCATCAGCACCTGGCCGAAGGAAATATCTTTTAACGGTTTTTCGAAAATCGGCTCGCACACGGTACGGATCGCCGCTTCGAACTCGTTGAGCTTGGTTTCCGCCGGCACCCAGCCCGAATCGATGTGCAATTGCGCCACGCGACGGTAATCACGCTTGAAGAACGCGAACAGGTTGCGGGCCAGGTAATCCTGGTCTTCCGGGGTCAGGCTGCCGACGATGCCGCAGTCGATCGCAATGTACTGCGGACTCCACGGGTTCACGGTGCTGACGAAGATGTTGCCGGGGTGCATGTCGGCGTGGAAGAAGCTGTCACGGAACACCTGGGTGAAGAAAATCTCCACGCCGCGTTCGGCCAGCATCTTCATGTCGGTGCGCTGGTCGGCCAGGGTCGCCAGATCGGTGACCTGGATGCCATATATACGCTCCATCACCAGTACTTTCGGGCGGCACCAGTCCCAATAGACCTGCGGCACGTACAGCAGCGGCGAACCTTCAAAGTTGCGCTTCAACTGACTGGCGTTGGCGGCTTCACGCAGCAGGTCGAGTTCGTCGTAGATGGTTTTTTCGTAGTCGCTGACCACGTCCACCGGGTGCAGCAGGCGCGCATCGGCCGAGAGTTTTTCGGCGGCGCGGGCGAGGATGAACAGCCACGCCAGATCCTGGGCGATCACCGGTTTCAGCCCTGGACGAATCACTTTGACCACGACTTCTTCGCCGGTTTTCAGTTGCGCGGCGTGCACCTGCGCCACCGAGGCCGAGGCCAGCGGTTCGACGTCGAAACGGCTGAAGACTTCGCTGATTTTCTTGCCCAGCTGCTCTTCGATCAGCTTGACCGACAGCTGCGAATCGAACGGCGGGACGCGGTCCTGCAGCTTCATCAGCTCATCGGCGATGTCTTCGGGCAGCAAGTCGCGGCGGGTGGACAGGATCTGTCCGAACTTGATGAAAATCGGCCCCAGGTCCTGCAGCGCCAGGCGCAGTCGCGCGCCCCGGCTCAGGTCCAGCGTCTTGCGCGGGAACCAGCGCCACGGCAGGGCGTAGCGCAGCGCCCGCAGGAACCAGGGCAGCGGCAGGGCGAACAGCAGGTCATCGAGGCGGTAGCGGATCACGACGCGCTGGATGCGCAACAAACGGCGGACGGCAAGCAGCTTCATGCGTTATCGCTTGGGTCGAGGGATCGGGAAAGGCGCTCGAAACGCGCCTCGAGACGTTCCAGATCGAGCTTGATCTGGTCCAGTTCACTGAATCGGGCTTCGGCTTCGCGCTGACCGACGAGGGTGCGCGATTCTTCGGCCAGGTATTCGCCAAGGTTCTGGCCCAGGCTGGCGAACCCTTGCTGATACCAGCGGGCGCGGCTGCGCAGGTGACCACCGACCAGTTGTGTGGCGACAGGGCCGAGCCAGCGCGAGAGTTCGTACTCCCAGTCCAGCTCCAGGTCCTGAAGGATGGCCGCCAGCTCCAGCAGTACGCCGCTGTCACCCTCGAGCTCGACCTCGGGCCCATGCAGCACCGACGTCTTGTCCTTGCTCATCGCCAGTTTCAGCAGGCTCGAGGCCGGGGCCCGCAAGGTGCAGTCGGCACCGGTTTCCCACTGGGAAGCCAGCATCAGGCCTTCGTCGCTGGGCAGGATGAACAATTGAAACGCCGGGCTGCGGCAATCGACGGCAATCACCCTGCCGCTCAAATGCGCCAGCCGCGGCAGCGCCGTGCTGTCGAGGCGCAGCACACGGTTCAGACCGAGTTCAACGCTGGCGAGCAGGCCGGCGAGCAGCATCAGGGCTTGATGCCGCGGTGCAGGGCGACGATGCCCGCGGTCATGTTGTGATAGGTCACGCGGTCGAAACCGGCCTCGACCATCATTGACTTCAGGGTTTCCTGATTCGGGTGCATGCGGATCGATTCGGCCAGGTAGCGATAGCTTTCCGAATCGTTGGTGATCAGCTTGCCCATCAGCGGCATGAAGGCGAACGAATAGGCGTCGTAGGCTTTGGACATCAGCGCGTTGGTCGGCTTGGAGAACTCCAGCACCAGCAGGCGGCCGCCTGGCTTGAGTACACGGAGCATCGAGCGCAGGGCGTCTTCCTTGTGGGTGACGTTGCGCAGGCCGAAGGCGATGGTCACGCAGTCGAAGTGGTTGTCCGGGAACGGCAGTTTTTCCGCATCGGCCTGGACGAATTCGACGTTGCCGGCCACACCCAGGTCCAGCAGGCGGTCACGACCGACCTTGAGCATGGATTCATTGATATCCGCCAGCACCACCTGACCGGTCGGGCCAACGAGGTGCGAGAACTTGCGGGTCAGGTCGCCGGTACCGCCGGCGATGTCCAGCACGCGATTGCCTGTGCGTACACCCGACAATTCGATCGCAAAACGCTTCCACAGGCGGTGCATGCCGCCCGACAGGAGGTCGTTCATCAAGTCGTACTTGGCGGCTACCGAATGGAAAACCTCAGCGACTTTTTCCGCTTTCTGGCTTTCCGGAACGTTTTTGAAGCCGAAGTGAGTGGTGGGTTCGGCATCGCTGCCTTTGCGCTGATCAGTCATATCGCTGTCACCAAAATAGAATGCGCGACATTCTAATCCCCAAGGGATGCTTTGTCTTGGCAAGGCTGAAGGTAAGATGGATCACCCTCGGGACGTTTTGCCGCATCAGTGGTCAAGATTCACCGAACAAGCATTCATAAAGCAGGAGTCATTCGATGGCCCATATTAGTGTTGAGCGTGCCCACGGCCTGGGTAAGGAAGCGGCTCGCGAGAAGGCCAACAAGCTGGCGCAGAAACTGTCCGATCAATATGGCCTGGAGCCGCAGTGGTCTGGCGACACCTTGAACCTCAAGCGCTCGGGTGTGAAAGGCGCGGTGCATGTCAGTGACGATTCGATCAAGGTCGATGTGGAACTGGGCCTGATGATGTCGGCCATGAGCGGCATGATCAAATCGGAAATCGAAAAGGCGCTGGATAAAGCCTTGGTGTGATCTCTGGTTGAAACGAAATTCCCTGTGGGAGCGAGCTTGCTCGCGATGACGGTATGTCAGTCAGCATTAATCATCGACTGATGCACCGCTATCGCGAGCAGGCTCGCTCCCACATTTGTTGACGGTGATCCCGAAGATTTATGTCAGTTGTTAGGGTGCCGTTTCTAATTTTTCTCCCTACTTTGTGCCAGAGCCCGACACTTTCACGGGCAGTTCCTCAAACCTTTTGCGCGTGAGGTGCACCATGGCCAAAGTTATTTTGAAGAAAAAAATCGACGCATCGACCACCGCCCTGAGCGACGTCAAATCCTATGCCCGCAAGATCTGGCTGGCAGGCCTGGGTGCCTACACCAAGGTTGGCCAAGAGGGCAGCGATTACTTTCAAGAGTTGATCAAGGCTGGTCAAACTGTTGAAAAGAAAGGCAAAAAAGCAGTCACTGAGAAGCTTGAAGCGGCGAATGCCGAGATCGATGAAGCCAAAGACGAAGTGCGCACTTTCAAAGGCAAGGTCGAAGTTCAACTCGACAAAGTGGAGAAGGCGTTCGACACGCGTGTCGCAAGTGCCTTGAATCGTATCGGCATTCCGTCTAAACATGACGTTGAGACACTCTCTGCCAAGCTCGATGAGCTGACGGCATTGCTCGAACGCGTCGCGCGTAAATCTTAAGGAGAACGGGATGGCTGGCAAAAAGAATACTGAAAAAGAAGGCAGCTCGTGGATCGGGAAAGTCGAAGACTACTCCCGAAAAATCTGGCTGGCGGGTTTAGGCGTGTACTCGAAGATCGACACTGACGGCAGCAAACTCTTCGATGCATTGGTTAAGGACGGCGAAAAAGCCGAGAAGCTGACCAAGAGCGTCGTTGGCAAAACTGTCGACGCCGCCAAGGACTCCGCTTCTTCGGCCAAGTCGCGCATCAGCGGCGTGAAAGATCGTGCTCTGGGCAAGTGGGACGAGCTGGAAGGCGCTTTCGACAAGCGTCTGAACAGCGCCATCTCGCGCTTGGGCGTACCGAGCCGCAACGAAGTCAAGGCACTGCACAGCAAGGTCGATACCCTGACCAAGCAGATCGAAAAGCTCACCGGTGCCAAGGTTGCGCCTGTCGCGGCGAAAACCGCGGCCGCCAAACCAGCGGCTAAACCAGCCGCCAAAACCGCTGCCAAGCCACTGGCTAAAGCGGCGGCGAAACCTGCTGCCAAGCCAGCGGCGAAAACGGCCGCTGCCAAACCCGCTGCCGCCAAACCAGCGGCCAAACCGGTTGCCGCAAAAGCCGCCGCTAAACCTGCTGCCAGGCCTGCCGCCGCCAAGCCTGCGGCGAAAACCGCAGCGGCCAAACCAGCAGCAAAACCTGCCGCTGCGAAGAAACCAGCGGTGAAAAAACCGGCCGCTCCAAAAGCTGCCGCACCAAAACCAGCAGTGGCTGCCGCAACGCCGGCAGCACCGGTCAGTTCGTCGAACTCCGCGACCGCGCCGACCCCTGCTGTAACCCCGACTGCCGCGCCGGCACCTTCGACGCCAACCAGTCAGTCCTGATTTTTTCAGGGCTCAAGAAAACGCCCGGCCTGCCAAGGCCGGGCGTTTTTGTTTGTGCAGCATTTTGAAAGCACCACAAACCTGATGTGGGAGCGAGCCCTGCTCGCGATGAGGCCATCAGATTCAAAAATTTTGCCTACTGACACACCGCCATCGCGAGCAGGCTCGCTCCCACAGGGATAGGTGTGATCAGCATTAATCGTGCTCTTCCAGGTACTGCATCGCCAGTCGCTCCGTCGCCACCTTGATCGGCGGCAGCAGATGCGGCGCCACCAGCATCATGATCTGGTAGACCACCAATCGCACTTCACCTTCGCGGTCGAGAATCCGCTGATAGTCCAGCGAGAACAGCAGCGTCAGGGTGATCTGTTCCACCAGTTGCCCCAGCGCCTGGGTGTCGCTGACCAATTGCCCCTGGGCTTTCAATCGCGCCAGTAACGACGCCAGCGTGCGCTTCAGTGCATTGAGCAGGTTGCGGATGCCCTTGGCCAGCTTCGGCAGGCGGCCGGCCAGGTTCGACAGGTCCTGGAACAGAAACCGGTAGTGGGCCAGGCGTTCGACGATCAGGTGCAGGAACAGCCAGTAATCTTCCGGTGCCAGTTCAACGTCCGATGGCGGATCGAGCAGCGGGGCCAGCTCATTCTGGAAGCGTTCGAACAACCCGAGAATCAGCGGCTCCTTGCCGTGGAAGTGGTAGTAGAGGTTGCCGGGGCTGATGCCCATTTCGTTGGCAACTTCCATGGTGGAGACGTTTGGTTCGCCCTTCTGATTGAACAGCTGCAGGGCACATTCGAGGATGCGGTCGCGGGTTTTCATCCAGTCTTCTTATTGATCGGGTGATGCCACGGCCGGTCGCGGCCGTGGGTCGTTGAGTGTCAGCGCACGCGCACGTAAGTACCGGGCGCCGCCTCCATGGGTGGATAGTTCTGGTTGCCGAGGGCCATCTGGGTTTCCTTTAGCGCCCCCGAACGTTCCTGAATCCAGCTCAGCCACGGGATCCACCAGCTGCCATCGACGTGCTTGGCATCGTAGTACCAGGCCCGCGGATCACTGCTCAGTTTGCCGTTCTCGACGTAGTTGGCTTTCGGGTTGTTCGGCGGGTTGAGGATGCTTTGCACGTGACCGCTGTTGGACAGCACGAAGCGGCGATCACCCCCGAGCAGCAGCGTCGAGCGATACACCGCGTCCCACGGTGTGATGTGGTCGTTGATACCGGCCACGCTGAAGCTGTCGACGGTGACCTTCTGCAAGTCGATTGGCGTGCCGCACACCTCCAGGCCGCCCGGGTGGGTGAGCGGGTTGTGCTTGAAGAAATCCAGCAGGTCGCCATGCAGCGCGGCGGGCAGGCGCGTGTTGTCGTTGTTCCAGTAGAGGATGTCGAACGCCGGGGGTTCTTTGCCCAACAGGTAGTTGTTGACGAAATAGCTCCAGATCAAGTCGTTGGGGCGCATCCAGGCAAACACCTTGGCCATGTCGCGACCGTCGAGCACGCCTTTCTGGTAGGAGCGCCGCTTGGCGGCTTCCAGGGTCTGTTCGTCGGCGAAGAGGGTTGCTGGTGAATCCAGCTGACTGTCGAGCAGGCTCACCAGATACGTCGCGCTGGAGACCCGGCGCAGTTGCCGTTTGGCTTGCAAGTGACCTTGCAACGCAGCGATGGTCAGCCCGCCGGCGCAGGCGCCCATCAGGTTGACCTCCCGTGCACCGGTGATCGCCCGGCACACATTAATGGCTTCTTCAACCGCCTCGACGTAGGTCGACAGGCCCCATTCGCGATGACGCACATCCGGGTTGCGCCAGCTGATCACGAAGGTTTGCAGGCTGTTCTTGAGGGCGAACTGGACGAAGCTGTTGTGCGGGCTCAGGTCGAAAATGTAGTACTTGTTGATCTGCGGCGGCACCACCAGCAGCGGCTTGGAATACTGCTTTTCGCTCATCGGCTTGTACTGGATCAGCTCCAGCAACTCGTTGCGAAACACCACGGCGCCGGTGGTGGTGGCGACGGTCTTGCCGACTTCGAAAGCCTGTTTGGTGACTTGCCGGGGCAGGCCGTCGTTGTGCAGCAAGTCATCCACCAGGTGACCGATCCCGCGCACCAGGCTGTTGCCGCCGGAGTTGAAGATCTCCTTGATCGCCAGTGGATTGAGCAGGCTGTTGGACGGTGACACGGCATCATTGAGCAGGGCGAAGGCGAAATGCGCGCGGGCACGATCGTCCGGGGTCATGTTGCTGTCGTCGATCCAGCTCTTGACCTGTTTTTGCCAAGCCAGGTAGGCCTGCAAACTGCGACGGTAAAACGGGTTGAGGCTCCAGGCCGGGTCGGCGAAACGGCTGTCCTGTGGATTGGTCGGGTGCAGGGTCTCGCCGAGCAGCACACGGCCCAGCTGCCCGCCCAGTTTCAGGGCGTGCCGTGCGCTGTGCACCGGGTTGCGCAGGCCATGGGCGGCAACGCTGCGCAGGGTCGAAATCAGATCCCGGCCGCGCAGGCCGGTAATCGCACTCTGTGCGTTGATGAACGCGGCGGGAGTGGGCAAAGTGTCCCGCGCTGGTTTGTCACGCATGAGTCAACACTCCTTCGTCTTCAGGCCAAAAACACACAACCGAACCAAAACACCATAGACGCTGTTTCGGGTTGTTGCGCGGCGCGGCGTCCTGCCGCCCGTCAATGAGCCGCTAGCCGCCCAATGGCGCCGGGTGCGGATGCATCACGGCGCGTTGTCGTTCTTCTTCGAGGAATTTCATGATGATCGGCGCCACCGCTTCGGCGCGGGTGATCAGAAACAGATGGCCGTCATCGATGATGTGCAGGTGGGCATTGGGAATCCGCCAGGCCAGCAGGCGCATGTTGATCAGCGGGATCAACGGATCGTCATCGCCCGCCAGTACCAGGGTCGGCTGATTGATCTTGTGCAGCCAGTGGATGCTGGTCCAGCCGAGGCCGGCAAACAGTTGCCAGTAGTAACCGAGCTTGCCTGCCGAACGCACTTTTGCCGCGTGGCTCGCGGCCAGTGTCGGGTCGCGGCGAAATGAGCCGCCGTAGATCATCGGTGCAATGCGGATCACGTGCGAGGGCTGGATGTAGCGCCTCGGACTGGCCATCATCCACAGCACTTTCGGCTTGCCCGGCACCATCACCGCGCCGGCCGCAGTGGCGGCCAGCACCAGTTTCTTGCAGCGCTCCGGATAGTCGTAGGCGAACTGTTGGGCAAGGGCGCCGCCCCAGGACACACCAATGACATTGACCTGCCCGTAATCGAGGTAGTCGAGCATGCGTGCCGTCAGTTTGGCCAGGCCCGGAAAGCGATACGGTCGATTCGGCGTCGAAGAGCCACCGACACCGGGCACGTCGAAAGCGATGACTTCCAGGTCCGGGTCCAGTGCCGCGACGAACGGAAACACCAGCTCCAGGTTGGCGCCGATGCCGTTGAAAATCAGCAAGGGCGTCAAGTGAGGCTTGCCGGGGCGTACCGCCGTGCGGAGGGTCTGGCCATCCAGGTCGACGGTACGAAATATGAACGGTTGCGGCATGCTTCTGGCCCTGTTTATGAATTCATCCCCGACCCCCTGTAGGAGCGAGCCTGCTCGCGAAAAACGTGAAGGCAACGCGTTAATTCAGGCAGCACGCGTTTTCGTTAACGTCCATCGCGAGCGAGCTCGCTCCTACAGGAGGAGCGGGGTGTGTCAGTTACCGCTCGTGTACGTATGTGCCTGGCGCAGTCTCGCCCGCCGGATAAGCCTTGTTACCCAGCTTCGCCGGGGCCTTTTTCAGTTCGCCCGAACGCTGGGCCTGCCAGGCCTGCCAGTGCAGCCACCAGGAGTCGGTGTGCTTGGTGGAATTCTCTTGCCACTCTTCGGCATTGGCAGCCATTTCGGTGCTGGTCATGTAACGGGATTTCGGATTGCCCGGCGGGTTCAGGATGCTCTGGATATGCCCGCTGCTGGACAGCACGAACTCGACATTGCCGCCGAACAGTTGCGCCGACTTGTAGCAGGACTTCCACGGGGTGATGTGGTCGTTGGTGCCGGCCAGGGAAAAGATGTCGGCCGTGACCTGCTTCAGGTCGATGGGCGTGCCGCACACTTCCAGTGCATTGGGGCGAATCAGCGGGTTGTTTTTGAACATCTCGATCAGGTCGCCATGGAACGCGGCGGGCAATCGGGTGGTGTCGTTGTTCCAGAACAGGATGTCGAACACCGGCGGTTCGTTGCCCAGCAGGTAGTTGTTGACCCAGTAGTTCCAGATCAGGTCGTTGGGACGCATCCACGCAAAGACTTTTGCCATGTCGCGGCCTTCCAGTACGCCGGCCTGGTAGGAGTGGCGCTTGGCGGCTTCGAGGGTCTGCTCGTCGACGAACAGGGCGACATCGCTGTCCAGCGTGGTATCGAGCACGCTGACCAGCAGGGTGAGGGCGTTGACCTTGTTCTCGCCGATTGCCGCGTAGTGGCCCAGCAGGGCGGTGCAGGTGATGCCACCGGAGCAGGCGCCGAGCATGTTCACATCTTTGCTGCCGGTGATGGCGGTGACCACGTCGACCGCTTCCTTGAGCGCCTCGATGTAGGTCGACAGACCCCATTCGCGCTGTTCCTTGGTCGGGTTGCGCCAGCTGACGATGAAGGTCTGCACATTGTTGCGCAGGCAGAACCGCGCCAGGCTCTTGTCCGGGCTCAGGTCGAAAACGTAGAACTTGTTGATCTGTGGCGGCACCACCAGCAATGGACGCTCGTGGACCTGCTCGGTAATCGGCTTGTACTGGATCAGCTCCAGCACATCGTTGCGAAAAACCACCGCGCCATCGGTCACGCCGAGGCTCTTGCCGACCTCGAACGCACCCATGTTGACCTGGCTCGGCATGCCGCCGTTATGCACGAGGTCCTTGGCCATATGCGAAAGACCATCGAGCAGGCTCTTGCCGCCGGTTTCGAAGAAGCGTTTGACGGCCGCCGGGTTGGCCGCCGTGTTGGTCGGGGCCATGGCTTCGGTCATGAGGTTGATCACGAAGTGCCCGCGAGCGGCGTCACTGGCCGAGAGTTTGCTGTCATCGATCCAGTCGTGGAGTTCCTTGCGCCACGCCAGGTAGGTTTGCAGATAGCGTTTGTAGAGGGGGTTCTGGCTCCAGGCCGGATCGGCGAAGCGACGGTCATCGCTGCTCGGTTGCAGTGTGGATTTGCCGAACAGCACGTTCTTGAGTTCAAGGCCGAAGTGCGCAACATGCCTGGCGCTGTGCACCGGTTGTTTGATGGCCTGCCTGAGCACAATTCGAGCAGAAGCCAGTAGATCCTTTCCACGCAGTCCAACGACAGGATTCAGTCCCAAGGTGTTTTCCGAGGCCTGATACTTCAAGTCATCGTTATTCTTGTTACTCATCTACGACGCTCCATTGTCCTGAGACGAGTACCCGGGGCCTGCTGTGCAGTTACACAGCGAATGCCAGGTACTACTGCTCGGGTGACCGTTAGTGCTGCATCGCTGCTTTTGTTTCGCAGAGAACACTGCAGGGAACTTGCCAGCTCCATTGGTTACCCGAGTTTAATTTTTTTCGCAAGCAGGCCAATGACTGACCTTACGGCCAAGCATTCAAACAGATGAAATTAGAAAATGCCCTCTAAAGAGCAAGAGGCTCAGGCTAGAGCATCAGCTTGACGACGGATTCGTTCGGGTCGCGGGTTTTTCCGGCGGCTTTGAGCTCGGCAAGATAATCCTCCCAGAGTGCGTCATGACGTCGCCCCAGTTCATAGAGGTATTCCCAGGTGAACAGGCCGCTGTCGTGGCCGTCGTCGAAGGTCAATTTCAGTGCGTACTGACCGGCCGGTTCTATCTTGCTCAGGCCTACGTTGATCTTGCCAAATTGCAGGATGGGTTTGCCGTGGCCCTGGACTTCGGCGGAAGGAGAGTGCACGCGAAGGAATTCGGCGGGCAGGGTGAATTCCTCGCCGGACGCATATTTGAGCGTCAGGGTTTTCGAGGCTTTGTGCAGTTTGATGTCGGTGGGGAGTTGGGTCATGACCTGAGTTCCGTTAGGGGTGGAACCCTGTAGGAGCGAGCTGGCTCGCGATGGACGTTAACGATAACGCGTGTTGTCTGAACAAACGCGTCGCTCTCGGGTTCATCGCGAGCCAGCTCGCTCCTACAAGTGTTGCTTACAGGATATAACGGGACAGGTCTTCGTTCTGCGCCAATTCGCCGAGGTGGCTGTTGACGTAGTCGGCGTCGATCTGGATCGCCTTGTCGTCATGGGCACTGGCCAGGTCGCCGGCGCTGAACGACACTTCTTCAAGCAGGCGCTCAAGCAGTGTGTGCAGACGACGGGCACCGATGTTTTCGGTTTTTTCGTTGACCTGCCAGGCGATTTCCGCGATGCGTTTGATGCCGCTTGGCTGGAACTCGATGGTCAGGCCTTCGGTTTTCAGCAGTGCACAGTATTGCTCGGTGAGCGAAGCGTGCGGTTCGCTGAGGATGCGTTCGAAGTCTTCCGGCGACAGCGCCTTCAGTTCGACACGAATCGGCAGACGACCTTGCAGCTCAGGCACCAGATCGCTCGGCTTGCTCAGGTGGAAAGCGCCCGAGGCGATGAACAGGATGTGGTCGGTCTTGACCATGCCCAGTTTGGTGTTGACGGTGCAGCCTTCGATCAGCGGCAGCAAGTCGCGTTGCACACCCTCGCGGGACACATCGGCGCCGCCGACATTGCCGCGCTTGGCGACCTTGTCGATTTCGTCGATGAACACGATGCCGTGCTGCTCGACCGCTTCCAGTGCCTTGGCCTTCAACTCTTCATCGTTGACCAGACGACTGGCTTCTTCGTCGCGCACCAGTTTCAGCGCTTCCTTGACCTTGAGCTTGCGGCTCTTGCGTTTGCCTTTGCCCATGTTGGCGAACAGGCTCTGCAGCTGGTTGGTCATTTCTTCCATGCCCGGTGGCGCGGAAATGTCGACGCCGGCCATTTCGGCGACTTCGATTTCGATCTCCTTGTCATCCAGCTGGCCTTCGCGCAGGCGCTTGCGGAACAGCTGACGGGTGTTGGAATCCGAGGTCGGGGCATCGTCGTTGCTGAAGCCCATGCGCGGCGGTGGCAGCAGCGCGTCGAGGATGCGCTCTTCAGCGGCGTCTTCGGCGCGGTGGCGAACCTTGATGATTTCCTGTTCGCGCAGCAGCTTGATCGCCGCATCGGCCAGGTCACGAATGATCGATTCGACGTCGCGGCCGACGTAGCCGACTTCAGTGAACTTGGTGGCTTCGACCTTGATGAACGGTGCGTTGGCCAGTTTGGCCAGGCGACGGGCGATTTCGGTTTTACCGACACCGGTCGGGCCGATCATCAGAATGTTTTTCGGGGTGACTTCAACGCGCAGCTCTTCGGGCAGCTGCATCCGGCGCCAGCGATTGCGCAGGGCAATGGCGACGGCGCGCTTGGCATCGTCCTGGCCGATGATATGGCGATTGAGTTCGTGGACGATTTCACGGGGAGTCATGGACATAGTATTTGGCGGACCTCAGGCAAGAATGAGCCGTGGCGCGATGGCCAGCACGGGCTTATTCGGCGCAGTCCTGCTCCTCAATGGTCTGGGTGTGGTTGGTGAATACACAGATGTCGCCGGCAATGCCCAGGGCGGTCTCGACGATTTCCCGGGCCGACAGATCGGTTTTCTTCAGCAGTGCGCTGGCGGCGGCCTGGGCGTAAGCGCCACCGGAGCCCATGGCGATCAAGCCGTCTTCAGGTTCAACCACATCGCCGTTGCCGGTGATGATCAGCGAGGCGTCTTTGTTGGCGACGGCGAGCATGGCTTCGAGGCGGCTCAGGGAACGGTCGGTTCGCCATTCTTTGGCGAGTTCGACGGCGGCACGAACCAGGTGGCCCTGATGCTTTTCCAGCTGGCCTTCGAAACGTTCGAAGAGGGTAAAGGCGTCAGCGGTGGCACCGGCAAAACCGGCGATGACCTGCCCGTGGTACAGGCGGCGAACTTTTTTCGCGTTGCCTTTCATCACGGTATTGCCAAGGGATACCTGGCCGTCGCCGCCCATGACGACTTTGCCGTGGCGGCGAACTGAAACGATGGTGGTCAAGGGAAGAGTCTCCACGCAGCGGGGCGAAAATGCCTTATGCCCACTCATATGGGGGTGGTGGAGTGGATTTCAACTGTGGGGTGGGAGAGGGGACGAGTGGTGTTTGGCTGCTCTGTTCCGAATTTGCCTTCGCACCCCAGCGGGGACAAGCTCCCTCGCCACAGAGAGAGTGGGCAACCTGGTGTTGCCCACTACGGCGGATCAGCGGCTTTGGCGCTGTTGTAACAACAGATTGCTGAAGCCGGCGCCGGCCAGTTGTTTCTGGGCAGTGGTCAGTTGTTCGCGGTTGCTGAACGGTCCGACCAGAACCCGATACCAGGTCTCGTCTTTCACTGTGCCGGATTCAACCGCCACCGCCTGGCCGAGCAGGATGATCTGCGCACGAACCTTGTCGGCGTCAGTTTGCTTGCGGAACGAACCCGCCTGGAGGAAGAACTTGGTCACCGGCGCGGCTTTGGTGACGGGTGGCGCGGGCGGTGGCGTGATACCGGACAGCGCCGCCTGGGCGCGGGCGGTGTCGATCTTCGCCGCTTCCGCCGGCGTAACCGGCGTCGTCGGAACGGCCGGCACTTGTGGCGTCGGCAGGGTTTTTTCCGGCACGGCATCCGGCGGCACGATGACTTCCGATTCCGGCAGCAAGGTGTAGAAGTCGTACTTCGGCTTCACCGGTTGCGTCGGGCTCGGCGGGGTCTTGTTGGCCTCGGCGATCTTGGTGGCTTTCTGCTGCTGTTGCTCTACCTTCTCGCGTTTGACCGTATCGCTGCCCTTGCCCGGCTCCAGCTTCATCAGGAATACGATGAATGCGCCGACCGTCAGGCCGATGGCCATCCACAACCAACCCGGAATCGGCTGCTTCGCTGGAGCTTGGTAACGGCTGGCGCCACGCTTGGGTGCAGGTTTTTTCTTGGCAGCCAACTTACATACGCTCCAGAGTTTCCAGGCCCAAGAGTTCCAGGCCTTGCTTGAGGGTGCGTCCGGTCAGCGCGGCGAGGCGCAGGCGGCTCTGCATTTGCGCCGGGGTGTCGGCGGCGAGGATCGGGCAGTTCTCGTAGAAGCTGGAGAACAGGCCGGCGACGTCGTACAGGTACGTGCAGAGAATGTGCGGCGTGCCTTTTTCGGACACGTTGTTCAGCACTTCACCGAATTGCGCGAGTTTTGCCGCCAGTTCGTGTTCGTGCGGCGCTTCGAGGACGATCTGGCCGTCGACTTCGCTGAAGTCCTTGCCGAGCTTGCGGAACACGCCGGCCACACGGGTGTACGCATACAGCAGGTACGGGGCGGTGTTGCCTTCGAAGTTCAGCATCAGGTCGAAGTTGAAGCTGTAGTCGCTGGTGCGGTGCTTGGACAGGTCGGCGTACTTCACCGCGCCGATGCCCACGACCTTGGCGATGTTGCGCAGCTCGGCTTCGGCCAGTTCCGGGTTCTTGTCCTTGACCAGGGTGTAGGCGCGTTCCTGGGCTTCGGTCAGCAGGTCGATCAGCTTCACGGTGCCGCCATCGCGGGTCTTGAACGGACGGCCATCAGCGCCGTTCATGGTGCCGAAGCCCATGTGTTCCATCTCCATCGGATGGGTCACGAAGCCAGCCTTGCGTGCCACGGCGAACACTTGCTGGAAGTGCAGGGCCTGACGCTGGTCGACGAAGTACAGCGCGCGATCGGCCTTGAGCTTGCCGCTGCGGTAGCGCACGGCCGCCAGGTCGGTGGTGGCGTAGAGGTAGCCACCATCGGCCTTGACGATGATCACCGGCAGCGGATCGCCGTCGGCGTTCTTGAACTCGTCCAGGAACACGCACTGGGCGCCGTTGCTCTCGACCAGCATGCCGGCGGCCTTGAGGTCGTTGACCACGTTGATCAGGTCGTCGTTGTAGGCGCTTTCGCCCATCACGTCAGCCATGGTCAGCTTGACGTTCAACAGCTCGTAGATTTTCTGGCAGTGGGACAGCGAGATGTCCTTGAACTTGGTCCACAGCGCCAGGCAGTCCGGGTCGCCGGCCTGCAACTTGACCACCAGGCCGCGGGCGCGGTCGGCGAATTCTTCGGATTCGTCGAAGCGTTGCTTGGCGGCGCGGTAGAAGTTTTCCAGGTCCGACAGCTCGTCGCTGGTGATCGGGTTTTCCTGCAGATAGGCCATCAACATACCGAACTGGGTGCCCCAGTCGCCGACGTGGTTCTGACGGATCACTTCGTCGCCGAGGAACTCGAGCACCCGAGCCACGCCGTCGCCGATGATGGTCGAGCGCAGGTGGCCGACGTGCATTTCCTTGGCCAGGTTCGGGGCCGACAGGTCAACCACGGTGCGTTGCACCGGGCCGGCCTTGCGCACGCCGATGTGCTCGTCGGCCAGGGCGGCGTCCAGGCGGGTCGCCAGGGCCTGGGTGTTCTGGAAGAAGTTGAGAAAGCCGGGGCCGGCGATTTCGGCCTTGGAGATGTTTTCGTCAGCCGGCAGTGCGGCGATGATTTTCTCGGCCAGATCACGCGGCTTCATGCCCGCAGGCTTGGCCAGCATCATGGCGATGTTGCTGGCGAAGTCGCCGTTCTTCTTGTCGCGAGAGTTTTCCACCTGGATCGCCGGCGTCAGGCCTTCAGGCAACACACCTTCGTTGACGAGTTGGGTGATGGCTTGTTGGATCAGCTGGCGAATGGTGTCTTTCATGGTCTTCTCTTTCGACCGCTGGCGCGGCGGCGCATCGTGCGCTGGTGGAAAAACTGGGCATTATCCGTTGCGAAGACGGGCTTGCCAACCTTAGCAGGCAGGATGTGGATGTGTGGTGACAATTAAGACCCCATCGCGAGCAGGCTCGCTCCCACAGGTTTTGCGGTGGATACACGTTGTAATTCCACCCGAGAACCACTGTGGGAGCGAGCTTGCTCGCGATGGCGGTACCCAAATCAATACAAATCGACCGGATCCACATCCAGCGACCAGCGCACCGCCCGCCCGCTCGGCATCTGCTCCAGCACCAACAACCAACTGGCCAGCAAGCGATGCAGCGGCGCCCGCGCGGTGGCCTGTAACAATAGCTGTGCACGATAGCGCCCGGCGCGGCGTTCCATCGGTGCCGGTACCGGCCCCAGCAATTCGATGCCGGTCAAACCCTGTTCGGCCAGCAGGCGTTCGGCCTCGCTGCACGCCTCGTCGAGAAATCCTTCGGCCTGTCCCGGCTTGTGCGCTTCGGCCCGCAGCAGGGCCAGGTGCGCAAACGGCGGCAGGCCTGCCGCCCGGCGTTCACTCAAGGCTTGCTCGGCAAAGGCGAAATAACCTTGTTCGGTCAATTGCACCAGCAACGGGTGATCGGCCAAATGCGTCTGGATGATCACCTTGCCCGGCTCTTCGGCGCGTCCCGCACGTCCGGCGACCTGGACAATCAGCTGCGCCATGCGCTCGCTGGCACGGAAGTCGCCGGAGAACAGCCCGCCGTCGGCGTCGAGAATCGACACCAGGGTCACTCGTGGAAAGTGATGCCCTTTGGCAAGCATTTGCGTGCCCACCAGGATGCAGGGCTGGCCTTTCTGAATGGTCGCGAATAACTGATTCATGGCGTCTTTGCGCGAAGTGCTGTCGCGGTCGACCCGCAAAACCGGGTAGTCGGGGAACAAAATGCCCAGTCGCTCTTCGGCCCGTTCGGTGCCTGCCCCCACCGGACGCAAATCGACCTTGTTGCATTTCGGGCACTGGCGCGGCACTCGCTCGACGTAGCCGCAATGGTGGCAGCGCAACTCGCCGTGGCGCTGGTGCACGGTCATTCGCGCATCGCAGCGCTGGCATTCGGACATCCAGCCGCAATCGTGACAAAGCAGGGTCGGTGCGAAACCGCGGCGGTTGAGGAATACCAATACTTGCTGGCCGGCAGCCAGCGTCTGACCGATGGCTTGTTGCATCGGCCCGGAAATGCCGCTGTCCAGTGGGCGACTTTTTACGTCAAGGCGCAGGAAGCGTGGCTGCTTGGCGCCACCGGCGCGCTCGTTCAGGCGCAGGAGGCCGTAGCGTCCGGTGTAGGCGTTGTGCAGGCTTTCCAGCGAGGGCGTGGCGGAGCCGAGCACGATCGGGATGTTTTCCTGCCGGGCGCGCACCAGGGCCAGGTCGCGGGCGTGGTAGCGCAGGCCTTCCTGCTGTTTATAGGAGCCGTCGTGTTCTTCGTCGATGATGATCAGGCCGGGATTCTTCATCGGTGTGAACAGCGCCGAGCGGGTGCCGATAATGATGTCAGCCTCGCCGTCGCGGGCGGCAAGCCAGGCGTCGAGGCGTTCACGATCGTTGACTGCCGAGTGGATCAGGGCGATACGCGCATTGAAGCGCTGTTCGAAGCGCGCCAGGGTCTGCGGGCCGAGGTTGATTTCCGGGATCAGCACCAGTGCTTGTTTACCGGCCTCCAGGGTTTCGCGGATCAGTTGCAAATAGACTTCGGTCTTGCCACTGCCGGTGACGCCGGCCAGCAGGAACGCGTGATAACTGTCGAATCCGGCGCGGATCGCTTCATAAGCGGCGCGTTGCTCCGGATTGAGTGGTAGCTCGGGCTGCGCCAGCCAGTGTTCGTGGCGCGCGCCGGGGGCATGCTTGCGAACCTCTACCTGCACCAGATCCTTGGCCAGCAACAGATCGAGGCTGTCCTTGCTCAGCATCAGCTTGCTCAGCAACTGATGGGCGACGCCGTGGGGGTGCTGGGCCAGCGTCGCCAGCGCTTCACGTTGGCGCGGGGCGCGGGCGATGCGCGGGTCATCGAGGCTGGCCCCGGGGGCGGCGGACCAGAAACGCTCCTGGCGCGCCTCGGCCAGTTCGCCCTGGCGCAGCAGCACCGGCAACGCCCAGCTCAAGGTGTCGCCGAGACTGTGCTGGTAATACTGGGAAGTCCACAGGCATAGCTTGAACAGGGCGGGTGGCAGCGGCGGCGTGGCATCGAGCAATGCCAGTGCGGGCTTGAGTTTTTCCGCCGGGACTTCGCTGGTGTCGGTGACCTCCACCAGAATCCCGATCATTTCCCGCCGGCCGAACGGCACTCGCAGGCGCATGCCGGGATGCAACTGGGCGCGCAGGACCCCGGCCGGAGCTCGGTAGTCGAACAGGCGGCGCAGCGGCGAGGGCAAAGCGAGGCGCAGGATGGCGTCGGGCACGCGGGGAGTCTCGATAAACAGGCAACAAAAGGGCTAGGCGCATAACGTGTGGGAGCGAGCCTGCTCGCGATGACGGCGTGTCAGTCAGCATTCATCGCGACTGGTACACCGCTATCGCGAGCAGACTCGCTCCCACCGGGGATCGCGTATTGGCTCGGGAGCCTAGCAGACGGTCGGTCTCAGGGACAGCTTGCGTGATTGGCATTGTCTGGTAGAATCCGCGGCCTAATTACGTGCGGTATTCAACAATAGTGTTGGGTGGCGGCACGCTAGCCCGAGGAAGACACCATGAAAGCTGATATCCATCCAGAATACCCAGCAGTTGCTGTTACCTGCAGCTGCGGCAACAAGTTCGAAACCCGTTCGACCTTCGGCAAAGCCCTGGCGATCGACGTTTGCAACGAATGCCACCCGTTCTACACCGGTAAGCAAAAGACTCTGGACACTGGCGGCCGCGTTCAGCGTTTCGCAGACCGTTTCGGTGCTTTCGGCGCGAAAAAGGCCTAAGGCCGATCAACTTGGGAGGCCGTTTCGGTTTTTCCATGCTGATGAAAAAGGCGTCCCTTGCGGGCGCCTTTTTTGTGTCCGCGATTTGGCTCTCCGGCGCCCAGGCCTTCTGCCCGGCACCGAGTGGCCTGGCATCGGTCGCGGTACAGCGGGTAGTGGACGGTGACACGCTGCGCCTGACGGATGGTCGCAGTGTGCGCATGATCGGCTTGAATACGCCGGAGCTGGGCAAGAAAGGCCGCTCCGACGAACCATTTGCCGTGGCGGCGCGAAAGCGTCTCGAAGCCTTGGTGGCCGCGAGCGACGGACGGGTCGGATTGCTCCCCGGCAAGGAAGGCAAGGACCATTACGGCCGTACCCTGGCCCACGTCTACGGCGCCGATGGTGCCAACCTCGAAGCGCAAATGCTCGCCGAAGGCCTCGGTTTTCAAGTGGCGGTCGCACCGAATGTCGATCTGGTCGACTGTCAGCAAGCGGCAGAACGCAGCGCCCGACAGGCCGGCCTTGGCGTGTGGCGCCAGTCACCTGTACTGAAAGCGGATCAGATCAGTGCCTCCGGTTTTGCCCTGCTCAGCGGTCGTGTGAGCAAGGTTCAGCGCAATCGCGGCGGGGTTTGGATCGAGTTGCAGGATTCGGTTGTATTGCGCGTTGCACCCAATGTGCTGGACAGATTCCCCGCTGCCACGCTTGACGGCCTCAAAGGCAGGCAAGTCGAGGCTCGCGGCTGGGTGCTGGATCGTTCGCGCAAGGGCGGTCTCAAGGAGGGGCAGGCGCGCTGGATGTTGCCATTGACCGATCCGGCGATGCTTCAGGTCGCGCACTGATAAAAAATTGTAGACATTTTTTCTGTCGATTGTGAACAGTCTATCCCTTGTGTTTCGCGGCTCTTGGCCCAAAGTCGTAGTGCAGGGCGCTTGACAGGGGTGACCGGTCAGTCTTGTGGGGATTTTGCGAGGCGCGTATCCTCGCTGACCAGTCTGTCCAACAGTAAAAGCGGAATGCCCCCATGTCTGATTTGAAAACTGCCGCTCTCGAATATCATGCCAATCCTCGTCCAGGGAAGCTGAGCGTCGAGCTCACCAAGGCCACCGCTACCGCCCGCGACCTGTCGCTGGCCTACAGCCCCGGCGTAGCCGAACCAGTACGCGAAATCGCTCGCGACCCTGAACTGGCCTACAAATACACCGGCAAAGGCAACCTGGTTGCAGTCATTTCCGATGGCACCGCGATTCTGGGTCTGGGTAACCTCGGCCCATTGGCCTCCAAGCCAGTCATGGAAGGCAAGGGCGTGCTGTTCAAGCGCTTTGCCGGCATCGACGTTTTCGACATCGAAGTCGACTCCGAAAGCCCGCAAGCCTTCATCGACACCGTCAAGCGCATCTCCATCACCTTCGGTGGCATCAACCTGGAAGACATCAAGGCGCCTGAGTGCTTTGAGATCGAACGTGCCCTGATCGAGCAGTGCGACATCCCGGTATTCCACGATGACCAGCACGGCACCGCTATCGTGACCGCCGCTGGCATGATCAACGCCCTGGAAATCGCCGGTAAAACCCTGGCGCAAGCCAAGATCGTTTGCCTGGGCGCCGGTGCTGCCGCGATCTCCTGCATGAAGCTGCTGGTCAGCATGGGCGCGAACATCGAAAACATCTTCATGGTTGACCGTACCGGCGTGATCCACTCCGGCCGTGACGACCTGAACCAGTACAAGGCTGTCTTCGCCCACGCGACCGACAAACGTACCCTGGCAGACGCTCTGGAAGGTGCAGACGTGTTCGTCGGCCTGTCCGGTCCTAACCTGCTGAGCGCTGAAGGCCTGAAATCCATGGCGGCCAACCCGATCGTGTTCGCGTGCTCGAACCCTGATCCGGAAATCTCCCCGGAACTGGCACACGCCACCCGTAACGACGTGATCATGGCCACCGGTCGTTCCGACTACCCGAACCAGGTCAACAACGTACTGGGCTTCCCGTTCATCTTCCGTGGTGCCCTGGACGTTCGCGCCAAGCGCATCAACGAAGAAATGAAAGTGGCTGCGGCCAACGCCCTGCGCGAACTGGCCAAGCTGCCGGTGCCTCAGGAAGTGTGCGACGCCTATGGCGGCATCAAGCTGGAATTCGGCCGTGAGTACATCATTCCGAAACCAATGGATGCCCGTCTGATTACCCTGATCTCCGATGCCGTGGCCAAGGCTGCGATCGAGACCGGCGTGGCAACCCTGCCGTATCCGAAGAACTACCCGCTCAAAAGCGTGGATGACGTGTTCAACGGCTAAGTCGTTGTAGCGCTTCAACAGAAAGCCCCGGCTCGTGAGAGTCGGGGCTTTTTTGTTGTCTGGAGAGTCGATGGCGCAGCTGTGTACGCTGCCAAACCCTGTAGGAGCGAGCTTGCTCGCGATGGTCGTCAACGATGACGCGGGCGGTCTGAATACCCGCGTTGTCTGACCGTTTTTCGCGAGCAGGCTCGCTCCTACAGGCTGCTTCTCTAGAACAAGTCGATCGGCGCCGCTTCATCCGCTGGCAGCGGGCTGCCTGGCGCATTGCCGTTGCCCAGTTCGTTGACCGACGGTGGCGTGTCTTCGGCCTTGAACAGTTCGAAGTAGGCTCCAGGCGTGCTTGGGCTTGCCGCACGGCCACTGACCGGGTCGACGCGCAGACTCAGGATGCCTTCCGGCTCCGGTTGTGTATGTGGCGGCAGGCCTTTGAGCGCGGCGCCCATGTAGTTCATCCAGATCGGCAGCGCGACGGTGCCGCCGAACTCTTTGCGCCCCAGGCTTTCCGGTTGGTCGAAACCGGTCCAGACGGTGGTCACGTAATCGGCGTTGTAGCCGGAGAACCAGGCGTCCTTGGACTCGTTGGTGGTCCCGGTCTTGCCGGCGATGTCAGGGCGACCCAGGGCCAGTGCACGGCGGCCGGTGCCGAGTTTGATCACGTCCTCGAGCATGCTGTTGAGGATGTAAGTGGTACGGCCATCGACGATGCGCTCAGCCACGGCCGGTGCCTGCGTCGCCGGTTGGGTAGTTGGCGCTTCGCCCGGCATTGCGTTGACCGTGAAGGCCTGGGCGGACGGTGCGGCGATGCCGTCGCTGGCGGCGCCGCCTTTCGGCACGCTTGCCGGGTTGGCGACGAACAGCGTGTCGCCGTTGCGGCTTTCGATCTTGTCGATGATGTAAGGGGTGACCTTGTAGCCGCCGTTGGCGAAGGTGCTCCAGCCGGTGGCGATTTCCATTGGCGTCAGGGTCGCGGTACCCAGGGCCAGGGACAGGTTGGGCGGCAGATCCTGCTTGTTGAAGCCAAAGCGGGTGATGTAGTCGATGGTTTTGCCGACGCCCATCGCTTGCAACAGGCGAATCGACACCAGGTTGCGCGACTTGTACAACGCTTCGCGCAAGCGGATCGGGCCGAGGAAGGTGTTGGTGTCGTTTTTCGGACGCCAGACCTTGTCCAGGTACTCGTCGACGAACACGATCGGTGCGTCGTTCACCAGGCTGGCGGCGGTGTAGCCGTTATCCAGCGCAGCGGCGTAGACGAAAGGCTTGAAGCTCGAGCCCGGCTGGCGCTTGGCCTGCAAGGCGCGGTTGTAGTTGCTCTGCTCGAAGGCGAAGCCACCGACCAGCGCGCGGATCGCGCCGTTTTGCGGGTCGAGGGATACCAGTGCGCCCTGGGCTTGCGGGATCTGGCTGAATTTCAGCGAATTGTCCGCCTGACGCTGCACGCGAATCAGGTCGCCGACCTGGGCCACGTCGGACGGCTGCTTCGGATTGGCACCCATGCTGTTGGTGTTCAGGAACGGACGCGCCCATTTCATGCTGTCCCAACTGACGTGCTCGTTGCCGTTGCGGGTCAGCACCTGCAGGCCATTTTTCTCGACCTGAGTGACGATGGCCGGTTCAAGGCTGCTGATGGTGCGCTGCTTGGTCAGCTCGGTCGCCCAGGCCTCGCGGGTCTTGCCCGGCAGGCGCGACTCAGGGCCGCGATAGCCGTGGCGCTGGTCATAGGTCATCAGGCCTTCGTGGACGGCGGTGTTGGCCATTTCCTGCAGATTGCTCGGCACCGTGGTCGTCACGCGGAAACCTTCGGTGTAGGCGTCGCTGCCATAGCGGCCGACCATTTCGGCACGGGCCATCTCGGCAATGTAGGGCGCATTCACTTCCGGTGTCGGGACGTGATAGCTGGCGTTCAGCGGTTCGTTGATTGCGGTGGTGTAGTCGGCCTCGCTGATTTTGCCGAGCTTGTACATGCGCCCCAGGATCCAGTCGCGACGCTCTTTGCTGCGGGCCGGGTTGGCCAGCGGGTTGAAGCGCGACGGGGCTTTGGGCAGGCCGGCGATCATCGCCATCTGCGCGAGGCTGACGTCACGAATCGACTTGCCGTAATAGACCTGCGCCGCCGCCTCGATGCCGTAGGCGCGGTTGCCCAGATAGATCTTGTTGACGTACAGCTCGAGGATCTCGTCCTTGGTCAGCTGCCGTTCGATCTGCAAGGCCAGGAGGATTTCGGTGGTCTTGCGCGAGAAGCTGCGTTCGCTGGTCAGGAAGAAGTTCTTCGCCACCTGCATGGTGATGGTGCTGCCGCCGGACTGGATGTGCCCGCTTTTCACCAATTGGGTGGCGGCACGCATCAGGCTGCTGGGGTCGACGCCATAGTGGTTGGCGAAGTTATCGTCTTCAGCACTTAGTAACGCATTAATGAAATTGGGGGGAATGTCGGCGAAACGGATCGGTGTGCGGCGCATTTCGCCAAATTCTGCGATCAACTTGTTGTCGCTGCTGTAGACCCGCAAAGGGATCTGCAACTGGATGCTTCGCAACGCCTCTACGGACGGCAATCCGGGGCTAAGGTAGAGAAACGCCCCGCTCAGACCCAGAAGCAGTCCGCAGAAAACCGCGACGATGGACCAACCGAAAAATTTCAGCAGACGAATCAAGGCTTTTGGATATCCAGGGCAAAGAATGAATTAGGCATCAGGGTTCAGGCTAAAGGCGAACGACCCGCGCTTGAGAAAAGCGGAAAAAAACGCTGGGCATTATAAGCATTTTTCCGCCAGAAGCGTCATTTGCGCTGATGTCAAGACGGGCGGAGGGAACGCAAAACACAATGCAGAGTCCGTAACTCACGGATAGTCATAGGGAATTGCCAGTGCCAGGACTCTTCAACAAAAAGGCCGATGCGCTTTTGGGTATCGACATCAGCTCCACTTCGGTGAAGCTTCTGGCGCTGAGCCGCCAGGGCGCCCGTTATCGGGTCGAGGCCTATGCGGTCGAACCGCTGCCCGCCAACGCCGTTATCGAAAAAAATATTGCCGAGCTCGATGCTGTGGGCCAGGCGCTCTCTCGCGCGTTGATCAAGGCCAGAACCCGCCTCAGGAACGTGGCGGTGGCGGTGGCTGGCTCGGCGGTGATCACCAAGACCATCGAGATGGACGCCGGGCTTTGCGACGACGACATGGAAAACCAGCTGAAGATCGAGGCCGACCAGTACATTCCCTATCCGCTGGACGAAGTCGCCATCGACTTTGAAGTACAGGGCGCTTCAGCGCGCAATCCCGAGCGGGTCGATGTGCTGCTCGCGGCCTGCCGCAAGGAAAACGTCGAGGTCCGCGAGGCAGCCCTGGCTCTGGCCGGCCTCACCGCTCGCGTGGTCGACGTCGAGGCCCATGCCCTGGAGCGATCATTCGGTTTGCTGACCAATCAATCGGTGATACCCGGGGAGCGCCTGGTGGCGGCGGTCGACATCGGTGCGACCATGACCACCCTGAGCGTGCTGCACCACGGACGCATTATCTATACCCGCGAACAATTGTTCGGTGGTCGTCAGCTGACGGAGGACATTCAGCGCCGCTACGGCCTGACCTTCGAACAGGCGGTGCTGGCAAAGAAGCAGGGTGGTTTGCCGGATGATTACGTCAGTGCAGTGTTGCAGCCGTTTCGCGAGGCGCTGGTGCAACAGGTATCGCGTTCATTGCAGTTTTTCTTCGCTGGCGGCCAATACAACGCTATCGATCACATCCTGCTGGTCGGCGGCACCGCGTCAATCTGTGGGCTGGAACGGTTGATCGAAGAGCGTTTGGGCACACCGACCCAGGTGGCCAACCCATTTGCCGGGATGACGTTGAGCGCCAAGGTCAACGCCGCCGCCCTGGCCAGCGACGCGCCGGCCATGATGATTGCCTGCGGGCTGGCCCTCAGGAGCTGCGACTGATGGCGCGGATCAATCTTTTACCCTGGCGCGAAGAGCTGCGCGAGGAGCGTCGAAAACGGTTTTTAGTGATTCTGGCAGGGGTGCTGGTGGGATCGGCGGGTGCGGTGCTGGTTGCGAATCAAGCCATCAACAGCGCCATTGAACGGCAAGTCGCCCGTAACAATTACATCAATCAGCAGATTGTCGTGGTCGACGAGCGGATTAAACAGATCAGCGATCTCAAGGCGCGTCGCCAGCAATTGCTCGAGCGCATGCGCATCATCCAGGACCTGCAAGGCAATCGGCCGGTCAGTGGGCGAATTTTTGACCAACTGGCGCGGACCCTGCCCGACGGGGTGTATTTCACCGAAGTCAAAAGGGTGGGCAAAACCTTGTCGATTTCTGGCGCCGCTGAATCGAACAATCGTGTTTCCGACCTGATGCGCAACCTGAACGCTTCGGACTGGTTCGATGCACCGAGCCTGACTGAAGTCAAAGCGACCACGGCGGGTCAGTTGGATCAGGCCAATGTCTTCCAGTTGACCGTTCGTCAGACTCAGCCGGCCGCCGTGGAGGATGAACAATGAGTCCTTCCGGATGGCTGGAAGAGCTGCGCAGGATCGACATTCACGAATTGGGCACTCACAACATCGGTTCATGGCCGCCTGCGATCAAGGTTCTGGTGGGCGTGTTGGTCATGATTCTGGTCCTGGCGCTCGGTTACAGCTTTTCCACAAGTGAGGTTCAGAGCCAGCTCGACCTCAAGCGCGAAGAAGAGACGGCCCTCAAGGAGCAGTTCGCCACCAAGGCGCATAGGGCGGCGAATCTGGAGCGCTATACGCAGCAACTGAAAGAGATGGAAGACTCTTTTGGTGTGCTGCTGCGGCAACTGCCCAGTGATACCGAAGTGCCCGGCCTGCTGGAGGACATCACTCGCACAGGTCTGGGTAGCGGGCTGGAGTTTGAAGAGATCAAGCTACTGCCGGAGGTGACGCGGCCGTTCTACATCGAACTGCCGATCCAGATCACCGTCACTGGTGCCTATCACGATCTGGCCACGTTCGTCAGTGGTGTGGCCGGGTTGCCGCGCATCGTGACCCTGCACGATTTCGACCTGGCACCGGCCAAACCGGACGGCGGCCCGAAGCTGCGCATGAGCATCCTTGCCAAGACCTATCGCTACAACGATCAGGGGGCGCATCAATGAACCCGATTCGTTGTTTATCGATGGTCGTGTCGCTCGTCGTCCTTGCCGGCTGTGGCGGT
Source organism: Pseudomonas fluorescens group sp. PF-69 (assembly GCF_054481235.1). Classification (NCBI taxonomy): domain Bacteria; kingdom Pseudomonadati; phylum Pseudomonadota; class Gammaproteobacteria; order Pseudomonadales; family Pseudomonadaceae; genus Pseudomonas; species Pseudomonas fluorescens group sp. PF-69. The sequence continues at coordinate 1,202,764 of NZ_JBTMNC010000001.1, read as the reverse complement.
GGCGATGACTTCAGCGACCTGGATGCCTACCTGAACGAAATGCGCCTGCGCGCACCAGGCAAGATTGAACCAACGCCCACAATCCGGTCTTACCCGACATTCACTTACAACGCAGCCAACCTGCGCAGCCCGTTTTCACCGCAGGTCAGGATCGACCTGTCCGGTCAGCAACACGGCTCACGCGACGTCAGGCCCGACCCCGACCGAATCAAGCAATACCTTGAGGGGTTCAACATCGAGCAGTTTGAAATGGTCGGCACGATCTCCAATGCGGCGGGCTCCTTTGCATTGCTGCGCGGGGCTGGCGGGGTGCACAGGCTGAAAGTCGGTGATTACCTGGGGCGTAATGACGGGCGGATCGTTGCCATCAGCGGCTCACAAGTGGATGTGGTCGAAATCGTCCCCGACGGGGAAGGTGCCTGGCTGGAACGGCCGCGGACCCTCCCTCTGAAAGAGCACTCATAGTGGAACTGGAAAAATGAACAGGACTTTCTCAGCCCTCGGAATGACGCTATGGATAGCGTTGTTGTCGCCGATGGCACAAGCGGCCAGCCTCAAGGCGCTGGATGTTGCGGCGCTGCCGGGAGACCGCGTCGAGCTGAAGCTGGCATTCGACGAGCCGCCACCGGCCCCTCAGGGTTACACCACGGCATCACCGGCGCGGATCGCACTGGATCTGCCGGGTGTCGTCAGTCAATTGGCGAACAAAACCCGTGACCTGGGCGCTGGCAATGCCCGAAGCGCGACGGTGGTGGAGGTCAAGGACCGTACGCGCCTGATCATCAACTTGACCCAGGCGGCCCCCTACAGCACGCGAGTCGAGGGCAACAACCTGTTCGTGGTGGTCGGGCAGGGCGGCAAAGTCGCGCCGACCACATCGGCCACCCTCGCAGCGCCGGCCCCGGCGCGCCCCCCAATGCCATCGGGCAAGGCTATTCGCGGTGTGGATTTCCAGCGGGGTACCCAGGGCGAAGGCAATGTGCTGATCGATCTGTCGGATCCGTCGATTGCGCCGGACATTCAGGAGCGCGACGGCAAGATCATCGTCGGGTTTGCCAGGACCCAATTGCCCGACCCCTTGCGCGTGCGTCTGGATGTGAAGGATTTCGCCACGCCGGTGCAGTTCGTCAACGCCAGCGCCACGGGTGATCGGGCCACCATCACGATCGAGCCCGGCGGCGGTGCCTTCGACTACTCGACCTATCAGACCGAAAACAAACTTACCGTCAGCGTCCGTCCGGTGACCGCCGACGACCTGCAAAAGCGTGATGCCGACCGCCATGCCTACAGCGGTGAAAAGCTTTCGTTGAATTTTCAGGACATCGACGTGCGCTCGGTGCTGCAACTGATCGCTGATTTCACCAATCTCAATCTGGTCGCCAGCGACACCGTGCAGGGCGGCATTACCCTGCGCCTGCAGAACGTACCTTGGGATCAGGCGCTGGATCTGGTGCTGAAAACCAAGGGGCTGGACAAGCGCAAGATCGGTAACGTCCTGCTGGTGGCGCCGGCCGACGAAATTGCTGCCCGGGAACGGCAGGAGCTGGAGTCGCAAAAACAGATCGCCGATCTGGCACCGCTACGGCGGGAACTGTTGCAGGTCAATTACGCCAAGGCGGCGGATATCGCCAAACTGTTCCAGTCGGTGACCAGTGCCGAGGCGAAAGTCGACGAACGGGGCTCTATTACCGTCGATGAGCGTACCAACAACATCATTGCCTACCAGACCCAGGATCGACTCGACGAACTGCGGCGAATCGTTGCCCAGCTGGATATTCCGGTGCGCCAGGTCATGATCGAAGCGCGAATCGTCGAAGCCAACGTCGATTACGACAAGAGCCTGGGTGTGCGCTGGGGCGGCTCCGTCCAGAACAGGGGCAACTGGAATACTTCCGGGGTCAGCAACGGCGCCAACGGCTCGTCGACCATTGGCACGCCGGGCAGCACCAGCACCAATTCACCGTTCGTCGATTTAGGGGCGACGAACAACACCTCGGGGATCGGCATTGCGTTCATCACCGATAACGTCTTGCTGGACCTTGAGCTGACGGCCATGGAGAAGACCGGAAACGGGGAAATCGTCTCGCAACCCAAGGTCGTCACGTCCGACAAGGAAACCGCCAAAATCCTCAAGGGCACCGAGATTCCCTACCAGGAAGCCAGTTCCAGCGGCGCGACTTCGGTGTCCTTCAAGGAAGCATCGCTGTCGCTGGAAGTGACGCCACAGATCACTCCGGACAACCGGATCATCATGGAGGTCAAGGTCACCAAGGACGAACCGGACTACCTGAACAAGGTCCAGGATGTGCCGCCCATCAAGAAAAACGAGGTCAATGCCAAGGTCCTGGTCAACGATGGGGAGACCATCGTCATTGGCGGTGTTTTCTCAAATACTCAAAGCAAGGTTGTAGATAAGGTGCCATTTCTTGGCGATGTGCCGTATCTTGGCCGCCTTTTCCGGCGTGACGTGGTTTCGGAGAAAAAATCCGAGCTGTTGGTGTTTCTCACTCCGCGTATCATGAATAACCAGGCGATTGCTGTGAGTCGTTGATTCTGTGCGAAATTTGATTCTTGTAGGACCGATGGGCGCTGGAAAAAGCACCATCGGCCGGTTGCTGGCCAAAGAGCTGCGCTTGCCATTCAAAGATTCCGATAAGGAAATTGAATTACGCACGGGCGCCAATATCCCATGGATCTTCGATAAAGAAGGCGAACCGGGCTTTCGTGACCGCGAGGAGGCAATGATTGCCGAACTGTGCGATTACGATGGCGTGGTGCTGGCGACCGGCGGCGGTGCAGTGATGCGCGAAGCCAATCGTCGAGCCCTGCACGCCGGTGGGCGGGTGGTTTATCTGCATGCCTCTGTCGAGCAGCAGGTCGGTCGCACGTCCCGCGACCGCAATCGGCCCTTGTTGCGCACCGCCGATCCGGCCAAGACCCTTCGGGATCTGCTGGCGATCCGCGATCCGCTGTATCGGGAAATCGCTGATCTGGTGGTGGAAACCGATGAGCGGCCGCCACGCATGGTCGTGCTCGATATCCTGGAACGCTTGCAGCAGCTGCCTCCCCGTTAATGCGCGGCGCGAAATGCGCTATCCTCGGCGTCCTGCCACAACCGTCCAAGGTTGTGGCGAACGGCGACCCAGCGGCGTCAATAACAGCAAAGGCCGTGAACATTCGTTAACTCAAGGCGGAACGCCTGATTCCATCTTCACTGTGGGGACACATGCAGACACTCAAGGTCGATCTAGGCGAGCGCAGCTACCCGATTCATATTGGCGAAGGTTTGTTGGATCAGCCTGAGCTGCTGGCCCCGCATATTCGCGGACGGCAAGTGGCAATCATCTCCAATGAAACGGTCGCGCCGCTCTATCTCGAACGTCTGACTCGCAGCCTCGCGCAGTTCTCGGTGATATCCGTCGTGTTGCCCGACGGCGAAGCCTTCAAAACCTGGGAAACCCTGCAACTGATCTTCGACGGCCTGCTGACCGCACGGCACGACCGCCGCACCACGGTGATCGCCCTGGGTGGCGGTGTGATCGGTGACATGGCCGGTTTTGCTGCCGCCTGCTATCAGCGCGGCGTCGATTTCATTCAGGTTCCAACCACGCTGCTGTCGCAAGTCGACTCCTCGGTGGGCGGCAAGACCGGGATCAACCACCCACTGGGCAAGAACATGGTGGGTGCCTTCTATCAGCCGAATGTCGTGCTGATCGACACGGCTTCCCTCAATACCCTGCCGGCCCGCGAACTGTCCGCCGGTCTGGCTGAGGTCATCAAATACGGGCTGATCTGCGATGAGCCGTTCCTGACCTGGCTCGAAGACAACGTCGATCGCCTGCGCAATCTGGATCAGCAAGCCCTGACCTACGCCATCGAACGCTCCTGCGCGGCCAAGGCAGCGGTGGTCGGCGCCGACGAAAAGGAAACCGGTGTTCGTGCCACCTTGAACCTGGGCCACACCTTCGGCCACGCCATCGAAACCCACATGGGGTATGGTGTCTGGCTTCATGGTGAGGCCGTCGCTGCTGGCACCGTAATGGCGCTGGAAATGTCCGCCCGCCTGGGCTGGATCAGCGAACAGGACCGTGATCGCGGCATTCGTCTGTTCCAGCGCGCCGGGCTGCCGGTCATCCCGCCCGAGGAGATGACGGAAGCCGATTTTCTCGAACATATGGCAATTGATAAAAAAGTGATCGACGGTCGTTTGCGCCTGGTGCTGCTGCGCCAAATGGGCGAGGCAGTGGTGACCGACGATTATCCGAAAGAGGTTTTACAGGCCACGCTGGGAGCGGATTACCGCGCCCTGGCTCAGCTTAAAGGTTAATAAGATCGCGATGACTAGTTTGCATGCGGACGAGGCTTTCCTCGGCCATTACCAGTTGAGTCATGACCCTTTTGCTCCACGGGTGCCTGGCTTCAAGTTTTTCCCGGCCCAGCGCAAACCGGTGCTGGGACAGCTGCACCACCTGGCGCGTTACAGCCAGTTGCTGTTGGTCGTCACAGGGCCCCAAGGCAGTGGCAAGACCCTGTTGCGCCAGGCCCTGGTGGCCAGCACCAACAAACAATCCGTGCAAAGCGTGGTGGTTTCCGCCCGTGGCGCCGGCGATTCGGCTGGCATCCTGCGGCAGGTTGCCCAGGCGCTGGACGTTGCCCAGGCCGAGATCGGCGCGATTCTGGCGCAGGTGGTGCAACTGGCGCTGACCGGTCAGGAAGTCTATCTGCTGGTGGATGACGCCGAGCAACTCGACGAGTCCGCGCTCGAAGCCTTGATGGCGCTGGCCGCCGGAGCGCCGGAAGGCCGTCCGCATGTGTTCCTGTTCGGGGAGTCCTCGCTGATCGCTCAGCTGGAGCAGTTGAGCCTGGAGGAAGAGCGTTTCCACGTCATCGAGCTGCAGCCTTATACCGTAGAGGAAACGCGCGAATACCTGGATCAGCGCCTCGAAGGCGCAGGCCGGGGGATCGAACTTTTTACCGCGGATCAGATCTCTGATATTCATGAACGCTCCGACGGTTGGCCTGGCAACATCAATCAGGTCGCCCGCGATGCCATGATCGAAGCCATGATTGCCAGCCGCACAGCGGTCAAGCGTCCAAGTATGGGGTTCAATATGCCGAAGAAACACGTATTGGCGATTTCCGCCGTCGTTGTGGTCGCGGTGGCCGCCGCCTGGTTGATGCCGGGTCGCAACAAAGCGCCGACCACGGGTGCACCTGCCAACGAACAGGCGCAACTGCCGCTCGGTCAGGGTCAGCCAGCAGCAAACGGTGGTGCACCGTCTGTCGAATTCGCCGGCAACACGCAGCCGATGCCATTGCCGTTGGTCGGTAATTCGCAACCGGTCATGCGTGGTCCGCTGGCCGAAGCCGCAGGCGGGATTTCCGAGGGAGATGATGGCGTGCCGGTCGAAGGCTCCAGCGCCACGCCGCCGACCGTGACCACGACTGCGCCGCCTGTGGGCGTGCCTGCCGGTCCTGCACCGACACCCGCCGCCAAGCCGACGCCTGCTCCGACTCAAGTCGCTACCGCCAAGCCAGCGCCGGTTCCAGCGGCCAAGCCTGCACCCGCGCCCGTGGCTAAAGCCGCACCTGCGGCCAAGCCGGTCGAGAAGCCAGTCGAGAAACCAGCCGCCGTGGCCAAGGCCGCAGGCGGCAGCTGGTACGCAGGTCAGGCTCCGGGCAACTACGTGGTACAGATCCTCGGCACCAGCTCTGAAACGGCCGCGCAAAACTTCGTCAAGGAGCAGGGCGGCGAGTACCGCTACTTCAAGAAAGTCCTCAACGGCAAGCCACTCTATGTGATCACCTACGGCAGTTTCGCCAATCGTGATGCAGCCGTTTCCGCCATCAAGGCCTTGCCAGCGAAGGTTCAGGCTGGTAAACCTTGGCCTCGCACTGTCGCCAGCGTCCAACAGGAACTGGCAACAACTCGCTGAAGATTCGGCGGCCTTACCCAGGCCGCCTCTCCAAGCACCTCAAAATTTCTACAAGAGCGCGCTGGCCCCACAGGCCGCGTGCCTTGTGGTGTCTGCGTCACAGTAGTCTTTGAGTCGTTGCGGTCAAGATTAAAAAAAGTTTTGACTAGCACAGCAGATCGCTTTAAACCTTTCACAAATGCGACATGAATTTGCGACATTTCGTCGTCAAATTTGTGAGGCCAAGTGACGGTGTGTACAATGACCTCCCTTTTGCCCCCGCAAAGCCGGCGTACGTTCGGCGTGGACGGTAAGTGGTTGAATTGAAAAGAAATTTGCCTCGATAAGAGGCAGCCTGGTGAGAAAGTGTCTATGAAAGCAGGTCTGTACCAACCAGATGAATTCAAGGATAACTGCGGTTTCGGCCTGATAGCCCATATGCAGGGCGAGCCCAGTCATACCCTTTTGCAAACGGCCATCGAGGCCCTGACCTGCATGACCCACCGCGGTGGGATTAATGCCGACGGCAAGACCGGTGACGGTTGCGGTCTGCTGATTCAAAAGCCGGACGTGTTCCTGCGAGCCATCGCCCAGGAAACGTTCGGCGTCGACCTGCCCAAGCAATATGCCGTGGGCATGGTCTTCTTCAACCAGGACCCGGTCAAAGCCGAAGCCGCTCGCGAGAACATGAACCGCGAGATCCTGGCCGCCGGCCTGCAGCTCGTCGGCTGGCGCAAAGTGCCGATCGACACCAGCGTCCTCGGCCGCCTGGCCCTTGAGCGCCTGCCACAGATCGAGCAGGTGTACATCGGCGGTGAAGGCCTGAGCGACCAGGACATGGCCGTCAAGCTGTTCACCTCCCGTCGTCGCTCGTCCGTGGCCAACGCCGCCGACGTCGATCACTACGTCTGCAGCTTTTCCCACAAGACCATTATTTATAAAGGCCTGATGATGCCGGCGGACTTGACCGCCTTCTATCCAGACCTGAGCGATGAGCGCCTGCAAACCTCGATTTGCGTGTTCCACCAGCGCTTCTCCACCAACACCCTGCCGAAATGGCCGCTGGCCCAACCGTTCCGCTTCCTGGCGCACAACGGCGAGATCAACACCATCACCGGCAACCGCAACTGGGCCGTGGCCCGTCGCACCAAGTTCACCAACGATTTGATGGACCTGGAAGAACTCGGCCCGCTGGTCAACCGTGTCGGTTCCGACTCCTCCAGCATGGACAACATGCTCGAGCTGATGGTCACCGGTGGCATCGACCTGTTCCGTGGCGTGCGGATGATCATTCCGCCTGCGTGGCAGAACGTCGAGACCATGGACCCGGATCTGCGTGCGTTCTACGAATACAACTCGATGCACATGGAACCGTGGGACGGCCCGGCCGGCGTGGTCATGACCGACGGTCGCTACGCGGTGTGCCTGCTCGACCGTAACGGTCTGCGTCCGGCGCGCTGGGTCACCACCAAGAACGGCTTCATCACCCTGGCTTCGGAAATCGGTGTCTGGAACTACCAGCCTGAAGACGTGATCGCCAAGGGCCGTGTTGGCCCTGGCCAGATCTTTGCCGTGGACACCGAAACCGGTCAGATCCTCGACACCGACGCCATCGACAACCGCCTGAAGTCTCGTCATCCGTACAAGCAATGGCTGCGCAAGAACGCCCTGCGCATCCAGGCGACCATGGAAGACAACGACCACGGTTCGGCGTTCTACGACGTCGATCAGCTCAAGCAATACATGAAGATGTACCAGGTCACGTTCGAAGAGCGCGACCAGGTGCTGCGTCCGCTCGGCGAGCAAGGCTACGAAGCCGTGGGCTCGATGGGCGACGATACGCCGATGGCCGTGCTGTCCCAGCGCGTGCGCACGCCGTACGACTATTTCCGCCAGCAGTTCGCGCAGGTGACCAACCCGCCGATCGACCCGCTGCGTGAAGCCATCGTCATGTCGCTGGAAATCTGCCTCGGTGCCGAGCGCAACATTTTCCAGGAGTCGCCGGAACACGCCTCGCGCGTGATCCTCAGCTCGCCGGTCATTTCCCCGGCCAAGTGGCGCTCGCTGATGAACCTCGATCGTCCGGGCTTCGAGCGCGCGATCATCGACCTGAACTACGACGAAAGCGTCGGCCTCGAAGCGGCGATCCGCAACGTCGCCGATCAGGCTGAAGAAGCCGTGCGCGCCGGTCGTACCCAGGTCGTGCTGAGTGACCGTCACATCGCCCCGGGCAAGCTGCCGATCCACGCTTCCCTGGCCACCGGCGCGGTGCACCATCGCCTGACCGAAAAAGGCCTGCGTTGCGACTCCAACATCCTGGTGGAAACCGCGACCGCCCGTGACCCGCATCACTTCGCCGTGTTGATCGGTTTCGGTGCCTCTGCCGTTTATCCGTTCCTGGCTTATGAAGTGCTGGGTGACCTGATCCGCACCGGTGAAGTGCTGGGCGACCTCTACGAGGTGTTCAAGAACTACCGTAAAGGCATCACCAAGGGCCTGCTCAAGATCCTGTCGAAGATGGGTATCTCGACCATCACGTCGTACCGTGGTGCGCAGTTGTTCGAAGCCATCGGCCTGTCCGAGGAAGTCTGCAACCTGAGCTTCCGTGGCGTGCCAAGCCGCATCAAGGGTGCGCGTTTCGTCGACATCGAAGCCGAGCAGAAGGCCCTGGCCACCGAAGCCTGGAGCCCGCGCAAGCCGATCCAGCAAGGCGGCCTGCTGAAGTTCGTCCACGGTGGCGAATATCACGCGTACAACCCGGACGTGGTCAACACCCTGCAAGCCGCTGTGCAGCAGGGCGACTACAGCAAGTTCAAGGAATACACGTCGCTGGTGGACAACCGCCCGGTGTCGATGATCCGCGACCTGCTGAAAGTCAAAACCCTCGACACGCCGCTGGACATCAGCGAGATCGAACCGCTGGAATCGGTGCTCAAGCGCTTCGACTCCGCCGGTATCTCCCTGGGCGCCCTGTCGCCGGAAGCTCACGAAGCCCTGGCCGAAGCCATGAACCGCCTCGGTGCGCGTTCCAACTCCGGCGAAGGCGGCGAAGACCCGGCGCGCTACGGCACCATCAAGAGCTCGAAAATCAAGCAGGTTGCCACTGGCCGTTTTGGCGTGACCCCGGAATACCTGGTCAATGCCGAAGTGCTGCAGATCAAGGTCGCCCAGGGCGCCAAGCCGGGCGAGGGCGGTCAACTGCCGGGCGGCAAGGTCAACGGTCTGATCGCCAAGCTGCGTTACGCCGTGCCGGGCGTGACCCTGATTTCGCCACCGCCGCACCACGACATCTACTCGATCGAAGACTTGTCGCAGCTGATTTTCGACCTGAAACAAGTCAACCCGAAAGCGCTGGTCTCCGTGAAGCTGGTGGCTGAAGCGGGCGTCGGCACCATCGCCGCCGGTGTGGCCAAGGCCTACGCGGACCTGATCACCATCTCCGGCTACGACGGCGGTACCGGTGCATCGCCGCTGACTTCGATCAAATACGCGGGCGCACCGTGGGAGCTCGGCCTGGCCGAAACCCACCAGACCCTGCGCGGCAACGACCTGCGCGGCAAAGTCCGGGTACAAACCGACGGAGGCCTGAAAACCGGCCTCGACGTGATCAAGGCCGCCATCCTCGGCGCTGAAAGCTTCGGCTTCGGTACCGCGCCGATGATCGCCCTGGGCTGCAAATACCTGCGCATCTGCCACCTGAACAACTGCGCCACCGGCGTTGCGACCCAGAACGAGAAGCTGCGCAAGGATCACTACATCGGCACCGTCGACATGGTGGTGAACTTCTTCACCTACGTCGCCGAAGAAACCCGTGAGTGGCTGGCCAAGCTGGGCGTGCGCTCCCTCGAAGAGCTGATCGGCCGTACCGATCTGCTGGAAGTCCTCGAAGGGCAGACCGCCAAGCAGCATCACCTGGACCTGACCCCGTTGCTGGGCAGCGATCACGTGCCGGCGGACAAACCCCAGTTCTGCGGCGTGGACCGTAACCCGCCATTCGACAAGGGCCTGCTGGCCGAGAAAATGGTCGACATGGCCACCTCGGCGATCAACGACCTGAGCGGCGCCGAATTCGCCCTGGATATCTGCAACTGCGACCGTTCCATCGGCGCGCGGATCTCCGGCGAAATCGCCCGCAAACACGGCAACCAGGGCATGGCCAACGCGCCGATCACGTTCCGTTTCAAAGGGACTGCCGGCCAGAGCTTCGGCGTGTGGAACGCCGGTGGTCTGAACATGTACCTGGAAGGCGATGCCAACGACTACGTCGGCAAGGGCATGACCGGTGGCAAGCTGGTCATCGTTCCGCCGAAGGGCAGCGTCTACAAGACTCAGGACAGTGCCATCATCGGCAACACCTGCCTGTACGGCGCCACGGGCGGCAAGCTGTTCGCCGCCGGCACCGCGGGCGAGCGTTTCGCCGTGCGTAACTCCGGTGCCCACACCGTCGTGGAAGGCACTGGCGATCACTGCTGCGAGTACATGACCGGTGGTTTCGTCTGTGTTCTGGGCAAGACCGGTTACAACTTCGGCTCTGGCATGACCGGTGGTTTCGCCTACGTGCTCGACCAGGACAACACCTTCGTTGACCGGGTCAACCATGAACTGGTGGAAATCCAGCGGATCAGCGGCGAGGCGATGGAAGCCTATCGCAGCCACCTGCAGCGCGTGCTGAACGAGTACGTCGAGGAAACCGACAGCGAGTGGGGTCGTAACCTCGCTGAAAACCTTGACGATTACGTGCGTCGTTTCTGGCTGGTCAAGCCCAAGGCTGCCACCCTGAAATCGTTGCTTTCCAGCACCCGTGCCAACCCGCAGTGATATGCGCCTGAAGAGTTTGATGAGGTTTTAACAATGGCTGAACGTCTGAATAATGACTTCCAGTTCATCGAGGTCGGGCGCAAGGATCCGAAGAAGAAACTGTTGCGTCAACGCAAGAAAGAGTTCGTGGAAATCTACGAACCGTTCAAACCCCAGCAGTCGGCCGACCAGGCCCACCGCTGCCTGGGTTGCGGTAACCCGTATTGCGAATGGAAGTGCCCGGTGCACAACTTCATTCCCAACTGGCTGAAGCTGGTGGCCGAGGGCAACATCCTCCAGGCCGCCGAGCTGTCTCACCAGACCAACACCCTGCCGGAAGTCTGCGGCCGGGTGTGCCCGCAGGATCGTCTGTGCGAGGGTGCCTGCACCCTTAACGACGGTTTCGGCGCGGTCACCATCGGTTCGGTGGAGAAGTACATCACCGACACCGCGTTCGCCATGGGCTGGCGCCCGGACATGTCCAAGGTCAAGCCGACCGGCAAGCGTGTCGCGATCATCGGTGCGGGCCCTGCGGGCCTAGGGTGTGCCGACGTGCTGGTGCGCGGTGGCGTGACCCCGGTGGTGTTCGACAAGAACCCGGAAATCGGCGGTCTGCTGACCTTCGGTATCCCCGAGTTCAAGCTGGAAAAGACCGTGCTGAGCAATCGCCGCGAAGTCTTCACCGGCATGGGTATCCAGTTCCGCCTCAACACCGAGGTGGGCAAGGACATCACCATGGAGCAACTGCTCGAAGAATACGATGCGGTCTTCATGGGCATGGGCACCTACACCTACATGAAGGGCGGCTTTGCCGGTGAGGACCTGCCGGGCGTTTACGACGCACTGGACTTCCTGATCGCCAACGTCAACCGCAACCTGGGCTTTGAAAAGTCGCCGGAAGATTTCGTCGACATGAAAGGCAAGAAGGTCGTGGTACTGGGCGGTGGTGACACGGCGATGGACTGCAACCGTACGTCGATCCGCCAGGGCGCCAAGTCGGTGACCTGTGCTTATCGTCGCGACGAAGCCAACATGCCGGGCTCGCGCAAAGAGGTGAAGAACGCCAAGGAAGAAGGCGTGAAATTCCTCTACAACCGCCAGCCGATCGCCATCGTCGGTGAGGACAAGGTCGAAGGCGTGAAAGTGGTCGAGACCCGTCTCGGCGAACCGGACGCCCGCGGCCGTCGCAGCCCTGAGCCGATCCCGGGTTCCGAAGAGATCATCCCGGCCGACGCCGTGGTCATCGCTTTCGGCTTCCGTCCAAGCCCGGCGCCGTGGTTCGAACAGTTCAGCATCCAGACCGACAGCCAGGGCCGCGTTGTCGCGCCTGAGCAGGGCCAGTACAAACACCAGACCAGCAACCCGAAGATCTTCGCCGGTGGCGACATGGTCCGCGGTTCCGACCTGGTGGTGACGGCGATCTTCGAAGGCCGTAATGCGGCTGAAGGGATCCTGGATTACCTGGGCGTCTGAGCCCGAATCCTGAGCTGAAATGCAATAACCCTGTGGGAGCGAGCCTGCTCGCGATAGCGGTCTGTCATCCAACTTCAATGTTGGATGTGCCGACCTCTTCGCGAGCAGGCTCGCTCCCACAGTTGTTTTGTGTTGTGGCGAAAGCCGTGTTCCACCGCGACAAATTGACCCGATAGACAAAAGGCTGACCTGCATCCGTGCCTTTTGCGCCCGGCTCTGAGAAAATGCCCGCACTTTTTTTCCGGATGCCGACATGACTGCCCTGAAGAACGACCGTTTCCTCCGCGCCCTGCTCAAGCAACCCGTAGACGTCACTCCCGTGTGGATGATGCGTCAGGCGGGTCGCTACCTGCCGGAATACCGCGCCAGCCGTGCCAAGGCCGGCGATTTCATGAGCCTGTGCATGAACCCGTCGTTCGCTTGCGAAGTCACGATGCAGCCGCTCGACCGTTATCCCCAACTGGATGCGGCGATCCTCTTTTCCGACATCCTGACCATCCCCGATGCCATGGGCCAAGGCCTGTACTTCGAAACCGGCGAAGGTCCGCGCTTCAAGAAAGTCGTCAGCACCCTGGCCGACATCGAAGCCTTGCCGATTCCCGATCCGCAGAAAGACCTCGGCTACGTGATGGACGCAGTCAGCACCATCCGCCGCGAACTGAACGGCCGTGTGCCGCTGATCGGTTTCTCCGGCAGCCCATGGACCCTGGCCACCTACATGGTCGAAGGCGGCTCGTCGAAAGACTTCCGCAAGACCAAAGCCATGCTCTACGACAACCCGCAAGCCATGCACCTGCTGCTGGACAAGCTCGCGCAGTCGGTCACCAGCTACCTCAACGGCCAGATCATGGCCGGTGCGCAAGCGGTGCAGATCTTCGACACCTGGGGCGGCAACCTCTCGGCGGCGGCCTATCAGGAGTTCTCCCTGGCCTACATGCGCAAAATCGTCAGCGGCCTGATCCGCGAGCACGAAGGTCGCAAGGTGCCGGTGATCCTGTTCACCAAGAACGGTGGCCTGTGGCTGGAAAGCATTGCCGACGCTGGCGCCGATGCATTGGGCCTGGACTGGACGTGCGACATCGGCAATGCCCGTGAGCGTGTCGGCAGCAAAGTCGCACTGCAGGGCAACATGGACCCGACCGTGCTCTATGCCAAGCCAGAAGCGATCCGTACCGAAGTCGGGCGCATTCTCGCCAGCTACGGCAAAGGCAGTGGTCACGTGTTCAACCTCGGTCACGGCATCACGCCGGAAGTCGATCCGGAACACGCGGGTGCTTTCCTGCGCGCGGTGCATGAGTTGTCGGCGCAGTATCACGAGTAACTGATTCTGCAATGATCAGAAGCCTGTTCGGCCTGGTGCCGGACAGGCTTTTTTTTATGCCTTTCAACTTCGCGTTTAGTTGAGGAGGGGCTTCTTGTAAGAAGTTTTTCATTTCTTGTCGGACAGAGGCGCATAGAGACTGATCCTGCGGTAAGCAGAGATTTTCCCTACATAGCGAACGAATTTATCCAAGTAAGGTTTCAGACCCTTGCTCAGCCCCTCGCTGAGCAATGTCGCAAAAATCGGCGCCTGTTCTGCGCGCCTTGTTCTTCGATAAGTAGTCTGGAATTCATTTGATGAAAAATACGTCTTATAAGGGAAGTGCGTTGGCTGCCTGCACCTCCTCAATGATCCTGTTATCGGCAATGTTGGCGTCTCAAAGTGCTTCCGCTCACGGCTATCTGGAAGTACCGCCTTCCCGTGCACTGGCTTGCCAGAAAGGCTTGAACACCAACTGTGGCGGCGCTCAATACGAACCACAAAGCGTCGGCGAAACCTTCAAGGGCTTCCCGGCCGGTGTCGGTGGTGCGCCTTTGCAGGGGCCCGTCGACGGCAAGATCGCCAGTGGCGGTCACTCGCTGTTCTCCGCCCTGGACGCTCAGTCCGCCACGCGTTGGCAGCTGACGGAAATCAAGGATCGCAACATCGATTTCCAATGGCGCTACACGGCTGTGCATCCAGCCACCAAGCATGAGTACTTCATCACCCGCAACGGCTGGAACCCGAACGAATCGCTGAAACGCGCCACCTTCGAAAGCACGCCGTTCTGCACCATCGACGGCGGCAATCAGAAGCCGTCAAACACCGACAAGCACAACTGCAACATCCCTGCCGACAAAACCGGCCACCACGTGATTCTGGGGATCTGGACCGTCGGTGATACCGATGCGGCGTTTTACAACGCGGCGGACGTGAACATCATTGCCGAGCCCGAGTTGCCGGGCGGCTGGTCTTCCGTGGGCCGCATCGCGCCTTCGACCCCGTTGCTGGCAGGCGACAAGGTCAAGGCCCGTGCCTTTACCGCCAATGGCGAGAGCTCGAACTACAGCGTGGAAATCTCCATTGATAACGCCGAAGAAGGCTCGCCAAACAACTGGTCGTTCAAACTGGCCGAAGCCATCAACAAGGCTCACGCACTGATCCGGGCTGGCGTTCGCGATGAAAACGGCACGATTGAGCCGGTCAAGGGCAACAACAGCCTGTATGCGCAGAAAGAAAGCGGCGTCATCCGCTACGAAGTGCAGCTGGACATGAGGGAAGACGCTGCCGCGAGCATGTCGGTGGCGCCCCTGCAGGCGGAACATGTTCTGGACAAAGGCCTGGCGAAGGTCGAGTTCAGCATGATTGCCAATCGCAAGATGAACGTCGAAGCGACCCTGTACGACGAGCACAACAAGCTGGTCGGCTCCACTTCGGCACAGGTCGACAGCGGCTCGACTTCGCTGGCCCTGGATGTGCGCAGCAACCCGGGCAAACACACCCTGACGCTGGTGGGCACCACCCTGGATGGCCGGACCACTCGCCAGGACACCCAGGCTACACAACTGACCGGTGAAGGCGCCGGTGCCGACTACGACTTCGTGTTCCCGGAAGGCATCAGTGACTACACCGCCGGCACCAAAGTGCTGCAGCCAAAGACCAACGAAGTCTTTGAATGCAAGCCGTTCCCGGAGTCGGGCTACTGCAAGCAATACAGCCCGACCGCCACTGGCTTTGAGCCTGGTGTCGGTGCGCACTCGCACATGGCGTGGAACAAGCTCTAAGTCCCGCCGCAGTACTTCAGGCGACCTCTTGAGGGTCGTCTGAAGGCTAATTCTTCTGATGGAAAATCAAGTGAACCAGTCGTGACGTTTCCACTGATGACGGTTACCCGTTTCGGCTTGCGCCTGCGTAACGTTGGCCTATTGCTGTTGCCAATGGGCTATGCCGCGTTTCTGATGTGGCAGGAGTGGCGCTTTCGTGAACTCTTCCCTCGGCCACCCCTGACAGTGACCACCCTAACGCCTGCACCCGCGACCCTCGGTGATGCTCTCGATGCCACCGCTGTGGCCACGGTGCTCGGCTTGACGACCCAATCCGCGCTGCTCGCCAGTGCCGAACCGCTGACCCTGCAGGCCAGCTTCGTCGTCAGCAGTGGTCTGTCCAGGGCCTTGCTGGCCGATGCGCAAGGCTCGCGCATGTATCAAGTGGGCGATCGCTTGCCCGGTGGCAGTGTTCTGCGCCGCGTCGAGGCCAATCAAGTGGTGTTGTGGAACAAGGGGCGGGAGGAGCGATTGACGCTGCAACCACCTGTCGCGCGTTTCCTGCGTTCAATCGAATCCCCGGTCGATGCACGACCTCCCGTTATTTCTACGCGTTATCTACGCCCGATTATCGGGCCGTCAGAGTGATCAAACCCATGAACAGCTTCACTGGCGCGCAAGCCTTGCGCTCCATGTTTCTCTTTGCCGTTTTGGCGATCGTGCCTCTTCCCGGCGCACTTCAGGCCGCAGAAGAAAAGTGGCAGTTGGCGATGAACAACGCCGAACTGCGCGACATTGTCGAAGAAATCTCCGCCATTCTCGGCACCACCGTAGTACTGGATCCCAGGGTTTCCGGGCGTATCACGGTGATGTCCCGTCAGGCCCTCGACCGTGAGGGCGTTCGCCGGTTGTTCTACTCGGTATTGGACGCCCACAACTTCACAGTGATCGACGAGGGCGACCGGATCCTGATCACGCCAGTGACCGAAGCCAAGACCCGCGCCAGCGGTTCGGCGAAAAATGCCACGGCCTCGCAGTTCGTCACCCGGGTCATCGAGCTGAACACCAGCAGCGCCAACGATATTGCCGGACTCGTCCGGCCTTTGGTGTCGGTCAACGGCTATGTCGGCCCATCGGCGTCAACCAATGCACTGGTGATCACGGACACCACCGCCAATGTGCACCGAATTGTCGAAGTGGTGCGGCAACTGGATGCGGGTAAGAACAGCCAGCACGCAGTGGTTCAACTGCGTCATGCACAGGCCAGCGACGTGGCTCCGGTGATGGAGGCCTCTCTGGGCAAGCGGACTGCCGATTCGCCGATCCAGGTGCTGGCCGATGCGAGAACGAATCGCCTGATTCTGATTGGGCCGGCAGCGGTTCGCCAACGCCTGGCCGATCTGGCACGCCGTCTCGACATCCCTGCCACCGAGTTGCCTGACAACGCCCGGGTGATCCGCCTGCGCCACAGCGACGCCAGGCAACTGGCAGAGATTCTGGAAACCATGGGCCAGGGCCGCAAAGCCGCGCCGATCCTGAGCGGCAGCAAGGAAACGGCCTCCAGTGCGACGTTCATGATCAAGGCCGATGAAAGCCAGAACGCGCTGGTGTTGATCGCCGAGCCGGCGCAGGTCAGGACCATCGAAAGCATCGTGCGTCAGTTGGATCAGCCGCGGGCGCAGGTGTTGATCCATGCCGCGATCGTCGAAATTTCCGGCGATATCGCCGAAGCCGTGGGTGTGCAGTGGGGCCTGAACACCGGTGACGCCAAAGGCTTCATCAATTTTCCCGGCACCGACATTCCCATTGTCGGCGGCCTGACGTTCGACGAGAAAAAGTCGGCGCCCGAAGGTGCGCTGTTGCGTCTGGGAAGCGACCGTTTCGGCGCATTGATTTCGGCGCTGGCCAGCAACACCCGCAGCAACCTGCTGTCCACGCCGAGCCTGTTGACGCTGGACAACCAGGAAGCGGAAATCATTGTCGGCCAGAACGTGCCATTCAAAACCGGTTCCTACGCCACCAACAGCAGCGGCGCGGATAACCCGTTCACCACGGTCGAACGCAAGGATGTGGGCATCAGCCTGAAGATCAAGCCGTACATCAATGAAGGCTCGACCTTGCGCCTGGAAGTCGAGCAGGAAGTCTCGGACATCGCGCCCTCGGTATCGGGTATCGACTCTTCGGACCTGATCACCAACAAACGAGCGCTCAAGAGCACCATCCTGGCCGACGACGGCGAAATCATCGTGATAGGCGGCCTGATCCGCGACAGCGTGCGCACACAGAAAAGCGGTGTGCCGTTGCTGCGCGACATTCCCTACCTCGGCGCGCTGTTCCGCTGGAACCGGGAAACCCAGACCAAAAGCAACCTGATGGTGTTCTTGCGACCGACCATCGTGCGCAGCAAGGAAGACCTGGTCGAGGTCAGCCGGCAGCGTTACAACGCGCTGCATGACTTGAGTCAGCGAGGGGCCCAGGGCAACAACTCGTTGCTGCTGCCGGCCGATGCGCGTCAGTTGTTCGAACCGGGTTCTGACGCGCCGCTGTTCGATCTGCGCAAGCCAGCGCCGAGTACGCCATGACCGGTGTGAGCGATGTTTACCAGCCGCTGCCGTTCGGTTTCGCCCGGCGTTTCGGTGTCTTGTTGGAGCGCGACGGTGACGAGTGGGGGCTGGCGCTGCGTGCCGATACACCGCTCACCGCGCTGGCCGAAGCGCGGCGGTTATACGGTCGGGAACTGCCGCTGCGGCTGCTGCCACCGCCGGTATTTGCCGAACGTCTGGCGGCGGCGTACCGCGAAGGTCAGAGCGCGGCGGAACAGGTCGCTCAAGGACTGGATGACGACTTGGACTTGCTCAGTCTGGTGGATCAGGTGCCGCAAACCGCTGACTTGCTGGAGCAGCAGGGCGATGCGCCGATCATTCGCCTGATCAATGCGCTGCTCAGCGAAGCCGTACGCGAACAGGCCTCGGATGTGCACCTGGAAACCTTCGAGCAGTACCTGTCGGTGCGCATGCGCGTCGATGGGCAATTGCGCGAAATGCTCCGGCCACGGCGTGAACTGGCGACACTGCTGGTGTCGCGGATCAAGGTCATGGCGCGGCTGGATATCGCGGAAAAGCGCGTGCCCCAGGATGGCCGCATGGCCCTGCGGCTGGCCGGGCATGAAGTGGACGTGCGGGTCTCGACCCTGCCATCGGCGCACGGTGAACGAGTGGTATTGCGCCTGCTCGACAAACAGGCCGGGCGCCTCGAATTGCAGCGCCTGGGCATGCCGGACCGCACCCTGGCAGCCCTGCGCGAACTGCTCGGCAAACCCCATGGCATTCTGCTGGTCACCGGGCCCACCGGCTCCGGCAAGACCACCAGTCTGTACGCCGCGTTGAGCAGCCTGAACGACCAGACGCGCAACATCCTTACCGTCGAAGACCCCATCGAATATCACCTGCCGGGCGTCGGCCAGATGCCGGTCAATCCGAAGGTGGACATGACCTTTGCCCGTGGTTTGCGGGCGATTCTGCGCCAGGATCCGGACGTGGTGATGGTCGGCGAAATCCGTGATCGCGAGACGGCGGAAATCGCCGTGCAGGCCTCGCTCACCGGTCATCTCGTGCTTTCGACATTGCACACCAACAGCGCGGTCGGCGCAGTCACGCGGCTGGTCGATATGGGCGTCGATGCCTACCTGCTGGCCTCTTCACTGGTGGGCATTCTGGCCCAACGCCTGCTGCGCACCTTGTGTCCACATTGCAAGGCGCCTTATAGCGCTGACGCAGCCACCCGCCTGCGGCTGGGGTATGACGCAACGGCGCCCTTGCAGTTGTTCCGGGCCGTGGGCTGTGACCAGTGCCAGCACGGTTATCGCGGGCGCATCGGTATCTACGAATTGATCAGTGTGACGCCGGCCATTTCGGCGCTGATTCATCAGGGGGGCAGCGAACAGGCGTTGCTCGGCGAGGCGCGCAAGGCATCGCACAGTCTGTTTCAGGACGGTCGGCAGCGGGTGATCGACGGCTTGACCAGTCTCGACGAGTTGCTGCGTGTGACTCGGGAGGACTAAGGCATGCCGACATTCGACTACCGCGCCGACGACGCCCAGGGTCGCCCTTGCAAGGGGCGGCTTGAGGCTGACAGTCCTCGACATGCCCGGCAGTTGTTACGCGAGCGCGGCTTGTGGCCGCGTGATGTGAGTGAAATCCGCGTCGCAGGGGGCACGAAGTCGTCCCTTGGCACTGGCCGCTTGAGTGCCGCCGACCTGGCGTTGCTGACACTGCAACTGTCCACCTTGGTCCAGGCCGGTCTGCCGCTGGAGGAAGCCCTCGATGCGGTGGCCAAACAGAGTGCCAAGCGTCGGGTTGCCGGCCTGTTGTCGGCCGTCAGAAGCCGGGTGATGGAAGGCCATGCGCTGGCCACGGCATTGGCCCGGTTTCCCAGGGCCTTCCCCGAACTGTTCCGCGCCACCGTCGCCGCGGGGGAGCGCTCCGGTCATCTGGGCCATGTGCTGGAGCAACTGGCTGCGTACACCCAGGCGCGTCAGGCCTCGCGGCAAAAGATCCAGATGGCCTTGGTCTACCCGGCGATTCTGATGCTGGCCAGCGTGGTGATCGTCGGTTTTCTGCTCGGTTACGTGGTGCCGGACGTGGTGAAAATTTTTGTCGACAGTGGTCAGGCACTGCCGTGGCTGACCCGAGCGCTGATCAGCGCCAGCGACGGGCTGCGCAGCCATGGCCTGATGTTGCTCGGCGTGATCGCGATGGTGGTGGGTGTCTGGCGCTGGAGCCTGCGGCAGCCGACCTGGCAGCTGCGTTGGCATCGCCTGATGTTGAACCTGCCGGTGATCGGCGAAGTGCTGCGGGCGATGGAGGCCGCGCGGTTCGCCAGCACCCTGGCCATCCTCGGTAAAAGCGCAGTGCCGCTGGTCGACGCCCTGGAAATCGCCGCCGCCGTCATCGGCAACCTGACCATTCGCGCACGCATGGCCGACGTGGCCCGCTCGGTCCGCGAAGGCGGGACCCTGACCCGTGGCCTGGAACTGAGCGGCGACATCCCGCCGATGATGCTGCACATGATCGCCAGTGGCGAACGGGCCGGCGAACTCGACCGCATGCTGGCCCGCGCCGCCGAACAACAGGAAAGCAGCCTGGCAGCGCGCATCGCCCTGGTGGTCAGCCTGTTCGAACCGGCCATGCTCGTGCTGATGGGGGGCGTCGTGTTGCTCATTGTGCTGGCCATCCTGCTCCCGATTCTCAGCCTCAACCAATTGGTGAATTGACCTTGAACGCCCTACATCGCAGAACATCCCAGTGCGGTTTTACCCTGATCGAAATCATGGTGGTGGTGGTCATCATCGGCATTCTCGGGGCCATCGTGGTGCCGCAGTTCATGAGCCGTCCCGATCAAGCCAAAGTCACCGCCGCCAAAGTCGATATCCAGGCCATCGGCACCGCCCTGGAAATGTATCGCCTCGACAACTTCCAGTACCCCTCGACCCAACAGGGGCTGGAAGCCTTGGTCAAGCGTCCGTCCGGGCTACCGGCGGCGCGCAACTGGAACCCTCAGGGCTACTTGAAAAGTCTGCCCGTCGATCCGTGGAACACGCCCTATCAGTACCTCAACCCCGGCGTGAAATCGGCCGATGGCGGCTATGACCTGTACTCCCTGGGTTCCGACGGCGTGGTCGGTGGCGAAGGGCATGCGGCTGACATCGGCAACTGGGGTGGGTGAGCCATGCCACGTCGCTGCCGGGGGTTTACCTTGCTCGAATTGATGATCGTGATCGTGTTGATCGGCGTGCTGGTGGGCATGGTGAGTTTCGCCACCGGCATGAACCCGGCGCGTCAGGCCAGGCAGGAAGCGGATGCGCTCGCGGGCATGATTCGACAGCTACGCCAGCAGGCGGTGCTCGAAAGCCAGGAGCATGGGGTGCGCCTGAGTACCGACGGCTACCGGGCGATGCGGCTCGGTGTGCGCGGCTGGGAACCGGTGTCGGCATTGTATCGATGGCCCGACCATCTGCGCCTGCGCCTGA
The DNA here is from genome assembly GCF_054481235.1 of Pseudomonas fluorescens group sp. PF-69. NCBI lineage: Bacteria > Pseudomonadati > Pseudomonadota > Gammaproteobacteria > Pseudomonadales > Pseudomonadaceae > Pseudomonas > Pseudomonas fluorescens group sp. PF-69. The sequence goes on along the minus strand of NZ_JBTMNC010000001.1, from coordinate 1,181,488 downwards.
AACACGACGGTTATTCCGTGAGCCTCGGCGCCGACGAAGGCCCTCCGCAATTGCTGATGCTCAGCAGCGATGAAACCAGCGCCTTCACCCTGACATTCGAGACCCGGGGCAGGGACTGGTTGATCCTGTCCAGCGACGGTATCAGTGAGGCGGTGATCGATGGCTAGGCCGTCGAGCAGGCCTCGCATGGACGGATTCACCCTGCTGGAAATCATGGTGGCCCTGGCGATATTCGCCACCCTGGCGACGGCCGTTCTGTCGGCGAGCCAATACGTCGTGAAGCAGGCTGCAGTGGTCGAGGAGCGCCTGATAGCGGCCTGGGTGGCGGACAATGCTTTGGCCGAATTACGCCTGCAATCCACGCCGGCCTTTGGGCCGCAACAGCGGCTTGTGCACATGGATCGGCGTGACTGGTTCGTACGTCAGCGCGCCCGCAACGGCAGCGACCCGCGTCTGCTCGAAGTCGATGTCGAGGTCAGCCTTGCCGGTCGCGAGCAGGTGCTGCACCGCGCCAGTGGCTGGATACCCAATCGCCATGAATAAGCAGGCCGGGTTCACCTTGCTGGAGTTGGTGATCGCCTTGGCGATCTTCGCCCTGTTGGGGCTGGCCAGCTGGACGCTGTTCGACGGGGTGGTGCGCGTTCAGCGCGGCACCACGGTCCACGAAGCTGAGTTCAGACGTCTGCAACGCGCCGTGGCGGTGATCGAGCGCGATCTGCTGCACGTCACCGAACAGCCGATCATGCTTGGGCAAACGCAGCTGCAATTGCAGCGCGGCAACTGGCGCAACCCACTGGATCAAGCGCGCAGCGAACGCCAAGCGCTGACCTATCGCCTCGACAACGGCGCGTTGTGGCGTGACAGTCGAGCCGAAGGCACGCCGATCGAGCAGCGGCAAAAACTGCTCGAGGATGTCCGGCACTTGAGCTGGCGCCTGTTCGATCGCCAGGCCGGTTGGCGCAGCGATTGGCCGACCGGTCAGGCGGTCGATGCCCCCTTGGCGCTGGAAGTGCAGCTGTCGACAGGCCGTTTCGAGTCGATCCGCCGGGTGCTGTTGTTGCCGGGGGCCTGGCCATGAAGACCAGTCAGCGTGGCATGGCCTTGATCAGTGTCTTGCTGGTCATGAGCCTGGCCCTGTTGATCATCGGCGGGGTGCTGCGCAGCCATCGGCTGTTGCTGCAAAGCACCGCTCAGCAGCTGCAGCAGATGCACTTGAAGCAAGTCGCCCTGGCCAACGAAACCTGGACGTTGCTGCGGTTGCAGGACGCCGGGCAAGCGGCAGGGAACACGGTCGATCTGACTCAGGATTGGGCGACTGTCCGTGGTTACGAGGTTGAAGACACGCAAGTACGGGTGGCGGTCGAGGACCTGGCCGGGCGTTTCAACGTCAATGCCCTGTTGATTCAGGGTCAGATCGATCAGGTCACGCTCAATCGCTGGCATCGCCTGCTGGCATTGCTCGAAATACCTGCACTGCCATTGGCGCAGGTGGGCGCGTTGCGAGAAACGAGTCAACTGCGCCTGCTGCCGGGTATCGACGGTGAACGACTGCGTCGGCTGGAGCCTTGGATCGCTACCTTGCCCAAAGAGGCCGCGCTGAACATCAATACGGCCCCGGAAATAGTCTTGCGATCAATCGACGGCCTCGACGCGGCCACCGTAGCCGCGTTGCTGCGTCAGCGCTCGACAACACCCTGGCCGAGCGTTCAGGCCTTCACCCAAGACCCGACGCTTGAAGGTTTGGGTTTGAGCAGCCATGGCCTGGGCATCGATAGCCGCTGGTACCGGATCACGGTCCAGGTGACCCAGGGGCAAAGCCGTTTGCGCCTGGCCACCGATGTCGAACGCGATCCCAAAACACGCCAGCTGAAGATCCTGCAACGGCGTGTGCTGCCGTCGAATCCCCACGAGATAATTCCATGAAAACCTGGCTCTACCTGACGGCCGAAGGCCTGGCCGCGCCGTCGCTCGACTGGCCCTGTTGTGTCTGGTCGTCGACCGGCCAACGACAGATCATGCCGCTGAACCAGGCGGCGCCGGAACTGAAGGGGCAATCCGTCGACCTGTTGTTGCCCATGGAACTCTGCAGCTGGGTGCGCAGCGAGCCCTGGCCCTCCAGGCGTCGACCCGCTGCACAAGCCATCGCCTTCGCCGTTGAAGAGCAGCTGGGAGAAACGCTGGAAAAACTGCACCTGAGCGTCGGCGCTCGTGACCCAAAAGGGCGTTATCCGGTGATGGTGATCGATCGCGAACGCTTCGCTGCCGTGCTCCAGTTGCTGAAAGAGGTGGGCATCGAAGTGCGTTCGGTCTTCGTCGATGCGGACCGGTTGCCGCAGGGCCAGGCGCTCGGCGTCTGGTGGTTCGGTCGCTGGATGCTCGGCGGCGGTTTGCCCGCTCGTCTGACATTGACCGAGGACGGGCTGGCCCTGCTCAAGCCGGCGCTGCCCATCGATATTGGGTGGTGTGACGAACGACAGGAGATGGCCGATGCGGATCAATGGCTGACCCTGGCGTCGCCACAGGCCATCAATCTGCTGCACGGTGATTTTGCCCGGCAGCGCAATCGCCTGCCCTGGCGTCTCGGCGGGTTGGCTGTGGCGCTACTGTTGGCGCTGGACTGGGGCGCCAGTGAAGTACGAATCCACTTTCTCGAAAGCCAGGGCCGTGAGCTCCACAGCCGCAACGAACAGCAGTTCAAGGCGCTGTACCCGGAACAGACACGCATTGTCGATCTGGCGGCCCAACTCGGCGCCCTGCAAGCCCAAGGCACGGAGCCGCAGCACAGCCGTATCGCCGGCCTGGTCAATCTGGTCGAGCAAGTCATTGGCGCCAGTCCGGTCGAAGTCCAGCGCATCGAGTTTCGCCAGGGTGACGGCTGGAAAATCCAGCTGACCGCCAACAGCTTTGCCGAGCTGGAGTTGCTGCGCGAGCGTGGGCGGCAACAAGGCACGCCTGTGCGCATCGACAACGCGAGCAAGGACCAAAACCGGGTGCAGGCGACCCTGACCGTGGAGCAAGAGGCATGAAGCCAAGCGAGATTAAAGCGGCGACGTTACAGCGCTGGCAGCGTCTGTCCATTCGAGAGCAGCGGCTGCTAGGGGGGCTGAGTGTGTTTGTCCTGAGTGTCGCGGCGTTCGGTCTGGTCTGGCAGCCGACGCAACAACGACTGATGACGGCTGAGCGTCAGTATCAACAGCAGCTGGCGCTGGCGGCCCGACTGCAACAGGCGCGACCGCGCAGTCATGTGCCAAAACCGGCCGATCAGCCCCTGTCGTTGCGCATCAGCGAAAGCGCAGCCACGGCGGGGCTTGAGTTGCAGCAGATGAACAGCGACAACGACCTGCTGCGCCTGACCGTCAGTGGCGACGCCATGACATTGCTGCCATGGCTGGACCGCATCGAACGTGACGGTATTGCGCTGCAATCGTTGACCCTGGAAAAGCGCGACGCCGTGCTGGAGGCGCGGATGGTGCTCAGATAGTCGCGCCTTTTTTGCGCTTGATTTCAGCGGCAAGAAGTTGCTCTGCATAACACGCGATGACATGGTCAAAGGCGTCATGTTGACCGTCTCGCGGGTGACGGTATTGGTGAATGATTGCTTCGAGTTCTTCTATTGAAAAATCATCCAGAAAACCATCATCGAAAATTCCCTTCAGTTTTTCCTTGCGGCGGTTATTCAGAAAACTGATGTTGAGGGCGAGAATGTCGATCATGTTTCTGGCGGACGTATCATTCTGCGTGCTTCCTATTTGCCCTATCAGCGTGTATCTGAAGCGGCTCTCACAGTCTTCCTGTAAGGGCGATATATGGAATTGTTCAGGAAACCTGTTTCCTTTGCTGTGCCCGCAATGGGCGGGTTTTGGTAGTTCGGTCTCGCCTTGGCACGAGGCGTGGAGATTGGTGTAATCCAGATCCAGATGAACAAATGAGTTTTGTGGACGGAAGTGCTCTATATGGCTGGACTGAAGCGTGATTGTATTCCCGCAGTAACAGCAGACATGACCTTGCTCCTGGAGCAGGCTCTCGTGCAGCGCTTGTTTCTCCGGATTGCGCAGTATTGAGTAAGAGGGTGTCCATTCGTCATTGGCTAACGACTTCCACTGGGTAAATGAAGCAGGCTCAGTTCCCTTGATCACTCGCTTCATCGGCCAATCGTCTCCTTACGCCTGAGCAATGCTTCGGCTCTCAGGTATTCGGGCAGATCCGGGGCTTTTCTCTTCAGTGTCTGAAGCAGTCGTTTTGCTTTTTCAAGGTCGTTGTTTTCCAACGTGGAAAACAGTTCAGAAAGCAATGCTTCAATCTTGGGCTCGCGCTGCGCAACGTCCATGACTTCCTCAAGTACGCTGCTGGAATCCAGGCCATAGGTGACGCGTGGGTGTGATGCGTCGCCGTTGTTCAGAATGATGACTTCTTCAGGTTTCAGGCTGCCAATGATTTGAGGCGAGTGGCTGGCGGCTATGAACTGAACTTTGGGGAATGCTTTCTTCAACGCTGGCACGATATTGCGCTGCCAAGCCGGATGCAGATGGATGTCCAGTTCGTCAATGATGACTACGCCTGCGGTGTTTTGCAGGACGTCCTTTCCCATGTGTGGGTTGAGGATGCACATGCGGCGCGCGATATCGGCAAAGAGTGCGACCATGCCGCGCTGGCCGTCGCTGAGATTGTTGAAGGGAATGGTTTTTTCTCCTTCGACATCGATCAACAAGCTTTGAAGTCTAAGGTCGTAGCGAAGGTCTTTTGTTTTCGGTAGAGCTATCTCTATGGCTTGATTCACCCACGCCAATTCGTCTTCGAATAGGGGCGGTGCCGATTTTGCATCCAACAGATTTTGCATTCGTTCGAGTGTCTTGCCGATGATCCAGCTTTCGAAATCTCTTAAATCGGTTACAGCATCAAACCAATTCGTGTATCCATCGAGGCGAGAAATTTTCTGTTGTGCAGCGTACTCAGCCGAAATATTTGCGCCTTTCCACTGGCGATTGGATCGATAAAAAACCAAAACAGGCAACTCGATCCTTTCTCCAAGATCGAATTTTACGAGCTCTTTGTCTGTCGCAAGACCCAGTTCATCGTCGACTAAAGGTGGGAAGTGTTCGCTTGATTGAATGGTTTCCCATTTCTTGACCCCTAGAATCTCTCCCTGAGCATCAAGCCGAAGCGGGAACTTTCGTTCGAAGCGGCTGCGGCCTTCAAATTTGTTGATGACAAAGCGCACGTCGTCCAGAGCTAAGCCGACTGACTGTAGTTTTATCGTGTTCGCATATTCGATAAATGAAATCGCAGCGGCCTGCAACAACGATGTCTTCCCACTCCCGTTAACTCCCACGACCAGATTGAAGCCCGGCTGAAAGTCGAAAGTGGCATCTTCGTAGCAACGAAAATTCTGAAGGTGGAGACGGTCCAGGCGCATTCTGGCTTCCCTTTACCAAGACTGACGAATGCCGTCAGTGTACCTTGGCCCGCGATTACCGCTAGGGCGCAGTTGTGGCTAAACCTTTGATGCGCCCGGCAATGGCGGCAACTTCGCCAGTTTCAGCGCGACCAGCAGCGCCACCAACAGCAACCCGCCGATGAACAAACCGATACCGTTCCAGCCGCCCAGGTGCCAGAACACGCCGCCCGCCGTGCCGGCAATGCTCGACCCGGCGTAGTAGCTGAACAGGTACAGCGACGATGCCTGGCCCTTGGCTTTGGTGGCGCGGCGGCCGATCCAGCTGCTGGCCACGGAGTGGGCGGCGAAGAAGCCGAAGGTGAACACCAGCATGCCGAAGATCACCAGCGGCAGCGCGGTGAACATCGTCAGGGCAAGACCGGCGAGCATCAGCACGATGGTGCTCCAGAGCACCTTGCGCCGGCCGAGCTTGTCAGCCAGCGAGCCGATTTTCGCCGAACTGTAGATACCCGACAGGTACACCACCGACAGCAGCCCGACGAAGGCCTGCTCCATGTGGTACGGCTCGGCCAGCAGGCGATAACCGATGTAGTTGAACAGCGTGACGAACGCGCCCATCAACACGAAGGCTTCGAGAAACAGCAGCGGCAGCCCGGCGTCGCGAAAGTGCATGGTGAAGCCATCGAGCAGGCTGCGCGGGTGCAATGAGCGGGCGCGGAAGTTGCGCGACTCGGGAAGGATTTTCCAGAACACCGCCGCCGCAATGAACGCCAGGCCACCGATCACCAGCATCGCCGTGTGCCAGCTGACGAAGTCGATCAACACCCCGGTAATCAGTCGCCCGCTCATCCCGCCGATGGCGTTGCCGCCGATGTACAGGCCCATCGCCAGGCCGATGTGATGCGGGTGAATTTCTTCGCTCAGATAGGTCATGGCCACCGCCGCCAGGCCACTCAGCGACAAACCGATCAATGCGCGCATCAGCAGCACCCCGTGCCAGCTGGGCATCATCGAACTGGCGATGGTGCACAGTGCGGCGGCGAACAACGCCGCGACCATCACCGGTTTGCGCCCGACGCGGTCGGAGAGGGGGCCGGTGATCAGCAGGCCGATGGCAAGCATGCCGGTGGCCACCGACAGGATCAGGCTGCTCTGTGCCGCGTTGATCGAATATTCGTGGGACAACAGCGGCATCATCGGCTGCACGCAGTACAGCAGGGCAAAGGTCGCGAAGCCGCCGCAGAACAACGCCAGCACCGTGCGCATGAACGCCGGCGTGCCTTTTTCGATGTAGATCTCCTTGAGTTCAGCGACGACATCGTCCTGTACGGCAGGCGGAACTTCATGGGCAAGCGGGGCGACAGCAGTTTTCACGTTGGACCTCGGAGGGGCGCAGCCGGTCAGGCAATGAAAAAAGCATATAGCTGGCTAATGATTCAATCCAATATATTGTTCGACCTGTTTGATAGCTTCTACGACCTAATGGAAATCCCATGGAATTGCGTCATCTGCGCTACTTCATCGCCGTCGCCGAAGAACTGCATTTCGGCCGCGCCGCACAAGTGCTGGGCATCTCGCAGCCACCGCTGAGCCAGCAGATTCAGGCGCTGGAGCAAGAGGTCGGGGCGCGATTGTTCGAACGTACCAATCGTCGGGTCGAGCTGAGCGAGGCCGGTCGACTCTTTCTCGAAGAGGCGCGGCTGGTGTTGGCCCAGGTCGACAAAGCGGCGGATGTCGCCCGCCGGGCCCAGCTCGGTGAGTTGGGTGAATTGAAGATCGGTTTCACCTCGTCGGCACCGTTCAACTCGACCATTCCCCAGGCGATTTTCTCGTTTCGCCAGCGTTTCCCGGCGGTGCACCTGAACCTGCGGGAAATGAGCAGCACCCAAGTGGCCGATGCGCTGGTGGACGAATCGATCGAGGTCGGGATCATGCGGCCATTGGGCCTGCCGGACTCCCTCAGCGTGGTGGAGCTGATGCGCGAACCGCTGGTGGCGGTGCTCAGCGCCAAGCACCCGTTGGTCAAGGACAGTGAAGAGGGCTTGTTCCTGTCGGCCCTGGCCCTCGAGCCTTTCGTGTTTTTCCCGCGCAGCTACGGCAGCGGCCTGTATGCACAACTCCTCAGCCTGGCCCGCGATGCCGGCTTCAGCCCGCACTTCGCCCAGGAGGCCGGTGAGGCGATGACCATCATCGGCTTGGTGGCGGCGGGACTTGGGGTCTCGGTATTGCCGGCGTCCTACCAGCGGATGCGCATCGATGGCGTGGTCTATCGACCCTTGCTCGACCCGGCGGCGGTGTCGGCGGTGTGGCTGGTGCAGCGCAAGGATCAGAAATCGCCGATGGCGAGGGCGTTTGTGGAGTTGTTGACGAGGAAGGTTGAGGGGTTAGGGGCGTGAGCAAACCGTTGTATCGGGGACATTTCAAGTACCGGATCCGGCTTGGTCGTTGAATAGACTCGATTAACGACCCAGGCAGGAACAGCGGGACGCATAGGTTGACTGAGTGCCTGACGCCATGGCGCTTCATTTTTTTTGAGTATGGCCGATAACCGTCTTCGGACTGCTCAAAAACCATGGAGATACAGGATGTTCAAGCAACTAACCTTCACCGCTTTGCTGGCATTGGCCGCGCTGACCGCTGGATGTGCTTCGGTAAAAATGGCCGATGACTCTCAGGACGCTCAGGCCAAGACGTTCCAGGTGACTTCGGGCAAAGCCAATATCTACGTTTATCGTAACGAGAGCATGGGCGCCGGAGTGAAAATGCCAGTCACGCTCAATGGCAAACCCGTGGGCGCGACAGTTGCCAAGTCCTACCTGATGTTAGCGGTCCCGGCTGGCCAGCAAACGCTGGTCTCTTCGGCGGAAAACGATTCGGAACTGAAGCTCAACGCAGAACCGGGCAAAAACTACTTTGTCTGGCAGGAAGTGAAAATGGGCTTCATCAAGGCCCGCAATAGCCTGCAAGTTGTCGATGACAAAACCGGCCGTGCGGGTGTGACTGAAAGTAAGTTGATTCAAGCGCAGTAAGTACCCGGACGGTTTTCCGTCGGACCTGTAGGAGCCGGCTTGTCGGCGAAGGCGGTATGTCCGCCGGCATCTACTTCGCCTGACGCGCCGCTTTCGCCGGCAAGCCGGCTCAGGCTCATTGTTGTTTCAATGGTGTTTGTAGGACGTTTCCGAACGTATATGCAGGGAGGCTACGGCGCCTTGCGTCAGGGCTTACAACTACTCCAGAATCCGCCGGCTTGTGCGCTTCGGGGGCCATCGCTAACTTGATCGGCGTCACTGATGGTCAGTGATCGGGTTTAGTAGCCCGCGTTTTCACTAAGTGCATTTGCGCTCCTGATAGGCAGGTATATCCGTACCTGCTCTTGACGGTGGCTGTGCGCAGGGCGCCTTCGGGCGCGCCGGTTTGGTGAAGACACGGTCTACTAACCTGCGTACAGCTGCCACCCTTTTGATGAGTCGCGATGAGGTGTCGGCCCGATCTGCTACAGGACGCTTAATCATGACCGATTCAGACAATTCACCGGACACCGGCCCGCACGCGCCACACCGGCCGAACAGCATCTTCCTCATCGACCCCGATATCGACAACCACACCCTGCTGGAACACGCCTGTGTGTCCCTGGCCTCCGCCAACGTGATGGCCATGGATTTCGCCAGGTACCTGAAGGGGTCGCAGAGCGACACCCTGGTGGGGATCCAGCAATTGATCATGCTGGGCGAGCTGGCGGTGAACCGGGTGCTGGATACACTCGACCCACCATAACCATTGTAGGAGCGAGCTTGCTCCGGGCGGCGTTCCGACGATGGACGTCAATGATAACGCGTGGTGCCTGAATGACCGCGGCGTTCGGACGTCTTTCGCGAGCAGGGCTCGCTCCTACAAAGAAGGATATTGCTTACGCCCAGCGCTTGAAAATCAACGAAGTATTCACCCCGCCAAACGCAAAGTTGTTGTTCATCACGTACTGGTTGCTCATCTGCCGAAACTCGCCGCGCAGGTAATCCAGCTTGCCGCAGTGCGGGTCGACTTCGTCGAGGTTGAGGGTGTGGACGTACAGGTCGCGGTTCATCATTTCGATGCTGAACCAGGATTCCAGTGCACCGCAGGCGCCGAGGGTGTGGCCGAGGAAGCTTTTTTGCGAGCTGATCGGCATGTGCTCGCCGAACAGGCTGCTGGTGGCCAGGGTTTCGGCGATGTCGCCCTGTTCGGTGGCGGTGCCGTGGCCGTTGACGTAGCCGATGTCCGACGGCTTGAGTCCGGCGTCTTCCAGCGCCAGTTCCATGGCCCGGCGCATGGTGACTAGCTCCGGACGGGTGGTGTGCTGGCCGTCGGCGTTGCTGCCGAAACCGACGATCTCGGCATGGATGTGCGCGCCACGGGCCAGGGCGTGCTCCAGCTCCTCCAGCACCAGCATGCCGCCGCCCTCACCGATTACCAGGCCATCGCGGCCCTTGTCGTAGGGGCGCGGGCTGGTTTGCGGGGCGTCGTTTTTCAGGCTGGTGGCGTAGAGCGCGTCGAACACCATGGCCTCGGTCGGGCACAGTTCTTCGGCGCCACCGGCCAGCATCAATGGCAGGCGTCCGAACTTGATCGCTTCATAGGCATAGCCGATGCCCTGGCTGCCGCTGGTGCAGGCGCTGGACGTCGGGATCAGGCGGCCGGTGAGGCCGAAGAAAATGCTGATATTGGCGGCCGTGGTGTGCGGCATCATGCGCACGTAGGAGTTGGCGTTCAGGCCCTCGGCGACCGAGTTGAGCAGCATGTTGCCGAACGCCTTGATCTCGTCGGTGCTGCCGGTCGATGAGCCGCAGGCGACGCCCATGCGTCCGTCCTTGATCGATTCGTCGCCCAACAGCCCGGCGTCGGCCAGCGCCATCTCCGCCGCACCCACGGCAAGCCGCGACACCCGGCCCATGCTGCGCAGTTGTTTGCGCGTCCAGTGGCTTGGCACCTTGAAGTCGTCGATGGGGCCGGCCAGACGGGTGTTGAGTTCGGTAAAGCGATCCCATTCGTCCATGCGCCGGATGCCGCTGCGGTTGGCCGCGAAGTGGCCGACGATGGTTTCCCAATCGCTGCCCAGGGACGTGATGCCGGCCATGCCGGTGACGACGACGCGCTTCATCAGCACAGGCCTCCGTTGACGGCCAGAACCTGCCGGGTGATGTACGAGGCTTCCGCCGACATCAGGAAATTCACCGCGCTGGCCACCTCTTCAGGGGTGCCCATGCGTTGAGCAGGGATCATTTTCATCAGTTCTTCCACCGGCACGTTTTCATCGAGCATGGCCGTGTCGATCAGGCCAGGTGCGACACAGTTGACGGTAATTTTGCGCTTGCCCAACTCGATCGCCAATGCCTTCGCCGCGCCGATCAACCCGGCCTTCGAGGCGCTGTAGTTGACCTGGCCACGGTTGCCGATCAGCCCGGACACCGAGGTAATGCAGACAATTCGCCCGGCGGCGCGACGACGGATCATCGGCATCATCACCGGGTGCAGCACGTTGTAGAAACCGTCGAGGTTGGTGCGCATCACCACATCCCAATCATCCTCGCTCAGGGCCGGAAAAGCACCGTCGCGCGTCAGGCCGGCATTGAGCACCACGCCGTAATAGGCGCCGTGGGCCTCGACGTCGGCTTCAAGGATGGCTTTGCAGCGGGCGCGGTCGGCCACGTCGAATTGCAGGATGCGGGCCTGGCGCCCCAAGGCTTCGATGTCGGCCTTCACGGCTTCGGCGTCTGCCAGGCCGCTGCGGCAATGCAACACGATGTCATGCCCGGCCTGGGCCAGGCGCAGGGCGATGGCGCGGCCGATACCACGGCTGGAACCGGTGACCAGTACGGATTCAGTCATGGTTGTGTTCCTTGTGAAGAGCCTTCGGGCTCGGAAAGATATTGAGTCGGCTGGGGCGGGCGATACACATTCAGACGGGCGGTGGCGTGAATGCCCGGCGCATTGATGTGGCATTCGAACACGCCCATGCCGTTATCGTCTTCGAGCGAGCGGAGGCCGTGGATGGTCAGCTCGGTGCCGGCCGGGAAGCTTTCGACATTGCATTCGAATTTACGACTGCCGAGCAGGAAGCCGAGCGCTACGGCATCACCGCGCTGGCGCGCATGGCAACCGGCGAAGGCGGCGACGCTCTGGGCCATCAGTTCGATGCCGACCCAGGCCGGCACGCTGCCGTCCGGCTGGCTGAACAGGCCATCGGGCCTGACGGTGAGGCGCGTGTGGATCTGCTCTTCATCGAACGCCAGGATCTGTTCGATGAGGATCATGTCGCCAGCGTGGGGCAGCAGTTCGGCGAGCGGCCAGTCAATCATGGGGCGTCTCCGATAATCAGGCTGACGTTGTTGCCACCGAAAGCGAAGGAGTTGCTCATCAGGTAGCGGGGACCAATGGACGACAGGCGCGTGGCCGGGGTCACCCAATTCAGGACGGGCAGTTCAGGGTCTGCCTGGCCGTCCCAGATGTGCGGCGGCAAAGCGTGCTCGCGATTGCCGGTGCTCAGGCTCAACCAGCAGAACGCCGCTTCCAGCGCCCCGGCGGCACCGAGGGTGTGGCCGGTCATGGGTTTGGTCGAAGAGCAGGGCACCCCTTCAGGGAACACGGCCGCGACGGCATGGCTTTCCATGGCGTCGTTGTGTGGGGTGGCGGTGCCGTGCAGGTTCAGGTAGCCGATCTGTTGCGGTTGCAGTCCGGCGCGATTCAAGGCTTTGCGCATCGCTTCCTGAGCTCCACGGCCGCTCGGTTCCGGTGCGGAAATGTGGTGCGCATCCGAGCTGGCGCCGCTGCCCAGCAGGGCAATCGGTTGACCGTCGCCGGGCTGCTTGCTCATCAGGAACAGCACGGCGGCTTCGCCGATGTTGATGCCGTTGCGGTGGCGCGAAAACGGGTTGCAGCGCTGCCCGGACACCGCTTCCAGCGCCGAGAAACCGTTGAGGGTCAGCTTGCAGAGGGTGTCGACACCCCCGCACAGCACCACATCGCACACGCCCAGGTCCAGCAGACGCTGGGCGCTCATCAGGGCACGGGCGCTGGAGGTGCAGGCCGTGGAGATCACGTAGGCCGGCCCGCTCACCTGCAGCCAGTCGGCGAGGAAATTGGCCGGTGCACCGAGTTCCTGTTGTTGGTAGTCGTAGTCGGCCGGGAACTGTTGGTCGCGAATGTAGTGGGCCAGGCCCTGGCTGGCTTCGTCGATGCCCGAGGTGCTGGTGCCCAGCACGATGCCGATGCGATCGCGGCCGTAGGTCTGGATCGCGCGATCGATGTCCGGGCGAATTTGCAGGGCGGCTTCCAGCAGCAATTGGTTGTTGCGGCTGCGCTGCCGGATCAACTCGGGTGGAATCGCCGCCAGCTCGCCTGCGACCGCGCCTACCGGCAACGACCGCTCCGGTACCCAGCCGGCTTCGCTGCGCATGCCGGAGCAATCGCCGGCAAACAGGTTGCGCGCGACTTCCTGCTTGTCGCGGCCCAGGGCGCAGATCACGCCGAGGGCGTTCAGGTAGGCGGTCATGGTGCCTCCCCGCTCAGGGGCGTGACTTGGTATTTCGGGCCTTTGGGCAGGTTCAATTCAAAGCTCATCGGTTGTGAATAACGAACGTCCCAGCGTTCGGGCAGGGAGCGTTGCGCGCCATGTTGCCAGGCAGCGGGATAGTTGCCCTGTAACTCGTCCTTGGGCGTCAGGGCAAACAGCAGCGCCGCGAACAGCTCCCGGGCTTCGGGGTTGGGCGGCAGCAGGCCGTCGGCGTGCCAGGTTCCGTTGACCAGCTTCTGGCGTGCCTGCGGGATGCCCAGCAGGTCCATCATCGACCAGCGAATGCCCGGGCCTTCACGCTGGATCACCAGCACCCAGTCCTGGCGTTGTTCGGCCTGCAGGCGCTGGATGTGCAGTTGCAGCGGCAACGACAGGTCCGGGGTTTGCGCGGGCAGCGGCGGCTGGCTGGCGCAGGCGCTGAGCAGCAGGGCTGCGGCAACCAGCAAAAATCGCAGAACACCCGCTATCCCTGTGGGAGCGAGCCTGCTCGCGATGACGGCATTACAGTCGGCATTCAGGGTGACTGATCCACCGCTATCGCGAGCAGGCTCGCTCCCACAGGTCATGCATGCTGAGTGACGGATGGTGAACATCAAACTCCACCTTTCAACGGTTTGCGCGCCACCACATTGACCAGGGTTTCTTCCCGTTGGCCAAAGGGTTTTGGCTGGCACAGACCCAAGCGTTCCAACAGACCGAAATCCTTGGCGCGGCTCCACCACAGGTACGGATAAGACACATTGTGCGGACCGAATTCAAAACCCTGGCCTCGGATCATCTCCAGGTACTGTGCGGCACTTTTTTGCACGTGCATCGGATGCCGGAACAACCAGCGAATCACCCAGGTATCGATGTAAGCCTCGGTGGATTCGGCGAACATCAGGTAGCCGCCCGGCTTGAGCACACGGTAGAACTCGGCCAGTGCCTTTTCCTGCTCCACCAGATGATGGAACGTCTGGTGACAGAACAGCAGGTCGACGCTGGCGTCCGGTACGGCAAGGGTGGCGCAGTCGCTGCCGATCAACTCCACGGCAATACCCTGATAGACCGCTTCTTCACGGCTCTGGTTCAGGCTGTGGGGGTCGGCATCCACGCCAATCAGACGTTCGGGCATGAACGTCTGCTGCAGGTGCTTGAACGACTTGCCTTGACCGCAGCCAGCGTCCAGCAGCACCGGATGGCTCGGCAGCGCCTCGCTGAACAGGCTGCGCAAATCGTCGATCGCCACCCGCAGCACGCGGTACTGCCAGGTGTAGCTGCGCAGGAACCACAGGCCGAAACGGGTTTCTTCGACGTAGTTGTCGCTCAAGTAGCTCATGTCGCATCCCGTGCGCAGAGTTGGGAAATCACTTTCAGGCGGCGTTTGGCTTCGCTGACGAACGGGTTGCGCTCGTCCCAGGCGTAGCCGGCCAGAATCGAGCTGATCATGCGGCGGATCTCCCCGGCGCTGCCCTCGTGGTAAATCACGTCCTGGAAGGTCCCGGCGTACCAGCCCTCGACGTAGCAACGAAAGGTATCGACCCCGCGCTTGAGCGGCTTGGCGAATTCCTTTTCCCAGTCGACGGTTTCGCCTTGCAACTGCCGGTGCAGGACGCCGGCGGCCATGCTCGCCGAACGCATGGCAATGGTCACGCCGGACGAAAACACCGGGTCGAGGAACTCTGCGGCATTGCCCAGCAGCGCGAAGCCCGGCCCGTGCAGGCTTTTGACGTTGGCCGAATAGCCGCCGATGGACCGCGCGGGCGTATCCCACACCGCGTTGTTCAGCACGCCGGACAGGCTGGGCGTCTCGGCAATGAAACCGCGCAGGCAATCGTCCAGGTTATCGGTACGGCCCTCGAAATGCTCCGTGGCAGCGACCACGCCGACCGAGCAGCGGCCGTTGCTGAACGGGATGGTCCAGAACCAGACATCGCGTTTGTCCGGATGGGTGGTGACGAGGATCTTGGTGCGGTCGAAGGTCGGGCTGTCGATGCCGTCTTCGATATGGGTGAACACCGCCTGGCGCACCGGGAAATTCGACGGCGCTTCGAGGTCGAGCAGGCGCGGCAGCACACGACCGTAACCGCTGGCGTCGAGCATGAAGTCCGCCTCGATGCGGTACTCGCTGCCGTCCTCGCGACGCACGCCGAGCTGCGGGTGCGGCAAATCGACCTCGACACTGACGATGGCTTCGCCGTAGCGGATTTCCACGCCTTGCAGCGCGGCCTGATCGGCCAGCAGCTTGTCGAAATCGGCGCGCTGGACCTGGAAGGTCGTCGGCTTGCCCTGGGTAAAGGTGTCGCCGAAATCAAAGGCGCTGTAACGCTCGCCCCAGGCAAACGCGGCGCCGGTTTTCACCTGGAATCCCGCCGCATTGACGGCGTCCAGCATGCCCGCCTCTTCGACGAAGTCCAGACAGTGCGCCAACAGGCTTTCGCCAATGGAAAACCGTGGGAAATGCTGGCGCTCGATCACCAGCACATCATGACCCTGGCGTTTGAGCAGCGCGGCGGCGATGGCACCCGAAGGGCCTGCACCGATGACCACGATCTGGCGACGTTCCATTTCAACGGTTGGCATGGGGGCTCCTTGCCGGGGCGGCAGCTTTCAGGGGAATCCGGTGCATGCCGGCCAGTGCCGGCAGCAGGGTCGCGATCAGGCCCATCAGCATCAGCGCAAAGTACAGCGCCGGGCTGATGAGCTGTTGTTGCAACAGCAGGTTGAGAAACACGATCTCGCTCAAACCACGAATGTTCAGTAACACGCTTTCCCGCCAGCGGCTGGCGCCCTGGAACGAAGCGCCGGCCCAGCCGAGGCCGAGCCAGTTACCGAGCATTTTGCTGGCGATCGGCAACAGCAGCAGGGCCGCCAGTTGCACCCAGCCAAGACTGTCCATGGCGCTGTGCACATTGATCTGCACGATGCCGAACGTGAGGATCAGCGGGATGGCGATGTAGGTTTGCAGGAAAATCATCCAGCGAACCGGAAACGGCAGTATCAGCGGTGCCTTCAACACGGCCATCAGCAGCAGGTAACCGATACCGAAAATCAGCGCGTTGAGCTTGTAGTGTTCGGCCACCACCAGCAGCGCGAAAAAGCATCCGCTGTACAGCCATGCCTGGCGCAGGCCGAGCAGGCGCAGCAGCACCGGCAGACAGGCGCCGGCCAAGGGCAGCAACAGGCTGCTCAAGTGCAGGGTGCCCTGGGCGATGGCGAACAGGGTCCAGCAGGTGAGGTCGATGAGGATCGCCGTCTGCACCAGGCGCCGGGTGGCGGCGGGCGGGTAATTGATATGCCGCAGGTACAGGTACAACACCGGAATCGCGGTAATGGCGAACAACAGGCCGACCGCCAGCGAGCTGATCCACGGCTGTGGCGGCAACAGCCAGAACGCCGTGGCCAGGCCGCAGGCAAACGGAATGCAGAAACTCGGCAGGGCGATTTTCAGGCTCTGGCGATCCAGGTGCAGGTCGATCACGTCGCTGAGGATGTAACCCAGCAGCAGCGCGAAACTCAGGCTGTAAAGGTTTTTCAGCCAGATCGGCGACACCAGCGCCGCACCGCTCAACTGCCAGTGGGGTTCGATCCAGAAGTACATCAGCAGCGGCAGGCCGAGGGTTGCCAGAAGCAACTGGCTGACGATCGGGATCAAGCCCAGATGCCGACCCAGTCGGGTCGCCACAGCGAACAACGCCATGGCCATCGCCCAAAACAACGCGACCATCATTGTGCCGGCTCCTCGAGGGTGGGTGATGGCCTGTGTTTTCCGGCCCAGGGGGCGAGCATGAAGCTGAAGATCAGGCCCAGGCTGACCGACAGACCGAAGTTGCTCACCGCCGGCGTGCTCGACACCGCCAGCAAGCCGAACGACAGCCAGGTGGTCAGCGCCGCCAGCAACGTGCCCAACAGGCTCACGGCGGCGCCGCCAACCTGCTCACGCATGAGGATCGCGTAATCGACGCTGATGGCCGTCACCAGCAGCAGGCCGAACAGGCTGAACAGGGTCAACGGCTGCCCCAGCCAGCCGAGGCTGGCGAGGCTGCACAGCGCGGCCAGCAGCGGCAGGGAAACGATGCGCAGCGCGCCGCCGAGGCCGAACGGCAACATCAGCACCAGCACGATCAGTGCGCAGGAGGCGAGTTTCAGTTCGGCGGCACTGATCTGGGTGGCGGCGAAAACGTTGTTCAGTTCACCGAGCCGGTCGACCAGCTGCACCCCTGGCAGATCCAGTGCCTGGATGCGCAGCAGTGACGGGTTGTTCAGGCCTTGCAGGCTGACCATTGCCGCCACGCCATCATCGGTCGGCCCCAGCCACAGCGCCCGATAAGGTTCGGCCAGGGGCCCGGCCAGGACGGCGTCGATGTCTTCGGTGGGCAACGCCTGCAAGGTTTTCAGCTCCGCTTGCAGCGCCTCGGCCGGCACGCCGACGTCGAGCAGCGGCTGCCAGACGCCCGGCAAGGTGCTCAATGCTTCGCGCACCCGGTGCTGTTCACTCGGCGGGCTCACCAGTTGGGTGAGTGACAGGTAACCCTGAAGCTTATTCAGGTTGATCAGCTGATCCAGGCGTTCGCTCAGGGCGGTCTGGCGTTCGAGCAGTTGCTGTTGATTGGCCGCGCGCACCAGGAAGAACTGACTGGTGGGCTGATAGCCGGTGATGCGGGCAATGGTCTGGGCTTCGTCGGTCAGTTGCTGCGGTGCGCCGACCCACTGGCGAATGTCATTGCGGGTCCCGAGGTGCAACAGGCCGCCGACGCAAAAGGCAATCAGCAGGGCAAACAGCACGGGCGTGCGCAGGCGCTGGAGCAACGCTTCACGAACTCCCAGCAAAAACTCGCAAACCCGCAATGGCCATTGCGCCGGACGCAGCTCTACACCCTTGAGCAACGCCGGCAGCAGGCACACGGCGGACAAATAGGCACCCAGCAGACCCGCCGCAGAGAACACGGCAATCTGCGTCAGCGCCGGGAATGGCGTCCAGGCCAGGGCCAGGTAGCCGATGGCGCTGGTGATCAGGCTCAGGGTCAAACCGGGCAGGGTCAGGCGCAGGGCCGGCCAACTGTGCCAGGGTTTCAGGCTCCAGCTCTTGGACAGGTAATGCAGCGGGTAGTCGACCGCCACGCCGATCAGGCTCGAACCGAGCACCAGCGTCATCACATGCATGTGGCCGAACACTGTCACGCAAGCCACCGCGCCGAACAGCATGCCCACCAGCACCGGAACAAACGCCAGCAACACGCGCCAGCGGCGGAAGGCCAGCAACAGCAGCAACAGAATCCCCAGCGTGGCGCCGCCGCCGACCCAGGTCATCTCACGGGCGGCTTGTCGTTGCCCGTTGGCGGCGTACAGCAAGCCGCTGGCCGCGAGCAGTTGCACGTCAGACTCGGCCGCTTGTTCACGACTGTGCTGGAGCAGGTCGGCCACTTGCAGCGGCAGGTTCATGTCGAAGGCGTTGCCGGTGGTTCGCGCGCGCAGCAGCACCCAGCTTTTGCCATCGGCATCGGCGATCAAGGCACCGCTGCCGATGTCCAGTTGCACCGAACCGTGCTGCGGCTGGCTGTTCTGGATGCGCCCGGTCAGGCCGAGCCAGTCGTCCTGGCTCGACACCAGGCTGAAACCGGTGAAGGGGTCGAACAGCGCCTGCACCCGTTGCTGGATAAAGGCGTCGGGGTGCTCAATCAATTGCTGGCGATCTGTTGCCGACAGCATCGCCAGTCGGCCTTGCAGCAGTTGCGTGCGCAAGGCCGGCAAGTCGGCTTGCAGGTTCCACTGGACCTTCTCGAACAGCCCGCTGGCCTGCCATTGATCGCCCAGTTTCTGCGCCATGGCGATGGCTTGCTGGCGGTCGGTATGGCCGACCAGCACCAGCATCTCGCGGTTCAGCGGTTCTTGCATGCGTTGTTCGGCGCGCAGTTCCAGCGCGTCCGGCGTCGTGCCGGGCACCAGTTCCATCAGGTTGGCCGACAGCGGCGCGCCGTCTCGCCATTGCCAGCCGGCGAGCGCCAGTACCGCCAGCAGCAGGACCAGGAACAGCCGTGGAAGCATGCGCTCACTCGGCAAAGTCATGTTGCTCCCCGTCGCTCAGCGGTTGGGCGCTGGTGCTGTCCTGCATGCGCAACAAGGTGCTGTCGCCCTGGGTTTCCAGCAGCTCGATGCTGTGCACCCGTTCGCCGCCGGTGATGTTGATCTGGGTGAACACCTGCTTGAGCAGCATCGAGCGCGGCACCAGCGTCAGTCGCCAGTCCTGCGCTTCGCCGCTCAGCGACAGTTCGAAATCCCGTTGCAGCCCGCTGCTATCGCCTTGCAGGACGGCGAGGAACAGACGGTTCTGCTCGGCCCCGGCGCTCTTGCCCGGCAACATCTGCCAACCGCTGGCATCGCGCCGGGCAATGCCTTGGTCGGTGATGCGGTAATCCTGTTGCAGCGGCGTTTTGAGCAGCCACAACAGACCGTGGTTTTTCGCCAGGACAAAGGTGCCCTTGCTGGTCAGTGGTTGGGGCAGTGCGCGCAGGTGTTTTTCCTGGATGAACTGGCCATGGATCACCTCCGGTTTGGCCAGTTGATCGCTGAGCTGTTGCAGGTCGAAGGCGTTGGCCAGTCCCGGAATGCCCAGCAACACGCAGAACACGGTAGGCGCGAGCCTGCTCGCGAAAAACCTGAGAGCGCCGCGGAGTGTCAGGTGCCCAGCGTCATCGTTGACGACCATCGCGCCGGTGCGACGATTCGACAGGCTCGCTCCTACAGGGGAACGGGGTAGGCAGACAATCATGCCAGCATCCTCTCGACAGCGTCGGTGAACACCTTTGGCGAGGCCAGCTGCATTTCGCGGTTGTGCATGTTGACGGCCACCTGCACGGAAACGGCGCGGGTCAAGCGTTCGCCGGTTTCCACGTCACTGATCAGGTAGTTGATCTTCAGACGGTTTTCCCACTCCACCAGATTGGCCCGCACGTTCAGCTTCTGGCCGAACACCGCGCCGCGTACGTAGCGCAACTGCAGGTCGATCACCGGCCAGGCATAGCCCGAGTCGGACATGGCGCTGTAGTTGTGGCCGATCTTGTCGAGCAAGGCGCAGCGGGCGACTTCCAGGTATTTCACGTAGTGGCCGTGCCAGACGACGTTCATGCTGTCGACGTCAAAGAACGGCACGAGGATTTCCGTATCGGTGTGAAGCACTCCCTTGCTACGCATGCAGCCTCCAGTGTTGTTCGGCGATACGTTGCAGGCACAGGCGCAATTCGCCTTCCAGCGCGCGGTCTTCGATGACCGGCGGGAAGTCCTGGGCCAGTGCTTCGTGCATGGCCGCCAGGGCCGGTGGCAGCGGCCGGGCGTCTTCGGCCTGGGCGCGCAGCCAGACGCCCTGGTTGGCGGCCAACAGCGTGGCGGCGGCGACCTGTTCGGTCAGTTCCAGTACGCGAATCGCATCGCGGGCGGCAATGGTGCCCATGCTCACCTTGTCCTGGTTGTGGCACTCGGTGGAGCGCGAGAACACGCTGGCCGGCATGGTGTTTTTCAAGGCTTCGGCAGTCCAGGCGCTGGTGCCGATCTGCACCGCCTTGAAACCGTGGTTGAGCATCGCGCGGTCGGCGTTGGCGCCGGACAGGTTGCTCGGCAGACCGTGGTTGTAACGCTCGTCCACCAGCAGCGCGAGTTGTCGATCCAGCAGGTCGGCGACGTTGGCCACGAGGTTTTTCAGGCTGTCCATGGCGAACGCGATGTGGCCGCCGTAGAAATGCCCGCCGTGCAGCACGCGTTCGGCCTCGGCATCGATGATCGGGTTGTCGTTGGCGCTGTTGAGTTCAACCTCGATGAACGACCGCAACCAGTTCAGGCTATCGGCCAGCACGCCAAGGACGTGGGGCGCGCAGCGCAGGGAATAGCGGTCCTGCAAGCGATGCAGCGGTGCGGTCGGCGCGTCGATCGCCAGGTCCTTGCGCAGCCACGCGGCGACTTGCATCTGCCCCGGGTGTGGCTTGGCGGCGAACAGGCGTTCGTCGAAATGCTCCGGGTTGCCTTGCAGGGCGACCACGTTCAGCGCGGTGATGCGCGTGGCCAGTTGCAGCAGGTAATCGGCACGGGCGTAGGCCAGGCAAGCGAGGCCGGTCATGACGGCGGTGCCGTTCATCAGGGCCAGGGCTTCCTTGGGTCGCAGCACCAGCGGCTGCCAACCGAGTTCGCGATGCACATCGGCGGCCTGGCGGCGTTCGCCGCGGAACATCACTTCGCGCTCGCCGGACAGGGTCGCGGCGACATAGGACAACGGCGTCAGATCGCCGCTGGCACCCACCGAGCCTTCTTCCGGAATCAGCGGCAGGATGTCGTGTTCGAGGAACGCTTGCAGGCGCTCCAGCAATTCCACCCGAACGCCGGACACGCCGTGGCACAGCGACTGCAAGCGCGCCGCCAGCACGGCGCGAGTGGCCTGGGCGTCGAGCAGTTTGCCCAGCCCGCAGCCATGGAAGGTGTACAGATGACGCGGCAGCGCTTCGACGTGATGCAGCGGCACCGCCACCACGCAGGAGTCGCCGTAACCGGTGGTCACGCCATAGATCACGCCTTCCTTGTCCAGCAGGGAGTCGAGGAATTGCGCGCCCTTGGCGATGCGCCGGCGGAACTCGGGGTCGCCTTGCAACTGCGTCGGCACCTGACGGTTGGCCAGGGCCAGCACGTCTTCGATGCGCAAAGGGAGTTCGCCGAAAGTTACCGGCTCAAGCGTTGGCGTCGTCATCGGTCTTCCAGAAAGGGTAAAAGTTGAACCATTGTTGAGGGGCTTCGAGGCAATAGTGACTCAGGCGCTCGGCATAGCGGGAGGCCCACTGATGAATGACCTGCTCGCGGTCGCTGCGCTTCCAGGTGATGGCGTCAGCGAACGGTTCGAGGGTCAGCCGATAGTCGCCATCGGGCTTCTTCAGGCACAGCAGCAGGTTGACCGGGCATTTCAACAGGCCGGCCAGCAGCCACGGCCCCTGCGGGAATTTCGCCGGGTGGCCGAGGAAGTCCACGGTCACGCTGCGCCCGCCATGCAACGGCACACGGTCGCCGGCGATGGCCAGCCACTCGCCGCGCTCCAGGCGCTCATGCAGTTGCAGCATGATCACCGGGTCCAGCTCGCTGACCTGAATCAGGCGCAGGTTGGTCGCCCCCGCTTCGCCCAGCAGACGGTTGAAATGCTCGGCGTGCTTGGTGTGCACCAGCACGTTCATCGTGACCTTCTCGCCGATTTCCGCCAATGCGCGGCACACTTCGAGGTTGCCCAGGTGCGCGCCCACCAGCATCTGCCCGCGAGTGCCGCGCAACTGGTTGCGCAGCAATGCCGGGTCGATGATTTCGATCTGCTCGATGCTCAGCTTGCCGTTCCACACGTCGAGCTTGTCGAGCATGGAATCGGCGAAGGCCATGAACTGGCCAAACACCCGCCACTGGTTCGGCCGCAACTCGGGGCGAGCGCTCCAGTCAGCCAGTCGTTGCTGGTACTGCCAGGCGCTGTGGCGGGCGCTGCGGCCGAACAGGAAAAAGTACAACACGATGCCGTACAGCAACGGGCTCAACAGGCGCCGACCGAGCACCTTGGCGGCGAACGCGGTGAATTTCATCAACCAGAAGCTGCCGCGTTCCTCGCGGTCGGCCCAGTGTTGCTTGTCTGTGTTCATGCGCGCCACCGTCGCCAGAGGATCAGGGGCGAGCGCAGCAACATGCCAAAGAACAGCCGGGTGTGCATGCTCGAAATCAGTACGTTGTCGTGGAACATCCGGAAGTGCGAAACGCCGTCCAGCGGGTAATGGACTTTGGTTTGCAGCCACTCCATGGGCAGATTGCGCCAGGCCAGGCGCACGAGGATGTCCGAGTCGAAATCCATGCGCTTGCCGATTTTCGTCGAATCGATCAGCGCCAGCGTCGGCGGCAACGGATAGACGCGGAAACCGCACATGGAGTCGCGAATCTGCAACGACAGGGTGTTGATCCAGACCATGACGTGCGTCAGGTAGCGGGCATACAAGCGCCCCTTGGGCACGCTCTCGTCGTATTGCGGATAACCGCAGATCACGGCGTCGGGATGGGCACGGGAGAGTTCGATAAAGCGTGTGACGTCCTGCAGGTCGTGCTGGCCATCGGCATCCACCTGCAAGGCGTGGCTGTAACCCAGACGCGACGCTTCACGCAAGCCAGTCATCACTGCACCGCCCTTGCCCTGATTGGTGGCGAGGCGGATCAGGTGAACGTCGTCGCGCAGGGCCAGTTGATCGAGCACCCTGGCACAGGCGGGGCTGCTGGCGTCGTCCACCAGAATGCACGGCAGATGACTGGCGAGCAGGGCGTCGACCACGGTGGTGATCGCGGTTTCATGGTTGTAGACCGGGATGACGGCGCAGGGGTTATGCATGTTGGCTTTCACCCGAAAGTCCGAGGTGAGCCCATCGCGAGCAGGCTCGCTCCCACAGAGGCGCTGCGTTGTTCACAAACCCAATGTGGGAGCGAGCCTGCTCGCGATTGAGTGCGCAGCACTCACCAAAGCTACACATGCGCAGCCTCCAGCAAAATCCGCCCGCTGGAGCAGGTGGCGGTTTCATTGCGGTAGGCGAAGTACAACTTGCTGCGCACCGGGTCGAAACGCAGGTGCAACTGGACTTCATCGCCGGGGCGCACCAGTTGCTGGAACTTCAGCACTTCCATGCCGGCGAATTTTTCCGGCAGGTTCATCAATTGCTGGCCGAGCTTCAGCGCCCACTCCACTTGCACCACACCGGGCAACACCGGCGCCCGGGGGAAATGGCCGCTGAAGTAGGCGAGGTCGGGCGGCACGGCCAGTTGCAGGCTCCACTCGCCTTCGGTTTCGACTTGCTCCAGCACCTCTGGTGCCTTGGGACGCGGCGCCAGCAGCAGGGCTTCGACATCGGCCTGGGGCAGTTTGCCCTGGCTGTTCAGCGGCAGTTGTCGCAGCAGGCGCCAGCGCCGTGGCAGGGCCAGGGCTTCGCAATGCTGGCTGAGGTGTTGGCGCAATTCCTGGGTGAGGGTGCGTCGGCCTTGATTGCGCAGGGCGTGCAACCCCGATTCGCTCAGGACCAGCAACGCGCCCAGGGAGGCGCGGTTTTCCTGAACCACGCCAAGCCGCGCTTCGACGACCCACTCATGCTCCATCAAGGCCTTTTCCAGCATCGGCAGGGAGATGCGCTTTTCTTCCAGTTTGACGATCCGGTCCAGCCGTCCGAGCAGTTCGAAACGGCCATCCGCCGCGATGCGCGCCGCGTCGGCGGTGTGTTCGACGTGACCGGCCGGCAAGTAAGAAGAGGTGATCAGCAGCGCGCCGTCGTTGTCCTGGCTCAATGCTACGTCGGCGAAGGGCTGCCACAGATCGTGGCCCTGACGCCAGGCAATCCCGCCGGTTTCCGAACTGCCGAAAATTTCCGTCGGCCATTGATGCAGGCGTTGGTGCAGGCTTTGTGCGGCGTCTGCCGGCAGTGCGCCGCCAGACGAAAATACCCGGCGCACCGCGCTCAAGGCCGGCCAGTCGAGGTTGTCACCCATGCGCTTGAGCAGCGCCGGGCTGGCGACCCAGGCAAAGGCCGGGTGCTCGCGACTGGCGCGTTGCAGGTCTTCCGGAAAGGCCAGTTGCCTGCGCACGAACGAACGCCCGGCGCACAGCGGCCACAGCACCCGAAACAGCAGGCCGTAAATGTGTTGAGTCGCCACGCTGCCGATGATGCAGGCCGGGCCCAGGTCGGCGCCCCACAGTTGCTCCAGGGCTTGGACTTCGTTGACCAGTTGGCGCAGGGTTTTGTCGATGCGCTTGGGTTCGCCGCTGGAGCCGGACGTGCACAGGCTCAGGGCGCAACGGTCCAGGTCCAGCGCCGCCGCGTCGAGGGGGGCGGCGTTGAAATCGGACAGGTGCGCGTCATCGGGCTGATCGGTCAGCCACAGGTCGACCTCGCTCGACCAGCGCTGGCGGGTCTGGGCTTGCAGATCGGTCGGCAGCAAGACACTGACGCCGGCACGCCAGGCACCGAGCAGGGCGATCGCCAGGTCGGCGGCGTCTTCAAGGTGCACGGCAATGCGCTGCACACCCTGGGCTTGCAGGCCGGCGGCCAGGCTCAGAGCCTGGGCGCACAGTTGTGCGTGATTGAGCGGTGGTTCGGCCGTTACGGCACGATCCGCTTCAGCCTTGAGCAACAGCTGCTCAAGTTTTATCCAATTCATGGGCGGCCTCGTACCCGTTGTCGTATTAGCCATTCAATAGCAAACATCAGGCCTATCAATCCGTAGGAAATCAGGCCGGTGTATAACATCCACCAGCTCAGCGGCGCCCACAGTGTCAGGGCGGCAGCACACAAACCGTTGCAGAGAAAAAAAACGCTCCAGGCGATGGTCACCTGGCGGGTGTAACGAACGCCTTTGGCCGGCAGGTGCGGTTCACGCAGACGGGCCAGGCGTTCGACCATGGGCGGGCCGTATATCAGGCTGAGCCCGAACAGCGCCAGCATGAAACCGCTGATCAGCACCGGATACCAGCGCAACAGCACCGGGCTGTCGAACAGCGCCAGCAACAGGCAGAACACGATCGCCACGGTGGCCATCCACAGGCTGCCGGGGCGTCGCCGACCGGTCAGTGCGCGGGCCAGCCACAGGCTGCCCAGCAGCAGTCCGAACTGCCACGGGGCGAAGTGCTCCATGCCGAAATACACCGCAAAGGGGTACAGCAGGCCCGCCAGCAGCAGGCCGAGGCCAATCAATCGGCTCATGCGGCCGGTTGAACCAGACGGTAGACCGCCTCGACCACGTCGCTGACGGTGCGCACCGATTTGAATTCTTCGGCGGCGATTTTCTTGCCGGTCTGACGTTTGATGTGATCGATCAGGTCGACTGCGTCGATGCTGTCGATTTCCAGGTCCTGATACAGGTTGGATTCGAGGCTCACACGCTCGGGCTCCAGCTCGAACAGCTCCACCAAGGCATCGCGCAGGGTGTTGAAAATGTCGTCACGAGTTTGCATGGTCCGGTCTCAAGCTGCCTGTTTTGCGGTGACGAACGCCGCAAGGCTCGCCACGTTACTGAAGTGATTACGCGTGTCCTTGGCGTCGGCATCGATTTTGATGCCGTATTTTTTCTGGATCGCCAGGCCGAGTTCCAGCGCGTCTACCGAGTCCAGGCCCAGGCCTTCGCCGAACAGCGTCTGCTCGTCGCCGATGTCTTGGGCGCTGATGTCTTCGAGGCCGAGGGCTTCGATGATCAGGTCTTTTATTTCCAGCACCAGGTGCTTAGTGTGCAGATCGCTCATCTTCGGCGAGCTCCTTAATGAAGTAAGAATGCAGATAGTCGTTGAGCTTGCGCGAGGCTTGCGGAGCCGGGCCCAGCGCGGCGAAGGCCTGTGGGTCTATATCGGCCCCGACACGAAAACTGAAGTGCACGCGTCGTTTCGGGATCCGATACCAGGGCTCGGCCTTGGTCAATGTGGTCGGGCTGACCTTGATAACGACCGGGGTGAGGATTTTCGCACCCCGCAGCGCTATTGCCGCCGCCCCCCGATGAAAGGCCGGCGCCTGGCCCGGTTGGGTGCGGGTGCCTTCGGGAAAGATGATCAGGGTCTGGCCGCTTTTCAGTGCATCGGCGGCGGCATCGAGCATCTCCATGCTGCCGTCGTTGCTGATGTAGTCGGTGCGGCGCAACGGGCCGCGGGTGAACGGGTTTTCCCACAGGCTCTGCTTGACCACGCAGTTGCTGTGGCGCACCAGGCCAATCAGGAACACCACGTCGATCAGCGACGGGTGATTGGCAATGATCATCTGCCCCGGACGGCCTAGTTTTTCCGCGCCTTGAATGTCGTAGGTCAGCACACCGACACGGGCCATGAAACGGACGAAAAACCAGAAGCAGCGACTGACGGTTTGGCGCGCGCGCAAGCGGTGGGTCCGGGCATCGCCCGGCAGGCAACCGAGCAGCGGAAAAATCACCAGGCGCAGGCACATCCCGCCCACCCCGAACAGGGTGAAGCTTGCGGCGGTCGCCAGCAGGCGCCAGTAATAGGCGTCGCGGTTTTTCTCGGTCACGGGTTGCGTTGCCAGGTCCATACACGATTTTTCCAGGCATGTTGGCAGGTGGTTTGCTGGCCCAGCAGCATGCACAACAGATTCAGCGCATGGGGCCAGCGAACGTTGGACAACGCATCCACGGGGCTGTTCAGGGACAGCTGCCAGTCATTTCCCGGGGTGATCAGCAGGCCGACGGCATACGGGAAGGGCACGTCGTCGATCCAGGTCGAGTAGGCCTGGGGCGGTTGTTCTTCGGTGATGATCACTAATACTGCGGGCGCGCCTTCGTTCAGCAGTGCCGCAGCCTCCAGCATGCCATTTTCCAGGCCATCGCCAGCCGCGGCCAGGGCGGTCATTTCGCTGGTTTCGCCGCGCATGATCGACCACAGGCCAATGATCGCGTTGTGCACGGAAAGGCTGAACTGGGTCGGCGACAGCGGCTGCTCAGCGGCCAGATCGCTGAGGATGTCGAAGGTCCGAGGGGTTTCGCCGTGACGGGAAATGAAGACCAGCGGCAAGTCCTGGCGACCCTCGGCCAATGGCCAGCCGACACTGAAGGCCATCCGCGCCAGACGGCTGAGACGCCGGCGCTGCATGGCCGGCAGAAACGACACGTCAGGGGCTGCATCGCTGCCTGGCAGCGCGACGGGCTGTTGGCACCAGGCCTGCCAATCGTCCACGCTCTCGAGTCCCGGGGCCCACGCGCGCCATTGGGCGATGTTGAAGTTGATCACAGACATTCATCCCGCCCTTGCGGGCTTGCTTGACGCGGTGATGACTGAAAGCCACGACTCACCCGCGCGGCGCTTGGCGCCGAGTGGCGCGCATTATCGCGGTGCGGCGAACGCGTAGCAAATATTGGTTACATTTTGCTCAGCGTTATGTACAGAACAGGTTCGAAAAAATTGAACATTTGACAATTATTCCGATTGTTGCACGGCCCGTTTGTCGGTTCTGTTGGTGATTCATGCCGTTTTTTTGAGGCGGGGTCGCCACTGAGCGTGCAGTCCCTCTCCAACGAGGTAGCGAAGCAGCGCCGAGGACCACTACACTCGGTCATTCTTTGATACACGGAGGTTTTGACAATGCGGCGCGTGGTGTTCAATCAGAAAGGTGGCGTAGGCAAGTCCAGTATTGCCTGCAATCTGGCGGCGGTCAGTGCCAGCGAGGGTTATCGCACCCTGTTAGTGGACCTCGATGCCCAGGCCAACTCCACTCAGTATCTGACGGGACTTACCGGCGATGATATCCCGATGGGTATTGCCGACTTTTTCAAGCAAACCCTGTCTTCCGGGCCGTTCTCCAAAAAGAACAAGGTCGATATCTACGAAACCCCGTTCGATAACCTGCATGTCATCACGGCCACGGCCGAGCTGGCGGATTTGCAGCCAAAGCTTGAAGCCAAGCACAAGATCAACAAGCTGCGTAAGTTGCTCGAAGAACTCGGTGAAGATTACGACCGTATCTACCTCGACACGCCGCCCGCGCTGAATTTTTACGCGGTATCGGCACTGATTGCCGCCGATCGTGTGCTGATCCCCTTCGATTGCGACAGTTTTTCGCGCCAGGCCCTCTATGGTCTGCTGGCGGAAATCGAAGAATTGAAGGAGGACCACAACGAAGGGCTGGAAGTCGAGGGCATCGTGGTCAATCAGTTCCAGGCCCGGGCCAGCCTGCCGCAGCAAATCCTTGACGAACTGATCGCCGAAGGGCTTCCGGTGCTGCCGGTGTACCTGGCCAGTTCGGTGCGCATGCGCGAATCCCACCAGGCCAATACGCCGCTGATCCATCTCGACCCGCGGCACAAGCTGACCCAACAGTTCGTCGAACTGCACAATCTGCTGGAAAACGCCTGATCCTTTCTGATTGCAAAAAAAACTGTGGGAGCGGGCTTGCTCGCGATGAGGGCTTCATATTCAACGTCTTTGTTGACTGATCCAGCGCCATCGCGAGCAGGCTCGCTCCCACAGGTGTCCTTCAGATTCCTTGGCTACGCAACCAGCTCATCAGCTGCGGCAACGGGAAGGCCCCGCTCTGGCGGGCAACTTCCCGGCCGTTCTTGAACAGAATCAGGCTCGGAATCGAGCGAATGCCCAACTGCGCCGACAATTGCTGGTTCGCCTCGCTGTCCAGCTTGGCCAGTCGACACTTGCCCGCCAATTGCCCGGCCGCCTGCTCGAACACCGGTGCAAACGACTTGCACGGCCCGCACCAGTCCGCCCAGACGTCCACCAGAAGCGGCAAATCGCCCTTGATCTGGCTGGCGTAATCGCCTTGTTTGAGCTCAAACGGTTTGTTCAGCAGTACCTCGGCCTTGCAGCGTCCGCATTTGGGGTGGTCGTTCAGGCGTTCGGCCGGGATGCGGTTGAGGCCGTTGCAGTGGGGGCAGGGGATGAGGAGTGGGGACGTCATGATTATTTCTCGGCAGGCAATCTGTGAAGCAGATCTGGTGGCGGAATCTCGTTTATCAAGAAGGAAGTATGTAGGTCATTACCCTCTTTAGATAAAGAAAATCCTTACATGCATTGGCGTATGAGCTGACTTCGCACTCAATATCAGGCCGTTAGTCTGACGCTTTTCGTGCGGCTCTGTGGCCGGCGTTTTCAACTGAAGGGATTTAACAGTCATGAGCGACACAAATGAGCCCGCTTCGGGCGCCGAGTCCACTACTTACAATGATGTGAACATGAGTTGCGGTCATTGCAGTTCGTGGCTGACACCTTCGTATCAGCAGGCGTTTGAGCTGATTCAGCTACAGCCGATCTCTTGCGATCATTGCGGTTCGGATCTGTTGCTTGAGGAAGGCGACCGTCAGGTGTTGGACAAGAAGCTGAAAACAGCCGCCCGCGTGGGAAAGCTGGCCACACTGATTATGCTGCCGTATTTCTTGATCGGTCTGGTCGTGAGTCTCAACTCGCCATTCCCTGGATTTTCAGGTTTGTTGGTGGGGGTTGGCATTGTACTGGCGTTCATTATCAAGAGTGTCGCCACGGTTAACATTGATCGCGATTTTGTGCTGTTCAAGCACGGTGAACGGCCTGAGCCGGCTCAGGCTGATTGATGCAACGATTTTTCGGCTCGAAATCCGAGCCTGGAAGATTGCTTCAGTGTTTTGACTAGGTGTTTATCGGAATATCAACTCACGACGAACAACTGATCTCCAGATGCTTGCCCCATTCCGGTGGCCGTTCGGCGTAGCTTTCCATCCCCGGTTGCTCCTCGAACGGCTTGCTCAGCACCGCGTGCAGCCGTCGGACTTCCGAGTAATCGCCACGTTCCGCCGCATCGATGGCCTTTTGTGCCAGGTAATTGCGCAGGATGTACAGCGGGTTGACCGCCTGCATCCGGGCACGGCGTTGTTCCTGGTCCAGCTCGCCTTCCCGGGCGACCCGGGCGGTGTACCGTTCGCCCCAGGTATCGAAACCCTTGAGGTCGACGAAGTCATCGCGCAAACGAGCGACGGCGGCTTCGGGGGATTCTTCGCCCAGGCGGCGGAAGAACAGGCTGTAATCGACGCCGCTGTTCTGCATCAATTGCAGCAAGTGCTCCAGCAGTTTCTGGTCATCGTCTTCGGCCGTGGTCAGGCCGAGGCGGCGACGCATCAGGTCGAGGTAATGGGCCTGGAACAGCGGCAGGTACAGCCCCAGGGTTTCGCGCAGGGCCTCGACGCTGATGAACGGCGTCAGGGCCTGAGCCAGGGCGCTGAGGTTCCATTGGCCGATGGGCACCTGATTGCTGAAGGAATAGCGGCCCTGATCATCGGAGTGGTTGCAGATGAAGTTGGCGTCGAAGTCGTCGAGGAAGGCGAACGGGCCGAAGTCGAAGGTGATGCCCAGGATCGACATGTTGTCGGTGTTCATCACCCCGTGGCAAAAGCCGTACGCCTGCCATTTTGCGATCAGTTCGGCATTGCGCTCGACGATCTCGCGGAACATCGCCAGGTAGGGTTCCGGCTGTTCCAGGCATTCTGGAAAGTGCATGGCGAGGATGTGGCCGCCGAGTTCTTTCTGCTGCTCGGGACGTTTGGTGTAGTAGAAATACTCGAAATGCCCGAAGCGCACATGGCTCGGTGCCAGGCGCAGGGCCATGGCTGCCCGTTCCTGCTTTTCGCGCCAGACCGGCGTATCCGAACCGATCACGCACAGCGCCCGGGTGGTCGGGATGTTCAGGGCGTGCAGGGCTTCGGAGGCGAGGAATTCACGGATCGACGAGCGCAGCACCGCCCGTCCGTCGCCCATGCGCGAAAAGGGCGTCTGGCCGGCACCCTTGAGGTGCAGGTCCCAGTGTTCGCCGGCCTCGTTGTACACCTCGCCCAGCAATAATCCGCGCCCGTCGCCCAGCTGCGGGTTGTAGGAGCCGAACTGATGACCGGAGTAGACCATTGCCCTGGGAATGGCATCGGCCCACAGCTTGTGGCCGCTGAACAACTCGGCGAACTCTTGGGTTTCAGCGACGGCCGGGTCGAGGTCCAGTAGCGCCATGGCGGCAGGGCTGGCCACGACCAGGCGCGGGTTGTCGATGGGCTCGGGCAACACATGGGCGGAAAACGCATCGCCCAGGCGGTCGAAGCGGTTATCGAAGGTCAGTTCGTCGAGGGCTTTCAAAGGCCGTCTCCAGCAGAATGTCCGAGCATTCTGCTGGGGAATGGCCGGTTAGTCGAGTTTGGCGGCGGGCGGTTCTTGCTGCGGTTTGCCATCAATCGGCGGCACGATGGTTTTGGTTTCCGGTTCGACCGGCACCAACTTGTACTCATCACCGTGGAGGTTCTTGAGGTAGACCTCCATCTGCCGGAACGAGATGTTGATGTGCTGCCTCTTGAACTCGCGGTTGATGAAGCGGTTGACCTCGTCGATCACCGGGTTGCGGTCGCCGAGATCGCGCACGTGCATGCGCAATTCGTGGTCGAGGGTGCTTTCGCCGAAGTTCAGGAAGTACACGGTCGGTTCCGGTTCCTTCAGCACGCGCGGGTTTTCCCGTGCGGCCTTGAGCAGCAGCTCCTTCACCAGGTCCAGGTCGGAACCGTAGTCCACACCGAGCTTGAGGGTCACCCGGGTGATGGTGTCGGTCAGCGACCAGTTGATCAATTGCCCGGTAATGAACGTCTTGTTCGGGACAATGATGTCCTTGCGGTCGAAGTCGGTGATGGTGGTGGCACGGATGCGGATCTTGCTCACCGTGCCCGACAGGTTGCCGATGGTGATGGTATCGCCGATCCGCACCGGGCGTTCGAACAGGATCATGATGCCGGAGATGAAGTTGGCGAAGATCTCCTGCATGCCGAAACCGAGGCCGACCGAGAGGGCCGCCACCAGCCATTGCAACTTGTCCCAGCTCACGCCAAGGGTCGACAGTGTCGAGACGAAACCGACGCCGGCGATCACGTAGGACAGCAGTGTGGTGGTGGCGTAGGCGCTGCCCTGGGCCAGGTTGAGCTTCGACAGCACGAACACTTCCAGCAGGCCCGGCAAGTTGCGCGCCAGGGCGAAGGTGATGCCGATGATGATCAGCGCGCCGAGCATGTCGCCGATGCTGATCGGCACCATGCTCATGTTGGCGCCGGTGCCGCTGGTGTATTCGTAGAGGGTGATGTTGTCCAGGTACGAAAACACGGTGATCAAGTCAGCCCAGACCCAATACAGCGCTGCCATGAAGCCGCCGAGCAGTGCCAGGCGGATCAGGCGCAGGGACTGTTCGTTGACCTTTTCGATGTCCATGGTCGGTTCTTCGATGACCGCTTCGCCGTCGCCGGCCTCTTTGGCCGCCTGACGCTTGGCCAGGGCGCGCTGGTAGGCCAGTCGCCGGGCGGCCACGCTGAGGCCGCGCACGAAGGTGGCCTCGATCACCAGCCAGAACATCAGCAGGTAGAGGGTGTTGATCAAGCGGTCGCTGAGTTTGAGCGCGGTGTAGTAGTAGCCGAAGCACACGGCGACGAACAAGGCGACGGGCAGGGCCGTGAACAGAATCCCCACCACTTTGCGGAACAGTGAAGCGGTTTCGTGGTTCGGGCTGCTGATCAGCAGGCGGCTGAGCAACAAGGTCATCAGGGCGTAGCAGATCAGCACCACCGGCATGCCGAGCACGTCATCGGCCAGCGCCGCCGGTTGCAGTTCGGCCACCGCCACCACGGTGACCAGAGCCATGACGACCATGCCCAGGCGGCGGATCCAGCCGCGCAGGAATTCGACCTGGGGCTTTTCCCAGCGGAAATGCAGTTCTGCCACACCGCCCGGCGCGAGGATCCGATAGGCGGTGTAGAACACCAGCCAGGCCCCGGCCATTTGCAGTAACGCCGCGCCCATACTGGCGTTCTGCCCTCGGGCGTCGATTTGCAGGGCCAGGCCGCACAAGGCCAGGCCCAGCGAGACCGGCATCGCCAGCAGGATGTTGATCAGGATCGCCTGGGGCGTGTGCCACTGGCTGTCGCGCTTGAAGTGGCCGATGTCCTGGTGAACCTTGTTCAGGCGCGCATACAGACTCTTGCGTCGCCACAGCAGGGCACCGATCAACAGCGCCAGGGGCAGGAACAACAGCGGTCGCTGGGTCAGGCCATCGGTCAGTTCGCTCAGGCTTGAGGCCCACGGCAGGCTATCGACCTGGCGTTGCAGGCGTTCCGGCACGCTGCGCATCCATTCGAGGTCCAGCGGTTTGTTGCTGGGAATCCAGAACATCTGCTCATCCAGCGTCGCCCGCAGGCTTTGCGCGGTGCTGAGCAGTTGCTTCTGATTCAGTTGCAGCGTGATCGATTCATTGAGCATCGCGCTCAGTTCACGGTTCAGGCGCTCCAGCAGGTCGACGCGGGTGGTGGCCAGTTCCATCAGGCTTTTGCGCAGTTGCGGGGTCACTTGCTCCGGTGGCTGGGTCGACAGCAGGTTGTCGACATAAGTGGCCGGGTTGCTGAGCAATTCCCGTTGCTGGCTGACTTCGAACTGATACAGGCGAATGTCGGCGATCTGGTCGGCCAGATTGCGATCGACCCTCAGGCGCGGCAGGGCCTGTTTTTGTTTATAGAGAATCTTGGACAGCAGCAGGCTGCCCTTGAGCACGCTGATTTGCTCATCCAGGGCGGAATCGCTCTGGGTCACGCTGTCCAGTTGTTGCTTGGTTTGCAGGTTCTGCTGAGTAACCTCGTTGAGGCGGTCAGTGCTCTTGAGCAGGTAGTCGGAGAGCTTCAGGTTGGCCGTGCTTTCGGTGGCCAGCAGGCTGCTGCCCCCGGCTTTCTGCGCTTCGATGGACTGCTGCGTCACGGTTTCCTGGGATTGGGCCAGACGCTTCTGGTTGATCAGGTTTTGCAGCTCCTGGATTTCCTGATCGAGACGGTCGGATTTTTCCGAGAGCAAGTCATGCTGGCTGTTGCCCAAATCCTGCAGCTGGGTATTGCCGGCCAGTTCCTGGCGACGGAGCGGAATCAGCGCATTGAGTGCCGCCAGCTCGGCGTTGAGCTGGTCGCGCTGCTCGGCGCTCAAGGTCTTGCCGCTGTCCTTGCCGGTCTTGAGGATGTTGTTGATCTGCTGGATGCGCGTCTGGCTGGCGGAAATTTCCGCCTGGGCGCGCTCGGGGCGCGTCTGCGCGGTGATGATCAGGCTGTTGGCATCGCCCAGGGCTTTCTGCAGATCGCTTTGCTGGGTCGAGCGCTCGGTCAGCATTTGCTCGAGTTGCTGAATCGACTCCTTGGAAAAGCGTTGCGCCACCGGCACTACGCTGCTGGCCTTGATACGGGCCAGTTCACGCTGGCTCTCGATGGTCTGTTTGGGGGCGCTGGCCAATAGCTGCTTGAGATCACTGAGCTTTTGCTCGTAATCACGCCGGTTGTTGAGCTGTGTCAGCGTGTTTTGCAGGACCGATTGCAGGGCCTTTTGATCGGCTTCCGGCAGTTTGCGGTCGGCGATCTTGTCCAGGCTCGCCTGCACGGCTTCGCGGGTGGGCGGTTCGGCGGCTTGTAACGTACCGACGGAGAGACTCAGGCCCAGGAGGACCATGACGAAAAAGGTGCGCAGGCTTGACATAGAGACCGATCAAAAAGCGAAACGAAGAATGGAGTTTAGAGGAAGAGTCCGGGCCCCGGGCGACTTCCTTCGGGGAATCTGACGCCCACTTTGCCGATCTTGTTCCCGTCCATCACCGCGACGGTCCAGATCGTGTTGTTCCACTCCACCTGGTCGCCGACGACTGGAGCACCGCCCACTTTCTGGGCAATGAAGTGGCCCAGGGACATGTCCGGGTCAATGCCTTCGACTTTCAACCCGTACAGGGCCGCAACCGCAGCCAGCTGGGCATCTCCTTCGAGTACGAAGTCGCCGAAGAAGCGCAAATCGAGGCCTCGTTGCGGTGCCTGGCTGAACAGTTTTCCGAGGGCCGCAAGGTTGTGTTCATGGCCGATGACACAGAGCAAATCATCGACTTCGAGCACCGTACTACCCGACGGATGGAGCAGTTGCTGGCCACGAAACAGGGCGGCGATGCGGGTGCCTTCGGGCATTTTCAGTTCGCGAAGGGGCGAACCGATGCACCATTTCTCGGCACCGAGGCGATAAACGAACAATTCCCACTCGCTGGTGACGTGCACTTCCAGGGCAGAGCGGGAGATCGGTGCGGGCTCCGGCGGAACGGTCACTTTCAACAGCTTCGCCACCCACGGCAGGCTGGTGCCCTGCACCAGCAGCGAGACCAGCACGATGAAGAACGCCAGGTTGAAGTAGAGCTGGGCGTTGGGCAGTCCGGCCATCAGCGGGAACACCGCCAGAATGATCGGCACCGCGCCGCGTAAGCCGACCCACGAAATGAACGCCTTTTCACGGCCATGGAACGCCTTGAATGGCAGCAGGCCGATCACCACCGACAGCGGTCGGGCAAACAGAATCATCCACAGCGCCAGGCCCAGTGCCGGCAGTGCAATCGGCAGCAGGTCATGGGGCGTGACCAGCAGCCCCAGCACCAGGAACATGCCGATCTGTGCCAGCCAGGCCATGCCATCGAGCATGTGCAGGATGCCGTGGCGACTGCGCACCGGACGGTTGCCGATCACCAGGCCGCACAGGTACACCGCCAGGAAGCCGCTGCCGTGCAAGGCGTTGGTCAGGGCAAACACCACCAGGCCACCGGCGATGACCAGGATCGGATAGAGGCCGGTGGCCAGATTGATGCGGTTGACCAATTGCAGCATGAGCCAGCCGCCGCCCAGGCCAATCAAGCCACCGATACCGAACTCGCGCACCAGGTGGGTCAGCAGGCTCCAGTGCAGGCCGGTCTGGCCGCTGGCGAGCATGTCGATCAGGGTCACGGTGAGGAACACCGCCATCGGATCGTTGCTGCCGGATTCGATTTCCAGGCTCGCGGTCACCCGCTCGTTCAGGCCTTTGCCGCCCAGTAGCGAAAACACCGCCGCGGCGTCGGTGGAGCCGACGATGGCGCCGATCAGCAAGCCTTGAATCAGATTGAGGTCAAACAGCCAGGCGGCGGCCATGCCGGTCAGCCCGGTGGTGATCAACACGCCAATGGTCGCCAGCGACAGCGCCGGCCACAACGCCACGCGGAAACTCGAGACCCGGGTACGTAACCCGCCATCGAGCAGGATCACGGCCAATGCAAGGTTGCCGACCAGATAGGCCGTCGGGTAGTTGTCGAAAATAATGCCACCGCCATCGACACCGGCGGACATGCCGACGGCCAGGATGATCACCAGAATCGGGATGCCGAGGCGCGAGGAAAGTGAGCTCACCAGAATGCTTGCACCTACCAGCAACGCGCCGATCAAGAACAGGCTGTTGATGGTCGTCGCATTCAAAGGCAGTACTCCGGAAAGCTGAGAGGCGGGCACAAACTGACCATGCAGTCTGCGTGCCAGCGATTCTAACCTGTTGAAATGTGATGCTGTCAAAAAGCTTTTGAAACGCAGAACCCTGCAGGCGCGTGCTTGCTCCTACAGAGAGCGGTTACAGGCTAAAGCGTCCGACCATGCTGTTCAGATCCACCGCCAGGCGCGACAACTCATTGCTCGCCGCACTGGTCTGGTTGGCACCGGTGGCCGATTGCACCGACAGGTCACGGATGTTCACCAGGTTGCGGTCCACTTCGCGGGCCACCTGCGCCTGCTCTTCAGCGGCGCTGGCGATGACCAGGTTGCGCTGGTTGATTTCGACGATGGCGCTGTTGATGGTGTCCAGCGACATTCCGGCACCACGGGCGATGTTCAGGGTCGACTCGGCGCGCTCGGTGCTGTTGCGCATCGAATCCACCGCGTGCTCGGTGCCACTCTGGATGCTGCCGATCATGCGTTCGATTTCGCTGGTGGACTGTTGGGTGCGATGGGCCAGGGCCCGTACTTCGTCCGCCACCACGGCAAAGCCGCGACCGGCTTCACCGGCACGGGCAGCCTCGATCGCGGCGTTCAACGCCAGCAGGTTGGTCTGGTCGGCCAGCCCGCGAATCACGTCCAGCACCTTGCCGATGTCGCGGGACTCATTGGCCAGGTCGCCGATCAGGGTCGCGGTGCTTTGCACGTCGGCGCTCATGCGTTCAATGGCGCTGACGGTTTCCTGCACCAGGTCACGGCCATCCCCGGCAGACGCGGTGGCGCTCTGCGAGGCTTCGGAGGTGCTGACGGCATTGCGCGCAACTTCTTCCACGGCGCTGGTCATTTCGTTGACTGCGGTGGCAGCCTGCTCGATCTCGTTGTTCTGCCGGGTCAGGCCGCGAGCGCTTTCGTCGGTGACGCTGTTGAGTTCCTCTGCGGCAGAGGCCAGTTGCGTGGCCGAGCCGGAGATGCGCAGCAGGGTGTCGCGCAGTTTGTCCTGCATCTTCGCCATCGCCGCCAGCAGGCGTCCAGCCTCGTCCTCGCCATCGACCGTAATCGGGCGAGTCAGGTTGCCTTCGGCGATGCTCTCGGCGGCACCCAGGGCATTGGCAATGGGTTTGGTGATGCTGTTGATCAGCAACCAGGCGAGGGCCAGGGTCAGTGCGGTGGCGGCCACCAGCAAGGCGATGACCAGATCGAACGCCGAATCATATTGATCGGCGGCCTGCTGGTTGGTATCGCGGGTCTGTTGGGTATTGATCTCCAGCAGACGGCTCAACACGGCGTTTACAGCCTCGGAGTTGTTGAGCAAATCGGTGTTGAGCAGGTTGCGCAGTTCATCGACCTGATTGTTGCGCGACAGGGTCTTCATCCGATCTTCGATCTGGCGGTATTGCCCCAGCAGTTGCACGTATTGATCGTAGGCCGCGCGTTCCTGCGGGCTGGCGATCAGTTTTTCATAGGTCGCTTGTGCGGCGCGGATCTGCTGGTTGCGCGTCTCCAGCAATTCCATGGTTTTCTGCTGGACGTCCGGTTCGCGATTGACCAGCAAGCGATACGACAGCACGCGCAGGCGCAAGGTGAGTTGGGTGAACTCATCGAGGCTCTGGATGCTCGGCACGCTGTTCAAGGTGATTTCTTCGGCGGCACCACGGATCTTGCTCATCTGATTCAAGGCAAACACC
The DNA here is from genome assembly GCF_054481235.1 of Pseudomonas fluorescens group sp. PF-69. Classification (NCBI taxonomy): domain Bacteria; kingdom Pseudomonadati; phylum Pseudomonadota; class Gammaproteobacteria; order Pseudomonadales; family Pseudomonadaceae; genus Pseudomonas; species Pseudomonas fluorescens group sp. PF-69. The sequence goes on along the minus strand of NZ_JBTMNC010000001.1, from coordinate 1,143,072 downwards.
CCCAGAATCATCATCAAGCCGCCGATCAGGGCGAAGCTGAGAAACGCCCGTGGAGCGATATTCATATTACGAAGGGACATGGCGGTTACCGAAAAAGGCGCACCTGAGCGGTGCCGAGGCTGACGTATGGAGGACTTATCGGTCATGCGCCTCAAGTCTTGAGCCCCTGCGCGGTTTTTGCCGTTAACCGGTCGTTATCTGTAGGAGCGAGCCTGCTCGCGATGGACGTCAACGATTACGCGGGCTGTCTGGAAGAACGCGTAATCGTTGACCACCATCGCGAGCGAGCTCGCTCCTACATAAGGGCTGGCGACGAAGTGCAGGAACCAGATGAGCCAATCACAGTCTTTAAAACTCGCGAGGACAGTCGCCGTCAGGAAGATCAAGGCTTTGCGCCCGTATAACCCTGGCATCCACCGTGACTTTTCTTTATCGTACGCGCCCTTTGAAAACCCCGGAAAAATCAAAATGTTGGAAGCATCCCTTAGCCAATTGGAACAACTGGTCAGCGACCTGGTGCAACAGAACCAGGGCTTGCTCAGCACCAATCAGGCCCTGAGCGCAGAACTGGCCCAGGCCAAAGATGAAAACGAAAGCCTGCAACTGAGCCTGATGGAACAGGAAGAGAAGCAGGGCGCCACCGCCGCCCGCATCCAGGCCCTGGTTGAGCGCGTCAGCGCAGGCCCAGTCAGCGCATGAGTTACAACGCCGCAGGGGTAAGAGTCGTCTCGATTCTGGGGGAGGACTATTCGATCAAGGCGCCGGCCGGGGAAGAGCAAACCCTGTTGGACGCTGCAATGATGCTGAAGGCTGCCCTGGCCGACACCAAAAGGAAGTACCCGACGCTGATCGGTGACCGACTGCTGGTGCTGGCCGCGATGAATCTGTGCTCGCAGCAGATCGAAATGCAGAAGCAACACAAGCTCGAACTCGACCGTTACCAAGAGCAAGTCAGCGCCACGGTTGAAGTGATCTCCAAGACGATCAATCAGGCCTGATCGGCTTTGCGCACAACCAAAGAATAAATTGTCGATTTTGTTGTATACAATCGGCACGGCTGTTGCAGTGTTTCAGCCTCTTATTCTTTGGGGGTGCTCCATGCAGTTCTGGCGACGCAGTATTCAATGGCAGTTGATCCTGAGCATGGGCACCGCCCTGCTGGTCAGCATTCTGATTGTGGTTGGCATTTATACCCTCGTGGTCAACCGCCTCGCCGAGCGCTATCTGGTCGAGCAAGCGCTGCCGTCGAGTATCGAAGCGATGCGCAACGACATCGAGCGCATCCTCGTTCAGCCCCTCACCGCCGCCAAGGACATCGCCAGCAACAGCATGGTGCGCGACTGGCTGGCCGAGGGCGAAAGCAGCACCCAGGCCGGTACTTTCACCGCGTACCTCGAAGGCATCCGGGCCGAGCAAAAAGCCTTTACCGCGCTGATTGTCGGCACTGCCTCCAACCATTACTTCACCGAAAAGGGCCTGGACCGCACCCTCAGCCGTACCAACCCCAAGGATGCCTGGTTCTATTCGTTCCTCGACAGCAACCAGCCGCGCACCCTCAATATCGACAACGACACGGCCACCGGAGAATTGGCGCTTTTCATCGACCTTAAAGTCGAGCACGCCGGCAAAGTCGTGGGCGTTGCCGGCCTGGGCCTGAGCATGAAAGAGCTGTCGGAGCTGATCCACAACTTCAGCTTCGGTGAGCGCGGCAAGGTCTATCTCGTGCGTTCCGACGGTTTGATCCAGGTTCATCCCGAGGCGCAGTTCAGCGGCAAACGCACCTTGGTCGAGCAGATCGGTGCGTCAGCCGCCCAAACGGTGATGGGTCAACCTTCCATCTCCAAAACGTCTGCCACCCACAGTGGCTTTGTGCGTGATGGCGAAGATTTCCTCGCATTGAGCCTGCCGCTGCGTGACCTGGGCTGGACCCTGGTGGCCGAAGTGCCGCAGTCGCAGATCTACGCCGAAGCCCGTCGCGCCATGTGGATGAGCAGCGGCATTGGCCTGGCGGTGGCGCTGGTGTGCCTGTTGCTGGTGGTGTTGCTGGCCCGTGGGTTGGTCAGGCCGATTCGTCAGGTAACAGCGGCATTGGTGGCCATTGGTAGCGGTGGTGGAGATTTGACCCATCGGTTAGATTCCAGCCGCGCCGACGAGCTGGGCGATCTGGCTCGCGGCTTCAATCGCTTCCTCGACAGTCAGCGCGACATGATTGGCGAAGTGCTGACCACCAGCGACAAATTGCGCACAGCGGTCGGTCAGGTGGCACGGGTGGTGGATAACACGGCCGAGCGCTCCGGGCGTCAGCAGGAAATGACAGACATGGTCGCCACGGCGGTCCATGAAATGGGCCTGACCGTGCAGGAAATCGCGCAGAACGCCGGCAATGCGGCCGTCGCTTCGCAAAACGCTCGCGATGAGGCGTTGCAGGCACGGGAAGTGGTGGGTGGGTCTATCCGGCACATCGAAAGCATGTCCGATGAAATCGGCGTTGCCGCCAGCGCCGTGGGCGAACTGGCCAATCAGGTGGCTTCCATCGATCAGGTATTGGCGGTGATTCGCGGCATCTCCGAGCAGACCAATTTGCTGGCGCTGAACGCCGCCATCGAGGCGGCGCGGGCCGGTGACATGGGGCGTGGATTCGCCGTGGTGGCCGATGAAGTGCGGACCCTGGCGCGACGCACGCAAACGTCCACCGACGAGATTCAGCAGATGATCGGCAGCCTCAAGCAAGGCGCGGAGAATGCGGTGTCGTCGATGCATTCCGGGCAGGCCGCGACCGGCACCGGGGTTGAGTCGAGCCAGCGCACCGGGGCGTCGTTGACGGCGATTACCGGGCAGGTCGAGCGTATCAGCGACATGAACCACCAAGTGGCGACGGCGACGGAAGAGCAGTCGGCGGTGACTGAAGAAATCAACCGCAACGTGCAGGGCATCTCCGATCTGGCGCGGGCGACAGCGGGGGAGGTCAGGGCTTGTCGGGAGGACTGCCAGACGCTGCAGCGGCTGGCGGATGATCTGGCGCGGCAGATGGGTGGGTTCAAACTCAGTTGATGTGTTGACTGTGGTGACGCCTTCGCGGGCAAGCCCGCTCCCACAGGGTTTGTGTGTTGAACACAGGTTTTGTGAACAACAGGGATTCCTGTGGGAGCTGGCTTGCCAGCGAATGGATGTCAGCTACAGCACAAGGCCGGGATCAGAACCACTCATCCTGCATGCCCAGGCACACATCATCCTGAGCCTCAAGGATCGTCAGTTCATGATGGCAAGACGGCACTTCCCAGGTCAGGAAGTAGCGCGCCGCCTGAAGCTTGCCTTTATAGAAGCTCACATCCGCCGCGTTGCCCTTGGCCAGTCCTTCCTCGGCGCGGATCGCCTGTTCCAGCCAGCGCCAGCCAATCACCGTATGCCCGAACACTTTCAGGTACAGCGCCGAGTTCGCCAGGCTGCTGTTGACCTTGCCCTGGGCCAGATCGGTCAGCAGGCCGATGGTCACGGCCTGCAGGCGCGCCACCAGTTTCTCCAGTGGCTCGCGCAGAGCGGTCAGGGATTCAAACGCGTGTGCACGTTTGCCGGTGTCGGCGATCAGGCGGATCAGTTGCTTGAGCCCTGCACCGCCGTTCTGCGCCAGTTTGCGCCCCAGCAAGTCCAGTGACTGGATGCCGTGGGTGCCTTCGTGGATCGGGTTCAGGCGGTTGTCGCGGTAGTACTGCTCCACCGGGTATTCGCGGGTGTAGCCGTGGCCGCCGAGGATCTGGATCGCCAGTTCGTTGGCCTTCAGGCAAAACTCCGACGGCCAGGACTTGACGATGGGCGTCAGCAAATCCAGCAGTTCATGGGCTTGCTTGCGCTCGGCTTCGGTCTCCAGTGTGGTGGTGTCGTCGAACAGTCGAGCGGCGTACAGTCCGAGGTCGAACGAGCCTTCGACGTAAGCCTTCTGGGTCAGCAGCATGCGTTTGACATCGGCGTGCTGAATGATCGCCACCGGCGCGGTATTCGGGTCCTTGCTGTCCGGCACCCGACCTTGTGGTCGTTCGCGGGCGTACTCCAGCGAGTACAGGTAGCCGGCGTAACCAAGCATCACCGCGCCCATGCCGACACCGATCCGTGCCTCGTTCATCATCTGGAACATGTAGCTCAAGCCATGGTGCGGCTTGCCCACCAGATAGCCGACACACTCGCCGTTATCACCGAAGTTCAGCGCGGTAGAGGTGGTACCGCGCCAGCCCATCTTGTGGAACAGCCCGGCGAGCAATACGTCGTTACGCTGACCGAGGCTGCCGTCATCGTTGACCAGGAACTTGGGCACGATAAACAGCGAAATGCCTTTCACCCCGGCCGGCGCGTCCGGCAGTTTGGCCAACACCATGTGCACGATGTTTTCCGACAGCGGATGATCGCCGCCGGAGATGAAGATCTTGTTGCCCTTGAGCCGATACGTGCCGTCAGACGCCGGTTCGGCGCGGGTACGAATATCCGACAGCGATGAGCCGGCATGGGGTTCGGTCAGGGCCATGGTGCCGAAGAAGCGGCCGTCGATCATCGGTTGCAGGAAGCGGCGCTTCTGCTCCTCGGTGCCGAAGCTTTCGATCAGGTTCGCCGCGCCCATGGTCAGGAAGGGGTACGAGGTCGACGCCGCGTTGGCCGACTGGAAATGCGCGAAGCAGGCCTGGGACAGCAGTGTCGGAAGCTGCATGCCGCCGGCTTCAAAACTGCGCGCCGCATTGAGGAAGCCGGCTTCAAGAAAGGCATCCACCGCCGGTTTCACTTCCGGAATCAGAATCGCCTTCCCGTCCTCGTAGCGCGGCTCGTTCTCGTCACCCTTGCGGTTATGCGGGGCGAAGAACTTCTCGGCGATGTTGCGGGCGGTGCCAAGTGCGGCATCGAAGGTTTCGCGGTTGTGCTCGGCGAAACGCTCACGCTGGGTCAGGCCCTCGGCATCGAGGACTTCATACAGCTCGAAAGCCAGATTGCGGGAACTGAGCAACGTCTCGGACATGGCGACCTACCTTTTATTGGGATGGGCCGAGTCTAGGCGTGGGAATAAAGACTGAACAGGATGATTGATGAGCGTGATGGTTGAGCCGAGCACTGACTTAGCAGGCCCCAAAAAATAACTGTGGGAGCGAGCCTGCTCGCGAAAGCGGTGGGTCAGGCAACATTGATGTCGACTGACACTCCGTCTTCGCGAGCAGGCTCGCTCCCACAGGGGTATTGCGTACCGGGTAGCCATTGCGGCTGCCCGGTTCATCGGTATTAGCCGATGGTCATCAGGCTGGCGTTACCGCCCGCCGCAGCGGTGTTGACGCTCAATGCCCGCTCAATCACCAAACGCTCCAGCGCAATGTTGGTTTCACCTTGCGACAGACCCTGCACGCCAACGATGGCGCCGGCACGCTTGGCCACTTGTTGGCAGACCGCACGCAACTGATCGGAATGGCCATGATGCAGGACTGCATCAAACACCACTTCATCCTTGTTCCAGTCGGAAACCAGCTTGATGCGCGCCTGAATGTCCTTCGGCAAGCGTGCGAACAAGGCCTTGGTCAGTTCAGCTTCCGGCCATACCGCCGAACCGCCTACCGCCAATACCGCCGCCAGTTGCGTCAGCAGATCGCCTTCGACTTCCGCCAGGCACAGCACGTGTTCACGCGGCAGGATCGCATAGCTGTTGCGCTCGCCGGTCGGGCCGGCCAGTAGGCGGGTGATGCCGCTTTGCGATTGGGCGGCGAACTGCGCGCACAGGGCGCTCAGGTCGGCAAACTTGTTGCTGTCGGCCCAGGCTTTCAGGGCGGTCAGCGGTTTGCTCATGGCTTCACGCAAGCGAGCGTCCGGTGCTGCGATGGCGTCGCCACGGGCGAAGGATTGTTCAATCGCATCGGTAGGACGCGTCGACAACAAGCGGTACAGGTACAGCGGGCCACCGGCTTTCGGACCGGTACCCGACAAGCCTTCGCCGCCGAACGGCTGGACGCCCACCACGGCACCGACGATGTTGCGGTTGACGTAGACGTTACCGGCGTTGACGTTATCGATCACCTTGGCGATGGTCTCGTCGATGCGGGTGTGCACGCCCAGGGTCAGGCCGTAGCCGGAGGCGTTGATCTGAGCGATCAGCTGATCGATGTCTTTGCGCTTGTAGCGAACCACGTGCAGTACCGGGCCGAAGATCTCCCGTTGCAGTTCGTCGAAGCTTTCCAGTTCGATCAGCGTTGGCATCACGAAGGTGCCGCGTTTGATTTCTTCGGCGTCGGCGATGGCCACCTGGTACACGCTGCGACCTTTGTCGCGCATGGCCTGGATGTGCTTCTCGATGCCGGCCTTGGCTTCGGCGTCGATTACCGGGCCGATGTCCACGGACAGGCGCTCGGGGTTGCCGAGGCGGCTTTCAGCCATGGCGCCCTTGAGCATTTCGATGACGCGGTCGGCGGAGTCTTCCTGCAGGCACAGAACCCGCAGGGCCGAGCAACGCTGGCCGGCGCTGTCGAAGGCCGACGAAACCACGTCGATCACCACTTGTTCGGTCAGTGCCGAAGAGTCGACGATCATCGCGTTCTGGCCACCGGTTTCGGCGATCAGCGGAATCGGACGCCCCTGGTTGTCGAGGCGGCCGGCGATGTTGCGTTGCAGCAGGCGAGCGACTTCGGTGGAACCGGTGAACATCACGCCCTTGACGCGATCATCGCCCACCAGGCCGGCACCGACGGTTTCGCCGCGGCCCGGCAGCAGTTGCAGAACGCCTTCCGGAATCCCGGCTTCGAGCAGCAAACGCACGGCTTGAGCGGCGACCAGCGGGGTTTGTTCCGCAGGCTTGGCCAATACCGGGTTGCCGGCCGCCAGTGCAGCGGCGACCTGGCCGCTGAAGATCGCCAGCGGGAAGTTCCACGGGCTGATGCACACAACCGGGCCCAGAGGACGGTGCGCGTCGTTGGTGAAATCGTTACGCGCCTGCACCGCGTAGTAACGCAGGAAATCCACGGCTTCACGCACTTCGGCGATGGCGTTGGCGAAGGTCTTGCCGGCTTCGCGAGCCAGCAGGCCCATCAGCGGCTGAATCTCGCCTTCCATCAAGTCGGCGGCACGTTCCAGGATCGCGGCGCGCTCGGCGGGCGGGGTGGCCTGCCAGATCGGCGCGGCGTTCAGCGCGCACTGGATGGCGTTGTCGACGTCTTCGACGGTGGCTTCCTGTACGTGGCCGACCACGTCACGCAGATCGGACGGGTTCAGCACCGGCGCAGGGGTTTCAGTGCTGGAGGCGCAACCGAGCATTGGCGCGGCTTTCCAGTTGTTATGCGCGGTCGCCAGCAGGGCGCAGGACAGGGAGGCCAGGCGATGTTCGTTGGCCATGTCGATGCCGCTGGAGTTGGCGCGCTCGGAGCCGTACAGGTCGCGTGGCAGCGGAATGCGCGGGTGCGGCAGACCGAAGCCGCCTTCCAGCGTCGCCATCTGCTCGATGCTGGCCACTGGATCGGCCACCAGCTCCTGAATCGAAATCGACTGGTCGGCGATGCGGTTGACGAACGAAGTGTTCGCGCCGTTTTCCAGCAGACGACGTACCAGGTACGCCAGCAGGGTTTCGTGAGTACCAACCGGAGCGTACACGCGGCACGGACGGTTCAGCTTGCCTTCGGAAACCTTGCCCACGACCTGTTCGTACAGCGGTTCACCCATGCCGTGCAGGCACTGGAACTCGTACTGGCCCGGGTAATAGTTCTGACCGGCGATGTGATAAATGGCCGACAGGGTGTGGGCGTTGTGCGTGGCGAACTGCGGGTAGATGACTTCCGGCACCGACAGCAGTTTGCGTGCGCAAGCGATGTAGGACACGTCGGTGTACACCTTGCGGGTGTAGACCGGATAGCCTTCCAGGCCTTCGACCTGGGCGCGCTTGATTTCGCTGTCCCAGTACGCGCCTTTTACCAGGCGGATCATCAGGCGATGACGGCTGCGGCGAGCCAGGTCGATCACGTAGTCGATCACGTACGGGCAACGCTTCTGATAAGCCTGGATCACGAAGCCGATGCCGTTCCAGCCGGTCAGTTGCGGCTCGAAGCACAGGCGCTCGAGCAGATCCAGCGACAGCTCGAGGCGGTCGGCTTCTTCGGCGTCGATGTTCAGGCCGATGTCATATTGCTTGGCCAACAGGGTCAGCGACAGCAGGCGCGGGTACAGCTCGTCCATCACGCGCTCGTATTGCGCGCGGCTGTAGCGTGGGTGCAAGGCCGACAGCTTGATCGAGATGCCCGGGCCTTCATAAATCCCGCGACCGTGGGACGCTTTGCCGATCGAGTGGATGGCTTGTTCGTACGAGGCCAGGTACTTCTGGGCGTCGTGTTCGGTCAGCGCGGCTTCACCGAGCATGTCGTAGGAGTAACGGAAACCCTTGGCTTCGAACTTGCTGGCGTTGGCCAGGGCTTCGGCGATGGTTTCACCGGTGACGAACTGCTCGCCCATCAGGCGCATCGCCATGTCGACGCCCTTGCGGATCATCGGCTCGCCGCTCTTGCCGATGATGCGGCTCAGGGACGAGGTCAGGCCTGTTTCGTTATGGGTAGAGACCAGTTTGCCGGTCAGCAACAGACCCCAGGTCGCGGCGTTGACGAACAGCGAAGGGCTGTTGCCCAGGTGTGGCTGCCAGTTGCCGGTGCTGATCTTGTCGCGGATCAGTGCGTCACGGGTGCCTTTGTCCGGGATGCGCAGCAGCGCTTCGGCCAGGCACATCAGCGCCACGCCTTCCTGGGACGACAGGGAAAATTCCTGCAGCAGGCCTTGAACAATGCCGGCACGACCGCCAGCGCTCTTCTGATTGCGCAGTTTTTCGGCAATCGAGGCGGCGAGTTTGTTGGTGGCTTCGGCCATCGGTGCCGGCAGGCGGGCCTGCTCGATCAGCATCGGCACCACTTCCGGTTCCGGACGACGGTAAGCAGCAGTGATCGAGGCGCGCAGCACCGATTGCGGCAGGATGCTTTCGGCGAACTCGAGGAAGCACTGGTGCGCGTGGTCGACATGGACTTCGCCCGTGTCGTCAGCGTCCTTGCTGGTCAAACCGTTCAGCTCGGTCAGGGTTGCACCACCCTCGAGTTTCTCCAGGTAATTGAAAATTGCCTGCTTGATCAGCCAGTGTGGCGTGCGATCAATCGAGGTCGCGGCAGCCTTGAGGCGTTCGCGGGTCGGGTCATCAAGTTTGACCCCAAGGGTGGTGGTAGCCATGTTTTTATCCTCATGTTTGCCACGACTGCGTGGCATCAGCTGGCGGCAAGATTAGCCGTGCGCCGAGAGAGGTGCAACCGGGTGCAACCCTTTTTTGTCGGAATTTTAAACACCTCGTCAGGAAATCAATTCTGGTACGAGCGTGCTGCGCCTGCTTGGTGCTTTTGCTTCTATCGCGTCGTATCTACTGCGCTAAAAGGGAGCAAAAAGGCCTGCTTTTGCTGAAAATCCGATTAGGTGCAACTAATTCTCCAGAAATGGGTTGCACCTTATTTGCTTTGTTGAATAGCATTCGCGCCCCAAGGTGCAACCAGTCATAAAAGACAGGTGCACCGGCTGATGGCTTTCCTGGGGAAACATCAGTCATAAATGCGCGGGATCCCGGATCGTCTGTCAAACGTCGTCGTTTGCGAGCGGTTCACCAGCCGCCGCTACATAAAAACAAAGCCAGGGCGTAACTTAATGAGCGTAAGCAATCCAACCCTGATCACGTTCGTGATCTACATCGCAGCCATGGTGCTGATCGGCTTCATGGCCTATCGCTCCACCAACAACCTTTCTGACTACATTCTCGGCGGTCGTAGCCTCGGCAGCGTCGTCACTGCATTGTCCGCGGGCGCATCCGACATGAGCGGCTGGTTGTTGATGGGCCTGCCGGGCGCCATCTACATGTCCGGCCTGTCCGAAAGCTGGATCGCCATCGGCCTGATCATCGGTGCCTACCTGAACTGGCTGTTCGTCGCCGGCCGTCTGCGCGTGCAGACCGAGCACAACGGCGATGCCCTGACGCTGCCGGACTACTTCGCCAGCCGTTTCGAAGATAAAAGCGGGCTGCTGCGGATCATCTCGGCGGTCGTGATCCTGGTGTTCTTCACCATCTACTGCGCGTCCGGCATCGTGGCCGGCGCCCGTCTGTTCGAAAGCACCTTCGGCATGTCCTACGAGACTGCGCTGTGGGCCGGTGCTGCGGCGACGATTGCCTACACCTTCGTGGGCGGTTTCCTGGCGGTGAGCTGGACGGACACCGTACAAGCCACCCTGATGATTTTTGCCCTGCTGCTGACGCCGATCATCGTGCTGCTGGCTACCGGCGGCGTCGATACCACGTTCCTGGCCATCGAAGCGCAAGATCCAAGCAACTTCGACATGCTCAAGGGCACGACCTTCATCGGCATCATCTCGCTGATGGGCTGGGGCCTGGGTTACTTCGGTCAGCCGCACATCCTGGCGCGTTTCATGGCCGCGGATTCGGTCAAATCGATTGCCAACGCCCGTCGCATCTCCATGACCTGGATGATCCTGTGCCTGGGCGGCACCGTTGCGGTAGGTTTCTTCGGTATCGCTTACTTCTCGGCTCACCCTGACGTGGCCGGTGCCGTCACCGAAAACCACGAGCGCGTGTTCATCGAACTGGCGAAAATCCTGTTCAACCCTTGGGTGGCCGGTGTCCTGCTGTCGGCGATCCTGGCGGCCGTGATGAGCACCCTGAGCTGCCAGCTGCTGGTGTGCTCCAGCGCCCTGACCGAAGACTTCTACAAGACCTTCCTGCGTAAAAGCGCTTCCCAGGTTGAACTGGTCTGGGTCGGCCGTGCCATGGTGCTGCTGGTTGCCCTGATCGCGATCGGCCTGGCGGCCAACCCGAGCAACCGCGTACTGGGCCTGGTGAGCTATGCCTGGGCCGGTTTCGGTGCTGCATTCGGCCCGGTCGTACTGATCTCGGTGATCTGGAAAGACATGACCCGCAACGGCGCACTGGCCGGTATCCTGGTCGGCGCGATCACCGTGATCGTCTGGAAACACTTCGAACTGCTGGGCCTTTACGAAATCATCCCTGGTTTCATCTTCGCCAGCCTGGCGATCTACATTGTCAGCAAGCTGGGTAACCCGACTAGCGGCATGCTTTCGCGCTTCGCTGCTGCCGAGGCAGATTTCCGTCTGAACAAGTGATAAGCGATGGGGAGCGCGCTTCCCATCTCTGATAAAAGAACGGCTCGCAGCCTAAAGGTGCGAGCCGTTTTTTTTGTTCGGGCATTGTCCCGCACTTCTTTTTTGTCGCCTTTTTCTTTACCGCTCGTGGGATATTTCCTGTTTTGCTCGAGCGTCTTGAATTCTCTCTGTGTGCACGTACTTTGCGTTAGCCCGCCTCATGCCCGAGTCGGGGTAACTCATCCTTGACAGTGGCGGGCTTCCCACGGTTGGGAGGTGATCAGAGAGGGATATCAAGACATGGCTATCGGTCCAGGCGACAAAACCAGTGCACCCGTGAAGAAGTCCATCGCAGAGCAACTGGCCTGGATTGATCGAGCCGCCCAGGCCGAGCGCGCCGCCAAGGCGCAGCCTCACATCGATATCAACTGTACGCTGATGCCGTGCCCCGCCAGCCAGGCGGAGCTTTTCGTCGTGCCCGTGCGTTATGCCCTGGCCGAGGAAAAGGCCGAAAACCCCTGCTGCGCCCCCGGCGTGTCCACCCAGGGCCGGCCCATGGCGGTGCGACGCCTGCGTGCCGGGTTTGTTTATCTGTGGCAGGACCAGGGTCCGCTCAAGCGCTATGGCGTCTCGCGCTCTGGCCAGTTCGCGGAACAGGCACTGGACGAGGATGAAACCCTGCTGCTCAAGGCTCCCCTGTCGGGGTTGGCGTTGGAAAAAATCCATGATGCCTGGATGCTCTACAGCGAATTCCCGTTGAACCCCGAGCACTGCAAGGCGCTGAGTGACAGCAGCGCCAAGCGCCATGAACACATGCGCCATATCGCCCTGCGTACCGTGGCCAACGAACTGCAAGCCAAACATTGCCCGCCGCTGGAACAAGCCGCCGAGGTCATGGCTGAACTGCTCCCCGACACCTTCGCCCGTGCCCTGAAAGCGGACCTGAAGCGGGGCGTCGAGGACACCGACGCGCTGGGCGACGCCGTGCTGAAGGACCCGACCCCAGGCAACATCAAGGCTTACACCGACGCCATGCACCGCGCCCGTGAGCGCAAACGCATCCTCGCTGAGCATCCCGATGCCAGCGACCAGCGGCCCGGCGAGTGGAGCGCCGAGCCGTGGGAGGGGCAGGGCACTCAGGATTGGCTGGACGGCGCCACGGCACAAACCGAGGGGCTGTTCGCCGTCTTCGCCTGTCTCGACGACGACCTGGGTGTGCTGCGTGACATCAATCACGAACAGGAATGGCTGGAGGCGAACCACGAAAAATGGCTGGGCGAGAATAATCTGCGCCTGAGCATCGGCGGGTTCGTGCGCAGCCTGATCAGCGAGGACGGCGCCGAACTGGCCGGGTCCATCAGCTACCGCTACAAGGCGCATGAGATCAACCTCACGCCCGCACAGGGCCAGGTCATGCTCGACACCCAGCATCGGCTGGATGAGGAGCTCAAGGCCGAAACCCAGGCCCGTCGATACGGCGGGCAGCCCACCCGGGCCCAGGCCGCCGAACGCGACGCCCGGATTGCGGGCATCGTCGCCCCGGTGCGGGCCTTTATTCCGGAGGACCTGTACACCGAAGCAGAATTCGTCGTCCGCGAATACCGCGCCGAAAAGCACGCCAACCTCAATAACCATCTCTTCAGTGCCAAGGTCGGCAAATACATCGACCTCGAGGCGATGAACACCTGGTTCACCCAGACCGCCGCGGCGCACTACCAACATCTGGAGCAACGTCACACCGCGCTGTTTGCCGATCGGGGCCTGTACCTCAAGCGCTCACACAGCGGCACCTGGTTTGTGGACTACGACGACCTGGAGACGCGTCGCTGGCTGACCGAACTGGCCACCGGCTGCCTGACCGCCCAGTGCATTCGCGCCCAGGGGGCCGAACAATACGCCGACTACATCCGCGCCCCTGACGGCGGCGCCCTGAAGCAACTGTTCAACGCCTGGACACCCTCCATCGATGCGGCCGTTAACAGCGCTTCCCGCCTGAGCGAGCTGATGGCCGCACTGGCCTCCGACAACCTCAGCGCGACCCATCAGGCACTGGCGCCGTTGAGTGAGCCGACCCTGCGCGACATTGCCTACATGGCGCGGGACGTCGGCAGCCAATGGAGCGTGCTGGTCAACCGGTTGGCGGCGGCGCTGTTGCTGCTCAAGGGTGACAGCGGCCTCGGCCGTTCCTGGATGGGCATTTTTGTCGCCGCGCGCCTGGGCAACGACACGCGCTTGCAGTTTGTCACCGAGGCGGGGCGGCAAGTGGCGAAGCTGATGGGGCAACAGGCCGAAGCGCTGGGCGACTGGGCCAGGGCGACCGGCAAGGCCATTGGCGCGGGGCAGGTGGGGCGGATCATTCAATCGCCGGTGGTGGCCAACAGCGGTGGGGTGGTGCCGTTGGCGGCGTTGTTGTTGAACGTGGTCAATGCGAATAACTATTTGAGTCAGGCCGGGGTGTTGGAGGGGATGGACAGCCGGCGGGTCAATGACACGATTTCGGCGACGTTGTATGCGGGGGCGGCGTTGGTGGCGGTGGTTGATAGTCAAGTACGGAAGGGGTTGGGGCGGGATCGATTTCACTTCTATGGCTCAGCGGCACCCACACTGACTCTGTTTGGTGGGGTGATGGGTCTGTTATCTCTCGGTGCAGCATTCGCAGAGTTCAACTCTCTGAAAATTCAATTGGAGAACGCCCAAAACCGAATTGACCCATGGCTGGATATGCGCCAAACCGTGGTTGGTGGACAAATAGCGACCTTCGGCACCCAGGCGCTGTTAGGGGTTGGTTACACCGCTCGTGCCCTGGCAGGTTCAATTACCGTCGATGTCGCCATCTTGCGTTACACGCTGTACATGGGGCCGTTGAACTGGCTGATTCTCATATTGGGCGTATTGCACCTGATCACCAGCGTCCTGCAGAAAACCCCGCTGCAAAACTTCCTGAACCACTGCTGCTGGTCGAAAGCGCGAGCTAACAATTTGCAGCCTATCCCGCCCAAGGCCCAGCAGGATGAGCTCGACCGGCTGTATTTCATCCTGTATGCGCCGCGGGTCAGCATGCAAAGCAACTTGAAGTCCAACCATGGCAATGGCCCATCCCGCCTCGAGTATTTCAGTTCCATCAATAGCCTGACCCTCGATTTGCCAGGTGCGGAGCCCGACAGTGTCTACCTGGAACTGAGCATGGTCGGTGACCCGGTGGACAGCCTGAACTCCCGTGAACAGATCAAAACCGGCCGGCGCGATCATTTCAAGCCACTGCGTCCCTGGCGCGATCTGACGCCGCACTGGCTGGCCAGCAGCGCCTGCCAGTGGATACCGTTCAAGGAAGGCCAGGGCCTGCGCCTGAGCGGCCCGTTCAACACACTGAGCAATGTCCTGAGCTCCCAACCCGCCACGGTTTCCCTGCGTGTGCGCTATCGCACGCCACTGACCGCCATGCTCGGCGCCCAACACTTCATCGGCGGCGAGCGGGGGCTGGCCTTCACCCTGAATGATTCAACGGGCGTGACGGCCCTGTGGGGGGACCCGACGCCGGAACTGGACCGGGTACCGAACTACCCGCTCGGCGAGGGCCACCCCGGTGCGATTTACCTGCAACCCAAGGGCAAACGATGAGCACGCCCCCGGCAGGTACCACGAAAAAGCGGCTGCTTTCGCGCAATGACTACCTGGCGCCATTGCCCATCCCCACAGGTAGAAAACCCACCGATGTGCTTAACGTCATCTGGCGCAAGAACGAGGTGTTTCTGGATGTAGGCAACTACAGTATCGGCTCGGCGGTGATGGTGATGTGGCCTTCGGTGATGCTGTTTTTAGCCATGTCGTTCTTCACGCGAAATCTCGACCCTGATTTAAGCCAAGGTATTTTGATCCTGGGGGCGGTTATTTTGGGCATTCCGATATTGATCTTGATCCATGGCCTCTTCCGCGAAGTCCCGCTCCCCGTGCGCTTCAATCGCCAACGCCGAGAGGTCTGCGTCCCACGCGACGATGGCGAGTACTGGATCGTCCCGTGGGAATCCGTGACCGCCGCCGCCACCCAGCAGTCGTCGGTCAGTCAGGCTGGTCGAGCCACGATGGGTTTGTTGATCATCGGTTTCGAAAATCCGGACCCGCAGGCCCGGGAAGACAACAAGCACTATTCATTGGGCTTCAACTGCGGCGGCGGGACCACGGCGATGGCGTTGTGGGAGTGCATGCGCAGCTATATGGAAATTGGTCCGGAAGCTGCGCCTGAGGCCGCAGCACTTAACTCTGGTGCCAACCTGCGCTACTACATCGATTACCTGAACGATAAAGCCAAAGAGCGCGGCTGGTTTTTAACACTGCTGTGGGAAGGAGTATTCGGCGTATTTATCTTCAATGCTCCACTCGCCACCTACCTGCAAAGGAAAAAGCTGTACCCGCCGCCAGACCTGCCCTATCCCGACATCATCGAATGGTCAAAACCTTTGCCTCCCGAACAATGGGCCAAACGCTCCCCGGAACTGGAGGCCGCCATCGCCGAACGCGAGGCGGAACTGGTCGCGCAGGCGGAGCGGGAGTTGGCGTGATGGCGCATACCCGAGGCCTGCGTGTGCGTTATCGCACGCCATTGACCGCCATGCTCGGTGCCCAACACTTCATCGGCGGCGAGCGGGGACTGGCCTTCACCCTGAATGACTCAACGGGCGTGACAGCCCTATGGGCGGACCCGACGCCGGAACTGGATCGGGTGCCGAACTACCCGCTCGGCGAGGGCCATCCCGGTGCGATTTACCTGCAACCCAAGGGCAAACGATGAGTACGCCGCCGACAGGTACCACGAAAAAACGGCTGTTTTCGCACAATGACTACCTGGCGCCATTGCCTATACCCACCGGAGAAAAACCGCAGGACGTGCTCAATACCATTTGGCGCAAGAACGAGGTGTTTTTGGATATAGGCAACTACAGCATCGGCTCTGCGGTGATGGTGATGTGGCCGATGGTGATGCTGTTCCTGGGGTTGGCCTATTTCTTCGAGGATCCAGATGCGCTGGTGTTGGGGGCCTGCATCATGGTCATCCCGATTTTTTTGTTGATCCAAGGCCTCTTCCGAGAAGTCCCTCTTCCCGTGCGCTTCAACCGCCAGCGCCGAGAAGTCTGTGTCCCGCGCGACGATGGCGAATACTGGATTGTCCCGTGGGAAACCGTGACCGCCGCCGCCACCCAGCAGTCGTCGGTCAGTCAGGCCGGTCGAGCCACCATGGGTTTGTTGATCATTGGTTTTGAAAACCCGGACCCGCAGGCCAGGGAGGAAAAGAAGCACTATTCATTGGGCTTCAACTGCGGCGGCGGGACTACGGCGATGGCGTTGTGGGAGTGCGTTCGCAGTTACATGGAGGTCGGTCCGCAGGCGGTTCCTGAAAGTCGTGTCGGCATCGCTCCCTACGAAGAAACACAAATTGGTTCGATCATCACCGACTTGCGCAAGGGCAATCTGCTAGGCGTTTTTTGGGGCGTTTTCTGCATCACGATTTTGGGCACTTACTTGGCGGAGAAACTTCAGAACTTGAAACTTTCTTATCCGCCCGACCTGCCCTATCCCGACATCATCGAATGGTCAAAACCCTTGCCTCCCGAACAATGGGCCAAACGCTCCCCGGAACTGGAGGCCGCCATCGCCCAGCGCGAGGCGGAACTGGCCGCGCAGACGGAGCGGGAGTTGGCGTGACGGCGAATATCCAGGGCCTGCGCCTGAACGGCCCGTTCAACACTCTGAACAATGTCCTGAGCTCCCAACCCGCCACGGTTTCCCTGCGTGTGCGCTATCGCACGCCATTGACCGCCATGCTCGGCGCCCAACACTTCATCGGCGGCGAGCGAGGGCTGGCCTTTATCCTGAATCACTCAACGGCCGTGACCGCCCTATGGGCGGACCCGACGCCTGAACTGGATCGGGTACCGAACTACCCGCTCGGCGAAGGCCGCCCCGGCGCAATTTACCTGCAACCCAAGGACAAGCGATGAGTACGCCCCCGGCAGGCAGCACGAAAAAGCGGCTGTTTTCGCGCAATGACTATCTGGCGCCGTTGCCCATCCCCACCGGAGAAAAACCGCTGGACGTGCTCAACATCGTCTGGCGCAAGAACGAGGTGTTTTTGGATGTTGGCAGCTACAGCATCGGCTCTGCGGTGATGGTGATGTGGCCCACGCTGATGGTGTTTTTAGCCATGTCCTTCTTCACGCGAAATCTCGACTCTGATTTCAGCCAGGATGTTTTGATCCTGGGGGCGATCATTTTGGGTATTCCAGTACTGATCTTGATCCAAGGCCTCTTCCGCGAAGTCCCTCTACCCGTGCGCTTCAACCGCCAACGTCGAGAAGTCTGCGTCCCGCGCGACGATGGCGAGTACTGGATCGTCCCGTGGGAAACCGTGACCGCCGCCGCCACCCAGCAGTCGTCGGTCAGTCAGGCCGGTCGAGCCACCATGGGTTTGTTGATCATTGGCTTCGAAAACCCTGACCCGCAGGCCAGGGAGGACAACAAGCACTATTCATTGGGCTTCAACTGCGGCGGCGGGACTACGGCGATGGCGTTGTGGGAGTGCATGCGCAGCTATATGGAGATCGGGCCGGAGGCTGTCGAGGATCAGACGGCACGTTTCGACTGGTCTAAAGGGATATGGGCGACCTATCTGGACGATCTTGTAAAAGCCGCGAAATTGCGAGGCTGGCCTGTAACCCTCTTGTGGGAAGGTTTCTGCGGGATCTTCATTTTCAACACGCTGCTGATCGACGTGCTGGAACGCTGGAAACTGAATCCGCCCCCCGACCTGCCCTATCCCGACATCATCGAATGGTCAAAACCCTTGCCTCCCGAGCAGTGGGCCAAACGCTCCCCGGAACTGGAGGCCGCCATCGTCGAACGCGAGGCGGAACTGGCCGCGCAGACGGAGCGGGAGTTGGCGTGACGGCGCCTGCCCATGGCTGCCGCGACCTGATCAAAAACAGCCCGCTCGGCGTGGACCGCCCCGGCGCAATTGACCTGTAACCCAAGGACAATCGATGGGCACGCCCCCCGGCAGGCGCCACGAACAAACGCATATTTTCGCGCAATGACTACCTGGCAGTCTCACATCTCTTTAGTGGATGGGGGCCGCTGCGAAATTTCCGGGCAAGGTCTTCGGACATTTCCTTCAAAACGTAACGGTTTCCGTGAACTGTTGGCGCGTAGGTTTCATGGGTAGTCTTTGGCGGTCACTGACCATTCAGTGATGGGGTGTAGGAACCCTTCAAGACCAGTTGAAACGCTTTGGCGTCGACACCTGATTTGCGGCCACTAACGTGCGTCCGTAAGATCTGTTGCGGCGGCTGTGCGCGGGCACGCTTCGGCGTGGTCGAGTTCCCTGGTCTCGATATTCCTACCCCGCGTATGGCTGCCACCCAAGCCCGTAGGAAGGCCGATGGTAGCCCCGCTTCTACCAGAGGTTAAAAAATGAAACCCATACATCCCGATCCCCCCTACGAAAAACCGACCGCCCATCCCGACAACCGTTTCATGGCATTGACCAGCAACTGCAGCGACATGCCCACCCTGTTCGTCGACACCCATGCGCCGCTCGATGTCTTGTATGACGCGGCCAACCACCGCATTCGCGCCGTCACCCAGGTGCTTGAAAACCTGTCCATGCGCGGTTCGATCGAGTGCGAGTCTTTCATCCTCAGTGACTTCGCCTTGCTCTGCGCCATTTCGTTGCGCGATGGCTGCGATGTGCTGGATGTGGTTGGGCGGCGGTTGCGGGCTCGGCCATCGCTGTAGCGCAGAGGGCGGTTGGGTTGGCCGCTCTGTCGCCAACCCCTGACTTGCCGGCCGGTAAAAGGTAAACTTCCCGGCCTTCGCAGGAGCAGCCATGAATTATCGTCACGCCTTCCATGCCGGCAATCACGCCGATGTGTTCAAACACCTGACCTTGACCCGCCTCATCGCCCTGATGTCGCGCAAGGAGCAGCCGTTTGCCTATCTCGACACCCACGCCGGCATTGGCCTGTATGACCTCCAGGGCGATCAGGCCAGTCGTACCGGTGAGTACCTGGAGGGCATCGCGCGTTTGTGGGATCAGCCGGATCTGCCGCTCCTGACCGCCGATTACATGCAGGTGCTGCACGAAATGAACCCGGACGGCCAGTTGCGCTATTACCCGGGCTCGCCGGAGTTGGCGCGGCGCCTGACCCGTCCTCAGGATCGCGTGCTGCTCAATGAGAAGCACCCGGAAGACGGTGTGCTGCTCAAGGACAACATGGCCGGCGATCGTCGGGTCAAGGTGCACTTGGGCGAGGGCTGGCATGTGCCGCGTGCCTTGCTGCCGGTGCCGGAGAAGCGCGCGGTGATGTTGATCGACCCGCCGTTCGAAAAGCTCGACGAGATGCAGCGCTGTGCCGCGTCCTTGAAAGAGGCGATTGGCCGGATGCGGCAAACCGTGGCGGCGATCTGGTACCCGGTGAAGGATCAGCGTGCGTTACGCCGCTTCTATCAGGACCTGGCCGGTACGGGCGCGCCGAAGTTGCTGCGGGTGGAGTTGCTGGTGCATCCGCTGGATACGCCGAACAGCCTGAACGGTTCCGGGTTGGCGATTGCCAATCCGCCGTGGGGGCTGGAGGAAGAGTTGCGTGAGCTGCTGCCGTGGTTGTCCGAGAAGCTCGGGCAGACCCAGGGCGGGTGGCGCATGGATTGGCTGATTGCCGAGAGTTGATTCTGTACCTGTAGGAGCGAGCTTGCTCCGGACGGCGTTCCGACGATGGGCGCAAAGGCAACGCGTTAAATCAGAAAGTACGCGTTATCGTTAACGACCATCGCGAGCAGGCTCGCTCCTACAGGTTTGTTGGCCGATTAAATCGGGCAGGTCACGCCGGTACCGCCAATCCCGCAATAGCCTTCAGGGTTTTTCGCCAGGTATTGCTGGTGATACGCCTCGGCGTAGTAGAAGGTCGGGGCTTCATCGATTTCAGTGGTGATGATGCCTTTGCCGGCCTTGGTCAGTTCGGCCTGGAACACTTGCGCGCTTTTCTTCGCCGCTTCCAGTTGCTCGGGTTTGGTGGCGTAGATCACCGAGCGGTACTGGGTGCCGATGTCGTTGCCCTGGCGCATGCCCTGGGTCGGGTTGTGCAGTTCCCAGAACATCTTCAACAGCTCTTCGTAGCTGACTTTTTCCGGCTCGTAGACCACGAGCACGACTTCGCTGTGGCCGGTCAGGCCCGAGCAGACTTCTTCATACGTCGGGTTCGGCGTGAAACCGCCGGCATAGCCCACGGCGGTGCTGTACACGCCTTCGCGCTGCCAGAACCGACGCTCCGCGCCCCAGAAGCAGCCCAGGCCGAAGATGGCGAACTCGACGTTGCCGGGGAACGGACCCAGCAGCGGGTTGTGGTTGACGAAGTGTTCGTCCGGCACCTTGATCGGGGTTTCGCGGCCGGGCAGAGCTTGTTCTTTAGTAGGGAGCACGTTTTTGTTCACCAGGATTTCCGAGCGCAGAACCATTATCAGTCCTCTCAGTCAGGTTGAGATGTAGTCAGACCGCCAGTGTGCCCAATACCGTCCAGTTACGCACTAACCCTGTGGGTGCGAGATTGCTCGCGCCTACAGGTCCATGGGGCCGCAGCTCAGGCGATCGGGCCGCGCGGGTAGCGTTGGAGCTTTTCGATCAGCTCGGAGCCCGGGATCGGTTTGTCGAACAGGTAGCCCTGGCCAACGTCGCAGCGATGGCGACGCAGGAAGGCCAGTTGCTGGGCGGTTTCGATGCCTTCAGCCACGACCTTGAGTTTCAGGTTATGGGCCATGGCGATCACCGCGGAGGTGATTTCCATGTCGTCCTGGTTGTCCGGGATTTCGTGAATGAAGCTTCGATCGATCTTAATGATGTCGATGGGGAATTTTTTCAAGTAACTAAGCGACGAATAACCGGTGCCGAAGTCGTCCATGGCCAGGGTCAGGCCCAGGCGCTTGAGCTGGTCGAGTTGCAGGTGGGTGTCTTCGGTGGCCTCCAGCAACAGGCCTTCGGTCAGTTCCAGTTCCAGCAAGTTGGCGGGCAGCGCTTCTTCCTTGAGGATGTTGGCGATGGAGGCCACCAGGTCCGGGTCGGAGAACTGTTTGGGCGACAGGTTGATCGCCACCTGAAGGTTGCCCATGCCCGCGGCGGTCAGCTCTTTGCTCTTGCGACAGGCCTGGCGCGCGATCCATTTGCCGATGGGAATGATCAGGCCGGTTTCCTCGGCCACGCTGATGAACTGGTCCGGACGGATCATGCCTTTTTCCGGATGATTCCAGCGCAGCAGCGCTTCCATCCCCAGCAGGCGACCGCTGCGCAGGCACAGCTTGGGCTGGTAGAACACGTCGAGTTCGTTCTGGGTCAGGGCGCGGCGCAGGTTGTTTTCAACGAACAGCTTGTAGCTGGCCTCGGCGTTCAGGGCTTCGGTGAACACTTGCACCTGGTGTTTGCCGTTGGCCTTGGCCTTGTGCAGCGCCAGGCCGGCGTTACGCATCAGGGTCTGCGGGTCGCGTCCGTGCAGTGGCGCGCAGGCCAGGCCTACGGAGCCGGTCACGCTGATCAACTGGTTGTCGACGAACATTGGTTTGTCGAGGGTTGCCAGCAGTTGATTGGCCACTTGTTGGCCTGTCGCCAGGTCGCTGTTGTCCAGCAACACGGCGAATTCGTTACTGGCAAAACGCGCCAGGCTGCCACTCGGGATAAGGCTGTTGCGCAGGCGTCGGGCCAGGCTGATCAGCAGTTTGTCGCCGGTCTGGTGACCGAGGCTGTCGTTGATCCGCTTGAAGTTATCGATGTCCACCAGCAACAGGCTGATGGGGGTGTCGGCATCGCGGGCGAAGCGTTCGTCGAGGTTGCGGATGAACGCCGGGCGATTGCCCAGGTTGGTCAGGTTGTCGGTGTAGGCCAGGCGCTCGATGCGTTGCTGGGCGAGCTTGGTCTGGGTGATGTCTTCGTAAATGCCGATGTAATGGGTCAGCTCGCGATTGTCGCCGTAGACCTTGGAAATCGACAGCTGGCCCCAGTACGGTTCGAGGTTTTTGCGCCGGCTCTTGAACTCGCCTTGCCAGCTGTTGCTCTTGGCCAGCGCCGAGGGCGCGTCGAACAGCAGTTCGCTGAGGTTTTCCAGGGCTGGCAGTTCCGACAGTCGCTGGCCATGGACTTCTTCGGTGCTGTACTGGGTGATCGCGGTGAAGCTCGGGTTGACGTACTCCACCACCCCATCGCAATTGACCAGCAAAAAGGCGTTGGCACTTTGCTCGACCGCCCGCTGGAACAGGTGCAGGGCGCTGGTGGCGGTGCGCCGGTTGTGATTGCTGATGACCTGGGCGAACTGATCGGCCAGTTCGCCGGCAAAGGCGATTTCGTCCGACTGCCAGACGCGGGTGGCACCGGATTGCTCCAGGCACAGTACGCCGACCACTTGGCCATCGACCCGAATGCTGGCGTCGAGCATCGCGTTGACATTGCGCGGGAGCAGGCTTTCGGCCATGTCCCGGGTGCGCGGGTCGCGAATGGCGTTGTGGGCGTCGATGGCGCGGCCGGTTTGCAAGGCTTCAAGGTAGTCGGGGAAATGGCTGGCGTCGATGGGCGCCGGCAGCAGGTATTCCCCGCTGGTGCGGTGATAGGCCGAGATGGGCACCAGCATCGAGCCTTCGAGGTTCCACAGGCTGGCGCAGTCGATTTCGTAGACATCACAGGCGCTGCGCGTAATCAGCTCGGCGGCTTCCTGCAGTGAATTGTTGCTGCTGTAGCGCTGGCGGGTCAGCAGCAGGATCAGGTCCTGCTGGGCGCGCGCCCGTTCCAGATGCTGCAGTTGTTCCTGCTGGGCGCGCTGGTTGAGTTCCAGGGCAATTTGCAGGCGCGAGTTCTGGTTTTCCAGATCCAGTGCCGGCAGCAAGGGGTCGTCTTCGAACAGGCCGTCGATCACCAGCAGGTAACCGCGCAGCAGGTGTCGATTGTGTTGCTTGTAGGGTTCGCCCATTTCCAGCAGGTTCAGCGAGCCGGTGGCGGTGTGCAGGGTGTAGCGGATCAGGTAGTGCGAGTGTTCGCTCAGTTGGTGCTGGATCGCATCATGCAATTGATAGCGCGCTTCCGGCTCCATCAGGCTGGCGTAGGGCGAGCCGACCAGAGCGCACAGCTCCATGGCCGGCAGGCCGAACTGGCGTTCGCAATTGGGATCAAGAAACAGCAGCGCCCAGCTTGCTTCATTCAGCCGTTCGAAACGCAGCATGCCGAGCCGCGAGGGCACAGGCAACTGCGTCACTACCTCGGCCACCATACGGCTGGCGGCATCGGGTTGGCTTTTCATGGAGGGAAACTCGCTTCGAATTTGCTGAATGCGCCGGGCTCTCGCCCCTTTACTGTTGCCTGCCGCAAGGTTGCATCATTGCGATACCGACTGACAAGAGACATGAAGGCCAAGTGCTATAAGAATATGTCCTTCGAAGTGAAGATTTCTTCAATCGGCGTCAGGATTAAAGGTGTTGGCAGAAAAGATCGCAACCTTTGGCCGTTTTATATGGAAATGGCGGACCTCTCTGAGAGTGCCACGGACTGCGATCTTTTGCTCCTAACGCAACGAAATACGGGTCGCCTGTAGAAGGTTGCCATCCCGATCGTGATAGCGCACATGAATGTGCTGCGTATCGACGATCACGTGTGCGAAGTTGTCCTGGCTGATCACTTTGCCGGTCAGTTGCTGGCGATAGTCCCCCGCAGCGGTTCGGGCCAAGGGCTGGTCGAGGATGAAGGTTTCGGCTTTGGCGTAGGGCAGCATTTTGCTGTTGCACAGCGGTGAGGAGACGATGGTGTGGAGTTCGAAGTCAGGGTCTTCACTGTGGGTCAGGCGGCTGGTCAGGGAGCCGTGGACGTCACCGGAAACGAAGACGACATTCTTGATGCGGTGAGTACGAATCGTCTCCAGCAGTCGTAGCCGTTGCTCGGGAAAGGCTTTCCAGGTGTCATCGCCCAAGCGCTTGCAGTCAGGGTAGAGCATCACGCTGGTGACCACGAATTTGACCCGCGCCGGGCTGTGGATCAGCCATTTGCACAATGCGTATTCCTGCTCGACATCCAGGATGCGGCGGTCGGCTGCCGAAAGATTGCGCCGTGTTCTGCTGTCGGTGACAAACCATTCGATATCGCCTTCTGTGAACTGATACCAATATTTGTCCAATTTTTTGTTTATTTTCCCGCTCGCGGAAAGTTCGTGCGCAGGGCTGTGGCTGGCTTGATATAACTCGTAGGCCTTTGTTGCGTTGGCATATAAGTGGTCGTCGGATTTGTTCTTGTTGGCTGGCCAGTTGTCCTCGATTTCATGATCATCGAGGATCATATAAGTTGGCAGGCTGGACATTAACTTTGTGATGTTCGGTTGCGAGAATGCCACCCTGTACTTGTGAAGGATTTCCCCGAGTTCCCGGTCGGGGGCGAGGAAGTTCAGATCATCGACGTAAATCTGATCACCTGTCATTAACATGGCGCTGACGGGCGGCTCGGCCTGTTCCACCACATTGGATATCGAGGCAAAAATCCTGTCGCCCACATGAGGCGCGGAGGCAATGCCCGCGGTGATGCGCAGATAGCGGCAAGACCCCACAATGTAGGCTCTGGGCAGGGTCTGCTGGCTGGAGCGAGTGCGAAAGCGGTGGATCTGAAGCGGCCATTGCAGCGGCAGCTCCTGAACCGTCTCCAGGGTGTGCACCGGGTTCATCGGGCTGAACCAGCCGGCCTGGTATTCATGGTCGGTGTCGGCAGCCAGATCGTTGAGCGCGATGACTTCGGACATGTCGCGCAGGCTGTCGAGTTTTGCGAAAGTGCCTTTTGACCAGCGTTCTTCACCGCGTCGCCGATAGCGAATGCCGGCAAATACC
Source organism: Pseudomonas fluorescens group sp. PF-69 (assembly GCF_054481235.1). Taxonomy (NCBI): domain Bacteria; kingdom Pseudomonadati; phylum Pseudomonadota; class Gammaproteobacteria; order Pseudomonadales; family Pseudomonadaceae; genus Pseudomonas; species Pseudomonas fluorescens group sp. PF-69. Next base: position 1,118,058 of record NZ_JBTMNC010000001.1, on the reverse strand, counting down.
AGGGCGCCCTTATGTTTATCTCCGCGCAAGAATATACGGACATCATTAGTTGTCGTATGGCCAATAATCGGGCCCACTGTTGGTTGGAACATATTCGATTCCATTCGGCGTTCTGCCATTCGGTCAGGTGAAGTTATTTCGGGGGTGTGCAATAACGGTGTAACTAAGACTAATTATTGAACCCTGAAAAATATCGAGCCGAAATGGATTTGAGTTGTGGGCGATATCAGCCACAAATGTAGGAAGGCATTCTTTTCGATTAAAAATCGCAGGCAAAAAAAGCCCCGCCAAATTGGCGGGGTTGAGGTACGAGCGTGGCGCTCGGAAAACGGAACGCGACAGGCCCTCCGGTGAAGGAGGGCCGGCCGGTGTTACAGCAGGATGGTGCGGATGTCCGCCAGCAGGTCGCTCAGACGCTTGGTGAAGCGTGCAGCAGCGGCGCCGTTGATCACGCGGTGATCGTAGGACAGCGACAGTGGCAGCATCAGTTTCGGCTGGAAGGCTTTGCCGTCCCAGACTGGCTGGATGGTTGCCTTGGAAACACCGAGGATCGCCACTTCCGGCGCGTTGACGATCGGCGTGAAGCCGGTGCCGCCAATGTGGCCGAGGCTGGAAATGGTGAAGCAGGCGCCTTGCATGTCGTCAGCGGTAAGCTTCTTGTCGCGGGCCTTGGCAGCCAGCGCAGCCGCTTCGGCCGCAAGCTGCAGCAGGCTCTTCTGGTCGACGTTCTTGATGACCGGTACCAGCAGGCCTTCTGGCGTGTCGACCGCGAAGCCGATGTTCACGTACTTCTTGCGGATGATCGCCTTGCCGCTTGGAGCCAGCGAACTGTTGAAGTCCGGCAGTTCCTTGAGCAGGTGGGCGCAGGACTTGAGCAGCAGCGGCAGGATGGTCAGCTTGACGCCAGCCTTCTCTGCAACGGCTTTTTGAGCGATACGGAACGCTTCCAGCTCAGTGATATCAGCCGAATCGAACTGAGTCACGTGCGGGATGTTCAGCCAGCTGCGATGCAGGCTCGACGCGCCGATTTGCATCAGGCGGGTCATCGGCACTTCTTCGGTTTCACCGAAGCGGCTGAAGTCCACGACCGGAATCGGCGGGATGCCCGCGCCACCGGTTGCGCCGGCAGCAGCGGCCGGTGCTTCCTTGGCCTTCTGCATCATGGCTTTGACGTAGACCTGCACGTCTTCCTTGAGGATGCGACCGTGTGGACCGCTGGCACCCACGGCGCTCAGCTCGACACCGAATTCGCGGGCCAGTTGGCGCACGGCAGGGCCGGCGTGAACCTTGGCGCCTGGCTTGGCTGGAGCAGCGGCCGGGGCAGCTACCGGTGCGGCCGCAGCAGGAGCAGCAGCGGCGGCTGGAGCTGGAGCGCTCGGCGCAGCGGCGGCCGGTGCCGGAGCAGCAGCCGGGGCGGCACCTTTGACTTTCAGCTTCAGGATCAGGTCGCCGGTGCCGACTTCGTCGTCCAGCTTGATCGAAACGCTTTCCACCACGCCAGCGGCAGGCGACGGGATTTCCATGCTCGCCTTGTCGGATTCCAGGGTGATCAGCGACTGGTCGGCTTCAACGCTGTCGCCGGCCTTGACCAGGACTTCGATGATCTTGGCCTTGCCCGACGAACCGATGTCCGGAACGTGGATGTCCTGAACGCTGTCGGCCACCGGTGCGGCCGGAGCAGCAGCGGCTGGCGCTGGAGCAGCGGCGGCAGGTGCGGCAGCCTGGGCCGGAGCGGCCGCAGCCGGCGCCGCAGCACCCGCCACTTCCAGGTCCAGAATCAGGTCGCCGGTGCCGACTTCGTCGTTGAGCTTGACGCTGATGGCTTTGACCACGCCAGCGGCAGGCGACGGGATTTCCATGCTGGCCTTGTCGGATTCCAGGGTGATCAGCGACTGATCAGCCTCGACGGTGTCGCCGACCTTGACCTGGATCTCGATGATCTGGGCCTTGCCCGACGAACCGATGTCCGGCACGTGCACTTGCTGAACCGAAGCAGCAGCAGGTGCAGCGGCAGGCGCGGCCGGTGCTGGAGCAGCGGCAGGAGCCGGTGCAGCAGGCGCTTTTGCAGCAGGCGCAGCGGCAGCCGCAGGGGCCGCCGCAGCGGCACCTTCGACTTCCAGCTCCAGCAACTCGTCGCCTTCTTTCAGGCGATCGCCCAGCTTCACTTTCAGGCTCTTGATGATGCCGGCCTTGGGAGCAGGGACTTCCATGCTCGCCTTGTCCGATTCCAGCGTCAGGATGCTCTGATCGGCTTCGATACGATCGCCGACCTTCACAAACAGTTCAATTACTTCACCTTCACCGCTGCCGATGTCAGGTACGCGAATGAGTTCGCTCACAGAATCTCTCCTCAGCAGTCCAGTGGGTTGCGTTTTTCCGGGTTGATACCGAACTTGGCGATAGCCTCGGCCACCACTTTAGGTTCGATGTCACCACGGTCAGCCAGGGCTTCCAGGGCTGCCAACACCACGAAATGACGGTCGACTTCGAAGAAATGACGCAGTTTCTTGCGGCTGTCGCTGCGGCCGAAACCGTCGGTGCCCAGGACTTTGAATTCCTTGGACGGTACCCACTGACGGATCTGCTCGGCGAACAGTTTCATGTAGTCGGTAGAGGCGATGACCGGACCTTTGCGGCCGTTCAGGCACTCTTCCACGTAGCTCAGCTTAGGCTTCTGGCCAGGGTGCAGACGGTTGCTGCGCTCAACGGCCAGGCCGTCGCGACGCAGTTCGTTGAAGCTGGTAACGCTCCACACATCGGCGCCGACGTTGAACTCTTCACGCAGGATCTTCGCGGCTTCGCGGACTTCACGCAGGATGGTGCCGGAGCCCATCAGCTGAACGTGGTGCGCCGCTTCGCGGTTGTCTTCCTCGAGCAGGTACATGCCCTTGACGATGCCTTCCTCGACACCGGCCGGCATGGCTGGCTGCTGGTAGGATTCGTTCATCACGGTGATGTAGTAGAAGATGTCCTGTTGTTCTTCGGTCATCTTCTTCATGCCGTCCTGGATGATCACCGCCAGCTCGTAGCCGTAGGTCGGATCAAAGGTGCGGCAGTTCGGGATGGTGGCAGCCAGGATGTGGCTGTGACCGTCTTCGTGTTGCAGGCCTTCGCCGTTGAGCGTGGTGCGGCCGGCGGTGCCGCCGATCAGGAAGCCACGGGTACGGCTGTCGCCAGCGGCCCAGGCCAGGTCGCCGATGCGCTGGAAGCCGAACATCGAATAGAAGATGTAGAACGGCAGCATTGGCTGGTTGTGGTTGGAGTACGAAGTACCGGCAGCGATGAAGGAGCTCATGGCGCCCGCTTCGTTGATGCCTTCTTCGAGGATCTGGCCCTTCTTGTCTTCCTTGTAGAACATCACCTGGTCTTTATCGACTGGCTCGTAGAGCTGGCCGACGGAGGAGTAGATGCCCAACTGACGGAACATGCCTTCCATACCGAAGGTACGGGCTTCGTCCGGGATGATCGGGACGATGCGCGGGCCGATTTCCTTGTCCTTGACCAGTTGCGCCAGGATGCGCACGAAGGCCATGGTGGTGGAGATTTCACGGTCGCCCGAGCCGTCGAGGATCGCCTTGAGGGTATCGAGGGACGGGGTCGGTACGCTGAAGCTCTGTGCGCGGCGCTGTGGTACGAAACCGCCCAGTGCAGTACGGCGCTCGCTCAGGTAGCGGGCTTCGGCGCTGTTTGGCTCCGGCCGGAAGAACGGCAGGTTTTCCAGTTCTTCGTCCTTGACCGGAATGTCGAAGCGGTCGCGGAACAACTTCAGGCTGTCGACATCGACTTTCTTGGTGTTGTGCGCGGTGTTTTTCGCTTCGCCGGCACCGGTGCCATAACCCTTGATGGTCTTGGCCAGGATGACGGTCGGTTGTTCTTTGTGGTTGACCGCTTCGTGGTATGCCGCGTAGACCTTGTACGGGTCGTGGCCGCCACGGTTGAGCTTCCAGATCTCGTCGTCGGACAGGTCTGCAACCATCGCCTTGAGTTCTGGGGAGTTGAAGAAGTGTTCACGCACGAACGCGCCGTCTTTGGCTTTGTAGTTCTGGTACTCGCCGTCGATGACTTCGTCCATGCGACGTTGCAGGATGCCGTCGACGTCCTTGGCCAGCAGTGGGTCCCAGAAACGGCCCCAGATGACTTTGGTCACGTTCCACTGAGCACCGCGGAACACGCCTTCGAGTTCCTGGATGATCTTGCCGTTGCCGCGAACCGGGCCGTCGAGGCGCTGCAGGTTGCAGTTGATGACAAAGATCAGGTTGTCGAGCTTCTCGCGGCCAGCCAGCGAGATCGCGCCCAGGGATTCCGGCTCGTCGCACTCGCCGTCGCCCAGGAAGCACCAGATTTTTTGCTTGCCGGCAGGAATGAAGCCACGGGCTTCCAGGTACTTCATGAAACGTGCCTGGTAGATCGCCTGGATCGGGCCCAGACCCATGGACACGGTCGGGAACTGCCAGAAGTCAGGCATCAGCCAAGGGTGCGGGTAGGACGACAGGCCCTGACCGTCGACTTCCTGGCGGAAATTGTTCATCTGGTCTTCGGTGATGCGGCCTTCCATGAACGCACGGGCGTAAACGCCTGGGGAAGTGTGGCCCTGGAAGTAGATCAGGTCGCCGCCGTGTTCGTCGGTCGGGGCCTGGAAGAAGTAGTTGAAGCCGATGTCATACAGGGTCGCACTGGAAGCGAAGCTGGAGATGTGACCGCCGAGGTCAGAATCTTTCAGGTTCGTACGCATTACCATCGCCATCGCGTTCCAGCGTACCAGCGAGCGAATGCGGCGTTCCATGAACAGGTCGCCAGGCATGCGTGCTTCGTGGGTAACGGGGATCGTGTTGCGGTAAGGCGTGGTGATGGCGTAAGGCAACTGCGAACCGCTGCGGGTCGCGAGTTCACCCATACGGGTCATCAGATAGTGAGCACGGTCTTCGCCTTCTTTGTCGAGAACCGATTCCAGGGCGTCCAGCCATTCCTGGGTTTCGACGGGATCGAGGTCTTGCATGGCTTGCTCCAGGGCGGAAAGGCTACCAGAATCGGTTGCCTGAGTTAGCGACTGGCCTTGTGGGCAGACGTTATGAATTCTTGGATTGCCGATAGGTTGTTCCGGCGGCGTGTAGTTTTACTACAAATCATCCGGCATTTCAGCCTTGTTAATGTATATACGAGTAGTAAAACTACAGATAAGCGGCTTGTGGCCCCCGGCTGCGTTGTGAGAATAATCGTCAAGGTTGGTCTTTTGCCAACCGAAAAAGGTGAAAGCTTGATGCTGGCTGCCAAGAAAAAAGAATTTTCAGCTATTTCTAACTTTTGTTCGACAGTACTCCAGGTAGTGTGTTTGCCTGACTCACTACATGCAGCCCAATACACGCCGATCAAGGATAGACCATGAGCCTCCCTTCGCTCGCCGAACTGCCCGCCATTCTGCTGCCGTTTGTCACCCGTGCAGAGCAGTCGTTCCGTACCGCCGTCAGTGCTTTGGACGATGACCATGGCCTGTCCACCTGGACGCCTGAACGCTGGGCGCAATTTGCCCGCGTGACCGCCGCCAGCGATTTCGTGATTGAACAGAGTGTTCGTGACCCTTTGATGTTGCTGGACCTGGTGCGCTCCGGCGAACTGGATCGCCGCTTTGCTCCCGGCGAGTTATGTGCGCAGATTGCCGCGGCGGTGAGCGCCGCCGAGACCGATGATCAGCTCGGTCGCGCGTTGCGCCGTCAACGTGCGCGTCATCAGGTACGGATTATCTGGCGTGACCTGACCCGCCAGGCCGATCTGGTGCAGACCTGCCGCGACCTTTCCGACATGGCCGATGCCAGTATCGACCAGGCCTATCAGTGGCTGTACGCGCGTCATTGCCAGCAGTTCGGCGTGCCGACCGGTCGACGCAGTGGCCAGCCGCAGCAAATGGTTGTCCTGGGCATGGGCAAGCTCGGTGCGGTGGAACTCAATCTGTCGTCGGACATCGACCTGATTTTCGCTTACCCCGAGGGCGGCGAAACCGTTGGTGTGAAACGTCCGCTGGATAACCAGGAATTTTTCATCCGTCTTGGCCAGCGCCTGATCAAGGCGCTGGACCCGATGACCGTCGACGGCTTTGTGTTCCGTGTCGACATGCGCCTGCGGCCTTACGGTTCGGCGGGCGCCCTGGTCCTGAGTTTCAACGCGCTGGAGCAGTACTATCAGGATCAGGGCCGCGACTGGGAACGCTACGCGATGATCAAGTCGCGGGTGGTGGCCGGCGATCAAGTGGCCGGTGCGCAACTGCAAGAGCTGCTGCGCCCCTTCGTTTACCGACGCTATCTGGACTTTTCGGCCATCGAAGCGCTGCGTACCATGAAGCAGCTGATCCAGCAGGAAGTGCGGCGCAAGGGCATGGCCGACAACATCAAGCTGGGCTCGGGCGGCATCCGGGAAGTCGAGTTCATCGCCCAGGCTTTCCAGTTGATTCACGGTGGCCGCGACTTGAGCCTGCAGCAGCGTCCACTATTAAAGGTACTGAACACGCTGGAGGGGCAGGGTTATCTGCCGCCGGCGGTGATCAGCGAGCTGCGTGAAGGGTACGAATTCCTCCGTTACACCGAGCATGCGATCCAGACGATTGCCGACCGCCAGACGCAGATGCTGCCCGATGGCGAACAGGATCAGGCGCGCATTGCCTTTATGTTGGGTTTCGCCGATTGGGCGGCTTTTCATGAGCAACTGATGTACTGGCGCGGCCGCATTGCCTGGCACTTCGCCCAGGTGATCGCCGATCCCGACGAAGACGATGCTGAAAGTGAAGTGGTGGTCGGTGGTGAGTGGCTGCCGCTTTGGGAAGAGGCTCAGGATGAAGAGGCGGCCTGTCGCCAGTTGCAGGAGGGCGGTTTCACTGACGCGCCCAAGGCGCTGAAAGCCCTGGCCAGCCTGCGTGGCAGCCCGCAGTTGCGCGCCATGCAGCGTCTGGGGCGCGAGCGCCTCGATGCGTTTATCCCGCGCTTGCTGGCTCAAGCGGTAGAGCACGCCAACCCGGACCTGGTGCTGGAACGGGTGCTGCCACTGGTGGAAGCCGTGGCCCGCCGTTCGGCGTATCTGGTGCTGCTGACCGAAAACCCCGGTGCCTTGCGACGCCTGCTGACCTTATGCGCGGCGAGCCCGTGGATCGCCGAACAGATCACCCGCTTCCCGTTGCTGCTCGACGAACTGCTCAACGAAGGCCGGCTGTTCAAGCCGCCCCTGGCGCCGGAACTGGCCGCCGAATTGCGCGAGCGCCTGACGCGGATTCCCGAGGACGACCTCGAACAGCAAATGGAGGCCTTGCGTCATTTCAAGCTGGCGCACCGCTTGCGGGTTGCCGCGTCGGAAATCGCCGGCAGCCTGCCGCTGATGAAAGTCAGTGATTACCTGACCTGGCTCGCCGAAGCGATTCTGGAGCAAGTGCTGGCCCTGGCCTGGCGCCAGACCGTGGCCAAGTACGGTACGCCGCTGCGCAGCGACGGGACCCTGTGCGATCCTGGCTTCATCATTGTCGGTTATGGAAAGGTCGGCGGCCTGGAATTGGGGCATGGTTCGGACCTGGATCTGGTGTTCATCCACGATGGCGATCCGCAAGCGGAAACCGACGGGCCGAAGCCTATCGATGGCGCGCAATTCTTTACCCGCCTGGGGCAGCGGATCATTCACTTGCTGACGGCCCAGACCAACTCCGGTCAGCTCTATGAAGTGGATATGCGCCTGCGACCGTCCGGTGCGGCAGGGTTGCTGGTGAGTTCGCTGGGGGCCTTTGCCCGCTATCAGGAAAATGAAGCCTGGACCTGGGAGCATCAGGCATTGGTTCGGGCTCGGGTGCTCGTGGGCAGTGAGGATGTTGGTCGGGCGTTTGAACAGGTTCGCGCGTCGATCCTGGGCAAGGCGCGTGATTTGCCGACCTTGCGCCAGGAGGTCAGCGAGATGCGCGCCAAGATGCGCGACAACCTCGGCAGCAAGAGCACTGCCGCCGGCACCGGGGCAAATGCCTTCGAGGCCACGGCGCCGTTCGATCTCAAGCAGGACGCCGGAGGTATCGTCGATATTGAATTTATGGTGCAATACGCGGCCCTGGCGTGGTCTGAAACACATCCACCCTTGCTGCGCTGGACGGACAATATCCGCATTCTGGAAGAGCTGGAGCACGAAGGCCTGATGCCCGCCGAAGATGCCAGCCTGTTGCGTGAAGCCTATAAAGCTTACCGCTCCGCCGCCCACCGGCAGGCCTTGCAGAAGGACCCGGGGGTGATTCCCGGCGACCAGTTCGCGGACGAACGGCGACAGGTCATGCGAATCTGGCATGAGTTGGGGCTAAGCTGAGGCGGGATATTTGATGCACCCGATACCCCTGTGGGAGCGAGCTTGCTCGCGATGAACTTGAGAGCGCCGCGGGGTGCCGACTTGTCGCGTTATCGTTAACGCCCATCGCGAGCAGGCTCGCTCCTACAGTGGATTTGCGTTGTTCTGTAGAATTTTCGAGGCGGGGAGGCATAAGCCTCCCCGGATCGTTTTTGGAAACCACATGAAAATTCTGATCGTTGGGCCCAGTTGGGTCGGTGACATGGTGATGGCGCAGACACTGTTTCAGTGTCTCAAACAGCGCCACCCGCAATGCGAAATCGACGTGCTGGCCCCCGAGTGGAGCCGGCCGATTCTTGAGCGCATGCCCGAAGTCCGCCAGGCCTTGAGCTTTCCGCTCGGTCACGGCGCGCTGGAGCTGGCGACGCGTCGGCGTATCGGGAAGTCCCTGGCCGACCAGTACGACCAGGCGATCCTGTTGCCCAATTCCCTGAAGTCGGCGCTGGTGCCGTTCTTTGCCGGCATTCCCAAGCGCACCGGTTGGCGCGGTGAGTTCCGTTACGGCCTGCTCAATGACGTGCGCACGCTGGATAAGGAACGTTACCCGCTGATGATCGAGCGCTTCATGGCCCTGGCGTACGAGCCGGGTGTTGAATTGCCCAAGCCTTACCCACGGCCGAGCCTGCGGATCGACCCGGTGACCCGCGAAGCGGCACTGGCCAAGTTCGGTCTGGCCCTCGATCGTCCGGTGCTGGCGCTGTGCCCCGGCGCCGAGTTTGGCGAATCCAAACGCTGGCCGTCCGAGCACTATGCCAAGGTCGCCGAAGCGAAGATCCGCGAGGGCTGGCAAGTCTGGCTGTTCGGTTCGAAAAACGATCACGCCGTGGGCGAGGACATTCGTTCGCGCCTGATTCCCGGTTTGCGCGAAGAATCGGTGAACCTCAGTGGTGGCACTTCGCTGGCCGAGGCGATCGATCTGCTGTCCTGCGCCGATTCGGTAGTCTCCAACGACTCCGGCCTGATGCACGTCGCCGCCGCCCTCAATCGTCCCCTGGTGGCGGTCTACGGTTCGACGTCGCCGGGTTTCACGCCGCCGCTGGCCGAGCATGTCGAGATCGTGCGCCTGGGCATCGAATGCAGTCCCTGCTTCGACCGCACCTGCCGTTTCGGTCATTACAACTGCCTGCGCCAGCTCATGCCGCAAGCGGTGAACGAAGCCTTGCAGCGTTTGCAGGGCACTGTGGTCGAGGTCCAATAGCTTGCGGGTACTGCTGATCAAGACTTCATCGCTGGGCGACGTGATTCATGCGTTACCGGCATTGACCGATGCTGCGCGGGCGATTCCCGGCATCAAGTTCGACTGGGTGGTGGAAGAGGGGTTTGCCGAGATCCCGACCTGGCACCCGGCGGTGGGCAAGGTGATTCCGGTGGCGATCCGTCGCTGGCGCAAGAACATCTGGCAAACCATCAAGAGCGGGGAGTGGAAGCGCTTCAAGCAAAGCGTTCGTGCGACTAAATACGATCTGGTCATCGATGCCCAGGGCCTGCTGAAAAGCGCCTGGCTGACCCGTTACGTCAAGGCGCCGGTGGCCGGCCTCGATAAAAGCTCGGCCCGCGAGCCGATCGCTGCGCGTTTCTATGATCGGCGCCTGGCGGTTGCCCGTGGCCAGCACGCGGTGGAGCGGGTCCGTCAGTTATTCGCCATCGCCCTCGGCTACGACCTGCCCAAGGGCCTGGGCGATTATGGTCTGAGCGTCGAGCGCCTGGTGGAATTGCCACGCAAGAATCCCTACGTGCTGTTTCTGCACGGCACCACCTGGGACACCAAGCACTGGCCCGAAGCCTACTGGCGCGAGCTGGCCGAGCGTGTCGGGTATCTGGGTGTCGGGGTGAAGTTGCCGTGGGGCAATGCCGTCGAAAAGGCCCGCGCCGAGCGCATCGCCAAAGACATGAAGCACGTCGAAGTGCTGCCCAGGCTGAATCTGGCCGGCGTTGGCAAAGTGTTGGCCGGCGCGCAAGGCTGCGTGGCAGTGGACACCGGCCTGGGTCATCTGGCCGCTGCACTGGATGTGCCGACGCTGTCGCTGTTCGGCCCGACCAATCCGGGCCTGACCGGGGCCTATGGCAAGTCGCAGATTCACCTGGCCAGCGACTTCCCTTGCGCGCCGTGCCTGCAAAAGAAATGCACCTACCAACCGACGGCCGAAGATGCCCGTCGGTTCGACCTGAAACGCGAGTGGCCGCTGTGCTTCACGCGTCTGAATCCTGAGCGTGTCGCGAGCCGACTGAGCACGTTGTTACTGGCTGAGGAGCTGCGCTGATGCAATTGGCATTTGTCCTGTACAAATATTTCCCCTTTGGCGGCTTGCAGCGTGACTTCATGCGCATTGCCCTGGAGTGCCAGAAGCGCGGCCACCAGATTCGCGTCTACACGCTGATCTGGGAGGGGGACGTGCCGCCGGGCTTTGAAGTGCTGGTCGCACCGGTCAAGGCGTTCTTCAACCACCGGCGCAACGAAAAACTCAGCGCGTGGATGGAGGCGGACCTGGCCAAGCGTCCGGTCGACCGCTTGATCGGCTTCAACAAAATGCCGGGCCTGGACGTCTACTACGCCGCCGATGGCTGCTTCGAAGACAAAGCGCAGAACCTGCGTAATTCGCTGTACCGGCGCTGGGGGCGGTACCGTCACTTCGCCGAGTACGAACGCGCGGTGTTCGCCAGGGATTCCAGGACCGAAATCCTGATGATTTCCGAAGTGCAGCAGCCGTTGTTCATCAAGCATTACGACACGCCGCTCAAGCGTTTCCATCTGCTGCCTCCCGGCATTGCCCAGGACCGTCGTCGCCCGGCGAATGCGGACGAAATCCGCGCCGGCTTCCGCGCCGAATTCAGCTTGAAGGATGATGAGCTGCTGTTGGTCCAGATCGGCTCGGGATTCAAGACCAAAGGCGTGGATCGCAGCCTCAAGGCCCTGGCCGCATTGCCTGCCGATCTGAAGAAACGTACCCGGCTGTTTGTAATTGGCCAGGACGACCCCAAGTTATTCCAGATGCAGAGCGCCACGTTGGGGCTCGGCGATAACGTCACGTTCCTCAAGGGTCGCAGCGATATTCCGCGTTTTCTGCTGGGTGCCGATGTGTTGATCCACCCGGCCTACAACGAAAACACCGGCACTGTGCTGCTTGAAGCGCTGGTGGCCGGGTTGCCGGTGCTGGTGAGTGCGGTGTGCGGTTACGCCCATTACATTGCCGAGGCCGATGCCGGCCTGGTGCTGGACGAACCCTTCGAGCAGGCGCAGTTGACGCAGTATTTGACGGGCATGTTGAACGACGCTCAAGCACGGGCGGCCTGGAGCCGCAACGGTGTGGCCTTCGCCGAGACGGCCGACCTCTATAGCATGCCGCAGCACGCGGCCGATGTGATTCTGGCGGAGCACGCTGAATGAAGTTGATGCTGGCTGAACCGTTCAAGAGCCTCTGGGCCGGACGCGACCCGTTCGCGGAAGTCGAGGGGCTTCAGGGCGAGGTGTACCGCGAGCTCGAAGCTCGCCGCACCCTGCGCACTGAAGTGGACGGCAACGGGTTTTTCGTGAAGATTCACCGTGGCATCGGCTGGGGTGAGATCTTCAAGAACCTGCTCACCGCCAAGTTGCCGGTGCTCGGCGCGGGCCAGGAGTGGAAAGCCATCCAGCGCCTGCAGGAAGTCGGCGTGCCGACCATGACCGCCGTGGCTTACGGCGAAAAGGGCAGCAACCCGGCGGATCAGCATTCGTTCATCGTCACCGAAGAGCTGGCACCGACCGTCAGCCTCGAAGATTTCAGCATCGATTGGGTCAGGCAACCGCCCGAGCCAAGGCTCAAGCGTGCGCTGATCGCCGAAGTGGCGCGCATGACCGGCATGATGCACCGTGCCGGGGTCAACCATCGCGACTGCTACATCTGCCACTTCCTGCTGCACACCGACAAACCGGTCACCGCAGACGACTTCAAGCTCTCGGTGATCGATCTGCACCGCGCCCAGACCCGCCCGGCGATCACCCGGCGCTGGCGCAACAAGGATCTGGCGGCGCTGTACTTTTCGGCGCTGGATATCGGATTGACCCGGCGCGACAAGTTGCGTTTCCTCAAGAGTTACTTCCAGCAGCCACTGCGCCGGATCCTCGCCGAAGAAGCGTCGCTGCTGGCCTGGCTCGAAGGCAAGGCCAAAAAACTCTACGACCGCAAACAGCGCTACGGGGATGCGCTCTGATGTCGGGCTGGACACTGGAACCGGCATACAGCGATCTGGCAGACGACTTCGGCAGTCTGGAGGCAGTGTTTGCGCTTGAGGGCGAACGCCTGACACGTGATCTGCTGTCCGAGGTCATCCGCGTGCAGCGCAATGGCGTCAATTATTACGTCAAACGCTATGTCGGGGCAGGCAAAGGCCTGCGCCGCTACCTCGGCAAGCCGAGGGTGAAAATGGAATGGCAGAACCTCAAGCGCTTCGCCAAATGGGGCATTCCCACCGCCGAGGTGGTCGCGTGGGGCCTGGAGCGACGCGGCGCGGCTTACGATCGAGGGGCGATGATCACCCGCGAGCTGCCGCATACCGAAGACTTGTCGGTGCTGGCCGGCCGGCACGACCTGAAACTGGCCGACCGGGCGTGGGTCGACACGGTCAGCCGCCAGTTGGCCGGCTACACCCGGACCATGCACGATCACCGCTTTACCCATAACGATTTGAAATGGCGCAACCTGCTGATCGACGATCAGGCCAGGCTGTTCCTGATCGATTGCCCCAACGGTGATTTTTGGCGCGGTTTCTGGCTCAAGTACCGCATTACCAAGGATCTGGCGTGTCTCGACAAGGTTGCCAAGTATCACTTGTCGGCTACCCAGCGCCTGCGCTTTTACTTGCAATACCGTCAACGGACCCGGCTCAATGCGGCCGACAAAAAACGGATTCGGCACGTGGTGAGATTTTTCGAGGGGCGTGAATGACTGATTTCCTGGCGGCTGAAGACCGTGCGCTGCTTGAGCGCCACGGTCTCGGCACATTCGAGGCCCTCTGGACCCGGCAGTTGGATGCCGTGGACGAGCCCAACTCCGTTCCTGGCGGCTGGAGCAGCGTTTTTCGACTGAACCTGGAAGGTCATGGTTTTTACCTCAAGCGCCAGAGCAACTACCTGATGCGCACTTTGCATGCACCTTTTGGCGAGCCCAGTTTTGCCCGCGAATTTCGCAACATCAGCCGCTACGAAAAGCTCGGTATTCCGGCGTTGGAAGCGGTGTTCTACGGTCAGCGCAAAGTCGATGGCGAAGTCCGGGCCATTTTGCTGACGCGCGCGCTGGATGGCTGGGATGACCTGGATTCGCTGTTGCAGCGCTGGTCGGACCTGAGCGAGGCGCAGCATTCGGCCATCTTGCGGGCCTGCGGGCAATTGGCGCGGCTAGTGCACAGCCGGCGCCAGGTGCACGGCTGTTTTTATCCCAAGCACATATTTCTGCGCGCCACCGGTGACGGCTATCAGGCCCAGTTGATCGACCTGGAAAAGACCCGGCTCTTGCTGTTTGGTCAGCGTGACCGGATCAAGGATCTGGAGCCGTTGCTGCGTCGGGCGTCTGTGTGGGGTGCGGCGCAAGTTCGCGAGCTGTTGGCCGCGTACCTGGATCAAGCGCAGGACAGTTCGCTGGTCGATAGCTGGGCAGAGCGGCTGACCGCGCGCCGCGACCACAAGGAGCAACGCTGATGCGTTTGTCCGAGCTGAAAAACGCTGGCCGCAGCCCGAGCCTGCCGCTCAGCCTCTCGTTGGCCGATGCCGCCGGGCCGGCCGATTTGCAGTTGCTGAGCCTGTTACGGGTTTTACCGGGGCAGCGTTATGTGGGCGCCGGTATCTGGCGCGGACGCCCGGTATTGGCCAAGCTGTTGGTGGGCAGCAAGGCGGCGCGGCATTTTCAGCGAGAGCTGGCTGGCGTTCGTTTACTCGCCGAACAAGGGCTGACCACGCCACTGTTGTTGGCCGATGGCCTCAAGGATGGCGAGGGCGGTTGGCTGCTGTTCGATTTTCTTGAGGGCGCCGAAAGCCTCGATGATGCCTGGAAGCGGGTTGAACACCTGCCAATGCTGGCCGATGAGCAATCAGCCGTCCTCGCAGAAGCCCTGGGCGCGATCGGGCAAATGCACCGCAAGGGCCTTTGGCAGGAAGACTTGCACCTGGACAACCTCTTGCGCCAGGGCAATCGCCTCTATTTGATCGATGGCGCCGGGATCCGCAGCGAAACGCCTGGCCAGCCATTGTCGCGCCAGAAAGTCCTGGAAAACCTCGGGGTGTTTTTTGCCCAGTTGCCCAAGTCGATGGAGCCGTACATCGAGGAGTTGCTGGTCTATTACCTGCTGAGCAACGGCGAGCACGCCTTGCCCATGGAGGCCTTGCAGAAACAGATCGACAAGGTCCGCAGCTGGCGCCTCAAAGACTTCCTGATCAAGGTCGGTCGCGATTGCACGCTGTTCAGTGTCCGGCGTGGCGCATTCGGTTTGCAGGCCATTCGCCGCGAGGAAGAGGCGGCGATGCTGCCGGTTCTGGCGCACGCCGATGCCTTGCTCGATCAGGGCCATCTGTACAAGACTGGCGGCGCGGCGAGCGTCGGTAAGGTCGAGGCGGGCGGTCGTACACTGGTCATCAAGCGCTATAACATCAAGGGTTTCGCCCATTGGCTCAAACGCTTCTGGCGCCCGAGCCGTGCCTGGCATTCCTGGCGCGAAGGCAATCGCCTGGCGTTCCTTGGCATCGCTACGCCCAAACCCCTGGCGTTGCTGGAGAAGCGTTTTTTCTGGCTGCGCAGTCGTGCCTATCTGGTCACCGAGTATCTGCCGGGGCCGGACATCATCGAGCGTTTTGCGCCTTACGTTGAAAATGGCGACGCTCCAGAGGCCGAACTGTTGGCGCTGGATCACCTGTTCGCCGAATTGATTCGAGCGCGCATCAGTCATGGCGATTTCAAGGGGCACAACCTGTTCTGGCAACAGGATCGCTGGGCGCTGATCGACCTGGACTCGATGTGTCAGCACGGCTCGCTCGGCAGCTTCGCGCCGGCGTATGCGCGGGATCGGGCGAGGTTCATGCGTAACTGGCCGCAAAGCAGCGCCCTCTATCGAGTCATCGATGAGCGTTTGCCCAAAGACATCATCAGCGCTGACTGAATCGCCTTCGTAAGCAAGTTGAGGAGGCCTGAACAGCCAGCAATAAATCGGGACAAGTCCCTGGGAATTGTCCTACGCGATCTTGAGAAGCCAT
Source organism: Pseudomonas fluorescens group sp. PF-69 (assembly GCF_054481235.1). Classification (NCBI taxonomy): domain Bacteria; kingdom Pseudomonadati; phylum Pseudomonadota; class Gammaproteobacteria; order Pseudomonadales; family Pseudomonadaceae; genus Pseudomonas; species Pseudomonas fluorescens group sp. PF-69. Next base: position 1,102,487 of record NZ_JBTMNC010000001.1, on the reverse strand, counting down.
GAACTGTGGCCAGAATTACCACGGTGCTAGTTTGCCTGACGTTCTCGGAGGGCAGACTTTGACAATGAAAATGGCGGTTGCATGGGGTGCCATCGCACTGATGCTGGTGGGTTGCGGCACCGTCACAACGGTGCTGCAGGATGATGCAGACGCGGCTCGGGGGCTTCGAAGGCAAAAAACCTATTGCCAGTCCATTCCTCGGGTCTACAGCGGGTTGGCCTACGATTTTTGTGTATTGAATGCGCCGCCCGATCCCACGGGTATCCTCGTTCCATTCATTCTGCTGGACCTTGCCCTGTCGGGGGTACTGGACACCGTTGTGTTGCCGTACACGATTTACCAGCAAGGCATGGAGGGCAATGTCCGCATTTACTGGCGGCCTGCAAGCGGATAATCAGTGATGCGGTCACCGCTGTGAGTGCTTGCCGCTGCTTTTAAGCTATAATCCCGCCCTTTAGCTGTCTCTCGCCGCTTGCGAGGGCGCATTATTTTTTGAGGCGCGTTGCGCCTGCATGCAGACTAAAGAGGCTAGACCCCTGTGGCATTGACGATTCTTGGCCTGTCCGGCGCCCTTAGCCATGATCCTTCCGCAGCCTTGTACATCGACGGCAAGCTGGTCGCGGCGGCTGAAGAAGAGCGCTTTGTGCGCGATAAACATGCAAAGAACCGCATGCCCTACGAATCGGCGAAGTTCTGCCTGGAACAAGCCGGCATCAAGCCTTCCGACGTTGACGTGGTAGCGATTCCGTTCGCGCCCATCAGCCTGTTCGGCAAGGCGCGCTGGCATTACGCCAAGCGTTACTGGTACGCCCCGGACCGCGCCCTCGACGCGATCCTGATGGGCAACCGTCGCTACAAGCGCTATCGCAACAAGATCGTCTGGTGCCTGGAACAGCTGGGCTTCGATCCGAAGAAAATCAAGATCGAGCCGGTCGAGCACCACTTGGCCCACGCTTCCAGCGCTTACCATTGCTCCGGTTTCAAAGAGAAAACCGCGATTCTGGGGATCGATGGCAAGGGCGAATACGCCACGACCTTCTTCGGTTACGGTGAAAACGGCAAGATCCACAAGATCAAGGAGTTCTTCGATCCTGACTCCCTCGGCGGCCTGTACGGCGCGATCACCGAGTTCCTCGGTTTCGAGATGCTGGACGGTGAGTTCAAGGTCATGGGCATGGCGCCGTACGGCGATGCCAGCAAGTATGATTTCTCGCGCCTGGCCTCGTTCGAAAACGGCGAACTGGTGATCAACACCGACTATGCCAACGTCATCGGTCTGCGCCGCTATAAAGAGAAGGGCAAGGGTTTCTACTTCTCGCCGAAGCTGATCGAGTGGCTGGGTCCGAAGCGCGAAGGCGACATCGCCGACGAGCCTTACATCCACTACGCCGCGAGCATGCAAGCGCTGTTCGAAAAAATCTCGCTGCAGATGATCGACTACTACCTGGGTGACGTGCTCAAGCAGACCGGCAAGCTGGCCTTCGCTGGCGGCTGCGCACTGAACGTCAAGCTGAACCAGAAAATCATCGCCCGCGACGATATCAAGGAGCTGTTCGTGCAGCCGGCGTCCGGCGATGCCGGCACCGCGGTCGGCGCCGCAGCCTATGTGTCCCACGCCCGTGGCGTGCCGGTCGAGAAGATGGAGCACGTCTACCTCGGCCCGTCGTACAGCAACGAAGATGTGATCGCCGCGTGCGCCCGTCACGAGAACAAGCCGAAATGGCGCAAGCTCGACAACATGCCGGAGCAGATCGCCAAAATCATGGTCGATGGCAACCCGGTGGCGTGGTTCCAGGGTCGCATGGAGTTCGGTCCGCGTGCCTTGGGCGGTCGTTCGATCATCGGTTGCCCGAGCGTGCCTGGTGTGGCGGATCGCATCAACCACCAGATCAAGTTCCGCGAGCGCTGGAGGCCTTTCTGCCCGTCGATGCTCGACACCGTGGCACCGCAAATGATCAAGATCGATCACCCGGCGCCGTTCATGACCTTCACCTTCGAAGTGGCTGAAGAGTGGAAAACCCGCGTGCCGGAAGTCGTCCATGAAGACGGCACTTCCCGTGCCCAGGTGCTCAAGCGCGAATACAACCCGCGCTATTACGACATGATGAAGGCGCTGGAAGTCCTGACGGGTAACGGCGTGTCGCTGAACACCTCGCTCAACCGTCGCGGCGAACCGATGATCTGCTCGCCGACGGATGCCTTGAACATGTTCTTCGGTTCCGATCTACAGTACTTGATCATGGAAGACATTCTGGTGGTCAAAGAGGGCGCTGAAGGGTACGGCCTTGACTGAAACACTGATCAGTATCGTGATCCCTGCTTACAACTACGCCCGTACCCTGCCACGCGCAGTGGAGTCGGTACTGGCGCAGCTGGATGAGGCTGCCGCGGATTTGTTGGTCATCGATGATGGTTCGACCGATGAAACGCCACAGGTCTTGGAGAAGCTTCTCCGCGACCACCCGGGGCGCTTTCGTGCCTTGCGCAAAGCCAACGGTGGCGCGTCTTCGGTTCGCAACCGCGGGATCGAGGAGACCAGCGGTCACTATCTGATTTTTCTCGATGCAGACGATGAAATGGCTCCCGGGGCGCTGGCTGCATTGACTCAACACATCGCCAGTAACCCGCAAAGCCGGATGGTCATTGGTGGGCACTGGTCGGTGTTCGCTGATGGCAAACGCAGCCTGCATGTTGTGAGGCCTTTACCGGATACGGCTCGGCAGCGGGTGCAAGGCTATCTGCTGTACAAGAGCATATCGGTTTCCAATGGCGCCTGTGCGATGCATCGGGATGTTTTCGTCGCGGGAAATTATCCCGAACACTTGCGAAACGTTGAAGACATTCCAGTGTTCGCCCAAGTGTTCGCTCGCTACCCCTGCAGTGTGCTGAATCAGCCTTTGGCGCTCATTCACAAGCATGACGACAGCATGCGCAACGATCTGACCCAAAGCCTTGCCGCGGGTACGGAAATGATCAACGACGTTTTTTCCAGTCAGCGTATGCCTGAAGACTTGCATGACTTGCGCCAAGCGTTTCTGGCGCAGCGTTACCTGTCATTGTTTCGCGATTGCTACTCCCGGCGCGAATATAAGCTGGCCAGGAAATTCTACTTTCAGGCTCTGCGCTCCGACTGGCGAACGTTCGCTCGCTGGTCCTACACCCGCAAGGCTTTACGTCTGCTGTTTCGATGAATGGGCGGCGGTGATGATACAGTGCGCACCGTTTTTTTTATTTGTCTCATTTGGTCGCATTGCCAATGATCGGGCGAAGTGATGGGGTTGATCGCCTGACATCATTACTTCTGCGGGCGTTGGATTGACGGCGTACTTTGCTCGTGTTGTGAGGGGTTGGGTGATGGGCAGGGATGGTAGAGCGGGGGCTTATGTCGCCCGGATTGTTGATAAATACCCGGTTCGACTGGCGTTCTGGAGCAGTTTGCTGTTGTCCCTGATTGCGGTGATGGGCACTGCGACGGTGGGGCGTGATGCCGCGTTATACATCGATATTGCCCAGCAAGTTTCGGAGCACGGGCCGAGTGTGGCCTGGAAGCATTTCGACTGGCCGTGGTTTTCGTTTTTGCTGGCCGGTACCCACCTCGTCCTGCGCTTGCCATTGGAGTTGAGCGCCTATCTGTGGTGCGGTCTGTTTCTCGCCGGCACCTGCGCATTGATGGTCGATTGTGTTCGTCGGCGCTCCCCGGATACCGCTCGTTGGGCCTGCCTGGTGGTCCTGGCGATGCCTGCGGTCAATAGCTTTCGAAATGACATCATCCGCGAATACGGTTTCTGGTTTTTCTGCACGCTGGCGCTCTGGCTCGCGCTTCGATGGCAGGACCGTGGCGGTTGGCTGCGTGCGGCGCTCATTCACCTGGCCATTGTGGCGGGACTTTTCTTTCGTCTTGAGGCGGTGCTGTTGTTCCTTGCGCTGGGTCTGTGGCAGCTGCCGAATCTATGGTCGCCCACGCATCGCTCGCGGTTCATGCAGTTCGCTCTTTTGCCTGTGATCGGGTTGTTCGCTGCCTTGGTGTCAGGTGCGTTTTTGGCTCCGCGCCTGATGCTCTATCTGGAGATGATCACCCCTCGTAACGTGTTCGCGTCATTCCAGATGTTGTCTGAGCAGTTTGGCAATTCGCTGGTCAACAAGTACTCGCGGGACGAAGCGGGGCGAATTATTTTCTTTGGCATTCTGGCGTCCCTGTCGATCAGCTTTGTGAAGCTGATGGGGCCTTTTGCTGTTCCTTTCGTGCTGCGACGCAATTGGGGTGCTTTGAGCGCCTATTGGCGTGACTATCGTCCGTTTGCCTGGGCGGCCTTGCTGTACGCGGTGGTGTTGGTTCTGTTCTTTATCAAGGAGCAGTTCATGAACACGCGCTATGTGAGCTTCTTGAATTTGCTGTTTGTGCCCGTGTTGGCGATGGGCTTGTCGGCTTTTGCCCGTCAATTTCCTCGCGGGTGCAAAGCGCTGGTGGTGCTGGGGCTTTTGGTGATGCTGTCCAACGTCCTTTCCTTCGGTGCCGGTAAAACCCATTACATCGAGGCGGGACACTGGATGGCTGCCCATACCGAGTCTGGTGAATCAGCCTACTTTGAGGATGGGCGCATCAGCTATTACGCTGGGCGTGGTTACGTTCTCCCGCTGCTGACGCGTGAGGAGGCGATGTCTGCGCAGCATGCCGGGGAGTACCGGTACTTTCTCATTGATGCGAAGGAAGGCGAGCCATGGCTGAGTGCATGGCTGGCGGAGCACAATCTGCGGATCTTGGCCCATTTCGCCAATCGAAAGGGCGCCACGGTGTTGGTTATAGGCCGGTAAGGCTTAACCGATCAACAGGCGCAGGCGCTTGATGAGTGGAGCCTGCTGCTGGCTTGGCAGGGCCTGGCGGTAGCCTTCAAGAAAGGTGGTGCCAGCGTCTTGGCCCAGCAGCCACTGCCGGTCTTCCTTGTAGCGCAGCAGGTGAGCAAAGTTGCGCAGGCGTTTGCTGTTGCTCATGGCGCGTTTCTGGCAGTGCAAGTCAGCGATATCGATCAGGCCCAGCGTTTTCTCCGGGGTCAGAACCACATTGCCAAAGTGCAGCGATCGAAAGTACACGCCCTTTTCATGCAGTAGGGCGATGAAGCCTCCGAGCTGGAACCTCAATGCATCAGCCTCTTCGGTGCTATTGTGCAGTTGACGAACTGTCATGCCTTCCAGGGGGCTGTAATACACGCAGTCTCGTTGAATGCTGGGGATGCGGTACACCGCAACAACTGTCGGGCAGAGAATGCCGCGTTGCTTCAAGGCCCGAGTGTTGTCTGCGAAGCGTTGAGCATAAGGAAAGAGCAGTGCCGAACTGAGCAATCGCTTGCGACGGAACAGTTTGAGCATCTTTCCGTCAGTCAGCCTGAGTACCTTGTCGCCGGAACCATCAGCTTCCAGTACGTGTGCACCTTTGCGCAGTGCCTCGTAGGTGCTGTGATCAATCGCTTGCATGCCTGACTCCCAATCATTAGGCGGTTATCTTAACCGACTTGGTCGGGAGGTGGCTTCCTGTCATGTTTATTGGGGCCGTTGGGGCGTGTGATATCATCGGCACCTTACTGATTTGTGCGGATTACCATGAGCAATCCTGAACCGAAAGCCCAGTCCACGCTGGCGATCTATTTCCGTCTTTTGACTTACGTTCGGCCTTATGTCGGCATGTTCATGCTGAGTATCGTGGGCTTTTTGATCTTCGCATCGACCCAGCCGATGCTCGCTTATATCCTCAAGTATTTCGTTGACGGCCTGGCCAATCCCGAGATCAGCCTGTTTCCGGGCAATCCTTATCTGGGTAAGTTGCAGTTGCTGGAAAGTGTGCCGCTGATGATTATCGCGATCGCGATCTGGCAGGGGATTGGTTCATATCTGGGAAACTTCTTTCTCGCGCGGGTTTCCCTTGGGCTTGTGCATGATCTACGGGTGGTTCTGTTCAACAAGTTGCTGGACCTGCCCAATGGTTACTTTGACAAGAACAACTCCGGCCACCTGATTTCCCGCATCACCTTTAACGTGACGATGGTGACCGGTGCTGCGACCGATGCGATCAAGGTGGTTATTCGCGAAGGCATGACCGTGATTTTTCTGTTCTGCACCCTGTTGTGGATGAACTGGAAGCTCACGCTTGTCATGGTGGCCATCTTGCCGGTGATCGGCATGATGGTGAACAGCACCAGCCGCAAATTCCGCAAGCAAAGCAAAAAGATCCAGTTGTCGATGGGCAATGTCACCCACGTTGCATCCGAGACTATCCATGGTTATCGCGTGGTGCGCAGCTTCGGTGGCGAAACCTATGAAAAGAAGCGCTTTTTAGAGGCCAGCCAGAGCAATACCGACAAGCAACTGACGATGACCAAGACAGGCGCGGTTTACACGCCGGTGCTCCAGCTGGTGACCTATAGCGCCATGGCCGTGGTCATGTTCCTGGTGTTGTACCTGCGTGGCGATTCGTCTCCTGGCGAGCTGGTGGCCTACATCACCATGGCGGGTTTGCTGCCCAAGCCAATTCGCCAGCTTTCGGAAGTCAGCTCGACCATCCAGAAAGGTGTGGCGGGTGCCGAGAGTATTTTCGAGCAACTGGACGAGCCTGCAGAGGTTGATCAGGGCACCGTTGAGCCAGATCGTCTCGAGGGGCGTCTGGAAGTGCGCAATCTCAGCTTCAGTTACCCCGACAGCGACAAACAGGTTCTGGATGACATCAGTTTCACTATCGAGCCTGGTCAGATGGTCGCGTTGGTCGGGCGTTCAGGCAGTGGCAAATCCACCCTGGCCGGTCTGATTCCACGCTTTTATCAGCACGAACAGGGCCAGATTTTGCTCGATAATGTGCAGGTCGAGGATTTCACGCTACGCAGCCTGCGTCGGCAAATTGCCTTGGTGACCCAGCAAGTCACCTTGTTCAACGACACTGTTGCCAACAATATCGCCTACGGTGATCTGGCAGGTACGCCGCTTGAAGAGGTCAAGAAAGCGGCGACTGAGGCCTATGCCGACGAGTTCATCGCCAAGATGCCGCAAGGCTACGAAACGATGGTCGGTGAGAATGGTGTCTTGCTGTCCGGCGGTCAACGTCAACGCATCGCCATTGCTCGAGCGCTGCTCAAGGACGCACCGTTGTTGATCCTGGACGAGGCGACTTCGGCTCTGGATACCGAGTCCGAGCGACATATCCAGGCAGCCCTGGATCACGTGGTCAAGAACCGCACGACGCTGGTGATCGCTCACCGCTTGAGCACCATCGAAAGGTCTGATCTGATTCTGGTCATGGATAGCGGTCGAATCGTTGAGCGCGGTACGCATGCGCAGCTCTTGGAACTCAATGGCTATTACTCCCGCCTGCATTCCAAAGAGTTCCAGGAAGGAGATGAACCACAACCGACACATGTGATCGGCATATGCTGACGATTTTCCGCGGCTGGCGCGAGCGTGGCTGGACCGAAATCGACCGTGAAACCTATGAGCAGGCGTGGCAGCGTTTTGGCGGCAGTTTCGCCACCCACCCGGTGGTGGTTGAGCGTTTGTCCGGGTTCGTTGGCGTCGAGCTGCGTTATCTGGGTTGGTTAGTCGACGGTGCAGTCGTGGCAGCTGTTGCCTCTTGGGGGCGTCATGTGGCCTTGTCCAAGGAAGTGCTCAAGCGAGAGGGTAAGCGCGGGCTGCTCGACATGGGGAACGCAGAGATCATTCTGCCGATCGCCCCGGACGTTGTAGTGCCAGTGCGTCAGCGAATGGCTTATGTCTCGCAGCTCAATGCCGCACAGATCAGCACATTGCGTGCGCAACCTGAGGGGCTCGCCCTGGCGCGAGCGCCGGAGGACTACTCGAAGAAGTTTCGCTACAACCAGCGTCGAGAACAACGCCTCCTGGAAGAGGCCGGTGGCGCATTGATCCCGATGGCCGAGCTGACGCCTCAGGAGCAGGCGGCAGCGTACAGCGACCTGTTTGAGCGTCGCTGGGGATTTGCCGTTCCCGGCAAGGCAGGTTTGATAGAGGTCTTCACTTTACTGCGTGAGTTCATGACCGGCTCGGTGGTGATGCTGGACTCGGCACCTGTTGCCATTCAGATTCTTTATCGCGTCGAAGCGCCGCAGTGGGTTTCGCTGGAGTACATCAACGGCGGTGTGGACCCCCAGAGTCGTGAGTTCAGCCCCGGCAGTGTGCTGAGCTTCGTCAATACCCAGCAGGCCTGGGCGGATGCCCAGGCACTGGGCAAGACTCTACGGTATTCATTCGGTCGTGCAGACCGCGAGTATAAGGATCGCTGGTGTCATACTGTGCCGGTCTATCAGGTTTGAACTCATGAACACCCGCAAGCAACGGCTTCTTAAGGCACATCGACGCAACAAACGCCTGTTCCTCGTCGTTTTCCTGCTGTCGCTGGTGGTCATCGGTTTCTCGCTAAAATGGTGGTTGGTGCCGCTCCTGCTCGTCCTGGCTTGGGTGGCGCACGAGGCATGGTTTGCCGATCATCTGTTTTATCGGGCCAGTGACGATTATCAGTACGAATTCCCGCCAGGTACGCCGTGTCAGACGGTGAGCGTGGACAACGGCGTTGTGCGTTTGGGCGAGCCGTTGGCCGAGGGTGAGACGCTCATTCTCGAACTTGAGTTGAAGAGCTCCTGGCTGGGGCGCTGGCTTGATCCGTACATCGAGGTCGGTGATGACCGCCAGGACTTCGAGCGTGGCGTCAAAGGGCGGCGTTTCCTCAACGTTTCAGGGCAAGGCGATGCGCTTGGGGAGAACTGGCTGACGATCAGGGGGCGTTATTGCTCCATGGCTGCCAAGGGCAAGCTGTGGGTCATGGTCAATCCCGATTACACTCGCCAGCGCGTGATGGTCATGGCGCCGCACGCCGACGACGCTGAGCTGGCGGCATTCGGTCTTTACAGTCGCGCCGAAGAGGTCAGCATCGTCACGCTGACCCAGGGTGAGATCGAAGCCGATACCTATCAGCGCCTGGGCCTGAGCCCGGCTCAAGCCGCGCGATTGAAAGGTCGTCTGCGTAGTTGGGACAGTCAGGCCATCCCCCTTTGGGGCGGGGTGCCCGTCAATCATTGTCTGCAGTTGGGTTATTACTGCCTGCAATTGCCCTTGATGGCCCAGGACCCGGCCAAGGCTTTTGGCTCGCGCGAGTCCGGCGACAGTGACGTGCGAAGTATGCGTCGGCACAACTCGTTGCGTTTGCCCGCCGATGTTGACGGTGCGCCGACCTGGCAAAACCTGGTTGCCGACCTGAAATCATTGCTGGAGCACTTTCGCCCGGAGGTGATCGTGACGCCCCATCCTGAACTGGACCCTCATGGTGATCATGTTGCCTCCACTCGCGCTGTTCTTGAGGCAGTCGCTGCCAGCGCCTGGAAGCCGAAGACTTTGCTGATGTACGCCAACCACCTGCATGACAATGATCGCTGGCCAATGGGGCCTGCCGGGGCTGGCATCGCTTTGCCTCCCGCCGTCGAGCCGCTGCCCGCCGACAGGCTGTGGAGTCCGCTGCTGTCCCGGGATGTGCAATTGGACAAGGCGATGGCCCTGGCGATGGAGCATGACCTGCAAGGGGCGCCGGTATTCAAACGGCAATTGCGACGCTGGATTCAGCAGGTTTTGGCGTGCCGGCGCTGGCCAGTCACGGGCAGTAACGAGTTTTTCCGCAAGGCCGTCCGGCGCCATGAATTGTTCTGGGTACGCGACGTTTCAGAATGAAGCGGACGGCGCTTGCCCCTGTGTTAATATCGCGCCCCTGTTCATTTTGTATGTGGGTTGCTCCATGAAGTTGTCCATGCCGCGATTCGATCAAGCCCCTGTCTTGGTGGTCGGCGATGTCATGCTCGACCGTTACTGGCATGGTGGCACCTCACGGATTTCCCCTGAGGCACCCGTACCGGTCGTCAAGGTCGAGAACATCGAGGACCGCCCGGGCGGTGCCGCCAACGTTGCGTTGAACATTGCCGCACTCGGCGCGCCGGCCTCGCTGGTTGGCGTGACGGGCGACGATGAAGCCGCCGACAGCCTGGTCAATAGCCTCAAGGGCGCAGGTGTACGGGCGCTGTTCCAGCGTATCGCGCACCAGCCGACCATCGTCAAGCTGCGGGTCATGAGCCGTCATCAGCAGTTGCTGCGTATCGATTTCGAAGAACCGTTCGCCACCGACGCCATGGCGCTGGCGGTGCAAGTCGACGAATTGCTCGAAGGCATCAAGGTGCTGGTGCTGTCCGACTACGGCAAAGGCGCGCTGAAGAATCATCAGGTGCTGATCCAGGCGGCCCGTGCCCGTGGCATTCCGGTGCTGGCTGATCCCAAGGGCAAGGATTTCTCGATTTACCGGGGTGCGAGCCTGATCACGCCGAACCTCAGCGAGTTCGAAACCATCGTCGGTGGCTGCGCCGATGAGCACGAGCTGGTGAGCAAGGGCGCGAAGCTGATGCACGATCTCGAGCTCGGCGCCTTGCTGGTGACCCGTGGCGAGCATGGCATGACCCTGCTGCGTCCGGATCATCCGGCGTTGCACCTGCCGGCCCGTGCCCGTGAGGTGTTTGACGTTACCGGTGCTGGCGACACAGTGATTTCCACCCTGGCGGCGGCCATTGCTGCCGGTGAGGAGTTACCCCATGCGGTTGCCCTGGCCAACCTGGCCGCGGGCATCGTGGTCGGCAAGCTGGGTACGGCGGCCATTAGCGCACCGGAACTGCGCCGCGCCATTCAGCGTGAAGAAGGTTCCGAGCGTGGTGTGCTGGGTCTCGAGCAGTTGTTGCTCGCCGTTGACGACGCCCGTGCGCACAACGAGAAAATCGTGTTCACCAACGGCTGCTTCGACATCCTGCATGCCGGTCATGTGACGTATCTGGAACAGGCGCGGGCCCAGGGTGATCGTCTGATCGTCGCGGTCAACGACGACGCATCGGTGAGTCGCCTGAAGGGGCCGGGTCGTCCGATCAACAGTGTTGACCGACGCATGGCGGTGCTGGCGGGGCTGGGTGCTGTTGACTGGGTGATCAGTTTCCCGGAAGGCACGCCGGAAAACCTGCTGCGCGAGGTCAAACCTGATGTGCTGGTCAAGGGTGGGGACTACGGGATTGACCAAGTGGTCGGCGCGGACATCGTGACGGCTTACGGCGGCACCGTGAAAGTGCTGGGGCTGGTGGAAAACAGCTCGACAACGGCGATTGTCGAGAAAATTCGCAGCCGTTGATTCGTGATTTTTTCAGATTATGTACTGCGCGTCAGCGGGTTCTGCCACAAGGATTTAACGGTCCGGCAGGTGTTTTCTGGTTTGAACCTGATGCGCTTGCCTGCAATTGACGCGTGGTAAATAGCTATATGAGAGTCATGCTCCTGGTAATGGACGAACAGCGAGTCATCCTGGACCGGTTGTACGAAATCGTTCAACGACACTGCGATGAATGCATCGTCTATCGTCTGAGCAAACAACAGCAGATGAACCTGGGGCCGTTCCTTGCTTCTGTCGAGTATCAAAACTTCGACCGGGTGGTGATTTTCTCCAGGGTCAAGCGCCTCACCCGACAACTCAGGGTGTTGAAGTGTATTCGAGGTTTGGTCTTTCTTGAGCACGACGCTTATCAGAACTACATGCCCGCCAGCAAATACCGCCATGTGTACTCACGTCTGTACAGTCGTTTGCCGAGCTGCCGTGCGCTGGTATCGGGAGCGGTCGTTGCGCGTCAAATGCAGGCAGAGAATATTGACGCAGTGTTCGTTTCAAAAGGCTATGACGAACAGATGCTGCGTAATACCGGCATTGAAAGAGACATCCCCATCGGCTTTCTGGGAAGCCTGAAAAGTACTGAGTACGCTCAGCGCAAGGCGCTACTGGAGTCGCTTTCAAAGCGTACTGGCATGCTCGTGACCCGAACCAAGTCAGGTGCCGAGTACCTGGAAACGCTCAATCGCATCAAGATTTTTGTCAGCGCCGACATCGGCATGAATGAATTCATGATCAAGAATTTTGAAGCGATGGCCTGTGGTTGCGTGCTGCTGGCCTGGAGTCAGGGGGAAGAGGACGAGTTGCTCGGCTTTGAGGATATGCACAACACGGTGTTTTATCGCGGCGAAGATGAGGCTGTGGAGAAGATCAAGTTGCTGCAGAGCGACCCATTACTCGCGCAACGTATTGCTCGCAACGGACAAGAGTTTGCGCAAAGCCGCTACTCGTTTGCCCGTGTGGGTCAAACCCTGGCTGCCGAAATCCAGCGTGAAATGCGCGAATGGACACCGCCTTCTGCATTCACTCGCCTATGGGTAAAGCTACGCTACAGGATGAAGGTTCAGGGATAAATGACGCAGCTTCAAACGCCTGAAGCCGGTAAGGAAATGATGCTGGACGCACTGCCCGGTGGTCATCAAATTGTTGCCGATGGCATGCCGCAGCCGCTCAAGGATTGCCTGGGCCGAGCGGCCCGCGTTGTGCTGATCGCCAACAATCCGGCCATTACTGCGACGGACTTTCAGGCGCTGGACATCGGTGCCGATGACATCGTGGTCAGCTTCAATAACTGCATTCCGGCACCGCTGCTATCTGCGCAAAGCGTCAATGTGTTCGTTCATGGGTTCAATGCACCGGACGCGTACTTTTTCGGCCTTCCTTATGGGCCTCAGGTGCAGCGGCTTTTCGAACAGTCGGGTGAGCGTTGTTTCACAATGCTGGTGGGGTGTACTGGGCAGATCTGTCCCTTGCCGCGAGTGGCCCTCTACTGGGAGCGTATTCCATTGCCTGCGCTGTGGAACTACCCGGTGGACCGACCGGGAGGAAAACGTTATGTCGGCCCTTCCACCGGCTTCAATGCCCTGGTGTTGTTCGATTGGTTACGCGGTCATGCCGGTTATACCTATCAGCTCATGACATTGGGTTTTTCCAATGAAGCAGGAAAACTCTGGGGCGGTCATGCCTGGGCTTATGAGCGGGATTGGCTGGAAAAGTCGAACGTCACCGTCGTTCCATTGCAGCGTCGCCCCTGGTGGCAAGTACTGCTTCGTCGCAAATGAAAGTCGCATCGTATACGGTCGCAGGTGGGGGGCTGAAAAGCGGGCTCACATTAATTTTCAAAGGTGTTGGTGAGTGTTGAACATTGCAGTCGCATTTTTCGGTATTCCAAGAAACTCGCAAATCTGTTTTCCCTCCATTGAAGAAAATGTCCTTGCGCAGCTTCCTCCGGACAGCAACGTAAAGTGCTTTTACCACCTCTACAAAATTGACGAAGTGCAAAACTCGCGCTCAGGTGAGCGGGGTGAGTTGAAGGCCGATAATTATCAGGTCTTCGAATCCATGACGGGCCTGCTGGCTTCAACGGACGGCGTATTGGATCGTTGGGATTTTGATCGAGTCAAAACGCTTGGCGACACCTGGGCTGATGACTTTGCGTCACTGCGCAACCTGATCTATCAACTGAATTCGCTGCACGCTGTCACCACGATGATGGAGTCGTTCAATCCTGATTTCGTCGTATTTGTGCGACCGGACACTTTCTATCACACCCCGCTTCCCGCTTATGTGTTCAAGCACCCCGAAGCCAGGCGACGCAACATCTACATTCCGGATTGGCAGTGGTGGGGTGGGTTGAATGATCGTTTCGCCATTTGTGGGCGTGATACTTACGTTGCCTATGGCAAGAGGATTGAGCGCATCTTCGATTTCTGTACGGCGACCGGGCGCAAGCTGCATTCAGAGCGCCTGCTCAAATTCGTACTGCAGCAGGCAGGTGCCAAGGTCTGTACGGTGGATACCACGGCTTCGCGCGTGCGGATCAATGGTGCGTTTGCTGAAGAGTCGTTCTCTCCCAAGCGCAACATGGGCAAGCGTGAAAATCGCTATTTCCATTTTTTTGCACGGCTACGCACTTTCAGGGATAAGCAGCGCTAGAACTGGATTCAGTCCATCAGAGATGCGTTTGATTGCATTTCTGTAGTTGTTTTCCCCTTACTTGTTCAGGCTTCCCTTTACCAGCCGGATCAGTCCCATAGCCTTGGCACTCATCTGCTTGAGCCCTTGTCGCTGATTTTTGGGTGTGCAAAGCCCTTGCTGTGTGAGCCAGTCCTTCCAGCGGATGCGTTCTTCGCGAACAATCCAGCCTTCCTGGGTCGCAAAACTCTCTGCCAGGTAGAGCCCGCGAGTACTGGCCGGAATCAGCGAGCCGCGTTTAAGCGTAAACAGCTCGGGAACCGGGACGCCATCTTCAAGCGGCATCAGGTACAAATCGGGACGCTTGCGATCGAGTCGGGCGACCAGTTGATCGCCTTCCAGCCGTTCATCAACATGAAACAAACTCAAGGATTTGGCTTCCTTGGGCACGTCCAGGCGCAAGTCGTAGATCAATTGCAGCGACGCCGTCGGCAGATGCACGTAGGCGCGTGGGCGTTCGATCAACTGCAGGTTGGCGCAACGCACCGGCCGAGCCGAGCCGGACAGCGGCGTCAGGCGAAACGGCAAGGCCTCGCGGTAGTGCAGGGCCGACGAGTAGGGCGCCGGCAGCCAGGTGTCGTTGAAGCGTCCGCCGAGCCAGCCTTCCGGGGTTTCCAGCAGGCATTCTTCGGCAATCTCCTGGATGGCCGTGTGCAACGGCAGGTTCAGCTCGTGGGCCGGGACATAGCCGGAGATCAGCTTGAGCACCACGTCGCCACGATCCTGGCGGCGTTGACGCACCAGCACCCAGTAATCGCGATTCTGCCAATGCAGCGTCAGGCGTACCGAAACGCCGAGATTGGCCAGTTCAAGTGAAAACCGCTCCGTGTCGGCGACCGTCACCGGACGGCGACGCTGCAGGATCTGGGAGAAATTCAGCGGCCTCCCGACACTCTGATAGCTCAGGCCTTCGGGAGTCGCTTCGACGTATAACGGCAGGGTCTTGAAGTTGCTCGGGTTCTTTCTTATGAGCGTACGCGGCATGTCGGCTCCTGCTTAAGGCCGCGTGGGCGGCGTCAGTTGCTACGTAGGACCTGGGCAACGGTCGCGACGTTGTGGGCGAGGTGCAGCGGATTGATGGTCCCGACAATAGCACTGGCAACACCCGGATGTTCAAACAACAATTCGAAACTGGCGCGCACCGGGTCCACGCCCGGGCTCAGGCATGCGTGACCGCTGGCGAGGGCTTTTTTGACCAGAATGGCTTTGCCGTGAGCAGCAGCATAGTCAATGACAGCCTTTTCGGTTTGCTCGTTCAGATTGTAGGTGACCATCGCGCAATCACCTTGCTCCAGGGCCTTCAAGCCGCCGTCGACGGTTTTGCCGGAAAAGCCGAACCCGCGAATTTTCCCCTCGGCCTTGAGTTCGGCGAGGGTCGCATAGACTTCGCAGTCATTGAGGATCGCCAGGTCGTTGCCATCGGAATGCACCAGCACCAGGTCGATAAAATCCGTTTCCAGACGCTGCAGGCTGCGTTCTACCGAGAATCGGGTATGCGCGGCGCTGAAGTCATGCCGCGACAGGCCGTCGGCGAATTCTTCACCGACCTTGCTGACAATCACCCAATCCTGACGCTGACCGCGCAGTAAAGGGCCGAGGCGCTCCTCGCTGCGACCGTAGGCCGGAGCGGTGTCGATCAGGTTAATGCCCAGGTCGCGGGTCAGCTTGAGCAGCATGCGCGCTTCGTCGTCGTCAGGGATCTGAAAGCCATTGGGGTATTTCACCCCTTGATCGCGGCCGAGTTTCACCGTACCCAGGCCCAGCGGCGACACCAGCAGGCCGGTGCTGCCCAGGGGACGATGCAAGTCATGCAGGGTGGGTTGGCTCATGGCAGCAGTTGCTCCCACGCCGGGACGCCCATCGGCGGCTTTGGCAATTCGGGGAGTGGCGCCACCGGGCCCGGTTGAATGCCATCGCGGGCAAGGCTCGCAATCACCCGGTCGGCGAAGTCCGGCGCCAACGCCAGTTTGGTTGGCCAGCCCACCAGCAGCCGGCCCTCCTCGGCGAGAAACGCGTTGTCAGGGCGAGTCAGGCCCGATTGCAGCGGCTCGGCGCGATCCACGCGCAAGGTGGCCCATTGCACGGTGCTCAGGTCGATCCATGGCAGCAACTGGGCGAGTTCTTTCTGCGCAGTGGCGATTTGCTCCGCAGGCTCACGGTTGACGCCTTCGGTTTCGGCGATATCGCCGCCCAGATACCAGACCCATTGGCCATCGGCGGCCGGGTGCGTGGTGACGGTAAGGCGCGGTTTGGTGCCGCCGCCCAGGCAGTGGGCGTACAGCGGTTTGAGGCTCGGGCCCTTGGCGATGATCATGTGCAGCGGCCGCCGCTGCATGGCAGGCTGGCTCAGGCCCAGCGCTTCGAGCAGCGCAGCCGTTCCGCCGCCGGCGCTCAAGACGATGCGTTGGGCGCGGATCTCGCGCTCGTCCACCTTCAGGCCGACCAGCACGCCAGCTTCAAGCAGCGGCTCGATCTTCTGGCCGGCGAGCAACCCGTCACCCGCCAGATCGGCCAGGCGCCGGATCAGGCTCGGCACATCGACCACCAGTTCCGCCAGGCGATAGACTTTGCCCTTGAAGCGCTTGTCCTGAAGGGCGGGCGGCAGTTGATCGCCCTTGACCTGATCGACGCGACCACGCACGGCTTTACTGGCGAAAAAACTGGTGAGGTTGCCGGCGATCGTGCCCGGAGACCACAGGTAGTGCGCTTCGGACAGCAGGCGCACGCCGGACAGGTCCAGTTCGCCGTCACCGGCCAGGGCCTCACGCCAGCGGCGCGGCATGTCGGCGATGGCTTCCGAGGCGCCGGTCAGGGCGCCATGCAATGCGTATTTGGCGCCGCCGTGGATGATGCCCTGGGACTTCAGGCTTTGCCCGCCACCGAGACTGGCGCTTTCCACCAGCACGGTCGAAAACCCCTGGCGGCGCAGGCGCGCATTCAGCCAGAGGCCGGCGACACCAGCGCCGACAATCAGAACGTCGGTGGAAATAACGGATGGCATGCAGCGACCTCAGTGTTCAAGACGAGGGCGCAGTATACAGGCTCAAAGATTGGAGGGGCTGATGCACCCACAGTGGATTGTGCGCGGATCTTAATGCCCGGCAGTCCTGGAGAAGAGCTGGATGACAACAACGCCCAACACGATCAACGCCATCCCCAGCATCGCCGGCACATCCAGCTTCTGCCCGTAGATAAACAGCGCTGCCACGCTGACCATCACGATCCCCATGCCGGCCCAGACCGCGTAAGCCACGCCCACCGGCACGCTGCGCACCACCAGCGTCAGCATCCAGAAGGCAATCCCGTAACCGACAATCACCAGCAGCAGCGGCAGTGGGGTGCTGAAGCCTTTGACCGCTTTCATCGAAACAGTGGCAATCACTTCGGCGCAGATGGCAATGGCCAGGTAGTAGTAAGCGGTCATGGGTCAATCCTCGTATGAAGTGTTGCTTTCTGAGGTGGCATTCTAGGGATTCGTCAGATGCGGTAAAGTCATTACCTATCTGTTAATAAGATGGGTTTGGGCATGAGCATGCAATGGAACCTGGAGCAGCTGCGTTTGTTTGTCAGCGTGGCGGAGCAACGTTCGTTTTCGGCCGTGGCACGGAATCAGCGCAAGGCGCAGTCGGCGGTCAGCAGTTCGATCGCGCTGCTGGAGGAAGACCTGGGCGTCAGCCTGTTCGATCGCAGCAGTGGCCGACAGCCGAAACTCACCGAAGCCGGCAACACCTTGCTGGAAGAAGCGCGGGAAGTGCTGCGTCAATGTGAGCGCCTCAATGGCCGGGCGCTGGCGATGATGCGTGGACAGGAGGCGCGTCTGCGCCTGGCTCAGGATGAGGCCATGCCTTACCAGCCGGTCATCGAAAGCTTCGAAGCGCTGGCTGAGCGCTTTCCCAGCCTGGAGGTGCAATTGACCAGTGCGGCCCAGGGTGAGGTGGCGCGCAAACTGGTGGAGCGTCGTGCCGATCTGGGTTTGTTGTTCTTTCACGACCAGATCCCCGAAGCGCTGGAACGCCGAGTGCTTGGCAGCGTGGAAATGGTCACCGTGTGCGGCGTCGACCACCCGCTGGCGAAGCAGGCCCAGGTTGATCGCCAGGCGCTGGCCCGGCATCGCCAGCTGCTGATGTCGACCCAGTCCAGTCTCTATCCCGGCAGCGAGCCGGCCAGCCCGCAAGTCTGGCGGGCCGACAGCTTTTACGTGATGGCGGAATGGCTGGTGCGTGGCCTCGGCTGGGCCTGGCTGCCGCGCCACGTGGTGCAGTACCCGACCTATCAGGGGCAAATGGTCGAGTTGAGCAGCGAGTGGACCCCGCCGGCGTTGGTGGTGGAACTGGTCTGGCGCCGCGATGAACCCCTCGGTCCGGCGGCTCGCTGGCTGGCGGAACGTTTTGCCGTGCACTTGCAGGCGATCGGCGAAAAAACCGATAAACTCCGCCGCCATGAATAGAACTCTGTATACCGCGCTGTTTTATCTGGGGCTGCCATTGGTAGCGATTCGGCTGTGGCTGCGGGCGCGCAAGGCGCCGGCCTATGCCAAGCGCATTGGCGAGCGTTTCTCCTGTGGGATGCCGGTGATGCAACCGGGTGGCCTCTGGGTGCACGCGGTATCGGTGGGCGAAAGCATTGCCGCCGCGCCGATGATTCGCGCGCTGCTGCAACGTTATCCCCACCTGCCGATCACCGTCACTTGCATGACCCCGACCGGCTCGGAGCGCATCCAGGCGATGTTTGCCAATGAGCCGCGCATCCAGCACTGCTATTTGCCGTACGACTTGCCGTGCGCCGCCCGGCGCTTCCTTGATCGGGTCCAGCCAAGGCTGGCGGTGATCATGGAGACAGAACTGTGGCCCAACCATATCCATGAATGCGCCAGGCGCGGGATTCCCGTGGCGTTGGCCAATGCGCGCCTGTCCGAACGCTCGGCGAAAGGCTATGGCCGCTTTACCAAGCTGACCGGGCCGATGCTCGCCGAAATGAGCCTGTTCGCGGTGCAGACCGAAGCCGAGGCCCAGCGCTTCCGCGATCTGGGGGCTAGGGCGCAAACCGTTGAAGTCACTGGATCAATCAAGTTCGACCTGACCATCGACCCGCAGCTGTTGCAGCGAGCCGCCGAACTGCGTGGCCAATGGCAGGCGCAGGAACGCCCGGTGTGGATCGCGGCCAGTACCCACGAGGGCGAAGACGAGGTGGTGTTGGCGGCCCATCGTCAGTTGCTGGCGAGCCATCCCGATGCCTTGCTGATTCTGGTGCCGCGCCATCCCGAGCGTTTCAATGCGGTGTTCGAGTTGAGCCGACAGCAGGGCTTTGCCACGGTCCGTCGTTCCACGGGCGAGCCGGTCACTGCTTCGACGTCGGTGTTGCTGGGCGACACCATGGGCGAATTGCTGTTTCTCTATGCCTTGGCCGACAGTGCCTTCGTCGGTGGCAGCCTGGTGCCCAATGGCGGGCACAACCTGCTGGAACCGGCGGCGCTGGCCAAGCCAGTGTTGAGCGGTCCACATCTGTTCAACTTCCTCGAAATCGCCGCGCAGTTGCGCAGCGCCGGGGCGTTGCAGGAAGTGGAGGATGCCGAAGGCTTGGCACTGGCGGTGCAGCGTCTGTTCGAATTGCCCAGGGATGCGCAGCGGATGGCGGAGGCGGGGTTGAAGGTGATGCGCACCAATCAGGGCGCATTGCAGCGGTTGCTGGATGGGTTGGGGCGGTTGATCGAGCGGGCTTGAATCTGTCACTGACCCTTTGTGGCGAGGGAGCACGCTCGCTCGCCACAAAGGTCTTTCACCAGGACTTGTTTGTTACTGACCCGGTCTTGCATTCAACTGGTCAGCCGCCGCCTTGGCCAGATCCGGCGGCAGGAAGTCCTTGTCCGGGTTGTAGTCAGGCTTGAGCCACCGCGCCAGGTCCTGCAAATCCCCGGGGTTCAACGTGCCGGCCTGTTGCTTGAGGCGCAGGTTGTCGAGGATGTAGTCGTAGCGGGTGTTGTTGTAGTTGCGCACCGAGGTGTACAGCTGGCGTTGCGCATCCAGCACGTCAACGATGTTTCGTGTTCCCACCTGATAACCGATTTCGGTCGCTTCCACCGCACTCTGGTTGGAAATGATCGACTGCTTGCGTGCCTGTACCTGTTCGACGTCGGTATTCACCGCGCGGTGCAGGTCGCGGGTGTTTTCGACGATTTGCCGGCGCAGGGATTCGCGTTGCTGCTCGATCTGATCCAGTTGTGCATAGGATTGGCGCACCTGGGAGTTGATCAGGCCGCCGCTGTAGATCGGGATGTTCAGCTGCAGGCCCACCGACGTTTGCTCGACGTTGCCACCGTAGGGTTGGGGAAAGGCATTCGGGTTGCTGAAGCCCAGGGCGTCGTTATCGCCTTTTTCGTATTTCGCCACGGCATCGATGGTCGGCGCGTGGCCGGCCTTGCGCTGCTTGAGGGTTTGCTCGGCAGCGCTGACGGCGTAGTTGCTGGCCAACAGATTGAGGTTCTGTTTGGCCGCCGTTTCGACCCAGGCCTTGGCATCGTTCGGCGCTGGCGGCAGGATCGGCAGGTTGTGGCTGATGCCCTGGATCGAGTTGTACTGACGGTTGGTCAGGGTGATCAGCGCTTCAAATGCATCATCCACCTGGCGCTGCGCGACGATACGGTTGGCGCGTGCGGTGTCGTAGCTGGCTTGTGAGTTGAGCACGTCGGTCTTGTCCGAGAGGCCGACATCGAAGCGCTCATTGGACTGATCGAGCTGGCGTTTGAACGCGGCTTCCTCGGCCTTGGTCGAGGCCAGGTTGTCCTGGCTGCGCAGTACGTTGAAGTAACTGTTGGCGGTTTGCAGGATCAGGTTCTGCTCGGTTGCCGAGAGTTGCAGCGCGGCCTGCTCATTGACGTCCTTGGCGGCCTGGAACTGGAACCAGCGATCGGCACGGAACAACGGCTGCGCCAGCGTGGCCTGGTATGAATGAGCATTGCGGTTGGCGGTGGTCGACGGCTGATCGAGCGAGGTGCGCGCGCTGGACACTTGCGCGCCACCCGAGAGATTAGGCAGCAGGCCGGCGCGGGCCTGGGGCACGACTTCCTTCTGGGCGCCGTATTGGGCCATGGCGGCGGCGAGGTCGGCGTTGTTGTTCACCGCTTCCTGATAGACGCTGACCAGATCGGTTTTGTTGGATAAGGGCGCTTCTGCCCAGGCCATTCCATTGGACGCACAAGACACGGCCAGGGCCAGTGAGAGTTTGCGCAGCATAGGCGTTCCCTAGAATTAATATTACACAAGTAATTTGAGCGCCAAGGCTAAGGCGCGACACGTGCAACGTCAATGCGCGCGACGGCGTAGCGAGTGTAGTGGCGCATCGGGGCGCCAACAATCCTGCAATTGCGCCATTCATCATGGTATTTGCCGCAGTGTTGGCGTTCTTTGCCAGTTGTGTCTAGACTGGCCGGGTTCTTGTCGGGGTGCCTTGCTATGAGGCTGAGATCGAATAATTTCGGATCCCGTTGAACCTGATCAGGTTAGCGCCTGCGTAGGGAACAAGATTTCTCGTCACCCGGCGAGTCCTCTTGTGCTTCGTCCGGGATGTTGTTCGACAATCGAACACCCCTCGAGCACTGAGCACAGCACTGCTGGAATTCCCAGCGCCCGTGCGTCCATTCGTTTACAGGTTCGCTCCGACAAATCCACCGCCTGGATGCTGTCTGGAGAGCCCGTGATGACGACAAAAGCAAAAAACGACACCCACCTGAGCGAATCGGCCAAGGTCGACGAGCAGTCGGTTCAGCCTTTTACCCGCTCGCAAAAAATTTATGTGCAGGGCTCTCGCCCGGACATTCGCGTGCCGATGCGCGAAATCAGCCTGGACGTGACCCCCACCGATTTCGGCGGCGAAATCAATGCCCCGGTCACTGTCTATGACACTTCAGGCCCGTACACCGACCCCAACGTCATCATCGACGTGCGCAAGGGCTTGGGCGATGTGCGCTCGGCCTGGATCGACGACCGGGGTGATACCGAGCGCTTGCCTGGCCTGAGCTCGCACTTCGGCCAGGAGCGCCTGGCCGATCCGGAACTGACCAAGCTGCGTTTCGCTCACGTCAACAACCCGCGCCGCGCCAAGGCCGGGGCCAACGTCAGCCAGATGCACTACGCGCGCAAAGGCATCATCACCGCCGAGATGGAATACGTCGCCATCCGCGAAAACATGAAGCTGCAAGAGGCCCGCGCTGCCGGCCTGATGAAACAGCAGCACGCCGGTCACAGCTTCGGCGCCAGCATCCCGAAAGAAATCACGCCGGAGTTTGTCCGCGAAGAAATCGCCCGTGGTCGCGCAATCATTCCAGCCAACATCAACCACACCGAACTGGAACCGATGATCATCGGCCGTAACTTCCTGGTGAAGATCAACGGCAACATCGGCAACAGCGCCCTGGGTTCGTCCATCGAAGAAGAAGTGGCGAAACTGACCTGGGGTATTCGCTGGGGTTCGGACACGGTCATGGACCTGTCCACCGGCAAGCACATCCACGAAACCCGCGAGTGGATCATCCGCAACTCGCCGGTGCCGATCGGTACCGTGCCGATCTACCAGGCGCTGGAGAAGGTCAATGGCGTCGCTGAAGACCTGACCTGGGAGCTGTTCCGCGACACGTTGATCGAGCAGGCCGAGCAAGGCGTCGACTACTTCACCATCCACGCCGGCGTGCTGTTGCGCTATGTGCCGATGACCGCCAAGCGAGTGACCGGCATCGTTTCCCGTGGCGGTTCGATCATGGCCAAGTGGTGCCTGGCGCACCACAAGGAAAACTTCCTCTACACCCATTTCGACGAAATCTGCGAAATCATGAAGGCCTATGACGTCAGCTTCTCGCTGGGCGATGGCCTGCGTCCGGGTTCGATTGCCGACGCCAACGACGAAGCGCAGTTCGGCGAGCTGGAAACCCTCGGTGAGCTGACCAAGATCGCCTGGAAGCACGACGTGCAATGCATGATCGAAGGCCCGGGCCATGTGCCGATGCAGTTGATCAAAGAGAACATGGACAAGCAGCTCGAGTGCTGCGACGAGGCGCCGTTCTACACCCTCGGCCCGCTGACCACCGACATCGCACCAGGCTACGACCACATCACCTCGGGTATTGGTGCGGCGATGATCGGCTGGTTCGGTTGCGCCATGCTTTGCTACGTGACGCCGAAGGAGCATTTGGGTCTGCCGAACAAGGATGACGTGAAGACCGGGATCATCACCTACAAGATCGCCGCTCATGCCGCCGACCTTGCGAAGGGGCATCCAGGCGCGCAGATTCGTGACAATGCCTTGAGCAAGGCGCGTTTCGAGTTCCGTTGGGAAGATCAGTTCAACCTCGGCCTCGATCCGGACACCGCTCGCTCGTATCACGATGAAACCCTGCCGAAGGATTCGGCCAAGGTCGCGCATTTCTGTTCGATGTGCGGGCCGAAGTTCTGCTCGATGAAAATCACCCAGGAAGTGCGCGAGTACGCGGCCAACCAGCGGATCGAAGCGCTGGACGTGGACGTCGCCCAAGGCATGGCCGAGCAGGCCGAGCGCTTCAAGAAAGAAGGCAGTCAGCTGTACCAGAAAGTTTGATCTGACCTGAAAGGATGGGGCCTATAGGCCCCATCGCCAGCAGGCTGGCTCCCACACTGGATTTGTGAACGCCACAAGTCCCCTGTGGGAGCCAGCCTGCTGGCGATAGCGGTCAACACAACAACAAATGTCCTTCTGAGATAACACCCTTGAGCATTCAACCCAGTACTTACTCCCCCGACATCGCGGTGCCGTCTGACAGGCGTGTGTTCGGCGGCCGGGATCTGTTTTCCCTGTGGTTCTCCCTCGGCATCGGCCTGATGGTGCTGCAGACCGGCGCGCTGTTGGCGCCGGGTTTGGGGCTGTCCGGCGCGTTGCTGGCGATTTTTCTAGGCACGCTGGTCGGTGTTTTGCTGCTGGCCGCGGTTGGCGTGATCGGTAGCGATACCGGCCTGTCGTCGATGGCCGCGCTCAAACTCAGCCTCGGCGCCAAAGGCGCGAGCCTGCCGGCGGTGCTGAACCTGCTGCAACTGATCGGTTGGGGTTCGTTCGAAATCATCGTCATGCGCGATGCCGCCAGCCTGTTGGGCGCACGAGCCTTCAGTGAAGGCAGCCTGCTGTCCCATCCGATGCTGTGGACGCTGGTCTTCGGCGCGCTGGCGACCTTGCTGGCGGTCAGCGGTCCGTTGACGTTCGTGCGCCAGATCCTGCGCAAATGGGGCATCTGGCTGCTGTTGGCCGCGTGCACCTGGCTGACCTGGAACCTGTTCGCCAAGGCTGATCTGGCGGGCTTGTGGGCGCAGGCCGGTGACGGTTCGATGCCGTTTGCCGTGGGCTTCGACATCGCGATTGCCATGCCGCTGTCGTGGTTGCCGCTGATTGCCGACTACTCGCGTTTCGGCAAACGGGCGAAAAACGTATTCGGTGGCACCGCGATCGGTTTCTTTATCGGCAATTTCTGGCTGATGAGCCTGGGCGTGGCCTACACCCTGGCGTTCGCGCCGAGCGGTGAAGTCAATGCCTTGCTGCTGGCTCTGGCCGGTGCAGGCCTGGGGATTCCGTTGCTGCTGATTTTGCTGGATGAGTCGGAAAACGCCTTCGCCGACATTCACTCGGCGGCGGTGTCCAGCGGGATTCTTCTACGCCTGAAGGTCGAGCACCTGGCGTTGGCCATCGGTGTGGTCTGCACCTTGATCGCCTTGCTGGCGCCCTTGGCTCAGTACCAGAACTTCCTGCTGTTGATCGGTTCGGTATTTGCGCCGCTGTTCGGCGTGGTGCTGGTGGACCACTTCATCCTGCGCAAACGCAGTGGCCAGGTCGCGGCAGCCGCATTGCGCTGGCCGGCGTTGCTGGCCTGGCTGGGCGGGATCAGCACTTACCATCTGCTGGCCAATCTGTATCCGGACATCGGCGCAACCCTGCCGGCGCTGGTGCTGGCAGGGTTGCTGCAACTCGTGCTGGGCCGGGCCTTCAGTTACGGCCGGGAAACAGCTCGGGCTTGATGATGCCATTCAGGCGAGGGTAGGGGATCTTCAGTTCGACATGGCCCAGCGCGTAAGGCGCGATGCTGCTGGTTTCGTACTTGAGGATCACCCCACCGTAGGTCAGCGCCACGTTCTGGGTTTTCTGGAACGGCCAGCTCTTCACGAATTCCGGTTCCTGATCGAGCTTGGTGCTGATCAGCCAGCTGTTGTGCGCCACCTGCGCGGCCTTCCAGAACGCGTCTTCCTGTCCCGGTACCAGCATGTCCGACAGCGTCAGCACCTTGTGCTGCTGGCGTGAGTAGTTGATGAAACCGCGGCCCGGAATCCCATGGGCGCCGCCGTTGTCCAGGTAGCTGGACAGTTCGACAATCACCAAGCCGTCATGCTGCTCGCGTACTTTCGATTGCAAATAACTGCTGTTGCGCGGGCCGGCGGTGCGCAAAAACTGTTCGCGATACGCGGCCAGTGTAGGCGCCACAGGGGCATCGGGCGAGGTGCGGGTCATTTGCAGCAGGCGTTTTTCGATGATGCCGTCAAGCGTAGGTTCGGCCGGGAAGTGCACGATATCAATATTCACCAGCGCGCAATCCTGATCCTTGCAGCCAGGCTTGAGCTGTTCGGAGGCGTCGCGAGTGGTTTCCAGCGGCGCCCGATAGTTGGGCTGGAACAGACTCTGGCAGGCACCCAGGGTCAGGGCGATGGCGGCCACGGAGGCGATTTTAAAAAGCGACATGGTTGTCCTTCATAAAACAGGGAAAGGCGAAAAGTTACCCGCTTCGACTGTCAACGAAGCAGTCAGTTCGCCACTAAGCTAATTAGAGTGGGTTTCGCCCTCACCGTCTATCCCGCTGACGGGAAAGGGGCTGCATCAAAGGTCACCGGCGCGTTAGGATGGCGCGAAGTCGAGGTGGGAGCCTCGTACAGGATTAGCAGTAACGAGGATAGTCATGACTGATTTTGCCACCGCCATTCCGACCGCCGTTGATATCGTTCGGCGCGAACAGTGCTATCAGGGCTTCTACAAGCTCGATCGCGTGCACTTGCGCCACGAACTGTTCGCCGGTGGCATGAGCCGCGAGATCAATCGTGAAGTGTTCGTGCGCCACGATGCGGTGTGCGTGCTGCCTTACGATCCGCAGCGCGATGAAGTGGTGCTGATCGAGCAGTTCCGCGTCGGCGCCATGGGCAAGACCGACAATCCCTGGTTGATCGAACTGGTCGCTGGTCTGATCGACAAGGAAGAAGTACCGGAAGAAGTTGCTCACCGCGAAGGGCAGGAGGAAGCTGGGCTTGTATTCGGGGCGCTGTGGCCGATGACCCAATATTTTCCATCGCCGGGCGGCAGCAATGAATTCGTGCATTTGTACCTGGGGCGTTGCGAGACAACCGGGGTCGGCGGCCTGCATGGGCTGGAGGAAGAAGCAGAAGATATCCGCGTCTCGGTCTGGGCCTTTGAAGATGCCCTGCAGGCCGTACGCGACGGACGTATTGCCAACGCACCAAGCATCATTGCCTTGCAGTGGCTGGCCTTGAATCGCGTTGAAGTGAGGGGGTTATGGTCGTAAACAAGCTGCGCGATCGCTATCGGGTGGACCTGGTGGGGCTGCAAGCGTCCTGCGAGGCGAACTACGCGCGACTGATGCGACTGCTGCCGGACATGCGCAACGAGCCGGCCGCGCGGCGCATCGCCGTGACCCATGGCGATCAGATGCTCGGGGTGCTGGCGCTGGAAGTGCTGCAAGTCTGCCCGTACACCACGACCCTGCAAGTGCGTCAGGAACACAGCCTGCCGTGGCTGCCGGTGCCGCAACTGGAAGTGCAGGTCTATCATGACGCGTGCATGGCCGAAGTGGTCAGCGCCGAACATGCGCGGCGCTTTCGTGGCATCTATCCTTACCCGAACGCCTCGATGCACCAGCCGGATGAAAAAGCCCAACTGAACATGTTTCTGGGCGAATGGTTGAGCCATTGCCTGGCGTTGGGGCACGAGTACGAAGTCGTACGTTAATGGTGAGCCGCAGTTGTGAACTGCGTCAGGTTCACAGGTTTCCCCTTTAGGTCGTCCCCCAGCATAATTGCGCCATTCATCCATTCCCGTGATCACGCCCTGGGAGAACACCTTGCCGAGCGTATCCACATTGAGTGCCGCCGATCCGGCGTTGCTGGTGCAAATTTCCGACAGCCATCTGTTCGCCGAGGCGGATGGCACGCTGCTGGGCATGAATACCCGCGACAGCCTGCAAAGAGTCATCGAGCTGGTACGCCAGCAACAGCCGCAGATCGACCTGATCCTGGCCACGGGTGATCTGTCGCAGGACGGCACGCTGGAGTCTTACCAGCGGTTTCGCGACCTGACCGGGCAACTCGGTGCGCCAGCCCGCTGGATTCCCGGCAACCACGACGAGCCGTTGATCATGGCCGAGGCGGCGGTGCAGAGCGCGTTGCTGGAATCGGTGGTCGACATCGGTAACTGGCGGGTCACGCTGCTCGATTCAGCCGTGCCGGGCTCGGTGCCGGGGTATTTGCAGGACGAACAGTTGCAACGGCTGGCGAGCTCGTTGAGTGAAGCGCCGGAGCGCCATCACCTGGTGTGCTTCCACCACCATCCAGTATCGATCGATTGTGCCTGGATGGAGCCGATCGGGCTGCGTAATCCCGAGGCGTTGTTTGCTGTGCTGGATCGTTTTCCACAGGTGCGCGCGGTACTTTGGGGGCACGTGCATCAGGAAGTCGATCAATGGCGTAATGATGTGCGTTTGATCGCTTCGCCTTCGACCTGCATTCAGTTCGAACCGGGCAGCGATGATTTCATGGTCGGGGAGCAAGCGCCGGGGTATCGCTGGCTGCGGCTGTTGCCGGATGGCCAGCTCGAAACCGGAGTGGAGCGCGTCACCGGTTTCGACTTCCAGATCGATTACAGCTCCAACGGCTATTAGTCATTCCCCAAGATTGCATTGCGGCCTTCGCGAGCAGGGCTTCGTGAACGGTGCAGATCCATTGTGGGAGCGAGCTCGCTCGCGAAGGCGTCCGCCCGGGCGACCCGATTTCACGGGTATCCCCGATTCCCCCGACACCCTGTAAACTCCGCCTCTTTATCCGACGCACAGGGAGTTCAAATGTCCGGCTCGATCCTTTATATCCACGGGTTCAACAGCGCGCCTGCGTCGAAAAAGGCCACTCAGTTGAGCGAAGTGATGGAGCGTCTGGGCTTGAGCGATCGATTGCGCGTGCCGGCCTTGCATCACCATCCCCGTGAAGCCATCGGTCAGCTGGAGCAAGCGATTGAGGCGCTCGGACGGCCACTGCTGGTCGGCAGCTCACTCGGCGGCTACTATGCGACTCACTTGGCCGAACGCCATGGCCTCAAAGCCCTGTTGATCAACCCTGCCGTCAGTCCGCACCGGATGTTCGACGGGTTTCTGGGGACGCAGAAAAACCTGTATACCGATGAGACCTGGGAACTGACCCATGACCATGTGACGGCCCTGGCCGAACTGGAAGTGCCGGCGCCGCAGGACCCGCAGCGCTATCAGGTGTGGTTGCAGACCGGTGACGAAACGCTGGACTATCGCCTCGCCCAGCAGTATTACCGGGCTTGTGCCTTGCGTATTCAGGCGGGCGGCGACCACGGTTTCCAAGGGTTTGCCGAGCGTCTTCCGGCCATGCTGAGTTTTGCCGGCATCGGCGCAGATTTGTATCAGGCGATTGATTTCAGCGCACTGTGAACCGTTGCCCCTTTTTCATTGAATCACTGACGACGAGACCCTATGGCCACTCCCAGCGCTAGCTCTTATAACGCAGACGCCATCGAAGTCCTCTCGGGCCTCGACCCGGTGCGCAAGCGCCCCGGCATGTACACCGACACCACTCGGCCAAACCACCTCGCCCAGGAAGTCATCGACAACAGCGTCGACGAAGCCTTGGCCGGGCATGCCAAATCGGTGCAGGTCATCCTGCACGCCGACCACTCGCTGGAAGTCAGTGATGACGGTCGCGGCATGCCGGTGGACATTCACCCGGAAGAAGGCGTCTCCGGCGTCGAACTGATCCTCACCAAACTTCATGCGGGCGGCAAGTTTTCCAACAAGAACTACCAGTTCTCCGGCGGTCTGCACGGGGTGGGTATTTCGGTGGTCAACGCCTTGTCGACCGAAGTCCGGGTCCGCGTAAAGCGTGACGGCAACGAATACCAGATGACCTTCGCCGACGGTTACAAGAAAACCGAGCTGGAAATCATCGGGACGGTGGGCAAGCGCAACACCGGCACCAGCGTGTTCTTCGCCCCGGACCCGAAATACTTCGATTCACCGAAATTTTCAATCAGTCGCCTCAAGCACGTGCTCAAGGCCAAGGCCGTCCTGTGCCCGGGGCTGCTGGTCAGTTTTGAAGACAAGGCCAGCGGCGAGAAAGTCGAATGGCATTACGAAGATGGCCTGCGCTCCTACCTGGTCGACGCGGTCAGCGAATTCGAACGCCTGCCGGACGAGCCGTTCTGCGGCAGCCTGGCCGGTAACAAAGAGGCCGTGGACTGGGCATTGCTGTGGCTGCCGGAAGGTGGCGACGCGGTGCAGGAAAGCTACGTCAACCTGATCCCGACCGCCCAGGGCGGTACCCACGTCAACGGCCTGCGCCAGGGCCTGCTCGACGCGATGCGCGAGTTCTGCGAATTCCGCAGCCTGTTGCCGCGCGGCGTGAAGCTGGCGCCGGAAGACGTCTGGGAACGCATTGCGTTCGTGCTGTCGATGAAGATGCAGGAGCCGCAATTCTCCGGTCAGACCAAGGAGCGTCTGTCGTCCCGTGAAGCGGCGGCGTTCGTTTCCGGTGTGGTCAAGGACGCGTTCAGTCTGTGGCTCAACGCCAACCCGGAAACCGGCATGCTCCTGGCGGAACTGGCGATCAACAACGCCGGCCGGCGCCTGAAGGCCAGCAAAAAAGTCGAGCGCAAGCGCATCACCCAGGGTCCGGCCCTGCCGGGCAAGCTCGCCGACTGCGCCGGGCAGGACCCGATGCGTTCCGAGCTGTTCCTGGTGGAGGGTGATTCCGCCGGCGGTTCGGCCAAGCAGGCGCGGGACAAAGAGTTCCAGGCGATCCTGCCGTTGCGCGGCAAGATCCTCAACACCTGGGAAGTGGACGGCAGCGAAGTACTCGCCAGCCAGGAAGTGCACAACATTGCCGTGGCCATCGGCGTCGATCCTGGCGCGGCGGACATGAGCCAGCTGCGCTACGGCAAGATCTGCATCCTCGCCGACGCCGACTCCGACGGTCTGCACATCGCGACCCTGCTCTGTGCATTGTTCGTCCAGCACTTCCGGGCGCTGGTCGATGCCGGCCACGTCTATGTCGCCATGCCGCCGCTGTACCGGATCGACCTGGGCAAAGAGATTTACTACGCCCTGGACGAAGCCGAGCGCGATGGCATTCTCGATCGCCTGGTGGCGGAGAAGAAGCGTGGCAAGCCGCAGGTCACCCGATTCAAAGGCCTGGGTGAAATGAACCCGCCGCAGTTGCGCGAAACCACCATGGATCCGAACACCCGGCGCCTGGTGCAACTGACGCTGGATGATTTCGAAGCGACGTCGGAAATCATGGACATGTTGCTGGCGAAAAAACGCGCCGGCGACCGCAAGACCTGGCTGGAATCCAAAGGCAACCTGGCCGAGGTTCTGGGCTGATGCGTCTGGGCTTTGCCCTGGCGTGTGCATTGCTGCTGACCTCGATCACGGTGTCTGCCGAGCCGGCACCGCCGTTGCGTCTGGTGTCCGAGCATGCCATCGAAGGCATGCGCGGGGGCAACCTGTCCGGGCTGGCCCTGTGCGGCAAGGACTTGTGGGCGGTCTCCGATCGCGACGACGATCAGATCTACCGACTCGATGCCCAGGCGGGCGTCTGGCGCGCGCAAGCCGTGGGCATCGGCGTTCCGCCGGTGCCTGACAGCGGTTTGCCCTGGGGATTGCGTTCGCGGACCTGGGCGGCGTCGTTCGTGCGTGGCGGGGATCTGGATTTCGAAGGCATCACCTGCGACAGCGCCGGCAATCGCTACATCGTCAGCGAAGGCCACGCGGCTGTCCTGCAAGTGCCGCCAACGGGGCCCGCGTCCTGGCTGAAAATCTCGCCGATGATGGTGCGCGAAGCGCGGGCCAGCGGCATGTTGTTGCAATTCAATGCATTGTTCGAAGGGTTGGCGATCAATTCGACGGGGGATCAGTTGTGGCTCGCCGCCGAGCGCCAAAGCCGCGGACTGGTGCTGATCAAGCGCAAGCAGACGGTGTGGGATTGCGACGGTGGCTGTGTGCTGTTGAGTGAATCGGGCATGGAAATGCAGCCGAAGCAGTTTCCCGGGGCCAAGGCGGTTTCACGGGATTTTTCCGATCTGTCATTGTTCAACGGCAAGCTGTTTACCCTGGAGCGCAATGCCTATCAGATCTGTCGCCGGGACCCGCAAACGGCCAAAGTGGAGCGCTGCTGGTCTTATGCTGACGAGTTGTTGCAGGAAAACCGTCGTTATCCACAGGACTACGGGCTGGAAGAGGCATTGGTCGTGGATGCGGATGGTGCGTGGATCGGTGTCGACAACAATTTCGGTGCCCGCGCCGATGGCGAGTTACGGCCGATCGTCTGGCGCTTTGCCGCGCCAGAAGGTGGCTGGAGTGCCAAGCCATGAGTCAGCAACCACCGGGCAAGCGCGCCGGCCGGGTGTTGATGGTGCTGGCCTGGTGCGCCGCGCTGTTTCTGGCGACGCGGTTTTTTGGCCAGTGGGAAGAGCGCCAGCAAAACCCGAACGTGGCGGTGAGCTCGGAGCAGGGCGAAGGTTTTATCGAAGTGAAACTGGTCAGCAATGGCCAGGGGCATTTCGTCGCCAGCGGCCATATTAACGGCCAGCCGGTGGATTTCATGCTCGATACCGGGGCGACCGACGTGTCGATCCCGGCCAGCCTGGCCGAGCGGCTGAAGCTGGAGAAAGGCTTCGGGGTGACCCTGAGCACGGCCAACGGTTTGAGCGAGGGGTATCGAACCCGCATCGACCGGCTGCAACTGGGCGATATCGTGTTGCGTGATGTACGCGCACTGGTCGCACCCGGTTTGCATGGCGACCAAGTGCTGCTCGGCATGAGCGCACTGAACAAACTTGAATTTACCCAGCGCGGTGGCACCATGCTGCTGCGCCAGACAACGAATTGATGAGGCCCGCATGAGCGATATCCTTGCAGACAGCTTGGACGGCGTAGAACGCCGTTCGCTGGCTGACTTCACCGAAAATGCCTACCTCAACTACTCCATGTACGTGATCATGGACCGTGCCTTGCCGCATATCGGCGACGGCCTGAAGCCGGTCCAGCGGCGCATCATCTACGCCATGAGCGAGTTGGGGCTGGACGCCGACTCCAAGCACAAGAAGTCGGCGCGTACCGTCGGTGACGTGCTCGGTAAATTCCACCCCCACGGCGACTCGGCCTGCTACGAAGCCATGGTCCTGATGGCCCAGCCGTTCAGCTATCGCTACACGCTGGTGGACGGTCAAGGTAACTGGGGTGCGCCGGACGATCCCAAATCCTTCGCCGCCATGCGTTACACCGAGGCGCGGTTGTCGCGTTACTCCGAAGTGCTGCTCAGCGAACTGGGCCAGGGCACTGCGGACTGGGGGCCTAACTTTGACGGTACTCTCGACGAGCCTCTGGTGTTGCCGGCACGTTTGCCGAATATCCTGCTCAACGGCACCACCGGTATCGCGGTGGGCATGGCCACCGACGTTCCGCCGCACAACCTGCGCGAAGTCGCCAGCGCCTGCGTGCGTTTGCTCGATGAGCCCAAGGCCACGGTCGAACAGCTCTGCGAGCACATTCAGGGCCCGGATTATCCGACCGAAGCGGAAATCATCACGCCGCGCGCCGATCTGCTGAAAATCTACGAAACCGGTCGCGGTTCCGTGCGCATGCGCGCCGTGTACCACGTCGAAGACGGCGACATCATCGTCACCGCGCTGCCGCATCAGGTTTCCGGCGCCAAGGTGCTGGAACAGATCGCCGCGATGATGCAGGCCAAGCCGTCCAAGGCCCCGCAGATTGCCGACCTGCGCGACGAATCCGATCACGAGAACCCATGCCGGATCGTGATCATTCCGGGCGCCCGCAAAAACTTTGATCACGATGCCTTGATGCAACACCTGTTCGCCAGCACCGAGCTGGAGTCGAGCTACCGGGTCAACATCAACATCATCGGGCTGGACGGCAAGCCGCAACTGAAAAACCTGCGGGCCCTGCTGGTCGAATGGCTGGAGTTCCGGGTGCAGACTGTTCGTCGTCGCCTGCAATTCCGCCTCGACAAGGTCGAGCGTCGCCTGCACCTGTTGGACGGTTTGCTGATTGCCTACCTCAATCTGGATGAAGTGATTCACATCATCCGTACCGAGGAGCATCCGAAAGCCGCCCTGATCGAGCGCTTTGCCCTGAGCGAGATCCAGGCCGACTACATCCTCGACACCCGCTTGCGTCAGTTGGCGCGACTGGAAGAGATGAAGTTGCGTGCCGAGCAGGATGAGCTGCTCAAGGAACAAGCCAAGCTGCAAGCCTTGCTGAGCAGTGAAGCCAAGCTGAAAAAGCTGGTGCGCACCGAGTTGATCAAGGATGCCGAAACCTACGGCGACGACCGTCGCTCGCCGATCGTCGAGCGCGCCGAGGCCAAGGCCCTGACCGAGCACGATCTGCTGCCGAACGAGAAAGTCACCGTCGTGCTGTCGGAAAAAGGCTGGGTTCGTTCCGCCAAGGGGCACGAAATCGACGCCACCGGGCTTTCCTACAAGGCCGGGGATGGCTTCAAGGCCCTGGCGGCGGGGCGCTCCAACCAGTTTGCGGTGTTTATAGACTCCACTGGTCGCAGCTATTCGGTGGCGGCGCACACCTTGCCATCGGCCCGTGGCCAGGGCGAGCCGCTGACCGGCCGTCTGACGCCACCGCCGGGGGCCAGTTTTGAATGCGTGCTGATGCCCGAGGACGACGCGCTGTATGTCATTGCCTCCGACGCCGGTTACGGTTTCGTGGTCAAGGGTGAAGACCTGCAGGCCAAGAACAAGGCCGGCAAGGCGCTGTTGAGCCTGCCGAACAACGCCAAGGTGATCCTGCCGCGTCCGGTGGCTGATCGTGAGCAGAACTGGCTGGCTTCGGTGACCACCGAGGGTCGCCTGCTGATCTTCAAAATCAGCGATCTGCCACAATTAGGTAAGGGCAAAGGCAACAAGATCATCGGTATTTCCGGTGAGCGAGTGGCCAGTCGCGAAGAGTATGTAACGGACATCGCCGTCCTGCCGGAGGGTGCCACTTTGGTGCTGCAGGCCGGAAAACGCACCTTGTCACTGAAAGCGGACGACCTCGAGCACTACAAAGGTGAGCGTGGGCGTCGTGGTAACAAATTGCCACGTGGCTTCCAGAGGGTAGATGCGCTGCTCGTCGAAAACCTCAATTAAGCGTGCTAGAGGCTCCGATCTACGATTTAACCCGTAGATCGGCGCTTTCGCGC
The DNA here is from genome assembly GCF_054481235.1 of Pseudomonas fluorescens group sp. PF-69. Lineage (NCBI taxonomy): Bacteria > Pseudomonadati > Pseudomonadota > Gammaproteobacteria > Pseudomonadales > Pseudomonadaceae > Pseudomonas > Pseudomonas fluorescens group sp. PF-69. The sequence continues at coordinate 1,068,050 of NZ_JBTMNC010000001.1, read as the reverse complement.
TGGAGTCGGAACGCATATTCACGGATGATATGGCCTTTCAAGCGCCGGCGTGGCCGAGCGTTCTTCATATTTATTGAGTATTTTCACTGTGGTCAGCCTTGTGGCGATCACCTGGATGGGACGATGACTGCTCTGCGCCTTCCTTTTATTTTGATGCTCGCTGGCGTTCTTGGCCTGGCGGGTTGCAGCGTTCACCAGCCGGTGTCGCTGTATCAACTGGACAGCGGAAGTCCGGTTCAGCCTGCGCAAAGCGCGGGCATGGCGGTTTTGCTGGGTCCGGTAACCGTCGCTGACTACCTGCAACGCGAAACCCTGTTGCAGCGTCAGCCCGATGGCAGCCTGCAAGCTTCGCTCGATGGTCGCTGGGCCGGTAGCCTGTCTTCCGATATCGACCAGTTGTTACTGCGTCAGGTCGCCGGTCATCTGGACAGCCAGCGTGTCGTGCTGGCGCCTGCCAACGCAGGCTTCACGCCGGATGTGCAGGTGCTGCTGACCATCACGCGCCTGGACTCGGGTGAAAAGCAACCGGCGATCCTCGATGCGCAATGGCGCTTGATCGACCGCCGTGGTCAGGTGCGCGATAACCGCATCATTCATCTGCAGGAGCAACATGCCGGTAACACGGCGGCCCAGGTCCAGGCTCAGGGTGTATTGCTGCAGCGACTGGCCGAACAGTTGTCTGTCGCGCTCAAGCCATTGGCCAACCAGCCACCGATAGCCGAAGCGCCACGTAAACCGGCCGCCAAACCTGCGGCACCGGCGGCAGAACAGGAAAAACAGCCGAAGATCCCGATGGCTGCACCGATTCGTACGGATATGGAAGTGTTCCGCTTCTAAGACTGGATCGAGTCAAACCAAAGCCCGCCTTGTGCGGGCTTTGTTGTTTCTGCTGATTGGAGGCTTCCAGTGCGGCTGATGGCCTCATCGCTGGCAAGCCAGCTCCCACAAGGGTATCTGTTGAGCGCAAATTGTGTGTACGACATCAACCACTGTGGGAGCTGGCTTGCCAGCGATAGCGACTGTACAGGCAATAAAAAACCCGCAGACGAGTGATCATCTGCGGGCTTCAATAGGTAAGGCTGAAAGATCGCAGCCTTCGGCAGCTACGGCTTACGCCCGGCGCTCATGCATCCGCGCCAGCTGTCGTTCAAGCATCGACGGATAAGGCTCCATCAAACGCTCCACACAGCAGGCACCTTCAGGGCTGGCAATCGGGCGGATCCGCGCGCGCTGGCGGATCAGTGCGTCGTCGCTGATCTTGCGTTCCACCAGCAGCAGGTTGCGGCTGTGTTGCGACAAGGCCAGGGCATCCTGGGCGGTGTCGGTCAGCAGCAGGTCGATCTGGCTCAGGCCGAACAGGTCGTCGCCCAGGGTCAGGCCCAGTTGCAATTGCAGGGTGATGCCACTGTCGGCGACTTCGATCTGCAGCTGATGGCCCAGCGCCCGCAGCAACTCGCCGCAGCAGATGGCATTGGTCAGGTAATCGTCGCCGCTGTCTTCGGTATGGAACAGCATCAGCGTGCTGCCGTCGTTCAGGGTGTGCAGTTCGCTCTCATAGAGCGAGGCGGCCTGGTCGAGGCAGTCACGGTAGCGCTCGAGCAGTTCTTCCAGGCGTGTGCGAGGCAGGCGACGCAGCTGCTCCTGAGAGCCCAGTTGCACGGCCAGTACGGCGCTGTGCTGCGGCACGTTCGAAACGACAGGTCGAGCGGCCGGAATCGGTGCGCTGTCTGTCGAGTCATCGAGCAAATCGGCGAAGGCATCTTCGTCATCGTCATCGTCTTCGACGGTGCTGATGGCGCGCCGTGGTGCTGTTTTCATCGCCGCCATCGGACGGCTTTCGTCGAAGCTTGGGTCGCGCAGGTTGCGTACTTCGAAACCCGGCTCTGCGTCGTCGATGTCATCGAATTCCGGCTCTGGCACGGGCTCCGGCTCGGCAGGTTCCGGCGCGAAGTTGGCGTGCAGCTGGCGAGCCAGGTCACCGATTTCGTCCTGACGCTCGGTGGCCGGGGTGTATTCGTCGATATTGCGCAGCCACACCCGCAATTGCAGGAGCGGCGTGGAGATGTGTCGGCCCAGGCGCAGGCTCAAGGCCAGGGACAGGGCCAGCAGAATCGCGCTCAGGATGCCCATGCTTTGCAGGCTGATGGTCATCGGTTGCTGGAACTGGTCCATGTCCAGGCTGATGCGCAGTTGACCGGCGGTCACGTCCTGGAAGGTGATCTTGCTCTGGTACATGCCCTCGGCTTCACCCAGCAGGCCATGCTTGGGACGCTGTCCGGCTTCGGCGAGGATGCGGTTATCCACGCTATAGATGGCGGCGTGGGCCACCAGCTTGTTCTTGGTCAGGTTGTTGAGCAGTACGTTGAGGCTGAGGATGTCGTTGGACACCAGCAGCTCGGTGGCCGAGGTGGCCGTCTGCGTGGTCAGGCTTTCGCCCAGCGCATCCGCTTGTTCGTGCATGGCCTGCTTGAACTGCAAACCCATCACGCAGGCATAGATGACCAGGGCCAGAGCGACCAGGATCACGTTATGGCTGGCGATGCGCAATGCAATCGGTACACGGCGGTGGCGCAGTGCCCGGAAGATCAGCAGGAAGAAGTTGTCGGTTTTTACTGGCGTGGGCCGGTTCACTTGAGCTCGGCTCTTTTATCTGTGAAGTTGACGCGCAGTATAGCGACAGGGTCTAGACCGGCAAAGCGCTCACGGTGCCCGATGGTCACTGAAAGTGGGTAGAATGCGGTTTTTTTCCACCTGCGGGGGTGCGCCTTGCGCGAAATCGTCCTGATAAACATCACGGGAGTCGACCGTCCCGGTCTGACTGCGGCCATTACCGGCGTTCTGGCCCAGGGTGGTGTGAACATTCTCGACATCGGTCAGGCGGTGATCCACGACACCCTGTCGTTCGGCATCCTGGTTGAAATTCCTGGTACCGAGCAAGGCAAGTCGGTGCTCAAGGACATCCTGTTCAAGGGCTACGAGCTCGATCAACAGGTACGTTTCACGCCAGTGTCCGAAGAGGATTACCAGCAGTGGGTCGGCAACCAGGGCAAAAAACGCCACATCGTGACCCTGCTGACCCGCAAAGTGACGGCCGGGCAATTGCAGGCCGTGAGTTCGATCACCGCCAAATACGGCCTGAACATCGACCACATCGATCGGTTGTCGGGGCGCATGCCGCTGGATACGCCGGCGGATAAAGGCAAGGGCTGCATCGAGTTTTCCGTACGTGGCGAAGCGGCCGATCCGCAGGCGCTGCGTGCCGAATTCCTCAGCGTCGCCCAGGAGCTGAACGTCGACATCGCCTTCCAGGAAGATTCGCTGTTCCGTCGTAACCGTCGCCTGGCGGTGTTCGACATGGACTCGACCCTGATCGAAGCCGAAGTGATCGACGAACTGGCCAAGGCCGCCGGTGTAGGCGACAAGGTCTCTGAAATTACCGAGCGGGCGATGGCCGGCGAGCTGGACTTCCGCGCCAGCTTCAAGGAGCGTCTGGCGTTGCTCAAGGGGCTGGATGTCGGCGTACTCGATTCCATCGGTGCATCCCTGCGCCTGACCGAAGGCGCTGAAACCCTGTTCGCCGAACTCAAGCGCCTGGGCTACAAAACCGCCATTCTGTCGGGCGGGTTCACCTACTTCGCCAAGCAATTGCAGGCCAAGCTGGGTATTGACTACGTCTTCGCCAACGAGTTGGAAGTGGTGGATGGCAAGGTGACGGGCGTGGCAATCGAGCCGATTGTCGATGCGCAGCGCAAGGCTGATCTGCTCAAGGAGCTGGCGCACAAGGAAGGTTTGCGTCTGGAGCAGACCATTGCGGTCGGCGACGGCGCCAATGACTTGCCGATGCTGGCAATTGCCGGGTTGGGCGTGGCGTTTCGCGCCAAGCCGCTGGTTAAACAGTCGGCGAAGCAGGCAATTTCCACCCTGGGGCTCGATGGCGTGTTGTATCTGCTGGGCTTCCGCGATCGCGACGGACAACTGTAACGCCGCAAATCACCTGTAGGAGCGAGCCTGCTCGCGATGGACGTTAACGATGACGCGGGCATTCTGAATGCCCGCGGCGCCGTCACGTTTTTCGCGAGCCGGCTCGCTCCTGCGCTGTCGGTCTCTATCAGGCTTTCGGTGAGCCCATTCCCTGGCCCATCTGCACCGGCGAACCCGCCGCCAGTTCTTCAGCCCACTTCACTTGATCCGGCCCGAACAGCACGATAGCGGTCGAACCCAGTTTGAAGCGGCCCAGTTCCGCACCCTTTTCCAGATGGATCGGCGCACGAGCGGCTTCGTCGTAGCGGAAGGTTTTCAGCTCGCGTTTCGGCGGCGTCACCAGCCCGGCCCACACGGTTTCGATCGATGCCACGATCATCGCGCCCACCAGCACGACGGCCATCGGCCCGCGTTCGGTGTCGAAGATGCACGCCACACGCTCGTTGCGGGCGAACAGTTCCGGGACGTTTTCGGCGGTGGTCTGATTCACCGAGAAAATCCGGCCCGGGATGTAGACCATTTCGCGCAGGGTGCCGGCCAGCGGCATGTGCACACGGTGGTAGTCCTTTGGCGACAGGTAAATGGTCGCGAAATCACCGCCCATGAACGGCGCGGCGTTTGCCGCATCACCACCCAGCAATTCCAGCACGCTGAAGCTGTGGCCCTTGGCCTGGAACACGCGGCCGTGTTCGATCGGGCCGAGTTGGCTGACCGCGCCGTCGGCCGGGCTGAGGATCGCGCCCGGTGTCTGGTCCAGAGGACGCGCGCCGTCCTTCAGGGCGCGGGTGAAGAAGGCGTTGAAGTGCTCGTAGGCCGTCAGGTCTTCGACCAGCGCCTGGGACATGTCCACCTGATAACGCTTGGCGAACCAGGCGGTGAATGCATTCTTGAACCAGCGCACGCGGCATTCGGCGATGCAGCCGGCCAGTCGCGAGAGCAAATGGTGGGGCAGCAGGTACTGGCTGAGGATAAACAGACGCTTATTCATTAACTGTCCTTAAAAACCTTAAATCTCTACAGGGGTATCGGGGTGGTTGCCCCATTCGCCCCAGGAGCCGGCGTAGCCTTTGACTCGCGGATAACCGAGGGACTTGGCCACCAGATAGGTGAAGCCAGAACGGTGGTGAGTCTGGCAGTGGGTAATCACTTCTTTGTCTTTGCTGATCCCGAGTTGTTCGAGGATCTGCGGCATGTCGGTGCGGATACGCAGGTTCCGGGACTTGTCCATGCCGGCGGTCCATTCGAAATTGACCGCGCCAGGAATGTGTCCGCCCTTGGCCGCCAGGACTTTCTCGCCGGAGTACTCCAGCGGCCCGCGGGCGTCCCAGATCGCCAGGTCGGCGGCGCCGAGACGGCTTTGCAGGTATTCGCGGGTCGCGGTGGGTTCGTCATGCAGGGTCAATGCAACCGGGCCACCCACAGGAGCGGGGACCTGGATCGACATGGGCAAGCCTTCTGCCAGCCAGGCCGTCAGGCCGCCGTCGACATAGTGATAGTTGCTGTGACCAATGACGTCCAGAAGCCAGATAAAACGCCCGGCCCAACCGCCGCCCTCGTCGTCATAAACCACGTAGACCGCATCGGGATTGTGCCCCAGCTCACCGAACAACGCTTCGAGTGCGGCTTGCGGCGGCATCAGGCCTGGGGCGGGCGCCTGGCCGAGCTGTGTGCGTTTCGGATCGACAAACCGCGCACCGGGAATATGCCCTTCGGTGTAGCGGGCGCTGCTGGTCAGGTCCACCAGAATCAGATCACGGGCATCGAGGCGAGGGAGCAAGTCGCTCGGTTCGATCACCAGCGGCAAGCCAGAGAAGTCAGACATGTGAGGTCTCCAGAGCACAAAAGGGAGGATTGTAGCGCAGCGCTATTGGCCGCGGCGGCTAAAGTTATGCAGCGCTTTCTCGATGCACTGCGCCGTTTTGCCGAAGGCTTGCACGGTGATTTCCGAAAACGGCCCGCCGCCCTGATCCGCCACGACAATCATGATCACCCGGCCATTGTTGACCAGCGAGCGCAGCAGCAGGTGTTCGCCGCCGAACTGTGCACGCAGGCCATTGGGCAGCAGGGCTGAAAATTGTGCGTTGTTGGCCGGGTTGATCCGTACCTGGGCCTGTTGCGAAAGCAGGCGTTGCAGCACGGTGCTTTGGCTGACCGCAAAGTTCATCGCCGCCACTTCTTTGGGCAGCCCCGCCGTTTGGTGCACTCGCAGGTTGGCGTGGGTGCGGTCGGCCATCAGGATCATCACGCGGCGCATGCCGCAGGCGACCAGGGCGTCCCGGGCAGCGATGGTCAAGTGCATGGCATTGGTGAAGTGACTCGGTTCGACCAACAGCTCGGCGCATTGCTTGCGCCATTTCGCCAGGTCCTCGGCGGTGGGCGCCGGTGCCGGCAGCAAAGCGGCATGGACGCGATTCATGCCCCACGGCCAGATCAACGCTTCGGCGGGGTGCCAAAGGTCGGGCATGGCGTGATGGCGCGCACTGTTGGCGGCCTGTTGGTGCAATTGCTGTTGCACGTCTTCCATCGGTACTTGCAGGTAAAGGCTGGTCAGATACTGCCACCGCTGGCTGTGCGGACTGTCCCAGGCCTGGTGCGCCGACAATGCCAGACCGTTGGCCAGCAACACGGTGTTGGCCGGTTGATTGAGCCAGCGGCGCAGGGTCGGATCGTCATCGAGGCGGTTCTGCTGGCGCAATGGATGCTCGCTGTCGCGGGCAATGCGCAGAACCTTCACCAGTTCCCGTTGCTCGGTGAGCAGCAGGCGGTAGCCCTGCTGCACCCAGATCGGCAGGCGCCAGATGTCCGCCAGGGCCTGGCCGATGTCCAGCAGGCGTACGCCAAACAATTGCTTTTCGACCTTGCGCGCCGACTCGCCTTTATGAATGACCCGCAGTTCCCAGTCCTCCAGCAATTGCGGGTGAGTCAGGGCCAGTGGCCAGAGCGGCGACAGAAACAGCAGGCTGCCCCAGTAGATGTCCTGCCACAGGCGCGCCAGGCGACTGGCAAAAAAACCATTGGCCTGTTGCGTGGCGTGCTGGCTGATCATCTGCAATTGACGCAGGGCTTTGGGGATGTCGGTTTGCGGCAGTACGGGCATCCGGTCGAGCAGTTCTTCGGTGCGTTTGAGGCCAAGACGATTGATGGCGACCTCAAGGTTTTCCGCCGGCTCGGTCATGCTGCCATGGGTATGCCGGTTGGCTTCGCGAATCACGCTCAAGGCCAGGGGCGGGCTTTCCTGCATCAATTCGGCGATGTCGCGCAACGAGCTGCGATGGTCGCGAATGGCCAGCCAGACGCGGTCATGAATGGCCTTGGGAACCGGCAGGCGCACATCATCCAGAAGCTTGACCCAGCCTTCGAGTGTGGTCGGTTTTGGCGTTGGAACGTTCGTTTCGTTAACCATGTTGGAGGCGATCATCGTCAGCGTTAACTGTGCCCGGAGTGGGTCAAATTGGCTTTTCGCCTGAACTGGCTATAGTCTGGCGCAGTTTTGCCGATAAGTAGAAGAAGAGATTTTTTAACTTCCGAATATGACCTTGAACCCGACTCAGTAAGTGCTCTCCTACCTATGGCTAAAATTATCGGCATCATCGTCGTATTCGCGAGCGTGCTCGGCGGATACGTGCTCTCCCACGGCAAAATTGCAGCCCTGATCCAGCCTTTCGAGGTGATGATCATCGGCGGCGCGGCCCTCGGCGCATTCCTGCAGGCCAACCCCGGCTACATGACGATGCACGTGCTCAAGAAATCCCTGAGCATGTTCAGCTCGCGTTTCAGCCACGGCTTCTACCTTGAAGTCCTGGGCCTGATCTACGAAATTCTCAACAAGAGCCGCCGTGAAGGCATGATGGCGATCGAAGGTGACATCGAAGATGCCGCCGCGAGCCCGATCTTCGCCAAGTACCCGGCGGTCCTGAAGGATGAGCGCATGACGGCGTTCATCTGCGATTACCTGCGCATCATGTCTTCCGGCAACATGGCACCTCATGAGCTTGAAGGGCTGTTTGACATGGAACTCTTCAGCCTCAAGGAAGACCTGGAGCATCCATCCCACGCCGTGAACGGCATTGCCGACGCCATGCCCGGTTTCGGTATCGTCGCGGCGGTACTGGGTATCGTGGTGACCATGGCGTCCCTGGGCGAAGGTGACCAGAAGTCCATCGGCCTGCACGTGGGTGCGGCACTGGTCGGTACGTTCTTCGGTATTCTCGCCGCCTACGGCTTCTTCGGTCCGCTGGCCACTTCCCTGGCCCACGATTCCAAGGAAGAACTGAACGTCTACGAAGCCATCAAGGCCTCGCTGGTCGCCTCGGCTTCCGGCATGCCGCCATCGCTGGCCGTGGAGTTCGGACGCAAGGTTCTGTACCCGGCGCACCGTCCTAGCTTCGCCGAGCTGGAACAAGCGGTTCGCGGTCGTTAAGCATGGAGAACAATCAGCCGATAATCATCAAGCGCGTCAAGCGCTACGCCGGTGGGCATCACGGGGGCGCCTGGAAAATCGCCTTCGCCGACTTCGCCACGGCGATGATGGCGTTCTTCCTGGTGTTGTGGCTGTTGTCCACGGCGACGCCGGAGCAGAAGATCGCCATCGCCGGTTACTTCAAGGACCCGATCGGCTTCTCGGAAAGCGGCACGCCTTACATCATCGATCTGGGCGGCACGCCGACCCTGGCGCCGGAGAACACCCTCAACCCCGAGGTGAAGTCCCAGCCACAACCGGACAAGGTAACCGTCGACGCCGAACAGGTCGAAGGCATGGCCGAGATGGTCGAGAAGGAGCGTCTCGAACTGTTGCTGCAAGAGTTGCAGAACAAGGTCGAAGAAAATCCGCAGTTGCAGAAATTCAAAGACCAGATCATGTTCGAGATCACCCCGGACGGCTTGCGCATCCAGATCGTGGACGCCGAAAACCGGCCGATGTTCGACTCCGGCAGTGCCCGCTTGAAACCGTATTTCGAAGACATCCTGCTGGCCATGGCCGACACCATCAAAGCGGTGCCGAACAAGATCAGCATCAGCGGCCACACCGATGCCAAGCCGTACACCGGCACCGGTGATTTCGGCAACTGGGAACTTTCGGCCAACCGTGCCAACGCCGCCCGCCGTGCGCTGGTCGCGGGCAGCTATCCGGATCAGCAAGTGGCGCGTGTCGTGGGGTATGCCTCATCGGCGCTGTTTGATCGTGAACATCCGTTCAATCCGATCAACCGTCGTATCGACATCATCGTGCTGACCAAGAAAGCCCAGCGCGCCATCGAAGGTTCGCAAGGGGCCGAAACTGCCCCTGATGCCACGAAAGAAAACGGGACGCCCGGAGCAGCGCCGGCTGCACCCGTCGATCCGAATGCGTTGCCGGCGGACAAGGAGCCGCTGCCGGCGCATGAGCTTCGCGAGCGTCTGAATTTGTTCGATGATCCGGTGCCGAAACCGTCAGCGCCCGGGAGTGCGGCACCAGCCTCTGCTCCCGCCACTGCACCGGCCTCAACGCCGAAGCAGTGACCCACAAAAAAGGCCGACATCGCAGTCGGCCTTTTTTGTGGGCGCGATTTCAGAAACCGCGGGAGATTCTGGATTTGAGATCAATATGAAACCGATCGGCGTTCGTTCTGTTGACGCTGCGCATGGACTCGCTGCCGGTGATCGACTCCAGTGACATCGAGCGTTTGAGTGTCGCTTCATTGCGATAGGCATCAATGAAAAAATCGATGTCCTTTTCGCGCGTCAGTTTCGGCCATTTATCGAGGTACAGCGGCAGTTCTGTCGGTCCGGTCTTGAACGAGCAGATGCGCCGGTTGGTAATGGTGGCCTCGCCAATTTCGAACGGCACCCACCAGGACAGCGCGGTTTTTTCCGACACCACCGCCAGCAAATGCGTGCACTCACTGATATTGCGGGTGATTACGCCGGTGATGTCGTCGGTGGTCTGGGACTCTGGGTCCAGCACGTCCAGGTAAGTTCTGATGTTGGCCTGCATCAGGCGGCTGTTGATGTTCATCGCATAGGCGCGATCCATATGGCGGTAGCTGATAAACACAGGCATCAGAAGTGTCCCTTGATCGCGAGTTCGCGGTAATAGGCGCCGAGGGCAGTGAGGCGACATCCGGTGGAGTGAATGGCGGCGTAATACATATGTTCGGCATCCACCGGTTCGACCAGGCTGTGGCGGTTGCACTTTTGCAGTTGGGCGAAGACTTCGCCGTGCTCCGGGTTGAATTCAGGTTCGGTGGGCTCAAAGCTGGGGGCGAGAGGGTAGACCGACTCCGCTTCGGCAAACCACTCGGGCAGCTTGCGCAGGATTTCCTTGGGGATCAGCGGCGAGACCTCGCGCAGGGAAATGAACTGCGACACATTGGTCTTGAACACCGGCCGCTGCTCCCAGGCGTCGAGGGCGTTGTCGACGAATGAATAGAGGCTGCCCGGGGTGATTTTGCCGAGGATGTTCGCGGCACCGCCGTGCAATGCCTGAAGCAGCAAACCGGTAAAGACTCCGTGGCCGGCGCCTTCCATCGCCGGCTGTTCTTTTTTACATGCCGTCAGAATGGTCATGCCCTCGCCAATCACGCTGCTTTCGCTGCGCAATGCGCGTATTTCGCCAGCCGACCCGCCCTGGCAGCAGTCGAGAATGATCACCTTGTTTTTGATTTTCGTGGCTTTGCTCGCCCAGTTCAGGATATCGCTGATCCGGATACCGTCCTTTGCGGACTTGTAATCCTGAGGGATCAGCATGCCTTCGTCGGTATCGAGGTCGAAACTGCCGTGGCCGGCGAAATACAGCAGCGCGACATTGCAGTCGCCGGAGAACAGTTCGCGGATCTGGTCTTCGAGCTTTTCGCGACTCAAGTCGTCTTCGGCGGAGGTGAGCACGACGTTCTTGAAGTTCGGATCGCCATTGGCGTCGGTCTTCAATACCGAGGCCATGGCCATCGCGTCGTTGTTGCAGCCACTCAACTGGGACACATGGGTGTAGTTGTTAATGCCGATAAACAATCCCTTGCGCATGGTTACACCGCCGTATGCTGGCGAATGGCACTGACGATGCTGTTGGTGTTCCACGCACATTCGGCATGTGCGGCATCCCGTACCGCCGTGGAAATACGCTCGGCGCCGAACGGTTTGATCGCGATGATCACCTTGCCCATGCGCCTGGCGATTTCGATCTCCTTGTTGATCCACTTGCTGTAGGCCGAATACATCCCGGCCATGATCAGCACCGCCGAACAAGGGCGGATTTTGTTTTCAATGGCCAGCTCAAGTTGCTTGTCGGTTTGTGCGCCAACGATTGGATTGTGTGGGGGGACTGAAAAGTTCTTGAAGGTGAAGGTCGGGTGCGCGGTGAGCAGTTTTACCAGTCTGTCGTGGGCATCGGAGTAGTTCCACGAATGGCTGATGAACAGGTGATAGGTTTGCATGGGTGCCCTCGGTGTCGCCTGAATGCGAAGAGGGCTCGAATGTATGCAATTGAGGGGCACTGACAAGGCTTGCGCGGCGAATCAGAAATGCCCTGCAAGTGCGGGGGCGGACGTCTTACAGAAGCGTCTGATGTTTAAGGCGGGAGGGTATTTGTAGGCAGGAACGAGCGATCGCCCGCCCCCGTGGGGGCAGGGCGGTCGATGCGTCTGTTTAGTAGCCGTTTTCCGGCAGGCTGGCGATGATCGAGCGGTAGCTGTTCATTCGTTGTTGCTGCACGCGGCCATCTTCCAGGGCCTTGAGCAGGGCGCAACCAGGCTCGCGGTCGTGCTTGCAGTCGCGGAAGCGGCAGGTGCCGAGCAGGTCGTTGAACTCGATGAAACCGGCTTCGACGTCGGCACGGCTGACGTGGCCAAGGCCGAACTCCCGGATACCCGGTGAGTCGATCAGCTCACCGCCACCGGGGAAGTGGAACAGTCGCGCGGTGGTGGTGGTATGAGTGCCCTGGCCGGACAGCTCGGACAACGGCCCAACGCGGGTTTCGACGTTGGGCAACAGGCTGTTGACCAGCGATGACTTGCCGACACCGGACTGGCCGACGAACACGCTGATGCGTCCGTCCAGCTGCTGTTGAAGTTGCTCCATGCCGTTGCCATGGTGCGCCGACACTTCCAGCACCGGGTAACCCAGTGTGCGGTAAACCGCGAGCAGAGCGTTCAGTGCCGGCGCGTTGTTTTCGTCGATCAGATCGAATTTGTTCAACAACAGCAGCGGCTTGATGCCGGCATGCTCGGCTGCGACCAGATAACGGTCGATCAGATTGGCATGGGGTTCGGGCAGCGGGGCGAAGACGATCACGATCATGTCGACGTTGGCCGCAACAGGCTTGAGCTGGCCACGGCTGTCCGGACGGCAGAGTTCGGTGTTGCGTGGCAATTGGGCCACGATCACGCCGATGCCCTGGTTGCCGGCACGCCAGACCACTCGGTCGCCGGTCACCAGCGCCGGCAGGTTGGCGCGCAGGTGGCAACGGAAAACCTCACCGGCCTGTTCGCCATCAACGGCCTCGACTTCGACTTGCACGCCGAAGTGCGCGATCACCAGACCGTGCTGTTCCGGGCCCAGGTCGCCGCCCTCAAGTGCCTCGACAGCCGAGGACTCGCGTTTGGCGGCGCGGGCAGCGCGTTCGCCCTGAATCTTTTCGATGCGCCAGTTTTGACGACGATTGAGTTGGCGTTTGGCCATGGGTGTTCCGTATCAAGAATGCAGCGATTAGGTAAAACGGCCGCGAGTTTAGCACGCCCGGCCACCGGCCTAGGCTAAACTGCGCAGCATTGCCTAGGAGCCGACACATGCAAAACCCGCAGAATCTGATCTGGATCGACCTGGAAATGACCGGTCTGAACCCTGATACCGACGTCATCATCGAAATGGCCACCATCGTCACCGACAGTGACCTGAACACTTTGGCTGAAGGCCCGGTGATCGCCATCCATCACAGCGACGAAATCCTCGCCGGCATGGACGAGTGGAACACCCGTCAACACGGCGGTTCCGGGCTGACCCAACGTGTGCGCGAGAGCCGCATCAGCATGGCCGAAGCCGAAGCCGAAACCATCGCGTTCCTCGAGAAGTGGGTGCCGAAGGGCAAGTCGCCGATCTGTGGCAACAGCATCTGCCAGGACCGGCGCTTCCTTTATACCCACATGAAATCCCTGGAAAGCTATTTCCACTACCGCAACCTCGACGTGTCCACGCTCAAGGAACTGGCCGCGCGCTGGGCGCCGGACGTGCGTGACAGCTTCAAGAAAGGCAGCACCCACTTGGCCCTGGACGACATCCGCGAGTCCATCGCCGAGTTGCAGCACTACCGCAAGCATTTCATCAAGTTCTGATCAGGCGCCGCGAGGGCTGTTGTGGCGAGGGAGCGCTTCGCACTCCAGCGGGGCAAGCACCCTCGCCTCGGGTTTTCCGATTGCCCTCTTTTGGTGCTTGGGTGAAGTGAGTAGACTGCGCGCCTTTCTGCAAGGACCGCCACCATGTTGCTGATGCTCTACCTGATCGCCATCACCGCCGAAGCCATGACTGGCGCCCTGTCTGCGGGCCGTCGCGGCATGGACTGGTTTGGTGTGGTGCTGATTGCGTGCGTCACGGCGCTGGGCGGGGGGTCGGTGCGTGATGTGCTGCTGGGGCATTACCCACTGACGTGGGTCAAGCACCCGGAATACCTGGTGCTGACCTCTGTTGCGGCCATGGTGACGGTGTTCACGGCACGCTGGATGCGTCACCTGCGTTCGCTGTTTCTGGTGCTCGATGCCGTCGGTCTGGTGGCGTTTACCCTGATCGGCTGCATGACCGCCCTGGAAATGGGCCACGGCATGCTGGTCGCATCGGTCAGCGGGGTGATCACCGGGGTGTTCGGCGGCATCCTGCGGGATATCTTCTGCAACGATATTCCACTGATCTTCCGTCGTGAGCTCTATGCCAGCGTCTCGTTCGCCGCGGCGTGGTGCTACATGTTTTGTCTGTACCTGAATTTGCCCGGCGAACAGGCCATCCTGATCACCCTGTTCGGCGGTTTCCTGCTGCGCTTGCTGGCGATTCGTTTTCACTGGGAAATGCCAAAGTTTGTTTATAACGATGAGCAGTGAAGGATCTGCATAACGTTCAAGCGAAGATGCGGTAATTATTTAACGCATAGTGGATGGTTGGCTTTTATAAACTGAAGTTCAACTTCGGTTTATAGGCTGCTTGTATGTTTGATATATGTTTTGAACGTTGCACGGATGATGGTCATAAGCGATTCATTGAAGAAAAAATTCCTGATTGGTTAACCCAGGCATCACCCGACAGACGCTTGGCTTTGCGGCAAGCACCTGTCATCGTTCCTGAATGGTACCGAACGGTATCGGCGGCTTCACACGCAGAATTGGCGCAGGCGGTCAAAGCCAGCTGGATATCCCAGGCCAGGCTGGACCGGGTGTTCGAGTCGTTGGCCGATGCCCGGCGGTTTGCCGAGCCCTTGCTGCGCCAGGCGCTGAAGAATCGATTTGGCGTTGAACTCGATGTTACCCGCTCATACTTGCGGCTCTATTTGCCCAAAGGCATTTTGCCGGGGTATCAAGTTAAAACCCTTTCCCTGTTAGACGCGGCCTTGCATAACTTTGAGAAGAAGGAAGCCGCTGACCAGTACTTTGATAATGCATCCTGTTTTATCAGCGAACCTGATAGCCGAGGCCATTTTCATGTATTGCCCATTAACGAACGAATAACGATCGGCGCCTTTGCTTCAATGTGCCGCGAACTGGATATCGGCGGTCAGTACGCATCACAATTGGAGGCGATTCTGTTACCCAGGGATTCGGTGGCCAAGGTCGGACTGGCGTTCAGGGTCAAGACCAGTCAAAAAGATGCGTTCAGGGCGGCTGTGCTCCTGGCGCGGATGAAAGGGGACATCGGTACCGATTCCCAGGCGTCGCTGCTGCGGCTGCTGGATGGCGTGTCGAGTCTGGCGTTGCGCTGCTACCAGCTGCAGATCATGACGGCCCGGCTGACCGGGATCATGGTGCTGGCGGGTGATCTGGAACGTTCATCCCGCGTGGAACCGTTGATCGTGTACGTGCCTGACGATCCACAGCATCCGATCAAAGAGTACCCGTCGGCCCTGGCGTTCAAGACGGCATTGACGGAGCAACTGCGTTCACCGGCCTATCAACGTTTTTTTGCCCGGTTCATCGCCCATGAGCAGCGCGGTTATTTTTTTGCCGAACTTGACCAGCACTTGAATGCCGAGACCTGGCATGCAGTAAAGCCGGGTGACCCGCGGCCGGCCTGGCGACGCACGCCCGTCGACAACCCCAAGTTGCGTTTCCACGCGCACCCGGTTCAGGGTGATCCATGGCAATGGCTGTATCAGGACAAGCTCGACAAAATCCTCAATGACGCGCGCATCATCGCCGTGCCCACGACCGATGAGGATCGCCAGTCGCGCTGGGCGCTGTGGGACAGCCTGGAAAACGTGGCTTCGATCGTCGTGCAGGTCGCAACCCTGGTGGCAATGCCCTTCGTGCCGTTTCTGGGTGAAGTGATGCTGGCGTACACCGCTTATCAATTGCTCGAGGAAACCTTTACCGGTGTTCTTGATTGGGCTGAAGGGCAAGTGTCCGAAGCCGCTGATCATCTGTTGGTCATCGCCGAGAACCTCGCGCAGCTCGGTGCTTTCGGGGTGGCGGGGGCTGTGGCCGGAAAGATGCTCCCCCTCAAGCCGTCGGCGTTTATCGAGGGGCTTAAACCGGTAGCACTGCCCGACGGTCGCATGCGTTTATGGAATCCCGACCTGCAACCCTACGAACAAACCGCCGCGCTGCCGACCGGCGGCCTACCGGACGAGCAGGGGCTACAGCATCACGCCGGCAAAACCTTTTTGACGCTTCAGGGGCGCACTTATGCAGTGGGCGCCGAGGCTGAAAGCGGTACGTATTGCATTCGCCACCCGCAGCGGGCGGACGCCTACCGACCGCGACTCGCCCACAACGGCGCCGGCGCCTGGGCCCACGAGGTCGAGCGACCGATGCAATGGCAGGGGGCGCAACTGTTCCGGCGCCTGGGGCACTCGGTTGCAGAGTTTTCCGACGAGACTGCGCAACGCATATTGGCGGTCAGCGGGATCGATGAAGCGATGCTGCGGCACCTGCACGTTCACGCGCGGCGTCCACCGGCCTTGCTGGAGGATACGATTCGACGTTTCAAGGTTGATGAGCGGGTTCGGGCGTTTCGTGAATACGTCGCCAGCCCGGACCCTGGCATTTACGCCAAGGCTGACGTGCCTCTGCAATTGGAGCTGCTGAAGACGCAGGAGGTGGTGTTGTCCGAGGGGCAGTTGCTCGACGGCAACGTGATTCAAACCGTTGTGACCACACTGGAAGAGGGGGCCCTGAAAAGACTCCTTGGGTTAAGCACCGCGCCGGGTGACGCGCTGCCGTCAGTGACGGTTCGTGCCTCGCTGCTGCGCAGCCGCATGGCGCAATGGGCACAAACCCGTCGCGAACAGTTGTTCGGGGCCCTTGAGGAGGCTTTCGAGTCAGGCGCGGACAGCCACACCCGGCAGATGCGCCGGGTTTTTCCACGGTTGCCGCGCACGATCGCGCAGGAGTTGTGGGCCGAGTCCGGAGCCGCCGAACGCCTGCACCTGCACAACAGGCATGGCATGCCGCGGCGAATGGCTCACGAAGCGCTGTACTACCTGCGTGAATTGCGCCTGAACCGCGCCTATGAGGGACTCTACCTGGAGGCGCAATCAAGCACGGATACAGACATGCTGGCCCTGCATATGCTCGAAACGCTCGACGGCTGGTCGGCGGACATTCGCATCGAAGTGCGTGACGTCGATGTGGCGGGCGCTCTGCATGACAGCATCGGCCGTCCCGATGCGTCGATACGCAAGGTTCTGGTCAGGCAACAGGGGCGATACGAGGCCTTTGATGAGCATGGCGAGGCGCTCCATGGCCTGGATAATCTGTTCGGTGCGGTCCAGCATGCGTTGCCCCAGGCGCAGCGCGAAGCCATTGGTTTGCCTCACGTCGGGCAGGGGGGGGCGTTGGAGCAGGCCATCAGGCGTCGGCCATTGTTGCCGCGGTCCGAATTGCGAGCGTTGTTCGGACAACCGTCTCTGGAACCCGGTGCGCGCTCTCCCATGGGACTGGCGGTAGGTCGCGCCGGTTATCTGCTGGGCGGTGGTGACAGCTTGCCCACGGCATCCGGCGCGATTGAGCCGCGCTTGCGCAGGCTGTTTCCCACGTTGGCGGAAGAAGATTTACAGGCCTTGCGAGAGACCCGCCTGGGTGCCGATCCGTTGCCAGCCCTGGTCCACCTGGAAAATGAACACCTGACACTGCTCAATGACCTGCAGATCTGGGCCGACGACGTGCCCGCTCGTCACCCTCTGACGGATGTTGCGCTGTCTGCCGAGGTGAGCGCCGCGCAAAAGCGTAACCGCGCCGCTTTCATTGAGGTGGTGAAGGCCTGTTGGCGCCGGCAACTGACCCCGGAAAACCGCTTTGACACCCGCCGGTTTTTTTCAAAACTGGACGTCATTGGCGACTTGCCTGAACTGTCGGCGGATTTCAGTCATGTGTCCGAGTTTTTGCTGGTCAACAGCAGTGGTTGTCTAAGGGCAGGCCGCTTTCTTGAACGCTTCCCCAATCTTCAGTTCCTGACGATGAGGGGCGTTCGCCTGGAGTCCTTCCCTGTCGAGACCTTTCAGATGCGCTCACTCATCTGCCTGACGCTCGAGAATTGCGACCTTCGTTTGACGCAGGCCACTGCAGAAGGGTTGGCTCATATGGAGAACCTTGAAGAGTTGGACCTGGACAATAATCCGTTGGGTCTCAGCCCTCAGGTGGTCCACATGAAGAAGCTTGAGCGGCTGCACTTGAAGTCCACCGGATTGAGGGAAGTGCCCGATGGACTGTTCGGGTTGGAAAAATTGGCGTTTGCCGACTTGACGTTCAATGAAATTGTAGAAATGCCTGATGAGTTGTTCGATGTGCCTGATACCCGCCCTGTGAATTACAACTTTACGGATAACCCCCTGAGTGCTGCGAGTCAGCAACGTGTTTCCGAATATAAAAACAATTTCAGCGTTGATAAGCAGATCCTGATTCAGGTGGATGACGAGTTGGTAGACGAATTTCATGAGCTTGGTATCGAAACCGAATCCGATGAAAGTGGGCTGGAAACGGGTGATGAAAGTAGTGTGGATGACGACTGAACAAAATCGATGTGTTGATTGTTGTTGCGATTGCTGCGTGTTTTTCTGAGGGCTGTAGTCGGTCTGGTTTTAGAAATATCAAGTCAAGAAGAGCTGAAGTTGTCGCGCGTCAAGTGCTTAAGCTAGAGGGCGCGCGGTCTTCAGCTCTTCCGTTTCTTCGAGGGCTGAGTGTTCTCATTGGTTATATGGGTGAGTGGAAATAGTCTGTTAATCTTGTGAATGGTCGCGATCTGTCTTTCTTGTTATTTGTTTTTGGTAAGAGCGTGTAGTCAGGCAGTGGGTGAAGTTTCCAGTTGTCGGATACAGCATTCAATGCAGCCAAAAGGTTGCTACTAAAAAATGGCAAGGAATATGGATATGAGTGACTCGAAAGAACCTGGTGTTGAAATCGTTTCTGTTGAAAATGCGTTGCAAGCGCAGGCACCCGTGCAGATCGATAAAGTAACCAGGCTTGAAGTCAGATTCGAAGCGCCTGGCGTTGAATCGAAAAGGTTATATGCCAATGGCAGAATGCAGGTGCGGGTATGGGTCTTTGTAGAAGCCCAGGATGCAGATGGTAATCCTGTTTCGCTGCCATATTTTCCTGACCTGTTTTCGGCAAGGTTGATCGAATATCACACTGGCGAGCCTTTGAAGGTGGATGTCTATACTGGCAGCCCGTTGCAGGGGTGGAGTTCCAGCCCTATCGAGAACAAGTATTCCCATGAGGTACCGGGATGGGGGCTGTCGTCCTTGGTCAGCGATCGTCTTTCCGCCTTTCGACAGGCACCCCTGGTGTTTTGGGTGTCGTCCTCTGTCGTCGGACAGACACAAATCGCGGTAGAGGTGACGCTGCAAGGGAAAGTTTACAGGAGTAACAATACGACTAACCCGGATGGCAGGAAAATAAACAAAAGTGTCGTACTCCATGCTGAGAGAAAGGCGACTTATGCAATTGATCAGTTTCGCTGGGATTTGGAACGACTAAATATTAAGAGTGTGGATGAACAATTTTTCTTATACCATCTAGGGCTCTACCTTGGTTCGACACAGGTTGAACTTTTTTCGTGGGAAAGCGCGAAGTACAATCCGGACAGCAAATATCCGATAAATTTTTGTCGAATGAACCTGGAGGGTGCTGCGCGGGCGATAAGATTCTTTACTGGCGTTTTCCCTTCTGCTGTTCAGAAGAGCGTCCGAGTCAATATGCCAGGCTGGCAGTACGACATTGATGTGCATAAACGATCTGGAGAGCTCTCGTTAGTTAAAGGTCTATCGCCAAGGCGCGCTGATGATTTTCAGGCTCGGAAAGAGACGTTCCCGTTTATCGTTATTGATGAATTCGGTAATGATCATGCGCTGTCGATCCAAATAGATGAGCGTAATCTCAAGTTTAGTTTGCACAGGGGTTGATACTCGCCTGGCGCTTGGCTTTTTTCGAAAAGTTTGGCGCCAGCCTCGCCTCTATGAAAGAGACTGGGGTTCATGCTGATGGGAACGTCAAATGACTATAAGTAACTCAAGAAATATTTATTCAAATGCTTTTAACTTTCATGATTTCATTTCCGGGGGGGTCGATCCACGTACAGGAATTTATACCTGCTCCATAACGATGGGTGAAATCAAGTCCGGTGGGTTAAATGGCCCTTCCTTGCCGATCAACCTGTACTTCAATCCGCTCAACGGCGCTGATATTGGTTTGGGAGTGGGGTGGTCATTGGCATTGACCCGCTACGACACGGCGGCGCAGACGCTGACGCTGTCCAGTGGTGAAAGTTATAAGGCCAGGACATCGGCCACACGCTTGACCTTCGATGAACTGAAGCTGGAAACCATCAAGGCCAGTCGTCCTGCACCCAATCGCTATGACATTGTGCATAAGGACGGCCTGCGTGAAGAACTCGAAGTCTACGGTGCGAGTGACATAGCCGTTCCGAAGCGAATTGTTGCGCCAAATGGCGGCAGCATCACGCTCGGTTACACCGCTATAAACGATCAGCCAATACTCAGGGAAGTGAGGGACGATCAGCGTATTTTACTGAGTGTTTCGCGCAACCGTGGTGCAGTTAGCCTTGTTCAATACCCCGACACCCCCTGTGAGGCGCGCTTTGTTCTGTCGCTCGTCAATGACCGGGTTGTATCCATTGATTTGCCGACCGGCGATGCGTGGATCCTGACGTACGAGGATATCGAAGGTCGAAGTTATCTGAAGCAAGTCGACTCGCCGCTGGGTGCACGCGAGTTCATTGGTTATCAGCAGCAGGGGCATCGATTTCCGCGCGGAGCTCCCCTGCGATCCATTCCCTATGTCAACTCGCATACGGTTTTCCCCCGGCACAATCAGCCGGCGATAACCACCAATTACGAGTATTCCGACAACAATTTTCTGGGTTTCGACGCCGAGGACATCAAGTGGTCGGAGGAAGGAGATAACCTTTATCAGGCCTCAGACGACTATTCCTATACCTCGACCGAGCGCTTGATGCTGGATGGGAAGGTTCATCGCTCTACGGTCCGTACCTACAACAAATATCATCTGCAGGTCTCGGAGGTGGCGACTTGCAAGAAGGTGGCTACCTCGCAACTGATTGAGTATCACCTTGATCCGCGCAAAGATTTTTCAGAGCAGCCGGCACAGTTCAGATTGCCAAGAGTTCAGACCCTGCGTTACCACGACCGCGAGACGAACACATCGCGGGACGAGGTGTTGCGTACCGAATTCGATGCGTTTGGCAATTTGCTCAAGCAGGTCGAACCGAGTGGCGTGACCACTGTTTGCGAGTTCTACCCGGCGGCGGGTGCCGATGGTTGTCCGGCGGACCCCTTGGGTTTCGTGCGGTTCGAGAAACAGCGAACAGTCTTTCCAGCACCTGGATTCGCTGCGGCCGAGACCACTACCACACGTTATCGTTATCAGCTACAACGTGGGATGAGTGGCGCATCGGCGCAGAACATTGTCCGCGTGCGCGAGCAATTTCTTGAACTGGCACAGGGCAGCGAGACGCTCTGCTCTCAAACTGACCTGGTTTATATCGATCGCCCCACCGATCCCCTGGTTCACGGTCTGCTGGAAAAGCAAACCATCACGTGTAATGGCCAATCGACCCAATCTGAATTCCAGTACAGCCATGGTGGCGCGACCCGTACGCTGCAAACCACGCTGAAAGGGTTTGATGGCACCCGCAAAACGGTCACCACTGCCTTTTCAGCCCTCAATGGGGTGAAATTATCCGAGCGGAACGAGGATGAAGGGACAGTTGTCTTCGAGTACGACGCTCTTGGCCGCGTGGTGACAGAGACTGTGGCGCCTGACACCGCGTATACCGCCAGGCGCAGCAATGTCTATCAACCGGCGGTTGGCAATAGCACACCGGCAACGATCATCAGCACTGACGTAAACGGCCAGCAGCAGCGCGTCACTCTTGACGGTCTCGGGCGTACGATTCGTATCGAGGAGCAAGACAGCGACCACCAGGCCGATGGGCCGCTACGCCCGGTTTACTCGGCGCAATACGACGCGGCGGGCCAGCTCATCGAAGAAACCGGCACTGACTGGTTGCAGGGCGCTCCCCTGGCGATAAAAACCACCTTCATCCTTGATGATTGGGGGCAGGTAAAAACCACGCTCCATGGCGACGGTCGAAAAGCGCACGTGGAATTCGACCCAGTGACCCTTCGGGAAGTGCAGTGGCAAGAAGGCATGGGCAAGACCGTCACGGTCTACCAGGGGTTCGGCAAACCCGAGAGTATCGAGGTGTTCGACCTGAAGGGACGGAGTCTGGGCAAGACCCTTCACGAATATGATGGCCTGGGAAGGGGTGTCAGTCGGACCGATCCGGCAGGGAATACAACGGGTTATCAGTACGACGTATTCAATCGGCTCCGGCGCAGTGTATTGCCCGATGGCCATGCTGTGGAAACCGAGTATGCATCCCATAGTCCCGGACAAATGCCCGTCGAGGTCAAAGTCGCGGGCCGTAGTCTGGGTCAGCAGGCCTTTGATGGGCTCGGACGGTTGATCCAGAGCAACGTCGGCGGTCGAGTGACCAAGGCGGGGTTCGAGTCGGGTTTCAGCAAGCCCGCCTGGGAACAGGCGCCAGGTGGTGAACGGATCGAATACCAGTACGAACGCAACCTTGGCGGGCAAGTGATTCAACGCAACGCCAACGGATTACTCGCCAGGTATGCCTACCATCCCAGGCTTGGTCTGCCGACGATGTGTACGGAGCAAGGACGCGAGACGCGCTTCGAGTATTACCCCTCCGGGCGGCTCAAACGTGAGCTGTCCATCGTGGGCGAACAGCAGGAGAAGGCCCTCTATAGCTATTCATTGGGGGGGCGTCCCCTCACCTGCACCGATGTGCTCGGTCACCGACACACGACTGATTACGATGAATGGGGGCGTCCAAAATCGTTTGAACAACATGCACTCAAAGCCGCATTTGCCTACAACGCGCTGGGTCAGTTGACTGAGGTCGACGCCCAAGACATGAAGGGGGAAAGTTCGCTGGTCACCCGACTGGCTTACGATGATCTGGGGCGAGAAATCTCACGCCGTTTCGAGGCCGCTGGATCAGGCAGCCAAACCCTGACTTCAAGTTACACACCGACCAGCAAGTTGGCGCAACGCACATTGAAAAACGGCGATGACGTCATACGCGACGAGCGCTTCACGTACGACTCGCGCGGCCGCCTGAGCCAGTACAGCAGCCGTGGCACCCACCGACCGCGCGACCCGTATGGCAAAGAGATCATCAAGCAAACCTACGTGTTTGATGCGATGGACAACATCGTCTCCCTGGAAACCGAATTTCCCGGCGGTAAAAACCTGGCGTCCTTCGATTACAGTGCCAGCGATCCTACTCAATTGATCGGCATCCGACACAGCCACAAGGATTATCCGGCGCCGGTCGTGCTGGAGTATGACGCCAACGGTCAGTTGATCAGGGACGAACAGGCCCGCAGGCTGACTTACGATGCGCTGGGACGCCTGACTCAAGTGGCCAGCGCCGTCGGGGACGTGGTGCGCGGCTATCACTACGACGCGCAGGATCGGTTGGTCGAACTGTCACAGCCGGTCGGCCCGCCGACCCAGCGATATTACCGCGAAGGCCGCGTGCTGAACGAAGTGTGCGGCCCGGACAAGAGCACCTGCTTGCGCAACGCCGGCATTTTATTGGGGCAGAACCGGCAAGGGCAGGACGCCGGCACCAGGTTGTTGGGTGCCGACCAGCAGCAGAGTGTGTTGACCGAGGTCACTGGGTCGCGGCGCCAGGATTTTGCCTACAGCCCATATGGACATCGTCCGGCGGAAGGCGGCCTATTTGCCGTGCTGGGGTTCAGTGGCGAAGCACTCGACCCTTCGACAGGCTTGTACTTGCTGGGCAATGGCTACCGTGCCTATAGCCCTGCGCTGATGCGCTTTCTCAGCCCGGACAGCATGAGCCCGTTCGGCGCCGGCGGATTGAACCCCTACGCCTATTGTGGGGGCGACCCCATCAATCGAGTGGATCCGACAGGGCATTTTTGGAAAGCCTTGTTGGGGATAGCGTTGTCCATTGCCGGTTTTGCCCTGAGTGTCGTGACAATGGGGGCCGCCACGCCACTCGCGATCATTGGTCTGACGCTGGCGGCTGCGTCTACAACGTTGGGGATTGCCGGCATCATTGTCGACGAAGTGGCGCCGCAGTCAGGGATCGGAGAGATTTTGGGCTGGGCCAGCCTGGCCACTGGTGTGATGTCGTTAGGGGCCGGTTTGGGCGCCCTCGGCAAAAGTGCTGCTCAATGGGGGAGTAAATTGGCGAATGCCTTCAAGCCCGGGTTGAGTGGAAAACCCGCGGATGCAGCGAGGGCCATGTCCAGGGGGATGAGTAACGGAGCGTCGAGGGCGGGATCATCGATGGCCAAAGGCAAAGGGGCGAAAGCCGCCGCCAAAGCAGCGAAGGCAGGTGGGAAAGTGGATGACACACCGAAAAAATGGACCCTGAAGGGGCCCAAGGAAAAAAACATAAAGTCGGATCTGGGTCGATCCCAACTGGATGAATTCGAGGTATTCAAACGAGGCATAGCTGACGAGGGTCTTTCTCCAGTAGAGGCCTCGAAGAGGATGGGAGATCCGAAATACACAGCTCTGGAGAAGAAGCTGGGCCGATTCGAAGTGCGAATAGGTGGTAAGGACAGGGTGACTTTTTTGGTGCATGACACCGATCACATTGTCGAAATATTGCAGGTTGGCGGGCATACCTGAGTGTTAACGGGCGCTGATCATTTCAACTTTGCTTGAGCCTCACTTGATCTTGTTGCACTCGATAGCCGCTTCAATCATTCGAGACGATCGGTGTGTTGCTTCAGTGCCCACTCCACATGCTCTCTGACCAGTTCCGACGGGTACTCCCGTCGCGCCTTCAGCGCTTCCAGCACCGGAATCGTTGAGGGCGCGTTTCCCAATCCCACGGCGAGATTTCGCAACCAGCTCTGATAGCCCGCCCGCCGCAATGGCGAGCCTTCGGTATTGCTCAGGAACTTGTCCTCGTCCCACATGAACAGCTCCGCCAACTCGGCATTGTCCAGGCTATGGCGCGGCTTGAAGTCGCTTTCACCAGACGGCCGGGCGAAGCGGTTCCACGGACAGACGATCTGGCAGTCATCGCAACCGAACACTCGATTACCGATCAGTGGTCGCAGGTCTTCAGGGATCGCGCCTTTGAGTTCGATGGTCAGGTAGGAAATGCAGCGCCGGGCGTCCAGCACATAGGGGCCGACGAAGGCGTTGGTTGGACAAATATCGAGGCAGGCACTGCATCGGCCGCAATGTTCGGTGGCGTGAGGCGGGTCCACCGGCAACGGCAAATCGACAAACAGCTCGGCCAGGAAGAAATAACTGCCGGCCTTGCGATTCAAAACCAGCGTGTTCTTGCCGATCCAGCCCAGGCCGGCCTGTTCGGCGATGGCTTTTTCCAGAACAGGCGCACTGTCGACAAAGGCGCGATAGCCGAACGGGCCGATTTCAGCTTGAATCTTTTCCGCCAGTTGTTGCACGCGTTTACGGATCAATTTGTGGTAATCGCGGCCCAAGGCATAACGTGATACGTAGGCTTTTTCCGGCTGGGCGAGCATTTGCGCCATTTGCGTGTCGCCCGCCAGGTAGTCCATGCGCAGGGAAACGACTCTCAATGTGCCCGGCACCAGTTCTTCCGGGTGCGAGCGTTTGCTGCCGTGGGCGCCCATGTAGTCCATTTCGCCGTGGTAGCCGGCGTCGAGCCAGCGCTCCAGGTGCTGCTCATGCTCGCCCAGGTCGAGACCGCTGATGCCGACTTGCTGAAAGCCCAGCTCGCGGCCCCAGTCCTTGATGGATTGGGCGAGAGTGGGCAGGTCTGGAGTAATAGCGGGCATGAGGCGAGAGAAACCGGAGCTGAGGTGCGTATAATTCTGCCAGACATCGGAGCCTGAAGACGCATGCCGCACACTAAAGATGATTTACCCGACGCGCTGTACAGCGCTGCACAGGTCCGGGGACTTGATGCGAGCCTGATCGCGGCCGGAACAAAGGGCTTCGAATTGATGCAGCGTGCGGCTCGGGCGACCTGGCGAGCGCTGGTTCGTCAGTGGCCGTCGGCGACCGAATTGAGCGTGTTGGCAGGGCAAGGCAACAATGCCGGTGATGGCTATCTGGTGGCGGTGCTGGCCCGGCGCGCCGGATGGACGGTGCGGGTATTGGCGGTCGGCGATCCGCAACGGTTGCAAGGCGATGCCGGCCTGGCCCATGCCGAGGCCGTGTCTGAAAAGGTCTCTATCGAAGCGTGGAGCGCGCAGTCGCAATTGCGCGGTATCGTGCTCGACGCCTTGCTCGGCACGGGGCTGAGTGGTGACGTGCGCGACCCGTATGCCAGTGCCATTGCTGCGATCAATGCAAGCGGTCTGCCGGTGGCGGCGGTGGATATCCCTTCCGGTCTGAGCGCCGATACCGGGCGCATCCTCGCTCATGCGGTCCGGGCGGACCTGACCGTGACGTTCATCGGTTTGAAAGTGGGTTTGTTCACCGGTGACGCGGCGGATGTGGTGGGCGAACTGGTGTTCAACGACTTGCACGCCGATCCTCAGTTACTTGAAAGCGCACCGATCAGCGCCCGTCGTCTGACGGCTGGCAAGCTGCCGTTTCTGGCTGCGCGTCCGCCTGCTTCCCATAAAGGCAATTTCGGCCATGTGCTGCTGATGGGCGGCGATCGCGGTTTCGGTGGTGCGATCCTGCTGAGTGCGCAAAGTGCGCTGCGCAGCGGTGCCGGCATGGTGTCGGTGGCCACTCGCAGCGAACACGTGCCTGCCGCATTGGCCAGGATCCCCGAGGCGATGGTGGTGGGCGCTTCGTCAGCCAATCAACTGATGGGATTGCTTCAAAAGGTTTCCGTGTTGGTGGTTGGCCCAGGCTTGGGCCAGGCGGCTTGGGGACGCAGTCTTTTGTCGGCTGCCGCCAACGCGCCGGTGCCGCAAGTCTGGGATGCCGACGCGCTGAACATGCTGGCCGAGGAACGGGTGAGGTTGCCCAGGGATTGTGTGATCACCCCGCATCCGGGCGAAGCCGCTCGCTTGTTAGGCATCAGCACGGCGCAAGTTCAGGCGGATCGGCCCGCCGCGGCCCATGCGTTGAGCAAAAAATATACAGCGGTCGTAGTGCTCAAAGGCGCCGGCAGCTTGATCGCCAGTCCCGACGGGCGGCTGGCCGTGTGTCACCAAGGGCATCCGGCGATGGCCACTGCCGGGTTGGGTGATGTGCTGGCGGGTGTGGTCGGCGCGTTGCTGGCCCAGGGCATGGAGGCATTCGACGCCGCGTGCCTGGCGGTCTGGCTGCATGCCAATGCGGGCGAGCAACAAGGTAAATTCGGCCGTGGGCTGGCGGCCAGTGATCTGATTCCAGCCATTCGTCAGTTGTTGGAGGAGCAAGCACCGTGTCTGAAGTAACCCTGTATCTGGCTGATGAAGCGGCGATGACTGAATTGGGTACACGCATCGCCCAAACCACGAAAGGGCACGGTCTGATCTTTCTCGAGGGAGATCTGGGGGCGGGGAAAACCACGCTGTCCCGGGGCATCATCCGTGGCCTGGGGCATGTCGGGGCGGTAAAAAGTCCGACCTTCACTTTGGTTGAACCCTACGAGATCGGCGATATTCGTGCCTTTCATTTCGACCTGTATCGCCTGGTCGATCCGGAAGAGCTGGAGTTCCTCGGCATCCGCGACTATTTCGAAGATGACGCGCTGTGCCTGATCGAATGGCCTGACAAGGGTGCAGGCTTTTTGCCAAAGCCCGACCTGACCATTACCATTAGCCCGCATGACAGCGGGCGTTCGCTGAAAATTTTGCCCCAAGGCTCGCGTGGCGAGTCCTGGTGTGCCGCTTTGGCATTGGAATCCAAATAAATGATGGGGTTAGGTATGCGCTTTCGCGCGTTGGTTGCTGCCGTTGGGGTGTTGTTTTTGGCGGTAACCGTCGACGCTGTGGCCGACACGAAGGTCAACAGTGTTCGCCTGTGGCGGGCGCCGGACAACACGCGACTGGTGTTTGATCTGACGGGCCCGGTGCAGCACAGTGTCTTTACCCTGACATCCCCGGATCGCCTGGTCATCGACATCAATGGCGCGACCCTGGGTTCGCCGTTGAACGTCAACACCTCGAATACCCCGATCACCGCCATGCGCTCGGCCCAACGCACGCCGACCGACCTGCGGGTGGTCATCGACCTGAAAAAGGCTGTGACCCCGAAAAGTTTCTCCCTGGCACCGAACGCGCAGTATGGCAACCGGTTGGTTGTCGATCTGTTCGATAGTCCGTCTGACGCCGCGCCACCTCCAGCGCCGACGCCTTCGGTCGCGACCGTGCCGGCAGTGCCGGTGACTCCCGCGGAACCTGCAATCAAGCTGCCGCCGGCACCGGCCGGCAAGCGCGACATCATTGTCGTGATCGACGCCGGCCACGGTGGCGAAGACCCGGGTGCTTCGGGCTCTCGCGGTCAGCGCGAAAAAGACGTGGTGCTGGCCATCGCCCGCGAACTGCAACGCCAGGTGAGCGGCATGAAAGGTTTCCGCGCCGAGCTGACTCGCACCGGTGACTACTTCATTCCCTTGCGCGGCCGCACCGAAATCGCCCGCAAGAAAGGCGCTGACCTGTTCGTTTCGATCCACGCCGATGCCGCGCCTTCAGCTGCCGCATTCGGGGCCTCGGTGTTCGCCCTGTCTGATCGCGGCGCCACGTCGGAAACTGCGCGCTGGCTGGCTGACAGTGAAAACCGCTCCGACCTGATCGGCGGTGCCGGCAACGTCAGCCTCGACGACAAGGACCGCATGCTCGCAGGCGTGTTGCTCGACCTGTCGATGACGGCGTCGCTGACTTCCAGCCTGAACGTCGGTCAGAAAGTCCTGACCAACATCGGCCGGGTCACGCCGTTGCACAAACAGCGGGTGGAGCAGGCCGGGTTCATGGTGCTGAAGTCGCCGGATATTCCGTCGATCCTGGTGGAAACCGGGTTCATCTCCAACGCCAATGAAGCCTCGAAACTCGCGGCGTCGAGCCATCAGCAGGCGTTGGCGCGCTCTATCAGCAGTGGCGTGCGTCAGTTCTTCCAGCAAAACCCGCCACCTGGCACCTACATCGCCTGGTTGCGTGACTCGGGCAAAATCGCCCAAGGTCCGCGTGACCACCGGGTCAGCCCGGGCGAGACGCTGGCGATGATCGCTGTGCGTTACCAAGTGTCGCCGGCCACGCTGCGCAGTGCCAACAACCTGTCGAGCGACGAACTCAAGATTGGTCAGCATTTGACCATTCCCGGCACTGAACTGGCGGCCAAAGAATGAATCAGGTGCTGACCAACGCTGCCCGCATCGAGCTGCTCAGCCCGCGACTGGCGAACCAGATCGCCGCCGGTGAGGTGGTTGAGCGCCCGGCGTCGGTGATCAAGGAGTTGCTGGAAAACAGCCTCGACTCCGGCGCCAAACGCATCGATGTCGATGTGGAGCAGGGCGGCGTCAAACTGCTGCGGGTGCGTGATGATGGCAGCGGCATTTCCGCCGATGACCTGCCGCTGGCGCTGGCCCGTCATGCCACCAGCAAGATCCGTAATCTGGAAGACCTTGAGCAGGTCATGAGCCTGGGCTTCCGTGGTGAAGCCCTGGCGTCGATCAGTTCTGTGGCGCGTCTGACCCTGACGTCGCGCACTCGCGATGCCGATCAGGCCTGGCAGGTGGAAACCGAAGGCCGTGACATGGCGCCCCGCGTGCAGCCAGCCGCCCATCCGGTGGGGACCTCGGTCGAGGTCCGCGACCTGTTTTTCAACACACCGGCGCGGCGCAAGTTTCTCAAGACCGAAAAAACCGAATTCGATCATCTGCAGGAAGTGATCAAGCGTCTGGCCCTGGCGCGCTTCGACGTGGCGTTCCATTTGCGCCACAACGGCAAGACCATTCTCAGCCTGCACGAGGCCCATGATGATGGGGCCCGCGCCCGGCGAGTGGCAGCGATCTGCGGTCCAGGCTTCCTGGAACAGGCACTGCCGATTGAAATCGAGCGCAACGGTCTGCATCTGTGGGGCTGGGTCGGGTTGCCGACCTTCAACCGTAGTCAGGCGGATTTGCAGTATTTTTTCGTCAATGGCCGTGCGGTACGCGACAAACTGGTGGCCCACGCGGTGCGCCAGGCTTATCGCGACGTGCTATTCAATGGTCGGCATCCGACCTTCGTGCTGTTTTTCGAAGTTGATCCGGCGGGCGTCGACGTCAACGTGCACCCGACCAAGCACGAAGTACGCTTCCGTGACGGGCGCATGGTCCACGATTTCCTCTACGGTACGTTGCACCGCGCCCTGGGTGATGTGCGACCGGAAGATCAACTGGCTGCACCGGTGGCGACGGCCATTGTCCGTCCTGTCGGGCTTGAGGCAGGCGAGTTCGGTCCGCAGGGCGAAATGCGCCTGGCCGCCAATGCGCTGCTGGAGCAGCCTCAAGCGCAACCGTCGCTCAATACGCCGGCCGGCTCGGGATCTGGTTCGGGCTATCAGTATCAATACACCCCGCGACCTCCGTCCGCGGTTCCCGCCGCTGAGGCCCAGGCTGCCTATCGTGAATTCTTCGCGCCGCTGCCGGAGGCCAATGCCGTAGCGCTGCCGGCCGGTCAGGATGATATCCCGCCGCTGGGTTACGCGCTGGCGCAGCTCAAAGGCATCTACATCCTTTCGGAAAACGCCCAGGGGCTGGTGCTGGTGGACATGCACGCCGCTCACGAGCGAATCATGTACGAGCGCCTGAAAGTCGCCATGGCCAGCGAAGGCTTGAGCGGGCAGCCGCTGCTGGTGCCGGAGTCCCTGGCGGTCAGCCAGCGCGAGGCCGATTGCGCCGAAGAGCACGTCGCCTGGTTCCAGCGTCTGGGCTTCGAACTGCAGCGGCTTGGCCCGGAAACACTGGCCATCCGGCAGATTCCGGCCTTGCTCAAGCAGGCTGAAGCCAATCGACTGGTCGGCGACGTGTTGGCCGACCTGATGGAATACGGCACCAGTGACCGGATTCAGGCGCACCTGAACGAATTGCTTGGGACCATGGCCTGCCACGGCGCCATTCGGGCGAACCGGCGTCTGGCCCTGGCGGAAATGAACGGTCTGTTGCGCGATATGGAAAACACCGAGCGCAGCGGTCAATGTAACCATGGCCGACCGACCTGGACCCAGTTGGGCCTGGACGATCTGGACAAACTGTTCTTGCGCGGTCGTTGATGAGCCAGCTCCCACCTGCGATTTTCCTGATGGGCCCGACCGCCGCCGGCAAGACCGACCTGGCCATCGAACTCACCAAAGTCCTGCCTTGCGAACTGATCAGTGTCGATTCGGCACTGGTTTACCGTGGCATGGACATCGGTACTGCGAAGCCATCGAAAGAACTTCTGGCGCAATATCCCCACCGTTTGATCGATATCCTCGACCCCGCCGAGAGCTACTCCGCCGCGGATTTTCGCCGGGACGCCCTCGAGGCCATGGCCGAGATCACCGCGCGCGGAAAAATTCCGCTGCTGGTCGGCGGCACAATGCTCTACTACAAGGCCTTGCTCGAAGGACTGGCGGACATGCCGGCCGCCGATCCAGACGTTCGCGCGCAGATCGAAGAAGAAGCTGCACGCCTTGGCTGGCAAGCCTTGCACGAACAACTGGCAGTTATTGATCCGGTTTCTGCGGCGCGGATTCATCCGAACGATCCACAGCGACTCAGTCGAGCACTGGAAGTTTATCGCGTCAGCGGTCGAAGCATGACCGAGCTGCGCTTGCAACAATCTGCGCAAAGTACTGACGCAGCCGCTTCGGGACGGCAACAATTGCCCTATACTGTCGCGAACTTGGCCATAGCTCCGGCAAATCGTCAGGTATTGCACGACCGAATTAAACAAAGATTCACTTTAATGTTGGAACAGGGATTCATAGATGAGGTCGTAGCCCTGCGTAAGCGAAGTGACCTGCATGCCGGGTTGCCGTCTATACGTGCGGTAGGTTACCGACAAGTCTGGGACTACCTGGATGGCAAGCTGACGTCAGCCGAGATGCAGGAGCGTGGAATCATCGCCACGCGCCAATTGGCGAAGCGCCAGTTCACCTGGCTGCGCAGTTGGGCTGATTTACATTGGCTGGACAGCCTCGATTGCGACAATCTGCCGCGCGCCTTGAAATACTTGGGGACCATCTCCATATTGAGCTGAGTCCTTGCAATTGCCGTCTATCCTTGGGGGTGTGACGGCCAAAGTCATCTGTTTACCTATTTTTTTATATTGAATCCTTAAAGGAGTGCGGCACATGTCAAAAGGGCATTCGCTACAAGACCCTTACTTGAATACTTTACGTAAAGAAAAAGTTGGGGTTTCCATCTACCTGGTCAACGGTATCAAGCTGCAAGGCACGATCGAGTCTTTCGACCAGTTCGTCATCCTGCTGAAAAACACCGTCAGCCAGATGGTCTACAAACATGCTATCTCTACAGTAGTGCCGGTTCGTCCAATTCGTCTGCCTAGCGCAACCGAATCCGAAGCAGGTGATGCTGAGCCAGGTAACGCCTGATAGGAGTCTCCTTTGTTCTTTGAGCGCCACGGTGGTGGTGAGCGAGTCATCCTCGTTCACTTGGATGGACAGGACCCTGAGGCGCGCGAAGACCCGCAGGAGTTTCAGGAGTTGGCTAATTCGGCCGGCGCCGAGACCGTTGCGTTTTTTAACGTGCCGCGTCATCGGCCAACCGCCAAATTCCTGATTGGCAGTGGCAAGGTCGAGGAACTGCGCGACCTGGTCAAAGCCGAAGAGGCCGATCTGGTGATTTTCAATCACGTCCTCACGCCCAGTCAGGAACGCAACCTCGAACGTGTTTTCGAGTGTCGCGTGATCGACCGTACCGGTCTGATTCTCGATATTTTCGCCCAACGCGCCCGTACCCATGAAGGCAAGCTCCAGGTAGAACTGGCCCAGCTTGACCACATGAGCACCCGGCTGGTTCGTGGCTGGACTCACCTTGAACGCCAGGGTGGCGGTATCGGCATGCGTGGCCCGGGTGAAACCCAACTGGAAACCGACCGCCGTTTGCTGCGGGTTCGGCTGCGACAGATCAAGGGCCGGCTGGAGAAAGTGCGCAGCCAGCGCGAACAGTCGCGGCGTGGTCGTTCGCGTGCGGATATCCCTACCGTGTCGCTGGTGGGGTATACCAACGCCGGTAAGTCCACGCTGTTCAATAACGTGACGAAATCCGACGTCTACGCGGCTGACCAATTGTTTGCCACGCTGGACCCTACCCTGCGTCGTCTGGATCTGGACGATCTGGGGCCGATTGTCCTGGCAGACACTGTAGGTTTCATTCGCCACTTGCCCCACAAGCTGGTCGAGGCATTTCGGTCTACCCTCGAGGAGTCGAGCAACTCCGACCTGTTGTTGCACGTGATCGATGCGGCCGAACCCGATCGCATGTTGCAGATCGAGCAGGTGATGGTGGTGCTGGGCGAGATTGGTGCCCAGGACTTGCCGATCCTCGAGGTCTATAACAAACTCGATTTGCTTGAAGGCGTTGAGCCACAAATCCAGCGCGACGAAAACGGCAAGCCCCAGCGGGTCTGGCTGTCGGCGCGTGATGGCACTGGCCTGGAATTGCTTGAGCAAGCCATTGCCGAATTACTTGGCAGTGATTTGTTTATCGGTACCCTGCGCTTGCCGCAACGATTCGCTCGACTGCGTGCGCAGTTTTTCGAACTCGGCGCGGTGCAAAAAGAAGAACACGACGAAGAAGGCATCAGTTTGCTGGCCGTTCGTTTGCCCCGGGTCGAGTTGAATCGACTGGTAAGCCGTGAAGGATTGCAGCCGATGGAATTCATCGAGCAACACACTTTGCAATAAAAGCCTGAGAAAGCGGTTGTGCCGTGGTGACAGGCATTCTGTAGCATTGGTCGGCGCGCCGTGGGTGCGTCTTTGCTTTATCAGATGGAGAGCGCTATGGCTTGGAATGAGCCGGGTGGCAACTCGAATAATCAGGATCCTTGGGGTGGCAAGCGTCGCAACAATGGCGACCGCAAGGG
Organism: Pseudomonas fluorescens group sp. PF-69; assembly: GCF_054481235.1. NCBI lineage: Bacteria > Pseudomonadati > Pseudomonadota > Gammaproteobacteria > Pseudomonadales > Pseudomonadaceae > Pseudomonas > Pseudomonas fluorescens group sp. PF-69. The sequence continues at coordinate 1,034,344 of NZ_JBTMNC010000001.1, read as the reverse complement.
ACCACCGGATCTCGACGAGGCCTTCCGAAAGCTGCAGGAAAGCCTGAACGGGTTGTTCGGTGGTGGTAAGAAACGTGGTGATGACGGCGGTGGTCCGGGCAAGAGTGGCGGCTTTGGCGGCCTGCTCGGTATCGGCCTGGTCGTGCTGGCGGCCATGTGGCTGTACAGCGCGGTCTATGTCGTGGACGAGCAGGAGCAGGCCGTCGTGCTGCGCTTCGGCAAGTACTACGAAACCGTTGGCCCGGGCCTGAATATCTATTTCCCGCCGATCGACAAGAAGTACATGGAAAACGTCACGCGTGAGCGTGCGTACACCAAGCAGGGTCAAATGCTGACCGAAGACGAAAACATCGTCGAAGTGCCGCTGACCGTGCAGTACAAGATCAGCAACCTGCAGGACTTCGTGCTGAGCGTCGATCAGCCGGAAATCAGTCTGCAGCACGCGACCGACAGCGCCCTGCGCCATGTGGTGGGTTCCACCGCGATGGACCAGGTGCTGACTGAAGGTCGTGAATTGATGGCCAGCGAAATCAAGGAACGTCTGCAACGCTTCATGGACACCTATCGCACCGGTATCACCGTCACCCAGGTCAACGTACAGAGCGCAGCGGCACCGCGCGAAGTCCAGGAAGCCTTCGATGACGTGATCCGCGCCCGTGAAGACGAGCAGCGTTCGCGCAACCAGGCTGAAACCTATGCCAACGGCGTCGTGCCGGAAGCTCGTGGTCAGGCCCAGCGCATTCTCGAAGACGCCAATGGCTACCGTGACGAAACCGTCTCGCGCGCCAAGGGTGAGGCTGACCGCTTCACCAAACTCGTTGCCGAGTACCGCAAGGCTCCTGAAGTGACCCGTCAGCGTCTGTACCTGGACACCATGCAGGAAGTCTTCAGCAACACCAGCAAGGTGCTGGTGACCGGCAACAAGAATGGCCAGAGCAATCTGCTGTACTTGCCGCTGGACAAAATGGTCGAAAGTGGTCGCAACACCAGCACTCCGGTGACCGGTGCGGCAGCCACCAGCAATGAAGCGAATGCGCGTGCGGCAGCTGATCTGCAGCAACAGCAAGCACGTACCAGGGAGAGTCGCTGATGAGCAATAAATCGCTGATCGCCCTTATTGTCGGCGTCGTCGTGGCGATCGCTGCCTGGAACTGCTTCTACATCGTGGCTCAGACCGAGCGTGCGGTGTTGCTGCAGTTCGGTCGCGTGGTTCAGGCCGATGTACAACCTGGCCTGCATGTGAAAGTGCCCTACGTTAACCAGGTGCGTAAATTTGACGCACGCCTGATGACGCTGGATGCACCGACACAACGCTTCCTGACGCTGGAAAAGAAAGCCGTGATGGTCGATGCCTACGCCAAGTGGCGGGTGAAGGACGCAGAGCGTTTCTACACCGCGACATCCGGTCTCAAGCAAATTGCCGACGAGCGCCTGTCCCGTCGTCTGGAGTCTGGTCTGCGTGACCAGTTCGGTAAGCGCACCTTGCACGAAGTGGTGTCGGGTGAGCGTGATGCGCTGATGGCGGATATCACGGCTTCGCTGAACAAGATGGCTGAAAAAGAGCTGGGCATTGAAGTTGTCGATGTTCGGGTCAAGACCATCGATCTGCCGAAGGAAGTGAACCGTAGCGTGTTCGAGCGTATGAGCACCGAGCGTGAGCGTGAAGCTCGCGAGCACCGCGCCAAGGGTAACGAGCTGGCTGAAGGCATCCGTGCCGACGCCGATCGTCAGCGCCGCGTGTTGCTGGCTGAAGCCTATCGTGAATCTGAAGAGATTCGCGGTGACGGTGATGCCCAGGCCGCTTCGATCTATTCCAAGGCCTATGGTCAGGATCAGGAGTTCTACGCGTTCTACCGTAGCCTGCGCGCCTACCGTGAAAGCTTTGCGAATAAATCCGACGTCATGGTCCTCGACCCAAGCAGTGACTTCTTCCACTACCTGGAAAAAGCCAAGCCTTGATACGGCGTTGACCCGAATCATTCCGCCGGGCGGCTAACGCCTCTGGCGGGGTGATCCTTTGGCAAAACGTGTGTATGATGCGGCAGCCGGGAAATTCCCGGCTTTTTTGCGTCTGCACGTTTGATTGCTGTTTTTGGTGCAAGCGTACGAGTCTAAAGGCTCGACAGGTTTTTCGAGGAAAGTGGTTGGCGAAGCCGGTTGAAGGCTTTTCGCTCCGTTGTTCATGCGCGGAACAATCATTTTCTGCTTCACTCAAGGCTCGGCCGAGGGCTGGCTGGCCGCCCGGATATAGGGGAATGGCGTAATGGCAACGGTAGACCGCTGGCTGCTGCCAGATGGCATCGAAGAAGTACTGCCACCGGAAGCGGCGCGCATTGAAGTTGCGCGTCGCCAGGTGTTGGATCTGTTCCAGAGCTGGGGTTACGAATTTGTCGTGACTCCCCATATCGAGTACCTGGAATCCCTGCTGACCGGCGCGGGCCAGGACCTGGATCTGCGTACCTTCAAGGTCATCGACCCGCAGTCGGGCCGGCAGATGGGTTTCCGCGCGGACATCACGCCGCAGGTGGCGCGTATCGATGCGCACACCCTGCGTCGCGAAGGCCCGAGTCGTCTGTGCTATGCCGGCAGCGTGCTGCATGCTCAGCCACGCGCCTTGTCGTCCTCGCGCAGCCCGATCCAGCTGGGCGCCGAGTTGTACGGCGATGGCAGCCCCGGCAGCGATGTCGAAGTCATCAGCCTGATGCTGGCGATGCTGCAACTGGCCGATGTGCCGGACGTGCACATGGACCTCGGTCATGTCGGCATCTACCGCGGCCTGGCTCGCGCAGCCGGTTTGTCCGGTGAAGTCGAACAGCAGTTGTTCGATGCATTGCAACGCAAGGCCATCGACGAGGTCATTACCTTGACCGAGGGTTTGCCTGCCGATTTGTCGGGCATGCTGCGGGCGTTGGTCGACCTGTGCGGCGGTCGCGAAGTACTGGCCGCTGCGCGTGAGCGTCTGGCGGGGGCACCGGCCCCGGTTCTGGCGGCGCTGAACGATTTGCTGGCGATTGCCGAGCGTTTGTCCGTGCGTTTCCCGGATTTGCCGCTGTACTTCGACCTGGGCGAATTGCGCGGCTATCACTACCACACGGGTGTGGTGTTCGCCGTGTTCGTGCCGGGTGTTGGCCAGTCCATTGCCCAGGGCGGTCGTTACGACGACATCGGCGCCGATTTCGGTCGCGCCCGTCCGGCAACCGGCTTTTCCACCGATTTGAAAACCCTGGTGACCCTGGGGCGTGCTGAAATCGAGCTACCGTCTGGCGGTATCTGGATGCCTGACAGTACGGATGCGGCACTCTGGCAGCAGGTTTGCCAGTTGCGCAGTGAGGGTCAGCGTGTCGTTCAGGCATTGCCTGGACAACCTTTGGCCGCCGCCCGTGAAGCGGACTGCGACCGGCAATTGATTCAGCAGAACGGGCTTTGGCAAGTATCGCCACTGGCTTCTTGAGTTTTCCTGCCGGCCACCGCCGGCACCAAGTTTGCGCGAATGAGGACAAGTGTTATGGGTAAGAATGTCGTAGTCCTGGGCACCCAATGGGGTGATGAGGGCAAAGGCAAGATCGTTGATCTGCTGACCGAACATGCTGCCGCCGTAGTGCGCTACCAGGGTGGCCACAACGCTGGCCACACCCTGGTGATCGACGGCGAAAAAACCGTCTTGCACCTGATCCCGTCGGGCGTGCTGCGCGAAGGCGTGCAGTGCCTGATCGGCAACGGCGTGGTGGTTGCACCTGACGCCCTGCTGCGGGAAATCAACAAGCTGGAAGAGAAAGGTGTGCCGGTGCGTGAGCGCCTGCGTATCAGCCCGTCCTGCCCGCTGATCCTGTCCTATCACGTCGCGCTGGACCAGGCCCGTGAAAAAGCGCGTGGCGAGCTGAAGATCGGCACCACCGGTCGCGGCATCGGCCCGGCTTACGAAGACAAGGTTGCACGTCGTGGCCTGCGCATCGGTGACCTGTTCCACCGCGAGCGTTTCGCCGCCAAGCTGGGCGAGTTGCTGGACTACCACAACTTCGTACTGGTCAATTACTACAAAGAGCCTGCAATCGACTTCCAGAAGACACTGGACGAGTGCATGGAATACGCCGAGCTGCTCAAGCCGATGATGCTGGACGTCACTGCCGAGCTGCACCAGCTGCGTCGCGCTGGCAAGGACATCATGTTCGAAGGCGCCCAGGGTTCGTTGCTGGACATCGACCACGGTACCTACCCGTACGTCACCAGTTCCAACACCACCGCTGGCGGTATCGCGACCGGTTCGGGTGTTGGTCCGATGTTCCTGGACTACATCCTCGGCATCACCAAGGCCTACACCACGCGCGTTGGTTCGGGTCCGTTCCCGACTGAACTGTTCGACGACGTTGGCGCGTTCCTGGCCAAGCGTGGCCACGAGTTCGGTGCAACCACCGGCCGTGCCCGTCGTTGCGGCTGGTTCGATGCCGTTATCCTGCGTCGCGCCATCGATGTGAACAGCATCTCGGGCCTGTGCCTGACCAAGCTGGACGTACTGGACGGCCTGGAAACCATCAACATCTGTGTTGGCTACAAGAATCAGGACGGCGCAGTGATCGACGCACCGACCGACGCCGACAGCTACATCGGCCTGGAGCCGGTGTACGAAGAAATGCCGGGCTGGAGTGAATCGACCCTGGGTGCCAAGACCCTGGAAGAGCTGCCTCAGGCTGCACGCAACTACATCAAGCGTGTCGAAGAGTTGGTCGGCGCGCCGATTGACATTATTTCGACGGGCCCGGACCGCAACGAAACCATCGTTCTGCGTCATCCGTTTGCTTGATAAGACATTGATGTGAAACACAAAGGGCCCATAATCGGGCCCTTTGTCGTTTTTGCCTGCTGAACGGCATGACCTTTGCTGTGAACATTGAAAAGAGCCTCCTTTCAGGTGTGCTATCAATTTAATGGCGCCAAAGCAGAGGGATTTCTAGTGTCGGCCGTTCTCTCATTGTTACAAAGCCGTTTGTTGAGGCCTGTGTTCGTTACGCTTGGTATCGCTCTATTGGTGCAAGTGGTCGTGGCGGTCGCTCTGACACGGAGCACGGTGACCGCATTGGAAGCCGATTTGGGCATGCGCCTGGGCGCGGACAGTCAAAAACTTTCCGGCGAGCTTGAGCAGGCGGGGCGAGAAGTCACGTCGAGCCTCGATAGCCTCTCCACCAGTACCCGTCAGCGCCTCACGGCCGGGTTGTCCTCGCGATTGGAGGAGGAGCAGGCACAACTGCGCGAGACACTGGAAAAGGACCTGAAGGATTCCGCCGGCGACATGGCGCAACTCCTGGCATCGGTTGCGCCGCGCGCCATGTGGGACAACGACATTCCAACCTTGTCCGAGTTCGCGCGCAGGGCCCAGCGCAATCCCAACGTACTGTTCGTGGTGTATGACGACGCCACGGGTCAGCATCTGACGCGCTACCTCAACCGAGAGAACCCGATCAACAAGGCGCTTCTGGAAAAAGGCCAGGGCGATCGGGCGCTGGACAAGGTGCTGGATGCGGCGAAGAGCGATCCTTCGGTCTTCTACATCGAAGCCTCGATCAACCCCAATGGCGTGGAAATCGGCAAGGTCTTGATGGGCGTATCGACCGCGTCGGTGGAAGCCGATCTGGCGGCCCTGGACAAGCGTTTCTCCGCCTTGATCGCCAGCAGCGATCAATTGGTGGGTGACAGTCTGAAGGGCGCGGCGGCCGATAGTGCGACCGCCATGCGTTCGCGACTGCAGTCGGCTCAGTCCACGGCGGCTGAAATGAAAGCCAATACCACCAGTACCGTGCAGGAAGCCGCGGCCACCCTGCGCTGGCGTATCGGTATCTGTCTGGCGGTCGTGGGCTTTGGTGTCCTGCTGTTGCTGGCGGTGGTGCTTGGGCGTCGAGTGGTCAATCGCTTGAGAATGCTGATTATCGCCATGGATGACCTGGCGGCGGGCGAGGGTGATCTGACCAAGCGCGTGCAAATCAACAGCAAGGACGAGATCGGCGACATGGCGTCGGCGGTCAATCGGTTTGTGGATAAGTTGCAGCCGATCGTGCGTGAAGCCGGCGACGTAGCCCAGCGGACCGGCGTGGAAATCGGCGCCATGACCCTGCGCAATGCCGGAGCCGATGCCGCGGCGGGTATGCAGCGCGATGAAGTGGCCGAGAGTCTGCGTGCTTTGTCGCAAATGGCAGACGAAGCCCAATCTGAAAGCCAGGCCATGCAGGCGGCTTTGAAACAGGTCGTGGATATCCGTCAGGCCACTGACGAAAACACCCGGACTTCCGCAAAAGTCGGCAGTCTGATCGAGGCGTTGGCGGGTCAAGTCGAAACCGGAGCACAGGTGATCGAGCGACTTGCGCAACAAAGCGAGCAGATTGAGGTGGTGCTGACGGTCATTCACGGGATTGCCGAGCAGACCAACCTGCTGGCACTGAATGCGGCCATTGAAGCGGCGCGCGCGGGTGAGACTGGGCGCGGGTTCGCGGTGGTGGCGGACGAAGTGCGGGCACTGGCGAGCAAGACCCAGAGCTCTACCGGCGATATTCAGGCGCACATTGTGGCCTTGCAGCAGGGTGCACGGGAGGCGGTGGCGGCGATTGGCCAGGCTGGGCGCCAAGCGGACGAAGGCTTGTTGGTGCTGCGGGACAGTGCGCGTCTTCAGCAATCAGTGCAGGCCTCGGTGGAGCAAGTGCATGCGGCGATCGGTCTGGCGACCCAGGCCGCTGCGCAACAGGCTCAGGGTGCGCAAGCGGTGCGTGGTCGGGTCGAGACCATTCATGCGCAGGCCGAGAAAGCGGCTCAGGCAGTGGTGGAAACCACGGCCAGTGGCAAGGTGCTGGACGGCTTGGCAGCGCAGTTGAAGGCGAGTCTGGGGCAGTTCAGGGCTTGAATGAGCAAAAGATCGCAGCCTTGGGCGGCTGCGATCTTTTGCTTGATCAGCGGCTCAAATACATCCGGGTTGTTAATAAATAAACGGGTAGCCCCGACACCAATATCAATAACGCCGCATAAGGCGCCGCCGCCGCAAATTCCACGTTCGCGGTATGCGCCCAGACTTCCGTTGCCAGTGTGTTGAGCCCGGTTGGACTCAATAACAACGTCGCCGTCAGCTCCTTCATCGCATCAAGAAATACCAGCGCAAAAGCCGCACCTAGCGCTGGAAAGATGATCGGCAGGGTCACCCGGCAAAACGCACTGAATGACGACGATCCCAGCGTGCGTGCCGCCTCTTCCAGTTGTGGCGCTGCCTTGTTCAGTGCCGTACGAATCGGCGCCTGAGCCAAGGGCAGAAACAGCAGCGCATAAGCGATCAGCAACAGCGCCGAAGTCTGATACAGCATCGGCACATAGTGCAGGGCGAAATACACCAGGGCCAGCGCAATCACCAGGCCAGGCAGTGCATGCAGCAGATAGGGCAGGCGTTCGGCCCAGATAGCCAGTTGGCCTTTATAGCGCACCACCAGCAAGCCCACCGGCACCGCCAGCACCAGGCACAGCGCTGCGCCACCCAGCGACAGTGCCAGGGATGAAAACAATGCCTCGCCAATGGCCGCCGCCGGGAATGCCGCCGAGGAGCCCACGGCCAGCCAGTAGCCAAGCATGCCCAATGGGATGCCGCTGCCAATGATCGCGAGCAACGCGCAGTAAAGTTGTCCGGCCATCGCCCATTGACCGAGACGAACCTGTTCCGCCTGTCGTGCCGCGCCTTGGCCGGTACGCACATGCCGGCCCTTGCCACGCACGCGCAGCTCCAGCCACAGCAGTGCCAGGCACAACGCCAGCAATATCGCCGAAAGCATCGCTGCATTGGCGTTGCTGAATTCCAGCTCAAACTGTTGATAGATCGCGGTGGTGAAAGTTTGCAGGCCAATGATCGACAGTGCGCCAAATTCCACCAGCATGTGCAAGGCGATCAGCAATGAACCGGCCAGCAGCGATGGCCAGAGCAGAGGGAGAGTAATCTTGAGGAACACACCCCAGCGATTCTGCCCCAGGGTGCGGGCGGATTCTTCCAGGCAGGGATCGAGGTTGCGCAGGGTCGCCGCCACGGGCAGAAATATCAGCGGGTATTTGGACAGTGTCATCACCAGGATCGCCCCGCCCAGCCCTTCGAAGTGGGCGCTCAGCGAAACCCAGGTGAAGCTGCTGACAAACGCCGGAACGGCGAATGGCAGACACAGGACCACGCCCCACAGTCGCCGGCCCGTCAGATTGCTGCGTTCAAGCAGCCAGGCCAGCGACAGGCCGATCAGGCCGCTGGCGAGCGTCACGCCGAGCATCAGTGCCAGGGTATTGTGCAGCAAGCCGAACACGTAGGGCCGCCAAAGCAGGTGCACTGCCTCGGCCCATCCCGCTTGCCAGGTCTTGAGCCCGACATAGGCCAGCGGCAGCAGGCTGAGCACAACCAGCACCATGACCGGTAGCAGCAACCAGATTGAAGGCCACTTGCGTCGAGGTCTGTAAGCACTGCGCATGGCGGAAGCGGAAAGCGATGCGCTCATCAGTTCAGGCCAACGTCGCGTTCCAGGTCCAGGGCTTCTTCGGCGTTACCGAGATCGGCCGGAGTGACTTTTGGTGCCTCCAGTTCGCTGAATGGCTTGAGGCCGCGATCGGACTCCATGCCTTTGTGCAGCGGGTATTCGGCGGTGGTCTGGGTGATCACGCGCTGCCCTTCTTCGCTGGCCATGTAGGCGAGCAATTGCTGGGCTTCTTTTGGATGCTTGCTGGATTTCAGTACAGCGGCGCTGGACACCGTGATCAACCCACCGACGTCGCCTCCGGTGAAGTAGTGCAGTTTCGAGTCGAGCTGGCCTTTTTCGCGCTGCAAGGCGAACCAGTAGTAATTGTTGACCAGTACCGTGGCGACTTCGCCGTTTTCTACTGCTTTAAGCGCGACCATGTTGTTGCTGTAAGTCTTGCCGAATGCGCGCAGGCCAGTCAGCCACTCTTCGGCGGCGTCCATGCCGTGAACCTTGATGATCGCAACCGCCTGCTCCTGAAACGCGCCGCTGGAGGGCACGAAGCCGACCTTGCCTTGCCATTTCGGGTCGGAGAAACCCATCACCGACTTGGGCAGGTCTTTTTCATCAATCAGTGTCGGGTTGTAGGCGACGACTCGGGCCCGGGCGGTGATGCCGATCCAGGTGCCATTGCCGGCGACGTATTCTTTGGGCAGCACGGCGAGCGTGGCTGGGTCGGTCTGAGCCAGCAGGCCTTGTTCGCCGAGTTTGTTCAGTGGCGGTGATTCTTCGGTGTAGATCACGTCGGCGGGGGAGCGATCACCTTCTTCGACGACCTGGCTGGCCAGCTGGTTGCTGCTGCCTTTGCGCACGTTGACGTGAATGCCGGTCCTGGTCTCGAAGGCTTTGGCGATGGCATCGCCGACTTCCTTGTGTTGCCCGTTATAGAGGGTCAGGGAAACCGGGTCGGCGGCCTGGGTGAGGGGTGTGGCGAGTGCCAGGCCGAGCAGGCTGAGGGTCAGGCTGCGGCGCAGGGTATTTCGAAACATCATTCGCAGGGTTCCTCACTGTCGCATTGCAAAAACTTGCAACAATGATAAACGATATTGTTTCTCAAATGCGCACTGCTGATTCTTGTGGCGGGGCGGGCTTGCTCGCGAAAAACGACAGGACAACGCGGTGCTTCAGTTGCCCCACGTTTTCGTTAGCGTCCATCGCGAGCGGGCTCGCTCCTACAAGGGGGTGTTGATTTTTTGAAAGCCAGAAACGCAAAAACCCGCTTTCGCGGGTTTCTGTGAAATTCAAGGCCGTAACCTTGAATTTGAATTGGTGCCCAGAAGAAGACTCGAACTTCCACGGCCGTAAGGCCACCAGCACCTGAAGCTGGCGTGTCTACCAATTTCACCATCTGGGCATTCATCTTCAGCGTTGCCGCTGTTGATGTGGCGCACTATACGGAGCGCAATTTGATCTGTAAACCCCTGATTTAAAATAAATAAATCAACGGCCTTAAATGCAAAAACCCGCTTTCGCGGGTTTTTGTGTGAGCCTTGAAATTGATCTAATCTCAAGCTCGAAATTGGTGCCCAGAAGAAGACTCGAACTTCCACGGCCGTAAGGCCACCAGCACCTGAAGCTGGCGTGTCTACCAATTTCACCATCTGGGCAGTATCGGCAACGTTGTCCGTCGTCGATGGCGCGCACTATACGGAGCGTCTTTTTAACTGTAAACCCCCGACATCAAAAAAACCTGAAAAATTTCACCGGCGGTCTTCAAATCAGCTTTGTGACGTCGATAAAGGGCTTTAGAAGGGCTGTCATAGCCTGAAATTTCCCGTTTCATTACGCCTATGCCAAACTAACCCGTATATAGACAAGGTGAAAACTCTCTAATGGCCGATTGGCAGTCCCTCGATCCCGAGGCCGCTCGTGAAGCGGAAAAATATGAAAACCCTATTCCTAGCCGCGAACTGATCCTTCAGCACCTTGCTGATCGAGGTTCGCCTGCTAACCGCGAGCAGTTGGTCGAAGAGTTTGGTCTGACCACAGAGGACCAGATCGAAGCCCTGCGCCGCCGCCTGCGCGCCATGGAGCGCGATGCTCAACTCATCTATACCCGTCGTGGCACGTATGCACCGGTAGACAAGCTCGACCTGATCCTGGGCCGCATCAGCGGTCACCGTGACGGCTTCGGTTTCCTGGTTCCGGACGATGGCAGTGACGACCTGTTCATGAGCCCGGCGCAAATGCGTCTGGTGTTCGATGGCGACCGTGCCCTGGCGCGGGTTTCCGGCCTCGACCGTCGCGGTCGCCGCGAAGGCATGATCGTCGAAGTGGTGTCCCGTGCTCACGAGAGCATCGTCGGGCGCTATTTCGAAGAGGGCGGTATCGGTTTCGTGGTTGCCGACAATCCGAAGATCCAGCAAGAAGTGCTGGTGACGCCGGGTCGCAACGCCAACGCCCAGATCGGTCAATTCGTCGAAGTGAAGATCACTCACTGGCCGACGCCACGCTTCCAGCCTCAGGGCGATGTGGTTGAAGTCGTGGGTAACTACATGGCGCCGGGCATGGAAATCGACGTCGCCCTGCGCACTTACGACATTCCTCACGTCTGGCCTGAGGCGGTGCTCAAGGAAGCGGCCAAGCTCAAGCCCGAAGTCGAAGAGAAAGACAAAGAGAAGCGCATCGACCTGCGTCATCTGCCGTTCGTCACCATCGACGGCGAAGACGCCCGTGACTTCGATGACGCGGTCTATTGCGAAGCCCGTAAGGGCAAGTTGCGTCTGTTCTCGGGTGGCTGGAAGTTGTACGTGGCGATTGCCGACGTATCCAGCTATGTGAAGCTCGGTTCGGCGCTGGACGCTGAAGCCCAGGTGCGCGGCAACTCGGTGTACTTCCCCGAGCGCGTGATCCCGATGCTGCCTGAGCAGCTGTCCAACGGTCTGTGCTCGCTGAACCCGCAGGTCGATCGTCTGGCCATGGTTTGCGAGATGACCATCTCCAAAACCGGCGAAATGACCGACTACTGCTTCTACGAAGCGGTGATCCACTCCCATGCACGCCTGACTTACAACAAAGTCAGCGCCATGCTCGAAACGCCGAAAGCCACCGAAGCGCGCAAGCTGCGTGGCGAGTACACCGACGTCGTGCCGCACCTCAAGCAGCTGTACTCGCTGTACAAGGTTCTGCTGGCGGCCCGTCATGTGCGTGGCGCGATCGATTTTGAAACCCAGGAAACCCGGATCATCTTCGGCTCCGAGCGCAAGATCGCGGAAATTCGCCCGACCGTGCGCAACGATGCCCACAAGCTGATCGAGGAATGCATGCTGGCGGCCAACGTGGCCACTGCCGAATTCCTGAAAAAACACGAAATCCCGGCACTGTATCGCGTCCACGATGGTCCGCCACCGGAGCGCCTGGAAAAACTGCGTGCCTTCCTCGGTGAGCTCGGCCTGTCCCTGCACAAAGGCAAGGACGGCCCGTCGCCGAAGGATTACCAGGCACTGTTGGCCGGTATCAAGGACCGTCCGGATTTCCACCTGATCCAGACCGTCATGCTGCGTTCGTTGAGCCAGGCGGTGTATAGCGCTGATAACCAGGGCCACTTCGGCCTGAATTACGAGGCTTACACCCACTTCACCTCGCCGATCCGCCGCTACCCGGACTTGCTGACTCACCGGGCAATCCGCAGCGTCATCCATTCGAAACAGGACACCCCGCACGTTCGTCGTGCTGGCGCGATGACCATTCCGAAGGCGCGTATCTATCCGTACGACGAAGCGGCCCTGGAGCAACTCGGCGAGCAGTGCTCGATGAGCGAGCGCCGTGCCGACGAAGCGACCCGCGACGTGGTGAACTGGCTCAAGTGCGAGTTCATGAAAGACCGCGTGGGCGAGTCGTTCCCGGGTGTGATCACCGCAGTGACGGGTTTTGGCCTGTTCGTCGAGCTGACCGATATCTACGTCGAAGGCCTGGTGCACGTCACCGCGCTGCCGGGCGATTACTACCACTTCGATCCTGTGCATCACCGCCTGGCCGGTGAGCGTACCGGTCGCAGCTTCCGTCTGGGTGACACTGTTGAAGTGCGGGTCATGCGCGTCGATCTCGATGAACGCAAGATCGACTTCGAAATGGCCGAAAAAACCCTCAGCGCGCCGATCGGTCGTAAAAAACGCGGTACTGAAACTGCGGCGCCAGCGGCATCTGCTGCAAAAACAGCCGCAGAGCCGGTGCCGGAGAAAGCCGGTCGTCGTCCTGCCAGAGAAAAGGCTGTAGAGGCCTATCGCCCAAGCGATGCCGCGGCGAAAAACGCCGAAGTGCGCAAAAGCCGTGAAATGAAGAAGGCCTTGCTGGCCGATGCGAAAAGCGGCGGTAAAGCGGCGTCTGCGGGAAAGACCGGACGGTCGACGCCTGAAAAGGCCGTCGGCGGCAAACCTGCCAAACCGAGCAAACATCGTAAAGGCCCGCCAAAAGCGGGCTCGGCCCCAGCCAAAAGTGGCGGGGCGCGTAAACCTAAGGCCAAGCCATGAGTCAGTTGGAAAAAATCTACGGCGTGCACGCTGTAGAAGCATTGCTGCGTCATCACCCGAAACGCGTCAAGCAGATCTGGCTGGCCGAAGGCCGCAGTGATCCGCGCGTACAGACGTTGATCGAACTGGCCAACGAGAATCGTGTCCAGGTCGGCCAGGCTGAGCGCCGTGAAATGGACGCCTGGGTCGAAGGTGTGCACCAGGGTGTGGTCGCGGATGTGAGCCCGAGCCAGGTCTGGGGCGAAGCGATGCTCGACGAGCTGCTCGACCGTACCGAAGGTGCGCCGTTGCTGTTGGTGCTCGACGGCGTGACCGATCCACACAACCTGGGTGCCTGCCTGCGTTCCGCCGATGCGGCGGGCGCGCTGGCGGTGATTGTTCCGAAGGACAAGTCGGCGACCCTGACGCCGGTTGTGCGAAAAATCGCCTGCGGTGCTGCGGAAGTGATTCCGCTGGTCGCCGTGACCAACCTGGCACGCACCCTGGAGAAACTCCAGCAGCGTGGCTTGTGGGTCGTCGGCACGGCAGGGGAGGCCGAAGTCAGTCTGTATGACCAGGACCTGACCGGACCGACCATCCTGATCATGGGCGCCGAAGGCAAGGGCATGCGCCGCCTGACCCGCGAGCATTGCGACTACCTGGTGAATTTGCCGATGGCGGGTAGCGTCAGCAGTCTCAACGTTTCCGTGGCGACGGGCGTCTGTCTGTTCGAGGCGCAGCGTCAGCGCCGCGTCAAGGCTGCGACTGCCGCCAAGAAGGCCTGATCCGGCTGCAATCCCTGTGGGAGCGAGCTTGCTCGCGATAGCGGTGTAACATTCGGCATCAATGTTGAATGTTGCGTCCTCATCGCGAGCAAGCTCGCTCCCACAATGGTTTGTGCCCAGCCAAAGAATGGCGGGCAAACGAACTGTTCAAATAATCACCAATTACCTTGCGCCTCTCTCGCCCCTTCTCTACAATTGCGCCCCTTGCTGCGATGGCAGGCACGCATGTGTCTAGCGTCCACAAGTCCATAAGTGTCATTCACTCCTTGTCTGACCGCTTTTGAGCGGCAGGCTACAACCCGTAAGGAGCATTCATGCGTCATTACGAAATCATCTTTTTGGTCCACCCGGATCAAAGCGAGCAAGTCGGCGGCATGGTTGAGCGTTACACCAAGCTGATCGAAGAAGACGGCGGCAAAATCCACCGTCTGGAAGATTGGGGCCGTCGTCAACTGGCCTACGCAATCAACAATGTTCACAAGGCTCACTACGTGATGCTGAACGTTGAGTGCACTGGCAAGGCCCTGGCCGAGCTGGAAGACAACTTCCGCTACAACGATGCAGTGATCCGTAACCTGGTCATCCGTCGCGAAGAAGCCGTTACCGGCCAATCCGAGATGCTCAAGGCTGAAGAAAACCGCAGTGAGCGCCGTGAGCGTCGCGACCGTCCTGAGCACTCCGACGCTGAAGGCGTTGATGGTGATGACAGCGACAACAGCGATAACGCTGACGAGTAATCCACGGACCTTTTGAGGAGCCAATTACATGGCACGTTTCTTCCGTCGTCGTAAATTCTGCCGCTTCACCGCTGAAGACGTGAAAGAGATCGATTACAAAGATCTCAACACTCTGAAAGCTTATGTATCCGAGACCGGCAAAATCGTTCCAAGCCGCATCACCGGTACCAAAGCTCGTTATCAGCGTCAGCTGGCCACCGCTATCAAGCGCGCCCGCTTCCTGGCCCTGCTGGCCTACACCGACAGCCACGGCCGCTGAGACCGGGCAGTCGACACGTAGCAAAGGATTGAATGTATGCGTGCCTTAGCTGAGTTCATCATGCGGGGCCGTATGCAGGCCACTCTGGTAGTGGCCGGATGCGCGGCATTGCCGTTGTTGTATTGGTTGGGTGCTGCCGCCGGATGCCTTGTGCTCCTGCGGCGCGGATTGAGGGACGCCCTGGGCGTTCTTGCTCTGGGGCTGCTGCCGGCGTTGATCTGGTGGCTGAAATTCGACGATCCACGGGCACTTCTGGTGCTGCTGGGGTCTGCGAGCCTTGCGTTGGTTTTGCGCGCAAGCGAGTCCTGGAACCGCGTGCTGCTGGTCAGCATAGCGATGGGAGTGGTGTTTTCAGTGGTGCTGGGGACGGCTTTTGGTCCTCAGATCGAGATGCTGGCGCAGGCTTTGATAAAAGTCATGCCGTCGCTACTCGGTGAGGTCTACCAGAAGATGTCGGTAGACGAGCAAGCGCGTTTCGCGTCCCTGATTGCACCTATCCTGACCGGCCTGATTGCGGCTTTGTTGCAAATCGTCAGTGTGCTGAGCCTGATTGTCGGGCGCTACTGGCAGGCGTTGTTGTACAACCCGGGTGGTTTCGGTCGCGAGTTTCGCGCCATTCGAATCCCGCTGGGTCCCGCGATGTTGCTGCTGGCCGGCATGGTTGTGACACCGAACTTCGGTGTCCAGATGTCCATGCTCGTGCCGTTGTGCAGCGTACCGCTGGTTTTCGCCGGGCTGGCCCTGATTCACGGGCTGGTGGCGCAAAAGCGACTGGCCAGATTCTGGCTGGTGGGGTTGTACGTCACGCTGTTGCTGTTCATGCAGCTGATCTATCCGTTGCTGGTGGTCCTGGCCATCGTCGACAGCCTGATTGATTTTCGCGGTCGTCTGGCGCCGAAAGACGCCGATAACGCGAACGGTGAAGGTTAAAAGTTAAGAGGATTTTCACATGCAACTGATCCTTCTGGAAAAAGTCACCAACCTGGGCAACCTGGGTGACAAAGTGAACGTTAAGGCTGGTTACGGTCGTAACTACCTGCTGCCTTACGGCAAAGCTACCGCTGCGACCCCAGCCAACCTGGCTGCGTTCGAAGAGCGTCGCGCTGAGCTGGAAAAAGCTGCAGCAGACCGTAAAGCATCGGCTGAAAGCCGCGCTGCCCAACTGGCTGAGCTGGAAGTGACTATCACTGCCACCGCTGGTGACGAAGGCAAGCTGTTCGGTTCGATCGGTACTCACGACATCGCTGATGCACTGACCGCCTCTGGCGTTGAAGTTGCAAAAAGCGAAGTTCGTCTGCCGAACGGCACCATCCGCAACGTAGGTGAATTCGACGTAGCCGTGCACCTGCACGCCGAAGTTGAAGCCACCGTACGCGTTGTCGTGGTAGCAGCTTAAGCAGCACTTGTCGGCTGGCACCCTCGGGTGCTTGCCGGTAACATCGGGCACGATCCTGTTTACAGGTCGTGCCCTTTGTCTTTCTGGCAGTTCCGTTTTTTAACCCCAGCTTCTCCAAAAAATACCAAGTGGCCATGAACGAAATTTCCGCTCCCGAGCAATACGATCTGCAAACCGCCGCGCTAAAAGTGCCGCCGCACTCCATCGAAGCCGAACAGGCTGTACTCGGTGGTCTGATGCTGGACAACAACGCCTGGGAACGCGTGCTTGATCAAGTCTCCGACGGTGATTTCTATCGACATGACCACCGCCTGATCTTCCGTGCGATCGCCAAACTGGCCGATCAGAACTCGCCGATCGACGTCGTGACCCTGGCCGAGCAATTGGACAAGGAAGGTCAGACGTCGCAAGTTGGCGGCCTTGGCTACCTCGGCGAACTGGCGAAAAACACGCCGTCCGTCGCCAACATCAAGGCCTATGCGCAGATCGTTCGCCAACGCGCGACGCTGCGCCAACTGATCGGTATCAGTACCGAAATCGCCGACAGCGCCTTCAATCCGGAAGGTCGTACGGCCGAAGAAATCCTCGATGAAGCTGAACGGCAGATCTTCCAGATCGCCGAGGCCCGGCCTAAAACCGGTGGCCCGGTGGGTGTGAATGAACTGCTGACCAAGGCCATCGACCGCATCGACACCCTGTTCAACACCGACAACGCCATCACCGGCCTGTCCACCGGCTACACCGACCTCGACGAGAAAACCAGCGGCCTGCAACCGGCCGACCTGATCATCGTGGCCGGCCGTCCATCCATGGGTAAAACCACCTTTGCGATGAACCTGGTGGAAAACGCCGTGCTCCGCAGCGAGAAAGCGGTTCTGGTTTACTCGCTGGAGATGCCAGGTGAATCGCTGATCATGCGTATGTTGTCGTCCCTGGGGCGCATCGACCAGACCAAGGTCCGTTCCGGCCAGCTGGAAGACGACGATTGGCCGCGCCTGACCTCGGCGGTCAACCTGCTCAACGACCGCAAGCTGTTCATCGACGATACCGCCGGCATCAGCCCGTCGGAAATGCGCGCCCGGACCCGGCGTCTGGTGCGTGAGCACGGTGATGTCGGCCTGATCATGATCGACTACCTGCAACTGATGCAGATCCCCGGTTCCAGCGGCGACAACCGGACCAACGAGATTTCCGAGATCTCCCGGTCCCTGAAGGCGTTGGCCAAGGAATTCAACTGCCCGGTGGTGGCGTTGTCCCAGCTCAACCGTTCCCTGGAACAACGGCCGAACAAGCGCCCGGTGAACTCCGACTTGCGGGAATCCGGAGCGATCGAGCAGGACGCCGACGTCATCATGTTCGTGTATCGCGACGAGGTGTACCACCCGGAAACCGAGCACAAAGGCATCGCCGAAATCATCATCGGCAAGCAGCGGAACGGGCCGATCGGCTTTATCCGCCTGGCGTTCATCGGCAAGTACACCCGGTTCGAGAACCTGGCACCGGGTAGCTATAACTTCGATGATGATGAATAAATCTCTCATCGTCTGAGCTGACGCCTTCGCGAGCAGGCTCGCTCCCACTCTGGAATGCGTTCCTTTGTGGGAGCGAGCCTGCTCGCGAATGGGCGTGGCGCAATTTCCGACCATAGCCGTCGGAATTGGTCAAAATTTGTGCTATATTCCGCGCCCGCGAAATTCAATGAAAGCCAACACCGGTTATCGACATGCAAGCAGCCAAGCCGTTATTTGACTATCCCAAGTACTGGGCCGAATGTTTCGGGCCAGCGCCATTCCTGCCGATGAGCAGGGAGGAGATGGATCAGCTTGGCTGGGATTCCTGCGACATCATCATCGTCACCGGTGATGCCTATGTCGATCACCCGTCGTTCGGCATGGCGATCATCGGCCGGCTGCTGGAGTCCCAGGGCTTCCGCGTCGGGATCATTGCCCAGCCAAACTGGCAGTCCAAAGACGACTTCATGAAGCTCGGCGAGCCGAACCTGTTCTTCGGTGTCGCGGCCGGCAACATGGACTCGATGATCAACCGCTACACCGCCGACAAGAAAATCCGTTCCGATGACGCCTACACGCCGGGTGGCCTGGCGGGCAAGCGACCGGACCGCGCGAGCCTGGTTTACAGCCAGCGCTGCAAGGAAGCCTACAAGCACGTGCCTATCGTGCTCGGCGGCATCGAAGCGTCCCTGCGCCGCATCGCTCACTACGATTACTGGCAAGACCGCGTTCGCAACTCGATCCTGATCGACGCCAGCGCCGACATCCTGCTCTACGGCAACGCCGAACGTGCCATTGTCGAAGTCGCCCAGCGCCTGTCCTACGGTCACAAGATCGAAGACATCACTGACGTGCGCGGCACCGCGTTCATCCGTCGCGACACGCCGAAAGACTGGTACGAAGTCGACTCCACGCGCATTGACCGTCCGGGCAAGGTCGACAAGATCATCAACCCGTACGTCAACACCCAGGACACCTCTGCCTGCGCCATCGAGCAGGAAAAAGGTCCGGTTGAGGATCCGCAGGAAGCCAAGGTCGTGCAGATCCTGGCAAGTCCCAAGATGACCCGCGACAAGACCGTGATCCGTCTGCCGTCGGTGGAAAAGGTCCGTAACGACGCGGTGCTCTACGCCCACGCCAACCGCGTGCTGCACCTGGAAACCAACCCGGGCAACGCCCGTGCCCTGGTCCAGAAGCACGGCGAAGTGGACGTCTGGTTCAACCCGCCACCGATTCCGATGACCACCGAAGAAATGGACTACGTGTTCGGCATGCCTTATCAGCGCATTCCGCACCCGGCCTATGGCAAGGAGAAAATCCCGGCCTACGAGATGATCCGCTTCTCGGTGAACATCATGCGTGGCTGCTTCGGCGGCTGCACCTTCTGCTCGATCACCGAGCATGAAGGCCGGATCATCCAGAACCGTTCTGAAGAGTCGATCATTCGCGAAATCGAAGAAATTCGTGACAAGGTTCCAGGTTTTACCGGCGTCATCTCCGACCTTGGCGGCCCGACCGCGAACATGTACCGCATCGCCTGCAAGACCCCGGAAATTGAATCCGCGTGCCGCAAGCCGTCGTGCGTGTTCCCGGGTATCTGCCCGAACCTGAACACCGATCACTCGTCGCTGATTCAGCTGTATCGCAGTGCCCGTGCCTTGCCGGGTGTGAAGAAGATCCTGATCGCTTCCGGCCTGCGTTACGACCTCGCGGTCGAGTCGCCGGAATACGTCAAAGAGCTGGTGACCCACCACGTTGGCGGTTACCTGAAGATCGCCCCGGAACACACCGAGGAAGGTCCGCTCAACCAGATGATGAAACCGGGCATCGGCAGCTATGACAAGTTCAAGCGCATGTTCGAGAAGTACTCCAAGGAAGCCGGCAAAGAGCAGTACCTGATTCCGTACTTCATTGCTGCCCACCCTGGCACCACCGACGAAGACATGATGAACCTGGCCCTGTGGCTCAAGGGCAATGGTTTCCGTGCCGACCAGGTGCAGGCGTTCTACCCGTCGCCGATGGCCACGGCCACCGCGATGTACCACTCGGGCAAGAACCCGCTGCGCAAGGTCACCTACAAGTCTGACGCGGTGACCATCGTCAAGAGCGAAGAGCAGCGCCGTCTGCACAAGGCGTTCTTGCGTTATCACGACCCGAAAGGCTGGCCGATGCTGCGTGAAGCGTTGATCCGCATGGGCCGCAGCGACCTGATCGGGCCGGGCAAGAACCAGTTGATCCCGTTGCACCAGCCGTCCACCGACAGCTACCAGAGTGCCCGTCGCAAGAACTCGACGCCGGCCGGCAGCCATAAAGTGGCCAAGGAAACGACCAGGATCCTGACCCAGCACACCGGCCTGCCGCCACGCGCCAGCGACGGTGGCAACCCGTGGGACAAGCGTGAACAAGCCAAGGCTGCGGCATTCGCCCGTAACCAGCAGGCGGCCAAGGAGCGCAAGGATGCGGCCAAAGGCAAAGGGCCGAAACCGGCTCGCAAACCGGTCGTACCGCGCTAAACCGCGCTTGGGCTGAACAAAACGCCAACCTTCGGGTTGGCGTTTTGCATTTCCGGGCCGCGTAACGCCACAAATATGTGCAGCGTCGCCAAACCAATTTCCCGCCTCGCCCGATTTTGGTGCTGTACTGCCTCCAGTAACCGGAGAAAGCGCCAGCACGGCTGGGTGGCATAAGTCTTGCGCGCTTTCACATACGCTTAGGGCTCGCAGGAGGCACGCCGTGTCGATTCATGTCGCATTGCATCACGTTACGCATTACCGCTACGACCGAGCCGTTGAGCTCGGTCCGCAGATCGTTCGCCTGCGCCCGGCCGCCCACAGTCGCACGCGGATTCTGTCCTATGCGCTGAAGGTTTCGCCCGAGCAGCACTTCATCAACTGGCAGCAGGACCCCCAGGGCAATTACCTGGCGCGGTTGGTGTTCCCGGAAAAAACCGATGAGCTGCGGATCGAAGTCGACCTGGTGGCAGAAATGGCGGTGTTCAATCCGTTCGATTTCTTCCTTGAGCCCTACGCGGAAAAAATTCCGTTCACCTATGCCGCCGACGAGCGCAAGGAGCTGGCGCCCTACCTGGAAACCTTGCCGCTGACGCCGAAGTTCAAGGCGTACCTGGAGGGTATCGACCGCACACCGTTACCCGCTGTGGATTTCCTCGTCGCGCTCAATCAGCGACTGAGTGAAGACATCGGCTACCTGATCCGCATGGAACCGGGCGTGCAAACGCCCGAGCACACCCTTGAGCACGCTTCCGGGTCTTGCCGCGATTCCGCGTGGTTGCTGGTGCAACTGCTGCGCAACCTCGGACTGGCCGCGCGTTTTGTCTCCGGCTACCTGATCCAGCTGACGGCCGACGTCAAAAGCCTCGACGGACCCTCGGGCACGGATGTGGATTTCACTGACCTGCACGCCTGGTGCGAGGTGTATCTGCCCGGCGCCGGCTGGATCGGCCTGGATGCGACCTCGGGGCTGTTTGCCGGTGAAGGCCATATTCCGTTGGCCTGTAGTCCCGATCCGTCCTCAGCGGCACCGATCAGTGGCCTGGTGGAGCCGTGCGAGTGCCAATTCAGCCACGAAATGTCCGTGGAGCGGATTTGGGAAGCGCCTCGGGTCACAAAGCCCTACACCGAAGAGCAGTGGCTGGCGATTCAGAGCCTGGGCCGGCAGATCGATGCCGACTTGCTGGAAGGCGATGTCCGCCTGACCATGGGCGGAGAACCGACGTTCGTCTCCATCGATGACCCGGACGGTGCCGAGTGGAACACCGCGGCGCTGGGGCCGGACAAACGTCGCCTGTCTGCCGAACTGTTCCAGCGCATGCGTCAGCATTACGCGCCCAAAGGCCTGGTGCATTTCGGCCAGGGCAAGTGGTACCCCGGTGAGCAACTGCCGCGCTGGTCGCTCAACTGCTACTGGCGCCGCGACGGGGTGCCGATCTGGCACAACAGCGCGCTGATCGCCGACGAGCAGCAAGACTATGGCGCCGATGGCGAACTGGCCGGACGATTCCTGGCGAGTGTCGCCGAACGCCTGAAAATTCCGACACGTTTTGTGTTTCCCGCCTACGAAGACAATTTCTATTACCTCTGGCGCGAAGGCACGTTGCCGCAGAACGTCAGCGCCGAAGATTCGCGTCTCGAGGAGCCGCTGGAGCGTGCGCGACTGCGTAAAGTCTTCAGCCAGGGCCTGGACAAGGTGATTGGCCAGGTCTTGCCGCTGGCGCGGACCGCCAAGGGCGACCAGTGGCAGAGCGGGCGCTGGTACCTGCGCGACGAGCACTGTCGCCTGGTGCCGGGGGATTCACCGCTGGGCTATCGCCTGCCCCTCGGCTCGCAGCCCTGGGTGAAAGCGGCGGAGTATCCGTTCATTCATCCGCAGGACCCGAACCAGGATTTCCCGGATTTGCCCGACACTGCTCAATTGCAAAGCCAGGGCGCTGCCGTTGTGGTTGATCGTGCACCGAAAATCGATGAATCCGCCGACTGGCTGACCCGCACCGCGTTCTGCGCCGAGGCGCGGGAAGGTCGCTTGTACCTGTTCATGCCGCCGCTGGAGCGGGTTGAGGACTACCTCGAACTGGTCGCCGCGATTGAAGCCACCGCTGAGGAGCTGCATTGCCCGGTATTGCTGGAAGGCTATGAACCGCCGAGCGATCCGCGTTTGAGCAACTTCCGCATCACGCCGGACCCGGGGGTGATCGAGGTCAATGTGCAGCCGTCCGCCACCTGGGATGAATTGGTCGAGCGCACTGAATTTCTTTACGAGCAGGCACGGCAAACCCGACTTACCACCGAGAAATTTCTGATCGATGGCCGGCATACCGGCACCGGTGGCGGTAACCATTTCGTACTGGGTGGCGCGACACCGGCCGACTCACCGTTCCTGCGGCGTCCGGATATGCTGCGCAGCCTGATCAGCTACTGGCATAACCACCCGTCCTTGTCCTACCTGTTTTCCGGGCTGTTCATCGGCCCGACGTCGCAGGCGCCACGGGTCGATGAAGCGCGCAACGATGCCCTGTATGAGTTGGAAATCGCCTTTGCCCAGATGCCGCAACCCGGCGAGGAATGCGCGCCGTGGCTGGTCGACCGGTTGCTGCGCAATCTGTTGATCGACGTGACGGGCAACACTCACCGCGCCGAGTTCTGCATCGACAAGCTTTACTCGCCGGACGGCGCTACGGGGCGCTTGGGCTTGCTCGAGTTGCGTGCCTTTGAAATGCCGCCGCATGCACGCATGAGCCTGGCTCAACAGCTGCTGCTGCGGGCGCTGGTCGCACGTTTCTGGCGCGAACCCTATGCGCCGCCGAAACTGGCGCGCTGGGGCACGGAGCTGCACGACCGGTTCCTGTTGCCGCACTTTATCGAGCAGGATTTCGCCGATGTCATTGTCGACCTCAACGCCGCCGGTTATCCAGTGCGGGCCGAGTGGTTCGCGGCGCATCTGGAGTTTCGCTTTCCCAAGGTCGGCGATTACGCCGTCAGTGGCATTGCGCTGGAACTGCGCCAGGCACTTGAGCCGTGGCATGTACTGGGCGAGGAGGGCGCGGTCGGTGGCACGGTGCGCTACGTGGATTCGTCCCTGGAGCGTCTGCAGGTCAAACTCAACGGCTTGCCGCCACAGCGTTATTTACTGACCTGCAACGGCATTCCGGTGCCGCTGCAGCCCACCGGGCGCGTCGGTGAGTTTGTCGCCGGGGTGCGTTTCCGCGCATGGCAACCGGCCAATTGCCTGCAACCGACCATTCCCGTGCATGCGCCGCTGGTGTTCGACCTGCTCGACACCTGGATGGGGCGTTCGCTGGGCGGTTGCCAGTATCACGTGGCCCATCCGGGCGGGCGCAACTACGTCAGCTTGCCGGTCAATGCCAACGAGGCCGAGAGCCGCCGGATGGCGCGCTTCTTCCGGATCGGACACACCCCCGGGAAACTTCCTGTACCGATTCTGGAAATTAACGACGAACTGCCGATGACGCTTGATTTACGACGTTTCTAAACCGTACGCGACGCCCGGATATTTCGTCTATCCGGGCGTCATGAGCCTGCGTTAGTCTGACCTTTCCCTGCTGTCTGCCGAGCTTTCCAATGCCTGACCTGCTTGACCGCTACCCGCTGACGGCGGGCACTTATCATGAACTGCTCGACGACAGCGGCGCCGTGCGTGCGCACTGGCGACGGTTGTTCGACCAATTGCAGCGCAGCACGCCTGCGCAACTGGTGCAGCGCCAGGCACTGCTGGCCCGGCAGATTCATGAAAACGGTGTCACCTATAACGTATACGCCGACCCCAAGGGCGCCGATCGTCCCTGGGAGCTGGACCTGCTGCCCCATGTGATTGCCGCCGATGAATGGGAGCAGCTGTCGGCCGGCATCGCCCAGCGCGCCCGATTGCTCAATGCCGTGCTGGCCGACCTGTACGGCCCGCAACGCCTGATCGCCGAAGGCTTGTTGCCGGCGGAGCTGGTGTTCGGCCACAACAACTTCCTCTGGCCTTGTCAGGGCATCAGTCCACCGGAAGGGGCCTTTCTACATCTATATGCCGTGGACCTGGCACGCACCCCCGATGGTCGCTGGTGGGTGACGGCGGATCGTACGCAAGCACCGTCCGGGGCCGGTTATGCGCTGGAAAACCGCACTATCGTGTCCCGCGCCTTTCCCGAGTTGTACCGCGATTTGAAGGTGCAGCATCTGGCCGGATTCTTCCGCACGCTTCAGGAAACGCTGGCGCGCCAGGCGCCGAGCGATGAAGAGGTGCCGCTGGTGGTGTTGCTGACGCCGGGGCGTTTCAACGAAAGCTATTTCGAACACCTGTACCTGGCGCGTCAGCTCGGTTACCCGCTGGTGGAGGGTGGCGACCTGACCGTGCGCGATGCCACGGTCTACCTGAAAACCCTCAGTGGCCTGCGCCGGGTCCACGCGATCATGCGCCGGCTCGACGACGACTTCTGCGACCCGCTGGAGCTGCGTACCGATTCGGCTCTGGGTGTGCCGGGCTTGCTCGAGGCCGTGCGCCAGGGGCGGGTGTTGGTGGCCAACGCCCTCGGCAGCGGCGTACTCGAATCGCCGGGACTGTTGGGCTTCCTGCCGAAGATCAATCAGTTCCTGTTTGGTGAAGAGCTGATGTTGCCATCCATCGCCACGTGGTGGTGCGGCGAAGCGCCTGTGCTGGCCCAGGCCCTGGAGAAATTGCCGGAATTGCTGATCAAACCGGCATTCCCGTCCCAGAGCTTTGCACCGGTATTTGGCCGTGATCTGAGCGAAAAACAGCGGCAAACGCTCGCTGAGCGCATGCAGGCGCGTCCTTACGCTTATGTTGCGCAAGAACTGGCTCAACTCTCCCAGGCGCCGATCTGGCAGGCCGAGGACGGTCAACTGCAACCCCGGGCCATCGGCATGCGTGTGTACGCCGTGGCCAGTCGCGACGGTTACCGGGTCCTGCCCGGTGGTTTGACCCGCGTCGCCGCCGAGGCGGACGCTGAAGTGGTGTCGATGCAGCGCGGTGGGGCGAGCAAGGACACTTGGGTCCTGGGCGATCGGCCGCCGAGCGGCGAGCAATGGAAAGCCCAACGCAACATCGGCGTACATGATCTGGTGCGCCGCGACCCGTATCTGCCGTCACGGGTCGTGGAAAACCTGTTTTGGTTCGGCCGCTACTGCGAGCGCTGCGATGACAGTGCGCGGTTGTTGCGGATCATGCTGGCGCGTTATGTCGACGGCGATGACCCGCAGGCGCTGGACGCGGCGGTCGATCTCGGTGAGCGGCTGATGCTGCTGCCCGAAGAAGGCGAACTGCCAGAGCGCTTGCTGGCCGCGATACTGGGCGATGACTGGCCCTTTAGCCTGCGTTCCAACCTGCAGCGTTTGCAATGGGCGGCCTCGCAGGTGCGCGGCAAGCTCTCGCGGGAAAACTGGCAGGCGCTGGTGGAATTGCAGCGCGAAGCCATGGAGCTGGAAACCGAAGAGCCGGACTTTGGCGAGTTGCTGGATTTCCTCAACCGACTGGTGATGTCCCTGGCGGCGTTGTCGGGGTTTGCACTGGACGACATGACCCGCGACGAAGGCTGGCGCTTTTTGATGATCGGCCGGCGGATCGAGCGTCTGCAATTTCTCAGTGGCAGCCTGGCGGCGTTCCTGCGTGGCGCCGGGGCCTTCGATCAGGCGGGGTTGGAATGGCTGCTGGAACTGGGCAACAGCAGCATTACCTACCGTTCGCGTTACCTGGCGGTGGCGCAATTGATCCCGGTGCTCGACCTGCTGCTGCTCGACGAACAGAACCCTCATGCCGTGCTGTTCCAGCTGAAACTGGTGACCCGCACACTCAAACGCCTGAACGACGACTTTGGCGTGCCCCGTGAAGCCGGTTTGCCGCAGTTGGTGGAGCGTCTGGCGCGCTTCGATCTGGGCTGCCTGGAAAACCCGTTGTTTGGCGCCGCCAGCGTGCGTGCCGCCGTCGAGGGGCTGGCCGATCTGCTGCAAGAAATCGCCGATGCCAGCGGGCAAGTCTCGGATCGCCTGGCCTTGCGCCATTTCGCCCATGTCGATGATGTCAGCCAACGCACGGTGTCCGTCTGATGAGTGCTCACTACCAGATTTCCCACGACACCCATTATCACTACGACAGCCCGGTGTCCCTGGCCCAGCAACTGGCGCACCTGTGGCCGCGTCCCTGTGCCTGGCAGCGCTGTACCGCACAGCAATTGCAGATCAGCCCGGAACCGACCTCGCGCCGTGATGAGCTGGATGTGTTCGGTAATCCGTTGACCCGGCTGGCGTTCGAACGTCCCCATGATGAATTGCTGGTCAATGCGAGCCTCACGATCGAAGTGCTGCCCCGGCCGGTGCTGGACTTCAATCAGTCTCCGGCCTGGGAAGACACCCGCAATGCACTGACCTACAGCAGCCAGCCACTGTCCCCGCAAATCCTGGACGCCTGCCGCTACCGGTTCGAATCACCCTACGTGCACCTCAAGCGTAACTTCGTCGAGTTCTCGGAAAGTTGCTTTCCGCCAGGGCGGCCATTGCTGCTGGGGGTTCAGGCCCTGATGGAGAAAATCTTCAGCGAATTCACCTTCGATGCCGAAGCGACGCAGGTGGCGACGCCCCTGGTGGAAGTGCTGGAGCGTCGGCGTGGCGTCTGTCAGGACTTCGCCCACCTGATGCTCGCGTGCGTGCGCTCCCGTGGATTGGCTGCGCGGTACATCAGTGGCTACCTGCTGACCCAGCCGCCACCGGGCCAGCCACGACTGATCGGCGCCGATGCATCCCATGCCTGGGTTTCGGTGTTTTGTCCGGTGCTGGGTTGGGTAGATTTCGACCCGACCAACAACGTGCAACCGGCGCTGGAGCACATCACGCTGGCCTGGGGCCGGGATTTTTCCGATGTCTCGCCGTTGCGCGGGGTGATTCTGGGCGGAGGAAACCACGACCCGGAAGTCCGCGTCACCGTTATGCCATTGGAATAATGAAGATCAACTGTAGGAGCGAGCCTGCTCGCGATGGACTTGAGAACGCAGCGGGGTATCAGATACACAGCGTTATCGTTGAAGACCATCGCGAGCAGGCTCGCTCCTACAGGGATTTCGGGGCCTGACTGGATCATCCGGCCCGGAGGGACTCAGGCGTCCGGCGCCTGATCTTTCGGTGCATCAACATCATCTTCTGCAGCGACTTCACCGTCCGGGTTCAGTGCCGCGTCTTCAGCCATCGCTTTCTTGCGCTGAAGCTTTTCCTCTTTCTTCTGTTCCTTGGCCAGGTCACGCTGACGTTTGGCGAAGGAGTAGTTGGGTTTAGCCATGGGCGATCCTCTGGGGTCGAAGGTGAGGTTGAGCGGCGCGTATTCTGCCCTGTATCGGTGCCAAGTCGTTAGTCGGGTTTTTGCTCGACCCACTTGGGCAGTACGGTGGGTTGCCACTGATCGAGGGCGTCGAGCAGAAATTTTGGCGATTCGCTCACCTGCAGCATGTCACGGTGCGCTGCGCGAACGAAGCCTTCGCCGACGATATGATCGAGAAAACCGGTGAGTTTGCTGTAGAAACCGTTCACTTCCAGCAAGCCCAGCGGTTTGCCGTGGTAGCCGAGTTGGCCCCAGGTCCAGACCTCGAACAGCTCTTCCAGCGTGCCCAGGCCGCCAGGCAGGGCGATGAAGGCATCGCTGAGTTCGGCCATCCGCGCTTTGCGCGCATGCATGCCGTCCACCACTTCCAGGCGAGTCAGCCCTTTGTGGCCGATTTCCTTGTCCATGAGGCTCTGCGGGATGATGCCCACGACTTCGCCACCGGCCGCCAGCGCGGCATCGGCCACGATACCCATCAGTCCGACAGCGCCGCCGCCATAAACCAGTGTCAGCTTTCGCTCGGCCAATGCCCGGCCGAGGGCCTCGGCCGCTTCCCGATACGCGGGATTGGTCCCGGTGCTGGCACCACAAAATACACAAACGGATACTAAAGACATGCCTTACTCCATGGTCGATCAGGGCCACAGAGTAAAGGCAGGCGCGCGACACTCCAAGAGCTAGACTTCGCGCTTGGGTGTTTCGTAAGTGCCGCTGGCGCCACAGGCGTAGGCGGCAAGCAAGCTGCACAACAGGCTATTGAGGGACATGGCAGACGCTCCAGTTGGGGATGATGGCCTGATCATAGGCCCGGCCCGGAGGTCTGGCTGGTAGATTGTTTCGATGGGTGTCATAGCCCGAAAGTTGTATACAATTTTTGATTCAGGTCATAGGAACTTGCGAAGTTTTCAGGCAGTCTTCTGTCCACTCGCATTTCTGTTAACCCTGCCTTGGAGATTCACCATGTTTGCCAAACTCGCTGCGGTATCCCTGTTGACACTGGCCAGCAGCCAACTGATGGCTGCAGAGTGCAAAACGACTATCGAGTCCACTGATCAGATGACCTTCAACACCAAGGCCATTGAAATCGACAAGAGCTGCAAGACCTTCACCGTGGAACTGACCCACTCCGGTAGCCTGCCGAAAACCGTCATGGGCCATAACTGGGTGCTGAGCAAAGAAGCCGACATGCAGCTGATCGCCACCGACGGTCTGGGTGCCGGTATCGAAAAGAACTACTTGAAAGAAGGTGATGCGCGCATCATCGCGCACACCAAGGTGATCGGCGCCAAGGAAACCGACTCGGTGACCTTCGACGTGTCGAAGCTCGACGCCGCTGAAAAATATGGCTTCTTCTGCTCGTTTCCTGGCCACATTTCGATGATGAAAGGCACCGTGACGCTGAAGTAAGCCGAAGCACCGCGTTAACGTTCGTCGCGGGCAAGCCACGCTCTCACAGGTCCGGCGACGCCAATGTGGTAGCGAGCCTGCTCGCGAAGGGGTCATCAGCATCAGTGAATGCAATGGCCAAAGAAAAGCCCGCTGAAGATCAACCCTTCAGCGGGCTTTTTCATTCATTCAAGAATCAAGGCGCAAACGGCATCACCCGCTTGTGGTGCGTCTTGTTGTAAGTGCCAACGATGATGTTGAAAGCTTCCTCGCGCACCGGCTCGCCATGCAGAAAGGCGTCGATCTCGGCGTAGGTCACGCCGTGGGACGCTTCGTCCGGTTTGCCAGGGGACAGGTCTTCGAGGTCGGCGGTCGGTACTTTTTCCACCAGCGATTCCGGCGCACCGAAGCTGCGGGCGATGGCCCGGACCTGGTTTTTCACCAGGCCGCTGAGCGGTGCCAGATCGCAAGCGCCATCGCCGAACTTGGTGAAGAAGCCCATCACTGCCTCTGCCGCGTGATCGGTACCGATCACCAGGCCGTGGGCGGCACCGGCGATGGTGTACTGGGCGACCATGCGCATACGCGCCTTGGTGTTGCCGAGTACGAAGTCCACCGAGACCGCATGCTTGCCTTCAAAGGCCGCGACTTCATTGGCCAGTGACTTGACCGCCGGACCGATGTTCACGGTGTGGCGCTCGTCCGGATCGATGAAATCCACGGAGGCCTGGGCATCGTGTTCATCGAACTGGGTTTCGTACGGCAGGCGCACGGCGACGAACTTGTATTGATCGTCTCCCGTGCGCTGGCGCAGTTCACGCATGGCACGCTGGGCCAGCAGGCCCGCGGTCAGGGAGTCGACACCGCCACTGATGCCCAGTACCAGGGTCTTGAGCCCGGAATTGACCAGGCAGTCCTGGATAAAGGTAATCCGCCGGGCGACTTCAGCCTTGAGGGCGGCCTCGTCGGCAAACGGCGGTTGGACCTTGAGCTGTTCAGCAATCTCACGCTGTACGGCTTGCATGAATTCACTCCTTGCTAGATACGCTGGGAAGGGCAGGAACTTGGAAAACGTGTCGCAAATAGGCGACGAAATTCGGGTCTTTGCAGTGAGTCTTGCCTGGCTCGTCGGAGATCTTTGCCACCGGCTGGCCGTTGCAGGCCGTCATTTTAAGCACGATGCTCATCGGTTCGACACCCGGAATGTCACACGTCAGGTTGGTGCCAATGCCAAAGCTGACGTTGATCCGCCCACGCAGCGCGCGGAATATTTCCAGGGCCTTGGGCAGTGTCAGGCTGTCGGAGAACGTCAACGTCTTGCTCATCGGGTCGATGCCGAGCTTGTGATAGTGGGCGATGGCTTTTTCCGCCCAAACCACCGGATCGCCCGAGTCATGGCGCAAACCGTCGAAAAGCTTGGCAAAAAACAGGTCGAAATCACCGAGGAAGGCATCCATGGTGATGCAGTCGGTCAGGGCGATGCCCAGAAGGCCACGGTATTCACGGACCCAGCAATCGAGCGCGGCAATCTGGCTGTCAACCAGTCGCGGGCCGAGCTGCTGGTGGGCCATGATCCATTCGTGGGCCATGGTGCCCAGCGGTTTCATGTCCAGTTCCCGGGACAGGTGCACGTTGCTGGTGCCGACAAAACGTCCCGGGAAGTCATGCTTGAGCACGTTCACCACTTCTTCCTGCACGCGGTACGAGAAGCGACGGCGGGTGCCGAAGTCGGCGACCTGCAATTCGGACAACTCGTCGCTGCTGGCGTTGGCGGTCAGCCAGTCGAACTTGCGATAAAGCTGCTCGCGCGCCTGTTCCAGAACGACTTCCCGATAGCGGTAGCGGTTGCGCACTTCGCTGACGATCGCCAGCATCGGCACTTCGAACAGAATCACGTGCAGCCAGGGACCGCGCAGGCGGATGAACAGTTCTCCGTTTTCGATACCGGTATGGACGTAGCGCAGGTTGAAGCGAAACAACCCGAGAAAGCGCAGGAAATCCGGCTTTATGAAGCTGATGCGCTCCAGGAAGCTCAACTGGTCGGCACTCAGGCTCAACTCGGCCAGGCGCTCGAGCTGGTAACGGATTTCCGCCAGATAAGGGCGCAAATCCTCACTGTTGCGGCAACGAAACTCCCATTCGACTTCCACGTTCGGGTAGTTGTGCAGCACCGCCTGCATCATCGTCAGTTTGTAGAAGTCGGTGTCGAGCAGGTTCTGCACGATGCGATCGGCAAACACACTCTCGCTCATAACGGGAATCTCCAGCGTTGCAGCGGTATTGATCAATGGCGCTAGTGGCGCATATCAGAGGGCTGGATTGCCAGCGATTTCTTGGATCACAACAGATCCCCTGTGGGAGCAAGTTCGCTCCCGCAGGGGATGGCCAAGGCCTAACGTTGTGGAGGCTCCGGGCTATCAACCTGCTCCAGCATCCACTTCACGAAATCCCGCACCTTCGGCACTTCCGCCGAATGCTCCGGGTACGCCAGGTAATACGCATCCGTGCTGGGCATTGCATGCTTCCAGGGAATGACCAGTTTGCCGTCCGCCAACTCTTCTTCCACCAGAAACCGTGGCAGCAGCGCCACGCCACAGCCGACTTGCGCCGCGCGGATGCACATGTAGAAGGTTTCGAAACGCGGGCCGTGGTAGCTGTGTTCGGTGTGGTAGCCCTGACTGTCGAACCAGTCATGCCAGGCCTGGGGGCGCGAGGCGTTTTGCAGCAGGACCAGATCGGTGAGTTGCGTTGGATCGGTGAACGGCTCGGCCGGCAGGCTGCCGGGGGCGCAGACGGGCACCAGCTCCTCGCCGAACAGCTTCAGGCATTCGGTGCCGGGCCGTGAGCCCTGGCCAAAGTAGAACGCCAGGTCGCTGCGCCCTTGCAGCAGGTCGTCGGCTTCCTGTTCGCTGCACAGGTCCAGGTGAATCGATGGATGACGCAGGCGCCAGCCTTTGAGGCGTGGCACCAGCCAGCGCGCGCCGAAAGTCGGTGGCGTGGAAACGCGCAGGACTTCGGTTTCACCGCCATAGGAGCGCAGGTAATGGGTCGACATCTCGACTTGCGTGAGGATTTTTCTGACCTCGACCAGGTACAAGTCGCCCGCTGGCGTCATTTGCAGGCGTCGGCGCACCCGGCGAAACAGCAAGTGTTGCAACAGCTCTTCGAGTTGCGCGACCTGTTTACTCACCGCACTCTGGGTCAGATTCAACTCTTCGGCGGCCCGGGTGAAGCTCAGATGCCGGGTCACGGCTTCGAAACACTGCAGCGCAGCGATCGATGGCAAATAGCGTTTGTTCAGCATGGGCGATCCTTTGTACTTGTCTCTTTATTGCCAGCAATGCACAACATGAATAAACGGAATGATATCTCTCTTAAAGGTCGTTTGTTGAGTAACCTCGGGGGAGCTAAAACTACAGGCCTGATCAGCCGTGATTTTCCGGCTGCGCCCGTTCCGTTTTTTGCTTGAGGAGTCACCCATGGTTGCCGCATTGCTTGATCGTCTTGGTGTAAACCCGCCCCTGTACCAGAACGGCAAAGTGCCGGTGCATTCGCCTATCGATGGCAGCCGCATCGCCGCCGTGAACTGGGAAGGTGCCGCCGAAGTTGAGCAGCACATCAGTCGCGCAGATCATGCGTTCGAGCTGTGGCGCAAGGTTCCGGCGCCGCGCCGTGGCGAACTGGTGCGTCAACTGGGCGACATCCTGCGTGAATACAAGGCCGATCTCGGTGAGCTGGTGTCCTGGGAAGCCGGCAAGATCACCCAGGAAGGCCTGGGTGAAGTTCAGGAAATGATCGACATCTGCGACTTCGCCGTCGGCCTGTCCCGTCAGTTGTATGGTCTGACCATCGCTTCCGAGCGTCCTGGCCACCACATGCGCGAAACCTGGCACCCGCTGGGCGTCGTCGGCGTGATCAGTGCGTTCAACTTCCCGGTCGCGGTCTGGGCCTGGAACGCCACGCTGGCACTGGTCTGTGGCAACCCGGTGATCTGGAAGCCGTCGGAAAAGACGCCGCTGACCGCCCTGGCCTGCCAGGCACTGTTCGACCGCGTGCTGAAGAACTTCAGCGATGCTCCACCGCACCTGAGCCAGGTCATCATCGGTGGCCGCGATGCCGGCGAAGCCCTGGTCGACGACCCGCGTGTCGCGCTGGTCAGCGCCACCGGCAGCACCCGCATGGGCCGTGAAGTGGCGCCGAAAATCGCCGCGCGCTTCGCCCGCAGCATTCTGGAACTGGGTGGCAACAACGCCATGATCCTCGGCCCAAGCGCCGACCTGGACATGGCCGTTCGCGCCATCCTGTTCAGCGCCGTCGGCACTGCCGGTCAGCGTTGCACCACGTTGCGTCGTCTGATTGCCCACGAATCGGTCAAGGAAGAGATCGTCACCCGCCTGAAAGCCGCTTACTCCAAAGTGCGTATCGGCCATCCACTGGAAGGCAACCTGGTCGGCCCGCTGATCGACAAGCAAAGCTTCGAAAACATGCAGGACGCGCTGGAGCAGGCCCTGAGCGAAGGCGGCAAGGTATTCGGCGGCGAGCGTCAGCTCGAAGACAAATTCCCGAACGCTTACTACGTTTCGCCGGCCATCGTCGAAATGCCGGAGCAGAGCGACGTGGTCTGCCACGAAACCTTCGCGCCGATCCTGTATGTGGTCGGTTACAGCGATTTCAACGAAGCCCTGCGTTTGAACAACGCTGTACCGCAAGGCCTGTCTTCGTGCATCTTCACCACCGATGTGCGTGAAGCCGAACAGTTCATGTCGGCGGTGGGCAGCGATTGCGGTATTGCCAACGTCAACATCGGCCCGAGCGGCGCGGAAATCGGCGGCGCGTTTGGTGGCGAGAAAGAAACCGGCGGTGGTCGCGAGTCCGGCTCCGACGCATGGCGCGGCTACATGCGCCGTCAGACCAACACCGTGAACTACTCGCTGGAGTTGCCATTGGCTCAAGGCATCACGTTCGATTAAGCGTCAGTCATACAGTGATCCCCTGTGGGAGCGAGCCTGCTCGCGATAGCGGTGCGTCAGTCACGTAGTGGTCGACTGGCAGATAGCAATCGCGAGCGGGCTCGCTCCCACATTTGAACTTTGTGTTGGTTAGGTTTCTGTTGGAGTCTGGCAATGCCGTTACGCGAAGAGTGTCTTTGGGAAAAACTGACGCCGCAAAGGCCTGACAACGCGGCGCTCAAGGGAGAGGTGAAGGTCGATGTCTGCGTCATCGGCGCCGGTTTTACCGGTCTGTCGGCGGCCGTGCATTTGCTGGAGCAGGGTAAAACGGTTTGCGTGCTCGAAGCCCATCGCGCCGGACATGGCGGTTCCGGGCGCAACGTCGGGCTGGTCAATGCCGGCCTGTGGATTCCACCGGACGACATTGAAGCCGGGTTTGGCGAGGCGGTCGGCAGTCAGCTCAACCGCATGCTCGGTGCGGCTCCGGCCCTGGTGTTCAGCCTGGTCGACAAATACAACATCGATTGCCAGTTACGCCGTGAAGGCACGTTGCACATGGCGCACAACGCCCGCGGTGAAGCGGATCTGCGCAGTCGCGAAGAACAGTGGAAGCGCCGTGGCGCGCCGGTCGAGCTACTGACCGGGCAGGCTTGCGAACAAGCCAC
This sequence comes from Pseudomonas fluorescens group sp. PF-69, assembly GCF_054481235.1. Taxonomy (NCBI): domain Bacteria; kingdom Pseudomonadati; phylum Pseudomonadota; class Gammaproteobacteria; order Pseudomonadales; family Pseudomonadaceae; genus Pseudomonas; species Pseudomonas fluorescens group sp. PF-69. Next base: position 999,852 of record NZ_JBTMNC010000001.1, on the reverse strand, counting down.
GGGTACCAAAAAAATCGCCGCCGCCTTGCTCGATCGGCGTGCCGGCACGGTCAATCCCATGGCCTACACCACGGGGCTGGCCAAAGCGGCCATCGGCCTCGGTGGTCAATTGTTCGATCATTCCCCGGTCACCCGACTCGAACGCCAGGGCCAGCGCTGGTCGGTGCAGACCGCCCAGGGTTCGGTACTGGCCGAGCAAGTGGTGATTGCCTCCAATGCATACACCGAGGGCGACTGGACGGAATTACGGCGCAATTTCTTCCCCGGTTATTACTACCAGGTGGCGTCGGTGCCGCTGACGGAAGAGGCCGCGCAACACATTCTTCCGGGTGGCCAGGGTTCCTGGGATACCCGCCAGGTGCTCAGCAGCATTCGCCGCGATAAAGACGGTCGTCTGTTGCTTGGCAGTCTGGGCAACGGCAATCAGAAACCGACCTGGTTCCTCAAGGCGTGGGCCGATCGCGTCCAGCAGCATTATTTCCCTTACCTCAAACCGGTGGAGTGGGAGTGCACCTGGACCGGTCGCATTGCGTTCACCCCCGATCATTTGATGCGTCTGTTCGAGCCGGCGCCCGGTTTAGTGGCAGTCACCGGTTACAACGGCCGGGGCGTGACCACGGGTACAGTCGTCGGTAAAGCCTTTGCCGATTATTTGTGTAACGGAAATCCTCAAGCGCTACCGATTCCCTTTGCACCCATGCAGCCATTGGCCGGGGTCGGGTTGCGCAGTTGTCTTTATGAGGCGGGCTTTTCGCTGTATCACGCGGGCCAGTGCCTGCGGATCGTCATTTGATGATTGAAATCGTGCTGGAGAGCGGCGCTTTTTCGCGCAGCGACTAGCCTGTAATGGTGCGGGTTGTAGCAGTACCGCACCAGCAGTGTGCAGTTCGGTGACGTGGGTTGTTACAGGCGGGTTGCACACCGTTTGGTGTAGTGGTTGCAATGATGGCACGGGAGGGTTGCGCCTCAATAAATAAAAGGTTTCACCTTCTCTGGTTTAGACGGTTGCACACCCAATGAAAATGGGATCGAAACAGTCAAAATAACAATAAAGCAGCGACTTTTTTCAGAATAAAAAACCGATGGCACGGCACTTGCTCTGAGCATTAACGAAGTCGCAGTGCCAACTAAAAAAACCTTGGAGCACCACCTCATGTCCCAGACGTTTTACAAGAAAGGCTTTCTGGCCCTCGCAGTGGCAACTGCGTTGGGTGTTTCTGCGTTTGCTCAGGCTGACATCAAGATCGGCGTAGCGGGTCCAATGACGGGCGCCAACGCGGCATTTGGCGAGCAGTACATGAAGGGTGCGCAGGCAGCTGCCGATGCGGTCAACGCAGCGGGCGGCGTAAACGGGGAAAAAATCGTACTGGTCAAGGGCGATGACGCCTGCGAACCGAAACAGGCTGTGACGGTCGCCAAGGACCTGACCAACCAGAAAGTCGCCGGCGTGGTCGGTCACTTCTGCTCCTCGTCGACCATCCCGGCCTCCGAGATCTACGACGAAGCGGGCATCATCGCGATCACTCCAGGCTCCACCAACCCACAGGTTACCGAACGCGGCCTGAGCGCCATGTTCCGTATGTGCGGTCGTGACGACCAGCAAGGCATCGTGGCCGGCGACTACATCGTCGACGTGCTCAAGGGCAAGAAGGTTGTCGTGCTGCACGACAAGGACACCTACGGCCAGGGTCTGGCAGATGCCACCAAGGCTCAACTGGTCAAGCGCGGCGTGACGCCAGTGCTGTACGAAGGCCTGACCCGTGGTGAGAAAGACTTCAGCACCATCGTGACCAAAATCCGCGGTGCCGGCGCCGATGTCGTCTACTTTGGCGGTCTGCACCCGGAAGCCGGTCCTCTGGTTCGTCAACTGCGTGAACAAGGCCTCAAAGACGTCAAGTTCATGTCCGACGACGGCATCGTGACCGACGAACTGGTGACCACCGCTGGCGGCCCGCAATTCGTCAACGGCGTGCTGATGACCTTCGGCGCCGACCCACGCCTGCTGCCAGACAGCAAGACCGTGGTAGACGAGTTCCGCAAAAAAGGCACCGAGCCAGAGGGCTACACCCTGTATGCCTACGCTTCGGTCCAGACCCTGGCTGCAGCCTTCAACGGCGCCAAGTCCAACAAGGGTGAGGACGCTGCCAAATGGCTGAAAGCACACCCGGTCAAGACCGTCATGGGCGAGAAGTCCTGGGATAGCAAGGGCGACCTGAAAGTCTCCGACTACGTGGTTTACGAGTGGGACAAGGACGGCAAATACCATCAACTGGAAAAACAGAAGTGATATGAACAGCTGATTTGCCCGACGCCCTGGGTGTCGGGCAATCCTGAAACATGTCCGTGCAGTACCTGTCTTTTCTCGTAGAGCTGCACACAACCGTGTTGCGCCGGCGGCTGAACCCCGGTCCGTCGCAACCGGCTTCTGTGCAGTCTCTCAAATGCGTGAGATTGCGTTATGGATGGTATTTTCCTGCAGCAACTGGTCAACGGCCTGACCCTCGGGTCGGTCTATGGCCTGATCGCCATCGGCTACACAATGGTCTATGGCATCATCGGCATGATCAACTTCGCCCACGGCGAGGTTTACATGATTTCCGCTTACCTCGCGGCAATCAGTCTGGCTCTGCTGGCATACTTCGGTATTGAATCCTTCCCTCTGCTGATGCTCGGCACTCTGATCTTCACCATCGTCGTCACGGCGGTGTATGGCTGGGTCATCGAGCGTGTCGCCTACAAACCCCTGCGTAACTCCACCCGACTGGCACCGCTGATCAGCGCCATCGGTATTTCGCTGATCCTGCAAAACTATGCACAGATCGCCCAAGGCGCGAAGCAACAAGGTGTACCGACCTTGCTGACGGGTGCCTGGCGCGTCGACATCGGCACCGGTTTCGTGCAGTTGACCTACACCAAGGTCTTCATTCTGGTCGCCGCGTTTGCCGGCATGGCCGTGCTGACCTACATCATCAAGTACACCAAGCTCGGCCGCATGTGCCGCGCAACACAGCAAGACCGCAAGATGGCCTCGATCCTCGGGATCAACACCGATCGGGTGATCTCCTATGTGTTCATCATCGGTGCAGCGATGGCGGCCCTGGCCGGTGTGCTGATCACCATGAACTACGGCACATTCGACTTCTATGCCGGCTTCATCATCGGCATCAAGGCGTTCACCGCCGCCGTGCTCGGCGGAATCGGTTCGCTGCCTGGCGCCATGCTCGGCGGGATCATTCTCGGGATTTCCGAGTCGCTGTTCTCCGGTCTGGTCAACTCGGACTACAAAGACGTTTTCAGCTTCTCGCTGCTGGTTCTCGTTCTGGTCTTTCGGCCTCAAGGCCTGCTCGGCCGTCCTCTTGTGTCGAAGGTGTAAGCGATGTCTTCAACCACTAAAAAATCCATTGATGTCAAAAAAAGTCTGGTTGACGCGATTCTTGCCGGTCTCATCGCCCTGATTGTGTTCGGACCGATCGTCGGCGTCGTGCTCGACGGCTACGGCTTCAACCTGGAAACGACCCGGGTGGCATGGATTGTCGCCATCGTCATGGCCGGTCGCTTTGTCTTGAGCCTGTTCCTGCAAACCCCGAAGGGCCTGAAAATCCTCGAAGGTTTTGAAACCACCGGCTCCGGGGTGCATGTACTGCCACCCGATTACAAATCCCGCCTGCGCTGGATCATCCCGCTGGTGATCGTCATCGCGGTGGTGTTTCCGTTCTTCTCCAACTCCTACCTGCTGGGCGTGGTTATCCTCGGCCTGATCTATGTGTTGCTGGGGCTGGGGCTGAACATCGTGGTCGGCCTGGCCGGCCTGCTCGACCTGGGTTATGTGGCGTTCTACGCCATCGGGGCCTACGGTCTGGCGCTCGGGTATCAGTACCTGGGACTGGGCTTCTGGACGGTGCTGCCTCTGGCGGCGATCACCGCCGGTCTGGCCGGTTGCATCCTCGGGTTCCCGGTGCTGCGTTTGCACGGTGACTACCTGGCGATCGTGACCCTGGGTTTCGGTGAAATCATCCGCTTGATCCTCAACAACTGGCTGTCCCTGACGGGGGGGCCGAACGGCATGCCGGCACCGTTGCCGACATTCTTCGGCCTCGAGTTCGGCAAGCGGGCGAAGGATGGCGGGGTGCCTTTCCACGAGTTCTTCGGTATCGCCTATAACCCGGACGTGAAGTACTACTTCATCTATGCGGTGTTGTTCCTGGTGGTGCTGGCTGTGCTCTACATCAAGCATCGTCTGGTCAAGATGCCGGTGGGTCGTGCCTGGGAAGCCCTGCGTGAAGATGAGATCGCCTGCCGCTCCATGGGGCTGAACCACGTACTGGTCAAGCTCTCGGCGTTTACCATCGGCGCTTCGACGGCCGGTCTGGCCGGCGTGTTCTTTGCCACCTACCAGGGCTTTGTGAACCCGACCTCGTTCACCTTCTTCGAATCGGCGCTGATCCTCGCCATCGTGGTGCTCGGCGGCATGGGTTCGACCATCGGTGTGGTGATGGCGGCCTTCGTGCTGACCGTGGCCCCGGAACTGCTGCGCGGCTTTGCGGAGTACCGCGTGCTGCTGTTCGGCATCCTGATGGTGTTGATGATGATCTGGCGACCGCGCGGCCTGATTCGGATCAGCCGTACCGGTGTGACCCCGCGTAAAGGAGTAGCGCCATGAGCGAAGTCGTACTCTCTGTAGAGAAGCTGATGATGCACTTCGGCGGCATCAAGGCGTTGAATGATGTCAGCCTGCAGGTCAAGCGCAACTCGATCTTCGCCCTGATCGGCCCCAACGGTGCCGGCAAGACCACCGTGTTCAACTGCCTGACCGGGTTCTACAAGGCCTCGGGCGGCAAGATCGAACTGAATGTGCGCGGCGAGAAAACCAACGTCATCAAGTTGCTCGGCGAATCGTTCAAGCCGACCGATTTCGTCTCGCCGAAATCCTTCGCCAGTCGCCTGTTCTACAAGGCGTTCGGCGGCACCCACCTGGTGAACCGTGCCGGCCTGGCGCGGACCTTCCAGAACATTCGTCTGTTCAAGGAAATGTCGGTGCTGGAAAACCTGCTGGTGGCCCAGCACATGTGGGTCAACCGCAACATGCTGGCCGGCATCCTCAACACCAAGGGCTATCGCAAGGCCGAAAGCGATGCGTTGGACCATGCGTTCTACTGGCTGGAAGTGGTGGACCTGGTGGACTGTGCCAACCGTCTGGCCGGTGAACTGTCCTACGGCCAGCAGCGTCGCCTGGAAATCGCCCGGGCCATGTGCACCCGTCCGCAGATCATCTGCCTCGACGAACCGGCCGCCGGCCTCAACCCTCAGGAAACCGAAGCGCTGAGCGCGATGATCCGGCTGCTGCGCGACGAGCACGATCTGACCGTGGTGCTGATCGAACACGACATGGGCATGGTAATGAGTATTTCCGATCACATCGTGGTGCTGGACCACGGCATCGTCATCGCCGAGGGTGGCCCTGACGATATCCGTAACGACCCGAAAGTGATTGCCGCCTACCTGGGCGCCGACGAAGAGGAGCTCGCATGACTAACGGTGCCATCCTCGAACTCAAGGAGCTGGACGTATTTTACGGGCCGATCCAGGCCCTGAAGAAAGTCTCGCTGCACATCAATGAAGGTGAAACCGTCAGCCTCATCGGCTCCAACGGCGCCGGCAAGTCGACCCTGCTGATGTCGATTTTCGGCCAGCCACGGGCGGCGAGCGGGCAGATTCTCTATCAAGGTGTGAACATTACCCAAAAGTCGTCGCACTACATTGCCTCCAACGGCATCGCGCAATCGCCGGAAGGGCGGCGGGTGTTCCCCGACATGACCGTCGAGGAAAACCTGCTGATGGGCACCATCCCGATCGGTGACAAGTACGCCAAGGAAGACATGCAGCGCATGTTCGAACTGTTCCCGCGGCTCGAAGAGCGGCGCAACCAGCGCGCCATGACCATGTCCGGCGGCGAGCAGCAAATGCTCGCCATCGCCCGTGCGCTCATGAGCCGCCCGAAACTGTTGCTGCTGGACGAGCCTAGCCTCGGGCTGGCGCCGATTGTGGTGAAACAGATCTTCGCCACCCTGCGGGAACTGGCCAAGACCGGCATGACCATCTTCCTGGTCGAGCAGAACGCCAACCACGCCCTCAGGCTTTCGGACCGGGCCTATGTGATGGTCAACGGCGAGATCCGCATGACCGGCACTGGCAAGGAGCTGCTGGTCAACGAGGATGTGCGTAACGCTTATCTCGGCGGGCATTGATTCCAGCCTGATGTAACCCAAGCCCCGGCGCGCAATCGCCGGGGCTTTTTTACACCTCCAATTCGCCACAATCCCTTGAAGGAGCGAGCCTGCTCGCGAAGGTCTTCAGGACTGCGCGTTTATTCAGAATATTCGCGTTTTCGTTGACGTCCATCGCGAGCAGGCTCGCTCCCACAGGGTTTTGTGGCGGCCTCGATGAAATTGTGGAAAACAAAATTCCCAAGCTCTGAAAGCGCGACATAAAGCCGCTGCAAATAACTGTTTTGTCACGGTTTTGACTTGTCCCCGTTTGCTGTGGAGCTGGCTGTGAATAACGTGGGAGTAGCTGGCTGAACGCCTTTGAATTCGAGGCCTGCAGGCGTGTGGTTGTTTTTTGATCAGGCGTTTTTGCGCAGCGATGAGACCGCTTTGTCAACCTTTTTATTGGCGTCGAAAACCGCTCGAAAAGGCGTGGACAAGCCTGTGGATAAGTCTGTGACTAAACTCTGGAAAGACCCGGATAAAGGCCGTGGTTACAGGCTTGGCGCCATCATCGACTTGACCGCCCGGTCGGGTTGTTTGCCCTTTGGTGCACAGCAGACCAATGAGGGTCAAGTAAAAAAATTTCAAAATCCGTCGCAAAGCCTTGTGGATAGCGGCTTTCAGCTTTTTCCACTTGCCCCCAAAGACTGTGGACCCACCTGTGGATAACATGCGCGCACCTGTCTGCAGGCCACGCTGGTCAAGGGGTTGCAAGGTTTGATCGTTTTTTGTACAGCTTGGGTGGTGGTTGCCGCTGTGGACAAGGCCGGGCATGCTGCCTGCTGATTTTCTATTCCAATGGCTGTCGATCAGCCGAAGCAAGGAGAACACGATGTCCAACACCCTGTTTATTACCGGCGCGACTTCCGGTTTTGGTGAAGCCTGTGCCCGTCGTTTTGCCGAGGCCGGCTGGAAACTGGTGCTGACCGGTCGTCGTGAAGAACGCCTCAACGCGCTGTGCGCCGAACTGTCGAAGCAGACAGAAGTTCATGGCCTGGTCCTCGATGTGCGTGACCGCAAGGCCATGGAAGAGGCTATTGCCAACCTGCCGCCGTCCTTCGCCAAGCTGCGCGGCCTGATCAACAACGCTGGCCTGGCCCTGGGCGTTGACCCGGCACCCAAGTGCGATCTGGATGATTGGGACACCATGGTTGACACCAACATCAAAGGCCTGATGTACAGCACCCGTCTGCTGCTGCCGCGCCTGATCGCCCACGGTCGTGGTGCCGGCATCGTCAACCTGGGTTCCATCGCCGGCAACTACCCGTACCCGGGCAGCCACGTGTATGGCGCGAGCAAGGCGTTCGTCAAACAGTTCTCCCTGAACCTGCGCTGCGATCTGCAAGGCACGGGCGTGCGGGTCAGCAACATCGAACCTGGCCTGTGCGAGAGCGAGTTCTCGCTGGTGCGTTTTGCCGGTGATCAGGAGCGTTACAACGCCACTTACGCCGGTGCCGATCCGATCCAGCCGCAAGACATTGCCGACACCATTTTCTGGGTCCTCAATGCGCCGGCCCATATCAACATCAACAGCCTGGAGCTGATGCCCGTGAGCCAGACCTGGGCCGGGTTTGCCATTGATCGCAGTGGTGGCAAGGCTTAAGACCGCATCGCGGCCAATCGCGAGCAGGCTCGCTCCCACAATGGATCTGCATGCACAGGACCTGGTGTGGGAGCGAGCCTGCTCGCGAAAGCGCTTGAACAGTCAGCGCAGATATTCAGCCAACCCGCGATAACAGGTCGCCAAGTGATAAGGCGTGGTCGACGGCATGTCCCGACGGCTCACTTGTCCCTGCTCGTCACGGCACTCGTACCAGCCTCGCGAGTGCAGCGAATGCTGTTGCAGCGCCTGCAACTGGCGCAGCACCGCGGGCTCGCTGTGCGGACGCAGGGTCAACGCGCGCAGGTATTCGGCCTGGGCCCAGATGCGCTGTGTGGCGTCCCGAGAGCCGCCGTCCGGTCCGAAGTCGAGCATGGCCCGCACCGCACCGGTCTGTTGATCGACCCCCAGTTGCTCGGTGAAGGCAAAGGCGCGCTCCAGGGACGCATGCAGTGTCGAGCCGCGTAGCAGCGGCGATGACTCCAGCAGGAAATACCATTCGAACTGGTGCCCCGGTTCAAACCAGTTATCCACAGACCCCAGCGGTTTTTCCATCAACACCCCATGTTGCGGGTCGATGAAGCGCTTCTGCATGGCTGTGCATAACTCGAGGAGTGCCCGTTGCACGGCGCGGTCTTCGCGGACTGCCAGGGTGGCGAGAAAGGCTTCCGCCAGGTGCATCAACGGGTTTTGCAGCGGCCCGCTGCCCAGGGACGACCAGTTGCGGTCGAGGCTGGCTTCGTAGAGGCCATCACCCGTGGCGAATCGCCGGGCGATCACTTCCAGCGCGGCGTTGAGCACCGACTCCACCAGCGGCTCGCGGACTTTGTCCCAGTAATGGGCGCAAGCGAAGAGGATGAAGGCGTGGGTGTAGAGGTCTTTGCGCTGATCCAGCGGCGCGCCGTGCGGGTCGATGCTGTAGAACCAGCCGCCATGCTCGGCGTCGTGAAAATGCCGCTGCAAAGAGCGGAACAGGGCTGCCGCGCGTTCTTCGGCGGCCGGCACCTGGCCGATCAGGCTGGCAAACAGGTACAGCTGTCGCGCACAGGCCATGGCCCGGTAGCGCTGAGGGGGCAGGGGCTGATGCTCGGCGTCCAGCGCCTCATAGGGCAGCGCCATGTCGGCATTCCAGCCGGGGCCTTGCCACAGGGGCACGATCACGTCCTTGAAGTGCTGTTGCACCGAGGAAAACAGGGCGGTCAGTTCAGGCTGGGAGGCGGAGCGGGAAACAGGCGGCATTGGCTGGCGTCGTCACGGCTGGGGCGATTGCGCGACATGTTAGCAGGCCTGAGCGGTGTGTTGTCTGTCAGGCCGCTTTCGCGAGCAGGCTCGCTCCCACAGGGGTAGGCATTTCATTGTGGGAACGAGCCAGCCCGCGAAGAGGTCATCACAGGCTATGGAGAATCAACCTGCCAGCAACCACGCCCCCGTCGCCGCCGAAGCCGCACCCGCCAGTCGAACCAACGGCGCTGCCGCCCGTGGCAGTACGCGCACCACGGCATAACCCGCCGCATGCAGCGCAGCTGTCGCCACTACAAAACCGGCGGCGTACGTCCAGGGGCTCGACATGTCCGGCAGTTCCAGGCCATGGGCCACGCCATGGAACAGCGCGAACAAGGCTGTTGCAGCCACCGCCATGCTCAACGGCGGACGCACCGCCAGCGCGACGGCCAGGCCCAGCGCCAGCACGGACGCGGCAATCCCGCTTTCCAGCGCCGGCAGGTTCAGCCCTTCAAAGCCCAGCAGCCCGCCCATCAGCAGGGTGCCGACGAAAGTGCACGGCAGCACCCAGCGCGCGGCGCCTTGTTGCTGCGCCGCCCAGAGGCCGACGGCCAGCATCGCCAGTAAGTGATCGAGGCCGCCGAGCGGGTGGCTGATGCCGGCGATCAAGCCGTTGTCGCCGTGCCCGGGGTGGGCGAAGGCGATGGCCGGGGTCAGCAGCAGTGCCAGGGTGCCGAGGATGCGTTTGAGTGTCATGGATAAGCTTCCTTGTTGATAAGTGATGATCAGGCTGCCGTCAGCAGGCCCTGGCGCTCAATGAAGGCGATGATCTCTTCCAGGCCCTGGCCGGTTTTCTGGTTGCTGAAAACGAAAGGCTTGCCGTTGCGCATGCGCGTGGTGTCGCTGTCCATCAAGGTCAGCGATGCCCCCACCAGCGGTGCGAGGTCGATTTTGTTGATCACCAGCAGGTCGGATTTGCAGATCCCCGGCCCGCCCTTGCGCGGCAGCTTGTCGCCGGCCGACACGTCGATCACGTAGATGGTCAGGTCCGACAGTTCCGGACTGAAGGTGGCCGACAGGTTGTCGCCGCCGGACTCCACCAGAATCAGGTCCAGGCCTGGAAAGCGCCGGTTGAGTTGATCCACGGCCTCAAGGTTGATCGAGGCATCTTCGCGAATCGCCGTGTGCGGGCAGCCGCCGGTTTCCACGCCAATGATGCGTTCCGGCGCGAGCGCTTCATTGCGCACCAGAAAGTCGGCGTCTTCGCGGGTGTAGATGTCGTTGGTGACCACCGCCAGGTTGTAGCGGTCGCGAAGGGCCAGGCACAGGGCCAGGGTCAAGGCGGTTTTGCCGGAACCGACCGGGCCGCCGATGCCGACGCGCAGAGGTTGTGTGTTCATGTGACTCTCCAGAATAAAAGGTCCTAGGAACGGAACAGACGGCTGTACTGGCGCTCGTGGGCCATGCACGCCAGGGACAGGCCGAAAGCGGCGCTGCCATAGTGTTCGGGGTTGATTCGCGTAGCGTCCTGCTGGGCTTGCTGCAACAGCGGCAGCAATTCGCTGGTCAGGCGCTGAGCGGCTTGCTGGCCCAGCGGCAGGGTTTTCATCAGTACCGCCAGTTGGTTTTCCAGCCAGCTCCAGAGCCAGGCGGCCAGCGCGTCCTGCGGACTGATCTGCCAGGCCCGAGCGGCCAGCGCCCAGCCCAGGGCCAGGTGCGGTTCGGCGCGTTGTTCGAGGAAGGTGCGGGCCGGTGCATCGAGTTCGGGCAAGCCATTGAGCAGTTGTTGCAGGGAGTAGCCCATTTGCCGGCTCTCCTGATGCAGCTCGCGGGTTTCCCGACTGGCCCGGTGTTCTTCGCAGCGTCGCAGCAGTTCGCTCCAGTTGTCCTCGGCCGCCGCCATGCAATGGGCCAGTAACAGCGGGGCCTCGAAGCGGGCCAGGTTCAACAGCAACTGATCGCTGATCCAGCGCCGAGCGCTGGCAGGGTCATGAACGCGACCGTTCTCCACGGCCATTTCCAGGCCTTGGGAATAGCTGTAGCCGCCAATCGGCAATTGCGGACTGGCCAGACGCAGCAGCGCCCAGGCCGGGTTCATGGGCGCACGCCGAACTGGTGCAGTTTGGGCGGGTAGTTGAAGTCTTCATCGCCGTGGCGCGAATGGTGATGGCCTCCGCCGTAAGCCCCGTGTTCCGGCTGGAACGGCGCTTCGATGTGCTCGGTGGTGGCGCCGAGTTGTTCGAGCATGGCCTTGAGCACATAGTCATCGAGCAGGCGCAACCAGCCGTCGCCGACCTGCAAGGCGACGTGACGGTTGCCCAGGTGATAGGCGGCGCGGGTCAGTTCGAAGGCATTGGCGCAGGTGACGTGCAGCAGTTGTTCGGGGCGGGCGCAAACGCGGACGATGCGCCCGTCTTCGGCCTGCAGGCATTCGCCGTCATAAAGAGGCGACTGACCGCGTTCCAAAAACAAACCGACATCTTCGCCCTCGGCACTGAAACAGCGCAGCCGGCTTTTGCTCCGGGCTTCGAAGGTCAGGTGCAACTCGGCGGCCCAGACGGGTTGAGGGTCGATTCTGCGGTGAATCACCAGCATCGGAAAGCTTCCAGCAATGGACAATGCTCAGGCTAGAGCAAGGGGCTTGCCAATCGACGCCAATTGTAGGAAATGCCTGTGGGAAAGGTAGGGCGAGGTCAGTCTTGGTGCAGGTTTTGGCTGATTTTGGTGCGTTGTTTTTTTAAGCGCACCGATTTAATGCGCGACGATTTGCTGAGGGAGCGGACCTGCTCGACAGGCTTATTCGGTGCTGCCGAGCCCTTGCCAGTGCTTCAAGCCAATAAAGATGAACCGCAGTTGCTGGGTAATCTTGGCCTGAGGGGTCAGGTGTGCAGGCAGCGCCTCGAGAGGCGGGTCGATGATGTCTGGCAACGTGGCGAACACGCTTTTGACGATCAGGTCCGCCATAACGCTCAGGCCGGCGATGTCCAGGTGTTGCAGCTTCGGCATCAACGACAGATCGGCGGCCAGGTCCGAGCTGATGTCCTCGCGAAGGCGGCCGATGGCCTGGCGCACCGGCAGCGAGCCGCCGTACTGCTCGCGGGCGAGAAACAGAAATTGCGAGTGGTTGGCACTGACGACATCGAGAAAGATCCGCACCGAGGCGTCGATGATGCCGCCCATGACAAACTCGTTGTGCCGCACCAGGCGGATGGTTTCACGGAAGGTCTGACCGACTTCGCTGACCAGCACCAGACCCAGTTCGTCCATGTCGGCGAAGTGCCGGTAAAAACCCGTGGGGACAATTCCGGCGGTTTTCGCCACTTCGCGCAGGCTCAAACTGCCGAATCCTCGGCCGCCTTCCATCAAATGGCGAGCAGCGTCCATGAGGGCAATGCGGGTTTGTTGCTTCTGTTCGGCGCGGGGCAGCATCGCAAGGGCGTTTTCTGGAGAAGGAGAGCGGCGCACTCTAGCAAATAGGCTTTGCTGGCGTCGAACGACGAGAGGAGATCAACTGCACGGAGGCGATTTCGATCAGGTGAATCGCCAGAAAATCAAAAGCCCAATCGAGTGATTGGGCTTTTTTCATGGCCGCCATGGGCTTAGCTCATAGCGCTGTTGCGTTCGATCACACGATCACCACCACCTTCGGCCAGGGTTTGACCAGGGGTGCGGTCAGAACCGTCAGCAGCCAGGGTTTGGCCTGGGGTACGGTCAGAACCATCGGCAGCCAGGGTTTGGCCTGGGGTACGGTCGGAACCGTCGGCAGCCACAGTTTGGCCCTGAGGGGTCTTGTCGTATCCATCTTCGGTGATCAGACCTTTTTCTTTCAGGCGATCGTTACCGCCTTCGGCCAGGGTTTGACCAGGAGTGCGGTCGGAACCGTCAGCGGCGAGGGTGTGGCTGAACACCGAGTGGCTGTCTTTCACTTGTGGAGTGGCTTGGTCGGCGGCCGGCAGTGCGAATGCAGTGCTGGCCAACATAGAGAGTGTCAGGCTAAGCAGAAGTTGGCGTTTCATGTTCGGGTGCTCCGTAGGAGGGCGATAAATTGGGTACGAGGGCAATGCTACTCTCGATAAGTCGATATAAAAGTTCATAAACGCAATGGTAATAATCAACGGAATTGATTGTTCTCTACGGCCCTTGTAAATCGGGCCTTTGCGGTGCACCGAGGTGGGTATTTTCGACTCACTGGCGCCACGCAAAAGTGCGGGGGAGGTAACGCAGGGGGGCGCAAGAGCGCTGCGTTCGGTGGGGCGATTGCGGCAAAATCGGCTTTTCGATTAAACCTGCGGGCGGTTTTTCAGTCGTAGATTCCATAGCGGGCCGGTTCTGGCCCCGCGTTTCTCATGTGCGTCGCGGTCGGGGCGCTCAGTCGTATCAGGAGCCCTGTGCAATGACGCGCACTCGTAAAATTCTCGCCTGGAGCATCGTCAGCCTGGTTGTTCTGCTGTCGGCCCTGGTTCTGATCATCGTGTTCTTCGATTGGAACCGGATCAAACCACCCCTCAATGCCAAAGTCTCTGAAGAACTGCACCGTCCGTTCGCCATCAACGGCAACCTGGCGGTGGTCTGGCGGCGTGAACTCGATGAGGGCGGCTGGCGGGCGTGGGTGCCCTGGCCGCATGTGGTGGCCGAGGACCTGAGCCTGGGCAACCCGGACTGGTCGAAAACGCCGCAGATGGCCAGTCTCAAGCGTGTTGAACTGCGCATCTCGCCCCTGGCCCTGCTGGCGCAGCGCGTGGTGATCCCGCGCATTGATCTCACTGAGCCCAGTGCCGAGTTGCAACGCCTGGCTGACGGTCGCGCCAACTGGACCTTCAAGTTCGACCCCAAGGACCCGAATGCCCAACCGTCTCCGTGGGTGGTGGATATCGGCGCGATCGGCTTCGACAAGGGGCACGTCACCCTGGATGACCAGAGCCTGAAGACCCAACTCGACCTGCTGATCGACCCGCTGGGCAAACCGATTCCATTCAGCGAGATCGTTGGCGACAAAGCCGCGAAAACCGCGCAAGAAAAGGGCGGCGCCCCCCAGGACTACGCCTTCGCCTTGAAGGTCAAAGGCCAATACCACGGGCAGAAACTCGCGGGTCAGGGCAAGATCGGCGGCTTGCTGGCCTTGCAGGATGCCGCCAGACCGTTTCCGCTGCAGGCACAGGCAACGATTGCCGACACCAGCATCGAACTGGCCGGCACCCTGACCGATCCGCTGAATCTTGGCGCCCTGGATCTGCGTCTGAAACTGGCCGGCACCAGTCTGGGCAATCTCTACCCGCTGACCGGCGTGACCCTGCCGGACACACCGCCTTACGCCACCGACGGTCACTTGATCGCCAAGCTGCACGAGCCGACTGGCGCGGTGTTCCGCTATGAGGACTTCAACGGCAAGATCGGCGCCAGCGACATCCACGGCAGTCTGGCTTACGTCGCCAGCCAGCCTCGACCGAAACTCAGCGGCTCGCTGCTTTCCAATCAACTGCTGTTTGCCGACCTCGCCCCATTGATCGGCGCCGACTCCAACGCCAAGCAAAAGGCCCGGGGTGGTGAGAGCAAGCAACCGGCAGACAAAGTGTTGCCGGTCGAAGCATTCAAGACCGAGCGCTGGCGCGATATGGACGCGGATGTCGAATTCACCGGCAAGCGCATCGTCCACAGCGAAAAACTGCCGTTCAACGATCTTTATACGCACCTGGTGCTCACCGATGGCGTCCTCAGCCTCGAGCCGCTGCGATTCGGCGTGGCGGGCGGCAAACTGGATGCGCAGATTCGCCTGAACGGTCAGACCGAGCCGCTGGAAGGCAAGGCCAAACTCACGGCCCGGGGGTTCAAGCTCAAACAGTTGTTCCCGACCTTCGAACCGATGAAAACCAGTTTCGGTGAACTCAATGGTGATGCCGACATCACCGGTCGCGGCAACTCGGTGGCCAAGTTGCTGGGCAGCGCCAACGGCAATCTGAAGATGCTGATCAATGACGGTGCCATCAGTCGCGAATTGATGGAGCTGGCCGGGTTGAACGTCGGTAATTACGTGGTCGGTCGGATCTTTGGCGACAAGGAGGTGAAGATCAACTGCGCGGCCGCCGACTTCGACATCAAGACCGGCTTGGCCACCACGCGGCTGTTCGTATTCGATACCGAGAACGCGATCATCTACATCGATGGCACGGCGAACATGGCAACCGAGCAACTGGACCTGACCATCACCCCGGAATCCAAGGGCTGGCGCTTGATTTCGTTGCGTTCGCCGCTGTACGTGCGGGGCAAGTTCATCAAGCCTGATGCCGGGGTGAAAGCCGTGCCGTTGATGTTGCGCGGTGCCGGGATGGTCGCATTGGGCGTGATCGCCGCGCCGGCGGCGGGCTTGCTGGCGCTGGTGGCGCCGAGTGGGGGCGAGCCGAATCAGTGTGCGCCGCTGCTGGAGCAGATGAAGTCGGGCAAGGCGCCAAAGGTGGTAAGAGGGACGAACTAGTGTTCGCCTCGTGAACTTGTTTTAGATATTAACAGTGTTGTGAATATTGCATTGTTGGTGGGTGCTTGTTTGGTTTTTAGAGTTTTTGTTTGTGAAAGCCAACTTTGATGATTTGGAAATAAGCTGTCATGCACCCGTTGTAGAAGTTATGGAAGATGGTTGCTAAGTTGGCGTTGTCAGTCAGGTGGCTGATTGAGAGCTTAATAACTGTTTATAAGATATGGAAGTTGATATGAGTATTTTAGTGCCAAGTTATGAAGAGAGTCAGTTATTTTTTAGGGCTGCGCAGATAGCACCAATTGTCGAGGTGCCAAAAAGCCGCAGTTTGTCCGATGAAAAAGAAGGTGTCGCTCAGCAGGATCTGCTGGTGGGTAACGAAACGCCCTCCGTGATCGGTTTTGCAGATAACCTTGATGAAGATAAAAGGCAGGCAGCGGCGGACAGCATCCATTTTTCCGAGCGTTATGCAAATTTCAACTCGGACATCAAGGAGAGGCCCGTTGAATGGCATGCGAAATACAGTGAAAGCATGCGGCATTGTGGTTGGACGCTGACCAATAGCAAGTATGTGGACCATGTCAGCAAACAAGTCGATGTGACAATGGAGTCCATTGTCCTGGATATGATTGCAGCGGTTGCTGGCAGGAATGCAAATGCCATGTTGACGCTGTTGCAAGGGGCTTTCGATAAGATCAAGTCGGAAGAGTCATTAATTAATTTGTTTGATAGCAACAGCAAAAAAGGAAAAAATGCAGAGTTTCGGATTGTACCGTGCCTGCAATCATCCGAGGGTGCCGCGATAACAGCGTTCCTGGCTGTCGACTGTGAACTTCAGACACAACAAGGTGGTGCCTGGTTCTGGAAATGGAAACTGTCCAACTTGAAAATGAAAAAAGTGGCGACCATGGTGGAACTGAATATGCTTATGCACGAACGCAGGCGAGATTTCATCTATGAGGCGCTTGATAAGAGCTCTGAGGAGTTCTTTAGTGGTGTCAAACTTAAGTAAGAGTGTAGGGCCGGGTTGCTCAGGGAGCAACCCGCTTTGACTTTCCGGAGTTGTTGAAATGATCAAGGATGATATTTGTCTGGTGGCAGGTAATTTGCTTTTGGTTGCCGGTGGATTTTCGCAACGGTTGCGCGAGGATCTGCTTGACTCCGTACTTTTTTCTCAGTTGTATGCAGGTGCGAAAGTTGTGAAGTGGTCGGATGCCGAAAGCTGGTATACGGAATGCGCCACTGCGATGGAAAGGGTCAAATGGCAGCGTACAGTCTATAAAAACAGCAGTTTTGAACCAAAAGATGATGCCGGGTTTTCAATACGGGACTCTGTTGTAAACCAGGTGCATTCTCTTTTTGGCAAAAATCTGGTCGAGAAGTTCGAGCAGTTAATCAACTGCATTGAGCATTCGTTCGTCGAGGAGGCGGCTGGCAGGGTATTGCGAGAGCATGCCGTGGCCACTGAAAAGACATCGGATGACGCTGATTTTTCGACTATTGCCCTGCAGATGGGGGTCTTGGGGCCAGGCCCTGTTCTTTATTCCGGGTTTGTATGCTTTAAAACTTCCGAAGAGGTTGAGGTCGACTTTTTGAATCAGTGTTTTTCCGGCACGCATATTGTGGGCGAAGTCAGTATCGACTTTGCGAAGCAACAGCTGGATCGGGCTGCTTTTGAAAGAAGTCGGATGCGGGAAAAAATAATCGCTCAACTCCCTGACTCAAGAGACGGTCTGATTCTTGAGCTCTGCCCAGGATGCATTGGTTGATCTGATTGGATCTGCACGGCGGTTCAAAGGGGCGTGGGCTTTACTTGGTTTTGTAGCCACTGCCCAAAGCGCGGACTCAACGCAAGGCATGGCCCGAAATCCGCGCCTCTTCCTCCAGCCACGCAAAAAACGCCCGCACCGGTGGATGCCGCTCGCGTCCCGGTACGCACAAGGCGCTATAACCAGCGCCATCCACTTGAACCTCCCCCCGATAAGGCACCAGCAACTCGCTGGCCACGCTCTCTGACACCAGGATATTGCTCGCCAGTACCAAACCTTGCCCGGCAATCGCCGCTTGCAGGGCGTAATGCTCTTCGTCGTATTCGCGCATGGCCGGCTGGCCGGCCAGCCAGGGTTCGCCAGACTGTGCGCACCAGGCTTCCCAGCCATGGGAATAGAGCCGGGAGTTGTGCCAGCGCACGCTGATCAGCGTCGGTGCGCGGTGGGAGGCCAACGCCACTTGTTCGGGTGAGCCATATACGCCGAATGACTCGTCGAACAGGCACAGCCCATACAGGTTCGGATAGTCGGCAAGGCTGTAACGCAGCACCAGATCGACGCTGGCGTCCTGATGCAAGTCGATGACTTCGCAATGGGTGTCCAGGCGCAGGTTGATGTTCGGGTGTCGCGCATAAAAGCGTCCCAGGCGCGGCACCAGCCACAGGGCGGCGAAGGCCGCGGTGGTGGATATCGTCAGGCTGCTGCCGCTGCGTTGCGGGCGTAGCGTATCGATGCTTTGCGCCACGTCCAGCAGTGCGCCGTGCAAGCTGTGGAACAGCCGTTCGCCGCATTCGGTCAGACGTACCTGCCGCGGCAGGCGTTCGAACAACGGCACGCCGAGCCAGGTTTCCAGCGAGCGGATCTGATGCGATACCGCTGTCGGCGTCACCGAGAGTTCCTCAGCGGCGGCCTTGAAGCTCAACAGGCGAGAGGCGGATTCAAAGGCCCGCAGGGCGGTCAGTGGTAATGAGGCGAACATCGCGTACTCCATGGATGAAATGGATTCATCCAGACTGATTTTTGCTCATTTGAAGCAGGACAGCTAAGAGCTTCAAGCTGAAAGCCATAAGCAGTTTGAGTTTAAACCTGGAGGATATTCAGATGAGTAAAATTCTTGCGATTCATGCCAGTCCCCGTGGCGAGCGTTCTCACTCCCGGCGCCTGGCCGAGGTTTTTCTATCGGCCTTGCAGGCGCGAAATCCACAATGGCACCTGACCCGCCGCGAAGTCGGGCGGGCGTTGATTCCTCCGGTCAGCGAAGCTTTCGTGGCCGCCGCGTTTTACCCCGAGCCCGAAGCGCGACCGTTGTCGATGCAGGCGGACCTGGCACTCAGCGATGAACTGGTCGGCGAATTGCTGGGCCACGATGTGCTGGTGATCTCCACGCCGATGCACAACTTCAGCGTGCCCAGCGGCTTGAAAGCCTGGATCGATCAGATCGTGCGCCTTGGCCTGACGTTCAATTACACGCTGGACAACGGCGTAGCTCAATACGAACCCCTGGTGCAGGGCAAAAAGGCGCTGATCATCACCAGTCGCGGCGGGTTCGGTTTTGGTCCGGACGGCGAGTTGGCCTCGATGAACCATGCCGATACCTTGCTGCGCACGGTGCTGGGTTTCATCGGTATCACCGACGTCACGGTGGTCGCCGCCGAAGGGGAAGAGTCCGAAGCACGCACTTTCGCGGTGTCCGCCGCCGAGGCTGAACGGCGTCTACTGGCGCTGGTCAGGGCGTTTTAGATGGCCTGGGTGTGTCTGCTGATCGCGGCCGGGTTTGAAGTGACCTTCGCCATGGGCATGAAATACGCCGAGGGCTTCACGCGGCTCTGGCCGTCGCTGGTGACCGTCGTGGCGGCGGTGGGCGGAATCTACTTCCTGACCCTGGCCATGCGCGAGTTGCCGGTGAGTATCGCCTACCCGATCTGGACCGCCATCGGATCACTGGGCACAGTGTTTCTCGGGTTTGCACTGTTGGGCGAAAGCCTGACTCTGATCAAAGTGCTGTCGGTCGGACTGATCGTCGCCGGGGTGCTGGGGCTGAAGTAGGCTGGATGGCATAAACTGTTGTATGAGTTGTCATCTTTGCTGGCGATGCTAGGCGAGTCTTTTACTTTGCGCCTTGCATCAGCTCACTGTTCATCAGGATGTCCGCCCATGTCGCAAGATTCTGCCCCGCGCTACCCGCTGGTGCTGGTTCCGGGAATGCTCGGGTTTGTCCGGTTGCTGCTCTACCCTTATTGGCACGGGATCATTTCCGCGCTGCGTCAGGGTGGGGCGGTGGTGATTGCGGTACAGGTCTCGCCGCTGCACTCCAGCGAAGTGCGCGGTGAGCAACTCCTGGCGCGGATCGACGAGATCCTGCGCGAAACGGGGGCCGAGAAGGTCAACCTGATCGGTCATAGCCAGGGCTCGCTGACCGCCCGATACGCCGCCGCCAAACGCCCCGACCGGGTGGCGTCAGTGACGTCGGTGGCCGGGCCCAATCACGGCTCGGAGCTGGCGGACTACCTGCACGAACACTATCCCCATGACAGCGTCAGAGGGCGGATGCTGAGTAGCCTGCTACGGTGGATCGCGGCGCTGATGAGCCTGCTCGAAACCGGCTATCGCGGGCCTAAGCTGCCGGTGGATATCCATGCGTCCCATCATTCACTCACCAGCGCAGGCGTGGCGTTGTTCAATCAACGTTATCCACAAGGCCTGCCCGAGTGTTGGGGCGGGCACGGACCGGAAGAGGTCAACGGCGTGCGTTATTACTCCTGGTCCGGGACCTTGCAACCGGGCAAGACCGACCGGGGGCGCAATCCGCTTGATGGCACCCATCGCAGTTGCCGGTTGTTCGCCAAAACCTTCGTTCGCGAATCCGGGTATTGCGACGGGATGGTCGGGCGCTACAGCTCGCACCTTGGAAGGGTGATTGGTGATGAGTTTCCGCTGAACCATTTCGACATCGTCAATCAGCCCTGGGGATGGGTGGGCAAGGAGGCCGAACCGATCCGGCTGTTTGTCGAACATGCGGCCCGGCTGAACGCGGCAGGCCTTTAGACCGCGTTCTTGTTCATCGCGGGCCACATGGCGCGATCCCTGTGGGAGCGTGGCTTGCCCGCGATGAGGCCAGGTCAGGCAACGCTTGTCTTGCGGCCCAACACCGTGGTCCACCGCTCGGACAGAATCACCCCGCCCAAGGTCAACAATCCGCCCACCAGGTGATACAGCGCCAACTGCTCATGCAGCACCACCGCCGCAATCAGCGCGGTGATCAACGGCAGCAGGTTGAAAAACAACGTGGTCCGGCTCGGTCCCAGGCGCACCACGGCCTGCATCCACGCCAGGGGGGCGACCATCGAGGCCAGCAGGCAGGCGTACAGCACCAACGGAATGTTCTGCAAAGTCGGGCCGACTTTCGGTGAGGCGAGAAACAGTGGAAACAGCACCACCACCGCGACCAGTACCTGCAAGTACAGCAACACCAAGGGCGGCAAGCGCAGCTGCCATTTTTTCAGCAGCGTGCTGTAGATCGCGTAGGCCAGGGTGGCGATCAGCATCATCGCATCGCCCAGGTTCACACCATGCTCGAGCAGTACACCCAGGCTGCCGGACGAGATCACCACCAACACCCCGGCAAACGACAGCACCGCACCGGCCAGTGCGCCCATGGTCAGGCGCTGGCCGAGGCTGATGATCGCCATGGCCAGTGACATCAAGGGCATCAACGACAGGATGATGCCCATGTTGGTGGCCGAGGTCAGGCCCGCGGCGAAGTAGGCCAGGCTTTGGTAAACCGCCATGCCGAGCACGCCGAGGACAAAGATCTTGCCCAGGTTCGGGCGGATCACCGGCCAATGGGCGATCACCGGTTTGAGCATGAAGGGGGTGAACAGCAGTCCGGCCAGCAGCCAGCGGTAGAAGCCGATCTCGGCGGGGAAGATCGCCCCGGCCGACATTTTGGTGATCACGGTGTTGCCGGCCCAGATAAAGATGGCCAGCAGGGGATACGCGTATTGCATCAGGGAAAAACCAGAACGTTAATGAAGGGTGATTATCCCCTGTCTGGATGCAAGCCTATACTTCGATCCAGACAACCCGCCCCTGATTCCGGACAGCATGAACCGAAAACACATCGACCTGCTGGATTTCAGCGAACTGCCTTCAGCGGTCTACTTCCGCTACGCCGACTTCGATACCCATGAATTCGCCGCGCCGCACCGTCACCCTTGGGGCACGCTGGAGTATGCGGCCCACGGGGTGTTGCACATGGACGTCGACGGCAGCCGTTTCATGTCGCCGCCGCAATATGCGGTGTGGGTGCCGCCGCAAATCGAGCACAGTTTCTACAGTCATCAGCCGATCAATTACCGCGCGGTTTGCCTGGCGCCGACGGTCTGTGCCGATCTGCCACAGCAGGGTTGCACGCTGGCCATCAGCGACATCCTCAAGGCGATCCTCAAGGACTTCGCGACCCGGGATGTGAAGATCCCCGAGCGGGAAGCGGACAAACGCCTGGCCCAGGTATTGGTAGACCAGTTGCAACAGGCGCCGGTGCATGAGTGCTACTTGCCCTACGCCAGCACGCCCGGGCTGCTGAGCATACTCGAAGCGCTGCAAGCCGAACCCGGGGATAACCGGCCACTGGCGGATTGGGCCGGGCAAATTCATGTCAGCGAACGCACCCTGGCGCGGCAGTTTATCCGCGAGCTGGGCATGAGTTTTGGTGAATGGCGCCAGCGTTTACGGTTTTTGTCCGCGATAGAGGCGCTGGACAGCCAGCGCAGCATTCAGGAAATCGCCTTTGATATGGGGTACAGCACCGGATCTGCATTCATTGCGATGTTCCAGCGCCAGGCCGGGTGTACGCCTGACTACTACCGGCGCAACAAGATGTTTTAACGAACTCATCGAGAGGAGGCGTTTATGTCTGGAGGAAGGTGTAACAAGGCTTGACTACACTCCTCGGGGAGGCTGCATCGTTCGATGCGGCGACAAGGAGAAAACTCCATGAAGATAGTGCGTGTCCCGTTGTTGATAATCGGTTTGCTGCTCTGTTCCCAGGGCTTCGCTGCCACTGAGCAACAGAACAAGATGACTACCTGCAATGCCGAAGCTACCGCTAAAAACCTCAAGGGCGATGAGCGCAAAGCCTTCATGAGCAATTGTCTGAAAGCCGCGCCAGCAGCCAACGATGCCGGCAAAGCCCTGACCCCTCAGCAAGAGAAAATGAAAACCTGCAACGCCGACGCCACCGCCAAAGCCCTCAAGGGTGACGCGCGCAAGGCGTTCATGAGTGATTGCCTGAAGAAAAAATAAACATTCAGCTGACAGTGTGGGGGGCGATGAGGGCCTCTTCGCGAGCAGGCTCGCTCCCACAATGGAACTGAGCACACAGGACAAAATGTGGGAGCGAGCCCGCTCGCGATGGGGCCGGTCAAGGCTCTGCAAAAAAAGCCAGAACTTCCCGACCAAGGCCGTCCCACACAATCTCTAGTGCTGCCACCGGATCGCTGGCAGACTGCCCATCCTTTTACGCCGTTCGTTTTGAGGCTGTATGCCAACGTTTTCTCAGCGTCAAGTGTTGCTGGTCATCAGCTGGGTCATCATTTTCGGCGGGCTGCTGCTGGTGATTCCGCTGCGGTTGCTGCCCAGCCTGCTGGCCGGGTTGCTGGTGTTTGAACTGGTCAACATGCTCACCCCGCAGCTGCAGCGGCTGATCGAAGGGCGGCGCGCGCGCTGGCTGGCCGTGGCGTTGCTGGGGACATTAGTGGTCAGTGTGCTGACGCTGATCTTCGCCGGCGCCATCAGTTTTCTGCTGCACGAGGCGGAAAACCCAGGCGCTTCCCTCGACAAATTCATGCACGTGGTCGACCGCGCTCGCGGACAGCTGCCGCCGTTCATCGACGCTTACCTGCCGGCCAGCGCCGCCGAGTTTCGCGTGGCCATTGGCGAGTGGATGAGCAAGCACCTCAGCGACTTGCAACTGGTGGGCAAAGACGCTGCGCACATGTTTGTGACGCTGCTGATCGGAATGGTGCTGGGCGCGATCATTGCCTTGCAGCGCGTTCCGGATCTGACCAAGCGCAAGCCATTGGCCGCGGCGCTGTTTGATCGCCTGCACCTGCTGGTCCAGGCGTTCCGCAACATCGTGTTCGCGCAGATCAAGATTTCCCTGCTCAATACATTCTTTACCGGGATTTTTCTGGCGGTGATCCTGCCGCTGTTCGGCATCAAGCTGCCGCTGACCAAAACCCTGATCGTGCTGACCTTCCTGCTGGGACTGTTGCCGGTGATCGGCAACCTGATGTCAAACACCCTGATCACCATCGTCGGCTTGTCGCTGTCGATCTGGGTGGCCGTGGCGGCATTGGGGTATCTGATCTTTATCCACAAGCTCGAATACTTCCTCAACGCGCGCATCGTCGGCGGGCAGATCAGTGCCAAGTCGTGGGAGTTGCTGTTGGCGATGCTGGTGTTCGAGGCCGCGTTCGGCCTGCCGGGGGTGGTGGCAGGGCCGATTTATTACGCGTATCTGAAGAGCGAGCTGAAGCAGGTGGGGATGGTTTGATCGGGAAATGTATTGCCTGATCTGACGTCATCGCTGGCAAGCCAGCTCCCACAGATATGACGTAGCCGCGAGAACGGCGCTGTACCTGTGGGAGCTGGCTTGCCAGCGATGGAGGCGACTCGGTGTCGGATCAGCCCATCGGGCCGTAGCGCTTGGCCGCCTCGATCGCCAGGCCACTGCCGATGCTGCCAAAGATGTTCCCTTCCACGTGCCGCGCATTCGGCAGCATCGCCGAAACGCTGTTGCGCAGGGCCGGAATTCCGCTCGAACCACCGGTGAAGAACACGGTGTCCACCTGATCGACCCGCACATCGGCGTCCGCCAGCAACCGGGTCACGCTGTCGCGCACGCGCTCGAGCAGGTTCTCGATGGCTGACTCGAACAGTGCACGGCTCAATTCCACGCTCAGGCCCGGTTCGATGCGGTCCAGGGCTACGTGGCGGCTGTCGGCATGGGTCAGCTGGATCTTGGTTTCTTCCACTTCCATGGCCAGCCAGTGACCGGCACGTTGTTCGATCAACTTGAACAGGCGATCGATGCCACCGGTGTCTTCGATGTCATAACGCATGCTGCCCAGCGCCAGGGTCGACTTTTGCGAGTACACCGAGTTGATGGTGTGCCAGGTCGCCAGGTTCATGTGGTGGCTGGTGGGCATGTAGGCGCCGCTCTTCATCCGGCTGCCGTAGCCGAACAGAGGCATCAGGCCCTGCAGGCTCAGCTGCTTGTCGAAGTCGGTCCCGCCGATGTGCACGCCACCGGTGGCCAGGATGTCGTCGTGACGGTTGTCGTGGTTGCGACGTTCCGGGGACAGACGCACCAGGGAGAAGTCCGAAGTACCACCGCCGATGTCGACAATCAGCACCAACTCTTCTTTTTCGATGGTCGACTCATAGTCGAATGCTGCAGCGATCGGTTCGTACTGGAAGGACACGTCTTTGAAGCCGATGGCGCGGGCCACGTCCACCAGGGTGTTTTCCGCTTCCTGGTCGGCCATTTCGTCGTCATCGACAAAGAACACCGGGCGACCCAGCACGACTTCTTCGAATTCCCGACCAGCGGCAGCCTCGGCACGCTTCTTCAGCTGCCCGATGAACAGCCCGAGCAGGTCCTTGAACGGCATCGCCGTGCCCAGCACGCTGGTGTCGTGCTTGATCAGCTTGGAACCCAGCAGGCTCTTGAGCGAGCGCATCAGGCGCCCTTCGTAGCCTTCCAGGTACTCGTGCAGCGCCAGCCGACCGTACACCGGGCGGCGTTCTTCCATGTTGAAGAAGACCACCGAAGGCAGGGTGATCTTGTCGTCCTCCAGCGCGATCAGCGTTTCCATGCCAGGGCGAAGCCAGCCGACGGTGGAGTTGGACGTGCCAAAGTCGATGCCGCAGGCACGGGCTGGAGATGCGTTTTTCATGTCTTTCAAGTTCCGGTTAAAAAACGGCCGCGCAGTGTATGTCAGTGCGGCACAGAATCGAAGGCCGACCATCCGCTAAATCTGCCGATCAACCGCTTGAAAGACGCGCGATCACCCCCAAACTACCCTGCATCAACCGGACAGCCGCAGGGCAATCGCAAGAAGTCCCGCCGGCTGCCGATAAACTTATGAAGCGCTGCCCGGTCACAAACTTGAGATCGGTCAAACTCTGTGCGGCAAATAAGGCGCATGCTGTGTCAGGTGGCGCGATTTCGATAACGGATGGTGATTCCCACGATGGACTTCAAAGACTATTACAAGATTCTCGGTGTGGAGCCGACCGCAGACGACAAGGCGATCAAGGCCGCCTATCGCAAGCTGGCGCGCAAATACCACCCCGACGTCAGCAAGGAAAAGGACGCCGAGGCCAAGTTCAAGGATGCCTCCGAGGCCTATGAAGCGTTGAAAAGCGCCGACAAACGCGCCGAATACGACGACTTGCGCCGCTATGGCCAGCATGGTCAACCGTTCCAGGGGCCGCCAGGCTGGCAAAGCCGTGGCGGTTTCGGTGGCGGCGGTCAGGACACTGGCGATTTTTCGGACTTCTTCAGTTCGATCTTCGGTAACCGTGGCCCCGGCTTTGGGGGGGCAGAGTCGCGTCGCAGCAGCGGGCGTCGAGGACAGGACGTGGAAATGGAACTGGCGATTTTCCTGGAGGAAACCCTCTCGAACGAATCGAAGAAGGTCACCTTCCAGGTGCCGCAATACAACGCCGCCGGCCAGCACGTCAGCAATACCACTAAAAGTCTGAACGTGAAGATCCCCGCCGGCGTGACCGACGGCGAGCGCATTCGCCTCAAGGGCCAGGGCGCGCCGGGTGTCGGTGGCGGCGCCAATGGCGACCTGTACCTGACCATCCGTTTCGCGCCGCACCCGAAATTCGATGTCGAAGGCGAAAACCTGATCATCACGCTGCCGTTGGCCCCCTGGGAACTGGCCCTGGGCACCGAAGTGGCCGTGCCGACCCTGACCGGCAAGATCAACCTCAAGGTGCCGGCCGGCAGCCAGAACGGCCAGCGCATGCGCGCCAAGGGCCATGGCCTGCAGAGCAAGGCCGGCGAGCGTGGTTACCTGTTCGTGCAACTGAAGGCCGTCATGCCGAAAAAATCGGACGATGAGATCAAGGCCCTGTGGCAGGAACTGGCGAAAAAAGCCGCGTTCGACCCGAGAGAAAATTTCTGATCCAAGACCCGGAGTAGCCCGTAATGAGCAGCCCTCTGATCGTTCAACTGGACCTGGCCGAATTCTGTGAGGCGACCGACCTGTCGGACGTCTACGTGATCGAAATCGTCGAACACGGCATCCTCGAACCCCAAGGGGGCACGCCGAAGGATTGGCGCTTCACCGATTACGAACTGACCCTGGCCAAGCGCGCCGCCAAGCTGCGGCGCGATCTGGAACTGGAATGGGAAGGCGTCGCCCTGGCGCTGGACCTGCTCGAAGAGGTGCAGCAACTGCGGGCGGAGAACCGGATGTTGCGGCAGCGGTTGGGGCGGTTGGTGGTGGAGTAATCGGAACACCGAATCTGTGGCGGGGGCACTTGGTCCCTCGCCACAAAAAGTCCACCGGTCACAACGGCTTTAAAGCTTTCTGGGCAATACCACCGTAAACCGCGTGCCGTCCTCTTCATTCGAACTGACTTCAATCGTCCCCTGGTGAGCGTTAACCACCTCCTTGACGATAAACAACCCCAATCCCAGGCTGGTTGAAGGCTGACCCAGTTGTTCGTCGGCGCTGCGCACCAGCGGGTCGAAGATGGTGGCGATGGCGTCTTCGGAAATAGGCGATCCGTGATTGTGCACCGTTAGACAAACGGCGTCCGGCTCGCCCTTGAGGGTCACCGTCACGTCGCGTTTGTTCGAGCCATGCTGCAAGGCGTTGCCGATCAGATTCTGCAACAACTGAGCGATGCGCCCCGGATCCCAGTTACCACGAACGTCGCCCAGTACTTCCAGGGTCGGATCAGACTCCGGATTGCCCGCACAGGCCTCGGCAATCACCGCATGCGCCGCTTCGGCCATGTCCATGGGGGCGGGTTCGATCGGCAGGCTCCGGCCCAGGCGGCTGCGCACCAGTTCCAGCAAATCGCTGACCATCACCGTCATATGGCGCGTGCCACGCTGGATGTGGGTCACGCAGGCCAGGGCATCGCCCTCGAGTGCGGTTTTGCGCAACAGCAATTCAGTGGACATGCTCACCGCTTGCAGCGGCGCGCGCAGGTCGTGGCCGAGGATCGCCAGAAAGAGGTCCCGTGAACGATTGACCTGCTCGGCATAAGCGGCGGTGGACTCGGCCAGGGCTTCGTCGATGGCTTCGTTGAAACGGATCATGTCCTGGAAGTAGGCCATGTCGGGGGACACGAGGCTGGCGACCCACAGGCGGATCACACAGGCGCGCAAATGGCGAAATTCGCTGGTCATCTGCACCAGGTCGAAACCGACGTTGTGACGCAATTCGCCGTGGCTGGCGCCGGCCTGGTCCAGGCTCGGGGTTTTTTCCGGGCCTTCGCCCTTGGCCTTGGCCGCTTGTTCACCGGGCGTTTGAGGCATGGTCATGTCCCGCGCGGCGGCCAGCAGGATCGCCTTTGCATGATCGCGTAACGCGGCACTGTCCATGAGCTCGGCGGCAGGGGTGATGGTTTCGGCGAACAGCTCCCATTCATCGACGATGCGATCGACATGTAACACGATGAATTCGGATAGACGCATGGCAGGTACCTGAGCATGAAACATGGAAGATCGACTCGAATAGTAGCCCCTTTGGCGAGAAATACACGACCGCTCATTCAGTGGCATGGCCGGCCACTTTTGTGGCGGTACATACCTATTGAAGGCTCCTTGATTTTCGAAGCGTGCAGGCCATTTCAGCGCCTTGGCCCAACAGTTATTTGGTCTTTTTTTTCGAGGGAGGATCAATAAGCTGTTGATTCCTATCCTGTCATCAAGGTGATTGAACAGTGTCTGATTTGCATGGAAGCAACTCGCGGGCAACGCCCGCCGAAAACAAGGGTGTGCATTACGGTCGTGTACTCGACGTGATACCTGGCGCGATCAAACAGGCGTCGATGTCGAGATTGAAAAGCCTTGAAACACTGAGGCCGGAGCCCCCCCAGTGGTACAGCGCTGCACGGGAAACAGACCGCCAATACCTCAAGCAATTGATCGAAGAGCAGGGGCGCCTGCAAGGCGTACTGGACAAGACCCTGGGCGATTTGCAGCACGACATCCAGGCCTTCGCCGAGCCTCTGCTCAGTGCGTCGATGCAGGCGAACTTCAATGGCGTGAAGAATATCGACGCCTTGAGCGTGCAACTTGAAGTTGCCGACAAAATTGCCTTTGTCATCGACACCGGGGCCACTCGCGTTCGGCAGTCCACGCTGCTGGAAGCGGCGCTGCACAATTTCGAGGAAGCAGAAACCGCTGAAGACGCCTGGCGCACCAGCTCCGGCCTCTATCGCAAGGACGAGCGCGGCGTACTTGCGCTTGAGTCCGCGATTTCCTTGCCCCGGTTTGCATCGATGTGCCGCAACCTCGACATCGGCGGACAGTACCAGCGACATATCAAATCCATCCTGCTGCCGGCGACCGCCGAGGCCCGGCGCGCCTTGCAGGACGCATCGGTGGCCAGTGAAAAAGCCACTTTTCAGGTGGCGTCACTGGTCGCCCGCTTGAAGGGCGATATCAGCGACCATGCCTATGGCAAGCTCATGCAAATACGCCAGAGCGAGGCCAATACCACGCTGTACGACCGGCCATTGCACTGCCACCGATTGTCGCTGATGGGCTTTCGGTTGACCGGCATCGTGCTGTTCAGTGCCGTCAGCGATCCGTCGAAGGTCAAGCAGGCGATTGATGCCTTGACCCCCGAATGGGTGAAATTCTGGAGCGAGTGGTCGCAGCGCATCCCGGTATTGCCCGGCGCGGAGTACGAGCGGTTCAAACTGCTGCAGGCGTTTTTCGCCAACGGCCCCCAGGGCCTCAACGATGAGCTTTTGCGCCGCGACGACATCTACCATCAGAGCCGTTTGTCCGGCCCTGTGATCGCCTATGTGCCGGATGATCCGGAACATCCGCTCAAGGAATACCCGTCGCTGACCGCATTCATGAAAACCTTGCTCGGGCAGCTGCGCGACACGCAATACCAGGCGTTTTTCAGCCGGTTCGTGGCGCAAAAGGACAAGGGAGTGTTTTTCAGCCGGGTCAACGAACGCCTCAAGACGGTGACCTGGCAGCAACGCGAACCGCTGGACATGGGGCCGTGGTGGCGTGAAACGGCGGTCGAGAATCCCGATGCAGAACCCATTACCAATCAGATCACCGGCGATCTGTGGGCGACACTGTTCATTGAGCGCCGGGACAAGGCCATCGCCGATGCCCGACGCATCGCGGTGCCGACCGACGACGAGGACGCCAACGCCCGCTTCAAGCGCCTGACCAGTTACCTGGACATCGGCTGGAACCTGTTCAATTTCGCCGCCATGCTGGTACCCGGCCTGGGCGAGGCGATGCTGGGCATCATGATTGCGCAGATGCTCGCCGAGGTGGCCGAAGGTACCGAAGACTGGAGCAAAGGCGACAAGGAAGAGGCCTCGGCCTACTTCAATGGCGTGCTGATCAACTTTGCGCAGTTGGCGCTGATGGGCGCCGGTCATGCATTGCCAACCGGCCAGCTGACGCCGATCAAGGTCTCGCCCTTCGTCGAAGGGCTCAAGCCTGTGGAGGTCGCTGGCAAGCCGCGTTTATGGAACCCGGACCTGACGCCGTATGAGCAATCGGTGACCCTGCCCAAGGAGGGCGTCGTCGGTGAAAAAGGTTTGTACCGGCATCAGGAGCAAGACCTGCTGCGCCTCGACGACAAATGCTACGAAGTCAAACAGGACCCCAACACCGGCCAGCATCGCCTGCAACATCCCACCCGCGCCGACGCCTATCAGCCCTTGCTGGCGCACAACGGTGCCGGCCTGTGGAAGACCGAACTCGATCAACCGCTGGAGTGGGATCGGCGCCAATTGCTGCAACGCTTGGGCGCCCCGGTGGATGGGCTCACGGATCAAACCCTGGAGCAGGTTCTGACCGTCAGTGGCGTTCACGAAAATGCATTGCGCCGGCTGCACGTGGAACACGAAACCCTGCCCGCGCTGCTGACCGATACCTTCAAGCGCTTCAAGGCCTACGCCGATGCCGAAGCCTGTGCAGACCTGATACTGGACGGTCGGATCGGCCAGGAGTGGGCCGATTATGTCGTGCGCTTCATGACCGAACTGCCGGGCTGGCCCGAGGGCAAAGCCATCGAAGTGTTCGAGGGGCCGGGCCTGTCGGGGGCGGCGATCAAGGAGGGCTATGCCGAGGCGTTGCCGGCCGACACCTTGCAGATAACCTGGCAGGATTTGCTGGCCGGTGCGCTGCCGAAACGCGTGGTCGGGTTCCTGGATGAACAGGCCCTTCGCGAAATGCTGGGGCAGTGGTATGCGGGGGATTCAAAGGCGCGCATCAAGGCCTTGCGCGATCGCCTGGCCGATCAGGCGCGGAGCAGTAAAAGGCGTTTGTTCGACAAACTGTACGAGCGCCGCGAGCGTACGGACGATTCCCGTGTGAGCTTGCTCAAGGGGCACGAGTCGTCGTTGTCGACCAGCGTGGCGCAAGCGCTGGTGGATCACGCACACCCCTCGGACCTGCAACATCTGGCCGAGAAAAAACGCGTGCCCTTGAGGCTTTCCCAGCAGGCCGGGGAAGCGGCGCACCAGCTTCGAGTGGCACGAGCCTATGAAGGCCTGTACCTCGGCGAACTGCACACCACGGACACTGAGCGTCTGGAGCTGCACTCTCTGGCAGCCCTGCCTGGCTGGCCTGCGGACCTGCGTCTGGAAATTCGCGACTATTCATTTTCGGGCTCGCTGCACGACAGCCTTGGCCCGCAGGACGCGCCGATCCGCAAGGTGCTGATCCGGGGCGATGATGGCCGCTATGAAGCTCGGGACGCGCTCGATCAACACCTGCACGGTGCGGACACGCTCTATGCCGCCGTACTGCACGCATTACCCGACCCACAGCGCATCGACCTGGGTTTTGAAATCCATGATGCCGCCGGGCTTGAGCAAGCGATAAAGACAACACCACGGGATCGATCGTTGTTCGAGCCTGTGCTGCGGGAAAACCCCGTGCTCAAACCGTCCTACGACCCCAGCGTCATGCGCTTGCGCGGCGGCATGCCGGGTTATGCGCAGGCCCCGCGTGGCATGGGACTGCGGCGGCGGGCTCGCTCGCTGTATCCGGGCTTTAGCACTGAAGAAGTCGAAACAATGCTCAGCAAGTTCAATCAGAACGGTGGTTCGGCCCATGAACGACTGACCGCGTTGGAGGCCGAGTTCAATCAGTTGAATCGCACGATGCAAAACTGGATGAACTTACCGACCCGGTCTTTTCGTTTCACGCCGTCAGGGATTGCCGAGTGGCGCGCGCGCGACCGCCTCTACAAAGCCATAAGGCAGTGCTGGCAGCGAACCGGGCCCGAGGGCGTGCAAGTGGCGGGTGCCGTGCATACGCAATGGCTGAATCTGGACGACCTGCCTTTGCTTCCTCGGCTCCTCGAGACGCTACCGAAACTGGAGGCCAACTTCGATCATGTCACCAGCCTGAGCCTGCGCAGCGGCGAGTTGCGCAACGAGCACATGACCTTTCTCGATTCGTTTCGCCAGGTGCGTTATCTCAACCTGCAAGACAACCTGCTGACCGCCGTTCCCGAGGCGATCGGTGAGATGAGTCATCTGAGTGACCTGTCCCTCAATGACAATCGCATAGAGCTGGATGCATCGGCAGTGGATCGCCTGAAAAATCGGGTTCATCTGCGCTCGCTGGGCTTGCGTGGCAACCCCTTGAAGCTTGTGCCGAACATCAGCCGGATGCCGCAGTTACAGGTGATTTTGCTCGACGAAACGGGCCTGGACACTTGGCCTGTCGGGCTGTTTTCCCAGTCGCGGCCGCGCAGTATTTACCTCGATCTGCGACGCAACCCGATCACCCTCATTCCTGAGGTCGCACCGGGGTCGTTTCGTGCCGAGTTGCTGGCGCGCACGGTGATCAGCCGCGAGCCGCGCTGGATTTCGCCAGAGAACCTCGACACCCTCAGGTCCTATATTGAATCGGTCGGCATGGACCCGGACCGGCCATACCCGCCACGCGGCACGCTGGACAGCGCCGACTGGGCGGCAGGCATGACCGAGCGGCAGTGGCAGCAGAAGCAGGAAATCTGGAACGAGGTCGAGGACGAGTTCGACTCGGTGCCGTTCTTCAATGAAATCCGCAAACTCACCCAATCGGCCGACTTCACGGCGGGCGACGCCTATAAGACGGACCTGACCGCCAAGGTCTGGCGCATGCTCGAGGCCATGGCCAAAGACAGCGAACTGCGGATCAAACTGTTCAACGAGGCCGCAACGCCCACCGCCTGTGTAGATGGCGGCACGCAACTGTTCAACGCCATGGGCCTGCAGGTGCTGATTCATGAGGCCCACGCCCTCGCCAGCGCGGACCTGATCGAGACTCGGCTGCTGGAGCTGGCCCAGGGCAAATCCAGGCTCGATGAACTGGGCGCCATCGCCCGTCAACGGGTGGCGTCACGATTGGCGGAGGGGGAGCGGTTCCGGCGACTCGACGGGCAGGGCAATGTCATCGGCACCATCGATGAAGTGGAGGTTCACCTGGCGTACATGACCGATCTGGCTGAGCGCCTGAACCTGCCATGGCAGGCCCGGGGCATGCAGTTTCGCAAGATCGCCGGGGTGACCAAGGAGATGATCGACGCGGCGTTCCGGCGAATCGTGGCGCTGGAGGAGGGCGATTTGCTCACGGATCGAATCCTTGAACAGCCCTTGTGGAAAACCTGGCTGGAGTCTTCCAACGCTAAAGAACTGGACAGTTTGAAGCGACAGATCGACGCGACCACGGAGTTGCAGGATGCGTTGCAGCGTCGGTCCGAGACGGTGGAACCGGCCGCCAGGGCGGATCTGGACGTGGAGATCAAGGCGCTTTGCCGCGAGTTGAACCGCGACGAAAACGCCTTCAGCGAAGGGCAGGTCATGAGTGATGAGGACTACACCCAGGCATTGACCGACATCGACGGGCAGATCCGGCAAACGCTGAAATCGATCACTCGACAAGCGATCAAGCGTGCCCGGTTACCGCGGCTTGAGCTTCCATCCGCTCAATAACCGCGAACCCGACAACAATCAGTAACCTGTGGCGAGCGAGCGTGCTCGCCACAGGTTTTTTGTATTCACGCGCGATTGTCCAGGACCCGGTTCACCGCCAGCTCACTGAGCATGATCACCTGCTGAAGCGCCAGCATGGCGTTGCGGTTCGCACCGTCCAGCATCCCGGCAAACTCGCTCGCCATCACGCTCGCCGACGCCAATGACTCACAGGCATGGGCCAACAGGGTTTCGTTGTCGACATCAGGTGCAACGACAAAAATGGTCCGGGCCGTACGCGTGGCGGCCGTCACCGGGACGTTGGGTTTGAGGTAATAGTCCAGTGCGCGGTCGACGGCGGGGTGGAGCTTTCTTGACGGCGTGCAGAGGTGCGCATCGGTGCTTTGAGGTTCTGATCCAGCGGGTGTGTCGGTGACGTTGGGCATGGTGAGTCTCCGTGGTAGGTCTGGAGGTGCCACGCTACCCCCCTGACTTCCGACGGCCAACCCTAAAAAAGCGTCGGACGCGTCCTCGATTTTTCATGGTTTTTCATCGTTTCTAAACGTTTCCTTTTCGCCGGTTAAACGGTGCTCGATGGGCTTGTTTAAGCGCTGTCAGCATGACTTCATTCAGGCTACAAAAGCTTGTGCCGTTGCCTACAGTTGCGCCAGAATCCGCCGGCTTGTGCGCCTTGGTGCGGGTCTCTATTGTTTTGCGGCCACTGCCCATCAGTGGTCGGGTTTAGTCGCCCGTCGATGTCAAGACGCACACTGCCTCTGTCAGTCAGGTATCCCATCCCTGCACTTGATGGCGGCTGTGCGCAGGGCGCTTCGGCGCGCCGATTTCTTGGCTCATCGGTCTGCTAACCTGCGCGCAGCTGCGTCCCTATCGTTTAGCAGCGAACGGGTTGCGGCCTCACTCTTGCGAGGACCAGCTGACCCGTACGGCAGAAAAAGCAAACCCGATGGCGGTCGCCCTCCATCGGGTTTTTCTTTGGACGAGCGGCTCGCACTCAGAACAGGAAATACCGCTGCGCCATCGGCAACACATCCGCCGGTTCACACCACAACAACACGCCGTCGGCCTTGACCTGATAGGTCTGCGGGTCGACGTCGATGTTCGGCAGGTAGTCGTTGTGGATCAGGTCGGTTTTCTGCACTTTGCGACAGCCTTTGACCACGGCGATTTTCTTCTTCAGGCCCAGGGCTTCGGGCAGGCCGGCCTCCTGTGCGGCCTGGCTGATGAAGGTCATGCTGGTGGCGTGCAACGAGCCGCCGTAGCTTGCGAACATCGGGCGGTAGTGCACCGGTTGCGGGGTCGGGATCGAAGCGTTGGCGTCGCCCATCAGGCTGGCGGCGATGGCGCCACCCTTGAGGATCAGCGTCGGTTTGACCCCGAAGAACGCCGGGCGCCAGAGCACCAGGTCGGCCCATTTGCCGACTTCCACCGAGCCCACTTCATGGCTGATGCCGTGGGTGATCGCCGGGTTGATGGTGTACTTGGCGATGTAGCGTTTGGCGCGGAAGTTATCGTTGCCTTCACCGTCGCCGGGCAGCGGGCCGCGCTGCTTTTTCATCTTGTCGGCGGTTTGCCAGGTGCGGGTAATGACTTCGCCAACCCGGCCCATGGCCTGGCTGTCGGAGCTGATCATCGAGAACGCGCCGAGGTCGTGGAGGATGTCTTCGGCGGCAATCGTCTCGCGGCGGATTCGGCTTTCAGCGAAGGCCACGTCTTCGGCAATGCTCGGGTCCAGGTGATGGCAGACCATCAGCATGTCGAGGTGTTCGTCGATGGTGTTGCGGGTGAACGGCCGGGTCGGGTTGGTGGAACTCGGCAGCACGTTGGCGAAACCGCAGGCCTTGATGATGTCCGGGGCATGACCACCGCCCGCGCCTTCGGTGTGGTAGGTGTGGATGGTGCGGCCCTTGAAGGCGGCGAGGGTGGTTTCGACGAAGCCGGATTCGTTGAGGGTGTCGGTGTGGATCGCCACCTGCACATCGTACTGGTCGGCGACGTTCAGGCAGTTGTCGATGCTCGCGGGCGTGGTGCCCCAATCCTCGTGCAGCTTCAGGCCGATGGCGCCGGCCTTGACCTGTTCGATCAACGGCCCCGGCAGGCTGGCGTTGCCTTTGCCGGTCAGGCCGATGTTCATCGGGAAGGCATCGGCGGCTTGAAGCATCCGCGCCAGATGCCATGGGCCGGATGTGCAAGTGGTGGCATTGGTGCCGGTGGCCGGGCCGGTGCCGCCGCCGATCATGGTGGTGACGCCGCTCATCAGCGCTTCTTCGATCTGCTGCGGGCAGATGAAGTGGATGTGGGTGTCGATGCCGCCGGCGGTGAGGATCATGCCTTCGCCGGCGATGACTTCGGTGCCGGCGCCAATGGCGATGGTGACATCGGGCTGGACATCCGGGTTGCCGGCCTTGCCGATCGCGGCGATGCGCCCGTCCTTGAGGCCGACGTCAGCCTTGACGATGCCCCAGTGGTCGATGATCAGCGCGTTGGTGATCAGGGTGTCGACCACGTCGGCGGCGAGCAACTGGCTCTGGCCCTGGCCATCGCGGATCACTTTGCCGCCGCCGAACTTCACTTCTTCGCCGTAGGTGGTGAAGTCTTTTTCCACTTCGATCCACAGGTCGGTGTCGGCCAGGCGCACCTTGTCGCCGACGGTGGGGCCGAACATGTCGGCGTAGGCCTGACGGGAGATTTTCATTCGTTTGCCTTGAGATTCAATTGAATTTGAAATCGTTCGCTGCGCTCACTTTCGCGAGCAGGCTCGCTCCCACAGTTGATCGCATTCCCCTGTGGGAGCGAGCCTGCTCGCGAAGGGGCCGGAACAGACACTGTCTTGATCAGAGATTCCCCATGATCCGCCCGGCAAACCCGAACACCCGTCGATGCCCTGCCAGGTCGACCAGTTCGACCTCACGGCTCTGCCCCGGCTCGAAGCGCACGGCGGTGCCGGCGGGAATATTCAGGCGCATGCCACGGCTGGCGGCGCGGTCGAAGGTCAGGGCGTCGTTGGTTTCAAAGAAGTGGTAATGCGAGCCGACCTGGATCGGCCGGTCGCCGCTGTTGGCCACCGTCAGGCTCAGGGTGCGACGGCCAGCGTTGAGTTCGATGTCGCCGGGCTGGATCTGGTATTCACCGGGAATCATCAATGGGCTCCTTGCAGAATCTTGTAGTAGAGGGCGGTCGGCTTGTAGCGCCCGCTCGGGTCGCAGGCGTAGTCGGGGATTTCGCCGGCGCGGGTGTAACCCAGGGCCTTGTAGAAATCTTCCGCCGCAGAGCCTGCTTCGGTATCGAGGTAGAGCATGCCGCGCTTGTGCTGCAGGGCCGCCTGTTCCAGTGCGCTCATCAACTGTTGGCCCAGCCCACGGCGGCGTGCGTGTTCGCGCACCAGCAGTTTTTGCACTTCGGCACGGTTCAGGCCGTTGGCTTTCTGGCACAGGGTCAGTTGTACGCTGGCCTGCACTTGTTCGTCCTTGACCACCACCCACAGCAGCACATGGCCCTTGTTCAGGTTTTCCTGGACTTCATCGAAATACGCGCGGGCCTGGGTCGCGTCGAGGTCGGCCATGAAACCGACGCTGGCGCCATAACCCACGGCGTCGAGCAGCAGATCAATCAAGCCCTGACGATAGTGCGCAAAACTCTCAACATTGACGCGTCGCAGTTGGGCGGGGTTCATGGGGTATCACTCCTTGTTGGCGCTCGGTGGTTGCGCGCCAGGATTGAGGGTCAGTTGCATAAAGGTCAGGTCCAGCCAGCGCCCGAACTTGGTGCCCACCTGAGGCATTTGCCCGGTGGTTACGAAGCCGATGCGCTCATGCAGGCGAATGGACGCGGTGTTGCCGCTTTCGATGGCGGCGACCATCACGTGTTTGCCGCCACTCTTTGCGCGTTCGATCAGTACCTCCATCAACCGAGGACCGAGGCCATTGCCGCGCTGGTCGCTGCGTACGTAAACCGAGTGTTCGACGGTGTGACGGAAGCCATCAAAAGGCCGCCAGTCGCCGAATGAAGCGTAGCCCAGCACCTGGTTTTCGGCGTCGACGATCACCAGGATCGGGTACGCCTGGGATTGCCGGGCGCTGAACCAGGCCTGGCGATTGCCCAGGTCCACCGCCTGTTCGTTCCAGATGGCCGTGGTGTTGAGCACGGCGTCGTTGTAGATATCGCGGATGGCTGGCAGGTCGGCATGTACCGCATCGCGGATGTGGTAAGTCATGGCGTGGCCTCAGGCAATCGGTTGATGGACGGTGACCAGTTTGGTGCCGTCGGGGAAAGTGGCTTCGACCTGAATCTCCGGGATCATTTCCGGGATGCCTTCCATCACTTGTTCGCGGCTGAGCAGGGTGGTGCCGTAGTGCATCAACTCGGCCACGGTCTGGCCATCGCGGGCACCTTCGAGCAGCGCCGCGGAGATGTAGGCCATGGCCTCCGGGTAATTGAGTTTTACGCCGCGCGCCAAACGCCGCTCGGCCACCAGGCCTGCGGTGAAGATCAGCAGCTTGTCTTTTTCGCGTGGGGTCAGGTCCATTGGTGCAATCCATCAGGGCAGATTAAAAAAGGTATTCGGGTACATAAACACAACCCCTGTGGGAGCTGGCTTGCCAGCGATGGGGACCTCAAGGCCGCCAAAAGCATCGCTGGCAAGCCAGCTCCCACAGGGATCGGTGTTCAGGTGTTCCAGATTCGCGGTGGCATGGCTTCGCGGCCAAGCAGTGCCGGGCGCAGCAACCTCCACACATCAATCAGCCAGCCGCGCGCCAACAGTGCTTCGCTGGCCAGGCACCGGGCGACCATTAGCCCCGGCAATTGCGTCAGATCCCCGCGCACGGCATGGGGCAGCGAGCGACAACGCTCCAGCAAATCGCTATCGATTTCCCCGGTCACCAACAGGGTGGCGAACACCGGTTGCCCGTCCAGGCCAATCGGTGAGTCGAGCAAACCGTCAGCCCCGACAATGCGCTGGCGTTCGTGCCAGAGCAACTGGCCGTCGCGGCGAATATCCAGTTGCGCCTGAAAGTGTCCGAGGTCGAAACGCTCGCCGCTGGCCGGGCGACCCAGGGCGACGACGTCCCAGTAGAACAGCCGCGCATCGCCTTCAAGGTCGATGGCGGTGCTGAGTTCAGCCTGCGCCGCGCTGAAGATGATCGTTTCCTGTGGCAACCACTCCAGTGTCGCACCGGCCGCCACCTGCAATTTCAATTGCTGATAAGCGGGGCCGGCGGCGCGATACCACTTGGCCGCGCCGGGGCTGGTGATCTGTGCCCAGGCATCGCGGCCGACGCTGGCCGAGATGTTCAGGCGATCACCGCCGGCGATTCCGCCCGGCGGGTGGACGATGATGTGCTGGCAGACCTGCGGCCCTTCGGCGTACAGGTGCTTCTGCACCCGCAACGGGCCCAGGTGGCGGCGCTGAACCGGGCGTGTGCTGTCACCGAAACGGGCGTAAGCCAGTTCGAGTTCGGCATGCCAACTGGGCGTGAACAACGGCGAGGCGGGTAGATTCATGATGTCTAATTATCGTTAGGCTGCTACGGATCAGATCGCAACTTTAGATGGTAACCAGGCCGCGCACACCCTCGGCTTCCATATTTTCACCGCGACCCTGTTGCACGATCTCGCCCCGCGACATCACCAGGTATTGATCGGCCAGTTCGGCGGCGAAGTCGTAGAACTGTTCCACCAGCAAAATCGCCATGTCACCACGGGCCGCGAGCTTCTTGATCACTGCACCGATCTCCTTGATCACCGACGGCTGGATGCCTTCGGTGGGCTCGTCGAGAATCAACAGGCGTGGGCGGCTGGCCAGGGCGCGGCCGATGGCGAGCTGCTGTTGCTGGCCGCCGGACAGGTCGCCGCCGCGTCGGTGCTTCATTTGCAGCAGCACCGGGAACAACTCGTAGATGAACGCCGGCACTTCCTTGGCTTCGGAGCCGGGAAAGCGCGACAGGCCCATCAGCAGGTTTTCTTCCACGGTCAGGCGCCCGAAAATTTCCCGGCCCTGGGGCACGTAGGCGATGCCGGCATGCACCCGCTGATGCGGCTTGAACGTGGTGATTGGCTTGCC
The DNA here is from genome assembly GCF_054481235.1 of Pseudomonas fluorescens group sp. PF-69. Taxonomy (NCBI): domain Bacteria; kingdom Pseudomonadati; phylum Pseudomonadota; class Gammaproteobacteria; order Pseudomonadales; family Pseudomonadaceae; genus Pseudomonas; species Pseudomonas fluorescens group sp. PF-69. The sequence goes on along the minus strand of NZ_JBTMNC010000001.1, from coordinate 960,245 downwards.
TTCCCAGTTCACCGCGCCCTCTTTGGCTGGCAGCAGGCCCATCAGGCATTTGAGCAGCGTGGTCTTGCCTACGCCGTTACGCCCGAGCAGGCAGGTGACTTCGCCGACCTTCACGTCAAACGTCAGGCCGCGCAGGATGTGGCTTCCGCCGTAGTACTGGTGCAGTTTTTCAACGTGCAACATTCTCAAATACCCCTTAAATCCCTTGTGGGAGCGAGCCTGCTCGCGATAGCGGTGGGTCAGGCGGCAAGTTTTTTTTCAGATAGACCGCCATCGCGAGCAGGCTCGCTCCCACAATTAAATGGTGTTCAGCCCTCATCGACCGAGATACACCTCGATCACCCGCTCATCGGCCTGCACCTGCTCCAGTGACCCTTCGGCCAGCACGCTGCCCTGGTGCAACACGGTGACGTGGTCGGCGATCGAGCCGACGAAGCCCATGTCGTGTTCCACCACCATCAGCGAATGCTTGCCGGCCAGGCGCTTGAACAGCTCGGCGGTGAATTCGGTTTCGGCGTCGGTCATGCCGGCCACCGGTTCGTCGAGCAACAGCAGTTGCGGGTCCTGCATCAGCAACATGCCGATTTCCAGGAACTGCTTCTGGCCGTGGGACAGCAACCCGGCGGGGCGATTGACCGAAGGGGTCAGGCGGATGGTGTCGAGCACTTCGGCGATGCGATCCCTCTGCTCGCCGCTGAGCCGTGCCCGCAGGCTGGCCCATACCGACTTGTCGGTTTTCTGCGCCAGTTCCAGGTTCTCGAACACGCTCAGCGCCTCGAATACGGTGGGCTTCTGGAACTTGCGACCAATGCCGGCCTGGGCGATCTGCACTTCACTCATCTGCGTCAGGTCCAGGGTTTCGCCGAACCAGGCATTGCCGTGGCTGGGGCGGGTCTTGCCGGTGATCACGTCCATCAGCGTGGTCTTGCCCGCGCCGTTGGGGCCGATGATGCAGCGCAACTCGCCGACGCCGATGTACAGGTTCAGGTTGTTCAGTGCGCGGAAGCCATCGAAGCTGACGCTGATGTCTTCCAGGGTCAGGATGGTGCCGTGCCGTGTGTTGAGGCCTTTGCCGGCGCGCTGGCCGAGGCCGATCGTATCGCGGCTGGTGCCGGCGTCCTTGTTGGGCTCCACGGGGAAAAAGGCCGGTTCGAGCATGAATTCAGCCGTCGCAGTGACTCTCATTGTTCACCTCTTTTCTTCAGCAAACCGATCACGCCCTTGGGCAGGTACAGGGTCACAACGATGAACAGCGCGCCGAGGAAGAACAGCCAGTACTCAGGGAACGCCACGGTGAACCAGCTCTTCATGCCGTTGACCACGCCCGCGCCGAGCAGCGGGCCGATCAGCGTGCCGCGACCGCCCAGCGCCACCCAGACTGCCGCTTCGATGGAGTTGGTCGGCGACATTTCACTGGGGTTGATGATGCCCACTTGCGGCACGTACAGCGCACCCGCGAGGCCACACAACACCGCGCTGAGCACCCACACGAACAGCTTGAAGCCCCGTGGGTCGTAGCCGCAGAACATCAAGCGGTTTTCCGCATCGCGCAGTGCGGTCAGCACCCGGCCGAACTTGCTTTGCGCCAGGCGCCAGCCGATGTACAGGCTCGCCACCAGCAACAGCACGGTGGCGAAAAACAGCACGGCGCGGGTGCCCGGTTCGGTGATGCCGAAGCCGAGGATCGTGCGGAAGTTGGTGAAGCCGTTGTTGCCGCCAAACCCGGTTTCGTTGCGGAAGAACAACAGCATGCCGGCGAAGGTCAGGGCCTGGGTCATGATCGAGAAGTACACGCCCTTGATCCGCGAGCGGAAGGCGAAGAAACCGAACACCAGCGCCAGTAGTCCCGGGGCCAGGACGACCAGGCACAGGGTCCAGAGAAAGCTGCTGGTGCCGGTCCAGAACCAGGGCAGTTCGGTCCATGACAGGAAGGTCATGAACGCCGGCAGGCCATCGCCCGAAGCCTGGCGCATCAGGTACATGCCCATCGCATAACCGCCCAGGGCGAAGAACAAACCGTGACCGAGGGACAGCAACCCGGCATAGCCCCAGACCAGATCCAGCGCCAGGGCGACGATGGCGTAGCAAAGAATCTTCCCCACCAGGGTCAGGGTGTAGGCCGAGACGTGAAAGGCACTGTCCGCCGATAACAGCGACAGCAACGGCAATGCCAGCAGCAGGATCAGGATGACTGCACCCACGGCAATCGTGACTTTGGGGCCGGCTTTTTGTGTGGCGGTAACGAGCAGGGGCTGGTTCATCAGTCGATCACCCGTCCTTTCAGTGCGAAGAGGCCTTGCGGACGTTTCTGGATGAACAGAATGATCAGCGCGAGGATGAGGATCTTGCCGAGCACGGCACCGATTTGCGGTTCGAGAATCTTGTTGGCAATGCCTAAGCCAAACGCCGCCAGCACGCTACCGGCCAATTGCCCGACGCCGCCGAGCACCACCACCAGGAACGAATCGATGATGTAGCTCTGGCCGAGGTCCGGGCCGACGTTGCCGATCTGGCTCAGGGCCACGCCACCGAGGCCGGCGATGCCCGAGCCGAGGCCGAAGGCGAGCATGTCCACGCGTCCGGTGGGCACGCCGCAGCAGGCGGCCATGTTGCGGTTTTGGGTGACGGCGCGCACGTTCAGGCCCAGACGGGTCTTGTTCAGCAGCAGCCAGGTCAGCACCACCACAAACAGCGCGAAGGCGATGATGACGATGCGGTTGTACGGCAGCACCAGATTGGGCAGCACTTGAATCCCGCCCGACAGCCAGGCCGGGTTGGCCACTTCGACGTTCTGCGCGCCGAACACCAATCGAACAAGTTGAATCAGCATCAGGCTGATGCCCCAGGTGGCGAGCAGGGTTTCCAGGGGGCGGCCATAGAGGTGACGAATCACCGTGCGTTCCAGGGCCATGCCGATGGCCGCCGTGACGAAAAATGCCACCGGCAAGGCGATCAGCGGATAGAACTCGATGGCCTGCGGGGCAAAGCGCTGGAACATCAACTGCACCACGTAGGTCGAGTAGGCGCCGAGCATCAGCATCTCGCCGTGGGCCATGTTGATCACGCCCAGCAGGCCGAAGGTGATCGCCAGGCCAAGCGCCGCCAACAACAGGATCGAGCCCAGTGACATGCCGCTGAAGGCCTGTCCAAGTAATTCGCCGACCAGCAGTTTGCGTTTGACTTGAGCCAGGCTGGTTTCGGCGGCGGTGCGCACGCCGGCATCGGTTTCGACGCCCGGTTCCAGCAGACTTTCGAGGCGGGTGCGGGCCAGCGGATCGCCGGTTTCGCCCAGCAGTCGCACTGCGGCGAGGCGCACGGCCGGGGCGGTGTCGACCAATTGCAGATTGGCCAGTGCCAGGCTGAGGGCGGCGTGAACGGTTTCGTCCTTTTCGCCAGCCAGTTGCTGGTCGAGGAATTTCAGTTGCGCGGGTTTGGCACTTTTCTGCAATTGCTGCGCGGCGCCGAGACGGATTTTGGCGTCGGCGGCGAGCAGTTGGTGGCTGGCCAGCGCGGTGTCGATCAGACCCCGCAGGCGGTTGTTCAGGCGCAGGGTTTTCGGCTGGCCGTCGATGCTCAACTCACCTTGTTGCAGGGCGTTGATCAGTTCGATGCGGGACGGATCGGGCTGCGCGGCCCAGGCTTCCAGCAGTTTGGCCTGCTGCACGGGATTGGCGGCGACGAAGTCTTCGGCGTCGCCGGCGTAGGTGGCCATTGGCAGCAAGAGTGCGATGGCCAGAACAAGTCGGTAAAGGGCAGTGGGCATAAAGAGTCGCCTTGACGCGGACATTGTGGGAGCGAGCCTGCTCGCGATAGCAATGGGTCAGTCACAGAGATCTTGAATGTGCTGCCGTCATCGCGAGCAGGCTCGCTCCCACAGGGATTTGTGTCGGGCCCGAATGCCCGGGCCCGACCTCCAGTGGCTTAGTTGCTCTTCACCGCATAGTCCGGCTTCTTGTCGTTGCCCGGAATGAACGGGCTCCACGGTTGGGCGCGGATCGGGCCTTCGGTCTGCCAGACCACGTTGAACTGACCATCGGCCTGAATCTCGCCGATCATGACCGGCTTGTGCAGGTGGTGGTTGGTCTTGTCCATGGTCAGGGTGTAGCCGGACGGCGCAGCGAACGTCTGGCCGGCGAGGGCTTCGCGGACTTTGTCGACGTCGGTGGACTTGGCTTTTTCAGCGGCCTGGGCCCACATGTGGATGCCGACGTAAGTGGCTTCCATCGGGTCGTTGGTCACCGCTTTGTCGGCACCCGGCAGGTTGTGTTTCTTGGCGTAGGCCTTCCAGTCAGCGACGAACTTCTTGTTCACCGGGTTCTCCACCGATTCGAAGTAGTTCCACGCCGCGAGGTTGCCCACCAACGGTTTGGTGTCGATGCCGCGCAGTTCTTCTTCGCCCACCGAGAACGCCACGACCGGTACGTCGGTGGCTTTCAGGCCCTGGTTGGCCAGTTCTTTATAGAACGGCACGTTGGAGTCGCCGTTGACGGTCGAGATAACGGCTGTCTTGCCGCCGGCGGAGAATTTCTTGATGTTGGCGACGATGGTCTGGTAATCGCTGTGACCGAACGGGGTGTAGACCTCTTCGATGTCCTTGTCCGCCACGCCTTTGGAGTGCAGGAACGAGCGCAGGATTTTGTTGGTGGTGCGTGGGTAGACGTAGTCGGTGCCGAGCAGGAAGTAACGCTTGGCGCTGCCGCCTTCTTCGCTCATCAGGTATTCCACTGCGGGGATCGCTTGCTGGTTCGGCGCGGCGCCGGTGTAGAACACGTTCGGCGACATCTCTTCGCCTTCGTACTGCACCGGGTAGAACAGCAGGCCGTTGAGTTCTTCGAACACCGGCAATACCGATTTGCGCGACACCGACGTCCAGCAACCGAACACCACGGCGACCTTGTCCTGAGTCAGCAACTGGCGGCCTTTCTCGGCAAACAGCGGCCAGTTCGATGCCGGGTCGACCACCACCGGCTCCAGCATCTTGCCGTTCACGCCACCCTTGGCGTTGATTTCGTCGATGGTCATCAGCGCCATGTCTTTGAGCGATGTTTCGGAGATCGCCATGGTCCCGGACAACGAATGCAAAATGCCCACCTTGATGGTCTCGGCGGCCTGGACGGTCCAGGTCATGCCCATCGCGGCAATCGATGCCGAGAGTGTGAAAGCCTTGATCAAGCTACGACGCTTCATTGTGCGATCTCCATGAACTTATGAATTTTTCTGGTTGGCAGATGCGGACTACTGAAGGGTCTTTAGCAAGGGCTGTGCCCGGTCGGGAAAAGGCAGGGAAATGTCGGTTTGGCGCGGTTGCGCGAGTGGCTGGCGCACCATGAAGGATCGTGTCCGGCACCTTGGTGCGCAGGGGTGCGCCAGATTGGGGCGGATACAGTGTTCATCTGTGGGAGCGAGTCTGCCCGCGCCCACATTGATCGGTGTTCAAGCGATGACTTGGCGGAACGTTAATGTCGAAGTCAGTGTTTGACGCACGTTTCCATGCCGTGACCGCCGCCTTGATACTGCGGAGCGTAATAGTACTTGGTGAAGGACACTTTCCCTTCAGGGGTTGAAACCACTTTGGCAATACCCACGCCATAATCTTTCGGCGCTGGATCGGTGTAGGCGAAATAGATGGCCAGCGAGTTCAGATGGGCTGCGGCAAAACCGTTATATCGAGCGTTGTCCGCCAGGGTCAGGGTGAAGTTGTAGGCGCCATACTCCCCGGTACTTTGTTCGGGATTGAGTTTCAAATCGACGACGCCTTCATAGTCGCCGATATGACTGTCCTTGCCGGTGCACACGTATTGGCCGCTGTAGTCGGTGCCAGTGAAGGGCGGTTGAGCGGCCCAGGCTGGTGCTGAAATGAACGCAATCGACACGATGATTTTTTTCAACATGGGATTCTCTTTTCGCTCTTGTAGGATCTTGTTGTTTAAGTTGTAGGAATAAACTCTGTACAAAGTGCGAGGTTTATTGGTTGCTCAGCTCGCGACCCAGCGGATTATGAGTTTTGTTTTGCTGTTGTTCAGGTTCAACTTAAAACAAGATCTTTCAAAGTAACGTCAGCGCGTAAAGTGTTGTTCCGTTAATAGAGCGCTGTATTAGCGACGACGCATCAAACCGATGAAGAACAGGCCACCAATCGCCGCGGTGGCGACGCCGATGGGCAGGTCCTCCGGCGCGATCATCGTCCGGGCGGCAACATCGACCCACACCAGAAATACGCTGCCCAGCAACACGCACACCGGCAGCAACCGCCGATGCTCGGCCCCCACCAGTCGCCGCGCAATGTGCGGCACCATCAGCCCGACAAAGCCGATGGAGCCGCTGATGGACACCAGCACCCCGGTCATCAGCGAGGCAATCACAAACACCCGCAGCCGGACCGTTCGTGCATTCAGCCCCAGCGTCACGGCGGTTTGTTCACCGGCCATCAACGCGTTCAACGGCCGGGCCATGCCGAGCAGCAACAGCAACCCCAGCAGAACGCTGGCAGCCGGCACCGCGAGCAATTCCCAGCGCGCCAGGCCGAGCCCGCCGAGCATCCAGAACATCACCGCCGAACTGGCGCGGTGATCACCCATGAACAGCAGCAGATTGGCCATCGCCATCATCACGAACGACACCGCGACGCCACACAGCAGCAGGCGATCGCTGTCCAGCCGACCGTTGCGGTTGGCGATCATCAGCACCAGCAGCATGCTCGACAAGGCGCCGACAAACGCCGTGATGGGCAACGTCAGCAGGCCGACGATTTCACCCACATGCAACACCACGATCACCGCACCCAGGGTGGCGCCCGAGGTCACGCCGAGCAGATGCGGGTCGGCCAGCGGATTGCGCGTCACCGCCTGGAGCGTTGCGCCGATCAACGCCAACCCGGCACCGACCAGTGCACCGAGCAACATCCGTGGCACGCGGATCAGCCAGACGATGTGTTCCTGCCCGGGGCTCCAGTCGGGTAAGCCGAGACCGAGGAGTTTGTGCAGCAGAATCCGCCAGACGACGTCCAGCGGCACCCGCGCCGGGCCGAAGCCCAGTGACACCACAGCCGACGTCAGCAACAGCGTGCCGAGCGCGATCAGCAACCAGGGGTAGCGACGGTTGATCATTCGCCGTGGAAACCCTTGGCCAGGGTGGCGACGGCGAGCACGTTATCGATCCCCGGCGTGGCCTGCACGTAGGGAATGACGATGAAGCGCTTATGCTTGATTGCGTCTACCGATTGCAGCGCTTGGTTGTTCAGCAAGAATTGAATCTTCTGATCAGCGGTGATTTCGCTGTAGTCGACGATCACGATCACCTGTGGATTGCGTTCAACCACGGTTTCCCAGTTGACCCTCGTCCAGCTTGCCTCGACATCGTCCAGCACATTTCGCCCGCCAGCGGCGTCGATCAGGGCTTGCGGCATACCGAGGCGGCCCGAGGTCATGGCCCGGTCTTCACCGCTGTCGTACAGGAACACGCGCGGTTTTTCGGCGGGCAGGTCTTTGCGAATCTCGGCGACTCGCGCCTGCATGGCGCCGATCAAGGCATTGGCGCGATCCTGCACATCGAAGATTCTGCCGAGGTTGCGCAGGTCGTTGTAGGTGTCCTCCAGCGTGGCCGGCGGGCGCTTCATCACGAAGGCGCAGGACTCGGTCAGCTCATAGACATTGATGCCCAAAGGCTGCAGGGTTTGCGGCGTGAGGTCGCCACCCACGCGCATGCCGTAATCCCAGCCGGCGAAGAAGAAATCGACGTTGGCATTGAGCAGGGTTTCCACCGACGGGTACTTCGCCGCCAGTTCCGGCAAGCCATCAAGAAGGGTCTGCATGTCAGGCGTCACCGCCTTCCAGCCGGACACACCGCTGTACCCGGCCATCTGTGGCTTGAGGCCGAGGGCGAGCATCATTTGGGTCATGTTGATGTCATGGCTGACCGCGTGTTTTGGCGCCTGCTGGAAGGTCACCTCGCGGTTGCAGCTCTGAATGGTCAGCGGGTAATGCGTGGCCTCGGCCAAGGCGTGGGCGCTGCCCAGCAGTAAAACGAGGGTGAAACTGCGGCGCAGCAGGGAGCGCAAAATCATGGTCGGGTTATCCAGGTCATTCGTGGGTAGCCGTGCAAGGGGTGTTCATCGATCAGCGCTTCGACGCCGAAGACGTTACGCAACAGCGCGGCGTTGAGGACTTCTTTGGGCGTGCCGCTGGCAACGATGCGGCCGTGGTCGATCACGTACAGCCGATCGCAAAATGCGGCGGCCAGATTGAGGTCGTGGATGCTGGCCAGCGTGCCGATCTTCAGGCGCTTGACCAACCTCAACAGCTCAAGCTGATAGCGCGGGTCGAGGTGGTTGGTCGGCTCGTCGAGGATCAGCAATTGCGGCTGCTGGGCCAGGGCTCGGGCGAGGATCACACGTTGTTTTTCACCGCCGGAGAGGGTGGAGAAAGCATGGTCCTCGAAGCCCTTGAGGCCGACTGACTCCAGGGCCTGGGTCGCGAGATTCCGGTCTTCGAGGGAGTCGCCATCGAACAGGCCTTTGTGGGGCGTACGGCCCATGGCGACCACTTCGTTCACGGTCAGGCCGAACGCCTCTGGGAATTCCTGCAGGACCACGGCGATGCGTTGCGCGCACCAGCGTGAGGATTGCTTCCAGACGTTGTGATGCTCGAGCCGGACTTCGCCGCCCTGCGGTTTGCTGAAGCGCCAGGCGCAACGCAACAGGCTGGTCTTGCCGCTGCCGTTGGGGCCGATCAAGCCGACGAACTCACCGGCAGCCACGTGCAGCGAGGCATCACGCAGCTGGAACTGGTGATGACAGTGGCCGTGGCCCAGGGGCGACCAGGTGATGTTGTTGAGGTGAAGCGAGGTCATGCCGCTACTCTTGAGGCGAAGCTTATGGCCTCCTCGCTGGCAAACCAGCTCCCACAGGTGTTGTGCAAATTCTGTGGGAGCTGGCTTGCCAGCGAAGGGGCCCGAAAGAAAACCCGGAACTGCCAGGGTGATGCGCGGGGCAGTCTACAGTGCTGACAATCCCGCGCATCTCGCCTGTCTCAAGATGAAGATGAGGCCGACTCAGTTTGCCGGTTCAAGCGCGAAAACAGCACACGATCGAGCACCCAGATCACCACCAGCGAGGCACCCACCAACGGAAACGCCACGGCCAACGCGAACATGATGACCATCGCGGTTTTCCATTTCGGCAGGTCGTGACGCAGCGGCGGAACGCCGAACTTGCCTTGTGGGCGTCGCTTCCACCAGATCACCACGCCACTGACGGCGCTGAGCAGGATCATCAGACAGATCAGCAGCACAATGATCTGATTGAACACCCCGAACATCTTGCCTTCGTGCAGCATCACGCCGATTTCCGTGGCGCGGGCAACGGTGCCGTATTGTTCAAAACGCACGTCGGCGAGGACCTTGCCGGTATACTGATCGACATGCAGGGTGGCGTCATTGCGCGGGTCATCGGCGAACACGGCGATGGTGAACACCCCCGTGGCGGTGGTCGGCAAGGTGATGCTGTAACCCGGCTCGACCTTGCGTTGCACGGCGATGTCCTGCACGTCTTGCAGGCTGATGGCCGGTGCCGCGGGGCCGGCTTGCGCACCGCCGTGGGCCATGTGCTCGGCATGGTCGCCAGACATCGGCATCGGCGTATTTTCCATGGCCCACGGCACGGTCTGGCGTGCGGCGCTGTTGAGGCTGCGGGCCTCGACGTCGGACTTGGGGACGTCATCCCACATCGCGGCGGGGAACACGTTCCACACTTCGGCGTATTGCTTGCCCCAGAACCCTGTCCAGGTCATGCCGCTGAGCAGCATCACCAGGAGCAGCGAGGCGCCCCAGAACCCGGTCACGGCGTGCAGATCGCGCCAAAGCACTCGTCCGCGACTGTTCAGGCGTGGCCACAGAATCCCCGCCGCCTGGCCGCGCGGCCACCACAGGAATACCCCGGAAACCACCAGCACCACGCCCCAACCGGCCGCCAGTTCGATGAGTCGATCACCCACGGTGCCGATCATCAGTTCGCCATGAATCGCACGGGCGATGGCTTGCAGGTTCTTCTTGGCATCTTGCTCGCCGAGGATGTCGCCGTGGTACGGGTCGACGAATACATTCAGTTCGTTGCCGCCCTTGAGCACGACGAACTGGGCACTGCGTTCGGCGTCGACCGGTGGCAGGTACTGCTTGATCGTTCCTTGTGGATACGCGTCTTTCACGCGCTTGAGCAGGTCGTCGGCCGGGACGGTGTGATGGCCGGCGGGAACGTTGAGCAGGCTGCTGTACATCAGTGAATCGAGTTGCGGCTTGAACAGGTAAATGGTGCCAGTCAGGGCCAGCATCACCATGAAGGGGGCCACGAACAGGCCGGCATAGAAGTGCCAGCGCCAGGCCAGGTTGTAGAAATTCACGTTGGGCTGTTTCATCTTGTGTGCTCCGCTTGGCTTGGATCTTTTTTGTTGTCGGGTACGGTTGCTGCGCAACCGATCGCGAGCAAGCTCGCTCCCACAGGGGGAGCGGGTTGCCCTTGAGGGTTAGAAGCTCATATCCACCTTGGTCCAGAACGTGCGCCCGGGCTCCTTGATGGCTTGCGGGTCATTGGCCGGGTAACCGAAACCGGCGTTGCCCGCCAGGTTCAGGTGTTCGGCGTAGGCCTTGCCGAACAGGTTGTCGACGCCAGTACTGACCTTCCAGTTCTGGTTGATCCGGTAGGCGCCGTTGAGCGAGAACACGCCGAACCCCGGGGTCTTGTCGAAGTCCTTGCCGACGACATTGCCTTTGTTCTGGTCGATGCGGTTTTGCGCGGCGACCACTCGCCACAGCGCGCCGGCGCTCCAATTGTCTTCGCTGTAAGTCAGGCCGAAACGTGCGTCCAGCGGCGGCATTTGCGGCAACGCACTGCCATCGCTGCTGTTCTTGCCCCAGGCGTAGGCCAGGGTCGCGTCGGCCTTCCAGCGGTCGGTGAGCTTGTAGGCCGCGCCCAATTCACCGCCCATGATTCGCGCGTCGATGTTCTCGGCTTGCGAGGTGGTGCCCATCATTCCCGGCGTGTAGTCGAACAGAATGTAATCACGCACCTGACCGACATAAGCCGAGGCCCAGGCTTCGAGCGCTTCGGTCTTGTATTGCAGGCCGACGTCGAGTTGGGTGGTTTTCTCCGGTTTGATCGAATCGAAGGCGTTCACCGAACCGGCAGGACCGGAGTTCGGCGAAAACAGCTCCCAGTAATCCGGGAAACGCTGGGTGTGCCCGAGGCCTACGTACAGCGTGGTCGGGCTGTCAGCCAGATCGTGTTCATAACGAACGAAGCCGCTGGGCAGGGTGTCGGCGCGGGTGTCGTCGGCGGTCGGATTGGGCCGGGTCATCATGCCGGAGCCGGTGGTTTGCCGGTAATCCTTGGCCGAAGCACGGTCCAGGCGCGCGCCGCTGATCAAACGGTCACGCTCGGCGGCATACCAGGTCAGCTCGCCGAACACCCCGTAGTTATGGAAGTCGGCGTCCTTGGTGTAGGGCAGGTTCTGGTAGGTGTCGACACCCATGGCGCTGCGTTGGCGGTGTTCGTTGGTCTGCGCATCGATGCCACTGATCAGCTGCACATCGGCCCAGTGCCAGGTGGCCTTGATGCGGGCGCCGAGGGTGCGGCGGTCGACGTTGGAGGCCATGGGGCCGGCCATCATGCCGGTGCCGGACGGCGTGCGCAGGGTGTAGTTGTCCATCACGTGGTCGGCGTAGTTGTAGTAGACCTGCGCCTCGAGCTTGTCCAGGACGTCACTGATGTTGGACTTCTCGAAGCGCAGGCCGAGGCTTTCGCGCTTGAACTGCGAACCGTCCATGCTGCGCCCGGCGTAACGGGCCTCGCCGTCGCCCTTGCCGGCGGTCAGTTCCAGCAAGGTATCGGCGTCCGGGGTCCAGCCGACAGCGACGTCGCCGTTCCATTTGTCGTAGCGCGACGCGACGGTGTCGTTGTTGCCGTCTCGATAATCATCGGAGTGCGCGGTGTTGCCGATGACGCGCACATACCCCAGCGGCCCGCCGGCAGCGGCGTCCACCAGCTTGTCGAACCGGCCGTTGGAACCGGCCAGCACGCTGGCATTCACCCGGGTGCCGAGTTCGCCGAAACGTTCCGGTTCACGGTCGAACAGGATGGTGCCGGCCGATGCGCCAGGCCCCCAGAGCACGGTTTGCGGGCCTTTGATGACGGTCAGCTTGTCGTAGGTTTGCGGTGAAATGTACGAGGTGGGCGCATCCATCCGGCCGGGGCAGGCGCCGAGCATCATGCCGCCGTCGGTGAGGATGTTCAGCCGTGAGCCGAACATGCCGCGCAGGACCGGGTCGCCGTTGGTGCCGCCGTTACGCACCATGGCGAATCCGGGGATGGTTTTCAGGTAGTCGGCACCGTCGCTGGCCGGCACCGGTTGGCGCGGCTCCTTGGGGTTGGTGACGATGGTCAGCGGTGAACTCGGCGCAACGGCGGTGATGACCGTCGGGCTCAGTTCTTCAACATGATTGGCGTGTTCATCGGCCAGCGCCACCGGCGCCAGAAGGGCACCGCAAAGGATGGCGGTGGCGTGCCTGAAACGAATGCTGGCTTCGTTCAGGGCAAAAGAGGCTTGGGCAGGGCTCAAGCGTGAGTCAGCAGAAAACCTGGACATGACAATTTCCATCGAACAGTCGTAAACGACACGGCCGACAACCTGCGCAATCCCTGTGGGACCGAGCTGTGGTTGTCTTGTGGACCGTGTGAAATCAGTGGTGGGTGTTTACGCGAGGACGGGCGGGGCGCGGGTGCGAGCACCGGGGAAGAAGGTTTGCCGGGCATGGCCCAGGCGTGGGGAGAGTGCGATGAAAGTATTGACCGGCGGAGTGTCGAATGCGGTGAATGACACGCCACCGGTGAGTGCCGGGCAGTTGAACAGCAGGCTGCAATAGCCGCATTTTTCCCAGAGGACATGATGCCCGGCTTGTGGCGGGCAGTGCTCGGCGGCGGGTTGCGCACCGTGGTCGGCGTGCTCCATTGCCGACATGTCCATGCTCATGTCCATCGACATGTTCATGGACATGTTCATGGACATGGCCGCACGCGAATCCATCGGCATCGACTGAGATATCAGCGGACCGATGAAAATCATCAGCATGGCGAACAGGCTGATCCAGCTGCCGCGTGTCAGGCTCAATGGCTGACGACGTGACCTGGATGACCTGGCGCTAAGCGAGCGCATGGGCGTTTTCAGCTCAGGCGATTACGGGGTATGCGCGTGTGCTGGCATGCCGTCCGGCGCCTGCTTCTGCACCGCGACGTCGACCTTCACGTCACCGGCCTTCTCGAAGTGCAGGGTCATCGGGAACCGTTTGCCGTCAGTGAGCAGGCTGCGGTCTTTCAGGTTCAGGAGCATCACGTGATAGGCCATCGGTGCAAAAGTGACCTCGCCGCCAGCGGGGATCTCCACGCTCGGTACGTGCTGCATTTTCATCATGTCGTTTTGCATGACGTGCTCATGCAACTGGGCTTCGCCGGCAATGGGGGTATCGGCGCTGAGCAGGCGGTCGGCGGTTTTGCCTTGGTTGTGAATCACGAAGTACGCCGCAACGGTCGGCGCATTGGGCGGCAACTCTTGCGACCAGGGGTGGGCGATCTCCAGTTCGCCAACCTTGTATTCGTGGGCATTGGCAAAACAGGCAGGCAGCAGCAACGCGGCCAGAACGAGGAATTTGTTCAACATGGCAGTTCTCCGGAACGATTCAAAACGCAGTTCAATTGCGAGAAGGAATCACACCAGAGGGGACGCGCGGGGATTGAGACTTGGCCATTGCTGGCGCGGAGTCGGGGTGTTGAGGGACGACGGAGGCAAGCTGTGATTGGATTCGAAACTGGCGAAATACAGCTGCGGTTCATGCCCTGGCAGCGCCACCAGCGGCGCGGAACCGGAGCAACACCAGCAATGCTGCATATTGGAGTGTTCGTCGTTTTGCGGTGCCTTCTGCTCAATCTTGCCCAGAGAAATCGCCACCATTTTGGTGCCGCTGGATGAACAGAAACTGCCCCACAACACTTGTTCGGCAGGCGCTTTGGCCGTCTGCGCCATCGCTCCGGACATCGGCATGGCGAGCATGTTGAACAGCACTGCGAAGCAGGCTATCCAGGCAATTGCGAGCCGTTGTCGGGACATGGAAAAAATCCGTTTGGGTGGGCGATCAGGCGCGGGCTATTTAGCCTGATCAAGGCCGATAAGTAAAAAGGCTGCGTGCGGTTTGGTGTCGCAGTGCGATCAGATCGCAATGGCATGCAAACGCATACCCAACGCTTTCATGACCTTCATGATAGTCGCGAATTCTGGATTGCCAGTGCTGCTCAACGCCTTGTATAGGCTCTCACGACCTAACCCCGCGTCACGGGCAACTTGTGTCATGCCTTGCGCGCGGGCTATGTCGTTGAGCGCCGCGCGGATCAGAACACCGTCACCTGCATCTTCTTCAAAGCAGGCATCCAGATAGGCAGCCATTTCTTCCGGAGACTTGAGAAATTCCGCTGCATCGAAACGGGTGAATTGTTCGGTCATGATTTACTCCTCATTACCGATGTTTTGCGCCATTTGAATGGCACGTTTGATATCTCGTTTTTGAGTCGATTTATCACCGCCTACCAGTAGTAAATAAACCACTTGGTCCCTACGGGCGAAGTAGATCCTGTAACCGGGACCCTGGTGTACGCGCATTTCATAAACTGCCGCGCCTATTGGCATGCAATCACCAAAGTTTCCATGCTGAGCCGCCCGGAGTCTTGCAATGATGCGAGCCTTGCCGATGGTGTCTTTCAATGAGTCGAGCCAATCGGCAAACGCTCGGGATCGTTCAAAGTCGATCATGTCGGGGATCGTATTCCTTGGGATACAAGTTGGCAAGCAGCGCTTTTCTGAGGATGAATCCAGGTTTCCTCTTGAATGGCTAATCTGTTGACTTGATCGATTTAGCGGAATCCGAATATAGGGGGGAAGCCGTTTAGATTAACAGCCAGCTTCTTCTTGGAGTTTTGCCGGCAAATTCGCGGATTTTTGCAGGTCTTAAGAATGGTCTGACAGCGACAAGGCTTCAAGTAATTGCCTGACCGAATCAAACTCCCGCTCAACCCCCGGCAACACCGGCCGCTTCAACACCAGCACCGGCACCCCGCGCTCCCGCGCCACTTCCAGCTTCGGTTCGGTGGCGGCGCTGCCGCTGTTTTTGCTGATCAGCACGTCGATCTGCCGGCGTTCGAACAGCACACGCTCATCCTCGATCAGGAACGGCCCGCGTGCACCGATCACTTCGCAGCGCTCGTTGCCGGGGTAAACGTCCAGTGCGCGCAGGGTCCAGAATTGATCCGGCGGGATTTCATCCAGGTGCTGCAGGGGCTCGCGCCCGAGGGTAAACAGCGGTCGCCGGAAGGGTTTGAGTGCCTGGATCAATTCAGCCCAGTCGCTGACTTCGCGCCAGTCATCCCCGGGCTGTGGTTGCCATGCCGGACGCCGCAGCGCCCAGCAGGCGATGCCACTCAAGCGGGCGGCGGTCGCGGCGTTTTGACTGATTCGGGCGGCGTAGGGATGGGTGGCGTCGAGCAGCAGATCGATTCTTTCATCGCGGATGAACTGCGCCAGGCCTTCGGCACCGCCATAGCCGCCAACACGAACCTGGCAAGTCAGATCCGTCGGCACCCGACCGACACCGGCCAGGCTGTAGATATGTTGTGGCCCCAGGGTTCGGGCAATCGCCAGGGCCTCGGTGACGCCACCGAGTAACAGCAGGCGTTTCATTGGAAGGCTCCTGCATGGCCGACGATCCCGCCCTGGCGATCGATGGCGAACACTTCGACCTGAACCTGCGCCGGTACCACGCTGCGGGCAAAGTCCAGGGCATGGCGGCACACTGCATCGCCGAGGGCGATCCCGGCAGCGCTGGCCATGGCCAACGCTTGCTGACTGGTGTTGGCTTCGCGGATGCCTTGCTGCAACGCCGCGTCGGCGCCAACCGCTGCCGCCCATCCGGCCAGTTGTGGCAGGTCAATGCTCGAATGCCGACTGTGCAAGTCCATGTGCCCGGCCGCCAGCTTGCTGATCTTGCCGAAGCCGCCACAAAGACTGAGTTTTTCCACCGGCACTTTGCGCAGGTGCTTGAGCACGGCGCCGACGAAGTCACCCATTTCGATCAGGGCAATTTCCGGCAGGTTGTAGACCCGACGCATGGTGTCTTCGCTGGCATTGCCGGTGCACGCCGCGATGTGCAGGTAACCGTTGGTCCTGGCGACATCGATACCCTGGTGAATCGACGCAATGTACGCCGCGCAGGAAAATGGCCGGACGATGCCGCTGGTGCCAAGAATCGACAGACCGCCGAGAATCCCCAGGCGCGGGTTCATGGTTTTCAGCGCCAGTTCCTCGCCACCCTCGACGTTCACCGTGACCTCGAAACCGCCGCCGTAGCCGAATTCATCGGCCAGTCGGGTCAGGTGATCGGTGATCATTTTGCGCGGCACCGGGTTGATCGCCGGTTCGCCGACGCCCAGCACCAGCCCTGGCCGGGTGACGGTGCCGACACCGCGACCGGCCTTGAAGCTGACACCCGGCTCGCCGACAAGGCGTACCCGGGAAAAGAGCAAGGCGCCGTGGGTCACGTCAGGATCATCGCCCGCGTCCTTGAGGGTGCCCGCTTCGGCGCCGTCCTCGGTCGTGCGGCAAAACTCCAGGCGCATCTGCACCTGTTTGCCTTTGGGCAAGATGATCTCCACGGCATCCGAGCTCACCCCGCTGAGCAGCAGGCGAGCCGCCGCAAGGCTGGTGGCTGTCGCGCAACTGCCCGTGGTCAGGCCACTGCGCAGGGGGGCGGGTTGTTCGGCGGTTTCGTCACGCATCGAAAGGCTTCGTCACATCCAGCAAGGTAATCGGCAATGCCTGGCGCCAGGTATCGAAGTCGCCCAGCGGTTGCGCCTGAGCGATATGAATCCGCGTCAGGTCTCCACCGTGCCGGTCGCGCCAGGCCATCAGGGTCATTTCACTTTGCAGCGTGACCGCATTGGCGATCAGCCGGCCGCCGGGTTTGAGGGCCGCCCAGCAGGTGTCGAGGACACCTTCGCGGGTCACGCCGCCACCGATGAAAATCGCGTCCGGTCGCTCCAGTCCGGTCAAGGCTTGCGGGGCACTGCCGCGAATCAGTTGCAGGCCGGGCACGCCCAGGGCATCGCGGTTTTGTTCGATCAACTGCTGCCGCCCGGCATCGGCCTCGATGGCCAATGCCCGGCAACTTGGATGGGCGCGCATCCACTCGATGCCGATCGAACCGCTGCCGGCGCCGACGTCCCACAAGAGTTCACCGGGAACCGGGGCCAGGCGTGCGAGCGTGACCGCGCGTACATCACGCTTGGTCAGTTGGCCGTCATGCTTGAACGCCGAGTCCGGCAAACCGGCCAATCGAGACAGGCGCGGCGTATGGGGTTCGGCGATGCAGTCGATGGCGATCAGGTTCAGGTCGGCAATCGCGGGATCGGTCCAATCGCTGGCAATGCCGTCGATCCGCCGTTCTGCGGCACCGCCCAAGTGCTCCAGCACGGTGAGGCGACTCGGGCCAAATCCGCGATCACGCAGCAGCGCGGCGATGGCGGCGGGGCTGCCCCCATCGTTGCTCAAGACCAACAAGCGCACGCCGCTGAACAATTGCGCATTGAGGGCGGCGACGGGGCGGGCCACCATCGATAACGTCACGACCTCCTGCAAGGGCCAGCCCATTCGGGCGGCGGCGAGCGAGCAGGAGGAGGGCGCTGGCAGAATTTGCAGGTCGTCGCTGGCCAGTTGTCGGCTGAGACTGGCGCCGACCCCGAAAAACATCGGATCGCCACTGGCGAGCACGCAGACGGGCTCACCTTGCAGGGCCAGCACGGGGGCGATGGAAAACGGGCTCGGCCAGCTCTGGCGCTCGCCCCGAATGCACGCAGGCAACAGGTCCAGGTGCCGCTGACCGCCGAAGATCCGTGAGGCATGCAACAGGGCGTGCCGGGCGTTCTTGCCCAGGCCTTTGAAACCGTCTTCACCGATGCCTACTACCGTCAGCCAGGGGGCCATGCCGTTCCTCTTCTTTAAACCGAAGCCAAATCACTCTGCGCAACCTGCGTCGACTCACGCAGGTTGCGCATCATAACGCGGCGGCGAATGCATTCGCCTGTGGCAGCGTGCGAAATCGTTGTTGACGGTGATAGAGCTGTTAATGGGGACGGTGGATTTAATTTTATTGATGACGCTTTCTCAGATCGAATCTCTTCATTCTGATTTCGAGGCGCTTTTTCTCGATCATTGATCTTTTGCTTTCAAGTATTCTTTTATCCAGTTTAAGGCTGGCTCGATGCTGGATGATTTTTGCGGGCTGTTCTTCCCAGCTCCAGAATATAAAACTGTTCTTTTTGGCGTTGGCTACCAATTCCAGATTGAACACTGCAACTTCAAGAAAGCCTTTTGAGTCATACCGCACAGGGATAACCTGAAAGCGCTTGCCATTAAGACTCTCCTTATCCAGTGAGGCGATCGCCGGATTGTCCGGCTTCAACGCGTCGAGGGTATCGATCATGGCGTTCCCTTGTCGGGAGTCGGGCATGCTCTGTGCGCTCTGAACCAGAAAATCCGCGATGCTCGTCGAGATGTCGTATCGCGTGCGAGTGAAGATGGCGTCCTGAAAGACAGACCAGCCAAAAAAATTCAGCGTCACTACATACTCATGTAGCCATTTTTCCGAATCTGTAAAGCGGCTGCTGACCAGGTCCGCGGAATGGGTGGCTATTTGTGTGCAATAGGTAAAGTCATCGTAATCCGCTGGTGAGAGTTCACTGATGCATGAAATAAGATTGGGGCCGGTTAATGTTCCGGAGGGTTTTTCCATAACCATACACTGCTCCTTGTATGTGGTTTTTGTGTTGTGATGCGTGTTTTTAATGGTTGATGAAACTACAAAGAATCATCGGTAGTTGAAATGATGGCGGGTTATAAATTTGATTCTTGCTGTTAAGCGTTTTCGTGGCGTTATTGCCTGATTGAATTGCCCCTGTGCAATACAGGCTCGAACAGCGCAAAGCGGCCCCGGGATCGCTTTTCGTCGTCAATCTGCGCGGGCTTTTCATCCGGCCAGACAAAGCAGGCATAATGCTGCCCTTCATTTCGTACCGGTCATCCTGTGAATCCACATCAGAAATCCACCCTTTTGCGCCCTTCGGCCTGTCCCGGGTTGTTGCGGGTCGTCCAGGCATTGGACGGTGGTATCTGCCGGATCAAACTCAGCGGTGGCTCGATCAAGGCCCGGCAGGCGATCACCGTGGCAGAGGGCGCCGAACGATATGCCGCTGGGGTGATCGAGGCGACCAACCGTGCCAACCTGCAGATTCGCGGGATTGGCAGCGAAACGGCGGCGTTGATCGACAGCTTGCTCGCCGCTGGATTGGGGCCGAGGCATGCCGAGGGCGATGATGTCCGCAATCTGATGCTCAGCCCGGCTGCCGGGATAGACCCTCAGATGTTGTTCGACACCCGCGCACTGGCGGAACAGGTGCTGGACACGCTGCAAACTCATGCGCGCTTCCACGATCTGAGCGCCAAGTTTGCCGTGCAAATCGATGGCGGCGAAGCGCTGGCGATGCTGGAACACCCGCATGATCTGTGGCTGAGCGCGACAAAGCAGGATGGCACCCATTGGCTCGTCTTCGGCCTGGCCGGCACCCCCATGGAGGCTGCGCTCGGTGCGGTGAGGCTGGACGATGGTCACGCATTGGTGGTGGCGGTGCTGGAGTTGTTTCTTGAACTCGCACGACCGGATCAGACGCGAATGCGCCACTTGTTGGCCGAATACCCGGTCGCCACGTTCCTCGCCCGGCTGCAGGCGCAGTTGCCAATCAACCCCGTTGTTGGCTGGCAACGCCGCGTGAGCCCGGACTTTCTGCACATTGGCGCGCACCCACAGGCACAGGCGAGCCTGGTGTACATCGGCGCCGTGCCGCCGCTGGGCCGACTGACCCCGGATATGCTCCGAGGCGCGTCGCAACTGGCGCAAGCGTTCGGCGATTCGAGCCTGCGTTTCACCCCTTGGCAGAGTTTGCTGTTGCCCAATATCCATGAGGAAAACGCCGCTGAAGTCATTCGGCGCCTGGAGTCATTGGGCTTGCTATGCGGAAACGCTCAGCCATTGTCCCGGTTGATCGCCTGTACCGGATCCAGCGGCTGCGGCAAAGGCCTGGCCGACACCAAGGCGGACGCGTTGCAACTGGCTGCTTTGCTGCAACGCCATGGGCATGCATTGAAGGTGCACTTGAGCGGTTGCTCACGATCCTGTGCTGCCGCGCATATTGCTCCGGTCACTTTGCTGGCCGTTTCTCCCGGTCATTACGACCTCTATTTTCGCGATGCAGCGCAGCCGGGATTCGGCGCCCTGCACGCACGCAACCTTACTATCGACGCGGTCGGCGCCTTGCTCGACGCCCGCTCACGGAGCCCCCTAGATGCTTGATTACATCCGCGACGGTCAGGAGATCTATCGCAATTCCTTCGCGATCATTCGCGCCGAGGCCAACCTCGCGCGAATCCCGGCCGATCTGGAAAAACTCGCGGTGAGGGTGATTCACGCCTGCGGGATGGTCGATGCCATCGACGGTTTGCAGTTTTCCGAAGGCGCGGGCAAGGCCGGACGCGATGCGCTGGCGGCCGGTGCGCCGATCCTGTGTGATGCGCGGATGGTCTCCGAAGGCGTGACCCGCGCGCGCTTGCCGGCGAACAACCCGGTGATTTGCACCCTGCGCGATGAAAGCGTGCCTGAGCTGGCCCGTGAGTTGGGCAACACCCGCTCCGCCGCCGCGCTGGAGTTGTGGCGCCCGCATCTGGAGGGCAGCGTGGTGGTGATCGGTAATGCGCCGACCGCGCTGTTCTATCTGCTGGAAATGCTCGACGCCGGGGCACCGAAACCGGCGCTGATCCTTGGCTTCCCGGTGGGCTTCGTCGGGGCCGCCGAATCGAAGGCAGCGCTTGCCGCCGACAGCCGTGGCGTGCCCTTCGTCATCATGCAAGGCCGGCTGGGCGGTAGCGCCATGGCCGCGGCCGCCGTCAATGCCCTCGCCACGGAGATCGAATGATGCAGCAACCAGGACGTTTGATCGGCCTCGGCGTCGGCCCGGGTGATCCTGAACTGATTACCGTCAAAGCCCTGCGCCTGTTGCGTGAATCGCCGGTGGTGGCGTACTTCGTCGCCAAGGGAAAAAAGGGCAACGCCTTCGGCATCATCGAGGCCCATTTGCAGGATGCACAAACCCTGCTGCCGCTGGTTTACCCGGTGACCACCGAGGCACTGCCCGCGCCGCTGTCGTATGAGCAAGTGATCAGCGATTTCTACGATACCGCTGGCGAACAACTGGCCGCGCACCTGGATGCCGGTCGGGACGTGGCGGTGATCTGCGAAGGTGATCCGTTCTTCTACGGCTCTTACATGTACCTGCACGATCGCCTGGCCGACCGCTATGACGCCGAAGTCGTGCCGGGCGTGTGCTCGATGCTCGGCGGTGCTTCGGTACTCGGGGCGCCGCTGGTGTATCGCAATCAGAGCCTGTCGGTGTTGTCCGGTGTATTGCCGCACGATGAGCTCAAGCGTCGCCTGGCCGATGCAGACGCGGCGGTGATCATGAAGCTGGGGCGCAACTTCCCCAAGGTCCGCCAGGTTCTGGAAGAGCTCGGGCTGGCCGAGCGCGCGCTGTACGTCGAGCGCGCGACCATGGCCAATCAGAAAATCGTGCCGCTGGATGAGGTCGAGCCGATGTCTTCGCCGTATTTCTCGCTGATCATCGTTCCCGGCGAAAGGTGGCAAGGCTGATGCCCCGTCCAGTTCCGGCGATTGTCATACTCGGCAATGGCAGCCTTGCGACCGCGCGCAAGATTCAACAACTCTACCCGGATGCGCTGATCTACGGTCTGGCCGAACGGGTTGAGGGTGCGGACTGTCTCTATCGTGAGTTCGGTGCGACGTTGCGCGATCTATATCGGCAAGACACGCCGATCATTGCATTGTGCGCGGCCGGGATCGTGATTCGCACACTGGCGCCGCTGCTACTGGAAAAGGGCAGCGAGCCGCCGGTGCTGGCCGTGGCCGAAGACGGCAGCGCAGTGGTGCCGCTGCTCGGCGGCCTGGGGGGGGTGAACGTGTTGGCGCGAGAGATCGCCGCTCATCTCGAGGTGGCGCCTGCGATCACCACCAGTGGCGAACTGCGTTTTGGCACTTGCCTGCTCAATCCACCCAGCGGTTATGCCTTGGGCGACCTGGAGCTGGGCAAGCGTTTCGTCTCCGATTTGCTGGCCGGTGAAACGGTGCGCATCGAAGGTTCGGCGCCCTGGCTGGCGCAGGCGCAGTTGCCTGAGGATGAGCAGGCGCGGTTGACCGTTCATGTCGGCCATGCCGAGCGAGCGGTTGCGGCCAATGAGCTGCTGATCTATCCGCGTTGCGTGGTGGTCGCGGTAAGACCCGGCGTTGCGGATTTGCCGAAGGTGATTGGTGATGTTTTGCATCAGGCCAATATTGCCCGGCAATCGCTGGCCTGCCTGTTGGCTGCCGACACGGAAATGGCTGACCCGGCTCTGCGTGAAGCCGCACTCGAATTGGGCGTACCCCTGCGTTTTTCCAGCGCGGTTGGAACGCTCGGCGAGCTGGCCCGCGATGCCATCGGGCAGGCTGTTTCCATCGCTGGCGATGAAACCGTCAGCGTAGCGGTCGCCGAACAGCCAGTGGACCCGCTGCAGATCGGCCGACCTCGCGGGCGCCTGGCAGTGATCGGTCTGGGGCCCGGTGCGGCCGAGCTGATGGTCCCGGCGGTGAAGGCCGAACTGGCTCGCGCCAATGATGTGTTGGGTTACGAAACCTACGTACGCATGGCCGGGCCATTCCGGGCTGATCAAGTGCTGCATTGCACCGACAACCGTGAAGAAATGCAGCGTGCGCGCCATGCTTTTGAACTGGCGGCCCAAGGGCGGTCTGTGGTGGTGGTGTCGTCTGGCGATCCGGGTGTCTTTGCCATGGCTGCCGCCGTGCTGGAAGCGCTCGACGAGTCCACGGACGTCCATTGGCACAACGTCGATCTCGAGATCCTGCCGGGCGTTTCCGCGTCGCTGGCAACTGCCGCACAAGCAGGCGCACCGCTGGGTCATGACTTCTGCGTGTTGTCGCTGTCGGACAACCTCAAGCCCTGGTCGATCATCGAAAAGCGCCTGGATCTGTCGGCCCAGGCGGACCTGGCCCTGGCGTTCTACAACCCGATCTCGCGCTCGCGCCCGTGGCAGCTGGGGCAGGCGCTGGACATCGTCGCCAGGCATCGCACAGCTGAAACGCCAGTCGTGCTGGGGCGTGATATCGGTCGCCCGGGTCAGACCTTGCGGGTGACGACACTCGGGCAATTGACTGCCGATCAGGTGGACATGCGAACGATGGTGCTCATTGGCTCGTCGACGACTCGTGTGATTCCTCGCCCGGACGGTAGTACCTGGGTGTACACGCCACGTAGCTACGGCGATAAGCTCAATCCCGCCCGATAGTAACTGCTTCATTTTTTGTATCGAATAACCCCGGATCGCCCGAACTATTGTTCGGTGGCGGTCCGGTTGGTTTCGTGCACTTTTTGTTGTGGTCGTAATTGTGTGCATGATTGTTTTGTGCACGCTACATAAGTTGTATTTAGTTGTGGTTGTTGGTTGAGTTGGGTCGAGTTAGATTTGATTCGCTCCGGGAGGGAGCGGTGTTTAATAAATAAAAGGATATTATTGTGAGTGAATTTGAAAGTTCTTTAAGCGTTTCTGACAGTATCAATTTGGTAAGGGCGCGCGTTGAAAGGCGCAAAAAGGCCGGGGCAGGCAACCGGCTGAAAAGGTCGGTGCCGTCGACGGTTGCAACGGGTCCAACAAAAGAGCTGGATGCGCTGGTGCTCGGCAATAGCCTGATTGGCTATGGTGACAAGATAAGCATTGAGAACATGGCGATTATCGAAAACTTGATCACCATGTCGAAAATGGAGGCCAGTTACGAAGTTCCAGGGAATAAAGATCCCAAGGCTTGGTATCACGCCTTTACGACGTGCATGGAAGATCTGGGATGTTTTGTTCCAGATAAAGGTTACTCGAAATACAGCGCAACTTCGCTGAAGCTGGAAATCGATAATGTCATGGTTGATATTGTCCGGGCTGCCGTTGAGGCGGCCAAGGCTGCCTTGCCAGGCGCCGCGGTGCTTAGTGCGGTCGCGAACTCTACATTGGACGCCCTAAAGAAAGAGCCTGAAGCCATCAACTTGCTGAATATAGGGGCGAAGAGTGCTGAAGGCGTACGCTTGTCCACGATTCCCTGCGAACAAATGTCGAATGGAATTATTCTGGTTGCGATAGCCGCTGTTGATCATCAAGGTGGAGGCCGTGAGGGGGGGTGCTGTTTGTCGACTGGAAAACTTCCTCGCTGGATATTTTTCACGGGAAGTCGTACGTAACCTTCAATCCTGCCCGATATGCGGAAATAAGGGCGGACATCGAAGAGTATCTTGGCGAGCATCGAAAGGAAATTTTGGTCAAGCGTTTCAGGCGTCGCAAGTAACACGAAAGGGTCAGAGGCGTCTGCTGCCTCTGGCCCGTCTGAAAATTGGTTCGTTGATTGATGCTGGAGTTATCCCTTCCGAGTGAAGTCTCGGAGAGGGCGGTGCCGGTCAAGGAATCAGATAGCCCTTGACCCCGGTGAAAATAATCTGCGCCGCCAACGCACACACGAACAACCCCATCAATCGGCTGACGATCTGCAATCCCTGGTCGCCAAGAATGCGCTCGATATGATTGGCCAGGTACAGCACCACGCCGACCGTGAAACTGGCCAGGGCAATACTGAGGATTGCGGTGAGCTTGTCGTCCCAGTGCGGCTGGCTCACACCCATGACCAGCAAGGCACCGATGGTGCCGGGGCCGACCGTAAGCGGGATGGTCAGCGGGACGATGGTCACGTCCTGTTGCACGTTGTCGGTTTGCACTGCCGACTTGCCTTGCGCCATGCCGAGTGCCGAGATGAACAGCACGCTACCGGCACCGATGCGGAACGCATCCACAGTGATGCCGAAGACGCTGAAAATCACTCTCCCGAACAGGTACAGCAAGACGCTTGAAACCAGCGTGGCGATTGCCACTTTCCAGGCCAGGCGACGCTGTTCCTTGCGCGAGTAACCGCGGGTCAGACTGATGAAGCAGGACAATACGAAGAACGGGCTGTAGAGCACCAGCATCTTCAGGTAAACACTGAACAACACGTGAAGCATGGTGCAGGCTCACTGGCGAGGGAAGTCGAGGAGGGGAGTCTATCAGGCGTTGCCGGGTCTGTCGGCTCAGGACGTTGGGGTCGTGGCGCGGTTTTGCTGATCACGCTGGGCAACCCAGTGTTCGATCAGTTCGCGCAGTTGCGACAATTCGACGGGTTTGGCCATGTGTCCGTCCATGCCGGCGTGGCGCGCGCGCTCCTTGTGCTCGGCGAGAATGTGCGCGGTCAATGCCACCACGGGGGTGCGAGTGCGCTGGTTGCCGACTTCCCAGGCACGCAATTGCTGGGTGGCCGAGAAGCCATCGAGGACCGGCATCTCGCAATCCATCAGTACCAGGTCATAACGCTGGGCCTTCATGGCCTGGAGGGCTTCTTCGCCATTGCTGGCGGTGTCCGGTTGCAGGTTGAGCTTGCCCAACATGCCGCGGATGACCTTGGTCGAGATGCTGTTGTCTTCGGCCACCAGAATGCGGAAGTCGCTGGGGACCTTGATCGGCAGAGGTGGACCCAATGGCTGCTGCATCACGGCGAGGCCCTTGTTGCGCTGGGTCAACTCGTCGGCCAGGGTTGTCTTGAGGGTGTAACCGGCCACGGGTTTGGCGAGGATGCGCTTGATTCCGGAGTTGCGTGCGATGATCTTGCTCGGCGCATTGCTGATGCCGGTGAGCATGATCAACAGGATGTCGTGGTTCAGGCTCGGGTCTTCCTTGATCTTGGCGGCCAGTTGCATGCCGGTCATGCCGGGCATGTTCTGGTCCAGCAGGACCACGTCGAAGTAGTCGCGCAGGTGCGCCTTGGTGCGCAGTAATGCCAGCGCCTCCTTGCCGGAGGGTACGGCGCTGACGTTCAGGCCCCAGGCGCTGCATTGCTGCACCAGCACTTTGCGGCAGGTGTCGTTGTCGTCCACCACCAACACCCGTGCGCCCTGCAACGGACCGTCGAGGTCGGAAGTCGGGTGTTCGAGACGGTCAGGGTCCAGCGGCAAGGTCAACCACAGTGTGCTGCCCTGGTTGTTGCCACTCTTGATGCCGAACTCGCCGTGCATCAGGCGAATCAACTGACGGGCGATGACAAGGCCCAGATTGCCGCCCAGCCGGTTGGTCGAGAGGAAATGCTTGCTGTGCAATTCGGCGTGCATCAGCGCGTCGCGCTCTTCAGCGTCCATAGGCTCGCCGCTGTCCTGCACGGCAATGCGCAGGCGCGGTTTGGGGCTTCGTTCGTCGAGCGCGACGACGATCAGGATTTCGCCTTCATCGGATTTTTTAAGGGCGTTTTCAACCAGGCTCAACAGGGTCTGGCGCAAACGTGTCGGATCACCGCTGATGACCCGTGGCACTTGCGGCTGGATGAAGCTGATCAATTCGACGTTCTGCTGTTCGGCCTTGGCGCGGAAGATGCTCAGGCAGTCTTCGATCAGGGCGTTGAGGTCGAACTGCACATCGTCCAGTTCGATCTGTCCGGATTCGAGCTTGGAGATGTCGAGAATTTCGTTGATCAGCGTCAGCAGTTCGTTGCCGGCGCTATGGATCGTCTGCACGTAGTCGCGCTGCTTGACCGAGAGTGGCGTGCCCAGCAACAGCTCGGTCATCCCCAGTACGCCGTTCATCGGGGTGCGGATCTCATGGCTGATCTTCGCCAGAAATTCAGCCTTGGCGTTGATTTCGGCGTTGCTGGCGGCCAGGTCGCGACTGATGCTGAAGCGGTCTTCGGTGATGCTGCGCTGGCGCTCGCTCAAGGCGATGCTCATCAGCAGGCCGCTGATGCAAATGAATGCCAGCAGGGTGGTGATCAGGCCATGGGGTTCGATGTGGGTCAGCCCCAGCAGGGCAGGCAGGATGATCAGTATGCCGAGGTTGAACACCACCATGGCGGCCACGAACAGCCGCGCCGGGCGATAGCCTTTCTGCCAGTGGAAGGCGCTGACGAACAGCATCGTCAAGCCTGCAAGGGCCACCAGTCCGTAGGTGATGAAGTTCAACGGCAACGTGTTGACGAACAGCAGTAGCAACCCTGAGATCGTGATCAACAGAATTTCGCCCACGATCACTTTGTTCAGCGGGTGGAAACCGAGGGGGGCGAAGAAGCGTAGCGCGAACATCAGGCCGCAGGGTGCCGTCAGCAACAAGGCGAGGTACGCGCCTGGGGTTTGCACCGCTTGCCACTCCGCAAGCCAGGGGCCGGCCAGATTCAACAGCAGGACCAGGCTGAGCATCAGGCAGCCTTCGGATGCCGCCAGCCACAGGCTGCTGCGTGAGTGGGTGTAGGCGTAACGGATGAGGTTGTGCAGGATCAGCATGCCAATGCAGCCCAACAGCAGGCCGTAGATCAGCGTCTGGCTCTGGTTGGCTGCGGTCATGACCGCTGATTGCAAGGTGATGTAAGGGCGTAGCTGGTGTTCGGAAACCAGCCGCAGGTAAACATCGAGAGGCTTGTCGCTTTGCGGCAACGGCAGCATCAGGTCGCTGCTGGGCAAAGGTCGATCGGTACTGGTTTGTTCGCTGCCTGTCTTCGATTGCTCGATCAGCTTGTCGCCGTCCAGCACATACATATTGAGGTGCAACAAATCGGGTGCGAACACCCGGAGCAACTGTTCATGCTTGCCGGGAGCAAGCCGGAACCGCAGCCAGAGTGCGCCTTCGGGCTCGGCGGCGGTGAGCTCGTCGAGTTCGATAGGGCTGAATTGATTGGTATAGCGTGTGGAACGGATGTCGCTCAGCTGCAGGTCGCCCTGTTCGTCGAGCAAAACGGACCAGCCGCTGCCTTGTGCGGCCTGAGCCGGAAGCATGCAGAGCAAGGTCAGCAGAGTGACGGTAAAACCTATGGCAATCCTGAGCCAGCGCACGGCGAAATCCCTTCGTAGGTTGATGCCAGAATATAACTATGCGCGGCGCCGGAATAGTCAGGCAAGGGCTCGAAGCCCTTGCCCGGCTGAATGGATAGCTTATTCCTGATTTTCGCCACGCTCGCGGGCAATGGCACGGTAGCCAATGTCCTTGCGATAGAAACAGCCTTCCCAATCAATTTTGGCTGCCAGCTTGTATGCCTGCTGTTGAGCGGCATCGACGCTTGCGCCCATGGCGGTGGCGCACAGCACCCGACCGCCGGCCGTCACGACTTGTCCGTCCTTGAGTGCAGTACCGGCGTGGAAGACTTTGCCTTCCAGTGTCGCGGCTGCATCCAGACCCTTGATGGCCGCGCCTTTGGCATAGTCACCAGGATAGCCGCCAGCGGCCAGAACGATACCGACGCTCGGACGTGGATCCCATTGCGCTTCAACTTTGTCCAGCGCCTGGGCCAGGGCTGCTTCGACCAGCAGTACCAGGCTCGACTGCAGGCGCAGCATGACCGGCTGGGTCTCAGGGTCGCCGAAACGGCAATTGAATTCGATCACTTTTGGGTTACCAGCCTTGTCGATCATCAGACCGGCGTACAGGAAACCAGTGTAGACGTTACCTTCCTCGGCCATGCCGCGAACCGTCGGCCAGATCACCAGGTCCATGACGCGCTGATGCACTTCATTGGTGACCACCGGAGCAGGCGAGTAGGCACCCATGCCGCCGGTGTTCGGGCCGGTATCGCCGTCACCGACGCGTTTGTGGTCCTGGCTGGTGGCCATCGGCAAGACGTTCTTGCCGTCAACCATGACGATGAAGCTGGCTTCTTCGCCGTCCAGGAACTCCTCGATCACCACGCGGGAACCGGCGTCGCCGAAAGCGTTGCCGGCCAGCATGTCGCGCACCGCGTCTTCGGCTTCGGCCAGGGTCATGGCCACGATCACGCCTTTACCGGCGGCAAGACCATCGGCCTTGATCACGATTGGCGCGCCTTTTTCACGCAGATAAGCCAGGGCCGGCTCGATCTCGGTGAAGTTCTGATAGTCGGCGGTCGGGATCTTGTGGCGAGCCAGGAAGTCCTTGGTGAACGCTTTCGAACCTTCCAGCTGAGCGGCGCCGGCG
This sequence comes from Pseudomonas fluorescens group sp. PF-69, assembly GCF_054481235.1. Lineage (NCBI taxonomy): Bacteria > Pseudomonadati > Pseudomonadota > Gammaproteobacteria > Pseudomonadales > Pseudomonadaceae > Pseudomonas > Pseudomonas fluorescens group sp. PF-69. Next base: position 930,996 of record NZ_JBTMNC010000001.1, on the reverse strand, counting down.
GTCGGGCCGAAGCAGTCGAGGCCGCGGGAGCGGAACAGATCGACGACACCCGCGACCAGCGGCACTTCAGGGCCGACGATGGTCAGGGAAACGTTTTTCTCGGCAAAGTCTGCAAGTTGCTCAAGCGCCAGCACATCGATGGCGACGTTCTCGCACTTGGCTTCAATGGCGGTGCCGGCGTTGCCCGGAGCCACGAAAACCTTCTGCACACGCGGATCCTGAGCCACTTTCCAGGCCAGGGCGTGTTCACGGCCACCGCTGCCAATGATCAAAACATTCATTTCAAAAACCTCGGATGACGCTAATTCTGTGGGCAGCGCTGAAGCTGCTTTTCTGTGGGAGCGAGCCTGCTCGCGAAAGCGGTGCTTCAGGCACATCGCCATTGAATGTGCCGCCGTCTTCGCGAGCAGGCTCGCTCCCACATTTGATCGTCGTACTTAATGACGGAAGTGGCGCATGCCGGTAAACACCATCGCGATGCCGGCTTCATCCGCCGCAGCAATCACTTCAGCATCACGCATCGAGCCGCCTGGCTGGATCACAGCCGTCACGCCCGCCTTGGCCGCATTGTCCAGGCCGTCACGGAACGGGAAGAATGCGTCGGAAGCCATCACCGAACCCGCTACCTGCAGGCCGGCATGTTCTGCCTTGATCGCGGCGATACGTGCCGAGTTCACGCGGCTCATCTGGCCAGCGCCGACACCGATGGTCTGACGGTTCTTGGCGTAGACGATGGCGTTGGATTTAACGTACTTGGCGACTTTCCAGGCGAAGATCAGGTCATGGATTTCCTGTTCGGTCGGTGCGCGTTTGGTCACGACTTTCAGGTCGTCGGCGCTGATCATGCCGATGTCGCGGCTCTGCACCAGCAGGCCACCGTTGACGCGTTTGTAGTCCCAGGCCGCCGCGCGGTCAGCCGACCACTCGCCGCAGGCCAGCAGACGTACGTTGGCTTTGGCGGCCACGATGGCGCGGGCTTCTTCGCTGACGCTTGGGGCGATGATGACTTCGACGAACTGGCGCTCGACGATGGCTTTGGCGGTTTCAGCATCCAGCTCGCGGTTGAACGCGATGATGCCGCCAAAAGCGGATTCGGTGTCGGTGGCGTAGGCCAGGTCGTAGGCCTTGCGGATACCGCCTTCGGCGTCCGGGCTGACGGCCACGCCACACGGGTTGGCATGCTTGACGATCACGCAGGCTGGCTTGACGAAGCTCTTCACGCATTCCAGCGCGGCATCGGTGTCGGCCACGTTGTTGTACGACAGTTCCTTGCCTTGCAGCTGGGTCGCGGTGGCGATGCCGACTTCGGCAGGCTTGGCTTCCACGTAGAACGCCGCGCTCTGGTGCGGGTTCTCGCCGTAGCGCATTTCCTGGGCCTTGATGAACTGGCTGTTGAAGGTGCGCGGGAATTCGCTGCGACCTTCAGTGCTGAGGGTGTCAGCGGCCTGGTTCACGGTGCCCATGTAGTTGGCGATCATGCCGTCATAGGCAGCGGTGTGCTCGAAGGCCTTGAGCATCAGGTCGAAACGCTGGGCGTAGGTCAGGCCACCGGCCTTGAGGTTTTCCAGGACGCCGGCGTAATCGCTGGCGTTGACCACGATGGCCACGTCCTTGTGGTTCTTCGCTGCCGAACGCACCATGGTCGGGCCGCCGATGTCGATGTTTTCGATCGCGGTCGGCAGGTCGCAGCCTGGCTTGTTGATGGTGGCTTCGAACGGGTAGAGGTTAACCGCTACCAGGTCGATCGGCTTGATGCCGTGCTCGTTCATGATGGCGTCGTCTATACCGCGACGACCCAGGATCCCGCCGTGGATTTTCGGGTGCAGGGTTTTCACCCGACCGTCCATCATTTCGGCAAAGCCGGTGTAATCAGCGACTTCCACTGCGGCAACGCCGTTGTCCTGCAGCAGCTTGAACGTCCCGCCGGTGGAGAGGATCTCGACGCCCAGTGCTTCAAGTTCTTTGGCGAATTCGAGGATCCCGGTCTTGTCGGAAACGCTGATCAAGGCGCGGCGGATCGGCAGGCGGGTAGTCTGGTCGGTCATTTCAATTTCCATCAAAAGCAAAGGAGTCAGCAAAAAAGGCGACCGGTTTTACGCGGGCGCCTTTCTGGTTTGATTGAATGCTTACAGCAAATCGTACTGCTTGAGTTTCTTGCGCAGCGTGCCTCGGTTCAGCCCGAGCATCTCGCTGGCTTTGGTCTGGTTGCCCTTGACGTAGTTCATCACGCACTCGAGCAGGGGAGCCTCGACTTCGGAGAGCACCAGGTTGTACACATCCGTGACGGCAGCGCCCTCAAGGTGGGCGAAATAATTGTGCAGCGCTTTCTCGACACTCCCGCGAAGGGTCTGGCCTTCTTCACTCGGGGTATTGAGGTGCTGTTTCAAATTCACGTTGTCGCTCACGGGTGTTGTTCCACTCACTAAAGTCTCGGTCATCATCGTCATGCGGCCACCCCCTCTCCGTCCCCTGTCAGGCTCTTGTAACGTTCGGCGAAGAAGCCCTGAACGTTGGCGCATTGTGCTTCCGTATCTTCCAAACGATTGAAGTGGGCGCGAAACTCCCTGGCGCCCGGCAAGGTTGCGAGATACCAGCCCACATGCTTTCGAGCAATGCGTACGCCCATTACGTCTCCGTAGAAGGCGTGAAGCGCAGCCAGATGCTCTAGCAGTATGCGTTCCACTTCGATCAGTTCCAGCGCCGGGAGCTTCTCGCCGGTTCGCAGGAAATGGTCGATCTCGCGAAAAATCCATGGCCGCCCCTGGGCAGCCCGACCAACCAGAAGGCCATCGGCACCGGTCGCATCAAGCACGTATCGGGCCTTCTCTGGCGAGTCGATGTCGCCATTGGCGAAGACCGGCATCGACACCGCCTGCTTGATCGCGGCGATGGTGTCGTACTCGGCTTCACCGGTGTACAGATCGGCACGGGTGCGGCCATGGACCGCCAGCGCCGTAATGCCTGCCTGCTCGGCGATCTTCGCCACGGTCAGGCCGTTCTTGTTGTCCCGGTCCCAGCCGGTACGGATCTTCAGGGTCACCGGCACATCAACCGCAGCCACGACGGCCTGCAGGATCTCGGTAACCAATGCCTCATCCTTCAACAGGGCGGAGCCGGCAGCCTTGTTGCAGACTTTTTTTGCCGGACAGCCCATGTTGATATCAATAATCTGTGCGCCCAGCTCGACGTTGGCCCGGGCCGCATCCGCCAGCATCTGTGCGTCACCACCGGCGATCTGTACCGAGCGTGGCTCGGGATCACCTTCGTGGATCATGCGCATGCGCGACTTGCGGGTGTTCCACAAGCTCATGTCGCTGGTGACCATTTCCGAGACTACTAGCCCCGCGCCCAGTCGCTTGCACAGCTGACGAAAGGGTTGGTCAGTGACGCCCGCCATGGGGGCGAGAATCAAGCCGTTGTGTAATGTGTATGGGCCGATGCGTACCGCCGACATAGGACTTCCCTGTTGTGGGGCCGGATCATGAGAGTTCGAAAAAGGGTTGGCATGATACCCGCTCTCGATGACTGGATAAAGGCTGAATTGAACAAAATCTGAACAGTTATTCCGTTATCGCCAGCGGTTTGGTCCGGGCGGATAAAGTCAGAAAGTTGTCGTCAATTCGGGATCGGTGAACGGTTTCACTCCGGCGAGTGGAAGCTGAGGCTGTAGTTCACCGCTTTGGCGCCTGGATCGAGAATGTCCAGTGCGATGTGGATCGGTGTTTGCGGGGGCATTTCGGCCATGCCTTCGAGGTCGCCGCTCAGGTACTCGGCGGGCTTGAAGCGACGGCTGGCGATCAGATGGCCATTGAGGTCGGCAAAGCGCAGTTCCAGCAACGGGAATGGCTGGGAGAAGGGCGCGCGGTTGTAGATGATCGCGTCGACCACCAGGGCGCCGTTGAATTCCGGGTGACTGCGCACCACCAGGTTGCTGCTTTTGATTTTGGCGATGTCGACTTTGGATGGCACTGTGCAGCCGATTTGCGGGCACAGTTGCTGGAACCACGGACGGTATTGGTCCTGACGTGCCAGTTCATCGAAGTGGTAAGCAACGTACTGGCCGGCGAGCGCACCGGCGCCGAGCACGATCAGCAGTAGCCAGAAGAGTCGGCGACCCCACGGGGAGCGACGTTTTTGCCAGTCGAGTTGCAGCGGATCATCGGTCAGGTCTTGCAACACGTCGGTGCGCACGCCGGGTTCACTGCGTTCGCGTCGCTTGCGCAATGGCTCGATCGAGGGCAGGTCGTCGTCATGTTCGTCGCTTGCAGTGGCCGACAGGCGTTCATGATGAACCGGTGTGTCGAGCGGGTCGTGCAGGCGCAGTTGTGGCGGTGTTGCTTCGTCCTCCGGTTCTACGGGCTCCAGGGACAGTGAAGGTTCGGTGCGCGAGGGTTTGTTCGGGACCTGCTCCGGTTCCGGCAAATCCTCTTCTTCGGTCTGGGCGCGATCGGCAGCCGATTCGCTGAACAGGCTGTCGGACCAGGGCTCTTCGGTCTCGGCGGTGTCGCGACGGGCGCTGAGCGTGTCTTCGCGATGCCGGGTGAACTCCGTGGTCGGCTGGATTTCCCGCTGCTCGAGTCGGGCCAGTTCTTCGTCGAGGTCGAGGCTGTCGAGGTCCAGCTCGGCGGCTGTCCATTGTTTTTGGCTGATGGCGCGCGGTTCTGCGGGTGGCGGTGCTTCGACGGTGGCCGGGACGACCGGTGCGACAGGCTCCTTGCCGGCCTGCTCAAGCAACTGCTTGGCGGCATTGAACACCTGCAGGCATGAGCCGCAGCGAACAACGCCGCGAGCCACGCTCAACTGAGCATGGCTGACGCGGAAGCTGGTTTGGCAATGCGGGCACTGAGTGACGAAGCTGTCGGTCATGCGGCGATCCGGATTATGCAGAGGCTCATTCTAGCGCCGACGACCGGTGATGCGCACCCAGCCATCGCGATTGGCGATCGGATCCAGGTCGAAGTCCTTGGCATAGGCGGCGGCGACTTCTTCGCCTTGCTCGGCGAGGATGCCCGACAGCGCCAGGCGACCGCCCGTCTTGACCAGTCCGGACAGCTGCGGTGCCAGGGACACCAGCGGGCCGGCGAGAATGTTGGCAACCAGCACGTCGGCCTGAACCTGCGGCAAATCTTCCGGCAGATACAGCGGGAAGAGCTCTTCGGCAATATTGTTGCGTCCGGCGTTGTCGCGGGAAGCTTCCAGCGCCTGAACGTCGATGTCGGTGCCCACGGCTTCCTTTGCACCCAGCAGGAGGGCGGCAATCGCCAGAATCCCCGAGCCACAGCCGAAGTCCAGCACATTGCAACCTTTCAGGTCCTGGCCGTCGAGCCATTCCAGGCACAGCGCGGTGGTGGGGTGGGTACCGGTGCCGAACGCCAGGCCCGGGTCCAGCAACAGGTTGACCGCCTCAGGCTCGGGGGCGGCGTGCCAGCTCGGCACGATCCACAGGCGCTGGCCAAAACGCATCGGCTGGAAGTTATCCATCCAGCTGCGTTCCCAGTCCTGGTCTTCGATCACTTCGCTGTGGTGCTCGGGCAATGGGCTGCCGGTCAGCAGTTCCAGATGGGCCAGTACCGGGCCAGCTTCGGTGCCGCCTTCGAACAGGGCCAGCAGGTGGGTGTGCGACCACAGTGGCGTGGTATTGAGTTCCGGCTCGAAGATCGGCTGATCTTCGGCGTCCATGAAGGTCACCGACACGGCGCCCACTTCAAGGAAAGCGTCTTCGTAGGTTTCGGCTTGTTCTGGGCTGATGGCGAGACGGACTTGCAGCCAAGGCATGGCGGGCACCTTTGAAAAGTATTGATTGCAGCCTAGCGGGCTGCGAGAAGCGCGCAAGTTTACGCGAGCGCGGGGGTTTTGTGGGAGTGGGTTGGTCCGAGCATCAACACATACCCCGTGCGCGCGAGCTTGCTCGCGATGAGGCCGGCACATCCGATATCAATCGTAGACGGATACACCGCTATCGCGGGCAAGCCCGCTCCCACAGGGGCGCTGGTGATTCGTTAAATGAAGTATCCGGAAACAACAAGGCCGCCCGAAGGCGGCCTTGTTGATGAGGTCGAAGCTTAGTGCTTCTCACCCGCCAGCTTGTGCTCGAGGTAGTGAATGTTCACGCCCCCTTTGCAGAAGCCTTCATCGCGGGTCAGGTCGCGGTGCAGCGGGATGTTGGTCTTGATCCCGTCGACCACGATCTCGTCCAGGGCATTGCGCATGCGTGCCATGGCTTCGTCACGGGTTGCGCCGTAGGTGATCAGCTTGCCGATCAACGAATCGTAGTTCGGCGGAACGGCATAACCACTGTACAGGTGCGAATCGACGCGAACGCCGTTGCCGCCCGGGGCGTGGAAATGCTTGACCGTGCCAGGGCTCGGCATGAAGGTTTTCGGGTCTTCGGCGTTGATCCGGCATTCCAGCGCGTGACCGCGGATGACCACGTCATCCTGGGTGAACGACAGCTTGTTGCCGGCGGCGATGCTCAGCATCTCCTTGACGATGTCGATGCCGGTGACCATTTCCGATACCGGGTGCTCTACCTGGACACGAGTGTTCATCTCGATGAAGTAGAAGCGACCGTTCTCGTACAGGAACTCGAAAGTGCCTGCGCCGCGGTAACCGATGTCGATGCACGCCTTGACGCAGCGGGCGAAGACTTCCTGGCGAGCCTTCTCGTCGATGCCCGGTGCCGGCGCTTCTTCGAGAACTTTCTGGTGACGGCGTTGCAGCGAGCAGTCGCGGTCGCCCAGATGGATGGCGTTGCCCTGGCCGTCGGAAAGTACCTGGACTTCCACGTGGCGCGGGTTGGTCAGGAATTTTTCCAGATAGACCATCGGGTTGCCGAACGCTGCGCCCGCTTCGGAACGGGTCAGTTTCGCCGAGGAAATCAGGTCTTCTTCCTTGTGCACAACGCGCATGCCGCGACCACCACCGCCGCCAGCGGCTTTGATGATCACCGGGTAACCGACTTCACGGCCGATGCGCAGGGCGGTTTCTTCGTCCTCCGGCAGCGGGCCGTCGGAACCCGGAACGGTCGGCACACCGGCGGCGATCATGGCGTGCTTGGCCGAAACCTTGTCGCCCATCAGGCGGATGGTTTCAGCTTTCGGACCGATGAAGGCGAAGCCGGATTTCTCGACCTGTTCGGCGAAGTCGGCGTTTTCCGCGAGGAAACCGTAGCCCGGGTGAATGGCGGTGGCGCCGGTCACTTCGGCCGCGGCGATGATCGCCGGGATGTGCAGGTAGGATTGGGCGGCCGATGCCGGACCGATGCAGACGGATTCGTCTGCCAGGCCCAGGTGCATCAGTTCCTTGTCAGCCTTGGAATAAACGGCGACGGTCTTGATGCCCATCTCTTTGCAGGCGCGCAGAATCCGCAGTGCGATCTCACCGCGGTTGGCGATCAGAACTTTTTCCAACTTCGCAGTCATCAAAGGCTCTCCGCGGTTCAAACGATGGTGAACAGCGGTTGGTCGTACTCAACCGGCTGGCCGTCTTCGACGAGGATGGATTCGATCACACCGCTGGTTTCAGCTTCGATGTGGTTCATCATCTTCATGGCTTCAACGATGCACAGGGTGTCGCCTTTCTTCACGGTCTGGCCGACTTCAACGAAGGACGGCGAGGTTGGCGAAGACTTGCGATAGAACGTGCCGACCATCGGCGAACGGGCAACGGTGCCGTTCAGCGCTGGTGCGGCCGCAGCAGCAGGGGCTGCAGCGGCAGCCGGAGCAGCGGCAGCGACAGGCGCGGCAGCCGGGGCATGCATTGGAGCCGGTGCGTAGTACTGCTGAGCCGGGGTCTTGCTATGACGGCTGATGCGTACGGACTCTTCGCCTTCCTTGATCTCGAGCTCGTCGATGCCGGACTCTTCCAGCAATTCGATCAGTTTCTTAACTTTACGGATATCCATGAATCATCAACTCCCAAGGGTCGGTCAGGGGCGTTTAACGCTTGTTGTTCAAGCTGTTGCCTGTTTTTCAAGCTGCTCTAGGGCGGCCTCCAGGGCCAGTCGATAACCGCTGGCGCCAAGGCCGCAGATCACTCCCACCGCTACGTCGGAGAAGTAAGAGTGATGGCGGAAAGGTTCGCGTTTGTGCACGTTAGACAAATGCACTTCGATGAATGGGATGCTCACCGCCAGCAACGCGTCACGTAATGCGACACTTGTATGCGTAAAAGCTGCTGGGTTGATCAAAATGAAGTCCACACCTTCAGTGCGAGCGGCGTGGATGCGGTCGATCAATTCGTACTCGGCATTGCTTTGCAGGTGCAGCAAATGGTGGCCGGCTTCACGGGCCCGGCGCTCCAGGTCCTGGTTGATCTGCGCCAGCGTCGTGGCGCCGTAGGTGCCCGGTTCACGGGTGCCAAGCAAGTTCAGGTTGGGTCCGTGCAGAACCAGTAGGGTCGCCATCGGCTGTTCCTTTGTTATCCGTGTGCAGTTGTCAGAACCCGGCGACTATGCCGCAAAGCCTTTGTGACTGTCCAGTTCTCTGCAATAGGCAGCACGATGACCGATGTTTGCGCGAAATATATGACCGCTTGATTAAATCCGGTCATTCGCCCTGGCGACACGTTCGGCGAAGTCCCGTGCATTGATCTCGCCGATCACCCGTACTTCCGCACGTTCGACGCCGTCCTTGCCGAAAAACATCAGTGCCGGAGGTCCGAACAGTTTGTAGCGGTCGAGCAGGGCGCGTTGCTCGGCATTGCTGGCGGTGATGTCGAAGCGAATCAGCCGGTAGTCCTTGAGCCGTTCCACAACCGTGGAGTCGTTGAGCACTTCGTGTTCGATGACTTTGCAACTGATGCACCAGTCGGCGTACCAGTCGAGCAGCAGCGGAGTGCCCGATGCGCGGGCTTCGGCCAGTGCGCGGTCGAGGTCGGCCGGGGTGCTGACGGTCTGCCATGCATTGCTGTTGGGTGCTGGCGGGTTGCCGGCAACCGTGCGCATCTGACCGATCGGGTTGAACGGATCGGTCTGTCCGCTGAACGCGCCATACCAGCAGGCCAGCGCATAAAACAGCAGAAACAACCCGAGCAATTGACCCAGGCGTTTTCGAGGGGGTTTGTAGACGAACTCCAGCGCGCCCATGAACAGGCCGACGCCACCGGCCAGCAAACCGATCAACAGCAAGGTGATCTGCCCCGGCATGACGCGGCTGAGCAGACCGATCGCCAGCCCCAGCAGCAATACGCCAATCGCGTTTTTCACGTAGACCAGCCATGGTCCGCTCTTCGGCAGCCAGGCGGCACCGCCTGTGGCCACCAGCAACAGCGGTGCACCCATGCCGAGGCCGAGCATGAACAGTTTCAGGCCGCCGCCCAAGGCATCGCCGCTGGCACTGATGTATAGCAGCGCGCCGGCCAGAGGTGCCGAGACGCAAGGTGAAACCAGCAGGCTCGAGACCACGCCCAGCACGGCGGCGCCCCACAATGAACCGCCTTCGGTGCGTCCGGCGATGCGATCGAGTCGGCTGCTGATCGCGTGTGGCAACTTGAGTTCGAACACGCCGAACATCGCCAGGGCGAACACGGCAAAAAACATCGCGAACGGCACCAGCACCCAGGCTGATTGCAGGCGTGCCTGCAAGTTGAGCTGCGCGCCGAACAATCCCATCAAGGCACCGAGCAGGGCGAAGCAGATGGCCATCGGCAGTACATAGGCCAACGACAGATTGAACCCGCGCCAGCCACCGACCTGACCGCGCAACACCACGCCGGAAAGAATCGGCAGCATGGGCAGTACGCAGGGAGTAAAGGTCAGGCCCAGTCCGGCGAGAAAGAACAGCGCCAGTTCGCGCCAGCCCCAGTCACGGGCTGGCGTTGCGCCGTCGCCGTTGATGCTCAGGCGTTCGGTCTCGGGTGGATAGCACAGGCCTTTGTCCGCACAGCCCTGATAGGTCACGGCCAGGGTAAAGGCGCGTTGATCGGTGCGCGGCAGTTCCACGTCGAGAATGCCGTGGTAGACCTCGACGTCGCCAAAGTACTCGTCATGCTTCTTTTGCCCGTCCGGCAGTCTTGCCGTGCCGAGGACGACATCGGCTGGATCGGCGCGGAACTGAAAGCGGTGACGGTAGAGGTAATAACCTTCGGTGGCGACGAAGCGCAGCTTGATCGATTGCGGCGTGCTTTCCACCAGACTCAGTTGGAAGGCTTCGCGCACCGGCAGGAAATCGGCGCTGTTGTTGATCGAGCCCAGCGTCGAACTGGGCCGACTCTCCAGCAGCCCGGTGGCGGTGGCCGGCAGGGCGAGCACTAAAAGCAGCAGGCAGAGCAAACGGCGCATGACAATCTCGCGTATCGGAATTGGGGGCATGATAGCGGACGGCGGACGGGTATGCAGGGCCAAGGATGGGGAGTGAGTGAACTGACGCTATCGCGAGCAGGCTCGCTCCCACAGGGGGATCTGCGGCGTACACAAATCAAATGTGGGAGCGAGCCAGCTCGCGATGGCAATCTGTCAGACGCGGAACGCCTGAACGGCCGTATGCAGTTGCCCGCCCAACACCAGCAGGTTTTCCCCTTGCTCTCGCCCTTCGCCAATGCGCAGCAAGTTATCCCCACCCAGTTGGTGAATCCGCTCGCTGTGATCGCGGATCTCGCTGACAGCGCCACTCTGCTGGGCGGTGACATCGGCAATGCGCACGGCTGTCTCGGAAATGGTCTGGATCGCTCCGACGATTTTATCCAGTGCACCGTCGGCCGCCTGGGCCTGATTGGCGGTGGCTTCGGCGTGTTCGACCTGGGCGCGCATGCCTTCGACCGATTGCCGCGCGGCCGTTTGCAGGCCGGCGATCAGGGTCTGGATTTCTCCCGTGGCGCCGGCGGTGCGTTGTGCCAGGGAGCGCACTTCTTCCGCCACCACGGCAAAACCGCGCCCCATTTCCCCGGCGCGTGCGGCTTCGATGGCCGCGTTCAGGGCCAACAGGTTGGTCTGGTCGGCAATCGAGCGGATCACCGTCAACACACCGCCGATGGTGGCCGATTCCTCGGCCAGGTGTTCGATCATCTGCGCATTGCCTTGCACTTCACCCACCAGCGCATGCAGGCCGGTGAGGCTCAGGCCGATGACTTGCTGCCCGTGCGCGACGGCCTGGCCCGCGTGGCGGCTGGCATCGGCAGCCTGACTGGCATCGCCGGCCACTTGTTGAATGGTCGCTTCCAGTTCGCTGAGCGAATCACGGATCATGGCCGTGTCACCGGCCTGATGTTCGGCGCCGCTGTGCAGGTCGTTGCTCAAATCTGCCAGGGTTCGGCTGCTGCCGGCGACCTGCTCGGCGTTGAGGCGAATGGTGCCCACCAGGTCCACCAGATAGGCGCGCAGGCGATTGAGCGAGGCTTCGATGTCTTGCAGTTCGCGGTTGGTTTTGCCCAATTGAATGTCGCGACTGAAATCGCCTTCGGCCCAGGTGGACAGGGCCGGAGCGAGGTTGGTCAGGGTTCGGGCCAGCTTGCGTTGCAGGGTGTCGATGAGCAGGGCGATCAGCAAAATCAGGCCGATCATCACGCCTTGCATCAATCGCACTTCGCTCTGGATCTGTCCGTGTTGGGCGCGTACCACGGGCTCAAGACCGGCGATCACTTGCTGCACGGCGGTGATTTTCAGGTGGGTCGCGGCACTGAGGTCGGCGCGTTTCTGGATCTGCTCGCGGGTACGCGCCAGTTCCGCCGGGTAGCGGGTGAGGAGGCTGTTCAGTTCTCGCTTGAGGCCGACGCCGGCATCTTCCGCAACGGCTTTTTCAGTGTTTTCCAGCCCCATCATGGCGGCGAAATCATCCGTATTCGATTCAGCGCTGACGGCCACGCCCAGCAGTGGCAGGGTATCCAGCTGCTCAGCCTGGGCACGGATGTTGGCGACTTCGCGCTCGACATCGGCAGCCAGTTCGCTGCGGCCGCTGCTGACCAGTTTGTCCCGGGCCAGGGAAAGTTTGCCCAGGTGCTGGGCGGCGGCGAGCAATGGTGTCAGGTACGCCGCGTTGCCGCTGGCGTACTGGCTGAGTTGGTCAAGGCTGGCGCCGAGTTCCCGTTCGGCTTGCAGCAACAGGGCTTGCGGGTCTCCCGCGAGTTTGCCGGCGGCCAGCAGGTCGGTTTTGCTGAATTCGTCCAGGGTCGACAGGCTGGGGCGCAAGGTTTCGGCCAGGGCCGGCGGCAATTCGCCGAGCTCTTTTTGCAGGCCGTCGATGGCCTGGCTGGCGCTGCTCAAGCGCAGGGCATCGCCGCTGGCGAGATAGTCTTCGACGTTGCGCGCGACTTCATTTTGAAACCGCTGGGACAGGCCGAGGTATCGCTCCATCAACAGATAGGGGCGTTCGAGGGCCTTTTGCGACCACCAGAGTGTCGCGCCAAGGGCGACGCAGACGGCGACTAAAAGAAGGGTATTGAGATTGGTCAGCAGCTTCAGGCGCATCGTGTCTACCAACGGCAGAGTGGTAAGCGCCTGAATTTATTGCGTTTCTGTTACAGGGTTATGACGGATGGAGTGATTTGCGATGAAAAAGTGGCACTTTGCTTTGACGTCCTGGCCGCCTGTACGCGATTGCGCCCGGCGTCTTTGGCCCGATAGAGCGCCTCGTCCGCCTGGCTGGCCATCAACAGGCTGTCCGAGTGTTCGCACAACTCGACCACCCCGGCACTGAAGGTGCACCAAAGATCGTGGGGTTGAGCGGGGTAATGAATTTCGGCAAACCGCTGACGTATTTCATCGAGGACCCGGTAGGCCGCTTCAAGGTCAGTGTCGGGCATGACGATGGCGAACTCTTCGCCGCCGTAACGGCCGATAAAGTCGGTCTTGCGCAATCGTTGCTTGAGGAACAGGGCCAGGCTCTTGATCACGCGGTCGCCCATGGGGTGGCCGTGGCTGTCATTGACCCGTTTGAAGTGGTCGATGTCGAGCATCGCAAAGCTCAGCGGCTTGTTCTCGCGACGGGCGCGGAACGAGCAGTCTTCGAGCAATTGCAGAATGTGGGTGTGGTTGTACAACCCGGTGAGGCTGTCGCGGACCATCCGTGCCTTGAGGTTGCGTGCCCGTGCCGCGCGGTTGCGCACGGTGGTGATCAGGTGCCGAGGCTTGATCGGCTTGGTCAGGAAGTCGTCGCCGCCTTCGCTCATGGCGTCGAGTTGCTTGTCCAGATCATCTTCGGCCGACAGGTAAATGATCGGCACGCTGACGTAACGGTCGTTGTGGCGAATGACCTTGGCCAGTTCCGTACCGGTGCACGCCGGCATGTACATGTCGAGGATGATCAGGTCCGGTTGAAAGTCAGCCAGCTCGGCCATGGCCTGGATCGGCTCGATCAAGGTCCGGGTGACGATCCCTGCGCTATTAAGGAGGCGTTCGGTGTGCAGTGCCTGGGCGCGGGAGTCGTCGATGATCAGCACTTTATAAGGTTCGTACTGGGCGACGCAGGTCAGGACTTCGATTTTCTCCAGCAGGCTCGAGGCTTCGAGGGTGCCGGTGAGAAACTCCTGACCACCGGCCCGCACGGCGGCCAGGCGGGTCGGGGTGTCGGTTTCGTGCAGGCTGAAGAATAACAACGGTAAACGTTGATCGAGGCCTGCCTGGGCTTCGGCGGCCAGTTGCAGGCCGATGCCGGGGCCGCTGAAATCCACGTCCATGACAATCGCCGCCGGCAGGCGCTCGACCATCGAGGAACGAAACGCCGCCACGCTGTCCAGGGACTGGGCGCTGAGGCCAAAGAACTCAAGCTGTTTGGCCAGGCGTTCGCCACGGTCATGGTCCTGCAGCATCACGTAGATCGGCTTGCGCAGGGGCGGCAGGAAGGTTTGGTCGAGCTGGTCGCCATGACGCAGGCCGGTGCGCGACAGGCGCTGCATCAAGCGATTGAGGTCGGTGATCAGGCCGCTGCTCAGTCGTCCGCGATTGGCGTCGACAGCTTCCAGCGACTGGCTGATATGGCGTGCCAGTTGCGTGTGTTCCGGTTGCTCGAAACGTTCGGCGAAGCGCAGCAGGCGCAGATTGGCCTCGCTCAGTTCCGACAGATCATTGGTCGACCACTCGCTGCGCTGCAGGCGCTGCCATATCTCAAGAATCTGACGTGCTTGATGAATTACCCGCTGGGCAAAGTGATGCTTGAGGCGCTCGCGGCTGGGGTCTTCTGGCTCGGTCATATCCTGACTACTAGTTAGGGTGCACGCTGAGGGTCGACTGGTGGCTCTATGCTAGCACCTCTTTTCGATTGCATGAGTGTTGTAAGTCAATAATCTGTAAAGCGCCTTCATTCAGTTTGTGACTGAGCGGTCTTTAATTGAATGGTTGTTCTTTGGAGGGCCTTTTAGATCGGGGGCTTTCAGGGTTTTTCTGGTTTGGCAGGGTGCCGATTCTGGTGGTTTTCCAGCCTTGCCCGGCAACGGTTCGCGGCGTTTTGACGGGATGGATTGGCGACGATTTTCGTTTTTTTGGGGGTAGGGGAATCCCCTATAGGCTTTCTGTCAGACCCTGAGCCGTCGTCGCAAAAAACAACCGATCAATACCGGCACTGACAGTCAGCAGCCGGCAACCCCGGGTTTTTTTGCGAACGAGGCGACTAATTTTCAGCATCAACCCAACGGCGGGTGCCGGGCCAAGGCACGTTGTTGTATGGTTGTGGTCGAACCGATGAACCCAAGTGATTGAAAGGATATCGCCATGCTGGACTGGAAGAACCGCGCCGGTAGCGCGCCTGAACGTGCCGCTGAACCGAAGTCGGCTACCCGCAGTTATCTGGGCGGCCTGTTGTTCAGTCGGGCGCTGCTCACACTGCTCGTGATCTACCTGGTGGTCACGAGCATTCTGGGCTGGTACTGGAGCCAGGAGCCATCGCTGTTTCCGGTGCAGCAAAATGCCCAAATGGCGGCCGAGAAAGAAGGCAAGCAGATGGTGGTCGGCTATACCACGGTCGAAACCCTCAAGACTGTGGCCGGTACATTGCTGAGCAAGCCAGGCGGCTACATTTCCAACGACCGTTTCCCGCCGGGCCTGTGGATGGACAACATGCCGAGCTGGGAATATGGCGTGCTGGTCCAGGTGCGTGATCTGAGTCGTGCGATGCGCAAGGACTTCGCCCGTTCGCAATCGCAGTCCACTGAAGACGCCGATCTGGCCAAGGCCGAGCCGCGTTTCAACTTCGACAATAAAAGCTGGGTGTTGCCGTCCAGTGAGTCCGAGTATCAGGAAGGCATCAATTCCCTGAGTCGCTATCAGGCGCGCCTGTCGGATCCGAACCAGAAGACGGCCCTGTTCTATGCCCGTGCCGACAACCTGAACAACTGGCTGGGTGACGTCGGGACTCGCCTGGGGTCGCTGTCGCAACGCCTGTCGGCCAGTGTCGGCCGAGTCAAGCTCAACACGGCGTTGAAAACCGAAGTCGTGGCACCGGGTGTGGCGCCGCAGGTTGACGAAGAAATCGTCGAAACCCCGTGGATGCAGATCGACAACGTGTTCTATGAGGCACGCGGTCAGGCCTGGGCCCTGTCGCACTTGCTGCGCGCTATCGAGGTCGATTTCGCCGATGTGCTGGCGAAGAAGAACGCCACGGTCAGCGTGCGCCAGATCATCCGTGAACTGGAAGCTTCGCAGGAACCGGTATGGAGCCCGATGATCCTCAATGGCAGCGGCTTCGGCGTGCTGGCCAACCACTCGTTGGTCATGGCCAACTACATCTCCCGCGCCAATGCGGCGGTGATCGATTTGCGTCAACTGCTGAATCAGGGCTGAGTCATGGTCGATAGTGCCAAAGAGGCTGCCCACCGGGCCGCTTCGGATGCTGAACAGATCGCCTGGGTCGACGAGCAGGACAACCCGCTCGGAGCCCTGGTGCGTGCCGATCTGCGCGAGCGCGGGCTGATCGGACGGGGCACCTACATCATGCTGTTCAATTCCGTCGGTGAGCTTTGCGTGCACCGTCGAACCCTGAGCAAAGCGATTTATCCCGGATATTGGGACGTGGCGGCGGGCGGCATGGTGCTGGCCGACGAAACCTATGCCGAGTCGGCGGCCCGCGAGCTGGAAG
Source organism: Pseudomonas fluorescens group sp. PF-69 (assembly GCF_054481235.1). Lineage (NCBI taxonomy): Bacteria > Pseudomonadati > Pseudomonadota > Gammaproteobacteria > Pseudomonadales > Pseudomonadaceae > Pseudomonas > Pseudomonas fluorescens group sp. PF-69. The sequence goes on along the minus strand of NZ_JBTMNC010000001.1, from coordinate 914,995 downwards.
AAGAGCTTGGCGTGAGCGGTGTGGAATTGACCGCCCATGACCATTTTTTCTTCGAAGACACCGGCAACCGGCTCTGGTGTTCAGCGTTTTCGGCGGTGTGGGATGGTCCGTTGGTCCTGCAACCGGAGGAGGTGCTTGAAGCGCGTTTTCTGCCAATCGACGAAGTGCTTCGGGAAATCGACGAAAAGCCTTATTGCCCGGACTCATTGGCCGCGCTGAAACGCTATCTCAGGGCCCGCGGCGGCGACGTCGCAAAAGAGCTGTAAATTGGCGCCGATTGGCTCTTAGCAATCGGCGTTTTTGCCGTTACACTGCGCGACCTTTTGTAGGAGCGAGCCTGCTCGCGAAAAACGCAAGGACGACGCGTGCTGCCGAGTGCCGCGCGTTATCGTTGATGTCCATCGCTGCGATGCGGCGACCCGACAAGCCAGCTCCTGCAGTGATGTACTGTTTCACTAGCGCTGCCCCTGCCTGAGTGGGGTTTCGCGGTCGATAGCCTTTCCCAAGTGCTGCGACCAGTCTTTGTCCTCCCAAGAGGATTGCCGGTGGCCAAAAAAGCCGCATCCTTCGCCGCCCTCGGTGGCCTGGTATTTTCCACCGACGCAGGTCGTCATTGCCCGGATTGCAGTAAACCGGTGGACGCCTGTATCTGCAAACAGACCGTTATTCCGGCCGGCGACGGCATCGCTCGCGTGCGTCGCGAAAGCAAGGGCCGTGGCGGCAAGACGGTGACGACCATCACCGGCGTGCCGCTGGCTGAAGACGCGCTCAAGGAGCTGGCCACGACGTTGAAAAAACGTTGCGGCACCGGTGGGGCGTTGAAAGACGGGATCATTGAAATCCAGGGCGACCATGTCGAGCTACTCTTGGCCGAGTTGACCAGGCACGGTTTCAAAGCGAAGAAATCCGGCGGCTAGCAGCCTCTGTGAAAACCACCCGTGGCTTGACCCGGTCCTGATGAACGTCAGGTCTGGCGTCGTCATCATGGTTTTCACAGAGCCTGTTCATGACCGGTTTCTAAACTCACTGCCGTCGACGGGGTCTACCCCTCGTTGACGAACCGTCATTTTCATTCTTTAGACTGCGCCGGCCTGAATCCAGGCGACGCACTATGACTTCTTTATAGGGGACTTCGATGTCCGTACGACGCACACGCAAAGACGATGGCAGCCAATGGACAGTTGCGGACAGCCGCAGTGTTTACGGGATTCGCCATTGGGGGGCCGGGTATTTCGCGATCAACGACGCCGGTCGCGTCGAAGTTCGTCCGAACGGCCCGAGCAGCGCGCCGATCGACCTGTTCGAGCAAGTCGACCAGTTGCGTAAAAGCGGCTTGTCCTTGCCGCTGCTGGTCCGTTTCCCGGACATTCTGCAAGACCGCGTGCGTCAGTTGACCGGTGCGTTCGACGCCAACATCGAACGCCTGGAATACCAAAGCAAATACACCGCGTTGTACCCGATCAAGGTCAACCAGCAGGAAGCGGTGATCGAAAACATCATCGCTACCCAGAACGTCTCCATCGGCCTGGAAGCCGGCTCCAAGCCTGAACTGCTGGCGGTACTGGCACTGGCGCCGAAGGGCGGCACCATCGTCTGCAACGGCTACAAGGACCGTGAGTTCATCCGTCTGGCGCTGATGGGCCAGAAGCTCGGCCACAACGTGTTCATCGTGATCGAGAAAGAGTCCGAAGTCGGCCTGGTGATCGAAGAAGCGGCGTCGCTCAAGGTCAAGCCCCAGGTCGGTCTGCGCGTGCGTCTGTCCTCCCTGGCGTCGAGCAAGTGGGCGGACACCGGTGGCGAAAAATCCAAGTTTGGTCTGTCGGCGGCGCAGTTGCTGTCGGTGGTGGAGCGTTTTCGTGCTGCCGGCCTGGATCAAGGCATTCGCCTGCTGCACTTCCATATGGGGTCGCAGATCGCCAACCTGGCGGACTACCAGCACGGTTTCAAGGAAGCGATTCGCTACTACGGCGAACTGCGCAACCTCGGCCTGCCGGTGGATCACATCGACGTCGGCGGTGGCCTGGGCGTCGACTACGACGGTACGCACTCGCGTAACGCCAGCTCGATCAACTACGACATGGACGATTACGCGGGTGTCGTGGTCGGCATGCTCAAGGAGTTCTGCGACGCGCAGAGCCTGCCGCACCCGAACATTTTCTCCGAGAGCGGCCGTTCCCTGACGGCGCACCACGCCATGCTGGTGGTGCAGGTCACCGACGTCGAGAAACACAACGACGACGTGCCGCAGATCGAGAACAAGGAAGCGCTGCCGGAAACCGTGCAGTGGCTGGTGGACCTGCTCGGCCCGACCGATATCGAAATGGTCACCGAAACCTACTGGCGCGCCACGCACTACATGAGCGATGTGGCCTCCCAATATGCCGACGGCAAGCTGACCCTGGCGGAAAAAGCCCTGGCCGAGCAATGCTACTTCGCCGTGTGCCGTCGCCTGCACAACTCGTTGAAGGCGCGCCAGCGCTCCCACCGCCAGGTGCTCGACGAACTCAATGACAAGCTGGCCGACAAGTACATCTGCAACTTCTCGGTATTCCAGAGCCTGCCGGACACCTGGGCCATCGGCCAGGTTTTGCCGATCCTGCCGCTGCACCGCCTCGACGAGGAGCCGCTGCGTCGCGCCGTGCTGCAGGACCTGACCTGTGACTCGGACGGAAAGATCAAGCAGTACGTCGACGAACAGAGCATCGAAACCAGTCTGCCGGTGCACGCGCTGAAGGACGGTGAAGACTACCTGCTGGGCATCTTCCTGGTTGGCGCCTATCAGGAAATTCTCGGCGACATGCACAACCTGTTCGGTGACACCGACTCGGTGAACATCTATCAGAACGCCGACGGCAGTGTGTATCACGCGGGTATCGAAACCCACGACACCATCGAAGACATGCTGCGTTACGTGCACCTGTCGCCAGAAGAACTGATGACCCACTACCGCGACAAGTGCGCCAGTGCCCGCATCAGTGCCAGCGAGCGCACCCAGTTCCTCGATGCCCTGCGTCTGGGCCTGACCCGTTCGTCTTACCTGTCTTCTTGAGGTAAGCCCCGCTCTCATCAGGTTGTCTGAAAATTTACCGTACGCTGCGGAAATTTCAGATGACCTGGTGCGACACCTCTCTTTCTCTAAGCGAAACGACCTACGTCCTCGGCCATCCAGGCCATTTAGTCCTCTTTTCGCGTAGGTCATTTCCTAAGTTGTACTTCGCCTCTCTACTCGGCCATGTCTCTCGGCGAGAATCCCCGGCCGCCCCTCCTGTAGAGAATCGCCGATGTTCGATCCAGTCAACGAACCCGCATTTCGTCTGGACGTAGCTGGTCTGTCCGACACCTTCGAGGTCCTGGCCTTTACCGGTAGAGAATCCATCAGCGAGCCATTCGTCTTTGACCTGGAGTTGCTGATCGATGACCTGAGCCTTGACCTCTCCAGCCTGATGTACCGTTCGGCCTCTCTGCACTTCGGGCCAGCGGGAAACCGTGTGCACGGACAGCTGCATGAACTGGTCCAGCGCGACCATGGGCCGCTGGCCAGGCTCTGCCATGTTCGCCTCGGCCCACGGTTGGCTTGCCTTTCCCAGCGTTTCAGCCAACGCATCTTCAGCGCCCGCTCGGTGCCGCAAATCCTCGATCAGGTGCTCAAGGAGCACGGCATCGTCGGTCCGAACCGGCGCTTCGAACTGGACGCTGATTACCCGCCTCGTGATTTCTGTACGCAGTACCGGGAATCGGATCTGCAATTCGTCCAGCGCCTGTGTGCCCAGGAACGGCTGCACTACCACTTCGAACATCGGCCGCGAGGACACTGCGTGGTGTTTTCCGATGGTCAGGGGTGTTTTTCTCGTGGCGAAAGGGCGCTGTTCAACCGCGATGGCGAACAACCGGCGGTGCGTCGTTTCGAGGTTCGACAATGCGCGCAGAGTGAGGTGCAGCGTGCGCAATGTCACACGGACCTGCCGACACTGCGCAGCGGGCAGATGATGCCGCTCGCCGAACATCCGGTGGCCGAGTGGAATCGATCGTGGTTGCTGACCCATGTCGAGCATCAGGGCAGTCAGGACCTGGACGCTCCCTACAGCAACCAGGTGCGGGCGATGCGTTGGGAGGCGTCGTTCGAGTCGCCTCATTCTGCACGCAAACCGGTCATGCACAGCCTGCAACGGGCCTGGATTGTTGAGGTCGATGAGCCCCGGCCCGATCCGTCCAGGCCCGTGGCGGTGCAATTTGACTGGCTTTATCAAGGCGAGGGGGCCGCCCCCAGTCACTGTTGGCTGCCGATATCACCGGAGCTGGAAGCGGCAAACGTCGCTCGCTTGAGTGAAGGCACGGAAGTGGTGGTGAGTTTCATCGAAGGCGATCCGGATCAACCACTGATTATCGGCGTTCTTCACCCGACGCAGATGCCCGAAGCGGTCGAGACACCCGGTTCGTTCTCCATCGACGACGATCCGCCCGAAGGTATTCAGGGCTGGCTGTGCTCTGGAGAGCCCTTGTTGTTGCTGTGCCTGCTTCCGGGGGGCGGCAGTTTCAATCATTGTGAACAGGCTTTTTGTACCTGTCGGGCGGCGTTGCGGCTTGGCCAGAGTGGTGCGGCATGATCGCCGTCGAGATGCCCGAATCGACCCCGCTCTGGTTTTTGCTGGATACACCGGGTGCGCCACAAGCGGGGGCCGCCCTGCCGCACCGGTTTGCGCATGCGCGGTGGTTCTGGCTGTTCGAAGGCACGGAGTGGCATGCGCTGCGTGAGCAAGGCCCGGCCCTGATCGATCTGCGGAGCTGCCCGATTCTGGCCCGCGCATGCCAGCGCGATGCGCGGTACTGGCGTGGCCTGCTGTTGATCAGCGAGACATCGGCATCGGCCTTGCTGGCGCACTTGCGGCGCATGCTCACGGTCGGTTTCGGCGCGCATCACCGCGCCTTGCTGAGTTACTACAACCCTTGCACCGCCAGTTACTTCTTCGATGCCTGCGACGCCGGGGAGCTGAGTCGCTGGCTGGGGCCGATCAGCCAGTTGCGCTGGTTCGGTGGCACCTGGGCGGACCGGGCCAACGGCAGCCAGGGCTGGCAACGGCTGCTCAATCCGGGGCTTGCCGTCAGCCCGCTGGCGATCGAAGAAGCACTCAGTCCCCATCAGAAGGCAAGGCTGCAAACCTGCCTGCTGGAGCACCACACCTGGCAATGGTTCAAATCCACCGGCACCGATTACCGCACGCTGTGATCCCATCTCCAGGAAGGGCTGACATTGGGATTCAGCGAGCGAACGGTGCTCGATGGCTGGTTATGGCTACGCTTGCAGCACCCGGAGGCTGTGCCCGACCTGCCGTTGCCGGGCGCCACTCAGAAAGAGCGCCTCGATTTCCTGCGCAACCGTTGGCAGAACCCTCAACCCTGAATCTGCACGAACCAGCCATCGTTGCGCCGCAGACGCCAGGCAATCGCGCCCAGGGTCAGGCTGCGCAACACCATGAACAGCAGGAAGGTTATCCACAGGCCATGGTTGCCGAAACCTCGCAACGCCCAACCGAACGGGACCAGCAACGCCACTGTCAGCAGCATGCCGTTGCGCATTTCCCGGGCGCGGGTCGCGCCGATGAACAGCCCGTCGAGCAGGTAGCTCCAGACCGCGATCAACGGCAGCGCCGCGAGATAGGGCAGATAGATGAACGCGGTGTCGCGCACGCTTTGAATATCGGTCTGCATCTCGATGAACAGATGCCCGGCAAACAGGAACAACGCGGCAAAACCGAGACTCGCCAGCAGCGACCAGCCGCAGGCCACCACCAATGAGCGGCGCAGGGCCTCGCGGTCACGAGCCCCGATGGCATGGCCGCAAAGGGCTTCGACGGCGTGGGCCAGACCATCCAGTGCATGGGCGGTCAGCAGCAGGCCGTTGAGCAACAGGGCGTTGGCGGCGACGGTAGCATCCCCCAGTCGTGCACCTTGCACCGTGATCAGAAAAAACACCGATTGCAGGGCCAGGCTGCGGATGAAGATGTCGCGATTGACCGCCAGCAGAGGCCGCCAGCTCTGCCACAGCGCCAGTGCGGCCCAGGCGATGTGGCCAGGATAGGCGCGCAGGGCCTGGCGGGTCATCAGCAGGCCGATCAGGGCGCCGGTCCACTCGGCGATGACTGATGCGCGGGCGGCACCGACCACGCCCCATTCCAGGCCGAGGACAAACCAGAGATTCAGCGCAATGTTGACCAGGTTGGTGCTCAGCAGAATCACCAACGGTGCGCGGGCGTTCTGCGTGCCGAGGAACCAGCCGACCAGTGCATAACTGGCCAGCGCCGCTGGCAGGCCGAACAGCCGCGTGTGGAAAAACTCGCGGGTCATTTGGTCCAGTTCCGCCGACGGCTGCATGAAATGCAGGGCGACGCCACTCAACGGCACGCCCAGCGCACCCAACACCACGGCCAGTCCCATGGCCAACAGCAACCCTTGCAATAAAATCTGTCGCAGAGCCGCGCCATCGCCACGCCCGGCCGCCTGGGCCGCGAATCCGGTGGAGCCCATGCGCAGAAATCCCATGGCCCAGGCGAGAAAGGTGTACAGGCTGGCCCCGACCGCCACGGCACCGAGCTGATGGGCGTGAGGCAGGTGGCCGATGACGGTGCTGTCGACCAGCGCCACCAGGGGGACGGAAATGTTCGAGAGGATCATCGGCGCAGCCAGCGCCCAGACCCGGCGATGGGTCGGGCGGTCGCGCCAGTCGGCAATCAGGTTGGACATGCAGGCTCCTTGAGGAGCGGGCATTGTAGCGACACATTTTGGATTGCCGCGATCCATTGTAGGAGCGAGGGTGTTAGTGAACCACCCAGCTCAACAACCAGAGCCCCAGCATCAACCAGATGATCCCCATGATGAACGAGGCGTTCATGAAGGCGCGGATCGCCGACCACAACACCACCAATCCCAGGATCAGCGTGGCGATGCTGATGATCGACGTGTCCATGCCCAGGGCGCGGGACAAGCCTTCGACAAAATTGCTGCTGGCGCGGCTCATCATCTGGAACAGGCCGCTGAGGCCATCAACGATGAAACGGATGACGGAACCGAGGGCCTGGCCGAGCCATTCGAAAAAACCTTCTACCTGCATGGAATGAGCGTCCTGATAATGAAAGGCGGGGTTGCCGGACTTGAGCCTTGGGCTGTCGATTGCGGCGCCGAGTTCCCCACAAGCATAGAGGGTTGTCTTGCGGCTGTGGGAACGACCCCGTGACCACGACTCACCTCTGCCGCTTGCCTTCATCCGCCATCCCCCCGAAGCTATACGCCTTCAGGAGAACCCGATGAACCTTGTTGAACTGACCGAACGCCTGCACGCCATCCGTGACCGCAATGACTGGCGGCCATTTCACAGCCCGAAAAACCTGGCCATGGCCGCGAGCGTCGAAATGTCCGAGCTGGTGGAAATTTTCCAGTGGTTGACCGAAGACCAGTCGCGCCAGTTGCCGGCGGACCAACTGGCCCACGCCGGGCAGGAAGTTGGCGATATCGTCCTCTATCTATTGCTGTTGTGCAGCGAGTTGGGTCTGGACATGAATGAAGTGGTGCGCAGCAAACTGGCGGACAGCGAACGGAGATTCAGCTGATGAGCGACCGTCATTTCGACCAGTTGGCGACCCGCTTCGCCGAAAAAATCTACGGCGGCGCCAAAGGTGCGATCCGGCTTGCAGTGCTGCAGGCGGATCTGGCCGAAACCTTGCCGGATCGCCCGCTGCGCGTACTGGACATCGGTGCCGGCCTTGGCCACATGTCGCTGTGGCTGGCACAACGCGGCCATCAGGTGACGCTGGCCGAGCCCGCCGAGCCCATGCTCGAAGGCGCCCGCCAGCGCTTCGCCGAGGCCGGGCAAGCGGCAACGTTCATTCAGGCGCCCTGGCAGGATCTGCTCGGCCAACTCAATGAACCTTACGATCTGGTGCTTTGTCATGCGGTGCTGGAATGGCTGGCCGAACCCCACGCGATCCTGCCGGTGCTGCATCAACTGACCAGGGCAGACGGCTGGCTATCCCTGGCCTTTTATAACCGTGATGCGCTGATCTACCGCAACTTGCTCAAGGGCCATTTCCGCAAGATGCGCAAGAACGACATGGCCGGCGAGAAGCAAAGCCTGACCCCGCAACAGCCCCTTGATCCACGGGAGTTGGCGGCGCAACTTGAAGGTCTGTGGCAAGTCGAAACCCAGAGTGGCGTTCGGGTTTTTCACGATTACATGCCGGTGGAATTCCAGGCCCGCGCCGAGCTGGTGGACTTGCTGGAAATGGAATTGGCCCATCGTCGTCACCCAAGCTTTGCCGGGCTTGGGCGTTATTTGCACTGGATTTGTCGGCCGGTCTGATCGGAGTATGAAATGAGCAGTCGTTCAGGGTTGTTAGTTCTGTGTCTGGGGTTGGCGGCTTGTCAGGGCAGCAACCCGTATGTGGCAACCTCCAACCCATTGCCCCCGGCGCCGCCTCAGGCCGCCAACACCTTCGATCGCAGCGCTTACCCGGCTGCGCCACGTGATTACGGTCGCTACCGCAGTTGGGCCTGGCTCAATGGGCAACTGCCGCCGGGCAGCGCATGGGCCGACTCGGCGCAGGTCGCCGAAGCGGTCAGCAATGCCCTCGATCAGCGCGGTTTGCGCCCGCTGCATGACAATCGCCCGGCGGACCTGTTTGTCAGCGCCAACCTGCGCCTGGAAACCCGCCTGCGCCAGGTCCAGGACGACTATGGCTATTACGGCGGCGGCTACTACGGCGGTCACGGTGGTTATGGCAACGGCGTTGGCATGTACAACACGGTGCCGATCGTCCGCACTTATCAGGAACAGGTCGTGGTGGTGCAGGTGGATATGTTCGACGCACAAAGCGGTCAGCCGGTCTGGAGTTCCAGCGCCGAAACCCTGCGCAAGGGCACGCAGATGGAACAGGCCGATGCGATTCGGGAGGCTGTGGAAAAGGCAATGTCGGCGTATCCTCCGAGTTAGCTTCTGTCGTTATGGAGCGTTTCGCAGGTTCATGCCTTCTACCGGAGAATCATCATGTTCCGCCGTTTCGTTTTACTGGCAGTGGCCGCGCTGCTCAGTGCCTGCGCCGCCAACCAGGTCAATCATGACTACGACGCCAGCCGCGACTTCTCCGCCTATCGCAGCTGGAGCTGGAAAGAACCTGCCCTGCAATATCGCCCCGATGACCCGCGGATCAAGAGTGACCTGACCGAACAGCGCGTGCGCCAGTCGGTCACCGATCAATTGGATCAGCGTGGCCTGCGCCCGGCTGCCGCCGGCGCCAAGGGCGATTTGAACGTGCAGACCTACCTGATTGTCGAGGAACGCCAGCAGCAGATCACCACCAACTATGGCGGCGGTTGGGGCAACCCCTGGAACGGCTATTGGGGCGCGCCGATGTACAACGAAACCCGCGTGGTCCCCTACAAGGTCGCCACCCTCCAGATCGATCTGTTCGATGGCAAGGACGGCAAACTGGTGTGGCGCGGCAGTGACGAGCAGATACTCAGCCGCACACCGAACCCTTCGGACCGCAGCGACGCGATACGCGAAACGGTCACCCGAATACTGTCCAACTATCCGCCAAGATAAATACAACACAGCCGGCCTTGAGTGGTGCATTGCGCTTGAGGGCCTCTTCGCTGGCAAGCCAGCTCCCACAGGAATTTTTGTTGTCTGCGCTGGCGAGTTGCCAGCAGTCCTGATTTCCCTTGTCTACACTGCTTCACACCAACGGAGGTAGCGCTCGGCAGTGCGCCGGCAAAGGAGTGCTTGATGTCTCCCTGCTTGCAGTTTCGCGGTCCGGCCCGGCAACGGGGGGCGATTGGTTTGATGGCTGCCGGTACGCTGGCGCTGGCGCTGGGTTTCATGCTGTTGGTGATCGATAGCGGCAGGCTTTACCTGGAGCAGCGCAAACTGCAGCGCGTAGCAGACACCGCCGCACTGGAGGCGGTGACCCGCGATGGCAACTGCTTGTCCGGGGCGAGTGCCACCGCTTACGCCACCCAAAGCGCTACCCGTAACGGTTTTACCGTCAACGCCGACAATACGCTGACCGTCAGTTGCGGCACCTTGCAGATCGGCGCCGATCACTTGCGCGCGTTCAGCGCCGACCCGAAGAAGTCCGCTGCCGTCCAGGTCATCGCCACCCGCACGGTGGCCACCAGCGTCGCGGCCGGTATCGGCGCGTTGCTCTCCGGTGGGCCGGCCAGCCTCACGACCCGGCTCAGCGCCACGGCCGTCGCCGCCGAGCCCAAGATCTCACTGGCGCAATTGAGCATCCGCAGCACCCTGTTGGGCGTCGATAGCTCACAGTCCAGCCTCTTGAATCCGCTGTTCTCGACGCTGCTGGGGGGCAATGTCAACCTGACCGCTGGCGGCTGGGATGGTTTGGTCAAGACCGATATCAACCTGCTCAAATTCATGGACCAGCTCGCCATCGAACTGGGCGTGTCGGCCGGCAACTACACCACGCTGTTGAACACGCAAGGCAACGTCACCCAGTTCATCAAGGCCGCGGCCACCGTGGTGAACCTCAACGGCGCCACCGCGACCGTCACCACCGCGTTGGCCAACTTGCAGGTAGCCGCTACCAGCGCTTCGCCCATCAAACTGGGTGACTTGCTTCAGCTGCAAACCGGTACGCAGGCGGCAGGGCTGGACGCCACGGTGCAGTTGTTTCAATTGATTCAGGGGTTCGTTCAACTGGCCAACAAGAACAGCGCGGTGACCGCTGTGTTGCCCGTCAATGTATTGGGACTGGCGGGCGTGACCACCCGCATCAAGGTCATTCAACCGCCGCAATTCTCGGCGGTCGGCGACCCGGCGCTGGCGAAAGCAGCGCCGCTGGGCGTGAACAGAATCTACGTGCGCACTGCGCAGGTTCGCATCCTGGTGTCGGTGGACCTGTCGGTGATCAATGCCGTGCTGCAGTGGGTCAACTCGCTGTTGAGCCCGGTGGTGGGGCTGGTCAACACACTGCTGGCGCCTGGTTGCCTTCTGGGCAATTGCACCCAGACCGACCTGCAGATACTGCCCAATGGGCTCAACCTCGATCTCGGCATTGAAGCCGGCACAGGCAGCAGTTACGTCACGGACTATTCCTGCGCCAGCCCGACCAACAAAAGCCTCACCGCCACCACCAACATTTCCGCAGTGCAGGTCAAGGTCGGCCAGATCGACGACGCCATCTGGCTATCGTCGTCGCCGGCTCAAAGCCTGTCGCCGCTGACGCTGGTCGATATCGGTTCGAAAACCTGCAATTTCTCAGGATGTGGCGCACGAACCCCTTTCGGCGGTGGCGGCAGCGAAATCATGATCGACAGCCCGGTCGCCGGCACCACCGAGCCCAATTACACCTTTGCCAACCCCCATGAGATCAATGTGTCTCCGGACCCGACGCACCCGGTGATGGTCTCGGGTGTGGTCGGCAGTCTGAAGGGCACGCTCGGCGGGATCACGCTGATTCAACACACGCCCACCATCGGCAGTCTGTTGGGCAGTTTGTTGAGTACGTTGCTGTCGACGCTGTCCGACGTCGTCGCGCTTTTGGCATCGGCCATCGGTGGCCTGTTGGCGCCGCTGGTCGACCCGATCGTGAACAGCCTGCTGATGAACCTGGGGATCGACATCAACAAGGTTGACGTCGGCTTCAACCTGACCTGCGGCGAGAAAGGCAAAGCCTACCTGGTGATCTGATCCTCCTGCACAACCGGCAACTCGATACAGAACCGCGCACCCTCGGTTGAGTTGCGCACGCTCAGTTTGCCCCCCATGTTTTCGACGATGCCGTAGCTCACCGACAGGCCGAGTCCGGTGCCGATGCCGACCGGTTTGGTGGTGAAGAACGGCTCGAAAATCCGTTCCAGCAGTCGCGGGTCGATGCCGCCGCCGTTGTCCTCGACCCACAGGCGCACCGACTGCGGGTCCCGTTCGGCGTACACCGCGATCCACGGTTTGAATTCGGGGTGGGTTTCGCGCTTGCTCAGCAATGCATCCCGGGCGTTGACCATCAGGTTGATCAATACCTGCTCGAGCTGATCGACGTAACCGCGCACCTGCACCTCGAACCCGGTTTCGCTGATGCGCAGTTCCACCCCTTTGCCACGCATGCCTTCGGCCAACAGCGACAGCGTGCCTTCGATGGCCTGGGCCGGATTGAACGGTTGTTGCTCGATCTCCGAGCGGCGGCCGAACACCCGCATGTGATCGACTACCCGCGCGGCGCGCTGTACCTGCGCATCGATGCGATTGAGTTTGTCGGTCAGGTAATCGACCTGCACGTCACCGTTGCCCAGGCGCTTGAGCACATTGATGATCGCCATGCGCATCACGTTCAGAGGCTGGTTGATTTCGTGGGCCAGGCCGGTGGCCATTTCGCCGAGGGTGGCCATTTTTGCGCTTTGGGTCAGTTGCTGCTGGGAACGCCGGACTTCGGTGTTGTCGCGGCCCACGGCCTGAATCTCCAGCAACTGGCCCTGTTCGTCGAACACCCCGCGATCCGACCAGACCCACCAGGCATGCTCTCGACCCGGCAATTGCAGGTTGATTTCCGCGGTGCTGACCGGGAACTCCGGGCTGAGGCGGGTCAGGCGCTGGAGGAAGGATTCGCGCTGTTGCGCCGACATCCAGTTGCCCAGGTTCAGCCCCGGCAGTTGCTCGGGCGTGCACTCCAGATACGCCGCCAGTGGCCGGTTGCCGAAGGTCAGTGACAGGTCCGGGCGATATCGGCAGATCATCGCCGGGGAGTCTTCCACCAGAATCCGATAGCGCTCTTCGCTTTGCTTGACCTGTTCGGCCGCCACGGTCGCTTCGGTGACATCCAGCCACAGGCCCACGGCTTCCACCGGCAGTCCCAGGTCATCGCGCAAAAGCTTGGCCTCATCGAGCAACCAGTGGTAATCGCCACGACTGTCACGCAGTCGATAGCGGGCGCGCACCGAGCCTTCGCGTAGCAGTTGCCGGGTGCGCTCGAAATAACGATCACGGTCTTCGGGGTGAACCCGATCCACCAACGCAGTCGTGGCGCAATCGGTGAGCGTCCAACCGAGCAACGGCAGCAGGCTGTCGCTGAAGAACGTCGGTTGCAGCGCGCCTTCCACATAGCGCTGCACGTAAATCACCGCGGGCGAACTGGCGATCAGATTGTCCAGGCGTGCGTGTGCGGCGGCGGCGTGTTGTTCCTGGTTTTTGATGTCGCTGATGTCGAGCATGAAGCCCACCAGGCGCCGATGGCGGCCGACACCCAGGGCCTGGCCTTGCAAGCGATACCAGCTCGGCGGCAGTGCGGCGTCGGGGCGATACGAACGCACGCACAGCAGTAACGGCGTGCCTTCGTCCAGCAGGTCTTGCAAGCGACTGCGCAGTTCTTCGCGGTCGGCGGGATGCACCTGATCGAGCCAGTCGTTCAGCGGTAAACGCCCGCTGGCAAGGTTCAGGGTGTTGGCCAGCGAGGGCGCCAGTTGCACCTCGGCCCTGTCGCTGAACACTTCCCACCAGCCGGTGCCGAGCAAAGCCTGCAGTGATTCCAGGCGCTCCATTTGCAGGTGGTGCCGTTGCTCGCGGGAGCGTTCCAACAAGGGACCGGCGAGCGCTGAGGCGAACTGCAGCCAATCGCGCTCGCTGACATCAGGCGCCCGTTGCTGCACCGGATAGCAACCACACAGTAACCAGGCTGCCACGCCTTGAGCATCGTGATAAGGCACGACGAACCCTTCGGCATTGCCAAAGATGACTTGCAGACGGGGGTGTTCGGCAGGGTTCAGGTGCTGCGGTGCCGAGCCGTTCAGGCTGTCCAGGCCGGTCCCCAGCCGCTGTCCGGTGTGCCACAGTTGCGGCGCATCGAAGCCTGCAAAGTGCTGGTGAATCTGCCAGCCCTGTTCTTGTTCGTCGAGCAATGCCAGGGCGATGCAGGGGACGTGAAAACGCTGGGCCAGGCTTTGCAGTTGATCGGACAGGACTTCGGGCAAGCGCGTCAGGCTGCACAGGCGCAACTGCTCGCCAATCTGCACCGCGAGCAATCGGCATTGTTCGCTCACCCGCGATTGCCGGCGCTCGAGCAGCAGATCGCCGATGTCCAGCAATTGCAGGAGCCAGGCATCGGCCAACGGCTGGACCCAGCCGCGCAGGTGCAGGGTTTGACCACTGAGTGTGTAGAAGTCCAGGTCCAGGGCCTGGCCCTGCCAATCGGCGGGGGAGCCCTCGACGACGAGGCCACAGTGCGGGAGCAAAAAGTCGAGCAGATGCGGGGGCCGGGCGCCGGGTACCTGCTGGGCCAGCGCGTGTCGCAGCGGTCCGGTCAGGTGTAACACGCGACCTTCGGTGTCCAGATGCATCTGTAAGCCGACACCGGGCATGCTCGGCGCTTGCAGGGCCTCCAGGGGCGGAGGCGGGTGGCGGTTGAGCAAACGCCCGAAGAGTTTATCCCCGGCACTCAAAATTGCAGGCTCGAACTGGCGGTGAGGGTCGCGGGCAAATCAGGCACTTGACCTATTCCCGGCAGGTTCAGAAACGGAATGACGGCATTCAATTTACTGGTGGGGTAGTTGATGCTCACCTTCAGGACTCCGCCGACATAGGTGGTGGTGGCGTCAGTAGCAACGTCGAAGTTCAGTCCCGCAGGAATCCACGCCAGTTGCCGGGTCAGTTCCTGCGTGGCGGTGGACTTCAACTGGGCTTCGTAACCGGGAGTATTCGGGTCCAGTGCCACGCTCCGGCGCACGGCTTCGGCCGTCGACTGGTTGAACGACTGCATCAGCAGCAGCGGCAGGCTGTAAGTGACAATCGCGTAAAACACGCCGAAAAAGATGACGAAGACCAAGGCGAACTCAATCGCTGCGGCTCCTTTTTGCTTGCGGGGGAAGCTGGTTTTCATGAGTGCGTCTACCCTGACATCACTAGGTAATGTCAGCATAGAATCATTCAGCCAAAACGGACGTTTTTTACCGGATGCAGAGCCTTGTCCTACTGATCTGGCTGACGCTATGCGCAGCGCAGGATGCCCGGGAGCGGCACATCGCCAATGGCTTGACCCTTGGCGCAGGGGCGTTGGCCCTGGCATGGATGCTGTTGAGCGGAACCACCTGGGTGGGAGCACCCGCCGAGCAGGGCGGCTGGGCAGCCCTGTTGGCGCTGGCATTCACCCTGCCCGGTTATGCGTTACGACGCCTGGGCGCCGGGGATGTGAAACTCATGACCGCCCTGGGTCTGGCGACCGATGGTCGGCATGTGCTGGGCGTGTTCATCGGTGCCGGACTGGCCAGTGTGTGCTGGCTGCTGCTGGCGCCAAGCGTCTGGCTCCATGTCGGTCAAAGGCTTAGAGGACGCCTTCGCTATCTGCAGCCTGGAATGTCAAAAAAACAACCCTTCGCGCCGTTTTTGCTCGTGGGCTTGTTGCTGACATTGGCTGTGTTTCGTTTTTTTACAGAGTCGGAAAGTGCGACTACTTTCATTCAGTAGTTGTACAGCCCTGAGCTGTGATTGGAAGTACGGTCAGCCTTTGACCTGGCAGGGAGTTGCACGTGAGCAAGCGTACCTCGGCAGTAAAAGTCCTTGTGGTCGACGATCAGCCATTCATCGTTGAAGAACTCTGCGAATTTCTTGAGAGCCGCGGCTACCGTTCCGTTGCCTGCGGGTCCAGCCATCAAGCCATCGAGCGGTTCAACGAAGACCCTGATATCGGCCTGGTGCTTTGTGATTTGCACATGCCGGGTCTGGACGGCATTCAACTGGTTCTGGAGCTGCAACGGCTGTCGGGCAAACACCGCGCGTTCGAGGCGATCATGCTGACCGGGCATGCGGACAAGCAGGATGTGATCAAGGCGTTGCGTGCCGGTTTTGCCGATTACTACCAGAAGCCGATTGATCTGACGGAGCTGCTCGAAGGCTTGCAGCGGCAGGAACTGGTCTTGCAGGAACGGCACAAGGCACTGCAACTGGGACACCTGGATCAGAAGCTGCAGTACCTGTCCGAGTCGATCGAGGACCTGTATCAGGACCTGGACAAGGTTCGCCGGACTCCGCTTTCGTCGGGTTCGGTGGAGTCGGGCGATGAGGCCGTCAGCGAAGCGGATCGGGTAGAGATCCCGGCGATTTTCAATCAGTTGTCGCCCAGGCAACTGGATGTGGCGCGGCTGGTGGGCAAAGGGCTGACCAATTATCAGATTGCCTGTGAGTTGGGGATCACCGAGAACACGGTGAAGCTGTATGTGTCCCAGGTGCTGCGGTTGACCCATATGCATAATCGGACGCAGTTGGCGTTGGCGCTTTCGCCGAGCGGTTCCGGGTTGCGGCAGCGGGTTACGGCGCACTGAATAGCCCATCGGTTTTTTGGATAGCGTACATATCCGTTTCCGCGGTAACGGCGACTTATGGTTTCGCCCTTACGGCGACTCACTTTTTTACAAGCGCCTAAAAAAAGTAAGCAAAAAACGCTCGGCCTGATGAGTGGTGAAGGGCGACCACGATCCCCTGTGGGAGCTGGCTTGCCAGCGAAGAGGACCTCAAGCGCGATGCACGACTCAAGGACGGCTTCGCCGGCAAGCCGGCTCTACAGGAATGCGCCCGTTCCTCAACCGCAAACAACCAGCACTAATTCCCCGATCCGCTACTCACCTTCCCGCCCGCATCCTGATCAAAGAACTGCGGGATCTCGTGCTGATAGGTTTTCAACCAGCGTTGCATCGTCAGTTCCCGTTCGGTTGCGGTAGCGGTTTGCAGTTTTTGCGAGGCGGCGTTCTTGCTGCTTTGCAGTTGCAGCCAGCCTTCGGTTTCCTGCTGTTGTGGCGAGTTCGGGCCGGGGTCGATGGCGTGGCTGGTGAGGGGCAGGGCCAGCAGGCCGAGGCAGCAGAGGGTGGTCGGTTTCATCCTGGGTTCTCCCTACTGAAGGGCGGGTGCGGTGGCGACGGCGACTTGCGCGGCGACGGTCGGGGCGGACTTGGCTGGCGCCTTGAGTCTTTGCGCGCGGGCCTGGGCCTCGGTGACCTGGGCGGGGCTCAGGCCGAGACGGCTGACCAGTTCGGCGGCGCGGCTCCAGTCGTCCTGATAGATCAGCAACGTCACCAGGTTCAGGCCTGCCAATGTGTTGTTTTGCTTGAGTTCAAGGGCGGTGAGGAATTCGAACCGGGCGTCTTCGACACGCAATTGATTGAGGTACACCACACCGAGGTCGTTGCGGATTTTTTCGTCGGTGGGCGCCAGGCGTGCCGCCCGTTGCAGGTGGGACTGGGCCTGGCCGTTGTCGCCCCGTGCGACAGCAAGTTGACCCAGGCCGTGTTCGGCCTCGGCCGCCTTGCAGCCGCCGAGCAGGCTGCGGTACAGCGGCTCGGCTTCGTTGCGGCCCAGCAGTCGATAGACCTTGGCCTTGCGCAAGCGCACATCGGCCAGGTTGTCCGGCAGGTTCTGCAGATTGGCCAGGCTGGCGTGCAGCTTGCCGTCATTGGCCATGTCGTCCGCAAGGTTCAGCGACAGCTGTTCTTCGGAACTCAACTTGCCGCAACTGGCGGAGTCGGTCAGGGCGTTCCAGGGTGTCTGGCCGTTGCTCGCGCAGCCGCCCAGCAACAGCAGACTCAAACCGGCAATCACTACTTTCATCACGATCCCTCTAGGAAGCAAAGGCCCGGGTCAGGGCGGTGAGGCCCGGGCCGGCCAGTACGATCAATAACGCCGGGAAGAGGAACAGCATCATCACGACGGACATTTTGGCGGACATCTTGGAAATGTATTCCTGCAAGCGCGTCAGGCGCCGGTCATCGAGCAACAGCTTGAGCGCCAGCAGCGACTTCATCGCACCGCCGCCCTGATGGATCAGCTGTTGCAGAATCACGCAGGTGTCGGTGAACTCATCCACCCCCAGCAAGCGGCTCGCCTTGTTCAGTTCATCGCCCAGCTCCAGGCCGGAATCGACCCGGGCCAACACCAGGCGCAGTTCATGGGTGAGCGTTGGCATCAGCTGTTTGCCGTCGTTGCTCAACACACGCAGCGATTGCTCCACGGCCATGCCGGATTCGAACAGGATGCGCAGCAACGGAATGAAGGTGGAAATCTCGATCGCCAGTTTTTTCTTCCGATGCTGCGCAGCCGCCGCCAGCAGGCGTTTGGGCAGCAGATAGCCTATGCCGGTGGCAAACGTCGGCGCGACCCAGCGATTGGCGACGTGCGCAAAGAACAGCTCTTGAATCAGCACACTCAGGGCCAGTGCCAGCACCGGCACGCCGACCTGGAACGCCGCATACAGGGCGCGTTTGCGCGCGGTGCGCCAGCCGAGGCCGTTGAGCAGTGTCTGGGTTTCGTTATCGAGTTTGACCGACTGCTGGCCCAGCCGACTGGCGCCCAGGGCCAGCAGCCACTGGCTCAAGCGTGGCTCGCTCGGCGCCTTGCCGTCCAGTCGTCGCACCACTTGCCGCGCACGCCGACGCAGTTCCAGCACGACGCTGAACAACAGCAGCGATGCCAACAGAAACAGCAGTGAGCTCAGCAACATGGACAGGTTCATAGGCTACGCAACATCCGCCACAGTGCCAGACAGCCGAACACCTGCAAGACGAGCGCGCTCACCAGCATCCATTGCCCGGAGCCGTCGTTCCACATGCTGAGCAGGTACCTCGGGTTGGAGATCAGAAAGTAGCCGGCGACGGTGACCGGCAGCAGTGCCAGTACCAGTGCCGTGACGCGGGTTTCGCCGGTCATGGCGCTCAATTGACGAGCCGCTTGCTCGCGTTCGCGGATCAACTTGATCAGGTTTTCCAGCAGCTCGCTGGCGTTGCCGCCGTAGCGGTGGTTGACCTTCAGGCCGAGGGCGAACAGGCGCAGTTCGTCTTTGTCGTACAGCTCGGCGAAGTCCGAGGCGGCGTCGGGCAGGCTGACGCCCAACTGCACACTGCGTTGCACCCGGCCCAGGGCGTTTTTCAGCGGGTCTTCGGCAACGTTGATGGCGCCCAGTACCGCATCGGCCAGGGTGCGTCCGGACTTCAGGCTGCGCACCGCATGGTCAAGCAGTGTCGGCAATTGCTCGATCATGCGCTTGAGCCGGCGTTGATAGCGCCAATCGATGTACAAACGCAGAAACAGGGGCGGCAGCAGCAACGGAATGAAAAGACCGACCCAGCCGCCCGCCGCGACCCCGAGCAAAACCGCCAGCCCCCAAAGCGTCAGCCATAGCCCCAGGCGCTCCGTGGGTCGTCCGAGGCCTGCACGCAAAAAGGCGCGATCCAGTGCCACCCAGGACGATTTCTGCACCACCGGTTCCGGTTGTCCCTGGGTCAGGCGCTCCAGCACGCGCTGGGTGCCGGGCTGGCGCAACCCGCGGTAAAGCAGGCGAGCCGACAGGCCGAGCAAGGCCAGGCAAACGAGGATGAGCAGCAGCGATTTGAGCATGCTGTAACCTTCAGTACGCCGAGGGAGAGAGCGCCGATTCGCGACGCAGTTTGTCACCGGCAGGGTTGACCGCTTCGCGCATGAAACCGAAGCCGCTGCGACGGTCGAGGCGGAACAGCGTATTGGTCACATACACATCTTCACGGATGCCGATCACCTCCACGACCTCGCTGACGCAGCGACGGCCATCGGGCAAGCGCGTCAACTGGATCACCACGTCCAGCGCCGCGCAGATCATTTGCCGCAAGGTGCGTTCGGCGATGCTGCGGCCCGTCAGGCCGACCAGGGTTTCCAGGCGCAGCAGCGCATCCTGGGCATTGTTGGCGTGCACGGTGCTCATGGAACCGTCGTGGCCGGTGTTCATGGCGGTGAGCACATCGACCACTTCAACGCCGCGGATCTCACCGAGGATGATGCGGTCCGGGCGCATCCGCAGGGCGTTGCGAATCAGGTCGCTGGACTTCACTTCGCCGTGGCCCTCGGCATTCGGCGGACGGGTCTCCAGGCGCACCACATGAGGGTGGCCCAGTTGCAGTTCGGCAATGTCCTCGATGGTCACCAGCCGTTCGTGGGGATTGATCAACTGGCTGAGAATGTTCAACAGCGTGGTCTTGCCGGTGCCGGTGCCGCCGCTGATCAGAATGTTGCAGCGCTTGCCCACGGCCTCCTTGAGGAAGTCGTAGATCGCCTGGTCGATGGTCTGCATGGTCATCAGGTCGGTGCTGTTGAGCATGTCCTGGCGGAACTTGCGGATCGACAGGCACGGGCCATCGAGGGCAATCGGTGGAATGATCGCATTGACCCGGCTGCCGTCCGGCAGGCGCGCATCGACCATCGGCGACGACTCGTCGAGGCGCCGACCCAGGGGGGCGAGAATGCGCTGGATAACGCGTTCGACGTGGTGCGCATCGATGAAGCGCAAATCACTCTGGTGCAGCAAACCGTCGCGCTCGATGAACACCCGGTGCGGGCCGTTGACCAGAATTTCGGTCACCGCCGAATCTCGCAACAACACTTCCAGCGGGCCGAAACCGGTGAGCTCGTCGACGATCTCTTCGGCCAGGCGCTCCATCTCATAACGGGAAATCGCCAGGTGCAGGCGCGCGATGTATTCGGCCACTTTGTCGATGACGAATTGCGACAGCGCCTGCCGCGATCCTTCCAGGAGGTTTTTGCCCGACTCTTCGATCGCATCGATGATGTAGCGGTGCAGCACCAGTTTCAGGCCTTCATGGTCGGTGTTGCCGGCCACGCTGCGTTGCGCCACACCGAACAGTTTTTCGCCGCTCATTGCGCACCTCTCAAACGGCTGAACCAGGACTTGGGCTTGGCCAGGTTTTCGGAACGCTTGGCCAGGCATTCACCGAGGGTGCGCAGGCTTTGCGTAAGGACTTCCCGTGGCGCCAGTTCGAACAGGGTCACGCCCTGATTCTTGGCGTTCAGGCGCACTTCAGGGCTGTAGGCGAGGGTGGCGATGACCTCCATGCCGAAGCTTTTGCCCAGGGCGTCGGAGTCCGGCGCGACGGCGCGCAAGTAGCGATCCACCAACAGCCGCGCGTGATCGAGCTTCATGCCTTTTTCGCGCCACAGATTGAGCACTTCGAGGTTGCGACGGCAGTCGAGCACGTTCTGGTCGGTGTACCACAACAACTTGTCGCAATGGCTGACGAAGGTGCGCAGGGCTTCGCTGTCCGGTTGCCCGGTGAGGTTGACCACGATGTGCTGGAAGTGTTGGCGCAGGGCGCTGAGCAGCATGTACAACTCGGCGGCGCTGGTGTGTTCCAGCGGCTCATCGTGGCTGGCGTAGGCGAGGATTCGCACCCCGACTTCGCAACGGGTGAAGGCACTGTCGATCAGTGTCGCGTCGAGGCGGCGCAAATGCCGCAAGGCATCGCCGAAGTGAAACGAACTCTCCAGCCCGAGCAAGGCCAGGCTGTCGCCACGTGGCAGACCCAGGTCGAGCAAGAGGGTTTGCTGTCCGCTCTTCTGCACCACCTGCGCCATGTGATTGGCCAGCAGCGCGCCGTCGGCATTGCTCTGCACGCCATACAGCACGGTCAGGCCACCCAGTTGGGTGCTCGGCGTCACGGCCGGAAGGCGTTTGCTCAGGCGGCGTACCAGCCCGGCGACTTCACTGGAGCGCGAACCATACGAAACGAAATCCCGCGCCCCGGCGCGCATGGCATTGAGCACGAGCTGGTTGTCCATGCCGTCGCCCAGGGCGACGATCGCCAGCATCGGCTTGGCTTCCAGGGCGCCCTCGATCAACGCGCATTGGGCCACCACGTGTTCGCGGTCGAGGCCGACGAACACCAGGCTGGCGAAGGTCACGTCCACCAGCGCCAGCAGTTCGTCGAGACTGCCGGCGCCGGCGCTGACCACTTGACCCAGCGGCGCGAGGGCGCCCTGCAGCCACTCAAGGTCAGTGTGGTTACGCGTGATCGCGAGGAAGGTCTGGCTCAGGTTCTGGCTCATTGCGATAACCCGCTGCGTTTATCGAAGTCGCCGTTTTCGAGGAAGTACAGGCGATACCAGTTGGGGTCGTAGTTGCGCAGTTTCTCCCCGGGCAACGACGGCAGCTGCGCGTTGGCGGCCAACGGCTGGACCAGGTGCGGGGTGACGATCATCAGCAGCTCGCGCTCTTCACGGCTGATCGAAGAGCTGCGGAAAAACGCGCCGAGAATCGGAATGTCACCCAGGCCCGGAAACTTGCTGACTTGCGAGCCGTTTTGCGTGCTGATCAAACCACTGATGACAAAGCTCTCGCCGTCGGCCAGGGAGATGCTGGTGTCCGTGCGGCGAATGGTGAACGCCGGCACCGTGGTGCCGCCGATGGTCACGGCATTGTTGTAGTCCAGTTCGCTGACCTCGGGGGCGACCTTGAGGGCGATCTGATCGTTGCTGACCACCGTCGGCGTGAGCGTGAGGCGGATGCCGAACTCCTTGTACTCGATGGAATAGCTGTCGCTGTTGGCGCTGGGAATCGGGATCGGGATTTCACCGCCGGCGAGAAAGCTTGCACTCTGCCCGCTGAGGGCGACCAGGCTCGGGCGTGCCAGGGTGTAGGCGAAGCCGCTGCTTTCCATGGCATTGATGATGGCGAGGAAGTTACCGCCACCGGCGACGATATTGAACACGTCGTTGGCCAGGGGAATGCTGGGTGTGGCGATGCGCGGATCGATGTTGCGCAGCGGGAGCACGCGGGGCGTCACCCCGGTATTGGGCACTGTGCCAGGGGAGCCGAACAGGAAATTCGAGTTTTTGCCATAGATCGAGGTGCTGGCTTCCTTGAGTTTGGTCCGGCTGACTTCGACGAAACGGATGTCGGTCTGCACCTGTGACGGCAGCGACGGATCATCCGATGGCAGCCGCGCGGCCCTGGTCATGGCCGCAGTGGCGCGCCCCTGGACGAACACCATGCTTTGGCGCGGTGCACTGGCGCAGGCCGTCCAGACCATCAGGCTGGTGGTGCCGGGGGCCATCCCGGTGAGCAGGAACGCCTGGTTGCCATTGACCCGAACGTCGGCGATCTTCGGGTCCCCTACGGCCAGGCGCGTGATGGGAACAGGCGATTGCAGCTCCTGTTGCTGCCCTTCGCCGATTTCCACGGTGGCGGGTAACGGGCCCAGCGCGGCACAGTTGCCGCCTGCCGCGACGGCGGCTGTCAACGGCATGCCGCCGATCAAGATGGCCCAGATCAAACCGTTGAATAACGGAATAATTCGTCTGCGCATGGAAAGGCGTCCTTGCTCGATTCAGGGGGTCTGTTGAGTGAGTTCATTGCCGCGAATGACTTCCACGCCCGATTTTTTCGGTGCGACGGGGGCACTGGCGACGACGGGTTTGGGCGGTGCGGTCATGGCCAGTTGATTGAACTGAATCAACTCGCGATTGGCGTTGGCGAGGTTGGTCGCAGAATCGCTCTCACCGGCCCAATAACGGGCCAGGCGTTTCTCATCCGCACTGCGAACTGCCAGGCGCAACACCCCGGCCTGGGTGGCGAGGAGCAGGCGACTCAACAGCGGCGCGGGAACGGCGAGCAGGACGGTACGGGCGCTGGCACGCTGTTGTTCCTGCTTGAGCTTTTCATCATTGCTGTAGGCCGGGCTGGTGGGTTGGCCATCGTTGGTCAGGCCCAACTGTTCGCCCACCCCCAGCACGCGCAATGCCGGAACCACCAATTGTGCCGAGGGTTGGGGATTGATGGCGTCCATGCGCAAAAACAGCAAGACGTCGACATAGTCCCCCGGTGCCAGTTGGCCGCCGGCATTGATGACTTCGTCTACGGATACGGCGAGCGCGCGTTCGTCAGAACGAATCATCCGCGCCAGTTTGCTGCCGGCTTCGAAGCTTTCATCACTGAGCCAGGTTCCGGCGCGCAGGCTGCGCCAGGGCGTGCGACCGATCGCCTGATCGAGACGGGTGAGGCTGCCGGCAGGGGCGGTGCGGAGTTTTTCCACGGCCACGTCGGCGGCAGTGATTTGCACGAACGGCGCGACGTCATGCAGCAGCACGACGACGGGTTGGCGGGTGTCTTCTTCCTGTGGCGCCGCTGCCTGGGGAGTGGCGGCTGTCGGGGTGACGATCCCGGTCTGTGCAACCACAGGGGCGGCGGCCGGTTGCCGGCTCAGGGTGAAGCCCCAGTAACCGGCAATGACAGCGCCCACCAGAGACAGTCCGGCAAGACCCAGAATGGCACGACTGTTCATGACGGCTCTCCCTTTCCTGCTGCGCAAAAATTTCGTATCAGAGAACGAGAAAAATTTGCAATAAGGCAGCTATGAACATTGAACTATTTCGCTATTTGACCCTAGCGCAGCTAGTGCAAAATGCCATTACCGGAACGGAAATATCTGATAAAAGTGAACGACTAACGTGAAATGTCAGGTTCTTTGACGCCAACCAAATGACTAATACTTTCGTATTAATGCGTTCTTACAGTTGTTGACCGGGTAAATGCCGACAATGCTGGTGCTGGCATAGGGGAATCATGTTGCGTTGATGCAACACCCGTGGTCATCAAGGAGAACGTCATGTCTGTTGCCAAGGTTGTTCAGAAGATCAAATCCGAGATCGATTTCTATAAAAGTCTGGCCAAAGATACCGAAGGGGCTTCAGGTATTGAGTACGCCATTGTGGCGGCGATGGTGGCGGTGGTGATTGCCGGACTCAGTACTGGTATGGGCACTTCGATCACCACCATTTTTGGAAAAATCAAAACTGCGCTGGGTTGAGTATTGGCAAGTCGCCAGGCCTAAAAACGGACGCTAATGTCAGCGCTAACCCATTCCAGGTGTTTCCTATGAACGCTCCTGTGCTTTCGCGCCAGCAACTTCTACTGGTCGACGATGAGGAAGATGCGTTACTTGAGTTGGCCGAGTTGCTGGAGGGCGAAGGCTTTATTTGCTTTACCGCGACGTCGGTGAAACTGGCGTTGCAGCATTTGACACTCCATCCGGATATTGCATTGGTCATCACCGACCTGCGCATGCCGGAGGAGAGTGGCATGTCGCTGATCAAGCGCTTGCGCGAGCATACGTCGCGCCAGCATCTGCCGGTGATTGTGATGTCCGGGCATGCGGGCATGGAGGACGTGAGTGACATGTTGCGGTTGCAGGTGCTGGACCTGTTTCGCAAGCCGATCTATCACGTACGGCTGTTGGAGACGTTGAACAACCTGTTTCCACTGCCGCGGCTTCAGTTGGTTTATCCCTGAATGTCGCTGTCTGGTTCTGGCGATCTGTTGACGGCTGGCTGACCGGCGAAGGCGGCGAGTAGAACACGACTCCCGGCAACGTCCTTCGCCAGCACGGCGTCTTCTTCAGACGTTGTCAGGCGAGCGGCCGCCAATGCCCAATCATGTGCTCCAGCTCTCCGGCGCCGATCAAGCGCAGATCGCCACTCGACCCCGCCGCACTGGCGAGCAACGTCACCTCGCTGGGCAGGCGTACCGGTTTCTGGAATTGCACCATGATCTCGAGGTTCGCCGTCGACAGGTGATCGGCCAGCGCGGCCAGGGTGCGCGCCTTGTTCCACAAACCATGGGCGATGGCCGAAGGAAACCCGAACAGTTTGGCGCTGGCGGCACTCAGGTGAATCGGGTTGTAGTCGCCGGACACCTTGGCGTACTGCCGGCCGATATCCGCGGGCGCTTTCCAGTGCGCGACTTCGCTCAGCGGCAGTGTCGAGGCCAACACCTGCTCGACGGGCTCACCCTCCAGCTTGACGCCGCGACAGAGCATCCGGCTTTCAGCTTCCCACAGCGACCCGAGTTGATCGTCGAGGGTGGTCACCAGGTCGAAGGTCGCACCCTTGGCGTGGGGTTGCAGGTTCTGCACTTGCACGCTGACCCGGACCCGATTGACCCCGCCCAGCGGCCGCAGTATGCGTATGCGATTGCTCAGATGAATCAGCCCCAGCAACGGAAACGGAAAGTCCTTGGCGGTCAGCAATTGCATCTGCAAGGCGAACGCGAGGATGTGCGGATAAGTCGGTGGCAGCAAACCATCGTCGGCGAACCCGCAGACCTTGCGATAGGCCGCCAGGTGTTGCGGATCGACATTGATCCAGCAGCGCAAACCGGCATCGGGCAGGGTGGTGCCGCTGATTTTGCGTCGCGTCGCCGCACGTAGATACAGCCCCGGCAGGCTCGGCTCGCGGTTGAGTGTGTGCCAGTCAGTGATCATGCCTATGCCCCCAAAACGCTTTGCCCACAGACGCGCAAGGCCTGCCCGGTGAATGCGCCCGTGCCCGGCTGCGCCAGCCACGCCACCGCTTCGGCGACGTCCTGAGGCAGGCCGCCCTGGCCCAGGGAACTCATGCGTCGCCCGGCTTCGCGCAGGCCGAATGGAATGTGTGCGGTCATCTGGGTTTCGATAAACCCCGGTGCCACGGCATTGATGCTGATGCCCCTGGCCTGCAACAGCGGCGCCCAGGCCTGCGCCAGGCCGATCAGCCCGGCCTTGCTCGCCGCATAGTTGGTTTGTCCGCGATTGCCGGCGATGCCGCTGATCGACGCCAGCAGGATGACCCGGCCGTGGTCACGCAAGGTGCCGTTATCGAGCAAGGCCCTGGTCAGGACTTGCGGGGCATTGAGGTTGACCGCGAGCACAGCGTCCCAGAATTCCGGGGTCATGTTGGCCAGGGTTTTGTCGCGGGTGATGCCGGCGTTGTGCACCACGATATCGATGCCGTCGGGTAGCGCTTCGACCAGTTGCGTGGCGGCGTCCTCGGCGCAGATGTCGAGGGTGATGCTGCGCCCGCCCAGGCGTGCGGCGAGGGCGTCGAGATCGGTTTTGGCGGGTGGCACGTCGAGCAGAATGACGTCGGCGCCGTCACGGGCCAGGGTTTCGGCGATGGAAGCACCAATGCCGCGCGCCGCGCCGGTGACCAGCGCCTTGCGCCCGGACAGCGGACGGGTCCAGTCGGTCACCGGGGTGTCGCAGGCGTTCAGGCGAATGACTTGCCCGGAGACGAAAGCGCTTTTCGGCGAAAGGAAAAACCGCAGCGGGCCTTCCAGTTGATCGTCAGCGCCTTCGCCGACATGGATCAGCTGCAAGGTGCCGCCGCTGCGCAGTTCCTTGGCCAGCGAACGACTGAACCCCTCAATCGCCCGTTGGGCGCTGGAGGCGAACGGGTCGCTCAAGGTCTGCGGCTCACGCCCGAGAATGACCAGGTGAGCGCAGTGGTCGAGGTTCTTCATCAAGGGCTGGAAGAATTCGCGCAGCTGTTTGAGCTGATCGGTCTGCACCAGGTGAGTGGCATCGAACACCACGGCCTTGAGTTTCGGGCCATGGCCGGGAATCCACGCCGTGGCCAGCGAAGGATCGGTGCCGTAGCTGTAGATGGCATCGGTCAGGCGATTGGCGAAGGCGCTGACGTTTTCCGCCAGCGGCCCGCCGCCGATCAGCAACGCGCCTTCGATAGGACGCAAGCGGCCCGCTTGCCAACGCTCCAGGCGCACCGGCGAAGGCAGGCCCAAGGCCCCGACCAGGCGATGGCCGATGGAGGAATTGGCGAAGTCGATATAGCGGTCAGACATGGAACGCGCTCCAGCAGCTGAGGTTCAAAGTGTGGACCATGAATGGCGATCAGTCGTTCGATCCACGAGATAAGGCCTACGCTTGACCAGACGGTAGGAGCGAGCCTGCTCGCGATGGTGTATCAGTCGAAGTCAATGTAGCTGACACACCATCGCGAGCAAGCTCGCTCCCACAGGGGGCGGTTTTAACTTTCAAATGTTGATAGGGAGCTTTTCATGACTCAGCTGCGCCGCGTCGCGATCATCGGCGGTAACCGGATTCCCTTCGCCCGCTCCAATGGCGCATACGCCACCGCCAGTAACCAGGCCATGCTCACGGCTGCCCTCGAAGGCTTGATCGAGCGCTACAACCTGCATGGCCTGCGCATCGGGGAGGTGGTTGCCGGGGCGGTGCTCAAGCTGTCGCGGGACATGAACCTGACCCGCGAATGCGTGCTCGGTTCGCGGCTGTCACCCATGACCCCGGCCTATGACATCCAGCAAGCCTGCGGCACCGGACTGGAAGCGGCGTTGCTGGTGGCGAACAAGATTGCCCTGGGCCAGATCGACTGCGGCATTGCCGGTGGGGTCGATACCACGTCTGACGCGCCGATCAGTGTCAGTGAAGGCCTGCGCAAGATTCTGCTGCAAGCCAACCGCGCCAAAACCACTGGCGACAAGCTGAAAACCTTTCTGCAGTTGCGGCCCCGTGACCTGATTCCCGAGTTCCCGCGCAACGGCGAACCGCGAACCGGCTTGTCCATGGGGCAGCACTGCGAGCTGATGGCACAGACCTGGAGCATCCCCCGCGAAGCA
The DNA here is from genome assembly GCF_054481235.1 of Pseudomonas fluorescens group sp. PF-69. Taxonomy (NCBI): domain Bacteria; kingdom Pseudomonadati; phylum Pseudomonadota; class Gammaproteobacteria; order Pseudomonadales; family Pseudomonadaceae; genus Pseudomonas; species Pseudomonas fluorescens group sp. PF-69. The sequence goes on along the minus strand of NZ_JBTMNC010000001.1, from coordinate 886,787 downwards.
CAGGATCAACTGGCCCTGGAGAGCCATCAAAAACTGGCCGCGTCCTATGCCGAAGGCTGGCACAACGATTTGATGACGCCGTTCCTCGGCCTCACCCGCGACAACAACCTGCGTGCGGATTCGACGCTGGAAAAGCTGGCCGCACTCAAACCAGCCTATGAAAAAAGTGCCAAGGGCACGCTGACGGCGGGCAACTCCACGCCGCTGACCGATGGCGCGTCGCTGGTGCTGCTGGGCAGCGAAGCGTGGGCCAAGGAGCGCGGCTTGCCGATTCTGGCGTACCTGCGCGACGGCGAGGCGGCGGCGGTGGACTTCGTCAACGGCGCCGAAGGGCTGTTGATGGCACCGGTGTATGCGGTGCCGCGCTTGCTGGCGCGCAATGGCCTGACCTTGCAGGACTTCGATTACTACGAAATCCACGAAGCCTTCGCCGCGCAAGTGCTTTGCACCTTGAAGGCCTGGGAGGACCCGGACTATTGCAAGACCCGTCTCGGCCTTGATGCACCCTTGGGTTCAATCGATCGTAGCCGGCTCAACGTCAAAGGCAGCTCGCTGGCGGCCGGGCACCCGTTTGCCGCGACGGGCGGGCGCATCGTGGCCAACCTGGCGAAGTTGTTGGCGGCGGCAGGCAAAGGCCGGGGCCTGATCTCGATCTGTGCTGCGGGAGGGCAGGGCGTCACCGCCATCATCGAGCGCTGATTTTTGAAGGCAGCGAAAAACTGTGGGAGCGGGCTTGCCCGCGATGGGGGCCGCACATTCACCATCGCTGTTGCCTGACACATCGCTATCGCGGGCAAGCCCGCTCCCACAAGGGCCGCCGGTGTTGAATCGATGTGTGACATGGCCTAACGTCGGCCGCATCAGCCGTCTTGCAACATAAGGTCAGTCAATGCCGACTAACGGACAAATCACCCTCGAACGCAGCATTCCTCCCCTCAAGACGTTGCCGCGTCCGCTGTATGCGCGGGTGGAGAGCCTGAATGCCGGTTCATGGACGCCGTCCCATCGCCACGACTGGGTGCAGTTTTCCTACGCGATCAGTGGCGTACTTGGCGTGCACACCGCTGAAGGCAGTTTCTTCGCACCGCCCCAGTGGGGGATCTGGATTCCGGCGGATCTGGAGCATCAGGTGGTGACCTCGATGCGTGCCGAGATGCGCAGCCTCTACGTGCGTCGCGAGGATTGCCAGTGGGCGGACGGGCGTTGCCGGGTGCTGGAAGTGACGCCACTGGCCCGTGAACTGATCAAGAGTTTTTGCCTGCTGCCGGTGGAGTATCCGCAGGGCGATAGCCCGCAGGCGCGGCTGGTGAGTGTGCTGCTGGATCAATTGGCGACGTTGCCGGAAGTCGGGTTTTCCCTGCCGTTGCCTCGGCATGAACGGTTGCTGGGGTTGTGCAACGAACTGATCGAAAATCCCGAGCTCAACGTGACTTTGCAGGCGTGGGCTGAGCGCTTGGGCATTTCGGAGAAAACCCTGATGCGCTTGTTTCAGCGCGAAACGGGGTTGAGTTTCCGTGGCTGGCGCCAGCGCATGCGGCTGTTGTCATCGCTGAGCTTGCTGGAGGAGGGCGACAGCGTGACCAACGCTGCGCTGGCATGCGGGTATGACTCGACGTCGGCGTTTATTGCGGCGTTCAAGGGTTTGTTCGGTTTTACGCCGGGAGAGTTGTTTCGGCAGTGATGAAGCCTTCGCTGGCAAGCCAGCTCCCACAGTGTGACGCAAATCTTGTGGGAGCTGGCTTGCCAGCGATCGACCGCGAAGCGGTCTTCGGTCAGGTGCGGAAGCGGCGCACCAACCCGTCCAGCTCATTCGACAAACCGGCCAGGCTCTGGGAATCGAGGCGCGCCGAGTTCGCCAGCTCTGCCACCAACTGCGCATCGCCATGGATGTGGCTGATGTGCCGGTTGATGTCTTCGGCCACTTGATGCTGTTGCTCGGCCGCCGTGGCGATCTGGGTGTTCATGTCGCGGATCACGTCCACCGACTCGCGAATCTGCCCGAAGCTGCTGCGCGCTTCACCGATGCGTATGACCGATTGCTGCGACACTTCCAGGCTCGCATGCATCTGCTGGGTCACCTGGCTGGTGCGTTTGGCCAGGTTGCCCAGCAGCCCGTCGATTTCCGCCGTGGAGTCGGCCGTGCGTTTGGCCAGGGCTCGCACTTCGTCGGCGACCACCGCGAAACCACGGCCTTGTTCACCGGCACGTGCGGCCTCGATGGCGGCGTTCAGAGCCAACAGGTTGGTCTGCTCGGCAATCGAACGAATGGTCCCGAGAATCGACTGAATGTCGTTGCTGTCGCGCTCCAGTTGTTGCATCGACTGGGCCGACTGTTCGATTTCCTGGCTCAGGCGATCGACGCTGGTCACGGCGGCGTCAATCTGTTGCTGGCCTTCGCGGGCCTGGCGCTGGCCACTGTCGGCCGATTCGGCGGCCTGGCTGCAAGAGCGGGCCACTTCGTTGGCGGTGGCGACCATTTCGTGGAACGCGGTGGACACCATGTCCACGGCTTCACGTTGACGACCGGCCGCTTCGGCCATGTCGTGGGAGACCTGGGTCGAGCTCTTGGAGGTGTCGAGGATTTTGCTCGCGGCGCCGCCAATGCTCTGGATCAGGTTGCGGATCGCCGCCAGGAACTGGTTGAACCAGTTGGCCAGTTGCGCGGTTTCATCGCGACCACGGATTTGCAGGTTCTGGGTCAGGTCGCCTTCACCCTGGGCGATGCCTTCCAGCCCGCTGGCCACGCTGCGGATCGGGCGCACGATAAGGCTGGCGAAACTGGCGCCGACGACGGCGAAGAGCACCGCCAGCACGGCGGCGATGATGGCGATCAACCAGGTCAGTTGGGTTGCCGAACTCATGACTTCGCTTTGCTTGATCAGGCCGATGAAGGTCCAGCCCAGTTGCTCCGACGGCCAGACGTTGGCCATGTAGCGCTCGCCGTTGAGCTCGACTTCGACCAGACCTTTACCGGCCTTGGCCAATTGCGCGTAACCGTCGCCGAGGCTGCTCAGGGCTTTGAAGTTATGTTCCGGTTGTTTCGGGTCCACCAGCACGGTGCCGGTGTTTTCCATCAGCATCAGGTAGCCGGACTCACCCAGTTTGATCTGTTTGACGATTTCGGTGAGCTGCTTGAGCGACACGTCGATGTTGACCACGCCACCCTGGGCACCCAGTTGGTTGGCCACGGCGCGCACGGTACTCACCAGCACGGCGTCATCGCCGGCCCAGTAATAGGCTTCGGTGCGCACAGTCTTGCCCGGGTTGGCCATCGCCGTTTTGTACCAGGGACGAACGCGCGGATCGTAGTTGGCCATTTTGGCGTCGCCAGGCCAGAACGCATAACCACCACTGGCCAGGCCGTAGGACACGTAGGAGTAAGCCGGATGACTGGCGGCCAGGGCCGCAAACAAATCAAACAGCTTGGTGTCGATCTCGGTGTCTGGAATTTTCGCGGCGTCAGCGCTGACGCGGCTTTTCACGCTGGCGTCGGCTGTCCTGACCAAGGGCTGGTTGGCCAGGTACTCGACGTTCTGGCTGATGCCGTCGAAAAACAGCTGCATGGCGTTGCTGACCTGACGAATCTCGCGTCCGCTGCCGTCGATGAAATTGTCCTTGGCATCGCCGCGCAGGTTCAGCACCACAAGGGTGGCGACCAGTACCACGGGCAAGCAGGCGATGATTGCAAACGCCCACGTCAACTTCTGTTTGATATTCATCCGCGCTCCATATTTTGTTGTAACCCACGTAGTGCAGAGGACTCGCGGAATTTAATGGCAGACATAAACTGAGTTGTTGATCCCGTTCCTGGGAAAGTCGTCGTCTTCTATCGAAACGAGCGTCGGACAATTCGCTTTGTTACTGATGACTTCGGCTGCTCTCGTGGGAAATTGAGGGCTGTTGGAAAAAAATCCTACGAAAATAGTCGGACGGTATGTCGGATTTTGTCGTCAATCCTCTTACATCCCTTCTCCAACAAGTGCTGCGGGCTCGGCTATGATTCTTGGCGGTCGATGAACATCGGCGGAATTTGTCAGGTTTTTCGGCACATTGTGTGCATCGGCAGCGTTCATAGGTCGGCAACCCCTCCCGTCAAGGAGAGGATTGCCGTATAACGAATGACTTTCGCGTGTTTGGTAATAAAGGACCCACAATAAAAGCTGATGAAGACTCCAAAACGCATTGAACCCCTGATCGAGGACGGTCTGGTCGACGAAGTGCTGCGCCCACTCATGAGTGGTAAAGAAGCAGCTGTTTATGTGGTGCGCTGCGGTAACCAGTTACGTTGCGCGAAGGTCTACAAGGAGGCGAATAAACGCAGTTTTCGTCAGGCGGCCGAGTACCAGGAAGGCCGCAAGGTGCGCAACAGCCGTCAGGCCCGGGCCATGGCCAAGGGCTCCAAGTTTGGCCGCAAGGAAACCGAGGACGCCTGGCAGAACGCCGAAGTGGCGGCGCTGTTCCGTCTGGCCAATGCCGGTGTGCGAGTGCCCAAGCCGTACGACTTCCTCGAAGGCGTGCTGTTGATGGAGTTGGTGGCCGACGAGTACGGTGATGCCGCGCCGCGTCTGAACGACGTGGTGCTGGAACCGGACCAGGCACGCGAGTATCACGCCTTTCTGATTTCGCAGATCGTGCTGATGCTGTGTACCGGTCTGGTGCACGGTGACCTGTCGGAGTTCAACGTATTGCTGACCCCGACCGGTCCGGTGATCATCGACCTGCCCCAAGCGGTGGACGCAGCGGGCAACAACCACGCGTTCAGCATGCTGGAGCGCGATGTGGGCAACATGGCGTCCTACTTCGGGCGGTTCGCGCCGGAGCTGAAAAAGACCCGGTACGCCAAGGAAATGTGGGCCTTGTACGAGGCCGGCACCTTGCACCCGGCCAGCGTCTTGACCGGCGAGTTCGACGAACCGGAAGAGTTGGCTGACGTGGGCGGCATCATGCGCGAGATCGAGGCTGCACGCCTGGATGAAGAGCGCAAGCAGGCTGCACGTGCCGCTGATGACGCGCCACCGGGCAAGGCCGAAGAACCGCCTCCGCCGTGGATGCAGTGATCGGCTAAAGAAAAACCCGGCTTCGGCCGGTTTTTTTGCAGGGTTACAGATTCAATATGGATGTTGCCTCATCGTCCGCCTTCGCGGGCTTGCCCGCGAAGGCGTCAGTACATTCAGCATCAAGGTGTCAGGCAGAAACAGGTTCAGCACAGCACCCCGATTCCAGGTTCTTGAGAATCGGACAGTCCGGCCGATGATCCCCTTGGCAGTGCTCAACCAGGTCCTGGAGGGTATCGCGCAACTGGCCCAGTTCACGGATCTTCTGGTTCAGATCCTCGATATGCTGACGGGCCAGGGCTTTGACATCGGCGCTGGCGCGCTGGCGGTCTTGCCAGAGGGCCAGCAACTTGCCGACTTCTTCCAGGGAAAAGCCCAAATCCCGGGAGCGCTTGATAAATGCCAGGGTATGCAAATCGTCGTCACTGTAGATCCGATAACCGCTGTCGGTGCGATGGGCGGCCTTGAGCAGGCCGATTGACTCGTAATACCGGATCATCTTGGCGCTCAGGCCACTGTGGCGCGCTGCTTGGCCGATGTTCATCGGTTGTCCTCCAGGTCCTTGGGTTTCCAGGTTTTCAACAGCAGCGCGTTACTTACGACGCTGACACTCGACAACGCCATGGCCGCGCCGGCCAGCACCGGGTTGAGGAAGCCGAACGCCGCCAATGGAATGCCGACCAAGTTGTAGACGAAGGCCCAGAACAGGTTTTGCCGGATCTTCGCGTAAGTCTTGCGGCTGATCTCCAGCGCGGCGGGCACCAGTCGTGGATCGCCGCGCATCAGGGTGATGCCGGCGGCGTGCATGGCTACGTCTGTGCCGCCACCCATGGCGATGCCAATGTCTGCGGCAGCGAGGGCCGGCGCATCATTGATGCCGTCACCGACCATCGCCACCACGCCGGTTTTCTTCAGCGCGGTGACCGTAGCGGCTTTGTCGGCTGGCAGCACTTCGGCATGCACGTCGCTGATGCCCAGCGCTTCAGCCACCACTTTGGCGCTGCCACGGTTGTCACCGGTCAGCAAGTGACTGCTGATGTGCCGTGCGCTCAGTTGTTGCACCGCTTGCAGTGCGCCGGGCTTGAGGGTGTCACCAAAGGCGAACAGGCCCAGCACCCGTGGCTCCGGGCTTTGCTCGATGAGCCAGGACAAGGTCCGGCCTTCGGTTTCCCAGGCGCTTGCCGAATCGGCCAAGGGACCCAAGCTCAAGCTGCTCTCGTCCAGCAAGCGCCGATTGCCCAGGGCCAGCCGCCGGCCTTCGAGGCTGCCAGCAATGCCGCGTCCGGTCAGGGACTGGCTGTCGCTGACATCGGCCACGGTCAGGCCACGTTCGCTGCAGGCATCCAGCACTGCCTTGGCCAGCGGGTGTTCGCTGCCGCGTTGCAGGGCGCCGGCCATTTGCAGCAGCGCGGCTTCGTCGCCGTCGATGGCGCTCAAATGGGCGATACGCGGAGCGCCCGAGGTCAGGGTGCCGGTCTTGTCGAACACCACCGCGCTGACTTCATGGGCTCGCTCCAGCGCTTCAGCGTCCTTGATCAGAATCCCGTAGCGCGCTGCCACCCCGGTGCCGGCCATGATCGCGGTCGGCGTCGCCAGACCGAGGGCACAGGGACAAGCGATCACCAACACCGCCACGGCGTTGATCAACGCGGTTTCCATCGGTGCGCCGTACAGCCACCAACCGATCAGCGTCGCCAGGGCCAGCAACAAAACCACCGGCACGAACACCTGGCTGACTTTATCCACCAGTTTCTGGATCGGTGCTTTCGCCGCTTGAGCGTCTTCCACCAGACGGATGATGCGCGCCAATACGGTTTCCGCACCGAGCGCCTGAGTGCGAACCAGCAACCGACCTTCACCATTGATTGCGCCGCCGGTGACCTTGTCGCCAGGCTGTTTCGGCACCGGCAGGCTTTCGCCGCTGATCAGCGCTTCGTCGGCATGGCTCTGGCCTTCGACCACGGCGCCATCGACCGGGAAGCGTTCACCGGGTTTGACCAGCACCAGGTCATTGAGGCGCAGGGCGCTGATGGCGACTTCCTGCTCACGACCGTCGACGATTTGAATGGCACGCTCGGGGCGCAGTGCTTCGAGGGCGCGAATGGCGCTGGCGGTCTGCCGTTTGGCACGACTTTCCAGGTATTTGCCCAAGAGCACCAAGGCGATCACCACCGCCGAGGCTTCGAAATACAGGTGTGGCATGCGTCCGGCGGCCGTGGCCCATTCATACAGACTCAAGCCATAACCGGCGCTGGTGCCCAGGGCGACCAGCAAATCCATGTTGCCGGCCCCGGCACGTACGGCTTTCCAGGCCGCGACATAAAAGCGCGCGCCAAAGATGAACTGCACTGGCGTGGCCAGTGCAAATTGCACCCAGGCCGGGAGCATCCAGTGCACGCCGAACGGTTGCAGCAGCATTGGCAGTACCAACGGCAAGGCGAGGGCGATGGCCGCGAGCAAGGCCCAGCGCTCGCGTTGCAGGCGAGTGTGCTGGCTGTCGGTTTGTGGCTGTTCGGCCTCCCAGACGCTCGCGCTGTATCCGGCTTTGGTCACGGCGGCGAGCAGGGTTTGCGGATCGATCTGGCCGAGCAGTTCGAGGTGGGCCCGTTCGTTGGCCAGGTTGACGCTGACGCTCTTCACGCCGGGTACTTTGTTCAGCGCCCGTTCGACGCGACCGACGCAAGAGGCGCAGGTCATGCCGTCGATGCTCAATTCCAGACTGTGCTGCGGCACGCTGTATCCGGCGTTTTGCACGGCCTCCATCAAGGCCGGCAGGCTGTCGGCGGGTGCCTGAACACGGGCCTGCTCGGTGGCCAGGTTGACGCTGACAGCCGTGGCGCCAACGACTTTGCTCAAGGCGCGTTCGACACGCCCGGCGCAACTGGCGCAGGTCATGCCGGCAATGGGCAGATCGTAGGTAATGGATTCGGACATGGGGCACGCTCCCTGTAGTGGATGCCCACAGGATCAACCTTGCCATGCGGGTAAGGTCAAGCCCGAATCGAAAAACTGCCAGCGTAAATAGTGGGAGCTCGCTCCCACATCAGGTGCTGATCAGTACTCGAGCGCTGCTTGTTTGAGGTACATCCCTTCCTGCGTCATCGCAATCCGGAACTTCAGCACGTCCCCGGCCCGAAGCGTGATGTTTTGCGAGCCCGGCGCCAACATGCCCGGATTGCAGCCAGGTGCCTGGCCGGGCAGCAGTTTCAGGCGCAGCGAGACATTGCCCGGCGGCAGATTGAACGAAGTGCTTTGCTCCTGGAACAACCGCGCCGACAACTGATCCTGGATGTAAACGCCAATCTCGCAGCTGGTCGACACTTCCAGCCGTTCACGGGAAATGATCAGTACACCATAGTCCTCCCCGGCAGCATTGGCCGAGGGCATGGCGGCGAAAAGGCTGAGAAAGCCAAACAGGCTGAAAGCTGACCAGCGCATGGCTGAATCTCCTGAGATCGAGTCATAGATGGACGCAGCTTGGCCGAGCGCGACGCCGATTGCCAGCCCGGCAGATTATTTCAGAACTTGACCTTGCCATGGTGGCAAGCTCGACACTGCGCGTCGCCTCTTTAAAAAACCTCATTCAAGGAGTTGTCCCATGCAAGTATTCAATGTTGAAGGCATGTCCTGCGGCCATTGCGTCAAAGCCATCACGGCTGCGGTACAGGCCAGGGATGCGGCCGCCAGTGTGCGTGTCGATCTGGCGGCGAAAGAAGTGGGCGTCGAAAGTTCGCTGAGCGCCGAACAGGTGATCGCGGCGATCAGCGAAGAAGGTTATGACGTCAAGTTAGCCTGATTTTTTTAATAGTTAGCGAGCTATCTGAATGTTCAAGGCATCCGTGCACGGCTAGACTGTCGGGCTGCTGACTCTGCCCAACTGGATGCCTGATGAACCTGCGCACAATCCTCATTCTCGGCGCCTTGAGCGCGTTCGGTCCGCTGGCGATCGATTTTTACTTGCCGGCCTTTCCGGCCATGGCGCTTGCCTTTGCTACCGATGAGCAACATGTGCAGCTGACGCTGGCGGCCTACTTCTTTGGTCTGTCCATCGGTCAATTGGCCTATGGCCCGGTGGCGGATCGCTTTGGGCGACGCATTCCCCTGTTGATCGGCGTCGGGCTGTTCACCGCTGCCTCTCTGGCCTGCGCCTATGCGCCGAACCTCGATTGGCTCATCGGCGCGCGTTTCGTCCAGGCGCTGGGCGGGTGTGCGGGGATGGTGATCTCACGGGCGGTGGTCAGCGACAAATGCGATGCAGTGGGGTCGGCGAAAGTCTTTTCGCAGTTGATGCTGGTCATGGGGCTGGCGCCGATTCTTGCGCCGATGCTCGGCGGTGTGCTGGTCAACACCGCGGGTTGGCAGTCGATCTTCCTGGTGCTGACCGGTTTCAGCGCGTTGGCCGGTCTGGCCGTAGCCCTCGGATTGCCGGAAAGCATGCCCGCCCATTTGCCGCGCCAACCCTTGTCCGGGGCGTTGCGTCAGTACGGACGGCTGTTGAAGGATCCGGTGTATCTCGGCCACGCGCTGACCGGTGGTATCGCCATCGCCGGGATGTTTTCCTACATCGCCGGTTCGCCATTCGTCTTCATCAAACTTTATGGTGTTCCGGCCGAACATTTTGGCTGGTTTTTCGGGGCCAATGCGGCGGGTTTCATTCTGGTGGCCCAGGTCAATGCACGGCTGTTGGCCCGGCGTGGCCCGGCGTTCCTGCTGGCGCGCACGGTGTGGATCTACCTCGGCGCCGGCCTGGCCTTGCTCGCCGTCAGTGCGCTGCATACCGCACAGCTTTGGCCGTTGTTGATTCCGCTGTTTGTCTGCATCGCCAGCCTGGGTTGCATCCTGCCCAACGCCTCGGCCTGCGCGATGAACGGCCAGGGCGCCCGCGCCGGCAGCGCCTCGGCGATGCTCGGTTGCCTGCAATTCAGTGTGGCCGCCGGAGCTTCCGCGCTGGTGGGCGTTTTACACGACGGCAGCGCGATGCCGATGGCCATGGTCATCAGCCTGTGCGGCATTCTGGTGGTGAGCGCGGCAATGCTTACCCGACGCTTGCAGAATGCCCGGGCGTTGGTGCAAGCCCAGGTCTGAGGGCGGACTCAGCCGGCAGCTCGCTGCTGACGGTCGGGAATTTGATGGGGGGCCTGCAAGCGCGCTTCAAGCGTGTTGGTGAAGGCGCGGGCTTCGGCTTCGCTGCGGAAAGTCACCGCATGTTGGTCCAGACGAACTTGCCACTGGGACTTTGCCAATTCTTTTATCAGGATCTTCATTACTGACCTCCTCAGATAAAAATGTGTCTCACAGAGGTGTCAATTGTAGTCCTGAATACGATCGCAATTGTGACAAGGATCAAGCTTCTGACTGACGGTGTCGCCCGTGCTCGGGGCGACACCGAAGCCATCGGCCTAGAAGCCTTCCAGCACAATCTTGCCCTTGGACTTTCCGCTCTCGAGCAGCGCATGGGCTCGACGCAAATTCGTCGCGTTGATTGTGCCGAAGTGCTCGCCAACCGTGGTTTTCAGCGTCCCGGCATCGATCAACTGTGCCACGCGATTGAGCAGTTTGTGCTGCTCGATCATGTCGGCGGTTTCGAACAGTGAGCGGGTGTACATGAACTCCCAGTGCAGTGACAGGCTCTTGCGCTTGAGCTTGGTCACGTCGAGGGTTTTCGGGTCATCGATCAGTGCCAGCTTGCCTTGCGGTGCCAATGCCTCGACCAGTTGATCGAGGTGATGATCGGTCTGGGTCAGGCTGGCAACGTGGGTCACGTGTTCGATACCGGCGTGTTTGAGTGCTTCGCTCAGCGGCTGGCTGTGATCGACCACCCGGTCGGCGCCCAAGGCTTTCACCCAGCTTTGGGTTTGCGGACGCGAAGCGGTGCCGATGACGTTCAGGCCAGTGAGTTGTTTCGCCAGTTGCGTGAGGATCGAGCCGACACCGCCGGCTGCGCCGACAATCAGCAGGCTCTGGCCTTCATCGACGTTGCCTTCGCGTACTTGCAGGCGTTCGAAGAGCAGTTCCCACGCCGTGATGGCGGTCAGCGGCAGGGCGGCCGCTTCGGCGAATCCCAGGGTTTTGGGCATGTGGCCGACGATCCGTTCATCCACCACGTGCAGTTCGCTGTTACCACCGGCGCGGGCGATGGAGCCTGCGTAGAACACCTTGTCGCCGGTCTTGAACAGGGTCACTTCGCTGCCAACGGCTTTGACCACACCGGCCACGTCCCAGCCCAGCACCTTGGCCGCGCCGCCCTCAGGCTGGACGTTCTGGCGGACCTTGGTGTCCACCGGGTTGACCGATATGGCTTTGACTTCCACCAACAGGTCGCGGGGCCCGGCGACAGGCTCCGGCAGTTCGATGTCTTGCAGGGATTTTTCGTCGCTGATCGGCAGGGAGGCGTAATAGGCGATGGCTTTCATGGAGGGCTCCGTTAACTAATAGAAGAAAGAATCAGGCGAGGGCTTGCAGGCGCTTGAGTTCGAAGTGTTCGAGAAAATCCCCGGCCCTGGCGCGCAAGTGCTGGATATGGGCACTGGCGTCATGGGCTTGCAGGGCTTCATCGCTGCTCCAGCGCTCGATCATGTAGAAGGCCAGTGGATTGGCCAGGTCCTGATGCAGATCGTATTGCCCGCAACCCGCCTCGGCACGAGTCGGCTCCACCAGCGCCCGCAAGTGCTGTTCGAGGGCGCCCTGCTGGCCGGGTTTGGCGATGAGGGTGGCGATAGCGGTAAAAGGCTGGGACATCTTCGACTCCGGGAACGGGGTGATTTCGATGGAGAGATGATTGGCTATTTCTAGTGAAGATAAAACCCGCTAAAAGAGCAGTCTCTTTCAATATTTTTTTGATAATCGAGGCTTCAAATGCTGCGTTTCGATGACTTGCAGTTGTTTGTCCGGGCGGCGGACCTGGGCAGTCTGTCGGCGGCCGCGCGGGGTATGGACATGTCGGCGGCGGTGGCCAGTGCCGCCTTGAAACGCATCGAACAGCAGCTCGGCGCCCGCCTGCTGGCCCGTTCAACCCGCAGCTTGCGTCTGACCGTCGAGGGCGAAGGCTTTCTCGAATACGCCCGGGCGGCCCTGAGCAATCTCGACGAGGGCCGGCGTTTGTTGGCCAGCGGGCAGGACCAGGTCAGCGGCGTGTTGCAGTTGTCGGCACCGTCGGACTTCGGTCGCAACCTGTTGTTGCCCTGGCTCGACGAGTTTCAGCGCGAGCACCCGAAACTCACCGTGCGTCTGTTGCTGGGCGACCGCATCGCCGATCTTTTTCGTCAGCCGGTGGACATTGCCTTGCGTTATGGCGAGCCGGAAGACTCCAGCCTGGTGGCATTGCCCATCGCCCCGCAGAACCGGCGAGTCCTCTGCGCTTCACCGGATTATCTGGCCCGGCATGGCGAGCCACGGCAATTGGAGCAACTGGCCCAACACAATTGCCTGCTGTTCATGCTCGGCAGTCGCGTCCACGACCACTGGAGTTTCCACGATGGCAAGCGCGCGGTCAGCCTGACCGTCAGTGGCGATCGCTTCAGTGATGATGCCGACGTGGTGCGTTTGTGGGCGGTGGCAGGGGCTGGAGTCGCCTACAAATCCTGGCTTGATGTGGCGGCCGATGTACTCGCCGGCCGTTTGAAGGTGCTGATGCCCGAGCTGCTCTGCGAGCGCGCACCGCTGAATCTGCTGTGCGCCCATCGCGCCCAACTGAGTAAGCCAGTGAACCTTTTGCGAGAAATGCTGGCCAGCCGATGTGCGCGGTTGAGCAGTCATTTTCCGGGGTTGGCGGGCATCGATCATTAATCGCAGGAAAAAAGCGAAATTTCCCTCAGGAACTATCACCACCAACGCTTCGCGGAGGGCAGGAACCAGGCGCCAACCCGCCTATACTAGCGCTCGCCTCATGTCCGCACCGTCGATCCGAATGGCGAGGCCTCGCTGGAGCCGACCTTGCCCCATATCCCGTCGTCTGCCCTCTGCAACCCTTGTCCGGTGAGGGCTTGAGTGAGCGATGGTTTTGTCCGGTGAATGGCGGTTATCGCGTCTTGGCCGACGACACATTACTGCTCAAGATGTCCCGTGGGCAGTAGACGAAACGATTCAACAGGGAGTGAATACATGGAACATGCACCTTGCATCAGCCAGATAGCCACCTTGCTGGCTGACCCAAAGCGCAGCGCAATGATGTGGGCCTTGATGGACGGCTCGGCACGACAGACCGAAGAGTTGGCGTTGTTGGCGGGTCTGTCACCCTCTTCGGCCAGTGCGCATCTGGGGCGTTTGTCCGCCGGAGGTCTGCTGAAGGTCGAGCCCCGCGGGCGCAAGCGTTTCTTTCGCCTGGCCGCCCCTGAAATCGGAGCGGCGATCGAAGCCCTGGCCAGTGCGACGATTGCCAGCACGCCACAGAATATCCCTGACATTTTCAAACGCACCGCGCCCCTGGCCAAATCGCTGCCGACCCGTTCGCCATTGTTGCGTGCCCGACTTTGCGATGATCATTTGGGCGGCACACTGGCCGCTGACCTGTATCAGCGGTTACTGGATTCAGGCTGGATCGAACAGTTCGATCAGCGTGTCACGATCACGTTCAAGGGTTCGACGGAGCTCGCGGCCCGTGGTGTCTACATCCAGGCACTGGCCCATCGCAACGGCCGGGTCGCGTGCGCATGCCCGGACTGGAGCGAAAGACGTGCTCACCTGGGCGGCTCATTGGGGGCTGCGTTGTTGCAGCTGTTCATGCAATCAGGTTGGTTGAGCCTGGCCAACGATTCGCGGGCCTTGCAGATTACCGCCGCCGGGCAGCGTGAAATTCACCGCTTTGCCAAGGAAACCGAGCTGGAACTGGCGCTCTAGGGCTTTTTCAGGCTGACGTCTGGGGTTGGGGCGCCAGACGTCGTGCAGAAGCCCGGACAGGTCGCATCCAGCAATAACCCTCCATGGCTATCACGCACACTCGAACCGGGGACTTCCTGGATTGGGGGATGCGGTATGGACACACGAAGCTACAGCGCGGCAGAACGTCTGGAACGACTGCCCATCAGCGGTTATCACCGCGTCATTTTCATCATTATCGCCCTGGCGTTTTTCTTCGACTCCATGGACCTGGCGATGATGACGTTCCTGCTCGGTTCCATCAAAGCCGAGTTCGGCCTGAGCACCGCGCAGGCCGGGCTGCTGGCCAGTTCGAGCTTTTTCGGGATGGTGGTGGGCGCGTCGCTGTCCGGAATGCTGGCCGACCGCTTCGGGCGTAAGCCGGTGTTCCAGTGGAGCATCGTGTTGTGGGGGCTCGCCAGCTACCTGTGTTCCACGGCGCAAACGATAGAGACACTGACGTTGTTCCGAATCCTGTTGGGGATCGGCATGGGCATGGAGTTTCCCATTGCTCAGTCGATGCTGTCCGAACTGATTCCGGCCAAACGGCGCGGACGCTACATCGCCTTGATGGACGGTTTCTGGCCGCTGGGCTTCGTCGCGGCCGGGGTGCTTTCCTACTTCCTGCTGCCGGTGATTGGTTGGCGGGATATTTTCCTGGTGTTGGCGGTGCCGGCGGTGTTCGTCCTGGCGATCCGCTTTTTCATTCCCGAGTCACCGCGCTGGCTGGAGCAGGCCGGTCACCATGAGGCGGCGGATACCGTATTGGGGCGTATCGAGGAGCGCGTCAGGGCTTCATTGGGCCATTCGCACTTGCCCGAGCCGATTCGCCTGCCGCAGGTGGCCAGTCAACCGGGCAACTTTTTCTCGGCACTGAGGCAGATCTGGTCGCCGCTGTATCGCCAGCGCACGATGATGATCTGGAGCGTCTGGTTCTTCGCCTTGCTCGGCTTCTATGGCCTGACCTCCTGGCTCAGTGCCTTGCTGCAACAGTCGGGTTTTGCCGTGACTCAGTCGGTGTACTACACGGTGTTGATTTCCCTCGGCGGGATTCCCGGTTTCCTGATGGCGGCCTGGCTGGTGGAGCGCTGGGGACGCAAGCCGGTGTGCGTCGTGACGCTGCTCGGCGGCGGGGTGATGGCGTTTCTTTATGGGCAGAGTGCGGTGTTTGGCGGCAACGTCAGCCTGCTGATCGCCTCGGGGTTGCTGATGCAGTTTTTCCTGTTCGGCATGTGGGCGGTGCTCTATACCTACACGCCGGAGCTGTACCCGACATCGGCGCGGGCCACCGGCTCGGGTTTTGCCTCGGCGATTGGTCGCGTGGGCTCGCTGCTCGGGCCTCTGGTGACCGGGCTGGTGTTCCCGATAACCGGGCAGGGCGGGGTGTTCGCCCTGGGGGCGTTGTGTTTTGCGTTGGCGGCGCTGGTGGTCTGGGTGTTCGGGATGGAGACGCGGGGCAAGACACTGGAGGAATTGAGCGAGCCGGTGTCCATCGGCTAAATGCTGACCCTGTGGGAGCGAGCAAGCGCGCTCCCACATTGGTTTTGCGGTGTGGTTACGGTTTTACCAAACGTGCATCCAGGCTGTTCTGCGCCAACCGCTTGGCCTGGTCCTGGGTCATGCCCAGATCGGTGTACAACGCATGGAAGTTTTCGGTGACGTAACCGCCGAAGTACGCCGGGTCATCCGAGTTCACGGTCACTTTCACGCCACGCTCGAGCATGTCGAGAATGTTGTGCTGCGACATGTGATCGAACACGCGGAGCTTGGTGTTCGACAACGGGCACACGGTCAGCGGGATTTGCTCATCGATGATGCGTTGCATCAGGCGCTCGTCTTCGATGGCGCGCACACCATGGTCGATGCGCTGGATTTTCAGCAGGTCGAGGGCTTCCCAGATGTACTCCGGCGGACCTTCTTCACCGGCGTGGGCGACAGTGAGGAAGCCTTCGCCGCGGGCACGATCGAACACGCGCTGGAACTTGCTCGGCGGGTGGCCCATCTCGGAACTGTCCAGGCCGACGGCGACGAACGCGTCACGGAATGGCAGCGCCTGATCGAGGGTCTTCTGTGCTTGTTCTTCGCTCAGGTGACGCAGGAAACTCAGGATCAAACCGCTGGTGATTCCCAGTTGCTGCTCACCGTCCTTCAACGCGGCGGCGATGCCGTTGAGCACCACTTCGAATGGAATGCCACGGTCGGTGTGAGTCTGCGGGTCGAAGAACGGTTCGGTGTGAATCACGTTCTGCGCCTTGCAACGCAACAGGTAGGCCCAGGTCAGGTCGTAGAAATCCTGGGAGGTGCGCAACACGTCAGCGCCCTGGTAATACAGGTCGAGGAACTCTTGCAGGTTGTTGAAGGCGTAGGCCTTGCGCAAGGTATCGACGTCGCTCCACGGCAGGGCGATCTTGTTGCGTTCAGCCAGGGCGAACAGCAGCTCGGGTTCCAGCGAACCCTCAAGGTGCAGGTGCAGTTCTGCCTTGGGCAGGGCGTTCAGCCAGTCGTACATAGTCTGTTCTCATCAGGTGCAATGGTCGCCATTCTACAGGTGCTCGCTGCAACAATTGGTAAAACCTGACCGAGGGGTTCATCACACCGCTTGCTGTTCCCGTCGATAGGCGTAGGTATCGGCGAAGCGCGAGAGCAGGAACTCGGCGCAGGTGGTGGTCGGGTATTTCGCCGGGTGCAGCTCATCCTGACAGCCGGGCAGGCATTCGATGCGCGTGTCGGGGTGTGGCTCGGCGAAGAACGGCATCGAATAGCGATCCATGCCCAGCGGGCTGATCACCCGGTGTGGCGTCGACAGGTAACGGTCATTGCTCCAGCGCGCCATCATGTCCCCCAGATTGACCACGAACGTGCCTTCGATGGGGGGCGCCTCAATCCATTCGCCTTTTACGTTCCGGACTTGCAGGCCGCCGGCGGCATCTTGATAGAGCAGGGTGATGCACCCGTAATCGGTGTGGGCACCGGCACCTTGCTGTTCGGCGGAACTGGCCGTGTGGCGCGGCGGGTAGTGGATCATCCGCAAGACGCTGACGGGTTCGTTGAAGCGCGTATCGAAAAAGTCGCGTTCGATCCCCAGCGCCAGGGTCATCGCCCGCAACAGCGTTTGCGCGAGGGCCTGCATGTCGAGGTAGTGTTGCTCCATCAGTGCTTCCCAGCCTGGCACTGACGGATGACGATTCGGGCCACGCAGGGGTTTTTCCGCCAACACTTCGGGATGGTCGGCGGGCAGGTGCAGACCCATGTCGAAGGTCTCTTTGAGGTCGCTGGGTTTGCTCGGGTCAAGCTGCTCGGTGGCGATGGCGCCATATCCGCGATGGTGGCGGGTCTGGGTGATGTCGATCTTGAGCTTTTCGGCCGCAGGTTGAGCGAAGAAACGCCTGGCGCTGTCGAGTACGGCGTCGATCCGTGCGGCGCTGATCGGGTGGCCCTTGATATAGAAAAAGCCCCATTCGCGGCAAGCGTGGTCGATTTGCGTTGCGACGTCAGACCAGGCGTTCTGGTCGTCGCTGTAGAGCGGGGCGATGTCGATGATGGGAAGGCTGGTCATGCGATTGTCCTGATGAGTACGCAAACGGGAAAACGCTGGGGAGCCTGTGGGAGCGGGCTTGCCCGCGATGACGTCAGCACATCCTGCATCTTTGTTGACTGAATGTCCGCTATCGCGGGCAAGCCCGCTCCCACAGGGTTTTGTGTTGATCGCTGGATTACTTCGGCATCTCGGCCTTCATGCCTTCCACGTAGTAATTCATCGACGCCAGCTCCGCATTGGTCGCGCTCACGCCCGCCGGGATTTTCTCGACACCGGCCTGATCCTTGATCGGCCCGCTGAAGGGGTGCAATGCACCGCTCTTGATGTCGGCGATGATCTGCTCGGCTTCGGCTTTCACCGGCGCCGGCACCAGGTCGCTGATCGGCAGTTCAACCGTGCCTTCTTTCAAGCCGCCCCAGTAGTCCTGGGATTTCCAGGCATGATCGATCACGCTCTGGGTTGCCTGAATGTAGTGCGGGGCCCAGTCATTGACGATGGACGTCAGCACCGCTTTGGGCCCGAAGTGCGCCATGTCCGAAGCGTAGCCGACGGCATACACGCCACGACGTTCTGCGGCCTGGATCGGTGCCGGGCTGTCGGTGTGCTGGAACACCACGTCCACGCCCTGGTCGATCAGCGCGTTGGCGGCATCGGCTTCCTTGCCCGGATCGAACCACGAGTTGACCCACACCACCTTGATCTCGGTGCCGGGGTTGTACTTGTTCAGGGCCAGTTGAATGGCGTTGATGTCGCGGATCACTTCCGGGATCGGGAACGATGCGACATAGCCGATCTTCTTGGTCTTGGTCATCTTCGCCGCGAGGAAACCGCCGACGTAGCGACCCTCGTAGGTGCGCGCCAGGTAGGTGCCGAGGTTCTTGTCCTGTTTGTAGCCCGTGGCGTGTTCGAAGGTCACGTTGGGAAATTGTTTGGCGACTTTCAGCGTCGGGTTCATGTAGCCGAAGGAGGTGGTGAAGATCAGGTCGTACTTGTCCTTGGCCATGTTGCGGATCACCCGTTCGGCGTCGGCACCCTCGGCGACGTTTTCCACGTAGTTGGTGGTGATCTGCGGACCGAATTTTTCCGCCAGTGCCTTGCGTCCCTGTTCATGCTGATACGTCCAGCCGTGGTCACCGATCGGACCGATATAGACGAAGCCGACTTTCAGCGGGTCGGTGGCACTGGCGGACAGGCTGGCGCTCAGACCGATGGCCGCCGTAATGGCGCAAAGCAGCTTCTTCAACGGACGTTTGTGCATGAATTGGAACTCCATGTTGTTGTGTGGTTGGCAGGGTCAATGCAAATTGCTGACCAACAAGACAACAAAATGGCTCTGAATCGCATACGGCCCTCGCGAGCAAGCTTGTACCCACAACAGCACCGTTAGCCCCGGGGGAGCGGGCTTGCCCGCGAAGAGGCCGGCAGGGCCAAAAAAAGTGCATGGCCTTGTACGGCTGCAATGCGCTGGTGCGTTAAGGTGTTGCGAATTATTAGCGCCGCTTCACAGTCAGTCGCTTATCCGCTCCTTCACGGCAAAAGGCCCGACATGCTCACCGTTCTCAAGCAAGAAACCTTTCTGCTGCTGGCCCTGATTGCCGCGGTTGTTGCCTTCGCGCTGGAGCACTGGTTGCTGCACAGCGGCCAGGCCATCGCACTGACCGGCGGACTGCTGTTGATTGCGTTCATCGTCGCTGCCTCCATGCGCGTCGCTCACCAGGCCGAATTGCTGGCGGAGAAAGTCGGCGACCCCTACGGCACCATGATCCTGACCCTGGCCGCCGTGCTGGTGGAGGTGCTGATCCTGGCGATCATGATGAGTAACGAAGCCTCGAAGACTCTGGTGCGGGACACGATTTATTCGGCGGTGATGCTCGATATCAACGGCATCCTCGGTCTGGCGGCGTTGATGGGCGGGCTCAAACATGGCGAGCAGTCCTACAACGATGATTCGGCGCGAAGCTACAGCGTGATGATCCTTACCGCCATGGGGGTGTCGATGGTGGTGCCGGAGTTCATTCCCGAGGCCAACTGGAAGCTCTACTCGGCCTTCACCATTGGCGCGATGGTGTTGCTGTACGCTTTGTTCCTGCGCATGCAAGTCGGGCCGCACAGTTATTTTTTCAGCTACAGCTATCCGGACAAGCGTCGCAAGAAGGAACCCCTGGAAAGCGAACCGGCACCCATCAACCTGACGTTGTCCATCGGCATCCTGGTGTTCGGGGTGGTGGTGATTGGCGCGCTTGCCGAAGTGATGTCCAAGACCCTTGATCTGGGCCTGGAAGGGACGGGCGCCCCGCCGGTGGTTACGGCGATCCTGGTGGCGGCGATTTCCGCGGCACCGGAGATTCTGACCGCGTTGCGCGCGGCGCTGGCCAACCACATGCAGGCGGTGGTCAACATCGCTTTGGGCGCGTCGCTGTCGACGGTGATTCTGACGGTGCCGGCGACGGAAGCAATGGCGCTTTACACCGGCCAGCCGTTCCAGATGGCCATGACCCCGGGGCAGACCGTGATGATCTTCATCACCCTGATCGTCAGCGCAATCAACCTCAACGATGGCGAAACCAACGCCATCGAAGGCATGACCCACTTTGTGCTGTTTGCGACCTTTATCATGTTGTCGCTGCTGGGACTTTGAATCCCCAACAAATCCCTTGTGGGAGCGAGCCTGCTCGCGATGGTGTGACAGTCAACGTCCATGTCACTGATCCTCCATCGCGAGCAAGCCCGCTCCCACAGGGACGGTGGTCGGATCAGGTCCCGGCGATCAACTGCCGTGCCGCCTGGCTGTGATCGGCAATCAAGCCTTTGAGGTCGAGCCCCTCGACCTGTCCATCAATCACTCGCCATTTGCCACCGACCATCACCCGATCCGCGCGATCCGCGCCGCACAGCAGTAGCGCCGATACCGGATCGTGGCTGCCGGAGAAGCGCAGTTCGTCGAGCTTGAACAGCGCCAGGTCGGCTTGCTTGCCCACGGCAATCTCACCGATATCGGTACGGCCCAACAGGCTCGCCGAGCCTTTGGTCGCCCAACCCAGCACGCGTTCCGGCGTGATCTTCTCGGCACCGTAGCGCAGGCGCTGGATGTACAGCGCCTGCCGGGTTTCAAGCATCATGTTCGACGCATCGTTGGAGGCCGAGCCATCCACGCCAAGGCCGAGCAGCGCGCCGGCATCGGTCAATTCGATGGTCGGGCAAATGCCGGAGGCCAGGCGCATGTTCGAGCTCGGGCAATGGCAAATGCCGGTGCCGGCGGCGCCGAGGCGGGCGATTTCATCCGGGTTGAAGTGGATGCCGTGGGCCAGCCAGGTGCGCGGGCCGAGCCAGCCGACGCTGTCCAGGTAATCCACAGTGCGCAGGCCGAAGCGTTGCAGGCAGAAGTCTTCTTCGTCGAGGGTTTCGGCCAGGTGAGTGTGCAGGCGCACATCAAGCTTGTTGGCCAGTTCGGCGCTGGCGGACATGATTTGCGGGGTCACGGAGAACGGCGAGCAGGGCGCCAGGGCGATCTGGATTTGTGCGCCGTCGCCGCGTTCGTGGTACTCGGCGATCAGGCGCTGGCTGTCGTCGAGAATCACCTGGCCTTCCTGCACGGTTTGTTGCGGTGGCAGGCCGCCGTCCTTTTCACCGAGGCTCATGGAACCACGCGTGAGCATGGCGCGCATGCCCAGTTCGCGCACGCTTTCAACCTGCACGTCGATCGCGTTTTCCAGGCCTTCGGGGAACAGATAGTGGTGATCGGCAGCGGTGGTGCAACCGGACAGCAGCAACTCGGCCAACGCGACTTTGGTGGCGAGGGCGAGTTTTTCCGGGGTCAGTCGGGCCCAGACCGGGTACAGGGTTTTCAGCCACGGGAACAACGGCTGGTTGACCACCGGCGCCCAGGCGCGGGTCAGGGTTTGATAGAAATGGTGATGGGTGTTGATCAGGCCCGGCAGGATCACGTGCTCGCGGGCGTCGAACACTTCATTGCACGGTGCCGAAGGTTGTTGACCGAGGCTGAGCACTTCGACGATTACGCCGTCTTGCAGCACCAGGCCGCCACGGGCATCGAGACCGTTGGCCGTGAAAATGGCGAGGGGATTTTTTAACCAGGTACGGGTCGCAGGCATGTTGGCCGGCTCCTCTGAAAGTGGGGTTCAGGGTTGCCAGCTCAGTGTTGCCCTGTCTGCTGATCCAGGGTCGCCGGGGAGGCGAGGTGCGGAGTTTCGATCAAAACGGCTTTCCCGGCAAGCCTCGTCCGACAGAGCAACCGGCTCCCACAGGGGGTTGTGTGTTACCAGGGAATGGTCTCGCCACGGTAATTCACAAAGTGATGTCCGCCCTTGCCGACATACGCATTCACCTGATCAACCAGACCACGGGTGCTGGTTTCAACGTCGATGTCGGCACCTTCACCGCCCATGTCGGTCTTCACCCAGCCCGGGTGCAGCGACAACACGGTCAGCTTCTGTTCGCCCAGTTGGGTGACGAAGCTGTTGGTCATGGAGTTCAGCGCCGCTTTGCTGGCCTTGTACAGCGCCAGTTCCGGCGCGTCCGGCATGGTCACGCTGCCCAGCACCGAACTCATGAACGCCAGCACGCCGGTGTCCGGCCGGATCTGCCCGACGAAACGCTGAGCCAGGTTGATCGGCGCTACGGCGTTGGTGAAAAACAGCTGACCGACGTCGGCCAGCGTCGCACCGCCATTCGGCGTCTGCACGTCAGGCCCCTTGACCCCGGCATTGACGAACAGCAGGTCGAACACTTCGCCGTTGAGCTGTTGACTCAGTGCGATGACCTGTTGCTGGTCGTCCATGTCGAGTTTCTCGATCCGCACCTTGCCCAAGGCCTGCAAGGCCGCGGCGTTCTGCGGGTTGCGCACGGTGGCGGTGACGTGCCAGCCGTCGGCCAGCAGGGTTTTCACCAGCCCGAGGCCCAGGCCCCGGGAGGCGCCGATGATGAGTGCGGTTTTTGCCGTGGACATGAGGGGCTTCCTTGTTCAGTCGGGGCATGGATTCAGTGGACAGCGTTGACCGAGCCGTTGCTGCAACTCGTTTCGCAGTGCACCCAATTCAGCCAGGCGGGTTTCGATCAGCGTGAGCTTGTCGTGCAGCAATTGCGTGACGGCACTGGCCTGGGCTAATTCACCGATGCGTATCACGACGTCTAAAAGGGGCTTGACCCTGGAGCATACTCCAGGCTTTAGCCTTGTTGCTCCCTGATTTAATGGAGCGACGCCGATGTGGACTTCTACGCAATATCGCCGACTGGTGCGCGGCAGTGCCTGGTATGACTTGATCGTGACCGCTGCGTTCGCCACGCCGTGGAGTTTTGCGGCATTGCATGCGGTGATGGTCAGTGTGAGTCAGGCTTTCGATTTGCCAGGTTCGTTACCACTGTTCGAGCCCGTGCACATGTTGATGGCGAACCTGTTGGGCTCGATTGTGTGCGTGTGGGCGGTGCTGCGGATTCGTGATCCGCAGTTGATATACGGTCGGTATGACGCGGTGGGCCGATTCCTGTTTGCGGCCTGGCAGGCTTATGCCTTGGCCCATGGCGCGAGTTCATTGTTGGTTGTTTTCTTGATTTTTGAACTGGCGTGGGGCATTGCACAGGTTTTGCCTGTGCGGACGCCATCGCGAGCAGGCTTGCTCCCACAGGGTGTGCGTCAGGCACAGTAATTGCGCAAGACGCTGTCAGGTGGGAGCGAGCCTGCACGCGAAGAGGCTCGCTCGGTCACCGCTTAATGCCCGGCCTGCCACGGCTGCCCCAACGACACCGGCGCATACAACCGGGTGCGCACCGCATCCCGGGACAGCAGCACCAGCACCACAATGGTCGCCACGTACGGCAGCATCGCCAGCAGGCTCGACGGAATCGCCAGCCCCAATCCCTGTGCCACCAGGTGCAGAATGCTGGCGAGCCCGAACAGGTAGGCGCCAAGCAGCAGACGCCACACCCGCCAACTGGCAAACACCACCAGCGCCAGGGCAATCCAGCCGCGTCCGGCGCTCATGTTTTCCGCCCACATCGGCGTGTACGCCAGGGACAGATACGCCCCGGCCAACCCGGCCATCGCACCGCCGAACAACACCGCCAATGCGCGCACGCCCAGCACCGGCAAGCCCATGGCACTGGCCGCGTCCGGGTTTTCCCCGACCGCCTGGATGATCAGCCCGATGCGGCTTTTCAGAATCACCCAGGCCACCAGCGCAAACAGGGTGAACGACAGATACACCAGCAGATCCTGAGCAAACAGCATGCGTCCGATCAGCGGAATTTCACTCAAGTAAGGGATCGCCAAGGGTTCGAAACCCGCCAGTGGTTTACCAACCCATGCCGCGCCGACGAAGGTCGACAGGCCCACGCCAAAAATCGTCAGCGCCAGGCCGGTGGCCACCTGGTTGGCATTGAACACCAGCGCCACCAGTGCAAACAGCGAGGACAACAGCATCCCGGCCAGCATCGCCAGCAACACCCCCAGCCACAAGTGGCCGGTACTGAACGCGACGATGAAACCGATCACCGCGCCAAACAGCATCATGCCTTCCTGGCCCAGATTGAGTACGCCGCTTTTCTCGCAGATCAGTTCACCCAATGCCACCAGCAGCAAGGGCGTGCCGCAGCGCACCATGGCGTAGAAAATATTGCTCAGCAGATCGATATCCATCACAGCGCTCCTGCGTGTACGGCGGTGGTGGGGGCGCGGCGGGACCAGCGCAGGTTCAAACGCGGGCGATAGAGAATCAGCACATCACTGGCCAGCAGGAAAAACAGCATCATCCCCTGAAACAATTGCGTGATCGCCTGGGGCAGGTTCAGGCTCATTTGCGCGCTCTCGCCACCGATGTACAGCAGCGCCATCAACAGGCTGGAAAACAGAATGCCGACAGGATTCAACCGACCAAGAAAGGCCACGGTGATCGCCGCGTAGCCGTAGCCGGGCGACACTTGTGGCACCAATTGACCGATCGGGCCGGTGACTTCGCAGACGCCGGCCAGCCCTGCCAGACCGCCGCTGATCAACAGCGCGAGCCAGATCAGGCGCTTCTCGCGAAAGCCGACGAAACCGGCCGCGCGCTTGTCCAGCCCAAGTACTTTGATCTGGAAACCGACAAAGCTTTTCTGCAACAACACCCACACCGCCACCAGCGCGAGCAGGGCGAAATACACCCCGGCATGCACTCGCCCATCCTCTGTCAGCAACGGCAAGCGACTGGCATCGCCGAACATCGCCGACTGCGGAAAGTTGAAGCCTTCCGGGTCTTTCAGCGGGCCATGGACGCAATACAGCAAGAGGTTCAGGGCGATGTAATTGAGCATGATGCTGGTGAGGATTTCATTGGCATTGAAGCGCGTGCGCAACCATGCGGTCAGACCGGCCCATGCCGCGCCGGCGAAGGTGCCGGTGAGCAGGATCAGCACCAGCGCCCAACGGCTTTGCATATCGATGATGTTCACCGCCAGCGCACTGCCGGCCAGCGCACCGAGTAACAGTTGACCTTCGGCGCCGATGTTCCAGATCCGCGCCTGATAGGCCACGGCCAGGCCCAGTGCGCAGAGCAGAATCGGCAAGGCCTTGACCAGCAATTCGGACACGCCATACCAGTCGCTGACCGGCGCGATCAGCAAGGTGTGCAAGGTCAGCAGCGGGTCATGTCCCAGCGCAATGAACAGCAGCGAGCCGCAGCCCAGCGTCAGGACCGCCGCCAGCAATGGCGAGCACCACAGCATCAGGCGCGATTGCTGGCCTCGGGGTTCAAGAGAAAGCAGCATGTGACACTCCGTTAAAGCGTTGCGGATACAGGTGATTGAGGGGCGTCGAAGCGGCCGGCCATCCAGCCGCCGACATCGATCAGGCGGGTGTCGACCGTGGCGCGCAGTGGCGACAATCGCCCGCCGCACAAGGCGGCGAGGCGGTCGCTGATCTGGAACAATTCGTCGAGGTCCTCGGAGATCACCAGGATCGCCGCGCCGGCATCGCGCAAGGCAATCAGCGCCCGGTGAATGGTGGCGGCAGCGCCGACATCAACGCCCCAGGTCGGGTGCGCGGCCACCAGCAGCTTCGGTTGCTGGAGGATCTCCCGGCCGAGGATGAACTTCTGCAGGTTACCGCCCGACAGGCTACGGGCCGGGGTTTGGCTGTCCGGTGTCTTGACCCCGAAGCGACGGATGATTTCTTCGGCCAGCGCTTCGACTTTGCCGCGCTGCACTAGGCCATTACTCACCAGCCCTTGTTGAAAAGCCGTCAACAAGGCGTTATCCGCCAGGCTCAGTTCCGGCACGGCGCCGTGGCCCAGGCGTTCGGCTGGGACGAACGCCAGGCCGCGCTGGCGACGCGCGTCGGGGCGCAAATGAGCAACCGCTTCGCTGCCGAAGCAGATCGTTGTGCCCTCGTCGCGGGTCAGCCGTTCTTCGCCGCTGAGCAAGGCCAGCAATTCGTCCTGGCCATTGCCAGCCACCCCGGCGATGCCGACGATTTCGCCGCTACGCACTTCGAGGTCGATGTTTTTGAGGGAGCAGCCAAAGGGGTCCGGGTTGGGCCAGGACAAACCCTTTACCTTCAAAAAGGCCTCAGCGCCGCGCACCTTTGGATAATCGGTGATCAGTTCTGCGGCCTCGCCCACCATCAACCGCGCCAATTGCGGGTCCGAGCATTCGGCAGGCACGCATTGCCCAGCCACCCGCCCACCGCGCAGTACTGTCGCGCTGTGGCACAGGGCGCGGACTTCGCCGAGTTTGTGGCTGATAAACAGAATGCTGCAGCCCTCGGCGGCGAGCCTGCGCAGGGTGACGAACAAATCGTCGGCCTCCTGCGGGGTCAGCACCGAAGTCGGTTCGTCGAGGATCAGCAGGCGGATGTCCTGCATCAGGCAGCGAATGATTTCCACCCTTTGCCGTTCGCCGATGGAGAGGCTGTGGACAAGTCGTTCCGGTTCCAGCGCCATGCCATAACGCTGTGAGACTTCACGGATCTTCGGTTCTAGTTGTTTCGGCGTGCCAGCCGCCGCGCCCATGGCCAACGCGATGTTCTGCGCCACGCTCAGGGTCTCGAACAACGAGAAATGCTGGAACACCATGCCGATCCCGAGGCTGCGCGCCTGAGCCGGGTTACGCATGGTCACGCGTTGTCCCTGCCAGATCAGCTCCCCCGCATCGGCGTGGACGACGCCGTAGATGATCTTCATCAGGGTACTTTTGCCCGCGCCGTTTTCGCCGAGCAGGGCATGGATTTCGCCCGGGGCGATGCTCAGGTCGATGTCATCGTTGGCCAGGCAGCCAGGGTAGCGCTTGCTGATGCTGCGCAGTTGCAAGCGAGGCGCTTGAATGGGATGTGGCACGGGATTGGGCATGACAGGCTCAGTGCTATGGACTTGTGCCTGTGGATAAAGCAATTTTCTGGCCATTGGGTCAGGAAATTTTCAAACCGCCATGAGTCAAGGCGTTGCGCAGGCCGCTTCGCTGGGAGTGGTCCCGAATTCGGCACCACTTGAGGGCAACGCCTTTGATCGGGCTCCGCTTTCGCTCGGCAGCCTTTGATCAAAAAATGAGCAGTTGAGCGCAAGCCGTGTCCGGCATGGTGCGGCAGCGGCCATGAACGGGTTATCCACAGATTGCTCCACAGTATTTGTGCGCAAGCTCAAAGGGAGGGCATAAGCGCGCGACGGCTATCTTCTAAAGGTGATAAACCGCTCTAACTATTTGTTTTTACGTGGATTTGGCGTTTTCAATGTCGAATTGGACGAAAAGTGAGCAAAGCCCTGAAAGCCGCATGACAGAAGGGTTACAGCAGAATGTGCTCAGGTTATCCACAGTCGGGTGCACAGCTGATGTGGGCAAGTATGGAATATGTGAGAAATCGGCGCGCCCCAAAAAAATGCAGGCCTCAACGCTGCAACAAAATGCGTCCGCGACTCAAATCGGCGAGCTGCGATTGCAGGGTATCAATCTGACTTGCACCGACCGCCAACTGCAGTTCCACGCCATTGGCCGTGAAGTTTTCCTCCACCACCAGACCACCGAGTTCCGCAACCCGCAGCTTCACCAGGGCCAATTCACTAAACGCGCAGGCACAGCTCAATGGCACCCGACTGATCAATTCGATCTTCGGTGCTGGCTGCAGGCATTTGTTCGCACCGCCGCCGTACGCCCGGGCGAGTCCGCCGGTACCGAGTTGAATGCCGCCATACCAACGAATCACCAGCACCACGACCTGGTCGCAATCCTGCGCTTCGATCGCCGCCAGAATCGGTCGGCCAGCCGTGCCGCCCGGTTCGCCGTCGTCGGTGCTGCGGTATTGATCGCCGATTTTCCATGCCCAACAGTTGTGCGTGGCATTCAAGTCGCTGTGTTGTTCGATGAACGCCTGGGCTTCAGCGGGGCTGGTGATCGGTGCGGCGAAGGTAATGAAGCGGCTTTTGCGAATCTCTTCGCGGTATTCGCAAAAACCACTGAGGGTAAATGGCATAGGTGTCTTAAATAGTCGGAGTCAGGCCGCAGCCCTTGAGGATGATTCGGATCAGGTTGTTGCCGGCGTCTTCCATGTCCTGCCTGGTCAACTTGCTGCGCCCGCTGACACGGCAAATCTGGGTGGCGAAGTCGGCGTAATGCTGGGTGCTGCCCCACAGCAGGAAGATCAGGTGCACCGGATCGACCGGGTCCATTTTGCCAGCATCGATCCACGCTTGAAACACGGCGGCCCGGCCCTGGAACCAGCTGCGATAGTCCTGGTTGAAATACTCGGTCAGGCATTCGCCACCGCTGATGACTTCCATGGCGAAGATGCGTGACGCCTGCGGTTGACGCCGGGAGAATTCCATTTTGGCGCGGATGTAGCGGGTCAGGGCTTCAGCCGGATCGTCCTCGGCGGTCAAGGTGTTGAAGGTGCTGTCCCACAATTGCAGGATGTTACTCAGCACCGCCACGTACAAACCGAGTTTGTTGGTGAAGTAGTAATGCAGGTTCGCCTTCGGCAACCCGGCATTCAGGGCGATGGTGTTCATGCTGGTGCCTTTGAACCCGTGACGGGCGAACTCGTCTTCGGCGGCTTTGATGATGGTCTCTTCGTTCTTCTGACGAATGCGGCTGGCGGGCTTTCCACCGTGGGCTGGGACTTCAAAGGTCATAGGCACTTCCGGACAAGTGGGTGGGTGCATCCAGTGCGTTGATAGCGCACCCATGGGCTTCAGACAAGTCCCGTCGCAGGATTTGCGTTTGTTCAGCGCGTGGCGGCCAGGCTTTCGAGGAAGCTTTCCAGCACCAGATGAGGGCGACGGCCCTTGCGCGTGACCGAGGCGAGGCTCAGGTCATAAAAGCGCGCGTTGGGTTTCAGGGCGCGTAACCGGCCTTGTTGCACCCAGAGGCTGGCGTAGTGGTCCGGCAAGTAACCGATGTAGCGCCCGGTCAGGATCAGGAACGCCATGCCTTCGCGGTCGGAGGCACTGGCGGTGCAGTTGAGCGCCTGATAATGGGCCTGGATTTCTGCCGGCAAACGAAAGGTCGGCGCAATGGCGTCCTGACTGTTCAGGCGTTCATCATCCAATTGTTTGTCATCGACATAGAACAGCGGATGGCCAACCGCGCAGTACAGCAGCGAGCGTTCGCTGTAGAGCGGTTGATATTCCAGTCCCGACAGCGCGCTCGCCTGCGGCACCACGCCGACATGCAGGCGACCGTCGAGTACACCTTGTTCCACCTCGTTGGGTGCGATCATGCGGATCTGGATTTGCACGTCCGGGCCGCGCTCTTTCAATTGCGCGAGCGCGTGGGTGATACGCATGTGGGGCAGGGTGACCAGGTTGTCGGTCAGCCCGATGGTCAATTCACCGCGCAAGTGCTGGTGCAGGCCGTTGACCTCGGTGCGGAAGCTTTCCAGTGCACTCAATAGCTGCAACGCCGATTGGTAGACCTCACGCCCTTCCTCGGTCAGGGAAAAGCCGGCGCGACCGCGTTGGCACAGGCGCAGGCCGAGGCGCTGTTCCAGGTCGCTCATTTGCTGGCTAATGGCCGAACGACCGATGCCGAGCACGCTTTCAGCCGCGGAAAAGCCGCCACACTCAACCACGCTGCGAAAAATCCGCAACAGGCGGATATCGAAGTCGCTGACTTGAGCCAGTGGATCGGGACGGCGAATGCTCATGCGGGCTACTCGAATGTTTAGCGGTTGGCAGACTGAAGGTTACAAAAGTTGCATTTCACCGACTTTATCGCCGTGGCAACTTAGCTGCAACAACGGTTTTCAATCCCTACGCCGCTTATTGCCTTGCGAGGTTTCGCTCATGAACTTGCCCGAAAACGCCCCGACTTCTCTGGCCAGCCAGCTCAAGCTTGATGCTCACTGGATGCCATACACCGCCAACCGTAACTTCCAGCGCGATCCGCGTTTGATTGTCGGCGCGGAAGGCAGCTGGCTGATCGACGACAAGGGCCGCAAGGTTTATGACTCGCTGTCCGGTTTGTGGACCTGCGGCGCCGGGCACACCCGCAAGGAAATCCAGGAAGCAGTCGCCAAGCAACTGGGCACCCTCGATTACTCGCCGGGCTTCCAGTACGGCCACCCGCTGTCGTTCCAGCTGGCAGAAAAAATTACGGATCTGACGCCGGGTAACCTGAACCACGTGTTCTTCACTGACTCGGGTTCCGAGTGCGCCGATACCGCCGTGAAGATGGTGCGTGCCTACTGGCGCCTGAAAGGCCAGTCGACCAAGACCAAGATGATTGGCCGTGCCCGTGGCTACCACGGCGTGAACATCGCCGGCACCAGCCTCGGCGGCGTGAATGGCAACCGCAAACTGTTCGGCCAGGCAATGATGGACGTCGATCACTTGCCGCACACGTTGCTGGCGAGCAATGCCTTCTCCCGTGGCATGCCGGAGCAGGGTGGTATCGCCTTGGCAGACGAACTGCTGAAGCTGATCGAACTGCATGACGCGTCGAACATCGCAGCGGTATTCGTCGAGCCAATGGCCGGCTCCGCTGGCGTGCTGGTTCCGCCACAGGGTTACCTCAAGCGTCTGCGCGAAATCTGCGATCAGCACAGCATTCTGTTGGTGTTCGACGAAGTGATCACCGGTTTCGGCCGTACCGGCAACATGTTCGGTGCCGACACTTTTGGCGTGACCCCGGACCTGATGTGCATCGCCAAGCAAGTCACCAACGGTGCGATCCCGATGGGCGCGGTGATTGCCAGCTCCGAGATCTACCAGACGTTCATGAATCAGCCGACCCCTGAATACGCGGTGGAATTCCCGCACGGCTATACCTATTCCGCACACCCGGTGGCGTGCGCTGCGGGCCTGGCGGCACTGGACCTGTTGCAGAAGGAAAACCTGGTGCAGAGCGTGGCCGAAGTCGCACCGCATTTCGAAAATGCGTTGCACGGTCTGAAGGGCACCAAAAACATCATCGATATCCGCAACTTCGGCCTGGCCGGTGCGATCCAGATCGCTCCGCGTGACGGCGACGCCATCGTGCGTCCGTTCGAAGCGGGCATTGCGCTTTGGAAAGCCGGGTTCTACGTGCGTTTCGGCGGCGACACCCTGCAGTTCGGCCCAACCTTCAACAGCAAGCCGCAAGACCTTGATCGTCTGTTCGACGCGGTGGGTGAAGTGCTGAGCAAAATCGACTGATTTCTCCTTCTATATAGATACATACAACGGGCGCGCCGATTGGGGCGCGCCTGTGGACAACTTTTCAGGAGCTTCCATGAGCGTTATTCCGCATTTGATCAATGGCGAACTGGTGACCGAGAACGGTCGCGCGGTTGATGTGTTCAACCCGTCCACGGGGCAAGCTATCCACAAGCTGCCACTGGCGACCCGCGAAACCATCCAGAGCGCTATCGATGCTGCCAAGGCTGCGTTCCCGGCCTGGCGCAACACGCCGGCGGCCAAGCGTGCCCAGGTGATGTTCCGCTTCAAGCAACTGCTGGAGCAGAACGAATCCCGCATCGCTCAACTGATCAGCGAAGAACACGGCAAGACCCTGGAAGATGCTGCCGGTGAACTGAAGCGTGGCATCGAGAACGTCGAGTTCGCTTGCGCGGCACCGGAAATCCTCAAGGGCGAGTACAGCCGTAATGTGGGTCCGAACATTGATGCCTGGTCCGACTTCCAGCCGCTGGGCGTGGTGGCCGGTATCACCCCGTTCAACTTCCCGGCCATGGTGCCGCTGTGGATGTACCCACTGGCGATCGTGTGCGGCAACTGCTTCATCCTCAAGCCTTCCGAGCGTGATCCGAGCTCGACGCTGCTGATCGCACAGTTGCTGCTGGAAGCCGGCCTGCCGAAGGGCGTGCTGAGCGTGGTGCACGGCGACAAGACTGCGGTGGACGCACTGATCGAAGCGCCGGAAGTCAAAGCGCTGAGCTTCGTGGGTTCAACGCCGATTGCCGAATACATCTATTCCGAAGGCACCAAGCGCGGCAAGCGCGTCCAGGCGCTGGGCGGGGCGAAGAACCACGCGGTGCTGATGCCCGATGCGGATCTGGACAACGCCGTCAGCGCACTGATGGGGGCCGCTTATGGTTCCTGCGGCGAGCGTTGCATGGCGATTTCGGTAGCCGTTTGTGTTGGCGACCAGGTGGCGGATGCGCTGGTGGCCAAACTTGTACCGCAAATCAAGGCATTGAAAATCGGTGCTGGCACCTCTTGCGGTCTGGACATGGGGCCGCTGGTCACAGGTCAGGCGCGCGACAAGGTCAGCGGTTATGTTGAAGACGGCGTTGCAGCCGGCGCGAAACTGGTGGTTGATGGCCGCGGCCTGAGCGTGGCCGGTCACGAGGAAGGCTTCTTCCTGGGTGGCTGCCTGTTCGATAACGTCACCCCGGAAATGCGTATCTATAAAGAAGAGATCTTCGGGCCGGTACTGTGCGTGGTTCGAGTGAACAGCCTGGAAGAAGCCATGCAACTGATCAACGATCACGAGTATGGCAACGGCACCTGCATCTTCACCCGTGATGGGGAAGCGGCGCGGTTGTTCTGCGATGAGATCGAAGTCGGCATGGTCGGCGTCAACGTGCCTTTGCCGGTGCCAGTGGCTTATCACAGCTTCGGTGGCTGGAAGCGTTCGCTGTTTGGCGACCTGCATGCTTACGGTCCGGATGGCGTGCGCTTCTACACCCGTCGCAAGGCCATCACTCAGCGTTGGCCGCAGCGTGCGAGCCACGAAGCGTCGCAGTTCGCATTCCCTAGCTTGTAAGTAGAAGGGGATAAAAGGCCGACCCATTGGGTCGGCCTTTTTGTTTTCGGGGCTTTTTTGACCTGTATGACAGATTTATGAAGATAGGGGTTGACGGCAGATTCTGGAAGCCTATAATTCGCCCCACTTCCGGCGCAGTCGAAACTGAAAACTCCTTGGAATACAATGAGTTACGAAGTTTTCGGCAGCAAGTTGCTTCAGGTTATCGAAGCGCGAAGGAAGTTGAAAAAGAGGTGTTGACAGCAGCGAGTAACGCTGTAGAATTCGCCTCCCGCTGACGAGAGATCGAAGGCGCAAGTGGTTGAAGTTGTTAAGGAATCCTTGAAAACTTCTGAAAATAATCACTTGACAGCAAATGAGGCTGCTGTAGAATGCGCGCCTCGGTTGAGACGAAAGATCTTAACCAACCGCTCTTTAACAACTGAATCAAGCAATTCGTGTGGGTGCTTGTGGAGTCAGACTGCTAGTCAACAGATTATCAGCATCACAAGTTACTCCGCGAGAAATCAAAGATGTAGCCAACGATTGCTGAGCCAAGTTTAGGGTTTTCTCAAAACCCAAAGATGTTTGAACTGAAGAGTTTGATCATGGCTCAGATTGAACGCTGGCGGCAGGCCTAACACATGCAAGTCGAGCGGATGAAGAGAGCTTGCTCTCTGATTCAGCGGCGGACGGGTGAGTAATGCCTAGGAATCTGCCTGGTAGTGGGGGACAACGTTTCGAAAGGAACGCTAATACCGCATACGTCCTACGGGAGAAAGCAGGGGACCTTCGGGCCTTGCGCTATCAGATGAGCCTAGGTCGGATTAGCTAGTTGGTGAGGTAATGGCTCACCAAGGCGACGATCCGTAACTGGTCTGAGAGGATGATCAGTCACACTGGAACTGAGACACGGTCCAGACTCCTACGGGAGGCAGCAGTGGGGAATATTGGACAATGGGCGAAAGCCTGATCCAGCCATGCCGCGTGTGTGAAGAAGGTCTTCGGATTGTAAAGCACTTTAAGTTGGGAGGAAGGGCAGTAAATTAATACTTTGCTGTTTTGACGTTACCGACAGAATAAGCACCGGCTAACTCTGTGCCAGCAGCCGCGGTAATACAGAGGGTGCAAGCGTTAATCGGAATTACTGGGCGTAAAGCGCGCGTAGGTGGTTTGTTAAGTTGGATGTGAAAGCCCCGGGCTCAACCTGGGAACTGCATTCAAAACTGACAAGCTAGAGTATGGTAGAGGGTGGTGGAATTTCCTGTGTAGCGGTGAAATGCGTAGATATAGGAAGGAACACCAGTGGCGAAGGCGACCACCTGGACTGATACTGACACTGAGGTGCGAAAGCGTGGGGAGCAAACAGGATTAGATACCCTGGTAGTCCACGCCGTAAACGATGTCAACTAGCCGTTGGGAGCCTTGAGCTCTTAGTGGCGCAGCTAACGCATTAAGTTGACCGCCTGGGGAGTACGGCCGCAAGGTTAAAACTCAAATGAATTGACGGGGGCCCGCACAAGCGGTGGAGCATGTGGTTTAATTCGAAGCAACGCGAAGAACCTTACCAGGCCTTGACATCCAATGAACTTTCCAGAGATGGATTGGTGCCTTCGGGAACATTGAGACAGGTGCTGCATGGCTGTCGTCAGCTCGTGTCGTGAGATGTTGGGTTAAGTCCCGTAACGAGCGCAACCCTTGTCCTTAGTTACCAGCACGTTATGGTGGGCACTCTAAGGAGACTGCCGGTGACAAACCGGAGGAAGGTGGGGATGACGTCAAGTCATCATGGCCCTTACGGCCTGGGCTACACACGTGCTACAATGGTCGGTACAGAGGGTTGCCAAGCCGCGAGGTGGAGCTAATCCCATAAAACCGATCGTAGTCCGGATCGCAGTCTGCAACTCGACTGCGTGAAGTCGGAATCGCTAGTAATCGCGAATCAGAATGTCGCGGTGAATACGTTCCCGGGCCTTGTACACACCGCCCGTCACACCATGGGAGTGGGTTGCACCAGAAGTAGCTAGTCTAACCTTCGGGAGGACGGTTACCACGGTGTGATTCATGACTGGGGTGAAGTCGTAACAAGGTAGCCGTAGGGGAACCTGCGGCTGGATCACCTCCTTAATCGACGACTCAGCTGCTCCATAAGTTCCCACACGAATTGCTTGATTCATTGAAGAAGACGATAGAAGCAGCTTTAAGCTCCAAGCTGATAGCTCACGCTAACAGTTACGCGCTCGAAATTGGGTCTGTAGCTCAGTTGGTTAGAGCGCACCCCTGATAAGGGTGAGGTCGGCAGTTCGAATCTGCCCAGACCCACCAATTTTGTATGGGGCCATAGCTCAGCTGGGAGAGCGCCTGCCTTGCACGCAGGAGGTCAACGGTTCGATCCCGTTTGGCTCCACCATTAACTGCTTCGAAACGTTTGAGAGTTTAGAAATGAATATTCCGATGTGAATATTGATTTCTAGTCTTTTGACTAGATCGTTCTTTAAAAATTTGGGTATGTGATAGAAAGATAGACTGAACGTTACTTTCACTGGTAACGGATCAGGCTAAGGTAAAATTTGTGAGTTGCTCTTTATTGAGCGGCGCGAATTTTCGGCGAATGTCGTCTTCACAGTATAACCAGATTGCTTGGGGTTATATGGTCAAGTGAAGAAGCGCATACGGTGGATGCCTTGGCAGTCAGAGGCGATGAAAGACGTGGTAGCCTGCGAAAAGCTTCGGGGAGTCGGCAAACAGACTTTGATCCGGAGATGTCTGAATGGGGGAACCCAGCCATCATAAGATGGTTATCTTAAGCTGAATACATAGGCTTAAGAGGCGAACCAGGGGAACTGAAACATCTAAGTACCCTGAGGAAAAGAAATCAACCGAGATTCCCTTAGTAGTGGCGAGCGAACGGGGACTAGCCCTTAAGTGGCTTTGAGATTAGCGGAACGCTCTGGAAAGTGCGGCCATAGTGGGTGATAGCCCTGTACGCGAAAATCTCTTGGTCATGAAATCGAGTAGGACGGAGCACGAGAAACTTTGTCTGAATATGGGGGGACCATCCTCCAAGGCTAAATACTACTGACTGACCGATAGTGAACTAGTACCGTGAGGGAAAGGCGAAAAGAACCCCGGAGAGGGGAGTGAAATAGATCCTGAAACCGTATGCGTACAAGCAGTGGGAGCAGACTTTGTTCTGTGACTGCGTACCTTTTGTATAATGGGTCAGCGACTTATTTTCAGTGGCGAGCTTAACCGAATAGGGGAGGCGTAGCGAAAGCGAGTCTTAATAGGGCGTCTAGTCGCTGGGAATAGACCCGAAACCGGGCGATCTATCCATGGGCAGGTTGAAGGTTAGGTAACACTGACTGGAGGACCGAACCGACTACCGTTGAAAAGTTAGCGGATGACCTGTGGATCGGAGTGAAAGGCTAATCAAGCTCGGAGATAGCTGGTTCTCCTCGAAAGCTATTTAGGTAGCGCCTCATGTATCACTGTAGGGGGTAGAGCACTGTTTCGGCTAGGGGGTCATCCCGACTTACCAAACCGATGCAAACTCCGAATACCTACAAGTGCCGAGCATGGGAGACACACGGCGGGTGCTAACGTCCGTCGTGAAAAGGGAAACAACCCAGACCGTCAGCTAAGGTCCCAAAGTTATGGTTAAGTGGGAAACGATGTGGGAAGGCTTAGACAGCTAGGAGGTTGGCTTAGAAGCAGCCACCCTTTAAAGAAAGCGTAATAGCTCACTAGTCGAGTCGGCCTGCGCGGAAGATGTAACGGGGCTCAAACCATACACCGAAGCTACGGGTATCACTTAGGTGATGCGGTAGAGGAGCGTTCTGTAAGCCTGTGAAGGTGAGTTGAGAAGCTTGCTGGAGGTATCAGAAGTGCGAATGCTGACATGAGTAACGACAATGGGTGTGAAAAACACCCACGCCGAAAGACCAAGGTTTCCTGCGCAACGTTAATCGACGCAGGGTTAGTCGGTCCCTAAGGCGAGGCTGAAAAGCGTAGTCGATGGAAAACAGGTTAATATTCCTGTACTTCTGGTTATTGCGATGGAGGGACGGAGAAGGCTAGGCCAGCTTGGCGTTGGTTGTCCAAGTTTAAGGTGGTAGGCTGGAATCTTAGGTAAATCCGGGATTCCAAGGCCGAGAGCTGATGACGAGTGTTCTTTTAGAACACGAAGTGGTTGATGCCATGCTTCCAAGAAAAGCTTCTAAGCTTCAGGTAACCAGGAACCGTACCCCAAACCGACACAGGTGGTTGGGTAGAGAATACCAAGGCGCTTGAGAGAACTCGGGTGAAGGAACTAGGCAAAATGGCACCGTAACTTCGGGAGAAGGTGCGCCGGTGAGGGTGAAGCACTTGCTGCGTAAGCCCACGCCGGTCGAAGATACCAGGCCGCTGCGACTGTTTATTAAAAACACAGCACTCTGCAAACACGAAAGTGGACGTATAGGGTGTGACGCCTGCCCGGTGCCGGAAGGTTAATTGATGGGGTTAGCTAACGCGAAGCTCTTGATCGAAGCCCCGGTAAACGGCGGCCGTAACTATAACGGTCCTAAGGTAGCGAAATTCCTTGTCGGGTAAGTTCCGACCTGCACGAATGGCGTAACGATGGCGGCGCTGTCTCCACCCGAGACTCAGTGAAATTGAAATCGCTGTGAAGATGCAGTGTATCCGCGGCTAGACGGAAAGACCCCGTGAACCTTTACTATAGCTTTGCACTGGACTTTGAATTTGCTTGTGTAGGATAGGTGGGAGGCTTTGAAGCGTGGACGCCAGTTCGCGTGGAGCCATCCTTGAAATACCACCCTGGCAACTTTGAGGTTCTAACTCAGGTCCGTTATCCGGATCGAGGACAGTGTATGGTGGGTAGTTTGACTGGGGCGGTCTCCTCCTAAAGAGTAACGGAGGAGTACGAAGGTGCGCTCAGACCGGTCGGAAATCGGTCGTAGAGTATAAAGGCAAAAGCGCGCTTGACTGCGAGACAGACACGTCGAGCAGGTACGAAAGTAGGTCTTAGTGATCCGGTGGTTCTGTATGGAAGGGCCATCGCTCAACGGATAAAAGGTACTCCGGGGATAACAGGCTGATACCGCCCAAGAGTTCATATCGACGGCGGTGTTTGGCACCTCGATGTCGGCTCATCACATCCTGGGGCTGAAGCCGGTCCCAAGGGTATGGCTGTTCGCCATTTAAAGTGGTACGCGAGCTGGGTTTAGAACGTCGTGAGACAGTTCGGTCCCTATCTGCCGTGGACGTTTGAGATTTGAGAGGGGCTGCTCCTAGTACGAGAGGACCGGAGTGGACGAACCTCTGGTGTTCCGGTTGTCACGCCAGTGGCATTGCCGGGTAGCTATGTTCGGAATAGATAACCGCTGAAAGCATCTAAGCGGGAAACTAGCCTCAAGATGAGATCTCACTGGAACCTTGAGTTCCCTGAAGGGCCGTCGAAGACTACGACGTTGATAGGTTGGGTGTGTAAGCGCTGTGAGGCGTTGAGCTAACCAATACTAATTGCCCGTGAGGCTTGACCATATAACACCCAAGCAATTTGCATGCTCCTAAATAAAGAGCAAAGCCAGATTGCGGTGTGTGAAGACGCAATGAACCGAAAGTTCGCACAACACACAAACTATCGCATACCCAATTTGCTGAAGCGTCGAAAGACGGTTCGGTACCCGAATTTCTTGACGACCATAGAGCATTGGAACCACCTGATCCCATCCCGAACTCAGCAGTGAAACGATGCATCGCCGATGGTAGTGTGGGGTTTCCCCATGTGAGAGTAGGTCATCGTCAAGATTAAATTCCAAAACCCCTATCTGCGTATGCAGGTAGGGGTTTTGTTTTTGTCCGCAGGAAAGTACCGCGCCGGAAATGGCAGCGGCAGCGATGACGTTACTGTCTGACGCCCCCCGCAGCCCTGAAGTTCTTCGCGAGCGAGCTCGCTCCCACAATGAAGCAAGTCGCCTTCAATGCTAAAGTCGTCCCTCGATTTTGAGCTTTCCAAGGAAGCCTTTATGCCGGATGCAACGTCCCTCAGTGCTGGTTTTATGGTGGTTCACGGCAACCGCCTCGACGAGTTACGCAGCCTGGTGGTGAGCTGGATGCGGCGCTACCCGCTGGCTCCCTTGGAAAATGAGATTGCTCTGGTGCAGAGCAATGGCATTGCCCAGTGGCTCAAGTTGGCACTGGCTGAAGACTCTGAAGAAGATGACATGGGCGGCTGCGGTATCGCCGCTGCCATCGACGTACAGTTACCGGGCAGCTTCATGTGGCAGCTGTATCGCATGGTCCTTGGCCGTGACGAAATCCCGGTCACTTCCCTGCTCGATAAGGCTCCCTTGACCTGGCGTCTGATGCGTCTGCTTCCGCAACTGATCAATCAAGCGCATTTCGAGCCTCTGCAGCGCTTCCTGACCCATGACACCGATCTGCGCAAACGCTATCAACTGGCAGAGCGGCTGGCGGATTTGTTCGACCAGTACCAGGTGTACCGTGCCGACTGGCTCGAAGACTGGGCTGAAGGCCGGCATCAATTACGCAACGGCAGAGGTGAAGCCAAACCGCTGACCCCGGCCAATTGCTGGCAAGCGGAATTGTGGCGCGCTCTGTTGCTGGATGTCGGCGAAGAGGGCATGGCGCAAAGCCGCGCGGGTGTACACCAGCGGTTCATCGAGCGGATCAACAGTCTCGATGTTGCCCCTGTCGGGCTGCCTTCCCGGGTCATCGTTTTCGGCATTTCGTCGCTACCCGCACAAGCCCTGGAAGCCCTGGCCGGACTGGCTCGTTTCAGCCAGGTGCTGCTGTGCGTGCATAACCCGTGTCGCCACCATTGGGCGGACATCGTCGCCGATAAGGACCTATTGCGGCATCAATACAAACGCCAGGCTCGCAAGAGCGGTATGCCGGTTGTGCTCGACCCGCAAACCCTTCATCAGCATGCCCATCCGTTGCTGGCCGCATGGGGCAAGCAGGGGCGGGACTATATCAACCTGCTCGATAGCTACGACGATCCCAACAGCTATCGTTCGGCATTCCGCGACGGCCGCATCGACCTGTTCAGTGACAGCCAGCCCCTGAACATGCTCAATCAGTTGCAGGACGACATCCTTGAGTTGCGCCCCCTGAACGAAACCCGCGAACGTTGGCCGGCAGTGGATCTGGAGACAGACCCGTCGATCCGCTTTCATATCGCTCACAGTGCCCAGCGCGAAGTCGAAATCCTTCACGATCAACTGCTCGCCCGCTTCAGCGCCGATCCGCAATTGCGTCCCCGAGACGTGATTGTGATGGTCCCGGATATCGACAGTTATGCCCCGCATATACGAGCAGTGTTCGGCCAGCTTGATCGCCAGGATCCGCGGTTCATTCCCTTCACGCTCGCTGATCAAGGCCAGCGTGGCCGCGACCCGTTACTGATCGCCGTCGAACATCTACTCAAGCTGCCGGACAGCCGTTTCCCTGTCAGCGAAATTCTCGACCTGTTGGATGTCCCGGCATTGCGCGCTCGCTTCGGCGTCGAGGAGCGTGACCTGCCCACCCTTCACCGCTGGATTGAAGGCGCGGGTATTCGTTGGGGCATGAATGCCGAGCAGCGGGCGGGATTGGGACTGCCGCAGGCGCTGGAGCAAAACAGTTGGCGTTTTGGCCTGCGCCGGATGTTGCTGGGTTATGCCGTGGGCAGTGGCAGTGCGTGCGAAGGTATCGAACCCTACGACGAGATCGGCGGGCTGGATGCGGCACTCATCGGTCCGTTGGTGGCGTTGCTGGATACGCTGGAGATCGCCCACCACGAACTCACGCAACCGGCATCGCCCCGGCAATGGAGCGTGCGATTACAGGCGTTGATGTCATTGTTCTTCCAGGCCAGTAACGAGCATGACGACTATTTGCTGACCCAACTGGAAGCGTTGCGCGAAACCTGGCTCGAGAATTGTGAATCGGTAGGCTTGCAGGATGAACTGCCCCTGACCGTCGTCCGTGAGGCCTGGCTGGCCGGTCTCGATCAGGGACGCTTGTCTCAGCGTTTTCTGGCCGGAGCCGTTAACTTCTGCACATTGATGCCCATGCGAGCCATTCCCTTCAAACTGGTCTGTCTGCTGGGGATGAATGACGGCGACTACCCGCGCGCGCAGCCTCCATTGGATTTCGACCTCATGGGCAGTGACTACCGCCCCGGTGATCGATCACGACGCGAAGATGACCGTTACTTGCTGTTGGAGGCGCTGTTGTCGGCCCGCGACCAGCTCTACATCAGTTGGGTCGGCCGTAGTATCCGCGATAACAGCGAGCGCCCGGCGTCGGTGCTGATCGGCCAGCTCCGCGACCACCTGGCCAGCGGCTGGCGATTGAGCGACGCCAACGAGGACCTGCTCGAGGCCATCACCCAGGAGCACCCCTTGCAGCCCTTCAGTGCTCGTTATTTCCATGAAGGCGACGCACTGTTCAGCTACGCCACTGAATGGCAGGCGCTTCATCACGCGACCGAGCACGCCACGGACGTCGAAGTGCTGGATGCCCACGCTCAAGAAGAACCGCTGGGTCTCGGCCAATTGCAGGATTTCCTGCGCAACCCTGTGCGGCATTTCTTCAGCCAGCGCTTGAAGGTGTTTTTCGAAGCTGCCGAAGTGCCCTTGGCGGATGAAGAGCCCTTTGTGCTCGATGCTCTACAACGCTACAGCCTCAGCGACAGTTTGCTCGACGCCGCACTGACGCAACCGGGCGAAGTCGATCAGGCATTGGAGTCGCAGGCCCGGCGCCTGCAAAACAGTGGGCTGCTGCCGATGGCAGGATTTGGCGAATGCCTTCAGCGAGAGTTGATAGAGCCGTTACCCGATCTGCTGCAACGCTACCATCAGCTCCTGGCGTTATGGCCGACGCCGCTGACCAGTGCCCTGCCGGTCAATCTGGAGCTGCATGGTTTGCCTGTCGAGGGCTGGCTCAGCGGGCTGCACCAGCGCGCCGACGGTGGTTTGCTCTCGGTCACAACCATCCCCAACAGCATCGGCTCGATCAAATCGCGCAAATGG
Organism: Pseudomonas fluorescens group sp. PF-69; assembly: GCF_054481235.1. Lineage (NCBI taxonomy): Bacteria > Pseudomonadati > Pseudomonadota > Gammaproteobacteria > Pseudomonadales > Pseudomonadaceae > Pseudomonas > Pseudomonas fluorescens group sp. PF-69. The sequence goes on along the minus strand of NZ_JBTMNC010000001.1, from coordinate 845,142 downwards.
CATCGCCTGACGCGAGCCTGGGTCAATCATCTGGTCGCTTGTGCCAGCGGCATGGCGATGACGACCGCATTGGTGGCCAGTGACGACAGCCTGATCCTTGAGCCGATGGAGCAAGAATCAGCATCACGGATTCTGGGAGACCTGTTGCTGGCCTGGCAATCGGGCATGCGTCAGCCGCTACCGATTGCCGTCAAGACTGCGTTCGCCTGGTTGGGTCAAGCCGAGCCGGTCAAAGCCGAAGCGGCCGCTCGCAAAGCATATGAAGGTGATGGCGTGAACACTGACGGGGAGCGAAGGGAAAGCGTGGCACTGGCCCGTCAATTCGCTGATTACGATGCACTGACCGCCGATGAAACGTTCGTCGATTGGTGCAACGCCTTGTATCGGCCACTACTCGAGGCGCCTTGGCGCTCGTTGTCCAGCGAGGAGGCGCGCCCATGACCAGCAAGACACCTCTGGCCCTGGCATTCCCGCTGCGCGGCAGTCAACTGATCGAAGCCAGTGCCGGGACCGGCAAGACCTTCACTATTTCTGCGTTGTATTTGCGCCTGGTCCTTGGCCATGGCGGCGAACCGAGTGGTTTCGGGCGTGAGCTGTTGCCTCCGCAAATCCTCGTCGTGACCTTCACCGACGCCGCCACCAAAGAGCTGCGTGAACGCATTCGCACACGGCTGGCAGAAGCCGCCCGGTATTTCCGGGATGAAACATCGGCACCCGATGGGCTGATTGCAGAACTGCGTAACGAGTACCCGCCCGAACAGTGGCCCGGTTGCGCGAACCGCCTGGACATCGCCGCCCAGTGGATGGACGAAGCCGCCGTCTCGACCATCCACAGCTGGTGTCAGCGCATGTTGCGCGAACACGCCTTCGACAGTGGCAGCCTGTTTACCCAGACCCTGGAAACCGACCACAGCGATTTGCTCGGCGAGGTCTTGCGCGATTACTGGCGACTGTTCTGCTACCCGATGCAAGGCGATGCCCTGAACTGGGTGCGCAACAATTGGGGCGGCCCGGCCGCATTGTTGCCGCGTGTTCGCGGACTGTTCGCCAGTGAGCGGGACAGTGTTGAAGGTAAAGAACCTGTCGAACTGATCACCGAATGTCTACAGGAACGACGGGCGGCCTTGCTCGAACTCAAGAAACCCTGGCGTCAGTGGGCGGACGAGTTGCTCGCCATCTGCCACGAGGGTGTTGCCAGCAAAAATGTCGACGGTCGCAAGATGCAGGCGCGTTACTTCGAGCCCTGGTTCGAGAAACTCAAAGCCTGGGCCGAGGATGAATCCCTTGAGCAACTGGATATTGGCACCGGTTTCACGCGTCTCACGCCCGACGGTATGGCCGAAGCCTGGAAGAAGGGCGACGTGCCCAGTCATCCTGGCCTGGACGCAATGCCCGGCCTGAAAACCGCGCTCGATCAATTGCCGACGCCTGATGCCGCCGTGCTGCAACACGCCGCCCATTGGGTCGGTGCACGCTTCGAAGAAGAGAAGCGTCGCCGTGCGGAAATGGGCTTTGACGACATGTTGCTGCGTCTTGATGCGGCGTTGCAATCCGATGGCGGCGAGCGCCTGGCCGCCTTGATCCGCGAGCAGTTTCCGGTAGCGCTGATCGATGAGTTCCAGGACACCGACCCGGTGCAGTACCGGATCTTCGAGAGCATCTACCGCATCGAAGACAACAACCCCGAAAACGGCCTGTTTCTGATCGGCGACCCGAAGCAGGCGATTTACGCCTTCCGCGGTGCCGACATCTACACCTACCTTCGAGCGCGCCAGGCCACCGCTGGCCGACTGCACACCCTGGGCACCAATTTCCGTTCCAGTCATGGCATGGTCGGTGCCGTGAACCATGTCTTCGAACGTGCGGAATCCCGTGAGTCCGGGCGTGGTGCGTTCCTGTTCCGCGAAACGAACGGCGACAACCCGGTGCCGTTCCTGCCGGTCGACTCGCAGGGTCGCAAAGAAGTCCTGTGCGTCGATGGTCAGGTCTTGCCGGCCCTGAACATCTGGCACTTGTCCGCCGAGCAACCGTTGTCCGGTGCGGTTTACCGGCAACAACTGGCGGCCGCCTGTGCCAGCGAGATCACCGGACTGCTCAATGGCGGGCAACAGGGGCGTGCGGGTTTCAATCAGGATGGCAAGGACTTCAGAGGGCTGTTGCCCGCGGACATTGCGATCCTGGTCCGCGATGGCAAGGAAGCGCAGGCTGTGCGTGCCGAACTCTCGGCCCGTGGCGTACGCAGCGTTTATTTGTCGGACAAGGACTCGGTGTTCGCCGCTCAGGAAGCTCACGATGTGCTGGCCTGGCTCAAGGCCTGCGCCGAGCCGGATGTCGAACGCCCTCTGCGGGCCGCATTGGCCTGCATCACGCTGAATCTGTCGCTGGCGGAACTGGAGCGGCTGAATCAGGACGAACTGGCTTGGGAATCGCGGGTCATGCAGTTCCGCAATTATCGCGAGATCTGGCGCAAGCAGGGCGTGTTGCCCATGTTGCGACGCTTGCTGCATGACTTCCAGCTGCCCCAGGCGTTGATGGCACGCAGCGATGGCGAGCGAGTGTTGACCAACCTGTTGCACCTCTCCGAGTTGCTGCAGCAGGCGGCGGCCGAACTGGATGGCGAGCAGGCCCTGATCCGGCATCTGTCCGAGCATCTGGCATTGTCCGGCCAGGCCGGCGAAGAGCAGATCCTGCGTCTGGAAAGCGATGAGCAACTGGTCAAGGTCGTGACCATCCACAAATCCAAGGGACTGGAGTACCCCTTGGTGTTCCTGCCGTTCATTTGTTCGGCGAAACCGGTGGATGGCAGCCGACTGCCGATGCATTACCACGACGCCACGGGCAAGGCCCAGGTGACCTTGAGCCCGACCGCCGAGTTGATTGCCCTGGCCGATGATGAACGTCTGGCCGAAGATTTGCGCTTGCTGTATGTCGCCCTGACCCGGGCGCAGCATGCCTGTTGGCTGGGCGTGACGGACCTCAAGCGCGGCAATAACAACAGCTCGGTGCTGCACCTTTCGGCGCTGGGTTATCTGTTGGGCGGCGGCGCGGCATTGGCTGAGTCGGCGGGGCTGAAGCGCTGGCTGGAAGACCTGCAACAGGATTGTGCCGCGCTGGCTTACGGCGAAATGCCCGAAGCCACCGCCGAGCATTACCACCCACCGCAGAACGAAGCAGCGTTGCTGGCCCCGTTGATGCCGAAGCGCAAGGCCAGCGAAAACTGGTGGATCGCTTCCTACAGCGCGTTGCGAATCAGCGACATCCTGAATGTCGGCAGCGTTGAAGCGCCGGAGAGTCCGCAGGCGCAGAAACTCTTTGACGACGAACGTCTCGATCCACAAGCGCTCCATGAAATGGTCGCCGGGGGCGCCGATATCCATCGATTCCCTCGCGGTCCGAACCCGGGCACCTTTCTGCATGGATTGCTCGAATGGGCGGGCGGCGAAGGTTTTGCCGCCAGCCCTCAGGCCGTGGAAGATGCGATCGCCCGTCGCTGCAATCGCCGTGGCTGGGAAGGCTGGATCACCACGTTGAGCGATTGGCTGCAGCACTTGCTCAAATCACCGTTGCCGGTCGGTGCAGGGCACCCCCCGGTGGTTTTCGAGCAACTGACCCAGTACCAGGTCGAAATGGAATTCTGGTTCGCCAGTCACAAAGTCGACGTGCTCAAGCTCGACGCGCTGGTGTGCCAATACACGCACAACGGCGTGGCGCGGGTAGCCGCCGAACCCGTGTTGCTCAATGGCATGTTCAAGGGCTTTATCGACCTGACCTTCGAGCACGACGGCCGCTACTACGTCGCTGACTACAAATCCAACTGGCTCGGTGTCGACGACGCGGCGTACACCGAACAGGCCATGGAGCAGTCGATCCTCGACAACCGCTACGACCTGCAATACGTGCTGTACCTCCTGGCGCTGCATCGGCAACTCAAGGCCCGACTGGCCGATTACGACTACGACCGGCATGTCGGTGGCGCGTTGTACCTGTTCTTGCGCGGCACGCGGGCATCCAGCCAGGGCGTGTACTTCGCCCGCCCTCCAAAAGAGCTGATCGAACGAATGGACCGGCTGTTTCAAGGTCAGCCAGAACCCAAGGCCGAACCCGCCTGGGAACAGGGAGTATTGCTATGAGCCGCACCTTCGCTGACTTGCTGCCCACTTCATTGGCTGCCGAGAGCCTCGCCGATCTTGCCCCGTTGAGCCGTGCTGAGGACTTGCTGTTGCTGCTCACCCGCTGGGTCGAGCGTGGCTGGTTGCGTGCACTGGACAAAGCCTTCGTGGCCTTCCTTCATGAACTGGCTCCGCACGATGATCCCTTGGTGTTGCTGGCCGCGGCATTGACCAGTCATCAGTTGGGCCATGGGCATGTTTGCCTGGATCTGTTCGAGACCCTGAAGGAGCCGGATTTCGCCTTGTCGCTACCACCGGAGGGTGATCTGCACAGTGGCGCGATGTTGTTGCCATCGCAGTTGCTGGAAGCGCTGGACGGTGCCCATTGGTGCAAGGTGCTGGCCTCCAGCAGTCTGGTCGCGTTGGCGGCCGACGGGCGTGAGGCGGTGCACAGCCGTCCACTGGTGTTGTCGGGCAAGCGTCTGTACCTGCGCCGTTACTGGGCTTACGAGCGCCGTATCGACAACGCGCTGCGTCAACGCCTGGCCGAACACGAAGCAACCCCGGGCGACTTGCCCGAGCGCCTCAGCGGATTGTTCGGGCCGGCCAAGCCGGGGGACGTGATCGACTGGCAGAAACTGGCCTGCGCCCTCGCTACCCGAGGTGCCTTCAGCATCGTCACCGGCGGGCCGGGAACCGGCAAGACCACTACTGTCGTGCGCCTGCTGGCGTTGCTTCAGGCGCCAGCGGTAGAGGCGGGCAAACCGCTGCGCATTCGTCTCGCCGCCCCGACCGGCAAAGCGGCGGCGCGCCTGACCGAATCCATCAGTCAGCAAGTCAGAACGTTGAAAGTCACCGACGCCATACGCCAGAAAGTCCCTTCGGATGTCACCACTGTTCACCGTCTGCTCGGCAGCCGTCCCGGTACGCGGCATTTCCGCCACCACGCGGGCAATCGCTTGCCATTGGACGTGTTGGTGGTGGACGAAGCCTCGATGATCGACCTGGAAATGATGGCCAGCCTGCTCGACGCGCTGCCAGCCCATGCTCGCCTGGTGTTGCTGGGCGACAAGGATCAACTGGCATCGGTCGAGGCCGGTGCCGTGTTGGGCGATTTGTGCCGCGATGCCGAGGCCGGTTGGTACAGCCCGCAAACACGCCAGTGGCTGGAAGCGGTCAGTGGCGAAAGCCTGGCGGCCAGTGGCTTGCAGGAAGACACCCAGAGCACTCACCCACTGGCCCAGCAAGTGGTGATGCTGCGTCACTCGCGGCGGTTTGGCGAGGGCAGTGGAATCGGTCAACTCGCCCGATGGGTCAATCAACAACAACCGGATGAAGCCCGCAGATTGCTGGCTGCACGAAGCCATGACGACGTGTTTTCCCTGTCCCTCAAGAACGAACAGGATCGAGCGCTGGAGCGCCTGTTGCTCGATGGCCATGGCGAAGGACCCCAAGGTTACCGGCATTACCTGAGCCTGTTGCGCACCCAGCGGCCGGCCCTCGACCGTCCGCTCGATGATGCGTGCTGGATGGAGTGGGCGCGGGATGTCCTGAAAGCCTTCGACGCTTTTCAGTTGCTGTGCGCGGTGCGCAAGGGGCCGTGGGGCGTCGAGGGCTTGAATCGGCGAGTGACCGACGCGTTGCTCAAGGCCCGCCTGATCGACAGCGACCAGCAGTGGTACGAAGGACGGCCCGTACTGATGACCCGCAACGACTACGGCCTGGGCCTGATGAACGGCGACATCGGTATTGCGCTGAAACTTCCCGAGCGTGATGGGCCTGATACTGGCAAGCAGGTGCTTCGCGTGGCGTTCCCGCGCAACGACGGACAGGGCGGCGTGCGTTTCGTCCTGCCCAGTCGACTCAACGACGTTGAAACCGTGTACGCCATGACCGTGCATAAATCCCAGGGCTCGGAATTCACACACACCGCGTTGATTCTGCCCGATGCCCTGAACCCGGTGCTGACCAAAGAGTTGATCTACACCGGGATTACCCGGGCCAAGGACTGGTTCACCTTGATCGAGCCGCGTGCAGGGGTATTTGAGGAGGCCGTGAGGCGCAAGGTCAAACGCTTGAGCGGGTTGATGCTGGCGCTCAAGGAAGAAGTCGAAACGATAGGCTGAGCCAGGCGTCACGAGGCTGCGCAAACGGTTCGAAGTACGATCGTGCACAGTCTCGCTGGCGTTTAAGCGCTGTGCTATCGTTGCGGCATCATTTAGTTACGTTCGAAGAGAATCCCTGCATGAAGGTGGCTGTCAGGACGACGGGGCGTGTGGCTGGCTGCAAACAAACGCTGCTTGCCGGTCTTCTCTTTGTGATGTCTGGCGTGGTTTTCGCCCAGTCGCAGGCACCGGCGGGCATGGCCGACCAGCGTGCCAAATCAGTCACGCAAGTGGTGCTCGGGATTCTCAGCTATGCCCGTTGGCCGGTTGAGCCTGCGCAACTTCGTCTGTGCATCGTCGGCCCCACCGAATACACCGACGATCTGGTCAAAGGCACGACCCAGGCGACCGGCAGGCCCGTGACGGTGCAGCGGCTGCTGGCTGACAATCCGTCGATTGCCGGTGAATGCGATGCGGTCTACATCGGCAAATTGACCCAGGAAGAGCGCGGACGGCTGTTCGCCTCGCTGACCGGCCGCCCCGTACTGAGCATCAGCGAAAGCGACACTCAATGCACCGTGGGCAGCCTGTTTTGCCTGCGGGTCAGCGACGATCAGGTGTCGTTTGAAGTCAACCTCGATTCCGTTGCCCGTAGCGGCGTACGCATTCACCCAAGCGTGCTGCAACTGTCCCGCCGCAAGCCGGTGGCGCCATGAGTCTATTCAAACCGGGTAGCCGCCCGGCCTTGCGTTCCGTCCTCGGCCGCGGTCATTTGATTGTCGCGCTGGTGGGCGTGGCGATGGCCAGTGTTTCGTTGACCCTGCTTGGCATACTGGCCTTGCGCGTCTACGCCGACCACAACCTGCACCTGATCGCACGTTCGATCAATTACACCGTGGAAGCCGCCGTCGTGTTCAACGACAAGGCCGCCGCCACCGAGGCGCTGGCGCTGATTGCCTCCACCGAAGAAGTGGCCGATGCCCAGGTGCTGGACGCACGTGGTCAATTGCTGGCGCGCTGGCAGCGGCCGGAAACCGGGTTGTTTTCCAGACTCGAAATGCAGGTGGCCAAGGCCTTTCTGGAAGAACCCATCAACCTGCCGATCATCCATCAGGATCGGGAGATCGGCAGCATTTTGCTGACCGGCCATGGCGGCAACCTGATGCGCTTTTTGCTCAGCGGCCTGATGGGTATTGTGTTGTGTTCGGCGATCAGCACCTGGGTCGCGCTCTCTCTGGCACGCCGACAGCTTCGCGGGATCATTGGTCCACTTCGCAATCTGGCCTCGGTGGCTCATGCCGTGCGCAGCGAGCGTGCCTTCGACCAACGTGTCCCCGCCGCTTCCATTGCCGAACTCGACAACCTGGGCAACGACTTCAACGCCCTGCTCGATGAGCTGGAATCCTGGCAAACCCACCTGCAAAGTGAAAACGAAACCCTGGCCCACCAGGCCAGTCACGACAGCCTCACGGGGTTGCCGAACCGGGCGTTTTTTGAGGGGCGGTTGATACGGGCATTGCGCAATGCCAACAAACTCAACGAGCGGGCGGCGGTGTTGTTTCTCGACAGCGATCGGTTCAAGGAAATCAACGACAACTTCGGTCATGCCGCGGGGGACGCCGTGTTGGTCGCCGTGGCCAATCGGGTACGGATGCAACTGCGGGAAGAGGATCTGGTGGCACGCTTGGGCGGTGATGAGTTTGCCGTGCTGCTGACACCGTTGCACAAGATCGAAGACGCCGAGCGCATTGCCGACAAAATCCTGGCCAGCATGGAAGTCCCCATCCCGTTGCCGGGCGATCATCAAGTGCTGACCTCACTCAGCATTGGCATTGCCGTATACCCCGATCATGGCGCTACACCGGTCGCGTTACTCAACGCGGCCGACACGGCGATGTATCAAGCCAAGCGCATCGCCCGAGGCGCTCGACACACGGCAGGGGCGGAGCACCCTGTCGCCGATGTTCAAATCAGGAGCTAATTTCCCGTGTCCTCACTCATTCAGCGTTCCCTGCGACTGTTCACGATCACCCTGGTAATGGCCATCCTGACCCTGACGGGTTGCCAGTCGGTACCGCAAAAAGGTCTGACCCCGGCGCAGATTGCCGTGCTCAAGCAGCAAGGGTTCAAGCTGACCGATGAAGGCTGGGCGTTCGGCCTGTCCGGCAAAGTGCTGTTTGGCAGTGATATCGACAGCCTCAACCCGCAGAGCACCGCGATCGTCGAGCGCATTGGCAAGTCGTTGCTGGGTGTCGGCATCGAGCGCGTCAGAGTCGATGGGCATACCGATGCTTCCGGCAAAGAAGCCTATAACGAACAGCTTGCCCTGCGCCGGGCAAAAAGCGTCGCCACGGTGCTGGCCACCACCGGTATGAAGCAGGACAACATCCAACTGCGTGGGCTTGGCAGCAGCCAGCCCGTGGCCTCCAACGACACGGTGGACGGCCGCGCGGAAAACCGCCGCGTCGCTATCGTGGTGAGTGCCGACTAATCGGCGAACAACATCTCCCGACTTTCCCCCATCAACAGCCGCTGATTCTGCTCAGTGACCTCGCGGATGTAATCCCACAACAGGGTGATCCGCTTGAGCTTGCGCAGGTCTTCGCGGCAGTACATCCAGAATTGCCGGGTGATGTTGATTTCCTCCGGCAGCACCGGCAGCAGCCGTGGGTCTTGTGCGGCGAGGAAGCACGGCAGGATCGCCAGTGACCGGCCCTGCTGCGCTGCCACGAATTGCGCGATGACGCTGGTGCTGCGCAGGTTGGCACTGGCGCCGGGCAACACGTTGGCCAGGTACAGCAGCTCCGAGCTGAACGCCAGGTCGTCGACATAGCTGATGAATGAATGCTCACTGAGGTCGGCCGGGCGGCGGATCGCCGGGTGTTTGTCGAGGTATTCCTGGGTCGCATACAGCTGCAGGCGATAGTCCGTCAGTTTGCAGCACACGTAGGGCCCGTGTTCCGGGCGCTCCAGGGCGATGACGATGTCCGCCTCGCGCTTGGACAGGCTGATGAAGTGCGGCAGCGGCAGGATGTCCACCGAAATCGCCGGGTAGGCGTCGACGAAATGGCTGAGCTGAGGCGTGATGAAAAAACTGCCGAACCCTTCGGTGCAGCCCATGCGCACATGCCCGGACAACGCCACCCCGGAGCCGGACACCTGCTCGCAGGCCATGTGCAACGTGCTTTCGATCGACTCGGCGTAACCCAGCAATCGCTGGCCTTCGGCGGTCAGGACGAAGCCGCTGGTCCGGGACTTCTCGAACAGCAAAGTCCCCAATGACGCTTCCAGCGAACTGATGCGCCGCGACACGGTGGTGTAGTCGACGGCCAGGCGTTTGGCCGCGGTGCTGGCCTTGCGGGTTCGGGCGACTTCGAGGAAAAACTTGAGGTCGTCCCAGTTCAGCGAGCCTAAAGACGTGATGTTTTTTTGCATGATGGACCGGCTTTTATGTACGTTCTTATTAGAAGTTTGCACATCTATACTCCAAAAACAGTCCCACAACCAATTCGCGACACACGCCTCATCGCAAGGCGACTTTTTCGCCTTGGCTCCCAAGATAAAAACAAACATCCGGAGACCCACATGAACGCTTCGCTCACGCCTAACGAAACCACGCTGCACAAGGTCAAGCTGTTGATCGACGGCCAGTGGGTCGAGTCCAAGACCACTGAATGGCACGACATCATCAACCCGGCGACCCAACAGGTGCTGGCCAAGGTGCCGTTTGCCACCACCGAAGAAGTCGACGCCGCGATCAGCGCCGCCCATCGCGCCTTCCAGACCTGGAAGCTGACGCCGATAGGCGCGCGGATGCGCATCATGCTCAAGCTGCAGGCGTTGATTCGCGAACATTCCAAACGCATCGCCGTCGTGCTCAGCAACGAGCAAGGCAAAACCATCGCCGACGCCGAGGGCGACATTTTCCGTGGCCTGGAAGTGGTCGAACACGCCTGCTCCATTGGCACCCTGCAAATGGGCGAGTTCGCTGAAAACGTGGCGGGCGGTGTCGACACCTACACCCTGCGTCAACCGATCGGCGTCTGCGCCGGCATCACCCCGTTCAACTTCCCGGCAATGATTCCACTGTGGATGTTCCCGATGGCCATCGCCTGCGGCAACACCTTCGTGCTCAAGCCGTCCGAGCAGGACCCGCTGTCGACCATGCTGCTGGTGGAACTGGCGATCGAAGCCGGCGTTCCGGCAGGCGTGCTCAACGTCGTGCACGGTGGCAAGGACGTGGTGGATGCGCTCTGCACCCACAAGGACATCAAGGCGGTTTCGTTCGTCGGCTCGACCGCCGTCGGGACTCACGTCTACGACCTGGCCGGCAAGCACGGCAAGCGTGTGCAATCGATGATGGGCGCCAAGAACCACGCCGTGGTGCTGCCGGATGCCAATCGCGAACAAGCGCTGAATGCGCTGGTAGGTGCCGGTTTCGGCGCGGCCGGTCAACGTTGCATGGCCACCTCGGTGGTGGTGCTGGTGGGCGCGGCTAGGCAGTGGCTGCCTGACCTCAAGGCGCTGGCGCAAAAGCTCAAGGTCAACGCGGGCAGTGAGCCGGGCACCGACGTAGGGCCGGTGATCTCGAAAAAGGCCAAGGCGCGGATTCTCGACCTGATCGAAAGCGGCATCAAGGAAGGCGCGAAACTGGAGCTGGACGGTCGCGATATCACGGTTCCCGGTTTTGAGCAGGGCAACTTTGTCGGCCCGACGCTGTTCTCCGGCGTGACCACCGACATGCAGATCTACACCCAGGAAATCTTCGGCCCGGTGCTGGTGGTGCTGGAGGTCAATACCCTCGACGAGGCCATCGCCCTGGTCAACGCCAACCCGTTCGGCAACGGCACCGGCCTGTTCACCCAGAGCGGTGCGGCGGCGCGCAAATTCCAGAGCGAAATCGACGTCGGCCAGGTCGGTATCAACATCCCGATCCCCGTGCCGGTGCCGTTCTTCAGCTTCACCGGTTCCCGTGGTTCCAAACTCGGCGACCTCGGTCCGTACGGCAAGCAAGTGGTGCAGTTCTACACTCAGACCAAGACGGTCACCAGTCGCTGGTTCGATGACGACAGCGTCAACGACGGTGTGAACACCACCATCAACTTGCGTTAAGGAGCCGGACATGAAAATCGCTTTTATCGGTCTGGGCAACATGGGCGCGCCGATGGCGCGCAACCTGATCAAGGCCGGCCATGCCCTGCGCCTGGTCGACCTGAACAAAGCCGTGCTGGCGGAACTCGAGCAGTTGGGCGGCAGCATCAGCGCCTCGGCGCGGGAAGCGGCGGACGGTGCCGAGCTGGTGATCACCATGCTGCCGGCGGCCGTGCATGTGCGCAGTGTCTGGCTGGGTGAAGACGGCGTTCTGGCCGGTATCGGCAAAGGCGTACCGGCGGTGGATTGCAGCACCATCGACCCGCAGACCGCGCGTGACGTGGCCGCCGCTGCCGCCAAACAGGGCGTGGCCATGGCCGATGCACCGGTTTCCGGCGGCACGGGTGGCGCCGCCGCCGGGACGCTGACGTTCATGGTCGGCGCCACCCCGGAACTGTTCGCCACCCTGCAACCGGTACTCGCGCAGATGGGCCGTAACATCGTCCATTGCGGTGAGGTCGGCACCGGGCAAATCGCTAAAATCTGCAACAACCTGCTGCTGGGGATTTCCATGGTCGGCGTCAGCGAAGCCATGGCCCTGGGCGATGCCCTGGGCATCGACACCAAGGTGCTGGCGGGCATCATCAACAGCTCCACCGGGCGTTGCTGGAGTTCGGAGATGTACAACCCATGGCCGGGCATCGTCGAAACGGCGCCGGCGTCACGCGGCTATACCGGCGGTTTCGGTGCCGAACTGATGCTCAAGGATCTGGGGCTGGCCACCGAAGCGGCGCGTCAGGCACACCAACCGGTGGTGCTCGGCGCGGTGGCCCAGCAGTTGTATCAGGCGATGAGTTTGCGTGGGGAAGGCGGGAACGACTTTTCGGCGATCATTAACAGCTATCGCAAACCGCAATAATCGCTCGGAAACCTGTGGGAGCGAGCCTGCTCGCGATAGCGGTGTGACAGTCGACGAAAATGTTGAATGTGAGTCCGACATCGCGAGCAGCCTCGCTCCCACAGGGGCAGCATCTACCTATCGACATTTACCGGGAGATCACGTCGGGTGATCTCCCGGTTTTTTTGTATCAGGCAAACACGAAATACTTGCGCACGGTCTCCACCACTTCCCACGTGCCTTTCATGCCTGGCTCGATGACGAAAATGTCACCGGCGCGCAGGTGGATCGGCGCCATGCCTTCCGGGGTGATGATGCAGTAGCCTTCCTGGAAGTGGCAGTACTCCCACTTCACGTATTCCACGTACCACTTGCCCGGCGTGCAGATCCAGGTGCCCATGATCTTGCTGCCGTCTTCGCTGGTGTAGGCATTGAGGTTGACGGTATGCGGATCGCCTTCGAGTTTTTCCCATTTGCAGGCGTCGAGCACCGGCAGCGGGTGAGTGTCGCGAAGAACAGTAATCGGTGCGGACATGATGACTCCGAGCGTTGGGGAGAACTGAAGTCGCACCCTATCGGGCTTGGTTGTGCGTCAGTTGTCTGTGCTCGACATCGAGGTATCCAGAAACGCAGCGGTCAGTGTTCGGCCAGGTAAGTCTTTCGAAGCCCTGATGCCGACCGATGATTATCAAAGACTGTCGAGCCGGCACTGTTCCTGAGCATTCTGCAAGCTCGCCTCTAAGTCCTCCAGCGCCCGGTGGCGTTGTTGGAGGGCATCGATGTTGTCCGTCAGCTCGCGTTTTTTGTCGGCGATGGCGACTCGCGCAAGTGCCCATGGAAAGGCCTCGCCCCGGTGCTGTTCGAACATCGCCTGCATTTCCTTGAGCCTGAAGCCCAACTGTTGGGCGCACTTGATGAACATCAGCAACTCGACGTGTTGCTGCGAGTAAGTGCGGTACTTTCCCTGGCGTTGCGCGGGGGGCAACAAGCCGATGGCTTCATAGTGGCGGATGCTTTTGACGGTGCTTCCCGAGAGTCGCGCGGCTTGACCGATGTACATGAAAGTCCCTTTTTAAATGTCCCGAACAATGCGCCCGCAGGCCCTGCGCATTATCCGGGACATTCAATGAGCGGCGATAGCATGCACCTGTTCGAGCCAGGCCTGCCGTTGCGCTGCGTTGGCCCCGAGAATCGGCCCGAACGTGAGGGTTTTGGTGGGCTTGATACCGCAAAACTCCAGTGTGGCCTTGCGGACCTCGTGCAGCCCCGGCATGCGATAGATCCAGCGGTAGTACCAGGGTGGCGTATCCATGGTCACCAGCAAATGGGCGCTGCGACCGTGCAGCAGTTTGTCGGGAAAGGCTTTGCCTTCGCGGTACTTGAAGGCGAAACCGGACAGCAACACGCGATCGAAAAAGCCCTTGAGCAAGGCTGGAATCCCGCCCCACCAGATCGGATAGACCAGTGTCAGATGCTCGGCCCACAAAATGTCCGCCTGCGCCTGGCGCAAGTCCGGTTCCAGTGGCTGAACCTGTTGATAGCCTTCGTGCAGGATGGGATCGAAGTCCAGTTTCCCGAGAAACAGCTGGCGCACCTCATGCCCGGCATGCAACGCCGATTGTGTGTAGCGCTCGGCGATGGCCCCGCAAAAACTGTTGCTCGACGGATGACCCAGAATCACCAGCATTCGTTTGCCCATTGTCGCTGTCCTTGAAGTTGAAAGCCCCAAGGGTAAAGTCTGCCCCTCAGGGGAGAGTCAAGGCATGCAGCAAGGCCCTGGCATAACCGGGCAGTGCCGCGAAATCCCTGGCGCAGAGCTGGAGCGTGCGTCGGGCCCAGGGTTCCTGCAGGGCGATGCAGTTGAAAGGGGCTTCCCCTGGCCAGCGTTCGACCGCCGCCAACGGCACAATCGCCAACCCCGCGCCGCGAGCGACCATGCGCATCACGCCATCGAAACCGTCTGCGCGGATGCGGATCTGCAAGCGCGCGCCGAGATGCAGCGCTTGTTCTTCGAGGTACACCGCCAACGCACTGTTGGCGTTCAATCCAACGTAATCGTGGTGCAGCGTTTCGCTGAAGGCGAGTGACCGGGTGTCGGCCAGAGGGTGATGACGGGGCACGATCAACCCCAGGGGATCGTCACGAAACGGCAGGGTCTGCAGGTTCTCGGTGTCCACGGCGTCGGAGACGATACCGAGGTCGGCCGCGCCTTGACGCAAGGCATGGGTGATGCGGGCGCTGGGCAGTTCCTGCAGGTCGATGTCCAGGTTGGGATGTTCGCGCAGAAAGTCCGCGAGCAGTTCCGGCAGGTACTCGGTGAGCGCCGTGGTGTTGCACAGCAGCCGCACCTGACCTTTGACGCCATTGGCGTATTCGGCGAGGTCCTGCTGCATGCGTTCGGCGTGTTGCAGCAAGAGCCGGGCGTGCTGCGCCAGCGCTTTTCCCGCCGGCGTGGGAGTGACGCCACGCCGGCCGCGCTCGAGAAAATCAATGCCGATCGATGCTTCCATGGCACGGATTCGTGCGCTCGCCGCCGCCAGGGACAGGTGACTGCGCGCGGCACCGGCGGTGATGTTGCCGCTGTCGAGGATATTCAGGTACAGGCGCAGGTCGGTCAGGTCGAAGTGCATCTTAAGGCTCTGGATGTGTGATGTCGGGGCTGGCCCCTTCGCGGGCAAGCCCGCTCCCACAGGGGATTGGTGTCGTTCGCAAGTCTCATGTAGGAGCGAGCCTGCTCGCGATGGACTTAAGAGCGCCGCGTTTAACCAGTAAACACGCGTTATCGTTAACGACCATCGCGGGCAAGCCCGCTCCCACAGGGGATTGGTGTCGTTCGCAAGTCTCATGTAGGAGCGAGCCTGCTCGCGATGGCGTCAGTCGCCGCGCCTCGTTCCTCAGCCTCTTGTTTTAAGAGAGGCAGCCTCAGTATATGGCAGATTTTCAAGCGACCACGGCGGGCTCACCATGGCCCCATGAATACACTCGCCACGTTCTACCAAAATCTCGGCTTTGCCCTGTCCTTGCTGGTCATGGTGACTTTTCTGCTGGCCGGCACGATCAAGGGTGTGATCGGTCTCGGTCTGCCGACCATCGCCATGGGCTTGCTCGGTCTGGCTATGGCCCCGTCACAGGCTGCTGCGTTGTTGATCATTCCCGCGACACTGACCAACGTCTGGCAATTGGCATTCGGCGGACATTTGCGCGGTTTGATCAAACGACTCTGGCCGATGCTGCTGGCGATTTTCATCGGCACCGGGGCCGGCACGTTGTGGATCGGCATGGCGGGCGGGCACTGGGTCGTACGGGGATTGGGGGCGGCGCTGTTGCTCTATGCGTTGAGCGGGTTGTTTCTGCCGACCTTGCGTGCAGGTGCCCGCAGCGAACCCTGGCTCGGTCCGCTGTGCGGTGGACTGACAGGCGTCATCACTTCGGCCACCGGCGTGTTCGTGATCCCGGCGGTGCCGTATCTGCAAGCACTGGGCTTGAGCAAGGATGAACTGGTACAGGCGCTGGGCCTGTCGTTTACCGTGTCGACACTGGCCCTGGCGGGTGGCTTGTTATGGCGTGGCGCGCTCGGTGGCGGCGAGTTGAGCGCGTCCCTGCTGGCGCTGATCCCGGCAGTGCTCGGCATGTGGCTGGGGCAATCGCTGCGCCAGCGGATCAGCGCCGTGTTGTTCAAACGCGTGTTCTTCATCGGCCTCGGCGTGCTCGGCGGCCACTTGTTGATCAGCGGCTAGCGGACGACGGGCTGATCATGTCGATGGCGCGGATCTCGAAATCCCGCTCCAGGTATTCGTCGCGTTGATCGAGGAACTGCTTCATGTGCGGCAGATTAGAGTGCACGTCGAGGTGGGCCTGGGACTGCCAGATCTCGTAGAAGATGAACAGGGTCGGGTCCTGTTTGTCGCGCAGCATGTGGTACTCGATGCAGCCGGGTTCGGCACGACTGGCTTCTACATAGCCGCTGAAAAACGCTTCGAAGGCGTCGGATTTTTCCGGGCGGGTCTTGGCGTGCAGGATGAAGCCTTGCAGTTCACTCATCGAAAATGCTCCTCAAGTCAGAATGGGCGCCAGTCTAAGTCAACAATAACCCATCAATTCGTGCTTGTGGGTCAAATGAATTTTGCGATGAAGGCGCTTATTCCGCGCGAGGCGAATCGGTACGCTGCCGCCATCCATTTCTGACCCTTTCCGAGATCCCTCATGAAAAAAGTCCTGTTGCTCAATGGCGGCAAAAAATTCGCCCATTCCGATGGCCGCTACAACACCACCCTCCACGAAACCGCGTTGAGCGTGCTGGACCGTGGCGGCGTGGATATCAAAACCACGTTCATCGACGAGGGCTACGACATCGCGGAAGAAGTCGCCAAGTTCCTCTGGGCCGACGTGATCATTTACCAGATGCCCGGCTGGTGGATGGGCGCGCCGTGGACTGTGAAGAAGTACATCGATGAAGTGTTCACCGAAGGCCATGGCAGCCTCTACGCCAGCGACGGTCGTACCCGTTCCGACGCATCGCAGAAGTACGGCAGCGGCGGCTTGATCCAGGGCAAACAGTACATGCTGTCCCTGACCTGGAACGCACCGCAGCAAGCCTTTGACGACCCGACCGACTTCTTCGAAGCCAAAGGCGTGGACGCGGTGTACTTTCCTTTCCACAAGGCCAACGAATTCCTCGGCATGACCGGGTTGCCGACATTCCTCTGCGTTGACGTGATGAAACGCCCGAACATCGAAGCCGATGTGGCGCGCTACGAGCAGCATCTGATTGAGGTGTTTGGCCTTAAGGCTTGAGGCTCCGCTACTATCGATAGCTGGAGCGGGCACTGACAATGGATTGCCCACACAGCAGACCTGTGCAGGACTATCGATAAGGAACACACGTGAAAGCCAGATCCGATGAATTGCAGATTTTCGTCTGCGTGATTGAGTGCGGGTCGATTTCTGCGGCGGCCGAGCAGGTCGGGCAAACGCCTTCGGCGGTCAGCCGCACGCTGTCGCGGCTGGAGGCCAAGCTCGATACCACGTTGATCAACCGCACGACGCGGCGCATGGACCTGACCGAGGAGGGCAAGTACTTCTTCGAACAGGCCAAGCTGATTCTCGATCAGATGGACGAACTCGAAGAGCGCCTGTCCTCGCGCCAGCAAACGCCGTCCGGGCGTTTGCGCATCAACGCCGCATCGCCGTTCATGCTGCACGCGATCGTGCCCTACATCGATGAGTTCCGCCGGCTCTATCCGGACATTCAACTGGAACTCAACAGCAACGACCTGATCATCGATCTGCTCGAACAGAGCACCGACATCGCCATCCGCATCGGCACCCTGGCCGACTCGACCCTGCATGCCCGCTCCCTGGGCTGCAGTCCGCTGCACATCGTCGCCAGTCCGGCGTACCTGGAAAAGCACGGCACCCCCACCGCCGTGGCCGACCTTACCGCCCACACCTTGTTGGGATTCACCCAGAACGAAGGCCTCAACCAATGGCCGCTGCGCTACGTGCACGGTGACCGCTGGCCGATCCAGGCCTCGCTCAGTGCCTCCAGCGGCGAAACCATTCGTCATCTGGCGCTGGAGGGGCAGGGCATCGCCAGCCTGTCGCATTACATGACCATCGACGACATCCGCGCCGGACGCTTGAAAGTCTTGCTGGCCGAGTTCAACAGTGGTTATCGCCAGCCGATCAACGCGGTGTATTACCGCAACTCGCAACTGGCCCTGCGAATTCAATGTTTCCTGGATTTCATCCAGAGCAAATTGGCGCTCTATGCCTCCGATGATTTCAGTGACTGATTCGTGATTCCTGCGCAAGAGTGAATTGGGCCGGCAGGGATTTTTCGTCAGGGATCGCTGCTTGATACTCGCTGCATCACTGATCAACGCAGGGAGTTCCTCCATGAATGTATTCGTCACCGGCGCCGCCGGCTTCATCGGCGGCTCGATCGCCACGGGACTGATCCGCGCGGGTCATCGGGTCACCGGTCTGGTGCGCAGCGCCGAACAAGCGGATGAACTGACAGCGCTGGGCATCACCCCGGTCATCGGCACTCTTGACGACAGCGCACTATTGGCCGATCAGGCCCGCGCCGCCGACGCCGTGATCAACGCCGCCAGCAGTGACCATCGCGGTGCGGTGCAAGCCCTGCTCGACGCCCTGCGCGGTTCCAACAAGGTGTTCCTGCACACCAGCGGTTCGAGCATCGTCGGCGATGCGTCGGGCGGTAAGTCCAGCGATGTCATCTACTACGAAGACAACCTGCCGGAACCGACCGTCGACAAGGCTGCACGGGTGGCCATCGACAACCTGATCCTGGCGGCGGCCAGGGACGGCGTGAATTCGGCGGTCATCTGCAACACCCTGATCTACGGCCACAGCCTGGGCGTCCATCGCGACAGCGTGCAGTTGCCGCGTTTGCTGAAACAGGCGCGTAAAAGTGGCGTGGTGCGTCACGTCGGGACCGGCCAGAACATCTGGTCCAACGTGCACATCGAAGACGTGGTGGCCCTGTACCTGCTGGCGCTGAGCAAAAACGTCCCCGGCACGTTCTACTTTGTCGAAAGCGGCGAAGCGTCGTTCATCGACATGACCACGGCGATGGCCGAGGTGTTGAAACTGGGCAAGCCGCAAGACTGGCCACTGAAAGACGCCGAAGCCGAATGGGGTTATGAAATGGCCAACTATGGCCTGGGCTCCAACAGCCGGGTTCGCGGCAAGCATGCGCGGGCGTTGCTGGGCTGGGTGCCGAAGCGCACGTCGGTGGTTGAGTGGATTCTTAACGAGATGGTGTGAAGTCTTTATTAGACCGCGTCATCGTTCATCGCGAGCAGGCTCGCTCCCACATTAGACCGCGCCGGTATGGAGAACGCGGTTCACTGTGGGAGCGAGCCTGCTCGCGAGAGCGTTTTTGAAACCGCATAAACTGGCCGGGCCGCCCTCGATTCCGTAACATCCGCAAACTCTTTCTTGCGACTCCCTGCATGCGGTCCCCATGAAACCAAAACATCTACGCGCCGATGCCCTGGCCGGCCTCACCACGTCTTTCGCCTTGCTGCCCGAATGCATCGCCTTCGCGCTGGTGGCCCACCTCAATCCGCTGATGGGCCTGTATGGCGCGTTCATCATTTGCACCCTGACCGCGCTGTTCGGCGGTCGGCCGGGCATGGTCTCGGGGGCTGCGGGTTCGATGGCGGTGGTGATTGTCGCGCTGGTGGTGCAGCACGGCGTGCAGTACTTGCTGGCCACGGTGTTGCTCGGTGGCCTGGTCATGCTGGCGTTCGGGCTGCTGCGGCTGGGCAAACTGGTGCGGATGGTGCCGCATCCGGTGATGCTCGGCTTCGTCAACGGCCTGGCGATCATCATTGCCCTGGCGCAACTGGAACACTTCAAAAACGGAGAGGCCTGGTTGAGCGGTACGCCGCTGTACATGATGATCGGCCTGGTCGCGGTGACGATGGCGATTGTCTATGTACTGCCGCGCCTGACCCGCACGGTCCCGCCAGCGTTGGTGGCGATTCTGGGCGTTGGCCTGGCGGTTGACCTGCTCGGCCTGCCGACCCGTACCCTGGGCGATATGGCGCACATCGCCGGCGGCCTGCCGACGTTTGCCCTGCCGGACCTTCCCTGGAACCTGGAAACCCTGCGCATCATCGCGCCCTACGCGATCCTGATGGCACTGGTCGGTTTGCTGGAAACCCTGCTGACCCTGAACCTCACCGACGAAATCACTGAAAGTCGCGGCTACCCCGATCGCGAATGCGTGGCGTTGGGCGCGGCCAATGTGGTGTCCGGTCTGTTTGGCGGCATGGGTGGTTGCGCGATGATCGGCCAGACCGTGATCAACCTCAGTTCCGGTGGTCGGGGTCGCTTGTCCGGTGTGGTCGCCGGGGTGGCAATTTTGCTGTTCATTCTGTTTCTGTCGCCGCTGATCGAGCGCATTCCGTTGGCGGCCCTGGTCGGGGTGATGTTCGTGGTGTCGCAGCAGACCTTTGCCTGGGCCTCGCTGCGGGTGCTGAACAAGGTGCCGCTCAATGACGTGCTGGTGATCATCGCGGTGACGGTGATCACGGTGTTCACCGATCTGGCGACGGCCGTGCTGTGCGGCATCATCATCGCGGCGCTCAATTTCGCCTGGCAGCAGGCTCGCGAGCTGTATGCCGACACTCACGTCGAAGCCGACGGCAGCAAGCTGTACCTGCTGCATGGCACGCTGTTCTTCGCCTCGACCACACCCTTTCTCAACCAGTTCGATCCTGCCAACGACCCGTCCGTGGTGACCATCGATTGTCGCCACCTGAGCTTCGTCGATTACTCGGCCATCGCCGCGCTCAAGACATTGCGCGAGCGCTATGAAAAGGCTGGGAAGCACCTGCGGGTGCTGCACTTGTCCGAACGCTGCAAGAAGCTGCTCAAGCGGGCGCGCGTGCAGCACGACTGAGGTCCCGCCCGTGGCAGGCGCGATGAAAGTCCACGATCAAGAACGTCTGCGGCGGTTCAAACTCGCCCTGGACGATGACCGCGGCGGCGATGATCACTTGCCGTTGGGAGACTGAGATGATGTACGACACGCTGATTCGCAACGCACTGATCATCGATGGCAGCAACAGCCCCGGCTACCCCGCCGACCTGGCGATTCTGAACGGTCGCATCGAGCGCATCGGCGACTTGCACGACGCCCGCGCCACCGAGGAGATCGACGCCGCCGCTCGCGTGCTGGCGCCGGGTTTCATCGACGTGCACACCCATGACGACACCGTGGTGATCCGCCAGCCGCAAATGCTGCCCAAGCTCAGCCAGGGCGTGACCACGGTGATCGTCGGCAACTGCGGCATCAGTGCTTCGCCGGTGAGTTTGCGCGGCGATCCGCCGGACCCGATGAACCTGCTGGGCAGCCGCGCCGCTTTTGTTTATCCGACGTTCAGCGATTACCGCGCGGCGGTCGAAGCCGCGAACACGACGCTGAACGTTGCCGCGCTGGTGGGCCACACCGCACTGCGCAGCAACCATCTCGACGATCTGTATCGCACCGCCACCGCCGGCGAAATTGCCGCGATGCGCGAACAGCTGCGCGAGAGCCTGGAGGCCGGTGCGCTGGGACTGTCCACGGGCCTGGCTTACGCCAGCGCGTTTTCGGCGTCCACGGATGAAGTCATGCAACTGACCGAAGAGCTGACAGCGTTCGGCGCCGTCTACACCACCCACTTGCGCAGCGAATTCGAACCGGTACTGGAGGCCATGGACGAGGCGTTCCGGATCGGCCGTCATGCGAAAGTCCCGGTGATCATTTCCCACCTCAAATGCGCCGGCGCCGGTAACTGGGGCCGCAGCTCGCAGTTGCTGGAATCCCTTGAGCGTGCCGCGCAAACCCACCCGGTGGGCTGCGATTGCTATCCCTATGCGGCGAGCTCTTCGACCCTGGACCTCAAGCAAGTCACCGACGCCCATCGCATCACCATCACCTGGTCGACGCCGCACCCGGAGATGGGCGGCCGCGACCTGATGGACATCGCTGCCGAGTGGAACCTGTCGTTGCTCGATACCGCCCGCCAACTGCAACCGGCCGGCGCGGTGTATTACGGAATGGACGAGGCGGACGTGCGCAGAATCCTCGCGCATCCGCTGTCGATGGTCGGCTCCGACGGTTTGCCGGAAGACCCGTTTCCCCATCCTCGTTTGTGGGGCGCGTTCCCTCGGGTGCTGGGGCATTTCAGCCGCGACGCAGGGCTGTTCGAGCTGCACACCGCCGTGCACAAGATGACCGGGCTATCAGCCGCGCGATTCGGCTTGAAGGAACGGGGCGAGATCCGCGAAGGGCATTGGGCCGACCTGGTGTTGTTCGACCCGGCGACCATTCGCGACGTGGCGGACTTCAATGATCCGCAACGGGCGGCCGAAGGCATCGACGGCGTGTGGGTCAACGGCGTTCTGAGTTACTGCGACGGTCAGGCGAACGGACGCAGGGAAGGGCGGTTTCTGGCGCGGGAAGGGGATTTGCGAGACGGGTTTGAGTGAGGATTGGGCGTTGCATCACAGTGGTGGCACATTGAGATTAAAGAATGCCATGGCCAAGCCGAATTGCTGAGGTACAGCCCGGCTACACGCCGGGCAATTTCTGTCTGGGAGCAACGCGATGAGCTTCGGCAAAACCACCCCGATCCTGCGGATCTCCGATGAAGTCAAGGCCGTGGAGTTCTACGTCGACTTCCTCGGATTCAAGATCGATTGGCAGCATCGTTTCGAACCCGACTTCCCGTTGTACCTGCAGGTTTCCCACGGTGAATGCGTGCTGCATCTGTCCGGACACCAGGGTGACAGCACTCCGGGCTCGGCGCTGCGCATCGAGACCGATGAACTGGAAGTGTTCCAGCAGCAATTGCTGGCCAAGCAATACCCCTTCGCTCACCCGCAGATTCAGGCGATGCCGTGGGGCAGCCAGGACATGACCATCGCCGATCCGTTCGGCAATCGGTTGGTGTTTACCAATGCGATCAGTGTGTGACGCCATTCAGCGGCCAGCAGTGGTAACTGAATCATGATGTGCTAGCCTGCAATCAATGATTTCATTGATTGCAGGAGGCATCATGGCCAGCATCACTATTCGAAACCTCGACGATCAGATTAAAGAGCAGCTACGCATTGCGGCTGCCCATAACGGGCACTCGATGGAAGAAGAAGCTCGTCTGATTTTGGGGAGAGCATTGGCGACCATCGATCGAGCAGGAGGGCTCGGCAGTAGAATTCGTGATCGGTTCAGAGTGTGCGGCGGTGTTGAACTCGATTTGCCAGAGCGGCAAGAAAAAGCGAGCGCTGTGGATTTCTCCGAATGATCGTGCTCGATACGAATGTGCTTTCAGAGTTCATGCGACTCGAACCTGACACCCAAGTTCTTGCCTGGGTGGATGCGCAACCTGCTTTGGAGCTGGCAATCAGTGCTATTACCGTGGCGGAAATTCTCCATGGTATCGCCAGGCTCCCGTCCGGCAAGCGTAAACAAAAGCTCGAATCCCATGCGATGGCGATGTTT
Organism: Pseudomonas fluorescens group sp. PF-69; assembly: GCF_054481235.1. Taxonomy (NCBI): domain Bacteria; kingdom Pseudomonadati; phylum Pseudomonadota; class Gammaproteobacteria; order Pseudomonadales; family Pseudomonadaceae; genus Pseudomonas; species Pseudomonas fluorescens group sp. PF-69. The sequence continues at coordinate 821,916 of NZ_JBTMNC010000001.1, read as the reverse complement.
GAAGAAGACTTTGCCGGAAGGATTTTGCCCTTTGATGTTCATGCCGCGGTCGAGTACGCGACGCTTGTGGCCGGTTGTGAAGCCAAGGGACGTGCTGCGTCGATGGCTGATGCGCAGATTGCCGCTGTCTGCCGAATCCACGGAGCTCCAATTGCTACTCGTAATGTTCGGGATTTCGAGTTTTCCGGACTGGACGTGATCAATCCGTGGGGAGCCTGAGTGTCTTCATTGCCAGTCAGATCGCCATCGCGGGCAAGCCCGCTCCCACAGGGTACTCACTGAACCTGTGGGAGCGGGCTTGCCCGCGATTGGATCTGTGGTTCAGCGCTGATCCAGCGTCAGACCCGGAAGTGGCTCACCATCGCTTGCAACTGATTCCCCAACCGCGCCAGTTCAACACTGGATGCTGCCGTTTCGTCGCTGGCCGCGGCTGTCTGTTCGGAGACGTCGCGTACGTTGATGATGCTGCGGCTGATCTCTTCGGCCACGGCGCTTTGCTGTTCGGCGGCGGCGGCGATCTGCTGGTTCATCGACTGGATGTTGGACACCGTGCGGGTGATGTTTTCCAGTGACGCGCCGGCCTTGCGGGTCAGGGCCACGCTGCTGTCGGTCAGGACGCGGCTGTTGTTCATCACCATTGCCACTTGTTGGGTGCCGTTCTGCAGACCCGCCACCAGGCTTTCGATTTCTTCGGTGGATTTTTGCGTACGCTGGGCCAGGCCGCGGACTTCGTCGGCCACCACGGCAAAACCACGTCCGGCTTCACCGGCACGCGCCGCTTCAATGGCCGCGTTGAGCGCCAGCAGGTTGGTCTGTTCGGCCACGGCCTTGATCACGTCCATCACGCTGCCGATCTTGTCGCTTTCCTGTTGCAGCACGCCCATGGCTTCGGTGGAACGCACCACTTCGCTGGCCAGGCGTTCGATCTGGGTGATGGCCTCGGCCACCACTTTGTCGCCTTCGCGAGCTTCACCATCGGCCGCGGCTGCCGCTTGCGAAGCCTGCTCGGCATTGCGCGCGACTTCCTGCACGGTGGCGGTCATTTCGTGCATGGCGGTGGCGACCTGATCGGTTTCGACTTTCTGGCTGTTGACCCCGGCGCTGGTTTGTTCGGTCACGGCCGACAGCTCTTCTGCGGCGCTGGCGATCTGGGTGACGCCGTCGCGGATGCCGCTGATCAGGTCGCGCAGGGTCACGCCCATGCGCGCGATGCCTTGTTGCAACACACCGAGTTCGTCGCGGCGCGTCACCTGGACATCGTGGGACAAGTCGCCGCTGGCGATGCGATCGACCACGGCCAGGGTGTCGCGCAGCGGGCCGGTAATCTGTCGGGTAATGACGACGGCGGCAATGATGCCCACCAACAATGCCAGCAATGTGCTGACCAGTTGCAGGGTGCGGGCGTTGTCGCTTTCGGCGTCACGGCGGTCGAGTTGAATCTGGTACAGCGCATCGCTCAGGCTGACGATGGCGGCACCCTCGTCAGTCATTTCCTTGCGTGCCTGTACCACGTCACCGTTTGCGGTTTTGTAAGCCTGCAAGGCGCTGCGGTAGTTGCCCAGCGCGGTTTCCAGTCGTTGCAGGGCATCTGGCTGAACGTCGGCGAAATGCGCGTTGAGCTGTTTCAGGCTGGCGATGGCGGCGTCCAGTTGGGCGACGGCCTTTTGCTCGGTTTCAGCGTTGGTGGTCGCGGTGTAGCCGCGCACTTCGTAGCGGGCCAGCAAGAAGGCTTCCTTGGCGGCGGTGATGGCCTGGAACTGTTCGAAGCGCTGATCGCCCGGCGGCAGTTGTTGCACGCGGTTATTGAGATCGTTGATCAGCGTTTTGGCCGTTTCAGCATTGGCGGTCATGGCATCGCGGGCGCTGCTGCCGGCACGGTAGGCGCCGCGCATTTTGTTCAGGGACGTCTTGTAGGCGTCGATGACGGTGCCTTGCTCATTGAGCAGCTTGAGGTTCTCCGGGCTCTTGAACTTCACCAGCAGCGCTTGTTGTTGAGCGGAAAAGGCTTCGAGGGTGGTCTGCACGTTCTGGGCGGTGGCTTCGTCGCCGTTGGTCAGCATGTATTGCAGGCGCACCACACGCAGCTTGGTCAGGCTGGCGTTGAGCTGGGTGATGTCGCTCATCCAGTTGCTGCGGTCAATCAAACCGCCCAGGCTGGTCCAGCCGGTCAGGGCGAGGACGCAAGTCAGTGCCAGAACCAGGCCAAAGCCCAGGCCCAGTTTCAGGTTCACGCTGATGTTGCCGAACCAGCTATTCATGAAAATTCCTCCAGTAACGCAGTGCTTCTTGATCGTCGGTGGCTGGAAGATTGTTGTTGTTGGGAGCCTCCAAGCTATGTAAGCAGGGTGTATCGGCCGCGATTCCTGGAGCTGAAACGTTTTTTGCAATGGCTTTTGCGCGAAAGTGTTGCACTTTGTGTACGGGGTGACCGTGCGTCGGACCGCGCCAATTCTTAAGCTTTTTTTCACATGGGTTTCACCTGCAGTCGACGCCTGCCTCTCTAACCTCGCCGCATAAAAATAATGGTGCATGTCGGTGAGGCGGATAGATATGGAATTGAGACTGACTCTGTTCGGCGTAAAACGCTCGATTGACCTGAGCCGATTTGCCCGCTATCGCAATGCAATCGTGGTGCTGGCCTCGGCGTTGCTGGTGGTACCCCTGATCCTTTTTCTTCTGCGGCCTGCCGCCGTGCCGGACCTGGCCCATGGTAATGTGGCCGGCGCTCAGGCATTGCGGGCCGGTTGGGCCAAGGGCGACATGATCGTGCTGGTACGCCATGTCGAGCGTTGTGATCACTCCAGCGCCGCCTGCCTGGTGGGCAACGATGGGATTACCGATCGTTCGCGTAGCGTCGCGGTGGGAGTCGGTGCGCACTTCGAGCAGTTGGGGCTGAACAAGGCCGACATCTACAACAGCCCGATGCTGCGTACGGCACAGACAGCGGCCTACATGTTCAACAAGGTCGGCACCGGTGAGGACTGGCTGATCAGTTGCAAGGGCACTATGCTGCGCGACGCTCTGGCGCATAAAGTGGCCGGACGCAACCTGATCCTGGTGACCCACAGCGAATGCATGGAGCAACTCGAGAAAGACCTCAAGTTGTCAGGCTCCACTCCGGGCTACGGCGCTTCGTTGTTTGTTTCTGCCGAAACGCCACAGACACCTCGCATGCTAGGCCTCATCGACGCCTCGGACTGGCAATCGATGACGAGCAAATGAATTCATCTTTTTGATCAGGACGCACGATGCTGAGTACTTCCCAACGTTTTTACTGGCTGAATTTCGGCATTCCGCTGGCCTGCGCGGCCGTGGTTTTCCTGATGTTCGACATGACGTCAATCGACATCGCGTTCAGCAATCTGTTCTTTGATCCGATTACCCAAACCTTCCCAATCGACCAGGTTCACTTCTTTGAGAAGCTCACCCACAAGTGGGCGCGGATCATTCCCAACTGGACCGCTGAAATTGCGTTGATCGGCGCGATCCTGTCGTTTGTCTGGCCATTGGTCACCCCGCAAAAACATCCGCGCCTGGGCAACTTTCTGGAACGGACCAAAGCCGCCCCTGTGCTTCGGTTTGCCAGGGACCATCGTCGGGATTTTCTGTTTGTGGTATTTGCGTTCGCGATTTGCACTGGCGTGATCCATTTCCTCAAGTCGCATACCAGCGTGTACTGCCCGATTGAAACGACGCTTTACGGTGGAAAAATCGCCCACATCGAGTGGTACGAGAATTTTCAGCTGTTCATGAAAGCAGGCGATGGCCGCTGCTGGCCGGGTGGTCATGCTTCGGGTGGTTTCACCATGCTGGCGCTGTATTTCGTGGCGCGTCGCTACCAGTGGCGCTTTTCCAAAGCGGTGATGTACGGTTCGCTGCTGCTGGGTTTCGTCTACGGCACCACGCGTGTTCTGCAAGGCTGGCACTACATGTCCCACACCTTCTGGGCCGGGATCTTCGTGTGGCTGGCGTGTTTGCTGACGGCGCTGGCGTTTTACGGCCGGGCGCGGCTGGATCTGCCGGTTCTGCAAAAACATGAGCGGCGGGTAGCTGTAGCGCAGGCTCAGACGGCCAGTTAATTTCAGGCGCTGGATCTGAAAAACCCGTGATCCTCAGGGGGCACGGGTTTTTTATTGCCTGACAAAGTAGTAATCCTGCCGCCCGACCTTCATGGATTTGAGCACTTTCAATGGCGCGGGCGGTTCTGCATCGGCGCCAATGACCGCTACGTTGGAAGGCGACGCGGTCAGGAACTCATGCAGCTGCGCCTCGGTATCCAGTCCTTTGAGCACGCGGTGGGTGTAGAACACGCTGGCGCCGCCCAGTCGTTCGTTGGCCTGAAACAGCGCTACTTGCTGACCGTTGGCCTGCAGGGCCCGGATCTGCTCGGTCAGCGGCAGGAACGACAATGTGCGGTCGGCGTGGGGGAGTGCCCATTGTGCCGCGGCGAGGTAGCTGGCGATCACCACGGCCAGCGTGCCAACCGCCACGCTGCGACGGTGCCGGATAATGCGGCTAGCCAAGATCGAGACGTTTTGCCGAGCCATCAGCCTTGCGTAGAGGACGCTCGCGTACTCGGCGGCGATGACGGCCGCCGCCGGCGTCATCGACATCAGGTACACCGTGCGTTTGCTCGACGCCAGCGTCAGCATGACGAACTGCGCCAGAATCCACAGGGTGAAGAACAGCAGGTAACGGTTGGCCATCAGGCTTTTACGGAAATGCCAGAGCCCCAGGTACACCAGAATGTTCCAGGGCAAAAACGCCTGGGGCAGTTTGGCCAGATAGTAGTAGAACGGTTCGTAATGACCGGCTTCCACGAAGGAGCCACTGAAGCGTCCGACGCTGTTGGTCAGCAGCACTTCCGTCACGGCCTGGGTGCCTGCGCGCTGATACAGCAGCGCCAGCCAGATCATCAAGGGCAGCAATCCCAGCAGCGTCAGCAGGCCCGGCCGTAGCCAGTGCGAGAGGTACAGGCGCTTGTCCAGCAGGCTCTCGGCGAGCAGAAAGGCGAAGATCACCACCCCCGGCATCGCCAGCCCCAATACACCTTTGCTCAAGGTGGCGATGGCGATTCCCAGGGCGAACAACAGCGCGTTGCCCCGGCTCGCTTGTCGGTGCCCCTGAAAGAACGCCAGCAGCGCCAGGGTCACGCCGAGGGCGAGCAACGCGTCTTCGCCGACGCCGCGCACGTTGCTCCAGTAACTGGCCATGGTCGCCAACAGTAATGCAGCGGTCCAGGCCATGGATGTTGGCCGGCCCAAGCGCCGCAGCATTGCGAACAACAGCATCACGCTGAATAACCCGGCACCGGCCGAGGTCAACCGCACCGCCCACGGCGTGCTGCCGAATGCGCCGATGGCTCCGGCGTCGAGCCACAGGCTCAGGGGCGGTTTTTCCAGGAAGGGTTCGCCGAACAGGCGGGGTGTCACCCAGTCGTTGTCCAGGTGCATTTCCATGGCAATACCGGCGACCCGCGCCTCGGTGGAGCCTTGCAACTGGTGATTGCCCAGGGCGAAGAAAAACAGCAGCGCGGCAAGCAATAACAGTGAGGAAGTGGAGCGCGACATGGGCGTTCGGGGACCGGGGAGGGAGTTCGAATCCCGAGCATACGAAGCGAATCCTTAACAAAACGTGAACGAGGTGTGAAAGCTTAGGAAAGCGGTCTTGACCAGCATTGATCAGGGTCTTCGTAGACCTTGCTGACCAGCGCCGTCAGCACATGATCCTGCCAGCGCCCGCCGATGTTCAGGTACGCCTTGGCATAGCCTTCGCGCTCGAAACCCAGGCGTTCCAGCAACCGGGCGCTGCGCTCGTTGTCGGGGATGTAGTTGGCCATGATCCGGTGCAGGTTCATTGTCTCGAACACGTAACGGATACCCGCTTGCAGGGCTTCATGCATCAAACCCTGGCCCTGGTGGGATTGGTCGATGTGATAGCCGAGGTAACACGCCTGAAATGCCCCGCGAATGATGCCGCTGAAATTGCATGCGCCGATCATCTGCTGGCCGTCGCGATCCAGCATTGCAAAGTGCACCGCGTAGCCGTCTTCGAAGGCAAAGGCCTGCTGCGCCAGGCGCGAGCGGATTTTTTCCGGACGGTAGTAGTCGTCGGGGCGAACCGGTGACCAGGGGGCGAGGTGTGCCTGATTGCGCTGGTAGAAGTCGCTTTCCAGCGCGGCCTGGCTGGGGCTGAGGATGGCCAGCGTCAGGCGTTTGCAGGGGAGGGTGAGGATCGTCATCGGGCGCTCGAGGTTACGGTGGACGACCCACAATTTACAGGCAAAAAAAAGCCCGCGGGAGGGCGGGCAAACCGTAGTTTCTTGAATGGGCGAAGAAAATGTACAGGTTGCGGCCAATGGACGGGGTGAAGAAAAGTTCATTTGCCAGAGGGTTGGCGCCCCCTCGAGGCCGTACAAGTGATCCGGCACAAAATCTGGAATAAAAGTCGTCAAAAAAATGACAAATTTTCTATGGTTTTGAAAGCAATGAGAAAAATAGACGGTCTATTGACAGTCATCGCCCGATCTCCCATCATCGGCGGCGTTTTGATGGCCTACCGCCATAAAAATGTCACTCGCGACTGGCAAGTTTCACGGGGCATCCGCGACTGTGATTGCGCGAGCTCAAACCGATGGCGGACTTCAAATCCATGTATCCGCTTGATTTTTCAGGAAGAACTTTCATGTTTGTGGAGCGAATACTCGTTACTGGCGGTGCTGGTTTCATCGGATCACACCTGGTGGAAGCGTTGCTGGCGAAAGGTTACAAAGTGCGTGTGCTGGATAACCTGTCCTCCGGCAAAGTCAGTAACTTGCCAATGGATAACGCCAACCTGAACCTGGTCGTCGGTGATGTCGCCGACAGCGCCGCGGTGAGTCAGGCCATGCGTGATTGCAGCGCGGTGGTTCACCTGGCCGCCGTGGCCTCCGTGCAAGCATCGGTGGACGATCCGGTCAGCACCCATCAAAGCAATTTTGTCGGCACGCTCAACGTCTGTGAAAACATGTTGAAGGCCGGGATCAAGCGTGTCGTGTTCGCCTCCAGCGCGGCCATCTATGGCAACAATGGCGAAGGTTCGGCGATTGATGAAAACACCGCCAAGTCGCCGCTCACGCCCTATGCCAGCGACAAACTGGCCAGCGAGTATTACCTGGATTTCTATCGCCGCGAACACGGCCTGGAGCCGGTGATCCTGAGGTTCTTCAACATTTTTGGCCCGCGCCAGGATCCGTCTTCGCCGTACTCCGGTGTGATCAGCATCTTCACCGAGCGGGCGATGAACCGGCAGCCGGTTTCGATTTTCGGTGACGGTGAGCAGACCCGCGACTTCGTCTACGTCCTGGACCTGGTGAGCATCCTGCTCCAGGCGGTGGAGGCGAGCGAACCGCAATCCGGTGCGGTGAACATCGGCTTGAGCCGCTCCACCAGCCTCAATGATTTGATCGCTGAACTGGGAGCGGCCACCGGCAACCCCTTGACGGTGAATTATCAGGCGCCACGTCAGGGCGATATTCGCCATTCGCGCGCCAACAATGCGCGCCTGCTCGAACGCTTCAATCTTCCGGAGCCGACGTCCATCGGCAATGGTCTAGCGCAACTTATCCGCAGTCTTTGATTCGGCCGGTTTTACTGCCCGATGTTCAAGCGGTAACGGTTCAGTCATTTCAAGAGTGAGTTATGGAAATCGTTTTTCGCAGGACGCGTGTCCGCTCGGTCGCCAAGCGACTGTTAGCCGCTCTGGCGTTGTGTGTAAGTGGACCTGCCGTGCAGGCTGCCGCATTGGTGCCACCCTCCAGCGTGACCTTTTGGTACGCCGACGAGCCGCCGATCTCCGAGCTGGCCCAGTTCGACTGGTCGGTGGTCGAGCCGGGGCATGTGTCGGCGGGGGACGTCAAAACCCTGCGCAAGTTGGGCAGCCAGCCGTTTGCCTATCTGTCCGTCGGTGAATTCAGTGGCAACAAGGCGGCCATCGACAAGGCTGGCCTGGGCAAGGCCGTCAGCCCGGTTCGCAACGGAGCCTGGGACAGCCAGGTCATGGACCTCGCCGCGCCGGCCTGGCGTGAGCATTTGTTCAGCCGCGCCAAGGCACTGCAAGCCGAAGGCTATGCCGGGCTGTTCCTCGACACGCTCGACAGCTTCCAGTTGATGCCGCAAGCGGAGCAAGAAGCGCAACGCCATGCCCTGGCCAGTTTCCTGCGGGAGCTGCACCAGCGTCAGCCGGACCTGAAGCTGTTTTTCAATCGCGGTTTTGAAGTGCTGGCAGAGCTCGATGGCGTGGCTGCCGCCGTGGCCGTCGAGTCCATCCATGCCGGTTGGGACGCGTCCGCCAAACGATATCGTCCGGTGCCCGAAGCCGACCGCCAGTGGCTGGAAACCCAGCTGCAACCCTTGCGCGCCAAAGGCATTGCGCTGGTGGCCATCGACTACTTGCCGCCAGAGCGCCGCGAGGAAGCGCGCAAGCTGGCCAAGCGTCTGCGTGAAGAAGGTTTCATTCCGTACATTGGCACCCCCGATCTGGATTCGATGGGCATCAGCAGCATCGAAGTCCAGCCTCGTCGCATCGCCTTGATTTACGACCCGCGCGAAGGCGATGTGATTCGCAACGCCGGGCACACACTGTTGGGCGGTCTGCTTGAATACCTGGGCTATCGGGTCGACTATCTGGCGGCTGACGAAACGCTGCCGGAGCACCGTTTCAGCGGTTTGTATGCGGGCATCATTACCTGGATGACCAGCGGTCCGCCGCAGGACAGTCCGGCATTCAATCGCTGGCTGGGCAAGCGTCTGGACGAACAGGTGCCGCTGGTGTTCTTCGCCGGTCTGCCGGTTGAAGACAAGCTGCTGCTCAAGCGCCTGGGCCTTGAACGCCGGGCACCTCCGGCCACTCAAGCGCTGACGATCACCTATCAGGACAAGTTGCTGCTCGGGGCGTTCGAAGCTCCGGTGCAGCCCCGATCCCGTGACCTGAGTGCGGTTTCTGTGCTGCCCAATGGTCCTAAAGCATCGTTGCTGCTGACTGGTGAAGGCGGCCAGACGTTTACCCCTGTCGCGGTAGCCAGTTGGGGCGGTCTGGCACTCGCGCCGTACATCCTGGAAACCAACAACGAGCGCAGCCGCTGGATTCTCGATCCGTTCGCGTTTCTCCAGGCCAGCCTGCGGCTGCCGGTGCAGCCACGGCCGGACACCACCACCGAAAACGGGCGGCGCATCGCCACCGTGCACATCGATGGCGACGGCTTTCCCTCGCGCGCCGAGGTGCGTGGCACGCCTTACGCGGGCAAACAAGTGTTGGATGACTTCATCCGGCCCAACCCGTTCCTGACCTCGGTATCGATCGTCGAGGGCGAGATTTCCCCGCGCGGAATGTTTCCGTTCCTGGCCCGCGAGCTGGAGCCCATCGCTCGCGAGTTGTTCGCCAACCCGAAAGTCGAAGTCGCGACGCACACCTTCAGCCATCCGTTTTTCATGCAGCCGGAAGTGGCGCAGAAACGCGAAGGCTTCAATCCGGAATATGGCTTGAAAATGGCCATTCCGAATTACGACAAACTGGATTTCCGCCGCGAGATTTTTGGTTCGCGTGACTACATCAATCAGCAACTGACGACCCCGGAAAAACCGGTGAAGCTGGTCTTCTGGCCGGGCGACGCCTTGCCGTCGGCGGCCACGATCAAACTGGCCTATGACGCGGGCCTGAAAAACGTCAACGGCGCCGAGACCATGCTGACCAGGGCCAACCCGTCGCTGACCGGTCTGAACCCGCTGTTGCGACCGACCTCGGGCGGTCTGCAGTACTACGCGCCGATCATCAACGAAAACCTCTACACCAATCTGTGGAAGGGACCGTATTACGGTTTTCGCGATGTGATTGACACCTTTGAGCTGACCGACAGCCCACGACGCCTGCGCGGCCTGCACCTCTATTACCACTTCTATTCGAGCACCAAGCAGGCCTCGATCAAAGCGATGAACGAGATCTACGGCTACATGCGCGAACAGCAGCCGATGTCGCTGTGGATGAGCGATTACCTTGATCGCCTGCACGGTCTGTATCAGGCCAGTCTGGCGCGCACCGCCGAGGGCGACTGGCAGATTCGCGGCATGGATGCGTTGCGCACCGTGCGCCTTGACCCGCAAATGGGCTGGCCGGATCTGCGGCGTTCCCAAGGTATTGCGGGGGTGCGTGATGTGCCCCAGGGACGCTACGTGCACTTGAGCAGTGACCGTGCATTGCTGGTGTTGCGCCCTGACCGGGATTCACGCCCGGCCCTTGAAGAAGCCAATTTGCCATTGCTGGACTGGCGTTACCTGGATGACCAACGCGTGAGTTTTTCGTTTGCCGGTCAAGTCGACCTGAGTTTCTCGGTGCGCTCGGCGAGCGCCTGCCGGGTCGAAGTGGATGGACAGCGTTTTACAGGCAAGGCGTCCGCCGGCCTGTGGACTTTTCAATTACCGATGAAGCAGGTGAGTAATGGTCAGCTCCTCTGCAACTAACGCCTCAGTCACTAAAGGCAGTCGCCTGCTCAATCCTTGGGCATTGGCGGTGGTGGCGGTCACCGTGGGTGGCCTGCTGTGGGCGACGTTCCAGCGCGAAGAAGTGTTCCAGCCCGATGGCCGTGAACCGGATGCCGTCTCGGCCAACTATGCCGAACTGCTGCTGACGGCCCACCCCGAAGACGATCGCCTGCGCCTGCAACTGATCGATCTGTTGATCCGTCTCGGCGATTACACCAAGGCCCGTCAGCATCTGGAGAACTGGCCCAAGCCGAACCTGGAATTGCAGGCCTATTACCGGCTTGAACTGGATGCGCTGGAAGCGGCCAAGGGCAGCGATCTGATCACGCAGCAGGCGTTGGTCGAACGCCTGAAAAGCTTCGATCATCACCTGTTGCCGCTGCCGCAATTGCAAAGCCTGGCCAAGCTCGCGTTGAACTTGCAGGCGCCAGCCTTTGCCGCCAGCATCTATGAAGAGATCGCCGCGCGTGATCCGCAGCAGCGAAGCGATGCCCTCAAGTCTGCCGCGCAGTGGTACCTGGCCGGCGAGCAACCGGGACGCGCCGCCGAAATTTACCTGGCGCTGAAAAAGGCCACCGAACAGGCGACCGAGCGCCGTGAATACGCGCAACTGGCGTTCAACAGCCTCCTGGCCTCCGGACAGGGCGACCAGGCCGTGCAGGTGCTCGCCGATGAAGTCGACCGGCTGACCAATCCACAAACCGATACGGCTTGGGTGCAGCAGGGCGTCGATGTGGCGATCGCGAGCAAACGCTTCGATCTGGCGCAACGCTTCCTGCAACAATGGCGCGTCTTGCAACCTGACGATCCGCAAATCCTGCAAAAGGATTTCAGCATGCGTCTGGCCCTCGGCGATTTGCCGGGCGCCTGGAAAAGCGGTCAGCAACTGCTGCTCGAACATCCCGAAGACCCGCAATTACTGGAGCAAATGGCTCAGCTCGGCGAGTGGAGCGGCGAAACCGAGACGGCCCTCGACTACTGGATTCGCCTGCTGAAATTGCGCGAAGACGCGCAAACCCGTGAGCACGCCTGGCGCCTGGCGAGCCAGCAGTTCGACTTCGACCGCTCGATTCCATTGCTCGCCGAGATCATGGAGCAACGGCCGCTGACCGACATCGAGCTGGACGCATTGATCTACGGCCACGAATCCCGGGGCACGCCGCAACAGGCTGAGGCCTGGCTGCACACTTATTTGCGCAAGTACCCCCGGCATCGTCTGGCCTGGACGCGTCTGCTGCAAAACCTGGAAAACACCGGGCAGTACGCGTCCAAGGCCAAGGTCTACAAGGACTACTCGAAACGCTTTGCCCTGACCTCCACCGAACGGGTCGATTGGGTCGATACCTACCTGAAGCTGTTTGATAACAAAGCCGCGTGGCAGGTGTTGCAGGTCGATAACCGCAATATCACCGATCCGAATTACTGGCGATCCCGTGCCGCGCTGGCCTGGGACCTGGAACTGGACGATGAACTGCAGGTGTCCCTGGAAAAAATGCTGGCGCTCAAGGGCTCGCTCAACAGCGGCGACGAGAGTCAATTGATCACCCTTTATCGCACCAGCAATCCCCGGCGCGCCTTGCAGTTGATGGTCGGCAGTTGGCAGCGCAGCCATGACCCGCAGCGCCTGGTCGAAGCGTTGCAGCAAGCCGAGGAACTGCAGGACTGGTCACAAGTGGAGGCGTTGCTCAAGGATGCCGAGCAATACCCGGCCGCTTACGGGCAGGCTCAAGTGTTGGCCGTGCGCGGCGCACTGGCCGTGCACAAAGACCAGCCCGAAGAGGCGCAGCGCCTGTATCAGGAAGGACTGGCGCGATTCCCCGAGGACAACCTGTTTCGCGAGCGCTTGATGTGGCTTTACGTCGATCAGGGCAATACGGCCGAACTCAAGCCGTTGCTGACCCAATGGAAAGCCCGGGCACGTGAAGACCGGATTTTGTGGCTACCGTTCGCCAGTGCCAGCCAGATGCTCGGTCGCGATAGCGAAGCGCTGGCCTGGTATCGGATGTACCTCAAGACCAGTCCGCAGGATTGGCTGGTGCAAGCGGCCTACGCCGATGCGCTGGAGAGCGCCGGCTATCAGGATGCGGCCCAGCGCCTGCGCCTGAAGTTGCTGCGCAGCCCCGAGGCGGACAATGTCCAGCCGTCGTCCGGGCGCTATGGCATCTGGTTGCGTTTGATGGCCAGCAGTTACTCGCCGAAAAAGGCCCAGCACGAAGTGCTGAAGTGGAAGGATGGCTCGCCGGCGATGCTGCAATTGTGGTTCGAACGCTTGCTGGCGCGTCTGGATGCGACCAACCAGGACTCGCAAAAGGACCAATGGCTGGATTGGGCGCGCGGTCAGGGCTTGAAGGTCGAGCGTTATGAGCAGATCCAGCAAGCTCTGCGTAGCCGTAACAAGGAACAGGTCGAAACGCTGTTGGCCAGCAGCGATCTGAACCCGGCGCAACGCGCGCAGGCCCTCAGTCGTCTGGGCCGGCTGAACGAAGCCCTCGACACCAGCCTGACGGCGCTCGGCGACGAGCAGCCGCAAGCGGTGCGCGAACAACTGCGTCGTCAGGCCGTGGAAATCCACGAACGCACGCCGCAAGGTGCGCAGTTGTCGTGGCATGACCAGGATTTCGGCGGCCTCGCGTTCAAGGCGCCGCGCCTGGAAATTGCGCACAACCTGGGTGATCAGTGGTACGCCGATCTTGAGCTGGAACAGGGCGACTACAGTGGCGACGAGATCGAGTCATCGAAAATCGGCGAAGAGCGTAACGCTGCGCTGACCTTGCAACGTTCGGTGGAAAACGGCAGCTACAAACTGTTCGCCGACACCAGCCAGCGCAAGGACGACGACCGCAATGGCCTGGGCCTTTCCCGGACCTGGCAGTTGGGCGTGAGCGATGAACTGGAGACCGGCGTCGACTGGCATCGCAAGAGCGAAGACAGCGGCCTGATGCGCGCTTTCGGTCAGCAGGACCGGGTGTTCCTCGGGGGGCGTCACAGCCTGACCGCTCGCGATCAGTTCAGTTGGGAGGTCGCACAGCGGTCGTTTTCCACCCGTGCCGGTGACGACCTCGGCAATGGTCACGCGCTGAAAATGGAGCTCAACCACACGCTGGAATTCGCCGGTCCCAACTGGACCGTGCGCAGCGGTGTCGACTATCAGAAAAACCAGGTCAAGGATAAGTCGCTGGATTACCTGTCCAGTAACTTTGGTGGCCCGGTCATCAGAGCAGCACCTGTGCAGACGTTCGACCCGGAGACTGGATTGCCTGATCCGATCAATCCACTGGACATCGAAACCGTCACTGCCAGCGACCTGCTGCAAAGCCGCTACGGCCAACTGTATTTCGGCAGTTCCTGGCGTCGTGGTCTGCCCGGCGCACTGGTACGGACCAAGCCGCAATACACCTGGCTGGTGGACCTGACGGCGGGCTGGCAATGGACGGATCAAACCTTCAACTACGGCATCAACACCGGGATTGGCGTTGAAGTGCTGGGTGACGACGAACTGGCCCTGACCTTCGGCTACCAATCCGCGCCACAGGGCGGGGATGGCAAGTCAGGCGGAACACTGGGTGTGAGCTACGGCGTGCGTTTCGGACGCTGATCATGGAATTTTCTACGGGAGAAAAACGTATGCAAGCAATTCGTAATCTGGGCCTGGCGCTGGCGGTCCTGTTCGTCGCTGGTTGCGCGAGCTTCACCGGCGACGCCAGCCCGAGCCTGCCGCGCACTGCGCAGTGGGGCATCCTGCCGATGGTCAACTATTCGCAGACGCCGCAGGCCGGTGAGCGCAGCGAGCAAATCCTGCTCAGCGTGCTCAGCAGCCATGGTCTGCAACCACGGGTCTACCCGGCCAGCACCCAGGGCGAACAAGCGTTGATGGATGACAACGAGCGTCTGGCCGGTGCGCTGGATTGGGCGCGTGAGCAGAAACTCGATTATGTGGTCACCGGCAGCGTTGAAGAGTGGCAGTACAAGAACGGCCTGGACGGCGAACCGGCGGTGGGCATCAGCCTGCGCGTGCTCGATGCGGACAGCGGTCGGGTGCTCTGGAGCAAAAGTGGCGCACGTGCCGGCTGGTCCCGTGAAAGCCTCGCGGGCACTGCGCAAAAAGTGCTCGATACGCTTGTTGGCGCCCTTCGGTTCGAGTGATCGCAATGAATTCTCCACACATGGATTACAGCCTGGCGCCTCGCGCCAGCGGCCCGGTGTCTTGGCTGGAAACGTTCCTGGTGACCGGCCTGGCGATCGGCCTCGGCTTGTGGCTGACGCCGCAAGACCCGATGCAAATGCACGGTGGGTTCCCCTGGCCGATCCTGGCGCCGCTGCTGTTGGGTGTGCGTTACGGATTTGTCCGCGGTTTGCTCAGCGCCGTGTTGTTGGTCATGGCGGTGTTCGCGCTGCGCTACAGCGGCCACGCCGGTTATGCAGAGCTTGAGCCGTCCTGGATTGTTGGCGTGCTGGTCTGCGGGATGTTGGTGGGCGAGGTGCGCGATCTGTGGGAACGCCGACTGGAGCGTCTGCAGATGGCCAACGATTATCGTCAATATCGACTCGATGAATTCACTCGCGCGCATCAGATTCTGCGGGTCTCCCACGATCTGCTGGAACAGCGTGTGGCGGGCAGTGACCAAAGCTTGCGCAGCTCGTTGCTGGGCCTGCGCGAAAAACTGCGGGTGATGCCGGAGGAAGGCGATGCGCTGGGTGCATTGGCCGACCCGATCGTGGCGGTGCTGGGGCAATACGGTGCGCTGCGGGTAGCCGGTTTGTATCGCGTGGACGATCACGCCGGCCACCTGTTGCCCAAGCCGTTGGCGACCATCGGGGTCATGGGGGATCTGGACACCGAAGACGGGCTGGTCAAGCTGTGCCTGGAGCGCGGCGAGCTGGTGAGCGTGCGCCAGGAACTGATCGATGCCGGCGGTTCGGCGCAATTCTCGTCATTGCAGGCGTGTATTCCGTTAATCGATGCCGAGGGCCGTTTGTTGGCGGTGCTGGCTGTACGGCACATGCCGTTCTTCGCTTTCCAGGATCGCACCCTGAGCCTGTTGGCGCTGCTGGCCGGGCATATCGCCGACCTGTTGCTGCGCGACACGCAGGTGCTGCAATTGGTCAATGCCGATGCGCAGCACTTCACACTGCAACTCAAGCGTTCGCTGGCGGACGTCGAGCAGCACAAGTTGTCGGCCGGCCTGTTCGCCTTTGAAATGACCCGGGCCAACGAAGAGCTGACACGCTTGCTGGAACGCAGTCAGCGCGGTCTGGATTTGCACCTGCCGCTGCGCAACAACCGCGACCATCAGCTGCTGCTGGTGCTTTTGCCGTTGACCAGCCCGCAGGGCACCGAAGGTTATCTGTCACGCATCAACCTGCTGATACACGAACACTTTGGCATTGAGAGTGACATGGACAGCCTCGGCGTACGGGTCATGCCTTTCAACCTGGAGCCTGGTGAACACAACGGGCTGCGTAACTTCCTGTTCAACGAGTGTGGTCTGAATGATCAGCAAGTGGCTGTTTAGCGGAGCCTTGTTGTTAGAGGCAGGCAGTTGGACCAGTCTGTGGGTGGACGTGCCCGAGGTGCAGCAACTGCTGGTGTTCACCCTCACTCATGGCCTGGCCTGCGTGATGCTGTGCGCGGCGGTGTGGCTGCTGTTGCCGGCGCGGTATCGTTCGCCGCTGCCTTGGAGCCCGCTGTTCATTTTCAGCATGGCGTTCTTTGTCCCTGTGCTCGGCACGGTGGGCGTGGTTGCAGCGATTTTTCCGGCGCTGTACCTGCCACGCAAACGCGACAAGCAAGCCTGGCAAGCGGTCGGCATTCCGAGCCTGCCATATCGGGCGCAACAGCAACTGCATAAACCGATTTTTGCCGACGGCGGTTTGCAGGACGTGCTGCGCCATGCGCCCGACCCCGATCAGCGTCTGGCCGCTCTATTGGCGACGCGACGCATGCGCGGCAAGGAAGCGGTACCGATCCTCAAACTGGCACTGGGCGACCCGAGCGATGATGTGCGCTTGCTGGCGTATTCGATGCTGGACAAACAGGAAAGCGATATCAATTTGCATATCCAGATCGCCCTTGGCCAACTGAACGGCGCAAAGGGCAAAGCCGCCGGCGTGCTGCATGGCACGCTGGCGCGCTGGTACTGGGAGCTGGCGTACCTGGGGCTGGCGCAAGGCAGCGTACTCGAGCACGTGCTCAATCAGGCCAGCGAGCATGCCGAGCAGGGCCTGGAAGCGGGTGAGGGCGGTGAATTGTTTCTGCTGGCCGGACGCATTGCCCTGGAGCGTGGTGATATCGCGCGTGCCGAAGTGTTGCTCCAGGAAGCCCAGGACAACGGTATGGGTGCGGCGCAGATTCTGCCTTTCCAGGCCGAGCTGGCGTTCGAGGCGGGTCGTTATCGCGAGATTCCCGGGTTGCTGGCGAGCCTCCCCGAGAAAACCCGTCAGCGACCCCCCTTCGCTGACCTGGTGAGGAGCTGGACATGAGTCACAAGCAAGAGGCACCGATGGCCGACATCTGCCTGCTGCTCGAAGGCACTTGGCCTTATGTGCGCGGCGGCGTGTCGAGCTGGATTCACCAGATGATCCTCGGTCTGCCGGAACTGACGTTTTCGGTGATGTTCATTGGCGGACAGCGTTCGGCGTATTCGCAGCGACGTTATCAAGTGCCGGCGAATGTACTGCACATCGAAGAAGTCTTTCTCGAAGACGCCACTCATCCGACCGACACCCGAGGCACGCCACGGGACGCCGATCTGCAACAGTTGCAGGATTTGTATCGCTTCCTGCATCACCCGGACGCGCCGGAGCCCGAACTGGGTGAGCGCTTGCTCGACAACATCGCCCAGGGCCGTCTGACCCTCGACGATGTGCTGCGCAGCCGCGCCAGTTGGGAGGCGTTGAGCGAAGGTTATCGCCTGCATTGCGCCGACCCGTCCTTCATCAACTATTTCTGGACCCTGCGCTCGATGCAGTCGCCTTTGCTGATGCTCGCCGAGGCGTCGCGCAAGATGCCCCGGGCGCGGGTGCTGCATTCGATTTCCACCGGTTACGCCGGGCTGTTGGGCTGCATTCTCAAGCAACGCTGGAACTGTTCCTACCTGCTCAGCGAGCACGGGATCTATACCAAGGAGCGCAAGATCGATCTGGCCCAGGCCAGCTGGATCGCCGAGAGTTCCGGCCAGGCGCTGAACCGCAGCCTCGATGCCGGCTCGGGTTACATCCGTACCTTATGGGTGCGTTTCTTCGAGCGCATCGGGCAACTGACCTACAACAGCGCCGACAGCATCATTTCGCTGTATGACGGTAACCGACAGCGGCAAATCAAGGACGGCGCCGATCCGGTCCGCACCCGGGTCATTCCCAACGGTATTGACCTGCCGCAATGGACCGCCGCCCTCGAATCCCGAGCTCCCGGCATCGCGCCGGTAGTGGGTTTGATCGGGCGTGTGGTGCCGATCAAAGACGTCAAGACCTTCCTGCGGGCGATGCGCGGGGTGATCAGTGCCATGCCCCAGGCCGAAGGCTGGATCGTCGGTCCGGAAGAGGAAGACCCGGAATATGTCAGCGAATGCCGCAGCCTGATGGCCAGTCTCGGGTTGGAAGGCAAGGTGCGCTTCCTGGGCTTCCAGCGCATCCAGGACATCCTGCCGCAACTGGGCTTGATGGTGCTGACCTCGATCAGCGAAGCGCAACCGCTGGTGATTCTCGAAGCCTGGGCCGCCGGTACGCCGGTCGTCAGCAGCGACGTGGGCTCCTGCCGCGAGCTGATCGAAGGCGGCAGCGTCGAGGACCGCGACCTCGGCCTGGCCGGCAAAGTGGTTGCGATTGCCGACCCGCAAGCCACCAGCGTGGCGATCCTCGAACTGCTGCGCAGCCCGCAACGCTGGGAAGCTGCACAGGCCAGCGGCTTGCTGCGGGTCAATCGCTACTACACCGAAGCCTTGATGCTGCAGCGTTATCGCGACTTGTATCAAGCCGCCATGGAGAACAGTTAAATGGCCGGGATTGGCTTCGAACTACGCAAGATCCTGTCGCGCGATTCCTACACCGCGACTTTGCACGCTTACGTCTACGCCGGACTGATCAGCTCCGGGCCCTGGGTGCTGTCGATCATCAGCGTGATGCTGGTGGGCATCATCAGCCTGGGCCTGTTGCTGCCGAATGTGCTGGTCGGGCAGTTTCTGGTGACGGTGACGTACCTGATGGCCAGCTCGCTGATTCTCACGGGCGGTCTGCAACTGTTCTTCACCCGATTCGTTTCCGACCGGTTGTTCGAGCACAAGTACGAGCAGATTCTGCCCAACCTGCTGGGCGTGCTGTTGCTGGTGACCGTCGGTGCCGGGGTGTTGGGAATCGTGGTGCTGAGCCTGTTGTTCGACCAGCCGCTGATCTACCGGTTGCTGGTGCTGTCGAACTTCGTGGTGTTGTGCAACTTGTGGCTGGTGATCATCTTTCTTTCAGGGATGAAGGCCTACAACCGCATCCTGCTGGTGATGCTGGTGGGTTACACGCTGATGGTCGCCAGTGCCTACCTGCTGAGCTTCCTGCAGATGCCGGGCTTGTTGCTGGCGTTGCTGATCGGGCACAGCACGCTGCTGTTTCTGTTTCTCTACGACATCTTGCGTGAGTACCGCGCGGAGAAGCTGATCGCCTTCGACTTCCTGCAACGCCGCCAGGTGTTTCTCAGCCTGCTGGCGACCGGGTTCTTCTACAACTTCGGTATCTGGATCGACAAATTCCTGTTCTGGTTCAACCCCGGTACCTCGAACCTCGTCGTCGGCCCCCTGCGTGCGTCGATCCTGTATGACTTGCCGATCTTCCTCGCGTACCTGGCGATCATTCCCGGAATGGCGGTCTTCCTGGTGCGCATCGAAACCGATTTTGCCGAGTGGTACGACCGCCTGTTCCGGGCCATCCGCGAAGGCGAAACCCTGCAACACATCGGTTCGCTGAAAACCGAAATGACCTTGTCGATCCGCCAGGGCCTGCTGGAAATCTGCAAGGTACAGGGATTGACGGTGGTGCTGCTGTTCCTGTTCGCTCCGCGCTTGCTGGATTGGCTGGGCATTTCCAGTTACTACCTGCCGCTGTTCTACATCGACCTGATCGGTGTGAGTATCCAGGTGGTGTTCATGGCGCTGCTCAACGTGTTTTTCTACCTCGACAAACGCGCCGTGGTGCTGGAACTGTGCGTGATTTTCGCGGTGCTGAACGCCGGGTTGACCCTGCTCAGCATGCACCTGGGGCCGAGCTTCTTCGGTTATGGCTTTACCCTGTCATTGCTGGTTTGCGTGTTGCTGGGGTTGCACCGGTTGTCCACGGCACTGGAAGACCTCGAGTACGACACCTTTATGCTGTCGCGCTGAAATACTTTCGAGGCGCTGAAAAGGCACTGGCGATCATCGTCAGTGCCTTTTTTGTTGGGCGTGGTTGCATCCGATGACAGGCCTTGTGAGCCACGATACCGACGCAAGACGACTTGCTCCGGCCACTCCTTGATCCCGAGCGCTGCAAGTTCGTTAAAGCCGCCTGCCGCCTCTACACCCTGTCGATGCCAGTCGATACCTCCGACCTCGTTTCGATCCACGCCATCGTTCGTTAACTCGTGCGCCCCGATCAGGTGGTACTTCGCATCAACAGCAGTCTGGACGTTGTAGCCGACCATTCCCGTTCCGCGCGGCTTCACCGAGCGAGCATCAGGATCGGTTAACGAGATCTGTTTATCCGGCGTTTCCCGAGCACCACTGTAGATGAACCATTCAACGACAGCAGAGCAGATGCAGGTGGGCGCAATGGCATTGGTGTAAACGCAGGCGAATGAATCACCTGGCGTCGGCCAAGCGTCGTATGACCCCAAACATGGAGATCTCGCTGCCCACCCCGCCGAAGAAGATGCCTGAGTCATGTCACCTTGGTCCTAACCCGGTGTCGCCTGGAGCCGCGCGCCGATCTGGCTGTGCAGGCAACCTAGTCGTAACTGACAGGGGCCAATGGCAACTGGATAACAATAAAAAACGTGGCTCGACCAAGCCACCTGCATGTGAGGCAGACATGATCTCATTAGAAACCTTTTTATCCTTGTATCGGCTTGACGGTACCTACTGGGCCGTCGCTGATCTGCGAGTCGATCAGGCCTTAGACAGTCTGTTTTGCAAGGACGCGGTTTTGCATGTCGGCAAAATCGAGCTATCAGGCGCGCAAGCCATTTCCCGGTTTTTCCACGACCGAAAGATCCAGCATGACCTGACCAGGCGTGTTACCCGGCATTTTTCCAGCGGCTTCGACGCCGTACAGGTTGCTGAAGATGTGGCTAAGGCTCGATCCGTAGTGCAGGTATTCGCCGGCACCGGGGATTGGCCCGTGCCATCGGCCGTCCCTTCTACGATCGCTGATGTGGAAGATGTGTTTGTCCGCAATGGGGGCCAGTGGAAATTTCAGCGTCGCAGTATCACGCCGGTATTCATCGGCGAGTCGGCAGCCAGTTTCGCGCGTTGAGTCGTTCAGGTAGAGCGCGCGAGTGAACAACACAAATCCAATAATTCATGTGAACAGAAGAGTTCCTCTGGAGATTTACTATGAGCCTGTCGAATGCACTTCCTTCGGCTGAATCCCCCCAACGTCCCGCTCTGTACTCCACCGCCCAAGCCGCTGTCTTGGCGGACGGGCAGCCCATGATCGAAAAGGTGCGTGCTCTGCTACCGCAGATTGCTGCAGGGGCCGCGCAGGCCGAGCGTGAGCGTATGGCGCCAGCGCAAAGCATCGAGCTGCTCAAGAGTATTGAGTTGCATCGTGCGTTTCAGCCCAAGGTGTATGGCGGATTGGAAATGTCGCTGCCCGATTTCGAACAGTGCCTGGTCGTGATTGCTGGAGCATGTGCGAGCACTGCCTGGGCTTTCGCACTGCTGGCTCACCACTCACACATGTTGGCCATGTTTCCCAAGCGCCTGCAGGATGAGATCTGGGCTCATGATCCAGATGCATTAGCCAGTAGCAGTATTGCGCCGTTCGGTCGCAGCGAGGAGGTTGAGGGTGGAGTGCTGTTCTCAGGCGAAATGGGCTGGAGCAGTGGTTGCGACCATGCTCAGTGGGCGATCCTGGGGTTCATGCGTACCAATACAGCAGGCGAAAAAGCCTTGAGCTTCGTGGTGGTTCCGCGTTCGGATTACACCATACGCGATACTTGGTTTACGGCTGCGATGCGGGGCAGCGGATCCAAGACCATCGTGGTCGACAAAGTCTTCGTGCCAGAGCATCGAATCCAGAACATCAAGGAAATGGCGATGGGCTTGTCGGAGGGGGGTGGCAACCTCTATCCGCAAAGCGAGATCTATCACGTCAACTTCGTTCCGGTCTTTGCCAGCCTGTTCTCTTCGGTCAGCCTGGGTGTGGCAGAGCGAATGCTCCAGGTATTCAAAGAGAAGCAAAAGAGTCGAGTCCGAGCCTATACAGGGGCCAGCGTTGGCGGCGCAACACCCGCGCTGATGCGCCTGGCTCAATCAACGCATCAAGTGTCAGCCGGTCGAGCTTTTCTGGAAAAGACTTGGGAGGACATGCGCGTACATGCGGTGAGCAAGGTGCAACCGGATCCGCAGAAGCTTGCGTTTTGGCGTACCAATCAGGCGTATGCGGTGCAAATGTTCATCGAGTCAGTCGATCGTTTGTTCGCTGCTGCGGGCGGAACGGCATGGTTTGACGATAACGAATTGCAGCGTCTGTTCAGGGATTGCCACATGGTCGGGGCGCATGCCTATACCGACTACGACGTCTGCATGCAGATCCTCGGACGCGCGCTAATGGATCTGGAGCCTGATCCAACGTTGTTCTAGGGCGTACACCTGGCTGCCAACTCTTTCGATGCGGTTGATGCTCTGACATCGACAGCATCATCCCAATGGTAAAAATGATGAATACGATCTTGAAGCAAGACAATCAGGCCACCTCTTTCGATGCGCGTACCCTCCGAAACGCCCTGGGCAACTTCGCCACAGGCGTGACCGTGATTACTGCCAGTAACGGTGATCGTCGCGTGGGCGTGACCGTTAATAGTTTCAACTCGGTTTCGCTCGACCCGCCGTTGATTCTTTGGAGTATTGGCAAGCAATCGGGAAGTTTTCCCGTATTCGAAGAAGCGGGCTACTTCGGGGTCAATATCCTGGCTGCCGACCAGATCGAACTCTCCAATCGCTTTGCGCGCCCGGCGGTTGAGGACAAGTACGAAGGCGTGGAGGTCAGTCATGGCGCAGGAGGTTGTCTGCTGCTGCCCGATGCCTGTGCGAGCCTGGAATGCCAGACCTACAGCCTCGTCGATGGCGGCGATCATTGGATCTTTTTGGGCCGGGTGATCTCTCTCCAGGAATCAGGGCGTGCGCCACTGCTTTTCCATCGCGGTGGATACTCGGTGGTTTCTCCGCACCCCTCACTGGAAGTTCGAGGGTAGGCGCCTGGGCCACCTTTTGTTCGCTTCGTCATCTACTCGTTGTGGCTCGGCCGCTGTTTGGGGCTGTGCCTTTCACTCGTCAAGGAGAGCTTCTGTGACTCACCATAATTCCAATAATCCCACTGACTCGTCCGTATATGTTGCTTGCGTACCGCATGTGCCGCTTACGAAGATTCAAGAGCGCTGGCCCGTTGAGGCAAATCGCGCATTCTGGGAAAGCTACCAGGCGCGTGTGGATGAACTTAGAACATTCAACCCTGATCTGGTCATCATCTTTGGTGGCAATCATATGGATGGCATCCACCTCAAGTTGATGCCGCAGTTTGTCATTGCCCATGTTGCGCACGCGCTTGAGGACTGCGGAGGATGGCCCGGGACGCTAGATGTTCCTTTCGATCTTGCAACCCAATTGACAGCGGCGCTGGTGGAGCAGGACTTCGACATCGCCAGTTCCCATGCCATGGAAGTTGATCACGGCTTTTCTAATCCGTTGCACTATTTCCTGGGTGAGCTCGATGCCAGGCCCGTCATACCCATCCACATTAATACCATCTCCGATCCGCGCCCAACCTTGCGTCGCTGCCGCCAACTGGGTGAAGCCGTCGGGCGCTTCGCTCGTGATCTGAACAAGCGCGTCGCCATCCTGGGTACGGGCGGACTCTCGCATCAGACCGATTTTATCTTCCCGCAATATCACAATGCGCCAAACGGCGATGTCAGGGATTACCTGGTCTTCGGTGGTGAGAAGGGTTCAATAACTCGTGAGAAATGGCGCAACGACGTCGTGGTTGGCATGGACAAATTGAGCCACGACATCGTCGATGGTCGCTTCCGTGCGCCCTGGATCAACGAGTCCTGGGACAAAGCTTTTCTGGATGTTCTGTGTAGCGCAGACCTGACGCAGTTTGATGTTTGGACCGATCAACAGGTACTGGATGCTGCCGGCTATGGCGGCAGTGAGGTGCGTCTCTGGATTGCCGCTGCCGCTGCTGCGGCGGCATTTGATGAAACGATCCAGTTACGTCAGGACTTCTATTCTGGCGACACCACTTTTGCCGTCGGCGTCGGCGTCGTGCATGGCCAGTCGGGTAGGGCATCTGCCGCTCTTTGATTCATTGCTGGCGCTGATACGTTTCCATTCATTGAACTGTATCGATCATGAAAAAAGTCATTGTTACGTGCGCGATTAGGGATTCGATTCACACGCCTTCCATGTCTCCTCACTTGCCTGTCACACCAGGTGAAATTGCCCGGGCTGCTATAGAAGCTGCACAGGCAGGAGCGGCCAACCCTATCGTCAGCGCTGATCGATTACCTGTCAGGTCAGCGCCTGTGCAGGCAAGGAGTATCTATGTCATATGAACGCAACAAGAACACTGCCGTGCTGCTTCATGGCTGGGGCGGCTCCTACGAAACTGTCTGGAAGCAGGCCGGCTGGACTGATGCCCTCGAAAGCGCCGGTTTCGAAGTGGCTGGCATTGATTTGTACGGGCATGGTCGTGCAGCAAGGTCGCATGACCCTGCCGACTACGCCGATCTGGCAACACACGCCTGTGTCTCGCTGCCCGACATACAAGGACTGGTTGGCATTGGTTATTCCCTGGGATGCAAGGTGCTGTTGGAGATTGAGGCGCGTTCGCCGGGCCGATTCGAAATGTTGATTCTGGGTGGGCTCGGCGCCAATGTCTTTGCCCCCGAAGCGTTGGGGGGCGAAGTTGCCGATTGCCTTACGGACGGGCCCAACACCGATACGCTTCCGATCGTTCGACGGCTCGCTGATTATGGTCTGGCGGCTGGCAATGACCCACTGGCCATTGCCGCCTGCCTCAGGCGTGCGCCCAATCCGGTGTTGACTCCGCAGAGGCTGTCGACAGTCTGCTGTCCTGTACTGATCGTGACCGGAAGCGCTGATGAACTGGCCTACCCCGTTGATGCTCTGGCGAAAGCCTTGCCCTTTTGCCAAGTCAACATCCTGGACGGTGTCGATCATATCGGCCTGCCAGCGGCCCCCGAGTTTCTTCGCGCGGCATTGGCATTCCTGGGCCGCCATGAAATGGGTGCCAGCCAGGAGCAAAACAGCGCTAACGTCCTATCGATGAGGAGATGAAAATGGTCAAAACATCGCGTTACAACCTCAGGCAGCGCCTGTTGGCCGAGGACGCCCCCTTGTTTGGCACCTTTATCAAAAGCACTGCCGTGCACTCAGTCGAAATAATGGGTGGACTGGGTTACGACTTCGTCATCATTGATGCCGAGCATGCGCCACTCGACCGAGGGGTGACTGAGTTGCTGATACTTGCCGCGCGCGCTAGTGCGACCCCGGCGCTGGTCAGAGTCAGTGAGATTCAGGGACATTCCATTCTGTCTGCACTGGATGATGGCGCCGCTGGAGTGCTTGGGCCACATATCGATTGTGCTGACCGGGCACAAAAGTTGGTGGCTGCCAGTCGCTACGGCGGTAAACGGGGGTTCTCCAACTCACCGCGTGCGGGGGGGTACGGTGAGCGATCACTGTGGGATCACGTCGATCGAGCCGATGACGAAGTGGCGGTTGTTGCCATGATTGAAGATCCAGAGGCCATCGAACATCTCGACGAGATACTGGCAGTGGAGGGGGTGGACGCAATCTTCATTGGCAGGGGCGACCTCACGGTTGCCATGAATGACCGAGCGCCTGGGGCGCCCAGGGTCACAGAGGCCACCGAAAATATCCTGGACGCTGCTAACCGTGAAGGCATCCCGGTTTTGCTACTTGTCACGGACGCCGCGGAAGCCAGCTATTACCGCAGCCGCAATGTCCGCGGCTTCGTGATTGCGTCGGACTACGGATTCATGAGAACGGCCGCCAAACAAGCGCTCAACACTTTTGCCAGCGCTTGTAGCAGTGACGTGTAACGACACTTCAGGACAATGAGATAGTAACCATGAGCACTTCCGATCCTCGTGCCTCTTTGGCGGCGTATGCCGCAAGTCCCTCAGCTCAGACTTTCGACGCCGCCGAATATGCACGATTCTACGAACAGCCACCGACCGTGCAGGCATCTGCATTGGATATCTGGTATGCGCGTGGCCAGAACTTTGTAGTGGGTTATGCCGATGCGCAGTCAGGAGCGTGCTTTTCGCGGCTGGCGCAACCGGATGAATACGTCGTGCTGCTTCCTGACGCAACAATGACTGTCTCGATCAAGTGCAATGGTGACTCTCGAACTGTGGAGGGAGAGTCAATTGTTTTCGTTCCTGCCGGTGACAGTGAGCTCCGAGTATCCGGCGTCGGGCGGCTGATCCTGATGTTCACTGCGCGAAGCGAGGATCTGTGCGCGCTTTGCTCTAACAACGCATCCTACAGACTACCCCATGGGAACATCCCACCTTTTGCCCCTTGGCCTGAGCCCGTGGGAGGGCCGGCTATACGCGCCTACAGTCTTGATGTACCTGACGAGGAAGGGCGGTTCGGCAGAATCTGGCGGTGTTCGACCTTCATGGTGAATGTGTTGCCCGCTCAGCAAGGGCCACGGGACGTGACAAAGCTGTCCCCCCATCACCATGACTCATTCGAGCAGGGCTCCTTCGCCCTGGATGGGGCATTTACTCACCATATCCGGTGGCCGTGGACGGCCAATCTCAATGCGTGGCGCAAAGATGATCACGAATACTGCGGATCGCCATCGCTGGCGGTGATCCCGCCCCCGGCAATTCATACCTCGCGCGCGATGGCGTCTGGCTTGAACCAACTGATCGATATTTTCTCGCCGCCGCGAAAGGACTTTTCCGAGAAGCAGGGGTGGGTACTCAATGCCGGGGATTATCCTGTGCCGGCATAGAAGAGAGTGTCTTGCGCAATGATTGGGTGGAGCAGGTTCAAGCCTGCTCTGCCTTTCCCGTATGTTGAGCGCGATAGCGGCTAGGTGTACTGCCATAGGCCACTTTGAACAACCGGGCAAAGTGACTTTGGTCGACAAACCCGCACAGCCAGGCCACTTCTCCAATGGGCAAGTGCGATTGGCCTGAGCTGGCAAGAATCTGGGCGGCGCGTCTTAACCGGCTGGAGGTCAGCAACGTACTGAAGCTTGTTCCTGCGTTCGACAGAACACGGTGCAGATGCCTGGAGCTGATCTCCAGGTCCCGGGCAATTGTGCGTGGTGTTAGGGAGTGAGCTTGTTGCTGCTCGCAGATACTCTCCTTGATGCGTCGGACCAGTTCCGAATCATGCTTGTCTTCCAATCGCTGATTGAACACCAAGGCACTCAGTGCTCCGAATTGGTCGGCCAATACTGCGCGTGGCAGCGCAACGGTATCGAGGCCGGAATCAGCGACTGCAGTGAGGAGTCCGGTCAGCGGGCGGGTCCAGGCGTGATCGGTGCTCAGCTGTTTACCCAGGTGTTGATGTGGGTCACTGACCCAGGTGCTGAGCCAATCTTCAGGTATGTGCGCTGTCAGGCAGTCGCTGCCATCCGGATGTTCGATCTGATAAGGGTATTGATCCGACAACAAGATGAACGAGCCAGGCTTGACCAGCGTTCGTTCGCCATGATGGCTAACGAGGATACGCCCGGCGCGGGCGTGCAGAAATTCAAAGTAGGGTCTCGGGTCTCTCACGATCATTTCGATGGATCGAGAGGTTTTCTGCGCCGTGCATCGTAGAAAGTTCAGATCGATCGGTCCCAAGCCATAACGAACCCAGGACGCTTGAAACTCGATGTCAGGTTGGCTTCTGACAGACATCTCAGCGATTTCGGTGGACACCATCGCTTTATAAGCGTCCACAGGGGACGTAGAAGATGCTTCTCGTGTCGACCATTTTCGATCTCGCCGCGGGCTGAGCGTGATGAGCATGAAAAATCTCCGGTCGACGGGTGTGGCTGACAGCGCCTGCCAGGTGTCGACATTTCTTATTTTTATTGAGCATGCACTCTCGATTTCGAGTTCGGCATGTCGTCCAACATAAATGAGCCCGCAACAACTCACAATGCTATGCCGGCCTCCCTTCCGTTTGTGTCCCTCTGCTCCTAATCGCTGGCGCTATCAGACGCGCCAGGCGTCCGTCCGGGTGTCAGCCTAAAGCTGGTAGTGAATCTGACCGCTTCATGCCTGGCCTGTGAGTCTTTGGCTTTTGCCTGGCTTGCGCCTCCGTTCGATCGCCCGGAGGCCGTAGACCCAAGCCGATGAATCAACAATAAAAACAAGAGAGATTGCCTTGAAAAAACTAGTGACGATGGCAGGCACAGCCCTGCTGTTAGCGTCTGCAGCGGATTTGTGTTTTGGTGCCAATGGATCTCAGCTCACAGCCTATGGGGCCAAAGCTGCCGGCATGGGAGGGGCTAGCGTGGCATTTCCGCAGGATGCAATTGCGGCCGCGAGTAACCCCGCAGGGATGGCTGAGGTCGGATCGCGTCTCGACGGCGACCTGCAGTTTCTTTACGTCAAGAGTCGTACGCAATTCATGAGCGAGGACAATGAGCATCACGGCCAGCGCTACGCTCCGGTTGTCGAGTTCGGTATCAACTATCAGGTCGACGAAAAACTGTCCCTGGGCTTTTCAACAGCCGCTTCAGGCGTTCTGTTTCGCTACAACGATGCTTTGCTTCCCAACCCGAACCTGGACCGGGCAAAGGGAGCATTACTCCAGGTTGTTGGTCTCCCTACTTTGGCTTACAAGGTTTCCGACCGGTTATCGCTAGGGATATCACTGGCCCTTGCCGCCCAGCGCTTCGAAGCACAGGGCATCCCGATACCCGGGACGGACGAAGGATTTCCCGCGCACGGAGCCAAGTATTCCTTCGGTACAGGATGGCGGGCCGGCGCCCTATGGAAGGCCAATGACTGGGTATCGTTCGGCGCGATGTACGCGCCAAAGATCAAGATGAGCAAACTTGATGAGTACAAGCAAGATCTTCTGTCCACTGTCGCAGGCTCTATCGATATGCCCGAGCAGTACGCGTTCGGTGTGGCAGTGAGGCCAACCGATCGTTTGACACTTGCATTGGACTGGCAACATATCTCCTGGCAGAACGTCGATGCCTACCATGAGCTATTTGGATGGCGCTCCCAGGACGTCTTCCGCCTCGGCGGCGCCTACGCATTGACACCGCAATGGACCGTCCGAACCGGCTACAGCACTACACGGCGCCAATACGGGTCCGACTTTGCCACTCAGAACGCCCTGCTGGTGGGGATCAATCCCAACGCGGTGACGTTAGGGGCTACACGATCATTTCAAAACGGCAGCGAGCTGACCTTCGGCTATGAGTACGACCTCGATGCAGATGTCAAAGGTACAGGACCGAGCACCGGCACGAAAATCAGCACAAACATGGGTTTCGTCACCGTCGGCTTTGGCTGGAAATTCTAGCGGTTCGGGTAATGCAAAACCCAATGCTTGATAGGTACTCACATCCCTGACTGGTGAGTAAACCTCTCAGGTGTTTTCTGGATCATCCATGCCACTAAGGGGGAGGAGATCCGCACCGCGGCGTAATAAGTTTTTTCCTGCCGGATAAGTACCTGTTTTCATGGCTCGGTGTTCAGCTTTTCAAGCGCGAAACCATAAAAAGCCCCGACCATTGTGTCGGGCTTTTTGTGGGCGAACCCCCATCTCTGAAACGGCTGCCGATTATTACCGTTTTTCCAATAATGCATTTCAGTCTTTGGTCTTTATCAAAAACACCACCGGAATAAAATGGGCCCAGCTTCCAAACAAAGCCACGAAGCGCAAGCTCATAGGGGTCCAAGCAAACCACCCTGCCGCGCATCGTAGAGCCTTCGGCCTTATTTATTCCGACTGAAGACGTGAATCGTTTGCATCGTTGGGACACTTGAAATGAAATTGTTTAAGACATTGATTGCTGCTTCTTTTGTAATGCTGGGTAGCCAAATGGCTTTTGCCGATCAGTCTGCGGTAGAGCAATACACCTACGGCTCTCACCTCGACATCGCCAAAGTGATTCACATGGACGCCGTTCCCGATGACGTCTGCGCCGTGGTCCCTCTGCAGATGACTTACCTGGACCACCAGGGTCAGCAACACGTCATGCAATACAGCGCAATGGGTAACGGTTGCTCAGGCAACTAACCGAGTCCCGACAAAGCCTGCCCGTGGCAGGTTTGTTCAAACGCCCCAATGGGGCAGGCCGGGGGAAGATCCCGGCATCGTTGAAACGCCTGTGTCCATGATGCAGACCGACCCCGCCCAGTGCGGGGTTTTTCATGTCTGGAAGATGGCGTCCGGTGGCGGGCTATCCGGTGTGAACCCGGCGCTACTGGAAACGGTCAGGGTTCGACGCCCTGAAGACAACCGGTTACTACCACGCCTGCGATGCCCCACGCATCGGCGGTGACAACGCAGTAGCCGGTAGATACGTCATTCCCCTCCCTCACGGACATCAAATCCTCAACGCCCCCCACTGTGCAATTTTCGTGCGCTGACGGGATAGCGCGGTGTTTCAGTGGACTGTTGGTTTTTTAGCGCGGACTTATGCTCAGGGTCCAATCAATCACGAACATTCCAGTGATTCCCGTGGATCAGTTGGTCGTGACAGTGAGAGTGAAATGAGCGCCTATCTACATTGCCTATCGCATACACCATTGATGGGGCATGTGGACCCTGCTGCAGCCGTTCTGGATGAGGTCGCCAGCGTCGTCGAGGCGGCCCGGCAGCGCATCGCGGCCTTCAACCCTGAACTGGTCATTTTGTTCAGTGCGGACCACTACAATGGTTTTTTCTACGACGTGATGCCGTCGTTCTGCATTGGCATGGCCGCCCATGCCATCGGTGATTTCGACACGCTGGCCGGACCGCTTTCCGTTCCCCAGGCGTTGGCGGAGCGTTGTGCTGAATCCGTTCTGTGTGACGGAGTCGACGTCGCTGTGTCGTATCGGATGCGGCTCGATCATGGTTTTGCTCAGCCGCTGGAGATGTTGTTCGGTGGCTTGCAGGAAGTGCCGGTGATCCCGGTCTTCATCAACTCGGTGGCAACCCCGTTGCCGAGTTTTCAGCGTGCTCGGCTGTTGGGCGAAGCCTTGGGGCGGTGGGCGCGATCACTCGATAAACGCGTGCTGTTCCTGGGCTCGGGCGGGCTGTCTCATCAGCCCCCGGTTCCGGAGTTGGCGAAGGTTGAGGGGTTAATGGCCGATCGGCTCAAAGGCAGTGGCCGTTATCTGCCGGCCGATGAGCGCGCTGCCCGTACGCAGCGAGTGATCGTTGCGGCGCAGCGTTTCGTAGAGGATCCGGCTTCGCTGTACCCACTCAATCCCGAGTGGGATCAGGGCTTCCTTACGCTGCTTGAGCAAGGTCGGCTGAGTGAGTTGGACGCCATGGCCAACTCCCAACTGTCGGCCTTGGCCGGCAAGTCCTCCCATGAAATCAAAACCTGGGTTGCCGCCTTTGCGGCCCTGGCGTGCTTCGGCCCGTATCAGGCGAGCGACCGTTATTATCGTCCTGTTCCAGAGTGGATCGCCGGGTTTGGCTCGTTGAGTGCCAAGCCCGTTATCCACGTCTGAGTACCATTCAGAGAATGCCCAATGAGTCAGTACAGCGAAGGTGCAACCAGTCGTTTTGCCGTGATCGACGACGAAGGTCTGAACTTGAATATTCATTATCACAACTGTGGCGACGGGCAGCAGGTGGTCGTCATGCTGCATGGTTCCGGGCCTGGAGCCAGCGGCTGGTCGAATTTCAGTCGTAACGTCGAGCCTCTGGTGCAGGCTGGCTACCGTGTATTGCTGATGGACTGCCCCGGCTGGAGCAAGAGTGACAGTGTTGTCTGCACCGGGTCGCGTTCGGCGCTCAATGCGCGGGTGCTCAGAGGGCTGCTGGATAAGTTGGGCGTGTCGCGTGCTCATTTGATCGGCAACTCCATGGGTGGGCACAGCGTGGTGGCTTTCACACTGGCCTATCCCGAGCGGGTCGGCCGTCTGGTGCTGATGGGCGGTGGCACGGGAGGGGTCAGCCCATTCGTGCCGATGCCCACCGAGGGCATCAAGTTGTTGCAGAAGGTCTACCGTGAACCAACCGTGGCCAACTTGCGGCAGATGATGGACGTCTTTGTCCATGACACTGGCGATCTGACGTCCGAACTGGTGGCGGGTCGCCTGGAAAATATCCTGCGGCACCGCCACCACCTGGAGAACTTTACCAAGAGTCTGGACCTGAACCCGCGTCAGTTCCCCGATGTGTCCATGCATCTGGGTGAGATCTGCGCGCCAACCCTGGTTATCTGGGGACGTAACGATCGCTTCGTGCCGATGGACACTGGACTGCGCCTGGTCGCCGGTATCCCCAACAGCGAATTGCACCTGTTCAACAATTGCGGTCACTGGGTGCAGTGGGAGCACGCCGGGCGTTTCAATCGTCTGGTGCTGGACTTCCTCTCCAGCTGAGACCGCGCCACGTCTGCCAAGGTGAAAAAGTTCCTGTTGCGTGAGCAGGCGCGGCAACTGGCCGTCGATCAAAAATTTCAGCGCTGATGGGATAGCCGCGTAACTCACGGGATCGCTGACCCGCTGGCGTATTCCTAACATCACCCGACAACTAAGCGCGAGGTGAATATGAGCGTGACCCAACAAACCCTTGAGCAACTGGCTGGTGCCTTGCGTGATGCCGAACGCACGGGGGAGGCGATTGCCCCGTTGCGTGAGCGGATCGGTGAAGACTCTGGTGAGGCGGCCTACGCCATTCAGCGCCTGAACGTCGCCCATGCAGTGGCCGCAGGTCGGCGCGTGGTGGGGCGCAAGATAGGCCTGACCAACCCCAAGGTACAGGTTCAGCTTGGGGTCAATCAGCCGGACTTCGGCACCTTGTTCGCCGACATGTGCCATGGCGACAACGAAACCGTATCGATTGGCGCTGTACTGCAGCCGAAGATCGAGGCGGAAATCGCTTTGATTCTGGACAAGGCTCTGCCACGTATCGATACCACTTTTGCCGATGTGCTCGATGCCGCCGCCTGGGTTCTGCCCGCGTTGGAGATCGTAGGTTCACGAGTGCAGGACTGGAACATTCGCTTCGTCGACACCGTTGCCGACAACGCCTCCAGCGGTTGCTTCGTATTAGGCGGTCCGGCCGTGCGCCTGGCAGGAGTCGATCTGCGCAAATCCGTCATGAGCATGACCCGCAACGGTGAGCCGGTCTCCAGTGGCAGCGGTGCCGAATGCCTGGGGCATCCGCTCAATGCCGCCGTGTGGCTGGCCCGCACCATGGCGAGTCTGGGCGAGCCATTGCAAGCCGGCGACATCATCCTCACTGGCGCTCTCGGGCCGATGGTGGGGGTCAGCGCGGGCGATCGTTTCGAGGCCGTGATCGAAGGCATAGGCCAGGTCGCAGTCAATTTTTCGGCCGAGTGATCGGCAGGCTCAACGTTAAGAGCACATCACCATGAAGAAACTCAAGGTTGCCATTATCGGCTCGGGAAACATTGGTACCGACTTGATGATCAAGATCATGCGCCACGGCAAGCGCCTGGAAATGGCTGCGATGGTCGGCATCGATCCCAACTCCGACGGTCTGGCGCGTGCTGCGCGCCTGGGGATCGCGACCACCCACCAAGGGGTGGTCGGGTTGACCCAAATGGACGAGTTCCAGGACATCGACTTTGTCTTCGATGCCACCTCCGCCTCGGCCCATGTGAAGAACGACGCATTCTTGCGCTCGATCAAGCCGGGTATTCGCCTGATCGACCTGACGCCGGCGGCCATTGGTCCGTATTGCGTGCCAGTGGTCAACGGCGCGGAGCATGTCGACAAGCTCAACGTGAACATGGTCACCTGTGGTGGCCAAGCGACCATTCCGATGGTGGCGGCCGTCTCCCGCGTGGCCAAGGTGCATTACGCCGAGATTATCGCCTCCATTTCCTCGAAATCCGCTGGCCCGGGAACCCGTGCCAATATCGACGAGTTCACCGAAACCACCAGCAAGGCTATCGAAGTGATCGGCGGTGCCGCCAAGGGTAAGGCGATCATCATCATGAATCCGGCCGAGCCGCCGCTGATCATGCGCGACACGGTGTTCGTGCTGTCCGAGGCCGCTGATCAGGCGGCCGTGCAAGCCTCCATCCTGGCGATGGAACAGGCAGTCAACGCTTACGTACCGGGCTACCGTCTCAAGCAGCAGGTGCAGTTCGACGTGATCCCCGAAGACGCGCCGCTGAACATTCCGGGTCTGGGGCGGTTCTCGGGTCTGAAGACTTCCATCTTCCTGGAAGTCGAAGGGGCTGCCCACTATCTGCCGGCGTATGCGGGCAACCTCGACATCATGACCTCCGCCGGCATGGCGACAGCCGAGCGCATGGCTGAAGGAATGCTGAGCGGTGAGGCCTGAGGACATGAGCATGACTGACAAGAAACTTTATATTTCCGATGTGACCCTGCGCGATGGCAGTCACGCCATTCGTCATCAGTACTCGATCCAGAACGTGCAGGACATTGCCCGCGCACTGGATCAAGCCAATGTCGATGCCATTGAAGTCACTCATGGCGACGGGTTGCAGGGTTCGAGCTTCAACTACGGCTTCGGCGCCCACAGCGACCTGGAATGGATCGAAGCGGCGGCGGACGTGATCGAAAACGCCAGGATCACCGTGCTGTTGATTCCCGGCATCGGCACCGTGCACGACCTCAAGGAAGCCTACAAGGCCGGCGCTCGCTCGGTACGTGTAGCCACGCATTGCACCGAGGCGGATGTCTCCAGGCAACACATCGAATTTGCCCGGGAACTGGGCATGGATACGGTGGGCTTTCTGATGATGAGCCACATGATCGAGCCTGAGCAGTTGGCCGCTCAAGGCAAGCTGATGGAGTCCTACGGCGCGCAATGCATCTATATGGCTGACTCCGGTGGCGCGATGAACATGCAGGATATTCGTGCCCGCATGCGTGCCTTCAAGGCGGTGTTAAACCCCGAGACTCAAACCGGCATGCACGCCCACCACAACCTCAGCCTCGGTGTAGCCAACTCCCTCACGGCGGTGGAGGAGGGTTGCGACCGCATTGACGCAAGCCTGGCGGGCATGGGCGCTGGTGCTGGCAATGCACCGCTGGAAGTGTTCATCGCCGCTGCCGAGCGTCTGGGCTGGAATCACGGCACCGATCTGTACCGCCTGATGGATGCCGCTGATGATTTGGTACGTCCGCTACAGGACCGCCCTGTGCGGGTTGATCGTGAAACCCTGGCACTGGGTTATGCCGGTGTGTATTCCAGCTTCCTGCGCCATGCCGAAGTGGTCGCCGCGAAATATGGCCTGAAAACCCTCGACATCCTTGTCGAGTTGGGACAACGACGCATGGTCGGCGGTCAGGAAGACATGATCGTTGATGTTGCTCTGGATCTTCTCAAGCGGCGTGCTTGATCTTCCGCTCCTTTTTGCCGTGCTTGTCACGGCTTTTTTTTTTGAAAAAATTTTAAAGACACTCGCAGTGGTTCCGTCCCGGCCGAGAGGAGGTGTCCTGATGCTGTCCAACTTGACGATGACGAAAAAGCTTTTACTAACGGTCCTGCCCATCACGCTGGTGATCTACGTGGCCACCGTGTTTCTGGTCTATCAGTCGAGCAAAGGTTCCACCGAAATGCTTGCCGAAGTTGCTGTGGACGCGATTGCCAAGCGCCAGGCGACGGAGATCAGCGACTACTTCAACGCGTCGCTGTACTCGGTGCGTAACACTGCCCAACTGTTGGGTGCCGAGTTGATCGACGGCCACCTGCAAGATCGGCGCATCGCTGATCAAATGATCGAATCCTTGCTGCGCAGCACGCCTCAGGCCACTGCCATTTGGTGGGTGCCGAGTGGTTCGCCGCAAGATCAGGCGGTGCTCTGGCTGAGAGACGGCCAAACGCTCAGCCCTGCCTTGGATGATCAGCGCCAGACCCTGCTCAATGCTCTCGGGCAGAACGCCGGCGAACGGGAAAGTGTGATCCCGCTGCTGCACCTGGGCAGCGCCGGTCATGACAAAGTGGTGACTGCGGTGCTGGTTCCGGTACGTGACAATGGCCGGGTGGTTGGCAGCTTTGGTATTGGCCTGGATGCGGCGCAGTTGCAGAAGCGGGTTTCCGAACTGCACCCACTTGAGGTCGGACTGGCGGTGTTGATTGCCAATGATACGACCCTGGTTGCCCACCCGGACCCGAGCAGGGTAGGGCGCACGCAAGCTGAAAGCGAGGGAGATTTCCTGGGCGATCATCTTAAAGTCGTCAACGACGCGGTACGTGGCGGCATCGCAGTGACACTGCGTTTTATCTCGCCGGCGATGGCTGAAGAGGTTTTCATGCTGGTGACGCCGGTGACGGTCGGGGATACCGGCACGCCTTGGTCGCTGGGACTCGCTTTTCCCAGCTCGGCACTGCTCGGAGGGGTCAAGACCCTGGCCTTGCAGCTTGTTCTGCTCGGCGGATTCGCTGCATTGGTGTTGGGCGCTACCGTGTTTTTTCTCGGGCGTGCCTTGTCGCGGCCGCTGGAAACCGTGGTGCAGGCCATCCAGCAACTGGCATCCGGTGAGGCTGACCTGTGCTTGCGTTTGCCGGCCAGGGGCGATGATGAACTGGCGACGCTGGCACGTGAGTTCAATCACTTTCTCAGTGCAATGGCTGATCTGGTGTTTGAGATCAAGGGCACCAGTCTCGCGCTGCAGAAAACCTCCTCCGAGTTGCAGAGCGAGAGCTGCGCGTCTGGACTGACGGTGGATGCACAGCGCGATGAAGTGGGGCAGTTGGCGACCGCCATGCAGCAAATGGCGGCGACTATCGAGGAAGTTGCCGGCAACGCCGGGCAGGCGGCTCAGGCCAGTGGCGAGGGCGATCAGGCCATTGCGCGCGGGCAGGCCACGGTGTCCAGCCTGGTGGAGGCGATCAACCTGGAAGCGCAAACGCTTGAGCACGTATGCGGCTTGGCCACGCAACTGGATGAAGCCAGCCAGTCGATTGGCACCATCGTTGCGGTGATCAGCAATATTGCCGATCAGACCAACTTGCTGGCGCTCAACGCGGCCATCGAGTCTGCGCGAGCTGGCGAGCAAGGACGCGGATTTGCCGTGGTGGCTGGCGAAGTGCGGGCCCTGGCGCAGCGTACTCACGTCTCAACCGAGCAAGTGAACCGCAGTGTCAATTTGATTCAGGCGCGCACCCGTACGGTGGTCGACATCATCGTTCAGAGCCGCAGCGCCTCCCAGACCAACGTTGTCAGCGCGCGAGAGGCCAGTGAGGCCTTGCAGACGCTGTCGCAGGTGATCGGCCAGATGCGTCATATGAGCCAACAGATCGCCACTGCCACTGACGAGCAAGCGACCACCAGTGAGCTCCTGTCGCGCAGTCTGGTGAATATCGCCGACTCCGCGGAAAGTGCTTCGCAGAGCGCTCGCCTGGTTAATCAGCGCAGTGAGGATCTGGATCAAAGCGCCACGCGGCTCAACGCCTTGGTCAGTCGTTTCAAACTCTGAAGCCGCCCGGTGGTGCGACGTTTCGTGCCGCCGTGGCTTCTCTCTGGTTTATCTATAAATCATTGATTTAAAACAAAAAATAAATGAATACGGGCCTCTCTTAATGGCGCTCGTACGCCTGCGTGCGGCGATGAAAATTGACCCGGATCATTAACTTGCACTGGGCGGATAAGCCAAGCAGTAGACGGATAGTTCGTGGGGGCGTGGGCACCTAATGTGACCGCTAGCTTCGCTATCAGCTTCCGGATAGCGATTTACGAATGGATCAGTCTGATGTCGAACCTTTCTACCAGTGAACACATCCTCACGCAGGTTCCCGCACCAAGCAGGGGCGCGCGTCCGTTGAAGCTCATCGTGATGCTGCTTCCCTGGACCATCATCGCCGCGTTGCTGTGGGCCGGGCTCTTCATTCATCCACAGCCGGTGGGCGGTACCGTC
Source organism: Pseudomonas fluorescens group sp. PF-69 (assembly GCF_054481235.1). Classification (NCBI taxonomy): domain Bacteria; kingdom Pseudomonadati; phylum Pseudomonadota; class Gammaproteobacteria; order Pseudomonadales; family Pseudomonadaceae; genus Pseudomonas; species Pseudomonas fluorescens group sp. PF-69. Next base: position 784,113 of record NZ_JBTMNC010000001.1, on the reverse strand, counting down.
GCAGCGTCCGCCCTCGAGCGTCGCGATCAGTTCTATGGGCTGGCAGAGCAGCCTGGGGGAGCCATGCTGGCCAGTGGTTCCTACGGCAAGATCCTGTCGATCAGTCGGGATGGCCAAATCCGCCACTTGAGCACTCCAACCCGCAATACCCTGCAGGACATCGCCGTCTGGGATGCCGAACATGCCGTGGCGGTCGGCAATGATGGGGTGATCCTGTTCAGTCTTGACGGTGGGCTGCACTGGAATCAGGCGACCGATGTGCCGCGCTCGGGAACGGCTAACAAGCTCAACCGTGTTCGCATCGGTGCCCAGGGGCTGGCCATTGCCACCGGCGAGATGGGGGCGGTGTTGATCAGCCGCGATTTTGGCCGCCACTGGCAGCGTCTGCGCGACGAGGAAGATGTGGCGTGGAACGACGTGGCCATTCTCGATAACGGTCAACTGGTGTTGGTGGGCGAGTTTGGACGCGTGTTGCTCGGCAACCTGGAGACCGGGCAATGGCGAGAGGTTGAGTCGCCCCTGTCCAGCTCGCTGATGGCGTTGACGTTCCGCGATGCGCAGCACGGCATGGCGGTCGGCCTGGAGGGGGCCGTCATGGAAACCCGCGACGGCGGGCAGCACTGGGACGTTATCGACGTCGGTCTGCGCGATCACCTGTTTGATGTGGCCTGGCTGCAAGAGCAAGGCGTTTGGTTTGTCACCGGAGCGCTGGGGCGCTGGGCCAGTGGCGATGCCAAGAGTTGGCAATCCGGGACCCTCGATGCACAGAACCTGTCCTGGCATGTGCGGGCGCTGCCCGTGGCCGGCGGCATTTGGTTGGCGGGTGCCGACATCGGTCGCTGGGACGGCAAGGTCTGGTCCCTGCTGAAGCCCTGAACCCCTAGTTGCGTAGTCTAAACGAGAGCTTTCCATGATCGAACGTATAGCCGAGTTCTGCATCCGGCGCGGTGCCTGGGTTGCCGGTGGCCTGTTATGTATGACTTTGGTGCTGGGTTGGTTCGCCCTGCACATTGAGGTTCGCACCGTATTCGAAGACATGCTGCCGTCACGGCACGAATACGTGCAGACGCACGAGAAGTTCAAAGACACCTTCGGTGGCTCGAACATCGTCACCATCATGTTTGAGGTCGATGAGGGCGATATTTTCCAGACCTCGGTACTGGAAAAAGTCCGTGAAGTGACAATGGAGCTGCGTGAAGTCTCGGCGGTCAACCCGTACCAGATCACCTCACTGGCCTCGAAGAAACTCAAGGAAGTACGGGCGTCCACGGCGGGTATCGAAAGCCTGCCGCTGATGTGGCCGGATCTGCCGGCCAACGCCGAGGCCATGGCCGCGCTCAAGCAGGCCGTGCTGCGCAACCCATTGGTCTATGGGCCTTATGTGTCCAAGGATATGCAGGCGACGTTGATCACGGTCGACTTCATCGACAATCAGGTCAACTACAGCAAAGTGTTCCAGGAAATTCGCAGCCTGATTGCCCGCGTCGATGATGGCAAGGTGCATATCCGTGTGGTGGGCGACCCAATACTTTATGGCTGGGTAGGCCACTATCTCTCGGAAACTTTCCTGCTGGTCGGCATCGCCCTGCTGGTCACTCTGGTGATGCTGTTCGTCCTTCTGCGCACGTGGCGCGGGGTGCTGTTGCCGCTGCTCGCCGGTGCCGTCAGTGCATCCTGGGCATTGGGCATCTGCCACCTGTTGAACATCAGTTTCGAGCCACTGGTGATCGTGGTGGCGATGTTGATCACTTCGCGTGCCGTGTCGCACTCGGTGCAGATCGTCAACCGTTTCGATGATGAGTTGCAGCTTTTGCCTGCTCACGCGGACACGGCAAAAATCGCGGCTCGCGTAGCGCTGGCCGACTTGTTCAGGCCCGGCATGCTGGGGGTCATTGCTGATGCGGCGTGCATGGCGGTCGTCGCCCTGAGCCCGATTCCGATGCTGCAGAAACTCACTGTGCTTGCGGTGGTGTGGGTGCTGACCCTGACCGTCAGCGCAGTGATCCTGACCCCGGTGATGCTCTCGTTCATCCGCAGGCCGCACGGGGTGGTGCATCCGCTCAACTGTATTCCAGTGCTGAATAAGGTGCTTGACCTGGCGACCCGCGTGACCTTGTCGCGCGCTCGTTACGGGGTGCTGGCCAGCACCTTCGTGGTGGTGGTGTGTGCTGGCCTTTATTCGCTGAACCTGAAAATCGGTGACGCCAATCCTGGTTCACCAATCCTCTGGCCGACGTCGGAATATAACGTCGATTCGGCGGCGATCAACGCGCGCTTCGAGGGCGTGGACCGCATGTTTGTGGTGCTGGGTGAAGACGGTCACCCAGGGCTGATGAAGAGCAACGAAGCCCTGCACGCGATGAACAGCTTTCAGCGTTTTATCGAGGCGCAGCCTGAGATCGGCGGCTCGCTTTCACTGGCTGATGTGCTGCCGCAAGTCAACGTGAGCCTGCGCGAAGGTAACCCGCGTTATCTGGAGTTGGGCGATACCAGCGCGATCAACGGCAGCCTGGTGGCCATGCTCGACTCGGTATCCGAGCCGGGAGATATCTCGCGCTATGCCGACGAGCAGTATGCCAATGGTGCCGTAACCCTGATGTTCCGGGATCGCCAGGGCGAGACCATCCGTACCGCCATGGCACGGATCAAGGCGTTCATCGCGCAGAACCCGCTAGCCGAGGGCCAGTGGCACCTGGCCGGTGGCCTGATCGGGGTCATGGCGGCGGTCAACGAGATCATCCTCTCCAGCCAGATCGAAGCCATTGCGCTGGCCCTGATGGTGCTGGCCCTGATCTGCACTTTTGTGTACCGCTCCTCGATGGCCGGCATGGTGTTCATGGTGCCGGTGATCATTTCCAACATGTTGACCTTCGCCTTCATGACCTGGAAGGGGATCGGCATGAGCATCAATACCGTACCGGTCGCGGCCTTGGGGATTGGGCTTGGCGTGGATTACGCCTTCTACATCGCCGATCGCATCAAGGAAGAAATTGCCATTGGGAAAAGCGCGGAGGAGGCCGTGCGTATTTCTCTGCATTCGTCCGGTATGGGCGTGATCGTGACCGCCAGCGTACTGATCCTGGCCACCCTGTTGTGGTGGGCTTCGTCGCTGCGCTTCCAGGCCGAGATGGGCCTGCTGATGGCGATCTGGCTAAGCGCTTCAGCGTTCTGCGCGCTGTTCGTCATGCCTTCGCTGATCTACGTGTTCCGTCCTCACTTCATATTTGGTGAGCGCGAACAGTCACTAGTCGCCAGTCAGCCGAACACAAGGATTGAGCTGGGTTGAGGCGAAAAACAATAACAAAAGCACTCATTCAACCGCTGCCATCATTTATTGGGGAGTAGATCCATGAGCAATCTGATCCGGGGCATGCAACCGCTTACCTCGTTCAACGGCATAGCGACGGCTATCGCATTGGGCGTGGTTGCCACGCCCGTGCTCGCTGACGATACCTTCACGTACGACGGTTACCTGCGCCAGGAAATGTCGTGGAACATGAAGAACTGGGAAGACACCCCCGGTTATAACGATCGCGGCAAGCTGTCGATGATGCGCAGCACCGCGCGGTTGAACTTGCAGTGGAAACCCGGCGACGACGTCTCTTTCGTTGCGAAGTTGCGCGGGGTGCGGGAGGTAGAGACCGACTTCCTCAGGCACCTGGAGAAAATGGGCGCCAATAACTATCACGAGGCTGACGGTACCGGCGATATCACCGACCTCTACGACAAAACCGACATCCGTGAGCTGTACGTGGATTTGCCGCTGGGCGAGCGCACCAAGCTGCGTTTCGGTAAACAGCAGATCGCCTGGGGCGAGACTGATTTCTTTGCTGCCAACGACCTGGTGCACGGCTTCGACGACACCTGGCGTTCGTTTTTGGAGCCTGCCAACGAAGAGTTGCGCAAGACCAACATCATGGCCAAGTTCAACGTCGATGTGCCGGAGTACAACGGCGGCATTGAAATGTTCGTGCGTCCGGGGTGGGACCGCAAGAATGACATCGGTACCGAAATCGACATCTACGGTGGTCGCTGGTCGAGTCAGCCCTATGCGGGCGTGGATTTTCGCAATATCGACCCGTACAACTACAAAAGCGATGAAGGCAGTGTAAATGACGTGACCGGCGGCATTCGTTGGAGCGGACTTTACGGGGATACAAACTACTCGTTGTCGTACCTGAAAACGTACTACAACGCGCCGATTCTGAACCCTTCGAACAACCTGGCGTTGTTCGGCATGCCTGATGTCGCTTCAGGTGCGACCTCCAAAGGCACTGACCAGACACGTGGCCTGGCGGGTGAAATCATCTACCCGCTCGTCGACATCTTCGGCTTCACCGCCAGCCGTTACTCCGATCTGGCCGACGCGGTGTTCAGTACCGAGGTGGCCTATATCAAGGACGCGCCGTACCAGTTTCAAGCCAAGACGCCGACCATGCTCAGCCAGTACATCGCACCGGGTTTCGATGGCTATACCAAGAAAGATGTCGTGGCGATGATGCTGCGCATGGACAAGAACATTGCCGCCACGCAAACCTGGCTGGGCACCGAAAAACCGATGTTTTTCTCCGTGCAACTGTTCGACAAGTGGGTGCAGAACTTCGATAAGGACGACCAACTGCTGTACAGCGTGGGCTGGGGTGGCAAGGTCAGGGAACACTCGGCCATGGGGACCACGATCTTTGATCTGAGCTACGCAAACGGGCGTGTTCGACCACAACTGGTGCTCGGTGCCGACCTGAGCAACGGTGGTGGTTTTGCGGTGCCGTCGGTGACCTTCGAGCTGTCCAGCAAAGTTCGCTGGAAAGTTGAATACGATGCTTTCTGGGATAGCGGGTCTCACGATTCCAAGAACTGTCAGCCGGGCAATCTGGCGACGTGTGACACCACCACTTTGTTTGGCTACTTCCATAACCGCGATCAGCTGTACACCAGCCTGACCTACCTCTTTTAAGTCCAATCGGAGACTCCATGATGGCTATGTTTTGTCATGCGCTACGCACCCCGTTCCTGGCGGGCCTGATCACTGCCTTCGGCAGCCTGGCCAGCCTGGCAATGGCTGCCGAAGTACCGGTGGGTACGGTTATCTCGGCTGCCAACCTCGATCAGATCAAGGGCAGTACCTTCGAAGGTCACACCATCGCCAGTCTGTTGACCGAGAAGATGGAGTGGCGCATCCGCAACGATGGCTGGAAACTGCCGCTGGCCGCTTCCAGGGAAGTGCCGCTGGACCCCCGCTGGGTCAAAGCGTCCAATGCCAATGCTGGCAAGACTTCTATCAACCGGCAGGAATGCCGTATCGATGGTTGGGGGGCGGGCGCACCGTTCCCGAACATAGACGTGAAGGACCCTGAAGCGGCCGAGAAGATCGTCTGGAACTGGCACCTGGGTCAACTGGTGGGCGATGTCTCACAAGTACCGGGTTACACCCAAGTACTGATCGATGGCAAGAAAGGCGTACACGCCGAGCCGGTGGCTGAGTTCACCCGTTACGCCATGAAGGGGCGTCTGACGGGGGGCAGCACCGTTGAAGGTGATGGCAGTGAGCGCGGTCGTCAGTTGCTGTACTTCAAGTCTCCGTCCGATATGAAGGGGCTGGGCACTTACACGGTTATGTATGACTCGGCGAAAGTGAACAGCGTGTGGGCCTATATCCCGGCTGTTCGCCGCGTGCGTCAGCTGTCTGGGGGGGCCTGGATGGACCCGGTAGGCTCATCCGACCAGTTGCAGGATGATCTGGAAATCTTCAACGCCCGTCCATGCTGGTACCCGGAATACAAGCTACTGGGTAAGCGCAGCATTCTGGCGGTGACCGCGAGCAAGACCGGGACCGATATCTGGAACAAGGAGGGTAAAACGTTTGCCGAACGTTATCCGGTTCTGCAGAACGAGCCACCTTATTGGAACATGAGCGGCAACAACTACGAAGTGCGTGAAGTCTACGTCATCGAAGCCATTACTCCATCGATCCACCCTTACAGCAAAAAGGTGCTGTACATCGATGTGAAATACCCGCGCATTCACTACGGTGAGGCTTACAACCGCAAGGGCGAGTTCTGGAAATTCATGGAGTTTCAGTCCTATGCCAACGTCACTGATGGCGATATCCGTACCACCGCAGGGGAAGTCATTGATTACCAGCGTAACCACGCGACTGTCTCGCTGATCGACACCTCCAGTTGGCGTACCAACTTCGTCGCCAAGCCTACCGACTTCTCGTTACAGGCATTGCAGGGCGCGGGTCATTAACGCCTGACCCTCCATCCTAATGTGCGTCAGTTGCCCGAACCCGTAGGGGTTCGGGTCATTGATGAGACCTCGATTCATTACTACCAGAATAAGGACGCGGTCGCCCCGGCCTTGCGCCGTTTTTGCGACCCGAGGAGTATTGCGTGTCTTTGATGCAAGCAGCCCGTCTTCACGAAATAGGCGGTCGGTTTATCGTCGACGATATCCCGGTCCCCACTCCCGGCCCTCACGATGTGCTGATCAAGGTCGCGGCCAGTGGGATCATTCCTAACCTGAAAAACGTCACCACCCATTTCCCTGAGTGGTATCCCTTTTTGCCATTACCCGAGCTGCCCGCCATTTTTGGCCTGGACTCGGCAGGTACGGTGGCGGCGGTCGGCTCCGCAGTCACGGCGTTCAAACCCGGAGATCGGGTTTACGTCAATCCGGGCATCGGTTGTGGTGAGTGTCGCTGGTGCCGTGAAGGTGACGCGCCGCGTTGCCAGGCCTATACCTTCATGGGCTACTTCGGTTTTGGGCCAGGCTCGCAGCAAGTATTCAAGCGTTATCCCTACGCCGGTTATGGCCAATACATGACGGCCCATGGCAACAACCTGGTGCGTCTGCCCGAGTGCCTGAGCTTTGCCCACGCTACCCGATTCGGCTATCTGGGTACTGCTTATTCGGCAATCCGCAAGGCGGCCCTGCGTCCTTCGCAGAGCGTTCTTGTTCTTGGCGCAAGCGGAACTCTCGGCGTCGGTGCGACCCTTCTTGCCCTGGCATTCGGAGCTGCGAAGGTCGTGGTAGTCGCCCGCGATGCCGACGCCCTGAAACGGCTCAAGGCCCTTGATCCTCGGCGTGTCATTCCCGTGCCGATAGAGGGCGGCGTGATTCATGAACACGTGTTGGCGCAGGTGCCGGGCGGCGTTGATGTGATGCTCGATACCCTGGGTGCCAAGGCTCCCGCGCACTTGTCGGTGGATGCCATGCAGGCTGTCGGCCGTGGCGGTCGGATCGTACAGATTGGTGGCGTGGCCGGTCCTGTCCCGATTGATCCGCACCCCTTTATGTGCGCGCAACTGCAATACATTGGCTCACTGTGGTTCACCACCGCAGAGGCAGAGGAAATGGCCCGCATGGTCGAGTCCGGAATCCTCGATCTGTCGCTGCTCGAGTCGCACGCTTATCCGCTGGAGCGCCTCAACGATGCGCTGGATGATATCCAGACTCAGGGCAATGGCTTCAGCAATTTCCACATCGCTTACCAATAATCGAGCGCTTGCGGCACTGCGGTGCACGTCGCCCAACCACAGTAGAGAACCCCATGATGCGAGCACAACGTGTAGTGACCGGGCATGACGCCCAAGGTCGTTCCTGCGTAGTCAGTTTCGGTCCGGTTGCGGGCGATGAATCCTTCACTCATATCCCGGGCTTCAGTGCCGCCCTGGTCTGGAAGACCGATGCGCAGCCGCAAGTCGGTGGCCAGGTGACAGATCCTCTAAACCCTGTGACCTCGGTGTTGCCCGCCGTGGCGGGCACCAGCGTCATGCTGGTGAGCTTCCCGCCGGAATCGGCCGAGGTGCCGGTGGATGCCGATCCACTGGCCGCGGATGAGATGAATGTCCGCGTTCCGGGTCTGGCGCAGACCTTCGAAGCGGATGCGCCGGGCTTTCACCGCACCGATACCATTGATTACGGCGTCATTGTCGACGGCGAGCTGACCTTGCTACTTGATGACGGGGAAAGCGCCTTGCTCAAAGCCGGTGATGTGGTCGTGCAGATGGGTACCCGACACGCCTGGCGTAACACCGGTAACAGTCCGGCGCGGGTGATGTTCGTCATGGTCGGGGCCACTCGTCGTTGAGGTTGTCTGCGGTCGTTTGCAAGGGAGGGCCGTGAGGGTTGGTCAGTTGTCAGGATGGCCAGTAAGTGCTTGATTATATGGGGTTATTCTCAGGGCTCCGGCAGATGGCGTGAAGTCCTGAAATGGGTGTCTCATCAGCCATTTCAATACTGATATTTGGGCATTCAGGCACGTTAAATGCTTGGTTCAGGGGGTAGTTGTCCATCCCCGAGCCGAGTGACACCAAATGGAGTGGCGCGCAGGGTTCTTGCGAGGTGAATTGCCTCGCTCCTTGCAGTGATTGCACCTCGATATGCACTGAAATTGTGCGTATCTGCTCTGGGAATGGTGGCAAAAGGTTCAGCCAGCGACTGCGATAACAAGAATGATCTGCGGCACGTACTGTGGATCTTATAAATCGTGTGATAGTGCGATCTGGATGCCTGGCCAGGTCGCAGAGGGTTATACATGGAACAGCTTAGTTTCCGTCCGGTCACTGCTCCTGAGGCTGTACTGGCGCGTTACGAAATTTGTCGAACCCGTGACCTTGAAGAGGCCCGCCAATGTGGCGAAAAAATATTCTGCGAAAACCACCTCTCTAACCTGGACGCCAAAAGCTCGCTGAACACCAGCATTTTTTACCGTCGGGCGGGTGGTATCGGTATTGGCCGAATGAGTTACGGTGGTGCGTTGACCATCAAGCCGGGGGTACTCGATACCTTTGCCTTGATCCAGATGCCGATTCGCGGCGAGGAGCAGATTCAGTTAGGCGATCAGAAAGTGGTGTGCAATCCAAGCATGGGCACGGTGATCAACCCCCACACGAAATCACTGATCAACCACCTTCCCGATACCGAAAAACTGATCATCCGTATTGAACGCAGTCTGATCGAGCAGCATTGCCAGCAGTTGCTGGGTCGCACCCTGGCGAAAAACATTGAATTCGAATCCGCCATCCCGATCGCTACCGAATCGGGCGCACGCTGGTTGCGTATGGTGAGCTGGGTGTATGACTGCCTTTCGCGGGATGACGAGCTGTCGCCCTTGATGTCTGCCCAATTGGAAAGTGGCCTGGTTCACGTGCTGCTGACCAATCAACCCCATAACTATTCGGCGGAGCTTCTGGCCGACGCTCCCTCGCTTGCGCCTTCGTTCGTCAAGCGTGTCGAACGCTACATCGAGGACCACGCGCACGAACCGATTACCATCGTCGACATGGCTGAGCACGCTGGCGTCAGCAGTCGTTCGTTGTTCACGGGCTTTCGGCGTTACCGCGATACATCACCCATGCTGTACCTCAAGGAAGTGCGTCTGCGTCGCGTCAATGAAGAGTTGCAGCGGCTGAGTTCGGGCAGCGAAACGGTAACGGCGGTCGCCTTCCGCTGGGGGTTCAATCACCTGGGGCACTTCACGACCGATTACAAACGTCGCTTTGGCGAAAGCCCTTCTGCAACCCTGGCGCGTTGAGCGCGCCGTCATCCCGGCAGGTCCTGCATCTTTTTGCGCTGCAAGGATAGGCGAAACGGTATCGGGATCGTCAGCCCTCATGGAGGTTCTTAGGATGACTGCAACAGCGCCGCACAGGGCGGCGCCGATACTGTTAGCAAGGGAATCCGTATGTCCGAGCAACCTATCATTCGTCGGCGCATCGTCAAAACGGGTATCAGCGATGCCCGCGTCAACAACTCCAAAACGCAAAGCCAATACCAGCCTTACAAAGATGCGGCCTGGGGCTTTATCAATCACTGGTATCCAGCCCTGTTCACCCATGAACTGGCCGAGGATCAGGTTGAAGGTATCCAGATTTGCGGTGTGCCCATTGTCCTGCGTCGCGTCAACGGCAAGGTCTATGCGCTCAAGGACCAGTGCTTGCACCGTGGCGTGCGTCTTTCCGAAAAACCGATGTGCTTCACCAAGAGCACCATTTCCTGCTGGTACCACGGTTTTACCTTCGATCTGGAGAGTGGCACCCTGGCGACCATCGTCGCCAACCCGGACGACAAACTGATTGGCACCACCGGTCTGACTACTTACCCGGTGCATGAAATCAACGGCATGATTTTCGTTTTCGTGCGCGAAGACAGCTTCCCCGATGAGGATGTGCCGCCGCTGGCCGACGACTTGCCGTTCCGCTTTCCGGAAAACAGCGAAGTCTTCCCGCACCCGCTGTGGCCTGCGTCGCCGAGCGTACTGGATGAAAATGCCGTGGCCCTGGGCATGCACCGCACCGGTTACGGTAACTGGCGTATTGCTTGTGAAAACGGCTTCGACAACGCACACATCCTGGTGCACAAGGACAACACCATCGTTCATGCCATGGATTGGGTGCTGCCGCTGGGCCTGTTGCCGGCCGCCGACGACTGCATCGCCGTGGTCGAGAACGAAACCGGACCCAAAGGACTGATGCAATGGATGTTCACCGACAAGTGGACGCCGGTGCTGGAGAACGACCTTCTGGGGCTGAAAGTGGATGGCCTCAAAGGCCGTTACTACCGGACTTCCGTGGTCCTGCCGGGCGTGCTGATGGTGGAGAACTGGCCAAGCGAACACATGACGCAGTACGAGTGGTACGTGCCGATTACCGACGACACCCACGAGTATTGGGAAATCCTCGTGCGAGTGTGTAACACCGATGAAGAGCGTGAGAAAAACCAGTATCGCTACGACCGCGTGTACAAGCCGCTGTGCCTGCACGGCTTCAACGATTGTGATCTGTACGCCCGCGAAGCCATGCAGAATTTCTACACCGATGGGACCGGTTGGGACGATGAGCAACTGGTGTCGACCGATATCTCCCCGATCACCTGGCGTAAGCTGGCTTCGCGCTGGAATCGCGGTATCGCTAAACCGGGACGAGGTGTTGCCGGTTCGGTGAAGGATTCCAGCCTGATCTTCAAGGACACCGCCGACGGTCATCGCCCAGGCTACAAAGTCCGTCAGATCGAGGACTGAGGTGACCGAGCCAGCGCTTTTCACGAAGCGCTGGCTCACTTTTCGGTGGAGTCCCCTATGTCCAAGTTAACCCCTCCAGTCAGTCAGTTTGTGTCGGTCGATGGCGTTCGTCTGCATTATCAGGTCGTCGGCCAAGACACCCCTCGATTGCCGATCATATTTACCCATGGTGGTGGTCCGGGCAGCACAGCCTGGAGCAATTTTCGTCTGAGTGCCGAGACGTTCGCGGCTCAACACCGTTGCTATTTCCTCGATTTTGCCCAGTTCGGCCGCTCGGATATGGTTCCGGTTCACGGCCCTCTGTTGGGTTGGCATGCACGCAAATTGTTGGGCTTCATGGACGCTCTTGGCCTGGAGCGTGTGCATCTGATCAACCAGTCTCTCGGTGGCGCGGTGGCTTTGCGCCTGGCCGTGGACGCTCCGCAGCGCGTTGGCCGGTTGATCAGTATCGGCGCGCAGCCCGTCGATCGCGGTGTACTGCAGCCGCTGCCGCTGTTCAGCAAACACGCTGCGACGTTGATGAGTGACTACTACCTTGCGGATGATGGGCCGAGCATCGGCAAGATGCGTGTGTTGCTGGGACGTTATGAGTTACACAACGATGAGCTGTTGGACGACGAAAACCTGCGCCTGCGTTTCGAGGCCAGTGATAACGCCGGCTTTATCCAACTGCTGCAAACCCCTGGTGCATTTGGCGAGTGGGAAAGCCTGCTGCCAGTGCTTGATCAGGTTCAGGCTCCCACCTTGCTGTGCTGGGGGCTTCACGACTGGTTCGGTAGCGTCGATGTGCCGATGATGATGCTCAATCGCCTGCCCAACGCCCGCCTGCACGTATTCGGCAACGCTGCCCACCACTTGCAGAGCGAGTGCCCGGATGAGTTCAACCGCCTGGCCTCGAGCTTTATCGGAGCACATGAATGAACCTGCCAAGCGATCTGCATTACCTGGAGATGCATGAGCTGTCGCTGCTGATCCGCAGCCGCAAGCTGTCGCCTGTCGAGGTGACCGAGGCGCAACTGGCCCGCATCGCCGAATTGGACCCAGGTCTGCACAGCTACGCCCGGGTGACCCCGGAGCTGGCCTTGCAGCAAGCGCGAAAAGCCGAGCAAGAGTTGGCTGAGGGTACCTGCCGCAGCCCGCTGCATGGCATTCCGGTGGCGTACAAGGATTTGTTTGACACGGCCAATGTGGTGACCGCGGCAGGCATGCCCTTGCACGCTTCGCGTATCCCCGATCAGGATGCCACCGTCGTCTCCCGTTTACGTGAAGCCGGCGCGGTCATGCTGGGCAAGCTGCAAATGACCGAGGGTGCTTTTGCAATCCACCACCCCGACATCACCGCGCCGAACAACCCTTGGCACCCGGGGCATTGGACCGGCGCTTCGTCCAGCGGCTGCGGCGTGGCCACAGCGGCGGGACTGTGTTACGCCTCGATCGGTAGCGATACCGGCGGCTCGATTCGCTTCCCCTGTGCCGCCAACGGCCTGACCGGGTTGAAGCCGACCTGGGGGCGAGTCAGCCGTCATGGTGCTTTTGAACTGGCCGCCAGCCTCGACCACGTAGGGCCAATTACCCGTAGTGCGCGCGATGCGCTGTTCCTGCTGTCGACTATCGCCGGCCATGACGTGCTTGATCCCACCTCCCTGCCCAGCGTGTGCCTGGAGGTTCCCGGGATCGACGACAGCTTTCGCGGGTTGCGCGTAGGCATTGACGAACGTTGGCTCAGCGATGGCGTGGATCCGGTGATCCAGCAGGCGTTGCAGCAGATCATGGCGATGATCCATGCCGGTGGCGGTAAGTTGCTGAGCATCCGGATGCCCGACACCCGCGCCGTCAGCCAGAATTGGGAGGCACACTGCGGCGTACAGACCGCTGTGGCGCATGCCGATACCTACCCGCTGCACGCCAGCCAGTATGGTCCTGCGTTGGGGCGACTGATCGACGGCGGGCGCGGGCTGAGCGGCATGGATTATCAGCGAATTCTGTTGGAAGCGCAGCGATTCACCGGGCAGCTCGAGATGCTGTTGTATGAGCTGGACCTGCTGCTCGCCCCGGTTCAACCCTATGCCGCGCCGACTCACGAGCAACTGTCCAGCCTGGCTTTGGACCCCGAGGCCAATCGCCGCCTGATCCAGTTCACCGCACCCTTTAACGTCAGTGGTCATCCCTGTATCAGCCTGCCGATCGGCCTGACCGAAGGCGGTCTGCCGATTGGCGGGCAGTTCATCGGTCGCAAGGGGGGCGAAGCCACGCTGTGCCGCGCGGGTATGGCGGTGCAGCGGGTCAGCGATTGGCATCGTCTGCGGCCGCAGCGCTTGAAATGAGGGGGCGTCGATGGTCCAGCCCGTTCCCTCTGTCCACTCACTGAGTTTTCCGGATCGGCGCTACGCCATGGGCGTTCGCGAGGAGCGGGTATGAGTGAAGGGGTATCGATGTGACGTCTTCGACCGAGCTGCTCGAGTACCAGCACCTGCAGGCGCTGAGTTCGCATGATCTCGACGAGGTGCGCGATAGGGTGTCGTCGATGTTTTGCGAACATCAACTGTTTGCCAAAGGGGGGGAACGGCTCAACTACCGCCACGCGCACCTGCGCACCGGACGGCTGAGTTTCAGCCAGATGAGCTACGGTGCCCAAGTGAGTGTAACTCCCGGTAACCTGGAGGATTTCTACCTCGTGCAGTTGCCGCTGGCCGGTAGCGACCTGCAGTGTATTGGCGGCCGTGAGTTATACAGCAACCATCGCTACGGCTCCGTGCATGCGCCGCACGAAGCCCTGGAAATGAACTGGAGTCGCGACTGCCGCAAGTTGGTGGTGCGTTTCGATCGAGAAGCGCTGGAACAACACGCGGCCAGCATGTTCGGACGCAGCCTGCACAAGCCCTTGGAATTTTATCCCGCCATGAGTCTGGATCACCCGGCCTGTGCTGCCTGGAGCAGCAGTGCGCAACATATCTTTGCCCAGATGCAACGCTCGCCGCAGTTGTTTGACCTGCCTCTGATCCGTACCCAGTTCGAACAGACGTTGATGACGACGCTCCTGAGCTGGCAGCCGCACAGTATGCGTTGCGAGCAGGAGCAGGCCATGCCGCGCCTGTTGCCTCGCTATGTCAAAGTCGCTGTCGATTACATGCAGGCTTATCCGGAACAACCCATCACCATCGAGATCCTGTCGGCTGTCAGTGCAGTCAGTGGACGCACGCTATTTGCCGGGTTTGAAAAGTTTCTCGGTCTGAGCCCCATGCGCTATCTGCGTGACATTCGCCTGGAGCGCGTGCGCCAGGATCTACTCGTCCCCGGGCAGCCGCACAGCGTCACCGAAATCGCCACGCGCTGGGGTTTCTTCCAGCTCGGGCGACTGGCCGCCGAGTACCGTCGGCGTTACGCCGAGACACCCAGGGAAACGCTGGTTCGCTCGCGAGGGTAGGGGAGTCTGTCGGGCAGGAACCCTCTGCGTTAATTTCCGCACTTTATGCATACGCTCTGCGCAATGCGCATATTGCCCATGCCTGCGCTGCTCCACATTGGCTGTACGGACTGCATAGCGTCGTCCGGACAACCACAACGGAGCGAAACCTCATGAGAACGATCACAATCGTCGGTGCCGGGCAGGCAGGTCTACAACTGGGCATTGGTTTGCTGCAACAGGGCTACACCGTCAACCTTGTTTCCAACCGTACCGGTGAGCAAATCGCGGCGGGCAGGGTGCTGTCCAGTCAATCAATGTATGACATGGCGCTGGGTTTCGAGCGTGAGTTGGGCCTGGCGCTGTGGGACGACATCTGCCCACCCACCGTGGGTGTGCACTTGCGCGCGGGTAACGGCGAAGGTCTGGGTGTGGACTGGCGGGCCCGTATGAAGGCCCCTGGTCAGTCGGTCGATCAGCGCATCAAGATGCCGCGCTGGATGGAGGAATTTCAACGCCAGGGCGGCAACCTGGTGATCGAAGAAGCCGGCCTGGCCGAACTGGAACGTTATGCCGACAGCAGCGATCTGGTCATCGTCGCCAGTGGCAAAGGCGAGATCGGCAAGTTGTTCGAGCGCGACGCCGAACGCAGCGTATTTGATCGTCCGCAGCGCACCATTTCATTGACCTACGTGCACGGGATGCTTCCCCGCAGCGACTACAGCGCCCTCAATATCAGCATCAATCCGGGCATTGGCGAGTACGTCAATTTCCCCTGCATCACCCATACCGGCCCCGGCGATATCATCAATCTGGAATGCATCGAAGGTGGCCCGATGGATCGCTGGAGCGAGGTCAGTACCCCGGCCGAACACCTCGAATTGGCAGTGGAATTGATCCGCGAATTTTTCCCCTGGGAGGCTCCGCGCTGTGAAAACCTGCGCCTGACCGACGAGCTCGGCACGCTGGCAGGCCGCCTGACACCCACTGTACGCAAGCCGATCGGTGTACTGCCCTCTGGACGCACCGTACTGGGTATGGCCGATGTGCTGGTGCTCAACGACCCCATCACCGGGCAGGGTTCAAACAACGCCAGCAAGTGCGCCAATGTGTACATGAAGGCGATTCTCGAACACGGCGACCTGAACTTTGACGACAACTGGAAGCAGGCAACCTTCGAAAAGTACTGGGACTATGCCCAGTGGGTAGCGCGCTTCACCAACACCCATCTGTTACCTGCGCCGGAATCCGTCCTGCGGGTGTTCGCCGCCTGTGCGCAAAATCCGCAAATCGCCTCGACCGTGGCAAACGCATTCGACGACCCAAAGAGCCTTCGGCCCTGGTACTACGATCTGCAGGAAGCCGAGCGCTTCATCGACAGTTTTCCAGTGGCGGAGGGCGTCTGAGATGGGGGCTTTCATCTCTGGCAAACGGCGTTTCTCCGGCATCGCCACGACGCTGTTTTTAGCGGGTGTCCCCTATCACGTTGCTCAGGCCACCCAGGGCACGTTCCCTCATGGTTATGGGGTCAAATCCGAGGGCATGGGCGGTGTGGTGCTGGCCCTGCCTCAGGACGCACTGGCTGGCGCATCGAACCCGGCCGGCATGGCATGGGTCGGTGATCGATTGGATGTGGGGGCCGCCTTTCTGAAGGTCGACAACGGCGTGGAGTTCGCGGGCAAAAAAAACAGCGGTAGCGCAGACAATGATCTGTACATCATTCCCCAGCTGGGTGTGAACCACATGCTCGATGAGGTCAGCAGTGTCGGCCTTTCGGTGGTGGGTAATGGTGTCGGCACGGACTATAGCCGTGAAAGCAACGTGGGCGGCCTGAAGAGTCCCGGCTCAACACTCCAGCAGATGGTTGCGACCCTTAGCTATGCGCGCAAGATTACCGAGCGACACAGCCTGGGTTTGGGCCTGATGTTGATCCGGCAGCAGCTTGATATCGACGGCACCAGTAGCATCGGCCTGCCGGAAGGGCGCGACGAGTCCTACGGTGGCGGTTTGCGCGTGGGCTATCTGGGGCACCTTACCGACGAGCTGAGCCTCGGTGCGAGCTATGCGACGCGTGGCTACATGTCGAAAATGAAGCACTTTGACAAGCTGCTGGCCGAGGGGGGAGACCTCGATATGCCCTCCACCTATGGCGTTGGGCTGAGCTACAAACGCGGTGACTGGACGTGGGCTGCCGACGTGCAAAAAATTCTCTGGAGCGACGTGAAGGCCTATGGCAATCCCGGCGTAAGCCGTGCCACCGGGGCTCCGGGTGATAGCGATGGTCCAGGTTTCGGCTGGCGCGACCAGACGGTGTACCGCGTGGGTGTGGCGTACGACGCCACGCGTGATCTGACCCTGCGCTTGGGCTACAACGACGCCAACCAACTGCTCGATAGCCGCGACGGCTACCTCGGCACGCTGGCGCCCGCCGCCAACCATCGCCACGCCACGCTGGGTGCCACTTACCGCTTGGGTAGCGGCAACGAAGTGTCGTTCGCCTATGCGCGATCGTTCATGGACAAGGTTGAAGGCAATGGCCAGGGGCCGGATGCCGTGAGCTCGCCTTACATGGGCCAACACTGGTTCTCGCTCAGCTACGGCCTGACGTTCTAAAGGGGGTGTTTGAATGATTGATAGCACAGCTTTACGTCAGGCCCTCGGCCACTTCGCCACCGGCGTCACTGTCGTGACGACTCGGGATGTCGGGGGGGAGCCCATCGGTGTGACGGCCAGCAGTTTCAACACGGTCTCGCTGGATCCTCCGCTGGTGCTCTGGAGTATCGGCCGCAACGCTTTGAGTTATCCGGTGTTCTCGCAGGCCGAACACTTCGCCATCCATGTGCTGGGTGACGAGCAGGAGGCTTGGTCGAACCGTTTCGGTCGGGCATCAGAAGCCAAGTTCAGTGGCCTGGACTTCGGCGAAGGCGTTGGTGGTGTGCCGCTGCTCAATGGCTGTCCGGCGCGTTTCGAGTGCCGTATCGAGCACCGTTATGAAGGCGGCGATCACCAGATCCTGGTCGGGCGGGTGCTGCGAATGGAGCTGGGGGCGGAGGATGCCCGCCCGCTGTTGTTCCATCGTGGGCGGTACGCCGGGTTGGACTCACTGCCCAGGGGATGACGGTACTCAGCCGTTTTCACGGCAGCCAGCCATGGTTGCCTTTTTTTGCAAGAAGCTGCGCTTTTGGGATAACCGCGTAGCTCAACGGAGCGCAGTCAGCGGCTGCTACTTCCTAATATCGAAAGCATGACCAGCCCCCTCCGGAGCGCTGGTGGTTTGTTGCCACCACGCTCCAGCACGGCTTCGCCAGAACCACGCAATTCCCGTACTCCGGTGGAATCCTGTTTATGAATGAACCAGTGCATCAAGTCACCCTGAACTTTGCCGATGGCGTCACCCGCAGCTTCAGCGTCGCACCGAACAGCAATATTCTCGATGCCGCCATCGAAGCGCAAATGCCGGTGCTCTTCCAGTGCCGCTCCGGCAGTTGCTCAAGCTGCATCAGCACCCTGACAGAGGGCGAGGCGCTAACCCGGCCAGGTGCCAGCTCGACCTTGCTGGCCAGCGAGTTCGCTGCCGGCCAGCGCCTGCTGTGCGTCTGCCAGGCCGAATCCGATTGCACCTTCGATCTCGGTTACGGCAGTGAAGTCGGCTCCAGTGCGGCACATGAAGTACACGCTTTTATCGACTCGGTCGAACGCATCGCCAGCAATGTGATGCGCGTGACTCTGGAATTGGCCGAAGGCGACTGGATGGAGTTCCGCCCGGGCCAGTTCATGCAAATTGTTGTGCCGGGCCTGGGTGTCCTGCGCAGCTACTCGCCTTCGAGTACCCAGCAGAACTTGCCGAAGATGGAGTTCCTGATCCGTCTGATACCGGGTGGAGCGATGTCCGAGTATTTGGAGTCCATGGTCGAGTCTGATCAGGTCTTGAGCCTGAGCGGCCCTTACGGTGCGTTCTTCCTGCGTGATGAGCACAAACGTGCGCCGCATATTTTTGTCGCGGGTGGCACGGGCCTGGCACCGATCCTGTCGATGATCGACGCCCTGCGTCAGGGCGGCGGGCGCAAGCCACCGATGCTCCTGACCTTCGGCTGCGCGGTACCCGAAGCGCTGTTCTCGCTTGAGGACATCGAGTTGCGTCAGCAATGGTTGCCGTCCCTCGAGGCGCGCATCTGTGTCGACCGCGAAGCCACCGAAGGCCTGCATCAGGGCAGTCCGGTCAGTGCACTGCGCGAAGGCGACGTCAGCCATCCCGACACCGTGGCCTACCTGTGCGGTCCACAACCCATGATCGACGCCGCCACCCAGCGCCTGATCGAGCTGGGCATGAAGTCGCACAATATTTTTGCCGAACAGTTCGTCGCCAGTAACTGAGGAAGCGCGCATGAAACCTACGACTTCACTTCCATTTTCGGCGCAGCAGGATCAGTGGTACGAGCAGGCACGCGCCAGACTCAACCCCCAGCGTCTCAAGCAGCTTTTGTTTGATATCAGCAATATCCACAGCCCGACGGGTGCGACCCGCCAGGCCAGCGAGTTCATGAGTCGCCACTTGCAAGGCATCGGCATGAAGTCGCGCTACTACCCGATGAACGACATCACGGGCAACGTGGTCGGTGAGCACCGTGGCAGTGGCGGGGGTGCAACGGTGTTGTTGTATGCGCCCATCGACACCCACCTGGACCGTACGCCGGGTGAGGAAATGCTCACCGGCGAAGGTCAGGAAGCCGACCTGCAACCCTTCGCGCAGAGGGTCGATGACTGGGTGTTCGGTCTGGGCTCATCGAACCCCAAGGCGATGGTTGCGACCTTGACCGAGGTGGCCACCGCACTGATTGAAGCGCAGGTGCCGCTGCGCGGTGACTTGCTGCTGGGTATGGCCGACGGCGGTATGCCGGTAGACATCAGTGCGCGTCACGCGGGTATGTCCAATGGGGTGATCCATCTGCTCAACCGCGGCATGTACCCGGACTTCGCCATCATCATGAAGCCATGGAACTGGGTCTACCACGAGGAACCGGGCATGGCCTGGTTCAAGCTCAAGGTCTACGGCACCCTGGGCTATGCCGGCGTGCCGCATGACACGCCGGGATTCCGCAGCTCCGTGGTGCCTTCAGCCACGGTTATCCAGGAGTTGCAGCAGTGGATTCTGGCGTACACCCAACGCAACACCAGCGGTGTCATCGAGCCACACGGCTGGATCAGCGGTGTGCGTGGAGGCGACGTCGAACGCCCGGCGTTCCCGAGCGCGGTCACTGAAATCTTTTTCGACGTGCGTATTAATCCACGCGTCAGCCCCGGTGATGTGAGGGCGCAGTTCGCTGCATTCGTCGACGACCTGAGGGTGCGCTTTCCTGCGTTGGATCTGGGCTGGGAAATGTACGGCTCGGTACCGGGCGGGACCACTGATCCGCAGAACTGGATCATCCAGTCGTGCAAGCGGGGTTGGGAGTTCATCGAGCAACGCCCGCATGGCATGCCCGACATGCTCGCGGGGCAAACGGATGGTGCGGCGCTGCGCCGTTATGGCGTGCCGACCGCGCGTATCGGTTGGCCGTGGCCCGCGACCGGCGCACCGTTGCCGGTGGCCGAAGGTCTGGGCGGCATGGGTGCGACCTATGTCCCTGATCTGATGCCCTGCGCCGAGAAGATTCTCTATGCGTTGATCGACACCCTGACGCGCCCCCGCCACGAACTGGGCCTGTGAGTACGAGAAGTTAATGATGAAAAAGCGCATCAAGATGATTTTCCCGGTTCCGATGAGTGAGGCCACACGTCCGCTGGTGGAGTCGCAGTTGCCCGCTTCGCTGATGCGGCCCGACATCGACGTGAGCTTCGTGGGCGCGGGCCAGGTGATGACCCTGGCCGACAGCTATTACGACATGGCGCTGATGGAGCTGGCGGTGATCGAAGCCGGGATCAAGGCTGAGGAAGAAGGCTACGACGCGGTGTGCGTCAATACCGTCAGTGACTCGGGCCTGTCGGCGCTGCGTTCGCGCTTGTCGATCCCGGTTCTCGCACCCGGTATCGCCGCGTTCCATACCGCCTGCATGCTCGGACAGAAGTTCAGCATCCTGACCATGTGGCCGCGTTGGTACCCGCTGTATCGCAAGACCCTCAAGGAGTACGGCCTGGAATCGCGTCTGGCCTCGATCCGCTCGATCGATGTGCGCCCCGACACCGAGGCGTTGCTGGAAGGCAAGGAAGAGGTGGTCTTCGCCAAACTGCTGGAAGCGGGAAGGCTTGCCATTGAGCAAGACGGAGCCGATGTGATTGTGCTCGGCTCGACCACCATGCACCAGTCACACGCCTATCTCGCCCGGCATCTGCCGGTGCCAGTGCTCAACCCTGGGCTGATTGCTTACAAGATGTGCGAAGTACTGCTCGATCTGGGGCTGTGCCACAGCAAGATCGCCTACCCGAGCCCGGAACAGAACAAGGACGCAGCCTTCAGTCGCTGAAGCCTGTACCAAGGAGTGCTGACATGAAAGTGTTTGAATCTGCAAGCGTTCACGTTTTGGCCGATCTGACCATCGCCGAGGCGTCTGAGGCTTTTCGCAACGGTGTGCTGAGTAGCGTCGAGTTGGTCCAGGCGTGCCTGAAGCGTTCCGAGGAAGGCAAATCGCTCAATGTTTATGTGACCCTCGACACGCCGGGAGCCTTGCAGGCCGCCCAGGCCGCCGATGCTGCACGCCAGGCGGGCGAGCCGCTCAAGCCACTCAGTGGCATCCCGATTGTGATCAAGGACAACATCCATGTTGCAGGGCTGCCGTGCACCGCCGGCTCGCCGGCTTTCGCAGGCTTTGTGCCGAGTGAAGATTCACCCTGCGTGAAAAAACTGCGTGAAGCCGGGGCGATCATTCTTGGCAAGACCAACATGCATGAGCTGGCTTTCGGTGCCACTGGCTATAACGGTGCTTACAACACGGGTGCCGAGGTGGGCGTACGCAACCCGTACGACTGCACTCGTATCGCGGGTGGTTCGTCCTCTGGCAGCGCCGCAGCATTAGGCGCACGTATGGCCCTGGCGGCCTTGGGCACCGACACCGGTGGCTCGATGCGCATTCCGCCAGCGCTCAATGGCTGCGCTTCGTTGCGCCCAAGCGCAGGGCGCTACTGCGACCGAGGCGTTATCCCGATTGCCCGCAGCCGCGACACGGTCGGGCCGATGGCGCTGTGCATGGCCGACGTAGCGCTGCTCGATGGATTGATCACGGGCGAGTACGCCATGCCGTCGGTGGTGCTGGGAGCGTTGCGCCTGGGCGTACCGAGCGAGTTTTGGGAAAACCTCGATCAGGACACCTATGAGCAAGCGGTGGCCGCAGCAGAAACGCTGAGCAGCCACGGCGTGACCCTGGTGCCCATCGAAGAGGCCGGCCTGCATGCACTGAACGAGCCGGTCGGTTTCCCCGTGGTGATCCATGAGGCCTACGACTGCATGGTCGACTATCTGCGCGACTACGGTCATGCCCAGACCATCGAGCAGCTCGCCGAGAAAATTCACAGCCCCGATGTGCGTTGGATTTATGAGCATTGGGTCATGCCACGCAAAATGCCGGTCGGCGATCGGTTGGTGGATGTTGTACCGGCTTATCAGGCTGCGCAGAACGGTGGCCGTCAGGCGCTGCTCGAGCGTTACCTGACGCTGTTCGAACGGCACCAACTCGATGCGCTGCTGTTTCCCACAACGGCAATCGTGGCGCCAGTGGCCAACGACGAGGTCAACCAGCCAAGTGTCTTCGGGCGCCTGATCCAGAACACCGAACCGGCCGCCAGCGCGGGCTTGCCGTGCATTCAGTTGCCGGTCGGGCTGGGTAGCCGAAGCGGTTTGCCTGTGGGCATGGAGTTGGATGGTCCACCCGGTTGCGACCGCCGCCTGCTGGCGATCGGTCAACTGCTGGAAGGCCTGTTTGGCCGAGTGCCACGGGCTTGAACCGTATGGTCTGTGAGGAGGCGTCATGAGTCAGGGCAGTCTGTGGCGTGAAAAAGTGGTCATCGTGACCGGGGGCGGCAGTGGGATAGGTCGCGATGTTTGCCTGGCGCTGGCCCGTGAAGGCGCTCGCGTGGTGATTGGCAATCGCACCGCGCAGTCTGGTCAGGCGGTGGTCGAGGAAATCCTCGCTGAAGGTGGTCAGGCGTTGTTCCGTGCCACGGATGTGTCGTGCGCGGCGGATTGCCAGGCCTTGGTAGCGCTGGCCATGAACACCTACGGCCGCCTCGATGGCGCATTCAATAATGCGGGTCTGCAGCGTGACTTCAATGACGTGCATGAGACCCCGATGGAAGACCTGTCCGAGGTCATCGACATCAACCTCAAGGGCGTGCTGTACATGATGAAATATGAGGCCGCCGCGATGCTCCAGGGCAATGGCGGCGTCATCGTCAACAACGCCTCGATCTTCGGCCTCAAGGCCATGCCCAGGACCGCCTGTTACGTTGCCGCCAAGCACGGCGTTGTCGGGGCTACCCGCGCCGCAGCGCTGGATTATGCGACTCGCGGCATCCGCGTCAATGCGATCTGCCCCGGCCCGATCAAAACGCCCAGTTTCGACCGTGTCACCGGTGGCGACGAACACCTGTATGACGAAGGCGTTCCCATGCACCGCATTGGCCGTCCCGAGGAAGTCACCACGGCGGTGCTTTGGCTGCTGTCGGAACAATCTTCTTATGTAACGGGCGCGACGCTTTCGGTCGATGGCGGCATGTCGGCCGAATGAATCGTTCTGATCAGCAACGGTCAAAGGAGAACAATAAATGATCAATGCTTTGAGCTACGTGGTGGTGCAAACCCCGCACCTCGACGCCTGGATGGAGCAGGCCCGGCACCACATTGGCTTGCATGTCGATGTGGTCGAACCCGGTGTCTGTATACGCTTGCGCGCAGATGAGAAGGTCCAGCGCTTGCTGGTCAGCGCCTGCGAGGGGGAGGCGACCATGGGCATGGGGTTCGGCGTGCCCGATGCCGCCGCGCTGGAGAACACCCGGCAGGCCCTTGAGGATGCCGGTTACCCGACCACTGCTGGTACCGCTGAAGAGCTGCGCCTGCGGGGTGTGGCGGGCATGCTGCACTTCACCGATCCGGACGGCCTGCGCCTGGAAGTTGCCTACGGTCTCGCCGATGCCGCGACTCCGTTTGTACCGGGGCGTCCCCTTGGTGGTTTCCGTACCGGCGACATGGGCTTGGGGCATGTTGCATTGATTACCGAGCACTTCGATGAGCTCAGTCACCTGTACCGTAACGTATTGGGTTTCAGGGTGAGCGACCACACCCAGGCACCCTTTCGCGTCGAGTTCCTGCACTGCAATCCGCGCCATCACACCCTCGGTCTGGCACACACCGGCGGCCCGGCGAAGATCTACCACTTGATGCTCGAGTACAACGATTTTGACGACGTTGGGCGCGCCTACGACATGGCTCTGGTCAACCCCGAATGCATCGGGGTCACGCTGGGGCGCCATATCAATGACCACGTCACCTCCTTCTACTTGAAGAACCCGGATGGCTGGATGTTCGAGCTGGGTTGGGCCAGCCGTACCGTCGGCCCGGACTGGGAAGTCGAGGAGCTGCAAGGCATGAGTCTGTGGGGCCATGACCGCACATGGCTGCCGGACGACAAGCGCGCAGAAGCGCGACAAATCCTCAAGCGTCTGGCCGATCAGGGCGTACGTGCCCCGGTCGTGACCACTGCGCAAACCGCTAAGGCCAAACAATGACTGAACACGCTCAAGCCGCCTCGCCGGAAATTGCCAACCGCATTCAAATTGGCGAATGCACCCTCAACTATCACGATCAGGGCGAGGGAGACGTCATCCTGTTGATCCACGGCTCCGGACCGGGCGTGACCGGTTGGGCTAACTGGCGCGGGGTGATTCCAACCCTGTCGCAGCGGGCGCGGGTCATCGCTCCCGATATGCTCGGCTTCGGTTACACCCGTTGTCCGTCGCAGTGGAAACTGGAGCCTGCCATTTGGGTGCAGTCACTGATCGGCTTGCTCGATGCGCTGGACATCAAACAGGTATCCATTGTCGGCAACTCCTTCGGCGGCGCCATCGCCCTGGCACTGGCCAAGGCGTTTCCGCAGCGCGTCAAGCGCCTGGTGCTGATGGGCGCTGCCGGCCTGTCGTTCCCGATCACCGACGGGCTGGACAAGGTCTGGGGTTATCAGCCGTCGTTGCAGGCGATGCGCGGGCTGATGGAGGTGTTTGCCTACGACCACAGCCTGATCAACGACGACCTGGTCAGCATGCGCTATCAGGCGAGCATTCGCGACGACGTGCAAAGCCGCTTCGCCCAGCTGTTCCCCGCCCCGCGCCAGCAAGGCGTGGAAATGCTTGCTCTGGCCGAAGAGGATTTACGCGCCTTGCCACACCCGACGCTGCTGATTCACGGCCGCGACGACAAGGTCATTCCGCTGGAGTTGTCCGAGCGCATGTTGCGCCTTATTCCCCATTCCCAGATGCACGTGTTCGGCGAATGCGGGCACTGGGTTCAAATCGAAAAGGCCCAGGCCTTCAACCGCCTACTGGTCGATTTTCTGGTCGATCAACCGGCCAATGCAGGAGCATGACCATGAACCGAGACACTATTAAGGGCCGCTGGTCCATCCAATCCTGGGAGCAGTTGTACGACGATGGCCGGGTGGTGTGCCCAATGGGGACCGAGCTGGAAGGCTTTATCGAGTACAGCGACTTCGGCATGTTTTGCGTGGTGGCCAAGAAAGGCCGCGAGCCATTCCTGACGGGCGGACAGTGGTCGGCCGAGGACGCCGAGAAGGCGGCTGCCTACAGCAGCTACCTGACTTACGCGGGTGACTTCGACGTTGCAGGCAACACGATCACCCACAAGGTGCGCTACAGCATCTTTCCCAATTGGGTCGGTGGCAGCCAGCAGCGTATCGCTGAACTCGATGGCGATACTCTGGCGCTTACGGCGCGTCTTGAGGAGGGGACCAGCGAAGCCCGTACTGCGCGCTTGATATGGACGCGTGCCTCGGGGGCATGAAGTGGATTCAGGTTTGGCGCCGGGAGCGTGAAGCCGTATGGGAGGACATGCGGCTTCGGTTGAGCAACGTCCCGCAAATGATGCATCAGACTGGCTAAATCGTTCTGCGGGCTTGCGCGGGTTCCGCGCTTTCATTGCCCGATGGGGGGATTGTATCGATCCTGGATGCGCTTTAGCTCGCCCGAGCGGCGCATCTGCTCCAGGGCGTTGGCCCAGGACGCCACCTTTTCGTCTTCACAGTCGCGGCTGAAGGCGATGTACAGCGATGAGCGATAGAGCTCGATGGGAACCTGCCGCAGTGTGCCAGGGGCGATGTTCAACTGGCGGCTGTAGTAAGCCACCCCCGCAGCGGTGTCGCCTATGATGATGTCCGTGCGCCCGGCCAACAGCATGAGATAGAGCTGCAGGCTCTCGGTTGCACTTTTTTCGAGGCTGTTGAAGCCCCGCGACTGCAGAGTCTCGGGTATCAGGCCGGCATGTCTCGTCGTGATTTTTGGGGCGAGCAAAAGCTGATCCAAGGTATTGACCGGGTGTTGCGCATTGGCTAACTGATAGGGGTGAATGGACTCTTCCACGATCGGTCCGACCCACTTGTATAACGGCTCGCGCTCCGCCGTGCGGAACAGGGAATACATGATGGTCCTGGGCCGGGCATTTAATGCGTGGGTGCTTCGCATACTGGGCAGCAGCACCACCTCAAAGTCATCTCCGGTCAGCGCCATTATTCCCCGAACGATCTCCGTGGCCATGCCGGTGAGCTGATGGTTCTCAAGGTAATTGTATGGCGCCCACTCTTCAGTAACGATCCGATACGGCTCAGCCCAGACGCGAGTGCCAAGCAACAGGCAGAGCAGCGTGGCCATAAGTTTCGAATGTTTCACGTGTTCTGCCTGGTGGGCTGTTCGATGATCAAGGGTGGATCTGATTAAAAAGGGTGTAGTCAGTATAAACCCTGACACACCTCAAACACCTGATTCAGTCCCGTCAATACGGCGATTGATACATACGAACCGGCACGCATGGCACGCTCTTTACAAGCGCGTTTAGAGGATTGGCTCTTCGGTATCGGTTCGGAAAAGTAGTGACCGTCCGTTTGTGGCCGGCTCCGTTGAAAAAGTCGGACATCCAAAACGGTCTGATCATTGACTGGTGAAAACGCTTTTTTTTACGCGTTGCTGCGTGAAGTCTGCGTCTGCAAACCTCTGCCGATCGTGAAGGTTTCAATTTCGGACGCGTACCTTTTTACCCGCGGTTAACTCAAGTTTCAGCGTTCCAGAATCAATTCCACCCGGCGGTTGATGGCGCGCCCTTTGGCTGTTGTGTTGTCGCCCAGGGGACGGGTGTCTGCGTAGCCGACGGCTGTGAGGCGATCACTCTTGATACCGTTGCTTTGAAGGTAACGCACGACGCTGCCGGCGCGGGCGCCGGAGAGCTCCCAGTTGGAGGGGAAACGTGAGCTGCGAATGTCCTGTGTATCGGTGTGGCCAGCGACAATGACTTTGTGCGGGACGCTGTCGAGTACCGGTATCAGGTGTTGCAGGACTCTCAGGCCGCCCAGGTTGAGGTCGGATTGGCCGGAGGGGAAGAGGATTTCACTGCTGATCCGGAAGCTGATGGTGCTTTCGCTGGTGACGACTTCAATATCACTGCCCAGTTTGTCCAGCGGCAGTTCTTTGAGCAGCTCATCAACACTTGGTTTAGCGGGAGCGGGGGGTGTGGGTTGTTCTGCAATGGCGGGTTCGGGCGCTGGAGCCTCAGTCGTTGCGGCGACTGATGTGGCGGCTTCCAGTGATGCCATTTCAGTTGAGGTGATCGTCTCCGGTGTCGGTTCCGGTTCGATCGGTGTTTTGGCCTGCGGCACGAGCAATAAAGCTCCTGGGGGATCCAGTTGGGTCAGGTTTTTGCCACTGAAGATCGGGTTCAGGTTGAGGTCGGTCTTGCGGGTGTGGTCATGGCCCTTGCCAGCCATGGCCAGCATTGCCATGGTGACCACTAGCAACAGCGTCATCATGTCCAGATAGGTCATCATCCAAGCCTCGCCCCCGGCGTCGTCCACTGGGGGGATGCCGGCAACCGCGGCCGCCGTTGCGGTTTTGCGTTTCAGACCGCGATGATTCTGGCGCGCCTGCATGAGCTCGACTTCGAGGGCTCGCTGACGGGCCAGCCAGTGCTGATGGTCGGCCAGAACGTCCACTGAGGCGGCGCGGTGGGAAGGCCTCATGCTCGCGAGTTCCACTTGAGGGGTATCAGTTTACGGCTTGGGCGAACGGGTTCGTCACGCAATTCGTTCTGATGCTCGGCGACGAAGGATTTCAGCGTTTCACGCATCAGGCCCGGGCTGCGTTTGTTGGACATCATGGAAATGCCTTGCAGGATCATGTTCATCAACACCACCCGCTGTTCAGTACGGCGCTCCAGTTTGACCGCGACGGGTTTGAACACCAGGTTGGCGAACAGCACCCCGTAAAGGGTGGTCATGAGGCCTACGGCCATTTGCCTGCCAATGGTCACCATGTCGCCATCGCCGAGTACGAACATGAGGTTCACCAACCCCACCAGCGTACCCAGCATGCCGAAGGCCGGGGCATAGCTGGCCATGACCCGAAACAGCTGTGCTTCGGCGTGTTCTTTGGCGCGCAGCCGGGAAATTCGCCATTGCAGCAGCTCAAGGATGTCGTCTTCGGGTGTCTTGTCGATCACCAATTGCACACCGGAGCGCAGGAAGGGATTTTTGACTTGATCCAGTGCCTCCTCAACCGCTCGCAAGTCGCCGTCAACCCACAGACGCGACAGGCTGACCAGTTCATCGATGTCCTCCTGGGTGTACTCGCGCTCGTTGCAAATGACGGTCTTGATCAGGCTGAAGATGCGCAGCACTTCGCCCAGCGGATAGCTGATGAAGGTCGCGGCAAACGTGCCGACGACCACAATGCCCAGGCTCGGCATATCAATGAACAATCCGGGTTGTTGCGCGCAGACCACCAGTAGAACCGCCAGCAGTAAAAGGCTGGCGAGCATACCGATCAGGGTCGAGGGGTTCATGCAGCACTCCTTGAAACAGCACTCGGCACCCACGCCGAGGGCGTGGGTGCGATTGAGATAAAGGGAGGCTTTATAACTTGGCGCGGGGGGATTCAAATCCGTTAATACAGCCACATTCCCTGGCGAAATCAGCATTACGGGAAATGGCTGGCGGGGCGCAGGGCCGCAGAATGGCGTGTGTGAAAATTTTTTGAGGGCCGGCTAAAGGTGGGTGATCGGGTCGCCGATGTTCGCAATGTCTGTACGGTAACGGCGCTGAAAGTAACGGGTGCCGGACTCTGATTTTGTCATAAGCACTTCACCCACGAGAAGGAACTGCAAAAATGTCAGTTATCAATACCAACATCACCTCGATGATCGCTCAACAAAACCTGAACTCCTCGGAGGACAGCCTGAGCACCTCGATCGAACGCCTGTCGTCCGGCCTGAAAATCAACAGCGCCTCCGATGACGCCGCCGGCCAGGCGATCGCCAACCGCATGACCTCGCAGATCACCGGTCTGGAACAGGCGAGCAGCAACGCCAGCGACGGTATCTCCCTGGCGCAGACCACTGAAGGCGCGCTGGACCAGGTGAACGACAACCTGCAGCGTATCCGTGAGCTGTCGGTGCAAGCGTCCAACGGCACCAACTCCCAGTCCGACTTGCAATCGATCCAGGACGAGATCACCCAGCGTCTGGACGAGATCGACCGTATCTCCGAGCAAACCGCGTTCAACGGCGTGGACGTGCTGTCCAAAGACCAGACCATCACCATCCAGGTCGGCGCCAACGATGGCGAAACCATCGACATCAAACTCAGCGAAGTCAATGCCAAGACCCTGGGCCTGAGCAACTTCAACGTGAACGGCTACGACACCACCCTGACCGCCAGCACGCTGTCGGATTCCTCGGGCACCGCGATCACGTCGACCAATACCAGCTATGTCGACAAGTCCGGCACCACCGTCAGCGGCGGCACGCTGTCCACCGACGCCGACGGCGACTACTTCCTGACCGTAGGCGGCAAGACCTACGCAGCCGAAGTGACCCTGACCACCAGCGGCACCACCACCTCGGCGAGCATCAGCATCGACACCGACAACGCGGTGACCAAGAAGTCCACCGGCACCCTGACCACCCTCGACAACGCCCTGAATACGGTGGACTCGATGCGTTCGGACCTGGGTGCGGTGCAAAACCGGTTCGACTCGGCGATTACCAACATCTCGACCACCACCACCAACCTGACGTCCGCCCGTTCGGGTATCCAGGACGTGGACTACGCCACCGAAGTGTCGGCCATGACCAGTGCCCAGATCCTGCAACAGGCAGGTACATCGGTATTGGCCCAAGCCAACTCCATGCCGGAGCAAATGCTGTCGCTGCTGCAATAATCGCGACGGCGCGGTACGAAGGGGCCAGCTCACGCTGCGCCCCTTTTTTGCGTGTGTTCGCCGCACAATATTTGGTAATCGCTGCATTGCGAGGGCTTTATCCGGGCTTTGCCGTGGAGGGGCGCGCGATAGCATTTCGCGCAGACTCTTTTTCACAAGGCCACTCCTGAATGTCCAGATCCCCGCGTCCCGGCTCGCACAAACACGCCGCCCCGCCCACGCTGGCCCAGGCGCGACGGCTCAGCCAGCAGCGCCCCCACGACCCGCGCGTGTGGAAAGACCTGGGCGACTTGCAATTGCACAGCCATCCCGAACAGGCGCTGGCCAGTTTCGAGCAGGCCCTGCGCCTGTCGCCCGACGAGCCCCAGGCCCTGGAGCGGGTGGCCAAGGCCGCGCAAAAGCTCGGCCACGCGGATCGCGCCCTGGAACTTGTCCACAGGGCGCTGCGGATCAATCCGGATTTCGCCGTCGGCCATCACCGTCTGGCCACGCTGTATTTCGAGCAAGGCCAGTTCGCCAACGCTTTGCCGTCCATCGAACGCGCGTTGGCGTTAATGCCCCATGACTGCCGCATGCTGTCGCGCAAAGGCTTGATCCTCAATCGCCTGGAACGTCACGGCGAAGCCATTGCGGTGTTCGACAAGCTGATCGAACGAGAGCCGGGGGATTACAGTCACTGGAACAATGCGGCCAACCTTTACAAGGACATCGGTCAGTTGGCCAAGGCCGACAAGTACTATCAAAAGGCGGTGTCGCTGGCCAGGCGCAAGGATGTGCTGCCGTACTCCAATCGTCTGACGTCGCTGCACTATGATCCTGACCGCAGCCGCGACTATATCTTCGAGGTCTGCAAGGAGTGGCAGTCACGCTTCGGTCCGAAATCCGTTCCCGCACGACCCGACGTGCAGGACCGTGCGTTGAACCGCTGCCTGCGCATAGGTCTGGTGTCCGACGGTTTGCGCCAGCATCCGGTGGGCAACATGATCGTGGGTGTGCTGGAAAAATTGCCGCGTCATCAGTTTGAATTGTTCGCCTACAGCACCAGCCAGGCCAGTGATCATCTGACCCTGCGCATTCAGGCGACGGTTCATCAGTGGCTCGCGATCAAGCACATGGACGAGCACACGCTGGCCCAGCGCATTCGCGATGACCGGATCGATATCCTGATCGATCTGTGCGGCCATAACGCTGGTAATCGCATGGGCGCCATGGCGCTGCAACCGGCGCCGTTGCTGGTGAAGTGGGTGGGCGGGCTGATCAATACAACGGGGCTGGATGCGATCGATTATTTGCTCAGCGACAGTATTGAGTCGCCTGAAGGCGAGGATGCGTTCTACACCGAAAAACTCATCCGTCTGCCCGACGATTACATCTGTTACGACCCTCCGCCCTACACGCCCGACATCAAGCCATTGCCGGCGCTGGAGAGTGGCTTCATCACCTATGGGTGCTTCAATAACCCGACCAAGGTCAACGATGTCCTGCTGCTCCAGTGGGCCGAATTGATGCGGGCTACGCCGGATTCGCGCTTGCTGCTCAAGGGCGGGGCGTTCGGCAACAGTGAGCTGCGCGAGCATGTGCAGGCCGTAATGGCTGCCCAGGGAGTTGCGCCTGAACGTGTGCTGGTCGAAGGGCCGGTCGGCCACAAATCCCTGCTCGAGACCTACAACCGCGTCGATATCGCACTTGACACCTGGCCCTATTCCGGCGGACTGACGACCTGCGAGGCGTTGTTGATGGGGGTGCCGGTGGTTACGCTGCCCGGCCCGACATTCGCCGGGCGCCACTCGGCTACCCACTTGGTCAATGCCGGGCTGCCAGAGCTGGTGGTTGACAGTTGGGATGAATACCGTCAGCGCGTCATCGGCCTGACGAGGGACCTGAACAGTCTCTCCCGCATTCGCGGCCACCTGCGCGATGTGCTGATGCGTTCGCCGGTCTGTGACAGTCAGCGCTTTGCGAGCCATTTCAGCACGGCCATGCGGGCAATCTGGCAGCGCTATTGCGAGGGCAAACCTACTGCCGCGTTGACGCTGAGCAAGGATGGGGGCGCCCGGTTCCAGGGCGAAGCCGAGGCAGTGGACATCCAGCACCCGGTTGAGCCAGTCAGGGAGG
Organism: Pseudomonas fluorescens group sp. PF-69; assembly: GCF_054481235.1. Taxonomy (NCBI): domain Bacteria; kingdom Pseudomonadati; phylum Pseudomonadota; class Gammaproteobacteria; order Pseudomonadales; family Pseudomonadaceae; genus Pseudomonas; species Pseudomonas fluorescens group sp. PF-69. The sequence continues at coordinate 752,152 of NZ_JBTMNC010000001.1, read as the reverse complement.
AGGGCTTCAGTTTCAAGTTTCAGGGCAAGATCGTCACGCTCGATCATGGCGCGACACTGGTGGCTTCGGCGCAGTTTGTCGCGCTACAAAAGCTGGGCGCCTTTTCGACGATAGCGTTCGACCCGGCCAGTCGCATCGATAATGCCAAGCAATTGGCACTACTCGGCGAGTTGCATTATTACCCGCATGCGGCACTGGGCAATGGCCGGGCGACCACTCTCTACGCGTGCCTCGATCCGATGATGACAGCGACGTTGGAACCTCTGGCCGCGCAACGTCCGGGTGCCCGCGTATTGGCCCAACTTGCGCTGCCGACCCTGAAGCTGGACGCGATCAATGGCTTGTCGTCCGTTGACTGGCTGGTGCTGGACAATCTGAACGACAGCCTCGCCGTCATTGATCACGGGCAACGGACACTGAGCGATACGCTGCTGGTGCAGGCACGCGTCAACTTTGCGCCGACCCATCGCCAGCAGCCCGATGTGGGCCTGATCAGCCAAAGCCTTGCTCGCCTGGGGTTTAGCTTTTATCGGTTGAATAAACTTCAACACGACAGCCACCGGCTGCAGGGTGAGAGTCCTGATCAACTTCAGGCCTCACATCTGGTCTGTGCCGATGCCTTGTTTCTGCCCGACTCGGCGCGTTTGGCGGCACTGTCGGACAACCAGCGGCTGAAGCTGGCGTTCATCCTGCACACGGTTTACGGCGCTCACGACGTCGCGACACAGCTTCTCAGCGCGCTCGACAGCGGTTTGGCCGAGCGGTACCTCAAGCATTGTCAGAACACGTCATCGGCCTCGATGCCCACATCAAACCAGGTCGAAGCGCTTGCCGCTCGACAAGATGATGGCTTGCGGGCGCCGATGCAGGAACCCCAGGTGACATTCCCGGAAGAGGTCGCCGCTTACCTGAAAACGATCTATGCAGAGGCCTCGGTGATTCTGGAGTACGGCAGCGGTGGTTCGACAATCATGGCCGCCAGAATGCCGGACAAGTCAGTGATTTCGGTCGAGAACGACGCCCGTTGGGCCAAGGACATGCAAGCCTGGATTGCCAGCGCTTCGCTGCCATCGCCACCGGTGATTTACCCGATCGATGTCGGCGAGACCGGCCCGTGGGCGCGTCCGAAAAATGCCCGGGCCTGGAAAAAATTCCACACCTATCCGCTGAAGGTTTGGGATGAACCGTTCTTCGAGCAACCGGATGTGATCCTGATCGACGGGCGTTTTCGGATTGCCTGCTTCGTGACCGCCTACCTGCGGGCGACCAAACCGATGATCGTGCTGTTCGACGATTACCTCGATCGTCCTCACTATCACGTGGTCGAGCGGTTATTGGCACCGACCAGGTTCGTCGGTCGAATGGCGCGGTTCGACCTGCGTCCTCTCGCAGAAATTCCTCGGTCAGAGCTGACCTGGCTGGTGGCCAGCTACAACGAGGTGGCCTACGCCCAGTGATCGTCAGACGCTGATGAACTGAGCCGTGCGCGTTCGCGGGTTGGGACGCGCGGGGCTCAGGCCCGGCTCGTGAATCGGTATTTCACCGTCCTGCAGCCGTTCGATGCGTGCGGGCCGATGTCCATGCACATCACTTGATGGCCGACATCGGCAAGGCACGCGCTTGCCACAAGCCCCTCATACCCGGAACCGAACACAGTGATTTTCACGTGTCGTTATTCCGTCATGCTGGCGCGCAGCCGGGCAATGGCCTGGCTGTGCAACTGACAGGCGCGTGACTCGCTGACTTCCAGCACCAGGCCAATCTCGCGCAGGTTGAGTTTTTCATGATGACACAGCGCGAGCAGCAGTCTTTCCCGCGCTGGAAGGGCGTCAATGGCGCGCATGAGTTGGGCTCGGTTGCGATCATTGACCAGTTCGGCAAAGGGGGTGAGGTGCCGGGAACTGATCGCATCGATATGCTCTTCGCCCACATCGTCGATGGGCAACATTTGACTACCATTAGTGTCGCTGAGCACTTGATGGTATTCAGCGAGCGTCAATCCCATCGCTGAAGCGACTTCGCGCTCTTTGGCAGGTCGGCCCAGGCTTTGCTCCACGCGATGCATGGCATCCTCCAGCGCACGTGCGTTGCGCCGCACGCTGCGGGGTACCCAGTCGCGGGTGCGCAGTTCGTCGATCATTGCGCCGCGAATACGTTGCGAGGCGAAGGTTCCGAACGTGGCCCCCACGCTAAAGTCATAGCGAGACATGGCGTCGAGCAAGCCGATGCTGCCGGCCTGAATCAAATCGTCCAGCTCGATATTGGCTGGCAGCCGGGTTTTCAGACCCAGTGCTTGCCGCCGGACCAAGGGTAGGTACTGCTGGAGCACTTCCTGCTGGTTTATCTTGCCCTGTGCCGTATACATCGTGCGCGCCTGCGAAAGACAGAAAATGGCGATGAGGCATCCGCACAGTTGGAAGCCGCGTGACGCCTGGAGTCGTATGGCGAGGATTATTACTGCACCCCCGAGCCCCTTAAGCGCGGAACAGCCATGCGCTACACGACATGTTCCCCGCTTAGATGCAGTAGCCAATGACGAAGGCCTCAGTCACTGATTTCATCAATGAGCAACAACCGAACGCCCAGATAACGGTGGGCCGCCTCTCGCAGGTTGTTGAGCAGGCCCTGCCGGGGAAAACCGGCGTGCAGCGCCAGCACGTGGTCGGGACCGCCTTGTTCGCTGAGCTGGCACAAGGTCTGGAAGGCTCGGCGGAAGGCGTCAAGGTCGCTGTCGATCCATAGCCCCCAGCGCGGTTGTTGGCGAGTCAGGGCTTGCAGATTCCGGTGCTTGTTATCCACGAGCAGCAGGCGCCAGCGGGCGGGGTGGCCGATCCATTGATGGCCTTGCCGATGCCAGCGCTCCAGGGTCTCATGCGCCGGGCCTGCCGCCTGCGTTGGGCCGAACAGGATCAGTGTGCGATCCGGCGCGGGCGACGATAACGGGGCGGCTTGGTGGGCGGTGGCGTTGGGATTCGCCTTGTTTTTTTCGGCCCAACGGCGCAGGCCGGCGGCCTGATCCAGTGTGTCCACCGCCGGTCGGGTGTCCGGATCGTTCATGGGAAGGCGCTGTGCCGAGCGCTGCCCATGCGTGTAAAGGCATCGCTGACGGTCAGCAGGTGCAGCAACCCTTCAAGAATCCCCGATGCATTGCCGGCTCTCTTTTCAGGCGACAGCCCTAGCAGTTGCGCGCGAGCCTGGAAGGCCCAGTCATCGCTGGCATTGGTCAGTCGTACGGCGGTCGCGGCCAGTCCGCTCGCCAGGTATAAGCGCAGTTCGGCATGCAGGTGCGGCTGAATGTCCGACAATAGCGCCCAGCCATGCCCGGTGAGCTTTGCCAGTTCATCGTGTTTCAACTGCAGGATGAGATCGGCCACCTGATCCTTCAAGACGCCTTGTGTGTTTTCCCCTGCCAGCCATCTGCGTTGCCCCAGGCACTGGCCGCTGTGGCTGTCTTGCAGCGTACCGAACCAGGCACGCAGGGGGGCTTGAGTCGACCCCTTGAGCGTGACCGACAGATGACTCAGGTTCAGACGCACGTTGCGGTTGCGATATCGCAGTTCACGAACGCCGAAGTCTTCGCTGTGTGTGTTCAGTGTGCCGAGGCGCCGATGTTCGCCCTGGTACATGACGCGCTGGCTGCCCTTGACTGCACTCTGCCACGGCTGTCCGTTGTCATGCAGCGCATCGAGGGTGGCGCCGCTCGGACAGGTTGCCCACACATGACGGTGTGCCGGCCAGCGTGGCTGGCACCAACTCAGTCGTGGCTGGGGGCCAATCGGCATGCGATGCGTCAGCCAGGGGCGGGCCTTCAATTGACCGGCGCTGTCCACCGTCAACAAGGGCATGTTCCATGAGGCTCCGGACGCCGGGCGCGGCGCTCCCCACAACAGCAGACCGTTCGGACTGGCCGGCGTCCAGCGCTCTTGCACATTCAGGAACGCTGACCAAAGCCGGTGTTGCTCCGCTTGGGGCATGCCCACCAATGGCCAGGCATCGAGCAACTGCTCAAAGCCCTCGATCCGATGGATCAGACTGTCGCGCAGGGTCGAAATCGTCCGGTTCTGACCCAGTAAACTGCGCACCAGCGCATCCAGTCGCTGGGCCGTCGAGGTCCTCGGTTTTGCGGCAAACAGGGAAGGGCGGGAGATATCCAGTGCCTGCTGCAGGAAGGTCGAGGCTGCGGGGAGCTGCAAGTCTTCAGGGACTTGCTGACCGACGGACAGGTAGTTCAGCCGAAGCCCGTGACGAATCACGGTATCCAGTGCCGGGCCCAGCCGTGCGGCTTCATCGCATTTGCTGATGATGCAGTCATCCAGTGGGCAGCCGGCCGCCTGCGCGGCGTCACGATAGGTCTGCGCCACTTCTTCCAGGGTGTCGCCGTGGCTGGCCGCGTTGATTACCAGCATCAGGCGCAACGCTCGGTCGCTGGAGCCCAGTTGGTTGATTTGCGTCAGCAGGCGTTGGTCACGCTGGCTCATGCCCACGGTGTCGATGATCACCAGTCGCTTGTCCGCCAGTTTGGCCAGCAACGGGCTGAGCGCCGCCGCAGGCCCCAGGGTGTGCAGGTCGACACCCAGCAGTTGGGCATAGATTTTCAGCTGTTCATGGGCGCCGATACGGAAACTGTCGGTGGTGATCAGGGCGACCTGACTGGCGCCATGACGCATGACATAACGCGCCGCCAGTTTGGCGGTGGTGGTGGTTTTGCCTACCCCGGTCGGCCCCACCAGGGCAATGATGCTTGCGTGGTCGAACAGCTCGGCATCGTCACCAAGCTGGTTCAATTGGCTGTCCAGTTTTTGCGCCAGCCAGGCTTGCAACCTTGCAGGTGTGGCATCAGGCCCTTGGAGTTGGGGTGGGATCGTGCCGAGCAATTCCTCGCTCAGACGTGCGCTGAAACCTGCATCGAGCAGCCATCGGATCAGTTGAGGTCGACCACTCTGGTCGCTGACTGCCCGTTCTGCCTGGCGATCGATTAGCTGGCGCATGTCCTGAATTTCGCTCAGCAGACGTTCACTCAACGCGGTGAAATCCAGGGTGGTTGCGGGCGTCGGGTGCGCCGCAACCGGCGTATCGATGGGCTCGAGGTGTGTTGAAAATGGGCTGGTCTGGTGGGCGTAAGCGGCCGCGGCATGGTGAAGGCTGATTGGCACCGGGTCGTCGTCTGACTCCGTCGGGGTGGCAATACGCAGTGGCGTAAAAGCGTGCGCGGGTGTTTCTTCAGCCAGCGCCATGATCTCGACGCCTTCGTCAGTCATGCGACTCGACAGGATCAACGCCTCCTCACCCAGGGCCAGACGCACCTGATTCATGGCCTCGCGACTGTTGGCACCGATAAATCGTTGAGCACTCACTTGGGTGTTCCTCCGATCACGTTAATCATTCGAAGTGTGCGGTCATCCGGTACTTCGCTGAGGGAAATCACCGTCAACTGACGCAGACGTCGTCGCAAGAACCGTGACAGCACCGGACGCAGCTTGTTCGGCACCACCAACACGGGCGGCTCGGTGCTGACTTCCTGGCGTTTAAGGGCCAGTGAGGTTTGTTGCATCAGGTTGTCCGCCAGGCTGGGCTCCAGCGAGCCGCCATTGCCGACCGCCTGCATCAGCACCTGTTCAAGGTTGAAGTCCAGCCCGATGACTTTCAGTTCGGGCTTGTTGGCAAACAACTGATTGACGATCGAACGCCCCAGGGCGATGCGCACCACGGCCGTCAGTTCCTGAACATCGGGTGGCTGTTGCGCGCCGCCGTGTTCGGCCAGGGCATCGAGAATGGTGCGCATGTCGCGGATCGAGACGTTTTCTTCCAGCAAGTTCTGCAGCACACGTTGCAATACCGTCAGCGACACCATCTTGGGCACGACTTCGTCGATCAGCCCCTTACTGTCGGGACCGAGCTTGTCCAGAAGCTTCTGGACTTCACCGCGGCCCAGCATGTCTTTGGCGTGCTGATGCAATAGATGGTTGAGGTGGGTGGCTGTCACGGTGCTGGCGTCGACCACGGTGTAGCCATAAATCTGTCCGTGCTCACGCAGGCTCGGCTCGATCCAGATGGCCGGTAAACCAAACGCCGGATCCACCGCTTCTGTGCCCTCAAGCACATTGGTGACCTTGCCGGGATTGATGGCCAGCCACTTGCCGGGAAAGACTTCGCCACGTCCGATCTCGACGCCTTTGAGGCTGATGATGTAGGTGTTGGGAGATAATTCCAGCTTGTCACGCACATGCACCACGGGCGGTAGAAAGCCCACGTCCTGGGCGAACTTTTTGCGCAGGCTTTTGATGCGGGTGATCAGTTCGCCTTGCTGGCGCGCATCCACCAGTTGAATCAGTCGGTGGCCGACGCGCAAGCTCAGCGTATCCACCAGGTGCACATCGTCCCAGGAGGCTTCGGAGCTTTGTGACGCCGATTTGGGCAGCAAGGTCTGGGTGGAGCTTTCTTGCGGCAGCTCCTCCTGTTTTGTGAACCACCAGCCCAGCCCGCCCAGCAGTCCGGTGAGAATCAGAAACACCAGGTTCGGCATGCCCGGTACCAGCCCGAGCAAACCCATCACGCCCGCCGTCATCATCAGCACCTTGGGCCGACTGAACAGCTGGCCCATCATCTGTTGGCCGACGTCTTGTTCGGTATTGACCCTCGACACCGTGACACCGGCGGCAATCGAGATCACCAGGCCAGGAATCTGCGCCACCAGACCGTCGCCGATGGTCAGCATGGTGTACGTGTGGGCGGCGTCGGCGAAGGCCATGTCGTGTTGCAGGATGCCGATGGCCAGGCCGCCAATGATGCAGACGCCCATGATGACCAACCCGGCCACGGCGTCGCCTCGCACGAACTTGCTCGCACCGTCCATGGAGCCGAAGAAATCGGCTTCCTGGGCGACTTCCTTGCGGCGCTGGCGGGCTTGCGGTTCGCCGATCAGGCCCGCGTTCAGGTCGGCATCGATCGCCATCTGCTTGCCAGGCATCGAGTCCAGCGTAAAGCGCGCGCCGACTTCGGCGATTCGTCCGGCACCCTTGGTGATCACCATGAAGTTGATGGTCACCAGAATCAGGAACAGCGCCAGACCCACGGCAAAGTTACCGCCCACCAGAAACTCGCCGAAGGCCTCGATGACCTTCCCGGCGGCGTCGGGGCCGGTGTGGCCCTCCATCAGAATCACCCGCGTCGAGGCCACGTTGAGTGACAGACGCAGCAAGGTGGTAAACAGCAGCACCGAGGGAAACGCCGAGAAGTCCAGTGGCTTTTCCGTGAGCATGCTGACCATCAACACCATGATCGCCAGCGCGATGTTGAAGGTGAACAGCAAGTCCAGAATAAACGTCGGCAGCGGCAGGATCATCATCGAGAGGATGAGAACGATCAGCGCAGGCCCGGTCATGATCTTCAGGTCGGTTCTGGCCAGCCAGGAGTCAGGGCCGAGTAAATCGGTCATTCCTTTCATTCGTTCTGTTCATCCTCAGGTTTAGCGTTACGCGGGCCACGCTGGTCCATGCCTGGCGGCACGGACAGGTTCACCGGGGTCGGTGGCACGTCACCGCCATGCTCACTCACGCGCTTGAGACGTATGGCCCAGGCCACGACTTCGGCGACAACGGTGTACAGCTCAACGGGAATTTCACGGTCGAGATCGACGTGGAAGTAAAGGGCACGGGCCAGCGGCGGAGCTTCCAGCACGGGCAAGTGATGTTCCCGTGCAATGTCGCGAATACGCAGAGCTACATCATCGGCCCCTTTGGCGACCACTCGTGGTGCGCCGTTCCGATCCTTCTGATAAGACAGGGCAACGGCAAAATGGCTCGGGTTGGTGACGATGACGTCGGCCTTGGGCACCTTGCTCATCATGCGTCGCCGGGCGCGTGCCTGTTGCAGTTGACGAATCCGCGCCTTGATACGCGGGTCGCCATCAGCGTTTTTGTGTTCCTGGCGCTGCTCTTCCTTGGACATGCGAAGGTTCTTCGCGTAGGTCCACAACTGATAAGGCGCGTCCATGCCGACCACGATAATCAGGGCGGCCACGCACATTGCGCAGGACTTGGCGGTCAACCCCATGACCGTTGTCAGGGCTTGCTGCGCCGGCATTTGCGGCAAGACCAGCAACTGGCCGATGTGTGCTTTGAGAAAGAAATAGACCACCGTACCGATCAGCGTTGCCTTGGCGATGGCTTTCGCCAGCTCAACCAGCACCTGCACGGAAAAGAGCCGTGCCAGCCCATTGATGGGGTTAACCCTTGAAAACTGCGGACGCACGGCCGACAGGGTAATCACCAATCCGCCCAGTAACGTCGGGGCGGCCAGGGCCGCGAGCGTCATCAGGGCGAAGAATGGGATCAAGGCGAACAGCGCGATCTGGCTCAATGACCAGAGCCCACTGAGCATGCGTGCCGTGTCGAACAGTTGTGCCCGGTCGAACAGCAACGCCTGCTCCATGACTTGTCCCAGGCTGTCATACAGCTTGCCACGCATGATCCACAGCCCTCCGATGCCGGCCAGCAACATGACGAAGGTGTTCATTTCACGAGAACGGGCGACCTGACCCTGTTCACGGGCCTTCTCTATTCGTCGCGGCGTCGCCGCTTCGGTCTTGTCCTCTCTGCTGGTCTCGGCCATGGCTCTCCGGGCGCCTGCGGCGACCCGCGCGACATGTCAAAGGTCGTCATTGTGCGCAGCAGCCAAGAGCACTGATCGTGGAAACACCACGCACAATCGAGCGTTAATGTCGGGTTTGTTCCGCCGGTTTGCTTGTGGAGGGCTCGGGAGTCGTCGGCTCCGGCACTTCCAATGGGCCGTATTCGTCCTGAGACAGAATTTTCTGCGCGACGCGGCTGTCCAGAACAATGATTTCGATCCTCCGGTTGGCGGCGTCATAGGGGCCGGCGCCATGGAAGCGAATGCGATCGGACATGCCTGAGACACGCAATAGCTTGTCCGGGTCCAGGCCGCCGGCGACCAGTTCCTGGCGAGAGGCTTTGGCACGATCGGCGGACAAGTCCCAGTTGTTGTAGCCCGTCTCGCCGCCTGGGTACGGGTGGCTGTCGGTATGCCCGCTGATTTGAATGCGATTGGGCAGTTCGTTGAGCACCGGCGCGAGGGTCCTGAGCAGTTTTCGTAAATACGGCGCGACATTGGCGCTGCCCAGTTCGAACATCGGGCGTTTGTCGGTGTCGAGCAATTGCACGCGCAAACCTTCCGGGCTCAGCTCAATGGAGATCTGTTGCTTGAGCTCCCTCAGTTGTGGATCGCGCTCCACCGCGCTTTCCAGCCGGTGCTTGAGCGACTCCAGATGACGACGCTCCTCGCTGGACAGGCGTTGTGGGCGTTGATCCCTTCGGGCTCGCTCACCTTCAGAGAAGCGTTGGTCCGGGCCTCCGCCGGGAATGGCGCTGGTGCTTGCCGAGTTGCGATCCCCTTTGCTCATGGCGACCAGCAATGGCGTACTGAAGTATTCGGCAATCGCGTCCTTATCGCTTTTGCTGGCGTTGGACAGTACCCACAACACCAGAAACAGCGCCATGAGCGCGGTCATGAAGTCGGCGAAGGCAATTTTCCATGCGCCGCCATGGTGCCCGTGAGCGGCCTTTTTCTTGCGCCGTATGATGATCGGTTGATCATTCATGCTCATTCGAGCCCGGGTTGGCTGCTACCGCCACGCACATGGCTTTCCAGCTCCAGCGCGCCGGGTCTCTCGCTGGTGTGCAGGGCCTTGCGACCGAACTCCACCGCTAATTGTGGAGGCATGCCTTGCACGCTCGCCAGCAACGTGACGCGGATACACTGCAGCATCTTGGCCGATTCGGCGGCCTGTCGATCGATACGACTGGCCAATGGCGCAACCAGGCCGTAGGCCAGGTAGATCCCGAGAAAGGTCCCGACAAGGGCATGGGCAATCATCTGGCCCATCAAATCCGGACCGACATCAACCGCACTCAGGGCTTTGACCACCCCCATGACGGCCGCGACGATACCGAAGGCCGGCAAGGCATCACTGACTTTGTACAGGGCGTCGGCGGGCAAATGGGCTTCGTGTTCGAACTCTTCGATTTCGTGCAGCATCAGCTCGTCGAGTTCATGGGCCTGCATCGCACTACTGACCAGCAAGCGCAGGTAATCGGTAATGAAATGGATGATCATCGGGTCGGACACCAGCCGTGGATGCTGGGCAAAAATCGGGCTTTGGTCGGGCTTGTCAATATCCCGTTCCAGGGACAGCATGCCTTCACGTCGTGCTTTGCTCAGCAAGGCGTACATCATTGCCATCAGTTCCAGGTACAACGTTTTGTCGTACTTGGCGCTGCGCTTGAATCGCGAGATCGCGTTGAGCGTGGCCCTGATCGTCTTGCCATTATTCGCGGCGATGAACGCACCGATGCCAGCCCCTCCAATCATCAGCAGTTCGGTCGGTTGATACAGTGGGCCGAGGCTGCCACCGGACAGGACGAAGCCACCGAACACCGACAAAAGTACAACGATAAGCCCTAATGCGATGAGCACGTGGTCGTTCCTTAAATTTAAGAAATAGATGACCTGCTGGATATCGGCAGGCCTATCGAAAACTTGAAGTTATTTTTTTGGGGGGGGGCGGCTGGGGTGAAAAGAGGCAAGCCCGATCCGTCGGGCTTACCTGCTCTTTTTGCGTGGGGTGAGGGGGGCGCGACGCTGTGATCGTTTCAAGCCTTGCGTACGTGCGGCAGACTGTCGAGTAGCAGGGCGTCGAAGTCTCGGCGTTTCAGGGTTTTGCCGGCGCGCGAAGGTGGCTGGCAAATGCCGCATACATAGTGCTGCGTTGGTGCATGAGAATGGGCGACGAACTCGCCGGAGCAGCACTCGCAACGGATCAGCTCAAGCATGTCGCTTTCAAAAAAGCGTACGAGGGTCCAGGCTCGGGTAAGGCCGAGTACCAATTCCCCTTCTTGATCGGCCACCTGCTCCAGGTACAGGCGATAGGCTTTGACGAAAGCATCGATCCGGTGTCCGCCGATTTCGATCATGCTGCGATACATGCCGTAAAACAGGGATGAGTGAATGTTCGGTAGCCATGTCACGAACCAGTCGGTGGAGAAGGGCAGCATGCCCTTGGGTGGGGAGGCTCCTCTAACTTCTTTATACAGACGGATCAGTCGGCCCCGGCTGAGCGAGGTCTCGGTTTCCAGTACCTGCAGTCGCGCACCCAGTTCAATCAGTTCGATCGCCAGTTGCACCTGCTGCATTTCGGTAACCAGGCTTTTTTCTGACATGGATCAGCCTTCCCCGGTTCGCATGTCGCCTGAACGATCGGCGGCGGCCATCAGCAGTGCAGAATGAATTTCCACCATGCCCAGTTCGCGAGAGTTGCCCAGGACCTTGGACAGACGGTCTGTCTCTTCGAAAACGGGGCGGCAAATCAATTGATTGACCCGGGCTAGCTGGGTCATTTGCTTGCTGCTCAGTTTGGTTAGCAGGTCCGCCATTTTTTCGCTGAGTTTCAGGCGAAAAATGGCGATCTCCCGATCTTTGCGCAGCAGGTTTTGGGCCAGTAATAAATAGGAAAGATTCAGATCCTGGATGTCTTCTAGTTCAGCGTTGGTATTTGGCAACTTCTACCCTCCCGATGGGTACTACAGTTCGGTGCGCCTTGGCGGCGTGACCTCTGGCAGACAGGTGCTGCAAATCGACAAGTACAAAAAATGGGTGCTGTTGCTTTGCAGGCAGGCACCCTGTCGTATCTTTTTTATTCGGTTATTCACACGCTCGACCGTCCACTCGCAGGTCGTGAATACCGACTTTTTAATTTTTTCTAAAGTATCAATTGAAACGTACGATAACCGACTGAGGCAGACTATTTGTTGTCTGTTGTCAGGCGTCTTTTTGCACCTCAAAGATAATTTCACATCAATGTGTCGTGACTTGGTACGGCTTGTACAAGGCTGTTATTTTTTTCGATACAAATAGCGGTCGATGGGTATCACGCTGTTGGTCGATGCGCGGTAAGCCGTATTCAGATCGCTCTTTCGACGATTGATTTGCATGAGCTCACCCAAGTCATTCTGACGGGCATGCAAGAACGAATTGACCTGTTCTTCCAGCATCAGGATTTGGCTGATGAGTTCAAACTTGTGTTGCCGGCCGGCATCGTCAAGTTCGACTTGATCTTCGGCGCGGCGCAAGTAGTTGGCATCGATCAGCCCTTGGGACTTTAAGGTGAAGATGCCGTTCCAGTCGGATTTTTCTGCACATTCGAGTAGGCGTTGTGATTGTTTGAGTAGTTGTTCATAAGCGGCGATCAATTGTGCTTGCATCATGTCTACCGCTCTTCCTCAATGTGCGAACCAATGGCTAGCCAGGCTGCGGCGACAGGTTCCAGCAGGTCGGCGGCAGTCGTGAGCGCAGTCTCGTCATTGTTGAGATTTGCCCTTAGCAGCACACGAACAACGTAGTCGTAGAGCTGGTCAAGTTGCACGGCAACGTCGCCCCCTCGTTCGAGATCCAGCGAAGCGCGCAACCCCTTACTGACAATATTGATTGCCTTGGTAATGGCTTTGCCTTTTTCGGCGATGTTGCCGGTCTGCAGGTGCAGGCGAGCGATACGAATCGATGCCTGGTAACTGTCGAACAGCATCACGATCCTTTGGTGAGGAGAGGCCGCCCAAATGCCGCTTTCTACGCCCACCCTGGCATAAGCATTCGCGTCTCGAATGGAACTCATCTAATTTGCTCCGCAGTAGGGTCGTCAATCATCGCTGTTAAGTGCATCAAACTGGGTCGTCAGATAATCGGCCGTCGAGTTCAGCTCGGATATCAAGGTATCAAGTTGGGTGAATTCGTCGGTCCAGCGTGCCATCTCGGAGTCGATCAGCGCCTGCTTCTCTACATAGCGCTCCTCCAGTTGCTCCAGTTTGGATTCCAGGCTGTCGGTTTTAGCGACGATCAAGCCGTCATCTTCGTCCAGGTAGTTGTCCAGGTCGGTCGACATCTGGGTAATAAAGCCTGTGGTGTCATCGGTGCCGATAAAGAATTCCGAAACAGCATCAATGTTGTCTTCGAGCGCGGTCGTCAGCGTGTCTTCGTCAATCGACAAGGTGCCATCGACTTGCAGGGAAATCCCCAGCTGCGAGAGGTAGCTATACGTCCCGCTGCCGATAGCGCTGTAGAGATCACTGCTCAATTCACTGCTGATTCGGCGGGTGGTCGAGTCTCCCAGCAACTCGCCTGCCGTATCCGTATCCGCGTCATAGGCGGTCAAGTCATCCACGGTCGTGACGTAATCGTTGTACGCATCGACGAACGTGGTAATGGCATCGAGGATGGCGTCGGTGTCCTGGGTAATCGTCAGAGTTTGCGAGCTGCCGGTTGTGGACAGGCTCAGGGTGACCCCTTCCAGGGCATCTTCGACGGTGTTGCTTTGGCTCGAAATAGAGATGCCGTTGATCGTGAGTTTTGCGTCCAGGGCTTCGACTGTTTCGGTCATGTTGCCTGTCGAGCCGTCGTAGCCAAACAGGCTCGACGCTTCATCGGTGCTGTCCGTGCCGGTGTAGGTCACGGTCATTTCCGATTCGGTGCCGGTGCTGTCGGATGTCAGCACCAGGCGGTACGGGGTGTCGCTGCCGTCACTGACGATCGAGGCGGTCACGCCGGCATCGGCCGCGTTGATTGCGTCGCGGATACCTTCCAGCGTGTTGTTGCTGCTGTCGAGGGTGATCGATACCGCCTCTTTTGTACCCACTTGCAGGGTCAGTGTGCCGGTGCCCAGCGCGGTGGTCTTGTCGGCGATGCCATCGGTGGTGAGGCTTTGTGCCTGGGCCAGTTGTGTCACTTCCAGCTGGTAGGTGCCGGCTTCGGCTTCGCTGGTGGTTGCCGCCGTCACGCCGGTGCCGGACAAGGTCGTGGTCAACGACTTGTAAAGGCTCTCATCGGCCAGGGCTTCAACCGCTGATTGCAGGGTGGTCAGGGTACTCGTCAACGTACCGTAGGCCGATATTTCGGCCTCCACCGAGTCCTCTTGTGCGGTGATCGGGTCCAGCAGGCTGGTCTCTTTCGAGTCTTCCAGACTTTCCAGAATGCTGTCCAGATCCAGCCCGGAGCCAACGCCCAGGGAGGTAACGGTTGCGGTCGAGCTGCTGGAGGTGGTGGTCGTTGTCATGTGGGGGCCTGTCTTGGTGAGTGCCTGGCCTTGCTCGTTGAGCAAGGTGTTGTGTTCACACTCAAAGGAGTGCGTTTGAACGCAACATCGGCAACGGGCAAACCCGTCTTTAGGGCTTGATCGCGTTTTTCAACGATCTCATCAGCAAGGCTGCCGAGCGCCGTGCCACGAAGCCCGCCGGGCTCCGCGACTTCAGACCTGCATGGCCATCACGTCTTTGTAGGCCGTGAGCAGGCGATTGCGCACTTGCACACCCATCTGGAAGGCAATGCTGGCTTTCTGTGAGTCGGCCATCACATCGCTGAGCGAAACCGCGGCACTGCCTGCCTGGAAGGCGTTGGATTGGTTGCTGGCGGTTTGTTGCAATTGGTTGATGCGCTGCAGCGAAACCTGCAATTCACCGGCGAAACCACTGGCGGGCCCGCTGCTGACGTTATGCATATTCGCGCCTTCGGCCTGCTCGGCGAGGAGCGTCAGTTGTTGCAAGGCATTGGTGAGGGCGGACGAATTCATGGCGCAAGACCTGTATGCAGCGATTAGGCCAGCAGATTACCAAGCCTGCCGGTCCGCACATTCGCTCAATTGACCACAAAACCGGCGGCTTTTCCGGCCTTTAGCTTCCGCCATTTTCGCCAGAATGAAGTCCTGCCGGCCGTCCCGATTCGCTGCGGTACCCCTGGGTGCTGCCTGAAACAGGAGGCTGATCGACTACTACTGCTACCGGACTCTGCAATGTCTTTCGTACAGGCCCTATCCTCGCTATCGAGGTGTTCGTGAGTACCGCAGTCCTGGCCAAAGGCGCGCAAAAAAACACTCTGACCCGCACTCCGGCCAAGCCGCTGGAGGCGTTGTCGACGCTGTTTCGCAGTCAGCCCCTGCTGCCTTTGCTGTTGGCGGGCGCGGCGGTCATTGCGGTCGTCGTGGCCCTGCTGCTGTGGGCGCGCGAACCGGAGTATCGCGTGCTGTTTTCCGGTCTCAGTGAAGCGGACGGCGGGCAGATCATCGGTGAGCTGGACAAGCGCGCCATTTCTTATCGGCTGGGCGAGGGTGGCAACACCATCATGGTGCCCAGCGACAAGATGAATGCGTTACGCCTGCAACTCGCCGAGCAAGGGTTGCCCAAGGGCGGCGGCATTGGTTTCGAGTTGCTGGACAAGCAGGCCTTCGGTGTCAGTCAGTTTGCCGAGCATTTGAATTATCAGCGCGGCCTTGAAGGTGAGTTGTCTCGCACCATCGAGTCCTTGGGACCGGTCGCCAAGGCGCGTGTTCATCTGGTCATGGCCAAGCAGTCGGTGTTTGTCCGCGACCGCGAAGCGGCGCGTGCGTCGGTCGTGTTGACCCTGCAACCCGGTCGAGAGCTGGGGCAGAGTCAGGCCAATGCGATTGTGCATCTGGTGACTTCCAGCGTGCCGGAACTGAACGTCGATGCCGTTACCGTGGTCGATCAGAACGGTCGTCTGTTGTCGCAGACCCATGGTGACAATCCCGGCCTGGATGGCTCGCAGCTCAATTATGTGCGTGAGGTCGAGCGCACTTACCAGCGTCGCATCGAAGACATCCTGACGCCGCTGCTGGGCAATCAGAACGTTCATGCGCAGGTGGTCGCGCAGATCGATTTTTCCAGTCGCGAAAGTACCGCCGAACGTTACGCCCCCAATCAGGACCCCAATGAAGCGGCGGTGCGCAGCCAGCAGACGTCCGAGCATGTATTGGAGGGCGACGACGCCGGTCGAGGCGTTCCGGGGGCGCTGACCAACTCGCCACCCAATACCCCCGCGCCGACGCGCGCCACCGCGCCAACGCCCGCGGCCAACGCCGCGAACACGACAGCCGCCAGTGCGGCCAACGCAGCTGACACCAAGGGCGGCAAGAACGAAAAGTCGCTGCAGAGCGAGCGGATGATCAACTACGAAGTCGACCGCAATGTCGAGCACGTCAAATCGAGCCTGGGCAACATCCAGCGCCTGACGACGGCAGTGGTGGTCAACTATCGCACGGTGCTCAAGGACGGCACGCCGACCCCTGAGCCCCTGAGCAAGGAAGAACTGGAAAACATCAACAATCTGGTTCGCCAGGCCATGGGCTTCACGGAAAGTCGGGGCGATGCGCTGCAAGTGATTAACAGCCCGTTTGTTGAAACAGAGATTGCCGTGGCTGAGCCCGCGTGGTGGAAAACCCCCGAGGCATACAACCTGTTGATGAGCGCCATGCGCTATCTACTGGTCGGCTTTGCCGCGCTGACGCTGTGGTGGCTGGTGCTCAGGCCGATGCAACGGCGCCATGGCGAGTTGAACCGGTTGGCGCTGGCGAGCGAGTCTGAGCCGGGGACGGCACTGGTCCCGACGGCCACGGGCACCGCTGTCATGATCGCCGGCCAGGACCCCGCGCCGCACACCCTGCCACGCAAGTCGGCCGTGTATGAGCAGAACATGCAGAGCTTGCAGCAGATCGCAGCCGAAGACCCGAGACTGGTCGCCATGATCGTGCGCGGATGGATGAAGAAAAATGACTAACAAAATGAGCGGGGCTCGCCGCAGCGCCATCCTGCTGCTGTCGCTCGATGCCGACAGTGCAGCCGAAGTGTTCAAATTCCTGCCGAGCACGGATGTCGAAGCCATCAGCATCGAGATGGCGCGACTGAGCCAGGTGTCCCATGAGGAAATGCGCCAGGTCCTTGAAGAGTTCATGGACGAGACCGATCAATATGCGGCCATCAATATCCAGACCAGTGATCATATTCGCGCGGTCTTGACCAAGGCTTTGGGCAGCGAACGCGCGGCCAGCCTGATCGACGATATTCTGGAGAGCACCAACACCGGTTCCGGCATCGACAAGTTGAACCTGATGGAAGCGTCGATGGTGGCCGAGATGATTCGTGACGAGCATCCACAGATCATCGCGACCATCCTCGTGCATCTGGAGCGTCATCAGGCTTCCGACATTCTCCAGTTGCTGCCCGACCGTCTGCGCAACGACATCATTCTGCGAATCGCGACCTTCAGCGGCGTACAACCGGTGGCGTTGCAGGAACTGACGGAAGTACTGGGTGTGATGCTCGATGGGCAAAGCCTCAAACGCAGCAAAATGGGCGGTGTCAGAACGGCGGCGGAAATCCTCAACTTGATGAGTTCCACGCACGAAGAGTCGGCCATCGAAACCGTGCGCCAGCACAACGAAGACCTGGCGCAGAAGATCCTCGACGAGATGTTCCTGTTCGAAAACCTTATCGAGGTGGATGATCGCGGCATTCAGACGCTGCTTCAGCAGGTCGAAAGCAACTCGCTGGCTATTGCTCTTAAAGGCGCACCGCCGGCCTTGCTGGAGCGCTTCCTCAACAACATGTCGCAGCGTGCCGCGCAATTGTTCCGAGAGGACATGGAGGCGCGCGGACCGATCCGCATGTCGCAGATCGAGTCTGAACAGAAGGCCATCCTGCAGGTGGTTCGACGCTTGTCCGACAGCGGTGAAATTGTGACTGCACGCGGTAATGACGCTTATGTCTGAGTCCTCTCCCGCACCCGACAGCGACCGTTGGCAACCCTGGCAGATGGACCCGCTGGGCTGCAATGAATTGCCTGCCCCTGATCCGGAGATGAGCCATCGGGAAAGGCTGCGCAAGCAAGCCTTTCAGCACCGGCTGGAAATGCAGGTGCTGCGCGAAAAGACCCTCAGCGAGGCGCAGCAGGTTGGCCATGCGCAAGGGGTGGAACAGGGGTATGCCCAAGGCCTGAGCGAGGGTCGTCAGGCCGCCGCCGTGGAGTTGCAGCAGCAGGTTGTGCACACCTTGCAACCGTTGCTGGAGTTGTGCCGAAACTTCGATCAGGCGCTCAAGCAGATGGACGGGCATATTGCCCGCCAGTTGGCCCGGATCGCGCTTGAGGCCGCGCAGCAATTGGCAGGAGAAGCCCTGACCGCCCAACCGGAGCAGGTGATCGTTATTGTGCAGAAGATGCTCAACAGCGACCCCGAGCTGAGTGGCAAGCCGCGCCTGTGGCTGAACCCCGATGACTTGCAGTTGGTTCAAGGCAGCCTGGGCGAACAGATTGGTGCGGCGGGTTGGGCCTTGCACGCCGACACCACGATGTTGCCTGGCGGCTGTCGAGTGGTCAGCGCCAGCGGTGAGTTGGACGCCACGCGCCAGTCACGCCTGGAGATGTTGAATCGCAGCATCGCGCGGGGGCTGGAGGACGCCGTGGCGATCCTCGGCGAGCAGCCATGATCCCGGGCAACCTGCATGTCGAACGCTGGAGCGGCGTGCTGGACACGTTTCAGGGCGAGTCGCTGAGGGTGGCGCACTACCTGCGCAGCGGGCGAATCACCCGCGCCACTGGCATGGTGCTGGAGGCGGTGGGCCTGCGTCTGCCGTTGGGTGGTGCCTGCCGCATCGAGTTGGCGGTGCTCAGTCACGCCCGCCCGGCCCCCGCTTATGCCGAGGCCGAAGTGGTGGGCTTTTCAGGGGATATCCTCTACCTGATGCCACTGGAAGAAATCCACGGTCTGCAACCGGGGGCGCGGGTCTTTGCCTCGGACGACGGCCTGACGGGCGCGGCCGGCGGTCGTTATTTTCCGCTGGGCCTGTCGCTGCTCGGCCGGGTGCTGGACAGCAGCGGGCAGCCGCTGGACGGCGGCGGACCGTTGCTGGGAGCCCATCACTCCAGCTTGCACACACAGCCGCTCAACCCTCTCAAGCGTGCCCCTATCGATCGTCAGATCGATGTCGGCATCCGTGCCATCAATGCTTTGCTGTGTGTCGGTCGTGGTCAGCGCCTGGGGCTGTTTGCCGGTTCAGGCGTCGGCAAATCGGTACTGCTCGGCATGATGGCCCGCTATACCCAGGCCGACGTCATCGTGGTTGGGCTGATCGGGGAGCGAGGCAGGGAAGTGCAGGATTTCATCGACAACATCCTGGGTGAAGAAGGCTTGCGCCGTTCTGTGGTTGTAGCGGCGCCGGCCGATACGTCCCCGCTGCAACGTTTGCAGGGCGCGGCATACGCGACGCGCCTGGCAGAGGATTTTCGCGATCAGGGCAAGGATGTTCTGCTGATCATGGACTCGTTGACCCGCTACGCCATGGCTCAACGCGAGATCGCGTTGGCCGTGGGCGAGCCGCCGGCGACCAAGGGCTATCCGCCATCCGTGTTTGCCAAGCTGCCCAAGCTCGTCGAGCGCACCGGCAATGGTCCGCCCGGCGGCGGGTCGATCACGGCGTTTTATACGGTGCTCAGCGAGGGCGACGATCAGCAGGATCCGATTGCCGATGCGGCGCGGGCGATCCTGGATGGGCACATTGTCCTGTCGCGTCATCTGGCCGAAAGCGGGCATTACCCGGCCATCGATATCGAAGCTTCGATCAGTCGGGCGATGACCGCCATCGTCAGTGAATCGCAGCAGCGCAAGGCGCAACAGCTCAAGCAGACCCTGTCCCGTTACCAGCGCAATCGCGACCTGATCAGTGTCGGCGCCTATGCGCCGGGACACGATCCCCAGCTCGACCGTGCCGTCGGTTTGTACCCGCACATCGAGCGGTTTCTGCAACAACGCATCAATGATCGCGCCAGCGTGGAAGAGACCCTGTCCGGGCTCAACCTCTTGTTCCCTGGCAAATGACTTTTTCCTGTCCCTGGCGAGTAATCACCCATGGCTAATCAATCGCTTGACCTGCTGATCGAGCTGACCGGCAAAGCGCGGGACGTTGCGGCGCGCGCTTTGGCGCAGAGCCGTCACGCCGAACAGCAGGTGGTCAATCAGCTGCGCACGCTTGACCAGTATCAACAGGAGTACCGCCAAAACCTGCAGCAGGAGTTGCTCAAGGATGGCATGAGCCCTTCTGCGCTCACGAACTACCGTGGCTTTCTCCATTCACTGGAAGAGGCCGTCGATCGCGCGCAAAAAAGTCTGGAGCGTCACCGCAAACAGGTGGCCCTGCACCAACAGAGCTGGCTGGAGCAATGGCGCAAGGTCAATGCGATAGAAGCGCTGTTGAGTCGTCGGGCCCAGCAGGAGCGGTTGCAGGCCGGGCGTGTGGAGCAGCGCCAAACCGATGAAATGGCCAGCCAGTTACGTCGGCGGCCTGGTCATTTTTCGTCCTCCATCGATAGCAGCCACTAAGGGACACCATGGATATCATCGCTTCGTTTGCCCCATCGTCCGCTGCGTCGACTCAGTCCAGTGCTTGCGGCCAGAAGCCAGGCACGACGAGTGAGTCGTTTTCGTCTGTGCTGAGTCAGGTGAGCGAGGCGCCGGCGAGCAAGGACTCGGCGAGCCCGACCGCTGCGATGGGGGACGCCAAGCCTCAAACAGAGGCGGCAGACCTGAGCGCCGAACCCGTGACGCCAACCTCTGTATCGTCGATCACCGACAGTACGGTGCAGACCGCAACCCGTGGCCCGGTCGAAGACGCCGACCTTGCGCCGACGTTGCCGTCCTCCGAAGTGGCAAGTGTCGTCCCCGAACCGGGCGAGCAGCCGGCTCCAGCCGTTTCGACATCAGCCATGCCCCCCCTGACCCCGCCACTGGCTTCCACTTCCGCCGAGCCGGATGCCTCGCTCACGGACGATGACCTTGGCCTGGATCTCTATGCCACGGCAGACGATCTTGCGAGCGATGCCGATCTGAGTGCCTCGGACAGTTCGAGTGCTGTCGACAGCTCGTTGGAGGACATTCGTCAGCGCATGGCGCTGATCGAAAGCGCAGGCCAACCCGATATCTCTTCGATGGTCGTTGCGCCAGCGGTTGCTCTACCCGCCGAGATCCCCGCTCAGGGCGCTGTGCCCGCGGACCCCGATACGTTGATCAGCGCCAACAGCAAACTGCCGGCCGAGCATCTGACGTTGGTCGACTCAGGCGTTGATGCCGGTCAGGACACGTCCGATCCGATCGACAGGCAGGACACGTCGCAGACGCTGACCGGACCCGTTACCGATGTGCTGCAAGATCTGCGCGCGCAAACCGACAACACACCGGTCGACAGCCAGGCCGATGGCTCCGTCAGTAGCGATGCCCAGAGTAGCTTTAGCCTGGCATCGCTGACATTGAGCTCTGTCGGCCTGACTGGCAGCGACAAAGTCATCAGCAATGGTCTGGTGCTCGCGACCGCTGTTGGCACGTCCGAATGGCAGGACGGCCTCGGTCAGCAGGTGTTCGACATGATCACGCGGGGCGAGCAGCAGGTCGACTTGCAACTCAATCCCGTCGAGCTCGGCCCGCTGTCGATCAGCCTCAATCTCAATGACGGCAGCACCCATGCGCAGTTCCAGTCGGCACATGCGTCGGTGCGTGCCGCGGTGGAGCAGGCATTGCCGCAGTTGCGCGAGGCCCTCGCATCCCAGGGTATTTCCCTGGGGCAGGCCTCGGTGAACGATGAGTCTGCGCGCCAGGCCTCTGGCGATCAGGCTCGGCGCGATTCGCCAGGCAATCGCGCAAACGCCCCGATGAGCAGCGCCGATGCCGTGCCGGACGTTGAGCAGGCGGCGGTGCAGCGTATCGTTGTGCGCAGTTCGGGTGTCGACCTGTACGTCTGAATGGCAAATCAAAACCGCGAGATACCGCCGTTACCCTGGTCTTATCGCCCCATGGGAAGACCAGGGGGCTGGTCATACTTGAGCCCTGCCTAACCGTTCTCCTTCATTGCATGGTTCCAGCCAATGACCACCACCCGCAAATTTCCCTGGCTCCTGATTCTGTTGATGGCGCTGGTCGCCGCGGCAGCCAGTTCCGGCGGCATGTACTTCTACATGAGCAAAACAGCAGTGCATGCAGATGCAGCGGCGAAGGTTGAAACCGTCGAGAACACTCCCCAGGCGCCACGGCTGGTGACGATTGCACCGATGACGGTCAATCTTCAAAACGAACGCGATGAGCAAAGCCTGCTGTATGTGGGGTTTGCACTGGAAGTCGGAAACGATGCGACGCAAAAGCTCATGCAGCAGTACATGCCGCAGATTCGCAGCCAGCTTCTGACACTGCTGAGCGGGCAAAACAGCACGCAGCTGGTCAACCCTCAGGGCAAGGAAATCCTGGCGGCGAAAATTCTCGAAACACTCAAAAAATCCCTGGCGGCACAGCAGCCTGAACTCTCGGTGCTGAACGTTCTTTACACCGACTTTATCGTGCAGTAACCCATGGCCATTGACGATTTGCTCTCCCAGGACGAGATCGACATGTTGCTTCGTGGGGGCGACGACGATGCTCCGGATGACGATGTCGGGATGCTCAAGGATGCCCAGGTCCGTCCGTACGACCCGGCGACTCAGCACCGGGTGATCCACGAGCGCTTGCACGCGCTGGATATCATCAACGAGCGTTTCGCGCGCTACTTCCGCATGGGCTTGTTCAATTTGATCAGGCGCAGCATCGACATCACGGTCAAAAGCGTGCGCTATCAAAGTTACAGCGACTTTTCCCTGCACATGCCGATGCCCACCAACATCAACCTGTTGGCGATGAAGCCGCTGCGAGGTACTGCGTTGGTGGTGTTTCCGCCGAGCGTGGTGTTCATGGTGGTGGACAATCTGTTTGGCGGTGACGGCCGCTTTGTGACCAAGTCCGAAGGGCGGGAATTTACGCATACCGAGCAGCGCATCATCCAGCGTTTGCTGGGGTTGTCGGTGGACGCTTACAAAAATGCCTGGAAGTCCGTTTACCCGCTGGAAATCGAATATTTGCGTTCCGAGATGCAGGCCAAGTTCGCCAATATCACCAGTTCGCCCAATGAAATCGTAGTGAATGCGACCTTCCATCTGGAGGTCGGCAACCTGTCCAGCGACTTCAACATCGTCATCCCCTACCTGATGATCGAGCCGATGCGTCAGTTGCTCAACGGCCCGCTCACCGATACCAATCCAGAAGAGGAGCGGCATTGGAACAAGCGCATGGCCGGCGAGATCACCCATTCCCAGATTGAGCTGATCGCTGACTTTGTCGAAATGGATGCCCGGGTAGGGCAGGTCATGGCGCTGAAAGTCGGCGACGTTTTACCCATCGAACTGCCCGATATCGTCTGTGCGCGCGTCGACGGCGTGCCTGTCATGAGTTGCGAATATGGCAGCCAGAACGGGATGCGTGCGTTGCTCGTCAAGGAACTGGTCGATCACTCCCTGAGCCTTGCCTCCTCTTCTACCAGCCGATTCGTGAAGGGCCACGTGTCCACTGCCAAGGAATCCGACCATGACTGATTCAAACACTACCGAGCCGCAAGTGGCCGATGACTGGGCTGACGCGCTGGCCGAGCAGGGCGCCGGGGCGGATGCTGAGGATCCCTGGGCCATCGCCCTGGCCGAACAGAGCGAGGCCGAGGCCGAGGCGACGGCCGACAGCCCTGCACCGAGCGTCGGCACCAGCCTGTTCAAGCCGTTGACCGCGCCGCAGCCCACGGCAGCAGCACGCGAGCTGGAAATGATCATGGATATTCCGGTCAAGCTGAGCGTAGAGCTGGGCCGCACGCGGATTACCATCAAGCAGTTGCTGGAACTGGCCCAGGGTTCGGTGCTGGCACTCGACGGCCTGGCGGGGGAGCCGATGGACATCTTGATCAACAGCTACCTGATAGCCCAGGGCGAGGTGGTGGTCGTGGACGACAAGTACGGTATCCGAATCACGGAAATCATCACGCCTTCCGAACGCGTTCAAAAACTCAACCGATGAGCCTCGTCAGTCAGACTCCGCCGCCCGTGGCCCTCGGCGTCCCTTCGGACAGCCTGATGAACCTGGCATTGCTCGGCAAGACGGCATTGGCGCTGGCGCTAGTGGTTGCTTGTGTTTTGCTCTGTGGCTGGATCGTGCGGCGTGTCGGTGTGCGTCCGCTGTCCCCCGGGAAATTGATGCGTGTCGTCAGCAGCACAAGCCTGGGCCAGCGCGAGAAAGTGGTGATCGTCGAGGTACGGGGCCAGTGGCTGGTGCTGGGTGTCACCGCGCAACAGGTCAGTGCACTGTCGCAGATGGATGCACCGCCCGCCGATCCCGAGGGCAGCGCTGTCATGCTCGGTGACGGTTTTGCCGAACGCCTGGCCGGTGCTCTGAAGCGCAGTGTCCAGCGTACTGGCGAGGGTCCGGGGAGCCCGTCATGAGTGCGCCGGTTTTTGTTCGACGCGGGTTGAAACGGACGCTGTCGGCTGTATTGCTGTTCGCGTGCTTGACCGATGCTCAGGCCGAACCGGCGATTCAAGGGCTGGCGGCCTTCACCGGGCAGGCGGGTGGTCAGCAGTGGTCGTTGAGCCTGCAAACCCTGTTGCTGCTCAGTGCCATGGCGTTCTTGCCTGCGGTGCTGCTGATGATGACCGGGTTTACCCGCATCATCATTGTCCTGGGTTTGCTTCGCACCGCCATTGGCACCACGTCGGCACCGCCGAACCAGGTGTTGTTGGGGTTGTCGCTGTTCCTGACTTTTTTCGTCATGTCACCGACCCTCGATCAGGCGTACGAAAAAGCCTGGCTACCGTTCTCCAAAGACGAGATCACGGTCGAGCAGTTTCTCGACAAGGCGAGTCAGCCGTTTCGCAAATTCATGCTGACCCAAACGCGCCAGGGCGACCTCGCATTGTTTGCGCGGCTGGCCCAGATCGAGGACTTGCAGGGCCCTGAGGATGTACCGATGCGGGTATTGTTGCCGGCCTTTGTGACCAGCGAGCTGAAGACTGCTTTTCAGGCCGGCTTCACCATCTTCATTCCGTTTTTGATCATCGACCTGGTGGTGGCGAGTGTGTTGATGGCGCTGGGCATGATGATGGTGCCGCCGTCCACGATCTCGCTGCCGTTCAAGTTGATGCTGTTTGTGCTGGTCGATGGCTGGCAGTTGCTGCTCGGCTCGCTGGCGCAAAGTTTTTACACCTGATGAAGTGGCTTCGAGGACGTAGACAATGACACCGGAAATGGTCATGGACCTGGCTTACAAAGGCATGCGCATGAGCATGATCGTGGCCGCGCCCGTGCTGCTCGTGACGCTGTTTATCGGGCTGTTGGTGAGCCTGTTTCAGGCCGCGACGCAGATCAACGAATCCACCCTGTCGTTCATCCCCAAAATTGTCGGGGTGTGCGTGGTGCTGGTGCTGGCAGGTCCGCTGATCATGGAGATGCTGGTGGACTACACACGCGCATTGTTCAGCAATTTGCCCATGCTGATCGGCTGACGCCCGTGATCGAAGTCAGTTCGGCACAGTTGCAGCTCTGGGTGACCGGCTTCTTCTGGCCGTTTTGCCGAGTGCTGGCGTATCTGATGAGCGACCCGATTCTCGGTCATAAAAACGTCTCGAGTCAGGTGAAGGTGGGCCTGGCGATGCTCCTTGCTTTCCTGCTCGCGCCCAATCTGCCGCCCTTGCCGGATGTCGCCCTGTTCTCGTGGGCGGGGCTTGGGGTGATTGTGGAGCAAGTGTTGATCGGGATGTCCCTGGGCATGGTCATGCGTATCACGCTGGCGGTGGTCGAGATGACCGGCGACATTTGCGGCATGCAAATGGGCCTGGCGTTCGCCACCTTTTTTTCCGCCGATACCAGCACCAACAGCATGGTACTGTCGCGCTTTCTGGGCATGATCACGATCCTGATGTTTCTCGCGCTGAACGGGCACCTGATGGTGCTTGAGCTGCTGGCGAGCACCTTCAAGACCTTGCCGATCGGCAACCTGCATTTCGACCCCAATGCCTGGAATCTGATAGCCCGCTATGGCAGCACGATCTTCCTCACCGGTCTTTTATTGGCACTGCCCATGGTCGGCACGCTGCTGATCATCAACCTGGCCATGGGCATTCTGAACCGCGTCTCGCCACAGTTGACGGTGTTCTCCGTGGGTTTCCCGGCGACGTTGAGCGTGGGGTTGGTTTTGCTGATGGTGGTGATGGGCGATCTGGGGCAGTTTCTCGAAAGATTGATGACCAGCACACTGCAATTCATGCAGTACCTGATCGACAACATGGCGCGGCCCTGAATCGCTCCTGCGACCGCCAGGTCGTCCGGGCGGCGCAGGGGCCGAGGGCTCAGATGTACTCGAACAGCGACATCTTCTGAATGCTGACGAAGGTTTGCTGGGCGGCCTGTAGCGCCACTTGCAGCGCGGTGTATTCGGTGACCGACTCGGTGTAGTCGGCATCGACCAGGCCGGAAAGACGTTCGGTGTAGCTGAGTGCCAGGTCATCGCCGATGGTGTCGAGCACTTCCAACTGATTAAGCCGTGAACCGACGGATGTCTGGACGGTGAGCACCGTGTCCTGGGCGTTACTCAATTCGCGGCTGGCCGTGGACAGGGTGTTACTCAGGTTGGCCTGATCGGCCTCGGTATCCACTGGTGTCTGCAACACCGAGATCAGGTTTTTCAACGTTGCGAACAGGTCCGGATCGGCATCGGCGGCGGCACTGACCGTGATGGTGTCGCCGTCGGCCGGGGTACCGCTTAGGGTCAGGGACAAGCCGTTGACTTCAAGGGTGTCGCCCGAGGAATAGGCAACCGGATCGGCGCCATCAATGCTGTATTGGGCAGTGCCGTCGGTGGCGGTGCTGAAGGTCACGACAAAGCCTGTTCCGTAATTCGCATCCTGTGTGTCCGTGATGTCGGGGCCGTCGTAGGTCACGCTGCCGGTGTTGTCGCCGGCTTCGGCGATGAAATCTGCGGAGCTGCTGACCGACAGGAAGATCGTTGCGCCGGTATCGCCGCTGGCCATGGTCTGGGTGGAGCTGACTTGCTGCGTGACGACGTTGTTGTCGCCCTGATAGACCAGCTCGCCATTGGCATTTTCGGCAAACGCCGGGCTCTGGCTCTGATAGCCGGAAAACAGGTAGTTGCCGTTACTGTCGGTGGCGTTGGCCAACGTCACCAGCGTGTCGTAGACGCCCTGCAACGAGGTGGCGATCGACTCGCGGTCAGCGTCGCTCAAGGTGCCGTTGTTGGCCTGAACGAGCAGGGCCATGGCGCTGCTGATGGCATCGTTGATGCTGTCGAGGGTGCTTTCTTCCTGGGATAGCGAGGTGGTGATCGCGCTGCGCGAGTCGGCGTATTGCTCATTGGTCGAGATCGCCTGTCGGACGTTGACAGCCTGGGCGGCGGCCAGCGAGTCGTCGGAAGGGTTGACCACTCGGGTGCCACTGGCGACTTCCTGGGCAGCGTCCTGATAGGCGCTTTCCTGTGCGAGCATGGCGTTCAAGCTTTGGTTGTAAATCGTCGCAGTGCTGAGACGCATGGCGTGACGCTCCTTTCAGACGGTTATCAGCTGATGTCGAGAATGCTGTCGAGCACGGTAGTGCCTACTTCGACGATCTTCGCGCAGGCCTGGTAATACTGTTGATAGACAATCAGGTCGGCCGCCTCTTCATCCAGATTGACCCCCGATTCCGATTGCTGCAGCGTGGTCAGTTGCTCGGTCAGGCTCGATTGGGTTTCGAGTTGGCCAGCGACTTTACTGGCGGTGCTGCCCACGTCACTGACCAGTGTCGAGTACGTCTGGCTGAGGGTCGAAGTGCCGCCGACGAGGCTGTCGGTTTGCAGGTCGAGCATCGCCAGGGCGTTGGTGTTATCGCTGCTGCCGGTCGAGGTACCCGCAGCGATCAGGCTTCCGTCACTGGTCAGGGTGCTGAAACTGCTGGCGGCGTTGCGTGTCGGCAACACCAGAAAGCTGTCGCCGTCATCGGCGGTGCCACTGATGGTCACACTGATCCCGGCGAACGTCAGGGTGTCGGTGTCGTAGGTTGAATCCACACTGGCGCCGGTGTCATTGCGGGTCACGGTGTAGCCGTTGCTGGCGGAGTAACTGACGGTGTAGTCGCTGGCACTCAATGCGCTCACATCGTCGGTGAAAGTCGCGGTCAATATCGCGTCGCCGGTGTTGTTGGTATTGCCGTAAATGCTGGGGTCGTCGACCGAGAAGAAATCGGTTCCCGTATCGCCATTCAGGTCGATGCCCGAGGCCTGCAGGGTGTTGAAAGCTTGTGTCAATGTGACCGCCAGGATGCCCAACTGGTTTTGCGTTTCGGTCAGCGTGGTGTCGCGAAAATCCATCAGCCCACCCAGGGAGCCGCCTTCGAACGTTGAATCGTCAAGCACGGTGGTGTTGCCGGCGGCGTCCACGTAGGCGACCACCGTTTGGGTGGGGTCGCTGGCCGAGACGCTGGTTTGCAGTTCGAAACTGTCATTGCCGGACACCAGCGCAAGGCCGTTGCTCAGGGACACACTGTAACTGCCGTTGTCCTGCGTGGTGACATCGACATTGACCAATTCGCTGAGCTGACTGACCAGCAGATCCCGTTGATCGAGCAGGTCGTTGGAGGTTGTGCCCAGTGCGTCGGACAGGCTGATTTTTTTGTTGAGATCGGCAATTTGCCCGGTGAGATCGTTGACCTGCGTGACCTGATCATCGATCTGGCTGTTCACGTCGTCCGCCATCTCGTCCAGGTAGCTGCCCAACTGGGTGAACTGCGATGTCAGCGTTTCAGCCGCGCCTACGACTTCTTCCCGCGCTGCGGTGTCGCTGGCGTCGGAGGTCAGGGTCTGGATGGCTGAAAAGAAGCTTTGCAGCAGGGTATCGAGGCTGGCATCGCCATCGGCCAACAGGCTGTCGATCTGATCGACTTCGGTTTGATAGGTCGACAGCGCGCTTTCGGTGCTGATCGAACTGTTGAGTTGGGTGGTCACGAACTGGTTGTACTGGCGATCGACACTGGAAATCTGCACACCGCTGCCCGATGCGGATTCGGAGAAGTTGGCGACCTGCCGGGTATAGCCATCCGTATAGGCGTTGGTGGTGTTGTTACTGCTGGTACTGAGTGCGATCTGTGCGGCGGAGAGGCCGCTGACACCAATGGAAATAATATTCATCGAGAAGCTCCTACGCTACATAGTGCGCACTATCGGCTCCGCGAAAGTGCAACTTGACCGGTAACCCTGATTCTTTTCAAGAATTTTTTGTCGACAGGTCCATGACTGGCGCGATCGGGGCGCTCGGCATTGGGTTGTCCGTCACTTTTCCAGTTGCGCCACGGTAGGGACAGGTCGCAGCGGGCCGATGGTGGCCATGACTGAAATCAGTTTTTGGGCGTATCGCGGGTCGGTGGCGTACCCCCCCTGTTGCAACGCGATGGCCGCCTGTGGCGCGTCGGTGGCGTTGCGCACGGCGGCGTAACCGGGGCGGGTGCGAATCAATCGGGCGTAATCGTTGAAGGCCGCCTCATCGGTCGGGTAAACGCGGAAGCGCTCCACCTGTTTTTGCGCCTCACCTTCAGCGTATTCAGTGGTCATGACCTGCGTTGTCGCGCCTTGCCATTGGCTGCCGGCCTTGATCCCGAACAGGTTGTGGCTGTCGGCCCCATTCGGGGTGGTGATCTGGCGTCGTCCCCAATCGGTTTCCAGTGCTGCCTGGGCAAGGATCAGCTCGGCTGGCACGCCACTGCTGAGTGCGGCTTTTTGCGCCGGTTCGTTCAAGCGTGAAACGAACGCCAGCACATGCTCGGGTTGTTCGTTTTGCGCGCCGCTGACTTCGCGGCGTTTCCAGGCTTCAAACGCTTGAGTCTGATACGCCGTGTTCGCAAAGGGCGACGTGGTGCCGGTCGGGCGTGACGGCGGCAGATCGAGGAACAGGGCCGCTTGCGCATCGATGTCGGTGTTGGCATCGCTGTAGATGGCGGAATGACCGCTGAGCTGTCGGGTCAGTTGCTCGGCCAGGCCGATGCCTTTTCCCGACAGGCTCTGCGCCCACTGCTGATCGAGCATTTCGGTGTACATCTCGGTCTGCGAGTCACTGGACATTTCCGATTTCGGAATCGCGCCTCGCATACTTTTGAGCATCATCTGCAGGAACAGGGCTTCAAACTGTTTGCTGGCCTCTTTCAGCCCCCCGCTGGCGTCCTGATGCGAGCGTCGCTTGAGTTGCTCCAGGCCCTGGACATCAAGGGCAAAGCCATCGGTGCTGCCAGTACTGTTCATCAGATGATCTCGAGTTCGGCACGCAGGGAACCGGCGGCCTTGAGTGCCTGCAGAATGACCATCAGGTCTTGCGGCGTAGCCCCCAACGCGTTCAATCCCTTGATCACGTCCATCAAATTCGCTGTGCCTTCAAGCAAGTGCAGCGAACCACCCTGGGATTCGATGGAGATATTGCTTTGGGAAGTCACGGCTGTCTGGCCGCCACTGAGGGCGCCGGGTTGGCTGACGGTGTTGGTGGTGTCGATGACGACCGAGAGATTGCCGTGCGCGACTGCGGCGCGATACAGCTTCACCGAACTGTTGAGCACGATAGAGCCGGTGCGCGAATCAAGAATCACCTTGGGACGGGTCTGGATTGGCAATACCTCGATACTCTCGATGCGGGCCATGAAGTTGACTCGTTCATTGGGTGACAGCGGCCCCTGAATCTCGATCATCCCGCCATCCATGGCCGACGCCACCGTACGGTGCATTTCGGAATTGATGGCATAGACGACACGCTGGGCCGTGGCGGAGTCAGGCTCATGCATGTAGAGACTGAGCAAGCCGTTGTCGCTGCTCAGGCGCAACGGAACCGCGCGTTCGACGGTGGCGCCGCGACTGATACGCCCACCGGCCAGTTGGTTGATCTGCACGCTGCTGCCGTTCGCCGAAGCACCGGCTCCGCCGATCAGCAGGTTGCCTTGAGCCACCGCATAAACCTCGCCGTCGGCCCCTTTCATCGGCGTCATCAGCAAGGTGCCGCCGCGCAGGCTGCGCGCGTTACCGATCGATGACACGACCACGTCAATCTGCTGCCCCGGGCGCGAGAGTGCCGGCAGGTTGGCAGTCACGATGACTGCTGCAATATTGCGCATCTGCATGTTGGCGTCCGCAGGCAGGGTGACCCCCAGCTGCGACAGCATGTTGGTCAGGCCTTGTTCGGTGAAGGGACTCTGGGTGGTCTGGTCGCCGCTGCCATCCAGGCCGACCACCAGGCCATAGCCCACCAGGCTGTTGGGGCGTATCCCGGCAAAATCGGCAATGTCGCGTATCTGCTCGCCCTGTGCCGCGCCGCCGAGCGATAACGTGCCGGCGCACAACAGGGTGCAGAGCGCTTGAGCTGCGGATTTGGCTGCGCGCAAAAGAGATTGAATGAATACAGAGTCAGCCATGGTTCCCGTACTCAGAAAGGAGACACATTAAGGAGGATGCGATGGAGCCAGCCCATGCGCTGTGCTTCGTTGATGTAGCCATCACCGACGTACTCGATCCGGGCCTGTGAGACCTGGATCGACGACACCGTGTTTTCTCCGGTGATGGTTCTGGGATTGACTACGCCAGAGAAACGTATGAATTCGGTGCCCTGGTTGATTGCGATCTGCTTGTCGCCGCGCACCCGCAGGTTGCCATTGGGCATCACCTGCATGACCGTCACGGAAATTGTGCCGGTGAAGGAATTTCTCGCCTGGGAGCCGCCGCCGCCACTGAAGTCGTGGGTCGTCGAGGCATCCAGCCCAAAATTGTCGACCTGGGACGCACGACTGGAGGTGGTCGCCAGACTCAACCCCATGGAGCCGGCACGGTTGGCGTTGGAGGAAGAGGTCTTGCTGGCACTGACTTGTTCTTCCAGTTCGATGGTCAGCGTGTCGCCGACCATCCGCGGACGCCGATCCTCGAACAGGGGCTGCGATCCACGGCTGCTCTGGTAGATCGAGCCGTTGGCCAGGCGAGCCGGCAGGGCCGGCACCTGCATATCCTCGTCAGGCACGACGGGCTTGTGGGGCAGTTGATCGCAGCCTGCGGTCGCCAGCATGCCGGCCAGTGCCACGGACAGCGGCCATGCCGATGAGGGCTTGTGAGCCATTTTGTGTGTCTCGAACATAGCGGTCAGAGCTGGGTCAGACGCTGAAGCATTTCGTCCGAGCTCTCGACCGCCTTACTGTTGATTTCGTAAGCGCGCTGGGTCTGGATCATGCTTACCATTTCCTCCACCACGTTGACGTTGGAGGTTTCGACGTAACCCTGGGACAGCGTTCCGCCGCCGTTGAGGCCCGGTGTGGTTTCGGTCGGAGAGCCCGAGGCGTCGGTTTCCAGGTAGAGGTTCTGACCGATGCTTTGCAGGCCTGCCGGGTTGATGAACAGCGCCAGGTTCAGTTGGCCAACCTGGGTCGAAGTGGCGCTACTGGGCTGGGTCACCGAAACGATGCCGTCGGTACTGATCGAGATGGCCGTGGCGTTGGCCGGAATGGTGACCCCTGCCGATAGCTTGTAGCCGTTGGAAGTGACCATCTCGCCGTTCGAGTCGAGCTGGAAGCTGCCGTCACGGGTATAGGCGGTGGTGCCGTCCGGCATGTCCACCTGGAAAAAACCCAGGCCATTGATCGCCAGATCCTTGGAGTTGCTGGTCTCTTCCAGATTGCCTTGGGTATGCAGGCGTTCAGTGGCGACTTCACGCACGCCTGTGCCGACCTGCAAGCCAGATGGCAGTCGGGTATCGGTGCTGCTTTGCGCGCCCGGCTGGCGCACGTTCTGATACACCAGATCTTCAAATACCGCCCGCGACCGTTTGAAGCCATTGGTGCTGACGTTGGCCAGGTTGTTGGCAATCACGTCCATTTGGCCCTGCTGGGCTTCCAGGCCGGTTTTGGCCGTCCACAGTGATCTGATCATCGATCGGTTCCTTATTCATTCAACCGTGAGGTCAGCCCTGCAGGGAGAGCAGGCTATTGGCGGTCTTGGCGTTTTCGTCGGCGGTACTGATGGCTTTCATCTGCATGTCATAGCGTCGCGAGTTGTCGATCATCGCGACCATGGCGTTGGTCGGGCTGACGTTGCTGCCCTCCAGTGCTCCGGGTGTCACCCGCATGTTTTCGTCGGCAGGCAGTGGCTGCACGGTGCCGCTGGCATTGGGCTGTGGCCGGAATAGCCCGTCGGTGCCGGCCTGCAGCGTGCCGGGCAAGGCCGACACCATCTTCAGTCGACCGACCGGACTCAGGCCACGGGGCTCCATGCCCAGTTCACGGACGCTGATCGTGCCATCGCTGCCCAACGTGACTTCGCTGCCCAGCGGCACGGTGATCGGTCCCCCGTCACCGATGACCGGGCGCCCACCCACGGTCATTGCGCCGGTGCCATCGACCTGCAAATCACCTCGCCGGGTATAGGCCTCTTTGCCGTCTGCGGTCTGCACCGCCAACATGCCGTTTTCGCCGAGCGCGACATCCAGCGCCCGGTCGGTATGGGTGATCGGCCCTTCGGTCCAGTCGACACCCACGCCGTTGGCTGCGACCGAAACCCGTGTGGGCAAGCCCTCGCCCATGACTGGCGAGGACTGCATTTCGACCAGTTGCGAACGAAAGCCCGGAGTCACGATGTTGGCCAGGTTGTTGGCTACGACGGCTTGCTGCTCGAGCGCCTGATTGGCCCCGCTCATCGCCGTGAAAAGCATGCGGTCCATGGGTTAAGAACCGATGTTTACGGCTTGCTGAAGCACTTCGCTTTGCGCCGTCACCGACTTGGCATTCGCCTGGAAGTTGCGCTGGGCAATGATCAGGTTCACCAGTTCGGAGGTCAGGTCGACGTTGGAGTCCTCGGTCGTGCCACTCAGGATCGAGCCCAGAGAACCGCTGCTGGCAACACCCAGTAAGGCCTGGCCGGATTCGGAGGTGGCAAGCCAGGTGTTGTCACCGTTGGATTTCAGGCCGTTTTCATTGCTGAACGTGGCCAGCTGAATCTGGTCGATGCTCTGCGTCTGGTCGTTGGAATAGGTGGCAATGACCGTTCCGGTATCGTCGATGGTGAAACTCACCAGGCTGCCCGAGGTGTAGCCATTCTGAGAAATGTCGGACACCTCGGAGTCGTTACCGAACTGTGTCGTGCCCGTCAGATCCAATGCGATGGTCATGTCCGCGGCACCGTTGTCAGGGTCATAGGTGTAGGTGCCGGTCTCTCCGCTGGTGATCAGGCCGCTGGAGCTGAACGCCACGGTCTGCGTCTCGGTCAGCAGGTTGCCATCGATCGCGGTATGGACATCCCAGGTGTTCTCGGCGGTTTTGCTGAAATACAGCGTGCTGGTGTGGCTGGTGCCCAGGGAGTCGTAGAGGGTCGCGGTCGTTGAGTAGGAGTAAGTCGAGGAGTCCGTCTGGTCGAAGGTATCGGTAATGATGTCTTCACTGGCGTCCAGGTTCAGCTCGGCATCCAGATCGGTGCTGGCGCTGGCTTGCATGCCCGTGGTCGGGATCTGGATGACCCCCTTGGCCCCCAGCAATTTGTCGCCTGCGGCGTTTTCCAGATAACCATCGGCAGTCAGGGTCAACTGGCCGTTACGCGAGTACACGGTTTGCGTGCCGTCGGTGAACGTGAAGAAACCCTCACCGTTGATGGCGAGATCCAGCTCGTTATCGGTCGTCGTCAGACTGCCGGATGCGAAGTTCTGAACCACGCCGGAAACCGAGGTGCCCAACCCGACATCCGCATCGGCATACACGTCGGCGAACTGAGTCGTCGAGCTTTTGAAACCCACGGTCTGGGAGTTGGAAATGTTGTTGCTGACGACGTTGAGGTCGGTGGAAGCAGCAGCCAGACCACTAAGCGCTTGGGAAAAAGCCATGGTATTTCTCCTGGAATGCGAACGATGACTGAGCAGTCTTGGTGACTGCGAAGGATTGCCGGGTGTGAGTGGATGGTGCGTTTGCGGTCAAAGCACCAGGCTGATATCGCTTAGCCCGACGTTTTCGTTGACCCCCCCCAGATCCAGCGCGACTTCGTTGCTGCTGTCGGTGGTCACGCCGGTTACCAGTGCGTATTTCAGCGCTGTGGTTGTGACGGCTGCGTCGTCGGCGGTGGCGGCCACAGAGAAGGTGTAAGCGCCATCGGCTGCGGTCGTGCCGTCGTCCTGTAAACCATCCCAGGACAAGGCTTGGGTCCCGGCGCTCATGTCGCCTTCATCCAGGGTGCGAACCACCGTGCCGCTGCTGTCTTTGATGGTGACGGTGACGCTGTCTGCATCACTGGCCAGGGTGACGCCGAAGGTGGTGGCTGCACCGCTGGCGACCTGGATGGTGTTGCCGTCGACCAATACGCCGTTGCCGACCAGCGCCGAGGCTTGCAGGGTCTCGCTGGCGCTGATCTGGCTGGAGATGCCTTCCAGCGTGGTGGTCACATCCTCGATGCTGCTGATGGTGCTGATCTGTGCCAACTGCGTGACCATTTCGCTGTTGTCCATCGGATCGGTCGGATCCTGGTTCTGCAGTTCGGTCGTCAGTAGCGTCAGAAACTGATCTTGCAGTTCATCCGATGCCGAAGCGGTGCTTTCAGCGGTGGTAGTGCTGCTGTTCATGGTCGAAAGGACCGAGCTGGAAATCGTGCTAGCCATTGTTTACGCCTCACCTAAAGTCAACGTTTTCAGCATCATTTCTTTGCTGGTGGACATGACTTCGACGTTGGCCTGGTAGGAGCGCGAAGCGGAGATCATGTTGACCATTTCGCCCACGGGCTCGACGTTGGGCATGGTCACGTAGCCATCCTCGTTGGCCAGCGGGTCACCGGGCCGGTATTCCTGACGCATGGGAGAACCGTCTTCGACCACTTGGCTGACCCGTACCCCCCCAATGCGGCTGCCGCTCGGGTATTGCGACTCGAAGACCACCTGCCGTGCGCGATAGGCCTCGTTATCCGGGCCACTGGTGGTGTCGGCATTGGCCAGGTTACTGGCGGTTACGTTCATGCGCTGGGACTGGGCGCTGAGCGCGGAACCGGCGATATCGAAAATGCTGAACATCGACATAGTGTTTTTCCCTGCGTTATTCGGACTGCATGGCTGTCTTGAGCGACTGCAACCGGTTGCTCAGAAACGTCAGACTCGCCTGATACCGGACGGCGTTATCGGTGAACTGCGCACGCTCGCGATCCATGTCCACGGTGTTGCCATCGAGGCTCGGTTGGTCTGGCACGCGATAGAGCAGGGCACGGTTCGACAGGCTGTCGGAGGCAGCGTGAAGATGGCGATCCGAGGTGGTCGCCAGCGTCATGCCGCGCTCGTTGCCACGCCCGTTCTGCAGGGAGCTGGCCAGTTCGGCGGAGAAATCAAAGTCACGCGCCCGGAAGTTGGGGGTGTCGGCGTTGGCAATGTTGTTGGCCAATACCTGCTGGCGCTCAGCCCGCAAGCTCATTGCGTCCTGCTGGAAGCGCAGCTCGTTGTCGAGCTTGTCGATCATGTCTGCGGACCTGTGCTTCAAATAATTGAACGGCTCGCAGATTAGTCCCAAGGTCGTCGAGGCAAAGGCCGAAACAGGCCGCTATTTGGCGACCAATTCTGGCCTTGCCTCGTCGCCGGGGAGCCTAAAATTCACCGCTGGCTATCTCTGAGGATTGGCTCGATGACAGGGTTTTTCCGGCATCATTCGCGGTTCGGCGGATGGGCTCTGATGTGCTTGCTGCAGAGCGGCATCGCCGTGGCTCAGCCGGATGTGCTGCAAGATAAGGTGCGTCATTTGATTGCGTTGCGATTGCCGCCTCGCATCCAACAGTTGCAGATCGACATCGGTCAGCCGGCCGCACGGATATCGGCGTGCGAAAGTCCTCAGCCGTATCTGGTGCATCCTGAACAGAACGCGTTCGGCCGCGTGGCGGTAGGCGTGCGTTGTGAGGGTGAGGAGGGGGTGGCTGGCTATCTGCAGGTCAGCGTGGGTGTTGTCGGTGATTATGTGGTCAGTCGTCAGAGGATTGCGGCGGGTGACGTCATCAAAGCCAGCATGCTGGAAATCAAGCGTGGGCCATTGGAGCGTTTGCCCAAAGGCAGCGTACTCAAGCCAGAGCAAGTCATTGGTCGTCAGGCCAGCCGCAGTTTCAGCCGGGGCGCGGCCTTGGCGCTGAACAATTTCCGCGAGCGTTGGCTGGTGGAGCGCAATCAGCGGGTCATGCTACAGGCTCAAGGTGAGGGCTTCACGATCAGTCGCGATGGCAAGGCGCTGGACAATGGCAGCCTGGGGAGCAGTGTCCGGGTGTTGAGCAGTGACGGCAAGTTGCTGAACGCGCAAGTCGTTGGCCAGAATGAATTGTTACTGCGTTATTAATTTTTTTGTCGAATTCCGATCACTGGTCAAAGTTTGCCTTTTCGATTGCCGATAGTGACCCAACAACAGCCAATGAAGCCTCTAACGTGAAAATCATAAGCGCTAACCTGACCAATACCCTTCCGCCAACTGACAGCAAAGTGGCCGGCACCAGTTCGCAGCGAATCGAGCTGCAGACGCTGGAAACGACGTTCGATGATGGCGCGCAGGTCTCAAGCATCGGCGCCATTGCGGATGTTGAAAGTGCATCGGATGTTGATATGGAAAAAGTCGCAGCCTTGCGTCAGTCCATCGATAGCGGCACCTTTCAGATCAGCTCGGAATCCATCTATGAAGGTTTGGTGTCGAGTGTCCGAGAAACCCTCGGCAGCGACTCGGAATGAGCGATACGAAAGGCCGAAACCGATGAGCTTCAGATACCTATGAGCCTGACTAAACATTTGGAGTTGCAGCAGCAGGCCATCGTGCAGTTGGTCGAACTCTTGGAGCGGGAGCGTCGGGCCCTGGCTCAGGCCAGGGTTGACGGCGAAAAGCTGAGAGAGCTGACAGCGTGCAAACAGGCGGCGTTGCAGAAGCTGGAACAGTTGGAGGCGATCCGTTACGGAGCGCAGTTGAAGCTCGGCTATGGCCCTGGTCGCAAAGGGGCGCTCAAAGCGGCTCAAGACGCCGATTGCCTGGCGACCTGGCGGCAGTTGCAGGCGTTGGCGCTTCGGGCCAGGGAGATCAATGCCTCGAACGGAGGGGTGCTCAGCCAGCGCATGGCATGTAACCAGCGCATCCTCAGCTTTTTCAACAGTATCGTCGGCAACAAATTGTACGGCCCGGACGGTCGGACTCAGCGCAGCGACGCTTGAACGGTCATGATCATTCAAGGCGGTGGTGCCTTCAGAGCCATGAATCAGAGCTGATAAGCCCCCATGCATTGCCCCATTGCACGGTGTAGTGGCATTGGATGCCGACAATATCGGGCTGCGCGGTTTCGATGATCTCGCGCATCTGCGTATCGGTCAGGCCGTAGCGAATCAAATGCCCTTGGTCGACCTTGACCAGACTGTGTTCCTGGGACCAGCCGGCAAAGGGCGAATCGACAATCTGCACGTCATAACCGGCACGTCGGGCCACCGTGGCAATTCGCAACAGACCGATAGGCGTACCGGCACGTTTCATGACTTTGAAAGTGTCAATCCCGATGCGGGCAAATGCGCTGTCGTGTGGCATGGGCTCGATCAGGCGTGTGTATGGCGGGACGAACAGCAAGACACGCGGCGCCTCGCCATTGGCGCGACGGCGGATGCCGGTACGGCTGTTCAGCAACGATGGCTGTCCAAGATGACTGAGTACGGGCCGCGTGGGAGCGACCGAAAAACTCGGCCCGTTGCTCTCGATCCTCATGGTTCCCTGCGACGCTATCAAGTTCATTTTCCTGTCTCCTTAATGTTCGAGATCACCGTGAGGTATTGCGTGAGCGTGAAGTGGCAATGACAGCCCCCGTAATGATCAGCACCGCAGGAATCATCAGGATCGGCTTGGCGTCGCTTTGCCCCACCGCAATCAGCAGCAGCGTGGAGAACAGCGGCGCCAGATAAGACAGGGCGCCAAGCATCGCCAGATTTCCGTGCTTGGTCGCGTGATCCCAGGCGAAAAAAGCCAGACCTACCGGGCCCAACCCCAGGGCAATGATTGCCGCCCACTGGCCCGTGTCAGGCCGCACCGTGGTTTCGAAAGCCAAGTGGCAGAGCAATCCGGCCACTGCCACCAGGCCGCAAATGCCACCGATGATGCTGCTCGGTACATTGCTGAAACGCCGGTTGACGACCGAATAGATCGACCAGACCCAAGCACAGGCAAAGGCTGCGGCGTAACCGATGATCGGCATCGACGTGCTTTCACTCTGGGCCCGCTGCTGCATGATGAAAGCCGTCCCGGCAAGGC
Source organism: Pseudomonas fluorescens group sp. PF-69 (assembly GCF_054481235.1). Classification (NCBI taxonomy): domain Bacteria; kingdom Pseudomonadati; phylum Pseudomonadota; class Gammaproteobacteria; order Pseudomonadales; family Pseudomonadaceae; genus Pseudomonas; species Pseudomonas fluorescens group sp. PF-69. The sequence continues at coordinate 713,151 of NZ_JBTMNC010000001.1, read as the reverse complement.
CGAGCAAGGCGCCCAGCAGTTGGCGCTTGCGCAATGACTCGCCGGTAGCAAAACTCGACAGCAGAACGATCAGCAGCGGCCACAGGTAGGCAATAAGGCTGGCTTCAGCCGCAGGCGCGGCCTTCAGGGCAAAGAAATACAAGGCGTGATAGACGAAGATGCCGACAAAACCCGTTGCCCACACATACCAAGGCTGGCGCCAGCTGCTGAACCCTGCAGCGCCGCGCAGGCCTAGCATGCACAAGCTGGACAAGAACGCGACCGCGAAGCTTGAAGCCAGCAACTGAAAGGCCGGGATCCCGGCGGTCAAGGTCGTCAGCAGCGCCAGGCACGCCCACAAAAACACGGCAATCACCCCGATCAGGGTGGCACTTGCGGCGGTCTTGGCGATGGTGTTTGATGCGTTGGAAGTGCTCATGCAAGCCCCGTCTGCGGATAATCCTCAAGCGGGAACAATAGAAAGGTTGCGAGAGCGAGTATTGATCAAGCCCGCCAAAGAATTGTTCGGGACTGCTATTTTTTCAGTGGTCTCGCACTCGTTTACGCACAAGGGCCGGAGTCAGATTGCGGGCTTTCTTCAGGGCATGGGTTAACGCACTCTGGTCGGCGTAACCGGCGCGATGCGCAATATCAATGATCGACAAAGGCGTTTGGCGCAGCAGGTCGATGGCCAGATTCAGGCGCAAGTTCGCTATATGAGAAAACGGGGTTGTTTTCAGGTGCTGCCCAAATAGCACATACAAGCGCCGCTCGCTGGTGCCCGCATTACGGGAGATGTCACGCACGGTCATTGGCGTACTCAGGTGCTGCTCAATATAGGCCAACGCCCTCGCGAGGATGAGCTGCCCAAGGTCGTTCGGCGCAATGTCGGGCTTTAGTAAAGAGCAGAGCAGCAACCGACTCCATGACTCGGCCATCGCGGGTGAACTGATCAAGCGTGCTCCGTTGCAGCTTGCGTAATCGAGCAAATGACGGATATCGGGCCTGACTGCAAAAAAGCGTGTGTCATTGAGTGGATCGAGTAACGCGGGGCTTTTCTGCTCCTCGGCACGGTGGGTCAACACGTCCAGCACCAGAAAACTGTTATAGGTGTTGGCAAGGAACGTATGTCGAGCGCCGGCGGCGATCACCACACCCTGACTCGCATCGACTTGACCACCTTGTCCGTCGACCTCAATTTCCATTGAGCCGGACTGAGGAAGGACTATTTGATGGAAGTCATGTTCGTGAAGCTCTACCTCACCTGAATAAGAGCGCAACGCCAGGGAAAACGATTGGGGGTCGGTAGCGCTCATCCATGACTCTCCTCGTGACGAGGCACTTATCCTACGATACCGGTCCACCCTGGGCCAGTCCGTTCCCAGTGGTAATTGCCGCCGGTTACTTATCGTTGAACTCTAATTCGCGGTTGGCGATCAACGCCGTCCTGGATCTTTGTACGCGTCGGATCGTGGGTTGGGCGCTGTCGGAAAAGCCAGACGCTGAGCTGGTGATAAAGGCGCTGGATATGGCCGACTTAAATGAATCGAGGCACGTCGGTTGGGCATGAACAACTGGCTCGCCGCGTATGATGTGTCTGTGGATATCTAACGTAGAAGGTGTCGACCCCCCCGTGCAGCGCCGGCGACGCGAGTGGGTTCACGATGACTCAGCAGTGAACAGGGATGGACATTACCGATGGTCAGCTCAGCCTTGCGGATATGGTGTGCAGTCAGTGTGCTGTGTATGGCCTCGTTCACGATGGTGACGTCCGAGTTCGCCCCCATTGGTTTGTTGTCGCAGATATCATCCGACCTGGGTCAAACCCCGTCTACCGTCGGACTGACGGTGACGTTGTACGCATGGATCGGGGCTGCCAGCGGCTTGTTATCCAACTGGCTGAACCGCTGGATTCCCCGCAAGACGCTGCTGATAGCGTTGATGCTGATACTGGCCGTATCCAACGGCCTGGCGGCGTTATCCCCCGAATTTTCGACGCTGCTCGGCGCCCGCGCCGTCGGCGCATTGGCCCATGGCGTGTTCTGGGCAATCGTGGCCGCCACTGCCGCACATATTGTGCCTGTGCATCGCATGGGGCTAGCCACCTCGATCGTGTTGGGCGGCATAACGATCGCCACGGTCATGGGCGTTCCGTTGATCAATCTGGTGGGCCAATACGATGGCTGGCGCACGGCCTTTGTTTGCCTGGCGTTGATGTGTGTTGCCAGCGCTGGTGCGATAGCACTGGTGCTTCCCTCCATGCAGATTCATTCGCTTGCCAGGGGGGTAGGTTTTGCATCGGTACTGCGGCGGAAGGACCTGTTGATCACTTACGTCATCACCGGGCTGACAGCGGCTGCGCATTTTGGTGCCTACACTTTCGTCGAACCGTTTATTGGCCAAGTACCTGGGATTACGGCGTACTTGATTGCTGTCTTGCTGTTCGCTTTCGGGGCCGCAGGTTTCCTGGGCAATCTGCTGAGTGCGCTCTTTATTGATCGCTACTTGAGCGCTTTCATTCTGATAGCGTTGATTGCGATGGCATTGGCCTTGGTGACCTTGGGCATTTACGGTCCTCTTCTGGGGATCGCGCCGGTGGTTATCTTGCTGGTGATCTGGGGTGTGGCCATTTCCGCTTTGTTTACCGGCCTGCAGACCTGGGTCTTGAGGATTGCCGGTGATCACACGGTACCGGCCACAGCAATCCATACAGCTGTACTGAATAGCGCGATCGGGCTGGGTGTGATTATCGGCGGTGGGGCGCTGAATATGGCCGGGTTCAAGGGGGCGATGCTATCGGCCAGTGTGGTGATTGTCCCTGCCATCGTCCTGATGATTTCCGCAGGAGTTCGCGCTCGGGAAGACCCAGTCTTTTTGTGAAACAGGAGGACGTGAATTTCTTTGGCTAATACCTCGGTTGCAAAGGCTTAGGCGGGCAGATTGTCCGTCAAATAAGGACGGCGCGGTCGCGACAGTGCTTCATGGGCGCGTTGCATCTGGGCTATCTACGGAGGGAGTGGCAAATAGATGCTCGGCGGCAAAGTCCACGAATACGCGGATTTTCGGTGAAAGATGGCGACTGGACGGCCAAAATGCCCAGAACTGCCCTTGATCTTCGCTGTGACCGTCGAGCACCGTTTCCAGGCGCCCCTGGGCGATAGCTTCGCGGGCCAGGAAGTCCGGGACAAATGCGATACCGTGCCCATCCACCACGGCCATCAGCATGGCTTCCATATTGTTCAATGTCAGAGCGGTTGGCAGGCGCAACTGCGTCAACTGGGGGGCCGAAGACATACTCCAGTCCATTATTTTACCCGTCGTGACAAATCGGTAACGCAAGCACTCGTGATGCTCGAGGTCACTGATAGTGACGGGCCGTCCCTTACGCCGCAGATAGTCAGGCGATGCGCACAGGACAAACTTAAAAGGCCCCAACTTTCGGGCCATCAGCTTGGAGTCGGCCTGGCCGCCGCTGCGAATTACTACGTCAAAGCCTTCATCGATCACATCCACCAACTGGTCGTTGAAGTCCAGTTCCAGCTCAATCTCCGGATAGGTTTTGCGGAACCGCGCCATATGGGGCAAGAGAAAGCGATAACCGATGGTGGGCAAGCTGACGCGTAACTTTCCACGGGGTTCCTGTGTGGCATGGGAAAGCATCGCCCGGGCATCTTGAAGATCGTCGAGGATCTTGCGGCAGCGTTCATAGAACAACTGTCCCTCCGCAGTCAGGCTGACTTTGCGGGTGCTGCGGTGCAATAACCGCACATTCAGCGAAGCCTCAAGTTTGGCGACGTTTTTGCCTACGGCCGAGGCAGAAATCCCCAACGCCTTGGCGGCGCTGATGAAACTGAGCGCTTCGGCGGTTTTTACGAATGAGATCATCCCACTAAGGCTGTCCACAACTCGATTACATCCTTTTGGTTCATTATAAGTGGAATAAAGCCCGTTTATCTTCAATTGTATCCTAACTAGAGTGTACGAACGATCGCGCGCCTCGGCCTGGACAGCACGGATACTTCATGGATATGCAGGGAATCACCTAATGAACTCAGCTACCGAACCGCTGCCGGCCCATGGCCGGCACTCCATATTGGCTGCAATATGCCTCGCCGCCTTGGTATTGCCCATGAGCTTTACCGGCGGGGCGGTGGCCACGCCGTTCATTGGTCAAACCTTTGATGCCCATCCCACGGAACTGGCCTGGATCACCAATGCCTTCATGCTTAGCTTCGGCAGCCTGCTGATGGCCGCCGGCACCCTCGCTGACCTCTACGGACGCAAGCGACTGTTCATGTGCGGCATGGCGTTGTTTGCACTGGTGTCGATCCTTTTGGCGGCGGTCCCCGATATTTTCTGGCTGGACCTGTTGCGTGGCGTGCAAGGCATTGCCGCGGCGGCAGCCCTGGCCAGCGGTTCGGCGGCACTGGCGCAGGAATTTGATGGGCATGCCAGAACTCGTGCTTTCAGCCTTCTGGGCACTACTTTCGGGGTTGGCCTGGCCTTCGGTCCGTTGTTATCGGGGTTGCTGATCGAGTACTTGGGCTGGCGCGCAATTTTCCTTTTCACGGCCCTGCTCGCCATCCTTTCCTTGATATTTGCCCTGCCGAAAATGCGCGAAAGCCGCGACCCGCAAGCACAGCGTCTGGATACGCCCGGCGTGCTGACGTTTTCCGGCCTGCTGATCATGTTTACCACGGCGGTGATCCTGGCACCTGAGCAAGGCTGGGGCTCGCCGGTCATCCATGCACTGCTTGGAACGTCGGCGGTCTTTTTGCTGCTGTTTATCATTGTTGAGAATCGGGCAAAACATCCGATGCTGGAACTGGGGCTATTTTTGTTTCCGCGCTTTGTCGGTGTACAGATCCTGCCGATCGGCACTTGCTATTGCTACATCGTCTTGATCGTATTGCTGCCGTTTAGGTTTATCGGCGTAGAAGGGGCCAGTGCCTTTGAAGCGGGGCTGATGATGTTGGCACTCTCTGCCGCGATGCTGATTGTCCCGATCATTGCCGCGTCGCTAACTCGCTGGTTGTCGGCGGGCGTACTCTGCGCAATCGGCTTCGTGATCGCAGCGGCCGGGCTCTACTGGCTGAGTACGATCCCGGTCGGCACGCACGCGCAGATCATCGCGGCCATGCTGCTGACCGGTATCGGTACAGGACTGCCCTGGGGCTTGATGGATGGTTTGTCGATCAGCGTGATCCCCAAGGAACGGGCGGGGATGGCCGCCGGTATTTTCAACACGACGCGGGTGGCCAGCGAGGGTGTCGCCCTGGCGATCACTGTTGCGGTGCTGACGGCTCTGGTCGCACACCATCTGAGCATCAGTACCTCGGTCAAACTGTCCGCCGTTGACTATTCAACTATCGCGCAACGCCTGGTAATGGGTGATATCCAGCACGCGAGCACCGACGCCAGCCAAATCCCGTTGACGATGCTGCGCTCGGCCTATACCGCCGGGTTCAACACCTTGTTGCAACTGCTGGCGATGTTCACGCTGTTCACTGCCGCCGTGGTCTTTCTATTCCTGGGACGCCAAAGCGAAGTCTGCGTCGGTGCCGAATCCACGCCCGATGTCGCCCAACACACACACACTTTACGCCGCTGATTCTGGCGGGCATTGCCTTACTGTGCGGCTTGTCGGTGGCCAATGTCGACTTCAACCAGGCACTGCTGCCGGTCTTCGACGATGCATTGGCGCGGCACAAGGCTCGCGGTAATTGAAATTCCACATCATTGAGCCGCTTGCGCGTACTCGAAGCTGCAAGCCATCGCCGTCGCTGAGAACGAAGTCTTTACCAGTTGCCTTGACTGCCTCGAGCTGGCGATCGGAGAGGCGGGTTGCATTAGTAGGCATAGGGCTACTTCCAGCACCGTTTTGGTGTCCTGAAAATAGCATTTGGTAGTCCGGGATACCAAAGCGCCTGGAATTCAGAAACCCTGCAAAGCCCCCAATAGCCCTAAAACTCCCCGTATTTACTGGATTTCAGGCACAAAAAAAGACGTCCGTGGACGTCTTTAGATGATCAATTGGTGGGCCGGGGTAATCTGAACAGGAAATGCAAATATATGATTTTATTGTAAAAATTGCGGTTGGATTTTTTCATGGAATACCGTTTGGAATACCATCCTCTGATCTAACGCTTCCGGAGAGTCTGACCAAGGTGCAGCCCTGTCTCTGCTTCGTTGAGAATGAGCCTCTCTAGGATTTTCGTCCTGGATATCTCATGCCCTTGGGCAAGCTTGTCGAGGGCGGTATTGACATCGTTGGTGAGTACAAAATTGTACTGCTTCTTAGTGGGCGAATTCTCCCGTGTCTTTCGAGTGCCCCACCACCGCTTTATTTTGGCAACGAAGAGCTCTTTTTCACTTGGGGTAATGTCTCGAAGGTCGAAAAAGTCCAGTAGCTCGCTATAGCACCCCAAAGGGGGGGCGCGCCGGGTAAGTTGAGGCTGGTATTTCTCCAGCCACTCCCAAGCCATTGAGCATTTTGCCTGCTCGTCCGCTCCCTTAAACCAGCTGAATAGCTTGTCGTGCTGTAGGTGTTCACGCCACTCATGCTCAAGATTACTCAAGAGCATTTTCTTGTCGCTTAAGCGGGCCTCCCAGATATCAATAATAGAAATGACTTGCTGCCGAATCAGCAGCGTTGCGATCGGCTGTGGAAGTCGAATTTTGCCTGTGGCTTGCAGGGCTTTTCGTACAAGCCAGGTCGGCTGTCTCCCGTCTTTATCGATCCATCGGAAGTCATCGTCGAGTAGAAACTGAGTGTCCTTGGCATGCTCAAAATTCCTCATTACCCCACGGGTCAGGTGCTTAGAAATCTGAAGGCGCATGACGGAGCTATTGAGGTGGCACTCATCGAAGCCAATTCCGTCATTAGCCAGCTCATGCCATAGCCAAGCAAGCTCCCTCACATTGAACCTAAGTGCCTGAATGATTTCGCTTTCGTCGTCCACGCATGCAACCTTGAATATAAATAGATGTTTTATAGAATGTTTATAGCATGTTAATAGATTTAAAAATAGATGCGCTATAGATGTAAAAAATATAGAAGTACCGCGCTTTTAGTGCTTTTCCCGTAGCTTGATGGTTCTGCCATGTGATGGACAGGCTATTCCGTTCAACGTGGACGCAGCTGCCGCAGCGACAACCTCGATCTTCTATAGCCATGTGAAGGCGACCGAGCTGATTAAATGGAGCGCTAAGGTGACCAGCCGAATGCGCAAAAACTGGCCGCAAGCCAAGCTAGTATCTCTGCTGGTGGGGGGGAGTGTTTGAGAGTGAAAGCGAAATCTGCCGGACTATACGATTCGGGGGCGAATCCGGAATAGGCTGGTGACGCACTTGAGTTTGTAGGTGTGCCGGCAGGAGCGTTGTCATGCGCGAGCCCTGTCTTTGTCGAGTCAGGAAGCTGGTGTTATTCGGAATCCACTGCTTCAGGTTTTTTCTAACTACCTCCGTAGATCCTCTGAACGAATACGAGGAGCCCCGTTCATGAGGATCATCCGTTTAAAAGAAGTCATCGACTCGACAGGTCTTGCCCGGTCGACCATATACAAATACATCTTGGAAGGTAGCTTCCCGAAACCGGTATCTCTCGGCGATCGCTGCGTCGGTTGGGTCGAGAGCGAGGTGCACGATTGGATCCTGGCGCGGATCGAAGAGCGTGACCTGGCTGAGGGAGCTGCAGTGCGGTCCACCGGCCACCTGAGTATGGCCAGCTAGAAACCACCATAAGCGCTATGACCGGCTATGGCTGGTCATCGCGCTTATAGCGAGTGGGCCTATGTATTTTTCGATAAGCAGAGCGGCGGTGTTTCTCATTGCTCGACTTGTTTGGGCTGCTATATCAGCGCATGCCGAAATGGTTTTTATCCAGAGTAACGGACTAGCAGAAATTACCCCTCTAGGCTGGAAAATTGAGGCTATGTTTCCCTAGCCAGTCGAGAGCGTCATTCTCGGTAAAAGTAATATGCTTTAAGCAGTGACAACTACCTGCACGGTTTCAGGATTACTCATCAGGCTACAGGCACTTGCATGGGCATGCGCCAGCAGGATTCGCAGGGTGCTGTTCCAGAGTGGAATACCACCTATGGGATACGTATAAGGGCCGGTGAATCTAAGCCTAGGTACCTATCATAAAAACGGTACATAGGTAGGCTAAGCCGCAGAGTCAACGGTTAAAAAATACTCAATGGGTACAGGTTATGAACCTAACCCAAGAGTAGTAACCATGCACCTTGATTCTCCCAAGACAAAACGCCCTCTGCTTCGTCATTCCGGTAACTCCAACCTTCACCTGCACGACTTGCCAACCTTCGATGGCTTACCCGTAATGCTGGCCGCAGGGCCGTTCATCCGAGAGTACCTCTCCCGTCTCAAGCAGACCATTGACCAAGCGCTGGAGCAGCACTCAAGGGTGCTGGCATTCCGAGTGGATCTGCGCCTGCCCTTGGGTATTGACCTGCCTGACTACGCTTACACCAACGAAGTTATCAGCCGGTTCATCGACTCATTCAAGGCCAAGATCGAGCACAACCGCGCCAAGGCACGTGAACGGAATCCGTACGCCCATGACAGCAAGGTGCGTTACGTCTGGGCAAGAGAAATTGGAGAGATGGGACGTCCGCATTACCACCTGCTGATCCTGCTCAATCAGGAGGCTTACTACACGCTTGGGTGGCTCAAATCTAAAGCCAGCAATATCAATAACCGCATGAATGAAGCTTGGGCCAGTGCTCTGCGGCTGTCAGTTGATGAAGTGAGAGGGCTGGTGAATATCCCGCCAAACGCTGAATACCGGATCGTGCGAAATGTTCGACCTGGTGATGTTGACGAATTGCCTGCGCTGTTCTACAGGGCGAGTTATTTCTGCAAGGCAGCTACGAAGTCCTACGGGGATCGTCAGCGAGGATTCGATACCAGTAGGGGTTAATGCCGCCATCGGTGCGTGATCTTTGGGGCTCGTTTAATTTATGAGCCCTGCTAGCGGTAACGGCGATTACTGATTTCCTGTCCGACGATACAGGCTGCTGTGTTGCGGCGGGCCTCTTCGGGTTTGCGTGATGAACCTTCTCAGTCCTGAATTTATAGCGATCAAAATGATCATAACTTTATTTGTTAAATGAAATCATGGACGTGCTTAAAGGCATGCCATAAGCTCTGCTAAATTATTTTCATCAAGAGTTGCAAAACCACATGACGCCCATGAACCCGCTTGCAGAGTTCGCTCAGCCACAGCGTGATCGCCTGGCTTTTATCGAGCTGCGCGTGCGCTTCGTTGGGGATATTCGTCGGCAGGATCTGGTCGAGCGCTTTGCTATTCAGTCTGCTGCAGCCACCCGAGATCTTGCGCTGTATAGGGAGCTAGCACCCGGCAACATTGATTATGACTCCAAGGGTAAAGCATATGTACTTGGCGCAGATTTCTGTGCGCTATTCAATTATCCGGCCGAAAGAGTCATGTCTTGGCTGGCGCAGGCCTTCGGCGATGGAGAACCGCTGCTGTTCAAAACCTGGGTGCCCTGTGAGATTCCCTTCAGGCTGACGAACCCCGATTTGGATGTGCTGGCGAGTGTGACTCGCTCCATCCATAAGGGCTGCCCCCTGGCTATCGAGTACCACTCTATTTCCAGCGGTAAGTCCAAACGCGAGATTGTGCCTTTCGCCTTGATCGATACAGGGCTGCGTTGGCATGTACGAGCCTTTGATCGCAAAAACCAAGAGTTTCGTGACTTTGTAATCACGCGAATCAAACGCCCGCGCTTGCTCAAAGAGGAGTCGCCGGCATCCCATGAGCTGAGCGATCAGGATATCCAGTGGACTCGCATTGTTGAGTTGGAGTTGGTGCCGCACCCGAATCAGCCGCACCCGGAAATTACCGAGATGGATTACGGCATGCATGGAGGCGTATTGCGAATGAAACTGCGTGCTGCAACGGTGGGCTATGTGTTGCACAAATGGAGCGTGGACTGTACCCCGAATCATAGCCTGCGAGGGCCAGAACACCGTCTTTGGCTAAAGGACTCATTGGCGATATACGGCGTTAAAAACGCTGTGCTAGCGCCAGGATATTCGGAGCCAGAGCGTACGGTCGGAGCAAAGAAATGATTTCTGCCTACCACGCCAAGTACTACGCGCACGAGTTAACGAGACGCCATGCTGCCGATGGCGTTGACCGACTGTCTCAGTCCCTATTCGACGCCAGTGTTGATCTGAACCCTCATCAGATCGAGGCCGCGCTTTTTGCTTTACGCAATCCCTTGCAGCAAGGAGTCTTGCTTGCTGATGAAGTTGGTTTGGGAAAAACCATCGAAGCGGCACTGGTTGTCTGTCAGTTATGGGCGGAGCGCAGCCGCCGGTTACTGATTATTGCTCCGGCCAGCCTGCGTAAACAGTGGGCGCAAGAGCTGTCAGAGAAGTTTGCCGTGCCCTGCACTGTGCTGGATGCCGTGGCACTCAAGAAGCAGTCATTCGGCAGCGCGCTTGAGACTTTGCAGCATCTTGCTGGCAAATCAGTCCTGATCATGTCCTACCAATTTGCTGCTCGTCTTGAGGCTGAACTGCGCGCCATTCCCTGGCATGTAGTAGTTCTCGACGAAGCTCACAAGCTTCGCAATGCTCATCGTCAGAGCAACCGAACCGGACAGGCCTTGCGCCGAGCGTTGGAAGGGCGCAAGAAATTGCTGTTAACCGCCACGCCGATGCAGAACTCGCTGATGGAGTTGTATGGGCTGTCTACCCTCATCGATGAGCATCTATTCGGCGATGAAAAAGCCTTTCGCAAGCAGTATCTGAATAACCCTGCTGGGCTGGAGGAGCTGCGGGGGCGGCTTGCTGGCTTCACTCAACGCACTTTGCGTAAGGATGTGTTGGAGTACATCCAGTACACCGAGCGCAAGGCTATAACCCAGCCATTCAGCCCCACGGATGATGAGCACGCGCTTTACGACCAGGTGTCTGATTTTCTGCTACGCGAACATTCTTTTGCGTTGCCCAAAAGTCAGCGTCATCTCACAGGTTTGATTCTGCGCAAATTGCTCGCTTCCAGCACTCCGGCCATTGTTGCTACGCTGATTACCGTCCGGGCTCGACTGGAACAAATGCTGGTAGACGAAGCCTCGGCAGAGCAGATCAACCTGCTGGAGCAATGGGTAGAAGAGGACGACCTCGAAACCGACTATCTCGAAGAAGAAGAAGAAGAAGAAGAAGAAGAGCCTGAGTCGGATGAACGGCTGCCCTCACAGCCGGTTGTGCAAAGCCCAGAGCATAAAAAACAGTTTATCCAGGCAGAAATAGATGAGCTGACGGCCATCATTGAGCTCGCACATGGGCTGCGTACTGATACCAAAGCTCAGTCCCTGCTCACTGCTTTGCAACTAGGCTTTGCCAGCATGGCTGAGCTAGGGGCCTCGCGTAAGGTCATCATATTCACCGAATCAAAACGTACTCAGGAGTACTTGCATCAGTTTCTGTCTGCAAGCGGTTATGACGGCAAGTTGGTGCTGTTCAGTGGCACGAACAACCATCCCGACTCCACCCTTGTCTACCAGCAATGGCTGACTGAACATAAAGGCACTGATCGGATAACCGGATCCCCCCAGGTAGACCGCCGCACTGCGCTGATTGATCACTTTCGCAAGATCGATGGCAGCGGTGCGGAAATCATGATCGCCACAGAGGCTGCTGCTGAAGGTGTGAACCTTCAGTTCTGCGCCTTGCTAATTAACTACGATCTCCCATGGAATCCACAGCGGGTCGAGCAGCGCATAGGTCGCTGCCACCGCTACGGTCAGAAATTCGATGTGGTAGTTATTAACTTCCTCAACACCCGCAATCAGGCAGATCAGCGCGTATTGGAGTTGCTGACTGAAAAATTCAGCCTGTTTTCTGGTGTGTTCGGTGCCAGTGATGAGGTGTTAGGCAGCATCGAAGGTGGCCTGGACTTCGAGAAACGCATACAGAAAATCTACGATACCTGTCGCCAGCCAGATCAGATAGAAGCTGCCTTTAATGCGTTGCAGACAGAGCTAGAAGAAGCGATCAATGATCGCATAAAGGACACCCAGTCCCAGCTGCTGGAGAACTTCGATGAGGATGTTCACGACCGCCTCAAGCTACGACTGGACGAAGCTGAAGCCCGGCTCGACAGACTAGGGCGCTGGTTCTGGGGGGTGACCCGCTATGCCCTGTGTGAGCGGGCACGCTTTGATGATCAAGCGTATGCCTTTTCGCTGACCAGCCCGCCAGATGTTGAGGCTCTGCAAATTGTGCCTGGCCGCTATCAGCTCATCCGCGGTGCCGCTCAACCCGATATGTTGGCGCACGCTTACCGACTCAGCCATCCGCTGGGCGAGTGGAGTATTGCCACAAGTCTCAACGCTTCTACTCCGATCGCCCTGCTTAAGCTCGATTACGCCAAGCACGGCACACGCATCTCAGTCATTGAAAAGCTCCTCGGCAAGTCCGGCTGGCTTACTTTGGTGCGACTCGAAGTTACAGCCTTTGAGACAACCGAGGCGCTGTTGTTCTCAGGCCAGACTGACGATGGTGAACTGCTTGATCAGGAAGTCTGCGAAAAACTGCTAACCATTCCTGCGGCTGGAAAGCCCTTAGCTATTAATGATGCAGCACCCAATGCCCTAGCGGCGAACAGTCAGCGCTTGGTGCAGGCCACCATTGCCAGCGTGCTGGAAGCCAACCAGCGACTGTTCAATGAAGAGCGTGACAAGCTGGAGCGTTGGGCAGATGACAAGCTCGTCGCTGCTGAGGAAGCGCTTAAGAACACCAAGGCACGCATCGCACAGTTGAAGCGCGACGCCCGTAAGGCCGCCACCCTGCAGGAGCAAGACAGTATCCAGCGCGAACTGTCTGAGCTGGAGCGCAAGCAACGCCGTCTGAGGCAGGAAATCTTCAATACTGAGGACGAGATCATTGCCAAGCGGGACGAGCTGATTGAAACGCTGCAACAGCGGATGCAGGAAAAAACCGAAATCCAAATACTTTTCACCCTGCGCTGGCAGTTGGTGTAAACGAAACAAATCTGAAGATCACAGGATGTTGCTTATGGAAAACAACAATACCGAACTGGGTTACAGCCCCGATGCGTTGGCCGAGCGCCAGGCTGAACTGCTGGCTCTGCTGCGCCAAACCGCGCCGGAAGTCATTAGCGACAACCAGCTCGACATTGAAAAGCTCAAAGAGCTGATCGGCCAAGAGCGCATTGCTCCGGCTGAACACTACGAGCTTTCATGGGCAGGCAAGGCCGCCGCCAGGCGCGAAATCCAGAAAACCACCAGCCACACCCTGCTGCCCGCCGCCAGCAACCCGCCCCATGCGCCGCACATGCTGATCGAAGGCGAAAACCTCGAAGTGCTGCGCGCGCTGCAAAAGTCCTACCACGGCAAGGTCAAGATGATTTACATCGACCCGCCGTACAACACTGGTAACGACAGCTTTGTGTATCCCGACGATTATTCCGAGACGCTGGACGAATACCAAAAGCGCACCGGTGAAAAGAACGAAGCGGGTTATCTGAACAAGCAAAGTTTGTGGAAAAAAAACAGCAAAGAAAGTGGTCAATATCACAGTGCGTGGTTGTCGATGATGTACCCGCGTTTGTATTTGGCGCGAAATTTATTGCGGGATGATGGGGTTGTTTTTATTAGTATTGATGATAACGAGCAATCGAACTTAAAGTTGCTTTGCGATGAGGTCTTTGGTGCGGAGAATTTTATAGGGCTCTTTGTTGTTAATGCGTCTCCAAGTGGTATCGATTATGGGCATATCGCAAAAACCCATGACTATGCATTTTTTTATGCTAAAAATATTTACGAAACATCTACGAATCAGCTTACTGAGGAGTCAAAGGAGTTTAAGTTTAAGGATGAGTATGGGGGTTTTAATATTTACCCACTTTACAATGGGAACGTTGCATTTAATCCCCAAACACGACCGAATCTTTACTATCCTTTTTATTTGAATCCTGAAAATAATATTTCAGACGATTTCTTTGAAATATCGCTAGAGAAAAAGGATGGTTGGACAGAGGTCTGGCCAGTTGTTTCGAGAAAAGAGGGAATTCCGCGCGTTTGGCGTTGGGGAAAAGTAAAAGCAAAATCTGGATTAAATACTGAAATAATTGGATATAGAAGTGAGTCTGGGGATTTTCGTATTGTACAGAAGTCTAGGCACACTACTAAGGTAATTAGATCTCTTGTGCTTGATAATGAGGTTTCGAGTCGAAGAGGTACGGGTGATTTTGAAAAGCTATTTGGCGGAAAATACTTCCCCTTCCCTAAGTCTGTAGAGTTAATAAGAAGGTTTGTTGAAGTAGGGGCATCTGACGGAGATATTATTTTAGATTTTTTTGCAGGCTCTGGATCTGCAGCTCAGGCGGTAATGGAAGAAAATATTAATGGTGGCAATCGCCAGTTTATTTGTGTGCAAATGCCTGAGTTATTGGAAGAAACCAGCGAAGCCTACAAAGCGGGCTATCGCACGATTGCCGATATTACTCGCGCTCGCATCGACAAGGTGATTGCCAAGCTCAAGGCCGAACATCCTGACAAAACCGCTGATCTGGCCTGTGCCCATTTCACCTTAGCGCCCTCCAATTTCAAAGTCTGGCGCGGAGATGTGGCTGATGAGGCCGCGCTGCGCGAAACGCTCAATCTGTTCCAGCGTGCGGAGAAAAATGGGCATTCACCTGAAGCGGCAGAGGCCCAGACGGCGATGCTCGCCGAGCTGTTGCTAAAGCATGGTTTGGGTGCGCTGGGTGTGCATGCGATCAGCAAGCCGGTTCAGCTTGCAGGAGTTACTGTGCATCGCGTGCTGATACACGACGACAAGCAGCTCTGGCTGTGTTTTGAGCCTTACTCCTCGGCCTTGAAAGAGGAAATATCCAAGGCTCGGCCGGCGCAGGTGGTGTTGCTGAATTCCTGCTTCGTGGGCGACAAGGCCGACGAGCTGCTCTCCAACCTGCAGCTGGAATTGGCAGGGCTGGATATTGGCCTGACAGTGATCTGAGGGGCCACACAATGACGCAAATCATGAAGTTACAGTTCTCGCATCAATCCTACCAGACCCGTGCGGTTGAGGCAGTCGTGCAGGTGTTTGATGGTCAGCCTTTGGCCAAGTCAGATTTCTCGCTGGCCGGGCAAGCCGCCAGTGTGGAATATGCTAACGACGGCAGTATTGGCAACGTGCTCAAGCTTTCGGACGAAGCCTTGCTGGCCAATGTACAGAAGGTGCAGCAAGCCAATGGCGTGGCGGTATCGAGCGAGCTGGTGAAGTCCGTGCCCGATAACGGCAAAGAAGAGTTTTGCCCACTGAACCTTACGCTGGAGATGGAAACCGGCACCGGCAAGACCTACACCTTCATCAAGACCATGTACGAACTGAACAAGGTGTATGGGTTCAGGAAGTTTGTGGTGGTGGTGCCCAGCGTGGCGATTCGCGAAGGCACGATGAAAAATCTGCAGATCACGCGCGAGCACTTCGCGCTGGATTACGCCAATGTGCCCTGTGTGCCGATGCTGTTTGACAGCAACAAGCTCAGCGACCTGCGACACTTTGCGCAGAGCGATGCGCTCAGCGTGCTGGTGATCAACATCGACAGCTTCACCAAAGACAGCAACAAGATCAACCAGAAGGGCGAGCGTGCTTTTGCGCCTATTGAATACATCAAGGCGGTGAATCCCATTGTGATCGTGGATGAGCCGCAGAACTTTGAAACTGACATCCGTCGCCGTGCCCTTATGGAGCTAAACCCTCTGTGTACGCTGCGCTACTCCGCTACCCATAAGAACCCTTACAACCTGCTGTATTCGCTGAACCCGGTGCAGGCTTACGACCTGGGCCTGGTCAAGCAGATCGAGGTGGACGGCGTGCTGGCCGACGAAAGCCACAATCAGGCCTTCATTCAGCTTGTCAGTATCGATGCGAAAGCCAAGGGCATCAGCGTCAAGGTGAGTATCGACGTCAACGAGAAGACTGGGGTGAAGCGCAAGGAACTCACCCTGAAGCTGGGCGAAGACCTGTTCGACAAATCCAAAGGCCGCGATGTGTATGCCGATGGCTACATCCTCAACGAAATCCGCGCAGAGGATGAAGAGATCGAGTTTTCGGGCGGGCGGGTGCTTAGCCTACACGCGCAGCAAGGCGGGCTTGAAGATGACGTGATGCTCTTTCAGATCGAGCGCACCGTCGCCGCGCACTTCGCTAAGTTGAAAAATCTGCAAGAGATTGGCGTCAAGGTGCTTAGCCTGTTCTTTATCGACAAGGTGGCCAACTATCGCGCATTTGATGCAGACGGCAATCCTGTGCCCGGCAAGTTCGCGGTGTGGTTTGAAGAGGCCTTCAATAAGTACGCCAGCAAGTCGCAGTACAAGGGCTTGATCTCCCATGCCGCCAGCGCCGTGCACAACGGTTATTTTTCTGGCGACAAAAAGGGAAAAGGCGCGGCCGCCAAGACTATCTGGGTGGATACCAAAGGCAATGTGGCAAAGGACGACGACACCTACGCCCTGATCATGAAAGAAAAAGAACGCTTGCTGAGTGTGGATGAGCCCTTGCAGTTTATCTTCAGTCACTCAGCCCTGCGCGAAGGTTGGGACAACCCGAATGTGTTCCAGATTTGCACGCTGAACGAAAGCCACAGTGTCCTGAAAAAGCGGCAGGAAATCGGTCGGGGTCTGCGCTTGTGTGTGAACCAGAAAGGCGAACGGGTACAGGACAAGCGCGTTAATGTGCTGACCGTGATTCCGAACGAAAGCTACGAAGCCTTTGCCAAAGCACTGCAGACCGAGATCGAGGAAGAAACCGGTGTGAGCTTTGACAACCGCGTGAAGAACGCACGTGCCAAGGCGCGGGTAAAACGCAAAAAACTCAGCGCAGAAGAGGAGGCGCTGTTCAAGGCGATCTGGCAAAAAATCAGCTATCAGACGCGCTACACCGTCAAACTCGATACCCCAGAGTTGATCAAGCAGTGCGTAGAATCGCTGGCGGATTTGAATCAGTACCCCAAGGTTCAGCCGGCAAAAATCCGTGCGCTAAAAGCGAAGATCGTCATGCGCAAGGATGGTGTGCATGGTGTCGAGACGGGCGTGGGCAGTTCCGATGCGCAAACGGAGCAAATTGTGGTACCGGACGTGTATGCCTACATCCAGAACCGCGTGCATTTATCCCGCTCATCCATATTCGCGATTTTGGATGGGGCGGGCAGGCTTTGCGAGTTGTTGATCAACCCACAGGCGTTTCTCGATACCGCCATTGCGGCGATCAAGAATTGCCTGCAAGCGCTGCTGGTGAAAGGAATCGAGTACCACCAGATCAATGGGCGGCGCTATGAAATGGCGCTGTTCGACGAAGAGCTGGAAACCTATCTGAGCAGCGTGTACCCGCCTGCAAATGACGAGCTGACGACGCCGATCCGCAAGACGCTGCTTGAGGCCCAGCCGGTTGATGAAGACAAGAACCCCTTGGGCGACGCCTTTACTTGCGTGCTGAGTGAAAGCGATCCGGAAAGCCAGTTCGCACACGATTGCAGTATCGACGAGCGGGTGAAGTTTTTCTTCAAACTGCCTGGTGAGTTCAAGATCGCAACCCCGCTGGGAAGCTATAACCCGGACTGGGCGGTGGTGTTTGAAAACGACACCCGTGTTTATTTCGTCGCGGAAACCAAGTCGAGCACAGTTACGGGTGAGCGAAGAAGCAAGGAGAACCTGAAGATTGAATGTGGCCGTGAGCACTTCAAGTTGGTGCCGGATGTGGTTTTCAAGGACGTTAAGACGCTGGAACAGCTTGTTGTCTAGTGAGTGAGCATGTACAGAAAAATCATGGCCATTTTCAAAAATGCTGAAGTCAAGTTCAGCATCCCGCTCGCCTCGATTCAATGTCATGCTCACAAGGCGAAGTTAGTGATACAGGATCTGTAGTCGGATGTTGAGGTGTTCTGGTCGACGGCGCGATCAGAACACTATGCCATTTCACCGATAAGTAAAAAAAGAGGGAAATCGTTATGCTCCCTCTATTAGTAATGCGGCTACCGAAGCAATGGGTGGGATAGTAATGGAGCTTCGCTGACGTTGATTGGTCCCCCGGCATAAAGTTTGTTATTGCAACAGATAGCCCATTGGCTGGTCATCTTTATCGAAGCAGAGGATGGTTTCACAGTGGCCACCTAACTGGTCGGCATTCGATTCGCTGATGTCCGGCAACCATTTACCCAGTTCAGATACTGACACCTTCTTGTTGTTGATATAGCAGTCATCGTCGGCACGTGGGTTACACCAGGCGGTTTTGACTTCTGGCCATTCGGACTGGGGAGCGGCAGGAGTGTTCGTTGCTGCGGATGCAGCTCCGCCCTTCTCCTGATTCCACGCTGCCCAACCACCGATGTAACGCTTATCGAAAGTCGAGGCCAGCTCATTGTCTGGAACACCTGCGTCAAGATAGAACCTCATCAAGAGGCTGCCAGCTTCAACGTACGATACTTGCCGAGACGCGTCGGTGCGGTAGGCGACTGGCTTGCCATCGGTGCTACTGCCTATGCGATACCAAATAGAGAGTTGAAATGGAGTGTTCTCCTTCCAGTGACCTACCTCTGCACCTTGGATTCGGCAGCTGCCACGCTGACACATGCCATTGACCTTATTGGTGATACGAACGCTTTGCTGGCGCTGAGCGTCCCAGATATCCACGTAGCGCGTGCTGGTGAGCCAAGTACAAAAGAGCATCGGTTGACCCGTCGCTGCTGGGCGGGTGACGCATGGAATTGCCTCCGGGAGGTTGTGCGTCGATTTCTCGTCGGGAAAGAAAGCCGCTGTACCTTGGTACGCGGAGATTTCAGCGTTGGCGTGAGCACAGGACGCGAGAAGAAGGATGCTGAGGATACGTTTCATGGTTTATTTCTTACTCTGAAGGGTTTGACGAGAGGGCTGAGCAAAGCTGCTATTTCTTGTAAACAACCTTGAGCCGCTTGTTGACGTAGTCCTTGATGATTTCGTAGTCGGGGTTGTAGGTAACGAGCGCATGACCTACGCCTGCTGCAGCCGTTAATGTCGCTATGGTCAATGTTGCAGGTGTTGTCAGGACGGTGAATACGGCGCCGAGTGCGCCGCCTTGTACCATTGCACTTTTCACATCGCTTTTGACTCGACACTTCTGCCCCTGGCTTTCAATCTTGGTTTCAACCAGTTTGATACCTGCCATGAAATTGCCCCTGAGACCATGGATCTCGAAGGACGCTTTACTTTTCACGAGACCTTCAATCTGCGCTTCATTCAGACCTGTTACGACGATCATGGGTTTTCTGAGCTCCCTGCAAGAGATAGTGGTTTTGAGAAAGGGTGCAATACCAACTTTTCAGGGTGAGTCTCGGTTTGATAAGTCCTTCATGTCAACAGGTTGATAGCCAACTATCCAGGTTGGACTGGAGGGTGGCATGTCAAAAACCGAATCGAAGCAGTTGGCGGAGCTTGTTGGCCAAGCAGTTGCTCGCCAGCGTGCTCGTTGCAAGCTGAGTCAGGAGCAGGTTGCGGAAAAGCTTGGGATTGGAAGCGAGGCCGTATCCCGTATCGAGCGAGGGATCGTTATGCCCAACATCGAGCGTTTGGTGGAGCTGGCAGCGGTTTTTCGTTGTGAAACGGCTGAACTGCTGACCGAGGGGAGTTCACGCCCTGAGGACCAGGCGCGCAGGCTCTATGACTTGCTGTCTAGGCTGGAGGCGCATGACCGCGACTTCGTCATGGACATGGTGGAGCGTCTTGTCACTAGGCTTGATCGCGACTGATGGGCTCAGTCACGGCGGTTGCTTTCTTGTTTCAGAGGATTCTTTTCCTCAGGCTCGTCGAACAGAGCACCACAGCGTAGGCACAACAGTTGAACCCCGCGAAGTGATATTTAGCGACATCCTCGGCTACGCGCAACGCCGATGGATACGCGGCAGTGATAGCGGCCAACCCATTGATGAGCAGATGGCTGCCTGGCGCTTAGGTATTCTCATTAGATTTCTGCGCTTCTCGCAGCGCGCTGTCAGCCAGGCCGAGTAACAGGGTGATGCCTTTGGCTGCTTCCCTAGTTAGGACGGCCTTGGAGTCGCAGATCAAGCAGTATCGAAGCATGATTCATTCTCCTGGTAAAAGCGGCCGTGTGCATGGCCGCTGACGGTTACTTGGAATATTTCAGGTGGGATTTCCCCGGCTGGGGGAAATTAGTCTGAGCAAGCGACTCAGGATCCAGCAGGCCAGCACCACGGCCAGTAACAGCGGTGGGAAGCGCAGCATGAGCAGAATACTCAGCACCAGCGCCCCGGCGGCTGCAAGCGCGCCGATGAATATGAACAAGCAGAGCAAAAATTGCACTAGCGACATGGCGGGTCTCCAAGATCTTGTGCCTGGCCGATGTACTCGGCACCGACAGGTTTGATTCAGTGGGCCTGCGAGGTGAGGGCTTCTAGTTTCCTCGCGAGGGAGTTAGGAGCTGGCTGCGATTCACCCTGGCTAGAGGTGCTGGCGGGCTCCGAGTTTATGAAGAACTCCTCGATCACGACGTGACTGTCCTCCTCGCTGTCCTCGAAGGCGCCGTTGCCGAAGCCTCGGCGAGCCGCGTCATCTAGAGCCCTCTGATCGAAACCTGCTGTTTGCCGCTGTGTATCCAGCTCGCTCGCCTTCTGCAGTGCTTCGCTCATATCCATGCCAGCGCGTATCGTGAGGTCGACATAGAAGATCGGCGTGCCATGGCTTTGCCGGGTGGATTTACCGCGTAGACGCAGCTCCAGCGGCAGGCAAGCCAGTCGATTACCCGAGATGGCCTGGAAGTAATGTAGTCGAGCGGCCAGGGTGCGGATGCTGTTGAATCCGGTGGTGCGGAACACAAAGCTACCCAACGAATCCTCATCACCGATAATCACATTCAGTCGCCCGTAAGGCTTGCAGGCACCGCCTTTGGCCAGTGGGCAGGCATCGGGCGAAGGGCAGGGCAGAGACTGTATGCCGTCCTGCGCAGCGCGCTTGCAGGTTTCACCATTGCCCACGCACAACGGTCGCCCGGACTGCCGGTCGAACAGGGTGTAATCGGCCCGGAAATTCAGCTCCGGTTCGTTGAACAATAGGCGCATAGGAATACTGCGCAGTTTGTCTTCCTTACACTGGCGCAGTTCGTCGTTGAGTGGATGTAGCAGCCAGCCATCCCTGCTTTGTACCTGGGATGTGATGGTGAACTGATCATCTTTTTCCGGCAGGCGTTTACCGTTTCTTTCAACGACTTTGCCGATAGAGATGCGTCCGAGCACGGGCGGAGTCAGTGCTAAGCCTTTCAACATGATGTTTCTCCTGGAAATGAAAAAAAGCCAGTCACGCAGCGCGAACTGCATGGACTGGCCAAGGGGAGGGAAAGGTGAAAGGGG
This sequence comes from Pseudomonas fluorescens group sp. PF-69, assembly GCF_054481235.1. NCBI lineage: Bacteria > Pseudomonadati > Pseudomonadota > Gammaproteobacteria > Pseudomonadales > Pseudomonadaceae > Pseudomonas > Pseudomonas fluorescens group sp. PF-69. Next base: position 691,760 of record NZ_JBTMNC010000001.1, on the reverse strand, counting down.
TGGAAATCAGCCGACCAGGAAACGCCGTGCACCGGGTTTCAGCAGCGGGTACTTGGCCTGCAGGTAGGGCTTGTCCTGGAGCAGTTGAGCGACATCGAGACCGATGCTGTCCTTGGCCTTGCGCCAGGAGACGTAGCCGCTGGAGAACTCCGCCCGACTGGCATCGCCCATGGCCTGCTGCAGCATCTGCTTGAGCTCAGCCTCGCGCTTTTCCTTGTCGGCAATCGACTGGCGCACGGCCTTGAGCTCTAAGTAGGCCGCAGCCAATCCTGCATGGCCGCTGAAGTCGACGGTCTGACCGTTGTCCTCCGGGTACAAGCAGCGCAAAGCCGCCTCGGCCGATGCACTGCCGTCGGCTGGCGGCGGAGTATCGGTTTCCACGTAGTTCCAGAACTTACGCTCCAGTTCGATCAGGCGGGCGATCATCTGCTCATCTCGCTCGATACGATGGATCTCCAGGTGCTGACCGCCGAGCAGCACCGCTACATCTGCCGCCTGCTTGCCGGTGACTGCGAGTTGGTGCATCACTTGCAGTTCTACATACTCGGGTACACCTTCCTTCCAGAGACGTGCCCCGTTTATGCCGGCGGTCTTACATTCTAGGATCTGCACGTCGTCCGCGCCGATCACCTCACGGTCGATGTTGGCTAGCATCCAGGACATATCCGGATTCGGATGCTGCAATACGGCGTTGATACGTCGCACCTTATTCTTAGTACGCTTGCTGTAATGCCAGGCCACGATTGGTTCCAGCACGTTGCCCCAGTACATCGGACTTTCTTCATCATGTGGGTCGGCTTTTGGCAGAGTGGTGTCTCGACCGGTTTTCTCCAGCCACAGCTCCAACTGCGATTTGTAGGGATTTAGACCCACCGCAGCGCCGGCATCCGAGCTGCCGATGCCTTGCTTGCGCACCGCCAGCCAATCTTCACGAGGCAGTTCCTTGGTGCTGATCAGGCGCAGCGCTGGACGAGCCTTGCTAGTGCTGCGCAACGGAGTAGCGTTCATAGCGTTCACCTTGCAGAAATAGAAACGCCCGATCAGCCTCGTTGCTGATCGGGCGTTTTTTTGGGGGGGGAGGAAGTAACCGGTTAGGCGACAAGCTGCAGGGCGGTGTCCAGAGCACGTTGCTTGATCTGCGCCCCTTGGCCGAACCAGGCCGAGTCCATGCGGTACTCGTTGCTACGAGCTCGACGTTCATGGTCGACGTACTCGGTTACGGCGTTAAGCAGGCCCCAGGCGGTACCTCGAGCCGAGTCCAGCTGACTGCCTCGGCCGCGACCTTCGTACAGCTCCTGAACCTTTCGCAGGGCGCGTTCGTTGGGCAGTACCTCCGGCAGTGCGCCGGTTGGATTGGTCTCACACAGCACGGTCATGAAAAATCCCAGCGCCTCATGCCATTGCACCTTGCGTTCGGCAAGATGGCGCATGCGGTACATAAACTCGTCCCAACCGGAGACGGCTATGCCGAGTTGCTTCTTCACGGCCTTCGGATCAAAGCGGGTGTTGTGCGGCACCTTGATGGCGCGGCTGGTGCCGTCCAAGGCGATGGTCAAGGTGTTGTTGCAGACCACCCGTACGGTGGTGGGGGTTGCCGTGGTGGCAAGGGTGCCGTCGCAGGACGTTGCCAGCAGCAGGTAGCCGTTGACCTGATCGTTACCCTTGAGCGCAGCACCTTGCCCGGTACGCGCCAACGCCCAGAACTTGCGACCGCCCTTGAGTACTCCCGCAGTCTCCAGCTCGTAGCCGGAGACCTCGGTGAGATCCCGATAGAACTCCAGCACCTCACGCGGCTGAACGGTGTGATAGCGCTGCGAGACCACCGACAGTGGTGCCTTGGTATCTGATCGGTAGAGCACCTTCTGCTCGGGGAAGGAGTGGATGGTACCCAGGTGGCCGACAGCATCCGACTTAAAGTGAACTGGGCTTTCCTCGATTTTCCAGTTCATGCCGGCTTCGCGTTGCCAAACTTCGATGGGTTGTTTCTGCGAGAGGTGATTGCCAAGGCCGTGCCAGGGAGTTGCTCCAGTGTAGGCCATAGTTTCGACGAGATGAGTCATGGTTGTGATTCCTTTGGGTGCAATCCGGCATAAAGCGCTGCACCAGGTGCAGCACTTTCCGGACGTGATAAATGAGAGAGGAAAAATGGTTTAAGCAGGTAGGTTGAAGCGGTGGCCACAGAGCAGGCAGAGGTTGTGGGCTAGGACGTGGCGATCCAACTTTTCGCCAAGCTGGGCGCCGAGTGCGCAGCCGCTAACGCCGCCGGCGAGTCCACCGAGAATGGCGCCAGAGACTGAACCGATGGTGATACCGACAGGACCAGCGATAGCGCCAATGGCTGCACCAGCCTGACCGCCTGCTAATGCAGCGCTGATGCCACGAGCCGCGCCGCCAACAGTGCCTACTGCAGCGGTGATCTTCATGGCGTGATGGAATGACACGACTTTGGGAGAGTGACAGCGAGGGCACTGCAATGACATGGGGCGAAGCTCCTTGGTGGTGATGTCATAGCTGTTATGTAGGATTGAAATATTTTTGAGTTGAACCGTGTTACCTAGATTCAATCGAGACTTGTTTTTAGGTGTGCCTCCTATCCTCGGCTCCCAGAGGCGGTGCATCTTCGTAGAGATGGTGATGCATGGATATATCGGATTAAAGTGATAGCATTTTGCTGCTCTGTATCGCAGAGCTGAGCATTCAGACCTGAGGAAAGCGTTATGCAGGATGCGGATTCGTTGAAGTCTGGCTTCATGATTATTCACGGCAATCGCTTGGACGATTTACGTGAGCTAGCGGTGAGCTGGATGCAGCGCTACCCGTTGGCCCCTCTGGAAAACGAAGTCGTGCTGGTGCACAGCAACGGTATTGCTCAATGGTTGAAGCTGGCGCTGGCTGAAGATCCTGATATCGGTGGCTGCGGTATCGCAGCAGCGTTGGATGTGCAACTTCCTGCACGTTTCCTTTGGCAGACCTACAGGTTTGTATTGGGGGCTGAGACGACACCAGAGTCCTCCCCGCTGGACAAGGCGGCACTGAGTTGGCGACTCATGCGCTTGCTGCCTCGATTGCTCAGCAAAACCAATTTCAGCAGTTTGCGGCGATTCCTTCAGGAGGATGACGATCAGCGCAAGCTCTACCAACTCTCCGAGCGGCTGGCGGACCTGTTTGATCAGTATCAGGTCTATCGCGCAGATTGGCTGGAGGACTGGGCGGCCGGGCGTGATCAGCTAAAGCACATCAAAGGCGGTGTGAAGCCGCTGGATCCCGACAATCTGTGGCAAGCGGAGCTGTGGCGTGAAGTATTGGCGGATGTTGGCGAGGGTGCTCTTGAGCAGAGCCGTGCCGGTGTTCACAAGCGTTTTGTCGCACGCCTGCGTGAACCAGGGCGGACCCCGAATGGTTTACCTCGGCGTGTGGTGGTGTTTGGTATTTCATCTATGCCGGCACAGGTTCTGGAAGCCCTGGAGATACTCTCGCGCTACAGCCAGGTGTTGCTGTGTGTGCACAACCCTTGTCGCCATCACTGGGGCGATATCGTCGCTGACAAAGACTTGCTGGGCCATGCCTATCGCCGTCAGCCAAACAGAAGTGCCTCTATGGCGACGAGCCAACATGGTCAGCCGTTGCTCGCCGCGTGGGGCAAGCAAGGTCGCGACTACATCAATTTGCTCGACCACTATGACGAGCCGACTAGTTATCGACACCTGTTCGAGGGCCTGAACGGCGGACGTATCGACCTGTTCAATGACGAGCCACCTTCAAGCCTCCTAGGTCAATTGCAAAGCGACATTCTTGAATTGCGTCCTTTGGCTGAAACCCGCGAAGTATGGGGCCCTGTCGATGTTGCACAGGATCGTTCGGTACGCTTTCACGTGGTCCACAGTGCGCAACGTGAAGTGGAAGTGCTGCACGATCAGTTGCTCGCTCGCTTCAGTGCCAATCCTGAGCTAAGCCCGCGTGATGTGATTGTGATGGTGCCGGACATCAATGCGTATGCACCGCATATCGAGGCCGTGTTCGGTCAGGTGCCGCGTCATGACCCTCGTTATCTGCCCTTTACCCTGGCCGACCAGGGGCAGCGTGGCCGCCAGCCATTGCTGATCGCCCTCGAACACTTGCTCAAACTGCCCCATAGCCGCTTCGCCGTCAGCGATATTCTCGACCTGCTGGATGTGCCGGCGCTGCGGGCGCGCTTCGGCATCAAGGAAGCGGATGTGCCGATCCTGCAGCGCTGGATCGACGGTGCCGGCGTGCGCTGGGGCCTCGATGCGCAGCAGCGCGAAAGCCTGGACATGCCTGCGGGCCTGGAGCAAAACACTTGGCGCTTTGGTATGCGCCGCATGCTGTTGGGCTACGCGGCCGGCCAAGGGCCTGAACTGAATGGAATCGAGCCCTATGACGAGGTTTCCGGCCTGGAAGCCGCACTGGCGGGGCCTCTGTTGACCTTGCTCGATCACCTGGAAATTGCCCGGGAGGACCTGCAGCAGCCGGCCACGCCGGTACTCTGGGTCGAGCGCCTGCAATCGCTGTTGAAGGTGTTCTTCCGCCCGGTGGGGGATGCCGAAGAGTTGCTGGTCAACCAATTGCTCAAGCTGCTCGATGACTGGCTGTGCACTTGCGAGTCCGCGCAGTTCGCCGAGCCCTTGCCGTTGAGCGTGATGCATGAAACCTGGCTTTCCGGCATAGAGGAGGGCGGCTTGTCGCAGCGATTTCTCGCCGGTGCAGTGAACTTCTGCACGCTGATGCCTATGCGTGCGATCCCGTTCAAAGTGGTGTGCCTGCTGGGCATGAACGATGGTGACTACCCGCGTCAACAGTCGCCTGTCGACTTTGACCTGATGCGCAACGATTACCGCCCCGGTGACCGCTCCCGCCGTGAAGATGACCGCTACCTGTTGCTGGAGGCGCTATTGTCGGCCCGAGAGCAGCTTTACGTCAGCTGGGTTGGCCGCAACATCCGCGACAATAGCGAGCGCGTGCCCTCGGTGCTGATCGGTCAGCTGCGTGATCACCTGGCCAGTGGCTGGCGATCGGCGCCGCCTGGGTCGCTGCTGCATGCCTTGACCCAGGAACATCCGCTACAGCCTTTCAGCGCGGCCTACTTTGCCGACCAGCCCGGGCCTGATGGACTGTTTACCTATTCCCATGAGTGGCGTGAGGTGCATGAGTCGCGGGCGGAGGAACTCTCGGTCGACGTATTGCCAAAGCTCGCGCAAGACACGCCATTGACCCTGCGCCAACTGGCTGGGTTTGTACGCGACCCCGTGGGGGCATTCTTCCAGCAGCGGCTCAAGGTCAATTTCGACAATGACGAATTGACCAGCCGCGACGACGAAACCTTTCAGCTCGACGGCCTTGAGAACTGGCAACACCAGGACCGACTCAGCCAGGCGCTCAAGCGTTGGGTAGAAGAGGACTACCGACCTGAGGACGCGGTGGCCGAGCTTGATCTGCATGTGCAGCGTTTACAGCGTGAAGGCAAGTTGCCGCTGGGCGGCTTCGGCACGTTGAGCGCATCTGCATTGGCCGAGCCACTGCCAGACATGCTGGAGCGTTATCACGGGCAGTTGCAGGCGTGGCCGGAAATCGAGGAGGGCCAGACCGCCGCAACGATCGCGGCGCACGAACCGACCCCGGGATTGAGTGACTGGCTCGGTGGCATTCGCCGCAATGCCCAAGGTGAGCGAGCCTACTTGCAGCTGGACAGCAAGAAGCTATGCAACGACGACAGTTGGCGCTGGCACAACCTGGTTCGCCCCTGGGTACGGCATCTGGCGTTGCAGTTGAGCGAACCGGGCTGCACCACGATTCTGGTCAGCTTGAACGGGGATGTAGTGTTCCGGCCAATGCCAATGCAACAGGCACAAGAACAGTTGCAGTCGCTGCTCGACGCCTGGGTGGCGGGCATGCGTGAACCGCTGCCGGTCGCCTGCAAAAGCGCATTCGCCTGGCTCGAGGAAGTGGGGGAAGGCGGGGAAGACAACGACGCGACTTCCGAGAAAGCCCGCGAGACGTTCGAGGGGGGTTACATGCGCACTGGAGAGGCGGACAGCTCTTTCGCCTTGCGCCGTGCCTACGCTGACTTCGATCAGCTGTGCGCCTCCGGTCATTTCGCCTCATGGGCCACGCGCCTGTATGGCGGACTGTTCAATCATCTTTCTTCGAGCCGCGCAGGGAGCGACCAATGAAACCGTTGAATCTCAACCCCCTCGACTTTCCCTTGCATGGCAGCCGATTGATCGAGGCGAGTGCCGGTACTGGCAAAACCTTCACCATCGCCTTGTTGTACGTGCGTCTTGTGCTTGGTCATGGAGGTGAAGCCGCCTTCAAGGACCTGCTGACACCACCGCAGATTCTGGTCGTAACCTTCACTGATGCGGCGACTCAAGAACTGCGCGACCGTATTCGTGCGCGTTTGACCGAAGCGGCACAGTGCTTTCTGGAACCTGAGCGCGAACACGACAAGCTGCTGCAGCAACTGCGTGCCGAGTACCCGCCGCAGGAATGGCCCGATTGCGCGCGTCGGCTGCAACTGGCGGGTGAGTGGATGGATGAAGCGGCTGTCTCGACCATCCATGGCTGGTGCTATCGGATGTTGCGTGAGCATGCCTTCGACAGTGGCAGCCTGTTCACCCAGACACTGGAGACCGATCAGAGCGAATTGTTGGCCGAGCTGGTCAGGGACTATTGGCGTCGGCATTTCTATGAATTGCCGGTGGAGCAGGCCCGAGCCATCGGTGATTGTTTCAAAAGCCCGCAGGAACTGGGGGATGCACTTGGTTCGTTGCTGGCGCGACGGGATGCGACCTATCAATACAACACTCAGCCCCTTGAAGCCCCAGGCTCGTTGCAAGCGTTACTTCAAGAACCGGGTGAATGGTACGGAGCAGTCGGCGAACTGGAGCGTAACGCTCGAAAGCTTTGGCTTGAGCATCAGAACGAACTCGAGGAGGTGTTGCGCAGCATTCGTCCTCACATGAGTGGCAATACTTACAGAAAAATCAAACAGGATGACGTCTTCAACGGTCTCCTGAACAAACTGGCGCAGTGGTCCAGGGGGCAACCGGCACCGCACAACGTACACGCCTTCGGTCAGACAGGCATAACACTGAATGGAAAGGCCGTGGCACCTGAACATCAGGCGTTCAAGGCGATCGATCTATGGGTCGAACAGCGTGATGCGAAAGTCGATATTCGGGCTCAGTTGCTGCTGCACGCCTTGCATGAAGTGCGTGAGCGCTTTGATGAAGAAAAGCGCCGTCGTGCCGAAATCGGCTTCGAGGACCTGCTCAATCGTCTTGACCAAGCCTTGCAAGGCCCGTCCGGCGCTCGTCTGGCCGAGACCATTCGCAAGCAGTACCCGGTCGCCCTGATCGATGAATTCCAGGACACCGACCCGGTTCAATACCGGATCTTCGAAACCATTTACCGCATCCCGGACAACCTGGATGACTGCGGCCTGTTCATGATCGGCGACCCGAAACAGGCGATCTATTCCTTCCGTGGCGCGGACATCTACACTTACCTCCAGGCGCGCGAGGCGACGGCTGGCCGTCATTACACGCTGGGGACCAACTATCGCTCCACCAAGGCGATGGTCGACGCGGTCAACCACTGCTTCCGGTTCGCTGAAGCCCAGCCTCGCGGCGCATTTCGGTTTGCCACAGAAGACCAGGGCAACCCGGTCCCATTCAACAGCGTCCAGGCCAATGGGCGTGACGATGTGTTGCAGATCAAAGGGACGGATCAACCGGCCTTGACCTTCTGGCAGCTGGAAACCGAGGGCGTGGTCAATAACGCCACCTACTTGCGCAAAGCCGCTGAAGCCTCGGCATCGGCGATTCAGGCCTGGCTTGATCCCGCGGCAACCGAGCGTTCGGGTTTGCTGAAAGAGAATGGTGAATTCGTCGCCTTGCGGCCCGCCGATATCGCCATTCTGGTACGTAATCGCAAGGAAGCCGAAGCCATCCGCAAGGCCCTTGCGCATCGACAGCTGGCTAGTGTCTATCTCTCCGACAGGGACTCGGTCTTCGAAAGCGAAGAAGCCAGAGACCTGTTGTATATCCTGCGCGCGTGCGCTCAACCCACCAGCGACCGGCTGGTGCGTGCGGCCATGGCGACCCGAAGCGTCGGGCTGACATGGCAGACCCTGGAGCAATTGAATCAGGATGAGTTGTTCTGGGAACAACAGGTTTTGCTGTTCCGCGATTTTCGGGTGTTGTGGCAACAACAAGGCGTGCTGCCGATGCTGCGAAAGCTGCTTGCCACGTTCAAGGTGCCGGCCCGTTTACTTCTGGAAGATCAGGGTGAGCGGCGCTTGACCAACCTATTGCATCTGGCCGAATGGTTGCAACGCAGCGCAGCCGAACTCGATGGCGAGCATGCGTTGATCCGTCACCTGGCCGAGCAGGTCGATGGCCAGAGCGAAGAAGAAATTCTGCGCCTGGAAAGCGATTCGGACCTGATCAAGGTCATCACCGTGCACAAGTCCAAGGGCCTGGAATACCCATTGGTGCTGCTGCCGTTTGCCTGTAGCGCCAGGGCGATCGATGGCCGAAGCACAACACCGCCCATGTTTCACGACGACAAGGGTCTGGTGATCGAGCTGATCAAGGGCGATCTGGCCAAACCGGCACAGGCGCTTGCCAACAATGAGCGCATGGGCGAAGAGATGCGCCTGCTCTACGTTGCCCTGACGCGAGCCCGTTACGCCACCTGGATCTGTGTGGCGCCTCAGGGCCCCAGGGCAGGAGGCACATCGACGGATCTGCACAAGGCCGGATTGGGCTACATGCTGGCGGGTGAGAAGCCGATCGCAGCGGCACAACTGCCTGGTGTGGTCGAGGGCTTGGCTAGCGGCTGCACGGACATTGCGGTGTGCGCAGCGCCGGTGCCGTCCGACGATGTGCATGCGGCACCAGCGCCACCGCCGGTGGGGCCGGCATTGCGACCCTTACACAAGCTAGCGGCAAACTGGTGGATTGCCAGTTACTCCGCCTTGGCCATTGCTGACGGCAATGTCCTGATGGGGGCAGAACCGTGTGTCAGTCTTGAGCCTGCGACCGCGCTGGAAGCCAATTTGCAGGAACAAGACGAAGCTGAGGCCTTGCCTGCAGGGGCCGGGATTCACGGTTTTCCTCGAGGGGCGGGCCCGGGCACCTTTTTGCACGGATTATTCGAATGGGCCGGCCGCGAAGGCTTCGCCAAGGCTGCTGGTAATCCTGAAACCCTGCATAACACCGTTGCCCGGCGCTGTAATCTGCGCGATTGGGAGACCTGGATCGAGCCTCTGTCCGATTGGCTGGGCAGCTATCTGAATGCGCCACTGCGATTCAACGGTACTCAGTGCAAACTATCGACCCTCAGCACCTATCAGGTAGAGATGGAGTTTTGGTTTTCCAGTCGCGCGGTGAACGTTCAGCGCCTTGATGCACTGGTGCGGCAATACACGTTGGGTGGTGCACCGCGTCCCGTACTGGCCGCCAATGAGTTGAACGGCATGTTCAAAGGCTTTATCGACCTGACGTTTGAATATCAAGGTCGCTACTACGTAGCGGACTACAAATCCAACTGGTTGGGCAGCAACGATCAGGCCTACGACGCCGAGGCGATGGTCGCGACGATGCTGGACAAGCGTTACGACCTGCAGCTGTGCCTGTATCTGCTGGCCTTGCATCGCCAGCTCAATCTGCGTCTTCCTGGTTATGACTATGAACAGCACATGGGCGGGGCGTTGTATCTGTTCGTCCGTGGCCACCAGGCACCGACTCAAGGGGTTCATTTCGAAAGGCCACCGCGGCAATTGATTGAACAGCTGGACCAACTCTTCATGGGGCAACACGCGGAGGCCAGCGTATGAGCCAGACCCTTAAACAACTCAGCAACAGCCAGCGCAACGTTGACCAGCCGGCGGTGTTAATAGGTGATGCCAGCGGCACGGAGCTGCTGCATCAACTGGACAATTGGGTGAGCCTTGGCTGGTTGCGCGCGCTGGATCGTTCGTTCGCCACCTTCATTCTTGAGCAGGACCCCCAGGCCAAAGCCAGTGTGTTGCTGGCCGCCGCGATGACCAGTCACCAACTGGGGCGCGGGCATTCCTGCCTGGATCTGGCCGCCACGTTGCACGCGCCGGACTTTGTGTTGTCGTTGCCACCTGAAGGTGAGGAGGGCAGTCAGTTACCGTCGCAATGGTTGCTGGGCCTGGACATCGCCCGGTGGCGTCAAGCGTTGGCCTTGAGTTCGCTAGTGGAGGATCGGGACGAGCCGCAGCGTTTCCCGGAGCGGCCACTGGTGTTGACCGGGCAGCGCCTGTACCTGCGCCGTTACTGGAATTACGAACGCAGCATTGCTCAGGCGTTGAGTCGCCGTTTGAGTGTGGAAACGGTGACGCCGCACAGCCTCTCCAGTCGGCTCGATGCCTTGTTCCCGGACGCCTTCGAGGTCAAGGGCGAGCGCGGTAGCGACTGGCAGAAAATCGCCTGCGCCCTGGCGGCGCGGGGCAATTTCAGTGTCATCACCGGTGGCCCCGGCACCGGCAAGACCACCTCTGTCGTGCGTCTGCTGGGGCTATTGCAAACCCCCGCCGTGGAGGAAGGCAAACCGCTGCGCATTCGACTCGCGGCCCCCACCGGCAAAGCGGCGGCACGCTTGTCCGAATCCATCGGCAAGGCGGTGCGTGAGTTGCCTGTCAGTGCCCCGGTGCGAGAGGCGATTCCCACCGATGTGTCCACGTTGCACCGATTGCTGGGCAGTCGACCGGATTCGCGCAACTTCATCCACCATCGCGATAAACCACTGGAACTGGATGTGTTGGTGGTCGATGAAGCGTCGATGATCGACCTGGAAATGATGGCTTGCCTGCTCGATGCCTTGCCCTGGCAGGCCCGCCTGATCCTGCTGGGTGACAAGGATCAGTTGGCGTCGGTGGATGCCGGTTCGGTGTTGGGCGACCTGTGTCGTGATGCTGAAGCCGGCGGCTACAGCGAGCAGACCATGGCCTGGCTGAAGACCCACAGTGGTGAGGCAGTCAGCGCGCCGGGATTGCAAACGGCGGTCGGTCTGGGCGATCCGCTGGCCCAGCAAACCGTGATGTTGCGCTACTCCCGGCGTTTCGACGCCGAGCAAGGGATCGGGCGTCTGGCGAAGCTGGTCAATGAGAAAAACGCTGTTGAAGCACGAGGTCTGCTCGATCAGCAATTACCTCAGCTGTTCAACCTCAAGTTGCGAGGCGAGCACGATGCCGCGCTCACCGATTTGATTATCAACGGTAAAGGCGATGCCCCTGGCTATCGTCATTACCTTGAGCAGCTACGAGACCTGCGCCCCGGGAGCGACACCGCCTGGGACGATGAACGCTGGGCCGCTTGGGCCGGCAAAGTGTTGACCGCATTCGATGAGTTTCGCCTGCTCTGCGCACTGCGTCGCGGGCCATGGGGCGTTGAGGGGCTGAACCAGCGTGTCGCCGCCGAACTGCGCCGCTGCGAGCTGTTGTCCGGTGATCAGGGCTGGTACGAAGGGCGGCCGGTACTGGTCACCCGCAACGACTACAGCCTGAACTTGATGAATGGTGACATTGGTATCGCCCTCTGGGTGCCGGGTCCTTCGGCAGAACGGGTGCTGCGCGTGGCCTTCCCGCGAAACGATGGCAGCGGCGGCGTGCGCTTCGTGATGCCGAGCCGGCTGGTGGAGGTCGAGACGGTCTTCGCCATGACGGTGCACAAGTCCCAGGGGTCGGAGTTCAACCATACGACGTTGGTGTTGCCCGATGCGTTGAACCCTGTGCTGACCAAGGAACTGTTGTACACCGCCATCACTCGTGCCAAGCAATGGTTCAGCCTGGTCGAAGCAAGCCCAGGGGTATTTGAAGGAGCGGTGAGTCGCAATGTGCAGCGAACCAGCGGGCTGGCGCTGCAACTGCAGGATGAACTGGCAAAACTTCAACGCACCTGAGTGGGTGCATTCAGGCATTTGTAGCCAGGGTACTGCGCTTCAGCGGTGACCTTTGCCATGGTAGAGGTCACCGCCTGAACCGTGATGGTAAAGTTGGCTTGGGGGCCTGCTGTAGCGACCACACGTTGCATGAAGGCTTTGTAGGTTTTCATGGGTTCAGGCTCTGGTTAAGGGTGTTAAGCCTTCACTGTGATGATCAGCCACGACAGGATGTGTCGAGATGCGTCTGCGACACAAAGTGACGTCGGCATTTCGATAATGGGACCTATCGAGATGATCAACCAGAAGGCTATACGAATGAGCCCTGACAAAAAAATGCTCCAGTTCCTGAACGCCCTGTTACCCGAAGCCGAGTGCATGCGGTTTGTTGAGTCGCGGTCACCATGCATTGCGGATGCAGACATTGGAATGCCGTCCTTAAGAGTGCTGAAAGCGCCTGTCGACGGCAAGCTTGCGTACCTCATGTTCAAGGCCGCGAGCCCCCTGGCCACTATGGCTGATCCCGCTTTGCTGCGCATTCTGTATCGTTCGCTACGCGATGACGCGCTCGCTTCAGACCCAGATGCGCTCAATGATCTCGGCTGGCTATGGATCAACGGTCGTCGCGTCCCTTTCAATAGCGTCCTCGCTCGGCGGTTGTTCAAACTTGCGTATGTACTGGGATCGGGTGAGGCGGCATTCAATCTTGGCGAGCAAGCCTGGTACGGCCGAGGCATGTGCGTTAACCAGGACCTTGCGGCCAGTTACTACGAACAGGCTTATGAACGCGGTGTCATGTGCGCGGCGCAAGCGCTTGGGCGTCTGTATGAAAAAGGAATGGATGGCCAGGCACCAGACTTTGCCAAGGCAACGCACTGGTACCGGCTGGCCGCCGGAGCTGCGCATGCGTCAGGAGATAAATGCTATGGGTTTTGAGAGTTGGGCATCGATGGCAATGCTGGGGCTGATCCTTTCGGTGCTGGTTGCGCTGTATGCGCGATGCGGCAAAACCTGGCGGTTACTCAGCTATTGGCATGTCACGACGCAGGAGCGTCAAACGCGCGCGAATTGGCATGCCGAGGAAAATCGCGAGCTCAAATCGGCGCTGCGAGCGGAAAAGGCTCATGTGGAACAGCTACAGCGCAAGGTAGAAATTCTGCAGGCCTTGCTGCCTGTGGCGTAAACCGAGCGGGACAGAGGAGTAATGACATGCCCATTAGACCAAGACCCTTCACATTTGTCTGTGGCAATTGTGGCTGGAAGAAAACGGTCGCGCCCCTCAGTGATGCCCTTGGACCGGGGGATTGGTGCGATCGATGTGAGAAATGTGGAAACGAAGCGCTAACCTTGCACCCGGCCAACATGATTGATCGTACGTTGGCTGAATGGTTTGGCCGGTTACGAAGGTAGGAAGAGGTCATGATCGAATTCCAGGGGCAGCGTTTGCGCGATGCGTCCCATGTGGTCGTATTTACTGGAGCGGGCGTTTCCGCAGAGAGCGGCATCCCGACGTTCCGCGACGCCATGACCGGTTTGTGGGCGCGTTTTGATCCTGCTGCGCTGGCAACTGCCGACGCCTTTCGCAATGATCCGGCGCTGGTGTGGGGACGGTATGAATGGCGACGCTCAAACGTTCTCGCCGCCAAACCGAACCCCGCCCATTTGGCTATTGCCGAGCTCGCTCGGCTAGTCACCAGGCTGACGGTCATAACTCAGAATGTCGATGATCTGCATGAGCGAGCGGGTTGTCATGGAGTGATTCATTTGCACGGTAGCCTCCACTCGCCGCGCTGCTTTGCGTGTGCCCGGCCGTATGAGCAGGGCACGAGTACGTTGAATGAACCTGAAGACGGACGCAAGATCGAACCGCCATGCTGCCGACATTGCAACGGCAAAGTGCGGCCGGGCGTGGTCTGGTTCGGTGAGTCGCTACCGGAGCAGGAATGGCGCGAAGCGCTGACGGCTGTCAGAGGTTGTGATCTGCTGCTTTCGGTGGGGACTTCGGGGCTGGTACAGCCAGCGGCGCAAATTCCCCAGGTAGCCAGGGAACATGGCGCTGTAGTTGTGCATCTTAACCTGCAGCGAGAATCGGTCCAGGGAGAAAAGGAGTTCAGTCTCGTCGGCAAAGTGGCGGAAATACTGCCGCGGTTGCTTGCTCAGGCAAACGGATAACGGGTGTCATGGGTGCTCGGCGAACGGCTTAACGAGCACCTTGTCTACCGAACATGGGCTTGCTCGAAGCCCACAACCCATCTTCTATCGCCTGGACGACGGCCCCGTTGGTCTGGTTGCTGAATCTCCAGGCCCGGATAAACAACTCGCCCTCCCGGTCTGGCAGCCAATGGCAGAGTTGCATGGCGTAGGTGCCCCTATGGCCGAAGCCCAAGTGTTGTTTGATCCGCGCATCCAGACTGGCGGAGCTTCCGACATACAGCAGGCGTGACACCGGATTCAGGCGGCAATACGCCCGATCATTCTTCCGCGCGTCCTTGGCCTCTGCAAATGCCAGGTAGAGGTCTTCGGGTGCATCGTCTTCGACTGAAAACTGATAGATGTAGCGCGCTGCAGGCGAGGACCACTCCTTGAGTGTAATCAATGCCTGAGCTGGATAGCCGTTGCGGATCTGGTCGAAAGCAATACGCACATCATGGCAGCTATCGACTTTTGCTCCTTCGACATTTTCAGCCAGTTCGCGAAGATTGCCGGCGATGTCTGTCAGCGTGGATTGAATTAGCATGTTTTCTACCTTTGGCAGCGGGCGTTGGTGGGCAGCACGGGCTGATTACAGTGAGCTGTCGACAGGTTCATACGCCGCTGCGGCACGGCGCAATGTATCGCCCACTTGCTGGCGCAGCGCGAGCGGCTCCTGCACCACCAACGAGTCGCCCAACGACAAAATCCACCAGTGCAGTTGCCAGGTATTGGTTACCGTCGCTTGAACCTTGAAACCATCCGACAGCGGCTCAAGCACCATGTCCGTGCTCAAAGGTGTCTCTCGAATCAGTCGAGCCTGGTGATCACTCACCCAAGCTTCGAAGCGGATTTTCTCGGGTTTGCCGAACTGCAAAGCGTCGGTGGCAAGGTAGGTTTGCAGCTCGAACGAATCCAGCCCCTGGCATGACGTCTCGAGCGCTGTTACCGCGCGAAAGCGATGCACCGCGAATTGACGGACGTCGGTATAAGGTGCGGCGGTGGCGATGAGATAGGTGATCAACCCGCGCTGGACAATGGCCAAGGGGTTGAGGGTCAGTTCGCTGATTTTGTCATTGTGCGCCGAGTAGTACTGACAGTGAACCTGCTGCTCGCTGATTAGGGCGTGCTGCAGTGCTTCCAGGGTTTCTGCCTGGATTTCCGGAGCTCGAAGATTGAAATCCGGCCGAACGCTCGCAACTTTGTCGGGCCAGCGGGCAGCGGGGTTGCCGTCTTCGAGGCCTTTGAGTTTTTGCCGGGCATGCTCGAAGCGCGGTTCCAGCACGCTCAACATGCTGCCCGGAAGTAGCGGGCGCACTGCATCTTCGACCAGCGCCAGACTGACGGCTTCAGTCAGGGTGATGCCCTGCAACTCGACGCTCACGCCCGGTTTCCAATACCAACCGAATGGCGTTCCACCATCGTTGCACTGCAATGGAAACACTAGAGACAGGTCACGCAGGTCGCGCTCGATGCTGCGGCGGCTGATGGAGTAGCCTGCGGCCGTCAGGCGGGTCAGCAACTCACTCACTGTGATACCAGGGGCGCGTTTGGGCAACTGTTGCAGCAGCTCCCATTGACGACTCAACGCGGTATGGGTCTTGGCTGAAGGCAAGAAAAATCATCCTTGTATTGTTGAAGCTGGCCTGTGGCCAGCGAATTTGCCGGGTTGTCTGCCTATCGGCGATAACCCGGCAACCTTTAGTTTGGTTAATGTATAAAGCCGATTGGGCGCTGCTGCCCGGCGGATTTGAGTCGACACTCGGCCAGCAACGCCCCCGCCAGCTCATCGGCACTGGTGAATGGCTTGAAACGCCCTCGGCGTGCCACTGCCGCAAAGTCACCCGGGGTCAGACGCGCCTCACCTCGCAAGCGATTGGCGGCGCTGTGGTGCGGGTCTTTCAAGGCTAGCGCTTTTAAGTGTGCGGCAAACAACGCCTGGGCCTGGGCGGTGACCAGATAGCCGAAATGCACCTTCAGATCGAAGCGCCGCAAGGAAGCCTCGTCCAGGTCTCGGATCAGGTTGGTCGAAGCAATGAACAGCCCTTGATAGCTCTCCATTTGCGTGAGCATTTCATTGACCGCAGTCACCTCCCAGCTCTGCCGCGCCTTGCGCCGGTCCTGCAAAAAACTGTCGACTTCATCGAGTAGCAGCACTGCATCTTCCTGCTGCGCGCGCTCGAAGGCGCCCGCCAGATTCTGCTCAGTCATTCCGACATAGGGTGATACCAGGTCGGAGACGCGCTTGATCATCAACGGCTTGCCCAACTCCTGCGCCAGCCATTGGCCAAAGGCAGTTTTGCCAGTGCCTGGCGGACCGTAGAAGCACAGGCGTGCCTGGGGATGGACACGTAGTCCGTCAACCAGACCGTCAAGAGCATGGTCTGCGTTGATCCATTGTGGAGAGTAGAAGGTGGGCAAGCCGCTACCGCCGTCATGTTGCAGCTTCTCGAGACCCTGTGCTTTCAACGTACCGTCGACGATGCAACGGATCGTCGTGTCCAGCGTCTTGCTCGCGCGGTTTCCTAAGCTGCGGCCTACTCGCACGGCTCGCTCCAGCACCGCCGGTGTCACCTGTTCATGGGCGCTGAGATGCTCTATCAACTGATCACTCAACTTGCCCCCGCCACACTCACGGAGCATCTGCTTGCGCTGCGCCAAGGGCGGGTTGGGGATCTCGATAACCAGATCGAAGCGACGTATATGTGCCGCGTCGATAGCCTCAATGCTATTGCTCAACCAGAAACACGGCAGCGCATTCTCCTCCAGCATGCGATTGATCCAACCCTTCTGCGAGCGACTATGAGCGTCGGTGCTGGCGGTTTGAAAAATGTCTTCGATCTCATCCAGTACGAGCAGGGCCCGTTGCGAGCGCAGCACGCTATTGGCCGCACGCAGGGAGCAGAGACGCTGTTTTGCATGCACGGGGTCGCCATCGCTGTCCGTGCAGGCCACTTCATAAAGCGCTCTGTTCAGGCTCTTGGCGAGCAGTCGACTGAGCTGAGTCTTGCCGGTGCCTGGCGGACCATAAAGCAGAATGTTCACGCCTTGACGGCCCTGCGCCAAGGCTTTGGCCAGGTAGCGTTCAGCGATGTTAAGTGGCTGTTTGATGTGTCGGTAGTGTTCCAGGCTCAGGCTGCCTGGCGGACTCAGGCGGAAGGCATAAGCAAACAAATCCAGCGATGTACCCTTGCTGAATCGCAGCAGTCCGGGAAGCTCCTGATTGCTCACCGATAACATCGAGCTCAGTGCTGTTGAGGCGCGGGAATTGCTCCCCACCTCCAGCAAGCCCGCCCGGATCAGGGGGCTATTACTCGCTAGGCAGGCCTCGACCTCGGGGAGTTGCAGGCCCAACAATACCGCGAGGACTTTCATGGCACGGTTGAATCCCACCATGCCCAACTGATCGGTAGCATCACAGAGCACCGGGTCGATATGCATCAGTACGCAGAAACCCAGTACCCGCAACTCTGCCTCTCCCATTCCCAACAATGTCCCCAATGCCTCCAGATTGCTACCCAGGCGAGCCGGGTAGGGTGTATCCGGATTGCTTGCCTTAAAAGCGCGTGCGGCTCGACGCAGGGCAGACAAGGCCAGCGGCGGGCTGTACTCGTCTCGGTCCACCCATTTGGCCAGGCCTAGTTCGCGTGCCAGATCATCGTCATTGAGCCCGTGTCGACTGATCAAATTCCGGTGTCCTCCCAGATCCAGCAGCAGTTGGTAACTCCACTTCAGCGAGAGTGCACAAGTGTCGGCAGCGCGGCGGCTGTCGTGGGCGAAAGGGGTGAGGCGGGATCCCATGCTGAATATCCTGATGCTGTGGAGGTGGCAGGATGGGGTGAGTGGTGGTCAGAATGTGTCGTGGTAATTGTGGCTAGTGAAGATTCAGGCCCGACACAATCTGTCGTGCCTGAGTCTTAGTCTGGAATCCACAAAATGGACCAGAGAGAGATGGGCAATGCTAAAGAACGTACTGGCAACCGTGGGTTTGGTCGTGGTGCTCAAAAAGAGCTTTGATTTTTACCAGAAGTACAAGCAGATGGAGCGAGAGAACGATGTTTGGCGAAAGGCCGCCAGTGGCAGGGATTGATTACCTCTGACCCTCAAGACTGCACGACCGGATAGCATGCGTCACCCCAGAGCGTGTCGGGATTCTTCAGCATCAGATGGATGATCAAAGGCACCAGCTTACCGAGCAGTTTCCCGCAATCGCGCAATTGTGGTCGGTTGATGCTGCTATCCCAGGTCGCGCCGCCATGCATGATCTGATTGCGCAAGGTGTAGATGCGATTGAACAGCACCGCGAGTACATCGGCAGTATCGCGTTGTGCCAGAGCGGACTGTGCTTTGCGTCGGCCGTCGGCGAAACGTTCGCTCCATTGTTGCTCGGTGATCTTGCCGTTCTGGTGATCCCAGAAGCTCTGGAAAACATATGGGTTATCCAGTAGCACGCGGATGCTTCCCGAGAACTCGGACCAGACCAGTTTCTCTATCTGTCGTTCGCGATCCAAATCGCAAAGCTTGCGCAGAAAGGCGCGGAAGGTTTCCTGTTCGGATAGTCGATAGTTCTCGTCGATGTCAGTTGCGTAAGCGGCATTGAAGGCAATCCACAGGAACACGAAACGACCGTCCGGATCATCAGCTTGTTCGGCGCGCTGCAACCAGCTCAATGACCGGTGCACACGCAATGTCAGGTTGACGTGATGGTTGTCGCGTTCAAGTCGGTGACGCGCCTTGAGGGTTTGGTAATCCATGAGGCTGACTCTGCAGGAAGAATGGAATGGGGTGGGTCATGGTTCAGGGCCATGCCATGACGCTGATGGTTACACCTGTTCATGTTAAAGCCTTACTCCCAAACGGGACTTGGAGTAAGGCTTGCACTTAAATCAGGAAAACCACTGCTTCAATGTTTCCTTCGCCTTGGCCACGTGTTCGGCCTTGATATGGCTAGCGGTCGCTGCCAACGCTGCGCACAACACGCCGATGTCGTCGGAGTAGCCCACGATTGGCGTGATGTCGGGAATGACGTCGATCGGAGAGATAAAATAGCCGAGCGCACCATAGATGGTGGTTTTTGCCCAGGTCGGGGTATCTGAGTCGGTTGCGGCGTAGTACATCTTTAGCGCCGGTTCCAGTGCCGCCTCGCCGGCGGATTTCGCATAGTTTTTAACTTTGTCCCAGAACGAGTCGTCTGAGTAATCCTTTTCAAATGCGCTGTCTGACATGGTGTGCTCTCTACGGTTTTTTGGTTTTGAAGAGGTGTGTGTAATTAATAGGGACGCTGAAGCGGTTTTCGCCAAACCCGCTTCACAGCTTGAGTTCCCTCCATTCATAACCGTTGTACTTCTCCCAGACTGCGCCGTTCTCAAAGTGCAGGTACACCCGCCACTCATCCGAATTTACCTGGATTTCTCCACCAATACGGGCGCAGTTACCGAACTGTGAGCGTAGAAAGCTTTCCAGTTGCAGAAAAAACGCATCGGGCAACCTGGTGCTGCCGGAGACGTAGCAAGACGACCCATTGGCAAAAAGACTGCAGGGTTGAACGCTTGACCATAGCGTTGCTGTTGCCTGGTCCGGATGTTTCTTGCTCCAGTCCAGAGCGAACCTTTGAAGCAGGACATGCCAGTTTCCGTCGGCGTACTCGCCTTCAATCCCCCACATATCGATGGCCAGGAACATGGTGGGCTGCTTCGAGCGTTTCTGCGACGGATAGAAGGACTCATGCATGGGGATATCTCTCGCTGGTTCAGATGTAAAACAAGACGAGTAAATGTCGAACATTCCCACGACATATTGTGTCGCACGCGACATCTGGATTGCATGGGCGGCGATGTGTAGCACTCACCGCGAAGTCAGCCGGATCGACGCCTGTCGTTTCGTGGCAAAGGAAGGGGGAACGAGAAAAGGTGCGAGGGACGGATATATCAGAGGTGCTACAGACATTCGCAACTTCCTTGTGCGTGTAGGCGTTCATGGCTACGAAGTGAGTTCCACTACACGATATCGGCATGAGTCCAACAAGCTTTAATGGAAACCCGTATTAACGAAGATGGATAACGCCATTGTCGGTTTCTGCTTGATAAGGCAGGCCTCTTGGATGTGGGTTACCAAGTTTTTTTGATCTCTATTCGCAAGTCAAAGCAGCCCTGAAGCTGACGTGGACACGACTACGGCATTTTGCTAGCGTTCTTGGCCATATGTAGGCACAAGTATTGATTCGCTTTGAATTTATGCGCTTCATGCATCCCCACCTTTCAGGTGCAGATTTATTTAGTGGCTGGGCTTTGCGCGTCTGCGGTTGCAGTGGCTGTTCGGTTTTTGATGTCAAGCGCTGCCGAGGTGTCCGAGCGTGTTGCTGAATGAGTTTCTGACAGAGTATGACGACAGTCTTGGCAGTGAGCTGAATATCGATCCGTTGGGGTTGCAGGTGATTTGGTCGGCGTTCGGCCAGCAGATTTTTCAGAACCGGATCAGCTCGATCTCCAACGATATCCGCAACTACACCCTGAATCTGTTCAATCACTGGTTGATCAAGAACTTGATTGATGACGACTCGGTCGCGTTAGGCAGCGGTTTGAAAAAAGTCTACGCCGGCAAAAATGATCTCAACTTTAAGCATGCTTGCCTGGTATACCTGGAAAATCTGTACGTCTATAGCGTCATCGCTCATCAAGACACTGCCGGCCTGGAAAGCACCGGTGTGCTGGGAATCAGCAAGGCACGACGCAGGTGGTATGAACGCGGAGCGAACCCTCGGCTTTCGTTCAGCCATAACAGCGAGGCTCAGGTACTGGTTCGTCAAACCATGCTTGGTGTGAGCGGTCGCTATAAGACTCCGCTGGTGGAGATGGGCTTTTTCGATCGTCAGTATCACTACAGTTTGCCGACGGCCGCACCGCTGTGGAAAAGCGCAGAGACACTGATCAAGAGTGTCCCGACACTCTCCCGCCTTTACCACGTACTGCGCCTGCATCTACGGGAAATACTGGCGAGCAACAGTGGCGAGCCGAAGCGGGATTTTTCCGACATACCCACGACGCTCACGCTGGCTCTGATTGAGGCCTTTCCTTCTTCGACGGTTGTCGGCGCCAGGACGTGCGACTTCTGGCTTTCCATCACGGAGTTGGATCAAGGCGCACCGGGAGCGTTGTACAAGGTGCTCTCACCCGCCAAGCGCGGCGAGGGGCTCAGCAGCGCATCCGCTGCCGCCGTGTTTGAGAAGGCGGTGAAGCAACCGCTGTCGCTAGAAGCGCAGGGCAAGCTTGAACACGTGCGCCTACTTGAGCCTTTACTAGGCGAGCTGGATCTGTTGTTCAACCTGATGCTGGCCGAGAAGTCCCAATCCTTGAAAGAGGTTCAACGACGCTGGGAGGCCCTCGGCCGTAATGCCGCCACCCTGAAATCCTATGCCGACCCCATTGAAGAGAACGTAGCGATGTCTTCAGTGCTTTCGGCAACCGGACAATCACGACTGAATCGCTTGCTGATATTGGCCCGGCAGGGTGACGCGCCGGCCCAGATATGCACATTGCTGAACTACCATGCGAAAGTCATGGAAAGCCGCGGGCAGTCGCCGTGGCTGACATTGGTCAATGGCGCGCAGCTCAAGCTACATGTACGGCCACGGGCCGAGCCGACCCTCGCCGACAGGCCGTTGGGTTGTTGGGTGCATCAGTATTATATTCCTCAGTTTCGTCATTTGCTCGGCGGCTTGCAGGGAGTAGCTGCATGAAGCTACTCGATGCCTTCAAGCAGCAGTTGGAGGAACTGGGCGAAATACGCCGGGTCTGGCTGACTACCTTCAATCTGAATATCGGTTTTGTCGAAACTTACCTGCTTCCGGCAGTGCTGGGCATGGATCAGCCCCGCAATCGCATGGACTACGAAAGCTTCCAATCGTATCTAGTAGAAAAAGACATCGATTTTCGGATTTTCTGCGACAAACGCATGCTGGGGGCCGAGCAGTACAAGCGTACGGCCATCCATGTTCATTGCGTGTCAGCGCGCGCATTCAGTGAAGACGATGGCTTCACAGACCAGACACTATTTCATCCGAAAGTCATCTACCTGGAGAGCAAGTCGGGACAGATGGTGTTAGGCGCGGGCAGTGCCAACCTGACTGTCGGTGGCTGGGGGCGTAATCAGGAGGTGTTCACTTTTCATCGGGTCTGCAATGTCGGTCAATACAAACAGATAAAAACTTTTTTCAATGCATTGATCGAACCGTGGGAGTTGACGTTCAATTGGCCCGACAGACGCTTTGCGAACAACGGTTCCGATTGGCAGTTCGTGCACAGCTTTGACCGAGACACTTTTCTCCAACGACTCATGGCGCAGGACAGGATCTCTTCGTTGCAGGTGTGGTCACCTTACCTGGCGGCGGACCTGCCCGATCTACTGGCTCGACTTCAGCAAGTGTCGGGCAATCCCAGGTTGAAGGTGGCACTAGTCGCGGACCGGCTTGAGGGCCGCTACTTCCGAACGCCTTGGAGCGAAGCACTGGCAACGAGTATTGACGATGAGAGCCTGGCTTTTCATCACAACCCTTCCTTTCGCCATAACCTCGTCGAAATAACTCACGCCAAGGCATGGTTGTTTCGCTCAACCAAGGGTTGCCGCCTGGCGATCGGCTCGTGGAATTTCACGCACGCAGGTACCAGCAGTTTCGAGCATCGCAATATCGAAGCGGGCATCGTACTGAACTACAAGCGCAACGCAGACATGCTTGGAGACCCCATCGATGTCACCGAGGCTGACTTTGCCAGCGACCAGTTGTTGCTAGAGGACAGCCTGACCCTTCCAGAGGAACTGCCATTCGACCTGAACGTGCATTACGACTGGAAGAGGGCCTGCTTTACGGTGACGGGCCATTGGTGCGCAAACAAACCCAATAGTGATTATTGGTTGAAGCTGCCGGGTGTGAACGAACCGATGCCCCTGCACTGGAGGACACGACGTCAGGGTGGAACCTTTTCGCTGACGCCGATCGAGCGGATTACCCCGGATAACGAGGCAATGCTGGCGGATCACAGCTACAGCATTCTTCTGCGAAACCAGACTCCTCCGGTCTATCGGGGGATTATTGTTGAAAGTGGTCAGTCTTTCCGGCGTGCGCAAGGTTTCGAGTCGCTCAAGGATTTGCTCGACAGTTTGGTCACTCAAATTGATCCGCAGAGCGATAACAATACGGTGCTCCGCGCGTGCCTGCGTACAGGTGCCGGGCCGGATGAAGACCTGCCGATACCTTCGGCCTCTATCGAACATGACGCGTTGTCTTATTTCCGACTGTTCCAAGCGATTGAGCACTTTCGGGAGCGCCTTAAGGCAGCCACGGAAACGGTACAGCTGGAGAAGTGGCTTTTCGGCTACCCAGGTTGTCTGCAGGAGCTGGCGGCCAAAACGCGCCAGCAACTTCAAGGGAGTCAACCCAGCGTGTTCAACTGGTTTCTCGCACAGGAAGTCAACTCGCTTTATGACCAGGCAGTGCGGTCATACCGGAGCTATGAGCGCCGCAACCCTGCACAGACATTGTGGTCGACATTGCGAGTAGTGCCGCCAAAATTGCCGCAGGGATTGGAAAAGCATCTGGGCTATCTTCGTTGCGTCGAAAAGGAATGTGACTATGCGCCGCAGTGAGTGGGGGGGCTTGAAGCCAGAACAGGTCGCGGACTGGATCAACTTCGACGCGACTGATCGCGACTGGCATTACGCAAGCAGCGAGCGTATTTCAATGCCGGCGCGTCAGGCCGAAGGCGTCGCTGGTTTGTGGAACAAACTGTCTATGCACAACGTGGCACTGCTGGCCGATGAGGTCGGCATGGGCAAGACGTTTCAGGCGCTAGGTATAATGGCGCTGCTATGGAAACTGAAGCCCTCTGCCCGGGTGCTGGTTATGGCACCCAATCGGGACATTTGCCATCACTGGGCGCGGGAATATGCGGCCTTCCTACGCGACCATTACCGGGGCGGTGAGCATTTGACCAGCGATGCGCCCCACCGCAGACCGCGACATGAAGCGCAAATGCACTGGCGGCTTGCGGATCTGGCGGAGGCGGTCAGTGAGGGCAGTGGACAGCTCTATCTCACCACGATTTATTCGCTCAGCAACCTGGTTCTGAAATGCGAAAAAGAAGAGGGTGATGTGTTGGCAAAAGCGCAGCAAGCCGCTGCCGGCATTCACCGAGAACTCAAGTCATCGCTGGGAGATAATGGGTTCGATCTTATCGTCGTGGATGAAGCCCATTATTTTCGCAACGCTGATGGAGGGTCACAGCGTGCCAACGCAGCCAGAAAACTCTTCGGTGAACCGGGCAATCGACTGGGGCAGAAAGTCTTGCTGCTGACCGCTACGCCCAGTCATTCCTCGCTCAAGGATATAGCGGCCATTCTTGGCTACTTCATCGATACTCCGGCCGACGGGCGACAACTAGAGCCGGATGAGCTTCTAACCAAATATGCGTTGCGGCGTCTACGTCTGATGCAAGGTGCACAGGGCTACCGCAACAAGTACAACTATCGTCATGAAAAAGCCTTGCCGGCAAGCTTCCAGGACAATCCTGAAGCCGAGATGTTCTTCGCGTTGTATCAGAAAAAACTCGTGCAACAACAGGGGCAGGCTGGTGGCAATCGCAGGTTTTTGTATGGCTACCTCGAAGGATTCGAATCCATTGGCGCCAAGCTGGATGCCGACGTTATGGATGCTGCACAGGCGGAACAGGATCACTCCACACAGGCATTCTCTGGAGCTCCGGATACGAAGATTCTTAATCATCTAACCCAACTGCACCGTGAGTATTTCCCCAGCTATCCCGAGCATCCTAAATACGACACGCTGATGTGCGAGTGCCAGCCTGAAGATGTTTTTGATACGCGCATAGCTTTGCACGAACACAAGCATCTGGTGTTTGTGCGGCGGATCGCTTCGGTTCGGGAAATCACCCAGCGCTTGAATGCAGCGAGTGACCAGATGCTGGCGCGACGAATTGTCCAGGCCTGGCAACCGGAAGATCAGGAGCGAATAATAGAGCGGTGGCGGAAGAATGGTTGGTCGCGTAGTTATTTCAATCAGTTTGTTAGGCAGCAGGCATCTGAGGATTTGGGCGATCAGGATCTGTTGGATGATCAGGATCAAACAGATGTTGCCGATGCTCAGGAAGGCGATGAAAAACTGGCCTCCCGCATTGCTGATCTGTTTGTAGTGAAGAAGAATCGCAAGGAGCGCAGTACGGACTGCTCGAATTTCAGTTTGCGATTGCGCAAGCCCGAGAGCCTGTTCTCTTTATTGTTGGAGCCGGCAAGTGATTACCGTCGAGGCGGGTATACGCAGTATGACCGCAAACATGTTGGCGAGCGTGATCGCGACGACTACGGTACGGCGGCGCTGCAGGCGCGTCTTGCATCGCACCAAGGGGGAGCGAGTAGCAGCGAACTGGGGGATCGGGCCGGCCGAATACAAATCGATTACGACAGACCAATGCCGAGCCTGTGGAGTCTGATGTATGAAGGCCTGCCCGAAACTACGCGACAGAGATTGAATGTCTGGCTGGACCCCGAGACGGGAAATCGAGGTATCGCCGAAAACTTCGGCAATTACGTGAAAGCAGGCTTCCTGTTTGCCAGCCCCGTAATCATCGAACTCTATAGCTGGTTCACTGAGTTTCGTCGCACCTCTCATGGTGGCGATGCTCAGCAGCGTTACCTTGCTTTTGTCAATTGGATGACACCGCGTTTGCCAAGTTCGCTGATCCGGAAATACTTCATCGCGGCCCTGGATTCTTTCGAGCAAATCTGTGAAAAAATAACCGATCATGCGCTGGCGGACTGGCAGAAAGATTGGCGCACGCTCACCAGTTTGCAAAGCCCTACCTGGTTCGCCAGTGGTCAGTCAGGTAACCGGCAGCGGCTGATTCTTGGCTTCAACAGTCCTTTTTATCCAAACGTGCTAGTGGCGACTTCGGTATTCCAGGAAGGAGTGAATCTGCATCTGCAATGCCGCAAGGTGCATCACTATGGTATCGCTTGGACGCCTGGTGACAACGAGCAGCGAGTAGGTCGTGTGGATCGGCTGTTCGGTCGAATAAACCGGCAGTTGCAAGAGCACGGAGAGGCTGAACTGGCGATTCACTATCCCTATCTCACACGTTCGTTCGACCAGGAGCAATTAGCCTCATTCGTATTGCTCAAGCATGCGGTCGAGACGCGTATGGACGCCTGCCGTCACACCGAGTTTAACGACGAGATAGATCTGCGTAATGTGACGGACGATTGGGAACAGTACTTGCGCAAACCGGTTGGGGGCATGCATACCGATGACCCATTTCCTGCGTGTTTTGAGGATAAGTTTTTGCCAAAAAAAGCCTATCTGCCGCGTGCGTGAATCTTCTCGGCAATCCTTCAGGGGTTTTTAACTGCATTGATTAGCCCTCTCCGCTATGTAGGAAAGACAAAGCTGGTGTCAATAATTTTACTCGGACCCTCTGGTCAAAAAGGCCCAAATTGGCAAGGTGGAATTATTCCTAATAGCTAGCCTCATAATCAGCTTCGGTGAGCGGGATTAGCTGTGTCGCTACTGCACTGAGCTTGACTTGCATTTGCGGCCGGAAGGTAAGTTCTCTTGGGAAAGTACTGCTTCAATAGTCCGTTCAGTTTCTCATTCGTCCCAGTGCAGTCGGGGTGTCTTTTCTCCACGGGCCGTCGGGGACCACCTTTCTACTCTCGAAACCTTCAGTTTGTCGCAGCAAATACTGTCCGGTGATGGAAGTAATAGTCTTCGTAGCGGCTTTGCAGCAGTGACAAGGACAGCAGCGTGGCAATGCGGTTTTCGACACCATGTTCCTTGCACAGCGCCGGCAGGCTTTGAACCAGACAGGCGAAGCTGCCGGTAAGGGCGGACTTGGCCACCTCATACGGTGCTGCAAGCTGCTGATCAAGGTGCTGCTGCAAGTCTTCGGTATCGTGTGCCAGGCGATTGATCGTGTGCTGTGCCGTTGCGAAGAAATTACGCACCGGGCCGATTAACTGTTCCATCTCCTTCTGCCAGTAATGCAACCACCATTGCGTTAACGGGTGCCCCGGTGCAAGGGTAGGCACGTTCCAATCTTCGAGCGTTGCGGTGTCGGCTGCCAATTGCCGAAGCCAAGTCTTGAGAACCTTTTCGCGAAGTTGTGGGGCCTTCAAATCCATTAGCCGGTACATGTTCATACCCGCCACGAATTCCCCACCGAGGCGTGCCTTGTCCAGCAGAAGCTTGCCCCGCTCCAACAGTTCTACGGACTCGAGTAACCCTGGACTTATGTCCCATTCGGCAGGCCAGCTTTTGAGCGTCACCGCCCATGGGTTAGCATCGAGAGGGGCCGCAGAGTGTCCGAGCGGGGCGAGCAGTCGGTTCCAGAATTGATCGCGAAAGCGTTGAAGATTGTCGGAGGGCAGGTCTTGGAAGTCGATGCAGAAAACGTCCAGTTCCAGTTCATCCGCCACACGATCAAGCTCCTCCCATAACCGGTAGGCCAGATCCTGCGCGCGTTTTTTGAGGTGAACCGCATCCATGTCCGGGCAGGCGGTAATCACCATGAGCAGCTTGGCCCGGCCTAAAAACCTCACATCGTCGTAGGCTTCGGCCAGGGCCGACATGAAATCCTTCAGGTGATCGGCATTGGTTGCGCCATCAAGCCGGGCGGCCTGACTCACATAGACCAACGCCAGGTTGTGGAAACCGGTCATCAGTGATGCCGCGTTCAACTCTGCGATCTCATCGTCACCGGAGTTCCAGCCGGGGGTGTCGATCACAAAAAGGCGTTTTGGGCTCTTGTCGTCACCGTAGCCATCGCCGTTGGGCAGGATTAGCCGCGGCTCATTGATCGTCAGGCGCAACCTGTGCAGCATCGGGTCCAGGTGGGTGAGCTCATTGCGTTCGGGAAAATGGTCAAAGGCTTCGAGGGTAATGGCCGGTGAATAGTCATGCTCACGCTGGATCAAGGTCAACGCTGGCGAGTCGCCGCAGGTGATTTCCAGTGGCAAACGGGTCTGGCGCTCAAGGGAGCTGATCGGGAACAGTGCCTGTGGAATTTGATCGCCAAACAGCTCTCGCAGCAGGCGCGTTTTGCCGGCGGAAAACTCACCGACGAACCTGGCGGTGAGGACTCCGTCTTGCACAGGGGGAGTGTTCATCACGCTTGCGCTGAAGGACAGCAGGTGCTGCTGTACCGCCAGCGAACGGGTGAAGCCAATGTTTCTAGGCACTGCATTGGAAGTCATGGCATTCATACACAGAAAGGTTCAGAGAGCACGCCGATCAATTGATCTGCGTTCCAGACGATGCGTTTGGCAGCATCTTGCCAACCCAGGCGGGAGAGGGTGGCCAGTTGTTCGGTATCCAGGCACTGCGTCACGAAACCGAGCAAACGGTTTCGCAGCGTGGGATCAGCCAGAACGCCTTGTTTCCATTCATCGCCTGCTTGTACCAAGGCGATGAGATTTGATAATCCGCTGCGGCACGCTTGATACGCCTCGCTGTTATCCGACAGCAACAAAGGTACAAGCAAAAGGTGATGATTTTTCGGACCCCAGTATTGCGGATCACGGCAAAGGTCATCGTTTTGCACCGCCGACACGGTTTGGTAAATCAACTGTTCGGCTTCACCGGCGACCGTGGCCGAAACGTTTGCCCCAATACGTTGCACCGCTTGCCAGAACATCGGTTGCGCGCGAAGCAGGTTCTGCCGGCACACGGTCAAGCCTTCATCGAGCGCATCATCAAGGACACGGGCATAGAGATGAATGCGCGCGCAGTCGAGCAGCAACTGTTGTGTCCGTTCACTCACGGGGCCATCGAGCCAGGGCTCGGCCAGCACGGCGAGTAAGGCGGGAGCGTGCTCGGCCACCGCCTTTAGTCGCTGAACGGCATGGCGGGATGCAACATTGTTGTCGGTCAGATGAATGCGGCTGATGTCGTCGGACAGCTGCTGTTCAAGACGGCTGACGATGTCTTGCATGGACGTTCTCTTTTATTCGCCCTGATGGGGCAAGGTCGGCGAAGCGACAGTTCTCATTCAATTGCCATAAAGCTGCTTGAGTAAACGGCCCAATTGTGGGGGAAGTCCCGAGGTGCTTTCGGCAGGTTTTTTCACCTCGTGATTTTTTGGCTGAATGTTTTGCCATTGAAGCAGTTGCGCTTGCATCGTTGCGATTTCGGCCACCGTTTTAACGTGCACCGCCGTCGTGGCCAGTTGCCTGAGGTAATCATCGCAGTGGCGGTGCAGTGTGTGCTCAAGCAACTGACAAAGCCGGTTGTGCCTTGCCTCCTCCAATGAAGCAACGGCCTGCAGTTCGGCAGTCTTTGCCGACGATGACCTGCTCGCCCGTGATTTCCCAGCTTTTGGTTGTGCTTTAGCTTTGGTTTGACGCGATGCCATGGGGGAACTCACTTATCCAGATCCAGAAGCGACAGGTTGTCGAGATCATCGTCTTCGATGGCCTGACGCGATATGGCCGAGCAAATTTCGATCATGGAAGGCCCGACGATGCGGGCAAAAACCCGTTGACCTTGAAGATTTCCAGGTAAGTCCAGGCGTTTCTTGAACAAACCAGGATCACCCTGTTTCAACGCACCGGTATGCGCTTGTGGCGACTGGGAGTGATAGAGATTGAACACCCCCTCGCTTGGCGCGCCGAGTTCGTGCCACTGCTCATACTCACTGCCTTGAGCGACGACCACCTGAAAGTGCCCCTGGCGAATTCGGCCCAAATAATGTGCAAAGTGCGCGTCGTCGCCCGATTGCTCCTGCGAACGGTTGATCACTTTGACCGCACTGCCCGGACACAGGCGTAACAGCCCCAGTGCGACACCGGTCTTGGCGGTCGGCGTAAACGGCGTTTTCTCGCAAGCCGGTAACGGCTCATGGATAGTCAGCGACAGGCTTTGCCCGGGGAACAACTGATTGGCATAGCGGCACACCCGTGCCAGGGATTCGCTGGCATGAGTCTCGGCCTGACGGCCGGTTTCGAGCGCCTTGAAGGTGCCCAGAACCCAGTGCGATCGACTGGCGTTACCGGCCAGTAATACCTGAACGTGATCAGGTTTGCGTTTGGCGAAGGCTTTTTCGAAGGCCGCAAGGAAATTGTAAATACCCTGTTCGACACGCTGTTCCAGATAGGCGTTGAGTTCTTCGAGGGGAATGGTCAATTGACAAGGAACCTTTTGCCCTTCGCGGTCCAGCAGGTCCAGGGTTTCGATGCCGCAAGTGCTGTCCAGTGCGCCGTTCTCCCACAGCGGGCGCAGCCGCGCCATCAGCATTACTGTATTGGTTGATGCGGCCTGGGTCTGTTCGAGGAACATTTCGCTGCCGGCAAAGTCGTCAGCATCCAGCGGTCGGGTGAAGGCGATGCGATGTTTACGGCAGGTATCGAGGTTGTGACGAAACACCCGGAACGCCAGGTGCTCCAGCAGATTTTCGCCGCCGAGGAACTTGTCTCCGGCCGCGCCGAAGTGTTCGAACACTTCCTCCTTGCCTTCGTCCTCTTCCTCTGGGGTGGGCAGGCGATAGTAGCCAAAATCGAAATCGGTGGTGCCGCCGCCAAAGTCGAACACGGCGTAAGCAACGCCCTCAGGATGAGGTTTGATACCCAGGTACGGCATGATACCAGCGGCATAGGCGGCCGGCTCCGAAGCACGCTCTTCAACGGCGAATCGAGCGAACACCGGTTCGCCGACCAGGCTCGCAGGCAGGCTGCGCAACAGGCCACGGCGAAATGAGGCGAGGATCTTTTCCTTGACCTCGCGCGGGTAGCCGACCGGGAAAGTCATGTAGTAGCGCAGGAACAGGCCGCGACCGCGCCAGTTGATATTCAGGCCAAGAAACCAGGCGTACAGCTCAATCGGATCGAACGGGTCCTGCGGGCTTACACTCATGGCCTGGCCGCGCACCGGATTACGCAAGGTCAGGGCGGCGAGTTCGTGCTCCATCCCCTGAGGTTCCTGCCGATCGCTCAAGCGTACGCGAGGGGTGGTGCTTTCGCGCAAGGCCCAATGTTTGATTTTGGCCAGGGTGCTGGCGACGACGCGTGGGTTGCCGTTGTTGTCGCGAAACGTCTGCAATGCCGCGTGGGAGCAGCGTACATGGTCCCAGGACACGCCAGGGCGAAAGGTCTCGCTCTGCCAGGCTTCGAGCAGTCCGGGGAAATTGATGAACTCCAGCAGCGTCGGGTTCTCGTAGTGCTCCGGGCGCTCCTGCTCCCAATAGTTGCCCAGACCGACCCGCAATAGCTTGTGCTGGTCATTGTCGTCGTAGGCCACCACCGTACTACTGGTGCCAAAATCGATGGCCACATTGCAGTCCTGGACATCCAGTGCAGGGTTGCGGGCACGTACGCCTTGCTTGGTCAGCAGCTCTTCATCCTTGCCCCAGAACTCCCACAAACCTTTGTTGGGATCGGTGAATTGCATGGAGTCTAGCTTGGGCAAGCGGGCCGACACGTAATCGATATCGAAATACGCTGCCTGAAGGTCGGGCACGTCCTGCAGCATGTTCAGCGCCAGCAGCTTTTCCTGGGGCGTGCATTCGCGTAACTGCCACCCTCGTTGAAGCGCTGTCCCCACGACTTCCATCTTGCCCTTGCCCACCAGCCAATCGTTACAAGCCAGCAGGGCGCCCGAGCGATGCCCAACCAGCTCACAGCTATCGAGGTCGACATTGCCATTTGAGGTGACCCAGTTATCCTTATCTAGCAGACGACTTTTTACCCCCTTTCGCAGAGGGTTGGCAGCGTCATTGGCGAATGCGGTTAGTTCGCGCTTGGTCGGCAGGCGCCAGTTCGACAATCTTCCGACCTTCGAGGCGGCTGCCTTGGTTTTTCCTTCGGCGACGTTGAATGTTGTGCCGATGTCCGGAGTGGCATCCCACAGCAGTCCCGTGTTGCTATCGTAGATCATGGTTTTCTGGCTGGAGTCGTCGAGCAGCACCCACCAGAACGGCTGCTTGTTCAGCGTTTCAGCGACGATTTGGGTCAACGTTGATATGTAATGCTTGTACAGAAAGTCGGGGATGATCTTTTCCAGGTTATCCATGCGCAAGTGTCCTTGGTCTGCAAAATAACGATATCGGCACGCTAGGTGCGAACCAGTGGTTTGCGCTGTAGTTGTCCGGCCGCGTTGCGCAGGCCAGGCAGCCATTGCGCGCTTACGGTGTCGCCATGCAGCGTGCCGCGCTCGTGGGACAGCGGATCGAAAGGCGTGCCGGTCTGTACGGGTTGCAGACTGGCCTGATGCTCATGCCACACGAGATTGTGCAGCGCCAGGCAACGGGCCAGGATTTGCTGCTCGGTCGCTGATGCATGGCGTTGTTCGTCTTTGCATCGTGCGGCCAGGCGATCCCAGAGCAGTAGCAGTCGATCCCACTGCGAGGCGACGGCGATCAACCGTACCAACTGACGCTCGACCGGTTCGTCAACGCTTAGCCAAGCTTGCTTGAGGGCAGGGTCCATATTGATGCAGTCGAGCAATTCGCGCTCCGGGCCAAAGGCTTGACACTCAACGGTAAGGGGGGCAGGCGAGGGTGATGGGGCGCAGAGCTCGCGGAGCGCCTGCTGCACCTGTTGGTCGGACGCAAGCAAGGCTAGCAAGGTTGTGCGGACAGTGCCTTGCAGCGCGGAATTGGGGAGCTGTGGCTTATCTTCGTTCACGCAGAAGTCTCCAGCAACATCTGCATTGAACGGCGAACCTTCAGTTGGTAAGGCAGTTGGTGACAGAAGGCCACGATGCTGGCACGGTCTTGATTGCTCAATTGAAGGAAGCGCTGTTTCATGTCCAGCACTACCCATCCATCCGGTTCCTCGTAAGGTGAGGGGATCACGGGGACATATGTGCTGCCGGCCAGTACGGCCAGTTGGTCGGGGGGCACCGTATTCCAGAAGTTGTGATAGATGATGGGCAAGTAAAGGCTCAGTAAGTCCATGCTGGCGGCGGCCCTTTTCTTCCGTTCACGCAGTTGCTTGTTTTCCTGACGCAACTGATTCAGCTCGTTGAGTCCAATGCGCTGTTCCAAGGCCTGGGTGCGCTCGGCCAGCAAGTCGAGGTAACGGAACACCACCGCAGTTTCGGTGAATGATCCGAGAAAGCGCTCCAACTGTTCGGACGGGGCGGAGTCAAGAGTCTGCTGGGCTGATGGGTTTGCAGAGGTCATACAGGGTTGCTCTCGGGCGTATACGCAATGAGCCCGCTTCGCCTTTTATGGGAAGCGGGCTGGGCGGTTCAGTGCAGCGTTTGTAGGGTATGTTCCAGAGCCAGCGCCTGCTCGCGCAAACGAACCAGGGTGACCTGTTTGTCGTGAGCGCTGGCCTGGGATTGGGCAGTGAGCAGATCAATGTCCTGCAGGCGCTCATTGAGCAGCGCTTCGACGCGATCCTCCCAATAACTGCGAACTCGATTGTGCAGAAGCTCGTCCATGGCCGAGGCCTGACGGTCGAAGCTTTGCAGCCATTGGGTCCTGGCTTTTTCCGAACTGCGCCGCAGTTGGTTGAGGCGCTCCTGCTGCAAATGCTGCAGAGCCTCACGATGCTTTTGTTCGGCTTGCAGCTTGAATCGCTCCAGCTCGTTCTGTAAGCGTATTTGTTCTTTCTGGCTCTGTTCCAGTGCCCAGCCGGTCAACTGGCGTTCGTTGGCGATGTCTTCATTGCGAGCCAGGGCTCGGCGCAGCGTCTGACGTTGTTGCTCCAGTTCGGCGATTGCCGCTTCGCGCTCGGCCATGGCATGAGCGTCGACCACCTGAACTTCGGTGGGGCCACCCAAGGCATTGCCGACGCGTTCGCCCCAGTAGCTCAGAGACAGCATTTCCAGGCCGCCGAGCTTGTCCATGATCGGTTGCGGGATGCCTTTGACGGTGGAGCTTCCCTGCTGAACACCTTTGACGACCTTGACGGTAGTACTGATGGTCTTGGCCAGTTTCCCGGTATTAACCGCGATCTTGGCAACCTTGGCCCCTTTACCGATCAGTGCCGCAATCTTCGCTCCGGCCGATGCAGGGTTGACGAGCATCAGGCCAATGTCGGCAACCTCTCCTACCATCCGTCCAATGAAGGCCCCACTGAAATTGCCCGTCTGTTGCAGCGTCATCGGCAGTGGTTGGCTCGTGAGAGCCTGTTGCTGATGGGTCAGCACCTGCAGGCTCTGCTCATGATCGTCCATGTCCTGGACCTGCAAGGCTGCCTGCTTCTGCGTCATCACTTGCTGAGCTTCCTGCTGCTCGTTCAACGCCTGTTGCAACTGAGTCAGTCGGCCGATATCGATAAAGTCCTCGGCGGTCACCGTTTCCGGGGCGGGCAGGCGCAGGTTGAACTCGACGATATCGGCCGCGGGCAGTTCGAGGGTGCCGTAGCTCTGCGAGAGCTCGCTGAACTGTCTGGCGATATTTCGTATGGCGGCCGCCAATTGCTGGCTACCTTGCTGACCGAAGCGCTCCCATTCGGATTCTTCAGAGAGGCTGACGGCCTGCTCATCGAGTTGCTGCGCCAGGTGTTTACGTTGCTGGCCCAGGCTGACGGTGGCTTGCTGGCTGAGGCGGGCGCGGTCTGCTTGCTGGTCGCCATACAGGTTGGACTTGAATTCGGCCAGTCGCTGTTTGCGCTCGACCAGTGCTTGATGCAGGGCTTGTGCCTGCTGTTCCGAGTCGACCTCGCAAGCGCGTTGCTGATCGGCGTTTTGCCCGAGAGCATTCTGCAAAACCGGGCGCAGCTCTGCCTGAAAACGACGCAGGCGTATGCTCTGAAGATCGTCGCGTGCACGCTGCACGAACTCCAGAATGTCTTCGCGCCCCAGGCCTTCGCGATGGCTGGTCGCCAAGCGTGCACGCAAGCCAGTGGTGCTTTCGATCTGCTGGGCCCACTGTTCGAGCGACGGGGCTCTTTCACCCCGCGCAATAGCCGCTTCGATTTCATCCCAGTGACTGACCAGTACTTTCACGCGCTTGCCGGACTGCTGCACGATTCTTAGCGTGTCCATGTCAGCGGCGGAGGGACCACGGGGGCTCAATAGGTAAAGCACTGCGTCAGCCTGACGAACCTGAGACAGGGTGTATTCGCGATGGTTGGCAGAGGTGCTGCCCAACCCCGGCAGGTCGATGATGGATACGCCTTTGAGCCAAGGCTGAGGCAGTTCCAGCACCGCGCACGCCGCGCCCTGAGGGGCATGGGTGGTGACGTCGGCAAATTGCGCCTCATCCAGTGGCGATTGACTGCCATCCCGACCAACCAACGACATGCCCCGGTCGGCGGCATATTCAATGAAGGTGGGCAGTGCGGTTGTCTCTTCGAGTGCGGTTTGCAGCAGCGGCTCTTGCAGCAGCATGTTCAACAGGCTGCTCTTTCCTACGGAAAAGCCCCCCAGCAGAGCCAGGCGCAAAGGGGTATCGGCATGAAGGACTTCAGCGGCCAGGGCCTCGACCGGCTGTTGCCAGTCGGTCGGCAGACTGGACAAGAGTTCATTCAGAAATGCATTAGGCTGTGACATGGTCGCTCCTTCAGGCCTTCAGCGCATTTTGGGTGATGGTCATCAGGTCGTCGATATCTTTACAGGCTTGCTCCAGACGCGATCTGCGCTGGGTAACATTCAGCTTGCCCTGTTCCAGCAGCGAATGGATTTCTCGGCGCTTCTCCAGCTTTGCGTTCAGCGGCTCGAGATACTGCTCTTTCACGCAATCCTGCAGCGCCTGCATTTGATCGGCGAAAACGTTGTTAATGGCATCCTTCACATGATTTTCCAGATGGCGAATGCGCTGTTCCAGCTGACCGGCGGTGTTTTTGATCAGGCGTCGGGTCGTTTCCTTGATCAACTCGCCCTCGGCGGCCTGCGACTTTTGTTCGAACAGCGCCTTCTTTTTCTCGAACTCGGACACTTCGCGCTCGTACTTCTTCTGAGCCTTTTCCATTGTCATGCGCATGCCGGTCTTGCGCTCTTCCTCGGCGGCGATCTGATGCAGACGTTTTTCTTTGTCCTTCAGAGAATCCATCAGTTTGTCCCGCTCCTCCTTCCAGGCTTGCACGTTGCTGTGGTCGGTGTACGGTACTTCGCCATAGGTATCGTCGCTGTACATACCGCCTTTTTTCACCACTTCGCGGCGCGAAGACGCTCTCGGGCTCGGCTGCCCGCCCAGGCTGTCGTGCATGCGCTCGACGCGAGACAAGGCCTGGCGTGCCAATTCCAGTTGGGCTGCGTTGGACATGTATTTGGACATGTCGCTTTCGATGCTGTCGATCTGCTCATTGCGGGCGGCAATTTCCTGCTCCAGGGCCATTGCTTGCTGGCGGTGCTGTTCGATTGCGCTGAAGTCGAGCATGAATTGGGTGTCGAGCGATGGCATCTGAACATCCATCTTGCTCATCTCACCTCTGATTCGACCTGCGTGTTTTTCCATCTGCTTGCTGTAATCGGAACTCAGCCCGTCCAGCGCCTTGGCCAATTCCTGCTTCTGCCTATTCCATGCGTCGCCGACCTGTGCTGAGATGGATCGGAACTGCTCGTGCAGATCGTCCGGCAGGGTCACGGTCTTGACCCGTTTCTTGATCTGTCGCTCCACATAACCGGCGTCGACCTGGTTCTCGATATCGGCTTTGAGCTCGGCCAAGGGGCTGATCAATTCGCGCTGAATTTTTTCGACCAGTATCCGGGCCGCGCGATCATGTTCTTCTCGCGAATCTCGTGCGACGGCTTCGGACTCCTGTTCGAGCAACTGGGTTTCCAGGTCAAACTGAGCAAGTTCACGTGCTCGCTCTTCAAGGCTCTTGTCCGACTCCAGTTGTTGCAGCTCATCTTGTAGCGTTTCGGCCAGTTGTTGCTGGATGTGGGACATCTGTTGCATCGGCTTGCTATAGATCTGTTCCAGCGCTTCACCGTTGGTAAACATTTCAGCAATACGCAACGACAGTTGTTCAATGCCCGACTGTTTGCGCTTTTCTGGATCGCTCTCCATCGCCCAGTGAGCGCTGACCGGGATCAGATGATTCTTGTCAGTCAGTTGCTTGTACTCATTATCGTCTTGCAGATGGCGGCGGAAGTTCTGCCGCACAACGTCCAGCTTTTCCTCAATACGCTGCTCCACCGGCACGCGACGCTCACGTGCGTCGTCGGGTGCCAGTACCTTGTCCCACCAACCAATGACAGTGACAAATTTTCGGAAGTTGTTGCGCAAGGTTTCTGTTAGAAATTCCCATTCCGTAGCGGCGCCACCGAGCTGTGTGGTGTTTTGAACCCATAGGGCTATGTGGGCTTCGGCAATGGCTTTGCGAGTGATGGCTTCGTGGTGTTTGATCACCGTTTCCAGGCCTGGGGTGTCCACCAAAACCAGCCCCTTTTCGAGCAAGGGGTGGTCCATGAACGCCTCGATATAGTCCAGCGTCTGCCGAACATCGGCGTGGCTTTCATCCAGTTCGGTGCCCCAACGCTCGAGCGCCATGTCGTCATTCCATGGCACTTCCCGCACTGGTCTTCCATCTTGGAAATGGATGCGAATGAAGCGCTCGGTGCGATCGGCAGGCAGCATGCGTACGAAGGTGTTGATGGCGGTGGTGGCTTGCAGGGCGGTCGGCAGCAACTCAATCCCCAACAGCGCGTTTACCAGGCTTGACTTGCCACGGGAAAACTCACCCAGCACGACCAGGCGTACGGCATCTGCATTCAATGCATCCAGCAATTCGGCAAAACGGGCATGGGAAGTGCGTAGCTTGTCACTTCCGAACTCATTGAACAGGCTTTGGGTGCGGCTGAGGAACTCCTTGGCCACTTTGATTTTCTGCTGACGCTGTTCGAGGCCTTGAGTCAATATGTTGGTCATGGATTGTTATCTTTCTCAGGTTGTCTGGCGGCCTGAAGCTTGTGCCGATAAGTAAGAAAAGGTCTTCCGCGAGGAGATGCACGACGATTGTTTAAGCATTCAGCAGTCGGTGGCATTTAACCTGACGTGCAGGAAGATAATTGACGGATCAACGCGCAGGGTGTCGGAAGCGAATTCGGTTGGGACCGATGCTCAGAAAATTGATTAGGGTTGAGCAGCATGACTGTGTCTCCTGACAAAAGGTTGTTCCTTACCCGAGAGGCATCTCACTGGTCTGGGTGCGTCCGAATTGCTGACTTGGTCAAACCTGAAGTTTGAGTTTGACAGGTGTTCGCGACAGGTTGTGTCGTCATGCGTTGACAAAGTATTCCTGGCTGACATCCTCCGGATGTCACGTATGCAATGTGTATCTCGGCAGCACATTGTTGTTAGTCGTTAGGAAGTGTCATGGATCCAAGCCACTAATTTATGGCTTTTTGATATTGATTGTCCATTTCAAGACTTGCTTAGACGGAGCGACGTTAGCTCAGCCGAGGTGAGTCCTAGAGCAGGATTCAGAAAAATTACTGATGGGGGGATCGTGCCGATGACCGCCTCAGTATCAGCCAAGGTGTAGTCTATCGGGGTGTGTGAGCATAGGCGTTTTAGATAAGCGCCGAGCTGTTTCATTTTCTTCGTTCACCACATTCCGTCGTTCGTAGGGCTGCCGTCTCGGCTCTGCTGGTCGCCGTAGATTAGGACATCACTGTTGACTCGCTCTAGGTCTCGGGCGTCGAAGTCGACGAAGGGGGGCGGGAATAATCTTGCTCAAAGGGGTAAATGATGTGCGCGAAGCCACTGATATCCTGCTAGCCGGCCGTAAACATGTGCTAGAAAAAGTCCAAGTGAAATTCGCTGGCCTTAATAAGACCGTCGCCATTCAGCTGTCCAATAACGGCGCTGCGAAGCTCCCCGTAGTGCTACCGAACGATCTTCTTCGTCATTTCGTACTTCCTTTCCTCGCGGAGACAGCTGAAGGAGTTCATTTAGGTGGCTCTATCGCTTCTCTTGGCTGCTTGGCATATACACTGAGAGTGCGGGGCCGAGCCCGATGCACAGTCCAGGCAGCCGGCTGTCATGGTCGAGTGATTGTTTATCACTGGTTGAAGTCTCTCGTTAGCGTATTGAGACGACTTTTCGATCTTGGTTCTGGCAGAGGGCCGACACTGACAGGCTCCCAGTGGCTGCTTCCTGAATGTGCTTGCTCCACCAGTCCATCATAGGGCGTCTGCGTTCGATATAGTCCGCCCGGTTGTAGGCACTGCGAACCTCGTCCTTGTCCACGTGGGCAAGCGCCACCTCGATCAACTCAGGATCCCAGCCGTGCTCGTTGAGGATGGTGCTAGCCATTGAGCGCATGCCATGGCTTACCAGGCGCCCTTCGAAGCCCATGCGCTTCAGCGCCATGTTGGCTGTCTGGCTGTTGCAGTGGGTGCGAGGGTTCCGGTCTGCAGGGAAGACGTACTCCCGGTGTCCACTGTAGGGTTTAATCGCTTCCAAGAGCGACAGAGCCTGCTCCGTGAGCGGAATGATGTGTATCCGACGTTTCTTCATGCGCTCCGCCGGTATTGTCCAGATCTTCTTTTCGAAGTCGATATCAGCCCAGCGGGAAGTGGCAGCCTCGGCTGGCCGAGTCATGGAGTGAAGTTGCCACTCAATTAGGCAGCGCGTAGTTCTTTTTATGCTGGCATTGGCAATTGCCACCATGAGCTCATTCAGCTCATCGGGTGCAAGGGCCGCCATATTTTTCTTTTTGGGCTTTTTAAAGACGGCTCGAATGCCACTGAGCGGATTCGCGTGAATCAATCCCGAGTTGACGCCGTAGGTCATGATTTCATTGAGGCGTTGGGTTAGACGTTTAACGGTTTCGAGGCTGCCCTTCGTCTCGAGGGGGCGAAGCAAATTTATGACTTTAGGGGCGGTGATAGCAGAGATTGGGGTGGTGGCCAGATCAGGGAAGACATGCAGCGTGAGAGAGCGCCAAATATCCTCGGCGTACGCAGGGGTGACTGAATCCTTTTTGAGCTCGAACCACGCTGCCGAGATATTTTCGAAAGTGTGTTCCGTCGCCGCTTTTTTCGCGTGCCTTTCGGCGTCGCGTTGTTCTTTAGGGTCCAGCCCCTGGGCGACAAGCTCTCTCGCTTCCACGGTTCTCTTACGTGCTTGTGCCAGACTCACCTCAGGAAAGGTGCCCAATCCCATATTTATCCGCTTTTTCGTCACGGGTTGGATGTAGTTGAAATTCCATAACTTTGAGCCATTGATTCTCACTCGCATCTGAAGGCCGTTGCCGTCGGTGAGTATGTAATCCTTTTCCTTTGGCTTCGCGGCTTTGACTTTTACGTCCGAAAGGCGCGTGGCTTGGGCCCCCATGGTGTATTCCAGTGCTGTTTATGTATTCCAAAAAATAGCAGGTGAGGGCTTGGAATACCACTTGGAATACACGAAATAGAAGATGGTCACGGATGCTGGTGGACGCTCGTGGACTTTAGAACCCCGTATTTACTGGATTTCAGGCACAAAAAAAGACGTCCTCGGACGTCTTTAGATGATCATTTGGTGGAGCCGGGGGGATTTGAACCCCCGTCCGCCAGTACTCCGCTGTCGGTACTACATGCGTAGCCGTGTCTATTAAGTTAACCCTCAGCGACCCGACGGGCAGGGTGCTTTGGGCGAGTTGTGTAAGTTTTAGCCGCTTCGTCCACAACGTACTGCACGGCGATTCTGTTCTATATGACAATCATTTCGGGTTTACAGACATCCCCTGATGATTGCTGGACCCGAAGGTACCAGGAGTGCATGTCAGCTGCAATTAAGCAGCGAGAGCAGCACCGTATTGGTCGTCATTGGCAACTATAAGTAGTTGCAACAGTGGATTTACGAGTTCTGTTACCAACTCGGCATGCACCTAAAGTTTCGCGACCGGCGTCGAATCCTAAACGGCCCCGAACTCATTGCTCGTGAATCTGAATGAGCAACAAGCCTGCGTAGTCTACGCCAATGTGGGGTGGAAGGCCAACCCGAAGGTTGGCCCCGCCTGGCATCAGTTACGGGTTGGATTTCGAATCTGCATTTTGGTGATTATGCCGGAGGAGATTTCCACGCAATCCTTGTCGTTGCCGGCTGCCTGGGCTGCTTTGGCTTTTTGCAAAGCATCCTTGACGTTGTTCAGGGAGCCTTCCGGTATGGAGGGTGCACTGTCCACGAAATCGCTTATCTGTTGAATGTTCGCCGTACAAAGATCCTTGTCTGCCGCGAAAACCGGGGATGCCAGCAGTGCCGCAGCGATAAACAATCCAGCCATTGCAGAGTGCTTCATGGGTATCTCCTTGCACATGAGGGCTCGGTGCTGCCGGTAATTCGGGCCGCTGGCCGAGGTGGTTATAAGCCCTTTCACGTGGGCCTAGCTAAATGACTATAGCCGCGCGCAGGAATTCGGTTTTTTTTTGCTGGGTCGGTGTCATGCGGGGGGGCAGTTGCTTCGATGAACGAGGGGCGAAAAACGCCCCTCGTTCAATCCATCACCCTCGTGCCGGGCGTGCCTGGGTCACGCGGTCCACCAGATAGACCAGCCCGTGATAGTCGATCCCGCCATGCTGGCTCAGGCCGATTTCACACGTGCGACTGGTGGAGATGCCTTCGCCACAGTACTGAACGGCGTCTTTCAAGGTGCGCAGCGAATGGGCATTCAACTCGGGTGTGGTGAACCCTTTGTCGCCGGCAAACCCGCAGCAGTGAATGCCTTCGGGGATGATCACGGTTTTGCTGCATTTGCGCGCCAGGTCGATCAGCGCCTGGCTTTCCCCGAGGTGCTGGGTACTGCAGGTGACATGCACCGCGATCGGTGTGTCTTGCGGGGTGAAGTCCAGTCGGTCCATCAAATGCGTACGGATGAAGCGTACCGGGTCGTACAGGTCCAGTCGGACATCACCCAGGTCCTGGGTCAGGCGCAAGGTGCAGGGGCTGGTGTCGCAGTAGATCGGATCGAGTCCGCCACGGCTGGCGTGCAGCAGCGCGCCGATCAGTTCCTGGCGTTTGTGTTCGGCTTGTTCGGCATAGCCTTTGGAGGCGAAGGGTTGGCCGCAGCAGAGGTTGTCCAGATTGTCCGGGAACACCACCTGATAACCGGCCTTTTCCAGCAGGCCGCGGGTTTTGTCGTACAGCGACATTTGTTCCTTGTCGCCGGCCGCCGGCCCCATGGCCCGTGAGACACATGCGGCCAGGTACACCACTCGCGGGCGCTCGTCCGACACTGTCGGGCTGAAGCGAATCGCCCGTTCAGGCTGCGGCATGGCATTGGTCCATTGCGGGATTTGCCCTTTTGAAAGTCGCGTGACCGCAGCGGACAGCCTGGTCAGCCGCGGTGCGCCGAGCAACATTCGTGCGCCATTGGCCACGTGCAGGGTGAAGCGCGCACCTTGCAGTGCCGTAGCGAAATTTCCTTCCAGCCAATTGGCGGTTTTCGTATGTGTGGCGTGCCGGCCGCGAAGCTTTTTCACCAGTTCGCCAGTGTTGATGCCTACAGGGCAGCGTTGAGCACAAAGACCGGTGGCGGCACAGGTGTCGATGCCTTGATATTCGTAAGCCGCTTCGAGTTCGGTGGTGTCCACACCCGCGCGTTTCTTCGCCTGGATGTCACGCCAGATCACGATGCGTTGGCGCGGGCTCAGGGTCAGGCCTTTCGACGGGCAAACCGGTTCGCAGAAGCCGCATTCGATGCACTTGTCCACAATCTCGTCGGCGGCCGGCAAGGGCTTGAGATGCTTCAGATGGATCTGCGGATCTTCGCTGAGCACCACGTCCGGGTTGAGAATGCCGTTGGGATCGAGCAGGCGCTTGAGTTGCCACATCAACTGATAGGCATCGCTGCCCCATTCCAGTTCGACGAACGGTGCCATGTTGCGCCCGGTACCGTGTTCGGCCTTCAGCGAACCCCCGAACTCCACCGCGACCAACTGCGCGACGTCGTCCATGAACGCCTGATAGCGTGCGACTTCTTCCGGGTTATTGAAGCCCTGGGTGAAAACGAAGTGCAGATTGCCTTCCAGTGCGTGTCCGAACAGGATCGCTTCGTCGTAATGATGTTTGTCGAACAACTCGATCAGCCGGTTCACGCCAATGGCCAGTTGTTCCACCGGGAAGGTCACATCCTCGATGATCACCGTGGTACCGGTTTTGCGCACCGCGCCGACGGCGGGGAAGGTGTCTTTGCGGATCGCCCAGAGACGTGCGTTTTCCAGTGGGTCCTCAGTGAAATCGACCTGTTTTTCCACCGGGAACGATGCCAGCGACGCCATGATCTGCGCCAGTTGTTCATGCAGTAGCGTGGACGACGCCGCGCGGGATTCGATCAGCAGGGCGCAGGCATTATTCGACAAGTGTTGTACGAAAGCCGGCATGCCGGGTTTGTCCTGCACCGAGCGCAAACTGCGGCGG
This sequence comes from Pseudomonas fluorescens group sp. PF-69, assembly GCF_054481235.1. NCBI lineage: Bacteria > Pseudomonadati > Pseudomonadota > Gammaproteobacteria > Pseudomonadales > Pseudomonadaceae > Pseudomonas > Pseudomonas fluorescens group sp. PF-69. The sequence continues at coordinate 648,348 of NZ_JBTMNC010000001.1, read as the reverse complement.
TCCAGCAGCTCTACCGCCGACACCGGTTGGCTTTTCAGCACGGTGACCGCGTTGCAGCAGGTTTCCACATCCGGGAACACAATCAGCGCCGAGGCCTTGTTCGGGTGATCGATCACCGTGTCGTAAGTCACGGCGCTGATGAAACCGAGTGTGCCTTCGGAGCCCACCAGCAAGTGGCTCAAGATATCCACAGGCTCGTCGAAATCCACCAGGGCATTGAGTGACAGGCCAGTAGTATTTTTCAGGCGGTATTTGTGGCGAATCTTTGCTGCCAGTTCGGTGTTTGCGCGTGTCTCGCGACCCAATGTCGCCAGACGCTCCAGCAGCGGGGCATGGCTCTGGCGAAATGCCGCGACGCTGGCGGCGTCTTCGGTATCGACGCGACTGCCATCGGCCAGCACCAGACGAATCCCGGCCAACGTGTGATAGGTGTTTTGCGCCGTGCCGCAGCACATGCCGCTGGCGTTGTTAGCGACGATGCCGCCGATTTTGCAGGCATTGATCGAGGCCGGATCGGGGCCGATCTTGCGCCCGAACGGCGCCAGCCAGGCATTGGCCTGGGCGCCGATCACGCCGGGTTGCAGGCGGATTTGTGTGCCCTGGCCACGGATCTCGCGACCGTTCCAGTTATCGCCCAGCACGATCAGCACCGAATCGCTGATCGCCTGGCCAGAAAGACTGGTACCGGCAGCGCGGAACGTCACCGGCACCCGGTCACGCTGGGCCAGTTTCAGCAGCGTGACGACTTCTTCTTCGGATTCGACGCGAATCACCAGTTTTGGAATCAGTCGATAGAAACTGGCGTCGGTGCCGAAGGCCAGCGTCGACAACGGGTCGTCGAAGCGTCGTTCCTGTGGAATCAGTTGCTGTGCATCACGCAGAAAATCGGCCGGTAGACTCATTGGTCCTCCAGGATCAATACCACCAGGTCTTTCGGACCATGGGCGCCGTAGGCCAGCACCTGTTCGATGTCGGCAGTCTTCGACGGGCCGGACACCAATAACGCATTGGTCGGCATGCCTTCGGCCCATTCGAACTCCTGCTGCACCTGATAGAAGTTGTCGCGAATCCCGCTCGCCTTGAGCAGGGCGAAATGCACCGGTGGCGCGAGGCTCATCAATCGCGGTTCTTCCCGCGTCGGCCAGAGGATCAGGCTGCCTGTGGCAGCGATTGCGCCGAGGGTGGCGGTCAGGCTGGCCGGGGTGTCGTTGAACAGTTCGGCTTTCCACTCCTCGACGGGACGGTCGTAGGCTTTGAGTGTCGGCAGGTGCGGATTATTCGACCAGTGTTGAGTGATGCGTTGACCATGGGGCGTCGTCGGTGCGATCAGCAGACTCGGTAACTGCCGCTCTTGCAGCAATTGCGCGAGCAGCGCAGGCCAGTCTTCACCCGAGGTCAGATGGATTTCCGTGTGCACTGCTTCCATCAATTTGCGTAATTGAGCGATGCGTTGCTCCGGCGCGTAGGTGTAGGGCTGCGTCACCAGATCGACGTCGAAGTTGTCAGTTACCGGCGTGGTGCCTGTCAGGCTTTTACGCAATTTGGCGAGGATATTTTGCTTGGCGCTCATCAACGATCTCCCTGTTTGGCCAGATGCTCGCGGGCCATGTCATGCAATGAGCGGGCAGCGGGTTTCGGTGCGCTGTGGTTCTGTGTCCACGGGCCAACATTGTTCGGTGTGAGGGCGCGCAGGCGTGTGGCGAAGAATCCGAACAGGCGATACAGCGTCGGCGAACTGTTTAGTTTCGCCCAGGCGTTCCAGATGAATCTCTCTTTGCGCGAATACTTGCTGCCCTGGCCGCGCATCACTTGATGGGGGCTGTCCGGGGCTTTGACGTTCTCTTCGCGCAGGCGACGCAGCAATGAAGGGATCGGAATCTTTACCGGGCACACTTCACCACAGGCGCCGCACAGCGACGAGGCGCTCGGGTGGTCCGGGACTTTCGCCAGGCCGACCATGTGCGGGGTGATGATTTTTCCGATAGGGCCAGGGTAAACCTCGCCATAGGCATGGCCGCCGATTCGGGTGTAGACCGGGCAGTGGTTCATGCAGGCGCCGCAGCGAATACAGTTCAGGGTCTGGCGCAATTCGCTGTCGGCAAAGGCCTGGCTGCGACCGTTGTCGAGCAAGACCAGATGCACTTCCTGCGGGCCGTCGAGCTCATGCGCCTTGCGTGGGCCGGAGATCATGTTGACGTAAGTGGTGATCGGAATGCCCAGGGCCGAGCGGGTCAGCAGTGACAGCAATGGCACCACGTCGCGCAGGTTCTCCACGACTTTCTCGATGCCGGTGACGGCGATATGCACCGGCGGCACCGTGGTGGTCATGCGGCCGTTGCCTTCGTTTTCCACCAGCAGCAGGGTGCCGGTTTCGGCCACGGCAAAGTTGACACCGGAGACGCCGATGTCCGCTTCGAAGAATTTCTGCCGCAGGACCCTGCGACCGATCTGAATGAGTTGGTCAACGTCCTTGGTGTATTCCACGCCAAGTTTGTCGTGGAACAAGGACGCGACCTGACCGGCGTTCTTGTGGATCGCCGGCATAATGATGTGTGAAGGCTTCTCGTTGTCGAGCTGGACGATGTATTCGCCCATGTCCGATTCAAGGCATTCAATGCCCTGATCAGCGAGGAAATGGTTCATCTCCATTTCTTCGCTGACCATCGATTTGCCCTTGATCACTTGCCGCCCCTCGTGAGCGCGGATGATCGAGAGGACGATGCCATTGGCTTCGTCCACCGTTTCCGCCCAGTGCACTTTCACACCGTTGCGGGTCAGGTTCTGTTCAAGTTGCTCGAGCAGGTCGGGCAACTTGGATAATGCTCGGGCGCGGACGGCATTGCCCAGTGCTCGCAAATGTTCTCTTTCATGGGCATCGCTGAACGCCGCTGCCCGTTTTGTCATCAGTGAATCCATCGCCTTGCGAAAGTTGTTTCGCAATTGCGTGTCACCCAACGCTTCGTGAGCGCGGGTGCGGAAATCTTCTTCTACGGCGACCGTAGGAATAATCGTGGAAGTGCTCATCGGGCACCTCCGGTACGCTGCCAAAGGAAACTGGCCAGATGTTGGCCGCGCAGCGCTTCCTTCTGTTTTTCCAGCGAGCCATTGATGTTCATCAGGCAACCGCAGTCGGCACTGAGTACCTTGTGCGCGCCGGACTCCTTCAACGACCGGGTCTTGTCGGCCACCATCGCGCCGGAAATGTCCGGCATACGGACGCTGAAAGTCCCACCGAAGCCACAGCATTCACTTTCGTGGCTGTGCTCCACCCGCTCTACATTGCTCAGTTGCGCGAGCAACTCGCGGCCATGCAAGTGGGTGTTCATTTCCCGGCGTGCCGAGCATGAGGTATGCAACGCCACTTTCACGGGCTCGCCACTGTCCTTGAGCCGCACCTTGCAGACATGCAGCAGGAATTCGGCGAGTTCGTAGGTTCTGGCCGCCAGTGCCTGAACCTGTTTCAACGTTTGCGGCTCGTCCTTGAACAAGTCGGCATAGTGTTCACGCAACATGCCAGCGCACGAACCGGACGGTACCACCACCGGATAATCCCCGGCGAACAGCGCCAGTTGCGAGCGTGCCACGGTCCTTGCCTGCTCGGTGTAACCCGAGGTGTAGGCCGGTTGGCCGCAGCAGCTTTGCCCCTGCGGGTACTCGACACGGATGCCTTCGCGTTCCAGCAAGTGGATCGCATCCATTCCGGCTTCCGGGTAGAACAAATCCACTACGCAGGTCCCGAACAGGTAGACCCTTTGCGGTTTTTCGCTGGGGTATTGCCGAGGCTCGGGCAGTGGCGGGGCGACACGGGTCGCATTCGGCACAGCGTTGTAAAAAAGTTCGCTCATCAGGCGTGTCTCCGGGTGATCCCGGTTATCCGTCCGCTGAGGCTGCTGAATATAGAGAGTGATTCTTTCAGCAGCCTTACAGACCGGGTGGTGAATAGCTGACGCCGGAATCGTGGTCCGGCGTCGGTTTTTTCCATGCCGCTTGTGGCTTTTAGTGCACCAGCATGCCGGTGAACCAGTAGGCCTGGGCCAATGTGATCAGGCCGACGATCGTTGCAAAGAATAGGCTGTGCTTGAGGGTGAAGCGGAACAGGTCCGATTCTTTGCCCACCAGGCCCGTCGCGGCGCAGGCCACGGCGATCGATTGTGGCGAGATCATCTTGCCGGTCACGCCGCCGCTGGTGTTCGCCGCCACCAACAGGGTGTCGTTAACGCCGATCTGGTGCGCGGTGGTCGCCTGCAGCGAGCTGAACAGGGCGTTGGACGAAGTGTCGGAACCGGTCAGGAACACACCGAGCCAGCCGAGGAATGGCGAGAAGAACGGGAACGCGGCGCCAGTGGCTGCCAATACCAGGGCCATGGTCGAGGACATGCCCGAGTAGTTGGTGACGAAAGCGAACGCCAGCACCATGCCGATGGACAGGATCGGCCAGCGCAGTTCGTAGAAGGTCTCTTTCAAAGTGGTCAGACCAGTTTTGATGTTGATCTTCAGAATCAGCATCGAGATCAGCGCCGAGAAGAAAATCGCCGTGCCGGTCGCAGAGATCGGGTCAAGCTTGAACACCGCCGGAATAGCCGTCGGCGTTGCGACGATCGGTGCAACTTTGATCACCATCTGGTCCAGGTGCGGAATGGCGAAGTTGAACACCCAGCTGTACATCGAGCCGCCGGCGGCGAACATGGCCTTGAACGGTTTCAGGGTCCAGATGGTGACCAGTACGGTCAGGATCAGGAACGGCGACCAGGCTTTGAAGATTTCACCCAGGCTGTAAGGCGAAGCGACGGTGGTGCGCTTCTGACCAAAGCCGCCGGCGCTGGCGGTGACCACGGACGCCGAGACGGCGCCGGCGATGTGTTGGCCGGCGGCGCGTTTCGGCTGCCAGACCTTCAGGAACAGCGTCAGGGAAATCAGGCTGGCGAGGGCCGAGGTGATGTCCGGCAGTTCCGGGCCAATGAAGTTCGAGGTGAAGAACTGGGTGACGGCAAAGCTCAAGCCCGCCACCAGTGCTGCCGGCCAGGTCTCACGGACACCCCGCAGGCCGTCCATCATGAACACCAGCCAGAACGGCACGAACAGCGACAGCAGCGGCAGTTGACGACCGGCCATGGCGCCGATCTTGAACGCATCGATACCAGTCACTTGCCCGGCAACGATGATCGGAATGCCCAGGGCGCCGAACGCCACTGGCGCGGTGTTCGCGATCAGGCACAGGCCTGCGGCGTACAGTGGATTGAAGCCCAGCCCGACCAGCAGCGCGGCGGTAATTGCGACCGGCGCGCCGAAACCGGCTGCACCTTCCAGGAAGGCGCCAAAGCAGAAGCCGATCAACAGCACTTGCAGGCGCTGGTCGTCGGTAATCGACAGCACGGAGCTGCGAATGATTTCGAACTGCCCGCTCTTGACCGTCAGTTTGTAGAGGAACACGGCGGCCACGATGATCCAGGCAATTGGCCACAGACCGTAGGCGAAGCCGTATCCGGCGGCGGCGAATGCCATGTCGACCGGCATCTGGAAGGCAAAGATTGCCACCAGAATCGACAAGGCCAGGGTGATGCTGCCGGCCACGTGGCCTTTGAGGCGGAATACGGCCAGGGCCAGGAAGAAAAATACGATAGGGATAACGGCCGCGAGGGCGGACAAGCCGAGGCTGCCGAGCGGGCTGTAGAGCTGTTGCCAGGTTTGCATATGGGGTGGCCCCTAATTGTTGTTGGTCAGGCACTGATCAGCGTTCTTGGTTAATTGGTAATACCAATTTACAATCGCTGTTGGCTAGGGTAAAAGCCTTGGAGGCGGTGTGTCAATTTGCCGCTCTAAAATTCTTGTCGAATGCCTGCGTGTTCGGGTCGTCTGATCTGCTTGTGCAATTGCTGTCTGGCAGGTGTCGGCGCTGCGCCGATAGGCCAGAATAGAGCCGCCGGCGAATCGTCGGGATCGTGGAGAAATTGAGTTATGGGGTTTGATCAGATTCGTCAGCGCCGTTTGTCTGACGATATTGTCGAGCGGCTTGAGGGCATGATTCTCGAGGGCACGCTGAAGGCAGGCGAGCGCTTGCCGGCCGAGCGCGTATTGGCCGAGCAGTTCGGTGTGTCTCGCCCTTCATTGCGTGAGGCCATACAAAAGCTGGCTGCCAAGGGGTTGTTGGTCAGCCGTCAGGGTGGCGGCAACTACGTGGTGGAGTCCCTGGGCACAACCTTCAGCGATCCATTGCTGCATTTGCTGGAGAGCAATCCTGAAGCGCAGCGCGATCTATTGGAGTTTCGCCATACCCTTGAAGCGTCCTGTGCCTATTACGCTGCGTTACGCGCCACGGATGTTGATCGTGAGCGGCTCACGGCGGCGTTTAACGAGTTGCAGGACTGCTATTCACGTCACGATGAAGTGAGCCGGGCGGAAGAGGGCGCGGCGGACGCGAAGTTTCACCTGGCGATCGCTGAGGCCAGCCATAACGCCGTGTTGTTGCACACCATTCGTGGGTTGTTTGATTTGCTCAAGCGCAACGTGGTGACCAACATCGGCGGCATGTACAAGCAGCGTACCGAAACCCGGGACATGCTGATCACACAGCATCGCGAGCTGTACCTGGCGATTGTCGAGGGTCGTGCGGAACAGGCGCGCGAAGTTTCCAGCCGACACATCCTGTATGTGCAGGAAGTGCTGGAGGAAGTGCGTCAGGAAGTGCAGCGCATGGCTCGGGCGGAGCGGCGCAAGGGGATGTAGCTGTCGTCATGAGATTCAATGTGGCGAGGGAACAAGCTCCCTCGCCACAAAAGCAGCGACCAGGCTGGAAAATTACTCTTCCTTGCCCTTGTTGCGCACCGCACGCTGCAACTCGCGGCCGGCATCGCGCTCGCGCTCGGTATCACGCTTGTCGTATTCCTTCTTGCCCTTGCCCAGAGCGATCTCGCACTTGACCATGTGCTTGCTCCAGTACCAGGACAGACACACGCAGGCGTAACCCTTTTGCTGCACGGCGGCGGACAGCTTGTCCAGCTCGCGCCGGTTGAGCAGCAGCTTGCGGGTGCGGGTCGGGTCGGCGATGACGTGGGTGCTGGCGGTCATCAGGGGCGTAATGTGACTGCCGAGCAGCCAGGCTTCGCCATCCTTGAGCAGCACGTAACTGTCGACCAGTTGCAGCTTGCTCGCCCGCAGACTTTTTACTTCCCAGCCGGCCAGGACCAGACCAGCCTCGAACCGATGTTCGATGAAGTAATCGTGTCGCGCCTTTTTATTTTGCGCGATGGTCCCTGTTGGGTGTTTCTTCTGTTTAGCCATAGGGGCGGCATTATAGGGAGTTGCACGCGAGTCGGCTACGGTGTTGCTGCGTGCTTGAGCAGGTTGATTGAATCCCGGACAATGCGCGCTCATTTTTGAACGCTTGGTCGTAATAACGATGTCGACAGACAAGGTTTCTGTCCACGGCAGTTGGGCTAGCCGCTGGGTCTTCATACTCGCTGCGACCGGTTCGGCCGTGGGCCTGGGTAGTATCTGGAAATTTCCGTACATGGTTGGCGTCTATGGCGGCGGCGCCTTCGTGCTGATGTTCCTGGCCTGTATTGCGTTGATCGGGGTGCCAGTCATGCTGGCTGAAACCCTGATTGGTCGGCGTGCCCGACAGAGTCCGGCCAACGCGCTGAAGGCGCTGGCACGCGAAGCGGGGCATTCGGGCAAGTGGTCCTGGGGGGCCTTTGCCGGGATGATCACGGCTTTGCTGATCCTGTCCTTCTATAGCGTCGTTGGCGGTTGGTCGCTGGATTACATCATCGATATGGGGCGTGGCGACTTCCAGGGTGTGACGCCGGATCAGGTGGGCGCTTACTTCGGCAATGTGATCGCTGATCCATGGCGACTGACACTTTGGCACACGATTTTCATGCTGTTGTCTGCCGTGGTGATCGCCAAAGGCGTGGTGGCAGGGCTTGAGCGCAGTCTGCGGATCATGATGCCGTTGCTGTTCGTCATGATCCTTGTACTGCTGGGGTACAGCATGACCACCGGGCATTTCATGGAGGGCGTGCATTTCATGTTCGACTTCCACCCGGAAAAAGTCCTCGATGGTTTGTTGCCAGCCATGGGGCATGCGTTCTTTTCCCTGAGCGTGGGCGTCGGCTCGATCATGATCTACGGCGCCTATATGCCGAAGAGCTCGTCGATTACGCGCACTGTGGTTGGCGTGGCGCTGCTCGATACCCTGGTTTCTCTCGTGGCCGGCATGGCACTTTTTCCGATTGTGTTCGCCGCAGGCCTGAATCCGAGCGAAGGGCCTGGCCTGATGTTTGTCAGCTTGCCATTTGCCTTTGGCAACGTGGTCTTCGGCCAATTGATGGGCGTCGTGTTCTTCGTGCTGGTAGCCATTGCGGCATGGAGTTCGGCAATTTCTCTGCTCGAGCCGATGGTGGCTTACCTGGTCGAGCGGACAAAAGTCAGCCGCGCCTGGGTTACCTTCTGGCTGGCGTTCAGTTGCTGGTTTGTCGGTCTCGGCACGGTGTTTTCTTTCAATATCTGGAAGCAAGCCAAGTTTTTCGTGAACGAAGGCGGTTTTTTTCACCTCTACCAATGGGGAGCCGCGGGCGGTCTGGATTTCTTTGGCGTGATCGATTTCTTTACCTCGCGGATCATGTTGCCACTCGGTGGTTTGTGTTTCGTGGTGTTCGCAGGCTGGGTGATGGGGCGGGAGGCGGTGCGCGACGAGTTGGCGACCCGCAACCCTGCGATTTTCGCCCTGTCCTTGTTCTTGATGCGCTATGTGGCGCCCATCGGCATTCTCGTAGTGTTTGCCGCACAGCTGTGGAAATAACGCTGACATGACGACACACATTTCACGTTCGGCCTTGCTGCCATATCCGGCGCAAGCGCTGTATGACCTGGTTAACGACGTAGCACGGTATCCGGAATTCCTGCCGTGGTGCTCGACAGCCGAAGTGCTGGAAGCCTCCACCGAGCATATGCGTGCGAGTGTTGGGGTGGCCAAGGGGGGGCTGAGCCAGCATTTTGTGACGCGTAACACCCTGGTTCCCGGTCAGTCGATTGAAATGAACCTTGAAGAGGGGCCGTTCACTCAGTTGCATGGTGTGTGGGTGTTCAAGCCGCTGGGTGAGAAGGCCTGCAAGATCAGCCTGGATCTGTCATTCGACTATGCGGGGCCGATTGTTCGCGCGACCCTGGGGCCGTTGTTCAATCAGGCGGCCAACACACTGGTCGATGCATTCTGTCAGCGAGCCAAGCAAATGTATGGTTGAGGCATTGAAAGAAGTCGAAGTGGTGTATGCCGCGGTTGATCGTCAAGTGCTTCTGTCAGTGACGGTGCCGGCAGGAACGACTGTTCGTGCGGCACTGGTGGCATCCGGTATTGGAATGGTATTTCCGGACCTTGACTTGGCCGGGTGCCCGGTGGGGATCTTTGGAAAGGTGATCACCGATCCCGATACGCGTGCGGTTCAGTCAGGGGATCGCATCGAGATTTATCGGCCATTGCTCGCCGATCCGAAAGAGGTTCGACGGCTGCGTGCGGCCAAGGCGGCCGAGGCCAAATCGCGGACTCAGTAACTCGTATGAAACCAGGCAATAAAAAACCCGGCATGCCGGGTTTTTTATTGTGTTGCAGATTATTGCGGCGAAGTGTCCAGCGGTTGTGGCGTCGGGACCGGAACGGTTTCTACACCGTCGACGTCTTTCTGGATCTGATCGAGCAGCGAGCCTGGTTTGACCGGTTTTTCCGGTTTTGGCTTCTCGGCGTTCTCTGCTGGAGCGGTCACTGTCGTGGCGCTGTCCTTGCCGAGAATTGCCTCGTCGCGACTCACGCCTGGCATGAAATCACCAGAGAGGCTGACAAGCTGGTCATTAGGGTTGAAGATGACGCTAATGCGTTCTTGTTGGCGTTCACCGCCACCCGGTTGCAGGCTGTACAGATAATCCCAGCGATCGGCATGGAACGTGTCGGTCAGCAGAGGGTTGCCCATGATAAACCTTACTTGCTTACGGGTCATTCCCGGGCGCAACTGGTCTATCATGTCCTGCGTGACGACATTGCCCTGCTGGATGTCGATTTTGTAAACCCCGGGGAATGAACAACCGGCGAGTGCGAGCAGTCCCACAAAGGTGAAACTGGTTAGCAAGAGCTTGGTGTTTTGCATCGGTGGGCGACTTCCACTATCTTGGCTGGGACAACGTAAACGCCGATCATACCCGCATTAAGAGAAGCTGCGAAGCAGCATCGCGAGAAAGCTGACCATGGTTGAAAATAGCGAACTACGCAAAGCCGGCCTCAAAGTGACCCTTCCACGGGTCAAAATTCTGCAAATGCTCGATTCCGCCGAGCAGCGTCATATGAGTGCCGAGGATGTGTACAAGGCATTGATGGAGGCTGGCGAGGACGTCGGTCTGGCCACGGTTTACCGTGTACTGACTCAGTTCGAGGCAGCTGGCCTTGTGGTGCGGCATAACTTCGACGGAGGCCACGCGGTCTTCGAACTGGACGACGGTAAGCACCACGACCATATGGTCAACGTCGAGACCAGCGAAGTGATCGAATTCTTCGACGAAGAAATCGAGCGCCTGCAGAAAGCCATCGTCGAGAAATATGGTTTCGAAATGGTTGATCACAATCTTGTGCTGTACGTGCGCAAGAAAAAGTAAGCATGTCGCGCGAATCTGAGATTCGTGAAACGAACGAAGGCGACCCCAGGGTCGCCTTCGTGCTTTCGGCCGAACTTAAATCTTCGCGGTGACGACCATTTTCCTGGCGTGAGCCAGGGATTCCTTGGTGAGGTCGATGCCTCCCAGCATCCGTGCGACTTCTTCGACACGATCATTTTTGCTCAGTCTGGAGACGGCAGTGTGGGTGGCGTCGTCGCCGCGCACTTTGTGCACAAACAGATGTTGATGACCTTGTGCGGCTACTTGTGGCAAGTGGGTAACGGTCAGAACCTGCCCTCGTTCCCCCAGGCGACGTAGTAGCTGGCCGACGATTTCGGCTGTTGGGCCGCCGATGCCCACGTCCACTTCGTCGAATACAAGGGTCGGTACACGGGACGTTTGTGCGGTGATCACCTGAATGGCCAGGCTGATACGCGACAGCTCGCCGCCTGAAGCGACCTTCGCCAAGGCTTTCAGTGGCTGGCCGGGGTTGGCGCTCACCAGCAGTTCTACCTGCTCCAGGCCGTTGGGCAAGAGTTCGTCACTGCTGTTAGGGCGTAGCTCGATAGTGAAGCGTCCACCGGGCATGCCCAGTCGCTGAATTTCCTGCTCCACGGCACTGGCCAGACTGCTCGAGGCCTGGTGGCGCAGCTCGCTGAGTTCCCGGGCTTTTTCCCGGTAGTGACGCGCATAGGCGGCCAACTCATCGCTCAGTCGCTCGATGGATTCGTCGTTGGCATTCAGGGTTTCAATCTCATCCAGCAGCTTCTGTTGCATCTCGGCGACTTCGGTCGGTTGGATGCGGTGTTTGCGCGCCAGGGTATAGATCGAATCAAGTCGCTCCTCGAGATATTGAAGGCGTGATGGGTCGGCATCGAAATTGTCGAGGAAGCGATTCAGTTCGCCCATGGCTTCTTCAACCTGGATTTGCGCGCTGGTCAGCAGGCTGCTGGCTTCGCCCAGGGCGCCGATCGAGTTGTTCACGCTCGACAAGCGGTTGAGGCTGGCGGTCAGGGCGTTCAGGACATTGCCTGAATCACTCTCGCTGCATTGCTCGACGACTTGTCGGCAGATGCCCAGCAAGGTTTCGGCGTTAGTCAGGTTCTTGTGTTCCTGTTCCAGCTGCTCCAGCTCATTGTCGCCCAGGCCCAGGTTTTCAAGCTCTTCGAGTTGATAACTGAGCAATTGATGGCGGGCTCGCTGCTCGTCGCCCGAGTTGGAGAGGCGCTCCAGTTCCTGGCGGGTCTGGCGCCAGCGTTGGGCGGCCAGTTGAACCTGGCGGGCGAGGTCCGTTGCGCCGGCGTATTCGTCGAGCAGGCGGCGGTGAGTGTCGGTCTTGAGCAGGGATTGGTGTTCGTGCTGGCTGTGGATGTCGATCAGCAGCTCACCCAAAGCCTTGAGATCGCCCAGGGGGCAGGGCGTGCCATTGATGTAGCCGCGCGAACGACCTTCGGCGGTGATCACCCGGCGCAGGATGCACGGGCCGTCATTTTCCAGGTCGCGCTCGGCGAGCCAGATGCGGGCTTCGGGAATGTCACACAGGTCGAAGGTGGCGAGGATATCGGCCTTGTCGGCGCCGGGGCGGACCACGCCACTGTCGGCGCGATCGCCCAGGGTCAGGCCCAGCGCGTCGAGCATGATCGACTTGCCGGCGCCGGTTTCCCCTGTGATCACGCTCATCCCGCGATCGAGTTCGAGATCGAGATGTTCGACGATGGCGTAGTTATGTACTGACAGGTGCACCAGCATAAAGGCCGCTCCCAGGCGTTAGGTCTGGTTATTTATACAGTGTTTTGTTTCGGACTGACAATGCCCCTCATTAGCTCGATTTGCTTGATCCGACGAAATCCTTAGTGCGCCCCGGAATGGTAATGCAGGTGTTTTTTGTAGGGTTAATGCAAGGAGATCCCTTGAAGCTGGATTTTGCGGCCCCATATAGCTGGGCAGAAGCGTGAGTTGAGCTCACGGACGATATTGAAAGGAGAATTCTATGGCTGACGAACAGGCAGTGGATACGCAAAATCTGGACGCCGATCAGGCCTCCCAAGCCTCGGGTGATGACTTGGCGGCTCGTGTAAAAGTGCTCGAAGAGCAACTGGCAGGTGCGCAGGATCAGGCTTTGCGTGTGGCCGCCGATCTGCAGAACGTCCGCCGTCGCGCCGAGCAGGATGTAGAAAAGGCTCACAAATTCGCGCTGGAAAAATTCGCCGGCGATCTGCTGCCGATCATCGACAGCCTGGAGCGTGGCCTGGAATTGTCCAGCCCGGATGACGAAAGCATCCGTCCGATGCGCGAAGGTATCGAGCTCACACTGAAAATGTTCCAGGACACCCTGAAGCGTTATCAGTTGGAAGCGATCGACCCGCACGGCGAACCGTTCAATGCCGTTCTTCATCAGGCAATGGCAATGCAGGAAAGCGCCGACCTCGAGCCGAACAGCGTGCTCAAGGTGTTCCAGAAGGGCTACCAGCTCAACGGACGCCTGCTGCGCCCGGCGATGGTCGTGGTCAGCAAGGCTCCGGCACCTGTTTCGCCTTCGATTGACGAGCAGGCTTGAAATTAGCCGCAAGGCCCCCATTTAGAAGTCAAGCGTTTAATTACTACCGCAGTTATCCATCACTGCTGCGGCAACCAAATCCAAAGTTTCGGGAGAGTGAACATGGGCAAAATCATCGGTATCGACCTGGGGACTACCAACTCCTGCGTCTCCGTACTTGAAAACGGCGTAGCCAAAGTTATCGAAAACGCCGAAGGCGCGCGTACCACGCCGTCGATCATCGCTTACGCCAACGATGGCGAGATCCTGGTTGGCCAGTCGGCCAAGCGTCAGGCAGTGACCAACCCGCACAACACCCTGTACGCGGTGAAGCGTCTGATCGGTCGCAAGTTCGACGAAGAAGTCGTACAGAAAGACATCAAGATGGTCCCTTACAAAATTGCCAAGGCTGACAACGGCGACGCCTGGGTTGAAGTGAACGGCCAGAAAATGGCTCCGCCACAAATCTCGGCTGAAATTCTGAAGAAGATGAAGAAAACCGCCGAAGACTACCTCGGCGAGCCAGTGACTGAAGCGGTGATCACCGTTCCGGCCTACTTCAACGACAGCCAGCGTCAAGCCACCAAAGACGCCGGTCGCATTGCTGGTCTGGACGTAAAACGTATCATCAACGAACCAACCGCAGCTGCGCTGGCTTACGGCATGGACAAGGCCAAGGGCGATCACACCGTGATCGTTTACGACCTGGGTGGCGGTACTTTCGACGTTTCCGTAATCGAAATCGCTGAAGTCGATGGCGAGCACCAGTTCGAAGTGTTGGCCACCAACGGTGATACTTTCCTGGGTGGTGAAGACTTTGACATCCGTCTGATCGACTACCTCGTCGACGAGTTCAAGAAAGAAAGCGGCATGAACCTCAAGGGTGACCCGCTGGCGATGCAGCGCCTGAAAGAAGCTGCTGAAAAAGCCAAGATCGAGCTGTCTTCCGCTCAGTCGACCGACGTGAACCTGCCGTACATCACTGCAGACGCCACCGGTCCTAAGCACTTGAACGTGAAAATCTCGCGCGCCAAGCTGGAAGCGCTGGTTGAAGACCTGGTTCAACGCACCATCGAACCTTGCCGCATCGCTCTGAAAGACTCCGGTATCGACGTTGGCGCAATCAACGATGTGATCCTGGTCGGCGGTCAGACCCGTATGCCACTGGTGCAGAAGCTGGTGACCGAGTTCTTCGGTAAAGAAGCTCGTAAAGACGTTAACCCGGACGAAGCGGTTGCCATGGGTGCTGCTATCCAGGGCGCGGTACTGGCCGGTGACGTGAAAGACGTTCTGCTGCTCGACGTCAGCCCGCTGACCCTGGGTATCGAAACCATGGGTGGCGTGATGACTGCGCTGATCGAGAAAAACACCACGATTCCTACCAAGAAATCGCAAGTGTTCTCGACAGCCGACGACAACCAGGGCGCCGTGACCATTCACGTGCTGCAAGGTGAGCGTAAGCAAGCGGCGCAGAACAAGTCCCTGGGCAAGTTCGACCTGGCCGAGATTCCGCCAGCACCACGTGGCGTGCCACAAATCGAAGTGACCTTCGACATCGACGCCAACGGCATCCTGCACGTAGGCGCGAAAGACAAGGCTACTGGCAAGACTCAGTCGATCGTGATCAAGGCCAACTCCGGTCTGTCCGATGAAGAGATCGAGCGCATGGTGCGTGATGCCGAGGCCAACGCCGAGGAAGATCGCAAGTTCGAAGAGCTGGCCGCTGCCCGTAACCAGGGTGATGCACTGGTTCACTCGACTCGCAAAATGGTTGCCGACGCTGGTGACAAGGTGAGCGCTGAAGAGAAGGCTGCGATCGAGGCTGCTGTCGTTGCTTTGGAAGCCGCTGTTAAAGGCGACGACAAAGCTGCGATCGAAGCCAAGGTTGAAGAGCTGTCCAAGGTCTCCGCGCCAGTGGCTCAGAAGATGTACGCCGAACAGGCTCAACCCGCTGAAGGCGCTGCACAGCACGCTGAATCGGCTGAAAAAGCTGACGACGTCGTCGACGCTGAGTTCGAAGAAGTCAAAGACCACAAGTAAGTTGTTGGTCGGCCGGTTGGCTGCCTTGGGGCGGTGACTGGTAGGATGTCGCCGCGCGGGAGCTTGCTCCCGCGTTGGCGTGTCTGGAGCAAGCGAATTTTTACAGCATGCGACAACGTTCGAGTGCTGATGGTATGGCCGGGAATGCTCCTGCTTTCCGAGCCGCAAGTACCGCATCGAATCAAAGACCAGGATCGTTGAATTGACGTGAGTTGGGTCCGGGCCTGTATTGGGGCTCAACGAGTTTGGCGAGGCTCAGGAGAGGTTTGTCGAACGTCCTCAAGAGTGCAAAAGACTTATGGCAAAGCGTGACTATTACGAAGTATTGGGTGTTGAACGAGGCTCAAGCGAGGCAGACCTGAAAAAGGCCTACCGCCGCCTGGCGATGAAGCACCACCCGGACCGTAATCCCGATGACAAAGCGTCGGAAGAGAAATTCAAAGAGGCCAACGAGGCCTACGAAGTGCTGTCCGATTCCAGCAAGCGTGCGGCCTACGATCAGTATGGTCATGCGGGTGTTGACCCGAGCATGGGTGGCGGTGGTGCCGGTTTTGGCGGTCAGAACTTCTCCGATATCTTTGGTGATGTCTTCAGTGACTTCTTCGGTGGCGGTCGCGGTGGTTCCCGTGGCGGCGCCCAGCGCGGCAGTGACCTGCGTTACACGCTGGAGCTGGACCTGGAAGAAGCGGTGCGCGGCACGACCGTGAATATCCGCGTTCCAACGCTGGTCAACTGCAAGCCGTGCGATGGCTCTGGCGCCAAGAAAGGCTCCTCTCCGGTGACCTGCCCGACCTGTGGTGGTATCGGCCAGGTGCGCATGCAGCAAGGTTTCTTCTCGGTGCAGCAGACCTGCCCGCGGTGCCATGGCCAGGGCAAGATTATTTCCGATCCGTGTGATTCCTGCCACGGCGAAGGTCGCGTCGAAGAGTACAAGACCCTGTCGGTAAAAGTGCCTGCCGGTGTTGATACCGGTGACCGCATTCGTCTGTCTGGCGAAGGCGAGGCGGGTGCGCAGGGCGGTCCGACCGGTGACCTGTATGTCGTGATCAATGTGCGCGAACACGCGATCTTCCAGCGTGACGGCAAGCATCTGTTCTGCGAAGTACCGATCAGCTTCGTCGATGCCGCGTTGGGTGGTGAGCTGGAGATTCCGACCCTTGATGGTCGGGTCAAGCTGAAAATTCCTGAAGGGACTCAGACCGGCAAGCAATTCCGTGTTCGTGGCAAGGGCGTTGCGCCTGTGCGTGGCGGCGGTGCCGGTGACTTGATGTGCCGCGTGGCGGTCGAGACCCCGGTCAACCTGAGTCGTCGTCAGCGCGAAATGCTCGAGGAGTTCCGTAGCTCGCTGGCGGATGACAACAGTCACTCGCCGAAAACCACTGGCTGGTTCGAAGGCGTGAAGCGCTTCTTCGGCGATCTGTAAGGAGTCGTCATGCGACGTATAGCTGTGATGGGCGCTGCCGGGCGCATGGGCAAGATTCTGGTCGAGGCGGTGCAGCAGCGCGCGCCGCTCACCGGTCTGACCGCGGCCATCGTTCGCCCCGGCAGTACGCTGATTGGCGTGGATGCCGGTGAGCTGGCTTCGCTGGGGCGTATCGGCGTGCCGTTGTCCGGTAACCTGGATGCGGTAGCGGATGAGTTCGACGTATTGATCGACTTCACCCTGCCGGAAGTCATGCTGAAAAACCTGGCGTTCTGCCGCAAGGCAGGTAAAGCCATGGTGATCGGCACGACGGGGTTGGACGCTGCGCAAAAGCAGTTGCTGGCCGAGGCCGGTAAAGACATCCCGATCGTGTTCGCTGCGAACTTCAGCGTGGGTGTGAACCTGTCGCTGAAGTTGCTGGATATGGCGGCTCGCGTATTGGGCGATGAGGCGGATATCGAAATCATCGAGGCTCACCACCGGCACAAAATCGACGCGCCTTCAGGCACGGCGTTGCGCATGGGTGAGGTCATTGCCAGTGCTCTTGATCGCGACCTGCAGAAGGTTGCCGTCTATGGTCGCGAGGGCCACACCGGTGCGCGCGAGCGCGAGACCATCGGTTTTGCCACTGTTCGTGGTGGTGATGTGGTGGGTGATCATACCGTGCTGTTTGCCTGTGAAGGAGAGCGCCTGGAGATCACTCACAAGGCGTCCAGTCGCATGACCTTCGCCAAGGGTGCGGTGCGTGCTGCATTGTGGCTGGAGGGGCGTGAGCCTGGTCTTTACGACATGCAAGACGTGCTCGATCTGCGTTAAAATGTTGTTTAAACCGGGCTTGAGTCATGTGCTTGAGTCCGGTTTTACACCGCCAAGCGACGTCCTGTCGCATTCTCTGGCCTTTCGGGCTCATTGGCGGTAGACCAAAAATGCCTTTTTCTGTAAGCTACAGCTTTAGTGTGTCCACTAAAAGCGCGCAGAATAATTCAGTGAAGAAGCGGGGTGACGTGTCCATACGTCACTCCGCTTTTTTACAACCTGCGATCGCCCTTTCAGGCTTTATTTACGGGAGGTCTTCTTGACTAAGCCAGCCATACTCGCCCTTGCTGATGGCAGCATTTTTCGCGGCGAAGCCATTGGAGCCGACGGTCAAACCGTTGGTGAGGTGGTGTTCAACACCGCAATGACCGGCTATCAGGAAATCCTTACCGATCCTTCCTACGCCCAACAGATCGTTACCCTGACTTACCCGCACATCGGCAACACCGGCACCACGCCGGAAGACGCCGAGTCCAACCGCGTTTGGTCCGCTGGCCTGGTCATCCGTGACCTGCCACTGGTTGCGAGCAACTGGCGTAGCACCATGCCTCTGTCCGACTACCTGAAAGCCAACAACGTTGTGGCAATCGCCGGTATCGACACTCGTCGCCTGACCCGCATCCTGCGTGAAAAAGGCGCACAGAACGGCTGCATCATGGCCGGTGACAACATTTCCGAAGAGGCCGCCATCGCCGCCGCCCGGGGCTTCCCAGGCCTGAAAGGCATGGACCTGGCGAAAGTCGTCAGCACCACAGAGAATTACGAGTGGCGTTCGACTGTCTGGGACCTGAAAACCGACAGCCATGCCACCATCGAAGCCTCCGAGCTGCCGTATCACGTGGTCGCCTACGACTACGGCGTCAAGTTGAACATCCTGCGCATGTTGGTCGAGCGCGGCTGCCGAGTTACTGTGGTGCCGGCCCAAACGCCAGCGGCTGACGTGCTCGCTCTGAAGCCGGACGGCGTATTCCTGTCCAACGGCCCTGGCGATCCGGAGCCTTGCGACTATGCGATCCAGGCGATCAAGGATGTGCTGGAAACCGAGATTCCGGTGTTCGGCATCTGCCTTGGTCACCAGTTGCTGGCCCTGGCCTCCGGCGCCAAGACCCTGAAAATGGGTCATGGTCACCACGGTGCCAACCACCCGGTCCAGGATCTGGACACCGGCGTGGTGATGATTACCAGCCAGAACCACGGTTTTGCCGTAGACGAAGCCACCCTGCCGGCCAACGTTCGTGCGACCCACAAATCGCTGTTCGACGGCACCCTGCAAGGGATCGAGCGTACCGACAAGAGCGCCTTCAGCTTCCAGGGTCACCCTGAAGCCAGCCCTGGCCCGAACGACGTAGCGCCTTTGTTTGATCGCTTCATCAACGAGATGGCCAAGCGACGCTGATCGCTCGCCCTGATGTTGCAAAGCTTGAGGGTGGTCCCGATACCGGCGGCCCCCTCAAGTCTTCAGAGATTGAACAAGACGGCTTGCCGACTGACCTGCGGATTTGAGTGACAAACCCATGCCAAAACGTACAGACATTAAAAGCATCCTGATTCTCGGCGCTGGCCCGATCGTGATCGGCCAGGCCTGCGAATTCGACTACTCCGGCGCCCAGGCCTGCAAGGCCCTGCGCGAAGAGGGTTACCGCGTCATCCTGGTGAACTCCAACCCGGCCACCATCATGACTGACCCGGCCATGGCCGACGCTACCTACATCGAACCGATCAAGTGGCAGACCGTTGCCAAGATCATCGAGAAAGAGCGTCCGGACGCGCTGCTGCCAACCATGGGCGGCCAGACCGCCCTGAACTGCGCCCTGGACCTGGAGCGCGAAGGCGTTCTGGAGAAGTTCGGCGTTGAGATGATCGGTGCCAACGCCGACACCATCGACAAGGCTGAAGATCGCTCGCGTTTCGACAAGGCCATGAAATCTATCGGCCTGGCGTGCCCACGCTCCGGTATCGCTCACAGCATGGAAGAGGCCAACGCGGTCCTCGAGAAGCTTGGCTTCCCGTGCATCATTCGTCCGTCCTTCACCATGGGCGGCACCGGCGGCGGTATCGCTTACAACCGTGAAGAATTCGAAGAAATCTGCGCCCGTGGTCTGGACCTGTCGCCGACCAAAGAGCTGCTGATCGACGAATCCCTGATCGGCTGGAAAGAATACGAAATGGAGGTTGTCCGCGATAAGAAGGACAACTGCATCATCGTCTGCTCCATCGAAAACTTCGACCCGATGGGCGTGCACACCGGTGACTCGATCACCGTGGCGCCTGCACAGACCCTGACCGACAAGGAATACCAGATCCTGCGTAACGCCTCCCTGGCGGTACTGCGCGAGATCGGCGTTGAAACAGGTGGTTCGAACGTTCAGTTCGGCATCTGCCCGAACACTGGCCGCATGGTCGTGATCGAGATGAACCCGCGTGTATCGCGTTCCTCGGCGCTGGCGTCGAAAGCCACTGGTTTCCCGATCGCCAAGGTCGCGGCCAAACTGGCTGTGGGCTACACCCTCGACGAGCTGTCGAACGACATCACTGGCGGCAAGACCCCGGCGTCCTTCGAACCGTCCATCGACTACGTCGTCACCAAGCTGCCACGCTTCGCCTTCGAGAAGTTCTCCAAGGCTGACGCGCGCCTGACCACTCAAATGAAGTCGGTCGGTGAAGTGATGGCCATCGGCCGTACCTTCCAGGAATCCCTGCAGAAAGCACTGCGCGGCCTGGAAGTCGGTGTTTGCGGTCTGGACGAGAAAGTCGACCTGGCCAACCCGGAAAGCATGAGCGTGCTCAAGCGCGAGCTGACCGTGCCGGGCGCCGAGCGTATCTGGTACGTGGCGGACGCCATGCGCGCCGGCATGAGTGTTGAAGACATCTTCGGCATGACCATGATCGACCCTTGGTTCCTGGTGCAGATGGAAGACCTGATCAAGGAAGAAGAGAAGGTCAAGACCCTGGGCCTGACCAGCATCGACCGCGACCTGATGTTCCGCCTCAAGCGCAAAGGCTTCTCCGATCAGCGTCTGGCCAAGCTGCTGGGTGTGACCGAGAAGAGCCTGCGTGCCCATCGCCACAAGCTTGAAGTGTTCCCGGTCTACAAGCGCGTCGACACCTGCGCCGCCGAGTTCGCTACCGACACTGCTTATCTGTACTCGACGTACGAAGAAGAGTGCGAAGCCGCGCCATCGGGTCGCGACAAGATCATGATCCTGGGTGGTGGTCCGAACCGTATCGGCCAGGGCATCGAGTTCGACTACTGCTGCGTACACGCGGCGCTGGCTCTGCGCGATGACGGGTACGAGACCATCATGGTCAACTGCAACCCGGAAACCGTTTCTACCGACTACGACACTTCCGATCGCCTGTACTTCGAACCAGTGACCCTGGAAGACGTGCTGGAAATCGTCCGCGTCGAGAAGCCGAAAGGCGTGATCGTCCAGTACGGCGGCCAGACCCCGCTGAAGCTGGCACGTGCCCTCGAAGCCGCAGGCGTGCCGATCATCGGCACCAGCCCTGATGCCATCGACCGTGCCGAAGACCGTGAGCGCTTCCAGCAAATGGTTCAGCGCCTGAACCTGCGTCAGCCGCCAAACGCTACCGTGCGCAGCGAAGACGAAGCGATCCGTGCAGCTGCCAAGATCGGCTACCCGCTGGTGGTGCGCCCGTCCTACGTACTGGGCGGTCGTGCGATGGAAATCGTTTACGAAGAAGAAGAGCTCAAGCGCTACCTGCGTGAAGCGGTTCAAGTGTCCAACGACAGCCCGGTGCTGCTGGACCACTTCCTCAACTGCGCCATCGAAATGGACGTTGATGCTGTCTGTGACGGCAAAGACGTGGTGATCGGCGCAATCATGCAGCACATCGAGCAGGCTGGCGTTCACTCCGGTGACTCCGCATGTTCGCTGCCGCCGTACTCGCTGCCTGCGCATATCCAGGACGAGATGCGCGAACAGGTCAAGAAAATGGCCCTGGAGCTGGGTGTGGTCGGCCTGATGAACGTACAGTTGGCGCTGCAGGGCGACGACATCTACGTGATTGAAGTCAACCCGCGTGCTTCGCGTACCGTTCCTTTCGTATCCAAGTGCATCGGTGTTTCCCTGGCCATGATCGCGGCCCGCGTCATGGCCGGTAAAACCCTGAAGGAAATCGGTTTCACCAAGGAAATCATTCCTAACTTCTACAGCGTGAAAGAGGCGGTGTTCCCATTCGCCAAGTTCCCTGGCGTTGACCCGATTCTCGGCCCTGAGATGAAGTCCACCGGTGAAGTGATGGGCGTGGGCGATACCTTCGGCGAAGCGTTTGCCAAAGCCCAGATGGGTGCCAGTGAAGTGCTGCCGACCGGCGGTACTGCGTTTATCAGTGTGCGCGACGACGACAAGCCACTGGTTGCAGGCGTGGCCCGTGATCTGATCAACTTGGGCTTCGAAGTGGTCGCTACCGCCGGTACTGCCAAGCTGATCGAAGCCGCAGGCCTGAAAGTGCGCCGCGTGAACAAGGTGACCGAGGGTCGTCCGCACGTGGTCGACATGATCAAGAATGACGAAGTCACCTTGATCATCAACACCACTGAAGGTCGTCAATCGATCGCTGACTCCTACTCCATTCGTCGCAACGCCCTGCAGCACAAGATTTACTGCACCACGACCATTGCTGCTGGCGAAGCGATCTGCGAAGCGCTGAAGTTCGGTCCCGAGAAGACCGTACGTCGCTTGCAGGATCTACACGCAGGATTGAAGGCATGAGCATAACGAAGTACCCCATGACCGTTCAGGGCGCTCGCGCCCTGGAAGAAGAACATGCTCACCTGACCAAGGTCGTTCGTCCGAAGCTCAGCCAGGACATCGGTACGGCCCGTGAGTTGGGTGACTTGAAGGAAAACGCCGAATACCACGCTGCTCGCGAGCAGCAGGGTATGGTTGAGGCGCGGATCCGTGACATCGAAGGCCGCATGCAAAACGCCGTGGTGATTGATGTCACGACCATTACCCACACCGGCAAGGTGATTTTCGGCACGACCGTGGAGATCGCTAACGTCGAGACGGATGAAAGCGTGACCTACCAGATCGTTGGTGAGGACGAGGCAGACATCAAGCTCGGCAAGATCTCCGTCGGTTCGCCCATCGCCCGCGCCTTGATCGCCAAGGAAGAGGGTGACGTGGTCGCGGTCAAAACGCCGAGTGGCGTTATCGAGTACGAGATTGTCGAAGTTCGCCACATCTGAAAGTAAAAGCAGGCGCCTGCTTCGTGCGGGCGCAATGCTTTGGCAGCTGACTCAGATGTTGTGGGTTGGCGGCCTGTGGTTGTTGCACATCGGTCTGCTGCCGGTGCTGGGGCTGATTGGCCTGGCACCGCTGTTGATCGACGAAATTGCAGGCACCCTGAATGCACTGTTGGTGGGGTTTACCACAGTGTGTCTGGTTTTCCAGGCTTTGGTGCTGATTCAGGCCGAGGGTCGTGCCAGTCTATGGCGCGATATTCGTGGCCAGCTGTTGCTGGTGGGGTTGTTTGCCTGCGCGATGTACTTCGCGGTGCGTGTCGGGTGGCCCGATGCGGAGCGTTGGCAGGTGTTCAGTTATCTTGTCCTGGGCTTTTCTGGACTGGTGCTGGTCATGCAGCCGGTGCCTGGATGGAGTGGCAGGGTGCGCGAAGCACACCCTTGACCCTTGCCGTCACTTGAAGCGATGGACGTTCGACAGCTGTTTGTTGACGCTGAAGTTCTTGCGGTAAATCAGTGCCATCTTGCCGATGACCTGAACCAGGTCCGCCTTGCCGACCTTGCACAGTTCTGCAATGGATGCCAGGCGCGATTCGCGATCGAGGATGTTGAGCTTGATTTTGATCAGTTCGTGATCCGCCAAAGCGCGTTCAAGTTCGGCTAACACACCTTCAGTCAAACCGTTGTCAGCCACAATCAAAACCGGTTTCAGATGGTGGCCAATGGATTTGTACTGTTTCTTCTGCTCTTGAGTGAGCGGCATAATCTGACCCTTTCGTCTGGATTCTGTAAAATGGCGGCCATTTTACCCGAGGGTTCGTGGATCCGCCCAATTAATCACGACCCTTATCATCGAGGTGCCCAATGGCGCGTTCCAAGACAAGCCTTGGTTGGCTGAAAAGACATGTCAATGACCCCTATGTGAAGCAGGCGCAGAAGGATGGCTACCGCTCGCGTGCGAGTTACAAGCTTCTGGAGGTCCAGGAGAAATACAAGCTGATCCGTCCGGGCATGAGCGTTGTCGACCTGGGTGCGGCGCCCGGTGGCTGGTCGCAGGTCACTAGCCGGCTGATTGGGGGGCAGGGGCGTCTGATCGCCTCGGACATCCTGGAAATGGACAGCATTCCGGACGTGACTTTCATCCAGGGTGACTTTACTCAGGACGAAGTGCTCGCTCGTATCCTTGAAGCCGTGGGTAATTCGCAGGTGGACCTTGTGATTTCCGATATGGCCCCCAATATGAGTGGTACGCCTGCCGTAGATATGCCCAAAGCCATGTTTCTTTGCGAGCTGGCTCTTGATCTGGCTGCCCGGATACTCAAGCCGGGTGGTAATTTCGTGATCAAGGTTTTTCAGGGGGAAGGGTTTGATGCTTACGTAAAGGACGCTCGTCAGAAATTCGACAAGGTCCAGATGATCAAGCCGGACTCGTCCCGTGGCAGTTCCCGTGAGCAGTACATGCTGGCTTGGGGCTACCGCGGTCGGAGTGAATAAAGCGAGGTTTTTTTGCAGGGCAATAGGATTTTCGTATTTCGCCCTGTGAGAAATAACGAATATTGTGTAGGAAGAGTTTCACAAAGGGTTACAGACGGCGCCTGCCAAGTTGTAGGTAATGTAGTAAGTTAGGCCGGTGAATATCATGCGAAGCGCGCGCCATCAGCGGCGCTTGCTTCAGAGGGTAGTTAATTGAACGATATGGCAAAGAATCTGATCCTGTGGTTGATCATCGCGGCTGTCCTGGTGACGGTGATGAACAACTTCTCCAGCCCTAACGAGCCGCAGACCCTCAACTATTCCGACTTCATCCAGCAGGTCAAGGATGGCAAGGTCGAGCGCGTAGCGGTTGATGGCTACGTGATTACCGGCAAGCGCAACGATGGCGACAGCTTCAAGACCATTCGTCCGGCGATCCAGGATAATGGCTTGATCGGCGATCTGGTGGATAATCACGTCGTGGTCGAAGGCAAGCAGCCTGAACAGCAAAGCATCTGGACTCAACTCCTCGTCGCCAGCTTCCCGATCCTGGTGATCATTGCCGTGTTCATGTTCTTCATGCGCCAGATGCAGGGCGGCGCCGGAGGCAAGGGCGGGCCGATGAGCTTTGGCAAGAGCAAGGCGCGCCTGCTCTCCGAAGATCAGGTGAAAACCACGTTGGCTGACGTTGCCGGTTGCGACGAAGCCAAGGAAGAAGTGGGTGAACTGGTCGAGTTCCTTCGTGATCCGGGCAAGTTCCAGCGTCTGGGCGGTCGCATTCCCCGCGGCGTGCTGATGGTTGGTCCTCCGGGTACCGGTAAAACCTTGCTGGCCAAGGCGATTGCTGGCGAAGCCAAGGTGCCGTTCTTCACCATCTCCGGTTCTGACTTCGTCGAAATGTTCGTCGGCGTGGGTGCCAGCCGCGTTCGCGATATGTTCGAACAGGCCAAGAAACATGCGCCATGCATTATCTTCATCGATGAAATCGACGCCGTCGGTCGTCACCGTGGTGCCGGCATGGGCGGCGGTCACGACGAGCGCGAGCAGACTCTCAACCAGTTGCTGGTAGAGATGGACGGCTTCGAAATGAACGATGGCATCATCGTGATTGCGGCCACCAACCGTCCAGACGTACTGGACCCCGCACTGCTGCGTCCGGGCCGTTTTGACCGTCAGGTTGTAGTGGGTCTGCCGGATATCCGTGGTCGCGAACAGATTCTCAAGGTCCACATGCGCAAAGTGCCAATGGGTGACGACGTTGCTCCGGCTGTTATCGCTCGTGGTACCCCAGGTTTCTCCGGTGCTGACCTGGCCAACCTGGTCAACGAGGCATCGTTGTTCGCCGCGCGTGCCGGCAAGCGCATTGTCGAGATGAAGGAATTCGAACTGGCCAAAGACAAGATCATGATGGGTGCCGAGCGCAAATCCATGGTCATGTCCGAGAAAGAAAAGCAGAACACGGCTTACCATGAGGCGGGTCACGCCATTGTTGGTCGCGTCGTGCCTGAGCATGATCCGGTGTACAAGGTATCGATCATCCCGCGTGGTCGTGCGCTGGGTGTGACCATGTTCCTGCCGGAAGAAGATCGCTACAGCCTGTCCAAGCGAGCGCTGATCAGCCAGATCTGCTCGCTGTACGGCGGTCGTATTGCTGAAGAAATGACGCTGGGCTTCGATGGTGTGACCACCGGTGCTTCCAACGACATCATGCGCGCCAGTCAGATTGCGCGGAACATGGTGACCAAGTGGGGGCTTTCGGAGAAACTTGGACCATTGATGTACGCCGAAGAAGAAGGTGAGGTTTTCCTTGGTCGTGGCGGCGGTGGTCAGAATGCAAGTTTCTCCGGCGAAACGGCCAAGCTGATCGACTCCGAAGTACGCAGCATTATTGATCAATGCTACGGCACGGCTAAGCAGATCCTGACGGACAACCGTGACAAGCTCGATGCCATGGCTGATGCTCTGATGAAGTACGAGACGATCGATGCTGATCAGATCGATGACATCATGGCGGGTCGTACGCCTCGCGAACCTCGCGATTGGTCGGGTGGCACGGGTACTTCCGGAACCCCTCCGGTGGTGCAGGATGAGCGTCCGGAAACACCGATTGGCGGTCCGGCTGCTGACGTTTAAGGTTTGAAATGACTTCTGTTCAGTCCTCGACCCGGTTGCCTTGCGGCAACCGGGTTCTTGATTTGGCCCAGACTCATGTCATGGGCATTCTCAATGTCACTCCCGATTCTTTCTCCGACGGTGGTCAATACAGCCAGCTCGACGCAGCGTTGCGCCATGCCGAAGCCATGGTGGCGGCTGGCGCGACCCTGATCGATGTGGGCGGTGAGTCCACGCGACCAGGTGCCAGGGTGGTTTCACCGCTGGAAGAGCTGGAGCGTGTAGCGCCGGTCGTCGAGCGGATCAGCCGTGAACTGGATGTGATCATCTCGGTGGATACCTCCACGCCAGCCGTCATGCGCGAGACCGCGCGACTGGGGGCCGGGTTGATCAATGACGTTCGGGCGCTGCGCCGGGAAGGCGCGCTGGATGCGGCGGCGGCAACCGGGTTGCCAGTCTGTCTGATGCATATGCTCGGCGAGCCGGGCGACATGCAGGACAATCCGCAATACCGGGACGTTACGAAGGAAGTGGGCGAGTTTCTTGCTGAGCGCATGGTTCGGTGCGCGGCTGCTGGGATTGGCGCCGATCGGATCATTCTCGATCCTGGCTTCGGCTTCGCAAAAAACTTGCAACACAATCTGAGCTTGTTCAAGCATATGGAAGCCTTGCATGCCTTGGGGCGCCCCCTGTTGGTCGGGGTTTCACGAAAGAGCATGATCGGGCAAGCATTGAATCGCCCCGTGGGTGAGCGCTTGTTCGGCAGTCTTGCCCTTGCGGCGCTGGCTTCGCATAAGGGTGCGCGTATATTGCGCGTCCATGATGTAGCAGAAACTATCGATGTGGTGAGGATGATCGCCGCAGTGGAATCAGCCGAATAAGAGTTATGGAGAGCTTATGACTAGGAAATACTTTGGTACTGACGGCATTCGTGGTCGAGTCGGTGAATACCCGATTACTCCTGATTTCATGCTCAAACTCGGCTGGGCCGCGGGCATGGCGTTTCGCAAGATGGGCGCCTGCAAGGTGCTTGTCGGCAAGGACACCCGCATTTCCGGTTATATGTTTGAGTCGGCGCTTGAGGCCGGGCTTACCTCGGCCGGCGCCGATGTAATGCTGTTGGGGCCGATGCCAACGCCGGCCATCGCTTACCTGACGCGCACCTTTCATGCTGAGGCCGGGATTGTGATCAGTGCTTCGCATAATCCTCACGATGACAACGGCATCAAGTTCTTCTCCGGAAAGGGTACCAAGCTGCCGGATGAAGTCGAGCTGATGATCGAGGAGCTGCTGGACACGCCGATGACCGTGGTTGAGTCGAGCAAGATCGGCAAGGTCACGCGAATCAACGATGCGTCGGGTCGTTATATCGAGTTCTGCAAGAGCAGCGTGCCGACTGGCACCAGCTTCGCCGGGATGAAAATCGTCATCGACTGTGCCCATGGTGCGACTTACAAGGTAGCGCCTAGCGTGTTCCGTGAGCTGGGCGCCGATGTCGTTGTTCTTTCCGCGCAGCCCAATGGTTTAAACATCAATGACAATTGTGGTTCGACCCATATGGGGCAACTGCAGGCTGCCGTTCTTGCCGAGCATGCTGATCTTGGGATCGCGTTCGATGGTGATGGTGACCGTGTTCTGATGGTCGATCACACGGGTGCCATCGTCGATGGGGATGAGCTGTTGTACATCATTGCTCGCGATTTGCATGAGCGCGACAAGCTGCAAGGCGGTGTGGTCGGTACCCTGATGAGTAACCTGGGGCTGGAGCTGGCTCTGGCGGACCTGGCGATTCCTTTTGTTCGTGCCAATGTTGGTGACCGTTATGTGATTGCTGACCTGCTGGAGCGCAACTGGCTGGTAGGTGGCGAGAACTCGGGGCATATCGTTTGCTTCAATTACACCACTACGGGTGATGCGATCGTTGCTGCATTGCAGGTTCTGATGGCGCTCAAGACGCGCTCGGAAAGTCTGGCTCAGTCTCGTCAGGCGTTGCGTAAGTGTCCGCAGGTATTGATCAATGTACGTTTCGGCGGGGGAGCGAGTCCCCTCGAGCATTCGTCGGTCAAGGAAGCCAGTGAGCGAGTGACCAAGGCCATGGCGGGTCGTGGACGCGTGCTCCTGCGCAAGTCCGGGACAGAGCCACTGGTGCGCGTCATGGTCGAAGGCGAAGACGAAACTCAGGTTCGCGGCTACGCCGAAGAGCTGGCAAAACTGGTTACTGAAGTTTCTGTCTGAATTCGGCTTGCCAGCCATGATTGTGTTGGGTAACATCTGCGCCCACTTTGACCGACGAGGTACAGCATGCGTCGCCCTATGGTAGCTGGTAACTGGAAGATGCACGGTACCCGCGCCAGCGTCGCTGAGCTGATCAAAGGCCTTCGTGATCTGGCCTTGCCGAGCGGTGTTGATGTTGCGGTATTCCCACCTTTTCTGCATATCAATCAAGTGATTGATGGCTTGGAAGGAAAGCCGATTTCGATTGGCGCGCAGAACTCTGCGGTGGAATCGATGCAGGGTGCGTTGACAGGTGAGATTGCGCCGAGTCAGTTGGTGGATGCAGGTTGTTCCCTGGTGCTTGTCGGGCACTCCGAACGCCGCCAGGTACTCGGCGAGCAGGACGGAATGCTGATTCGCAAGTTTGCGGCGGCACAGGCGTGTGGCTTGATCCCGGTGTTGTGTATAGGGGAGACCCTTGAGCAGCGCGAAGCCGGGAAGACTCTCGAGGTTGTCTCGCGTCAGCTTGGCAGTATCATTGAGGAGTTGGGCGTCGGTGCTTTTACAAGCGCAGTGATCGCTTACGAGCCGGTCTGGGCCATTGGCACCGGGCTGACTGCTTCGCCGCAACAAGCTCAGGATGTGCATGCAGCCATCCGTGCGCAGTTGGCGGTAGAGAATTCTGAAGTCGCGCAAGGTGTGCGGCTTCTATACGGCGGCAGCGTGAAGGCGGCCAATGCGGTCGAACTGTTCGGCATGCCGGATATCGATGGGGGGCTCATTGGTGGAGCTTCCCTGAATGCAGATGAGTTCGGTGCGATTTGTCGCGCCGCGGGAAACTGAAAAAATGCTGGAAACAGTCGTAGTCGTTTTTCATCTGCTGGGTGCATTGGGCGTAGTTGCTCTGGTATTGCTGCAGCAGGGTAAAGGTGCGGATGCTGGCGCGTCTTTCGGAGCAGGTGCTTCAAATACTGTGTTCGGAAGCCAAGGTTCCTCTACCTTTCTTAGTAAGTTTACTGCTATACTTGCCGCAGGTTTCTTCATAACCAGCTTAGGGTTAGGTTACTTTGCTAAAGAGAAAGCTCACCAGCTGACTCAAGTAGGTTTGCCAAACCCGGCAGTGTTGGAAGTTCCAAAGCAACAACCGGCTTCTGATGATGTACCGGTGCTTCAAGAGCAAAAGTCGGCTACTCCAGCGACTGACGTGCCTCCAGCTCAAGAGCAGAAGTAAGAAGGGTTTCAAACGTAGTATTGCCGAGGTGGTGGAATTGGTAGACACGCAACCTTGAGGTGGTTGTGCCCATAGGGTGTAGGGGTTCGAGTCCCCTTCTCGGTACCAATTAGTCAGGAGAGCCCGCTGTTGCGGGCTTTCTTGCAGGTGGAAGGTTACATTGACCCTGTCAGGGATCGGTCGTATACTTCCGCCCCAGCTTTGTCGCGGGGTGGAGCAGTCTGGTAGCTCGTCGGGCTCATAACCCGAAGGTCGTCGGTTCAAATCCGGCCCCCGCAACCAGTTTAAGGAGCCCCTTTTAAGGGGCTTTTTGTTAGCTGGACACTTTATAACGCCGCTGTTCGACGGCGTTTCAGGGATGGGCGTTTCGCCCATTTTTTTATTTTGCATAGCATGCATTTACATGCACGAGGGGGTTCAGGTGTCGAGCAAGCTAGAACAGTTGCAGGCCTTGTTGGCCCCGGTGGTCGTGGCCCTTGGCTATGAATGCTGGGGTATTGAGTTTTCGGCTCAAGGTCGCCACTCACTGTTGCGCGTTTATATCGATAAAGAAGGCGGTGTGCTGGTGGACGATTGTGCCATCGTCAGCCGTCAGATCAGCGGTGTCCTGGATGTTGAAGATCCGATTTCCGTTGAATACACCCTTGAGGTTTCCTCGCCTGGCATGGAACGCCCTCTGTTCACTCTTGAGCAGTTTGCAAAATTTGCCGGTGAACAAGTGAAGATCAAGCTGCGCTCGCCTTTTGAAGGTCGACGCAACTTTCAGGGCCTTCTGCGCGGTGTAGAAGAGCAGGATGTCGTGGTGCAGGTAGAAGACCATGAGTTCCTGTTGCCGATCGATATGATCGACAAGGCCAACATTATTCCCAGTTTTGACTGAGACGCGGATCCCGCGGATCCAATGGCTTGCGAAAGGCGAGGCGTACGATGAGCAAAGAAGTACTGCTGGTTGTTGAGTCGGTATCCAATGAAAAGGGCGTACCGGCAAACGTAATTTTTGAAGCGCTGGAGCTGGCCCTGGCCACTGCTACCAAAAAGCGTTTCGAGGACGAAGTTGATCTGCGTGTGGAAATCAATCGCCACACCGGTGCTTACGAGACTTTCCGTCGCTGGACGGTTGTCGAAGAAGCAGACCTTGACGATCCGGCCATCGAAACCTGGCCGAGCAAGGTTGCTGAAACGCACCCGGGTGCCAAGGTGGGTGACGTCGTCGAAGAAAAAATCGAATCGATCGAATTCGGCCGTATCGCTGCACAGACTGCCAAGCAAGTCATCGTGCAGAAAGTCCGCGAGGCCGAGCGTGCCCAGGTTGTTGACGCTTACCGCGAGCGCCTGGGTGAAATCATCTCCGGTACCGTGAAGAAAGTGACCCGCGACAACGTGATCGTCGATCTGGGTAACAACGCTGAAGCGTTGCTGGCTCGTGAAGACATCATTTCTCGCGAAACCTTCCGTGTTGGCGTGCGTCTGCGTGCGCTGCTCAAGGAAATCCGCACCGAGAACCGCGGCCCGCAGTTGATCCTGTCGCGTACCGCGCCGGAAATGCTGATCGAGTTGTTCCGCATCGAAGTGCCGGAAATCGCTGAAGGCTTGATCGAAGTGATGGCGGCTTCCCGTGACCCGGGTTCGCGCGCCAAGATCGCCGTTCGCTCGAAGGACAAACGCATCGACCCGCAGGGCGCTTGCATCGGTATGCGCGGCTCGCGCGTCCAGGCAGTGTCGGGCGAGTTGGGCGGTGAGCGTGTTGATATCGTTCTGTGGGACGACAACCCGGCTCAGTTCGTGATCAACGCCATGTCCCCGGCCGAGGTTGCGGCAATTATCGTCGACGAAGATGCCCATGCAATGGACATCGCCGTTGGCGCAGACAATCTGGCTCAGGCCATCGGTCGCGGTGGTCAGAACGTGCGTCTGGCCAGCCAATTGACTGGCTGGACCCTGAACGTGATGACCGAATCGGACATCCAGGCTAAGCAGCAAGCAGAAACCGGCGACATCCTGCGCAACTTCATCGACGAGCTGGAAGTCGACGAAGAACTGGCCCAGGTGCTGGTCGATGAAGGCTTCACCAGCCTGGAAGAGATTGCCTACGTACCGTTGGAAGAAATGCTCAACATCGACGGCTTTGACGAAGACATCGTCAACGAGCTTCGCGCTCGTGCCAAGGATCGTTTGTTGACCAAAGCCATCGCTACTGAGGAAAAGCTGGCAGACGCCCATCCGGCCGAAGACCTGCTCTCGCTTGAGGGTATGGACAAGGATTTGGCGATGGAACTGGCGGTGCGCGGCGTAATTACCCGCGAAGACCTGGCCGAGCAGTCTATTGACGACCTGCTCGACATCGACGGCATTGACGATGATCGTGCCGGCAAGTTGATCATGGCCGCCCGAGCCCACTGGTTCGAGTAATTAGGCGCGGCCTGAGGAGAGAAGTGCATGACGCAAGTCACGGTGAAACAACTGGCCGATGAGGTCAAAACACCGGTAGAGCGCCTGTTGCAGCAGATGCGTGAGGCAGGTCTGCCGCACACCGCCGCCGAAGAAAGTGTGACTGACAGTGAGAAGCAATCGTTGCTGACTCACTTGAAAAGCAGCCACAAGGCGAAAGTGGAAGAACCACGCAAGATTACGCTGCAGCGTAAAACCACCAGCACCCTGCGTGTTGCTGGCAGCAAAAGCATCAGCGTAGAAGTACGCAAGAAGAAAGTCTTCGTACAGCGCAGCCCGGAAGAAATCGAAGCCGAGCGCAAGCGTGAACTGGAAGAGCGTCGCGCAGTAGAAAATGCTGCACGTCAGAAGGCTGAAGAAGAAGCCAAGCGTCGCGCCGAAGAAGAAGCTCGTCGCCAGCCTGCTGCGCCGACCGCTCCAGCCGAACCTGTAGCAGCGCCTGCAGCAGTGGCCGAACCTGTGCGCGAAAGCGCGCCGGTCGTGGCAGCTGCTCCAGCCGCTCCTGCGGCGGACACTCGCAAGCGTGACGAACAGCGCCGTCCGGACAAGCCACGTGCCGACGATAACAATCGTCGCGGTGGTGGCGATGGTGAGCGCAAAAACGCTCCGCATCGTGCTTCGGTCAAGGAAAAAGCGCCTGCTCCACGCGTTGCCCCTCGTACTACCGACGAAGAAAGCGATGGCTTCCGTCGTGGTGGTCGCGGCAAGGCCAAGCTGAAGAAGCGCAACGCCCACGGTTTCCAGAGCCCAACCGGCCCTGTCGTGCGCGAAGTGAAGATCGGCGAGACCATCACTGTGGGCGATCTGGCCCAGCAGATGTCGGTCAAGGCTGCTGAAATCATCAAGTTCATGTTCAAGCTGGGTACTCCGGCGACCATCAACCAGGTTCTCGATCAGGAAACTGCTCAACTGGTTGCCGAGGAGCTGGGCCACAAAGTGACCCTGGTCAGCGACACCGCCCTGGAAGATTCCCTGGCCGAGTCCCTGAAGTTTGAAGGTGAAGCCGTTTCCCGTGCACCTGTCGTGACCGTCATGGGCCACGTTGACCACGGTAAGACTTCCCTGCTCGACTACATCCGTCGTGCCAAGGTTGCTGCTGGCGAAGCCGGTGGCATCACCCAGCACATCGGTGCCTACCACGTTGAAACCGACCGTGGCATGGTGACGTTCCTCGACACCCCAGGTCACGCCGCGTTTACCGCAATGCGTGCCCGTGGTGCCAAGGCGACCGACATCGTGATCCTGGTGGTTGCAGCGGACGACGGCGTAATGCCGCAAACCATCGAAGCTGTTCAGCACGCCCAGGCTGCTGGCGTTCCTCTGGTCGTTGCCGTGAACAAGATCGACAAGCCGGGCGCTGATCTCGATCGCATCCGCAGCGAATTGTCGGTACACGGCGTGACGTCGGAAGAGTGGGGCGGTGACACGCCATTCGTACCGGTCTCGGCGAAGATGGGTACCGGTGTCGACGAATTGCTCGAAGCCGTTCTGCTGCAAGCCGAAGTTCTGGAATTGACGGCTACGCCTTCGGCTCCTGGCCGTGGTGTGGTGGTTGAATCGCGTCTCGACAAGGGCCGTGGCCCGGTGGCGACCGTTCTGGTTCAGGACGGTACCTTGCGTCAAGGCGACATGGTGCTGGTCGGTTCCAACTACGGCCGCGTTCGCGCCATGCTCGACGAGAACGGCAAGGCCATCAAGGAAGCCGGTCCAGCCATCCCTGTCGAGATCCTCGGCTTGGACGGTACCCCGGATGCTGGCGACGAGATGAGCGTGGTTGCCGACGAGAAGAAAGCCCGTGAAGTGGCTCTGTTCCGTCAAGGCAAGTTCCGCGAAGTCAAACTGGCTCGTGCTCACGCAGGCAAGCTGGAAAACATCTTCGAAAGCATGGGTCAGGAAGAGAAGAAGACGCTCAACATCGTCCTCAAATCCGACGTCCGTGGTTCGCTGGAAGCGTTGAACGGTGCCTTGAACGGCCTGGGTAACGACGAAGTGCAAGTGCGCGTTGTCGGTGGCGGTGTCGGTGGTATCACCGAGTCCGACGCCAACCTGGCACTGGCCTCCAATGCTGTACTGTTCGGCTTCAACGTGCGTGCCGATGCCGGCGCTCGCAAGATCGTCGAGCAGGAAGGTCTGGATATGCGTTACTACAACGTGATCTACGACATCATCGAAGACGTCAAGAAAGCCCTTACCGGTATGCTTGGCAGCGATGTTCGCGAGAACATCCTCGGTGTGGCCGAAGTGCGTGACGTGTTCCGTTCGCCGAAGTTTGGCGCGATCGCCGGTTGCATGGTGATCGAGGGTACTGTTCACCGTAACCGTCCAATCCGTGTACTGCGCGAAGACATCGTTATCTTCGAAGGCGAGCTGGAATCCCTGCGCCGCTTCAAGGATGACGCTTCCGAAGTGCGTGCCGGCATGGAATGCGGTATTGGCGTGAAGAGCTACAACGACGTCAAAGTCGGTGACAAGATCGAAGTCTTCGAGAAGGTTCAGGTTGCTCGCAGCCTCTAACTCGCGCACTTCAAGAGCCGTGATGGGCAGCCGCATGCAAATGCACGGCGCATCACCCGGACTCTAAACGCAACGCCCGGTCTGGCTTCTGTCAGGCCGGGCGTTTGCCGCTTTCAGACCTCACGGGTTTCGCCGTGGGGCAGTAACAGGTAACAAGACATGGCAAAAGAATATAGCCGTACCCAACGTATCGGCGATCAGATGCAGCGCGAGCTGGCACAACTGATCCGTCGTGAAGTCAAAGACCCGCGCGTCGGCCTGGTCACCATTACCGCAGTGGAAGTCAGCCGTGACGTCGGTCACGCCAAGATTTTCATCACCGTGATGGGGCAGGACAGCGCCGAAGAGATTGCACAGAGCATCAAGGTGCTCAACTCCGCCGCCGGTTTCCTGCGCATGCAGTTGGCTCGCGAGATGAAGCTGCGCAGCGTTCCACAGTTGCACTTCCATTACGACGAAAGCGTTGTGCGTGGTGCGCATCTGTCGGCCTTGATCGAGCGCGCAGTGGCTGAAGACAATCAGCATCCGGTTGCGGCAGAAGCCGAAGACACCAAGGAGTAATCGGTGGCTCAGGTCAAACGTATCCGTCGTAACGTCAGCGGTATCATCCTGCTGGACAAGCCGCTGGGGTTCACCTCCAATGCGGCCTTGCAGAAGGTCCGCTGGTTGCTCAATGCCGAGAAGGCCGGACACACCGGCAGTCTCGACCCGCTGGCCACCGGCGTGTTGCCGTTGTGCTTCGGTGAGGCCACCAAGTTCTCGCAATACCTGCTTGATTCCGACAAGGGTTACGAAACCCTGGCGCAACTGGGCAAAACCACGACCACGGCGGATGCCGAGGGCGAAGTTTTGCAGGAGCGTCCTGTGACCGTTGGTCGCTCCGATATCGAAGCTGTGTTGCCGAATTTTCGTGGGCAAATCAGTCAGATACCGCCGATGTACTCGGCGCTCAAGCGTGATGGTCAGCCGCTGTACAAGCTGGCCCGTGCAGGCGAAGTAGTGGAGCGTGAACCGCGTTCTGTTACTATTACGCGCTTGGAATTGCTGGCCTTCGAAGGTGATACTGCGCGGCTGGCAGTGGATTGCAGCAAAGGCACCTATATTCGCACCCTGGTGGAGGATATTGGTGAGCAACTCGGTTGTGGCGCTTACGTGGCAGAACTGCGACGTACCCAGGCCGGGCCTTTCACGCTGGCCCAGACGGTCACCCTGGAAGAGTTGGAAGCGGTACATGCCGAAGGCGGCAACGAAGCGGTCGACCGCTTCCTGATGCCATCGGACAGCGGTCTTCTGGATTGGCCGCTTTTGCAGTTCTCGGAGCACAGCTCGTTCTACTGGCTTAACGGCCAGCCGGTACGCGCTCCGGATGCACCGAAATTCGGTATGGTACGGGTACAGGATCACAATGGTCGCTTCATCGGTATCGGTGAAGTGAGCGAAGACGGGCGCATCGCGCCGCGTCGACTGATTCGGTCAGAATGACCGGACGAGGGTGGCTGTCAACAGGCACGGTCACTACTCATTTTTAGATACAGGGATTTGTCCCTGGCCTGTTGAAACTGTTTTTCTGAAACAGTTTCCTGATAAAAGGATTGCCTCATGGCTCTCGACGTTCAAGAAAAAGCCCAAATCGTAGCTGACTACCAGCAAGCTGTTGGTGATACTGGTTCGCCAGAAGTGCAAGTTGCACTGCTGACCGCCAACATCAACAAACTGCAAGGTCACTTCAAGGCCAACGGTAAAGATCACCACTCCCGTCGTGGTCTGATCCGCATGGTAAACCAGCGTCGTAAGCTGCTGGACTACCTGAAAGGCAAAGACGTGAGCCGTTACAGCGCTCTGATCGGTCGCCTGGGTCTGCGTCGCTAATTCAGCGATTGCGCTAGAGGTTGGTTGTCTGTCGTGCATCCGCGGGTTTCCCGCTGGCACATGGCAGGCTTCCAGCCTCAAGTTTTATCTGGATATCTGCTTTGCCTGAGTCGCTGCACCCTGGACATCCCGATCGGGCCGATTCCCGACGTTGCCCAAGAATTTCGCAAGAAACCAGTTTCCCCAAGAGCCACAAAAGAAGGTAGGACACCGTGAACCCGGTCATCAAAAAATTCCAGTTCGGTCAGTCGACCGTTACCCTCGAGACTGGCCGTATCGCCCGTCAGGCCTCCGGCGCAGTATTGGTCACCGTTGACGACGACGTCAGCGTATTGGTGACCGTAGTCGGTGCCAAGCAAGCCGATCCAGGCAAGGGCTTCTTCCCTCTGTCTGTTCACTACCAGGAAAAAACTTACGCTGCCGGTAAGATCCCTGGTGGTTTCTTCAAGCGTGAAGGCCGTCCTTCCGAGAAAGAAACCCTGACTTCCCGACTGATCGACCGTCCGATCCGTCCGCTTTTCCCGGAAGGCTTCATGAACGAAGTGCAGGTAGTCTGCACCGTCGTTTCCACCAGCAAGAAGACCGATCCGGACATCGCTGCGATGATCGGTACCTCGGCTGCCCTGGCGATCTCCGGCATTCCGTTCGATGGTCCGATCGGCGCTGCCCGC
Source organism: Pseudomonas fluorescens group sp. PF-69 (assembly GCF_054481235.1). NCBI lineage: Bacteria > Pseudomonadati > Pseudomonadota > Gammaproteobacteria > Pseudomonadales > Pseudomonadaceae > Pseudomonas > Pseudomonas fluorescens group sp. PF-69. Next base: position 611,154 of record NZ_JBTMNC010000001.1, on the reverse strand, counting down.
GTTGCGTTCCACGAAAGCACCGGCTACCTGCTGAACCCGACTTACGAGCAGCTGGCTGCTTCGAGCCTGGACATGGTCGTTGCCGGTACTTCTGAAGCCGTTCTGATGGTTGAATCCGAAGCCAAGGAACTGACCGAAGACCAGATGCTGGGCGCCGTACTGTTCGCCCACGACGAATTCCAGGTCGTTATCCAGGCCGTCAAAGAGCTGGCCGCCGAAGCTGCCAAGCCAACCTGGAGCTGGGCTCCGCAAGCCGAAGCCACCGAGCTGCTGGGTGCCATTCGCGCCGAGTTCGGCGAAGCGATCTCCCAGGCTTACACCATCACCGTCAAGGCCGACCGTTATGCTCGCCTGGGCGAGCTGAAGGATCAGGTCGTTGCCAAGCTGTCCGGCGAAGAAGGCCAGCCTTCCGCTGCTGACGTCAAAGCCGCTTTCGGTGAAATCGAATACCGCACCGTTCGCGAAAACATCGTAAACGGCAAGCCACGTATCGACGGCCGCGACACCCGCACCGTACGTCCGCTGAACATCGAAGTTGGCGTTCTGCCGAAGACCCACGGTTCGGCGCTGTTCACCCGTGGCGAAACCCAGGCTCTGGTCGTTGCAACTCTGGGTACTGCCCGTGATGCACAACTGCTGGACACCCTGGAAGGCGAGAAAAAAGACCCGTTCATGCTGCACTACAACTTCCCTCCGTTCTCGGTGGGCGAGTGTGGTCGCATGGGTGGTGCCGGTCGTCGCGAAATCGGTCACGGCCGTCTGGCCCGTCGTTCGGTTCAGGCCATGCTGCCTGCCGCCGACGTGTTCCCGTACACCATCCGCGTTGTGTCGGAAATCACCGAGTCCAACGGTTCAAGCTCCATGGCTTCGGTCTGCGGTGCTTCCCTGGCTCTGATGGACGCTGGTGTTCCAATGAAGGCGCCGGTTGCCGGTATCGCCATGGGTCTGGTTAAAGAAGGCGAGAAATTTGCCGTCCTGACCGACATCCTGGGCGACGAAGACCACCTGGGCGACATGGACTTCAAGGTAGCCGGTACCGCCAAAGGCGTGACCGCGTTGCAGATGGACATCAAGATCAAGGGCATCACCGAAGAAATCATGGAAATCGCTCTGGGCCAAGCCCTGGAAGCGCGCCTGAACATCCTCGGTCAGATGAACCAGATCATCGGCCAGTCGCGTACCGAGCTGTCGGCCAATGCACCGACCATGATCGCGATGAAGATCGACACCGACAAAATCCGTGATGTCATCGGTAAAGGTGGCGCGACCATCCGTGCGATCTGTGAAGAGACCAAGGCTTCGATCGATATCGAAGACGACGGTTCGATCAAGATCTTCGGCGAAACCAAGGACGCCGCTGAAGCGGCACGTCAGCGCGTTCTGGGTATCACCGCGGAAGCCGAGATCGGCAAGATCTACGTCGGTAAGGTTGAGCGCATCGTCGACTTCGGCGCATTCGTCAACATCCTGCCTGGCAAGGACGGTCTGGTTCACATCTCCATGCTGAGCGACGCTCGCGTAGAGAAAGTGACCGACATCCTCAAGGAAGGTCAGGAAGTGGAAGTACTGGTACTGGACGTGGACAACCGCGGCCGCATCAAGCTGTCCATCAAGGACGTAGCAGCAGCCAAGGCTTCGGGCGTTTAATCCGCTCGCCCGCCTGACCGCTTCAACGTTGTAAAAAAGACCCCGCCGTGAAAACGACGGGGTCTTTTTTTGCCTGTAGACAATCAAGGCGCTGGCTAAAGTTGCCGGTATGCCTTCGCGATGCTAGGTTTAGCGCACCGCCCGTGTAGCTCAGTCGGTAGAGCAGCGCACTCGTAACGCGAAGGTCGCAGGTTCGATTCCTGTCTCGGGCACCATCCCTCTGTTGTTTCGCCTTTCTGCTCAAAATCCTCGATCGTACGTTTGGGGCCATCCCTTGCATTACTGCCGGCCTGTCCCTGGGCGCGACTGAAGATGAGTGCGGTTTATTTGTGGATTGATGTAAAGAGTCGTGTAAATCGTCTGATAAACATCCTATATTCGGAACCTGCATGAGCTTAGCCCAGCAGTTTTCAGATGATCCCGAATGGTTCTGAAGGCCAGACAAACCAGGTTGAACACGGTTATTTGCGTCAGAGAGATCCTTGATGATCCAGATCCATCTTCCATTCCCCAGATCAGCGAGAACACCATGACCGTTAAAGAAATGAGCCAGGAAGCCCGGCACGAAGAGGCGCTCAACAAGTATTTGCTGGATTCGCCCCAGCTAGCCGAAGAGATCAAGGACTTGCCAGCCGACGATCAGAAAGACCAGATCCAATGGGCCTTCGAGGATGAGGCTGAAGCCCAGGGCCTGCAGCCGTGGGAACTGACGCTCAAGTACACATCAAGCCCCGAAGAGTACGAGGCCGCGCGCCTGGTTCTTCACAAGGAGGCGGCTGAAGTGTTGGGCGTCGAGTGGGATGAGTACTGCGAGATGAATAATCTGGTGGTCTGAAAAAGCGCCCACCGCGTGCAGGAGCGAGCAAGCTCGCTCCTGCAGTTTTTCATTGCGTGTGATCAGAGGCTCAGACGCATCGACAGATCGACAGCCTTCACATCCTTGGTCATTGCGCCAATCGAAATGTAATCCACGCCGGTTTCGGCGATGGGCAGCAACGTGCTTTCGTTGATGCCGCCGCTGGCCTCCAGTTTTGCCTTGCCAGCGTTCAAGCGCACGGCTTCGCGCATGTCATCCAGACTCAGTTCATCGAGCATGATGATGTCGGCACCGGCCGCCAAGGCCTCTTTCAGTTCATCCAGGTTTTCCACTTCGATCTCAACCGGTTTGCCCGGTGCGATTTTGTGCGCGGCGGCGATGGCCTCAGGAATGCCTCCGCAAGCGGCGATATGGTTTTCCTTGATCAGGAATGCGTCATACAAGCCGATGCGATGATTGTGACAACCGCCACAGGTCACGGCGTACTTTTGCGCCAGACGCAGGCCCGGCAGGGTTTTGCGAGTGTCGAGCAGCTTGACCTGGGTCTGGGCCACGAAATCCGCCAGGTATTGCGCGCGGGTGGCCACGCCGGACAGCAGTTGCAGGAAGTTCAAGGCACTGCGTTCACCAGTCAGCAACGAGCGCGCGGGACCTTCGAGGTGGAACAGCACCTGGTTGGGTTTGACCCTTTCGCCATCGGCGACCTGCCAGTGCACTGCCACTCGTGGGTCCAGTTGCCGAAACACGGCATCGACCCAGGCGGTACCGCTGATCACGGCAGCGTCGCGGGTGATGATGGTGGCTTTGGCCAGGCGTTCGGACGGGATCAGCTGTGCGGTGATGTCGCCGCTGCCAATGTCTTCGAGCAGCGCGCGGCGCACGTTGGCTTCGATTTCGGTGGTCAAATCGGCGAGGCGTAGATTCGGCATAACGGACTCCACAAACAAAGTGTCCCGATTATAGGGCCATGGTGCGAAGCAACCCAAGGCATCCGAGCGATCGCCAATGCTCGCACACCTGCATTTGGTCGAATCCCATGGGCCTGCCTGCAGGCAAGGGAGGGGGCTATTTACAACGAAGCCGAAGAGTCCTCTGGCGCAAGCGCTATCTTTTACAAGATAATTCGCCTTGTATTTGACGTCATGACTTTGACGATTCGGATTTTCTGGAGGCTGGATGCACAAAGACGGGAATGTAGTGCCTTTGCGCAAGGCGACTACCGATCAGGCGATCCACCTGCCACTCGCCCGCCTGCCTGTGATTCTGCTTCAGGTTCGCGACAAGGCTACGCAACTACTCCGACAGAGTTTGCAAGAGCTGTTCGATAACGCTGACGACACGCTTTTCGAACTGGCCGACCGTGCTCGGAGCGACGTCGAACACAACATCTTCTTTCAGGCGATGCGCGACTTGCGTCTCAAGCGCAACAGTATCGAGCGGGTGTTTTTTGAACAGTTCTTCGACGGGTTTATCAGGCTGGCCCAGTACGAAACCACGCCTACCATCCTGACTCGCGTATTACCGGTCGACGTCAGCGTTGCACTGGAGGATGACGAACTCGAGCGCAATGTTGCGGTGGAGTCGATGGTCAACAAAGTGCTGAATCGCGATGGTTTCGCCCTCGACCAACTCACCGCCCGCCTCAGCACCTTGCTGGGTGGGGCACTGATCGAACGATACAACCCCCTGGGGCCGACGTTGCTCTGCGAGTTTTTCCTGCAGGCCGCGCGTAACCTGGGGGTAACGTTCAAGGTCAAGTTGATCATTCTCAAGCTGTTCGATCGCTACGTCCTCAGTGGTGCCGACCAGCTTTACGCTGAAGCCAATCAACTGTTGATCGCCACCGGCGTTTTGCCTGATCTCAAGCCTGCGCCAGGGCGCCGGATGGCGGATCAGCCGCCCTCCAGCACATCCCATGATGGCGCCGAGGGGCAAAACGAGGACGGTGTGCCGCCGGTGTTCCCGGCGCTACAGCAATTGTTGCTCCGTGTGCGCGGCAGCGTCGTCCCCACCCTGGATGCCAGTACCCCGGGAGAGCCGATTTCCAGCCAGGACCTGCTGCGTCTGCTCTCGCATCTTCAGCAATCTTCAACCGCGCCGAACGCGTGCAATGACCTGGATCTGCGCACCCGGTTGCAACAGTTGCTGACAGGGGCCAACGCCAGAAGTGGCAGGTTGCACGTCGTCGGTGCGGCCGATGACGATGTGATCAACCTGATCGCCATGTTGTTCGAAAGCATCCTCGACGACCTTCATTTGCCGGATGCGCTCAAGGCCCTGATGGGGCGGCTGCAAATACCGATGGTGAAAGTGGCGGTGCTCGACAAGCGTTTGTTCAGCCGCAGCAACCATCCGGCGCGACGCCTGCTTAATGAAATCGCCAGTGCCGCCCGGGGCTGGAGCGAGTGCGATGACCTCGAACGTGACAGCCTTTACGTGCGCACGGAGCAGGTGGTGCAGCGCCTGTTGAACGATTTTGTCGACGACCCGGCGATATTTTCCGAAGTGCTGGCCGACTTCCTGGCTTTCACCAGTGATGAGCGTCGTCGCAGTGAATTGCTGGAGCAGCGTACCCGCGATGTTGAAGAGGGGCGCGCCAGAACCCTGCTGGCCCGTCAGCGTGTCGAACAGGCGTTGAACCATGCGCTGCTGGGCAAAGTGTTGCCGCAAAGCGTGGTGCTGTTTGCCCGGGATGCCTGGAGCAAAGTGTTGCTGTTGACCTGCCTCAAGCATGGCGATCAATCCACACAGTGGCACGCCGATGTGCAAGTCATGGAGCATTTGATCTGGAGCGTCCAGCGTCATGAAGAGCCCGACGCCGGTACACGATTGTTGGCGCGGGTGCCGGGTTTGCTCAAATCCTTGCGCGAGGGTTTGAGTGGTTCGGCGTACGACCCTTTCGCCACCAGTGAGTTTTTCAGCGAACTGGAAAGCCTGCATGTGCAATTGTTTGAGCGGCCCGAGCGCTCGCTCGCGGATGCGGCGGTCATGATCGAAGTGCTGGAAAGAATCGTATTGCCCAGCGCCGATGAAGGCCCTGTGGATAAGGGGCTGCCGCTGCCGGCAGACGATGCCGGAATGCGCCACGTCAATCAGCTGCACTCTGGCTGCTGGGTCGAGTTCCAGACCGATCCGGAAAGCTCCCTGCGCTGCAAACTGGTGGCGATCATTGAAGCCACCGGTCAATACATCTTCGTCAACCGCACCGGCATGAAGGTGCTGGAGCGCAGTCGTTCGTCCCTGGCGCGGGAATTTCGCCAGGGGGCGGCACGGGTCCTCGATGACACCTTATTGTTTGATCGGGCGCTGGAGTCGGTCATCGGCCATCTGCGGCGTCTCAATCGCGGCAAGTGATCGCGTTCGGACGGGCTATCGCGGCATACTGGGCACTCACACGGTCGTCGTTGAAGGAGCCTGTATGCAGTTGGACCCCGCAAGCGGTTGGTGTCAGGACGTGCGTCTTTGCCCCTCGCCCAACTTCAATGCGCGCCCCACGGGCGAAATTTCCCTGCTGGTGATTCACAACATCAGCCTGCCGCCGGCGCAATTCGCCACGGGGAAGGTGCAGGAATTTTTCCAGAACCGACTGGATGTCACGGAGCACCCCTACTTTGAAGGGATTGCCGATCTGCGGGTGTCGGCGCATTTTCTGATCGAGCGTGACGGCACTGTCACCCAGTTTGTCTCTTGCCTTGAGCGCGCCTGGCACGCCGGCGTTTCGAGTTTTGAGGGGCGGGAGACCTGTAACGATTTTTCCGTGGGCATTGAACTCGAAGGCACGGATGATCTGCCGTTCACCGACGCCCAATATGACGCGTTGACGGCCCTTACCCGGCAACTGCAAAGCGCCTTCACGGCCATTACCACGCAGCGCATCTGCGGGCATAGTGACATCGCGCCCGGGCGCAAGACTGATCCGGGACCGGCGTTCGATTGGGCACGCTATCGTGCGGCCCTGGCAAAAGCCGCCATGGAAAAAGAGGAGTAACAATGAGTTTTCTGGTGCTGCTGTTGGCGGTCTGGATCGAGAAGTTCTCGGCCCTGCGCCACCGGGTACAACGCGACGGTTTTTGGTTGCGCGAACTGGCCAGGCTTGAGGTCAACGCGCGTCTGGTCAATCGGCCGTGGCTGATCCTGGCCATTTCGGTATTTTTGCCGGTGGCGTTGCTGGGGTTGCTGTTGGTGGTGCTGCAGCCGGTGGCCTACGGCTTGCTGGTGTTACCGGTGCACCTGCTGGTGGTGATTTACAGTCTGGGTCGTGGCGATCTGCTCGCCGGTCTGGGGCCGTTTCGCGATGCCTGGCGTCGGCAAGACCTGCAAGCGGCGGCCCATGTCGCCAAGCGCGACGTGGATATCTGCGCCGACAGTGGCGAACAACTGCTGGAACGGGTTGAAGGACATCTGCTGTGGGAGGCCTACCAGAGCTTTTTCGCGGTGATTTTCTGGTACTTCCTGTTGGGGCCGGTCGCGGCTCTGAGTTATCGATTGCTCGCGCTGGTTGAGGAGCATGGGAAAAACCCGGCCGTGGTCGAACGCGCGGCGCAACTGCGTCATGCCTTCGATTGGTTGCCGGTGCGCTTGCTGGCGGCAAGTTTTGCCTTGGTCGGCAACTTTGTCGCCGTCGGCCGGGTGATGTTGCACGAGTTGTTGAACTGGAACATCAGCGCCGCGCAATTGATCGAGAAGGCCGGGCTGGTGGCGGGTGAAATCCCGGCACCGGTGGTCGGGCCTGAAGGCATCAATAATCTTGACCGGATCTGGGAACTGCTGTTGCGGGCTGCAGTGCTCTGGTACGCCGGGTTTGCCTTGTGGACCGTTCTGGCCTGATTTCTTTTTAGCGGCCAAAAGATTGTCCGGGCGCAGCCAGAGCCCCGGACAAACTTTTGCCGTTAACCTTAAGTTACAAAACCTCTCTTCGATTTAAGCTATACAGAAATAGCGCCGGGTAGTGGCTATCTGCTGTCGGTCTGCGCCTGCCAATAAAAATAAGAAATCATGGGGAGACTTCCAGTGAAGCGCTTGCTCTATCCCGCTGTCGCACTGATGAACCGTCTGAGCTTTGGCATGAAGTTCAGTCTGATCAGCGTCCTGTTCCTGGTGCCGATGCTGGTGACCAACTTCTACCTGGTGCGTGACTCCTATCGCGAATTCCAGGGTACCCGTACCGAACTGCAAAGCCTCGACCTGCTGGGCAGCAGCCTGGCGTTGCGGCGCGATCTGGAAACCCTCAACAACCTGGTGCAGATCAATGTCACCCTGGGCCAGTCAGGCAAGGCGGGCAATGTCGAGTCGCAGATCAGCGCCCTGGAGCAAAGCCTTCTGACCCGTTTGCAAGGGCTGACCGCGATGAGCACGGACCCCGAGCAAATCGCGGTATTCGATACCAAGCGCGATGAAATGATCGCCGCCTTCAAGGCGCAACACAGCGAAACGTCCCTGCAAAGCAAAAGCGGAATGATTGGCAAGTTGCTCGCCAGCGCGCAGATTTTCAGCCAGATCGTTGCCAGTCAGGCCGGACTGAGCCGCGATTCCCAGAGCGACATGCGCCAACTGAGCGAACTCATCACCAATGTCACCCCGCCTGTGACTCAGCTTCTGGGTGAAGGCCGGGCGATGGGCTCCTTTTCGCTGGGCCAGGGCTTTCTCAATTCGGCGTCGAGTACCCGTTTCGATGAGCTGTTGGCGCAGATCGAGAAGCTGCAAGGCGAGTATGGGCTGAAATTGCAGGACGCATTGGGCTCCAGCAAAGCGGCGCGGGAAACCCTGGCAGCCTTGGCCGATGGCAGCCGGGCGACGTTGAAAAAGGCCAGTGAACTGTTCGAAGAACAAGTGGTAATGGCCGACACCCTGGATGCGCCCTGGCAGGGTTTCTACGATCAGGTCACCGGCCTGATGGACCAGACGTATCAACTCAACGAAGCCACGCTGAAGTTTCTTGGCACCCAATTGCAGCAGCGCCTGGATCAGAACCGCACGCACATGGTCTTGCAGGCAGTGGCGCTGTCGGTGGTGTTTGTGCTGATCTTCTACCTTTACGGCGGCTTCTACGCCTCGACCCGTACCACGCTCAAACGCCTTGGCGGGGTGATGGATAAAGTCGCGGCCGGCGACATGACGGTGACGTTCAGCGCCCACAGTCGCGATGAATTGGGCGAGTTGGGCGAGGTATTCAACGGCACCGTGAAAAAAATCCATGACCTGATTGAGCGCGTGGGGCAAACCGTCAGTGAGGTGGAGCGCCAGGCCGGGCAAGTTGAAAACGTCTCGGCGCAAAGCAACCATGCCGTGGCCGGGCAACGGAGCCAGATCGAGCAAGTCGCCACGGCAATGAACCAGATGTCGGCCACGGCCCTCGAGGTCGCGCGTAGCGCCGCCGCGGCGGTCAGCAGCGCCCACAGTGTCAACGACGAAACCATCAGCGGGCGTGGGCTGGTCGAGTCCCAGCAAGGCAGCATCGCGGCACTGGCCAGCGAAATAGATCAGTCGGTGCTGGTGATCAATCAACTGGCCAGTGACAGCCAGTCCATCAGCCGCGTGCTGGAGGTGATCAAGAGCATCGCCGAGCAGACCAACCTGTTGGCGCTCAATGCCGCCATCGAAGCGGCGCGGGCCGGCGAGCAGGGGCGTGGGTTCGCGGTGGTGGCGGACGAGGTCCGGACACTGGCCAAGCGAACCCAGCAATCGACCGAAGAAATCGAACAGATGATCACCAGGCTCCACAATGGGGTCGGCGCTGCCGTGAAGGCGATGGGTGTGAGCCATGAGATGGCCAATGGCACGGTAGGGCAGTCGGAAAAGGTCCAGCAGGCGCTGGAAAACATCCTCGGTGCCGTCGGTATGATCGTCGACCAGAACCAGCAGATCGCCGCAGCCGTGGAGCAGCAAACGGCGGTTGCCCACGACATCGACCAGAACATTGTCGAAATCAATCGTGCCGGTGAACGGACTGCTGAAGGTGCGCACCAGACCGAGGATGCCAGTCGCGTGTTGTCGGCTCAGGTGGTGGAACTCAAACAGCTGATCAGCGCATTCCGGGTCTAGATAGCCGCAGTCCGCCACCTGTATAAACGCTTGTTTGCGATGATCGCGTGATGGCCGACGTTGCTGTCGACGGGCATCTCGCGTTCGCGAACAGGCTCCGTTTTACAGGGGCTGTGTGTGGCTGAAAGTTTTGTAATACCTTTCTCAAATTTCGTAAGAACCTTGCAGTTTTTCTCCCTGTTCCTGTATTTCAACTTCAATGAACGGAGATTCATTTCAGTGCCCACACGGAGGAGGCCTTTCCATGTCTGTTGCAACCCTTGGAATCCAGGGACGCTGCGCCCATTGCCAGCGCACATTGCTGCTTGAGTCCTGGCAGATCAATGCCATTGCAATCAACGAAGCGTTCAGATGCACTCATTGCCGAAAAACCTTGCAACTGAACGACCCGAAACAAATCAAGCGCTTCAAGTCGCTTGATTCCCTGGCCATGTTGAAAGCAAGCCTGCTGGTGATGATTTGCACCGCTTTACTGGTGGCGCTGGTGCTGGAGTGGCTTGGCATGATCAGCGTTCTGGAGCAGCTCAATTTCTCGCTGCTGGCGATCTTCGTCTACTTCATCGCCATGCGCTTTGCCCGTCAGCGTCAGCACATGACATTGATTCTTGAGGCCGCCAAGGCTCACGCCGACTGATTACCAGTTGAACAATTCACAGGCATTGGCCGTGCTGACCGCCGCCAATCGCTCAGGGCTGATCGCCATGATGCCGGCCAGTGCCGCGCAAATGGCGGGCAAGTGGGCCGGGCTGTTACGTTGACCGGGAAACATGGCGGGTGCCATGTCCGGTGAGTCGGTTTCCAGGACCACTGATTCGAGCGGCAGCTCGGCGAGGACCCGGTGCATGCGCAGCGCCTGGGGCCAGGTCGCGGCACCGCCCAGTCCCAGTTTGAAACCGAGCTTGATGTATTCGCGCGCCTCTTCCTTGCTGCCGGCGAAGGCGTGGATGATGCCGGCGCGTGGCAGGCGAAAGCGCTTGAGCGTGGCAATGACCGCCGCATGACTGCGTCGCACATGGATCAGCGCCGGCAGATTGAAATCCGCAGCCAGTTGCAACTGTGCGTCGAACAACACTTGCTGGCGTTCGCGGTCGAGGGTTTCGATGAAGTAATCCAGGCCAATCTCGCCCACTGCGCACAACTGTCGGTGACCGGCCAGACGGGTCAGCCACTCACCGAGTTCGCGTACATCTTCGGGCCGATGATCGTCCAGATACACAGGATGCAGACCGAACGCGGCATGCAGGTCGGGATCGCTTTGCACCAGATCCCAGACGCGCTGCCAATTGCCCTGATAAACCCCCAGCACCACCATCCGCCGTACCCCGAGGGCGCGGCTTTCGGCCAGCAGCGCCTGACGATCCTTGTCGAAGTCGGGAAAGTCCAGATGGGTGTGGCTGTCGATCAGCTCCACGGTTCAGTCCTGGCGGATACGCTGCTTGAAGGTGCGCGGGATGGCCTGCACGCCGGGTTGGTAATCGGACTGCTCGATGGCGGCCAGGGCCAGTGCGAGGGCCTTGTCGGCAATCAGCTGATGTTGCTGGGCCATGGCATTGACCGGCAGAGGCAGGAAATCCAGCAACTGAGTGTCGCCGAAAGTGCCGAGGCGCAACGGGCGGTTTTTCAGCGGGAAGTCGTGCAAGGCATCGAACACGCCCTGCAACAGCACATAGGACGTGGTCACCAGAGCTTCGGGTAAATGGCCTACACGCTGGAGTAATTCTTCCATCAGTTGTTTGCCGCATTCGCGGCTGAAGGATTCGCCCTGTTCGATCAGCACCTCGCCGTCGAAACCTTTCAAGGCCTCTTTGAACCCGGCGGTACGTTCCTGGCTGATGCTCAGTTCCGGGCGGGCACCGATCAAGGCGATTTGCTTGGGTAACGGGTCCAGCAGGCTGCGGGTCAATTGCAGGCTGGCTTCGCGGTCGTCGCTGATCACCGAGCAGAAGTGTTCAGGCTCCATGACACGGTCGATCGCGATGATAGGAATACCCTTGGCTTGCAACTGGCGATAGCTGTCATCGCCGGGTGGCAGGCAACTGGCAACGATCAGGGCATCGCAGCGGCGGGCGCGGAACAGTTTTAGCAATTGGCGTTCGCTGTCCGGCGCGTCATCGGAACTGGCGATCAGCAGCTGATAGCCGCGAGCGCGTGCGCCTTGTTCCAGCAGTTTGGCGATTCGCGCGTAACTGGGGTTTTCCAGATCCGGCAAAATGAACCCCAGGGTGCGGGTGTGCCGACTGCGCAGCCCGGCGGCCTGGGGATTGGGCGTGAAGCCATGTTGCTCGACGACTGCGCGTACACGTTCGACGGTGGCGCTACTGATGCGTTGCTGTTCGGCCTTGCCATTGATGACGTAGCTGGCGGTGGTAACGGACACACCGGCCAACTGGGCAATATCACTGAGTTTCAACCCGGGATTTCCTTGTTTTTTCGAGCTTGCCTCGACAATTTTGCCAATCCTAACCGATTCACGCAGGCGATCCCGCCTTCACGCAGCCGACAAGTTGGACTTCAAGGATGGGCCATTATCGAGTAACGTGCCAATCAATCTAGATTAAACGTTTCAGCAGGCGTATTTTCTACGTTATGGGCGCCTTCGGCCGGTTCTGCCACGAAACCGCTGAAGACTGTCGCAGGACAAGCGCCTAAGCTGAAACACTCAAAACAATACCTGGTGCCAACAGGTGCCAAAAGGAGAAAGCATGCTCGAGCTCACCATAGAGCAGATATCCATGGGCCAGTCGGCTGTGGATAAGTCCGCAGCCTTGCAGTTGCTGGCCCGGCATCTGGTTACCGATGGTCTGGTTGCCGAGGGTTATCTCGCTGGCCTGCAGGCGCGCGAAGCCCAGGGCTCGACCTTTCTCGGTCAAGGTATCGCCATCCCCCACGGCACCCCGGAAACCCGCGATCAGGTATTCACCACGGGTGTGCGCCTGATGCAGTTTCCCGAGGGCGTTGACTGGGGCGACGGGCAGATCGTCTACCTGGCCATTGGCATCGCCGCCAAATCCGATGAACACCTGCGCCTGCTGCAATTACTGACCCGCGCTCTCGGCGAGACCGATCTGGGCCAGGCCCTGCGCCGCGCCAGCTCCGCCGAGGCCCTGCTGAAACTGCTGCAAGGTGCGCCGCAGGAATTGGCGCTGGATGCGCAAATGATCGGCCTGAGTGTGGCGGCCGAAGATTTTGAAGAGCTGGTCTGGCGCGGTGCGCGTTTGTTGCGTCAGGCCGATTGTGTCAGCAACGGTTTCTCCGCCGTGTTGCAACAGGTCGAAGCACTGCCTCTGGGCGATGGCCTGTGGTGGCTGCACAGTGAGCAAACAGTCAAACGCCCCGGTCTGGCGTTCGTGACCCCGGACAAACCGCTGCGTTACCTCGGTCAGCCGCTGAACGGGTTGTTCTGCCTGGCCAGCCTGGGTGAGGCCCATCAAGCGTTGCTCGAACGACTGTGCGCGTTATTGATTGAAGGTCGCGGCCATGAATTGGGCCGTGCTACCAGTTGCCGCGCGGTGCTTGAAGTGCTCGGCGGCGAACTGCCAGCGGACTGGCCGAGTACGCGGATCGCGCTGGCCAACGCCCACGGTTTGCATGCGCGGCCGGCGAAAATCCTCGCGCAACTGGCAAAGAGTTTTGAAGGTGAAATTCGCATCCGCATCGTCGATGGTCAGGACAGCGCGGTGTCGGTCAAGAGCCTGAGCAAGCTGCTCAGCCTCGGTGCTCGTCGCGGTCAAGTGCTGGAAATCATCGCCGAGCCGAGCATCGCTGCCGATGCGCTGCCTGCCTTGTTGGCTGCCATCGCAGAAGGCCTCGGTGAAGAAATCGAGCCGTTGCCGCCCGTCAGCCAGCCGCGCGAAGAGTTTGTCGAGACCGCCCAGGTACTGCTCGCCCCGGCGTCCGGCAGCGTGATTCAGGCCATCGCCGCCGCGCCGGGAATCGCCATCGGCCCGGCGCATATTCAAGTGCTGCAAGCCATCGAGTACCCGCTGCGCGGTGATTCCGCCGCCGTCGAACGCGAGCGTCTCAAGCAGGCGCTGGCGGATGTGCGGCGCGACATCGGTGGTTTGATCGAACGCAGCAAGGCCAAGGCCATTCGCGAAATTTTCGTCACCCACCAGGAAATGCTCGACGACCCGGAATTGACCGATGAAGTCGACACCCGTCTCAAGCAGGGCGAAAGCGCAGAAGCGGCCTGGATGTCGGTGATCGAAGCGGCGGCCCGGCAACAGGAAGCGCTGCAGGACGCCTTGCTTGCCGAACGTGCTGCCGATTTGCGTGATATCGGTCGACGGGTGTTGGCGACGCTCTGCGGGATCGAAACCCCGAGCGAACCCGAGCAACCGTACATTCTGGTGATGGACGAAGTCGGTCCATCCGACGTTGCGCGTCTGGACCCGACTCGCGTGGCCGGCATCCTCACCGCCCGCGGCGGCGCTACTGCCCACAGTGCGATCGTGGCCCGGGCGCTCGGTATTCCGGCGTTGGTCGGTGCCGGTCCGGCCGTGTTGCTGCTGGCGCCGGGCACGCCGTTGCTGATCGATGGCCAACGCGGTCGCCTGCACGTGGATGCCGACGCCGCAACGCTGCAACGGGCCACTGAAGAACGTGACACCCGTGAACAACGATTGAAGGTGGCGGCTGAACAGCGCCATGAACCGGCCTTGACCCGCGACGGCCATGCGGTCGAAGTGTTTGCCAACATCGGTGAAAGCGCTGGCGTGACCGGTGCGGTGGAGCAGGGTGCCGAAGGCATTGGCCTGTTGCGCACCGAACTGATTTTCATGGCGCACCCGCAAGCCCCGGACGAGGCGACCCAGGAAGTCGAATACCGGCGTGTCCTCGATGGCCTGGCGGGTCGACCCCTGGTGGTGCGCACCCTGGATGTCGGCGGCGACAAACCGCTGCCCTATTGGCCGATCGCCAAGGAAGAAAACCCGTTCCTCGGTGTTCGTGGCATTCGCCTGACCCTGCAACGGCCACACATCATGGAAGCGCAGCTGCGCGCCTTGCTGCGAGCAGCCGACAACCGTCCGCTGCGGATCATGTTCCCGATGGTCGGCAGTGTCGATGAGTGGCGCCAGGCCCGGGACATGACCGAACGCCTGCGTCTGGAAATCCCGGTCGCGGACCTGCAACTGGGGATCATGATCGAAGTGCCGTCGGCGGCGTTGCTGGCGCCGGTGTTGGCCAAAGAGGTGGACTTCTTCAGTGTCGGCACCAACGACCTGACGCAATACACCCTGGCCATCGACCGTGGTCATCCGACCTTGTCGGCCCAGGCCGATGGCCTGCATCCGGCGGTGTTGCAACTGATCGACATCACCGTGCGCGCGGCCCATGCCCATGGCAAGTGGGTCGGTGTCTGCGGTGAACTGGCGGCCGATCCATTGGCGGTGCCGGTGCTGGTCGGGCTCGGTGTGGACGAGTTGAGCGTGTCGGGGCGCAGCATTCCCGAGGTCAAGGCGCGGATCCGTGAACTCAGCCTCAGCCAGACCCAAACCCTTGCCCAAGCGGCGCTCGCCGTGGGCAGCGCCAACGAAGTGCGCGCATTAGTGGAGGCCCTGTAATGGCCAGGATTTTAACCTTGACCCTCAACCCGGCGCTGGACCTCACCGTCCAGTTGCCGCGCCTGGAACCGGGTCAGGTCAATCGCAGTGACGTGATGCACACCCATGCCGCCGGCAAAGGGTTGAACGTGGCGCAGGTATTGGCGGACCTCGGGCACCAACTGACGGTCAGCGGATTTCTCGGTGAAGACAATCTGCAAGCGTTCGAAACCCTGTTCGCCAGACGCGGCTTTGTCGACGCGTTTATCCGCGTGCCGGGGGAGACCCGCAGCAATATCAAACTGGCGGAAAGCGATGGTCGCATCACCGACATCAATGGCCCGGGGCCGCAGGTCAGCGCGACTGCGCAGCAGGCCTTGCTCGATCGTCTTGACCGGATCGCTCCGGGGCATGACGCCGTCGTCGTCGCCGGCAGCCTGCCTCAGGGCGTTAGCCCGCAATGGTTGCAGGCGTTGATCCTGCGCTTGAAAAAACTCGGTCTGAAGGTCGCGCTCGACACCAGCGGGGATGCCTTGCGGGCCGGGCTCAAGGCCGGTCCATGGCTGATCAAGCCGAACATCGAAGAGCTGGCTGAAGTGCTGGGTTGTGAGGTGGTTTCTGTCACCGCGCAGGCCGAAGCGGCGAATCGTTTGCACGCGCAGGGTATCGAGCATGTGGTGATTTCCCACGGCGCCGATGGCGTGAACTGGTTCAGCGTCGGTTCGGCGCTGCACGCCACACCACCTAAAGTCAGCGTCGCCAGTACGGTGGGCGCGGGCGACTCGTTGCTGGCGGGGATGCTCCACGGCCTGGTCAGCGCCGACCTGCCTGAGCAGACCTTGCGCAGCGCCACGGCAATTGCCGCGATGGCCGTCACCCAGATCGGTTTCGGTATCAGCGACGCGGCGCAACTGGCGCAGCTCGAACAGGGTGTGCGCGTGCGTCCCCTGACAGAACAATAAGAGGGTTGGTCATGAAATTAGCCATTGTTACTGCCTGCCCGAACGGCATGGTCACCAGTGTGCTGTGCGCTCGTCTGCTGGATGCAGCGGCCCAGCGTCAGGGCTGGAGCACCAGTGTCGAAGTGAACGACGCAGCGCATCCTGAACGGCAATTGTCGGCGGCGACGATCGAGGCCGCCGAGTGGGTACTGCTGGTGACCAGCGCCCCGGTGGACATGTCGCGATTCGTCGGCAAGCGGGTGTTCCAGAGCACCCCGGCGCAAGCCCTGCAGGACGTCGAGGCGGTGTTGCGCCGTGGCGCCGAAGAGGCCCGATTGTACGTCGCCCCTGAAACCGTCGCAGAACCGGTTGCGGTGAGCAAAAACGAACCGCGGCTGGTCGCGATCACCGCCTGTCCGACCGGCGTCGCCCACACCTTCATGGCCGCCGAAGCCTTGCAGCAAGCGGCCAAGCGCCTGGGTTACGACCTGCAAGTGGAAACCCAGGGCTCCGTTGGGGCGCGTAATCCGCTGAGTGCGCAAGCCATCGCCGAAGCCGACGTGGTGCTGCTGGCGTGCGATATCGAAGTCGCCACCGAGCGTTTCGCCGGCAAGAAAATTTATCGCTGCGGCACCGGTATTGCCCTCAAGCAGGCCGAAGCCACGCTGAACAAAGCGCTGGCCGAAGGCACGCAGGAAAGCGCAGCCAGCGGCGCCAGCGGTCCGGTCAAGGCAGAGAAGACCGGCATCTACAAACACCTGCTGACCGGCGTGTCGTTCATGTTGCCGATGGTGGTGGCGGGCGGTCTGATGATTGCCTTGTCGTTCGTGTTTGGCATCACCGCGTTCAAGGAACCCGGCACGTTGGCGGCGGCATTGATGCAGATCGGCGGCGAGACCGCGTTCAAGCTGATGGTGCCGTTGCTGGCGGGCTATATCGCTTACTCCATCGCCGACCGTCCGGGTCTGGCGCCAGGGATGATCGGCGGGCTGCTGGCGAGCTCCCTCGGCGCCGGTTTTATCGGCGGGATCATTGCCGGTTTCATCGCCGGTTACGCCGCCCAGGCGATCAATCGTTATGCGCGTTTGCCGCAAAGCCTCGAGGCGCTCAAGCCGATCCTGATCATCCCGTTGCTGGCCAGTCTGTTCACAGGCCTGGTGATGATCTACGTGGTCGGCAAACCCGTGGCCGGGATGCTCGAAGGGCTCACGCATTTCCTCGACAGCATGGGCACCACCAATGCGATCCTGCTTGGCGTGCTGCTGGGCGGGATGATGTGCGTCGATCTTGGCGGGCCGATCAACAAGGCCGCTTATGCGTTCTCGGTCGGGCTGCTGGCCTCGCAGAGTTATGCACCGATGGCCGCGACCATGGCGGCCGGCATGGTGCCGCCGATCGGCCTCGGCATTGCCACGTTCATCGCCCGGCGCAAGTTTGCCCAGACTGAACGCGAGGCCGGTAAAGCGGCGCTGGTGCTGGGGTTGTGCTTCATCTCCGAAGGGGCGATTCCGTTTGCCGCCAAAGACCCGCTACGGGTGATTCCGGCGAGCATCGCCGGTGGCGCGCTGACCGGTGCGCTGTCGATGTATTTCGGCTGCAAGCTGATGGCGCCCCACGGTGGATTGTTCGTGCTGGCCATTCCGAATGCGATCAACCATGCATTGCTGTATTTGCTGGCGATCGTGGCGGGGAGTTTGTTGACGGCGGTGGTGTACGCGCTGGTCAAGCGGCCTGAGGCGGTGGAATTGACGGCAGTGCCCGTCAGCGCCTGATCCCCACCCCTGTAGGAGCGAGCCCGCTCGCGATGAACTCAAAGACACCGCGGGCTATCAGATTTCCCCGCGTTATCGTTGACCACCCTCGCGAGCAGGCTCGCTCCTACAGGGGATTTGTGCCGCGTCAGTAAACGTCGCGGCGGTAGCGGCCCTGTTCGATCAGGCGTTCCACTTCGGCAGCGCCGAGCACATCGTTGAGCACTTGATCGACTCCCGAAGCCATGCCCTGCAAGCTGCCGCAGATATAAATCATCGCACCGTCCGCCAGCCACTTCTTCAGCTCGGCGGCTGATTCGCGCAGGCGATCCTGTACATAGATTTTCTCTGCCTGGTCCCGCGAGAACGCCAGGTCCAGGCGCTGCAGATCAGCCGAAATCAACCACTCTTCCAACTCGTCGCGACACAGATAGTCGTGTTCCCGATTGCGCTCGCCGAACAGCAGCCAGTGACGTTGTTGGCCGTCGGCAATCCGCGCCTTGAGCAGGCTGCGCAGCGCGGCCAGCCCGGTGCCGTTGCCCAGCAGGATCATGGGCACGGGGTCTGACGGCAGATGGAAACCACTGTTGCGTCGCACACGCAGGCTGATGGTGCTGCCCACCGGCGCGTGTTCGGTCAGCCAGCCGGAGCCGACGCCGAGGCTGCCATCGGGGTGCAGTTCCTGGCGAACGATCAGCTCCAGTACGCCATCGGCGGCAATCGAGGCAATGGAATATTCGCGCAGGGCCAAAGGCACCAGCGCATCCACCAGCGCCTGGGCATGCAAACCGACCAGATGCGCACGATTCGCCGGCAGTTGGCGGCTGGCGAGGGCTTGCTCCAGCGGCTGCGACCGGCCATCGAATTCAATCGTGGCGCGACCGTCAATCCCCAGGCCGTCGAGGAAATGCTCGATCGCCCAGGAGCCATTGCGCGGCAACACTTCCACCAGGTCACCTGCCAGCCAACTGCTGGTGGTGGGCGGCTTGAGGCCCAGCAAGTACACGGGCGAGCCGCTGCTGTCCGGGTTGAGCAACTCGCGACGAACCAGCGGCCAGTTGTCATAGCTCGGCGCTTTCCAGGTGTCGACCGGTGCTTGTCCGGTCAACAGCCCCAGTTGTTGCTGCCAGTGACGCAAGGCGTAAGGGTCGCCGCTGTCGACTTCTACCGGGGCGAACAAAGTCTTGCCGCCGTGTTCGCCCAGCCAGGTGTGCAAGCGCCGGGCGAAGCCGCAGAAGTGCTGATACTGCCGGTCGCCGAGACCGAGCACCGCGTAGTTCAAGCTCTCCAGGCTCGACGCCCGCCCCAGCACCTTGCGTTCAAAACCACGGGCGCTGTCCGGTGCCTGGCCGTCGCCGAAGGTGCTGACCACGAACAGCGCGTTGTTCGAACTCTGCAGGTCCTCCTCGCTGACAGTCGCCAGCGGCTGCACTTTCACTGGCAGGCCGGCCGCTTGTAATTGGCCGGCCGTCTGCCAGGCCAGTTGCTCGGCAAAGCCACTCTGGCTGGCGAAACTGATCAGCCATGCCGGGGTGTCGCTGGCGGGTTGGGCGAGGTCCTTGCGGGCGTCCTTGACCTGGCGTTTTTTGCGGCGACGATCGAGGTACAACAGCCAGCCCGTGACGAAAAACAGCGGCATGCTCAGCGCGGTGATCGTCAGGATGATCCGCCCGACGATGCCGAAGTAGCTACCGACGTGCAGCGCATAGAGGCTGGTCAGCAATTGCGCCTTGAAGCTCTTGTCGCTGTAGCGCTCGTGCCGTTTGATCTCGCCGGTGACCGGATCGAGGGTGATCTGGTTCAGCGCGCGGTCATGGGGTGAGTTTTTCAACAGGTAGAACACGGTCGCCGGTTGCCCGGCGACTGGCGGCATGCGCGTGTTATAGAAGCTCAGGTCGGGACCGGCGGCGCTATAGATGCTCAGCCACATGGCCGAGTAATCGACTGTCGGTGCCGGGCCGCTGGGGGCCGGGCCCCGACCACCGCGAACGCGCTCGTTCTGCGGTGAATCGGAGAGCAAACGGGTCAGGCCCTTGTTGTACCACTCGTAGGACCAGGACAACCCGGTCAAGGCGGCCAGGAGGTAAAACACCAGGCACCAGGTGCCGGCGACCGAGTGCAGGTCCCAGTTGAAGCTGCGACCTTTTTTCTTCCAGTCGAGGGTCAGCCAGGCACGCCAGCTTTTCCACTGGCGGGGCCAGCGCAAGTACAGGCCGGAGAGGCAGAAGAACACCAGGATCAACGTACAGGCCCCGGTGATTTGCCGACCGGTATCGCCCATGGCGAGGAAACGGTGCAATTGCAGCATCAGGCCGAAGAAGTCCTGGCCAGTGGCGTCGCCCAGCAGCTCGGCGGTGTAAGGATCGAAGTAACGCATCGGTCCGCGCCGTTCGCCCGGTGGCGGGGTGAAGAACACTTTTGCGGCAATGCCGCTGTCGATGTCGACCGAAAGCCCCGCCACCTTGTTGCCCGTGGCTGTTTCGATTTTCTCCACCAGTTCGGCGGGCGGCAGCACCCCGGCCACCTGCTTCTGGACCTGCAACACAGAGGGGTTCAGCGCATACAGGATTTCATCCTGAAACGATACCGTCGCCCCGGTGATGCCCATCAGGGCCAGGACGAGTCCGGCGCTGATGCCAAAAAACCAGTGCAACTGGAACAGGGTTTTCTTCAACACGTCGCTCGCCTTGTTCGTTCAAAAGTCATCACGGCGCGCATTATGCCGTGGGTTGTCGAGAAGCATTCTTTTTTACACGCAAAAGCCCCGTTCATCTGGATGAACGGGGCCAGGCCCTGTTTCGACCTTCTCCCTCCTGTAGGAGCGAGCCTGCTCGCGATGCTCGTCAACGATAACGCGTAAATCCTGACACCCCGCGTCGTGCTCAAGTCCATCGCGAGCGAGCTCGCTCCTACAGAGGTTGCGTGTTCACTTTTCCATCAGAAGTGGAAGTTGGTGCTCAGCAAGGCAGTACGGCCCGCCGCCTGGTTGGCGAAGTGAGTCGAGAAAGCCTTGTCGTAGTAGGTTTCGTCGGTCAGGTTCTGCACGTTCAGTTGCAGGTCGATGTTTTTGGTCAGCTTGTAGGCGGCCATTGCATCGTAACGAACGTAGGAATCGACCATGGTGGTGTTGGCCACGCTGCCGAACACGTCATCGACGTAGAACGCGCCGCCGCCGATGGTCAGCTTCGGCGTGACCTGATAGGTCGTCCAGAGGCTGGCGCTGTTTTTCGGCGTGTTAGGCAGTTCGTTGCCATCGTTGGCCTTGCCCAGCGGACCGCCATCGATCTGTTCGCTGTCCATGTAGGCGTAACCGGCGAAGACCTGCCATTTGTCGGTGATTTTGCCGGTAGCCGACAGTTCAACACCTTGAACGCGGGTCTTGCCGACGTTTTCATAGGACGTGGTGTTGGTCTGTACCCGGGCGTTTTCCTTCTCGGTGCGGAAGATATCGGCGGTCAGCGACAGACGATCGTTCATCAGACCCCACTTGGTGCCGATTTCGTAGTTCTTGGTGGTTTCCGGCTCCATGTCGCTGCTCAGCAGGTTGCCGTTGCGATCAGGCGTGCCGCCCAGCGGGTTGCCTTCCTGGCCGTCGCCGAGGGTCGTGCCCGGTGGGGTGGCGGACGTCGCGTACGACGCATAGATGCTGCCGTTCTCCGCCGGCTTGTAGACCACACCGAATTGACCGGTCACGAACTCACTGACGTCGTCGCCCTTGGAGGTGGTGGCGCCGGCGTTGGTGTAGGTTTTGTAGCTCGTGTCGAAATGGTCGTAACGCAGGCCCATGTTCACCAGCCATTGCTCGGACAGCTCGAGCGTATCGAACGCGTACAACGCATAGGTGTCGGCCTTGGTGTCGGTGCCGGCGTAGTTACGCGAGATGGCACCGCTCCACGGATCGCTCGGGTTCGGGTTTGCCAGCGAAGTACAGTTGTATCCGCTGCGAGGACCAATCAACGCAGGGTTGCAGTTGGTGGTCGCGGCGGCTGTTGCCGGGGTGGTGTCGGTGTTGACGTTGTACGAGGATTTCCGGTTCTCCTCGTGGGTGAATTCGATACCGGTGGCGAAACTGTTCTTGAACCCGGCGAGATGGAAATCGCCGAACAGGTCGGTCTGGTTCGTGGTCGTCTCGGTGTTGCTCACACGGGTGTTGGCACGACGCCAGACGCTGCCGTTGTTGACGTTGCCCTTGCTGTCGTCCGGCTGGGTCAGGATGTAGTCCTGCATGCTGGTGCCGTGGCGCAGGGTGTTCTTGACGGTCAGCGAGTCGTTCAGGTCGTGCTCGATGGCGATGGTCGCGGTGTCGGTGCGACCCTTGCGGAAATCGCGGTTGTCCAGGCCGTAGAAATTGCTGCTGTCGCCGCCGTCGTTTGGTTTGTCCGGGTTGGACTTGGTGCGGGCAGCGGAGCCGGCAGTCGGAATGGAGTAGGGGATACCCGAGTCCGGTGTGTCGTTACTTTCCAGATGGTAGTAGTCGAGATTGACCCGGGTATCGGTGCCCAGGCCAAAGGCCAGCGATGGAGCGACGCCCCAGCGATCGTAATCGACGCTGTCGCGGCCGGCGACGTTGCTTTCATGGCTCATCAGGTTCAGACGGCCAGCGGCGGTGTCGGAGAACTGATAGTTGCCGTCCATGGTGTAACGCTGGGTCTGGTCAGAACCCCAGGTAAAGCCACCGTCGAACGAGTCGCCCAGGTGCGCTTTTTTGCTCACCAGGTTGATGCTGCCGCCCGCTGCACCACGGCCGCCGATGGCCGAGTTCGGTCCTTTGCTGACTTCGATCGATTCAACGGCGAAGATCTCCCGGCTCTGCGAACCGGTATCGCGCACGCCGTCCAGGTAAGTATCGCCCTGGGCATCGAAACCACGAATGAATGGACGGTCGCCCTGTGGGTTGCCGCCTTCACCGGCACCGAAGGTGATGCCGGGAACGGTACGCAGCGCGTCCTGCATGTTCATGGCGCCGGTGTCCTTGAGCACTTGCTGCGGGATCACTGTGATCGAGCGCGGTGTGTCCACCAGCGGCGCGGTGTACTTGGGCGAGGAGGCTTTTTCGACGTTGTAGGTGGTCTGGTCCTGCGCTTCGCCAGTGATAGAGGTTGCACCGAGGGAGATGGTGTTGCCCGGTGCTTTCTCGTCGGTCTTTTCAGCCGCGAATACCATGTGGCCCGCGGAGCCGGCGGTGATCGCCATGCCAATTGCAGAAGCGAGTAAACGCGGTGAACTGACAGGTTGCTGTGGTTGCTGGCGTGACATTTTTATTCCCCTCCCCAAGGATTTGAGGCGGCGGAATATAGGGTAAATACGTATTCGTATCAATTGCGAAACATTACTATTCGCACTGAATTTACATTCTTTACAATTTACCCTTACGGTTTTTACCGTTTCATTCGTCTGGCGGGTTTTACACAGGCAATAAGAATCAATACCATTGGCGCCCCTTTGCTTTCTGGTGCCTTGCTCATGTTGCTGCACATCCCCGGCTTGTTCGAAAAAGAAGAAGTGCAGCGCATTCGCGAGGCTCTGGAGCAGGCCGATTGGGCGGACGGCAAAATCACCGCCGGTTACCAGTCAGCCAAGGCCAAGCACAATCTGCAATTGCCGGAAGGCCATCCGTTGGCCAAGGAGATCGGCGCGGCGATGCTGGAGCGGCTGTGGAAAAATCCGCAGTTCATGTCTGCCGCGTTACCGCACAAAGTCTTTCCTCCGTTGCTGAACTGTTACACGGCCGGTGGCAGTTTCGACTTCCATATCGACAACGCCGTGCGTCAACCCAAGGGCAGCATTGAGCGGGTGCGGACAGATCTGTCGGCAACGGTGTTTTTCAGCGAGCCTGCGGATTACGACGGCGGCGAACTGGAAATCCAGGACACCTACGGCACCCAGCGCGTGAAGTTGCCGGCCGGTGACATGGTGCTGTACCCCGGCACCAGCCTGCACAAGGTCAATGCGGTCACTCGCGGAGCCCGCTATGCCTCTTTCTTCTGGACCCAAAGCCTGGTGCGCGAAGACAGCCAGCGTGCCTTGCTGTTTGAAATGGATGGCGCGATTCGCCAACTGACCCAGGACCTTCCCGACCACCCTTCGCTGATCCGCCTGACCGGCACCTATCACAACCTGTTGCGCCGCTGGGTGGAGGTGTAAGTGGCGGAATTTCGATTGCGCCGCGAAGAAGTCCTCGACGGTGATCGGCTAAAAGCCATGCTCGACGAAAGCCCGGCGCGTGCGGCCCAGGCGATTCTGATGGCTGCCGGCGAAGGCATCCTCGATGCTCAGGCATTGCTCGGGCAGATACTGCTGGACGGGCAAGGCATCGCCCGGGATCAGCCGTTGGCGGTGCGTTGGTTCGACATCGCCGCCCGACGCGGGCATTCGATGGCGCGCAACATGCTCGGTCGCTGCCATGAACATGGCTGGGGGTGTGCAGCCGACGCTGCGGCTGCCGCACGGCACTATCGAATTGCAGCAGAAGCCGGGCTGGATTGGGCGATGTACAACTACGCCAATCTGCTGGCGACCGGGCGTGGAGTGATCGAGGATCAGTTGCAAGCGCTGAGTCTCTATCGTCACGCGGCCGAGTTGGGCCATGCGAAATCGATGAACCTGCTGGGTCGGTATCTGGAGGAAGGGCGGCTATGCCCGGCGGATCCGGCAGCGGCCCGTGACTGGTATCGGCGTTCGGCCGAGGGCGGGGATTTTCGTGGGCAGTTCAGCTTTGCGGCGGTGTTGACCGAAGAGGGAAATATCGACGACGCATTGGTCTGGCTGCGCAAAGCGCTGGCCGGGGGGAATCTGAATTTCTTGCGGGTGGCGAGTGAGGCGCTGATGGGCGCGACCGATCCGAGGATTCAGACCCTGGCGCACGAATTCCATCATCGTGTCGTTGAATTAACGCCAGTATCTTGAGCCTTTGTGGGAGCGAGCCTGCTCGCGATGACGTCATGGCATTCAACATCAATGTTGACCGACCTATCGCCATCGCGAGCAAGCTCGCACACAGGGTTTTGCATGGAAATCAAAAAGCCCATGACACGTCATGGGCTTTTTGCTTGAAGCTTGTTGCTTGAAACTTGCAGCTGCTCTTATACGTAATACGATTTCAGCGGCGGGAAGCCATTGAACTCAACGGCGCTGTAGCTGGTGGTGTAGGCACCGGTCGACAGCCAGTACAGGCGATCACCGATGGCCAGGTTCAGCGGCAGGCCGTACTTGTAGTTTTCGTACATGATGTCGGCGCTGTCGCAGGTCGGGCCGGCGATGACAACTTCTTCCATCTCGCCTTTCTTTTCGGTCCAGATCGGAAACTTGATGGCTTCGTCCATGGTTTCGATCAGGCCGGAGAACTTGCCCACATCCGTGTACACCCAACGCTCTACGGCGGTACGGGATTTACGGGCAACCAATACCACTTCGCTGACCAGGATGCCGGCGTTGGCGATCAGCGAACGGCCGGGTTCCAGGATGATTTCCGGCAGGTCGTCACCGAAGTCTTCCTTGAGGAAGCGGATGATTTCTTCAGCGTAGGTTTCCAGGCTGTTGGTGCGGGTGATGTAGTTGGCCGGGAAGCCGCCGCCCATGTTGATCAGCTTCAGTTCAATGCCGTCTTCTTCCTTCAGGCGCTCGAAGATCACTTTGACCTTGGCGATTGCCGCGTCCCAGACGCTGATATCGCGCTGTTGCGAGCCGACGTGGAAGGAAATGCCATAAGGCACCAGGCCGAGGTCGCGGGCGAGAATCAACAGGTCCATGGCCATGTCGGTCTGGCAGCCGAATTTGCGCGACAACGGCCAGTCGGCGGTGGTCGAGCCTTCGGTCAGGATGCGCACATAGACTTTCGAACCCGGCGCAGCCTTGGCGATGTTGCGCAGGTCGGCTTCGGAGTCGGTGGCGTAGAGACGCACGCCCTTCTCATAGAAGTAGCGGATGTCCTTGGATTTCTTGATGGTGTTGCCGTAGCTGATCTGGTCGGCGCTGACGCCACGGCTCAGCACTTTGTCCAGCTCATAGATCGAGGCGATGTCGAAGCTCGAGCCTTTTTCCTTGAGCAGGTCGATGATTTCCACGGCCGGGTTGGCCTTGACCGCGTAGTAGACCTTGGCGAATTCGAAACCGGCGCGCAGGTCGTCATAAGCCTTGCTGATCATTGCGGTGTCGATCACCACGAACGGGGTTTCTTGCTTGTCGGCGAACGCCTTCATTTTTTGAAAGGTTTCGCGCGCGAAATAGTCTTCGACCTGGATCGACATGCTGGGAACTCCTACTGGCAAACTAAAATTATCAATGGGTGCAAATGAACGTCCTCCGTATCCCCACTTTGGTTCGCCTACTTCCCAAGGCATGTCGCCGAAAGCAAAAAGGCCATGGGGAGCGTTGCTTCCCTTGGCCTTGCTGTCTCGTCGTCAGTACTTGAGCCGGATGGATCGTTTCCAGCATGGACGTTCGGCGCGAACTTTAGGGCGTGAGGGGCTTGAGATCAACAAAAAATGTCGCAATTTTGCACTCGTCTGTCGCACGGTAACGACACAGTCCTTTTTAACTGACACAGATGACAGGCGGATGTTCCGAACGATTTATGAAGTGTTAAAAATACCTGCACGTTCGACGCTTTTGTGTACAAGTTCACTGGAAAGTACGATGGCGTCAACTTCGGCGAAGTTGGCTGCGAGAATCTGGACTGAGAGGGAATTTGATTATTTAAGTGAGTGTTTGTGGATGGCTTTTGCAGGCTCTACTGTTGATATTTTTTTCCGGCCTGTGAATCACTCAAAAATCGCACAGAACCTGTGGGAGCCAGCCTGCTGGCGATGACAATTTCATCATCGAAACAGTGTTGACTGGTATTCCCCAATCGCTAGCAGGCTAGCTCCCACAGAGATTTGTGTTTTTTACTCGATTATCAGGCAACCACTGCCTCAGCCGGCGAGACGATACTGGTCTTCATCCCGCGCGAACGCCCGGAACTCAGATAAGCCGCGATCGACTCCTGTGTCACCTCACCCAGGAACACCCGCTCCGCATCCATCACCGGCAGCCACGAACGGTTGAACTCGTACATGCGCGACAACAGGATGCGCAAATGCTCGTCGTAGGCGGCCGTGGCATTGAACTCGCGCAAGTATTGCCCGCAGGTGCCGGCCTGGCGGTGCAGGTCGCGGCGTCGCACATAGCCCAGCGCCTTGTTCTCACCATCCGTCACGACTACATAGCGGCGGTCATGTTCGTCCATCAATTCCAGCGCGTCGGCCACCGGGGTATCCGGGCTGACGGACGGCGCGTTATCGGCCGCATCTTCAGCCTTGACCAGCAGCAAGCGCTTGAGGGTGCTGTCCTGGCCAACGAAGTTGCTGACAAAGTCATCCACCGGATGGGCGAGCAGGGTGTCCGGATGGTCGATCTGCAACAGCTTGCCGGCCCGGAAAATCGCGATCTTGTCGCCCAGCTTGATCGCTTCGTCGATGTCATGGCTGACCATGATCACCGTCTTGTTCAGCGCCCGTTGCATCTCGAAGAACTCGTTCTGGATCATTTCCCGGTTGATCGGATCGACCGCGCCGAACGGTTCGTCCATCAGCAACAGCGGAGCATCGGCTGCCAGGGCACGAATCACACCGATGCGTTGCTGCTGGCCACCGGACAATTCCCGAGGGTATCGATGCAGATACTGCTTGGGCTCGAGCTTGATCATGCTCATCAGCTCACGGGCGCGGTCGTGACATTTCTGTTTGTCCCAACCCAGCAGGCGCGGGACCACGGTGATGTTTTCCTCGATGGTCATGTTCGGGAACAGACCGATCTGCTGGATCACATAGCCGATGTTGCGGCGCAGGGTCACTTCGTCGAGGGCCGTCGTGTCTTCGCCGTTGATCAGGATCTTGCCCGAGGTCGGTTTGATCAGGCGGTTGATCATTTTCAACGTGGTGCTCTTGCCGCAACCCGATGGCCCGAGGAACACGCAGATTTCGCCTTCATTGACGGTCAGGCTCACCGAATCCACGGCTTTCACATCTTTGCCGTTGCTTTGGAAGGTCTTGCTGAGGTTTTGAAGTTCGATCATTTGAGTAATCCTTTTGGGGTCAGCGAGCGTTGCAGCCATTGCAGAAGCAGGTCGGCGAAGATGGCCAGCAGGCTGACCAGTACGGCACCGACAATCAGCATCGACATGTCACTGCGGCTGATGGAAGCGAGGATGAGCACACCGAGGCCGCCGGCGCCGATGGTCGCGGCGATGGTCATGACACCGATGTTCATGACCACGGCGGTGCGTACGCCGGCGAGGATCACCGGTACGGCGATGGGCAGTTCGACCATGCGCAGGCGCTGGCCGAAGGTCATGCCGATACCGCGCGCGGCTTCGCGAATGCCCGGTTCGACGCCGGTCAGGGCCAGGTAGGTGTTACGCATGATCGGCAGCAGTGAGTAGAGAAACACCGCGGTGATCGCCGGCATCGGGCCCAGGCCCTGGCCGAATTTGGAATAGAAGGGCAGCAACAGGCCGAACAGGGCAATCGATGGCACGGTCAGCAGTACCGTGGCGCTGGCTTGCAAAGGCCCGGCAAGGGTGGGGAAGCGGGTCATCAGGATGCCCAGCGGTACACCCACCAGTATCGCCAGCGTTACCGCGATGCCGACCAGGGTGATGTGCTGCCAGGTCAGGTGCAGTACCAGCGGCCAATCGAGATGGGAAAAGGCGTTCAAGAATTCCATGGCTTTTCCTCGTTCAGTTCAGTGGATGCTGGCGCAGGAAATCGGCGGCCACGGCGGAGGGGCTTTCGTGGTCGACATCAACCCGCGCGTTGAGCTGGCGCATGGTGTTGTCGTCGAACAGTTCGGCCAGAGGCTTGAGCTGCTCAGCCAGTTGCGGGTGCGCATCGAGATAGGCCTGACGCACCACCGGGGCGGCGGTGTAGTCGGGGAAGTAGTGCTTGTCGTCTTCGAGCAACTTGAGTTTGAAGGCGTTCAAGCGACCGTCGGTGGTGTAGACCAGGCCAGCAAATACCTGACCGTTGCGCAGCGCGGTGTAGACCAGGCCCGCGTCCATCTGGCGGATGTTTTGACGGGTCAGGTTCATGCCGTACAGCTTGACCATGCCATCGAGGCCATCGGAACGGTTGGCGAACTCGGTGTCCAAAGCCACCAGGTGGTTGGTCCTGGCCTCGTCTCGCAGCACCCTGTTGAGATCGCTGATGGTGTTGATCTGCGGGTACTCATCGGCGACGTTCTTCGGCAGTGCCAGGGCGTAGGTGTTGCTGAATTTCGACGGTGTTAGCCAGACCAGGCCCTTTTTTCCGTCGAGTTCTTTCACTCGGGCGTAGGACTGTTCGCTGTCGAGTTTTTCGGTCACATGGTTGTAGGCCACCAGCGACACGCCGGTGTATTCCCAGAGCATGTCCAGTTGACCGCTTTCGTGGGCGTTGCGGGCCAGATTACTGCCCAGGCCACCGGTGACTTGCACGTCGTAACCCTTGGCGCGCAGGTATTGGGAGGTGATTTCCGCCAGCAGCGTCTGTTCGGTGAACACGCGGGCGCCGATGCGGATCAGCGGTTTATCCGCCGCTTGGGCAAATCCTGCGCACAGCAGGATGCAGCCTAATAAAAAGCTTGATGTCTTCATGAGAGTTCCTTTGCCGAGGCTTAAGACGGGCGCAAGCC
The DNA here is from genome assembly GCF_054481235.1 of Pseudomonas fluorescens group sp. PF-69. Taxonomy (NCBI): domain Bacteria; kingdom Pseudomonadati; phylum Pseudomonadota; class Gammaproteobacteria; order Pseudomonadales; family Pseudomonadaceae; genus Pseudomonas; species Pseudomonas fluorescens group sp. PF-69. Next base: position 581,765 of record NZ_JBTMNC010000001.1, on the reverse strand, counting down.
GCGTTCGAGCCAGGTTCGGCTGGCCAGTGTCACCAGACCGTCGAGCAGCAGGGCCAGCAGGGCGGTGCAGGCCGCGCCCAGCAGCAGTTGCGGCTGATTGTTCAGGGCGATGCCGGGGAAAATCAGGCTGCCGAGACTGTTGGCGCCGATCAGGAATGCCAGCGGCGCCGTGCCGACATTGATGGCCAGTGCCACGCGTACGCCACCGATGATGATCGGCACGGCGTTGGGCAATTCGACTTTCCACAGCACCTGGCGCGGGGTCATGCCGATGCCGACGGCGGCTTCCTTGAGTGAGCCCTGGACGTTTTTCAGGCCTTCATAGGTGTTGCGCACGATCGGTAGCAGCGAGGCAAGGAACAGGGCGAAGATCGCCGGCCCGCTGCCTATGCCGAGGATGCCGAGGGCGATGGCCAGCACGGCGAGGGGCGGGACAGTGTTGCCGATGTTGAAGACCTGCATGAAGCGTTCGGCGCGGCCAACCATGGTCGGGCGGCTGAGGAAGATGCCGGCGGGGATGCCCACGACAAGGGCGGCCAGCATGGAAGCGAGGACGAGAATCAGATGAGCTTGCAGGTAAAACAACAAATCGTCGCGGTAGTGTTCGATCGTGTCGATGCCGATCCAGTGGATCAGCAGGGCCAGGAGGGCGATGACCAGCGCGCCTCCTATCAGCCCTTTGCCATAGCGAATAGCCACAGGCGGACTCCTTTTTTCAGTCGGCGAGCGCAGTCCCGTGTGGCATGCCATTCCTGGCAGCCGGGAAATCAACGTTCGCGAGAAGCAGCTCATGCCGGGCGCGTTCCACTGCAGGAGCGAGCCTGCTCGCGAAAAACGTCCAGACAGCGCGTACATTCAGGTACCCGGCGTTATCGTTGACGTCCATCGCGAGCAGGCTCGCTCCTACAGGGGGTAGGCGCACGGCTGATGAGCCATAAGCGCAGCCTCGTCAGGCTAACTTGCTGATTTTTCAGCCCCTGACGAAAGCCGTAACAGGGGAGTGGACGCCTCCACCTTTTAAAAGGTTCCATAATTGGGAGCTTCTGGCCACCTTTAGTGTCCTGCGGGGATCTGTTGATCACCGCAGTCGACGGGCCGAGCGGTGGTCTGTGATGGACGGTTTGCGCTATACTCGCCGCCCTTTTTTGAATCACCTGCCAGGCGATTTCCCATGACCAAACAGGCCGCCGAAGTCGCGAAACGCCGCACTTTCGCCATTATTTCCCACCCCGATGCCGGTAAAACCACCATCACCGAGAAGCTCTTGCTGATGGGCAAGGCGATTGCGGTAGCCGGCACGGTGAAATCTCGAAAATCCGACCGCCATGCCACCTCCGACTGGATGGAAATGGAAAAGCAGCGGGGTATCTCGATTACCACGTCGGTCATGCAGTTCCCGTATCGCGAGCACATGATCAACCTGCTCGACACCCCGGGCCACGAAGACTTCTCCGAAGATACCTACCGCACACTGACCGCGGTGGACTCGGCGTTGATGGTCCTCGACGGCGGTAAGGGTGTAGAGCCACGCACCATCGCCCTGATGGACGTCTGCCGTCTGCGTGACACGCCGATCGTCAGCTTCATCAACAAACTCGACCGTGACATCCGCGACCCGATCGAACTGCTCGACGAAATCGAAGCGGTCCTGAAGATCAAGGCTGCGCCCATCACCTGGCCGATCGGTTGCTACCGAGATTTCAAAGGCGTGTATCACCTCGCCGATGACTACATCATCGTCTACACCGCCGGTCACGGTCACGAGCGCACCGAAACCAAGATCATCGAGAAACTCGATTCCGACGAAGCCCGCGCCCACCTGGGTGACGAGTACGAGCGCTTTATCGAGCAGCTGGAGTTGGTGCAGGGCGCCTGCCACGAGTTCAACCAGCAGGAATTCCTCGACGGTCAGCTGACCCCGGTGTTCTTCGGTACGGCGCTGGGCAACTTCGGTGTCGACCATGTACTCGACGCCGTGGTCGACTGGGCGCCGCGTCCGCTGGCACGTGTGGCCAACGAGCGCACCGTGGAGCCGATCGAAGAGAAGTTCTCGGGCTTCATCTTCAAGATCCAGGCGAACATGGACCCGAAACACCGTGACCGCATCGCCTTCATGCGTATCTGCTCCGGCAAGTACGAAAAAGGCATGAAGATGCGCCACGTGCGTACCGGCAAAGACGTGCGGATCGGCGACGCGCTGACCTTCTTCTCCTCCGAACGTGAGCAACTGGAAGAAGCCTACGCCGGCGACATCATCGGTTTGCACAACCACGGCACCATCCAGATCGGCGACACCTTCAGCGAAGGCGAAACCCTGGGCTTCACCGGTATCCCGCACTTCGCCCCGGAACTGTTCCGCCGCGTACGCCTCAAGGACCCGCTGAAATCCAAGCAGCTGCGCCAGGGCCTGCAACAACTGGCCGAAGAAGGCGCGACCCAGGTGTTCTTCCCGGAACGCAGCAACGACATCATCCTCGGCGCCGTCGGTGTGCTGCAGTTCGACGTGGTCGCCAGTCGCTTGAAGGAGGAATACAAGGTCGAGTGTTCCTACGAGCCGATCACCGTCTACTCGGCGCGTTGGGTCGAGTGCAGTGACAAGAAGAAGCTCGAGGAATTCTCCAACAAGGCCGTGGAAAACCTGGCACTGGACGGCGGCGGTCACCTGACCTACCTCGCACCTACAAGGGTCAACCTGGCACTGATGGAAGAGCGCTGGCCGGACGTGAAATTCCGCGCGACGCGCGAACATCACTAAGCGCTGAGTTGAAACACCCGAAACCCCGTTGCGAGAGCTGCGGGGTTTTTTGTTGTTCTGTAGCACGCCTTATGGACGCTCTGATATCGAACCTTTTGCAGTTGGGCTGCCGTGTACGAAGTCAAATAACACGATTATTGGCGATACCATTTGTCGGAACTGTCATTTTTAACAGGTTTTCATTTGGGTGGTTCAGTATTAAAACTGTTCAGGTTGTCGGTATGAAGTCCCAAAACTGGAACAGGATGGCTGAATCATGGCAGACGAAACTGATATAAAAAACGCTGAAGAGCAAAAACCAAATTGGATAAAGCCCGAGATTTATCATCCCAGGCCTGGAACTGTTTTACCAGGGTTTACGGTCCAGGCTGGCATCGATTTGTTTAATCCCTCTAGATGGCAGTTGAAAATCATGGAGGGTGATAAGGAGTTATATTTTCGTGAAATAAGCGCAGAGCAATATTTTACTCATAACGTAGGAAAGGATGCAATTAAGCCCGGCACAAGATTTGACGTTCACGTCCACTATTTACTTTCTTCGATCTGGGGTCAGTGGGCAAGTTTGAAAAATTTGTTAATGGCAGACCCTAAGCCGGTAATTACAGAACCAGCAGAAGGGGCTTTTACAAGTAAAAGGCCAAGGGTCGCTGGCCGAGGTGTTTCTGGCGCTACAATCAAACTGTATCAGGCAAAAAAAGGAACCGTGCTTTTCGGCACTGCAGTCGTTGACGCGAACGGGGATTGGCAAACCACACCTGTCATTGATTTTTCTGACGGGCCTTTTGAATTGGTAGTGAATCAAACTATCTCCGATACGGAGTACTGGTCTGAAAATGTAAAAATTATCGTGGCAGACCCTAAACCGGTAATTACAGAACCAGCAGAAGGGGCTGTTACAAGTAGAAGGCCACTGGTCGCTGGCCGAGGTATTCCTGACGCTACAATCAATCTATATCAGGCAAACTTTGGGGACCGGATTTTCGGCACTGCAGTCGTTGACGCGAACGGTGATTGGCAAACCACACCTGTCATTGATTTTTTTGAAGGGTCTTTTCAGTTGGTAGTGAATCAAACTATCAACAATACGGAGTACTGGTCTGACAACGTAAGGATTACCGTGGCAGCCACTAAGCCGGAAATTACAGCACCAGCAGTAGGGACTGTTACAAGTAGAAGGCCACTGGTCGCTGGCCGAGGTATTCCTGGCGCTACCATCAATCTGTATCAGGCAAACATAGGAACCGTGCTTTTCGGCACTGCAGTCGTTGACGCGAACGGTAATTGGCAAATCATACCTGTCGTTGATTTATATGTAGGGACTTTTCAGTTGGTAGTGAGTCAAATTATCTCCAATGCGGAGTACTGGTCTGACAACGTAAGGATTACCGTGATAGCTTTAAGAGTGCCCGTGATTACCAGTCCTGAGGATGGCGCAATAGTGAGCACAGACAAACCGATGATTCACGGATCGGGTTATGCCGGTGCGACTGTCAAGCTCTATCAGGAAAATGTCGGGGATACTGTCTTTGGCACTGCAATTGTTGGCTTGGACGGTAATTGGAGTATTTCTCCTACAGTAGCTTTTCCGAAGGGAGAGTTTTCTCTTACAGCTAATCAGTCTTTAGTAAGTGGTACTTCCGATTGGGCGAAGGTCGTCAATATTAGAATTGATGTGTAAATTTAAACCTTTGCGTCTGAGTGGTGAATTGCGTGAAAGAAGCCAGCGTGATTCGTTAGATGACGTGGGAAGTTGATTTCACAAAAAAACAGACGTTCACCCGTTACGTGCCTGGTTGAGTGCAGCAAGAAGTTGCCGGAGGAAAACCTGGCACTGGACGGTGGTGGTCACCTGACCTACCTCGCGCCGACTCGAGTCAGCCTGGCACTGATGGAAGAGCGCTGGCCGGACGTGAAATTCCGCGCGACGCGCGAGCATCACTAAGCGCTGAGTTGAAACACCCGAAACCCCGTTGCGAAAGCTGCGGGGTTTTTTGTTGCCTGTTGCATTACCTGTAGGAGTGAGCCTGCTCGCGATGATTTCAGGTGCGCCGCGTTTATTCGGGAGGTGTGCATCATCGTTAACCTCCATCGCGAGCAAGCTCGTTATCTTTTCGGCATAACGCTTATCGCAAACCAATCTCCACGCCCATGGCATTTCCGCCGAGTCGATACCGTCCTGTCTGGAGAACCCGGCTGATCGGAACTAGATTTTACTCAGCGCCAGCCAGGCACTTGAGTTTCACCTGCGAAAGGATGGAATCGGCTATGAACAGGTTGCTACGCGTTGTATTGCTGTTGAAGGTTTTCGTGATGCTGTCCCTCGGCAGTGCGGCGGTCTGGGCCGAGTGTGAGAACCACGCTACCCAGGCGATGAGCGGGCAGGGCGGAGACAGTGGATTGATGCTCGCCAAGTCCGAATCCGAACCGGGTGATCAGGGCCAGGGCGGCGCGGATAACGGTGACGACTCGACCACCGACGAACCGGATTCCAGTGACGACGAAGAAGGCGATAGCCAGACCTAAATCGCAGACAAAATAAAACCCCTTCCACTTGAAGTGGAAGGGGTTCGATCAACACAACCCCTGTGGGAGCTAGCCTGCTAGCGATTGCGGTGTGCCGGTAAACAGAAATGTTGACCGGTATACCGCTATCGCCAGCAGGCTGGCTCCCACATTTTTATGCCGCGCCGTGCACGAACTGCTCGGCGTAGTGGCAAGCCACTTGGCGGCTGTCGAGCAGGCGCAGGGCCGGCTCTTCAGTTTTGCAACGATCGGTGGCGTAGGGGCAACGCTTGTGGAACGCGCAGCCAGACGGCGGGTTCAGCGGGTTGGGCAGCTCGCCGACGATCTTGATCTTCGGCTTGTCCGGATCCGGGTGAATGGTCGGCGTCGCCGACAACAGCGCCTGGGTGTAGGGGTGCAGAGGACGGGTGTAGATGTCCTCTTTCGGGCCCATTTCCACGGGACGACCGAGGTACATCACCATCACGTGATCAGCGACGTGCCGCACCACCGCCAGGTTGTGGGAGATGAACACATAGGCGGTGTTGAACTCTTGCTGCAGGTCCATGAACAGGTTCAGCACCTGGGCCTGGATCGATACGTCCAGCGCCGAGGTCGGTTCGTCCGCCACCAGCACTTTCGGTTGCAGCATCATGGCGCGGGCGAGGGCGATCCGCTGGCGCTGGCCGCCGGAGAACATGTGCGGATAGCGCTGGTAGTGCTCGGGACGCAGACCCACCTGCTTCATCATCGCCTGGACTTTCTCGCGACGTTCGGTGGCCGACAGGTTGGTGTTGATCAGCAGTGGCTCGGCCAGTTGATCACCGATTTTCTGCCGTGGGTTCAACGATGCGTACGGGCTCTGGAACACCATCTGCACGTCTTTGCGCAGTTGCTTGCGCTGGGCCTTGTCGGCGCCGGCCACTTCCTGGCCGGCGATTTTCAGGGAGCCCGAGGACGGCTCTTCGATCAGTGTCAGGGCGCGGGCCAGGGTGGATTTGCCGCAACCGGACTCACCTACGACGGCGAGGGTCTTGCCGGCTTCCAGCTCGAACGACACACCGTTGAGGGCGCGAACGGTGGCGTGACCCTTGAACAGGCCACGGGACACTTCGTAGTGACGGGTCAGGTCGCGGGCGGTAAGAACGACGGCCATTACGCCACCTCCTGGTTCAGCGGGTAGAAGCAGCGGGCGAGGCTGTTGCTTTTCGGGTCAAGGGTCGGACGCTGCGCACGGCAGTTGTCCTGCACATACGGGCAGCGCGGCGACAGCAGGCAGCCCTGCGGACGGTCGTAACGACCGGGCACGATGCCCGGCAGGGTCGACAGGCGGGAGGCCCCCAGGCTGTGTTCCGGGATCGCCTTGAGCAGCGCTTCGCTGTACGGGTGAGCCGGGATGTCGAACAACTGGGGCACCTGACCGACTTCGACCGCTTGGCCGGCGTACATCACGCACACGCGCTGGGCGGTTTCGGCCACGACCGCGAGGTCGTGGGTGATCAGTACCAGGCCCATGTTCTGCTCTTTCTGCAACGCCAGCAGCAGGTCCATGATCTGCGCCTGAATCGTCACGTCCAATGCAGTGGTCGGTTCGTCCGCAATCAGCAGTTTCGGTTCGCCGGCAATGGCCATGGCGATGGCAACACGCTGGCTCATACCACCGGACAGTTGATGCGGGTAGGCGTCCATACGGCTGGCGGCACCCGGGATTTCGACTTTTTCCAGCAGTTCGATGGCACGCTTGCGCGCGGCCTTGCCGGACATTTTCAGGTGCAGGCGCAGCACTTCTTCGATCTGGAAGCCGACGGTGTAGCTCGGGTTCAGCGCGGTCATCGGGTCCTGGAAGACCATGGCCAGGTCTTTGCCGACGATTTGCCGACGCTGACGGTTGCTGAGCTTGAGCATGTTCTTGCCATCGAAATTCAGGGCGTCGGCGGTGACGATCCCCGGATGCTCGATCAGGCCCATCAGCGCCATCATGGTCACGGACTTGCCGGAACCCGATTCGCCAACGATGGCCAGGACTTCGCCCTTGTCCACTTTCAGGTCGAGGCCATCGACCACGGGAACGGCGTTCTTGTCGCCGAAGCGAACGTTGAGATTCTTGATTTCTAACAGGGACATTGGAATCTCCTCAGGCGGCGTTCTTGAGTTTCGGGTCCAGCGCATCGCGCAGGCCGTCGCCCATCAAGTTGATTGCCAGCACGCTGAGCAAAATGGTCAAGCCAGGCAGGCTGACGACCCACCAGGCGCGTTCGATGTAGTCGCGGGCCGAGGCCAGCATGGTGCCCCACTCAGGGGTTGGCGGTTGTACGCCAAGGCCGAGGAAGCCCAGTGCGGCGGCATCGAGAATCGCCGAGGAGAAGCTCAGGGTCGCCTGAACGATCAGTGGTGCCATGCAGTTGGGCAACACGGTCACGAACATCAGGCGTGGCAGGCCGGCACCGGCCAGGCGCGCGGCGGTCACGTAGTCGCGGTTCAGTTCGCCCATCACCGCAGCACGGGTCAGACGAACGTAGGACGGCAGGGACACCACGGCGATGGCGATCACGGTGTTGATCAGGCCTGGGCCGAGGATGGCGACGATCGCCACGGCCAGCAGCAGGGAGGGCAGGGCCAGCATGATGTCCATCAGACGCATGATGGTCGGGCCGACCACGCGCGGGAAGAACCCGGCGAACAGACCCAGCAGGATCCCCGGGATCAGCGACATGACAACCGACGACAAGCCGATCAGCAAGGACAGGCGCGAACCCTGGATCAGGCGCGACAGCAAGTCACGACCCAGCTCATCGGTACCGAGCAGGAACTGCATCTGCCCACCTTCCAGCCAGGCCGGAGGGGTCAGCAGGAAGTCGCGGTATTGCTCGCTCGGGTTATGAGGCGCGACCCACGGGGCGAAGATGGCGCAGAAAATCACCAGCAACATGAACAGCAGGCCGGCGACGGCGCCTTTGTTCTTGGAAAACGCTTGCCAGAATTCTTTGTACGGCGACGGGTACAGCAGGCTTTGATCCGCGGCGGAGGCGGTGGCGGCTACTGAGGAAGTTGGAGTGCTCATGGGTATTGACCTCAGCGCTGATGACGGATGCGTGGGTTGGCAAAGCCGTAGAGGATGTCCACTACGAAGTTGACCAGAATCACCAGGCAGGCGATTAACAGGATGCCGTTTTGCACAACCGGGTAATCCCGGGCGCCAATGGCTTCGATCAGCCATTTACCGATCCCCGGCCAGGAGAAGATGGTTTCGGTCAGGACCGCACCGGCCAACAGGGTGCCGACTTGCAGGCCGACCACCGTCAGCACCGGAATCAGCGCGTTACGCAGGCCGTGCACGAACACCACGCGCGATGGCGACAGGCCTTTGGCGCGGGCGGTGCGGATGTAGTCCTCACGCAGCACTTCCAGCATCGACGAACGGGTCATCCGGGCGATCACCGCCAGCGGGATCGTGCCGAGCACGATGGCCGGCAGGATCAGGTGATGCAGTGCGTCGAGGAACGCACCCATGTCATCGGCCAGCAGTGTGTCGATCAGCATGAAACCGGTGCGCGGCTCGATGTCGTACAGCAGGTCGATCCGCCCGGATACCGGGGTCCAGCCCAGGGATACCGAGAAGAACATGATCAGGATCAGGCCCCACCAGAAGATCGGCATCGAGTATCCCGCGAGGGAGATACCCATGACCCCATGATCGAACAGGGACCCTCGCTTGAGTGCCGCGATCACCCCGGCCAGCAGGCCCAGGATGCCGGCGAACAACAGGGCGGCCATGGACAGCTCCAGGGTCGCGGGGAAGAGAGAGGTGAACTCGGTCCAGACGCTCTCACGGGTACGCAGGGACTCCCCGAGATCGCCGTGGGCCAGTTTGCCGATGTAATCCAGGTACTGGGCATACAGGGGTTTGTTCAGACCTAGGCGTTCCATTGCCTGAGCGTGCATTTCCGGGTCGACTCTGCGTTCGCCCATCATGACTTCCACAGGGTCGCCAGGGATCATGCGAATCAACGCGAAAGTCAGCAAGGTGATGCCGAAGAACGTGGGGATCAATAACCCCAGTCGGCGGGCAATAAAACTAAACATCGTGTGGTGTACCTCATCAGCCGGTTAGGCGTGCCCGGCACGCCTGGGTTCAGGAATGCCGGGAGTTTCTTATCTACTTCACCTGGGTGGTGGCGAAGTTATTCGTGGTGAGCGGGCTAATGTGATAACCCTCTACGTTGTTGCGCATTGCTGTAAACATTCTAGTGTGCGCCATGCTGATCCACGGCTGGTCTTGATTAAAAATAACCTGAGCCTGTTCGTACAAGGCAGCACGCTCGGCCGGGTCGGTTTTTTCGCGGGCCTGGTCAATCAGTGCCTGGAATTTGTCATTGCACCAGCGCGCGTAGTTTTCGCCGTTCTTTGCCGCTTCGCAGCTGAGCATAGGCGTCAGGAAGTTATCCGGGTCGCCGTTATCGCCCGCCCATCCGGCGGAAACCATATCGTGCTCGCCGTTTTTCGCGCGCTTGAGCATTTCGCCCCATTCCATCACGCGGATGTCGATCTTGATCCCGACCTTGGCCAGGTCAGCCTGCATCATCTGCGCGCCCAGCATCGGGTTCGGGTTGGTCGGGCCGCCACCGTTGCGGGTGAACAGGGTGAATGTCGTGCCTTCAGGTACGCCGGCTTCCTTGAGCAGGGCACGAGCCTTGTCCAGATCGTGGGCCGGGTTCTTCAGGCTGTGGTTGTAACCGAGCAGGGTGTCAGGGTACGGGTTGACCGCCGCTGTCGCATTGCCTTTGCCAAACAGGGCGTTGACATAGGCTTCCTTGTCGAAGGCGATGTCGATGGCTTTACGCACACGCACGTCACTCATGTATTTGTGCGTGGTGTTCATGGCCACGTACGAAACGGTCATGGCGTTCAGTTCGTCGACCTTCAGGTTAGGGTCTTTCTTGATGCTCGGGATGTCATCCGGCTTCGGATACAGCGCCACCTGGCACTCGTTGGCCTTGAGCTTCTGCAGGCGCACGTTGTTGTCGGTGGCGATGGCCAGGATCAATGCCTCGGCCGGCGGCTTGCCACGGAAGTAGTCCGGGTTGGCCTTGAAGCGAACCTGGGCGTCCTTGTTGTAGCGCTGGAAGACGAACGGGCCGGTGCCCACCGGTTTGTTGTTCAGGTCGCCGGTCTTGTTGGCCTTGAGCAACTGGTCGGCGTACTCGGCCGGGTAGATTGACGAGAAGGCCATGGCGATGTCGGCCAGGAACGGCGCTTCACGGCGGGTCAGGGAGAACTTGACCGTGTTGTCGTCGACTTTCTCGACACTTTTGAGCAGTTCCTTGAAGCCCATGCTTTCAAAGTACGGGAAGCCTACGCTCGACAGTTTGTGCCATGGGTGGTTCGGGTCCAGTTGACGCTGGAAGCTCCAGACCACGTCGTCGGCATTCATGTCGCGGGTCGGCTTGAAGTATTCGGTGGTGTGAAACTTGACGCCCTTGCGCAGGTGGAACGTGTAGCTCAGGCCGTCATCGCTGATGTCCCAGGACTCCGCCAGTGCCGGAATCACTTCGGTGGTGCCGGGCTTGAAGTCAGCCAGGCGGTTGAAGATGGTTTCGGCCACTGCGTCGGCGGTGACTGCAGTTGTGTACTGGACCATGTCGAAGCCTTCGGGGCTGGCTTCGGTACAGACCACCAGGGGTTTGGCCGACACGCCAACCGCGACACTCAGCAACGCGGCGGCGATGGCCGCACGTAGGGGAAGCATTTTCATCAAGAACCCTCTGCAATCGGTTGATCAGGAAACCCGACGGCTGACTTCTCAGGAGTCAGCCGTCGGGCAGGCGTGTTTACAGAATGTTGAACGGAATCGTGGTCACGAGACGGAACTCGTTGATGCTGCCGTCAAGCTGGTTTTCGCTGGCGCGGTGTGCGGTGTAGGTCGCGCGAACACTCGTGGCCTTGAATGGACCGCTCTGTACTGCGTAGGACGCACCGATGCCGTATTCGTAGTGGTGTTCGCCGTCCATTGTCAGCACGCTGTCGTACGCGCCGCCTTTGTAGTGAGTACCGTCGATACCCCAGCCACGCGCCTGATAGATGTTGAGTTTCAGGCCTGGCACGCCGTATTCGGCCATGTTCAGGCCGTAGGCTACCTGGAAGGATTTCTCGTTCGGGCTGTTGAAGTCCGACAGCAGGGAGTTGGCCAGGTAGATGCCATTGGTTTCGTGCAGGTAGTCGAAGTACTCGTTACCGTTCACTTCCTGATACGAGAAGGTCAGGCTGTGGGCCTGGTGGGTCAGGCCGAACGACAGGGAGTAGGTGTCGTTGTCGATCTGTCCGAGCTTGGCTTTACCTTCGTCTACGGTTTTGTAGTAGTTCAGGCCGGTGGTCAGGCTCAGTACCGAGCTGTCACCCAGTACGTGGGTGGCGCCGAAGTAGTACTGGTTCCACATGTCTTCGGCCTGGGTGCCCCACAGGCTGGTGGTCAGGCTCGCGAATGGCTGGTAGGTGATGCCAGCGGTGTTCACGTGATCGATTTCAATGATCTCGTCAGCATATTCAGAGCGGAATTTACGCTGGCTTTCTTCGGTACGCGGTGAGTTGCGGTCGAAGGTGGCCAGGTCGAAGGACAGGTTTTCCAGTTCTTCGCTGTGGAGCGCAATACCTTCGAAGCTCGAAGGCAGCGCACGGTTGCCGATCACGTCGACCATCGGGCTGCTGAAGTTCATGCGGCCGGCAGTCAGGGTGGTGTTGGAGACACGGGCCTTGACGTTGGCCAGGCCCATTTTGCTCCACTGGCCTTGGGCATCGCCGCCTTCGCGGGTCAGGGTACGGTTGTTACCCGCTTTTTTGCGATCGCCTGGTGCGCCGCCGTTGCCGGATGCCAAATCTTTGCGATCACGATCCAGCGCGATGGCGTTGTAAGCCGCCACTTCTGTGCTGAAACCGACGGTCCCCTCGGTGAAACCCGAGTTGTACTTGACGATGGTGCCCTGCACCCAGTTGATACGACGATCGGTATCTGCCAGCGCGCCGTTTTTTTTGTAGGAAAACTTGGCACCGCGTTTTAGTTGTTCGTTGGCATACCAGTTACGTGTGGTACCGGTGATCGACTGGCCTTCAACAAAACCCGTGGCTTCGCTTTGAGCGCTTTTCTCTTTCACAGTAACCGGGGTGTACGCCTGGCTCTGGGTTTCTGCGTAAGCCGTGGCGGTTACGCTGCTGATGGCCAAGGCCAGTATCGCGGTGCTGCTCAGTTTCATGGGTAAAGCTCCTTACTTTCTTTTTTTATGCCGTTCTTTTTTGATGAGCCGGCTATTTGCTTTGGAACTCAATGCACGCATCGCAAACGTTTGCTGTACGCCTTATGGGCGAATTACGGCAACACGCTTGCGTGAGGGCGCTAGGCGCCCCCGGCGATGTAGCTACACGGTTTTACTTTTCGATGCTGACACCCGAGAAGACGTTGCGACCGAACGGGCTCACCTTGAACCCTTCGATTTTGGCGCTCAACGGTTGGTTGACCGTCGAGTGGGCGACTGGCGTGATCGGCACTTGCTGCTTGAGCAACTGCTGCGCCTGTTTGTAAAGCACGGTGCGCTGGTCATGGTCGGTCACGACCTTGGCCTGCTTGATCAGCTTGTCGTAAGCCGGATCGCACCACATGGAGTAGTTGTTGCCACCAATGGCATCGCAGCTGTAGAGCGTGCCGAGCCAGTTGTCCGGGTCACCGTTGTCGCCGGTCCAGCCGATCAGGCTGATGTCGTGCTCGCCATTCTTGGTGCGCTTGATGTACTCGCCCCACTCGTAGCTGACGATCTTGACCTTGAGACCGATCTTCGCCCAGTCAGCCTGGAGCATTTCGGCCATCAACTTGGCGTTGGGGTTGTACGGTCGCTGGACCGGCATGGCCCAGAGGGTGATTTCGGTGCCTTCTTTCACGCCGGCAGCCTTGAGCAGTTCCCTGGCTTTTTCCGGGTTGTAGGCGGCGTCTTTGATAGTGTCGTCGTAGGACCATTGGGTCGGTGGCATGGCGTTGACGGCCAGTTGCCCTGCGCCCTGGTAAACGGCGTTGAGAATGCCTTGCTTGTTCACCGCCATGTCCAGTGCCTGGCGCACTTCAAGCTGGTCGAACGGCTTGTGGCGTACGTTGTAGGCGATGTAACCGAGGTTGAAGCCGGGTTTCTCGATCAACTGCAGCTTCGGGTCGCTTTTCAGTGCGGTCACATCGGCAGGGCGCGGGTGCAGGGTGATCTGGCACTCATTGGCCTTGAGTTTCTGCACGCGTACCGACGCATCGGTGTTGATGGCGAAGATCAGGTTGTCGAGCTTGACCCGGCTCGGGTCCCAGTACTGCTTGTTGCCGGTGTAACGGATGTTCGAGTCTTTCTGGTAGCTCTTGAACACGAACGGCCCGGTGCCGATCGGTTTCTGGTTGATGTCGCTCGGCTTGCCTTCGGCCAGCAGCTTGTCGGCGTATTCGGCGGAAAGGATGGCGGCGAAGCTCATGGCGATGTTCTGAATGAACGCGGCGTCGACGCTGTTAAGCGTCATGACCACGGTCAGCGGCCCGGTCTTTTCGACCTTGGCGATGTTCTTGTTCAGGCTCATGCCGTTGAAATACGGAAATTCGGTCGGGTAAGCCTTACGGAAAGGTTGTTGCGGATCGAGCATGCGGTTGAATGTGAACAGCACATCATCGGCGTTGAAGTCACGAGTCGGTGTGAAGTACTTGGTCGTGTGAAACTTCACCCCGGGACGAAGGTGGAAGGTGTACTTGAGGCCGTCCTCGGAAATATCCCAACGTGTGGCCAGGCCCGGTACGACATTGGTCGCGCCTTTTTCGAACTCTGCCAGGCGGTTGTACAGCGGCTCGGCGGCGTCGTTATCGGTCGCGGTCGTGTACTGCGCGGTGTCGAAGCCAGCAGGACTGCCTTCGGAGCAGAACACCAGGCTGTTGTTGGCTGCCTGGCTCATGGAAGTGGCGGCCAACAGGCCGGAGCCCAGCAGTGCGGATAAAACCAAGGTATGGCGCATAACGCTTCCTCTCGTTCAGTGTTTTGACAATGAGCCGTCGTCCCGTCCGCGGACGTGGAGGCTTCACTGGTTTCAAGCCATTGCGTGCATCAGGAAAACCGATGACCCACGCATAAGCTGGTCGGATCCCGACGGTATGAATCGTGGGTCCGGCAGTAAATGCGTAGAGTCCGAAAGACTCGTAGGAAATGACGACGCGTCCTAACGGACTGCTGTAGTCAGCAGACGATTTGGATGTAGGCGGATTCCTGCTTTCTCGGGTAATACGGCAATGGCGACGTCAAAAACGTCGCCATTGCCGAACCTTATTTGCTGACGCTGACACCGTAGAAGGAGTTCAAGCCAAACGGGCTGATCTTGAAATCCTGCACTTCGGTGCGCATGGGTTGGAACACCGTCGAGTGAGCGATAGGTGTCATTGGAGTCTGGTCTTTCAGAATGTGTTGAGCCTGTTTGTACAGCTCGGTGCGCTTGGCCTGATCCGAGGTGCGCTTGGCTTGCTTGACGATGTCGTCAAACGGCTTGTAGCACCACTTGGAGAAGTTGTTGCCTTCCAGCGAGTCGCAACCGAACAGCACGTTCAGCCAGTTGTCCGGATCACCATTGTCACCGCTCCAGCCAATCAGCATTGCCTGGTTCTCGCCACCTTTGGAGCGCTTGATGTACTCGCCCCACTCGTAGCTCTGGATCTTGACCTTGAGGCCGATCTTGGACCAGTCGGACTGCAGCATTTCTGCCATCAGCTTGGCGTTCGGGTTGTATGGACGCTGTACCGGCATCGCCCAGAGCACGATTTCGGTGCCCTCTTTGACGCCCGCTTCCTTGAGCAGCTCTTTGGCTTTCTCGGGGTTGTACGGCGCATCCTTGATGGTGGTGTCGTAGGACCACTGGGTCGGCGGCATGGCGTTGACGGCCAATTGGCCGGCGCCCTGGTACACGGAGTCGATGATCTGTTGCTTGTTGACGGCCATGTCCAGCGCCTGGCGAACCTTCAGGTCGGCCAGCGGGTTGGCCTCGGTCTGACCCTTGACCTTGGGCATCACGTTGTAGGCGATATAACCCAGGTTGAAACCAGCCTGGTCAGGCAGCTTCAGGGTCTTGTCTTCGCGCAGCGCCTTCAGGTCGGCCGGACGCGGGAACAGAGTGACCTGGCACTCGTTCTTCTTCAGCTTCTGGATACGTACCGACGGGTCGGTGGTGATGGCGAAGATCAGGTTGTCGATCTTGACGTCTTCAGGCTTCCAGTAGTCCTTGTTCCCGGTGTAGCGGATGTTGGAGTCTTTCTGGTAGCTCTTGAACACGAACGGACCAGTGCCGACCGGCTTCTGGTTGATGTCGGCGGCCTTGCCTTCCTTGAGCAGCTGGGCAGCGTACTCGGCGGACTGGATCGAGGCGAAGCTCATGGCCATGTTCTGGATGAACGCGGCATCGACGTCTTTGAGGGTGAACTTGACAGTGTGGTCGTCGACTTTATCGATCTTGGTGATGTTGGTGTCCATCCCCATGTCGGTGAAGTACGGGAATTCGGTCGGGTACGCTTTGCGGAACGGGTCATCCTTGTTAATCATGCGATTAAAGGTGAACAGCACGTCGTCGGCGTTGAACTCACGAGTTGGCTTGAAATACGGGGTGGTGTGGAACTTGACGCCTTCACGCAAGTGGAAGGTGTAGGTCAGGCCGTCATCGGAGACGTCCCACTTGGTCGCCAGCCCAGGAACTACGGCGGTACCGCCGCGCTCGAACTGGGTCAAACGGTTGAACATGGTCTCGGCTGAGGCGTCGAAGTCGGTTCCGGTGGTGTATTGACCCGGATCGAAACCGGCCGGGCTCCCTTCGGAGCAGAACACCAGGTTAGTCGCAGCTTGGGCGAAAGGCGCGGCCGCTAATAAGCCGGCACCTAATAGAAACGGAATGACCGCGTGTTTAAGCATGGTGGCCTCATGATTTGTTGTCATTTTTTGGTTTTGAGGACGACCTCGTGAGTCGTGCCTGCGGATACTTATGCAGGGGCCATACCCAATGCAAGATCCTGAGTGACTACAAGCCTTAAACAGTGGCACGAACGTACCTTAATGTCGCATATGTATAAAACTTGACGCATTTGACCGTTTGCGCGGTGTTTTTACCGTGCAATTGGCGCCCCTTTTTGGTGCGTTAAGGCCTTGGGGGCGCCCGTGGGTGGGGCGAGGTGTTACCTATTTATACCCCTGTCCCTCAATGGGGGCGCGGGTAAATGGGAGCCATTATCGTTGCCAGGCTCGTGGGCAAGTTGTACGAAGTGCAACTGCGATTGTTGTCCGGGTATTCCTGTTTATTTCAAGAATCAGCATAGACGTCGGTTTGCAAAAAAAAAGGCGATCACTAGAGTGATCGCCTTTTTTGCCTACCGGTTATGAATCAAGGCATCAGCACTTCAATCGAGCCGTCGGCTGTCATGCTGACCTGGCTGGTGCCCGCTTCCACTTCCGGCGTGACCGGAGCGGCGTCCATGCTGGCAGCTTTCATCATCATCGGTACGCGCATGTACGGTTGTGGATAGCCGTTGCTGTTGAGGTTCAGGTTGACGATCTTGTAGCCCTTGCCCCCCAGTGCATCAGTGGCCAGTTGGGCGCGGGCCTTGAACGCGGTCACGGCGTCCTTGAGCAGGGCGTCTTCGCTGGCCTTGCGGGTTGGCGTGGCGATGGCGAAGTCCATGCCGCCCATCTTCAGGTCGGTGAGCAGTTCGCCGGTGAGTTTCGACAGTGCGGCGAAGTCCGAGCTTTCCAGGCGCAGCTCGGCGCGTTCACGCCAGCCAGTGATCTTTTGACCCTTGGTGTCATAGATCGGGTAGCTGTTGCGGCTGCCCTGGCGCAACGTGATGTCCTTGACCTGTTTGGCCTGGGCCAGCGCCTTGTTCATGGTGGTGCTGACGTCAGCGGCGAGTTTGGCCGGGTCGCTGTTTTGTTCTTCGGTATAGAGGGTCACGATCATCAGGTCGCGAGCCACTTCCTGACTGACTTCGGCGCGCAGTGAAATCTGGTTGTAATGAAGCTCGTCGGCAGCCTGGGCCGGGAGGCTGGCGATCGCGCCAATGCTCAGGGCGAGGAGGGCGGCGCTGCGGCGGAATGTGTGCATGAAAGCTCCTTGAAGGGTGCGCAGGGGTCTGTTCCGGGCCTGCGTGAAACCATCAGACTCTAGCCGCTACGATCCGGTTCGCACAGTTACAACTTCTATACAGATACACATGCCCCCTGTAGGAGTGAGCCTGCTCGCGATGAACCTGAGAGCACCGAGGGGTGCCAGGTTCCCAGCGTCCTCGTTGACGACCATCGCGAGCAGGCTCGCTCCTGCATGTGGCCGTTTGCCGCACTTTTTCCTGTCAGCCCCCGCGCTTGGTTATACTCCCGGCGATCCGCCTGGAGCGCTCATCAGGAGAGCTCATGCTCGCCCCCGTTCAAATTACCTCTGCAACTCGCCAGAATCTCTGGCGGCTGACGTTCATCCGCACTTTGGTGTTGGCCGCCCAGGCCGGTTCCGTGGGCCTGGCCTACTGGTTTCAATTGCTGCCGTTGCCCTGGTTCCAGCTGGCGGCGACCCTCGGTTGCTCGATGCTGTTGTGTGCGTTCACGGCGATTCGCCTGCGTACGTCATGGCCGGTGACAGAGCTCGAATACGCCTTGCAACTGGCCTGCGACCTGTTTATCCACAGTGCCTTGCTGTACTTTTCGGGCGGCTCGACCAACCCGTTCGTGTCTTATTACCTGGTGCCACTGACCATCGCGGCCGTGACATTGCCGTGGCGTTATTCGGTGATCCTGTCCGGTATCGCGTTGACGATGTACACCCTGTTGCTGGCGCGTTTTTATCCGTTGCAGACCTTCCCGATCGCTCGGGAAAACCTGCAGGTCTACGGGATGTGGCTGAGTTTTGCCCTCGCCGCGGCGGTCATCACCTTCTTCGCCGCGCGCATGGCCGAAGAGTTGCGCCGTCAGGAAGAACTGCGCGCCATTCGCCGCGAAGAAGGGCTGCGCGACCAGCAATTGCTGGCCGTGGCCACCCAGGCGGCCGGCGCCGCCCATGAACTGGGTACGCCACTGGCGACCATGAGCGTGTTGCTCAAGGAAATGCGCCAGGATCACCACGACCCGATGCTGCAGGACGACCTGAGCGTGCTGCAGGATCAGGTCAAGCTGTGCAAAGAGACCTTGCAACAACTGGTGCGTGCCGCCGAAGCCAATCGCCGCCTGGCCGTGGAGATGCAGGACGTCACCGATTGGCTCGATGAGGCACTGAACCGCTGGCACCTGATGCGCCCGGAAGCCAGCTATCGCTTCCAGCGCCTGGGTCAAGGCAAGGTGCCGCGCTTGGCACCACCGCCGGACCTGACCCAGGCCTTGTTGAATTTGTTGAACAACGCCGCCGATGCCTGTCCCGAGGGCCTGCAAGTGACGCTGGACTGGGATGCGGATAACCTGACGATCAGCATTCGCGACCACGGTGCCGGTGTACCGCTGGCCATCGCCGAGCAGATCGGCAAGCCATTTTTTACCACCAAGGGCAAAGGTTTCGGCCTGGGCCTGTTTTTGAGCAAGGCCAGCGTGACACGCGCCGGCGGCTCAGTGAAACTCTACAGTCATGAGGAAGGCGGCACGCTCACCGAGCTGCGCCTGCCCCGTGTCGCCCGAGGAGACCAACATGAGTGACGAAATCCAAGTCGAAGGCGAAGAACTGCCGCATTTGCTGCTGGTCGATGACGACGCAACATTTACCCGCGTCATGGCCCGTGCGATGGCTCGCCGTGGTTTTCGCGTCAGTACCGCCGGTTCCGCCGAAGAAGGCCTGGCGATGGCCCAGGCCGATCTGCCGGACTACGCCGCCCTGGACCTGAAAATGGACGGCGACTCGGGTCTGGTGTTGTTGCCCAAGTTGCTGGAAATGGACCCGGAAATGCGCGTGGTGATCCTCACCGGTTACTCGAGCATCGCCACCGCCGTCGAGGCGATCAAGCGCGGCGCCTGCAACTACCTGTGCAAACCGGCGGATGCCGACGACGTGCTGGCCGCGCTGCTTTCCGAGCATGCCGACCTCGATAGCCTGGTGCCGGAGAACCCGATGTCGGTCGACCGTCTGCAGTGGGAGCATATCCAGCGCGTGCTGACCGAGCACGAAGGCAACATCTCCGCCACGGCCCGCGCCCTGGGCATGCATCGCCGCACGCTGCAGCGCAAACTGCAGAAGCGCCCCGTTCGCCGCTGAACCTGTGCTGAACGAATGCGGGTAGCTCCTCGCGACAAACCGAACCGATCATCTATGATCGGTTCGTGCGTGTTTTTTTCTTTATCGAGCCTTTTCCATGAATCAGAACGCTGAATATTCTGCGGTCAACGATGCGGTGCACGGGCAGTTTTTCCGCAAAGTGTGGGCGATGACCACGCCTTACTGGCGCAGTGAAGAGAAGGGCAAGGCCTGGACGTTGCTGATCGCCGTGATTGCCCTCTCGTTGATCAGCGTCGGAATCTCGGTGTGGTTCAACACCTGGTACAAAGACTTCTACAACGCCCTGCAGAAGAAGGATGAGGCGTCGTTCTGGACGTTGATCCTGTATTTCTGCGCCATTGCCGCCGTGGCGATTATCGGCGCGGTGTACCGCCTTTACCTGACCCAGATGCTGACCATACGCTGGCGGGCCTGGCTCACCGAAAAGTATTTCGCCCGCTGGCTCAGCGACAAAAATTACTATCGGCTGGAGCAGGGCGGTTACACCGATAACCCGGACCAGCGGATATCGGAAGACCTCAACAACTTCACCTTAAACACGCTGAGCCTGGGCCTTGGGCTGATTAGCAATGTCGTGAATGTGGTGTCTTTCTCGGTCATCCTGTGGGGAGTATCGGGCAGCATCGAAGTGTTGGGCTTTACCATTCCCGGCTACATGTTCTGGTGCGCGTTAGTGTATGCGGTAGCTGGTAGCTGGCTCACGCATTTGATCGGCCGTCGTTTGATCGGCCTGAACAACCAACAACAACGCTTCGAAGCCGACCTGCGTTTCTCCATGGTCCGGGTTCGTGAAAATGCCGAAAGCATTGCGTTATACAACGGCGAACCCAACGAAAACCGCCGCCTTAGCGGTCGTTTCGGGATGGTTTGGCATAACTTCTGGGACATCATGAGGGTGTCCAAGCGCCTGACTTTTTTCACTCGAGGTTACACACAGATAGCGATCATCTTTCCGTTCATGGTCGCGGCGCCGCGTTACTTCTCCGGCAAGATCGAACTCGGTGAACTGATGCAAATCAGCTCGGCTTTCGGCAACGTCCAGGAGAGTTTCAGCTGGTTTATCAGCGCGTACCAGGACCTCGCCTCGTGGCGCGCCACCTGTGATCGTCTGTTGAGTTTCCGTCAGGCCATGGTCGACAACGAAGAGTGTGTTCCGGCCATCGAGGTGCAGAATCAAGGGGATGCATTGCAGGTGCACAACCTCGGCCTCGATCTCGCTGACGGTCGCCATCTGCTGACCAACGCCGACATGACCGTGGAGGAGGGCGAGCGCGTCATGCTCAGCGGTCGCTCCGGCAGCGGCAAGTCGACCTTGCTGCGGGCAATGGGGCATCTGTGGCCGGCGGGCCACGGCAGTATCCGTCTGCCGGCGGCGCGTTACCTGTTCCTGCCGCAGAAACCCTATCTGCCGATTGGTACGTTGCGTGAGGCGTTGAGTTATCCACAGGCTGGTGATACCTATCCCGACGAGCGTTATGTGCACGTTTTGGAAACTTGCCGACTGCCGCATTTGGTGGCGCGCCTTGACGAAGCCAATCACTGGCAGCGCCTGCTGTCGCCCGGTGAGCAGCAACGCCTGGCCTTCGCCCGCGCCCTGATTTATGCGCCGCAATGGTTGTACATGGATGAAGCGACTTCGGCGATGGATGAAGAGGATGAGGCTTCGCTGTATCAGGCGCTGATCGATGAGTTGCCGGGACTGAGCATCATCAGCGTCGGCCATCGCAGCAGTCTCAAGCGGTTCCATCCGCGGCACATTCGTATCGAGAATGGCCGCCTGGTAGACCAGGCTGTGACCGCCTGAACACCGCATTCCCTGTAGGAGCGAGCCTGCTCGCGATGTTGGTTAACGATAACGCGTGCTACCTGGATGCACGCGGCGCTCGTCAGTCCATCGCGAGCAGGCTCGCTCCCACACAGGGTGATGGGTGATCGTACAACCGTGTTGAGCTATGATGCGGTTTCAACCGAATTTTTCGAGACAGATGTTCACCATGGAAAACCTGAACGACACACCACGCCTCCCTCGCAAGCGCCGCAGCCTCGCGCAGGAACTGGTGACGGTGCTGTCCGAGCAGATCCGCGACGGCCACCTCAAGCGTGGTGACAAGTTGCCCACCGAGTCGGCGATCATGGATGCCCATGGCGTCAGTCGCACGGTGGTGCGCGAGGCGATTTCCCGTCTGCAGGCGGCAGGGCAGGTGGAAACCCGCCACGGTATCGGCACCTTCGTCCTCGACACCCCGAGCCCGAGCGGTTTCCGTATCGATCCGGCGACAGTGGTGACCTTGCGTGATGTGCTGGCCATCCTGGAGCTGCGCATCAGCCTGGAGGTGGAGTCCGCCGGTCTGGCCGCGCAACGCCGAACCCCAGAGCAGTTGGCGTTGATGCGCGCGGCACTGGATGCCTTGAATGAAAGCGTTTCCCACGCCGGCGATGCCGTGGCCTCGGACTTCCAGTTCCACCTGCAAATCGCCCTGTCGACCGGCAACCGCTACTTCACCGACATCATGACCCACCTGGGCACCAGCATCATTCCGCGCACCCGCCTCAATTCCGCGCGGCTGGCCCACGATGATCAGCAGCACTACATGAATCGCCTGAGCCGCGAGCACGAAGAAATCTACGATGCGATTGCTCGCCAGGATTCCGATGCGGCCCGCGCGGCCATGCGTTTGCACCTGACGAACAGCCGTGAGCGGTTGCGTCATGCCCATGAAGAGGCTGAGGCGCAGCGGGGGTAGTTTTCAACTCCGCCTGATCGTTTGCCTGATCGACCGCTTTCGCGAGCAGGCTCGCTCCCACATTTGAACTGCGGTGAACACTATTTGTGCGCACCCTAATCCCTGTGTGGGAGCGAGCCTGCTCGCTATAGGGCCATCAGCCATTTCCCACATCCTCCAGCGTGTTTGCTCAGTCCTCCAATCTTCTGACAACGTATCTCTTCGAGTCGGCGGGTGCTCCGCTTTTCCTGCCCCAATAGCCGCTGAAACCCCTGTCTCGCATTACGCTTGTCGAACAATTTACACCCACGGCGATGAAATGCAGTTGACGGTTATATTTTAAGTTGTACGATGACCTACAACTTCAGCGAAGGCTGAACGGTTTTCTCACACACAAACGTCGCTACCCAGGGTGTTCGAATAATGAATCCACAAGAACTGAAGTCCATCCTTTCTTCCGGCCTGTTGTCTTTCCCGGTCACCGATTTCAATGCCCAGGGCGATTTCCACCGCGCTGGCTACATCAAGCGTCTCGAATGGCTGGCCCCATACGGCGCCTCGGCTCTGTTCGCCGCAGGCGGCACCGGTGAGTTCTTCTCTCTGGCGGCCAGCGAATATTCGGAAATCATCAAGACGGCCGTCGACACTTGCGCCACCAGCGTGCCGATTCTGGCCGGTGTTGGCGGTTCGACCCGTCAAGCCATCGAATACGCGCAGGAAGCTGAACGTCTGGGCGCCAAGGGCCTGTTGTTGCTGCCGCATTACCTGACCGAAGCGAGCCAGGACGGCGTTGCCGCCCACGTTGAAGCCGTGTGCAAATCGGTCAACATCGGTGTCGTGGTCTACAACCGCAACGTTTGCCGTCTGAATGCGCCGCTGCTGGAGCGTCTGGCCGAGCGCTGCCCGAACCTGATCGGCTACAAGGACGGCCTGGGTGATATCGAGTTGATGGTGTCGATCCGCCGCCGCCTCGGTGACCGCTTCAGCTACCTGGGCGGCTTGCCGACCGCTGAAGTCTACGCCGCTGCCTATAAGGCGCTGGGCGTGCCGGTCTACTCCTCGGCAGTGTTCAACTTCATCCCGAAAACCGCGATGGACTTCTACCACGCGATCGCTCGTGACGATCACGCCACCGTTGGCAAGATCATCGACGACTTCTTCCTGCCCTACCTGGACATCCGTAACCGCAAAGCCGGTTACGCCGTGAGCATCGTCAAGGCCGGGGCAAAAATTGTCGGTCACGACGCTGGCCCCGTGCGTGCACCGCTGACCGATCTGACGGGCGAAGAGTATGAAATGCTCGCCGCGCTGATCGACAAGCAGGGCGCGCAGTAACACATCCGGTTTAACGGGGCCGCTGAGTATTCCGCGGCCTTTTGCGTGAGATCTTTTTGTTTCGAGGGCAGTCCCGTGACACATGCAAAGCGTTTCGACAACTACATCAACGGCGAATGGGTCGCGGCCAGCGATTACGCGACCAACATCAACCCGTCCGAGCTCAGCGATGCCATCGGCAACTACGCCAAGGCAGACCTGGCCCAAGTCCACGCCGCCATCGATGCCGCCCGTGCCGCGTTTCCGGCGTGGTCGACGTCCGGCATTCAGGCGCGTCACGATTCCCTGGATAAAGTCGGCACTGAGATTCTCGCCCGTCGCGAAGAGCTCGGCACGTTGTTGGCTCGGGAAGAGGGCAAGACCCTGCCCGAAGCCATTGGCGAAGTGACCCGCGCCGGCAACATTTTCAAGTTCTTCGCCGGTGAATGCCTGCGCCTGTCCGGCGACTACCTGCCGTCGGTGCGTCCGGGCGTCAACGTTGAAGTCACTCGCGAAGCCTTGGGCGTGGTCGGTCTGATCACCCCGTGGAACTTCCCGATTGCCATCCCGTCGTGGAAAATCGCCCCGGCCCTGGCCTACGGCAACTGCGTCGTGCTCAAGCCGGCGGACCTGGTGCCAGGTTGCGCCTGGGCCCTGGCGGAAATCATCTCCCGCGCAGGCTTCCCCGCTGGCGTGTTCAACCTGGTGATGGGCAGCGGTCGCGTGGTGGGTGATGCACTGGTCCACAGCCCGAAAGTCGATGGCATCAGCTTCACCGGCTCCGTGGGCGTCGGTCGTCAGATCGCCGTCAGCTGCGTGTCGCGCCAGGCCAAGGTCCAGCTGGAAATGGGCGGCAAGAACCCGCAGATCATTCTCGACGACGCTGACCTCAAGCAAGCGGTCGAGCTGTCGGTGCAGAGCGCGTTCTACTCCACCGGCCAGCGTTGCACCGCATCGAGCCGCTTCATTGTCACTGCTGGTATCCACGACAAGTTCGTCGATGCCATGGCCGAGCGCATGAAGTCGATCAAGGTCGGCCACGCGTTGAAAGCGGGCACCGATATCGGTCCGGTGGTTTCGCAAGCCCAGCTTGAACAGGACATGAAGTACATCGACATCGGCCAGTCCGAAGGTGCGCGTCTGGTCAGCGGTGGTGGTTTGGTGACCTGCGATACCGAGGGCTATTACCTCGCTCCGACGCTGTTTGCCGACAGCGAAGCGGCGATGCGCATCAGCCGTGAAGAGATCTTCGGCCCGGTGGCCAACGTGGTTCGCGTCGCGGATTACGAAGCGGCATTGGCCATGGCCAACGACACCGAGTTCGGCCTGTCGGCGGGCATCGCCACGACGTCGTTGAAGTACGCCAACCACTTCAAGCGCCACTCCCAGGCCGGGATGGTCATGGTCAACCTGCCGACCGCTGGTGTGGATTACCACGTTCCGTTCGGCGGGCGTAAAGGTTCATCCTATGGCTCCCGCGAGCAAGGCCGCTATGCGCAAGAGTTCTACACGGTCGTGAAGACCAGTTACATCGGCTCGTAAGGCAATACCCCCTGTAGGGAGCGAGCCCTGCTCGCGATGGTCTTGAAGTCGCCACAGTCAACCTGATGCCCCGCGTCATCGTTGACCACCATCGCGAGCAGGCTCGCTCCTACAGGGGCCGCACCCGTTTCACCCGCGCATAAAAATAATCAGTGGGAGTACATCTACATGCAATCGACCAAGCCGACTCACGTCCGCTATTTGATCCTGCTCATGCTGTTCCTGGTGACCACGATCAACTACGCCGACCGGGCTACCATCGCCATTGCCGGCTCCAGCCTGCAAAAAGACCTCGGCATCGACGCGGTCACCCTCGGCTACATCTTCTCGGCATTCGGTTGGGCCTACGTGGCCGGGCAAATTCCCGGTGGCTGGCTGCTGGACCGTTTCGGCTCGAAAAAAATCTATGCCTTGAGCATCTTCACCTGGTCGCTGTTCACCGTCCTGCAGGGTTATGTCGGTGAGTTCGGCATGTCCACGGCGATTGTCGCGCTGTTCATGCTGCGCTTCCTGGTGGGCCTGGCCGAAGCGCCGTCCTTCCCTGGCAACGCGCGCATCGTGGCGGCCTGGTTCCCGACCGCTGAACGCGGTACGGCATCGGCGATCTTCAACTCCGCGCAATACTTCGCCACGGTGCTGTTCGCGCCGCTCATGGGCTGGATCGTCTACACCTTTGGCTGGCAGCACGTGTTTGTCGTGATGGGCAGCATCGGCATCGTGTTCTCGCTGATCTGGCTGAAAGTTATCCACAGCCCGCGCCAGCACCCGATGATCAATGACGCCGAGTTCAAGCACATCGCCGAGAACGGCGGCATGGTCGACATGGACCAGGACAAAGGCCAGGGCAAAAAGGTCGACGGGCCAAAGTGGGACTACATTCGCCAGTTGCTGACCAATCGCATGATGCTCGGCGTCTACCTCGGCCAATACTGCATCAACGGCATCACTTACTTCTTCCTGACCTGGTTCCCGGTGTACCTGGTGCAAGAGCGCGGCATGACCATCCTCAAGGCCGGTTTCATTGCCTCGTTGCCAGCGATCTGCGGCTTCATTGGCGGTGTGCTCGGCGGGGTGATTTCCGACTACCTGCTGCGCAAGGGCCACTCCCTGACCTTCGCCCGCAAGGCACCGATCATCGCCGGCCTGCTGGTTTCCAGCAGCATCGTGGCGTGTAACTACGTCGACATCGAATGGATGGTCGTGGGCTTCATGGCCCTGGCGTTCTTCGGCAAAGGCGTGGGCGCGCTGGGCTGGGCGGTGGTCTCCGATACTTCGCCGAAACAGATCGCCGGGTTGAGCGGTGGCCTGTTCAACATGTTTGGCAACCTCGCCTCGATCACCACCCCGATCGTGATCGGTTACATCATCAGCTCCACCGGATCGTTCAAATGGGCGCTGGTGTTTGTCGGTTGCAACGCACTGGTCGCGGTGTTCAGCTATCTGGTCATCGTCGGTCCGATCAAACGCGTTGTGCTTAAAGAACCACCGATGAGCGGTCCTGAAATGAATAACAAATTGTCTCAAGCGCATTCCTGAGGAGCGGCGTCATGCAGTTGATTGAACATTCCGACTCGCCGCGCTACATCCGCCTGCACGAGCGGGACAATGTGGTGATCGTGGTCAACGATCAGGGGGTTCCGGCCGGCACCGCGTTTGCCGATGGCCTGGTCACCGTGGATTTCGTGCCACAAAGTCACAAGGTCACCCTGGAGGACATCCCCGAGGGCGGACAGGTGATTCGTTACGGCCAGACCATTGGCTATGCCTTGCAGCCGATTCCACGTGGCAGTTGGGTCAAGGAAGACCAATTGCGCATGCCCACCGCGCCACCGCTGGACAGCCTGCCGCTGTCCACCGAAGTGCCGGCCGCGCAAACCCCGCTGGAGGGCTATACCTTCGAGGGTTATCGCAACGCCGACGGCACGGTTGGCACGCGTAACATTCTCGGCATCACGACCACGGTGCAGTGCGTTACCGGCGTGCTGGACCATGCGGTCAAGCGCATCAAGGACGAACTGCTGCCCAAGTACCCGAACGTCGATGACG
This sequence comes from Pseudomonas fluorescens group sp. PF-69, assembly GCF_054481235.1. Lineage (NCBI taxonomy): Bacteria > Pseudomonadati > Pseudomonadota > Gammaproteobacteria > Pseudomonadales > Pseudomonadaceae > Pseudomonas > Pseudomonas fluorescens group sp. PF-69. The sequence continues at coordinate 554,609 of NZ_JBTMNC010000001.1, read as the reverse complement.
TGGTGGCGCTGACCCACAGTTACGGCTGCGGCGTGGCGATCACCGCCACCGATGCCTACATCCCGATTCGCACCGTGCGCAATCTGGCGCGCAACCCGAACCTGGGGGGCGAGGCCCTGGTGATCAGCCTGGGCTGCGAGAAATTGCAGGCCGGGCAAGTGATGCACGAGAACGACAGTTCGGTGGATTTGAGCGAGCCCTGGTTATATCGCCTGCAGGACTCCAGTCACGGTTTTACCGAGATGATCGAGCAGATCATGGCGCTGGCCGAGACCCGTTTGAAGAAGCTCGATCAGCGCCGTCGGGAAACCGTGCCGGCGTCCGAGCTGATCCTGGGCATGCAATGCGGTGGCAGTGATGCGTTCTCCGGGATCACCGCTAACCCGGCCCTGGGTTACGCCTCGGACTTGCTGCTGCGTGCGGGTGCGACGGTGATGTTCTCCGAAGTGACCGAAGTGCGCGACGCGATCTACCTGCTGACCTCGCGCGCGCAAACCAGGGAAGTCGCTCAGGAGCTGGTGCGGGAAATGGACTGGTACGACCGTTACCTGGCCAAGGGCGAGGCGGATCGCAGCGCCAACACCACGCCGGGCAACAAGAAGGGCGGGCTGTCGAACATTGTCGAGAAATCCCTGGGGTCGATCGTCAAGTCCGGTAGCAGCGCCATTACCGGCGTGCTCGGCCCAGGCGAGCGCTTCAAGGAAAAAGGCCTGATCTTCTGCGCAACGCCGGCCAGCGACTTTGTCTGCGGGACGTTGCAGTTGGCGGCGGGGATGAACCTGCACGTGTTCACCACCGGTCGTGGCACGCCTTATGGATTGGCCATGGCGCCCGTGGTGAAGGTATCGACCCGCACTGAGCTGGCACAGCGCTGGCCGGACCTGATCGACATCGACGCCGGGCGAATCGCCACCGGACGCGCCTCCATCGAGGACCTCGGCTGGGAGTTGTTCCACTACTACCTGGATGTGGCCAGCGGCAAGAAGCAGACGTGGGCCGAAAAGCACAAGCTGCATAACGACATCACCTTGTTCAACCCGGCGCCAATCACGTAAGACCGCGTCGGCTGCATCGCTGGCAAGCCAGCTCCCACAGGAATCTTCTGCGTTGCATAAGACGTATGAACACCGAGGAACCTGTGGGAGCTGGCTTGCCAGCGATAGCGTTCTACCAGACGGCGAGGGACTTGCTGGCTTATCATTAGCCCCCTAACGACGCTCACCCAAGGTTATCCCCGGCATGCTGGCCATTTTCCTCGAAACCCTGAACATCACCGCACCGGTGTTCGCCATGCTGTTTCTGGGGGTGCTGCTCAAGCGCATCGATTGGATCAACGATAACTTCATCCACACCGCGTCGGCGCTGGTGTTCAACGTCAGCATGCCGGCGTTGCTGTTTCTCGGCATCCTGCATGCCGACCTGCACGCCGCGCTGCAGCCAGCGCTGCTGATCTATTTCTCCCTCGCCACCCTGGTGTGCTTTGCCATCGCCTGGGGCTGGGCGATTTTCAAGTGCCCGCGAGAAGACCGCGGGATCTACACCCAGGGCGCATTTCGCGGTAACAACGGGGTCATCGGCCTGGCACTGGCGGCGAGCATGTACGGCGATTACGGGATTTCCCTGGGAGCGATTCTCGCGGCGCTGGTGATCCTGTTCTACAACACGCTGTCGACCATCGTGCTGGCGGTGTACAGCCCGGTAATCAAGTCCGATCCGTGGAGCATTTGCAAAAGCGTGTTCAGCAATCCGCTGATCATCAGCGTGATCGCGGCGGCACCGTTTGCCTACTTCAAGATCGGTTTGCCGGGATGGCTGGAAACTTCCGGCCAGTACCTGGCGCAGACCACCCTGCCGTTGGCATTGATCTGCATTGGCGGCACGCTGTCGCTGGCGGCGATGCGCAAGAGCGGGCCGATGGCGCTGAGTTCAAGTCTGGTGAAGATGCTCGGCTTGCCGATACTGGCGACGCTCGGCGCGTGGCTCTGGGGTTTTCGTGGCGCGGAGTTGGGGATTCTGTTCCTGTACTTCGGCAGCCCGACGGCGGCGGCCAGTTTTGTCATGGCCCGGGCAGCCAATGGCAATCATGAACTGGCGGCGGCGATCATCGTCATTACCACGTTGATGGCGGCGGTCACCACCAACGTCGGGATCTTTTTGTTGCAGTGGGGCGGGTGGATCTAGTCGCTGAAGAGTCGGTGCTTTTTAGGGCCTCATCGCGAGCAGGCTCGCTCCCACATTTGGAATGCATTCCCTGTGGGAGCGAGCCTGCTCGCGATGTCACTCCGGCTTCTGGTAGGTATCAATCACTTCCTGCGCCGCCCGGAATGCGTCGATCGCCGCCGGCACGCCGGCATACACCGCGCAATGCAGCAGCGCTTCACGAATTTCTTCCACGGTGCAGCCATTGTTCAGCGCACCGCGCACGTGGCCTTTCAATTCCTGCGGGCACTTCAGCGCTGTCAGGGCGGCGAGGGTGATCAGGCTGCGGGTTTTAAGCGGCAAGCCTTCGCGGCTCCAGACGCTGCCCCAGGCGTGTTCGTTGACGAAATCCTGTAGCGGCTGGGTGAACTCGGTGGCGTTGCCCAGCGCGCGGTCGACGAAGGCGTCGCCCATCACTTGGCGGCGTACTTCAACGCCGGTCTTCTTGTTCTCGGTCATGGCAATTCTCTCTTGTGGTGTTGGCGATGCCAGGCGCGCAGCGACGTGAACAGCAAAAACGCCACCAGCGCCGGCAGGACGAAAAACAGCATCAGGTGTTCAAGCTTGGCCGCCAATGGCATACCGGTGGTGAACGACACCACGTGCAGGCCGTAAGCCAGGTACAACCCCAGAAACAGCAAGCCTTCGGCACGGGTTACCCGGTAGCCGGAATAGAACACCGGCAGGCACAGCGCGGCGACGCCGAGCATCACTGGCAGGTCGAAATCCAGGGCATTGGGCGATACCGACAGGGGTGTCGGCGCGACCAGTGCGGTAAAGCCCAAAACGCCCAACAGGTTGAACAGGTTGCTGCCAATGACGTTGCCCACCGCGATCTCCCGTTCGCCACGGGAGGCGGCGATCAGCGAGGTCGCGAGCTCTGGCAGGGAAGTGCCGATGGCGACGATGGTCAGGCCGATGATCCGTTCCGACAGTCCCAGATCAGTGGCGACCGCAACCGCCGCGCCCAACAGTAAGTGGCCGGCGTACACCAGCATCGCCAGGCCGGCAACGATCATCATCAGACTTTTTAACCATGGCGCTTGCACCGGGTGCTCATGAGTCGACTGCGGACGCGCCGAGTGCTTCGACTGGCGCAGCAACAGGCCCAGGTACAGCAGCAGTGCAGTCAGGAGAATGACGCCATCGGCACGGGTCAGCTCTTCATTCCAGGCCAGCACGAACACCAGCAGGCTGGCGCCGATCATCAGCGGAATATCCAGGCGCACCAGTTGCCGTGACACCCGCAGGGGGATGATCAGCGCCGACAGGCCGAGGGTCACGAGGATATTGAAAATGCTGCTGCCGATCACGCTGCCGACGGCGATGTCGGCGTTATGCGCCAGGGTGGCTTGCAGGCTGATGGCCATCTGCGGTGCGCTGCTGCCGAGGGCGACGATGGTCAGGCCGATGATCAGTGGTCGCACATGCAGGCGCGCGGCCAGGCGCACGGCGGCACGTACCATCAGTTCGGCGCCGGCAATCAGCAGCACCAGGCCGCTGAGCAATTCGATCACGTTGATCAGGGGTAAATCGGCTAGTCCGAAGATGGTCGGGGCTCCGTTTGTCAGTCGTCGAGGGCTTGCACGCGAACCCGTGCGGTGCCGCTCTTGAGCATGCCCAGGCGTTCGGCGGCCTCGTGGGACAGGTCGATCAGGCGCCCACGGGTATGCGGCCCACGATCGTTGATGCGGACCACGCAGGATTTGTCGTTGTTCAGGTTGGTGACCTTCACCCGTGTGCCGAAGGGAAGCTGGCGATGGGCGGCGGTCAGGGAATTCCGGTCGAAACGCTCGCCGCTGGCGGTGCGTTTACCCTGGTGTTTGGCGCCGTAGTACGAGGCCATGCCGGTCTTGTCGTAGCCATGCGGGTCGACGGTATCGTTACTCGCGCAGCCGGCGAGAAGGGAAAGGAGGGCGCAGGCGCCGAGCAGACGTTTCATTTCAAAGGCTTCCCGAAACAACTGTAGGAGCGAGCCAGCTCGCGATGGAGGGTCAGCTACATCGGGGCCAGCTGACATTTCATCGCGAGCAGGCTCGCTCCTACAAGGTTTTGAGCCAGGTTTAAAAACTGGCTCCATTTCTATCAGCCTTCGAGCTTGCTTTTCAGCAATTCGTTCACTTGTTGCGGGTTGGCCTTGCCTTTGGAGGCTTTCATGGCCTGGCCGACGAAGAAACCGAACATCTTGCCGCGCTTGGCTTCGTCTGCTGCACGGTACTGCTCGACCTGCTCGGCGTTGGCCGCGAGCATTTCGTCCAGCACTGCCGAGATGGCACCGGTGTCGGTCACTTGCTTCAGACCGCGCTTGTCGATGATCTCGTCCGCGCTGCCTTCGCCGTTGGCCATGGCTTCAAACACTACCTTGGCGATCTTGCCGGAGATGGTGTTGTCCTTGATCCGCAGCAGCATGCCGCCCAGTTGCTCGGCGGAAACCGGCGACGCTTCGATGTCCAGGCCTTGTTTGTTGAGCAGGCTGCCCAACTCGACCATCACCCAGTTGGCTGCCAGCTTGGCGTCGCCGCTGATGCTCGCGACTTGCTCGAAGTAGTCCGCCTGCTCGCGGCTGGTGGCCAGCACGTTGGCGTCATACACCGACAGGCCGAACTGTTCCTGGAAACGCTCGCGTTTCTGTGGTGGCAATTCCGGCAGGGTGGCGCGCACGTCGTCGAGGAACGCGTTTTCAATCACGACCGGCAGCAGGTCCGGATCGGGGAAGTAACGGTAGTCGTTGGCTTCCTCTTTGCTGCGCATCGGACGGGTTTCGTCCTTGTTCGGATCGTACAGGCGGGTTTGCTGAATCACCTTGCCGCCGTCTTCGATCAATTCGATCTGACGCTGGATTTCGCTGTTGATCGCCTTCTCGATGAAGCGGAACGAGTTGACGTTCTTGATCTCGCAGCGGGTGCCGAACTCGGCCTGGCCTTTCGGACGGATCGACACGTTGCAGTCGCAACGCAGCGAGCCTTCGGCCATGTTGCCGTCGCAGATGCCCAGGTAACGCACCAGTGCATGGATCGCCTTGACGTAGGCCACGGCTTCCTTGGCGCTGCGCATGTCCGGCTCGGAAACGATCTCCAGCAACGGTGTGCCGGCACGGTTCAGGTCGATGCCGGTGGCACCGTTGAACTCCTCGTGCAGGCTCTTGCCGGCGTCTTCTTCCAGGTGCGCGCGGGTGATGCCGACACGTTTGACCGTGCCGTCTTCCAGGGCGATGTCCAGGTGGCCCTTGCCGACGATCGGCAATTCCATCTGGCTGATCTGGTAGCCCTTGGGCAGGTCCGGGTAGAAGTAGTTCTTGCGGGCGAACACGTTGTGCTGGCCGATCTCGGCGTCAATCGCCAGACCGAACATCACCGCCATGCGCACCGCTTCCTGGTTCAGCACCGGCAGTACGCCGGGCATGCCCAGGTCGATCAGGCTGGCCTGGGTGTTCGGCTCGGAGCCGAACGTGGTGGAACTACCGGAAAAGATTTTCGACCGGGTGGTGAGCTGGGTATGAATCTCCAGCCCGATCACGACTTCCCATTGCATGTGTGTCTCCTCAGAAGCCTAGGCAGGGGATTTTGAAACGTCGCGAGCGAAGATAAGGCAAGGCGAAAACTGGCGAGTAAGCGGAGTTGACTTTAGTCAATGAGCATTACGAGCCAGTTTTCAACGCAGCATTACCGAGCGCAGCAGTTTCAAAACCCCTGCGGGGTGCGGGTGTGCCAGTCAGTGTGTAGCTGATACTGGTGGGCAACGTTCAACAGGCGACCTTCCTGGAAGTACGGAGCGAGCAATTGCACGCCGACCGGCAAGCCATCTACAAAACCGGCAGGCATGGACAAGCCCGGCAGGCCAGCGAGGTTGGCGGTGATGGTGTAGACGTCTTCCAGGTATGCAGCGACCGGGTCGCTGTTTTTGGCGCCGAGCTTCCAGGCCGGGTTTGGCGTGGTTGGGCCGAGGATGATGTCGACCTCGTTGAAGGCCGCCATGAAGTCGTTCTTGATCAAGCGACGGATCTTCTGCGCCTTCAGGTAGTAGGCGTCGTAGTAGCCGGCCGACAGTGCGTAGGCGCCGACCATGATCCGGCGCTGTACTTCCGGACCGAAGCCTTCGCCACGGGAGCGTTTGTACAGGTCCATCAGGTTGACCGGGTTTTCGCAGCGGTAGCCGAAGCGCACGCCGTCGAAACGCGACAGGTTGGAAGAGGCTTCCGCCGGAGCGATCACGTAGTACGCAGGGATCGCGTGCTGCATGTTCGGCAGGCTGATTTCCTTGATCACGGCGCCGAGCTTTTCCAGCTCCTTGACGCTGTTGTGGATCAGATCGGCGATGCGCGGGTCGAGACCGGCGCTGAAATACTCTTTAGGCACGCCAATGCGCAGGCCTTGCAGCGAGCCGTTGAGGCTGGCGCTGTAGTCCGGCACGGGCTCGTCGATGCTGGTGGAGTCGTTCGGATCGAAGCCGGCCATACCCTGCAACAAAATGGCGCAGTCTTCGGCAGTGCGGGCCAATGGGCCACCCTGATCGAGGCTCGAGGCGTAGGCGATCATGCCCCAGCGCGAAACGCGACCGTACGTCGGTTTCAGGCCGGTGAGGTTGGTCAATGCGGCGGGCTGACGAATGGAGCCGCCCGTGTCGGTGCCAGTGGCTGCCGGCAACAGACGAGCGGCAACGGCCGCGGCCGAACCGCCGGACGAACCGCCAGGCACGTATTCCAGGTTCCACGGGTTTTTCACGGCGCCGTAGTAGCTGGACTCGTTGGCCGAACCCATGGCGAATTCGTCCATGTTGGTCTTGCCCAGGGTCACGGCCCCGGCGGCGGCCAGCTTGGCGACGACGGTGGCGTCGTAAGGTGCTTTAAAGTTGTCGAGCATCTTCGAGCCGCAGCTGGTGCGGATGCCCTGGGTGCAGAACAGGTCTTTGTGGGCGATCGGCGCGCCGAGCAGGGCGCCGCTCTCACCGTTGGCCCGGCGGGCGTCCGCAGCTTTCGCCTGCGTGAGCGCCAGGTCCTCGGTGAGGCTGATGAAACTGTTGAGCTGTGGATCGAGCTGGGCGATACGCGCCAGCAGGACTTTGGTCAGCTCTTCGGAAGAAAACTTTTTATCGGCGAGTCCGCGGGCGATCTCGGCCAGAGTCAATTGATGCATTGCAGGCTCTTTCCCTTTAGTCGATGACTTTCGGAACCAGGTACAGGCCGTTTTCGACCGCTGGTGCGATGGACTGGTAAGCCTCGCGATGATTGGTCTCGGTCACGACGTCTGCACGCAGGCGCTGGCTGGCTTCCAGTGGGTGGGCGAGCGGTTCGATACCGTCGGTATTGACCGCCTGCATTTCGTCGACCAGCCCGAGAATGCTGTTGAGGGCTGAAGTGATGTGTGGAAGATCGGCTTCATTGAGGCCCAGACAGGCCAGATGAGCGATTTTTTCCACGTCGGAGCGTTCAAGCGCCATTGGGATTCTCCAGTGGAAAACAGAACGGACGGCGTCCGTGTGTTAGATTGTCGGAACACTACCGCACTTCTACGGTCATAAGGCCGCGATTGTGGGGCTTGGTGCACAGAAAAGCGGCCAATTTAACATATTGGCGCCTTGCCCAAAATCCCTGTCGTTGTTAGAGTTTGCCGCACTTTTTTACCCACGCGTTGCCTAGGGTCCCTTTCCCATGTTCAAGAAACTGCGTGGCATGTTTTCCAGCGATCTTTCCATTGACCTGGGCACTGCCAACACCCTTATTTACGTGCGCGAGCGCGGTATCGTCCTGAATGAGCCCTCCGTTGTGGCTATTCGGACACACGGTAACCAGAAAAGTGTCGTTGCTGTCGGCACCGAAGCGAAGCGCATGTTGGGCCGTACGCCGGGCAACATTGCTGCCATTCGTCCGATGAAAGACGGCGTGATCGCCGACTTCAGCGTCTGCGAAAAGATGCTGCAGTACTTCATCAACAAGGTTCACGAAAACAGCTTCCTGCAGCCCAGCCCTCGTGTTTTGATCTGCGTTCCGTGCAAATCCACCCAGGTTGAGCGTCGTGCCATCCGTGAATCGGCCCTCGGTGCCGGTGCCCGTGAAGTATTCCTGATCGAAGAGCCAATGGCCGCTGCGATCGGTGCCGGCCTGCCGGTTGAAGAAGCTCGCGGTTCGATGGTCGTGGATATCGGTGGTGGTACCACTGAAATCGCCCTGATCTCCCTGAACGGTGTGGTGTATGCCGAATCCGTGCGTGTGGGCGGCGACCGCTTCGACGAAGCGATCATCACTTACGTGCGTCGCAACTACGGCAGCCTGATCGGTGAGTCGACGGCCGAGCGCATCAAGCAGGAAATCGGTACGGCCTACCCGGGCGGCGAAGTGCGTGAAGTCGACGTACGTGGCCGTAACCTGGCTGAAGGCGTTCCACGTGCATTCACCCTGAACTCCAATGAAGTGCTGGAAGCTCTGCAAGAGTCCCTGGCAACCATCGTTCAGGCCGTGAAGAGCGCGCTGGAGCAATCGCCTCCGGAACTGGCTTCCGACATCGCCGAGCGTGGCCTGGTCCTGACCGGTGGTGGCGCCTTGCTGCGTGACCTCGACAAGTTGCTGGCCCAGGAAACCGGTCTGCCGGTGATCGTTGCCGAAGACCCGCTGACCTGCGTTGCTCGCGGCGGTGGCCGTGCCCTGGAAATGATGGATAAACACACCATGGACCTGCTCTCCAGCGAATAAGTCGCCGGATTGCCTCTATGCTGTTGAGCGCGCAGGCGGCACTTTGCAGTGCTGCCTGTTCGCGTTTATCTTCTGTCGTCTGCATCCAGGCCGGTTTGATGCCGTATGAGTAAAGAGAACATTTGCCTGGGAGGAGCGGCTTATTAAACCGCTTTTCTCCAAAGGTCCCTCACTGGGCGTGCGCGTGTTGGTGCTGGTCGTGCTTTCGATCGCGCTGATGGTGGTCGATGCCCGCTTCACACTGCTCAAGCCAGTGCGTAGCCAAATGTCGCTGGTGCTGATGCAGTCCTACTGGATCACCGACCTGCCGCAGCGGCTATGGCAAGGTGTGGCCAGCCAGTTCGGCAGCCGGACCGAACTCGTCGCCGAAAACGAAAAGCTCAAGACCGAGAACCTGCTGCTGCAGGGGCGCATGCAAAAGCTTGCCGCCCTGACCGAGCAGAACGTTCGGCTGCGCGAGTTGCTCAACTCTTCGGCGCTGGTGAACGAGAAGGTCGAAGTGGCCGAGCTGATCGGCATGGACCCCAATCCCTTTACCCATCGCATCATCATCAACAAAGGTGAGCGCGACGGCGTGGTCCTCGGTCAGCCGGTGCTCGATGCCCGCGGCCTGATGGGGCAAGTGGTCGAGTTGATGCCGTACACCTCCCGCGTCCTGTTGCTGACCGATTCCACCCACAGCATTCCGGTGCAGGTAAACCGCAACGGTCTGCGGGCGATCGCCAGCGGCACTGGCAATCCGGAGCGCCTGGAACTGCGTCATGTGGCCGATACCGCTGACATCAAGGAAGGTGATCTGCTGGTCAGCTCCGGCCTTGGCCAACGCTTCCCGGCAGGTTACCCGGTGGCGACGGTCAAGGAAGTGATTCACGACTCCGGTCAGCCATTCGCCATTGTTCGCGCCGTGCCGACGGCTGCGCTGAACCGCAGCCGATACCTGCTGCTGGTGTTCAGCGATACCCGTACCCCGGAAGAGCGTGCCAACGACGCTGCCCAGGCGCAGGAATCCCTGGATGCGCAGGGTGGCGGGCCGATCATTCCGGCGACCGTGCCCAAGCCGGCCATCGTTCCGACTCCGGCTCAGGCTGCCCCGGTGGCCCCGGCAGTGCCTGCTACCGTACCGGCGGCTACAACGCCGGCCAAACCAGGCGTTAAACATCCCAAGCCGTCCACGACCGCACCCGCGCCAGCCAAACCGCCGGCGGCACAACCCGCCGTAGTCAAACCTGCTGCCAAACCGCCTGTCTCCGCGCCGGCGACCACTGGGGGACGAGAATAATGGCTGGTGTCAAAGCCTCCCGAAACGGCTGGATCGTCTGGCTGACCTTCGCCATCGGCATGCTGCTCAGCGTTTCGCCGCTGCCGCAGTTCATGGAAATCCTTCGTCCTCTATGGCTGGCCCTGTTGCTGGCGTTCTGGGCATTGACCCTGCCGCAGAAGGTCGGGATGGTCACCGCGTGGTGCCTGGGCCTGACCGAGGATGTGCTGTATGGCACGTTGCTGGGGCAAAATGCCTTGATCCTGACGTTGATCACCTACCTGGTGCTGGCGTTGCAACAACGTCTTCGGATGTTCCCGATGTGGCAACAAAGCCTGGTGATCCTGGTGATCTTCGGCCTCGCGCAGTTGGTCCAGTTGTGGCTCAGCGCCCTGACCGGCAATCGCCAGCCGACGCTGGCACTGGTGTTGCCGGCACTGGTCAGTGCCTTGCTCTGGCCTTGGGTCAGCTTCGGTTTGCGCGGATTGCGTCGACGCTACAAAATCAACTGATTCGGTCAGGCATTTGCCCACACCATGACAAGGGAGATGTCTTGATGAAGTCGCTATACCTCGCCTCTGGCTCGCCGCGTCGACGTGAACTGCTTACGCAGATCGGCGTGCCGTTTTCCGCCGTCAGTGCGGACATCGATGAAACTCCTTTAGCTCACGAATCCCCATCGGCCTATGTCGAGCGTCTGGCGCGTGGCAAGGCTGCGGCCGGGCGCGATGTCGTGCAGTCCGGCGCTCCGTTTTGCGTGCTGGGAGCCGATACCGCCGTGGTGCTCGACGGGAAAATTCTCGGCAAGCCGGTTGATGAAGCTGACGCTTGCGCCATGCTGAAGATGTTGTCCGGGTGTGAGCATGAAGTCCTGACGGCGATCGCTGTACTCGAAGGTGAGCGTTGCGAGTCGCGGGTGGTGCGTAGCGTGGTGCGTTTTCGCCCGATAAGCAGCGATGAGGCAACGGCCTACTGGGCCAGCGGCGAGCCGAAGGACAAGGCCGGTGGTTATGGAATTCAAGGACTGGGTGCGGTGTTTGTCGCCGGGCTCAATGGAAGTTACTCGGCGGTGGTTGGCTTGCCGCTGTGCGAAACCGCAGAACTGCTCGGCCATTTCGGCATACCCTGTTGGCAAAACCATAATGCGCGTTAAGCGTTGTACTGACCAGATGTGGCCATTACCGTGAACATGCCTGAACGAGACCCTGCCATGAGTGAAGAGATCCTGATCAACATCACGCCGATGGAATCGCGCGTGGCGGTGGTTGAAAACGGTGTCCTGCAAGAGGTCCATGTCGAACGTACGCAAAAGCGCGGCATCGTTGGCAACATCTATAAAGGCAAGGTCGTACGGGTGTTGCCTGGCATGCAGGCCGCTTTCGTCGATATCGGTCTGGATCGCGCCGCGTTCATTCATGCTTCGGAAATTTCCCTGCGCGAAGGCCCGGCGGTCGAGAGCATCAGTGCCCTGGTTCATGAAGGGCAGAGCCTGGTGGTGCAAGTCACCAAGGACCCGATCGGCTCCAAAGGCGCCCGATTGACCACCCAGCTGTCGATCCCTTCGCGTTATCTGGTCTACATGCCGCGTACGGCTCATGTCGGCATTTCGCTGAAAATCGAAGATGAAGCCGAGCGTGAGCGTCTCAAGCAGGTGGTCTCCGATTGCGTCGCCAAAGAAGGCATCAAGGAGGCCGGCGGTTTTATCCTGCGTACCGCGGCGGAAGGCGCGGGTGCCGATGAAATCCTCATGGACATCCGCTACCTGCGCCGGCTCTGGGATCAGATCAATGCGCAGATCAAAACCATCAGCGCACCGAGTGTGATCTACGAAGACCTTGGTTTGGCGCTGCGTACCTTGCGTGACCTGGTGAGCCCGAAGATCGAAAAAATTCGCATCGACTCCCGGGAAACCTTCCAGAAAACCACGCAGTTCGTCGCCGAACTGATGCCGGAGATCGCCGATCGTCTGGAACATTACCCCGGCGAACGGCCGATTTTCGACCTGTACGGCGTCGAAGACGAAATCCAGAAAGCCCTGGAACGCAAAGTCCCGCTCAAGTCTGGCGGTTATCTGGTGGTCGACCCGGCGGAAGCCATGAGCACCATCGACGTCAACACCGGGGCGTTCGTCGGTCATCGCAACCTGGAAGAAACCATCTTCAAGACCAACCTGGAAGCCGCGACCGCGATTGCTCGACAGCTGCGCCTGCGTAATCTGGGCGGGATCATCATCATCGACTTCATCGACATGGAAGATGAAGAGCACCAGCGTCAAGTGCTGCGCACGCTCGAGAAGCAATTGGAGCGCGACCACGCCAAGACCAACATCATCGGTATCACCGAGTTGGGCCTGGTGCAGATGACCCGTAAACGCACCCGCGAAAGCCTCGAGCAGGTTCTGTGCGAGCCGTGCAGCAGTTGCCAGGGCCGCGGCAAATTGAAGACCCCGGAAACCGTCTGCTACGAAATCTTCCGCGAAATCCTCCGCGAAGCTCGCGCCTATCAGGCGGAAGGCTATCGTGTATTGGCGAACCAGAAAGTTGTCGATCGTCTGCTCGATGAGGAGTCGGGCAATGTCGCCGAGCTCGAAGGGTTTATCGGCCGCACGATTCGTTTCCAGGTGGAAACCATGTATTCCCAGGAACAATACGACGTGGTGTTGCTCTGATTCGCTACGCTTTAACTTTTCCTGAACGGCTGGCCTCAGCTTTTTGCAAAACATTTGCCATGGGAGCCAACTGACATGGAGCGTCTGACACGCATATTGGCCGCACTGACCCGCTGGGGTCTGGGCCTGTGCGCGTTGGTTTTGGTATTGATGGCATTGTACGTCAGCCTTGGCCGTGAGCTGACGCCGTTGGTGGCCGAGTATCGTGGTGAAGTCGAGAGCAAGGCCAGCGCCGCCTTGGGCATGCCGCTGCAGATTGGCGAGCTGAAAGGCAGTTGGAGCGGCTTCGCGCCTATTCTTTCGGCCCACGATGTGACGGTCGGTGAGGGTGCCAATGCCCTGCACCTGGAAAAGGTGCGGGCGGTGCCGGACCTCTGGGCCAGTCTGCTGGCGCGCGAGATACGTATTGCCCACCTGGAACTCAATGGCCTGAAGATCAGCCTCAAGCAAGGCAATGAGGGGGAGTGGGCGCTGGAAGGTTTGCCGGTCAGGAACGATCAGCCCCTCGACCCGGAGCAGTTGCTCAATAGCCTGCAAATGGTCCAGCAGTTGTCGGTGCTCGACAGTCAAATCACGTTGCAGCCGTGGGGGGAATCGCCCCTTAGCCTGACTTACGTTGGTCTGAATCTGAAAACCGGTGTATACCGCCAGCGGCTCGATGTTCGCTTGACCCTGCCTGATGGCCAGCCGATGGCGATGAGCCTGCGTACCCGCATTCAGGCCAGCCGATGGAAGGAGGGTGGGGCGGACGTCTACCTGAGCCTGCCGCAAAGTGACTGGTCGAAATGGCTGCCCGAAAGCGTTTCCCAGCAATGGAATTTCTCGCAGATCAAGGCCGGTGGCGAGTTGTGGGCCGCCTGGGGCCAAGGTGCCTTGCAAAGTGCCGCCATCCGGTTGAACGCGCCTCAAATCAAAGGTGCCTATGCCGAGCGCAAGCCGGTCCAGATCAATAATCTGGCGCTCAACGGCTATTTTCAGCGCAGCGCCGACGGCATGTTAGTCACCCTGGACTCTCTGGCCATGAACCTCGGCGAGACTCGCTGGGAATCACGCTTGCAGCTCAAGCAGCTGGCAGCCACCGACAAGGCAGAAGAGGTTTGGCACCTGCAAGCCGACCGCCTCGAGCTCACTCCGCTCACACCGCTGCTCAATGCCCTGGCGCCATTACCTGAAGGTTTCGCCACGACGGTCGAGCGGCTCAAGGTCATCGGTGGCCTGCGCAACGTTCTGATCGACGTGCGGCCCAATGCCACCGACGACAGCAAGTTCAGCTTTGCTGCCAATCTTGATCGGGTCGGCTTCGACGCCTACCACGGCGCTCCGGCGGCACGGAATGTCAGCGGCAGTATCAGCGGGGACCTGGGGCACGGCGAGCTGCGCATGGACAGCAAGGATTTCCTGCTGCACCTGGACCCGATTTTCGCCAAGCCATGGCAATACATTCAGGCCAATGCCCGGTTGACCTGGAAACTCGATAAAGAAGGCTTCACCCTGATCGCGCCGTACCTGAAGGTCTTGGGCGAGGAAGGCAAGATTGCCGGTGACTTCCTGATCCGGCTGCATTTTGACCACAACCAGGAAGACTACATGGACCTGCGGGTCGGCATGGTCGACGGGGACGGTCGCTATACCGCCAAGTACTTGCCGGCGGTCCTGAGCCCTTCACTCGACGAATGGCTGCGTACCGCGATTCTCAAGGGGGCAGTCGATCAAGGTTTCTTCCAGTACCAGGGCTCGCTGAATCACGGCGCCGAAGATGCCGCCCGCAGCATCAGCCTGTTTTTCAAAGTGCACGATGCCGAGTTGGCGTTTCAGCCGGGCTGGCCGCATGTCAGCAAGGTCACGGGGGACGTGTTCGTCGAGGACAGCGGCGTGCGGATTCTGGCCAGCAAGGGGCAGTTGCTCGACACCCAGGTCAGCGATATTTACGTCAACATTCCTCACGCTCCGGCAGGACAGAGCGCTCATCTGTTCCTTGACGGCGGGTTTGCCGGCGGCTTGGGTGACGGCCTGAAAATTCTCAAGGAAGCGCCAATCGGTACTGCCGAGACGTTCGCCGGCTGGGAAGGCGAGGGGGATCTGCAAGGTAAACTGAAGCTGGATATCCCGTTGGTCAAAGGCGAGCAGCCGAAGATCCTCGTCGACTTCAAAACGGCAAAGGCTCGACTGAAATTGCCCGAGCCCCCCCTTGAGTTGACTCAGCTCAAAGGTGATTTTCGTTTCGATAGCAGCAAAGGCTTGAGCGGCCAGAACATCACGGCACGAGCCTTCGACAAACCGGTGAGTGCGCGGATATTCGCCGATGGTCGTGAAGGCAGGCTCAATACCCGTGTCACGGCCACGGGGCAAGTCGAAGTCAAGAAACTCGCGAACTGGCTGAACGTCACCCAGCCGCTGCCGGCGAGCGGTGTGATCCCGTATCAATTGCAACTGACCCTCGACGGTGGCGATAGCCAGTTGATGGTCAGCTCCAGTCTCAAAGGTGTCGCCATCGATTTGCCGGCCCCTTTCGGCATGTCCGCCGAAACCGGGCGCGATACGACATTCCGCATGACGTTGCAGGGAGCGGAGCGACGCTATTGGGTGAATTACGGCGAATTGGCGAACTTCACCTTCGCCGCGCCTCCCGGAAATTTTGCCGAGGGTCGCGGTGAATTGTTCCTGGGTAATGGCAATGCCGTGTTGCCTGCTGCCAAAGGCCTGCGGGTGCGCGGCGTGCTATCGGAGCTGGATGTCGGCCCCTGGCAGGACCTGGCGAACAAGTACGCTGGGCAAGATCCGGGCGGCAGTGCCAAACAGTTGCTCAGCGGCGCGGATTTCAAGGTTGGCAAGCTCAGCGCGCTGGGCACCACTCTGGATCAGGCATCGGTGCAGTTGACGCGCAAACCGGCTGCCTGGGCTTTGCAGCTCGACAGCCAGCAGGTCAAGGGCGCCGCCAGCATTCCTGATGCGAAAGCTGCGCCGATGGTCATCAATCTGCAATATGTGCGCTTGCCGGCACCTGATCCGAAGGTCCTTGCCGACGAAAACTCGCCGGACCCGCTGGCCTCCGTGGATCCGACGAAGATCCCGGCGCTGGATATCACCATCAATCAGCTGTTCCAGGGCAATGATCTGGTCGGCGCCTGGTCACTCAAGGTTCGTCCGACGGCCAAGGGGATTGCCCTCAACTCACTGGATATGGGCCTCAAGGGCATCCTGTTGCAAGGCAGCGGAGGCTGGGAAGGCGCGCCCGGCTCCAGCACAAGCTGGTACAAGGGGCGGATCAGTGGCAAGAACCTGGCGGATGTACTCAAGGGATGGGGCTTCGCACCGAGCGTGACCAGCCAGGAATTCCGTATGGATGTCGATGGCCGTTGGCCCGGTTCACCGGCCTGGCTGGCCAGCAAGCGTTTCTCCGGGACCCTTGATGCCTCAATGAGTGAGGGCCAGTTTGTTGAAGTTGAAGGCGGTGCACAGGCGTTGCGAGTGTTCGGCCTGCTCAACTTCAACTCCATCGGCCGGCGATTGCGCCTGGATTTCTCCGACCTGTTCGGCAAAGGCTTGAGCTATGACCGGGTCAAGGGGCTGCTGGTGGCGACCAATGGCGTCTATGTGACCCGTGAGCCCATCCAGATGACCGGCCCGTCGAGTAATGTTGAGCTCAACGGCACCCTGAACCTGGTGGGCGATCAGATCGACGCCAAGCTGATGGTGACGTTGCCGGTGACCAATAACCTGCCAATTGCCGCCCTGATCGTGGGCGCGCCTGCCGTCGGCGGTGCTCTGTTCCTGATCGACAAGTTGATCGGTGACCGCGTGGCCCGTTTTGCCAGTGTGAAGTACACCGTCAAGGGGCCATGGAAAGAACCGAAAATCACCTACGACAAGCCTTTTTGACGCTCTTTTTCAGAACGCACACTCCAGGCCTATGGAGTAGCATGGACGTCTATCCATTCAGGAGCGCGCCATGTCTGTAGCGGTGATTCAAATGGTCAGCCAGAGCGATGTGCTGGCCAACCTGGCCCAGGCCCGTCGATTGCTCGAGCAGGCAGCAGCCGGTGGTGCGGCGCTTGCCGTGCTGCCGGAAAACTTCGCGGCCATGGGCCGGCGCGACATTGCCGACATCGGCCGCGCCGAGGCGCTGGGCGAAGGCCCGATCCTGCCCTGGTTGAAACAGACCGCTCGCGACCTCAAGTTATGGATTGTGGCCGGCACCTTGCCGCTGCCGCCGGTGGACCAGCCGGCAGCCAAGGTGCACGCCTGCTCGTTGCTGGTCGATGACCGGGGTGAGACGGTGGCGCGTTACGACAAGCTGCATTTGTTCGACGTTGACGTGGCAGACAATCGCGGCCGTTATCGCGAATCCGATGACTATGCTTATGGCAGTGGTGTCGTGGTCGCGGACACACCGGTGGGGCGAGTCGGCCTGACGGTCTGTTATGACCTGCGATTCCCGGAGTTGTACAGCGAATTGCGTGCTGTCGGCGCGGAGCTGATTACCGCACCATCGGCCTTTACTGCCGTGACCGGTGCGG
Organism: Pseudomonas fluorescens group sp. PF-69; assembly: GCF_054481235.1. Classification (NCBI taxonomy): domain Bacteria; kingdom Pseudomonadati; phylum Pseudomonadota; class Gammaproteobacteria; order Pseudomonadales; family Pseudomonadaceae; genus Pseudomonas; species Pseudomonas fluorescens group sp. PF-69. Next base: position 537,282 of record NZ_JBTMNC010000001.1, on the reverse strand, counting down.
CGCATTGGGACGTGTTGATTCGCGCGCGGGCCATTGAAACCCAGTGTTATGTGCTCGCGGCCGCCCAGGGTGGGACGCATCCGGGGCCGCGTGAAACCTGGGGGCATGCCGCCATCATCGACCCATGGGGGCGCGTGCTGGCGCAACAGGATCAAGGCGAGGCCGTGCTGCTGGCCGAGATAGACAGCAGCGAACAGGCGTCCATCCGGGCGCGGATGCCGGTGTCCAGTCACCGGCGCTTTTTCTCGCAGGGCGCCCAGCGGCCTGCATCAGAACGACGAATTTAAGGCATAAAGCATATGAGCGAGTTGTTGTCCTCAGTCAGTGATCACCTCCTGGCGCCTGGCGGCGTAACGATCGAGAGCCTGCAGGGTGTGCTCGGCGATCTGGCAGGCCCGGGAATCGATGCCGCCGACCTGTATTTCCAGGGGCAGATATCCGAGTCCTGGGCGCTGGAAGACGGCATCGTCAAGGAAGGCAGCTTCAACCTTGACCAGGGAGTGGGCGTGCGGGCGCAATCGGGTGAAAAGACCGGTTTTGCCTACAGCAACGCCATCACTCTGGAAGCCCTGGGCGCGGCGGCCCGTGCCGCCCGCTCGATCTCTCGGGCCGGGCAAAACGGCACCGTGCAGGCGTTCACCACCCAGGATGTCGCGCAGTTATATGGGGCAGACAATCCTCTGGAAGTGCTGACCCGTGCCGAGAAAGTCGATCTGCTCAAACGCATCGATGCCGCGACGCGCGCGCTTGATCCGCGCATCCAGCAAGTCACCGTCAGTATGGCGGGTGTCTGGGAACGGATTCTGGTGGCCTCCACCGACGGCGGGCTGGCGGCGGATGTGCGACCTCTGGTGCGTTTCAATGTCAGCGTGATCGTCGAGCAGAACGGCCGTCGTGAGCGCGGCGGGCATGGCGGTGGCGGTCGCACCGATTACCGTTATTTCCTCGCCGAAGATCGCGCCATGGGCTATGCCCGTGAAGCGCTGCGACAGGCGCTGGTCAACCTGGAGGCCATTCCGGCGCCGGCCGGTACGTTGCCGGTGGTGCTTGGCTCCGGTTGGTCGGGTGTGTTGCTGCACGAAGCGGTCGGCCACGGTCTGGAGGGAGATTTCAACCGCAAGGGCAGTTCAGCCTACAGCGGACGCATGGGCGAGATGGTTGCGTCCAAGCTTTGCACTATCGTCGATGACGGCACCCTGGCGGGGCGTCGTGGCTCCTTGAGCGTTGACGACGAAGGTACGCCGACCGAGTGCACGACGCTGATCGAAAACGGCGTACTCAAAGGCTACATGCAGGACAAACTCAACGCGCGCCTGATGGGCGTGGCCCGTACGGGTAACGGCCGTCGCGAATCCTACGCGCACCTGCCAATGCCGCGCATGACCAACACCTACATGCTCGCCGGTGAAAGCGATCCGGCCGAAATCATCGCCTCGGTGAAGCGCGGTATCTATTGCGCCAACCTCGGCGGCGGCCAGGTGGACATCACCAGCGGCAAGTTCGTGTTCTCCACCAGCGAGGCGTATCTGATCGAGGACGGCAAGATCACCGCTCCGGTCAAGGGCGCGACCCTGATCGGCAACGGGCCGGAAGCCATGAGCAAGGTGTCGATGGTCGGTAACGACCTGTCGCTGGACAGCGGTGTGGGGACGTGCGGCAAGGATGGGCAGTCGGTGCCGGTGGGTGTCGGCCAGCCAACGCTGAAAATTGATGCGATCACCGTGGGTGGCACGGGCGCGTAAGGCGTGGAGCTGCGGGTGAGCCGCCAGGCGACTCACCCGATCAGAGTCTCAGCGCAGACCGCGTTGAGTCTCGTCCAGCTCACGGATGTACTTGAAGATTTTGCGGCTCGATGCCGGTGGCTTGTTGGTCGCCAATTCGTGCTGGGCCTGACGGATCAGGGAGCGCAATTGCTGGCGATCAGCCTCCGGGTAGTCGATGACGAACTTTTCCAGGACTGCATCGTCGCCAGCGATCAGGCGATCACGCCAGCGCTCCAGGTTATGGAAGCGTTCGTTGTATTGGCGAGTGGAGGCATCGAGTTGATCGAGCAAGACCAGAATGGCGTCAGTGTCCTGATCGCGCATCAGTTTGCCGATGAACTGGAGGTGCCGTTTACGCGCGATGTTCGCCGTGTGCTTGGGCGCATCGGCCAAGGCCCGGCGCAAAGCGTCGGTCAAGGGCAGTTTTGCCAGCAAGTCAGGCTTGAGTGTCGTAAGGCGTTCGCCAAGGTCAACCAGAGCATGCAGCTCGCGTTTGACCTGGGATTTGCTTTTTTCTCCCGTATCGAGGGAGTCGTCGTAAGAATCAACCATGGTGGCCGTCCGCAAAGAAACGCCGCCATGATAACCAGTCGGGGGCCGCTTGTCCGGCCCGGTCGCTCGATGACCTATACCGAAAGCAGAATTTGAGTGGAGAACAGCATGAGTGCAGTTGAAAGCGTCGGCCCACAAGCGTTGCCGGCACTGCAAGAACAAGTCGAGCAGATCATCGCTGAAGCCAGGCGCCAGGGGGCCAGTGCCTGTGAAGTGGCGGTATCCCTGGAGCAGGGTCTGTCGACTACGGTGCGCCAGCGCGAAGTCGAAACCGTCGAATTCAATCGTGATCAGGGTTTTGGCATCACCTTGTACGTTGGCCAGCGCAAGGGTTCGGCCAGCACCTCGGCCAGCGGTCCGGAGGCGATTCGTGAGACCGTGGCCGCCGCCTTGGCCATTGCCAAACACACCTCGGAAGACGAAGCGTCGGGCCTGGCGGATGCCGCTCTGATGGCTCGTGACGTTCAGGATTTCGACCTGTTCCACCCATGGGATATCACACCGGAGCAGGCAATCGAGCAGGCGCTGGCCTGTGAAGCGGCCGCATTTGCTGCCGACAGCCGGATCAAGAATGCCGATGGCACTACGCTGAGCACCCATCAAGGCTGCCGTGTCTATGGCAACAGCCACGGTTTTATCGGCGGTTATGCGTCGACCCGGCACAGCCTGAGCTGCGTGATGATCGCCGAGGCCGATGGTCAGATGCAGCGCGATTATTGGTATGACGTGAACCGCCAGGGCAATTTGCTGGCTGATCCGGTGAGCATTGGCCAGCGTGCCGCACAACGGGCGGCAAGCCGTCTCGGCGCGCGTCCGGTGCCAACCTGCGAAGTGCCGGTGCTGTTTTCCGCGGAGTTGGCCGGTGGTTTGTTCGGTAGCTTCCTGTCGGCGATTTCCGGCGGCAGCCTGTACCGCAAGTCATCGTTCCTTGAAGGCACCCTGGGTCAGAAGCTGTTTCCTGAATGGCTGACCATCGATGAGCGTCCGCACTTGATGCGTGCCTTGGGCAGCGCGGCCTTCGATGGCGATGGTCTGGCGACTTACGCGAAGCCGTTCGTTGAAAAGGGCGAGCTGGTGTCTTACATCCTCGGTACTTACTCCGGTCGCAAGCTCGGCATGCCGAGCACCGCGAATGCCGGAGGCGTGCATAACCTGTTCGTCACCCATGGTGATGAAGATCAGGCGGCCTTGCTGCGTCGCATGGGGCGTGGCCTGCTGGTGACCGAATTGATGGGGCAAGGCCTGAACATGGTCACGGGCGACTACTCCCGTGGCGCGGCCGGTTACTGGGTCGAGAACGGTGAAATCCAGTTCGCGGTCCAGGAAGTGACCATTGCCGGCAACATGCGTGACATGTTCAAGCAGATCGTTGCCGTGGGTAACGACCTGGAGCTGCGCAGCAACATTCGTACGGGTTCTGTGCTGATCGAGCGAATGACAGTGGCGGGCAGCTAAACCCGCTCGTCACAAAAAAGGCGCGCCACCTGATTGGGTGGTGCGCCTTTTTTATTGGGCTACTGAGCGGGTTTGGTCTGGATTGGCGTTTACTCGCCTTCGTCGAAATAACGGTTGATCAAGTCTTTCAACGCATCCAGTGCACGTTGCGCGTCTTCGCCTTCGGTGCTGATGTAGATTTTGGTGCCCTTGCCAGCCGCGAGCATCATCATTGCCATGATGCTTTTGCCGTCGACCGTGGATTCCGGAGTGCGTCCGACTCTGATCGTGCAGTCCTTGAACTCACCGGCGACTCCGACGAATTTTGCAGAAGCACGGGCATGCAGGCCCAGCTTGTTGATGATTTCGATTTCCTGAGCAGGCATCGCGGTGTGAATCCTTTAGCTGAGGTCGCGGTGGCGAACCTGGACGTTCTTCAGGGATTGTTGCAGCGTCTTGCCTAAACGTTCGGTCAGGTAGACGGAGCGGTGATGCCCGCCCGTGCAGCCAATGGCAATGGTGACATAGGCGCGGTTGCTGGCGGCAAAGCGGGGCAACCATTTGAGCAGATAGGTGGAGATGTCCTGGAACATCTCTTCTACATCCGGCTGGGCTGCGAGGTACTCGGCAACGGGTTGATCAAGCCCGGACTGCGCTCGAAGCTCGGGTTTCCAGTAGGGATTGGGCAGGCAGCGCACGTCGAATACCAGGTCGGCATCCACTGGCATGCCACGCTTGAAACCAAAGGACTCCACTAGGAATGCCGTGCCGGGTTCCGGCTGGTTCAGCAAGCGCAGTTTGATCGTATCCCGTAGCTGATACAGGTTGAGGTTGGTGGTGTTGACTTTGAGATCGGCAAGGTCGGCGATGGGGCCGAGCAGGCTGGTTTCATCGTTGATCGCTTCAGCCAGCGAACGATTGGCACTGCTCAGCGGGTGACGACGACGGGTTTCCGAAAAACGCTTGAGCAAGGTTTCTTCGTCGGCATCCAGGTACAGAACATCGCACTGGATATGCCGGCTGCGGACTTCTTCGAGCAATTCGGGGAATCGCGACAAGTGACTTGGCAGGTTGCGTGCATCAATGGACACGGCCACCAGCGGCTGTGCCAGTTCGGTGTGGATCAATGCGCGTTCGGCGAGTTCCGGCAGCAACCCGGCGGGAAGGTTGTCGATGCAGTAGTAGCCACTGTCCTCGAGTACATCAAGGGCGGTGCTTTTACCTGAGCCGGAGCGGCCACTGACGATGATCAAGCGCATGGTTACTGACCGTTTTGCTCGTCCAGGACAACCTGATACAAGGCTTCATTGCTCGGGGCGCTGCGCAGTTTTTCGCGCACTTCCTTGCGGTCGAGCATGCTGGCAATTTGGCGCAAAAGCTCCAGGTGCGCATCGGTAGCGGCTTGCGGGACCAGTAGAACGAACAACAGGTCAACCGGTGCGCCGTCGATGGCGTCGAAATCTATGGGGGCATCGAGGTGCATCAGGGCACTGATGGGTGAAGAGCAGCCCTTCAGGCGACAGTGGGGAATGGCGATGCCGTTACCAAAACCCGTCGAGCCGAGTTTTTCACGGGCAATCAACGCCTCGAAGACATCTTGCATCTCCAGATCCGGCACTTCCCGGGCGATCAGGTTGGCAATTTGTTCGAGGGCTTTCTTTTTACTGCCGCCCGGCACGTTCACAAGGGAACGGCCGGGGGTCAGGATGCTTTCAAGTCGGATCATGGGTTGGGGGTGTTAACGACCGGTAGCGCCCTGTAGGAGGCTCTGGGTCTTTTCCTTATGCTTTTTGAGTTGTTTATCCAGCTTGTCGGTCAGTGCGTCGATCGCCGCGTACATATCGGTATGTTCCGCGTTCGCGACCACTTCATTGCCGGGAATATGCAGCGTGGCTTCGATTTTCTGCTTCAACTTTTCGACGGTCATCGTGACCTGTACGTTGGTGATCTTGTCGAAGTGCCTCTCTAACCGTTCGAGTTTTTCGCCGATGTAGGTGCGAAGAGGTTCGGTCACTTCCAGTTGGTGTCCACTGATGTTGACTTGCATACAGCTTCTCCTTCGTTGCCAGTGCATAAAGCGGTAGATCAAATGATCTACCACTGGAACGCTGTGGCGTGGCTCTACATCAACCGCTTGCGTTCGCTCGAAGGCGCGATCCCCAGGGATTCGCGGTACTTGGCGACGGTGCGGCGAGCCACCTGAATGCCTTGTGCCTCCAGTAAACCAGCGATCTTGCTGTCACTCAACGGCTTTTTCTGATTTTCCGCGGCAACCAGTTTTTTGATGATCGCGCGGATCGCCGTGGACGAGCATTCGCCGCCTTCGGAGGTGCTGACATGGCTGGAAAAAAAGTACTTCAGTTCATATATGCCCCGAGGGGTATGCATGAATTTCTGTGTGGTCACCCGTGAAATTGTCGACTCGTGCATGCCAACCGCCTCGGCGATGTCATGCAGGACCAGCGGTTTCATGGCTTCGTCGCCGTATTCCAGGAAGCCGCGCTGATGCTCGACGATCTGGGTGGCAACTTTCATCAGGGTTTCATTGCGGCTTTGCAGGCTCTTGATGAACCAGCGGGCTTCCTGCAACTGATTGCGCATGAACGTGTTGTCGGCGCTGGTGTCGGCGCGACGCACGAAGCCGGCGTACTGGGCGTTGACCCGAAGACGCGGAACCGATTCCTGGTTGAGTTCCACCAGCCAGCGCTCGTTGTCCTTGCGCACGATCACGTCGGGAACCACGTATTCGGCTTCAGTGGATTCGATTTGCGAGCCCGGGCGCGGATTGAGGCTCTGAACCAGTTCGATCACCTGGCGCAGCTCATCTTCCTTGAGCTTCATGCGGCGCATCAGCTGGCTGTAATCGCGGCTGCCGAGCAAGTCGATGTAGTCGGTGACCAGGCGCTTTGCTTCGGCGAGCCAAGGAGTTTTAGCTGGCAACTGGCGTAATTGCAGCAGCAGGCATTCGCCCAGGTTGCGGGCGCCGATCCCGGCGGGTTCGAATTGCTGGATACGGTGCAGGACGGCTTCGATTTCGTCCAGCTCGATGTCCAGCTCCGGGTCGAAGGCTTCGAGGATCTCCTCGAGCGTCTCGTCCAGGTAGCCCTGATTGTTGATGCAATCGATCAGGGTCACGGCGATCAGGCGATCGGTGTCGGACATGGGCGCCAGGTTCAATTGCCACAGCAAATGGCTTTGCAGGCTTTCACCGGCCGATGTGCGGGTGGTGAAATCCCACTCGTCGTCATCGTTGCTCGGCAGACTGCTGGCGCTGGTCTGGTAAACGTCTTCCCAGGCGGTATCGACGGGCAGTTCGTTGGGGATACGCTCGTTCCAGTCGCCTTCCTCGAGGTTATCAACCGTCGGTGCGCTTTCCTGGTAGGAGGGTTCCTGAATGTCGGGGTTGGGTTTCTGTTCGACGTTGTCGGCCAAGGGGTCGCTGTTATCGAAGTCGTCGCCTTCTTCCTGGCGTTCGAGCATCGGATTGGACTCCAGGGCCTCCTGGATTTCCTGTTGCAGGTCCAGGGTCGACAATTGGAGCAGGCGGATGGCCTGTTGCAGCTGCGGTGTCATCGTCAGCTGCTGGCCCATTCTCAAGACTAGCGATGGTTTCATGGCAGGGGCTAAACACCTTATTCGCCGGCGCACATGCGCCATCCACTACAGGGCGCCGGAGCGCCAAACATAAGCAAATTATATGCCTGAAACTGAAGTGTTTGCCTAGAGCGCTGTAACAATAAAAAAGTGTTGATTTTTTATCGAGACAAGCGCTCGGTCGACTAGCCAGACACCTCGGTGCTTACAGGCGGAACTCATGGCCCAAATACACTTCCTTGACCAGATCGTTGGCCAGGATGGTTTCAGCGTCGCCTTCGGCGATCAATTGGCCATCGTTGACGATGTAGGCGGTTTCACAGATGTCGAGGGTTTCACGGACGTTGTGGTCGGTGATCAGCACGCCAATGCCTTTGGCCTTGAGGTGATGAATGATCTGTTTGATGTCGCCGACCGAAATCGGGTCCACGCCGGCGAAGGGCTCGTCGAGGAGGATGAATTTCGGGTTGGTGGCCAATGCCCGGGCGATTTCCACGCGGCGGCGTTCACCACCGGACAGGCTCATGCCGAGGTTGTCGCGGATGTGGCTGATGTGGAATTCCTGCAGCAGGCTTTCCAGCTCCTTGCGGCGACCGGCTTTGTCGAGTTCCTTGCGGGTCTCGAGGATCGCCATGATGTTGTCGGCGACCGAGAGTTTGCGGAAGATCGACGCTTCTTGCGGCAGATAGCCGATACCGGCCTTGGCGCGGCCGTGCATTGGCTGGTGGCTGACGTCCAGGTCGTCGATCAGTATGCGGCCCTGATCGGCCTGCACCAGGCCCACGATCATGTAGAAGCAGGTGGTCTTGCCGGCACCGTTAGGGCCTAGCAGGCCAACGATCTGACCGCTGTCGATGGACAGGCTGACATCACGGACGACCTGGCGGCTCTTGTAGCTCTTGGCCAGATGCTGAGCTTTCAGAGTTGCCATTACTGGGCCTTTTGCTCGTCGGTTTTCTTCTTCGGCTGGATCACCATGTCGATGCGCGGACGCGCTTCGGTGACCTTGTTGCCTGTTGCACGGCCAGCGCTCGCAAGCTTCTTGACGGTGTCGTAGACGATTTTCTCGCCCTGGGTGGTGTTGTTGTCCTTGTCGACGACTTTGGCGCGATCGATCAGTACGACGCGGTTTTGCGCGGCGTGGTACTGGATGGTCACTCCCCAGCCCTGGACGGGCTTGGTGTCGCCCTGGGCTTGCAGTTGTTCGAAGTAGGCGAGATTGCCCACAGAGGTCACCACATCGATATCGCCGGTCGGCGTGCGAGTGATGGTCACGGTGTTGCCGGTGACTTTCATCGAGCCCTGGGTAATGATCACGTCACCTTTGTAAGTGGCAATGCCATTCTTGTCGTCCAGTTGGGCGTCATCGGCTTGAATGCGGATAGGCTGCTCTTGATCGTTCGGCAGAGCCCAGGCGCTCAGGCTTCCCAGTGCTGCGACCAGACTGAGCAAAATAGGGAGGGTTTTAACGAGCCTCATACTGTCCTCTTACGTTCGAAAGCAGGTGTATCCTGCTTTCTTTCAAATACGCTTTCATTCCGGTACCGGTCGATACGCCGCCAGCGCCGTCGATTCTAACGGGTTGCTCGGTCTGCGCATATTGCTGCTGCGGGAACACTGTCATTCGAGTGGTGGTGATCAGGGTTCTGCGGTTTTTTTCGTCAAAGCGCGTGATGCGTACCGAATCGATCAATTCAACCTGCGTGCCGTCCGGGTTGACCTCACCCTTTTCGCTCTGGACGTGCCACGGGAACTCGGTGCCGCGGAACATGTTCAGGTCAGGGTTGGTCAGCAGCGTGACTTCGCTTGCTTTCAGGTGCTCGACCTTGTCGGAAGTCATTTCGTATTGAAGCCTGCCATCGGGCAGGAACTGCACGCTGTGGGCGTTGGTGGCGTAATAATCGATTTCGCTTTCGTCGACATGCGCGATCGGCTTGTCGAGGAAGCGTTCCGGGCTGATGTTCCAGTAGCCGACCGCGGCGAAAATCGCCGCAATGCAACCGAACACCAGAATGTTGCGAATTTTTTTGTTCAGCATGGTTTGGCTCACAGGTACGCGGCGTTGGCCGCATCGAGACGGCCCTGGGCGCGCAGGATCAATTCGCAGAATTCGCGGGCGGCACCCTCGCCACCGCGGGCCTGGGTTACTCCGTGAGCGTGTTCACGCACAAAGCTTGCGGCATTGGCCACCGCCATGCCCAGGCCGACGCGGCGAATCACCGGCAGGTCCGGCAAGTCGTCGCCTAGATAAGCGACCTGCTCATAGCTTAGGTTGAGTTGGCCGAGAAGCTCGTCGAGCACCACCAGTTTGTCTTCGCGCCCCTGGTACAGATGCGGGATGCCGAGGTTTTTCGCCCGTCGTTCAACCACCGGGGTTTTGCGGCCGCTGATGATCGCGGTCTGGACGCCGGCCGCCATCAGCATCTTGATGCCCTGGCCGTCGAGGGTATTGAAGGTCTTGAATTCGCTGCCGTCTTCGAGAAAGTACAGGCGCCCGTCGGTCAGGACGCCATCGACATCGAATACTGCCAGTTTGATCTGTTGGCCGCGTTGCAGCAGGTCCGCGCTCATTACATTACTCCTGCACGCAGCAAGTCGTGCATGTTCAAGGCGCCGACCGGGCGGTCTTCGCTGTCGACCACGACCAATGCGTTGATTTTATGATCTTCCATGATTTTCAGGGCCTCGGCGGCGAGCATCTCGGCGCGGGCGGTCTTGCCGTGCACGGTCATGACCTGATCTATCGTGGCGCTATGGATGTCGACGCTGCGGTCCAGGGTGCGGCGCAAGTCGCCGTCGGTGAAGATCCCGGCCAGCTTGCCGTCGGCCTCCAGGATGACTGTCATGCCAAGGCCCTTGCGGGTCATTTCCATCAGCGCATCCTTGAGCAAGGTGCCGCGCTGAACCTGTGGCAACTCTTGCCCGGCGTGCATGACATTTTCCACCTTCAGCAGCAGGCGTCGGCCCAATGCTCCACCGGGATGGGAGAAGGCGAAGTCTTCAGCGGTAAAGCCGCGCGCTTCCAGCAGTGCGACAGCCAGGGCGTCGCCCATGACCAGCGCCGCAGTAGTAGAGGAGGTGGGGGCCAGGTTCAGCGGGCAGGCTTCATGCTCGACGTGAACGTTCAGGTTGACCTCGGCGGCCTTGGCCAGCGGCGAGTTCGGGTTGCCGGTCATGCTGATCAGCTGGATGCCCAGACGCTTGATCAGTGGCAGCAGGGTGACGATTTCATTGGTCGAGCCGGAGTTCGACAGCGCCAGGATGACGTCGTCGCGGGTGATCATTCCCATGTCGCCGTGGCTGGCTTCGGCCGGGTGCACGAAAAATGCGGTGGTGCCGGTGCTGGCCAGGGTGGCGGCGATCTTGTTGCCGACATGCCCCGACTTGCCCATGCCGACCACGACTACGCGGCCTTTGCTGGCCAGAATCATCTCGCAGGCGCGTACGAAATCTGCGTCGATATGCGGCAGCAAGCTTTGTACGGCTTCTACCTCGAGGCGGATGGTGCGTTGTGCTGATTGAATCAGGTCGCTGGATTGGCTCATGTCTGAATCGTATAGCCTGATGAAAAGGCGGCGATTATAGCGGTTATGATCGAAACCCTCACGCATGTTTGTCGAGCATTGTCATTCCATGCTGCTCAATCCCTCTAAATGAGCGTTTTTGCCTGTCTCGTTGCTGAATATGGCTCGGCATTGGCCTTGGGCGCGTGGCCATTGCAGTGATATAGTTCGCCGCCAGTTCGGCCCGCTCGGCGGATGTGCTTTTGTCAGACAGCCAGGCGTCCGAGTGAGAGGCTGCATCGCAAGGAGTTTAGATGAGTGCCGATAACGCCTACGCGGTCGAGCTGAAGGGACTGACCTTCAAGCGCGGTGCGCGCAGCATTTTCAATAACGTCGATATCCGTATTCCCCGCGGCAAGGTCACCGGCATCATGGGGCCTTCCGGGTGTGGCAAGACCACGCTGTTGCGGTTGATGGGCGCACAATTGCGGCCTACCAATGGCGAAGTCTGGGTCAACGGTCAGAACCTGCCAAAACTGTCGCGCAGCGATCTGTTCGACGCCCGCAAGCACATGGGCGTGCTGTTTCAGAGCGGCGCACTCTTTACCGACCTCGATGTCTTCGAGAACGTCGCCTTTCCGCTGCGTGTTCACACCCAACTGCCGGAAGAAATGATCCGCGACATCGTCCTGCTCAAATTGCAGGCCGTGGGTTTGCGCGGCGCCCTTGACCTGATGCCCGATGAGCTGTCCGGCGGCATGAAGCGCCGCGTCGCGCTGGCGAGGGCGATTGCGCTTGATCCGCAAATTCTCATGTACGACGAGCCCTTTGTCGGCCAGGACCCTATCGCCATGGGCGTACTGGTGCGCCTGATCCGCTTGCTCAACGATGCATTGGGCATCACCAGCATCGTGGTCTCCCACGACCTGGCCGAAACCGCGAGCATCGCCGATTACATCTATGTGGTCGGCGACGGGCAGGTGTTGGGGCAGGGCACGCCTGACGAGCTGATGAACTCGGACGAGCCGCGTATCCGTCAATTCATGACAGGCGATCCGGACGGTCCGGTCCCCTATCACTTTCCAGCGACGGACTACCGAGCAGATCTTCTGGGGAAGCGTTGATGCGCAAGATTTCACTTATAGAGCGAGTGCGCCGGTTCGGCCAGGCCGGCATCGATGTGCTGTCGGTGTTCGGACGTTCGGCGATATTTCTGTTTCACGCGCTTCTTGGGCGTGGCGGTATTGGCGGCGGATTTGGCTTGCTGGTCAAGCAGCTGCACTCGGTGGGCGTGATGTCCCTGGTGATCATCGTGGTCTCCGGTGTGTTCATCGGCATGGTACTGGCGCTGCAAGGGTTCAACATTCTGTCCAGCTACGGTTCGGAGCAGGCGGTCGGGCAGATGGTGGCGCTGACGCTGCTGCGCGAACTGGGCCCCGTGGTGACTGCGTTGCTGTTTGCCGGGCGTGCCGGTTCGGCGCTGACGGCGGAAATCGGCAACATGAAGTCCACCGAACAGCTGTCCAGCCTGGAAATGATCGGGGTCGACCCGCTCAAGTACATTATTGCCCCGCGCCTCTGGGCCGGCTTCATTTCCCTGCCGGTGCTGGCCATGATTTTCAGCGTGGTGGGCATCTGGGGCGGTTCGTGGGTAGCGGTCGACTGGCTGGGTGTCTATGAAGGTTCCTACTGGTCGAACATGCAGAACAGCGTGACGTTCACGGATGATGTGCTCAACGGCATCATCAAAAGCATCGTCTTCGCCTTTGTCGTGACCTGGATCGCCGTATTCCAAGGCTATGACTGCGAGCCCACTTCCGAGGGGATCAGTCGTGCCACTACCAAGACCGTGGTGTATGCCTCCCTGGCAGTACTGGGCCTGGACTTTATTCTGACCGCTTTGATGTTTGGAGATTTCTGATGCAAAACCGCACCCTGGAAATCGGTGTCGGCCTTTTCTTGCTGGCTGGCATCCTGGCTTTGTTGCTGCTGGCGCTGCGGGTCAGTGGCCTCTCGCCGAGCCCGAGCACCGACACCTATAAACTTTATGCATACTTTGACAATATCGCCGGTTTGACGGTCAGAGCCAAAGTAACCATGGCGGGTGTCACCATCGGCAAGGTCACCGCAATCGATCTGGATCGCGACAGTTTCACCGGTCGGGTGACCATGCAGGTGGAAAAACGCGTAGATAACCTGCCCGCCGACTCCACTGCATCTATCCTGACCGCTGGCCTGTTGGGCGAGAAGTACATCGGTATCAGCGTGGGCGGGGAAGAAGCCTTGCTCAAGGATGGCGGAACCATCCACGACACCCAGTCGTCGCTGGTGCTGGAAGACCTGATCGGTAAATTCCTGCTCAATACCGTTAGCAAAGACGCCAAATGAGGAGCTGTTAAATGATCTCAATCTTGCGACGTGGCCTGTTGGTATTGCTCGCGGCTTTGCCGTTGGTAGCTAACGCCGTGGCGGCGCCTTCCGCGCACGATCTGGTACAGGACACCACCAATCGGTTGCTCGCCGACCTGGCGGCCAACAAAGAGAAATACAAGAAGGACCCGAATGACTTTTATGCGGCGCTGAACACGATTGTCGGCCCCGTGGTGGATGCCGAGGGTATTTCCAAGAGCATCATGACGGTCAAGTACTCGCGTAAAGCCAGCCCTGCGCAAATGAAGACCTTTGAAGAAAACTTCAAGAAAGGTTTGTTCCAGTTCTATGGCAATGCGTTGCTTGAGTACAACAACCAGGGCATCGTCGTTGACCCCGCCAAGGATGAGTCGGGCGACCGCACCAGCGTCGGCATGACGGTCAAGGGCAGCAATGGCGCGATCTATCCAGTGCAGTACACACTCGAGAAGATCAATGGCGAGTGGAAGCTGCGCAACGTCATCATCAACGGCATCAACATCGGCAAGCTGTTCCGCGATCAGTTCGCCGATGCAATGTCGCGCAATGGCAACAACCTGCAGGCGACCATCGACAATTGGGCAGGGGAAGTTGCCAAAGCCAAGGCCGCTACCGAACAATCCGACCAGAAGCCAGCCCAATGAGTGATTCGGCCGTTCGCATGAACGAAACCGGCGAACTGTTGCTCAGTGGCGTGCTGGATTACCGCACCGGCCCAGGCCTGCGCGAGCAGGGGCAGGCGCTGATCAAGTCCAGCAAGGCTGCGGCCCTGGTGATCGATTGTTCGGCGGTGGAGAAGTCCAGCAGTGTCGGCCTGTCCTTGCTGCTGTGCTTCATGCGAGATGCCCAGGCGGCCGGCAAGGCGCTGAGCATCCGCGGGATGCCCGAAGACATGCGCGAAATTGCTCAGGTCAGTGAGTTGACCGAGCTGTTGGCGCATCCCTAACCCGCATCGATAAAGTAGCCCCCCGTCAGAGTCCTGCTCCGCGGGGTTCGCAGGCGCGGGGCTTTTTTGTATGATGTCCGACCCGCGCGCACAGGGCGCCGATTGAGGTTGAGCATGCAGGCCACCGAAGTGAAGAGCTTCCTTGAAGGAAAGCTGCCAGGAACTCAGGTAGAAGTTGAGGGCGAAGGCTGCAATTTCCAGCTGAACGTGATTAGCGATGAACTGGCGGCATTGAGCCCGGTCAAGCGTCAGCAGCAGATCTATGCCCATTTGAACCCGTGGATCACCGATGGCAGCATCCACGCGGTCACTATGAAATTTTTCAGCAGCGCGGCCTGGGCCGAGCGCACCTGAGCCCAAGGGCGTCGAGATTCTTATGGATAAATTGATTATTACTGGCGGAGCTCGTCTTGACGGCGAGATCCGCATCTCCGGGGCAAAGAACTCTGCCCTGCCGATCCTGGCTGCGACGCTGCTGTGCGATGGCCCTGTGACTGTGGCCAACCTGCCGCACCTGCACGACATCACCACCATGATCGAGCTGTTCGGTCGCATGGGCATCGAGCCTGTCATCGACGAGAAACTGGCCGTCGAAATCGACCCGCGCACCATCAAGACCCTGATCGCTCCGTACGAACTGGTGAAAACCATGCGTGCGTCGATCCTCGTACTGGGCCCGATGGTTGCCCGTTTCGGTGAAGCCGAAGTCGCACTGCCTGGCGGTTGCGCCATCGGTTCGCGTCCGGTTGACCTGCACATCCGTGGCCTCGAAGCCATGGGCGCGGTCATCGACGTTGAAGGCGGCTACATCAAGGCCAAGGCGCCGGAAGGCGGCCTGCGTGGCGCGCACTTCTTCTTCGACACCGTCAGTGTGACCGGTACCGAGAACATCATGATGGCCGCCGCTCTGGCCAAGGGCCGCAGTGTACTGGCCAACGCCGCACGCGAGCCTGAGGTCGTCGACCTGGCGAACTTCCTGAACGCCATGGGCGCCAAGGTTTCCGGTGCTGGCACCGACACCATCACCATCGATGGCGTCGAGCGTCTGCACACCACCACTTACAAAGTGATGCCCGACCGTATCGAAACCGGCACCTATCTGGTCGCCGCTGCCGTGACTGGCGGTCGCGTGAAGGTCAAGGACACCGATCCGACCATCCTCGAAGCCGTTCTGGAAAAACTCCGGGAAGCGGGCGCCGAAATCACCTGCGGCGAAGACTGGATCGAACTGAACATGCACGGCAAGCGGCCGAAAGCCGTCAACGTGCGTACCGCACCGTATCCGGCGTTCCCGACTGACATGCAAGCGCAGTTCATCTCCCTCAACGCCATTGCCGAAGGCACGGGCGCCGTGATCGAGACGATCTTCGAAAACCGCTTCATGCACGTTTATGAACTGCACCGCATGGGCGCCAAGATCCAGGTCGAAGGCAACACCGCCATCGTGACCGGCACCGAAAAGCTCAAGGGCGCGCCAGTCATGGCGACCGACCTGCGTGCTTCGGCCAGCCTGGTCATCTCGGCGCTGATCGCCGAAGGCGACACCCTGATCGATCGCATCTACCACATCGACCGTGGTTATGAGTGCATCGAAGAGAAACTGCAGATGCTCGGCGCCAAGATCCGCCGCGTACCGGGCTAGTTCCTGCTGCATGGGCATAAGGACATGCCCGTTGAATTGTTGAAGTCGAGCCGGATTCCGGCTCGACGTGTGTCCGGCGCCGTTTGCGACCGGGCATGAGTACCTTGATAAGGACTGACGTTTCCCATGTTGACCATCGCACTGTCCAAGGGCCGCATCCTTGATGACACCTTGCCGCTTCTGGCTGAAGCAGGCATCGTGCCGACCGAGAATCCGGACAAGAGTCGCAAGCTGATCATCCCCACGACCCAGGAAGATGTACGCCTGCTGATCGTGCGTGCCACCGATGTGCCGACCTACGTCGAGCATGGCGCCGCCGACCTGGGTGTCGCCGGTAAAGACGTGCTGATGGAATACGGCGGCCAGGGCCTGTACGAGCCACTGGACCTGCAAATTGCCCAGTGCAAACTGATGACGGCCGGCAAGGTCGGCGCAGTCGAGCCCAAGGGCCGTCTGCGTATCGCCACTAAATTCGTCAACGTTGCCAAGCGTTACTACGCCGAACAGGGCCGCCAGGTCGACATCATCAAGCTTTACGGTTCGATGGAACTGGCGCCTCTGATCGGCCTGGCCGACAAGATCATCGACGTGGTCGACACGGGTAACACGCTGCGGGCCAACGGTCTGGAGCCACAGGACTTCATTGCTGCCATCAGCTCCCGGCTGATCGTCAACAAAGCTTCGATGAAAATGCAACACGCCCGTATTCAGGCGTTGATCGACACCCTGCGCAAGGCAGTGGAGTCTCGACACCGCGGCTGATTCACCTGCGCGACCTTGAGTCGCGCCCGTCTATCCGCCTCATAGCCAGAATTCTCAGGTGCCCAAGCGGAAACGACTGCTAAGTTAGGGCGCCTGAGTTTTTGCCAATCCTATGAGGCTCTCGCTATGACCGCACCGACTGCAATTCGCCGACTCAACGCTGCTGACCCGGATTTCGCACATCATCTGGATCATCTGCTGAGCTGGGAAAGTGTGTCTGACGACTCGGTCAATCAGCGGGTGCTGGACATCATCAAGGCCGTGCGCGAGCGTGGCGATGCCGCGCTGGTGGAATTCACCCGTCAATTCGACGGGCTCGATGTCGCGTCAATGGCCGACCTGATCCTGCCGCGCGAACGCCTGGAACTGGCGCTCACGCGCATCACGGTAGCGCAGCGCGAAGCCCTGGAAAAAGCTGCGGCCCGGGTGCGCAGCTACCACGAAAAGCAGAAACAGGACTCCTGGACTTACACCGAGGCCGACGGCACGGTGCTGGGTCAGAAGGTCACGCCGCTGGACCGCGCCGGCCTGTATGTGCCGGGCGGCAAGGCGTCGTACCCGTCGTCAGTATTGATGAACGCCATTCCGGCCAAGGTTGCCGGTGTGACCGAAGTGGTCATGGTGGTGCCGACTCCGCGTGGCGAGATCAATGAGCTGGTGCTGGCCGCCGCCTGCATCTCCGGCGTCGACCGCGTGTTCACCATTGGCGGTGCACAAGCTGTCGCCGCGCTGGCCTACGGCACCGAAAGCGTGCCGAAGGTCGACAAAGTGGTGGGGCCGGGCAACATCTATGTCGCCACCGCCAAGCGCCACGTGTTTGGTCAGGTCGGCATCGACATGATCGCCGGTCCGTCCGAGATCCTCGTGGTGTGCGACGGTCAGACCGATCCGGACTGGATCGCCATGGACCTGTTCTCCCAGGCCGAGCACGATGAAGACGCCCAGGCGATCCTGGTCAGCCCCGACGCCGATTTCCTCGACAAAGTGGCCGACAGCATCGCCAGGCTGATGCCGACCATGGAGCGCGCGCAAATCATCGAAACCTCGATCAATGGTCGTGGTGCGCTGATCCAGGTTCGCGATATGGCCCAGGCCATCGAAGTGGCCAACCGCATCGCGCCGGAGCACCTGGAGTTGTCGGTGGCCGATCCGCAAGCCTGGCTGCCGCAGATCCGCCACGCCGGTGCGATCTTCATGGGCCGTCACACCTCCGAAGCCTTGGGCGACTATTGCGCGGGCCCGAACCACGTGTTGCCGACTTCCGGCACCGCGCGGTTCTCCTCGCCGCTGGGTGTTTACGACTTCCAGAAGCGCTCGTCGATCATCTTCTGCTCCGAGCAGGGGGCGTCCGAGCTGGGCAAAACCGCTTCCGTGCTGGCCCGTGGCGAGTCGCTGACCGCCCACGCCCGCAGTGCCGAATACCGTATCGTTGACGAACAAAAGGGAAACTGAGCATGAGTAAATTCTGGAGCCCGTTCGTCAAGAATCTGGTGCCTTACGTACCGGGCGAGCAGCCGAAACTGGCAAAACTGGTGAAGCTCAACACCAACGAAAACCCGTATGGCCCATCGCCCAAGGCGCTGGCCGCCATGCAGGCCGAGCTGAACGACAACCTGCGTTTGTACCCGGATCCGAACAGCGATCTGCTCAAGAATGCGGTCGCCAGGTATTACGGCGTGCAGAGCAATCAGGTGTTCCTCGGCAACGGTTCCGATGAAGTCCTGGCGCACATCTTTCACGGCTTGCTGCAGCACGATCAGCCGCTGCTGTTCCCGGATATCAGCTACAGCTTCTATCCGGTCTACTGCGGTCTGTACGGCATCCGGTTTGATGCGGTGCCGCTGGACGCGCACTTCCGGATCGACCCGGCGGACTACGCCAAGCCGAATGGCGGGATCATTTTCCCCAACCCGAATGCGCCGACCGGTTGCCTGCTGGCCCTCGACGCCATCGAGCAAATCCTCAAGGCCAGCCCGGATTCGGTGGTCGTGGTGGATGAGGCTTACATCGACTTCGGCGGAGAAACCGCGATCAGTCTGGTGGACCGTTATCCGAACCTGCTGGTGACTCAGACGCTGTCCAAGTCCCGTTCCCTGGCGGGTCTGCGGGTAGGTTTGGCGGTGGGGCATCCTGACCTCATCGAGGCGCTGGAGCGGATCAAGAACAGCTTCAACTCCTATCCGCTGGATCGGATGGCGAATGTCGGTGCGGCGGCCGCGTTTGAAGATCGTGAGTACTTCGACAAGACTTGCCGATTGGTCATCGAGAGTCGCGAGCAGTTGATTGCACAGCTGCAGGCCAAGGGTTTCGAAGTATTGCCGTCGGCAGCGAACTTCATTTTCGCCCGTCACCCGCAGCACGATGCGGCGGGGCTGGCGGCGAAGTTGCGTGAGCAAGGCGTGATCGTCCGGCACTTCAAGCAGGAGCGGATTGCTCAGTTCCTGCGGATTTCCATCGGTACGCCGGAGCAGAACCAGGCGTTGATCGACGGTTTAGGCGATCTGTAAACCATCCCCGATCCTGTGGGAGCGAGCTCGCTCCCACAGTGTTTAGTGTTGTTTTGACTTACTCGTGATGCGGTTCGCCCAGGAATGTCAGCGAACTGAACAATCCACGGCTTCTTACGTCAGCGCTGTCCTTCACCGGCACTTCCACCTGAGCCGAAATCACATTCAACCCTTCATTGCGCACCAGCACTTGCGCCCGACCGTCCGCGTCGGTTTCGGTGCTCAAGGTGTTCGGCGCATTGCGATAGTCACCCACCAACTTCACGCCTGCCGCCGGTTTTCCATCCAGTAGCACACGCACCGGCAGCGAATTGCCCGGCCCCACGGTCAGCGGATCGACTTCCGGCAAAATCAGCAACTTCAGCTGATCAAGCCTGGGCAACCTGGCGGCCGACTGATAAATCGCCAGGCTGTACTTGAACGTCTGTGTCGACTCGATCGCGCCCGGTACTTTACTGCGCCCCTCGTTGACCCACTTCTTGTCGGCGGTCTGCGACCACATGCCATTGTCCAGTGCCACGGCGATCACCGCGGGCGGTTTCAGCGGTTGCAGGCGCGCGTGATCAGGCAGGCGCTGGACGGTCACCGGAATCATTTTCCCGCTGATGTCATACGCCCAGGCGCCGCTGATTTTCTGCGCCTTGAAGGCATTGTCCTCGGCGCCGTGGCCGTAAATCACTTCGATGTTGCCGCGACGCTGTTCAGTCCAGAGACCATGGGCCGAGACCTCATGGGTGAACAATAGACCGAGCAGGGCCAGGGATTTGAGAGAGGGCATGGAGATGTCCTTTTATAGAGTGAGTGTCAGGCTGACGGTGAAATTGCGCGGCTCGCCGGGGTTGACCCAGTAATGGCTGTAGGAACGCTCGAAGTATTTCTCGTCGAAAACGTTGTTGAGGTTCAGGCCCACAGTGACGTTGTCGCTGGCCTTGTAATGGGCCAGCAGGTCAACCGTGTGATAAGCCGGCAATTCGAAGTCGCTGCCGGCTTCGCCCGAGCGGTCGCCGACATAGGTGAAGGCCGCACCGACATCGGATCCGCGCAAGCGACCGTCCTGAAACGCATAAACCCCCAGCAAACTGCCGCTGTGTTTGGCGACGCCGAGAATTCGGCTGCCGGTTGGAATGACCTTGTCGCCCTCGGTGACTTCAGCATCGATGTAGGCGAAGGCGCCGATCACCCGTACGGCATCGGTGACTTGCCCGGCGACTTGCAGATCGAAACCCTGGCTGCGGGCCTTGCCCATGGCGCGGCTGGTGTCGGTGCCCGGGTCGAGGGCGAGGACGTTTTTCTTTTCGATATGGAAGGCGGCGAGGGTGCTGCTCAAACGGTCGTCGAACAGCTCGCTCTTGATCCCGATTTCATAGCCAACACCTTCTTCCGGATCAAAGGATCTGCCGGCGGCGTCCAGGCCATTGTTCGGTTTGAACGAAGTGGAGGCGTTGGCGAACAGGCCGATTTCGGGTGTCAGCTGATACAGCAGTCCGGCCCGTTGCGTAAGGGCGTCGTGGTGCTGGCGGCTGGTGGAGTTGCGCGTGTGATCGTCGATGCTTTGCTCGAACCGTTCGAGACGCGCACCGAGCATGCCTCGCAACGTGTCAGTGAAGAGGATCTGATCCTGCAGGTTCAGGGCGCGGCTTTCGACGTGTTCGAAGAAGTCAGTGCCGGAACGTGCGCCGCCTGGTTTCGGCTGGCCATAGAGCGGTTGGTCAATGTCGATGGCGTAGGGGCTGCCGGCGATGGTCGTCACGCGCTCGTTCTTGCGGTAGTTCTCGTATTCACTGCCGATCAGTAGTTCGTGCTGCCACGGACCGGTGTCGAATAATCCGCGCAGTTCGAGTTGGGTAATGCTGTCGTGCCAATCGTTATCCCGCTCGCGGTAGCGTCGGTTGACGGTGTGGCCATCGGCATTCAAGGCGCGCGCTTCCGAGGCGAAGCCCCAGAGTTTGCCTTGCTTGTAGTGACTGGCCAGGCGCAGTTTCCAGGTGTCGTTCAGGTGATGTTCGAGCGCGGCTTGCAGCAGGTTGTTGTGGTTGTCGGTGTCGCCATCGTTGGGTTCGCCGAGGAAGGTCGAACGAGACACGCCACTCCACGCGTTGTTCGGCGCGACGATGCCGCGGTCGAATGTGGAGCGGTGGCGCATGAACTCGCTTTCCACCAGCAGCGTCGTGTCGGGATTGAGTTGCCAACTGAAGGAGGGCGCGACGAACACCCGCTCACGATCAACGTGATCGCGAAAGCTCTGGCCGTCCTCGACGGCCAGGTTTACCCGCGACAACACGTTGCCGTCCTCATCCAGTGGGGTGTTGACGTCCAGCGCGGTGCGGTAGCGATCCCAACTGCCAGCGCTGGTTTGCAGGGTGGCGAAGGCTTCGGGTCGGGGTTTTTTGGTGACGATATTCACCGTGCCGCCCGGATCGCCCCGACCGTAAAGACTGGCAGCAGGGCCTTTGAGCACTTCGATGCGTTCGATACTCGCCACGTCCGGCGTGCTCGGGTAGCCGCGATTGGCGCTGAATCCGTCCTTGTAGAATTCCGAGGTGGTGAAGCCACGCACGCTGTATTCGTAGAGCGTCAGGCCGCCGAAGTTGTTCTGTTTCGACACGCCGCCCGCGAAGTCCAGTGCACGCTCGACGCTGATGCTGCCCAAGTCGTTGAGCACACTGACGGGAATCACGCTGATCGATTGCGGGATGTCGCGAATGGCGGTGTCGGTTTTGGTTGCGCTGGAAGAGCGGGTGGCGCGGTAGCCATCGACCGGGCCGGTGGCGGATTCGTAATCTGAAGTGACGCTGATTGCGTCCAGTTCGAGGGTTCGCGGTTCTTCGGCGAAGACCGGATTCCCCAGCAGCCCGAGGGCAAGACTGGCCACGGAGGCCTTTGTTCGAGACGACATGTTATGTTGTTCCAATTCCTAGAATTGAAACAATATAACATGTCTAATGAGAATGTCTGCCAATGGCCCGAAATGCTCGGGCCGGGTTTAGTTTTCTTCTTTTTCCTTCACCGGAGCCGGCGGCGGACGCAAGCCGATTTCCGCGGTGAGCTTGAGCTCCTTGCCGTTGCGCATCACTTGAACAGTGACCTTGTCAGTCGGTTTGATCCGCGCGACCTGATTCATCGAGCGACGGCCATCACCGGCCGGTTCGCCGTCGATGCTGAGGATCACATCGCCCAACTGCAGGCCGGCCTTCTGCGCCGGGCCGTCGCGGAAAATCCCGGCGACGACGATGCCCGGACGTCCAGAAAGACCGAAGGACTCCGCCAGTTCCTGGGTCAATGGCTGCACTTCAATACCCAGCCAGCCGCGAATCACCTGGCCGTGCTCGATGATCGACTTCATCACTTCCATTGCCAGTTTGATCGGGATCGCGAAGCCGATGCCCTGGGAGCCACCTGACTTGGAAAAAATCGCCGTGTTGATACCGGTCAGGTTGCCGTTGGCATCCACCAGTGCACCCCCGGAGTTGCCGGGGTTGATCGCGGCGTCGGTCTGGATGAAGTCTTCGTAGTTGTTCAGGCCCAACTGGTTACGCCCGGTCGCACTGATGATGCCCATGGTCACGGTCTGGCCGACACCGAACGGGTTGCCGATGGCCAGGGCCACATCGCCGATGCGGATGTTGTCGGAACGGCCGACGGTGATCGCCGGCAAGTTCTTCAAATCGATCTTCAGCACCGCGAGGTCGGTCTCCGGGTCGCTGCCGATCACCCGGGCCAGGGTTTCGCGCCCGTCCTTGAGCGCGACCACTATCTGGTCGGCACCGCTGGTCACGTGGTTGTTGGTCAGGATGTAGCCTTCCGGACTCATGATCACGCCCGAACCGAGGCTCGACTCCATGCGTTTCTGCTTGGGCGAGTTATCGCCGAAGAAACGGCGGAACTGCGGATCTTCGAACAACGGGTGGTTGGGTTTGTTGATGACTTTGGTGGTGTACAGGTTCACCACGGATGGCGCGGCCGTAGTCACCGCGTCAGCATAGGACACCGGACCTTGCTGCATGCTGGTGGTCTGCGGGGCTTGCTGCAGATTGACGTCGAGGCTTGGCAGCCCGACCCACTGCGGGTAACGCTGGATTATCAACAGAGCGACAAGCACGCCGGCCAGTAGCGGCCAGCCGGAAAAACGCAGCGCCTTGAGCATTAAGCACGTCCTGAGAGGGTTGCAGGCGGTATCGGACCGCCCATAATGACGCGCATTATACGAGGCCGCGCGTGCCTCTGAACGGGATATTTAGGAGTCTTTCATGGCCGTCGCCCTGAGCACCCTGGTCGAAGAAGCCGACCGTTACCTCAGCAGTTCGAAAATTGCCGATTACTGCCCCAACGGCCTGCAGGTCGAAGGCCGGCCGCAAGTGATGCGCATTGTCAGTGGCGTCACCGCCAGCCAGGCGTTGCTCGATGCCGCCGTGGAAGCCAACGCCGACCTGGTGCTGGTGCACCATGGCTATTTCTGGAAGGGCGAAAACCCGTGCATCACCGGCATGAAGCAGCGTCGCCTGAAGACATTGCTCAAGCACGATATCAGCCTGCTGTCCTATCACCTGCCGCTGGATCTGCACCCGGATGTCGGTAACAACGTGCAGTTGGCCCGGCAGCTCGACATCACCGTCGAAGGCCCGCTGGACCCGGACAACCTGAAGATTGTCGGTCTGGTCGGTTCGTTGAGTGAGCCGATGATGCCTCGGGATTTTGCCCGCCGGGTCCAGGAAGTCATGGGCCGCGAGCCCTTGCTGGTCGAGGGCAGCAAGATGATTCGTCGGGTCGGCTGGTGCACGGGGGGCGGTCAGGGCTACATCGATCAGGCCATTCTGGCGGGTGTCGACCTGTACCTGAGCGGCGAGGCTTCCGAGCAAACGTTCCACAGCGCGCGGGAAAACGACATCAGCTTCATCGCCGCCGGCCACCACGCCACCGAGCGTTATGGCGTTCAGGCGCTGGGGGATTACCTGGCGCGACGCTTTGCCCTCGAACACATCTTCATCGATTGCCCGAACCCAATCTGACAAAACGCTGTCCCTGTAGGAGCGAGCCTGCTCGCGATGAACCCGAGAACGCCGCGGGGTGTCAGGCCCCCAGCGTTATCGTTGACGAACATCGCGAGCCGGCTCGCTCCTGCAGGGGGCGGGTTCTGCCCAAACGAGGGGGCATATTCATATGCTCTTTCGTTCTAGTTGGCGTCCTGATTAGAAGTGGGCGCTGTGCTAGGATTCCTCGCTCGAACACGGCCCGCTGGCCGTTCATAAGAAAGCTTTCGTGAGTAGCCATGGTCGACAAACTGACGCATCTGAAACAGCTGGAGGCGGAAAGCATCCACATCATCCGCGAGGTGGCCGCCGAGTTCGATAACCCGGTGATGCTGTACTCCATCGGTAAAGACTCCGCCGTGATGCTGCACCTGGCACGCAAGGCGTTTTTCCCTGGCAAGCTGCCGTTTCCGGTGATGCATGTCGACACCCGCTGGAAATTCCAGGAGATGTACGCCTTCCGCGACAAAATGGTCGCCGAGCTGGGTCTCGACCTGATCACCCATGTGAACCCGGACGGCGTGGCGCAAGGCATCAACCCGTTTACCCACGGCAGTGCCAAGCACACCGACATCATGAAGACCGAAGGCCTGAAGCAGGCATTGGACAAATATGGTTTCGACGCCGCTTTCGGTGGTGCTCGTCGCGATGAAGAGAAATCCCGCGCCAAGGAGCGCGTGTATTCGTTCCGCGACAGCAAGCACCGCTGGGATCCGAAAAACCAGCGCCCGGAGCTCTGGAACGTCTACAACGGCAAGGTCAACAAGGGCGAATCCATTCGTGTGTTCCCGTTGTCGAACTGGACTGAACTGGACATCTGGCAGTACATCTACCTTGAAGGCATCCCGATCGTCCCGCTGTACTTCGCCGCCGAGCGTGAAGTCATCGAGAAGAACGGCACGCTGATCATGATCGACGACGAGCGCATCCTCGAACACCTGAGCGATGAAGACAAAGCGCGCATCGTCAAAAAGAAAGTGCGTTTCCGTACCCTTGGCTGCTACCCGTTGACGGGCGCGGTGGAGTCCGAGGCCGAAAGCCTCACGGACATCATTCAGGAAATGCTCCTGACGCGAACTTCCGAGCGCCAGGGCCGTGTCATCGACCACGATGGCGCCGGCTCGATGGAAGACAAGAAACGTCAAGGTTATTTCTAAGGGGCTGTCATGTCGCATCAATCTGATTTGATCAGCGAGGACATCCTCGCCTACCTGGGCCAGCACGAACGTAAAGAGCTGCTGCGCTTTCTGACCTGCGGTAACGTCGACGACGGCAAGAGCACCCTGATCGGGCGTCTGCTGCACGACTCCAAGATGATCTACGAAGATCACCTGGAAGCCATTACCCGCGATTCGAAAAAAGTCGGCACCACCGGTGAAGACATCGACCTGGCGTTGCTGGTCGACGGCCTGCAGGCCGAGCGTGAGCAAGGCATCACCATTGATGTCGCGTACCGCTATTTCTCCACCGCCAAGCGCAAGTTCATCATCGCCGACACCCCTGGCCATGAGCAGTACACCCGCAACATGGCCACCGGTGCATCCACCTGTGACCTGGCGATCATCCTGGTCGACGCCCGTTACGGCGTGCAGACCCAGACCCGTCGCCACAGCTTCATTGCCTCGCTGTTGGGCATCAAGCACATCGTCGTCGCCATCAACAAGATGGACCTCAAGGACTTCGATCAGGGCGTGTTCGAGTCGATCAAGGCCGACTACCTGAAGTTCGCCGAAGGCTTGAAGATGAAGCCGACGAGCATGCACTTCGTGCCGATGTCTGCCCTCAAGGGCGACAACGTGGTGAACAAGTCCGAGCGCTCGCCGTGGTACACCGGCCAGTCGCTGATGGAAATTCTCGAAACCGTGGAAGTGGCGGGCGATCGCAACTTCACCGACCTGCGTTTCCCGGTGCAGTACGTCAACCGTCCGAACCTGAACTTCCGTGGTTTCGCCGGCACCCTGGCCAGTGGCATCGTCAAGAAAGGCGACGAAGTCGTGGTCCTGCCGTCGGGCAAGAGCAGCCGCGTGAAATCCATCGTCACCTTCGAGGGTGAGCTGGAGCACGCCGGTCCAGGTCAAGCGGTGACGCTGACCATGGAAGATGAAATCGACATCTCCCGCGGCGACCTGTTGGTCCACGCCGACAACGTGCCGCCGGTCACCGACAGCTTCGAAGCGATGCTGGTGTGGATGGCTGAAGAGCCGATGCTGCCGGGTAAGAAATACGACATCAAACGCGCCACCAGTTACGTGCCGGGCTCCATCGCCAGCATCGTCAACAAGGTCGACGTGAACACCCTCGAAGAAGGCCCGGCCAGCGCGTTGCAGCTGAACGAAATCGGTAAGGTCAAGATCGCGCTCGACGCGCCGATTGCCCTCGACGGTTACGACAGCAACCGCACCACCGGCGCGTTCATCATTATCGACCGCCTGACCAACGGCACCGTGGGCGCCGGCATGATCGTCGCCCAGCCTCTGGCACACGGCAGTGCCACGCACCACGGCAAACTGGCCCACGTCGCCACCGAAGAACGCGCCCAGCGCTTCGGCCAGCAACCGGCCACCGTGTTGTTCAGCGGCCTGTCGGGCGCAGGCAAGAGCACCCTGGCATATGCCGTGGAGCGCAAACTGTTCGACATGGGTCGTGCGGTGTATGTGCTCGATGGCCAGAACCTGCGTCACGACCTGAACAAGGGTCTGCCACAGGATCGCGCCGGGCGTACCGAGAACTGGCGTCGTGCCGCGCACGTCGCGCGTCAGTTCAACGAAGCCGGTTTGCTGACCCTGGCGGCGTTCGTTGCGCCGAGCTCCGAAGGTCGTGAACAGGCCAAGGAACTGATCGGCAAGGAGCGTCTGCTGACGGTCTACGTCCAGGCTTCGCCAGCGGTCTGTGCCGAACGCGATCCACAAGGCCTGTACGCGGCGGCCGGCGATAACATCCCGGGCGAGTCCTTCCCGTACGACGTGCCGCTGGATGCCGATCTGGTGATCGACACCCAATCGCTGTCGCTGGAAGAAAGCGTCAAGCAAGTGCTGGATCTGCTGCGCAAGCGTGGCGCGATCTAAGCTCAAAGCAGCGGCAAGCTTCTAGCTTCAAGCTGCAAGAAAAAGCCCGCAGACAGGTAACTGTCTGCGGGCTTTTTTTGTGCTCGGAAAAACGCGTGAATGGCCAGCGTTGTTGGTGCTTGGGAAATGGACTACAGGGATATCGGAACTCGTAAGTTACATTTGTTTGCATAGGGAGATATTGTTGTTAGCAGATATGAGGTTGATATCTGTTTCGGTTTTTTTTTGGGGGGGGCGAAAAGAAAATACAAAGCGCAGGGTTTTTGAATTTTAAGCGCTCTGAAATATTAAAGTTTAAAGATTTGGATTTCTCGGTGAGAAAAATCTGAGTTTCGAGCGGTGCCAATCCCTGTCAGGTGTGAGTGTTAAATGTTGTTTTTGATAGGCGTCTGGAGGTACGTGTGCCTGCAAAGAATTTATATGCCAATCCTGGATATGTTACTGGGGTCGGAGAGAATGTTTCCTTACTATTTTTGTTTTTTGTTCTGGTTTTGGTCTCGGTTCTTGTATATGGAAAAATACAGGAAATCCCTCCCTTGCCGGAAAGGCTGGTTAGGGAGAGTGCTTATTTGTATAAAGATGTTTCGCACTCAAGGAATGATTCATTTTTATATTTGAGGGTCGGGCTGAATGATGATGCCTATAACTACATTATTGAAGCTTCTGCTAGTGACATTCAGAACTTGGATTTGAGGAAGGGGCAAAAATTATGGGTTGCTGTAGATTCAGATCGGGCTAAACGGTTTGTTTGGTGGGTCTATGATGTTGATACCCATCTGTTGGTCAGTCGTGAGGATATATTGAGTTGGATAAAGCGTAGTAACAATGAGTGCTATTTTTTATTGGTGTGGTTGTCAGTTTTGTCATCATGCTTTCTGTTTGTTATTTTTCGAAATGGAATTTGGAACAGGGTTGTAGCGAAAAGGAGAGTGCATGAAAATCGAACGGATTGATAATGGAATATACGTGATTTATGACTTTCTGACGGAAAGCGAAGAAGTCGCCATAAACCTTTTGCTCAAGGGGGTTGTCTGGAGATAAAGCTGGCCAAATTATGAAGAACTGCTCTTTGTCAGGCCCTGCTGGCACGTGTTCATCTCGGTGTTTTGTCTAGTTTCGAAAAATACAAAGCTCTGGAGCTTTGCGTTTAAGCGATCTGAGGTATTTCACTTAAAAAAGTCGGGCTATTCGGTGCGCAAGATTTGAGATTCGAACGATTCCGAGCTCAGTCAGGTGTTGAATCCTTAATGTGATTTTCGATTGACGTTCTGGGAGTGCGTGTGCCTGCAAAGAATTTATATATCCCTCCTGAATATATTGCCGGGGTCGGTGAGATTGTTTTTTTAGTGTTTTTGTTTGTTGGTTTTGTTGTTGCTTCGGTCCCAATGTATGGAAAAGTACGGGAGATCCCTCCCTTGCCGGAACGGCTGGTTATGGAAAGTGCTTATTTGTATAGAGATGTTTTTCAGTCAAGAGCTACTTCATCTTTATATTTGAGGGTCGGGCTGGATGAGGATGCCTATAACTACATTATTGAAGCTTCTGCGAGTGACATTCAGCACCTGAATTTGAGGAAGGGGAAAAAATTGTGGGTTGCTGTGGATTCAGATCGGACTAAACGGTTTGTTTGGTGGGTCTATGATGTTGATACCAATTTGTTGATCGGCCGTAAAGATATATTGCTTTGGGTAAGGTCAAATAACATTGGGTGTTATTTTGTGCTGGCTGGTTGGTCAATTATATTGTCCTACTTGCTGTTTGTAATTGCTCGGAATGGGATTTGGAACAGGGTCGCTGCGAAAAGGAGAACGCATGAAACTCGAGAGAATTGATAATGGAATATATGTTATTGATGACTTTCTGATGGAAAGCGAAGAAGTCGCTATAAATCTTTTGCTCAAGGGGGCTGTCTGGAGATACAACTGGCCAAATTATGAAGAGTTGCCCTTCGTCAGGCCCTGCTGGCACGTGTTCATTGCGGGTAAAGGTCGCCCTGAGCGGCAGTCCTGCCTGGAAGAATTGAACGGCAATGAATCATGGCGTTTTCTGGTTGGTTTCTGGGAGCGATTTTCAGATCTACATGATTTCAATATGACGTTGTTAGGTGTTTACGCAAACGGACAGATGTTCGGGCAAGACACCATTATTCATCGTGATAACAAAACCCATCCGGGATTGACTGTTATCGTTTTCTGCAACGAGCACTGGCCCACGTCCTGGGGAGGAGAGCTCGTTTTCTATGATGATGCGAAAGAAAATGTCATTAAGGCTGTACTTCCAAAATCTCGTCGTGTGGTGGTTTTCGATGGGCGAATTCCACATGCGGCGAGATCACCTTCCGTCAAGTGTGATCAGGTAAGAATGACACTTGCGTTTAAAACTGTGATCAAGGAGTAATATATGGCTGGGAAAGCCGAGATAATTGTAGGTGTAGTGAACGATGGCGTAACTGTCGGCTCGGGTGCGACTGCGGTGGCAGACCAGTTTTTAGTGAATGGGGCTGGAATGGTGTTGGTGAGCCAAACGGCACAAACCGGTGCTGTAATAGCGAGCGTGATGTCAGTCACCAAGCTGGCAGGACCTTATGTGCCGATTGTGAGCATGCCAGCCAATATAGTCGCTGGTACTATACTTTCCTAAAAATTGGAGTGGATGTTAGAGATGGTAATGGAATTAACAAGGGTGATGCTCTTAACCTCGTAGGTAATGTCGCTGGTGTACTCGGAACTATGGCTATTTTAGTAGCTTCACCATCGCTGATTATTGCCAGTATGAGTGTCTCGATTCTTGTTGGTGGGTATTCAATCTATAAATCGCAAGCGCTCGAAAACATAGTGACAAATGCTGCGAATTTCTTTAATGGTAGTGCTGCGGATAACTACCTTGATTACGTCTGTGCACCCGACATGAAGATAGTGCACAAGGAAACTCTGAGGGTGGCGTACGGTAATCAGATGCTTTCTTGTAATTGGTTTTCTGCAACCGGCGAATTTTTGCCTTCTGCGATAGCTGTATTCAACGAAAATATCGGGGGAGGGGGATCTTATGCTCCTGCGCCTTTTGTTCCTCCACCACCGCCGCCTGAAAATATCGCAACAGTAACGATCGGGCCACTTGAAATAGGTGGTAACCCTGATGATACCGGTGACGAATATGGGTGCTGTACAAGCGGTAGTGATGGTTATATTTAACAGGCCGCACTGTAAGGCTAGTGGTGTTTAAGCAAACAATCCTTGGTTTTGGATAAAAGCGCGATTGAGTGCGAGTCGATTCAAGTTCGCGTCATGCTGGGGCGTGCAGCTCATTACTTATAGAGGCCAGCCTATCCGTTTATCAAGTTCTTGCCATGCAGGCAGTGAGTATTAGCCCGTAATGAAAAACCCGCCGATGAGTGATCATCGGCGGTTTTTTTTCAGATTGATTCGATCAAATGTGGGAGCGAGCCTGCTCGCGAATACGGTGTGTCATTCAACATTGATGTAGGCTGATCCGCCGCATTCGCGAGCAGGCTCGCTCCCACAGGGGATCAGCGTTTGTCTGGATATTCCCGATGCATCTGCCCCAGCAACGCATCCTTGTCTTCCCAAAGCTGATTGATCCAGCCCTGAAACTGCAGGCGGTACTCGCCGTCCTGGTCGTAGTTCTTGCCGATGAACTGCGGCGGAATTTTCAGCTCTTCGAAGTGCACCACCACATCCGCAATATTCCCGCACAGCAGGTCCCAGAAACCAGGTCGTCCGGCTGGGTAGTGGATGGTCACGTTGACGATGGACTCCAACTGCTCGCCCATGGCATCCAGCACAAAGGCAATGCCGCCGGCCTTGGGTTTGAGCAGGTATTTAAAGGGTGATTGCTGTTGGGCATGCTTGCCTTCGGTGAAGCGTGTGCCTTCGACGAAGTTGAAAATCCCCACCGGATTATTGCGGAACTTTGCGCAGGTGTTGCGGGTGGTTTCCAGGTCTTTGCCCTTCTTTTCCGGATGTTTCTCCAGATAGGCCTTGGAGTAGCGCTTCATGAACGGGAAGCCCAGCGCCCACCACGCCAGGCCGATCACCGGGACCCAGATCAGTTCTTGCTTGAGAAAGAACTTCAGTGGCTGGATACGGCGGTTGAGCACGTATTGCAGCACCAGGATGTCGACCCAGCTCTGGTGATTGCTGGTGATCAGGTACGAATGCCGGTAGTCCAGGCCTTGCAGGCCGCTGGTGTGCCAGCGGGTACGACGGACCAGGTTCATCCAGCCTTTGTTGATGCTGATCCAGGCTTCGTGGGTATGACTCATCAACCATCCGGCGATGCGCTGGGTGAAGGCGAACGGCAGGACCTTGATCAGCGCCACGCAGAACAGGAATGAGCACAGCAGGATGGTATTGAGTGCCAACAGCAACGAAGCAATGACACCGCGCACGGCGGCAGGTAGAAAAACCAGCATTTAAACGTCCATAGGTCGGTTGGCTGCCTGGATCGCGGTCAACGCGATGGTGTAGACGATGTCGTCGACTTGCGCACCGCGCGGCAAGTCATTCACCGGTTTGCGCAGGCCTTGCAGCATCGGGCCGAGGCTGACGCAGTCGGCGCTGCGCTGCACGGCTTTGTGAGTGGTGTTGCCGGTATTCAGATCGGGGAACACGAACACCGTGGCGCGTCCGGCCACCTGACTGTTCGGTGCCAGTTGCCGGGCCACGGTTTCGTTGGCGGCGGCATCGTATTGCAACGGTCCGTCGATCAGCAGCGAGTTCTGTTGCTCATGGGCGAGCAGCGTAGCCTCGCGCACCTTCTCGACCTCTTCGCCGCTGGCCGATTCACCGCTGGAGTAACTGATCATCGCCACACGGGGAGTGATGCCGAACGCTGCCGCCGAATCGGCGCTTTGCAGGGCGATCTCGGCCAGTTCGCTGGCGCTCGGGTGCGGGTTCATCACGCAGTCGCCGTAGACCAGCACCTCTTCCGGAAACAGCATGAAGAACACCGACGAGACCAACGTGCAGCCCGGCGCCGTTTTGATCAGTTGCAGGGCCGGGCGAATGGTGTTGGCGGTGGAGTGGATGACGCCCGACACGAGGCCATCGACCTCGTCCAGCGCCAGCATCATGGTGCCGATCACCACGGTGTCTTCCAGTTGCTGCTCGGCCATGGGCGCGTTGAGGCTTTTGCTTTTGCGCAGGGCAACCATCGGTTCGACATAGCGCTCGCGGATCAGGTCCGGGTCGAGGATTTCCAGCCCCGGTGGCAGCTCGATGCCTTGGGCGCGCGCAACGGCCTCGACGTCTGCCGGTTTGGCCAGCAACACGCAACGGGCAATGCCGCGGGCCTGACAGATCGCTGCGGCCTGCACGGTCAACGGCTCGCTGCCTTCGGGCAGGACGATGCGCTTGTTGGCGTTCTGCGCACGCTGAATCAGTTGATAGCGGAACACGGCCGGCGACAGGCGCATTTCCCGCGGTGTGCCACAACGCTGGTGCAGCCAGTTGGCGTCGAGGTGGCTGGCGACGAAATCGGTAATGATTTCCGCGCGCTCGCGGTCGTCGATCGGGATTTCCTTGTTCAGGCCGTTCAACTGGTTGGCGGTGTCATAGGAGCCGGTGCTCACCGACAACACCGGCAAACCGGCCTGCAAGGCGCCACGGCAGAGGTCCATGATCCGTGGGTCGGGCAGGGTGTCGCTGGTCAGCAACAGGCCGGCCAGCGGTACGCCATTCATGGCGGCGAGGCTGACGGCGAGGATGATGTCGTCGCGATCGCCCGGGGTCACCACCAGCACGCCCGGTTTGAGCAGCTCTACGGTGTTACGCATGGTGCGCGCGCAGATGATGATTTTGGACATGCGCCGGGTTTCGTAGTCGCCGGCGTTGAGCACCTGTGCGCCCATCAGGTCGGCGACGTCGCGGGTGCGCGGGGCGTTGAGTTCCGGCTGAAACGGAATGCAGCCCAGCAGGCGGAAGTCACCACTGCGCAACAGCGGCGAATGTTCCTTGAGGCGGGCGGCGAAGGCCTCCATGCTTTCGTCGGTCTTCACCTTGTTGAGGATCACGCCGAGGACTTTCGGGTCTTTCGGGCCGCCAAACAATTGCGCCTGCAACTCGACGCGACCGGACAGTTCGGTCAGCACTTCGTTTTCCGGCGCCGACACCAGGATCACCTCGGCGTCGAGGCTTTTGGCCAGGTGCAAGTTGACCCGTGCGGCATAGCTGGCGCTGCGGGTCGGGACCATGCCTTCGACAATCAGCACGTCCTTGCCGATGGCCGCTTGTTGATAAAGCGTGATGATTTCTTCGAGCAACTCGTCCAGCTGACCGTCGCCGAGCATGCGCTCGACATGGGCCAGGCCCAGTGGCTGTGGAGGTTTCAGGCCGTGGGTGCGGGCGATCAGTTCGGTGGAGCGCTCAGGCCCCGTGTCACCCGGATGCGGCTGAGCGATCGGTTTGAAAAAACCGACCTTGAGGCCGGCACGCTCAAGGGTGCGGACCAGCCCGAGGCTGATGGAGGTCAGACCCACACCAAAATCGGTGGGTGCGATAAAAAAAGTTTGCATGCGGATTCTCTGGAGGTGCATGGCAGTGGTGATCATCTATATCTGACGATCTACCGAAATTCAGTCGCCAAGGTTATCGCTAACCGAGCCTTGTGCGCACCAACCGCAATCGAAGGGCTGGCCTATTTTTTCATGGCGCCGTGCAGGGTCCGTGACCCAGGCGCGGGACTGCCAGGGCGGCTGGTGTCGCAGGTGCTGTGTGTGGCCGCAGGAAAGCTCGGCCACCCAGTGTCCGTCCTCGTCTTGATGAAAGCCGGTGATCGTCGCAATCCGTCTGTCCGGGTTGTATTCGCTTTCGGGCGATTGCTTCGCTAAACTGGGTCTTTCATTATTCTTATGCAAAAGGTCTCGCCCCATGCTGATTGCCGCCAATAAGGCTGTCTCCATCGACTATACCCTGACCAACGACGCTGGTGAGGTCATCGACAGCTCAGCCGGCGGCGCGCCGCTGGTCTACCTGCAAGGCGCAGGTAACATCATTCCGGGCCTGGAAAAGGCACTGGAAGGCAAAGCAGTCGGCGACGAGCTGACCGTAGCCGTTGAACCTGAAGATGCCTATGGCGAGTACGCTGCCGAACTGGTCAGCACACTGAGCCGCAGCATGTTCGAAGGCGTGGATGAGCTGGAAGTGGGCATGCAGTTCCACGCTTCCGCTCCGGACGGCCAGATGCAGATCGTGACCATCCGCGATCTGGATGGCGACGACGTGACTGTCGACGGCAACCACCCGTTGGCCGGTCAGCGCCTGAATTTCCAGGTCAAGATCATCAATATCCGTGATGCCAGCCAGGAAGAAATCGCTCATGGTCACGTCCATGGCGAAGGTGGCCATCACCACTGATTTTCTGCGCTAAGCTTTCGATTACTGGAGAGGCGCCCCGAGGGCGCCTTTTTAGTCTGCGGCTGTCCCAGGCGACACCGATAAGTGGCTGTTTCGAGAAGAACACGGGAATCTGGAGTTCGTCATGAGTGCTTTTCACGACCTTAATTTGACAGCCCTTGATGGTCAGGCGCTACCTTTGGCGCCGTTCAAGGGGCACGTGGTGCTGGTGGTCAACGTTGCTTCCAAATGTGGCCTGACCCCACAGTACGCGGCGCTGGAGAATCTTTACCAGCAATACAAGGCCAAAGGCTTCAGCGTGTTGGGCTTGCCGTGCAACCAGTTTGCCGGACAGGAGCCAGGCACCGAGCAGGAAATCCAGGAGTTTTGCAGCCTCAACTATGGCGTGACTTTTCCGTTGTCCAGCAAACTGGAAGTCAACGGGCATGAACGTCATCAGCTGTACAAACTGTTGGCGGGCGAGGGCGCGGAGTTCCCGGGTGACATCACCTGGAACTTCGAAAAGTTCCTCCTGGGCAAAGACGGGCGTGTACTGGCGCGGTTCTCGCCACGTACGTCGCCGGACGATCCGAGCGTCATTCAGGCGATTGAAAAAGCCCTGAGCTGATTCCCCCCCCTGTAGGAGCGAGCGGGCTCCGGGCGGCGTTCCGACGATGGACCTGAGAACGCCGCGGGGTGTCAGGTTTCCCGCGTTATCGTTCACGACAATCGCGAGCAGGCTCGCTCCTACAAGGTTATTCGTAACCTTTTGCTCCTTTATCACCCAAATCGATAGTGCTATCCAGCGCGTGCGGATCTCCATATTATCGCCGTCATAAAGTAATCCTTCGTGGAGCGTCCCCATGCCCGTCCAAGCTCTGTTCAAACCGTTCCACCTTGGCAACCTCGAACTGCCGACCCGCGTCGTCATGGCGCCGATGACCCGTTCGTTTTCCCCAGGCGGTGTCCCTAACTCCAAAGTCATCGAATACTACCGTCGTCGTGCTGCCGCTGGCGTTGGCCTGATCATCACCGAAGGCACCACCGTCGGCCACAAGGCATCCAATGGCTACCCGAACGTCCCGCACTTCTACGGCGAAGCCGCCCTGGCAGGCTGGAAGAAAGTCGTCGACGCCGTCCACGCCGAAGGCGGCAAGATCGTTCCGCAACTGTGGCACGTCGGCAGCGTGCGTCGCATCGGCACCGAGCCGGACGCCAGCGTGCCGGGTTATGGCCCGTCGGAAAAAGTGAAGGACGGTCAGGTCGTTGTTCACGGCATGACCCAACAAGATATTCAGGACGTGATCGCCGCGTTCGCCCAGGCCGCCAAGGATGCCCAGAGCATCGGCATGGACGGCGTAGAGATCCATGGCGCCCACGGCTACCTCATCGACCAGTTCTTCTGGGAAGGCAGCAACCAGCGTACCGACGAATACGGCGGCAGCCTGGCCAATCGTTCGCGGTTCGCCATCGAATTGATCCAGGCGGTGCGTGCGGCGGTCGGCGAAGGTTTCCCGATCATCTTCCGTTTCTCTCAGTGGAAACAGCAGGATTACACCGCGCGCCTGGTGCAAACCCCGGAGGCGCTGGGCGAGTTCCTCAAGCCGTTGTCCGACGCCGGCGTGGATATCTTCCACTGCTCGACCCGCCGCTTCTGGGAGCCGGAGTTCGACGGTTCCGAATTGAACCTGGCGGGCTGGACCCGCACGCTCACCGGCAAGCCAACCATCACCGTCGGTAGCGTCGGTCTGGATGGCGAGTTCCTGCAGTTCATGGTCAACACCGACAAGGTCGCGCAACCGGCCAGCCTGGAAAAACTGCTGGAGCGTTTGAACAACGACGAGTTCGACCTGGTAGCGGTCGGTCGTGCGCTGTTGGTCGATCCGGACTGGGCGCAGAAAGTTCGCGAAGGCCGTGAGCAGGACATTCTGCCGTTTAGCCGCGATGCGTTGATGACCTTGGTTTAAAGGCGTCTGTACCGGCCCATCGCGGGCAAGCCCGCTCCCACAAGTTTTGTGTACAACGCAAAACACTGTGGGAGCGGGCTTGCCCGCGATGGGGGCCTCAAAGTCAGTAAATGTTCAAGGGATTATCGACGCGTTCGACACCACCTGCTCCCTCACGCAAGCCCCCCGCAACTGCCCCTCGAACTGTTCGATAATCGACGCCCAGCCCTGGCGACTGGCATGCTGGCGTGCGTTGAGCCGAACGCAGCGCAAGGTTTCCCGCTCTTCCAGCAGCCACGCCGCCGCATCGCAGAACGCTTCTTCATCTCCCGGCATCGCCAGTACGCCGTTGTAGCCATGGCGAATATGCTGGGCTGCCGCCGCCTGATCGTAGGCCACGACCCCCAGCCCCGAGGCCAGCGCCTCAAGCACTACATTGCCAAAGGTTTCGGTCAGGCTCGGAAACAGGAATACATCCCCCGACGCATAGTGACAGGCCAGGGCTTCACCGCGCTGAGTGCCGCAGAAAATCGCCTCGGGCATCTCGTTCTCCAGTTCCTGGCGCTGCGGACCATCGCCCACCACGATCAGCTTCAGGGTGCGCTGTGGATAACTGGCCTTGAGGGTGTCGAAGGTGCGCTTGAGCAATCCCAGGTTTTTTTCCTGGGCCAGGCGACCGACATGAATGACCGCGATGTCTTCTTCGGCCAATCCCCATTGCTCGCGCAGGGCGTTCAAGCGTTTTGAGGGGTGAAACAATTGACTGTCGACCCCTCGGGAAAGCAGCGCCAGGCGCTCGAAGTGACGCCGTTCCAGCTCCATTCGCTGACTGACGCTGGGCACCAGGGTCATGGTCGAACGATTGTGGAACCAGCGCAGGTAGTGGGTCAGCAGCCGCGTCAACAAGCCGAGCCCATATTGGTTGGAGTACTGCTGGAAATTGGTGTGAAAACCGCTGACCACCGATATCCCCAGGCGCCGTGCCGCTCGCAGTGCCGATAACCCCAATGGACCTTCGGTGGCGATGTACAGCACATCCGGGCGATGGCGCTTCCAGCGGCGCAACAGCTTGTGCATTGACGACTGACCCCATTGCAAACCGGGATAGCCCGGCAGCGGCCAGCCCCGGCACAGCATCAATTCATCGTCGCTGCTCAGTTGCTGATCGCAGCCTTGGCGCGGCCGAATCAATTCCACCTGATGCCCGCGCGCGCGCAAACCGTCGCACAAGCGACCAAGGGTATTGGCCACGCCGTTGATTTCGGGAGGGAAGGTTTCGGTGATCAGGGTGATATGCAGAGCTGTCGTCATGACCTCAGTGTCGGCTGAGGCCATGTCGGCGTTATGGCGTTTGCGTGATGGATTTGTGACCGTATCAGCGCTGGGTCACCAGGTTCTCGGCCCCGCGCTCACGCACCCAGAACAGCGTCGCCCCGGCCACGGCGGCCGGCATCATCAGGATGTTGACCACCGGAATCAGCAGCGCCAGGTAGACGATGCCGCCGAAACTCATGCTCTGCCAGCGTTTCTGCCGCAACCAGGCGAGCATCTCGTTCCAGCCCAGCTTGTGGTTGTCCGCCGGGTAGTCGATGTACTGGATCGCCATCATCCAGACCCCGAACAGCAGCCACAACGGCGCGGCGATGATGTTCACCACCGGGATGAACGAAAGAATGAACAGGCCGATCGCCCGGGGCAGGAAGTAACCGAGCTTGCGCATTTCCCGGCCCAGGGTGCGGGGGATCATGGCGATCAGCTCGCCCCAGCTGAAGGTCGGGAAGTCGTCAGTGCCGCGCACCACCACTTCGACTTTTTCCGCCAGGAAGCCATTGAACGGTGCGGCGATGACGTTGGCGAGCATGGTGAAGGTGAAGAACACCATCAACACCACCAGCACGACGAACAGTGGCCACAGGACATAACTGAGGAAGCTCAGCCAGTCGGGCAGGGAAGGCATCAGTGTGTCGACCCATAGGCTGAACTGGTGACCAGCCAGATAGATCAATCCGACGAACAGCACCAGATTGATGACAAGTGGAAGCAATACAAAAAGACGAAGGCTGGGGCTGAGAACCAGTTTCAGGCCTTCGCGCAGGTATTGCGGGCCGGACAGAACAGGGGCGGGCATAACGTGCTCCGAGCAAAGGGAAAACGCGCCGACCTTACCGGCTTTGCCTGACGGGTGAAAGCGCGGTAGCGGCATCGACATTAACTGTAACAAAGGCGTCCTGATAATCACGCTGACGGGATAGAGACCACCTATGAGCTGGATTGTTAAACCGTATTTCCTTAATCTTCGCCCCCTCGATACGCTGCACCCATTCTTTTTACAGGACTGTCGAGTTCAAGCCTTCCCCAAGTGCTTTCAATGGTCCTTTTTTATTCCCGCCGGCAAACCGGCGATCCGCGCCAGGTGTTCCGGGCCGGTCAACAGGAGCAGGTCATGTCTGAAGTCCGTCATTCGCGAGTGATTATTCTCGGTTCCGGCCCTGCCGGTTACAGTGCCGCGGTCTATGCCGCCCGTGCCAACCTCAAGCCACTGCTGATCACCGGCATGCAGGCTGGCGGTCAACTGACCACCACCACCGAAGTCGACAACTGGCCGGGCGACGTTCACGGCCTGACCGGCCCGGCGCTGATGGAACGCATGAAAGAGCACGCCGAGCGCTTTGAAACCGAGATCGTTTTCGATCACATCAATGCCGTGGACTTCGCTGCCAAGCCTTACACCCTGACCGGCGACAGCGCGACCTACACCTGCGATGCGCTGATCATCGCCACCGGTGCGAGCGCGCGCTACCTGGGCCTGCCGTCGGAAGAAACGTTCATGGGCAAAGGCGTTTCGGCCTGCGCGACCTGCGACGGTTTCTTCTACCGCAACAAGCCAGTGGCTGTGGTGGGCGGTGGTAACACGGCGGTGGAAGAGGCGCTGTACCTGGCCAACATCGCCAGCACCGTGACCTTGATTCACCGTCGCGAAACCTTTCGCGCTGAGAAAATCCTGATCGACAAGCTCAACGCCCGCGTGGCCGAAGGCAAGATCATCCTGAAACTGAACGCCACCCTGGACGAAGTCCTGGGCGACAACATGGGCGTGACGGGTGCCCGTTTGAAGAACAACGACGGCAGCTTCGACGAAGTAAAGGTCGACGGCGTGTTCATCGCCATCGGCCATACCCCGAACACCTCGCTGTTCGAAGGTCAGCTGACGTTGAAAGATGGCTACCTGGTTGTGCAGGGCGGCCGTGATGGCAATGCCACGGCGACCAACATCGAAGGTATCTTCGCGGCCGGTGACGTGGCTGACCACGTCTACCGTCAGGCCATCACCTCGGCCGGCGCCGGTTGCATGGCGGCACTCGATGCCGAGCGTTACCTGGATAATCTGCAGAACGCTTGATTCTGCGATCGTAAAAAAACCGGCTTCGGCCGGTTTTTTTATTGCCTCGAAAAATCTCACTCCTGTAGGAGCGAGCACGCTCGCGAGGGTGGTCAACGATGACGCTGGCAACCTGACACCCCGCAGTGCCCTGTCGTCCATCGCGAGCAGGCTCGCTCCTACGGTGAAGGCAGGTGTTCAGACCAGTTTCTTCAGGCACGCTTCGAGAATATCCAACCCTTCCTCCAGCACCGCAGCCTCGGTGGTCAACGGTGCCAGCAGCCGAATGATGTGGCGTGATTTGCCGCTGGGCATCAGCAGCAACCCGGCGTCCCGCGCCAGGGCCAGCAGTTGCGTCAGTTGCGCGGCTGCCGGGGTGCCATCGGGTTTGATCATTTCGATACCGCGCATGGCACCAACGCCAGTCAGTCGACCCAGATACGGCGACAGCTTGTTCGCACACCAGGCTTCGTAGCGGCTGACGATCGCTTCTTCCTGTTGCGAGCCCCAGGCGTTCAGGTTGGCATCGGTCATTTCATCCAGCGTCGCCAGCGCGGCGGCACAGGCGATGGGATTGCCGGAGTAGGTGCCACCCAGCCCGCCCTTGGGCAAGTTGTCGAGCAGCGATTTACGCCCGACCACCGCACCCAGCGGCACGCCACCGGCGATGCTTTTGCCCAGCAGGATCAGATCGGGTTCGATGCCCAGTCGCGAGAACGCAAAGCGTTGGCCGGTACGGCCGAAACCGGACTGGATTTCATCGGCGATCAGCACGATGCCTTTCTCGTTGCAGAAACGCCGCAATGCCTGGGCAAACTCAACGTCCATCGCCAGGAAGCCGCCTTCGCCCTGCACGGGTTCGACGATAAAGCACGCCACGTCTTCGACATCGATCTCGACGCTGAACAGCCGCTCCATCGCCTTCAGGGCCTCGGCGCAGGTGACGCCGTTATCCTGGCTCGGGAAGGGCAGGTGATACACCGGCCCTGGCAACACACCGACTTTCTGTTTGTAGGGTGCGACTTTGCCGTTGAGGTTGAGGGTGGCCAGCGTACGCCCGTGGAAGCCTCCATCGAAGGCGATCACGGCGCTGCGGCCGGTGGCGCCGCGCACGATCTTCAGGGCGTTTTCCGCCGCCTCGGCGCCGCTGTTGGTGAGCATTCCGCTGACAGGGTAATCCACCGGGATAAACGCGCTGAGGCGATCCATCAAGGCAATATAGGGTTCATGTTGCGCCGCGTTGAACGCGTAATGGGTCAGCCGGGTGGCCTGTTCGCGAATGGCTTCGACGATGCGCGGATGGCAATGGCCGAGATTGAGTACGCCGATGCCACCGACGAAGTCGATGTAGCGTTTGCCATTGGTGTCCCAGACCTCGGCGTTTTTACCGTGGCTGAGGGTGACAGGGTGAACGATGTTGATCGACTGACTGATGCTTTCGCTGCTCATGAATGACCGGCTCGGAAGAAGGAGGACTTCCTTTATCTAAGCCGTGAGCAGCACTGGCGGGCAAACGAAATAAAGTGGCCGGGTCAATCTGAAAAGTCGGGATGTGCTTTGCGCGCCTTGAACGCTGACTTGTAGGAGCGAGCCCGATCGCGATGGTGGTCAACGATAACACTGGCAACCTGACACCCCGCGGTGCCCTGTCGTCCATCGCGAGCAGCCGAGCGTCGACCGGCTGCTCCTACAAGTTAAATCAGCGGCGGGTCAGGGGCTGTTGAGCGAACTTCACGCCAGCCAGGCCATGGACCATCAACGCACGGATATTGCCGTGGTCGCTGCCTTCAGGCGTGGCCAGCACCGAGCGGTAGTGTTCGCCGAACGCCAGCAGGGCTTCTTCGTCGCTCAAGCCTTCCAGCAATGCCAGGCCCAGCGTCTTGCATGAACCTTCGTTCTGTCCGGCGGCGTTTTCCACGCCACCGTTGTTGAACGCCTGTGGCTGGTAGTCGTAACCGGCGGCGATGAAGGCCAGGGTATCGGCAAAGCCGTGTTCGCCGCTTTTGAGGCTGGTGCGCAGGGTGTTCAACTCACTCATTGGGTTTTCCTTTGGCGAACGCCGCTTGTTGTTCGGCGCTGGCTTCTTGCTGAAATTGGGCTTTCCAGTCGGCGTACGGCATGCCGTAAACCACTTCGCGGGCTTCGTCGAGGCTCACCTCGATCTGGCGTTCGTCGGCAGCCGCCTTGTACCACTTGGACAGGCAGTTACGGCAGAAACCCGAGAGGTTCATCAGGTCGATGTTCTGTACGTCCTTGCGGCTGTCCAGGTGGGCCACCAGCCGGCGAAAGGCGGCGGCTTCGAGTTCCAGGCGTTGTTGATCGTTCATGGCGGGCTCTGTGAAATCCAGTCGTGGCGCGGGATGATAAAAGTCTGGCGGGCAATCCGCCAGACGCACTCAGC
Organism: Pseudomonas fluorescens group sp. PF-69; assembly: GCF_054481235.1. Taxonomy (NCBI): domain Bacteria; kingdom Pseudomonadati; phylum Pseudomonadota; class Gammaproteobacteria; order Pseudomonadales; family Pseudomonadaceae; genus Pseudomonas; species Pseudomonas fluorescens group sp. PF-69. Next base: position 495,000 of record NZ_JBTMNC010000001.1, on the reverse strand, counting down.
GACTCGCCGCCAGGGTGATCGACACCGACTCGGCGAATCGCAGGGCGTGGGGCTTGTCCACTTCGACCTCGGCGTACAGCACCGACTCGTTGGCCATGACCAGATCGAGAATCTCCTGGGTCAGGCGTTCGAGCAGCGCAAAGCGATTGCCCTCGACGTGGGCGATGATGGCCTTGGTGATGGTCCGGTAGTTCAGCGCGTGATCGATGTCATTGTCACGCACTGCTTCCCGGGCCTCGTAGAGGATGGTCAGGTTAATCAACACATCCTGTTTGTTGAGGATTTCATCCTCGTTGATGCCGATGAAGGTGCGCAGGCACAGGTCCTTGACCCGGATGCGTGCCATGCCTGGTTGAAGTTGTGGCATTACTACTTGCTCCGTCCAATCAATTGCAGGAACTCCTGGCGGGTGTTGCTCGATTCGCGGAAGGCGCCGAGCATCACCGAGGTGTTCATGGTCGAATTCTGTTTCTCGACGCCGCGCATCATCATGCACATGTGCCGGGCTTCGATGACCACCGCGACGCCGGCCGCGCCGGTTACTTGCTGCACCGCGTCGGCGATTTGCCGGGTGAGGTTTTCCTGGATCTGCAGGCGTCGGGCGAACATGTCCACCAGCCGCGCGATCTTCGACAGGCCCAGCACCTTGCCCGTGGGAATATAAGCCACATGCGCCTTGCCAATGAAGGGCAGCAAGTGATGTTCGCAAAGCGAGTACAGCTCGATGTTGTCGACGATGACCATTTCATCGTTGTCGGAAGCGAACAGCGCACCGTTGACGATTTCTTCGACACTCTGGTCGTAACCATGGCAGAGGTATCGCATGGCCTTGGCCGCGCGCACCGGCGTGTCGAGCAGACCTTCGCGGTCGGGATTCTCGCCGAGACCGATCAGGATTTCGCGGTAGCTCTGAGACAGAGCGTTCTGAGGCAGGGATAACGTCATGGAAAATCCTCGCGGGACACTTATTTGAGGTGCCTTCCGCCATTGACGGTCAGGGTCGTGCCGGTGACATAAGGGTTGTCGAGCAAATAGCGCAGGCTCTGATAGATCACTTCGCTGCCGGGTTCGATACCCAGTGCGGATTTGGCCAACGCCTTGGCGCGGTAGGCCGCGTCGTCATCAGGGTTGAACAGTAGCAGGGCCGGGGCGATTCCGTTGACCTTGATGCCCGGCGCGTATTTCGCGGCGAAGGACAGCGTCAGGCTGTCGAGCCCGGCTTTGCTGGCGCAGTAGCCGATGTGCCTGCTGCTGCCCTTGCGGGTCACGTCATCGCTGATGTGCACGATGTCGGCGGGGCTGGAGCGTTCGAGCAGCTCGGCGCAATGCAGGTTGATCAGGTAGGGCGCCAGCATGTGCACGCTGAACATGCGAGTGAAGGCTTCGGCTTCGGTCTCCGGGGTTTCGGCCAGCCATTCGGAGGCGTTATGCACGATCGCCCGCAGGCTCTCGGTATGGGTTTTCAGCTCGCTGATGAAGGCAAGGATTCCGCCCTCGGTGGCGAAATCGGCAAACAGCGCCGTCGCCCCCAGATCGCGCAGGGTTTGTACGCCGGGGCGTTCGCTGCGGTAGCTGAAAATCACGCGATGGCCGTCTTCGAGCAATCGCTGCGCGCAATGCAAGCCGACACGCTGGCCGGCGCCGGTGATGAGGATTGGGGCTGCGGAAGAGGTCATGAACGGCTCGCGTCGCGGTAAGAGCAAAACTATACCAGCGCATTGCAGCGTTCACCTATGCCCTCGGTAGGAGCAGCCGGTCGACGCTCGACTGCTCGCGAGGGTCGTGAACGATAACGCTGGGAGCCTGATACCCCGCAGCGTTCTCGGGTTCATCGCGAGCTGGCTCGCTCCTGCACCGGGAGATCAGCGGCTTTGAGGGCTTGGCTCGGCGGACAACCGGCGCACAGGCTTGCTATTGAGCCAACCCGCCAACAAGCGCGTCGACAGTGGAATGAAGAAGTAGACCATCAAGGGCGTCAGGCACAGCGTGCTGACAAATATGCGAGGCAGCAGGCTCATTTCACTCAGCAACGGCCCAATAACAAAGTTGAACAGCAGCGACACCGGAAAGAAAGCCAGCCAGATCGCCACTGCCTGTTTCCAGCGTGGCGGGCGTTGGCCTGCGGCGCCAAACCAGCCTTCGATGCCACTGACCCGATGTTCCATCGGATGGGCGAACAAGTCGCTACCGCGGGCGAGCCAGGCCGTACGCGAGGCGGAGTGTTCCCAGGCGTGCAGGGTCTGCTCGTCGGCGAAGCGGAAAATAATCTGGAATTCATTATCGTCGGGCGGCGGAGCGAGCACGCCGGATCCGAGATAACCGGGGAAGTCGGTGGCCAGTTGTTCGCCTTCGCGTAGCCAGGCGATCAGATCCTGATAACGCCCATCGGCAACGCGACGTGCAACCATCAGCGTGACGGGTGAGGTAGACATTGTGTATCTCCGTAAGGCTTTTGCGTCGATCCGGGTAGGAACTTCGCTGAACGCAGTGCCGGGGTGGTGGACTGCGTGTCGTGACAAGCAAGGATTATTCCGCATTCTACCTGTTTTCGTATTCGTTGTTTTTCGATCGCCCATGGCTTGAATGATCATGGGGCAGGGGGGTTAAAATGCGGCTCGAACTACACATGGACGTTGAGGCCCAGATGCCCGTACTTACTGATGGTGCTTCAGGCGTACCGCAGGCTGTATCTCTTGAGCAGGAAGAGCTCTTCCCCATTCGCGAAGTATCGCGCCTGACCGGCGTGAATCCCGTCACGCTACGTGCATGGGAGCGACGCTATGGTCTGATCGTGCCAACGCGCACCGAAAGTGGGCATCGCCTGTACTCGATGGCCGATATCGAGCGTGTCCGCAGCATCCTCGGCTGGATCGAACGCGGTGTCGCGGTCAGCAAGATCGGCAAGATACTGGCCAAGGCAGCGCCGCTTCAGGCGTTGTCGCACCTGATCCCCAACGACCTCGTACAAGCTGACTATGCGCAATGGCATCAGCAGCTTCAGGCCGCCGTCAGTGCTTTTGACGATGTGTTGCTGGAGCAGATATACGGACAGATCTTTTCCAGCTACAGCCAGCCGGTGGTGTTTCAGGACATCCTGCTCCCGCTCTGGACGCGGTTGCTGCAACGCCAGGATTCATTCGGCCGGGTCAGCGAGTGGTTGTTCCTGGATAGTTTCCTGCGATCACGGGTCACGCAACGCTTGCTGTTGATCCGTGACAAGCAACCAGGGCGAGTCATCGTCAGCGCCCTGTCGGGCCAATGCCGGGAACTTGAATTATTGATTGCTGCCTTGTTCCTGAGCAGCGAACAAGCCGGCGTGCGCGTGTTGGCCATCGGCCAGCCGTTCGATGAGTTGACCCTGGTGTGCGAAAGGATCAAACCCCAGGCACTGGTGCTTTTTTCCAATCACGTACCGGCGCCCGAACTTCCACGGCGCTTGAATCGCCTGGCGATGAGCCTTGATTGTCCGTTGCTGCTGGCCGGTGATGCGTCCGACCTGGCGCAGGAAAGCCTTGCCGGATCGTCGATCGGTTGTCTGGGAAACGAGGGCGTGGTGATGCGCCAGCGTCTGAAACAGTTCCTGGCGGGCAATCTGGATACTTGAATTCAGAGATGCAGGGTCGGGTGGGTCAACCGATGTTGCTGCAGGATGTACTGGCGCAGGCGTTCGGTTTCATCCGTGTCGCTCTGGCTCAATTGATAGGCGTAGAAGCCTTGCTCGGTTTCCTTCTCGAAGGTGCCGCGCAGCGCGATTCGCTCATAGCCTGAAGGGCTGAACCACAAAACGAAATGCTTCGGTGCCTTGGTCTTGTTGCGAACCTCGAGCAAAACCCCTTTGAACGAGACTTCATGCACCCACATCGTGCCGGGTTGGCCCTGGGCATTTTCCAGTGCTACCGGTTCTTCGAGCACCAGTCGCCATGGCCGCACCAATGGGCCGTCTTCATAAATGCTGGGAACACCCAGGCGCAGATGCAGCGCATGAAATTCGTCTTCCACCAAGTGCAGGGGAAACGTCATTTGCTGATTTTCGAAATTGGCCTGGATGGTGACTTGCTCATGCGCTGCCAGGCGCGTGAGTAAGTCACGGATTTGCGAACCGCCGTTTACGAGCAGGCTCGACGTCGCATCACGCACATTGAGCTGCGGGTTGTGTTGCATGGTCTGGATGAAATCCAGCTCATCCTGGGTGAGGAGCGCGTCGCGATGCATGGCAGGCTCGAAAGAAATAGTTACAAAGTGTTCGGTGATTGTAGTTAATGACAATTGATTCGCTGATTTGTTTTAACCGTTCGTCGCTTTTAGCGCCGAAAGCTCAGCCCGGGCTTCGGCCAATTGCGCTTCAAGCTGCGCAATCCGTTGCTGTGCCTTGACTTGCAGCGTCACGTCTTTTTGTACACCGATAAAATAAACCAGCCCGTCACTCGGATTTTTCACCGTCGAAATGGACAGCTCATTCCAGAACGGTGTGCCGTCCTTGCGGTAGTTGCGCAGGATTTCCCGACAGGATCCTTCGCTCTTCAGTGCATCACGAATCTTCGTCAAAGCTGGCTGATCCCGGTCTCCGGATTGCAGGAAGCGACAATCCTGGTAAAGGATTTCTTCGCTGGAGTAACCGGTGAGGCGCTCGAATGCCGGGTTGACGTAAATCAGAATCTTGTCTTGCGCGCCTTCTTTTTCGGCAATCACGATGCCGTCGTTGGAGGCGTTGATCGCCAACTGCAGCAGTTTCGAGTTGATCATGGTGGACCCCTTCCTTGTTGGTTGTCGGGGGATTCTAAAAGAACAATAAAGACTGTGCTGTTAAGATCCCGGTCTTTGACTCAGCTTCAGGATCAGATTGATGAAAGTCGCCATCATTTCCGGCTCGGTGTACGGCACGGCCGAAGAGGTTGCCCGTCACGCCGCCAGCCTTTTGAAAAACGCCGGTTTCGAAACCTTTCACAACCCGCGTGCAAGTCTGGCCGATGTCCAGGCCTTTGGCCCGCAAGCTTTCCTGGCGGTGACCTCGACCACCGGCATGGGTGAGTTGCCGGATAACCTGCAACCGCTGTACTTCGCGATCCGCGACCAATTGCCCGCGGCCTGGCGTGGTTTGCCGGGTGCTGTGATTGGCTTGGGCGATGCGAGCTACGGCGATACGTTCTGCGGCGGCGGCGAATTGATGCGTGAGTTGTTCGGTGAGCTGGGTATTCGCGAAGTGCTGCCAATGTTGCGCCTGGACGCCAGTGAAAGCGTCACTCCCGAAACGGATGCCGAGCCCTGGCTGGCAGAGCTGGCTGGCGCTCTGCGGGGCTGACCGAGCACCGCTCAACGTTTGTTAACGTCGATTCTCAGGGTGCTGCCGGGGCGGCAGGCAGTGCCCGGCTCGGCCTCTCTGGCGGCGGTACTTTGACGTGTATCCCGCTTCACTGAGCGACTGACTCGCTCGGCCATCAAGCTGGCTGCCAATGCAACTACGCGAACCCTGGAGGGTGTCTAGACTCGATAGTCATTGGAAACACTCCATAATAAAAACCAGAGGTTCCTTGTCGTGAGCGTAGCCCCCGTTCAATCCCTCGACAGCGTCAAAGACCAGGTCAGTGCCGCCGAGTGGCAGACCCGGGTCGACCTGGCAGCCTGTTATCGCCTGGTTGCCCTGCACGGCTGGGACGATCTGATTTTCACCCACATCTCGGCCAAGGTGCCTGGCACCGAAGACTTCCTGATCAACCCTTTCGGGATGATGTTTCACGAAATGACTGCCTCGAGCCTGGTCAAGGTCGATCAGGCCGGCAACAAGCTGATGGACAGCCCGTACGAGATCAATCCGGCCGGTTACACCATCCACAGCGCGGTGCACGAGGTTCGCCATGATGTCGTCTGCGTGCTGCACACCCACACCGCCTCGGGTGTTGCGGTCTCGGCGCAGAAACAAGGCATTTTGCCGATCAGCCAACAATCGTTGTTTGTCCTGTCCAGCCTGGCGTATCACGCCTACGAAGGCGTTGCGCTGAATCACGAAGAGAAGGCGCGACTGCAAGCCGATCTCGGGGAAAACAATTTCCTGATGCTGCACAACCACGGTTTGCTGACCTGCGGCGGCACCATCGCCGACACGTTCCTGATGATGTTTACCTTCCAGCGCGCCTGTGACATCCAGGTCATGGCGCAGGGCGGTGGCGCGGAACTGATCGCCATCGAACCGCAGATTCTGGCGGGTGCCAAGGCGATGATCGCCGGTGTCACCAAAAGTGCTCAAGGCATGGGCGGTGTGTTGGCCTGGCCAGCGCTACTGCGCAAACTCGATAAACAAGACACGGGTTATAAACTCTAATGGCACTCGCTGAGATTCCTCTGTGTATCTGGCGCAAGCGCAGCCAGACATTCGTCTTCCGTGGCCAGACCATTCGTTACTGGACGGCGGGGCAGGGTGAGCCGCTGCTGCTCATCCATGGCTTTCCGAGTGCCAGTTGGGATTGGCATTACCTGTGGCAGCCGCTGGCTCAGCGCTATCGGGTGATTGCCTGCGACATGTTGGGTTTCGGTGACTCGGCCAAACCGGTGAATCACGAATACAGCTTGCTGGAGCAGGCTGATCTGCAACAGGCGCTGCTGGCTCAACTGGGTGTCGAGCAACCTGTGCACCTGCTGGCGCATGATTACGGCGACAGCGTGGCTCAGGAGCTGCTGGCCCGGCATTACGATTCGCAGATTCAAATTGCCAGTTGCGTGTTCCTCAACGGCGGGCTGTTTCCGGAAACCCATCGTCCCGTCTTGATGCAAAAACTGCTGCTCAGCCCCTTGGGCTGGATGATTGGCCGCGCGTTCAGTCGCGATGGATTGGTGAAGAGTTTTCATCAGATCTTTGGCCCTCAGACGCTTCCCACCGAGAGCGAAATGGATGATTTCTGGAGCCTGATCGAAAGCAATAACGGGCCACGGGTCATGCACAAGTTGATCGGCTACATCCCCGAACGGCGAGTGCAACGCGATCGTTGGGTCGCCGCCATGCAGCGCGGTGAGGTGCCTTTGCGCGTGATCGATGGCGAGGTCGATCCGATCTCCGGCGCGCACATGGTCGCGCGTTATCGGGAGCTGATCCCCAACCCGGATGCGGTGCTGTTGAGCGGCATCGGTCACTACCCACAGATCGAGGCGCCGTCCCAGGTGCTCAAGCACTACCTGGCGTTTCGCGATCAGCAGGTGCTGCCGCCGCTCAAGGTGGCGTGTTCCTGAGTTCTGCTGAACGCAGAAGACTTTGTGGCGAGGGAGCTTGCGCCCTCGCCACAAAGTCCTCGCTGTCTGACGTTCATCATCCCCCAGCCTTATCGCGCACCATTCAGCCTCCCCCCTGTTCATTGTGACCCGCAGCGCCGTGCCTGAAACTCCAAGGCAATGTCCCTGGCCTGTTGGAGTCCTCCCATGAATGAGTCTGTGCGCTTCGAAGATAAAGTCGTGATCATCACCGGTGCGGGTGGCGGCCTGGGACGGGCGCACGCGCTGTTGTTCGCCCAACAGGGCGCCAGGGTGCTGGTCAACGACCTCGGCGGCTCGGCCCAGGGCGAAGGTGCCAACGCATCTGCGGCAGACCGCGTGGTCGCGCAAATCCGTGATGCCGGTGGCACCGCCGTGGCCAACCACGACTCGGTCACCGATGGCGACAAGCTCGTTCAGCATGCACTCGATGTCTTCGGTCGTGTCGATGTGGTGGTCAACAACGCCGGCATCCTGCGCGACAAGACCTTCCACAAAATGGAAGACGCCGACTGGGACCTGGTTTACCGCGTCCATGTCGAAGGCGCCTACAAAGTCACCCGCGCCGCATGGCCACACATGCGCGAACAAAACTACGGCCGGGTGATCTTCACCGCGTCCACCTCCGGCATCTACGGCAACTTCGGCCAATCCAACTACGGCATGGCCAAGCTTGGCCTCTACGGCCTGACCCGCACCCTGGCCATCGAAGGCCGCAAGAACAACATCCTGGTCAACGCCATCGCCCCCACCGGCGGCACGCGCATGACCGAAGGCCTGATCCCGCCGCAAGTGTTCGAGCAACTCAAACCGGAACTGGTCAGCCCGCTGGTGGTTTACCTGGCCAGCGAAAACTGCCAGGAAACTTCCGGCCTGTTCGAAGTCGGCGGCGGCTGGATGGGCAAGGTGCGCTGGGAGCGCAGCCTGGGCGCCGGGTTCGACCCACGGGTGGGTTTCTCGCCGGAAGATGTGGCGGCGCACTGGCAGCAGATTTGTGATTTCGAAGGCGCAGCGCATCCGAAGGACAACATTGAAGCGCTGAAGGAAATGATGGGGAATTTGCAGAAGTATTCGTTGTAATGCGGCAGGCAAGGTCATATTGAATGACCTTGCCGACTGTGTTCGTGGGCTATCGAGGAAAGTACCTGGACACCAGCGCCGCCAGGGTTGCGGCTGTTTGCGCATCCATGACCCCGTCGTAACGCTCCGGGCGAAAATGCATCTGAAATGCCCGGACCAGTTGCTTGAAACCTTGCTCGGTCGAAGCGCCTGAAATGTCATATCCGTAGGACTTGAATAGCGTTAGCAACTCGCTGCGGGCCGGAATGGCGCTGGCGTTGTATTGCTGTAGAAAGTCGTCCCGGGTGACCTCATCGAACCAGGCGCCGATGCCTTTGAGATAAAGCGCATGCCAGGGAAACACAGGTCCCGGGTCGCTTTTTCGTCCAACCGCGATATCCGAGTGCCCCAATACCTGGGTGGGTGTGATGTCCGGGTAGCGCTTGAGGATATTCAGCGCCAGTTCTTCAATGGCAGCGATCTGTTCTGGATGATACGGCGGAAAGTTGAACTCGCCGTTGTTATCCGTCGCAAGATTGATGATTTCAATGCCGATGGAGGTGTCATTCAGATTGCTGCGACTACCCCATTGGCTGACGCCCGCATGCCAGGCACGATGGGATTCATCCACCAGGTTGAAGATGTGCTGTTCGGTATAACCTTCTCTCAGATAACTTGGATCGGTAATGTCCGGAACCAGGTAATGGGCGCTGACGCTCGGCCCCGTCAGAATTTTTACCGAGCTGGAGAAGTTGCCGGCTGTGTAGTGGAAGATAAGGAAGCGTATTCGGTTGTTGAAGCTTTTACTTGAGCGGTATTTGTTGTAACTGATGGATTTCATAAAAGCACTCGCAATGAATCAAGAAGAGGTCAGCTGATGATGGGAAGTGTCTGACCTGCGAGTTAGCTTAATTGTTGGAGTGCTCCGGGTAGTTACAAAGTTCTGTAGGTGTATTCTGAGATTGATGTGGGTTGAAAGTGGTTTTTTGGCTGATTGGAGTTGAGTGCTTTGGGGTTTTTAGTTTAAAAGTTGCTAAAGATTAAAAGTAATGAGAGTGGATCCAGTCGGCTCCACAAAATCGCGCCCATAAAAAAGGTTCTTCACGGATTACCGGGAAAGACGCTCTTGATCTTCATGAAAAAGAATTCGCTATCCCGGTAACCGTACGCCATCCGCTTAATGACCTTTATTCGATTGTTGATGCCTTCCAATTGGCCCGTATGCATCGGCCAGCGAACACGACTGACGATGCCTCGCCAGTAACCCTTCAGTCGTTTGGCAAACTGGATCAGAGGTGGTATTTGGCTTTCATGAGCGTGGCGCAACCATTGCTGCCAGGCTGATCGCCAGCCCCAAGCGGTGCTCGGTGCCCAAAGCGTTTTGAGTTCAGCCTTCATCAAATAGACCGTCATCAACGCTTGGTTGGCCGCCAGCAGATCCTCCAAACGGACCTGTTGCTCCGGCGTTTTCAGGTTCTGCGGGTTGCGCAGCAACAGCCATCGCGCTTGCTTGATGACCTTTCGGGCAGGCTTGTCATGACGTAGCCGATTAGCTTCATCGACGCGGACTCGATCAATCACCTCTCGGCCATATTTAGCCACCACATGAAAGAGGTCGTAGACCACGCGCGCTTTTGGGCAGTGCTGACGAACCTCCAGGTCAAAGGCGGTGTTCATGTCCATCGCCACCGCTTCGATGCGAGCGCAACCCTCTGGCCCCAGCTCTTCGAAGAATGGCCTGATCGCCGCGCGGCTGCGACCTTCGCCAATCCAAAGCACTCGCCGGGTATCGGCGTCCAGCACGACGCTGGCGTAACGATGACCTTTGAACAGAGCGAATTCATCCATCACCAAGCGCCGTGGCTGCGCCTTTGGCAAAACACTCAACGCCACTTGCAAGGCTCGACGCTCTAGCAACCGAACGCTGTCCCAATGCAGACCGAACAGTTGAGCCACGTGTTTTGTGGGGAGACGCTCGCAGGCTTGAATGACCGCCTCGGCCAGGCGGCGCGTCATGCGGGCATAGCGATCCAGCCAACTGACCGCTTCCATGCGTTTACCACAGTCGCGACACCCAACACGCCGAAGCAAAACGCTGAGGCGCACTGCTCGGCCAAGAATGGGCAGATCGCGGATGACTCGTTGGCAATACTCATGCGTGGTCGAGCACGGTTTTTGGCAGCCGCTACAAGAGGGGAATTGGGTGGCGTGGGGTGTCAGGTCGATCTGTAGCGCATCGCCATCGGGCTTGATGGTGACGACAGAAAAGCCCTCCCAAAAGGGAAGGAAAGTATTAATATCGCGCATAAGAACGCCGGTTTGTTAGATGTGTTTGCTCGCACGAACATCATCAATCAAATCGGCGTTCTTGTTTCTGTGTTTCCCGGGATTCCGTGAAGAACCATAAAAAAGGCCGCTGCAAACGCAGCGGCCAAAGAAGACGTTGGATCCAGGAGCTACAAATCAACGTCAGTGTGCACGGGGCGATGAGTCGATATCCTCAATCTCATCTGAAATCTGTCGCCAGTCGGCACGGTAAATCACGTGCCGCTGCTTCGTGCTTCCGGGCGGGTTCCCGTGAAAGCCAGGCTAGAATAAGTGTTGGCCAGTAAAGGAAAAATAGCGATTCGAGACATGCTGTATTGCAACATTCGTAACAGTCCTGATGACCTCTTCGAGGTCCGTTTCGCCACAACATGCGCACAGCTGATGGCCTCCCATCCAGCCCATCCATACCCCCGTGTAAACCCCCGTTCCCGGTGGCCATTCATCCTTTAGAGGTACACCACGAATACCTCCTTGGTGCGCTTATCGCCCCTGGCAGGCGGCAGTAGGGTGAGGCCTTCTGTCACTCACCGGGGAAGACGCATGACAAAAACAACAATGCGCGCCATCTTCACGCCGCAGGCGCTGGCCGCTGCGGTGGCCTTGGGTTGCTGTGCCCAGGCGCAGGCCATTTCATTCAACGTCGGCGAGATCGAGGGGACGTTCGACTCGTCGCTGTCGGTGGGCGCGAGCTGGGGCATGCGCGATGCCGACGACTCGCTGGTGGGCACGGTCAATGGCGGTTCCGGCCAGTCCTCGACCGGCGATGACGGGCGGCTGAATTTCAAGAAAGGCGAGACGTTCTCGAAGATCTTCAAAGGCATCCATGACCTTGAGCTGAAGTACGGCGACACCGGTGTGTTTGTCCGTGGCAAGTATTGGTACGACTTCGAACTGAAGGACGAAGACCGCGAGTTCAAGCCCATCAGCGACAATGGCCGCAAGGAGGGCGCCAAGTCTTCCGGCGGGCAGATCCTCGATGCCTTCGTCTATCACAACTACTCCATCGCCGATCTGCCGGGCACGGTGCGTGCGGGCAAGCAGGTGGTCAGTTGGGGCGAAAGTACATTCATCGGTAACTCGATCAACAGCATCAACCCGGTGGATGTTTCCGCGTTCCGCCGTCCGGGTGCCGAGATCAAGGAAGGCTTGATTCCGGTGAACATGTTGTTCGCTTCCCAGGGCCTGACGGACAAGTTGACCGTGGAAGGCTTCTACCAACTGGAATGGGACCAGACCGTTCTCGACAACTGCGGGACCTTCTTCGGCGTCGACGTGGCGGCGGACGGTTGCAACAAGAACTACACCGTCGCCAGCCCGGCCATCGCCCCGTTGCAGCCGATTGCTGCGGCGTTTGGCCAGGGGTTTGAAGTCAGCAAGGAGGGCGTGATCGTGCCTCGTGGCGGTGACCGTGATGCCCGCGATTCCGGGCAGTGGGGGACGGCGTTGCGCTGGCTCGGCGACGACACCGAGTACGGTCTGTACTTCATGAACTACCATAGCCGCACGCCGACGGTGGGCACCGTCACCGCAGGTGCCAGCACGCTGGCGAGCATTCCGGGGATCGTGGCCACGGCCAACCGGATCGCGCCCGGCAGTGGCTCGGGTCTCGCGCAAAGTGTGATGCTCGGGCGCGGCCAGTATTACCTCGATTACCCGGAAGACATTCGCCTGTACGGCGCAAGTTTCTCTACCACCTTGCCCACCGGTACCGCATGGACCGGCGAGATCAGTTATCGACCCAACGCGCCGGTGCAGGTCAACACCAACGACCTGACCCTGGCCATGCTCAACCCGATTGCCGGCGGCGCGGCATCGCCCATTGCGTCCCGTCCAGGCGCCGACAACAAGGGCTATCGGCGCAAGGAAATAACCCAGGTCCAGAGCACCCTGACGCACTTCGTCGATCAGGTGATGGGCGCTGATCGCCTGACCCTGGTGGGCGAGGCCGCGGTGGTTCACGTCGGTGGCCTGGAAGCCCGCAGCAAGCTGCGCTATGGCCGCGACTCGGTGTACGGGCAGTATGGTTTCGGCGGCGACACCGATGGCTTCGTGACCTCGACCTCCTGGGGTTATCGAGCCCGGGCCATCCTCGATTACAACAACCTCATCGCCGGCATCAACATCAAACCCAACCTGTCGTGGTCCCACGACGTCAGCGGGTATGGCCCCAACGGGCTGTTCAACGAAGGTGCCAAGGCCGTCAGCCTCGGCGTCGACGCGGACTACCGCAATACCTACACCGCAAGCCTCAGTTACACCGATTTCTTCGGGGGGGACTACAACACCCTCGAGGACCGCGACTTCGTGGCGTTGAGCTTTGGCGTGAACTTCTGATCTGGCTGAGAAGGATGATTTCCATGCGCAAGATGATTCTGCAATGTGGTGCCCTGGCCCTCGGTCTGCTGGCCGCCAACGTGATGGCGGCGGTAACGCCGGAAGAGGCCAACAAACTCGGCACCAGCCTTACGCCGTTGGGCGCGGAGAAGGCCGGCAATGCCGACGGTTCGATTCCGGCGTGGACCGGCGGTATTCCGAAAAACGCCGGGGCGGTCGACAGCAAGGGTTTCCTGGCCGATCCATTCGCCAATGAAAAGCCTTTGTTCGTCATCACGGCGGCGACGGTCGACAAGTACAAGGACAAGCTGTCCGATGGGCAGATTGCGATGTTCAAACGCTATCCCGAGACCTACAGAATCCCGGTGTATCCGACTCATCGCACAGCGGCCCTGCCACCGGAAATCTATGAGTCGGCCAAGCGTAGCGCACTGAATGTAACCCCGATCAACGACGGTAACGGTCTGGCCAATTTCACTGGCAATCGCTACTACGCGTTCCCGATTCCGAAGAACGGTGTCGAGGTGATCTGGAACCACATCACCCGTTATCACGGCGGTAATCTGCGTCGCACCATTACCCAGGCAACGCCGCAATCGAATGGGGATTTCACCGTCATCCGCTTCAAGGACGAGGTGGCCGTACCGTCCCTGCTGGGGGATTACAAACCGGGCAGCGAGGAGAACGTACTCAACTATTTCAAACAGGAGGTGACCGCCCCGGCGCGGCTGGCGGGCAACGTGTTGCTGGTTCACGAGACCCTCGATCAGGTCCAGGAGCCGCGCAAGGCCTGGATCTACAACGCCGGCCAGCGTCGCGTGCGGCGTGCGCCGCAAGTGGCCTATGACGGCGTCGGCACCTCATCGGACGGGTTACGCACCACCGACAACTTCGACATGTTTTCCGGAGCGCCGGATCGCTACGACTGGAAGCTGATCGGCAAGAAAGAAATGTACATCCCGTACAACAGCTACAAGCTCGATTCGCCTGACCTGAAGTACACCGATGTGATCAAGGCCGGGCACATCAATCAGGACCTGACCCGTTATGAGTTGCACCGGGTGTGGGAGGTTGTCGCCACGGTCAAGCCTAACGAGCGGCATGTCTATGCCAAGCGTCACATGTACATTGACGAAGACACCTGGCAAGTCGCCCTGGCCGATCACTACGACGGTCGTGGCCAGCTCTGGCGCGTGGCGGAAGGGCATGCCCAGTTCTACTACGATCATCAGGTTCCGGCCTACACCGTCGAGGCGCTGTATGACCTCATTGCCGGCCGTTACATCGCACTGGGGATGAAGAATGAAGAGAAGCGCAGCTTCGAATTCAACATCGCGGCAAAAGCTGGGGACTACACACCTGCAGCATTGCGGAGTACAGGTGTGAAGTAGTCTTCCTACAGGCTCTTACACAAAAAGGTGACCTCGCGGTCACCTTTTTTATGGGTGTAAATCAGTCTGCTGAATACTTCTTCAACAAGCGTTCGGGAGCGGTCTAGGGTGGCGCCACAATTATAAAAAGGCGCCTCTACTATGACTGCCATGACCCTGAGTCTGGACCGTCCTGGACCCCTGCCTCGCTTGTCTTCTCACCACCTGGCTCGCGAGCGCTTGACCGAACCGCTGCTGGCCTCGTCGGCCCGGGTCAAGCTGCTCTGCGCACCGGCCGGCAGCGGCAAGAGTGCACTGCTTACCGAGTGCCTGCTGCGTGCGCCGGAGCACTGTCGGGTGTGTTGGTTGCCGTTGTCGGGGACGTGTTTGAGTGTCATCGATTTTCAGCAGCGCCTGACCCAGGCACTGGGGTTCGCAGCGGCGGATGAGCACGTTTTGCTGGAGTCGCTGACCCGGTTGCAGACGCCGACCTGGGTGTTTCTCGATGATTACTGTCGCGTGCCCAATCCTGAACTCGACCGCTTGCTGGACCGTTTGCTGGCAGTCAGAAATCCATTGTTGAACTGGTGGTTGAGCTCGCGTCGGCGTCCGTCATGCAACTGGCCGCGGTTGTTGCTCGATGATGAGTTGTACGAGTGCGAGGCGCGCGCGCTGGCGTTCAACGAGTCGGACATCGAACAGTTGCTCGTCCATGTCGCGCCAGGGCAGGCAGCGATTACGGCCAGGAAGATCATCCAGCGCAGCGGTGGCTGGTGCGCCGGCACGCGCATTGCCTTGCTCGATGGTTGTCAATGGGTGGCCGGGCAGGACAAGCAGGGACGATCGGCGACGCTGCTCGACTACTTGCAACATGAACTGTTCAACACCCTGCCGCCGGAACTGCTTGAAGCCTGGCAAGTGCTGGCGCACCTGCCGCGATTCAATGCCGGTCTGTGCGAGCATCTGTTTGGCGCCGGTGAGGGTGCGCAGTGGCTGCACGCCTTGCAGGACATGGGTTGTTTCATCGAACCCTGGGAGGATTCGCCCGACTGGCTGCGAGTGTTTGTGCCACTCGCCCGGGCCGTGCGTGACGAGCAGGGTTCGGCGGGACGTTCCTGGCATCGGCGTGCCTGCCAGTGGTTCACCGCCGAGCAGGACTGGCAGGGCGCGTTCGAGCAGGCGTTGCTGGCTGAAGAGTTCGAGGTCGCGGTCAGTCTGTTGCAGCACTTCAGCTTTGAGCACTTGTTCCGCCGAGAGAATGTGCGTTTGCTGCTCGATCTGCATGAGCGCCAGGGCGAAGAGTTGACCTTCGGAACGCCGCAATTGGTGGGCTTGATCACTGCGGCATTGTTGTTTGCCGGACGCTTCGATCAGGCGGCCGCGTGCATTGAGCAACTGGTCCGGTTCACCCCCCAGCCCACGGCTGCCCTGCAACGGCAACTGCTGGCGCGCTGGCAGGCGCAGCAAGGCTGGTTGCTGCATTTGCAGGGGCGGATGGAAGCGGCGCGCACGCACTTTATCGAAGCGCTGGCCGAGTTGGGCGCCGATGCCTGGGCCGCGCGATTGTTATGCCTGTCCGGGCTGACCCAGCAAGCACTGCTCAGCGCCGACCTCGATGCGGCGCAGGCCTTTAACCGTGAGGCGCTGTGTCTGGCGCGGGCGCAAGGTTCGCTGCTCTTTGAAGGCTTGCTCGAACTCGATCATGCCCAGTGGCTGGAGCAACGCGGCGCTCCCCAGCGAGCCGAAAGCCTGCTGGCGGATATCCATGAATTGTTGTGTCGCCAGGCTGATCGCCCGACCCCGCTGCTCGGTCGGATAGCCTTGCGGCGCGGACGTCTGGCGCTCTGCCAGGGGCAGGACAGCCTGGCTTCCGAGCTCTTCCAGTCCGGTCTGCAGGACTGCCTGCACAGTCAGGACAAACGTGCGCTGTATGGTTTTCTCGGGCTGGCACAGGTGGCCGCCAATCAGCGCGATTACGCACGCGCCTTTGACCGGTTACGCGATGCCGAACGCCTGATGCAGCAGCGGCAGATTCCCGACACGGTTTATCGCAGTGTGTTGCTGCAAATCAGCAGTCACTTCTGGTTACAGCAAGGTCGAGTGCAATTGGCTCATGAAGCACTGACCCGCGTATTGCGGCACTACCGTGGACCACAGGCCCGTCAAGCGCCTCCGGCCACCGTGGAACTGATCGCGCGGATCGATTACCTGTTGGTGCTGGCCGAGACGTATCTGCAACAGGCGAAGCAGCCGTTGGAGCGGCTCAAGGCGTTGCTCGATCAAGCGCAACGTCACGGGAGGCTGGCGCTTGAAGCGGAGCTGCAATTGGCGATCTGCGAAGTGGCCGATCTGATGGGCGAGACGGCGCTGGCCAAGTCGGCCTTGCAGGCCGGACTGGAGCTGGTGAAACGCTGCCATTTGCAACAAGCCTTGTGCGAACTGTGCCTGCGCCAGCCGACATTGCTCAGTCGATTGGGCGAAGACGAACAGATGACGCCTCCGACCCTGGACGACAATCCATTGAGCGCGCGCGAACTGGAAGTGCTCAGTCTGATTGCTCAGGGCAACTCGAATCAGCAGATCGCCGAGCAGTTGTTTATCTCGCTGCATACAGTAAAAACCCACGCGCGACGAATTCATAGCAAGTTGGGCGTCGAACGTCGTACCCAGGCGGTGGCCATCGCGAAGAAGTTGGGGCTTATATCGTCAGGGTGAAGTGGCTGTGGGTTAAGTTGTCGGAGTATAACTTGCAAGATGGCGAAACATTCTACTGCGTGCGTGATGTGCAGATTTGATTAGTATGCTTTCCGGCAACAACAAACCTGATATTAATTAGTTGGCAAGCAAGGAAGATAAATCATGGAAGAACTCAATATTGAACGCGTGCGTGCCATGTTGCATGCAAGGCTCGGTGGGCGTGGTATCGATGTCGATAAAGTGTATGTGAACGGCATTCATAAGCTTGAAGATCCGCAGGTAACTTATTCCCAAACACTGGTGTGGGCGTTCTTTCTACTGCTGCAGGATCACGAGATTCCCCACTTTGAAGGGGAGACGCTGGGGCTGTTTACCGAGCCTTACACATTCGACCCGGCCTATCGTTTCAAGGGGCTGGACTTTGAGGAGGTCAACAGAATGGGCGTGGACATCGCCCAGGTTTTTCTGGGTGACTCCGTAAACGGATGAAAGAAGTGATGCCAGCGTCAGTTGGTATGAATATCATTTATTGATTTTGTTTTCCTCAGCATCGTCGGGGTTCGACGCGTGCTGATGTGAAACAGCTGGCCGTGCAGGATGTACGTGCCAGATAACGACACCGGAAGTTTTTATGAGTGACAGTTTCTTTTCTCCCCACAAGATGATGGCGTTGAAGAAAATTCGCGCAGATTTTGCGGTAGAGGTGTTGTTGGTTGAGCGGCTGCAAAAGCTCGGGGTTAACTCGTTCAAGACCTATTTGAATACGTTGGATGATCTGATCAGCAAAAATGTCATCTCTTCCAAGACACTATTCGAAGAAACACTGGGTTGGGTCGAAAGCGAACAGTTGCCTAATTATGTACAGGCCCTTAATGAAGTTTTCAGTCGGCGGTTTTCCTTTGAAGCCAAAGACAGGGTCAAGGCTCTGGATATGCCGGGCTTTGAGCGCATCGTCATCGACATAGTCAATGCGCTGACCAGTGCTCCCTCGATCAATCTTTCAAAGCGCTCGATCAAGCCATTGGACTTTGAGACGGTGCACGCGGCATTGAAATATCAAATACCCGAAGTGGATATTGATAGCGTGTACGTGACCAGTTTTATCGTTGAACTCGGGGTGCAAAAAGTCATTCAATCAAGAAGCCTGGTTGAAGATCTATACGCTCATTTGCAGGACGATGAAATTCCGTTCTATTCCGGCGAGGGGATGGGCGTTTATTCGGTCGCCTACAGTGCCGAAGAGCGTCATCTTCATCCACAGCTCACGGCGACGGATATCCGCGATTTAGTGATCGAAATCGTTCCGGATTTCCTGGTCTGATTGGGCGGGACTCTCGTATCCCATGCGCCAACTGACGGCCCGCGACGCTGCGAGTAATCGCCGCGCCGCCGGGCCGTTTTCGTCGGCATGAAACAGCGACGTCGGGCCTACCACCGTCAGCACGGCCACCACTTTCCCCATCGCGTTGAACACCGGCGCCGACAAGGCGTCCACGCCGGGCATCAACAACCCATGCACATGATGCAGGCCACGTGTGCGGATCTGCTCGCACATGGCTGCATAGGTTTGGTCATCCGCCAGCGCGTGGGCTGATTGCCCCTGCAATTCCTGTTCGCGCAAGTCCACGGTTTCGCGCTTGGGCAGGTAGGCGCCAAACACCAGGCCCGTCGACGAACTGAGCAATGGCAGCACCGAGCCCAATTGCGTCACAACCGTCACCGCACGCACCGCCGGTTCGATGTGCACCACGGTTGCCCCCTGGTTGCCCCACACCGCCAGGAAGCAGGTCTCGTTCAAGTCGTCGCGCAACTCGGCCAAGGGCAGGGCGGCGACTTTCAGCACGTCCATACTGTTGAGTGCGGCCAACCCGACGCGCAAGGCTTCGCGGCCCAGGCCGTAATGGTTGGTGGCGCTGTTCTGTTCGGCAAACCCGCTGGCGATCAGTGCCTGCAAATAGCGGTGAACCTTGCTCGCCGGCATGTGCACGTGTTCGGCCAGGCGCGAGAGTGAAGTCGAGGGTGATAACTCGGCCAGGGCCTTGAGGATGTCGGTACCCACCTCGGCCGAGCGGACTTTCTGTTTACCGTTGCTGTCTGGCTTTTCCATGGAGGCGGTGTGATCCCGGGACGAATGGGCGTCTTTATAGCTTGACGGTCAATACCAATCAAATTACGTTATGCGTAATTGAATTACGATAAAAATAACCCCGGCGTGCCCAGACCTCTGCAACGGAGTGACAGGCCACTGCCCACTCCCTGTTCAGGAGGCTCCATGAACCTCGATTCAACGGCGCCAGCGCTGGTTTACCAGTCAGGCTTCGGCAACGAATTCAGCAGTGAGGCACTGCCCGGTGCGCTGCCGGTCGGCCAGAACGCGCCGCAAAAAGCCCCGTACGGCCTCTATACCGAACTGTTCTCCGGCACCGCGTTCACCATGGTCCGCAGCGAAGCCCGGCGGACATGGATGTACCGCATCCAGCCATCGGCCAATCACCCGGCATTCGTCAAACTAGAGCGGCAATTGGCCGGTGGTCCACTGGGTGAAGTGACCCCCAATCGACTGCGCTGGAACCCGCTGGATATTCCCGCTGAACCAACCGACTTCATCGACGGCCTGGTGAGCATGGCCGCCAACGCCAGCGCCGACAAACCGGCCGGGATCAGCATCTACAGCTACCGCGCCAACCGCTCCATGGAACGTGTGTTCTTCAACGCCGACGGCGAATGGCTGCTGGTGCCGGAGCAGGGCCGTCTGCGCATCGCCACTGAACTGGGCGTGCTGGAACTGGAGCCGCTGGAAATCGCCGTGCTGCCGCGCGGCTTGAAATTCCGCATCGAATTGCTTGACCCGCAAGCCCGCGGCTACCTCGCCGAGAACCATGGTGCGCCGCTTCGCCTGCCGGATCTGGGGCCGATTGGCAGCAATGGCCTGGCCAACCCGCGGGACTTCCTGACCCCGGTGGCCCATTACGAAAACCTCAAGCAGCCGACCACGCTGGTGCAGAAATTCCTCGGTCAGCTGTGGGGCTGCGAGCTCGATCATTCGCCGCTGAACGTGGTCGCCTGGCACGGCAATAACGTGCCGTACAAATATGACCTGCGCCGCTTCAACACCATCGGCACCGTCAGCTTCGACCATCCGGACCCGTCGATTTTCACCGTGTTGACCTCGCCGACCAGCGTCCACGGCCTGGCCAATCTCGACTTCGTGATCTTCCCGCCACGCTGGATGGTGGCCGAAAACACCTTCCGTCCACCGTGGTTCCACCGCAATCTGATGAACGAATTCATGGGCCTGATCAAAGGCGAGTACGACGCCAAGGCTGAAGGCTTCGTGCCCGGCGGTGCGTCCTTGCACAGCTGCATGAGCGCCCACGGCCCGGATGGTGAAACCTGCACCAAAGCCATTAATGCTGACCTCAAGCCGGTGAAAATCGACAACACCATGGCCTTCATGTTCGAGACCAGCCAGGTGCTGCGCCCGAGCCGGTTCGCCCTCGATTGCCCGCAACTGCAAACCCATTACGATGCCTGCTGGGCCACATTGCCCGCCACTTTCGACCCGACACGGAGATAACCCATGACGCAGACTTCCATCCCTCGCAGTTGGGTTGCCTCCGCCAACGGCCACGCGGATTTCCCGCTGCAAAACCTGCCGCTGGGCGTGTTCAGCGTGAAGGGTTCGGCGCCACGCAGTGGCGTGGCCATCGGTGAGCATATTGTCGATCTGGAGGCCGCACTCGATGCCGGCCTGTTCGATGGCGCAGCAAAAGCCGCCGTCGAAGCCACACGTGGCGGTCAGTTGAATGCGTTCTTCGAACTCGGTCGTGAAGCTCGCGTAGCCTTGCGTCAGCGTTTGATCGAGTTGCTCGAGGAAGGCAGCAGCCTGCGCGGCAAGATCGAGGCCCAGGGCGCCAAACTCCTGCCACTGGCGGCGGATTGCGTGATGCACCTGCCGGCGAAAATCAACGACTACACCGACTTCTATGTCGGTATCGAGCACGCGCAGAACGTCGGCAAACTGTTCCGCCCGGATAACCCGTTGCTGCCGAACTACAAGTACGTGCCGATCGGATACCACGGCCGCGCCTCGACCATTCGCCCCTCCGGCACTGACGTCCGTCGCCCGAAAGGCCAGACCTTGCCGGCGGGTCAGAGCGAACCGACTTTCGGTCCGTGCGCGCGCCTGGACTACGAACTGGAGCTGGGTATCTGGATCGGCCAGGGCAACGAGATGGGTGACTCCATCGCCATTGGCGACGCCGCCGATCACATCGCCGGCTTCTGCCTGCTCAACGATTGGTCGGCACGGGACATCCAGGCCTGGGAATACCAGCCGCTGGGGCCGTTCCTGTCGAAGAGCTTCATCACCAGCATCTCGCCGTGGGTCGTCACCGCCGAAGCGCTGGAGCCGTTCCGTCGCGCCCAGCCTGCGCGCCCGGAAGGCGATCCACAGCCGCTGCCGTACCTGTTCGACAAGCGTGATCAGGCGGCTGGCGGCTTCGACATCGAACTGGAGGTGCTGCTGCTGACCGAAGCCATGCGCGAGCAGAACCTGCCAGCCCATCGCCTGACCCTCAGCAACACAAAACACATGTACTGGACCGTGGCGCAAATGGTCGCGCACCACAGCGTCAACGGTTGCCAGTTGCAGGCCGGCGACCTGTTCGGATCGGGCACCCTGTCCGGGCCGGAAAACGGTCAGTTCGGCAGCCTGCTGGAAATCACCGAGGGCGGTAAAAAGCCGATCGAACTGGCGTCGGGCGAAGTGCGCAAATTCCTTGAAGACGGCGATGAAATCATCCTGCGTGGCCGTTGCAGCCGTGAAGGTTTTGCGTCCATCGGTTTCGGCGAATGCCGTGGCAAAGTGTTGCCGGCACGCTAAGGGGAACGGGTCATGCAGCTCTACACCTATTACCGTTCGACCTCGTCCTATCGGGTGCGCATCGCATTGGCGCTCAAAGGCCTGGATTACCAGGCGCTGCCGGTCAACTTGATCGCGCCGCCGGGTGGCGAGCACCGCCAGCCGGCGTATCTGGTGATCAACCCGCAGGGCCGCGTGCCGGCCTTGCGCACCGAGGAAGGTGAACTGCTGATCCAGTCACCGGCGATCATCGAGTACCTGGAAGAGCGTTATCCACAGGCGCCGCTACTGTCGAAAGACCTCGCGGCCCGCGCCCGTGAGCGTGGTGTGGCGGCGGTGATCGGTTGCGATGTGCATCCGCTGCACAATGTCAGCGTGCTCAACAGGCTGCGCCAGTTGGGCCACGATGAATCGCAGGTGATGGAGTGGATCGGGCACTGGATCAGCCAGGGGCTGGCGACCGTGGAGCAGTTGATCGGCGACGAGGGGTACTGCTTCGGGCCTGAGCCAGGTCTGGCCGACGTCTACCTGATCCCGCAGCTGTATGCGGCCGAGCGCTTCAATATTCCGCTTGAGGGCTATCCACGCATCCGTCGTGTGGCAGCGCTGGCGGCGACCCATCCGGCGTTCATCAAGGCGCATCCGGCGAATCAGCCCGACACACCTTAACGCCCTCCACCTGCCCCTGTGGGAGCAGGCGATCAATGAACGACGGAATTGGGCGGCAAATGCCCCAGCCGTTCAGTGAGGCGAATCCGCTGGATCGGGTCGTCGCTGAGCAACAGCGCATGCTCCAGGTCGAAGCGCTCGGCGTTCGGGCAGTCCAGCCGTTGGTAGAGACTGGCCCGGGCCAGATAGTCGGCGGCATTGCCATTGCCCAGTTCCAGCACGCGCTCGGCATCGATCAAGGCGCCGATGTAATCGTCGTGGGACAGGTGCAGTTGACGCAGGTTGCGCGACAGGCGTTGCAGCATCTGCACGGGATCGGCGGTAACCAGGTGTTCGGCGCTGAGTTTCATGTTCGGGCCGTACTGGCGTTGCAGCAATTCCCGGCAATCGTTGGGGTATAGCCGGCGGCCGCCGCACGGATCGAGCAAGTGATCGGCCCCCGGTACGCGCAGCAGGAAATGCCCCGGAAAATTAACCCCGACCAAGGGGATTTCCAGGCCCCTGGCCAGCTCCAGGGCAATCAGCCCCAGGGAAAGCGGTTGTCCGCGACGCAACTCCAGCACCTTGTTGAGCAAGGCCACCTGTGGGCGCAATGGGCTGAAGTCGTCCTGGGCGAAACCCAGGTCATTCATGCGGCGTAACAAGGGTTGCGCCAGTTCGTTGACCGGCAGCATCGGCAAGCCGGAACTCACGCGCTGTTGCAGCTCATGGAATTCCTTGAGCAACGCCTCGGGATTGACCTCGCTGTCATGTTCGGCCGCAATCCATAGCGCTGCCTCGAACAGCGCGGGCGGTGAACGTTGCAGACAGGCGAAAAACGATTGGCGCGGTGTCATCAGAATCTCCGGACAATGCCTCGTTTTAGCCCCGTCGCCAGCATTCGTCCAGTGTCATGCAGAGGCTGATTCAGGTTATTTCCGAATGCTTGCATCAAGGCTGCGCTTATTCCGGTGCGCTTCTGCAATTTTTGGGCGCAAGCCTATACTGGCGACTACAAGAAGTGATTCGGGAGCCTTACGATGTTCGCTCTCATGCAAAGCACTCGCCTTGAATCGCTGCATCTGAGCGTCGACCCGGTCACCGGGTTGAAGGCGGTCATTGCCATTCATAACAGCCGGCTGGGGCCTGCCCTGGGTGGTTGTCGTTACCTTGCCTACCCCAACGACGAATCTGCGATCGAGGATGCGGTGCGGCTGGCCCAAGGCATGAGCTACAAGGCCGCATTGGCCGGCCTGGCCCAGGGCGGTGGCGTGGCGGTGATCATTCGGCCGGTCCATGTGGCCAACCGTGCGGCGCTGTTCGAGGCCTTCGGGCGCTGCATCGAGCAGCTCGACGGCCGCTACATCACTGCCATCGACAGCGGCACGTCGGTAGCGGACATGGATTGCATCGCCCAGCAGACCCAACATGTCACCAGTACCACCTCGGCGGGCGACCCTGCGCCCCATGCGGCGATGGGTGTTTTTACCGGCATTCGCAGCACCGCGATGGCGCGACTGGGCAGCGACAACCTCGAAGGTTTACGGGTGGCCATTCAAGGCCTGGGCAATGTCGGGTTTGCGCTGGCGGAACAACTGCACGCCGCAGGTGCCGAACTGCTGGTCAGCGACATCGACCACGGCAAGGTGCAACTGGCCATGGAGCAACTCGGCGCGCACCCGATCGCCAACGATGCATTGCTCAGCACCCCATGCGACATACTCGCTCCCTGCGGCCTGGGCGGCGTGCTCAGCAGCCACAGCGTGACGCAACTGCGCTGCTCGGCAGTGGCCGGTTCGGCGAATAATCAGCTGACTCATCTGGACGTCGCCGATCAGTTGGAGCGGCGGGGCATTCTGTATGCGCCGGATTACGTGATCAATGCCGGCGGGTTGATCTACGTCTCGCTCAAACACCGTGGCGAAGAGTTGTCGACCATCACGGCCCACCTGTCGAAAATCAGCTCTCGGCTGACGGAAGTCTTCGCCCACGCCCAGGCGGAAAAACGTTCGCCGGCCCGGGTGGCGGATGAATTGGCGGAGAAAGTCTTGTATCGCTGAGTGGATTTCCCGGCATGAAAAAGGCCCTGACTCCATCGGACTCAGGGCCTGTTCAATTCGGGCGTTGCTTACTTTGCTGCTTTGGCGGCCTTGGCTGGCTTCGCCTGAGCGACCGGTTCAGCGATTGGCTCCTCGACGGGCGTCGCCACTTCAACCGGTTCTGCGACTTCGACAGGTGCACTGAGCAATTCGGACAACGCATCCGGCTGGCTCTTGAACGCCTTGGCGAACACATCGCGGTTCTTCGCCATGTAGATCCCGGCTTCTTCCACTTGCTGCTCGGTCAGGGACGGAACGGCTTTTTGCAACACTTCTGCCAGCAACTCGGCCAGTTCGAGCATTTTGTCATGACGGTCAGCTTCGGCTTTATCCATGAACAAGCGCTCCAGATCTCGGCTGCTGCGGTATACCACTTCGACGGCCATTCACCACCTCACATGCCTTCACATTTGGTTGTCTGATTCGACTACTGTATCTATATACAGCTAAAAGGATAAGCGAAACCCGGGTGTTTGGGTAGTGGCTTTTTAATCTAGACCGAAAACAGGGTTTGTAAGGCTCGTCGATGACAGGTGGGTGCGACCAAACGTCACGGAGCGCGTTCCAGAGCGCCCCGCCATCATGGCGTGGCCTTGTTTCTGCATGCAGAACAATCGTCATGTCCAACCCGCATTATCCGGTCGAGCCGACCTAAGGAAGCATCATCGTGAAAATCAACTGGGCAGAAAACCTGCGGCAGAACGTGCATGAACTGGCCGAGTCCCTGGGCAACCTGTTCGTCGAGACCTTCCACTATCTGGCGCTGTTCGCCATTGGTGCGGTGACCGCGTGGGCAGCGGTGATGGAATTTCTCGGGATGATCGAACAGGGCCACATCAAGATCGATGACATCTTGCTGCTGTTCATCTACCTGGAGCTGGGGGCGATGGTCGGGATTTACTTCAAGACCAATCACATGCCGGTGCGTTTCCTGATCTACGTGGCGATCACGGCGCTGACACGATTGCTGATTTCCAACGTCTCGCACCACAACCCACCGGACATCGGGATCATCTACCTGTGCGGCGGGATTCTGCTGCTGGCATTTTCGATTCTGGTGGTGCGTTACGCTTCATCGCAATTCCCATCGGTGAAAATTGAAAACCCGCACCGCAAGACAGGCGCGGGCTCCAGTGAACACCCGGAAGTGGAGAAGGGCGAGCTTTAAAACCTCATGGCAGGTCGAGGCCGGCCTTTGGCGGGGGGCGGCGGCAGGTTGCGCATGTCGCCATCGGTCATGGCTTCGAGAATGGCCACGGCGCTGTGGCCCTGTTCGATGGCGATGCCGAACTGAATGCTTTGTACCAGGCGTTTGAGGCGCTCGGGGTCGTTGCGCTGGTCAGCACTGATCATGCGTTTGGCCACTATGTGGCCGCTATTGGACAGGGTCAGCATGATGCTGCCATCGAGACCCTGAATGCTCAGGTTGATCTGATAATCCGCTGCAAAAGCATCGGTAATGAGCTGGAAAGGGTTGTCCATGATGCGTCACCGCCTGATTGAACGTGCAGTTGTTGACCGGTCGATATCGGGATTAGTTCGCAACACCGGACCATCGGCCTTCATGGCCAAATCGCCATCAATGCTTGCAACAGGGATGTAGCAAGGGGCATGCCGGAAAGATTGTCGGACAATCATGGCTGTGGAAAGCCGAGGGGCTCTAAAGCGAATGCGCGCCGGGTAACCCCTTCAGGCGCTGGCTTGCTGGCGACAGCACAGTAACGATTGGCACGGGTGTCGCCTGATGAATTGCCATCTCCCGCAAGCCGGGGCCTACAGGGATATCTGCTGCTCATGTGTTCCCGCCTGCCCATTTGAGGGCAAGAAACCTGTGCGTGCCTCCAAAGCGATCAGCTCTCTACCGGCCTCGAAGGCACGGATGTGCGGCGATTGCCGGCGTGGGCGCTGGAGGAGGACGCGGGGATTTTTTGCGGCCAGCATCCACTGCGGACCAGCAAATATGAGGATTTGTGAGGGCGACTCGACTCCCGACCTTAACAGCGCTTTTGCCGGTTGTCCGGCTTTTTTTCGATTAAAAATTTATCTTTTTTTAGGGGTTGAATTGTTCAGCGTACAGACCGATTGTGTAAATCAAGAGGTCACGGTGATGACGCCCAAGGGCTTAGCTGACCGGCCTCTCGCGAGCTAGCTGAAATAAGGGATGAACTATGCAAATCCAAGTCAATAGCGATAACCATATTCAAAGCAGCATCCGACTGGAGGAGTGGGTACGTACTACCATTGAGAGCACGCTCGAACGTTATGAGGAGGACCTGACCCGAGTGGAGGTTCACCTGCGGGACGAGAACGGCGACAAGCCTGGTCCCCACGATCTACGCTGCCAACTGGAAGCGCGGCCAAAAGGCCACCAACCGATTTCCGTTACCCATAAAGCCGCCAGCCTGGAACTGGCGATCGATGGAGCCGCCGAGAAACTCGAGCACGCACTGGAACACCTGTTCGGCAAATTGCGCGGCAAACCACGAGCCACTGTGGTGCCGTTCGAGCGCGAGGCTCACGCCGACGTGCTGCTGGAAGAAGAGTTTCTTGAAAACGAGCAGGCTGCGCAAAACGGCTGAAACCTGATTCATTTTTAAACCACCCACTCGAACGGGCCTGCATTGCAGGCCCGTTTCGTTTTCAGCGTCGTTGGCATTGGAACGCTGTTTCATCCATTATTTTTTGCGCATGAGAATATTTATCATTAGTATTGGCGGCCTTGTTGGCCCGTGATGTTCACGCGGCTTCATCGGTTTCCAGGTCGCGACATGAAAGGCACCCTCGGCACGTCCCCTCGTTTTACCGTTGATGCTCAGTGCGGTGCTGCTGGCCAGGCCGATTACCGCATGGGCGCAGTACCGAATCGATGATCACTCGTCCTCCCGAACCCCGCGAAATCCAACGCGACGACCTGCACGGCGACCGTGCGCATTTTCTTCAGGTGTTCCTCTCGCAACGTTCGCAAATGGAAGCGCTGGTCAGTCGTCGCGTCGGCTGCCGGGCGACGGCGGCGGACCTGGTTCAGGACTTGTTCCTGCGTTTCTGGCGACGGCCGCTGGTGCAGGTCGAAGAGCTCGGCACCTACCTGTTGCGTTGCGCGGGAAACATCGCCATCGACCATTTGCGCAGTGAGGGCTCGCGGGTGCGGGCCAGCGAAGGTCTGATGATCGAACCGGTGGATGGCGTGGGCAGCGAACCGCAAGCGGCACTGGAGGCGGGCAACGATCTGCGTCATGTCGAGGCGGCGTTGCGCGCATTGCCCGAACGCACGCGGCAGATCTTTCTGCTCAATCGTATCCATGGCCGCAAATACGCCGAGATCGCCAAGGCCATGGGGCTGTCCCAAAGTGCCGTGGAAAAACACATGATGCGCGCGCTCGAGGCCTGCAAGGCCAGCCTGCGGGAGCCCGAGCCTCGCACGCCAGGGAAAGCGAAGTGAATACCATTGAACCCATCATCCCGACGCCAGCACAGGAACAGGCGGCACTGGCCTGGCTGAGTCTGCTGCATGACCAGCCCAGCAGCGGTGATCAGGCGACGTTCAGCCAGTGGTTGCAGGCCGACCCGGCCCATGCCGAGGCCTATGCCCGTGCTCAGGTTGTCTGGGAACTGAGCGAAGTGCCGGCGCGGACGATGGCGGATGAGGATGCATCGGCCCTGCAAGGTTATCTCGACGCCATGAACCGCTCGCGCCGCCGCAGCGTTGCGCGTTGGTCCGGGGCGTTGGCCATGGCGGCGTGCCTGCTGTTGATGATCAGCCTCGGTACGGGTTGGCAGCCGTCGCGCTGGGTCGATGACCTGGGGGCCGATTATGTGTCGGCACCGGGGGAAATCCGCACCGTCACCCTGGCCGATCAGTCGCAGGTCACCCTTGATGCCGACAGCGCCATCGCCGTGGATTTCAGTCGCGGCGAGCGGCATGTGCAGGTGCGACGAGGGGCCGGTTTTTTCAACGTGACCCACACCGGCGAGCCGTTTGTGGTGGAGGCCGGAAAGGGCCGCGCCCAAGTGTTGGGCACGCAGTTCGAGGTGCGCCTGCAAGCCCATGGGGCGAAGGTCACGGTGTTGTCCGGGCGGGTCGGTGTGACGGCGGACAGGAACGCCGAGCAGCAGGTCCTGACGGCCGGCCAGCAAGTGGCGTATGGCGAAGGCCTGGCGGAAAAACTCCACGCGGTGGACAGCGAAGCGCAGTTGGCGTGGCGCCAGGGGTGGCTCAATTACTACAAAGCGACACTGGCCGATGTAGTCCAGGACCTGGGGCGCTATTACCCGGGACGGATCGTGTTGCTCAACGATGAACTGGCGAAACGTCGGGTCAGTGGCAGCTTCCCGAGCAAGGACCCGCAGTCGGTGCTGAGTTCGTTGCAGGGAGTACTGGGATTTGAGCAACACCAGCTTCTGGGGCATTTGATTATTTTGCGTTGAGCCTTATGGCGCCATCGCTGGTCAGCCAATCACCCTCGATAAAATTATTTTCAACTTTGTGCTGAGGTAAATCCGAACGCCATTCGTGTAGTGACTGAAACTGCGATTCATTCGCATCCATTGCGGTTCTACACAGGTCACGAGTCATGAAGTCCAGGGCAAAATCGGGTTCGGTCAAACAATGGTGGGGTGTTGCTGCGTTGAGCTTTTCGGCGTTGGCGTTGTTGCCGCTGAGTGTGGCGATGGCTGCAGACACCCGTGCCCCACAACGCGCGCCCTTCAGTTTTTCGATGGCCGCCAAACCGCTGCCCCAGGCCCTGAGCGACTTCAGCCGCGTTACTGGTATCAGTGTGATCTACACCGATGAAGCGCCCTACGGCCTCAACGCACCGGCCATCAACGGCCAGATGAGTGCCGAACAGGCGCTGCAGCGTTTACTCAGTGGTTCAGGCTTCACCTTCCGTCGCACCGACGATCACACCATCGCACTGGAACCGCAGCCCACCGAAGGCGCCTTGAACCTGGGGGCGACCACCATCACTTCGGTGATGGATCAATCCACTAGCTACCAGCCGCCGCCCACCAGTTCGATCATGCGCAGTTCGGCGCCGATTCAGGAGATCCCGCAGACCATCAACGTGGTGGCGGCCCAGGTCATTCGCGATCAGGCACCGCGCAATCTCGATGACGCGCTGGCCAACGTCAGCGGCATTACCCAGGGCAATACGCTGGGCAGCACCCAGGATTCAGTCATGACCCGCGGCTTCGGTGACAACCGCAACGGCTCGATCATGCGCGACGGCATGCCCCTGGTGCAGGGCCGTGGCATGAACGCCACGGTGGACCGGGTTGAAGTGCTCAAGGGGCCGGCTTCGTTGCTCTACGGGATTCAGGACCCGGGCGGTGTGGTGAACATGGTCAGTAAAAAGCCAGAACTCGAGCAGTACAACGCCCTGACCCTGCGTGGCTCGACTTACGGCGACGGCAAGAACGGCAGCGGCGGCAGCTTCGACAGCACCGGTGCCCTGGGCACTTCCGGCCTGGCCTATCGCATGGTGCTGGACCACGAAGACGAAGATTACTGGCGCAACTACGGCGTGCATCGCGAGACCCTGGTGGCGCCGTCGCTGGCCTGGTTCGGCGAGCGCACCAAGCTGCTCTTCGCCTATGAGCATCGCGAATTCCTCACCCCGTTCGACCGTGGCACGGTGATCGATCCGCGCACCAACCACCCCTTGGACATCTCTCGCAATGAGCGCCTCGACGAGCCGTTCAACGACATGGAAGGGCGTTCGGATCTCTATCATTTCGAGGCCGATCACGAACTCAACGACAACTGGAACGCCCACTTCGGCTACAGTTGGAACCGCGAAACCTACGACGCCAGCCAAGTCCGTGTCACCGCCATCGACACCACTAAAGGCACCCTGACCCGCAGCATGGACGGCACGCAGAATGCGATCAGCACCGACCGGTTCGCCACGGCCAGCCTTGAAGGCAAGGTCAATGTTGCGGGCATGCAGCATGACTTGGTGTTCGGGATCGATGACGAGTACCGCAAGATCTACCGTGCCGACCTGATCCGCCAGAAAAGCCTGAGCACGTTCAGCTACCTCAACCCGGTCTACGGCCGTGAAGTCCAAGGCACCACAGTCAGCGCGGCGGACAGCGCCCAGACCGATTTGCTGCGTAGCGATTCGGTGTTTGTGCAGGACTCGATTCACCTCACCGACCAATGGATTTTTGTAGCGGGCGGGCGTTTCCAGGCGTACGACCAGTACGCCGGCAAAGGCGTGCCATTCAAGGCCAACACCGACAGCAACGGCCAGAAATGGGTGCCGCGCGCCGGCCTCGTCTACCGTTACACCGATGAATTGTCGTTCTACGGCAGCTACACCGAATCCTTCAAACCCAACTCGACCATCGCCCCCCTGAGCGGCAGCAGTACCGTGCTCGATGGCAGCATTGCGCCGGAAGAAGCCAAGTCCTGGGAGATCGGTGCCAAGCTCGATATGCCGGGGCGGGTCACCGGCAACATCGCCCTGTTCGATATCAATAAACGCAACGTATTGGTGGCCAATTCCGAAGGCCCGGTCACGATTTACAGCGCCGCCGGCGAAGTGCGTTCCCGTGGTCTTGAACTGGACCTGAGCGGTCAACTGAGCGATCGCTGGAGCATGATCGGCAGTTACGCCTACACCGATGCCGAAGTGACCGAGGACCCGGACTACAAGGGCAAGAAACTGCAAAACGTGGCCCGCAACAGCGGTTCGCTGTCGGCGGTGTACGACTTCGGCAATGTCATCGGTGGCGATCAACTGCGGGTCGGCGCGGGGGCGCGTTATGTCGGGGAGCGGGAAGGCAACGCGGTGAATGATTTCGAGCTGCCGGGCTACACGGTCGCCGACGCGTTCGCCACCTACGACACGCAACTCGACGGGCAAAAGGTCAAGTTTCAGCTCAACGTGAAGAACCTGTTTGACCGCACCTACTACACCTCGGCGGCGAGCCGGTTCTTTGTGTCGATGGGCGATTCGCGGCAGGTGACCTTGTCCAGCACGCTGGAGTTCTAACGCAAGACCGCGTCATCGTTTATCGCGAGCAGGCTCGCTCCCACAATTGGAATGCATTCCCCTGTGGGAGCGAGCCTGCTCGCGATGGCGGTCTGACAGCCGCTTGATATCCCGAACCTAGCGCAAAAACGCCTGCCGATATTCGCCCGGCGTCCCCGCCAAGACCTGGCGAAAGCGATTGGTGAAGTGACTGGCACTGGCAAATCCGCAGGCCAGCGCGATATCCCCCAGCGGCTGCGATGTCGAGCGCAACAACTCTCGCGCCCGGCCCAGTCGCCGTGCCAGCACATATTGATGCGGCGGCAGGCCGAAGCTTTCGCGGAACATCCGCGCAAAGTGGTATTCCGACAGCGCGCACAGCGCTGCCAGTTGTCCCAGGCTGATGGCTTCGCCCAACTGGCTGTCGATGTACTCCACCAACTGTCGCCGCTGATGCGCCGCCAACCCGCCCTTGAGTCGCAATCCGTCGCGCAGGCCGACCTGACTGAGCAAGGCATGGCTGAGCATTTCGTGGGCCAGGCTGCTGGTGAGCAGGCGTTCGCCGGGTTCATCCCAATTGAGGCCGATCATCTGTCGAAAGCGCCGCGCTTGCAGCGGGTCGTCGAGGAACGTGCCTTCGCGCAACTGCACTTCACGGGGCTCGCGGTCCAGCAACGTGACGCAGCCGAGGGCGAATTGTTCCGGGCTGAAATAGAGGTGGGCCAGACGAATGTCGCCATTGATCACCCAGCCTGACTGATGATCGGCCGGCAGGATGCACAGCTTGTCCGGGCCGCCCTTGGTGCCGGGCTGATCGCGGCGAAAGGTGCCGGTGCCGCCGGCGATGTAGCAGGACAAAGTGTGGTGGCTCGGCGCTTCGTAATCCTGGGCGTCGTGATGGTTGCTCCACAAGGCTGCCGCCATGCCGTCACCGAGCTCGGCGCTGTGCTCCAGGCGAGCATTGGGCGAGCGGTTGAGGGCTTGAAAGACTTGCAGGGTTTCCAGTGCGGGCATGATCAGTTCTCTCCAACGCCTTGCATCCTACTCCGTAGGCGTGCGCCTGCCAGCCAGTGGCGCGACAAAAGCGCAAGTTTATGCAAGTGCGGCATGGCGCGACGCCGGACACTGGGCTCCTATCGAGGAGCCTTTGTCATGAACCTTTCGTTGTATTTGTTGACCGTGCTGATCTGGGGCACCACCTGGATTGCCTTGAAATGGCAGTTGGGTGTCGTGGCGATTCCCGTGTCGATCGTTTATCGCTTCGGCCTCGCCGCACTGGTGCTGTTTGTGATGTTGCTGCTCAGTCGGCGGTTACAGGTGATGAATCGTCGTGGGCATTTGATTTGCCTGGCGCAAGGGTTGTGCCTGTTCTGCGTCAACTTCATGTGTTTCCTGACGGCCAGCCAGTGGATTCCCAGCGGTCTGGTCGCCGTGGTGTTTTCCACCGCGACACTGTGGAACGCCCTCAATGCACGGGTGTTCTTCGGCCAGAAAATCGCCCGTAACGTGCTGATGGGCGGCGCGTTGGGCTTGTGCGGCCTGGGCCTGTTGTTCTGGCCGGAACTGGTCGGCCATACCGCCAGCCCGCAAACCCTTCTCGGCCTGGGTCTGGCGCTGTGCGGCACCCTGTGTTTCTCGGCGGGCAACATGCTGTCGAGCCTGCAACAGAAAGCCGGGCTCAAGCCGCTGACCACCAATGCCTGGGGCATGGCCTATGGCGCGGCGATGCTGTCGGTGTGGTGCCTGGTCAAAGGCATTCCATTCGATGTGGAGTGGAGCGCCCGCTACATCGGTTCGCTGTTGTACCTGGTCATTCCGGGGTCGGTGATTGGTTTCACTGCTTACCTGACACTGGTCGGGCGTATGGGGCCGGAGCGCGCCGCGTATTGCACCGTGCTGTTCCCGGTGGTGGCGCTGAACGTGTCGGCGTTCGCCGAGGGGTATCAGTGGACCTTGCCGGCCTTGGTGGGGCTGGTGCTGGTGATGCTGGGCAACGTACTGGTGTTCCGCAAGCCCAAGGCACCGATGGTTCAGGGCAATGGCAAGCTGGCGTGAAGCCTTGTCAGGGTCGAGTGTGTTTTCAGCGCTCGATCCTGATCGCCACATACAACAGCGATGGCAACATGAAGTCGACAATGTGCTGGGCCCAGTCCTTGTAGTTCCAGTGTTGCGATTGGTCCATATTGAACCACTCGGCACCAATGACCTGGAAACAGAGGTAATAAAGAAAGAGTGCAATCAATAAGCCGATAATGGCGAACTTCTTCGCTTCGTGGAATTTCTTGCTGCTGGAGTTGATGTTCTTGTACAGATAGTACGTGCCAATGATGCAGAAGCTCGTGTACATGACTTCAAGGGTAATGATCAGCCAGTAGATCCGATGCTGGAGAATGGGCGAGGCAATCGCTCGTTCGCTGTATCTGGAACTCGCATGGGTGGTGTCCATGCTCAGGATATGCGACAGGTACTCATAGTTGGTGGCGTAATCGGTAATGTTGCTGTACATCACCAGTAAACCGAAGAAACTTACGAATAACATCAGTGTGGCTTTACTGAATTTTATGACGTGGTTGGTTGTGATTTGGCTCAAGGTTAAATATCTCCAGAACTAAGTTTCGGTGTGTTTTTAGTTTGGAGTTTATACGGCGGGTTATTTGTCTGGTCGTGAACTGAATTGCAGGATATGTAGCGCCAAGTTGAAGGTGCGGGTTTTTAAAGTGTGCGGGCAGGCATCGGTAACGCCTGCCCTGGGTTATTCAGCCTTTCCAGACTTGCGGGTTGACCAGGTCCTGTGGGCGTTCACCCAACAAGGCGCTGCGCAGGTTGGCCAGGGCACGATTGGCCATGGCTTCGCGGGTTTCGTGGGTCGCCGAGCCAATGTGCGGAAGCGTCACGGCGTTTTTCAGCTGAAACAGTGGTGATTCGGCCAGCGGCTCCTTTTCGTAGACGTCCAGCCCGGCGCCGCGAATCCGGTTGTTCTGCAAGGCTTCGATCAGTGCCGGTTCGTCGACCACCGGGCCGCGAGCGATGTTCACCAGAATCGCGCTCGGCTTCATCAACGCCAGTTCGCGATGGCTGATCAGGTGTTTGGTTTTCTCACTGAGTGGTACCACCAGGCAGACGAAATCAGCTTCGGCCAACAGTTCATCCAGGCTGCGCATCTGTGCGCCGAGTTCTTGTTCCAGCGCGGTCTTGCGGCTGTTACCGCTGTAGAGGATCGGCATGTTGAAACCGAAGCGCCCACGGCGAGCGATGGCCGCGCCAATGTTGCCCATGCCGACGATACCCAGGGTCTTGCCATGCACATCGCAACCGAACAACGCCGTGCCGACGCTCGCCTGCCATTGGCCTGCCTTGGTCCAGGCGTCGAGTTCCGCCACGCGCCGGGCACTGCTCATCAGCAGGGCGAACGCCAGGTCAGCGGTGCTTTCTGTCAGCACGTCCGGGGTGTTGGTGAGCATGATCCCGCGCTCACTGAGGTACGCGACATCATAGTTGTCGTAGCCCACCGAAACGCTGGACACCACTTCCAGTTTCGCGGCGTTCTCCAGTTGGGCGCGACCGAGTTTGCGGCCGACGCCGATCAGGCCGTGGGCGTGGGGCAGGGCTTCATTGAACTGGGCGTTGATGTCGCCATTTTTCGGATTCGGCACGATGACGTCGAAGTCTTGTTGCAGGCGTTCGACCATTTCAGGCGTGACGCGGCTGAAGGCGAGGACGGTCTTTTTCATGGGGCGGGGCTCGTCAGGGCGGAGGAGAATGCTGAGCACGCTAACATTCTTACCGGGATTTGTGCGAGTCGCGTAACAGCAGCTTGCAGCGCTTCATCCAGTTATACTGGCGCCTTTCGTGGCTCGCTGACCGGGCCCGACACTTTACGCATCACCCGGAGCTTTCATGACTTCCCCGAAACAACCGCCGGTCGCCGACACCTTGAGCGACGAGCAGGCAGAGCTGCCAGACAGCGTCGACAGCGAAACCAAAGCCGCCATCCCGGCGTTCAA
Source organism: Pseudomonas fluorescens group sp. PF-69 (assembly GCF_054481235.1). Taxonomy (NCBI): domain Bacteria; kingdom Pseudomonadati; phylum Pseudomonadota; class Gammaproteobacteria; order Pseudomonadales; family Pseudomonadaceae; genus Pseudomonas; species Pseudomonas fluorescens group sp. PF-69. Next base: position 459,384 of record NZ_JBTMNC010000001.1, on the reverse strand, counting down.
GTTCCCGTTCAAGCCAGGAGAATTGGCCGGCGCCAAGAACGCCAGCCAGCCGTGGTACAAGAACGGCGCCAAGAATGGCCACACCAAGACGCCTGGCATGGCACCGCCAGGGACTCGGCGTTCGATGGGCAAGCGCTAAGATCCAGGCCATCACTGGCGATACATCCCTTGGCTCGAGCTGCCCGCAACGAAATAAGCGAGTCGTTCGCCGACGCCTGCGTCACCGTGTGCGCAGCGGCGTCCACTGCCTGTCTGGCGACATCCTCGCCAGACACTTGGAACAGCCCGCCGGCAGCGCCTGTCCGGCCACTCACTGGCCTTTGGCGGCCGGGTAAATCGAGTCCCATTCGGTGACATACGCGGTTTTGCTTTTTTTGTTGTAGAGACACAGCTCGGTGCCTTGCGCGCCTTTCATGTGCTTTTGCGGGTACTGACCTTGCAGCAGGAGCGCGGTGTAGCCGACGCGGTCGTCGAACTGGGCGGCATTGCCCACGGGGTTGGCATTCTTCAGGCCACTGGCCTTGGTGCAACTGGCCAGGACGGTTTTGTCGTAAGCGGCCCAGGCGTCGGGGCTGGAAGCCTGGGCCTGGGCCTGGGGGGCGAGGGCGGTGAGGCAGAGCAGGGTCAGGGCAGCGGTTTTCATGGGCCGGAAATTCTTTTGGAGGGCGAAGGACCGGATTATGCCTGAAGGAGGGTGTTCGTCAGGCTGGAACCGCTTCCCGGCGAACCACATGCATCCCGACGCTTTCATACAACCGCTGCGCGCGCAGGTTGTCCTCCAGCACCTTCAAATCCACAAAACCTTCGCGGCGTTGCTGGAACACCTTGAACGCGTGCAGCAGCAAAGCGCGGCCCACACCTCGCCGTTGAGCCCGTGGATGCACCACCAGGTCTTTGATGTAGGCGCTGGTCCAGCACTGGCACACGGCAACCACGCCTTCGGCATCCAGGGCAATGAAGCACAGGTCGGGATCGTATTCGGGGTCGGTTTCAAATTGCCGTTGCCAGCACTCCAGCGCCGGTACGCGACCACCGCCCTCGCGGTAACCCAGTGTCATTAACCGATGGGCGGTTTCGGCAAGTTCCGGGCGGTAGCGGGTCAATTGAAGATCGTTTGGCCAAGGATTGGCCGGCACAGCCTCCGCGAGGTTGCGCCGCATCAACAAGCAAAAGTCCTCGGCCAAGACTCAATGACCCTGTTCAGCCACAGCCTTGGCTGCCGTGATCAGGCACTGGGTCAGTTCGGGCGAGGAGAACTTGGTCAGCACCGCGTTGGCACCGGCCTGACGAGCCTTTTCACTGTTCATCGCGCTGTCCAGTGAGGTATGCAGCAGCACATAGAGGTGCGCAAAATCCGGCGTTTCGCGCAGGGTTCGGGTGAAGGCGTAGCCGTCCATTTCAGACATTTCGATGTCCGAGACAATCAGATTGATCTGCTGGGCGGTGCCTTGCAAATCCAGCAGGCAGTCGATGGCTTCCTTGGCGCTGCGCGCCGTATGGCATTGCAGGCCGAGATTGCGCAACGTGTGCACCGATTGCTGCAGGGCCACCTGACTGTCATCGACCACCAGAATCCGTGCGTTGCCCAACAGCTCGGCGTCTTCCATGCTCAGTTCGGTCGGTGCCGTTTCGATCTGCACCGGGGCGATGCCATGGATGACTTTTTCGATGTCCAGTACCTGCACCAGGGTGCCATCGACCGAGGTCACGCCGGTGATGTACGAGCGCACCCCGCCAGAGCCGAAGGGCGGCGGACGGATATCGGTGGTCAGGCAGTGAACGATCTTGCTCACCGCCTGGACGTGCAGGCCCTGCTTGGAGCGACTGACGTCGGTGACGATCAGGCAGCCGCCATTCGGGTCTTCCAGCGGACGTTCGCCGATGGCGCGGCTCAGGTCGATCACAGACAGCGACGTACCACGCAGCGTGGCAATGCCTTTGACGTGGGGGTGCGACTCCGGCAGCCTGGTCAGCGGCGGGCAGGGGATGATTTCACTGACTTTGAGCAGGTTGATTGCCATCAACTTGCCGCTGCGCAAGGTAAACAGCAGAAGCGAAAGTGAATCTGCACGGGCTTTGATGGAAGACATATGTACCTTCTTGGGAAAAAGGTGATGGGCGATCGCGAGGATCGCCAATAACTTCGATGCCGGGTTATCGACTTGTTGGGGGCAGGCTTTAGGGCCAATACCAATCCATTGGTTTTAGCACGACACCTGTGGCGAGGGGGCAAGTTCGGCGTCACTTCATGCCGAGCCTCTTGGCCATCCGCCCAAGATTCGCCCGATCCAGGCCCAGCTCACGCGCCGTACTCGCCCAGTTGTTGTGATGCCGCTCCAGGCACGCGCCGATCAACTGGCGCTGGTAGTTTTCGGTGGCTTCGCGCAAATCCCCCGTGACCAAAGCCATGGCGGCGGGGGCCGTTTGCTCGGCGGGTGCTTGCGCATTGGCATTGGGCAGGTCCAGGTCCGCTGCGCTCAAACTGAGAATCTTTGGCCGTTCCTTGCAGTTGCCCAAGGCTTTCAGGGCGCTGCGGCCGATCAAGTGTTCCAGCTCCCGCACATTGCCCGGCCAGTCGTAAGCCAGCAGTGCAGCCTGGGCATCGGTGCTCAGGCGCAGGCTGTTGAGTCCCATGCGCGAGCGGTTTTGCTCCAGGAAGTAGCCGCTGAGCAGCAGCACGTCCCGCCCGCGATCACGCAGTGCCGGTACTAATAGTGGGTAAACGCTGAGGCGGTGATAGAAGTCGGCGCGGTAACGGCCGCTGCGCACTTCTTCGGCCAGGTCGCGGTTGGTCGCCGCGATCAGCCGCACGTCGACCTGATGCTCGGTATCCGAACCCAGTCGCTGCAATTGACCGCTTTGCAGCACCCGCAGCAATTTGGCCTGCACGGTCAGGGACAGCTCGCCGACTTCATCGAGAAACAACGTGCCGCCATTGGCCAGTTCAAATTTGCCGCGCCGATCATTCATCGCCCCGGTAAAGGCGCCGCGCACGTGGCCAAACAGTTCGCTCTCCACCAGGGTGTCCGGCAGAGCGGCGCAATTGAGGCTGATGATCGGTTTGTCGGCCCGGGTCGAAGCGGCGTGAATGGCCTGGGCCACCAGTTCCTTGCCGACCCCGGTTTCTCCAGTGATCAGCACGGTCAGGTCGCTGCCGCCCACCAGGTTGATTTCTTCCACCAGGCGCTTGTGCGCCTTGCTCTGGCCGATCATTTCACGGCTCTGCTGACCGCTGGCCTGACGATAGACCTCGGCGCGCTGGTGTTCGTCCTCGACGCGATTGTTCAGGCGCTCGATGCGTTCGGCGGCATTGACCGTGGCGGCGGCGAGGCTGGCGAAGGCTTCCAGCGAATCGAGTTCGATCGGTTGAAACTGTTCCGGATCGAGGGCGTCGAGGGTCAGCAGCCCCCACGGACGTTCATCGATAAACAGCGGACAACCCATGCAGTCATGGACTTCGAGATGATCATCCAGGCCCTCGACCAGACCGTCATAAGGGTCGGGCAGGTTGCTGTCGGCGGCGAAGCGGGTCGGCCCGGAACTGCTGAGCAAGGCTTCGAAGCGCGGGTGCTCACTGACCTTGAAGCGGCGGCCGAGGGTGTCGGTACTCAAGCCGTCGACGGCCAGCGGCACCAGCCATTCGCCGTCAAGACGCAGCAGGGCCGCCGCATCGCAAGGGAGCAGGGCGCGCATGGCTTCCAGCAAGCGCCGATAGCGCTCGCCTTCGGGCAGTTCGCGGGACAGGTCCGAGACCAGTGGCAGCAGGGCGGTTAGCAGGGATTTTGCAGTCATAGTGACTCCATGTAGTCGGTGTGACTATAAGGCAAGCTGTGTCGATATGACTATCTCGTCTGTAACTTATTGATTTTTAACAATATAAATATTGGCATGGAAACTGATAAGTACAGGGCAAACGTTGAGAAAACCTCGTTGCCCTGGAGTCACTTTATGCTTAGCGCCCAAGACCGTGCCATCGTCAAATCCACTGTACCGTTGCTGGAAAGCGGCGGCGAAGCCTTGATCACCCACTTCTACCGCATGATGCTCTCCGAGTATCCGCAAGTGCGCCCGCTGTTCAACCAGGCTCACCAGGCCAGCGGTGACCAGCCGCGCGCCCTGGCTAATGGCGTACTGATGTATGCGCGCCACATCGACCAACTCGACCAGTTGGGCGACCTGGTGGCCAAGATCATCAACAAGCACGTGGCCCTGCAGATTCTGCCGGAGCACTACCCGATTGTCGGTACGTGCCTGTTGCGCGCAATCGCCGAAGTCCTGGGCGAAGAAATCGCTACCCCGGAAGTGATCGCGGCTTGGGGGGCGGCATACGGTCAACTCGCGGACATCCTGATCGGTGCCGAAACCAGCATCTACGATCAGAAGGAACAGGCACCGGGCGGCTGGCGCGGGGCGCGGGAATTCATCGTGGCGGCCAAAGTCGAAGAAAGCGCGGAAATCACCTCGTTCTACTTCGAACCGGCAGATAAAGGCCCGATTCTGGCAGCAGAGCCAGGCCAGTACATCGGCATGAAACTGATCCTCGATGGCGAAGAGATTCGTCGTAACTATTCACTGTCGGCCTTGGCGAACAAAGGCCAGTACCGCATCAGCGTCAAGCGGGAAACCGGCGGTCGTGCCTCCAATCATCTGCACGATCAGTTGCACGTAGGGTCGAGCATCCAGTTGTTCCCGCCATCGGGCGAGTTCACCCTGACCGCCAGCGAAAAACCGCTGGTGCTGATCAGCGGCGGCGTCGGCATCACCCCGACCCTGGCGATGCTCGAAGCGGCGCTGGAAACCGAGCGGCCAGTGCACTTCATCCACTGCGCCCGCAATGGCAGCGTTCACGCCTTCCGCGACTGGATCGACGGTCTGGCCGAGCGTCACCCGCAACTCAAGCGCTTCTACTGCTACGACGAAGATGACGGCGTCAGCGCGGCGGCACACAAGGTCGGGTTGTTGAGCCAGGAGCAACTGGGCGAATGGCTGCCGGCAGAGCGAGATGTGGACGCTTACTTCCTGGGCCCTAAAGGCTTCATGGTGGCCATCAAACGGCACCTCAAGGCCTTGGGCGTGCCGGAGAAGCAAAGCCGTTATGAGTTCTTCGGGCCGGCTGCGGCGCTGGAGTAAGTCACCGAACGCGACTCGGGAGATCGAGTCGCCTTCTTCGCGAGCAGGCTCGCTCCCACAGTGATCGAGGTGAGCACAAGATTTGTGTTCAACCGAAATCCATTGTGGGAGCGAGCCTGCTCGCGAATGCCGCTCCGCAGTCTTGAATTGAAATAACGCATAAAAGTTAATCCCTTCTTAACCCGCTTATCGTCTATTCCCCCGACATCCCCCGACACGCGCCAGGCGTGTAGACTGGCGGGCAATCGATACCTTGAAGGGAAACGCGATGAGCGAGGAAACAATGCGGTTGGGCCGTGAGCGGCGCTTTCTGGTGTTGCTGGGCATTATCTGCCTGGCGTTGATCGGCGGCGCGCTGTACATGCAAATCGTACTGGGCGAGGCCCCTTGCCCGCTGTGCATCCTGCAACGTTATGCCTTGCTGCTGATCGCGCTGTTCGCCTTCATCGGCGCCGCAATGCGCACCCGTCGCAGCATCACGCTGTTTGAAACCCTGGTGGTGATCTGCGCGCTGGCAGGCGTCGGGGTGGCCGGGCATCACGTCTACACGCAGTTTTATCCGGCGGTGAGTTGCGGCATCGATGTGCTGCAACCGATCGTGGACGGCTTGCCGCTGGCGAAGATCTTCCCTCTGGGTTTCCAGGTGGATGGCTTCTGCTCTACGCCGTACCCGCCGATCCTCGGATTGTCCCTGGCGCAATGGGCGCTGGTGGCCTTCGTGCTGGTCGTCGTGCTGGTGCCGCTGCTCACGGTGCGTAACCGCAAAGCCCTGCGCTGAAGAGCCTGAAAAAGCCCCGGTCCTCGATGAGAGGCCGGGGCTTTTTTTGTCTCGAAGAATGCGTTTCAGCGGCTTTGTAAAAAGAGCGTGACGTGTGGCAATGAAGGGTGTGACACGTGTGCGACATGTTGTCACATCAAGGGTGTCGCAGCGGCGCCCGGGACGGCGGATTGGTGCGCGGTCAGGCAAGGAAATTGGCCTGCCTGGCGGGCAGGCCATTTTGCCCCGGTCAGGCTGGAGCAGGCAGTTTTAACAGGCTCTGGCAATTTGCCAGAGCCCTTGTCATATCGGGGTTTGGGGCAGGTCGGGGGCGCCTGGAACTGCCCGGATACTGTCTGAATCGCGGCTGGTAGACCTACAATTTTTGGTGTTTTTGTTGAGAATTAATTTCGATAAGATGCGCCACTTTTACGAAAACCGGTAAGTATTGTTGCCTGTTTGGATAAAAATTATTTCGGGATGAGACATGGTTTATAAAACGCTACATATCTACAATCGCCCGCACTGAATTCCCGACTCCGCTCGCCCTGACTCAGGAGCATGAGCAGAAACCGGGTGTCGAGAGGCCGGGTGGCTTCATGCGACCCCCTGGTGTCGGTGCCTCCAATTATCCGCACCAAATGGAATTGGTCTGTAACAAGGCCTTTGACCACGAATTCGAATAAGAACTCAACGCTAGCCCAGGATTTGTCGAAACGCGTCTGACGCACGACGGGCCAGCCCTTATTCAATCCAAGAAAAATGCCAACCCTTGGCAGGGTGAAGTGTTGGCGATCAAAACCCAACTGCATTGCGCAAGCAGCTTTAGAGGTCGTGAGATGAGTAAAAACAGGTACCCCAGATTACTAGGCCTAGTGCCGCTGCTCGGCACGTTGTTGCTGGGAGGCTGCAACATGACCTTGCTCAATCCCACGGGCCAGGTTGGCCTGGAGCAGCGAAACCTGATCATCACCGCAACGCTGCTGATGCTGTTGGTCGTGGTCCCGGTCATCGTGATGACTTTCCTGTTCGCCTGGAAATATCGCGCGTCCAACACTAACGCCACTTACACGCCGAAATGGAACCACTCCACCAAGATCGAGATCACGGTGTGGACTGTTCCGATTCTGATCATCCTTGCCCTGGGTTACATCACCTACAAGACGACCCACGAGCTGGATCCGTACCGTCCGATTCAATCCGACGTGAAGCCGGTGACCATCGAAGTGGTCGCGCTGGACTGGAAGTGGCTGTTCATCTACCCGGAACAAGGCATTGCCACGGTCAACAAGATCGTGTTCCCTGCGCACACGCCCGTTAACTTCCGGATCACCTCCGACACCGTGATGAACTCGTTCTTCATCCCGGGCCTGGGCGGCCAGATCTACGCGATGGCGGGCATGCAGACCAAGCTGCACCTGATCGCCGACCGCAACGCTGAAATGGATGGCATCTCGGCCAACTACAGCGGTGCCGGTTTCACCGGTATGAAATTCAAGGCAATCGCCACGTCACAGGAAGATTTCGACGCCTGGGTCAGCGAAGTCAAAAAGGCACCTAAACAGCTTGAACAAGCTGAATACGCTGCCCTTGCCAAGCCAAGCCAGAACAACCCAGTCGAGCTCTACTCCTCGGTTACGCCGAACCTGTTCCAGACCGTCGTCGACAAGTACGAAGGCATGAAACCAGGTCCGAAACTGAACCACGAGAAGAAAGAGAAAGAAGTCGCCGCTACGGACATGAACTCGCATTCAGCTGCCGGGGCAGAGGAGTAAACGATGTTTGGTAAATTAAGTTGGGAAGCGGTCCCGTTCCACGAGCCGATCGTGATGGTGACCATCGCCATGATCGCGCTGGGTGGTCTGGCACTGTTCGCTGCAATCACCTACTTCAAGAAGTGGACCTACCTGTGGACCGAGTGGCTGACGTCGGTCGACCACAAGAAAATCGGCGTGATGTACATCGTCGTCGCCATGGTCATGCTGCTGCGCGGCTTTGCCGACGCCATCATGATGCGTACCCAGTTGGCCATGGCCACCGAGGGTTCGCCTGGCTACCTGCCACCTGAACACTATGACCAGATCTTCACCGCTCACGGTGTGATCATGATCATCTTCATGGCGATGCCATTCTTCACCGGCCTGATGAACCTTGCAGTGCCGCTGCAGATCGGCGCGCGTGACGTTGCCTTCCCGTTCCTGAACTCCCTGAGCTTCTGGCTGCTGGTGTCCGGCGTTGTGCTGATCAACCTGTCCCTGGGCGTCGGCGAATTCGCCAAGACCGGTTGGGTTGCCTATCCGCCGCTGTCGGGCCTGCAATACAGCCCTGGCGTGGGGATGGATTACTACATCTGGGCGCTACAGCTATCGGGTCTGGGTACGACGCTGACGGGGGTCAACTTCCTGGCCACCGTGCTGAAAATGCGTACCCCTGGCATGAAGCTGATGGACATGCCGATCTTCACCTGGACCTGCACCTGGGCCAACGTCCTGATCGTGGCTTCGTTCCCGATCCTGACCGCTACCCTGGCACTGCTGACGCTTGACCGTTACATGGATTTCCACATTTTCACCAATGAACTTGGTGGCAATCCGATGATGTACGTCAACCTGTTCTGGGCCTGGGGTCACCCTGAGGTGTACATCCTGATCCTGCCGGCATTCGGCATTTTCTCGGAAGTCATCTCCGCCTTCACCGGCAAAAAACTGTTCGGCCACCACTCGATGATCTACGCCTCGGGCGCGATCTCGGTACTGGGCTTCATGGTTTGGCTGCACCACTTCTTCACCATGGGCTCCGGGGCCAGCGTCAACGCCTTCTTCGGTCTGGCGACGATGCTGATTTCCATCCCGACGGGTGTGAAACTGTTCAACTGGCTGTTCACCATCTACCAGGGCCGTCTGCGCTTCACCAGCCAGGTGATGTGGACCCTGGGCTTCATGGTGACCTTCGCCATCGGCGGCATGACCGGTGTACTGCTGGCCATCCCGGGTGCTGACTTCGTTCTGCACAACAGCCTGTTCGTGATCGCGCACTTCCACAACGTGATCATCGGCGGTGCGGTATTCGGTTACATCGCTGGTTTCGGCTTCTACTTCCCGAAAGCGTTCGGCTTCAAGCTGCACGAAGGTTGGGGCAAGGCAGCGTTCTGGTTCTGGATCAGCGGCTTCTTCGTCGCCTTCATGCCGCTCTACGCGCTGGGCTTCATGGGCATGACTCGTCGTCTGAACGCCACCACCAACCCTGAGTGGGTGCCGTACCTGTACGTCGCCATGGTCGGTGCGGTGATGATCGCGTTCGGTATCGCCTGCCAACTGATCCAGCTGTACGTCAGTGTGCGTGACCGCAACAAGCCAGAGAACAAGTGCGACCACGGTGACCCGTGGAATGGCCACACTCTGGAATGGTCGACCTCGTCGCCACCTCCGTTCTACAACTTCGCTGTGCTGCCTAAGGCCGACTGCATCGACCCGTTCACCGAAGCCAAGGAAAATGGTACCGCGTACAAGGCTCCGGCCAAGTACGAACCGATCCACATGCCAAACAACACCGCCACCGGTGTGGTCATGGGCGCTCTGTTGACCGTGTTCGGCTTCGCCATGATCTGGCACATCTGGTGGCTGGCCATCGCCAGCTTCGCTGGCACCGTGATCTACTTCGCGATTCACGCGGCCCGTGATGATCAAGGCTATATGGTGCCGGTCGACGTGATCGAACGCATCGAAGCCGAGCAGCACAAGCGTCTGGTAGCGGCAGGGAAAATCCCGGCCACCGCCACCCGTGTTGAAACCTCGTTGGAACAGGCTTAAACCATGTCGAATTTAGTGACCAATGTTGGACACGCCCATGGTGACCATGGGCACGATGACCACCACCACGACTCGGGCGAGACGACCGTATACGGTTTCTGGCTCTACCTGATGACCGACTGCATTCTGTTTGCGTCGATCTTCGCGGTGTACGCGGTTCTGGTTAATAACGTAGCGGGTGGCCCGTCGGGCCACGACATCTTCGAACTGCCTTACGTACTGGGCGAAACCGCTCTGCTGCTGTTCAGTTCGATCACCTACGGCTTCGCCATGCTGGCGTTCTTCCGTGGCAACAAGACGCAGGTCCTGGGCTGGCTGGCCATGACCTTCCTGTTCGGTGCCGGCTTCATCGGCATGGAGATCAACGAGTTCCACATGCTGATCTCCGAAGGCTACGGTCCTAACCGCAGCGGCTTCCTGTCCGGGTTCTTCACCCTGGTCGGCACCCACGGTCTGCACGTGACCAGCGGTCTGATCTGGATGGCGATCATGATGTACCAGGTCAACAAGCACGGCTTGACGGCGACCAACAAGACTCGCCTGAGCTGCCTGAGCCTGTTCTGGCACTTCCTGGACGTGGTGTGGATCTGCGTATTCACGGTTGTTTATCTGATGGGGACTATGTAAATGGCTAACGCAGCTCATTCCCACAATGGTCACGACGACGCCGGTCACGGCAGCGTCAAGTCCTACGTCATTGGCTTCGTCCTGTCGGTGATCCTGACCGCGATTCCATTCGGTCTGGTGATGTTCCCGTCGCTGCCGAAGTCGACCACCCTGTGGATCGTACTGGCGTTCGCGATCATCCAGGTGCTGGTGCACCTGGTGTACTTCCTGCACCTGGACCGTTCGGCCGCGCAGCGTAACAACGTGATTGCGTTTGTTTTCGCCGCGATCGTGATCGTCCTGCTGGTTGGCCTGTCGCTGTGGATCATGTTCAGCATCCACACGTTCATGATGGCGAAGTGAGGTAAGTCCGGATGTCCTTTAAGCACTTTATCCAAATCACCAAACCGGGGATCATTTTCGGTAACGTGCTTTCTGTGGCAGGCGGATTTTTCCTGGCCTCCAAAGGGCATGTCGATCTGGCCATTTTCCTGGCCGCCATGATCGGCACGTCCCTGGTGGTCGCCTCCGGTTGCGTGTTCAACAACTGCATCGACCGCGACATCGACCTGAAGATGGAACGCACCAAGAACCGGGTGCTGGTCCAGGGCTTGATCTCCCTGAAACTGGCCCTGGTCTACGCGACCGTCCTGGGCGTCGCGGGCGTTGCGCTGTTGTACAAGGTGGCCAACCCGTTGGCCGCGCTGTTCGCGGTGATCGGTTTCGTCATCTACGTCGGCTTCTACAGCCTGTACCTCAAGCGCAAGTCGGTTCACGGCACGCTCGTGGGCAGCCTGTCGGGCGCCATGCCGCCGGTGATCGGTTACGTCGCGGTGAGCAACACCTTCGACATGGCCGCGCTGACCCTGCTGGTGATGTTCAGCCTGTGGCAGATGCCGCATTCCTACGCCATCGCGATCTTCCGCTTCAACGATTACCTGGCCGCCTCCATCCCGGTGCTGCCTGTGAAGCGCGGAATCGAAGTGGCCAAGAAGCACATCCTGATCTACATCCTGGCCTTCCTCGTGGCGACCTTGATGTTGACCTTCAGCGGTTACGCCGGCATGAGCTACCTCGCCGTCGCCGCGGCCATGGGCATGTACTGGCTGTACATGGCCTGGACCGGCTACAAGGCAGTGGATGACACGGTCTGGGCACGCAAGCTGTTCGTGTTCTCGATCTTCACCATTACCGCGTTGAGCGTGATGATGTCCCTGGACTTCAAAGTGCCGACCGAGCTGTTGCTGACGTACGCGCCTTAAGCGTCGAATGCTGAATTGAAAAGCCCCGCCTTCGAGAGAAGCGCGGGGCTTTTTCATTTATGCGCGGTTGTTGCACGGTGCATCGAGCACCTTCACCACGTCATCGATGATGGCCTTGCTCATGTCCTGCAAGAAGTGCGAGGCCCAGGCGTGTCGGTCGGTGTCGCGGGTCATCGCGGCGTCGCTGGCGAGCAGTTTGGCGAGGTGGAGCAGGTCGGAGGCGTGGGACAGGGCAAAGATGATCGGGACGCCGGCGTTGATGCGGAACAGGGGGGCGTTGGCGTGGTAGGAGAAAGGGGTGAGGCCGATGGTTTTGAGGTCTTGTGGAATGGTCATTGGGCTTCACCTCCTGCTGGTTGGGAGGTGTTGGGTGCAAAAGCATAAATTTGGAACGGATAGCTGGCATGCATAAGGAAAACACCGAATGTGCCCATATCGAATTCGAGTTCTCAGGCCCGGTCGCTGAATTGGCAGCGACGGGCGAAGGTAGTCAGACAGGATGAGGTCGGCAATCGTGGCGATCTGGTGGCCGGGGATGTCAGCGGTCGATTGGACGGCGCAAACCCCTGTGGGAGCGAGCCTGCTCGCGATGGCGGGGTGTCAGGCGACATTAATACTGGATATGACGACCCCATCGCGAGCAGGCTCGCTCCCACAGGGATAGGGGGAATCAGTTATTTTTGCGGCTTGTCCAGCAACCGGAAAAACCGCTCCCGCACCTGCACATGATCACTGTGCGCCACGTTGAATCGCAGAAACTGATTGGCATCCTGCGCCTTGCTCAGCAAGGTTCCCGGTGCCAGTACCAGGTCGATTTCCAGACCCTTTCTGGCCAGGCACTCGGCTTTGAATCCTTCTGGCAATCGGGTCCAGATGTACAACCCTTCCCCCGGCAGCGATGACACCGAACACCCGGCTTCGCCCAGCCACGCCGCCACCCGGCTGTTCGACTCGTAGAGCCGGTCCACCGTGCGGCGCATGTGTTTGGCGTAGCTGCCGTCGCTGAGCATGGTGCAGATAATCTGCTCGGCCATTTCCGAGGTCATGCCACCGCAGGCCATTTTCAGCGTCACCATCCGTGCCGCCAGTTGCGGTGACAGCACGGCGAAGCTGACGCGGCTATTGGCGGTCAGGGTCTTGGAAAACCCGGAGACGTAAGAGACATTGTCCAGCCCGCTCGCCGCCAGGCGCGGCGTTCGGCGTTGCTGCATGTCGCAGTACAAATCGTCTTCGAGGATGTGGAAGTTGTAGCGATGGCTCAGCTCCACCAAGCGGTAGACCTGCGCCGAGGTGAACGAATGCCCGGTCGGGTTGTGCAGGGCATTGTTGGTCATGTAGAGCACGGGACGATGGGTGATCAGCAATTGCTCGAACGCGTCCAGGTCCATGCCGTCGCACTCGCGGCGGATGGTAATGACCTTGACGCCATGCCAGGCCAGATTGGTGTGCATCGTGAAGTAACACGGGTCATCGAGCAGCACTGTGTCGCCGGGTTTGACCAGCAGGCGCATCAGCATGTCGATGGCTTGTACGGTGTTGGCGGTGGTGATGATCTGCTCCACCGGCGCTTCGATGCCCAAGGTCGACATCTTGACCCGCAAGGCCTGGCGCAATGGCAGGTAACCGCTGGCGTTGCCGTATTCGCCCATGCGCAAAGTGGTCGCGCGCAGCGTTCCGCGCACGGCCTTGAGCAATTCTTCGGCGGGCAACCACGAGGACGGCAGAAAACCGGCCCCCGGGCGCAACGCGCCATTGTCGAGCAATACCGCGCGGCGGACGACGCTGAGGGTGTCTTGGGGGAGCAGGTCCGGCCCGGCGTTGGCTGGCAGGGTGCTGCTGGAGCGGTGCACGTAGTGCCCGGAACCCTGGCGGGAAACCACCAGGCCCTTGGCCCGCAAGCGGTCCAGGGCGTCGACCACCGTGGACTTGCCCACGTGCATCAAGTCGGAGAGTTCGCGAATCGGCGGCAGCCTCGACCCGTGGGGCAGGCCGCCCTGGCTGATCGCCACCGTGAGTTGATCGACGATCTGCTGGACCAGCGGCACACCTGGCTGGAACTCGATAGCGGCGATCACTGCTCGCTGAGCCTGCATTTTACTGGTCTCTCCGGCAGTAAAGTTCGTTTGATTCTATACGAACTTGCTCTGATCAAGACAGGCATCTCTTTTTACTATCACTTTGGAAAGTTTTCGGATTATCGACCTGTTGCCGGTCATTCAGTCGCCAGGTTCATGAGGTGCCGCATGAGTTTAGAAACAACCGCCGTCGTGGCGAAACCGGTGATCAACCTGCGGTTGTTCACCATTCGAATCATCACGGCCGTGGCGTTGTTCGCGGTGCTGGGCAAGGCCAACGTCTGGCTCGATACCGCCACCAACAGCATTCTGGCCCTGGGGTATCGGGCCTTGTTGCTGCTGCTGCCATTGACGTTGCTGGTCCTCGGTCGCCGTTCCCTGAGTGTCACGCTGCTGTGCGCTGCCGCCGGCCTGGTGCTGTTGGCCGTCACCCATAACCAGGGCGTTGTCATGTTTGCCGCGGCGCTGTTTGCCTACGGCATCGCGATTGCCGGTTACCTGATCAAGAGCGAAGCGGCACAGACCAAGGAAGGCGCGGCCTACAACCGCGTCGCCATGAACATGGGCAGCCTGCTGGCAGGTCTGATCCTGCTCTCGCCATTGCTGACCCCCACCCTGTTTTTCCTCGGCGCGGCCGGTTTTGTCCTGCTGTGCCTGCCCATCGCCCTGGGGGCGACCTTCACCTGCGATCCCGTGGTTGCCCGTCCGGCCGGCCAGGAAGGCAGCGGCTGGGGCAATAAACTGCCGTGGGTCATCGCCGGCGTCATCATGGGCATCAAGCTGTTTGGCGTGTTCTCGATCCTGCCGCAAGCGATCCTGCTCAAGACCGGCGAACTGCCGGCCTGGTACGGCCTGATGCTGATCCTCAACAGCGCCGTGGTGGTCTTCGCGCAAGTGCCGGTCATGAAACTGATCGAGCGCACCGGGCGCTTCAAGGTGCTGACAGTGATCGCCATCATCGTCGGCGGTTTTGCGGTGCTGTCTTCACCGGCGGCGTTCCACGTCGAAACCCTGGTCGGCGCGCTGGTCTGGGTGGCGCTGCTGTCCATCGCCGAGTGCGCGTTCAGTCACCTCGATTACTTCTCGGTCAAGCAGAACAACATGTTCGTCAAGGAAGTGTCCCTGGGCGTCGGCGCCGGGTTGACCGTGTTGATCATGCGGGTCATGCCGCCTCCCTATAACGCGCTGGTGCTGGCGGCCATCGGCGCTGGCGGGATTCTGGTCTGGTATTGGCTCAACCGTAAATCGATCGCGTCGCTGCATGACTGAGTCATCGCCGTTTCGGTTTTCATTTTGCAAGTCGGGGATTTTATGAATACGACTTCGTGTGTAGTAGTGGTGGGGTACAACGGCAGCCGGGTTCACGATGTCCAGAAGCTGCGCGAATTGTGCAAGTCGCTGTACAACGCGCGGCTCATCCTGCTGGTCGAGCAGATCCAGCCCCAGGACGACCAGGTCGCTGATCATGTTTGCAGTACATCGCTGGCCGAGAAAGACGTTCCGGCCTCTCTCGAACTGGTGGTCGGTTGCCTTGATGCCGATTGCTGGAAGCTGATCGGGGTACTGCCGTTTTCGGATCGCGGTGTGCTGCTCGGTGCGGCGCTGGCCAGCCATTTCGGCCTGCCCGGCATCACCCCGGCCGAGGCGCGGGCGGGGCTCGACAAACAGATTTTCCGCCAGCTCGAAGCGACGGCCACTGAGGCGCCCGAGGATTACCGGCCGATCCTTTCCACCCGGATCGAGGGCCTTCCGGAACTGCGTCAGCGCGTGATCGAAATGGGCGGCAAGGCGTTCATCAAGCCGGCCTGCGAAGGTGCCAGCCGCGGCTGCCGGGTCATTCGGCACCCGTCCGAATGTGACGAGGCCTGGCAGGCGCTCAAGCCCTATCGCGAGGGGGGCATCGTACTCGAAGAGTTGATCCAGAACGCCCGGGAATACAGCTGGGACTATGTTGCGGGAAGCACCTGGATCACCGAGAAAACCACCACCGATGGCGCCTACCGCGCCGAGATCCAGCAAGTGGTGCCCGCCCCTTTGGCAGAGGACGCACAGGCGCGGCTGATGGCCGCCGGCCGACACATGGCCGGGTTGGTGTCGCAGGACAACGGGGCCTGGCACAACGAAGTTTTCCACAGGGCCAATCACCGCACCTCGGCCGTCGAAACCAACATGCGTCCCGGTGGCATGCACATCTGGGACCTGGCACGTAGGGCGTTCATCGACTTCGACCCGTGGGAGCGCTGGGTCCGCTGGGCCGTGGAAGGCCAGGTCGCCAACCACGATCCGGTGTCGCGCGGCTACTGCGGCATACGCCTGTTGCGAGCGAACACCGGCGGCATCCTGCGGGATGTACCGGACATCCCGTCGCTGGCCCGTTCGCTGAACATCGAG
Source organism: Pseudomonas fluorescens group sp. PF-69 (assembly GCF_054481235.1). Taxonomy (NCBI): domain Bacteria; kingdom Pseudomonadati; phylum Pseudomonadota; class Gammaproteobacteria; order Pseudomonadales; family Pseudomonadaceae; genus Pseudomonas; species Pseudomonas fluorescens group sp. PF-69. Next base: position 443,354 of record NZ_JBTMNC010000001.1, on the reverse strand, counting down.
CTGGTGGAAGCGGTGCTGACCAAGCGCATCGGTGATTCGGTCAGTGCACTGGTGAAAGACAACTTTTCGTTCATCGGCCACATCGTGTTGTTCAACGAGCGATACGAGGACCTCAGCGTGGACCTGTTGCGTCTGGCCGAGGCCATTGAATCAAGTGTCGGGATCACCAGCCTGGCCGCACCGGCAAGGGCTGTGGGTTGAGTCGTGGATCAAGCCGCGGCGATCGATGTTTTTTGCAGTATTGATCAAGAGGGAAAGGTAAATGAATGCACACATGACCTGTGATGAGCGCTTCATCGCTCTGGCACGGGAATTCGACTATGACATCTACGGCGAGAACACCGCAGGCGGGCATTACGCGCCGCTGATTCGTCATCACGATGAACTGTATATCAGCGGTCTGGTGCCGCGCATGAACGGCAAAATCCACTACCCGGGGCGGGTCGGACTGGAACTCGACATGGCGGACGCGCAGGCGGCCGCCAGCATCAGTGCCATGCGGGGATTGGCGCTGATCGTGGATGCCATCGGTTCGCTGGACAAGATCAAATCCTTGATCCGGATAACGGTGTATGTGAAGTCCACGGCCGATTTTGTCGACCTCAGTGAAGTCGCCAACGGTGCGTCGGATGTGTTCAGTCACGTACTGGGTGACGCCGGGAAACATACACGCACCACAGTCGGTGTTTATCAATTGCCAAAAAATGCGGCCATTGAAGTGGATATGATCGTGGCGTTGCGACCGTCGACGTTATAAATGAAGTTGACCGGCTTTACACTGTTGAAGGGTTGGCCTAATGTCGGGTAATTCAGTTCGGCAGAATAAGTTGGAAGCAGCTAATGAATAACGTTCAGGGTGCGTTTTTTTCATATAAGGACTTTCGCCAGAGTCTGGATCGGCAACCGGTCAAACCTCGTGTGTGGAAAGGTACCGAACTTTGCGATATGCGCCAGACCCTCGAGGCCAGCGACGTCGATATCGTTGCGCTGGCCCACGATAATACGCTGGAAGGCTGCCAATTGACGCCCGGCATGGCGGTGTCCATGCAATGGCTGGTGCCCGGTTCAACACTCGATGGCCATGTCCATGCCTGGTGGCATCTGTTCATCATCCAGTCGGGCAGCGGTACGTTGTCACTGGGGGATGCAGACGAGGTCAACATCGGCCCCGGGGATGTCTTGCTGGTGCCGGCCTGGACCCGCCACGGCTTCGTCAATACCAGCGCTACCGAGCCGCTGGCCATGCTCAACCTCAGCAACATGCCGCAAATGGCATTGCTATCCAATCACGCCGCCAACGTTGGCCTGATACCCCGCCCGCTGTAATTTCTTCTCGGCTGCACACCAGGGAGTCCGCGTACGCTGACTCCCTTTTTTGATTTTTACGCACCTCAAAAATGCCTTCAGACAACTGAAATGCTCTGATTTCTGTATCGATAGAAACAGATAATTTCTGTATCTGTTCAGCGCTTAATCAACTTACTACGATCGCTTCAAATGCAACGGATTAATGTGTTTGATGCAAGGGAGCGTTCTATGGAAAGTACGAAATTAAAGCTGTATCTGGGTGCGGACTATGTCAGTGCTTTTGCCATGTCGGCGTTTGTGGCTTTAAAGGAAAAACAACTTTCCTTTGAACTGGTAACGCTGGATTTGAAGGCGCGTGACAACTATCTGCAAAGTTATCGCGATCTTTCGCTGACTTGCAAAATCCCTGTGTTAGTTCACGAAGGTTTTGCGCTTTCGGAATCTTCAGCCATTACCGAATATCTGGAGGAGCTCGTTCCAGACTCAAACAGAATTTACCCGCAAGGCATCAAGCAGCGCGCCCGTGCCCGTCAATTGCAGGCTTGGTTGCGCAGCGATCTGCTCGTGGTGCGCAGGGAGCGTCCGTTTGACCTGGTGTATTTCGGCAAGAAGGACACGCCGCTGTCCGACGAGGCCCGGGCCGCGGTCGACCGGTTGTTCTTCGTGGCGGATCGTTTGCTGGAGGAGGGCGCCGAGCACCTGTTCGGCGACTGGAGCATTGCCGACACCGACCTGGCGATCATGCTCAACCGACTGGTTGCCAACGGCGATCCGGTCCCGGCGCGCCTCGCGGCCTATGTGCAGCGCCAATGGGATCGCGACAGCGTCCGGGCATGGATGGACTTAGAGCGCAAAGCGCCCGCCATCCAGTAACCATCGCCAGTACAGGAGCGCTGCCATGCAAGGACTGTCGGAGCACGAAAAATACAAACCCTATAACGCGCGCACCATCCGCGACACGCCGTACTGGCACAAGCTGACACCTGCGTTGCAGGAAGCCATGACCGTGGTCGCCCGGGTCATGCCGTTTCGCACCAACGAATACGTGCTGGGGACACTGATCGACTGGAACAACATTCCGGACGATCCGATTTTCCGCATGACCTTTCCCCACAAGGACATGCTGCTCCCTGACGAGTACCAATCGCTCAAGCAGTTGATCGAGCAGGACGACAGCGCCGCCATCAAGCGGCGGATCGAGGCGATCTGGCTGCGCATGAACCCGCACCCGGCGGGGCAGCTGACGCACAACGGCGCCACCCTCGACGGAAAAGTCCTGCCGGGCATTCAGCACAAGTACCGCGAGACCGTGCTGTTTTTCCCCGGTGCCGGTCAGACCTGTCATGCGTACTGCACCTTCTGTTTCCGTTGGGCACAGTTCATCGGCGAAGAAGAACTCAAGTTCAATGCGCGCGAATCCCAGGAACTGGTGAGTTACCTGCGGGTGCACACCGAGGTCACCGACGTGCTGATCACCGGCGGCGACCCGCTGATCATGAACAGCCGATCCCTGGCCGGGTACATCGAGCCGCTGCTGGAATTGCCTCACCTGAAGAGTATTCGCATCGGCACCAAGTCGGTGGCCTATTGGCCGCAACGATTCGTCACTGACAAGGACGCGCCGCAGCTGCTGGCGCTGTTCAAGCGGATCGTCGCGGCCGGGAAAAACCTGTCGATCATGGGGCACTACAACCACCCGGTAGAGATCCGCCAGGACATCGCCCGTCAGGCTGTCGAACGCATCCGCTCCACGGGCGCGACCCTGCGCATGCAGGCGCCGGTGATCCGCCACATCAACGAAAACCCTGCCGATTGGGCAGCGCTGTGGACCGAAGGCGTACGGCTCGGGGCGGTGCCTTATTACATGTTCGTCGAGCGCGACACCGGCCCCAGCCATTACTTCGCGATGCCGCTGGCGCGGGCGTTCGAAATCTTCCAGGCCGCCTACCGCACGGTGTCGGGCCTGGCGCGCACGGTGCGCGGGCCGTCCATGAGCACCTTCTACGGCAAGGTGTTGATCAACGGCATCGAGACCGTCGCCGGGGAAAAAGTCTTTGTCCTGCAGTTCCTCCAGGCCCGCGATCCGCAATGGGTGTTGCGTACCTTTTACGCGCGCTTCGACCCGCAGGTGACCTGGTTCGATGACTTGCAACCGGCCTTTGGCGAGCGAAGGTTTTTCTTTCAGAACGAGCCTGAGCGGTTGCTTGAGTCAGCGCCCGAATTGATACCGGTCCTGCTGCAAACGGCGTAGGACGAATCTTGAACACTGGGGAGACAAGGACATGAGCGGTATCCCGTTTGATCAACGCGAAGGATGGATCTGGCTCGACGGCGAGTTCGTCGAGTGGTCCCAGGCGCGCCTGCACGTACTCAGCCACGGCTTGCATTACGCCAGCACGGTGTATGAAGGGGAGCGCGTCTACAACGGCAAGATCTTCAAGCTGCGCGAACACAGCGAGCGTCTGTATCGCTCGGCGCAATGGATGGACTTTGCGATCCCGTTTGAACTGGCCGAACTGGAAGCGGCCAGCCACGAACTGCTGCAACGCAACAACGTCAGCGACGGTTACCTGCGACCCGTGGCCTGGCGCGGCAGCGAGATGATTTCCACCTCGGCGCGCTTCAATCGCGTGCATGTGGCCATCGCTTGCTGGCAATGGCCGAGCTATTTCGATCCGGCGGCGCGCATGGCCGGTATCCGGTTGAAGACCGCCACCTGGCGACGTCCACCACCGAGCAGCAGTCCTTTCGAGGCCAAGGCGTCCGGGCATTACCAGATCGCCACACTGAGCAAGCACGACGCGGAAAACAGCGGTTACCACGATGCCTTGATGCTCGACTGGCGCGGCCACGTCGCCGAAGCCACCAGTGCCAACGTGTTCTTCGTCAAAAGCCGGACGCTGTACACGCCGGTGCCCGACTGCTTCCTCAACGGCATTACCCGGCAGACCGTGATCGAGCTGGCCAGGGCCCTGGATTATCAGGTGGTCGAAGCGACGATTCTGCCGACGCAACTGGGCGACTTCGATGAGTGTTTTCTTACAGGAACCGCCGCCGAAATCACCCCCGTACAGAGCATCGATGAGCAGCACTATCGACCGGGTGATGCCTGTCGCCAATTCATTGCCGCCTACACCTCAACCGTAAACGCCTGATCAACCGCCAGGAATTTCACCATGCCAAATCAAGGGATTGTTGCGTCCAAACCTTACGTCTCACTCGATCATCGCCATGAAGAATTGTCGACCCGTGGCTGGACTGTCCTGACCCCCGGCGAATTCGCCCATGACGTGACAGGCACATTGCATGAGTTCGGTCCGGTCATTCCGCAGTTCAACGGGCAAACGGCCTTTGCCATCACCCGCAAACCGGGCTACGAAGACTTGCCGTATTCCCAGAGCATGAACGGCATCGGCCCCCATACCGAAGCGCCGGTATACGGGCCGCCACCGCGTTACCTGGCCCTGCATTGTCACCGGCAGGCGACTTGCGGTGGCGGGCATACCGGGTTGGTGGACGGTTACGAATTCCTGAAGTCCCTGGAACGCACCGAGCCGGAACTGCGCGAGTGGCTGGACGACACGCCGGTGGAGTTCGTCGCTACTGCCAAACCCGGCGAACCCGCGCAATGCCGGGTCAAGGAATACATCCTGACGCCGACAGAGGACGGCGATATTTTCCGCTTCAGTTACAACCAGTTTCACTACGGCGACGTGAATCCTTCCAAGGAAGCCTTGCAGCAATCCCAGGTCGCCAACAGCAACTCGCCACTGGCCCGGTTTGCCACGCTCGGTGAGGCGTATTTCATCGAGCACAACATCCCGGTGCTGATTCCCGATGGCTGCATGCTGATTTGGGACAACTGGCGAATGATCCACGCCCGCAGTCGTTACACTGACCCGGCGCGCCACCTGACCCGCTATTGGCTGGCCTGATTTTTCCGTCGCCCTTCATTCTTTTGGCGTACCCCTGGTGGGTACGCGTCTTACAGGTATCGCGTCATGCAAACAGCAATCGAGATCGCCAAGGTCGATCATCAACTGATCGTGCGGCTCAATCAGGCCTGGACCCGGCGCGCCACCGTCTGCTCGCCGGACAAGTGGTCGGTCGATGAAGTGTTCGACCCGGCGCGCCCGGATTACCCCGAGCGCATGGTGCCGTTTTTCCATCACCCCAAATTCCAGGCCTTGAGCGAAACGCTCAAGAGCAGCGTGGTGACCTGGGGCTGGATCGGCTACAACCTGCGCACCGTCACCGCCGAAGAACACGTCGTGAATCCGGCGCTGAGCGTCATTGCCAACCAGTACCTGGGCAAGGACGACTGGCATTTTCGCGAGGCGATGCAGCAGACCCTGATCGATGAGCACTACCACACGCTGATGCACCTGCGGGCCATCGAGCGCACCAAGGTCGACCGGGCGCTGGATCAGGATCTGGACTTGCCGCCGTCCGTCACCTACCTGCGCCTGCTGGCCCTGCGTGAAACGCTGACCGAGCAATGGCAGAAAGATCTGGCGGCGATCACCTTTGCGGTGGTGGCCGAGATCAGCGTCAACGCCTATCTGGATCTGCTGGCGGACGACCAGACCATCCAGCCGCAAAACCGTCGCGTGGCCGAACAGCACAACCGCGATGAATATGCCCACAGCAAGGTACTGGCCGAAGTGGCCAAGGTGATGTACGCCAACATGCAGCCGCCTCAGCGGGCATTTTTCGCACGCACCTTGTCGCAGGCGCTGAGTGCCTTTATCGCTCAGGACTACTCGATGTGGGAGGAGATTCTGACGCAGCTTGGGGTCGAAGACGCCGCGCTGATCATTGCCGACACCCGCGAAAGCAACAAGAACGCCACCATCATGCGCGACTACAGCGGCCTGCATCGTCTGGCACAGGATCTGGGTATCAGCGAGCAGATCGATTTCGATTTTCGTCCGACCCTCAACACCACCGCAGCGGCCTGAACCCGGAGGCGCCCATGTCAGTTCCTGTGTACGAAGTGTTCGCCATCCGTGTCGGCGCCAATGCCCAGCGCACCGCACGGGAGAATTTCCTTTACGACGCCTGCTGCGGTGATCCCAATGCGCCGATGCCGCTGGATTATTACTTCTGGGTCATCCGCAACGAGCAGCAGGTGATCGTGGTCGACACCTGTTTTCAACCGGCCACGGCGGATCGGCGCCATCGTCAGATGTATCGCCTGCCGGAGGAGTCCCTGCGGCAACTGGACATCGATCCGGCGCAGGTCGAGCACCTGATCCTGACGCATCTGCACTGGGACCATGCCGGCAATCTCGCGCTGTTTCCCAAGGCCACGGTGCATCTGCAGGAAGCGGAACTGCGCTTCTGCACCGGGCCGAAAATGGCCCATCGCACGGTGAATAAAACCTACGAGGTCGACGATGTGATGTCGGCGCTGCCGCCGTTGTTCGAAGGGCGGATGCGCTTGCACGGCGGTACGGTCGAGGTGATGCCGGGTGTGACGCTGCACCCGGTGGGTGGGCATACACCCGGCAGTCAGGTGGTGCGGGTCAATACCGAACGCGGCTGGATCGTGCTGGCCTCGGATGCCGCGCATTTGTGGGTCAACATCCGTGAGCGCAGCCCGTTCCCGATCCTCGACGACCTGGCGCAGACCCTTGAAGCCTTCAGCGAAATCGACCGCCTGGCCGACAGCGAAGACCACGTGATTCCCGGCCACGACCCCCTGATCGCCGAACGCTTCCCGCACTGGAACGACGACCCGCACATCATCAGCCTGCACCAATCCCCGACCTGAAGAACACCCAAACCTGTGGGAGCGAGCCTGCTCGCGATGGCGGCGGTACATTCCGCATGGATGTGTCTGATAGTCCGCCATCGCTGGCAAGCCAGCTCCCACAGTTGATGGTGGTCGTGCACGAGCCCTTCGCTCACTGAAATTCCCCTGTGGGAGCGAGCCTGCTCGCGATGGCGGCGGCACATTTACCATGGATGTGTCTGATAGTCCGCCATCGCTGGCAGGCCAGCTCCCAAAGTTGATGGTGGTCGTGCACGAATCCTTCGCTCACTGAAACTCCCCTGTGGGAGCGAGCCTGCTCGCGATGGCGACGGCACATTCACCATGGATGTGTCTGATAGTCCGCCATCGCTGGCAAGCCAGCTCCCACAGTTGATGGTGGTCGTGCACGAATTCCCCTGTGGGAGCGAGCCTGCTCGCGATGGCGGCGGCACATTTACCATGGATGTGTCTGATAGTCCGCCATCGCTGGCAGGCCAGCTCCCAAAGTTGATGGTGGTCGTGCACGAATCCTTCGCTCACTGAAACTCCCCTGTGGGAGCGAGCCTGCTCGCGATGGCGACGGCACATTCACCATGGATGTGTCTGATAGTCCGCCATCGCTGGCAAGCCAGCTCCCACAGTTGATGGTGGTCGTGCACGAATTCCCCTGTGGGAGCGAGCCTGCTCGCGATGGCGACGGCACATTCACCATGGATGTGTCTGATAGTCCGCCATCGCTGGCAGGCCAGCTCCCACAGTTGATGGTGGTCGTGCACGAATCCTTCGCTCACTGAAATCCCTCTGTGGGAGTGAGCCTGCTCGCGATGGCGGCGGCACATTCACCATGGATGTGTCTGATAGTCCGCCATCGCTGGCAGGCCAGCTCCCAAAGTTGATGGTGGTCGTGCACGAATCCTTCGCTCACTGAAATCCCTCTGTGGGAGTGAGCCTGCTCGCGATGGCGGCGGCACATTCACCATGGATGTGTCTGATAGTCCGCCATCGCTGGCAAGCCAGCTCCCACAGTTGATGGCGGTCGTGCACGAACCCTTCGCTCACTGAAACTCCCCTGTGGGAGCGAGCCTGCTCGCGATGGCGGCGGCACATTTACCATGGATGTGTCTGATAGTCCGCCATCGCTGGCAAGCCAGCTCCCACAGTTGATGGCGGTCGTGCACGAATCCTTCGCTCACTGAAATCCCTCTGTGGGAGCGAGCCTGCTCGCGATGGCGGCGGTACATTCACCATGGATGTGTCTGATAGTCCGCCATCGCTGGCAGGCCAGCTCCCACAGTTGATGGTGGTCGTGCACGAATCCTTCGCTCACTGAAATTCCCCTGTGGGAGCGAGCCTGCTCGCGATGGCGGCGGTACATTCAGCATGGATGTGTCTGATAGTCCGCCATCGCTGGCAGGCCAGCTCCCACAGTTGATGGTGGTCGTGCACGAATCCTTCGCTCACTGAAATTCCCCTGTGGGAGCGAGCCTGCTCGCGATGGCGGCGGTACATTCAGCATGGATGTGTCTGATAGTCCGCCATCGCTGGCAGGCCAGCTCCCACAGTTGATGGTGGTCGTGCACGAATCCTTCGCTCACTGAAATCCCTCTGTGGGAGTGAGCCTGCTCGCGATGGCGGCGGTACATTCAGCATGGATGTGTCTGATAGTCCGCCATCGCTGGCAGGCCAGCTCCCACAGTTGATGGCGGTCGTGCACGAATCCTTCGCTCACTGAAATCCCTCTGTGGGAGCGAGCCTGCTCGCGATGGCGGCGGTACAGGCAACAGCAATGTGTCTGTCATGACGCCATCGCTGGCAGGCCAGCTCCCACAGTTGATTGTGGTCAGGCATGAATCCTGTGTTCAGTGAAGATCCCCTTTGGGCTAGCCATGGTTCTTGAGGCGGCGGCCCAAGGTCTGCAGTGCCTCGTCGATTTTTGGCGAATACGGCGTTCCGCAGCCAATGCGCACAAAGTGATTGAAACGCTTGGCATTGGAAAAGATATCCCCAGGGGAAATCTGGATGCCGACCTTCAGCGCCTCATGGAAAAACGCCATGGCCGAGTGCTCGCGCGGCAGTTCCACCCACAGCAACGTCCCGCCCTGCGGGTGGGTCACGCCGGTGCCCTCGGGAAAGTAGCGGGTGATCGCTGCGCTCATTTGCTGACGCTGTTGCGTCAGGGTTTTGCGCAAACGACGCAGGTAACGTTCGTAGGACGGTGTCCCCATGAACGCACTGACCGCCAGTTGCGACAACGCCTCGCACCCACGGGATTGGGTGTGTTTGAGCATCTCCACGCGGTCGTGCCATTTCCCCGCACTGATCCAGCCCAGGCGTATGCCCGGCGCAAGGGTTTTGTTCAGCGAAGCGCAATAGATCAGGTTGCCGGTGCGGTCCCAGTGTTTGAGCGTGGATAACGGCTGTTCGGTGTCCACCAGATCGCCGTAGGTGTCGTCCTCGATCAGCACGGTGTTGTGTTCGGTGCACAACTGAACCAGCCGCGCCTTGTTGGCATCCGGCATGATGCTGCCCAGCGGGTTGTGCAGGTTGGGAATGACGATCAGCGCCTTGATCCGTTCCGGACCTTGCAGCAGTTGTTCGAGGGCCAGCAGATTGATCCCGCTGTGGGGCGTGGCCGGGACTTCCAGTACGCGCAGGTTCAGGCTTTCGAGAATTTGCAGCAGGCCGTAAAAAGTCGGCGATTCCACGGCCACGGCGTCGCCGGGCCGGGTCACCGCGCGCAATGCCAGGTTGATCGCTTCGGTGGCGCCGTTGGTGATCACGATGCGATCGGCTGTCAGATGGGTCTTGGTGGTCAGCGCCCGACGGGCCAGTATGTTGCGCAATGCGCTGTTGCCGCAGGTCGAGCCGGCGGCATCGAGCAAATGCTGATCGTGGCGCAGCGCCTTGATCATGTTGTCTTGCAGGGTCTTGAGCGGGTACAGCTCCGGTGCGCAGTAGGCACTGGCGAAATTGACCTTGATCGTCGCCCGCTGGCTGGCCTTGAGCACCGAGGACACCTGTTCGTGAATGCCGACGTAGACCCCGGTGTCCAGGAGTGGCGGCGGGGCGGCGGGGGCGGGTTTGACCGGTGTGTCGGGCTGGCGGATGTAGTTGCCGGAGCGTGGCCGCGCCTCCAGCACTCCGTAGTCCTCCAGCTCGCGGCACACCTGCACCGCGGTCGACAGGCTGACGGCATGCTTTTCCATCATCAGCCGAATCGAGGGAAATCGTTCACCGGTTTTCAGGGTGCCGCTGCGGATGGCGTCCAGGTAGTGGTTGGCTAGCTGACGATACAAGGGCGTCGTGTTCATGATGACCTCAGCAATCGCACCACTGAGGTCTTGGGCTGGAAAGTGAGTTGACGCTCCCCCGCAGGCGGACCCGTGGTGCTCAAGGGTTTAAGGGAAGGTGGTTCTGGCGTCGATACTGGAAGAGTAATCGCGGATTGCGAGGAATCACGGGCAATAAAAAGCCCCGCGCTGGGACGGGGCTCTTAAATGAGTCTATGGGGTCTTGTGGCGAGGTGGCTTGCCTGTGGCGAGGGGGCCCCCTCACTCCAGGTCAAGCCGAGGGTGTATCGGGTTACTGCGCGGCGATGCTGTAGCCGTCGAACGCGGTTTGCTGCTGCAGGGCGGTGATGATGTTCTTGCGGTTGACGGCCTGGGGGGCGCCGCTGTTGTCCAGGAACGTATCACTTTCCAGCTCGGCTTCATCGCCTTCGCCAACGAAGGTAAAGCCCAGGAATTCCAGGGCGTCACGGTCAACGTTCAAGCGCGAACGCGGAGTGCGCAGCGGCAGGGTCACGCTCATGCCGTCCTTGCTGATGGTGAACACTTCGACGTCTTTCTTGGCTCGCGCCGCCTTGCTCTTGCCGCTGCTCGGGTTGCTGATGGCCTGGTGGGTCTGGTTCAGCACCTTCAATGCCAGACCGTAAACGATCTCCTGAAAGGCCGGGTCGTCCTTGAAGCTGGAGAGGATACGGCTGATCGGGAACTTGCTGCTCAGGTCTTCCAGGGCCGCGATGTCGGCCGCTTCGGCATCCTTGAGCTGCTTGAGTTCGCCCATCAACTCGTAAGCCTTGTCGTCGTCGAAGTTGTCGTGAGCCTGGCGAATCGCAGCACGCAGCTCGCGGATCTGATCGCTTTCACGGCTCGATTGAAACGCGTCGAGGACCATCTCACTGATGGTTTTTGCCTGAGGCACGTGTTGTGAAAGATTGATGGAGTTTTCGTATTCCGCTTTGGACGACAAGGTGACTACGGATTCAGCGGTGTTGGAATCGGACATTGAAATTTCACTACTTCTTTTAACTTGAATAGAGACGAGAAAGCACGGGGGCCTTTTCAGGCCGCCTAATCTATTGGACCGGGGCGGGGTTGTCACGGACCAACAGGCCAACGGAGCAAATCAAGGCGTGCACCTCGCTGCAGGTGCCGGCTTGCCCGCGACGGGGCGCCTCGGCCCGTCAGGCGTGCCCCGGTGTGTTCAGGTTCATTGAACGCTCTGCCAACGCCGACGCGGTGGCTTCATCCACCGCCAGCGAGAAGCGGAACGTCGCGCCGCGCCCTGGCACGTCGATCAGCTGAATGTCGCGGCCGTGCAATTGCAGGATGCGGTGCACGATCCGCAGGCCCAACCCGCCATCACGCCGAGCCCCGCCAATATTGAATGGCCGCAGGAACAGGCCTTCGCGCAGCTCGGGGGCGATGCCGGGGCCGGTGTCGCTGACCGTCACTTCAATAAACGATCCCTGTGGCCGCAAGCCGAGCTCGATCTCGCCACCTGGCGGGGTATGGCGCAAGGCGTTGTCGAACAGGTTGGTCAGCACCCGTTCGATCAACCCCAGATCAGCCCAGGCCGCCGAAACGTTTGGGGCAAACGTGGCCTTCAATTCGACCTGGCGCGCCTCGGCCGTCAGCTCGAATTTCTGGAAGATGTCCTGGGCCAGGTCGGTCAGGGAGAAGCGCTCCAGCACCGGTTGCACGAAGCCATGTTCGAGTCGCACCAGTTCCAGCAGCGATTGCGCCAGGCCACCGACCTTGCGGCTCTGGTCCAGCGCGATGCCCAGGTAACGACGACGGTCGGCGGGGGACAGGGTGGCGTCCTTGAGCGACAGGGTTTCCAGGTAGCCATGCAGCGACGCGAGCGGGGTGCGCAGGTCGTGGGAAATGTTCGCCACCAGTTCGCGGCGCTCCTGATCCTGGCGGGTCAAGGTGCGCCATTGCTCACCGAGGCGTGCCTGCATCTGCCGGAAAGTGGCGTCGAGTATGGCGATTTCGTCATGGCTGGCGGCTTTCTCCATCGGAGCCGCTGTCGGCGGCGTGACCGGAACGCCGTCGATGTCGAACTGGCTGACGGTTTCGGTCAGGCGGCGCAATGGCCGGGTGATCAGGGCGAACGCCGTGAGACCGGCGATCAGGCACAGCAACGCCACCAAGCCGATGGACAGCAGCGCCGTATTCAGCGCCGCACTGGTCGCACCGCGTTCGGCGAGGCGATCATGGTCTTCGCCGAGCAACACCACATAGAGATAACCGGCCGGTTTGCCATCGACCTTGAGCGGCGCGGCGCTGAACACCTTGCGCCCGTCGACGCTGCGTGGATCGTCGCCGGGAATCGGCAAGGCGTCGCCCTTGAGCAGGCGCTGGATCGGCGCCAGGTCGACCCGCTCGCGGCGTATCCGACCCTCCGGTGCGGCGCTGCCGACAATCTTGCCCTCGGTGTCGAGCAGGTACACCTCGACACTCGGGTTGACCAGCATCAACTGGCTGAACAGATCGCGCACGGCACCGGGCATCAGGCCCTTGGTGTCCATCAGCACCGTGTCGCTGGCGATGTGTTGCGCCAGGTCCCGGGACAAGCCTTGCACCACTTCCTGCTCATGCATCTGGTTGGAGCGCACCTGCATCCACGCCGACGTGCCGCAGCACACCAGCAGCAACACGGCGAACACCAGCGACAGGCGTTGTGTCAGGGTCAACCTCATGGCTGCTCCTCCCCGGTCGCGAATTTGTAGCCGCGCCCCCACACCGTGAGGATGCGCACCGGTTGCGCCGGGTCGGTCTCGATCTTGGCGCGCAGGCGGTTGATGTGGGTGTTGACCGTGTGTTCGTAGCCTTCGTGGCTGTAGCCCCACACGGCATTGAGCAGGTCCATGCGCGAAAACACCTTGCCGGGCTGGCGGGCGAAGAAGTAGAGCAAGTCGAATTCTCGCGGGGTGAGGTCCAGGCGCCGACCGTCGAGGGACACTTCTCGGGTGATCGGATCGATGGCCAGACCGTCGAGGATCAGGCTGCCAGCATCCATCTTCAGGTTGCGCGCCATGGCGTCGACCCGGCGCAGCAGCGCTTTGACCCGGGCCACCAGTTCAAGCATGGAAAACGGCTTGGCCAGGTAATCGTCGGCCCCCAGTTCCAGGCCGAGAATCCGGTGCACTTCGCTGGAGCGGGCGCTGGTGATGATGATCGGCGTGTAGCGCGCCATGGCACGGGCGCGCCGGCAGATTTCCAGGCCGTCGACGCCGGGCAGCATCAGGTCGAGGATCAGCGCATCCCAACTGCCTTGCTGCAGCAGGCGCATGCCTTCGTTGCCGTCCGCGCAGTGCACCACCTCGAACTGCTCATCGCGCAGGTGCAGGCAGATCAGGTCGGCGATATGCAAATCGTCCTCGACCACGAGGACTCGTTTGGTCTGTTCCATCCAGCTCAATCCTTCGGCGCAATGAATGCATTGTGCGAAATGCTGCTCGTGGTAGGCGCGAGCAAGCTCGCTCCCACCATTGAAATACCCGGGCATTGTGCGGCTTTTCCGCGGCCGGAGTTATCACGAATTGTTTAACTCCCCGTGAGGATTTGGCGATCACCCCAAGCCTAGGCTGTGTTCAATGAAAACGGCCCAGGATTTTTGGAGGCGGCGATGGATTCAAGACGATTTTCGCGGCGGCAATTTCTCGCAGTGAGCGGCGGGCTGGGGGTTGCAGCCCTGGCCATCGGCCTGTTGCCCAAATTTTCCGCGAGTACCGCGCTGATCAGCGAGGCGGACGCGGCAGAGGTGTTCGAAGTGACCCACAGCGACAGTGAATGGCACGCGATCCTGAGTGACGAACAGTACGAAATCCTCCGTGAAGAGGGCACCGAACGGGCCTACAGCAGCCCGCTCAACAATGAGCACCGCGACGGCACGTTTGCCTGTGCCGGTTGCGACCTGGCGTTGTTCTCCTCGACGACCAAGTTCGACAGCCATACCGGTTGGCCGAGCTTCTGGATGCCGCTGGACAAGGCCGTGGCCACCCGTCAGGACCGTTCCTTCGGCGTGCTGCGCGAAGAGGTTCACTGCCGGCGTTGCGGCGGGCATCTGGGCCATGTCTTCGATGACGGTCCCAAACCCACCGGGCTGCGCTACTGCATGAACGGCCTGGCGATGAAGTTCGAGCCCAGGACGGCCTGATTCCCACCCCTCATTTTTTTGCAGGTAATCGCCATGTGGCTGCTACTCCTCGCTTATCTCGGTGGTGTGCTGACGATTGTCAGCCCGTGCATTCTGCCGGTCCTGCCGTTCGTCTTTGCCCGCACCGGACAGCCGTTCATCAAAAGCGGTCTGCCGCTGTTGGCCGGGATGGCGCTGACCTTCGCGCTGGTGGCCACCCTGGCGGCGGTCGGCGGTGGTTGGGTGGTGCAACTCAATCAATACGGGCGCTGGCTGGCGCTGGTATTTGTGGCGCTGTTCGGCCTGACGCTGTTGTTGCCGCAACTGGCTGAGCGTCTGACCCGCCCGCTGGTGGCGGCCGGCAGTCGCCTGTCGGAAGTGGCCGGCGCCGATGCGCGGCCGCGTCCCGGCGCTTCGTTCCTGATCGGCGTTGCCACGGGCCTGCTGTGGGCCCCTTGCGCCGGGCCGATTCTGGGGTTGTTGCTGACCGGTGCCGCGCTGCAAGGTGCGAGCATCCAGACCACCTTGCTGCTGTTGGCCTATGCCGCGGGTGCCGCGACTTCCCTGGCCGTGGCGCTGCTGCTGGGCGGTAAGGTCTTCGCCGCGATGAAGCGCTCGATCGGTGCCGGGGAGTGGCTGCGTCGTGGCCTCGGCGCGGCGATGCTGGCGGGTGTGGTTGCGATTGCCCTGGGGCTCGACACCGGGCTTCTGGCGCGGTTCTCCACGGCCTCGACCGGCGGAATCGAGCAGGTGCTGGTCGGGCGCCTGGCCGGCAAGTCACCCCGTGACAGCGCGGCGATGAGGGCGCAAAACCCGGTGTCTGAAGAAGGTGCGCTGCCAGTGGCTGACAAAGCCCCGGGCACCTTGCCAGTCGAAGGCAACCTGCCACCGCTGAGCGGCGCGGTGCAGTGGCTCAACTCGCCACCGCTCGATGCCCAGGCCTTGAAGGGCAAAGTGGTGCTGGTGGATTTCTGGACTTACTCCTGCATCAACTGCCTGCGTTCGCTGCCCTATGTCAAAGCCTGGGCCGAGAAATATCGCGATCAGGGTCTGGTGGTGATCGGCGTGCATGCCCCGGAGTTTGCCTTCGAACGCGACGTTAAAAATGTCACCCAGGCCATGAAGGACCTGGGGATCCATTACCCGGTGGCCATCGATAACGAGTTCAAGATCTGGCGCGCCTTCAACAACGAATACTGGCCGGCGCACTATTTCGCCGACGCCCAGGGGCGTATCCGCTATCACCACTTTGGCGAAGGCGAGTACGCCGAATCGGAGCGGGTCATCCAGCAACTGCTGCGTGAAGCAGGCGCGACCAAGGTCTCGGACGGGCTGATCAACGCCAAGGCCGATGGCGTGCAGATGGCCCCGGACAACAACGAAGTGCAGTCGCCGGAAACCTACGTCGGCTATCAGCGTGCCGAGCATTTCGTGCCGGACACCTCGCTGGTGCCGGACAAAGTGGCGACCTACACGCCAGCGAAGCAGTTGGCCCTCAACGACTGGAGCCTGGGCGGCCTGTGGCATGTTGGCTCGGAACGGGCCACCGCCAGCGCTCCGCAAAGCCGCATCGTCTATCGCTTCCACGCCCGTGATTTGCACCTGGTGCTTGGTCCCGGCGCGGATGGCAAACCGGTGCGCTTCAAAGTACTGATCGACGGCAAGGCCCCCGGCGATGCCCATGGCATGGACGTGGCACCCGATGGCAGCGGCCGCGTGACGGAACAGCGTTTGTATCAACTGGTGCGCCAGAACGGCGGCGTGAGTGACCGCACGTTCAGCATCGAGTTTCTGGATCCCGGCGCATCGGCCTACGCCTTTACCTTCGGCTGATCGACCTCAATTCTTCAGGAGTCAACGTCATGAAAAACCTGTTCACCTGGCGCCGTACCTTATTGGGACTGGCGGCTGCCGGCTTCATCAGTCAATGCTCGGCGTTCTCTTTCGGCAGCGCTGAAGAGGCCGTCGTCCTGCCCCCTCCGGCCCTGGATGAAAGCACGCAGGCCCACAGCGAAACCGCCGTGTTTGCCGGTGGTTGCTTCTGGGGCGTTCAAGGGGTGTTCCAGCATGTCAAAGGCGTGAAAAACGCCGTCTCGGGGTACGCGGGCGGTGCGGCTGACACGGCCCG
Source organism: Pseudomonas fluorescens group sp. PF-69 (assembly GCF_054481235.1). Lineage (NCBI taxonomy): Bacteria > Pseudomonadati > Pseudomonadota > Gammaproteobacteria > Pseudomonadales > Pseudomonadaceae > Pseudomonas > Pseudomonas fluorescens group sp. PF-69. The sequence goes on along the minus strand of NZ_JBTMNC010000001.1, from coordinate 426,735 downwards.
GTACGAACGCGTCAGCAATGGCAATACCGGGCATGCGGAGTCGGTTGAAGTGACCTTCGACCCGAGTCAGGTCAGCTATGGCACCTTGCTGCAAATCTACTTTTCGGTGGCGCACAACCCGACCGAACTCAACCGTCAGGGACCGGACACCGGCACCCAGTATCGCTCGGCCATTTTCACCCAAAGCAGCGAACAGCAACGGGTGGCCCAGGCCTACATCAACCAGCTCGACGCCGCTCATGCGTTCGACAAACCGATTGTGACCAAACTGGAAAGCTACAACGGTTTCTACCCGGCGGAGGAAGAGCATCAGGACTTTCTAACCGAGCACCCGACGTACCCTTACATCGTGATCAACGACCTGCCGAAAGTGGCACAGCTCAAGCAGCTGTACCCGGATCGCTATCAGGAAAAACCGGTGCTGGTGAAGGCGAGGCTGTGAGGGGCGGCGAGTGCTTGCCCCACATCTTCACGGCGAAGTCGACGAAACGACGCAGTTTCGGCAGGCGGTGTCGATCCTGGGCATAGACCAGGTGCATCGGCCGGCTCGGCAGTTGATAGCTCGGCATCAGGGCGACCAGTTTGCCCTCCCGCAGGTCTTGCTCCACCAGCGCATCGGGCACCATCACGATGCCCATGCCGGTGCGCGCCGCTTGATGCAAACCCGCCGAGCTGTTGATCAGCATCGGACCGCTGACCGCCACCTCGACTTCGCCTTCAGGACCGTGCAGGCGCCATTGCCGGGCCACTGATTGCCAGTCATCACCGGCCGGGTAGGCAAACGCCAGGCAGTCGTGCTGTTGCAGGTCCTCGGGTTTTTCCGGGGTGCCCCGACGCGCCAGGTATTCCCTGGAGGCGCACATGGTCAGGGTGTAGTCGATCAACGGGCGGGCGATCAGGTTGGAGGGTTCGAGTGCGCCCAGGCGGAAGGCCACGTCAAAACCGTTATCCAGCAAGTCCGGGCGTCGATTGGTGAGCACCACGTCCAGTTTCACCCGCGGGTTTTGCAAGCTGAACTCACTCAAGGCCGGCGCCAGGCGCTCGGTGCCGAAGGTCAGCGGTGCGGTGATGCGCAGGGTGCCGCTGGGCTCATCGTGGGTTTGCTCCGCCAGGCGCTCGGAATCCGCCACCAGCCCCAGCACTTCGAGGCAGCGTTGATAGTACGCCGTGCCAAATTCGGTCAGGCGCTGGCGCCGGGTCGTACGGTTGAGCAGGCGCACACCGAGGCGCTGCTCCAGGGCCTTGAGATGATTGCCCACCATGGTCGTGGACATCTCACATTGCTGCGCGGCGGCGGTCATGCTGCCGGCTTCGACCACCCGTACGTAAACGCTCATTGCCTGGAACAGATCCATTATCAAGCCTGGCTTTAAAATGATTGAAGTTTTGCCGGGTTTTTCCAGCTGTGGTGGCTAACCATACTGCAAAAACACTGACCATAGAGGGAGCTTTTGCCATGACCGCCGCCTGCCTGATGAGCACTTACCAACCGTTGGCCTTGAGTTTCACCAAGGGCCTTGGCACACGCCTGTGGGATCAGGCCGGTCGTGAATACCTGGACGCGGTCGCTGGCGTGGCGGTGACCAACGTCGGCCACTCACACCCGAAAATCGTCTCGGCCATCAGCGAGCAGGCCGGTTTGCTGTTGCACACTTCGAACCTGTACAGCATCGATTGGCAGCAACAACTGGCGCAGAAACTGACCCGGTTGGCCGGCATGGACCGGGCGTTTTTCAACAATTCCGGTGCCGAGGCCAACGAAACGGCGCTGAAAATCGCGCGGCTGCATGGTTGGCGCAAAGGCATCGAGCAACCGTTGGTGGTGGTCATGGAGAACGCTTTCCATGGTCGGACCCTCGGCACGCTATCCGCCAGCGATGGCCCGGCCGTGCGCCTGGGCTTCAACACGTTGCCGGGGGATTTCGTTAAGGTGCCGTTCGGTGATCTCAAGGCACTGGACCAGGTGCAACAGGCCCATGGCCCGCGCGTCGTGGCGATTCTGATGGAGCCGATCCAGGGCGAAAGCGGCGTGCAACTGGCGCCGCCGGGCTATCTCAAAGCCGTGCGCGAGCTGTGCCATCGGCGCGGGTGGTTGATGATGCTCGATGAAATCCAGACCGGCATCGGCCGCACCGGCCAGTGGTTTGCGTTCCAGCACGAAGGCATCGTGCCGGACGTCATGACCCTGGCCAAAGGCCTGGGCAACGGCATCCCGATCGGCGCTTGCCTGGCCCGGGGCAAAGCCGCCGAGCTCTTTACCCCCGGTAGCCACGGCAGCACCTTCGGTGGCAACCCGTTGGCCTGTCGGGTCGCGTGCACCGTGCTGGACATCATCGAAGAACAGCAATTGCGGGAAAACGCGCGGACGCAGGGTGAACGCCTGCTCGAAAGGTTGCGCGCGGAACTGGCGGACCACCCGAATGTATTGGCGATTCGCGGCCAGGGCTTGATGATCGGCATCGAACTCAAACAACCGATCCGCGACCTGTCCCTGATCGCCGCACGGGATCACAGCCTGTTGATCAACGTGACCCGCGGCCAGATCATCCGCCTGCTGCCGCCGCTGACGATTGATGAGCGGGAGGTGGAGATGATTGTCAGGGGGGTTGCTTTGTCGATGAGAGCCGACTGAACCGGGTTTCCGTGCAGGAGCAGCCTCGGGCGGCTCCTACGCGGTCGGTGCTTGTGTTGCGAAGTCGGTGATTTGCGCCCGATTCGCCAGCTGAATGCGCGAGCCAGTGAAATCCTCGAACAGTCGCTGATGCGCCGCAAACCCACTGGATCCCTCACGCTTGCGATAGCTGCCGGCCCAGTCCAGCAAGGCGATCAGCAACAGGTCATCATCGTCGCGCCCGGCCTCGCGCTGGCGAATGTTGGCCACGCAGTCCTCATCTTCAACACTCAACCAGATCAACGCGGTGGCGCGGGGCAGGAGTTCGCTGGCGATCCAGCCATAAACCCCTTCGATGACCCAGCGCTCTTCACTGGCCGCCACCCGTGCCATGGCCAACGCCTCGTTCCGGGGGCGGGCGATGCTGTGTTCGTCAGATATCCAGTGAAGGCGATCAAGGTCGGTCCATGGCACGTGCAACGGCTGCGACAGTCGTTCTGCCAACCAGCTCTTGCCGGAACCTGAGTTGCCGATGATCAGGGTTCGAGTGAGGTCCAATTCGCGTTACCTCTTTGAGTCACACGATCCATTGTAGGCGCGAGCCTGTCGAATCGTCGCACCGTCGCGATGGTCGTCAGCGATAACGCGGGTGGCCTGGTTAAACGCGGCGCACTTGGGCCCATCGCCAGCAGGCTGGCTCCTACAGGTTTGCGGTCATGTGTAGGCGCGAGCCTGTCGAATCGTCGCACCGTCGCGATGGTCGTCAGCGATAACGCGGGTGGCCTGGTTAAACGCGGCGCACTCGGGTCCATCGCCAGCAGGCTGGCTCTACAGGTTTGCGGACATGTGTAGGCGCGAGCCTGTCGAATCGTCGCACCGTCGCGATGGTCGTTAACGATAACGCGGGTGGCCTGGTTAAACGCGGCGCACTCGGGGCCATCGCCAGCAGGCTGGCTCTGCAGGTTTTCGGTCATGATCAGGAGCGGCGGTCATCCCTTCACTCCTCATCGGCAGGCGGCACCATGCGCGTCTTCGGCGCCCCATTGGCGTTGTGCTGATAGATATCCTGCGGCTGACCCTGATCATTGAAAAACACCTGGCCGATCCCCGCCGAATTCCACAGCCGTTCACCGGCCTCGGCATGCTCGGGGACGTGCGGCACGATGCGCAGGCGCCGACGTTTGGTCAGCCAGTTGAGCGGCGAGCGTGGCGAGTACAGCCAGCGGTTGAGGCTATCGAACCACTCGAGCAGGGCCCGGGGGAATTCGTTCTTGATGCCGCTGCTGGTGATCTGCCAGATATGCGGCCCGGCCTTGCGGTGTCGGATCAGCACTTCGTAGACGAAGGAATAATGCACATCCCCCGAGAGCACCACGTAGTTACCCGGCGTACGCGAGTGTCGGAAAATGTTCAGGATCACCTGCGCCGCACCGCGATGGGCCATCCAGTTTTCCGCGTCCACCAGCAGTGGATAACCGCACCAACTGAACACCCGCTGCACGGTCTCGATCAGTTTCACGCCGAAGATCGGGGCAGGCGAAACGATGATCGCGCACGGGTGGTCGAGCAGTTCCTGTTGCAGTTCGCTGAGGGCTTCCCAGTCGAGCAGGCCCGAGGGTTGCTTGAGGTTCATCTCGCTGCGCCAGCGCCGGGTGCGGGTGTCGATCACCACCACGGCCGGGCGGGTGGGCAGCACGTAGTGCCAGTTCTGAAATTTCAGCAATTGGTCGATCAAGTCATCTTGCACAGGGCTGTCGAGGTAGCGGTCCTGCCCGGTGGCGCTCAACAGCCGCGCTTTTTCCAGGACGCCGCTGAAGGCATCCGGGTTGTTGCCCCAGCCCTGGCACAGCATGTAGGCCAGCAGTGCATTACCGATGATGCGTTTGGAGAACGGATGGCCGTAGGCCGTTTCCTCCCATTGCGCGGAAAGATTCCAGTCATCGGTAATGTCGTGGTCGTCGAAAATCATCAGCGTCGGCAAGTGCGCCAGGGCCCGGGCGACCTGGCCGAGTCCGGCCTTGAAGCCATCGATGCGGGTTTGTTCCAGTGCATAGCGCTGAGCCCTGTCCGGCGTCAGTGCCGGCGGCTGCGGGGCAATCAAGGTCCAGGGCGTGGGGGACCAGACCAACACATACATGGCCATGACTTCGGCGAAGGTCACCAGATGGTTGTCGGCGTTGCTGCTGGTGAAAATCGGCTTGCGCGCCCCGCCGAAAAATCGCTCGCGCAAGGTCTCGTTGCTTTCAAGCGCCGGTAACAAATCCGCACGGTGGTAGTAGCTGGCGGGATGCTCGTAGAGTTTGGCGCTGTCGTTGACCACGGCGCCTTCCAGGTGCTCGCCGAACAGTCCCAGTCGCTCGATCAAGGCATGAATGGCCCGCAACATCGGCCCGGCGACATCGTCGGCGTACACCTGATCGCCGCTCATCATCAACAGTGCCGGGCGCTCGCTGGCTTCAGGGGTTTGCGCCAGCAGGGCATCGACACACAGCAAGCCGTCGGCTGACGGGTGATGAGGTTTGCGGCAGGAGCCATGCAGCAACTGATCGATGCGTGAGCGCAGAACGAAATTCGGACGACGGGCATCGCCATACAACAGATGGGGCGCCCAGTCGGCGATGCCTGTTTGTGCGTCATCGATCAGCAGGTCGTACTCGATCAGCGTGTCCCAGGGCAGGGCGGCCTCCAGCGTCACGTCGATCAGATGCACGAAGGCCTGCGTGCCCACCTGGATGACCGTGCATTGCCCGGCATCCAGACGTACATCGGCAACACCCTGCACGCGCAACGTCAGCGCCAGCGACCGCGAGCCGACCAGCCACATCACCAGCCGCGTGGGCTCCAGACGGCGTAACAGCGGCCCGGCCAGAACCGGTGGCAGTGAATGATGATCAGCAGGTAATGGCAGAGTGACGGACATCCGGGTTCAAGACTCTTGGGGCACCGAAGCGGGCGATGATAGCGCAGGTCGTTGCGGCTGCCTGTTAACGTTGAAGTGATCAGTGTCAGCTGACCGATGGCCAATACAGGCTAGAGTGAATGACCTGACTGTCGACAAGCTTTCGCTCTGAGAAGAGGAACACATGAAGAAGATCATCCTGCCGGCGCTGGCCATGTTGATCGTTGCCCAGTCCCCGGCCTATGCCATCAACGACAAGTACCGCAAACAACTCGAACAATCCGGTTGCACCCAGATGAGTGAACTGGAGGGCTGCGATATCCACAAGAGCAAGGCCGAAAACGCCAAGGCCGGGTTCAGCAATCCGCAAGCACCGGCCGCCAGCGACAGCGCGAACACCCAGACGCCGTATGCCGGGCAGTGGGTCGCCAAGAGCGACGCCGGCGCGACCGTCGCCACCATACGTATCGACTCGAAGGAGAACGTCTGGGTCAACGGCAAGCGGGTCAACGCCAAGCGCACCGACGGCACGCTGCAGTTCCGCCAGGGCAAGATGACGTTCACGATCCAGGGTGATCGGCGGCTGACGGGGGAAGATTACTGGACCGACAGCGATGCCGGGGCAAAAGGGCCCATTGAGGTCGAATAAGCGCCGATACAGCCCTGTGGCTACGGTATGTCCTCTGCGGCATTAGCCTGGCGTGGTTGCCTTCGGTTTGTGGGCGGCGCTGCGTTGATCCGGCCATCGAAATCCAGCGTTTGTGCCAAGCTGATGGGGTGCCCACAACCCAGGAAGCTCGTGACATGAACCTCAATCACGCATCCCACGTTCGCCATGAGTTCTACAAGACTGTCTGGTTCTACTTCTGCGTGGTGTGGCCGATCTTCTCCATCCTGCTGTTCCTGATCGTTCTGTTCGGCCTGATCATCAGCTACTTGGAAGGCTGGGGCCCATTCGACGGTATCTATTTCGCCTTCGTGACCGGCCTGACCATCGGCTACGGCGAACTGGTGCCCAAACTGGCGGTATCGCGGGTGCTGGCGATAATGCTGGGGTTCAACGGCGTACTGATGACCGCGATCTTTGCGGCGATCAGTGTGCGGGCGATCGAGGCGGCCGTGCGGGCGAAGGAGGGGGACGCCTGAATAGGGCTCCGCACCCCATTCCCCTGTAGGAGCGAGCCTGCTCGCGATGGTCGTCAACGATGACACGTGCTTGCAGGCTAAACGCGACGGCCTTGGGGCCATCGCGAGCAGGCTCGCTCCGACAGTGGTCCTGGTCGGACGCGGAATAGGGTTACGCAACCAACAATTGCCTTGTAGGAGCGAGCCTGCTCGCGATGGTCGTCAACGATGACACGTGCTTGAAGGCTAAACGCGACGGCCTTGGGGCCATCGCGAGCAGGCTCGCTCCGACAGTGGTCCTGGTCGGACGCGGAATAGGGTTGCGCAACCAATTGCCTTGTAGGAGCGAGCCTGCTCGCGATGGTCGTCAACGATGACGCGTGCTTGAAGGCTAAACGCGACGGCCTTGGGGCCATCGCGAGCAGGCTCGCTCCTACAGTGGTCCTGGTCGGACGCGGAATAGGGTTACGCAACCAATTGCCTTGTAGGAGCGAGCCTGCTCGCGATGGTCGTGAACGATGACACGTGCTTGCAGGCTAAACGCGACGGCCTTGGGGCCATCGCGAGCAGGCTCGCTCCTACAGGTGGTTTTTCAGTGTTGGGCTAGGCCTCCCAACCCGCCCCGGTTACCGCCGCCTGCACCAGCGGGTGTAAATCCTCCCCGTGATGCTCGGTCTGCCAGGCCAGCAGTTCCTTGCGCATGCTCGGCGCCCAGAACATTTGCAGGTGATTGCGCACACTGAGCACGGCCTGTTCCTGGTCCGGCTGGCTGGCGAAGTACTGGGCGATCTGGTTGGCCATCTTGATCAGGTTGTCCGTGCTCATCGGCGTGCCTCCGCCTTATCGCCACGGGCCTGGCGGCGTTCCTTGAGCAGACGGTCCTGTTCGTCGCTGAAGGCCTGATAGCGCTTTTGCCACTCGGAAGGGTGATAGACGCGGCTGACTTCCACGGCCGTGACCTTGTACTCCGGACAGTTGGTGGCCCAGTCGGAGTTGTCGGTGGTGATCACGTTGGCCCCGGATTCCGGGAAGTGGAAGGTGGTGTACACCACGCCCGGCGCGACCCGTTCGGTAATCCGCGCACGCAACACGGTCTGCCCGGCACGGCTGCCGATGCCGACCCAATCACCTTCGTTGATGCCCCGGCTCTCGGCGTCGGTCGGGTGGATTTCCAGGCGGTCTTCTTCATGCCAGGCAACGTTCTCTGTACGGCGGGTCTGAGCACCAACGTTGTACTGGCTGAGGATGCGCCCGGTGGTCAGCAGCAGCGGGTAGCGACTGTTGACCTTCTCTTCGGTGGGCACGTACCCGGTGAGCATGAAACGCCCCTTGCCACGCACGAACTCGTCGATGTGCATGGTCGGCGTGCCGTCCGGCGCTGCGGCGTTGCACGGCCATTGCAGGCTGCCGTGGCGCTCCAGTTCGGCGTAGCTGACGTTGGTGAAGGTCGGCGTCAGGCGGGCGATTTCATCCATGATTTCGGACGGGTGTTTGTAATGCATCGGGTAACCCAACGCATTGGCCAGGGCCACGGTGCCTTCCCAGTCGGCCTTGCCGCCCAGCGGTTCCATGACCTTGCGAACCCGGGAGATGCGCCGCTCGGCGTTGGTGAAGGTGCCGTCCTTTTCCAGGAACGAACTGCCCGGCAGGAACACATGAGCGAACCTGGCGGTTTCGTTGAGGAAAATGTCCTGCACCACCACGCATTCCATGGCCGACAACGCGGCGGTGACGTGCTGGGTATTCGGATCGCTCTGGGCGATGTCCTCACCCTGGCAATACAAGCCCTTGAAGCTGCCGCCCAGGGCTGCTTCGAACATGTTGGGAATGCGCAGGCCCGGTTCGGATTGCAGGGTGACGTTCCACGCCTGTTCGAACTGCGCGCGCACCACCTCGTTGGAGACGTGCCGGTAACCGGGCAGTTCGTGGGGGAAGGAGCCCATGTCGCAGGAGCCCTGCACGTTGTTCTGACCGCGCAGCGGGTTCACGCCCACGCCTTCGCGGCCGATGTTGCCGGTGGCCATGGCCAGGTTGGCGATGCCCATGACCGCGGTGCTGCCCTGGCTGTGTTCGGTGACGCCCAGGCCGTAGTAGATCGCCGCGTTGCCGCCGGTGGCATACAGACGCGCGGCGGCACGGATGTCGGCAGCGGGTACACCGCAAATCGCGCCCAGCACTTCCGGCGAGTTTTCCGCGCGGCTGACGAACTCGCGCCAGTTGGCGAAATCGCTGCCTTCGCAACGGGCGTCGATAAAGGCCTGGTTGAGCAGGCCTTCGGTGACGATCACATGGGCCAGGGCGTTGAGCATGGCGACGTTGGTACCGGGGCGCAGGGCCAGGTGATATTCAGCGCGGGCGTGCACCGAATCCACCAGATCAATGCGTCGCGGATCGATCACGATCAACCTCGCACCTTCACGCAAACGACGTTTGAGCTGGGAAGCAAACACTGGGTGCGCATCGCTGGGGTTGGCGCCCATCACCAAAATCACGTCGGCCTGCATCACCGAGTCGAAACTCTGGGTGCCGGCGGACTCGCCCAGGGTTTGTTTCAGGCCATAACCGGTCGGCGAATGGCAGACCCGCGCGCAGGTGTCGACGTTGTTGTTGCCGAACGCGGCACGCACCAGTTTTTGCACCAGATAGGTTTCTTCGTTGGTGCAACGGCTGGAGGTGATGCCACCGATGGAGTCGCGGCCGTACTTCTGCTGCAGCCGGCGGAATTCGCTGGCGGCGTAGGTCACCGCTTCGTCCCAGCTGACTTCCTGCCACGGATCGTTGATGTGCTGGCGGATCATCGGTTTGGTGATGCGATCCGGGTGCGTGGCGTAGCCCCAGGCAAAGCGGCCCTTGACGCAGGAGTGGCCGTGGTTGGCCTGACCGTTCTTGTCCGGCACCATGCGCACCAGCTGCTCGCCTTTCATCTCGGCGCGGAACGAGCAGCCCACACCGCAATAGGCACACGTCGTGATCACGCTGCGCTCGGGCTGGCCCAGTTCGACCACACTTTTCTCCATCAGGGTCGCGGTAGGGCAGGCCTGCACGCAGGCGCCGCAGGACACGCATTCGGAGTCGAGGAAGTTATCCCCACCGGCAGCGGCCACACGGGACTCGAAACCGCGCCCGGTAATGGTCAGGGCAAAGGTACCCTGGGTTTCTTCGCAGGCACGCACGCAGCGGTTGCAGACGATGCACTTGCTCGGGTCGTAGTCGAAATAGGGGTTGGACGTGTCCTTCACATCGGCCAGATGGTTGTCGCCTTCATAGCCGTAACGCACTTCCCGCAGGCCGACTTGACCGGCCACGGTTTGCAGCTCGCAGTTGCCGTTGGCCGAGCAGGTCAGGCAGTCCAATGGGTGATCGGAGATATACAGCTCCATGACGTTGCGGCGCAGGGTCGCAAGCTTCGGCGTCTGGGTGTGCACGGTCATGCCTTCGCTGACCGGCGTGGTGCAGGACGCCGGGTAGCCGCGCATGCCGTCGATCTCCACCAGGCACATGCGGCAGGAGCCGAAGGCTTCCAGGCTGTCGGTGGCGCAGAGCTTCGGAATGGTGGTGCCCAGCAATGCGGCGGCGCGCATCACCGAAGTGCCTTCGGGCACGCTGATGCTGCGGCCGTCGATGTGCAGGGTGACGTGCACGTCGCTGTCACGGGCAGGGGTGCCCAGATCGATATCGGTTTTCGGGTCGAAGAGAGTGATCATTGCTCGGCCTCCGAGGGCTGCAAGCCGAAGTCGGCGGGGAAGTGCTTGAGGGCGCTGGCGACCGGGAAGGAAACCATGCCGCCCAACGCACACAGCGAACCGTATTGCATCGTGTCGCACAGGTCCTTGAGGATGATCACCTGCTCATCGCGACCGCTCGCGTCCGGTGCGGCCAGCAAGCGGTCGATCACCTCGACGCCGCGGGTCGAGCCGATGCGGCACGGCGTGCATTTGCCACAGGATTCCTCGGCGCAGAATTCAAGGGCGAAACGCGCCATCCGGGCCATGTCCAGGCTGTCGTCGGCCACCACTACGCCACCGTGACCGAGCATCGCGCCCATGGCGGCGAAGGCCTCGTAATCCAGCGGCGTGTCGAATTGCGACGGCGGCACCCAGGCACCGAGGGGACCGCCCACTTGCGCGGCCTTCAGCGGCCGACCACTGGCGGTCCCGCCGCCGTAGCCCTCCACCAGTTCCCGCAGGGTCAGGCCAAAGGCCCGTTCCACCAGCCCGCCGTGACGCACATTGCCCGCCAGTTGAAACGGCATGGTGCCCAGGGAGCGGCCCATGCCGTAATCGCGATAGAACTGCGCGCCCTTGGCCAGAATCAGCGGCACCGAGGCCAGGGTCAGCACGTTGTGCACCAGGGTCGGCTGGCCAAACAGGCCCTTCAAGGCAGGGATCGGCGGCTTGGCGCGTACGATCCCGCGCTTGCCTTCGAGGGAGTCCAGCAATGCGGTTTCTTCACCGCAAATGTAAGCACCGGCACCGACCCGCACTTCCATGTCGAAAGACTGACCGCTGCCGCCGACATTGGCGCCCAGGTAACCGTTCGACCGGGCAATCTCCAGCGCTTCGCGCAGGGTGGCCACGGCATCCGGATATTCCGAGCGCACATAGATGTAGCCGTAGGTGGCGCCGACGCACAGGCCGGCAATGGCCATGCCTTCGATCAGCAGGAAGGGGTCGCCTTCCATCAGCATGCGGTCGGCAAAGGTGCCGGAGTCGCCTTCGTCGGCGTTGCACACGATGTACTTTTGCGCCGCTTCGGTGAGGCGCACCGTGCGCCATTTGATCCCGGCGGGGAAGGCCGCGCCGCCACGGCCACGCAGGCCTGAATCGAACACCTCAGTCGCAGTCTCCTCGCCGCCAAGGGTGACGGATCTGTTCAAACCTTCGAAACCGCCGTGGGCCCGGTAGTCGTCCAGCGACAGCGGCCGGGTGATGCCGGCGCGGGCAAACAGCAGGCGCTGTTGAGTCTTCAGATAGGGCAGGTCTTCCACCAGGCCCAGGGCCAGTGGATGAGCGGATGGATCGCCCAGGGCCTCAAGCACCGACGGCACATCGGCCGCCGTCAGTGGGCCGAAGCCGATACGGCCTTGCGGGGTGTCCACTTCCAGCAGCGGTTCCAGCCAGTACAGGCCGCGCGAACTGGTGCGCTGCAGCTCCAGCGGCAGATGGCGTTCGTGGGCCTGAGTGGTAAGGGCTGTCGCCACCTCATCGGCGCCCACGGCACGGGCCAGGGAATCACAGGGCAGATAGAGCGTCGGCATCAAGCGTCCTCCCGGCAAGCGTCAAGCAGGGCATCCAGACGCTCGGCACTGAGCCGCGCATGCACCCGGCCATCCAGTTCCAGCGCCGGGGAGCAGGCGCAGGCGCCCAGGCAGTACACCGGACGCAAACTGATGCTGCCATCGGCGCTGCTGCCGTGGTCGTCCAGTTGCAGGCGTTCGCGCAGCTGCGCGGCCAGTTGCTCGGCGCCGCGACTCTTGCAGGACTCGGCCCGGCACAGACGCAGAATGTGCCGAGCGGGCGGCGCGGTGCGCAAGTCATGGTAAAAACTGATCACCCCGCGCACCTCGGCCTGACTCTGATTCAGCGCATGGGCAATCTCGGAGACGGCGGCATCGGGGATGTAGCCGATGTGCGCCTGAATATCGTGAAGAATGGGCAACAGTGCACCCGCAGCGCCCTTGTGGCGTTCCAGCAGGCTGTTGACCAAAGGCAAGTGCAACGTCTCATCAGGCATTCAGCAATCCTCACGGTCACGGACAAACCATAGGGTTGTCGGTCGTCCGAAAGTGTCGGCTGCGGCATTCACACCACGTCACGGTATCGTGGCATCGTCAGGCCGTTGGCCAGGGCACCCTCAATGGGCATCTTGTTGTGCCCGACGCGGTCTTCGCCGCGCCTCTACCGGGCATAAAGGGCAGCTTGCCACGCCGCTATTGATCGAACTGCACCAAAGCGACGTGCTCGGTTCTGCCTACGACTCTCCATTCAGTCTAGATGAGTGCCGCCAGGGGCGTTCACTCACTGGCCTGATGCCCGGAGGGCTTGTCGAGGGGGGATGTATAGCAACCATTGCAGGTAAGAAGAAGCATCAGAACCGTGGGCAATTCTGCGGAGCAGATGGGTTGAGCCATGGCGGGGAAAGTGGTGGAGTGGGGGTTGGCCCTGCACTGTCGATCGAGATACGGTATGAAGTCATGCTTAAGCCGTTCATTGGATAAACAGGGAAAGACAGATGATTGATTTCAACAACAAGGGATTCTTCAAACTCAAGCAAAACGACGAATACGCCGAACGCGTTTCCGCCCTGTTGATCGACGGCGAACACGTTATCGATGCCTACAAATCCATGCGCGACGGCGTGGTGTTTACCAACAAACGCATCATCTCGGTCAACGTCCAAGGCATCACCGGCAGCAAAAAAGACTTCACCTCGTTGCCCTACAAAAACATCGTGGCGTACTCGGTAGAAACCTCGGGCACGTTCGACCTGGACTCCGAGCTGGAGATCTACTTCTCGTCGCTGGGAAAGGTGAAGTTCGAATTCACCGGCAGGACTTCGATGGTGGAAATTTCGAAACTGATTTCTCAGCATCTGCTTTGAACTGACGGTCTGCCGAATCACCGCCCAGCCAAATCCCGCCCGATAAAAAGCCCCGAAAACTCGGGGCTAATCAAAAAGAATCAAAAAGGGAATCACCTTGAAAATTAATCTGTGCACCTTTTTTCGAAATCATCCAAGTCTGTTTATTTGCTGGCCGAGGCCATCAGCACGCCAAAGCAAAAAAAGGTAGTGCCCGACAGTTTGCCGACAATACGGGCGCCACTATTTGTGGTGAGCCAGCTTCTTGCACCGTTGGCCATGAGGGCATATCCGGTATGAACCAGTACAACGAGCAAGCTATAGGACGACACCAGCAAGAAGAACTGGCTGTAGTAGTTACCCTCCGATTGGATGAACTGAGGGAATACTGCGAGAAAGAAGAAACCGGCCTTGGGATTCAGCAACTGGATCGACAACGCCTCGGAAAATCGACGCCACGGACGCGAGGACGTGACTTTGAGTTCGGGGATAAAACTCGTGGCACGCCACATCTTGATCCCCAGATACAACAAGTACGCTGCACCCACGTACTTGAGAAGGGTGAACGCAGTGGCCGAGGTGGCCAGGATCACCCCGACGCTACTGGCGGAGATACCCGCGACGACAAAAGCGCCCAACGCGATACCAAAGATACCGGGCAGCGAGCCAGTCCAGCCATGCCGCAGGGAGTTGGAAATCGTCAACACCACCCCTGGGCCGGGGCTAAGCACGGTCAAAGTTGCCAGAATTATAAACAGTCCGTAATTAGCCATGAATCACTCCATTGAATAGGGTATTGCGAAGATACTGCATAGCCCAAACGATGTACTCGCGCAACAAACCTGTGAACAACAACCCGGTGCAAATGGCATAGAGGCAGGGGGAAAAGGTGGGCAGATTTATATCAGATGAACAGGACAACCAATTTCAGCCCTGCTACGGGCGTTCCCGCTTTTTTTGGTCACTCCGTCATATCACTGGATATCTTTCAGATAATCCTTAAGCGCAACAAGCGGCGCACCAATCAGCTCCATCGTCTGAACACTGGCAACGTCCCCCGCCAACCGCCGCAACTCCCGCCCCAACGGTTTATCCACACCCCCAACCGCCTCCAACGCCAACCCCACACACTCACCCACCTTCACCTGAATCCCCTCAACATCCCCCCGCCGCACCAGCAACTCAAACACATCCCGCTGGTAATCACCCATGACCAGGTCGTCACGCAAAATCGGGCTTGAATCTTCCGATTCGTAAGCCAGTTTGAGGGAGAAGAGGGCGACGGTTTCCAGGTGCTGTTCCATGGGGGGAATCCTTGATGAGTGTCTGACTGACCGAGGGTGTGAAGATCAAAAGCATCGCTGGCAAGCCAGCTCCCACAGGTTTTGGCAGCGTGGCGGTTACTTTTCTATAGGCGAAAAAAAAGGCCTTGCTAAGCAAGACCTTTCTTAATGTTGGTGCCCCGAGGGAGACTCGAACTCCCACTCCTTTCGAAAACGGATTTTGAATCCGCCGCGTCTACCAATTCCGCCATCAGGGCTCAATGGCGGCGAAGTATAGAGATGAGATAACCGCTGGTCAATCAGGTGCATGGAGAATTTTTGATATTTCCGCTAGACTTCCCGGCCCTGCTAGACGACACCCCATCATGCGCGTTGCTGACTTTACCTTCGAGCTCCCTGATTCGCTGATTGCCCGCCATCCTTTGGCCGAGCGTCGCAATAGTCGCCTGTTGACCCTGGATGGGGTCAGCGGCGCCCTGGCACACCGTCAATTCACTGATTTGCTGGAGCATTTGCGCCCCGGCGACTTGATGGTGTTCAACAATACCCGGGTGATTCCGGCGCGGCTGTTTGGCCAGAAGGCTTCCGGCGGCAAGCTGGAAATCCTGGTGGAGCGGGTGCTGGACAGTCATCGCGTGCTGGCCCATGTGCGCTCCAGCAAGTCGCCCAAGCCGGGGTCGAAGATTCTGATCGATGGCGGTGGCGAGGCCGAGATGCTGGCGCGACACGATGCGTTGTTCGAGCTGGGGTTTGCCGAAGAGGTGTTGCCGCTGCTCGACCGCGTCGGGCACATGCCGCTGCCTCCTTATATAGACCGCCCGGATGAAGGCTCGGACCGCGAGCGTTATCAGACGGTGTACGCCGAGCGCCTGGGCGCGGTGGCGGCGCCGACGGCGGGGCTGCATTTCGATCAGCCGCTGATGGAGGCGATTGCCGCCAAGGGCGTCGAGACTGCGTTCGTGACCTTGCACGTCGGCGCCGGCACCTTCCAGCCGGTGCGTGTCGACAAGATCGAAGACCACCACATGCACAGCGAATGGCTGGAAGTCGGCCAGGACGTGGTGGATGCGGTCGCCGCGTGCCGGGCTCGCGGTGGGCGCGTGGTGGCGGTGGGGACCACCAGCGTGCGTTCCCTGGAAAGCGCCGCGCGCGATGGCGTGCTCAAGCCGTTCAGCGGCGACACCGATATCTTTATCTACCCGGGCCGGCCGTTTCATGTGGTCGACGCCCTGGTCACCAACTTCCATTTGCCTGAATCCACGCTGTTGATGCTGGTTTCGGCGTTCGCCGGTTATCCCGAGACCATGGCGGCCTACAAGGCAGCCGTCGATAACGGGTACCGCTTTTTCAGCTACGGTGATGCGATGTTCATCACGCGTAATCCTGCGCCGACTGCCCCTAAAGAATCGGGCCCAGAGGAAACTGTATGAGTCGCACCTGTCGTATGTCTTTCGAGCTGCTGGCCACCGATGGCAAGGCTCGTCGCGGTCGTCTGACCTTCCCGCGCGGTACCGTCGAGACCCCGGCCTTCATGCCGGTGGGCACGTACGGCACGGTCAAGGGCATGCTGCCACGGGATATCGAGGCGATCGGCGCTGAAATCATTCTGGGCAACACTTTCCACCTGTGGCTGCGCCCGGGCACGGAAGTGATCAAGAAGCACGGCGACCTGCATGATTTCATGCAGTGGAAAGGCCCGATCCTGACCGACTCCGGCGGTTTCCAGGTGTTCAGCCTGGGCGCCATGCGCAAGATCAAGGAGGAGGGCGTGACCTTCGCTTCTCCGGTCGACGGCGCCAAAGTGTTCATGGGCCCGGAAGAGTCGATGCAGGTCCAGCGTGACCTGGGCTCGGACATCGTGATGATTTTCGACGAATGCACGCCGTACCCGGCCGACGAAGACGTTGCCCGCATTTCCATGGAGTTGTCCCTGCGTTGGGCCAAGCGTTCGAAAGAAGCCCATGGTGACAACACGGCGGCGCTGTTCGGCATCGTTCAGGGCGGCATGCACCAGGACCTGCGCATGCGCTCCCTGGAAGGCCTGGACAAGATCGGCTTCGACGGCCTGGCCATTGGCGGTCTGTCGGTGGGTGAGCCGAAGCATGAAATGATCAAGGTGCTGGATTATCTGCCGGGCATGATGCCGGCTGACAAACCTCGTTACCTTATGGGCGTTGGCAAACCCGAAGACTTGGTTGAGGGTGTGCGCCGCGGTGTGGACATGTTCGATTGCGTGATGCCAACCCGTAATGCCCGCAACGGGCATCTGTTCATTGATACTGGCGTGCTGAAGATCCGAAACGCGTTCCATCGCCATGATGATTCGCCGCTCGATCCGACCTGCGATTGCTACACCTGCCAGAACTTCTCCCGCGCTTATCTGCATCACCTGGACAAGTGCGGCGAAATGCTGGGGAGCATGCTCAATACCATCCATAACTTGCGTCATTATCAAGTGCTTATGGCTGGTTTGCGCGAGGCTATTCAACAGGGTACATTGGCCGCCTTTGTCGATGCCTTCTACGCCAAACGCGGGTTACCTGTTCCGCCTTTGGACTGAGTTTTCTGACCCCAAGATTCAACATTTGCAACTGGAGTGCTAAATGAGCTTTTTTATCTCTAATGCCATGGCTGACGCTGCCGCACCTGCTGCTGCCAGCCCAATGGGTGGCGGCTTTGAGTGGATTTTCCTGGTCGGCTTCCTGGTCATCTTCTACCTGATGATCTGGCGTCCACAGGCCAAGCGCGCCAAAGAACAGAAGAATCTGCTGAGCAGCCTGCAAAAAGGCGACGAAGTTGTGACCACCGGCGGTATCGCCGGCAAGATCACTAAAGTGGCCGACGATTTCGTCGTTCTGGAAGTTTCCGACACCGTCGAAATGAAATTCCAGAAAGGCGCCATCGCCGCCACGCTGCCAAAAGGCACGCTGAAAGCGATCTAAGTTTCAACTTCATATTCAATCGACGGGGCGCGCAAGGCGCCCCGCGTCATAAACGGGCGGCGTGATGCTGAACAAATACCCTCTGTGGAAATACATTCTGATCCTGGCAGTGCTGGCGGTCGGTCTGATTTATTCCGCTCCCAATCTGTATCCTGATGACCCGGCGATTCAAATCAGCGGCGCGAGCACTGCCTTGCAGGTCAATCAGGCTGATCTGGACCGTGTGAGCACAGCGCTCAAGGAGTCCGGGATCAACGTCAAGGCCGCGACACTGGCCGCCAATGGCAAGGGCGGTCTGATTCGCCTGGTCAAGGCGGAAGACCAGTTGCCTGCCAAGGACGTCGTGCGCAAGGCATTGGGTGATGACTACGTCGTTGCACTGAACCTGGCGCAAACCACCCCGCAATGGCTGCGCAACCTCGGCGCGCACCCGATGAAGCTGGGTCTGGACTTGTCCGGTGGTGTGCACTTCCTGCTGGAAGTGGACATGGACAAAGCCCTCGATGCACGCCTGAAAGTCTACGAAGGCGACGTCAAGAGCCTGTTGCGCAAAGAGAAACTGCGTTATCGCAGCCTGCCGCAGCTCGATGGCGCCATTCAGCTGGGCTTCACTGATGAAGCTGCCCGCGAGCAGGCCCGCAGCCTGATCCGCAAGAATTTCAACGATTTCGACATTGTTCCGGCCGACCTCAATGGCCAACCGGTACTGCGTCTGGCGATGACCCCGGCCAAGCTGGCGGAAATCCGCGAATACTCCATCAAGCAAAACTTGACCACGGTGCGTAACCGCGTCAACGAGCTGGGTGTTGCCGAACCGATCGTCCAGCGTCAGGGCGCCAACCGTATCGTGGTTGAGCTGCCGGGCGTACAGGACACCGCCGAAGCCAAGCGTATCCTCGGCAAGACGGCCAACCTTGAATTCCGTCTGGCTGCAGAGCCTGGCGCTTCGAAAGCCACTTCCGAAACCTTCGAGTTCCGTGAAGGCAAGCGTCCGCCGGCACAGATCGAGCGTGGCCTGATCATCACCGGTGACCAGGTGACCGACGCCAAGGCTGGCTTCGGCGAACATGGCACGCCAGAAGTGAACATCCGTCTGGATGGTCATGGTGGCGAACTGATGAGTCGTGCGACCCGCAGCAACGTGGGTCGCAGCATGGCGGTGATCTTCATCGAGCAGCGTCCGGTGACCACCTACGTCAAGCAAGTGGTCAACGGCGTCGAGAAAGACGTCCCGGTTCAGACCTTCAAGGAAGAGAAGAAGATCATCAGCCTGGCGACCATCCAGTCGCCGCTGGGTGCCCAGTTCCGTATCACCGGCCTGAACGGCCAGGGCGAGTCGTCCGAACTGGCGCTGCTGCTGCGTGCCGGTGGTCTGGCCGCACCGATGTACTTTGCTGAAGAGCGCACCATTGGCCCGAGCCTGGGTGCGGACAACATCACCAAGGGTATCGATGCATCGCTGTGGGGCATGCTGTTTGTCTCGCTGTTCATCATCGCCATCTACCGCTTCTTCGGCATCATCGCCACCGTCGCACTGGCGGTGAACATGGTGCTGCTGCTGGCCCTGATGTCGCTGCTGGGTGCAACGCTGACCCTGCCGGGTATCGCCGGTATCGTCTTGACCATGGGTATGGCGGTCGACGCCAACGTGCTGATCTTCTCGCGGATCCGTGAAGAGATCGCGGCGGGCATGACCGTACAGCGGGCAATCAACGAAGGCTTCGGCCGGGCATTCACCGCGATTCTCGACGCCAACCTGACAACACTGTTGGTCGGCGGGATTCTCTTTGCCATGGGCACCGGCCCGGTCAAAGGCTTCGCAGTGACCATGTCCCTCGGGATCTTTACCTCGATGTTCACGGCCATCATGGTGACCCGCGCGATGGTCAACCTGATCTTCGGCGGTCGTGACTTCAAGAAGTTGTGGATTTAAGGGGCTGCCATGTTACGTACAATCAACTTCATGGGCGTTCGCAACTTTGCGTTCGGCGTCACATTGTTCCTTACCGCACTGGCAATCTTCAGTGTCTTCCATAAGGGCATGAACTGGGGCCTGGACTTCACCGGCGGTACGCTCATCGAGCTGACCTACGAGCGTCCGGCCGATGTCACCAAGGTACGTGAACAACTGGTTACCGCCGGTTATCACGAAGCCATCGTGCAGAACTTCGGTGCGACGACCGATCTTCTGGTGCGTATGCCAGGCGAAGACCCGCAACTGGGTCATCAAGTGGCTGAGGCGCTGCAGAAAGTCGGCGGCGACAACCCGGCCAGCGTCAAGCGCGTCGAGTTCGTCGGCCCGCAGGTGGGTGAAGAGCTGCGCGACCAGGGCGGCCTCGGCATGCTGATGGCGCTGGGCGGCATCCTGATCTACCTGGCGTTCCGCTTTCAGTGGAAGTTTGCGGTCGGTGCGATCGTGTCCTTGATCCACGACGTGATCGTGACCATCGGTATCCTGTCGTTCTTCCAGATCACCTTCGACCTGACGGTGCTGGCGGCGGTACTGGCGATCATCGGTTACTCGCTCAACGACACTATCGTGGTGTTCGACCGGGTTCGCGAAAACTTCCGGGTGCTGCGCAAGGCCAGCCTGATCGAGAACATCAACATCTCGACCACGCAAACCCTGCTGCGGACCATGGCGACTTCGATCTCCACCTTGCTGGCGATCGCGGCACTGCTGTTCTTCGGTGGCGATAACCTGTTCGGCTTCTCCATCGCCCTGTTCATCGGTGTTCTGGCGGGTACCTACTCGTCGATCTACATCGCGAACGTGGTGCTGATCTGGCTGAACCTGAACTCCGAGGACCTGATTCCTCCGGCGGCCACCGAGAAGGAAGTCGACGACCGCCCATAACGGCCATCGTTTTCCCGGTTGCAAGCCCTGAAAGGCGCGAGTTGAACTCGCGCCTTTTTTTATGCTCCAAGGCTGGGAGAAGCGCGGACACGTTCCGCGGGTGATGGTCAGGAGGTTCATGTGAACAAGTCGATGCTGGTTGGTGCGGTACTGGGTGCTGTCGGTGTGACTGCCGGGGGTGCTGTGGCCACCTACAGCCTGGTTAAAAAAAGCGGCCCTGAGTTTGCTCAGGTTTTAGCCGTTGAGCCGGTCAAGACACAAATCAAGACTCCACGTGAAGTGTGCAAGGACGTCGCGGTCACCCGGCAAGCGCCGGTGAAAGATCAGCATCAGATCGCCGGTACGGTGGTCGGTGCCCTGGCGGGTGGTCTGCTGGGTAACCAGATCGGCGGCGGCACCGGCAAGAAGATCGCCACGGTCGCAGGCGCGGTCGGTGGCGGTTACGCCGGTAACAAGGTTCAGGAAGGCATGCAGGAGCGCGACACCTACACCACGACCCAGACCCGTTGTAATACGGTGAATGACATCAGTGACAAGGTCGTGGGTTACGACGTGCGGTATTCGCTGGACGGCAAGGAAGGCAAGGTGCGGATGGATCGCGATCCGGGTAACCAGATTCCTGTGGATAAAGAAGGCAAGTTGATCTTGTCGCAGAATCAGCAGGGCCAATAAGCTCAGGCGTCAGATTCGAAAAGAAGCACCCTTCGGGGTGCTTTTTTTGTGCTCGCGATTCACGCACCACCGCAATCCTCTGTAGGAGCGAGCCTGCTCGCGATGGTCGCCAACGATTGCGCGGGTATTCAGGATTAACGCGGCGTCTTTGAGTTCTTCGCGAGCAGGCTCGCTCCTACAAAGGGGGAGTTCCGGGCATAAAAAAAGCACCCCGAAGGGTGCTTCTTTTGTCGCGGGAAGCTTAGCGCTTCAGCGAGGCTGGCAGGTGCGGCTGGATGGCCGTCAGGACTGCCTTGAAGCATTTGGTGTTGCCCGCAACGATGTGGCCTTTTTCAAGGAAATCGTGACCGCCGGTGAAGTCGCTCACCAGGCCGCCGGCTTCCTGAATCAGCAGGGCGCCTGCGGCCATGTCCCACTCGGACAGGCCCGACTCCCAGAACGCGTCGAAACGGCCGGCTGCCACGTAGGCCAGGTCAAGGCTCGCCGAACCGGCGCGGCGGATGCCGGCGGTCTGGCCCACCAGGGCGCGGAACATGCCCAGGTAGTTGTCGAGGTTGTCCATTTGATCGTCACGGAACGGGAAGCCGGTACCCAGCAGGGCGCCTTCCAGGCTGGTGCGGCCGCTGACGCGCAGGCGACGACCGTTCAGTTGAGCGCCGCGACCACGGCTGGCGGTGAATTCTTCCTGGCGAACCGGGTCCAGAACAACGGCGTGTTCCAGGCGACCACGGTATTTGCAGGCGATGCTGACAGCGAAGTGAGGAATGCCGCGCAGGAAGTTGGTGGTGCCGTCCAGCGGATCGATGATCCACAGGTACTCTTCGCCTTCGATGCCGGTGCCGGCGTGCAGGCCGGTTTCTTCACCCCTGATCGAGTGATTCGGGTAGGCCTTGCGCAGTGCATCGATGATTTTCTGTTCGGCGGCGCGGTCCACCTCGGATACGTAATCCTTGGCGTCTTTTTCGTCGACCTTGATGGTATCCAGGCGCTCGATGGAGCGGAAGATCAATTCACTGGCGCTGCGGGCGGCGCGCAGCGCGATATTCAGCATGGGCTGCATGGATGTGTCACCTAAGGTTGTTAAAGAAAGCCGGGCATTCTATCAGAAAGTTTCTACAGGTGAAGGTCAACGTTCGCTTTCGTGGCTTAACGGTAGGATGAGCTGTAAGATTCCGCTCCTTAATCCAGTGTTCGAGAGCGCCTCCCTTGCTGCAAAACATTCGTGTCGTGCTGGTCAATACCAGCCATCCGGGCAATATCGGCGGGGCTGCGCGTGCCATGAAAAACATGGGCCTGTCGCGGCTGGTGCTGGTTGAACCGCGGTTGTTCCCGCATCACGAAGCCGATGCCCGTGCATCCGGTGCCGGTGACATCCTTGAAAAAGCGCAAGTCGTCGCCACTTTGGAAGATGCCTTGGTCGGCTGCAATCTGGTGCTGGGCACCAGTGCTCGTGATCGTCGAATTCCCTGGCCGCTGCTCGATCCTCGCGAATGCGGTTCGAAAGTGGTTGAGGAAGCCGCGCAAGGCGCCGAGATCGCCCTGGTGTTCGGTCGTGAAGATTCCGGCCTGACCAATGAAGAGCTGCAGCGATGTCATTATCACGTGCACATCCCCTCAGACCCTGAGTTCAGCTCGCTGAACCTTGGGGCGGCGGTGCAGGTGTTGAGTTATGAAGTGCGCATGGCCTGGCTGGCCGCTCAAGGTCAGCCGACCAAGGTCGAGAAGGAAGAGGTGGCATCGGTCAAAAGCGCTGAGCTGGCGACCATGGATGAGCTGGAGCGATTCTATGAGCACCTGGAGCAAACCCTGGTGGCCATTGAGTTCCTGGATCCGGAAAAGCCACGGCACTTGATGGCGCGCCTGCGCCGGTTATACGGACGCAGCTCGGTCAGCCGGGCGGAAATGAATATTTTGCGTGGCATCCTCACGGAAACCCAAAAAGCGGCCCGTGGCGAGCTTCTGAAACGGAAGGATTAATGATGTTCGAGCGTTTGCGTGAAGATATCCAGAGTGTTTTCCATCGTGATCCGGCAGCGCGTAACGCTTTTGAAGTCCTGACCTGCTACCCGGGCATGCACGCTATCTGGATCCATCGCCTGTCTTCGATGTTGTGGCGCGCGGACCTGAAATGGCTGGCGCGCCTGGTGTCGAACTTCGGTCGCTGGTTGACCGGGATCGAGATTCATCCGGGCGCCAAGGTCGGTCGTCGCTTCTTTATCGACCATGGCATGGGCATTGTCATCGGTGAAACGGCTGAAATCGGCGATGACGTCACGATCTATCAAGGTGTGACCCTCGGCGGCACCAGCTGGAACAAAGGCAAGCGGCACCCGACTCTCGAGGATGGGGTGGTGGTGGGCGCCGGTGCCAAGGTGCTTGGCCCGTTCACCGTGGGTGCGGGGGCCAAGGTCGGCTCCAACGCCGTGGTCACCAAGGCTGTGCCGGCCGGTGCGACCGTGGTCGGGATTCCGGGGCGGATCATCGTCAAGTCCGACGAAGAGCAGGACGCCAGGCGCAAGGCGATGGCCGAGAAAATCGGTTTCGATGCCTACGGTGTCAGCGAGGACATGCCGGACCCGGTGGCGCGTGCCATCAACCAGTTGCTTGATCACCTGCAGGCGGTGGATGGGCGTCTGGAGGGGATGTGCGGGGCGCTGAAGGATCTGGGCAGTAATTACTGTGCCAAGGACTTGCCCGAGCTGCGCGAAGAAGATTTCGCCTGCGTGAAGGACAAGAACCAGAGTCAGGTCAGCTGATTCCGCTGCGGGTCGCAAATAGGCAGTGGCACAGCGCTAAGCGGTGTGCCATTGGGTCGCAGACCCTGCTATGATGCGCGCGCTCTTTTGCGGGTAAACCTGACTAAAGTACTAGGTCTTATAGTTGACTTAAATACTCAGGAATTGCATACTCGCCCCATTCCGAACTCCGTGGTAATTGTCCATGCGACTGACTACAAAAGGCCGATACGCCGTGACCGCCATGCTTGACCTGGCGTTGCACGCGCAGCACGGGCCCGTGTCCCTGGCCGATATCTCCGAGCGCCAAGGCATCTCCCTGTCCTACCTCGAACAGCTTTTTGCCAAATTGCGCCGCAGCAATCTGGTGTCCAGCGTCCGTGGTCCTGGCGGCGGCTACCAGCTGTCGCGCGACATGCAGGGCATTCAGGTCGCCCAGGTGATCGATGCGGTAAACGAATCGGTCGACGCTACCAAATGCCAAGGGCAGGGTGATTGCCATTCGGGCGATACCTGTCTGACTCACCACTTGTGGTGCGACCTGAGCTTGCAGATTCACGAATTTCTGAGCGGTATCAGCTTGGCTGACCTTGTGACTCGCCGTGAGGTACAAGAAGTAGCCCAGCGCCAGGATCAACGCCGTTGCAACAGCAAGGCGCCACGCCTGGACAAGATTGAAGCGTCCGCCGTCGAATGACAGCCAGAGAGCCAACGGCGCGCCAGCCAGCCTGATTTAGGAGATAGTCCATGAAATTGCCGATTTACCTTGATTACTCTGCGACTACCCCGGTTGATCCGCGTGTCGCGCAAAAAATGAGTGAATGCCTGCTGGTCGACGGGAACTTCGGTAACCCGGCGTCCCGTTCCCACGTGTTTGGCTGGAAAGCTGAAGAGGCCGTCGAAAACGCTCGTCGTCAGGTGGCCGACCTGGTCAACGCCGACCCGCGCGAAATCGTCTGGACTTCCGGTGCCACCGAATCCGACAACCTGGCAATCAAGGGTGCGGCGCATTTCTACGCCACCAAAGGCAAACACCTGATCACCACCAAGATTGAGCACAAGGCTGTCCTCGACACCATGCGCCAACTGGAGCGTGAAGGCTTCGAAGTCACCTACATCGAGCCTCGCACCGACGGCCTGATCACGCCAGAGATGATCGAAGCCGAGCTGCGCGACGACACCATCCTGGTTTCGGTCATGCACGTGAACAACGAAATCGGCACCATCAACGACATCGCCGCCATCGGCGAGCTGACCCGTTCCAAGGGCATCCTGTTCCACGTCGACGCTGCTCAGTCCACCGGCAAGGTCGAGATCGACCTGCAGAAGCTGAAAGTCGACCTGATGTCGTTCTCCGCGCACAAAACCTACGGCCCTAAAGGCATCGGCGCCCTGTATGTGAGCCGCAAGCCGCGTGTTCGCATCGAAGCGACCATGCACGGCGGCGGTCACGAGCGCGGCATGCGTTCGGGTACCCTGGCGACCCACCAGATCGTCGGCATGGGCGAAGCCTTCCGTGTGGCCAAGGAAGACATGGCTGCCGAGAACGTGCGCATCAAGGCCCTGAGCGACCGTTTCTTCAAGCAGGTCGAGCACCTGGAAGAGCTGTACGTCAACGGCAGCCTGACCGCCCGCGTTCCGCACAACCTGAACCTGAGCTTCAACTATGTTGAAGGCGAGTCGCTGATCATGGCGCTCAAGGATCTGGCGGTTTCGTCCGGTTCGGCTTGCACCTCGGCATCGCTTGAGCCTTCGTACGTGCTGCGCGCCCTGGGCCGCAACGACGAGCTGGCTCACAGTTCGATCCGTTTCACCTTCGGCCGTTTCACCACCGAAGAAGAAATCGATTACGCCGCGCAGAAAGTCTGCGAGGCCGTTACCAAGCTGCGCGCTCTGTCGCCGCTGTGGGACATGTACAAAGACGGTGTCGACATTTCGAAAATCGAGTGGGCGGCACACTAATTAAATCGCCGTTAGCAGACGCTGTAAAAACGTAGCGAGCGAAGGGAAGACAAGGAAAAAACAGGCGAGGACGCGGAGTTTACTGGTTGTAAATGAGCAGTCCGAGCCTGTTTTTGACGCAGGATTACCGAGCGCAGCAGTTTTTACAGGGTCTGAAGAGCGACTCTCTGATGAGTGAGGATTGAATCATGGCTTACAGCGAAAAGGTCATCGACCACTACGAAAACCCGCGCAACGTCGGCAAGATGGACGCGGAAGATCCTGATGTCGGCACCGGCATGGTCGGCGCGCCGGCGTGCGGCGACGTGATGCGCCTGCAGATCAAGGTCAACGAAGCCGGCATCATCGAAGATGCCAAGTTCAAGACCTATGGTTGCGGTTCGGCAATCGCTTCCAGCTCCCTCGCCACTGAGTGGATGAAGGGCAAGACCCTGGACGAAGCGGAAACCATCAAGAACACTCAGCTGGCTGAAGAACTGGCCTTGCCGCCAGTGAAAATTCACTGCTCCGTGCTCGCTGAAGACGCCATCAAGGCGGCCGTTCGCGACTACAAGCAGAAGAAAGGCTTGATCTGACTTTCAAGATTTGGCGACGAGTAAGGAGTCACCGATGGCTATCAGCATGACAGAAGCGGCTGCTCGACACGTGCGACGCTCCCTCGACGGGCGCGGCAAAGGTGAGGGGATTCGTCTGGGTGTTCGCACTACAGGCTGTTCCGGCCTTGCCTACGTGCTGGAGTTTGTCGACGAGGTGGTGGCGGAGGATCAGGTGTTCGAGAGTCACGGCGAGAAAGTGATCATCGACCCGAAAAGCCTGGCCTACCTGGACGGCACCGAGCTCGATTTCGTCAAGGAAGGGTTGAACGAAGGCTTCAAGTTCAACAATCCCAACGTGCGCGGTGAATGTGGCTGCGGCGAAAGCTTCAACATCTGAGGCGGCTCGTGGGTACTCCTTGTCATTTCGCATTATTTGAGCTGCAACCGAGTTTCAATCTGGATCTCGATCAGCTGGCTACGCGCTACCGTGAGTTGGCGCGCGGCGTTCATCCGGACCGCTTTGCTGACGCTACCGAGCGCGAGCAGCGGCTGGCGCTAGAGCAATCCGCGAGCCTCAACGAGGCCTACCAGACGCTCAAGAGTCCACCCAAGCGCGCGCGATACTTGCTCGCCTTGAATGGTGGCGAGCTGCCGCTGGAGGTCACGGTGCATGATCCGGAGTTTCTTCTGCAGCAAATGGAGCTGCGTGAAGAGCTCGAAGACCTGCAGGACAGTGCAGACCTGAATGGCGTTGCCGCCTTCAAGCGCCGCCTGAAGGCTGCCCAGGATGAGCTGAACCAAAGCTTCGCAGCTTGCTGGAACGATGCCGTGCAACGTGAAAAGGCCGAACGCCTGATGCGGCGCATGCAGTTCCTCGACAAGCTCACCTACGAAGTGCGCCAGCTAGAAGAGCGCCTCGACGATTAACCCAGTGCCGCTCCGGTCGCACGCCTGATATACAGATAAGTCCTGATTACGATGGCCCTACTGCAGATCGCCGAACCCGGCCAAAGTCCTCAACCGCACCAGCGTCGTCTGGCTGTGGGGATCGACTTGGGCACTACCAATTCGCTGGTCGCTGCGTTGCGCAGTGGTCTTTCCGAGCCTTTGGCTGACGCAGAGGGGCGGGTTATCCTGCCTTCCGCCGTGCGCTATCACGCCGATCGCGTCGAAGTTGGCGAATCCGCCAAACTGGCTGCCGCTACCGATCCTTTGAACACTGTGCTGTCGGTCAAGCGCTTGATGGGTCGTGGTCTGTCCGACGTCAAGCAACTGGGCGACCAACTGCCGTACCGCTTCGTCGGCGGCGAGTCGCACATGCCGTTCATCGACACAATCCAGGGCCCGAAAAGTCCGGTTGAAGTCTCCGCCGATATCCTCAAGGTCCTGCGCCAGCGTGCCGAGGCGACCCTGGGCGGCGAACTGGTGGGCGCGGTGATCACCGTTCCGGCCTATTTCGACGACGCTCAGCGCCAAGCCACCAAGGATGCGGCCAAACTGGCCGGTCTGAACGTGCTGCGTTTGCTCAATGAGCCGACGGCTGCGGCGGTCGCTTACGGTCTGGATCAGCATGCTGAAGGCCTGGTTGCTATTTATGACCTGGGCGGCGGCACATTCGATATTTCGATTCTGCGTCTGACCGGCGGTGTGTTCGAGGTTCTGGCGACTGGCGGCGATAGCGCTCTGGGCGGTGATGACTTCGATCATGCGATCGCTGGCTGGATCATCGAGAATGCCGGCTTGTCTGCCGACCTTGATCCGGGCGCGCAACGTAACTTGCTGCAAACGGCTTGCGCCGCAAAAGAGGCGCTGACTCATGCTTCGTCCGTTGAGGTTGCCTATGGCGACTGGAAAGCCGAGCTGACCCGTGAAGCGTTCAATGCGCTGATCGAACCAATGGTCGCCCGCAGCCTGAAGGCCTGCCGTCGCGCCGTTCGCGATTCCGGCGTCGAGCTGGAAGAAGTGCACGCGGTGGTCATGGTCGGTGGTTCGACTCGTGTGCCTCGTGTTCGTGAAGCGGTCGCCGAGGCCTTCGGTCGTCAGCCATTGACTGAAATCGATCCGGATCAAGTGGTGGCCATCGGGGCTGCGATCCAGGCTGATACATTGGCCGGCAACAAGCGCGACGGTGGCGAATTGCTGCTGCTGGACGTGATTCCGTTGTCTCTGGGGCTGGAGACCATGGGCGGCTTGATGGAGAAGGTGATTCCTCGGAACACCACCATCCCTGTCGCCCGCGCCCAGGACTTCACGACATACAAGGATGGCCAGTCGGCCATGGCGATCCATGTGCTGCAGGGTGAGCGCGAGCTGATCAGCGACTGCCGTTCCCTGGCGCGCTTCGAATTGCGCGGTATCCCGGCGATGGTGGCTGGTGCGGCGAAAATTCGCGTGACGTTCCAGGTTGATGCCGACGGTCTGCTGAGTGTTTCTGCGCGCGAACTGGGTTCGGGCGTCGAGGCCAGCATTCAGGTCAAGCCGTCCTACGGTCTGACCGATGGCGAAATCGCCAAGATGCTCAAGGATTCGTTCCAGCACGCCAATGACGACAAGGTTGCCCGCGTACTGCGTGAGCAGCAGGTCGATGCCCAGCGCCTGATCGAGGCGGTGCAGGCTGCCTTGGAGGCCGACGGCGACCGCTTGCTCGATGCCGAAGAGCGCATGGTCATCGAAGCGCAGGTGCTCGAATTGACCGAACTGATGAAAGGGACCGATGGTTACGCCATCGAGCAGCAGACCAAGCGTCTGTCGCAAGTCACCGATGCCTTTGCTGCCCGCCGCCTGGACTCGACGGTGAAAGCCGCGTTGGCGGGGCGGAACCTGAATGAGATTGAGGGATAACGATGCCGCAGGTCATTTTTCTGCCACACGAAAAGTTTTGCCCGGACGGTATGGTTGTGGAGGCTGAGCCGGGTATTTCCATCCTCGAACTGGCCCATGAGCACCATATCGAGATGGAAAGCGCCTGCGGTGGTGTCTGCGCCTGCACCACTTGTCACTGCCTGATTCGTGAAGGCTTCGACTCGCTGGAAGAGGCGGATGAGCTGGAAGAGGACTACCTTGACAAGGCTTGGGGGCTGGAAGCTCAATCACGCCTGGCCTGTCAGGCACGAGTCGGGACTGAAGACCTGACCATCGAAATTCCGAAATACTCGCTCAACCATGCGGCCGAAGCGCCGCACTGATTCAAGGAAGTGAAATGAGTCTGAAATGGGTTGATGTGCTGGAAATCGCGATCCAGCTGGCCGAATCCAGGCCGGAAGTGGACCCGCGTTACGTGAACTTCGTCGATCTGCACAAATGGGTGCTGGCATTGCCGGAGTTCAGTGATGATCCGACCCGCGGTGGCGAGAAGGTGCTTGAAGCCATTCAGGCCGCCTGGATCGAAGAAGCAGATTAAGTCTGCGCCGTACGCAGTTAGGCAATACCCAAGAACCCGCGTATAATTCGCGGGTTTAATTTTTCGCAAATTACCGTTTCTGGAGTTACACCATGGCTGTTCAACGTACTTTCTCCATCATCAAGCCTGACGCCGTTGCTAAAAACGTGATCGGCAAGATCGTTTCCCGTTTTGAAGAAGCCGGCCTGCGCGTTGTAGCTTCGAAAATGAAGCAACTGTCGAAAGCCGAAGCTGAAGGCTTCTACGCTGAGCACAGCGAGCGCGGTTTCTTCGGTGACCTGGTTGCTTTCATGACCTCCGGTCCGGTTGTTGTTCAGGTTCTGGAAGGTGAAAACGCTATCGCTCGCAACCGTGAGCTGATGGGCGCTACCAACCCTAAAGAAGCTGCTGCCGGCACCATCCGTGCTGACTTCGCTGAATCCATCGACGCCAACGCTGTACACGGTTCGGACTCCGAAGCCGCTGCTGCTCGCGAAATCGCATACTTCTTCGCAGCTACTGAAGTAACCACTCGCTAAGCATTGGCTTAAGAGTGAAGGTGAATCCATGACTACATCGACTGTTAAAACCAACCTGCTGGGTCTGACTCAACAGGAAATGGAAAAATTCTTCGACTCAATCGGGGAGAAGCGTTTCCGTGCCGGTCAGGTAATGAAATGGATTCACCACTTTGGCGTCGATGATTTCGACGCCATGACGAATGTCAGCAAGGCCCTGCGCGAGAAGCTCAAGGCTGTTGCCGAGGTTCGCGGTCCGGAAGTGGTCAGCGAGGACATCTCCAGCGACGGTACCCGTAAGTGGGTCGTGCGCGTGGCGTCCGGCAGCTGCGTCGAGACCGTGTACATTCCCCAGGGCAAGCGCGGCACTTTGTGCGTTTCGTCCCAGGCAGGCTGTGCCCTGGATTGCAGTTTCTGCTCCACCGGCAAGCAAGGCTTCAACAGCAACCTCACCGCCGCCGAAGTGATCGGCCAGGTGTGGATTGCCAACAAATCCTTTGGCAGCGTCCCGGCGACCGTCGACCGTGCCATCACCAACGTGGTGATGATGGGCATGGGTGAGCCGCTGCTGAACTTCGACAACGTCATTGCCGCCATGCACCTGATGATGGATGACCTGGGCTATGGCATTTCCAAGCGCCGCGTGACCCTGTCCACTTCGGGCGTGGTGCCGATGATCGATGAGCTGTCCAAGCACATCGACGTCTCCCTGGCGTTGTCGCTGCATGCACCGAATGACGCATTGCGTAACCAATTGGTGCCGATCAACAAGAAGTATCCGCTTAAGATGCTGCTCGAGTCGTGCCAGCGCTACATGTCGTCCCTGGGCGAAAAGCGCGTGCTGACCATCGAGTACACCTTGCTCAAGGACGTTAACGACAAGGTCGAGCATGCGGTCGAGATGATCGAGTTGCTGAAGAACATTCCGTGCAAGATCAACCTGATTCCGTTCAACCCGTTCCCGCATTCCGGGTACGAGCGGCCGAGCAACAACGCCATTCGCCGGTTCCAGGATCAGCTTCATCACGCCGGTTTCAACGTCACTGTCCGCACCACCCGTGGTGAAGACATCGACGCGGCCTGTGGTCAATTGGTAGGGCAGGTGCTGGATCGCACCCGTCGCAGCGAACGTTATATCGCCGTGCGCGAGTTGAGCGCCGACAACGATATGGCGCAGAACGCCGCGAACAACAACTAAGAGAGGATCTCTATGTCCCTGCGCTTTGCGCTGCTTTTGCTGTTGGCCAGCCTGTGTGCTGGCTGTGTTCTTTCGGGCGATTACAATCCCATGAAGACCAGCAAGGGCCGTGATGAAGCGCGTGAGGCCTATGTGCAGCTCGGGATCGGCTATTTGCAGCAGGGCATGACCGAGCGAGCGAAAATACCGCTGAAAAAAGCGCTGGAGCTGGATGACGCGGACCCGGATGCCAACGCGGCGCTGGGCCTGGTATTCCAGGCTGAAATGGAACCGGAACTGGCCGATCAGCATTTTCGCAAGGCGCTGTCATCCCGCCCCGCCGATGCGCGAATCCTCAATAACTACGGCAGTTTTCTTTTCGAGCAGAAGCGCTACAAGGATGCCTATGAGCGCTTTGAGCAGGCTGCCGCCGATACGCTGTATCCTGAGCGTTCGCGTGTGTTCGAGAACCTTGGCATGACGGCTTCGATGCTCGGTCAGCGTGATTTGGCCCGGCAGCAACTGGAGAAAGCCCTGCGCTTGAACCACCAGCAGCCTCGTGCATTGCTGGAAATGGCTGAGTTGTCTTACGAAGACAGGCATTATGTGCCCGCGCGTGACTATTACGACCGTTTTAGCCTGCTCACCGAGCAAAATGCACGTAGTCTATTGCTCGGCGTTCGACTGGCAAAAGTGTTTGAAGATCGCGACAAGGCCGCCAGTGCGGGCCTGCAACTAAAACGACTCTATCCCGGTACACCGGAATATCAGCAATACCTGTCGGAGCAATGATGAAAGCGGCGCATCCCGAAGTTGTAGCAGCGAATCGCGTTAATCCCGGTGAGACCCTGCGCCAGGCCCGCGAAAGCAATGGCTGGTCGCTGGCCGAAGTGGCCCTCAAACTCAACCTCACCGTCAATTCCCTGAGTAATCTGGAAGCCGGCGCTTTCGACAAGCTGCCAGGGCATACCTTTGCTCGCGGCTATATTCGCGCCTATGCCAAGTTGCTGGGCATGGATCAGGCCGTTCTGGTCCAGCAGTTCGACCAATCCACCGGCACCGACTCCAAGGGCAGTAACGTTCATAGCCTGGGCCGCATCGAAGAGCCGGTCCGGGTTTCCCACACCATCTTGCGAATTGTCAGTCTGCTGTTGCTGATCGCAGTGATTGGCGGTGGTTTTGTCTGGTGGCAGGATCAGACCTCGATGCGCACCAAGGATCTGGTCAGCCTGAGCCCGGAGCACGTGGAAGTCGAAGGCGCTGATGGCACCACCCAGATTCATCCACTGGACGAGCCGGAAGACCAGGCCGTCGCGCAAGGTCAGGCTGAAGGCGCAACCGCTCTTGCGTTGCCGCAGGCCGATGCGTTGGCGCCAGCACCGACCGAGGCTCAAGCGACCGCACCAGCGGTACCACCGGCCACACCTGCGCCAGTTGCACCTGCGCACGGTACGGCTCCGGTTGTTGCCACTCCTGCGACCCCGGCGCCGGCAGTTCCCGCCGTACCAGCCCCGACCGTGACCGCGCCGAGCGTCCCAAGCACCCCGGCGCCGGCAGCTCCAGCGGCTGCCCCGGTCGCCGGCCAGGGCCAGGTTCAACTGCAATTCACGGCCGATTGCTGGACGCAAGTGAGCGATGGCACCGGCAAGGTGTTGTTGAGCGGCCTCAAGCGTAAAGGCGATAGCGTTTCCGTCAGCGGCAAACCGCCGTTTTCCGTACGCCTGGGCTTCGCCCGTGGCGCTCAGGTGAGCTACAACGGCCAGCCAGTTGATGTTGCTCCATTCACCAGTGGCGAGACTGCTCGCCTGAAGTTGGGTCAATAAGTCATGCACGGCGAATCTCCAATCAAACGTCGCGAATCGCGCAAGATCTGGGTCGGCAACGTACCGGTTGGCGGTGATGCGCCAATCGCTGTGCAGAGCATGACCAACAGCGACACCAATGACGTCGCGGCCACCGTTGCACAGATCAATCGTCTGGAAGCAGCCGGTGTCGACATCGTGCGGGTGTCGGTACCGGACATGGACGCTGCCGAGGCCTTCGGCAAAATCAAGCAACTGGTCAAGGTGCCGTTGGTTGCCGATATCCATTTCGACTACCGGATCGCGCTGCGTGTCGCCGAGCTGGGCGTTGACTGCCTGCGGATCAACCCGGGCAACATCGGTCGCGAAGATCGCGTGCGTGCCGTGGTCGACGCCGCCCGTGATCGCGGAATTCCGATTCGCATCGGCGTAAACGCCGGTTCCCTGGAAAAAGACCTGCAGAAAAAATACGGCGAGCCAACGCCCGCAGCGCTGGTTGAGTCTGCCTTGCGCCACGTTGAACACCTCGAACGCCTGAATTTCCAGGACTTCAAGGTCAGCGTGAAAGCGTCCGACGTGTTCATGGCCGTCGAAGCCTACCGCCTGTTGGCCAAGGAAATCGTCCAGCCGTTGCACCTGGGGATCACCGAAGCGGGTGGTTTGCGTTCCGGCACAGTGAAATCTGCCGTGGGCCTCGGTATGCTGCTCGCCGAAGGGATTGGCGATACTATTCGCATCTCGTTGGCGGCTGATCCGGTCGAGGAAGTGAAAGTCGGCTACGACATTCTCAAATCCCTGCACTTGCGCTCCCGTGGCATCAACTTCATCGCCTGCCCGAGCTGCTCGCGGCAGAACTTCGATGTGGTCAAAACCATGAACGAGCTGGAAGGGCGTCTTGAAGACCTGCTGGTGCCGCTGGATGTCGCGGTCATCGGTTGCGTGGTCAACGGGCCCGGTGAAGCCAAGGAAGCCCATATCGGCTTGACCGGCGGCACGCCAAACCTGATTTACATCGACGGCAAGCCGTCGCAGAAACTGACGAATGACAATCTCGTGGATGAGCTCGAACGCTTGATCCGCGAGAAAGCGGCCGAAAAGGTCGAAGCTGACGCTGCCGTCATCGCGCGCGGCTGAGCCCGACCCAAGAGCCGAACGGAATTTAAGGATTTAATGTGAGCAAGTCTCTGCAAGCCATTCGTGGCATGAACGACATCCTGCCCGAACAGACCCCTCTGTGGCGTCACTTCGAGGGCACCGTTTCGCGTCTGCTGGATAACTACGGCTACAAGCAGATCCGCATGCCGATCGTCGAGTTCACCGAGCTGTTCAAACGCTCCATCGGTGAAGTGACCGACATCGTCGAAAAAGAGATGTATACCTTCGACGACCGTAACGGCGACTCCCTGACCCTGCGTCCGGAAGGCACGGCAGCCTGTGTACGTGCAGTGCTCGAGCACGGCATCACCGGTGGTGGCCAGGTGCAGAAGCTGTGGTACATCGGTCCGATGTTCCGCCACGAGCGTCCGCAGAAAGGCCGTTATCGTCAGTTCCACCAGATTGGCGTCGAGGTGTTCAACCTCGATGGTCCGGACATCGATGCCGAACTGATCGTGCTCACCTGGCGCCTGTGGGGCGAGCTGGGCATCCGTGACGCGGTCAAGCTCGAGCTCAACAGCCTGGGTACCAGCGAGTCCCGTGGCCGTTATCGCGAAGCACTGGTCGAGTTCCTGTCCGCTCACCTGGACAAGCTGGACGAAGACAGCCAGCGTCGCCTCAAGACCAATCCGCTGCGCGTGCTCGATACCAAGAACGCCGAGACACAAGCGATTCTGGTCGATGCGCCGAAAATGGCCGACTACCTGGACGAAGAGTCCCGCGTGCACTTCGAGGGCCTGAAGGCTCGCCTGGACGCCGCCGGCATTCCTTACGTGATCAACCCGAAGCTGGTTCGCGGGCTGGATTACTACAGCAAGACCGTTTTCGAATGGGTCACCGACAAACTCGGCGCCCAGGGCACCGTGTGTGCGGGTGGTCGTTACGACGGTCTGGTCGAGCAGATGGGCGGCAAGCCGACTGCGGGCGTTGGCTTTGCAATGGGCATCGAGCGTCTGGTCCTGTTGCTGGAAACCCTGGAGCAGATTCCGGAAGAGATCTCTCGTCAGGTCGACGTCTACCTCTGCGCCTTCGGTGAAGCCGCCGAGCTGGCTGGCCTGGCGTTGAGCGAGCGGGTTCGTGATCAGTTGCCCAACCTGCGCCTGCAAGTGAATGCCGGTGCCGGCAGCTTCAAAAGCCAGTTCAAGAAAGCCGACAAGAGCGGTGCGCTGTATGCACTGATCCTCGGTGACGACGAGATGGCCCAGCAAGTGGTAGGTTTCAAACCCCTGCGTGGCCAGGGCGAACAACAAAGCATTGCCTGGGATGCGCTTGCTGCACACCTGGCCACCTGCGTCGTGCAGGGTTGAAGCTGTCTAAACAGCCGATTTAGCGATTAAGGAGTATTGGGGTGTCGAGTACCGAAGACGAACAGCTGGCGGATTTGAAGGACTGGTGGTCACGCAACGGCAAGCCCCTGGTTACTGGTGGCCTGTTGGCGCTGGTCATCGTGTTCGGCTGGCAAGCCTTTCACAAGTATCAGAGCAATCAGTCGCAAGGCGCCTCAATGCTCTATCAGCAATTGCTGGAAACCACGCTGACGCCCGACGGCAAGCCTGATGCGGCCCGCGTCTCGGACCTGGCTGCCAAGCTCAACAGCGAATTCGGCGGTAGTGCTTACGCGCAGTACGGCAGCCTGTTCGTGGCGAAAGTCGCCGTCGACAGCGGCAAGCTGGATGACGCAGCCACCGAATTGAAAGCCATCGTTGCCAAACCGGCCAATCCGGCACTGGGCGAAATCGCCCGTCAGCGCCTGGCTCAGGTGCTGGCTGCGCAGAACAAGACCGATGAAGCCCTGAAATTGCTTGAAGGCGATGCCGACAAAGCGTTCCTGGCCACTCGTGAAGAACTCAAGGGCGACCTGCTGGTGCAGTTGGGTCGTACCGATGAAGCGTACGCGGCGTATCAAAAAGCCAAGGCGGCACTGTCGGATGAAGCGGCGGTCGGTGGCCTACAAATCAAGCTGGACGACCTGGCCAAAGGGGATGCGTGACGTGATCCGTTGGAAACATGCAGCATTGCTGGCTCTGGCCTTGTTGGCCGCGGGTTGCAGCAGCAACAGCAAGAAAGAATTGCCACCGGCCGAATTGACCGACTTCAAAGAAGAAGTGGTTCTGAAAAAGCAGTGGAGCCGTTCGATCGGTGACGGTCAGGGCGAAACCTACAACATGCTGGTTCCGGCGATCGATGGCGATACCATTTATGCCGCCGATGTCACTGGTGTGGTGATTGCGATGGATCGCCACAACGGCGACGTCAAATGGAAGAAAGATCTCGAACTGCCTGTTTCCGGCGCTGTTGGCGTGGGTTACGGTCTGCTGACGATCGGTACGCTCAAGGGTGAAATCGTTGCCCTGGATGCCATCAACGGCGAAGAGAAATGGCGCGCTCGCGTGTCCAGCGAAGTCCTCGCACCACCCGCCAACAACGGTGATGTGGTTGTGGTCCAGACCCAGGACGACCGTCTGATCGGTCTGGATGCCACAACCGGCAGCCAGCGCTGGTTGTATGACAGCACCCCGGCGGTACTGACCCTGCGAGGCACCAGTGCCCCGATCGTGACCAACCGCCTCGCGGTGGCGGGTCTGTCGACCGGTAAAGTGGTCGCTCTCGACATTTCCAACGGCGTGCCGGTTTGGGAGCAGCGTGTAGCGATCCCGCAAGGCCGTTCGGAGCTGGAGCGCGTGGTCGACATCGACGGCGGCTTGCTGTTGTCTGGCGAGACGGTTTATGTCGCGAGCTACCAGGGTCGCGTTGCAGCACTGGACCTGCAAAGCGGTCGCCAGCTGTGGCAGCGTGATGCTTCCAGCTACGCCGGTGTCGCCCAGGGTTTCGGCAGCGTCTACGTGAGCCTGTCTTCGGGCACCGTTGAAGGCGTCGACGAGCGTTCCACCACAGCTTTGTGGAGCAACGATTCGCTGGCCCGCCGTCAACTGTCGGCTCCGGAAGTGTTCTCCAGCTACGTTGCAGTCGGTGACCTGGAAGGTTACCTGCACCTGCTGAGTCAGGTGGATGGTCGTTTTGTCGGCCGCGAGCGCATCGACAGCGACGGCCTGCGTGCCCGTCCGCTGGTGGTGGGTGACACGATTTATGTGTATGGCAACAGCGGCAAACTGGAAGCCCTGACCATTAAGTAAAGGTTTGACTATGCTTGGGGTTAACCCCCCCAGGCTGCTTCACTTGTGGGTATGAATGTGGGAGCGAGCCTGCTCGCGATGGACGTCAACGATGACGTTTGCGTCCTGAATAAACGCGGTGCCCTGGCGTT
The DNA here is from genome assembly GCF_054481235.1 of Pseudomonas fluorescens group sp. PF-69. Taxonomy (NCBI): domain Bacteria; kingdom Pseudomonadati; phylum Pseudomonadota; class Gammaproteobacteria; order Pseudomonadales; family Pseudomonadaceae; genus Pseudomonas; species Pseudomonas fluorescens group sp. PF-69. Next base: position 389,238 of record NZ_JBTMNC010000001.1, on the reverse strand, counting down.
TTTCGTCGGTGCGCCGCCCGGAGCAGGCTCGCTCCCACAGGCAAGCGTACAGTGTGGCCCCGAGCACCAGCCGCTGCCTCGCAGCGGCTTTTGTATTTTCTGAAATAACGAAGTGGAGAGCCGCATGGTTCCCGTAATCGCCCTGGTGGGCCGACCGAACGTCGGCAAGTCCACCTTGTTCAACCGCCTGACCAGGACTCGCGACGCCATTGTCGGCGACTTGTCCGGTCTGACCCGTGATCGCCAATACGGTGAGGCCAAGTGGCAAGGGCGTTCCTACATTCTGGTCGACACCGGCGGTATCTCCGGTGACGAGCATGGTATGGACGAAAAAATGGCCGAGCAGTCGCTGCTGGCCATTGAAGAAGCTGATGTTGTGCTGTTCCTGGTAGATGCCAAGGCGGGTTTCACCGCCGCCGACCAGATGATCGCCGAGCATTTGCGCAAACGTAACAAGCGTTCCTATGTGGTTGCCAACAAGGTCGACAACATCGACCCTGATATGGCCCGCGCCGAATTCGCTCCGTTGGGCATGGGCCATGCGATTCCAATCGCGGGTGCTCACGGCCGTGGCATCACCCAGATGCTGGAAATCGCCCTGAGCGAATTCCCGAAAGACGAAGAAGAGCCGGAAGAAGGCGAGGAAGAGGAAGTTGCCGAGGGCGAAGAAGCCAAGCGCATTCCTGGTCCGAGCGAAAAAGACGGGATCAAGATCGCGATCATCGGCCGTCCGAACGTCGGCAAGTCGACCCTGGTCAACCGCATGCTCGGTGAAGATCGGGTTATCGTCTATGACCAACCCGGCACCACTCGCGACAGTATCTACATCCCGTTCGAGCGCAACGACGAGAAGTACACGCTGATCGACACCGCCGGTGTGCGCAAGCGCGGCAAGATCCACGAAGAAGTCGAAAAATTCTCCGTGGTCAAAACCCTGCAAGCGATCAAAGATGCCAACGTGGTGATCTTCGTGATGGACGCCCGCGAAGGCGTGGTCGATCACGACCTCAACCTGCTGGGCTTCGCCATCGAGTCGGGTCGTGCGCTGGTCATCGCGATCAACAAGTGGGACGGCATGACCCCGAGCGAACGCGACTTCGTGAAGGTCGAGTTGCAACGTCGACTGTTCTTCGTTGACTACGCCGACATCCACTTCATCTCGGCGCTGCACGGCACTGGCGTAGGAAATCTCTACGCGTCGGTACAGAACTCGTTCAAGTCTGCCGTCACCCGCTGGCCAACCAACCGCCTGACCCAGATTCTGGAAGACGCGGTCGGTGAGCATGCGCCACCGATGGTGAACAACCGTCGGATCAAGCTGCGTTATGCCCACCTGGGTGGCGCGAACCCGCCGATCATCGTGATTCACGGTAACCAGATCGAAAAGGTGCCGAAGTCCTACGTCCGTTACCTGGAAAACACTTACCGTCGTGTGCTCAAGCTGGTCGGTACGCCGATCCGCATCGAGTTCAAGGGCGGCGAAAACCCGTACGAAGGCAACAAGAACTCGCTTACCGACCGTCAGGTCAACAAGAAGCGTCGCTTGATGTCGCACCACAAGAAGGCCGACAAGAAGCGCCGCGACAAGCGCTAAGGCAGCCCTGAGTTACGCGCTGCAAGCTTCAAGTCAAAACCAAAAAGGGGCCTGTTAAGGGCCCTTTTTTGTGCCTGATGGTTTGAGGCTTGACCGCTTGCGGCTTGTCGCTTGAAACTTGCAGCTCACCTGCAGGGGCCCACCGATGATCACCAGCAAGCTGCCGAATGTCGGCATCACTATTTTCACTCAGATGTCTCAGCTCGCGGCGCAGACCGGGGCGCTCAACCTGTCCCAGGGTTTTCCCGATTTCGATGCTCCGCAAGCCCTGTGCGATGCGGTCGGTCGGCATATTGCCAATGGCCACAACCAGTATTCACCAATGACGGGCCTGCCGGTACTGCGTCAGCAGATTGCTGCCAAAATTGCTCGCAGCTATGGCGTTCAGGTGGATGTCGATAGCGAAGTGACCGTCACTCCCGGCGCGACCCAGGCCATTTTCTGCGCCATCCAGGCGGTTATCCACAGCGGTGACGAAGTCATCGTGTTCGATCCGGCTTATGACAGTTACGAGCCTTCGGTTGAGTTGGCGGGTGGTCGTTGTGTTCACGTACAGCTGGGGCTGGACGATTTCAGCATCGACTTCGACAAGCTCGCCGCTGCGCTGAGCCCGCGTACGCGAATGATCATTCTCAATACCCCGCACAACCCCAGCGGTGCCTTGATCAGTCGCGCCGAGCTGGATCAGTTGGCGGCGCTGATTCGAGATCGCGACATCTACCTCGTCAGCGACGAGGTCTACGAACACCTGGTGTACGACGGCGTGCCACACGTCAGCGTGCTGGCCCATGAAGAGCTGTATCAGCGTGCATTCGTGGTCAGCTCATTCGGCAAGACTTATCACGTCACCGGCTGGAAAACCGGTTATGTCGTCGCGCCGCCGGCCCTGACTGCAGAGCTGCGCAAGGTGCATCAGTACGTCAGTTTCTGCGGTGTTACGCCACTGCAATACGCCTTGGCCGATTACATGGCCGAGCATCCGGAGCACATCGAAGAGCTGCCGGGTTTCTATCAGGCCAAGCGTGATCTGTTCTGCGATTTGCTCGCACCGTCGCGTTTCAGTTTCACCCGGGTGACCGGCACTTATTTCCAGCTGGTCGACTACTCGCAGATCCGTCCGGACCTCAATGACGTCGAAATGGCCCTGTGGATGACCCGCGAACAGGGTGTGGCAAGTATTCCGATCTCGGTGTTCTACCAGACGCCACCCGAAGGCCAGCGCCTGGTGCGACTGTGCTTTGCCAAACGTGAGGAGACCCTGCGTGAAGCAGCGGAAAAACTATGCGTGATCTGAGTGTGCTTGCGAATCTGAACATCGCACTGATCCAGACTTCCCTGGCCTGGCATGACCGCAAGGCCAACCTGGAGCATTTCGAATCGCTGCTGGAACAGGCCCAGGGCGCTGACCTGATTATCCTGCCAGAGATGTTCACCACCGGATTCTCGATGGAATCCGAGACCCTCGCTGAAGCGGAAAACGGCCCCACCAGCAAATGGCTGCGGGCTCAGGCGGCGAAGTTCGACGCGGTGATCACGGGCAGCGTCATCATTCAGGCGGCCGATGGCAGCCATCGCAATCGCCTGTTGTGGGCGCGGCCGGACGGTGAGGTGTTGCACTATGACAAACGCCACCTGTTCCGCATGGCGGGCGAGCATCACCACTACACCCCCGGCGAGCGTCAGGTGCAGTTCGAACTCAAGGGCTGGCGCGTGCGACCGTTGATTTGCTACGACCTGCGCTTCCCGGTGTGGAGTCGCGATGCCCAGGACACTGACCTGTTGCTATACACCGCCAACTGGCCGGGCGCACGACGCCAGCACTGGAACCGCTTGCTGCCGGCGCGGGCCATCGAAAACCTGTGCTACGTGGCGGCGGTGAATCGTGTCGGTACGGACGGCAAAGGCTTCGCGTATACCGGCGACAGCCAGGTGCTGGATTTCCAGGGTGAGACACTGCTCAGTGCCGGTGAGGCTGACGGGGTGTTCAAGGTGGTGCTGGATGCGGCGGAATTGGCGGCGTATCGCACGCGGTTTCCGGCGAATCTGGATGCGGATACTTTCGAGTTCACCTGAGTTCGTCGTCGCCTGACCTGGCCTCTTCGCGGGCAAGCCCGCTCCCACAGGGTATGTGGGTGTAATCAAAATTTGAGTTCACAACGGTCAACTGTGGGAGCGGGCTTGCCCGCGAAGGGGCCGGTTCAGACAGCACAAAACCAGCAGGCAAAAAAAGGCCCCGAGGTTCGCACCCCGGGGCCTTTTGCATGACAGCTCAGGCTTACGCCGCTTTCGCTTCCGGCTGGCTCAGGGAGCGGTTCAGCGCGCTGAACAGGGCCTTGAAGCTGGCGGTGGTGATGTTTTCGTCGATGCCGACGCCATGCACCGCACGCTCGCCATTCACCCGCAGTTCAATGTAGGCCGCTGCCTTGGCATTGGTGCCCGCGCCGATGGCGTGCTCGTTGTAGTCCATGATTTCCACGGGGACTGGCAAACCGGCCACCAGCGCTTCCAGGGCGCCATTGCCCTTGCCGCGCCAATGCAGGTTGGTTTCGCCCTGGCCTTGGCTGGCGACTTCCACTTCGACGGCGCTGTGGCCGTTTTCTTCCTGCAGGCGATGGCTGACCAGCGCGTACGGGGTATTGGCTTGCAAATACTCGCTGTGCAGCAGGGCGTGGATCTGTTGGGCCGTCATTTCCAGGCCCAGGCGATCGGTCTCACGCTGCACGACCTGGCTGAACTCGATCTGCATGCGACGCGGCAGGCTGATGCCGTATTCCTGTTCCAGCAGGTAGGCGATACCGCCCTTGCCCGACTGGCTGTTGACGCGGATGACCGCTTCGTAGCTGCGGCCGATGTCGGCCGGGTCGATCGGCAAGTACGGCACTTCCCACAGCGCGTCCGGTTTCTGCTGGGCGAAGCCCTTGCGGATGGCATCCTGGTGGGAGCCGGAGAACGCCGTGTGGACCAGGTCGCCGACGTACGGGTGACGTGGGTGCACCTGGATCTGGTTGCACTCTTCGACGACTTTGCGCACGCCGTCGATGTCGGAGAAGTCCAGTTGAGGGTCGAGACCCTGGGTGTACATGTTCAGGGCGACGGTCACCAGGTCAACGTTACCGGTGCGCTCGCCGTTGCCGAACAGGCAGCCTTCGACGCGGTCAGCGCCGGCCATCAGGCCCAGTTCGGTGGCGGCCACGCCGGTGCCACGGTCGTTGTGGGTGTGCAGGCTGATGATCACGCTGTCACGACGGTTGATGTGACGGCCGAACCATTCAATCTGGTCGGCATAGATGTTCGGGGTCGCGCATTCCACGGTGGCCGGCAGGTTGAGGATCATCTTGTGCTCGGGCGTCGGGTTCCAGACTTCGATTACTGCGTCGCAGACTTCCTTGGCGAACTCCAGTTCGGTGGCGCTGAAGGTTTCCGGCGAGTATTCGAAGGTCCACTCGGTGTCCGGCTGCATGGCCGCGTATTTGACGAACAGCTTGGCGGCGTTCACGGCGATGGCCTTGACGCCGTCCTTGTCCTGGTTGAAGACAATGCGGCGGAAGGAAGGGGAGGTCGCGTTGTACAGGTGAACGATGGCTTTCTTCGCCCCGCGAAGGGATTCGAAGGTGCGCTCGATCAGGTCTTCACGGCCCTGGGTCAGCACCTGGATGGTGGTGTCGTCCGGGATGTGGTTGCCTTCGATCAGGGTGCGCACGAAGTCGAAGTCGGTTTGCGAAGCGGCCGGGAACGATGCTTCGATTTCTTTCACGCCCACCTGCACCAGGGTTTTCCAGAAGCGCAGCTTCTTGACGGCGTCCATCGGCTCGATCAGCGACTGGTTGCCGTCACGCAGGTCGGAACTGCACCAGATCGGCGCGGCAGTGATGGTTTTCGACGGCCAGGTACGGTCCGGGATGTCGATGGTCGGGAACGCGCGGTATTTCGAAGACGGGTCTTTGAGCATGCTCATCGGAGTAATCCTTATTGTGTAGGCCGAAAAAAGGCGGCCAGCCGGTGGATCAAATGTTCTGGGGGTAAGGCGTGAGACGAGGCACCGCGATCAGCCCGGCAGTCGTGCGCTGACAAGGCACAGGCTGCGGTGCTGGCGAAGCTGGATGAGGGTGTGAGGAGTTTTCATGCCTTCAACCCTAACCGCGGGGGGGGAAGATGGCAAGCAGTCGAAAAAAATTGAGAGGAATACTCGTGTCTATGTATTTATCGAGATTTTATTGTGCTGAATGGCTCTGATCGTTCAGTTGCTTGCGCAGGGTTTGAGTGATGCGCAATCGAGGCTTTTGGCATCGGGCCGTGCCCGTGCAGCTATGCTTACAGCCTCGACTGACAAGCAGGAGTCGGCGATGAACGAGTCCGATTGGAAGCTCTATTGCGTGTTGCGTCCGGTCGCCCATGAGCGGATGTGCGTGCGGATCATGGCGGATGTCGAAAAGACAGTGCTGGATAAAAACCTCTCACCTTATGAGCGGATAGAGGCGAGCGAGGAATTGCTCCAGGCCGGTCAAAAGGAGTTGTACTGGGCGTTTGGGGTATTCAGGTTCTCGCGGCATGAAGCGCGTTCTCACTTGCTCGGGCTATGCGCCCGTGAGCTGGTCACGGCTGAAGAGCTGACCGGGTTCTCGGAGGAAACCCGGGAATGGATCAAGCACTGCCTGGCCGACCGGGAGGCCCACGGGATAGAAGACCTGGACGCTGAGTAAGCGGCATCGGTGATGCCGCCACCCGCAGACTTAAGGCTGAAACGCCCCGATGAAAATCGCCGGATCTACCCGCGCGTCGTTCAGGCTGACGTTCCAGTGCATATGCGGCCCGGTCGCCCGACCGGTCGAACCGACCTTGCCGACCACATCACCGCGCGCCAATTGCTGACCGACCTTCACATCGATTTTCGACATGTGGCAGAACATGCTGATGAAGCCTTGGCCATGGTCGACAAACACGGTGTTGCCGTTGAAGAAGTAATTGCCGATCAGAATCACCTTGCCAGCGGCCGGGGTCTTGATCGGTGTGCCGGCTGGCACTGCGAAGTCCAGGCCTGCGTGGGGATTACGCTCTTCACCATTAAAAAACCGGCGCACCCCGAACTTGCTCGACAGCGGCCCATTGACCGGTTTGTCCAACAGCAGGTTGCTGGGGGTATTCGGGCTGAACGTACGATAGGCGGCAATCTGCTCTGCCAGCTCGCGTTCGATGCGCTTGAGGTTTTCCGGGTCAGGGTTGACCTGCTGCGTGTTCTTCAAGGTGATGCGTTGTTCCGGGTATTTCTTCTGGCCCACGGTGAAGCTCAGCGTACGGCCGCCGCTGCTGATGGACTGGGCGCCCGGTTTAACGGTCAGCGGTACGCCGACGATGGCCAGCCAATTGTTCTGCTCCTTGACCACCAGTACCGGTTTGCCCTGATAGCTCGCTTTCGGCGCTTGCGCGGAGGTGCCCAGATCCACCACCGCGACGCCGCCGGGCACTGGTTTGTTCAACAGTCGTGTGATGTAGCTGTCGGCGTGGGCGTTGAGGGTCAGGCACAGCAATAGCAGAGAAGCTAAAAGGCGCGGCATGGGTCAATCCAGTAATGAAAGGGTGACAGGCGTCAGGTGATTGTCTTCGACCCGCACTTGCAGTTCGCCTTCGCCCAGTCTGGCTTTCAGACGTTGACCGTTATGGGTTTGCGCGGCGTTGCGAATCGCGTTGCCGCGCTCGTCGAGCAAAATGCTGTAGCCGCGGCCCAGCGTCGCCAGGGGGCTGACCACATGCAGGGTCTGCATTTGGCTTTGCAACTGCAGGCGACGGTTTTTCAGGCCCTCGCGCATGGCGCGGGGCAGGCGTTCGGCGAGACTGTCGAGGCGCTGGCGCAACAACGCCAGTTGCCGACCGGGATGTTGCCCAGCCAGGCGGGTTTCCAGGCGGATCAGCCGTTCACGTCGAGTGTTGAGGCTGCGTTCGAAGGCGCGACGCATGCGCATGTCCAGATCATCCAGGCGTTGCGCTTGCTGGCGCAGGCGTTCGCCGGGGTGACGCAGGCGCCGGGAGATGCCTTCGAGGCGCAGGCGGTCGCGCATCAAGCGGTCGCGCATGCGCATCACCAGCCGTCGGTGCAGGCTTTCGACCCGACGGACCAGATCGCTGGAGTCCGGCGCGAGCAATTCAGCGGCGGCGGATGGCGTCGGAGCGCGTACGTCGGCGACGAAATCACTGATCGACACATCGGTTTCATGGCCGACGGCGCTGACGATCGGCGTTACGCAGGCGTCCACCGCGCGGGCCACGGCTTCTTCGTTGAAGCACCAGAGGTCTTCCAGCGAGCCGCCGCCACGGGCCAGGATCAAGGCGTCGAAGCCGCGGGCATCGGCCAGTTTCAGCGCGCGGACAATTTGCGCGGTGGCTTCGCGGCCCTGAACGGCCGTAGGGATCAGCGTCAGTTGTATCTGAGGTGCGCGACGGCGGAACACGCTGATGATGTCGCGGATCACCGCGCCGGTGGGTGAACTGATGATGCCGATCCGTTGTGGATGGGCCGGCAGCGGTACCTTGCGCTCGGCACTGAACAGGCCTTCGGCGCTGAGTTTTTCCTTCAGCGCATCGAAAGCCAGCCGCAACGCGCCATCGCCGGCAGGTTCCACGGTGTCGAGGATCAGTTGGTAGTCCCCGCGCCCCTCGAACAGCGAGACCTTGCCGCGTACCTTGACGGCCAGGCCGTCTTTCAGCGCTTGTCGTACCCGCGCCGCGTTCTGCCGGAACAGCGCGCAACGCACCTGGGCACCGCTGTCCTTGAGCGTGAAGTACACGTGGCCGGACGCCGGGCGGGCCAGGTTGGAGATTTCGCCTTCGACCCAGATGTTGCTGAACACGTCTTCGAGCAACACCCGTGCTCGGCCGTTGAGCTGGCTGACGGTCAGGACTTCACGGTCCAGGCCGAGTCTTGCAAAGGGATCTTTAATCATGGGGCGCATGATAAAGGCATTCGGTGACCAATCTCTATGACCCCGCACAAATCAGTTGTTGGAGGCTGTTTGTGGGAGTGAGCTGGCTCGCGATAGCGGTCCGGCAGGCGGTATCGTCGGTGAATTTCAAGACGTCGTCGCGAGCAAAACGTTAAAGTTGTCAGCCGTAATCAAGGAAGACAGGGGAATGGATGTGCTTGAGTTGTTAAACCAATGGTCATTCGGCGTCATGGAATGGCTGGTGATCGGGGGCGGTATCGCCCTGGCTTATATCGTCTTTGGCATCGCCGGTTTCGGCACCGCGTTGGTGGCTGGGCCGGTTCTGATTCTGTTCATGCCGCTGTCGAAAATCGTGCCCTTGCTGGTGTTGCTGGATTTTGTCGCGGCATTCGGCAATCTGTTGCCTTCGCGGCGCAACGTCGCCAAACCGGAGTTGTTGCGTTTGCTGCCCTGCATGGCGGTGGGTTGCACGCTGGGCGTGATTTTTTTGCTGAACCTGAAATCCGATCTGTTATTGCTGTTGATGGGGTTGTTTATCAGCGTCTATGCGATCTACAACCTGTGGGTCAAAGCCCGGCCAGCGCAATTGTCTGCCGTGTGGGCACTGCCGATGGGGACGGTGGGCGGGATGTTCGGCGCGTTGTTTGGCAGTGGCGGCTTTTTGTATGCGATCTATTTGAACAGTCGGCTGCCCAAGGACGAAGCGCGGGCGACGCAGAGCGCGCTGATCAGTTGCAGCACGGTGGTGCGCTTGAGTCTCTTCGTGGTGGCGGGGGTATACGCCGAGCTGCCATTGTTGGTACTGGCGCTGTGCTTGTTGCCGGCGATGGCGCTGGGGCTGTGGATCGGTCGAGGGCTGACGATGCGCCTGTCTCGCGAGGCCTTCGTGCGGTTGGTGACCTGGTTGGTGCTGGCGAGCGGGATCGCGCTGATCGGACGCTACCTCAGCACCTGAAAAGTCAATCAGTGGCGTGATGTTTTGTGTGGGAGCGAGCCTGCTCGCGATAAGGTCGTCACATTCAACATCGAGTCGGTTCGTACGCTATCGCGAGCAGGCTCGCTCCCACAGAAGCGCGCTTGGCGCACGTTAATCAATCGTTGTACTGGCTCAGCAACCGTTCCATCCGCGCATTCAAGCGGCGTTTGATTTCGGTTTCGATGTGCGGCGCGAAGTCGTCGATCACATCCTGCATGATCAATTGCGCGGCGGCACGCAGTTCGCTGTCGAGGTACAGCAGGGCGTCGGCGCCCTTGCTGGCGCTCGGCGCCGGTTCGGCGGCTGGCGCGGGCGCTTTCGGTTCGACGGTCGGCGCGGGGGCGCTGACGGTATCGAACAGCATCGGAATCTGTTCCTGTTCACCTTCTTCGACCGTGTCGGTCAGCAGCGGTGGTTGCAGGTTGTCATCGCCGAGCAGTTGGCGGATCGACTCAAGGTCGTCCAGCAGGTGCACGGACTTTTGCAGTGGTTTTGGAGTGTCCATCGGAATGCTCAGAGTCGCTGTAAACGGTGATCTTGCAGAGGATAGCCCTGTTCGCGGTAGAAACGGAAACTCTCCCGCGCGGCCTGGCGAATCACCGGGTCTTCCACCACCACTTCTGCCACGCGGGAAAAGCGCTGGGCAAAGGCCGGCACTTTCAGGTCGAGATTGACCAGCAGATCCTGGTGCTGACCGCAGTCTTCGCCAAGGCCCAGGACGATCAGGCTGTCCGGTTCGCTTTCGGCGGGGCCGTGGGGCACGAAACTTTCGCCTTTGAACGCCCATAAGCGTGCGTCGAGATCGTCGCGTTGGGAGGCATCGCTGCAATGCAGGTAGATGCGGTGCCCCATGCGCCAGGCTTTCTCAGTGAGCTTGCAGGCGAAATCCAGGCGTGCCGAAGGATCGGCGCTGGGCAGGATATAGAAGTCGACTTTGGTCATTGCGGTTCCTGAGCCGGGGCGGCGTCACTGGCAAGCAACGCCGCCCGGGATCATCGGTTTCAGGCTTTGGCGCGGTCCAGCAGGTATTGGGTCAGCAAGGGAACCGGACGGCCAGTGGCGCCCTTGTCCTTGCCGCCGCTGGTCCAGGCGGTGCCGGCGATGTCCAGGTGCGCCCAGTTCAGGTTCTTGGTGAAGCGCGACAGGAAGCAGGCTGCGGTGATGGTGCCGGCTTTCGGGCCGCCGATGTTGGCGATGTCGGCGAACGGGCTGTCGAGTTGCTCCTGGTACTCATCGAACAGCGGCAGTTGCCAGGCGCGGTCGTCGGCTGCCTTGCCGGCGCTGAGCAGTTGGCCGATCAGTTCATCGTTGTTGCCCAGCAGGCCCGAAGTGTGGGAGCCCAGGGCAACCACGCAAGCGCCGGTCAGGGTGGCGATGTCGATGACGGCTTGCGGCTTGAAGCGCTCGGAGTAGGTCAGGGCATCGCACAGCACCAGACGGCCTTCGGCGTCGGTGTTGAGGATTTCCACGGTCTGGCCGCTCATGGTGGTGACGATATCGCCCGGGCGAGAAGCGTTGCCGCTCGGCATGTTCTCGGCGCAAGCCAGGATGCACACCAGGTTGATTGGCAATTTCAGCTCGAGTACCGCACGCAGGGTGCCGAACACGCTGGCAGAGCCACCCATGTCATATTTCATTTCGTCCATGCCGGCGCCTGGCTTGAGGCTGATACCGCCGGTGTCGAAGGTGATGCCTTTGCCGACCAGGGCGTAGGGCTTCTCGGATTTCTTGCCGCCGTTGTATTGCATGACGATCAGGCGCGGTGGTTGGGCGCTGCCCTGGCCAACGGCATAGAACGAGCCCATGCCCAGTGCCTTGATCTTCTTCTCGTCGAAGACTTCGACTTTCAGGTCCTTGAATTCTTTGCCGAGGTTTTTCGCTTGCTCACCGAGGAACGTCGGGTGGCAGATGTTAGGCGGCAAGTTGCCCAGGTCGCGAGTGAAGGCCATGCCGTTGGCGATGGCGGTGGCGTGGGTCACGGCGCGTTGCACTTCAGCCTGGGCGGCCTTGATGGTCAGCAGGGTGACTTTCTTCAGGGCGCGTGGTTCGGCTTTCTGGCTCTTGAACTGATCGAACTGGTATTCGCCGTCCACCAGGGTTTCGGCCAGCAGGCGGGTCTTGCCGTAGCTGTCGCGGCCCTTGACCACGATTTCGTCCAGGGCCAGGACCGCATCACTGCCGCCCAGGCCTTTGAGGGTATTGAGTACGCCGGCGATGATTTTGCGGAACGGGCGGTCGCCCAGTTCTTCATCTTTACCCACGCCCACCAGCAGCACGCGCTCGGCCTTGAGGTTTGGCAGGCTGTGCAGCAGCAGGCTCTGCCCGACCTTGCCGGCCAGGTCGCCACGCTTGAGCACGGCGCTGATCGCACCGCCGCTGAGTTCGTCGAGTTGTTTGGCGGCGACGCCGAGTTTGCGGCCTTCACCGACGGCGACCACCAGCGTGGCGGTTTTCAACGTTTCCGGGTTAACGCTCTTTACAACCAGTTCCATGTCCGGGTCCCTGAATTGATGGTCAACTCGCAAGCGCTCGACACCGTATGTGCGTCGCCTGCCTGCATCTAAATAGAAAGTAATAGTAAGGCGCCAGTACCGACCGGCGACGAAGGCCGCAGTTTGAACCTCGCTGGAGGCGCCTGACAACCCTCGGTTGTACGATTGTCGGAGCGAGCCTGCTCGCGAAGAACTTGAGGCTGCGGCGGGGTTTCAGGCTTCGCGCGATTAGGTGTCGCCCTTCGCGAGGAGGCTCGGTCCTGCAGGCGCTTCCATGCATTGCGCAGTGACAGGCGCACCCAATCACAGGATAATGCGCCATCTTTTTCGGCGGCTCTGCTCTGCGGGTTGCCTGATATGTTTGTTTGTTTGGCTGCCTTCGCCTGACAATCCTGGAGTGTCTGGTTTGATCGTCTTCCGTTACCTATCCCGCGAAGTCCTGTTGACCTTGAGCGCCGTCAGCGCCGTGCTGCTGGTCATCATCATGAGCGGACGCTTCATCAAATACCTCGCCCAGGCGGCTTCGGGCCTTCTGGATCCGGGTTCACTGTTTCTGATCATGGGCTTCCGCCTGCCGGGATTCCTGCAACTGATCCTGCCATTGGGGCTGTTCCTGGGGATTCTGTTGGCGTATGGCCGGCTGTATCTGGAAAGTGAGATGACCGTGCTTTCGGCTACCGGCATGAGCCAGCAGCGTCTGTTCGTCATGACCCTTTTTCCGGCCACGCTGGTGGCGCTGATCGTGGCGTGGCTGAGCCTGAGCCTGGCGCCACAAGGTGCCAATCAGTTCCAGTTGCTGCTGAACAAGCAAGATGCCCTGACCGAGTTCGATACCCTGGAGCCGGGGCGCTTCCAGGCGTTGCGCGACGGTACCCGGGTGACCTACACCGAGCAGTTGTCCGATGATCGTATCAACCTGGGCGGCGTATTCATCTCGCAAAAGAACGCCTCATCCGACGGGAAAGATCGCGGGATTTCCGTGCTGGTGGCCGAAAAGGGCCGGCAGGAAATCAAGCCAGATGGCAATCGCTACCTGATCCTCGACAATGGCTACCGTTACGACGGTAATCCGGGGCAGGCCGACTATCGTGCGATCAAGTACGACGAGTACGGTGTATTGCTACCCAAGCCGGATGTCAGTGACGAAGTCACCGACCGTGATGCGCTGAGCACCAGTGTCTTGATCCATAGCGATGACTTGCGTATGCGCGCCGAACTTGAGTGGCGCCTGTCCTTGCCTTTGCTGGTCTTCATCGTGACCCTGATGGCGGTGCCGCTGTCGCGAGTCAATCCGCGCCAGGGGCGCTTCCTCAAATTGTTGCCGGCGATTCTTCTTTATATGGCTTACCTGACCCTGCTGATTGCCGCACGCGGCGCCCTCGACAAGGGCAAGATCCCGGTGGCGTTGGGCTTGTGGTGGGTGCATGCCATCTTCCTGGTCATCGGCCTGGGCCTGCTTTACTGGGAACCCCTGCGCTTGAAAATGGCGAGTCGCCGCAGCGCGCTGGAGGTGGCCCGTGGTTAAGCTCGACCGCTACATTGGTAGCAGCGTGCTCATTGCGATCCTGGCCGTGCTGGGGATCATCCTGGGGCTGGCGACGTTGTTTGCGTTCATCGACGAAATGGGCGAGATCAGCGATACCTACACCCTGACCGATGTCGCGAGTTATGTGCTGCTGACGGCACCGCGCCGGCTTTACGAGATGTTGCCGATGGCGGCGTTGATCGGTTGCCTGATCGGCCTCGGCAGCCTGGCCAGCAACAGCGAGTTGACCATCATGCGCGCGGCCGGCGTGTCGATCGGGCGAATCGTCTGGGCGGTCATGAAGCCCATGCTGGTGCTGATGCTTGCCGGCGTGCTGATCGGCGAGTACGTCGCCCCTGTCAGCGAAAACATCGCGCAAGCCAATCGTTCGCTGGCCCAGGGCGGTGGCGACGCGCAAAGTGCCAAGCACGGCATGTGGCACCGTCAGGGCGATGAGTTCATCCACATCAACTCCGTTCAGCCCAATGGCATTTTGTACGGTGTGACCCGTTATCGCTTTGACGCCGAGCGGCACATGTTGTCCGCCAGCTTCGCCAAGCGCGCAGACTTCGACAAGGAGCACTGGCAGCTGACCGATATCACCACCACGCTGTTCCACGATAAAAGCTCTGAGGTGGTGACTGCCCCCATGGAGCGCTGGGACGTGGCATTGAGCCCGCAATTGCTCAATACCGTGGTGATGACGCCCGAGTCGTTGTCGATCAGCGGTCTGTGGGGGTATATCCACTATCTGGCGGACCAGGGCTTGAACAATGGTCGTTACTGGCTGGCATTTTGGGTCAAGGTGTTGCAACCGTTGGTCACTGCCGCGCTGGTGCTGATGGCGATTTCCTTCATTTTCGGTCCGTTGCGTTCGGTGACCCTGGGTCAGCGGGTGTTTACCGGCGTGCTGGTGGGCTTCACTTTCCGCATTGCCCAGGATTTGCTGGGCCCTTCGAGTCTGGTGTTCGGTTTCTCGCCGCTGTTTGCGGTGCTGGTGCCGGCCGGTATCTGTGCCTTGGCCGGGCTGTGGTTGTTGCGTCGCGCCGGTTGATGGCGGGGCGTTCCCGGCTTCTTTGGTCATAAAAAACGCCCCTGTCGCAAGACCGGGGCGTTTTTGTACTGGCCGTCTGACCTGCGAACGTGACGCTAGCGCCGTGGATCAGGTACAATTCCCGGCTATTTTTCGGCGGGCTATGCCTGCAGCCTTTTTGAGTGTTGATCCGTGAGTGATTTGAGTCATATCCGCAATTTCTCCATCATCGCCCACATTGACCATGGCAAGTCGACGCTGGCCGATCGCTTCATCCAGATGTGCGGCGGCCTGGCCGAGCGTGAAATGGAAGCCCAGGTCCTCGACTCCATGGACCTTGAGCGTGAACGCGGCATCACCATCAAGGCGCATAGCGTTACCCTGTATTACAAGGCCCGTGATGGCATCACCTATCAGTTGAACTTCATTGATACCCCCGGCCACGTTGACTTCACCTACGAAGTCAGCCGCTCGCTGGCGGCCTGTGAAGGCGCGTTGCTGGTGGTCGATGCCGGTCAGGGTGTCGAGGCGCAGTCGGTAGCCAACTGCTACACGGCGATCGAGCAGGGCCTGGAAGTGATGCCGGTGCTGAACAAGATCGACCTGCCACAGGCCGATCCGGACCGCGTTAAAGAAGAAATCGAAAAAATCATCGGCATCGATGCCACCGACGCGGTCACTTGCAGTGCCAAGACCGGTCTGGGCGTCGATGAAGTGCTCGAGCGCCTGGTAACCACCATTCCGGCGCCGACCGGCAACATCGAAGATCCGCTGCAAGCGTTGATCATCGACTCCTGGTTCGACAACTACCTGGGCGTTGTGTCCCTGGTGCGCGTACGCCATGGCCGTGTGAAGAAGGGCGACAAGATTCTGGTCAAGTCCACCGGCAAGATCCACCTGGTGGACAGCGTCGGTGTCTTCAATCCCAAACACACCGCTACCGTTGACCTGAAAGCCGGTGAAGTGGGCTTCATCATCGCCGGCATCAAGGACATTCACGGTGCGCCAGTGGGCGATACCCTGACCTTGAGCTCGACGCCGGACGTCGATGTGTTGCCAGGTTTCAAACGCATTCAGCCTCAGGTCTATGCCGGTCTGTTCCCGGTCAGCTCCGACGACTTCGAAGACTTCCGTGAGGCGCTGCAAAAGCTCACCCTGAACGACTCGTCGCTGCAATACACACCGGAAAGCTCCGACGCCCTGGGCTTCGGCTTCCGTTGCGGTTTCCTCGGCATGCTGCACATGGAAATCATCCAGGAGCGCCTGGAGCGCGAGTACGACCTGGACCTGATCACCACCGCGCCAACGGTAATTTTCGAGCTGCTGCTCAAGACCGGCGAAACGATCTACGTCGATAACCCGTCGAAGCTGCCAGACCTGTCTTCCATCGAAGACATGCGTGAGCCGATCGTGCGGGCCAATATTCTTGTGCCGCAGGAGCACCTGGGCAACGTCATTACCCTGTGCATCGAGAAACGCGGCATTCAGCATGACATGCTGTTCCTCGGTACCCAGGTCCAGGTGACCTACGATCTGCCGATGAACGAAGTGGTCCTGGACTTCTTCGACCGCTTGAAGTCCACCAGCCGCGGCTATGCTTCGCTGGATTACCATTTCGACCGTTACCAATCGGCTAATCTGGTGAAACTGGATGTGCTGATCAACGGCGACAAGGTCGACGCCCTGGCGCTGATCGTGCACAAGGACAACGCGCACTACAAAGGTCGCCAGTTGACCGAGAAGATGAAAGACCTGATTCCGCGGCAGATGTTCGACGTGGCAATCCAGGCCGCCATTGGCGGTCAGATTGTGGCGCGGACAACCGTCAAGGCACTCAGAAAGAACGTATTGGCCAAATGCTACGGCGGTGACGTTAGCCGTAAGAAAAAACTGCTGGAAAAGCAAAAGGCCGGTAAAAAACGCATGAAGCAGGTCGGTAACGTGGAAATTCCACAAGAAGCCTTCCTTGCAGTGCTCAGGTTGGATAGTTAGGTCCTATGTCACTAAATTTCCCGCTGTTGCTGGTCATCGCCGTATTCGTCTGCGGCTTGTTGGCGTTGCTCGATCTGCTTTTCCTGGCGCCGCGTCGGCGTGCCGCCATTGCCTCCTATCAGGGGAGCGTGAGCCAGCCTGATGTGATGGTGGTCGAGAAACTGAACAAAGAACCGCTGCTGGTCGAATACGGCAAGTCGTTCTTCCCGGTGTTGTTCATCGTGCTGGTGCTGCGTTCGTTCCTGGTGGAACCGTTCCAGATCCCTTCCGGCTCGATGAAACCGACCCTGGACGTCGGCGATTTCATCCTGGTGAGCAAGTTTTCCTACGGGATCCGCTTGCCGGTGATCGACAAGAAAGTCATTGAAGTTGGTGAGCCACAACGCGGCGATGTGATGGTGTTCCGCTATCCGAGCGATCCAAACGTCAACTACATCAAGCGTGTAGTCGGTCTGCCGGGTGATCAGGTTCGTTACACCGCTGACAAGCGCCTGTTCGTCAACGGTGAATCGATCGCCGAGCAACTGGTCGGCTCCGAGCCGGGCACCTTGGGGAGCGCCGAGCTCTACAAGGAAAAACTGGGCGCCGCCGAGCACCTGATCCGCAAGGAAATGAGTCGCTACCGTGCTACGCCGGACCGTTCATGGACCGTACCTGCCGGGCACTACTTCATGATGGGCGACAACCGCGACAATTCGAACGACAGTCGTTACTGGGATGATCCGAGCATTCCCAAGGATCTGCTGGGCATGGTTCCCGACAAGAATATCGTCGGCAAGGCCTTTGCAGTCTGGATGAGCTGGCCGGAACCCAAACTCAGTCACCTGCCGAATTTCTCGCGGGTTGGCCTGATCAAGTAATCAAACACGGCGCTGTTGAACACAGCGCCGAATGCATTTCTGGAGTCGACACAATCGACACCGGCAGCATGAAAACAACGATATTCAGGACGTTATTTTTGAACACAGCGTTAATTGTCCCAAGCCTGCGCCGAACCCCGGCGATGGCGGTGGAATCCAACCACGAACTCAGCGTGGGTAAACCGTGAGCGTCTCTTTAAGCCGTCTCGAGCGCCAGCTCGGTTACACCTTCAAGGATCAGGAACTGATGGTCCTGGCCCTGACTCACCGCAGCTTTGCCGGGCGCAACAACGAGCGCCTGGAGTTCCTCGGTGATGCCATTCTCAACTTCGTGGCTGGCGAGGCATTGTTCGATCGCTTCCCGCTGGCCCGCGAAGGCCAGTTGTCGCGTTTGCGTGCCCGTCTGGTGAAAGGTGAGACCCTGGCCGTACTGGCCCGTGGTTTCGATCTGGGCGAATACCTGCGCCTGGGCTCCGGCGAATTGAAGAGCGGCGGTTTCCGTCGCGAGTCGATTCTGGCCGATGCCCTGGAAGCGCTGATTGGTGCGATCTACCTCGATGCCGGCATGGAAGTGGCGCGCGAACGCGTGCTGGCCTGGCTGGCCGGCGAGTTCGAAGGCCTGACACTGGTCGACACCAACAAGGACCCAAAAACCCGCCTGCAGGAGTTTCTGCAGTCCCGTGGTTGCGAACTGCCGCGTTACGAAGTGGTGGATATCCAGGGTGAGCCGCATTGCCGGACGTTCTTCGTCGAATGCGAAATCATCTTACTGAATGAAAAAAGCCGAGGTCAGGGTGTGAGCCGTCGCATTGCCGAACAGGTAGCGGCCGCCGCAGCACTGATTGCCCTGGGTGTGGAGAATGGCAATGACTGATACAACTGCAACGCGCTGTGGCTATGTTGCCATCGTCGGCCGTCCGAACGTGGGCAAGTCCACGTTGCTGAACCACATCCTGGGTCAGAAACTGGCGATCACCTCGCGCAAGCCGCAAACCACCCGTCACAACATGCTCGGTATCAAGACCGAAGGCGATGTGCAGGCCATCTATGTCGACACCCCCGGCATGCACAAGGGTGGCGAGAAAGCCCTGAACCGCTACATGAACAAGACCGCATCGGCGGCGTTGAAAGACGTCGACGTGGTGATTTTCGTGGTCGACCGCACCAAGTGGACCGAAGAAGACCAGATGGTCCTCGAGCGCGTGCAATACGTGACCGGCCCGCTGATCGTGGCGCTGAACAAGACCGACCGCATCGAAGACAAGGCGGAGCTGATGCCGCACCTGTCCTGGTTGCAGGAACAGTTGCCGAACGCGCAGATCATCCCGATCTCGGCCCAGCACGGGCACAACCTCGACGCGCTGGAACGGGTGATTGCCGGGCATCTGCCGGAAAACGATCACTTCTTCCCGGAAGACCAGATCACCGACCGCAGCAGCCGTTTCCTTGCCGCTGAACTGGTGCGCGAAAAAATCATGCGCCAGATGGGGGCCGAGCTGCCATACCAGATCACCGTCGAAATCGAAGAGTTCAAGCAGCAGGGGAAAACCCTGCACATTCATGCGTTGATCCTCGTCGAACGTGACGGCCAGAAGAAAATCATCATTGGCGACAAGGGCGAGCGCATCAAGCGTATCGGCACCGAGGCGCGCAAGGACATGGAGCTGCTGTTCGACTCCAAGATCATGCTCAACCTTTGGGTCAAGGTGAAGGGTGGCTGGTCCGACGACGAACGCGCCTTGCGTTCGCTGGGTTACGGCGACCTGTAATACGGCGCTGCCCCCTGTAGGAGCGAGCCTGCTCGCGATGGTGGAAAACGATAACGCAGGCTTTCTGAATGAACGCGGCGCTTTCAAGTCCATCGCGAGCAGGCTCGCTCCTACAGGTCACTGAGAACTCCATGTCCCAGCCAATTGGCCAACCCGCCTACGTCCTCCACTCCCGCGCCTACCGCGAAAGCAGTGCGCTGGTGGACTTCCTCACGCCGCAAGGTCGGCTGCGGGCCGTATTGCGCAGTGCGCGAGGCAAGGCCGGGACGCTGGCACGGCCATTCGTACCACTGGAAGTGGAGTTTCGGGGGCGAGGCGAGCTCAAAAACGTGGGGCGCATGGAAAGCGCCGGCGTTTCCACCTGGCTCAACGGAGAAGCCCTGTTCAGTGGCCTTTATCTCAATGAGTTGCTGATTCGCCTGCTGCCCGCCGAAGATCCGCATCCCGCCGTATTCGATCATTACGCCGCCACCCTGCTGGCCCTGGCTGAAGGTCGTCCGCTGGAACCGCTGCTGCGCTCATTCGAATGGCGGCTGCTCGATGACCTCGGTTACGGCTTTTCTCTGATCACTGACATCCACGACGCCCCCATCGCGCCGGACGGCCTCTATCGCTTGCAAGTGGATGCGGGGCTGGAGCGGGTCTATCTGTTGCAACCGGGCCTGTTCAATGGCACGGAATTGCTGGCCATGGCCGATGCTGACTGGAGCGCGCCGGGTGCCTTGTCGGCGGCCAAGCGCTTGATGCGGCAGGCGCTGGCCGTTCATTTGGGCGGTCGGCCGCTGGTTTCCCGAGAGTTGTTTCGAAAACCGTAAATTCCCCATGTATGCTGTGCACCGAACTTTCTCTTCTTCTGGAGCGCTTCCGTGACCACCAGCACCCGCATTCTTCTTGGCGTGAATATCGACCACGTTGCCACCTTGCGTCAGGCCCGGGGCACTCGCTACCCGGACCCGGTGAAGGCAGCACTGGATGCGGAAGAGGCGGGCGCCGATGGCATTACCGTGCACTTGCGTGAAGACCGTCGCCACATCCAGGAGCGCGATGTGTTGCTGCTCAAGGACGTGCTGCAGACCCGCATGAACTTCGAGATGGGCGTCACCGAAGAAATGATGGCGTTCGCCGAGCGGATTCGCCCGGCGCACATTTGCCTGGTGCCGGAAACCCGTCAGGAGCTGACGACGGAAGGTGGTCTGGACGTGGCGGGGCAGGAAGCCCGGATCAAGGCGGCGGTGGAGCGTCTGTCGAAGATCGGCTCGGAAGTGTCGCTGTTCATCGATGCCGATGAGCGTCAGATCGAGGCGTCCCGTCGTGTGGGCGCGCCGGCCATCGAGCTGCACACCGGGCGTTACGCCGATGCCGAGACGCCTGCCGAGGTGGCTGAAGAACTCAAGCGGGTTGCCGATGGCGTGGCGTTTGGTCTGGCCCAGGGCCTGATCGTCAACGCCGGCCATGGCCTGCATTACCACAACGTCGAAGCCGTTGCGGCAATCAAAGGTATCAACGAGCTGAACATCGGCCATGCGCTGGTGGCCCATGCGTTGTTCGTTGGCTTCAAGTCAGCTGTTTCGGAGATGAAGGCGCTGATTCTGGCGGCGGCCGCCAAGGCTTAAAGCCGGGCGCAAGACCCGATGCGGGAGCGAGCCTGCTCGCGATGACGGCCTGACAGGCACAATTGAAGTGACTGAAAGGGCCCCATCGCGAGCAGGCTCCCTCCCACAATTATTTGATGGGGGCTGTTAAAGCGGTGCCGGTTCCGGAGCCGGCTTGGTCTTGTCGATCCCCGGCACGAGCAACTTGCCCTCGGCCACTTGATCGCCTTCAAGTTGCGGCTGCGTCACCCAGGTCAGGATGTCGTAATAGCGGCGGATGTTGGCCACGAAATGCACCGGCTCACCGCCACGGGCATAGCCGTATCGGGTTTTGCTGTACCACTTCTTTTCGGACAGCCGCGGCAGCATTTTCTTCACGTCCAGCCACTTGTCCGGATTCAGGCCTTCGCGCGTTGCCAGTTTGCGGGCGTCATCCAGGTGGCCGCTGCCGACGTTGTAGGCCGCCAGGGCAAACCAGGTGCGATCCGGTTCCTGGATCGACTCGTCCAGTTGATCCTTCATGTAAGCCAGGTACTTGGCGCCGCCCATGATGCTCTGCTTGGGGTCGAGGCGGTTGGACACGCCCATGGCCTGCGCGGTGTTCTGGGTCAGCATCATCAGGCCGCGCACGCCGGTTTTCGACGTGACTGCCGGTTGCCACAACGATTCCTGATAGCCGATGGCCGCCAGCAGGCGCCAGTCGACTTTCTCTTTCTTGGCATAGGCCTTGAAGTGCTGTTCGTACTTGGGCAGGCGTTGCTGCAAGTGTTGGGCGAAGGTGGTGGCGCCCATATAGCCAAGGACGTCGACATGCCCGTAATAGCGGTCCTTGAGGCGTTGCAGGGTGCCGTTTTTCTTGACCTTGTCGAGGTAGGCGTTGATCTCGTTGAGCAGGCTGTTGTCATCCCCGGCCGCCACCGCCCAGCTCTGGTTGCTGGCGTCACCGAGGTCAAAGGCGACCCGGATATTGGTGAAGTAGACCTGGTTCATCGCGACTTCGTTGGAGTCCACCAGGGTCAGGTCGATCTGCCCCTCATCGACCATGCGCAGCAGGTCGACGACTTCAACGGCGTCGGACTCTTCGTATTCAATGCCGGGAAATTGCTTTTTCAGCTGCGCCAGTTGTTCGGCGTGGGTGCTGCCCTTGAGCACCATGATCTTCTTGCCCACCAGATCTTTCGCTTCGGTCGGGCGCGACTGGCCGTTGCGATAGATGATCTGTGGGGTCACTTCCAGATAGGAGTGGGAAAATCGCACCTGCTTTTTACGCGCTTCGCTGCTGACCAGCCCCGCGGCGGCCAATACCGGGCCTTTGGGTTTGCCCACCTCGTTGAACAGGTCGTCGAGGTTGTCGGCGGTCTCGATCTTGAGTTCGACCCCCAGATCGTCGGCGAAGCGCTTCACCAGCTCGTATTCGAAGCCGGTTTCACCGTTGCGATCCTGGAAGTAGGTGGCGGGGCTGTTTCGGGTGATCACCCGCAGCACGCCATCCTCCTTTACGCGCTCCAGTGTGTTGGGTTTATCAACACAGCCACTGAGCATCAGGAAGAGTCCGGTTGCGATCAGCCATTTGGCGTACCGCGGACGCAAAGCCGTTGGGAAAAACATTTGCGCAGTATACGCAAAGGACCACGAGCGCCATATCTCGACAGCAAAGGGCTTGTCTGCTAGAAGGCGAAAAACCCACTTGGAGCCCGCAGGAATGGGCTATAACCCGATTTTGCACCCGTCAAAATAACTCGAGCCGAGCGCCCCGATCGGCGCCGGTTTTTCGGTCGGACACCCGCTCCGACGTCCGGGTGCAACCGCGCGTAGCGTTTCGGGTGATGTCGCGGGCTGTTTAGGCTAGAATGCACGGCCTCAAAGCACACCCCTTCCCGAGGCTGTCCCGAAGATGTTGATCCTGCGCGGCGCTCCTGCCCTTTCTGCCTTTCGCCACAGCAAACTCCTTGAGCAACTGAGCCAGAAGGTCCCGGCTGTCAGTGGCCTGTATGCTGAATTCGCTCACTTCGCCGAAGTTACCGGCGTCCTGACCGGCGACGAACAGCAGGTGCTTGCGCGCCTTCTGAAATACGGTCCAAGCGTTCCGGTCCAGGAGCCGACCGGTCGTCTGTTTCTGGTGTTGCCGCGGTTTGGCACCATTTCGCCATGGTCGAGCAAGGCCAGCGACATCGCTCGCAATTGCGGGCTGACCAAGATCCAGCGCCTGGAGCGCGGCATTGCGTTCTACGTTGCCGGCCAGTTCAGCGACGCAGAAGCACAGCTGATTGCCGATGTGCTGCACGACCGCATGACCCAGATCGTCCTGGGCAACCTCGAACAGGCTGCCGGCCTGTTCAGCCACGCCGAACCCAAGCCCCTGACCGCGATCGACGTGTTGGGTGGCGGCCGCGCCGCGCTGGAAAAAGCCAACACCGAGCTGGGCCTGGCCCTGGCGGAAGACGAGATCGACTACCTGGTCAACGCATTCGTCGGCTTGAAGCGCAACCCGCACGACATCGAACTGATGATGTTCGCCCAGGCCAACTCCGAGCATTGCCGTCACAAGATTTTCAACGCCAGTTGGGATATCGACGGCGAGAGCCAGGAAAAAAGCCTGTTCGGCATGATCAAGAACACCTACGTGATGCACAGCGAAGGCGTTCTGTCAGCTTACAAGGACAACGCATCGGTGATCGTCGGCTCCGTGGCCGGTCGTTTCTTCCCGGACCCTGAAACCCGCCAGTACGGCGCGGTGCAGGAGCCGGTGCACATCCTGATGAAAGTCGAGACCCACAACCACCCGACCGCGATTGCCCCGTTCCCGGGCGCGTCCACCGGTTCCGGTGGCGAGATCCGTGACGAAGGTGCAACCGGTCGCGGCGCCAAGCCGAAGGCTGGCCTGACCGGCTTCACCGTATCGAACCTGCAGATCCCGGGCTTCGAACAGCCATGGGAAGTGCCATACGGCAAGCCTGAGCGCATCGTTACCGCCCTGGACATCATGATCGAAGGCCCACTGGGCGGCGCGGCGTTCAACAACGAATTCGGCCGTCCGGCACTGACCGGTTACTTCCGGACCTTCGAACAATCCATCTCCACCCCGCACGGTGATGAGGTTCGCGGTTACCACAAGCCGATCATGCTGGCCGGCGGCATGGGCAACATCCGTGAAGAACACGTCAAGAAAGGCGAAATCCTCGTTGGCTCCAAGCTGATCGTGCTCGGCGGCCCGGCGATGCTGATCGG
Source organism: Pseudomonas fluorescens group sp. PF-69 (assembly GCF_054481235.1). Taxonomy (NCBI): domain Bacteria; kingdom Pseudomonadati; phylum Pseudomonadota; class Gammaproteobacteria; order Pseudomonadales; family Pseudomonadaceae; genus Pseudomonas; species Pseudomonas fluorescens group sp. PF-69. The sequence goes on along the minus strand of NZ_JBTMNC010000001.1, from coordinate 365,242 downwards.
TCTGGGCGGCGGCGCGGCTTCCTCCATGGCCACCGGCACCAGTTCGGCGGACCTGGACTTCGCTTCCGTACAGCGTGAAAACCCTGAGATGGAGCGTCGCTGCCAGGAAGTCATCGACCGTTGCTGGCAACTGGGCGACAAGAACCCGATCAGCTTCATCCACGACGTGGGTGCGGGCGGTCTGTCCAACGCCTTCCCGGAACTGGTCAACGACGGCGACCGTGGTGGCCGTTTCGAACTGCGTAACATTCCAAACGACGAGCCGGGCATGGCCCCGCACGAAATCTGGTCCAACGAATCCCAGGAACGTTACGTTCTGGCAGTCGGCCCGGCTGATTTCGAGCGCTTCAAGGCGATCTGCGAACGCGAGCGTTGCCCGTTCGCCGTGGTCGGCGAAGCCACTGCCGAGCCGCAGTTGACTGTCACCGACAGCCACTTCGGCAACAGCCCGGTGGACATGCCGCTCGAAGTGCTGCTGGGCAAGGCCCCGCGCATGCACCGCTCGGTGGTGCGTGAAAACGAGCTGGGCGACGATTTCGATCCGTCGACCCTCGACATCGGCGAGTGCGTCGAGCGCGTACTGCATCACCCGGCCGTGGCCAGCAAGAGCTTCCTGATCACCATCGGCGACCGCACCATCACCGGCCTCGTGGCCCGTGACCAGATGGTCGGCCCGTGGCAGGTTCCGGTGGCCGACGTTGCCGTCACCGCCACCAGCTTCGACGTCTACACCGGTGAAGCCATGGCCATGGGCGAGCGCACTCCGCTGGCGCTGCTGGACGCTCCGGCGTCGGGCCGCATGGCCATCGGCGAAACCCTGACCAACATCGCGGCCTCGCGCATTGCCAAGATCTCCGACATCAAGCTGTCGGCGAACTGGATGTCGGCTGCCGGTCACCCGGGCGAAGACGCGCGTCTGTACGACACCGTGAAAGCGGTCGGCATGGAGCTGTGCCCTGAGCTGGGCATCACCATTCCGGTGGGCAAGGACTCGATGTCCATGGCCACGCGCTGGAACGATGAAGGCGTGGACAAGGCTGTCACTTCGCCGATGTCCCTGATCGTGACCGGTTTCGCGCCAGTGACCGACATCCGTCAGACCCTGACCCCGCAACTGCGCATGGACAAGGGCACCACCGACCTGATCCTGATCGACCTGGGCCGCGGCCAGAACCGCATGGGCGCCTCGATCCTCGCCCAGACCCACGGCAAGCTGGGCAAGCAGGCCCCGGACGTCGATGACGCCGAAGACCTGAAAGCGTTCTTCGCCGTGATCCAGGGCCTCAACGCCGACGGTCACCTGTTGGCTTACCATGACCGTTCCGACGGTGGTCTGCTGACCAGCGTGGTCGAGATGGCCTTTGCCGGTCACTGCGGCCTGAACCTGGTGCTCGACAGCGTTGCCGAGGATGCCTCCGAGATCAACGGCATCCTGTTCAACGAAGAACTGGGCGCAGTGATCCAGGTGCGTCAGGACGCGACGCCAAGCGTACTCGCACAATTCAGTGCGGCGGGTTTGGCTGATTGCGTGGCGGTGATCGGCCAGCCGATCAACAACGGTCAGATCGACATCGTCTTCAATGGCGACACCGTGTTCGAAGGTCAACGCCGCTTGCTGCAACGCCAGTGGGCCGAGACCAGCTACCAGATCCAGCGCCTGCGTGATAACGCCGACTGCGCCGAGCAGGAGTTCGACGTGATCCTGGAAGAAGACAACCCGGGCCTGAGCGTCAAGCTCAGCTTCGACGTCAACCAGGACATCGCCGCGCCTTACATCAAGAAAGGCATTCGCCCACAGGTTGCCGTGCTGCGTGAGCAGGGCGTCAACGGTCAGGTGGAGATGGCGGCGGCGTTCGACCGTGCCGGCTTCAGCGCGATCGACGTGCACATGAGCGACATTCTGGCCGGCCGTGTCGACCTGAACGAGTTCAAGGGCCTGGTCGCCTGCGGCGGCTTCTCGTACGGCGACGTACTGGGTGCCGGTGAAGGCTGGGCCAAGTCGGCCCTGTTCAACAGCCGTGCCCGCGATGCGTTCCAGGGCTTCTTCGAGCGTAACGACAGCTTCACCCTGGGCGTGTGCAACGGTTGCCAGATGATGTCCAACCTGCACGAGCTGATTCCGGGCAGCGAGTTCTGGCCGCACTTCGTGCGTAACCGCTCCGAGCAATTCGAAGCGCGCGTGGCGATGGTGCAGATCCAGGAGTCGAACTCGATCTTCCTGCAAGGCATGGCCGGTTCGCGCATGCCGATCGCCATTGCCCACGGCGAAGGTCATGCCGAATTCTCCAGCGAAGAAGCACTGCTGGAAGCGGATCTGTCCGGTTGCGTAGCCATGCGTTTCGTCGACAACCACGGCAAGGTCACCGAAAACTATCCGGCCAACCCGAACGGCTCGCCGCGCGGGATCACCGGCCTGACCAGCCGCGACGGTCGCGTGACCATCATGATGCCGCACCCGGAGCGTGTGTTCCGCGCCGTGCAGAACTCGTGGCGTTCGGAAGACTGGAACGAAGACGCTCCCTGGATGCGCATGTTCCGTAATGCTCGTGTGTGGGTGAACTAAGAGCGGGTGGACTCAGGGCCGTGTACAAGCTCAGCTTTTTTGTTCCTGCCAGTCACGTCGAAGACGTGAAAAGCGCCGTATTCGCCGCCGGTGGCGGTCGGATCGGCGCTTACGATCACTGCGCCTGGCAAGCGCTTGGCCAGGGCCAGTTTCGCCCACTGGACGGCAGTCAGCCGTTCATTGGCGAAGCCGGGCAGGTCGAGCGGGTCGAGGAATGGAAGGTCGAGTTGGTAGTGGCTGACGAGTTGATTCACTCGGTGGTGATGGCGCTAAAACAGAGCCATCCCTATGAAACACCGGCGTATGAGGTGTGGCGGTTGGAGGATTTCTGACCGCTGAAATGAAAAACCCGCTGAGAGCGATTTCAGCGGGTTTTTTGGGGGTTGGGTTTCAGCAGTGTGGGAAGGTGCTCAGTCAGCGCAGCGGAATCTAATCTTCCGGGCTTACCACCGTAAACCGGACAACTGCACTCGGCTCGGAAGTGAGACCATTTTTACTCTGTCGTGCTCGGATGCGATGGTTGCCTTCTCCTAGCGTTAGCGAGCTGTACCATTTGTTATCCACCACCAACGCGTCGTTTAACTTTGTACCTGCGCCATTGAGCAATTCGACTGTATTGCCCACTTCACATAATCCATCGATTGCCAAAGCCCCCGCCGGGTGGGTACTGTCCGTGACGGGGACTCGAATTGATGGTGCGGGGGGGCGGGTGTCGATGATCCAGATGGGCAGCTGATAAAAAATTTTACCTATCGCCCACCCAGAGTCTCCATCACCTACATGAATATCGATCAATTCATTACCGGATCTGTAGTGAGGGCCAACCATCACTTTCCAGCGGTCACCGACTGAATATCCGTGATACTCCCCATTATCCCAATAGGTAACTACGTAAGTAAATGATTCAGTGCCTGAATATGGGGTGCGCGTACCGCCGAATTCGGAAATACCCATTGGAACGTTTCTTCCTAGTTGTCCGGGCGTAACTTCGGGCGTATCCCAGGTGGATTCCAGTTCGTTGTTTGTCAATCCGACTCCAATCCAGCGTCCTACCACATCGGATACGTCATCACCGACCACCTGCCGAATCTTCACATAGGCCACCTGGCTCTGGTTCCATGTATGTGCGTATGACCAGGTGGTACCGGTCACTACCGCTTTGCCTAACATGTTTTCATCCAGATCAAATACAAAAACTGTCGCGTTCAATGTACACGATCCCTTGAACTGCACTATGCCGCCGATGGGAATGGAGCTGTTGACGTCGGGCTCTGTCACTTCGGGCAAGGGGATTGTGCCCTTATCGCGCACCATGAATGTCGGGACTGGTCCAGGATCCGAGGTAATGCCATCGACAGTTTGTCGAACCTGAAAAGTATGGACGCCCGGTGAAAAATCCTTCAGCGAATGGGACCACTTTGTGCCGATGGCCGGCACAGTTACCCATGACGACGAGATCAATAGCTCTACTTGCGCGTTATCCACGCACGTGCCGCAAATGCGAATGTAATCAGAATACACGGCACCCAATTTTGGCCATTCGACCACCGGCACGGGTGGTTTCGTCGATTTTGCGGTTGAAGTGATTTTGTCCGTATTTTCTGCTTGTTCTTCGCTTGAATCGCTCATGGTCTAGCTCTCCTGGCGCAGGCGGACGCGCCTGGGTCTGGTGCAGATTCTCGTATAGACCATCAATAGTGAACATCTGACAGAAATGACAGTTCAGACCAACGGTAGTCGTTGGGATCAATGGGGCGGATGAGTTGATTCACTCGGTGGTGATGGTGCTGAAACAGAGCCATCCCTATGAGACACCGGCGTATGAGGTGTGGCGGTTGGAGGATTTCTGACCGCTGCAATGAAAAACCCGATGAGAGCGATTTCAGCGGGTTTTTTGTTGCGCGAAACAAAGGGAGCTAGGGACGAATCTCGATCATCGTGCCATCCGGCACCAGGTTCCAGACTTCACGCATGTCCCTGTTGCGCATGGCGACGCAGCCGTCGGTCCAGTCCAGGGTATGGAACAGGTCTTCCGGGGTGTCATCGGTGTCCGGGGTGCCGTGGATCATGATCATGCCGCCGGGATCGACGCCTTCGCGGCGTGCGCGGGCGGAGTCAGTGATGTTCGGGTAGGAAATGTGCATCGCCAGATTGAAGTTGTTGCTGGTCTTGCGCCAGTCGATCCAGTAGAAGCCCTCTGGCGTGCGTTTGTCGCCTTCCATCAGTTTCGCGCCCTTGGGGCGTTTGCCCAGGGAAATGCGATAGGTCTTGACCGGCTTGCCGTCCATGATCAATTGCAATTGATGGGCGGACTTGAGAACCAGGACTTTCTCGATGACCTTGCCGTTCAGCGTTTCCACGGCAGACGCCTGGGATACCGTGATGAAAGACAAGCAAAACAGGGCAAGCAACCAGCGCATTGAAACGATTCCCCAAAAGGTGTCGCGACTATTCATTTATAGATGTTTTTTTAGTTGGCAGGCTGAGCGAGCGGCGGGATCGATTCGGACCGCACGGGGTAGACCTCGGCCCGCCGGTCAGCGAAGAAGCATTCTAAGGTACGGCCCACCGTGCGGAAAGCCAGCTCATCCCAAGGAATGTCGACTTCGTCGAATAATTGCACTTCCAGGCTTTCAGGGCCGGCGGCAAAGTTCAGATCGGCCAGTTCGGCGCGGAAAAATACATGCACCTGGCTGATGTGCGGCACGTCGATCAGGGTATAGATGCTCAGGTTGCGCACCCGGGCGCAGGCTTCCTCGGCGGTTTCGCGAATCGCCGCCTGCTCGATGGTCTCGCCGTTTTCCATGAAACCGGCGGGCAGGGTCCAATAGCCCAGGCGTGGCTCGATGGCGCGTCGGCACAGCAATACCTTGTTGCCCCAGGTCGCCACGCAACCGGCGACGATATTGGGGTTCTGGTAATGAATGGTCTGACAGCGGTCGCAAACGAAGCGAAGGCGCGAATCACCTTCGGGAATGCGCTGGGTCACCGGGTTGCCGCACTGACTGCAAAATTTCATGCTTGGGTTCCTGAATGCTGCGCCTATCTTGGCGTGCGGCGGTGGCTGTCGGCAAGTTGTCGTTTCGCGACACGCCGCTCTCCGGGGGCTTGGGCGACCGAGGCGATTGGTGCATGATGCAGGGTAAGGCACAGATCGAGAACACTCATGCTGGACGAGCTACTGCATCGGGTAAGCAACCACACACCGCGCACGTTGGAGACCGACCGACGTTTCCCTGAGGCCGCCGTACTGATGCCCATCACTCGCAGTGACGAGCCGGAACTGCTGCTGACCTTGCGTGCCAGCGGACTCTCGACCCACGGCGGCGAGGTGGCCTTTCCCGGCGGCCGACGCGACCCCGAAGACCCCGACCTGATTTTCACCGCCCTGCGCGAAGCCGAAGAAGAGATTGGTTTGCCGCCAGGGTTGGTCGAAGTGATCGGCCCGCTCAGCCCGCTGATTTCCCTGCACGGCATCAAGGTCACCCCTTATGTCGGGGTGATTCCCGATTTCGTCGAATACCAGGCCAACGATGCCGAGATTGCCGCAGTGTTCAGCGTGCCCCTGGAATTCTTCCGCAAGGACCCGCGCGAACACACCCACCGCATCGATTATCAGGGCCGCAGTTGGTACGTGCCGAGTTATCGCTATGGCGAATACAAGATCTGGGGGCTGACGGCGATCATGATCGTCGAGTTGATCAACCTGCTCTATGACGCCAAAATCAGCCTGCACCAACCGCCGAAAAGCTTTATCAATACCTGATGCCATCACTCGAATGGCCTGAACACGCCGCTGCCTGAGCCTTGAGGACAACACAATGAAATACCGCCTGGGCGACGCCCGTGTCGAGACCCACCCAGAGAGCTGGGTCGCGCCCAATGCCGTGCTGGTGGGCAAGGTCAAACTGGAAGAGGGTGCCAACGTCTGGTTCAACGCTGTGCTGCGGGGCGACAACGAGCTGATCCTGATTGGCAAGAACAGCAACGTCCAGGACGGTACCGTGATGCACACCGACATGGGCTACCCGCTGACCATCGGCACCGGCGTGACCATTGGCCACAATGCCATGCTGCACGGCTGCACCGTCGGCGATTACAGCCTGATCGGCATCAACGCGGTCATTCTCAACGGTGCGAAAATCGGCAAGAACTGCATCATCGGCGCCAATTCGCTGATTGGCGAAGGCAAGGAAATTCCGGATGGTTCGCTGGTCATGGGCTCGCCCGGCAAAGTGGTGCGCGAACTGACCGAGCCGCAGAAGAAGATGCTCGAAGCCAGTTCCGCTCACTACGTGCATAACGCCCAGCGTTACGCGCGCGACCTGATTGAGCAGGAACAATGACGACCCCTGAACGCCCGGTGCCATCGCCCTGCGTGAATATTTGTGCGCTGGACGACGATGACATCTGCACGGGCTGCCAGCGCTCGGTCGAAGAGATTACCCGCTGGAGCCGCATGACCAACGACGAACGCCGCACGGTGCTGGGCTTGTGCCATGAGCGGGCCAAGGCCAGTGGGTTGGTGTGGATGATCGGCACAAAACCGGGGAATTGAGGCGCGGCCTTTGTTGTAGGAGCCAGCCGGCTCCGCGCGGCGTTCCGACGATGGACTCAAGAACACCGCGGGGAACCAGACTCCCCGCGTTATCGTTAGCGACCATCGCGAGCAGGCTCGCTCCTACAGTATCCTGTGCCGCAAACTCACAGGTACCTCCAAGCCCATGTTCTTCCTCATCGCCTACATCAGCAGCGTCGTGCTGATCAACTACGCCTTTTCCACCGCGCCGCACCTGGACATCATCTGGTCGGCCTGGGGCGGTCTGGTGTTCGTATTGCGCGACATGGTGCAAACCCGTTTCGGTCATGGTGCCATCGCAGCCATGCTGGCGGCGCTGGTGCTGTCCTATATCACTTCCGATCCGTCCATTGCCCTGGCCAGCGCCACGGCGTTCGCGGTTTCCGAGTGCATTGACTGGCTGGTGTTCAGCGTCACCAAGCGTCCGCTGCATGATCGCCTGTGGATAAGTTCGGTCCTGAGCATTCCCCTCGATACCTTCATTTTCTTCGGCATGATCGGTGCGTTGACCCCGGGTGTGATCCTCACCGCCCTGGGCTCGAAGTTCGCCGGTGTGACCGCCGTGTGGCTGATCATGGCCTGGCGCCTGCGCAAACAGACTGTCGTCAGCTGAAGCCAAACCCTGCGGTTCATGTAAAATGCCGCGCTTTCTCCCCATGGATCGCGCGTATTGCGCCGTATCCTCGATGATCCGCTCCTTTGAGGACCTTCAGATGACCCGTATCGGAACTCCATTGTCGCCGACTGCGACCCGCGTATTGATGTGTGGCTGTGGCGAGTTGGGCAAGGAAGTGGTGATCGAGCTGCAACGCCTGGGCGTTGAAGTGATTGCCGTGGACCGGTACGCCAACGCACCGGCCATGCAGGTGGCGCACCGCAGCCACGTGATCAACATGCTCGATGGCGCCGCCCTGCGTGCCGTGATCGAAGCCGAGAAGCCGCACTTCATCGTGCCGGAAATCGAAGCCATCGCCACCGCGACCCTGGTCGAGCTGGAGTCCGAAGGTTTCACCGTGATCCCGACCGCACGCGCTGCGCAGTTGACCATGAACCGCGAAGGCATCCGTCGTCTGGCCGCCGAAGAGCTGGACCTGCCGACCTCGCCGTACCACTTCGCCGACACCTTCGAGGATTACAGCAAGGCGGTCGAAGACCTCGGTTTCCCCTGTGTGGTCAAGCCGGTGATGAGCTCGTCGGGCAAAGGCCAGAGCCTGCTGCGCAGCGCCGATGACGTCAAAACAGCCTGGGACTACGCGCAAGAAGGCGGCCGTGCCGGCAAAGGCCGGGTGATCATCGAAGGCTTCATCGATTTCGACTACGAAATCACCCTGCTGACCGTGCGCCATGTGGGCGGCACCACATTCTGCGCGCCGGTCGGCCATCGTCAGGAAAAGGGCGACTACCAGGAATCCTGGCAGCCACAAGCCATGAGCCCGATTGCCCTGGCCGAGTCCGAGCGCGTGGCCAAAGCGGTGACCGAAGCCTTGGGTGGTCGTGGTCTGTTTGGCGTCGAGCTGTTCATCAAGGGTGATCAGGTGTGGTTCAGCGAAGTGTCGCCGCGCCCGCATGACACCGGCCTGGTGACCCTGATTTCCCAGGATCTGTCGCAGTTCGCCCTGCATGCCCGCGCGATTCTGGGCCTGCCGATCCCGTTGATCCGCCAGTTCGGGCCTTCCGCATCGGCGGTGATTCTGGTGGAAGGGCAGTCGACCCAGACCGCTTTCGGCAATCTGGGTGCCGCGCTGAGCGAGCCGGATACCGCGCTGCGTCTGTTCGGCAAGCCTGAAGTCAACGGCCAGCGCCGCATGGGTGTGGCCCTGGCGCGCGACGAGTCGATCGAAGCCGCCCGCGCCAAGGCGACCCGTGCCTCGCAAGCGGTGGTCGTAGAGTTGTAAAAGCCGCTCTGGCGGGCCTATACCTGCTATGGGCTCGCCACAATTTACTGTGGGAGCGAGCCTGCTCGCGAAAGCGATGTTCGCACCAACATCGATGTTGAGCGTGAAGGCGCTTTCGCGAGCAGGCTCGCTCCCACAAGGATTTTGCTTAATTGCCGAGTGTTCGATTGCGCAAGTCTTTTCATTAAAGCTCCAGGCCGTTACCCATGAATTCGCAAAGCATCATCGTCCCGAAAATCTCCACACTGCCGGTGCACGAGCCCCGGGCACGGGCGATCGTGCGTTGGCTGGTGCGCAAGAACATCGTCAAGGAAGAACTGACCACCTGCGGCCGCACTGGCAATCGCATGGCGCACGCCATTGGCGACGGCGCCCGAGCAGTGGTCCTGCATCCGGAGGCCTTGCCGTTCGGCGAGCCGGTCAACGGCCTGGAGATCGTCACCAAGCGCTGCATCTATACGCCGGCCAAGGGCTTCCTTGAGGAAGCGGGCTGCGCCGAGTGCCGCAAGGAGATTGGCGAAGCGCTGTTCGAAAGCCTCGAAGACTGGATGCCCGGGCGCACCGATAACTTCACCTGCCCGGAATGCGGGCACGAAGACGACATCAACGGTTTTCTGTTTTTGCAGGAGTGCGGTTTTTCCAACCTGGGTTTCATCTTCAACAATTGGGCGGAAGCCGGGTTCAAACAGAGCTTTCTCGACGAATTCGCCGATTGGCTGGATCAGCCGGTGAGTTGGGTCAAAGTCGAGTTGTAGGCGGCAATTATTCCCGTATATCAGCAATACCGATAATAGACAGAGTTTTACATTGAACCCGAAGGGGTGTCTGACTATAATGGCGCGCTTCCATTTTCCCGCTCGGGAGCCCCCGCGATGCTGCGTATCAGCCAAGAAGCTCTGACATTCGACGACATTCTCCTAGTGCCTGGTTATTCCGAGGTGCTTCCTAACGAAGTCAGTCTCAAGACCCGCCTTACCCGTGGCATCGAGCTGAATATCCCACTGGTTTCCGCTGCCATGGACACCGTCACTGAAGCCCGTCTGGCAATTGCCATGGCTCAGGAAGGTGGTATCGGCATCATCCACAAGAACATGACCATCGAGCAGCAAGCTGCCGAAGTCCGCAAGGTCAAGCGTTACGAAGCCGGTGTGGTCAAGGACCCGATCACCATCGACGCCGACGCTACCGTGCGCGAGCTGTTCGAATTGACCCGCATGAACAACATCTCCGGCGTTCCGGTGCTGCACAATGGCGACCTGGTCGGCATCGTCACTTCCCGTGACGTGCGTTTCGAGAACCGTCTGGAAGCCACCGTCCGTGATGTGATGACGCCTAAAGAGCGTCTGGTCACGGTCAAGGAAGGCGCCAACAAGAACGACGTCCGCGAGCTGCTGCACAAGCACCGCATCGAACGCGTTCTGATCGTCGACGACAAATTCGCCCTCAAAGGCATGATGACTGTCAACGACATCGAAAAAGCCAAGGCTTACCCGCTGGCCAGCAAGGACGATCAAGGTCGTCTGCGCGTTGGCGCCGCCGTCGGCACCGGTAAAGACACCGGTGATCGCGTCGCGGCCCTGGTCAGCGCCGGCGTTGACGTGGTGGTGGTCGACACTGCCCACGGTCACTCCAAAGGCGTGATCGACCGCGTTCGCTGGGTCAAGCAGAACTTCCCTGAAGTGCAGGTCATCGGCGGCAACATCGCCACCGGCGCTGCCGCCAAGGCCCTGGCCGAAGCCGGCGCTGACGCCGTCAAGGTCGGTATCGGCCCTGGCTCGATCTGCACCACCCGGATCGTCGCCGGTGTCGGCGTCCCGCAAATCAGTGCCATCGCCAACGTTGCCGCTGCCCTTGAAGGCACTGGCGTTCCGTTGATCGCCGACGGCGGCATCCGTTTCTCCGGTGACCTGTCCAAGGCCATCGTCGCCGGTGCTTCCTGCGTGATGATGGGCTCGATGTTCGCCGGTACCGAAGAAGCGCCGGGCGAGATCGAACTGTTCCAGGGCCGTTCGTACAAGGCTTATCGCGGCATGGGTTCGCTGGGCGCCATGTCCCAGGCACAGGGTTCCTCCGACCGTTACTTCCAGGACTCCTCGGCAGGCGCCGAGAAGCTGGTTCCGGAAGGCATCGAAGGGCGTGTGCCGTACAAAGGCACCCTGAGCGCGATCATCCATCAACTGATGGGCGGCCTGCGTTCTTCCATGGGCTACACCGGTAGCGCCAACATCGAAGAAATGCGCACCAAGCCTGAATTCGTGCGGATCACCGGCGCTGGCATGGCCGAGTCCCACGTTCACGACGTGCAGATCACCAAAGAAGCGCCAAACTACCGCGTAGGTTGAGCCTTCAAGCAAAAAGTTAACGACCGGGGCTGTTTTATTCAGCCCCGAGTTGTTTCTGAATCACGACTGTTTCTGAATGACTTAGACGAGACTGAATCATGGCCCTCGATATTCACGCTCACCGCATCCTGATCCTCGACTTCGGTTCCCAATACACCCAGCTGATCGCCCGTCGCGTTCGCGAAATCGGTGTGTACTGCGAACTGCATCCGTTCGACATGGACGAGGAAGCGATTCGCGAATTCGCTCCGAAAGGCGTCATCCTCGCCGGTGGCCCCGAGTCCGTGCACGAAGCCAACAGCCCTCGCTGCCCGCAAGCGGTCTTTGACCTGGGCGTACCGGTCTTCGGTATCTGCTACGGCATGCAGACCATGGCCGAGCAACTGGGCGGCAAGGTAGAAGGTTCCGAGCTGCGTGAGTTCGGTTATGCCCGCGTAGACGTAGTCGGCAAGAGCCGCCTGCTCGACGGCATCGAAGACCACATCGACGCCGACGGCCTGTTCGGCCTCGACGTGTGGATGAGCCACGGTGACAAGGTCACCAGGATGCCGGAAGACTTCCACATCCTGGCCAGCACCCCGAGCTGCCCGATCGCCGGCATGTTCAGCGACGCGCGTCGCTACTACGGCGTGCAGTTCCACCCGGAAGTGACCCACACCAAGCAGGGCGGTCGCATCCTGTCGCGCTTCATCCTCGACATCTGCGAGTGCGAAGCCCTGTGGACCCCGTCGAAGATCGCTGAAGACGCCATCGCCCAGGTACGTGCCCAGGTCGGCACCGACAACGTGCTGCTCGGCCTGTCCGGCGGTGTGGATTCGTCGGTGGTTGCCGCGCTGCTGCACAAGGCCATTGGCGACCAGCTGACCTGCGTGTTCGTCGACAACGGTTTGCTGCGCCTGCACGAAGGCGAGCAAGTGATGGCCATGTTCGCCGAGAACATGGGCGTCAAGGTGATCCGCGCCAACGCTGAAGACCAGTTCCTCAACAACCTGGCTGGCGAAAGCGATCCAGAGAAGAAGCGCAAGATCATCGGCCGCACCTTCATCGACGTGTTCGATGCCGAATCCTGCAAGCTGGACAACATCAAGTACCTGGCCCAGGGCACCATCTACCCGGACGTGATCGAGTCGGCTGGCGCGAAAAGCGGCAAGGCCCACGTGATCAAGTCGCACCACAACGTGGGTGGCCTGCCGGAAGAAATGAACCTCAAGCTGGTTGAACCCCTGCGCGAGCTGTTCAAGGACGAAGTCCGTCGTCTGGGCCTGGAACTCGGCCTGCCGTACGACATGGTCTACCGTCACCCGTTCCCGGGCCCGGGCCTGGGCGTGCGGATCCTCGGTGAAGTGAAGAAGGAATACGCCGACCTGCTGCGTCGCGCCGACCACATCTTCATCGAAGAACTGCGCAAGGCCGACTGGTATCACAAGGTCAGCCAGGCATTCGTGGTGTTCCAGCCGGTGAAATCGGTTGGCGTGGTCGGTGACGGCCGTCGTTACGCCTGGGTCGTGGCCCTGCGTGCCGTGGAAACCATCGACTTCATGACCGCGCGTTGGGCACACCTGCCTTACGAACTGCTGGAAACCGTCAGCGGCCGCATCATCAATGAAATCGAAGGCATCTCCCGCGTCACCTACGACGTGTCGAGCAAGCCGCCAGCGACCATTGAGTGGGAATGATTGGACGTCCGGCACTGCCCGGCACCCACTAGCAGGAAATGCCCTGGAGCCCGCTTAATTGCGGGCTTTTGGCTTTTTTGGTCTGGCAAACTCTGGCAGCTTTGTGCATCGCCAAGCACCGTGTTTATGTGGCATGGTACGGGGCATTGACTGAGCCAAATGCCATGCTTGGTACTCGATACCATGTCTCCTTAGCAGGGAAGGGCATGGTATCAAATCTCATGATTAGCCCGGTTTCATTGGGCTTTATCGTGGTGTATGAGTGCTTTTCTTTGCATGGTATTTTTTACAAGGAATCCGTGACTGCCATGCTGACCGATACCAAGCTGCGTAACCTCAAACCGAAAGAAAAACTCTACAAGGTGAACGACCGCGATGGGCTGTACGTGGCCGTCACCGCTGCCGGTTCCATCTCATTTCGCTACAACTACACCATCAACGGCCGTCAGGAGACCATCACGTTTGGTCGCTATGGCGTGGGTGGCATCACACTTGCGGAAGCCAGAGAGCGCTTGGGTGAGGCTAAAAAGATGGTTTCGGCTGGTAAGTCACCTGCCAAAGAGAAAGCCCGTGCCAAGGCACGCATCAAAGGTGCAGAGACGTTTGATGCTTGGGCTGAGAAATGGCTGCGTGGGTATCAGATGGCTGACTCGACTCGCGACATGCGCCGATCTGTTTACGAGCGCGAACTCAAACCGCAATTCGGTAATCAGAAGCTGGTGGAAATCAATCATGAGGACCTGCGAACGCTGACTGATGCAATCGTGGAGCGTGGAGCTCCAGCGACGGCCGTGCACTCCCGCGAGATTGTGATGCAGGTTTTCCGATGGGCGATTGAGCGTGGCCAGAAGGTAGATAACCCGGCTGATCTGGTACGTCCTGCAAGCATCGCTAAATTCGAGCCACGTGACCGCGCTTTGGGGCCTGACGAAATCGCGTTGATGTATCAATACCTTGACCGCATCGGCACCGCCTCCTCCGTGCGAGCCGCTGCTAAGCTGCTGTTGCTCACCATGGTTCGCAAAAGTGAGTTGACCAACGCCACCTGGAACGAGATCAATTTCAGCGAAGCCCTGTGGACCATTCCGAAGGAGCGGATGAAGCGACGCAACCCCCATTTGGTGTTCTTATCTCAGCAGGCTTTGGATTTCTTCATTGCGCTGAAGACATTTGCCGGTGGTTCAGATTACGTCTTTCCCTCCCGGTACGATTCTGATTTGCCAATGAGCACCGCGACGATCAATCAGGTGCTGACGCTGACCTATCGGCTCGCGCAAAAAGAGGGGCAGCCGCTGAGTAAGTTCGGGCCCCATGATTTGAGACGAACAGCGAGCACACTGCTGCATGAGGCAGGTTACAACTCAGACTGGATTGAGAAATGCCTTGCACACGAGCAGAAGGGCGTTCGGGCCGTCTACAACAAGGCTGAATACCGTGATCAGCGTCGGGCGATGTTGCAGGATTGGGCGGATATGATTGATGAATGGACGGTCAAACAGCCACGGCAAAGCACCGCAGGCTAGGGGGCTAATTACATTGATTTGACCACGCGTTTGCATGCGACCTGAACAGTCATTTGTATCAGACTTGACCAGCGCGTCTCGCTTCCATGCTTTGCCAAAACTGAACCGAAGCTGGTGGTGACGACAGGCAGAAATCGGCCGATTCTGTTGAAAAAGTCGACCATGGTTTCCGCAGCAGAAAAGTATGCGTTCGATATTGAAATCTTTACTTTCGGCAGAGGCTTACGGACTCAGATTTCACGTAGCAGTGTGCAAAAAAGGTGTTTTAACCAGTCAATGACCTAGCTGTTTGGGCGAACCGACTTTTTCAACAGAATCGGCCATAAGCAGACATTCGGTCGTATCTACGGATTCAGGGTGGATTCACTATGAAGGTATGCAAAACTTAAAGGCTTGGCACTGGCTTAAATAGATCGAATGAAATCTGATTTGATGGTCAGGCTTCAAAATGAAAACGATGTTTGGAATGAGATTTACTGGTTCTCGAACGTGCTGCCAGCCCTTACGGAAGATCACCGACAATGCCCATAGGAGCATTGTCGGCGTCAGGAATTTCCGGCGTGCCCGATGCTATCTAATGAGCTGTCAGATCATTACCTTCAGGCTTTGAGGGGAATATTTCGCATAGTCACCAGAGCTGTGGCGCAAAGGGTTTCCTTGCCTTGTTTCACGGCAAACAAATCGGCAGCGGCAACCGTAGTTTTGTTCGCTGCAATGATGACACGTCCCCTGGCTAGTAGCTTATCACCATCTGCCGGGGCAATTAGTTTAACAGTGAAATCTGTAGTCATATTTATCCAGCCAGGTGGCAGCAAGGTTCCGGCGGCCGAACCTCCGGCAAAATCAGCCAACGCTCCGATGATACCACCTTGAAAGTAGCCGTTATGCTGGGTGAGTTCTTTGCGCACTGGCTGTTCGATTTCACAATGACCTGGCTTCAGATAATTGTAATGAAATCCCAGTAACTTTGCCGCTGGCATACTGAGTACCGCTCCTTGGACGTGCTTGTCAAAGTCGGGATTGCTTGCAGCAAAATCTTCCATGGTATTCATCCTTTTATTCTGCATTTGTGAACGACACTAACCAAGCTACCGCTCGAATTCTTTATCGATATATTTTTCATTCTGCCCGTTACATATAGCTCTCCTTGGTGAACAAATCCAAGTTCTCCGGTACGTAAATAAGGCAGTGGAATGTCCCATGATTTTTCAATGATATAAGGCGAAGGCGTGGAAAGTGGTTTAGGAATCGTCCTTATCAAATTTTTTGGCTACCCTCATTC
The DNA here is from genome assembly GCF_054481235.1 of Pseudomonas fluorescens group sp. PF-69. NCBI lineage: Bacteria > Pseudomonadati > Pseudomonadota > Gammaproteobacteria > Pseudomonadales > Pseudomonadaceae > Pseudomonas > Pseudomonas fluorescens group sp. PF-69. Next base: position 349,382 of record NZ_JBTMNC010000001.1, on the reverse strand, counting down.
GGCCCTAAGTTCCGTAGGCATGCACTTTCGACTGATTCTGGCCAATCCAATTCTTGCCAGTGGCCACTAGCAGCTATGGGTCGCTATTTGTGATAGTCCGCTATGGGTCGTTATGAGCCTCTCAGCTTTGACGTCTGATCGGTCAGATTCTCTGTAATCGTTGGTCAAGTTCAATGCAAATGACTGGTCAGGTCATATGCAAGCGTCTGCTCAAGTGCGCTGCAATTTCGCAGCTAGATCATGATTGTCTTCAGCGTGTCGCCTGCTTCTGCGCTCGCCGCTTGATAGCGGCGGAAACTGCTTGGCGTGATACGCCAAGCTGGCGCGCTATTTCAGCTTGACTCATGGTGCCCAGGGTTAACAGATCATCCATCGTACTGGTGGGAGACTTGAGTGCCTGGAGCAGTCGATAGGCTTCTCTCCTGACATATGCGTGGGCTTCAATGTCCCACTCAGGGAGAGTACCGGCTTCCTGTGACCAGATTTGGTCAATCAACTCGTCATACTCTACCGCAAACCTTCTGTCGCGTTGGTATGCGCGGCGAGCTTCATCGCTTCGCCTTGGGTTGTGTGCTTCGCAGTAGAGTTTGCTGGGCTTCGCTGCGCCTTCGGGCTGACCCGGTAGTTTAGTGGGTCGGAGCAAGTCACCATGCCGTGCCCACGCGGCAATGAGTATTCGCCGCTCGACGTGCTCCCTGAAGGCTGAAACCGAGCGGTCACCGCGCATTTCCACCATGTCACAGTAGGCCATTAACATGCGGGCGGGCTCGTACCGGCCGAACTCACCTTTCCATGCCTGCTCGTAGCGCGCCACCAAGGTATCGGCTTTTTTCTGAGCTGCCGCACGAATGGCATCCGTTAGCGGCACGACTTTGACGTTTCCTCGTTGTAGGCGCTTGAAGACCTTTTGAGCTCCCACGCTGATCGAGTATTCGGTGGATCGCCAGCATAGTTCGCAAAAGCCCCAGTTGTAGGCGTTGCTGAGCTTGGCGCGGATGCGGTCAGACGATGTATCGCTTTCCCTAACCAGGCGTTCTAGAAACGGATCGAATGTGCTCGGCGCTTTCTCACGTTTTTTCATCGTCCGATGATAGCTTTTCGTGACAACTAAATTCTAACTTTTTTGTGCCTTGATTCTGGCGCTGGAGGGCATTGTCAAGCATCTGAAGAGTTCTAAGGAAATCTACATATGGAAATCAAGGCAAAGAACAAGACATTGATCAACCGCAAGAAATTGCTGGCGATGATCCCGCTGGCTGAGCGCACGATCTACAACATGGAGCAGCGGGGGGAGTTTCCTCGCCGCATCGCGCTCACTAGCCGAAACGTTGCATGGGATTTGGCCGAAATCGAGGAATGGATTGAGGTGCGCAAGTCTTCGGGCACCCAAGCCGCCCGCCCAGGAATGGGGGGCTGAACCGTGGCGGTTGACGTACGAGCGGCGTTCGAGCATGAACCACCTGTGCTGTATTTCATGTGGCCAGTTGCGGGCGGCACTGGACGAAATTACAAACCGCACCCTTGGCGTGCAAGGTTGCATAGGTTGGGCCATCCACATGACTAGCAGAAGCATGGATCGCCACCTTAAGAAGCGCATTGAGGCCGCAGCTAGGCCCGGTGAAACATATGAGCAAGTCGCTGCCCGCTTGGAGCGCGAAGTGGATGATGGAAACGGGGCCGCTCCATCTTCTAAGCCACAAATGCTTACCGTAGTGCGCAAGCCGTCTAAGGGCAACGAGCAGCAGGATTTCTATGTACCGGGGTGTGATGTAGGCATCCGCGACATTCTCTGCGTCATGGATGTGGCCCTGTTCCGCCTGTCCCCGAAAGAGACGCGGGCCGGTGACCTGATCCGCTACGAATTATCTGATGGATATGTGGAGGTCTCAGCAGGGGCGCATGGTATGGCAACCGAGAAGGATTACGACCTTGTGATAATGGCGGTATCCCATCTCACCGAAGCTATGAACCGCTACAAAGAAGGCAGAGGCGACAAGCCCGGTAGAGTGTTCCGGCCACATGCTTGCGACGTTCTCAAGTTCCTACGGAGCGGAGATGGTGGCCAGCAGAAAAAAGACCTTATAGGGACTTGCCTACGATTAAACACTACACACGTAGCAGTGCAGCGAACCAAAAAAGGCAGCGGCGGCCCCATGTTTACCGTTTCCAAGGGTGAATCACTTATCTCACGTTACGAGGTTATCACTGGGGCCACTGGACGGCTGGAGTTTCTCGAAATCGAGATAGCCCAATGGATGTACCTAAAAGTCACAGAGGGAGAGAATCCGGATGTGCTGACATTGCATTCTGATTACTTTCGGATACGAGGTATTGGCCGGTTTGTTTATCGGCTAGCCCGGAAGTCCGCAGGAAAGAACAACGCCAAATGGTTGTTTCAGACAATCTATAAGCGTATCGGGAGCACTGGCACATTCAACAAGTTCAGCTTCAGGCTGCGAAACCTGATCAAGGCTAACGACCTACCAGAGTACAAGCTTCAGATGGAGGTCGGGCGGGCTGGGCCATTGTTGTCTATCACCTACCGGGGGGCAATGGAGGCGCCGTCCGGTTCCTAATATGCGGATCGAATTAAAGCCCGACGCCGCGTCCGTTTTTTTTGGGGGCTTGATTTACGGACAAGTTTGCGGACAGGCGAGGTTTAACCCTTCGGCCTGTGAATAGCCCGTACTTTAGGAACTGAAATCAGTACATTAGGAACCAGAATCCGTACATTAGGAATAAAAGGTCGTACATTAGGAATCAAGTAACGGCTTAAGTGCTTGATTTTGAAAATAAAAAATTAAAAGTTGGCGGCTAAAACTCTTTAAAACCTATTAAAACTCTAAAGCCCGTTTTGGTTGTGGGTAACTCGACCAAAAATCGACCGCCCAAATAGAACCCCGATGCGGGATTCCCCCATCGCTTCAGTGCGGCTCGTTCGAAACGATGTTTACAAAGTTAAATCCAGAGGCGGCGGGAGAGAGAACTGCCTTTGTTTTGTTACTGAGTATTTATAACTAGCGATACGTTTAATGATTAATGCGATTTTATGCGAAGCAACGCGATTATATGCGATTCAACGCGATTCAACGCGATTATATGCGATTGGACAAGGTTTGATTGGCGATACAGATGTAGTCGCATAAAATTGCATAACATTAGACGGCAAGATGTGTGTTGTGGGCCCACAAGCTTCGCTTGTTCCCCCCCAACACCTACCCTTATTCGCCTTCGGCTCAACGGACAGTCTTGCTCTGCGAGGCTTACCGTTGCCGTCGCTACTCAAAAACGGAAAGGACAGAGTATGGAACCAGAGCAAAGTAAGCGCTCCATAAACCCCATATTCAAAGCCGTCACCTGATCCCCGATGCTGTGCTCCCGATTCCTTTACGGAGCCAGCACCTCATGATGCGTCCCGACGCAAAAGTCGAAAAAGTCTATCTCTATCCCAAGCCTGTCGACTTCCGAAAATCCATCGATGGCCTCGCCGCTCTGGTCGAACTGGACATCAAAGTCGCGGTGTTTGATCCGGTGCTTTTCGTGTTCCTCAACAAGCCTCGCAACCGAGTGAAGATTTTGTATTGGGAGCGCAACGGCTTTTGCCTTTGGCTAAAGCGCCTGGAATCCGAGCGCTTCAAAACATCGCCGGATTGTTCGGATGGCTGGAGAAAACCCAGCCACAAGTGACGGCGCAGAATGCACTGGGCAAAGCCATCAGCTACCTGGCCAGCAACTGGATCAAGTTGGTGCGCTACACCGAAGCCGGTTACTTGCCGATCGACAACAATGCGGCAGAGCGTGCGATCAGGCCCTTCGTTGTCGGGCGCAAGAACTGGCTGTTCAGCGACACGCCCAAAGGCGCGACAGCCAGCGCTCAACTTTACAGTTTGGTCGAGACGGCTAAAGCCAACGGCCAGGAGCCCTATGCGTGGCTGCGCCACGCACTTGAGCGCCTGCCACAAGCCTCGAGCGTAGAAGACTTCGAAGCCTTGCTGCCGTGGAACTGCACGCCAGAGATGCCACGGTAATCATCAAACCCGCATCTTAAAAGGTGGGGTTTATGGATCGCTTACAGAGCAAAGACCAAGGCCGCGGAGGGAACTCGCTCCGATCAAGGTTTGGGTGTCTCAGAAGGAGCGGGCTGTTATCCAAGAACGCGCCGACCAGACAGGCTTGTCCCTCTCGGCTACCTGCTGGCGGTTGGGATGAATACGCCAATTAGGTCTGTCGTAGACCTGGCCGCCGTTGCTGACTTGGCCAAGGTCAATGGCGACCTTGGACGGGTTGCCGGATTGTTAAAATTATGGTTTGCCGAGAAGCGAGGGCAAGGGGCAAAGTCGATAGATGTCGAAGCGATGATGATGAATTTTCGAGTTCTGCAAGCGCAAGTTTTGGATCTCATGAGCCGGATCGTCTATAAGCGAAAATAACAACGCCCCTTACGCAAAGAACATACAGTTAGTTGACGGTATTCTGGTGAAAATCGCGGAGCTAGTGCCGATCGAGAGTCTTAGCGCTAGTTTGGGAAACACCCTATTGATCGGGATCTTTGGGCAGTGAGCGCCAGCAACACTTGTCACACCGCCAAAAAAGCATCAGGCCTTCATCGCCGCCATCAAGGCAACCCTGCCCAACAGTCGTATAGGCAAAGTGAGGAGTGGGCAAGCGTATCTACATAATCAATCCATGGGATTTTATCGCCATCATATTGACTATTTCGTAGGTGCAATAGCTATCCATTAACGTCACTAACTGACGCCCTGTCAGTTTTTACTGAGATCGATTTTTTATGCTTCAGATCTATATAAAAATGACAGGGCTATAAAATACGTGGTAATACCTGGATTAATACTACCTGTATAGTACGAGGTCTAGCCCGGTATAGTGAATAAACCGAGAGTTGTTAATCATCAAGTTTTATGGCGAAGTGAGTGCATAACGTATTCTCACCATTAAGCTCCATATGATGATGCAGTTTCTTCAAGTTTCCATAAGGTGTTTTGACCTCATCTATACTAACCGAGACCAAAGGAGAGCCAGGAATATAAGAAGACATCACTAATGAGTTGAGATGGGAAATATACCTAGTCCACCATTCAGAGAATTTAGAGCCACTATAGTAAGTTACTAAAAAAGTCCGTTTAACAGCCAGCGGGTTATAGTTTGTCAGCAATTTTTTATAGTGGTCATCTATATATTCCTTGTCAACCGAACTTAGCTTCATGGCTTCGATTATGGTATATAGATCCCCGTTGTTTTCAACTACGATATCCAGCTCACCCGCCCCCTTTTTTGACGCGGATTTTCCCTCCCGAGTTTGATCCTTTACCTCGTAGCTTTTACTAAGTAACATCTCTCGCAAAAAGTCATTATAGTCATCTTCCAGCTTGTTTTTTTTCGATAGCCTACCCAACCTATGAATGACCCATCCCAAATCCGCTTCAAAGTCCGCATAGCCACAGATTCGCTCAAAAATTTTTGAGATCTTATGATGTTCAAGACTTTGCAAACTCAGTAAATTTATCCGCTGCCTGTTTATTTCATCAATGAAATCGTCATAATGGTTATTATTTTCGGCAACAATAGATTTATCAAACGTGGTCGTGGCATTGGAAATGGTGTTATAAATTACCTCGCTATCAGCATTTGCTCCACCAGATGATGCTATTAACGTTTTTCCTGAGCTCTTAGACTCTACCAATGCTTTCCATGCTGTGTAATTTTTGAAGCCGTCAATGTCATCTTTCAATGCGCTAACGTACGCCAGAACAATCTTTCCCTCTCTATCTAACACTATTTGATCATCGGACATGAGGAATTTTGTTAAAAATACATTCATGTACACAGTAGGGTCGGAAATGTTGCTAGATAAAAAAGACGGACAAATGCAGTGAGCGTTAGCCATGCAAAACGCCCTCGGTCTTACTGGATTTTTCTGATTTAAGCTGTTGAATCTGGATGGTGTCTTTAATTTCTACATCCATAAAATCACGCGGCCATTTAATATCTCCGGTCGCATTAATTGCGATATTATCCAGAGTGGTGCAACTACCAGCTCGATCTCTGTGGAGATAATATATCTTGATGTCCTCTTCGCTCAGAGCCGAGCTATCATCTACGACCCTCAATCTAATTCTACGTATCAGTGCATCACTATGAGTTTCAATTAGAAATTTCTTACTTTCTTTTAAAGCTATGACAATCAAAGCATCAGTCAACCATGCCTGCATGTTCGGGTGGAGATGAATTTCCGGTTGCTCGATTATCGTCAAGGAATCCTTAGGGGATAAATACGCCTGTACCAATATTGGTAAAACTTGCGATATACCAAACCCCACATCGGTCAGCTCTAAATTTACTGAGTCTTGGTTGACCACAATTTTATGAATAATGTCATTAACCCTCTCAATGTCAATTCCGATATTAAAAGGAGCAAACAATACATTTATCTTGTTTTTTATTTCCGGATTGTTTTTTAAAACTTCTGCAAGCTCCGTTCCATCTAAAGCATTGAGCTTACGATGATGAATCGATTTGTCCAGCAGATAATACCTTTGAGGGAATGCTCGAAGCGGACTAACGTGATTTATTTGCAAGTCAGTAAGGCTGTCAAGTAAATGCTTGGAGGTTATCGCGACAAAGTGAGCAAGAATGCTGGCAAATGGATTGGGACTATTTTTTATAAATGTAAAACTACCAAAGCTCACGCTCAACTGCGGCGAGGCTCTAGAAATTTTCATGGAATCGAAATCAATAGTCTTTAGGATTTCAGTTTTGGATCTGTCCAATGCAACCTGAGAAAATACATCTGAGAATATCTTGGTGTTCTGGCCTTCTCGTTTAAATCCAAAAACAACGGCGCCAGCTTTGTTGTATTGAATATATTCGCTTACTTTTAAATTTTCCTGCTTTTTATTGTACGAAAATGAGTAGCTGATACGTGTGGGAGTGATGCGCGAAGCAGATGCTGACATTAATGTATCAAAACAGTCTTCAATCTTGCGTATCGAAGTCTTCTCAGTCGCTGCTATAAATTCCGGTGTGAAAATACGTGCTTTTCTCTCTGTGGGCAAATTAGCACGATAGATTTTTATAATCTTAATATATAGGCTTGAAAACTCTTTTATCTTTTGAGGGGATGCCATGTTGTCGCTTGTTGATAATTGAAGTTCTTCAACTTTCGACATTAGCTTTGAAAGTATCTCAGGCTTCGCCGGCCCCTGCCTAACTATATAGCTTATAAATCGAATTATTTGTGTGTGCATTTCCAAACAACCGGATTTCGCACTGTGTAAGTTTTTTTTCAGAATGTCCGTAGTGCTGAGGGAAAAAGTGAAGGATAATTTGTTTTCTGGGTTTTTATCCCTAACAATGTTTAGCGTTTCACCCATCCCCGTTTTGTTTCCATTTAAACGAAGTGCAGACTCGGAAATAGCTGTCGAGTCTGCTGACTGAGACAACATTAATAACGAATTTATGAGTGCGCTCTTGCCACTACTGTTTGCTCCAAGCAATATAGTTATTGGCTTGAACTCAATATCAAATTCTTTAAATGCCTTGTAGTTCGAGCCAGAAAACCTTGAAATCATTTCGCCCCCTCATACTCTAGAATCGACAAGCACGATAAAAGTCGCATGGTACCTCTAACAGTCTCACTATTGCAACTTGAACAGCTCGGGCAAGTGTTAATTTTTGATCCGTGTGCGGCATTCTGATCTGACGTTTAAGTTTTTGAATATGCGCATCAGAGCAAGTTGGGTTGGACACACTTGTTGCTAGTGTGAGTGTTAAATGAGCTTGTTCAATCAGTCATTGAAATGCAAACAGAATTAATCTAAGTAAAGACCTGTCGAACAGTCTCAGACTAGATTCATTTGGGATAATCTATCTGAGGGCGGAAAAAGTAGCTGGGTTCGTGGGTGTTTTTTAACCGAAAATGAGAGCGGCATGAGTTCGTAGTATCTCACTGAGCCGAATTGACAATCCTGAGCGTGTTTCGCCAAAGCCTTTACGACGAGTCTGTATGAAAACCCACGGCTCCTTATACAGTTTAAGGTTGTACGCTATTGAATCTGACTCCCATGGTCCAAATCATCCATTCTTGGTAACGGGATCAATAATCCAGGTGTCCCCCAGTATCGTGCCCTCAACAAAGTGGATGTCACAAGATGAAAGACCGACCACATGACGATGCAATGGCCGAGCAGTTCCACGCCGATCCGGCCTATGCGGCCGAGTTGCTGACCGAAGTTCGCCGCAACGGCGACTCGGCCGAGCTGGCCATCCTATTGCGACAGATAGCCAAGGTGTTCGGACAGGATGAGGGGTGGAGTCTTGCCGATGCGGAGCGAAAGCTATCGTCTACATAGCAGGATATGGCATCCTTCATGGAATTAAGTATATTTCGTATTATAACTCATTGATATTATACGAATTTTATTAATTATCAATAATAGAGTGGGAATGATCGTATTTGAGCCCGTAAACCCAGGCTCAAAACGATAGCGACAAAGGAAGCCCCCGATCGTGAGACCGGGGGCTTCTTGCGTTTCAGGGGATGCGCACCAGCCTCAAGTTAATGCGCTCAAGCGCCTCGCGAAGTTCTCCCAGCGTGGCAAAACGCTTGTTGCTAAGGCTGCCCCAATTAGGGCGGTTGACGTACAGGCCTTTCGCGTCCTTCTCGATGGGCGTGACGACCAACTTGAGGTCTCTGCTGCGGTGAATCAGCACGGTTTGGCTACCGACCTTGTCAATGGTAAGCATCCCTGGTTCAGTCAGTGCGGCTTCCATCTTCGCTCGCCTGACTCTTGCGGGTGGCAGTTCGACCTGCAGGCGCAAGTCGTTTTTTACGAATTCCGGCCTCATGTCTTCGAGGCTTTCGCCGGCTCTTCCCGGATCGGGTTCGATATCACCCTTCAGGCCGGGTTTGGCGCTTTCGACACGAAGCCCGATACCGCCTTCCAGTTCGCTGAGGCCGGGAACCCCTTCCCAATTGTTGGCGTGGCTTTCGCCGACAAACGCTATCCAGTTGTGCGCTCCCCTGAGGGATTGGTCGGCATCGATGACGGTTTTGGCAAAGTAATTCATCATCTCCTGCCGGTAGTTGCGGCTTACCTCCATCATCCCCGCGGACCGATAGCTGGCGGCACAATCAATCGCCTGGACACGGATGTGGTTCTTTTGCGCGGCCTTGACCACTTCCAGGAAGGTAAACTCGCCGGCTGGGTCGGTGTCATGGCCCTGATCAAGGATTTTGAGGTAGGACTCCAGATCTTCCGAGAGATCGCCACCCCGGTTGAATATGTCCAGGTCCGCCTGATGGAAGTCGGTGAGCAAGTGTTCCATGTACAAGGTCTTGATCCTTTGTTTACTGAGCACCTCCATGTTTTCGATCAGAAATTGCTTGCTGCCGATACTGGAGTGGTTTTCGCCGATCACCAGGCCTCGTGTTTCCTTGTAGAGTGATTTGATAATGTTCTTTGTCTGTATGTTCCCCCCCGGGCCCAGAAGGGGAATGTCGGGCCTGGGCGGCAGGTGCGGGTTCATGTAGAAAGCCCGGGCATCCCGGTACAGACGATGTCGCAAGTTTTTGAACTGTTTGAGCGAGCCTTCAGGATCGGTGATGTTTTCAAAAACATCCTGCAGGTGTCTGCCTCTCAGTTCGCCATTGGCCACGGGCTTGAGTGCCTGGTGCAATTCGGGCGGTACATCGTAAGGGGTGGGCACACTGTCCATGTCGGGTAACCGTCCTGCGGAACGTCCCCAAGGCAGTTTGTCGAGAATCTTCCCTCCACCGTACAGGCCGGGACGGGTGAGGGGTTCCCATCGACCCTCGGCATTCAAGCGAACCGGCAGGCTGCGGTGAAACGAGAACTCGTTGGCGGGATCGATGACGACCCAGGTCTTCATCTCGTTGACGTAGCGGACCCGATAGTAGTCGTCCTCGATCTTGATGTAGTTACCGCCGGTGGAGGGCTGATAGATGTTTCGGTAACGGCCTTCAGTGCTGACCACGTCCAGACCGTCAAGCAGTTCATTGGTCCGGAAGGGGGCCAGCGGATTCTCGCCTTCCAGCCTATAGGTTCGACCCGGGGCGGCCACGGTGATTCTGGGCGTTGCGCCCGTCGGGTGCTCCACCCCGGCGGCGAGATTTTCTTGGGGCGTGAACGTTTCCCTGGCTTCCTGGACCTGCGCCACTTCGGCGGTGCCCCCGAGTGACAGCAGGTTGAACAGCGTGTCGATGGAGCTGAATATCGCGCTGAGAACCCCGGTCTTGCGCTCCGTGGCATTCATGCCGTTGACGGCCTGGGATATGCCAAGACCGATGTCGGCGATCCCGGCACCGACAGCCGCCAGGGCGACCGGCCAGCCCGCGACGGCCATGGACCCAAAGAGACGGGTAAAGACGCTCAGGTAGCCGATCCACATTTTTTCCCGCAAGTCGCCGTTGGAGCGCAGTGACAGCTCCGCATCGCTGAACATGCGCTCGATGGTCGAATCACGAATCCAGGTGAAGGCGTCAATTGTCAGGTCCGGAGCATCCTGATCGAACAGGCTGCTGTCGTATTTGCCCCAGGTGACATACAGCAGATCAATGATGTGGTTCAGGCCGACGTTGTCTTCATCCTGCTGTTGGGCGGCCAGCGGGAAGTGGGCCATGAAGCGGCTGCGGTTGTCGGCGTGGTTGTTCTGGCACAGCAACCACCAGTGCAAGTCATGGGGCGTCTCGAACACGTGGAAGGCATTCAGCTCGCCGGGGGTATAGAGAATCTGACGCCCGTTTTTATCGATGATGCGCAGGATGTCGGTTGCCCGATAATTGCCGATGTACAAGGGGGCGACCCGCAGGCCTTCGATGGCGGGGGCTTCAGCCTTGAGCATGTCCAGGCTAATGGGCCAGGAAATGTTCCCGGCCACGGCCTTGAGCACGGTCTTGAGGTTTTCATTGCTCAAGCGCTCGCCCTGATGTTCTTCCACCGCCTTCGAAATGAAATTGAGCTTGGCGAGCGTGCGGTAATTGTCTGAGTGACTGGCCCAGAAGTCGGACATTTTTTTCCAGTAACGATCATGGAAGTTAATGCGCCACAGATCCTTGATGACCTGGCTGGGGTACATCTTCACTTCGTTGGTTTCGTTATAGATCCGGGCCTGCGCGCCTTCATTGTAGAAGCCGCCGTCACTGTCCAGCAGGTCGGCGTTGTCCTGATCCTGGGCGTGGAAGCGCTGAACCACCAGCTGCGGCAGCGTCAGTGACTCGATGGGCGTGGGGTAGTGTTCCCAGAGCAGGAAGGCTTTGCTGCTGGTGACGGACGTGTTGTCGAAACGGTGCCACCACACTCGATCCGGATCGATGTGCTGTATTCCGTATTTGTCCAGGATGCCTTGGGCCTCTGCGTGGGACATGTCGTGCATGTCGGGGCAGGCCTCTACGAACGGGATCACCAGATCCTTGAGGGCGCGCAGATCGGCCGGGTTGGGCAGGAGCGATGAGTTGCCTGTGTCAGATGAATGCATTCTCTGTCCTTGAGAAGTGGAGGGGTAAGAGGTCGGCACTATGTGACGCAGGCGAGATTGGATCTGTAGGGCTTTGAGTGAATGTCAGGTCGTTTTAATGGATAGATGCTGTAAGAAAAGTATGGAACGCACGCTGAAATCAGGGCTCAACGCGGCGCGCGACACATTTGCGACCCCATAGGGGAGCGAGCAAGCTCGCTCCCACAAGGTTTCCGGTGTTTTTCAGTGGGGCGGGAAGCCCTTGAAAGACTTACAGCGGCAAGCGACCTTCGAGGTGCATGCCCATGCGGCTGAGACCCCACGACAGCTCTTCGATGCTGGCATAGGGCACCTGATGCACCTCGGTCCAGGCGGGGCGATTGATCAGGTAGTTGCCGTCGGCCGTGCGCTCGACCAGTGTCCGGGTCACCTGGCCGTCTCTGCTGCGATGGATCAGCGTCCAGTTTTCGTTCGACTTTTCAAAGGTGAACATGCCTTGCCTGAACAGCATCCGGCTCAGTTCCTCCGGCGTTCTTTCGAGCAAGGGCAGTGGCATCTGCAAGCTCAGGTCTGTGTGCAGGGTGTCGACATTGCCGTCGATGGATTCGGGTTGTGTGGCAAAGCCGCGACCTACCTCCCTTCCTCGATCCGTTTCAATCAACGGCCCCTCTTCCGGCAGCACCTCTTCGATACGCAAACCAATACCGCCCTGCATTTCGCTGATGCCAGCCATGCCGCGAAAGGTGTTGATGTTTTCCTGATCCGTCAGCACCACCCATTTGCCCGCGCCGTTCAGCGCTTTATCGGCCTGCATGAGGGTGTGGGTGAGGTAGGTCTTGATGGCTTGCTCGTGCATGTCGGGCAGTGATGAACCGGGGAAGCGGTAACTGGCCAGGCAGTCGGTTGCCTGAATACGAATGCCATGTTGTTGAGCCGCCTTGACCACTTCGAGCGGGGTGAAGCGTCCGGAAGGGTCGCTGGTCAGCTTTTCCAGATACGCCTCGAGATCACTGGGCATTGACCCGGTCTTGAAGAATTGATCGAGCTCTACCTGGTTGAAATCGTTGAGCAGGCGGTGGAAATAGATCGTCTTGATTTCCCGTTGGGCCAGGGTCGGCATGTTCTCGATGAGAAACCGCATGCTGGCAATGCGGTCCTGGCTTTCGCCAATGACCAGGCCAGGCGCTGCATTGAATATCTTCGGAATCAGTTCGGCGGTAGTGGTTGAGGGTGTCACGGCGGGCAGCTCAGGGCGCGGCGGTAATGAGGCAGTGAATCCGTTGCGAGCGAAGAACAGGCGTGCATCCTGTGACAGCTTGGCGCGTGACGCTGCGATGTACTCTTCGTAAGTGGTCACCCCGCGAAAACTTCCGTCTGGCTGACGGACCAGTTTGATATGGGTTTCTCTTTCGCCCAGCGCAAGCTGTCTGAGACGGAACCGGTTAACGACATCGTATTCCGTGGAAGGGCCGCGCAGGATGGCCTGTGATGGCGCTTGAACAGAAGCGGACGTAGAAGCGGGCTCGGGCTCGGGCTCGGGCACAGGTGCAGGCGCTCGTGACGATCCCGGATGCCGGTTGCCGCCGCCCTTGAGTCCGGCTCGGGGTGTCAGCTCCCATTCGCCCTGGGCATTGAGACGCACAGGCAGAGATCCCGAAAACGCGTTTGGATTTTCCGGATCAATGATCGCCCAGGTACCGCCGCCGTTGAGGTCGGCTTCGTAACGTACGTAATAGGCGGCCTCATTGAGCATGATCGCGGTGGAGGGGTTGGAATCGAGTCGATAAATGCCCTGGAATTGTCCGGACTCACTCATCGGCGTACGACCTTCGAGCAGCTCATTGGCTTGCCAATGCTCGGGAATTTCGATGGGTTGCGACGTTTCAGGCAAGGATGAATCCAGTTCAACGGGCCGTTCGGCGGGCCAGCCCACAGGCTTCGTGTCCTCGGCAACCAACGCCTCTTTCAGCTCATCGAGGTTTTCCGGAACGATTTCCTCCAGCGATCCCGGCCCCTTGAGGAACAGGAGGTTGAACAGCAAATCGATACCGCCCAGCACGGCGCCAAGAACGCCGGCCTTGCGCTCCGCAGTGGTTTTTCCGTTGACCGCCTGATCGATGTTCAAACCCATGCTGGCGATACTGGCACCCACCAGCGGCAGGGCAATCGGCCAGCCGACCACCGCCATGGGCCCGAATATTTTCAAACCGGCGCTGAGGTAACCGATCCACAGTTTCTTGCGCAGATCGCCATTGGACGTCAGCGAGAGTTCAGCTTCGGCGAACATCGCGTCCTTGCTCGAATCGCGCAGCCAGCTGAAGGCATCGTCGCTGATGATCCGGTTCTCTTTGTTGATCAGGTGATGGTCGTATTTGCCCCAGGTGCTGACCAGCCTGTTCATGAGATCGGTGATGTTCTCGGCGATGGTCTGGCGATCGGCCAGGGAAAAATGGGTCGTGAACGTCTGGCGCGCGGCTTCCTCGTTCATTTCCTGCAGTATCCAGTAATGCATGTCCGTCGCGGTTTCCAGCACCTTGAAGGCGACGGTGTCGCCGGGCAGGTAGACAATCTGGCGGCCGTTGGGCGCGACAAAACGAAGGAGGCTGGTGGCGACGTGACCGTCGACGTCCAGGGTCCTGACGTTGCCGGCACAAGGATGTTGTGCTTGCAGCATCGACAGATTCACCGGCCAGGTGATCGGACCGATCACGGCCTGGGTGACGAATTGAAAGTCGTCGTCGCTCAGCTGGCGCTTGTCCCGGGCCTTCACCGCCTGGATGAGGAAATTGCACTTGGCCAGGGTGCGGAAGTCCGCGGCAGATGTGTCCCAGAAGGTGGTCAGGCGCTCGCGGTACATCGAACTGAAATCGATGCTCCAGAAGGCCTTGAGCACCTCGTTGCCGTGCAGGCGCACTTCGTTGCTTTCATTGAAGGTCCCGGCGTTCGGGCCGGCGGTGTAGAAGCCGGCATAGACATCCAGCAAGTCGGCGTTGTCCTGATCGCTGGCGCGAAAGCGGTGGATGACCAGCTGCGTCAGGGTCATGGAGGACGTCGGCGTGGCGTGGACGTGCTCCCAGCCGGTAAAGGCTTTCGAACTGCTTTGGGCGGCGTCGAAACGGTGGAAGTACACCTGGTCCGGGTCAAGACCGGCGATGCCGGATTTTTTCAGCAGGTTGCTGGCGACTTCATGGGCCGTGTCCTGCAGGCTGGGGCACGTCCGGATGATCCGGATGGCGATGGCCTGGAGCGCCGCTTCATCGGCGGCATTGGGCAGTGGGTGTGTTTCGTTGGTGTTCATGCACTCTCATTCCTTGAGACAACGGCAGTGCAGGATGAGCCGTTAATACAAGGCATGTGCACTACATAGTTATGCCCTCGGCGGATGTGCGGCCACACGTCACCCTTACTGTTTCGCAATTGCAGGTGTATCGTATTCGCCTTTTGCGGGCCCAGGGCCCGAAGCTGATACGTGAGGTAGTTGAGTCCATGTCCTTTACCCGTCGACAAATACTCGGTGGTCTGGCCGGTCTTGTAGTGGTTGGCGTGGGGGCGGGTGGCGCGTCGCGTTACTGGCTGGGCAAAAGGGCCGACGCCGAGGCGGGCCATGACTACGAGCTGATCGCCGCGCCGCTGGACGTCGAGCTGGTGCCGGGACACAAAACCGAAGCCTGGGCGTTCGGCCCGTCGGCGCCCGGCACCGAACTGCGGGTGCGTCAAGGCGAATGGTTGCGGGTGCGTTTCATCAACCACCTGCCGGTCGCCACCACCATTCACTGGCATGGCATCCGCCTGCCGCTGGAAATGGACGGCGTGCCCTACGTTTCGCAACTGCCGGTGCTGCCGGGTGAATACTTCGACTACAAGTTCCGCGTGCCGGACGCCGGCAGCTACTGGTATCACCCCCATGTGAACAGCAGCGAAGAGCTCGGCCGTGGCCTGGTTGGCCCGCTGATCATCGAAGAGCGCGAGCCGACCGGTTTCAAGTACGAAAAAACCTTGAGCCTCAAGAGCTGGCACGTCGATGAGGAAGGTGCTTTCGTCGCGTTCAGCGTTCCTCGCGAGGCGGCTCGTGGCGGTACGGCGGGGCGTCTTTCGACCATCAACGGGGTCTCTCAACCTGTCATCGATTTGCCCGCCGGCCAGATCACCCGCGTGCGCCTGCTCAACCTCGATAACACCCTGACCTATCGCCTGAACATCCCCGGCGTCGAAGCGCAGATCTATGCGCTGGATGGCAACCCGGTCGAGCCGCGCCCGCTCGGCAAGGAATACTGGCTCGGTCCCGGCATGCGCATTTGCCTGGCGATCAAGGCCCCGCCGGTCGGCGAAGAGTTGTCGCTGCGCAACGGCCCCGTACGGTTGGCGACGTTGCGCTCCGTGGCCAATACCGATGCGCCGACTGAATGGCCCCCCGCGCTGCCCGCCAACCCGGTGGCCGAACCGGACCTGGCCAATGCCGAGAAACTCAACTTCAATTTCGAGTGGGTGGGTTCGGTGTCGGTGAACGTCGATAATGGCAAGCCGCCGAGCCTGTGGCAGATCAACGGCAAGGCCTGGGACATCACTGACAAGACCTGCGTCGACCGGCCGATTGCCAGGCTCGAGAAGGGCAAGAGTTACATCTTCGAATTGAAAAACATGACTCAATACCAGCACCCGATTCACCTGCACGGCATGAGCTTCAAAGTCATCGCCTCGAACCGGCACAAGGTCATCCCGTACTTCACCGACACTTACCTGTTGGGCAAGAACGAGCGCGCGCAAGTGGCGCTGGTGGCGGATAACCCGGGCGTGTGGATGTTCCATTGCCATGTGATCGACCACATGGAAACCGGCCTGATGGCCGCCATCGAGGTGGCGTGATGCGACAGATTCGTCCCGCCGCCATCATCGACCGTAGCCGTGATCGCGACTTCATGCGTGAAGCCCTGGCCCTGGCCGCCCAGGGCGCCGCTCTCGGCGAAGTGCCGGTGGGCGCGGTGCTGGTGCAGGACGGCGAAATCATCGGCCGCGGCTTCAACTGCCCGATCAGTGGCAATGACCCGAGCGCCCACGCCGAGATGGTCGCCATCCGCGCCGCCGCCCAGGCCGTGAGCAACTATCGCCTGCCGGGCAGCACGCTGTACGTGACCCTGGAGCCGTGCAGCATGTGCGCCGGGCTGATCGTGCACTCGCGGATTGCGCGGGTGGTGTATGGCGCGCTGGAGCCCAAAGCGGGGATCGTGCAGAGCCAGGGGCAGTTCTTCACCCAGGGCTTCTTGAATCACCGGGTGTTGTATGAAGGCGGGGTGTTGGCCGAGGAGTGCGGGGCGGTGTTGAGCGAGTTTTTCAAGGCGCGGCGCGCCAAACCTTCAGACTAAACACCGCCTCTCTGTAGGAGCGAGCCTGCTCGCGATGTACTTGAGAGCGCCGCGTCCATTCGGAAAGCCCGCGTTATCGTTGTCCACCATCGCGAGCAGGCTCGCTCCTACAGGTTTCTGCATTATTTTCTGGCCACAATCACCGCCCGCATCGGCGCCGGCAGCCCTTCGATGGTCTTGCTGTGATCCTCGGGATCGAGGAAGTCGCTCAGGGACTGGTACTTCATCCACTCCGTGCCGCGCTGTTCCTCGACCGTGGTCACGCTCACATCCACGCACTTCACATCGCTGAACCCGGCGCGGCGCAGCCACAGTTCCAGCGCCGGCACCGACGGCAGGAACCACACGTTGCGCATTTGCGCATAACGGTCTTCCGGCACCAGCACCTGGTGTTTATCGCCTTCGACCACCAGGGTTTCCAGCACCAGTTCGCCGCCCTTGACCAGGCAATCCTTCAGCGCCAGCAAATGTTCGATCGGCGAGCGACGGTGGTAGAACACGCCCATGGAGAACACCGTGTCGAAGCCTTCCAGGTTCGGCGGCAGGTCTTCGAAGGGGAAGGGCAGGTGCCAGGCGTTCGGCTCGGACAGGTAACGCTGCACGGCCTGGAACTGGCAGAAGAACAGCCAGTTCGGATCGACACCGATCACGCTGTCCGCGCCGGCGCCGAGCATGCGCCACATGTAATAGCCGTTGCCGCAGCCGACATCGAGGATGCGTTTGCCCTTGAGGTCCAGGTGCGGGGCCACCCGCGACCATTTCCAGTCCGAGCGCCATTCGGTGTCGACGTGTACGCCAAACAGGTCGAACGGCCCCTTGCGCCACGGCGACAGGCCCATCAACGCGGTACGCATCTGCGCGCGGGTGGCATCGTCGCAATCGGTGTCCAGCTTCAGGCCGTTGAGCAAATCGACTTCGCTCGGCTGGATGGTCGGCAGGGCGTCGAGCGCGCTTTGCCAGCGCTCCAGGTCGCCGTGACCCTTTTCCATTTTCTTGTCGAGTTGCGCCTGCAGGGTGTTGGCCCAGTCGGCCAGTGGCGTGCCCGCCAGACGGCGGGCGAGGGGGGACAAATCAATCATGGCAAGGCAATCAACGAGGCAAAGTTAAGACACTGGAACCACGGCACGACTTTCGAGAACCCGGCGGCCAGCAGGCGTTCGCGGTGTTCTTCGAGGCTGTCGGGCTTCATGACGTTTTCGATGGCGCTGCGCTTCTGGGCGATTTCCAGTTCGCTGTAGCCGTTGGCGCGTTTGAACGCGACGTGCAGATCAGTGAGCAGCGCGTGCTCTTCGGGGTCGTTGAAGCGCAGTTTTTCCGAGAGGATCAAGGCACCGCCGGGCAGCAATGACTGACGGATGCGCGACAGCAACGCCGTGCGTTGCTCCGGGGCGATGAATTGCAGGGTGAAGTTCAGCGCCACCACCGAGGCAGACTGGAAGTCGAGGGCGAGGATATCGCCTTCGATCACTTCGACCGGCAACAATTCCTGGAACATCGAGTCCTGACCGTTGAGGTACTCGCGGCAGCGCTCGACCATCGCCGCCGAGTTATCCACAGCGATCACCCGGCAACCGTCGGTACGCACGTGACGGCGCAGGGCCTGGGTCACGGCACCCAGCGACGAGCCCAGGTCATACAGCACACTGTTGGGCTGGGCGAACTGCGCGGCGAGCACGCCAAGGTTTTCGACGATGGTCGGATAACCTGGCACCGAGCGCTTGATCATGTCCGGGAACACCCGCACCACGTCCTCGTTAAAGGCGAAGTCAGGCACCTGGGCCAAAGGCTGGGCGAAAAGGCGATCGGGTTCTTTGCTCACGGCGGTTCCAGCGGCGTAGGTGGAAAAGGCCGGCATTTTAGCCAAGTTGGCGCGGCGATGCGCGGGTTGTCTGATAAAGCGGCGGGGCAAGTCCGGATTCTTCGTCGTCAGTGAGATCGCTGTCGCGAGCTGGCTCGCTCCCACAGGGGATTTCGTCGGATATGAATCTTGTATTCACAGCAGATCAATTGTGGGAGCGAGCCGGCTCGCGATGGGGTCAACGCGGTTTCTGAGTGAACGCCGACGCGGTAATGCCCCATTGCCCCAGCCAGTAACTGAGGATAATCACGTACGGCGCCGCCTCGAACGGCACCACAAAGCGACTGACGCCAATCACGCTGTCGGAAAACACAAACGCCACGGCACCGCCCGCCGCGAGCAGCGCCGAGCGCTTGGGCACCTCGGTGCCGAGTCGGGCCAGTGCGCGCCAGAGCATGGCGCTGATCGCCAGGCCGTAGACAATCACCGGGATCAGCAACGGGCCAAGTCCGTGAGCGATCAGAATTCCCAGCAGCACGGCACAGACACCCAAGGCCAGGATCAGTGGCAACAAGGCCAGGCGCCGGCAATCGCTCAAATACGCTTTCAGGTAAGCCAGATGCGCGACCAGAAACGCCCCAAGGCCGAACACGAACAAATCCCCCGGCCACGCCAGCAGCACGTCACCGAGCAGGGAGAAGATCAATCCGAGGCTGATCCAGCGCCGATACTCGCTCGGTGGCGCATCGTGCAGCCAGCCGAGCAGGGCCAGGACGGGCAGCGGCTTGACCAGCAGACAGAGCAGCGCGGCGTGCACGCTGACCCCGTAGAGAAAGGTCACGGCGCCCATGAGCGCCAGAATCAGCCAACCCACGGTCAATCAACCGATATGTTGCAGTCGAAAGAGTCCACCGGCAGCACTTCCGGCGCCCAGGGCTGTTGCGAAGTCAGGCGCAAACGCCCGGTCCCGGTGGCGAAGGCCTGAAAGCGCCAGGTGGAAATCCCGGCCGCGCCGACCACACCGGCATCTTCCGGGTTGGTATAGACCTCGGGGCTGAGCGCTCGCAACACGCCACCGGCCGAATCCTGGATGGCCCAGCGGTAACCCGTGGTCGGATTGCTTGGCAGGGTCAGGATCAGGTTTTGCCCGTTGGTGAGCTTCACCGGGCATTCGCTTTGTTTTTCCACGGTCACATTCTGCTTCGGTTGCGTGGCGCAGGCGGCCAGCAGCGCGAGGGCGAGGGGGACAAACAGGCGGGTGGGGGACATAAGATCAATGGCTCCGGCGTTCACGACGAACGGCGAGCATAACTGAGATGAGACAAAGTGTGACAGTGTTGGGAATTGGCGTCGCCAGGGCCAACGCCATCGCGAGCAGGCTCGCTCCCACAGGGTTTTTGCAGCGAACACAAAATTTGTGAACACCAACCACTGTGGGAGCGAGCCTGCTCGCGATAGCGGTAGTGCGGACGCCAGAGAACTGTCAGAACAACACTTTGGCCACATCCGCAAATCGCTTGGCGAAGTGCACGGTAATGCCTTCCTTCAGATACTCCGGCAACTCCTCGAAATTACCCCGGTTGGCCTCCGGCAGAATCAACTCGAATATCTTCTGTCGCCGCGCCGCGATGACCTTTTCACGCACCCCGCCAATCGGCAGTACGTGCCCGGTCAACGTCAGTTCGCCGGTCATCGCCACGCCTTTCTTCGGCGGCTGGTTACGCGCCAGCGAGAGCAGGGCGCTGGCCATGGTCACGCCGGCGCTCGGGCCGTCTTTCGGGGTGGCGCCTTCCGGCACGTGCAGGTGCACGAAAGCCTCGTCGAAGAACTTTGGATCACCGCCAAACGACTTCAGATTGGAACTGACGTAGCTGTAGGCGATTTCCGCGGACTCCTTCATCACATCACCCAGTTGCCCGGTGAGTTTGAACCCACGGTTCAAGGTGTGGATGCGCGTCGCTTCGATCGGCAGGGTGGCGCCGCCCATGCTGGTCCAGGCCAGCCCGGTGATCACGCCGATGCCCGACAACACTTGCTCGTTGCGGAACACCGGTTTGCCGAGCGAGCTTTCAAGGTCTTTGGGGCCGAGCTTGATCACGGCATCCGGGTCGTCGAGCAGCTTCATCACCGCTTTACGCACCAGTTTGCCGAGGTTTTTTTCCAACTGGCGGACACCCGCTTCACGGGCATAACCGTCGATCAATGCCTTGAGCGCGCTGTCGCTGATGCTCAGGCTGCCCTTGGACACGCCGGCTTTCTCAAGCTGTTTCGGCCACAGGTGACGCTTGGCGATGGCGACTTTTTCTTCGGTGATATAGCCCGACAGGCGAATCACTTCCATCCGGTCGAGCAACGGCCCGGGGATCGAGTCCAGGGTGTTGGCGGTGCAGATGAACAGCACCTTCGACAGGTCCATGCGCAAGTCGAGGTAGTGGTCGAGGAATTCGACGTTCTGCTCCGGATCGAGGGTTTCCAGCAGCGCCGAGGCCGGGTCGCCCTGGTAGCTCTGGCCCATCTTGTCGATCTCGTCGAGCATGATCACCGGGTTCATCACTTCGACGTCTTTCAACGCCTGCACCAGTTTGCCCGGCTGAGCACCGATGTAGGTGCGGCGATGACCCTTGATCTCGGCTTCGTCGCGCATGCCACCGAGGCTGAAACGGTAGAACGGCCGGCCGAGGGATTCGGCGATGGATCTGCCGACGCTGGTCTTGCCCACGCCCGGCGGGCCGACCAGCAGCACGATGGAGCCGCTGATCTCGCCTTTATAGGCACCGACCGCGAGGAACTCGAGGATGCGGTCCTTGATGTCATCGAGGCCGGCATGGTGCTTGTCCAGCACCTTGCGGGCGTACTTGAGGTCGAGTTTGTCCTCGCCGTACACGCCCCACGGCACCGAGGTCGCCCAGTCGATGTAGTTGCGGGTGACCGCATACTCCGGCGAGCCGGTCTCGAGGATCGACAGCTTGTTCATTTCCTCTTCGAGGCGCTTCTGCACCTGCACCGGCAGGACTTTGCCCACCAGTCGCTGTTCGAACTGTTCGAGGTCGGCGCTGCGGTCGTCCTTGGTCAGCCCCAGCTCCTGCTGGATGACCTTGAGCTGTTCCTTGAGGAAGAACTCACGCTGATGTTCGCCGATCTTGCGGTTAACTTCGGCAGAAATTTCTTTTTGCAGGCGCGCGACCTCGACTTCCTTGCGCAGCATCGGCAGGACTTTTTCCATGCGCTTGAGCATCGGTACGCAGTCGAGCACTTCTTGCAGTTCGCTGCCGGTGGCCGAGGTCAGGGCGGCGGCGAAGTCGGTCAGGGGCGACGGATCGTTGGGGCTGAAGCGGTTGAGGTAATTCTTCAGCTCTTCGCTGTACAGCGGATTGAGCGGCAGCAGTTCCTTGATCGCATTGATCAGCGCCATGCCGTAGGCCTTGACCTCGTCGGTCGGCTCGGTGGGCTGGTGCGGGTATTCGACTTCCACCAGGTACGGCGGGCGATGGTGTTTGAGCCAGGTCTTCAGGCGTACGCGGGTCAGGCCCTGGGCGACGAACTGCAACTTGCCGTTTTCGCGGCTGGCGTGATGCACCTTGACCAGCGTGCCGTAGAGCGGCAGGGCCGACGTGTCGAAATGACGCGGGTCTTCCTGGGGGGTGTCCATGTAGAACAGCGCCAGGGAGTGGTGATCGGATTTGGCGACCAGGTCGAGGGTTTCGGCCCAGGGTTCTTCATTGACGATGACCGGCAGCACCTGGGCCGGGAAGAACGGTCGGTTGTGGATCGGGATGATGTAGACCTTGTCCGGCAGGTTCTGGCCAGGCAGGGCGAGGCCTTTGCCGGTGGAGTGAGGGGTGGCGTTTTCCGGATCGGCGTATTCGCTCGGGTCTTCAGGGAATTCTTGCTGGTCGCTCATTTGGGCACCTGCGCAATGGGTATGGGTCTTAGATGGGGCAGGTTGGCGGTGGTTTCAATGATGCCTGGGCATTAACCGGTCATTCAAAGGTGTATTCAGCAGGGATTCAGGTTAGCTGAACCTCGGCTTAGCGCGGACAATTGTGGGAGCGAGCCTGCTCGCGATGACGGAGTGTCAGTCAACATTTTAGGTGTCTGACATCACGCTATCGCGAGCAAGCTTGCGCCCACAGGGGGCGTGTGGTGTTTTGAAATCTGCGGCCACAAAAAAGGCGACGCCTGTGAGGGCGTCGCCTTTCGTTTTACTGCCGCTAAAACTTACTCGGGCAGTTTGTACGCAATCACATAGTCACCCATCTTGGTGCCCAGCGAACCATGACCGCCGACCACGAGCAGCACGTATTGCTTGCCGTCCTTGCCGGTGTAGGTCATCGGTGTCGCCTGGCCGCCGGCCGGCAGGCGCGACTTCCAGAGTTCCTTGCCGGTGTTGACGTCATAGGCGCGCAGGTACTGGTCCAGGGTGCCGCTGAGGAAGCCGACGCCACCCGCAGTGACCATCGAGCCGCCCATGCTTGGCACGCCAATGGGCAGGCCGATCGGCAGCGGCGAGCTGTCGCGGCTGGTGCCGTTCTTGCGTTTCCACACGATTTTGCTGGTGGTCAGGTCGATACCGGCCACGTAACCCCAGGACGGCGCCTGGCACGGCACGCCGAACGGCGACATGAACGGGTGCATGATCACCGCGTATGGGGCGCCCGTGTTCGGTTGCACGCCAGCGGTTTCGCTCTCGCGCTTGCTGCCGGCCGCCACTTGGGCGCGCGGGACCATTTTCGAGACGAAGGCCATGTAGTTCGGGCTGGTGAACAACATCTGGCGAACCGGGTCGACCGACACGCCGCCCCAGTTGAACACGCCGACGTTACCCGGATAGATCAGGCTGCCCTGTTCCGATGGCGGGGTGTACTGGCCTTCGTAACGCAGTTCCTTGAACTGGATGCGGCACAGCATCTGGTCGAACGGACTGGCGCCCCACATGGCTTTTTCGGTCAGTTCCGGAGCCAGCAGGTTCAGGTCCGAACGGGCCTGGGTCGGCGCGGTGTGGTCACCTTTCACGGCGCCTTGCGGGACCGGGATTTCGCGGATCGGAACGATCGGCGTGCCGTCGCGACGGTCGAGGACGTACAGGCTGCCTTGCTTGGTCGGTTGGATCACAGCCGGCTTGATGCCGTCGGCGGTTTTCATGTCCAGCAGGGTCGGCTGGCTGCCAACGTCCATGTCCCACAGGTCATGGTGGGTGAACTGGTAGTTCCAGCGCACCTTGCCGGTGGCCAGGTCCAGAGCGACCAGGCCGGCGCTGAATTTTTCTGCGCCAGGGGTGCGGTCCGCGCCCCACTGGTCAGGCGTCTGATTGCCCAGCGGCAGGTAAACCATGCCGAGTTTTTCGTCGACGCTGGCCAGCGACCACATGTTCGCCGAGTTGCGGCTGTAGATCTGGCCCGGTGCCAAAGGCTCGGTGGCGTCCGGGTTGTTGCTGTCCCAGTTCCACACCAGGTGACCGTCGCGCACGTCATAGGCGCGGATCACGCCGGACGGCTCGTTGGTCGACTCGTTGTCGGTGACGTGGCCACCCATGATCACCAGGTCACGGGTGATCGCGGCCGGCGAGGTGGAGTAGTAGCCACCCGGCGTGAACGGGCCGATGCCCTGGGTCAGGTCTACTACGCCGTTGGTGCCGAAGCCTTCGCAGATCTTGCCGGTGTCGGCATTCAGTGCGATCAGGCGGGCGTCGGCGGTCGGCAGGTACAGACGACGCGGGCAAGCCTGGGCCACTGCTTTACCGGCTTCGGAAACGACGGCGGACGCCGCATCGCCGGCCTTGGCGTAGGCGTTTTCGTCATAGTAGGAAACGCCACGGCAGGTCATGTGGGCGAAGCCCTTGAAGCCCGACGGGCTCTTGATCTGCGGGTCGAAGCGCCAGATTTCCTTGCCGGTGTCCGGGTCCAGCGCCAGCACCTTGCTGTGGGCGGTGCAGGCATAGAGCATGCCGTTGGCTTTGAGCGGGGTGTTTTCGTTGGTCAGTTCCACCGGGTCATCGGCGGTCGGCAGGTCGCCGGTGCGGATGCGCCAGGCTTCCTGCAACTTGCCGACGTTGCCGGGCGTGATTTGCTTGAGCGGCGAGTAGCGATCACCGAATTCGCTGCGGCCATAGGCCTGCCAGTCGCCTTCGGGCATTGCTGGCGCCGTGCTGGTCATGTCGGCGCTGTCGCGGCCCAACTCGCCAAGGACTTCACCGGGGTGGGTGAACTGGCTGGCAAGGGCGGTTGCACCGGCCAGCGCCACGGCCACGCTCAATGCGCCGGTGCCCAGTGGCGCAGTGCCGTCACGCAGCAATGGACGGCGGAACCACGGCAACAGCATCACCACACCCAGGGCGAACCACAGCGCCAGGCGCGGCACCAGTTGCCACCAGTCGAGGCCCACTTCCCACAAGGCCCAGACGGTGCTGGCGAACAGCACCAGTGCGTACAGGCCCAGTGCGGCGCGACGGGCGGCGATCAGCAGAACGCCGGTCAACGCGATGCCGATACCGGCCAGCAGGTAGTACAGCGAGCCGCCCAGCATGCTCAGCTTGACCCCCCCGGCCAGCATGGCCAGGCCCATTAGCAGAAGCAGTATGCCGAGCAAGGTCGGCAATAGACGGCTTCGACCCAAGGCACCCTCAGTGCTCATAGTGTGATTCTCCGTGACGTTTCAAGTAGTCCCGCGCCAGTTCACTGTAGATGACGATCCGGCGCGGGCATGGTTCAGATAAAAACGGTTTGGTTGATGCAACCCTTGTGGGAGCGAGCCTGCTCGCGATAGCGGTCTGGTATTCAGCATTAATGTCGACTGATACACCGCCATCGCGAGCAGGCTCGCTCCCACAGGGGAATGGTGTTTTTAGAACGACGACTGGATCTTGATCCCGCCAATCAGCGCGTCATCGACCTGGTCCACGCCACCGGGGTGACGGATGTACTGCAAATTCGGGCGCACGGTCAGCCAGTGGGTGACGTGCACGCCGTAATAGAGTTCGGCGCTGTATTCGGTGTCCTGGGGCGGCAGGAAGGCCGGGTCGTCGTAATCGAAGACGGCGTGGGCCTGATTGGTCGCTTCGGCGTTTTTGCGGTAGGCCGGGTTGACGTGGACGCGGGCCAGGGCAAAGCCGATGTCATCTCTGGCCCGGGCATCGAGCAAGCCTTTGTAGACGAGGCCGGCCTGGACGTAGTTGTCGATGGCGTTGGTCTTTTTGTCGTGCATCGTGCCGTTGGCGAACAGGCTCAAACCACGACTGTTATCGCTGGCGACGCTGGTGACCTGCTGCTGAAGGCCGAGCCATACGCCGTGCTTGCTCGACGCGCTGCGGTAGGCCTCACCGCTCAGGGCCGCGGGCTGACCGTTGCTGTCCTTGTAGACGTCGCTGGCTTTGGCGCTGCTGTAGTAGTAACCGGCGCGGTACTCGCCGGGCAGGCCGTTGAGCTTCGGCGTCCACACCAGTTCCACCGGCAGGACCGTGCCCTGGGTGCCACTGCCGCTGAGTTTGAAGCCGTTGTCACGATCGAGGTTGGACGGGTTTTGCTCATAGGCACCGACCTGTGCGTACAGCTCGGGCGTCAGGTGATATTTGACCCGCATCGCCCATTGGCTGACCGGCCAGTTGTACCAGATGCCACCGGCCCAGTTGCCGACCTGGGAGCCGCAGAACGCCAGGTTCTGGAAGTCGCAAGGGAAGCTGTTGAAGTCTTCGCCTTCGCCAAAGCGGCCGACCTTGATGTCGAGTGTCTGGTCGAGGAATTTCTGCTGATACCACATCTGCGTCAGGCGCGAGGTCTGGCCACGCCCCCAGACTTCCTGGGCCGAGGTGAAGCCGCCGACACGCGGATCGTTGATCCGGTCGTTGCTGATGTTGTTGCCGCTGCGTTTGGTCACGGTCAGCTGAAATTCGGCATCGTTCCAGCCGAGGATCTTCTGCAGGTCCAGATGCGTACCGAGGCCGAACTGATCGCTGTAGCGCGCCGTGCGGTCGTGGTCGTAGCCGCCGTGCAGGTTGCTGCCCATTTCGCCGGTGTAATCCAGTTTGAATTCGTAGCCCTTTTCCGCCAGTTCGGTGCGCGTGCCGTTCCAGTCGCCGAGCATCCACGGTGAGTCGCTATCAAAGGCCGCCGCAGCCTGGGCGCAGGTGACGAGGCTCATCGCGGTCAATCCGCCGATCAGGTTCAAGGCGTTCCGGCAGGCGACAGGCTTAAAGACAGCGCTGTCTTTCGAAGGTTGTAAATCAGGCATAGAGGGGAAATTCTTGATCTTTTTCTGGGGATGATTGGACGCGGCAGGCGAGATGCGTATCAGCGGAAGCGTTTCAGCAAAGGCCAGTGCAAGGATAATGTTCTGTTACAAATAGAGAAAGCGCTTTGTTGAGATGAATTATTTCGGATTCGGTAACAATTGTAGGAGCGAGCCTGCTCGCGATGGACTTGAACGAAAACGCGTAAAACCAGATGCCCAGCGGTGTCATTGCGTTTTTCGCGAGCAAGCTCGCTCCTACAGGGTCCCGGGATCCCAAGATCACCTACATTTGATAGATCGCTTCCACCCGAAGAAGCCCTCGGCTAAGGTGCGCGGCTTCCAATCCACACTCTGCTCGAAGGCCTGGCATGACCGAACACAACACTGACCCGCTGCACGGCGTGACCCTGGAACAGATCCTCAACGCCCTGGTTGAGCATTATGAGTGGTCGGGGCTGGCCGAGCGCATCGATATTCGCTGCTTCAAGAGTGACCCGAGCATCAAGTCGAGCCTGACGTTCCTGCGTAAAACCCCTTGGGCACGGGAGAAGGTCGAGCGCCTCTACGTAAAGCTGATGCGCACCAAGCGTCCGCTCTGAACAGGGTCAACCCGATGGCGATGGGGTCTGCCGCACGACGTCATTTTGTGGCCGTGGCAGCGGTCCTGGGTTGGGCCGGCCTGAGCATCCAGATGTACCTGATTTTCTATTCGCGGTGGACCCTGGGCGCCAGTCTGCTGGGTGGGTTGATGAGTTTTTTCAGCTACTTCACCGTGCTCAGCAATACGCTGGTGGCGACGGTCCTGACCTGTGAACTGACGTCCCGCGAGTCCGCTGCACGGCGCTGGTTTTTACAATCCTCGGTCAGTAGCGGCATTGCCGTGAGCATCGCCGTGGTCAGCCTGGCCTACAACCTGTTACTGCGCCATTTGTGGCACCCGCAGGGCTGGCAATGGCTGGCCGATGAGCTGCTGCACGACATCATGCCGCTGCTGTTCCTGGTGTATTGGTGGTGTTGTGTGCCCAAGGGCCGGTTGCGGCTGGGGCACATCGCGTTGTGGGTGATTTATCCGCTGCTGTACTTCGGCTATTCGCTGCTGCGCGGGCATTTGCTGGCGGTTTATCCCTATCCGTTCGTTGATGTGGAGAAGCTGGGTTATCCACAGGTGTTCATCAATGCCGGGGGATTGTTGGCGGGGTTTGTGTTGATTGCGTTGCTGTTGATTGGATTGGATGGTTGGCTGGGACGCCGTGCCAAGGGGCTGAATTTGTAGTGTTTGTGGCATCGCCATCGCGAGCAGGCTCGCTCCCACAAAGGTTTGCTGCACACAGATCCAATGTGGGAGCGAGCCTGCTCGCGATGGGGCCCTAAAGCCGGTCACTCTTCGTCAGTGTTATCCAGCCGCCAGTAGCCGACCGCTTTGACGAACTGCTCGTCCAACCCATGCTCATCGAGCAACACTCGACGGATTTGCCGTGACACCTTGGTCTCGGTCGCGACCCAGGCGTACAGGCTGCCCGTGGGCACCTTGATCTGCCGCACCGTGCTCAGCAGGTGGTCCTTGCCACCTTCGCGCAGCACCCAGATCACGTTGACCTGGGCAGCGCTCTGCAGCACTTGCTGCTCCTTGCCGTTTTCCACTTCGACAATCACCAGCGCCCGCCGATTCGCCGGCAAGCCTTCAAGACGCCGGGCAATGGCGGGCAGGGCGGTTTCGTCGCCGATCAGCAGATAGCTGTCGAACATGTCCGGCACGATCATCGAACCGCGCGGCCCGCCGATGTGCAGGAACTGCCCCGGCCTGGCCTGTTCGGCCCAGGTCGAGGCAGGGCCGTCGCCGTGCAGCACGAAGTCGATGTCCAGCTCCAGCGTGTCCAGGTCATAGCGACGCGGGGTGTAGTCACGCATGGCCGGCATCGGTCCGTCGCTTTTGCCGGCGCCGAGTACCAGGGTTTCCAGGGCTGCCTGTTCCGCCGCGTTCTGCGGGAACAGCAGTTTGACGTGATCGTCCGTGCCGAGGCTGACGAACCCTGCCAGTTCGGGCCCGCCCAGGGTGATCCGGCGCATGCGCGGGGTCAGGTCGACCACCCGCAACACTTTCAGGCGCCGGCGTTTGATTTCGTGCATGACGCGATGAATGGCTTGGGTAACGACTTCAGTCATTCGGCTTTCTCCTGGGCAGCTTGAACGGCGGGGCCGTCGACGATGGCTTTGGCGGTGTCGTTGAGCAGGGCCGCGACACGCTGGATCTCTTGCGCGCTCCAGCGGCCGTGGTGCAGTTGCAGGGCGTGGCGCAGGTTGTGCACCGCCTCGTGGATTTCGGGTGGGCGATCATGGCCGCGCAGGGAGCGTTTGCTGACATCGATGCGCACCCGCACGCCTTCAAGGGCGACGGCTTGCTCGGCCAGGGATTGACGCCCGGCGTCGGTCACGCAATAGCGTTTTTTCCCGCCTTCGGCGTCGCCCTGGATCATTTCGCTCTCTTCCAGAAAGGTCAGGGTCGGGTAAATCACGCCGGGGCTGGGGCTGTAGGCGCCGTCGAACATGCCTTCGATCTGGCGGATCAGGTCGTAGCCGTGGCAAGGCTGTTCGGCGATCAGCGCCAGCAACAGCAATTTCAGGTCACCGGGGGCGAAGACCCGGGGGCCGCGACCACCGCGCTCGCGGCCGGGGCGCTTCTCGAAGCCGTCGCGGCCGTCGCCGTGTTCGCGGTAGGGGGAATGATGGTCTCTCATTTGTGCTTTCTCTCGTCGTGTTTAGACATAACTTAAGATATATCTTAATGGGGGCGCAAGCCCCCCCGACCGATGGCCGTCCCGAGCGTCGGGCCGATTTGCCCGCCAAAACGGCAAAAATGGTGGCAATCAATGCAGGTGAAAAACCTGAAATTAGTGTTAACTCTCTAATGTTATGTTTTGGCCTATTAAATGCGGGACTTGTGGTATTGGTCTTACAGAAGCAACTAGGTTAGTATCTGCGAGTCATTGTCGTTAGTGTCAGCTTTGTAGTATTTCTCTTACAGTCAGGCATTCAATTTTAAGTAATTTCAGGTTTTTTCTTTCTGCCTCGATAGCACTTTGGCTACGCACTTGCAGGAACTTGCCTGCTTACTTTCCAGATAAATTGGTCGATCATCTTTCGGCGTTGAAAGTTCAGCTGAGCAAATAACTGCTCGTGACGGTTTTGCTCAACTTGAACTTTCTGCGCTTTATCCTTTTAAAAGACAGGTACTGAAAGATGTTCAAGAAAATCGCGTTCGCTGCTCCTCTGGCTGTTCTGGCACTGAGTTCTTCCGCCGTATTCGCCGCGGGTGAAGCCCGTCATTCCATCAACCTTGTCGCTCATGTACCCACCAATGGTTTCTACGTGGTGCCGGTCGATCCGGATCTGGTCAACAAGGATCAGAGAATGGATTACTTGCCAAGCAAAGGCACCATGGATGAGGTCAACGGTTTCTTCGACGTGCGCAACAACAACGGTTCGGTGCACGCCAGCCTTGAAAGTGTGCCGAAGCTGATCGGTGGTGCTTCGGAGATCGACCTGCAAGTGGCACTCAACAATGTAGTGCTCACGACCACTCCGCAAATGGTCGTCGGCGAAACCGAATCGAACGTGAACTATCGTGCCCCTCTCAACATCAAGGCGCTGGGCACTACCTTTGCGCCAGGTGATTACACCGGTGCGGTCACCATGATGTTCGATGCTGTTCCTCCTGCTCCTTGATCAAGAGTCATAAGCACTTACTTGTATAAGTAACGTGACCGACCGGCGCTGTAAAAAGTTGCCGGTCGGGATTTAACTTCTTTGTTATTAGAGTACTCGTTCATGTTCCCGATGACGCCCATCGCGGCAGCGCTTGCGTTGCTGTTATGTAGCAGTGCATTTGCGGCGCCCACTTCTGTTGATCATACGCCGCGAAGTTTGCTGGCCCAGGCCAAAGGCTTGCCGGCAGAGTTCGAGGAGCATTTCTTTGACGTTCCGTTGGCGGTTCGGGTCGAGCTCGATCAACAGCCACTCGGTGAGGCGATGATTGTGTTGTCCCGCGATGACCGGGTGACGTTGCTCGATTTCACCGACACCAGTGAAAGCCGTTTGGGTGCCGGGGAGCGCGAGACTTGGGCCGACATCCTCAAGCCCGGCGTGGCCTTGGGAGCCTGCACGGGGCAATGCCCGGAACAAATGCTGGCGGTTCACTACAACCTGGAAAATTCCTTGCTGTCGATCGTCACCGAAAATGCCGAGCGCGACAGCGAAGCCAAGCGTTTCTACGCTCAGCCCGAAGGCGGCAGCAGCGGCCTGATGGTGCGTAACCAGCTCAATCTCAACGGCGGCCAGGATCAAGACCTGGGCGGTCGTTTCGGTCTGGAGGCCAGCGGCAGCCTGGGCAACTGGAGCCAGACCTTCAACATGCAACTGGCGCGTCTGGGCGGGCCGGATGACAAGACCTACCACGCGGTGCATGAGCTGTTCACCCAGCGCGAACTGGAGGGCAGTTTTTTCCGCCTGGGCTACTTCACGCCCAACGCCGAAGGCCTGACCCGCCAGCCCCGTTCGTTCGGCACCAGTCCCGACACCGCCGTGGGCGTGATGTATGGCAGCTCCGACAGCCTGGCCATCGACAGTCCGAAACCCAGCGTGTACCCGGTTTATGTCACGGCCAACCGCCAGGCATCGGTGGAGATCTATCGCGATGGCCTGTTGATCAACACCCAGTCGGTCCCGGCCGGGTTGCAAACCCTCGACACACGGCCATTGCCCGGCGGCATTTATGAAGTGGAAGTACGGCTGATCGAGGACGGTCAAGTCACTTCGACCACTCAGGAGCTGATCTACAAGCCGAGCAATTGGCGCAACCACGATGAGCGCTGGCGCTACAACCTGTTCGCCGGGCAGGAAAGCAAGCTGCTGAGCAACTGGGATCAACAAAGCAGTGGCGATGCCACGGCGGGGGCTTCGATCAATTATCTGCTGCACCCGCGGGTGATTCTCGGCCTGTCCGCACGCCAGGTGCGGGAAAAGCTCCAGTACGGCAGCTCCATCGACTGGACCCTGGGCAACAGCACCAGTGTCTACGCCAACCTCTACCAGACCGAGGACCACGGCACCGGTGCCGACCTGCAAGGCCTGTACAACTATGGTTCCGGCAGCCTGGTGATCAGCCACAACCGTAGCTGGCTCGACACCACCAATACCTACGACACGCTGCCCGACGGCACCCGCGTGCGCCAACGCAATGTATTCACCGGCCAGACCAGCAATTCATCGCTGGCGCTGAACCACCGCATCAGCCGCAAGAGTTCGCTCAATGCCCGGGTGTCCCACAGTGAGGGCAACGTCGAAGGTGTCGGCGTCGACCTCGGCTGGACCCAACGGACCCAGTTGTTTGGCAGCGATGCCAATTGGCGTTTGTCGCTGTTCGACCGACCGGGCAGCTACAGCAGCGGCGATGCGCGCAATCGCGGGGTCGACCTGAGCATCAACTTGGCCCTCGGTGGTCCCGGCCAGCAGATTTCCGGGAGCATCGGCAGCCGTACCGCCCGTGAGGGTGGGCGCGATAACAACGCCTCGCTGGGTTGGCGCAAAGACCTGCAAGACCACGTACTGCAGAGCGTGTCGGTGACCGCGCTGACCGACACCTATGGCGTCGGCCTGTCGAGCCTGGCGAACTTCCGTACCGACGAAATCAACGGCGACGGTTTTATCCAGCGCTCGTCGTTCAATAACAACTTCACCGGTGGCCTGAACCTCGACAGCACGCTGGTCGTGGGCGCACAACGCATGGCACTGACCAGCCAGCATCAAGGGCGCGGCGCCGGGATGATCGTTGACGTCGAGTCCGACATCGACGGTATCGCCCTGCGCGCCGACGACCTCAGCGGCGGCAGCGCAGCCCTGCGGCCGGGGCGCAATTTCATTCCGCTGACGGCCTACAAAAACAGTTCGGTGAGCTTCGACTTCGAAGGCAATCACGTGCCGGCAGCCAGCATCGAACCTTCGCGCACCCGCTATCACCTGAACAAGGGCGGCGTGGAGTACCGCAAGGTGCGGGTGATGAAAACCCTGACCGTGCTCGGGCGCCTGCTCGACCCGCAGGGACGGCCGCTCAAGGGCCACCACGTGATCAACCATGCCAGTCGTGGGGTCAGCGAAGTCGATGGCTTCTTCTCGATGGAAATGAACGCGGGCTCACCGACCCTGGAGGTGCGTTACGCCGACCAGTTGCTGTGCCAGTTCCGCCTCGATATCGACAAACACCGCAGCGAAAACAACGTGTTGATGATCGGTGATTTGCGCTGTTCGCCGGACACCCTGGCGGACGCCACCCACAGCGCCGAGACGGCGGGCTGAACGGCCCGCGGTTGAATCTGGTTATCGGAGGTCAGACTTACATGAACGTCTCGCGTTCTTTCATTTCACGTACCAAGGGGTGGGTGGCTGGCGCATTGCTCACCAGCACCATGACCGCTCCGGCCAGTGCCGAGGACGTCACGATCACTGCCGTGTTCAAGCCGGACTCAGCCTATCCGCATCTCAACAAGTTCAAGAACACCACGCCGCCCAGTGGTTATTGCGGGAATTGGCCTGACCAGTGTGAATTGGAGCAGTTCTTCAGCTTGAAGGTGCCGATTCAGTTCAATTCTCGTTCACCCATACAGGCCAATCATGCCTCCGTGCGTCAGGGGGCGATGTTGAAAGCGCCGGCGCAATGGCGTGAGTTGACCGTGTATCACGAAACGACCAGAGAACCCGAGACGGTGAGGGTACGGATAGCTGGCATCGGCTCGCAGGCGGTGACCGATGATGTGATGGAACTGGTGGGAGGCGCCGATGATTACCGCATTGCGCACAACCTGTTATGGGGCCTGAGTTGGGTGAGTGCACCGTCGCCCTGCCTCTACAGCGGGGTAGGCTGGTACACCACCACCACCTACGATTTTTTCTGGCGAACGCCCACCGAAGGCACCTGCGCAAAACAGGCAAAGTTCAATGTTCCGTGGCTT
Source organism: Pseudomonas fluorescens group sp. PF-69 (assembly GCF_054481235.1). NCBI lineage: Bacteria > Pseudomonadati > Pseudomonadota > Gammaproteobacteria > Pseudomonadales > Pseudomonadaceae > Pseudomonas > Pseudomonas fluorescens group sp. PF-69. The sequence continues at coordinate 315,507 of NZ_JBTMNC010000001.1, read as the reverse complement.
CGCTTCAATCACCTGGATTTCGCCTATGAACTGGAGACCCCCAATCCCTTGGGCATGTCTTCAGGGCACTACACCGGCTCACTGACTTACAGCATCGGCCCCAATGGCGATTTCGATTTTGGTGATGTTCTGATACCGAGCGATTCGGCGTTGACGATGAACTTCAATCTCGACGTGCAGCACACCCTTAAGGTCGACATTCCGCCCGGTGGCGAAAAGGTCCAGTTGGTCCCGGCCGGTGGCTGGCAGAGCTGGCTGCATGCCGGGCGTAAACCGGTGCGGTTGTTCCGTGACCAGACCTTCAATATCTCGGCCTCCTCGCGTTTCAAGATGTACATGGAGTGTGAGTTTATCGGCGTCGTTTACGACTGCCTGCTTGATGACCGGGTCTCCAGGCGAGGAGTGGAGCTGCAGGTCTATGTCAGCCTGCCCAATGGCCTGACCGACATGAGCGGGCAACCCGTCAGGCACATGCGCCTGCGAGCGGGCGCGGCCAATGCGCTGTTTTTCCAGCCGGGTTTCTACGTCGACAGGGCGCCGGGTGTCCTGCACTTCGAGGTACCGCCGAGGCAGATGCAATTCATGTTGTCGCCTGGTGCCGGTCCCTTTTACCGGGGCAACGTGACCGTGATCTGGGATTCGGAAATCTGATGGGCCGCCTATCGAGGGTCCGCGCCTGTGTTGTGTTCAATGTCATGAGGTTCAAGGGTATGAAACGTCTGTGGTTGCTGTTGGGTTTGAGCGGGTTTTCTCTGGCGGTTCAGGCCGGTCCGCAGATCAATGTCGGAACGGTGTACGACTATCTGGACAGCGACAAGAGCACCTACCTCAAGCGCGTCTACAACAGCGGCGACAGCACCGCGTTCGTCAAGGTCAACATCCTGGAGATCATCTACGACGCCGATGGCAGTCACCGCGAAATACCGGTCGCAACCCAGGCCGATGGCAGCGGTCGGGATGGCTTGATGGCCAGCCCCGCACGCCTGATCGTGCCGGCCAAAGGCATGCAGGGCACACGTTTGCTGCACATGGGCGCCCGTGACACCGAGCGGTATTTCCGCGTGCGCTTCGTGCCGGTGGTACCGGAAAAGGAAGATGACTTCGCGGTGTCCAGTGAAGAGCGCGATACCTACAAGGAGAACCTGTCGGCGGGGGTCAACGTCATGACCGGCTTCGGCACGGTGTTTTTTGTCCGCCCGAAGAACAGCCGTTTCGACAGCGTGATCGATGACACCCTCGATGCTTATCGTCTGCGCAATAACGGCAACACCGTGGTGGTGATCGATGAGTTTCGCAACTGCTCGCTGAAGAATGAAACCGAGTGCGAACCGACCACCAAGCATCACGTTCTGGCGGGCAAGTCGTTCGAGTTCGAGAAAAAGCCTGGGCGGGAATACCGCTTCAACCTGATCGAAGGCGCTGACAAAAAATCCTTGCGCGTTGCCAGCCAGTGACACCGCCAGAGGCGGGTCGCGCTGAAAGACTCGCCGCTTTTTTCCACGCAACAGGTAACTGACATGATCAAGCAATCGGCCATCGCCCTGGGTGTGGGCGTGATGATGTGTGCCCAGGTTTTCGCGGCACGGGAAGAGCGCACATTCGAGGTGTGGGCGGATATTCCGACCCTGGGCTTTTACGTGATACCGGCCGAGACGAACTGGATTCACCTCGAACAGACCCTGCCGTGGAATCGCAACACATCGAGGCTCGAAGGGCTGCGCAAGAATTTCGACGTCAGGCACGACACCAGTGCGATCGAAGCGCGGCTGGAGACCGAGCCTTATCTGTTCAACGGGCGTGCAGACCAGAACATCTACTTGCGGGTCAGCTTCAACGGTCAGGAGCTGAGCCATGATCCGAAACCGCGCGAAGTGGTGTCGGCGACGCAAGCCATGGCAGGCGGGCGCTTTGCTTTGGAAATCCAGCCGAAAGAGCCGGCCGCTGGCTATAAGCCGGGGACTTACTACGGCACTGTCCAGCTGATTTTCAGTGCGGCGGCACCCTGATCTGTGTTCGGCAGGGATCAAAAATGTGGGAGCGAGCCTGCTCGCGATGGCGGCGTGTCAGGCGCCATGCAGGCTGAATGTGCCGGCCTCTTCGCGAGCAGGCTCGCTCCCACAGTGGTTTTGGGCGCACACAGGATTCCCGTTGGTTATGCCGGGCTTTTGTAACGATTGAATATCGAGTGGATATCAACCCTCCCAGGGAACAGGTCGGGGGTTATCGGAGATGGATACAGATGAGTGTCACCGGTTTTTTGTTTTCAACGAGGCATCCAGGGGTGTGGATTCTTTTGATGGTGTGGTGGCTGATGCCCCAGGCGTTGGCCCAGGACGTTTCAATCACGGCGTTGTTCAAGCCTGATCCGACGCAACCCCATCTCAACCAATTCAAGAACACCACCCCGCCCAGCGGTTACTGCGAGCGATACCCGGGGCAATGTGTCGAAAATCAGACGTTCAGCCTGCAAGTGCCGATTCAGTTCGAGTCCAGCCAGGCGATCCCGGCCAACCATGGGTCGCCGCGCCAGGGCGCAACGTTCAGGGTGCCGGCGCAATGGCGCGATCTGACGGTTCGTCATGAATCCGGAGCGGTGGAGACGGTAAAAATGCGCATTACCGGCATAGGCTCCAAGTATGTGACTGAGGATGTTCGGCAGCTGACGGGGGACACCAACGAAGACTACCGATTCGCACATAACCTGTTATGGGGATTGAGCTGGGTGAACAGCCCGGCGCCGTGCCTTTACAGTGGAGTGGGTTATTACGGGACCAACTACTACGGCTTTTTCTGGAAGACGCCGGTTGAGGCCGCCTGTAATAAACAGGCGAAATTCCAGGTGCCATGGATGCGTTACGAGTTTCTGGATTTTTCCTATGAGCTTTTCACGCCCAATCCGTTGGGCATGTTGGCGGGCCATTACACGGGGTCATTGACTTACACCGTCGGCCCCAACGGCGACTTCGACTTCGGCGATGTCATGCTGCCGAGCAGTCCCATACTGACCATGAACTTCAATCTCGACGTTCAACATACGCTCAAGGTCGATGTCCCGCCCGGTGGCGAAAAGGTCCAGTTGCTCCCGGCCGGTGGCTGGCAGAGCTGGCTTCACGCGGGGCGCAAACCGGCGCGGTTGTTCCGTGACCAGACCTTCAATATCTCGGCCAGTTCTCGCTTCAAGATGTTTTTGCAGTGTTCAATCACCGATGGACGGGTCTGCTATATGGCTGATCGGAATTTGATACTGACCGCACCATTGAAAGTCAGCGTGAGTCTACCGGGTGGCTTGACCAATAGCGCCGGAAGACCGGTCCAGCGCCAGGAACTGCTGACTGAGGGCGGGAGCGAGATTTTTCAGCCAGGCCACTATGTGGATCGTAAGCCGGGCACCTTGCACTTCGAGCTTGAGAAACCCGATCATCTTTTTTTGCCGGGGGCACCCAAACAGTATTTCGGCAGCGTCACCGTGATCTGGGATTCCGAAGTGTAAGGCCAAGGCCCTGAACCTGACGGCGCAAACCGCCGTCAGGCTGTCCTCACTTGCTTGGGTTTTAATGGCCGGCGCGCTTCATGGCAGCACGGGTCAGGCTTCGCGACAGTTCTTTCTCGGCGTCGCCCAGGTCGACCAGCAATCGGTCGAAGATCGCATCGCTGAACGGCTCATCCGCAAAGACCACGGTGTCCGGCACCGGCAGATCATTTATCAGTTCCCTGAGTTGGCTGCGCAATTCGGCGCGGCGCAGATCCGATGTCGACTCGACCCATTCGCGCTGGGTATCGCGCAGGGTGTCCAGTTGATCCGACAGGCGCTGATAGCGATGTTTATTGGTTTGCAGTGGGTTCGCATAGCGTTCGTTCAAATAGTCTTGCCAGAAATCCTGCTCGAGCATCCGGTCGACCAGACCATCGCCTTCGCCCAAGGCCAGGACCGTGTCATAGGCTTGATCGATCATTGCGTCAGTGACGCCGGACACTGGCCGGTAAAGCATGCCCTTTGATTGCCAGGGCAAGTCGAGGCGCTCTGCCAATCCGGTCTGATAGGCCAGGTAGACCTCGACTTCGTCCGGGTTGTCGCCACGACTGGCGACATCGGCGCGGGCAATGTCGTTGACCTGTTCCAGCCGCGCCGCGCCTTTGGCCAGGGTCACCAGTTTCTGCTCCAGCTGAGCCGTGTCAGTGGTGTACGCATGGGCCTCGTAGGCGAGCACGTGGATGCCCATGTGATTGAACAACTGGGCGCCGGCGTCGGCGCAATCCACTGGCGCGACGGCCATGGTGAACAGCTTCTCCCGAAGAGACGTGTCGACGTAGACGGCATCGAGCATGCGCCAGACACGCTGCACCAGTTGATTCTTGGCCGGGCCGGGCCTCTGGAAGTCGCGGCTCCGTCGGGTATTGAGCAACGCCCTCAGGAAGGCCTCGGCCTGGGGCTCATCGGCCAGATCCGTCCAGTGATTGGCCCGGTCGATGCCCCAGCCGGGCACATCGTTCCAGTGGTCCGCGCTGTAGTCGGAACTGACCACCCAGTCGGCCTGGCTGTCGGAGGGCACGATCGGCTCAGGGGGCAATTGCACCGAACGACGGATCGCCTGATAGCGAACCCGGTTGGTTTCCGACAGGTTGCCGACATCCAGCCGGGTGCGCGCCACGACCCAGGCCTGCGGTGAGCCTGGGACCACGTTGGGTATCAGGCTGATCGGGTTATTCCGAAGATCCAGCAGAAAACCGCGGGGCCTGGTTTTGCTCAACGTACCTTCAGGCCAGCTGACAATGACCGTGTCCCGCAGACCGACGACTTTCAGCCGGGGCATGAGTGAGATGTCGACCGCCCTACCCAGGGGGTTTTCATCCAGACGCAGGACCTCAAGGCTGTCCAGGTGCTTCAGTTGCTCGACAGCGGCAGCGTCCAGCACGATTTCATTGTCACTCAAGCGCAGGCGTTCGAGCCGGTGCATGGCGCCGATGTTTTCCGGCAGGCTCGTCAGGCTGCATCGACTGGCGCTGAGTTCGCGAAGGTTGGGGAAGTCTTTCAGCAAACCGTTGGCTTTGGCGGAAAAGCGGGTGTTGTCGAGTTTCAGGATCGTGACCTTGTCCAGAAAACTTTGTAGCTGCGGCCGTTCGGGCCATTCGGATTGCAGATTTATCGGAAGCAGTTCCCGTGACAGATCCAGTGCATAGCCATGGGGTTCGGTACGGCTGCCGAGCTCGGCATTTTTTCTTTCGAAACAGGCGAGTAATCGCTCGGCAATGTGTTGTCGAGTTCCGCGCAACGGCATCGGATTGTCGGCATCCAGTCCGGCGGCCTGCGCGTGCCAGAGATCGATCAGATTGCGCAGTTGGTTGAGATCGTTTTCCTGTTCCTCAAGCAGCCTCATCGGCTCGCCCCTTTCAGTCAGGGCACGGGCAAACGTATCGACCTCGGTATCGCTGAAGTGCGGATAAAGGTCATGGATGCGTTCGTGCAATGTTTTGCCTTCCTTGCTGAGCCAGCCCCCACGCACCAACAACATCGTTTCATGTTCGGCCACCGCGCGAACGGGCGGCTCGGCGAGCACGACCCGGCGTTCGCTCGGCGGAGCCGATTTGACCATGACCCACTGCCTGAACAGTTCTGCATCCCCCGGTTTGTAGCCCAGGGCGTTTTGTCCATTTTCCTGCGTGGCCTGCAGCACGGCTTCAAAAAAGTCATCGGCTTCATGGATCGGCTGATCGTCACCGTCACGCACCTGATACTGCCCGGCCTCGTCGCGAATCAGGACCCGCACCCGCGTGGCGTCATCGGGGCCGACGCTGTAACGCAGCTCGCCATCGATGGTTCCCTGACGAATCTCCAGGCGCAGGTCGCCGAAGGTATCGGTGTTGAAGCGCAGGGTGCCCAGCACCAGGCGCTCGGTGTCGGGGGTGATTGATGCGCTCGGGTATAGACCCTGGGCCGCCCGCACCGCCCGGGTTTCGAATTGCAGCTCTCGGGCCTGGGTTTTCAGGCGCAGGGGCAGGCGTTTCTTCTGGGCGATGTGCTGATCTTCCGTGGCACTGGCGCCCTCGATGATGTGTTCGGCAACGGTCGCCGGCAGCTCGGGGAACTCGCTGAACAACGGCGCGATTTCAGTGGATAGTGGCGCGGGTGCAATGGGGGGTGAAGCCAGGCGTTGCAGGGTATCGGTCAGCAGCGGTGGGGGCGGGGCGTTTTCAACATGCACCCTGCGCAGCACGCCTTCATCGGTGCCGCTGATCTGGCGGATCTCCTCCAGCTGTTCATCGTTGAAACCCTCGGTGCTGTGGCCGAGGCGGCGCATCAGGGTCGAGCCTTCCCACTGGCGCGGGTTTTCCGTTTCGCAGACCCAGGCGCCATGGCCATTGTGGCGCAGGGTCGGGGCGTAAGCATCGAAGCGCTGCGGATGGCGGATGCGTGGTTGCCCGGTGACCGGGTCTTCCAGCACTTCGAAATGTTGATCGTCCAGGCGCAGGATGCGTCGACCCTGATGCTGGTGAATACCCTGGTCATCCGGCCGGGCGTCCGTGGGCAAATTCACGTCGGTGCGTTGATAGGGGCTGAGGTCAGGGTTCCACAAACGCGTCTCACCGTTGGCCAACTGCACTGGTTTCAGGCCTTCAAAAAACGGCGAGAGCTTCGTCCGTGCCACATTGCCGACGGCGCCTGCCGCCGCGAACACGCCCAATTGGATGACGCTTTCCAGCACGCCGAGGGTCTGCTCACCTGCGTCGGCCAGGCGTCCTTCGGCCAGGTCGACCAGGCCCTCGACCACGCCATCGGTCAGTTGCCAGGCCGTGTACGCCAGCATCAGCGGGCCCAGGCCAGGCACCAGCGGTGTCGCCACCAGCAGGGCAACGTTGAGGATGTCGGAGAGCATTTTTTCCAGGTTGTCCCACCAGGCCCACCTGGCCATGCGGTCGGCGTATTCGGTGGAAATGGCGATCTGCCGGGCATCGTTGAACACCTTGTTGAGGGTCTGCCGGTAGCGATAGCCCCACAGGTCATTGTTGAAGGTCGTCTCGCGGTCGATCTTGATGCTCGACACGCTGAATTGCAGATCGGGTTTATCCACAGGGGTTTCGCGCCAGCTCGGCAAGCTGGAACCGGCGGCCACCGGCTGCCATTTCACCGTGCTCAGGCGCGCGTTCAACCCGGCAAAAAAATGGCCGCGTTGCTCATGGGGTACGAACTGGCTGAAGAACCGTTGATAGCTGTTGGCGGATTCGCCATCGCGCAACTGGCGCGTCAGTTCAGCCATGAACTCGAGTGACGAGGCGTACCGCTTGAGTGGGTGGAGCGGATCATGGGGAACATAGGCAATCACCGGGACCGCGCCGCTGGCGCTGGAGGTGTCCGCCGCGATCAGGATGATGCCGCTCAGGCGCGTGTCCATCATCGCCAGGTTGTAATAGCCGACGGGTTGGCCGTTCCACTTCAGTCGCGAACGATCGTCGAGCATGCCTTGCACGACATCAAAGGCCTCCTGGTCGATGTCGTTTTTCATCAGGGCCATGTGCGCGGCGACATTCAGTGCGCTTTTCTGGCTGAGAATGACTTTGTGGCGCAGAACATTGCTCGCCGCTTTGTCGGTGGGCAGCAAGGTGTCTTTCAGGTGCTGTTGATAGCGGGCGCCGATGTCCAGGTCGCGACACAGGGACTTGAACTGCTCGATGCTCAGTCTGTGCTTGAGCGGTTTGACGTTGAAATGCCCGCGTGCATCGGGGCGGGTGATGAACTCGGAGTCCTGGGTGAATGTTTCGTCCCGGGAAAAGTTGTGCAGCGCGGCGTCCAGCAGCGAGACGGTGCGGCTGGTGGTTCCGCCGGAAAAGTCATGCACCCACCAGGCCGTCGTCACCGGGGCATAGAGTCGCAGCCAGGTTTCCTCGACATCGTCTTCGACGCCGAAGCGGTCCTTCAGCGCTTTCTGCAGCAGAGGTTTGGCAAAGGCGGAAATATCCTGCACACCACTCAGAGCCTTATCTGCGGTGTTTTGCGCGGTCCAGCCGAGCTGGATGGCTTTTTTCAACTGGCGGTGAGCGGTGGTTGACGCGTTCTTGTGCCAGTCGGGCAGCGTCAGCCTGACCGATTTCAGGGGGGCGACACGCGATGGCGAGGCGTTCAGCAGCCAGGCAGGAATCGCCTTTCTGACCTGATGGAAGTGGATGCTTTTATCGAGGGGGTCTGATCCTTGAATCGCCGAGGGGGTAATGGGCATTGCCTGATCGTCCTTTGATCATGAATCGGACGACCAGACTAGGTAGGCATGAGGCCCAGAAAAAGCGCAAAAATCGGTTTGAATCGGCGCCGTTGCCGGCACCGTTCTCGCAAAAATCGAGAGTGAAAAATACATATGTACCGCCATCCTTCCATTGAGTTCTCTCAGCGGCCGGCGGTGACCTCGGTTGGCTGGCACATGGTGTGGGTGCCCGGTTGCAGGTAAGGCGTGAGGATCGGCGCCATGCCCTTGAGCACCTGCACCGGCAGTGCCGAGGTGAAGGTGAAGGCTTCCGCCGAGCGCCCCGGTACGAACGCCGTCAGGGTGCCGAAATGGGTATCGCCGATGTAGAACACGAAGGTCGCCGTGCGGTTGAGGGACTTGGAACTCAGGATCCGTCCGCCGGAACCGATGGCTTCGATACGGTTGTCGCCGGTGCCGGTCTTGCCTCCCATGGCCAGCGGCCTGCCATCGGGCAGTTTGAAACTGCCGGCGACCCGCTTGGCGGTACCGGCATCCACCACTTGCGACAGGGCTTCGCGCATGGCGGTGGCGACTTCGGACGGCATGACTCGCTTGCCGACGACCGGGTCATTGATCAGTTTGGTTTCATAGGGCGTGCCGGCGGCGAAATGCAGGCTGTCGATGCGCAGGGTCGGCATGCGTACGCCGTCGTTGAGGATGGTGCCGATCAGCTCGGCCAGGGCGGCAGGGCGGTCGCCGGAGCTGCCGATGGCGGTCGCCAGCGACGGCACCAGGTGGTCGAACGGATAGCCGACTTTCTGCCAGCGCTGGTGGATGTCGAGGAACGCCTCGATCTCCAGCATGGTACGAATGCGGCCGTCACGGGCACCCTTGTGCTTGCTCTTGAATAGCCAGCTGTAGACCTCCTGGCGTTCGAACTGGCTGGCCTTGACGATGTCCTTGAACGTGGCGTCCGGGTGGTTCAGCAAATAGCCCATCATCCACAGATCCAGCGGGTGGACCTTGGCGATGAAGCCTTGGTCCGGCAGGTCGTAGCTGCCCGGGCCGTAACTGTCGTAGAGCCTTATCAGGCGTTCATCCGTGAGTTTTTCGGTGAGCTTGGCGCCTGTGAGGTGCGAGCGCACGAAGGTGTTGAAGCTTTCCTGGCTGGCGTGCGGCAACAGGTATCGGTGCACGGCGGCCATGCGGATCGGGGTTGGGCGCATGCCGTCGAGGAAGGTTTCGAGCCGAGCCTGGGTGTCCTTGTTCTTGTATTTTTTCCAGAACTTGAGCAGGAATGAAGTGCCTTCGCGGTCGGCGAACGAGGCCAGGTATTCCTGACGACGCGGGTCGCGGTCGTCCTTGAGCAATTCGGAGCTGTTGTTGGGGCCGGAATAGGTGGTGTAGCGCACCAGGTCGCGCATCAGGCGTATGAACGGCAGGTTGATCGACTCCCGCAGGGCATCGCGCAGGGTCGGCATGCGGCCGTTGTCTTCCTTGCGGAAGTTATGGAACACGTGCAATCCGCCACCGGTGAAAAACGCTTCGCCGGGGCTGGCGGAATATTTGCGGTCCAGCGCCGCACCGAGCATGGGCTGCAGGCTGCGGTCCTTGTTCTGGATCAGATAATCAACCACCCAGCGGCTCAGGTGATCCTGTTCCGGCACCTCGACTTTCTTCAGTTCCGGGATGGTCATGCCGGCATATTTATCGTGCAACTCGGCAATGATCTGCAGATAGGTGGTCAGCACGCGCATTTTTGCTGTGGAGCCCAGTTCCAGTTTGCTGCCTTCATTGATGTCGAACGGTTGATCGGTGCTGTCGGTCTGCACCCGCACCCGCGAACCGTCCGGGGTCAGTTCGAACAGCGTGAAGCTGTAGCGCACTTGCGTGGTGCTGGTGGTGGTCAACAGCCGCTCGCCGATCAGGCCGATCTGCGAAGCGAAGGCCGGGTCGGCGAGTTTTTTCAGGTACTCGGTGGCCTGGGTTTGCAGTTCGCCTTGCAGGGTGCTGGTGGCCGAGAGGTCAAGGCGGTCAAGGTCGTACAGCGGGCGATTGAGCATCCCGGCCAGACGGCTGCGGGCCACGCTGATGCCCTTGTTGGTTTCGATCGGCTGGATGGTCGGCTGGGTGGCCCAGTCGCGGTACGTCACCTTGCTGGCCAATGCGGCGGCGGCAAACGGGGCGTCGATCACGCCATTTTGGGCCAACAAGCGAATATGGCTGTCGGTGAGGTCGACCAGTTCGTCACGACCCTTGGTCAGGTAATGGGACGGGCGGCGCTGGGCGATCATCAATGACAGCATCTCGCGCAAGGCCAGACCTTTCGCCGCCATGGTTTGCGGGTCTGTCGCGGTGCGGGTCAGTGCTTCGTTGGCCTGGTTGAAATCGGAGCCGTACCACACCCGCAAGCCTTCGGCCATGCCATGCACTTCGCCGTGGCCGGGTACGGCTGACAGCGGCACGCTGTTGAGGTAGTCGCGAACAATGTTCTGCCGGGCTTCGAGGGTTTGTGGCCCGGCCTGATAGGCACGTACGGTGGCGGAGATCATCTGGCGGATTTTCTCCGCGCCATTGACCGTCAAGCCATCGGGCGAGTGCCGGTATTTTTCCAGCTGCGTGGCCAGAGTACTGCCACCGGCGGACTGGCCGGGTACGTGCAGCAACTTGGCAACCTGGGACCATGCCGCCATGCCGAAGCGCGGCCAGTCCACGGCAGGGTTGGCCAGGGGTTGCCTGGGGTCGAGCAGAAAGCGGTTTTCGATAAACAACAGGCTGTTGACCACCACCGGCGGGATCGAGGCAAAGCTGGAATAGAGCTGTTGCGGATAGTGGTACTGGTACAACGGCGCGGCGTGGCAATCGGTAATCGATAACCCGGCCTGGATTTTCTCGGCATAGGGCACGAACAGGCCCCTGTCGGTGTAATTCATCAGCGCCGGAGAAAATCGGGTTTGCGCTTCGATGACGAAATCACGCTTGAGCAAACGGGGCAGGAACTCGCCCAGCGAGCTATAGCCCAGGCGCAGATCGAACGGGCCGGCGCCAGGGTAGTGAATGGCATCACTGGGGCCGGGTTTGAGTTCATAGTTGAGGGTTTGGGCAAACTTGCTGATCTCCCGCGATTGAAACCTCGACGTGCGCATCTCCTTGGACGCCGCCAGGCCTACGACAATCGCAATGATCAATATCAGCAACCAAAACGCCTTCCACCCATGCTTGACGCGACTGCGACGGGGTTTTTCAGGTATAGGCGCTTCATCCACACGTTCAGTCGGGACCACGGTTTTACTCGAATCGGTTTGCCATAACGCGCCCATAGTCGACTGATCCATTCACGCAGATTGATCTGACTTGTCTGAAGCTTAGACGGTGCTTGGCGATGGTGAAAAAATTGTGAACCTCCAACTATCGGGTTTCTTCCGTTCCCTGTGGCGAGGAAGCTTGTCGGATCGCCGCACCGTCCCCCTCGAGTGCGCCGCAGTCGCAACACCAGGCAACCGGTTCAGTCAGGCACAACCCGATGACAGGGATTGGGGCCGCTTCGCAGCCCGGCGGGAACGAGCGCCCTCGCCACTGGGACCGCTGCACGCTGGAAGTGCTGTTCTAGACGCGTCCATCGGGTAAAAACGGCCTGTCTGCGGGCATGACGACGCACCAATACCGTGCAATACTCCCCGCCGTCACAAAATGGCGAAAAATCCTACATAAGTCAGGCAATCCAGCTCCGTCGATCCCGCTTTTGCCGAGAGTTATGCCTGAATTTTGTGGTTTATAGAGTGAAAATTTCTGTCGCCGGCTTTTTATACTGCACGCCCCGCTGATCTTGCAGGATGTGTCCTGGAAGACGGTTTTGCCCACGAGGCCGAGCCGGTTATGGGAAGCGGTGACTTATCAGTCATTGCTTCGACACTCGGTGGCTATATCCAATAACAAGACGAGGTGGTACCCCTATGCCAGTTGGCAATCATCTGCCCCACGGCGAGACCGCTCAGGGCGGCCCGCTCAAACGTGAACTCGGCGAACGGCATATTCGCTTGATGGCACTCGGAGCCTGTATCGGTGTCGGTCTGTTTCTCGGTTCGGCCAAGGCCATTGAGATGGCAGGGCCGGCGATCATGCTGTCCTACATCATCGGCGGCCTGGCCATTCTGGTCATCATGCGCGCCCTCGGCGAAATGGCCGTGCACAACCCGGTTGCCGGTTCGTTCAGCCGTTATGCCCAAGACTACCTCGGCCCTCTGGCAGGCTTCCTGACCGGCTGGAACTACTGGTTCCTGTGGCTGGTGACCTGTGTCGCGGAAATCACCGCCGTGGCGGTGTACATGGGCGTCTGGTTCCCCGACGTACCGCGCTGGATCTGGGCGCTGTCGGCCCTGGTCAGCATGGGCACCATCAACCTGATCGCGGTCAAGGCCTTCGGTGAATTCGAGTTCTGGTTCGCCCTGATCAAGATCGTCACCATCATTGCGATGGTCTTGGGTGGCATCGGCATCATCGCCTTTGGCTTGGGCAACGATGGGGTGGCGCTGGGCATTTCCAATCTCTGGACTCATGCCGGCTTCATGCCCAATGGCGTTCAAGGCGTGTTGATGTCCCTGCAAATGGTCATGTTCGCCTACCTCGGCGTGGAAATGATCGGCCTGACCGCCGGTGAAGCGAAGAACCCGCAAAAGACTATTCCCGATGCGATCGGCTCGGTGTTCTGGCGGATTCTGCTGTTCTACGTCGGTGCACTGTTCGTGATCCTGTCGATCTACCCGTGGAATGAAATCGGTACCCAGGGCAGCCCGTTCGTGATGACCTTCGAGCGCCTGGGCATCAAGACCGCCGCTGGCATTATCAATTTCGTGGTGATCACGGCGGCGCTGTCGTCCTGCAATGGCGGCATCTTCAGCACCGGGCGCATGCTCTACAGCCTGGCGCAGAACGGTCAGGCCCCGGCCGGCTTCGCCAAGACTTCGAGCAACGGCGTGCCGCGTCGCGCGTTGCTGCTGTCGATGGGCGCCTTGTTGCTGGGCGTGCTGCTCAACTACCTGGTGCCTGAAAAGGTGTTCGTCTGGGTGACGGCGATTGCGACCTTCGGTGCGATCTGGACCTGGGTGATGATCCTGCTGGCCCAGCTCAAATTCCGTAAGGGCCTGAGCGCCAGCGAACGTGCGGGCTTGAAATACCGCATGTGGCTGTACCCGGTCAGTTCTTACCTGGCGCTGGCGTTCCTGGTGCTGGTGGTCGGTCTGATGGCCTACTTCCCGGACACTCGCGTGGCCTTGTATGTCGGCCCGGCGTTCCTGGTGCTGCTGACCGTGTTGTTCTATGTGTTCAAACTGCAACCGACCTCTGCGTCGCAGGGTGCGATGCAGTCGGCTTCGTAAGTCGTCACGCCTGAAACGCAAAAGCCCCCGGTCCATTGGCCGGGGCTTTTGTATTTTTGCAGATCAACTCGGCATCGACAGGCGCACGCGATCTGCTCAGGCAGACGCTGTCACCGTCTGCGATCTTTTGATGGTCTGATTCAAGCGCTTGTTGAACTCCAGCCACGCCCCCAGCAACGCCATCAACCCGGCCCCCACCAGCGCCGTGAAGATCTGCATGGCGAAGGCATCGTCGGTCATCGCATTGATCATGTCCGCCAGGGGCGCCAGCAGCACGCCGAGGCAGAAGATTTCCAGGGAAAACCGCCCCATGCGGCAGCTTTGCCGGGCCAGCCAGTTTTTCGTCCAGCCGGTGTCGGGCAGCAGTTTCGCGGTGACGTAGGCCAGCGCCAGAAAGTGCAACAGGCGCACGGGTGACAGGTTGGTCTTGCTGATCGGGTACAACAGGTTGCTCAGGCTGGCCGGCATCAGCGCATCGTGGATCTGCGGCCAGCGCCACAACACAGTCAGCACGCCGGCGACCACAACGTATACCGCTGCCGTCATGAACAAAGGCTGGCGAATCAAAGGTCGAGTCTCGGGCACGCGCGAGCGCTGTGAGTGAATCGCCGCCGCGCCACCGAGCACGAACAGCAATTGCCAGGCGACAGGGTTGAAGTACCACACGCCGTCCTTGATGGCGGCCAGGTTCCAGCCCAGCCACTGCGCCAGCAGATACACCGTCAATGACCCCGCCACCACGGCCCAGGGCTTGCGCACCAGCAACGGCAGCACCAGCGGTAACCCGGCCAGCAGCACGATGTACAGCGGCAGCGGGTCCATCAGGTTCGGTTTGAAGCGCAGCAGCAGTTCATCGATCAGGGCCTGTTGCGGGCTGGCGATGAAGTGGTGCATGCCCATTTCCTCCACCAGGTCCCGGGTCTCCACGTGACTGTTGGCGAAGAACACAATGCCCATCAGCATCGCCAGCAGGAAAATATGCACCACGTAGAGCACCCAGGCCCGGCGCAGGATTTTCACGCAGGTGATCAGGAACCCCTCGCGGGCGAGGATTTTGCCGTAGGCCAGTACCGCGGCATAACCGGCCAGAAACACGAAGACTTCAGCCGCGTCGCTGAAGCCGAAGTTGCGCAAGGTGATTTGACCCAGAGGGTTGTGGGGCACGTGATCCCAGAAAATGAAGATCAGTGCCAGACCGCGAAAAAAGTCGATCCGGTGATCGCGCTCGAACGTCATGACATCAGGCTCTTGAACGGGGGTTAAACAAAGGAGTCCGGAAGGGGGCGAAAGGTTGCGCCCCGGCACATCGGCGGCGCGCAGGGTGGCGTGATTCGCCGACAAATGCAAAGTCGGGATATTTCGGAATGTCTCGCAGCGTTTAACCGCTGGTCTGAAAGGCCCTCACGCCTGTGATTTCTGACAGTAGACAAGCTCAAATGTAGGTGGACGTACTGGGTTCCAACACAGGGTTGTCAGCATGAGACGGGTGCGCAAAGGCTTGTCCGGCGACTGGGTGATCGGCGTTGCGAACACGCGGATTCACCGCCCCCTCGCTGTGGTCAAACACATGGGCGGCGGCAAAGACCGGCACGGGCCTTAGCATGGGCAGATTCAGTGATTTCTTCGTCAGGGAACTCGGTCGCCGTCAGGTCTGGCTGTTTTTCCTGCTCGCGACCTTTTTGTATGTGCTGCCGCTGATCCTGGCGGACTTCCCCTACATCGATGACAACTGGCGCTCGCTGTCGGCAGGGATGGCCTGGACCGAACAGGGGCGATTGTTCGCCGAGCTGTTCTACAACGCGCTGACCTTCAGCAACGCCGCGCCGAACATCTTTCCGTTGCCGCTGTTGATCGCAACCGTGGCCATGGCCTCGGCACTGACCAGCCTGACCTTTCATTACTTCCGTCAACCGACGGTCGCCAGTTGTCTGGTGCTGTTGCCGCTCTGGTACAACCCGTTCTTCCTGCAAAACCTCTCTTATCAGTACGACGGCCCGATCATGGTCCTGAGCGTGGTGGCGGTGATCTACGCCATCACCTTTCGCCACCCCTCGCGCAATGTGCAATGGCTGGTGCCGTCATTCCTGATTGCACTGGCGCTCGGGTTGTATCAGGTGAGCCTCAATGTGTTTCTCGGCCTGTGTTGCCTGGAAGTGTTGCGCGCCGCCAATGACAAAGTGGCCTGGCCGCAGTGGGGCGGTCTGATCGGCTGGAAGTTCGCTCAACTCGTGCTGGGCGGGTTGATCTACGGCGTCAGCGCTTACCCCTTCATGGGAGAGGGGCGCATGCTGTTGCTGAACGGGGGCGCGCAACCCTTGCTGCAAATCCAGATCAACATCGGCCGGGTGCTGGAGAAAGTGGTGTTGCTGTTCCATGGCGGGTTTGCCTGGGTGTTCGCCGGATTGCTGCTGTGCGCCATTGCCGGTGCGGTTCGCCTGGGTTCACGGGTTGTGCGGCGTCCGGACAGTGGGCCGAAGAAACTGTTGATCGGACTGCTCTGTGTGCTGAGCGTGCCCATGGTGCTGCTGTTGGTGTCGGGGGTTGCCCTGTTTTTCCGCGACTTCAACGAAGGCGCCAGAACCTTGATGGGCTTCGCAGTCTTGCTGGTGCTGATGTTCTACCTGGCTCATCTGGCACTGGCCCCCCTGCACGAGCGATTGCCGCTGCTGTTGGTGGTGCCGCTGTTGGCGATGCTGTCACTGTCGTTCGCCTATGGGCGGGTGCTGACGCTGCAGAAAACCTTCGCCAGCAGCGCGCTCTACAGCCTCGAGTACGACATCGCCAGCCATCGGGCGCTGCGCGAGGCCAAGCGCATTTACCTGTCGGTGACCTATTCCGATCATTGGTTGGCCGGGGCCGCGGGCTCATTCAAGCACATGCCGGTGTTGCACTATCTGCTGAACACCGACTTTTACATGCTGGCCGAAAACCTGCCCAAGGTGGGCATCACCAACGTGGTCGCGGAGAAGGAGCGGCGTAACGCGACGAAGGTGGGGTATCAAGGCTTTCCCTCGCTGGTAGAGAGCCGGTACTACCGGATCTACCTGATCGGGGATTACGGTTTTATCGTGATGAAGGAACCGGCCCCGATCAAAACGCTTCGCTGGTGAAGCGGTGACGGGGCCGTGGCGGTCAAGCAGCCGCGATCTCATTGGGCTCGAAACTGTCGGCCCGCGCCATCTGCCACATCCGCGAGTAAAACTCGCCATTCACTTCACCGTTCAGCAATTCCCCTGGTTTGAGGGACACATGCAACTGCGAGAACAGTTTGATCTCGGTTGCCGACATGCGCCGCACCAGGTGTTTGGCCGACAACTGCGACGGATGTTCGAGGCCCGCGGCGGCGAGCATCTCCGCCAGGCCCTTGAGGGTGTTGCGGTGGAAGTTGTAGACGCGCTGGGCCTTGTCCGGCACCACCAGCGCCCGTTGGCGCAAGGTGTCCTGGGTGGCAACACCGGTCGGGCATTTGTTGGTGTGGCAGCTTTGCGACTGGATGCAGCCGATGGCGAACATGAAGCCACGCGCCGAGTTGGCCCAGTCGGCGCCGATGGCCAGGACGCTGGCGATGTCGAAGGCGCTGACGATCTTGCCGCTGGCGCCGATTTTGATCTTGTCCCGCAGGTTCAGGCCAACCAGGGTGTTGTGCACGAACAGCAACCCTTCGCGCATCGGCACGCCGATGTGGTCGGTGAACTCCACCGGGGCGGCGCCGGTGCCGCCCTCCTTGCCGTCGACCACGATGAAGTCCGGGAGAATGCCGGTTTCCAGCATGGCCTTGGCGATCCCCATGAACTCCCACGGATGACCGAGGCAAAACTTGAAGCCCACCGGTTTGCCGCCGGACAGCTCACGCAACTGCTGGATGAAGTGCATCAACTCGATAGGCGTGGAAAACGCACTGTGACGTGACGGCGAGATGCAGTCTTCGCCCATCAGGATGCCGCGGGTATCGGCGATTTCCTGGGTGACCTTGTGCTTGGGCAGAATCCCGCCGTGGCCCGGTTTGGCGCCCTGGCTCATCTTGATTTCGATCATCCGCACCTGCGGCGTCTGTGCCTGCGCCGCGAAGCGTTCGGGGTCGAAACGCCCGTCCGCGGTACGGCAACCGAAGTAGCCGCTGCCCAGTTCCCAGGTCAGATCGCCGCCGTGTTCGCGGTGATACGGGCTGATGCTGCCCTCGCCGGTGTCATGGGCGAAGTTGCCGAGTTTGGCGCCCTGGTTCAAGGCGCGGATGGCGTTGGCACTGAGCGAGCCGAAGCTCATGGCCGATATGTTGAACACCGACGCGGAATACGGCCGGGTGCATTGCGGGCCACCGACCATCACGCGGAAACTGGCGGGGTCGCTCAAGGGCGCCGGACGCATGGAATGGCCGATGAACTCGAAGCCCGATTGATACACGTCGATCAGGGTGCCGAACGGCTTGTCGGCGCTTTCATTCTTGGCCCGGGAGTAGACCAGTGAACGCTGGGCCCGGGAAAACGGCAGGGCGTCGCTGTCGGATTCGAGCAGGTACTGGCGGATTTCCGGGCGAATGGCTTCGAACATGTAACGAATGTTGCCGAGGATCGGGTAATTGCGGCGAACTGCGTGGGGACTTTGCAGCAAATCGAAAACACCGATCAGGCTGAGTACGCCCGTGACAGCGGTGATCGGCCACAGCCAGTCGTGCTCGAGAAAGGGCAGGCTGGCGAGGGTGAATATCACGCAGACGGCAAAGAAGGCGTAGCGGCTCAGGAGTGACAGACTCATACGGTTTCCGTGGGTTCGGACTCAAATATTCGGCTAAACGCAAATCACTGTAGGCGCGAGCCTGCTCGCGATGAACCAGAGAACACCGCGGGGCATCAGGTTCCCCGCGTTATCGTTCACGATCATCGCGAGCAGGCTCGCTCCTGCAGAAAAGCATTTCAGTGCCATGTCAGGCATTTTGTGCCTGTAGAAAAATCGAAAACAGCTCGGACTGGGATTTGATCCCCAGCTTGCTGTACATGTGTTTCTTGTGGACCTTTACGGTTTCGATGGAGATATCCTGGCTGCTTGCTGCCCAGTGAAAGGCACAGCGTGCGGTCGCCTTCGAGCTGACAATTAAACTGGATTTCGTCCGCCACGACATTCACACGAAAGTAGCGTTGATAGTACTCGGTGAGTTCGAAATGCTCCGGCGCCACCTCCGACAGGCGATGTTGTCCAACGAAAGTGTCATGCCTCTACCCCTATCGTGTTACCCCGGCGGCGTAATTCCCCGCCTGCTGGCTTGCCGCGCATATGGCGCACAGGCAGCGACCGGGCAATCTTTGCGCCGCCCGGCATCCATGACAAGGAATACCCATGAAGGTCGAACTCGCCCAATTGGCGGGCCGTGACAACGACACGGCCTACAACCAGGCGTTTGCGCGGATCCTTTTTCGTTCAGGCTTGAATGGCTTCGTGTTTCGCCCGCGTCTTGTCTTCGTGCTTCTGCTTGTCACTCGGAAGGGCGTTGATGCAGTAGTTGATGTAGTAAAAGGTAAAAAGCCCGGTATAGACCAGGTTCATACGCAGCTCGAAGTTGTGTACAGCCAAGGCGTAAGCCTTCAGCACTCGCCGCACGCGAAAGCACCAGAGCAGGGAAAGTGCTGCGAGTAATAACAACAGGATACCGGTCAGCACGAGCGCATAGAGATGGGGGACGACGCTGATATATCCGATTGCCCCGATTAGGGCCAGGTAGCCGATAAAAAAGGCCGAACTCATGGTTTTTATGTGAGTGACATCCTCCAGTGCGGTAAAGGTTTTATACATCCAGATGT
Source organism: Pseudomonas fluorescens group sp. PF-69 (assembly GCF_054481235.1). Classification (NCBI taxonomy): domain Bacteria; kingdom Pseudomonadati; phylum Pseudomonadota; class Gammaproteobacteria; order Pseudomonadales; family Pseudomonadaceae; genus Pseudomonas; species Pseudomonas fluorescens group sp. PF-69. Next base: position 296,166 of record NZ_JBTMNC010000001.1, on the reverse strand, counting down.
TCAAATAGAGCCCACCTGTCAGTAGCCCCAACAGAACGAGATGAAATGTCTTGGTGTCGATTTTTTCTTTCAGCGTTGAGATGTCGGACATGCAGGGGTTTCCATAGGCTGCGAACGGGGTGATGGACCGTAGAAAATCGGTGCAAACACGCTACCAAACTCGTTCGTGGGAAATTTCCGGACTTGTCAGCGGACCGTTCTGGTCCTTGACGAGACTCAGCCCTTGGCCGAGGCAAAAAGGCGTGGGATTCTGTACGGCCCTCACATGGACCCTTGGTCAGCAATGTCTTTTCCTACTGAAGTTTCTCTCATTGATTCCGGACTTATCCACATCGCCGCCGCCCTGCTGATCGGCCCCGATGGCCGTACCTTGCTGGTGCGCAAGCGTGGCACCGAGGCGTTCATGCAGCCGGGGGGCAAAATCGAGGCCCATGAGCAACCGATCCATGCCCTGGCCCGTGAGCTGGAAGAGGAGTTGGGTTTGATCATTGATCCAGCCTGCGCGACTTTTCTCGGGCAGTTCTCGGCTCCGGCTGCCAACGAACCGGGTTTTGTCGTACAGGCGGAAATCTTTCTGCTGACCATTGATGCCGACGTTTCCCCGGCGGCAGAGATCGAAGAAGTGATCTGGATCGACCCGGCCACCGACGGCAATGTCACCCTCGCGCCATTGACACGTGACCTGATCCTGCCGTTTTATCGGGCTTCGCTGACCGCGATCGCCTGATCATCCACGCCAAGGAACTGCCATGATCCCACTTCAGGATTTACTGATTTTCGCCGCTGCCGCGTTGCTGATGGTCCTGACGCCGGGGCCGAACATGATCTATCTGATCTCCCGTTCGATCTGCCAGGGACGCAAGGCCGGTGTGACGTCGTTGCTGGGTGTGGTCTCGGGTTTTTTCGTGCACCTGTTCGCCGCGGCGGCCGGTTTGACCGCTGTGTTCCTGGCGGTGCCGATGGCTTATGAAGTGTTGAAATGGGCCGGCGCGCTGTACCTGCTGTGGCTGGCCTGGCAAGCGGTGAAACCCGGTGCGCGGTCGCCGTTCGAGGCACAACAGTTGCCGCCGGATTCGTCGCGCAAACTGATCACCATGGGTTTTCTGACCAGTGCCCTGAACCCGAAGATCGCGGTGTTCTACCTCTCGGTGTTTCCGCAGTTCATCAGCCCCGAACACGGTTCGGTGTTCACCCAAAGCATCGTGCTGGGCCTGACCCAGATCAGCGTCAGTTTTTGCGTCAACCTGCTGATCGCGCTGTTTGCCGCGGGCATCGCCTCGTGGTTCGTCAGCAACCCGACCTGGCTGGCGCTGCAGCGTTATTTCATGGGCTTCGTGCTGTCGGCGCTGGCGCTGCGGCTGATGCTTGAACAACGCCGGATGGCTTGAACATGTGGATCGAACGTCTGGATACCGGCCACGCCCTGGCTTACCGGGAGTTGATGCTCGAAGCCTATGACCGTCACCCGCAGGCGTTCACCTCCAGCGTGCGCGAGCGTGCCTCCATGCCCTTGCAGTGGTGGGAGTCACGCCTGACCAGCAAGCTGGATCCGGTGTTCGGCGCGTTCGAAGAGGGCAGGATGGCGGGCATTGTCGGGCTGGCTTTGGAGCCTCGGGAAAAGGCCCGGCACAAGGCGACGCTGTTTGGCATGTACGTGTCCGCCGATGTCCGTCAGCGCGGGCTCGGCTATCAGCTGGTACAGGCGGTGTTGGCCGAGGCGCAGCAGCATCCGGAACTGCGGCTGATCAAACTGACCGTCACCGCCGGCAATGACGCTGCCTTCAACCTGTACCGCCGTTGCGGGTTCATCCAGTTCGGGCTTGAGCCGATGGCGGTGCGGGTGGGCGAGGAGTACTTCGACAAGATTCACATGTGGCGTGAGATCCAGGCACATCGCCAACCCCTGTGGGAGCGGGCTTGCCCGCGATAGCGGTCTGACATTCAAAGCATGTGTCGACTGACCTGACGCCATCGCGGGCAAGCCCGCTCCCACAGAGGGTGTGGTGGTCTAGCGAACCGCGCTAACCCCATCCAGCGTCGAAAACGACGTGTCCTTCGCCGTCAGCAGGAAATCGCGCATGTACGGCGCATCCAGCATGTCGGTGCGAACGGCCGCGTACAGCGTCGCGAACAGTCCTTTCTCGCCCAGCCGCTTGGCCTTCACGTAACCCCGTGAGCTGTACTCGTGCAGCGCCCAATGGGGCATGCCGCAGACGCCGCGTCCGCTGGCCACCAGTTGCATCATCATCACCGTCAGTTCCGATGTGCGCACCTGCGCCGGTTCGATATCGGCCGGTTCCAGGAAACGGGTGAAGATGTCCAGGCGGTCGCGTTCCACCGGGTAGGTGATCAGGGTTTCCGTGACCAGGTCTTCCGGGACGATGTAGGCCTTGCTCGCCAGACGGTGCTGGTTGGCCACGGCGAGCATCGCCTCGTAGGTGAACAACGGCACGTAAGTGATCCCCACCAGGTCCAGCGGATCGGAGGTCACCACCAGGTCGAGATCGCCACGGGCCAGGGCCGGAAGGGGCGCGAAGGAAAACCCCGACGCCAGGTCCAGCTCGACTTCCGGCCAGGCGTCGCGGAATTGATCGATGGTCGGCATCAGCCACTGAAAGCAACTGTGGCACTCGATCGCCATGTGCAAGCGACCGGCGGTGCCACCGGCCAGCCGCGCGATGTCGCGTTCGGCGCCACGCAGCAGCGGCAGGGTGGCGTCGGCCAGTTGCAGCAGGCGCAAGCCGGCGCTGGTGAAGCGCACCGGTTTGGTCTTGCGCACGAACAGTGGCATGCCCATGCGCTCTTCCAGTTCCTTGAACTGGTGGGACAGCGCCGACTGGGTCAAATGCAGGCGATCGGCCGCATCCACCAGGCTGTCGGCTTCGCGCAAGGCGTGCAGGGTCTTCAGGTGACGGATTTCAAGCACCGTGGGCTCCATGAGAAAAACTTGTGATCAACACGAAAAGGTTGAGTTTGTCTCATGTTGCCCTGGCTGTCGACAATAGCGCCATCTTTTAAGGGAGCAAACTCACCATGGCCTTGGCCCACACCCTCGGTTTTCCGCGCATCGGCGCCGACCGCGAATTGAAAAAAGCCCTCGAATCCTACTGGAAGGGCGATCTCGACCAGGAGGCGCTGCAAAGCGTCGGCCGCCAGTTGCGCGCCACCCACTGGCAATTGCAAGAAGACGCCGGCATCGACCTGCTGCCCGTCGGCGACTTCGCCTGGTACGACCAGGTACTGACCCACTCCCTGGCCTTCGGTGTGATCCCCGAGCGCTTCGACAGCACCCGGGACGCGCACGGCCTGCCGACCCTCGACACCCTGTTCGCCATGGCCCGTGGCGCCACGGCGACCTGCTGCGGCGGTGAGCATGGCCAGACGCAATACGCCCAGGAACTGACCAAGTGGTTCGACACCAACTACCACTACCTGGTCCCGGAATTCAGCGCCGAGCAGCCGTTCAAGCTGAGCTGGGAACAGCTGTTCGACGAAGTCGCTGAAGCCAGGGCCCTCGGTCACAACGTCAAACCGGTGATCATCGGCCCGCTGACGTACCTGTGGCTGGGCAAGGCCAAAGGCAACCCTTTCGACAAGCTCGACCTGCTGGAACGCCTGCTGCCGGTGTACAACGAAATCCTCGGCCGCCTCGCCGCCCAAGGCGTCGAATGGGTGCAGATCGACGAACCGATCCTGACCCTCGACCTGCCGCAGGCCTGGAAAAACGCCTTCGAACGCGCCTATCACATCCTCCAGTACTCGCCGTTGAAAAAACTCGTGGCGACCTACTTCAGCGGTCTGCAAGACAACCTCGGCCTGGCCGTTGGCCTGCCGGTGCAAGGTCTGCACATCGATGCGGTGCGCGCGCCCGACCAACTGCTGCATGTGCTCGATCGTCTGCCGACCTACAAGATTCTCTCGGTGGGCCTGGTCAATGGCCGCAACGTCTGGCGCTGCGAACTGGAGCCGGTCCTCGCGCAACTGCAATTTGCCCAGGAACGCTTTGGCGACAACCTGTGGGTCAGCAGTTCCTGCTCGCTGCTGCACAGCCCGGTGGATGTGGAGCGTGAAGACAAACTCGATCCGGAACTGAAAAGCTGGCTGGCGTTTGCCGTGCAAAAGTGTGGCGAAATCGCTGTGTTGCGCGATGCCTTGAACGATCCTCAGGCGCCCAAGGTGCAAGCCGCCCTGGCGGAGAGCCGCGCCGTTCAGCTCAGCCGCGCGGAGTCGCCGCGCATCCACAAGGCCGACGTGCAGGCACGTGTCGCGGCGATCGGCCCGAACGACAGCCAGCGTCATGCGCCGTTTGCCAAGCGCATCGAACAGCAGCGTGCACGCCTGAAACTTCCGGCGTTTCCGACCACCACCATTGGCTCGTTCCCGCAGACGGCATCCATCCGTCTGGCGCGCCAGGCCTTCAAGCAAGGCAAGCTGTCGGCCAATGACTACAACGATGCCATGCGCCACGAAATCCGCCACTCCGTGCAGATCCAGGAGCGCCTGGGACTGGATGTGCTGGTCCATGGTGAAGCCGAGCGCAACGACATGGTCGAGTACTTCGCCGAACAGCTGGATGGCTACCTGTTTACCCGTTTCGGCTGGGTGCAGAGCTACGGTTCGCGCTGCGTGAAACCGGCGATCATCTACGGTGACCTGAGTCGACCGAACGCCATGACCGTCGACTGGATCACTTATGCACAGGGCCAGACCGACAAGGTCATGAAAGGCATGCTCACCGGTCCCGTGACCATGCTGATGTGGTCGTTCCCCCGTGAGGACGTGTCGCGCAAAGTCCAGGCGCAACAATTGGCCCTGGCCCTGCGTGACGAAGTGCTGGACCTGGAAGCCGCAGGCATCAAGATCGTGCAGATCGACGAAGCCGCGTTCCGTGAAGGCCTGCCGCTGCGTCGGGCGCAATGGCAGGAATACCTCGACTGGGCGGTGGAAGCGTTCCGCCTGAGTGCCAGCGGTGTGCGTGACGAAACCCAGATCCACACCCACATGTGCTACAGCGAATTCAATGACGTGATCGAAGCCATCGCGGCCATGGACGCCGACGTGATCACCGTTGAAACGTCGCGTTCCGACATGGAATTGCTGGAGGCGTTCAAGGCGTTCGACTACCCGAACGACATCGGTCCGGGCGTCTACGACATCCACTCGCCACGGGTGCCGGACACCGCCGAGATGGTCAAGCTGATGAGCAAAGCGGTGAAGCGCATTCCGGCCGAGCGTTTGTGGGTCAACCCCGATTGCGGTCTCAAAACCCGTGCCTGGCCGGAAACCGAAGCAGCGCTGGTCAACATGGTGGCGGCGGCGCGACAGTTGCGCAGCCAACTGGCCTGATCACTACCCCCCTGTAGGAGCGAGCCGGCTCCGGGCGGCGTTCCGACGATGGACGTCAACGATAACGCGGGAAGCCGGATACTCAGCGGTGCACCTGCGTTTTTCGCGAGCAGGCTCGCTCCTACAGGGGTTTGCGGTGTTTAGAGTTCGGCGAAGTGTTTGACCCCCAGCGGTTTGCCAATGTCGCCGCGCCAGATCGCTTGCACGTGGGCGCCACTCTCGGCCTGGGCCTGCTGCCATTGCAGGCCCAGGTTGCGTTGCTCCGGCAGTTTCAAATGACCTTTGACGAAGTCGTTGAACGCAGGTTTCGCCGAGCCGTAGTGGAAATGCGCGTACCACAAGGTCTGGGGTGACTCACCACGCACATCGCGAACCTCGTACTCCTGGAGGAAATCCCTGCGCCCGTCCGCGCGTTTGCCCAGATCGCGCAGGCCGCCCTCCTTGCGGATGTCCACCACGCGTTGTTCGAGCAGATAGTCCAGGTAGCCCTCGGTCGGGGTTTTGCTGTTCAGGGTCTGGTCGATTCGCAGGGTGCGGCCGGCACGGGTCAATTCATTCGCGCGATTGCGCAATTGCAGCGCGACCGTCTCCGTGGGCGACAGGCGTTCGATGGCCCGGGCGCGCATGTTCAGTTCCGCGGCTTCACTGATCATCATGTGCTCCAGATCGACCGGCAACATGTCCTGGCGGGCGTAGCCTTCGACTTTGCTTTTGTAGGCGTCCACGGTGCCGAGTCGTTTCCTGGCCTCCACCAGCAACGGCGTGATATCGGTCGTCAGCTCCGTTGGCGCAGCAGCCACGGGTTCACTGAGGTGATATTTGCCGCTGGAGGAACGGGGTAGCCAGGTTTCCCGGTGACCATCGACGCCCTCGACGGTGAAGCGCTGTTGTCGGGTCACGGCATCGGTGCTGGCAACGCCGATGAGCAGCTGGTTGTCTTCGGTCTCGAACAATTGTTTCCCGGCGCTTCCCGTTTTCGGGGTGTTGGATGGGCGTGTCTTGATGGCCTGGCGAGCCGACGCTTCGACGTTTTCCAGGATGTCGAGAAACGCTGTGACGCGCTCCAGATCCAGGTGCTGTGGATAACCCAGCGACCAGGCCCCAAGGTGGCGGCGAAACTTGGCATAGGTCGCCAGGCAATCTTCGAGCACCTTGTTGCGCTGGGTAAACGTGGCCTGTACTTCCGGCAAATGATGTTGGGTCAGCAGGGCACGCCCGACCTTGTTGCGGGCCTCCTTCAATTGCACGTGAAAGTAGACCCAGGACTGGTCGGTGACGGCGCTGTAGTGGGTGATGATCTCCAGCACATGCGCCGCTTTGAGGTAGTGGTAATTGGCATTGCTGAATTTTTCGTTAATGGTGGCCATTTCCGGGGCCATCTTCGATTTTTGTACGCGATGGGTGATCCTGCCGTTCCATCGATTGGCTTCTGCGGCCTGTGCGTGGAGCTGCTCAAAATCCTTGAGAAACTCGATTCGCACTTCCTTGCGTTGCGCCATCAATTGCACGTGTGCAGCGGTATCGCTGTAGTGCGTGGCGTCCGAACGGGCCACCAGTTGATCGATACGGTCGAGATGTGCCACCAGTCGCTCTCTGGCCAATTCGACCCGCCGCACCGTGCGATCAACGATGACCCAGGCGCAGCGGCTTTGAAAGTCTTCGATCTGCGTGCGTTTTCGGCCATGGCTGAACAGCATCAACTCTTCAAGGTTCAGGTACAGGGCCTGTGCAAGTTCGATGTCGTTCACGCAGGCGGTGTCGACTTTGGCACGAAGGGGGGGACGCTGGTTCAATTCAAGTTTGAAGTAGTGCCCCAGGACCGCGTTGGAGCCGTGGGTCTGGGTTTGCAGCCGCCGGGTGTAGGCGTCGACGGTGTTGGTCAGGGTCAACTGGCGGCGCAAGGCCCGGTCGGCCCACCAGCGTGGCAACCAGCGGCGAATCGCGGCGGGCCACAGCGGGTCGAGGCCGTCAGCCACATGCCCGAGCACCGCGCCGCCACCGGCACCCCCTCCGGCGGTCACGGTGCCGTACACCGCGTAGTGGGTATTCCAGTGGCCGGCTTCGTCCAGGGCGATGGGTTGTTTATAGGTCCGTGTGCCCGTGGCGCTCAAGCGCCATTGCGGTGGGTTGTCGGTCAATTCGATGCGATAGATGCGACCCTGGCTGACCATGAAGTCGCCGTCAGTGTGTCGATAAACGTTGCGATAGATCCCTTCGGTGCCCGGTTGCAGGCCGGCCAGGGATATCTCGTGTTCGTACTCATAGCCCCTGAAGCGCTCGAGGGTGCGTCGGACCTGCTGCGGGGTCGACACCTGCAAGGCGCCCGGTGTTTTCGTCATGGCGCGCAGTTGTCGCCCGCGCGTGGCAGCACGCGCGGTGCCGGACGTCGCGCTGGCGCCGGGCAGCAGGTCCATGGCGGCGTCGATCAATGACAGCAACACCGCTTCCACCTCGGCCAGGCCATGGCCGACATCACCGCGCAAGAAGGCCGCCACCGCCAGGTTGGCGCTGCTCCAGGCGTCGTACAGGGCAATGGCCGTACCCACGAAAGGCACGACGCCCAGCGCCATTTTCAGGTAGTTGAACAGGGCCCCGCAGCGCAGCGCGACGTGCTCCAGATACAAGGCATCGTTGGAACGCGATGTCACCCGATGCGCCTCCAGCAGGCGGCCCATGTGCACATTGAGCAGATGCGCTGTAAGGGATGTGGTGCTCGGCCAGGCGGTGCCGATGCCGATCAGGGCGTCGAAGTTTTTCAGCAGGGCCTGGTTGATCCGGCTGACGTGCCGGGCGAACTCCCCGGTCACTGCGCGTCCGGCCAGATAATTGACCATCGTGCTGTGCAGGCATTGGTTGAACAGAAACTTCCGCGCCTGTTCTTGGCTGTCGAACTGACGCAGAAAAACCCCGTCGGGGCAGTCAGGCCGATAGAGCAGGGTCAGGCCGCTGATTTGCTCGACGATAAAGGTCACGCCGGCCAGGGTGCTCGGTCCCTCGCCCGGCGTGTCCGTGCCGCCAACGGTCAGGTGCGCGGGCAACAACACAATGCGCTTGCCATCGACCGCAAAGGCTTCACGACTGTTGGCGTCGATGGCGATCTGCAGCACGCGCTGGCCGGCGACATCGATGTCTTTGGCGAGCACGGCGAACTCCCCTTGCAGTTCAAGCATCAGGCGCCAGGGTTCGCTCAGGCATTCACGTCGATATTCATTGCTGAAGGCCGAGGCGGCCGGAGTGCCCAGGAAGGTCTCGCGGATCAACGTCTCGTATTTTCCGGCCAGATCCAGTTCGGTGACCAGTTTGCGCAGGTAGGCCTGGGTGATGCCGGTTTGCAGCTTCTGCCGTTCGCCCTCGTCCGCGCCGCTGATCTGGACCCGCATCAACGACAAGCGCCACCCCATCGGCTGATCGATATTGCCTTGCGCCAGTTCGGCGATGGACAACAGGCTGCGTTGCTCGCTGCCGATCAGTACACTTTTTTGCGGTGTGCCAGGCGCCGGGCCCTGGATCAGCTCTCTGCGCCAGGTGGTGGTGTCGGGGAGGTCGAGCATCACTTCAACGTTTTGCGTGAGCGCGAAGTCTTTGCGCAGGCGGGCGTCGATGGCCTTTTTACTGAAGGCCTCGCGCAGCGGCAGTTCCCGCTCCAGCAACTGATGGGAGCGCTTCATCGCCGCGATGTAGGCGGTGAATAGCGCTTTGATGCGGTCGCGCTGGGCCGCGGACAGTGCGCTGAGGGACGACGGCAAGCCTGTGGCCAGCAGGACGCTGCGGTTCTGCTCGAGGATGTGGGCAAAGGCCAGCTCCCGTGCGGGGGCCGTGGGAACGGTGAGGCGGGCGAGGGTCTGTTCGCGCAGGTTGTCCAGTTCCGCCGCGCGTTGGCTGGCATGGGACGGAACGGGGTTGGCGGTCATCAGTCGCGCCGCCTGCTGTTCACAGCTTTGAAGCTGGGTTTGCAAGGCGTATTCGAACGGATTGCCGGTCAGCGTCGGGAGGTCCAGGGTTTGCGTGTCGTCGTTGGCCGGCCGCTTGAACAACCTCTGCTCCAGCGCCTGGCGGGAGGCGAACCGTTGCAGGCCGCCGAAACGTCCGGGCCAATAGAGCAGCAGACTGTCGCTGGCAGACGCCAGCAAGGCCGATGGACGGGCGAACACCAACACGCCATCCAGTTCCTGGGTGTGCGTCGTGGCGGTGTCGCCTTCGTTGACCGTCGCTGACAGCACCAGTCGGGCGACCGCTGTGTCAGCCGGTCGTGGCTGATCGGGCGCGTCGAGCACGGTCGTGAGCCACTGATGTTCATCGTTGCTGATTTGATTCAGGCTCAATTGCAGGTCGGCTTCGGCACGCAGGCCGCTCAGACGCGCCTGGTACAGGGCTGCGTAATGGGGACCTGACTGCTTGCGCAATTCGAGCAGTTGCGGTGCACCGTCGGTACCCAGGAGGGCGCTGGCGGCCTCGGTGCTGGCCTGCTCGGCGCTGCGCAGGGCGTCGAATTGCTGTTGCAGCCGCTGCAGGCGCGGGTCGTTCGGGTCGCCTGGCAAGTTCGGGCCCAGCAGGTTCTCCAGGGCTGTTTGCTGGTGCAGTACGGCACTGCGGCGCAGGTCAAATGGAATGTCCGGGCTCAGTTGCGCGAACGGGGCGACGTCGTCATTGGCGTCCGCCATGGGCAGGTCGGGGGGCGGGGCAAAAACATCGTCGTTGCGTGGCCGCTCGGCAGCGGCGGTGGCCAGTCGCGCCAACAGGGATTCGGCACTTTTCCCCAGCTCGGGTTTGTCGAGGACGGTGTAGTCGACCGTGACCTTGGTCCCCGGTTGCGGTTGCTGCCGGATCAACCAGCGTTCCATGTCGTTGCGGCTTTCAAAGGTCATCCAGGGCACTTGCCGAGACGGCCAATACAGCATTTGGCTGACCGGTTGGTCGGTGTTGCGGGTAATGACCAGGGCGCCCGGCAGTTCGACCGTCAGGCCGCTGTCGCCCCTGAGCGACAGTGTTTCGACGTACACCAGGACTTCGGGGGTGGTGTTTGGCGCGGTCGGGGTGACGAGCTCCAGCAGCACGTTGAGCTGTTCGGCATTCAAGGTGCCCTGGGCGAATGCCCATTGGCACGACGCCTCGAAATGCTGGCGATACAAGCCAATGGCCTGTGCCTGGCGTGACCGGTCGGTGCCGCGTGCGCGTGCCTGCCACCAGTCGGCGGTCAAGGGGGCTTGCGGGTTCTGCGCCATGAGCGCCAGCCACTGATCGCGACAATCGTTCCAGCGCGCCGAGACGCTCAGGTACAGGTTTTCGTCGGTGTTTTGGGCTGATGGAGGGACGAGGCCGAAGTCGGCCGGCGGTGCGGTGGGTGTTTCGAGCATGAAGCAGGACTCCGATGGGTGAAAAAGTCGGGGTCATTAGAGGTCGGTCGAACGAGGGGCGGGCGGTACATAGTTATCGCGTGGCGCTGAGTGTGCCCTGATGACCGCCCGGCACACTTCATCAAACTGTCATCGAACTGTGGCAGCGCGCTTGAACAAACTTCATCAGACTCGCGCTCTACTGGGGTTCTGCGTTTCGGTGTTTCTTCATGCGCGCTTTGTTTTTATCGACAGTCTTTTTCATGGCCGCGTTGTTTGGCCTGCCGTCATGGGCGGCGTCTCGTTGCGATGTCAATGTCCCGACCGAACGGGTTGATCTGGCGCAGGTGAGCCTGGCCTACCAGAGCATCGGCCGCGCCTCCGATCCGGCGTTGCTGCTGGTGATGGGCCTGGGCGGGCAGTTGATTCACTGGCCGGACGAGGTGGTGGTCGCGCTGTGTCAGCAGGGCTTCCGGGTGATCCGTTATGACAATCGCGATGTCGGCCTGTCCACCTGGCGGCAACTGCCGGTCGAGGCCAACCTGACCTTCGAAGTGTTGCGCTACAAGCTCGGCTTGCCGGTGTCGGCGCCGTATTCGTTGACCGACATGGCCGATGACGGCCTGGGGCTGATGGATGCCTTGCACATCGAGCAATTCCACGTATTGGGGGCGAGCATGGGCGGCATGATCGCCCAGCATATGGCCGCCATGGCCCCGCAACGGGTCGAAAGCCTGACCCTGATCATGACCAGTTCCGGGGCCGAAGGCTTGCCGGCGCCGAGTGCGGCGTTGGTGCAGTTGCTCGCACGTCGCGGGGCACCCAATCGTGAGGTCGCGCTGGAGCAACAGGCTGACTTGCTGGCGGCCCTGGGCAGCCCGATGGTGACGGATGATCGCCAGGCGCTGTTGCATCAGGCGGCGCTGTCCTATGACCGTGCGTTCAACCCTGAAGGGGTGAAACGGCAAATCATGGCGATCCTCGCCGAGCCGAGCCGTGTGGCGTTGCTCAACCAGTTACGCGTTCCGGCGCTGGTGGTGCATGGCACCGCCGATCCGTTGTTGCCGGTGATGCATGGCGTGCACCTGGCGGCGCATATCCGTGGCAGCCAGTTGAAATTGATTCCGGGATTGGCCCATCGTTTCCAGGAGGCGTTCAAGGCGCCGTTGCTGGCGGCGGTGTTGCCGTACTTGCGGGCTCATCGCGAGGACACCTCGCATTGGGCGCAGATAGAGCCGGTGGCCGAACACAATCTGCTGTGACTCCCCGCCCCAGATCATGAGGGCAACCGTCGACTGACATTTTTCAGTCGTCAAAAAAGTAGCTATATGCCACTATGGTTTTGACCGTGGCTGCCGATACAGGCAGCGATGTTTTCAATCATAGGGATTTGATCCATGAATTTTCACGCTCTACGCACTATCGCTGCGCTGACTTTGCTTGCCTGCCTGACCCTCACCGGCTGTGCCAACGTCCAACCTCCCGTACCGCTGGATCATCAATTCTGGGATGCCAAGGAGCCGACCATTGGTGTGGCGATCACCGTGGTACCGCCGCCGGTGTTGGCCTTGACCGGAAATCAGGGATTTCTCGACTACGCCATCAACAAGGGCGTCAACAGCAAACTCAGTGCCAATGTCGAGCAGTGGCAAGTGCGTGATCTGACCACCTTGCCGGACTTGATCGTCGCCAAGTTGCAGGCCAAGGGCTACAAAGCCAAGCGTATCGACGAGCCGCTGGATTTGAAAACCTACAAGGAAATCTCGTTCCACGAAGGCTACATGACCCGCGACCTGACGCCGGTCAAGGCGGCTTATGGGGTGGACCGGTTGCTGTTGGTGAACGTCTACGCCACCGGTGCCACGCGAAGCTACCACGGCTTTATACCGACCAGCGTGCCGATGGCGCAGGTGGGCGGGCAGGGCCTGGTGGTCGACCTGGCCGACAACAAACTGTTGTGGTTCAAGCCTTTTGTCGTGACTCAAGCCGCTCAGGGCGAGTGGGATGAGCCGACCTACAGCAACCTGTCCAATGCGTTCTACCAGGCTGTGGATACCAGCCGTCAGCAAATGATCACTCCGTTCGCACAATGAAGCGTCCAATCGTTGGGGCCAGCGCGCTGGCCCTGTTGATGTTGACGGGTTGCGCACAAAAACCGGCCCCCGACGCCGGTTTCAAGGATCAGGGCGCATTGCCCTACGTCCAGGCCCACGGGCTCAAGGTCGATGTCCAAGTGCCGCAAGCGTTTGTCGGTGCCAGCACGGTGATCGATTCCGAGGCTGCATTGAAGGCGGCTTCGATCAGCCAGAACCTGGTCGCGAACTCGGGTAACAGTGCCGGACTGGCCGGGCTGCTGGTGGCCAGTGTGGTCAATACCCAGGTGGGCAGCGGCAGCCTGCAGCGCGATGCGGAAAAATCCGCACTCAAAGACGCGCAACCCATGGCCGATTTGCTCGGTGGCGTGGCGTTGCAGGAACGCCTGCAGCAGCGCTATCAACGGGCTTCGCAAAGTGCCGGGCTCAAGCAGGGCGAAGGCCAGGTCACGGCTCGTTTGTTGATCGAACCGAAGCTGATGCTGACCCCGGATCGCGGCAGTTTTGTGCTGGTCAATCAGGTGCAGGTTCAGGACATTGCCGGTTCGCCGCTGTATCGCATGCGCATCGAGGTGGCCAGCCAGCCGATTCGCCGCTGCGGCCAGCAGTGCATCGATGACGGCAGCCTGGAACTGGCGAAGGTTACCGCCGTGCTCGATGAATGCATCGATGAGTCCATGCGGGTGTTGGCCACCGACCTGATGCAGCCGACACCGCCTCCGGCAGCCCAGGAAACCTTGCGCTATGTACTGGACGGTCGGCGCGTGGTCGAGCGCGGTTATCAACTGGCCAACAACGGTAACTATTGGCGCTATCGCAACCTCTACGGCGCGGTGAAGTCTGTGCCCGTGCCGTTTGAGGATGCGATGACCCAGGCGCAATTGCAGCAGGTTTCAGGGCGCTAGCGCTCCAGGCCTGACACAGCAGGCTCGCTCCCACAGAGGGTGGTGTGTTTCCTGGCTCAGCGCACGATCTTGTCCACATGAATCCCGAGTTTTTTCAGCCTGTACCAGAAGCTGCGCTCGGAGATTCCGATCAACTGCGCGGCGGCGGCCTGTACGCCGTTGCTCTGTGCCAGCGCCGCCAGAATGTAGGCCTTTTCGACTTCCGCCAACGCGGCGTCCAGATCCGGCGGCACGCTGGCGCCCTCGCTGAGAATGGCGCCGCTGCCGGCCGGCGACGAAGCAAACAGGTACGCCGGCAGATCATCGTCTTCAATCACCGCCCCCGAGGCGACGATGGTGGCGCGCTCCACACAGTTTTGCAGTTCGCGGATATTCCCCGGCCATGAATAATTGGCCATGGCCTGTAACGCTTGCGGGCTGAAACCGGTGATGCGTTTGCCGGCGGCAGCGCCCAGCGAATGGGCGAAATGCCGGGCCAGCGGGGCGATGTCTTCGACGCGTTCGCGCAGGGCTGGCAGGGGAATCGGGAACACGTTGAGCCGATAGTAGAGGTCTTCGCGAAACTCCTTGTTGGCCACCGCGTCCAGCAGGTTTTTATTGGTGGCGGCGATGACCCGCACATCGACCTTGCGCTCGCGGGGATCGCCCACCGGTTCGATCACCCGTTCTTGCAAGGCCCGAAGGATTTTCGCCTGCAGGGCCAGGGGCATTTCGCCGATTTCATCGAGAAACAGCGTGCCCTTGTCGGCCTGCTGGAACCGTCCGATCCGGTCGGTCACGGCGCCGGTGAAGGCACCTTTGCGGTGGCCGAACATTTCGCTTTCCAGCAAGCCTTCGGGGATGGCCGCACAGTTCACCGCAACGAAGGGTTTGTCGGCGCGATTGCCGTGCTTGTGGATCGCCCGGGCGACCATTTCCTTGCCGGTGCCGCTTTCGCCGGTCAGCAGGATCGTCGCGTTGCTTTCGCGCACTGAATCGATCGCCTGCAGCACCCGGCGAAAGCTCGGGCTGTCGCCAATCAGGCTGTCGATCTGCTGGTGTTCATCGAGTTCGGCGCGCATGCGCTGGTTGTCTTTGAGAATGTCGCGAAACTGCAGGGCCTTGCTGACGGTGATGTCCAGTTCATCGATGTCGAAGGGTTTGGCGATGTAGTCGAAGGCCCCGTTGCGCATCGACTGCACGGCGTTTTTCACCGTGCTGTAGGCGGTCATGACGATCACCGGCAGCTGCGGGAAACGGCTTTTGATTTCCGCCAGCAATTGCGGGCCGTCCATGCCGGGCATGCGCCAGTCGCTGATTACCAGGTCGATGTCTTCGACCTCCAGCACCTTGAGCGCGTGCAGGCCGTTGCCGGCGGTGAAGACGCTGATGCCGTTCTGGCTCAACGCCGAGGCGAGCAGGTCGCAGAGCTTGGGCTCGTCATCGACCACCAGTACGTTATGTGTCATCGCTGCCCTCGTCGAAGTCGGCACCGTTGGCCGGGATGTACAGGCTGAAGGTGGCCCCGGCCTGTTTTTCGCTGACGCATTCGATGCGTCCGTCATGACTTTCCATGATCGAGAAGACCTTCGCCAAACCCAGCCCGGTGCCAGAGGCCTTGGTGGTGACGAACGGTGTGAAGATGCGTTCGAGCATGTCCGGTTCGATGCCCTCGCCAGTGTCGCTGATGCTGATCACGGTGTAGGGGCCGTCGCGGCTGATGCCCAGGGTCAGGTGTCCGTCGTCGGGCATGGCGTCGATGGCGTTGACGATCAGGTTCAGGCCGGCCTGTTTCAGTTGCCGTGCGTCGGCGTAAACCGTGGCGCCGGGGGCCTGATCGTCGATGCGCACGTCGATGTGGTGGCTGGCCAGTTCCGGCGCGCAGAACCCGGCCAGTTCATCCACCAGCGGGCGCGCCGATTGGGTCGAACGCATCGGTGCGCTGGGCTTGGCAAAATCGAGGAAGTCGGTGATCAGGTCATTGATCCGGCTGACTTCGCTGACCACGTATTCCAGATGCCGCTTGTCGCTTTCGGGCAGGTCGGCGCGTCGATGCAGCAGTTGCGTGGCGGTTTTGATGATGCCCAGTGGATTGCGGATTTCATGGGCCAGGCCCATCGCGACTTCGCCCAGGGCATGCAGGCGATCGCGGCGACGCAGCTGCGATTCCAGATGCTGCAACTCGCCGAGGCGCTCACTCATGTGGTTGAAGGTACTGCTCAGTTCCGCCAGTTCGTCACCGCCTGTCACCGGCAAGCGTTGGCGGTAGTCCCCGGCGATCACGGCTTGAACGCCGTTGGAGAGCCCGCGCAAGGGTTTGGTCAGGCGCTGCGAGACCAGCCAGCCGACCGTCAGGGACGCCGCCGAGCTGAGCAGGAAAATCAGGATGAACAGGTTGCTTTGATTGACCAGTCCCAACAGGCTGCTGTGGCGTAGCAGACCGCTGAAAATCACGCCTTGCAGCTCACCTTCTTCATTGAAGATCGGGCGGTAGATGCCGCTGTAGCGATTGGTGAACTGCTCGGTCGGTTCCCGGGTGGCGCGCAGGATCTGTTCGATTTTTTCCGGTACGGCCGACGGGTGATCTTCGAAGCGCTGGGAGGAGAACACTTCCGCGAAGTCATTGGCCTTGGCCAGGTACAACCGCAGGTCCAGGGAGTGCACCTCGGCCACGCTGGTGAGGAAATTTCTGTCCAGGTAAGTGGCCACCAGCAGTTTGTACTCGACACCGGCCTGCTCTGTCTCGAAGGTCGAGACCACCGTGCCGGTGGCGATACCGCCGACTTGCAGGGTTTGCAAAACGGCTTTGGGGGCGAGGCTGATCTGCCGGACGATGTCGTCGGAGGCCGTGCTGAACAGCACTTTCTGATCGCTGTTGCGCACCAGCGCCACCACGTCGATGCCGATGGCGTCGGCGATGTCGGCGGTCAGTTGGTCGTTCTGGGCCGACAGTTGATCGATGGGTGGGCGCCTGTAACGCAGGAACAGCTGTGCGGCCCGGGCATTGTCGCGCAGTATTTCGCCGATTTCGTCTTCGACGATCTTGGTCGATTCCTGCAGCCAGATTCGTACGTTGCTGTCGAAAATCTGCGACAGGGTAGTGGCCGCGAGTTCGGCGGCGATCATGGTCGGGATCACGCTGACCAGCCAGAAGGCCAGTACCAGTTTGCGTTGCAGGCTCCAGCCGGAGAGGGCAAAGGGTCGGGCGTTGGAGGGGCGGTGTCTGGTCATCGGGTTTCGCTTGTCGAAAGCCATTTCGGGATAAATCGTGAAGCCTGATGCAATACAGTAGCCGACATTGCCTCGGCAGTGGCAGCCCGGCTGCAGCCGGGCTCGCCCTCTGGGGGTCAGGCCAGTTGCCGATGGTCCTGGCGCAGGGGCTGTGGCAGGGAGATTTGCTGGATGAAGCGCTGCTGGATGAAGTCGACGCTCAGCTCGATCACCCGGTGGTATTGCAGGTCGACGGTGATCATGTGATAGCAGTCGTCCAGCATGACCTTGACCACTGGCCCGCCGAGCTTGCGTTCGACATAGTCGGCGTTCCAGCGGCTGGTGATGTCGTCCTCCAGGGAGTGCAGAACCAACGTGGGTGTGGTGATCGACGGCATGCGCTTTTTCACCACGGCGTTGAGTCGGTGCAGTTCGCGCACGGTCACGCCTTCCATGGTCAGCAAACCGGCCTGGCTGCTTTCGCCTTCTTTCATCTGGCGCTCGACGATCGCTCGCAGGCGTTCATTCTTGATGCCATAGGGCGGTTTTTCTTCGAAGCTGCACAGGTGCACGCCGAACGGGATTCTCATCAGCAAGGGCGTGAGGAACGCCAGTTTGTTGATGCTCCAGCCGTCGTAGCGCAGGGTGGTGGAATACAGCATCAAGCCTTCGATTTGCCCGGGGTGTTCGGCGGCCAGGTACATCGACAGTACCGCGCCCATCGACAAGCCGCCGACGAACACGCGCTCGTGCTTGCGCCGTATACCGACGAAAGTGTTGCGGGCGCTTTCGTACCAGTCACGCCAGCCGGTGGCTTGCAGGTCGGCGTTGCCCCCGCAGTGGCCGGCCAGGGTCGGCACGTAGACCGTGTGCCCGGCTTTCGCCAGGCCCATGGCCACCCGACGCAGTTCCGTCGGGGTGCCGGTGAGGCCGTGGATCAACAACACCGCGACCTCGCCGCTGCCGAGGACAAACCCGGCGCGGCCTTCGCCCATGTCGATCGCATCCGGTGAAACCGTCGCGTTCATCGTTTCATCGCTCGGTGCAGCAGGCGATCGAGCAGGGCGATGCCGAGGTCGATTTCCGGGTAGCTGATTTCCAGCGACGGGGCCAGGGTGATCACGTTTTTGTAGTAACCGCCGACATCGAGGATCAGGCCCAGGCGTTTGCCGTCGATTTCGATGTCGCCCTTCATGCCTTCTTCGACCATGAAATCCAGGGTCGCCTTGTCCGGCGTGAAGCCGTCCGGGCCACAGATTTCGCAGCGCAGGGCCAGGCCCAGGCCATCGACGTCGCCGATGATCGGGTAGCGTTTCTGCAAGTCTTTCAGGCCTTCGAGGAAGTACTTGCCCTTGTTCATGACCATCGCGCCGTAGTCGACTTCGCTGGTCATCTTGAACATTTCCAGACCCACCGCCGTGCCCAGGGGGTTGGAGGCAAAGGTCGAGTGGGTGGAGCCCGGCGGGAAGACTTTAGGGTTGATCAACTCTTCCCTGGCCCAGATGCCGCCCAGCGGATTGAGACCGTTGGTCAAGGCCTTGCCGAAGACGATCACGTCCGGTTTGACGTCGAAGTGCTCGATCGACCACAACTTGCCGGTACGGTAGAAGCCCATCTGGATTTCGTCGACCACCATCAGAATGCCGTGCTGGTCGAGCACATGCTTGAGTTCGCTGTAGAAGTTCATCGGCGGGATCACGTAACCGCCGGTGCCCTGGATCGGCTCGACGTAGAACGCGGCGTACTCGCTCTGGCCGACTTTCGGGTCCCAGACGCCGTTGTATTCGGTCTCGAACAAGCGGGCGAATTGCTGCACGCAGTGGCTGCCGTACTCTTCCTTGGTCATGCCTTTGGGGCCACGGAAGTGGTACGGGAACGGGATGAAATTGGCGCGCTCGCCGAAGTGGCCGTAGCGGCGGCGATAGCGGTAGCTGGAGGTGATCGACGAGGCGCCGAGGGTGCGGCCGTGATAACCGCCTTCGAAGGCGAACATCAGGCTCTTGCCGTTGGTGGCGTTGCGCACGACTTTCAACGAGTCCTCGATGGACTGCGAGCCGCCGACGTTGAAGTGCACACGACCGTCGAGGCCGAACTTCTTCTTCGCGTCCACGGCGATCATTTCCGAGAGCTCGATCTTGCCTTTGTGCAGGTATTGGCTGGCGATCTGCGGCAGGGTATCGATCTGCTGTTTCAGTGTATTGTTCAGGCGCGGGTTGGCGTAACCGAAGTTGACCGCCGAGTACCACATTTGCAGGTCGAGATAAGCCTGGTCACTGGTGTCCCAGACGTAGGAGCCTTCGCAGCGACTGAAAATGCGCGGCGGCTCGATGTAGTGAACGGTGTCGCCGTAGGAGCAGTATCTGGCTTCCTTTTCCAGCAGGATTTGGTCTTCGGCGGTAGCGATTCGAATATCAGACATGGTGGAAAAGTTCCTGTGTTTCTGCATTGAAAGAGGTGGCGTTGGCGGCGTTTGCATTGGGTAGCAGGGCCAACAGGGCCGGTAGTTCCGCGAAGCTGTCGAAGCGCGCAAAGGCGATGCCGTTGCGCTCGCAGTGCTCGGCCAGGCGATCCTTGGCGAACACGAAATCGGCGGTGGAGGCCACGCACATGTCGGACTGGCCGTCACCGATCACCAGCACGCGCCTGGCCTTGGGCGTGGATTTGCATTTGCAGTTGCCGGCAGCGGCGCGGCAGGCATCGTTGGCGTACGGGAAGTCGATGCGCCAGCTGTCGTGATCGACCTGACGCAAGCGGTTGGCAAGGATCGGCAGGAGGCTGACGTAGTGGCGCGCCAGGATGCGCGCGATGCCTTGTTCGATGCCGTCGCTGACCACTTCAAGGGACGCACCGAGGCCGATGACGTGGTCGACGAAATCAGGAAAGTCCGGGTCGATGTCGATGCCGTCGAAGAACCCGAGCAGTTCGGTCGGGGTGGCCTTGACCAGTGCGAGCTGGCGACTGAGGCATTCACGGGAACCGATGTCGCCTGCCAGCCACTCCTCTTCGATCGTTTCCCAGCTTGGGTCGGCGAATCGTTGGAGGATGCTGTCGATCACGTCGGTGCGGGTGATGGTCCCGTCGAAATCACACACGATATGCCAGTCAATCATCTGTTGTACCTATTGAGCGTTTCGCGCTGTTTGCGCTTGCCAAAGGGGTAGAGCAGGGACTGTGCCAATCGCGTCCGGCCCAGCAGGGCCGGGGTTTTGGTCTGTTTAGGCGCTGGCGAAGCTACAATTTTTGTAGGTCGCTACAAACAACATGAGTGCTTGCCTGAAGGGGGCAAATCGGGGATTGATGCGCGCATGTCCCGTACAAGGAATTGCCTCATGTCGAGGATTACCGTTGCGCTCTTTACCGCGCTGACCTGTCTTTCCATCAACGCCCACGCCGACGGCATCAGCGGTGAAGCCGGGCTGGGCCTGGGCTATCAACCCCATGACCCGACCGGCAGTCGATACGAAACCCGGCCCATTCCGTACCTCGATCTGGACTGGGGCGATGTCAGCCTCGGCACTGACGACGGGCTGACCTGGAGTGCCTTCAAGGCCAACGGTTTCAGCGCCGGGCCTTTTGCGAACTACCTGCCGGGCCGCACCGCGAACGGGTCGTTGCGTGGCTTGCGCGATGTGCCGGATATGGCCGAGGTGGGCGGGTTCGTGCAGTACGCGCCGGCCGATTTCTGGCGGGTGTTTGCCTCGGTCGGCCAGGCAGTGGGCGGCGGCAGCGGGCAGGGTGGGGTGCTGGGGCGGGTCGGTGGCGAGGTGGGTTATCCGCTCGGTGGCGGGGTGATCGGCAGCACGAACCTGACGGCGCATTTCGCCGATGCCCGACAGACCCAGACCTACTTCGGCGTCAGCGCCGATGAGTCACAGGCCTCGGGGATTCGTCGCTACAACGCCGGCGGCGGGTTGCAGAACGTGGCGCTGACCCAGAGTTTCGAGTTCCCGTTGGCGCCCCATTGGTCGCTGCTGACCAGTGCCAGCTGGATTCACCTGACGGGGTCGGCGGCGGACAGCAGCATTGTCAAAGCCGTTGGCGATACCAATCAGGGTGAAGCGCAGGTGGCGATTGCCTACAAGTTCAAATGAGAGGGTGTGGCGAGGGAGTGAGCGCCCTCGCCACAAAAGTCGCGGTAGCTTCAGGTTTGCTCACCCTCGGCCAGCAACGCCACCCCGCCCATGATCACCGCCACCCCCACCCAGTGCAGCACGCTGATCTGCTCTCCCAGCCCCAGCCATGACCCCAGCAGTACCCCGACAAACACCAGCGAACTGAGGGGAAACGCCAGGGACAGGCTGCTGCGTCGCAGGATCAGCATCCAGACGAAGAACGCGCCGATGTAGCAGGCGATCGCCACCCACACCCCGGGATTGTCGGCCACGGCCAACAGCCATTGCAGGGTGAAGTCCATCTGCCCGAGTTGATCGCCGCCGACTTTGCTGGCGATCTGGCCGGCGCTTTCGAAGCTGATCAGCAAGGCCCAGAGCACGAGGGTGCCGAGGCGTTCGTGCAGCCAGCCCGTCTTGCTGTCGATCATCGATTGCCCCTCATCCATGAGCGACACACACGAGCATCACGCCCGCCGAGATCACCAGCGTACCCGCCCAGCGACGGCGACTGACGGTTTCACCGAGGATCACTTTGCTCGCCAGCACCACGCCGCAGTAAGCCAGGGCCGCCGCGGGAAACAGCAGGCTCAGCGGCGCCCGGGACAGGGCCTCGAGCCAGACCAGAAACTCGACCACAAAGGCGCCGATCCCGCACCACAGCAGCGGTGCGTTGAACACCTGGCCCCAGAACGCATTCAGGCGAAACCCGCCTTCGAGCTCCGGCAATCGGTCCAGGCCGAGTTTGAAACAGAGCTGGCCAATGACGTCCATCACAATGGAACACGCCACCAGCACGATCACGGTGAAGGTCATGGGCGTGGCGCCTTTCGGTTTGCAATCACGATGTTCACAGTCAGGATTTACCCTTTGGCGGTCGCCCCCGCAGGTTCATCCAGCCTGAAGGCCGGGCGAGAGGGCTTTAGAGGGTAAATGCAAGGGACGCGCCAAACCCGGGACAAACATTGTAGGAGCGAGCCTGCTCGCGATGGACGTTAACGACGACGCAGACTGCCTGGAAAAACCCATCGCCTGCATATTCATCGCGAGCAAGCCCGCGAAGGGGGCGGTACATTCAGCATCGATGTCGCCTGACACACCGCCTTCGCTGGCAAGCCAGCTCCCACAGAATCTGGTGCTTTCACGGACTCGGCGTACATCCACGAACACTGTGGGAGCGGGCTTGCCCGCGAAGGGGGCGGCACATTCAGCATCGATGTCGCCTGATACACCGCCTTCGCTGGCAAGCCAGCTCCCACAGGATTTGGTGCGTTCACGGACTCGGCGTACATCCACGAACACTGTGGGAGCGGGCTTGCCCGCGAAGGGGGCGGTACATTCAGCATCGATGTCGCCTGACACACCGCCTTCGCTGGCAAGCCAGCTCCCACAGGATTTGGTGCGTTCACGGACTCGGCGTACATCCACGAACACTGTAGGAGCGAGCCTGCTCGCGATGGACGTTAACGATGACGCAGGCTGCCTGGAAAAACCCATCGCCTGCATATTCATCGCGAGCAAGGCTCACTCCCACAGGAGGGCAGGTGTGAAGGCGAACCAGCACGGTCGTCGCCATCAGCTTCGTCACCGCCGCGCCAGTGTTGCCTTGAGCCTCAAATCCATCAGTGGCTCAACCCGTACTTCTTCACTTTGTCGAACAGGGTGGTCTTGGCCATGCCCAGTTCCTGGCTGGCCTGGGTCAGGTTGCCGCCGCTGCGTTGCAAGGCATCGCTGAGCAGGTTGCGTTCGAAGGCTTCCACCGCTTCGGCAAAGGCCAGGCCCTGATTGCCGGCGCTGGCGCCGGGTTTCTTGAAGGCAGGCAGACCCAGGGCAAAGCGTTCGGCGACGTTGCGCAGTTCGCGCACGTTGCCCGGCCAGTCGTGGCTCATCAGGTTCGACAGGGTCTGGTTATCCAGTTCCGGCGCGGCACGGTCAAAGCGCAGGGACGACTGCTGAAGGAAATGCTCGAACAATTGCAGGATGTCTTCGCGACGTTCGCGCAAGGGCGGCAGTTCCAGGGTGACCACGTTGAGGCGGTAATACAGGTCGCTGCGAAATTCGCCGGCCTTGCTCGACTCGTCGAGGTCGGACTTGGTCGCGGCGATCACCCGGCAATCGACCGCCACGCTCTGGTTCGAACCGAGTCGTTCGAGGGTGCGCTCCTGCAACACCCGCAGCAGTTTGATCTGCAAGGGCAGGGGCATGCTTTCCACTTCGTCGAGGAACAGCGTGCCGCCGTCGGCGTGCTCGATCTTGCCGATGCGCCGCTTGCCCGCGCCGGTGAAGGCGTTGGCTTCGTGACCGAAGATTTCACTTTCGAACAGGTTTTCCGGCAGGCCGCCGCAGTTCAAGGCGACGAACTGTTTGATGTGTCGGCGGCTGAAATCATGCAGGCAACGGGCAACCAGTTCCTTGCCGGTGCCGGTTTCGCCTTCGATCAGCACGTTGGCCGAGGTGTCGGCGACGTTGGCGATCAATTCGCGCAGATTCTGCATGGCCGGCGAGCGACCGATGATCCGGCCTTCGAGGGAATCGCGTTCGGCCAGTTGCCGACGCAACGACGTCACCTCTCGCGCCAGGCTGCGTTGTTCCAGGGCGCGGCGGGCCACGTCCACCAGGCGCTCCGGGGAAAAGGGTTTTTCCATGAAGTCGTAGGCGCCTTTCTGCATCGCGCCGACAGCCATGGAGATGTCGCCATGACCGGTGATCAGCACCACAGGCAGGCTGCGGTCGCGGGCCTTGAGCCGGTTCAACAGTTCCAGGCCATCGATGCCCGGCAGGCGAATGTCGCTGATGACGATGCCGGCAAAGTTGTCGCCGACCCGCTCCAGGGCTTCTTCGGCGCTGCCTACGCCGATACAGGGAATGTCTTCCAGGGTCAGCGCCTGCTGGCAGCCGAGCAGCACATGGGGGTCGTCTTCGACGATCAGCACACTAAGGTCGTTGTTCATATGGGCTCGGCGGGAGTGGGGCTTACCAACGGTAAACCGAGGACGAAAGCGGTACCACCGCTGGCGGGGTGTTCGACGCCCAGGTGGCCGCCGGTGGCGGCGGCCAGGCTCGCGGAAAGCGTCAGGCCCAGGCCCAGCCCCTGCTCGCCGGGTTTGGTGGTGAAGAAGGGTTCGAACAGGTGCTTGCGCGCTTCGGCGTCGATGCCATGGCCGTTGTCCCTGACGCGCAGTCGATACTTGCCCTCGAACACTTCACCCTCGAGCCACAACTCGGGTTGCGGTTGCGCCTGCATGGCATCGAGGGCGTTGCCGATCAGGTTGACCAGGATCTGCTCCAGGCGGGTCTGGTCGATCTGCAGTTGTACGTCGTCGAAATGCCGGTGCAGTTGCAAATGGGCGTTTTCCACGCGACTGCCGAGCAACTGCAAGGCGGCTTCCACGGCTTTGCCGAGGCACGCCTGGCCCTTGTCGTCACCGCGTCGGGCGAAGGCGCGCAGGCTCGCGGTGATCCGCCCCATGCGGTCGATCAGTTCATTGATGGTCTTGAGGTTGGTGCTGGCCACATCCAGCTGACCACGCTCCAGAAAGCGTACGGTGTTGCCGGACAGGGTGCGCAGCGCCGCCAGCGGCTGGTTCAATTCGTGGGCGATGCTGGTGGACATCTGGCCGATGGCGGCGAGTTTCCCGGCCTGCACCAGTTCATCCTGGGCGCGGCGCAAGGTCTCTTCGGCGTGACGCCGTTCACGGATCTGCCCCTTGAGCCGTTCGTTGCTGGCACGCAGGTCGACGGTGCGTTCGGTAATCCGACGCTCCAGTTGACTGTTGGCTTCCTGCAGGGCCTCGCGGGCGGCCAGGCGTGTGGAAATCACCTTGCGCCGTTCGTTCCAGGCGATCAGCAGGAACGCCACGAGGGCGAAGGCCACCGCCACCAGAATGCCCTGATTGATCGCTTCGCGACGCAGATCCTGCAGTGGCGTCAGCAGGGTGAAATTCCATGGGGTATCGCTTAATGGCCGGGTCTGGGCCAGATAGCTGATGTTTTCTTCGTCGGTGTCCAGTTCGCTGTTGGCGGGAAAGGTCAGTTTTTCCACGCCTTCGGACAGGGTTTCCCGGGCCAGGGGTTGCAGTTCGTTCAATGGGAACCAGTAGTACTGCAGGCTGCGGGCCAGTTTTTCCTTGGTTTCTTCGCTCAGCGGCACCACGGATTTGAGGCGCCGCGCCGGGTCGCTGGACAGAATGATGATGCCGTTCTCGTCGCTGACGAAGGCTTCCAGGCGCGCCCGCTGCCAGCGCTCTTCCATGGCTTCAAGACGAACCTTGACCACCGCGACGCCGATGATCTTGCCGTGCTCTTCCAGGCCATGGGCCAGGTAGTAGCCGGGTTCGCCGTTGGTGCTGCCGATGCCATAGAATCGCCCCGGCTGGCCGCGTACGGCGTTCTGGAAATAGGCCCGGAAGGACAGGTCCTCCCCCAGGTAACTGTCGACATCGCGCCAATTGCTGGTGGCCATGACCCGACCGGTGGTGTCCATCACATAGATGGCCCGACTGCGGCTGCGCCGGTTCAGGCCTTCAAGGTAATCATTGACCGTTTGCCGGTGCTCCGGGGTCGGGTCGGCCAGCAACTGCGAAACACTGGATTCGAGTTCCAGCAGGCTGGGCAGGTAGGTGTATTTGCTGATTTCGCTCTCGACGGCGCGGGCGTGCAACTCCAGCTGACGCTGGCCGTTCTCGCCCAGGCTGCGGATGCCGTAGTGCTCACTGATCCAGAAGCCGACGTAGCCCAATCCGATCATCAGCGCGATGATCAGTGGCGGCAGGAACAAATGACGAATCAGACGGGGTTTCACGGCGAGTGATGGCGGCGGGGCGCGATAGGGGGTGGGGTCGCATTTCATCACAGATGCCTTGGGTCAACCAGCGCTTGCCTGAACACTGTATGAGCGAGCCTGCTCGCGATGGTCGTCAACGATGACGCGTTCATTCTGAATGTACGCGGTGTCTTTGAATTCATCGCGAGCAGGCTCGCCCCTACAGATGGCGGGGCGAGCGTGGGTTTTAGTGCTGCAGAATCTTGTTCAGGAAGTGCTGCGTACGCTCGGCACGGTGGTTGATGTCGCCGAAGAACTCTTCTTTCTTGCAGTCTTCGATGATCTTGCCGGCGTCCATGAAGATCACCCGGTCGGCGACCTTGCGGGCGAAGCCCATTTCGTGGGTCACGCACATCATGGTCATGCCTTCGTGGGCCAGTTGCACCATCACGTCGAGCACTTCGTTGACCATTTCCGGGTCCAGCGCCGAGGTCGGTTCGTCGAACAGCATGACGATCGGGTCCATTGCCAGCGCCCGGGCAATCGCCACGCGCTGCTGCTGACCACCGGACAGTTGGCCAGGGTGCTTGTGGGCGTGGGCCGAGAGACCGACGCGCTCAAGCAATTGCAGGCCTTTCTTGGTGGCTTCTTCCTTGCTGCGACCCAATACCTTGATCTGCGCAATGGTCAGGTTTTCGGTGATGGTCAGGTGCGGGAACAGCTCGAAGTGCTGGAACACCATGCCCACGCGGGAACGCAGTTTCGGCAGGTTGGTCTTCGGGTCGGCGATGGACGTGCCGTCGACCACGATGTCACCTTTCTGGAACGGTTCCAGGGCGTTGACGCATTTGATCAGGGTCGATTTGCCCGAGCCGGACGGCCCGCACACCACGATCACTTCGCCTTTTTTGACCTCGGTGCTGCAGTCAGTCAGTACCTGGAAGTCGCCATACCACTTGTTGACATTCTTGATAGAGATCATACGGCAAACCTTTTTTGCAGACGCTTGACCAGCTGCGAGGCGGCAAAGCTGATGATGAAGTACACGAGACCTGCGAAGATCAGGAACTCATTGGAACGGCCAATGATGTCGCCACTGGCGCGCGAGGCATTGAGGAAGTCCACCAGGCCCACCGCATAAACCAGCGACGTGTCCTGGAACAGGATGATGCTCTGCTGCAGCAACAGCGGGGTCATCTTGCGGAACGCCTGCGGCAGGATGATCAGGCGCATCATCTGGCCATAGGTCATGCCCAGCGCCTGGGCAGCGCCCATCTGGCCCTTGGGAATCGACTGCACGCCGGCCCGGACGATTTCGCAGAAGTACGCCGCTTCGAACATCATGAAGGCCACGATGCACGAGGCGAACGCGCCGATCGGGGTGTCTTCGCCGGTGATCCAGCGCAGCACGAACGGCACCGCCAGGTAGAACCAGGTGATCACCAGCAGCAGCGGGATCGAGCGGAAGTAGTTGACGTAGGCACCGGCCAGGTTCGACAGCAGTTTGCTGTGGGACAGACGGCACAGCGCCAGGAGGGTGCCGAGGATGATCCCGCCGATGACGCCCAGCGCCATCAGTTGCAGGGTCATGATCATGCCGTTCCACAAGCCCGGCAGGGACGGGATGATGCCCGAGAAGTCGAGTTCCATTATTTACCCCCCACGGAGATCAGGCCCGGTACGGCGACTTTCTTCTCGACCAGACGCATCAGCAACATCAGGCTCATGTTCAGGGTGAAGTAAATGAGCGTTGCCAGGGTGAAGGCTTCGAACAGGTTGGCGGAGAACTCGGCGGTCTGTTTGGTCTGCGCCAGCAGCTCCATCAGGCCGATCAACGAGGCCACGGAGGTGTTCTTGAAGACGTTCAGGAATTCCGAGGTGAGCGGCGGAATGATGATCCGGTAAGCCTGCGGCAGCAGCACGTTCCAGTAGATCTGCGGCAGCTTGAAGCCCATGGCGCGAGCCGCGGATTCCTGGCCTTTGGGCAGGGCCTGGATGCCGGTGCGCACTTGTTCGCAGACGCGAGCGGTGGTGAACAGGCCCAGGCAGACGACGACGCTGAGGAAGGCCGAGGTCGTCGGGTTCAGGTCCTGCTTGTACCAGTCTTGCAGGTTCTGCGGCAGCAGGTCCGGCACCAGGAAGTACCAGATGAACAGCTGAACCAGCAGCGGCACGTTACGGAAGAGCTCGACGTAGCAGGTGGCGATGCCCGATACGATGCGGTTCGGCACGGTACGCATGACACCCAGGATCGAGCCCAGTGTCAGGGCGATGATCCAGGCCACGATGGCGATGGCGATGGTCCAGCCCAGACCGGCGATGTACCAGTCGAGATAAGTCTCGCTGCCCACGCCGGTGGACTTGAAGAACACGCTCCAGTCCCAGTTGTAATTCATTAGGGTCTCCCCTCGGATTCGATCGATGTACAAGTACCCGCCTGGGGAAAGCTCCGTTCCCGCCCGATCGGGTGACACACAGGTCAGTTCGATCAGGCACACACGATCGGCTCGACAGCCACCGGTTCGAGTGTTTCCAGAAATGCCAGCAGGGAATGACAACCTCCCGAAAGGGCCGCGGCCCTCTCAGGAGATAAGGTTAGTCAGAAATCAGGATTTCTTGTCGTCAGCCGCTTTGTCGGTCGGATGGGCGATCAGGGCCTTGAGCTCGTCGCTCATCGGGAAGTTCAGGTTCAGGCCTTTAGGCGGGATTGGCTGCATGAACCATTTGTCGTAGATCGTGTTGATCTCGCCCGAAGCGTAGGTGGCCTTGATGGCGTCATCCACGGCTTTCTTGAACGGCTCGTCGCCCTTGCGCACCATGCAGCCGTAGATTTCGTAGGACTGTGGAGTACCGGTCACGGCCCAGTCTTCCGCCTTCTTGGCCTTGGCGGCCTCACCGGCCAGCAGTGCGTCGTCCATCATGAACGCCACGGCACGGCCCGATTCCAGCATCTGGAAGGATTCGCCGTGGTCTTTGGCGGAGATGACGTTCATGCCCATTTGCTTGTCGGCGTTCATCGACTTGAGGATGCGCTCGGACGTGGTACCGGCGGTGGTCACGACGTTCTTGCCTTTGAGGTCATCGAAGTCCTTGTACGCCGAGCCTTTCTTGGTCAGCAGACGAGTACCGATTTCGAAGATGCCAACGGAGAAGTCAACTTGCTGCTGACGCTCGACGTTGTTGGTGGTGGAACCGCACTCCAGGTCCACGGTGCCGTTCTGCACCAGCGGGATACGGGTTTGCGAAGTGACCAGGTTGTATTTGACTTGCAGGTTAGGCAGGTCCAGGTCTTTTTTGATGGCTTCGACGATTTTCAGCTGAATATCGTGGGAGTAGCCGACCGGTTTGCCGGAAGCGTCTGCAATGTAGGAAAACGGAATGGAAGCGTCACGATGCCCGAGGGTGATCACACCGGACTCTTTGATCTTCTTCAGGGTGCCGGTGAGTTCGGCGGCGAAAACTGGCGTGCTGATCAGAGCGGCAGCAATGGCTGCGCCCAGGATATGGGGAACGATGCGCATCAAATTTTCCTCGACATTGTTTTTTTTATGGAGCCAGTTGATCGGCCCTTTTTGTGCTGCGGATGCCTGAGCTCCTGAAGTGTTGGCACCGCAGGCATTCGTCGAAGAAGTGTAGAGCATGACTCATGCCAGGCCAGGCTGAATGAGTTAAGTAATTGATTTATAAGGAGATTAAATTTATTTTCCGCGTTTTTCAGCGTTGAATAATCCGGTTAACCGAACCGACCGGCAGGTCGCGTTCGGAAAACCGAATGGTGAGAGGGCGCAACCCGTCATCAGGTGTATTTGCGCTTGTCCGGCGCTGGCGGGAAGTACTGGTATAACCAGGTTTCACTCAACGTGCGGTCATGGGTGCGGATGAACAGGCGCAGTTCCACGGGATCCACGCTGTCGTTGGTCGGGTACCAGTCGAACGTGATGCGGTAGCCCTTGATCTCATCGAGCACCAGCACGTTGAAGTCCTTGACCTGGCCATTCGAGCAGGTCACCACCGGCTCGATGCCCGTGCCTTCCGGCAAGCGGTCCAGGCCGCCACCGGTGAAGTCCACCGCGAAACGCCGGGCCCAAACTTCCGGGTAATGCTCACCCGGTGCCCAGCCTTCGGTGAAACCACCCATGCCCGAACGTGTTGCGTTGACCCGCGCCAGTGGTGTGCCCACCGGCGGCAGGGCGCTCCAGTAGAGCTTGTAGCCGTAGTTCAGCGAATCACCGGGCGCCACCGGTTTTTTCGGGGTCCAGAACGCGACGATGTTGTCGAGCGTCTCACCGGTCGTAGGAATTTCCAGCAGATCGATGGAGCCTTCACCCCACGCGGTGGTCGGTTCGACCCACAGGCTCGGCCGGCGGCTGTACCAGTCGACGGTGTCCTGATAACTGGCGAACTCGTGATCGGTCTGCACCAGGCCGAAACCCTTCGGATCCTTGTCGGCGAAGGCGTTGAATTGCAGGATGGCCGGGTTGTTCAGCGGGCGGCAGATCCACTCGCCGTTGCCGCGCCACATCGCCAGGCGATCGGAGTCGTGGATCTGCGGGTGAATGGTGTCGCACATGCGGCGTTCGTGGGTGCCGCAGCTGAACATGCTGGTCATCGGTGCAATGCCCAGTTGTTCGATGGCGGTCCGTGCATTGACGTTGGCATCGACCTCCATCACCACGCGCTCGGCCTGGCAGTCGATGTCAAAGCGGTAGGCACCGGTGGCGCTCGGCGAGTCGAGCAGGGCATAGACCACGAAGCGGGTGCTGTCCTTGTCCGGCGTCTCGAACCAGAACTTGGTGAAGTCGGGGAATTCTTCACGCTTTTTGGCGTAGGTATCGATCGCCAGACCGCGGGCCGACAAACCGTACTGACCAGTGGCGTCCACCGCGCGGAAGTAACTGGCGCCCAGGAACGACACCACATCGTGCTTGTCCAGCTCCGGCGCCTTGAACAGCTTGAAGCCGGAGAAACCCAGGTCGCCGGTCAGTTGCTTGGTATCGACCGTGGTGTTCTCGTAGTTGAACAGCGACGGGCGGAAATGCACTTCACGGGCCATGCGGGTTTTCGGATCGACGCTGTACATGCGCACCGGCTGCTTGAAACCCATGCCGACGTGGAAAAACTGCACATCCAGCTGACCGTTCAATTCATTCCACAGGGAATGATTGCCGTCGTAGCGGATCGCGTTGAAATTCTGCGGGGTCATGGTCGCCAGGGTCGGTGGCAACACTTGCTTGGTGTCCTGATAGCGATGGCTGGCCAGTTGCTTGGCCTGCACTTTCAACGACTCGAAATCGAAGGCCTGGGCTTCACCATCGGCAGCCCCGGTGGCGGCCCAGGCGCGGGCGGCAAGCAGGCCAGTGGCGGACAGACCGGTGTAGGCAGCGATGGCCATGGAGGCTTTGAGCAAATTCCTGCGGTGCATAAATACAACCTGTCGTGAACAATCCCGCGCCGTTCCTGGCACGTGCTGGATCAGAAATAAGGGTTCGGACATGCCTTCGGCCAAACGCAACGGACTTTAAACAGATGCCGAATAGCTTAAACCGTTCGATGGCGGAGCAAAATTGATTGATGGCACGACGCTAGCGCGGCAATGAAACAAGACATGTCGGGAAACATTTCCGACAGTGCCGTCTGATTTAGAGGGCATTTCTGCTTTTTTCGACTAATTACTCTAAAAACCGCTTTTCAGCGTCCGGATTATTTCTATTCTGTGGGCATGACCGGTTTATGCCCTTCGGGCCGGTGCGATTCAGTCGGCACGAGAAGGCTGCTGAAAAGGGTAGGGCGATGCGGTTTCTGAAGTTTTCTTTGACGTAGAGAAGGACATCGTCCATGTCGAAAGTACAAGGCATCACCGAACTACTGGGAATCTTTCCGTGCCTGGGCAGCGGGCGACGAAGGCGCCGGCTCAATTCCGAAGAGATGAAACTGGTGGAGCGCTATCGCGAATTGTCGGAGAGCGACCGGATTGCGATGAGGTATCTGGTGGATGCGATGCGTAGTGTTTCGAGGTTTTAGGTAAGAAATTCAAAGGGGCGGACTATGAAGTTCGCCCTTTTGCCAATCGAATCGATTCAGCGGGTTCCGGCTATAGGGAACGGTCGTTGTACTTGCATCAACTCAGGCATGTCCCGCCACTTGATCCAGGCGTGATGTTGGTAGTGCAGCAGAGGCACCGAAACTCCGGCCCAATTCAAGGCGCTCAGGCTTGGCAGGTTTTCCGAAGACGATGCCTGCGCATTGCGCAACAGGGGCACGACTTCGTTGCTCAACCATTGCCTGAGGTAGCGGTTTTCCGGGATGAAATGGTGAACCAGCAATGCATACATGCCCGATTCGCTGACCATCAATGCATCGACGACCTTGCCGTCCTTGAGCAAACAAACGCTGCGACGCTGATCGGGGTCCAGCTTCTGGATGAGGCGTTCGTTCAATGGTTGACCCATCAGGCGGCCAAGGTCCTGAACGCAGAACCAGGCTTGATGGTCCTGGATGAAGGCGTGGAGGAAACGGTTGTGGCGGGTGAAGACGGTAGGAATGAAGCTGGGATAAGTGTCAGACGGATTTGACGCGTGTTTGTGCATTGTTCGACTCCATGTTGAAAAGGAGCCGCCACGAATCCTTCGACAGATTGGGGTGGCGGACCGTGCGGCGTTCGAAGTCGGAACATTCTCGATCAACATGGAAGCCGAGAGGCCCGCGCCACACGGCCCGCCATAACGCGAAACTGAAAGGCAAAAAAATGCCCCAGCTCGTATGGGGGCGCGGATGCGCCATGTTGATATGTTCCGGCTTCGACTCCGGGTCGCTGATTGTGCAGCGACGGGACAAAGCCTATCGGTCAGGCGCTCGCGGCGCCAAGTCTACTCTGGCGACGCGTGATGTAGGAATCGCGGGTTTTTCATGAAGGTCGCATCTGTAAGAGCAGAACCGCCTTCAGGGCTCATGCCGTTCAGTTAAGGACGAACACTTGACCTGTGGCGAGGGAGCAAGCTCCTTCGCCACAGGTTGGTTTTCGATCGAGGGGCAAATACGGTTACCGACCCACCTTCCAGGCATCCCCGGCAGGCGCGGTACCGTGGTCGTACGGCTTGGCGATCCACATGTACAGCAGGCCCAGGCCAATGACGATGGCGGTGCTCAGGACCATGGCGTAGTTGATGTACCACGCCGCATCCGGGGTACGTGGCCAGGCCATGTTGACGATGGCGCCAATGCCATAGGTCAGTGCGCCGATGTTCACCAGCCAGCCCCAGGCACCGAGGGTGAATTTGCCGCTCGGTTTCCAGCCTTTGAGGCGAGCAAACAGTGCCGCGAGCACGATCATCTGGAACGCCAGGTAGATGCCGATGGCGGCGAAGCTGACGATGGTGGCGACGGCGTCCTGCAGGAAGAAGCCGAGGATGATGATCAGGGCCGGCAGGACACCGGACACGAACAGTGCGGCAACCGGAACCTGGGTCGTAGGAGAAATCTTCTTCAGCAGTCGGCTGCCGATCACCATCTCGTCACGGGCATAGGAATACAGCAGACGGCTCGCCGCCGCTTGCAGGCTGATGACGCAGGAGATGAAGGAAATCATGACCACACCCATCACCACTTTCGAACCCACGGGGCCGAAGGCGTTGTTGAGGATGGTGGTGACCGGGTCCTTGTCGGTGCCGTTGATCACTGCTTGCATGTCTGGCACGGCGAGGATCAGCGCCAGGCAGGCGAACATCGCGGCGATGCCACCGATGTAGATGGTCATGCGCATGGCCACCGGGATTTTCTTGCTCGGGTTCGGCGTTTCTTCGGCGACGTCGCCACAGGCCTCGAAGCCGTAGTACAGGAACATCCCCGCCAGCGACGCGGTGAGGAAGGCGGGCAGGTACGAGCCATCGACGCTGATGTCGAAGGTGTTGAACAACACGCTGAGCGGCTGATGGCGTTCGAACACCAACAGGTAGACACCGACGATCACCGCGCCGATCAGTTCGCAGAGGAAGCCGAACATGGCAATGCGCGCCAGCGTTTTGGTGCCGCTGAGGTTGATCAGCGTGGCGAACAGCGTCAGGAACAGGGCAATGACGATGTTGGTGTTGTTGTTCGGTTCAAAGCCCATCATGGCGGCCAGGTAGGGACCTGCACCCACGGCAACGGCAGCGATGGTCACGCACAGGGCGATGGAGTAGATCCAGCCGACCATCCACGCCCAGCGCTTGCCCACCAAACGACGGGCCCAGGGGTACACGCCACCGGAAATCGGGAACTGCGACACCACTTCACCGAAGATCAGACACACCAGCAACTGGCCGCAACCGACCAGCAGGTAGGCCCAGAACATCGGTGGGCCGCCGGCGGCGAGGCACAGGCCGAAGAGGGTATAAACCCCGACGACCGGGGAAAGATAAGTGAAGCCCAGGGCGAAGTTTTCCCACAGGCTCATGCTGCGGTTGAAGTTGGACGTATAACCCAGTTTACGTAGCTGCTCGGCGTCGCTATCGATAACGCCGGCAGAGAGTTCGGGTGATGCACTCATAGTGTTTGCTCCGGAAAATCGGCAGATTTCGGATGTCCGAAGCCGTGGCGGGGCCATGGCGGCTCAGCCCGGATCGGTGGTTATTGTTTTGACTTCTTTGGTGTGGAGCCTGGTGGTGCTTAGTGCCGGTTTCTACCTTGAAGCCGGAGTGACACAATCGCCAGCAGGCTGGCTCCCACAGGGAAACGCATTCCAAACTGTGGGAGCCAGCCTGCTGGCGATGCTTTTAGTGCTTGAACATCACATGGCGCACGACGGTGTAATCCTCAAGGCCATACATGGACATGTCCTTGCCGTAGCCGGACAGTTTCTGGCCGCCGTGAGGCATTTCGCTGACCAGCATGAAGTGGGTGTTGACCCAGGTGCAGCCGTACTGCAGGCGCGCCGACAGGCGATGGGCGCGACCGACGTCGGCGGTCCACACCGACGATGCCAGGCCGTAGTCCGAATCGTTGGCCCAGCCCAATACCTGCGCTTCATCGGTGAACTTGGTCACCGACACCACCGGCCCGAACACTTCGCGACGGACGATTTCGTCGTCCTGCCGGGCATCGGCCAGCACCGTCGGTTCGAAGAAGAAACCATTGCCGTCCACGGCTTTGCCGCCTGTGATCAAGCGGATGTGCGGCTGCGCCACGGCGCGCTCGACGAACCCGGCCACGCGGTCGCGGTGCTGCGCGGTGATCAATGGACCGAGCTCGGTCGATGGATCATCCTGCAAACCGTACTTAATGCTGCTGACGGCCGCGCCGAGCTTCTCGACAAACTTGTCGTAGATGCCTTCCTGCGCATAGATGCGGCAGGCCGCGGTGCAGTCTTGCCCGGCGTTGTAGAAGCCGAAGGTGCGAATGCCTTCCACCGCGGCGTCGATATCGGCGTCGTCGAAAATGATCACCGGGGCCTTGCCGCCCAGTTCCATGTGCATGCGTTTGACGCTGTCGGCGGTGCTGGAAATGATGTTCGAGCCGGTGGCGATCGAGCCGGTCAGCGACACCATGCGCACTTTCGGGTGGGTGACCAGTGGGCTACCGACCGTAGGACCGCGACCGAACACCAGGTTGAGTACGCCGGCCGGGAAAATGTCCGACGCCAGTTGTGCCAGGCGCAATGCGGTCAGCGGCGTTTGTTCCGATGGCTTGAGCACCACGGTGTTGCCGGCGGCGAGGGCCGGGGCGATTTTCCAGGCGACCATCATCAGCGGGTAGTTCCACGGCGCGATGGAGGCGATCACGCCCACCGGGTCGCGGCGGATCATCGAGGTGTGGCCCGGCAGGTATTCGCCCCCGGCCGAACCGCTCATGCAGCGGCTGGCGCCGGCGAAGAAACGGAACACGTCGGCAATCGCCGGAATCTCGTCGTTCAGCGCAGCGCTGTAAGGCTTGCCGCAGTTGTCCGATTCCAGTTTGGCCAGCTCTTCGCCATGGGCTTCGATGGCGTCAGCCAGTTTGAGCAGCAGCAGCGAGCGCTCTTTCGGCGGGGTTTGCGACCAGCTGTCAAACGCGGCATCGGCGGCGCGCACGGCGGCATCGACCTGGGCTTCGCTGGCTTCGTTGATTTCCACCAGCACGCGGCCCAGCGACGGGTTGAACACGGGTTGGGCAGGGCCTTCGCCATTGACGAGCTGGCCGTTGATCAAGAGTTGGGTTTGCATGGTTTGTCCTCTTCAAAGCAGTTCTTGTTTTGAAACCGGCCCCTGTGGGAGCGAGCCTGCTCGCGAAAGCGGTGCGTCAGCCAGCATCAATGCTCAACGTGATGGCGTCTTCGCGAGCAGGCTCGCTCCCACAGGGGGTAGTCGTTGTCGATGAGATATTTACTTACCGCCGCTACCTGCCACGCTTTCACCGCCACGGGTCAGGTAATAGGCACCGAGGATCGGCAGCATGGTCACTATCATCACCAGCATCGCGACGACGTTGGTCACCGGTACGTCCCGAGGGCGGCTGAGCTGGTTGAGCAGCCACAGCGGCAGGGTGCGTTCATGGCCGGCGGTGAAGGTGGTGACGATGATTTCGTCGAACGACAGGGCGAAGGCGAGCATGCCGCCGGCCAGCAACGCCGAGCCGAGGTTCGGCAGGACGATGTAGCGGAAGGTCTGCCAGCCGTCGGCACCGAGGTCCATCGAGGCCTCGATCAAGCTGTGCGAGGTGCGACGCAAGCGGGCGATGACGTTGTTGTAGACGATCACCACACAGAAGGTCGCGTGACCGACGATGATGGTGAACATCCCCGGCTCGATGCCCAGCGTCTTGAAGGTCGCCAGCAGCGCGATACCGGTGATGATCCCGGGCAGGGCGATCGGCAGGATCAGCATCAGCGAGATGCCTTGCTTGCCGAAGAAATCCCGGCGGTACAGTGCCGCCGAGGCCAGCGTGCCGAGGACCATGGCGATCAGCGTGGCAATCGAGGCGATCTGCAGCGACAGCTTGATGGCCTCCAGTACGTCAGGGCGTGAGAACGCCACGCCTATCCACTTCAGGGTGAAACCCTTGGGCGGAAAGCTGAACGCCGCGTCTTCGGTGTTGAAGGCGTACAGGAAGATGATCAGGATCGGGAAGTGCAAGAACACCAACCCGCCCCAGGCCGCGATTTTCAGCCCTATTGAAGCCTTTTCAGAGTGCATCGAAGGCCCCCAGACGTTTGACGATGGACAGGTAAATGGCGATCAGCACGATCGGCACCAGGGTGAAGGCCGCCGCCATCGGCATGTTGCCGATCGCGCCTTGTTGCGCGTACACCATGCTGCCGACGAAGTAACCCGGCGGGCCGACCAGTTGCGGCACGATGAAGTCACCGAGGGTCAGCGAGAAGGTGAAGATGGAGCCGGCGGCGATGCCCGGAATCGACAGCGGCAGAATCACTTGCATGAACGTCTGGCGCGGCTTGGCGCCGAGGTCGGCGGACGCTTGCAGCAGCGACGGCGGCAGGCGTTCCAGCGACGCCTGGATCGGCAGGATCATGAACGGCAGCCAGATATAGACGAACACCATGAAGCGCCCCAGGTGCGAGGTCGACAAGGTGCTGCCGCCCACGCCGGGAATGCCCAGCACGAACTGCAGAACCGGTTCCAGGCCCAGGTGCTGCACGAACCACTGCGCCACGCCGCCCTTGGCCAGCAGCAACGTCCAGGCATAGGCCTTGACGATGTAGCTGGCCCACATCGGCATCATCACCGCGATGTAGAAAAACGCCTTGGTCTTGCCGGTGGTGTAGCGCGCCATGTAGTAGGCGATCGGAAACGCAACGATGGCGCTGGCGATCGACACCACGATGGCCATGCTCAGGGTGCGCAGGATGATGTCGAAGTTCGATGGCTGGAACAGCGCGGCGAAGTTCGCCAGGGTCAGTTCCGGCGTGACCGCCATGGTGAAGTCATCGAAGGTGTAGAAACCCTGCCACAGCAAGGTCAGCAACGAGCCCAGGTAGATCGCGCCGAACCACAGCAGCGGCGGCACCAGCAGCAGCGACAGGTACAGGTTCGGCCGGCGATACAGCAGGTTGGAAAACCTGCGCAACGGCGAGCCGCCCGACGGGTTTTGAGAGAGGGCCAAGGTGTTCATGTCACACCCCGCCTGCAACGGTGTCGAACAGCGGGACCATGGCTTCGCGTGCCCAGCGTGCGCTGATGCGTTGCCCGGTCTGGTGCTGGGCGCTGACGTCCAGCCACTGATTGTTGGCCTGGCTGATGTTCAGGGTCTGGCCGTTTTCCAGCTTCAGTTCATAGCGGGTGGCGCTGCCCTGGTACTGGATGTCGTGCAGCAAGCCGCTGACTTCGATCTCGTGTGCGGCCAGCGGCCCTTCGGCGAAACGCACGTGTTCCGGGCGAATCGAAAACGGCTGGGGATTGCCGCTCAACTGTTTCGCCAGGTCGCCGCGAATCACGTTGGAGGTGCCGACGAATTCGGCGACGAAAGTGGTCGCCGGTTTCATGTAGAGATTGCGCGGGCTGTCGACTTGTTCGATGCGACCCTTGTTGAACACAGCGACGCGATCGGACATGGACAGCGCTTCGGTCTGGTCGTGGGTGACGAAGATGAAGGTGATGCCGAGCTGGCGTTGCAGTTTCTTCAGTTCGCCTTGCATTTGCTCGCGCAGCTTGAGGTCCAGCGCGCCGAGGGGTTCGTCCAGCAGCAGCACGCGCGGACGGTTGACCAGGGCGCGGGCCAGGGCTACGCGCTGGCGCTGGCCACCGGAGAGCTGCACCGGTTTGCGCTCGCCATAGCCGCCGAGGGCGACCATGTCGAGGGCTTCTTCGGCGCGTTTGAGGCGTTCGGCCTTGCCGACGCCTTTGACCTTCAAGCCGTAGGCGACGTTGTCGCGAACGTTCATGTGCGGGAACAGCGCGTAATCCTGGAACACGGTGTTCACGTCACGCTGGTACGGCGGGAGCCCGGCGGCTTCCTCGCCATGAATCCGGATAGAGCCCGCGCTCGGTTGTTCGAAACCGGCGATCAGGCGCAGACAGGTGGTTTTGCCCGAGCCGGAAGGCCCCAGCATGGAGAAAAACTCGCCGTCCTGGATGTCGATGGAAACCCGGTCAACGGCTTTCACTTCGCCGAACTGACGGGAAACGTTGGTGAACTGGACTGCAAGCGTCATGGTGCGGTGCTCCAAAAAGGCGCGGGCCGTCGCAGCGGCCCTGCCTGGACTTCTGAAAAATCTGAATCTTTTATCTGCAAGCCGAATGCGGTAGTGGCAACGGCGATGATCAAGTGTGGGAGCGAGCCTGCTCGCGATGGCGGTGTTTCAGGCAACAGCGATGTTGACTGTACCGGCCTCATCGCGAGCAGGCTCGCTCCCACAGGGTGGTGTGTGTCAGCGGCCGCCCATGATCGCGATGTAGTCCTGGGTCCAGCGGCTGTACGGCACGAATTTGCCGCCTTCAGCCTGCGGGGTTTTCCAGAAGGCGATCTTGTCGAACTGGTCGAAACCGTTGGTTTTGCAGCCTTCGGCGCCGAGCAGTTCGCTCTCCTTGCACGCCGCAGGCACTGCTGGCAGCGAACCGAACCATGCCGCCACGTCACCCTGTACTTTCGGTTGCAGCGACCAGTCCATCCACTTGTAGGCGCAGTTCGGGTGTTTGGCCTCGGTATGCATCATGGTGGTGTCGGCCCAACCGGTGGCGCCTTCTTTAGGGATAGTCGAAGCGATCGGTTGTTTCTCGTTCACCAGACCGTTGACCTGATACGGCCAGGCACCGGACGCGACCACGCCTTCGTTTTTGAAGTCGCTCATTTGTACGGTGGTGTCGTGCCAGTAGCGGTGGATCAGCGGCTGCTGGGCGCGCAACAGATCGAGCACCGCCTTGTATTGCGCTTCGGTCAGTTCGTAGGGGTTCTGGATGCCCAGTTCCGGTTGGGCGCTTTTCAGGTACAGCGCCGCGTCGGCGATGTAGATCGGGCCGTCATAGGCCTGCACGCGGCCCTTGTTCGGTTTGCCGTCCGGCAGATTTTGCGCATTGAACAACACGCCCCAGCTGTCAGGCGCGGTCTTGAACACGTTGGTGTTGTACATCAGTACGTTCGGACCCCACTGATACGGGGTGCCGTAGGTCTGCTTGTTGACCACGTACCACGGCGCATCTTTCAGGCGCGGGTCGATGTTCTTCCAGTTCGGGATCAACGAGGTGTTGATCGGCTGAACACGCTTGCCGACGATCAGACGCAGCGAGGCGTCGCCGGACGCGGTGACCAGGTCGTAACCACCCTTGGCCATCAGGCTGACCATCTCGTCGGAGGTCGCGGCGGTCTTCACGTTGACCTTGCAGCCGGTTTCCTTCTCGAAACCCGTCACCCAGTCGTAGGCTTTGTCGCTTTCGCCACGTTCGATGTAGCCAGGCCAGGCCACGATATCCAATTGGCCTTCGCCGGC
The DNA here is from genome assembly GCF_054481235.1 of Pseudomonas fluorescens group sp. PF-69. Lineage (NCBI taxonomy): Bacteria > Pseudomonadati > Pseudomonadota > Gammaproteobacteria > Pseudomonadales > Pseudomonadaceae > Pseudomonas > Pseudomonas fluorescens group sp. PF-69. Next base: position 256,037 of record NZ_JBTMNC010000001.1, on the reverse strand, counting down.
CCCGACAGCTTTCAGCGGCTCTGCGGCCTGGACACTGGCACTGGCCAGCAGCGCGGTGGTGATTGCACTGAGCAGTGCGGTCTTGTGCACGAACATGGGAAATCCCTCTTTTTCAAATTATGGTCGGGGCAGTGGGTTCGGTAATGCGTACTGCTAATTGTTGTTGTTAGCGTAGCTGCAAGTTTCAAGCGTCAAGCCGCAAGAAAACGCAGGCCTGCACCTGAGGTGCAGCGTGTGGCTCAAAACTCCCGGCCATGCCGGGCCATGATGTGCCGCACCACGCTGTAGTCCTGGAGCGAATCGCTGGACAGGTCCTTGCCGTAGCCGGAGCGCTTCAGGCCACCATGGGGCATCTCGCTGACCAGCATGAAATGGCTGTTGATCCAGGTGCAGCCGTACTGCAATCGCGCGGCGACCTGCATCGCCTTGTCGAGGTTCTGGGTCCAGACCGACGACGCCAGGCCGTATTCCGAATCGTTGGCCCAATCCACCGCTTGCTCCAGCTCATCGAAGCGGGTCACGGTGACCACCGGCCCGAACACTTCGCGCTGAACGATTTCGTCGCCCTGTTTGCAACCGGACAGCAGGGTCGGCTGGTAATAGAAACCGGCGCCGGAATGCACGGCGGCACCGGTCACCCGTTCGATGTGCGGTTGACTGAGGGCGCGTTCGACGAAACTGGCCACGCGGTCGCGTTGGCGAGTGCTGATCAGCGGGCCGAGTTCGTTGTCGGCATCGCGTTTGCCGGCAAAGCGCAGGCTGCTGACCGCTGCGCCGAGTTCGGCCACCAAGCGATCGTGAATGCCCTTCTGCGCGTAAATCCGGCAGGCGGCGGTGCAGTCCTGGCCAGCGTTGTAGTAGCCGTAGGCGCGCACACCGTCGACCACCGCCTGAATGTCGGCATCGTTGCAGACGATCACCGGCGCCTTGCCACCGAGTTCGAGGTGGGTGCGCTTGAGGGTTTTTGCTGCGGCCTGGAGGATTTTTTGCCCGGTGACGATATCGCCGGTCAGCGACACCATGCGCACTTTCGGGTGGCTGACCAAATGGCTGCCAACGCCTTCACCGCCACCGCAGATGATGTTGATCACGCCGCGCGGCAGAATCTCGGCCAGCGCAGGCGCCAGGGCCAGGATCGACAGCGGCGTGTGTTCGGACGGTTTGAACACCAGCGTGTTGCCGGCGGCCAGGGCCGGGGCGATTTTCCAGGCGGCCATCATGATCGGGTAGTTCCACGGCGCAATGGACGCCACGACCCCGATGGGATCGCGCCGTACCATGCTGGTGTAGCCCGGCAGGTATTCGCCGCTGAGTTGTCCGGTCTGGCAGCGCACGGCACCGGCGAAGAAACGGAACACGTCCACCGTCGCGCTCAAGTCATCCTGGCGGGCCAGGTGCAACGGCTTGCCGCAGTTCAGGGATTCGAGGCGGGCGAGCAGGTCGGCGTTTTTTTCAATGGCGTTGGCGATGTCCAGCAACAGGTTCGAGCGCTGCTGCGGAGTGGTCCGCGACCAACTGGCGAAGGCGCGGTGGGCGGCGAGGATGGCGGCTTCGACTTGTTCGGTGCTGGCTTCGGCGATCTGCGTCAGGACTTCGCCTGTGGCCGGGTTGAGAATCGGCTCGACAACGCCCTGGCCCGCGACCAATTCGCCATCGATCAACAAGGCGGTAAACAACGGGGTCTGCGCGCCAGCCATTTTTCGGATTCTCTTTTCTTGTGTGGCCATGCTGCTCCCTGTGACTGGGGCCGGCCGTCTTATAGATGAAGCAAGACTAGTGCGCGGACCCGAGGTCGACAAATACTAAATACTGAAGGTGGCGTTCGATTAAATAGATGGCTTGCGTCCACCGTGGGGTTGCTCGCGGGCGACGGTCAGGAACGGGTCCACCAGCGCCGGGCGCGCCGTACCCCGTCGCCACGCCAGGCCGACGTCGAGGGTCTGGCTGAGGTCGGCAATCGGCCGCGCTTCGATGATGTCGCCTTCCAGCGACCACGGGCGGTAGGTCATGTCAGGCTGAATGGATACGCCCAGGCCCGCGGCCACCAGGCTTCGCACGGCTTCGGTCGAGGCGCTGCGCAAGGTGATGCGCGGTTGCAGCGAGGCGGCCGACCACATGCGTTGGGCGTTGCGGTCCATTTCATCGACGTTCAGCTGAATCAACGGCTCGCGGGCGACATCGGCCAGGTTAATGCTGTCGTGTTCCAGCAGCGGGTGCTGGGCCGGTAGCCAGAGCCGATGGGGCGAATGGGTCAGCACCTCGGTTTGCAGGGCGTGGCGGTCTTCGAGGTTGGACAGAATCAGTACGCCGACATCGATCTCGCCGCTGACCAGCAAATGTTCGATGTACGGGCGCTCGTCTTCCATCACGCGGATTTCGACGTTGGGGTAGGCGCGCTGGAAGCGGGTGAGCAAGTCCGCCAGGTAATAACCGGCCACCAGGCTGGTCACCCCGATGATCAACTGGCCGGCGACCTGGTCGGTGCTTTGTTGCAGGCTGCGTTTGGCGTTGTCCACAGTGGCCAGGATCAGGTGTGCCTGGCGCAGGAATTGATGGCCCTGGTGGGTCAGGGTCATGCCTTTGGCGTGACGGCTGAACAGGCTGACGCCGATTTCCTCCTCCAACTGCTGGATGGCCAGGGTCAGGGTGGACTGGGAAATGAAGGCGGCTTGTGCGGCGGCGGAGATCGAGCCGGTCTCGGCCACGGCGATGAAATGGCGGATCTGACGCAAGGTCATCATGGGAAACGTACCCGGTGAGCGGTTTTTATCGATTTGTCCGAGTGTATATCTAAAAAACCGAAACTGGCTGCATGCTTCAAGCGGTCAGTGAAAGCAGCAGAGCAACATCTGGAAGCACTCTGCCTGGCAGTCGTCGGGCACTTTCGAACTAGGCTGGGGCCTCAAATCCGGTTACACCTTTTATGGAGGCGGAAAATGAATACCCGTGGATTGCTCGATCAGCTACTCAAATCTGGCCAGGACTTGTTGCAGAACAAGGGGGGCGGCGCGCAGAACAAGGCTTCCGGTGGCTTGGGCGGGCTGCTTTCGGGCGCTGGCGGCGGTGCGCTGGCCGCAGGCGCCATGGGGTTGCTGCTGGGTAGCAAGAAAGCCCGCAAAGTCGGAGGCAAGGTGGCGGTGTACGGTGGTCTCGCGGCGCTGGGGGTACTGGCTTACAAGGCATATGGCAACTGGCAGGCGGGGCAGGGCACGGCACCGAAGCGTGAGCCGCAAACCCTCGACCGTTTACCGACGGCGCAAGTCGAGCAACACAGCCAGGCGATTCTCACGGCCCTGGTGGCGGCGGCCAAGGCCGACGGTCATATCGACGAGCGCGAACGCGAGTTGATCGAAGGTGAGTTCACCCGGCTGGATAACGATCAGGCGCTTGCGCACTGGTTGCACGCCGAACTCAACAAACCCCTGGACCCGGCCGATGTCGCCCGCGCCGCCAGCACCCCGGAAATGGCCGCCGAGATGTACATCGCCAGTGTGATGCTGGTGGATGAGGAGAGCTTCATGGAGAAGTCCTATCTCGATGAACTGGCGCGACAGCTCAAGCTTGAGCCGGGGTTGAAGGTGGAATTGGAGAAACAGGTTCGTCAGGCTTCGATCTAGACCTTCCACAAGTATTCGCTGGCAAGCCAGCGCCTGCAGAATTGACGCGGTTGGGGGCAGTTGAGGTTTTCCCCGGACCTGTAGGCGCGGGCATGCTGGCGAAGCCCATTCGGCAACGACGACTTCACTCATGGCCGAATCACGGCCTCTTTCTTCCGAAACGCCACTGGTCAGTTTCCTGAGCAATGGCGGAAAGTCCCGGTCCAGAGCGAGTCCTGCCTTTTATGGCGAGATGTGAGGTGGTGCACAAGCGTCTTATAAATGAAACACCGCCCTCGGCTATACTCCCCCAGCATTTGAAAATGGCCCCTGAGGACTGATTGTGAAGAACTGGACGTTGCGCCAACGCATTTTGGCGAGTTTTGCGGTAATTATCGCCATCATGCTGTTGATGGTCGTCACCTCTTATTCACGATTGCTGAAAATCGAGGAAAGCGAAGCCAGCGTGCGTGATGACGCTTTGCCCGGGGTCTATTTCAGCTCGATGATTCGCAGCGCCTGGGTCGACACCTACCTTCAGACACAGGAAATGCTCGGACTGAAAGAAGGGCAGGGCGTCAGCGCCGAAGATGCCGCCGATTTCAAGGTTTTCGAGACGCGCCTGCAGGAGCAGCTAGCCAACTATCGCGGCACCGTCACCACGGAGGAAGACAAAATTGAATTTGCGGCCTTTGAGCAAAGGCACGAAGAGTTCAACCGAATCCATGCCGCCGTCCTCGATTTGCACAAGCGCAACCAGGAAGCTGAAGCCATCAAGTTGTTCAACGAGCAACTGACCCCGGCCTGGACGGCAGGCCGCATGAAGCTCAATGACATCATCAGCGAAAACAAGGCGGTGGCGGACAAGGACATGGCGGCCATCGATGACGCGGTGGTCACGGCAAAAATCAGCATGGGCCTCTCTCTGCTGGTCGCCATACTGGCGGCCGGCCTCTGCGGTCTGCTGTTGATGCGCGCGATCATGGCGCCGATGAACCGCATCGTCAGTATCCTTGAAGTGATGCGCACCGGTGACCTCAGCAATCGCCTGAACCTGGAGCGCAAGGACGAATTCGGCGCGGTGGAAACCGGCTTCAACGACATGATGAGCGAACTGACCTCGCTGGTGTCCCAGGCCCAGCGCTCGTCGGTGCAGGTCACCACGTCAGTCACCGAGATCGCCGCCACGTCCAAGCAACAACAGGCCACCGCCACCGAAACCGCTGCCACCACCACCGAAATCGGCGCGACCTCCCGTGAAATCGCCGCCACGTCCCGTGACCTGGTGCGCACCATGACCGAGGTCTCCAGCGCTGCCGATCAGGCCTCGGTGGCCGCCGGTTCCGGGCAGCAGGGGCTGGCGCGCATGGAGGAAACCATGCATTCGGTGATGGGCGCGGCCGATCTGGTCAACGCCAAACTGGCGATCCTCAACGAGAAGGCCGGCAACATCAATCAGGTGGTGGTCACTATCGTCAAGGTCGCCGACCAGACCAACCTGCTGTCGCTCAACGCGGCGATCGAAGCCGAGAAGGCCGGGGAATACGGTCGCGGTTTCGCCGTGGTGGCCACCGAGGTACGGCGTCTGGCGGACCAGACCGCTGTCGCCACCTATGACATCGAGCAGATGGTGCGCGAGATTCAGTCGGCGGTATCGGCCGGAGTGATGGGCATGGACAAATTCTCCGAGGAAGTGCGCCGCGGCATGTCCGAAGTGCAGCAGGTCGGCGAGCAGCTGTCGCAAATCATCCATCAGGTTCAGGCACTGGCGCCGCGCGTGTTGATGGTCAATGAGGGCATGCAGGCCCAGGCCACCGGCGCCGAGCAGATCAACCACGCCCTGGTGCAATTGGGCGATGCCAGCAGTCAGACCGTTGAATCCCTGCGCCAGGCCAGTTTCGCCATCGACGAGCTGAGTCAGGTGGCCGTAGGGCTGCGTAGCGGCGTCTCGCGATTCAAAGTCTGATGAGCGAACTCACGGCCAAACGCACTGCCGTGAAGCAGGCGTTGCATGCGTTGTTTCTGGTATTCCGCATCGGCAGCGAGCGCTATGCCTTGCAAGCCACTGAAGTCGCGGAGGTGCTGGCGCGCCAGCCCTTGAAGCCGATTGCCCATGCGCCGCACTGGGTCGCCGGGGTTTTCGCCTATCGTGGCGCGGTGGTGCCGGTGATCGACCTGTGCGCCCTGACGTTTGGCACGTCTGCCCAGGCTCGAACCAGCACCCGGCTGGTGCTGGTTCATTACCGCGCGGATGAAGGCGCAGAGACGAAATTGCTCGGCTTGATTCTGGAACAGGCCACCGACACCTTGCGATGCAACCCGACGGATTTTCAGCCCTACGGCCTCGACAATCGCCAGGCCCCTTACCTGGGGCCTGTGCGGGAAGATGCGCAAGGTTTGCTGCAATGGGTGCGGGTCGCCGACTTGCTGGACGATCAGGTGCGCGCGCTGCTGTTTCCGTCGCCGCCGCTGGACCTGGCGTTGCCAGAGGAGCGGCCATGAGCGGCGATCAGCGTTTTTTCGATTTCCTCAAGGAACACATCGGCCTTGACGTGACCTCCGTGGGGCCGGCCATCATCGAGCGTGCCGTGCGCCAGCGCAGCACCGCGTCCAATGCGTTGACCGCCGACGAATACTGGCGAATCCTGCAGGGTTCCCGAGATGAACAGCAGGCGCTGATCGAAGCGGTGATCGTTCCTGAAACCTGGTTTTTCCGTTACCCGGAATCCTTTGCCACCCTGGCGAAACTGGCGAGCAAACGTCTGGCCGAGATCAACAATCTGCGGGCCCTGCGGATTCTCAGCCTGCCATGCTCAACCGGCGAAGAGCCGTACTCGATTGCCATGGCGCTGCTGGACGCCGGGTTCCAGCCGCACCAGTTCAAGGTCGAAGGCATGGACGTCAGCCCGCTGTCGGTGGAAAAGGCCCGGTGTGCGCTGTATGGCAAGAATTCGTTTCGCGGTCAGGATATCGCCTTCCGCGACCGGCATTTCACGGCGCAGAACGACGTTTTTCGCCTCAGTGACCGGGTGCTGGACCAGGTGCGCCTGCAGGTCGGCAACGTGCTTGATCCGGCGTTGCTCGCCAACGAGCCTCCTTACGACTTCGTGTTCTGCCGCAACCTGCTGATCTATTTCGATCAGGCAACGCAACAGCAGGTGTTCGAAGTCCTCAAACGTCTGACCCACGTCGACGGTGTGCTGTTTATCGGCCCGGCCGAAGGTAGCCTGCTGGGGCGTTTCGGCATGCGCTCCATCGGCATTCCACAGTCCTTTGCCTTCAGTCGTCACAAGGCTTTGGAACCTGAACCGGCACCGGCCTTTGTTCCGGTATCATTGCCTGCGCCATTGCCCGTGCCGCGACCGGTGCGCAACGTGGTGCCCGCCCCCATGCACAGGCGCCCGTTCGCGCCTGTCGCGCCAGCCACCCCTGTGGCAAAAAAAGCCGGCGTCGATGTGGCCACGCTGTTGGCGAACATCGCCTCGCTGGCCAACGAAGGCAAGAGTGCCGAAGCCCGTGCCGCGTGCGAAAGTTACCTGCGCAACCATGAGCCGGTGGCCCAGGTGTTTTACTGGCTCGGGTTGCTCAGCGATGTGGCGGGCAATGTCCTGGAAGCCCAGGGCTTTTATCGCAAGGCGTTGTACCTCGAACCGCAACATCCCGCCGCGTTGTTGCAGCTGGCAGCCTTGCTGCAATCCCAGGGCGACACCGTGGGGGCCAGACGATTGCAGGAGCGCGCCGCCCGCAGCGAGCGCACCGCTGACCGTGAGCGTAAACGATGATCGCCTCCGACACCTTTAGCGTCACCCATGAAGATGCCCAGGCCATCGATGATTGCTGGAACCGCATCGGTATCCATGGCGACAAGTCCTGCCCGCTGCTGAGCGAACACATTCATTGCCGCAATTGCGCCGTGTATTCGACCGCCGCCACGCGCCTGCTGGATCGTTATGCGCTGCAGCAGGATGACCGCGAACAGGTGTCCAACACCGTGGAGAGTGAGGTGAAAACCCGCTCGCTATTGATGTTCCGCCTCGGCGAAGAGTGGTTGGGCCTGGCCACCCGCAGTTTGGTGGAAGTCGCGCCGTTGCAAGCGATTCACTCGTTGCCGCACCAGCGCTCCGGCGCCTTGCTCGGCGTGGCGAACGTGCGCGGTGCGCTGGTGGCGTGCCTCTCGCTGGTCGAGTTGTTGGGGCTCGATGGCATCAGCAACGTCGCCTCCGGCACACGGGTCATGCCGCGCATGTTGATCATCGCCGCCCATGGCGGGCCGGTGGTGGTGCCGGTGGATGAAGTGGACGGCATTCATGCCATCGACGAGCAGATCCTCGATGCCGCCTCGCGCTCCGGCACTCAGGCCAGTGCCAAATACACTCGAGGCGTGTTGCAATTCAAAGGTCGCAGCTTGCGTTGGCTGGATGAAGAGCAGCTATTGTCCGCCGTGACCCGGAGCCTCACATGACCCCCGAGCAGATGCGCGACACCTCTTTGCTGGAACTGTTCAGCCTGGAAGCCGAGGCCCAGACCCAAGTGCTGAGTGCGGGGCTGCTGGCCCTGGAGCGCAATCCCACCCAGGCCGATCAACTCGAATCGTGCATGCGTGCGGCACACTCGCTCAAGGGGGCGGCACGTATTGTCGGCGTGGATGCAGGCGTCAGCGTTGCCCACGTCATGGAAGATTGCCTGGTCAGCGCCCAGGAAGGCCGCCTGCTGCTGCGACCCGAACACATCGACGCGTTGCTGCAAGGCACCGATTTGCTGATGCGCATCGCGACGCCGAACAATGCTCCGCTGCCGGAAGATATCGAGGCCTATGTTGCCTTGATGGGGGCCCTGCTAGATCCGGCTGCGGCTGCCGTCCCGGTCGCGGCACCCGCCGCACCGTTGATGGCGGAACTCCAGCTCGAACCGCCGCTGGCCTGGCCCGAAGAGCCGGCGCCTGTCGTCGAGCCGCTGCCCGATGCACCGAAAAAGACCCGGCGCACCACCGAGAACGGTGAGCGGGTGCTGCGGGTCACGGCCGAACGCCTGAACGGCCTGCTCGACCTGTCGAGCAAATCCCTGGTGGAAACCCTGCGCCTCAAACCGCACCTGGCCACCATGCAGCGTCTCAAGCGCATGCAGAACAATGGCCTGCGCGCTCTGGAAAACCTCAACGTCCACCTCAAGGAGCACGCCCTGAGCCTCGAGGCCCAGGAAGCTCTCGAAGATGCACGGCGACTGTTGGCGGAGTCCCAGCAATTGCTGGTGGAAAAAAACGCCGAGCTGGATGAGTTTGTCTGGCAGGCCAGTCAACGCGCTCAGGTGTTGTACGACACCGCGCTGGCCTGTCGCATGCGTCCGTTCGCCGATGTATTGAGCGGTCAGGTGCGGATGGTCCGCGACCTCGGTCGCAGTCTCGGAAAACAGGTGCGCCTGGAAATCGAGGGTGAGAAGACCCAGGTTGACCGCGACGTGCTGGAAAAACTCGAAGCGCCGCTGACGCACCTGCTGCGCAATGCGGTCGATCACGGTATCGAAACCCCTGAGCAACGGCTGTTGGCGGGCAAACCGGCAGAGGGCCTGATCCGGTTGCGCGCATCACATCAGGCGGGCTTGCTGGTGCTGGAACTGAGCGATGACGGCAACGGCGTCGACCTTGAGAGGGTCCGCAGCAGCATCATCGAGCGCCAGTTATCCCCGGAGCAAACCGCTGCCCAACTCAGCGAAGAGGAACTGCTGACCTTCCTGTTCCTGCCGGGTTTCAGCCTGCGCGACACGGTCACTGAAGTCTCCGGACGCGGTGTCGGTCTGGACGCGGTGCAGCATATGGTCCGCCAGTTGCGGGGCGCAGTGGTGCTGGAGCAGACGGCGGGCGAGGGCAGTCGCTTCCATCTCGAGGTGCCGCTGACCCTGTCGGTGGTGCGCAGCCTGGTGGTGGAAGTGGGCGGCGAGGCCTATGCCTTTCCCCTGGCCCACATCGAACACATGTGCGATCTGGAGGCGGCGGACATCGTGCAGGTCGAGGGGCGTCAGCATTTTTGGTACGAGGGCCGGCATGTCGGCCTGGTGGCGGCCAGTCAGCTGTTGCAGCGTCCGGTCAATCAAGGCCACCAACCGACCCTGAAGGTGGTGGTGATCCGCGAGCGCGATACGATCTACGGCGTGGCGGTCGAGCGCTTTATCGGCGAGCGGACCCTGGTGGTGTTGCCGCTGGATGAGCGTCTGGGCAAGGTCCAGGACATTTCTGCCGGGGCTTTGCTCGACGACGGATCGGTGGTGCTGATCGTCGACGTCGAGGACATGCTGCGCTCGGTGGATAAACTGCTCAATACCGGGCGCCTGGAGCGCATTGCCCGACACGGCGACCAGGCCGTCGAGGTGGCCCGCAAGCGGATTCTGGTGGTCGACGACTCCCTGACCGTGCGTGAGCTGCAGCGCAAACTGTTGCTTAATCGGGGCTATGACGTGGCCGTGGCGGTCGACGGCATGGACGGCTGGAATGCGCTGCGTTCAGAGGATTTCGATCTGCTGATTACCGACATTGATATGCCGCGCATGGACGGCATCGAGCTGGTGACTTTGTTGCGCCGGGACAATCGATTGCAATCGCTGCCGGTGATGGTGGTGTCCTACAAGGATCGTGAAGAGGATCGTCGCCGTGGACTGGACGCTGGAGCCGACTATTATCTAGCCAAAGCCAGTTTTCATGACGACGCCCTGCTCGATGCAGTGGTTGAGCTCATAGGAGGAGCGCGGGCATGAAAATCGCCATCGTCAACGACATGCCCATGGCCGTGGAAGCGCTGCGCCGGGCGCTGGCCTTCGAGCCGGCGCACCAGGTGATCTGGGTGGCCGGCAACGGCGAGGAGGCTGTGCAAAAGGCTGCCGGGCAGACGCCGGATCTGATTTTGATGGACCTGATCATGCCGGTGATGGACGGGGTGGAAGCCACCCGCCGGATCATGGCCGAGACGCCGTGTGCCATTGTCATCGTGACCGTGGATCGCCAGCAGAACGTGCACCGGGTCTTCGAAGCCATGGGCCATGGGGCTCTGGATGTGGTCGATACTCCGGCCCTCGGTGCCGGCAACGCCCAGGAAGCGGCGGCGCCCTTGTTGCGCAAGATCATGAACATCGGCTGGCTGATCGGCGATAAACGCGCTCGGGAACGTCCGGCGCCAAGTCCGGCGCGCAGTTCTGCCTCGGCCAAGCGCCTGATCGCCATCGGCTCTTCAGCGGGCGGTCCGGCGGCGCTGGAAGTCTTGCTCAAAGGCCTGCCGAAGGATTTTCCCGCCGCCATCGTGCTGGTGCAACACGTCGACCAGGTGTTCGCCGCCGGCATGGCCGAATGGCTCGGCAGCGCCAGTGGGCTCAAGGTGCGCCTGGCCATGGAAGGCGATACGCCGCAAAGCGGCACGGTGCTGCTGGCCGGCACCAATCACCATATTCGTTTGTTGAAAAACGGCACGCTGGCTTACACCGCCGAGCCGGTCAACGAAATCTATCGGCCTTCTATCGATGTGTTTTTCGAGAGTGTGGCCAATTACTGGAACGGCGATGCGGTGGGCGTGTTGCTCACCGGCATGGGGCGTGATGGTGCACAGGGGCTTAAACTCATGCGCCAACAGGGCTACCTGACCATCGCTCAGGACCAACAAAGCAGCGCGGTGTATGGCATGCCGAAGGCGGCCGCGGCCATCGACGCCGCTGTGGAAATCCGTGCGCTGGAAAAGATAGCGCCACGATTGCTGGAGATTTTCCCCAAATGACGACTTTTCGCAGCAATCCTGGCCCAAGCAGTATTCAGGTGAACGCAGATGAATGATTTACAGCTCGACGACTTCAAGACTGACGAAAACGCCGCCATGGTGTTGTTGGTGGATGATCAGGCGATGATCGGCGAGGCGGTGCGGCGCGGGTTGTCGAATGAAGAAAACATCGACTTCCATTTCTGCGCCGACCCGCACCAGGCCGTTGCCCATGCGGTTCGCATCAAGCCGACCGTGATCCTTCAGGACCTGGTCATGCCCGGTCTGGACGGCCTGAGTCTGGTGCGCGAATACCGCAATCATCCGGCGACCAAGGACATCCCGATCATCGTCCTGTCGACCAAGGAAGACCCGTTGATCAAGAGCGCTGCGTTCGCGGCCGGGGCCAACGATTATCTGGTCAAGCTACCGGACAACATCGAGCTGGTCGCGCGCATTCGCTATCACTCGCGTTCCTACATGACCCTGTTGCAACGGGACGCGGCCTATCGTGCCCTGCGCGTCAGTCAGCAGCAGTTGCTCGACACCAACCTGGTGCTGCAACGCCTGATGAACTCCGACGGCCTGACCGGTCTGTCGAACCGTCGGCATTTCGATGAATACATCGAGCTTGAATGGCGCCGCTCCCTGCGCGAGCAGAGCCAATTGTCACTGCTGATGATCGACGTGGATTACTTCAAGACCTTCAATGACACCTTCGGCCACCTGGAAGGCGACGAGGCCTTGCGCAAGGTGGCCACGGCGATCCGCGATGCCAGTGCCCGGCCTTCGGACCTGCCGGCCCGTTACGGCGGCGAAGAATTCGCCCTGGTCCTGCCCAACACCTCCCCGGGCGGTGCACGGCTGGTGGCGGAAAAACTGCGCATGACCGTGCAAGCCCTGAAGATCCCGCACATTTCCCCGAGTGAAGGCTCAAGCCTGACCATCAGCATCGGCCTGTCGACCATCACCCCGATAGCAGGCAGCAATTGCCGCGAATTGATCTCGGCAGCGGACAAGGGGCTGTATCTGGCGAAGAATAATGGGCGCAATCAGGTGGGGATTGGGTGAGCCGCCTATTCTGCTAATCAACGCATTCCTTGCGGGAGCGAGCTTGCCCGCGAAAGCGGCGGGTCAGTCAACCTCGATGTTGAAGGTTATACCGTCATCGTCGGAACGCCGCCCGGAGCAAGCTCGCGGCCACAGGTTTGGTGTTTTGACTGATCAATGTTTCCCCTGAACCCTGCCTTTTCGGCCAAGCGGACTGCCGTTTCCAGCCGTTTGCCGTTATACTCGCCGGCTTTCAAAAGTTCGCCAACGAGTGCTGCCCGCCATGGAAATCAACCCGATCCTGAACACCATCAAGGACCTGTCCGAGCGCTCCGAAACCATTCGGGGGTATCTTTGACTACGATCAAAAGCATGAGCGTCTGACCGAGGTCAATCGCGAGCTTGAAGATCCGAATGTCTGGAACAAACCTGAATACGCCCAGGAGCTGGGCCGCGAGCGCTCTGCGCTGGCTCAGATCGTCGAAACCCTGGACGAACTGAACGCTGGTCTGGCCGATTGCCGCGACCTGCTGGACATGGCCGTCGAAGAAAACGACGAAGGCGCGGTCGGCGATGTTGTCGCCGAGCTGGCCCGTCTCGAGGAAAACCTCGCCAAGCTTGAATTCCGCCGCATGTTCAGCCACGAAATGGACCCGAACAACGCCTACCTGGACATCCAGGCCGGCTCCGGCGGTACCGAAGCCCAGGACTGGGCCAACATTCTGCTGCGCATGTACCTGCGCTGGGCCGACAAACGCGGTTTCGACGCGACCATCATGGAGTTGTCCGCCGGTGAAGTCGCCGGGATCAAGGGCGCTACCGTGCACATCAAGGGCGAATACGCCTTTGGCTGGCTGCGTACCGAGATCGGCGTACACCGTCTGGTGCGCAAGAGCCCGTTCGACTCCGGCAACCGTCGTCACACATCGTTCTCTGCGGTGTTCGTTTCCCCGGAGATCGATGACAAGGTGGAAATCGAGATCAACCCGGCGGACCTGCGGATCGATACCTATCGTTCCTCCGGTGCCGGTGGTCAGCACGTAAACACCACCGACTCGGCCGTACGGATCACCCACGTACCGACCAACACCGTGGTCAGCTGCCAGAACGAACGTTCCCAGCACGCCAACAAGGACACCGCCATGAAAATGCTGCGGGCCAAGTTGTACGAGCAGGAAATGCAGAAACGCAACGCGGCCTCCCAGGCCCTGGAAGACACCAAGTCCGATATCGGCTGGGGTCACCAGATTCGTTCGTATGTGCTGGATGCCTCGCGGATCAAGGATCTGCGCACCAACATCGAACGCAGCGACTGCGACAAGGTGCTCGATGGCGACATCGACGAATACCTGGAAGCCAGCCTGAAATCCGGGCTGTAAAAGACGTAACACAGGATCGGCTGATTCAACGCGATCCCTGTAGGAGCCAGCCTGCTGGCGATCCCCGGCCGCAGGCCGGGGGCAACGAACCCGTGATGGAATATCTAAAGACATGAGCGACCTAGAACTCGACCCGCAAGCCCTGCAACAGGAAGAAAACTCCCTGATCGCCCTGCGCAAGGAAAAGCTGGCTGCCGAGCGCGCCAAGGGCAATGCCTTCCCGAATGACTTCCGCCGCGAAAACTACTGCGATGCCTTGCAGAAAGAGTACGCGGACAAGACCAAGGAAGAGCTGGCAGAGGCTGCGATTCCGGTCAAGGTTGCCGGTCGTATCATGCTCAACCGTGGCTCGTTCATGGTGATCCAGGACATGACCGGGCGCATCCAGGTCTACGTCAACCGCAAGACCCTGTCCGAAGAAACCCTGGCCTCGGTGAAAACCTGGGACATGGGCGACATCATTGCCGCCGAAGGTACCCTGGCCCGTTCCGGCAAGGGCGACCTGTACGTCGAAATGACCAGCGTGCGCCTGCTGACCAAATCCCTGCGCCCGCTGCCGGACAAGCACCACGGCCTGACCGATACCGAGCAACGCTACCGTCAGCGTTACGTTGACCTGATCGTCAACGAAGACGTGCGCCAGACCTTCCGCGTGCGTTCGCAAGTCATCGCCCACATCCGCAGCTTCCTGATGAAGCGTGACTTCCTGGAAGTGGAAACGCCGATGCTGCAAACCATTCCGGGCGGCGCGGCAGCCAAGCCGTTCGAAACCCACCACAACGCCCTGGACATGGAAATGTTCCTGCGTATCGCGCCTGAGCTGTACCTCAAGCGTCTGGTGGTTGGTGGTTTTGAAAAAGTGTTCGAGATCAACCGCAACTTCCGTAACGAAGGCGTTTCGACTCGTCACAACCCTGAATTCACCATGTTGGAGTTCTACCAGGCTTACGCCGACTACGAAGACAACATGGACCTGACCGAAGAACTGTTCCGTGAACTGGCGCAGCTGGTTCTGGGCAGCACCGACGTGCCGTACGGCGACAAGGTGTTCCACTTCGGCGAGCCGTTCGTGCGCCTGTCGGTGTTCGACTCGATCCTCAAGTACAACCCCGAGCTGACCGCTGACGACCTGAACGACATCGACAAGGCCCGTGACATTGCCAAGAAGGCCGGCGCCAAGGTGCTGGGCTTCGAAGGTCTGGGCAAGCTGCAGGTGATGATTTTCGAAGAGCTGGTCGAGCACAAGCTGGAACAGCCACACTTCATCACCCAGTACCCGTTCGAAGTGTCGCCGCTGGCTCGTCGTAACGACGAGAACCCGAACGTCACCGACCGTTTCGAGCTGTTCATCGGTGGCCGTGAAATCGCCAACGCCTACTCCGAGTTGAACGACGCGGAAGACCAGGCCGAACGCTTCATGGCGCAGGTGGCCGACAAGGACGCCGGCGACGACGAAGCCATGCACTTCGACGCCGACTTCGTTCGCGCGCTGGAATACGGCATGCCGCCAACGGCGGGTGAAGGTATCGGCATCGACCGTCTGGTGATGCTGCTGACCAACTCCCCGTCGATCCGCGACGTGATCCTGTTCCCGCACATGCGGCCGCAAGCGTAAGTGTTTTAACTAAAAAACCGCCTCTTCAGGCGGTTTTTTATTGCCTGTCTGGTACAAACGTATCAGTTTGTTGCTTTCATTTGAGAGGAAAGACCTGTCGTGAATCGTGCAATGGCTCAAGAAGGTGCAGCGGGTATCGCCACTGCGGTCGCTGAAAGTGTTCAGTACCAGGGCCGCAAGGCCAGCCGGCAGGGCAGCGAGCAGCGTCGACAGGACATTCTTGATGCGGCGATGCGCATTGTCGTGCGCGATGGCGTGCGGGCCGTGCGCCACCGCGCCGTGGCCGCCGAGGCCAATGTGCCGTTGTCGGCGACCACCTACTACTTCAAGGATATCGATGACCTGCTCACCGATACTTTCGCCCAATACGTGGAGCGCAGCGCGGCCTACATGGCCAAGTTGTGGGTGAATAACGAAGGCCTGCTGCGCGAAATGGTCGACAGCGGCGATGGCAGCCCGCAGGCCCGCTCCAGGCTGGCGGACGATATCGCACGGCTGATGACGGATTATGTGCACCGGCAACTGGTCACCCGTCGCGAACATCTGATGGCCGAGCAGGCGTTCCGCCAGGAAGCGCTGCTGAACCCGCGCCTGGCCGAGTTGGTGCGCTCGCACCAGCAGATTCTCCTGCAGGGCTCCTGCCAGCTGTTTCAGGTATTGGGTTCCCGTGAGCCGCAACAGGATGCCAAAGTGTTGACGGCTATAATCGGACGGATGGAATATCAGGGCCTGCTCAACGACGCCGAACCGGTGGCCGAAGAGGAAATGCTCGGCATCCTGACGCGCTACATGCATTTGGTATTGGCGTCGGTTTAATTCCTGTAGGCGTCCGTTCATAGGGAGTGTTGAATGAAAGCCTGGCGTGTCGTCGTGATCGCCTTGTCGTTCCTGCTGCTCAGTGGCTGCCTGGTGACCTTCAAGGAGCCGCTGCCCACGAACGAGCCCGCGCCCAAAGGATTGCTCGGCAAATGGACCAGCACCAACGCCTGGGGTGAGCCGCTGAATCTGGAGTTGACGCGCGTCGGTGATAATCAGTATCAGGCGGTCAGCTACTTTCGCGCCAAGCCCAAGGAGCGCGAAGCCTATCCTTTCACGGTGTCGCGACATGGCAGTCGCTGGTATCTGTCGGCGAAAGTACCTGCGCAGTTCGGCGGGCATTTCACGATTGCCGGCTTCGAACTGACCGACAAACATGAACTGGTGGTCTACAACCTCGATCTCGAGCAGATCAACCAGGCATTGCAGCAAAAGGTCCTGAGCGGCGATGGCTTTCAAACGGTCGAAGGCGATGGCGTGTTGATCAACAGCAACATGGGCCAGGTGTCCGCCTACCTCGATGACCCGGCCAATTCCGATGTGTTCGTCGAGGTGGTGCGTTATCAGCGCCAGGCCAAGGCCAAATAAACCCACATAACGCTTTCAACAGGAGTTTCGGGTGGACGAATACCAGCAGTCGATACGCATTTTGTCCGATCGCATTGTGCTGGCGCAGACGCCGATCCGCGTCCTCGATGCAGTCAAGTGGGACGACAACATTCGCCAGCGTTTCCTCAAGGCCAAGGGCAAGGAATTGCCAGCGGTGGACCGCGACTATTACCTGAACCGGCCGCTGTCCTTCGACTCCAGCAAAGTGAAGCTGGAGTTCCAGAACATCGAGCGCGACATCACCCGCCAGCTCGGCCAGTTCAACCCGGTCGGCCAGATCATGCGGCGCATGTGCAAGGAATACCGGATGGTGGTGCGCATGCTCGAAGCGCGCGGCACCGAGGATTTCGGCCTGATTTCCCAGGAGTTGTACGGTGCCGCGTCCGACGCGTTCCACGCCGGCGACCCGACGCTGTCCGACCTGGGGCTGATGCTCTCCGATTACCTGAACAACATCGACGGCCGTGGCGACCTCAAGGATGAACCGAAGACGCTGACGGCCAAGGATGCGGTGGAAATGCTGCAGCATCGCTTGAACAAGGTGTTCGGCGAGGCCGAGGAGACCATTCGGGTGTTCGAGTCCGACGGGATCGTCGCCGATGCGGCGGCCGGTGCCGACTACATCAAGATCCGCGCCGACGCGATGTTCAACCAGCGCGATGTGCGCGCCCTGGAAGTTCACGAAGGGCTGGTGCACGTCGGCACCACGCTCAATGGCCTGAACCAGCCGATCTGCACCTTCCTGGCCAAGGGCCCGCCCTCCTCGACGGTGACTCAGGAAGGCCTGGCGATCCTGATGGAAATCATCACCTTCGCCTCCTATCCGAGCCGCCTGCGCAAGCTGACCAACCGTACCCGCGCCATTCACATGGTGGAGGAGGGTGCCGACTTCCTGCAGGTGTTCGAGTTTTTCCGCGAGCAGGGTTTTGAAATGGCGGAAAGCTACAGCAACACCAGTCGCGTTTTCCGAGGCTCGGTGCCGACAGGTCTGCCATTTACCAAAGACTTGTCCTACCTCAAGGGCTTCATCATGATTTACAACTACATTCAGTTGGCCGTGCGCAAAGGCAAACTGGAGCAGATACCGCTGCTGTTTTGCGGCAAGACCACGCTGGAAGACATGCGCACCCTGCGGCAGTTGGTGGATGAAGGGCTGGTGGTACCGCCCAAGTACTTGCCGGAGCAGTTCCGCGACATGAATGCGTTGTCGGCGTGGATGTGCTTCTCCAACTTCCTCAATCACCTGAGCCTGGACCGGATCGAGGCGGATTACTCCAACATCCTGTAGCGGTAAGCCATGGACCATTGTGGGAGCGAGCCTGCTCGCGATAGCGGTTTTACATTCAACATTAATGTTGCCTGATGCACCGCCATCGCGATCAGGCTCGCTCCCACAGGGTTCGGCCTTCTTCTTTTTTTGCGAGGTTTCAACGGATGAGAATCCTCGGCGTTATCTGCTTTCTTCTGGCCTTGAACGGTTGCAGTTCGCTGCTGTTCTACCCCGAACCCGGCCAGTTGTTCACCCCGGAAAAAGCCAGGCTCGAATACCGTGACGTCACCCTGACCACTGCCGACGGCCTGCGCCTGCACGCCTGGTGGTTGCCGGCCAAGCAGGGCGTCGAGGTCAAGGGCACGGTGTTGCACCTGCACGGCAATGGCGGAAACCTGCCCATGCATCTGGGTGGCAGCTATTGGTTGCCGGAAAAGGGTTACCAAGTGTTGCTGGTGGACTATCGCGGTTATGGCCTGTCCGAAGGCGAGCCGAGCCTGCCGGCGATCTATCAGGATATCGACGCGGCATTCGCCTGGCTGGACCAGGCCCCGGAGGTCAAGGGCAAGCCGGTGATCCTCCTCGGTCAGAGCCTCGGCGGTTCGATGGCGGTTCATTACCTCGTGCAACACCCCGAGCGGCAGAAACAACTCAAGGCGATTGTGCTCGACGGCGTGCCCGCCAGTTATCGCAGTGTCGGTCAGTTTGCCCTGAGCCAGTCATGGCTGACCTGGGCGTTTCAGGTGCCGCTGTCCTGGCTGGTGCCGGACGGTGACAGCGCGATCAGCTCCATGGCGCAGCTCAATGGCGTGCCGAAATTGATCTACCACAGCATCGACGATCCGATCGTGCCTCTTTCCAACGGCATCCGTCTGTATCAAGCTGCGCCGCCGCCGCGCGTGCTGCAACTGACCCGCGGCGGTCACGTGCAGACATTCGCCGATCCGGTCTGGCGCAAAGTCATGCTGCGTTTTCTCGACGACCCGCAGCATTTCAATGGTCTGCGCCGCCTGGGTGAGATCCCCAATTACCCGGCACCCGAACATTCTGAAGATGAACCACCAGAGAGCCCGCAATGAGTGAAGAACGTAACGCCATCCCGCTGATCATCACCGGTATTTGCAGCATCCTCGGCACTGTGGGTGCCCTGTGGTGGTACGGCTACCTGCACTTCGCCAAGCCTGAGGATGCGTTGCTGCTCAACGAATTCACCATGCTCAAGACCGTGCCGGGTGAGGACTACAAAGTCTCCCTGGAACCGGCCGCCCAGGTGGCGCAATGCATCGATGGCGTGCTGGTGCTGTTCGACACCGAGCAGAAAGGCCTGACCGGGGTGCTGATCGACAACAAGAAAAAAGCCGTGCGTTGCATGGGCCAGGAAACGCCGCAGAAGCTGCAACCCTGAACAGAAAATAAATGTGGGAGCGAGCCTGCTCGCGATGGCGGCGTGACAGTCAACACCGATGTTGAATGTCCAGGCCTCATCGCGAGCAGGCTCGCTCCCACAGTGGTTTTTACTGGGTGTTGGCACTCACCGCCGAACGTGGAATCACCGGTTGGTTATCGTTGGAAATCGTCACTTCCACCCGACGATTCTGTGCCCGTCCCGATACGCTGGTGTTATCCGCCACCGGGTATTCCTTGCCATAACCCTGGGCGACGATGCGGGTCGGGTCGACGCCCATTTTCACCAGCGCCATGCGCACGGAGCTGGCGCGTCGTTCCGACAGCGACTGGTTGTGCGATGCCGTACCGGTGCTGTCGGTGTAGCCTTCGACGATGACCTTGCGGTCGGGGTTTTCCTGGAGGTACTGCGCCAGTTTGTTGATGTTCATCAGGCCATTGGATTTCAGCTCGGCCTTGTCGGTGGCAAACAGCACGTCACCGAAGGTCACCAGCGTGCCGCGATCGGTTTGCCTGGCGTTGAGGCTGTCCTGCAATTGCTTGATCTGCTGGTCACGCGCATCCAGGCGGGCCTGGGCACGTTGCGCAGAAGCGTTTTTAAGGTTGGCTTCCGCAGTGCGCAGGGCGATGGTCTGTTTCGCCACTTCCACACGCTGGTTGGTCAGATAGGCCAGTTGATCGACTTTGGCCGGGTCTTCCTTGTCCAGATAGGCCTTGTCGGCCATGTCCAGATAATCGCTGGCGTCCTTGGTTTCCAGCGCCGCGACTTTGCTCGCCTGCGGGTTGGCTTGCAGGCCGGAATAGTTGGTGCGGGCCTGTTCGAGGTTGGCGTTGGGCGGTGTGGAGCACGCCGCCAGGGCAACACTGGCGGCCAGCAGGGCAGGGATCATCAATTGTTTGGCATTCATGCATTTGGAAATCATGGTTTCGTCCTTTTAGTCGAGTAAGAAATACGTCGTGCCGCGCTGTTACTGAACGGTGCGCTGGCTTTCCTGACGCAGTTCCTGAACCCCTTGGCGAGAGTCCTTCACCGCTTGTTCGGCTTTCATCGCCTGGGCTTTGCGTTCCGCCACGCGAGCGTCCCATTCGGCTTGCTCGGCCAGGGTTCTCGCCTGCTCGTATTTCTTGTCGTGCATGGCGATTTCGGCTTGTTTGAGCTTGTCTTGCGCCGACTTCATTTCCACCGCCGCGAATTCAGGGCCGCCCGCGCTGACAGCGTTATTGACCGCTGACTCGGTGACGGCGAATTGTTCGGTGGGCGGGTTACCGGCGCAACCGGCCAGTACGAGACTGCCGCCGAGGGCGAGGGCTGCCATTTTCAGGCCATGCAGAGGGGTGGATGAGGATTTGCCAGTAGCGGTTTTCATGATCTTCAACTCCATTGGACTAACTCCTGAACAACTAAAAAATCCATCCTGGGCAAAGGAGCCGCGACTTACGGTTTCGAGGGGATTTGATACGGCCGTCCCAGGCGTGGTTACTGGGTTGACCCGAGGCGTTTTTCAAAAGTTCAGAGAAATTAATCAGGCGTGGGGGCTGGCATTTGTAGGAGCGAGCCTGCTCGCTCCTACAGGGGGATCATTCGTAGGGAAAATCAGTGTTTTTGCTTGTCGTTGCCTGCTGACAAGTCATGCAAATGACGACGGGACAAGGCGAGAAAACGAGGGGTCGGGCCGATGTCCTCGTACAGTGGATCACCTTCTTCGTCAGTGGCCACCACGGTCGAGCCCTTCACATAGGGAAAGCTCTTTTCCAGTTCTTCCAAAGCGGCGCCGATCAGTTCACCGAGCAGCTCCTCGGGCTGCCGTTTGGGGTACATCTCGGTAATGGCCGCCAGGCGTGCGGCGGCTTCCACGTCCAGATGAATCGTGTAGCCCGTCTGGGTCAGGCGACCCTTGGCATTTTCTTCCCAATGCTGGGCCAGTTCGCGGATTTTCATAATGACCTCATTGCGCTCCTGCTCGTGGCAGGCCGGGTGAGTGTCCGGCTTTGGCCGGTGACAGCCGCAGTACGGCTCATCATTCAGACTAGCTTTTACGCTCAAGGTTTAAAGTCCCTTCGTCGTCTTGCTTGTAAGAAGCGCTCTGGAGCGGCACTCTTTAAGCTCATGGCCGCCCGGATTGTTCGCTGGAGAACTGCTGATGACCGATATTGATGCACGCTTGCGCGAGGATGTTCACCTGTTGGGTGAGCTGTTGGGCAACACCATTCGTGACCAATACGGGGACGGCTTCCTCGACAAGGTCGAGCAGATCCGCAAGGGGGCCAAGGCCGATCGCCGCGGTTCCATGGACGCCGAGCTGAGCGCCAGCCTCAACCAGCTGACCGAGGACGAGTTGCTGCCGGTGGCGCGGGCGTTCAATCAGTTCCTCAACCTGGCCAACATCGCCGAGCAATATCAGCTGATTCACCGCCGCGAAGAATCCAGGCCGGCACCGTTCGAAGCGCGTGTGCTGCCGGAACTGCTTGCCCGCCTGCGCGCCGAAGGTCATGGCGCCGAGTCCCTGGCCCGGCAATTGGGCCGGCTGGAAATCGAGCTGGTCCTTACGGCACACCCGACCGAAGTCGCGCGTCGCACATTGATCCAGAAGTACGATGCCATCGCCGCGCAACTGGCGGCCCTGGACCATCGTGACCTGACTGGCGCCGAGCGCGAGCAGATCAAATCGACATTGCAGCGTCTGATCGCCGAGGCGTGGCACACCGAAGAGATCCGCCGTACACGTCCGACACCGGTCGATGAAGCCAAATGGGGCTTCGCGGTGATCGAGCATTCGCTGTGGCAAGCCATCCCCAATTACCTGCGCAAGGCCGATCAGGCCCAGCATGCCGCCACGGGCCTGCGTTTGCCCCTGGAAGCCGCGCCGATTCGCTTTGCCTCGTGGATGGGCGGCGACCGCGACGGCAACCCGAACGTGACGGCCACCGTCACTCGCGAAGTGTTGCTGCTGGCGCGCTGGATGGCAGCGGATTTGTACCTGCGCGACGTTGATCAGCTCGCCGCCGAGCTTTCGATGCAGCAGGCCAGTGATGAGTTGAAAGCCAAGGCCGGCGACAGTGCCGAACCCTATCGCGCGGTACTCAAGCAATTGCGCGATCGCCTGCGTGCGACGCGTAACTGGGCTCACTCCGCGTTGACGACACCCGTGCCGGCACCGGCCGATGTCCTGCAGAACAATCGGGAACTGCTTGATCCGCTGGAGTTGTGCTACCACTCGCTGCATCAATGCGGCATGGGCGTGATCGCCGATGGTCCGTTGCTCGATTGCTTGCGCCGGGCGGTCACCTTCGGCCTGTTCCTGGTGCGTCTCGATGTGCGCCAGGACTCGTCGCGGCACAGTGCGGCCATGACCGAAATCACCGATTACCTGGGTCTGGGTCGCTACGAAGACTGGAGCGAAGAAGAACGCATTGCCTTCCTGATGCGTGAACTGAACAACCGTCGACCCTTGTTGCCGCCTCACTACAAACCGTCCGCCGACACCGCCGAAGTGCTGGCGACCTGTCGGGAGATCGCCGCGGCGCCGGGGGCCTCCCTCGGCTCGTACGTGATCTCGATGGCCGGTGCCGCATCCGATGTGCTCGCTGTGCAACTGCTGCTCAAAGAGTCTGGCGTGTTGCGGCCGATGCGCGTGGTGCCGTTGTTCGAAACCCTCGCTGACCTGGACAACGCCGGGCCGGTGATCGAGAAACTGTTGCTGCTGCCGGGCTATCGCTCGCGCCTGCAAGGGCCGCAGGAAGTGATGATCGGCTATTCCGACTCCGCCAAGGATGCCGGCACCACGGCGGCGGCCTGGGCGCAATATCGGGCGCAGGAACGGTTGGTGGATATCTGCCGCGAGCAGCAAGTGGAGTTGCTGTTGTTCCACGGTCGCGGCGGCACCGTGGGCCGTGGTGGCGGCCCGGCGCACGCGGCGATTCTGTCCCAGCCGCCGGGTTCGGTCGCGGGACGTTTCCGCACCACCGAGCAGGGGGAAATGATTCGATTCAAATTCGGTCTGCCGGACATCGCCGAACAAAACCTCAATCTGTACCTGGCGGCGGTGCTCGAGGCGACCTTGTTGCCGCCACCGCCACCGACGCCCGAGTGGCGGCATTTGATGGACGAATTGGCGGCGGACGGTGTCAGCGCTTATCGCGCCGTGGTGCGGGAAAATCCGCAGTTCGTCGAGTATTTCCGCCAGTCCACTCCGGAACAGGAGCTTGGACGCTTGCCGCTGGGCAGCCGTCCAGCCAAGCGCCGGGCCGGCGGTATCGAGAGCCTGCGGGCGATCCCGTGGATCTTCGGCTGGACCCAGACGCGCCTGATGCTGCCGGCCTGGCTCGGTTGGGAAGCGGCATTGAGCAAGGCCCTGGAGCGCGGTGAAGGTGAACTGCTGGGGCAAATGCGCGAGCAGTGGCCGTTCTTCCGTACGCGCATCGATATGCTGGAAATGGTCCTGGCCAAGGCCGACGCGGACATCGCCCGGTCCTACGATGAGCGCCTGGTGGAACCTCAATTGCTGCCATTGGGTGCGCACTTGCGCGACCTATTGTCGCAGGCATGCGCTATCGTCCTGGGGCTGACGGGACAGTCGCAGCTACTGGCACATAGCCCTGACACCCTTGAATTCATCCGCTTGCGCAATACCTACCTTGACCCGCTTCATCTATTGCAGGCGGAGTTGCTGGCACGCTCGCGACAACAGGATGTGGCGCAGGGCAGCCCGGTAGAACAGGCATTGCTGGTGTCCGTGGCAGGGATTGCCGCCGGTTTGCGTAATACAGGCTAAGGTTTTTTGCCGTGGAGTCGGGCATGCGCGTAAGTGCGGCCAGGCGACAGTTAATGATGGGGTTGCGACTAGGGGAACCGCGCCAAAAGGTCGCAGGAGGCGGCGGTTTCTCCGACTTTTGGCGGCTTGTGTGGGCGCAGCCTGCTGTGTATCTTGATCAGCCTTTGGCCGTTTGGGCGGTCACGACCCTGTTTTTGAGATTGGCCCCATGAGGCGAATCTGACGTTATCCATATAAAAAATTGAGGAGCACATCGATGCGCGTCATTCTGCTGGGAGCTCCCGGGGCCGGTAAAGGTACTCAGGCTAAGTTCATCACCGAGAAATTCGGTATTCCGCAAATCTCCACCGGCGACATGCTGCGCGCTGCGGTCAAGGCCGGCACCGAGCTGGGCATCAAAGCCAAGAGCATCATGGATGCTGGCGGCCTGGTGTCCGATGACCTGATCATCGCACTGGTCAAGGACCGCATTGCCCAGTCCGACTGCGTCAACGGTTTCCTGTTCGACGGTTTCCCGCGCACCATTCCCCAGGCTGAAGCCCTGGTGACGGCTGGCGTCGAGCTGGATGCGGTGGTTGAAATCGCCGTTGAAGACGAAGAAATCGTTCAGCGCATCGCCGGTCGCCGTGTTCACGAGGCCAGCGGTCGCGTGTACCACATCGTCTACAATCCGCCGAAAACTGCCGGCAAAGACGACATCACCGGTGAAGAGCTGGTACAGCGCAAGGACGACACCGAAGAAACCGTGCGTCATCGCCTGTCGGTCTACCATTCGCAGACCAAGCCGTTGGTGGACTTCTACCAGAAGCTCTCGGCTGCCAATGGCAAGCCGAAGTACAGTCATATCGAAGGTGTCGGTTCGGTTGAAGCGATCACCGCCAAGGTGCTGGCTGCCCTGAGCTGAAAAGTCTGATCCGCTGCATCATCCACGGCCCGCTTGCGGGCCGTAGTTGTTTATACTGACGCACTTTTTTCTGACCTCTCTTACGGATACATCGATGAGCACCTTGCTGGCCCTGGACACCGCGACTGAAGCTTGCTCCGTTGCCTTGCTGCACGACGGCAAAGTCACGAGTCATTACGAGGTGATCCCGCGCCTGCATGCGCAGAAGCTGCTGCCCATGATCCAGCAGTTGCTGGCCGATGCCGGGACCACGCTGCAAGCGGTCGACGCCATCGCTTTCGGGCGTGGACCGGGCGCGTTTACCGGCGTGCGCATTGCCATCGGTGTGGTGCAGGGCCTGGCGTTCGCGCTGGATCGCCCGGTGTTGCCGGTGTCGAACCTGGCCGTACTGGCCCAGCGTGCGTATCGCGAGCATGGCGTCAGCCAGGTCGCGGCGGCCATCGATGCGCGGATGGACGAGGTGTATTGGGGCTGCTACCGCGAAACGGCGGGGGAGATGCGACTGGTCGGGGCTGAGGCGGTATTGGCTCCGGAAGTCGCAGCGTTGCCGGCCGACGCCAGTGGCGAATGGTTCGGCGCGGGCACCGGATGGGGCTATGCCGAGCGCATCGGCGTCCACCTGAGCGGTCAGGACGCCGGCATGCTGCCCCACGCCGAAGACTTGCTGACGCTGGCGCGATTTGCCTGGGCGCGTGGCGAGGCGATAGTGGCTGATGAGGCGCAGCCGGTTTATCTGCGAGACAAGGTGGCGACGCCGAAGGCGCGGTAACTGGCTGGATCGAGGTGGTCCCATCGCGAGCAGGCTCGCTCCCACAGGCGTCAGTCTTGCTCATACACTTTGTGAGCAACATCAATCCTTGTAGGAGCGAGCCTGCTCGCGATGGCGATTTCAAGAACACAGCCAATCGTCAGTTTCTAACCCCCGCTTTTAAACCTTTTGCTCTTTATGTGTTCTAGTTATCACTCGGCGGTTTGCGAAGTGGGCGATGCGCCACTAAACTGCCATTACTGATACCGAGCATACAATTATGCGTATAGACGGCCTTTCTTCTCAGTCCTACCCCATCAAGCGCAAGCCTCGCAAAGGCCCTGTGGTGGAAGACGAGTCCGTCGATATCGACGGCGAGCTGGAGTTTCCGTCCGAAGAGCAGCTGGCCGCCCGAGCCGCCAAAGCCTCGGCGCAAAAGTTGAGCAATCTCCCCGCCCGTCAGCAGGACATGATTTACCACCGTGCCATGAGCAAAAGTGTGGCGATGGCCCTGGCCAGCTACCTGAGCACCGCCGGTTTCGTCGATTGGGATGGCGAAGTGCTGGGTCTCGACCTGTACATCTGATGGTGCTGCCTTACTACCTGGGTTGCCCGTCCTGGAGCGAAAACGCCTGGCGCGAATATTTGTACCCGCCAGACGCCAAACCCGCCGAGTTTCTGAGTCTGTATTCCCAAGTGTTCAACGCCGTGGAGGGCAATACGACCTTCTACGCGAGCCCGGCTGCCAGCACCGTGCAGCGCTGGGCCGAAACCCTGCCCGAACATTTTCGTTTCACCGCCAAGTTCCCCGGTGACATCAGTCACGGCGGTGACCTGCGTGAACAACTGACCGCCGCCGAAACCTTCACGCAATTGCTCAGCCCGCTCGGCGCGCGAGTATCGCCGTTGTGGTTGCAGCTATCGAAGAGCTTTACACCGCAACGCTTGCCCGAGTTGGCGGGATTTATCGATGCCCTTGAGCGGCCGTTGGCGGTGGAAGTGCGGCATGACGAATTCTTCGCCAAGGGTGATAGCGAACGCGAGCTCAATCGCCTGTTGCTGGATCGCGGCGTCGAGCGCATTTGTCTCGATCCGCGCGCGCTGTTCAGCTGCACATCGACCGACCCTTCGGTGCTCCACGCCCAATCGAAAAAGCCGCGGGTCCCACCCCGTCCGGCGGCATTTACGCAACGTCCGCAGGTGCGTTTCATTGGCCATCCGCAGCTCGAGGCCAACGATCCATTTCTGCTGCCCTGGGTGGAGAAAATCGCCCTGTGGATCGAGGAGGGGCGAACGCCTTACATCTTCCTGCACACCGCCGACAACGTACTGGCGGCGAAACTGGCGCAGCGCTTCCACGCCAGATTGATGCTGCGCCTGCCTGGCTTGCCGCCGCTGCCTGAGCTATACAGAGAGCCCGCCGCCGAGCAACTAGGCTTGCTCTGAAGCGGATTCGTTCGCCTTTTCAGGAGCCTGCCAATGGACGCGCAAACCCTTCGAGCCCAAGCCTTCAAAGACCTGCATGAGCGCAAAGGCGCCTTTGTGATTCCCAATCCGTGGGACGCCGGTTCGGCGAAAATGCTCGCCAGCCTGGGTTTCGAGGCGTTGGCGACCACCAGCGCCGGTTATGCCTTTTCCAAGGCGCGTCCCGACGGCGGGCTGACCCTCGACGAAACCCTGTCGAACGTTCAGGCAATTGTCGCGGCCAGCGATTTGCCGGTGGCGGTCGATCTGGAAAACGGCTTTGCCGACAGCCCGGCCGAATGCGCGAAGAGCATTGTGCGGGCGGCGCAAGTGGGGGCGGTCGGTGGTTCGATTGAAGACGCCACCGGGCGTGAAGAGGGCCCGATCTACTGCTTCGAACATGCCGTGGCGCGCATTGAAGCGGCCGTCGCCGCCGCCCGCAGTTTGCCTTATCCGTTCACACTGACCGCGCGGGCCGAGAACTTTCTGCACGGCCATCCGGATCTGGCCGATACCATTCGCCGCTTGCAGGCGTTTGCCGAGGCCGGTGCCGACGTGCTCTATGCGCCGGGCCTGCGCAGCGCTGAAGACGTATTGGCGGTGGTCCGCGCCGTGGCGCCGAAACCGGTCAACGTGTTGATGTCCGGTGGGCTGAAGCTATCGGTCGAGCAGTTGAGTGAGATGGGCGTCAAACGCATCAGCGTCGGTTCGGCGCTGGCATTGGCAGCTTATGGCGAGTTCTTCCGTGCCGCCCAGGAGATCCGCGATTCGGGCACGTTCGGCTTCACGTCGCGCTCCATGCCGTTCCAGCAGGCCAATTCATTGTTCAAGGACTGAGCCGCGCAGGGAGCTGAGGGTCAGGCGGCCAGACGCAGGTTCTGCAGGATGATCGGGCGTGCCCAGCCGTTATCGAAGTCGAGTTGCTTCTGCTGTTCGATCAGTTCTTCGGGGGAGAAGGGCGGGAAAGGCTTGTCCAGCAGATCGAGTTCGAACTCGGCGACCGGCAGGTGCAGTGGACGCGGCTGCGGTGCCGGGCCGGCTTCTGGCTCAGGTTGACCGGCGGTCAGCACGATCGGGCGGACCCAGCCGCTTTCGAAGTCCTGTTGTTTCTGCTGGGCGGCGATTTCTTCCGGCGGGAACGGTGGGAACGGCTTGTCGGCCAGGTCCATTTCGAATTCGGCGATCGGCAGGAACAGCGGCTCCGGCGGACGAACTTCGTTGTCCTTCACATCGCATTCGCGCTGGGAAACGATGTGCGCCAGCAAGTCGCTGCCAACGGTGGGCTCAACCGGGCTTTCGAGATCGACCGGTGGAAAGTTGAGAGATTGCGGCAGCACTTCACCCGACTGATCGGCCAGCGCACGGGCAAAGAAATCCTGCCAGATGTGACTGACACCGCTCAGTGCCTGGGTATTTCGCAGGTTGTAATTGCCGTAAGGCGAGATAAAACCTGTGATTGTGGGTTGAATGTCTGACATTTCTCTCGGTCGACGCTCAGCTCTGGCAAAATGCTCGATAGTTTTGTTATCGGCAGTTTTTGCCGATCATTAATTTTTTGAGCGTGTTTTCTGATGAATGATCAACCTGCGGTCTGCCGCATCCATGTCGAGGCCCTGGACGCGGCGTTCGAGCCGCAAGCCGAGCAGTGGGCCGAGCGCCTGGGCCTGCCATTGCAGGTGGCCGATGGCGAGTTTGCCTTGCAGGTGGGCGAGCAGGGTTTGCAGCTGCAACAACTGGGAGCGGATGCGCCGGGGCCTGTGCGGGTTGATTTCGTCGAAGGCGGCGCGGCCCACCGTCGGTTATACGGGGGTGGCAGCGGGCAAATGATCGCCAAGGCCGTTGGCATCGCTCAGGGCGTGCGTCCACGCGTATTGGATGCCACGGCAGGGTTGGGCAAGGATGCGTTCGTACTGGCCAGCCTGGGGTGCGAGATGAGCCTGATCGAGCGTCAACCGCTGATCGGTGCCTTGCTTGAAGATGGCCTGGCCCGCGGTGCGGAGGATTTCGATGTGGCGCCGATCGTGGCGCGCATGCATTTGCTCAAGGGCAACTCCATCGAGGTGATGCGCAACTGGGAAGGCGAGCCGCCGCAGGTGATCTACCTCGACCCGATGTTCCCGCATCGTGAGAAAACGGCGTTGGTGAAGAAGGAAATGCGCCTGTTCCGGCCGCTGGTGGGCGATGACCCGGACGCGCCGGCACTGCTTGAGGCGGCGTTGGCGCTGGCCAGCCATCGGGTGGTGGTCAAGCGACCGCGCAAGGCGCCGTGCATTGAAGGGCCCAAGCCCAGTCATGCGCTGGATGGCAAATCCAGTCGGTATGACATTTATCCGAAGAAGGCGCTCAAGCCTTAAGACCGAGTTGCCCCCATCGCGAGCAGGCTCGCTCCCACAGGTTCTTCACTAACCCTGTGGGAGCGAGCTTGCTCGCGATGGGGGCCGCCAGAACACGACAAATCTTTCAGGCCGGGTCAGGCCGATAAGCCCGCATAAACAACCCCACCACTTCCCGCACATGGCTCTCCGCCGCCTCGCCAACCGGCGGTTCACCGCAGCCATACAGCAAACGAAAATTCCCCGCACCCTTGAGCAGGCAGAAAAAGTGCTCGGCCGCGTTGTGCGGTTTATCGATGCTCAGCACGCCACTGTCGTTGATCCGAATCAACAGGCGCTCCATACCCTGCAGCATGCGCTGTGGCCCGGCCTCGAAGAAAATCTGCGAGAGCTTCGGGTCCTGGCTGCCCAGGGCCATCATCAATCGGTGCAGGTTCACCGACTCGTCACTGTTGATCAGCTGATGAAACCCGCGTGCGATATTCAGCAGCACTGTTTCCACCGCCACGCCTTCCGGCAACTCAAAGAACAGGGGAGGCAGTTGCTCTTCGCACTTGGCCATCACGGCGGCGGAGAACAGTGTTTCCTTGTCGTTGAAGTGGCTGTAGACCGTCAGTTTCGACACGCCGGCCTCCGTTGCCACGGCGTCCATGCTGGTGCTGGCGTAGCCCTTGCTCAAAAACAGCGTTTTCGCGGCATCGAGGATCGCCCGGCGTTTGGCCAGATCCTTGGGGCGGCCTGGGCCGTTGGGTATTGAAAGATTGTTCGGCATATTCGCTTTTATTACTGGACTGGTCAGTTTGCTATTAATAACATACCGGTCAGTATAATTATTCCAAGCACCATTAGCGAAAGGTCCTTCACCATGTTCCGCTATGCCTTGCCCCTCGCGTTGCCAGTCAGTCTGGCGTTTTTATTGTCTGCGTGCGGTCACGAAGAGGCGCCTCAAGTGAGCATTAGGCCGGCCATGGTGGTTCAGCCAGAGCCTTCGGCCCAGGCGATGGAAAGCTATCCCGGTGAAGTCCGCGCCCGCTATGAGCCCGACCTGGCGTTCCGGATTGGCGGCAAAGTCAGCCGACGACTGGTCGAAGAGGGGCAGCGGGTCAAGGCCGATCAACCGCTGGCGGAGCTCGATCCCCAGGACGTTCGCCTGCAACTGGAGGCCACGCGCGCCCAGGTCGCCGCCGCCGAAGCCAACCTCAACCTGGTACGTTCCGAACGCGATCGCTACAAGACCCTGATGGACCGTCAGTTGGTCAGTCGTTCGCAGTACGACAACGCCGAAAACCTCTATCGATCCGGCGAAGCACGCCTCAAGCAGATCAAAGCCGAGTTCAACGTCTCGACCAATCAGGCCAGCTATGCCGTGCTGCGTGCGCCGCAGGACGGGGTGGTGGCCAAGCGTGCCGTCGAAGTCGGGCAGGTGGTGGCCGCCGGGCAAACGGTGTTTACCCTGGCCACCGATGGCGAGCGTGAAGTGTTGATCAGCCTGCCGGAGCAGAGCTTCGGCCGCTTCAAGGTCGGGCAGCCGGTTTCTGTGGAGCTGTGGACGCAACCGGATCAACGCTTCGCCGGGCACATCCGCGAACTGTCGCCAGCCGCCGATCCAAAATCCCGCACCTTTGCCGCTCGCATTGCCTTCACGGGCGGCAAGGTTCCCGCTGAACTGGGCCAGAGCGCCAGGGTGTTCGTGCAGACCGCCGAGGTGATCCCGCTGTCCGTGCCGCTTTCGGCGTTGACCGCGGAAAACGGCGTGACCTACGTCTGGGTGGTCAGCGCCAACAATACGTTGAAGAAGACCCCGGTGCGGGTCGGTGCCTTCGGTGAGAAAACCGTCCCGGTGCTCGAAGGGCTCAATGCCAGTGACTGGGTCGTGGCCGCTGGTGTCCATGTGCTTCTCGACGGGCAGCACGTGCGCCCGGTGGATCGCTCCAACCGCGTGGTCAATCTGGCGGACAAGGAGTAATCCCCGATGGGCTTCAATCTTTCCGAATGGGCGCTGCGTAACCGCCAGATCGTACTGTTCCTGATGCTGTTGCTGGCAATCGTTGGCGCACTGTCCTACACCAAGCTCGGTCAAAGCGAAGACCCGCCGTTTACCTTCAAAGCCATGGTGATCCGCACCAACTGGCCGGGGGCGACGGCGCAGGAAGTCTCGCGCCAGGTGACCGAGCGCATCGAAAAGAAACTGATGGAAACCGGCGAGTACGAACGCATCGTGTCGTTCTCCCGGCCGGGTGAATCCCAGGTGACGTTCATCGCGCGAGATTCCATGCACTCGGTGGAAATCCCGGACCTCTGGTATCAGGTACGCAAGAAGGTCAGCGACATCCGCCACACTCTGCCACCGGGCATCCAGGGGCCATTCTTCAACGATGAGTTCGGTACCACCTTCGGCAATATCTATGCACTGACCGGCGAGGGTTTCGACTACGCCGTGCTCAAGGATTACGCCGACCGTATTCAAATCCAGCTGCAGCGGGTCAAGGATGTGGGCAAGGTCGACCTGCTCGGGTTGCAGGACGAAAAAATCTGGATCGAGCTTTCCAACGTCAAACTCGCCACCCTTGGCTTGCCGTTGGCGGCGGTGCAACAGGCGCTTGAAGAACAGAACGCGGTATCCACCGCCGGCTTCTTTGAAACCAGCAGCGAACGATTGCAGCTACGGGTGTCGGGGAATTTTCAGACAGTCGATGAGATAAAAAACTTTCCGATTCGTGTCGGTGATCGCACCTTCCGCATCTCCGATGTGGCTGACGTACGCCGTGGCTTCAACGATCCTCCCGCACCGCGCATGCGCTTCATGGCGCAGGATGCCCTTGGTCTGGCCGTGGCCATGAAGGATGGCGGCGACATTCTGGTGCTGGGCAAGGCCTTGGAAGTCGAGTTCGCCCGCATCCAGAAAAACCTCCCGGTCGGCATGCAACTGCGCAAGGTGTCCGACCAGCCTGCGGCAGTGAAAACCGGCGTCGGCGAGTTCGTCCAGGTGCTGGTGGAAGCGTTGGCGATTGTGCTGCTGGTGAGTTTTTTCTCCCTCGGCGTGCGCACGGGCATGGTGGTCGCCCTGGCGATCCCGCTGGTGTTGGCAATGACCTTCGCCTGCATGTATTACCTGGGCATCGGCCTGCACAAGATTTCCCTCGGCGCGCTGGTGCTGGCGCTGGGTTTGTTGGTGGACGACGCGATCATCGCCGTGGAAATGATGGCGATCAAAATGGAGCAAGGCTTCGATCGTATAAAAGCTGCCAGCTATGCCTGGACCAGTACCGCCTTCCCGATGCTGACCGGAACGCTGATCACTGCCGCCGGGTTCTTGCCGATAGCCACCGCGCAATCGGGCACGGGTGAATATACCCGGTCGATTTTCCAGGTGGTGACGATCGCACTGCTCGCCTCCTGGGTGGCCGCTGTGGTGTTCGTGCCTTATCTCGGGGAAAAACTCCTGCCGGACCTGGCGAAAATTCACGCAGCCAAACACGGCACGGGTCAGCCCGATCCTTATGGCACGCCGTTCTACCAGCGTGTCAGACGTCTGGTGGAGTGGTGTGTGCGCTGGCGCAAAACCGTTATCGCCTTGACCGTGCTGTTGTTCATTGCCTCGATTGTGCTGTTCCGCTTTGTGCCTCAGCAGTTCTTTCCCGCTTCCGGCCGACTGGAGTTGATGGTCGACCTGAAACTGGCCGAAGGCGCTTCCCTGAGCAACACGGCCAAGGAGGTCACGCGCCTCGAGGCGCTGCTCAAGGACAAAGCCGGAATCGATAACTACGTGGCCTACATCGGCACCGGCTCGCCGCGTTTTTACCTGCCGCTGGATCAGCAACTTCCTGCGGCGAGCTTCGCCCAGTTCGTGGTCCTGGCCAAGACCATCGAGGAGCGTGAAGCGCTGCGCACCTGGCTGATCGAAACCCTCAACCAACAATTCCCGGCCCTGCGCTCGCGGGTCACGCGCCTGGAAAACGGTCCGCCGGTCGGTTATCCGGTGCAGTTCCGGGTGACGGGCGAACACATCGATGAGGTCCGCGCACTGGCCCGCAAGGTCGCGGCCAAGGTTCGCGAAAACCCGCACGTGGCCAACGTCCACCTGGACTGGGAAGAACCGAGCAAAGTCGTGTACCTGAACGTCGATCAGGACCGCGCGCGGGCACTGGGCGTGAGCACGGCGAACCTGTCGAAGTTCCTGCAAAGTTCACTGACCGGTTCCAGCGTCAGCCAATACCGTGAAGACAACGAGTTGATCGAAATCCTGCTGCGCGGCACCTTGCGTGAACGCAGCGAACTGTCGTTGCTGCCAAGCCTGGCGGTGCCGACCGATAACGGGCGTAGCGTGGCCCTGTCGCAGATCGCAACGTTGGAGTACGGCTTTGAGGAAGGCGTGATCTGGCACCGTAACCGCTTGCCCAACGTGACGGTTCGCGCCGACATTTATGGCAAGGAACAACCGGCGACCCTGGTGCAGCAGATCTTGCCGACCCTTGAACCGATCCGCGCCGAGTTGCCGGACGGGTACTTGCTGGATGTCGGGGGTACGGTGGAGGACTCGGCACGTGGGCAGAACTCGGTGAAGGCTGGCGTACCGCTGTTCATTGTGGTCGTGCTGACGTTGCTGATGCTGCAACTGCGCAGTTTCTCCCGCACGGCGATGGTGTTCCTGACCGCGCCGTTGGGGCTGATCGGGGTGACTTTGTTCCTG
The DNA here is from genome assembly GCF_054481235.1 of Pseudomonas fluorescens group sp. PF-69. Lineage (NCBI taxonomy): Bacteria > Pseudomonadati > Pseudomonadota > Gammaproteobacteria > Pseudomonadales > Pseudomonadaceae > Pseudomonas > Pseudomonas fluorescens group sp. PF-69. The sequence continues at coordinate 221,657 of NZ_JBTMNC010000001.1, read as the reverse complement.
ATGGTGTTCCGTCAGCCGTTCGGTTTTGTCGCGATGCTCGGGACGATCGCGTTGTCAGGGATGATCATGCGTAACTCGGTGATTCTGGTGGATCAGATCGAGCAGGACATCGCGGCCGGTCTCAAGCCATGGCAGGCGATTATCGAGGCGACGGTGCGGCGCTTCCGGCCGATTGTATTGACCGCGCTGGCGGCGGTGCTGGCGATGATTCCGCTGTCACGAAGTGTGTTCTTCGGGCCAATGGCGGTGGCGATCATGGGCGGGTTGATCGTGGCGACGGCGCTGACGTTGCTGTTTTTGCCGGCGTTGTATGCGGCCTGGTTCCGGGTCAGGAAGGAGTCGGTCTGATCCTTGGGCGTGGCGGCCTTCGGGCCGACCAGGCTTTGGGGTGGTTGTTCCGTTCACGCCCGGCGTCCGGCCCCTCGCTGAGGCTCGGCGTTCCTTCGCTGCGGTATCCATCCGGGGACACTGCCCTCCGGTTGGCTTCGCTTCAACCTACATGCAGCGTGTTCGACTGCGTCGAACGGCGCTGCGCGCCACTCCCCGGATGCACACCTCCACTCAGCCTCCCGAAGGGGCGGGTGGATCAAGATCAAAAGCTGCAGGCGAGCTAACGCTCGGCCTGATGAGTGGTGAGGAGCGGGTGGGTGTACGCCGCTGTGCTCTCTGTAGGAGCGAGCCTGCTCGCGATGAACGTCAGGGCAACGCGGGTATTCAGACAGCCCGCGTCATCGTTGACGACCATCGCGAGCGGGCTCGCTCCTACAGGGGCTCTGGTGAATGGAGTAGATCTTGCCGGTATCGTCGTTGCCGATGTAGACCCCGGCCCTCCGCACTTCGATATAGTGCGATGGCGGCCTGACAGTCGAACAATTTCCCTCGGATGTACCTGCTCCCACAGGATTTGTGTTTCGGCTTAGAGCGTACCAAACACCTTCTTCGCCAGGCTGGTCGCGGCGGCTGCCGGGTTCTGGCGGATGGTTTCTTCCTGTTTGCCGATCATCTCGAACAGGCCGTTCAGCGCCTGTTCGGTGACGTAGCTTTCGATGTTGGCATTCTTGGTGTCGATCACGCCCATGGTCGCGGCCTGGCCGGCGAACGAGTTGTACTGTTGAGCCAGGCCGACATGGTCGGTGGCTTGCTTGACGATAGGCAGGAACTTGGCGCGGATCTGTTCGCGGCTGGTTTTGTTCAGGTACTGGGTGGCTGAGTCGTTGCCGCCACTGAGAATGCCCTTGGCGTCTTCCACGGTCATTTTCTTCACCGCATCCACGAGGATCGGCTGGGCCTGTACCACGGCGGTTTCCGCCGCTTTGTTCATGCTGGTTTCCAGTTGATCGACCTGATCACCCATGCCGAACTGCTTCATTTTGCTGGCGACCTTGCCCAGTTTGCCGGGCAGTTCGATTTTCACGTCCGGATTGTTGCTGAAACCACCCGGCGTACCGAGTTGTTTCACGGCCAGTTGTGCGCCTTGGGTCAGCGCATCCTTGAGGCCGCCGGTGGCGTCTTTTTGCGACAGGTCGCTGAGGGACAGTGCCATGGCGTTGGCGCAGATCATCAAGCCAGCGCACAGGCCGGCGAAGCGGAGAGTGGGGCGGAGCATGGCAGCTTCCTTTCAAAAATGGGAGTTAGCGGACGGCGTTGACGCGGATTTTCAAAGGTTGCGGATCGCTGCCATCGAGCTGCACGGCATGATTTTCGGTGGTGATAAACAGTAACTTGCCATCGACTTCGATGCGCGCACTGACTGAATAGCGATGACCCGGTTTAACCTGCGCCGGATCGTAACTCAGATGAAAGGGGAGCGGCACCTGACCTTTGATCTGGCCTTTCTGTTCGTCGAGGACTGCAGCCGGCGCATCGGCCAGCGACACGTCCTGCAGGCTCACGCTCAAGGTGGCGTCAGCGGGCAGGGCGATGCGTTGCAAGTAGAAGACTTCACCGTCCAGGCTGGTCTTGGCGGCAGGTTGTATCGATTGGCAAGCTCCAAGCAGAGCTGTCAGTCCCAGAAGCGAAAGTTTTTTCATGATTGGAATCCATGTCGTTGACGCCTGAAGAAGCTCGGCGCCAACGACAATTTAAAGGAAATTGCCGGCGATATCGCCCGGCAAGGTATTGCAGACGCCTGACGGGGAGTCTGGCGTTAACGCTCAGGGTTTGAAGAATTGTTGCCGTAGGTCTGCGTTAAACCCTGTGGACCAGCACTTCAACAGCCTGCACGCCGTCGACGCCCAGCTCTACCGGGTGATGCTCGGTGGTGGTAAAGACCAGTTCGCCATCGGTTTTGATTTGTGCACTGATTGCGTAGGTGTGACCAGGCAGGACGTCTGCGGTGCTGTACTGAAGATTGAAGTTCAAGCCTGCCCTTTGCGCATCGGGGATGACTTGAGCGGCCAGTTGTTTGGCAGGAGCATCAGCCAGCGAAACGTCTTGCAGGCTGACGTAAAGTGTCGAGTTCGGCAAAAGCGCAATCCTTTCCAGATAGTGAACGTTGCCGCTGATGCTCAGGGTGTTTTCGTTGCTCATGTTGATTTCCTTATCATTGACTCGTCGAAACTGACGAACCGAGAGCATATTCCTTCAGTGCTCAATCCAATGTAGGAAAAGTCCTGCGCGCGACAGCGAAAGTGCAGCTGGATTGATGAGAAGCTTCCTTGCTTCTGCGATCTGGATCAGAGCGGCGTTGCCAACTCCTCCGCATCTTCACTGCGATGCAAGGCCACCTGACGGATCGACAGACGAATTTCCGCCGGCAGCACCCGCTGGGCTGCACCTTCAGCCAGTTCGCCGAGCAGTTCGTGATAGCCCAGCTTGCCGGCTGCATCGCGTTTGAGCACGTCGAGGTCCAGCAGGGTCTGGATGAAGTGGCGGAACAGGCTTTTGTCGAAGAACTCCGGGGCGTTCAGGCCGTGGAGGATCGACAGGCGCTGGGCCATGACTGTGCACAGGTCTTCCAATTCTTCGGCGCTGATGCTGTTCTGACCGCTGTTGAGCAGCAGGGAAACGGTCATGTAGAAGCGCTGCAAGGTCTGGGCGATGCTCTTGGACAGCAGTGTCAGCAGCACGAAATGCCGCGAGCTCGGTGCCGGGCGCAGGTATACGTCGTTCTCGAAGCGCAGCAGTCCTTGCTCGACGAACGCCTCGAGCCATTGATCGATCACCGCGTCCAGTTCGTCCAGCGACCAGCGAATGAACAGCTCCGCTTGCAGGTACGGATACAGCGCGCGGGTGTAGCGCAGGATCTGTTCGCGGTTCATGCGCGAGGCGCTCTGGAAGAAGCTCGCCAGCAGTGCCGGCAGCGCGAAAATGTGCAGCACGTTATTGCGGTAATAGGTCATCAGGACAGCGTTCTGCTCGTCCAGATACAGGATCTTACCCAAGGCATCGCTCTGCTCGGACAGCAAGTCCATGTCCTTGACGTGCTCGATCAGCGCGCGGCCGTCGCCTTCCGGCAACGTGGTGTGCGGTGAGTACGGGACTTTACGCAGCAGCGCCAGATACAGGTCGAGCACCCGCGCCATGGCGCGATCATCCAGCGCCAGGCGGCTGGTGGACAGCAGGGCCAGGGCAACCAGGTTGACCGGGTTGATTGCCGCCGCTTCGTTCAAGTGCTGCGCGACTTTGTTGCCCAGACGATTGGTGGTTTCGTTGAGCCAGGCCGGTTTGAACTGAGGGCCGAGTTCCTGCTTGCGCCAGCCCGGCTGTTCGCTGTCGAGGAATTGCGCCAGTTTGATCGGCTCGCCGAAGTTCACCGCGACCTGACCGAAGCGCTGCTTGAGCGCGCCGATGACTTTGAAAATATCGAAGATCGATTCTTTCTTCTTGCTCGCGCCGCGCAATTCCCCGAGGTAGGTCCGGCCTTCCAGTACGCGTTCGTATCCGATGTACACGGGTATGAACACGATGGGCATGCGTGACGAGCGCAGGAAGCTGCGCAAGGTGATCGCGAGCATCCCGGTTTTCGGTTGCAGCATGCGACCGGTGCGTGAGCGCCCGCCTTCGACGAAGTACTCCACCGGGAAACCCTTGGTGAACAGGGTGTGCAGGTATTCGTTGAACACCGAGGTGTAGAGCGGGTTGCCCTTGAAGGTGCGGCGCATGAAAAACGCGCCGCCACGCCGCAGCAGGCCGCCGATGACCGGCATGTTGAGGTTGATACCGGCGGCGATGTGCGGCGGGGTCAGGCCGTTGCGAAACAGCAGATAGGAGAGCAGCAGGTAGTCGATGTGGCTGCGGTGGCACGGCACATAGATCACTTCGTGACCCTGGGCGACTTTCTGCACACCTTCGATGTGATTGACCTTGATGCCGTCGTAGATCTTGTTCCAGAACCAGCTCAGTACCACTTCCAGGAAGCGGATCGCGGTGTAGGTGTAGTCCGAGGCGATCTCGTTGCCATAGCGCAGGGCCTGGGCCTTGGCTTTTTCCAGGGAAATGTTTTCGCGCTCGGCCTCTTCGATGACCGCCTGTTTGACCAGTGGCTGGTTGAGCAAGCCCTTGACCAGATTGCGGCGGTGGGAAATGTCCGGGCCGATCACGGCGGCTTTCAAGTTGCGGAAGTGCACCCGCAGGATGCGCTGGGCCATGCGCACGGTGCGCTCGTGGCCTTTGTTGTGGTCGATCAGTTCTCGCAGGTGGATCGGTGCGGAGAACTGCACGCGGGTCTTGCGCCCCAGCACGATGATGCTGAGCAAGCGACGCAGGCGCCCGGTGACGGCCCAGCTGTCGGCGAACAAGAGTTTCCACGGACTGGATTCGCTGTCCGGCGACTGGCCCCAGAACACGCTGACCGGAATGATTTGCGCGTCTTCGGCCGCGTTCTGGCTCAGGGCACTGACCAGACGAGTCAAGGTGGGTGGCGCGCCGCGCTTGTCCTGGCGGCCGATCCAGTCGGGGTCTGGCGTCAAATAGAAGAACGCGGCCGGCTCCAGCAGGTTGCCCACCGAAACTGGCAGCACCGGGCGCGGCAGGCCGGCCTTGGTGCATTCGGTGTCGACCACCGCGAGGTCGGTCAGCGAAGGATTTTGCAGGACGTAGAACACCGGGCGACTGCGGTCGAGGTCGAGGGTAAACGACGACTGGTTGATCGTCTCCGAGCGAACCCAGAGGTACAAAAGTCGGCGCAGGGTGCCAAACACAAGACGGCGGAGCGGGGAACGGGTCATACGGCTTCTGCATGAGTGAATAAAACCAAGCGTTTGCTCGGGGGGGGACAGTGTGCCGGATTCGCTGAAAATCGGCAAAAAAGCGCATAAGTAAACTCCATTTGAGAGTTTTGGCGCCTGACATATACTCGGCGAGCCCGCACTGGCCATACAGTGGCACCTATCAGTGCAAGCAATGTTCCCGAGGCTTTCCTGCGAAAAGCCCGATCAATAATAAAAGAGGAGTATGAACAGATGGCAACACGTGAAACCGGCAACGTGAAGTGGTTCAACGACGCGAAGGGCTACGGTTTTATCCAGCGCGCGGACGGGGTGGACGTGTTCGTGCACTACCGGGCCATTCGTGGTGAGGGGCATCGCTCGCTGACCGAAGGCCAGCAGGTTGAATATGCGGTGGTGGAAGGGCAGAAGGGTTTGCAGGCTGAGGATGTGGTGGGGTTGTAAGCACATTCATCGGACCAGAAAAAACACTGTGGGAGCGAGCCTGCTCGCGAAGATCTCAAGGACGCCGCGCTTTCCGGAATTGGCGCGTTTTCGTTGACGACCATCGCGAGCAAGCTCGCTCCTACAGGTGCGGTGTTCAGGCTTTAAGCGGTCTTCCAGGTGATCTCTTCTTCACCGTCGGCACTGATGCGAATCCAGCGATCGGCCGTCTCCTCGCCTTCCTCCTCGACCCAGCTCCCCGGTGCGCAACGCACTTCGACGTTCAGTGCGGCAAAGGCGGCGCGTGCGCACGCAATGTCGTCTTCCCATGGGGTCTGGTCGCTTTCCAGGTACAGGCTGTTCCATTTTCCTACGGCTTTCGGCAACCAGGTGACCGGCACGTTACCGGCCTTGCACTTGTAGGTCTGGCCTTTCTGCACCCAGTCGGTGCACGGGCCCAAGGCGGCACCGAGCCAGGCGGAGATGGCCTTGTGGTCGACGTCGGCGTCTTTCAGGTAAATCTCGATATCGGGTTGGCGCATGGATGTCCTCACTGCGGTCTGAAAAATCCATTCGCGGATTTAGCCGGCCTTGGGGATCGCCCAAGGCCAAAATTGAAAATTATTGAAGAACGAAATAATCGTAGCGCATCGACACGGTGACCTCGAACGGCTCGGCCTGTTCGATGACCGCCGCCCGACGTTCAGCGCTGGCACGCCAACCATGGGGTGTCATGGCCAACAGGTTCGCGCGGTCCTGGCCGCTGGTTAGCGTCAGCCGGAATTCCAGGGTTTCACTGTGCGCCAGCGCCATGCCTTCAGGCACCAGGTCCAGATGCTTGTCGTCAATGTATTCGCGGACTTCGTCATACAGCCGCTCACGCAATTCCATCAGGTGGCCGCTGGTCGGTCCGACTTTCATCAGTCCACCGCCAGGGCTGAGCAGGCGTTTGGCTTCCTGCCAGTCCAGCGGGCTGAAGACGCTGGCCAGAAACTGGCAACTGCCGGAGGCCAGGGGGACGCGGGCCATGCTGGCGATCAACCAGGTCAGCTGCGGATTGCGTTTGCAGGCGCGTTTGACCGCTTCCCGGGAAATGTCCAGCGCGTAACCGTCGGCGTCCGGCAAGGCATCGGCGATTTGCGCGGTGTAGTAACCCTCGCCACAACCGATGTCCAGCCAGCGCTGCGGCGCATACCCGGCCGCCAGTTCCGCCAGGCGCCTGGCCACCGGCGCGTAGTGGCCAGCGTTCAGAAAGTCGCGGCGGGCTTCGACCATCGCCTGGTTATCCCCAGGGTCGCGGCTGTTCTTGTGCTGCACCGGCAGCAGGTTCAAGTAACCCTGGCGTGCACGGTCGAAACGATGCCCGGCGGGGCAGGCCACGCCGTTGTCCACCGCGTTGAGCGGTTCGCTGCAAATCGGGCAGGCCAGCATCAGGCGAGCAACTTGATCAGGGTCTGGTAGTAGATTTCGGTCAGCACGTCGAGATCAGCCGCCAGCACCCGCTCGTTGACCTGGTGGATGGTCGCGTTGACCGGCCCCAGCTCAACCACTTGCGTGCCCATGGTGGCGATGAAGCGTCCGTCGGAGGTACCGCCGCTGGTGGACGCCTTGGTCTCGCGACCGGTGATGTCCTTGATGCTGGACGAAACGGCGTCGAGCAGCGCACCCGGTTCGGTGAGGAATGGCAGGCCGGACAGCGCCCAGTCGATGTGCCAGTCCAGACCGTGTTTGTCGAGGATGTCGGCCACGCGCTTCTGCAGGCCTTCGACGGTGGATTCGGTGGAGAAGCGGAAGTTGAACACCGCGACCAGATCGCCCGGGATGACGTTGGTCGCACCGGTGCCGGAGTTGACGTTGGAGATCTGGAAACTGGTCGGCGGGAAGAAGTCGTTGCCGTGGTCCCAGTGCTCGGCGGCCAGTTCGGCCAGGGCCGGGGCAGCGAGGTGGATCGGGTTCTTCGCCAGGTGCGGATAGGCGACGTGGCCCTGCAGGCCGCGTACGGTCAGCTTGGCGCCGAGGGAGCCGCGACGGCCGTTCTTGACCACGTCACCGACCAGGGTGGTGCTCGACGGCTCGCCGACGATGCACCAGTCCAGACGCTCCTTGCGCGCCGCGAGGCGCTCGACCACGGCTTTGGTGCCATGGTGTGCCGGGCCTTCTTCGTCACTGGTGATCAGGAACGCGACCTTGCCCTTGTGATCCGGGTAGTCGGCGACAAAACGCTCGGCGGCCACGGTCATGGCGGCGAGGCTGCCCTTCATGTCCGCCGCGCCACGGCCACAGAGCATGCCGTGTTCGTCGATCACTGCATTGAACGGGTCGATCTGCCAGGCGGTCACCGGGCCGGTCGGTACGACGTCGGTGTGACCGGCGAAGCACAGTACGGGACCGTCGTGTTGACCGTGGGTAGCCCAGAAGTTATCCACATCTTCGATGCGCATCGGCTCGAGCGCAAAACCGGCATCGCCCAGGCGCTGCATCATCTGCTTCTGGCAATCGGCGTCGACCGGCGTCACGGATGGACGGCGGATCAGGTCGATGGCGAGTTGAAGGGTCGGCGAAAGGTCGGCGTGGGCCGTCATGTGAAAACTCCGGAAAACTTGAATATGGGCAAGGGCCAATGTGGGATTCGTATTGCGCCAAGCCCTGCAAAATGGCGGTTATCTTAAAGCAAAACGGCGACCATAGGCCGCCGTTTAGTGCATCCGCGAAGATTTAGACCGCAGGTGCCGTTGCCGTCTCGGCCACGGGTTTTGGCAGCGACGACAGGAACGCCATGATCAGCGCCGCGAGGTAAGGCAGCGATTGCACCAGCAACATGGTCACCCAGAAGCGCATGTCGTTGCTCGGCATGCCGTTGACCAGGAAGATCCCCAGCGCCGCGCCCCATAGCAGCAGCATGATGAACACCTCTTCGCGCGCTTCCGAGATCGCCACCCAGAAGCCGTGGTTATCGGCATTCTTCGGCGTACGGAAGAACGGAATGCTGCTGGTGAAGAAGCCGTACAGCACCGCTTTGGCGATGGTGTGCGACAACGCCAGCCCGGCCAGGGCCGCGCAGAACGCGTCTTTCAGGTTCACGCCCACCGCACGGCGGTAGAGGAAGATGATCTTGCCGACCTTGAACACGAACAGTGCCAGAGGCGGGATGGCGAAGATCAGCAGCGGCGGATCGACCCGTTGCGGCACGATGATCATCGCCGCCGACCACAGCAGTGCACCGACGGTGAAGAAGATGTTCATGCCGTCCGCCACCCACGGCAACCAGCCCGCGAGGAAGTGATAACGCTGGCCGCGGGTCAGTTCGGTGTCCTTGCCGCGCAGCAGGCTGGCGGTGTGGCGCTTGATGATCTGAATGGCACCGTAGGCCCAGCGGAACCGCTGTTTCTTGAAGTCGATAAAGGTGTCGGGCATCAGGCCCTTGCCGTAACTGTCGTGGTAGTACGCCGCCGACAAACCTTTTTCGAACACCCGCAGACCCAGCTCGGCGTCCTCACAGATGCACCAGTCGGCCCAGCCCAGTTCTTCGAGCACCGAGCGACGGGTCATGGTCATGGTGCCGTGCTGGATGATCGCGTCACGGTCGTTGCGGGTGACCATGCCGATGTGGAAGAAGCCTTTGTATTCCGCGTAGCAGAGCTTCTTGAAGGTGCTTTCGTTCTGGTCGCGATAGTCCTGCGGCGATTGCACCACGGCGATTTTCGGATCGGCGAAGTGCGGCACCATGTGCTTGAGCCAGTTCGGGTGCACGCAGTAGTCCGAGTCGATGACCGCGATGACTTCGGCGTCCTTGGCGGTATGCGGAATCAGGTAATTCAGCGCGCCGCCCTTGAAGCCGGCCAATGGCGCGACGTGGAAGAATTTGAAGCGCGGGCCGAGGGTTTCGCAGTAGTCGCGCACCGGTTCCCAGACCGCCGGGTCCTTGGTGTTGTTGTCGATGATCAGGACTTCGAAGTCCGGATAGTCGAGGTTGGCCAGGGCGTCGAGGGTCTGTTTGACCATCTCGGGCGGCTCGTTGTAGCACGGCACGTGAATCGACACTTTGGGGCGGTAGCTCGAATCACCGACCACCGGCAGGAATTCCCGGCGGCGCTTGTGAATCCACACCGCCTCGGCCAGTTCATGGGCCTCGGTGAGCAGCACGATGAACACCCCGAGCGCACCGAGGGCGAGCAGGAAGCCCACCGTCAGGCTGAACCAGGTGCTGTATTGCTGGCTGTAGTCATAACCGATCCACACCAGCACCGAACCGCAGAGGAACGCGATGAACGTCAGGAAGGTACGGCCGCGTTGGCGCAGGGCCGAGCCGTCAATCATCAGCAGGGTCAGCGACAGCAGTGCCAGCACCACCGAGCCGATGGCCAGTACGCGCCATTGCGGAATGGCGACGACCGGGCCTTCGAAGTTGAATTTCTGCTGGCGCGCGGCGTTGAACACGCCCCAATACGCTCCCACCGAACCTTCGTCGCTGGCCTTCCAAGGCTGGTCAAAGGCCTCGATCACGAAGTAGTTGAAGCCCTGGCGGTTGAGTTTGTTGACCAGGTTGCGCAAGTAGATCGCCTGGTCTGCCGGCGACGCATCGGCGCCCCCACGCATGCGGCCGTTGCTCGGCCAGCCCACTTCAGACAGCAGCAGCGGCTTTTTCGGGAACAGCTTTTTCAGGTCGCGGGCGCGGTCCAGAACGAACTGCTGGGCCTTGTCCACCGGGATAAATTCCCAATAAGGAAGAACGTGGGCGGCGATCAGGTCGACGTGCTTGGCCAGTTCGGGGTGTTCTTCCCAGACATGCCACTGCTCGGACGTGGTGACCGGCACCTTCACGGCGGCACGAACGCGGTCCAGCATTACGCTGAGTTCCTGTGCGGTAATTTCCTTACGGAAAATCGCCTCGTTGCCTACGACCACACGCACGACGCTGCGCGAGGTGTTGGCCAGTTCGATGGCCCGGGCGATTTCTCGCTCATTGCGCTCCTGGTCCGGGCTGATCCAGATCCCCAGGGTCACCCGCAGGCCGAATTCTTCCGCGAGCTTGGGGATGTCCTCCAGCGTGCCGTCGACCGAGTAAATACGGATGTTGTCCGTCAGCTTGCTCATGATCTCCAGATCACGCCGCATCTGGTCGTCAGTGGGGTACTGGTCCTTCTGTGGGAATTGGCCCTGCTGGAACGGCGAATAGGAGAAGCCGGAAATCTGTTCAGGCCAGTTGGGAGCGGTGACCGGGCGATTGATCAGCGCCCAGAAGCCGGTAAACAAGGCAGCGATGGCGAGCACCACCACCAGATTGAGTCCAAATTTACGCGATGACATAGCTATTTCGGGTTCCAAAGGCTGTGGAACGAAGGAACGGTTGGCTACCGCCAAGGGGCGCGCATCCTACACCGGCAGATCGCTGAACGTACATCGGACAGGGAAATGCCCGACATTGGGCAATGTGCTCTCACATAAGTTCTTACACTTGTAGCTTGAAAGTTAAATCTTATTAGAAGGCCGGACACCCTCTATAATGCGCGCCGGTTTTTGGGGTAATGGTCATGAGTACAGAAGATCCGCGGTTTGCTGGTATTGCCCGTTTGTATGGCATCGAAGGCCTTGAGCGCCTGCGCGCGGCCCATGTGGCGATCGTCGGCGTCGGTGGCGTAGGTTCCTGGGCGGCGGAAGCCATGGCGCGTAGCGGCGTGGGCGAGATTTCGCTGTTCGACCTGGACGACGTCTGCGTCAGCAACGCCAACCGCCAGTTGCATGCGCTGGACAGCACCGTTGGCAAGCCCAAGGTCGAAGTGATGGCCGAGCGCCTGCGCGGGATCAACCCGGACTGCACCGTGCACGCGGTGGCGGATTTCGTGACCCGCGAGACCATGGCCGAGTACATCACGCCGAACATCGACTGCGTGATCGACTGCATCGACAGCGTCAATGCGAAGGCGGCGCTGATCGCCTGGTGCAAGCGCCGCAAGATCCAGATCATCACCACCGGCGGCGCGGGCGGGCAGATTGATCCGACACTGATCCAGGTCTGCGACCTGAACCGCACCTTCAATGACCCATTGGCTTCGAAAGTGCGCTCGACCCTGCGCCGCGACTATGGCTTCTCGCGCACCGTGACCCGCCATTACAGCGTGCCCTGCGTGTTTTCCACCGAGCAACTGCGCTATCCGAAACCGGACGGCAGCATTTGCCTGCAGAAGAGTTTTGTCGGCGACGGCGTGAAGCTCGACTGCGCCGGCGGGTTCGGCGCGGTGATGATGGTGACGGCGACGTTCGGCATGGTCGCAGCGACCAAGGCGGTGGACAAGATTGTGGCGGGGGTACGGCGGCCAGCGGATCGGGTCAAACCTGAGGTTTGATGGTTGTTGCTGATGGCTTCATCGCGAGCAGACTCGCTCCCACATTGGATAGGCGTCGAATACAGATCCCTGGTGGGAGCGAGCCTGCTCGCGATGGCTATTAACCTGCCAAGTCACGCATCCGCTGTAAAACAGCGTTCAAACCATTGCTACGGGACTGGGACAACTGGCGACCGAGCCCCAGCTGATTGAACCAGTCCGGCAAATCCACCTGTCGCAACTCAACCGCCGACAAGCCGTTGACCCGTGCCAGCAGCAGCGCCACCAATCCGCGAATCAACCGCGCATCGCTGTTGGCACTGAACTGCCAATGACCGTCGTGCAGCGCGCCCACCAGCCATACCTGGCTTTCACAGCCGTGCACGCGGTTGGCGTCGACTTTATCCTCATCGCTCAACGCTGGCAGGCGTTCGCCCCATTGCATCAACAGGCGTGCCCGTTGTTCCCAACCGGGGGCATTCTGAAAGGCGTGCAGGGCGGTCACGGCATCGACGGGCAAACTCATCGCAGCAACTCCAGTGCCTGATCCAGGGCTTCAAAGAAGCGCTCAAGGTCTTCAGAGTCATTGTATAACCCCAGCGACACCCGAATCGCTCCGGCCAGTTGAAGGCTTTTCAGCAACGGCATGGCGCAGTGATGACCGGCGCGAACGGCGATCCCTTGCTCGGTCAGCAAGTGGGCCAGATCAGAGTTATGCACACCCTCGACGGTAAAACTGGCCAATGCCACTTGCGGCGTGCCCAGCAGGCGGATGCCGTTGCGTGCCTCAAGGCCTTTGAGCAGATAGTCATGCAGCGCCGCTTCATGGGCGGATACGGCGTTCTGATCGAGCCCGGCGAGGTAATCCAGAGTCGCGCCCAGACCGATCACGCTGGCAATCGGCGGTGTGCCTGCTTCAAACCCCAGCGGTGCAGGGCGAAAGCGTGCGTCGTGGTAGTTGGCGTCCAGCACCATCTCGCCGCCGAACTGCCATGGCGCAAGCTGTTGCAAAGCTTCATTGCGCCCGAACAGCACGCCCAGGCCATCAGGGCCATAGAGCTTGTGGCTGGAAAACACATAGAAGTCGCAACCCAGTGCCTGGACGTCGTGTCGACCATGGACCACGCCTTGGGCACCGTCGATCACGGTCAGGGCGTTGTGCGCCTTGGCCATCGCCAACAGTGCGGGCAATGGTTGCCAGGCGCCGAGCACGTTGGACAACTGGCTGACCGCCAACAGGCGAGTGCGCGGGCCGATCAATTGCGCCGCGGCTTCGAGTTCGATCAGACCGTCGGCGTTCAGCGGCAGGATCACCAGTTTCAATGCGCGACGCTTTGCCAGTTGCTGCCACGGCAGCAGGTTGGCGTGATGCTCCAGGGCGCTGATGACAATTTCATCGCCCGGGTTGAATAGGTGTTCCAGGCCATAGGCCAGGAGATTCAGCGCAGACGTCGCGCCGTGGGTGAAGATAATTTGCCCGCAGTTCCCGGCATTGAGCCACTGGGCGACTTTGCTGCGGCTGTCCTCGAAGGCCTGGGTGGCGTGGGCGCCCGGCAGGTGTTGCGCCCGATGCACGTTGGCCGCGCCGTTGGCGTAGTAATGCGTGAGGGCATCGAGCAGGGCTTGAGGTTTTTGCGTGGTGGCGGCGCTGTCCAGATAGGTCTGGTCTTGCCGTTGCAGCGCGGCGATGGCCGGAAAGTCGGCGCGCCAGGGAGAGGGAATCATCATGCTTTTGAGCCCTGTTGAACTTGGGCGGGCGTACGCCAGACACCTGTGGGAGCGAGCCTGCTCGCGATGAACGTGAACGGTAACGCGCATTATCTGGATAACCGCGTTGCCCTTGCGTTTTTCGCGAGCAGGCTCGCTCCTACAGGTGAACTTGTGTGACGCTTAGTTATGAGCGTGCAGTGCTTCGTTCAGTTCGATCGCCGATTTGTGGGTTTTGCACTCCACGGCACCGGTTTCCGAATTGCGACGGAACAGCAGGTCAGGCTGACCGGCCAGTTCACGTGCCTTGACCACTTTGACCAGCTGGTTTTTCTCGTCCAGCAGGGCCACTTTGGTGCCAGCGGTCACGTACAGGCCCGATTCAACGGTGTTGCGGTCGCCCAACGGGATACCGATACCGGCGTTGGCGCCGATCAGGCAGCCTTCGCCAACCTTGATCACAATGTTACCGCCGCCCGACAGGGTGCCCATGGTCGAGCAACCGCCGCCCAGGTCAGAGCCTTTGCCAACGAACACGCCAGCCGATACACGGCCTTCGATCATGCCCGGGCCTTCGGTGCCGGCGTTGAAGTTGACGAAACCTTCGTGCATCACGGTGGTGCCTTCGCCAACGTAAGCGCCCAGGCGCAGACGTGCCGCGTCAGCGATACGCACGCCGGCCGGTACGACGTAGTCGGTCATTTTCGGGAACTTGTCCACCGAGAACACTTCGAGCAATTCGCCGCGCAGGCGGGCTTCCAGTTGATGCTCGGCCAGTTCGGCCAGGTCGATCGCACCCTGGCTGGTCCACGCTACGTTCGGCAGCAGCGGGAACACACCGGCCAGGTTCAGGCCGTGCGGCTTGACCAGGCGATGGGACAGCAGGTGCAGCTTGAGGTAAGCCTCAGGCGTGGAAGTCAGTTGAGCGTCTTCGGCCAGGATGGTCGCAACCAGCGGCTTGTGGCTCTCGGCCAGACGGGTCAGTAGGGCGGCCTGGGCAGCGTCGACAGCTTTGACCGCTTCAGCCAGTTGCGAAGCCTGTGCGGTGGTGAAGGCGATGGCCTGGTTGCCTTCGGTGTAGCCCAGAACCGGGGCGATGGCAGCGATCAGTTCGGCGGACGGATTAAGCAATGGCTGCGCGTAAAACACTTCCAGCCATGCGCCTTGACGGTTTTGAGTGCCGACACCAAAGGCCAGGCTGAACGGGGTAGTGGACATGTTGATACCTCTAGCAAATTGGAACGGGCTGCCTACTTGAGTGCTGCCGCGTAGATATCTGGCTTGAAGCCAATCAGGGTTCGGTCACCGAGATCGAGCACCGGGCGCTTGATCATCGAAGGTTGTGCGAGCATCAGCTCGATGGCTTTCGACTGGTCGAGATCGGCTTTGCGTTCGTCGTCGAGCTTGCGAAAGGTCGTGCCTGCACGGTTCAACACCACTTCCCAGCCGTGCTCGTTGCACCATTGGGTCAGGTGTTCACGGTCGATACCGACCGCTTTGTAATCATGGAAGTCATAGCTGACAGCGTGTTCATCAAGCCAGGTGCGCGCCTTTTTCATGGTGTCGCAGGCTTTGATGCCGAAAAGGTGCAACGTTTTACTTGAAACGGTCAAGGACTCGCCCCCTTTACAGATGCCGGAAATAAAAGGTTCGGGATTATGCCATGACCGGACGGTTTCGCGTCGGCTGTGGTCGGGTTTGTCTTTATCACCTGCATGAAACCCTGTAGGAGCGAGCCCGCTCGCGATGAACTCGAGAACACCACGGGGTGTCAGTTTGGTGGCGTCATTGTTGGCGACCCTCGCGAGCGAGCTCGTTCCTACAGGACCGCGTGCGACATTGGTGCAAAGGTCAGTGCACAGTCTAAGCGGCTAATATGGCACTTCAATGCTGTCGTTTGTCCGGGAACCCTGCGTTATGCAAACCGCCTACACCGTGCTGATCATGCTGATGTTGGTCGGCGTTTCACGCCTGATCGGACGGGTGATCCCGTTGCCGTTGCCTTTGGTGCAGATTGGCGCAGGTGCCTTGCTCGCCTGGCCGACACTCGGGCTGCACGTCGCCCTTGATCCTGAGCTGTTTCTGTTTCTGTTCCTGCCACCGCTGTTGTTTTCCGATGGCTGGCGCATGCCCAAGCGTGAGTTCTGGCGCTTGCGCGGGCCGATTTTGACGCTGGCGGTGGGCCTGGTGTTGTTCACGGTGGTCGGTGCGGGGTATTTCATTCATTGGTTATTGCCGAGCATTCCGTTGGCCGTGGCGTTTGCACTGGCGGCGGTGCTGTCGCCGACCGATGCCGTGGCGGTGTCGGCGATCTCCCAGAACCGCTTGCCGACGCCATTGATGCACATGCTGCAGGGCGAGGCGCTGATGAACGATGCGTCGGGTCTGGTGACCTTCAAGTTTGCCTTGGTGGCCGCCGTGACAGGCGTGTTCTCGCTGGCCAATGCCAGTGTCACTTTCGTGCTGGTGGCAATTGGAGGCCTGGCCACGGGCGTGGCGTTGAGCTGGCTGGTGGGGCGCTTGCGCTCATGGATGGTCGCCCGCGGTTGGGATGATCCGGCCACGCATGTGGTTTTCATGTTGCTGCTGCCGTTTGCCGCCTACGTGCTGGCCGAGCGGGTGGGGGTGTCGGGCATTCTGTCGGCGGTGGCGGCGGGGATGATGCAGAGCTGGCTTGACCTGCTTCCGCGCCAGACCAATACCCGCTTGCTCAATCGCAGCGTCTGGTCCTTGCTGGAGTTTGCCTTCAACGGCTTGATCTTCCTGCTGTTGGGACTGCAATTACCGGACATCATCAAAGCCGTGGCCAGCCACGAAACATCACTGTGGCCAACGTTGCTTTACCGTTGCCTGGATGTCCTCGCGATTTTCCTGGTGCTGCTGGTGTTGCGGTTTGTCTGGGTGCAGAGCATCTGGCGCCTGTCCATTTTGCTGCGACGCTGGCGCGGCGCGGATCAGATCACCCGGGTGCCCAGCGCGCGTTCCTGTTGGTTGCTGACCGTCGGTGGCGTTCGCGGCGCGGTGACATTGGCGGGTGTGCTGTCGGTGCCGATGCTCATGGGTCGCAGCGAGTTTCCTGAGCGTGACCTGCTGATCTTCATCGCGGCCGGGGTGATTCTGTTATCGCTGATCGCGGCCTGCATTGCCTTGCCGTTGCTGCTGCGCGGGATCGAAAAAAGCCCTGACGACAAGCGTCGAAATGAAGTGCGCGATGCCTGGCGCAAAACCGCCGAGGCGGCTATTCATGCGCTCGAAGCCGAAGAGGTCAACCCTCATGACGCCGCTGAATCCGCCTTATCGGCAGAGCTCAAGGCGCGGATCATGTCCGAATATCGGCATCAACTGGAGGTATACAACGATTCGGCTGAAGCCCAGGCGCTGGCGTTTCAGATGGATTTGCTGGAGCGGCGTCTGCGCTTGAAAGCGCTGCGGGCGCAGCGTCTGGAGTTGTATAGCCTCAGCCGTCATCACCAGATTGGTGATGACGTCTTGCGTGAGGTGTTGAGTGAGCTGGACCTGAGTGAAGCGAAACTCGGACAGGTCAAATAACCCTTGTAGGAGCAAGCTCGCCGCTACAGGGGACGCGTGCTATTTACGACGCTGGATGAAGTCGCGGATACGTTCCGCGGCTTCGACGCATTCGGCCAGCGGTGCGACCAGTGCCATGCGCACACGGCCTGCGCCCGGGTTGACGCCATCGACATCCCGCGACAGGTAGGAACCTGGTACCACGGTCACGTGCTCCTGTTCGAACAGGTCGCGGCAGAAGGCAGCGTCGTCACCGGCCACATTCGGCCACAAGTAAAAACCGCCATCCGGGCGCTGCACGTCCATGACCGGGCTGAGGATTTCCAGCACCGCATCATACTTCTCGCGGTACAGCGCACGGTTGGCGCGCACGTGCACTTCGTCGTTCCACGCGGCGACGCTGGCCAGTTGGGTTTGCACCGGCATCGCGCAGCCGTGGTAGGTGCGATACAGCAGAAAGCCCTTGAGAATGTCCGCATCACCGGCGACAAAACCCGAACGCAGGCCTGGCAGGTTCGAGCGCTTGGACAGGCTGTGGAATACCACGCAACGCTTGAAGTCCTTGCGGCCCAGTTTCACGCAGGCACTCAACAAACCGGGCGGCGGGGTTTGTTCGTCGAAGTACAGTTCGCTGTAGCACTCGTCGGCAGCGATCACGAAGTCGTATTCATCGGCCAGGGCGATCAGCTTTTTCAGGGTGTCGACCGGGATCAGCGCGCCGGTCGGGTTGCCTGGCGAGCACAGGAACAGGATCTGGCAGCGTTTCCAGATGTCCGGTGAAACGGCATCGAAGTCCGGGTTGAAGCCGTTTTCATCCAGGCATGGCAGGTAATGCGGCTTGGCACCGGCCAGGAACGCCGCGCCTTCGTAGATCTGATAGAACGGGTTCGGGCTGACCACCAGCGCATCGTCGCCACGGTTGACCACGGTCTGGGTGAAGGCGAACAGCGCTTCACGGGTGCCATTGACCGGCAGCACGTTGCGCGCCGGGTCAATCCAGCCGTTCGGGACGTTGAAGCGACGCTCGCACCATGCCGCAATGGCTTCGCGCAGGGCCGGGATGCCGAGGGTGGTCGGGTACACGGCCATCTGATCCAGATTGCTTGCCAGGGCTTCGGCGACAAAGCTTGGCGAGCGGTGTTTCGGCTCGCCAATGGACAGCGCGATGGCGCGTTTTTCCGGGTTTGGCGTGACGCTGCCGAGCAGGGCGCGGAGCTTTTCGAAAGGGTAGGGCTGGAGCTGGGTCAGAGCGTTGTTCATCGGTAGATCTCGTTCGGTGCGGGGTGTGGACAACCCTTGTTTCCTGTGGGAACTGGCTTGTCAGCGATGGTCGTTAACAATAACGCGTGCTTGCCGGCTAAACGCGGTGATCTTGAGTCCATCGCTGGCAAGCCCGCTCCTACAAAGAACGGGCTCGTTCCCACAGGGGAAAATTTGTCATGTCAGATACTGATGCGCGACAGTTTGATATCGGGTTCCTGAGTGACGCTCAACTGCTCGACGATTGCATCCTGTAACCGGCTGCACAGTTGCGGGTCGGATAACGGCTGGTTGTTGGCGTCGGTAATGAAGAAGACGTCTTCCACCCGTTCGCCCAGGGTCGCAATCTTGGCGTTTTGCAGCGACAGGTCGAACTCCAGGAAGATCGTACCGATTCGCGCCAGCAGGCCGGGGCGGTCGGGCGCGGTCAGTTCAAGCACGGTGACCGGGCGTTGTGCATCGTTATGGATCGTGACCTGCGGCGCGAAGGCAAAATGCTTGAGCTGGCGCGGTACCCGGCGCTGGATGATAGTCGGGTAGTCGGCCGGGTTTCGCAGGGCTTCGGTCAGGCCTTCGCGGATCTCCTTGACCCGTGCCGGATTATCGCCGATCGAGTCGCCATCCGCGTCGAGCACGATGTAGGTGTCGAGGGTGAACTGGCTGCTGGAGGTGATGACCCGGGCGTCGTGGATGTTCAGGTTGAGCTGATCCATCGCGGCCACGGTCACGGCGAAGAAGTCGTGCTGGTCGGGTGCGTAGATGAAGATTTGCGTGCCACCCTCGAACTCGCGCTGAGTGGTCTCCTTGATCAGCACCAGTGGCCCGCCATCGGCTGGCTGCTGGAGGATCGCATCACTGTGCCAGGCCACGTCGCCAGCGGTGTGGCGCAAGAAATAGTCATCGCCCAATTGCGCCCACAACTGCTCGACGTCGTCCGGATCGGTGCCGCCGCGCACCAGAATGTCCAGGGCGGCGCTCTGGGTCTGGCGGATCTGCTCCTCGCGATCGACCGGGTTTTCCAGGCCGCGACGAAGGGCGCGCTTGGTTTCCGTGTAGAGCTGGCGCAGGAGGCTGGCGCGCCAGGAGTTCCACAGCGTCGGGTTGGTGGCGTTGATGTCGGCGACGGTCAGCACGTACAGGTAGTCGAGGCGGGTTTCGTCACCGACGATCTGTGCGAAATCGTGGATCACCTGCGGGTCGGACAAATCCTTGCGCTGGGCGGTGGTCGACATCACCAGATGGTTCTGCACCAGCCAGACGATCAGGCGACTGTCCCACACGGGGAGTTGGTGGCGCTGGCAAAAAGCTTCGGCATCCACGGCGCCGATATCCGAGTGATCGCCATGCCGGCCCTTGCCGATGTCGTGGTACAGCCCGGCCAGGTAGATCAGCTCGGGTTTGGGCAGTTTGCCCATGAGCTTGCTGGCCAGCGGGAATTTTTCCGACACCTGTGTGTATTGCAACTTACGCAGGTGCTTGATCAGGTTCAGCGTGTGTGCGTCGACCGTATAGATGTGAAACAGGTCGTGCTGCATCTGCCCGACGATGAAACCGAATTCCGGCAGATAACGCCCGAGGATGCCGTAACGGTTCATCCGTCGCAGGTTGCGATGGATGCCGATCTTGCACTTGAACAATTCGATGAACAGGCTGGTGTTGCGAATATCGTTGCGGAAATCGTCGTCGATCAGGTGCCGGTTCTCGCGCAGCAGGCGAATGGTGTCGGCACGCACGCCCTTGATTTCCGGCTGCTGGGCCATCAGCACGAAGATCTCCAGCATGGCAAACGGGGTGCGACGGAACACGTTGTCGTTGCGCGCCTCGATGTAGCCATCGTGGAGCTGGAATCGCGAGTTGATCGGCTGCGGCGGCGCTTGATCGTCCGGTGCGAGGATGACCTCCTCGAAGTGCTGGATGATCAGGTCGCTGAGCTGGGCAATGCTCATCACCACCCGGTAATACTGCTGCATGAAGTTTTCGATGGCTTGCTTGGCATCGTCGCCTTCGAACCCCAGCAGCTTGGCAATGGTGCGCTGGTGATCGAACAGCAGGCGGTCTTCCGAGCGGCCGGCGAGCATGTGCAGGGCGTAACGCACTTTCCACAGGAATTCCTGGGAAGACGCCAGCAGGGCGTTTTCGCTCTCTACCAGGAAGCCTTCGCCGGCCAGTGCGCGCAGGTTCAGGGTGCCGTACTCGCGACGAGCCACCCACAGAATCGTCTGAATATCCCGCAGGCCGCCAGGCGAGCCTTTGACGTTGGGTTCCAGGTTGTACTCGGTGTCGTTGTACTTGTGGTGACGGGCCTTCTGCTCGGCCCGCTTGGCCAGGAAGAAATCCTTGCTCGGCCACATGTGCGCAGTGCTGGTGACGTCCAGCATGCGTTGGCGCAAGCGCTCGGGGCCGGCGATGGTGCGGCTTTCCATCAGGTTGGTGATGACCGTCAGGTCGGCGCGGGCCTCCTGGGCGCATTCGTCGACCGAGCGAACGCTCTGACCGACTTCCAGGCCGATGTCCCACAGCAGCGTCAGAAAACGCTCGATGGAGTCACGGAAAATTTCATGATCGGCGCTGTCCAGCAGGATCAGCAGATCGATGTCGGAGTAGGGGTGCAATTCACCCCGACCATAGCCGCCGACCGCAACCAGCGCGATGTCGGCGTCTTCACTCCAGTCGAACTGTTCCCAGGCCTTTTGCAGGATGTTATCGACGAACCAGGCACGATCCTCGATTAACCGGCGAATGTCCCGGCCGCTGCGAAAGCGCCCGTCGAGCACCTCGCGGGCCTGGCGGATCGCCTTCTTGAAAGCCGCGATCGGGCTTGCCTTCAGGGCCAGTTCAGCCTGGAACTGGCCGCGATCGAAGAGTTCTGGATCCACCTGCGGCATCGATTGGCTTTCCTTTCTGTAAGGCTGGGAATGGAGCGGGGCGGATCAGGCCGAAACGCGCGGGATGGTGTCATCGCTGCGCAAGGTGAAGATCTCGTAACCGGTTTCGGTTACCAGCAGCGTGTGTTCCCACTGTGCCGACAGCTTGCGATCCTTGGTGATCGCGGTCCAGCCGTCGCCCAGGACCTTGGTGTCGGCCTTGCCCTGGTTGATCATCGGCTCGATGGTGAAGGTCATGCCGGCCTGAAGTTCCATGCCGGTGCCCGCGCGGCCGTAGTGCAGGATCTGTGGCTCTTCGTGGAAAACTTTACCTATGCCGTGACCACAGAATTCGCGAACCACCGAGAAACCGTTCTTTTCAGCGTGTTTCTGGATGATTTCACCGATGTCGCCGAGGCGGCAACCGGGTTTGACGATTTCAATCGCCTTGTACATGCATTCCTGGGTCACTTGGGACAGGCGCTCGGCCCAGACTGGCACGGTGCCGACGTGGAACATGCGGCTGGTATCGCCGTGGTAGCCGTCCTTGATGACGGTGACGTCGATGTTAAGGGTGTCGCCATCCTTCAGCGGCTTGTCGTTCGGGATGCCGTGGCAGACCACGTGGTTGATCGATGTGCAAATCGACTTCGGGTAGCCCTTGTAGTTGAGCGGGGCAGGGATGGCTTTCTGCTCGTTGACAATATAGTCGTGGCAGATCTGGTTCAGTTGATCGGTGGTCACACCCGGCTTGACGTATTCGGCAATCATTTCCAGCACATCGGCGGCCAGTTTGCCGGCGACGCGCATTTTTGCGATGTCCTCGGGGGTTTTGAGGGTGACGGTCATACAGGCTCTCTCTGCGCTCGATGGCGCTTTCTCAACGAAAAGGGCGTTGCGCATTCGAACTTCGCAGCCCTGAAAAACGCAATTCTAACAGACGATCGGGGCAAATCCGCCGCTCTGTGAATCGCTTCTCTCCATACAATGGTGCATTGGGGGCCGATTCCAAGGGCGGGAACTGTGTGGTTGCCAGGATTTCAGAATCCGGGTTCCGTTTTTTCCTCCCTTGTGGTATAAAATGCGCCGCTTTCCGGGGATGCCCCGAAAAGCCTAAATCCACACACGTGTCGACACGATGACCTGGGTGCCTTCAGCTGATGCTGCTGGTTGGTCATTGGGATACGTGGAGGCCAAACCCGACTTATTAAGGAACTATCATGTCCCAAGTCAACATGCGCGATATGCTGAAGGCCGGTGTGCACTTCGGTCACCAGACCCGTTACTGGAACCCGAAAATGGGTAAATACATTTTCGGCGCGCGTAACAAGATCCACATCATCAACCTTGAAAAAACCCTGCCAATGTTCAACGAAGCTCTGACTTTCGTAGAGCGCCTGGCCCAGGGCAAAAACAAGATTCTGTTCGTCGGCACCAAGCGTTCCGCTGGCAAGATCGTTGCTGAAGAAGCAGCACGTTGCGGTTCGCCGTACGTCGATCACCGCTGGTTGGGCGGCATGCTGACCAACTTCAAAACCATCCGTGCTTCCATCAAGCGTCTGCGTGACCTTGAAGTACAAGCCGAAGACGGTACTTTCGCCAAGCTGACCAAGAAAGAAGCGCTGATGCGCTCCCGTGACCTGGAAAAGCTGGATCGTTCCCTGGGTGGTATCAAGGACATGGGCGGTCTGCCAGACGCTCTGTTCGTTATCGACGTTGATCACGAGCGCATCGCGATCACCGAAGCCAACAAGCTGGGCATCCCGGTTATCGGCGTAGTCGATACCAACAGCAGCCCGGAAGGCGTTGACTACATCATCCCAGGCAACGATGACGCAATCCGCGCTATCCAGCTGTACATGGGTTCGATGGCTGACGCTGTTATCCGTGGTCGCAACAACGTTGCTGGCGGCACCGAAGTTTTCGTTGAAGAAGCTCCGGCAGCTGCAGCTGAGTAATTAACGCCCCTGGCGTTGACTCAGTAAGCAAAAAGGGGGCTTGGCCCCCTTTTTGCCACCTCGGAAACCATTTGTTGGCGCCCTCTGCTTCATCTGTAACGTGCGGCAGCTAACAAGGGTGGTTCGGGAAGAATTGAACGCCCGTTCGATCGGGTGGAATGGTTGATAACCTATCCAAGAGGAATTTTGAAATGGCAGAGATTACTGCAGCGTTGGTCAAAGAACTGCGCGAGCGTACTGGCGAAGGCATGATGGACTGCAAAAAGGCCTTGACCAAGGCTGGCGGCGACATCGAAAAAGCCATTGATGACATGCGTGCTTCGGGCGCCATCAAGGCTGCCAAGAAAGCGGGCAACGTTGCCGCTGAAGGCGCAATCGCCATCAAGGCTGACGACAAGTCTGCCGTACTGCTGGAAGTTAACTCGCAGACCGACTTCCTGGCCCTGCAAGACGACTTCAAGAACTTCGTTGCTGCCAGCGTAGAAAAAGCTTTCGCCGAAAAACTGACCGACGCAGCTCCGCTGATCGCCGCTCAGGAATCGGCTCGTGAAGCCCTGGTTGCCAAAGTTGGCGAAAACGTCAACATCCGTCGTCTGGTACGCGTAGAGGGTGACGTTGTCGGCACCTACCTGCACGGTAACAAGATCGGTGTTGCTGTTGTTCTCAAGGGCGGCGATGTACAGCTGGCCAAAGAGATCGCCATGCACGTGGCGGCAAGCAACCCTGAGTTCCTGCTGCCATCGCAGGTTTCGCCAGAGGCCATCGAGCGCGAGAAGGGTGTTTTCATGACCCTGAACGAAGACAAGATGAAAGGCAAACCAGCAGAAATCGTCGAGAAGATGATCGCTGGCCGTATCACCAAGTTCCTGGCCGAAGCCAGCCTGGTCGAGCAAGCTTTCGTCATGAACCCGGAAGTCACCGTTGGTGCCCTGGCCAAGAAAGCTGGCGCAGAAATCGTTTCCTTCACCTACTTCAAGGTCGGCGAAGGCATCGAGAAGCCAGTTGACAACTTCGCTGAAGAAGTTGCTGCTCAGGTTGCGGCTGCTTCCAAGCAATAAGACGGTTTTTTTTAACTGTCGCCCTGAAGAGGCTGCCCGCTCACGCGCGCAGCCTCTTTTCAGATGGGGCACCAATTTTTAATTGGTTTCCTTTTGGAACTGACTTACAAAGCCATGTTCCGATGGCGCTGAAGCAGCGCCAAGCTAGAGTGAACGCCAGCTGAAAACAGCTCGCAAAGAATTTTTAAAATACGCCGCAGGAGAGATTCGCAATGGCTCAGCAGGGCAGTGGTTATCAGGCTCGCTATAAACGCATTCTACTCAAGCTTAGCGGCGAGGCCCTGATGGGCTCGGAAGAGTTCGGGATCGATCCGAAAGTTCTGGATCGCATGGCGCTGGAAGTTGGCCAACTGGTCGGCATCGGTGTTCAGGTCGGTCTGGTGATCGGCGGCGGTAACCTGTTCCGCGGCGAGGCGCTGAGCAAGGCTGGCATGGATCGGGTCACGGGCGACCACATGGGCATGCTGGCCACTGTGATGAACGCCTTGGCGATGCGCGATGCGCTCGAACGTGCCAATATCTCGGCCATTGTGATGTCGGCCATTTCCATGGTTGGCGTGACCGATCACTATGATCGCCGCAAAGCCATGCGCCACCTGAACTCCAAGGACGTCGTGATTTTCGCAGCCGGCACCGGCAACCCGTTCTTTACCACGGATTCGGCAGCCTGCCTGCGTGCAATCGAAATCGATGCCGATGTCGTGCTCAAGGCGACCAAGGTCGATGGCGTCTACACCGCTGACCCATTCAAAGACCCGCATGCAGAGAAGTTCGATCATCTGACCTACGATGAAGTACTGGATCGCAAGCTGGGCGTGATGGATCTGACGGCCATTTGCCTGTGCCGCGACCACAAGATGCCATTGCGCGTATTTAACATGAACAAGCCCGGCGCCCTGCTGAACATCGTGCACGGTGGCGCTGAAGGGACCCTGATCGAGGAAGGCCAACAATGATCAACGAAATCAAGAAAGACGCTCAAGAGCGCATGCAGAAATCCGTGGAATCGCTGGCGCACAACTTCGGTCGTATTCGTACCGGCCAGGCGCATCCAAGCATTCTGGAAGGTGTCATGGTGCCGTATTACGGCTCCGACACGCCGATCAAGCAAGTTGCGAACATCACTGTCAAAGACGCTCGCACCCTGCAAGTTGTTGCCTTCGAGCGCAATATGCTGGGTGCTGTGGACAAGGCGATCGGCAGCGCTGGTCTGAACCTCAATCCGACCAACCTCGGTGAGTTGCTGCTGATTTCCATGCCTGCCCTGACTGAGGAAACCCGTAAGGGCTTCACCAAGCAGGCTCGTGATGTTGCTGAAGACGCCCGTGTTGCGGTGCGCAATATCCGTCGTGACGCGAACAGCCAGCTCAAGGATCTGGTCAAGGAAAAGGAAATCAGTGAAGACGAAGAGCGTCGCGCCACTGGCGAAATCGACGATCTGACCAAAAAGTTCGTGGCTAAAATCGATGCGGATTTGGCGCAGAAAGAAAAAGACCTGATGGCCGTATAAGGGTCACGTTTTCATGGAAAAGACCAAGCAGATTGCACCGCCTGCGGTGCCGCGCCATGTCGCGATCATCATGGATGGTAATAATCGCTGGGCGAAAAAACGCTTTATGCCGGGTATCGCCGGGCATAAAGCGGGCGTGGATGCGGTTCGTGCGGTCATCGAGGTGTGCGCCGAGGCGGGGGTCGAGGTATTGACCTTGTTCGCGTTCTCCAGTGAGAACTGGCAGCGCCCGGCCGATGAGGTCAGTGCCTTGATGGATCTGTTCTTCAAGGCATTGCGTCGTGAGGCCAAGCGCCTCAACGACAACAACATCAGCTTGCGCATCATTGGCGACCGTTCGCGTTTCCACCCGGAGCTTCAGGCTGCGATGCGTGAAGCCGAGACCATGACCGCAGGCGCCAATCGCTTCGTTCTGCAGATCGCCGCCAATTACGGCGGTCAGTGGGATATCGCGCAGGCGGCGCAGCGCCTGGCTCGGGAAGTTCAGGCGGGGCACCTGAGGCCCGAAGACATCACCCCGGAATTGTTGCAAACCTGTTTGGCTACCGGTGATCTGCCGTTACCGGACTTGTGCATCCGTACCGGTGGCGAGCACCGCATCAGCAATTTTTTGCTGTGGCAGCTGGCCTATGCCGAATTGTATTTCTCCGACCTGTTCTGGCCGGACTTCAAACACGACGCCATGCGTAATGCGCTGGCCGATTTCGCATCTCGCCAGCGTCGCTTCGGTAAAACGAGCGAGCAGGTCGAGGCTGGAGCCCGGGTTTAATGCTCAAACAACGAATCATCACCGCGCTGATCCTGCTGCCGATTGCCCTGTGCGGTTTCTTCCTTCTCGAGGGCTCTGCCTTCGCGCTGTTTATAGGGTTGGTAGTGACCCTGGGTGGCTGGGAGTGGGCTCGCCTGGCGGGTTTCAATGAGCAGTCGATGCGCATTGCCTACGCCGCAGTCGTCGCGTTGATGCTGTTTGTCATGCACCTGTTGCCGGGGCTCGCGCCCTGGATACTGGGGGCTTCGGTGCTCTGGTGGGGCATTGCGACCTATCTGGTGCTGACGTATCCACGCTCCAGCGATCACTGGGCCAGTGCGGCCTGCAAGCTGGTGATCGGACTGCTGATTCTGCTGCCGGCCTGGCAAGGCCTGGTCCTTATCAAGCAGGAGCCCCTGGGGAACTGGTTGATCATGGCGGTGATGGTGCTGGTCTGGGGGGCTGATATCGGCGCGTATTTTTCCGGTCGGGCGTTCGGCAAGCGCAAGCTGGCTCCGCTAGTCAGCCCGGGCAAAAGTTGGGAAGGCGTTTACGGTGGTTTGGCGCTGAGCCTGATCATCACTGTCCTGGTTGGGTTTTTCCGTGACTGGACGGTTGCCGAGCTGTTCAAGGGCCTGATCGGCGCGGCGTTGATCGTGTTTATTTCAGTCGTGGGCGACCTTACCGAAAGCATGTTCAAGCGTCAGTCGGGGATCAAGGACAGCAGTAATCTACTGCCGGGACACGGCGGTGTACTGGATCGGATCGACAGTCTGACCGCCGCGATTCCTGTATTTGCCGTATTGTTGTGGATGGCTGCACCGTGAGCCGCCCACAGCAGATTACCGTGTTGGGGGCGACGGGTTCGATCGGTCTGAGCACCCTCGATGTCATCGCTCGTCATCCTGCGCGCTATCAAGCTTACGCCCTGAGCGGCTTCACACGATTGAGTGAGCTGCTGGCGCTGTGCGTGCGTCATACCCCGCGATTCGCTGTAGTGCCTGAAGCGGCGGCTGCTCGAGTGTTGCAGGATGATCTGCGTGCGGCAGGTCTTTCGACCCGGGTTTTGGTGGGTGAGGAAGGTCTGTGTCAGGTCGCCGCCGGCCCTGAAGTCGATGCAGTCATGGCGGCCATTGTCGGCGCGGCGGGTTTGCGTCCGACCTTGGCTGCAGTCGAGGCCGGCAAAAAAATCCTCCTGGCCAACAAGGAAGCACTGGTGATGTCCGGTGCGTTGTTCATGCAGGCTGTGCGCAAAAGTGGCTCGGTGTTACTGCCGATCGATAGTGAGCACAACGCGATTTTCCAGTGCATGCCGCAGGATTTCGCTCGAGGCCTGGGGGCAGTCGGTGTGCGGCGGATTCTGCTGACGGCGTCGGGTGGCCCGTTCCGGCAGACGCCGATGGCTGAGCTGGCGCACGTTACCCCCGAGCAGGCCTGTGCTCATCCGAACTGGTCCATGGGGCGCAAGATTTCGGTCGACTCGGCCAGCATGATGAATAAAGGGCTCGAACTGATCGAGGCCTGCTGGCTGTTCGATGCCAAGCCTTCCCAGGTCGAAGTGGTGATTCACCCACAGAGCGTCATTCATTCGCTGGTCGACTATATCGATGGCTCAGTGTTGGCTCAATTGGGTAATCCCGACATGCGCACGCCAATCGCCCATGCGCTCGCCTGGCCGGAACGGATCGATTCGGGTGTGGCGCCACTGGATCTGTTTGCCATCGGGCGTCTGGACTTCCAGGCGCCCGATGAGGAGCGTTTTCCTTGCCTGCGCCTGGCCCGTCTGGCGGCCGAGGCAGGCAACAGTGCGCCGGCCATGTTGAATGCGGCCAATGAGGTCGCGGTTGCGGCCTTTCTCGACGGACGGGTTCGCTACCCGGAAATCGCGAGTATCATCGAGGAAACCTTGAATCTCGAGCCTGTGGTAGCAGTGGATGATCTCGCGGCAGTGTTCACGGCAGACGCGAAGGCGCGTGTGCTGGCTGAACGATGGTTGAGTCGTCACGGGCGATAAGTGTGCAATGCGTTGGCCCATGCGGCACCGGATAGGAATGCGGAGAAAATAGATGAGCGCGCTCTATATGATTGTCGGCACCCTGGTAGCTTTGGGCGTGCTGGTTACCTTCCACGAGTTCGGCCATTTCTGGGTCGCTCGTCGCTGTGGGGTCAAAGTGCTGCGCTTCTCCGTAGGCTTCGGAATGCCACTGCTACGCTGGCACGACAAGAAAGGCACTGAGTTCGTATTGGCTGCCATCCCGCTGGGTGGCTACGTCAAGATGCTTGACGAGCGTGAAGGCGAAGTGCCTGTCGATCAACTCGACCAATCCTTCAATCGAAAATCCGTCCGTCAGCGTATTGCCATCGTAGCGGCTGGGCCGATTGCCAACTTCCTGTTGGCCCTGGTGTTTTTCTGGGTGCTGGCCATGCTCGGCAGCGAGCAGGTGCGCCCGGTCATCGGGGCCGTAGAGTCTGGCAGTATCGCCGCCAAGGCCGGTTTGAGCCCGGGTCAGGAAATTGTTTCCATCGACGGTGAGCCGACTTCCGGTTGGGCTGCGGTGAATTTGCAGTTGGTCCGTCGACTTGGGGAAAGCGGTTCCCTGCAAGTGTTGGTTCGTGAACAAGGCTCCACAGTCGATTCTCCGCGTGAGCTGGCCCTTGATAAATGGCTCAAGGGGGCTGATGAGCCGGATCCGATTCGATCGCTGGGTATCCGTCCTTGGCGTCCGGCGTTGCCGCCGGTCCTGGCTGAGCTTGATCCAAAGGGCCCGGCGCAGGCTGCTGGCCTGAAAACCGGCGACCGACTGCTGGCGCTGGACAGCAAGGCGCTGGATGACTGGCAGCAAGTGGTCGACACCGTCCGTATGCGTCCTGATACCAAAATAATGCTGCGGGTCGAGCGCGATGGTGCTCGAATCGACGTCCCTGTGACACTGGCTGCGCGTGGCGACAGGAAGGCTCCGAGTGGTTACCTGGGGGCAGGGGTCAAGCCTGTCGACTGGCCGCCGGAGATGATTCGGGAGGTCAGTTACGGCCCGGTGGCCGCGATTGGGGAGGGGGCACGGCGTACTTGGACCATGAGCCTGCTGACCCTGGATTCGCTGAAGAAAATGTTGTTCGGCGAGCTCTCGGTAAAAAACTTGAGTGGACCGATAACCATTGCTAAAGTGGCGGGCGCTTCGGCCCAGTCGGGTGTTGCTGATTTCCTGAATTTCCTTGCTTATCTGAGTATTAGCTTGGGGGTTCTGAATTTGCTGCCCATTCCTGTGCTGGATGGGGGGCATTTGTTGTTTTATCTGATTGAGTGGGCGCGTGGTCGTCCCTTGTCGGATCGGGTGCAAGGTTGGGGGATACAGATCGGTATCAGTTTGGTGATCGGAGTGATGTTGCTTGCTCTGGTCAATGATCTGGGTCGTCTGTAACGTCGCTGAATTGCGAATCTGCCGCATTTTGCGGCAGTTTGTTTATTGCCAGTTGGAATAAGAAAGGACTTCATGAAACGTCTGCTGCTAACTGCGGTTCTCACCGTATTGATGATCGCCGAAGTTCACGCCGAGTCCTTCACTATCTCTGATATTCGCGTCAATGGCCTCCAGCGGGTCTCCGCGGGTAGCGTCTTTGGTGCTTTGCCGTTGAACGTCGGTGAACAGGCGGATGATCATCGCCTGGTGGAATCCACTCGTGCGTTGTTCAAAACCGGTTTCTTTCAAGATATCCAGCTGGGCCGCGATGGCAACGTCCTGGTTATTACTGTAGTCGAGCGTCCGTCGGTCGCCAGTATCGAGATCGAAGGTAACAAGGCGATTTCCACTGAGGACCTGATGAAGGGCCTCAAGCAGTCCGGTCTGGCCGAAGGCGAGATCTTCCAGCGCGCGACCCTTGAAGGTGTACGTAACGAGCTGCAGCGCCAGTACGTCGCTCAGGGTCGCTACTCCGCCACCGTCGACACCGAAGTGGTACCGCAACCGCGCAACCGCGTCGGTTTGAAGGTCAACATCAACGAAGGCACCGTTGCCGCTATCCAGCACATCAACGTGGTGGGCAACACGGTCTTCCCGGATGAAGACCTGATCGACCTGTTCGAACTCAAGACAACCAACTGGTTGTCGTTCTTCAAGAACGACGACAAGTATGCTCGTGAAAAACTGTCCGGTGACCTGGAGCGTCTGCGTTCCTACTACCTGGACCGTGGCTATATCAACATGGATATCGCTTCGACCCAGGTGTCCATCACTCCGGACAAAAAGCACGTCTATATCACCGTCAACATCAACGAAGGCGACAAGTACACCGTTCGTGATGTCAAGTTGAGCGGCGACCTGAAGGTTCCAGAGGATCAGGTCAAGTCCCTGCTCCTGGTGCAGAAAGGCCAGGTGTTCTCGCGCAAGCTGATGACCACTACGTCCGAGCTGATCACCCGTCGTCTGGGTAACGAGGGTTACACCTTCGCCAACGTCAACGGCGTGCCGCAGCCTCATGATGAAGACCACACCGTAGACATCACCTTCGCTGTGGATCCGGGCAAGCGTGCCTACGTCAACCGCATCAACTTCCGCGGCAACACCAAGTCCGAGGACGAAGTGCTGCGCCGTGAAATGCGTCAGATGGAAGGCGGTTGGGCGTCGACTTACCTGATCGATCAATCCAAGACACGTCTGGAGCGACTGGGCTTCTTCAAGGAAGTCAACGTTGAGACGCCGGCCGTACCTGGCGTCGATGACCAGGTGGATGTGAACTACAGCGTTGAAGAACAAGCGTCCGGTTCGATTACCGCCAGCGTCGGTTTTGCCCAGAGTGCCGGTCTGATCCTCGGTGGTTCGATCACCCAGAACAACTTCCTCGGTACCGGTAACAAGGTCAGCATCGGCTTGACCCGCAGCCAATATCAAAGTCGCTATAACTTCGGTTATGTCGACCCGTACTGGACCGCTGATGGTGTGAGCCTGGGTTACAACGCCTTCTATCGCACCACCGACTACAAAGACCTTGATGTCAACGTAGCCAGCTACGCCGTTGACAGCCTGGGAGCGGGCGTCAGCGTCGGTTATCCAATCAGCGAGACGTCGCGTCTGACCTTCGGATTGACTGCGCAACAAGACAAGATCAAGACGGGTCTTTACACCGTCGACGAAATTTTCGACTTCGTTAACCAGCAAGGTGATCAGTACCTGAACTTCAAGGCCTCGGCCGGTTGGTCCGAGTCCACATTGAACAAAGGCGTACTGGCGACCCGTGGTCATTCCCAAAGCCTGACTGCGGAAGCGACAACACCGGGCAGCGATTTGTCGTTCTTTAAACTGGATTACCGCGGTCAATTGTTCCAGCCGTTGTCTGAAAACTACACCATGCGCCTGCACACCGAACTGGGTTATGGCGATGGTTACGGTTCCACTGATGGCTTGCCGTTCTATGAAAACTACTATGCTGGTGGTTTCAACTCGGTTCGTGGCTTCAAGGACAGCACTTTGGGGCCTCGCAGTACCCCGAGCCGGGGCGTGAACCCGGGAACCGCAGTCGATCCAGACCAGGATCCATTGCCGTTTGGTGGTAACGTCCTGATTCAGGGTGGTGTAGAAGTTCTGTTCCCGTTGCCGTTCGTGAAAGACCAGCGTTCGTTGCGCACCTCGGTATTCTGGGATGTGGGTAACGTGTTCGATTCGACCTGCAAGCAGAGCACCAATGCCGATGGCTCGAAGTCCAACACTCAATGTAACG
This sequence comes from Pseudomonas fluorescens group sp. PF-69, assembly GCF_054481235.1. Lineage (NCBI taxonomy): Bacteria > Pseudomonadati > Pseudomonadota > Gammaproteobacteria > Pseudomonadales > Pseudomonadaceae > Pseudomonas > Pseudomonas fluorescens group sp. PF-69. The sequence continues at coordinate 189,398 of NZ_JBTMNC010000001.1, read as the reverse complement.
ACGTCAGCCTGAGCAATATGGCCAGTTCTGTGGGTGTTGGTGTGACTTGGGTTACCGCCCTTGGTCCGTTGAGCTTCGCGTTAGCGATGCCAGTTAAAAAGCCGGACAGCAATGCCGAGACTCAAGTGTTCCAATTCTCCCTCGGCCAGACGTTCTAAGCGTCTGACCCAAGATAACGACAATGGATTTTGTAGGAGTGCATCGTGCGTAAGTTGACTCAATTGGTTCTCCTGGCTTCCGTACTGGTAGCAGGCCCGGCATTCGCCGACATGAAAATCGCCGTTCTGAACTATCAGATGGCCCTGCTGGAATCCGATGCGGCCAAGAAGTACGCCGTGGATGCCGAGAAAAAATTCGGTCCTCAACTGACCAAGCTCAAGACACTGGAAAGCAGTGCCAAGGGTATTCAGGATCGTCTGATGGCCGGTGGCGACAAAATGCAGCAGGGCGAGCGTGAGCGTCTGGAGCTTGAATTCAAGCAAAAGGCTCGTGACTTCCAGTTCCAGTCCAAGGAACTGAACGAAGCCAAAGCCGTTGCCGATCGTGAAATGCTGAAGCAGCTCAAGCCGAAACTGGACAGCGCTGTGGAAGAAGTCATCAAGAAAGGTGCTTTTGACCTGGTCTTCGAGCGTGGCGCAGTGATTGATGTCAAACCTCAGTACGACATCACGCGCCAGGTTATCGAGCGCATGAATCAGCTGAAGTAATCCATGACTGCGACTATCAAACTCGGCCAACTGGCCGAGTTCCTCGGTGCCACGTTACGTGGCGACGCGGAGAAGGCAATTACTGGGCTAGCCACCTTGCAGGAGGCTGGCCCAACTCAGTTGAGCTTTCTCGCAAATCCCCAATACCGTAAATACCTGGCAGGCAGCCAGGCTGCAGCCTTGTTGCTGAAAGCCGCTGATGCTGAGGGGTTTGCCGGTAATGTGCTGGTGGTGCCTGATCCATACGCCGCCTACGCGCGCATTTCGCACCTGTTCGATCCCAAGCCCAAGGCGGCCGCCGGTATTCATCCGACCGCAGTCATTGCGGCGGACGCGGTGGTCGATCCGGCGGCGAGTATCGGAGCCTTCGTAGTCATCGAGAGCGGAGCGCAAGTTGCCGCGGGGACAACCATTGGCGCGCACTGTTTCATCGGTGCTCGTAGCGTCATTGGCGAAGGTGGCTGGCTCGCTCCGCGCGTCACGCTGTATCACGACGTGCGCATCGGCAAACGAGTGGTCATTCAGTCGGGTGCCGTACTCGGTGGCGAAGGCTTTGGTTTTGCCAACGAAAAGGGTATCTGGCAGAAAATTGCCCAGATCGGGGGCGTTCTGGTCGGTGACGACGTGGAAATTGGTGTGAATACTGCCATCGACCGCGGCGCGCTCGCCGATACCATCATCGGTAACGGCGTTAAGCTCGACAACCAGATTCAGATCGCCCACAACGTCCAGATTGGTGATCACACGGCCATGGCCGCGTGCGTGGGAATTTCCGGCAGCACCAAAATCGGCAAGCATTGCATGCTCGCCGGTGGCGTAGGGCTGGTGGGACATATCGATATTTGCGACAACGTTTTCATTACCGGAATGACCATGGTGACTCACTCGATCACCGAGTCAGGTTCCTATTCTTCCGGTACGGCAATGCAGCCTGCGGCCGAGTGGCGCAAAAGCGCGGCCCGTATCCGTCAGCTCGATGACATCGCACGGCGTCTGCGACAGCTGGAAAAGCAAGTAGGGGAAGTGACCCCTGACGGTAATGCTTCTTCAGATGGCTGATACCATTTCCATATCAAATGTGCGCAGCCGCTAGACTGTGTCCTTGATTTGCTAGAGGAGTGCGCGTAAGTCGCGCGCTCCCAATCTTTACATAGGCTTCCCCCCGAAATGATGGACATCAACGAGATTCGCGAATACCTGCCTCACCGTTACCCGTTCCTGCTGGTGGACCGGGTCGTGGATCTGGATGTGGAAGGCAAGCGCATTCGCGCCTACAAGAATGTCAGCATCAACGAACCTTTCTTCAATGGTCACTTTCCGGCGCATCCGATCATGCCGGGCGTGCTGATCATCGAAGCGATGGCTCAGGCTGCCGGGATCCTTGGTTTCAAGATGCTCGACGTGAAACCGGCCGATGGCACCCTTTATTACTTCGTCGGTTCCGACAAGCTACGCTTCCGCCAGCCGGTGTTGCCGGGTGATCAGTTGATTCTTGAAGCCAAGTTCATCAGCTGCAAGCGTCAGATCTGGAAGTTCGAGTGCCAGGCTTCGGTCGACGGCAAGCCAGTCTGCTCAGCTGAAATCATCTGCGCGGAACGTAAACTATGAGTTTGATTGACCCTCGCGCAATCATCGATCCGACGGCCGTCCTGGCTGACGGTGTCGAGGTCGGGCCGTGGTCGATCATCGGCGCAGGTGTGGAAATCGGCGAGGGGACGGTCATCGGGCCGCACGTGATTCTTAAGGGCCCAACCCGAATCGGTAAGCACAACCGCATCTATCAGTTCTCCTCGGTAGGTGAAGACACGCCTGATCTGAAGTACAAGGGCGAAGAAACTCGCCTGGTGATCGGTGACCACAATGTCATTCGCGAAGGCGTGACCATTCACCGTGGAACCATTCAGGATCGTTCGGAAACCACCCTGGGCGATCACAACCTGATCATGGCCTATGCCCACATCGGTCACGACAGCGTCATCGGAAACCACTGCATTCTGGTCAACAACACCGCACTTGCCGGTCATGTGCATGTTGAAGACTGGGCGATCCTGTCCGGATTTACCCTGGTTCACCAGTATTGCCACATTGGTGCCCACAGCTTTTCCGGCATGGGTACCGCCATCGGCAAGGACGTTCCCGCGTTCGTTACGGTGTTCGGCAATCCGGCCGAAGCCCGTAGCATGAACTTCGAAGGCATGCGCCGTCGCGGTTTCAGCGAAGAAGCGATCCACGCCCTGCGTCGTGCCTACAAGGTGGTCTATCGCCAGGGCCTGACGGTTGAACAAGCACTCGCCGAACTGGCCGAACCTTCGGAGCAATTCCCGGAAGTTGCGGTGTTCCGTGACTCCATCCAGTCTTCGACTCGCGGCATCACCCGCTAATCATGGTCAATCTGCGTATTGCGCTGGTGGCGGGTGAGGCTTCCGGTGACATTCTGGGCGCGGGCCTGATGCGTGCGCTCAAGGCTCAACACCCGGCAATCGAGTTCATCGGTGTCGGTGGTCCGCTGATGCAGGCTGAAGGCTTGACCTCATACTTCCCGATGGAGCGCCTGTCGGTCATGGGCCTGGTGGAGGTGCTTGGCCGATTGCGCGAACTGCTGGCACGACGCAAGAAACTGGTCGCGGACCTGATCGCCGCGAAGCCGGATGTGTTCATCGGAATCGATGCCCCGGACTTCAATCTCAATATTGAACTCAAGCTGCGTCAGGCCGGGATCAAGACCGTGCATTACGTCAGTCCGTCGGTCTGGGCTTGGCGACAGAAGCGTGTGCTGAAGATTCGTGAAGGTTGCGACCTGATGCTGACGCTGTTTCCGTTCGAAGCAAAATTTTATGAAGAGAAGGGCGTGCCAGTGCGGTTTGTCGGGCACACCCTGGCCGATGCCATTCCGCTCGAGGCCGACCGTGCCGCAGCGCGGGCCGAGCTTGGATTGCCTGACGGGCCCTTGGTCGCGCTGATGCCCGGCAGTCGCGGCGGCGAAGTGGGCCGTCTCGGTGCATTGTTTCTCGACACGGCCCAACGCCTGCGGGCACTGCGTCCGGGCGTGCGGTTTGTCTTGCCGTGTGCCAACCCGCAGCGTCGCGCGCAGCTTGAAGAGCTGTTGGTCGGCCGCGATCTGCCGCTGACCTTGCTCGATGGCAAATCCCACCTGGCCCTGGCCGCGTGTAACGCAGTGCTGATCGCGTCCGGAACGGCAACGCTTGAAGCCCTGTTGTACAAACGCCCAATGGTGGTCGCTTATCGCTTGGCGCCGCTGACGTTCTGGATTCTCAAGCGGATGGTGAAAAGCCCCTACGTCTCCTTGCCGAACCTGCTGGCCCAGCGACTGCTGGTGCCCGAGTTGCTGCAAGACGATGCGACGGTCGAAGCGCTGGCCCAGACCCTGTCGCCGCTGATCGAGGGTGGGGAAGAGCAAACTCGCGGTTTTGACGAAATCCACCGTACCTTGCGTCTGGATGCCTCTAATCAGGCGGCGGATGCGGTGCTGAACCTGATCGGCCAAGTACAATGAGTAAAACAAGCATGCAGATGGGGCTGGATTTCACCTTGGTCGCTGAAGTGGAAGAGTTGGTTGCCGGTGTCGACGAGGTCGGTCGCGGCCCGCTCTGTGGCGCCGTGGTGACTGCGGCTGTGATCCTCGATCCGAACCGTCCGATTCTCGGTTTGAATGACTCCAAGAAGCTCACCGAAGCTCGCCGCGAAAAACTCTACGATGAAATCTGCGAGAAAGCCCTGAGCTGGTGCATCGCCCGCGCGGAAGTCGAAGAGATCGACGAACTGAACATCCTCCATGCCACCATGCTGGCCATGCAGCGCGCGGTAGCGGGGCTGCACATCCAGCCGAAACTGGCGATGATCGACGGGAATCGTTGCCCGAAATTGCCGATGCGCGCCGAAGCGGTGGTGCAGGGCGATGGCAAGGTGCCAGCCATCGCGGCTGCATCGATTCTGGCCAAGGTCAGTCGTGACCGTGAAATGGCTGCGTTCGAGTTGATTTATCCCGGCTACGGCATTGGCGGGCACAAAGGTTACCCGACGCCAGTCCATCTTGAAGCGCTCGCTCGTCTGGGACCGACCCCGATCCATCGGCGTTCGTTTGCCCCGGTGCGCCTGGCGTATGAGGCACGGGAACGCCTGATCGAGAGTTAGCGGCAAGGCTGATTTTTTTTGCCAAGGCCCGGTACAATCCGGGCCTTGTTGTCTTCACGTTTCTAGTTTCTAGACAGGATCACTATGCCGGCTTCATTCGTTCATCTACGCCTGCACACTGAATATTCCCTGGTCGACGGTCTGGTGCGGATCAAGCCGCTGGTCAAGACCCTGGTCGGCATGAACATGCCTGCCGTTGCGGTCACCGATCAGAACAACATGTGTTCCCTGGTCAAGTTCTATAAAGCCGCCATGGGTGCCGGGATCAAGCCGATCTGTGGCGCCGACCTGTGGTTGTCGAACAAGGATCCGGACAATCCGCTGAGCCGGATCAGCCTGCTGGTGATGAACGCCGAAGGTTATCGCAACCTCACCGAGCTGATTTCCCGCGGCTTTATCGACGGCCAGCGCAACGGTTCGATCATCATCGAGCGCGAGTGGGTCGCTGAAGCCAGCGCAGGCTTGATCATGCTGTCGGCGGCGAAAGAAGGCGAGATCGGCCAGGCGATGCTCAGTGGCAACCCTGACGAAGCCGAAACCCTGGCGCGTGAATGGATGGAGGTGTTTCCGGACCGCTTCTATCTGGAAATCCAGCGTACCAATCGCCCCAACGACGAAGAGCAACTGCACGGTGCCGTGGCGCTGGCCGAGAAAATCGGTGCGCCGCTGGTGGCGACCAACGATGTGCGCTTCATCAAGCAGGAAGATTTCGCCGCCCACGAAACCCGCGTTTGCATCGGTGAGGGCCGCGCCCTCGACGATCCGCGGCGTTCGAAGAATTACAGCGATCAGCAGTACCTCAAAAGCGCCGAGGAAATGGCCGAGCTGTTCAGCGATATTCCCGAAGCGCTGGAAAACACGGTCGAGATCGCCAAACGCTGCAACATCGAAGTCAAGCTGGGCACGCACTTCCTGCCCAACTTCCCGATTCCCGATGGCATGACCATCGACGAGTATTTCCGCAAGGTTTCCTTCGACGGTTTGGAGGAGCGTCTCGCGGTCCTGCTGCCCAAGGACACCACTGAAGACTACGAGGCCAAGCGTCAGGTTTATGTCGACCGGCTGAATTTCGAGCTGGATATCATCATCCAGATGGGATTCCCCGGTTACTTCCTGATCGTGATGGACTTTATCCAGTGGGCCAAGAATAACGGTGTGCCGGTGGGGCCGGGCCGTGGATCGGGTGCCGGATCGCTGGTGGCCTATGTGCAGAAGATCACCGATCTCGACCCGCTGGAATATGACCTGCTGTTCGAACGTTTCCTTAACCCGGAACGGGTCTCCATGCCCGACTTCGACGTCGACTTCTGCATGGACGGTCGCGATCGGGTGATCGACTATGTGGCCGAAAAATACGGCCGCAACGCGGTAAGCCAGATCATCACCTTCGGTTCCATGGCGGCAAAAGCCGTGGTGCGCGACGTGGCGCGGGTGCAGGGCAAGTCTTACGGCCTGGCGGATCGTCTGTCGAAGATGATTCCGTTCGAAGTCGGCATGACCCTGGAAAAGGCTTACGAACAGGAAGAAATCCTGCGTGACTTCATCAAGGTCGATGAAGAAGCCGCCGAAATCTGGGAGATGGCCCGCAAGCTCGAAGGTGTGGTGCGTAACGTCGGCAAGCACGCCGGTGGTGTGGTGATCGCTCCGACCAAATTGACCGATTTCTCGCCGATCTATTGCGACGAAGCGGGCGATGGCCTGGTGACCCAGTTCGACAAGGACGACGTTGAAGCCGCTGGTCTGGTGAAGTTCGACTTCCTCGGCCTGCGGACCTTGACGATCATCGACTGGGCCCTGAAAACCATCAACCGCGACCGCGCCAAGGTCAACGAGCCGCCGCTGGACATTGCGTTCATCCCGCTGGACGACAAGCCGACGTACACGCTGCTGCAAAAAGCCGAAACCACGGCGGTGTTCCAACTCGAATCCCGCGGCATGAAAGAGCTGATCAAGAAGCTCAAGCCCGACTGCCTGGAAGACTTGATCGCACTGGTGGCCCTGTTCCGTCCCGGCCCGCTGCAATCGGGCATGGTGGACGACTTCATCAACCGTAAACACGGTCGTGCCGAACTGGCGTACCCGCACTCGGATTACCAGTACGAAGGCCTCAAGCCCGTATTGGCGCCGACTTACGGCATCATCCTGTATCAGGAACAGGTGATGCAGATTGCTCAGGTCATGGCCGGCTACACCCTCGGCGGTGCGGACATGCTGCGTCGGGCGATGGGTAAGAAAAAGCCGGAAGAAATGGCCAAGCAGCGTGGCGGCTTCATTGAAGGTTGCGCCACCAACAATATCGATGCCGACCTGGCCGGTAACATCTTCGACCTGGTGGAAAAGTTCGCCGGTTACGGCTTCAACAAATCCCACTCTGCGGCTTATGGGCTGGTCTCATACCAGACAGCATGGCTCAAGGCGCACTACCCGGCGCCGTTCATGGCGGCGGTGCTTTCGGCGGATATGCACAACACCGACAAGGTCGTGACCTTGATCGAGGAAGTGCGCACGATGAAGCTGCGCCTCGACGCACCGGATGTGAACACCTCAGAGTTCAAGTTCACGGTGAACGACGAAGGCCGGATCATTTACGGATTGGGCGCGATCAAGGGCGTGGGCGAGGGGCCGGTCGAAGCGATCACCGAAGCGCGTCAGGACGGCCCGTTCAAGGATCTGTTCGATTTCTGCGCCCGGGTCGACCTCAAGCGCATCAACAAACGCACCCTCGACGGCTTGATCCGCAGCGGAGCGCTGGATCGTCTTGGCCCGTACTTCCACGATGAGCCGAAGGCTTATCAAGCCAATATCGACCGTAATCGTGCCGTCCTGCTGACCGCGATGGAAGAGGCGATCAAGGCTGCCGAGCAGACTGCCCGTACCCACGACAGTGGCCATGCCGATCTGTTTGGCGGTCTGTTCGTCGAAGAAGATGCCGATGTTTACGCCAACCATCGCAGAGCCAAGGAACTGACCCTCAAGGAGCGGCTGAAGGGGGAAAAAGATACCCTGGGCCTGTACCTGACCGGTCACCCGATCGACGAGTACGAAGGGGAAATACGCCGTTTTGCCCGTCAGCGCATCATCGATCTCAAGCCTGCGCGCGATACCCAGACGGTCGCCGGCATGATCATCGCCCTGCGGGTGATGAAGAACAAAAAGGGCGACAAGATGGGGTTCATCACCCTAGACGACCGTTCCGGGCGGATCGAGGCGTCGTTGTTTGCCGATGCGTTCCATTCCGCGCAATCGCTGTTGCAGACTGATGCAATGGTGGTAGTCGAAGGCGAAGTCAGCAACGATGACTTCTCCGGCGGCCTGCGGTTGCGGGTCAAGCGGGTGATGAGCATGGAAGATGCGCGTACCAACCTGGCTGAGAGCCTGCGCCTGAAGTTGCACGCGAAAGATTTGAAAGGTGATCAGCTACGCTGGCTGGGTGAGCTGCTCAAGCGTCACCGTGGTGCGTGCCCGATCACCATGGACTACACCAGTCCCGATGCGAAAGCCTTGCTGCAGTTCGGCGAAGGCTGGCGAATCGATCCGGCGGATGCGTTGATTCAAGCCCTGCGTGACCAGTTCGGGCGAGACAACGTCTTCCTCCAATACCGTTGACGGTCAGGGCTGTTGGATGGCCCTGGCCTTGACCTGAATTTTTAATCTCGACCTGAACGCGCCTGTCCCTTAAGGTAGGGCGCGAATAGACAACCGGCCGGCCCAAGCTCTCTTGGACGTCGACCCAAGACGGACGCCTATGAACCCGAATTTTCTAGATTTCGAACAGCCGATCGCCGACCTGCAAGCCAAGATCGAAGAGTTGCGCTTGGTCGGTAATGACAATTCGCTGAATATCGGCGATGAGATCTCCCGCCTGCAGGATAAAAGCAGCACCCTGACCGAAGACATCTTCGGCAAGCTGACCAGCTGGCAGATCGCGCGTCTGGCGCGTCACCCGCGTCGCCCTTACACCCTGGACTACATCGAACACATCTTCACCGAGTTCGATGAGTTGCACGGCGACCGCCACTTCTCCGACGACGCCGCCATCGTAGGCGGTATCGCCCGTCTGGATGACCAGCCAGTGATGGTGATCGGTCACCAGAAAGGCCGTGAAGTGCGCGAGAAGGTTCGCCGCAACTTCGGCATGCCGCGTCCGGAAGGCTACCGCAAGGCCTGCCGCCTGATGGAAATGGCCGAACGCTTCAAGATGCCGATCCTGACCTTCATCGACACGCCGGGCGCTTACCCTGGCATCGACGCCGAAGAGCGCAACCAGAGCGAAGCCATTGCCTGGAACCTGCGTGTCATGGCCCGCCTGAAAACCCCAATCATCGCCACCGTGATCGGCGAAGGTGGATCCGGTGGTGCTTTGGCGATCGGCGTTTGCGATCAGTTGAACATGTTGCAGTACTCGACCTATGCGGTGATCTCGCCGGAAGGTTGCGCTTCGATTCTGTGGAAAACCGCCGAGAAAGCACCGGACGCCGCTGAAGCCATGGGTATCACCGCCGAGCGCCTGAAAGGCCTGGGCATCGTGGACAAAGTGATCAGCGAGCCTTTGGGCGGTGCGCACCGTGATCCAGCGGCGGCAGCTGCCAATATCCGTGCCGAGCTGAGCTCGCAACTGGCGATGCTGAAGAAGCTCGACAACAAGGCGCTGCTGGCCCGTCGTTACGAGCGTCTGATGAGCTACGGTCTCTGATCTGACCGCGCTGTTCGCTCTAACCTGTGGGAGCGAGCCGGCTCGCGATGAGGCTTAACATTCAACCAATCCGTTGTCTGTTATACCGCTATCGCGAGCAAGCTCGCTCCCACATTTGATTTGTGTGAATGAAGGATATGAGCCAGTCCAATAGTGATCTGCCAACCAGACTTCTCCTGAATCTCGCCCCCTGGCGCAACGCCAAAACCTGGCGCATCGCTTTCTCCGGCGGTCTTGACTCCACTGTCCTGCTACACCTTCTCGCAACACTCGCGAAAACCGAATCCCTGCCGCCATTAAGTGCCATTCATGTTCATCATGGTCTTCAGGCTGTCGCTGAAGCCTGGCCGGACCATTGTCGGTCAATGTGCGCGGCGCTGGACGTACCGTTGCAGGTTGTCCGTGTGCAAGTGCAGCCCGGCGCCAGTCTTGAGCGAGCGGCCCGGGATGCCCGTTATGGCGCGTTCGTCGAGGTTACCGGGGTCAACGACGTTCTGTTGACCGGCCAGCATCGTGATGATCAGGCCGAAACCCTGCTTTTCCGTTTGTTGCGTGGGGCCGGGGTGCGAGGTCTGTCGGGAATGCCTCGCCAGCGTCGGCTGGGTAACGGCTATCTGTTACGGCCCCTGCTGGAGGCGACTCGCGCCGTTCTGGAAGCCTATGCGGCCGAGCATCAATTGAGCTGGATCCAAGATCCTTCCAACCAGGATCGACATTTCTCGCGCAACTACCTGCGTCATCAAGTGTTCCCCGCATTGACCGCGCGGTGGCCGCAGGCAACCGCGACCATGGTCCGCAGCGCTGCGCACCTGAGCGAAGCGCAGGGATTGCTCGACGACCTGGCACAAATGGATCTGCTCGACGCCAGCACGGACAGTCCTTTCGAGTGGCTCAAGTTGCCATCGCTGGAGCTGGCATCACTGCAGAAACTCTCCGCGGCGCGTCAACGCAATGCGCTTGGCCATTGGCTCGAGTCGCTCACAGGACTACCGGACACCGACCATTGGTCGGGTTGGCAAGATTTACGCGATGCGGCGGCTGATGCCCGTCCGGTCTGGCGCTTGGCCGATGGCGAATTGCATCGGGCTGGCGGCCGCATCTGGTGGCTGAGCGGCCACTGGTTGCGCGCTTGCCCCGCTGTCGGAGCATGGCTGGAGCCAGCGTCTCCCTTGGCCTTGCCCGAAAATGGAGTGCTGAAAATCACCGGGACAATCCCGGAGGGCCCGCTGCATATCCGCTATCGTGAAGGAGGAGAAGTGATGGAATTGCCAGGTCGAGGGCATCGCGACCTGAAGCGTTTGCTCAACGAAAGCGCTTTACCGTTGTTCGTGCGCGGCAGATTGCCGCTGCTGTTCAAAGGTCAGCAATTGCTGGCGGTGGCGAACCTGCCGGGGCTCGATGGCGATGCGGCGGGAAGCTGGAAATTACATTGGCAGCCGCCTGACGAGGATCAAGGTTTGAGATGAAAGGGGCTTTCCGGTAGACTACGCTCCCTTCTTGATACAACTTCTGTGGATTCGCCTGAATTGCAGGAGTTGCCGATTACCAAGCAGTCTTTGCTGGGCGATTCCAAAAAATGTGTAGCGAGCAACGTACCGGTGTTTCATCTTCCGGTCTGTCCCAACGCGGCGGTTTTTTTGAAAGGTGCACTGTGATTAATGCAGGTGATCGGGGGCTTCGGCCTTCCTTCGCTTTCCCCGGCGGCTCGGACCGCTTTAACGCAGACTTCTAGGGTTTTTCATGACGCGCTACATATTCGTCACGGGCGGTGTTGTTTCTTCATTGGGGAAAGGCATTGCATCGGCATCATTGGCGGCCATCCTGGAGGCGCGGGGACTTAAGGTCACCATGCTGAAGCTGGACCCGTACATCAACGTCGACCCGGGCACCATGAGCCCGTTCCAGCACGGTGAGGTGTTCGTCACCCACGACGGCGCCGAGACCGACCTGGACCTGGGCCACTACGAGCGGTTCATCCGCACGACCATGACCCAGAACAACAACTTCACCACCGGCCGTGTCTACGAGCACGTGCTGCGCAAAGAGCGCCGTGGTGACTACCTGGGGGCGACCATCCAGGTCATCCCGCACATCACCGACGAAATCAAGCGCCGCATCATCAAGGGCGCCGGCGATGCCGACGTGGCGATGGTCGAGATTGGCGGCACCGTGGGTGACATCGAATCCCAACCGTTCCTCGAAGCCATCCGCCAGTTGCGTTTCGAAGTCGGCGCCAAGCGCGCGATGCTGATGCACCTGACGCTGGTGCCGTACATCGCCACTGCCGGCGAAACCAAAACCAAGCCAACCCAGCACTCGGTCAAGGAGCTGCGCTCCATCGGCCTGCAACCTGACGTGCTGGTTTGCCGTTCCGATCATCCGATCGATGTGTCTTCCCGTCGCAAGATCGCGCAATTCACCAACGTTGAAGAACGTGCGGTGATCGCGCTGGAAGACGCCGACACCATCTACAAGATCCCGGGCATTCTGCACTCCCAGGGTCTGGACGATTTCGTCGTCGAGCGTTTCGGCCTGCAATGCGGCGGCGCCGATCTGTCCGAATGGGACGCCGTGGTCGACGCCAAGCTCAACCCGGAGCACGAAGTCACCATCGCCATGGTCGGCAAGTACATGGAGCTGCTGGACGCCTACAAGTCGCTGATCGAAGCGATGAGTCATGCCGGCATCAGCAACCGTACCAAGGTCAACCTGCGCTACATCGATTCCGAAGACATCGAAAACCAGGGCACCGCGCTGCTCGAAGGTGTCGACGCCATCCTGGTTCCTGGTGGTTTCGGCCTGCGTGGCGTGGAAGGCAAGATCACTGCCGTTCAATACGCTCGCGAAAACAAAGTGCCATACCTGGGTATCTGCCTGGGCATGCAGGTGGCCGTGATCGAGTTCGCTCGTAACGTCATGGGCTGGAAAGACGCCAACTCCACCGAATTCGATCGCACCAGTGGTCACCCGGTCGTGGGCCTGATCACCGAGTGGGAAGATGCCACCGGTGCCGTCGAAACCCGTACCGAAGCGTCCGATCTGGGCGGCACCATGCGCCTCGGCGCGCAAGACTGCCTGCTGGAGCCGGGTTCCCTGGTTCACGATTGCTACGGCAAGGACGTGATCGTCGAGCGTCACCGTCACCGCTACGAAGTGAACAACAACCTGCTGCCGCAGATCATCGAAGCCGGCCTGAAAATCTCCGGTCGTTCCGGTGATGGCGCGCTGGTTGAGGTGGTTGAAGCACCGGATCACCCATGGTTCGTCGCTTGCCAGTTCCACCCTGAGTTCACCTCGACACCTCGCGACGGTCACCCGTTGTTCAGTGGTTTCGTTAAAGCCGCTTTGGCTCAACACCAGAAGAAGGCTTGAACCTTATGGCGCAGAAGATCATCCGTGTAGGCGATATCGAGATTGCCAACGACAAGCCAATGGTGCTGTTCGGTGGCATGAACGTGTTGGAAAGCCGCGACATGGCGATGCAGGTCTGCGAAGAATACGTGAAGGTTACCGAGAAACTCGGTATCCCTTACGTGTTCAAGGCCAGTTTCGACAAGGCCAACCGCTCCTCCGTGACCTCTTACCGAGGCCCCGGCCTGGAAGAGGGCATGCGGATTTTCCAGGACATCAAGCAGGCCTTTGGCGTGCCGGTCATCACCGACGTCCACGAGCCGGATCAGGCTGCGGTCGTTGCTGAAGTCTGTGACATCATTCAGCTGCCGGCCTTCCTGTCGCGCCAGACCGACCTGGTGGTCGCGATGGCCAGGACCGGTGCCGTGATCAACATCAAGAAAGCCCAATTCCTTGCGCCTCAGGAAATGAAACACATCCTGAACAAATGCGTGGAAGCGGGTAACGATCAGTTGATCCTCTGCGAGCGTGGTTCGAGTTTCGGCTACAACAACCTGGTCGTCGACATGCTCGGCTTCGGCATCATGAAGCAGTTCGAGTACCCGGTGTTCTTCGACGTGACCCACGCGCTGCAAATGCCGGGCGGTCGCTCCGATTCCGCCGGCGGTCGTCGCGCCCAGGTCACCGATCTGGCCAAGGCCGGCATGAGTCAGTCCCTGGCGGGCCTGTTCCTGGAAGCCCACCCGGACCCGGACAACGCCAAGTGCGACGGCCCTTGCGCCCTGCGTCTGGATAAACTGGAGCCATTCCTGGCCCAGCTCAAGGCGCTGGACGAATTGGTGAAGAGTTTTCCGACGGTAGAAACCGCGTAATCCTCAATTCTCCGGTAAAGTACCGCACGATTTAACGCTCAGGCCCTCGGGTCTGAGCTTTATCGTCTGCAAGTCTGCCCGCTGCACATCGCTTGCCGACGATCAAAGATTTCCTACAGCTGCGTCGTTTTCGTCAACTTTGGAGTGTTTACAACAATGGCTAAAATCGTCGACATCAAAGGTCGTGAAGTTCTCGACTCCCGTGGCAATCCCACCGTGGAAGCGGATGTGCTTCTCGACAACGGCATCATCGGCAGCGCCTGCGCGCCGTCCGGTGCTTCCACTGGCTCGCGTGAAGCGCTCGAGCTGCGTGATGGCGACAAGAGCCGTTACCTGGGCAAGGGCGTACTCAAGGCCGTTGCCAACATCAACGGTCCGATCCGTGACCTGTTGAAAGGCACTGACCCAAGCGACCAGAAAGCGCTGGATCTGGCGATGATCAAGCTCGACGGTACTGAAAACAAGGCAACCCTGGGCGCCAACGCGATCCTCGCCGTTTCCCTGGCTGCGGCCAAGGCAGCCGCACAGGATCAGGATCTGCCGCTGTACGCTCACATCGCCAACCTGAACGGTACCCCGGGTGTTTACTCGATGCCGGTCCCGATGATGAACATCATCAACGGTGGCGAACACGCCGACAACAACGTCGACATCCAGGAATTCATGGTTCAGCCAGTTGGCGCCAAGACTTTCTCGGAAGGTCTGCGCATGGGCACCGAGATTTTCCATCACCTCAAAGCCGTGCTGAAAGCCCGTGGCCTGAGCACTGCCGTCGGTGACGAAGGTGGTTTCGCGCCTAACCTGGCTTCCAACGAAGACGCTTTGAAAGTGATCTCCGAAGCCGTGGCCAATGCCGGTTACAAGCTGGGCACCGACGTGACCCTGGCCCTGGACTGCGCGGCCAGCGAATTCTACGAAGACGGTAAATACAACCTGTCCGGCGAAGGCCAGGTCTTCACCGCTGAAGGTTTCGCTGATTACCTCAAGGGTCTGACCGAGCGTTACCCAATCATCTCCATCGAAGACGGTCTGGACGAGTCCGACTGGGCTGGCTGGAAAATCCTCACCGACAAGATCGGCGAGAAGACCCAGCTGGTAGGCGACGACCTGTTCGTGACCAACACCAAGATCCTGAAAGAAGGCATCGACAAGAAGATCGCCAACTCGATCCTGATCAAGTTCAACCAGATCGGTACCCTGACCGAAACCCTGGAAGCCATCCAGATGGCCAAGGCTGCTGGTTACACCGCGGTGATCTCGCACCGTTCCGGCGAAACTGAAGATTCGACCATTGCCGACCTGGCTGTGGGCACCTCGGCTGGCCAGATCAAGACCGGCTCCCTGTGCCGTTCCGATCGCGTTTCCAAGTACAACCAACTGCTGCGTATCGAAGAGCAGTTGAACGGCAAAGCCAAGTACAACGGCCGCAGCGAATTCCGCGGCTGAGTAAGTACATGGTAAAAAAGACACCGGATTGTGTCGGAAAAATCGCTGCGGCGACGTTTTTACCACTAATCTGATGCCTTATAAGCACAAGCCTGGTTCATCCAGGCTTCGTGCTATCAGTAGCTTCATGTTTTGGTATGGCTGTCTTTTTTCACTGGATACCTGATATTCGATGCGCAGTCCCAATTGGTTGTTCCTCGTCTTGCTCCTGCTGCTGGCTGGCCTGCAGTACCGCCTGTGGGTGGGTAATGGCAGCCTGGCGCAAGTGGCCGAACTGACTCAGCAGATCGCGGATCAGCACGCTGAGAACGAGTCGTTGCTGGAGCGCAATCGAGTGATGGACGCTGAAGTCAGCGAGTTGAAAAAGGGCATGGAGACCGTTGAAGAGCGGGCTCGCCATGAGCTGGGCATGGTCAAGGACGGTGAAACCCTTTACCAGTTAGCACAATGAATTTGTCTCTACCGGCCTTCTGGGCCGTGATTCCTGCCGCGGGCGTCGGTGCCCGTATGGCCGCAGACCGTCCCAAGCAATACTTGCAATTGGGCGGGCGCACTATTCTCGAACACAGCCTTGGCTGTTTCCTTGATCATCCTTCCCTTAAGGGATTGGTGGTCAGTCTTGCGGTTGACGATCCTTATTGGCCGAACCTGGCGTGTGCTTCCGATCGGCGCATTCAACGCGTTGATGGCGGTGCCGAACGTTCCGGATCGGTACTCAATGCGCTGCTGCATTTGCATGCGTTGGGTGCGGATGACGAGGATTGGGTGTTGGTGCACGATGCTGCACGGCCCAATCTGAGTCGCGATGATCTGGACAAGTTGCTGGGCGACCTGGCGGATGATCCGGTGGGTGGACTGCTGGGGGTGCCGGCACGGGATACCTTGAAGCGGGTCGACAAGGAGGGTCGCGTGATTGAAACCGTGGATCGCAGCGTGATCTGGCAAGCCTATACGCCGCAGATGTTCCGACTTGGCGCATTGCATCGCGCGCTGGCGGACAGTCTGGTGGCCGACGCGGTCATTACCGACGAAGCTTCGGCCATGGAGTGGGCGGGGATGGCGCCGCGCCTGATCGAAGGGCGCGCCGATAATCTCAAGGTCACGCGCCCCGAAGATTTGGAGTGGTTGCGTCAACGGTGGGCTCACCGAGGCTAGACAACCCTAACCCCGATACTCGGGTCTTTCGGCCAATCCTATCTTCAGATAATCGACCAGTTTGCGCACCTTGGGCGACAGATGCCGTTGCTGTGGATAAAGCGCCCACACGGCAGTGTTCGGCGGCTGATGCGCCTCCAATAGCGAAATCAACGCACCGCTTTTCAAGTGCTCCAGCACGTAATAATCCGGCAGCTGGCATAACCCTACGCCCTGTAGCGCCGCATCCAGCACCGCTTGCCCACTGTTGCAACGCCAGTTTCCCTGGACTCGCTGGGAAAATTCCCGACCGTTCTGTTCCAGTTGCCAGAGATCAGAGCTGCCGATCAGGCAGTTATGACGGCTCAATTCCGACAAACTGTGGGGGCGACCATACCGTTCAAGGTAGGAAGGCGACGCGCAAAGAAACATGCGCCGTGGCGCGAGGCGGGTGGCGACGAGTCGCGAGTCCTGCAAGCGACCCAGCCGGATCGCCAGGTCCAGGCCTTCATGCACAAGATCGAGTTGCCGGTTGCTCAGTTCGATGTCGATCCGCAGTTGCGGATAAAGCCCCATGAATCGTGTCACCAGCGGCACGATAAAGCGTTCCCCGTAGGCCACGGCGCAGGTCATGCGCAGCATGCCCTTGGGTTCGCTGGTCAAGTCGCCAACCGCGCGCAACGCCTCTTCGCGACCATCCTGTAATCGCTGGCAGTGTTGCAAAAAGGTCTGCCCGGCTTCGGTCAGCGTCACCCGGCGAGTGCTGCGGTAGAGCAAGCGGGTTTGCAGGCGCTCCTCCAGGCGTACGATTTGTCGACTGACGTGGGAGGAAGAAACCCCCAAGCGTTCGGCGGCAGCCGTGAACTGACTGCATTCGGCGACTGCGACAAATTCGTCGATACCTTCCCAGCGATTCTCAGACATCCTGGATTATCCCTGTGTAGCAATAATGTTTTGCTTTTGTCCGGATTATTCACCGTAAGGCGCTGTAATACACTCCCTGTCTCGTTTTTATTCACTGGAGTATCACCATGATCAAGTCGCGCGCCGCCGTTGCCTTCGAGGCCAAGAAACCTCTGGAGATCGTTGAAGTCGATGTCGCCATGCCCAAGGCCGGTGAAGTGCTGCTGCGTGTGGTGGCGTCCGGTGTTTGCCATACCGATGCCTACACCCTGTCCGGTGCCGACCCGGAAGGTATCTTTCCGTCGATCCTCGGTCATGAAGGTGGTGCGATTGTCGAGGCGATTGGCGAAGGCGTGACCTCCGTTGCCGTCGGTGACCATGTGATCCCGCTGTACACCCCTGAATGCCGTCAGTGCAAATTCTGTCTGTCGGGCAAAACCAATCTCTGCCAGGCGATTCGCGCGACCCAAGGCAAAGGCCTGATGCCAGATGGCACTTCGCGTTTTTCCTACAAGGGCGAAACGATTTTCCACTACATGGGCACTTCGACCTTCTCCGAGTACACCGTGCTGCCGGAAATCTCCGTCGCCAAAATTGCTAAAGAAGCGCCACTGGAAAAGGTCTGCCTGCTGGGTTGCGGTGTCACCACCGGCATCGGCGCAGTCCTCAACACTGCCAAGGTGAAACCCGGTGACACCGTGGCCATTTTCGGCCTCGGCGGTATCGGTCTTTCTGCCGTCATTGGCGCGGTCAAAGCCAAGGCTGCTCGTATCATCGCCATCGACATCAACCCGGCCAAATTCGAGATCGCCAAACAGCTGGGTGCAACCGACTGCGTGAACCCGAAAGACTTCGACCGTCCGATCCAGGAAGTCATCGTCGACATGACCGATGGTGGCGTCGACTTCTCGTTCGAATGCATCGGCAACGTCCAATTGATGCGTGCCGCACTGGAATGCTGCCACAAGGGTTGGGGCGAGTCGGTCATCATCGGTGTGGCCGGTGCCGGTCAGGAAATTTCCACCCGTCCGTTCCAGCTGGTCACCGGTCGCGTCTGGCGCGGTTCGGCGTTCGGTGGCGTGCGCGGCCGTACCGAGTTGCCAAGCTACGTGGAAATGGCCGAAACCGGCGAAATTCCGCTGGATACCTTCATCACCCACACCATGGGTCTGGAAGATATCAACAAGGCTTTCGATCTGATGCATGAAGGAAAAAGCATCCGCACCGTCATTCATTTCTGAGGTCAGTCATGAGCCTGGAAAATATTTCCTGCCAGAAAAGCTTCGGCGGTTGGCACAAACGCTACCGGCATCGTTCCGAGGTGCTCGGCTGCGACATGGTGTTCGCCGTATACCTGCCACCACAAGCGGAGCTGGGCGGCAAGCTGCCCGTGCTTTATTGGTTATCCGGCCTGACCTGCACCGACGAAAACTTCATGCAGAAGGCCGGCGCCATGCGCATGGCGGCCGAGCTGGGGTTGATCATCGTCGCGCCGGACACCAGTCCCCGTGGTCCGGACGTGCCGGGTGATCCGGATGGCGCCTGGGACTTCGGTCTCGGTGCCGGGTTTTATCTGAATGCCACGCAGGAACCCTGGTCGCGTCACTATCGGATGCATGACTACGTCGTGCAGGAATTGCCGGCTTTGGTCGAAGCCCATTTCCCGGCGTCCGACAAACGCGGCATCAGCGGTCACTCCATGGGCGGGCACGGTGCGTTGGTTTGTGCCTTGCGCAACCCGGGGCGTTATCTCTCGGTGTCGGCGTTTTCGCCGATCAACAATCCGATGGACTGCCCTTGGGGCCAGAAAGCATTTTCCCGATACCTCGGCGAAGACCGTTCGAAATGGCGCGAATGGGATGCCTGTGCATTGATTGCCGGGGCCGACGAGAAGCTGCCGCTGCTGGTCGACCAGGGAGATCGCGATGATTTTCTGGCCACCCAGCTCAAGCCGGAAGCCTTGCAGCAGGCGACCAAACTGGCGGGTCATCCGCTGACCTTGCGTCTGCAACCCGGCTATGACCACAGCTATTTCTTCATCGCCAGTTTCATCGATGATCACTTGCGGCATCACGCGCATGCTCTAGGTGCCTAATGCAGGTAGAATCACGCCCTGACAAAATTCGGGGCGTTTTTTTATGCGTATTGGCCACGGCTATGATGTGCACCGTTTCGCTGAAGGCGATTTCATCACTCTGGGCGGCGTGCGTATTGCACATGGCTTCGGGCTGCTCGCTCACTCCGACGGTGATGTCCTGCTGCACGCCTTGAGCGATGCCTTGCTCGGCGCGGCTGCGCTGGGCGACATCGGCAAGCACTTCCCGGACACCGACCCGCAATTCAAGGGCGCCGACAGCCGTGGGCTGTTGCGTCATGTCGTCGCATTGATCCACGCCAAGGGCTGGAAAGTCGGCAACGTCGATAACACCATTGTCGCCCAAGCGCCAAAAATGGCCCCGCATATAGAATCGATGCGCGCACTGATTGCCGCGGATCTTCAAGTTGAGTTGGATCAAGTGAACGTTAAAGCTACCACTACCGAAAAGCTTGGCTTTGTCGGTCGCGAAGAAGGCATTGCGGTGCACTCCGTTGCCTTGTTGCTGCGCGCATGAACGAACTGCAATTGCTCGGCCCGCGGGCCTATGGTGAAGCCCTCGGCACCGCAGTCCTGAAAGCCATCGCGGAAGATTTTCAGGTCGACGAAGTTCTTGATATTCCCCTGAGCGGTGACGGTGAACACCTGTGGATCTGGGTGGAAAAGCGCGGTCTGAACACTGAAGAAGCGGCGCGGCGCATTGCCAAGGCCGCTGGCGTGCCGTTGCGCACCGTCAGCTACGCCGGGCTCAAGGATCGCCAGGCGCTGACCCGACAGTGGTTCAGCGTGCAGTTGCCGGGCAAGGCCGATCCGGATCTGTCGGCGGCAGAAAACGATACGCTGAAAATCCTCAAGACCAGTCGGCACAAGCGCAAGCTGCAACGCGGTGCCCACTCGGCCAATGGCTTTACTTTGCGCCTGACGCAGTTCGCCGGCGACAAGGCGGCCGTTGAAGAGCGTCTACAGTTGATCGCCAAACAAGGCATCCCCAACTATTTCGGCGCCCAGCGTTTCGGGCACGACGGCGGCAATGTGGTCGATGCCCGCGCCTGGGCCGCGCGCAAGGCCTTGCCGGAGCAGCGCAACGTCAGGTCGCGCCTGCTCTCCACAGCCCGTAGCTTTCTGTTCAACCAGGTGTTGGCCGCCCGTGTCGCCGATGGCACCTGGCAGCGTGCCCAAGTGGGTGACTTGCTGGCATTCACCGATAGCCGCAGCTTCTTTCCAGCCGGTGAGGCCGAGTGCAGCGACCCGCGTCTGGCGATTCTCGATCTGCATCCGACCGGTCCGCAGTGGGGCGAAGGTGACTCGCCGACCACGGGCGCTGTCCATGAATTGGAGCAGGCAATCGCCGCCCGCGAAGCCGACCTTCGCGATTGGTTGATTAACGCCGGAATGAGCCACGAACGTCGCATCCTGCGACTGCCCATAGCCGGGTTGACGTGGCATTATCCCGAGCCTGACATTCTGCAACTGGAATTCGTCCTGCCGGCCGGATGCTTCGCCACTGTATTGGTGCGCGAACTCGTTGATCTGGTGCCGGTGGGGCAGACGGACAGCCCATGCGTATTCTGATTTCTAACGACGATGGGGTAGCCGCACCCGGTCTCGCCGCGCTTTATGCTGCGCTGGCGGATTACACCGAATGCGTGGTTATCGCCCCGGACCAGGACAAAAGCGGCGCCAGCAGCTCGCTGACGCTCGACCGTCCGTTGCACCCGCAGACGCTGGCCAATGGTTTTATCAGCGTTAACGGCACACCGACCGATTGTGTGCACTTGGGCCTGAACGGCTTGCTGGAGCGTGAAGCGGACATGGTGGTTTCCGGGATCAACCTGGGCGCCAACCTGGGGGACGATGTCCTGTATTCCGGAACCGTGGCGGCGGCGCTCGAAGGGCGTTTCCTGGCACGTCCTTCATTCGCCTTTTCGTTGGTCTCACGACAAGTTGAGAACCTTCCTGCGGCGGCGTACTTTGCGCGCAAGCTGGTCGAAGCCCATGCTGAACTCGATCTTCCTCCGCGCACGGTATTGAACGTGAATATTCCGAATTTGCCGCTGGATCACATACGCGGCATCCAGTTGACCCGTCTGGGCCATCGCGCTCGCGCGGCGGCACCGATGCAAGTGGTCGATCCGCGAGGCAAGGCCGGGTACTGGATCGCGGCTGCCGGGGATGCCGAGGACGGTGGCCCGGGCACTGATTTCCATGCGGTCATGCAGGGCTATGTGTCCATCACTCCGCTGCAACTGGATCGCACCTTCAATGACGCCTTCAGAAGTCTCGATGGCTGGCTGGAGGGGCTGCGCTGATGTCTCGTGAGCACGACGATATGCTGCGTCGCGGCATCGGGATGACCTCGCAACGGACCCGTGAGCGCCTTATCCAGCGTTTGTATGAGGAGGGGTTGTCGAACGCCAGGGTGCTGGAAGTCATTCGACGTACACCGCGTCACCTGTTCGTCGACGAAGCGCTGGCGCACCGTGCTTATGAAGACACGGCGCTGCCGATTGGACATAACCAGACCATTTCCCAGCCTTATATGGTGGCGCGCATGAGCGAGCTGCTGCTGGAAGCAGGTCCGCTGGACAAGGTGCTGGAAATCGGCACGGGGTCGGGTTATCAGACGGCCGTTTTGTCGCAACTGGTCGAGCGAGTGTTTTCCGTCGAGCGCATCAAGGTGCTGCAGGACCGGGCCAAGGAGCGCCTGGTCGAATTGAACCTGCGCAACGTGGTGTTTCGCTGGGGCGATGGCTGGGAGGGCTGGCCGGCGCTGGCGCCCTACAACGGTATTATCGTGACCGCCGTGGCGACCGATGTGCCTCAGGCTCTGCTCGATCAATTGGCACCGGGAGGGCGTCTGGTGATTCCGGTCGGGTCGGGCGAGGTTCAACAATTGATGCTGATCATCAGGGAAGAACAGGGCTTTTCCAGGCGTGTTCTGGGAGCGGTTCGCTTCGTTCCGTTGCTCAACGGACCACTGGCCTGATCATTTGTTTCAGCGCTCTGAATTCTCTTCGATTGCTTCTGTCTTACAGCGGCGTCGATCGGTTAAACGGGTTGTTTTGTCTAGCAGCAAACGTGTGCGCGAAGCCATTTCGCTTCATTAAAGGTAAAGCGTGCACGGCCCGTTATACTTGCGACATTTCATGCCGGACCACGGCAAATCATATTTTCAGCCACCAAAAAGGGAGCGGCGGGTGAGTCTCACAGTCATTGCGCAGCGTATGGGTACAACGAGCTTTCAGCGCCTGGTGACTGGCCTTGTCTTGAGCACCTTGCTGGTCGGTTGTTCCAGCAACAAATCCAGCAATGTACGCGTGGTCGATCGCAACAATGCCGTCGCCCAGCGTCCGGCGGTAACGACGGGGCAGTATGTTGTCCGCCCCAAGGACACCCTGTTTTCCATTGCCTTTCGTTACGGCTGGGACTACAAGGCCCTGGCGGCACGCAACAACATTCCTGAGCCCTATACGATCCATCCGGGTCAGACGATTCGCTTTGACGGGCGCAGCGATTCAACGTCGACGACGACGGTCAGTTCGTCGAATTCAACGCCTTCGTCCTCGAGTAAAACCACGGTCATCCGTCGTCCGGTAAACGGTTCGACCAGCACTGCGCCAGCGGTCGTACCGTCCGTCGCCAACAAGCCAGCACCCGCTCCGATGCCTCCTGCCGGTCCGGCCCCGACCGGCTGGGGATGGCCATCTAATGGCATTTTAATTGGAAAATTCTCTTCAAACGGTAGTTTGAATAAAGGAATTGATATCGCCGGGGATTTGGGACAGCCTGTTTTAGCTGCGTCTGATGGGACGGTGGTATACGCCGGGAGTGGCTTAAGGGGCTACGGCGAATTAGTGATCATCAAACACAGCGAAACCTACGTCAGTGCCTACGGACATAACCGCAGGCTGTTGGTTCGGGAGGGGCAGCAGGTCAAGGTCGGACAGACAATTGCCGAAATGGGGTCAACGGGTACGGACCGGGTGAAACTGCATTTTGAGATTCGCCGTCAAGGTAAACCTGTAGATCCGCTGCAATTCCTGCCACGTCGTTGATCGCTTACCAGCCTGTTCCATCGTAGAGGGGACAGGCTCCAGCGTTGCCAAGGATAAAGGCGCCGCTTGAGCTTGAGGTCGAACTCACCAAAGGACTATAACAATGGCTCTCAGTAAAGAAGTGCCGGAGTTTGACATCGACGATGAGGTTCTCCTGATGGAGACCGGCATCGGTGCGGATTCGATGTCGAATGATGAAGGGGCGGCTCCACCTTCCGTTCGTGCCAAATCCAAACACTCCGCTTCGCTAAAGCAACACAAGTACATTGACTACACGCGGGCGCTCGATGCCACGCAGCTGTACCTCAATGAAATCGGTTTTTCCCCGCTGTTGTCCCCCGAAGAAGAAGTTCATTTTGCGCGCCTGTCGCAAAGTGGCGATCCGGCCGGGCGCAAGCGCATGATTGAAAGTAACTTGCGACTGGTGGTGAAAATCGCCCGACGTTACGTCAATCGTGGTCTGTCGCTGCTTGATCTGATCGAAGAGGGCAACCTGGGGTTGATCCGGGCGGTGGAGAAGTTTGATCCTGAACGTGGTTTCCGCTTTTCGACCTACGCGACCTGGTGGATTCGTCAAACCATCGAGCGCGCGATCATGAATCAGACCCGGACCATCCGGTTGCCGATCCATGTGGTCAAAGAGCTCAACGTGTACCTGCGGGCCGCACGGGAGCTGACGCAAAAACTCGACCATGAACCCTCACCTGAAGAAATCGCCAACCTGCTGGAAAAACCGGTAGGCGAGGTCAAGCGCATGCTCGGCCTGAACGAGCGAGTTTCCTCAGTCGACGTCTCGCTGGGGCCGGATTCGGATAAAACCCTGCTGGATACCCTTACCGACGATCGTCCCACCGATCCATGCGAATTGTTGCAGGATGACGACCTGTCCCAGAGCATCGATCAATGGCTCTCTGAGTTGACCGACAAGCAACGCGAAGTGGTAGTCCGTCGCTTCGGCCTGCGAGGCCATGAGAGCAGCACCCTCGAAGACGTAGGCCTGGAAATTGGCCTGACCCGGGAACGGGTCAGACAAATTCAGGTTGAAGGCTTGAAGCGTCTTCGGGAGATCCTGGAGAAAAACGGCCTGTCTAGCGAGTCGCTGTTTCAGTAACAGCCTTGCGTAGCAGCTAACAAAAAGCCCCGACTGATTCGGGGCTTTTTTGTTGCCATGGAAAAATAATCTCAGCGCAGGGTGCTCATCTGGTTCGTAGTCTCGCGTTGTAAGTCTTCGCTTACTCTTTCGTAAGTGTTCGTTATTTTTACAGGGTGATAGTTGCTCAGAATTTCAGGCAAGAAGTTTATCTAACTGAAAAATAAGTAAATTTTAATAAATTTACGGCATGTGACAAGCGGGTGGGGTGCCAGGCCCTGATTGCTCTTGCCACGGAACGCTTTAGTATTCGGGTTGTGTCGACGGACAGACACACCCTTCAAGGATGAAGGGAAGGAACATCGCAGGAAGCGATTCATCAGGACGATGAAAAGGAACACAGGGAATAGGGAAAAAATGCGGGCGGGTCAAACCGCCCCTTTTTTTGCCCATGAAAAAGCAAAAAGGCCCGCAAGGGGCCTTTTCGTGAACGCGGGTGAAATCAGCGCTCGAGATCCTTGATTTTGCCTTTGACACCATCCCACTCTTCGGCATCGGGCAACGATTCTTTCTTTTCGGTGATGTTGGGCCAGATTTCAGCCAGCTCAACGTTGAGCTGAATGAACTCCTGCATCTCCTCCGGGACTTCATCTTCGGAGAAGATGGCCACGGCAGGGCATTCTGGTTCGCACAGTGCGCAGTCGATGCACTCATCCGGGTGAATCACCAGGAAATTCGGGCCTTCGTAAAAGCAGTCCACCGGACACACTTCTACGCAGTCGGTGTACTTGCACTTGATGCAGTTGTCGGTGACGACGAAGGTCATTTCTAATTTTCTCCTCAGGCGCGGCTTGCTGCGCCCCTTCACGTGGGGGTCGCAAGGTTCGGGAGCGATAGTCTGCAGGCCAGGCTATAGCCAGCAGCATCCCAAACCGCGCGAGATTCTAACAGCTTGCAAGCCTATGCGTTAGATCCGTGTCTTCAGTGTATAGAGCATTTCGAGTGCACGACGTGGTGTCATGTCGTCCAGATCGAGTTTGGCCAGTTCATCCAGCACGGGATGTGGCAGGCTGGCGAACATATCGCTTTGCTGTGGCGCGGCCGGTTTGCCTTTGACTGGCTTGGGCGCCTCATGAGGCAGAGCGGTATCTTCCAGTCGGCTTAAATGCTCGCGGGCACGCACAATCACTTCGCTTGGCACGCCGGCCAGTTGCGCAACAGCTAGGCCGTAGCTTTGGCTGGCAGGCCCCGGCAGAACGTGGTGCAGGAACACGATGCGCTCGTTGTGCTCGGTGGCATTGAGGTGCACGTTGGCTACCAGCGGTTGGGCTTCCGGCAGGACCGTCAACTCAAAGTAGTGGGTGGCGAACAGCGTATAAGCCCGCAAATGCGCCAGACGCTCCGCTGCAGCCCACGCCAGGGACAGACCGTCGAATGTACTGGTGCCGCGTCCGACTTCGTCCATCAGCACCAGGCTGCGCTCGGTGGCGTTGTGCAGGATGTTGGCGGTTTCGCTCATTTCGACCATGAAGGTCGAGCGCCCGCCGGCCAGGTCATCACTGGAACCTATCCGGGTGAAGATCCGGTCGACCAGGGACAGCTCGCAACTGGCCGCCGGTACGAAGCTGCCGATGTGTGCCAGTAGCACGATCAGCGCGGTTTGCCGCATGTAGGTGGATTTACCGCCCATGTTCGGACCGGTAATCACCAGCATCCGCGTGCTGTCGTCCAGGTTCAGGTCGTTGGCGACGAACGGGGTGGTCAGGACTTGTTCGACCACGGGGTGACGACCCTGAGTGATGCGCATGCACGGCTCGCTGACGAAGCGTGGGCAGTTCAGGTCGAGGTTCAGCGCGCGCTCGGCCAGGTTGCTCAGCACGTCCAGCTCGGCTAGCGCCGCAGCGGTGTCCTGCAGCGGTGGCAACTGTGCGATCAAATCTTCCAGTAGCGCTTCGTAGAGCATTTTTTCCCGGGCAAGGGCTCGGCTCTTGGCCGACAGCGCCTTGTCTTCGAAGGCTTTCAGCTCCGGCGTAATGAAGCGTTCGGCGCCTTTGAGCGTCTGGCGGCGGATGTAGTCAGCCGGTGCTGATTCGGCCTGCTTGCTTGGCAGTTCGATGAAATAACCGTGAATGCGGTTATAGCCAACCTTCAGGTGCGAGAGGCCGGTGCGGGCCTTTTCGCGTGCTTCGAGGTCGATCAGGAACTGCCCGGCGTTCTCGCTCAGCGATTGCAGTTCATCGAGTTCGCTGTCGTAACCGGTCTTCAACACGCCGCCGTCACGGATCACCGCCGGTGGATTGTCGATGATGGCTTTATCCAGCAGCGCCGCCAGTTCCGGGTAGGTGCTGGTGGTCCTGGCCAGTTGAATAATGTGCGGGGCTTCTAGCTCAGTCATCGCCACTTGCAGCGCCGGCAGTGCACCGAGGGCGTCACGCAGGCGTGCGAGATCGCGGGGGCGAGCATTGCGCAGGCCGATTCGCGCGAGAATTCGTTCGATGTCACCGATTTCCTTGAGCTGCGGTTGCAGTTTCTCGAATCGGTAGCCATCGAGCAGACAGGTGATCGACGTCTGGCGAGCCAGCAATACGGTCAGATCACGCAGAGGGCGGTTCAGCCAACGGGTCAGAAGACGACTGCCCATGGCCGTCTGACAACGGTCGACCACCGATTGCAGGGTGTTGTCACGACCACCGGCCAGGTTGGTATCCAGCTCCAGGTTGCGGCGGCTCGCGCCGTCGAGCACGACGGTGTCGTCCAGGCGTTCATGACGCAAGCTGCGCAAGTGAGGCAAGGCGGTGCGTTGGGTTTCTTTCGCGTAAGCCAACAGGCAACCGGCGGCGCCGATGGCCAGGGTCAGGTTTTCGCAACCGAAACCTTTCAGGTCCTGGGTAGCGAATTGTTGGCAAAGACTTTTCAGTGCCGAGTCGCGCTCGAAATCCCACGGCGCGCGGCGACGCACCCCACGGCGTTTTTCGGCCGGCAGGTCTTTGGGCCAGTCATCCGGGATCAGAAGCTCCACCGGATTGACCCGCTCCAGCTCCGCCAGCAGGTTTTCCCAGCCTTTGATTTCCAGCACGCTGAAGTTGCCGCTGGTGATATCCAGCACCGCCAGGCCGAACAGGCGCTCGTCACCCAGTACTGCGGCGATCAGGTTGTCCCGACGCTCGTCCAGCAGCGCCTCGTCGCTCACCGTCCCCGGCGTGATGATCCGCACCACCTGGCGATCCACCGGCCCTTTGCTGGTTGCCGGGTCGCCAACCTGTTCACAGATCACCACCGACTCGCCAAGCTTCACCAGTTTCGCCAAATAGCCTTCGGCCGCGTGGTAAGGAATACCGCACATCGGAATCGCTTGCCCGGCCGACTGTCCGCGGGCAGTGAGGGTGATGTCCAGCAACTTGGCGGCCTTCTTCGCGTCTTCGTAGAAGATCTCGTAGAAGTCGCCCATGCGGTAGAACATCAACTGATCAGGGTGCTGGTTCTTCAGGCGCCAGTACTGCTGCATCATCGGCGTGTGGGAGGACAGGTCGGACAGGGCTTTATTCATCGGGAATCGGAAAACTCATTGAAAGGTGTGGGGCAAAGGTGGGCATCGGCCCGGCTTTTCCGCAATGGGCGCAAGATTAACATGGGCGGTCCGCCGGACGCAGGCACGAACGCCACGCGGCTTGCTTCTGCTAATCTATGCATGAGGCATGCAAATCAGCATTTGTTTTCCATGCAAAGAACAAGCACTATGCACAGTATGCAAAAACGCAACGTTTCTACCGTCTTAAGAGCACTGCTCGACCAGCACGGAATCTCCCCCACGGAGCTTCACCGTCGCACTGGCGTGCCCCAATCCACTCTCTCGCGGATCCTCAGCGGGAAGATTGTCGACCCATCGGATAAACACATCTCGAAGATCGCCGAGTACTTCGCCGTGAGCACCGATCAGTTGCGTGGTCGCGTGGACATCACGCCGACAGCCAGTGCCGGGCGCGGTCGAGCGCATGCTGAACTCAAGGATATAAGTCTGTGGGACGACGATACCCCTGTCGATGACGACGAGGTGTCGGTCCCCTTTCTTCGCGAGGTTGAATTGGCGGCGGGATCGGGAAGATTCGTCATCGAAGAGAGCGAGCGCGCCAGCCTGCGCTTCGGCAAGCGCAGCTTGCGCCATAACGGTGTGCAGTTCGACCAGGCCAAATGCGTGACCGTGCGTGGTAACAGCATGCTGCCGGTACTGCGCGACGGCGCCACGGTTGGGGTCAACGCCGGCAAGTGCGGGATTGGCGACATCGTTGATGGCGACCTCTACGCTATCAACCACAACGGTCAACTGCGGGTGAAACAGCTTTATCGCCTGCCTACCGGAATTCGCCTGCGCAGTTTCAATCGCGATGAGCACCCGGACGAGGACTACAGCTTCCAGGAAATGCAGGAAGAGCAAATCGTCATCCTCGGTCACGTCTTCTGGTGGGGCATGTACGCCCGATAATCTCCCGTCACTGTCAGATAAAACCCGCCATCAGGCGGTTTTTTTTCGCCTGCGCCAAAGGCGCGAACGTCCTTGTTTGCATGAGTGTGAATGCGTTTGTGCATTTTTGTGCGGCTTGAATGCACTTTTACATTGACAGAATATGCATAAATGCATAGATTCGTTCTCAATCCGTACGGTTAATCGGTTCCAGCGAACCTTTTCTGCCTGCGTGATGTAAGACTCGGCAACGGACATGGTTAAGCGCACTTACACCCCCATCAATTACTCCAGGAGGCATGACATGACCATTGAGCCGCAAGCATTGCTGGACATTCCGATCTGGCTGGTCGTTGTCCTTGCGTTGGTGGGTGGGCTGTCCGGTGAAATGTGGCGCGCCGACAAGGATGGCGCACGTGGCTGGACGTTGCTGCGGCGGCTGGCCCTGCGCTCCGGGGCCTGCATGGTCGGCGGGGTATCGGCAATCATGCTGTTATATGCCGCCGGCCTGTCGATCTGGGTCGCAGGCGCCTTCGGTGGCCTCACCGCGATGGCCGGGGCGGACGTGGCGATCGGTCTTTATGAACGCTGGGCGGCCAAGCGGATCGGCGTTTGTGAAATGCCACCCCGAGACTCTCGGCCCGACCAATAATGAATCCCGTCGATAAATAAACAGGAAGTGCTCTGTCAGTCGTCGATGTGATCCTGGCGTCCATGCCAGCGACCGCGGACTGATTGCCTTGCAGGCGTGCCAGGCTTATATCAGAGCGCTCGCGCGCTAACATTTTGATCGATCCTGTAACTTGCAAGCGTGATCCGCTCGTGTACGGTAGGTCTCATTCCGCCTGATCAGGAGATGACTGTGAAAGAAATCACACAGCTGGCCGCCGAGCTCGGTAGACGCTTGCAGGTTCTCAACGCCCATGTCACCGCAGCAGAGTCCTGTACGGGCGGCGGAATTTCCGAGGCGATAACCCGGATACCGGGCAGTTCGGCATGGTTCGAGGCGGGTTACGTCACTTACTCCAACCGTCAGAAGACCCAGCAGTTGAATGTCCCTGCCGAGTTGTTTTCAACGGTGGGGGCGGTCAGTCGAGAGGTCGTCGAAGCCATGGTCCGCGGCGCGCAGGAAAAAAGTCATGCGCGTTTTGCCGTGGCAGTCAGCGGCGTCGCCGGCCCGGACGGCGGTTCGCCAAGTAAGCCGGTCGGCACCGTATGGCTGGCCTGGGGCGTCGGCGAGCAGGTGTTCAGTGAGCTACAGCACTTCCCGGGTAACCGCGACGAAGTTCGCCGACAAACGGTGAAGGCCGCGCTAGAGGGGCTGCTGCGACATGCCGCCGGAGAAATCTCAAATCAGGGGTAGGCGATCCTCGAACGCTGTGGAATAATACTGTCTACTTATACAGGTGTTGGCCGTCAGGCCTTATTGATTACGTGAGGACTTTAATGGACGACAACAAGAAGAAAGCCTTGGCTGCGGCCCTGGGTCAGATCGAACGTCAATTCGGCAAGGGTGCCGTAATGCGTATGGGCGATCAGGACCGTCAGGCGATCCCATCCATTTCCACTGGCTCTCTGGGTCTGGACATCGCACTGGGCATTGGCGGTCTGCCAAAAGGCCGTATTGTTGAAATCTACGGTCCTGAATCTTCCGGTAAAACCACCCTGACCTTGTCCGTGATCGCCCAGGCTCAAAAAGCCGGCGCGACTTGTGCATTCGTCGATGCTGAACACGCTCTCGATCCTGAATACGCCGGCAAGCTGGGTGTCAACGTCGACGACCTGCTGGTTTCCCAGCCGGACACCGGCGAGCAAGCCCTGGAAATCACCGACATGCTGGTGCGTTCCAACGCGGTTGACGTGATCATCGTCGACTCCGTAGCGGCGCTGGTGCCAAAGGCTGAAATCGAAGGCGAAATGGGCGACATGCACGTTGGCCTGCAAGCCCGTCTGATGTCCCAGGCGCTGCGTAAAATCACCGGTAACATCAAGAACGCCAACTGCTTGGTGATCTTCATCAACCAGATCCGTATGAAAATCGGCGTGATGTTCGGCAGCCCGGAAACTACCACCGGTGGTAACGCGCTGAAGTTCTACGCTTCGGTTCGTCTGGATATCCGTCGTACTGGCGCGGTGAAAGAAGGTGATGAAGTCGTCGGTAGCGAGACCCGCGTCAAGGTTGTGAAGAACAAGGTGGCTTCTCCGTTCCGTCAGGCCGAGTTCCAGATTCTTTATGGCAAAGGCATCTACCTCAATGGCGAGATGATCGACTTGGGTGTTCTGCACGGTTTCGTTGAAAAATCCGGTGCCTGGTATGCCTACAACGGCACCAAGATCGGTCAGGGCAAAGCCAACTCGGCCAAGTTCCTGGCGGATAACCCGGAAGTTGCAGCGGCCCTTGAAAAACAACTGCGCGACAAACTGCTGACGCCAGCGCCGGACGTCAAAGCTTCGCCAGTTAAAGAGACTGAAGATGACCTGGCTGACGCTGACATCTGATAAGAACCGATGACCGTCGTACTCGATACTCTCGTCGCGGTGCGGCGAACTGCCATGGACCTGCTCGCACGTCGTGAGCACGGTCGGGTCGAGCTGACGCGTAAGCTGCGTCAGCGCGGCGCTCTCCCCGAAATGATCGAGACAGCACTCGACCGATTGACGGAAGAGGGTTTGTTGTCCGAATCCCGATACCTTGAAAGCTTCGTTGCCTATCGTGCCCGTTCCGGTTATGGCCCTCTGCGTATTCGTGAAGAGCTAAGCCAGCGGGGCCTGCAGCGTAGTGACATTGAACTCGCCTTGCGCGAAAGCGGGATCGACTGGCAAGAGCAGTTGGCTGACACCTGGCAGCGCAAGTTCTCCGGGCATCTACCGATCGATAACCGGGAACGTGCCAAACAAGGCAGGTTCCTGGCGTATCGAGGGTTCTCCATGGAAATGATCGGCCGCTTGTTCAGTGGTCGAGGGATGGACGATTAACTGAAACGGCTCGCTATTTCGATAGCGGGCCGTTTTTTGTGCCTCACGTAACCTTTGATGGCTCACGAGTGTGCTGTTGCACTTGAGGTTGGGGCTGCGCCCAGTTTTCCGGCAGGTTGATGTAGTCCACCAGTTCTCGCAGCCGGCCATGATCACGGGCGTTGAAATTGAAGGCCAATCGCGCCAAGTGGCTGAACTGCGCTTCGTCGTGTTCTTCGCCGCTGTAGACATGTTGATGGAAGTGGTCGCTGAGGCACAGATCGGCAAATGCCACCTGCATGTGTTCGAGCGCCGGGTCACTGAGTGTGTGATTCATGCGAATCAGGAACTGATGCTTGAGCCAGCGGCTGGAGTGGAAGTTGCTGTAGAACTGGTTGATGTGCTCCACCGCTTCATCGACGCAGTAGACCAATTTCACCAGTTTCATGTCGGTGGGCAGGATGTAGCGGTTCTCCACCAATTGCTGATGAATGAAGTCCAGCGCGACCTGCCAGAATTTGCCGCCTGGGGCGTCCAGCAGCACGACCGGTACCAACGGCGTTTTTCCGGTCTGGATCAGTGTCAGTACTTCCAGTGCTTCATCCAGTGTGCCGAAGCCACCCGGGCATAGCACCAGCGCATCGGCTTCCTTGACAAAGAACAGTTTGCGCGTGAAGAAAAAGTGGAAGGGCAGCAGATTGGTGGTGCCGCTGACGGTCGGGTTGGCGTGTTGTTCGAAGGGCAGGGTGATGTTGAAGCCCAGGCTGTGAGCGAGGCCGGCCCCTTCATGGGCTGCGGCCATGATACCGCCACCGGCGCCGGTGATAACCATCAGGTCTGAGCGGGCCAGAGCGGCGCCGAGTTCACGGGCCATTCCGTACAGCGGATGTTCAACCGGGGTGCGGGCCGAACCGAAAACCGTGACTTTACGCCGTCCCTTGAACTGCTCCAGTACGCGGAAGGCCTGCTCCAGTTCGCGCAGGGTTTGAAGGGTGATCTTGGCATTCCAGCGGTTGTGGTCTTCCTGGGCCATGCGCAGCACGGTCAGGATCATGTCGCGATAGATCGGGATGTTCGGGCTGTTGGGAGAAACCAGGTTGAGTTGTTCTTCGACCTTGCTGATGAGGTCGTGGCCGCTTTCTTCAAAATGACGGCTCAAGAGGTCATTCGGTTGGTAAGGCATTCAACTTCTCCTTCTGCACAGAGCCCCCGGCATCGACAACACATTCGCCAATGCCACGACACCTCGTGTGTCGCTGTCTGCCCAGGCCCATGCCTGGGCGATCCACTTGACCCGAATGGTTGTCGGATCATCCATACAGGCTCTGTTTTTTCCTTGGGTGAAAGAAACATTCGCAAAGCTTGGTTCGTAACGGACGGCCCCTTTCCAGCCCTGAAAAATTGAACGTGGCTAACCTGTAATCTAGACCCTCGCGATGATTTGCGCTGTTTTGATCATTGCGCCGTAAAGTCTTTCCTGGCAACCGCTTATTGACGATTTACAAGGTGGTTTCACCACTCGTCTGAAGGCGCGCCCAGGGGGCTGCATTCTGATTAACTGAATGACAGGTGTATCACAACAACTTGGCGTCAAGGGCAGGGCGCACGGTACGAGCGGTTTAAGGATTTGTCGCTCAACAAGAGCGAGGAGCAAGGAGGCGGGAGCCATGGCCAGAGTCATTCTGGAAATAGAGATCGATACGAATTTGTATCGATTGCTGAAGTCGTCAGCCGAGACCCATCATTTGAGTCTCGAAGAGGAGTGCTGTCGACGGCTTGAGGGCGCAGAGCCGCACTCTCGTTACCTGCAGGCGTTGCTGGCGGAGCTGCGCGCCGAAGATGAACAGCGGCGCGCCAAGTCCCACTGATTACTTTTTCTTCTGAGGTGCTTTCGGGCAATCCGATTCCCGGTAGCTGGCCGAGCCGACCGAACGGTTGGACTTCACTTCGGTGAAGTCGTAACGCATGGTTGCGCCTTTGGCCATCAGCTTGCGGTACGACGGGTTGTTGCATACCGAGGCACCGAGTTGGAAATACACGGCTTTTGGATCGGCGCGCATCTTGGTGGCATGGCTGCTTTGCACGCTCAGGTGGTTGATCAATGTCGTTCCTTCGACGGTATAGCCCTGATCAAGAATGTCTTCATTGATAGCCCGTGGAGTACCAACACTGCTTTGCGCGGCGACGTTTTGCAGCTCTTTGTTCAGATTCTGTTCACTCAAGGATGCAGCCTGGGCGCTGAATGACGACGCCAGCAGAATGGCAGCGGTGGGAACGATAAGGCGCAGCATGAAACTCTCCTGATTCAGTGACTGAGTGCTTCGACCAGTCACATGACTGTGCGTTCAGTGGTGGCGAATTATAGGGGAGGTGGTCGGGACGGTACAGGTTTGCGCTCAGCGCTCTGTTAAACTGTCGGCCTTTATTGCCATGCCGAGAGTTGTTCGTGTCAATTTCCCCATTTTGTCGGCGTTGCCTTCGATGAGCCATGCTCCCAACGCCGTAGCCCGGCTGCGCGATCAACGTGAAGAGGAAGGCATCAAGCCGATTCAGGCCCGTGGCTGGCGGGCAACTCGTTGCCGCGATTGTCGTGTAATCGAGAGCCATTGCCTGTGTGCCTGGCGCCCGCAGGTCGAAACCCGCTCCGGCGTTTGCCTGATCATGACCAACAAGGAAGTGTTCAAGCCGAGTAATACCGGCTGGCTTATCGCCGATGTGGTACGGGACAATCACGCGTTTATCTGGTCGCGCACCGAGGTCGACCCAAAGCTGCTGGCATTGCTGTCCGATCCGCAATGGCAGCCTTACCTGGTGTTTCCGGGCGAATACGTCGCGCCTGAGCGTGTAACCCACAGCGTGACGCCCGATAGCACTAGGCGGCCGCTGTTCATATTGCTCGACGCGACCTGGACCGAAGCCCGCAAGATTTTTCGCAAAAGCCCCTACTTCGACACATTGCCGATCCTCAGCCTGCTGCCGGAAAAACTCTCCCGCTATCAGTTGCGTCGCTCTACACGCAGTGAGCATCTGTGCACTGCGGAAGTGGCGGCGTTGTGCCTCGATCTTGCCGGCGATGCGCAGGCAGCGTCGGCGCTGGACGCTTATTTCGACGTCTTCAGCCAGCATTACCTCGACGCCAAGCGGCAGCTTGAAATGAACGTTGAAACGGCGGCGCACGCTGAGTTGATGCCATTCGTGCAGGGTAACGCCGCCTCAATGAGCTAATTGTCGCCCATACTGCAAAGAACTGTCCGGGCCAAGCACCTTGACCACCCCGGCTACGCTGGGCATGCTTGGCGCCGATTGGGGCGCGGCCAAGGTTTGATACGCCATTTTTTCACGTGAGATCCACGTGATTGGCGTTTAGCGTGCCCTGTTGGTGCAGCTCCGTGGCTGCACCTTGAGCTGTTTGAAGAACAGGATGATTTGAAAAATGGCCACATACGAAATCCTGATAGCCGATGACCACCCGCTTTTTCGTTCCGCCTTGCACCAAGCGTTGACCCTGGGTCTTGGCCCGGATGTCCGTCTTGTCGAAGTGGCGAGCATTGCGGAGCTGGAAACCCGTCTGACTGAAAAGGCCGATTGGGATCTTGTACTGCTGGATCTGAACATGCCGGGGGCATACGGTTTTTCCGGGTTGGTGCTGTTGCGCGGTCAGTATCCGCAGATTCCGGTGGTCATGGTCTCGGCCCAGGAAGAGGCTACGATCATGGTCAAGTCCCGTGAATTTGGCGCCAGTGGCTTCATTCCCAAGTCCAGCGACCTGGGCGTGATCCAGAAAGCCGTGCGGGCGGTTCTCGATGGCGATGTTTACTGGCCACCGCAAGCGTTCGAGGCCGTCAGTGTTTCGGAGGAGGCGAAGGCGGCCAGTGAAGGCCTTGCGAGCCTGACGCCGCAGCAGTTTCGCGTGTTGACCATGGTCTGTGAAGGACTGCTGAACAAGCAGATCGCTTACGAACTGAGCGTTTCCGAGGCGACCATCAAAGCCCACGTGACCGCGATTTTCCGTAAACTGAATGTCCGGACCCGAACCCAGGCCGCGTTGCTTCTGCAACAACTTGAGTCAATTCCGAGCCATTAAGAAACAGCGTCTTCACGCTTTTTTGACTTTGGCTAATCTAGCTTCCCCACCTCTTTTTTGGTCAGTTGCATACTCTATGTCACCTTTCAAAGGCCAGACCGGCCTGAAACGCATCCTCAACGCCTCCGGCTATTCCCTTGACGGCCTGCGCGCAGCTTTCACCGGCGAAGCCGCTTTTCGCCAGTTGGTGTTGCTTAACGTCATCCTGATTCCGCTGTCGTTCTTCCTGAATGTCAGCCGTGTCGAGCAGGCATTGCTGATTGCGGTCTGCCTGCTGGCCTTGATAGTCGAGTTGCTCAATTCGGCAGTGGAAGCGGCCATCGACCGCATTTCCCTTGAATTGCACCCGTTGTCGAAAAACGCCAAAGACATGGGCAGTGCCGCGCAATTGGTGGCGTTGAGCATGATCGCGCTGGTGTGGGCCGTGATTCTGCTTTAAGCGATTGTCGGCAGCACGATCTCGTCGCTGCGCTGAACCCCGGCGGTGAAGGCGCGGCAGAGATCGAGAAACTCGCGCATCGCCGACGTCTGGTATTTCTGTTTGTGCCAGATGAAATAGAACTGCCGCGCCAGATCCAGATCCGGTGTCTCCACCGGCACCAGGCTGCCGCGCCGGAATGCGTCCCGTAGCGCCAGTCGCGAGATGCAACCAATCCCCAGGCCAGACTCCACTGCGCGTTTTATCGCTTCGGTGTGTTCCAACTCAAGACGGATGTTGAGCGAACTTCGGTGATGACGCATCGCCTGATCGAAGGTCAATCGCGTGCCCGAGCCTTGTTCGCGCAGAATCCAGGCTTCGTGACTCAACTCATCCATGGTCGCCGTGCCGCGTTTGGCCAAGGGATGCTGTGGTGCGCAAAACACCACCAGCTCATCCTCGACCCAGCTCTGCACTTCGATGTCCGGATGGCTGCAGTCGCCTTCGATTAGACCCAGGTCAATTTCGTAGTGGGCCACTTGTTGCACAATGTTGGCAGTGTTCTGTACGTGCAGCTTTACCTGGCTTTCCGGGTGGCGTTGCATGAAGCTGCCGATCAGCAAAGTGGCCAGGTAATTGCCGATGGTGAGGGTTGCACCCACCGCCAGAGAGCCGAAGCCGGACTTGCCGTTGAGCAGGTCTTCGATTTCCTTGGCCTGATCCAGCAGGGCAACGGCTTGCGGCAGCAGTTGCTTGCCAAGGGCATTGAGGCTCAGGCGTTTGCCGGCGCGGTCGAATAGCTGGCAGCTGCATTGGCGCTCAAGCTCGGTGATCGAGGTGCTCGCCGCCGATTGCGAGAGATTGAGCAGGCCCGCAGCGCGGGACACGCTTTCCTGCTGGGCGACGGCGACAAATACTTGAAGTTGACGGAGAGTAAATCGCATATCGATATAACCGATAACCCTTATCTTAATAATCCATTTAACAGATATTGTCGCTGCCTTTAGAATGCGATGCAATTGCGCGAAGCCAACTCTTTTTCGCAGGGCAGGGCGCAGACAAATCTCCAGGAGTCCCACGTACATGAGCAACATGAACCACGAGCGTGTCCTCAGTGTTCACCACTGGAACGACACTCTGTTCAGCTTCAAGTGCACCCGCGATCCGGGCCTGCGCTTCGAGAACGGTCAGTTCGTGATGATCGGCCTGCAACAGCCCAATGGCCGCCCGCTTATGCGCGCATACTCGATTGCCAGCCCGAACTGGGAAGAGCATCTCGAGTTCTTCAGCATCAAGGTACCTGATGGTCCGCTGACTTCTCAGTTGCAGCATCTGAAGGAAGGCGACGAGATAATCATCAGCAAGAAGCCTACCGGCACGCTGGTGCTGGATGACTTGAAGCCTGGCAAACATCTGTACCTGCTCAGCACCGGTACCGGTCTGGCGCCGTTCATGAGCGTCATTCAGGATCCGGAAACCTACGAGCGTTTCGAAAAAGTGATCCTGTGCCACGGCGTACGTTACGTCAACGAAGTCGCCTACCGCGAATTCATCACCGAGCACTTGCCGCAGAACGAGTTCTTCGGCGAAGCGCTGCGTGAGAAGTTGATCTACTACCCGACCGTGACCCGCGAGCCGTTCGAGAACGAAGGCCGCCTGACCGACCTGATGCGCAGTGGCAAGCTGTTCCGCGACATCGGTCTGCCGCCGATCAACCCGCAGGACGACCGCGCCATGCTGTGCGGCAGCCCGAGCATGCTCGACGAGACCAGCGAAGTGCTGAACAGCTTCGGCCTGAAAGTGTCGCCGCGGATGCGCGAACCGGGTGACTACCTGATCGAGCGTGCGTTCGTCGAGAAGTGACCGTAGGTCACCTGTGGGAGCGAGCCAGCTCGCGATGGAGGTCAACGATAACGCGGGAAGCTTGATACCCCGCGGGTCCTCAGGTTTTTCGCGAGCAGGCTCGCTCCTACTGTAGATTTGCAGCGTATCTGAAAAGCCCGCATGACCTGGTAAGGTCATGCGGGCTTTTTCGTTTCCGGCATTCAGCCTTTTGCAGGAATGACTTCCAGCACGCGGATCAGCTCCGGTGTCGGGTAATGCCAACGCACGTCCAGGTCCCAGAACTGCGCGCCGTACTCCCGTTCCGGTACCGGCGTCTGATAGGCCGGGCGAGGATCTTGCGCCAGGCATTGCTCGATCAGCTCGACCAGGGGCTCCTGAAGGCGCTGAGCGTGCCCGCGGGCCTGTTGCAGGGCAGTGTCCGTCCATTGCACCGGAATCAGCTGTGGCGCGGCGCTGGCGATGGTGTTGGTGGCGCTCTCGATAACGTCGGCATAAGGCACGTAGGGCTTGATGTCGAGAATCGGCGTGCCGTCCAGCAGGTCTATGCCGGATATCCACAAGCGATTGGCTTCGACCTTGTCCAGTTTGACCACGGACTGGCCAATGCCGTTGGGTCGGTGAGTCGCGCGGGTGGCGAACACACCCATGGATTTGTTGCCGCCGAGGCGTGGCGGGCGGACCTTCAGCCGTGGTTTATCTTCCAGGGCTTGATGAAACAGGAACAGCAGCCAGACGTGGCTGACCTGCTCCAAACCCTGCACCGCGTCGCCTTGATCGAATGGCGCCACCAACTCCAGCACGCCGCGTGCGGCCGGGGCCAGTTGCGGCTGGCGCGGGATGGCGAACTTCTCCTTGAAGCAGGAACGCACGAAGCCGATGGGAGAAACGCTGTAGGTCATGGTGTGGGATCGAAGCGGAATGGGGGCGGGAATGATAACCCGATCACCCGGTGCATCGGTGCAGACTGTGAGTCTGCTATCGCGGGCAAGCCACGCTCCCCCTGTTTTTGGAGTGGGCGCGTATTGTGTGTTCGCTCGAGAACCCAGTGGGAGCGTGGTGTGCCCGCGATGGCCACACCGCAAATTTCAGAGACTGAAGCCCCCATCCAGCGGAATAATATTCCCGGTCATGTAAGCCCCTGCCGTACTCGCCAGGCTGATCGCCAGCGCAGCCATCTCTTCCTCCCGACCCCAGCGCTTCATTGGAATCAACGCCGTATCTTCGGCCAATGCCTGCTCATCATTGCCGATGTGCTGGGTCATCTTGCTCGGAAAACGTCCCGGCGCGATCACGTTGACGTTGATGTGCTGGCTCACCAGCTCACGCGCCAGAATGCGGGACAGTTGATGGAGGGCCGCCTTGCTCGGTCCGTAGGCATAGGCTTGTTCACCGAAGGATGAAATTCCTGCAACCGAACCGATGTTGATGATCCGCGCCGGATTCGCCGGTGAGCCGGCCTTGCGCAACAGTGGCAGGAACTGCTGGATACAGTTGAAGACCGACGTCACATTGAGCTGCATGACCTTTTCCCAGCCCTTGACCGGGTAACTCTCCAGTGGCGCGCCCCAGGTCGTACCTGCGTTGTTCACCAGGATATCGAGGTGGCCGATCTGCTCGCTCAAGCGTGCGGCCAGTTGCTGCACGCCTTGTTCCGTGGCCAGGTTGGCGGCGACGGCGTGACAGCGTCCAAGTGCACCGAGCTCATCCGCCGTTTGCAGGCAGGCTTCGGCATCTCGGGCACAGACGTAAACGGTAGCGCCCGCCTCGACATAGGCTTTGGCGATCATTTTGCCGATACCGCGAGTGCCGCCGGTCACCAGTGCGGTGCGGCCTTGCAGGGAAAAGTAGGGGTGCATGGCGATTCCTGAGAACTGAAGGTCTTAACACCCTAGTCGTCAGCCGCGTGAAGCGGAGCCACTATTTTCAAGCGGAATGGAGGGCCATTCGGCCATGTAGGCGCTGGCTTGCCAGCGATGATCGCTAACGATCACGCGGATTGTCTGGATCAACGCGGCGCTCCAGCTCCTACATGGAAAATGAGCCTTATTGCGGGCGTACGCGCAGGGTCAGGCCCTTAAGGAAATTGCGCAGCAACTGGTCGCCGCACGGGCGATAGTTGGTGTGGCCGAACTTGCGGAACAGGGCGCTCAACTCAGGTTTGGACACCGGGAACTCGGCGGCCTTGAGGATCGCGTGCATGTCGTCTTCTTTCAGTTCGAAGGCCACGCGCAGCTTTTTCAGGATGATGTTGTTGGTCACTGGCACTTCGATCGGCTGCGGTGGACGGCTTTCGTCCTTGCCGCGCTTGAAGATCACCAGGCCGTCGAGGAAATGCGCCATGACTTCGTCCGGGCAGCGCACGAAGCCTTCTTCGTCTTCCTCTTTCTTGTCGAGGTAGCTCACCAGGTCGGCCAGGGGCACGTCCATGCCGCCGAGCTTGATGATCTCGATGACTTTCTTGTCGCTGATGTCCAGCATGTAGCGCACGCTGCGCAGTACGTCGTTATGAATCATGTGAGCAATCCTGATAATTCAGCTATGGGCGTCGCAGAACACAGCGACGCCGGAATGTGTGACGGCGCGAGTGTCTTAGAACTTCTCTTTGCCGGTCAGGTAGCGCCATTGCCCCAGGGGCACTTTGCCGATGGACACGCCGCCGATACGGATGCGGCGGATGGCCACGACCTTCAGGCCGACAGCCTGGCAGAACAGGGCGATCACGCCCGGTTGCGGGTTCTTCATGGCGAACCGCAGGCGGTTTTCGTTCTGCCAACTGGCCTTCACCGGTGGCAGCTCCTTGCCCTTGTAGGTCAGGCCGTGCTGCAAGCGATTGAGGCCGTGCTCAACCATGTCGCCCTCGACCTCGACCACGTATTCCTGCTCGATCTTGCTCGCATCGGCGGTGAGTTTGCGCAGGATCTTCCAGTCCTGGGTAAACACCAGCAAGCCGCTGGCATTGGCTTGCAGGTCGGTGCTGGCGGTCAGGCGCAGGAAGTGACCCTTGAGCGGGCGTTTGCCGTAGCGGTGCTCCTCGCTCAGGGTTTCGGCGCTGATGGTCGCCATGGCGGTTTGCGCATCCATGCCGGCGGGCACGTTGAGCAGGAGGGTCACCGGTTCCGGCGCGGTAGCCTTGGCATCCTTGTCGAGTTCGACTTTCTGGTCGCCAACCTTGAATTGCGGTTCATCGATGACTTCGCCGTCGACGGTGACCCAGCCGCCCTCGATGAACAGCTCAGCCTCCCGACGGGAGCAGCCGACGAGTTCGATGAGGCGTTTGGAGAGTCGAATCGGGTCAGTCATGACAAGGCCGTAACAAAAAAGGGGTGGGCATTGTACCTGCCTGGCGCCGGTTAATCCCGGAACCATTTTGCCGCAGGGGCTTTTTGTAGGCGCCAGCTCCTGCCGTCGTTCCGTGTGGTGTCAGCCAAGTCGTGAGTGTTGCTGGTTTTGGCGCATCCGCATATGCAACAACGGATATGGCTGGCCCATGCCGTCGACTTCAGATCGTCCAATGACTTCGAAGCCCTGTTTGAAGTAAAAACCGAGGGCTTGCGGGTTCTGTTCGTTGACGTCCAGTTCATCGGCATTCAGGTGCTCCATGGCGTAGCGCAACAGCTGCTTGCCCAGGCCCTGGCCGCGGTGCGCGGGGTCGATGAAAAGCATTTCGATCTTGCCTGCCGCGACTCCGGCGAATCCGGTAATGCGCTGGCGTGGGTCTTTGGTGCAGATCAGCATGACCGCATCGAGGTAGCGGGTCAGCACCAGGTTTTTCAGCAATTCGATGTAGCTCTCTGGCAGAAAGTCATGGGTAGCCCGTACCGAAGCCTCCCAAACCCGTGTCAGCTCTTCGTAGTCGCTCTGTTTCGGCGTATGGATGACCGAATGTTGGCGCATGCCCGACTGCTCCTTCTATTTTTCAACCGGTTGTAAGGGAAGAGAAATCCGTTCTTCATAAAACGATAGCCGTAAAAAAGCCCCGCATCTCGTCAAGAGAGCGGGGCTTTTCGTATTTTTGGCGCTTAGATCTGTTCAGCCCACAGGTCATATTCGTCGGCGTCGGTCACTTTGCACCAGACCTTGTCGCCCGGCTTCAGGTTGCTGCCGTTGTCGATGAACACGTTGCCATCAATTTCCGGGGCATCGAAGAAGCAACGGCCGACTGCGCCTTGCTCGTCGACCTCATCGACCAGCAC
The DNA here is from genome assembly GCF_054481235.1 of Pseudomonas fluorescens group sp. PF-69. NCBI lineage: Bacteria > Pseudomonadati > Pseudomonadota > Gammaproteobacteria > Pseudomonadales > Pseudomonadaceae > Pseudomonas > Pseudomonas fluorescens group sp. PF-69. The sequence goes on along the minus strand of NZ_JBTMNC010000001.1, from coordinate 146,946 downwards.
TTCGATTTCACGGCCGATGCGCAGTTGCAGGCGCGCCGAGCTGATCGCCTGCTGGTGCGCCATGAAGCGCTCCCAGCGATCCTGTTTGACTTCGTCCGGGACGACTTCCAGATCCAGATCGTTGGCTGGAGCGCCTTCGACCGGCGAATACTGGAAGCAGCCGACGCGGTCGAGTTGCGCTTCAGTCAGCCAGTTCAGCAGGTATTGGAAGTCTTCTTCGGTTTCGCCGGGGAAGCCGACGATGAAGGTCGAACGGATGATCAGGTCCGGGCAGATCTCGCGCCAGTTCTTGATGCGCGCCAGGGTCTTGTCTTCGAACGCCGGGCGTTTCATTGCCTTCAGTACTTTCGGGCTGGCGTGCTGGAAAGGGATGTCCAGGTACGGCAGGATCTTGCCGTCGGCCATCAGCGGGATCAACTCATCGACGTGCGGGTACGGGTAGACGTAGTGCAGGCGAACCCAGACGCCCAGGGTGCTGAGGGCCTCGCAGAGTTCGGTCATGCGGGTTTTCACCGGCGCGCCGTTCCAGAAGCCGGTGCGGTATTTCACGTCGACGCCGTAGGCACTGGTGTCCTGGGAGATGACCAGCAGCTCCTTGACGCCGGATTTGACCAGGCGCTGGGCTTCGTCGAGCACATCACCCACTGGACGGCTGACCAGTTTGCCGCGCATCGACGGGATGATGCAGAAGCTGCAGCTGTGGTTGCAGCCTTCGGAAATCTTCAGGTAGGCGTAGTGGCGCGGGGTCAGTTTGATCCCTTGAGGCGGCACCAGGTCGATCAGCGGGTTGTGATCCTGACGCGGCGGCACGACTTCATGCACGGCGTTGACCACTTGTTCGTACTGCTGAGGGCCAGTGACCGCCAGCACGCTCGGGTGCACGTTGCGGATGTTGCCTTCTTCGACGCCCATGCAGCCGGTCACGATGACCTTGCCGTTTTCCTTGATGGCTTCGCCGATCACTTCCAGGGATTCCGCCTTGGCCGAATCGATGAAGCCGCAGGTGTTGACGACCACTACGTCCGCATCCTGATAAGTGGACACGACGTCATAGCCTTCCATGCGCAGCTGGGTAAGGATGCGCTCGGAGTCGACCAGTGCTTTCGGGCAACCCAGGGATACGAAGCCAACCTTTGGATTGGCCGGCGCAGGAGTGGTGGACATGTCTAACCTCGGTGTTTTGTGACGCCTCCAGCCGTGATCGGCAAGGCGACAGATGGACGCTTTATCGCGCCTCTGATCAAAAAGTGCGCAATTCTAGCGATGGCAAGCGCACTTGACCAGCTTTATGCAGGGAAATACGACGAGTGCTGCGCTATGCTTCGCGCCGTTAGGCTTTACCGAATTTTTACAGTCATCAAAACGTCTGTAACGCGAAGTAAAACAGCGCATGCTGCACGACAAAGCATAGTGCTTCTTCAAAAGAAGCCCGAGTCTGGGTAGTAGGAGTGGTGGATGGGTCAGGCAAGTAGTCAGGCTGCGGGCGCCGGGCATTCGACGGCAAAGCCGATCGGCATGCTGGTCGCGGCGGTTGGGGTGGTATATGGCGATATCGGCACGAGCCCGCTGTACACCCTCAAAGAGGTGTTTACAGGCCACTATGGCGTTCCGGTCAATCATGACGGCGTGTTTGGGATTCTGGCGCTGATTTTTTGGTCGCTGGTCTGGGTCGTTTCGATCAAATACGTGCTGTTCATTCTGCGGGCAGACAACCAGGGCGAAGGCGGGATCATGGCGCTGACGGCGTTAGCTCGTAGCGCTTCCTCGCCCTATCCGAAGCTGCGGGCAACACTGGTGATTCTCGGTCTGATTGGCGCGGCGCTGTTTTATGGCGACAGTATGATCACCCCGGCGATTTCCGTACTGTCGGCGGTGGAAGGTCTGGAGTTGGCGTTCGAGGGGCTGGAACGCTGGGTCGTACCATTGGCCTTGATCGTGCTGGTGGCGTTGTTTCTGATCCAGAAGCACGGCACTGATCGCATCGGCAAGCTGTTCGGCCCGGTCATGGTGCTGTGGTTCGTGGTGCTGGGTCTGCTTGGCGCCAACGGTATTGTGCAGCATCCGGAAGTCCTGAATGCGCTGAACCCGATGTGGGGCGTGCGGTTCTTCATCGTGCATCCGGGCATGGGGGTTGCGATCCTGGGCGCCGTGGTGCTGGCCTTGACCGGGGCCGAAGCGTTATACGCCGACATGGGCCACTTCGGCCGCAAGCCGATCGCCCGTGCCTGGTTCGCCCTGGTGCTGCCGGCGCTGGTGCTCAACTACTTTGGCCAGGGTGCCTTGCTGCTGGAAAACCCGGAGGCGGCGCGCAACCCGTTCTACCTGTTGGCGCCGAGCTGGGCGTTGATCCCGCTGGTGGTGCTGGCCACCCTGGCCACGGTGATTGCTTCGCAAGCGGTGATCTCCGGCGCGTTCTCGTTGACGCGTCAGGCGATTCAACTGGGGTACATCCCGCGCATGCACATTCAGCACACGTCCAGTGCCGAGCAGGGGCAGATCTACATTGGTGCGGTGAACTGGGCGCTGATGGTTGGCGTGATCCTGCTGGTGCTTGGCTTTGAATCCTCCGGCGCGTTGGCCTCGGCCTATGGTGTGGCGGTAACCGGAACCATGCTGATCACCAGTATTCTGGTCTCCGCTGTGATGCTGTTGTTGTGGAAATGGCCACCCGTGCTGGCGGTGCCAATCCTGATCGGTTTCCTGTTGGTGGACGGGCTGTTTTTTGCCGCCAACGTGCCAAAAATCATTCAGGGTGGTGCCTTCCCGGTTCTGGCGGGGATCGTGTTGTTTATCCTGATGACCACCTGGAAGCGCGGCAAAGAGTTGCTGGTGGATCGGCTGGACGAGGGCGGCCTGCCGCTGCCGATTTTCATCAGCAGTATCGCCGTACAACCACCGCATCGTGTTCAGGGCACCGCTGTATTCCTCACGGCGCGGCCAGACGCCGTGCCTCACGCGTTGTTGCACAATCTGTTGCATAACCAGGTGCTGCACGAGCAAGTGGTGCTGCTGACGGTGGTGTATGAGGATATCCCGCGTGTGCCGTCATCACGACGGTTCGAGGTCGACGCCTATGGTGAGGGTTTCTTCCGGGTGATCCTGCACTTCGGTTTCACTGACGAGCCGGACGTACCGCAAGCGCTGAAGCTGTGTCATCTGGATGAACTGGACTTCAGTCCGATGCGCACGACCTACTTCCTCAGCCGTGAGACGGTTATCGCCTCCAAGCTTGAAGGCATGGCCCGCTGGCGTGAGGCGCTGTTCGCCTTTATGTTGAAAAACGCCAACGGCAACCTGCGTTTCTTCAATCTGCCGCTGAACCGGGTGATCGAGCTGGGTACCCAGGTCGAGATGTAAGCCTGAATCAAAAGCCCCCGGTGCCTTGCGGTATCGGGGGCTTTTTGTTGTCTGGCAATTGAATGAACCTTGCGCGAATACCCTGGGGGAGAGAGCCTGGTCGCGAAGGCGGACTGACATTTAACCCCTGTGTTGACTGACCCACCGCTTTCGCGAGCAGGATATGTAGTACTTGCTGAAATGAAAAAGCCCCCACGCTCATGAAGCGGTAGGGGCTTTTTTGTTTGCGCGGGTCACATCACTCCTGTGCCGTCGCCTCTTCCTTGGCCTGGCGTTTTATGATGATGTCCACCAGCCGCTTGGCCAGGGCCGGGTAGTTCTCGTCGAAGTGGTGACCGCCAGGCAGTTTGATGGCTTCGCCCACGGCGGTCTTGTCGGTGCAGCCGCTTTCGTCGACTTCTTCTTCACCGTAGATGCACACCACTTTGGCGGCAGGCAGCTTGGCCATTTCCGGGCCGGTGGCGGCTTCTTTGCCAGCATTGCCAAGCCAGCCTTCGACTTCGATCTCGAAGCTGCCGGTGCGGGCGAAGGCCAGCAGGATGATCGCGTCGACGCGCTGCTGCTCGGACTCTGCCAGGCGGTTGTAGATGGCTGGCAACACATCGGCACCAAACGAGTAGCCGGTGAGGATGAAACGCTTGGTGCCCCATTTCTGGCGGTAATGCTGCATCAGCTCGGCAAGGTCCAGGGCGCTTTGCTCGGGACTCTTGTGCTGCCAGTAGTAGCGCAGGGTGTCGATGCCGACCACCGGGTAGCCGATCTTCGCCATTTCGCCCGCCACGTCGCGGTCGAGGTCACGCCAGCCACCATCTCCGGACAGGAACAGGGTTACGGTGTCCTTGGCCTGGCCCGCTGGCACTTCGACCACCGGGATCTGCAGGCCGCCTGCGGCCTTGTCGCCGCCAACGAGGATCTTGCGCAGCTCGTTGTTCAGCACTTGCGGCAGGTTGATGTCGTAGTCGCTGATGCTGGTTTCGGCGTTGGGCTGGTCGCGCACGAAGCCGGCGCTGGTGTCATCCGGGTTGTCGTTCCACGCCACCAGCCAGTGGCCGTGGGAGGCGCTTTTTGGCAACAGGTGCGTGCAGCCACCCTTTTCCAGGGCCAGGTCGACCGAGACAGCCTGGGCCTTGTCGTTTTTCTGTTCGGACAACCAGCGCCAGGCGAGTACTGCGCCGGGGCCGATGCCGCTGACCAGGGTTGCCGGGCCTTTGAGTTCTCTCAGACCCGACTGCAGGGCGCGGCTTTGCAGCAGGCAGTCCTTGGGCAGGATCACCTGGACAATCTGCGCTGAGCCGCTGCGGCTCAGGGTCATCAATTGTTTGTCGCTGAGCTTCTGTTCCTCGGTGACCGCCACCAGCACCTGGGCGCGTGGCGTGGTCCCGGAGATGACGCGGGTCATCGCCGCGCCATCGGCCGGGGTCAACAGTTCGAGGGTCGGTTCAGGTGCCGGGCGTTTCAAGTACCAGTAGCCACCACCGAGAATCAGGGCCAGCACTACCAGCGTGCCCAGTACGTACCGCAAGGAGCGTTGAATCATCAGCGTTTCACCAATCCAGTCAAGCCGCCCGCGATCAGGGCAGCAGTATCGGCCAGGGCAACCAGCGGATCGAGTCCGGCGGGCACGGCCATATAACGGGGTTCCCAGTCTGGCTGGAACTTGTCTTTGAAGCGGCGCAAGCCTTGGAAGTTGTAGAGCTGCTCACCACGGCGGAAAACCATCGAGCCCAGGCGCTGGGTCAAGGGGGCACCGCGACGGGGTTGCAGCCCCGACAATGGCACCATGCCCAGGCTGAAGCGTGCATATCCATGATTTTTATAGTGCTGAATCAGGCCGACCATCATGAATTCCATGGTCAGTTTGGGCGCGTCCGGGTGCGCGCGCATCAGGTCGAGGCTGGCCAGGTCATGGCTGTAGGTCTCGAGCAGGTTGGCGAACGCCACCGGGCGCCCTTCGAAACGAATCACCGCTATGCGGAAATGCTTGAGGTAGTCATCGCTGAAGCGGCCAAGGGAGAAGCCTTTCTCGCGTACGTTCTTGCCGGTCAGCCAGGCATCGGATATCACCTTCAGCTCATTCATCGGCGCCTGGCCCGGCTCGAAGATCTCCAGCGACAGGCCGTCGCGTGTGCCACGGTTCCAGGTGTAGCGCAGGTCCTTCATCTCTTTGCCCTTGGCTTCGAGATCGAAGCGATGCAGATCCACCCGGGCTTCTTCGCCGAGTTTGATCGCCGTCAGGCCGATGTCCATGTAGTACGGCAGGTTCTCCGCGCGCACTTGATAGAACACGGGGCGGGCGTGGTGGATGTCGCACAGGTCGCGGAACTGCCAGATCATTTCCGCCCGTTGCTGGCCCGGACCGATCGGGTCATACAGCGCCACCAGGCTGCGGCCACGGCGGGCGTACATCAGGAACGCTTCGTCGTTGGGGTGAAACAGCAGTGCCTTGTCGCCGGTCAGGGCCAGGCCGCCATCGGGTTGCGCCGAGGCCATCAGAATCCTGCTGGCGCGCTCCAGTTCATCGGGTGTCGGCAGGTGGATGACCGGGCGCGCAGTGCGCAGCAGCCAGGTCAGGGACACCACAACCAGCAGCACGGCGGCACCGAGCAACGAGCGCAAGCCGCGGGGGGCGTCGGCGTCGAGGGTGAACTGCCACCAGAGCTGATGGCTGTACGGAACGTCCTGATAGGCAAACAGCAGCAGCCACATCGAGGCGCCCAGCACGCACAGGCTGGCCACCAGATAGAGTGGTGAGAACGGCACTTCCGTCAGGCGGCTGGGGCGATAGAACGAACGCCGGAAGACCCCCAGCAAAGCTGCGGTCAGGGTCATCAGGCAGGCTTCTTCCCAGTCGAAGCCCTTGAGCAGCGAAAGCAGGGCGCCCACCAGCAACAGAATGGTGGTGAGCATCCACGCGGCCGACAGTCGACGACGCAGGCCCTGGGCCAGCAACAGGCACAGCACGCCAATCAGGCTGGCGCCAAAGTGCGAGGCATCGACCAGTCGATGGGGAATCAGAAAACCGATGTGTTCCAGTCGGGTGTCGATTTCCGGCGTGGCGCCGGAAAACAACAGCACCACGCCGGACAGGAACACCAGCACCGCCAGAATCGGCGCAGCCAGGCCCGATGCCGCCCGCAGGGACTGGCGCGTCTGGAATACGCGCTGACCTTCGTTGATCAGCAGCAACAGGCAGGCCACCAGCATCGGCAGTACGACGTAGATCAGGCGATACAGCAGCAGGGCGGCGGCCAGTGGCGCGGCACCGAGTTTGTCGGAGAACGCGGCCAGCAAAATCGCCTCGAATACACCGACACCACCCGGTACGTGGCTGAGTACGCCGGCGGCCAGGGCCAGCAGGTAGACCAGCAGAAAGGCGCCGAAGGGCGGTGCTTCCGGCAGCAGCAAGTAAAGCACGGTGGCGGCGGCGGCAACGTCCAGGGCCGTGATGATCAATTGCAGGAAGGTCAGGCGACGCCCTGGCAGGCGCAAGGTGCGACGCCCGACCTTGACCATCAGGTTGTCCGCATAAGGTTGTTCCGGCAAGCGACGACGGTAGATGCCGATGGCCAGTACCGAAAACAGCAGCAATACGGCAGTGGCTACGGCACCCAGCAAGATTTCGGAGAGACCCAGTGCGACGGAGGCCGCTGGCAGGTCGCTGAGCGTCGCCAGCGCGGCGAGCGGTGGCAGGGCGCACCCTAGCGAAAGGCTGGCGAACAAGGTCATGTGGGCGACCTCGGCGGCCCCCAGACCGTGACGCGCATATAAACGGTAGCGAACCGAGCCGCCTGACAGCATCGAAAGGCCGATGGCATTACCAATGGCGAATGCGGTGAAGCCTCCCAGTGCCAGGGTTCGCGGCGCCAGGTTCGCGCCGGCGTAGCGACTGGCCGACCATTCGTAACCCAGCAAAATGATGAAACCCACCACGGTAGCGCCCACGGCACCCAGCAATGCGGGTTTGGGAACGTCGAGGATCGAGTCGTGCAGAGCGTCCAGATCGAGCTCGCTCAACAAATGACGGCAGGCAATCAGCGCGATCGCGAACAGCAGCAGGGTCACCGCCAGGCCGATGGGCTGACGGTATTTGCTGACCAGATCGAGCAGGCGCAGGCGCTCCGCCTTGATCGGTTGTGTCGCTGTGACGGTGTCTTGTGAATCAGACGAGTTGGCGCGCATCAATCACCTCTTGGATTGTGCGCGACAGGATGGGGGTATCCAGCCAAGTTACCAATCCCTGTAGAAAAAAATAATCACAAATATTAACGCCTATCACCGGCTCTCGGCGACGGCACGTCATCCGTCGTAGAGGGCCAAGTCTGCGATTGAGCATAGTCGGAACTCAGCGCATCGGTGGCCCCGGACGGCTCACTACACAGTGACAGATCATTGTTGCGAAAGGGTTTTTTCAACAGATACAAAAAAGGCCACTCTTTCGAGTAGCCTTTTTTGATGTTTGGTTGCGGGAGCCGGATTTGAACCGACGACCTTCGGGTTATGAGCCCGACGAGCTACCAGACTGCTCCATCCCGCGTCTGTGTGGCGGCATTCTATAGAGATACGCCGGAGTGTCAACCGTTAATCCTGAACCTGGTCAAATAAACGTAAAAACGCGGCAAACGGTCGCAGGTGAGGCTTAAGTTTCGGAATCGGAACGGTTTCTGGTTTTGCCGTGGCGCTGGTGCGTACCCTTATGGTGCGCCTTCTGCACAAAACAGGCACGCACAAAAAAGGCCACTCTTTCGAGTAGCCTTTTTTGATGTTTGGTTGCGGGAGCCGGATTTGAACCGACGACCTTCGGGTTATGAGCCCGACGAGCTACCAGACTGCTCCATCCCGCGTCTGTGGATCGGCATTCTATAGAGATACGTCAGCGTGTCAATCATAAATTTCGATAAAACCTGTTTCTGTTCAATCGCTTAGCTTGCTTTTGACGGTATGTGGCAGGGCTGTAAGTCATGCGTGGCAAGGCTTTCAGCTCTATTGGCGTAAGTAATTCGATTGAAAAAATAAATTTATCGGAAGCTATCCTACGATTGGAAAAGAACATTCCGACTACTGGTGCTATATACAGGTGTCAGTGAGATACTGCCCGTCTGACACGGCATGACGCCGTTTCTTCACCCTGAACACCACGTTGATATGACCCAGCGAAAAATCATCCACGTCGATTGTGACTGTTTCTATGCCGCCATCGAGATGCGTGACGACCCGCGCCTGGCCGGTAAACCCCTGGCGGTAGGTGGGTCGGCGGATCGGCGTGGGGTGATCGCGACCTGTAATTACGAAGCGCGGGCTTATGGTGTGCGTTCGGCGATGTCCTCCGGGCATGCGTTGAAGCTGTGCCCGGACCTGACCATCGTCAGGCCGCGAATGGATGCCTACAGAGAGGCGTCCAAGGAAATTCACACGATTTTTCGCGATTACACCGATATCATCGAGCCGCTTTCCCTGGATGAAGCCTATCTCGATGTGTCAGACAGCGCGCATTTCGGCGGCAGTGCCACGCGAATTGCCCAGGATATTCGCCGACGAGTGTCCAATCAGTTGCATATCACCGTTTCAGCAGGCGTGGCGCCGAACAAATTTTTGGCCAAAATCGCCAGCGACTGGAAAAAGCCCAACGGTTTGTTTGTCATCACGCCGGATCAGGTCGAAGACTTTGTCAGCGGCTTGCCGGTGAACAAGTTGCACGGGGTCGGCAAGGTCACTGCGGATAAGTTGGCCAAACTTGGAATTGCCGATTGTCTGCAATTGCGCGAGTGGGAAAAGTTGGCGCTGGTGCGGGAATTCGGCAGTTTCGGTGAGCGACTCTGGAGTCTGGCCCGTGGGATTGACGAACGCCAGGTGCATAACGACAGTCGCCGACAGTCGATCAGTGTTGAAAATACCTACGATGTCGATCTGCCCGATTTGCGGAGTTGCCTGGATAAGTTGCCGGAACTGCTGGAAACCCTGAAAACCCGCATGGAGCGAATCGACAGCAGCTATCGGCCAGGCAAGCCGTTCGTCAAAGTGAAGTTTCATGACTTTACCCAAACCACACTGGAGCAGGCCGGGGCAGGGCGGGATTTGGGCAGTTATCAGTTGATGCTGACCCAGGCGTTCAATCGCGGCGGTAAGCCGGTGCGATTGTTGGGTGTGGGAGTGAGGCTGGAGGATTTGCGCGGCGGGTTCGAGCAGATGGAATTGTTCGAGCGGTAGTTCCAGGGTGCCTGCCAGGCACCTTCGCGGGCGATTCGATTTGCCCGCGATGCTCTGAGCGTTTAGTTCGGCCCCGGATCTGCTACCAGTCGTCCGGCATCCTTGGTCAGTGCCTTGAGGAATTCGGTCTGCAGTTCGGGATCGTTACGGGTCAGTTCGATCAGGCTTTGTTCCAGTTCACTGGCTTCTTCCTCCAGCCCCAGTTCCGACAGGCGTTTGACCCGGTGTACCCATTGGCTCACTTCGTCGTCTTCGAGGTCGTCGTAAATCAGGCCGTGGGCTTCGAGCAATTTGCCGCGCAGCGTGCCGCTGAGCGCCAGGGACGAATCGCTATGCACATCGCCCTTTGAGTCATCGACGCTGATCTGCAGCTTACCCAGATGATTGAGGTCATATTCGGCGAACGGGCTGTCCAGCAGATTCAGGCGCAAGACGCCATTTTTGTCGGTGGTCAGCTCGAAGGTTTCCTTGCCGGCCTTGACCTCGACCGGGCGTTCGCTCCACGGCAGGCTCGAGTATTCCTTGCGCTTGTCGCGCTGGACTTCATCGATACCAGCCAGGTTCTGTTGCGCACGACCGTTGGATTGGACGTTCATGAACGGGTTGAGTCCGGCGAAACCGTAGCTGAGCCAGTCCTTGGTCATGCTGTCGGGAAGATTGCCCAGGGCAAACACGTTGACCACGTTCGCGCCCACGCCGCCCACCACCGCCACTGCGCCCAGCGGGAACTCGTAGATCTCCCGCCAGGGTTGATAAGGCGTATAGCGATCGTAATGACGGGTGACTTCGAACTCGGTGACTTCGAAGGTCTTCTGCTCGTGGATCTTTACCCGGCGTTGCGGGAGCTCAAGCACCTTGGGCTCACCGACATCGATCTGCAGGCTGTGATCGAGCAATTTGCGCTCGACACGTTCCTCGTGCTCGCTGCGTTGTGACATGTGATTGGCACAGCCGCTGACCAGCAGGGTGCCGCACAGGGCGGCACCACCGAGGCCTAAGGTGTTTCGCTTGAACATGACGTCTCTATCTGGTTTCAGCGGCGGATACGGGCCTGCAGGAAAGACAGTACGTCAGCGACCGGCAGCGCTTGCGGCTCGGCCTCGGTACGGCTCTTGTATTCCAGGTTGCCTTCGGCGAGGCCGCGGTCACTGACCACGATCCGGTGAGGAATGCCGATCAGCTCCATGTCCGCGAACTTGATGCCCGGGCTGGTTTTCTTGTCGCGGTCGTCCAGCAGCACTTCGAAGCCGGCTGCAGTCAGTTCTGCATACAGCTTGTCGGTGGCTTCGCGAACCAGCTCGGTTTCGTAGCGCAGTGGTACCAGGGCGACCTGGAACGGTGCCAGCGCGTCGCTCCAGATGATCCCTTTTTCGTCGTTGTTCTGCTCGATGGCAGCGGCAACCACGCGGGAAACACCAATGCCGTAGCAGCCCATTTCCAGGGTGATCGGCTTGCCGTTCTCGCCCAGCACTTCGCACTTCATCGCTTTGCTGTACTTGTTGCCCAGCTGGAAGATATGCCCGACTTCGATGCCGCGCTTGATCTCCAGGGTGCCTTTGCCATCCGGGCTTGGGTCGCCGCTGACGACGTTACGCAGGTCGGCAACGGTCGGAACCGGCAGGTCGCGTTCCCAGTTCACGCCGAAATAGTGCTTGTCGTCGATGTTCGCACCGATGCCGAAGTCGCTCATCAGCTCGACCGAGCGGTCGATGATGATAGGCAGTGGCAGGTTCAGCGGGCCGAGGGAGCCGGCGCCGGCGCCGATGGCGTCGCGCAGTTCGGTTTCGGAGGCCATGACCAGCGGGCTGGCAACGCCAGGCTGGTTGGCGGCCTTGATTTCGTTCAGTTCGTGGTCGCCACGGATGATCAGGGCAATCAGTTTGCCTTTCTCTTCAGCGTGAACCACGAGGGTCTTGATGGTCTTCTCGATCGGCAGGTTGAAGCCTTCGACCAGTTGCGCGATGGTCTTGGCGTTCGGCGTGTCGACCAGGCGCAGTTCTTCTGTTGGTGCTGCGCGGGAGGTTTCGCGCGGTACGGCTTCAGCCTTCTCGATGTTCGCGGCGTAGTCGGAACCGTTGCTGAAGACGATATCGTCTTCGCCGGACTCGGCCAGTACATGGAATTCATGGGAACCGGCACCGCCGATGGAGCCGTTATCGGCTTCAACCGGGCGGAATTTCAGACCCAGGCGGGTGAACACGTTGCAGTACGCCTGATGCATGCGGTCGTAGGTGATCTGCAGCGATGGCTGGTCAGCATGGAACGAATAGGCGTCCTTCATGATGAATTCGCGGCCGCGCATCAAACCGAAGCGTGGGCGGATTTCGTCACGGAATTTGGTCTGGATCTGGTAGAGGTTGATCGGCAGCTGTTTGTAGCTGCTCAGCTCGTTGCGCATCAGATCGGTGATGACTTCTTCGTGGGTCGGGCCGGCGCAGAAGTCGCGACCGTGGCGATCCTTGAAGCGCAGCAATTCAGGGCCGTACTCCTCCCAGCGACCGGATTCCTGCCACAGCTCTGCCGGTTGAGTGCTCGGCATCAACACTTCAAGCGAGCCGGCAGCGTTCATTTCTTCACGAACGACGGCTTCGACCTTGCGCATCACTCGCAAGCCCATCGGCAGCCAGGTATACAGGCCTGAGGCGAGTTTACGGATCATGCCGGCGCGCAGCATCAGCTGGTGGCTGATCACGACCGCGTCGGAAGGCGTTTCTTTCTGTGTGGCGAGCAAAAATTGACTGGTGCGCATGGTTGGCCGTTGTCGGTTGCTGATGACGAGAAATGACGGAGCATTGTACGGGCGAGATCCGCTGTCGTACAGAAGTGCGGCCGGCGGTGTGGCAGGAGGGCGGGAATCTCTGCGCCCTCTGCAAGGTTTCCTTCAGGTGTTTCTTACGATTCCTCCGCGACCTGGGTCGGAACCGGTTCCGGCGTCGGTGTCGGTCCTGCGCGGCGGCTTTCCTGGAACCAGTGCAGGGCGATCAATACCAGGGTCGGAACGCCCAGCAGGGCGGTGATTAGGAAGAAGTTGTGATAGCCGAACTTTTCCACCATGACGCCTGAGTAGCCGCCGATCAGGCGTGGCAGCAGGAGCATGATCGAGCTGAGCAGGGCGTATTGGGTCGCGGAGAATTTCAGGTTGGTCAGGCTCGACAGATAGGCGACGAAGGCGGAAGTCGCCAGGCCCGAGCTGAAGTTATCCAGTGAAATGGTCACGATCAGCATGTTCAGGTTGGGGCCCATGTCCGCCAGCATCAGGAACAGCAGGTTGGTCGCCGCCGATGCGGCGCCGCCGATGAACAGGATCGGCAGGATGCCGAAACGCACGATCAGCAGGCCGCCCATGCCGGCGCCCACCAGCGTCATGATCAGGCCGAAGATTTTGCTGACGCTGGCAATCTGATCCTTGGTGAAGCCCTGGTCGATGTAAAAGACGTTGGCCATCACGCCCATGACCGTATCGGACATCCGATAGGTGGCGATCAGCCCAAGCAGCAGCAGGGCTTGCCAGCGGTAACGCAGAATGAAGTCGTTGACCGGCGTCAGCACTGGCGCCAGGCCACGGCGACCCATGGTCGACAGGCACAGCGCAGTCAGCGTGGTGTAGAGAATTGCCCGAAGGAACGCGCGGTCCTCGAGCAGCAGATCGAGCAGGCTCACACCATGGAACAGCACGCTGGCAAAGTCGGTGTTGTAGAGCTGGGTGAACATGGCCGGGAAGGACACTAGCAGTACGATCAGTACGAACACTGAAGCCAGTTGATGCGCGAAGCTATAACGCCCGGCCTGCAGTTGGGTGCGCAGCGGGACCGGTGGTTCGCGCATGAAGAGGGAGGTCAGCAGCGCCGGGATCATCAGGGCGCCGAACAGCACGTAGGTGCCGGTCCAGGCGGAGTGCTGATAGTTGAAACCCGTGGAGCCGAAGCCTTCGGCGAAGAACAGGGCGCCTGCCGTCGCCAGCAAAGCGGCAATCCGATAGCCGGACATGTAACTGGCGGCGAGGGCGGCCTGGCGACTGTCTTCGGCAATCTCCAGGCGGTAGGCGTCCACGGCGATGTCTTGCGTTGCCGAGGCGAATGCGACAATGACCGCGATGGCGATCAGCCATGAAAGGTGTTTTTGCGGGTCGCAAAAGCCCATCCCGATCAGGCCGAGGATCACCAGCGATTGCGACAAAACAAGCCAGGAGCGTCGTCGACCGAGCTTGCCCAGCAGGGGCAGGCGCCATTGGTCGAGCAATGGCGACCAGACCCATTTGAAGGCATAGGCCAGACCGATCAGGCTTGCATAGCCGATGGTTTCGCGAGCCACACCGGCTTCGCGCAGCCAGACCGAAAGAGTCGAGAATACCAGCATGTACGGCAGGCCGGCGGCGAAACCCAGCAGTAACAGTACAAGCGTCGAGGGGCTGGCATATGCGGCGAGCGCGGCGCGCCAGGTTTTACGGGGCATGGGCTGGAGTCTGCCTCAAGAAATACGGAAACAAAGCGCGCACTCTAACCGCTGTGCTCTACCGGGCGCCAGCCATGGCGCTGAATATCAACACGATTGTTCAGGATACTGATGCCCTCCATGCGCAATCGGGCGCGTTGTTCGTCCCCGGATGGACTGCCCGCGGGCAGGCTGATGCGCCCGCCGGCGGCGAGTACGCGGTGCCAGGGCAATTTGCTGTCGCCGGGCAACTGGCTCAGTGTCCGCCCGACCCAGCGGGCGGCGCGCCCCAGTCCGGCCAGTTCGGCCAATTGGCCATAACTCACCACTTTGCCCTCCGGCACTTGTGCGAGTGTCAGGTAGAGCGCCGTGCGTCGGATTTGTGCCGCACTCTCGGTGTCAGTGGTTGGTTCGATCACGTCCGGGGTTCCTGAAAAAGTTCGCAGTACCGTCTGTAGAGTAAATCCTTGATCGTCCATTGAGAAATGAACTCAATAGATACGGTCGGGGTCAGTCCTAGCCAGGGCCTTATTCCTGCGAATAAGGCCAATTCTTTTCGCGTACCTGAGCCTGTATTTGCTTATGTTCTCCAGAACCGTGTTGTGTCTCGCCATCGCCAGTGCTTCTACCCCCTTGCTCGCGGATACCGTGTGGTTGAAGAACGGTGACAAGCTGAGTGGCAAGATCATTCTGTTCGATGGTGGCAAGCTGTTGATCCAGACCGAGTACGCCGGCGCGGTCCCCATTGACTGGAAGCAGGTCAAAACCCTGGAAAGTGATCAGGAACTGTTGGTCAAGCAGGACGCCTACACCGGCGAGAAGGCCAAGTCGTTGCATGCTGCGGACGATGGCAAGGTCATTTTGGCCAATGGCGAGGCTCCCAAGACGGTCGAGCTGGCCAGTGTCCAGCAGATCCTCAAGCCCAAGCCGGTGGTCGAAGACTTGGTATGGAAGGGCAATATCGACGCGGCCCTGGATTACCAGCGTGCGGACAAAGACACCGATGATTACGACATCGACTTCAAGACCACTGCGCGCCATGGCCGTTGGCGGCACATCGCTGAAGGCGAATACAACCGCGAGTTCCAGGATGACGTTGTCACGACGGACAACTGGCGGGCCGAATACTCCCTCGACCGCTTCATCACCGACAAATGGTTCTGGGAAGGTCGTCTGGTATACAAGCGCGACAAGGTAGAAGACCTGTCTCGTCAGCGTACAGTGGGTACCGGTCCTGGCTATCAGTTCTGGGATGACGAGTTGGGTGCATTTTCCCTGGGGTCGCTGGTCAATCGCACTGATTACGAGTTCAACGATGGCAGCAAGGAGAATTTCTATTCCCTGGCCATGAAGTGGGATTACAACCGTTACCTGATTGCCAAGAAGGTGGAGTTCTTCACCAATGGTGAGGTGGCCAAGCCGTTGTCGGGCGTGGCCGACTACGCGCTCGATGCCGAGATGGGGCTGCGCTATAAAGTGACCGACTGGGCGTCGCTGAACCTGAAGGCCGAGAGGGATATTGTCAGTGGTTCCGATGAGGCTGACTTGAGCAAGACCCGTTACACGGCAGGGTTTGGCGTGACTTGGTAAGTGCTGAAAAACGCAGCTTCGGCTGCGTTTTTCTATGCCTGGAAAAACACGCAGGCACAAAAAAGCCCCGCTGTTGAGGGCGGGGCCTTTTACTAAAGCAAGTACAAGTTAGATAACTTGAACTTCTTCAGCTTGCATGCCTTTCTGACCGCGGGTAGCGATGAAAGAAACCTGTTGGCCTTCTTTCAGGCTTTTGAAGCCGTCGGATTGGATAGCTTTGAAGTGAACGAACAGGTCGTCACCGGATTGTGGAGTGATGAAGCCGAAGCCTTTTTCATCGTTGAACCACTTAACGGTACCGGTTTGGCGATTAGACATGGTGTAACTCCTTGAACAAAGATAACTGCGACTCAGGAAGAACCCTGGCCGAGACTGAGTGCAAAGAGCAGGAAAAATTCTTGTAGATGGTTGGATCGAAATTCAACATATCGTGTAGAGATTCTCAGTGACACAAGCAGCACAGTGACGCCACCTTAACCCTTTTTCCGGAACGTGCCAATGTTTCTTGCGAAGGTTTCTCGGTTTTCGTGATCGACGGTGCATCCTATTGTTTCAAGGGGCCAGGGATTTCGCATGATCGTCGAGAATTGTGCCCCGGTCTTTGAACCCGAGGGCGTGCCCCGGTAAGATGCCGGACAGATTTTTTCCACCTCGCTATTCAGGACACCCGCCATGAGCATCAAATCGGACAAGTGGATTCGCCGCATGGCGCAAGAGCACGGCATGATCGAGCCCTTCGTGGAGCGTCAGGTGCGCGGCAGCGATGATAGCCGTGTGATCTCCTATGGCGTGTCCAGCTACGGCTACGATGTGCGTTGCACCAATCATTTCAAGGTGTTCACCAACATCAATTCGGCTATCGTCGACCCGAAAAACTTCGATGCTGGCAGCTTCGTCGACATCCACAGCGACGTATGCATCATTCCGCCGAACTCCTTCGCCCTGGCCAGCACCGTCGAATACTTCCGCATTCCACGTAATGTGCTGACCATTTGCCTGGGTAAAAGTACCTACGCGCGTTGCGGCATCATCGTCAACGTCACGCCGCTCGAGCCTGAGTGGGAAGGTCACGTGACCCTGGAATTTTCCAACACCACCAACCTGCCGGCGAAAATCTACGCCAATGAAGGCGTGGCACAGATGCTGTTCCTTGAGTCTGACGAAGAGTGTGAAGTGTCTTACAAGGACCGTGGCGGCAAGTATCAGGGCCAGCGTGGCGTGACCCTGCCGCGGACCTGAGTCAGCCGTCTGACGAACCGTGGGAATTCCTGGGCGAGCGTACACTCTATGGAGTGTACTGCTCTGATTCGCGCAACGCGGACCGGACCATCGCTCAGGAGTGCTTTATGAAGATCGACCCGCGAATAAGTGCCGAACTGGCAAGTCTTGAGCCCAATCAGGTTGGCGTCTTGGCCTGGTCCTTGTTGGCACACCCGCCGATCAGCATGGCAGGAGGCATCCCCGGCCAACCTGATCCCGATACCCCCAACGAACAGCCCACCGAGCCCGGTGAGCCCACCCTGCCGGATGAGCCGCCCCCCGCCCCTGTGGCCTGATTGCCTGCGCAGAAAAATGAATGGTCAGTCAGCTGAGGTCTGTGAAGACTTCAGCTGACTGGCCATATTTCGTTGTCGCCGATGACAAAGATCCTGCAGTTGTCGTCCCGGCGGACTTCATGGCCACCAGCAAACGCATCGAAAGCGGTGCCGCTTGTGCGTCGGCGCGTGTGAAGTTCGCTCCGGTGTTGATCGACTCATATCCGGCAATAACTGTAATCGCCGTCGAAACCTATTTCCGATCCGGCCGTGTTTTTATTCCGGCGTTGCTCGTTCTGCGACTTTTTGGAAAAGGTCAGCGTCGGGCAGTTATTTCGCCTATGAAAAGGACATTCAGATGAATACAAATCGATCGGGGCATTTAAGTGCCGATGTGAACACGGCCGGCGATCCCCAACCGTTTCGCGTGACGCACGGACTCTACTTCCATGATCGGCCAGGCATCCACTGTATCGAGGCTGATAACGGGAAGGGGACAGCGTTTTATGTCTATCTGCCGGTAGGAATCCAGAGTGGCAGTTTCAGTCTGGGGCTTAGTGAGCGGTCCCCCATGGTTATCCATGTGACGGGCAACTCCGAAGCCGAGTTGTATCGAGGCGCGCTTGATTTGACCGTGGGTGGCGATGCGCAGTTTGCCGGAAGCTTCAGTGGGTTAGATGCGGACGGTCTGGAAGTGACCAATGGAAGTTTCAGGCTTGAGCACGATGCGAGTGCTTGATGTTTGAGTGAGGGGAGCCGGGAATGCGGCTCCCCTTTTTTTCGTGCGGCGTTTATTTCAGGTTACCGCTGAGGAATTGTTTCAATCGCTCACTCTTCGGATTGCCCAGCACGTCTTCCGGCGCGCCTTCCTCTTCCACCAGGCCCTGATGCAGGAACAGCACCTGGCTCGAGACCTTGCGGGCGAAGCTCATTTCGTGGGTCACCATGATCATGGTCCGGCCTTCTTCGGCCAGGCCCTGGATCACGCGTAGCACCTCACCCACCAGCTCCGGGTCGAGCGCCGAAGTCGGCTCATCGAACAGCATGACCTCCGGCTCCATGGCCAGCGCCCTGGCAATGGCCACCCGCTGTTGCTGGCCGCCGGACAGGAATGCCGGATACTGGTCCGCCACCCGCGCTGCCAGGCCAACCTTGTCCAGATAGCGTCGTGCACGGTCTTCGGCTTCCTGCTTGCTGCACCCCAGCACCCGGCGCGGGGCCATGGTGATGTTCTCCAGCACGGTCATGTGGCTCCACAGGTTGAAGTGCTGGAACACCATGGCCAGTCGGGTACGGATCCGTTGCAGCTCATCGGGATCGGCGACATGCATGCCGTGTCGATCCTTGATCATGCGGATCGCCTGGCCGTCGAGGCTCATGGCGCCGTCGTTGGGTTGTTCGAGAAAGTTGATGCAGCGCAGAAAGGTACTTTTACCCGAGCCGCTGGCGCCGATCAGGCTGATGACGTCGCCGGTGTTGGCCTTGAGCGAAACGCCTTTGAGCACCTGATGATCGCCGTAGCTTTTATGCAGGCCTTCGATGGTCAGTTTGTACATGGAACAGGCATCCTCAAGGCGAAAGTAGGTAGCCGCTGCGATAGGCTTCGGTGCCCGCGACATGGGCGATCACCATGCCGGCAGTGGCCATGCGGCGCAGCGAGCGGGCGTACATCAACCCGGCGGCGGTGCAATGAACAGGGGTGACTCGATCCGCGATCGGGTCAATGATTTCGGCGATCAATTGCCCGGCTTCCAGGTATTCCCCTGGCAGCGCAGTGAACACCAGCAAGCCGCCGACGGGCGTGGCCACGGGTTCGACAGCAGCCAGCGGTGTGGCCGGGTAGGGCAGCTCGGGCATGGGCGCCGGTTCACCGGCGATCGCGCCGAAATGAATCAGGTAATCAATCAGCGCCTGACTGTCCAGGCTGGCCAGCGGGTGGTTGACGTCACCCTGGCCGCGCAGTTCGACGGTAACCGAAAAGCTGCCCGCCGGAATGTCGAAATGTTCGCCGAAGCGCTCTTTCAACTGCCACCAGAGCAAGGTGAAGCATTCGTCGAACGACTGCCCGCCGGAGTCAGTGGCCAACAGGCTGGCCTCGGCACCGATGTAGCGGGCCAGAGGCTCGACCTGGGGCCATGCATCCGGTGTGGTGTACAGGTGCGCGACGGCTTCGAAATCGCAATGCAGGTCCAGCACCATGTCGGCATCGCAGGCCAGCCGCTGCAGGGTCAGGCGCTGGGATTGCAACTGGGTGCTGGCGGTCTGCCGGGCAAGTGCATGACGCAAACTGTCACGAATCAGTTCGAGGTTGTGCTGCGGGTCATCGCCGAGTCGGCCCTCGATCTCGTTGCCGACCTCTTCGCTCAGATCGACGAACCAGCGGTTGAAATTCTGACCGCTTTCCAGCTCGTAGCGGCCCAGCGGTACATCCATCAGCACTTGCTCCAGGCCGACCGGATTGGCCACCGGAACCAGGACGATTTCGCTGCGCAGGCGGCCGGCGGCTTCCAGCTCCGCCAGGCGTTGCTTGAGGTGCCAGGCCACCAGCATGCCGGGCATTTCATCGGCGTGAAGGGATGACTGGATGTAGATCTTGCCGTTGGCCGGTTGCGGCCCGAAGTGAAAACTGTGGATCTGTCGCGCGGTCCCCGGCAGCGGGGACAGCAAGTCATGTATCTGGTGGCGCATGTGCGAGAAGTCCTAGTGGGTCGGCCCGAGGAAGGCCAGCCATCGGCGTTCGGCGAGGCGGAACAGGCCGACCAGCGCAAAGGTGACGGTCAGGTAGATCAGTGCGGCGATGCCGAACGACTGGAAGGTCAGGAAGGTCGCCGAGTTGGCGTCCCGAGCGACCTTCAGGATGTCCGGGATGGTCGCGGTGAACGCCACGGTGGTCGAGTGCAGCATCAGAATCACTTCGTTGCTGTAATACGGCAACGAGCGACGCAGGGCCGAAGGCATGATCACGTAGGCATACAGCTTCCAGCCTGTCAGGCCGTAAGCCTTGGCCGCTTCGACTTCACCGTGGTTCATGCTGCGAATCGCCCCGGCGAAAATCTCCGTGGTATAGGCGCAAGTATTCAGGGCGAAGGCCAGGATGGTGCAGTTCATTGCGTCGCGGAAAAAACTGTCGAGCAGCGGTTGCGCACGCACGGCGGCCAGGCTGTAGATCCCGGTGTAGCAGATCAGCAGCTGGATATAGAGTGGCGTGCCGCGAAACAGGTAGGTATAGAACTGCACCGGCCAGCGAATGTAGGAGTGCGGCGAGACCCGGGCGATGGACAGCGGAATCGATACGATGAAACCGAAGAAGATCGACGCGCTGAGCAGCCACAGGGTCATGGCCAGGCCGGTGATGTTCTGGCCGTCGGTGTAGAGAAAGGCTTTCCAGTATTCCTGCAGGAGTTCGATCATCGCACGGCCTCCCGTGTACCGGCAGCGTAGCGGCGTTCCAGCCAGCGCAGAATGAAGTTGGAGGCACTGGTGATCGCCAGGTAGATCAAGGCGGCGAGCACCAGGAAGTAGAACAGTTGGTAGCTGCTTTTACCGGCATCCTGCGCGGCCTTGACCAGGTCGGCCAGGCCAATGATCGATACCAGCGCGGTGGCCTTGAGCATGACCATCCAGTTGTTGCCGATACCCGGCAGGGCGTAGCGCATCATCTGCGGGAACACCACGATGCGGAAACGCTGGCCGCGTTTGAGACCGTAGGCAGTGGCGGCTTCAACCTGGCCGCGAGGCACGGCGAGGATCGCGCCGCGGAACGTTTCGGTGAAGTACGCGCCGTAAATGAAGCCCAGGGTCAAAACACCGGCGCTGAACGGGTTGATCTCGATGTATTCCCATTCCATGTAGTCGGTGAACGATGTCAGCCAGGTTTGCAGGCTGTAGAAAATCAGGAGCATCAGCACCAGATCCGGCACCCCGCGAATCAGCGTGGTGTAGCACTGGGCAGGCAAGCGCAGCAGTTTGACTTTTGACAGTTTGGCACTGGCGCCGAGCAGGCCGAGCAATACGGCCACCAGCAGCGACATCGCCGATAATTTGATGGTCATCCAGGTGCCTTCCATCAGCAACGGACCGAAGCCCTTGAGGCTGAAGGCTGAGAGCCCCAGATTTTGTAGGAAGTTTTCAAACATAAATCAGCAACCTGATCGGAAGAAAAAAGCGCCCATCGCGAGATGGGCGCCGGGCATTATTTGCCGCTGTACAGATTCAGATCGCCAAAGTGTTTCTTCTGAATGGTGGCGTAGGTGCCATCATCGTGTAACGCTTTGATACCTTTATCCAAAAGGGCTTTCAGCTCGGTGTTACCTTTCTTAATACCGACCGCTGTCTTGGCTGGCAGCAGTTCGCTGTCGACCGGCTTGCTGATTTCGTAATCGGCGCCGTTTGGCGACTTCAGGAAGCCCAGTTCGGCTTGCAGCATGTCCTGGATCCCGGCGTCGAGACGACCGGAAGTCAGGTCGGAGTACACCTGGTCCTGGTTCTGATAGGCCTGGGTTTTAACGCCAGCCTTGTCCAGAACGGCTTTGGCATAGGCTTCCTGAATGGTGCCTTGCTCGTAGCCGACGGTTTTGCCTTTGAGCGACGCGACGTCTGCCGTGATGCCAGAACCTTTCTTGGACACGTAAGCGGTTGGGCCGGAGAACAGTTCGCTGGAGAAGTCGATGACTTTTTCGCGGGCCGGAGTGACGGTCATCGAAGAGATCACGCCGTCGAATTTATTGGCCTTCAGGCCAGGAATCATGCCGTCGAAATCGCTTTCGACCCATTTGCACTTGACCTTCAGTTCGGCGCAGATTGCATTCCCCAGATCGATGTCGAAACCGACCAGGCTGCCGTCGGCCGCTTTCGACTCGAACGGTGCGTAGGAAGGGTCAACGCCAAAACGCAATTCCTTGTATTCCTTTGCCAGCGCGGAGCCAGCGGCAACGCACAATGCCAGTGCAGAAAGGGTCAGCAATGCTTTTTTCATTATTCAATCCCTAAGAACCAATATGAGCGCTTGTGGCGCAGAATTATTGTTACTGGTGAGCGTAAGACCTAATGAAAGTAGCAATTTCCGAACCAGAGTGCCGAACAAGCGTTTTAAAAGGTGTTCAGGAAATTGCCGGAAGGGATTAGTGCACGAAATTGGGCGACGTGGGAAGCCTGCACCTTTTTAGATCGAGATGTGGCGAAACCCTGTGGCGAGGGCGCTTGCTGTCGCTCGACTGCGCAGCAGTCGTAAACGCGACAGTGACGTTTGACGGATGTGCCGCGTGGACAGATCCAAGGGCCGTTTCGCAGCCCGGCGGGAGCAAGCTCCCTCGCCTCAGGGAATGGGTTTACTTGCCAGGTGTCAGGGTCAATCGTTTGGTCCCGTACACCTTGTCAAAGTTTTGCGGCTGCATCGGCAAGCTCTGATACTGACCTTTCAGCCACGGCTCGATGCTGTTCAGGTAATTCGGGCTGGCCGGGTTGCCGGACTGGCCCGTGGCATTCTGGCCCATCAGCGGTTCGGCTTGGCCGAAGTCGACGATAAAGCGCATGGCAGGCACCAGCGTGGTGTTGAAATCCTGGCCCCAGGCGAATGCAGCCGTATTGAGCGTGGTGTGATCGCCGCCGGCCGGCAACGGACCGCGAACGGTCTGGCCAGTGGCATTTTTCCATTCGTAGCGATGCAATTTGCCCCACTGCCAGCCTTTGTGGTCACCGCCCAGCTGACTGTCCCCGGCGCTGATCGCCGCGGCCAGGCTGCGTGCCAGGATCGCCGGTTTGTCTTCTTTCTGCGCGGTGCGCACGTCATCCCAGAATGGACTGTCTTCGCGGCCCAGCAGGTGATCGGCCTGCGCGGCATAGGACAACTTGCCGTCGGCGACAAAGGCTTTCCACGCCGGGCTGCTTTCTGGCCCCAGTTCATCAAGGAAAATCTGCTTGGCGCTTTCCTGCAGGAACAGCTCGTAGATCGCCGCATCGGCGGAGGTCGGGCTGAGTTTGCCATCGAACGCCATCAGGCGGGTGAACGCTTCGCGTGCCTTGGCTCCATCCGCTGCGGGCAACGCCGCGATGGCTTGTTTGAGCGGTTGGGACATGCCGGGCGCTGCGAACATTTTCTTTAATTTGGCGGCGAAGGTGGTGGTCTGGTCGTACTGCATCGCGATCAGGCTACGGGTGTCATGCTTGCCCACCCCGGCCAGTTCAGCCAGGCGCTCGCCACGTTCCGGCGCCGACCAGGAATTGGACAGCTGCATGCCATAGCCATGGGGGATGACCCGCTGATTCGCGGTGCCGAGCCAGCCCTGGGCCGGGTCCTGATCGTAGGGGTGCAGCATCGGGTCGGCGTAGCCGTCCCAGTCGTAGCGACCTTCCCAGCCTGGTGAGGGCAACAGGCCTTCGCCTTCGCGACGGTTCGGGTAGCGACCGGTGACTTGCCAGCCAATGTTGCTGGCATCGGCAAACACCAGGTTCAGCGCAATGGCGCGGATTTCGCGGCTGGCGTCCGACGCCTTCTCGACATTCTGTGCGCGGGACAGGTCAAAAAACGCGTCCAGGGTTTTGTCATCGGTGAAGCTCGGCGTCTGCAAGGCCAGGCCGAAGCCGCTGCCCTGGGCAAGACCCTGGGCGCTGTTGAGCAGCGGGCCGTGGCGGGTTTCGTACACCGCTTCGCGAATCGGCCGCTGGCCTTTGACAAAGTAGGTTTCGTTGCGCACCACCGCCGGCTGCCATTTGCCGCCGTTTTCGTAGGCCAGGCCGTTGCCCTGGCGTTTGATTTTTTCCAGGAACAGGTCCTGGTTGTCGCCCATGACGCTGGTGGTGCTCCACGCGACTTTGCCGTTGAACCCGCCGAGCACCATTGGCAATCCGGCAATGGTCACGCCGGACGCCTGATATTTCGGTGCGCGAATCTGTACGTAGCTGAACAACGACGGCACGCCCATCGGCCCATGGCTGTCGCTGGCCAGCAGGCTCTTGCCACTGCGGCTGCGTTGCGGGGCGATGGCCCAGTTGTTCGATGAAGTGGCGCCGAGCAGATTCAGCTCGGCGAGCTGACTCGTGGCTTTGCTGATTTCAGCCAGCCCCGGTACTTGCCCGTTGAGTCTGATGCCTTGCAGCTTTTCGCTTTCGGCCACTGGCAATTGTTCATCGGGGGCGGAAGGGGTCAGCCACGGCAGTTTGTCGGTGGATACCGTTTGGGCCAGCACCAGCGTGGAGATTTCCTCGGGCAGGTTGGCTGACTGACTGAAGTTGAGCAGGCAGAAAATCAGCGCCGAGTCTTCCGGTTGCCAGTATTCAGGCTTATAGCCGCTGGCGGCGAGGTCCGCCGGCAGCTTGTCGCGGTAGCGGAACAGGTAAGCGTTGACCCCGCGGGCATAGACTTCGAAGAAGCGCTTGAGGCGTGGCGACGATGCCTTATAGAGCTCGCCGGCGCTTTTCTTCAGATTGACCGCGCGCATGTAGCGGTCGGCGTCCAGCAGGTCCGAACCGTGCATCTCGGCCAGACGGCCCTGGGCCAGCAAACGCAAGGTGACCATTTGCGTGATGCGGTCGCTGGCGTGCACGTAGCCGAGGGTGAACAGGGCGTCGTGGAAGCTGCTGCTTTCGATCAACGGCATGCCCATGGCATTGCGGCGTACCGAAACGTTCTGAGCCAGGCCTTTGAGCGGCTGTACGCCGGAAGTCGGCGGGACGGAGTCCTGTGCGTTGAAGCTCTGACAGCCGGTCAGGCTCAAAACACCTGCAACTGCTGCGGCTACGCCGAACCGGGGTAGAAAATGTGTAAGGGCTGGCGAGGCCATGGCAAAGCTCCTGCGGGGCGGTAACGTCAGTAAAGGCGCTACGTTAGTGAGCAGGAGGTGGCCGCGCAAGCGGGCGGCCAGGTTATTTCAGGTTTTGTCCGAGATCCCGTTTGCATTCGATGGCTTGCCACTGGCCGGGGCCGATGTTGAAGTGCAGGAAATCCACTGACCTGGCGTGAGAAGAGCGAGCATGGAGCTTGAGAAAAACGCGGCACTGATCATCATCGATCAGCAAAAAGGCATCCTTCACCCCAGACTCGGCCGGCGCAACAATCCTCAGGCCGAAGACCGCATGCAGGAGCTCTTGGGCCACTGGCGTCGCAGCGGGCGGCCGATCATTCATGTGCAACACCTGTCCCGCTCGGAGGACTCGGTGTTCTGGCCGCAACAAGCGGGCGTCGAATTTCAGGAGCGCTTTGAGCCATTGCCTGGCGAGCAGCTGATTCAAAAACAGGTGCCGGATGCGTTTTGTTCGACGGGGCTGGAGGCGCGTTTGCGTGAGTCGGGGATCGGACAATTGATCATCGTCGGCGTGGCGACCCACAACTCCGTGGAGTCCACGGCGCGTAGCGCAGGCAATATGGGGTTCGATACGTGGGTGGCGGAGGACGCGTGCTTTACCTTCGACAAGGTCGACTTTTTCGGGCATGCCCGTTCAGCTGAAGAGGTACACGGGATGTCGCTGGGGAATTTGCATGGCGAGTACGCGACGGTCGTCAGTACCGCGCAGATCTTGATGGCCGATTGAAAACCTGTGGGAGCTGGCTTGCCAGCGAAGCGGGGCGTATGACAAAACGCGTCGTTTCGATCGCCAGCAAGCCGGCTCCTAAAGGGAAATGGGTCTAACCCATCAAGCGCCGTGGCACTTCTTGAACTTCTTGCCATTGCCACATGGGCAGGGGTCATTGCGGCCGACGTCTTTCAGGGCGTTGCGCACCGGTTCCTGGTGGGCGTGGCCGCAGTTCGGACCGTGGACATGGCCATGGTCGTGATCATGGTGGTCGTGATCGTGGTTGCAGTCTGGGCCATGTACATGGGGTTGCTGGGTCATCGGGGTTACTCCGGAATTAGATCGGCGGGGATTATCACGCCATTACGCGCCAGGTGCACGTAGTGGGCGATGAATAAACCGGTTTCCATTTCGCCTTCCAGTCGATAGGGGACGGGTTGCCTGGGACTTTTCAGTTGTTTGACCAGATCCCTCACTTTCGGCCACAGGTTGGTCCGGATCGGCACCTTGTAAAAACCGCTGCGTTTGGGGCCGACGGTGATCCAGTGTTCATGCTCGCCCTCGGCCAGCAGGATGTCGCCAAGATGAATGCGGTATTCCAGGCCGCGCACCGTCAGGTCGCTGTTGTTGGGGTTATCGATCCGGAAATGCAGCACAAAGCGCTGCTCCAACAGTTTGGCTCGCACGACTTCAACCCTGACCAGATGCACCTCGGGGTCCGGTTCGTCGTCGCTGAACCACGACGCACAGCCGCCGAGCCCCATAAACAGCAGCAGGAAGAGGGTTTGAAGTGTGCGTCGTCGACTGAGCATGGTGTGACTCCTTTGATGCCCAGTCTAGCTCCCTGGATTCACATCAACGGCCGAAATAACCCGAGCAGCACTTCTTGAACTTCTGCCCGCTGGCGCAGGGGCAGGCGTCGTTACGGCCGATGTCGAGGGGCACGGTCGGATCGATGAAATACCAGCGGTCGGCGTTCTGAACGAACGATGAACGCTCACGATGACTGTGTTCGCCGCTGCCGTCGTGCCAACGTGCGGTGAAGGTCACGAAAGCGTGTTCGGGCTGACCGCCAAGGACTTCCGAGCTTTCCACCTCAAGACCCAGCCAGGTGCTTTGGGCGCTCCAGTCGCTGATCGATTGCCGATCAAGGCCGGCTTGTTGCGCGGGCAGGGTGGTGGCCACCAGATAATCGATCAGGCCAAGCACGTAGGCACTGTAGCGCGAGCGCATCAGCGCTTCGGCGCAAGGGGCCGGGTGGCCGGCATGGTAATGACCGCAGCAGGCATCGAGCAGGGTGCCGCTGCCGCAAGGGCAAATGGATGTACTCATGGCGTTACCACCAATATTTCCCGAAGTTTTCCGGATTGGCCCAGAACCGCGAGTTGAGCCAGTCGGGGACTTGTTTGTAGTCAAGCAGATCATAGGTGAACAGCGTCAGCACTTGATCGTCACGCTGGAAGCGTTCGCTGGCCTGCAGCGCCAGGGAGAAAAAATCCGTTTCTTGCCAGCCGCTGGCGGGCAGGTCTGCCAGCACCGCGATGCGACTGGCATTGAGGTTGCGGATACCGCCGAGCAAATTCAGGCCGTCGCGCTTGGGCAGGTGCTCGAGGCAATCGACCGCCAGCGCGAGATCGAACCGGCGCCCCGCCAGCTCGGCAGGCAACGGCCCGGGTGCCGCGTGCGCCACGCAGCTGTCCGGGTGCGCGAGCTTGAAAGCCTCCAGCGCGGGGAATTCACTGGCGCCGATCAGCAGCAGGCGCGAAGGGGCGTAAAGATCCAGCAGAGCGGCCAGCGCTTGCTGCGGCGTGCGCGAAGAGTTACCTGCAATCATCAAAGATCCTCAATCAGATCTGCCAAGACTAGCTTGCCTGTGAGTCCGAGCCTAGAGCGGCTTTGACGCAAAACCGGCGATCCGTGCCGAACACTGGACAAAACAGCAATGGCCTATTGCTGGCGGAGATTAAAACTCCGGTCTTTACTCCGTGAATCGGTTCTAAGCCGATCCTTCAGGAGAAAACTAGATGAGCATAGTTCGGACAGCATTACCCCTGGTTCTGCTAACCAGTGTGTTGACTGGTTGCGCAGGTTTGCAGAAAACCGACTGGCCGACCTGTGCGGCCGTCGGTGGTGTCGTGGGCGCGGGTCTCGGTGCAACCGAGAGCTCGTCCTGGGCTGGTTATGGCGCGCTGATTGTCGGTGGCACGGCAGCGGCCTATTGCTGGGTTCACGGGGATGGCGACGAAGACGGCGATGGTGTGCCGGATAGCCGCGACAAGTGCCCGGGCACGCCTCATGGCGTGAAGGTCGATGCCGATGGTTGCCCACCACCAGCACCTGCACCAGTGGTCGAAGAGGTCGTGGTGGTCAAGGAAGAAACGATTGTCATCCGCGATGTTCACTTCCAGTTCGACAAAGCGACACTCACTGCGTCTGACAAGCAGGTGCTCGATAAGATCGCCACTCGCTTGAAAGCGGAAGCCCCAACCGCACGGATGACGGTTACCGGTCATACCGACAGCGTGGGCAGCGATACCTACAACCAGAAACTGTCGGACAAACGCGCCCACTCGGTGGTTGAGTACCTCATCCAGCAAGGCGTGCCGCGGAGCAACTTCGTGTCTGTTTCCGGTGCCGGTGAAAGCCAGCCGGTTGCCGATAACAAAACCGCCGACGGCCGTGCACAGAACCGTCGCACGGAAATCAAAATCGAGCGCTAAGTCCCTCGCATCCGCGGCTTGTGCAGTCGCGGATGCCGGTCTTTACTCCTGTGTAACCGGCATTGGCCGGTGACACAGGAGCTTCTCAAAATGACCCAATTCACACGGACCGTCTTGCCGGTTCTGCTGCTTGGCAGCCTGTTGACCGGTTGCGCCACTCACAGTGATGGCACCGCTCCCCTCAATCAACGTACCTGGCCGATCTGCAGCGTCATTGGCGGACTGGTCGGCGGAGGCCTTGGCGCTGTCGAAAGTGGCGGATGGGCGGCCGGTGGAGCGGCGCTCGGTATTTTGACCGGTGGTTTGATTTGCTATGCCCAGGATGGCGACGAAGACGGCGATGGCGTTTTCGACCGCCGTGATCGTTGCCCTGACACACCGGCCAACACCCCTGTCGATCATCGCGGTTGCCCGCTGCCCCAGTACCCGGCCAGTGTGAAGCTTGCCGAACCGGCGCAATCGGAGGTCATTACCCTGAGTGATGCCGGTGATGTGCTGTTCGCTTTTAACCAGTCAGAGCTGACACCCACCGCGAAGAGTCAACTGGACTCGATCATGGGCAAGTTGCAGGACGCCGATGTGATCAGCATCAAGGTGATCGGCTTCACGGACAGCGTCGGGTCGGATGCCTATAACCAGGGATTGTCCGAGCGTCGGGCCAGCAGCGTCGCTGAATACCTGCTGAGCCAGGGTGTGGCACCGAACAAACTCACCAGCGAAGGCAAGGGCGAAAGCCAGCCTGTGGCCGATAACGAAACAGATGAAGGCCGCTCCAAAAACCGTCGCGTGGAGCTGCACATCAATCGCTGAACCTCGAAATAGAGCTGTCGGGTGACTTTTCAGGTCGTCCCGACAGCCAATCGGCGATCTTCATGAAGAATTTTTGGTTGCCCTCTGGCTTATCCCGCGTGGAAGCCGTTACTGTGCGTGCAAATAATAATTCTGTTCGGGGGAGCGTATGAAGGTGTTCTGGGGGCTGGGGAAGCTGTTGACCCTGCTGTTCTGGTCGGTGGTGCTGGTCAATCTGCTCACGCCGTTCATCTATCCGCTGCACCTGCTGGTCAACCTGGCCGGCTGCCTGCTGGCAGGGCTCCACCTGCTGGAGATCGTCTTCTGCTTCCGCAGCCTCAGGGGGCGCGCCCATCCCTGGCGTGATCGCTTGAACATTCTCTTTTTCGGCGTTTTCCACCTGCAAACCATTCCCGCTCCGACCGCACCGAAGGCTTCTCATGCGTAAACTCTGTCTGCTCGCCGTACTCATCAGCCCACTGGCCTGCGCACAGGTGGTGAGTGTTGAAACCAACTCGCTGATGCGCTTGCCCAATACCGCCAGTACCTTGCAGCTGGATCGCCTGGAAGTGGCTGATTACGGCACATTGCTCATCCCGTCGAATGTCACCGAGGTCACCGTCGGCGAATTGCACCTGGGCCGTGATGCGCGGATCGCTATCGTGTCCAGCGAACAGGCGCTGGAGCTTAAAATCGGTCGTGCCGAGTTGGCCGAGGGCAGCCAGATCACCGCTCGCGGCGCGCCCGGTACTTACCAGAAGGCGGCCCGCTCCGGGCGTAATCTGAATGTGCAGATCAAGGCACTGAAGGCGCCGCAATTATTGGTGGATGCTCGTGGTGGTGCCGGAGCGCCGGGATATGTCGGCCTCGACGGGGCCAACGGCCAGCCTCCGGGCTGCACCTGGGGGCAGGCGGGTCGCGGTGCCGATGGCAGCGATGGCAGTAATGGCCAGCCGGGGGCGCCGGGTGCGTTGGTCAAGCTGGCAGTGCCGCGCGATTATCCCGCAGAACAAATCAAGGTTCAGGTAGCGGGCGGAGCCGGTGGCTTGGCCGGCCCCGGCGGCAAGCCGGGAGCGGGCGGTAAGGCCAAGGGTTGCTTCATCTACAAGGCCGATGGCGGCAAAAGCGGCAAACCTGGCGCCGATGGCCAGCCGGGGCCTGCGGGTGCGGCGGGCTCGGTGACGGTTCAGCGGTTATAAGCAACTTTTGAGATGTGTCTCGTCTGATCGATGGTCTTCGCGAGCAGGCTCGCTCCCACAGGATTGCTCCGTACCTGTGGGCGAGCGCGCTCGCGATGCTTTTAGAACATCGGCCGAGCCGCAGCAATCGCCACCAGTACCAACCCGACAATCAGATTGATCCCCACGAGGCGCCGAATCTTCCCGAGCACCGCAGCCCCCGCCGGCCAATCCTGCGCAATGACCGCCGTGCGCAACTCAGGCAGCATCAGTGCCTGAATCCGGATGAACAGCGCCGTCATCACCACATACAAGCCCATCATCACCTGCACATAGCGCGGAGCGGTTTCAAATCCGTTGAAGTGCATATGCAGCATGCCCACACCGCTGACGGGCAACAGCACGACCGCGACCCAGACCCAGCGGAAAAAACCTTGAAACACTTCTACCCACAATTTCAGTCGGGCAGGACCCTCCAGTGCCTTCACAGCCGCAGGGCGCAAGACCATCCAGGCGAAAAACATGCCGCCGACCCACACCAGTGCGGCGAGGACATGCAGGCTATAAACAAGGCTAAAAGCGGTCATTGGGGTACTCCGTTCTGCGCGGGATTAATTAGCGGGGTATGATAGCGGCCGATCCGTACCACTGAAAATTTATCCAGCGTTTTTTGCGCCCGACAATCCATGATCAGCACTGAACTCAAAACCACGATCCAGGGCGCCTACTCGCGTTTTCTCGAAGCCAAGAGCCTCAAGCCGCGCTACGGCCAACGCCTGATGATTGCCGAAGTGGCCAAGGTCCTCGGGGATATCGACACCGACGACGAAGGCCGGCGCAGCGGCGAGCCCGCGATTGTCGCGGTGGAAGCCGGCACCGGTACCGGCAAGACCGTCGCTTACAGCCTGGCCGCCATCCCGACGGCGAAAGCGGCCGGCAAGCGCCTGGTGATCGCCACGGCCACCGTCGCCCTGCAAGAGCAGATCGTCTACAAGGACTTGCCTGACCTGATGCGCAACAGCGGGCTGAATTTCAGTTTTGCGCTGGCCAAGGGGCGCGGGCGCTACATGTGCCTGTCCAAGCTCGACATGTTGCTCCAGGAAGGCCACGCGCAAACCGCCACGGCGCAGTTGTTCGAAGAAGAAGGCTTCAAGATCGAGGTCGATGAGGCCAGTCAGAAGCTGTTTACCAGCATGATCGAAAAACTCGCCGGCAATAAATGGGACGGTGATCGCGACAGCTGGTCCACCGCACTGGAAGACGCCGACTGGGCGCGCCTGACCACCGATCACAGCCAGTGCACCAACCGTCATTGCCCGAACTTCGGCCAGTGCGCCTTCTATAAGGCCCGCGAAGGCATGGGCAAGGTCGACGTGATTGTTACCAACCACGACATGGTCCTGGCCGACCTGGCCCTGGGCGGTGGCGCCGTGCTGCCGGACCCGCGAGACACCATTTACGTGTTCGACGAAGGCCATCACCTGCCTGACAAGGCCATCGGCCACTTCGCCCACTACACGCGCCTGCGCTCGACCGCCGACTGGCTGGAAACCACCGCCAAGAATCTCACCAAGTTGCTGGCCCAACACCCGTTGCCCGGTGATCTGGGCAAACTGATCGAACAGGTGCCGGAGCTGGCGCGGGAGATCAAGACCCAGCAGCAGTTCATGTTCACCGCCTGCGAGCAAGTCGCCGATTTCAAACCCGGCGAAGACGTTGAAGGGCGTGAACGACCGCGTCACCGTTTCGTCGGCGGGGTGATCCCCGAACACATGCGCGAAATGGGCATCGAGCTGAAAAAAGGCTTCGCCCGCCTGACTGACCTGTTCACCCGCCTGACCGATCTGCTCAAGGAAGGCATGGACGGCGTGGTCAACATCGGTATCGCCAGCAACCAGGCTGAAGAGTGGTATCCACTGTTCGGCAGCCTGTTGTCCCGTTCTTCGGGCAACTGGGAGTTATGGACCGCCTTCACCGTCGAAGACCCGGAAGACAACCCACCGATGGCGCGCTGGCTGACCCTGGCCGAAAGCGGCTCGCTGTTCGACATCGAAGTCAACGCCAGCCCGATCCTCGCGGCGGAAATGCTGCGACGCAACCTGTGGAACGTGGCCTACGGTGCGCTGGTGACCTCGGCCACCTTGACCGCCCTCGGCACCTTCGACCGCTTCCGCATGCGCGCCGGCCTGCCGAAGAAAGCCGTGACCGCCGTGGTGCCCAGCCCGTTTCATCACGCCGATGCCGGCGTGCTGCGGGTGCCGAATCTCAATGCCGACCCCCGTGATGCGGCGGCGCACACCGCGGCGATCATTCGCGATCTGCCTGATCTGGTCGAAGGTTCCCGCGGCACCCTGGTGCTGTTTTCCTCGCGCAAGCAGATGCAGGACGTGTTCGACGGCCTGGACCGCGACTGGCGCAAGCAAGTGTTCATTCAAGGCAACCTGTCGAAGCAGGAAACCCTGAACAAGCACAAGGCGCGGGTGGATGGCGGGGACTCCAGCGTGTTGTTCGGCCTGGCGAGTTTTGCCGAGGGGGTCGACCTGCCCGGCGCTTATTGCGAGCACGTGGTGATCGCCAAAATTCCGTTCTCGGTACCGGATGACCCGGTCGAGGCGGCGTTGGCCGAATGGATCGAAGCCCGTGGCGGCAATCCGTTCATGGAAATCTCCGTACCGGACGCCTCGCTGAAACTGGTCCAGGCCTGCGGTCGCCTGCTACGCACCGAAGAAGATCGCGGCACCATCACCTTGCTTGACCGGCGTCTGGTCACCCAGCGCTATGGCAAGGCAATCCTCAATGCGTTGCCGCCATTCCGTCGCGAAATTTCCTGATACATCGGTGGGCAAATCTGCCCGCCGTGTTGTCTATCTCTCTGTCATTGCTTTTCCACTGGCCCATCCGGGTCGTTAGGGAGAATTCCGTTCTCATGATTCGCCGTTCGCTGCGCCAATCGTTACCTGCCGTTTTTGCCCTGTTGTTTGCATCGCCCCTGCTGGCGGCACCCGCCACCCAGCAGACGCTGTTCAACTTTGTGCGCCCCGCCGATGTGGTCCAGGTGACCACTCAGGACGCCAACCTGCCGCAATCCAACGCCGAGCAAACCGCCGAAGGTGAAGTGCTGCGGCGGGTGACGTTCAACCCGGTCGCTCGCCCGACCCTGCGGTTGACCCCGCAGACAGGGGCCTGGGACTGGTCGCAGTCGGGTTTCATGAGCCTGCGGGTGCAGAACGCCATGAATTGGGCGCTGACCCTGTACGTGACCATTCAGAGCAACGATGGCAAGACACTGGTCAGCCGTGTCGATCTGCCGGCGGGTCCGGCGCAGACCCTGTTGGTGCCGTTGCAGCCGACGTCGCCGCTGAGCCTGGGCATGAAGGCCGGACCGCCCATGCCGATGACCGTCGACGGTCAGCGCATCCTGTTGGCCAGCAGCGTAGGTGATCTGGATCGCGGCCAGGTGGTGGCGGTGAGTGTGTCGATGGATCAGCCGAAAGTGGCCCAGAGCATTCTGCTGGAGCGCTTTGGTGTACAGGACGCCGAGGCCGTGACCCAGACCGTGTATGGCGCCTTGGTGGATGCCTACGGTCAATCGACCCGGGCCAAATGGCCGGAAAAGGTCAGCAGCGATGAGCAACTCAAAGGCGCCGTGGCCAAGGAACAGCAACAATTGAAAACCTGGCTGGCCGAGCGCGAAAAGTCGTCCCTGGACAAATTCGGTGGCTGGACCAAGGGGCCGGCCTTCAAGGCCAGCGGTTTTTTCCGCACGGAGAAACGCGACGGTCGCTGGTACCTGGTGACCCCGGAAGGGCATCCGTTCTATTCGCTGGGGGTCAACACGGTGACCCCGGACGTCAATCAGACTTACATCGCCGGTCGCGAATGGATGTTCCAATCCCTGCCCAAGGCCGGTGAGCCCCTGGCCAGTCACTTCGGTGAAGGTGACACCCGTGGCGGCAACGGCGTTGATCAGGGCCGGGGCTTCAACGTCGGGCGCTGGTACGACTTTTATGGTGCCAATTTACAGCGCCTGTATGGCGACCCTTGTGCTCTGGGCAGCGATACCAAGGCCGGCGTCGCCGCAGCGGCCAAGGCTGATGCGGCAGAGGCCACGGCCGAGAAGGCCGCCGAGCCACCGGTTGTTCCTTCGACGGCCGAATCCGGAATTGCCGAAGCCGCCAGGACCGACGCCGTAGACGCGACAGTCGCGAACGCGGCCGAGCAAAAAGCTGCCGAGCCCTGCAAAACGACCTTCGATGAAAAGCGCTGGACCGGCCATACCCTCGACCGCCTGCAAGCCTGGGGCTTCAACACCATTGGCAACTGGAGTGCGCCGGCACTGGGCAACGCTGATCGTGTGCCATACACCTTGCCGCTGTCGATCGTCGGCGATTACGCGAGCATCAGCACGGGAACGGACTGGTGGGGCGGTATGCCCGATCCGTTCGACCCGCGTTTCGCCATGGCCACTGAGCGCGCCGTGGCCATTGCTGCCCGCGATCATCGCGACGACCCATGGCTAATCGGTTACTACGCCGATAATGAACTGGCCTGGGCTGGCCCCGGCGACGACCCGAAAGCCCGCTACGCCCTGGCCTACGGCACGTTGAAAATGACCACCGACGTGCCGGCCAAACGGGCGTTCCTCAAGCAATTGCGCGATAAGTACCGCAACCAGGAAGGCCTGTCGAAAGCCTGGGGCATTGATTTGCCAGCATGGGAATTGATGGAAGACCCCGGTTTCGTGCCGCCGCTGCCAAGCGCCGACCATCCGGAGATCGAGGCCGACTTCAAATACTTCCAGAAGGTCTTCGCCGACACCTACTTCAAGACGATCTCCGATTCGCTCAAATGGCACGCGCCGAACCAGATGCTGCTCGGTGGCCGCTTTGCCATCAGCACGCCAGAAGCCGTGGAGTCCTGCGCTCAATACTGCGATGTGCTGAGCTTCAACATGTACACCCTGCAACCCCAGGACGGTTATGACTTCGCGCAACTGAACAGCCTCGACAAGCCAGTGCTGATTACCGAATTCAACTTCGGTTCGACGGACCGTGGCCCGTTCTGGGGCGGCGTAACGCAACTGGCGAAGGAAGAGGACCGTGGCCCGGCCTACGCGAACTTCCTCAAGCAGGCGCTGAGCGAGCCGTCGATCGTCGGTGTGCACTGGTTCCAATACCTCGACCAACCCGTGACCGGGCGTCTGTTGGATGGCGAAAACGGTCATTTCGGTCTGGTGGGGATTACTGACCTGCCATTTCAGGGCTTTGTCGACAGCGTGCGCAAGAGCAACCTGGCGGCCGTCGATCAATTAGGCAAAGAGGCTGAAAAGGCCGGTGCCGAGGCCGATAAACAGAAACACGACGCCGAAGGCGGACGCAAGGCCGAGGCCGGCAAAGGGCCGGGCAAGGCTGCCGGCGGGCATTCCGGCAAGGGGCACTGAGTCCTGGCACACCGCGCCATCGTTCATCACGAGCAGGCTCGCTCCCACAGGAACCTATGAAACGATTGAAATCCAGTGTGGGAGCGAGCCTGTTCGCGATGGCGTCTGCAAGGACGCCAGAAAAACCTGATCACTTCCAAGGGCGATTGACCGCCCGGCCCGACCCTGTTCCCAAATCCCTCAAGGGCTGGAACAATGCGGGCCACTTTGTAGAACGCTTGTCCGGGGAGTTGCGGGTGCAGATTCAGGGTTATTACGAGCTCAAGTTCGAAGCGGTACGCGAGGCCTTCGCGGCATTGTTCGACGATCCGCAGGAGCGTGGCGCAGCGCTGTGCATCCAGATCGGCGGCGAAACCGTCGTCGACCTCTGGGCCGGCACCAGCGACAAGGACGGTGCGCAAGCCTGGCACAGCGACACCATCGCCAACCTGTTTTCCTGCACCAAAACCTTTACCGCCGTCACGGCCCTGCAACTGGTCGCCGAAGGCAAGCTGCAACTGGATGCGCCGGTTGCGCGTTATTGGCCCGAGTTTGCCGCCGCCGGCAAAGAGTCCGTGACGTTGCGCCAACTGCTCTGCCACCAGGCCGGTCTGCCGGCGCTACGGGAGTTGCTGGCGCCTGAGGCCCTTTACGACTGGCAAACCATGGTCGACGCCCTGGCTGCTGAAACCCCGTGGTGGACGCCGGGACAGGGGCATGGGTATGCGGCGATCACCTATGGCTGGCTGGTCGGTGAATTGTTGCGCCGTGCCGATGGGCGCGGGCCGGGTGAGTCCATCGTGGCACGGGTGGCCAAGCCTTTGGGGCTGGATTTTCACGTCGGTCTGGCCGACGAAGAGTTTCATCGCGTGGCGCATATCGCCCGTGGCAAGGGCAATGTCGGCGATGCCGCTGCCCAGCGCCTTCTGCAAGTGACCATGCGCGAACCCACGGCCATGACCACCCGGGCGTTTACCAACCCGCCTTCGATCATGACCAGCACCAACAAGCCGGAATGGCGGCGCATGCAACAACCCGCCGCCAATGGCCATGGCAATGCCCGTAGCCTGGCCGGGTTCTATGCCGGCCTGCTCGATGGCAGCTTGCTGGAAGGCGAAATGCTCGACGAACTGACCCGCGAGCACAGCCTCGGCGAGGACAAGACATTACTGACCCGGACCCGTTTCGGTCTGGGCTGCATGCTCGATCAACCGGACGTGCCCAACGCGACGTTCGGCCTCGGCCCGCGAGCGTTCGGTCATCCGGGCGCGGGCGGTTCCATCGGTTTTGCTGACCCGGAGCACGATGTCGCCTTCGGTTTTGTGACAAATACACTGGGTCCGTACGTCTTGATGGATCCGCGCGCACAAAAGCTTGTGCGGGTACTGGCCACTTGTCTGTAAATCACGCCCAAGGGTTCCGGAGTTGGAACCCGAAAGCCTTTTCAGTTTCCAACCGTCTGTTTATGCGGGCCAACCCGGCCTGATTTTTATGACTTCATTTTTGTGGATATCCAATGTCATCCAAACCAACGCTCGCTTTGGCACTGTGCTTCGCTATAACCGGTTGTGCACAGACTCCTAAAAATGATGCAGACGGCGGTAGCTGGTGGCCGTTCGGTTCCTCCGACAAAGTCGCAGCCAAAGAGCCTGCTCCGGCGCCCCTGAAGCCTGCCGTCAGCGCTCCGGTGGCCAAGACTGAAAGCAGCAGCCATTGGTACTGGCCGTTTGGTTCCGATGACAGCAGTGACAAATCTGCAGTCAAACCGGAAGTAAAACCTGAAGCCAAGCCTGTCGCCGTGGCCAAGGCTGACGCCGATTCCGGTGGCAAGTGGTGGTGGCCGTTCGGTGGCAAGGACCAGAGCACCGCCAAAGTCGTGCCGATGCCGGACCCGAAAGTGACCCAGGCCTGGCTCGATGACTACGAACCGCGCCTGCGCGAAGCGATCAAGGGCAGTAACCTGCAACTCGAACGTCGTGAAAACGTGCTGGTGGTGACGGCGCCGGTCGAGGGCTCGTTCAACCCGGATCGCCCGGCGATGCTGCTGCCAGTGACCCTTGGTCCTTTCACCCGCGTGGCGAAAATCCTTGAAGTCGATTCGAAGACTGCCGTACTGGTGCTAGGCCACAGTGATACCTCGGGTGCCGCACCGGCCAACGTGAAGTTGAGTCAGGAGCGTGCACAGGCCGTGGCTGCGATCTTCCGTCTCAGTGGTCTGCAGCGTGATCGCCTGATGCTGCGTGGCATGGGTGGTGAAGCCCCGCGTGCTGCCAACGACAGCGTTGAAGGTCGCGCCTTGAACCGTCGTGTAGAGCTGCTGGTCACTCCGCAGAACACCATGGTTGCATTGCTGAGCAAGTACAACATGCCGGCCCCGGCGCCAGTGACGATGGTTGCCGCGCAAGACGTCAAGCCAGTTGCCAAGCCAGTGACCCCGGCACCTGCGGCCAAGAAAGCAGCGGTTCCAGCGACGAAAAAAGCGCCGGCCAAGAAAACCGCCGCCAAGAAGACGCCGGCTAAGACAGCGACTCCAGCGAAAAAGACTGCGCCGGCCAAAGCCGCTGCCGACACGAAAAAAGTCGCTGACGCCGATACCACAAAGAAGTGATTCGTTAACCAAAAGGAAAACGCCATGACCAAGGCTCTGGCTGATATGCGTCGCGACTACACCCGTGATGGCCTGACCGAGGCGCAAGCTCCGGCCGAGCCGTTTGCGCTGTTCCACCAGTGGTTCGCTGATGCGGTGAAAACCGAACAGGCACCGGTGGAGGCAAACGCCATGACCTTGGCCACTGTCGATCAGGACGGTCGACCGCATTGCCGTATCCTGTTGCTCAAGGGCCTGGACGCCCAGGGCTTCACCTTCTTCACCAATTACGACAGTGCAAAGGGTCAGCACCTGGCCGAAAACCCGTTCGCGGCCATGACTTTTTTCTGGCCAACCCTGGAACGTCAGGTGCGCATCGAGGGGCGGGTGGAGAAAGTCACGCCTGAAGAGTCCGACGCTTACTATCAGGTTCGCCCATTGGGCAGCCGCCTCGGTGCCTGGGCTTCGCCCCAAAGCCGGGTGATTGCCGATCGCGCCGAGCTGGAAGCGTTGCTCAAAGATACCGAGCAACGCTTCAGCGACACCCAGCCGCATTGCCCGGAACATTGGGGCGGTTACCGTCTGGTGCCGCAGCGCATCGAGTTCTGGCAAGGCCGCCCAAGCCGCCTGCACGACCGTCTCAACTATCGCCTGCAGGGTGCCGACTGGCTTCTTGAGCGTCTGGCACCTTAAGCGCCTACTGGTCGGGATAGCCTGCCGCAGCGGCCTCCAGCCATTGCGGCAGGTCTCGGCGTTTGATCTTTTGCGCGTGAGCGCTCGCCAGTTGCTGGAGCATGAAGGCCTTTTTCCGTTCGTCCTTGCCAGCCAGTGCCAGCGCCAGATCGCGGTCCATCCAGCGTTTGATCCTTACGTACAGCCACCAGTGGAAATACAGACCGGCAAGCGTAGTGACGACAATGATAAAGTAATCCATGAAAATCCTGGTTCAGTCGCGCAGATCGAGAAATTTGCCGCTACCGTGTGATTAATTTCTGAGCATGCCTGTACAAAGCCTGAATCAGAACATTTTTATCCGGGCGATGCCGTGACAGGCGTCAAGCTGCGGAGTTAAATGGTTACCCGTCCTTTGGAGTTAATGCTATGCGTAAGTCTGTTCTGCTGGTTGCTTCCTTTTCCACGATGGCGATGTTGCTCACCGGCTGCCAATCGAGCCTGACCGGTGACTCCTACTCCCGTGACGAAGCACGTCGCGTGCAGACCGTCCGCATGGGCACCATCGAATCCCTGCGTCCGGTGAAAATCGAAGGCACCAAGACCCCGATCGGCGGCCTCGCCGGTGCAGCTGTCGGCGGCGTTGGCGGCAGCGCCATCGGCGGCGGCAAGGGCAGCATCGTCGCTGCAGTCATCGGCGCAGTCGCCGGCGGCCTGGTGGGTTCGGCAGCTGAAGAAGGCCTGACTCGTACCCAGGGTGTCGAGATCACCGTACGCGAAGACGACGGCAGCATGCGCGCCTACGTCCAGGAAGTTCAGCCAAACGAAGTGTTCCGCGTGGGTGAGCGTGTTCGCATTTCCACCGTTGGCGGGACCAGCCGCGTTTCGCACTAAGCCGGAATAAGCGCAAAAGAAAACCCCGATCAGGTGAACTGGTCGGGGTTTTTTGTTGCTGAAGCGATTACTGATGACCACTGGGCCGGGACACGTTGTGGCTTCAGGGCGACGCTTTGACGGCCTGGAAAGTGGCCTCTGATGTTCAGGAAGGCAACGTAGCGTGCTTGCGACTCGCCATGGCCGTCACGGCATAGCCGATCAACGCCGCCAATATCGAACCGGTCAAAATCCCCATCCGATCCATGCCCGCATAGTCGCTGGCACCCGGTTCGAAGGCCAGGGAGCCGACGAACAGGCTCATGGTGAAACCGATGCCACAAAGAATCGCCACACCCAGCACCTGACCCCAATTGGCGCCTTGGGGAAGGGCGGCGATGCCTGTTTTCACCGC
Source organism: Pseudomonas fluorescens group sp. PF-69 (assembly GCF_054481235.1). Lineage (NCBI taxonomy): Bacteria > Pseudomonadati > Pseudomonadota > Gammaproteobacteria > Pseudomonadales > Pseudomonadaceae > Pseudomonas > Pseudomonas fluorescens group sp. PF-69. The sequence goes on along the minus strand of NZ_JBTMNC010000001.1, from coordinate 106,668 downwards.
CAGCCAGGTCAAGCCGAACACACCGAGGGTTTTGCCGAGCAGCAGGCCGACCGCAATGCCCATCGGCACGTCGTGGGTGAAGCTGTCGACGGTTACGCCGCTCAGGGACAGGCCGGCGTTGGCAAAGGCGAACAGCGGCAGGATGCCGTAGGCCACCCACGGATGCAGCGCGTGCTCCAGGGTCAGCAGCGGCGAGGGTTCGGCGTTCCTGGTACGCAACGGAATGCAGAAGGCCAGAGTCACGCCGGCCAGCGTGGCGTGCACGCCGCTCTTGAGCACGCAGACCCAGAGGATCAGGCCGATGATCATGTACGGCCCGAGCTTGACCACGCCGAGTCGGTTCATCGCGATCAACGCCGCAATACAGGCGGCGGCCAGTGCCAGGGACAGGGTCGACAGCGCACCGGAGTAGAAAATGGCAATGATGATGATCGCGCCGAGGTCGTCGATGATCGCCAGGGTCATGAGGAACAGTTTCAACGAGACCGGGACGCGTTTGCCCAGCAGTGCCAGTACGCCCAGCGCGAAGGCGATATCGGTGGCGGTCGGGATCGCCCAGCCGTTCAAGGCCGGTGGGTTATCACGGTTGAGGAACCAGTAGATCAGCGCCGGCACCACCATGCCGCCAATGGCGGCCGCGCCGGGCAGGACGATCTGTGAGGGTTTGGACAATTGCCCGTCGAGCACTTCGCGCTTCACTTCCAGACCGATCAGCAGGAAGAACAGCGCCATCAGGCCGTCGTTGATCCAAAGCAGCAGCGGCTTGGCGATTTTCAAGGCGCCGACCTGGGCAACCACGGGGGTGTCCAGCAGGCCGTTGTACAGCCATGACAGCGGGGAGTTGTTGATGACTAACGCGAGGACAGCCGCAGCGATCAGTAACAGACCGCTGGCAGCTTCCAACTGAAAGAAACGCGTGAAAGTGCTACGCAGAGGCAAGGTCGCTCTCCATCGGTGAATTCAAAAGGTGGGACACCCTAACCCGTACGGTTAGTTGTTAAAACAAAGTTATATTCTTTTTTGTTATATGTCGTTACAACGTGATTGTCCCGCAAGGACCTGAGCCTAGCAGTTGCCGGGCGTATTGAAGCTCAGCTGTACCTGTGCGTGATGTAGGATTTTTCCTAAGCTTGATGGCTGAGGCTTGTGACATGGCCGACTCCTGCCCGATTCCACGAGAAAACCACCATGAGCGACAACCGACAGTGGGCCCGCGAAGCCATCCGGATCATTGAAGCCGACTTCCAGCGCAGCGCCGACACCCACCTGATCCCTTTGCCGCTGCCGGGTTTTCCGGGCATCGAGTTGTACTTCAAGGACGAATCCAGTCATCCCACTGGCAGCCTCAAACACCGCTTGGCCCGTTCTCTGTTCCTCTATGCGTTGTGTAATGGCTGGCTCAAGCCCGGCGCGCCGGTGATCGAGGCGTCCAGCGGCTCGACGGCGATTTCCGAGGCGTACTTCGCCCGCATGCTGGGTTTGCCGTTTATTGCGGTGATGCCGGCGACCACCTCCAGGGAAAAAATCGCACAGATCGCGTTTTACGGTGGCCAGAGCCATCTGGTGGATGATCCGACGCAGATCTATGCCGAGTCCGAGCGCCTGGCCCGTGAGCACGATGGGCATTTCATCGATCAGTTCACTTACGCCGAGCGCGCCACCGACTGGCGGGCGAACAACAACATCGCCGAGTCGATTTTCCAGCAGATGCGTTTCGAGCAGCACCCGGAGCCGAGCTGGCTGATTTCCAGCCCCGGCACCGGCGGCACCACGGCGACCCTGGGGCGTTACGTGCGTTATCGCCAGCATTGCACCCGCGTGCTGTGTGCCGATGCCGAGCGTTCGGTATTTTTCGATTACTACCAGAGCGGCGATGCCAGCCTGAGTCTTGACCATGGCTCGCGGATAGAAGGCATTGGCCGGCCACGGGTGGAGGCGTCGTTCCTGCCCAAGGTGATCGATGCGATGGTCAAGGTTCCGGATGCGCTGTCGCTGGCCGCCATGCATTACCTGGCCGAGCGTCTGGGGCGTCATGTGGGCGGATCGAGCGGGACCAACCTGATCGGCGCCTTGATGGCAGCGCAGCAGATGACGGTGGCGGGGGAGGCGGGGTCAATCGTGGCGATATTGTGTGATGGCGGCGAACGCTACGCCACGACTTATTACAATCAGGCCTGGCTCAAGGCCCAGGGGTATGAGCTGACCGGTTTGATCGCGGCGGTTGCGGCGACGGTCGAGCGGGGTGAGCCGTTGCCGGCCAGCATTCTGCGCGCCAATATCTGAGAACTTTCCAATATCCCAACACCCTGTGGGAGCAAGCTCGCTCCCACAGGGTGTTGTTCTAGGCTTCCAGGCCGAGCATATCCCGCGCCACGGCTTCGGCGATGCGAATGCCATCGACACCCGCCGACAGAATCCCCCCCGCATAACCCGCGCCTTCACCGGCCGGGAACAAGCCCTTCACGTTCAGGCTCTGCATCGACTCGTTACGGGTAATGCGTAGCGGCGACGAAGTACGGGTTTCGATCCCGGTCAACACCGCGTCATGCAGCGAGTAACCACGGATCTGCTTCTCGAACGCGGGCAAGGCTTCGCGAATGGCTTCGATGGCGAATTCCGGCAGGGCCAGGGCCAGGTCGCCCAAGGCAACGCCCGGCTTGTAGGACGGCTCGACAGTGCCCAGCTCGGTGGACGGTTTGCCGGCAATGAAGTCGCCGACCAGTTGCGCCGGGGCCTCGTAGTTGCTGCCGCCCAGCACAAAGGCATGGGACTCCAGGCGTTCCTGCAACTCGATACCCGCCAGCGGACCGCCCGGATAATCGACTTCCGGGGTGATGCCGACGACGATCCCGGAGTTGGCGTTGCGCTCGTTGCGCGAATATTGGCTCATACCGTTGGTGACGACGCGGTTCGGCTCGGATGTCGCCGCCACCACCGTGCCGCCCGGGCACATGCAGAAGCTGTAGACCGAACGGCCGTTCTTGGCGTGGTGCACCAGTTTGTAGTCGGCAGCGCCGAGTTTCGGATGGCCGGCGTACTTGCCAAGGCGTGCGCGATCGATCAGCGATTGCGGGTGCTCGATACGGAAGCCCACCGAGAACGGCTTGGCTTCCATGAACACGCCGCGGCCATGCAGCATGCGGAACGTGTCGCGGGCACTGTGGCCGAGGGCCAGGATCACGTGCTTCGAATGAATCTGCTCGCCACCATTGAGTTCGACGCCGACCAGCTGGCCGTCGTCGATCAACACATCGGTAACCCGTTGCTGGAAGCGAACTTCGCCGCCCAGGGCGCGAATCTGCTCACGCATGTTTTCCACAACGCCTGTCAGACGGAACGTACCGATGTGCGGTTTGCTGACGTAGAGGATTTCTTCCGGCGCACCGGCCTTGACGAACTCGTGCAGGACCTTGCGACCGAGGAATTTCGGGTCCTTGATCTGGCTGTAGAGCTTGCCGTCGGAGAACGTTCCCGCACCGCCTTCACCGAACTGCACGTTGGATTCGGGGTTGAGCACGCTTTTACGCCACAGGCCCCAGGTGTCCTTGGTGCGCTGGCGTACTTCGGTACCGCGTTCGAGGATGATCGGCTTGAAACCCATCTGTGCCAGCAGCAGCCCGGCAAAAATCCCGCAGGGGCCGAAGCCGACGACGATCGGGCGTGCGCTCAGATCAGCCGGCGCCTGGCCGACCATTTTGTAACTGACATCCGGTGCCACGTTGACGTTACGGTCATCGGCGAACTTGTGCAGAACCGAGGCCTCATCGCGCACGGTGAGGTCGATGGTGTAGATGAAGCACAGCTCGGAAGATTTCTTGCGCGCATCGTAGCTGCGCTTGAACAAGGTGAAGTCGAGCAGGTCATCGCTGGCGATGCCCAGGCGCTGCACAATCGCAGGGCGCAGGTCTTCATCGGGATGGTCGATCGGCAACTTGAGTTCGGTGATTCGTAACATGACGGGATCCGGTTCGCGGGGCGCACAACTGCGCCAGGGCGTTTGAAGCCGGCGATTATAAGCCTCAAACGCCCGGTCCCGTGAGGCAAAAACGATCAGTCGTTGCGCGATCCGCCGAAATACCCGCAACCACGCTGCACCTGCCCGTTGATGCGCAACTCGGCACTCATGTGCTGAATGCTGCCGGTGCTGCTGTCGACGCAGCGTTGTGGCGCGACCCACAATTCGATGTGCTGATTGTTGGCTTCGGTGCTGAGGTTGAAGCGGCCATCGCCCAGTTGTTCTTCAACGTAGGGGACGGCGAGGGGAGGCTGGCCCGCACGGCCGATGACCATGCCCTTGCCGCTGACGTTGACGTTCCACTCCGGAGAATGGCCGGCCGCGCGCAGGATCAGCAGTTTGAAGTTGGGGTCGTCACAGGCGTTGCCCGAACGCTCGACGCGGTACAGCGTTTCCAGGTCGAACTGACCGTCGCCGCTGCCGGGAACGATTCGCCCGCGCACGTCGGCGAACAGCTTGCCCTGGGCGTCGGCCAGGCTGGCAGCCTGTTGCAGGACGCTGGTGCCGCCCGTGTCGTTGACTACATATCGACGCTGTTCGCCGCAAGGCTGGAACAACAGCTTGCCATCGGCTGCGCTCAATTGGCCCTGCAGGCGGGTCTGGCCGACATGGGAGGCGCTTTCACGCGAACCATCGAGTAACTGACACGCGGCGAGCAGCGGAAGCAAGGCAACGATGACTAGGGAACGGGCAACACGCATCTTGGGGTCTCCTGACAAGTGCCGCCACGTTACTCAGCCTGACCGTTCATCACAAGGCTTTAGCCCACGTGAATGGTCTGGCCTGTCTGCAGGCCTTCCACGCTTTTCGCGTAGGCCAGTGCGACATCCGCCGCAGGAACCGGTTTGAAGCCACGGAAGTAAGGCGCGTATTTGCCCATGGCTTCGACCAGTACGTTCGGGCTGATCGAATTCACTCGCAGGCCGCGTGGCAGTTCGATGGCGGCAGCGCGGACGAAACTGTCCAGCGCACCGTTGACCAGCGCTGCCGACGCGCCACTGCGGATCGGGTCGTGGCTGAGCACGCCAGTGGTGAAGGTGAACGAGGCGCCGTCATTGGCGTACTCGCGACCGATCAGCAGCAGGTTGACCTGGCCCATCAGCTTGTCTTTGAGGCCCAGGGCGAAACTCTCTTCCGTCATTTCGGCCAGCGGTGCGAAGGTCACGTTACCGGCGGCGCAGATCAGCGCATCGAATTTTCCGGTTTGCTCGAACAGTTTGCGAATCGACGCGCTGTCGCTGATGTCCACCTGAAAATCACCGCTCTTGCGGCCGATACGAACGATTTCATGGCGTTGAGACAGTTCCTTGTCGACCGCTGAACCGATGGTGCCGCCTGCGCCGATCAAAAGAATTTTCATGGTGCTGATCCTCGAGTGGGTTGAATGAGACTTCAGTTTAGAGTGGTTTTTTCCATTGATAAGCGCGCTAATAGGCAACCTTTGGTTTTCAATTGGAAACAATCCATGAGCGAAATGGACGATCTCGCGGCGTTCGCGGTGCTGGTCGAAGCGGGGAGCTTTACCTTGGCGGCGCAACAATTGGGTTGCAGCAAGGGGCAATTGTCCAAGCGTATCAGTCAGCTGGAAGCGCAGTTTTCCGTGGTCTTGCTACAGCGCACCACACGGCGCTTGAGCCTGACGGCCGCGGGCGCTGCCTTGCTGCCGCAGGCGCAGGCGCTGGTGGTGCAGGTCGAGCGGGCGCGTCAGGCCTTGGCACGACTGAAGGACGACATGGCCGGGCCGGTGCGCATGACGGTTCCGGTTTCCCTCGGGGAAACCTTTTTCGACGGTCTGTTGCTGGAGTTCTCCAGCCAGTACCCACAAGTGCAGATCGAGTTGGACCTGAGCAACAACTATCGCGATTTATCCCGTGATGGCTATGACCTCGCGGTTCGCTCGGAGGTGGCTAACGATCAGCGTCTGGTGGCACGCCCGCTGTTGGCGTGGCACGAGATGACCTGCGCCAGTCCTGCGTATCTCGAACAATATGGCGAGCCGCTGACGCCGCAGGCATTGGCCGACCATCGCTGCCTGCTCAACAGCCACTACAGCGGTCGCGAAGAATGGCTGTATCACCAGCAACACGAATTGTTGCGGGTGCGCGTGTCCGGGCCCTTTGCCAGCAACCATTACAACCTGCTGAAGAAGGCCGCCCTGGCCGGCGCGGGTATTGCGCGCTTGCCGTCCTACTTGCTGCCGGCGGAACTGGCTGACGGACGTTTGCGCTGGCTCCTGCGCGATTATCAGACCCGGAGCATGCCGATGTACCTGGTGCATCCGTATCAGGGGGGGCTGCCCAAGCGTACGCAAGTGTTGTCGGATTATCTGATTGGCTGGTTCAAGCGCAGTGGGGAGGCGTTGGATCGGCTGTAGGAGCGAGCGTGTTCCGGGCGGCGTTCCGACGATGGTCGTCAACGATAACGAGGACTGTCTCGATGAACGCGGCGCTCTCAGGTTCTTTGCGAGCAAGCTCGCTCTACAAAGGATCTGCATGGTTTTAGAGGTTGGCAGGCACAAAAAAACGGCCCGAAGGCCGTTTTTCTGGTTACCGCAAACGCTTAGCCGCCGAGGTACGCTTCGCGCACTTTCGGGTCGGTCAGCAGCGCTTCACCGGTGCCTTGCATCACTACCCGGCCGTTTTCCAGCACGTAGGCACGGTCAGCGATTTTCAGCGCCTGGTTGGCGTTTTGCTCGACCAGGAACACCGTCACACCGTCCTTGCGCAGTTGCTCGATGATGTCGAAGATCTGCTGGATGATGATCGGTGCCAGGCCCAACGATGGCTCGTCGAGCAGCAGCAGCTTGGGTTTGCTCATCAGCGCACGGCCGATGGCAAGCATTTGCTGTTCGCCGCCGGACATGGTGCCGCCGCGTTGGCTGAAGCGCTCTTTCAGGCGTGGGAAAAGTCCGAGGACCTTGTCCATTTGTTCCTGATAATCGCCCTTCGCGGTGAAGAAACCACCCATGGAGAGGTTTTCTTCCACGGTCAGGCGCGAGAACACCCGGCGACCTTCCGGCACCACGGCGATGCTCTTGCGCATGATCTGCGCCGAGGTTTGCCCCACGAGCTCTTCACCCAAGTAACGGATGCTGCCGCTGTGGGCTTGCGGCGAGCCGCAGAGGGTCATCAGCAGGGTGGATTTGCCCGCGCCGTTGGCGCCGATCAGCGTGACGATTTCGCCCTGACGGATTTCCACGTTGACGCTGTGCAGGGCCTGGATCTTGCCATAGAAGGTGGAAACGTTTTCGAACTGCAGCATTTACGCTTCCCCCAGGTAGGCTTTGATCACTTCAGGATTGTCGCGGATCTGTTCCGGTGTGCCGTCGGCCAGAGGCGTGCCCTGGTTGATCACGACGATGTGGTCGGAAATGCTCATGACCAGTTTCATGTCGTGTTCGATCAGCAGCACGGTGACGTTGTGCTCTTCACGCAGCACGCTGATCAGCGCCTTGAGGTCTTCGGTTTCCTTCGGGTTCAGGCCCGCTGCGGGCTCGTCGAGCATGAGGATCCGCGGGCGGGTCATCATGCAGCGAGCGATTTCCAGGCGACGTTGCTGACCGTAGGCCAGGGTGCCGGCCGGACGGTTGGCGAACTCCTTGAGATGAACTTTTTCCAGCCAGTATTCGGCGAAATCCATGGCCTCGCGTTCGCTTTTGCGGAACGACGGGGTCTTGAACAGGCCGGACAGAAAGTTGGTGTTCAGGTGCCGATGCTGGGCGATCAAGAGGTTCTCGACCGCGGTCATGTCCTTGAACAACCGCACGTTCTGGAAGGTACGCACCACGCCTTTGAGGGCGATCTTGTGGCCCGGCAGGCCCTCGATCGGCTCGCCGTCCAGCAGGATGCTGCCGCCGCTTGGCTTGTAGAAGCCGGTCAGGCAGTTGAACACGGTGGTCTTGCCGGCACCGTTGGGGCCGATCAGGGCGACCACTTGTTTCTCTTTCACGCTCAAGGCTACGCCGTTGACCGCCAGCAAGCCGCCGAAGCGCATGCTCAGGTTTTCTACTTTAAGGATCTCGCGGCTCATTTGCGCAGCTCCATGTGAGGACGTTGCATGGGCAGCAGACCCTGAGGGCGCCAGATCATCATCAGTACCATCAAGGCACCGAACATCAACATGCGGTACTCACTGAACTCACGCATCATTTCCGGCAACAGGATCATCACCACGGCCGCGAGGATCACGCCCAGCTGCGAGCCCATGCCACCCAGCACGACGATGGCGAGAATGATCGCCGACTCGATGAAGGTGAAGGACTCCGGCGTCACCAGGCCCTGACGGGCAGCGAAGAAGCTGCCGGCAAAACCGGCGAAGCTGGCGCCCAGGGTAAAGGCCGAAAGCTTGATGACGGTCGGGTTGAGGCCCAGAGCGCGGCAGGCGATTTCGTCTTCACGCAATGCTTCCCACGCGCGGCCCAGCGGCATGCGCAGCAAGCGGTTGATGACGAACAGCGCAGCCAAAGCCAGGAGCAACGCAACCAGGTAAAGGAAGATCACCTTGTTGATCGAGTTGTATTCCAGGCCGAAGTACTCGTGGAAGGTTTGCATCCCTTCGGCGGCTTTACGTTCGAAGGTCAGGCCGAAGAACGTCGGTTTCTCGATGTTGCTAATGCCGTTCGGACCGCCAGTGAGGCCGGTCAGGTTACGCAGGAACAGACGGATGATTTCACCAAAGCCCAGGGTCACGATCGCCAGGTAGTCACCGCGCAGACGCAGTACCGGGAAGCCGAGCAGGAAGCCGAAGGTGGCGGACATCAGGCCGGCGATTGGCAGGCAGATCCAGAAGCTCAGGCCGTAGTAGTGCGACAGCAGCGCGTAGCTGTAGGCGCCGACGGCGTAGAAACCGACGTAACCGAGGTCGAGCAGGCCGGCCAGGCCGACCACGATGTTCAGGCCGAGGCCGAGCATTACGTAGATCAGCACCAGGGTGGCGATGTCCACCGCGCCGCGAGAACCGAAGAACGGCCAGACCAGCGCACCGGCGATCAGCGCAATGATGATCCAGCGCTGGGTGGTTGGCAGGGTCAGGAAATTGCTGGCCTTGGCCGGAATCAGCGGCACGCCGGGCGAGGAACGCCAGGCCGAGCTGATCTCCCGGTCGAAGATCACACGCAGGAACATCAGCACCGAGCACACGGCGATGGTGATCAGCGTGGCGTTGCTGGTGCCATGGACTTCGAGGTTGATGCCAACGATGGTCAGCTTCAGACCGAGTACCGGGTAGGCCACGGCCCACACCAGCAAGGCGCTGAACAGCGCCTGTTTAAGATTCCTAGTCATACTTTTTCAACCTCCGGACGGCCCAGCAGGCCGGTTGGCCGGAACAACAACACCAGGACCAATAGGCCGAACGCCACGACGTCCTTGTACTGGTCGCCGAAGATATCGGCACCGAAGGCTTCCGCCACGCCAAGTACCAGCCCGCCGAGCATGGCGCCCGGAATGCTGCCGATACCGCCCAATACCGCAGCGGTGAAGGCCTTGAGGCCGACGAGGAAACCGGCGTTCGGGTTGATCACGCCGTATTGCATGCTCAGCAGCACGGCCGCGACGGCCGCCAGCGCGGCACCGATGACGAATGTCAGGGCGATGATGTTGTTGGTGTTGATACCCAGCAGGTTGGCCATCTTGATGTCTTCGGCACAGGCACGGCAGGCGCGACCCAGGCGAGAGCGGGAGATGAACAGCGTCAGGCCGAGCATGGCGACCAGGGTCACCACGAACACCACGATTTGCATGTAGGAAATCAGCACTTCATGTGCGCCACCTGGCCCAAAGGCAAAGTTGCCCGGAATCAGGTTGGGAATGGATTTGTCCTTGGAGTCTTGCGCCAGCAGAACCGTGTTCTGCAGGAAGATCGACATGCCGATGGCGGAAATCAGCGGGATCAGACGGTTGCTGCCGCGAAGTGGGCGGTAAGCGATCCGTTCGATGCTGTAACCGTAGGCACTGGTGACCACGATGGTGGCGAGAAAAGCGGCGGTCATCAACAGTGGAACACTGTCGAGTCCCAGCATGGTCAGTCCGGCGATGGCGATGAACGCCACGTAGGAACCGATCATGTACACCTCGCCGTGGGCGAAGTTGATCATTCCAATGATGCCGTAAACCATCGTATAGCCGATGGCGATCAGGGCATACGTGCTGCCAATGGTCAGACCATTAACCAGCTGTTGGAAGAAGTGATAGATGTCAGGCATTACAGCGCTCCTAAAAACCTGATACGCATTTCACTGGTGGAGTCATTTTCCCGCTCGAGCCCCATGGATCTGCATCCACTTCGAATTCGAGGTTTGCCAGCGAACCGCTGATGACGGTTTTGAGATTTTCAGGTGGGGAGACTAGCGGATCACGCCAGCACGGCCCAATACGTTCGTAAAACAAAGCCCACGGCACGCCGTGGGCTTTGTAGGCAGTCAGTCAGGCAGGGCCTTACTGAGGCGAAACTTCAGTTTTAGGTTTGCCGAAGTGCCACTCGTAAACCACGAACTTGAAGTCTTTCAGGTCGCCCTTGGCGTCGAAGCTCAGGTCGCCAGTTGGAGTCTTGAAAGAGCCTGCGTGGATGGCAGCAGCCACTTTGGCAGTGTCTTCGCTCTTGGCGGCAGTGATACCACCGGCAATGACTTCAACAGCCGAGTAGGCCGGGAACACGAACGGACCGCTTGGATCTTCTTTCTTGGCCTTGAACGCATCAGCCAGGGCGACGTTGGCCGGATCCTGGTCGAAGGATTTCGGCAGGGTCACCAGCAGGCCTTCGGAAGCGTCCTTGGCGATCTGCGAAATGGAGTCGTTACCCACGCCTTCCGGACCCATGAACTTGGCTTTCAGGCCTTTTTCCTGGGATTGACGCAGGATCAGACCCAGCTCCGGGTGGTAGCCGCCGTAGTAGACGAAGTCGACGTTGGCTTGCTTGAGCTTGGAGATCATCGAAGAGAAGTCTTTGTCGCCGGCGTTGATGCCTTCGAACACGGCAACCTTGACGCCTTTCTTCTCGAGGGTCTGTTTCACGGCGGTGGCGATGCCTTCACCGTATTGCTGTTTGTCGTGCAGCACAGCAACGATTTTCGGCTTTACGTGATCGGCAATGTAGTTACCGGCGGCAGGGCCCTGGGCGCTGTCCAGACCGATGGTGCGGAACACCATTTTGTAACCACGGTTGGTGATATCCGGGCTGGTGGCAGCCGGGGTGATCATGATCACGCCTTCGTCTTCGTAGATGTCCGAAGCCGGTTGAGTGGAGCTGGAGCACAGGTGGCCAACCACGAACTTGACGCCGTCGTTGACGACTTTGTTCGCGACCGCTACCGCTTGTTTTGGATCACAGGCGTCATCGTATTCAACGGCTTCGAGTTTCTTGCCGTCGACGCCGCCCTTGGCGTTGATTTGCTCGATGGCCATTTTGGCGCCACTGAACTGCATGTCGCCGTATTGGGCTACAGGGCCGGTTTTAGGGCCGGCGATGCCGATCTTGATGGTGTCAGCTGCGAACGAATGGCTGGCAACCCCGGCCAGAACCATAGCGGCAAACAGTTTGGAAATCTGCTTAGTAGCCTTAGTCATAGTGCTCCACTCTTACTGTTGTATTTTTTATAGTCCTGGCGCCGTTGGCGGCAGAACCGGGTCAGATATCCACGACATCCCCCGGAAAATGCCCCTCGGCAACTGTACCGGTACAGTGTAGAGCGCCGATTGTCAGCCTGGGAAGCTGGCGGCGGGGGGCAAAACTTTGGGGTGTCGCTTTTTTGAAAGAAAAAGACAGAATTGCGGCGGGGCTTTGGAGTGCTTATAGCCAGATTCCGTGCATTCCTTGGCGTTCCTGCTCTTTTCATTCGGTGACTCAAAGTGCAACTGGGTTTTTCTATCAGGATCACCGACGTTATCATTGCGTCGATTTCTTATCCGGACAGGAACCCATGACTCAAGAACCTAGCACCCTCTATGCCAAGCTGCTTGGTGAAACGGCATCTATCACCTGGAAGGAGTTGGAGCCGTTCTTCGCCAAGGGTGCCCTATTGTGGGTCGACCCCGGTCTGGATTTGATCGCCGCCGCCGAAGCCGTGGCCACCGATGAGGGGGAGAAAGTGGCTGCCTGGCTGGCTGCCGATCAGGTCGCCAAGCTGTCTGAAACGCGGGCGCTGGATCTGTTTGAACGTGATCCCGAGTTGTGGGCGGTGGTCGTTTCGCCGTGGATAATGATCCAGGAAAGGGCAAAGCCATAAATACCCGCACTTGTTTGGTGCGTGACGTTGCCGGCTAAAAGTGTGTAGGCGAGTAGCGTGATGGCACGTTGCCGTAGAGAAAGGCCACAGCCTCACGGTGACGTAAACGTAACGGGAACAGTTAAGAGAGCAGCCGAAGGGCTGCTCAATTGTTTCTGGATGTTGAGATTTGTGTGGCGGGCAAGGTCGTCATCGCGAGCAAGCTTGCTCCCACAGGTTTCCGTTGGCTCGGATACTGCGGGAGCGAGCTTGCTCGCGATTCGCTACGACGCGGTCTGGCGGCGGTCTTAGTAAGCGGTTTTACCCGTGTGGTTATTCAGCGAAATGACCTTGGTCTTGCCGATGCGGTGGCGGTAGATCTCGCGCAGGTATTTGATGGCTTTTTTCACGCAATCCCGGGACAGGCGAATGTCGTTGATCGAGACGAACTTGTCCTTGTCATTGATCAGTTCACGATACTTTTTCTCGTACATCGGCTTGATCGCGTACCAGTTGGTATCGAGGATCTTGGCCGGGTTCTCGAACTCGTTGAGCAGGTCGTCGATCAAGCCTTCGTCGAAGTGATCATGGATGATGAAGTCCAGGATCGAGTTGTCGAGGGTCTCATCGAAGCGGTACGGGTTTTTTGCGAAGCAACGCTTGATGAAGGCAACGATCAGCGTCAGGAAGTCGTCCGACAGGCATGGGCTCTTGGCGATCAGCGTGGTCAGGGACAGGTTGGCCGAGGCGCCGATCACCAGCGCATAGCGCTTGAGCGTGGTGTTGGGGAACAGGCTGTTGAGGTGAGTCTTCAACCGGTTCAGGTCCATGTACGACAGCTTGTAGTCCTTCGGCAGGGAAACGATCGACACCACCGACGAGCAATTCTTGAAGAAGTGCAGGTCGTGTAGCGCGGCCGCGTCATACCCCGAATTCTTGTACTGCTCCAGCGACGCCCGATAGCGCTTGGACTCAATGGGCAGCAGGCTGATGCCTTCGATGGCCTGTGTGACCTTGTTGAAGTGCGGCAAGTCGATGGAGCGGAAGAACAGGTCGTCGATGTTCAGGCGCTGCGGCTCTTTCTCGAACACCTTGAATTTGTCGCTGGTCGGCGGCGGGGTTTCCGGCACCACGGATTCGGCGTAGGCGATGGCCACCGGGCCGGCCAGGCTCATGAACAGGTCGTTGGCATCGAGGCGAATGGTCTCGCCGATGTCGATGCCCGCACGACGGAAATAGTTCTGGTCGTAGTCGGTGGTTACCGCTTGCGCCGTCAGAATGTTGAAGATCTGTTGTGAGATGTATTGGTTGGCGTGCTTTTCCATGGCATTGACATCAATGTTCTGGATATTGCCGTCATCGCTCTCTTCGGCGTAACGCATGATGTCGTTGGAGATCAGCATCATGGCATTCCATGGGCGGATACGGCCCATGACGCTGGCTTCGCTGCTGTCCTCGTTGGCGAAGTTGTAGGAGAAGTCCCACTCTTCCGACAGGTATTTGCACAACAGGCGACCGGCGTTGATGTGCAAGGCTTCGGACATTTCGCTGCGATGATCGGAAATGTTCGGCAACACGCAGATGCCGCTGGTGAAGATCGGTTCGAAGACGAACGAATGACCACTCTTGCCGTCGTGCTCGTCCATCGGCTTGGTGTCGAACGTCTTGTTCATGTACGAGTGCTGCTGAGCCAGGCCGAACTCCGAAGCCATGCCCGAACCGGTACCGCCGCCGGCACTGAAAATCGAGAAATACAGGCGCGACTGGTTGGCCTTGATGCCACAGCTGTCGATCAGGTACGAGTGAATCATTTTCCAGTCCGGGCTGGAGAAACGCTGGGTGTCCTTGTTGAGGATGATCTTGGCCAGGTACTGGCCGAGGATCGGCGCGTTACCGGCGCCACCGGCGTGGACTTCCGACAAGTCCATGATTTTCATTTTGCTGTAGTCGCGCAGGAAACCGCTTTTTTCGCCCTTGCGCGAGAAACGGATACGGCCGGCGATGTCTTTGTCCAGGTCGCCGAGCATGACCAGCGGTTCTACCAGGAACACCGGTTTGGTGGCCTTGTTCGGCCCCAGGCGCAGGTTGTTGCGAATCCATTGGGCCGGGCTGTAGCCCTTTTCGGCAAAGCGCTTGTCCGGCGACAGGCGATCTTCGTTATTGAATTCGTTGAGATAGAACTTGCGGGCGTTGTACACCAGCTCCGCGACATCCAGCGCGATGTTCGAGCCGCAACGTCCCAGGCCGATCAGGCACACCGACGGGAATTCCTGATCGTTGTGCTGTTCGTTATCGCCTTCCAGGTGCGACGGGCGCGGGAACACCAGGTCGCGCAGGCCATCGAGGTTGTCGAGGATGCGGTCGGTGTTGGTTTCGGTGAAATACAGATATTGCTGGGTCGCCAGCGGGCGGGACGGGAGCAATGGCTTCGACGGTATTGGCGCGGGGCTGTTCGCCGCCGGGCTCAACGTCAGGTCGGATACCGCAGGGGCCGGATTGTTTTTAGAAGTCATTGTTCGCCATGTACCTGGGCTGGTGGTCGGGCGACTCGCTGTCGTCGAACCGTCACGGAATGAGAACTCGCGTCTTTTATCAGCGCGTATTTGTCCCAAGCTTCAAAGCCATGGCCTGAATGTCGCTCGGGGGAATCCTTTCCTAAGTCATGATGAATCGGCCAATATTCAGCGTTCTTTAATCAAAAGGAGGCCAAATGATGTCAACGCTACCTTCGTTGGGGTTTGCCGGGGTCGGCCTGATGGGCCTGCCTATGTGCAAGCGCCTGCTTGCGGCGGGTTTTCCGCTGACGGTGTGGAACCGCAATCCGGCCAAGTGCGCGCCACTCGTCCAGGCTGGGGCGCGCCAGGTCGCCACGCCTGCCGAGTTGTGCCAACACGCTGATGTGGTGATGTTGTGCCTGGCCGATACCCCGGTCGTCCGTGAGGTGGTTTTCGGTGCGGCGGGGATTGTCGAAGGGGCGAAAAGCGGCCAGTTGCTGGTGGATTTTTCCAGTCTGGAACCTGCCGCAACGCGGGAAATGGCCTCGGAGCTTGTCAGTAAAACCGGTATGGGTTGGCTGGATGCGCCGGTCTCCGGCGGCGTGGTCGGAGCCGAGGCCGGCAGCCTCGCGATCATGGTGGGCGGCGAGGCGGCAGCGCTTGATCGGGTCAAACCTGTCTTGTTGAGCCTTGGCCAGCGCGTGACGCACATGGGGGCCGTCGGGGCGGGGCAGGTGACCAAGGCCTGCAATCAAATGATCGTGGCCTGCAATGCCCTGGTGATTGCCGAAGTGGTGGCGCTGGCGGAGCGCTCCGGTGTTGATGCGAGCCTGATCGCCGAGGCGCTGGCCGGTGGTTTTGCCGACTCAAAACCTTTGCAAATTCTCGGCCCGCAAATGGCCGACAGCCGTTTCGAACCGGTCAAATGGCACGTGCGAACCCTGCTCAAGGATCTGGATACTGCGGTGAAGTTTTCCCGCGAGCAAGGCTCGGCAACGCCGATCAGCGGTCTGGCCGCACAATTGATGCGATTGCATGGGAGCCAGGGCTTCCTGGAGCATGACCCGTCTACATTAGTGCAGTTGTACCGTGAACCAGACTCAACGGCGTAGCCGTGTACGCGTGCTTGCGCTGGTTGATCTCGTCCAGCACCGGGCGTAAATCATTGAGGGGAACCGGGCTGCTTAGCAGGTACCCCTGAACAAAGTCACAGCCGTGGCGTTCGAGAAACTGGTATTGCTCGAACGTTTCGACGCCCTCGGTGACCACGTCCAGATGCAGCGTGTGGGCCATGACGATAATGGCCTGGACGATCTCCATGTCCTGGGCGGATTTGGGGATGTCGATAATGAACGATCGATCGATCTTCAGCGTGTTGAGTGGCAAGCGTTTGAGATAGGCCAGGGACGAGTAACCGGTGCCGAAGTCATCGATCGACAGCGACACGCCGAGGGCGCGAATCTGCTGCAGCAATACCAGCGTTTCGGTGATGTTGCCCATCAATGCATTTTCAGTCACCTCCAGTTCCAGCCGCCTTGGCGCCACTGCGGCGCTGTGCAAGGCCTGTTCGATTTCCCCGGCCAGTTCCTCGCGAACCAGGCTCAGGGGCGAGCAATTCACGGCAATTTTCAGTTCATCGCAGCCCTGTCGTGACAATTCGCCGAGGTCCTGGCAGGCCTTGCGCAGCACCCATTTGTCCAGTTCGGTGATCAGACCATTGGTCTCGGCGAGGGCAATGAAACGATCCGGTGCAAGGAAACCGTGGACGGGATGCTGCCAGCGAATCAACGCTTCCAGTTTGCTGGCCTGGCCGGTTTTCAGGTCGTAGATTGGCTGGTAATAAAGCATCAGGCCGGTGTCTTCGCGCAGGGCATGGCGCAGTTCTTCTTCCAGCTGCAGTTCCAGCGTGGCCCTGGCCTTGAGATTGGCGCTGAAAAAATTCAAGCCGTTGCGGCCGCTGCCCTTGGACTGATACAGCGCCAAATCGGCATTTTTCAGCAGTTCTTCGCAGGTTTTTCCATCCTCCGGAAACAGGCTGATGCCGATGCTGGTCGTCATGACCATGCGCCGCCCGGCCAGCTCGATGGGGTCCTTCATTTTCAGCATGATGCGTTGTGCCATTTGTCGGGCTTCGTCCCGATCGTGCAGATCGATGAGGATGCAGAATTCATCGCCACCGAATCGCGCCACGACATCTTCGTGGCTGCGCACCGAGGCCTTGATGTGGCTGGCCAGTACCTTGAGCAGTTCGTCGCCCGCATCATGGCCCAGGCTGTCATTGATCCGCTTGAAATGGTCGATGTCCAGGAACAGGACGGCAAGCATGCCACCTTCATGGGTTTTCTCGATGAGCTTCTCGGCGAAGATCTGATTGAAACCGCGTCGGTTGATCAGGCTGGTCAAGGCGTCATAGTGCGCGACCTGTTGCAGGGAAGCGCGTGCTTGGTCGAGTTGACTGAGCAGCGAGTTCACCCGTTGCAGGTCATGATCCTTTTTTTGCAGTTTCTTGTCCGCCAGGGCCGCGCTGATGCAGCTGCCAATGATGAGCAGGGTCATGACCGCGACAGTCACCCCCAGTTGCAGGTGGTTGTGTTCCCCCGGTTGCGGCAGGACGGTGCCGCCGGGTAGCAACAGATTGAAAGCCGCCATTCCCGTAAAGTGCATGCAGATGATGCCGGCCCCTATAACCAGGCTCGCGCTGTACTTGAACAACTGATGAAACATCCCGGTGCCGTTGCGCAAATGGCTGGCCAGTAACAGAGCCGCCAGGCTGGCGCCTATCGCGATCAGTATGGAGAGCCCAAACAACACTGGCTGGTAATAGACCTTCGCTTGCGACTGCATGGCGCCCATGCCCACGTAATGCATGGTCGTGATGCCCATGCCGATCCAGACCGAGGCTTTCAGGCATTGCCAAAAGCTCAGGGAGGGGCGACTGAGGGTGTACATCACCAGCCAGGAGGTGAGCAGGGCGATCAACAGGGACAACAAGGTGACGGGCAGTTGGAAATGAACATCGACCGGCACCTGGAACGCCAACATGCCAATAAAGTGCATGGCCCATATTCCGCCGGCCAGGCAGCCGGCACCGACCCAGCGCCACAGTCGTTGGGAAGAGAGGTTTTCCGCGTGGGCAACCCGTTCGGCCATGTCCAGTGTGGCAAAACTGCCGGCACAGGCGACCAGATAAGCCAGTAACACCAGAAAGGGGTCATGTACGCAGTTAAGTATGACCTGCCCGTTCTCTGGTAGCTCGGTAATGAAATGCAGACCAAGCCACTCCATAGCATGCCCCGTCGTTAATTACCCTGGCCTGCGCAATCGACGCTGGCGAATGCACTGAAGTATAGAGGGCATGCACGAAGCGCAAGCCATGGTGGCTAAATGAACCCAACCTTTTTGGAATGAGCTTTAGAACGTTTGGAAATAAATTGTTGCATGGGCTGCGCCCGTCACCATGGGTGGGTATCAGCCTTGCGAATAATGACAGACAGCAATGGCGGGACTGACTAGATTGCAAGTTCCGGGCTCGGATGCGCTGGCAGTGAAGCCCCATAACAATAAAAGAGACGGACCCATGCAGAACTCGACCCAAGCGGCGAATGCCTGGCGCATTCTGTTCCTGCTGTTCCTGGCCAATCTGTTCAATTTTTTCGACCGCACGATCCCGGCCATCATCATTGAGCCGATCCGCATGGAATGGCACCTCAGCGACTTTCAGCTGGGGATCATCGGCACCGCGTTCACCATCGTCTACGCGATAGCCGGCCTGCCACTGGGGCGGATGGCCGATACCGGTTCGCGCAGCAAGTTGATGGGCTGGGGGCTGGCCGTGTGGAGCGGGTTGACCGCGGTCAACGGCATGGTCGGCAGTTTCTGGAGTTTCCTGGTCGTGCGCATGGGGATCGGCATCGGTGAGGCCAGTTACGCGCCCGCCGCCAACTCGTTGATCGGCGATTTGTTTCCCGCTCACCGACGGGCGCGGGCCATGGGCATTTTCATGCTCGGCCTGCCTTTGGGCCTGCTGCTGGCGTTCTTTACCATCGGGGCGATGGTCAAGGCGTTCGACAGCTGGCGGGCACCTTTCTTCATCGCGGCCGTACCGGGACTGATCCTGGCGGTGTTCATGTTTTTCATCAAGGAGCCGAAGCGGGGGGCTGCCGAAAGCGTACAAGTCTCGCAGGAGCGCATTGACCGACCTGTCCGCCGGGTTCTGGCGGTGCCGACTTTTCTGTGGCTGGTGATGGCCGGGCTGTGTTTCAACTTCGCAACTTATGCCTGCAACTCGTTTCTGGTACCGATGCTTCAGCGTTACTTCCTGATGCCTTTGCAGGAGGCCGCAGTGGCGACCGGAGTGATTGTCGGTGTGACCGGTCTGGTTGGCCTGACGCTGGGTGGCTGGGTCGCGGACAAGATCCATCAGCGGGTCGCCAACGGACGTCTGCTGTTTGCCGCGATCAGCCTGATCATATCGACCCTGTGCACGGCCTGGGCGCTGCATTCGGGCCGGATCGAGATTGGCGTGTTCGTGGCGGTGTTCAGTCTGGGCTGGTTGTTCGCCTATAACTTTTACACCTGCGTGTACACGGCGATTCAGGACGTGGTCGAGCCGCGTCTGCGGGCGACGGCCATGGCGCTGTTCTTTGCCGGCTTGTACCTGTTGGGCGGTGGACTGGGGCCGGTGGTGGTGGGCGCGTTGTCCGATCACTTCGCCCATACCGCGATGCTTGCCGCCGGCGCCGAACAGATGACCGAAGCGTTCAAGGCTGTCGGCCTGCATGATGCGATGTACCTGATCCCGGTAGCGCTGTTTTTCACCATGGTGTTTTTGTTCCTGGCTGCGCGGTGTTTTGTGCGCGATGCCAAGCGGATGAAGGAGGGGTTAATTGCTGTGGTAGGGCAGCCAGATGGGGTTGCAGCGACTGCATGATCGCTTTCGTGAGCAAGCTCGCAGTGCTCGAGTCGAACACTGAACCTGTAAACAGCCCAAGCCTGTGGGTGCTTGCTCGCGAAGAGCCCATCAGCAGCAGCCGATTAATTACAGGAAATAAAAAAGGCCCGCATCGCTGCGGGCCTTTTCATTTATAGCGGTGGAGCAGGGGGCTTAACCCGCTACCAACACCCGAATTGCTTCCAGTCGCAGCGCAGCCTTTTCGAGCATGGCCAGGCCTTGCTCGCGTTGTTTGCGCAGGGCAACCAGTTCGCTGTCGCGTACGGTCGGATTGACCGCTTGCAAGGCGGTCAGGCGTGCCAGTTCTTCATCGGTATCGGCCGCCAGACGACGTTGCGCCTCGGCTACACGTTCGGCGTGACGCGGGGTGATCTTTTCTTCGCCCGCGTTGATCCGTGGGGTCAACTGATCGCGCTGGGCCTGGATGAACTTGTTGGCGCTGGCGCGCGGTACGCTTTCCAGTTGATCGTTCAGCGTCTCGAACGACACCCGGGCCGACAGGTCGTTGCCGTTCGGGTCGAGCAGGCAACGCAGGGCGGCCGGCGGCAGGTAACGGCCCAGTTGCAGTGAGCGCGGGGCAACCACTTCACTGACATACAGCAGTTCCAGCAACACGGTGCCAGGCTTGAGTGCCTTGTTCTTGATCAGCGCCACGGCGGTATTGCCCATGGAGCCGGACAAAACCAGATCCATGCCGCCCTGCACCATCGGGTGCTCCCAGGTGATGAACTGCATGTCTTCGCGAGACAGCGCCTGGTTGCGGTCGTAGGTGATGGTCACGCCTTCGTCGTCGCCCAGCGGGAAGCTGGCGTCGAGCATTTTCTCGCTCGGCTTGAGGATCAGTGCGTTTTCCGAATGGTCTTCGCTGTCGATGCCGAATGCGTCGAACAGGGTTTCCATATAGATCGGCAGGGCGAACTGATCGTCTTGCTCAAGGATGGCTTCGACCAAGGCATCGCCTTCGCCGGCGCCGCCGGAATTGAGTTCCAGCAGGCGGTCGCGACCAGTATGCAGTTCGGCTTCCAGGCGTTCGCGTTCGGTGCGGGCTTCGTCGATCAGCGCCTGCCACTCGCCATCATCGGCCTCTTCCAGCAAAGGCAGCAGGCGCGGGCCGAACTGATGTTGCAGGGCGTTGCCGGTCGGGCAGGTGTTGAGGAACGCGTTCAGCGCTTCGTGGTACCACTGAAAAAGGCGCTCTTGCGGGCTGGTTTCCAGGTACGGCACGTGCAGCTCAATGACGTGTTTCTGACCGATCCGGTCCAGTCGACCAATACGTTGTTCCAGCAGGTCCGGGTGGGACGGCAGATCGAACAGCACCAGGTGATGGGAGAACTGGAAGTTGCGACCTTCACTGCCGATTTCCGAGCAGATCAGCACTTGCGCGCCAAATTCTTCGTCGGCGAAGTAAGCGGCGGCGCGGTCACGCTCGAGGATGTTCATACCCTCATGGAACACCGTGGCCGGGATGCCGGAGCGCACGCGCAGCGCGTCCTCCAGGTCCATGGCGGTTTCGGCGTGGGCGCAGATCACCAGCACCTTGGTGCGCTTGAGCATCTTGAGGGTGTCGATCAGCCACTCGACGCGCGGGTCGAATTTCCACCAGCGATCTTCTTCGTTGGCGTCCGGCTGCGCCTGGAAGCTGACCTCCGGGTAGAGCTCGGCGTGATCGCCCAATGGCAACTCGAGGTATTCGTCCGGGCACGGCAGCGGGTACGGGTGCAGTTTGCGTTCCGGGAAACCCTGTACGGCGGCGCGGGTGTTGCGGAACAGCACGCGGCCAGTGCCGTGACGGTCGAGCAGTTCGCGCACGAGGCGGGCGCTGGCTTCGGTATCGCCATCGTTGACGGCTGTCAGCAGGGCTTCGCCTTCGTTACCGAGGAAACCGTGGATGGTCTTGTGCGCTTCAGGCGACAGACGCCCCTGGTCCAGCAATTCCTGAACGGCCTCGGCCACCGGGCGATAGTTTTCGCTCTCGGCGCGGAAGGCGTGCAGGTCATGGAAACGGTTCGGATCGAGCAGGCGCAGACGGGCGAAGTGGCTGTCCTGGCCCAGTTGTTCCGGGGTCGCGGTCAGCAGCAGTACGCCAGGGATGGTTTCGGCCAGTTGCTCGACCAGCGAATATTCAGGGCTGACCTGATCTTCGTGCCACACCAGGTGGTGCGCTTCGTCGACAACCAGCAAGTCCCAACCCGCTGCGAACAGTGCGTCCTGGGCTTTTTCATCTTCCACCAGCCATTCGAGTGCCACCAGCGCGAGCTGAGTGTCTTCGAACGGGTTGCTGGCATCGCTTTCGATGAAGCGTTCTTCGTCGAACAGCGCGACCTGCAGGTTGAAGCGACGGCGCATTTCCACCAGCCACTGGTGCTGAAGGTTCTCCGGCACCAGGATCAGCACGCGATTGGCGCGACCCGACAGCAATTGGCGATGGATCACCAGACCGGCTTCGATGGTCTTGCCCAGGCCCACTTCATCGGCCAGCAGAACCCGTGGTGCGATACGGTCGGCGACTTCGCGGGCGATGTGCAACTGGTGTGCGATCGGTTGCGCACGCACGCCACCCAGGCCCCACAGCGCGGACTGCAACTGGCGGCTGGTGTGTTCCAGGGTGTGGTAACGCAGGGCAAACCAGGGCAGAGGGTCGATCTGCCCGGCGAACAGTCGGTCGCTGGAGAGACGGAACTGGATGAAGTTCGACAGTTGGGTTTCCGGCAGGGTGACCACTTCGTTCTGCGCGTTGAGGCCGTGGTAAACCAGCAGGCCATCGACATCGTCGACTTCGCGAACGGTCAGCTTCCAGCCTTCGAAGTGGGTGATGGTGTCACCCGGCGAGAACCGCACGCGGGTGAGGGGCGCATTCCGTAGCGCGTACTGGCGGGTGTCGCCAGTGGCCGGGTAGAGCACGGTCAACAAGCGGCCGTCCTGTGCCAGAACGGTGCCCAAACCCAGCTCGGCTTCGCTGTCACTGATCCAGCGTTGCCCCGGTTGATACTGCTGCGCCATGCTGCCTGACTCCCACCTTGAAAAAGCGGGCTATCTTAACGGAATGAGGGCTTGAGGGCCAAAAGAATAGGAGCGACGGCACGCTTTAAGCTCCAGGCCGCCAGTTAAAGCGGGATGCACTTTTTCTTGTGGCAGGGCACTTCCAAGTGCCAACTGAGTCACAGTTGGCGACTGATGGCTCAAGTCGCCACCCCCGCAGCCGACAGCCTGCTGACAGGAGACCACTAAATATGCTGCCACCGATACTCCCCTTGAGTGCCGTGCCGATCACCTCACAGCATGACCCGGTCCGTCCGCGTCCCGACATTGCACCTGTGGTTCCTGCGCAGGAGAGCTCCAGCGACAGCACCATCGACCTGAAAAATCGCGATTCTGACGAAGCCACCTTGCTGTTGCGCGAGGAGCAGCGTCGGCAGCAGGAACGCCAGCGGCGCCGTCGGGAAGCCGATGATGACCCCGAAGCGCACCTGGCGATTCCGGGCGATGAACTTAACGCCGATAACACCGTGCCGGTGGCGCCGCTGATGGAGGATCAGCCACGTCAGGGTTTGTGGGTCGATATCGAGATTTGAGTTGGCGACTGGTCAGCGAGGTCATCAGACCGCATTATTGGCAAAACCCTGCCAACCGATACGGCAGCGCAATCTCAATTCAAGCGATGCACTTAACCCCATGAGCCAAGACGACAAGCTGATCGACCTCAACGCCGAACGCGCCAAGCGCATCCATGACCTCAACGACAAGCGCTTGAATGAAGTGCGCCAGGCGTTCGAGCAGGCCATGCCTTTGGGTAAAGCGAAGAAAAAGCCAAAAAACAAACCGAAAAAGCGCTAAACCCACTGCATTAATTGATGCAGGTCAGTTTCTCCCTCCTTTACTCCCGGTCCGGCGTCCGTTATCCGGCGACATTGATCCCGGTCAATATTCTCTCCTGCCTGTTTGGATAACTTAATCCCATCGCAACAAGGCAACTGCAGGAGACGCGTCATGTTTTTCGACAACGTGGTGATCGCCGGAGTGCTGACCGTCAGCCTCATGTTTGTGTTCTTTGCAGGATTCGGATTGTTTATCTGGAAGGACTCGCACAAGCGGAAAAAACCGTAAGTCTTTCTTGATGTAATGAGCACGCAAGGCATTTTGGGCAACTTCGGTTGCCCTTTTTTTTGTCTGCGAAAAACTGATCGACAATGCAGGGCTCTGTGTGAGCGAGCCTGCTCGCGATGGCGGTATATCAGTCGATATTTATGTTGGATGTTAAACAGCATTCGCGAGCAGGAGGATTGCTGTTTCTGCAGAATTGCATGTCAATAAAAAAGGCGCGGTCCTTGCGGAGCGCGCCTTGTTCGTGCGGCTGCGTATCAGCTGCCGAGTGCCTTCGAGGCCAGCCAGAACAGCCCGGCCGACAGGCCCACCGTGGCTGGCAGGGTCAGAACCCAGGCCAGCAGGATGTTTCTGACAGTGCCGCCCTGGAGGCCGCTTTTGTTCGCGACCATGGTACCGGCCACACCTGAAGACAGGACGTGAGTCGTGGACACCGGCAGGCTGAAGATGTTGGCCATGCCGATCAGGCTCGCGGTGGTGATCTGTGCCGACATGCCCTGGGAGTAGGTCATGCCCTGCTTGCCGATCTTCTCGCCGATGGTCAGTACCACGCGTTTCCAGCCGATCATGGTACCCATGCCGAGGGCCAGTGCGACCGCCAGAATCACCCAGAACGGGGCGTATTCGGTCGTGGTGGTCAGGTCCTTGCGCAGCTTGTCCAGGTCCGCT
This sequence comes from Pseudomonas fluorescens group sp. PF-69, assembly GCF_054481235.1. Taxonomy (NCBI): domain Bacteria; kingdom Pseudomonadati; phylum Pseudomonadota; class Gammaproteobacteria; order Pseudomonadales; family Pseudomonadaceae; genus Pseudomonas; species Pseudomonas fluorescens group sp. PF-69. The sequence continues at coordinate 82,237 of NZ_JBTMNC010000001.1, read as the reverse complement.
TTTTCCCGTGCCGCCAGGCCTGGCAACTTGCTGACTTTCTTCGCAGTGTCGTCCAGGCAGAGCAGGTAGCGACGTACTTCGATCCGCTGTTCCGAAGTCAGCGAGTGATAGTCGGCCACACCCTTGAGGGTGCCGAGCAGGGCGGCGATGGTCGGTTCGGTCTGTTGCGGGTTGCAACGGAATTTCTCCGGCAGATCACCTTCCGCACTTTTGCCCAGGGCCAGGAACTCACCCAGGGTTTCGTGATTGCGCTGGTAAAACTGGCTCAAGTGCAGGGTCGCGTCACGGGTCCGCTCGATCTGGTATGTGGTGCTGGTCAGGTCGAGTACGAACTGCGCCGGTACGATACCGATCAATACCAACATGATCAGGCCAATACCTTTCTGGCCATCGTTGGAACCGTGCACGAAGCTCACGGCCATCGCCGAAATCACCAGCACCAGGCGGTTCCAGAACGGCGGGTGTTTCTTGTCGTCGATCTTGCGGCGCTGTTCCGGTGTCTTGTGCATCTTGGACAGTGGGCGCCACCACTTGAGGCCGATCAGTATCAGCGCGGCGATCAGGAAACCCGCCATCGGCGAGAACACCAGCGATGCTGCGATATCGATCGCCTTCTGCCAATTCACCCCGTCAGCCAGGGGAATATCGTTGATCAGTGCGTTGGCCAGGCCTACGCCGAGGATGGAACCGATCAATGTGTGAGAACTGGAAGCGGGGATACCGAAGTACCAGGTGCCCAGGTTCCAGGTGATGGCGGCGGCGAGCAACGAGAACACCATTGCCAGGCCGTGGCCGGTGTTCACATTGATCAGCAGTTCCACCGGAAGCAGGTGAACGATGGCATACGCCACGCCAACGCCGCCCAGCAGTACGCCGAGGAAATTGAACACACCGGAAAAGAACACTGCCAGGTGCGGCGGCATCGCTTTGGTGTAGATAACAGTGGCGACCGCGTTAGCGGTGTCATGAAATCCATTGATGAACTCGAAGGCGAGGACAAAAGCCAGGGCGAGCAAGAGGCTCACAAGCACCCAAGCATCCAGTCCGCTGAATAAATCGATCATGAAGGTTTTCTGACCCGGTCATAAGGGGGCGCGATTATGCCAGAAAAGACTGTGAATCGATGCACTAGCTGCTCATCGGTAACATTCTTCAACGAATTATTTTGCATCGGTACCCAAAAAAACCGTGATTTTTCAGGCCTTGCAAGTCATTGAATTTATTTGAAAAGCCTTACGCCACAAGGGTTTCACTCCCAGAGAGGAGAGTGCTGAATGCTTGTATGAAATTTCTGAGAGGAGGGTCAGATATGAGCCTTTTACCTCGTCCGACGGTCAAGGTGGTCGCTGCCCGCTTGTAGCGGGCGCAAAGGCAACATCAATACATCCCGCTTTTAACAGGTGTAAATGCGGACCCTTGAAAGGACCAGGCCGAAGCAGTCATGGCTCTTCGGCTTTGAGTTCCTTTTCCATCTTCTGCAGTTCTTGGATAAATGCCTGATCCTGAACGGTGGCGCGTTTACGCCAGGGTTTGCGTTCCGGTTCGGGCTGGGCGGCGTAGGTGGTGACTTCCCCGCCGTAAACTTCCTTGTAACGTTGTTCCTGGCGCTCAAGTTCCGCGCGCAGTTCGTCTTTCGTCACAGTGCTACCTGATTGAGTTGAGATAAATTCTGGTGAAAACGCGCTGCTCAATGTATTGACCACACTCATCGAAACGACGAGGCCCTTGAAGGCATCGTTTTACGGCAGCGGGATCTATACTTCCATGTTGCAGGCGGCCACGGCACCAGAGAAGAACGGCTGACGTAGCATCAGTTTCCTGTTCAGCGAGCGCGTTGGCGATGCAAATGCAGGCAGCGTCAGGCGCTTGCTGTGGGTGGCGGCGATGGAATATCGCGCCACCGCGTAGTCGGTTGGGCAAGTAAAAAAACGCTTGGCGACTGATTTGCATTATAGCGAGCGAATCACAGAACACTATCGCCAATGAGTTAAAAGTCGATCTCGATGTGTGATTGGTTTGTTGCCCGTAACTTTCGGCTAACTAAAGAGGTGCCTGATGCCACTTGGCTGCGATGTCTTTCTGACGCCATTAAGTCGAGCAACTTGGGTAACTACATCGGATCCTAAAGTCCGCACGGATCCCAGAGTAAAAACAAATCAGGAAAACCGTGCGGCCCGGTCAGTGAGCGGCGGGATTGTGCAGGGCGTCGATTGCGATTATCGGCCGTTGGTTCGATAATCGCCCCATGTTGATGGGGCGGGCTTGTGCAGCAAGCCAGTAGCCGCTTGTAATAGTCGCCGATCCGTGTGGATAAGGACCTTAAATGAACGATCAATTGCGCAACTCTTTCGCTTCAGTGGCTCCGCCGATTGTCGCTTCACCCGCCAAACGGATCCAGGCACTGACCGGCGACCCGGATTTCATGACGTCCCTGGCACGTGGACTGGCCGTCGTGCAAGCGTTCCAGGAACGCAAGCGGCACCTGACCATCGCCCAGATCAGTCATCGCACGGAAATTCCCCGCGCTGCCGTGCGCCGTTGCCTGCACACGCTGATCAAGCTCGGTTACGCCACCACCGATGGCCGGACTTATTCCCTGCTACCCAAAGTGCTGACCCTCGGGCATGCCTATGTTTCCTCCACGCCGCTGGCGGTCTCTGCCCAGCCGTATCTGGACCGCATGAGCGAGCAACTGCACGAGGCCTGCAACATGGCGACCCTGGAAGGCGATGACATCTTGTACATCGCCCGCTCGGCAACCACCCAGCGCCTGATTTCGGTTGACCTCTCGGTGGGCGGGCGCTTGCCGGCCTATTGCACGTCGATGGGCCGGATCCTGCTGGCCGCCCTGGATGACACGTCGCTGGGTGAGTACCTCGACCACGCGGAGCTGCAAGCCAAGACCAGTCGAACCATCCACACCCCCGAAGCACTGCTGGAGTGCCTGCAGGAAGTGCGGCAACAGGGTTGGTGCATCGTCGATCAGGAACTTGAGCAGGGCCTGCGCTCGATTGCCGTTCCGGTGTACGACGCGTCCGGTCAGGTTGTCGCGGCCCTGAACGTCAGCACCCACGCCGGACGGGTCAGTCGCAACGAATTGGAGCAACGCTTCCTGCCCGGCCTGTTGAATGCCAGCCGCGACCTCAGTACCCAGCTGTTTACCTAAGCTGTTCGATAAACGCACAGAGTCGCGTTCGGTGAATTGACGCTCTTTCCCTTGGCTCATTAATGTCGCGGCAGCGTCATCCGGCGCTGTCGGTACCGATTCGGCGCCGGACGACGACCCCATAATAATGAGAAGAGGCACCCCTCATGCGCATGCTCCCCACCTGCTGCCGTTCCCACTGTTTTTCCTGGCAGGCCCGGATCGCCTGATCCCGATACCTTTTTCCCTGTAACAGCGTCAGCCACGGCTGGCACCTGTTCGACTGCGTTTTTTGCGTGGAATAAAAATAATGAACCAGCCTCAGTCTGCTGTAGGTAACTGCCTCGACGTGCAGTCCTTCATCAACGCTCAACCCATTTCGCGCTATCAGTGGCGAGTGGTGATCCTGTGTTTTCTGATTGTCTTCCTCGATGGCCTCGATACGGCCGCCATGGGGTTCATCGCACCGGCCCTGTCTCAGGACTGGGGCATCGATCGCGCCAGTCTCGGCCCGGTGATGAGTGCGGCACTGATCGGCATGGTGTTCGGCGCGCTGGGCTCCGGCCCTTTGGCTGACCGCTTCGGGCGAAAAGTCGTACTGGTGGGGGCGGTGCTGTTGTTCGGTGCGTTCAGCCTGGCCTCGGCCTACAGCACCAATGTCGACCAGTTGCTCGTGTTGCGTTTCCTGACCGGCCTGGGATTGGGTGCGGGCATGCCCAACGCCACCACACTGCTGTCGGAATACACCCCGGAACGCAAGAAATCCTTGCTGGTGACCAGCATGTTCTGCGGTTTCAACCTTGGCATGGCCGGGGGCGGATTCATTTCCGCCAAGTTGATCCCGACGTTCGGCTGGCACAGCTTGTTGCTGATCGGTGGGGTCCTGCCGTTGATCCTCGGCGTCGTGTTGCTGCTGTGGCTGCCGGAATCGGCGCGCTATCTCGTCGTGCGCAACCGTGGCACCGACAAAGTGTGCAAGGCGCTGGCGCCGATCGACCCGACAGTGGTGGCCCAGGCTTCCAGTTTCAGTGTGCCGGAACAGAAAACCGTGAAGGCGCGCAACGTGTTTGCGGTGATCTTCTCCGGCACCTACAGCGTCGGCACGCTGCTGTTGTGGCTGACCTACTTCATGGGCCTGGTGATCGTGTACTTGCTGACCAGTTGGCTGCCCACCCTGATGCGTGACAGTGGCGCCAGCATGGAGCAAGCGGCGTTCATCGGTGCGCTGTTCCAATTCGGTGGCGTATTGAGTGCCGTGGGCGTGGGTTGGGCGATGGACCGGTTCAATCCGCACAAGGTCATCGGCACTTTCTACCTGTTGGCCGGGGTGTTTGCCTACGCGGTAGGGCAGAGCCTGGGCAACATCACGATATTGGCGACCCTGGTGCTGATCGCCGGGATGTGCGTCAACGGTGCACAGTCGGCAATGCCTTCGCTGGCGGCGCGGTTCTATCCGACCCAGGGACGTGCCACCGGCGTGTCGTGGATGCTCGGCATTGGCCGTTTCGGCGCCATCCTGGGGGCGTGGATGGGGGCAACGCTGCTGGGCCTGGGCTGGAACTTCGAGCAAGTGCTGACCGCGCTGGTGATTCCGGCGGCGCTGGCCACGACGGCGGTGGTGATCAAGGGCCTGGTCAGTCATGCGGATGCGACCTGACCGATGATCGGTAGTGAGATAACAATGTGTTCGATAGGCGAACGCTCATTCGATTATCGGATTGTTTGGCGTTTTTCAGGGGCTTAATCTTCAGTGATTCCGGCGCTGCGCATCGGCGCCATTTTCACTGTCGGTCAATACCAAGCGGAAGTCCGCCCCAATGGCTGTTTTGCCGATCACATCGATAGCACTGCCGACCCGACCGAAGTCGAGCTGACGGCACTGCGTGACCTCGAAGCCCGTACTGCAGCGGCCCACGGCCAAGCCCCAGGAGAAGCATAATGCGTGACGTTTATATCTGCGACGCGATTCGTACCCCCATCGGCCGTTTCGGCGGTGGTCTGTCGGCGGTTCGCGCCGACGATCTGGCCGCCGTGCCAATCAAGGCTTTGATGGAGCGTAATCCGTCGGTGGACTGGAATGCGGTGGACGAGGTGTTCCTCGGCTGCGCCAACCAGGCCGGTGAAGACAACCGCAACGTGGCGCGCATGGCGCTGCTGCTGGCGGGATTGCCGCAGACCATTCCGGGCGTGACCCTCAATCGCCTTTGCGCTTCGGGTATGGATGCCATCGGCACCGCGTTCCGCGCCATTGCCAGTGGCGAAATGGAGCTGGCGATTGCCGGTGGCGTCGAGTCGATGTCCCGCGCGCCGTTCGTGATGGGCAAGGCCGATGCCGCGTTCTCGCGCAACATGAAGCTCGAAGACACCACCATTGGCTGGCGTTTCATCAACCCGTTGATGAAAGCCCAGTACGGTGTGGATGCGATGCCGCAGACCGCCGACAACGTGGCCGATGACTACGAAGTGTCCCGCGAGGACCAGGACGCTTTCGCCCTGCGTAGCCAGCAACGCACCGCCGTCGCCCAGGCCGCAGGCTTTTTCGCCGAAGAAATCGTCGAAGTGCGCATTGCCCATAAAAAGGGTGAAACCGTGGTCAGCCAGGACGAGCATCCTCGCGCTGACACCACCCTGGAAACCCTGGCCAAACTCAAGCCGGTCAATGGTCCCGATAAAACCGTCACCGCCGGCAATGCCTCGGGCGTGAACGACGGTGCGGTGGCGCTGATCCTGGCGTCGGCCGAAGCGGTGAAAAAACACGGCCTGACCGCCCGCGCCAAAGTACTGGGCATGGCCAGTGCCGGTGTTGCGCCTCGGGTGATGGGCATCGGCCCGGTGCCGGCGGTACGCAAACTGACCGAACGCCTGGGCGTGGCCGTCAGCGATTTCGACGTGATCGAACTCAACGAAGCCTTCGCCAGCCAGGGTTTGGCGGTGCTGCGCGAGCTGGGGATCGCGGACGACGCGCCGCAGGTCAATCCGAACGGTGGCGCCATTGCCTTGGGGCATCCGTTGGGCATGAGTGGTGCGCGCTTGGTCTTGACTGCTCTGCATCAACTGGAAAAAACCGGTGGCAAGAAAGGTCTGGCGACCATGTGCGTCGGCGTTGGCCAAGGGCTGGCGTTGGCAATCGAACGCGTCTGACACGCTTCGAAGACAAGAACAACAGAGGAATGCTTCATGACTGACAAGCCTGGTTACCGTCGCCCGCAGGAAGGCACTCAGCCGCCTTACCTGCACCCGACGTACCAATCCACCAACCTGCGCTCACCGTCCAAGCCTCTGGTGTTCTTGCCCCATTCGCTGTCGGAAATTACCGGACCGACCATTGGTGCCGAGCGCATCCACGAGCAGGACAATGACCTGACGGCTCAGCATCAGGGCGAGCCGCTGGGTGAGCGCATCATCATCCACGGCCGCGTGCTGGACGAGAACGGTCTGCCGGTGCCGGGGATTCTGGTGGAGATCTGGCAGGCCAACGCCGCCGGTCGCTACAACCATGCTCGCGATCTGCACGACGCGCCCCTGGACCCGAACTTCACCGGCACTGGCCGCACCGTCACCGACGCTGATGGCTGGTACCAGTTCCAGACCATCAAGCCCGGTGCCTATCCGTGGGGCAACCACCACAATGCCTGGCGCCCGGCGCACATCCATTTCTCGCTGTTCGGGCCGAGCATCCTGACGCGCCTGGTCACGCAAATGTATTTCCCGGGCGACCCGCTGCTGGCGTACGACCCGATCTACAACTGCGTGCCCGACACCCGCGCCAAGGAACGCTTGATCGCCAGCTTCGACCTGGAAAAAACCATCCCTTCCTACGCCCTCGGTTATCGCTGGGACATCGTTTTGCGCGGCCGCGATGCCACGCCGATGGAGAAATAAGATGACGCTGACTGCGACCACATCCCACACCGTCGGACCTTACTACCACATCGGCTTGACCTGGCTGAACCGCGAAAACCTGACCGTCGAACAGACTTTGGGTGAGCGCGTGGCCATCACCGGGCAGGTGCTCGATGGCAACGGCGACGTTGTCAACGATGCGATGCTGGAAGTCTGGCAGGCCAACGCCGCCGGCAAATACGACCACCCGGAAGACGACCAGGACAAACCCCTGGACCCGAACTTCGAAGGCTTTGGCCGGATACCCGTGGATGCCGAAGGGCGTTTCCGTTTCACCACCATCAAACCGGGCACGGTTGAAGGCCTCAAGGGCACGACCCAGGCGCCGCACCTGGTGGTGCTGGTGTTCGCACGCGGATTGGTGAAGCATTTGCTGACGCGGATTTACTTCGACGGCGAACCGGCCAATGGGGCGGACCCGCTGCTCGAGTGCGTGCCGGCCGAACGCCGCGGCACCTTGCTGGCGAAGCAGGATGCGTCCGGTGTCTATCAGTGGAATGTGATTCTGCAAGGCACTGAGGCGGAGACGGTGTTCTTCGATTATTGAGAGCGCAGCACCCCTATAGGGAGCGACGTCGCTAATGCATCTGCGGAACGGGGCTGTTACAAAGTGTGTCTAGACTCACACTGTCCCCATTGAGTGAAAAACAATGACAACGACTACGGTTTCAGAACCGCTATACACCGGCGAAGAACGCAACAAGCGGATCTTCGCCATTGTCGGCGCCTCGTCCGGCAACCTGGTTGAATGGTTCGACTTCTACGTCTACGCCTTCTGTGCGATCTATTTCGCGCCTGCCTTCTTTCCGTCCGATAACCCTACGGTGCAACTGGTCAACACCGCCGGTGTGTTTGCCGCCGGGTTCCTGATGCGGCCGATTGGCGGATGGATTTTTGGCCGAGTCGCGGACAAGCACGGGCGCAAGAATTCGATGCTGATCTCGATTCTGATGATGTGCTTCGGCTCATTGCTCATCGCGTGCCTGCCGACCTACAACAGCATCGGCGTCTGGGCGCCGATCATGCTGCTGTTCGCCCGTTTGCTCCAGGGCCTGTCGGTGGGCGGCGAATACGGCACCACCGCGACCTACATGAGCGAAGTCGCGCTCAAGGGCCAGCGTGGCTTCTTCGCCTCGTTCCAGTACGTGACGCTGATTGGCGGGCAGTTGCTGGCGGTGTCGCTGGTGGTGATCCTGCAACAGTTCCTCAATGAAGACGAATTGCGCGCGTACGGCTGGCGGATCCCGTTCGTGGTCGGTGCTGTGGCAGCGCTGATTTCGTTGTTCCTGCGCCGGACGCTGAAAGAAACCACCAGCAAGGAAATGCGTGAAAACAAGGACGCCGGCAGCATCACCGCGCTGTTGCGCGACCATAAAGCCGCGTTCATCACCGTGCTCGGCTACACCGCCGGTGGCTCGCTGATTTTCTACACCTTCACCACCTACATGCAGAAGTACCTGGTGAACACCGCCGGCATGCCGGCCAAGACCGCCAGCTACATCATGACGGGCGCACTGTTCCTTTATATGTGCATGCAGCCGCTGTTCGGCATGCTCGCCGACAAGATCGGCCGTCGTAACTCGATGCTCTGGTTCGGCGCCCTCGGTACGCTGTTCACCGTGCCGATCCTGCTGAGCCTGAAAAGTATCAGCAGTCCGTTCCTGGCCTTTGTGCTGATTACCGTGGCGCTGGCGATCGTCAGTTTTTACACCTCGATCAGCGGCCTGGTGAAAGCCGAGATGTTCCCGCCGGAAGTCCGGGCACTGGGCGTGGGCCTGGCGTATGCGGTGGCGAATGCGATCTTCGGCGGTTCGGCGGAATATGTGGCCTTGAGCCTTAAAGCGGGGGGCATGGAAAATTCTTTCTACTGGTACGTGACCGTGATGATGGCGATCGCGCTTCTGTTCAGCCTGCGTCTGCCCAAGCAAGCGAAGTACCTGCATCACGACCTTTGATCCATACTCGCGGGCCCGAGTGGCCCGCGCTTCCAAGGACTGTTTATGAACGAGCGACCGGGCAATCAATTGTTCGATGCCTATTTCACTGCCCGCGATATGCGTGAAGTGTTCTGCGATCAGGGCCGGGTTCAGGCCATGCTCGATTTTGAAGCGGCGCTGGCCCGGGCCGAAGCTCGGGTCGGTCTGATTCCGCACACGGCGGTGGCGCCGATCGAGGCAGCCTGCCAGGCCGGTCATTACGATTTTGCGGCTCTCGGCGAAGCCATTGCCACGGCGGGTAATTCGGCGATTCCGTTGGTCAAGGCCTTGGGCAAACAGATCGCCGCGAACGATGCCGAAGCCGAGCGCTATGTGCACCTGGGCGCCACCAGTCAGGACGTGATGGACAGCGGTCTTGTCCTGCAACTGCGCCGTGCGCTGGAATTGATCGACAGTGATCTGGCGCAACTGGGGCAGACCCTCGCCACCCAAGCCCAGCGATATGCGGCCACGCCACTGGCCGGGCGCACCTGGTTGCAACACGCAACGCCGGTCACCCTGGGCATGAAGATCGCCGGCTGGTTGGGCGCAGTTACCCGCAGCCGCCAGCGCTTGCTCGAACTCAAACCGCGTTTGCTGGTGCTGCAATTCGGTGGTGCCTCGGGCACCCTCGCGGCGCTCGGTGAGCAGGCGATGCCGATTGCCCAGGCCTTGTCCGAGGAACTGCACCTGACCCTGCCCGATCAACCCTGGCACACCCAGCGTGATCGTCTGGTGGAGTTCGGTTCGGTGCTGGGATTGATCGCCGGCAGCCTCGGTAAGCTCGGGCGTGACATCAGCCTGTTGATGCAGACCGAAGCCGCCGAAGTGTTCGAGCCCTCGGCACCGGGCAAGGGCGGTTCCTCGACCATGCCGCATAAGCGCAACCCCGTGGGCGCGGCGGTGCTGATCGGCGCCGCGACTCGCGTGCCGGGCCTGCTCTCGACGCTGTTCAGCGCCATGCCGCAGGAACACGAGCGCAGCCTGGGGCTGTGGCATGCCGAGTGGGAAACCCTGCCGGAGATTTGCTGCCTGGTGTCCGGCAGCCTCAAACAAGCGCTGTTGGTGACCCAGGGCCTGGAAGTGGACGCCGATCGCATGGCCCGCAACCTCGACCTGACCCAGGGCCTGGTGCTTGCCGAAGCGGTGAGCATCGTCCTCGCACAACGGGTGGGGCGCGATACGGCGCATCATCTGTTGGAGCAATGCTGCAAACGCGCGGTGGCCGAACAGCGGCACCTGCGCGCAGTGCTCGGCGACGAGCCGCAAGTGACCGCCGAGTTGTCGGCGGCTGAACTCGATCATCTGTTGGACCCCGCCCATTACCTCGGTCAGGCCCGTACCTGGGTCGAGCGAGCGGTGGCTGAACATTCTGCATTGACTGCCTGAAGGAGATTGCTGTGGCTTTCGTACAACTCGCCGAGGGCGAATTGCATTACCAACTCGACGGCCCGGCCAATGCGCCGGTGCTGGTGCTGTCCAACTCCCTGGGTACCGACCTGCACATGTGGGACGCGCAAATAGCGGCCTTCACCGAGCATTTCCGCGTATTGCGTTTCGATACCCGTGGCCACGGCCAGTCGCTGGTGACGCCTGGCCCGTACAGCATCGAGCAACTGGGCCACGACGTGCTGGCGCTGCTCGATGCCTTGCACATCGAGCGTGCGCATTTCTGTGGCTTGTCCATGGGCGGCTTGATCGGCCAGTGGCTGGGGATCAATGCCGGCGAACGCTTGAATTCGCTGGTGGTGTGCAACACCGCGGCGAAAATCGGCGAACCGTCGGTGTGGAATCCGCGCATCGAAACCGTGCTGCGTGACGGCGCGGCGGCCATGGTTGCGCTGCGCGATGCGTCGATTGCGCGCTGGTTCACTCCGGACTTCTCCGCCGCCAACCCGACGGCGGCCAAGCAGATCACCGACATGCTGGCGGCCACTTCGCCCGAAGGCTATGCAGCCAACTGCGCGGCGGTGCGCGATGCCGATTTCCGCGATCAATTGGCCTCGATCAAGGTGCCACTGCTGGTGGTTGCCGGCACCGAAGACGCGGTGACGCCGCCGTCCGGTGGGCACTTCATTCAGGAGCATGTGGCCGGCGCCGAGTACGCCGAGTTCTATGCCGCGCATTTGTCCAACGTTCAGGCCGGCGCTGCGTTCAGCGAGCGGGTACTGGCATTTCTGTTGGCTCATTGAGGGGACTGTCGTGGACGAAAAACAACGTTACGACGAGGGCATGAAAGTCCGTCGCGCGGTGCTGGGCGACGCCCACGTCGACCGCAGCCTGACCGCGTTGACCGAGTTCAACTCGGAGTTTCAGGAAATGATCACCCGCCACGCCTGGGGCGACATCTGGACCCGTCCAGGGCTGCCGCGTCACACCCGCAGCCTGATCACCATCGCCATGCTCATCGGCATGAATCGTGAGGGTGAGCTCAAACTGCACCTGCGCGCCGCCGCCAACAATGGCGTCAGCCGTGGCGAGATCAAGGAAGTGATCATGCAGAGCGCGATTTACTGTGGCATCCCCGCAGCTAATGCAACGTTCCACCTGGCCGAGTCGGTGTGGGATGAACTGGGGGTTGAGTCGCGGGAGTAAGCGGCACCGATGCAAACCTGTGGGAGCGAGCTTGCTCGCGATAGCGGTCGGAATGTGACGCTGCCATCGCGAGCAGGCTCGCTCCCACAATTGACCGGGTGCCATGACGGACGCGGTCTAATGTGGGAGCGAGCCTGCTCGCGATAGCGGTGATGAGGTTTAGAGCAGGCTGATCGGGTAGCTAATGATCAGGCGGTTCTCGTCGAACTCGTTGTTGCTGTAGTCGCGGCGCATGGTCGAGTTACGCCATTTCAGGTTCAGGTTTTTCAGCGCACCGCTCTGCACGGTGTAGCCCAGTTCACTTTCACGACCCCATTCCTTGCCGTCGGTGATGTTGCCGGTGTGCACGTTGTCGCCGCTGATGTAGCGGTTCATCAGGGTCAGGCCCGGCACGCCGAGGGCGACGAAGTTGTAGTCGTGACGCACTTGCCAGGATTTTTCCCGGGCGTTGTCATAGCTGGAGTTGTAACTGTCGTTGGCCAGGGTGCCACCGCTGGTGCCGTTGACCCGCATCCACGGACTGTCGCCGGTGAGTTTCTGCAGGCCGACGTAAAAGGTGTTGCCGCCGTACCTGGCCGAGAACAGGCCAAACAGGGTTTTGTTGTCCAGCTCTCCGGCGCGGGCGCTGCCGTCATCCTTGCCGTAGAAGAAGCCGAGGTTGGCGCCCAGGGTCCAGTCGCCCAATGGCTGGCTGTGTACCAGGTTGATGAATTGCTGGCTGTAGATGTCCTTGAGTTCAGCGTTCCACACACCGATCTGGGTGCGTTTTTCGTTGAACTGGTATTCGCCGCCCTGGAAATTGAATCGATCAGAGGTGAACGCCGCTTTGCCGGTCATCGACATGTCGTTCATGCTGCTGTCGTCCCGTGGGCTGTTCTGCCGGAACTGGCCGCCGTAGAGCGTCAGGCCGTCGATTTCCTTCGAGGTGATCTGGCCGCCGCGGAAGGTTTGCGGCAGCGAGCGCCCGTCGTCCGAACGCAGGATCGGCAGCACCGGCATCCATTCGCCCACCTTCGCTTCGGTCTGTGACAGCTTGGCCTTGAACGCCACGTTGGTGCGACCGAAGTTGTCCGCCGGGCGACCATCGTGGTCCAGCGGCAGCAACTGCGTGCCACCGGTGCCTTTGCCGCCGTCGAGTTTCACCGAGTACAGTCCCAGCACATCCATGCCGAAGCCGACGGTGCCCTGGGTGAACCCGGACTTGGCATCGAGGATGAAACTCTGCGTCCACTCCTCAGCCTTGCCTTGAGCCTTGGTCGGGTTGGTGAAGTTGCGGTTGATGTAGAAGTTGCGCAGGTTCAGGTTGACCTTGGCGCCTTCGACAAAGCCCGACTCTTCGGCATGGGCGGGCAGGGTCGCGCTGGCCAGGGCGATGGCGATCAGGCTGGGTACGAAATACGGCGCGTTGGAAGGCGTCATGGGCTCGGGTCTCTCTAATTCTTGGGGATGAACGGGGGCATGCCGCAACCCGCTGGGTGCAGACAAAAAAACTCGGTCAATTCGGGGTGGAACCTGGGGATCAGCCGGACAGGGCGGGGCGCGGGGGCATGGTGTCGAACCTGTTGTTATTGGTTTTGTGGTTCGGATGGTGCTTGGAATGTACCAGATGGTTCAATCTGTAAAAGCAGGTTTTGGGCGATAATCGAACGCAAGATTACATATGGACATGGGGTGAATGTGCTGGCCCCATCGCGGGCAAGCCCGCTCCCACAGGTTTAGCGTGAGCTCACAAAGTCGAGCTCCACAGGGACACTGTGGCAGTGAGCTTGCTCCGGGCGGCGTTCCGACGATGGGGCGCTGCCTGACGACAAAACTTTTCCCGCCGCCAACAAAAAGCCCACCAAAAGGTGGGCTTCCTGTCATTCACAGCGCTGTCAGAAATACTTCATCTTCGGCGCTTCTTCTTTGAGCGGCTCGTTTTTCGCCGTCTGTTCGTTCCAGCCACCCCCCAGCGCCTTGTACAGATTGACCTGGCTGACCAGTTGCGCCAGACGATCGGTGACCAGCGTTTGTTGGGCGCTGAACAGCTGGCGCTGGGCATCGAGGAAGGTCAGGTTGCTGTCGACACCGATGCGGTAGCGGCGTTCGGCCAGGCGGTAGTAGTCCTGGTTGGCACTGACGAAGTCTTGCTGTGCCTGCAGCTGCTGGACATAGGTCTGGCGCGCGGCCAGGCCATCGGCGACTTCCTGGAAGGCCGTTTGAATGGACTTCTCGTAGTTCGCCACACCGATGTCTTTCTGGATCTTCGAGTAGTCCAGGCTGGCGCGCAAGCTGCCGGCGTTGAAGATCGGCAGGTTGATCTGCGGCTGGAACAGCCAGGTGCCCGAACCGCCCTTGAACAGACCGGACAGGTCCGGGCTCATGGTCCCGGCGTTGGCCGTCAGGCTGATGCTCGGGAAGAACGCGGCCCGTGCGGCGCCGATGTTGGCGTTGGCGGCCTTGAGGTTGTATTCGGCCTGGAGGATGTCCGGACGACGTTGCAGCAAGTCCGACGGCAGCCCTGGCGGTACATCGGCCAGCAGTTCGTCAGACAACGGTCTGGCGGCGGGCAGGTTGGCCGGGATGCCGGTGCCAAGCAGCAGCACCAGGCTGTTTTCATCCTGGGCGACCTGACGGGTGTACTTGGCCAATTGCGCACGGGCGTTTTCCACCGAGGTACGCGACTGCGCGAGGTCCAGCGCCGAGGCGACCCCCACTTCGTTGCTGCGGGCGGTGAGCTTGTAGCTCTCCTCGAACGCGCCGAGGGTGTCCTGGGTGACCTTCAGCAGTTCCTTGTCGGCCTGCCAGGTCAGGTAGGCGTTGGCCACGCTGGCCACCAAGCTGATCTGGGTGCTGCGACGGCCTTCTTCGGTGGCGAAGTACTTCTGCAGGGCTTCTTCGCTCAGGCTGCGCACCCGACCGAACAGGTCGAGCTCATAGGCGCTGATACCGACGGTTGCCGAGTAGGAGCTGTTGATGCCCGCCTGACCGGTTTGCGAGGAGTCGGCCGGAACGCGTTGGCGGCTACCGCTGCCATTGGCCGAAACGGCCGGGAACAGGTCGGCGCGCTGGATGCGGTATTGAGCCGCGAAGGCGTCGATGTTCAGGGCCGCGACACGCAGGTCTCGGTTGTTTTCCAGGGCGACCTGGATCAACTGCTGCAGCGCCGGATCATGGAAGAACTGCTTCCAGCCTTGTTCCGCAGCGGCCTGGGCGGGCGCCTGGGCTGGCGAGTACGCCGGCCCCTGCGGGTATTGATCCGCCACTGGCGCTTGCGGCTGCTGATAATCAGGTATCAGCGAGCAGCCACCCAGTACGAAGGCGGCGACTGCCAGGGAGAGTAGCGACTTGCTCATTAGCCAGCCTCTTTAGGAGTTTCAGTGGCGTCGTCCTGGTCGGCGTTTTTACGCTGGCCCATGGACGACACGGTGACGAAGAACAGTGGGACCCAGAAGATCGCCAGCACAGTGGCCGTGATCATACCGCCAATCACCCCGGTACCGATTGCATGCTGGCTACCGGAACCCGCACCCGTGGAAATAGCCAGTGGTACCACACCGAGAACGAAGGCGAGCGAGGTCATGATGATCGGTCGCAGACGCATGCGGCAGGCTTCGATCGCCGCATCGCGCAAGCTGCGTCCCTGTTCGTGGAGTTCCTTGGCGAATTCGACGATCAGAATGGCGTTTTTCGCCGCCAGACCGATGGTCGTCAACAGACCCACCTGGAAGTACACGTCGTTGGACAGACCGCGCAGGCTGGTGGCCATCAGCGCACCGATGATCCCCAGCGGCACCACCAACATCACCGCGATCGGAATCGACCAGCTTTCATACAGCGCCGCCAGACACAGGAACACCATCAGCAGCGACAGGGCGTACAACGCCGGTGCCTGGGAGCCGGACAAGCGTTCCTCATAGGACAAACCGGTCCAGGAAATACCGACACCCGCCGGCAGTTTCTGGGCAATGGCTTCGACTTCGGCCATGGCTTCACCGGTGGAATAACCTGGCGCCGGGGCACCGAGGATCTCCATCGCTTCAACGCCGTTGTAACGGGCCAGTTTCGGCGAGCCGTAGATCCACTCGCCCTTGGCGAACGCCGAGAACGGAACCATGGTGCCGGTGCTGTTACGCACGTACCACTTCTTCAGGTCCTCCGGGCTCATGCGCGACCCCGGCTGGCCTTGCACGTACACCTTCTTCACCCGACCGCGGTCGATGAAGTCGTTGACGTAGCTACTGCCCAGGGCAATCGACAGGGTGTTGTTGATGTCGGCGATGGTGATGCCCAGGGCACTGGCCTTCTCGTCATCGATTTCCAATTGATATTGCGGTTCGTCGTTCAGGCCGTTCGGACGCACTTGCGACAACACTTTGCTTTGCGCGGCCATGCCGAGGAACTGGTTGCGGGCTTGCATCAGTTTTTCGTGACCGATACCGGCGCGATCTTGCAGGAACACGTCGAAACCGGTGGCGTTACCCAGTTCCAGTACCGCCGGTGGCGCGAAGGCGAACACCATGGCATCGCGGAACGTGAAGAAGTGCTGCTGGGCGCGGGCCGCGACCTTGAACACGTTGTTGTCGGCGTTACGTTCTTCCCATGGCTTGAGCATGATGAAGGCCATACCCGAGCTCTGGCCACGGCCGGCGAAGTTGAAGCCGGTCACGGTAAACACCGAGTTCACCGCATCCCCTTCACCGCCATCCTTGCCCGGACGCAGCAGGAACTCACGCATTTCGTCCACCACCACCTGGGTGCGCTGGGACGTCGAACCGGCCGGGGTCTGCACCTGGGCGAACAAGACGCCCTGATCCTCTTCTGGCAGGAACGCCGTTGGAATGCGGGTGAACAGCCAGATCATGCCAACCACAATCAGCAGGTAAGCCAGCAGATACGGTGCCTTGTGCGCCAGTATGCTGCCCACGCCTTGCTCGTAGCGGCGCACGCCTCGGTCGAAATTGCGGTTGAACCAGCCGAAGAAACCGCGTTTTGGCGTGCCATGCTCGCCTTTGGGAATCGCCTTGAGCAGGGTGGCGCACAGCGCCGGGGTGAAGATCAGGGCAACCATTACCGACAGGGCCATGGCCGAGACGATGGTGATCGAGAACTGCTTGTAGATCACACCGGTGGAGCCGCTGAAGAACGCCATTGGCAGCAGTACCGCCGAGAGCACCAGGGCGATACCGACCAGGGCGCCCTGGATCTGGCCCATGGATTTCTTGGTGGCTTCCTTGGGCGACAGACCTTCTTCGCTCATCACCCGTTCGACGTTTTCCACCACGACGATGGCATCGTCCACCAGCAAGCCGATGGCCAGGACCATACCGAACATGGTCAGGGTGTTGATGCTGAAACCGGCCGCCGCGAGGATGCCGAACGTACCGAGCAACACCACCGGCACAGTCATCGTGGTGATGACGGTGGCGCGGAAATTCTGCAGGAACAGGAACATCACCAGGAACACCAGCACGATCGCTTCGACCAGGGTTTCAACCACACCCTTGATCGACTCGGTCACCACCGGGGTGGTGTCGTACGGGAACACCACTTCCATCCCTTGCGGGAAGAACGGCTTGAGGTTGTCGATGGTCTTGCGCAGGGCTTTGGCTGTATCGAGGGCGTTGGCACCGTTGGCCAGTTTCACCGCCAGGCCGGAAGCCGGAGCGCCGTTGAACTGGGCGTTGATGCTGTAGTTCTCGCCACCCAGACCGACTTCGGCGACATCCTTGAGGCGAACCTGGGAACCGTCCTTGTTGACCTTGAGCAGGATTTTATTGAACTGCTCGGCGGTCTGCAGGCGGGTCTTGCCGATGATCGTGGCGTTCAGCTGCGTGTCGGGCAGGGCAGGCAGGCCGCCGAGCTGGCCGGACGAAATCTGCACGTTTTGCGCGGCAATCGCCGTTTTGACGTCGATCGGGGTCAGGTTGTAGTTGTTCAACTTGGCCGGGTCGAGCCAGATGCGCATGGCGTACTGCGAACCGAATACCTGGAAGTCACCGACACCGGCCGTGCGCGAGATCGGGTCCTGCATGTTCGACACGATGTAGTTGGACAGGTCGTCCTTGGTCATGCTGCCGTCGCGCGAGACCACGCCAATGACCATCAGGAAGTTCTTCACCGCCTTGGTCACGCGGATACCTTGCTGCTGCACTTCTTGCGGCAGCAGCGGGGTGGCCAGGTTCAGTTTGTTCTGGACCTGAACCTGCGCGGTATCGGAGTTGGTGCCTTGCTCGAAGGTCGCGGTGATGGTCATGGTGCCGTCGGAGTTACTTTCCGAAGACACATAACGCAGGTTGTCGATACCGTTGAGCTGTTGCTCGATCACTTGCACCACGGTGTCCTGCACGGTCTGCGCGGAAGCGCCCGGGTAGGTCACGGAAATGGCGATCGCCGGAGGCGCGATGCTCGGGTACTGGTTGATCGGCAGTTTGAGGATCGAGAGTGCCCCGACCAGCATGATCACCAGGGCAATCACCCAGGCGAAAATCGGACGGTCGATGAAAAATTTTGACATGAGTTACTCCCCTTTGCCGCCAGCGGCTTTATTAGCTGCCTGAGCGGGGGCCGGGTTCTTTGCGGCAACGTTGGTCGCTTCGCTGGCTTTGACTTCCACGCCAGGCTTGACGTATTGCAGACCTTCGGTGATCAACCGATCGCCGGCCTTCAGACCGTCTTCGACCAGCCATTGATTGCCGACAGTACGGCTGGCCTTGAGCTGGCGCAGTTCGACCTTGTTGTCGGGGCCGACGACCAGCGCGGTCGGGCTGCCTTTGAGGTCGCGGGTCACGCCCTGTTGCGGGGCCAGAATCGCCGCACTGTTCACGCCGGCCTGCAATTGGGCGTGCACGAACATGCCCGGCAGCAGCGTATGGTCAGGGTTGGGGAACACGGCGCGAAGGGTCACGGAACCGGTGGTCTGGTCAACCGAGACTTCGGAGAATTCCAGCTTGCCGTCCAGCTTGTACTGGCTGCCGTCCTCAAGGGTCAGCTTGACCTTGGCGGCATTGTCGCCAGCCTTTTGCAGGCGACCGCTTTCCAGTTCGCGGCGCAGTTCAAGCAGTTCGACCGAGGATTGCGTCACATCGACGTAGATTGGGTCCAGTTGCTGAATCACGGCCATGGCTTCGACTTGGCCGTTGCTGACCAGCGCGCCCTCGGTCACCGACGAACGACCGATACGGCCGGTCAACGGCGCGTAAACCTTGGTGTAGCGCACATTGATCTGGGCGCTTTGCAGCGCGGCTTCCGATTGCAGGCGGTTGGCCACGGCGGTGTCGTATTCCTGACGGCTTACGGCCTGCTCATCAACCAGTTGCCTGTAGCGGTCGGAGATCGATTTAGTCGAACGCAGGTTGGCTTCGGCGCTTTTGAGCGTCGCTTCATAGATCGAGGGATCGATTTGATACAACTGCTGGCCGGCTTTGACATCGCTGCCTTCCTTGAACATCCGCTTGAGGATGATGCCGTTGACCTGCGGACGGACCTCAGCGATGCGGAACGCGCTAGTGCGGCCCGGAAGATCAGAGGTCAAGGTGAAAGATTGCGGTTGCAGGGTGACGACGCCGACCTGAGGCGGTGGTGCAGCCGGGGCTGCCTCTTCCTTTTTACATCCGCTGAGCAATGATGCCAGGGCGATGGCGGCGACCAGAGCGGTAACAGCTGGCTTGAATTGCATGAAAATCCTCGGGTCAGGCGCGCAAGACACGCACAAGAAAAGATGGAAGGTTAAAAATGGATGCCGGGTGGATAAGTAGCTTGCTAAGGAATATACTTACGTTCATGGTTGTTTGTAAATACCTTGGCACTGTACCCGCACCGTTACAGACGCCGTTTAAAGGTTCGAATTGTTGGCCCGGGGACGATACCCAAGAGCGCTCGCCCTACTTTTATTCAGCTGATCGTCAAACATCGCTGAAGCATCCTGATTGAGGTTGTACTGCCATGGTCCGTCGTACCAAAGAGGAAGCTCAAGAAACGCGCAGCCAGATACTCGAAGCGGCCGAAAAAGCCTTTTTTGAAAGGGGCGTGGCGCGCACGACGCTGGCCGACATCGCGACCCTGGCCGGCGTCACGCGCGGGGCCATCTATTGGCATTTCAGCAACAAGGCGGACCTGGTTCAGGCCATGCTGGATACCTTGCATGAGCCACTGGACGAAATGGCCAAGGCCAGCGAGAACGAGGACGAACCTGATCCACTGGGCTGCATGCGCAATTTGTTGATTCATTTGTTTCATCAGATTGCCATGGACCCGAAAACCCGACGCATCAATGAGATTCTTTTTCATAAGTGCGAATTCACCGATGAAATGTGCGACCTGCGTCAGCAACGCGTGTCCGCCAGCCTCGACTGCAATGTGCGGATCAGCGTGGCGCTGAGAAATGCAGTGAATCGTGGGCAGTTGCCGGAAAACCTCGACACCGCCCGGGCGGCCATCAGTTTGCACGCCTATATCGATGGCATCCTGTACCAGTGGCTATTGGCCCCCGACAGCTTCGAACTGCACACCGAAGCCGAACGCTGGGTCGATACAGGGTTGGACATGCTGCGCCTGAGCCCCAGCCTGCGTAATTGAAACAAAATGCTTAATCGGTTCCGCGTGTGTCAACCATTGAAGCCGCAGATGAACAGTTCTTCACCCGCTTTGCGCTAATGGGGTGCTTTTATATACGTCCGTCCGCCCGGAAGACAGGTCGTCAGCGACGTAATTTGTAGGAATTTTGTGTCGATTCTGTGGGCGGTATGAGCACTTGGCATAAATCCAAAGCAAAACACCGCACTTTGTAGGAGCGAGCTTGCTCGCGATGGCGGTGGGTCAATCGACCGAAAATTGAATGTGATCGCTGACCTCAGACTGTCGTTCAGCTAATGGCTAATTGCACGGACTTGCCCACCCATTTGCATTCGACCTGACCAGTCATTTGCATCGGATTTGACCAGCACGATGCGTGGATATGAGCGGCAGAGATCGACCGATTCTGTTGAAAAAGTCGGCCATGGTTTGCGCATCAAAAAAGTACGTGCCCGAGATTGAAATCTTTACTTTTGGCAGAGGCTTCCGGACTCGGATTTCACGTAGCAGCGTGCAAACAAGGCGTTTTCACCAGTCAATGATCAGGCCGTTTGGGCAGACCGACTTTTTCAACAGAATCGACCCATAGGAGACGTTCATACCAGAGATGACAGATCCGTCTCCGCCGGGTGATTGCCATTGAATCTAAGCGTCAGATTCTTTTTCCGCCAGCCTGATGGCTGTAGTCATATGCGGTACAGCGTAGGTCTTGTACCAATGATTCATTCCTGCAATAGCTTTCTGAGCGGGTGCCGTGTCGGCTGCTCCAATCAATTCCGCACAAGCCTGCGCCATTGAGACAAGAATGCGGGCTGCTTCGGGAACGTAGGGAAGGTCATTTCCAGCTTCATGACGCTCACGAATGATCTGGTAGCGAACGTTTTCCGGGAGCGTCCAGGCACTGATTAAAAACTCCTGAACGGAGTAATCTACGCCTTTGATTTCTACGGTCGCGGAGCGATGTTCTTCATTGAATCCTGCCGTTTCGATTTGCTCACAGCTATCGATGACAGTGTTCATCATTTCTCGAATTTGTTGCCAATCAGTTTTCATTCGAACTCCTTTTCAATGTTGTCTTTCAGCAGGATACGTTGAGTGTGTTTCAGTGGACAGGTGAAAGGCAGCTTCTGGCCGATTCTGTTGAAAAAGTCGGCCATGGTTTCCACGGCAGAAAAGTACGCGTCCGAGATTGAAATCTTTACTTTGAGCAGAGGATTCCGTACTCAGATTTCGCGTAGTTGCGCGCAAAAAAGGCATTTTCAGCAGTCAATACGTGGACAGTCTGGAAGGACCGACTTTTTCAACACAATCGGCCGATTGCAGTCTGTCGCGAAGGGCTCGATTTGACTCACAGCGGACAGATCGACCCAATCTCGGGCCGATCTCTCGATGCCGATTAGAAACACCAGTTCTCAGCGTGAACGACACGACAGAATGGGCCCGCCAGGGTCGCATTGTGATGAGCAACGATATTTTCGGCCTTCAAAGCAGGGGTGTCGGTGCAGGTATGACCATCGGCGATCAGTACTGCATCGAACCCAAGATCTCGTGCGGCGCGGCAAGTGCTGTCGACACAATACTGGGTCTTCATTCCAGCAATAACCACGCCTTGAGATCCACAAGCTTTTAGCCGATCGGCCAAGTCAGTCATGGCGAAAGCGTTGGGTCGGCTTTTTTCGAAGATCATTTCGTCGCCTTGTAGCAGCAGTTCCTGCACCAATTGCGTCAACGGGCTTCCAGGTTCGATAGGCGAGCCAGGCGGACCTACGTGGCGAGCAAGAAAAATTGGCGCGCCTGCCCTGCGGGCATCGCTCAACAGGCTATTCAAAGTGTTTAGCAGCGCTTCGCCAGCCCATGGTTTATCCGGGCCATGAAACAATCCAACCTGCATATCGAGAATCAACAGTGCATACATAGTGCTTTTCCTTGCGTTTGGACCAGCGACACAAGGGCAAAAGAAAAGGCCCTATCCATCGCTGGCGGGCCTTTGAAGTTCGTGCGTTATTGGCTCACGACACCTCTCACGACCCGCCTCGGGCGGTCGTGGTAGTGGTGGTTGAGGCAATGCGTGGCTGATTCATAGAGCTGACAGTATCTGCATGGGTACCTGGTTGGCAAGTGAGCACTACGAGCGTGAAGACTGATTCAAGTATCGATCATTGAGGTCCGCTTTTGGCCGTTCTCTGCCAATGATGGTTACAACGCGTGCTGGTCAAATCCGATGCAATCGCTGGCCAGAACCAATGCAAGTGACTGCTCAGGTCGCATGCAAACGGGTAGTCAAGGGGTGCGCAATTTCGCAGCTGAAAAAGCCGCGTTCTTACGCGGCTTTATTACGCCCATGAGACGTCCCTATGGCGTTACGCCCGTGCGCTCACGATCAGCCTCTCGATCCAGCACCTTCGCCACATCATCGATCACCGCTTTGCTCATCGCAGTCAGGTAATGGGCGGCCCAGGCGTGGCGGTCGGTGTCCTTGGCGTAGGCGGCGTCGACGGCGAGCTCCTTGGCGAGGAAGAGCAGATTGGAGGCCTGGGCTAACGCGTCGGCGAGGGGCACGCCACGGCTGACATGAAACAGCGCCTGGTTCGAGCAATAGATGAAAGGGGTGAAGCCGATGGTTTTGAGTTCTGAGGGGGAGGGCGGGGTAGTTTTGCTCATGGTGTAACTCCTTAATCCAGTCGCTGCCACCTTCGTTTCCAAGCGAAGGGTGGCAGCTGTACGCAGGTTGGAAAACCGGGGATCAAGGAAACCGGCACGCCCGAAAGCGTCCCACGCACAGCTGCCATAACACATATTTCTCAGTCGTCAAAAACGTCTGGAATCGTGGTAAAGGTACTGTTGCGCTACGATCCGACGGGTTTCCAAGCCCGATCGCTGAATGGGTCAGCGACGTCCGGAGACTATCCCGTCAAACAAAAGCGCAACAAGGCATCAAAGTGCCCAAACGCAAGATTCGGAGTTTGCCTACAAGGTCCTACGGCGTCATCCGATATTGCGATTTCGTAATTAAACGAAACCAAACAAAAGGCGCACTGGCGCAAGAGGGTACAGCGGCAAGGTGTCCGCTGTCCTGGGACTGAGGACACCTTGAGCATCCGGGGCGGGTCGCTGTCAAGGGCAACAAAAAGCCCCAACTCTCTCAAGTCGGGGCTTTTGCATTTCAACGGCTGACCATTACAACGTCGGGTAGTCGATGTAACCCACCGGGCCTTTGCCGTAGAAGGTTTCCGGATGTGGCTCGTTCAGCGGCGCGTCGGCCTTCAGGCGTGCCGGCAGGTCCGGGTTGGCAATGAACGGTACGCCGAAGGCGACGGCGTCGGCCTTGCCGGCGGCCAGCCAGGCGTTGGCGCTGTCCTTGGTGAAGCGTTCGTTGATGATGTACGGGCCGCCGAAGGCTTCCTTGATTTGTGGGCCGAGGCTGTCGGCGCCTTCTTTCTCGCGCGAGCAGATAAACGCGATGCCGCGCTTGCCCAGTTCGCGGGCCACGTAGGTGAAGGTTTCGGCCAGGTTGTCGTCGCCCATGTCATGGGAGTCGGCACGTGGCGAGAGGTGTACACCCACACGGCCGGCGCCCCAGACTTCGATCGCGGCATCGGTCACTTCCAGCAACAGGCGCGCACGGTTTTCCAGGGAGCCGCCGTAGTGGTCGGTGCGCTGGTTGGTGCTGCTTTGCAGGAACTGGTCGAGCAGGTAGCCGTTGGCGCCGTGGATTTCCACGCCGTCGAAACCGGCGGCCTTGGCGTTCTCGGCACCGACGCGGTAGGCGTCGACGATATCGGCGATTTCAGCGGTTTCCAGGGCGCGCGGGGTCGGGTAGTCGGACAATGGGCGAACCAGGCTGACGTGACCTTTTGGCTGGATGGCGCTTGGCGCGACCGGTTTTTCGCCGTTCAGGTACGACTCATGGGAGATCCGGCCGACGTGCCACAGTTGCAGGAAGATCTTGCCGCCGGCGCCGTGGATCGCTTTGGTGACGTTGGTCCAGCCGCGTACCTGATCGTTGGACCAGATGCCCGGGGTGTCCGGGTAGCCGACGCCCATCGGCGTGACCGAAGTGGCCTCGCTGAGGATCAGGCCGGCGGAGGCGCGTTGTACGTAGTACTCGGCCATCAGCGCGTTCGGCACACGGCCTTCGTCGGCGCGGCAGCGGGTCAACGGGGCCATGATGATGCGGTTGGACAGTTCCAGGTCGCCCAGTTTGATCGGATCGAAAATAGTCGTCATTAATTAAAACCCTCGTGAGGTAATAGTGAATCAGTGGGTAGCAGGAGCCAGTTCGGGATTGCCGCTCTGGCGGAAAGTGATCAGGGTCGCCAGCAGGGCGAGCACCGCCAGCGCCGCGGCGGCGAGTGGCACGCTGGTCAGGCCGAACCCGTGGGCAATCACGCTGCCGCCCACCCAGGCGCCGAGTGCGTTGCCAACGTTGAACGCGCCGATGTTCAGGGTCGACACCAGGTTCGGTGCAGCCTTGCCGTAGGTCACCACGTTGACTTGCAGGGCCGGCACGGCGGCGAAACACGCGGTGGCCCAGAGGAACAGGGTGATTTCGGTGGGGATCAGCGCGACGCTGGTCCAGGTCAATACGGTGGAGACCACGGCCATGGCGATGAAGACGCCGATCAGCGTTGCGGCCAGGCCCTTGTCCGCCAGCTTGCCGCCGATGATGTTGCCGACGGTCAGGCCTAGGCCGATGAGCATCAGGCTCCAGGTCACGCCACGGGGCGAGACGCCGGTGACTTCGCCCAGCAGCGGCGCGACGTAGGTAAAGAGGGTGAACACCGAGGCGGCGAACAGCACGGTCATGCTCAGGGATAACCAGATGCCGGCGCCTTTGAGGGCACGCAGCTCGGCACGCATGTCGAGTGTTTCTTCATCGCGCTTGGCCGGCAGAAAACGAATCAGGCCGATCAGCGCGATCACACCGATGACCGTCACCGCCCAGAAGGTCGAGCGCCAGCCAGCTTCCTGACCGAGCGCGGTGCCCAGCGGCACGCCGAGGACGTTGGCCAGGGTCAGGCCGGTGAACATCAGGGCCACGGCCGATGCACGTTTGTTCGCTGGCACCAGGCCCGCCGCCACCACCGAGCCAATGCCGAAGAACGCACCGTGGCACAGCGCCGTCACCACACGGGCGAGCATCAGCAGGTTGTAGTCACTGGCCACCGCACACAGCAGGTTGCCGATAATGAATATGCCCATCAACGCCACCAGCGCAGCCTTCCGCGGCAGTTTGGCGGTGGCCAGTGCCATGAACGGCGCACCGATGGCCACGCCCAGGGCGTAACCGGTCACCAGCCAGCCGGCGCCGGGGATCGACACGCCGAGGTCGGCCGCCACGTTGGGCAGCAAGCCCATGATGACGAACTCCGTGGTGCCGATGGCGAAGGCGCTCAAGGCCAGGATGAGTAGCGAGAGGGGCATGGTTTAAATCCTTTTGGGCTGGCTGACGTTAAGGGTCAGAGCTCTTGGCTGAAGATGCGGAGGAATTCCTGAATGGTTTCCTCGTTGCGCTTGAAGAAGTGCCACTGGCCGACTTTGCGGCTGCTGATCAGGCCGGCGCGTTGCAGGGTCGCCAGGTGCGCGGACACCGTGGACTGCGACAAGCCGCAACGTTGATCGATCTGCCCGGCGCAAACGCCGTGCTCGTTGCTGTGGGTCTGGTCTGGAAATTCGACGTCCGGGTCTTTGAGCCAGTGCAGGATTTCTCGCCGTACCGGGTGCGCCAGGGCTTTTATTATTTCGTCGAGATTGAGGGTCATGGGTGTGGGCTCGTGATGATTAAAACGCTATATCGCGATGGGGCGAACTTTAAATCGGTATTTCGCGATATACAAATATGATTTGGCTCTGACCAACTCACATTTCGGTATATCGAGTTATAACGATACGTTGGTGTGTAGATACAAGGGGCAGTGCTAAGCTGCGACCATGAACTATCTCGCACATCTTCACCTCGGTGGCCAGCGTCCCGGTCAACTGCTCGGCAGTCTGTATGGCGATTTCGTCAAGGGACGGCTGCAAGGGCAGTTCGATCCGGAGATCGAAACGGCCATCCAGCTGCATCGCAGCATCGACGTGTTCACCGATCGCCACCCGTTGGTGGACGCTTCGTTGTCGCGGTTTTCCCTGACGCGCAGACGCTATGCCGGGATCGTCCTCGACGTGTTTTTCGACCACTGCCTGGCGCGGGACTGGGCGCTCTACGCCGATCGGCCACTGGAGCATTTCACTTCGGACGTGTACCGGGTGTTGTCCAGTGAACGGCAGTTGCCCGAACGGCTGGCGAAAATCGCACCGCACATGGTGGCCAATGACTGGTTGGGGTCTTACCGGGAGTTTGAGGTGCTGGAGCAGGTGTTGCGGGGGATTTCCCGGCGCTTGACCCGGCCTGAGGAACTGGCCGCCGCGATGCAGGAATTGCGGGTTTTGTATGAGCCGTTGAGCGAGGATTTCCGCTTGTTCTATCCGCAGCTTCAGGATTT
Organism: Pseudomonas fluorescens group sp. PF-69; assembly: GCF_054481235.1. Lineage (NCBI taxonomy): Bacteria > Pseudomonadati > Pseudomonadota > Gammaproteobacteria > Pseudomonadales > Pseudomonadaceae > Pseudomonas > Pseudomonas fluorescens group sp. PF-69. Next base: position 55,580 of record NZ_JBTMNC010000001.1, on the reverse strand, counting down.
TGCCCAAGCCAATGTGGGAGCGAGCTTGCTCGCGATGAGACCATAGCCGTCACCATTGCGGTGTCTGTTAGATGGCTATCGCGAGCAGGCTCGCTCCCACAGGGGATCTTTGTTCAGGCTGCGATGGCGGGGCGCATCGGGACCGGTTGTGTTTCCGGAATCGCCCCAAACAACGCCTTCTGCACCGCCTGCTGTGCCTCGAACGCCAGCGCCGCGCGTTCGCGACCTTCGCAAGCGATGGGCTTGAGCAGATGAATTTCCACTTGCCCCCGGTCGTTGGCAAACAAACGCATCAGGTGCGACAGCAAATCATCTTCGCCAATGAACGGTGCCAGCAGGCAAGGCTCACCGTCACGCACATAACGAATCGCCACCGGTTGCAGCGCCACCTCGGAATCAATGGCCGCCGACAACAAGCGACCGTGAAAGGTGCGCAGCGAACGGCCATCGGTGGTGGTGCCTTCCGGGAACATCAGCAGCGGGTGTGCCTGCTCCAGGTGGCGAGTCATCTGTTTGCGGATCAACTGGCTGTCGCCCGAACCGCGACGGATGAACAGGCTGCCGGCCTTGGCCGCCAGCCAACCCGCCACCGGCCAGGTCCGCACTTCGGCCTTGGACAGGAACGACAACGGCGTGAGCATCCCCAGCAACGGGATGTCGGTCCAGGACACATGGTTGCTGACCCAGAGCATCGACGTCTTCGGCAATTCCCCTTGTACCGTCACGTCGAAGGGCAGGGCGTTGCTCAGGCGCGCCATGAAAAAACGCGACCAGCGCTGACGGCGCTCCATCGAATGCGCCATGCCCAGACGCTCGAACACTCCGAACACGGTGGCCATGCTCAGGCCGAGCCCGACCACCAGCAGCACCCGTGCGATTCGCGCGTACACGCGCAACCGACGCATCACACAGCAGCCTTGAAGTGTTTGGCGTAACGCGGGCACAGCTCATCGCGCTTGAGCAGGATGAACACGTCGGCGACCTGGAAGTCTTCGTCCCAGCACGGCTCGCCGCAGATTTTCGCGCCCAGGCGCATATAGGCCTTGAGCAGCGGCGGCATTTCGGCGATCACGTTCGATGGAATATCCAGGGTCGGCAGCGGTTTTTTCGGTTCGGCCCGCAGGTGCTCGGTGCACAGGTAGCGTTCGCGCAGGCGCTGCATGATCGCGTGGGCCTGAATCCCGCCGTCCTGCATCGGAATGCTCGCGCAACCCATCAAGTAGCTGTAGCCACCCTGGTTCAGCACTTCGGCCAGTTCGCTCCAGAGCACGGCGATGGTGCCGCCGTTGCGGTAGGCCGGGTCGACGCAGGTGCGGCCGATTTCCAGGATCGGGCCTTGCAGATGGATCAGGCCGTGCAGGCTGAATTCTTCTTCGCTGTAAAACCTGCCCAGGCTGCTGGCGGCGGTGTGATCGAGCAAACGAGTGGTGGCCACCAGGCGCCCGGTGTTGAGGTCACGCACGCCGATGTGGGCGCAGTGAACATCGTAGTCATCCATGTCCAGACCCAGTTCCGCGCCCTTGAGTGTGGCGTTGAATTCGCCGCTGAACACGTTGAAGCGCAGGGCCTGGGCTTCCTGCAGAGCTTCGATGCCGACCAGGCGTTCGGCTTGCAGGCGGCGTTCGTTGCCGGTGTCGCTGATGCGGGCGATCTGAGTCATGGCGAATCTCCGTGCGGGCTGTTCACTCGTCTTTGGGTGCAGCCGGTCGACTTTCTTTATGCAGCCGTGTTGTGCAAAGTCAGGCTATGTAGCGCCGGTGTCATCGCCGTTAAGCTTTGGTGATGCTTATATGACAGCCCACGAGGAGCCTCTTATGCCCTGGCAAAACCTGTTGATTCGCCGCGATCGCTTGCCCGCCAACCCGGACCTGGGTGAGGGCTTCGCGACCTTGATGCACCTCTTGGGCGCGGTCACGCCCTTTGATTTGGCGGTGGCGGGGGGGCGGATGATGGCGACCCCGGGGCTGGCATTTCTGGTGGGGTATCAAGCAGCCTTGCGCATGTTGTGGCCGAGCGCGCCGTTGAGCCTCGGCGCGTTATGCGCCACTGAGCAACGCAGCCTGCGAGTGGCGGACATGCAAACCCGTCTGCACGATTTGCGCTTGAGCGGGCGCAAGGATTTTGTCACCGCTGGCGATGCCGCCGACTGGCTGTTGATCGCTGCGCGCAGTGAGGCCCCCGGCGACGATCCGTGCCTGAGCCTGGCGGTGGTCTATCCCGATGAGCCGGGCGTGCGAGTGGAAAAACTGGCTCCGATCCCGTTGATGCCGGACATCAGCCATGGCCGGGTGTTTCTGGACAACGCTTTGTGCGAGTTGCTGGCCGGGGACGGTTGGGACGCCTACGTCAAACCGTTCCGAACCCTGGAAGACATCTATGTGTTGAGCGCCATGACGGCGTGGCTGTATGGCGTCGGCCAGGACAGTGGTTGGCCGCAAGCCTTGCAACTGCGCTTGCTGGCGCTGCTGGCCGGGTGCGCGGAAGTCAGCCGCCAGGCACCGAACAACCCGTGCGGGCATGTGTTGCTCGGCGGCTTGTTTGCGCAGTTCGAGGGGCTCAAGGCTGAAATCAATCAAGCGCTGGCCGATGGCCCGCCACAGTGGGCGGCGATGTGGCAGCGCGATCAGGCGGTGATGGATCTGGCAGCGGGGGCACGGGGCAAGCGATTGGCCAAGGCGTTGGCGGCGATTTGACGGGCCCCTTCGCGAGCAGGCTCACTCCCACGGGTGTTGTGCCATGCACAATATTTCACTCACCCAAAAACCTTGTGGGAGCGAGCTTGCTCGCGATGGCTATTGTTCCGGCGACACAAATTTCAAAACTGTCATCAACCTCGACTAGGCTCAGCAGGTTAACCCCCACGAGCACTCGTCATGCCCAAAGGCCTGTGGCTGTTTTTTGTGCTGCTGTTCAGTCTCGCGGTCCACGCGGAAAACTGGCCTGGCGAACAGTGGTCACCCGGCCCGAGCGTCACCGGGCCGGCGCTTCGGACGTTTGAGAATTACGCCTTCCCACCGCGCAACGACACCACTCGCCAGGGTATCCGCACCGATGCCTTGCTGGTGATTCGCGATGGCCAGTTGATCTACGAGCGCTACGCTGGCCCGACCACCGCCGCAACGCCACACCTGACCTGGTCCATCAGCAAGAGCCTGATGGCCACGGTGCTGGGTGTGGCCTACGGCGAAGGCCGGTTCAATCTGCAGGACCCGGTGGCGAAGTTCTACCCGCCGCTGAAAAAACACCCCGACATGAGCATGGCCGACCTGCTGCACTGGGCTTCGGGCCTGGACTGGCAGGAAGACTACGAATACGCGCCATTGAAGTCCTCGGTGGTGGCGATGCTCTACACCCGGGGGCACCGCGACATGGCGGCGTTTACCGTCGATCAGGACGCCTACGCCGCACCGGGTCAGGTGTTTCGTTACTCCAGTGGTGACAGCGGTCTGTTGTCCGCTGCACTGAAGGGCATCGTCGGCCCGGCCCGCTATGCCGACTATCCGTGGACTGCGCTGTTTGAACCCCTGGGCATTCACCATGCCATCTGGGAAACCGACGCCACGGGTATCTTCGTCGCCTCGTCCTACGCCTACCTCACCGCGCGGGATCTGGCGCGGGTCGGCCTGTTGATGGCCCGCGACGGGCGCTGGGGCGAGCGCCAGTTGCTGCCCAAGGATTGGGTGGCCTTCAACCGCGAACCCTTTGCCCGTTATCACGCCAACCAGGATGACGCCGTGCCCGGCGGCCACTGGTGGCTCAACCGCGCCGTGGAGGGCGCGCCCCGGCCCTGGCCCGACGCACCCGCAGACACTTTCGCCGCACTCGGACACTGGGGGCAGGCGATGTACGTGATCCCCAGCGAAAACCTGGTGATCGTGCGCTACGGCGATGATCGCGACGACAGTTACCAACACAACCAATTACTCAAACTCGCGCTCAAGGCCTTTGGCGGCAAGGTGCAGCCATGAACCGTCGCAGCTTCGTTCGTCGCCGGCCGTTCAGCACCCTGCTGTTGATTGTGCTGATCGTCTTATTCGGCTGGATTTGGCGGGAGCGGGTGGCGCTGTCGGCGTTCCCGGACATCATCAGCGCCTACACGGCCAAGGAATATTGCTCGTGCCGCTACGTGATGAACAACGGCGCCGAGTACTGCCGTGGCTACGTGAAACAGTGGCTGCCCATCAGCGGCTTTACCGATGACGCCGCCAGCAAGCGCGTTACCGTCAGCGGTTTGGGACGCAGCAACAGCGCCGTGTGGATCGGCGAGCGTCAGGGTTGCCGCTTGAACCCCTGACCAACAGGTTCCATCTGGCGGAACCACATTCGATTGTCCTCGCGCGCGAGTCGCGGTTATCTGGCGGTGAGCGCGACCTGCCTTGATGTGTCGCGAAATCACAGCGAACAAAAAGAACGGGAATACACCCGGCCCGAGGACAAATCGTCATGACCCGACATCAGCACATTCTTGCCTGGCTCAGCGACGTGGCCAGCGATCTGCACGCCACCCGCCAGGACATCCACGCCCACCCGGAACTCGGCTTCGAGGAAAACCGCACGTCGGCGCTGGTGGCCGACTCCCTGAAGGAGTGGGGTTACGAGGTACACACCGGGATCGGCAAGACCGGCGTGGTCGGCGTCCTGCGCAACGGCAGCAGCCCGCGCAAACTCGGCATACGGGCGGACATGGATGCGCTGCCGATCATTGAAAATACCGGTGCCACTTATAGCAGCCAGCACAAGGGCTGCATGCACGCCTGCGGGCATGATGGCCACACCGCGATGTTGCTGGGCGCGGCGCGTTACCTGGCGGCGACCCGTCAGTTCGACGGCACCCTGACCCTGATCTTCCAGCCCGCCGAAGAAGGCCAGGGCGGTGCCGAAGCCATGCTCGCCGATGGCTTGCTCGAGCGTTTCCCCTGCGACGCGCTGTTCGGCATGCACAACATGCCGGGCTTGCCGGCCGGACACCTGGGCTTTCGCGAAGGGCCGATGATGGCCTCGCAAGATTTGCTGACGGTGACGATCGAAGGCGTCGGTGGCCACGGCTCGATGCCGCATCTGGCGGTCGATCCGCTGGTGGCGGCGGCCAGTGTGGTGATGGCGTTGCAGACCGTGGTTGCACGCAACATCGATGCGCAACAGGCGGCGGTGGTCACCGTTGGTGCATTGCAGGCCGGGGAGGCGGCCAACGTGATTCCGCAGCAGGCGATCCTGCGTCTGAGTCTGCGCGCGCTGAACGCCCAGGTGCGTGAGCAAACCCTCGAGCGGGTGCGGGCAATCATCGAATCCCAGGCCACGAGTTTCGGTTGCAGTTCGAAGGTCGAGCACCGCCCGGCGTACCCGGTGCTGGTCAATCATGGCGCCGAAACCGAGTTCGCCCGGCAAGTCGGCGTCGAGCTGGTCGGCGCCGATGCGGTGGACGGCAACACGCCCAAGCTCATGGGCAGTGAAGACTTCGCCTGGATGCTGCAACGCTGCCCCGGCACCTACCTGTTCATCGGCAACGGCGTGTCGCGGCCGATGGTTCACAACCCTGCCTATGACTTCAATGACGACATCCTGCTGACCGGCGCGGCGTATTGGGGCGCGCTGGCCGAGAGCTGGCTCAAGCCGGCCTGACCTCCTCACTTTCTACTGCCGCTGGAACGGGTGCGCGAAGACGCGCCCGTCATCACCCAACAGGTTTTTGGAGAGTTCCCCATGCAGACTTCGAGCACAGGTGTTTCGCGTACCCGGCAGGTGATCGCCGCCGTTATCGGCAATGCCCTGGAATGGTATGACTTCATCGTTTACGGCTTTCTGGCGAGCATCATCGCCCGGCAGTTTTTCCCGTCCGAGGACGAATACGCGTCGTTGCTAATGGCCTTGGCGACCTTTGGCGTCGGCTTCTTCATGCGCCCGGTGGGCGGCATTTTGTTGGGCATGTATTCGGATCGCAAAGGGCGCAAAGCGGCGATGCAGATGATTATCCGCCTGATGACCGTCTCCATTGCGCTGATCGCTTTCGCGCCCAATTACGCCGCCATTGGCATGGGCGCGCCGCTGTTGATCGTGGTCGCGCGGATGCTCCAGGGCTTCGCCACCGGCGGTGAATACGCCAGTGCCACCGCGTTCCTGGTGGAAAGCGCACCGGCGCACCGCAAGGGTTTGTATGGCTCGTGGCAGTTGGTCGGGCAATGCCTGGCGGTGTTTGCCGGCGCGGGCATGGTGGCCTTGTTCACCCATTTGCTGAGCCCCGAAGCGCTGGACAGCTGGGGCTGGCGGATTCCGTTCATGATCGGCCTGTTGATCGGCCCGGTGGGCTTGTGGATTCGCAAGCACATGGAGGAGCCGGAAGAGTTTCTCGAAGCACGCAAGCAAGCCAAAGGCGAGAGCCCGGGGTTGCTGCAAGTGATTCGTGAACACCGCCGCGCCATTCTGGTGTCCATGGGCCTGGCGTGCGGCGCAACGGTGTCGTTCTACGTGGTGCTGGTGAACATGCCGACCTTTGCCCACAAAAACCTCGGCCTGCCGCTGGATCAGGTGCTGTTGGTGCAGATGATTGCTGTGGCGGTGATGACCGTGGTGATTCCACTGTCCGGCGCGTTGTCGGATCGCCTTGGCCGCCGCCCAGTGCTGATGGCCTTCACCCTCGCATTCTTTCTGATGGTGTATCCGCTGTATGTGTGGGTGGCGGCCGCGCCGTCGGTGGAGCGCCTGTTGGTGATGCAGCTGTTGCTGTGCAGCGCGATCGGCGGGTTTTTCGGCCCGGCACCGACGGCACTGGCCGAGCAGTTTCCAATCGAAGTGCGTTCCACCGGGGTGTCGGTGGCGTACAACGTCGCGGTCATGGTCTTCGGTGGTTTCGCGCCACTGATCGTCACCTGGCTGAGCAAGGTTCTGGCCACGCCTGTGGCGCCATCCTTCTACGTATTGTTCGCTTGCCTGCTGACGCTACTGGGTACTTACTGCATGCAGGAGGCGCCGCGTGCAAAGAAATCCGTCGCACTTAACCTTGAGGTGAAATCTTGAGCATCCATCCGATTGTTGAAATGGACGCCGATTCGTTGTCCCGGGCCATTCACGGGCGACAGGTGTCCTGCCGTGAAGTGATGCAGGCGTATCTGGCGCAGATCGAGCGCTTCAATCCGCAGGTCAACGCGCTGGTGTCGCTGCGCCTGGCCGAAGAGTTGCTGGCAGAGGCTGACACGTGCGATCGGCAGCTGGAGCAGGGCCAATCCCGCGGCTGGATGCACGGCATGCCGCAAGCGATCAAGGACCTGGCGGCCACCGCCGGGTTACGCACGACCATGGGTTCGCCGCTGTTCGCCGAGCAAATCCCGCAACACGATGCCATCAGCGTGGCGCGGGTTCGCGACAGTGGCGCCATCATTATCGGCAAGACCAACGTGCCGGAGTTCGGCCTCGGTTCGCAGACGTACAACCCTGTATTCGGCACCACCACCAACGCTTACGACCCGAGCCTGGTGGCCGGTGGCAGCAGCGGCGGGGCGGCGGTGGCACTGGCGTTGCGCATGCTGCCGGTGGCCGACGGCAGCGACATGATGGGCTCGCTGCGCAACCCGGCGGCGTTCAACAACGTGTTCGGGTTTCGTCCGTCCCAGGGGCGCGTGCCCCACGGTCCGCAGCCCGAGGTGTTCGTGCAGCAACTGGCCACCGAAGGGCCGATGGGCCGTACCGTCACCGATGTCGCCCGATTGCTCGGTACCCAGGCCGGGTACGACCCGCGCGCGCCGTTGTCGCTGACGCAGGATCCGGAGATTTTTCATCAGTCACTGGTGCAGGATTTCAGCGAGGTTCGCGTGGGATGGCTGGGCGACTACAACGGCTACTTGCCGATGGACCCTGGCGTGATGAGCCTGTGCGAATCGGCGTTGCAGGACTTCGCGGCGCTGGGTTGCAAGGTCGAAGCCTGCCAGCCGGATTTTTCCATGGAACGCCTGTGGCAGATCTGGTTGGTACATCGCCACTGGCTGGTGCAGGGCAGTCTCGGCGCACTGTATGCCGACCCGAAGAAACGCGAGCAACTCAAACTTGAAGCCCAATGGGAAATCGAGGGCGGGCTGCGTTTGACGGCGGCGGATGTCTATCAGGCCTCGCTCGGCCGCAGTGACTGGTACCGCGCTTTGAACGAATTGTTCGAACGTTACGATTTTCTGTTGCTGCCCACCGCCCAAGTGTTCCCTTTTGATGCGCATACCCTTTGGCCTCGCGTCGTCGGCGGGCAGAGCATGGATACCTATCACCGCTGGATGGAGGTGGTCATCGGCCCGACCCTGGCCGGCTTGCCGAGCATGAACGTACCGGTGGGCTTCAACCCGGCGGGCTTGCCCATGGGCCTGCAAATCATTGGCCCGGCCCAGGCCGACCGTGCGGTGCTGCAACTGGCTTATGCCCATGAACAGTTGACCCAGTGGGTCAAGCGTCGCCCGCCCGGTTGTCTGTAAAACGCCTGAGCGCGTCGGACGGGCGCGCATCTTGCTGTACTTTGTAACAAGAGCACACGATCAACCATTTCGGGCAAAGGGAGGGCGAACACATGGACAGCAAGGCAGAAACCGGCAGCGTACGTTCCGTCGAGCGCGCCCTGGCAATCGTCGAGTTGCTGGGCGAGCATCAAGCGCTGGGTCTGGAGCAGTTGCACTACCTGACTCGCCTGCCCAAGGCCACGGTCTCGCGCATGTTGCTGACGTTGCAGGAGCAGGGCTGGGTCTATCGCGGGCTGAGCGACCGGCGTTATCGCCTGTGCGCCAAACGCCTGTTTGGCGACAGTCAGCAGCGTTTTAAGCGACGCCTGGTGGAAAACGCCGCGCCGCAGTTGCTGGAGTTGAGCGAGCGCACCGGGCTGGTGGTCGACCTGTCGTGTTTCGACGGCGAGCGCGTGGAAGTCATGGAAAGCGCGATTCCCACGGTGCTGCGCAAGCGCTATCCGAACAACTGCCAGATCGTCGGTCAGCATTCCAGCCTGTTTCATTCGGCCATGGGCCGGGCTTGCCTCGCCGAATTGCAAAGCGCTGAAGTGGAGCGTCTGGCCAATCGTGAACGTCTGACCGATGAAAGCCTGTTCAGCGCCACGCAGCAGGCCTTGCATCAAGGCTTCGGCCAGCGCACCGAAGGTTATTGGGAATACCCGGTACGCCTGCCATTCCTGATTCGCGCGGTGGCCTTGCCTATCCATACCGACGGCCGCCTGGTCGGCAGCATGGCGTTGCACTGGCCGATGGATCAGGCGCCGGTGGAGCGAGTGCTAAGTCTGCATCTGAACAGCCTGGCGGCGACCATCGGCAATGTGCAGCAGGCGATGGCCTGAGTGGAACCTTTGGCTGTTTAACGACTCAAGGCAACACAAAGTTTGCAACCTGTGTCAGGCCAGTTAAGGTTCAGCACAGGTTTATCTGCCCCACGAGTCACTATGTTCAAGCGTTCCATCATCAAAAGCTTCTCCATCCTGCTGTTGGCCGGCGCTTCGTTGTCGGCCCAGGCCAACTGGTACCTGGACGGCGAGTCTTCGCGGCTGTCGTTCGTCAGCACCAAAAACGCCAATGTTTCCGAAGTGCAGCGCTTTCTGGTGTTGCACGGCAAGGTCGATCCCAAAGGGGTGGCCGAAGTGGAGGTCGAGCTTGAATCGATCAACAGCGGCATTCCGTTGCGCGACGAGCGCATGCGCAAAGAGCTGTTCGAGATCGACAAGTTTCCCGAAGCGCTGATCACCACGCAGATCGATCTGCGCCCGATCAACGATCTTGCCCCCGGTGCGCAGCTGGAACTGCGCTTGCCGCTCACCGTCAACCTGCATGGCAAACAACACACGTACAACACCGAGTTGCTGGCGACCCGTCTCGATGACCGGCGCTTTCAGGTGGTGACGCTGGAGCCGGTGGTGATCAATGCCGAAGACTTCGACCTGGCCCCCGGCCTGGAAGCGTTGCGCAAGCTTGCCGGACTGTCGGCGATCAGCCTGTCGGTGCCGGTGGGTGCGGTCCTGATCTTCACGGCGCGCTGACATGGCCGGCCCCGTCTTTCCCTGGCGTGAAGGCAACCACTTCGAACTGCTGATCGACGGGCCACAGTTTTTTCCGCGCATGCTGGTGGCGATTGCCCGTGCCGAAGAGCAAGTCGAACTGGAGTTGTACCTGGTGGAGGCGGGTGCCTGCGCCGAGGCCATGGTTCAGGCGCTGGTCCAGGCCGCCGAGCGCGGTGTGCGGGTGCGTTGCCTGTTCGACGATTACGGCAGCCTGGCCTTCACGTTGAACCTGCGTCAGCGCCTGATGGCCGCCGGGGTCGAGCTGCGTTTCTACAATCGCCTGAGTTGGCGGCGTTGGGTCGGTAATTTCTACCGCGATCACCGCAAGCTGTTGCTGGTGGATCAGAGCCTGGCGGTGGTCGGCGGCACCGGTGTCACCGATGAGTTCTGGACGCCGGGCGAGGATGTCAGCGAGTGGCACGAGGTGATGGTGGAAATCACGGGGCCGCTGGTCCTCGACTGGCAGTTGCTGTTCGATCGGCAATGGATCGCCAACCGCCATCGCCGCGCCTGGAAACCCGCCTCGCACTTTGGCCTGCCGCGTCTGCCCCGTGTGCCACCGATGGGCGAGGGCATGGGCCGCGTGGCCTATGCCGACGCCCGCCAGCATCGGGACATCCTGCATTCGCTGGTTCGTGCGTTGAGCAGCGGGCAAAAGCGAGTCTGGCTCGCCACCCCGTATTTTCTGCCGACCTGGAGAGTCCGGCGTTCATTGCGTCGCGCGGCCAGCCGCGGTGTCGATGTGCGGCTGCTGCTGACCGGGCCGCGCACCGATCACCCTTCCGTGCGCTACGCCGGGCATCGCTACTACCCGCGACTGCTCAAGTCCGGGGTGAGGATTTTTGAGTACCAGCCCTGCTTCCTGCATTTGAAAATGGTTCTGATCGATGACTGGGTGAGCATCGGCTCGTGCAATTTCGATCACTGGAATTTGCGTTTCAACCTCGAAGCCAACCTTGAATCACTGGACGCCGGACTGACCCGGGCGGTGAAGGCGAGTTTCGAAAACGACTTCGCCTTGAGCCAGGAAGTGAGCCTGGAGTCGTGGAAACGCCGACCGCTGTGGCGGCGGGTCAAGCAGAGGGTATGGGGATGGGTGGATCGGCTGGTGGTGAATCTGCTGGATCGGCGGGGATAGGCGTTACACCCTAAAACACTGTGGGAGCGGGCCTGCTCGCGATGGCGGCCTGACAGTCAACGGTGTTGTTGAATGTTATGGCCTCATCGCGAGCAGGCTCGCTCCCACAGGTTTATTTACAGCAGTTCAAAGCTCTGCTGCGTCACGTCCTGGGAATCCAGGCCAATCTGCACGTTGAACTTGCCCGGTTCCGCCGCGTACTTGAGCTGGGCGTTGAAGAACTTCAGGTCGTCCTCGGTGATGGTGAAGTGCACGACTTTCTGTTCGCCGGCCTTGAGCATCACTTTCTGGAAGTTCTTCAGTTCCTTGATCGGCCGGATCATTGAGCCGGTCACGTCCTGGATGTACAGCTGGACCACGGTTTCACCATCACGCTTGCCGGTGTTTTTCACCGTGACGCTGGCGTCGAGCTTGCCGGTCTTGTTCAGTGTGGTCGATGACAGGGCCATCTCGCTCAGGCTGAAGTCGGTGTAGCTCAGACCGTAGCCGAACGGGTACAGGGGGCCGGTGGTGTCATCGAAATACTGCGAGGTGTAGTTGCCCGGTTTGCCTGGCGTGAACGGCCGGCCAATGGTCAGGTGGTTGTAGTAGGTCGGAATCTGCCCCACCGACCGCGGGATGGAGATCGGCAGTTTGCCCGACGGGTTGTAGTCGCCGAACAGCACGTCGGCGATGGCGTTGCCACCCTCGGTGCCGCTGAACCAGGTTTCCAGGATCGCATCAGCCTGTTCCTTCTCTTCGAGAATCGACAGCGGACGTCCGTTCATCAGTACCAGCACCAGCGGTTTGCCGGTGGCTTTCAAGGCGCGGATCAGCTCGCGCTGGTTTTCCGGGATATTGATGTCGGTGCGGCTCGAGGATTCGTGGGACATGCCACGGGATTCACCCACGGCGGCGACCACCACATCGGCATCCTTGGCGGCCTTGACCGCTTCGTCGATCAGCACATTGGCCGGACGCGGGTCATCCACCACTTCGGGGGCATCGAAGTTGAGAAAGTTCAGGTAATCGAGGACTTTCTTGTCGTTGGTGATGTTGGCGCCACGGGCGTAGATCAGCGTTGCCTTGTCGGCGACGGCGGCGTTCATGCCGTCGAACAGGGTCACCGATTGCGCAGGTTTCCCGGCGGCTGCCCAGCTGCCCATCATGTCGATCGGCGCCTTGACCAGCGGACCGACCAGCGCGATTTTTGCGGTTTTCTTCAGCGGCAGGGTTTCGTTCCGGTTCTTCAGCAGCACCTGGCTGCGACGCGCCACATCGCGGGCTTCGGCGCGGTGCAGGCGGCTGTCGGCATAGGTGTCGGCCGGGTCGTCCTCGGCCTTGCCGATACGCAGGTACGGGTCCTTGAACAGGCCCATGTCGTACTTGGCGTCGAGCACGGCACGCACGGCGTTGTCGATGTCGCTCTGCTGGATCTCGCCAGACTTCAACAGCCCCGGCAGCTCCTGGCGATAGAGGGTGTCGTTCATGCTCATGTGGATGCCGGCCTTGATCGCCAGCTTCGCCGCTTCGCGACCGTCAGCGGCGACACCGTGCTTGATCAGCTCGAAAATCGCGCCATGGTCACTGACCGCCAGCCCCTTGAAGCCCCACTCCTTGCGCAGCAGGTCGTTCATCAGCCAGGTGTTGGCGGTGGCCGGCACGCCATTGATCGAGTTCAGCGCGACCATCACCCCGCCAGCGCCGGCGTCAATGGCGGCGCGGTAGGGCGGCAGGTAGTCCTGGTACATCTTGACCGGGCTCATGTCGACCACGTTGTAGTCGCGACCGCCCTCGACCGCGCCGTACAAGGCGAAGTGCTTGACGCTGGCCATGATGCTGTCGGCGGCGTTCGCACCGGCGCCCTGGAACGCCTTGACCATCACGCCGGCAATCCGCGAAACCAGATAGGTGTCTTCGCCGAAGCCTTCGGACGTGCGACCCCAGCGCGGGTCGCGGGAGATGTCGACCATCGGCGCGAAGGTGATGTCGAGGCTGTCAGCCGCGGCTTCCTTGGCGGCGATGCGCCCGGACAGGCCGATGGCATCCATGTCCCAGCTCGAGGCCAGGGCCAGCGGGATCGGGAAAATGGTGCGGTGGCCGTGGATCACGTCATAGGCGAAGAACATCGGGATCTTCAGCCGGCTGCGCATGGCCGCGTCCTGCATCGGACGGTTTTCCGGGCGGGTGATCGAGTTGAACGTACCACCGATGTTGCCGGCCGCGATTTCCTTGCGGATCAGCTCCCGGGGCATTTCCGGGCCGATGCTGATCAGGCGCAACTGGCCGATTTTTTCATCGAGGGTCATCTGCTTCATCAGGTTGCTGATGAAGGCGTCCTTGTTCTCCAGAGGTGCGGGTGTCGTGGCGGCCAATACGTTATGACTGGCCAGGCTGACGAGCAGGCCCAGCAAACACAGCTTCTTCATGAATAGTTTTCTCAAGGGCCCAAACGGCGATGTACACATGCCGGCCAGCCAAAATTTAGGGAGCGACTATTGTTGTTCGGGTGCAGACTCGATAAACGACAGCCAAAATACGGCAGCCGAATCGGATGCGTCTTTGCGCAGGGGCTCTTTTTAGCCCATCGGCCCGTTGCAATCCAGAGGCGCGGGCGATTATGCCCCAAGAGCCGACTCAGAAGGTTTCATGGTCGGTTTTTTCATTAAAAGTACAAGGGAGCATCATCCAGATGAATGTCAGTCCAACCTACCGTTCTCGCTTGCAGGTCGCCACGCTGCTGGTGCTGGCCACATTGCTGACCGCCTGCGGCATCAACAATATTCCGACCCTCGATGAACAGGCCAAGGCTGCCTGGGGCCAGGTGCAAAACCAGTATCAGCGCCGTGCCGACCTGATTCCCAATCTGGTGGAGACCGTCAAGGGCTACGCCAAGCACGAAGAGGCAACCCTGACTGCCGTGATCGAAGCCCGGGCCAAGGCTACGTCGATTCAGGTCGATGCTTCGACCCTGGACGACCCGGCAAAACTCAAGCAATACCAACAGGCCCAGGATCAGCTCAGTGGTGCGTTGAGCCGGTTGATGGTGGTCTCCGAGCGCTACCCGGACCTCAAGGCCAACCAGAACTTCCTGGCCCTGCAATCGCAACTTGAAGGTACCGAGAACCGCATCGCCGTCGCCCGCCGCGATTTCATTCTCGCGGTGCAGAAGTACAACACCGAGATCCGCACGTTCCCCGGTCGCCTGTGGCACAGCGTGATGTACAGCAATCTGCCGATTCGCGAGACCTTCGAAGCCACGCCGGGTTCGGAGAAGGCGCCCGAGGTCAAATTCTGAATTACCGTCGGTGCTGTCGAGGTTGCCAATGCGAGCGTTGAAGGTAGGCCTGATGCTGTTGTTCTGGGTGGTTGCCCTGGCGGCCCAGGCCGAATTGAAGTTTCCGCCACTGACCGGTCGGGTGGTGGATAACGCCCAGATGATTGAGCCTGCGGTGCGCGAGCAACTGACCCAGCAGCTTCAGGCCCATGAAAAAGCCACCGGCGAGCAGGTGGTCGTGGTCACGGTGCCGGACTTGCAGGGCACCGACATCGCCGATTTCGGCTATCAACTGGGGCGCTACTGGGGGATCGGGCAGAAGGACAAGAACAACGGCGCACTGCTGATCGTTGCCCGTGACGAGCGCAAACTGCGTATCGAAGTCGGTTATGGCCTGGAAGATCGGCTGACCGATGCCCAGAGTTCAGTGATCATCCATCAGGTCATCACCCCGGCGTTCAGGGCCGGTCACTTCAGCAAAGGCATCAGCGACGGGGTGGCGGCGATGTTGGTGGTGCTGGGTGGCAATGCCCTGGACGAGCCATCGACCGCCTATGAATCCCGGGGTGATCCGGAGGGCGATTTCGTTTCGCGGCATCCGGGTGTCTTCGTGTTTTTGGTGCTGCTGTTCATCCTGACTGTGTTTGTCTGCCAGATGCTCGGTATCCTTCCTGCCGGCCGTGGTGGTTCGGGCGGCTCCGGAGGCGGTTTCGGCGGCGGTGGCGGTGGCTTCAGCGGCGGCGGGGGCAGTTTCGGGGGCGGTGGTTCGTCGGGCGGCTGGTGATAAAAACAATAGCGAACAGGCATCTTCAAGACATGGCATTACTCACTGAACACGAACAACGCAAAGTGGCCGAGGCCATCGCCCGGGTCGAGCGCGACACCGACGCGGAGCTGGTGACGGTGCTCGCGGCCCGCGCCGACGACTATGCGTACATCCCGCTGCTCTGGGCCAGTCTGCTGGCGCTGGTGGTGCCGGGGATCGTGCATTACCTGACGGGGTGGTTGACCCTGCACAGTTTGCTGCTGGTGCAATGGATCAGTTTCATCGTCCTGTGCCTGGTGTTCCGCCTGCCGAAAATCACCACTCACCTCATCCCGCGCGCGGTGCGGCACTGGCGTGCTTCCAACCTGGCGCGGCGGCAGTTCCTGGAGCAAAACCTGCACCACACGGTAGGCCGCACCGGCATGTTGATTTTCGTCTGTGAGGCCGAGCGCTATGTGGAAATCCTGGTGGATGAAGGGATCTCCAGTCGCCTGGACGACAAGAACTGGGACGCGATTGTCGCGACGTTCACCCAGCAAGTGCGGCAAGGACAGACGTTGCAGGGGTTCGTCAACTGCGTCGAGGCGTGCGGCGAGTTACTCAAGGTTCATGTGCCGGTGACCCATGTTCGCAATGAGTTGCCCAATCGCCTGGTAGTGCTTGGCTAAGCCTTTTCATCGGGCTTTGTAGCGCACGACGGCACAACGCCTGTCGGTTGTCCGGGCCCGGGCTTGTCTCCAACATCTCTCTCCATAGCCAACGCCCCGTGACGGGCGTTCCGACGTAGAGGGAGTTCTCATTTCAATGCATCAGACACTCGACTTTTTAGTGGAGGCCCCCGGCGGCGTGAAGACCCCGCCAGCGCGCTTGACCGCAAAAGAAACCCAAACCCTGATGTGGTGCCTCAAAGGTAAAACTTCGTGGGAGATCGCGAAGATTCAGAATTGCTCGGAATCCACGGTCAACTTCCACTTCTCCAATATTCGCCGCAAGTTTGACGTCAAGTCTCGCAGTGAAGCGCTGATCAAGGCCCTCGAATCCGGCGTCCTCAGCGTGGGTGAAATCCGATTCGCGAGGCGCCCATGAGCCTGACTGATTCGACCTACAACAGCGTCGGCGGTCTATTGTTGGGATTGGGTATTGCGACAATGCCTTCGATAGATGGCGAGGTGCTGTTCGGTGCCTCGCTGGGGGCCTGGTTGGTGACCACGACCCGCACCAATTTCAAGGCATGGCAGCGTATCGGTTCCTGGTTGCTGTCGGCGGGTGTCGGTTATCTCTTTACGCCCGTCGCACTCCCGCTGGCCCCTTTCCTGACGGCAGGCGTGACGGCATTTCTCTGTTCGGTGGTCGTCATTCCCATCAGCATCAAGCTCATGCTGTGGATTGACGGTGCCGGCCTGGGCGACATCATTCAGCATCTGAGAGGGCGTGGATGATGGGCGATGAAACGATTGCACTGGTCTTCATAACCGGCATCGCTCATTTGTTGAGCGCGTTCAGGCTGGCCTGCTATCAGCGTGACGAAGAGCGCCACTGTTGGCGAGGCGGACTATTGACCAGTCTGTGCGGGGGACTGTTATGCATTGCCGGCATGGATGTATTCCTGACATCTGTGCCGGTGAGTCCATGGCATTCGGTCGTGAGCGTCTTCCTGTGTGTGCTGATTATTCGAAGTGACGGAAACATTAAGGTGCTTTGGCGCGCCTTGAAGTAATCGCGCTTCGGGTGATCTATGACGTTATGTTTCGTTCGACTGCTGGAGTGTCGACAGGATAGAGGCCATTTCTGCAAGTTTAACTTCCATGTCGCGCAGGCGCCGTTTCTCCTCCAGTGCGTTTTGAATGGCGCAACGATCATCTTCGTTGAGCAATCGCCAGAGCGCGAGAATGGTGTTTTCTCGGGTTGTGCTTTCCTGGTTGTTGTCCTGCGACTGTGCCGTGACAGGCCGCAGGATTGGCCCTTCACCCAGTAGCAACCAGTCGAGAGAGATGCCTCGCGCTTGCGCGATGTCTACGCATAATGAATACGGTGTGCTGTCGCGGCCTTTCCAACTGCTCAGGGTTTGCGGACTGATCTTTAGCGCAGAAGATAAAGAGGCATCGCTTTTTGTGCCGGTAATTTGCTTCAGTCGCGCCAGAACAGCTTGTGATTTTTTGCTACGCAATTTGAGCCTCTTCCTTTTGACATATGCTTTTCGAGTGCATAGCGTATGCGTAATGAGTACTTTTTTTCTTGTGAGTAATCAATCGTTAACTATGGATCAGAAGAATACGATGTTGAAACTTCCTAATGGTAGCAAGGTGATTTCCTACGGCTTTAGTTCTAACCCCATTCGCGTTTACCCATTGCACTTCCTTTTGTCCGGCAGGCGTTACTCGCATGTGCCAAGCACCGCGATCAATGCATCCAGCAGTATTGCGTTTGATAATGTCGATTACCACCAGATGACCACCGGGAGCCAGGCATGAGCACATACAAAATGGTGTGTCCGCACTGTTTGAGCCGGATGCGCATCCGGACCAGCGAGGGCCGTCATATTTTTCTTCGGGTGGCCTATTTGCAATGCACGTCGGAAGCCTGCGGCTGGTCGGTGCGCGCCGAGTTCGAAATGACCCATGAACTTTCCCCCAGTGGAATGCCCAACCCGGCGGTGCGTTTACCCTGCGCGGGCCCGGACTTGCGCCGTGACGCACGGCCTGTTGCGGTCAGTGACTCATCGACGGACGCACAACAGGAGTTGTGAACATGAACGAAGTCGATGAACACCCGGAATTGAATGAGGATCTGCTGGCCATGGCCCAGGCCTTTCTGGTTCGACATGAAAGCGACGGATTGCTCGATGACCAGGTGTTGTTCTGTCGTGCGGTCAAGCATTTGCAAAGTGTCGATGTGCCCATGCATGTGGCGGAAAGACTGGTCAGCCATGCTTATGGGGAGCTTAAATCGAGCCATGATCGTCGGCGCCTGGACATCGCCGCGAGCTCTGAAACCGTCGCTGTGGTGACTGACCCGCTCAACGGTCTTACCTGGGCGGTACCGGTCGGGCTGATTGTCAAATACGTGATCAATTCGCCGAGTAACCGCAAGCTGCGACTGGTTGAGCCGTGATGCTTTAAAGGCGTTTATTCAGGTCTTGGGTGGCGTCACCAAGACCTGCCACAAAATAACCCCGTGCCCAAAACCCTCGGCCCCCCTAAAATACCCGGCATTCCCCCGATTCGTATTGCCCGAGGCCGTTTTTCCATGTCTGTCACCGCCACACCCGCCAGCCTCGTGCCGGATCATCACGCCCAATTCATCGACTTGCTGCAATCGAGCCTCGATCAGAATGCCTTCATCAAACTGGTGCTGGCCAAATACGTCGGCGAAGAGGCGGAGTTGCAGCGGATCATCATCAAGCCGGTGACCGTCAAGTCGCAGCCGTGCCTGTCCTTCGTCTATCGCTACAAAACCCGCGACATCACCAAGAACCTGCCGCTGGCCGAAGGGGTGGCAAGCATTGCCGAGTTACTCCCGGCGTCGTTCAAAAATGCGCATTTGCTGTCGCTGACCGATGAAGCCCAGCTCGAATACAGCAAAAAGGGCAAACCTTCGCTGTTCAAGAGCAAACCCCAGCAATTGCGTGAAGTGCCGTCCGCCGAGCACAACCGCGAGAAAAACCGCTTTCTTGACCTGAGCCGACCGTTTCTCGCCGACCTTGGCGTGACCAACAAGCAACACGAGTTGATCCCGGCGATGTCGCGCAAGTGGAAGCAGATCAACAAGTTCATCGAAGTGTTCAGCCATGCGCTGACCTCGTCACCCTTGGCACTGGACAAGCCAGTGCGCGTGGCGGACTTCGGGTCGGGCAAGGGGTACCTGACCTTTGCCATTCACGATTACCTGCGCAATACCTTGAACACCGAGGGCGAAGTGACGGGTGTCGAGTTGCGTGAGGACATGGTCACCCTCTGCAATGCCGCTGCGGTCAAGCTCGAGCATCCGGGGCTGATCTTCAAATGTGGTGACGTGCGCAGCGTGGCGCCGAGCGAGCTGGAGGTGATGATCGCGCTGCACGCCTGCGACATCGCCACTGACTATGCGATTCACACCGGCATCCGTTCCGGCGCGTCGATCATCATGTGCTCGCCGTGCTGCCACAAACAGATTCGCCTGCAAATCCAGAGCCCGGCGCTATTGAAACCGATGCTGCAGTACGGTTTGCACCTGGGCCAGCAGGCTGAAATGGTGACCGACAGTCTGCGTGCGCTGTTCCTTGAAGCCTGCGGTTACGAGACCAAGGTGTTCGAGTTCATCTCACTGGACCATACCAACAAGAACAAGATGATCCTGGCGGTCAAACGCGCCGAGCCGGTGGACCCGGCCCAGCTGTTGGTGAAGATTCAGGAGCTGAAGGATTTCTACCACATCAGTGAGCATTGCCTGGAAACGCTGCTGCGGGCTGACGGTTACCTGTGATCCCATGTAGGAGCCAGCAAGCTGGCTCCCACAGGATTTATGCGGTGGCAATTCGCGCGGGTTTGATGGCGGTCTTGCGTCCCAACATCACCGTCACAATCACCCCCGCGGCAAACAGCCAGGTGATCGGCTCGACGTGTTCGCCGAAGAACAACGCCGAGAAGGCGATGGTGAAGAAGATCTGCAGCAACTGGATCTGGCTGACCCGCGCAATACCGCCCATGGCCAGCCCGGCGTACCAGGCAAAGAACCCGATGAACTGCGAAAACAGCGAGACATAGCCGAAGGCCCACCAGGTTTTCGCCGAGATCTCGCCTTGATGTTGCAGCGCCAGATACACCACCGGCCCGATCAACACGGGCGTCGACAGCACCAGCGCCCAGCAGATCACCTGCCAGCCGCCCATTTCCTTGGCCAGGCGCCCCCCTTCGGCATACCCCAGGCCGCCCACGGCAATCGCACCGAGCATCAGCAAATCGCCGGCCTGAATGCTGCCGGCACCGCTGATCAGCGCATACCCGAGCACCAGCGCACTGCCCAGTGCGGCGCAGGC
Organism: Pseudomonas fluorescens group sp. PF-69; assembly: GCF_054481235.1. Lineage (NCBI taxonomy): Bacteria > Pseudomonadati > Pseudomonadota > Gammaproteobacteria > Pseudomonadales > Pseudomonadaceae > Pseudomonas > Pseudomonas fluorescens group sp. PF-69. Next base: position 35,382 of record NZ_JBTMNC010000001.1, on the reverse strand, counting down.
CCAGAACGCTTTCGACGGTCGTTCATGGGACAACCACGCCGCGTACAGCGCCACGCACAGGGGCTGCAGGCCATTGACCAGGGCGCCATGGGACGCCGGCAAGGTTTGCATGGCCCAGGCCGACAGCACCGGGAAGCCCAGGATCACCCCGGCAATCACCAGGGTCAGGCCTTTGACCTGCTTCCAGGTTGGCCATTTCTCACGACGCCAGAGCAACAGCAGTGCGGCGGGAATCGCCGCGAACAGGGCCCGGCCCAAGCCGTTGAGCAGTGGATGGAGTTCCTGCACGACGATTCGCGTGAAGGGCAGGGTGAGGCTGAAGATCACAACGCCGAGCAGGCCCAGGGCCATGCCGGTGTTTTCGCGGGAGGACATGATGGCAACCAGAATCGAGGGGGGTGGGAGGTGCCTTCATCTAGCCATAAATGGCGGGGGGCGCGCTGTTACAGCTAGGTGCAGAGTTATCCGTACAGTTGGAGGACGCCTTCGCGGTCCATCAGGTAGTAGCAGGTTATTACCCGACCCGCCGGATAAGGACTACCTTGAATACTCCTGCAAGCCCACGTTTTCCAGAGGAGTCCTCCCCATGGCTGCTAAAAAAATTCTGATGCTGGTTGGCGATTACGTCGAAGACTATGAAGTGATGGTGCCTTTCCAGGCGCTGTTGATGGTCGGCCACACGGTACACGCCGTATGCCCGGACAAAACCGCCGGCCAGACCGTACGCACTGCGATCCATGACTTCGAAGGCGACCAGACCTACAGCGAAAAACCCGGTCACCTGTTTGCCCTGAACTTCGACTTCGCCAAGGTCGTGGCAGCGGACTACGACGCGTTGCTGGTGCCCGGCGGTCGTGCGCCGGAGTACCTGCGGCTGAACGAAAAAATCCTGGAGCTGGTACGGGATTTCGACAAGGCCGGCAAACCGATTGCTGCCGTGTGCCACGGTGCGCAATTGCTGGCGGCGGCAGGGATTCTCGAAGGCCGTGAGTGCAGCGCTTACCCGGCCTGCGCGCCGGAAGTGCGCCTGGCCGGCGGTACGTATATCGATATCCCGGTGACGGACGGCCACGTTCAAGGCAATCTGGCCACCGCCCCGGCCTGGCCTGCCCACCCGAACTGGCTGGCGGGTTTCCTTGGGTTGCTGGGCACCAAAATCACGCTGTAACGAGGGACCTTTTCATGTGCGAGCTCTACGTCAAAGCCGACCCGATTCTCTACGAATCGCGCTCCCGCTCGCTGCGCATCTGCGGAGTGGTTACCACCCTGCGGCTGGAGAATCAGTTCTGGGACATCCTCAGCGAAATCGCTGAGGTCGACGGCATGACCACCAACCAGTTGATCGCCAAGCTGTATGAAGAGGTGATGGACTACCGCGGCGAGGTGGTGAATTTCGCCTCGTTCTTGCGGGTGAGTTGTACGCGGTATTTGAGTCAGCGGCGAGGGCAGGTGCCGGAGTTGTCGGTGGTGAAGCGCTCAGTGAGTTAGGTTTTTCGGCTCAGGCGACAGATTTGCCGGGCTGGTCTTTACTCTCAAGCGCGCAACCTCTCAATCGCCAAAGGAGAAAGAGCATGTCCGGATGGTACGAAGTGAGCAAAAGCATCAGCGGGCAATTCAGGTTTGTGCTGAAGGCGGCCAATGCCGAGACCATTCTGACCAGCGAGCACTACAGCACGCGCGCCGCAGCCGATAAAGGCATCGCGGCGATGCAGGCCAACAGCCCGCTGGATGAGCGCTACGAGAAGAAAACCACCAAGGATGGCCACCCGTATTTCAACCTCAAGGCCGCCAACCACGAGATTATCGGCAGCAGCGAGGCTTATTCTTCCGCTGCCGCGCTGGAAAAAGGCATCGCCAGCGTCAAGGCCATCGGGCCGACCAAGGTGATCAAGGACAAGACGTTGCCGGTGCTTTGAGGCACTTGTGGGAGCGGGCAATCTCGCTCCCACAGTGGTTTTATGGGGTTGGAAATCAGCGCAAAGTGTTCAGCAGCCCCTGGAGCTGATCGCGTCCTGCCTCACTCAACGGAAAAACCGGTAACCGCGGATCGCCCGATTCCAGCCCGGTGGCACGCAACCCAGCCTTGATGGTCGCCGGCAGGCCACCCTTGAGAATGAAGTCCAGCAAGGGCAACTGGCGATAGAACAGCTCGCGCGCCTTGCTCAAGTCGTTTTCCAGCACCGCCTGATACAGGTCGAGGTTGAGCTGCGGGATCAGGTTCGGTGCCGCCGTGCACCAGCCTTTGGCCCCGGCGGCAAACGCTTCCAGCGCCAGCGGGTTGCAACCGTTGTAAAACGGCACCTGACCTTCGCCCAGGCGTTGCAGTTGATGCATGCGCTGGATGTCGCCGGTGCTCTCCTTGACCATGGTCACGTTTTCCACGCCTTTGACGATGCGCAAAATCAGGTCCACCGACATGTCGGTGCCGCTGGTGGCCGGGTTGTTGTAGAGCATGATCGGCACACCGATGCTGTCGCCGATGGCGCGGTAGTGGGCGAGGATTTCCGCTTCGCTGAGTTTCCAGTAGGCGGTTGGCAACACCATCACCGCATCGGCACCCTGGGCTTCGGCGAAACGTGCGCGGCGCACTGCTTTGGCAGTGGTCAGGTCGGACACGCTGACGATGGTCGGCAGGCGTTTGGCCACTTGCCTGATACTGAATTCGGCGACTTGATCCCACTCTGCGTCGCTCAGGTAGGCGCCTTCCCCGGTGCTGCCCAGTGGTGCGATGGCATGCACGCCGCTGTCGATCAAACGGTCGATGGAGCGCCCGAGCGCGCCGAGGTCGACACTTTCACCCTTGGCGGTGAAAGGCGTGATGGTGTAGCCGATGATGCCGTGAATGGTTGTGCTCGACATGGTGTCTCTCCGTAATAAAAGGTCGGGGTTCAGTTCAGGCAATCGGCGTGTTGACGCAGGTTCTGCCGGGCGTAGTAGTTGAAAGCGGCGGCGTGTCGCTTGGGCCGGGCGATCCAGTCATGGGCTTCTCGGCCCAGCTCGGGGATGATCGGCTTGATGGTCCCGGCACTCATTGCCAGCAGTTGCAGCCTGGCGGCGCGTTCGATCAGTTGGGCAATCACACAGGCTTCCTCGATGGTGCCGCCGGTGGACAGTTGGCCGTGGTGGGAAAGCAGGATCGCCCTTTTGTCGCCCAGGGCCCCGGCAATCAACTCGCCTTCTTCATTACCGACCGGCACACCAGGCCAGCCTTCGAGAAACGCGCAGTCGTCGTAGAGCGGGCAGAGGTCCATGTGGGAAATCTGCAGCGGCACTTCCAGCATCGACAAGGCCGCAACGTGGGTCGGGTGGGTGTGAATGATGCAGTTCACATCCGGCCGGGCGCGGTACACCCAACTGTGGAAACGGTTGGCCGGATTGGGCATGCCATGGCCGGCAAGCACGTCCAGGTCTTCATTGACCAGCAGCAGGTTGCTCGCGGTGATTTCGTCAAAACCCAGGCCCAGTTGTTGAGTGTAATAGGTGCCTGGCTGCGGGCCGCGGGCGGTGATTTGCCCGGCCAGTCCGGAATCATGGCCGTTCTCGAACAGAATGCGGCACGTCAGGGCCAGCTTTTGCCGGTCGGTCCACGTATTATCCGCGAGGGTGTTTTGCATCTGGGTCAGCGCTTGCTTGACCAGTTGCTCTTTGGGCAGTGCTAAGGTCTTGGCCATATCGGTGTCCTTTGGGGTGATTCATGCAGATGACACTAAAGAGGCTATATGACACTTTGTGTCATAGGCAAGGACAAATCGTCGGCTCCTTGATGGATTAATCGCTCCACATGTCTATCCGTTTGAAATTACTCAGAAAAAAACTTGGCGTGACACTCGAATCCTTGGCCGAAAAATCCGGTATGACCAAGAGCTATCTGTCGAAAGTCGAGCGCGGGCTGAACACGCCGTCGATCGCGGCTGCCCTGAAACTGGCCAAGGCGCTGAACGTGAAGGTCGAGGAGTTGTTTTCCGAGGACAAGGTCAGCCTCGACAGCTACAGCCTGGTGCGCAGCCATGAGCGCCAGTCCCTGGCGGCCAACGATCAAAGTCCTGGCTACGCGGTGCTGGCCCATCAGGTCAGTGAACGCAGCCTGCTGCCATTCATCATTTATCCGCCCGCCGAATTCACCGACAAAGCCTTCAAGGAACACACCGGGGAGGAGTTTCTGTTTGTCCACGAGGGGCAGGTGGAAGTGGACTTCATGAACGAGCGAGTACTGCTCGATCGCGGCGACGCGCTGCACTTCAACGCGCAAAAACCGCACCGGATCCGGTCAGTGGGAGAGGTTCAGGCGCAGTTGCTGGTGGTGGTGCACAGCAACGAGGAATGAGTCCTGGCGCTTTTGTGGCGAGGGCGCTTGCTCCCTCGCCACCGGTCAGGGTCTGGCCTCAGACTTCGACCGGAACGGTCAGTTTCGGGCTACCCAGTGCATGGGTCTTCGAGTCAAAAAAGCGCAACTCAACACCCGTCCCCTCAAACACCTTCGCGTAATAGCGCTTCTGATGCTGGATAAACGCCTTGCTGCGCGGATAGATCGAGATCGCCACCACCTGCGGTTTCGCCTGACGCAAGGCGTGCACGATGTGGCTGTCCTGCTCACCCAGGGCATGGCCGAAAATGCACAAGCCTTCGCCATGACCCAGTAACTGGTCGTAGCAGAACGACAGATAATCCGAGCTGCGAATGGTCTTGAGCTTGTCCGCGCTCGGCCCTTCGTTGACGAACAGCGGCACGTCGTCGAGGGTCTTGATCGTGTTGTTGATCGCGAAATTACCCAGCAATGTGCCCTCGGTCGACATCAGCTTGCGCGCCGTGCCGTCCTGATTGCGCACCAGGTGCAGGCCACCGTGCAGGTACAGCAAGCGGGTTTTGTCGGTGGCGGTGGCGCTGAGGTCGAAGCCGGGCTCGTCACCCTGGAACAGATCGGTGATCGCCTGCGGCGAGTGCTGGATCGCCCAGTAGTTGAGCAGGTCGTAGTTGGTGGTGAATACCGTGCGGTAGCGGGCCAGTTCCTGATTGATCGACGCCAGGGTCGAGGCCTGGACCAACCGCCACGGGATATGCACCGCGTGCACGGTGTTGATCAAGGCTTCCTTGATCGCGTAGTAACGATTGCGCGGGGCGGCGGAGCTGACGGCCAGGGCCTTGTTGACCCGGCTGGTGGTTTTCAGCGCGCTGAGCACTTGTTCGAAGCTGCGGGTTTGCAGCGCATCGAACACACTCAATTCCGATTGGCTCAGGGGCTTTTCTTCGACGGTGCGGGCGTTCTCGAACAGCGAGTCGTAGCCGAAATCGTCCCACACGGCGCGGCTGGCGCCGTTGCCCACCAGCAAGCCGGCGAACGCAGCGCTTGAGCGCAAGGCGTTCCAGTCTTCAAGTTGGGCGTCGACATCCTGTAAATCGGTCATTGCGTTTGTCGTCTCGAAGCAAAAGGTCTGATGGGCGGCGACTTTATCACGACCGGACGTTGAGCCAGATCAACATGCAGTAGTGGCGACGAGTCGATCCTGAGCGCCTTCAGAGGATCGGTGCTGCCGGTCTGCCCCTCGTCAGGAGACTCGCGCATGAGTAGTACGTTTTTTATCCCCGCCGTGAACATCATGGGCATCGGTTGCCTGGACGAAGCCATGGATGCCATCCGCCAGTACGGTTTTCGCAAAGCGTTCATCGTCACCGACGCCGGGCTGGCGAAGGCCGGCGTGGCGAGCATGATTGCCGGGAAACTGGCGCTGCAGGACATCGATTCGGTGATCTTCGACGGCGCCAAACCCAACCCCAGCATCGCCAACGTCGAGCACGGCCTGGGTCTGCTCAAGGAGACCCGTTGTGACTTCGTGGTGTCTCTGGGCGGGGGCTCGCCCCACGACTGTGCCAAGGGGATCGCCCTGTGCGCGACCAACGGCGGGCAGATTCGCGACTACGAGGGCGTCGATCGGTCCACTAAACCGCAACTGCCGTTGATTGCCATCAACACCACGGCCGGCACGGCCAGCGAAATGACCCGGTTCTGCATCATTACCGACGAATCGCGGCACGTGAAAATGGCCATTGTCGATCGCAACGTCACGCCGTTGCTGTCGGTCAACGATCCGGACCTGATGATCGCCATGCCCAAGGGCCTGACGGCCGCCACCGGCATGGATGCCCTGACCCACGCCATCGAAGCCTACGTGTCCACCGCAGCCACTCCGATCACCGATGCCTGCGCCCTGAAGGCCATCACCCTGATCAGCCATAACCTGCGCCTGGTGGTCCAGGACGGGGAAGACCTCGGGGCGCGGGAAAACATGGCATACGCGCAGTTTCTGGCGGGCATGGCGTTCAACAATGCGTCCCTGGGCTTCGTGCATGCCATGGCCCACCAATTGGGTGGTTTCTACGACTTGCCCCATGGCGTGTGCAACGCAGTGCTGTTACCCCACGTGCAAAGCTTCAATGCCCAGGTCTGCGCCGTTCGCCTGACCGACGTGGCCCACGCCATGGGCGCCGACATTCGCGGATTCAGCCCGGAAGAGGGCGCCCAGTCGGCCATCGAGGCCATCCGCCGCCTTGCACACGATGTGGACATCCCCGCCGGTTTGCGTGAGCTCGGCGTCCGGCTCAACGACATCCCGACCCTGGCCAGCAACGCCCTGAAAGATGCATGCGGCGTAACCAACCCCCGGGCGGCGGATCAGCGGCAGGTCGAAGAGATTTTCCGCAACGCGTTCTAGACGTTTTGACGGCCGGGCGCGAGCCTCGTGCCCGAGGCCGGCGACGTGCGTAGACGTGGTGCATGTTTCCCCTCGGCGTGAGCTTGTGGCGGCCCTTTAACCCACGGCCGCCAGTGCTTTGTCATGCGACCCACTGAACTGAATCAACACCACACCGGCCATCAGCATCACCACGCCCAATACCCGCGGCAAGCTCACCTGCCGCTGCACCAACCCAAACCACCCAAAGTGATCCAGCACCAATGACGCGACCACTTGCCCGGCCAGCGCCAAGGCCATGAACCCCGAGGCGCCGAGCTTGGGCAGCAGTACCAGGGCCAGGGAAATGAAGCAGACCCCGAACGCACCGCCGGCCCACATCCAAAGGGGCGCCTTGCTGATGAACGCTACTGATGGCAACGGCACGCGCATCGCCAGCATGATGGGCAGCAACACCAGGATACTCACCAGCAACGAGGCCAAGGTGGCCCATAACGGATGTCCCAGGCCCCGTCCAAGGTTCGCGTTGATCGCACTCTGAAAAGGCACCACCGCCCCGGCAATCACGGCCAGCAATAACAGGCCGATCCCATGCAACGTACTCATGATCATTCTCCAGCAGGTTTTGCTGGACTCTAGGGTATTCGTCGCGCAGATTTAAATTCCGTTTTGCTATCCAGAACATGCATCAAATGAATGATCTGCGCCGCATCGATCTCAATTTACTGGTGATTCTCGACGCCTTGCTCAGCGAGCAACACGTCACCCGGGCGGCTGAACGTCTGCACCTGAGTCAGCCGGCCGTCAGCCATGCTCTGGCGCGTTTGCGCGATCTGCTGGGCGATCCGCTGTTGGTGCGGGCAGGCGCCGGCCTGGTGCCGACCTCGCGGGCGCTGGAGCTTATGGCGCCGTTGACCGAAGCCCTGGCCCAGGTGCAATCGCTGCTGGCGCCCAATGCCTTTGATCCGGCGACCACCCGACGCACCTTTCGCCTGGCCATGTCCGATTACGGTGCCGCCATCGTCCTGCCTGGCTTGATCCGCACGTTGCGCAGAGAGGCTCCGGGTATCGATCTGCAAATCAGTCACGCCAGCCGCGAAGGCATGCTCGACGGGATACTCAACGGTGACATCGACATCGCCGTCGGTGTGTTCCCGGAAATGCCCAATGAACTGCGCAGCACCCCGCTGTTCGAGGAGCACTACGCCTGCCTGGTGGATCGTGACAGTTTGCCGGCCGACGCTACCCTTGACCTGCCAACCTATCTGGCGCGCCCCCACGTTTTGCTGGAAATGCGCGGCAGTGGCACGCCGGAAATCGAGCGTGCCCTGACCGCGCTGCATGAACGGCGGCGCGTGGCGGTCAGCCTGCCGCACTGGAATGTCGCCCCGCAGTTGATCAGTGGCACGGATTTGATTCTGACCGTTGCCTCCCGCGGCTTGCGCGACCTCGACGAGGCGTCGCTGATCGTCGTGCCTCCACCGTTTCATATTCCGTCGTTTACCTTTGTGTTGGCGTGGCACCAGCGGCGGGGCGGGGATCAGGCGTTGAACTGGCTGAATCAACGAATCGCGGAGGGGATAAAACGCTGATGAAGTTCTTCGACGATCAGTCAATCAATGCCCAATGAGCTGATATAGACTGGCGCCCATTCGCCAAACAGTTCAAAAGGACTTCCCATGACCCCGTCGCTGTTAATGGCCGTTGTTGCCTCGGGTTTTATTTACGGGATTACGCCAGGCCCCGGCGTGCTGGCCGTATTCGGCATCGGCGCGGCCCATGGGCGACGGGCCGGGGCAGGGTTCCTCTGCGGGCATTTGCTGGGGGACGTGGTCTGGTGCGGCACTGCGCTGGTGGCGATTGTCGGGGCGCGGGAAATCGGCAGCACGGCGTTCGATGTGCTGGGCGTGCTCAGCGGTCTCTACCTGTTCTGGCTCGGCTGGCGTGCGGTGCGGGCGCGTCGCAGCAGTGCCCAGGCGCCGCAAGGGCCGGCGCGCCAGCCGTTCTGGCATGGCATCCTGTTTGGCCTGACCAATCCGAAGGCTTACCCGGTGGCCGTGGCCACGTTTACCGCCTTGTTGTCGAGCCGAGCAGAGTTGCTGACCTGGTCGATGCTGCCGTGGCTGATCCTGCTGAGTTTCGTGGGTGGTCTTATCGCCTACGCTATTCTCATTGGCGTCGTCGGTGCGCGGCGGGTGCGCACCTTGTATCAGCGCCATGAACTGGCCATCACCCGGCTTTGCGGGTTAATGTTCATCGGTTTCGCCATCAACGCCCTGGTACATGCCGTGCCGGGCCTGGTGACGAACAAGGCTTGAAGCCGGGTGCACGGAGGCCTCGGTGACACAGGATCTAACGGTCAGGGATGTTTTTTTATTGCCGCATTGTCCGGACATGCATTCAGCGCCATGACCACCAGAAATTCCGCGCCGCTGGCGAGCTACATCGATCTCTTGCTGGACGCCGTTTGCGCGGTCGACAAACAAGGTCGCTTCGTTTTTGTCAGTGCGGCCTGCCAGCGCATTTTCGGCTACAGCCCTGAAGAGTTGATCGGTCGACCGATGATCGACCTGGTGCATCCGGCCGATCGTCAGCGCACCCTGGACGCCGCCCGGGAGATCATGGGCGGTGAGCCCCGGCTCAATTTCGAAAACCGCTACCTGCGCAAGGATGGCCGGGTGGCGCACATCCTCTGGTCGGCACGCTGGTCGGAGGTCGATCAACTGCGCATCGCCGTGGCGCGTGACATTACCGAGCGCAAGCAAGCCGAGTCCCGGCAAGCAGCGCTGTATGCGATTTCCGAGGCGGCGCATGCAGCGGAAGATCTCTTGGCGCTGTTCAAGCGTATTCATCTGATCATTGGCGAATGGTTGCCAGCGCTGAATTTTTCCGTGGCGTTGTATGACGATCACTGTGCCGAGCTGAGCTTCCCCTATCACGTTGATGCCCATGAACCCGAGCAGCCCTGCGCGATGACCGGGCGCCTGTGTGCCGAGGTGGTCCGCAGCGGCCAGCCGATCCTGCTGACCCCGGATCAGGACGATCGACCTGCGGGGTTCGAGAGGCAAGAGAGCGCACAGAACACACCGTGCTGGCTCGGCGTGCCGCTGAACTCGCAAAACGGCACCATTGGCGCACTGATCGTCAAGAGCATGCCGGGCAGTGAGTGCTACACCGAGCAGGATAAAGAATTGTTGCAGTACGTCTGCGCGCAGGTCGCGACCGCGATCGAGCGCAAGCAATTGCACGCGCGCCTGGAGCGCATGGCCCAGTACGACCAACTGACGCAACTGCCTAACCGCGAATTGCTGCGCGACCGGCTCAAGACTGCATTGGAAGCGGCGCGTGACGACTGCGGACGCTTGGCTTTGCTGTATGTCGATCTTGACCGCTTCAAGGAGGTCAACGACACCCACGGGCATGCGGTTGGCGACATGTTGCTGCAAACCGTGGCCAATCGGCTCAAGGGCTGCGTGCGTGAAACCGACACGGTGGCGCGTATTGGCGGCGATGAGTTTGTGGTGTTGTTACACAGCATTCACGCTTCGGGAGATGCCGACGGCGTGGCCGTGAAAATCCGTCAGGTCCTGGCTCAACCCCTGCGCCTGGACGGCCATAGCTTCAACATTCAGCCAAGCATCGGCGTTGCCCAATACCCCGAGCATGGCACGGAAGAAAAGCAGTTGTTCAGGCACGCCGATGAGGCGATGTACACCGCCAAGCGCGAGCATCACCTGCGGCTCGTCTGAATCGCGCGCACCGTTCGTCGTGGCCTCGACGTTTTTTTCTAAACCTTTTGTATCGCGCCCATTCAGATTCTATGCGGGCGCCAGCTCGCCGCGATCATCACCAAGAGGTAGAGAATCATGCCTAACTCAAGAAACTCGAACTCGGGAAATTTCGCCAACGATCGAACCAAGGCGTCTGAAGCCGGTCGCAAGGGTGGGAAAACCACCACCACGACTGTCGATAAAGAGCCAGCGAAACCCGACATGGGCCGCAAGCCCGGACAGAAATCCAAGTAGTGGATGAAGGTGGTTTTGATTGAGAAGCGGGGGCGAAAGCTCCCGTTTTGAATGTTTACTGAGGAGGGCGCGACCATGAAGCGGATGGCCACCCAAATACGCAACACCGGTTTCGCCACGTTACTGGGCCTGTGCGCCAGCAGTGCCTTCGCCCAGTCCCCCGCCGAGTTCATCAACGATGCGTCGGCCCAGGGCATCGCCGATATCGAAACCAGTCGTCTGGCGCACCAGAAGTCGGAATCCAAAGAGGTCAAGGACTACACCATTGTCGTGATCAATGACCGCACCACTGCCAACCAGCACCTGGCGAAAATCGCCAAACAGCTGGATTTGCCGGTGGCCCCGCGTGAACAGGTGGTCGATAAGGCCAAGGCCTTGATGCCGCAAGTCATGGACGGCGCGAACTTCGATGAGGCCTATGCGGCCAGTCAGGTGAAGTCCACCGAAGAAGCCATCGCACAGCTTCAGCAGGAAGCGCAAACCACGGATGTGCCTGAGATCAAGGCGTTCGCTGAAGAGACGTTGCCCAAGTTGCAACATCACCTGCAGATGGCCAGGGCATTGCAAGCCAGTCGTTAGATCGTTCGATCACGCGGGCGACCCAGTGCCGCCCGTGCAGTGACCTTCAGCACTTGTTCAAATCCTGTTTGTAACTGTCTTCGACGACAGTGCCGTCAAGGGAGATGGTTTCGCCCTCGCCAAGTTGCCGATACTGCTTTCTCAGCGCTTCCAGCTCCTTGAGATCCAGCGCTTCGAGCCCCAGCATCGCGTTCTGCGCCTCCTTCGTCACCCGCAACAACTCATCGACTTTCAAATGCAGAATGTCCGTATCGCGGTTTTGCGTGTTCTGGATCAGGAACACCATCAGGAAGGTGATGATGGTGGTCGAGGTGTTGATGATCAGTTGCCAGGTATCGTTGAAGTGAAAGATCGGCCCGCTCAGCCCCCACAGGAAAATCAGAATGATCGCCCCCATGAACGTCTTGGGACTGCCGGTCCACAGGGCAAGTTTCTGGGCGATTTTTGCGAACTTCATGGCCGTTTTCCTTATTCTGAGAGCGCTTGAATTTCAGACAGTGGGGGCGCGATGAAAATTCGACCGGAGTGGCGGTGTGCCTGAAAAGGCTGTTTTTTGAAACCTTTGGTCTCGCCTGTCGCGGTATCGTAGCGGTCCGAGGACAACGCACCGACTGGAGAACGCAATGAGTTGGTCCGCCAAACAGTACGTCGCTTTTGAAGATGAACGCACCCGTCCCGCCCGTGACCTGCTGGCGGCTATTCCCGCCGGTGATGTGCGCTCGGCGATCGATATCGGATGTGGCCCCGGCAACTCGACCGAGTTGCTGGTGGAACGCTTTGCCAACGCCACGGTGCGCGGGCTGGACAGTTCGACCGACATGATCGAGGCCGCCCGCAAGCGTTTGCCGCAGGTGCGGTTCGATATCGCGGACATTGATCGCTGGAACGAAACTGGCCCATTCGATGTGATTTTCGCCAATGCGGTGTTGCAGTGGCTGCCTGATCACGCCACGTTGCTGCCTTCATTGGTGAGCAAACTTGCACCGGGTGGCAGCCTGGCGATCCAGATGCCGGACAATCTCAATGAACCCTCCCATCGCTTGATGCGCGAAGTGGCGGCGAGTGGTCCCTGGGCTAGCAAACTGACCGGCGCGGCCGGGCAACGCACGCAGATGGCCGATGCCAGCGGCTACTACTCAATGCTCAAACCGCACTGCGCCCGGGTCGATGTGTGGCGCACCAAGTATCATCATCCACTCGCAGGCGGTGCCTCGGGTGTGGTCGAGTGGTTCAAGGGCAGTGGCTTGCGGCCGTTTCTCGATCCACTGGATGAGGCGGAACGGGCTGAATATCTGAAGCTGTATCTGGCCGCCGTCGAGCAGGCTTATCCGGCGCAGGCCGATGGTTCGGTGCTGCTGCCGTTTCCGCGGTTGTTTCTGGTGGCGACGCGCTGATGAAAGAAAGGGGGTAGATGACGCATCTGCCCCCTTTTTTTGATCGCCTGGAAACATCACTGCGGTTTGCTTCTCTTCGAGCGTCTGGCGCTCAAGTACTCAAAAACAAACGAAGCAAAGCCGAACAACCCGATCAATGAAATGATCATGATTCCCAACTCTGAATTTTGCATGTTGATCTCGGGGGCGGAAGGTGAGCCCGGAGCATAAGGTATCTGCCAGCGGGTTCAACGCAGCGCTATGGCTTCTTTACGGGCGAGCGCGGATCTATATGCAAACAATACGAGTGCCGGGCCGGCAAGGTCTGTTTAACGCTGAACAGCAACCAGCAACATCATCGGCCGTTCGCGTTCTTCGGCCAGTCGGTTGGTCACGCGTTCGCCCGCCATTCAGTGCTGAAGCACCTGAACCCGATCATGAGCGGGCCTTCACGGTGACTATTCTGGTCGGGCCGCTCTGCTGCGGGTCATATGGATGAGCGCTGATCTGCGACCATCCAGAGACGTTCGCTCTTCGACAGCAAAGGGCAAGAAGCCGAGTTTTGGATAAAGCAGTAAGCCAGCGGTATTTTCATTGAAACACGAGATCTGCACCTCGGTGGCGTCATAGCGCTCGAACGCCAGAGCCGTCATCGTCTCCACGATGAAGGTCGCCACACCTTTACCTCGTGCCTGCTGGGCAACGATGACATTGCCGATACAGCAAACCCCACCCGTTTCAGCCCGATAAAAGTTGGCAAAGCCAACGACGCTGTTCCCGGCCTCGACAATCGTCGAGTCGAATCGCTGGGTAATCGCGTTAGACAGCTGGGCTTCCGTCAGAGGGTATTGAGCTTTCGGGAACATATAAAACAGTTCCTGAGCATCAAGGGGAAAGCTGCAGATGGTTTTGATGTCAGCAGCCGTCACTGGCCTGTGTTGCAATATCATCGCGCGTCCTTGAGGTCTATGCATTCGGCCAAGTTAGTTTGAATGCAAAAGGGCTTGTTCAAAAGCCCCTTTCATTTGTGGACTACGCGTGTAATGCCGGCATCGAGTTTTTAATTATTTCTGAAATGATAGGAACAGGTGTCATCAGATGCTCCCTCATCAGGGCGCTCGCCTTTACCGCATCGCGAGCAAGGATTGCGTCAACGAGGGTTGCATGCTCGACCCTTTTTTGACGAAGTGCCTCTTCGGAAAAGACAGTGCTTTTGAGCCACAGGTGCCTGTACCTCTCAGCCTGGTCCAGCAGTTGCGATCTTAGTTGCAGCAGATGCTTGGATCCGCACCCGGAGGCTATCGCACTATGAAACGCCTTATGTCGAGAGTCCCATATCTCGAGCATTTGCTCCTGCGTTCTGAGCTCCATGACTTTCGATAGCGTGTGAGTTCGCGCCAGGATCGAGGCTTCCCACGAGTCATCTCCTCGTTCGATCGCGAGCGTGAGGATCATGGCTTCCAGGTTGGCGCGCGCGTCGTAGATGTCGCGCATTTCCTCCAACGACATGGGGGCTACCCGATAGCCTTTCTGGTTAATCGCAATGACCAGGTGTTCCGCGACGAGCTGAGACAAAGCCTCTCTGAGTGGGCCAACCCCAAGACCATATCGATCTTTCAGGGCACTCATCAGCAGCTTTTGTCCAGCCGGAAATACGCCACGAATAATGTCCTTCTTGAGCCTTTCGTAACCATCGAAAGTAGATTTCTGCTTTGGCTCAAGCTCTTCCATAGCGACCACTCATCGTCAAATTTTCCTAATGATACCCACATTTCAAAAGGCTCGCCGAATGGCTACTGAATCATTTTCTATCTACGTATTTTAAAAATGTAGACATTTTTGTTTAGTGGCGATATTTTTTGGCCGTCGCTTCACCAGACGCCCTGGAAAGCGCCCACACTCACTACGCCAGGACACAGCAATGAACGCCTTCTCTCAGATCAACGCTCCGGTAATGCAACAACCCACTGAGTGCGTGGGTTTCTCTCTCAAGCCTTCTGCTCAGTCCAAGCGCTTCCTGGAGCTCACATTTCCCAAGGTCACCGTCGACGCGTTTCTCTCTGCCGTGTCCCAATGGCCAGTTCAGGCACTTGAGTACAAGTCCTTTTTGCGTTTTCAGATTGGCAAAATCCTGGACGGAATTTGTGGCGAGACGCTGCGTCCGGTTTTGGTCAACACGCTGATGGATCGGGAAACGGGTGGTCTGTTGGTGAAGCCGGAAGGGCTGAACGATGTCTCCCAGGCAGAAGACATGGTCAAGTTTTCAACCGCCGTAGCGCACCTGCTCGGGCGTTCTAATTTCGATGCGATGAGCGGGCAGTTTTATGCGCGCTTCGTCGTAGAGAACGTTGATAACTCGGACAGCTACCTGCGTGCGCCACATCGTGTGATGGAGCTGCACAACGACGGAACGTTCGTGAATCAGATCACTGACTACGTCCTGATGATGAAGATCGACGAGCAAAACATGGAAGGTGGCAACTCCTTGCTGTTGCACCTCGACGACTGGGCTGATCTGAATAAGTTCTACAAGCATCCATTGGCTCGCCGCTCCCTGCGCTGGACAGCTCCACCGAGCAAGAACGTCAAAGAGGACGTGTTTCATTCCATCTTTGATACGGATGGTGAGGGGCGCCCGACCATGCGCTACATCGATCAATTTGTTCAGCCTGAAAACTTCGAAGAGGGCACCTGGCTTTTCGAACTCGGTGAGTCGCTGGAAACCAGTCAGGCGAAGTTGTCTATTCCCGTTGCGGTGGGTTCGTTCGTGTTGATCAACAACTTGTTCTGGCTTCACGGACGCGACCGCTTCGCAGCGCATCCAGGCCTGCGTCGTGAACTGATGCGTCAACGCGGCTACTTCAGCTATCCGAAGGTGGGTCACCACCACGGCCAGACATCCAACTAATTGACGGATGGGCCGCAGGCGACTGCGGCCCGTTCCCTGTCCGCCATCCTTGTGAGGTGATAGCTGTGTACGACTTTGTAATCATTGGTGGCGGCATTGTGGGAATGTCTACAGCCATGCAAATGGCATCTGAATACCCGGATGCAAAAATTCTGTTGCTGGAAAAAGAATCGGGTCCTGCCCAGCATCAGACCGGTCATAACAGTGGGGTGATCCATGCGGGTGTTTACTACACGCCTGGCAGTCTGAAAGCCAAGTTTTGCCTGGAAGGAAACCGGGCAACGAAAGCCTTCTGTGATCAGCACGGAATTCGTTATGACGCCTGCGGCAAAATGCTTGTGGCGACGAATGAAATTGAGAAGGAACGAATGAAAGCCCTTTGGGAGCGCACTGAGGCCAATGGCCTTGAGCGTGAATGGCTTTCAGCTGCCGAGCTTCGGGAAAGAGAACCGAATATTGTCGGGTTGGCGGGAATTTTCGTCCCTTCCAGTGGCATCGTGAATTACGCCGAAGTCACTCGACAGATGGCTGCAGAGTTTACGAAAGCGGGGGGCGTCATTCGCTACAACTCTGAAGTGACGGCTCTCGATGAGCGAGCGGACGAGGTCGTGGTCACGACGTCGACCGGCATTTACCAGGCCCGTTTTCTGATTTCATGCTCAGGCCTGATGGCTGATCGGGTCGTCAGGATGCTTGGGCTCGAACCGGAGTTCCAGATTTGTCCTTTCAGGGGCGAATACTACCTGTTGCCCAAGCAACACAATCAGATCGTCAATCACTTGATCTACCCCATCCCTGATCCGTCGATGCCATTTTTGGGTGTGCATCTGACTCGTATGATTGACGGCACTGTCACCGTAGGGCCGAACGCTGTATTGGCGCTCAAGCGTGAGGGGTACAAGAAAACTGATTTCTCCCTGGGGGATATGTTTGAGATCTTCACCTCGCTCGGGGTCTTGAAGGTTTTGAAGGCAAACTTCAAACCTGGCCTGATAGAGATGAGGAATTCTCTGTTCAAGAGCGGCTATCTCAAGCAAGTGCAGAAATACTGTCCGTCGATCAATAAAGAGGATCTGACACCGTACCCCGCCGGTGTTCGTGCCCAGGCTGTTTCGAACAGCGGCAAACTGATTGATGACTTCTTGTTCGTCAATACGAAGAGGAGCGTGAATGTGTGTAACGCTCCTTCGCCAGCCGCCACCTCGGCCATTCCTATCGGCGCCTACATCGTAAGCAAGGTCAAAGAGCAAATCGGTGAGCGGGCGTTCTTCGCCGCTCCGAAGGTCGGTCCAGCGGATGCCAGGGCGTTCGTATAAATAATAAAGCCGCTAGCGATAGCGGCTTTTTTTGAGCCAGGAAAGGGCTTGGGCGAGCTCGGATCCTCAACGCGCCAGGCTCAGACAGGCAAAAACCTGAACGAACAATGCGGCGAGCAGTGGCCAAGCGTTTGGTTGATCTGTTCTGGACTCGCTGATCGGCTCCTCCGCCTCTGGGGCCGGCATCACTCCGATCTCGAATGCACCGATTGTTTCACGCATGAGAAGCCTCCTGATGGGTCAAGGCCGGCTGCATGCCTGGCGCTGCATCATATAAAATTCTAATCCATATGTATTGTCAACGATATCTGCCGTTTTTTTGATCATATCTGGCCGATTTTTTAGTGTGCTGGTTATTTGTTTGCTGCGTATATCGGGTTTTTAGCCAGCGTTTACAGGGATTTTTGCCAATCGGCCAGGGATAAAACATTTTCCTTTGACTTCAAATGTATTTGGCGGTATTTCTAGACCTGCGATGAGCGTTCGCGTTTACAAGAGCAAAAAAATGCTAGATGGCCCCCCCTTCTACGTCGCTGCCGAGAACACAAAAATACGAGGTTGCACCATGACGAATCATCCCGTGAATTCCCCGGTTGACGCTGACGCCGAGCGTCTTGCATCCCTGGGATACCAGTCTGAATTCAAACGCGATATGAGCCTTTGGGCGAACTTTGCGTTGGGCTTCACTTATCTCTCGCCGGTAGTCGGCATTTACACCCTGTTCGCCTCATCTCTGATGCTGGGCGGCCCTCCGATGATTTGGGCATTGCTCATCGCCGGTGTTGGCCAGCTTCTGGTGGCGCTAGTGTTTGGTGAGATCGTCTCCCAATTCCCGCTCGCAGGAGGTGTATACCCCTGGGCGCGTCGCCTTTGGGGTCGCAAGTGGGCATGGATGACAGGGTGGGTTTACGTGATGGCGATGTTCTCGACCATTGCAGGGGTGGCATATGGCGCAGCGCCGTACACCGCTTCAGTTGTCGGGTTCGAGCCTACGGTGGGTGCAAACGTCATCTGTGCATTGGTGATCCTGGCCATTGCGACAGCCATCAACATGATGGGCACCAAGGTCTTGGCGCAGGCAGCGCTGATCGGGTTCTTCGCCGAAATAATGGGGGCGTTGGTGGTAGGCGTGTACCTGCTGGTGTTTGAGCGTCACCACGATATGAGCATTTTCTTCAATACGTTCGGTTCGGAGAGTACGGGCTCATACACCGCAGCATTCCTGGCCGCTAGCCTTATCGGTGTCTTCCAGTACTACGGATTCGAGGCCTGTGGCGATGTCGCCGAGGAAGTCCCGGAGCCCGGTCTGCGTATCCCCAAATCGATGCGTCGCACGATTTACATTGGCGGTGTTGCAGCAACCTTCGTCTGCTTTGCCCTGATTATGTCCGTGGTCGATATTGGCGCGGTTATCAATGGCACTCTTGCTGATCCAGTGTCCGCCATTCTGGCCAATGCGTTTGGCCCGGTGGGATCCACTGCAGTGCTGTGCGTCGTGCTGATCTCCTTCCTCTCTTGCGTGATGAGCCTGCAAGCTGCGGCCAGTCGACTGATCTATGCGTACGCCCGCGACAAGATGATTTTTGCCAGCGGCCTGCTTTCCAGGTTTTCTCATGAGCGTCATGTCCCGCCCTATGCCCTGTTTTTGTCGGCGCTTTTGCCTGGTGTGATTGTCGTCGGCTCGATGATTTCAGCTGATGCGCTGTTGAAGATTATTTCCTTCTCGGCGGTAGGCATCTATATCGCGTTCCAGATGGTCGTTCTTGCTGCTCTGCGAGCTCGCTTGAAAGGCTGGAAACCAAGCGGCGAGTACCAGCTTGGATCGCTTGGTTTGATCACCAACGTTGGCGCGCTCGTCTATGGGGTTGCCGCTATGGTGAACATCGGCTGGCCACGCACACCCAATGCACTGTGGTATGACAACTGGATTGTTGTGCTGTCCTCCTTCGCTGTGATCGCGGTCGGCTTCCTCTATATGTGGATTGCCCGCCCTCATTTGCGCAGCGCGGCCATTTACGGAGACGCAATTCCATCAAGGGAGGCGGTTGTAACCGGCGCGGTTCGAAGAACCACCGCATAGTTTCCGACGAGATCAAAACGCTCTTTAAGAAGGGCGTTTTTTTGTTTCTGAGGGCATTCCAATGATTGGCTGTATGCAGAGTGCCGATTTCAGCTTGAAAGCCGGAAGCTCCAGAAACCCATGGCTGAGTTGCGCAGTAAAGGAGCAACGTGATGTGGTTCAAAGGTTCATTGAGTGCAGAATTTAATGAGGTGGATCGCGCCCTGCATGCACTGCTGGGGCAAGAGCCTCTGACCCCGGACAGTTTGCAGTTGTTGAAAAATGGTCATGCTACGACGCATTCAAATGTGTTCGCTCTGGCCGAGCGGATAAAAGCGCTGGAGGACCAGGTTGAGAACCTGAAACAGGCGCAAGAGAACGGGGCGCGGAACGCAACCGCCAGCGCGGATAAAATCAGCGCCCTGACAAGTGAGGTCGCTTACCTGAATCAATGTTCAGCTGAGAAAAGCCTGGCCTTCGAGTCGATCAATAGAGAATTGACTGCACTGAGTGGAGAGGCGCAAGTGTGGGAGCTTGTCAAACAGACCCTCACGGAAGGCTGTTGGGATCTCAAGATCGTTGACGGAGACCTGGAGCATCCCTCCAATGAGCTTCGTTGGTCTCGTCAGTTCAAGGAGCTGGTTGGCTATTCAGATTCGGAGTTTCTCGATGGCTGGGAAACGTATAACCAGATCGTTGATCCCGACGATCTCCCCAGGATGCTGAAGATTATCGAAGAATACGTGCGGGCTCCGCAAAGCGCCGACCATTACGTCGTGGAGTATCAAATGAGGCATAAGCAACGGGGCATGGTTTGGTATCGAGAGCGGGGGCGGGCCATGACGGGGGCTGACGGCAAGGTCTGCAGGCTGATTGGCGCCGTTCGAGACATTTCTTCCGAGCGGCATGCCATTGATTTACGTCAGCGGGAGCAGGCTGCCATGCAGGCAACCTATGCTCAGATTTCCACTGCTCTTGGAGTGATAAAGGCCATTGCAGATCAAACAACCATGCTCGCGCTTAATGCCGCGATTGAAGCGGCGAGGGCAGGGGATTCGGGGCGTGGATTTTCTGTTGTGGCTGATGAAGTAAAAAAGCTCGCTTCAAGAACGCAGGAGGCCACTCAGCAGATCCACTCAATGCTGTCGAATGTCTCAGTGAGTGGTGAGTGAGCCTGTATAAGCAGGTCGCTTGCGCCGGTGTTTCGCGATGATAAAACGTATTGGTAAAACCATAATCCAGCCGACCCATACTGCATCCTGCCATTGCGGCGCAGTGGTGTTTGAGCTGGACCTTCCTGATGGGGTGGTCGACCCCAAGCGATGCAACTGTTCGCTCTGCAGGCGCAAAGGCGCAGTGATGGGGACTGTAGCGCTATCCGGTATACGCATCACCCAGGGTGCGGATGTTCTGACGGCCTATCGTTTCCATACGGGCGTCGCGTGCCATTACTTCTGTTCTCGATGCGGTATCTACACGCATAACGTGCGGCGCTCCGATCCGACCCAATGCGGCTACAACATAGGTTGTCTGGATGGCGTGGATCCGGCGGAGCTGGAGCATGTCTCGATGAGCGATGGGGCCAACCATGCGCTTGATCGAGGCACTGAATGATTTGGAAGAGGTGGGGCGAAAAGGGTTTCGAGCTGCGTAGAGAGGCTTAAGCCTCTCTACGGCGAAATGCGTCGGCTTATGCCGCGCCTCGGTGTTTACGCTTGCAGGGGCGCTGAACCAGCGACCAGTGCGCAGCGGCCTCGCCGAGTTCGATAACCCGACAACCTGTTTCCTGGCGATTCATTGCGTGATGAGCCATGTCTCCAACCGTCCAATTGGCCGTGTTGGCAGCGATGACACGACCTTCCTCGGATACGATCAGGGCCTCGTTTTCCATTTTGATCAGGCTGGAAAGCAGGATTCGTTCGAACTTATGCAAGGCGATGTCCGCACCGGCGATACCCACGAAACGACCATCAACGTGGATAGGCAGGGAGAAGGTCAATATGTACGTATCGGCCCCGTAAAGATCGACGTAAGGGCCTATGACAACATTGCTGCCTGTATTTTTCGGGCGAGCAAACCACTGCATGCTCTGGTAGTTGTAGAAGCTTTCGCTGCGTCGATTGAAGTTGAGGGTCATGGGTACGACCTTGCCCGCAGTCCCCATTCTCCACCACTCAAGGTACATCTCGCAGTCTTCCAGCTCTCCCGGCTCAAGAACAACGCCAGTGCCATGAATGCATGATTTGGAACCCTGGAGCTGTGCATCGATTTTTGGTTTAAGCACGGCCAGGTCTTTGGATGAGGGCTTCTTGCCCAGCGCAGCCTCACGTCGCCAAATCTCCACGACTTCGTTTGCCAGGATCGTCAACTGGTCGAAAACGTTACCGATCGAAGCATTGATGCTGGCGGCGCAGTCGTCTGCGTCGGTGCGAAAAAGTGGTACTGGCATGATGTGGGCCCCTGTTGCATTCTCGTGACGCCGTTTCAGCTTGATGCCGTGGGTAGCTTCCACCCACTTCGCATCAAAAAGCCGCTTGCGGGAGAAGGAGCAAGGCGCATGCCATTTTCTAGGCTATCTCGGATAAAAGATCTAATCTCAGATCTATGAGCCTTTTGATGCCGCGCGTGACATGCGCTTCTGCCAATGCGCCTGCAAGATTGGGATCATTTGCCATGATCGCATCGGCAATCGCTCGGTGTTCTGATTGGACCGCTTCGGGCGTTATGGAGCCTTCTCCGGGGATCCACATCAGCTCGCCGATTTCTGCCTGAAGGCTCATTTCTGCGTGGGTCAGTCTGACTGACTGCGCGGCAACGGCAATCTCTATATGGAATCGCGCATCGGCACGACGCCGTTCCGTTCGGGTTGTCGCATCGCCCAGCGCATCAATGTAGTGCTGGAGCTTGGCATGATGCTCCGATGAGGAGCGCTTGGCGGCGAGTCGAGCCGCCGCCCCCGAGATGGCAACATGTTCGTCGCAGAGATCGCGTAGTTCCAGCGCGCTCATATCGGCAAGGCGGGTACGCAAATGCACTTCCGGGAGTTCAACGGCGGGGCATACGAAACTTCCGCCGTTACGACCTCTCTTTGTCTCGATGACACGGCGTTCGCGAAGGTAGGCCAAGGCTTCACGCAGTGTTACGGTCGCTACCCCAAACTGCATGGCCAGTTCGTTTTCGCTTGGCAATTGCTCGCCTTCGGCGAAAAGCCCCAGGTCGATCACTTCAATTAATCTGCGAACGACTTCTTCTGTCCGGCCTTCTTGTCGCAACCTCATGAACGAGGCTGTTCTTGCGCTGGAGTTGTTGTTCATCATCCATCGGCAGTGAATGTTGCTCAAGCGAGCTCAATTGACTTGCCAATCCTCCCAAAATGGTTGTGTCTCATGGCCTCAATTTACCAGACTCAGCCGGCACTTCGCGCTAAAACCTCTCAAATTAAATTTTAAAAAAAAGGCCGCCCCCTCGACAGGTGCGGCCAAAAACTCGGGTGGTAACGCCGAGTGGACAAGCTGAGATGCAGGGTGAGTGCTGTTTCTCAACGGGTCCCGAAGGGGTAGCTCAGCGAGGGCATCCATTTGCGCCAAAGCTGTTCCAGTTGGCCGTTCGATTTGATCGTCGCAAGGGCCTCATTGACGTGGGCGAGCCAAGCCTCATTTCCCTTTTTGACCGCAATGCCCCATTTGTTTTGAGTGGGAACACTGAACCCGATTTCCAGATCCGGTTCCTCGGCAAGCGGAACCAGCGCGACGTCGTCATCCACGAATGCATCGATAATGCCGTCGCGTAGCGCGCTGACCATGTCACCCAAAACATCGTCGCTATCCCCGCCGAAAGGCACGCAGATGCAGCCGGTGAACGTTTCGGCCAGTGCCATGTTCAGGCTTTGGGCAATCGCACCGACTTTCTTGCCCTTCAGGTCTGATGGGGATCGCAGATTTGAGCCACGTCGAATCATCACGGCTTCATCGAATACCGCGTACGGCTCAGTGAAGTCAGCCAATGTCTTGCGATGAGCGGAAATGCCCTGACCGCACAAAATGACGTCGCCTTCCCCGGCCTGTAACGCGGGATAAAAATCGGCCCAGTTCTGATAGGCGAACTGAAAAGACAGGCCCAGTGTCTGGGCCAGCAGCCTGCCCAGATCCGATTCGTAGCCGTGTCGGAATCCTTTGTCGTCTCTCCAGAAAAGCGGTGGGGCAGGGAGGTCTGCACAAATCATTCGCAATTGTGGTGCTTGGAGGGCGTTGTCGATCATGGCAGGTAGTCCAGGTACATTTTGCGTTCCCAGTCGGTCACTACGCCGCAAGAGCGAGCCCATTCATCGGCCTTCAGTTCGCGATAGAGACTGGACAGTTCTGCAGGGAATGCGTTGCGAACGACTTCATCGCGATCAAATGCTGCAACCGCGTCACCCAGGGTGAGAGGAATCCCCACCGACTCGCCGCCGTCGACATAGCTGTCTTTGGACTCGGACGGACCTGGGCTTGTCTTGTTGCGAAGACCGTCGAGCATGCCGGCCAGAAGCAGGGTGTGCGAGAGGTAAGGGTTCACGCTGGCATCGGGAAGCTTGTACTCAAGACGGCCGTTGGCGGACAGGCGCACGGTGCAGGTTTTGTTGTCCATGCCCCAGTTGATTCGAGTTGGAGCGAATTGGCCGATATCCCAGAAGCGTTTATAGGAGTTCACGGTCGACGCCATGATCATCATGGAGCCAGGGGCGTGAGCGAGCATGCCGCCCAAGGCATGCATGCCTGTTTCAGTCAGGTGCAGCTCACGTCGACCGGGTTCAGCCAGAACGTTGCGGTCGTCTTTCCACAAGCTGACGTTGTGGTGGCAGCCGTTCCCCATGCTGCCGGTGCTCGGCTTCGGCATGAAGCTCGCCTTGACACCGAACTCGCTCGCGACCTGGCGACAGATCAAGCGATAGGTCATCAGTCGGTCTGCAGTCAGTTCGCACGAGTCAAACATCCAGTTGAGTTCGAGCTGACCTGGGTCCTCGTAATCGCCTTCGATCATGTCCAGGCCCATGGAGATCGCATATTCCATGACGCGTTTGTAGATAGGGCGCATCAGCTCGAGGTTGCCCATGTGATAGGCCGGGCTTGCACCTGGGCGCACTTGAACTTCCAGCTTGTCGCCGAACCAGGTCATCTCTGGCTCGCAGCCCGATTTCATACGGAAGCCGGTTTCCTTGATGAAGGCTTCATGCGAACGGATCAAGTGTCCACGGGCATCGGTGCCCAGTGGGGCGCCGCCGTTTTCGAGGCGGTGATCCGGCTCGTACATACGGCAGAAGAACGAACCAATGGATTTGTCCCAGGGAAGAATGTTGAAGCTATCAATGTCCGGGATGGCGGTGAACTCAGCCGCTTGTGCGCCCCCGCCCAGCAGTTCGCCAGTACGGGTCGTTTGAAGATCCGAGACGGCCGTGCGATGGAATTGCACGCCTTTCTCAAGGTTGCGCAGCAGATGTTTCGCCGGCACAACCTTGGCGATGACGCGACCGGAGAGGGTGACAACTTGGTAGTAGAGGTATTCGACGCCGGCATCTTTGATGCGTTTGGCCAGTTCCTGGGACGCTTGGGAGCTGGTGTTGAATTCTCTGTGCAGGTCTAACGCAGTCATTCGAGTTCTCCTGGCGCTGCATGGGCAAGGCATGGCAGCAGCACATTCTTTTTGTATTCCTGCTCTGACGGCTGGCACGTGGCACCTGGCAGGGACGTATTTAATTTAAGATATGGTTTTATATCTTTCAAGCTTTAAATTTTGAATTTGCCGATCTGTAAGGCTGTTTTGTGCGGATATTTTGATTTTTTATAAGGTAAAACGCATCAATAGCGACCTTTCCGGCGTGAGGTGAGGCGCTTATGAAGGAGAAAGGCAAAAAAAAGGGCCTATACATACAGGCCCAGAGGTTAACTGGTCGGGGGATGTTTACTTCGTACGATGGGTGCGGAAGAAGTCAGCGACCCATTTCGCCACAGGAGACGCATCGACGGGTAAATGAGCAATGGAGTCCAGGGCGTTGGCCGACACATGGTCGCTTAGAAGATCGCCGCGAAATTTTTTTGCCAGTGCCTGGATGTATTCCGGTGAAAACTCAGGATGGTACTGAACGGAGATCGCCGGAAAGGAATAGGCGAAGACACCGTTTTCACAGTGAGCTGATCCACCTATGCGAGTCGCTTCTGGCGGAACCTTCTGAACCTGATCTTGATGGAAGACAAATGAGGCAATGCTTCCCGGAAGGTCGGGCGTCTCATAGTTGTATCGCTGAGAGCCGACGCCCCATCCCTTGCTTGATTTCGCGTTCAGGCCGCCGTACGCATCCGCCATGATTTGGTGGCCAAAGCAAATCCCGAAAACCGGAATTCGCTTCTGTCTCAACTGTTGAAGAAGTGCGATCAGGCCAACCATCCAGGGACTTCGCTCATAGGTGCTGTGTTTCGACCCGGTGAGGATAAAACCATCGAAGTCACCCGGGGCCGGGAGCTTTTCTCCACGCACTGGCGACAGGTAGGTGAACGTGGCTTCCGGAAGATAAGGGGATAGCCACTGGTCGATCATTTTCGGGTACGACCCAAACTCATCGATCAAGTCGTCGGGTGTTCGCCCGTTTTCCAGAATACAAATCCGCAATGGCTGCTGAGACATATTTCACCTCATGAATCGTGGGGCTGCACATGACGAAGGTGATTCAAGCAGCGCCGTGAAGGCGCTGGTTCACGAAGTCGTCGTTGTGCCGCTCGTAGCGTTCACAGTCCTGATAGAACCGCTTTGGCCCAAGGCATTGCAATGTCACCGGGAAGTTGTCCTGCGCTGGCGTCATGCACCCCTCGTTCCCCCACCTGTTTGGCTCCCAGCCGAGTCAATGTCTGTGCAACGATCTCGCTGCCGCGATTGAAGGTTTCGTAGAAGCTGTCACCCAGGCCAAACAGCGCGAACTTGAGACCGCAGAGGTTGGGTTGTTCACGGTCCAGCGCTTCGAAGAAAGGCTGAGCGGAATGCGGAAGTTCGCCGTCGCCATAGGTCGAGCACACGATGAAATAAAACACGTCTGGCGACAGATCGGTGACTGAGAATTTAGACATGTCGGTGCTTTCGATGCTCACGTCTGCGCTGAGTGCGTCGACGATGTCGTCGGCGACCATTTCAGCGTTGCCGGTTTCTGTGCCGTAGAGGACTTGAATGTTCATTTATTGTTTTCTCCTGCTTGATGGGACTTGGCTGCGCCCAACATGGCAACCTTGTTGCGGAATTTTCGGCGCGCGCGGCCATAAGGGGCATTTTTGAGTTCGGCCGTATCGATGCGCTTCCAGTCTTCGTAGCAAACAGTCGTGCTTTTGATCGCCTCTGCTATCGCCGGGTAACCTGGTTTTCCAAGACCCAGGGCGCCCGACTTAACGGCCTGTACGATGTTGTCGGCCACGTGTTTGGCATCCGCTCGATTGTCCGGGATCGTGCCCGTGGGGCCTCGGCGGAACCAGCCGGTGCAATACAGGCCGTCATCCAGAAAGCCGTTGGACAAATCGGAGCCCGGGCGTGATAAATCCGTGCGGCAGAGATCGAGTTCCGGGCGCTCTTCAAATCCAATCGCAGTGATGATGCTTGTCGCGGGAATGCTTTGCTGGTGCTCAGGGTTTTGCGTGCCTTTAAGCACCAGGCCTGCAACATGGTCGACACCGGCCACGCGAACGGGCGCCCAGCCAAAATGGAATGTCACCGATTTTTTGCTGGTGTACGGTTCGGCTTCTGATCTGGCCAGCGCGAGCAGTGTTTCTATCTTGGCCCTGGCAAGCCCGAGCAGGGCCTCAATTTTGGCCTTGGCAAGCGGATCCTCAATCGATTCAAGATCGAGCTCGTCGTTAAACTCGAATTGCACATTGGCAAGTTTGGCGAGTTCTTTGATCATCACCGTGTCGAATTTTGCCAATGCAGCTGGCGATCGACCTACGACATCGATGTGTTCTATCGGGCTGCTCGCCAGGTGTGTCAGTGCTTCGTGGGACAAGTCAGAGCCATGAAACTCTTCGCCCTTTTTGACCAGCAGCCGCAGCACGTCAATGGCAACGTTGCCATTGCCCACGATGATTGGGCGAGTGCCAAAGCGTGGCAAAAACGCTTCTTCGTCCGGGTGATCGTTCAGGAAGCGAGTGATCTGTCCGGCGCCGTAGATGTGATTCAACGTATCCCCCGGTACGCCCAGTTTCCGATCGCCATACAGGCCCGTCGCAACCACCACGATGTCGTAAGCGGCACGCAGATCTGCCAGTGGTAGTTCGGTGCCAACATGAACGTTACCCAGAAACCGGATGTTCTCGCGTTCAAACATTCTTTCGAATTGCCGGGTCACTGCCTTCGTGCCCGGGTGGTCGGGCGCAACACCGTAGCGGACCAAACCGTATGGAACGGGCAGTCGTTCAAGCAGCGTGATTTCTGCGTCCGGCCATTCACGTCGAAGTGCTTGAGCCATGAAGCAGCCCGAGGGGCCCGACCCGATTATCGCAATGGTTGGAGTGCTCATGATCAGACCTCTGGATCGAACGCCATGGGCATCGCAATAGGGCCCGTGTTTCCGCTGTCCGGCAGCCACTGCACTTCGCCATTGAAGCGAGGGTTTTTGATGCGTTGTGCAAGAAGCGCCAAGGCTTCTGTCATGTCGCCGCGAGCGATGAAGTGACCGATGCAGTGGTGAGCGCCGGCACCAAAACCGAAGTGCGCCTGGCGTTTGGCCGTGATATCGAACCCGGGATTTTCGAAGACGGTCGGATCGGTGCCGGCCGCCTGGCTGAACAGGTGAACCGTCGTGCCCTTTTTGATCTCCAGCCCTTGATAGTTGAAATCCTCCAGCGCTTCTCGGGTCACCCATGTCACGGTCGGGCGCACGCGCATGACTTCTTCGACAGCAGCCCTTGCCAGCTCAGGATCTTCACCCAGCAGTTTCCACTGGTCCGGGTGCTGGACGAACATGTCCATGGCCAAGGCGATCTGGTTACGCGTGGTGTCGATGCCGCCGAAAATGGCGAGAACGATCATGTCGTACAGTTCTTGATCGCTCAGCGCGGTTTTGTCTTCTTCGTTGGCTTTAACCAGCATGCTGAGAAAGTCATCGCCCAGGCCGTTCTTCTTCAGGGCTTCAACCGCCATGGCGGCATAACCGAACAGTTTGTCGGTCGCGGCGTTGATCTTTGCTTCGTCCTGCTTGAACGTCACGCCCAGCGCCAGCCCCATGTCCACCGCCAACTGAGCCAGCCCTCGCCACTCACTGCGCGGTAAGCCGAGGAGGGCGCAGATGACTTGAGTGGCGTATGGCTCAGAAAAATCGGCGACGAATTCACAGGTGCCTTTCTTCGAGAATCCATCAATGATTTCGTTGGCCATGTCCTGAAATACAGGTGTGAGCTTGCGTACGAGCTTCGGTGCAAAAGCGGGGTTCGCAAGGCGGCGAAGGCGGGAGTGATCGGCGCCTTCGCGACTCAGCAGCATCCGAATCCACCAGTCGGCAAAACTCCCTGTCGCCTTATTGTGCGCAGGCCATGCGTAGCTCCCCTGGCGAAGACGCTGGTCCCGAATCAGCGCGTTGACTTCGTCGTAGCGAAGCACTGCGATGCCATAAGGCGTCCGTGCAAACCAGCTTTTTTCTCGCGCATCAATCACTTCCTTCGAGCGCATTGAAAAGGAAGGGTTGGCCACATCCAGGTAGGGCGCAGCTTCGAGCGTAGTAGGGAGACTGGAAGACATTTGGACACCTTCGATCGTTATTAGAAGAAGCGAGCCGCTCGCGATTCGCACGGGTCAACTGCGACGGTTGACGGGCGGTGCGGGCCATTACCTGCGTGGGCCTGGTATCTCGCCGGAGTCGCATTACGAATTCAATTTAAAATATGGTTTCATATCTTTCAAGAGGAATTTTTGTTTTTTGGGGCGCTATTGGGCCCGTTTTTGCCATTGCATGGCATGATTCGCATAAGAAATTGGCTATTTAGAGAGGAAAACCAGCTGGAGAGGACGTAAAAAAGCTGCTTGGCATCTAATTTACTTTAAGATATGGTTTCATAAGTATTAAGATTCGATCAGGATTTGCTCATGAAGTCGCCGCGCGCCATTGCAATTGTTCATTCCGATACTGATGTCCCTGGCAGCCTGCCCGAGCTCTTCAGCGAGCAGGGTATGGATCTGGAAATCGTATCCATCAGCCAGGCCCTGCCAGCGCCTGAAGCGCTCGACATCGTTGTTGTGATGGGCAGCCCTGAATCGGCCTATGACCATCGATTGCCCTGGTTGGATGCCGAGCTCAAATGGCTGAAGTCTGTTCAGGAGCGAGGCGTGCCGACGCTTGGCATTTGCTTTGGCAGCCAGTTGCTTGCCCGCGCGCTGGGCGGTCAGGTCTATCGAAACTCCACCGCAGAGATCGGTTGGACTGAAGTTCAAACACTTCAGGCGCAGTGGGCGCACAAGGGCCCCTGGCTCAATTTCCACTTTGACGCCTTCACGCCGCCCCCCGGCTCAACCTTGTTGGCGAAAACCGATCTGGCTCCCCAGGCCTACCGCAAAGGCAAGTCCGTGGGGGTGCAGTTCCATCCGGAAATTGACGCACAGATGTTCGATACCTGGACGGACTACTGGCGCAATACCGAGGAAGGGCAGCGCTTTCTAGCCTCCGCCGGAGATCTGCCAGAGCGCATGCGCGCGGAAATTCAGGTGAAGGAGGCCGGTAATCGAGCCAACTGTCGCCTGCTGCTTCAGGATTTTTTAGCCGCTATCTGAAACACCCATTCAACCCTGACCCAGCCTGCGAATTCAGCGAGCTCGACCTGGGCCATCAATCGTGAAACCTGAGGACAACCATGCAACCGTTAACTTTGAGCGATTGGGAAACCAAATCTGCACAGCTGAAGATTGAAGGGCGCGCGTTCGTGAATGGCGCGTATGTGAGCGCTGCGGCAGAAGCTGTTTTTGAGTGCATCAGTCCGGTCGACGGGCGCTTTCTCGCCCACGTTGCCAGCTGCGATGCCGCCGATGCGGATCACGCAGTAAAAGTCGCCCGCGGCACATTTGACTCCGGTGTCTGGTCTCGTCTGTCGCCCGTTTCCAGGAAACAGGCGATGCTCCGTTTTGCTGATCTGTTGGATCAGAACGCCGAGGAGCTGGCGCTCCTGGAAACACTCGACATGGGCAAGCCCATTTCGGATGCACTGAATGTCGATCTACCTTGCTCTGCTGATGCCATCCGTTGGAGTGGTGAGGCGATTGACAAGATTTACGACGAAGTCGCGGCGACACCCCACGACCAGTTAGGCCTGGTCACTCGCGAGCCGATCGGCGTTGTCGCCGCGATCGTGCCGTGGAACTTCCCGTTGATGATGGCGTGCTGGAAGTTGGGCCCTGCACTTGCAGCGGGCAACTCGGTGATTCTCAAACCATCGGAGAAGTCGCCTCTCACCGCCATTCGGATTGCCCAACTGGCAATCGATGCCGGCATTCCTGCGGGCGTCCTGAACGTACTGCCGGGCTATGGCCACACCGTAGGCAAGGCGCTCGCCCTGCATATGGACGTCGACACCATCGTCTTCACCGGCTCGACCAGGGTCGCCAAGCAACTCTTGATCTACTCCGGCGAATCCAACATGAAGCGCGTATGGCTGGAGGCTGGCGGCAAGAGTCCCAACATCGTTTTCGCCGACGCTGCCGATCTTCAAACCGCAGCGGAATCCGCAGCGGGTGCGATCGCCTTCAATCAGGGAGAGGTTTGTACCGCCGGTTCCCGTCTTCTCGTCGAGCGTTCGATAAAAGACACATTCCTTCCGATGGTCATCGAAGCACTGAAAGGTTGGACGCCCGGCAATCCGCTTGATCCTGAAACAAACGTGGGAGCCCTGGTCGACACGCAGCAGATGAACAACGTGTTGTCCTACATCGAGGCCGGTCACAAGGACGGTGCCAAATTGGTCATCGGTGGCGAGCGCGTGCTTCAGGAAACGGGTGGGACCTATGTACAGCCCACCATTTTCGATGGTGTCAGCAACGCGATGAGAATCGCCCGGGAAGAAATCTTCGGGCCGGTTCTGTCGGTCATCACGTTCGATTCGGTCGAGGAAGCGATCTCGATCGCGAACGACTCCCCATACGGTTTGGCCGCTGCGATCTGGACCGCAGATATTTCCAAGGCACACCTCACGGCCAAAGCCCTGCGGGCGGGCAGTGTATGGATCAATCAATACGATGGCGGCGACATGACCGCCCCCTTTGGTGGGTTCAAACAGTCGGGCAACGGTCGCGACAAATCGCTCCACGCGTTTGACAAGTACACCGAACTGAAAGCCACCTGGATCAAGCTGTAATGGGGCGCGAGATGTCCGTTCAAAACACGCTGCTTTTCCGTCAGCAAGCCTGATTGGGATTGAAGCGGCGGCTCTCCGGCAGAGAGCCGCCCGGCACATTGATTGATGCACGGCCCCCTGGGCCGATGCTCAGTCGCAGCAAGGCCTGAACATCATCGGCGAATGCTTCGACGAGCTGGCATAACGCTCTCTTCCAGACTGTGGGCTCATACCATGAACAAGACAAACCTCACGCTTGAACAGAAAGACGTTAAATACCACATGCATCCTTACACGGATGCCCGCCTTCATGAGTCGGCTGGCCCATTGATCATCGAGCGTGGCGAAGGTGTTCACGTCTTCGATAATCAAGGCAAGCAGTACATCGAGGCAATGTCGGGGTTGTGGAGTGTCGCGCTGGGCTTCAGCAATCAGCGTTTGATAGAGGCTGCAGAAAAGCAGCTGCGAACACTGCCGTTCTATCACTTGTTCACCAGCAAGGCGCATGCGCCCAGTATCGAGCTGGCAGAAAAGCTGATTGAACTATCGCCAGTGCCAATGAGTAAGGTGTTTTTCACCAACTCCGGCTCTGAAGCCAATGACACGGTTGTGAAGCTCCTGTGGTACCGCAACAACGCTTTGGGCAAACCGGCCAAAAAGAAATTCATCAGTCGGATGAATGCCTACCATGGCATCACCGCCGTCAGCGCAAGCCTTACCGGGATACCTGCGAATCAGCGAGGTTTTGACGTGCCTCTTCCCGGTTTTCTCCATGTCAGCTGTCCTCACTTCTACCGGTTCGCAAAGCCGGGTGAAACCGAGGAGCAATTTGCGGATCGTCTGGCCCAGGAGCTGGATGACCTGATTCAAAAGGAGGGCCCGGAAACCATCGCGGCCTTCTACGGGGAACCGTTGATGGGAGCGGGTGGTGTGATTGTGCCGCCTGAAACCTATTGGGAAAAAATCCAGAAAGTGTGCCGCAAGCACGACATCCTCATTGTGGCTGATGAGGTGATCTGCGGTTTTGGTCGTACCGGCAACCTGTTCGGAAGTGAGACGTTCGGGATCAAACCAGACGTTATGGTGTTGTCCAAGCAACTGTCTTCGTCCTACCAGCCGATTGCAGCCATTTTGATCAACGACCTGGTGTATCAAGGCATCGCTGATCAGAGCCACGCACTGGGCACCCTGGGTCACGGCTTCACCGGAGGCGGACACCCCGTCGCAACGGCGGTCGCGCTCGAAAACCTGAAGATCATTCAGGAAGACCATCTGGTCGAGCATGCCGCCACTATGGGAGAAGTGCTTCGCCGTGGGCTTCGGCGCTTTATCGGACATCCGCTGGTGGGGGAAGTCCGTGGTGTGGGGCTTATAGCGGCAGTCGAGCTGGTCGCCGACAGGGATACCAAGGCGCCGTTTGAGACTGTGGGTCGGCTGGGTCGCTACTTGGCGTCACGTGCGCAGGATCTCGGGATGATCGTTCGCAGCATGGGCGACTCGATCGCTTTTTGCCCTCCGCTCATTTCAACCGAGAAGGACATCCAGGCCATTCTGGATTGCTTTGAGCAATCTCTCGAAGATACCTGGCAGTGGTTTGAGCGCAGTCGAGGCCAATAAATAACGCGGCTCACTACACCGGCTGTAGCTGCTCACAAAAGGGGGGGATCGGCCGACAGGATGCGGCGCTGATTCACACTCCTGTTGCAAGCCTTGTTCGAACGCCATCACCGCCTTCATTGTTGTGATCGCAAATATCCGAGAAACCGGCATTCATAGGCTCCTTTGCTATCGTGCTTTAAATTGTGTGATCAAAAAGAGACGAGAGATGACGATTCCCATGTGGCAAGGTCAAGTCGCGCTGGTCAGCGGTGCGGGCAGTGACAGTGGTATTGGTCTGGCGATCGCTCGACGTTTGGGTCGCGAAGGCGTGCGTGTCTTGATCACTGCCAGCAGTGCGCGGATCCAGCAACGTGTCGCCGAGTTGCAGGCTGAGGGTATAGACGCTCGGGCGATGACAGCCGACCTGACTGACGAATTGCAGGTCAAGGCGCTTGCCGATTGGGCTCATGAGCAGTTCGGCCATATCGACATTTTGGTCAATAACGCCGGTATGGCTATGGTCGGCAGCCCGGAACCCTTCGTCGAAGTGGCGGACATGGATTTGGCGACCTGGAATCTGTCTCTGGCGCGCAACCTGACCAGCGCTTTTCTGCTGACTCGTGCGGTTTTGCCAGGGATGAAGACGCGCGGTTACGGACGCATCGTCCACATCAGCTCAACGACCGGTACACGCGGCAGCAACCGAGGTGAGTCGGCTTACAGTGCGGCCAAAGCAGCGATGCTGGGGATGAATATGGGCCTGGCGCTGGAAGTCGGTAAACGGGGCATCACCGTCAACAGCGTTGCACCAGGCTGGATTGATACGGGGGCCTTGACCGAGGAAGAAAGCCGCGCCGGTACCTACACTCCGATCGGCCGCGCCGGTCGTCCAGAAGAGGTTGCCGCTGCCGTGGCGTTTCTGGCGTCTCCGGAAGCCAGCTATATCACCGGTGAAGTGCTGGTGGTGGATGGCGGTAATTGTCTGATCGAAAACAAGGCGCCCTGACGCTCGCCTCGAACGGCTGTCTTGTAGTGGGCCTGCTATTTAGCGAAAAAATCAAACGTAAAGATACTTGCAGGCCCATCTGCTGGCGACGTCGAGCTGGGGTCTCGTCAGCGAGCCTGTAGCTGAGCCAGCGCCGCATCCACCAGGGCCAGCAGTTCGTCAATGCCTTGGGTGGCGCGTTGAAAGTAGGTCTTGGCGGCAATCACGGGGTGTTCCTGGTCGAGCAGCTCCTCTTTTGTGCAGCGTAGAAAATCCTCCACCACTTGCTCGCGATGCTGTAGGCGGAACACGTCAGCCTGCGGGTGAGCGGTGGCGTAGCGTTGCAGAGTGGCGAAGGCCGTGCCGGCCAGCAGCTCGATCTTCTGGTAGAGAAAACGCAGCCTCACGCGCTGCTCGGCGCTGCTCTGAGCGGCCGCCGCGATACCGGTGCCCAAGGCACGCGCCTGGCCCGCCCATTCTGCCGCCTGGACGACCTCGCGCCAGATGCAGGGCAGGTAGCCCAGCTCGGCACGACCCTCGGTCAGATCGATTTCGCTCGCCACATCCTCCATCAGAAAGATGCTGTTGCGAATGATCAGGTGATGCTGCGACAGATTGTTTGCCCGGTCACTATTGCGCCCTTCGCGCATGCGCGACCAGTGATCGATCAAGCTGTTCCAGGCGTCCCGGTGCGTGCTGTCGAACTCTTGGGCCGCACGGATATGCTGGTCGAGCCCCTGGCGTGTGGTGGCAAGATCGTGACTCAGGCTGGCATCGCCACACAGCACGCCATTGCTCAGGCCGCGATGGCGCTGAAACCCTGATATCAGCGCACGCAACAAGGTCAACTGGCGAATGTTGAGCTGGATATGTTGGCGTTTTTGCCGCAGCAGGCGCCGGTGCAAGCCATAGAACATCTGGGTGGCCAGGGCGATGGCCGCGGCGAGCAAGAGCGGTAGTCCGTGCAATACATTCATGCTGGTTACCCCGTCAGATGAGCCAGATGGTGGGCGATGGATCGCGCCTGATCGGCGGCCTGCAGATTGTCGGCATTGCCTTGGCGGACGCGGTCGGCCAATTCGGCGATTTCCGCAACGGCCTTGCCCTGTTGTTCGGTACTGACCGCCACTTGGTCGACCTGTCCGGTCAATTGCAGGGTGCGCTGTTGCACCTGATTGAGTAGCGTGCACACCGCCTCGGAACTGGCGGCGCTGCGATGCGCCAGATTGGTCAAGTCGGACACTTGTACCGTGGCATCCTTGATGTGCTGTTGCACCGATTCGATGTTGCGACTGATTTCTGCCGCCGACTCCTGGCTGTGTAAGGCCAAGCGGCGAACTTCATCGGCCACCACGGCGAAGCCACGGCCGCTTTCACCTGCGCGGGCAGCTTCGATGGCGGCATTCAGGGCGAGCAGGTTGGTTTGCGAAGCAATCCCGCGGATGGTGCCGGACATTTCATTGATGGTGCGCGAGTTGGTGTTCAGCTGCAGGATCAGTTCGTTGGTGGTGATGGCTTGCTGCGCCATC